>CAWFQN010000001.1:0-83270 GCA_963817925.1 uncultured Acidobacteriota bacterium
GAAAACTGGACGTGGGAGAACTCAGCAGCGTTAGGCGTACGTTCTGGTGTTTTGGAAACCGGCGGGGGTGTCGGTTACCGCTCGGGCGCGCACGGCGCCTTGGAGCAGCCCTCGCAGAGGAAAGCCTGAGCTTGTTAAGCCAAAGACGAATCCGCTTGGCATCAGTATAATAGTTTAATCGTTCACGATGTGCGGCGCTCCGCGATTCGCAACCTCGTAAACGCTGGGGCGTTCCAGGGCGAGTTGCTAAGCGGACTTCAGGCCGCAAAACGCGAGCGGTGTTTCGCCGTCACCACATTGTTCAACCGCCGACGTGACCGCAGCCATGGAACGAGCGGAAACAGCCGCACTGCCGCCGCGCAATTGGGACAGCGCGATAGTGCAAAGTTACTGCAAAACCAGCCCCGCAGATAGCCGTAAGTTGTTGAAGGGCGCGTAGCTCAATTGGCAGAGCAACTGACTCTTAATCAGTAGGTTGTAGGTTCGATTCCTACCGCGCTCACCATCCCCACTAGATTCAATTGGTTACAACACCCATCATTCTCGCAAGCGACAACTTGGTAGCAAACTCCTGCCTATGCAGCCGCGTTCTCCAGGCGCTCCAGCGGTTGCCGGAAGTCCTGCACGGTCGCATGGTCGTAGACATCCATCGCGATGTTCACTTTGCTGCGGCCGAGGATTCGCGAAACCACCTTCGGATGAACTCCATCACGGCGAAGTGTTGTCGTCAGCGTGTGCCTAAGGTCGTGGCCACCCACCAAGAGAAATACCGAGAGCTTTTACGGCAGGTTGGATATATCGCTTGAGTGCGTTCCCCGGATTCACTGGAGTCGTGCCCGTTTCAGAGCAAAACATCCATTCGCTATGCGGGAACCGCGAACGCAAGCCATTGACACGTTCAACGAGGCTGAAAGCAGGCAGACGGCGTTCGGGCGATGAAGTCTTCAAGCTGTCGCCTTTCCTTGATAATGCCTTGGCTGGACATGCAAGACGTTCCCTTCGAGGTCGGACCACTTGATCGCTATACCTTCACCGATACGTAGACCCGTTCGTGCGAGCGACTTGGTTACTGGAGGTAGAACTTGCCACCCAGAGCTTTGTCGCAACCGCCGCCGCGGCTGTTCTCCCATTGCATCTGGATCAGCCAATTGTAGGTGCCGAAGGTCTGGTTGTAGGCACCGTGTCCGAGCGTACCTGTGACCGGCCCGAACTTCCAGGCGCATTTGTCCGCGCTCTCGTTGCCCAGGGAGTCGTACCATGCGTTCAAGTCTGGATCGGTAACCGCTTCGGAGGCCTCGTGCACCATGATTGAGGCCATACCATCGGCACCGCTGTCGCCGTTCGGGCTCGCCGTCTGCATTTCGCAGGCAGACGGGCAACGGTCGGGATTGCCGACAAACGCGAACTTGATGTTCGTTCCCCCGATAGTGCTGCTGGTGTGCCAGCCGCAGTACTTGGTGCAGAACCCGGAAGTCTCAGCCACATCCGACGAGGTGAGCACATAGTACAGACCGTTCGCATCTTTCGGTAGAGCCCGGCTGCTGATGGCACTGCCGACGATATTCTGAATGTCGCTGTCGGCGAGCTGCTTCCCCCGGCTGTAGCGATTGGCAGAGGAGGCGAGCAGTGCGATATTCCCGGTGGCATAGCCAGCGGTATCGCTGTAAGTCGTGTTGATTTTGAAGTAGCTCGAGCCGCCAATCCCGCGCGTTAGTCCAAACAGAGCATCCATCAGGTTCACGGTCTCCTGGCTGTCTGAAGGCTTGGGACCGTTCGTCCAGTTGCCGTACCAGATGAAATACACATTAACCGGGTTGGCATGCATTACCGGACCGCCGTGATAGCCAATGCCGTTGGTCGTAGCGGGCTTGTTGCCGAATGTTCCTCCTTCCCTGGGCGCCTCGGTTTCTACGCCCCATCCTTTGCCGTTCGGCGTCAGGTGGATTGCCTCTTTAGAAATCTGCGCGCTCAGGGTTGACACGCTGCCTGCCATCACTACAAGGGTTACCCATCCTTTTCGCATTCATCCCCCAATCAAGATTCGCAAGGTTGCTCTCGTCGGATCGGAGCCGGCGGGACAGCGGCCAAGAACTGCGGCTTTGCTGTACGAGCGGGTACTGTCGTGGTTATACGTGCGCGGTGCGAGGGGGAACAGATTACGCCGGGCTTTAAGTCGCAGTTACCAAGTCGTGCGATTTCCCATTATGGAACTGGTTCCAGATTTTTGAGCAAGTGCCTCGACCGGACGGGGAGCGGTTTGTGTTGACCCAACGTTGTCTATTGGCTATCATTATTTCGACATAGTTAGCTCTTTGACAACGAGAGAGATATGGCAGCTTCGTTGCTGTTGTCCGCAACTGACGTGGAAGCCTCACTTCGGCATCGAGTAATCGAACCGGTACCCCGGCGATTCGTTCCCTGACATGTAACGCGTGTTGTACTCCAGCAAATAATTCAAGTGCGGGTCATCCAGAGGAAACGACTGGTCGGCAGGATACGGATACCCACTCATGTCGTGGAACGGGAGCGGATCGACGCGACTGAAGTCGTAAGCGTAGAAGTCCATATCTTTCTCGTAGCCATTAGCCACAAAGAAGTAATCGCGGGACCAGCCTTCGGGCAACGCAGGAAGTTTCGAGGGATCAAAATCCAGAGCGACTTCATCGCCCGATCCAAAGACGACCAGCCGGTCATCGAGCGAAGTAAGCAGCGGGAGCACGTCGCCGTAGCGCGTATAAGCGCCTGCCGGGCGCGTGTAAGGCCCGGTGGGACTGGCTTTTTCGTAAACATACATAACGTTGCCCGGCGGAGTGCCCTCGATTTTCAGGGGGAATCCGTGGAGGCGCAGATCGGCACGCGCAAGCGGAACTGGATTAAGCCGAATGTCTTGCTCCTGGCCAGTGCGGTCGATCAGAATGCTGTTCCAATAGATCTGCAAGTTCGTGGAGATTCGAATGCGCCGTGTGCCGACGGGCAATTTTCCGCTCAGGTCCGCCGTCATCGTGCGCGGCCCGCCCGCGGGAAAGCCCATGTCGTCGATGACGCGGACCCATTTCCCATCCGCGTCGAGCGCATCGACGTAGGGGGAAATCGATATAACTCCGGCCTGAGACGCTGCGTACATGCTGTTCGCGGAGTAATATTCAACCTCTCCGTGAAGCAGCAACCAGAGCGGACCGCCAGCGTAAGGCTCGCCGAGATCGAGTTCGAGCGCGTGCAGCTTGGCGAAGCCCGAAAATTGAGTCAAGGCAAAATCGCCGAAGTATCGGCGCGCCAAAAGATCAGGGAGCACGTTGTGGCCGTGCTCATCCTGCGCCGCGGCGGGAGGGCGCGCGCCCCGGCTGACCACCACTTTGAATGGCGGATAGGGCGGGTTGCTGGCGAAGTATTCGTTGGGATAAACGTCAAGATCGGCGGGATGATCGACGGCCACGAGCTTTACCTGGTCAAGATACACCGCTTCTTCCAAAGGCTCCATGAACCTGAAACTGAGCTTGCCGTCTTTCTCTCGAATCGCAGTGCGGTCAATTTTAATGTATTCGGTGGGCCGCGGAATATCGCGTTGGCCGGGCCCGATCCAGTGTCCGACGACGCCCGCGCCGAGCATGTCGCCG
This sequence comes from uncultured Acidobacteriota bacterium, assembly GCA_963817925.1. Taxonomy (GTDB): domain Bacteria; phylum Acidobacteriota; class Terriglobia; order Terriglobales; family Acidobacteriaceae; genus JABDBE01. The sequence continues at coordinate 3,615 of CAWFQN010000001.1, forward strand.
ACCAACTTGTAGCGCTCTCCATCCCAAACGAAAAGGGTGGGGCACGAACTTCCACGGCGATCGATTTCCATGAATTTTTGTTCGCGGTCACCGGCGACGTCCACTTCGTCCTGCAGAACTCCAGTCGGCCAGAGCATGCGGACCACGTCAGCTTGGGTAGCTTGGCCAAGGCCGACGGTGAGGTACGGAGAATTCTGTCCGAGATAGCCAGATGATCCAGCGATCTCGAACTTCTGGCGATTCCCTCCGGCAAACACTTCGACTTTGGTCCCGATCGCGCTCTTGTTGTCGTTCAATCCTTTGAGAGCGAGGCGCAGCCAATGGTTCTTATTGCCTCCTTCATTTCGCAGCAAGACCGCTGGCCCGTGATTCTGCGTGATGAGCAGGTCGGTCGCGCCGTCGCTGTCGTAATCGCCGACGATGATGGCGCGCGGATCTTTGAGTTGGATTTTGTCGAGGCCCACGTCAGCCGTGACATCTTTGAACCCATCAGGCCCGAGATTGCGAAACAGCCGCACTTCGCCGCGGCCGTCCGCAGTTTCGCCGACAGCCACCAGGTCGATCCAACCATCGTTGTCATAATCGACGGCAGCGATGCCCCGCGCCCGAGCCAAGTTCGTGTCGGGAAGCGGGACTGGTTCGAAACTTTTGCCCTGCTTGTTTCTCCACAGGGTCAGCGCAGGAGTGCCCCAATGACTGAAGGCAATGTCCATCCATCCGTCGTGGTTGAAGTCGAGTACAGCGATGCCAACAGTCTCGGAAGGCATGGGAGAAGACCACAACGCATGTCTGATGAATTTGCCTTCCCTCGGGTTTTCGTAAAGCAGGGTGCCCAGATAACCGTTCTGCCGGACGGCCCCTGTTCCAGAACCGGTACCGGTTACGGCAATGTCCACGGCACGATCATTGTTGTAATCCGTACCGACGGCAGAAAAATTCGGTTTGTCACCCTCAAGGCCAAGAGACTCCGTGACGTCAGTAAATGTACTGTTGCCATTGTTCCGCCACATCACATTTGCGCCGGTAAGCTTTCTGGACACAGTCGTCCCTGGCTTCTCGGGATTGCCGGTCACAAACAGATCAAGATCCCCGTCGTGGTCGTAGTCGATAAACGTTAATCCGGCGTCGAAGCTTTCGGTTTTGATGCCAGCGCCTTGAGTGTCGTCCTTGAACGTGCCGTTCTTTTCTTTGTGCAGAAGAATCACGCGCCCGTTGAGGCTTACGGCGAGGTCGGCATAACCGTCATTGTCATAATCGCCGGCCGTGCAACCAACTCCATGCAATGTAGGATCTAATCCCGCCTTTTTGGTTACGTCTTCGAACTTGCCGTTGCCCAGATTGTGGTACAGCGACATCCCGCCTTCCTTGCCGTTGTCGGGTAGAAAGATGTCGATGCGGCCATCGTTGTCATAATCGAAAAAGCACGCGCCGGGCCCGAGGTAAGAAGCTAGATCCTTCGTGGATGCGGCCGAGGCTTTCGTCAGCAACCCAGCCTGCTCGGTTACATCCACAAACCGCACCGCAATCTGCGGCGGAACTTTTTGAATCACTTCCGGAGATTCTTCCGCAAGGGAATATTTTCCCTGTTCGCCGTATGCCAGGCTGATAGGCGAGCCCAACTTGTTTTGCGTGATGTATTGAAAGCGGACCAGATGCTCGCGTGCATGAGTGAGATCAGCCGATTGCTGATAAGCGCGAGAAAGTCCGAACTCGGCCGAGGCATGCAGAGGATTGAGCTTCAGCGCGTGCTGAAAGGCATCGATCGCTTCCGGATATTGCTTACTCTGGGCGTAGGAGGCGCCCAGGAAATACCACGTGTCCGCATCGTTCGGATCAATTTCGGTGACTCGGCGGAAGGCATCGACCGCGGCATGCGAATTCGCGGAGTTCTTTTCCAGCATGCCGAGGTTATACCAGGCATGCGGATCATCGGGATTCTGCTTTGCTGCCTCCTCAAGAAATTGCCTGGCCGCGTCGACGCGTCCCAAGTTGAGCAGCGCGACGCCCTCATTCATGGGAGCAATCTTGAAATTTGGATCAAGCGTGGCCGCCTGTTCAAATGCCTTCAGCGCTTTTTCGAAGAGTTGCTGATTCATGTAGGCAACGCCGAGATTATTGAGACGAGCGGCCTCGGTGGGTTTGTCCGGCTTCGCCGGAGAAGCATTTTGCGGAACGGCCGCGAAGATGGCAATCGTCGCCAGAACGACGCCGGCACAAACGAGGGGAATTGTCTTCGTCATGCGAGAACAAGTTAACCACAAAGGGCACAAAGGTACACAAAGGAAATCGGGGCGAACTTGAACACGAAACACCGTGAGCCCCACGCGTACGCTAACCTTCTATTTAGGCGCCGCAAAGCTCCAAGGCTTGCTATACCCTTTATTCGCCACCACGCCCTTGCCTTCCTGAATCGTGATGGTTTGGCTTCCGGCCACGCTCGAGATTTTGTCGATCTGCCCGCTCGGCCACTGCACTTCTATCGAATCGGCTTTGGTTTGTTCTCCAAGCCCGAACGTCAACACCAGTTCGCTCTGGGACAAATAGCTTGAGCCACTATGAACCGTCTGCCACTGCTGATCTTTTCCTAATTTCAAGCGGACGATGGCTCCGATGCCGTCGCGATTCGACTTCGTGCCCACCAACTTTATGCGCATGCTGTGATTGTCGCCGCCTTGGTTGTGAAACAAATAGGCGCGGCCGCCGTTCGTGGTCATCAGAATGTCGAGCGATCCATCATTATCAATGTCAGCGTAGGCCGCGCCGCGAGCGACTTTCGGGCTGGCGAATGCGGATCCAAGAGAGGCCGTCACTTCCTGAAACTTTCCGCCGCCGAGATTGCGAAAAACGTGCGGCGGTTCCGCATAGCTCACCCGCTTCTGCACCCGTTCGATTTCGTTCTCGATGTGGCCATCGGCCACGAAAATGTCGGGCCAGCCGTCGTTGTCATAGTCGAAGAAGAAACAGCCGAAGCCCAGGGTCACCAGGGTCGCGCGTCCGACCTCGGACTGCGGCGCCTCATCCACAAACAGGCCGTTGCCTTCATTGTGATAGAGCGAGAGCATCTGGTTGGCGAAGTTGGTGATGATGAAACTCGGACGGCCGGAACGATCGTAGTCGGCTGCGTCCACGCCCATGCCCGCGCGGGCCACGCCATCTTCGCTGAACGCGATTCCCGCAGAAACCGCTTTCTCCTCGAACGTGCCGTCGTGTTTGTTCATATAAAGCTTGTTTGGCTGAGTGTCATTAGTCAGCAGGATATCGGGCCAGCCATCCCCGTTGTAATCAACGATGGCCACACCGAGGCTTTTCGAAGTCGGATCGTAGAACTTGGCCTTCTGCGTGGCATCTTCAAACTTTCCATTGCCGAGATTGTGCCACAGGCGCGCTGAGGAGCCCTTGTAAGACTCGGGCGTGCAATATGATTTGTGCGCCCCATCGAGCGTGCAGTACAGATCGCCCTTTTCAGACCACTGCACGTAATTCGCGACCACCAGATCCAATTTGCCGTCGCGATCGTAATCCACCCAGGCGGCACTGGTCGAGAACTCATTCGGCCCCCATAATCCAGCAGCCTTCGTCACGTCAGTGAACGTGCCGTTGCCGTTGTTGTGAAACAAATGGCTCTGGCCGAGAGCGCTGATGAAAATGTCGTCGTAGCCGTCGTTGTCGTAATCTCCCACTGCGACTCCCAGACCGTACATTGAAATTGCGAGACCAGCTTTGCGAGTCACGTCAGTGAATGTGCCGTCGTGATTGTTGTGATAGAGCTTCAGCATGGAATCAGAGCGCTTGTGCCCGTGCCAATCCTCGCCGTTTACCAGCAAGATGTCAGGCCAACCGTCATTGTCGTAGTCGATGAAGGCACAACCCGAACCCATGGTCTCGGGTAGATACTTTTTTCCGAAGGCGCCGTTGTTGTGAACGAATTGGATGCCGGCTTGCGAAGTGATGTCGTGAAATTGAATGCGCTGCGCAGATGCGGATGGGATCGCAAGTGGGAGCGGAGTTGCGCACGTAATGACGGTCGCCAACAGACCTAAGTAAAGCCGCTTCGTATCAGGGCACGCCTTAAAACGTGCCGCACAAGCTATCCTATGAATAACGGCTTTAGCCGCTGCGACGGCAGCGGCTAAAGCCGATTTCCATTTCGCGATCCTGTCGGCACGGCTGAAGCCGTGCCCTGATACGAAGCTTGACCGTTGCTCGGCCGATGCTGATAACTTACACATACCTATTTTGCCGTCCCGAGAAGTGCCGCGTTCTTGGCATAAGCCGAGCTTCGCTCGACCGGACGGGCGGCGACGCCCGTTCCTCCACTATTCAACCGCAACGGCACCGAAACATGTTCGTGGATCGCCTGCCGCTCGTTGTTGTCTTCCGGATTGAGCTGGCGATATGGTCCGGTGATCGCTTGCGAAGCTTCGTCGGCTTTGAAACGCAGGTAGCGCACCTCGTGCTCGTGGGCTTGCTTCTCATCTCCAAGGCCGTTGTAGCAGAGCATAAGATTGTAGTGCGCCTGCAAGTCTTCCGGATCGACCGCGAGAACTGACTGCAGCACGTTCACCGCCTCCGCGTATCTGCGCTGGAGAAACAAAATGCGTCCTACATCGTTCAGCGCCACGCGATCCCGGGGATATTGCGCCAGGACCTTGCGGAGATGATCGATAGCTTCGTCGTAACGGCCATCGCTGCGTAGGACTTTGGCATAGAAAAAGTGAGCTCGCGCCAGATTCGGACTGAGCGACAACGCTTTCGCCAGTACCGTGCGCGCACGATCCATATCACCCTCTTGCACCGCAGCGCGTCCAATGTTCACCCAACCGTCAGGATTCTTGGGATCAATCTCCGTCACTTTCTCGAAGGCCGCCTGCGCACCTTTCAGATCCCCTTGCAGCAAGAGACCAATGCCGTAATCGTTCCAGCGCTGCCAGTCGTCCGCCTGCAAAATGGTCCTTGGCGCGGCGGGAGCGGAAGCGTGGGACGCTACGTTCAGCGTGACTTCATCTTCGGCCAAAGCCACGATTGGAAGGTCAGGTATTTTTTCTTCTTTCGCTGATACGCCTTTCAGCGATCCTGCGAACGCGAACTTTCTGTCGTCGTAGTCAGGCGTGACATCTCCGTTGGGCTGGTTAGGATCGGGAACGCCGGCGAATGAAAACTGTGTATTCCACCACGCAAACTTGCGATAGCACAAGCGAGCGTGCAGCGTGATTTTGTTGCCGGAGCCTTCGGGAATATGCACGCGGAAGTGAACCGTGTCGGCCGCCCCTGGCGGAATCAAATGCACGTACACCACCGCCCGCGTGGCCCATGCATTGCGCTTGTTGATGCCATGGCCGTGCGCATCCACTTGCAGCGAGCGGTAAAAGTGCGCGCCTTTCTCCACAGGACCTTTGCCGTTGTCCTCGATGCTGCCACTCCAGAATATGATTTGGTCCTTGTCGTCAGTTCCTTTCAGCTCGAGCCATGTATCGTAGGCGTCCACGGTGCCGCCGGGGAAGAAGTGCCCGATTTTCTTCGTTCGGACCACAACATCCACGCGTACCTCATCTCCTCGGCGGACTATAGCCTGTACGCGGTTCAGCGGCGCGGTAACCGGCAGGACTTCTGCTTCACCCGCAGGGGTAATTTTCGTCTCCGCTTCCTCGCCCACCGCAAAAGTCGTGGAAAGGTCCGACTGGTTGGCCGCGCCCGGCTTCAATTGCGTCCGCGCCGGAGAGAGCGCGAAGATATCCACGCTCAGAATTCCGTTCTTCAGGAAATCCTCGGTAATCTTCAACTGCTCTGCATCATCATTCGCCGTGGGTAATGCCGTGTTCGCTGCGGGAAAACGGTGCGAGTGGACCTGGCCATCAATGTTGCCCATGTCACTCGAGCGAGTCAGCGGCATGTGGCAATCGGCGCATTGCGAAGGCTTGGCCGGATAATAAAAAGACCGCGCCCCCTGGCCGGATACACCGCTGGCCTGCCAGTTGTCGTACTCGTTAAATCCGCGAATCCAGCGATAGTGATTGACCGGAACGTCGAGATGAACTTTGTGGCAGCTGGAGCAAAATTCCGCCGTCTGGTTGCGCATGAAGGGCTTGAGAAACACGCGGCGGTGGGGCTCAGGATTCAGTTTTACCAGAAAATCGTGCAGCAATCGCTCAAACGGGTTCTTGGTCGCGGCCAATTCGTGCAGCTTGGGATATTCCAGATAAAAATCGCCTTGCCCCATGCTGCTCTTCACGTCGGCAATCGAATGGCACATCATGCAGCCCAGACCAGCTTGCGCCTCTGGGCGGTGAACGATCTGCTTGATCGGCGTATCCATCAAGCCGCTGTAAAGCACGGCGGGATCGTGGCATCCGCCGCACCACTTCGAAGGCTTGGTGCCGATCGTGTCCTGCATATACTCGATGCTCTTGCGGTACCACTGATTGTTGAAGGACGAGAAATGATGCGCCGAACTGAACCACTGGTTGTAGATGTCCTGGTGGCAGCGTTTGCAGGAGTCGGATTCCATGAAGAACTTGCTGGGAATTTTCTGTCCGCCGTGGACTTGAGCGGAACTGGGGAAGAATGGCCCGTCCGGACCATCGCCCTCGCCATTCATAGTGGCGGGTGGCATCGACGGATTCTCAATGCGAGCTTGATTTTGCCAGCGCGACTCACGCACATAACGCGCGCCCGCTCCCAGTCCGACGAGCACTAGCAAACAAATTGAGCAGCGGACAATCGAACCCGCGATTCCCCGCGCCAGCCAGCCAAGTTTGCCAGCCCATTTCGCGAAAACGATCCCCACACCGGCCAGCGACAGAAGGATGTGAACATAGAGAACGTTCCACTGCACTCGCGGCGTCCCGGTCTTGATCAGGATCAGCCCGACGACTGCTCCACCACCAAGCAGCAACCAGCCAAGACGCGAAGCGATGCTTTTATCCCGTAGCAGAGGGAAAAGAAAAATCGCCAACAGAACCGTGGCAACCGTGCCCGTAACCGCGTGCAGTAAAACAATCGCCGCATAGAAGACATTCGGCTGGGGAAAGGTGTAGAGATAAACGGCCGAGACGAACAAAAACGCGATCAGCCCGGGCAATACGCGGGACGCAAATCCGCCTCCTGATTTCGTTTGAGGTGCCATTAAGTATTTGTGTCAATCTCTGAAGCCGTCTGGCTGCAGCGGGAGATTGGGTGGCAACAGGTTATCGCTTTTTGAGAGTGGAGAAATAGTATAAATCCATTATCACTACCAAAATCTTAGAAGCAGAGGCCGCGGAGAAAGCCGCGCAGAGGTCGCCACGAAAACTTATTCCCGATTAATTTCCGGTCCTTGCCATGCTCCGCGTTGGCCTTCCAACTCAGCCGCTACCGCCAGCACCAACTCGTCCTCCCACGGGCGCGCGACGATCTGGACTCCAATCGGCAGGCCTTCGTTTGAACGGCCAAAAGGAACAGCTGCCGCCGGAGTCCCCAGCAGATTGAACCACTCGGTGTAGCTCCACGCATCGAGATATTGGACTGTTTTGCCGTCGACCTCCCAACTCCGCTCGCCGTGGCGAAAAGCCGGAATCGAAGCTACCGGGCAAAGCAAAACAGGATATTCACGCATCTGGGAGAACACTTGCATCCGCAATACGTCGCGCATGATCCAGGTATCGAGCAAGGTCTGGCCCGTATGCGAAGGTTCGGTCGCGACCCAACTCAAATACTGTTTGAGAATTGGACTGAGCTCGGCCTCTCGCCCTTTGGTCATCGGTCGCAGCAGCATTCCGCCTGCGATTCCGAAAAACTGCCACCACAGTTGTCGCGCCTGCTCAAGCCCCTCGGGACGGAAAGGCTCAACCCGAAATCCCGCTCGCTTGAGCGCCTCAGCCGCGGCTCGCACGGTCGCGCGTGTCTCAGCAGTGGCCGGAGTACGTTCATCATCCTCGAAATAGCCGATGCGGAGTTTCTTCAGATCGCTACGGCTTGGCCAGCGCACGGGTACGGGCGCGGCGGAGGGATCGCCATCATCCGGCCCCTGCATCACCTCGAACAGCACCTTCAAATCCGAAACCGTCCGCGCCATCGGCCCAACCACGCCGATCAAAGCGAATGGTCCGACTGAGGTTGGGAAGTGTCCGGTTGCCGGGATGCGGCCCGGCGTCGGCTTCAGGCCGCAGATTCCGCTGAAGTGTGCAGGTACGCGGATCGAACCTCCGCCGTCGCTGCCTACTCCTCCTGCGGAACATCCGGCGGCTATCGCCGCGGCCTCTCCGCCGCTCGAACCGCCCGCAGTACGCGGGAGATCCCACGGATTATTGGTGCGACCGTAGAGAAGATTATCCGTCTCCCATGCCATTAGTAGTTCGGGCGCGTTGGTGGTGCCCAGAATGATTGCACCTGCTTTGCGAAGGCGCGATACCAGCGGCGCATCCTTTGGGGCGACGAAGCCTGCACGTAGCTTGCTGCCCGCTTCGCACTTCATGTCCATTACTTCGATCGAACTCTTGATGCTGATCGGAACGCCATGAAGTGGGCCGAGCTTTTCGCCACGTGTCACGGACTCTTCCGCCGCGCGGGCTTGGCGACGCGCACCTTCAGCATCCACCTGCACGAAGGCATTCAGCTTTGGATTCAGTTTCCCAATGCGGGCGAGATGCGCTTCTACCAATTCAACCGGCGAGAGCTTTTTCTGGCGGATTTGTTCAGCCATGGAAACGGCTGAACGGAAGCTAAGTTCGCTCATACAGCGTTTTTTCGTGCGAGAGAAAACTGAGTCTAGCACGAGGGAATCGCGAGCTGTAGAGACGTAGCTAGCTAAGTCTCTACAGAAGATCAGTGCGATGCGTGCGCTGAACGGCGCGCCCTTTGTGGGGGCAAAAGCACGCGTACGGCGTTTTTGGTTTTTGCGCCGCGCTTCGCCAGCCAATTCTTGAGATGGTGCCGTGACGCGGGAGTCAGACGGGAAAAGAACATCCCGGCGCGGCCATCGTCGTCGGCCCAGATTACCTTGCCGGTCGCTTCCACCAGATGCGACGTTCCCGGCAATATAAAACGCAAAGGAACATTTTGTACCGGCGGCAGTGGTTCCGGAGCTTGCAACGCTAAACCTTGCTCGCTCAAATCAAGCACGATCGCGGGTATAGCCGCCACTCCGAACTGAAGGTACACCAGGGTTTCCAACTGGTGGCGCGGCGCATGCCGCGGGTTCGGCTTCATGAATCCCTGTCCGGCGCGCAGCGAGCGTGCTACCTGTTCGTACGCTAATGGTTTGTACAGAACGAAATTTACTCCCGATTGGAACGCCCCGCCCACTGGAGTAAACGCACTGACCATAGCAAACACCACCGGCCTTCGCTGCGCCGAGGCCATGCGTGCCATTCGCGCCACCTGTCCGGCGCCTGGCAGATCAAAATCCAGCATCAGCGCCGAGTGGTGCCCGTGCACCATTAGCTCGACCGCCTCGCCGGCCGATTGGCAGGTCTGGTGCTCGATTTGCAGCACATCCAGAAGCGCCTCCAATACCCGAAGCGAGGGGCGATCCTGCGATACCAGCAAGGCATTGAGTTTCATAAACCGGAGCTTATGGCGCGCAGGTGGCTCAGTAAAGTGACAGCGGTAATAAATCGATTGTTACCGAGCCAAGCTTCATCCCGATTTGGAACTGCGGGGTTGCTGAGGGAGGCCTTGAAATCAGCAGGTTGGAAACTGGATGCCCTCGTTCTGAAGCGACGGTCCGCGATCGCATTTCAAGTGAGTGTTGTAGAGGGTCTCAGCGGAATTGGCTCGCCTGACGGGCCTTCTCGAGACTGACTTGGAGGTTGCGTCCCGTCCCGTTTCGGGCCAAGTTTACTATCTGGTATCGGGTACCCCCCTCCCCCCTTTGCCCGCAAAATCTTGAAAACAAGCTATTTAAATTTCGACTATGTGCTAGATCTTTGAATTTTAAGGAGTTACACGCAAAATCTAGAGAACATGGGAGTTACGCGGATGGCGTGGAGGCTTGCGGTTCCAATTTGGGAACTCGTTTGTACTCGGCCGCCTCACAAAGCCGGTCGCTTTCGCTGCTGCGTGAGTCGGATTGTCAAAGACCGGGTATTATCTTGTAGATAATATAATGCGATTCCAGGTTATCTGTTTTGCAGCATGCAGTCAACAAGAAAGGGAACTAGCTCTGGCTTGAAGTCTTGCAGGAGCCCTTTTCGAAAGATGAGAATACGCCATCTATGCCATGCGATTTGATTGTTGGTATAAGCGATGATAACGCGCATTGAGAGTTGGCCGACGCTCCTGGGTCAATGAGCGTTATTGCGATGGTACAACAGCAAGCTGTCTCATGGGATTTGTCAGTCACTCGATCGCCCTACGCCTCCGCCGCTGGCCGCAGTTTGTGCCACCCGGTGAACGCAAGATGGAAAAGCAGGTTCGTGGGCACCATCAGCGACAGATAGACAATCGGGATCATGTAGACGTTGGTGCCCGGAAAGCAGTAACGCGCCACATACAGCACGACAATCACGCTGCGCATGCCGGTCGAGGTCGCCAACACCCGGCGTGACTCGGGGTCTGGTCCGCCGATCAGCCAGCCGATCAACATGGATAGAAGCAGCAACAAGAGCATCGCCAGGATGGTCCCGCGTCCGCGGATTGCATTAAAGGCTTCACGGCGCACCAGGCGCGTCTCCCACATAGTAAAGATGAAGACAATCGAGGCCAGAAGGCCCATTGGCAATACTAGCCTATGAGCAATTTTCGGCGCGTGTCGCGCCGCCCATAAACCAGCGCACAATGGCAGCGCGATGTACAGGACGATGCTTGCGATCAGGAGGAGGATCGGCCGCTGATTGCGCTGCGCAGCTTGCGGCATCAACTCGACGGCCAGAGGGGTCATCGCGATGCTTACCAGCGAGAGCACGAAAGTCATGGCGGCGGCGAAAGGCAGTCGCGTCTTCGCCTGGCGCGTGAACTGCAATGCGATCGGCGTTCCCGGTATTGCGGCCAGAAGCAGGATGCCTACACTGGCGTCAGGTGTTAACGGGAAGATGCGAACCAGCAGGAAGCCTATGGCCGGTATGAGGACGCAATTCGCCAGTAGGGTACGGACAAAGAGGGCGCGCTTGCGTACGATATCAAGCAGTTCTCCGCCGCTGACCCGCAGCCCGATGGAGAACATGACGATGACAACGAACAGGTTCAGCAAAAGCACGGGCCGAATCAGCAAGATTTCCTCCGCTAAAATCCAGTCGCGCAGCACGCCGATGAACCACAGGAAGGTAATCCTTGCGAACGACAACCGGTTCGGGGCGGATCGCGATTCCGCTCTCCGCTTCCATCGCCTGGGTTATGCGCGAGCGAATCACCTGGCTTTTTCGATGACCGCCTCGACCTTTCCGTCGCGGATCGCACGTTTCAGCGCGGCGTGGTCCTTTTCGTTCTGGTCGGCATACGCGATCGAGAAGGCGGCGATCGCTTTGTCGAAAGAGTCGCTCTTGCCCAGATAACCGCTGATCATCGCGGCGTCCCCGGAGCGCGCGTGGGAGAGCGCCAGCGAGTGGCCGCAAAACTGACCGAAGAGGATCATCCTGGCCGTCTCGAAGGTCTCGACGGCAAACTTGATCTTAACGTCGCGGAGCTGGCGGATATAAAAGTGGCGCCCTCGCCGACCTTCGGTCCAGCCGAGGAAGATGTCGCTCGCCGGCTGCATAAGCCGGTGGCCGTTCACGACACGCTGTCCGTGGTTCGGGTAGATGCTCTTTCCCGCAACGGCCTCGAGAACCGAGGCGCGCGCCTCTTTGACCTGCAGAATGAGAGGATCTCCTTCGCCGGCAATAAGGAGCATCATCCAGCAGGCGGTGCCGACGCTCCCCACGCCAACGACCTTGACTGCGGCGTCCTTGAGTTCGTAGCGGTCGAGCAACATGCGGTGGTTCGGCGCGAGGGTTTCGCGATATTGGGCGAAGCCGTCCTTGACCTCCGGATGGATCTCCCCAGCGGTGTGACCTTTCCAGTGGAAAATCGCCGGGAGTTGGTCTTTGATGACCTGCGAGCCACCCGAATCATCGACGAGCTTCGGGAAGATGCCTTCCGAAGTGCTGCTTTCACGCGCCTGCGCCAACCTCTTGATCGCGGTGCGGCGGATTCCGGAATCCTTGACGCTCGCGATCAGCATCTCGGCCTCGACGGCGAAGTACCACAGGTCCAGCACCTTCATTTCGGCGAACTCGGCCATGTGCTCGCGGTAGGACCTAACGCAGGTGAGGACCGCATCCTTGGCGACGGATTCGCTGAGGCCGTTGTCGCGACAGGCGATCACGAAGCTCGCCGCCAGACGCTTGAGGTCCCACTCCCAGGGCGCCGGAAGGGTCTCATCGAGATCGTTAATGGCGAAGATGACTTGCCTCTCTGGGGTGGCGAGGCCGCGGAAGTTGACCAGGTGGGAGTCTCCGCCACATTGCACGCGGATGCCGGTAGACGGAACGCCCGCGAGATCCACCGCCATAGCGAGCGCCGAGCCCCGGTAGAAGGTGAAAGGGGACGCCACCATGCGCCCGTGGCGAAGGGCTAGGAGATCGGGGAGACGCCCTTCGTCGGCCTTCAGCACAAGTCGGACCGGGTCCGGCCGGTCGTGCGGCGGCTTCCACTCGGCGTGCGAGGCTCGTGGACACTTTTCCCGCAACGCTTTGCCCATTGCCCTGCGCTCGGCTCGCGAGCGGTGTGCCACGAAGGCCGGGAGCTTGTTGTTGCCGGATTGGTGGGACTTCGGTTTCTCAACCTTAAGTGGCTGATTCATCCTCACCCTACCTCCTGGAAGCGGCAGGGTTTTGGCCCCTTTTCGCTTTTTCGACGACTTTAGTTAATCCAACAGCTAGTCCAGCTTGCACATTTCTGAGTGCAGCTGAAGCATAGACTTGTGCGGATGATCTCGTCAAAGATGATAATGACCATCGTGGTCGTGAGAGAGTATGGCGCAAGCCGAGTCAAGCAAGTAATTTTTCCGGTGTTCGTGGCCTTTACAATCCCCGTGGGGTCATGGCGCCGTGGATATCTTTGACAGGGCCGGCAATCTGGTCAAGAATCTGACGTCGGCGAGCGGACTCAAAGCCCCGTGGGGATTAGCGATTGCGCCCGCGCAATTCGGCCCCGTCAGCGAAGCTTTGTTGGTGGGGAACTTGAACGCTGGCCGCTTTAACGATTTTAACGCGACGACCGGCGCCTTTATCGGGTCTCTCACCACGCCACAGGGAAAAATAATCAGCGAAAGCGGACTGTGGGGGATTGCTTTCGGAGGTGGGACTTCGGAAAACGGTAAGACCAACCAGCTCTTCTTCGCGTCTGTCCCTAATAACGAAAAGGCGGGGCTGTCTGGTGCGATTGTATGCAAGAAATGAATCGTGGGTTTTCGCTCCAAACTACCGCTGCTTCTCGCAGCTATGATTGTTCGGCGTAGAGGCAGGCATCAGAATATGCTCGCGCGATGCGGGCAGGTTTCTCTGATTGTAAATAAGGCTTAAGAGCCCGCCTGAGGTTGTTGGCGGCACTCCGAAGTTGCTCCGAGGCGGACGCAAAGTCGATCGTGGCCTGGAGTTTTCTTTCGCTTCCGGTTCTTGCGGCACCGGCTGCCAACGCCCTCGCGCTCAAGGCGGCATTAACCGCACATCCGTCAATGGAGTCCAATAGACCCTCGAATTCGGACGGAACAACGGCTCTCTCCAAGTCGACCTTTCCTCTCAACCAATCAACTGTGTTTCTGCTTGCCAGCACGACTTGCAAGTCTTCTCGGACGGTCGGACTGATCTCCGGCAAACCTCTGACGGACGCGAGAGCGGTCTGGTAGTGCTTGAGTGCGGCCCTAGTTTCGTCCATAGCGATTTGGATGGAAGCGTTGCCTTTCGCTGGTGTTTTGTCGGTTGTCTGAGCGAACATCAGGCTGGTGACCCACGCGAGTGCGAGTAACCCGATAACGCGTATTCTGCCGGGCTGGGAATCGCGTTTGATAAAAGCCTCCGACCAGGCAACACCATTCTGCTCTCTCGTGTGATCGAGGGTCAATTGAACATTTTTCCGCCTCCGCAGCCAGGCATCCTCTTCCGGCCAAGCTTCAACTTGACGGAGAAAATGTCAGCGCATGAGTTTGCGGCTGGATTACTGCTATTTCAGCCATGGAGTAATTTACCAATCCATGCTGAAGAAAAATGCCGACTCTGCCGAGGCAACGCAACAAAACGGCTTCCTCACTGTAACGTTTGGGCGTTGAAACGCACTACCAAATGGGCGGTGGCGCGCGTATCGGCTCCGTCCAATAGCTGGACAATAGTCCGACACCCAGGGGAGGTAACATGTTTGCCCGCAAGGTAGCTGCTCGACTGAAACCGAACTCAATTAACGAATTTACGGATCTTATCGAATGCCATATTCTCCCCTGGCTACGAGAGCAAGAAGGTTTTCTGGATTTGATCACTCTGGTCACGCCTGACGGCTTGGAGGTCGCGACTATCAGCTTCTGGGATCACCAATGCAATGCACAGGCTTACGACGCAAGCGGTTATCCGCAGGTGTTGAAGATTCTGGAAAAGCTCCTGGACGCGGCACCTTACGTCAAGTTTTTCGAGGTTGTGGGCTCGACGTTTCAACTGGGCGCGCTTGCGCGGCGGCCCGAAGCTGGAAATCTGGTCCCAGAGACTGGATCGCCACAAATTGGGTATCACTCCCAGGAAACCGGCGTGTGACGGGACTGGCGTGAGATGGTACATGGCCGATTTCTTGCAAAGCAGGAGAAAAGCACCGGGTCTTTCGTAATCTCCCGCCGGAAGCGGTCGGAATGAAATAGTCGAGCGTAGCGTATGGTCAAAGCTTCCTCGGTAAACGCCACGCCTCGGGCGCCGCGGGTGAAACTCGCAGGCACTGTCCTGTCGCTGGTCCGTTTAGAAAACGGGCGGCAAACTCGAGGAAGACTGCACCAGCTCTCGATCACGGGCGGACTGCTGCATCTGGAGACGCCTCTGGATGAGGGGATCAAGGTCGAAGTGATCTTCCACGTGGGCGAAAGCACCGTGCGCAGCAAGGCACGCATGCTGTTTCCGATGTGGGCGACACAAGGCTATCTTCAGCCCTTCGAATTCGACGGCTTGGACGACGAGGACCGGTGCAATTTGCAAGTCGATTTGCAACGACTGCTGGATTGCTCGGCCGCAGCGATTGTCTCCACTCCAGCGGAGAATACCGAACTCCCCACGGATGCGAATCAGTGGTTGAAGTCCACCTGAGCGTTCCTCCGCTAAAATAGATCAAACAGATGGAGGAACCATGGCTCATCAGCATTCCCCTCGTTTTCTGAAGATCGTTGAAGATACCCGGAAGCGCATTCGGGAAGTAACCATCGATGAGGTCAAAGCGAAGCTCGACCGGAAGGAGAAGTTTCTGCTGATCGATGTGCGCGAAGAAAGTGAGTACGCGGCCGATCATTTACCGGGCGCGGTGCACCTGGGCAAAGGAATCATCGAGCGCGATGTCGAGGCTCGTGTGCCTGATCAAAACACACCCATGGTGCTCTATTGTGGCGGTGGTTTTCGCTCTGCCCTCGCCGCCGACAACCTGCAAAAAATGGGCTATACCCAAGTGCTCTCAATGGACGGAGGCATTCGGGGCTGGCGTGAAAAAGGTTTCGCTCTGACCAAGGGTTGAGCGCAGTGCTGCCGGAAACATTTCGCCTGGCTGAAAGTACTTCCGTAACTTGATGGAGCCACTGCGATACGTCACCATGGTTACGCTTGACGCACAGGGCGATGCGACATTAGTCCTAAGGCGATATGCAGAGCAAATCAAATTCCGAAAAAGGCGGTACAGCCGCAGCTCCGGCGCGGGCTTCGAATGCCTCAGTGGAGCATGTGCTGAGCCAGGTTACGACGCCACAGCAATTCTGTGCGGCGCTGGCCAAGCTTTTCGGAGTGAGGCCTACCGAAGTTGCGCTGATGCGCCTGGAGAAGGGCCTGCTGAATTTCGTCTACCCGGAACAACTGAAAACCGCAGGATCGATTCCGGTTTCCAGTTCTTCCGCAGTCGCTGCCCACACGGCGTCCACCAGGAAAACAGAGCTTTTTAATGCGTTTGTGAAAGTGAAACACGCCAGCATTTTTGAGAGCGTAAAGCTGAACAGTACATCCGAGGATGAAGACCGATCGGGCCAAAACGCCATTCAAAAGCTGATGTCCGCGCCAATTCTTGATCCTAACCGCAAGGTTCTGGGCGTGGTGCAAGTTTGCCGTAAGGGATTCGACACGGCAACTGCAGGACCGGATTTTTCACAAGAAGACCTGCAGCAGTTGGAGCTCTCCGCGAAAGTCTTATCCGCGATGCCTTTTATAAAGTAGAAAGTCCTGCAAGGTCCGCCTACACGGTTATCCTCAGTCGTTCGACTCACTGCCCCTTCGCCGCAGCCGTCATCGCAATCTTCTGCCTCGGCCCGCGGACGCCTGTTGCATGGCTCGATCGAGAGTAAGTTTCTCCGTATCTGTTAGAGGTCGGGAAGCACCTTTCGGGAGATCGCCGAGCACAACCGGCCCGATGGAGACACGGAGCAGGCGCAGCACGTTCATCCCAAGCTGCGACAGCATCCGGCGAATGTGGCGATTCTTGCCTTCATCGAGCACAATCTCGAGCCAGGTATTTTTTGCCCCACCACGCAGAATTTGCACACCCTTTGCGCGCAGTAAACTGCCATCGTCGATTCTGACTCCTTTTGTGATGGATTCGATCAGCGCGGCGCTCGCGACCGCGCCAATTTGTACGTGATAGGTCTTGTCGAGGTGCGTCTCCGGCGCGAGCACACGAGCGGCCCACACGGAATCGTTGGTTAGAAGCAGCAGTCCTTCGCTAGCTTTATCCAAACGTCCCACGGGTGCAACCCACGGTAAGTGCTCGTCCAGGCACGCGTACACGGTCTGGCGTCCCTTTTCGTCGGAAGCCGTCGTCACCACACCACGAGGCTTATTGAGCATCAGGTAAAGCTTGGCCTGGGCTGCGAGTTCCTCGCCGTCCACTTCGATCCGATTGCGGTCCGAGTGGACGGGAGCTTCCGGATCACGACAGATTCGGTCGTTCAAGCTCACCCGCCCCGCACGGATGAGATCAAACGCTTTCGACCGCGAGCAATAACCGCGCTTGGAAAGCGCACGGGCCAGACCGATTCGCGGGGATGATTCCGTGGGGGTCACGACTTCATGCTAAACCACGTTCCACTCGCAACCCCGAGCCGAAAGAATCCACTATTACAGAACCCTCATGTTTTGTGCCCGGGATTTTCTTCTCACGACGGTGACTAACTTCGGGCTCTATGCAGGATCGCGCGTCATCTGATAAAGTCTTCGGTTTGTCCTGCAGTTCTAAAGTTGCATTTCTCTTGTGAGGAATTTCCATGTTCTATCGCGTCGGCGCAATCTCCCGTCTGCTCACTGCTGTGGCCCTACTCGCACTTGTGACTGCCCCCTTTACTTTCGTGCCTGCAGCAGAGGCGCAATCGGTGACATGGAAGAAGCTTTCTCCAAAAAACTCCCCGTCCGCCCGAGCCTATTCGGCGATGGCCTACGACCCGGTCAGCAAGAAAATCGTGCTCTTTAGCGGATTCAACGGAACTAGCTATCCGCAAGAGACCTGGACGTTCGATGGAACCACATGGAGCAAGCAGAAGACGACGGTGGCGCCTTCCGGGCGTGCTGGGGCTTCGATGGCTTTTGACCGGGTGACGCGCAAGCTAGTGTTGTTTGGAGGCTTCGACGGCACGCACTACCTCGGCGACACTTGGCTTTGGGACGGAGCCACTTCCAGTTGGACACAAGCGCATCCCAAGTCGTCGCCCACAGCCGTGACCGGTCCCATGCTGTTCACGGATCCGAAAAACGGTCATGCCGACCAGTTTGGCGGTTACGATGGCAAGTTCTACCAACTTACAACTTGGCGCTGGAATGGCAGCACCTGGGTACAGTTGCATCCGACAAACACGCCCGGGGCACGGTCGATCGCCGTGGCTGCGCTCGACAGCGCGAGAAAGAATGTTGTGCTCTTTGGCGGACTGGGCGATGTGAGGACCGACAATACATGGACGTGGGACGGCACCGACTGGACCCAGCAATCTCCCTCCGTCCAACCACCGACTCGTTATGGGGCAGGCGCCGCGTTCGATCCGAAATTGCACATGGTGGTCATCTTTGGTGGCGGGGTCGGTGGAGTGGATCAGAATCAGACTTGGGCGTGGACGGGATCGGACTGGACTCAACTGACAACTCCGAAGTTCCCGGCTGCGCGTGAATCCATGGGGATGGCCTACGACGCAGCCAGCAGCCAATTCCTGGTCTTCGGCGGGATTGGTGGCAACACTCTCTTCCGAGACACGTGGCAGTTGATTGGGCACTAATAGGGCAGCGGAAGACGTGCTGATTTTTCAACGCTGCACTGGCTGATTTCTCCCCAGTGGCGACGTGTGATAACCTCGGCGTTCGATGTCCGAGCCTACCTCCGACCGTCGCTCTCGCAAACGAGTACCCGTGCGCCTGGGTGTCTCGATCCGATCCCCGCAGAGTGAACCGGCCACGGGATATACCCGTGACCTAAGTACGAGCGGGATCTTCCTCTACGCGGATTCCGAGATTCTCGCGGGAAGTGAATTGGAGATGGTGTTGATGCTCCCAACCCAGCTCACCGATGGAGAAAAGCGTTGGGTATGTTGTCAAGCCTCGGTTGTCCGCGTGGAGCCTGGAGGAGAAGACGGCCGTTTCGGCGTGGCGGCCAGAATCCGGAGTATCGCGAGCTTGCCGGAAATTCCGGGCTGACCTTAGCTCTACTGGCGAACCACGCCGGCGCTGAGAGCCGACGGATTGGTGGCTCCGACGGCGGCCTGTAAGAAAATTATCAAAAATTTAGGAATCCACTTCCCTTTGCATGACATTTGGTGCAATAATTCTGGCCCTTGGATTGCTCTGGTCCAAGAGGTCGAGATTAAAGATTGCAAATGTCAGGTGATCCGGTTATGTGGATGGAAAAGCTCGCCCAAGGTGTATTGCGCGTACTCACACCGCTGGGACCACGGTATCTCAATCCTTCATTCGCCCAGCGCCTCTACCTGCTGTGGATTTTCCGCAACTTTGAAACTTTGCCCGTGAAGGTACTCAGCCCGGGACAACAAAGACGTATCGAGGCGATGTGCGCTCGCCACGGATTTGTGTCCGTCCTAGAGCCAAATGGCTTAGTGGATACTCCACTGCTCGGGACCTTGGAACAACGCCCGCCGGTTGCATCGCCACGTCGGCCGAATCGAAGTGTGTCCGATGCAGTGGGATCGTTTGCGGCGGATCTTCGACAAGGCTCCTAAGGCGCGTCAAGCCTAGCCGTCAACTAGACAATACCCTCGGTCGCGACGCGAATGCAGCAGCGATGGGCCGAGTCACTACAGTCGCTTCCAGCGTTCGCTCTCGCTATTGCGGCTTGCTACCCGCTGATGTCATCTCACCGCACGGGCCTCCACTGTGCACGCCACCCATATGCGGCCCTTCACCTCGGCTCTCCCGGCATGACTTGATCGCAGCCTCTTGCTGCGGCGTAATCAGACCTCCTACCTGCTTCTGCGCCTCTTGGTGGAGTTGCTGGATTTTCTGTTGCTTCTGCTGTGGCGTGAGGGAAGAATCGCTGCACACGGCCTCAATCTGGCTGTGCGTGTTCTCTTCAATTTGTTTACGCTGCTGCATCGCCGACTGAGAGACCCCTGCCTGTTGCCAGCAGGGTTGCTTGTGCGTTGGAGTGGCTCCGCGGGGTGAGACCGGAGAAGTAGCTGTTTGCGCTACCAGCGGATATGTCCCGAGCAAAGTGAATAATGTTGCTGCACAACCAAACCACTTCATTTTTGTCATGGAGACCTCCCTGTGTGCGAAACCCAATCCCAGAAAGAAAGTTGCTGGGAAAAGATGCTGGCGGTTGGCGCATAGGAGGTGGCCGAGCGCCACTGCGAATTACCGTGAAGAATTTGGAAGCAGAAAGGTCTACGGCACGGCGAACCACGCCCGATGGCGTGTATACTGGGCGCGCTTTTTGAATCAAGAAGGAACTCCTGCCGCGGATGGCCGGGATCCAGCCTGGTTGCGGCAGGTAAGAGATAGAAAGAGCGCCGTTGAAAATCATTCGCCTCAAGACAGCGGTGGTGGAAGGAAATTTCGATTGGACCTTTGTCCGCATCGAGACCGACGAAACCGTCACCGGCCTCGGTGAGTGTTTTTTTGCTCCCGGCCTCACTTCGATTCTGCGCTCGCTCGAGCCGCTCCTGCTGGGAGAAGACCCGCGCGATATTCATCGGTTGTTCCGCAAACTGCAACTCGCGACTTCGGGCGCGGGTTCGGTGGCGGGGATCGTGTACAACGCGATCAGCGGCATCGAAGCGGCGCTTTGGGACTTGCTTGGCCAGTGGCTCGATGTACCCATCTATCGCTTGTTGGGAGGAAAGTTTCGCGACCGAGTCCGCATATATGCGGATTGTCACGGGGGAGAAGCGCTCGAGAGCCTGGACGAGGTGTTGCGCTCCCGCCCAGCGTCGTGGGCGCCGAAAGATCCCAAGCACACTGCGAGAGATTATTTCGGCGAGGCGGGCGAAGATTCTCCTGCTTCGCCCGACGACTATCGCCGCCAAGCGCTGGCGAAGAGAGCTGAAGGCTTCACCGCCCTGAAGTTCGACCTGGATGTGCCGGGCACGGAAGGCTCCGACCCGCACAATCGAGTGCTCAGCAATCGCGCGATCGATCGCATGGTGAGCTTGATTGGCGCGGTTCACGACGCGGTGGGTAGGGATACGGACATCGCGGTTGATTGCCATTGGCGCTACAACGCCAGCGACGTTGTGAAAGTGGCGCGCGAGCTGGAGCCTTTTCGCCTGCTGTGGCTCGAAGATCCGGTCCCTCCCAATAACGCCGCCGCGCTGAGGGAAGTCAGCTCGAGAGTGCGGGTGCCGATTGCGACCGGGGAGAATCTTTTTCTCTTTGAAGGCTTTCAGGAAATCGTCGCGCAACACGCGCTGAGCATTGTTACCCCCGACCTTCAGAAGGTGGGAGGCTTGTCCGTCGCACAGAGTATTGCACAGTTTGCCGATGTGCATACCATGCCGGTTGCTCCGCACAACATCAGCAGTCCGATCGGCACTTTAGCTGCGGCCCACTTCTGTGCGGCGATCCCAAACGTTCTTGCGCTTGAGTTTCATGCCTCTGACGTTCCTTTCTGGAATGACCTTGTTGAAGGATTACCCACGCCAATCATTCGGGATGGATTCATTTCCATCCCGGAGAAACCCGGCCTCGGGGTCAAGTTGAATGAGGAGGTAGCCCGGCGCTATGCGCGCAAGGGAGAGCCGTTTTTTGAATAGCGTGTGTAACCCATCGCAGTGGCGGGTTATGCTAAAACCGTACAGTACTTCGCAGCGTTCGCTTCAGCCTTAGAACTGCCAATGAGCAAAACCAGTTTATGGAAATCCGACGACGAACTCTTCATTATCGTGCAGCGCGAACTTTTCACCTGCGTCGTGGGCGATGTGATGGACAAGCTCGAGCTTCAGCATCAGTTCCTTCCGCCGCAAATTCAGCCTCTCCGGCCGGATATGGTCGTGATCGGCCGCGCGATGCCGGTTCTCTCGGTGGATGTTTTTGCCGAAAAAATCTCCGGCAGCGCCAACAAGTTAATGGAGAAATCGTTTGGCCTGATGCTGGAAGCGCTCGACGACCTTCGCAGTAACGAAGTCTACGTCAACACTGGTTCCTCACCACGAAACGCGCTGTGGGGAGAACTCATGAGCACACGAGCCCGCAAGCTGGGCTGCCGGGGCGCGGTGTTGAACGGCTACGTGAGAGATACCAGGGCTATTCTGAATATGAGCTTTCCTACTTTCGGTTTCGGCTCCTACGGACAAGACGCAGCCCCACGCTACAAAGTGGTCGACTTCCGTATTCCGGTTGAGATCGGATCGGTACGTGTTCGTCCCGGAGATATTCTTTTTGGCGACATTGATGGTGTCTTGGTCGTTCCCGCTGAAGCCGAAGCTGAGGTTTTCACGCGGGCTCTCGAAAAGGCGCGCGGTGAAAAGCTAGTTAGAAAAGCCATTGAAGAAGGAAGCAGTGCGGTCGAAGCCTTCGAGAAGTATGGAATCATGTAAGGGAAAATGGGGACCCGAATCGTGAGTACAAACCTCGTGACTGCAAACACGATCCCTCGTGCACAACAGATACGCACCTTTCTCCAGCAACATGATTTGCGTGCCTGGATCGCGTGGAGGCCTGACGAGCTCCTCATGCTGTCGGGGTATTTTCCCTACTGGGGCGCTTCGTTGCTGATTTGCTTCGCGGACGCGGAGCCCATCCTTTTCGTTCCGCTCCTTGAGCCAAGGGACCATATTCCCGCCGGGTTGCGGGTTCAAGAATATCCCTGGGGCGATCTCAAGTGCAGCGATCCGTATTCAGTCCTGGTGTCGGCGGTTGGCGGTGAACTGAGTAAAGCAAAAACAAAGAGCGAACAGGTTGGAATGAATCTCAGCTCCTCGAGAATTTCTCTCCCGATTCAAGCCGCCGAGCAAATTCCTATCCCGGAAGGCTTTTCCGGACAGCTATCTGCGCTCTCCGCGAAACTAGACCGTAAGTGCGAGACCGCTTTCGCGGACCTTTACTTAAGAAAAACTCCGGAAGAAATCGCTGGAATCCGTCAGGCAAACCGAGTGGCGGATGTTGGCCTGCAGGCTTTCTTTGAGAATCTGCGACCAGGCATCGCGGAGGCGGAGGTCGCCGCCGAGGTGGAGTCAGCCATTTATCGCCAAATCGGCTGCGATGGAATATTCCATTCCCGAGGGTGGGCCATGGTTCAATCCGGCCCCAACAGCGCCGATGCAGGGCGATTTAACCGCTCAACCGGGCGGCGCTTAGAGGACGGCGACCTGGTTTTGATCGAATTGGCGACTTGCGTCAACGGCTATTGGAGCGACCTTACGCGCACTGCCGCGGTAGGTTCTCCCAAGCCTGAAGTTGCGCGAATTCTCGCCATTGCTACCGACGCGCAGCAAGCCGCTGTCGACGGCGTACGTCCCGGTGTCACCGCCGGCCACATTGACTCGTTGGCGAGAGATAAGATCGCAGCGCAAGGTCTCTCGTCTTTCTTCACCCATCACACGGGTCATCATGTTGGCTTCCGCTATCACGATCCCGGATTTTTGATTCTCCCCGGAGAATCCGCCAAGCTTGAGCCCGGGATGGTGATTACGCTCGAGCCGGGAGTGTACGTTCCCGAACGTGGTTGTGGCGCGCGCATCGAGGACAACGTTCTGGTAACCGAATCCGGTCACGAAGTGCTTTCGAGATTTGAGGGGAGCGAACTGCAGTGATCAGCATTGATCTTTCCGGCAAAACGATCCTGATCACTGGGGCATTGGGTGCGATTGCCGAGCACGTGGTGCGGAGGCTCGCTGCAAGCGGCGCTACGCTAGTGCTCACCGACATAAAGCCGGCAGGCGAGGCACGGCGTACGCTCGACGATTGGCAGATTCTGCCCTCGTCTTACTTATATCTTGCCGCCGACATTACCGACTCCGGCCAGGTTGACCGCGTGGTGAGTGCCGCGTTCGAAAAGTTTCCGGGCATGGATACGGTTATCGGCCATGCGGGCGGCTGTGGATTGCATCCGTTCGCCAGCACCTCGGAAGCCGATTATGAGCGCATCTTTCGCTTCAACTACTTCGCACAAACTTATCTCGCGCGGTCGGTGCTCGCACAATGGACCCAGCGCAACATTGCCGGCCATCTGATCTTTACATCCTCCTACGTAGCGCGAATGCCGCACTCGCAAATCTCTTCGTACGCCTCGGCCAAAGCGGCGCTGGAAAACTTCGCGCGCAGCCTGGCCCTTGAATATGCGCTGACCGGCATCCGGGTGAATGTGGTTTCGCCCGGAAATGTCGCCGCCGGCAGCTCGCTGAAAGTTTTCGAGGAAGACCCCGCATACCGGGAATTTGTGCTGCGAGTTTCGCTCGGCAGAAGAAACAGCCCAGAGTCGGTTGCCGACGCGTTTGTTTTTTTGTGCTCACCGCTGGCCAGCGAGATCAACGGGCAAATTCTCAGCCCCGACTATGGCGGAGGCATCGGAAATCGGTTATGAAGATTGGCCTCGGCCTCTATCGTCACATGCTGACCCGCGAATATTACGACTTCGCGTGCCAGGCAGGCTGCACGCACGTCGTAGCCCATCTAGTCGATTACTTCAATCAAGGCTCTTCAAACCCGCGTAACAACCAACCCACGGGCGCAAAATACGAGCCGTGGGGTGTCGCAGGCGATCCCAATCAACTTTGGACTGTTAACGAACTAAAAGCCCTTCGCGGCGAGATTGAAAACTCTGGCCTGGTGTTAGCCGCGATCGAAAACCTCGATCCCGCACACTGGCACGATATTCTGCTCGATGGCCCGCAACGTCCACAACAGATCGAAAACGTGAAGACCATTATTCGCCACCTCGGCGAAGCTGGTATTCCGGTACTCGGCTACAACTTCAGTTTGGCCGGTGTCTGCGGCCGTGTATCTGCACCGCTGGGACGCGGCCATGCGATCACCTTGGGCATGGACGGTCCCGCCGAGGACGTGCCCATTCCGAATGGCACGGTCTGGAACATGGTGTACAACCGCAACGCACCTGCCGGCACTCTGCCCTCGATTTCGCATGAAGAACTGTGGCGGCGCCTGCAGAGATTTCTGGAAGAAGTGATCCCCGTCGCAGAGCAGTCGGGGGTGCAGCTAGCCGCCCATCCTGACGATCCTCCCATGCCGACCATGCGACAGCAGCCGCGTCTGGTTTACCAGCCTCACATGTACCAAACGCTGATTGATCTAGCTCCAAGCCGCAGTAACGCCCTCGAGCTTTGCGTGGGAACTTTGGCCGAAATGACCGAAGGCAACATCTACGACGCGGTCGATAAATACAGCAAACAAGGTAAGATTGCCTACATTCACCTCCGCAATGTCGTGGGGAAGGTGCCGCACTATCGCGAGACCTTCATCGACGAGGGCGATGTGGACATGATTCGCATTCTACGAATTCTGCACCACAATCACTTCGACGGTGTGCTCATTCCCGACCATACTCCGCAAATGACCTGCTCAGCGCCCTGGCATGCTGGAATGGCGCACACTCTCGGCTTTATGCTGGCGGCAAAAGCGGTCGTCGAATCTTCCCAAGGCGCGGAACTAACGCGCACCGTTAATGAGGGCGCGTAACCTGAACTCCCTATCCAGTCCATCGCATTCTCGCGCTCCTCTAGTTATTGCAGCCAGCGTCGCCACGCTTGGCGGTTTTCTGTTTGGCTACGACAACATTGTCATCAGCGGCGCAATTGGATTCTTGAGCCAGCTGTTTCACCTGGACGCAGCGGGCATCGGCTGGGCCGCGGGATGCGCGTTGATCGGATGCATCGCCGGCTGCGTCGCGGCAGGAACCGTTGCCGACTATCTAGGCAAGAAAAAGGGTCTCGCGTTGTGCGCCCTTTGTTTCGCTCTTTCGTCGGTGGGCATGATTTTTGCCGCCGATCTCCATCAGTTCGTTCTCTGGCGGCTGATCGGCGGAGTGGGGATCGGGGCGGCGTCGGTGATTTCTCCGAACTACATCGCGGAGATTGCTCCCACCCGGGTTCGCGGCCGCTGCGTGACTCTTTATCAGCTTGGCATCGTAGTCGGAATTCTCGCCGCCGTCTTCGTCAACATGCTCATTCAACGCATGGGCGATGAAGCTTGGAACATCTCCACTGGCTGGCGCTGGATGTTTCTCGCCGGCGTCGTACCAGCGATTCTGTTCGGATTGATGATTTTGCCTGCGGTCGAAAGTCCGCGGTGGCTGATGAAAATGGGCCGGCGGGATCAGGCCATCGAAGTCCTTGCCAAAATCAACGGCGCTGACGTTGCAAGGAGCGAAGCTGCCGAGATTGAGAACTCGCTCGCCATCGAAGAGGGTCACATCTCGGAACTCTTCACCACCTTCCGTCGCCCGCTGCTGCTGGGCATCATGCTGGCGGGACTGCAACAGATCAGCGGAATCACGCCGCTCTTTTCCTTTTTGCCGGAGATTTTTCGTGCCGCTGGAACCGCGACCAGCGACGCATTTTTTCAGTCCGTGCTGGTCAGCCTCATCAATCTTTTGTTTACCCTGTTCGCCCTATGGCTGGTCGACCGCGCCGGACGCAAGACATTAATCCTCGCCGGGACCACCCTGCAATTCATCTCTTTCGTATTAGTCGGTTGGTTCTATCACATCCACGGCAGCGGTCTGGCAGTCCTGATCTTCGTGATGAGCTTCGTCGCCGGTCATGCCTTTGGCAATGGAGTGGCGTGCTGGGTCATCATCTCGGAAATTTATCCCACCAAGGTCCGCGGCCGCGGGATGTCCATCGCTACGACCGCGCTCTGGCTAGTGGGCTACCTGGGCAACCAACTGTTTCCGATTATGCAAAAGCGTCTGGGATCGGATGGCACCTTCTGGCTTTTCAGCGCCGGCGCACTCTTGACGGTCGTACTCGTCGCCTGGCTGGTTCCAGAGACCAAAGGCCGGTCGCTGGAGGAGATCACGAAATTGTGGACGGAAGAGAAATCGGCCGTCGGTCCCGTCCGTTGGGAGGGCGAGGCCGTGATCCCGTTTTGGAACTGAAACCACTACCCAGCTAAAGAAATGCCTTGCCAGCCGCGATGATTGCTGCTAAATTACAATCGCGGAGTAAAACTTAAAGCAAAAAGCGCGGCCCCTCAAGGGCCGCGTTTCTATTAGCCCTACTTTTTAGGGACTTTTCGACAGAGATTTCCCAGGACAGGAGTTTTCCAGAGGATTTATTCATGACAAAACCGAGAGTAAAGATCAAACACCCCAAGCGGCGCGGGGAATGGGCCGAGATGCTCTTCATGGCCATGGCGGCGGAAAATGGACTGGAGGTGACCAAGCCGTTTGGCGAGATGGCGCGCTACGACTTCATAGTGGAATACGAAGGTAAGTTTGCCCGGGTGCAGGTAAAGTCCACGATCCGTACCCTTGGCTCGGGCTATGCCTGTACCATGCGGGGCTGGCGGGATCCGTACGGGCGCAACGAGTTCGATTTCGTGGCTGTATATTTAGTCCTGGAAGACCTCTGGTACATCATTCCAGCCAAGCATGTCCTTGGAAAATGGAGTATCGCGCTATGTCCCCACTCGAGGAAGGCGAAGTACGACCCATACCGCGAAGCCTGGCACCTCTTGCGCGGAGAGTCGGCGAAAAGTGGCAGGGTTCGGTCCATCCAGGCCTGCGCCGAGGAGCAGACGATCTCTCCGTTCTCACTCCCCGGCTCTCACGACGAGAGGCCTCATACCTGTTACCCGGTACCGACCGGAGGTCGGAATTAATCGGCTCCTAACTCTGCCTTGCTAGGGAGTGCTTGGCGGGAGCTTCCTATCTAGCTTTATCTCGCCGTTGGTCTTTTCAAAGTTGTCGATAGCACTACGAAGATTGTTACAAAAAAGCTTGGCGTTATGCCATGTAAGGGTTACCGCGGCGCGTTCCTCGGCGACTCCGACATACTTGCCTCCGGGATTGCGTGACTCTGAGCTGGTGACCATCTGCGCCAGTCTGATGCGGACATCGTCGACAGTCCACGTAATATGGGCCATGTTTGCATATACTTCAAAAATTCCATGCGGCGACTCAACCCATTCCATAGGAGCTCGCTTCGATTGATCCGTGTCCTTGTCGCCCATTAGTTTTCACCTACTGTAGTAGAACTACATGCCATCTCCGACACTGAGGCTGGACCCTTTTTCCTGGCGAAAGCGAAGTCATCGGCTCCAAGCCCACTAGTAGCGGCAGCCATACCATCGGAGTCGACGGCTTTGCCAGCGCTGGGGTTAAGAAATGCCTCATCTTCTTCTAGGCGAGGAGACACGTCAAAAGTATCTTGCGAATAGCTGTTCTCCCAGTGCAGCATCTCGCTAAAGGGCACAAACTTCACGATCAGTCCAACCTTTAGCCCAGCAGCTATATTCGCCAATGTTTCCAGTGTTACATTCGCTGCCCCCGGAGTTTCGAACATAGAAATTCTAGATTGATGCAAACCAGTTTCACGAGCCAAGTCGCTTTGACGCGGCATAGGGGGATTCACCGATTTCATACGGAGAGCGCGAATTTGGGAGGGCACCAACACGCTTAGTTTGGCCCTAACGTAAGCGGCTCTTGAGTTTTGATTGTTGAGTAGTCTACAGATTCGGTTCGATCGTTCTCTCATCGACATTCGCCCCATTTCTTACTTCCCTAGCCCGCTTTAGCGCGATCTCAAGACACCTTGGGGGAGTGTAAACCTTGCCCTTGTGGAAACAGCCGATAAGAAATATCGCTTCTCTGCGTTTAGTTCCAAAAATACCAAGAAGACGTTGCTGACGGTCATCAGCGAGGAATCTCCATTCCCAAATCCCTTCTTTCTTGTGCTCGCCCTGGAGAACCTTGCTGCATCCCCAGTTGATCGGCAACGGGGTTTTGGCATTTTGCTTCAGCAGTGCGTCAAAAATATCCTGCCCAGACTCGGATAATCCTTGATACCAAGGCTCGATGACGTTCCGCCCGTCCTCCAAATAATCGAAGAATCGCCATACATATTCACCGCCTGAAGTGCCATACGGAAATGGTATCACTTTTTTATGATTTTGCAAGCGTTTTCCTTGCACGACTAGTATCATTTATATATGATACACGATATGCCACGGAACCTAATCGACGGTCGATCCCAAGGAACCGTCAAAACAACAAAAGGGGCCTTTAGCGGGGCACCATCCCCGCAAAAAGCCCCCTCATTGCTGTGGTGTCCCTAGCTTAAACGTAGAGCAGACGCCTCGTGATCGTTTGATGTGGGTTCGACTCCCACGGGACACCCGACCAAAACAGACGCCCAGCGCCAGTTTGCAACCGACGCAGGGCCATTTCAGCAGCCGGTTGAGCCGCCACCGGCCTCGAAACGCATTATCGACCTATGCCCGGAGAAAGGCAAGAGACAATAGATCAGCGGCTTTCGTCGTCGGCTGGCGGAATAACGTCCACATGATGTCGGATCAGGCAGACCGGCTCTCATCATCCCTCACCCTTCCGCGTGATGGCTTCTCTCTTTACCTTACTCAATCACTCCGGCGAGTACTGCTCCTGCAGTTCGGCGTCGGCTGGGTTCGCGGTGGCGGTTAAGGCGGTGATTCCGTATTCCAGTCCTTTTTCGAAGGCCTTCAGGTTCAGCTCTCGGAAGCTTGCAGGGAACGGAATCGGCAACTGCTTTGCCGACGGCATCGGGGTCCAGCAGGTGTGTGACTGCGGTGAAGAATCCGACCATCACGGAATTCAGCACCATGCGCTTGCCGAGCACCTCGGCGATGCGGGTGGCGGGGACGCTGTAGACCTGAATTTCCTTACTCAGAGATCGGAAACTCGCACCAGATCCTCTTCGACAATCAGGATGCCCCCGTCTTTCAACTCGGGCACGAAGCGCACATAAGCCTCTTGCGACATTACCACGAGGATGTCCGGCTGCGTGACGTACGGGTACAAGATTGGCGAATCGGAAAGCACGAGTTGCGCGCTGCAGGCGCCGCCGCGGGCTTCCGGGCCGAAGTTCTGAGTCATGGTGGCAAACGCGCCTTGAAAAATCGAAGCGGCCTTGCCAAGGACGATGGCCGAGAGAATCACGCCCTGGCCGCCGAAGCCTGCGATACGAATTTCAGTTAGCTGCATACCATCTCCGCCTGTTCCACGAAGCGCTCGCCCAGCGATTGGGCGAATTTCGCTCGCATCAAGGTTTGGTAGTCGGGGCGGTCGCGGTCTACGAATTTGCCCACGACGATTTCTCCGGTCATGGTCAGGCCGACTTCGCTGGTCGGCGCGCCGTGCCGGACTTTGCTTTTTTCCTTGTAGTACTTCATGGTGTCAAGGCCATCGCCCAGCTTGTTGCGGCGCTGGTAAAGGGTGGGGCACGGCGAGATCACTTCGATGAACGAGAAACCTTTTTTCTGGAAGGCTTCGCTGATGGAGCGCGCCAGTTGCCGTACGTGGAACGTGGTCCAGCGCGCGACATAAACTGCGCCCGCGGCTTCGACCAGGTGCGGCAAATTGAACGACGGCTCGAACACTCCGTAGGGATTCGTCGAAGTAATCGAGTCATCGGGAGTAGTGGGCGCGGTCTGCCCGCCAGTCATCGCATAGATCAGATTGTTCACGCAGATGACTTTCAGATCGATGTTGCGGCGCGCGGCGTGGATCAGATGATTGCCGCCGATGGCCGACAGATCGCCATCGCCGGAATAGACGACGACGTTCAGTTTCGGATTCGCCAGTTTCAATCCAGTGGCGAACGGGATGGCGCGACCGTGCGTGGTATGGAAAGAATCCAGCTTGACGTAGCCCGCCACGCGGCCCGTGCAGCCGATGCCCGAGACCAGAGCCAGCGACTGCAAATCGACTTTCGATTCGATGAGCGCCCGCGCAAACGAGTTTACGGTGGTGCCGATGCCGCATCCCGGGCACCAGATGTGAGGGATGCGATCGCTGCGCAGGAACGGCTCGACCGGATTGGCGACATCGTTAATCGAAATCTCTGGGATCAAACTGTCGCTCATCGGCTGGCCTCCACGATTACTTTGAGAATGTCCTGCGGGTTGTGAACTCCGCCACCCGCGTGCGATACGGCAAATGTCTTCGCCCGGCCTGCGGCAGCGCGCTCTACTTCTCGCACCATCTGGCCCAGATTGAGTTCGGGGACGACGAATGCTTTCACTTTGACTGCGAGCCCGCGGATCTTGCTTTCGGGGAAGGGCCACGCGGTGATCAGTCGCAGTTTGCCGACGCACAGACCCTGTTCACGAGCGGCTTCGATGGCTCGTTGCGCCACGCGGGAGGTGATTCCGTAGGAGACAACAACGACATCGGCGCCTTCGAGTTGCTCTTCTTCGAACAGGGCAATGCGATCGGCGGCATCGCGAATCTTGCTTTGCAGACGGCGAACCAATTTGTCTTGGACTTGCGGAGTCATGTTGGGATAGCCGCGTTCGTCGTGAGTCAACCCGGTGACATGAAACTTGTAGCCTTCGCCGGCGTGCGCCATTTCCGGAACCTGGTCGCCGTTGGTTTCATAGGGGAGGTAGTCGTCAACTGACTTGCGAGTGTGGCGGCGCGGCACGACATCGATCTGGTCGGCGGGAGGAATCACCACCTTCTCGGTCATGTGCCCCACGACTTCGTCCATCATGAACATCACGGGCACGCGAAATTCTTCGGCCAGGTTGAAAGCTTTGATGGTGAGATCAAAACATTCCTGCGGAGAATTAGGGCACAGGGCGATGATCTCATAGTCGCCATGCGATCCCCACTTTGCTTGCATCATGTCGCTTTGTGCGGGGAGCGTGGGCAGGCCGGTGGATGGTCCCCCGCGCTGTACATCGACAAACACACACGGGGTTTCGGTCATGGCGGCGTAGCCGATGTGTTCCATCATTAGAGAAAAGCCAGGGCCGGAGGTCACGGTGAATGCCTTGGCTCCGCCCCACACCGCGCCTTGCAGGGTGATCGAGGCCGCGAGTTCGTCTTCCATCTGGATAAACGTTCCACCTACGGTCGGGACACGCGAGGCGAAGCGCTCCACGATTTCGGTGGATGGAGTAATTGGGTATCCGGCAGAAAATCGGGCGCCGGCGGCCAATGCGCCTTCGCAGCAGGCGTGGTCGCCATCGATGAAGTGAGTGCCGGTGAGCACGCCACGAGGATCGGCTTTCATTGGTCACCTCCGCCAGCCGGAGTTACCTTGGTTGCGTAAATGGCGAAGTCGGGGCAGAACATTCCGCACAAGTCACAGCCGCTGCACTTTTCCGGATGCACCACGTGCGGTGGATGGTAGCCCTTGGAGTTGAAAGCGGAAGAGAGCGCGAGCACGTGGGTCGGACAGAACTCCACGCAAAAACCGCAGGCTTTGCAGCGCTCGACGACAACGGAAACACGTCCTTTTGCCACGGGATCTCCACCCTCGGGGCGGTAGAAAACTCCCCGAAATCTTGACGTCATTATTGCGTTGTGGCGGCGCAGCTGGATGTGACAGGAGTCACGGACGTAGGTGAGGACGCGCACACGCTGAGGAACCGAGTTTTCCTCAGGTACAGCCTCATGGTGATAGGAGACACAATCACTTGTGCCTTTGATCACCGCAATTGGGGAAAGGGTGGACTAAGAATTAGAGAGTGGTGGACGAATTGGGACCTTTTCGAGAGGAGGATGCCATGTTTGAAGCTGAGGTTGAAATGGAAAGGCGTTCAGCGTTTTTGCCGCTGCTGCTGATGGCGTGTCTGGTAACGGCGATTGTGGGTACGGTGGCGTACATCGCATTGCAGGTCCGGGCGAGAGCACCGCTCAGTGCGCAGGAGGCGAGCGTGATCGTGGCATCGGCCCTCCAGGGACCCGGTCCCGCGGTCATTCATTTCCACACCGGTCTGGTGAAGCCCAGCGTCATTGAGAAACCGGGAGACCCTCATTATCGATTGCTGGAAAAGGCCGGCCTTGTGAAATTGGCTTCTGCACCCCGCGGCAGCGAAGTGATCTCGCTCACTCCAGCAGGAGAACATCTGATGAGCGTGCTGCCAGGCGTCAGGAAATCGAAGGAAACGGATGGCACGTTCTCCTATCAAGTTCCCCTGGCTCAGCGCCAACTGGTGAGCATCACTGCAGTCACCATGAGCGGAGTGAACAACGCAACCATCGAGTACACCTGGAAATGGGTACCCAACCAAATGGGAGACCTGTTTGACGCAGGCGGCTCGCTGGTGAAGGGCTTCAATCTCTGGGACCGCGAAACCCTGATCAATAAATACGAAGCTGACTTCTATCACGGGAATCCGACCAAATCGACATTAGCGCTAGCGCGGACCGACCAAGGATGGAGAACGTCGGCGCAATAGCGGATGAGAGTGGAAGGTACAACGTAGTCGAGCGTTAAGTTTGAGTATGCCTGGACTGAAGAAAAGACAGTCTCGGTTCTAAGGAGAAATGTGATGTTTATAAAGAAACTGGCTTTAATATTTACCGCCGTAATCGTTATCACCTGCATGGTCGCCGCGCAGGACCAACCGCAGGATCAAAATCAGAAAGTGATCCAGCACTCCAACATTCAGCCCACGTCGCCCGCCTCGGGCAAGGAAATGTACACGACCTACTGTGCCGTGTGCCACGGAACTGACGGCAAAGGCGGAGGCCCTGCTGCCACTGCGCTGAAGGTTCCTCCCACTGACCTTACTACTCTGAGCAAGAACAACGGAGGGAAATTCCCTGCCATGAAAGTGATGTACGCGATCAGCGGCCAATCCGCTGTCCCCGCGCACGGATCCAAGGAAATGCCGGTATGGGGCTCGTTATTTTGGAACATGAGCCACGGACACGAGGGCGAGGTGCAGCAACGCGAGGCAAACCTTACCAAGTACGTTGAGTCTTTGCAGGCGAAGTAGTGGGTCTGGGCAGGATCTGTAAACCGGGAACTGCAAAGCCAGCCAGGGCACAAGCCCCGCTTGTGCCCGCTCTCGCTGTTTCAGAGGATTGAGACGAGCCGTCGTGACCGGTGGGCGTGTATTGCAAAAGTGATGTTCTAGTCTCCGCTAAGAATTCTCCAGGCTTCGCGGCCGGTGACCATGACGTGCTGCACACTTTTCACCGCCTTCATGTACTGCGCACGTTCGAAGGCTGAGGGATTGGGACAGCGGATCTGACTCATGCTCCCCTTCATTTGCTGCACTGAATCGTATTCGTGCTTCTCCATCCATAACAGCAAGCCATCTTCGATGTATCGAAGATGCCTGATGCCGTTCCGCAGCAGGGTCGAGCAGAGCATGGTAACGTCGGCACCGACCATCAACAGTTTGACGACATCCTCTGGACCGTGCACGCCGCTGGTAGCTGCCAGGTTGGCTCGGATGCGGCCGGAAAGGATGCCGATCCAGGTCAGCGGAAGCCGCAGCGCTTGCGGAGTGCTGAGCAACACATTGGGCTGGATCTCCAACTCATCGAGGTTAATGTCGGGTTGATAGAAGCGGTTGAACAACACCAGTCCGTTCGCGCCCGCCTGATCGAACCGCTTCGCCATATTGGCCATATTGCTGAAAAAAGGGCTTACCTTCACCGCGACGGGAATCGTCACGACCGACTTCACCGCCTTGAGAATGTCGAGATATTGTTGCTCGACTGCAGCGGAGGTGAGGTCAGGATCGGTGGGAATGGAGTAGATGTTACATTCCAGGGCGTCCGCTCCGGCCTGCTCGATCTGCTTGGCATAATTCGTCCATCCGCCAACCGTGCTCCCGTTTAGGCTCGCGATAATGGGCACCGATACTGCTTCCTTGGCACGGCGGATGTGATTTAGATATCCCTCGGGACCCAAGTGGAATTCAGCCGGCTGCGGGAAAAATGAGGCGGCCTCGGCGAAGCTGTCTGTCCCTTCCGCCAGATGATGTTCCAGTTCGAAGCTTTCCTGCCGCAACTGCTCCTCGAACAGCGAATACAACACCA
Source organism: uncultured Acidobacteriota bacterium (assembly GCA_963817925.1). Classification (GTDB taxonomy): domain Bacteria; phylum Acidobacteriota; class Terriglobia; order Terriglobales; family Acidobacteriaceae; genus JABDBE01. Next base: position 38,157 of record CAWFQN010000001.1, read on the forward strand.
CGGCGGATGCGCCTGCCTCTTCGAGATGGCGTATGCCGTCGAGGTCTTGCGATAGTGGCGATGCGGAAGCGACCAAAGGCGTGCGGAGCCGCAAACCGAGGTAAGTGGTGCTTAGATCGATCATCGTTCCTCCTGGTATGCGAGACGTTGCAAGCAACGTCTCTACCGCTGTCTTACGTTTTCTGTAGAGACGCAGCTGGCTGCGTCTCTTTCGGCTGCGGCGGGTTAGCCGGTTCTTTGCCGTTCTTCCGCTGCGCCAGATATTCATAGAGGTGGAAGCGGGTCTCGGCGTCATGCTGCGCCTCATGCCAGAGATGCTTGGCCTCGTCCGGATTACTCTTAGTGAGCATCTTGAAACGCGTTTCCATCTGCAGATAATCCGCAACTTTGCGCGTAGGCGTTCGTGAATCGAGGGTCAGCGGATTCTCGCCCTGCGCCGCACGTTCCGGGTTGTAGCGATAGAGTAGCCACTGTCCAGAATCGACTGCCGCTTTCTGATTCGACATCGCCGTGGTCATGTTGATGCCGTGAGCGATGCAGTGCGAATACGCGATGATGAGGCTGGGCCCGTTGTAGGCCTCAGCTTCGAGGAATGCTTTCAGCGTGTGTTCGTCTTTTGCGCCCATGGCCACGCTTGCGACATAAATGTTGCCGTAGCTCATCGCGATGAGCCCGAGATCTTTCTTCGGACCCGGCTTGCCGCCAGCGGCGAATTTCGCCACTGCGGCACGCGGGGTGGATTTGGAGGCCTGACCTCCCGTGTTTGAGTAGACCTCGGTGTCGAGCACCAGCACGTTCACGTTGCGTCCGCTGGCCAACACGTGATCGAGACCGCCGTAGCCGATGTCATAAGCCCAGCCGTCCCCGCCAACGATCCAAATGCTTTTCTTGACCAGCAGGTCGGCGACTGCGAGCAGTTGCTTGGCGTCCAACGAATTCAATCCGAGGAGTTTTTCCTTTAGCAGGTCTACGCGCTGGCGTTGTTCGTAGATGTCGGATTCATCTTTCTGCGGGGAACTGAGTATCGCCGTAGCGAGTTCTTCGCCGATCGTTCCTGCCACGCGTTTCACCAGTTCCTGTGCGAACTCGGTCTGCTTATCGATCGAGAGGCGGAAGCCCAGGCCGAATTCCGCGTTGTCTTCGAACAGAGAGTTTGACCAGGCAGGTCCGCGGCCGGCGGCGTTTTTCGTCCAAGGCGTAGTCGGCAGATTGCCACCGTAAATCGACGAGCATCCCGTAGCGTTGGCAATGATTGCGCGGTCGCCAAACAGCTGCGACATCAGCTTGAGATATGGAGTTTCCCCGCAACCGGAGCAGGCGCCGGAGAACTCAAACAGCGGTTCCTGAACTTGCTGTTGGCGGATATTGGTGACCTTAATGTTACGGCGGTCGAGTTCCGGGATCTTGAGAAAGAAGTCCCAGTTGTCGCGCTCGGGCACGCGCAGCGGAGGCTGCGGTACCATGTTGATCGCCTTGAGCCGCGTTTCGGCCTTGTTCTTCACCGGACAAACTTCAACGCAGATGCCGCAACCGGTGCAGTCTTCCGGCGCCACTTGAATTGTATATTTGAGACTTTGCCATTCTTTGTCGCGGCTCTCCGTGGACTTGAACGTTGCGGGAGCGCCTTGCAGTTCTTTCGTGTCGTAAACCTTGATGCGAATCACCGAGTGCGGACAAACCATGGCGCACTTTCCGCACTGGATGCAAATCTTCGGATCCCAGGTGGGAATTTCGAGCGCCAGGTTGCGCTTCTCCCATTTTGCGGTGCCAGTCGGGAAAGTTCCATCTACGGGGAATGCACTGACAGGCAATTCATCGCCGCGTCCCGCGTAGATCACGCCCAGTACGTCTCGCTCGAATTCCGGGGCTGAGGGAGAGAACGGTGGCGGCATCTCAATGGTGCTGCTCAATTCGGCCGGGACTTTCACTTCGAACAAGTGCGCCAGAGTTTCGTCCACGGCTTTCATGTTCTTCTGTACGATCTCTTCGCCCTTGCGGCCGTAGGTGTCGCGAATCGATTTGCGAATCGCCTCGATCGCTTGATCCCCTGGTAAAACCTTAGAGATGGCGAAGAAGCACACCTGCAAAATCGTGTTCATGCGGCTGCCCATGCCGGTGTCGCGCGCTACCTGGTAGGCGTCGATTACGTAGAACTTGGCGCGCTTCGCAATGAGCTGCTCCTGAACCGGACGCGGGAGATGGTCCCAAACTTCATCCTTCCCGAAGGGGCTGTTGAGCAGGAAAGTGCCGCCGGAAACCAGGGCACTGAGCATGTCATAGCGCTCGAGGAATATCCACTGATGACAAGCCACAAAATTAGCTTTCGAGACCAGATAACTCGAGCGAATGGGCTGCGGTCCGAAGCGGAGGTGCGAAATAGTTGCCGCCCCCGACTTCTTCGAATCGTAGACGAAGTAGCCCTGCGCGTAGTTGTCGGTGTTCTCACCAATGATTTTGATCGAATTCTTATTGGCACCCACTGTACCGTCCGCGCCCAGACCGTAAAACATGGCGCGGACAACATTGTCAGGCTCGGTTGAAAACTCGGGATTGTAGGACAAACTGGTGTGGCTGACGTCGTCCTGAATGCCAATGGTGAAATGATCTTTTACCTGGTGATCGAACTGATCCGCTTTCAGATTGTCGTAGACCGCCTTGACCATTGCGGGGGTGAATTCTTTGGAAGAGAGCCCGTAGCGGCCACCGACAACCACCGGCGCAGTCAGCCGAGGGCTGTAGCCTGCTTTGACGCCTTCGTGCAGCGCGTTCACCACATCGAGATAGAGCGGTTCGCCGATCGCGCCCGATTCCTTGGTGCGATCGAGGACGGCGATCTTCCGCACGCTGGCAGGCAAGGCTTCCAGGAACGCCTGCACCGGGAAGGGACGATACAAATGCACTTTCAGCAGCGCAAGCTTTTCGCCTCGCGCGTTGAGATACTCGACGGCTTCGTGAGCCACCTCTGCGCCCGACCCCATCAATACGATCACGCGATCGGCATCCGGCGCACCAACATAGTCCACCAAGTGATAGGACCGCCCCACAGCCTCGGCGAACTTAGTCATTACGGATTGAACGATTTCTGGGCAAGCGTCGTAGTAAGAGTTCGCCCGCTCGCGCATCTGGAAAAACACATCGGGATTCTGCGCCGTGCCGCGCAAAACGGGATGGTCCGGCGAGAGGGCGCGCTGGCGATGCTCGATGATGCGATCCATGTTGATGAGCGCCCGCATATCGTCTTCTGCAAGCATTTCGATTTTGTTGACCTCATGCGAGGTTCGGAAGCCGTCGAAGAAATGCAGGAAAGGAATGCGCGATTCGAGCGCAGCGGCGTGCGCGATCAGTGCCATGTCCATGGCTTCCTGCACGGAATTGGAACTGAGCATGGCGAATCCGGTAGCGCGGCAGGACATGACATCCGAATGGTCGCCGAAAATCGAGAGCGCGTGGGTAGCCAAGGTACGAGCAGAAACGTGGAACGCTGTGGGCGTAAGTTCTCCCGCAATCTTATTCATGTTCGGGATCATGAGCAGCAAGCCCTGGGAGGCAGTAAAGGTTGTGGCCAGCGAGCCAGTCTGCAGCGCGCCGTGCACAGCCCCGGCGGCTCCGCCTTCGCTCTGCATCTCCATCACGTGGGGAACCGTGCCCCAGATGTTCTGGATTCTTTGCGACGACCACTCGTCCGCCCATTCGCCCATGTTCGAGGAAGGAGTAATGGGATAAATGGCAATCACTTCGTTAACCCGATAGGCGACGTAGGCGACCGCCTCGTTTGCATCCATGGTCTTGAACTTGCGCTTCATAACGTCGACCGCCCTTGTGTTCAATAGAGTCTGTAACTTCCCCGCTCCCACTTTGACTGCTTAAGAATGGACGATACGAGGCCTGAACGCAGCAAGGCACATCACAGACGCTTGTGACGCACGTCACACACGCTGCTGTGAGCAAGGTCACAACGGCGTGTGCCTTGCAGCACAGCCAAACGTTTCATCCGGGCAGACACTGACCTCAGACGGGACTGGCCCCGCTGGCTGTGGACTGCGCAGGAACGCGACTCAACCAGTCAGCCCGACCCGAGGCCGTCATAGAAGGGTTTTCGAGGAGGCTAGTTTATGCTCTCACCATACGGAATGGAAATTGTAGAAAGCTGTCTTACCTGCAAGCTACGGGCGGATCGGATCTTCTGCGATCTGCCGGCGACCGCGCTGCACGCCTTTGAAAGCATCAAGTATGCGACCGCGTATCCTCAAGGAGCTGTGCTGTTTGTCGAAGGGCAGCTGCCACGCGGCATCTTCGTGCTCTGCAAAGGCAGCGTAAAGCTTTCCATTAACTCTCCGAACGGCAGAACCATGATTGTGAAACTTGCCGAGCCAGGGGAAGTACTGGGATTGAGCGCCACCATCTCGGGCAAACCTTACGAAGTCACGGCAGAGACACTGGACCCCTGCCAGGTCAACTTCGTAAAGCGCGATGACTTTCTTCGTTTCCTGAAGGACGATGTTGAGGCCTGCTTCAAAGTGGCAGAGCAGTTAAGCGACAAGTATCACACGGCTTGCCAGGAAGTACGCTCGCTCGGACTGTCCCACTCTGCCGCCGAGAAATTGGCGAACCTGCTTCTGGAATGGAGCTGCAAGAACGGCGAATCTTCCAAGGCGGAACCGCGGCTGAAGCTGAGGCTCACTCACGAGGAGATCGCACAGATGATTGGGACGTCGCGAGAGACAGTGACCCGGCTGTTTGCTGAAATGAAGAGGCGTCAGATCGTGCAGTCGAAGGGTTCGACGCTGCTGATTCGAAACACGGCAGCGCTGCGCGAGATCGCAAACCACAACTAGGCGCACATCCCGTTACTGGAGGCCGGGCGTCCCCGCCCGGCGGGACGGGCGGGATGGCTGTTCTCCATCGCCCGGATAAGAAACATAACGACTTAGGTCTTGTGATCGAGATCACAATTTCGGGTGATGACTGTCACCGCCTGTCGATTCATCCTCTTCTATTGTTTCGCCAAGGGTGAGCAGCAGAACCACAGGCTAAAGTACATAGGGAGGTTGCATATGGCATCGGCAAACGGCAACGGGCAGCATTCAGGTCAGGCAAACCAGAACAAGCCGAGACTAGTTTTCTGGGAGTTGACCAAAGGCTGTAACCTCCGCTGTATCCATTGCCGTGCCAGCGCTACCGAGCTGAGTTCTCCGTCTGACCTCTCAACCCAATCTGCATGCGAGATCATCGATCAGATCGCCGAGGTGTCCACTCCAATTCTGGTGTTGAGCGGAGGTGAACCGCTTTTCCGTTCGGATATTTTTCAGTTGGCGCGTTATGGCACCGACAAAGGTCTGCGCGTCGCGTTAGCGACGAACGGCACGCTGGTTACCAAGCACGTTGCGCAAATGATCGTCGACAGCGGTGTACGTCGAGTTGCTATCAGCCTGGACGGCGCTGATGCGCTTACCCACGACACCTTCCGCGGCATTCCCGGCGCATTCGATGCCGCCATTGCCGGTTTCCGCAATTTGAAGAATCTGGGCATGTCGGTGCAGATCAACACTACGATCGCCCGCCACAATGCCCATCAGCTTCCGCTGGTGCTCGAACTGGCGAAGTCGCTGGGAGCGGATGCGCTGCATACCTTCCTGTTGGTGCCGGTGGGCTGCGGCGTGGATATCGCTGCCGAACAGATGGTTCCGCCGGAGGAGTACGAGCGCATGCTGAACTGGTTCTACGATCGCTCGCTCGAAGGTGGAATCGAGCTCAAAGCGACCTGTGCGCCACACTACTTCCGGGTGGTTCGCCAACGCCGTGTCGCGGAACGCCGTTCCGAAGCTGCAGCCGCTCAGGCTGCTCATCCGGTGGCTGAAGTGGCGCAGCATTTGCCGAGTATCGGCCCTACCGAGATGGCAATGCCCGGCTCAACCGGCATCGAACTGAAGCCTCATGGGATCGGACACGCAATCGGGCACCCCGGCACGCATCCTTCCGACATGAACGCCATGACTAAGGGATGCCTGGCTGGAACCGCGGTGTGTTTCATCTCTCATCAAGGCGAGGTCTATCCCTGTGGATATTTGCCGGCCCTGGCAGGAGACCTGAAAAAGCAATCGTTCGCCGACATCTGGGAAAACTCGGTGGTGTTCAATCAACTCCGCGACGTCAACAACCTGAAGGGCAAGTGCGGCTGTTGCGAGTTCCGCAATATTTGCATGGGCTGCCGCGCGCGCGCCTACGCCGCAACCGGCAACTATCTCGACGAGGAGCCGTTCTGCGTCTACCAGCCGCGTACGACAAGTTTGAAGGAGAAGGATACGGTCCCGGTGGAAGTCGCACGGTAACAGGACGCTCCTCTCGTCGAAGGGCCAATCACCGTCGAGGCGCGGATCCTGATCATTGACTCCAAATCGTTGACCACTTTCTTCCGCGATCAGGGGATCTATCTGTTCATTGCTCTCGTGGTCGGCTCGACTTTCTGGGCAATTGGCCAGCCCATAAATCCTTTCACCGTCATCTTGTACTCGCTGTGCATTGGCAATTTCGTTTCGCCCCCGATGCAATGGCTGCATGCCCTGTACGAAAAACCGTCTCCCTATGACTGGCTGATCTTCCTCAGCGTGCTATGCGTCGTGATGTTTCCCGTTTACGCGCTGAGCAGCGTAATTGTCTGGTGGTTGGCCCCGCCTGATCCGCAATCGCTTGAGCACTTGATCGCCACTGGCTGGAAGATGCCCTTCTTGATCACCTCGTCTATGGCGTGACGAATTTTCTCTACGGCAAGACGAAGGCGCGCCTTGAGCGCCGTAACGTCGAACTGCAGGGCATGGTCCAGTCGGGCGCGGCTCGCCTGGAAATCCACGAGCAAGAATTGCAACGCGCACGCGATATCCAGCTGTCGCTTTTACCCAAGGAAATTCCTCAGCTTCCGGGAATCGCCGTAGCCACCGCCTGGCGCCCGGCGCGCGAGGTCGGCGGAGATTACTTCGATGTACTGCGGCTCGACGGCAACAGACTGGCCGTGTGCATTGCCGATGTCTCCGGCAAGGGCGTTCCCGCCGCCTTGCTTATGGCCAATGTCCAGGCCAGCCTGCGCGCATCCGTTCGCGACTTGGATAGCCCGGCGCGCGTCTGCGGGATCGTGAACGGCATGCTGTGCGAAAGCGTCGCTGCTAATAAGTTCGTGACGTCTCTCTGCGGCGTTCTCGATGGCAATACAGGCATGTTTCGCTACTGCAATGCCGGTCATCCTTATCCCATTCTGGTTTCGGCCGGGGCTGCGCACACCCTGGATCAGGGTGGCGCGGTGCTCGGCGTTTTCCCCTCGTGGAATTACCAAGACTGCAGCGTCAACCTGAAGCCCGGAGACAGGCTGCTCCTATTTACCGACGGCATCACCGAAGCCGAGGACGCGCAAGGCGAAGAGTTTGGAGTGGAGAGGGTCGCTGCATTCGTCAAGGCGCACACGGCCAGCTCCGCTGCTGAATTGAATGAGCAACTGCTGGCGATGGTTTCGGATTTTTGCGGCGCGCATTTCCAAGACGACGCCACCCTGGTGGTTCTCGCCGTAGATTAACGTCAAAGCCCGAAATTCTACATCGAACTGAGCTTTTTGGAGCCTTTTCGTTTTTGCGCGGCACGATCAGCAGCCACTTTAACGATCAGCGTACTTTAAGGAGGGTTTTCAGCATTCGTGGGGAATCGACTCGAACCGGGCAGACTTTCTCTGTGTCTCTGTGGTGAAATGCCTCAGGGGCTAAAACACGCGGTTCAGCGTGATATCCCGCAATCTTAGCCTGGCAAGCCCCGCGTTCTGCCCGACTCCAACCGCCGTAACTCAATGAAAACACACGTCGATTACTGCTCGTGCGCGGAGCCATGCTTTGGCACGGAGCATGCCTTTCCCAGTAGTGGTTTGCAGGAGATAAGTCTTGGAACCCTCTCTAATGGTCGTCGGCCTGAACTACCGAACAGCCCCGGTAGCCGTGCGGGAACGCTTCTGGATCGCCGAAAACCGGCGGTACGAAGCCTTGGCGCAGCTGTCAAGGGCGGAAGGCATCGACGAAGTGATTGTCATGGCCACCTGCAACCGGACGGAGTTTTGGCTGTGGGCCGACGACGTCACCCTGGCCGCCAACTCGGTGATGCGGCTGCTCGGAGCCGAATATGGACTCAAGCTGTGCGAGTGGAAGCACTTCTACCGCTTACTGGATGAAGCTGCCCTTCTCCATATCTTCCGAGTCGCATCCAGCCTCGATTCCATGGTAGTGGGCGAGCCCCAGGTCGTCTCTCAGGTGAAACAGGCTTGGCAACAAGCGCAGAAGATGGGGGCGACCGGCCGCTTCCTCGACACCGTGCTGCAAAAGGCGCTCACCGTCTCGAAGCGGGTGCGCAGTGAGACGGCGATTGGCAACGCGGCGGTTTCGATTCCTTATGCCGCCGTCGAGCTCGCACGGCAGATTTTCGGCACGCTCGAAAACAAAAATGTTCTCCTGCTGGGCGCGGGCAAGATGAGTGAACTCTCAGCTCGTGGATTGCTCAACCACGGAGCCAGCTCTGTCCTGGTGATTAATCGCACACTCGAGCATGCGGCTGAACTTGCCGCGAAGCTGGGTGGCCTCGCGATCCCGTTCGAGGAGCGCTGGCAACACATGGCGGAAGCCGACATCATCATCAGCTCGACATCGTGCCCACATACGATTCTGAGCCGCGAGGAAGCCGAGATCCTGATTAGCGAACGCAAGAGTCGGGGGCGTAAAGATCAGCCTCTGGTGATCGTGGATATCGCGATGCCCCGCGACATCGACTCCGGCGTGCGCGACGTCGAGGGGGTTTTCCTGTATGACCTCGATGACCTGGAAAACGTCGTCGACCACAACGCGGGCGAGCGCGAGGCTGCCGCAGCCGCCGCACAGAAGATTCTGCAAGCCGAGGCGCAAGGTTTCCGTCGCAAGCTGATGGCGGAGCGCGTAGTTCCGACCATCGTCGCTCTGCGCCTGCGGCTGGACGAGATTTGCCGGCAAGAACTGGATTCCTTTCGACAAGAGAACGGACCGTTCTCCAAAGACCAGGATGAAATGTTAAACGCAGTCATGTCCCGGATGACACAAAGAATCGCCGGGTCCCTGGCCCGCGAACTAAAGGAACTTCCAGAAAAAGTGCAGCAGGAACAGATGACCACTGCTTTGCGGCAACTGTTCCATCTTCAACCGCCCGAAACGGCGCTTGCCGGCACCAGACCCTAAAAGGAGTAGCGAAAACCCATGGAAAAAGTGGAGCAGACAGCGCACTTTGTATCTCATCCCCAAACCGCCGAACGCGGAAGCTGGACTGGTACACAGGCGTACATGCTGGCAGTCTTTTGCCTGGTGCTGGGCGTAGCCCTCGGCTACCTGTTTCGCGGCTCCGCTTCGCCTGCTTCAGAGACAACCGTAGCGCTTCGTGCCAACGACAGCGCGGCAAGCACGTCGACGCAGGCCCAAGTGACTCCCGCGCAACAAAAAGAAATGTTGAACCAGTCGGTCGCCCCGCTGCTTGAGACCCTGAAGACCAACCCTGACGACGTCGACACAATTGTGAAGGTAGGCAATCTGTACTACGACGGGCAGCAATACCAGGAGGCGGTCAAGTACTACCGACTCGCAGCCAAGAGCCAGCCTAAGAACGCAGACTTGTTAACCGATCTGGGCACGTCGCTCTGGTATACCGGAGACGCCGACGGGGCCATCGCCGAGTTCCAGAAGGCGCTGAAGTATCAGCCCGATCATCCCGGAACGCTGTTCAACCTGGGCATAGTTCGCTGGCAAGGCAAGAGCGATCCCAACGGCGCGGTCGAAGCCTGGGAAGAGTTGCTGCAAAAGAACCCGAACTACCCACAGAAGCAGCAACTGGAGGAATACATCGAAAAGGCCAAACAGCACTCCAAGGGGTAAGGGGATTGTACGCCTTTGGAGTGTAAGGATCTGACTTTTGATCTTTGTCCCTTTTCTTATTCCATAGATCAAGCGGGCAAATATGAATGCGAAGAATCAACCAACCGCCAACTTCCCCAGGATTTCACGAATTCTTGTGGCCACCGACTTTTCGGATCAGGCGAGCAAAGCTTTGGAGTGGGCCCAGTCTCTTGCCGCGGCATTCCGAGCGAAGTTGGTTCCACTGCATGTCATCGACATCTTTAGCTTGGCAGAAACAAGTTGCGTGACCGCTGGCCTTGATCCGCTTCCCCTGCTTCGAGAGCAAGCCCGGCAGCGTATGGATGGGCTAAAGCAGCTGATACCCGATGCAGAGACATTGGTTCGCGAAGGTTCGCCGCGACCCGCGATTGTGGATGCCGCATTGGAATTGAAGTGCCAAATGATCATCATGGGAACCCATGGCCGTTCAGGCTTGGCGCATTTACTGCTGGGCAGCGTCGCAGAGTATGTCGTCAGAAACAGTAAGGTACCCGTGCTCACTGTCCGCACGCATTGACACCGGATGCACGCAGTTGCGCCCCCGTTCACTAAAACCTTCGATCGCGCTGGGAAATCCATGAATCCGGAATACAAAGACCTGCGCCAGGCTGATCCGTCCGATGACAGCTTCTCGCTCGCATTCTTGCAACGGAAGGACTCTGCGCGTGCCCTGGCGCACATACGCCTGTGCGCTCCGTCACATACAGGTCGCACGGAATTGGCGACCATGGCTTTTGATTTCATGCGGTAACTCCTTTCGGCTCCGCTGGACGAACAATCGAAGAACCCAAGGGAAGTAAGTGAAGTAATGTGCTCGGCAGAAAGCAGGCGGGCGTTTCGCAGTTTAATTCAAATTGATTCCGAGTCCGCTGGACTGCAAGCAGTCCAATAGACGGTGGACTCCCAGGAGACATACTATGGCGAAAACAATGAAAGCGGCCTTCGTCGATAAATTCGGCGAGCCATTGAAGATTCGGGAAGTTCCAATTCCAGATCCAGGGCCTGGACAGGCACTGGTCGAGATCGCGGCGAGCGGTGTCTGTCATACCGACCTGCACGCGGCGGATGGCGATTGGCCGATCAAACCAACTCTGCCCTTTACACCCGGACATGAAGGCGCAGGTTTCGTAGCCAAGCTGGGCCCGGGCGTTACCCACTTGAAGGAAGGCGATCGCGTCGGAATCGCATGGCTGCACAGCGCCTGCGGGCATTGTGAATTCTGCCTTACCGGGTGGGAAACGCTCTGTCCGGAGCAACAGATGTCGGGTTATACCGTAAACGGCACCTTCGCTGAGTATGCGTTGGGCCAGGCAGATTACCTGGGCCGCATTCCAGACAAACTGTCGTTTATCGATGCCGCGCCGATTCTCTGCGCCGGCGTTACCACTTACAAGGGTTTGAAACAAACGCAAGCGCGGCCCGGCGAGTGGGTCGTGATCTCGGGTGTGGGCGGTCTCGGCCACGTCGCGGTCCAATATGCGAAGGCTATGGGGTTGCACGTCGCCGCCATTGACATCGGACCGGAGAAGCTGGCATTGGCCCGCAAGCTCGGGGCAGATGTAACCGTGGATGCGAAGGAAGAAGACGTAGTGCAGACGATCCAGACAAAAATCGGAGGCGCTCATGGTGTATTGGTCACCGCCGTGTCTCTGCCCGCGTTCAAACAGGCGCTCGGAACGCTACGCCGGGGCGGAACCTGCGTGCTGAATGGCCTGCCTCCTGGCGAATTCCCCGTCTCTATTTTCGATCTGGTGCTGAATGGCCAGACCGTGCGGGGTTCGATTGTGGGCACGCGCAAGGACCTCGAGGAAGCACTGCAGTTTGCCGCCGAAGGCAAGGTGAAGGCGACCATCGAGGAGCAACCGCTGGGATCGATCAACGATATTTTTGACCGGCTCAAGAAGGGGAAGGTTAACGGTCGAATCGTTCTCGACATCGCCGCGGAGTCCGGTGCCAAGAAATCAACCGGTGCTAAGCCATATAAGAGTCACGCGGTCGCCTGAGTTCCTAGGTCACCTGAGTTCTCGGATCGTGTGATTCTGCGTTGCGCAAGTTAAGCAAGAGGCGGATTCCTGCGCTCGCCGCACAATGCGAGCAACGACGTCCGCCTCTGTCCATTTTTTGAGCGGGTTGGGCAACCATCACAGATAGACGTGACGAGGCTCACCGACGCTCGCCAACTTCAGCGCTATGTTCGTCGCACACGGGGAATTATCGCGTTCTGAACATTCATAAATAAGGAGATATCGTCATGGCAGTTGCAGATCTCGTGAAACAAACATCCGTCCAGCAAGCGGTGGACACGCTTCGCAAGGGCGGCGTCAAATCCAAGTATGAGAACTTCATCGGCGGCCGATGGGTCGCGCCGGTGAAGGGAAAGTATTTTACCGATTACAGCCCGATCAACGGTGAGCCGATTTGCGAGATTGCCCGTTCATCAGCAGAAGACGTTGAGAAAGCTCTCGACGCAGCCCATGCAGTCAAGGATCTCTGGGGCCGCACCGCCCCCGCGCTCCGCTCCTCCATCCTGCTTAAGATCGCCGACAAGATGGAAGAAAATCTCGAACTTTTGGCCCTCGCCGAAACGCTGGACAACGGCAAGCCGATTCGCGAGACTCGTGCCGCCGACGTTCCTCTTTCCATCGATCACTTCCGTTACTTCGCCGGCTGCATCCGCGCCGAGGAAGGCACAGTGGGCGAGATCGATAACGACACCATCGCCTATCATTTCAAGGAACCTCTTGGCGTCGTCGGTCAGATCATTCCCTGGAATTTCCCGCTATTGATGGCTGCCTGGAAACTGGCGCCCGCCATCGTTGCTGGGAATTGTGTGGTGATCAAGCCGGCTTCCAACACACCGCTCAGCTTGTTGGTGCTGATGGGGCTGATTGGGGATTTGCTACCACCTGGCGTCCTCAACGTAGTCACTGGCCCCGGAGGCGAGATTGGAAAAGCCCTGGCCAGCAACTCCCGCATTGCGAAAATCGGATTCACCGGAGAAACCACGACCGGCCGCCTGATCATGCAGTACGCTTCTGAACCCATCATCCCGCAAACCCTGGAGTTGGGCGGCAAGTCTCCCAACATCTTCTTTGCCGACGTGATGGACGCTGACGATGAATACTTCGACAAGGCACTGGAAGGCTTTGCCCTGTTCGCCTTCAACAAAGGCGAAGTGTGCACCTGCCCGTCCCGCGCTCTGATTCAGGAATCGATCTTCGACAAGTTCCTGGAACGCGCAGTGGCCCGCGTGGGCAAGATCAAGGTCGGCAATCCGCTTGATCCTTCCACGATGATGGGCGCGCAGGCGTCGCGCGATCAATTGGAGAAGATTCTAGGCTACATCCAGATCGGCAAGGGCGAGGGAGCGCGTTGCGCCATTGGCGGCGAACAAGCTCATCTCGGAAACGATCTGGAAAACGGCTACTACGTCAAACCGACCGTCTTTACCGGTCACAACAAGATGCGCATCTTCCAGGAAGAGATCTTCGGTCCCGTACTCTCCGTGACCAAGTTCAAGGACCTCGAAGACGCCATTGCGATCGGCAACGACACGGTCTACGGCCTGGGCGCTGGCGTCTGGTCACGCAATGCCACCAACGCCTACCGCGTAGGCCGCGAAATCAAGGCCGGCCGCGTGTGGACAAACTGCTACCACCTGTATCCGGCGCATGCCGCATTCGGAGGATACAAACAGTCGGGTTTTGGCCGCGAGACCCACAAGATGATCCTCGACCACTACCAACAGACCAAGAACCTGCTGGTAAGTTACAGCCCGAAGGCGTTGGGATTCTTTTAAACGACCTGAAGACGGACGTTGCAGGGCGGGTGTACGCCACTCGCCCTGTATTTTTTTTGGGCTGTGTCGAAAGCAAATGGTGACATCCGTGCCTCGGAAACCGTCCCGATCTCGGACGCCCACATGTAATAGTTTTGTAACTTGTATTAAAGATCACTGCGAAGAATTTTGCCGAGGGCTACGCTCTAAACAACAATCATATGGAAACTCATCCAAAGGGCAGTAACGCTCGTATTTTGCTGAGTTCAGTCTTCGGGCCTTACGCACAAGACGACGAATTTGGCAGCCGCTCCATCAATCCCATGGAGCTCTATCACAACCAGGTCACGCGCGCGCAAGGCAGCTTCTCGCTGCGCATGTTCCATCGCTCATGGGGCATCATGTTGATTCAGGAAAACATTTCAGCACCCTGCAGCGTGCTCGATTTCCCGACGCGCGAAAGCTTTGCTCGAGAATTAACCACCAACCACTACGACGTCGTTGGTATCTCTTCGATCATCGTGAATGTTTTGAAGGTCCGGGAGATGTGCCGCATGGTGAGGGAATTGTCGCCGGGTTCGGTGATCGCGGTGGGCGGACATGTAGCTGCCATTCCCGGCCTGGAAGCAATGATCGATGCCGACCACATCGTGCGCGGAGAAGGCATCGCGTGGATGCGTCGGTACCTTGGCGAAGACGAGCACGCGCCCGTCCGTCATCCCGCCATTGTCTCCGGTCTACAAACACGCATCATGGGCATACGCCTGCCGCAGCGGAAGGGCGGGACGGCGGCAACCATCATTCCGTCGGTGGGGTGCCCGATGGGATGCAACTTCTGTACCACGTCGGCTTTTTTTGGCGGTAAAGGGAAGTTTGTCAACTTTTACCAGACCGGCGACGAACTGTTTGACGTGATGTGCAAGATCGAGTCCGAACTCAAAGTACATTCCTTCTTTGTGATGGACGAGAACTTCCTGCTTCAACGCACGCGTGCCATGCGCTTGCTGGAACGCATGAAGCAGGCAGGCAAGAGCTGGGAGTTCGCCGTCTTTGCTTCCGTCAATGCGATTCGCAAGTACACCATGCTGGAACTGGTTGAACTTGGCATTTCCTGGGTGTGGATGGGTTTGGAATCTCCCAAGTCCAGTTATAACAAGCTGCACGGTTCGGACGTAGGGCAACTCACGCGCGAGCTTCGCGAACATGGCATACGAGTGCAGGGCTCGACCATCATCGGGCTCGAGCACCACACCCCGGACAACATCGTCGGAGAAATCGAATCGGCAGTTGACTATCAGACCGATTTCCACCAGTTTATGCTCTACACGCCAGTTCCGGGCACACCGCTGTACGAGGAAATGTCTGATCAGGGCCGAATGCTGACGGATGTTGATTTCGCCGACGTGCATGGGCAGTACAAATTCAACTTCCGCCACCACGCAATTTCGCGCGAGGATTCAAAAAGGTTCCTGGACTGGGCGTTCTGGCGCGATTTCGAGCGCAACGGGCCGAGTCTTTATCGCATGTGCCAGACCATGCTGCTCGGCTGGCGACGCTACAAGGACTACCCGGATGCGCGCGTCCGCGAGCGCTTCGCACGAGAAGCGAAAAAGCTGAGCAGTGCTTATAATGCGGCGCTTTGGGCCATGGAGCGGGAATTCAAGAAGGTCAATCGTAGCGTGAGCGAGCAGATCCACAAACTGCGCCGCGAAGTCGAGAAGGAGTTTCCGGTCATCGCCCGCCTCACCGCTGCATCGTTGGGTCCCATCTTGTTGTGGTCCACACGCCGGGAGGAGAATCGGCTTGCATCCGGACGCACCTACGAACCCCCGACTTTTGTCGAGCGTCGCAATTGGGTTTCGAGTTCATAGTCCTGCCGCGATGCGATGGCTTCGATCACGGATTGCTCGCAGCGGTTCTCACTGATCCTCGGCCACGGTGGTCTGAGAGGCTTCTTCGTCTCCGCGGATCAGGCCGAATTTCTTTAGCTTGTAGCGGAGAGCATCGCGGCTTATGTCCAGCAGCTTGGCTGCGTGGGTCTGGTTGCCGTTGGCTTGGCGCATTGCCAACTCGACCATGTGGTGCTCCACCTCTTCCAATGAGGTGCCGCCTTCCGGGATATAAAGCCGCGGGAGGGTGCGGCCGTTGGGTAGGGTCTGTCCGCCGTCACTGGGTGAAGTTCGTTCAAACACAGTGCGGCCACCTGACTCGCCGACGGAGAACGGCAGGTATACCGGGCGCAGGAATGGCTCGTCTTCGAGGATCATGCCACGCTCGATGGTGTTTTTGAGTTCGCGAACATTGCCCGGCCAGTTGTGAGTGAGAATGAGGCGGCGGGTATCATCGGTAACGCCGCGAATCGACTTCTTGAATCTGCGATTGTAGCGGTCGATGAAGAAGTCCACCAAGGGCAGGATGTCTTCTTTGCGGTCGCGCAGTGGAGGGATGAAGATCGCAATGATGGCCAGGCGGTAATAGAGATCCTGACGAAATTGCCCTTCGCGCACCGCCTTTTCGAGATCGCGGTTGGAGGCTGCGATTACGCGTACATCCACCTGCATATCCTTGATACCGCCGACGCGACGAATTACCTGGTCTTCGAGAACACGCAGGAGTTTGGCTTGCAGCAAGCGGAGAGAGTTCGCCGATTTCGTCGAGGAAGAGCGTACCGCCATCGGCAGCCTCGAAGAGGCCTTTCTTCATCTGCTTGGCATCAGTGAAGGCGCCCTTTTCGTGGCCGAAGAGTTCGGCTTCCATCAGCGTCTCCGGGATGGCGGAGCAGTTGATCGCAACAAACGGCTTCTCATGGCGGGAGCTTTCGTAGTGGATGGCTTTTGCGATCAGGTCCTTGCCAGTGCCGCTCTCGCCCTGTATCAGAATCGTCGTCGCTTCGCTGGAGGCAACCTTGCGGACGAAATTCATGAGCTCGGTCATCTTCGGGGAGACGCTCACGACGCTGTTATAGCCGGCGTCGCGCCGTACCTCGCCGCGCAGGCTCTGGACTTCGGCGCGCAGGCTCGTGGCCTCGAGGGCATTTTTGATGGTGACGTGAAGCTCATCGAAGTCGACCGGTTTGCCGACGAAGTCGTAGGCTCCGAGCTTGAGCGCGGCTTTGACATCGTCGAGTTGGGGGTCGGCGGTGATCATGATGACGGCGCGGGCGTCGCCACTTTTCTTGAGTTGATCAAGAACTTCGATACCGGTGAGGTCGGGCATGCGCACGTCGAGGAGGACTAGATCAGGCGATTCGTGCTGCGCTAGTTTGAGCGCAGGCTCGCCCGCATCGGCCTCGATTACGTGGTAGCCCCACTCTTCGCACTTCTGGCGCAGCGACCAGCGGACCAGGCGCTCGTCGTCCACGATCATAATTTTCTCGGCGGGCATCGGTGTTTAATTTACTACGAAATGGAAGGGGATTGCTGAGGGGAGCCGCTTGGTAGCGCCGCCGTCCCGGCGGCTAAAGCGGCCTAGGAAGCGGCGACCTGCACGACCGGCATTTGAAATGGTAGCAGCACCGTAAACGTACTTCCCTTTCCGACGACACTGCTGACTTCGATGCGACCATGATGATCTTCGACGATGCGGTGGGCGAGAGAGAGGCCGAGGCCGGTGCCGTCGCCCTTGGTGGTGTAGAAAGGCCGGAAGATGTTGGGCAGGTTCTGAGGAGCGATGCCGCGGCCGGTGTCACTGACGACCACTCTGGCAAAACCATCACGCTCGCCAATCTCAACATTCACTGTGCCCGTCTTCTCTACAGCTTGGACGGCGTTCAGGAGCAGATTCAGAAGCACATGGTGAACCTGATCGCTGTCGTGCTCGACTTCGGGGAGATCGGGCGCCTTCTGCAACTCGATCTTGATTGGTCTTGAGAGCACCTGCTGGCGGGCCAGCATCACCGCGTGTTCTACGGTGGTATTGAGGTTGCTGCGGCGAACCTCGGGTCGGCGAGGCCGTGCCGTTTCCAGAAGGTCGGTCAGAGTGCGGCTGATGCGCGAGATTTCCAGGCGAACGTCCTTCACGACTGCACGCGCGGGACTGGTCGCAGGCAGATCGCGGCCGACGATTTCGATCACTCCCGCAATTCCGGCGAGGGGGTTGCGAATCTCGTGGGCTAGGCCTGTGGCCAGTTCGCCGAGCGTTGCCAGATGTTCGGCGCGAGACATCTGGGTGCGATGCAGGCGCTCGATTTCTTCCCGACTCTCGCGCAACTGTTGCATCATGTGATTGAAGTTGCGGCCGAGGTCTCCGATTTCGTCGTTGCGCTGAGCGAAGCTAACCGCGACGTTCAGGTTGCCTTCACTCACCTGCGCGATTTTCTCCTGCAATTCGACCATGGGCCGCTGAATCAAATAGGCAAGGACAACAATTAGAACAGCGCAGATGGCGACTGCTCCCGCGCCCGCGACGATCAGGACCGCGTGGCGTTCGGGGTCGCGCAGAGACACGGTCGCGAGAATGAAGAGAAGCAGCCCCGACAATAGAACGAGGCCCACCGGCAAGATTGCCTTGAGCTGCCAGTTGACCCGTACGGAACTCAATCGGATGTCCTCCACCTGTGAGCGGTCTGCAGACTTGGTGTGCTCGTTGCCGGCGGGCCGACTCGGCGGAGGGCGGACCGGAGCGGTGGTTTGGACTGCCACTCCCGGTGGTCCGGTGGCCTGGGTCGCGGATTGAGGGCGGCTAAGCATAAGCGTGCATTCCGGGCAGCAAGTAAGTCACGCCGAAGAAAGTGAACATGACCACGGCAAAGCCCAAGATGGCGAAGTACGCAGCGCGCCGGCCACGCCATCCACGGGTGACGCGCATGTGCAGGTAACCAGCGTAAACCAACCAAGTAATCGCAGCCCAGGTTTCTTTTGGATCCCAACTCCAATAAGAACCCCAGGTGCGATTGGCCCAGTAGGCGCCCGCTGCGATCATCAGGGTGAGTAATGGAAATGCGATCGCGATGGTTTTGTAGGTGATGCGGTCGAGTTCCTCGGCGCTAGGCAGCATGCGCTCCAGATCTTCACGCCGCCACAGAAGTAAGAGGTATAAAAGTGAAACAAAGATTCCGCCTACCAGGCCCGACAGAATGAACGGGCTGGCTGCCAGGCTGGTTGAGAACAAACCGTCGGCGTCGAGGGAACCGTAGCGGCCATCGCGCGCTCGGAGCAGGAAGAACATCAGCGCCAGCACCTGCAGCAGGATGCTGATAAACACTGCGCGGTTCGCGATGTCGATGAAGTTTTCATTGCGGGTCTTACGCCAGATAACATACAGAACCAACGGCGCTGCGACCGCGGCGAGGACTAGCAGCATCAGCCAGCCAAGATCGGGGATGACAACGAAGAGGCGCACGCCTTTGGCCAGAAACATCTCGGATTTTTCTTCTGGATTCCAGGCGATCACGCTCAGGCCACCCCATTTCTCGAAACGAGTCAGCACGCCGAGGTATGTCCCGATGCCAAAAAGGCTGGTTGCTGCCAGGAAGGTCTCGGTCTTCATCTTGTCCTGAATGAGGAACATCATGGCCAGGGCGAAGCTGAGAGCACACGCTGCGTAAGCCAACATGGCCAGGGTGACGTGGACGTGCAGCCAGGTCGATTGCAACGCGGGCACGAGTGGGTGAACTTCAGTCCGCAGCAACTGCATCAACACAACGCCTACGATGGCGACAGGCATGGTCACGGTTCCAATGACTTTCACGCCGAACTTCTTTTCGGCAATCAGTGTCAGGACAGCGAGCGTCCAGACGAAACTGAGCAACATTTCGTAGATGCTCGCGAAGGGGGGATGTCCAGCTTCATACCAGCGATGCGCCACGGCCCCCGTGTTCGCGATCAGGCCGGCCCACGTCGCCAGCGAGGCGAAGCGCACGTAAGAAGGAATTCCGGTGACGCCGAAGCCGAGATAAAGTGTTCCCGCGGCGGAATAGAAAATGAGCGCGGCGTAGAGCAGGTTGGAGTCGTTGAGCAGATTGCCGCTCTTGACTACGTTCAAAAATGCCATGAACAACAGGAAAGTAACTCCCAACCCCACCATCACGACCAGCGTTGTGCCGGTTGCGGCTGGTTGTTGTTCGGCTCTTGCGACTCGTGACATGGACGCATCCTCCCTTGCCGGATCTCACCGTCCGGCGAACGCGGTAACAGGCGCGTCGGCGCCTGCCTTCGATGAAACTTTAATTTCTGATTCGATTTGTTCAACCAGCTTGCGAAAACGTTGCTCGAATACGTCTTTGTTCTTGTTTGCGGTTCCGCCAATCCAAAGCGTCAGTCTGCCGCGGGCATCGCGTACGGGCACGGCCCACACGCGTACATGGATGAAGTAGAAGACCACGGCCAGGCCGAAACCCATGACGAGCACGCCCGCCCAAACCGACCACTGCCCGGGTTCGTGCGAAACTTCCAAACCGGTGAAGTAGGCCATCTGTACGTCTTTGCCTTCGAATGTGTACGGCGAAGCCGCGTTCTCCTCAAGGCCGGGGATCGGAGGCAGCCAAACGTTTACGGCCTTGCCCGAGTTCCTGGATTCGACCACCAGGTGCGCGGCGGGATTTTCAAGGTCGCCGGAGCGGGCATAAATCTGACCGTCGCGCAGCACATAGTCGGGAATGAACTCGGCGAGGCGAACCGTAGTGTCAGAGTCCAGGGGGAGGGTCTCGTCCAAGCCAATCGTGATGTCCTTAGGGGCGTTACCATCGCGTGCAGTCGCGGTGAGCACAAGTTTGTCGATCTTTCCGGTCTTCCCGTAGCTCGCCTGATAAAAGCGTACGCCCTGATAAACCAGGGGATCGTTGACGACGATCTGCTTGCTCACGACGACGGTCTGTCCGTTGTCGACGATCGCCAGATCTGACCACCAGCGTTTGGGAGTGCCGTCGGTATAGTTCTCCTGACCAGCGCCGTCGCAGCGGATGGCAAAACCCAGGTTGCGTTTGCTCCCGTTTTGGGTCCGCACCTGGCTCGATTGCTGTCCGCGAGTCAGAGTGACGAATGCACGCCAGCCGTAAAGGGCGTCGACGATGCCACCGAGAAAGATGAGAAGCAGACTCGCATGCACGATATAAACCGACATTTCCGAAAAGCGATTGCGCTCGCCGAAGAGGGAAAAGCTGTTTTCGCGGACAATCCGCTCGGGGCTGAAACCTGCCTTGTGAAAGACTCGCTCAGCGACGCTTAACCCGGTTTCTTCGTCACTGATCGGAATCGCGGCCTGCGTCGCCAGCGCCTTGCGGAAGGCATCATCAGGACTCTTATAAGGACGTGCGTAGTGACGCCATGAGTTCGGGAAGCGCTGTATGGATGCGACGATGATGCTGAGGCTCACCAGCACTAGCAGCGTGACGAACCACCAGGCATGGAAGACGTCCGTCAAGCCGACTCCATCCAGCAGGCGCAAAACCTGGGGCGAATAGGCTCTCTGCATTTCATCCGCATCGGTCGCAGGACGCTGCAGAATCACCGTCCCCGCTGCCGAAATGATGACGACGAGAATGAGCAGAACAACGCCAGTCTTGATCGCGCCCAGGGTTTGCCAGGTTTTTCGGGCTGCCGAGTGAACGGATGTCGCCATATCTTCCTCTTCCCCATTTGGCGAAAGCACGTTTTGCGCCATTGCTGAAAATTCGGCGAAGTTGCTGAAATTTCTGGCAATGAGTCAGATCGGTTGGAAAACAGCGAGCTCGGTTTGAGCCATATCACACAGCAGATTGGACTTCCGTTGGAATTTGGCGCACTCTCCTGGTAACCGGTGTAGAAACATTTCAGCAATCTGATTTACCGGCCGATAAGCAACACACGGCGTGGTGACTTGGGTCATTTGGTCCATTTCACTGTGGGAGAATCCCCATTGTGATGAACCTTGCAACAGTCTCGATTTCTTACAGATGCGAGTTCAGTTCCCAACTGATTTTGTTGCAATCTGTTAGAAGACTTGCTCCGAAGCTTGCTTCATTGAAGAAATAAGGCGAGATGCGTGCACTGGCGAATGAAGAGACGATAGTGGGTGTGACGTTGGAATTATTCAAATCGAGTCCGAGTATGACTCACAGAGTAAGAGCGCTGGCCTGTTTCATCGTGGTGCTCATCCTGACTGGCCGCGTCTACGCTGCGAAGCATCCTGTCCCGCTTGACCCGAAGGCGGACACTTCCACCTGCCTGGCCTGCCATGAGGACAAGACCAAAGGCAAGTCGATCCATTCGGCGATGGCTATGGGCTGCACCAGTTGCCATGAGATCCGGGTAAATAAAGACATCACTCGGGTAAAACTGATCACGACCACGCCCCTTGCCCTTTGTCTGACCTGCCACGCCGACAAAAATGCCGCCGACATAAAAGGTACGGTCCATCCTCCGGCAGTTCGAGACTGCGTGAAGTGCCACGATCCGCACTCCTCGGACTATAAGAATCAGTTGTTGAAGCCGACCTCGGGGGATCAGAAAGAAAACCTCTGCCTCAGCTGCCATACGACCGGGCTGAATGTGCCCGAAAAAGGCAGCCGCCATGCCGCCCTCGACATGGGCTGCGACACATGCCACGTTACGCACAAAACGGGGGAGATCGGCAAGGCTGAATTCGATTTTCATCTCACCAAGGCGCCGCCCGCCCTCTGCATAGATTGCCATGACGTCAAGGGTGCGGACCTGCAGAAGGCGCACCAGAATCAGCCGTTCGAAACGTCCAATTGCGTGAGCTGTCACGATCCCCACGCGTCCGCAGCTCCCAAGCTGATGGCAAAATTCACCCATCCGCCATTTGCCGATAAGCAGTGCGAAGTCTGCCACGCCCCGGCCAAGAATGGAAAAGTGGTGCTGACGCAGGCCGATGCCAAGGCGCTGTGCGTGACCTGCCATGACGATAAAGCCAAGTTAATCGAGACCGCCAAAGTTCAGCATCCAGGAGCGGCGGGCGACTGCACTGATTGCCACAGCCCACACGCCAGCAGGCAGCCCGGACTTCCCAAAACGAACACAGTGGATATCTGCCTGGGCTGTCACAGCGACATCGCGGACCAAGCCAAGAAACCGGTCCACCACCAGCCGGCGTTCCGTCAGGGTTGTGCTACCTGTCATCAGCCACATGGCGGCGACAACGATCATTTGCTGCGCGCCCAGACGCCGAACGCACTTTGCCTGGAATGCCATGGACCGGAGAGGCAACCGAAGAAGCTGGAGGGTCAGCCTGTGATCACCATCTTCAACGGAAGTGTGAAACTTCCCGACGACTATTTCGCAAAAAACAAGGTCGTGGTTCTACCGCTGAAATTCGGTATGGGACACCCTGTGGCGGGACATCCCGTCTCTGACTTGCTGGATCCAGCAGACCCGACCAAAGTGAAAACACCGATGAGCTGCCTGACCTGCCACCAGCCGCACTCCTCGGCTCAGCCCGATTTGCTGGTGAAGGATCAGGCCAACAACATGGCATTTTGCTCTACGTGCCACAAGGATTTGAAAACGCGATAGGCGCAGTTAGGAGAAACTTCGATGTTTTCCATTCGACCAAACCCGACGCGCAGGGGCCAGCGGTTTCTGGCTTTGCTTGTTCTTTTGGGCCTGGGGCTGGGATCGCCGGTCTCCGTGTTCGGAGGAAAGAAAAAGCCGGCCGACACTGCAGCTCCGAAGGCGCCGCCAGTGATCGACTATTCCAATATCGTTTGGCCGAATCCGCCAGCAATCGCCCGCATCAAGTACCAGGCGTTTTATGCGGCCGAAAAAATCTCCCAGGTAGACAAGCCCAACACCAAGAAGCAAACCTGGATGGACCGGCTCGCGGGCACACAACCCTCCACCGACAATACCAAAGTTCTCTTCCAACTCGCAGAGCCTTATGGCATGGCGGTGGATTCAAAGGGCAACCTCTATGTCGCCGACCAGAAGGTGGGCGCTATCTTCATCTTCAACACGGAAACCCGGGACGTTGAGCTCATCAAGAATAAAACCCACGGGCACTTCGTTCGCATCATCGGTTTGGCGATGGACGACAATGACCGCCTGTTTGTCTCCGACCCTGGTTTGCGTCATGTGCTGGTTTTCAACGCCAAACACCAACCCGAGGACGTAATCACTGATGGATTGGTCGAACCGGGTGGGCTCGCCATTGATACCGAGAACCGGCTTCTTTATGTTGCTGACGTCGACCAGGATCAGGTTCTGGTTTACGACGCTGACACTCTGAAGCTGAAGCGGCGAATCGGCACCGGCGGGCACAAACACGAACTTACCACGCCCGGAGATTTCGCCCGGCCGGGGGGATTGGCGGTCGACCGGGACGGCAATCTCTACGTGGCCGACTCCCTCAACAACCGTATCGAGATCTTCGATGGCGACGGCAAATTCATCAGTACGTTTGGCAAAGCCGGCGACGGCCCAGGATATTTCTCGCGGCCCAAAGGGGTTGCCATTGACAGTGATGACCATATCTGGGTGGTCGACGGGATGCAGGATCGAGTGCAGGTCTTCAATCAAGACGCCCAGTTGCTCATTAGCTTCGGCGGCCATGGACTTCTTCCCGGCATGTTCCAAGGGGTGGTCGGCATCACGATCGACAAGGCAAACCGCGTTTTCACCTCGGAGATCTTCCCCGGACGAGTCCAGCAATTCCGCTACGTGACCGACTCCGAGGCCGATCAGTTGCGCCAGCAGAAAGACGCATCGCGGGAAAAGAAGGCTGGCGTATCCAACAACGAAGTGGTTCCGATAGCGGATCCTGCGATTCAGGCACAGAGTCCGCAAAGCAAATAGAGTCACCTCGGCGAGACGATTCTCGACGCAAATCAGCTCTCGAGGGTGTCGCTGTCGCACATGATGGCCGACCGGGCCTTCTGCAATTTCCTGCTGTTGCGTTTCTCAACACAATCGCTTCAAGTGCAGGTTCCAGCATTGCGTTGATTCAAATCCGATTGCGGAATTTAACCAACAGTAACGAAGGCATTGGTTCTTTTCCCCCAGCAGTCCTCTTTCCCAGTTTGGGACGGAATGGGATGATATTGCACTTAACATCATTGTAATCAAATACGTACATCGAATCTCCGCAACACTGGCGACGTCTCTGGCTTCGGTTGGACAGTTGCATAACCCAGAGCAGGGGGCGGTTGCAAGGAGTTGCAGCCCGGGCCTAAGCCTCCAAGGGTTTTAGAGTTTTGCAATTAAACGAGGAGGTTTTTACTTATATGAAAAAAGTAATGTTACTTGCAATCTTCGTTCTTGCCGTTACGGGATTGATGATGGCCCAAAACTGGTCGTCAACGGTCGACGTGCTCGGCGCGCATAACAATCAGGGCCGCGGCTGCGCGGGCTGCCATGCTCCGCATAGCGGTTCGTTTGGCTCCGGTCACGGCGGCGCAGCAGACGCTGGCAGCTATGCATTATGGGGCCAGGATGCCAGCCCACTGTATGGCCAAACCATTAAGTTCGGCGACAATGGGCAATACGTTGAAGTTCTGCCCACCAGCATCACCAGCGGCAGCACTGAAGTCGGCGGCATTTTGCTCTGCCTGAGCTGCCACGACGGCAACCTCACCGCCTCCAACATGATGACCAATCAATCGTATGAACAAAAGATTGGCCTCTTGACCAACACCACGTACGGCAGCAAGCCGATTCCAACCCTGCTTGGCAATGATGGCACGACCGCCGGTAATTACACCAACGACCATCCGGTGGGCGTCAATGCCAACATCAGCACGACTCAGCCTGGCTTGGTCTGGGCGGCCGGAAAATTCACCGTCACTCCAGGAAGCCCGTATGCGCAATTCGTAGCGAATTACGGTTGGCCGGCTCTGGCGCCTGGAAAGTGGTCCACCCCATACGGCGTCAACAGCGCTGGTCTTCCCTATGTGGCCTGCACCACTTGCCACAACCAACATGTCATGACCGTTTACACGTCTTCTGCCAATAGCCAGATCCGGAATGACGGCGGCGGCAAGTTCTATGCCACCTACTTCTTCGTGAACGGCCCCTACAACCCGAACCTTCAGACCTACGCCAGCACTTCGGCACCGTCGACGACACAGTTCTGCCGTCAATGCCACTTTGGCGAAGCGAATGAGGCTAACAACACCAACACCATCACGACGCAATTCCAGTAAAGACGGTTTGAACCCAAGGGGAGAGACTTATCTCTCCCCTTTTTTCTGAGGTAACGAGCGAGGAATTTATGAAATACAAACTCTCAATCTGGATCCTGCTAGTGGCGGCGACCGCCGCAGCTCAAGTTGCCTCTCATACTCCAACCAGCGTGGGGACGCCGTCCGCGACTGCTTCTCCCGTATCACCTTTGCAGGTGAGCGATAAGCCGGTGGCGCGGGTCAATGGGGCGGTGCTGACGGACCGCGATCTACTGCGTGAGATGTTTGCCATCTTTCCGTATGCCAAGCAGCACAACGGATTTCCCAAAGCGCAGGAAGCCTCCATCCGCCAGGGTGCGCTCGAGATGATCATTTTCGAGGAACTCGTATATCAGGAAGCTGGCCGACGGAAGTTGACAGTTTCCGCTGCGAGCCTGAACCGCGCCGAGGCTGATTTTCGCAAGCAGTTCAACAGTCCCGATGAATACGAACAATACATGCAGACAGAGATGCACGGTTCCCGCCAGGTGTTGCGCCAGCAGATCCAGCGTTCGCTCCTGATCGAACAAGTGTTGAAAACTGAGGTGGAAGACAAAGCCACTGTATCGCCGACCGAGGTCAAAGCCTATTACGATAAGAACACAGCACGCTTCGAGCAACCGGAGTCATTTAGCATACAAAGCATTTCCATTCTTCCTCCCCGAAATGGCAACGTTACCCCGGAGATAGTGAACGAAAACCGTAAACGCGCAGAAGACGGGCTGCGCCAAGCCAAGGCGACGAAGAGCTACGAGGAATTCGGCTTGCTGGCGGAAAAAATCTCCCAGGACGATTTTCGCGTCAACATGGGCGACCACAAGGCCGTAGGGCGCGATAAATTGCCACCCCAGATCGTGAAGGCGGCGCTGACGATGCAGGCGGGACAGGTCAGCGGATTGATCCAGATTGAAAACGCGTTCACAATTTTCCGGCTGAATGCACACAATCCACCCGAAAAGCAGAGCTTGGCGGACGTCAAGGCTAACCTGCAAACGGAATTGCAAAAGCGCAAGTATGAACAGTTGCGTTCGAATCTTGCAAAGAGCCTTCGCGCCAAGGCCAAGATCGAAATCGTGTAACGCCTTGCCGCGATGAATAGCGCCCGTGCCTGCCTCACGCAGAGGTGGCTGGCCGCGCCTCACGGGACCTCGCTCAAGTCGAGCCCCGTTTATCGTCTCCTCTCCGGTTTTCGAGGGTCCCATTACATGTTGAGTTATTAAGCACGCCGCTCGGGTTATATGGCGCAGCCCGAGCTAGCAATGATCGTCAGGTGTTTGCCATGGAACACATAACAGTCTTTGTTTCAACAGTTTATCTGCTCCCACCACACTGCCGAGAGTGGCACAAAGTGTGCCTTCAGTAACAGCATCTGGCCGGACTAGTGAGGGAGTTCAGGGGTGGAAGGAACTGGCACAATGACGAGGTTGGCGGCGGGCATTGTTGGGCTGCTCCTTGTGATCGTAATACCGCTGGCCCGGGCCCAAGTGCAGATTGGAGACAACCTCCAGATGAAGGCCGGCGGACTGCTCACGGTGGGGTACCAGGGAGACTACGGAGACGATATCCAATCGAGCCACGGACTAAACTTCGGACTTAACGGCAACGTCTCCGGCTCTTATTACAATCCTAGCTTCCTCTCCTTCGACTTCACCCCCTATTACAATCAGTCACAGGCCAATTCCAACTTCCAATCGTTGACAGGCGCCAGCGGATTTACAGGGACAGCCAATCTTTTTACCGGAAGCCATTTCCCAGGATCGGTCAGCTATCGCGACGACTACAACAGCACCGGCACTTTCGGACTTCCGGGTCAACCCGACTTCACCACTCACGGCCACGGGCAGGGCTTCGGCATTGGATGGAGCGCACTGATTCCGGGCTTGCCCACTCTGTCAACCAGCTACTCACAGGGCAGCGGATCCGGCACTGTGTACGGAACCAATCAGGAGACTGGTTCTGATACGAAGCTGTTCAATGTGAGGTCTACGTACGCGATAGAGGGTTTCCACCTGAACGGTTTCTACGATCACAACACTCTTCACTCCACGTACCCGGAATTCCTGGCCGGTGAGCAGGAATCGGTATCGGACACCACTGGCCACGATTTTGGTTTTGGCGCGAACCGCAACTTGCCGATCAACGGCTCCTTCTATGTCAACTACACCCGCTCAGAAGCAACTACCGATTTTCAGGGACAAGCGGACAACACGACCAACTATACGACCAGCACCGAGACCTCCGGCGCTACCATCCGCCCTCTCCAAAAGCTGAGCCTGTTTGCCAACGAGAGCTACACCGACAATCTGTCGGGCTATTTTAACCAGAACCTCATCAACACCGGAACGGTGCAGACACCCTTCAATTTCGGATCAGGCTCAAGATCATTCACGGTGGGTGGAGGCGCTACTTATCAGTTCACCAATTACCTGTCCACGCAAGCACAGGCCACTTATTACGATCAATACTATTTTGACAAGAGTTACACCGGGACTTATATCACCGGCACGGTGAATTATGCACGCAGGCTCTTCGACATGTTTACCTTCTCCGCGGGCGTAGTGGAGGAGTCCAATGGCCAGGGCAGCAACTCGGTGGGTTTCATCGGCAATATGAATTATTTTCGTAGGATCAAAGGTTGGGAGACTTCAGGTTCATTCAGTTATGCCCAAAACGTGCAGTCAATCTTAGTCACCTATACATCCTCTTACTACAACTACAGTGCCCGGTTGCATCGCCGCTTCGGACATGGCTTGGCGTGGATCGCGAGCTTTAACGGCAGCCACAGTGGTCTGACAAATCAACCGGGCAGCAATAATGACAGCAAGAGCTATTCCACTTCCTTCAGCATGCGCCGGTTCACCTTAACCGGTAACTATACGCAGGCAAGTGGAAACTCGATTCTCACAAATGCCGGGCTGGTGCCGCTTCCACCGACGCCTGGGGTGCCGGCGAGCGATCTCATCATTTACAACGGGGACAGCTATGGCGGCGGGCTTTCCGCGACGCCTCTGCGCCGGCTCACGCTTTCGGCAACCTACAGCCGCGCTCTCAGTAACACGCTCGGCAACACGACGAATTCGCACAATAATACGGAGATCTTCAATGCTCAGATGCAATACCATCTCAGGAGAATTGGCCTGCTAGGCGGCTTTACCAGGTTCAGTCAGAGCATCAGTGCGGTCGGCATTCCTCCGGGAACCGCGAATTCGTATTTCATTGGAGTGTCCAGATGGTTCGATTTCTTCTGAGAGAACGATTCGCGGGACGGTTGCAGTGGGCTTTTACCGTTGCCGGTCTTGTCGTATTGCTGGGCATGCCGGCGGTCGCCGGCAAACCCTCCAAAACGACTGCTGTCCAGCCCGCTCCCCCGGATTTGCTGCTGGACGGCGGACGGAAACTGACGTTTGAACGCAGCTTCAGTCTGGAGCGCGAAGTGAAGCCGAAGCGGAGCTTCTGGACTCGTGTGGTCGACGTCATCGCCGGTGAACCAGACTTCCACTATCTGGTCAGTCCCTACAGCATCGCAACCGATTCGCACGGACGAGTCATCGTAACCGACCCTGGAGCCGACGGAATTCACATCTTCGATTTCACCGAAAAGAAATACAAGTTTCTCTCCCGCAAGGACAGCGGCAAGGATCCGATGCTGTCGCCGCAATGCGTTGCGGTGGACGCGCAAGACAATATTTATGTGACCGATTCGCAGGCGGGAAAGATTTTCGTTTTCGACGTCAAGGGGAAGTTCCGGCATGTGATCGGCGGCCTGAAAGGCGGAGAAGGATATTTCAAACGTCCCACTGGAATCGCGGTCGATTCTGCGGCCCAGCGCATTTACATCACGGACACCTTGCGTAACAAGATTTTTGTAATGGATTTGCAAGGCAGCGTGCTGGCGACGATTGGGAAAACGGGTACGGGCGAAGGCGAATTTAATTATCCGACGGAGTTGCGGCTGAGTGGTCCTGAGTTGTTCGTAGTCGATGCCATGAATTTTCGGGTGCAAGTCCTTGACCGATCCGGCAGCTTTCACTATGCCATCGGGAAGATCGGAGACTCTAAGGGATCGATGTTCCGACCCAAGGGGATCAGCTTCGATTCCGAAGGACATCTTTATGTCGTAGACGGCCTCTGGGGCATCGTGCAGGTATTTGACCGGGAAGGCCGGCTTTTGTATTACTTCGGGCAGCGTGGAAGCGGACTGGGAGATTTCCAATTGCCGACCGGACTGCAAATTGACAACAACGATCGAATCTATGTCGTGGATTCCTTCAATCGCCGCATCGAGGTATTTCACTACTACGCGACCGCAAGAGCCGTTGACGGGGGCAAGCAATGAGGTGGATCTTGGCCTCCGCTTGTGTAGTGGTTCTGGCTCAAAGCTTTGCCAATGCGCAAGTCATCACCGGAGATGTGATGGGCATGCATAACCTGTCACCCCCCAGCGGAGCCTCGGTGTATTCGCAGGGAAGCCTCGGCTGCACCTTCTGCCACGCTCCGCATAGCGGACTGGGAGGAGCATCTCCGTTATGGAACCAGACATTGTCGAAGTCGACCTATACTCCGTATTCCAGTTCAACCTACGTCGAGCGAGGCAACACCCAGCCCACCCTCGGAGTAACCAGCAGTCTGTGCCTGAGTTGCCACGACGGCACGGTCGCGGTAGGACAGTCGGCAGCTTATGGCACCCTCCCTATGACGGGCTCGATGAACAGCATCGACTCCTTTGGGACGAACCTTGGTGGCACCCATCCCTTCAGCCTGCTTTTGCCGATGAAGGACGCCTCCAATCTGGTGGCTTCATTAGTTTCGCAGGGCAAGACGGCCGATCCAACCGGGGCCGTGAAATTGATTAAAGGGAATATCGAGTGCACCAGTTGTCACAACCCGCACGTGCAGGGCACGGATAAGGTCGCGCAGGATTTCCTGGTCCGCGACAGTTCCAGCGGCCAGATGTGTCTCGCCTGCCACGATCCCAACCGGATCATTCCCGGACAGCCGAACCCGCTTGTGGGCTGGACGAACGGTATACACCAAACGGCAACCAACCAGCCAGCAGCCAATGCGCATGTGGGTTCTTACAGCACGGTTGCCCTCAATGCTTGCTCTTCCTGCCACATGGAGCATGACGCAATGGCGCCAGCACGGCTGCTTCGGCCGGCCAACCCGCCAGCACCCGGCACCGACAATGCGACCCAGGATTGCATGACTTGTCACAGTGGCGGAACGCTGCTTGCGCCAGCGGCTCCGAATGTCATGGCTGAGATCGCTAAGATAAGCCATCCTCTGCCTGCGGGAACCAATTTTCACGACGCAGCCGAAACCGCTGTGCTCAACAACAATCGCCACGCCACCTGTGTGGATTGTCACAGCGCTCACGGATCCAATCAGGTGGTCACATTTGCTGCCCCTCCCGCGATTCGCCCCTCGCAGGCGAACCTGACCGGCATCAGCGCGACGGACGGAGTGACGGTTCTGCTTCCGGCCCTGAACCAGTATGAGAACTGCCTGCGCTGTCACGGTACGAGCGTAGGAAAACAAAGATTGATGATTTACGGATATGCGCCGACGAGAATAGTTTCAGCGCCGGATCCCCTGAACGTGATTCCGGAATTCAGCGCGGCCGCAACCTCGAGCCATCCCGTCACGCACGACAGTCTGAGCCCGTTGCCGCAGCCTAGCTTGCTCACGAACATGCTGAATCAGAATGGCACGGCAGGGCGCTTGATGGGTGTCCGGATTTTCTGCAGCGATTGCCACAACAGCGACGACAATCGCGAGTTCGGTGGAATCGGCCCGAACGGTCCTCACGGTTCGGTCTACTCGCATATCCTCGAGCACAACTATCAATTCAGCCAAGCCACCGTGCCCGGCGGACAAGTCACGAACCTGTTTCCCAATCCAGACGTAAGCCTCAATGGGCCTTATGGCATGTGCGCCAAATGTCATGATCTGAACAAGGTTGAGGCTAACACTAGCTTTACGAAGCACAGCAACCACGTGTCTCAGGATGGCTTCTCCTGTTCCGTGTGCCATACTGCGCACGGCATGGGTTCGATAGCTCCTGGGGTTTCGGGCGAACGCCTGGTGAATTTTGACATTAACGTGGTGGGGCAAAACAACGGCGCTCCAATCTCCTACAACCGCGGCAGCAATACCTGCACTTTGACCTGCCACCAGACCGCCCATAATGCCGATGGCTCAATCTCCAGCGCCCAAGGTTCCGGCCAACACGCGAGAAAAAAATAACTCCTCACCCCAGGGGCAAAACGCGCCCAGAGTGAGGATAAAGACCCGATTCGGGCCAGCCTTCTGACGTCAGCCGTCAGACTCGCTCCCTCACAAGTCGCTGAAATCAGGACCACAATCGGCCAGGCCGACCCAGGGTGTAGTTTTGGCAATGCCGATGCATTCCTTCTCAGGGGTGTTTGCGAAGCTTGCCCACAGGTGGGCCTCGGCAACGCGCAAAACGGGAGCTTAAGGATGGCAGACGAACCGAATTTAGCCGTGACATCGAAGCTGAGCTGGCAGCCCCGGCAGTTATTAGTAATGTGCGCTGTGTGCCTCGTATTGGGGTTTCTGGCGGGCTACTTTCTGAGAGGCTCGGCCTCCGCGCCGGCGCCGGCACTTTCGGCTGCAGCGCAAGAGACTGGCGCCTCGTCTCACGCGACGAGCCAAGATACGGGACCAACGACGCAGCAGATGCCAAAAGAAGCACCCACTTTGGACGACCTGAAGCGCATGGCAGACAAGAAGGCTGCGCCGGTCCTGGAGAAATTAAAGTCTGACCCAAAGAATCCGCAGCTGTGGAATCAGGTCGGACTGATCTACAAAAGTGCTCACCAATTCAAAGAGGCCGCAGGATACTTCGAGAAATCTCTGCAGTACGATCCGAAAGACCTGGGGGTGCGAGCCGACTACGCTTCTTGCTTGTATTATTCCGGCGACGTGGATGGAGCCCTCGCACAACTCAACCAATCCCTGGCTTACGATCCGAAGCACGCAGGCACGCTGATGAATATCGGCATCATCAAATGGAGAGGCAAGAATGATGTCGATGGTGCCGTGGCTGCCTGGGAAAAACTGCTGCAATACCATCCCGATTTCCCCCAGAAAGACTTGGTCCAGCAGATGCTCACGCAAGCCAAACAGGGCGTGAAGGTGGCTAACCAGGGACAAAAGGGATAAATCGCGCAGCCAATCGGATTGCAGATCGGCGGATTGCAGATCGACGGATGCTGAAGTGAGTACATGGATTCGGCCTTCCTCGGCGAGAGCGTGTCCTCGCGTTTGCGGGGCGTACGCCCGAGGACGGCCAGGGCTGGATGCAAACGGGTCTGACGACCAAGGTTAGGCCCAAGGAATCAGATCCGATCCAGCCCTGATCGTTGTGTGGGAACTCGACCATCTGATGCTATGGCAGAACAGGTCACAGTGCTTGCTTCTACAGAAACCGAGCATGTTGCTTCCGGCTGGCGTGTTTGGGCGCTGCGCATTGCGATCACCCTCATTACTCCATTAGTGCTACTCGGGCTGGTGGAAGCAGCTTTGCGGATTTGCGGAGTCGGATTTCCCACCGATGTCACCGTTCCCTGCACCGTCCAGGGCCAACCTGCCTCTTGCTATAACTTGTTCTTCACCGCTCCGTTTTTCCCGCCAGGCATGATCAAGACGCCACAAATGTATGCCATTCCGACGGAAAAACCGCCCGGAACTTTTCGCATTATCGTCCTCGGAGAATCCGCAGCCATGGGAGATCCCGAGCCGGCATTCGGATTCAGCCGATACCTGGACGTGATGCTAAGCGAACGCTATCCCTCCATGAAATTTGAGATTGTGAATACTGGCAGCGTCGCCATCAACTCGCATGTCGTGTTGCCGATCGCCAAAGGGCTGGCAAACTATCGTCCGGACGTATTCATTATTTACTCAGGCAACAATGAGGTCGTCGGACCGTATGGTCCAGGTACGGCGCTTACTTCTGCCGGGATGAGCCTTCCGATCATTCGTAGCAGTATTTTCTATCGTTCGACCCGCATTGGACAGCTCCTCACCAAGGTGGGCACGCCGAAAAAAGACTGGGGCGGGATGGCAATGTTTCTCGACAAGCAGGTTCGCGCCAGTGCGCCGCTCATGAAGTATGCTTACGCGAACTTCGCATCCAACCTGCGCGATACTATCGCCGTGGCTCGCAACGCCGGGGCTAGAGTAATCGTGTCCACCGTGGCCACGAATCTGAAGGACTGTGCGCCGTTCGGGTCTTTGCACCGTGAGGGTTTGGGACCAGATGCTTTGCGCTCCTGGTCCACCCTGGTTCAACAGGGAGCTGAGCAGGAAAATGCTGGCTCCTACGCGGAGGCATTGAAATCGTATCGCGCGGCAGCGAACATAGACGACGAATATGCCGAACTCGCGTTCCGGATCGCCCGTTGCCTGGAGGCTCTCGGAGACTACAACGCCGCGAGGGAATATTTTCTTCGTGCCCGTGAACTCGACACGTTGCGTTTTCGTGCTGATAGCAAAATCAATGACGTCAACCGCTCGGTAGCATCTTCATCCGCGGCAGTCGAATTGGTAGACGCAGATGAGATCTTTGCCGAAGAAAGTCCAAACGGAATCATTGGTAGTGACCTCGTGTATGAGCACGTGCACCTGGCTCCGAGTGGCAATTACTTGCTGGCTCGCGCCATGTTCCTTCAGATCGCGAAGCAGTTGCCTTCTGACGCAGGGCATCCACCTCAGGCTGAAGACGTACCCACGCAAGCCGAATGCGAGCGTTTGTTGGCATTCACCAAATTTGATCGTTCCCGAGTAATCGCGGAGATGTTGCGACGGCTGCGAGAGCCTCCTTTCACGAATCAACTGAACCATTCCGATCAGATTTTGCGGTTGATGATGAAGGCAGACAATTCGGACGAAAGCCCCGATGACACAGTTGCGCAGTATCAATGGGCGCTCGCGAGACGGCCAAACGACCGCATCTTACACTTCAATTACGGAGTCTTTCTTAACCAGTACGACCCCGCGGCTGCGGCTGCGCAGTTCGGCGTCGCGCGCCCGTGCGACGGATTCCCCCTGGTCACGCCTGACGGCACCGTGCATTAAATTCCGAAGAAGGGATACTTAATCCTGCGTTTTCATCTCAGCTTCGTGAACTTCTGAAGCCCTCATTTTTTCATCGATATGCCGTTGCACGCGCTCCCATTCTGAGCGAACCATCATTTCCTTGATTGTGAACTTGGTTTCGTGTTTCGCATCATCGACACGGACCGCCAGTTCGTTTTTGTGTAAACGGAAGTCGATGGTTTCAGCCAGCGGAATTAACTGATTGGACGACTTTCCCACGATGACGAAGACGACGTTGTCCGACACCAGTGTGTACTCCGGGCAGGACTCCTGTTCCATCGGTGTCGAGGGACCGCCGAAGGCCACCATGAATCCATGGTGGGCGAGAATACAGTCGCCCATGTGCATCCTGACGACTGTGCCATGTTGATAGATTCCAGTTTGCGCCGTCAGCAAACCCGGCAAAGCGCAAAACAGTAACAGCAGCGAAAATGTTGGTTTCATGGACTCCTCCTACTGAGCGCCGCCTCGGCTGTAGTAACCGCGGCGGCAGCGGAATTGCAGTTTAAGGTTGCGGGTGGGGAGAATGCGAATCGAGTGGAAAGCCGTGCCGGACTCCGGCGGCAGGTACGTGACTACGCGGGCTGAATGCAAATCTTCGATGACATCGCTGAAGACTTTGACCACGCCTTCGATGATCGGGACACGGCGGCCGCCAGAGTCCTCAGCAATCCTTTGCAGCGTTGCGGTTCCGTTTGACGGTCGCTCCGGACTGCCAACGTCGACGGCATAAATCTGCACCTCGCTGGTCAGGATTTTCTCCAGCGTCCCATGCAATGACGCCCTGCTGATCGTATCCTCACCATCAGAGAAGAGAATGATGACTGGCCAAACATCTGGCTGCCTGCGCTGGATCAGGAGGTTCGTCGCAATTTCAACCGCGTCAAACAGTGGCGTCGGTCCCCCTCTGGGCAAAGAAGCGAGCCGATCGGAAGTAAACGAACTGCCACAATTTCCGGCGCAGATGAGGTGCGCTTCCTCACCGCTGAACGAAAGAACCGATACGTTGTCCCCTGAACCCCACGGCGATTGCAAAATCAGTTGTTGAACCTCGGTGATTTCCTGTTCGAAGTACGGCAGAACGGATTCGCTGGAATCAATCAGCACGACCACATCGAGTTTGATTACGTCAGAGCGCGTGAAGCTACGGAACTCTCGAATCACCCTCTCGTCGTCGACCACGGCAAAATCGTTCTTCTGAAGTCCTTCCACCAAGTGATTGTGTTCGTCCGTCGCGAAAAACACGAGACGTACTTCGGAGACACTGCTGTGGTAGGTGAGACGCGAGGAGTCCTCAGAACTGCTCGGGGTTGATTGGCCGAAAAGTAGGTCGTGGGCGCAAAGGGTTGTGACCAGAAACAACGGCAAGAGCCAAGCACTGGGCCGATTGCGCATAAGCATGGTTCCGGGAAATTTGGACATAGTAGCAAACGGCGAATAATGTTGTCATCGGCAAAAGATGTTGACAAGTTGAGAACCACTTGATTCAAACGGGTTACCGAGGTTTCGAAGAAGGGTGCGCCGAGAAATGGGTGGTCAGAGGCGATGGCCGCGAACGTCGCGGCGGAAATCCCAAGACGATAGTTTTGATGCGACCAACGCAAATTATGGATTGGACTGTTCCCATGCGAGCCGTTATTTTGAAATTATCGTAGCATCGTCACGCCTCGCCGGCGTAGTCATCGAGAGGAGCCATGTATGAAATCCGCACGAATTTCCTTCCGGCGCTCGGCCCGGGCGTCTCGCCACCGCACTTGTGAAAACGGCGGCAGAACTGTGTTCGTATCCAAATGCCTCGCCCGCGCTCAATCATTCGAGCGAAGTGAAACAGCAGATGCATCCCCGCTTCCGGTGGAGCACGGGAGTGGGGAGGTTGCTAAGAAACGACCATCGGATGCCATCGATCTGGAAACACTGTTGCATTTTTCCCAGCAGTTGTATGCTCACGCTCTCACCTTGCAAGAAGTGATCCGCAACGAGGGGGAAGCAACGTACGAAATGTTGAGACCGAAATTCGACCGACAGGCCGCACAACAATTTGAGGTTTTCTATCACACCTTCAAGCAACCCTAAGGGCTTGGCAAGAGTCGTGTGGCATCTTGTGAATAGCGTTATGCATTTCCAGTCTAGAAACGGCGATACATGAACTGGGCGGCGCCAGCATCTTGCGTATGGGTCACGATCGACACCAAGAGTAACGTCAATCCATACAGAGGTGGGACCCAATACCACCGGTTACGAGCCATGGCGGCAACGATTGTTGAACCCGAATGAGTTCGTGCGGTTTCAGGTTCCGCCGAGTAGCGATCAAGCATCTCGATAGCCAGAAGCACCGCGGCGTATCCGGCCGCCAAAGCAAAAATTAACAAGTACAGGCTCCCGCTGAGAAAGCGGGAAAGATAGCTTGCGGGAGAAAAGACTGCCGACAACATATGAAGCGCTTGCGGCAGAGAATTGGCGCGAAAAAGTATCCATCCCAGACTGATCAAGGTTATCGTGACGAACCACGAGAGAGTCGTCCAAACGACCGCCGGAGGATTCCAGTCTAGCTTGGCGCGAAACTGTTGTAGCTGTCGCTGCAAGACCAAAAGGGCTCCGTGGTAGCAGCCCCATAACAAGAACAACGCGGTGGCCTTATGCCACAATCCAAACAGGACCATGGAAATAACTAATGTGAGGTTTCGCCACCACATGCCGCGCCGCAGCATGGCCAACGGAAGAAAAACGTAGTCGCGGATCCAGAACGATAGCGACATATGCCAGCGCGTCCAGAAAATCGAGGGCGTCGTGGACTGAAACGGACGGGCAAAGTTTTCTGGCAACTCGAAGCCCAGCGCTTTCGCTGCGCCGATAGCAATGTGCGAGTAACCAGCGAAGTCAAAGAAAAGCTGCAGTCCGTATCCGAACGCCAGACACCAAACGTCGGCACCGCTCCAACGAGTGGCATGATCGAACCCACTATTGATTCCATCGCCGGATAGAATTCCCTGTCCCACGAGCCGCGCCAGTTGCATCATGAGGACGCCGGTTGCGATACGAGCAAAGCCGCGTCCGATGTCGCTCCGCGAGGTGATCTTCTCGGATCGAAATTGCGTAAGCATATCGGGCATGCGGCATATTGGCCCGGATATCGCGACCGGGAAGAATGCCATGTACAACGCAAACTCAAAGAACGAAGGATCAAGTTCCTCGCCGCGGTAAAGATCAAACAGGTAGCTCATTGCCTGGAATGTCCAGAATGAGATCCCAAGTGGCATAGCCAGATGAGCGAACCGTTGCAGCGCTCCGATCGAAAAGTTCACGGCTACGTCCGGGAGATACTTGAAACTGCTCAAGAACGCAAGGTTCAGTAAAATGCCGATCGTCAGCGCAAACCGAGTGGGCTTTTGGCGAAGCGATCTTCCGAGCAGGAAATTCATTCCCGTCGAAGTAAGGAGAACCCCCGCGAACCATACGCCCCAGCTGAGATAAAGAACATAGCTGCCGAACAGAAGAATAGACTGCCGCACTCGTCGCGAGCGGATGTTTACACAGACCACCACGCTAACCAGGAAAACCAGACTATATAGGATCTCTCGAACCAATGTTCCTCGCTTGGCTTATCGCCCCGCTCATCGTCCCCGCCGCGACAGAAGAGGCGCGTTCGACGACGACGCCCCCAGACCCGCGCCCGTGGTCTTGGCCACGCCAAAATCCATGAGCTTGGCGCCGCTCTTCGTTAGCATGATATTTCCTGGCTTCAAATCGCGGTGAACGATTCCCGCGCGGTGCGCCGCCTCCAGTGCTTCGCTCTCTTCGATTCCAATCCTCAGCACCTCTCTCAGCGGCAACGCACCTTTCTTCAATCGCTCCCCGAGCGTCTCCCCCTCCAAATACTCCATCACCAGGAGTCGACGCCGTCCTGATGCCCGAGGTCGTGCAGTGTGCATATCCGAGGATGGTTCAGCGAAGAGATCGCCCAGGCTTCGCGCTCGAATCGCTCTTTAAGTTCTGGATTCAACGAAAGGTGCTGCGCCAGGACTTTGATGGCCACATCCTGTCCCAGCCGAGAATCGCGAGCGCGATAGACTTTCCCCATCCCGCCTGCGCCGAGCGGTGACAGAATCTCGTAAGGCCCGAGCTTTGCGCCAGAGGTCTGTGCCACAGTTGCGCCCATTATAACTTTGCGTGGGCACTGAGCGGTTATTACTCTTTACACGAATGAATGCCGAAGTGTGTCGATTCGTCGTGAGCGAATGCGCGCCGATCCTGGGTAATGGCGCTGCTTCCCTTTCCGGCTTCTTTGGCGTGTTGTCGGCAACCCTTCTCTTGGGGAAGGAGAGGAAAGAGAAGATGGCACAGGTCTCAACCCGGCCCGAAGGAAGACCTCTACCTTATCGAGGCAAAGCTCTGTCGGACGGCATCAGAACGCCCGAAGCCGCGGGCTGCAAGGTCAGACATCCGCACTTCGACCTCCGGTCGCGGACGCATCGTTACGCTATTTAGCGTCACGCCAATTGGCGTAATATGGCAGCCCAAAAAGTCCAAGAATGGAAGAATGTAAGTCCTTTTGTAAGTCCTCGCACAAAAATGACTCCCAAGCCTCCGCGACAACTCGTTAACTCCTCTAGATAAATGGCGCGAGTGAGGCCGAATCCGATCCCCTGGTCTCAGGCCAAGGGTTCATTCCAATTCTCGTTTTGCACAACCCGCCTGATTTTCAATGACATTGGTCGGGGAGAGAGGATTTGAACCTCCGACCCCCTGGTCCCGAACCAGGTGCTCTACCAGGCTGAGCCACTCCCCGACATACGAAAGGACTTACTGCGTTTGATTCTAAATCAGCGCACCTGGGTGGGCAACTATGTTCGAACAGTTTATCAAGGAACGGCAGTACCTCAGCAACGTATCCCCAGCAACCCTCGAATGGTACCGTGAGAGCCTCTCTTGGCTCAAAACTGAATCACCTACCGAGGACGACCTGAAGTCGTTCGTCATTCGACAACGTCAAAAGGGACTGTCACCCGCTGGCTGCAACAGTCGCAGGACCGCAGTCAACGCTTATTTGAAATGGGCTGGCTCACCTTTGCGTATCCCGAAGATGAAACAACCGTTCGTCGTCCTGCCGACATTCACTGCTGACCAGGTGAAGAAGTTGGTCGGATACAAGCCCCGTGACTTCTATCAACGTCGTTTGCATCTGCTCGTGCTCATCCTGCTCGATACGGGGTGCCGCATCACTGAAGCGTTGACCATCCATGTGGCCGATATCGACATGGACAACCTGCTCGTGCTGTTGGACGGTAAGGGCCGCAAACAACGCCGGGTTCCGTTTTCGTTCGAACTCCGTAAGCAACTGTTCAAGTACGTGTCCGACTTTGAACGAAAACAACACGGGCTGCTATTAGCGACCAGGGATGAAGCGCAACTTCAGCGGCGGGTGGTCCTGCGGGATGTCAAGTTGCTCTGCGGCCGACTGGGATTCGAACCTCCTGCACGAACCCTGCACAGTGCACGCCATACGTTCGCTATCAACTATCTTCGAAAGGGTGGGTCAGTGTTCCATCTCCAGAAAGTACTCGGGCATTCGTCTCTGGACATGACCAGGCGTTATGCGAACCTGATGACGGAGGACTTGCAGGAGATGCACCAGCGGGTGAGCCTACTAGCAGCCTAGTGTACTTGCGTACTCGCCTTCCCATTGCCGTTGATGAGCCTCATGAGCAGGTCCTGGGTCTCATGCGTAGATTCCAATAGCCGTTCTTCCAGGCTTTCTCGGGATTCAATCGCAGCCTTGGTCGGCTCCGTGATATGTTTCACGTCGCCCCACTTCGGAGGGATTGGAATGAGAATACCTGCGATGTGCTTTGCCTCCAGATGCTGCTGAACGGAGCCGTACTCATTCTTGAGCATCTGATTGTGCCCAGCGAAGGATTGGAGGTAAGCGTAAACGTAGTATCGGATTGTCTCGTCCTTGATGCGTATACGAATCATGTCGTCCGACACAACTGCGCCGACCAATCTCTTCGTTGCGTAAGCCACACGTCCAATCGTCCCTGACCGTGTAACCAACAAATCTCCTTGCTGGACACGTAAGACCTTTATCGTGTGAAGTTGCTTCTTTGACGCCCTTTTCGTGTCAATGAGTTTTGCACTTTCAGACTTCTCTTGCAGAACTGCCATAGGCGGGAAGTAGCGTTCGATTCCGTCACCAGGGGCTTCTACGATGATGTTCTCTGTCTTGATTCTAGGTCCCTTGAAGATAAGCTGTACTTGCCCCCTGGGGTGAGACAACCAGTTAAGAGATACTTTGCCGTTCGCTGAAAAATCCTCGACCAGCGAACCGAGTTTACCGCACACTGGCCCCGGTTGGTGAAGCGGAGGCGGGCTCTGGTGGAGACCACCCCGCCAAGGAATACCAACTGAAACTCATCGAGGCCGATGAGCGCCGGGGGCAGGCTCGAACTCCTGCTCCCGGCGTTTTCCCACTCAGACATCGGATCGATAGATTTCCCATGCCTCAGAAAACTCACAAAGAAAGCTGCCGCGCAGCGGCCTCCAAGTTTTGCGCTGTCCGTTGTGCCTCAAACTCGGCGGGCGGTAGGTAGCCCAGCGCCGAGTGCAGGCGTTTCCGGTTATAGACCTTTTCCAGGAACTCGCCGATCGCGGCACGCGCTTCGGCCAGATCGCGATACTCCTGGCGATACACTTCCTCGTATTTCAGCGTCTTCATGAACGATTCGCAGGCGGCGTTGTCGTAAGGATTGCCGCTCCGGCTCATGCTGATGGCGATGCCGTTATCTTTCAGCAAGCCGGTGTACTCGTCGGAAGCGTACTGAACACCGCGATCGGAATGATGGTCAGCCTTTCGGTTGCGATGCGCGGCTTGACAATGCCATGTGCAGCGCGGTATCGTCAGTTCGTCATCCAGAGTGCGGTCCAGTGCCCAGCCGATCACCCGGCGCGAGAAAGCGTCCAGCATCACCGCCAGATAACACGAACTCTTCTCCAGCCGGATGTAGGTGATATCGCGCGATCCACAGCTGGTCGATGCCAGTCAGCACCAGGTCCCGCGCCAGATTCGGGTAAATCATGCGGCCGTGGTTGGAATCGGTGGTGACCACGAACTTCCGCTCGCCGCAGGCACAGCAAATTGTCCTCGCGCATCAGCCGGTCCACGCGCTTGTGGATTCACCGTCCAGCCCTGGCGCCGCAATTCGGCGGTGATGCGCGGCCGGCCGTAGCAGGGCAACTCCAGCGCGATGCGTCTGGATCTCGTCCCGCAGGTCCATGTCGCGATCACTGGCCTTGTGGTCCGGATCGAAGCGATAGAAACTGGACCGGCTCACCTGGCCCAGCTCCAACATGCGTCGCATAGTCAGTCCACCGTCGGTTTCATTTCTTCCCCGATCTTCCGGTAGACTGCGGATTTCCAGTCGATGCCTGCAGCATCCGCTGCTCTTCGATGCGCTGCAAGCACCCCTTCAAAAAATCGATCTCCAGCGTTTGCTGCCCGATCTTACGCTCCAACTCGGCTATGCGTCCTTCCGACCAGCGCCGCTGCCCGTGCCGGGAAACACGTTCCCCGGCCCTTGCCGGAACTCACTCCGCCAGCGATGCAGCAGGTTCGGGTTGACTTCCAACGCCCGCGCTACTTCTGCAATGGAAAACCCTGTTCCAGCCGCTGGATCGCGGCCAACTTGAACTCCCGTGTGAACCATCCTGCGAGACAATCCCATGACTCAATTCTCCATTCCTTGGATTTTGTCTCTTAACCGGTTGTCTCATTTTTGGGGGCAAGTCCAAGCGCATCCTTGACGATTTGCCCTAGTGTGGTCACCGTCCAGCCGTTCTTGCCGTCCAGTCCCTCGATGTCCTTAATGGTCTTGTTAAGGTTGGGCAGATAGAACTGTGGATTCATAACCAACAGACCCTTAATCTGTGAGCGTTTGGTGATGAATCGGTATTCGGAACTCTTCAGTTTGCCATTCTGCGCAGCTTTGTAGTCGTCCAGAATCTCGTCAAGGTCATGGTCGATGACTTCGGTTGGTTGGTTATTGTCGTCCCTCTTGAAAATCGGTATTCCTTCGCTGTCCTGCCCCACCTTACGAGAAACCGCCATGAAGATGCTGTAGTCTTTGGGCAGCGTATCTCCTGTCTTAGGTCGATAGACGAAGACCAAACAAGTGCGTACACCCGTATGTGGCTGAAAGGTGTTCTTGTGGCAGTTGACCACACCCAGTAGCTGATATTTGCTCAGCAACTGAAGCCGCACAGGATAATACGCTGGTATCAAGGAACCTTGGGCATGACGATGCCAATCTTGCCGCCAGGAGCAATCCAACCCAGGCAACGTTCGAAGAACAGCATCTCGGGCGGAACACCTTCCTCAATAACTTCGCTCGTGGATTCGTACTTTCCATCACGCTCGGTCCATTTCATCCCACATGCGTAGTTGTCCAGAATCTTCTTGTCTGTGATTTTTCCTTCGCCGACTCCGCCGAATGGAGGATTCGTCAATATGATGGTGGGTTTGCCTTTCCCCGCACGAGCTTTGACGTTGTCATCCAAGTCGTCATAAGGACCTAGGCTGTCGCCTTTCGTCATCCCCGTGTGACCATCGCCATTCAGAATCATGGCCGTCTTCGCAATCTTCACAAGCCGCTTGCTCTGTTCAACCATGAACAAGTTGGTCCGATGCTTGTTTAACTGACGTTCCTTAGAAATCTGCGTGCCCGAGCCTGTCAGAATCTTCCTGCGGATATACCGCATGGCTCCAGTTAGAAATCCTCCGAACCTCCTGCTGGGTCCAAGATGATGTCTTGATATTCTGGGTCCAGAACCGCAACCATGAGGTCGATGACCAAGCGGTTGGTGAAAAACTGACCTTGCTGGCGTTTCAGGTACGTCGCCGTGTATTGCTCGTAAGCATGCCCCATGATGTCCCAGTCGTTGGACTCATGCAGATTGCTTAGCATCCTGTAGCCTTGCAACTCGGTGACCACATCGCAGATTGCTCGTGGTCCAACGGTTATCCTTTCATCCGCTGAAAAGACACCGGCATTTCTTAGGGCGACCTCCTTGAAGAGAGCCTGAACTCTGAAAGCCACAGCCGGGCGGTCCTTCAGGAGAGCGGTATTCTTCAGGCGTGCAGTAAAACTCTGGAAGTTCGGCAGTTTTCTCTTCGTCAATCGCCTTCGCAAGAATGAGGCGGACCATGTCCATCGTGAGGTCCTCCTCATCACCGTCGATTCCACGACCATGCAGTTTGTTGTGACACCTGCGTAAGAGACCCTTGATGTCCTTAGGTCGGGTAAGGTCGGACTTCTTTCGACGGCCTAGTGCATCCCACGCTTCGCCTCGACGTGGAATCCCAATCCAATCTATAAGCTCGTTCTTCGGCGTGCTGAGACGGCGGAAGTAGCGAACGC
This sequence comes from uncultured Acidobacteriota bacterium, assembly GCA_963817925.1. Classification (GTDB taxonomy): domain Bacteria; phylum Acidobacteriota; class Terriglobia; order Terriglobales; family Acidobacteriaceae; genus JABDBE01. The sequence goes on from CAWFQN010000001.1 coordinate 82,497, forward strand.
TGCCATTGAACCAGGCGGCTCCATTCGAACTCGTGTTGAAGACGTACGACACAAGCTGGTTGTAGCCTGCCTTTTCATTTGGAGCCTTGCACTCGACAATGAGTTCAATCTTGCCCTGGTCACGCTCGGTACATGCCTTCTGGCTCGAATACACCAAGATGTCAGCACGGACTGGTTTGCCCTCTTTATCCAAGAGTTCCTTGCTGCCGTAGTAAATGGGGACTTCACGAGCAAGGACATTCTTAGGATACAGGTACTCGTAGTGGAGGGTTCGCAAATACTGTTGGCGGACGAACTCCTCAGGCTTGGGGTCCAGCGGACTTTCGGTCAGGAAATCAACTATCTTACCGTCTTCGTCCAGCGGAATATCGAACTGGTTCATGCAGTTCCTCTGCGAACCTGCGATTGTAGTCGAAAAATCGCAAAGGCTGTTGGCATGGTCATCACCCTCAAGAGGAATGGGCGCAGGCGATTTGGACGTGGTCAATGCAGATAGCCAGCAAACTGCATGGCTCCGATTCCGATGGCTCCGTGTTTGATGGCGAATCCGCTGTGGATTGGGAAGTCGCCCAAGTACGAGTTCAGCCACTGGTGCCCCGGTCTTGTCACTCATCTTCTTCAAGCACACGAAGATTAGCGACCGCCCTCTACGGCGAGTTGACCGCCTCCCAACGAGCAGCAGTTGAGAAGGTCCTGGCAGGGAAGACGCTGGAACCGCCGAACCTCAGCACCAGCCGCCGCAACGCTTTGCTCGTCCTGCTGAGCGCAAGGCGT
>CAWFQN010000002.1:0-1632133 GCA_963817925.1 uncultured Acidobacteriota bacterium
GAGTTTTCCTTGTTCTTAAACGCAGTCCTAGTATATCTGGCGAGTTCAAGGGCAATTCGCCGGGGCCGGCCGTCCGGCGAATCGTGCTTCAATCCACGTAATCTGGTCCCTCGCCGAGTCGCCGATTACCCGACCTGGGTCGAGATCGGGATATCTTTCCCACTGAACCCGGTCACCCTGTTTGCACATGCGAGCGATGACTGGTGCGGCCATGGTTGCGGGCACAGTTCGATCGGCGTCCGCGCTGATCACCAGGATCGCACCGCGCGCCTGTGTCTGGCCCAGGGTATTTCTCGCGAAATATTGTTTAACGAATTCGTTGTTGTCCCAGCCCGGTCTTAGGGTTTCAGCCAGTGGAAGCTGGGCAACGGCTGTCTCCCCGCAGTTCTGCTGGATCTGCTGATAAAGTGCGATCGCCTTTTCTGTCAGCATGTCGGTCACTTGAAACTGCGGATACACCGTCTTGATGCCATAGGCCAGGAATGTGAACATGCTGCTTGCAGGCCCTTGCTTGGAATGCGCGAATACTTCTTTCGCGTCCGCCAGGCCAGAAATTGCGATACTGCCGAGATAGCCTGCGTCGTGAATTTCGTTTTGCTTCTCCGCCACGGCAACGGCCGCTAAACTGCCTTCGCCTTCCCCCATAACAATCCACCTCGCACCAACCTGCGGGACGGCCGCGCGGGCCGCAGATACAGCGCCGATGACATCGGTGGCGTTGGACTGAGCGTCCAGAAATGCATTCCGAAAATTGGTGCCCAGCCCGGCATAATCCGTGGCGACGACGGCATACCCCAGGTTTACGTACATGGAGAGGAACGGTCCGTGCCCGACGTTCCTCATCAGCGAGGGAGCACACGCACGAGCCACGCCGATGGCTCCGTGTGCCCACGCAATCACCGGCCAGCCCCCGGCAGGCGGCTTTCCCTCGCTGGGAAACAGAACTACGCCCGAGGTCGCTACGTCCTCCCCGGAGGCAGAGCGCGAGTGGTAAAGAATGCGAATAGCTGACACCTCCGGGGGGAGTTCATATTCATCGAACGATTCCGAGCGGATCAGTTCCCCTGGTTTGCCGGCGGGCAAGGGCTGGGGAGTGTCATAGAACTTCGTCAGGGGCAGCGTATGTAAGATCTGCGGCGGCTTAACCGGAGCTGGAGCTTGTGTTTGAGCCAAGGCGGGGTTGGCGACGAACAGCACTGCGGCCATTACGACTAAGGATATTCCGAGGGTCGCGAGGAATCTTTTCCGACAAAACACAGGTTGAAAAGCCACATGGCCGCCGGAGACTCTAGGCCTTCCAGAACACCATGATTCCGAGAACTACTGGAAGATAAAGGACCGATGCGTGAAGGACACGGCTCGCCAGCACTTTCGATCCCGACGCCGTCAATTTGCCTACGTGATAGAACAGGAACGCTCCGGACAAGCACATGCCGACCCAATACCATAAGCCAGCGCGATCCACGAGCGGCAGCATGGTTGCGAGCACCAGGATCACGGTGAAGCCCGCGATCTCGGCGCGAGTGAAACGAGAATCGAGATCAAAGTCGGGCAGCATCTTATAGCCTGCGCGCGAGTAGTCGTCGCGGTACATCAAGGCAATCGCGAGAAAATGCGGGAACTGCCATAGAAAGAGAATCGAAAAAAGATACCATGCGTGGCGGTCGATGCCGGCGGATGCGCCAGCCCATCCGATCAGCGTCGGCATAGCCCCAGGGAAAGCCCCCAGCAGCGTGCACAGAGGCGTCTTCCTCTTCAACGGCGTATAGATGAGGAGATACGACAGCAGGGTGGAGACCGCAAGAAATGCCGATAACAGGTTCACTGTAATCGCCAGGTACAGGCCTCCAGCAACGCTCAACAGAATGCCAAACAGAAATGCCTCGCGACCGCTAAGCCGTCCCGAAGGCAGAGGGCGCGATGCGGTGCGGCGCATTTGGCCATCCCAGCCCCGTTCCATCCATTGATTGAGGGTTGCGGTCCCGCTGGCGACCAGCAGCGTACCAACCAGCGTATTGATCAAGCCTGCAATCCGGAATGGTCCACGAGAGGCGAGGTAATATCCCGCCGACGTGGTCATCAGAATCAGGAGGTTCACTTCGGGCTTGGTCAGAGTGTAGTAATCCCGGAGCTTGGCGGTGAGCGTCTGCGGAGCGATGGAATTTGCCATTAGATTAGTGGTCGCCATTTTACCAGTCTTCTACCGCGGACTCGTCGCGCTTAAAGTGGTTATTCTTCCGCCGCATAATGAAAATCATGCCAATGGATCCCAGTGTGGGAGGAATGACCATGACCAAAATACCACTGCGTAAAGCCTGAATCATCCTTGCCCCGGCGGAGGACGCCTGAGTATAGCAAAGCGCACAGTTTTGGGAAAAAGCCGGTAGAGGCAACAGCAGCACAAACAGTCCTGCCAACGCAATGCCCATGAGTCGGATCGTGTTCTGAAACTTCATATCTCCTTCCCCAGAAGGGCACTTGCCGTTGATTACGGCTTTGAATAGCTAGACCAAGGCGCGCCCAGCAACTCGCGGAAACTGTCGGTCCACCCATATTGCATCGCCAGCAGCACGAAGACGGTGAAGACGACGACAAACCACAGAAGCCCATGATTATCCGACAGGTGCATGAAAAACAAAAGCGCCAGCGCAGCTTCGACGACCGCCAGAAATAGCATCCGTGCGAACATCTGCGACGCAGTGATGTTGGAGTAAGCAATCACGAATTGCAGGCACGCGATCGCAAGAATGCAAATGTAAACAATCACATACCTGCCCGCGTTACTCTTGTATCCTTCTGCCATGGCCATTGTTTTGCTCCTGTTCTGTTTTCAGTGCGAAAGGTTCAACAGGTAAACGAGCGGCACGACGAACATCCAAACCAGGTCCACGAAGTGCCAGTAAAGACCAGTGATTTCCAGATCGTCAGCATTGTAACGGCCGCCCTTGTAACGGATGCCAACTGCCACGAGCGCAATTACGCCACCTGTCACGTGCAGAAGATGTAAGCCGGTGATGCTGAAAAAAGCGGCGCCAAACAGACCGGTGCCCCACGGATTCTTGAGCAGGGTCATGCCTTCACCAATCAGTCCCAGCCATTCCCGAATGTGCAACAAAGCGAAAAGCGCACCCGCGCCAGCGGTAATCAGCGTCCATTGCAGCGCTTTAGCTTTTTCTCCCGCCTTGGCCGCATCGATTGCAAAAAGCATGGTGAGGCTGCTGGTCACCAGAATGAAGGTCATCAGCGCGACGTTGGTAATGCTGTGGAACGGTCTCGGCCAGTCGGGAGTGGCGTTGCGGAGGAATCCATAGGCAACCAGGCAACCGGCAAAAGTTGCGGTGTCGGCGATTATGAACAGCCACATCGCCATCTTTTTCGCGGGAACCGAAAACGCAGGCTTCTCCATCACTCCTGCGTGTCCTCCCATTGTATCGGCGTGGCTCACGGTGCCTCCTCTTGTTGTCAAGTTTGCTACAGCTTGATCCACAGCAACAACAGCAGATACACCCACAGCACATCCATGAAATGCCAGTACAGTGAAGTGGCGTCCAGGGTACTCTTCCGCAGGATCGATCGATTGAACCTGCTGATAACTCGCATCAACCCGCCCAACCCGCCCAGTACATGCAGGGCATGCGCCGCGGTTAGCACATAGAAGAATGAGCTATTGGGGTTGGTCGCCAGGAACAGCCCCTGGGCCCTCAGTTGAAGCCACGCCACATACTGTCCGGCTACGAACAACAATCCTAAAAACAGCGTGATATAGAGCCAGCGAGCGGGGTTGGCGACGGCATCTCTTCGCCCGCTCATGAAGGCACCAACCTGGCGACGGGCCACTTCCAGCGTAATGCTGCTGGCGAGGAGCAGCAGAGTGTTGAAGAAAAGGATTCGTGGCAGACTGAGATGCCGCCAGTCCAGTGCCGACCCTTGACGAACGATCAGGGCGCTGGTAAACGCCGCGAAGGTCATCGTGATAGAGGCCAGGACTACCCAGATTCCAGTTGAAGCCGGCGGTGGCGCGTAGTCCTTGACCGCGCGCAAGTCGCCGCCAGCCGGGACCAGGTTTCGCCGGCCGCCATTGCCGGAATCGATTCCAAGTCTCGGCGGATCGCGTCGCTCCTCAATCTTCGGCGGTTCAGGTACTGTGGTCGCCATAGACTACAAAACTCCTTTTTGCATCACAGCCTGTGTTCGATTACGCCTCATCGTGCGCCGATTTCACTTTTTCGGGTGAGGCTTGCATCACGTAGTCGCCAGTAGAACTCTCCACACCGTACTGGTAGGGATCGTGGAAAACCTCCGGCAGTTTGTCTCCAAAGTTGTTGTGTGGCGGCGGTGTCGTAGGCGTGCTCCACTCCAAAGATGTTGCTTCCCATGGGTTGTCGGTTGCAGGCTTACCCCAGAAGCGGCTGTGGAACAGGTTGTAGAGGAAAATGAGCTGGGACAAACCCGTCAGCAGAGCGGCTATAGTGATGAAGCGGTGTACGGGGATCAGCGGCTGCAGATAGTCGTCCACAAACGCTTGGTAGCGGCGAACGTTGCCCGCAATTCCCAGGTAGTGGAACGGCATGAAGATGCAGTAGGCGCCGACGAAAGTAAGCCAGAAGTGAACCTTGCCCAAAGTCTCGTTCATCATGCGACCGAACATTTTCGGGAACCAGAAGTAAGTTCCGCCGAAAATCCCGAAAATGGCGGCAACCGCCATCACCAGGTGGAAGTGTCCCACCACGAAGTAGGTCGCGTGGAGCATGATGTCGATCGAGGGCTGCGCCAGGAAGAAGCCGCTTACCCCGCCGCTGATGAACATCGAAACAAAGCCCAGTGCGAACAGGGAAGCGGTGTTAATGCGCAATTTCGATCCGTAAATGCTACCCATCCAGATGAGGACGATAATCGTGGATGGGATCGTGATGATCAGGGTCGGGAAAGAAAATGCCAGCGATGACACCGGGTTCATGCCGCTGACAAACATGTGGTGTCCATAGACCATATAGCTGAGGACGGCCAGCGCTCCCATCGAGTAGACGAGGACGCGGTGACTCAGCATTGGGCGCCGCATGTTAGCGACCAGAATATGAGACACAATCCCCATGCCGGGAACAATCGCGATGTAGACCTCCGGGTGCCCGAAGAACCAGAACAGGTGCTGCCAGAGTAGCGTCGATCCGCCGGAGTGCGGCTGCAACTGATCGTTGAGTACGAGGCCTGAGGGTACAAAGAAGCTCGTTCCAGCAACGTGATCCAAAATCAGCAGGATGGTCGCGGGCATCAGCACGGCGAAAGCAGTGAGGCCCATCACCGACGTGATGAACCAGGCCCAGGCGCTGAGCGGCAAGCGCCACATGCTCATGCCCTTTGTCCGCATGTCAAGCGTTGTGGTGATGAAGTTCAGCGAACCCAGCAACTGGCCGATGCAGAAAATACAAATGGCTGCCGCCCAGAGAACTACACCCGTGCCTTGGCCGGGGCCGGAAGCTGATCCGATAGCGCTAAGAGGTGCATACTGCGTCCAGCCGCCAAGGGTGGGCCCGTCGCTTACGAAGAACGACGACATCAGAACCAGGAATCCGACGAACGTGACCCAGAACGACATCATGTTGAAGTGCGGAAACGGCATGTCCTCCGCTCCCACCTGGATCGGCAAGAAATAGTTGCCAAAAGCAGCGAAGGGCGCGGTGGTCAGAACGAAGAAGACCATGATCGTCGCGTGCATGGTCATCAGTTGCAGGTAATACTCCGGCGTCATTACATTACCGGGCGCACCATTCGCGGAAAGCAAATGCAGACCTGGGATAGGATAGTTCGTCCAGGCTAAGTGAATGCGCATCAGCCAGGAAAGCACCATTCCAACCAGTACGGCCACCAGGGCCAAGCCGTAATACTGCTTGCCGATCACTTTGTGGTCGAGACTGAAAACGTGCTGACGGATGAAACTGGTCGGCGCGTGGTGTTCTGCCGCGTGTGCAGACATATCGTGCATATGCCACCTCGAAAGAGATGTCCCGTCCACTTGAACGCGACGGGATCTATTGCAATGCCGCTTGTTTCTTAAGCCAACTATCGTAGTCTTCCTGGGACATCACCTCAAGGTATGCCTTCATGTTGTAGTGTCCCAAGCCACAAAGCTGAGTGCAGACAATTTCGTACTTTCCAATTTGGGTTGCGGTGAAATGGAGCGAAAGATCCAATCCCGGGACAAAATCCTGCTGGACGCGCAAGGCTGGAACGTAGAACGAGTGCCCGACGTCCTTCGAGTGCATAAGCAGATGAATCTCCCGGTTGACCGGAATCGCCATCTCCGCCGTCACAATGTCGTCTTTGGAGTCCTGATCGTGGGTGGTATCCAAGCCAAAGAAGTTTGCGTTGGCTTCGCTGATTTGGTCGGGATGGAGTGGACCAAATGTTCCATCCGGGCCGGGATAACGAAAGTAGAACGCGAACTGTCCGGCTTGCACCTGAACCGGCATCGCGTTTGCTGCCGGAGCAGTGAGATAGACATCAGCCCACGCCTTGACCCCAAACACGCCCAGAGCCAAAACTTCAGTCCCGACCAGCAGAAATGCGGCCCAAACCATGGCCTTGGCACCGCCGGGGAAAGTCTTGATCTTGTCACCGGGACGCGTACTGGAGAACTTCCAGATGAACAAAGCCAACAGAATCTGCGAGGCCAGGAACGAGATTCCCGCCTCAGCCATCGTCTCCGACATCTGCTCGTCAATTCGCCCGCCATGGGTTGAGATGTCGGCTGGTGGGTCCCAAGTGTGACGGATGATCGGAATCGCGGAAAGAATTGCAATCGCGATAATAGTCACTGCGAAAATTTTCGCCATATCGCCTCGCCTCTGGCCGGTTGCTCATCCGGCCGCAACGGCTTGTTCAAAGCAGCCACCACCGCATTCGGCGGCTGTCCTTGCTTGAAGCGGCACCACATTCTAACTGAGAAAAACTTAACGTCAACCAAACTCTTCATGAATAATTGTTCATTTTGCTTTAAAGGAGAAATTGGCGGTCGCCGGCTTGCCCGCCGCGACCGTCACTTTTGCCGTCTGAGTTCCCAGATCCTCTTGCCAAGCTGTCACCGTGTAGCTTCCCGCGGGGACGCCGTGGATCGTAAAATTGCCGTCTTTATCGGTGGTCGCGTAGGGGCCCTTGACCACAGCGTGGTAGCCGTGCATCCAGGGATGAATGTTGCACTTCACCGAAATCATTTCTACTGCTTTCCAACTGGTTTCGATGGGCGGCGCTCCCGGCGGCTGCGACTTGTTCCACGGGATGTTGCCCGTCATCACATTGGGCAGCGGGTGAATATTGTGGGTCGTCTGGTCGCTGGTAATGACCTTGAATTTCTGGTCGGGATTCATGGCGATGACGTGCGGGATATATTGGCAACCCTTCTGGTCAAAAACCGGCTCGCTTGAAGACACTGCGCTAGCCTCATTGCCGGTCAGACCTTCCGAGATGTAAAGAACGACGTTCGCTAACCCACCGTTTGCTCCAACCACGACATTCTCCAACGTAATCGGGCTGTTCTCGTGTTGCTTCACGCAGTAAGGGTCCTTCGACATATCGATGCCCCTCATGTGCGGAGCAGTGCCGTCGAGCTTCACGGTCCCGGCAATTGAGCCTTCCGCGGCAGCGCTGACATTTTGGTCGAGGCTGAGCGCCCCGAAGCCGATCAGTACTAGCCCTGATAGTATTGCTGCGAACTTCGAATAGTGTTGCTTTTTCATGGACGCTCTCCTGTGAACAAGACCTCGCTCGATCTCAGATTATTTTATTGTGGACTAACCGGTTTTAATCCCAACTGCCTGGCGATCTGCTTTTCCTTGGCGTTATACGCGTTGTGGGGCTGTAGCGTGCGCAGATAGAACACCAGGTCCCACGCCTCGTCGGGCTTGATGTTATCGGAGAATGACGGCATCGGCGTGCCATCCAAACCTGTCATAAAGATCTTGTATATATCGCGGTCCGTGCTGCCGCACTTGGGCCGTGATCCGTCGGTGAAATTGTACGGCAGAATTGGGTGGCCAAGATCATCGGTGAGGGTTGAGGCGGACGGCCCGTTAGCCATTCCCTGAACGCCATGACACTTCCAACATTGCACTCTTCCGAAGACTTCTTGTCCAGCTTTGATTCTCTCCGGCGTTACCTCGGGCTCCGGAGGAATCTGGATCGGCGTTCCTGGTTTTTCTTTTTGCCAGCGGGGAGAGAAATGCTTGATCCATGCCACGAGATTGGCACGCTCATCTTTGGTGAAGGTGTTCCAAATAGGCATGCTGGAGCGGTCTAACCCACGGGCAATCGTGTCAAAGAGGTCTTCGTCTGTTGGCAACGTACCGGTCGGTGTCGAGCGGCACTTGAATATCGCCAACTGAAAATCGCGCGGCTTGGGATACAAAGGGGGTTCAAGCCACACCGCATTCTCGCCATTGCCATCGCCCAGTTCACCGTGGCAGCCAACGCAATACCTGCGATAAGGCATGGCTGCAGCCTTGGCATTCCCGGTGATATTTCCGATGTGGCTGGTCGCCGCCGGCGAATTCAGCCACGTTTCAAGCTGAACGGTCGAGAGTTGAGCCCTCGCCGGCAGGCAAAGCGCGAGAACAGCAGCCGCGCTCATCAACAACGAATATTGAAGGAATGGTTTTCTACGCATTGCTGTTCCTTTCTAAAAGTCGAAGTCAAAGCCGATCAACAATTCGCTCGAGTTCACGTTTTGGCCGGGTTGAGGGCCGGTCCCATCCTGGTGCAGCCAGTTGTATTCGTTGTGCCAGGCGAAGCCCGCCCGGCTAGTCATAAATGGGTTGTAGCGGTAGCCGATGGTGTAGGTCGTGATGTTTCCCAGCGTCGACGCAGTCCCGACGGTGGCCTGTTGCGACATCCGTTCCAACTCAAAGCGCCCGATGAAAATCAACTGCGGACTGTAAATGTAGTGAGCTTCGAATGTGGCGCCATTCCAGCTGGGCGCACGCGCGGTCGCGGGAAGAACCGTTCCCGGCGTATTGTTCGGAAGGTCATTCGCCGGCGTCCCGTTGCTTGGGTCGGTTGCATTGCCATAACCCTGACCGAACCATGCGTTATCAGCGCCATGCTGAGTTACGACTTGAAGGTCAAAGTGGGGGCCGAGGTAGAATAGTCCGACGAAGCCAATGCGATTGAATCCCTTGTTGCCAATTCCCGAACCAGGAATCGGCACTCCGGCAGAAGTCCGATACATTGTGGCTGCCTGTCCGACCATTTCGTAGAACCCGATTCGCTGCACTCCGAGCTTGCCAGTATCAAAGGCTTGGCTCGCAGTAAAGAACCCGGTATAGGAGTTCGCCCCAGTGATCAGGCCCACGTTCCCGTCACTTGAACTGATAAGCGCGGCGGAAACCCGTGTCCGATCATCCGCCGAGTGTCCCATGTATTCCAAGCCAAGCTGATTGTCCCCGATCTGGCCGAAAATGTTGTTGTCGCCAATCGGAATGAAGTGATACGTCTGATAGATTCCGCCATTCCCGGTCAACGTCAAGATGCGCTTTTCGGAAAGCAGGTTGTCCAGTTCGAATTTTCCCAGCTTCACGTTGAGCCAGGAACTGCCGAACAGGTTGTCTAATCGGCCCATAACCGTCTCAAAGTGAAAAGTTGCGGTGTTGTCGGAAGAAGGCAGCACATAAAACGAGAAGTTCTTTTCCAGAGTGCCGCCGGTGTGGAAGTCAAGTCCACTCAGGTCGAAGCCTGAACTTTCGACCCTCGCCACGCCATTGTTTGTACCAGTCCCTTCGTCAACTGGTACTTTGCCAGTGCTAACCCGGTGCCAAATCGGCGTGATACGGAAAGTGACCGGCCAGTAGGAGGGATTCTGCCAGATCGGGGAATCCCGATCATTCATAAGCTGATAGCCGTTGTCCTTGAACTTCTGTCCAAAGTAATTCAGCATCGGCCAGGATTCGTGGCATGCTGAACACCGCAAGCCATACTTACGGGCGAAGGCGGGCAACGCATGAGCCTCCTGGAAACAGCCAACGACAAGAATCAGGAGTAGCAAGCTACCCGCAAGACTTCTCCGGGGCGAAATCATCTAGTCCTCCTAAGCACGAAATCACAAAGGCAAAACTACCGGCGAATCAATGGACGGCACACTCGAACACGCTGAGTATCCTCTCGAATCTAACAATCACTTTGTTTGCTAAAGTCCGCGCGGAAAACGGTTTTGTTGGTCTGGTAACACGAAGGTGTAGCAATCCGCGGTACTGCGGTAAAGACAAGCACAGCAGGTGCGGTCATCTCGTCCCCCTGACACGACGTACAGTCAAGACAGCGAAAACTACCTGTGAAGTGCGCGTGGACGCACTAATTATCACGTTCGTTAGAGCACTGTCAAGAAAAAATGAGAAAAACTAGTTTTCCGAAATTAGGAAAACGTTATGAGATGACTGAGGAAACGGCGGGGTTGGCTATCAAAGTTTTGGCGACCGTGGCCGCCATTCTTTTCGCTCCCGGGAATGCATGTCCAAGCAGCACAGGCCGCACAAAGCCGAACACGAGGCCGAGCATTCCGACTGCCTGCGCCAAGGCATCCACGGCATCTTGTGTCAGGGCGGCACCAGATTGGTAACGCTTCAGACGCTCCGAGATCGCTGTGGCCCGAGTTGAAATGACGGTCCTATTCATCACATTACCTACGGAGGGATCAACAATCGCGCGAGGGATGAACACACGGAGGAAATCACGGTTCTCACACATGCGCTCGACTTCCCGATCGACCAGTTGCAGAAATTCATCCGCCAGGGTAGAAGCCGGACGCAGTTGGTGGCTAAAGTCCAACGGTTCTTTAGAAACACGATGTTCGATCATGGCCGCGAGCAGCCCAGCCTTGCCCTTGAAGTAGCGGTGGATCAGGCCTTCCGCACAGCCGGCAGACGCGGCAATTTCGCGAGTCGTCGTTACTTCGTAGCCCTTGGATGCGAACAGTCCCAGGGCAGCCCGAATGAGTGCCTGTTTCTTAGCGGCACGATCCCGCGTCCGCTTCGGACGGGTTCCGTTCCCGCTTCCAGTTGGGCCAAGCCTAAGCCGCCCCTTCGCTTGCCGCTGGCGACTTGTTATTCTGTCCATATCTCATGCCCCTCAAACCAACGACATTGCCAGCGACGGTACCACTGCTTCCAGGATCGAATGTGATAAGTTCGTCTATATTTTGTAAAAAGATTGTCAAGAATTTGTCACGCGCCCGACTTCGGACGTCACGACATTCGAAAAGTTGACAGTCCACCGCGGTCGAGAGTATGAGAGCTAGAAATTAGTGATTGCGCTAGTCGACCGCCGAAAGATTTGAGAGATACGGGCCAGCAATTGGAGTGCATGCGGAAAATTGATCAAAGGGCAGGAGTTTCCAGTTCCATACGCGCCACGCGATATCCACTCGCTCAAAGCCGCCGTGCCATGTTCGGCCGCAGGATGGCTTTCCTCTCGGCTTTCTGTCTAACCCTTGCCGTCGCCCCCGTTCATAGTCGTGAACATAAGAAGCACGAAGATTTTGGCATGGGCCTGTCCACCGAGATTGCAGCGCCAGAGCGCGAGGTGATAGAGGCGGTAGAGGCCATTGTCGACAACGGAATCATCCAGGGCAGCTTCGAGTACAACAGGGACAAGTACATCGACAAGGCGAATGCGGCGACGTCTTCGTCGTTGTTTCCGGAATGGACAGAACCGGGCACGGTTTTTTACAAGGTCCGTACCAAGGTTTTGGCGCCGGCTAATTTCAAGGAAACCAGGGACGAAGGCACGCTGGCGGTGCGCTATGTGGTGCAGAGTAAAGACGCGGGCAAAACTATTTTGCGCATCGACGCAGTCTTTGTCGAAGATTTTCGTCGCACCTCTCACCCCTCGGATGGAAGCGTGGAAAGCGCCGAGTTCAGAGACATTCAAGACCACGTTGACCAACTCGAATTGCAGAAGACTCAGGCCCAGCAGGGTGAAAAACACCGGCAGGAAGAACTGGCCCGGCAGGCCCTCGAACGCAAAAGTGAAGAGAACGAAGCTCTCGCCCTTGCCGCCGCCCAAAATTCCGAACAAAGCCTGGAACAGCATGTCCAGGATCTCCGGCGCCAGGCGGAACGCGTGATTAAAGCCCCGGGTGGTCAACTCAAATCCGCTCCCTTCCACACTGCGTCTATTCTGAAGCCCCTCGATGCCGGCACTGAAGTTGTGATTGTGGTGTCCACTCCGTACTGGTTTGGCGTGGAAACCGAAGACGGGCAGCACGGTTGGGTTCATCGCGACCAGTTGGAGCCTCTGCCGTGAGGCCAACCCATCGCACGACAGTTTCGACGCGAGCATTGTTTCTTCTTTGCTGCCTCGCCTTCACGATCGCTTTGGTTCGCCCGATCCATGCCCAAAGCGCTCCGTACGAGCGAACATTCGTGCAATCGAAGGCCGTAGTAGAGAGAGCTCTCAAGGACCTGCAGTCTGCGGCCTCCGGGCGGTTGCCTCTGCTGGATGGTTTCACGCGTCCGGGCGATCGTCCCTTGGATCGCTTCCAGCGCGGTTTTTATCAATGCGCGATACAAGTGACTTCCACACCCTCGGGCGGAGCCCTGGTGCGAGTCAGCGCCAAGATCACCGCTTGGTACGCGGATCCTGATTCATCGAAGTCCGCTTACCAGGTGCTGCCTTCCAATGGCCGCCTCGAGACCGATCTCCTTGACCGCCTCCAGGATGCCCTCAGCGGCCAAGCATCGTCTGGAACTGCGACAACTGGAACGGCGGCAACTGGGACTGCGGCAACTGGGACTGCGGCAACTGGGACCGCAAAACCTCCCGTGGCCTCGGCGCCTTCGCAGCCCAAGAACAAGGCCGCCGTGTCCGTGCCCGATATCTCAGCGCCAATGCCGAATACTGGAACTTCGGCGGCTCCGATGGCGAGCTCGAAGGGTTCCACAACACCTGCTAACTCACCTTTCAAACTGGGGAATGGTGTCAACTCGGATATTGCTACCTCGTTAGCTACGCAGAAGGCGGTGGCTGACAAGCACATGGAAGAACTTACCAAAGAAGCCAAGGGTCTGGAGGAAATTCTCCGCAACCAGGCGCACCCAAAGAATCTGGTTGCGGTCAAGAAGTCGAGCACGCCAGTTTTGGTAAGTCCGGTCGAAGGGGCCAAAGTATTGTTTCTCGCCACTGCGGAGGACGAGTTTGAGATTCTCGACATGAATGCGAACTGGGTTCACGTGCGAATCTCGGGAATCTCACGCGGATGGATCCGACGCTCCAGCCTCGAAGTGCCGGACACTTACGCATCCGATGCGAAGGTTGAAAATCCCCCGGCGCCGGCCAGCGCTGAACAATTTCTGGTAAAGAACGAGGAAATCGCGTCCTTCCCCGGGACCTGGGAGCCGCTGCGAGGACAGACGGTTAAGATCTTGACGGTGCAGAGAGCCAACGTGGGAACATCGAACACTAGTTCGCGCGCAAAATTGGAATTCGCAAAATCCCTGTTCGAGAAGGAATATGCCGAGCTCACACGAACGCCAACGAGCGCGGTTGGAGTGGTGCTAATTTTTGATTCCGAGGATGGCGGGTTGATAGCGGCGACCTTGCCCAGTCTCCAGCAATGGAAGGCTGGCACGCTTTCGGACCAAGCTTTCTGGCGTCGTTGTTTTTTCGATCCTCCAGAAGCATTTATTTCTCAGCCCGGGCAATAATCACTGGCTCGAAAGCCCAGAGATCAAGAAATTATTTGTAATGTTTTGTAAATCGCCGGGTCGCGCACAACTTTGCAAATCGTGCGCAGAGTTTTGCATCGTACCACCGAAATCCCGCTCCAGAAACGGATTCTGCTTGACACTGACATTCATGAGTGAAAAAATCCGTCTCGCTTTTCAACCGTTAGTTTGACATCTTCGGCATCGGAGATGGTTTTGCTGCAAGGCCGGAATTGGACGAGCTCATTCATTCCGACCCCTTATAACAGCCGAGCTGTTCGCAGACGTACAGCGCCGGATAGAACCAGTGGGAGCAACTGCCTTTGCCACAAACACCCGCGGTTGCGAGTTCCGGTGTTCACTTCAGCCAACTCAACTTAAAAACGGAGGAGATAGAGAAATGCGCAAGAAAATACTATTGACGTTGACCGTGCTGGCCCTCGCCAGCGTGACCGCCCTTGCTGCCAGCCAAGAGGGAGTAGTAATCAGCAAGGATGGAAGAACCACAATTGCCACGAAGCGGACCCCGTCGACTGTAAGGACCGAACCCAATGACCCAAGTCTGGTCACGATTTATTCCAACATCGGTAAGGCGTACCCAAAGGGGACGTACTGGTGCTGTGAAGGTTACACAATCACGGGCCCATCTGCTTTGTCAGGCTTCCCCGAATATTGGGAGGCGGGTGCCTTTACACCCAGCGCCAATCAAACCGTGACCAAAGTTGAAGTCGCGGTTGGTTTCGTCGAAGGTACCAACGGACTTGTCCTTGGCCTGTATAGCGACTCCGGCGGCGTACCGGGCAAAGCCATTAAGACTTGGGCTTTGTCGAGTCTGCCCACCTTCGGAAGCTGCTGTACGGTCGAGGCGAGGATGGATACGGCTGGCATTCCAGTCAAGGCTGGCACCCAATACTGGATCGTTCTGAAGACCAGCGCGAAGGAGACTACCACCTGGGCCGCATTTAACGTCAACGACACCGATCAGATAGACCCGCAAGTGACCGCTTTCTACTGTTCACAGGACGTGAGTGGCTCGTGCGGCAATAACGACAAGTGGACGGCGTCACAGTCCATACCAGGCCCGGCCTTTGCTGTGTTAGGAAAGTAACCGTGCCGGCAATGCTTGCGTGTAAATTGTGAACTAAGAAATTGAGCAAACTCAATCCGCCGGCGTCCGGTATCCCAGTACTGGACCCCGGCGGTTTTTTTCTGAGCGACGATAGTCATAGTTGCGAGAAGCAGTTTCCGTTTGCTGGTGCCTTGCGCAGAAAGTTGCAACTATGTCTCCGAAATGGCCCGCCACTGGCCGATTCCCCTTGACTTCATCCTTCGCCTATGTCAGATTTCTCCCGCTCGCTGCTCTCAACTTTCTATCGCATTCTGCAAGTCGAAAGTTGATTCTAGCCACGCGGTAGGACCTACTTTGCAGATGGTTAACACCGGAGAAAACTCCCAGTGAGGATACTGCGGCAGGAGGCGAACTTCATTCGCCACGGATCCGAACCGGGGTTTCAATTAAACCTGAACCGAACCTAAAAAAAACGGAGGAGATAATGGTCAAGTCACCACTCGCACGCATACTGCTCTGTCTGGCCGTGCTGGCGCTCATCGGCGTCACCGCGCTGGCTCTGGGAACAAAGCAAAATTTCATCACCACCAACAACGGAAGACTGGCAATCGCAACCAAAGGCCCTTCTGTCGTCACGCCGCGCGACCCCACGTCGGACGCGGGTCTCAAGACAATTGCCGGCAACATCAGCACCTACCCGTACGGCGTGTTTTTCTGCTGCTTTGGCAATACCATCTCTGGCGGCGGGTCGGACTTTCTCAGCACTCAATTCTGGGAAGCCATTCCGTTCACGCCGACCGCCGATGCCACTGTAACCCGCCTGGAAGCTTCGGTTGGCACATTTGGCGGGGCAGACGCGGGTGCATTTCAGATTCAACTCCTTGCTGACAACAATAACTCGCCTGGAAATCCCATTAAGACGTTCACCGTCAAGACTGAGCCTACCTATGGATCTTGCTGCACTCTTGACGTAGGCAACGACAAGGCCGGTATTCCCGTCACGGCGGGTACGCAGTATTGGATTGCCATTACCACTTCCAAAAAGCAAACTACCTTCGCGGGTGGCTGGGCCTTCAACAGCACTGACATGAGATCGCACGAGGTCGCAAGCTGGTGCTCACCAACAGACACATACTGCGGCGACGGTGGAAAGTGGGTGGTCGGTCAGAGCGGCGATCCGCTGCCCGCCTATGGGGTGTTAGGACACTAGAGTGAACTTGGCGCTCGCCTTTGAGGTGAGCGCCAGGTGACTCACATTTCAATGCGGTCTGCCGGCCTGCGCGTTTCCCCTGCAGTTTAGGGAGAGGCGGGGCCGGTTTTTTTCGCCGTCCAACGCTCACACAGCTACCCGACAACGCCATCGCTTCTAAGCAGGCAGGACATCTTTTTTCTTGAAGACTGGGCGAGCAGTCCGCAGGAATTCGCTAGGAAACCGCTCAATCTGTTCACTACCAGCGGAGGTAACGAGCCAGGAAGATTGGAGGCGCGGGTCGGAATCGAACCGACGCATAAAGGTTTTGCAGACCTCTCCCTTACCACTTGGGTACCGCGCCCTACGTCCTAAATTAGCGTGATACGCCGTAAAAGTCTACTCGCCCGAAAACTGGGTAGTGGCACAATTTGTTCAAATTGAGCCACTACCGAAAACTGTAACACTCGTCGTCCACTGACTAGGCAGGTTCTCCGCTACTTGGGTTTTCCCAGCCAGGAATATTGCCAGGCAGCCGAGAGGCTCTGGTAGTTGCCGCCAAACCGGATGTAGGTGCCATTGTTGTAGCTGAACTTCAGAGACTGGTGTTTCGAGATCGGGACTGAAACCGTGCCTCCGATGCGGGAGTTCGTCTGCTCGGTGAGCGGGTTTTGTACGCCGTTTACGCTGGTTTTCCCGCCGAACCAGAAATTCCCATCGAGAGAAGCCCAGAGCCGCGGCTTGAAGTCATAGCTCAGGTGGCCTTCAAACGAGCCAATGGGAGCTTGCGATTGCGATCGGGTGCCTGCGTAGAAGCTGTTGCGCGACCAGAAATCATTATTCGTGGTAAAGAGCCACACTCCCATGTACCCGTCGAGCACCCATTTCGCCCAGCGTTGCGAATATCCAAACTCTGGTTTGAAGCCCCAGCGATTCGCGCCCCAGTTAATCAGCTTGGTGGGATCGTACTGTCCGGTCGGGGCAATCACCTTGAGACTGGCACCAAGTAGCATCTTCTGGTGCCATTTCAGGAACTTTTGCACCGGCATGGCTGGGCCACCCTTGAGATTTACCGAGAAGCGATAAACCGAATCCAGAAGACCGGAACGGTAAAGGTGTTGCTCGGCGCCGAACGCGGTCCCTTTGAAGCTCCCTAGCGCGTAGGGCAACGAGGCGACGACATTGGCCGACCGTCCAAAGAAACTGAACGAATGGTAATAGCTGAAAATCTCTACGTTGTAAGTTCCTGTGGCGCCACTGACGGGAAGCGCGCCATTGTAGTCAATGTTCCCGTCGTAGAAAGCCCAGCTCAGCGTGATCGCATTGGCGTGCAGTGGAGTAATCACGTAGGCGCGCGGAGCCAGATCCTGAGCCTGACAGACGCCCGCGGCGATGCATGCGCTGAAAACGACACCGGCAGCCCAACCGAGAGAAAGGGAAGTGACGTGGGAGTCTCGGCGCAATCAGTCTCTCTTCCTTGGAATTGTCGCAATCGTAGACGCGACTGCCCCAGAGGATAGATGTGCCCGAATGGTTTCACAACTATCAGTCTTGCCAGTTCAAGAATCCCCTCTCGCCGTGTAGGCTGGACTAAATTCTTCGCCGGAGTGTCCCTATGCGAAAGAGATTATTGCTTATGCTGGTACTGTTCCTGGCTGAGTTTGCGGCGTCGCAGGCCGTTCAGCAGAGCCGGACCCTAGTCATAAACGGCCAGTCCGGAGAGGTCTCGGTGCTGCAGATGAACGGCAGATCCTTCGTCGACCTCGCAGCCCTGGCACAGCTGGCGAATGGCACCCTCGGCTTCCACGGTGATCAGATCGTGTTGAGCCTTCCTGCCTCCGCCGCGAACGTTCCAGCAAAAGCCCCGTCGGCCAGCCAGCCTTCCAATTCCGCATTCTCCAAAGACTTCATGACCGCGGGCATCGAAACCATGTCTGTGATCCGGGAGTGGCGAAGCACGCTTGCCAATGCTATCCAGAATGGCTACCCGGTGAGTGCAAACTGGGTCGAGAGCTATCACGGAAAGGCGGCTCAAAGCCTTAGATTGGCGTCCCTCGCGGCATCGACCGATTCGGACCAACAGGCTCTTCAACTACTCACCAACGAGCTGGACAACATGCAAAAGTGGAGCGATAAGATTCTGAAAGCTCGCAAGGACATGAATGCCGCAAAATACATGTCTCCCGACGCGCTAAACAACGATCCGCTTTTCCAGAAAATTTTGAACTGCGCGCACTCACTCGCGGCAATGTCGGCCAGCGGCCAATTTCAGGATGATGGATCGTGTCACTAGAAGTGCCAGGCACGATAAATGACAAGTTAGCTGGAAGCAACAAATCTGGAGCGGGAGACGGGATTTGAACCCGCGACTTCGACCTTGGCAAGGTCGCACTCTACCACTGAGTTACTCCCGCTCGGCAGTATCGATTATAAACAAGCCATCCCTTCGCAGCAACGGCGGGCGCGCTCTGGCGCGGCTAGTTTGAAATTCGGCCCCGAGCGTCGCCGTAAGAAGACAGAAAATCCGCAATCTCGCGGTCGTTGGTCAATCTGCGGACCGGCACATCCCGCCCGTGAGAAACTCTCAGCGCCTCGATGCGCGGGCGGTTGACCCGGTCAAATTGCCGTATGAACGCCAGCACTTCGACGAGTTTGCCTATCCGATGAGCCTCGCCGCGCTTGAACACCCGCGTAATTGCACGCCAGGCGCAGTAAAGTTTCCAACGTTCGAGCCAAATCACTAGACTCGCGCGAGGCAATCGGATGTCAAAGCTCGCCACGGCAAAATTACCGTCGCTAATCCAGGCATCGCCTGCGTGCGCCTTCTTGATCAAGGTTCGGAAAGTGGGAACGTCCTGCTCTTCCCAGTGAGGTTGCCAGATGTCATCCAGAGAGATAACGGGCGCGCCCGTGAGTTTGCCAAGCCGTCGCGCCAAAGTAGTCTTGCCACTGCCAGCACAACCCAGGATGACGATCCGTGCCACAATTGTTGACTCACGGCGAGCGTCAATACGCGCACCCGGTCTTGGGCCTCTGCATGGCTTCGTTGGACTTGGCCGTGATCTGGTTTCGCACGTCCCAGAGGTCCTTGTAGAAAAGGTGCTCCATCCTTTGATGAAGAACCTCGACCGGCGTACCCATCGTGCCAATCACGCCGCCTCCAATGATCCTTTGCGCCAGCTTGAGATGATGAAAGCGAAAGAGGTGTATGCGTTCGTCAAAATCCAGCAGGCACTCCGCCACGTCGTGCAAGCCAAAGAATTCATCATGCCGCCGGTAAAGGTCATCCACGCTGAGATTCGCCTTGCGTAGCTGCGCGTGAAACACTTCGCCCAGCCGCGGCCCCACATGAAGCATGGAGAGAAATCCCGGCGAATCCAGCCCGCTGCCGTGTCCCAATCCGGCGCGGATAATGTGATAGTCATACGGCGTGATCGTTTCCAGCACGTGCAGCATCGAGATCGGATAATCGAGCATGTGGTTGGCGCGCCGAATCAACCGGGCCGCATTCCCGAAGTCGCCTTCTTCGATATGCGCCCGTGCCCGTCCCAGCTCCCACGCAACCCCCTTCAGCAGCAGCTCCGAAGCCTGATGCACAACCTGAAACGTCAGCTCATCTTTATGCAGAAACTCTTCAGGAAGCTTTTGCAGCGATAGCAATTCATCGGTGCGCAGGTAACGCTCATAGTCGGAAGCGCCCTTGCCCGGCAGAATCGGTTTTTTCAAATCATCCACTGCTCATCTCCAGATAGTGACAATCAACCGCGCGACGGATGAATCTGCGCCCCCGTCCACTGCGGATCTTTTTCCGGGCTCACGATCTCGCCGTCACGCATGTGAATAATGCGATCTCCGTAACTCGCGGCCTCCGGGTTGTGCGTAATCATGAGTACGGTCTGCCCCAGTTCGCGATTGGAATGCCGCAGCATGTCCAACACGATGACCGAGTTTTTCGAGTCCAGGTTGCCCGTAGGCTCGTCGGCCAGCACAATCGCTGGTTTGTTGATCAGCGCCCGCGCCAGGGCAACCCGTTGCTGCTCCCCTCCCGACAGTTCGGAAGGCCGGTGCGAAAGCCTTTTCTCCAACCCCAGCAAGCCCACGATTTTGTCGAAGTACGCGGCGTCGCGATTCCCGTTCGCCCCGGCAATGTCCACGGCAATATTAATATTCGAACGCGCGTCGAGCGTAGGCAGGAGGTTGAATTTCTGGAATACGAATCCGATCTTGCGCTTGCGCATGCGCGTGCGTTCAGCATCGGAAAGTTGCGCGAAGTCGTCTCCGTCGATGACGATGCGCCCGGAATCGGCCCGAGCCAGTCCGCCCAGAAGATAAAAAAGCGTGGACTTGCCGCTGCCCGAAGGGCCGACCACACTCACAAACTCACCCTTGTCGACGCTAAAGGAAATCCCGCGCAGCGCGGGCACTTGCACCTTGCCCACGCGGTACGTCTTGTGCACATCCACGGCTTCGATAAGAACGGACATCCAAATAATCGATATTACACGAAGCCGCCACGTCTCGCGTTGCACGCAGTTTGGGAGCACGCGTCGAGGCGGGGCTGCAGGACTAGGTCGATGTTCACTAGACATCGATTGAATGCGATGCTCGTGCGATGGACCCGCCGAGTCAACAGTTTGGAAGTCAAGAAAGGTTACGGGAACCTGCACGTCCAAGCTAACCGCACCCGTAGGTAAGTCACCAGGCGATATGCCCTGCGACAAATGCCGCCAGCTTGAATCCTGAGACGCTCCCAACAACGATCCAGAACAACTCCACCACAAATAGAGCGCCGGCGACTGCATTTTGCGCCCGCTTGGAATATTGCTGGCATCTCAACCACAGTGCTTTCCGTAGCCTCCAGTCCAACGAGACGATCAAAGTCGCCGAGCACAAGCGCCGAAGGTACCGCGACCAGATAGCGCAGCGTTCCTCCGCCAGAACGCTTCAGTGCGGTTGTGGCCGCAGCTACTGGCATGAAGAAAGCAAGAAACAACAACAGGTTCATCAGAGTGACCTGCCCAGACTCCGAGCTTCTTGAGCCATCCCTACCTTCGAGCATCCTGACTGACTCCAAGCGAGCCATTGTAATGGAGAGCGGGGTTATCTCTTTGCCGTCGCGTCTTCGAGCAACCGCATCCCCTTCAGCACGGCCTCAGGAACGGTCTTCTCGTAGTGAGCCTCGGTTGTGGCCGTGCTGACGTGTCCTAGCGCGTCCCGACCGGCCACAGACGCTCCTGTGAGTTCCCTGAGGATGGTAGCAAAGCCGCGCCGTCCAGCATACGGCGTTTGACGCGACGCCCTTCGCTTCGAGCGTCGGCTCGATGACGTTCTCGACGAACTTCGCGAGGTTCATCACGCCGCTCGATGATTGAGTTGGAATCCACTCACTCGCTATAAGAAAGCCAGATATAAGATACCTTCCCGTTCCGCATCCCGAACCGGGCCAGGCTGAGATCTCCGGCGGTAGCACCCGCGCCGTACACCAACTCTTTGTCGCCCGCGTCCGGCAGCGGGTCTCCTTTTCTGTAGCCTTGAATGAGTCCTTTATAGATTCTCGAATCTATTTTTTCTTCTCGTGATGGCTTTCCGTACGCGTTTAAGACATCCTGCTCCGAGCTCTCGAGCCCAATTCCTTGCGGAGTCTTCCATCCATTCAACTCGTCCTTAGCAAATGCCACCGGCATGTTCGCGCAAATTGGAAAATCGGCAAGCAAGACGGCATCCACGGTAGGCGGCACTGCCTCAGCGGACCGCAGGTACAGAAAGACTTTTTGTTCCGGGGATTCGTAACAGTACGGCGCGAACTCCGAGCTTCTGGCCGGCGCTGGTCCCAGTTTCTTCAACACGTCGCTGACCCGCGTGTCCCGGTCAACGCAATAAAGCCCCAGACACTTTGGCCCGAAATATTTTTGTGCACTGGCTACGCCGGCAGAGAACAATGCCGCCCCCAACATAATCGCTTTAAGAACACTATTCCGATTCATTGATAAATTTCACCACAGAGTCATGGAGACACAGAGAACATCTCTAATTCTATAGCGGGAGAATCAATAATCTCTGTGCCTCTGTGTCTCTGTGGTGAATGGAAAATCAAGCGGCGCTGCTGCGAGGAGGAGATTGCACGACCTGCGGTTGCGCGCGCTTCGGGCCGCGCTTCCGAACCAGCAACAAGCGGATACGCTCCAGCAACTCGGCCGGGGCGTACATTCCCTTGGGCAGGAAAACATCCGCCCTGCTGTCGCGATCGTAGATTTTGACTTTACCCGAAAGAAGAATGACCGGAGTCTGTGGCGACAGGCTCTTGATCTCGTCGATCAGTTTGGTTCCATCCAGGCCGGGCATGATGAGATCGGTCAACACCAGGTCGACTCCGCCCTTCTTAAACCGCTCCAGCGCGTCCTCGCCGCCGGTGCAGGTGACCACCCGGTAGCCCCGGGTTTCCAGCATGACTTTCCGGATGGAGAGCGATTGTTCGTTATCGTCGACGCAGAGGATGGTTCTTTTTGGTTTCATTCTTTGTTTCCGAAATGGCGAACCGGGCAAACCGCGCGCCGGAGGAGATCCGAAAACTTTCTTGATAGAGATTTCTGAGCGAGATGAATCGTAAAGCTGAAGCTGAAAGATGTAAAGTGCCGCCGATGCTAATGGGAGTTCGGTCCCATTGAAAAATTTCCGCAGTTGTGCATGGCATCATTTTTCCTGCACATTCGCACACCAAGCTCTCACAAAGTAACTTCTCCGCGAAGCACCTCGACTACATTTCCACCGACCCGCACATTAACCACTCTGTCATCCTGGCGCGAAGCCCGAACAAAAATTCGGCTCGGGCGTTTCATCTCGAGTCCCTGCTCTATCAATACGTGCTCCTCAGACTTGGCGACGCCGTGGGCGACCATCCACGCAGCGGCGCATCCCGCCGCCGAGCCAGTCGCCGGGTCCTCGCCGTTATAGAACATCATCCGGGCGTGCAGCCGGGCCGACGGATCAACAGTCTCGCGACTGACAAAGTAGAAAAACTTTCCCCCGGAACGCTGCAAATATTCGTCGGCGCCCTTCATGTCGAGATGCAGATTGCGAATGATTTCCAGTCCACGCATCGGCACTACCGTAAAGGGCAGGCCCGTCGAGATCGTCTCGATGGGCAAGGATGGATCGATATCGCCATCGCGGAAGCCGCATGCGCGCACCACCGCCTCCCGATCGTGACGCTCGCCGAAGTTGGGATCGACCTGCGTCATCTCGCCAAACACCGGTTGCCCCGGTTTCTCTTCGAACTGAATCGGAACCTTCCCCACCGTGAGATCCAGCGCAATCTCCCGCGCACCCGTCGACCCGCGCAACTGAAATGCGGTTCCGAGCGTCGGATGACCAGCGAACGGCAACTCTTCTTGGACGGTAAAAATTCGAACCCGCACCCCGCGTTCGCGTTCGATCGACGATTCACGCGGCAGGACAAACGTGGTCTCCGAAAGATTCATCTCCCGCGCCAGTGCCTGCATTTCCTCGTCGCTCAACCCCCGGCCATCAGTAAAAACCGCCACAGAATTGCCCTCAAGGCGTCGCGAAGTGAACACATCCAACTGCACGAAGGGAAGCCGCCGAAGTTCCGTTGCCATGTCGATTATTGTAGCGCCGAGGACTAGCCGCGGTCTTAGGTGCGCCAGGTTGTCCTTTGTGTACCTTCGTGTCCTTTGTGGTTATTGAATTTCTTATCGCGCCTGTTTGACTGATTTTTCACCGCCGCGTATCCTGAAAAATGTATGCGCATCTGCTCGACGCCCCGCCCGATGTGTTGTTGTACGCGGGCTCCGGCGTGTGGGTAGTGCGGCCAGGTTTTCTCACACCCACCCGGAGAACTGAGGTGGGTTTCGTTTTTATGCCTAGAAAGATCACGCTTTGAAGGACGCGGCGAGTCCCGATTAACCCTATTCACGAAGGAGAGATCATGAGCACCGACACCTTAACCGAAAACGCAGCGAAAACCCTCCGCATCAATGACACCGCTCCCGACTTCACCGCCGAGACCACACAAGGCACAATCAATTTTCACCAGTGGATCGGCGACGGCTGGGCGGTCCTGTTCTCACATCCCAAGGACTTTACTCCCGTCTGCACCACCGAACTTGGCTACATGGCCGGACTTCAGCCAGAATTCGCCAAACGAAATACCAAAATCATCGGCCTGAGCGTCGACCCGGTGACCAATCACAGCAAGTGGGCAGCCGACATCGAGGAAACGCAAGGCCACAAGGTGAACTATCCAATGATCGGCGACACCGATCTCAAGATCGCGAAACTCTACGGCATGTTGCCCGCCGAGAGCGGTCACACCTCCGAGGGCCGCACTGCGGCGGACAATGCCACCGTCCGCACGGTATTCGTCATCGGCCCCGACAAGAAGATCAAGCTGATGCTCATCTATCCCATGAGCACCGGCCGCAACTTCGACGAAGTGCTGCGCGTCCTCGACTCGATACAACTCACCGCCAAACACAAAGTCGCAACACCGGTGAACTGGAAGCAAGGCGGTGATGTCATCATTTTGCCATCAGTCTCGAACGACGAAGCGCAACAGAAATACCCAGGAGGCTGGAAGTCACCAAAGCCATATCTGCGAATCGTCCCCCAGCCGAAGTAACCTATCGCCGTGGATTGGCCCGGATGAACGCGATCAGTTTCTAATTGTGATCCGTGAAATCCGTGCTGATCCGTGGCCGCTTTTCAGTTCTTCGATTCCAACATGAGGTTCCGCAACGCCTGATTGATTCGCGTCTGGTAGCCGGGTCCCTGCTTTTTGAACCAGGCCAGCACATCAGCATCGATGCGCAGCGTGACCGGCTTCTTGATCGGCCGGTACAAACTGCCGACCTCCGCAATCAGATCATGCGCCCGCTTCCCCTCGGAGGCCGAAGCCTTCAGCGTGCCGATCTTCCGCCCCTTCGTAACCCGAGTCTGCCGTATCATTTACGAATATATGTATATAACTGTCCATATAAAATTGCCACTACAAAATGTTCCACGTGGAACACAGGCCCTATGCAGCCAATCGCTTCACAGCTAACATAGAAGCCGCGTCACGGAAGCGCATGCGGTCCGGTGATCGTCCCGGTCTTCAAAACCGGCGATCGTCGTCTTTCGGCGGCGATGGTGGGTTCGACTCCCACTCGCTTCCGCCATGGCTAACAAATATGCAGGCGACCATCGCAGCCAATCAGTCTTGCAGCCATTAAGTAGTGCATGCCTGAGCGACTACGTATCCGGAGTGCGATGGGTTTGCTTTCACGTGATCCTGAAGATCCTTACCGGTGAGGGGACTATTTGTACCGGGGTGACAGGGCCCAAAATATCCTGATTTGCCGTGCGTCGGATGGCTACAGTAGAGCTGGCTCCCCGGGGCGCTGGACGCGGCATCGGGCGCCAAGGCAAACAACGAAGCGAGAAACATCGAAGCACATAGCGCACAGACGAGTCTCACTGGTTTCCCTCCTAAGCGTATTCGTTTGGAATATTACACTCGCGTTGGTTTATCGTAAACGCTCGCCGCGTTAGTTTATTCTTCCAACCTATGGCTCCTGCGGCTCACGATGCTTCGCATTTGTTTGTAGAGATTGGCGCTGCCATCGTGCTGCTTGCAATTCTTGCGCGGCTCGCGAACCGGTGGTGCTTCTCCGCCATTCCTCTCTACCTTCTGGCTGGTCTCGCCTTCGGCAATGGCGGCCTGGCGCCGCTTCCGCTCAGCCGGGGCTTCATAGGAACCGGGGCCGAGATTGGTGTGCTCTTGCTGCTGTTCATGCTGGGGCTGGAATATAGCGGAGAAGACTTGAAAAAGAATCTCCGCATCGGCCTGCCTGCGGGCATCGTGGATCTGCTTCTGAATTTCACGCCCGGGCTCGTGACCGGGCTTCTTCTACGATGGAAGCCGCTGGCCGCGGTCTTGCTGGGAGGCATCACCTACATTTCGTCCTCCGGAGTGATTGCCAAGGTGTTGGAGGAACTGCGACGGCTCAACAATCCAGAGACGCCGATGGTTCTAGCAGTGCTAGTGCTCGAAGACTTGGCGATGGCCGTCTACCTGCCTCTAGTGGGAGTGTTACTGGTAGGCGGCGGGCCCGTGAAGATTGCGATCTCGGTTTCGGTTGCAGTCACGGTAGTTCTGCTTGTGCTCTTTGTCGCGCTGCGTTATGGACAGCAGCTCAGCCGGTTTCTCGCTCACGAATCGGACGAGATCATTTTGCTTACGACGTTCGGAACTGTGCTGCTCGTGGCTGGTTTGGCGGAGCGTTTCCGGGTGTCGGCGGCGATCGGAGCCTTTCTAGTCGGCATCGCGTTATCCGGACCAATCGCGGAGCAGTCGCATCGACTTCTCGCTCCGCTTCGCGACCTGTTCGCGGCGACTTTTTTTTTCTTTTTCGGACTGCAGATCGATCCCGCTACATTGCCTGCTGCGCTACCGGTTGCGCTGGGATTGGGTGCGGTCACAGCGGCGACGAAAGTTGCCACCGGATATTGGGCAGCGAAGCGAGCCGGCGCCGATAAGCAGGGAAGTCTGCGAGCGGGGATGGCGTTGGTCGCACGCGGAGAGTTCTCGATTGTGATTGCAGGTCTGGGCGCGGGGCTCGATCCAAGCCTGGGGCCGCTCGCCGCCGCTTACGTGCTATTTCTGGCCATTCTCGGTCCGGTTCTGGCGCGGCTCGCGAAGTAACGACAACGCGAAGTTTCATAGTGGAACACGAACGCGTTTCTTCCGAATCATTCCGTCAGATTGGCATTGATAATTTTTATTTTTCTGATATTCTCGGCTCGATTCGGGACTCTGTGAACGGCGGGACGACCCTCGGACTTCCCTCGCCTGTGCGACTCCTGTCGCGATCTATTCCCAGCCGGTCTGTTTCCCCCGAACGAAGGAGCAGTTGTGACTTCCGCAGGAAAATATAGCGTCGTTACTGGCAGTGAACGTAAGCCGGTCCGTGGTGCGCGCCTGATTCACAATGCCCATCCGGACCAGGTCGTTGAAGTCTCAATTCGACTGCGCTCGAAATCCGAGGCCAAGCATAAACAGTTAAGAAGTGAACTCGAAAAGCCCGGTTTCAAGCACATGTCACGCAGCGATTTTGAGAACACCTACGGCGCCGATCCCGCCGATCTCGAAAAGATCAAGAAGTTTGCTCAGGAATTCAACCTCAAGGTTCACGAAACTGGCACGGAACTCGCGCGCCGGACCGTAATCCTGTCGGGAACCGTAAGCAACCTGCAAAAAGCTTTCAATGTGGAACTGAAAGAGTACAGCCACCCGAAGGGAAATTTCCGCGGCCGTACGGGCCCCATCAGTGTGCCTGCGGAGTATGCGGAGATTGTCAAAGGAGTCTTTGGTCTCGACAACCGGCCTCAGGCGGAGCCGCATTTCAGACGGCTGCCCCAGACTCCGGGAATCAAGAGTCACGCGGCTTCGGCCTCGCACGATCCCAATGAAGTAGCGAAAATCTACGACTACCCGACGGGAGATGGAACTGGCCAATGCATCGGGATCATTGAGTTGGGTGGAGGGTTTCAGCTGGATGACCTGAGCAACTATTTTGGCTCACTCAATATCAATGTGCCGCAGGTCATCTCGGTGTCTGTGGATGGAGGCAGCAACAGCCCAAGCACTCCGGACAGCGCTGATGGTGAAGTGATGCTCGACATTGAAGTGGCGGGCGCGATTGCTCCAGCGGCGAAGATCGTTGTCTATTTTGCGCCGAACACGGATCAAGGTTTTCTGGACGCGATCACCACGGCAGCCCACGACAGCACCAATCAACCGTCGGTCATTTCGATCAGCTGGGGTTCAGCCGAGTCGCAATGGACGGCGCAGTCGCTCACCAACTATGACGAAGCGTTCCAGGCGGCCGCGGCCATGGGTGTAACCGTCTGCGTGGCCTCGGGTGACAATGGCTCGTCCGATGGAGTGAATGACGGAAACAACCATGTTGATTTTCCGGCTTCCGATTCGTTCGTACTGGGCTGTGGTGGAACCACACTGCAAGCTTCGAACGATCAAATCGTCAACGAAACAGTCTGGAACGACCAGCCCAGTGGGGGAGCCGGTGGCGGCGGATTTAGTGGCGTGTTCCCGCTTCCAACCTGGCAGGGTGCATTCGGCATTAACGGGGGCGGGCGAGGCGTGCCGGATGTCTCCGGCGACGCCGACCCAAATACCGGGTACAACGTTCTGGTCGATGGAGAGAGTGCTGTGTTCGGCGGCACCAGCGCGGTTGCGCCCTTGTGGGCGGCTCTCGTGGCGCTGATCAATCAGCAGACGGGAAAACCAATCGGGTATCTCAACCCGTTGATCTACACGCAAGCGGTCGAAGCGTCGGGATTTCACGATGTGACTCAAGGCAACAACGGCTCCTTTAGCGCAGGTCCGGGATGGGATGCGTGCACCGGACTTGGCAGTCCAGATGGGGCCCAGTTGCTGGCGGCGCTGACGGGAAAGCCTGCAGGGCAAGCAACGGCGGCTGCGCGGTCTGGCGAATCGAAGAGACAGGTAGCTTAGGACCAATCTGGGGCGAGCTTGGCTCGCCCCAGATTTGCTAAGTAAGGTCTCAGTTGTTGTCATCACGAGCGAAGCGAGGGAGCCGGGTTCTTCGCGTGGCGGGCGAAGGTCCAGCAATAAGTTGCGACCTCGGCGGCTAAAGCCTTCACTGATTGGAGAGCATTTACCGCAGGGCTGAAGCGCTGCGCCACCCAAAATCAAATGCCAACATCGAGTTTTCAGCAGCTCGATCGAGATTTATTTTGTTTGCGCGCGGGCCTGCTGTACCATTTCTACCAGGACTTTTCGCGTCTCTGCCGGGTTGCGCACTTCCCGTAAGAAAGGAATGCGGGTGCCGCGCATGCCCTCCTGAGTTTTCAAGCGCGCATGAAAGCCGAGGCGGTCGACGGCGGTCATGGTCGCTTCCTGCGACTCAATCCGACTAAACTCCCGCGCCAGCAGGACGAGCGCCTCTTTGTGGTCGGCATTCATGTGCTGGATAATTTCGACCATGGAGTCGGACAGAGGATCAGGTTGACTGTGGCTATATTCGGAGGCCGAAACCCAACCCATGACTCCGAAGCCGCCCACGTAGTAAACATCTACGACTTCCATGCGGTAAAAAGAAAAGTCTTCAAAGTCCACCCAGTACTTGCTGTTGGCGTAGCGTGCCAGATAGAGTGCGCGAGCTTCGGCGACCTCCTGCTGCGGTATTGGCTGAACGTTTCCTACTAAAGTTACGCGGGATGCTCCCAGCGGATCTCCGTCTGCGGCATCTTGAGTCACGAGCAAGCTGGCGCGAGGGTCGGCTTGCAGGTTCTGGGTGTGCATGGCCATGGTGCTGATAAGGAAAATGGGGCGGCCGTGATTGTCCAGCCCGTAGGGCATCACCGATCCGAACGGGAACCCCGGTTGTTTCCGCGAAAGAGTCGAGAGGCTGCCGATGCGGCCCAGGTACATCAGGGTGCGCGTACGCTCGGCAAACGTAGGCTCGGGGACTGGGGGTTGGTCCGTTGCTGGCCCAGGGCCCGCGTGTTTTCTGGTGGGTGAGGAAGGCATCGTTGCTGTCTCCTGGGTTGCGTAACCTCGGTTGCGGTGTTCCGGCAACTCGCATTGGGGAAATCGAGTCGAGTGCTGCGGACTCGTTTCTTCTTCCTTTATAGTCCCATGAATCGGGTTGTTGGTGGAGGGACGGAAAGCCCGGCGACTCAGAGGGACTTCGGCAGGAATCGCGGTCGAATTAAACCGGAGGGGCGGCGTCCCGTTGACAGCAACCTGGTCTGGCGCAGCAATTCTCGGATTTCGGCTTGAAGCGCGAAACGTTCCTGGTCGCGCATGTCGGTGAAGCGGAAAGGCTGCAGATAGCCTTGCGTGGCGCACATTGGGAATAACATCGCGGCCTTCCCGCGTACCGCGCTGGAGCCGAGATGTAGGGTCAGGTTTACGGTCACTCCCTCGTCGAGGCAATTGGGAAGCTCAAGCAAGCCTCCGGTGGTCGAAACCCGGAGCATCTTGGCCCAGAGTTGGCGGCCATTTTCCAGTTGAATTGTCGCGGAAACGGTTCCCCACAGATTGACGCGAGGGGCACGGATTTTTCGTCGGGTGTGGGGGAAGTCGGCCATTACAAGTTCCACTATGCCACGCGGCGAGAGATCGCGCACATTACGAAAGCAGGCGCATAGGTCCGAATTTGGAAGATGGAATTCGTACAACTCCTTTCGTAATCTCCCGTTGGTAGCGGGTGCGCTCCATACTGGCATGGAATATGGACGGCCTCTCCCAACTGCACGCTCCACTGCGCGCGCCGCGAATCAATCTCGCAGACTTCACGCCCGCAGTCCTTCGATTTCAGGATGGTCAACGCGCTTCCGGCAAACTGCAGGTACTCTCGGTGAACGGTGGATTGCTTTCCCTGCCTAGCCCAATCGATCAGGGCTTGCAGGTGAAGGTGATGTTCCTGACTCACGCCGGAACCGTACTGGGCGCTGCGGAAATGCTGACCCCGCTCACCAGCACGCAACAGCCGTTTCGCTTTGTTTCACTTCCGGTGGACGATCGCCGCCGACTGGGAGCGGCCATTCAGTCATCGTTGAATCTGAACAGTGCGAATGCGGATGCGGCTGAACAAAAATGGATGGAAAAGCTCAGGGCAGCCTCGAGTTCTGAGAATCGGCCGCGCGGACGGCTCTTCAAAGTTACCGCGGGAGCGGTTGCCCTGGGAATCCTCGGTTTGGGCTGCGCGTTCTATCTCTTCCAGGTGCATCTACTGAAATAGCGATGGCTCCCCCAAACACTCGACGTTGGCCGCGACACCAGGTGAAGCTGCCTGTCCGCATCATCACTCCCAACGACACTTCGGAAATTATTGTGCCCGGGTTGACCACCGAGATCAGCCAGGGCGGAATGGCGCTCTATGGAGGCGTGCCGCTGCAGCCGGGCGATCTGATGGAGGTAGAGTTCCAGACTTCTCATCGCCTTCGGGTCGCTGCATCGGTGCGGGATCGCAATGGCTACTGTTTCGGATTGGAATTTGTGGGACTGCTGCCGAACGACGGTGCAGATATGGACATCGCTGCCGAGCCGCATGGCTTAGCGGAGATGGAGTCGATCGAGGGTGGAACTGGTGTTGTGGCGCCTGGGGGAATGCCTGCGGGAGAGGACGAGATACTGGCGCTTTTTCTGAAAAGACATGAAGCCTACCTCCAGCAAAAAGATTTGGAGATCAAGCGCTGGCGTTATGAGATTCAGGAGATCCGGCAATCGCGCCGGGAGATTGAGATGCTGATTTTGCGGCAGGTGCTGGGGCGGTCGGAGTAGGGCTAAATCCTACCAGGCCGTGCAAGGTCCAGATATGGTCTGCAAGGCTATTGCCGAACTGACTTAACAAGCGCTTAGATAACTTCGGACAGAGAAAACCGATTGAAAGTCTTCACCTGATCATTTCTTATATACCACTCCACCCTTCATGACGAAGGTCACTTTTTCGAGCGCGGTGACGTCTTGTGATGGGTCTCCGGGGACGGCGATTACGTCGGCTAGGTACCCGGGCTTCAGCTCGCCGATCTGTCCTTGCCAGCCGAGCAACTTGGCTCCGTTCAGCAGGTCGGCTTGCAGCGCGGCCAGCGGGGTCATGCCGTATTTCACCATCAGTTCGAACTCGCGAGCTTGCGTGCCGTGGGGGAACGGTCCGACGTCCGATCCAACTGCCATGGGGACGCCCGCCGCAAGCTGCTTGCGAAACTCGATTTCATGCAAGTCCAGCATCTGGCGATCATGTGCCCGCTGCTCGGGGGAATCGGCGTGCTCGGAGAAATATTCGAAGATGGTGAATGTGGGCACAGCAAAGATTTGTTTTTCACGCATGAGCCGCATGGTTTCGTCGCCGAGTTGGTTGGCATGGTCGACGGAAACGACGCCGGCCTGCGCTGCATAGAGTGTGCCCGGTTCGCCGGTGGCATGGACCGCAACGCGCTTGCCGGCGCGCGCGGCCTCGTCGACACCGGCTTTGAGTTCGGCTTCCGTATATTGGTAAATGGTGGAGAATCGGCCATCGCGAACCACGTCGGGCCCGGTCTCATAGATTTTGATGAAGTCGGCGCCCTCCTTGAGCTGCTCGCGAATCACGGTCACGAGTTCGGCCGCGTTGTTCGCGTAAGTCGCATTCGACAGCACATGTTGCGCGGGGTTGAAATGATTGGCGTCTTCATGTCCGCCAAGAATGTCGACGGCGTTCCCGCTGATGCGCAAGCGTGGTCCCGGAACCAGGCCCTGATCGATTGCATTGCGCACGGCCGTGTCAGCGGAGCCTGCCCCCTCGGTGCCCATGTCACGCTCGGCGGTGAAGCCTGCCATGAGATCGGCCCGGGCCGCGAGAACGGCAAGAATGGTCCTTTGTGGCACGGACTCCTCGACAGTCTGCAAGTCTTCGGCGCCGGGGTGCAGAAATAGATGTACGTGGGCATCGATCAATCCGGGCAGCAACGTGCTGTCGCCCAGATCGATGAACTCCGCTCCCGCAGGGTGGGCCACCTTAGAACCGACTTCTGCGATCCGTTCGCCTTGAACCAGCACTTCGCCGGGTTTCAAGATGCGTCCGTTTTCGATGTCGAGAAGACGCGCCGCATGCAGCACGATGGGGTGAGCGGATTCGGTCTGGGAATGAGCTACGAGAATGCAGGCTAGAAAAAATGCAGCTAGAGCAGGGAAGAAGTGTCTGTTTTTCATGGCTGTCGGAAGGATGGTAACACTCGGTGAGGTAGGACGGAGTGCGGAATTTCACAGGATTTCTCCCGAGGCAGTGGGACCATCGTAGGTGTCGGTACGACAGTAACTTCGCCACCGCGGGCATGCGGCGATAGCATGTGAGAACAATCCTAGAGCGCAGCTCTGCATCAGGGAGTCTTGTATGCGTATGTCGGTCAAAGTCGTTGCGTTATTCGGGGTGGTCCTGTTCTTCCTGGCAAACAGTTACGGCCAATCGCTCGGGGATGTGGCGCGCGAGCAGCGCCAGAAGCAGGCAAAGGACGCTCACACCGAACGCAAAGTGCTTACGAACGAAGACCTTCCCGCGCGGACCGAGCCGGAATCAACCACTTCCGTCAGCACTGACGAACACGACACCACGCCGGCGGCGCCCGCGTCCAACGACGCTCACGCCGCCGAGCAGTGGAAGGCGAAGATTGAAACGCAAAGGAATTCGATCGCCACCTTACAGTTACAAATCGACAGACTAAATTCCTCGATCCACTTTGCGGGGCCGAATTGCGTAGCGAACTGCGTTCAGTACAACGAAGGGCAGATTCGCAAGCAGGACGAAGTTGAACGAATGCAAAAGCAGTTGGACCAACAAAAGAAGCAGCTAGAGGACATGCAGGAATCCGCGCGCAAAGCCGGATTGGGTAGTTCAGTTTACGAACCGTAGAAGCCCCGGCGAAACCTATTCCGGGTCAATCGCCCGGTCCAGATAAATCCAAAGTACCCGTGAGAACAATGTCAGTGTGGGTGCCAAAGGTAAAAACAACAAAATTGCCCACAAGGTGATTTTCTGCAGCGACCATGCCGTCGACGCCCACAGCAACAATCCGAACGCGACAATCGTGATCAAAGCCAGGACGTAGCTGATGTACATGGCCCCAAGAAAATAGCCTTGTTCGCGTTCAAACTTCAAGCCACAGTTTGGACAGCATTCGTGCATGCGGGGGAACCCGGTGACGATCGACTTGCGGAAGATTCTGGCAGAGCGACATCCGGGACACATCTGGCGGAGTATTGCTGACGCGGTCGACATGCGAGCTCCGGTTCTCACCCAGACTCGACATTAACACGCGAACTGGGCGAAGCAGTCTTCACGCAAGATGACCCGTTTGTTTCACCGCGGCCGCTTGAGTGTAAAATCTTGCTTGGCGTATGATCGAGGGACAAAGCCGTGATTGGCCGAAGGCTCTCGCATTACGACGTTCTCGCGGATCTTGGGGCAGGCGGGATGGGCGTGGTCTACCGCGCGCATGACACCCGGCTTGACCGCGACGTTGCCATCAAAGTTCTTCCCACCGATCGGCCTCTCACCCAGACTGCCAGGCGGCGCTTCCAGCGCGAGGCCATGGCGGCATCGGCGCTGAATCATCCCAACATCATCACGATTTACGAGGTCAACTCCGAGGGCAACACCGACTTCATCGTGATGGAGTACGTGCGCGGCGCGACGCTATCGACGGTGTTGAAGAATCGCAAGCTCGAATTGAGCGAAGCCATCCGTTATTGCATTCAGATCGCAGACGCACTTACCAAGGCGCACGCCGCCGGCATCGTTCACCGCGATCTGAAGCCGGGAAACATCATGGTCACCGAGGATGGCCTGGTCAAGGTGCTCGATTTCGGCCTAGCCAAGTTCAATCCCAATATGGCCACTTCGGATGGCGAGGGTTCGGATGCAGAGAGGACCAACCAGTTCACCCTGACCCAACCGGGCGCGGTTACTGGGACTGTGGCGTACATGTCGCCGGAACAGGCGCGCGGAGAGCCGGTGGATGCGCGCTCCGATATTTTTTCGTTCGGCATCGTGATGTTCGAAATGTTCAGCGGCCATTTGCCTTTCATCGGACCAAACTCGATCGCGCTGCTGCACAACCTTCACTTCAGCCCTCCGCGAGATCTAACCCAGATGCGACCCGATGTTCCCAAGCCTCTGGTGTCCTTGATTTCGCGCATGCTGGAGAAAAAAACCGAGAAGCGAGTTCAAACCATGGCCGAAGTCGGCAGCGAGTTGCGGCGAGGGGCCGTGGGTTTGGTGGATGGGCCGCTGACCTGGCATCCCAGTGACGCGACGATTGACATCGCCCGGGCGCCGAGTTCCTGGCTGGGGCGCTTTTCGAAATTGCAAATTTGGATGGCCGCCGGCTTCCTAGTGCTGCTGGTTTTGGCGGCGTTCGGGGGTTGGCGCTGGCTCAGAAAGCCGAAGCCCGCCCAGCAGGCCGGAACGCAAGAAGCGCCAGTGGAAGACAATGCCTACGCCCTGTATCGACGAGCCCGGGAAGACCTGGATCACTCTGATCGCAATGGCAGCGTCGATCGTGCGATCAAACTCCTGGAGCGAGCCGTCCAACTCGATCCTCAGGCCGCCGCGAGTTACGCGGCTCTGAGCGAAGCTTATGACCACAAGAACACGTCCAACCCTGATCCTCAATGGACGAAGCTCGCCTCGGAATACGCCAACAAGGCGGTCAGTCTGGATAATTATCTCGCCGCCGGCCATGTGTCGCTGGGTATGACCAAGATGAGCGACGGCGATTCGACCGAGGCAGAAAAGCAGTTCCACACCGCTGCCGATCTCGATCCTAAGAGCGCAATCCCCCATCGTGATCTCGGCCTGCTTTATGACAAGATCGGAAAGGGCAATCAGGCCTCTGCGGAATTACAGCGCGCACTCCAACTGGATCCCAAGGACTGGAAGACCTATCTCGCCACGGGTCTCAACGCATATCAGGCAGGCCGGTTCAAGGAAGCGGCCGCGTCTTGGGAAATGGCCCTGAAACTCGAGCCTGACAACGTACCGGCGCTGCGAAATCTGGGAGCCGTTTACCACTCCATGGGTCGCGATGACGATGCGGTCGCGGCGCTTCAGCATGCGCTCGAAATCAAGGCCGCCGCTGATGTGTATACCAATCTTGGAACCATTCTGTTCTACCAAGGCAAATACGATCAGGCTGTACCCGCATTTGAGAAGTCGGTGGAGTTGGGCGCGAATAATTACGACAGCTGGGGCAACCTCGGGGATGCCTACCGGTGGTCGAGCGACAAGAAAGACAAGGCCAAGCCGGCTTATCAGAACGCCATCCAGTTGGTGACGGAAGAAATTGCCAAGAATCCGAATCAGCCCGAGCTGCGAGCAGACTTGGCGATGTATCTGGCCAAGAGTGGCGACAAAGACAAAGCTCTCAAAGAAATGAAGGCTCTCGAAGGCGTCCACGACACCAACCCAGCTGATCTGTACACCTTTGCCCTGGTGTACGAACTTTGCGGGAAGCGCGATCAGGCGCTCGACGCGCTTCTGGCCTCCGTCAAAGCTGGGCAGGATCTCAATGACATCAAGAACGAACCGGAATTTGTTTCGCTTCGCGCCGATCCCCGCTACCACCTGAAAATCCTGAGTGCTGTGCCAGCCAAGCCTTCCCCGTAGACGCAGGCAGGGTGATTTTCCTTGACTTTTCACTTATCGAGGATAAGACTCGACCCCGCAACTTCGAGGACCCTGCAAATAAGAACTTTTGCAAATAAAGGAGATGACTATGAATTACCTTCTCAATTTGGGTTTTTCCCTCGCTGCAAAGAGTGCTGGAAACTTTCAGCCGGACAATTCTAATACCAACCCGTTGCTTCGATCCGCTGTATGGCTCTCAGGAGGCGCTCTGCTCCCTCCGTTGCAGGACAGCTTCTATCAGATCTTGTCGCCGCTGACTCAAACCGATTGGACTTTTGTGCAGGAAGCCTCAAATGCATTGCAGGTATATGCAAATCAAGGCTACAACCTCCTGGTTCGCGTGTTTCAGGCGGACACCCCGACCTCGACCTCGTACAAGCTGATGTTGAATGCGGTCTTTGGTCAGGGGTCGACTTCGGAACCGTCGAGTGCTGGCGTGCAGTCTCCCCTGATGGTCAACGGTTTGCCGCGAAGCGTGGTTGACAGTCTGCAGTTGGCCTTCGCCAACCCTCAGCAGCAGCAGCCATACTGGTCAGCTCCAGCCTCCGATGGAGCTTGGACATACTGCATGGGAACGATCCATGGATCGGACAACACTTACAGTTTCAACGCTGGCGCTTCGGTGTGCACTAACCCCAGCACCGGTTCACCGATCTACCAATACGCCATCGACCCACGAGTGAAAGTAGGGATGGGTTTCGGAAGAAAACACGAAAAGGCTGCGTAGGAGTTCCCAGTCGCGAGTTGCGGAGAGCCACAAGGCAATAGTCGAGTGGCTCTCCCCACGACCCTGATCCCAAACTGTCACTGTCATCCCGAACGAAGTGAGGGATCCCTACCCTACCTACGAGCCGTTTCACTTCTTACGAGCACTCTGCGGCGGCTGCGCCACAATCGCCCGCCGCACAGGAACGATCGCACCGCGCGAAGGGTCGGCGGCCGCGCTGGCCCGCGCCAGCACTTCTTCCTGGATGTACTTCACGAAGTCCTGAATCTGACGCTGCATCTCTTCCATGCGCTCCCGCATTTGCAGAATAATCGCCATGCCACTGATGTTCACGCCCAAATCCCGCGCCAGCGACAGGATGAATTCCAGCCGCTGCAAATCCTCGTCGGTGTAAAGACGGGTATTGCCCTCGGTGCGCGACGGTTTCAGCAAGCCCTCCCGCTCATACAGCCGCAAAGTCTGGGGATGGATGCCATACATCTCGGCGACGGCCGAAATCATATAGGCGCCCTTGGATTTCCGCTTGGTCATTGCTCAAAGTCTACAACAAAGGCAAGGGGCCACGGATTATGCGGATATTCACGGATCCTTCCTTATCCGTGTTGATCTGCACAAATCCGTGGCCCGGTTTCTTCAGGCTACCGCTTCCGGCTTTTCCTGCTGAGCCGGAGTCCATCCCTCGGGTTTTAGCGCGTGATTCAGAAGGTAGGCCAGCACTCCTGCAGCGATGAGCAGCATTCCAAAAGCGAAGGAACTCATCCCCAGAACCTGCTCGGTCTCGCTACGTACGACCGAGAATCCAAGCAGAAGCATGGGTGCGATACCGACGGCTACGGCTCCGAACATTCCGCCCGGAACGCGGAACGGGCGATGCAGTTGGGGTTCGCGGACGCGTAGAACGATGAGCGCGATAAACTCCAGAGACAGGCTGGCACCGTAAAGGAGAATGTCGATGGTCACCAGACGCTCGAAACCCAGGCCAAGGCACAGCGCCCACCCGATGGCGCAGACCACAATCGCAACCCACGGAGCCCGCGATCGAGGATGAAGTTTGCCAAAGACCCGAGGCAACATGCCGTCCTGAGCCATCGCCAGCGGCAAACGCGAATAACTCATGACCAGTGCATTGAACATTCCGAAGCCGCTGATCATCCCACCAAGCGCCAGCCCGACGCGCAACAGCGGCCCACCCAGCAGTCCGGCGATGTCCGCCCAGAATCCGGTTTCCCATGCGCTGGAGGAAAGCCCAGTCATCCACATGGCGGCGACGGGGACGATGTAGCTCAAGGCCACGATCACGACCGCGGCCAGCATGGCGCGCGGATAAGTCCTCTGTGGACGCTCGACTTCGGTGGCGATCGTCGAGGCGTTGTCCCATCCCATGTAATTCCACATACAAATGAGTAGGCCAGTGAGAATGTCTACGGACGAAACCGTCGGTTTGGTAACGGCGTGAGCCAGCGCTCCGATCTTGAAGGGCGCGATGGCCACAATCAGAATGAACGGCGCTGACAGGAGGATCAGAAGCCAGAGCGAAGTCGTCGAGACCACGCGGACGCCGGCGATGTTCAGCAGCGCACAGACGATCACGACCGCGAGTCCGACCATCCACCCCCGATATCCCTCGGCGAACCAGGGAAACAAGCGCGTCAGATAGAGCACAAACAGAGTCGGGTAGATCGCCATGTCGAAGATCGACGCAACCAGCGAGAGCCACGCTTCCTGGAATCCCCAGAAGTTGCCCATGGCACGGCGCACCCAGGCGTAGTAGCCGCCTTCGTAGGGCAGGGCACTCGAGAGCTCGCCAATCATGAAAGCTGTGGGCAGGCTCCAGAGGATCGGAGTCAACAGCAGAATAAGGATGGCTTTGCCGTAGCCGGCACCGCGCACGATGTCCTCTGTGCCATAGGTTCCGCCCGACACCATAAAGAAGGTGGCGGCGACGAGTGGCCACAAAGTGAGGCGAACGGATTTTTTCCGGCGGGGGACGATTACGGGTGGCTGGATTGGTTGACGTGGCGCGCTAGCTGTTGCCAATTTCTATGTGTTCCTCCCTTGGGGCGAATCACTCTCAGCCACCCCGTCGCGCCGGTACGCGCTCTGGGCCTTCCGGTGCACTAAGATTCCGGAAGCTGCGCTGAAGTTAGTTCGCAGTCGTGAGAATACGGCAAATTAGATGCGTTGTGGAAAAAAAGTCGTCAGAATTAGAGAAATTTTTTCTCGGAGGGGCTGCGACGGAGGTAATGCGAGATCTGGCAGAGGGCATCAACCACTGAGGACACGAAGGTCCACAAAGGAGAACACGAATTCCTTTGTGGACCTTCGTGTCCTTTGTGGTTAATGCCTTTTGTTAGACGTTCTTCCAGAGTTCCGCGCGCGGATCTTCGGGATTCAGCTTTGCCAGTTCGCGCAGAATTTCTTTCGATCGCTCGTCGCGGGGCATGGGAACTGCGGTTTTGATTTCGACGATCTCATCTCCGCGTGTGCCCTCCTTGGTGGCCGATGGAACGCCCTTCTCGCGCAGCCGAAGCTTTTGCCCAGACTGGGTTCCGGGCGGGATCTTGAGCACAGCGCGTCCATCGATGGTCGGAACTTCAACCTTGGCGCCGAGCGCCGCTTCGCTAACGCTAACCGGAACGGTTAGGTGAATATCGTCGCCCTCCCGATGAAAGATAGGGTGATCTCCGGCGCGAATGATCACGTAGAGGTCGCCGGTCGGTCCTCCATGGGAGCCGGCGTTGCCTTTGCCGGGAATGCGAATGCGCTGGCCATCGCGCGTACCAGCTTTAATACGGACTTCAAGCGGTTCGGTCTTCTCTACAGTTCCTTCGCCGTGGCAGGTGCCACAGGTTGTTATGTTTTTCCCAGTGCCATGGCAGCGCGGGCAGGTCGTATTGAACTTCATGCGTCCCCCGGTCTGAGTGACCTGGCCGGTGCCGCCGCACTCGGGACACGTGCCCGGCGATTCGATATAGCCCTTACCGTGGCAGGTTCCGCAGACAACCCGCCGGGTGATGTTCAACTTCATGACACCGCCCCTGATAGCGGTCCAGAAAGGAACGTTGACCTGATATTCCAGATCTGACCCCGGTTCGGGCCCTTCGTGCGCCGCGCCGCCACGCCCCCCGAACATGCCGGAGAAGATGTCTTTGAAACCGCCGCTCCCGCTGCCGGTGGATTTCCGCCCACGACCGCTGCCACCTTCGAACAGGTCGGAGAAATCGAAGCCGCCGAAATCGAAATTTGCGCCCTGACCTCCTGTGCCCTGGGGTTGGTCGCCCGGGAACCCTCCAGTGAATCCGCCCGAAGGCCCTCCGGCGCCGCCGCCCGCGCGCGCATAGGCATCAGCCGTCGCCGGATCAATGTTGTCCGAGTAAAACCCAAGCTGGTCGTAAATCTTCCGCTTCTTGGGATCGCTCAGAACATCGTTGGCCTCGGAGAGCCCCTTAAACTTCTCCTCCGCGCCCTTATCGCCAGGATTGACGTCGGGATGGTACTTGCGCGCAAGTTTGCGGAACGCTTTGCGAATGTCCTCGGCAGAGGCCGACTTCTTTACGCCAAGCGTGGCGTAGTAGTCTTTGGTTTGTGTTGCCATCGATTACTTAGTTTGAAACTATTCCCTACAGAATCATCAGTTCTGGATTTTGTGTCTTCCCGCTTCCAGCACTCCAATGCGCTCGTACTTCGGCGCATCCACATAAACCGGAATGCGATTCACTCCAGTCAACGTCTGCGCGAATACGTACCAGCGCCCTTCGTCTTCGGCGAAATTAAGAAAATATGACTGCCCGTTCGCTTCAAATTGCAATTTCAATCTCCCCTTGGTTCGAAAAAACAAGCCACGGATTTCACGGATTTTCACAGATGTCTTGGGCTTTCTATCCGTGATGATCCGCGCCAATCCGTGGCCGAGCTCCTTTAACTCTTATTTCTTGTCTTCTACATCTACGTACTCGGCGTCGATGACCCCTTCGTCTTTCTTGGCGTGGCCATTGGACGAGGCTCCCGCTCCAGCGCCGGGTCCTGCTTCCGGACCCGCTCCCGGCGCGCCCTGAGGCTGTGCCGCTTTGTACATGTGCTCAGCCAGTTTGTGTGAGGCCTGAGTCAGCGTCTCGCGCGCTTTGTCCATGGTTGCCTTGTCGCCACTTTCGAGCGCCTTCTTGGCGTCGGCAATTGCGTTTTCCACGTCGCCGCGTTCCGAGCCGGAGATTTTATCGCCCTGCTCGCGCAGCATCTTCTCCACGCCATAGACCATGGAATCGAGCTGGTTCTTGGCGTCGATCGCTTCACGCTGGGCCTTGTCCTCGGCTGCGTGCGCGTCCGCTTCTTTCGCCATGCGCTCGACTTCATCCTTGCTCAGACCCGAAGACGACGTAATCGTGATCTTCTGATCCTTGCCCGTGGCCATATCTTTCGCGGTCACGTTGAGGATGCCGTTGGCGTCAATGTCGAACGTCACCTCAATCTGCGGCA
Organism: uncultured Acidobacteriota bacterium; assembly: GCA_963817925.1. Classification (GTDB taxonomy): domain Bacteria; phylum Acidobacteriota; class Terriglobia; order Terriglobales; family Acidobacteriaceae; genus JABDBE01. Next base: position 41,354 of record CAWFQN010000002.1, read on the forward strand.
CGCCACGCGGAGCCGGGGGTAACCCGGTCAGGTGGAACTTGCCCAGAGTGCGGTTCTGCGCCGCCATCGGACGCTCGCCTTGCAGCACGTGGACTTCGACCGAAGTCTGACTATCGGCCGCAGTCGAGAACGTTTCCGTCTTGCGGGTCGGAATCGTCGTGTTGCGCGGAATCATCGGCGTCGCCACGCCGCCCAGCGTTTCAATCGCCAGGGTCAGCGGAGTCACGTCGAGCAAGAGCAAATCCTTGACTTCGCCGCCGAGGACGCCACCCTGAATCGCCGCGCCGATCGCGACCACTTCATCCGGATTCACGCCCTTGTGCGGTTCTTTGCCGAACAGATCTTTCACCAGAGCCTGAATGCGCGGCATACGAGTCTGCCCGCCGACCAACACGACTTCATTGATCTTGCTGGCATCGACGCCTGCATCTTTCATACACTGTTTGCAGGGACCAACCGAGCGCTGAATGATGTCTTCCACCATCGATTCCAGCTTGGCCCGGGTTAACTTCTTCACCAGATGCTTCGGACCGCCGGCATCGGCAGTGATGAAAGGCAGATTGATCTCCGTCTCCATGGTTGTGGAGAGCTCGATCTTCGCCCGTTCCGCCGCGTCACGCAGACGCTGCAAAGCCATCTCGTTGCCCTTGCCGCGCAGGTCGAGACCCTCATCCTTCTTGAACTCGTCAATCAACCAATCGACAATGCGCTGATCAAGGTTGTCGCCGCCCAGGTGCGTATCACCGTTGGTGGCTTTGACTTCGATCACGCCCTCGCCAACTTCGAGCACCGAAATATCGAACGTCCCGCCGCCGAAGTCGTAAACCGCGATGGTCTCATCCTTCTTCTTATCGAGACCGTAGGCCAGCGCCGCCGCCGTCGGCTCGTTAATAATGCGCTTCACATCCAACCCGGCAATCTTGCCCGCATCTTTCGTAGCCTGCCGCTGGGCGTCGTTAAAGTAAGCCGGCACGGTAATGACCGCGTCGTTCACTTTCTCGCCCAGGTAGTCTTCCGCTGCCTTCTTCAGCTTCTGCAGAATCATGGCAGAAACCTGCGGAGGCGTATATTCCTTGGCCTGCGCCAGCACCGCCACGCCGTCGCCCTGCTTCACGACCTTGTAGGGCACCATCTTGATCTCTTCCGTCACTTCGTCGTAGCGGCGCCCCATAAACCGCTTGATCGAATAAACCGTATTCTCCGGATTGGTGATGGCCTGCCGCTTCGCCACCTGCCCCACCAACCGCTCCCCGGTCTTGGTAAATCCCACGACCGACGGGGTAGTCCGCCCACCTTCTTCATTGGGGATCACCTTCGGTTCGCCGCCTTCCATCACGGCGACGCAAGAGTTGGTGGTTCCCAAGTCAATTCCTATAATCTTGGCCATAACTGGCTCCTCCTAAACAAGATAAGTCCTGTGTAATCAATAGATTTACTATTACGAACGACCCCATCCTAAGACCTGAGTGAATCGTTGTCAAGTTTTAGATGCGGCAGGGGATAGGGAGGATGCGGCACTGCCCGGCAAAAAAATACAAACATCGCGCCCCCGGACGAGCGGCGGGTCGGGGAACAAGGACGGAGGGCGGTTTCCGCGAGTTTCTTCAACCCAGGTGAGAGCGTGCAGAGAGCGGACGAGAACCTGAAGCACCGGGCTGCAGCGGCGCCTACTGCGCCCTTGCGTTAGCTCGCACGGCCAAGCGATCTCTCATACTCTCTGTGGTACCGGGTAAGCTCAGTCGCAATCTCTTCGGCGAGTTCTGCCGTTGACATCGTTCTGGGCCCAAGCTCGTAGACGGACCAAACGAGCCCCTTGCCCACTGGCCTTAATTCTAGGGACCAATTCTTCTGATCCAGCGTATGGAAATATGGGGACAGACGGGACGTTCACCTGATTTCGCCGGGTGCCCCCGCTCCTTGCGCTTTTTGCCAGGGGCGGGTGTGTTTGACCGTCACATCTTTCCGGACGAAGCTGGTTTAAGCTCCCTTTATGCCCAAGGGTCTGAGGCGATACTACGGCAGCGGAGATCTGCACTTCATCACCTGCAGTTGCTATCAGAGAAGACCTTGGCTCGACACCGGTGAACGGCGTGACCTGTTTCTGAACATTCTTGAAGAAGTGCGCAGAGAGCATCGCTTTGTCGTGTTGGGATACGTTGTGATGCCGGAGCACTTTCTTTTGCTCATGAGCGAGCCGCAGGTGGGGACACCGTCGACTGCGATGCAGAGTGTGAAGCAGCGGTTTGCGCAGCGAGTCGTGCCGAGGCACAGGCAGCGTCGCCTAGCAGCTACCCGCCCCTTGCAAACTGTGCGATGAGCGGGGCACCCAGACCCTCACCCACACCCAACGCCTGTCTGGCAGCCGCGTTTCTACGATTTCAATGTTTGGACGGAGGAGAAGCGGACCGAGAAGCTACGTTATATGCACCGGAATCCCGTAAAACGCGGATTGGTCGTCGAGCCGGAGCAGTGGCGCTGGAGCAGCCATCGCAGCTATGCCTTCGGTGAGGTCGGGCTGGTGCGAATCAATGATTGCGGTGTTCTGCGGATGCCGATGAGAGACTCGGCGTGATGCACGCCCGCCCCTTGCGATAAGGCCGCAAGGAGCGGGGCACCCAGCCGATCCAAAATGTGTAGGGAAACTCTGATTAAGGTCCTTCCGGTTCGCGCGTGGAGGGGCCACAAGTTCACAGCCTGCAGAAAAACTCAACGCTGGCGACGCACACGTAGCCCCGGACGCCTCGTCCGGGCAGGCGTGCGAATCTCAGCGCGATTCGTGGAACGGCACGGCTTCAGAGGCTGCCGAAAAACCCTGGCTTCGTATCAGGGTATGCCTTCAGGCATACCATAAGTCGCTGAACATGAATTCGGCTTTAGCCACTGGATTTCGATGCTCCTCGCGTCAAAAGCATTTTTCCGCCTCGCCCTCAGTCGTACTTCTCATACAGAATCGACTTGCGATCCCAGCCGAGGGACTTCAGCAACTCGCGATTGGCTTTGACCATCTTGTCCAGACCGCAGATGTAGGCGTGCATGTCGGTCCGGCCCCGAGCGATGGCGGAGACATGTTCCTGCACATAGCCGCGAAGACCCTGCCAACTAGGACCGCCCCGGCTGAGTGTGGGTTGGGAATGAAAGTTCGGGTGCTCGGCGGCTAGACGGACGAATTCGTCGTGATAGTAAATATCCTTCTCGGTGCGATTGCCGAAAATCAAATAGAGCTGCTTCCCTTGATGGCGGGTTTCGTCGCTCAAAAGCCAGCGCAGCATGGAGCGGAAAGGAGCAATCCCGGTGCCGGTGGCGATGAAAATCGTATCGCGCATGGGCGGGCGCAGGATGAAATCGCCGAATGGTCCCTGGCAGGCGATCTCGTCGCCTTCCTTCATGTCGCAAAGAAAGTTGGACATGAAACCGTCCTGCACCCGGTTCAGGCATAAAGCGAATTTGTTGTCGCTGTCCGGCGGAGAAGCAATCGAGTAGGCGCGGACGATCTCTTCGCTGTCAGGCTTGTTCGTCTTGAATGATAGCCACTGCCCGGCGACAAAGCCGAAGCGGGGAACGCTCTTCATTTCGAATTCGAGATGCTTGGTAAGTTCGGAGAGCGCGACGGAGCGGACCAGTCGCGCGGTGAAGGTTTGAAATGGCATCGCTTGTATAGATGAGGGAAAGTGTGGTGACGACGCGACCAGCCGCATCAGCCAACACCCTGTCATCCTGAGCGGAGTTGTCGTTCGCGCAGCGGACGACAACGCAGTCGAAGAGCCTGCCCCGAGCGGAGCCGAGGGGATCCCTCGACCGATTCAGTACCAGCGGCGCTTTAGGGAATTTCCATCGTGCTGATCGTAAGAAGCCCGAAGCCTGAAGCCCGAAGCCTTCCTACTCTACCGTCACAGACTTGGCCAGATTCCTTGGCTGGTCCACATCGCATCCGCGGCGCACTGCGATGTGATAAGCCAGAAGCTGCAGGGGAACGATTTCAAGAATCGGCGACAGTGCTTCTGGCGCAGATGGAATGTACAGCACATGGTCGGCGGCCTCTTTGATCTCTTCGTCGCCTTCGGTAGCCAGTGCAATGACGATGCCAGAGCGAGCCTTAACTTCTTTCAAGTTCGAGGTCGTCTTCTCGTACCGCACCATGGAAAGCTCGTTGTTCGGGTCGCGCGTACAGATAATGACAACGGGAAGATTCTCGTCGATCAGAGCGTTGGGACCGTGTTTCATTTCGCCGGCGGGATAGCCTTCGGCGTGGATGTAGGAAACTTCTTTCAGCTTCAGCGCGCCTTCGAGGGCGATCGGATAGTGAATGCCGCGGCCGAGGAACAGGAAATCCTGCGCGCGGACGTATTGCTTAGCCAGATCTTCGCATGCCCGGTCGTGGGTCAGGAGATGCTCGATCTTGCCCGGGATTAACGTGAGTTCATGAACGGCCTGAGTGGCTTCCTCTTTACTCATCGTACCGCGCACTTGCGCCAAGTAAAGCGCAAACAGATAAAGAGCGGTGAGCTGTGCGGTAAACGCCTTGGTCGAAGCCACGCCGATTTCTGGACCCGCGTGGGTGTAAATCGTTCCCGCGGCTTCGCGCGTAATCATTGAGCCTACCACGTTGCAGATGGCGAGCGTCTTCGATCCTCTGGCTTTGGCTTCGCGTTGGGCTGCGATGGTGTCGGCGGTTTCTCCGGATTGCGAAATCACCATCGTAATGGTGTCGGCGTCGACGATGGGATCGCGGTAACGCCATTCGCTGGCATAATCCACTTCGACTGGTACCCGTGCCAGGCTTTCAATCATGAACTTGCCCGCGACTCCGGCGTGCCAACTGGTTCCGCAAGCCTCAATGTTGATTTTCTTCGCAGCCTTGAATTCCGCATCCGAGATTTCCATCTCGCTTAGGAAGACATGCCCAGTTTCCTGCGAGATGCGGCCCAGGGTCGTGTCACGCACAGACCGGGGCTGCTCGTAAATCTCTTTCAGCATGAAGTGCTTGAACCCACCCTTCTCTGCAGCAATCGGATCCCAAGTGACGTGCTGGACCTGGCGGGTTACGGGGTTTCCGGCGAAGTCGGTGAGCTTTACACCTTCGGGGGTTACTACTGCCAGGTCGCCATCGCCTAGAAAGAATAGGTCGCGGGTGTGATAGAGAATTGCTGGCACGTCGGAGGCAACGAAGTATTCGTCCTTGCCCAATCCGATTACCGCGGGTGGGCCGTTGCGGGCCGCGATAATCTTGTCCGGAGCATCGGCTGAGATGACTCCTAAGGCGAAGACGCCGGTTAATTGGCTGACCGTTTTGCGCACGGCTTCTTCTAGTGATGGACGGACGCCGTTGGTCTTGGCGAAGTACTTCTCAACCAGATGCGCGATGACTTCAGTATCAGTTTCGGTGGTGAATTTGTGGCCTTCTTCGATGAGCTTTCTCTTCAGCGTGACATAGTTCTCGATGATTCCATTATGCACGACCACGATTCGCCCGGTGCAGTCACGATGGGGATGGGCGTTCTCTTCCGTGGGGCGGCCGTGAGTCGCCCAACGGGTATGGCCGATGCCGTAGGTTCCGTCCAGAGGCTTGAGGCGGATGACTTCTTCGAGATTACGCAGCTTACCCTCGGCGCGGCGGATCTGGAGACCGTCGCCGTTGCCGCTCACGGCAATGCCGGCGGAGTCGTAGCCGCGATATTCCAGGCGACGCAGTCCTTCAATAATGACCGGAACCACGCTTTTCTTACCGACGTACCCCACAATGCCACACATGCTCAACTCCCATGCCAGTTTATTCTTGTTCGGGGGATCAAACCTATCGCGCACTTACTACGGAACTCCCTGACGCCCCGTCAGGAATCACGCAAGGTAGGGATCCTTCGACTTCGCAGTCCCCCCGCTGCGCGGAGGAACTGCTCCGCTCAGGATGACATTGAAAGATCAGGATGACAGCGTTCCGTGCAAGTTACTCTTCGAGGGAGAAGCGGAATTCTTCGATGACCGGATTCGTCAGGACTTCGCGAGCCATGCGCCCGACTTCTGCTTCCGCTTCCGCCCGGGTTAGTCCGCCGTTCAACGTCAGTTCGAAGTACTTACCCTGGCGAACCTCTTCCAAGCCCTTGTAGCCCATTTTCTTCAGAGCGCCTTGGATCGTCTTTCCTTGAGGATCCAGAACGCTCTTCTTCAGCGAAACGTATACGTAAGCTTTCATGGGGGATGTCTCAATTATACGTCAGCTGACGAGCGAAGCGCAGCGCACGAGCGGCTTAGACCAGTTGGGCGAGCTGCGCATCCAGATCGGCCAGCGCGCTCTGCAAGATTTTGAGGTGGCGAGGGTTCTGGGCAACTTCGAGCTGCTGGAGCACATGTTGGCGCGACATCAAGAGGCCTGTCTTCTGGCGTTGGCTGGCAATTTGAGCGGGAGTCAGCGGCGGCGGTGCTGGACCGGATGGAGAAACTGCCTGAGCCTGTTGTTCCTCGACCGACTTGCTCTCCCATCCTCGCGCCACGGAGAAATTATACCCAGCCAAGTCCTGGGCGATGGCTTGTTCGTGTCCAAAATGACTCCAAGTCAATAGGGGAAGTCCCGGCGCGATCGCAGTGTGTTCCCTGATCTGGAGAACAGAACTGTTGTTTCTGCACGTTGACACGAAGAGTGCCAAGCTGGCACCAAACATGCCAATCTAAAAAAAATGTCCTTGCCTGCGGGAGAATAGGGTTTATGATATCTGGCAACGTTGTTTTGGTGTTTGTTGGGAAGGTTTGCTCGAGGGGGGCTTCCTTGAAGGACTCGTGCAAATGGACCCGGAGCGTCACTTCGAATCTGGCATAGAGGTAGATCGTTACGAAGCGTTGCTGCAGATGGCAGACCTTGTGGTTCACCATCGCAGTGTGCCCGAACTGTTGCCTGAACTGGCAAGGCGATTGCAGCAAGTAGCCAGCTTTGAGATTGCCAGCTTTTCTCTGTACGATCCCGAAAAAAAAGTAATGCGAATGCACTTCTGGGAAGGCAGTGAGCGCCTTTCTGACCAGACCGAATTACCGGTGGAAGAATCGGCTTGCGGGTTCGCGTGGGAAAGACAGCAAGCGATGGTGTGGCCCGACTTACACCAGGAGACCCGGTTTCGGCCCGCGGTAAGCCTCCTCACGGGAAAGGGAGTTCGATCTTATTGCACACTCCCTCTCACCACCGCGCAAAAGAGGTTCGGGGCGTTGGGGTTGGGAAGTTCTCGCCCCAACGCGTACGACGATGATGATTTGCATCTTTTGCAGGGAGTTGCGGAACTAGTGGCCCTGGCTCTGGAAAACGCGATGACACGGGCAGCTTTCCTGGAGGAGAAGGAACGGCTAGAGATGCTGCTGGAGCTCAGTACAACCTTGATGTCCAATCTGGATGTGCAGGAATTGTTTCCAGCGATTTCAAGTCTGATTCGAAGGGTAATTCGGCAGGACTACGCGAGCGTGGCGATTTATGAAGAAGCCAATCACTGCCTCCGGATGTATGCCTTGGATTCCCCGCTTGCGAATGAACTGATTGGTCCGGAGATGGTCGTGTCCGCTGCAGATTCTGCTTCCGGAATAGGTTTCTTGAAAGGAGAGGCCAAGGTCAGCAATCGTGAGGATCTGGCGGCAATAGGCTCCCCGATCGTGACGCGAATGCTGGACCTTGGAATCCAATCGTTTTGCTCCATCCCCCTGATCACCCGGAAGGGCAAGCTAGGGACGCTGAATCTGGGCAGCACAATGGACCACGCGTTTGCACCGCAAGACATCAGCTTTTTGAAGCAAGTGGCGGCTCAGGTGGCCATTGCCCTGGACAATGCCCGGGCATACCGTGAAATCGGCGAACTCACGGACAAGCTGAAGAAGGAAAAGCTTTACCTGCAGGATGAAATCCGCTCGGTGCTGAACTTCGAGGAGATTGTGGGCGAAAGTCCAGCGCTCAAGCACGTTCTGACCCAGGTGAACACGGTGGCGCCGCTCGATGCCACGGTGTTGATCCTGGGGGAGACGGGAACGGGCAAGGAGTTGATCGCTCGCGCCATTCACCGGATGAGTTCGCGGAAAGATGGGAGTTTCATCAAGTTAAATTGCGCCGCGATTCCCACCGGGTTATTGGAGAGCGAACTTTTCGGGCATGAGAAGGGCGCATTTACGGGAGCCGTCAGCGCCAAAATCGGACGTCTCGAACTGGCGGACAAAGGAACACTGTTTCTGGATGAGGTAGGCGACATTCCGTTGGAGTTGCAGCCCAAACTATTGCGCGTGCTGCAGGATCAGGAATTTGAGAGGCTGGGAGGAGTTCGAACGATCCGGGTGAACATTCGCTTGATCGCCGCTACCAATCGGGACCTGGCGAAGAGCGTTGCCGCCCGCGAATTCCGCAGCGATCTTTATTACCGCTTGCATGTTTTTCCGGTTCATATGCCGCCTTTGCGGGAGCGAGGGAAAGATGTTGAGCTGCTGGTGCGTTACTTTGTGCAGAGGTTTTCCCGCCGCATGAACAAGCAGATCGAAACCATTCCCACGGAAACCATGAATGCCCTGGCACGCTGGGAGTGGCCGGGGAATGTGAGAGAGCTGGAGAATTTTATCGAGCGATCGGTCATTCTCTCGGAAGGGGCGGTTCTCAACGTCCCGCTATCAGAGTTGAGGCCCGCCTTTGGCGTTCACCACGATGCCACTTTGGAAAGCGTCGAGCGCGAGCACATCCTGCGCGTGCTGCGCGAAACCGCCGGAGTCATTTCTGGTCTGCACGGGGCCGCGACCCGACTGGGAATGAAGCGAACCACTCTCCAGTCGAAGATGCAAAAGATGCATATCACGCGCGCAGATTACGAAAATTGAGGTAGGCATCACTTTCCAGCGGTTAGGGGTGATTGAGCGCTATGGCCGTTATCGACAGTTGACTCCGGGTTGCCCGTCTTATTTGACGTAGACAATTCGATGATCGGCTTAAAGACCTGCCATTTTCTCCTGAACCTTGGGAATCCAGACCTCTTGAGCAGTTGGCTCCATTAGGTGAACTCGCTGGAGTGCTTTCTCAAAAGTCGTGCGGGCCTCGGCGTTTTCCTGCAATGCCTTCTGCGCATCTCCCAAAGCCATCAGAGCCTGCAAGGAATCGGGCGCAAAAGCAATTCCAGCCTGAGCTTCGGAAAGCGCCTGTTCGGGTTCGTGCTGCTCGAGCAGGTTGCCAGAGATGACGGCGCGATCCAACGCTGCGGCGTACGGAACGTTGAAGGTACCGTTGTAAACAAACACGCCATCTTCGATCACTGCGGTCGGCTCGAGTTCCATAAACTCACGATATGGACTCAGCAGGGCTGACCCTGATTCATAGAACGTTAAGGAAATGTGGCTGAAGAATACTGGGCCCTGGATTACTGGAGGAGTTTCCGTCTTCAGCCCAGACCAAATCGAGTCCATGGTGGGCAGCGTCTTGCAGGGGATCCCGTAGGCGTGAAACGGAATCAGCGGCTCGGCCGTGTACGCGAACCAACACTCTTTGATACCTCGCTCGTCCACGTAACGCTTCACCGCTTTCAGTTGCTGTCCCCAGTCCGTTGTGGAGTCGGTCAGATACCGGTGGATGTTGGCTGGTCCGCCCCAAAGTTCGTTCGCATACGGAATGTATGAGGTGGGGAACGCCCGAAGCGAAGACACCACATGGAAAATGATGAGGACGGCAATGGGCCACACCCAGCGGCGATCGCTTTGAATCATGCTCCAAGCCGCTCCGCCCGCCAACACAAGGACGAAGATAAAGACCAAGAGGATGTGCCGCACTCCGATGTTCAGACTAGAAGTCATGGAAATACAAAAATAAAGCGCAGGTGGCAGTGAAAGAAAAAGGATCTCGCGCCAGCCGCGTAGCTTGCCGGCGGCGATGGCATAGACGATCAGCGGAAGGAAGATCAATGTGGTCAGGGTAGCTTTTATGACGAACGCCACTGGGAAATAGAACCACACCCCATGCGCATAGATCTTTCCAAACATGTAGCTGGGCCAGGTATTCGCCACCGAGCGGACGTCTGCCAAACCATAGAGCCACGACTCCGGCATTACTTTCCAGCGCGCCATCATCGTGATAACCTTTGCTTCCGCCGGACGCAGGTTCCCGAGTGTGCTCTGCAGTGGTGGATTGAGCTGTGTCCCGGCGGGACGTGCGGCGTAGCGGAACCCGTAACACAACCACATGATGCCAACGGCGATTATTCCGGCAATCATAAGCGCACCGGCCAGGCGTCCTGCCTGATGCTGGCGGGTCTCGCCCCCCGCTTGACGGGGGCGCAACAACTCGGTGACCGCGAGCAGGATCAGCATCGGCGGCAGCAGCACTGCGGAATGCTTGACGATAAAGAAGAGGCCTGCCGCGAGACCGAGCACTACGACGCGTCCCCACGAGGGAGATTTCACATACCGGTAGAACGCATAGATGCTGGCCAGCAGCGATGCCGCCGCGCCCGTGTCCGTCGTCACTAAGGCGCCATGGGCAAGGAAGTTGGGCTCGAACACGATCAGCGCGAGTGCTATGAATCCCGCGCCTGTGCCAAACATCTCGCGTGCCGTAAGGAACGCTAGCAGCGCAACTAATAAGGCAAAGACCGATGCTGCCATTCGGGCACAGAAGATGACCTTCTCGTGATCATTTTGAAAGATGAGATCGCGTCCGCTCAGGTAGGCCTCGGTCTTGAAGTAACGATTCTGCAACTGCGGCTCATGAAGGTTCATTCCAAGCAGTGGAACGGCAGCAATCATCTTCACGAGGGGCGGATGCTCAGGGTTTAGACCAAAATCGTGATGCTTGAGAGACATGTATCCGGCAAAGATGTGATCGCCTTCATCGAACGTAAGCGACTCGTGCTTGACGGAGTACAACAACTGGAATTCGAGAACCAGGAGCAAGAACATGACCGCGGCTATTTTTGCCCAGGAACGCTTGAGCAATAAATGCAATGCGTCAGTGATTCCCGTCGCGGGTTTCGAAATTGCAGCGCGCGCATCTGCGTTCATCATTTCTCCGCATCAACAACATTGGGAGTAAAACACGCCTATCCTCACAAACACAACGAATTTGAAGATAAGTCTCGTCGCGATTCGACCGAGCCTGTCAGTTGCTGGATCAAGGGTCTCGAAAACGTCGGGAAATTCGAGTCGCTGGGGCAGTGGATGAAACATCTCGATTTCACTCATTGACCGTAGGGGAGGGATGTTTGAGTGCAATGGCCAGGGTTCATCAACATTCGCAATTCCTAACTCAACGCTGGAGCAGCATGCACACGTGCTACGCTGCCATTGACTTCACTGATGCCGTGGGCCACCTCAGCGGCTCCCGCTCGCCCGAACAGACAAAGATCTCGCGGGCCACATACATCCGCTAGGTTCTAACAGCGCGCAAAGGCCATTCCCGACAGAGGGCCAAGGCGGTAGCGGTTGCAATCTCGCCGCTGACGTTATGTCGGCATTCTGCCGCGGGCTCGGCAATTCTGCCCCAGAAAATGTGCTTACCCCGCCCGAACTCTGCCGATGAGGGCCTAGTGTTTTCCAATATTTGAAGACATGCCTGAGTTTGGTATGTGAGTTGCGAAGCAGCCTCCGAGCAGCCTCACGAATCTGCGATTAACAGGATTGCTTGAAATTCAGGATCGAGGACTAATGCGATCGGCAGAATTCGAGTGGCATGACTGCGTCGCGCCTATCCCCAAGGACGCGTGCACAGGATTCGACGAGGCAAGAGGAGAATTCTTTGCTTATCCAACTGGACGCAGCAAAACGTCGCGGAGGCATCGAGCCTCTCATATTGGGGAGGGACACGCGGGGAGGGCACTACGCAACCGCTCTGAAGCCACTGTTTCCAATAGTGGTTCAAACCGGTCCCGCGATGCTGGAAAACCCGGCCGGACAAGTAGCAGAGGGAGAGCGTCAGCAAGAGTTCGGAGCAGCTGTCGATCCCTTGTACCTGTTTTCTTGTGGCGTGTTGTGGCATCAGCAGCGAGACGCCAGCGCAGGATGGGAATTAATTCAATTCCTGCGATCAAGGGATAAAGGCACAAGGGCGATCGCAGCGGCGCTGCTGGCGAAAACCGAACACGCACGCCTCCTGGTTCGGGACCTCCGTCGAGCGAGAGCTCATGTCGCTAAACCCGCTGCCAGCAGTGTAGGGTGTCGGGATGGGCAGGGGCCCAGCAAGGTGGCCGAAATGAATACGCCGTATGGGTTGGAAATCGTCGAGAGTTGTCTCACCTGCAAGTTGCGTAAGCCGCACTGGTTCTGTGGTTTCTCAACCGAGGTTCTCAAGTTGCTGAGTGTGGTAAGCCATCTGAGTACTTATCCAGGGGGCGCCGTGCTGTTCGTGGAAGGACAAATGCCGCGAGGAGTCTTTGTGCTGTGCTCGGGCAAGGCTAAACTCTCGACTACTTCGCGGGAGGGAAAAGTACTCATTTTGAAAATCGCCGAGGCTGGCGAGGTGCTCGGGTTGAGCGCCGTAATATCAGGCGAGCCTTTTGAATTAACCGCAGAGACGGCCGGCCCGTGCCAGGTAAACTTCGTGGAACGTGACGCACTGATGCGACTGATGGAAAAGAATGGAGAGTTCGGGCTGCATGCGTCGCAGGCCCTGAGCCGGGAGTTCCAGTCGGCGTACCGGGATATCCACGACTTGGTGCTGGCCCGTTCTTCCGCCGGAAAGCTGGCAAGACTTCTGCTCTCGTGGACGCCGATTCGCGAACAATTCGAGCCTCCTGAAATCCGCGTCCGGGCGAGCCTGACCCACGAAGAGATGGCACAAATGATTGGTTCGTCGCGAGAGACGGTCACCCGGTTGCTGAGCGAACTCAAGAAAAAGGAATTCATCCGGCTGGACGGCTCGACCCTGGTGATCCGTAATCGAACGGCGCTGGAAGCGCTGGCTGCGTAGTGACGGCCGCAGCGCGGTAGACGGCCGGTTCTCCTCCCCGGCCGTCTATCTTTGTGCAACCCTCCCCCTAAAAATGGAACCCGATCTGAGCAGTCAGCGCACGCGGTGTGACGTAATGGGTGCCGCTAAAGGTGGACAGGAAGTTGTACAGCACATAGTTGTTTGCCAGGTTGACGGCGGTTAACTGCAGGCTCCACTTGTACCTTTCACCGCGGAAGAGATTGTCGTCGCCCACCGCGAGGTCAAACAGGTTGCGCGAAGCAATGCGCGGCGGATTCTTGTCATCGTTTTCCGTGTTCGGGGCCGGTACGTTTAATAGGGTCGATCCGAATTGCGATACGAGACACGGATTCGGGAGAGGCGTGAACGGAGTTGCGCGTTGTGTGCCACAAAACAGACCAGACTCGAACTCTTGATCGGCGGTTAAAGGATTCCCGAAGGAATCCGTCATCGCAATGGCTGGCTGGCCGTTGAGGGTTGTGGTCTGGGCGCAGTTTCCGCCGTAGCAAGGTGTCTGTCCGGCCACCAGACCGCTGTCATACCGCCAGTTGAACCCGAGCCACGCCCCGGTTTTCCCCAGCTGATATTGCAAGTGGGTTGTCAAGTTAAACTTCTCGTCGTGATCGATCCGGAACGGAGTGGAGGCGGCTGAACCGATCGCCACGGCAGGCACGGCACCGGCTCCGCCGATTTGGGGTGTGAAAAAACGGGCTGCGACGCTAGAAAACACTGCTAGGGCCGAGAACCCGTGATAGTTCGGCACGCTCACCCGGCCAGCGTAACCTGGAATCTTGGATCTTTCCCACGCGATAGGAAACGTAATCGGGGTGTTACCAAGCACGCTAAAGTCATAGGCATTGTGGGTGTATTTCCAGATATATTCGCCCGAGAACACAACATATTTTCCGAATGCCTGCTGCAATCCGGCGTGGAATTCGTTACGCCAGCCGGGGACAAATGGCGTTATTCCTGACACCGTACAACCCAGAAGCGGATTCAACACCGGATTGGCGCAACCGTTATTGGAGAGCACAAGGTTTTCATTGAAGGGGGTCTCTAAGACTCGAGCATAGGAAACACGCAGAACGGTGTTCGTCTTTGTGATGTTGTACGCGACACCAAGTCGTGGCTCAAGTTCTTTGTGGGTTGTCAATCCATTATAGAAATCGCTGCGCAAACCAAGATTGAATGCCCAGCTTTTTACGGTGATCGTATCCTGAAGGTAAAGAGCAAGTTCCTTCACATCGGTGTGGCCGTTGAAGGTGTAAAGACCGCTTGTAGATGTCGGGCAGCCGTCAGTACTAGATGGCGTTGACCGTGTCAGGTCATAGCAGCCCAGCAAGGGATTGAAGCCGGGATTCGCGGTGAATGGTGTCGGATAGAGCCCCTGGTTGGTCGTGGTTCCTCCCGCACAATTGGCCGGATCGTTCAGCCCTGGATTTCCGACGAAGACCGGGATGCCGTTGGCATCGAGACAGGGAGCGTTCAGCGTCGGATCGACTATGCCCAGCGGGTCATGTTCGTCAAGAAACGTCTGCTGGTAAACCGCTCCCGCCTTCAGGGTGTGGATTCCCTTCACATAGGAAATGTCGGACCGAACACCCGCGTTTGTCAGAGTTCGGTTCTGCGACACTGTTTCTCGTTGGAGATTGACTGGTCCGAGGTCGGCAAACGGATTGGCGCTGGGGTAGTAATTGAATTGGTCTCTGCGCACGAAAGCACCCAGAGTGAACACTGCGGTGTTGCCGAGTAATCTATTCCACGAGGGCGCGATATTGAAGGTCTTGATCTGGGAACGTTGGTCCGCAGGCCCTACCGGGACGCCGTTCGGGCCGAGTCCGCCGTTATTGACAACCGCACCGTTCCACGGGGTCGCGAATTGGGAATCGAATGAATTCGGAGTCTGGAACCAGGAACGCGTAAAGCCAAAATTCAGGTGAATTGAATCTACATTAGAAATCTGATAGTCCACGCGGTCGAACAAATTTTCTTCATTGCCCTTGTCGTGCATAACCGCAAATTCCGGTGGATCAAGAAATCGCCCGCTATTCAAACCATTGGCTGAAATGAAGTTTCCCCAGTTCTTGCCTCCATAGGCAAGGTTGAAGCCGAGATTCGAAGACCCGAACGATCCGTATGATGCCACCACGCTGCCGTGAGGAGTGGTCACTCCCTGGCCGGAACGGGTTGTCACATTGATGACGATGCTCGTTTTGTCACCGTATTCCGCGGGCGGTGCACCGGAAATGACCTCCAATGACTCGACCGAATCAAGAGGAATCTGGTTCGAAAAAACCTTACTCTGCTGGTCGGTAATGGGCTGGCCATCAACGGAAAAGGAGTTCTCCGCATGGTCACCCAATCCGTGGAAAAGGCCGTTGGAATCAGCGGCAATTCCGGGCGAGGCGAGCGTGACCAGTGAACTCACGGACGAGGACTGGCTCTCCAGAGGCATTTTGTCGAACAAGCCACGGTCCACGTCGGTATGAAATGTCGGATCGTTTTCCAAAAGATCAGCTCCTGAAGCCTCGACGGTTACGCTTTCGGAAGATCCGGCGACCTGGAGGTTGATCTTGATGTCCAAAGGCACGGCCGAGCGCAGCTCGACATCCTGGGCGTAAGGAGTAAACCCCGCGCCTGTCACGCTCAAGTGGTAGGGATTGAAGGGGACGTTCGGGAAGTTGAACCTCCCGGCAGTATCCGTCATGGTCGATCGGTCAAAGTGGCTGACCGGATTGTGAATCTCAACTGTCGCATTCGCAACCACGGCGCCAGATGGATCGAGGACAGTGCCGTTAAGAGATGCAGAGTTGGACTGCGCGTAAGCGCGAAGGCTCAGTGCTAAATAGAAAACCATTATAAAAGCCGCATGAAGCGACTTCTTGTAAGAAGCCAGCATGAATTCCTCCAGAAGAGTTGGTCTAAGAATCAACGACACGGTTCATGGCGCAGCAACCGGCCTGTACGAAACTGAGTTCTGATCCTTAGACGCTGGGAGGCGGGCGGACGCAGAGGGCGAATGCGATCAGGCGTTGCTTGGCGGAAACTGGCTTTGGCCGAAACGTGGCTAGCGGAACGAACGTCGCATCTGGCAGTGTAGAAGTGGTTTTGGGGGAAGCTGAATGGGCAGCGACACAGACTGTGCACTTTGCCGCCTCGGTCGCACTCGAATGGTTATGAACGACAAATTCTGCTGCTGACATTAACGTCAACAGCAGACACATCCAAGCTATCGATTTCGAGATCGACCGCATGCTATGAATTCGCTACTTGAATCTACACCGAAACGCGACAAGGACGCAATGAGAACGTCTGAACCTGCAAATCTTCCTATTGTTCATGAGAGTTCGAGCGCCCTGGCAGACATTGTGGTTAGCAGTGGTTCTGATCTCTGCACAAGATCGACGCTAGACCTCACAGGCCAACGGTGTCTTGTCCGGGAAAGATTAGTGCTGGTGGTGGTGCGAAGAAGTGATGCCACCATAGAGGCCCACTATCACAGCAACGATCGAGCCCAAAATGATCAGGAGCAGTTGAATGATCTCCCGTCTAGAGGTACGTCTCCCCCGATACTGTGGTTTAGGCGAGAGAAGTTCCGCCACCAGTGCACGCAGCCGCGGAAACTGCCATAGACGTTGATACGGCAGCCTTGATTGCGACGTTCTCCGCATCGTGAGGGCTCACTGCTCGATTTCAGAACTTCGGGGCAACAATCTCGTGGAGTTGAGAATAAAAGCCAGCTCTGAAGTAACGTGAATAAAGGCCGCGAGCAACGGATTCAGAAACCCAAAAGCCGCCATGCCCACTCCGATGCTGTCCACTATTAGCGTGCCTGCGAAGTTCTGCATGATGACGCCACGACAGCGCCGGGCGATCCGCAACGCTTCGACGAATTTTGAGAGATCGCTTCCAATCAAGATGACATCAGCGCTCTCCCGCGCGACATCCGTTCCTGATCCCATAGCAATTCCAACGTTCGCCTGAACCAGTGCGGGAGCATCGTTGATGCCGTCCCCGACCATCGCAACCTTACGATTCTTTCCGCGAAGATCACTGACCCATCGTGCTTTCTGTTCCGGCAAGAGCTCTCCTACAGCTTCGTCGACGCCGAGATCACGTCCCACCTGCGTAGTTACTTGTTGTGCGTCCCCGCTGAGCAGGATTGTCTTCAGGCCCATCTGTCGCATCGCCGCAACCGCACTCATCGCTTCGGGGCGTAGCACATCGGCAATTCGAATTGTTCCCAGAACTTGCCCAGATTTGGCGACATAGACTTCGGATGCCCCGCCGTTGCCATGACCGTTGGCAGGTAAAATCCTTTTCACCCCTCGTTCCATGAGCAGCATTCGGCTGCCGACGACGATCTCTTCCCCTTGGTAACTGGCTGTGACTCCTTTTCCAGGCGTGTAGGCGAACTGGTCGGGTTCGGCAACCGGTAGAGCGAGGTCGCGTGCGCGCGCCATTATTGCTTTGGCTAGAGGATGTTCAGACTTGCATTCCGCAATGCCAGCAGCAGCCAGAATTTCTCGCTCGGTAAAACCGTTGGCTGAAACTACATCCTGAATCTGAGGCGTTCCAAAAGTCAGCGTGCCGGTTTTGTCCAGCAGCACCGTGTCTACTTCGGCTAGTGCTTCCAGGTAGAGACCGCCTTTGATGATTGCGCCATGATGAGCTGCTCTGCCGATTGCTCCCAAAATGGCGAGAGGCGTTCCTGCCGCGATGCCACAGGCTCCGGCAACGATTACGACCGAAATCGTAGACCGTACATTGTGAGTGATGATGAAGGTGAGAACTGCGGCGCCCAGAGCGAAATAGACGAGGTAGCCGGCGAGACGGTCGGCTGTCTTTTGAATCGGAGCTCGCGATTTCTCAGCACGTTCTACGGCCTCGATAATCCTGCCGAACGTCGTGTCGCGTCCCAACTTATCCGCTCTGATCTCCAAGGCTCCCGATTGATTGATGGTTCCTGCATAGACTGTGTTTCCAGGCGACTTCTCAACCGGCATGGCCTCGCCTGTGATGGCGGCCTGTTCCACAAAAGACCGCCCGCTCAGCACGAGGCCGTCGACTGGGATACGTCCGCCTGGCTTCACGATTACCGAATCGCCTAGTTGAAGGTCCTCGGCGAGTATTTCAACCACTTCGTTATTGCGACGGACTGAAACGGTTCGCGGCAGGAAATCCAGCAGGTCCTGTATCGCGCGTCTCCCTCGTCCGACCGTAAGCCCCTCCAGGACCTCAGCCGCCAGCACGAAAGCAGTGATGACCAGAGCGGTGAAGAATTCACCGATGGCCAAGGCGGAGAGAAGGGCGATGGTCATCGAGAGTTCCATCGTCATTTTCCGTTCAACGATGTTTTCGAACGCTTCTTTGAATATCGGGTATCCGCCAATCAAAGCGGCCAGGAAGCCGATCACGCTGATCCGGGGAAAGGGTTCCCAAACGCGGAACCAGACTGCAGCGGCAGCCAAAGCCACAAACGCAATCCGCAGGAGTTCGGCCCAGTTGAAATCGTGCTCGGATGGAACTTCTTGGTCGGGCCGCATTGCGTTGGGGTCGAGTTTCTCGATGGGTTGTGGAATACTCATACATTCTCCGAAAGTGCGATTGATCATGGGGAATTTAATACCATACGGGGTATAGTATACAGAATGAGCCACACCATCAAGGACAAAGAAAAGCTGGTTCTTCGAGCTAAGCGTATTCAAGGTCAGGTAGAAGCGCTGGCACGCGCCTTGGCCGAAGAGCGCGATTGCTCGGATGTCCTGCAGCTAATGAGCGCTGCGCGGGGAGCCATGAATAGCTTGATGGCTGAGCTTTTGGAAGGCCACATCCGCAATCATGTGCTCAATGAAAAAAAGTCCAATGCCGGACAAACGTCGGCAGCCGAGGAAGTAATCAAGATGGTTAGGTCTTATCTGAAGTAGCACAGGTAAGGATCGGGACTGAGGAAGGTCAAAGCCTAAAGAGTTCCCGGAGCCGCTTGGTCTGAGCACGGCTGACCGGGATTTCGGTTTGCTTCTTGTCGTCCAGGCGCAACTGATAAGAGCTTTTAAACCAGGGAACGACTTCCTTGATTCGGTTAATGTTCACCAGGAACGAGCGGTGGGCCCGCCAGAACATATTAGGATCGAGGCTATCCAGCAGTTCCTCGAGTGTGCGGCAGTTGGATTGTCCCTCCATGCCGTTCGGACCACTGGTCACCACGGTGATAATGCCGTCCTCAATGGACGCGAAACAAATGTCTTTCTGATTGACCAGGAACAAGCGGCCAGCCGCCTTCAACAGAATCTTGGAGGGCTGCGGTTTTTGAGATTCCAGCATCCGCATCAGTGTGTCTAATTTTTCCGAGGATGCGCCGCCGGCTTCGGTCTTGGCCCGCGCTTTCTGTACGGACTGTGCTACCCGCTTCTTGTCGAAAGGCTTGAGCAGGTAGTCCACGGCATTTACTTCAAACGCCTTCACCGCATATTGATCGAAGGCGGTTGCAAAAATAATTTTTGGGAGGGGAACCTTTCGATCAAGCAGCTTCTTGATTACGCCAAAGCCATCCAGACCCGGCATTTGTACGTCGAGAAAAACCAGGTCCGGACTATGTTCGCGGATGAGATTGACGCCTTCGACGCCGTTCTTGCCTTGGGCAACAACGTCGACGTCACCCACGTTCTTGAGCAGGAAGGCGAGTTCGTCGCGGGCGAGTTGCTCATCGTCCACGATTACAGCGGACAAGGACATTGCTTCTCCTCAAGGGGCCTATACGTCGAGTATAGAAGACATCCCGTTACAACATCAATGAGGAGCAGTCCCTCCGGGCATTCTCATGTTTCCCATGTCCAGTTTTTGATAATCGCCCGGAACGCTGAAAAGGCTTGCTGGCTGCGTTCCTTCTTTGATGTTACGCAACTCTCCCCCGCTGTTCTTGCCCTGCCATTTCACCGGGAAGCCGAGTTTTGGATCAATCCAAATGTAACTGACGTCGCCATCCGCGGATCTCCCCTCATACTTAACGGTACTCCGCCCATTCACAACTTCGTCCCCGACCTTGTGGCAAGTTCCGCCGGGCTTGTTTGCCAGTTTCTTCCATTCATCGCATGCATTCTCGGCGTCGGCAGCGCGGAAAAAGTTGAACATCCGCGGAGCGCCCGGGCCTTGGCCCATCGCAGATTCGATGTACATTTTTCGCTCGGGCATCAGGATATCCGTTGTCTGCGTGACAAAATTGATGATTACGGTGCCAGCGTGGCCGCTCGACTCCTGTTTCTCGAAACGCATCTTGTCCTTGCTGACGTAGATTTTTGCCGGTCCAGAGGATGCATCCCCCGAATTCGTCACCACATCAGCCGAAAAATCTTCCTGCGCAAAGAGCGTTGCAGGCAGCACTGAAAACAGCGCCACAAAGAAAACAAGTCTCAACGGTGAATGCATCGAAAGTCTCCCAAAATGCGAGCGTTAAGAAACGTAAGGCGAGAACATCTGCATTGTAGCGAAAAGGCGCACGAAGAATAGCAGAAAGTACACGACGGGTGATAATTTGAACGAGCAAGCCCGCCAATCATTGGCACAATCAATCGTCAAGGCAGGTGGCGAACGAGAAAAAACGGATCCAAAGATCAGGCAGCGTTCTCGAGCGCCAGCGCCATCCCCATGCCGCCACTCACGCACAGGGTCGCGACGCCCCGTTTGGCTTTGCGCTTAAGCATTTCGTGCAGCAGGGTGACCGTGATCCGCGTGCCGGTGCAACCGATGGGATGGCCGAGTGCGATTGCGCCACCGTTGACGTTGAGTTTCGCGCGATCGAAATGCAATTCCCGATGACAGGCCAGGACCTGAGCGGCAAAAGCCTCATTGAGTTCTATCAAATCGAAATCAGTCAGGCGGAGTTGATGCTTGTTTTCCATCTTGCGCAACGCCGGCACCGGACCGATGCCCATGACGCGGGGATCCACGCCCACGGAAGTTACGGCGAGGACACGAGCCAGCGGCTTGAGGTTGTTTTTCCTGGCAAAGTCTTCGCTCGCGAGCACCACCGCAGCGGCGCCATCCGTGATGCCGGAAGAATTGCCCGCAGTGATGGTTCCGGTTTTCGAGAACACGGGAGAGAGCTTGGCCATTTTGTCCATCGTGGCTCCGACGAAAACATGCTCGTCGCGAGTAAACGTTTGCGGGCCCTTTTTGCTTTCGAGAGTGACCGAAGCTAGCTCATCATCGAATCGGCCGTTTTCGATTGCTGCCGATGCGCGCGTTTGCGAGCACAGAGCAAATTCATCCTGCTCTTCGCGCGAGATCTTGTACTGCTCGGCCAGCACTTCGGCGGTCTCACCCATCAACATTTTCGCCAAGGGACAGAAAAAGCCATCGCGATACATGCCATCGACGAGTTCCTGATTTCCCAGTCTATAGCCCCAGCGCGCGCCATCGAGGTAGTAAGGCAGACGAGACATAGATTCTGTGCCGCCGGCCAGCACGCAATCGAGATTGCCGGTTGCAATCTCCTGATATCCGAGCGCGATGGATTTGAGCCCTGAGGCGCAGGCCTTGTTCACCGTGTAAGCCGGAACTTCCTGCGGAACGCCGCTGCGGATGGAAATCTGGCGGGCGGGATTCGGGCCTCCGCCAGCCTGACGAGCGTTGCCGAAAATCGTTTCCTCGATCTGATCGGGGCGGACGCCAGCGCGCTCCATGGCGGCTTTCGCCGCAACGACACCCATGTCGGATGCGGTCATCGAGACCAGCGAGCCTCCGAACTTACCGATTGGCGTGCGTACAGCGGAAAGAATGTAGACGTCGGGCAACCATGCCTCCGAATTTCAGTCTAGCATTTGATGGAGCAGGAATTTAGATGCGCCGACGAGCGTCAAAGCTTCGGACGACAAGTCTTCCAGCGCAGTTACGAGTCGAAGAATCTCTTTATCTGAGGCCAGTATTTTTGCACGACATATTCGGTTTTTAGGTGGCCGCCCCGCGAGAGAAGTTTGAGACTTATGCCCGCGCGCCTGGCAAAACTATCCACAAGTTTCCATGGAATGAATGGATCGTCCTTCGCGTGGAACATCAATATCTTCGAGGGCGCAAGCTCCCTGAGATGATGAGCGGGATTGTAAAATACCCCGTCGTTTAGCTTGTTCCAGTTCTTGGCAGAGAGGCGATATCCATTACCGAAAGCGGCGCGGATGTACGCTGGATAGCTTGGATTCGAAGTCTCCTTCTTGAGCTCTTTCCGCAGGATCGCCCAATCGACAACCGGGCAATTGGCAATCACTTTGGTGATTCGTGGGTCCAGCGAGGAGAGAATGGCAGCAGCCCCGCCGAAACTTCCGCCGATGACGAAGATTTTATCGGGCACACAACGGAATTGTCGGCCGAAGGCAAGCTCTCGGATTCCTTTCGGCAGCTCACTGACGACATCGAGAACGTCCTCGTGTGGAGAGCGCTCGAGGAATTGGCCTCCACTCTCCCACGCTCCACGCCAACGGGGATAGAAAACCCAATATCCTTTGCGCGAAAGATACTCGGCAAGAGGCTGCTTTCTGGGGATCGAGGGCATTCCGTCGCAAAGAATGATCAACTGTTGTCGCTTGCTGGTGCGAGCCGGAGGCAAGAACTCCGCGACGATTTCTTTCTTGAATCTGGTTCTAAACATCCATTCAGTCTAGCCGATGCTGACGACGGTCATTCGCTTACTGAATTAAACTACAAGAGCATGAATTACATCTATGGTATCAACGCCGTTGCTGAGGCGCTGAAGGCGCGCGGACGCACCTTTGCATGGGTGGGCGTCGCCAAAGAGCGTCATGACCTTCGCCTGAAACATGTAGTCGATGAGTGCCGCCGTCAGGGAGTTGCTGTGAAATTTGTCCCGCGAGATGAACTCGATCACATGGCCGGCAACAATGCGCACCAGGGCGTGGTCGCCGTTACCTCGGCGAAACAGTACAACGATCTCGAAGATGTGGTCGCCGCCAAGCGTGGGCAGTATTCGCTCATGGTCGTGCTGGACGGAGTAGAGGATCCGCACAATCTGGGCGCGATTCTGCGCACCGCCGACGCGGCTGGCGCCGATGGAGTTGTAATACCCGAACGCCGGGCTGCGGGAGTGACCGCGATCGTGACCAAGACTTCAGCCGGAGCCAGCGAACACTTGCCTATCGCGAAGGTTACCAACATTGCCCGCACCCTGGAAGAATTGAAGGCCCAGAACCTGTGGATGGTTGGCCTGGACGAACGCGGCGAGCAATCTTACGACTCACTCGACTACAACATGGACTGCGCCATCGTGTTGGGCGCAGAAGGCAAAGGTTTACACGACCTGGTGGCGAGGAAGTGTGATTTCCTCGTGTCGATCCCGATGCTTGGAAAAGTACCATCTTTGAATGTATCCGTCGCGGCGGGAGTGATGCTTTATGAGATCGTGCGGCAGCGGAGAAAGAAGTCGGCATGAAGTTGCTGGGGGTTCTCTACGTGCTCTCCGTTTTGATTACGCCGAGTCTCGCCCTCGATCGCGAGGCTTTCACTTTCACCAACTACGATTTGGACGTGCGGATTGAGCCCGAGCAGCAGCGTCTGGGCGTGCGTGGCAAGATTACGCTGCGAAACGATTCACTCGTTCCCCAGAAAAATATTGCGCTGCAAGTGTCTTCCACATTGGATTGGAGCACGATTCAGATCGGCGGGGAATCCGTGGAGTTCGTCACCCACGAATACACTTCGGACATCGATCACACCGGCGCACTGTCTGAAGCCATTGTGACTCTGCCTCGCGAAGTTCCACCGAAGAGCACAATCGAACTGGACATTGGATATGAAGGAGTGATCCCGCTCGACGTCACGCGACTTAAGCGAATCGGCGTGCCCGAAGACAAAGCCAAGCACTCGGACTGGGACCAGATCGGCAAGTCGTTTACCGCCGTGCGCGGGATCGGATACGTGGTGTGGTATCCGGTGGCGACGGAGTCCGCGGACTTGTCGGAAGGGAACACCGTATTCGAAACGCTGGGCCGATGGAAAACGCGGGAGGCGAATTCAAACCTAGAGATCAAGTTGAATTCATCGCGAGGTGGTTCCGAATCTATTGTGACATTGTTGTGTACTGGAGGGCACGTCGACCAGACTAGAGATGCGGGTCGGGCCGCGTTGCTTGCGGTCACCTGTTCGCTCTCGCCGACCGAGTTGAATGTACCGACGTTTGTGGTCGGCGGATACTCCGTGCTCGACCGACCGACAGTCGCGATCTATCACCTGCCGGCACACAAGTCCGGCGCCGAAAACTACGCGCTGGCTACGGACCTGGCCGTCCCACTCGTAACCGAATGGTTTGGCGCGCCGCGCCAAAAAGCAGAAACTGTAGATCTAGCCGATTCCGAGGCCGCGCCTTTCGAGAGTGGCCCAATGCTACTCACGCCGCTGGGCAGCACCAATTCCACTGTCTACGAGCTTAGCGCGGTTCACCAACTCACTCATGCCGCGTTCTTCTCATCGCGCCCGTGGATTTATGAAGGGCTGGCGCACTTCGCTCAGGCGCTGGAGCGAGAACAACAGAAGGGGCGTCCCGCAGCGCTGGAGTTTATGGGCCGGCACCGAACCGCCATCGTCGATGCCGAGAAGGCACTTACAGCGGCGCATACCGAGAATGAGGCTGCCAATCAGTCCCTGATCAATACCAGCATCGAAGAGTTCTATCGCAGCAAGGCGATGTATGTGTGGTGGATGCTGCGCGATATGGTCGGCGATGCGGCGTTAAAGAAAGCGCTGTCAGCGTACCATTCGGATCAGGATAAGGAATCCTCTTACGTGCAGCACTTGATCGAGGCGCAGACTCACCGCGATTTGGAATGGTTCTTCGACGACTGGGTTTATCGTGACCGAGGCTTGCCCGACTTCCGCGTGGAGTCCGCTTATCCGCGCGCAAGGGTCGACGGCGGTTCCATCTTGACCGTGACAATCGATAATCTGGGAGACGCCGCGGCAGAGGTGCCAGTAACCTTGCGAATGGAAGATGGCGAAGTCAGCAAACGAGTTGAAGTGCACGCGAAGTCCAAGGCCGCGGTTCGGTTTGAAACAAGCTCGCCGCTCCAGGAGATCGTGGTGAATGATGGCAGCGTGCCGGAAAGCGATACGAGCAACAACGTCTTCAAGGTACCGCCGTCCGACGCGTCTAAGTGACGGCCAATGGCAGTTGGAAATCGACAATTCATGTCGGTGTGAATGCAATCGTAGGAGGATTCTTTTGGCCTACATCCAATTTCTTGGCGCCGCTGGCACGGTCACTGGTTCCAAGCACCTGATCAATACCGGCTCCGATTCCAGTGGCGGCTTCCAAGCTCTCATTGACTGCGGCATGTTTCAGGGGCCGAAAGAGTGGCGTGAGCGAAACTGGCAGGAGACGCCGGTCCCGGCGCGGAAAATTAATGCCGTGGTGCTGACCCACGCGCACATCGACCACTCGGGATGGATTCCCCGTCTGGTTAAGGGTGGCTTCCGCGGACCGATTTACGCGACTCCAGCGACCATCGATTTGTGTGGCATCCTGCTCCCCGACTCCGGCCATCTGCAGGAAGAAGACGCCGAGTTCTATAACAAGCACAAGAAATCGAAACACGACCCGGCACTGCCGTTGTACACATTCGAGGAAGCGCAAGAGTCGCTTCAGTATTTTCGCTCCGTGCAGTTCGGGGTGACTCAGCAGCTTTGCCCGGAGGCTTCATTTCGCTTGGTGCGGGCGGCGCATATTCTGGGGTCATCGATGGTTGAACTCACGCTACGCTGCAACGGGCAGACTCGCCGTTTGTTGTTTACGGGAGACATTGGCCGCGTACACGACCAGAGTGTCGCGCCCGGTCAAGTCGTACCTTCCGGGCCGACGGAAGGAGAGACGGCGGACGTCCTTGTGATGGAGTCTACCTACGGCAACCGTCAACACCCGACGTCTGATCCGCGACCCGAGTTGGCGGCATTGATGCGCTCGACCGTTGACCGTGGCGGGAGCGTGATCGTGCCTGCGTTTGCGGTTGAGCGCACGCAGAAACTTCTTTTCATGTTGAAAGAGCTGATGCAAACCGGGCAACTCCCGGCCATCCCGGTCTATTGCGACAGCCCCATGGCGATTAAGGCCGTCGAGATCTTCATGAAGCACACCGAGGAATACAGCGACGACACGCGCCGGCTGATTGGCCAGCACGGATCGCCGCTAGACTGGCCGGCTTTCACGTTTGCCTCAACTGCCGATGAGTCGAAAAAGATCAATGGTGTGAGAACTCCATCGATCATCGTTTCTTCGAGCGGCATGGTGACGGGTGGACGCATTCTGCATCACCTTGCGCAGAGACTACCTGATCCAAGAAACACTGTGATTTTTATTGGTTTCCAGGCGCCGGGGACGCGCGGATTCACCATCAAGAGTGGCGCGCCTGAAGTGAAGATCTTCGGTGACATCGTGCCGATCCGTGCGCAGGTGGCGGCGCTCGAGCAGTTCAGCGATCACGCTGACACGCCAGAATTGCTGCAGTGGCTGCACACTTTTCCCAGGAAGCCGCCCGTGACCTACCTGGTCCACGGCGAGCCCGCGGCATCCACGCAGTTGCGCGATACCATAATCAAAGAAATGGGATGGAATGTCCAGGTGGCGCAATGGATGCAGAAAGTGCAGATCAACCAGTAATTGGGTAATGGTGTAATGTTGCAGATCTTGTAGTGTTCAAATTCGAGGTTTCCCATGACAGAAGCTGAACTGAAGAAGCATCTTGATGCGGCGGAGAAAAGTCCGAAGCAAATTGCGGCGGCGGTTTCGGGACTAACCGACAAGACACTGCGCTACAAACCGTCACCGGACAAGTGGTGCATCCTGGAGGTTCTGGGACACCTGGCGGACATTGAAATCGTGTACGCTCACCGCTTCCGGCAGATGCTGGCTGACAAAAAACCGGTGCTTGCTCCCATGGATCAGGATGCCTGGGCGCGAAATCTCGGCTACCTGGAGACTCCCGCACCGGAGTTGATCGCGCTCTATGGATTGAACCGGCATCACACGTTGCAGCTGTTGCGCCGGCTGAAATCGGGCGACCTGGAGAAGTCTGCGTACCATCCCGAACTCAAACACGACGTCACAGTCGCGGAGTACGTCGAGAAGATGGGAACTCATGGGGCAAATCACTTGGCACAAATTGAGCGTCTAAAGAAAGGGGCAGCGCTGGGGTAAATCACAGGGGCGTAGTCGTGAACTGTATCAGCCCTTGCAACTTCTCGGCGGCGGCACCGGAATCGATCGATTTCGATGCCAGCGGGAGAGCGTCGGCGAGGTGGTCCACTTTGCCAGCCGCGACCAAGGCCGCAGCCGCATTCAATAACACCACATCCTTCCTGGGCGATTTCTTGCCGGCGAGAATGTCACGAATAATAAACGCGTTCGCTGCGGCATCTCCACCGGAGATCTCATCAAGTGTGCCTCGGTTCATCCCAAACTCTTCCGGCGTAACTTCATAAGTGCGAACCGTTCCTTCGCGTAGTTCAGCAATCCGGGTCGGGCCGGTGATGGTGATTTCGTCCAACCCGTCCAGTCCGTGCACCACCAAGGCCCGGTGCAATCCCAGCATGCTGAGGGCTTCCGCCAGCTTGTCCACCAGTGCAACGGAATACACCCCGACCACCTGAGCCGATGCGTGGGCCGGATTGGTGAGCGGCCCCAGCAGATTGAAAACCGTTCGCAAGCGCAGTTCGCGGCGGGCAGACTGAACATACTTCATCGCGGAGTGCACGGCCGGGGCAAAAAGAAACGTGATGCCGACTTTTTCCAAACAGGCAGCTAGCCGGGCAGGGGGAAGATTGATGTTGACGCCCAGAGCCTCCATTACATCGGCAGAACCGCACTTCGAAGTCACGCTGCGGTTTCCGTGCTTGGCCACACGCACACCCGCACCAGCGACGACAAGCGCCGTAGCTGTTGAAATGTTGAAAGTGCCGCTGGCATCCCCGCCGGTACCGCAGGTGTCTACCAATGCATCGCGCCCCGTGCCACTGACGTCCACCATATGGTTGGGGTGAAGATCAAGCGGCACTGCGGCGCCGCGGATCGCTTCCGCAAAGCCAACGATCTCTTCAACCGTCTCACCCTTCATGTGCAGAGCTACCAGCAAAGCCGCAATTTGTGCATCGGTGCATTTGCCAGTCAACACCTCGGCCATAACGCTGCGTGCCTCATCTCGGGAGAGCGATTGGCGGTGATTCGCGATGCGATGGAGTGCGTCGGTGATCATTGATGGAATACCAGAGTAGCATCGTAGAGGACCAGACGCAGGGGAAAGTCTGCGTCCCAAATGAGACCGCGAGGACGCGATTCACCTACCAAAGCGACACGTTGCGTTTGCCGTATACGAAGCCCTTCGATAGAATCAAGTGTTTGCCGCCCGCGGTTCTAAGCTGCAAGCAAGCCCTGCCGAAAAATCATAGTGAATCTGGGATTGTTATGAAAATTCATGAGTATCAGGCCAAAGCAATCCTGAAAAAATCTGGGGTTGCCGTCCCGCGTGGTGAAATGGCCGAAACCCGCGAGCAAGCTGAAGCCGCGGCGAAGAAGCTTTTTGATGCGGGTGCAAGTGGGGTTGTGGTGAAAGCGCAGATCCACGCCGGCGGCCGTGGTAAAGGCGGCGGAGTGAAGATCGCGAAATCGGTGGATGAAGCCGCCGAACTAGCCTCCAAGATTTTAGGGATGACGCTGGTGACGCATCAGACGGGACGCGAGGGTCGCGTGGTGCGCCGTCTGCTCATTGAAGAAACCCTGCCCATCGAGAAGGAACTTTACCTGGGAATCGTGATCGACCGGGTCGAAGCGAGACCGGTTTTTATGGCGTCCGCGGCGGGCGGTATGGAAATCGAGCAGGTCGCGGCTGAGAACCCCGATGCCATCCTCAAAGAGTACATCGAGCCGGGGATGGGTCTCGAAGCGTTCCAGGCTCGCAAACTAGCTTTCAAGTTGGGACTGAAGCCCGCTCAGATTAACGAAGCCCTACGTTTGATGACCGGACTCTTTCGCGCATTCCAGGAGACGGATTCGTCCCTGATGGAAATCAATCCATTCGTTAGTTGCTCCGATGGCAGGCTGTTTGCGCTGGATGCCAAGATCAATTTCGATGACAACGCCCTGTTCCGGCATCCCGATCTCCGCGACCTGCGCGACATTACCGAGGAGGATCCCCTTGAAGTCGAGGCCTCGAAGTACAGTCTGAACTACATCAAGCTCGACGGCAACGTGGGTTGCATGGTGAACGGCGCAGGGCTGGCGATGGCTACGATGGACATCATCAAGTACGCCGGAGGGATGCCGGCAAATTTCCTTGATGTGGGTGGCGGAGCCAATGCCGAACAAGTGACGCATGCCTTCGAGATCCTGTTGAGCGACAAGAACGTGAAGGCGGTGCTGATTAATATTTTCGGCGGAATCCTTCGCGTTGATACGCTGGCCACAGGGGTCGTCGAGGCTGCACAGAAAACTCACATTCAGCTGCCCATCGTGCTGCGTCTGGAAGGGACCAACGTCGAGGCCGGACGCGAAATTCTCAAACAGTCGGGTTTGAACTTCATCGTCGCGGAAACCATGAGAGACGCGGCCGAGAAAGTCGTCGCCGCAGCTGCGGCGTAACTGATCGCTGTAGAGACGCAGCTTGTTGCGTCTGCGCCAGGAGGCGGGAGATGAGCAAGCTACGTCTCCACGAAGAGACAATTTTATGAGCATTCTTGTAGATAAATCGACGCGAGTCATCGTGCAGGGACTGACTGGACGGGAAGGCACATTTCACGCCAAAGCCTGCGCAGAGTACGGAACCAAGATCGTTGGCGGAGTCACTCCCGGCAAGGGTGGCACCACTCACGAAGGCTGGCCCATCTTTAATACCGTGCAGGAGGCGGTCGACAAGACCGGGGCCGATGCATCGGTTATTTTCGTTCCTCCGCCCTTTGCAGCTGATGCCATTATGGAAGCCGCCGATGCCGAGGTCGAACTGATCGTCTGCATCACTGAGGGCATTCCTACGCTTGATATGGTACGCGCATGGGAATATCTGCAGAATCGCCGCTCCCGGCTGATTGGGCCTAATTGTCCGGGCGTCATTTCACCGGGCAAGTGCAAGATTGGAATTATGCCGGCGCGGATCCATCTCGAAGGGTCAGTAGGAATCGTCTCGCGTTCGGGCACGCTGACTTATGAAGCGGTTTATCAGCTCACCACGCGCGGAATTGGCCAGTCTACAGCGATTGGTATCGGTGGCGATCCCATTATTGGCACCAACTTCGTCGACGCACTTGAACTGTTCAACAGGGATCCCCAAACCGAGGTGGTCGTGATGATCGGGGAAATCGGCGGCAACGCCGAGGAAACTGCCGCCGAATACGTGAAGGCTCGCATGAAAAAGCCAGTTGTTGGATTCATCGCGGGACAGACCGCGCCTCCCGGGCGCCGCATGGGCCATGCGGGAGCCATCATCTCCGGCGGGAAGGGAACTGCTGCCGAGAAGATCAAGGCGATGGAATCCGCGGGCATTCGCGTCGCCAAATCGCCCGCGGAAATTGGCGAGACAGTCGTAGCGGCAATGGGTGTTGCGGCAAAAGCCTAAAGACCAACGACCAAGGACAAACTACCAAACTATGAAGACTCTGCAACGCACTTTTACTATCATCAAACCAGACGCCGTAGCCAAGAACGCGGTCGGCGACATCATCGAGCAGTTTGAGAAAAATGGCTTCAGAATACTGGCGATGAAGATGCTCGAAATTTCGAAGCATCAGGCGGAGCAGTTCTACGCCGTGCACGCCGGTCGTTCCTTTTTCCATTCGCTGACCGATTTCATGTCGAGTGGGCCGATTGTGGTGCTTGCTCTCGAAAAGGAAAATGCCATCGCCGACTTGCGCAAACTCATGGGCGCAACCAATCCGGCAAACGCCGAGGAAGGCACGATCCGCAAGAAGTGGGCTAGCGATATTGAGCACAACGCCATCCACGGATCGGATGCAGACGAGACCGCTCGCTTCGAGTTAAGTTATTTCTTCGCGGGATATGAGTTGGCCAAGTGACGACGCGTGCGCGGCCCGTTTGAAAAACTTCGCTAAGCTTAGTTGCTTAGGGCAGGCTAAAAGCTGAGCCGCGCGCCGTCATCCTGAACGAAGTGAAGGATCTCTGTAGCCAATGATCCAGAAGCGTCCTTATGCCCCTGATACAAATCACGATGTTGACCGGCCGTACCACCGATCAGAAACGCAAACTGGCGCAACGCATCACCGACGCCATGGTGGAAGAAGCAGCTGCGCGTCGCGAAGCCGTTGTGGTGGTCTTTAACGAAGTCCCGAAGGAAAGTTATGCCTCGGGCGGCGTGCTGATGGTGGACAAAGGCAAGTAACGCCTTCGCGGCGGTCAGTCATCCTGCGGCAAGCAACGCGGGCGAGGGCGCCCGCGCCACACCAACTCAAGCTAGCGGTTCATACAGATGCCCCTCAATCCGCTCGCCGAACTTGGGCAGTTCTTTTTTCGCGTACTGCAGGAAGTGGGGCGCGGCGCGATGGGCTTCCAGCGCGGCGTCATCCTTATATTGTTCATAGATGAAGAATCGACGCGGCTCGGTTTTATGCCGGTGGACCTGGTACACCAGACATCCGGGCTCTTTCCGGGATTCTTCGGTTAGCTTGGAAAACACGCCGATAACATCCGATTCACGACCGACCTTCGCCATCCACGTCACGACCAGAACAACCATCGCTAGCTCCGTCCTTAAAGTTTTGCCTGCGCCCTGGTTCTTGATCCAGTTAATTCCCGAAGTTTTGCCCCAAACTCATCGAGGAATATAGTTTCCTCGCGCCCGGGGCCGGTCGAGACCATGCCGATGCGTGCTCCGCTTTCCTTCTCGACGAAATCCAAATACTCGCGCGCGGCCTTTGGCAGTTTCTCCAGTTTCGTAATTCCCTGGGTCGACGTGCGCCAGCCAGGCATCTTCCGATAAATACCTTCGATCTGCCCATAGCCGCTGTCCTGTGGCGGCGCCTCTTCGGTTTCCTTGCCGTTGATTTTATAACCCACGCATACCGGAATCTCTGCCAACTCATCCAGCACATCCAACTTGGTCACGACCAGCCAGGAGATTCCGTTAATCATGCCAGCGTAACGCAAGAGAGGCAAATCGAGCCAGCCGCAACGGCGCGGACGCCCCGTTACCGCGCCAAATTCGTTGCCCCGCTTGCGCAGCATGTCTCCATTGGCGTCAAGTGCCTCAGTGGGAAACGGTCCGCCGCCAACACGCGTGCAGTAAGCCTTGGTAACGCCGATCACAGTATCAATCGCAGTGGGAGCGACGCCAGTTCCGGTCACGGCCCCTCCCGAAGTGGCGCTCGAAGAAGTTACGAACGGATAGGTGCCGTGGTCGATGTCAAGCATCGTGCCCTGCGCACCTTCGAACACCACCGAGTCGCCATGCGCCAGAGCTTTGTTCAACAAAGCAGCGGTGTCGCAGACAAACGGCGCAACCATCGCCGACGCGGCGGCATATTCCTCATACATTTTGTCGGCATCGAGCGGTTCCGAGTTGAACAGCGCATGCGCGATCATGTTCTTCTCGTGGCAGGCGTTTTGGATGTGAGTCTTCAGCAGTTGCAGGTCTAGCAGATCAGCGACACGTAAACCGCGACGCCCCATCTTGTCTTCGTACGCGGGACCGATACCGCGCGAAGTAGTTCCAATCTTCACGCGTCCGGGGGCGTTTTCCGACGCCAACTCGATCATGCGATGATAAGGAAGAATCACGTGGGCTCGGTTGCTGACAAACAAGCTACCGTCCACCTTGACGCCAGTCTCACGCAGAGCGGCGACCTCCTTGAGGAAGGCCACGGGATCGAGCACGACCCCATTGCCAATAACGCTACGGCAGTCGGTACGCAGGACTCCGCACGGCACCAACTGCAGGACAAATTTCTTTCTGTTAATGATGACGGTGTGGCCGGCATTGTGTCCGCCCGCATAACGCGCCACGACAGAAAAGTTTTCCGAGAGCACATCGACAATCTTGCCTTTACCCTCGTCGCCCCATTGGGCGCCCACGATAACCGCAGCTTTGCCCTTCTTCAAATGCCAACTCCTTGGAAGATGAATCGCGCGGCCGCCCCTCAGCCGCAATGCAGGGTCGCACACACTCGTTGCCCGCAGTGAACCAACGGGTCGCTGAATTACAAAGGATAAAGGCGGAGCAGAGGTGTACTTGTAATAATAACCCGGTGGGCAAGAGATGGCAATTAGGCTGCAGGCGTCAGGCGTTAGCCACGAGATTTTCCTGAAGCCTGTAAACTAATTTCATGCCAGAACTACCGGAAGTTGAAACCATTGCCCGCGGCCTCGCCAGCCGCGTCACTGGTGACGTCATCGAGTCAGTGTGGCTCGGATCCAAGCCCGAACCTCTGAAATCCACAGCGTCCGAGATTGTCGCGACTCTCGAATCCAAGCGTATCGGCGCCGTGCACCGCGTAGGAAAGCACATCGTATTCGATCTGGAAAATGGAAGACGGGCGTCCTCACCCGTCAAACAAGAATCTCGCCAGAAACCCTCAAAAGCATCGAGACCTGTATCAAACACAGCTCAGTGGATCGTGCATCTCGGCATGACAGGACGAATGCTGGTCTGCGGCCCCGATCAAGCGATCGAGAAACACACGCACGCGGTTGCGAAGTTAGCCTCGGGCAGAGAGCTCAGATTCGTGGACCCGCGTCGCTTTGGACGTCTGAGCGTCGCCCATGGATTTGAAGCCGCCGGCTCCGAACCGCTCGAAGTGGAACTGGATGCCTTCATCCATCTTTTCGGGGGCCGCAAAACTCCAATCAAAAGCGCATTGCTGAACCAGAAACTGCTGCGCGGAGTAGGCAATATTTATGCGGATGAATCGCTGTTTCGGAGCGGCGTCCGTCCCCGGCGCAGAGCCGCCTCGCTCACTCGCAAGGAATTGGTTCTGCTTTACGCTGCGGTGCAGGAAGTCCTCAAAGAAGCCATTGCGCTAGGCGGTTCGTCCGTCTCTGACTACGTGGACGCCGACGGCGAGGAAGGATTCTTTCAACTGCAGCATCGAGTCTACGGACGCGAGGGGGAACCGTGTCTGGTTTGCAAAACTCCGATCAAGCGCGTCGTGATCGCCGGCCGCAGCAGCCACTATTGTCCCAACTGCCAGAAATAATATTGCTGTAGAGGCGTAGCTAGCTACGTCTCACGCCCCGGAACCTGATTTGCCGCAAGTCTGAGACGTCGCAAGCAACGTCCCTACCTTGCCGTCGCTCGCTCCATGACCTTCTTGAAAGCCCTCAGAAAAATGTCATTCTGCTCTGCCGTGCCGATGGTAACTCTGATCGCGGTTGGTGTGCCCCACGGCCCTAACGGTCGCACAATCACGCCCTCGGCCTGGAGTCGCTTGGCGACAGCGGCGGCATCGTCGCCCAATTCGCAATATAGAAAGTTAGCCCAGGTTCGAATCGGTGGGTAGCCCAGTTCCGTGATTTCCCCGACCAGACGCTCGGCTTGCTCGGCGTTGTTCTTAAGTGTTTGTTGAGTATGAGCTTCGTCGTCGA
This sequence comes from uncultured Acidobacteriota bacterium, assembly GCA_963817925.1. GTDB lineage: Bacteria > Acidobacteriota > Terriglobia > Terriglobales > Acidobacteriaceae > JABDBE01. Next base: position 75,820 of record CAWFQN010000002.1, read on the forward strand.
GCGCGGCCAACGCCGCGACCTGCGCTACATGAGAAACGGAGAACGTAGTGCGCATGCGAGCGAAGTATGCCATGAGTTCGGCAGGACCGACTCCGTAGCCAACTCGCACTCCCGCCAAACCGTGGGCTTTCGAGAATGTGCGCAGCACAACCACTTTATGGCCGCGTTTTACATAATCGAGAGCATTCGAGCAATCGACGCCGCGGCGGATCGCAAAGTATTCCGCGAAATCGCAGTACGCCTCATCGAGGATAACGACGACATGCTCCGGGACACGTTCCAAAAAGCGATCGAGCTCTTCCGTAAAAATCAGCGTTCCGGTTGGATTGTTGGGATTCGCAATGTAGAGGATGCGAGTGTGCTGATCGACCGCCGCGGCTATGGCGTCCAGATCAAAGCCATCATTTCGCATCGGAACCTGGATCAGCTGCCCTCCCGCTGCTTGCGTGGCAATCGGATACACGATAAACGAACGCTCGCTGGTTATCGCGTTCAACCCTGGCGCGAGCAAGGTGCGCGCGATAATGCCCAACAATGCGGTGGAACCGGCAGTGGGAACGATTTGTTCCGGCATAACATTGTGGTGCTCCGCCAACTTCTGCCGCAGTTCGATGGCATCGTTGTCGGGGTAGAAATTGCTCTCGGTGAGTGCGGCCTGCATCGCCTTCACCGCCTTCGGCGAGGGCCCAAACGGATTCTCATTCGAGGCCATTTTGATGCAGTTCACGTGGCTCTCCTGTTGCGCCTGGCGCAGCGATTTGCCCGGCGTGTACCCGCTCAGGTTCCGTACGTGTTCGGGCACAAACCGGCTGAAGTCACTCATCTTTCGGCTATCTAATCCTTACCATGTTTCATTACTATGTGGAACGGGCAGTGTCATCTATGCGCATGTTCTATCTGGCTAGAGATTTCAGTCTCGAGACTTCATCGTTCGTGAGCTTGCGGAATTTTCCCGGATGCACATCTAATTCGAGCGGACCGTAGCGCACTCGCTTGATCTTTTCCACGTGATGACCAACCTCTTCAAACATCCGCCGGATTTGTCGATTCTTGCCTTCAATCAATGTGACTTCATACCAGGGGTTGGCAGATTCGCGAATCGCGCGGATCCTGGCAGGGGCAGTCTTTACTCTCTTTCCGCGATCTGACGGAATATAAATACCTTCGCGCAACCGAGACAAGCCATCCTCCGATGGAGTGCCGGCCACTTTCACCATGTAGGTCTTGGGTACGTGGGACGCAGCCTTCATCAGGCGATTCGCGAATTCACCGTCATTGGTAAGAAGCAGGAGGCCTTCGCTCGCGTAATCGAGGCGTCCAACCGGATAGACTCGCGCTCCCACCCCGTGCAGCAGATCCATGACAGTCGGCCGGCGTTCGGGATCGCGCAGCGTTGTGACGTATCCCTTGGGCTTGTTCATGAGCAGATAAACATGCCGCTCGGGGCCGTGCAGGAGTTTCCCGTTCACGCGGATGTGATCTTTCTCGGGATCAGCTTTGCTGCCGAGTTCCGTGACCGGCTGCCCATTCACCGAGACCAGCCCACCAGTAATCAACGTCTCGGCCTTGCGGCGGGACGCGATTCCGGCGGCAGCGATAATCTTCTGTAGACGCTCAGCGGGCATGAGAATTCACAATCAGAATCGGTGGAGTTGTTGGGTAAGCTTCCGCGTTAAGCAGCCGGATCACTCTCGCCCGAGTGGAGCTTTTCTACGGTAGCCAGTTCGGAATCTTCAGCTTCGGCCGTCGGCGAGCCAGGGTCACTGGCCACATCTGTCGGTTCACTCTCCGCCGGCAACAAATCGCTCTGGAACGATTCCGCGACTAGTTTCTCGAACTCCTCCATGCTGGGCAGTTCGCCGATATCTTTCAAACCAAATCGCATCAAGAATTCCTTGGTCGTCTTGTAAAGGATCGGCCGCCCGATCACAGCCTTGCGGCCTGCAGTCGTGACCAGCTTGCGATCGAGCAAAGTCGCAATGACCCCGCTCGAATCCACGCCGCGAATTTCGCTGATCTCCGGCACGGTTACGGGCTGCTTGTACGCAATCACTGCCAGGGTTTCGAGCGCGGGCAGCGACAGCCGAATCGGCGGCTTCAGGCTTTTGGCAAAGGCGCGGACGATGTCGTGGTGCTCGGGCTTTGTCGACATACGATATCCACCGGCGACCTGGCGAATTTCGACACCGTGATCCGGAGAGTAGTAATCGACGACCAGTTCCTCCAAAGCCAGCCGAACGCGCGACTTAACCTCGGTGCCGTCCGAAGCGCCTTCGCCGATGACCGACTCTTTTACCAATTCAATCAATTGATCCAGCGTCACCGGGGTTTCGGCGGCGTAAATGATAGCTTCGAGTTTGGCTTTAAGGCTCATGGGCTCCTAAGCTTCTGGCGCTACCTCCAGTCGTCGCGCACGGCTGCTTGTTCCGCCATGACCGCCTCAAACCCTACATGCTTGCGCAACAGGATTTCTCCAAACAGACGGTCTTGCCGCAATTGAATGGCTTGCAGCCGCACCATTTCGAGCAGCGCCAAAAACATGCAGACCAGCGCCTGTCGCGACTCCACGTTGCGCAACATTTGTTTCAATCGGATCGGCCGGTCTTCCATCGCCAGCCGCCGCCGCAGATACTCGATCATCTGTCCGACGGTGACCGTTTCTTCGTCCACCTGGATCATCGGCCGGTTGCGGGCACGCTCGAGGATTTGCTGGAAAGTCTTCACCAAATCAATCACGTCGGCCGCGATCTCCTGCTCCGTGCCTTCCGCGTCCTTGAATTCGTTCAGCCCCGGGTTCGACCACACAGCTTCTTCGATGTGCTGTTTCTGCATCAGCATCTGCGCCGCGGATTTGAATTTCTCGTGCTCGATCAGCCGGTTAACCAGTTCGGCGCGCGGGTCGTCCTGGGCGTCCGAAGCCGCGGCAGGATCACGCGGCAACAGCATTTTCGACTTGATGTGAATCAGAACCGCCGCCATATAGATGAACTCGGCCGCGACGTTCACATCCAACTCGCGCAGTTTTTCCACGTACGCCAGATACTGCGCGGTGATTCTCCCAATCGGAATATCGTAAATATCGATATCCTGCTTGCGAATCAGGTGAAGCAGCAGGTCCAACGGCCCTTCATAGACATCGCCCACGGTAACGGCAAACGGGAAGTCGCTTTGCTCATTTCGTGTTTTTTCTTCGACGCGCGGCGCAGCACTCTCTACGAGCGTGGGGCCAAGATCCAACGCTGCCGTGACATCGAAAGCGACTTTTGCGTCTTCGTTCATCTTGCTATCTCAGGCAACTACTTCGCCACCTGCGGAGCGCGCGGAGCCTCGTATTCGAGCGACATCCCCATGGCCTCACGTACTTCGTTCATCGTAGCGCTGGCAACTTTGCCCGCCCGCGCCGAGCCAGCCTCAAGAATATCCCAAGCCAGCCGTGGATTGTCCTCATATTTCTTGCGCCGCTCCTGCATGGGATTCAAGATGTTAACCAGAGCGTCGGCAGCCCAGCCTTTGCACTCGATACACCCGATCCCCGCCGACCGGCAACCTTCGTTTACTTTGGCCATCGTATCGCGATCGCTGAAAATCTTATGCAGGTCGCCGACCGGGCAAACATCAGGGTTGCCTGGATCAGTGCGGCGTACGCGAGCGGGATCGGTCACCATGGTCTTGAGCTTCTGTCGCACGACCGGTTCCGGATCTGTGAGCATGATCGTGTTCCCGTACGACTTCGACATTTTCCGTCCGTCCGTTCCAGGCAACTTCGGAGTAGGCGTCAGCAAAGGTTGCGGCTCGGGGAACACGGACCTCCCCATGTGGCTATAGAACATGTTGAAGCGGCGTGCAATCTCGCGCGTCAATTCCACGTGGGGCACCTGATCCTCCCCCACCGGAACGAAGTCGCCCTTGTAGATGAGAATGTCCGCCGCCTGCAGCACCGGGTATCCGAGAAAGCCGTAGGTACTCAAGTCTTTCTCGGTGATATTCTCGCGCTGCTCCTTGTAAGTCGGCACCCGTTCCAGCCAGCCCAGCGGCGTGATCATCGAGAACAACAGATGCAATTCGGCATGCTGCGGCACGTGCGACTGAATGAACATGGTGCAGCGCTCCGGATCAAGCCCCGCAGCCAGCCAGTCGAGCAGAACGTCGATTGAGTTTTCCTTCACTCGCGACGTATCAGCGTAGTCGGTCGTGAGCGCGTGCCAGTCGGCCACGAAGAAAAAACATTCGTAGTGATCCTGCATGATCACCCAGCTCTGCAGCGCCCCGACATAATTGCCCAAGTGCAATCTGCCGGTCGAGCGCATGCCGCTGAGCACGCGTTTACGTTGATTGGATCCAGTAGGCATCAGATTCTCAAGAGGATGTAGTTAAACGTATCAATGACGGGATAAATCAGCTTCCCCAATAGACCCGGCGCCAGAAATACCAGGGCCATTAATCCAAAAACGCCAACCGTATCGTAAACACGCAATGCGTTGGCAGGCAGGAAGTGGCGCAATACGTGGCTGCCGTCCAGTGGTGGCACCGGAATAAGATTAAAGACGCCCAGCACAATATTGATCACCATCAACTCGTAGACAAACAGGCTGAGCGGCATCAGAAACGAATCGGTCTGACTTGCCAGAACATCCAAGTGGCCTGGATATACGAAAGGGATTCGCTGGACAATGGCTGCCCCCAGTGGCGAAGTCAGTGAAACGAGAATCAAAGCCAGCACCGCGCCAGTTGCCACCACGAAGTTGCTGATCGGTCCAACCACCGATGTAAGGATGTCATCGAGCACCGGGTTCTTAAAATTACGCGGATCCACTGGAGTAGGCTTGGCCCAACCGATCACAGGAATGTGATAGTACAGAGCGATCGCGGGCAACAAGACGGTTCCAACCGGATCAATATGCTTGATGGGATTCAGCGTGACCCGGCCCAACATGCGTGCAGTCGGGTCGCCACGGCGGTTCGCCATCCAGGCGTGCGCCGACTCGTGGACGCTGATCGCGAACAAGAAAACGATCAGTTGAAACAGGATGTCAACATGCTGCAGGGTCATCAGGCGTTGGATTTGATACTAACACGCGACCCCGGAAATCCGGCCAGATCACGAGGGTCTTTCGCCCTCCATTGCCGCGTTTTCCGACGCGGATGCTTTATAATTCGCGCCTCGTGATCACGCTCGCCCGCAAACTCCGCGTAGTGGATTACTTCGCTCTGGGTTGGGGCACGATGGTGGGCGTGGGATGGCTGGTCGTCATGGATGACTGGCTGCTGCGCGGCGGAATGTTGGGCGCAATCCTGGGTTTCGCAATTGGCGGGGCGCTGCTGCTGCCGATCGGTTACGTGTACGGCCAACTGGTTGCGGCGATGCCGGATGCGGCGGGTGAGGTCGCCTACACCGCCAAAGTTTTTCCCCAAGCGATCAGCTTTGCCACGGGCTGGATGATGATCCTGGCCTATTTCATTGTGTGCCCGTGGGAGGCTGTAGCAGTCGGCAAAATCGCTGGCTACATCTTTCCCGCACTGGATTCGATTGAACTGTATCGCATCGCAGGCCAGCCAGTTTACTTACCACACTTGCTGATCGGGCTCGGCCTGACTGGATTGCTGACAGTTCTGAACTATAGTGGCATCCGCTTGAGCGCCACATTCCAGAACTGGACAGCCTTCGGCACGCTCGCGCTGTTCGCGCTGTTTGTCGGGTTCGGAGTGAGCAAGGGGTCGCCACGGAATTTTCCACCGCTCTTTACCCATAGCCCATTCGTATCCGTATTTCTAGTCATGCAAGTCGTGCCATATTTTATGACGGGGTTTGAATCTGTAGTGAAAGGCGCGGAAGAAGCCAGTCCGGAATTCCGCGCCCGTGGCTTCTTCAAGGCCATCTGGATGGCGATTGCGGTTGGCATTCTTTTCTACACCGTTGTGATCGCGGCGGTTGGATATGTCGCTCCATGGAAACAACTCACCCATGAAAAATTCATGACCGCGGTTGTTTTTGAGCACGCCGTAGGGTCGCGCTGGATCGTGAGAGTCATACTTACAACGGCGATGCTTTCGCTGTTCAAAGTGTTCAACGGAAATTTCGTCGCAGCCAGCCGGCTATTGTTCGCCATAGGACGGCGCGGATTGGTAGACCAGCGCCTTGGCCACGTGCATCCGCGCAATCAGACGCCCTCGCTAGCTGTGCTTTGCATCGGGCTGGCCACCGCCGCATGCATGTTTCTGGGCGATGCCATTCTCGTGCCAGTTTCCGAAGTTGGTTCGGTGGCTTCCGCCATCGGATGGCTGGCCGCTTGTGCGGCTTATTACCGGATGGGTCCGCCGCGACACAAACGTTTTATTGCGATGGTGGGGGTGATCGTCGGCCTAATCATGATCCTGATGAAAATTGTCCCCGGCATTCCCGGGCATTTCAGCGCGTACGAATGGCTGGCATTTGGGATTTGGATCGTGGTTGGACTCAGCCTGAGACTCCTCACGGCTTAAGCGCCGCTCGCGTCTCCGGACTCAGGATAGGGGACACGTGCGGTTCCGTCAGCGTACCCGTGATGTTGAAACCGGGCGCTCCTTCGCGCGCCAATTTCAGATTCAGGATACGAGTCAGCGATGCCGTGCCGCTCACCTCGTAGACGCCTGCCGGAGTCTCCAGCTTGCCCTCCTGAATTTCAAACTTGCCCTCCTGCAGCAACAGGCGAGCCGTCAAGCGATGCATCTGCAACGGCCCGCTACCCTCGACCAGTGCGACATGACGCAGCAAGCCGTCCCGTGCGTCAATCTTCAGCGTGCTGGTGGCGGAAGCAAACAACTGACCCGCATCCAGGCCCGATGCTTTCACGCGATAAGTTCCCGTTGCCGTGCCCGTGATCCAATCATCGTTCATGCGCTCTGAAAGCTGACTGAGCTCGACCCGCTCCAGTGTGCCGCTTCCGCTGTACTCCGGAGGCTTTGCGGTAAAGTCGCCTTCCCATTCGCCCGTATGCCTGCCGCCAAGGACATCACCTCGCACATCAGACAATCGCAGTTTGCCCTTGTTCAATTCCACGTTCGCCGAGACCCGGTTACCGACAAGTTTACGAATCACCACCCGGTTGGCGGTGAGTTTGCCGGTTGCATGGACCGTGAGCAGGTAGGGAACTCCGGCCGCCGGGGAAGACAGAAAGCGATACCACGGCTGCTGGCGAACATGCGGATTGAACAACTGGTTCAGTCGGTCCGTAGCAACCTCGTCGGTATGCAGATCAAAGTGAACCGGACAGGATTCTGGCAAGGCGCACTGTCTTGGAAGAACTAAAGAGCCATGCCACGAGGTGTCCGCGATCGAAGCCGTCACGTTCTGCACAGTAACTTGATCTGGCATGAGGAGAAGGGTCGCGGAAGCAATTTCCAGCGGCGCGTTCACCCCTCGCACCTCCGCGCGAACCGAATGCAGTTGGGCCTTCCCCAGGGCTCTCGGGTCCGCGAACCCCGACCAAGCACCCCCAATTTGCAAATCGATCCTGGCGAAGCCGTCAGCGGCTGGCTGCGGGGCAGAAATTCCCACCATCCGCGCCGCCTGCAGCAAGCGTGGCACCTGCGCCTCGCCTTGGATCTCGAAGCTGTATCCCGAACGCGAAGCCCAGCCGCCCACGCTTACGGACGCCGGCCTGCCTAAAGCGAGACTGAATGGACCGATGTCAAGGTGAGTCTCTGTCGAGGTGCCAATTTCGTGCAACGTGGCTCGGAACTTCCCCTCTGTCGCGGAAGATACTACGAATGGGACCTTGCCCAAGACCAATTCCGTTTTGTTGAGTTTCGACCTAAGGTCGAAGCCAGAGGTTTCGCCGCTACCTTTCCACGCCATGCCGCTCGCTCGCGAGCCAAAATCGCGCTGAAGCTTCACATTTCCATTCAGTCGACCCGCTGCAATCAGATCATCCGGCACACCCTGCTTGGCATGGCGGGCGAGCGCAACCAACGACTGAATCGGCAGATCCCGCGCGGTCAAGGTAAGGTCATAATCGCGCGATGAGAATGGCCCTTTGATGCTACCCGTAACGTTAATTACTCCATCGCCGACGGGCGCAGTGCACGCAACCTCGGACAAGGTGTGATCGAGCGAACTGTAATGACCGCTGCAGTCCGTCGCCAACCGCAAATCCCCGCCACCGAAAATGTCATAACGGCGGAAATCCTGCACCGTTGCCGTGGTCGCGATCGCAAGGTTCGCTGGCGTACCCGTGAGCGTAGTCGAAACTTCGAGTCTCCCGCGCCAGCCCTTGTCGTTGCCATAGGCGAGTTTGGTCGCTTGCCCGAGTTGTGCGCGGTCCCATTGCAGCGTGAACTGTAAAGGCGTCTCGCGCAAACTTGCTGCTCTCTGCCACGATCCGGCGACGTTCAGTGTGCCGGTATCGCTGAGATTGAAATCGGTCCGCACGGGCTTCGCCTCCAACCGCATGCCCCAGGCATTTTCCGTATCCTGCCACAGGGCGAAATCAGCCTGGGTCAGCGCGTACGGCTTTTTTTCCGCTCCGAACTTGAGATTGATTCGGCCCCGGTTACCCTCAATATAAGGAAAGCCTGGCCGCCTCTCGGTTTTCGTTTTGCTGGTTGGAGCAACCGCTATTTGGGCCGCCCGCTCGACCAGATTCTCAAGATTCCAACGCCCTTCTGAATTGCGAACCAGGTTCAGGCTGGGCTCGGTCAGATTCAGCCGCGCGATCTCCAATCGACCGCGCAGGAGCGAAGTTACCCGCAAAGAAGCTGTAACTTCCTGGGCGCGAAGCATAGGTTCAGCACTGAAAGCCGGATCGTCGTGGATTACGAAGTTATCAAGATCGAATCCGGGTTGAGGGAGCAATCGCAAGCGAACCGCCGCCACATCCACGGGCCGTCCCAACGCCAGACTTATTGAACTGACAATCCGGTTTCGCAGGCGATTCGCGCCGGGCCGTACGAGAAAGAGCGCGAGCAGCATGACAAGGCCCATCGCCACGAGTCCGCCGCGCTTGGATCGCCAAAAACTCACTGAACCACCTTGAACGTACGCCGCCAGCGAGTCTCATCAAAAAAGTGGAGCACCACATGGGCCAGGAACCCGACTCGTTGACTCACTTCTCTCTGCAAATACTGCCCCGCCGGTGTCTCAAACGACCAGTAAATAAACATGGGCCGCCCAATCACATTTTCCGTCGGGATGAAACCCCAATACCGGCTGTCGAGGCTCACGTCGCGGTTGTCCCCCATTCCGAAATAACTGTTTGGAGGCACCACCAAATCATCGCCCTCGATGTGCTGCGGCAAGGCCAGTTCCCAATCCGGAGTCACATTGTTGAACTCCGACGGCGCGACCAAAGGAAAGTTATCGCGGTAAGGATTGCTGCCAGCCTCGTCTTGATGGATCACATACGGCTCATCCAGCTTCTCACCGTTGCGGTAGACCACCCCATCGCGCAAGTGAATGCGGTCGCCCGGAATCCCTATGATGCGCTTGACAACGTAAAGGCCTGGCTCCGCTGGAGAAAGAAATACAACAATGTCACCATGGCGTATCTGCCGGTAAGGCAGGATGGGACCAAGCCACCGCGTTCGCGGCGCGAATTGCTCGCGGTTCACAAATACGTGGTCCCCGATCAGCAGAGTGTTCTCCATCGAACTGGAAGGAATCTCAAACGCCTGCACGATGAAAGTAATTATGAACAGACCCGTTACCAGCACCGCCGCCAAAGAGGCGAGAAACTCGACTGTGGTTTCGCGCGGTTTTTCCGCCTGCATATTTTCTGTCTTAGCCAAGAGGTTTTGTCCCGTTTAATAGGCGATGTCGCCCTTAGTTGACTACTCGAAATGTCCGGTCCCACCGCGTCACCTGGAACAAATGACTGAGTGCATAGGCGAAGTGATAGAGTTTATCACCCGGCGTCGAAGAAACTGGCAGGTCATCTTCCAAGCTCCGCACCGACCAATAAATCAGCAGCGGACGCCCCACAATGTTTTCCCGCGGCACGAAGCCCCAGTAGCGGCTATCGTCGCTGTCGTCCCGATTATCCCCGAGCACAAAATAATCCCCCTCCGGAACGATTAGTTCGCCGTCTTCGACCAGTTTCTTCATCTGCAGCCACCATCCGCCTTCCAGTCCTGGAGCTGAAACGTCCAGGCGCGGAAACTCGTCCCGGAATACGTCATGTTTGCGTGCGATGTGCTGCACATACGGTTCCGGCAAGCGATTGCCATTCACGTAAACCTCTCGATTGATCAGGCGCAATCGATCCCCCGGCACGCCCACAACCCGCTTCACGAAGTGTTCGCTGGGATGAACCGGATAGTGAAAGACCACAATATCCCCCCGATGCACCGGGCGGTACGGAAGGATACGGTCCAGAAATCTGCTGCCGCCGTAACACAACTTGTCCACCAACAAGTAGTCTCCGATCAGCAGCGTGTTTTCCATGGACTCGGAAGGAATCTGGAAAGCCTGGATGATAAAGGTAACGACAAAGACCGCAATCACCACGGTGGTCAGCAGCGATTGCAGCGAAATCAACCAGTCCGGGTGCGACGTTTTTCCCATTACGATTCCGGCTAGGGACGTCCTTTGCCGAGCACCTTGCCGCCCGCATGCCCCGGCAGCGAAGCCAAGTGTTCCAAGACCTGGTGCGCCGCGCCCTGTTCGGCATTTTTCTTAGTGGAGCCCTCGGCCCGGCCCACGAACTCGGTCTCGCCGTGATTGCCCACTGCTTGCAATCGTACTTCAACCGTAAAAGTCTTACTGTGTTCCGGCCCCAGTTCTTTTACTAATACATAAGATGCCTGGGAACGGCCGGTGGCCTGCAGTTTTTCCTGCAGCGCTGATTTGTAGTCAGTCAGTGGAAGGCTGCTGCCATTTCTCGCCAGGTGCTCCACCTCCGGAGCGATCACATGCTGCAACACCACCCGCCGGACCGTCTCCAGCCCGCTATCCACGTACATCGCACCCAGCACGGCTTCCAGGCCGTCGACCAGCAACGCTGTTTTGTTTCGTCCCCCACTTTTTTCCTCGCCTCGGCCCAACCGCAAGTAGTGTCCGAGTTCTAACTGCCGCGCCACCTGGATCAGATGTTTCTCACTGACCAAATGTGCTCGCAGTTTGGACAGCTCACCTTCACGAAAGTGGGGAAAGCGATGAAACAATTCTTCGGTCGTAATCAGCCCCAGGACAGCGTCTCCCAAAAATTCAAGCTGCTCGTTGTCTCCTACTCGAACTGGTGTTTGAGCCTGCAGCGCTTCGAGTTCGCGAGCGTGCGAGCTATGGGTAAGAGCCTGCTCCAGCAACTCCGGGCGCGAAAATTGATAGCCCAGGGCTTGCTCTAATTCCGAAATGTTCCGCGCTTTCATGATCTGCCTAAACGATCGTGCCCCTTCAATGCGGAGTCGTGTTCGGAGCAGAGCCAGCCGGTGGGTTGGACGGAGGAGCAGAACTCCCGCTCACCGGAATGCCCCCGGTCAACTGCACCAAACGATCACGTTCATGACGTGCCGTGGTTCCCGCCGCAGTCCCTTCTTGGGTCAAATCAACAGCTCGATTAGCCTCTTTTAAAGCGTCCCCGTATTTCCCCTGCTTGTCCAGCGCGAGGGCCAATCGAAGTACGACGACGGGGTCAGGCTGCGACGGATATGCATCGATAGACTTCTGGAAATAGCTCTGTGCGTCAGCATATTTTTCCTGGTCATACTGGATCGTACCCAGAACCGAATATGCGCTTGATCGCAACAACCCCTTGTAAGCGTCGATTTGGGCTTGCGGCAAATTCGCAGGAATTGGAATATCGGTGTCGATTGTTTCCAACGCATGCTGCGCGTATTTCGTGGCTTGGGCAAAACGCTGATCCTTATCAAGGTCGGTATCGCGAGTGCGCTCTGCGATCACTTCGGCGGAAGCAATGAGCGCCTCCGGATCATCGGGATCGAGTTTCAGCAATTTTTGCGACTCCTCCAGCATTTTGTCGCCGTTATTCGCATTCTGGTAGCCGCGCATGGCGGCTTTGAAGAGCAGGGCGCGCAGTTCGCTATCGGGGAACTTCGTGGCAAAGTCGTCCGCCGCCTTTTCCATGGCGACCGGATCCTTCTGGTTAGCTATCGCAGCGTTATAGGCGTCGAATTCCGCCTGCGTCTTTGCTTGCGGTGGGCGTTTGCCTTGCGGCGGTGTCGTTGTAGCTGAACCCGGTTGAGTTGTACCCGCCGCTCCCGCAGGTTGCTTTTGTTGTGCAGGCGCCTGCTGCTGCTGCGCAGCTACCAAAGCCGCCACCGCTAGCACCCCCAATACCATGGCTGCTCGCTTCATGCTCTCTCCTTGAGTTTTGAGACTCTGGCTCCCCGATCACAGGTCGCCCGTAGTTTCATTTCACTGCTGTTACTGCGGATGGCTGGGCGGTTCATAAGGCTGCGCAATCCCATGCTCAGCGGCAGCCTTCGCCTCGGGTAGCGATTCGCCGGCGCTCAATGCCGCACGGTACTGGACGAGGGCTGCCTCCCGATCTTCCTGCAGATCGCAAATTCTTCCCAGATAAACATGCGACCACGCTACCACCGACGGCTCCTTGGCCACCGCCAGCGCCTGTTCGAAATAACTGCGCGCCCCCGGCATATCTCGACTCACAACCGCCGCTTGCGCCAGGATGAAAAGGGCCCGGCCCGGATCTTCATTCTTTTCATCCAGCGCTTGCTGCGCCAACTTCTTTGCGCCCTCGACATCCCCGCTCGCTAAACGTTGCTGCGCGGTTAACAAAAGTTTACCCTGCGTGTGCCGCGACAGATGCAACAGTTCCTCGTCTGCCGTACTGGCAAACTTCACTTGCGCTGCATTCCTTTGCTCCTTGCCCACGTTGATGTCGTTAATCAAACCCGGATACGCAGTCCGCAACCCGATTGGGCTCTTCTCAAACTGCGCCAGCGCTTCATAAAAATAGGGTGTCAGAATGTAGCCTTGCTCGACCGACTGTTGCACCAGTTGCTGCTTTTGGACTTCGGGCGTTTTGCTCGTCCAGGTGGTTCGCGCCTCGATCGCGCGTATCATGCACTCCGTGGTCAGAAGTGAAACATCTGTCCTGAAACTCTCATCCATGGGCGAGCCTTTCACACTTGCCAGCAGCGGTTTCAGACGGTCCATAGCACCGGGATATTTCAACGCCATCGGGTCCAGAAGATAATGCAGGTAAGTGTGCCGGATCTGTTCCATCTTCAGCCCTGACTCGGCCCCGGTACCCGGAGAAAGCACCACATAATACTCGGTCGCGTAATTCCGCGCATTCGCCTGCCCCGGCGCTCCCATGGGTTCGAGGAAAACTGTAAATGTACGTCCCAAATAGCCCGCCGACGGCAACTTCAAATAAACCTCAGTATCAAAGAGCACCTTGGACAATGGCTCGTGGTATCGGTCGGTCAAAGCGGCATAGGCCGCTTGATGGCGCGTCCAGATCGCCTGCAGCCCGGCTAAACCATAGAACTTCTGCACGATCGGCACGAACCCGGACACATAGCTCGCGTCCGGCGGCAGATCAGCTTCTTTGACTTTCAGCGTGAGTTCCGGCGGAGCATTGAGATTCAGTCCCAAGGACACGTACTCGGCCAGGGTTCGAGCCGGATCGTCTTGCTTATGCTCGGAATAAAACTGGCACATGGCCTGCGTCGATTCCTTCGCGTCAGCCGCAGCATCGATCGTCTTGGTGACCTCGGCGCGAATCTGAGCTCGCAGGGGATCAGATGAGCTCAATTCCAAATCGTAGCCACAATAGTTGATCGCCGTCAGAACCGTAAACAGCGCTTCGTTGTTGTCCAACGCGACTCTGGGCGCAGCATCAGCCGCCCACACTTGTGCCACCAGCCCTAGCAAGGCCACCAATAGCGAACTACGAAAACGATTGTCCAGGAACCCTCCTGCAGGGCGGTGAAATGTGCGGAGTTACCTAGCCAGTTTAAGAGGTTATTCGCGGAGGGTCAACGGAGGAAACTCTCAGCCGTCAGCTTTCAGCCTGTTTTTAAAGCCGACAGCCGATAGCTGTCAGCTTCTACCCCTTCACCTTAATCTTCGAGAACGACAAAACCGCGCGCCCTGACGTCCGCTGGCCCATGGAGGTCGCCGGACGGAAGGTGGTGAATTCGGTAAGCATGATCTTCACCTGCGGTGAAAGATCCTTTGCATCTTCGGGACTCGACAATATCCGGTAGTCCTGCACCCGCCCGTTCGCATCCACATAAGCTTCAATCACCAGCGAATCATCCGAGATGGACTCCATCGCCGTTCCAAAAGCCGACTGCTGCAGTTGCGGCGCGGTGCTCATCATGAGCGGAACATCCGGATTCCCGGCTTGCAACGGCAAAGCCAGGAAGCCCATGAGAAATCCGAAAATCAGCACCGCCGTTATCAAACCCGCCGTCGCCGGAACCATGAACCCTTGAATGGCATTCTCCACCCGAATGCGAAGGCCGTGGAAGTACGGACGCTGCGATTGCGCAACCTCGCGTGAAATCGCAAGCCGCAGTTTCAGCGAGAGATCCGCCGGCGCTTTTCGCCGCCCCAAGCCGGTAAGCAATTGCTGAGTTCGACCAAGCGAAACATATTCCCGCTGACAAGGAGCACAGGCGTCGAGATGCCGGGTGAGAGCGAGCATCTCGGTTCCCGTCACTGCTCCATCGAGATAAGGTGAGAACATCGATTTAGCTTCGATGCACTTCATGACGCAACCTCGAATTCCCGTCCATTCAAGCGGGAACGGGATTCGACCTTCGCGTTCCGCTCTTCCGCCCGCAGACCCAGTTCTTCTCCGAACTCCCGCACATACGCCGTGAGGCGTTGCCGCAGCGCTTCCCGTCCTCGGGTCAGACGCGACTTCACGGTTCCTAGCGAAACCTGCGTAATTTCCGCAATCTCCTCGTACGACATTTCCTCGAGATCACGAAGAATGAGCGTCGTGCGGTAAGGTTCAGAAACCTGTCGCAATTCTTTTTCGACGCGCGCTCGAACCTCCTCGTGCGCAACCCGATCGAAAGGTGAGTCAGCCTCATCCACTAGCGAATCCTTTATGGCCGAAGCCACACCTGATTCGTTGAACGCTTCCGCAGGTTCAATCGACGTCTCTTTAGCTTTGTGCCGAAACCACCAGCGCCGCCGGTTCGATGCCTCATGCACGGCGATGCGGTAAATCCACGTCTTCAGGCTGGATCCCCCGTGGAAATGTTTGATTCCGCGAAAAACTTTCAGAAACACTTCTTGGGTTGTGTCAGCCGCATCCGCCGGGTCCGTAACCATGCGATAAACCAGGCTGTAAATCGGCTGATGGAATTCTCCGATAAGCCAGGCATACGCCTCTTCCGATCCCGCCTTCAGTTCGCCCACAATCGCCGCTTCCTGCGCCCGGACGCCGATTGCCGCCGCCAAATCACCCACAGTGGTTGCTCCTGCCATAACGCTCATGGCCTAACCTCCATTATAGGTGCTTTTCGCCCGCCAGCCTTAGCCAAAATTTGACCCATATTCCCGACCAAGCCCGGCCCGCAACCCTCGATCTGTTCTGAACATATAGACCCCGAAGGACCCCGCCAGGTTCCAGCGCAACGTTACCTCTGTGATAGTTACCCGACGTAAGGCTTGTCGATTCAGTCGGGAGATCGTCAGTAGGTCGATCGGTAGAGAGCAACCGTGGCAGGAACGGGCAGCCGCGGAGGGCGTCGCCTAACTCTGGAGCAAAGTCAAGCCGGACCGCCTACAATGGAGGGACAGCCCGGCCAAAGTATTTCAATCACTCGCGCGCTCCTATTTTCTTACTCGGCCGCCAAGTTGACTCGCATTGCTGCTTCGTCCCATTCCTTCTGTTGCTCGGCGCTCATCGGCGCTGGCTTCAGGTTGATCGTCAGCTTGTTGATGGTCCCATTGAAGGCAAACGGCACCTGGTAGTCGTTATCGTCCACCGGCGTGCGCGTGTCGATGCCGACATCGAAGGTCTCGTCAATGGACATGAGGAACGGAATTGTATGGGGGATCGTTTTGGTGGCGACGTCCTTTCCGTCAACCGAGAGTGTGCCGCTGCCGCCCTTGCCGAAGCCGGGTCCATCGTACTTGAAGTCAAACACGATGGTGTGCTTTCCGGGAGCGAGCGCCTCCTGGCCTTCCCATCGGAAGCGTTCCAAATCAACCAGGTTGTAGGTGAAGACCGGCTTGCCTTTGAGCAAGTAGAGGCCATAGCCGCCGAAGCGCCCGCCCAAGGTAGCCAGCATCCCATCGCCGCCGCCCTGCGGCACGTCAACATCAGCGGTGATAGTGTAAGACTTATTCAGGATGCTGGGTGCATCGCTGACTGGAACCCCTGCCAACTGACCAGTGTAGGTGAAGACTGTCCTACCGGCGGTCGCGCTCGGCCGGGGCGTAATGATGCGTGGAAGGATTGAGTTGTCCAAGGGGAAGACGTTGTATTTCGTCGCCTCCATCAGGAACAGCTCTTGCATGTCGCGCAGCTTGTCGGGATACTTGGCCGAAAGGTCGTTGTACTCAGAATAATCTTCGTTCAGGTTGTAAAGCTCCCATTTGTAGCCGTTGACCACATCGGGCAGCTTAGCTGTGCCCAACAGCCAGGGTGGAGCAGGCGGGGGCGTGGCGGCGATCCAGCCGTCGTGGTAAATCGCACGGTTGCCGAACATTTCGAAGTATTGCGTTTCACGCTTGGACGGGGCATTCGCGTTGGCCTTGTCAAAGGTGTAAGCCATACTCACGCCTTCGATCGGCTTCTGGCTAACGCCGTTCACCATCAACGGCGCTTGAATGCCAGCGGCTTCGAGGATGGTTGGCACTATGTCGATCATGTGGTGGAATTGGGTGCGGATGCCGCCGGCGTCCTTAATATGGCCGGGCCAGGCGATGACCATGCCCTGGCGGGTACCGCCGAAGAAGGACGCGACCTGCTTGGTCCACTTGAACGGCGTGTCAAACGCCCAGGACCATGCCACCGACATATGGGGATAGGTGGCTTCCGAGCCCCAGGCGTCGTAAAACTTCATCTGCTCGGCGATGGGAACATCCAAAATGCCGTTGTAGGCGGTCATCTGGTTGGGTGTGCCGACGAGAGTGCCTTCTGCGCTGGTGCCGTTGTCGCCACTGATATAGATGATCAGCGTGTTGTCGAGCTTGCCCATGTCTTCGACTGCCTGAATGACCCGTCCGATCTCGTGGTCGGTGTAGGCAACGTAGGCGGCAAACACTTCCGCCTCGTGGGCAATCAGCTTCTTATTTTCGGCGGGGAGCGTATCCCACTTCGGCAGAACATCCGGCCAGGGGGTGAGCTGCGTACTCGCCGGGATAACTCCGAGCCGCTTCTGATTCGCGAAAATCTGATCCCGCAGCTGATTCCATCCCATGTCAAACTTGCCCTTGAATTTCTCGATCCATTCCTTCGTGGGCTGGTGCGGTGAGTGGGTGCCTCCAGGAACGTAATAAAGGAAGAACGGTTTTTCGGGCGCAGCCGCGTTCAACTCGTTCATGTATTTGATCGCATCGTCCGCCATGTCTGTAGTCAGGTTGTAGCCGGGTTTCCCAACCCAGGGGAACACTTGCGTTGTGTTTCTGAAAAGGTAAGGCGTCCACTGGTCGGATTCGCCGCCCATGAATCCGTAGAAATATTCGAAACCCATCCCGATAGGCCACTGATCAAACGGCCCCGCGGTGCTGTACTGATAGGTTGGGGTGTTGTGATTCTTGCCGAACCACGACGTGGCGTAGCCGTTTTCCTTCAGGATCTCGCCGATGGTGGCACTCTCCGGACCGATGACGGAGTCGTAGCCCGGGTATCCTGTGGACATTTCCCCGATAACCCCGTACCCGACGGAGTGATGGTTGCGACCGGTAATCAGCGCCGCACGGGTCGGCGAGCAGAGCGCCGTTGAGTGGAACTGCGTGTAGCGCAAGCCCATCTCTGCGATCCGGTCCATCGCTGGAGTCGGGATGACGCCGCCGAATGTCCCGGACACCCCGTAGCCCTGGTCGTCGGTCATGATCAACAGCACGTTGGGTGCGCCTTTTGGGGGCACAACTTGGGCCGGCCAATATGGCTTGGACTCTGTGGCGTTCATATTGATCACGCCGCCAAATTTCGGTGGCGGCGGTGGGAGATACTTTCCGTCGATAGTGGTTGTCGCGCTCGGCGAGCCCGCCACGCCGGTTGTCTGCTGCGCGCTCGTTGTCGTTCCCGCCAGCAAGAACATCAGGAAAACCACCACCGCTTGAAGCAAACCGCGTTCCTGCCAGAACTTTTTCGCGTTCCTCATGAAGCACTCCCTCTCGTTTTGTTTGTCTTATTCGCGGAATTTCCGCTTTTTCGAACCTGTCCTGTTGTCCATTAAGCCTGGATGAGGGGATAAATGGGTGAGGCTATACTAAGAAATGAACGTCCGGGATTTAAGAACGCGAGCCTAGAAGGTGTTTGGCAGATCGGGAACTGGTAATAGTTCCAGTTAGCCCGGGAAAATTGACCAGCGCCCTGCCATCGCGAGAGATTGTCACGTTCAATGTCAGCTCGACTTCGAATGGTTCGTCCGCTTGCCGATACACCGGTTAAGGATCAAACGGGTTTAACATCTCGCCTCGCTAAACATTGTTGTCATTCCGAGCGCAGCGAGGAATCTGTTTTCCTCGATCCAAGCCGCTGGCTCGGTCTTTTTCGCCGAATTCCCGCCTCTTTAGCAAATGCTGCAGCCCATAACTCCGCGCGCACTCTGCCGGCATCGGTGTGCGCTACATTCCCGAATCGGAAAACAGCTCCGCAGCCCATTCACTTTGTCCTTGAACTCGACCTATCAACTCCGATAATATGCAAGCGCAAGAGTTATCTACAAGATAACCATCGATCTTTGACAACTTGACAACGGACGCGGCTGCTGGACCGCCCCACCCGCTGATCCGATCACCCTTGCGGTTCCAAAACGGAATCGAGGGCGCTCAGACAGCGCATAACTCCAATGTTTCTAAGATTTTGCCTGTAACCCCCTTAAGAACCATCGCTCTAGGAGGCAAGAAAAATTCCGGTCCTTCTAGATTTTAGGTAAAAACAGAGTTTTTTTGAAGGAAATACTGCACCAGAATGTGTGCATTTGAACGCGTCACTGCCAGCCGCGGAGCGGCGTAAGAATGCAGCCCACGGCGCAAGCCGTGGGGAAACAGAGAAAAAGGACAAGCCCCAACGGGGCGAAAGACTGGCGTTTCAACCCTGGGGTCAGGGATGCGGCTGGGTTTGCGGTTGCTGAGTCGATGGCTGCGAACTTGTCGTGGTGCTTGATGTCGGTGTCGTCGTGGACGGACTCGGCTTCGGAGGTTTCGGCACCGTCTTTTTCTTTACGACTTTCTTAGGCGGCGGTTCGGTGTCGTCGACAACAACTTTCTTGAGAGGTGCCGGAGGCGGCGCCGCAGCCGCCTGCAAATCCCGAACCTGGGTGCGCAGTTGGGTGAGTTCGCCTTCTTTCGAAGTGGCCAGCGTCTCCATCCGCTCCGCCAGCTCTCGGCGCGACCTCTCGATCGCACTGAGATCGTTTTGCACGGATTGGAATTCGTCTTTGGAGCCGAACGCTCCCGCCGACTCGACCACCGGTCCTAAGACGTCGAAAAGTGCATCCAGATTGCGGTAGAGCTTGAAAGTTGCCCCAACGTTCTCCGGAGAAGCTCGCAGTTGAGCGATGATTTCCGGAAGCGCATTTTGCAGGTTGCGTTGGAGAGAGTCCACGTCCGCGCTGGTGCCGTGCTTGGTGTTCGAATCGGTCTTCCATTTTTCGATTCGCAGCTTCGCCAGATCCACCTGCGTGGCCTGCGCGACCTGCTCCAGTTGCGACAGGATCAGATTCAGCTGGCTGACCGAGGCGTACGGAACCGCCGGCCCCGAGCCCGCCGGCGCCGAAGCGGCGGGAGCAGGAGAAGGCGTTCCCTGCGCCATCGCCATGGCGACTAGAAAAGGCAACACAAGAAAACGCCAACCGAAAGTTCGAAGAAGTTTCATGAGGTCGTCTTGCCCTCAGCATACCCATTTTCGTAGTTTTCGTAAAATTAGAGAGGAGCACGTGCGCCGCTAGAGCACTAGGTTTGACTAACCTCATCCAGTAAGCGAGAATTGATTCATCTGATCTGGAGTTCTCGCCGGATCATTGGTTCTTCCTTAGTGGGCCTGTGGCGCAGTTGGGAGCGCGCTTCCATGGCATGGAAGAGGTCGTCGGTTCGAACCCGACCAGGTCCACCAAATCTTTTACAACTCAGAAGGAAGCAGGGCACAAGTCGTTGGCGCCGATCATCAATGCGCAGGGCATCTCCAAGTCCTTCGGATCGACCGTGCTCTTCCAGAATATCTCCTTCACCGTTTCTGAAGGCGACCGGATCGGACTGATCGGTCCAAACGGTTCAGGCAAATCCACGCTGCTTCGAATTCTGGCTGGCGACGAAGATGTGGATAGCGGCGAAATCGCGGTCCGCAAGCGCGTCCGGCTCACCTGCGTTTTGCAGGACTCGAAATTTGCACCTGGAGAAACGGTTCGGTCGGTCGTCGAGAAAGCGCTGGAGCGCGCTGCCGTCTCCACGACCGAGCGGGGCACTCGCTTCGCGGAAACCCTTGGCCGCGCCGGTTTCGACGAACTCGAAACACCCGCGATTGCATTGTCAGGAGGCTGGCAAAAGCGTCTGGCAATCGTCGAAGCGCTGGTTCAGGGACCGGACATTCTGCTGCTGGACGAACCCACCAATCATCTGGATCTGGCGGGAATCGAGTGGCTCGAAGCGCTCCTTCAAGATGCAGCATTCGCCTGCGTAGTCGTTAGCCACGACCGCTACTTTCTTGAAAATGTCGCGACTGAGATGGCGGAGCTCAATCGCACCTATCCAGATGGACTGCTGCGCGTCCGCGGAAACTACAGTACGTTTCTGGAAAAGAAGGAAGAGTTCCTGCATTCACAATCGAAGCGGCAGGAAGCGCTCGAGAATCTCGTGCACAATGAAATCGCGTGGCTGCGCCGCGGGGCCAAAGCCCGGACCCGCAAATCGAAAGCCCGAATCGACAAGGCCGGCGACTTGATGACCGAGCTCGCGGACCTGAACCTTCGAACCCGCACGGCGACCGCCAACATCGATTTTTCCGCGACGGACCGAAAAACCAAGCGGCTGATTGAACTGGAAAATATCGGTTTTGAAATCGGCGACCGCACGCTTTTCGACGGCCTCGACTTCGTAATAACGGCCGGGATGCGGGTCGGACTTGTAGGACCGAATGGCAGCGGCAAGACCACGCTCCTGCGTCTGCTGCGCGGCGAACTGTCAGTAACGGCGGGAGAAATTCGCCGGGCCGACTGGCTGCGAATTGTGTACTTCGATCAAACCCGCCAACTCGATCCCGATGTAACTCTTCGCCGCGCGCTGGCTCCAGACAGCGATTCCGTGATCTATCAGGACCGCGTGATTCACGTCGCGTCGTGGGCTGCAAGATTCCTGTTCACTGGCGAGCAACTCAATCAACCCATCGGCCGCCTGTCTGGAGGCGAACGGGCACGCGTGCTGATCGCGCAGCTCATGCTGCAGCCCGCTGACGTGCTTCTGCTCGATGAGCCCACCAACGACCTCGATATCCCAACCCTCGAGATATTGGAAGAAAGCCTGCTCGAATATCGCGGCGCGCTGGTGCTGGTCACGCACGACCGCTACATGCTTGATCGCGTTTCGACGATCGTACTCGGCCTCGATGGGCAGGGTGGCGCGGAGAGTTTCGCAGATTATTCGCAATGGGAGTCCTGGCAAGCCGAGCGAAAACAGCCAGTGAAGTCAGTTCGATCCAGCGGCGCTCAACCCCGGCGTGCGACTGCATCTGAGCCATCAGCAGCGAAAAAGAAGCTGTCGTATCTGGAAGCACGCGAATACGCAACCATCGAGGAGCGTGTTGCCCAGGCCGAGCAAGTGCTGCAGGAGAAGCGTGCCCAGCTCGAGGACCCTGCGATCGCAAGCGATGGCCCTCGTCTGCTGCGCGCGCACGCCGAGATGGGCGAAGCGCAGAAGACAGCAGATGAGCTTTACTCGCGCTGGGCTGAACTCGAACAGAAAAAGGGATGAGCCACGCTTACGCCCGCGCGAAATCAATATAGCCGCGCTGGACATCGGTCCGGATCAGCTTCACGCGCAACCTGTCTCCCACGTCGAGCCCCTGTTGTCCCTGGGCAAGCAATCCTTCGACGCGGGGCTGCAGCACGCGAACAAAGGTTCCCTTCGGAGTAACGCCGGTGACGAGCGCGTCGAATATCTGGCCAATCCGATGGCTCATCACTACCGCCGCGAGTCGCTTTGTCATCTCGCGCTCAACCTTTCTCGCCGCATCTTCCTTGACCGTGCAGTTCGAGGCGATGGCCGCTAGTTCATCGTCCGAATAAGGAGGGGATTGAGAGGCGAGCATAGCCTTGATCAGCCTCTGCGTGACGACATCAGCGAACCTGCGGTTGGGAGCGGTCGAATGTGTGTAGTCCTGCACCGCCAGACCAAAGTGACCCTGCTCCGGATCTCCAGGCCGTTCCAGAACATATTCGCCCGGCCCAATCAGCTTGATCACCGCCAGCGACACGTCCGCAAAGTGATCCGGGTCAGCTGCTTTGCGCTTGAGCAGAAAATCATTCAGAGCTTTGGAATCTGGATCCGGAGGCAGCTTTCCGCCGTGCTCAGCAGCGAGTTGCACAATGCGGTCCCAGCGCTCGGGAGTTTTCACAATGCGCCGCAAAGACGACACGTTCTCCAGCATGCGCGCGACGACTCCGTTCGCGGCGATCATGAAGTCTTCAATCAGGTCAGTGGCGGGATTCTTCTCCTGCTTTGTAACGTCCACGATTTGTTGATTCAGTATGACCGGGGTTACTTCGCTGGTCTCGAGATTGAGCGCACCGTTCTGGTAGCGTTGCTTCTTGAGGGCTTGCGCGGCTTCGCTTTGGAGCTTGAGTTGCGCTTGCAATTCAGTCGACGCCGCCACTTTCGCCGGAGCGGGCCCCGTAGCATCGAGCCATCCTCCCACTCCGTTGTACGCAAGCTGCGCCTTATTGCGAACGATCGCCCGATAAACATCGCTCGAACTGACGGAACCGGCGGCGTCGACTTCGAACTCGGTTACGATGCTCAGCCTGTCTGCGTTCTCCAGCAGCGACGTGGCGCCGGTCGAAAGCTCTTCCGGCAACATGGGGAAAATCCGCACACCCGTGTAAACCGATGTTGTCTCTTTCGCCGCATGTTCATCAATCGGAGAATGCTTGGGAACGAAAGCATCCACATCTGCGATTCCGATCAGCACTTTGATGTTTCCGTCAAGCATACGCTCGGCTACTTCGATCTGATCGAGATCTTTCGAGGTGTCGTTGTCGATCGAAGACCAGAGCAGGTTTCGCAAATCACGGATACTGCCACCCGGCGCGACTTGCGGCGGATGCGTTTTCAGTTCCGCAAGCTGCAGGGGGACTTGCGGAGGGAAATCCGGCTCGAAGCCATGCGCCACCATCACTTGCTTGGCGGCTGCCTGCAGATCGAGTTGAGAAGGGCGAACGTCGTTCATGAATTCCTCGTCAAATCAGTACGGAGCCCAGAAAAGGCTAACATGTGACCTTCGATCGCGGACAGTGTCTGAGATCGCGTTTCTCCGCGCACTCTGCGGCTGTTCTCAGCGTTCTCCACGTTTTAAGGTTTTGATGGGGCTCGGCGTACACAAAATCTTAAATCGCGGAGATCGCCAAGAACGGCCGCAGAGAGCGCAGAGAAACCCCGGCAGAGACCAAAGTAATACACTACCGACGATCGACGACCCTACCGTCGTGATATCCTAATGACAGTAGCTGCGTCCCCGCCTTTGGGCAAATTTTCCGCAGTTCCCTTGAGAAATCATGATTTCAGTTAGCAATGTTTCCATGCGCTACGGCGCCAAAGTTCTGTTTGAAGAAGTATCGACGGCCTTCACGCCGGGCAAGCGCTATGGCCTGACCGGACCAAACGGTGCGGGCAAGACGACGTTCATGAGGCTTTTGACCGGCGAAATTGATCCTCAGAAGGGAACTGTCGTACGCCCGAAAAAGTTCGGTGTCCTTAGCCAGGATCAGTTTGCCTTCGACGCCTATCGCGTCATCGACACCGTGATGATGGGAAACAAGCGCCTGTGGGCAGCGATGGAGGAGCGCGATCGAATTCATTCCAAGCCCGATCTGACGGATGAAGACGGAATGAAGCTCGGCGAATTGGAAGGCATCGTGGGCGAAGAAGACGGCTATACCGCCGAGACTGACGCAGCGATCCTGCTGCAAGGTCTCGATATTGCCGATGAACTGCACGAGCGAAAAATGGGGGAATTGCAGGGCGGCCAAAAAGTCCGCGTTTTGTTGGCGCAGGCCCTGTTCGGACATCCGCTGGCGTTGTTGCTGGACGAACCCACGAACCACCTCGACTTGGACTCGATCCACTGGCTGCAAGGCTTCCTTAATAACTATGACGGTGTGCTCATCGTGATCTCGCACGACCGCCATTTTCTCAACAGCATTTGCACCCACATTGCCGACATCGACTACCAGACCATCATCACGTATACCGGCACCTACGACGACATGGTCGTAGCAAAGACGCAGATCCGCTCGCAGATTGAGGGGCAGAACGCGCAACGCGAAAAGAAGATCGCACAGCTCAACGAATTCATTGCCCGTTTCTCTGCGGGCACGCGCTCCAGTCAGGTGCAGTCGCGGCGCAAAGAAGTCGAGCGCCTGCAGGTGACGGAACTGGCCAAGTCGAACATCCAGCGTCCATTCTTGAAATTCGAGCAGAAGCGTCCTTCCGGAAAACACATTCTTGAGCTCGAAGGCGTTACCAAATCGTACGACGAGAACGAAGTCATCCGAAGTTTTACCGCCAGCGTAACTCGCGGAGAAAAAATCGCGTTAATGGGCCGGAACGGCGCGGGCAAAACAACTCTGCTCAATGCGCTGCTGGCGAACTCTCCTACGGTGCCGGACGCCGAACTGCGCAAAACCAGCGGCTACGACGGACCATTCCTGACCAGCGGAAAAGTGATTTGGGGACACGAAGCTGCGGTTGGATATTTTGCGCAGGACCATAGGGCTTTGATTCAGGGCGACATGACCGCATTCGAATGGTTGCATCAATGGGATCCGTCCGCTGCCCACGAAGAAATCCGCGGCCTCTTGGGACAGATGCTGTTCCCGCGTGAAGATGCCCTGAAGCGCACCGACGTTCTGTCCGGGGGCGAAGCAGCGCGGCTGCTGTTTTGCAAGCTCATGCTGCAGAAGCCGAACGTTCTGGTGTTCGACGAACCCACCAACCACTTGGATCTGGAATCGATCAACGCTCTCAACATTGCTCTGCAGCGTTATCACGGAACGGTGCTTCTGGTGACGCACGACCACGATTTGATTGATGAAGTCGCTACCAGGATTTGGCATTTCGAGGCGGACCACAAGATCACCGACTTCAAAGGCGCATACGAGGAGTACCAGGCGGTTCTTGCCTAGAATTTATTCATAGAGCACGGGCGCGGACGCCCGCGCCTACATTGCTCGTCCTGCACACGCGCCGGACGCCCATGCCCACTGAAAGTTGAAGCCACCGAGGTGGCCAGTTACATCGACGACTTCGCCGATGAAAAACAATCCAGGCACTTTTCGGCTCTCCATGGTCTTCGCCGACAACTCGTTCGTGTCCACGCCGCCCGCGGTGACCTCAGCTTTGCCGTAGCCCTCGGTTCCGGCAGGAATCACGGACCACTTATGCACGCTGTGCTCCAGTTCCGCGAGCCCCGAGTTTGTCCACGCGGAGGGTGGATGCAAATCCAGCCATCGGCTCGCAAAGCGATTCGGCAAGAAATTGTGCAACGCTGACTTCATCGTCGCGATGTTTCGTGGAGTTTGCGCGTCACGCAACGCCGCCGTTGCATCGCTACCAGGCGCCAAGTCGATGGCAACTGCGTGAGCCGGTTTCCAATACGACGAGATTTGCAAGATGGCCGGTCCGCTTAACCCACGATGCGTGATCAGCATCTTCTCCCGAAATCGCTGCTGACCAAAAGAGACGGCCACGTCAGCCGAGACGCCAGCCAAGTCGCAGTACCGGCCGCGATCTTCGTCATTGAACACAAACGGCACCAGCGCAGGTCGAGGTTCGCGAATCGCCAATCCGAATTGCCGTGCCAAATCGTAGCCAAGCCCGGTCGCACCCATTTTCGGGATCGATAGTCCTCCGGTCGAGACGACCAGCACCGGGGCGCGAAATTCTGTTTCTCCGGTGCGCACCACAAATTCTGTTGTTCTCAACACCTCCTGAATTGACGTCTTCACAAAAAGACGAACCCGAGCATCGCGGCATTCACTTTCGAGCATGTCCGTGATGTCGCGAGCCGAGCGATCGCAGAAGAGTTGTCCGAGGGTCTTCTCGTGATAAGGAATCCGATGCTTCTCGACCAACGCAATGAAATCCGAAGGCGTATAACGGGCCAGCGCTGACTTCGCGAAGTGCGGATTCGCCGAGATGAAGTTTTCCGGACGGCAATGAATGTTGGTGAAGTTGCATCGGCCGCCACCAGAAATGAGGATTTTCTTTCCGGCGCGTTCTGCTCGTTCGATCACCGCAACTCGGCGTCCCCGCTTACCCGCCTCGAGCGCGCACAGGAACCCCGCAGCACCGCCGCCGAGAATCAGAACGTCAAATTGCTGCCTCATCGAATTGCTGTGCTATCGAAGCGAGAGGTCATCAGTTGCAGAGAAGTCACAAAGCCAGTTGACGCTCAGACTGTTCGATCGAGGGAATCAAGAAGCTAAACAGAATGCCACAATCGTGCGACCGCGCGCGCCCGTAGCTTTTTCGAGTTCCGCAATCAGGGCAGATTCCAGATCATCCGGGTCCGGATTCATTTCGCACGCAGCAATTTCTGCGTCGGTCGCGCCCTGAAAACAAAGTTCGCAAACTGCAAGGCCATCCTCTGAACGGACGGGCGGTCCAAAAACGCGGCAGGTCATCGGACGCGCTTCATAAAGCTCGCAAAGTCCGGTCTCCGGATCGAGCGCCGGGCAAGGCTCTTCGTTCGCGAACTCCGCAAAGCGTTGTTCCGCTTCGTCGCCTTCATCCAACAAGCCGGTAGCCGGATCACCGGGAAACTCCTTCGATAGCCGGGAAACCGCCCCCCGAGCGCGTTGGCGAACGCGGTCTGCACGCTCTGGGGCGGAGTGCGCCAGATTCGCAAGTCCTTCACGGAGCCGGATAACATCGAGCTGATTGATGGGAAATACGCCGATGCAGCATTGCGTGCAACCGGCACGACAGACCAGCCATTCGCCGCTTCGACGGGCGGCATCGGCGAGCGCGGAATCCACAATCTGAACCAACGCCCGGTCTTGGGGAGGTGAAGAACATTGCACTTTAAGAGAATACCGCAACACACGGTTTTCATTGCTGCTTGCATGCGATCCGCCATGGACAACCGGTGCCACTCTGCAGCCATCTACCGCGGGGGCGTTGACCCGCTCCCGAGCCACTGACGGTCAATTCGACGGTTAATAATGACAAAAACGGTGTATCATCGCGGAATGGGTGTGCCTTCGAGGATTCCCACCCGGCAGGAACACGTTTTTGTGAGAGGTCCCTCCCCCATGGCTTCGGCAGCGAGCTCTGGAACGAACCAGCATCTCACGCTCGATGATCCCTCCTTCGAGAGATTGTTGGAAGCTGCTTGGGTTCTTCAATGCCTGCACGATCAACTGCATCCCCCGGTCGTTAGCGACGAAATCGTTGAATCCGTCGTTTCTCAAGACAGAATCGAGACAGTAAGCTTGGATTTGTCCGGGACCATCGATCTGGTGGTTCAACCTCCGGCGATGGTGACGATGGCGAACAGCCAAACTAGTTTGGTCAGCGCTCGCTCGGCTGACCATGAAACTGCTGCCGAACTAGTCAAGACTCAAGAGGCAATCGAGACCGGCATGTTGGATCTGGACGCCACCGTGAGGCGTTTAGTCTCGCTTTCGCCCAACCTCGCGAGTAAACTGACGTCGGTTGAACCGGCGCAGGTCCAACCCGCTCAGGCCAAAGTAACGCCAGTTGAATTAACTCCAGTCGAACTAGCGCCGGTCGAATTAACGAGGGTCGAATTCACTCCGAGCCTCCCGGCACTGTCCCCAGCCGTTACCCCGACCGCCAAACCTTCCACCGTCCGGCAAAAGCCACCGGATAACAAAAAGCCGGAGTCGCACGCGTCTTCATTGAGTCTCGAAGCCACCCGCACCCGTCTTCGGGACGCTGTCACTCGCTATCGAGCTACGTTCCGTGACAATTCGAGCCTGCGGTCGCTTCGCGCTTTGGTAGTTGCAACCCCCGTCAATCTTCAAACCACGCTCAAGCGTCTTCGCGGTGCTTACGTTGAGCCCGCGTTGCGGCGATCTTCATTGAATCTCGGCGCGGATCTCAAGCGTCTGCAGAACATTGTCACCCACTATGAGTCGAGGTTCCGCGTCACTTTCACTCTGCGATCGCTCCGTGCGGTAGCCATTGCTACCCCCGTTTGGCTGCTGGCTGTGATCGCCAACTTGCTGCTCCTCGAAACCTGGCTGCATGAGCCCTTTCATGGCGTACAGACACCGAGTCCTTCTACCGCGGAGGCTGCAGTCACGACCAACCCGCCGAAACCGATCGTGTCAACTGGAGCCGCGTCCCAGACCGCCAAAAGGATCGAAAGCACCGAATCCCGGCGCCCCGCCCCGTTTCGTTCGCTTGCGTCCAGCCACGAGCAAATCACCGACTTGGCTACTTCGTCCGTCATCGAGCAATTGAGCCGCTATGAAATGAACGGGCTGCTGCGGCAGGCCAAGTACGGAGACGACTCTGCGGCTTTTACTTTAGGGATGGCCTACGAGGTGGGACGCTACGTTCGCCAGAACTGCGTGGAAGCGGCGCGCTGGGTGAAAACGGCAGCCGAAGCAGGCAACGCCGCTGCTCAATACAATCTCGGACTCCGCTACCGGGACGGCGATGGCGTATCCGCCGATCTGCACGAATCCGAAAAGTGGCTGCGCCAGGCGGCCGCCCATCGGAATCCAGAGGCCAAGCTCGCCCTGCAATTGCTTGCATCGCGTTGATTTTCCCTCTCGACAGTCGATGCACGGCGTAGCATCGTTGAGGAGGGTTCATGCTGGATTCCACCCAGGTACCAATTACGCAATCTGCGCTGCTGGTAGTTGACGCTCAGGATTCTTTCAAAGCCACGCCGCGCTGGGAGCGCCGCAACAATCCTGACTTTGAAAAAAATGTGGGTGCGCTGATCGCAGCCCACCGAGCCGCTAACCTGCCGGTCGTATTCTTTCTTCATACCGACAGCGACGAAGGCTTTGCCACGGACAGCCCTTTGTTCAAGCTGATGGATTTCATCCACCCGTGCGGCGGCGAACCCGTCTTCGTCAAGAACACACGCAATTGTTTCACCAGCACTCCGCTGCAACCTTACTTGCTGGAAAAGGGAGTGCGCCGAGTTGCCATTGCCGGCATCCAGATGGAGCAGTGCTGCGAGACCACCGCCCGGGTTGCGGCGGATCTCGGATACGCAGTGGACTTCGTCACCGAAGCAACCATGACT
This sequence comes from uncultured Acidobacteriota bacterium, assembly GCA_963817925.1. GTDB lineage: Bacteria > Acidobacteriota > Terriglobia > Terriglobales > Acidobacteriaceae > JABDBE01. Next base: position 105,414 of record CAWFQN010000002.1, read on the forward strand.
TTTCCGATTCCGAACTGGGATCGGCCAGGCGAAGAACTGGACGTCGCTGCCATTCGCGAGCGCACCGAGTATGCCTTGCGCCGCCGTTTTGCTCGTCTCGTGACCGTCGCGCAACTCACGGACGAGTTGAAGGCAGCCCCTTGCGGGGCTGTCGCATAGATTAACTCTGCATTTGCACTTGCAGAACCTCGCCCGGCAGCCGAACCATTCGGGGCTTGGGAAGGGATTCAACGGAATCGGATTGGCTGCGATTACTTCGCGTCGTACCCTGATTCTGAGATGGAATTTTATCCGCTCGGTCGCCGTTGGAACTCATTCTCTCCATGCGAATTCCAAGAGTGCGCTCCAGTTGGTACAACTCCGACCGCTGATCTCGACCGAAGAGGGTAGAAGCAACGCCGTGCCCGCCCGCCCGGCCGGTGCGTCCAACCCGATGGATAAAGCTTTCTGCCACTTCGGGTAAATCGTAGTTAATGACGTGGGCGATGTCTTGCACGTGAATGCCCCGCGAGGCCAGATCGGTCGCGACCAGGATGCGATATCGCCCCTGTTGAAATCCAGCGAGCGCCGAGGTTCGCTGCGATTGTGAGCGGTCGCCATGGATCATGGCGGCGGCGAATCCTTCGCGATTCAGATTCTTGGCCAGCCTTTCAGTTCCGCGCTTGGTCCGCGCGAACACTAGGCAGCGGCCAGTTTCTTTCGCTAGCAGACGGTGCAGCACTTCCTGTTTGCGGTCCGCATCCACTTCGAACGCTTGTACCCGCACATTCTCGGATGGCTTCAATGTGGAACCGAGCGCGACGCGCACGGGTTTTCTCATGTAGTCGTTTACCAGGTGGACCACCGAAGCTTCGAGCGTGGCCGAAAAACACATGGTCTGGCGATCTTTAGGCAGGACAGCCGCAATCCTCTGAATCGCAGGAAGAAATCCCATGTCCAGCATGCGATCTGCCTCGTCGAGTACCAGCACGCGCAGCCCGCGGAAATTAACCAGTCTGCGGTCCAGGAAATCTTCGAGGCGGCCCGGGGTAGCGACTACCACCCGAGCGCCGTTGCGAATGGCGCGAAGTTGCTGTCCTTCGGACAACCCTCCCACCACCAGAGCCGCGGGCGAAAGTTGCTTGCCGCGCAGGGCATCGTATTGCTCCGCCACCTGCATCGCCAGTTCACGCGTCGGAACCAGCACCAGTGCTGCAATCCCGGGCGTGTTTTGCTTGAGCAGTTGTTCCATGATCGGAATCAGGAAGGCCAGCGTCTTACCAGTGCCGGTCTGTGCGGTAGCGAGGACGTCCTTACCGGCGAGCGCTTCCGGGATTGCTGCCGATTGCACCGGCGTGGGAATGGAAAAGCCACCGAACGACAAACGATCTTTGACGTAAGGGGAAATCGAAAGTTCTGAAAAATTCTGCATTTTGCTTTCTCTGGCGTAAGCGGCCTCGGTGCGCACACGAATTTCCGGATGGGCACAACGACCAGCATTGCCAGTCTTATGTTTTGATTACGCTGAAGACTTACGGAGGGGAAACTGAAGGCGGGAGTTCTCAGATCAAATACTGCACCAGAGCCATCGCACCATACAACCGCGGTATTAAGCGTAACGTCAGTATAGCACGCCGGAATCGAGCCTTCCCCGCAGAGCATCGAAATCCAAGGTTACGATGGTTCCGGACCCAACTCACTGCTGCGCCACCTTTTCCCGCACCCCATTGGTCGGAGCCGGCTGATTAATGACCAGCCAGTACAGTCCGACAGTCTTTACCACCTCTCGAAACTGGTCGAAGTCGACCGGTTTTTGGATATAGCTGTTGGCTCCCAGGTGGTAGCTGGCAACCAGGTCGCGCTCTTCTTTCGACGAAGTCATAATGACGACGGGGATGGTCTTGGTCCGCGGGTCACTCTTAACCTGTTTCACCACTTCCAGCCCATCGACTTTAGGAAGCTTCAGATCAAGCAGTACCAGCTTTGGCGGATGATCGAACGATCTGCGCGCGAACGCCCCGCGGCAGAACAGGAAGTCCAGGGCCTCCACGCCATCGCGCGCCACGAAGATGCGGTTTGCCAGGTTTTCCCGCCGCAGCGCATGCAGGGCAAGATCCATGTCGTCCTGATTGTCTTCCACCAGCAGTATGTCCAGTTCTCCTGAGTTCATCTTTGGCCTCCAGCCGTAGCTCCGTTGCTCTTCGATTCAATTTGTTTTGCCGCAGCCAGCGTGAAATAGAACGTCGCACCCTTGCCCACTTCCGCTTCTGCCCACACTCGGCCGCCATGTTTTTGCACGATGCGCTGCACCGTGGCCAAGCCGATGCCGGTACCTTCAAAGTCCTCCGCACGATGCAAACGCTGGAAGACTCCGAACAATTTGTCCACATACTTCATATTGAAGCCGACGCCGTTGTCCCGGACCATGAACACCAGTTGCCCCTCATCCTCTTTGTGGCTGACTTCGATGACAGCACATGGTGTGGGCGCGGGCGTCTCCGCCCGTGCATTTCCATCAGTGCCGACCCGGGGCCGAGTGAACTTGAGAGCGTTCGCCAATAAATTCTGAAAAACTTGCTTGACTAAAATGGAATCACATTCCACTACGGGTAAATCCGCGATAACCCATTCCACCCGTCGCCCTTCGCTGTCCGGTTGGAGAATCGCGATCACCTCTGCAACAATCGCGTTCAATCTGGCGGGCCGCCGGTTGAGCGCCTGCCGACCAACCCGCGCCAGATTCAACAATTCATCCACCAACAACCCCATTTTTTGTGTTCCCGCCTGGATGCGATCGAGATAGTGTTGCGCGGTCGGATCTAGGGTGGAACCGAATTCCTCCACCAGCATCTTGGAAAACCCGCTGACGTGCCGCAAGGGCGCCCTCAGATCGTGCGATACCGAGTAACTGAAAGCTTCCAGTTCCTTGTTGGCGGCTTCCAGTTGCTCCGTGCGCTCTACGACTCTATGTTCGAGTTCGTCGTTGAGTTTTCTGATTTCCCGCTCGTCTGCCTTGCGCTTACTAATGTCGCGGAAAGCCGTTACCCCGCCACGCAACACTCCGTGCTTGTCCCTCAGCGGACCGGCGCTGGCCTCGATCCAAACTCCTTCCGAAAGCTCCGGATTGCGCAAGAACATCTCTGCCGAACACACCTCTCCCCGGATGGCACGTAACAGGGGATTTTGCCCTGCAGGAAAAGGTGTCACCGTATCGGGCAAGAAAATGCCGTAGTGCGAGGTCCATTGGTCGCTGGGCACGCTCGCCGCACCCAGGCCAATAATCTTTTCAGCCGCCGGGTTCCAGATGATGAACTTCCCGTTCTCGTCCGCGACGACCAGTCCCTCAGACATGCTGTCCAGCACCGACTGCAGCATGAGCGTCTGAGTCTGCAGCGCCTGTTGCGAAGTGCTCAATTCCTCGGCGTACCGGGACAACTCCAAGGCCTGCGCTCCCAGAACTTCTCCCGCCCGCTTGCGTTCCGTGATGTCCGTCCGGATGGCGGTGTATTGCCGGGGTTTTCCATCCATTCCGATAAACGGGACAATGGTTGCGTCCACCCAATAAATCGAGCCGTCTTTGGCCCGGTTCTTGATCTCGCCGTGCCAAACCTCACCACGGGCGATGGTGTGATACATCTGCTGAAAAAACTCTTTCGGGTGGTGCCCCGAGTTGAGGATGCGGTGATTCTGGCCAATCAGTTCATCCTCGGAATATTGGCTGATGGTGCAGAACTTTTCGTTGGCATAGGTAATCGTGCCCTGCACATCGGTGATTGCCACGATAGAATGTTGATCCAGAGCAAACTTCTGATCGGCCAACTCTTGCAGCGCAGCCTCGCTGGTGGCGAGGCTTCTCTTCAGGGCTTGTTCAGCGCGCTTGTGTTCGGTAATGTCGCGCGCAATTTTCGAGGCGCCAACAATCGCGCCGCTGCCATCCTTAATCGGCGAAATCGTCACCGAAACATCGATCTTCCTGCCATCCCTTCGCACCCGGATGGTCTCGAAGTGGTCAACTCGCTCGCCGCCCGCAATTCGCGCCAGAATGTCGGACTCCTCATTCGCCAGCTCTGGCGGCAACAGCATCCGCATGGACTTACCTAAAGCCTCGGCCGGCGAATAACCGAACACCCGCTCGGCGCTCCGATTCCACGAGGTGATCGTTCCCTCCAGGGTTTTGCTGATAATGGCATCGTCGGACGACTCAACTATGGCCGACAGTCGCCCGCGCACTTCTTCCGCCCATTTGCGCTCGGCAACTTCTTCCGCCAGTTTGTGATTCACTTCCTGCAAATGCATCCGGCCTGGCAACGAAATCATTTTTGGGACCAGCGGTATGAGCATCCCCGCCGTGAGCACCGACACCGCTGCCGCAATCCCCTTTATCACGCCGGCCAACAAGTAGTCGCCGTGCCAGACATTCCAGATTTCCATCAGGTGAGTCGTGCCACACGCCAGGATGAAGGTCCCGAACATCCAGAAAATGCGGTTGAAAGGGAGATCTCGGTTCTTGCGGATGAAGTAGATGAGGACAACCGGAATGCAGTAATACGAAAACGCGATCAACCCATCGGAGATGACGTGCAGCCACACCATCCCCGGATCCCAAAGGTAACAATACCCGTGGGGCATGAAATCGGGAGACAACAATCGTTTAAAGAATTCCAAGGTTTGGGCGCAGCCTCATGAATTCCCATCGGCAGCTCAGCCACCACGACAAGCAAGAAGGCAGGTTACGTAGGGTCGTGCGACGAAACAAATGGGGGACGGGCGTCTCGCCCGTACCGATCCGCACACCGCGGCCAAAGGTTGGAGCGCAAGCCACGATGCGCATTTCCGACCCCGACGTAATCCCGTTTTCGGCGTCCCGCTACGAGGGCGCGCCCGTCCCCGGCCAGGCATTCGGCAAGGTTGCCTTTATTACGTCCAGCAGTTCGTTGTTGTCGGCCGGCTTTTGAAAGAAGGCCGTTGCCCCTGCTTGCAGCGTCTTGTGTTCGTTGGATTGCGGATCGCGCGCGGTTAACACAATTACCGGAATGCTCGACAAGGTATCGCTATCCTGCAGGCGCTGCAGAACCACGAACCCATCCCCGGCAGGCAGGCCGAGATCGAGAATGATCAGGCTGGGCTTTTCCTTCTGTGCCACCGAAATGGCGGAATAGCCATCCGAGGCTTGCACCGTGTCGTAGTGGTTGGCTCGCAGGCGAATTTTCAGCGCCCGCCTCAGATCGGGATCGTCATCGACAATCAGAATTTTCGGCTTTTCCATTGAAGTCCTCCATAAGTCCGTTTTAATTTCCTTCGGCTTGGTTTGTTGTTGCACTTACATCTCCGTTCGTAGCTTCAGGAGATGGTTTCGAGGCCAGCGCTTTCATCGCCATTTCCGTAATCCGTTCCGCCACCGTTTGCACCAGACCTTCCAGCGGTCTCGCGTCCTCGCGGGAAGGCAGCGGCACGGCAGTCGCTGATATTTTCAGAGCCCCCGCCGCTTTGAAGCCTGCACCTGCCTCCAGTTGTCCGCGAATGCGAGTTATCATGATCGGGGCCCGCTCCACATCGGTGCATGCGGCTACAAAAAACGTCTCGCTGGTTCCGACAATTCCCATCACTGGAAGAACCAGGTCTTTGTCGAGATACACGCAACGGCGAAGAGTCTCGAGAGACTGCCGGCAGATCTCCTTCCAGTTGCCTCGGGGGGAACTCGAAACTGGCGTCAGTTCAACCGTCAATAGGACCACGGCATCCCGCAGTTGTCCTTCGTGGGTGATGAGGGGAAAAAGTAGTTTGGGCAGCGAATACAGCGGCAAGGTAAAGGAAAACGTACTGCCATTTCCGATTTCGCTGGCCACCCAGATTCGTCCGCCGTGCAGTTCGACCAGCTCCTTCGCAATAAAAAGTCCCAGACCCAGACCAGCGCGGCTGTTATCAACGGAGTTCGGATCCTGGTACAAGCGTTCGAAGATCAAGGTCTTGGCTTCGAGGTCGATGCCGCGCCCGGTGTCGCTCACTGAGAGATAAATCATGTTGGGGTCAGCCTCGACCATGCAGGCCTTGACCATCACCGATCCGTCGGGAGGCGTGAATTTGATGCCATTGTCGATGAGATTGATGAGCACCTGCAGGACACGATCGGGATCCGCATACACAAACGGAATCCTGGTGTCCAATCCAACTTCCAGGCCAACCCGCTTTTCCTTGGCGGTGAGAGCCATCATGGAAATTGCCTGCTGAATGAGATCGGCGATGTTGATGCAGCGCGATTCGATACGAATCTTTCCCGACTCGGCCCGGGTTGCTTCCAGCAGATCGTGGATCATGGCCCGCAACTGGCTCACGCTGTTCAGCACGGTTCCCAGGTGATAGCGCTGTTCGGTGTTGACCTCGCCCGCCAAACCATCCAGCAGGATGGTGACGAACTGATGAATGCAGGTCAGAGGCGTTCGCAGTTCGTGCGATACGTGAGACAGGAATTGATTCTTGAATTCCAGTTGTTGTTTCCGGCTCATCTCGAGAGACCGGATCAGGGCCTGCCGTTCGATGGCGTAGCGCATGACTCGCTCCAACTGGCCGCTGGTGATATCGCCTTTCACCAGATAATCCTGCACCCCCTGGTGGAGCGCTTTCATGGCCAGTATCTCGTCATCCTGGCCAGAGAGAATTACCACGGGCACGCCCGGGGCCTTTTCGAGCACCTTGCGGAACGTCTCCGCTCCACGACTGTCGGGAAGATTCAGGTCCAGCAGCACCACCGAAGGTGGTTGCTTCGTGATGGACGCAAGCCCATCCTCAAGGCGGTTCACGCAGCTTACGCTGACGGCGGAGTCGCCCTCGACCAATCGCAGCCGAACCAGGTCTGCGTCCCCGGGGTTATCTTCAATCAATAAAACGTGAGTATGACCGTTGTTCATGGCTTCTCCTCGTGTGGTAGACGCGCCAAACCAAACCAAAATTCTCCGATGGATGTCACAGCAGAGATAAAGTCCCGCAGGTTGCCGGGCTTGCTCACATAGCAATTCGCTCCCAGTTCATAACTGCGGACAATGTCCTGCCGCGCCTCGGAGGTACTGAAGATCGCAATCGGAATCTTCCGCAACAGTTGGTCCCCTTTGACTTCGGCGAGCACGGCACGCCCGTCCTTCCCCGGCAAATTCAAGTCAAGAATCACGAAGTCGGGTAGAATCTCGTGCGCATACTTTCCTTCCCGGCGCAGGAACGCGACCGCCTCCACGCCATTGATCACCGAGTGGATGCGACTAGGGCAACCGTTGCGCGACAGCACCTCGCTGGTCAAGTCCGTGTCTGCGGGATTGTCGTCCACCAGCAAAACCTCGGTTGTTCTCATGCTCGTGTTTCCTGCTGCCCCTTGAGCAGTGGCTCCATCGGCAGAGTGAATTTAAAGCTGCAGCCGGGGTTGGCTTGAGCTTCGATCCAAATTTTTCCGCCGTGCCGCTCGATGATTTTCTTGCAGATCGACAAACCGATCCCGTTTCCCTCATATTCGGCGCGGGTGTGCAAACGCCGGAAGATGACAAAGATGTCTTGCCAGTTCTCCGCCGGGATACCGATGCCGTTGTCGGAAACCGTGAACACCCACTCGTGGTCTTTCTTTTCTGCGTCGATTTGGATCACAGGCGTTTCCGGCCCGTGAAATTTGATGGCGTTCGCGATCAGATTCTGAAAAACGAGCGTGAGCTGGGAAGGGTCGGCCTTAACCACGGGCAAACTGTCCCACTTCACCGTCGCCCCGCTCTCGAGGACCGCGGCCTGCAAATTCTTAAGGGCATGTTCCACAACCGTGCGGCAGTCGGTGGTTCGGGGTTCGATCTCCGCTCTGCCGACGCGGGAAAATTTCAGCAAGTCTTGAATCAAAGCCTGCATCCTCACCGCACCATCGACCGAGTACGCGATGTATTTGTCGGCCTGTTCGTCAAGCTTGCCGCGGTATCGTTCGGCCAGCAGTTGGGTGTAGGTGGCAATCATCCGCAGCGGTTCCTGCAGATCGTGCGAAGCCACGTAGGCAAACTGCTCGAGCTCCGCATTGGAGCGCGCCAGTTCAGCAACCTTCTGGGCCAGCTCTTCTTCCGCCTGACGTCGTTGATCGCGAAGCCGCTTTTCCTGCTGCGCCCTGCGCACTGAGGCTGGAAGGCGGGCCAGACGGTCTTTCAGGACACAATCAGTCGCGCCTTGCTTGATGTAGTCCACTGCCTTTTCCTCGCCCAGATAGCCGGTCACAACAATCAACGGCACATCCAGGTTTTCGCGGCAAAGAATGTCGAGCGCGTCCGTTCCCCTCCATTGCGGCAAGTTGTAATCGGCAAGAATGAGATCGTAGCTGTTCGTCTTGATGCGCTCGATGAACTCTTCGGCGGTTTGAGCCACGTCGCCGGAGGCATCGAACCCATTTTTCCGCAGCGTGAGCAATTCCAGCTCGACATCGGCTGGATTGTCCTCCACCAGCAGCACTCGCAATTTTGTCTTGATCCTGGGCGACTCGTCCGTCGGGCCACACCGAGGGCAGATGAGCCGATGGCACAGCGCAGTTTGGGAGCACTCGGGGCCAGACGTCTCCCCTAGGACGGAAGGGGCAGACGAGGGAAGGGAACTGCGAACCGTGGATGCCGTTTCAGCCGTGGAGATATCCATCCTTTCGAACCCGAGCAGTGTCAAGCGGCGACGCCAAGGCAGGCCGTCAGGGGAGCACGGTCAGCAACGGCACTACGACCTTTTGTTCACCTACAGATTGCAAATCGGCGGGATCGCCAGAAGCTTGAGCTTGAAACCAGCCTGCCTCGACCCAAACGGCTGGCTACCAGAGCGGCATATTCCATGGTCGTACGGGCGATTGGGCCTGTACCTTCGGAGAGCACAAGCGCGGACGCTCGCGAGCGCTTGCGTGCTTCTCGGCGTCGCACATACAATCTCACGGTGGCAACGGAACCCCTGGAGATCGAGCGATTGACCGGTAAGGAAGGTCCACACGTGCTGTGCCTGCGAGGACCGCTCACCTTAGAGAATTTGCCTTTGTTTCAGAACGCGATCCGGAGGGAGGAAAATGTCCCCATGGTCATCGTCGACCTGAGCGACGTTCCCTTTATTGATTCCTCGGGGTTGGGATCACTGGTCAGCGCTTACGTGACGCGGCACAAAGCCACGCGACGCATCGCATTGAGCGGAGTCAACGACCGCGTGTTGAAGCTGTTCGAAACTACCAAAGTAGAACCTCTCTTTTTGATTTTTCCCACTTTGGACGACGCCATCACCGCCCTCACCACCGCCGCCGAAGCATAGACCCGGTAAGGACCGGGTGAGGACCGCCCGGTTCTGCCGCACGCTCAATGACAGCAAAATCATTGCAAAGTTGCTTCGACGAAATTGATTACGCAGCGGAAGCTTAGCCACCAATGGAACTGGATACGGCGGAAAACACGTTATTCGCATTTCCACCGATTAAGCGAATGGTTCCGACCACGATCACCAGGATCACCGCCAGCATCACTGCATACTCAGCAATGTCCTGACCCTCGTCCTCTGACCAGAGTCTATGAAGTAAGTTAGTCATGTTCTCACCCCTTCTACCCTTGCGGGATTTGCGTCGAGCACGAGGGGGGACGCTCGCGCCCACGTTCCCTTGCGGGACGCGTTGACGACTGGCACCAGATTGCGCCATCGACCGCCATCCGGCAATGGCCCGTTCGTGGCCCTATCTTCACGGCTGTAACCGGGGGTGGTTACTCGGGTCATCCGGCCTGTGAAAGCCACGACTTAGGCCGCCAGGCGCGGGTTCTAACACTGGCGGAGGATGCCTCCGCCACTTTTGTGCTATGGCGTAAACCCGAAGCATGGCTGAAGATACATTCAGTCAGCAACCAGTTACACTCCCCTCGAGTTGCTCATCCGAAGTCGAATGAATCAGATCAAGGACGTGGCTTTGAACTCTCCGAATAAAGCTCTGGCAGCTCTGGTAGAAAAGGCAGGAGTTAGCAAACAGCGAAGTGTGGACCGCTCCAAGGCGGTGTTGCCGGTAAGAATTTCCGGCAACGACATTTCCGGCGAAGCCTATTCCGAACTCGTACATACCCTCGACGTCAGCCGGACCGGAGTTCGGCTGGGTGCGGTCCGCCGCAAACTCGAAGTTGGCAGCCTGGTCACACTGCAGTATCGGCAACACAAGGCAGAATTTCGGGTGGTTTGGACCAAGCCGCTGGGTTCCGGCGTTGAACAACAGGTTGGCCTGGAAGCCGGCGCGCAAAGAGATTTATGGGGACTCAATACGAACGCCACCAATCGCCCCCAGGATATAGCCACCGACTCCAGCAACCGAGCTTCCGCCGGAGCCTGAAATGGAGGCCGAGCGTCCTCGCCCGGCCGGACGGGCGAGGACGCCCGGCCTCCATCATGAATACTCTGCCAATTCACCCTCCCACCGCGCGATGACCGCACAGGCCAAACAATTCCCGATGACGTTGACCGCGGTGCGCGCCATGTCCATGAGCGCGTCAATGCCGAGAATAATAAAGATCGGTTCCGTCGGCAGATGAAAAGTGGCTGCTGTAGCCAGCAAGACCACTAACACCGCTCGCGGCACGCCCGCCACACCTTTGCTGGTCAGCATCAAGGTGAACACCATCAACAGTTGCTCGGACCATCCCATGTGCATGCCGGCGGCTTGCGCAACGAAAATTGAGGCCAGCGCCAGATAGAGTGTCGAGCCGTCCAGGTTGAAGCTGTAGCCAGCCGGAATGACGAACGCGACGATGCGACGGGGAACGCCGAATGCCTCCATTTCTTCCATGGCTCGGGGCAGCGCCGCTTCAGAGGTGCTGGTGGCGAATGCGATGGTCGCCGGCTCAGCCACGGCTTGGACGAATCGCCCAAGCGGGATCCCCGCAATTCGCGATATGGGCAACAGGATCAGGAGCAGGAACGCAAGCAGAGCGCAATATCCCGTGAGCAGCAGCTTGCCCAGCGGTAGCAACACGCCAATCCCCATGTGCCCGACGGTATAAGCCATCGCCGCGCCCACGCCGACAGGTGCGAAGTACATCACCAGATTGGTGAAAGAGAACATGGTCTCGGTGAGCGACTCGCAAAATTTCAGCATGGGAGCTCGCTTGGCCTCGGGCAGTCGTGCCAGCGCGATTCCGAAGAGAACAGCGAACACTGCAACCTGCAGAATTTGGTTCTCCGCAACCGACTTGGCAATGTTCTCGGGGAAGATATGCAGAAGAAAATCATCCCAACGAAGAGGAGCCGTGTTCTGCAAAGGGGCGACGGCAGTGGTCTGCGAAATTGCGAGCCCTTCCCCCGCGCGACTGATGTTGATAGCGGCTACGCCCAGGAACAACGCCAGGGTAGTGACGGCTTCAAAGTAAATCAGGCTCTTGAGCCCAATCCGGCCCACGCTGCGCAAGTTGCCGTGTCCAGAGATGCCGGTGACGAGCGTTCCAAAAATGAGCGGCGCGACGATGACCTTGATGAGCCGCAAAAAGATTTCACTCAACACCCGCAAATGCTCGGCCAGTTGCGGACGGTCCAGCCCAATCTCTCCGCCCAGCAGCATGGCAAAGAAAATCCAGCGAGTGAGCGATTGCCGCCACAGTCCAGTCGATGCGAAAGCAACCAGACCAGCCCAGCGCAGGGTGGCAATCCAGGCGTGTCCGGAGAGAAAGAGTGGCAACACCGCCCCCGCCAAGAACAATAGGACACCGAAGGCAGAGATCGCGCGCAGCGTTGCTGATTGTTCTAGCGCTAGCGACGAGTTCTCGGTTGCGACGTTCATGGATAGATCTTCACCACTTCCTAAATCGACGCCCCCGTGCCCGACCTCCGCGCCTGACAAGACGCTAGTGTAGACGAATCTGCCTCCGGGCGATTTCTACTCGCCACAAATGCTACAATACTTACAATAGTTACACTAGGAGAGATTCTCAATGAAACCAGCCCGTTCTATGGTTCTGAGCATGCGCCTGTCCGTGGAAAGTGGAAAACGTCTAAAGCGCATCGCCAATCGGCATGGATGGACGCCCAGTGACGCGAGTGCGCGTCTGGTGGAGGAAGGCTTAAGACGGTCAGAATTTGCCTTCCTCGACTTCCGCGATTCACCCGCGGGCCGCCAGGCATACATCCAGGGCAGCACGCTCGCCGTATGGGAGGTGACGTTCCTGCTTGGCAGCTATCGCGGAAACGTCGCCGCCGTAGCCAAACATCTCAGATGGCCCGAAGCCAAGGTTCGAGCGGCGGTTAATTATGCGGAAGCGTTTCCGGAGGAGATCGCTGAGGCGATGGCAGAGAATGACTCGGCCGATTTCAAAACACTGAAGCGCATGTTGCCCCAGGCAGTCCTCGTTGCCCCCCGGAAGACCGAACGGCGCTGATATGCTCAAGCTACTCCTGGACGAGCATATCTCTCCGGACGTGGCAGATGGCCTGCGACGCCGTAATCCTTCGCTGGTCATCCATTGCATGACGGAGTGGGAGGGGGGCGGTTTTCTTGGAAAGGACGATTCTGCCTGTCTGCTCCAAGCCGCCAAGCAGGGCTTGACTCTGGTGACTTACGATCGGAGGACGATTCCGCCGCTGCTCAAGACCTGGGCAGAAGAAGGGCGGCGGCACGCGGGGGTAATTTTTGTCGATGAGAAGACAATTTCCCCTGCGGACATCGGCGGTCATATTCGGGCGTTGTTCCAGCTCTCCAAAGAAACCGGGAAATGGGATTGGACCGATCGAGTGTGTTTCTTAGGGCGTCAACCCTGATGCGGGTTCCGATTCCGGGTCTGGTGCAACATGCTCTCCTGCAACCACGCCGAGAACCTCTTGCAACTGCCACAGCACCCAAATCAGTCCAGCGAGCCCCGCGACCCAGAATAAAAAGCAAACCCGAACCACCCACCCCGTAGCCTCTCCGACTCTTCGCAGCACAAACGGCAGAAAATTCCAGGTAGTGATGTGAACGTAATCCCACGGATCCTGCGCCATAGCGTAATTGTTGAGCCCCCAAGCATCCATCTTTCCCAGAGCAAATGCGGCGATGTTCCGGAAGCGCAGCGCGACCACGAAGGTCGGGTGGCCCAGCGTCTCCATCTGATAAATCTCAAGCGGCAGCCAGAAAGCGAGCGCGGCCAATTGGATCAAAGCGCTGACCGCGATCAGCGCCACTCCAATCGTCCAAACGAACCTGCCAAGTTCAAGCCGATAACGCAAGAGCAGAGGCACCGAAATGAATGCCATGAGTTCCGCCGCCGTCGAAACGTAGCGGTCGCCCCAGGCGAAATCACCACTCCACACCGTGTACTTCGCGTAAAAGCAGATGTAAGCCAGAAGCAACAGGGATCCTGCGATAAGGTACGCCCGAATCTCCGGACGAAACCGCTTCCAGGCCAGCGCGGCAATGACAATCGTCAGCACCAGCAGAGGATCGAAAAGGAAGATGGATTTCTCCGGTGCGAAAAGAGCGCCAAAAAAACCGACGTGGAACGGGTTCTCGAAAGGATAATTCGCGGGCAGGGATGGATCCAGAAGACGCCGCTCGACGGTGAAATAATGCACGTAGGTGTTGAAGAAAGAACCAAAGCGATAGTACTGGTAAAGGCGGTCGATGAGCACAAAGACGGCATAGACCGGCACCGCCGTCTTCATATAGACCACAACCCGCTTCCACAACTCCCACCCGCGCACTCGTTCCATCCAAGACAGCAGTAATAAGAAGGATGCAACCGCCAGCAGATCCATGCCGGTAGTCAGACGAGTCAGCAGGTTCAGTCCGAGAGCAGACGAGCCAATGAGCAACGCCCTACGGCTGTCCGTGCGAAGCCATTCGTACTGGAATGCGAACCCGGCCAGGGTCAGCAACAGGATGTAGTTGTTCTCCATCATGTTCTGGGTGTAGTGCAGGTGGGTAGTGCAGAACAGCAGCGCTAGCACACCGGCCACGGCCTGCCTGGTGCTGAAACTCAACTGGCGCATGAACCGGAAGCACACCAGCGCGGTCAAAACGCTGATGAGAATGTTGGTGCTGTAGCTGACCACGATGTTGCGCACGCTCGGGTCGTTGCCGTTGTACTCCTCAAAAACTGGCAGCCGCTCGATGTAGGTCCCGACGATGTCCGCCGGCAACATGAGCAGAGGCTGGCCGATCCCATACCAGTCGAAAAGTTTGCCTCCGCGCCCATGCGCACCGAACTCGGGGTACTCTTGCGGAAAAACCGGTGGCTCCGAGGTCCAGAAGGAATGGGCGGTCTGCAGGCGATGCATGGTGTCGGCAGACCCCAACTCCCCCGACTGGACGACAAATGCCGCGAGGCCCGCGGCCAATGCGAGTAGAACTAATGGATTCCGAAACCAGCCGCCAAGGCGAGCAAACATGCCTAACTCTTTCGCGATCTCACGATCGCTTCGCGCGCTTCCTTGTCTGCGGTCTTTCGGCGTTCGGTTTCACGTTTGTCCCATAGCTGCTTGCCTTTGGCCAGCGCTATCTCAACCTTTACTTTACCGTTCTTGAAGTACATTCGGGTGGGGATCAGCGTCAGCCCGCGCTGCTGGGTTTTGCCGATCAGCTTGCGGATCTCTTCTTTATGTACCAGCAGCTTGCGGGTTCGCAGGGGTGCGTGGTTGAAGATGTTGCCGTGCTCATAAGGCCCGATGTGGCAGTTCAGCAGCCAGAGTTCGCCGTCCTTTACCAGGCCGTAAGCGTCTTTGAGGTTGCTGCGGCCAGCCCGGACCGACTTGACCTCAGTCCCGGTCAGCGCGACGCCAGCCTCAAATTTTTCCAGCAAGAAGTAGTTATGCGAAGCGATCCTGTTAACAGAGGCATCACGCTGCCCCGCTGCGGTGGGATCGCGGCGGGGATTTTTCTCCGGATTCGGTCGCGTTGGTTGCGAAGATTGGCGTGGCATGGTCTCTTACTAGCTTATCTCATGAGCAGCGGAGCGTCTCGGGTTTGCCAAGTCGCACCTGTACGATGGAGAGAAAGAGAATAAAAAAGAAAATTAGGGACGCCGGGAGCTTCGCATCGTCGGTGCTAGCACCAAAGAGTGTAACTGTCACCCCAGCAGTTACATTGGTACAGTCCGAGGCGATGCTATAATCGCGCATCTAACGTTATCTTCGGAAGAAATTTTTAAGTTGAATCTCGAGGTCCTGGCCGGCCGGCGGGAGAAAACTGTGTACGAGGAATTTTGATGAAACGCTTGATCCGCCCGGTGGCGATGGTTTTATTGCTCCTGGCCGTAACCCTAGCCATCGCGGCTGACAAGGCCAAGCAGCTCTATAACAAGGGGAAGGACGCAGAGGCCCGACAGAACTACGAGCTCGCCTACGATAATTACAAGCAGGCTTACGACCTCAAGCCCGGCGATCTCACCTACCGGTCGGCATTTGAGCGGCTGCGTTTTCTGGCTGGAGCTTCCCACGTTCATCGCGGACAGTTGCTGCGCGAGGCCGGCCAACTCGACACTGCTTTAGCCGAATTCCAGAAAGCCATCGACATCGATCCCTCCAGTGCCATCGCCCAGCAGGAAATCCAACACACCAAGCAGATGATCGAGGCAGCCAAGTCCACCGCACCGAAAGCTGCGGCTCCTCCCACGAGCGGCGTGCAGAAACGACTCGAAGAAGCGGGCGGCCCGGTCGAGTTGGCCACCATTTCGAACACTCCGATCAATCTTAAGATCACGGAAGACTCGAAGGTCATTTACGAGACCGTCGGCAAGCTGGCGGGTATTAATGTGCTGTTCGATCCCGACTACACCTCCCGCCGCATCAAGATCGAACTAAACAACGTCTCCCTGGAAGAAGCGCTGGAGATTATCGCGCTCGAATCCAAAACCTTCTGGCGGCCGGTGACGCCCAATACCATCTTCGCCGCCGCCGACAATCCTGCCAAGCGCAAGGATCTCGAGCAAAGTGTCATCAAGACCTTTTATCTGGCGAATCTTTCCCAGCCCACGGAATTGCAGGACGTCGTAAACGCCATGCGGCAGATCCTCGAAATCTCCCGCATTCAGCCTTTGCCCTCACAGGGCGCAATCGTGGTCCGCGGTACTCCCGACCAGATCGCGCTGGCACAGAAATTAATCGGCGACCTGGATAAGGCCAAGCCCGAAGTCATCGTCGACGTCGCCGTGCTGCAGATCAACCGTGACAAGTCGAGGACCCTGGGCATTAACCCACCCACCAGCGCGACCGTCGCGTTGCAGAATAACCTCACCACCTCGACCAACACCACGACCACCCTCAATACCGGCGCGGGCAACACGGGTACGCTCAATCAGAGCACTGGCACGCCCAACCAGCTCAACTTGAATCAGCTCGCCAACCTGAACGCGACTGACTTCACTATCACCATTCCGGCGGCCACGGCCACCGCCCTGTTCAGTGACAACAGCACCAAGCTCCTTCAGAAGCCGCAAATCCGCGCCGTAGATGGCCAGAAGGCTTCGCTCAAGATCGGCGACCGCGTGCCAGTGGCAACCGGCTCCTTCCAGCCCGGCATCGGCGGCGTCGGCATCAACCCGCTGGTCAACACCCAATTTCAGTACCTTGACGTCGGCGTGAACATCGATATCACCCCCAAGGTCCATTCCAACGGCGAGGTCACCCTTAAAGTCACGATGGATATTTCGTCCGTGACCGGCACCTCTAACATCGGCGGCATCAGCCAACCGGTGATCGGACAGCGCAAGATCGAGCACGAAGTTCGCCTGAAAGAAGGCGAAGTCAACATGCTCGGCGGCATGTTGGAGGATTCGCAGACCAAAGCCCTGACCGGCATTCCAGGACTCGGCCAGATTCCAATCTTGAAGTATCTCTTTGCGCAGTCAACCACCGATCACTCGGAAACTGAGACCGTATTCGTGCTGATTCCGCACATCGTGCGCGCCCATGAATACAACGACATTAACCAGGAGGCAATCGACGTGGGCACGGCCAACGCGATTGAGCTTCGCCGCGTCAGCCATCAGATGGCGCCCGCGACGCCACAAGCTCCTGCAGCTCCCGTGCAGCCGCAAGGCGCACCGACGCAAGTTCCGCCCCCGAATCAGCCGCCAACGGCTACGGCACCGAGCGGACCGGCGGCCTTTAGCTTCGATCCGGCAAGCATCACTCAGGCCAGGGGTTCTACTTTTGCCGTAAACGTTTTGCTCTCAGGAGCCCAAAACGCGTTTTCTGTGCCTCTACAGATCAGCTACGATCCGAAGATGCTGCAGGTCGTGAATGTTTCGAACGGAGGTTTCCTCTCGCATGATGGCCAGGCGGTCGCTTTGGTCCATCGCGACGATGACACCACGGGAACTTTGCAGATTACGGCGACACGGCCGCCGGGAGCCAGCGGAATTTCCGGGCAGGGAACGGTCGTGACTTTGACTCTGGTGGCCAAGGCCCCCGGTCAGTCCACGCTAACCATTGCCCGGGGAGGAGTACGCGACCCCGGCATGCAAGCTGCCCCCGCCGCCGGGGCCGCGGTCACGGTGACGATCCAATAGTGTCACCAAGACTCAATGGAAGACGGGCGTCCTCGCCCGTCTCCACCGACGCGGTGGAACCAGGCGCACCTTATAGCCGCGAAGTGGCGTAAGAATGCAGCCCACGGCGCAAGCCGTGGGGGAAAGTGAAAAACAAACAAGCCCCTGCGGGGCGAAAGAGCAGTTCTCACCTGCGCCGCACCGTCCCGCCGGCGCCAATGCTTCGAA
Organism: uncultured Acidobacteriota bacterium; assembly: GCA_963817925.1. Lineage (GTDB taxonomy): Bacteria > Acidobacteriota > Terriglobia > Terriglobales > Acidobacteriaceae > JABDBE01. The sequence goes on from CAWFQN010000002.1 coordinate 123,077, forward strand.
TATGCAGTTAACTATTGCAAGAAAAAATGTCGTCCGCAACCTGCGTGGGTTCACGCTGATCGAGTTGATCGTGGCCACGGCCATTCTGGTCATCCTCACCAGCCTGGCGATCCCGCTGGCGCGGGTCACCATCAAGCGCGACAAGGAACACCAATTACGACGCGATCTGTGGGATCTGCGCGACGCCATCGATCGCTACAAGGACGCCGCCGACGCCGGCAAATTCCAGACCAAGGTAGGCTCGGAAAACTACCCTCCTGACTTGGACACGCTGGTCAAGGGCGTGGACGTGGGCGGCAAGAAATTAAAGTTTCTGCGCAAGATTCCGATTGATCCCATGACCAACACCACCGAGTGGGGAATGCGCTCCATGCAGGACGATCCCGACTCCGACTCCTGGGGCGAGCAGAACGTTTTCGACGTCTATACCAAATCGCAGGACACGGCGCTCGACGGCACCAAGTACAAGGATTGGTAGATGGCACGATCTCGCAAAAAACGAAGCCGTGGCTTCACCCTGATCGAGCTGATGATCGTCATCAGCGTCATCCTGATCCTCGTTTCCGTCGCCCTCCCGGCTTACAACCAATCCATCTGGCGGGCCAGAGAGTCGGTGCTCAAGCAGAATCTTTTTGCCATCCGCTCCGTGATCTCCCAATACACTCTGGATAAGCAGAAAGCTCCGCAGTCTCTCGAAGACTTGGTCACCGGTGGTTACTTCAAACAAATCCCCAACGACCCCATGACCAGCCGCAACGATACCTGGACCGTCGAAGAAGAAACCGACACCATCATGAGCGCAGACCAACAGGAACCCGGAATCTACGACGTCCACAGCGGCTCAACCGCAGTCGGCAGCGACGGCACAGCCTACAACACCTGGTAGGGATTTGACCGATCGTAGTGCATCAGGCTTACTTCGTAGACGCTAAGCCGTTTTCACCATTACCGTAGCCCACAGATGACTGTCATCCCGACCGAAGTGGAGGGACCTGGTGTTTCGCGACGACCTTAGCCGCGCCTCAAACCTCGGCCGCGCCCCCCGCATCACCTGTCATCCAGAGGCAGCGGAGTCCTTGGCAAAGCCAAGGACTCCCAACGAAGGATCTCTGCACCCCCCCCACATTCCGAGTTACCGTACTCTGTTTGGATCACACCAGTCGTCGAGTTGCCGTTTAGAGAAACCGGGAACGGCAGGGCGTGGCTTCAGCCGCCGCAACACGCTGCAAACGAGTTCCGGCTTTAGCCGCCGAGGGCACACTCTACACCATCATGAGAACCGCTCTAGAATAGTCTTCATGATTTTCGCAATGAAGTTTGTGGCGACATTCTGCACCGGCCTGTTTGCCGGTGCCGCGTTGTACATAACCGTCGTTGAACATCCCGCGCGGATGGAATGCGGGACCACGCTGGCGGCAACCGAATTCGGTCCTAGTTATCGGCGGGCTACAGTCATGCAAGCGTCATTGGCGATCCTGAGCTTCCCGGCCGCGATCGCCAGCTCGATACTCACTTCGACGACGGTCTGGCTCGTTGGCGGAGCGTTAATCGTTCTAGTTATTCCGTTCACAGTCATGGCAATTCTCCCCACCAACAAGAAGTTGCTCGATCCATCTTTGGATCGAAGTTCACAGTCTGCTCGACTCCTTTTGGTCCGCTGGGGAAGGCTGCACGCTGTTCGCACCATGCTTAGTCTGGCGGCGTTCGTGGTCTTCGTGTATGCAAAGTGAGGCAAGGGTAGTCAGGTGACCAACCTATTCCCATTTCGGGAATTCACCCCAATTTCCTTCACTATTTCCTTGACTTCACTTAAAGATATATTTTAGTATAGCTATATAACGTATCAATCAAGGAGCCTCTAAGTTGTCCCTCCCCTCCCGATCCATCTGCCAAGCAACTTCTTCCCCTTTGAGCCCCACGCAACTCCTTTGTTCCCAGGATTTTACCCGCAACCCGTTTCGTTTCATAGATCTGGCGGGTACCCCTCAACCTCGCCCCAATCGATTCATAGATTTAGGCGAATCACGCGATTTTTTTCAGGAGCAGTTCATGCCCAAACCGTTACCACCCCATCCCAACGTTCGTAATTGCACTCACATCAAAGTCACCGGACAGCGCTGCGGATCGCCCGCCTTGCGCGGCGAGTTCTTCTGCTATTTCCACACCCGCGTTATCAAAGGCGTGCAACAGCGCGTCGACATGCAACTCCATTCCATGGCCCTGCTCGAAGACTGCGAGTCCATCCAGCTTTCGATCATGCACGTAGTCGACGGGCTGATCAAAGGCACGCTCGACGCAACCCGCGCCCGGCTGATCATTCAAGCCCTGCGCATCGCCGCGAGAAACGCCAAGAACGTGCGCTTCGACGCCCACGACCACGGAGTAATGGCACAACCGATGGTGCGCGAAGTCCCCGACTACGCCCGCCAATACCTGATCGAACACCCCGAATTCGGCCCGCCCATAAGCCCGTGTGGCGCGGACATTCCTGTCCGCGAGGCCGCAACAAATGCGGAAATCCAAATCGAAGCACAAGCCGCTCCAGAAGCCGCCCCACAGAAGGCAACGCACAAAAACGCAACAGCAGAGCGAGCCGCAGAACCAGCCGCGGAGCGGCGAAAGAACGCAGCCCACGGCGCAAGCCGTGGGACAGAACCCGAACACAATCCAGCTCCGAAGGAGCGAAAGACCCCCGAGCGCGATTTGCAAGAGAAAGAGATCGAGCGAGTGCGGGCGGCGATCGAAGGCGCCGAGCGCGGAAACTGGCGCGACCTCCGCACCGTCTTCGAATTCGCCGGCATCAGCGAGCCCAACAAAGAAGCCCCCCGGTAACTCGGGAGCATGACCGGCAAAGCGGACCGATTTGAAGACTTGTCTTCGAAGCACTAACATCTAGTCATGCCGGTTGAAACAGAAATTACTGCCTCCACCTACACGCCGATCCACGCCCCGCGTGGCAACAGCATTTCCTGCAAAAGCTGGCAGCAGGAAGCCGCCATGCGCATGCTGATGAACAACCTCGACGAAGAAGTCGCCGAGCGGCCTCGCGATCTAGTCGTCTACGGCGGAACCGGCCGGGCAGCCCGCAGTTGGGAGGCCTATCACGCGATCGTCGCGTCGTTAAAAAGCTTGGAGAACGACGAGACTCTGTTGGTGCAATCGGGGAAGCCCGTCGGCGTCTTCAAGACGCACGAGTACGCCCCGCGAGTGCTGATCGCGAACTCGAACCTGGTCGGGCATTGGTCCAACTGGGAGAAGTTCAACGAACTGGAGCGCGCCGGCCTGATGATGTATGGCCAGATGACCGCGGGTTCCTGGATCTACATCGGCTCGCAGGGAATTGTGCAAGGCACATTCGAAACATTCTCCGCCGCCGGAGAGAAGCATTTCGCCGGAGACCTTGCCGGCAAGCTGATCGTGAGCGGCGGCATGGGCGGCATGGGCGGCGCTCAACCATTAGCAGCAACGATGACGGGTGCGGCGTTCCTCGGCATCGACGTCGATCCCGAGCGTATCAAGAAACGCCTCAAGACCGGCTATTGCGACTTCATGGTCACAACGCTCGATGAGGCCCTGCGAATCCTGAAGAACGCCGTGCGCAAGAAAGAAAATGTCTCGGTCGGCCTGGTAGGGAACTGCGCCGACGTGATTCCCGAGCTCGCAGAACGGGGCGTGGTCCCGGACATCCTGACCGATCAGACGTCGGCGCACGATCCGCTGAACGGCTATGTACCGAACGGCATGGCGCTGGAAGCCGCTCTGGAGTTGCGCCAGCGCGATCCGCAGATTTATCAGGAGCGGTCCCTCGACGCGATGGCGCGGCACGTCGAAGGCATGCTGCGCTTGCAGAAGATGGGCGCGGTTACTTTCGACTACGGAAACAATATTCGGACCTTCGCATTCCAGCAGGGCGTAAAGAACGCCTACGACTTTCCGGGTTTCGTGCCCGCCTATATCAGGCCGCTCTTCTGCGAAGGCCGCGGACCATTTCGTTGGGTAGCATTGTCGGGCGAGCCTTCCGATATTCACGTCACCGATGATTTGGTGCTGCAGCTGTTCCCGGAGAACCGAATTCTGCGGCGCTGGATCGATCTGGCCCGCAAGCGCATCAAGTTTCAAGGACTGCCCGCGAGAATCTGCTGGCTCGGATATGGCGAGCGCGCCCAGTTCGCCCTGGCCATGAATGATCTGGTAAAGAAAGGAAAGATCAAAGCGCCAATCGTCATCGGCCGCGATCACCTGGATTGCGGCTCAGTGGCATCTCCATTTCGCGAGACCGAAAGCATGAAAGATGGCAGCGACGCCATAGCCGATTGGCCGCTGCTAAACGCTTTGTTGAATACGGCCGCCGGAGCTTCCTGGGTTTCGATCCACAACGGCGGTGGCGTGGGCATCGGCTACTCGCTGCACGCCGGCCAGGTAACCGTGGCCGACGGCACCGAAATGATGGCCAAACGAATCGAGCGAGTGCTGACAACGGATCCGGGCATGGGCGTCATCCGCCACGTGGACGCCGGATACGACGAAGCAAAAGAATTTGCCAAGAAGACCGGTGTGAAAGTGCCAATGAAGAGTTAGGCGCGTGACGTGGGCGAAGGCCCGAGAGGAACTAGCCCAAAGAGCGAGCTTGCAACTGCTAAACTAATAGGTTGCGCCCATCCAGAAAATTGCGCCAGCCGCCAACTTTGCTGCTGATCAACATCAGCCAGCTTCTGACCCTGAAGTCGTCTTCCGGCAGCCCAGGTCCGCGACGTGGGCCGGAGCTTAAGGAACTCGGCATCATCGAAGACGCCGCTGTCCTTTGCTTAGGAGGAAAGATCGTTTCCGTCGGCAAGAGCAAGGACGCGCTGCGCGACTCCTGGCTCAAGAAGAATCGCAAGACAGTCATCGAGATCGATTGCGAACGTCAAGTCGTGCTTCCGGGTTTCGTCGATTCGCATACTCACCCGGCATTTGTTGCGCCGCGGTTGGTAGATTTCGAGAAGCGCATTTCGGGCGCCACGTACGAGGAAATTGCTGGCGCGGGGGGCGGCATCCGGTCGAGCGTGGACGGAGTGCGCAAGGCAACTAAAACTCATCTGGCAGAGAATGTGTTCCAGATGTTGCGCGAAGTTTCCGAACAAGGCACAACGACGGTCGAGGCCAAGTCGGGCTACGGGCTGACTCTCGAATCAGAATTGAAGTCACTTGATGCTATTGCGACGGCTGCCGCCCGCTGGTCCGGCACCGTCGTCGCAACGTTGCTGGGCGCTCATGTCGTGCCCAAAGAATTTCATGATCGCTCTCGGGAGTACATCGAACTGGTTTGCGAAAAAATGATTCCCCAGGCGGCAAAACAAAAGCTAGCCCAGTTCGTCGATGTCTTCACCGAGCGCGGAGCATTCAGCGCCGAGGATACCGCGAAAATCTTTGAGGCCGCGGAGAAGCATGGTTTGGGGGTGCGGGCTCACGTCTGCCAATTGAGCCGGACTCCCTTGCAGCCGCTGTTGCGCCACCATCCAGCCTCGTTTGACCACATGGATCACGCGAGCGACGAGGACATTCGTGAACTCGCGCAACGGAACACGATTGCGACGCTGATGCCGGGCGCGAATTACTTTCTCGGTCTGGAGAAGTTTCCCCCCGCCCGAAAGTTGATCGACGCTGGCGTGCCGGTGGCTTTGGCTACGGATTACAATCCCGGTTCATCACCGACGCTCAGCATGCCGTTCGTATTGTCGCTGGCCTGCACGCACATGAAGATGTCGCCGGCGGAGGCAATTTCCGCCGCGACTATTAACGGCGCCTGGGCGCTGCGGTTCGCCGCGACCAAAGGCTCAATTGAGCCGGGGAAGGACGCGGACTTGGCAGTTTTTGAGGCGGACGATTATCGCGAAATCCCGTATTGGTTTGCCTCCAATCGCTGCGCCTTCACCGTTCTGAACGGGACGCTGATCGCCTCGTCCGGATCCGCGATTCTGGAGTGAACTTCAAGTGCTGAATTTGCGTATAAACATTTAGGTTGAACAATCTTCTAATTTCGTCGAGTGAAAACTAAAACTGAGGAGAAAAATGAAACGAGTTTTCTTACTGGCTGGCCTTTTTCTGTTTGTGGCTTCCGTTTGCATCGCCCAACGTTTGCCGGAACTTGCCGTTCCGGATAACTACAAGCTCACCTTCGCCCCTGACTTCACCAAAAACAATTTCGCCGGCGACGAAATCATCCAGGTTCGCGTGCTAAAGCCAACCTCAGAGATCGTGCTAAATGCCGTGGAAATTGATTTTGAAGCTGTAACTATTACCAGCGGGAGCACAACTCAGAAGGCCAAAGTCACGGTCGACAAAGAAAAGGAAATCGCGACCCTGACGGTAGGCAATACGATTCAGCCCGGACCAGCAACCATTCAGATCCGCTACACCGGAATCCTGAACAATGAGCTGCGCGGCTTTTACCTGGGGAAGGATAACGATGGCCGAAAGTATGCCGCCACGCAGCTCGAAGCTACCGACGCGAGACGCGCGTTTCCTTCTTTCGACGAGCCGGCTTACAAAGCGACGTTTGACGTGGTCGTGACTGCAGACCAGGGAATGACCGTAATCTCAAACACCAAAGTAGTCTCTGACACGCCGGGGCCTGGGGACGGCAAACACACGGTGCGTTTCGCAACCACGCCCAAGATGTCATCCTATCTGATCGCAATGGTCGTGGGGAACTTCGAATTCATCGAAGGTTCGGCTGACGGTATCCCGATCCGCGTATACACAAGTCCAGGCAAAAAGGAGATGGGCACGTTCGCCCTCGATGCGGCCGAGAACATCATGCGGTATTACAACCACTATTTCGGTATCAAGTATCCATACGGAAAACTCGATTTGGTTGGGCTCGCCGACTTCTCGGCCGGCGCCATGGAGAACACGGGCTGCATCACCTTCCGCGATGTTCTGCTGTCTGGTGGATGACAAGCATGTTGGGTTAACCCTGAAAAAGGAGGTGGCTTCGGTCATCGCTCATGAAATGGCGCATCAATGGTTCGGGGATCTGGTCACCATGCAGTGGTGGGACGATATCTGGCTGAACGAAGGCTTCGCTACCTGGATGTCAAGCAAGCCACTAGAGGCGTGGAAGCCGGAGTGGAATATGGATCTCGAAGACGTCAGGGAATCGGGTCAGGCCATGAATGCGGATTCTCTGATCAACACTCACCCGATCCATCAGAAAGCAGACACTCCAGCGGAGATCCTGGAGCTGGCGGACGATATCTCCTACGGAAAAACGGCTGCCGTGCTGCGCATGCTGGAAAACTATCTTGGTCCGGAGGTTTTCCGCGCCGGCGTGAACGCCTACTTGAAGCAACATGCCTACGGAAATGCCACGGCGTCTGATTTCTGGAACGCGCAAGCGCAAGTTTCCAAGAAGCCGGTCGATCAAATCATGCCCACGTGGGTGGAGCAACCGGGCGCGCCGCTCGTCAGCGTGAAGAACCGGTGCTCAGGAACTTCCGCAGGCGTCGGCTTGGCACAGCAGCGTTATTTCTATGACCGTAGCCTCTTCAATGCCGGCAGCAAGGAAGTGTGGGAGATTCCGGTTTGTCTGAAAGATGGCAAAGCAGGAAGCGGTGAGAAATGTGAACTGCTCACTCGAAAGGAACAGGTCGCTAATCTTTCCGGATGCGCTCCATGGATCTTCGCTAACGTGGGAGCGAAGGGATTCTACCGGTCGGGCTACGAGACGGACGCGGTGCGCTCAATGGCGAAGGATGTGGAAACCGCGTTGACCCCGGCGGAGCGGATCATGCTGCTATCAGATATCTGGGCTTCCGTCCGCGTGAATCGGGAGCCCATCGGCGACTATCTGGCCGTGGCTCAGGGCTTGCAATCGGATCGTACCGGCGCGGTATTGACTGAGTTGGTCCGGCAGTTGGATTTCATCGGAGAACATTTGGTGAACAGCGCAGATCGCGAGTCGTATGATCTCTGGGTTCGTCAACTCCTGACGCCGGCTGCGAAAGACGTAGGATGGGTGCCAAAGCCGGGCGAGCCCTCTGATCAGAGCAGCGTTCGCGCACAACTTATGCATGCTTTGGGCTACACCGCACGCGATCCGGAAGTGGAAGCGGTGGCACGCAAGCTGACCGAGCAGGCAATGCAGGATCCGTCTTCCGTGGATCACGAACTGTTGTCGGTGGCTTTGTCGATTACCGCGCGCGATGGTGATGCAACCTTGTACGACCAAGTCTTGGCTAGACTGAAAACTGCCAAGACGCCCGAAGAACGATACGTTTACCAGGCAATACTCACTCGCTTCAGCGATCCTAAACTGCTGGAGAGGACGCTGAAGTACGCAATTTCGCCCGATGTGCGCTCGCAAGATGCTCCGTACGTGATTTCTGGCGTAATGCGAAACCCAGCCGGGACAAGGCTCGCATGGGATTTTGCGCGGGCGCATTGGAACGACGTCGCGAATCTGGGTGGTGCATTCGGAGGTGGAGTTATTGTGAGAGCAACTGGTTCGTTCTGTGACGCGAGCATGCGCGACGAGGTGAAGGACTTCTTCGCTACGCATCAATCTCCCGCGTCCGAGCGCGGACTCAAACAATCGCTCGAACGCATAAACTATTGCGTCGATCTCAAGGCGCAGCAGGGAACGCAGCTCGCATCCTGGCTTCAGAGTCACGGTACCTCGGCCGGAGAGTGAGAGAGAAGCAAGGAAGTACCGCGGCGACTGGAAACCGATTTGTAGGATGAACCAATGCGACGGGCCGAGTTGTGGCTAACCACGTCCCGCCGCATTGAGTGAATCCAGCTTGGTTGTTATAATCGTGGCTGTTCCACGCGCTCCCGCATTTCGACTGCCCGCGATTACCGGCAATTCCGCCGAGTCAGGCGTAGCCCACCACTCGCAAGCGTCCGGACCGTGGAGCGTCGCAGCGTGGCCAGGTAGCTCAGGTGGTAGAGCGCAGCCCTGAAAAGGCTGGCGTCGGCGGTTCAACTCCGTCCCTGGCCACCACATTTCAAAGCAGTTACGTCCAATCAGCAAAATCGCTTCAGTCCGCATTCAGTCCGCTGTTGGCGGGAGTAGCGCCGCCAAGAATGGCCTGAAGTACTTCCCCTTGGGCCGTCATCCGGTCGGCGCTTACGCTGTGTGCGTACAGTTGCAGCGTAGTCTTCACGTCCGAATGCCGTAGCAATGCTTGCACCGTCTTCGGGTCGGTCTTGCTGCGGACCAGAAACGATGCCAGTGAATGCCGTAAATTGTGGAATCCGAAACGGCATGGATCTCCCTCGGCGATCACTCCCGCTTTTACGGCTGCTGGCCGGAGATAGTCTTCCACGAGCATGTTTGCCGCCCGCGGCTTCCTACCGCCTAGTCTGAAGCTGGGAAATACCCAGTCTTCGGGTTGTGGGTAGGGCGTGCGGATTTGCCACGCCCGCATGAATTCTGCCAGAAGAAGATGCATCGGAACCGGAGCTTGTGACGCCTTGCTCTTAGGTTGTCCGACCTTTCCCCAAGTCCAGGTACGCCGCACATGGATGAGCGATCCGTCGAAGTTTACATCCAGCCATTGCAAGCCCAAGCACTCGGAGATCCGTAGGCCCGTACTGGCAGCGAGCAGCGTCAGGGTTCTTTCCGGTTCAGGCAGATCAACCAAAACTGCGAAGGCCTGCTCCGGACTTAGAATCACCGCTTCGTAGTTGCTGATGGTCTTGCAGCGGACAAAGCGTAGCGGGTTGCACTCTTCTCGACGCGAAATGAGACCATAGCGCTGGCCGTGTTTATAGACCAACGACATGACCCGTCTCATCTTGTCGAGAGTTGGATTTTCCAGCAGTTCCTCTTCCTTCACCGCAGAAAGCCACTCTTCGACTTCCAATGGCTGAATGCTGAGCGCCATTCGCTTGCCCCATCGCGGCAGCAGACGATTGCGTAGCACTCGTTTGTATCCAGCAATGGTTGTGTGGGCTTTCGGATCAACAATCGCACTCCGCCGCTCGCCTAGCTCGTGCTGTTGGTAGTGCTGAGCCAAGTCCGCAAACGTCGCGCGCTTCCGAAAGTCCGGTTTGTTTATCTGTATATGCTGTCTTTCCACTTCCGCCCAGGCCGAGGCCTTTGTCGGCAAGTCGCGGACGGTTCCGACCGCAACCTTTTGTTCAACTCGTTTACCGTCGGATTCCCGAGTTGTGCGGAAAAACAGCATCCAAGTTTCACCGTTGTTGCGTCGCTCTTTCTTTAACCAACCACGTTGATGTCTCTGTGCCATTTCAGATTTCTCCTCTAGGCACGTGAGACTGCCGTTCGCATTGTACCCTGCTTCCGAACAGAGACGAGCAAGTTCTGAAAGGCGGAATCGCCACAGGTGGCGGGGGCCACTGCCAAGCGGATAACCGGGAAGAACACCACGCCGTGCCAACTCAAGGATGCGACGCGGACTCACCTGTAGAAACTCAGCCGCCGCCTCGGCATCAGCAAGCGGCTCCATTTCGCCGCCGACTGTGAATTGAAAGCTGCTCTGATGGGAAGACAGCTTAGAAGTGGAAGGCTGGGATTGGGAAGACATGTTGACTCCGGCGGAACGAAGGCTGTGACATTTCGATTTTCTTCTTTCGCTTCCATAGTTGCGGGTTGGGTCGGAACTGCGAAGGTTCAGTCAAGGGCGACCGGAGGGAACCGCGCCAGCGGGCCTGCCCCTTGACGGGTTCTTCGCAGTTCTGGTTGCGTTCATGTGGAAGCGAAAGAAGACGTTGGATACGTGGGATGTTGTTCGGGTGCTTCATTGCGCCGCCTCATCCTTCGATGTGGCCTTACTTTGAATCTTGCGGGCATGGTGAGTTGTAGTGGTGTCTGGCGCTGCTGCCTCTGGCTTGGATGGAACCACGACCGCGTTCGGGGTTGGTTCCGGTGCCGTTGAATTGACCCAGCGGTAATAGAGGATTCCCAGCGCAAATCCTACGGCCAGAGCCGCACTGCACAGGGCGAGGACCGACCACTTGTATTCGCGGAGGAAAGTGTGCGTTAGATCGTGTGCGGCTCGCTTCGCGGTGGCGTGGCATACTCGATGCTTCCGCGAATTTCATCGAGCGCCCTGCGGGCATCGCTGGCAGCGCCTCGATAGGAATCGGTCAGTTGCTTGGACGAGCGATCAAACTCTCCCGCGACTTGCTTCGTTTGTTTCGAGATGACGGCTAGGGCTTGTGCTGTTTCAGGAATGCCACTTGCCACAAACTGCTGGCGCAGACTCTCGCTGAGTTTCGCGGCAATAGCTGCGGGACTGATGCCCTCGGAGATTTCCGCTGGCAACTGTGCCAGTCGTTCTTCGAGTTGTTGATGCAAAGCGACTGCATCTTGTCGGGCGGACTGAATGGCCTTGATGCTATGGTCTAAGATCGTGGCAAGCTTTTCCCGCTCAGTGGCGATCTGTGCGGGAGTTTGCCGCGTCACCAATGCCAGAAACCCCATAGCGCGAGCAATCCGTAGCATCTCGTCATCGGCGGGCAAGCGACGCAAGTGCGCCATGTCACGATACCAAAGCGGACGCTGTTCTGCGGGTAGCAGTTCGGCGATGTCGTCTATGAAATCGGACTCAGCAGATTGTTCTTCTACGAGTTTGGGCTGGAGCGTTCACGGCAAGAGCAACCCCTTGGCTTTGTCAATTTCCTCAAAGAGCCGCCGCCGATAGCTCTGAGCGCGAATGACCAGTGAGGCTCTCTGCAGCTCCGGGACTTTAAGCCGGCGTTCGACGATCTGGCCGAGTGTGACGCCGTGTTGTCGGGCGGGGTTTTCGAGTTGCGGCAGACGAAACTCCATCGTGAGGACAACTGGCTGGAAGACCGTGCGAAATTGCTTAGCTTGCTCGCTGTCCTGCCAGTAGGAGAAATCAGCTTGATGTGTCATGGCGTTCTCAACCACAACGTAGTTCACTCTGTCTTGCAGACGGGCAGCCCAGCTCAGAATGCTTTCCACGCTCGCCGGGTCGGGAGTGACGATGCCGATGGCCGTGAACGTCACACCGGTAGCTGCCACATCCTCAAACATGATGTCGAACCACTCGTGAGTCACTTGCCCAGAACTCGCGCCCATATCCGCCAGGATGATGGGAGCGCCCTCTGCCAAGTGGTCAACGAAAGCGTCAAGGCCCGCAGCGGTGTGAATGTTCACCTTGGTCACCCTGCCGTCGAAGTAGTGCTTCAAGCTTCCGCGAGATTTGTTTTCGGTGTCCAGGTCGAGAAGCGTTACCGGAATCTCATGGCTCTGGAACCATTCGGCGAGGGCAAGCATAAAGCTGGTTTTGCCGACTCCTCCTTTTCCTCCCATGGTGAGAATCACGCGCTTCGGACGGGGCGGTGGACGAGACGACAGAAGGTGAATCGGAATTTTTCCGTTCGGCTGTTGCAGCGGTGTTGGAGTCGTACATATATGGCTACTCCTTCGTTCTTTGATTACGATGAAGCCGCAACGGTTCGTCTGGGTTGTATTCAAATAAAAGTTTTTTCGCCCGCGTTTTCAGCGGTCGGTCTTTCAATTCCTTAATCGTCTTTGCAATGCCTTCCAGTTCCTTGTGAGGCTTTCCGGTGCTCTCCTGAGCCTTAGTGTTCCTATACGTTCCTGTAAGTGCTCTTGTGTTCTTCGTAGTCTCTATTGTCCCGGACGGCGAAACAGACCGTTTCGTTTTTGATCTCGACCGTGCGAGTACGAAGTCGTTCACCGTGCTCGTGCCTACCTTGAGGCCACAAGCTTTCTTGAGTACCTGCGTGATTTCTCGATAGCTGTGACCTCGCTTTCGCATCTCAGTGATTAGCTCGCTATAAGGTTCCAAACGCGAGCGCGGCTCTTTCGTAGGCAGGCTGTTGAGTATGGCTTCAAATTTGGCGTCCACAATTTCCTCCGAGAGCGTCAGGCGAGATGGACTCCGGCGAAATGCCGTTACTGATAACAGACGCCAAACGGAGGTCAGAGGATGGCCGGAAAGCACCGGACAGATGCCGGATGTACACCGGATAAGGCCGGATGCACACCGGACGAGATTCAAGTCGCGCACGCGACACCGCACCTAACGCGGAGCGTTAGGGATGGTGTCTTCGTTGCAAGTGAGACGTTAAAGGTCTTCAACCATGCTTACCATTCGCGCCATGTCCGACGGAGCAGGCTACTCCGCACGCCATTTGCAGCACAGCGACTACTACGCCGAAGGGGAGCGTGTAACGGGTCAATGGCAAGGCCGGGGAGCGGAGATGCTCGGCTTGGCAGGGGAAGTTCAGTCGGAACAATTCGAGGCGCTGCGCCAGGGCGTCGATCCGCAGAGTGGTGAATTCCTCCGGCAACGCCACAGCGCCGACCGCACAGCCGCTGATGGCAGCACCCAAAGCCGAGGTCGAAATCTGTACGACTTCACCATCTCGGCTCCCAAGTCGGTTTCAATCATGGCCCAACCCGGTCGGGACGCACGACTTGTGGAAGCTCACAAGAAGGCCGTTGGAGAAACGCTGACAGAATTGGAGCATCGCGCAGCAAGCCGCGTCCGAAGGGACCAGGCGAATGATAACCGCACCACGGGTAATCTTGTATTGTCTGTCTACCATCACGACACGAGCCGCGAACTTGATCCCCAGCTTCACACCCACGCGGTTGCCGCTAATCTGACCTACGACGGCGCTGAGGGCCGCTGGAAGGCGCTGCAAGCCTCCGATATCTACGAGCAGCGGGCGTACCTGACTGAAGTCTACCGGAACGCGCTTGCCCGCGAAGTCCGGTCTCTGGGCTATAAGATCGAGGACCGGCGCAGCTCCAAGGGCAAGAACCTGGGTTTTGAGATCAAGGGTGTCTCCGATGAATTGCTCGAAAAATACAGTCAGCGTAGCGAGCAGCGTGACCGGGCCATTGCCGAGTTTGTCGAGAGTAAGGGTCACCAGCCCAGCGACAACGAAATTGCCGTTCTGGTTCGTGAGTCGCGGGCCGATAAGCTGGTTGAGATTTCAACTGCGCAGGTGCACTCGCGCCAAACTGCTCGATTAACCCCAGAGGAGAGCCTAACCCTTGAACAAATCCGCGAACAAGTCCTGGACAGATCCCAAACGCAGCGACTAGGACCGGACAGTGCAGTTCCTTCCCTCGACTACGCAAAACAACACGTTTTTGAGCGCGTCTCTGTGGCGCTCGACCATGAACTGTTGACTGAAGCACTCCGTCATGGCCGGGGCCGGATCGAGTTGTCGGAACTGAAAGGTGAGTTTTCACTGGAAGAAAGCACCGGCAGAATCCTCCAGGCTGGGAAGGAAGTCGCCACACGCGAGAGTCTTGACCGTGAGCGCGACATGATCGAGCGGATCAATCGTGGAATCGGTCAGTTTGAGCGGCTAGGCGGGCAGCATGAATTCAATGATTCCGCCTTCCTCCGCCCCGAGCAGAAAGAGGCAATCGAATTTGTTCTCGATTCCCGTGATCTTGCGGTTAACATTCGTGGGGCGGCAGGCACCGGGAAAACCGCCACGCTGCAAGAGCTGCAGCGCGGCCTCGAAGAAAGCGGTCGCCAAGTGTTGGCGGTTGCTCCCACAATGAGCGCAGTTGAAGAACTGCAGAAAGTCGGCTTCTCGGATGCCATCACGGTGGAACGGTTGTTACAGGGCCAGAGTGCGCAAAGGGACTTGTTCGGGAAAGCTCTGATCGTCGATGAAGCAGGCATGGTTTCCGGTCGTCAAATGTCCGAACTACTAAGGCTGGCTGACCAGCAATCCGCGCGAATCATTTTCAGCGGTGACACCAAGCAGATTCGGAGTGTCGAGGCTAGCGACGCACTTCGAGTGCTCGAAAGAGAATCTCACTTGAGGAGTGTTTCGCTTTGCGAAGTGCAACGCCAGACCGCCCTAGGCTATCGCGATGCGATTCAGGAATTGCGCCGTGATCCTGAGCGCGGCTTCGGCAAGCTGGAACAAATTGGTGCTGTCCGTGAGGTTCCCTGGTCCGACCGGGCGCAGGTGGTTCAACAAGCCTACTCAGAAGCTCAGGCTCAAATCAATGCGAAAGGGCAACCATTCAGTGTGCTGGTTGTCGCCCCCACACACGAAGAGATCGGCCATATTACCGAGGCTATCCGCGCTGAGCGTACCCGCACAGGGGAACTGGGACAGACTACTCATCAGCAGCACCACGTACCCTTGAACTGGACGACTGCTGAGAAAAGTGACGTGCGGAACTATGTTGAAGGCCAAGTGCTGGAATTTCATCGGGCGATCAAGGGCGTTGCGAGGCATGAATCGCTGGAAGTCAGAGGAGTGGAAGACGGCAAGATCATTGCCCGCAACGCACGCGGCGAAGAGCGCGAGTTCACAGTAAAGCAGGCGAAATGCTTTGATGTCTGTGAGCGCCGCCCCATCGAAATCGCTCCCAATGACAAATTGCTGCTGACCGCAAATCGACGTGAGCCGGGCTTTCGCGCTACCAACGGCGAACTGGTGACGGTTTCCCGCATTGACGGGCAGGGCCGCATTCATCTGCAGGACGGTCGCGCTCTGCCGGAGAATTACAAGCAATTCACACACGGCTACGCTGTCACCGCCCACCGCAGCCAGGGGAAGTCTGTCGATGGTGTTGTCATTTCCGCCGATGGGATGCGGAAAGAGTTGTTCTACGTGGCTGCTTCGCGAGGCCGCGAGAGCATCACGGTTGTGACCACCGATAAAGACCTGCTGCGCGAGTCGGTAGCGCACTCAGTCGCACGGCAATCCGCTTCCGAGTTGTCGCGCAAAGCGCAAGGACCTTCCTTGGAAAAGCTGAACCCGTCTTTACGCGAGCGTGAACGCCACGAACAGCCGATTGCCCGCGAGCAGGGGCGCGATAACGTACTCGAAGGAAAGGCGGAAATTAGAAAAGCTCCCACTCCCGAAACAGTGCAGACCATCGACCGGGAGAATCCGACTCGGGAGCAGAATCAGGAGCATATCATCGAACCGGGCCACTACGGCATCAGCCGGTAAAGCCAGGCAGCTTGTTTGCAGAAGGGGTAGCCGAATTAGCAGCCACGGAATGGACTCCTGTTTACGAGGGAAATTCTTAGTATGGCGGAGAGGGAGGGCTTCGAAACGCCGCCTGTAGGCTCAATCACTTACCGCTGATTCTCAAAGACTTGCGAAACTGGCCCGTGATTTTGCCAGTCAGACCGGCATTTCTTTCAGCCTCAAACCTACGGATTCCGCGTGCCGCTGCTGGTCGTTTCGCCCTACACAAAGGCAGGTTACGTTTCCGGAGCGATCTCTGGTCCTCCCAGCTATCCCCCTCCGCCTCAATTTACGCATGACTTTGGCAGCATTCTCGCGTTCGCCGAGTACAATTTCCTGGGCGCGAGCGGAATCGGGAGCATCAATTCTCAAGATAAATATCCCTTCGCCGATTCCTTTGCTCCGGACTGGAACCGCCCTCCGGGCAATGTTCCGCTGCAGGATTTTTTCTTATTTCCCTACAGGGACTTTACGCCGATCCCAATCGATCCGCCTTACAACACCCCTACTTATTTCACAAACTATCAGGGTGACCCACTGGGACCGGAGGGCCCGGACGACTAGCGGCCCGAGAACTTAGGATAGTCATCGCATGCGGTAGCTTTGGCCCAGTTGGGGGTCGGTGCCACCGCAGCAAAGGTTGGAATCCGGGGTATAATGTTAGTCGACCGAGGCGCGGTTCTTCCCCCGAAGAGGGGAAATTTATGCGATGCCAAACCTCTGTGTTTCTTGCCAAGGCACTCTGCTTTTCTGCGCTGGCTGTGCTGCTGCCCGCCCGTGCTCTAACCGCCACCAATTACAAAGTGCTGCATGCGTTCGCCGTCAAGGGCGAAGATGGAGGTGGACCCTTCGCCCCCGTGGTCCTCGATGCACAAGGTAATCTGTACGGCACGACTTGGGGCGGCGGTGCATACGGATATGGCACCGTCTTCGAGCTGAGTCCTTCTTCGGGCGGTCGCTGGATTGAGAAGGTTCTCCACAGCTTCTGTGCAGAACACGGCTGCTTGGACGGCTCACTCCCCATCGCCGGCTTGACTCTCGACCCCACCGGCAATATCTATGGCGCCAGCGAGGAAGCGATCTTCGAGCTTTCACCGGACTCCGACGGCTGGCGTTTCGCTGTGTTGTACCGCGGAGGCTGTCGATCTAATCTACTCCTCGACAAAGCAGGCAACCTTTACGGACCTTTCGGACGAGGTACGGGCCACGGAGGCGCGATCTCCGAACTGATCCGAGGTTCGCGCTGGACCCTGAAAACGCTCTACAGCTTCTGTCCGACAATTCCTTGCGTCGACGGGGACAGCCCGGATGCCGTGATCGCGGACGCAGCCGGGAATCTGTTCGGCACCACGCAACTAGGAGGTAAGGGTATAAGCGGAGACTGGGGCACGGTGTTCGAATTGAGGCACACCGCGAACCACGGGTGGAAGCATCTTCTGCTGCATAGTTTTCAGGCGTTTCAGGGGGACGGCGAAGTTCCGTACGCGGGCTTGGTGCCAGATAGCTCTGGTAGCCTTTACGGCACGACGAGCACGGGCGGAAAATACACATGCTACAACGCCGGGTGCGGCACAGTGTTCAAGTTGTCCCGCGACCCTCAAGGCCACTGGAAGGAAACCATCCTGCACAACTTCGAGCAGGGCAAAAACGGCGAGGGGGTAGGGGCCGGACTTGTGTTTGATAAAGCAGGGAATCTGTATGGCGCAACTGCCGATGGCGGCATAGGCGCTTGCGCCGTTGGTTGTGGCGTGGTATTCAAGCTGTCGCCGCGTTCTGACGGCACGTGGCAGTACAGCGTTCTGCACAGGTTCACAGGCAAGGACGGAGCCAATCCCGCAGCTGCCCTGATTCTCGACAAGCAAGGCAACCTCTACGGCACTACTACACAGGGCGGCGCGGGCGGTGCGGGTGTGGTATTCCAGATCACTCCGTGAGTTTGCTATTCCGATCATGCGGACTGCTGAAGGAGCTACTTTCATGAAACGGTTTCCCCGACCTACTAGGACACCGACTGACCTTTCCGAGTCAACCCACGAACGACTCAACATGTATGCGCTTGCGGCGAGTGCAGCAGGAGTGGGAATGCTGGTTCTGGCGCATCCCGCCGAGGCGAAGATTGTTTACACGTCCACTCACATCATAATTGGCCTGCACGACAGTTATAAACTCGATCTGAACCATGACGGAATCGCAGACTTCACGATCCTGAACACGTCATACCACAACACCAGCACGTCGTTTTTCAGACTTTCAGAGAAGGCCGCTCAAGGGAACGCTGTTGAAGCCAGCATCTCCCACACTTTCCAGCAGGAGGTTGCTGAAGCACTCCGCCGTGGAGCGCGGATTCCCGCCAGCCACGCTTTTTACCACAAGCCTGCGCTGCTGGCTTCGGCTGTTTACAATCCGGGGGGGACTTTTTCAGGCGGCAACTGGGTAAACGTTAGCGGTCGCTACCTCGGCCTGAGGTTCAAAATAAAGGGGCAAACCCACTATGGTTGGGCGCGGCTAACCGTTCAGGTTAGCGGAACCACAGTGACTGGTACGCTCACGGGCTATGCCTACGAAACGATCCCGAACAAGACGATTATCGCAGGAAAGACAAAAGGTACAGAAAATACCAGTATTGCTGAACAGCCTACCTTGCACAAGGTCGTTCCTCCATCGCCCACGGTGGGCGAACTGGCAGCCGGATCACCTGCGCTTCCAGTCTGGCGGCGGAAGGAGCAGATAGTTCAGGTACGGTAGAAGTCAAACCTGCCAGAGTCCTCAGAACCGTTTACTCAGGGTTCGCAAATTTCTCGACCCAAACTTCTCCAGATGAACTGCCAGCAAATTTCGCAATCGGCTGACCGACTCACTGCTGCAAATGTCGGCATACTCTCCGTCGGCGCTGGCTGCTCCCATTACCCGCTTCTCCGCCCACTCCAACGGTACTTCCCCAAGCGGAAAGTAGTCATCTTCTCCTTCAATCTTGGCCAATTCAGCCAGGAGTTTGGGATCGACGCGGAATCGACCTAGGGTTTCCAGGAAGCAACCCATTCTTTCCGAGGATGCGTACAGAACCCGGTACATCGCTTCCGGGTCATCAAAGCGGTTGCCGAAGGTTCCGTCCGGTCCCGCCGAGGCACCAGTCGGGGACAGACCAGGGATCAGGCTTCCTCCCCAATCGTTACTTCACGTTTGGTGCGCTGCGTGAGGCGCGTTGCTATCAGTGACCGGGCAACCCTGGATGTAGGTTTGGAAATCGAGGACCAAAGCTCTTGAGCGGGTAGCGACGTATCCGCCGTAAATCAGCAGAAACCGGAACAGGTGTGCTCAGATTGCGGATTCAAGATTCCAAGTGGGACGAACCTCTGCTCGAATTGCGCGAAGCAGGCGACGCGTAAGAACTTTCGCTGCAGGCCGCAAGATGGCCCACCGCCCGGAACACCTTGCAAAGCGGGCGGACACAGTGCGAAGCCACAGGCTTCCGATGAGTAATTGGAAACCCTCAGAACTACCCGGCTGGCTAACTCGCGATGTCTATGTGAACCAGATTCAGCCCGCACTTGCGCGCATTTCAAAATCGAGCATACGTACGGCTCTAGGCATTAGCGAACCTGAGACCCTAAACGAAATTCTCAGCTACGACGCAAATCGACTGTTGGGAATCGCTTTCTTCTGGTTCTTGATCGGGCGGTCAATCGACAGGCGAAGGCACAAGCAGGAGGCGCTCGATCTACGACACCCAATTCCTGCCGGAGTGCTGTTTACATTTCTTGCGCTCGTTTGCGGGTTGTTGGGTTTTGGGGGAGTTGCTGAATTTCGTCATCGCCTTGTATGGAGAGTCATCACGGCATATCCCCTCCGAACGTGGGATACAATGAATCTCGGGTTTGAGGTGTGGGCGCTGGTTTTCTTCGTCTACTTTGCAAGAAGAGCCTTCATTGCCGCAAGGAGGAGTCTGACAAAGACAGCGTGACCTTCATTCCCACCTGTACCTGCCCGCCCTAAAAATTTCCTTCACCTTCTCCCACGCTTTCTGAGACCGACTCAGACAAACAAGCCCTACCCGTCGAAGCACATGCCGACGACAAGCTGACACTAAGGTTACTCTGTTTGTGAATGCTTGGGCGTGAAAGACTCAGTGCGGTGTCTAAGTAACGGAGATGCTCCGGAATTGCACCAACTCGCTGAGACCGATCTGCCAGATCGACGTGACGGCTTTTGCCAGCGTCATGGTCGTGCTGGTTTTTGCGATGTTGCTTCCCGAGATGGAAGGATATTCTTTCCTCTCTCCCATGTTTGTTCCGATCATCGATGCAGGTGCCGGAACTGACTTGCCGAGAGTTGACCACCCGATACGAATGCCCGGTGCAGACAGGGAGGACGCCCTCGTCGTCGCAATCATGCGTGACGGACACATCTTCTTCGGCAGCGGCTGTGTGACTGCGGGAGAGCTACCCGGCAAAATCCGAGAGGGCCTCAGCCAAGGCGCGGAGAGAAAGGTCTATATCCGGGCTGATGCTCGCGCCCGGTACGGCACCGTGAGTGCCGTCTTGGACGGCATTCGTGTTGCCGGAGTGCCGAGGATCGGCATTCTGGTCGATCAGCGAAAACGTCCTGCCTCGTATCAGTGATTACTGGGCAACGGTATACAGATACACCTTTTTCGGTGCCCTTGCGACATGGGCGAAACGATGAACAACGAGATGACCGGATACGTATTCGCATTTCTGTTTTGCGCTGGATTAGGGCTGATCTCCTTTGTGCTCTGGCAATTCTTTTCGGCATTGCGATCTCCCGACGCAGACGCTTGGAAGGAAGCCAAACGGAAAGCACGTCTTGCCGTCATCTATTTGATCATCGCAATAGCACTAACGCCGTTGCGGCGAAAGCCTACACAGAAGTCGATCTGCGCATCGGGAGATTCGCAACCCGGAATGGTCGAATAATCCAGCTTCATCCGTCAGGCATCACGCTTCAGGTCCCGCAAGATTGGCTTGAATGGGATGCCCAGTTCCAGAACAACTTTCACTTGAGCCATCGGGAGCTACGGAGCGTAAGAGTCGGACACGGCGAGTGGGATTCGGAGTACGGCTCCGTAGTGAATGCCAGCCTTCCCTTTGAACACTCCGACCGTGAATCGAGTCATGCGCGAAGGTAATGTGGTACGCGAATTGTCGCGGGTCTATCCTTTAGAGGCATGGTCCTTCTCCGAATCTCGAACTTCGTTCGCTTCGCACGGTTCCACGCGATGCTGCTAGTTATCTCGATAACGGTAATAGCGGCGGTTGCTCAAGCTCCCCAATCCAACGAAAAGGCGACAGAACGAGTTGTGAGGCAATACGAGAAACTCATAGCGGATGGTGCGCTCTTGACGCCCGAAGGCTGGAAGAAAACATCAAGAATATTCGGTTGCTCGAATCCATACCCCAAAGGCGGGGAGGTCTTGCTGACTTCTCAAGCTGGGTTGATTGGCGAAAATTGGGTGCGGGGAGATCGCGCAGAGGTGGAGTGGAAAGGGACTGACTTTAGGGGCAGCATAGATTCCGATTTGCGCTACAAGCCTGCATTGCACAGCAGTGACGTAATTCCGGCAATTCTCGATTACTCTCTGGTGTTCACCAACAAGCATATAGATATCGAAGAAGGAGGATCAACGAAGGAAGTCTTGGGTACTTGGGAATGGAAGATCGAAGGCCCTCAAAGTGAGCGATGGGCAACCGTCGAGAGAGCAATCATCTATGTAAGGGAGATGCGCGATAAGTCAGACGATCCGGCCATCAAGAAGAATGCCAACAAAACGATAGCCATCTTGAAACGCTTGAACGCTCGGTGCGATTCTGGCGGCCCATGTTAACCCGCTCTAAACTCTCAGGTATGAAGCGTGGTTTCATGTCACTAATCTTGGCGGTCGGGGCTGTAAGCTTCTTCACCTTCGTCGAGTGTGCTTCCGCCCAGTCCAGTCAAAGCTCCGGTGCGGCACAAAGCGGAGTGGTTGTGCTTACCAAACTGGCTCAGCCTCGCTATCCACCGTTGGCACGACAAGCAAGAATCCAAGGCGACGTGGAAGTGACGGTCGGCGTCCGGCAAGATGGGAGCGTCGAGTCGGCAGTCATTGCCAGCGGTCACGCGATGCTGAGAGAGGCTGCATTGGAGAGCGCACAAAACTCCCAATTCGAGTGTCGGGGATGCGGCGAGGCGGTAACGTCATACTCTTTGGTGTACAGTTTCCAACTCGCCACGGAGAGGACGGCAGGACTCCCGCACGACGATGGCGATCCGCAGCCCATCCATGTATTTCAATCGCAGAACCACGTCACAGTCGTCGCAGAACCAACGGTCGCGATTTTCGATGTCTGGCCCGTTCGGGTTCGTTCTGCAAAATGCCTCTACTTGTGGAGGTGTGGCTTGCGCTACTAGAACTCCTGTCCAATGGATAGCTGCTGTAACAGGGCGCTTACACTCCAGACCTGGTCGTGAAGTGCCCCCATTTGCTGTACCAATCCCAATGTATGTCCTCATGACAACTAAGTTCCTGGCGGTCTTTCTTGCTAGCCTTTCGAGCAGGTGTGGCACGATTTTCCCTCTGATGAAATCAACGGAGGTTGCCCGATTGCTGGGGGTGGGCACTTCGCATCCGCGATTCGACGGCGTTCATTTTTCGGGACGAGTAGTCGCCCAATCTTGCCAGTGCGAAAGATACTGCTGCTGGTGTTCCTGAAATTCCACGGCGCTCGGCCCCCATCTGGGCTCATTGTTAAGCTCGGCTAGAGCTCTCACCGCATAAAACCTGACTTGCTCGTTCTCATCCTGCAACGCCTTCACGAGATCGGGAACTGCTCTAACATCGGCCGAGTTCCATAGCCCTTCCGCCGCAGCCTTGCGCGTTTCCGCGTCACCCGAGTGCAGGAGACGAGCTAACATCGGCGCTGCATCAGGATTCTTGATCTGGTTTGCGATCACAGAAAGGAATAGCTCTTTCTGCTTGACGTTAAGGGCGCCTGTTAGGAGCAACTTCTCTGCAGCGCTCAGTTGCGAAAGATCGTCGCGCGACATGAGTTCCGCTTGGATCCGGTACTTTAGGTCGTCGTCATTCGCTTCCTTCAAACCAAGTTGAAGTGCCGAGGCAAAGTACGCGGATTTTGGTACTGCGTAAGCCCTCGCAAGAACCGTCCACTTGTCGCGCGTAGGCGCCGAAGTTGAGGCAATCACACTGCCCAATTCCGCCACAACTCGCTGCAATGGGTCATCGAGGGAAGCAGCTCCGGGAGGAGGCGAGGCGTTGGCGATTGCAGGCAAGGAGGGATAGTGTCGATCAGCAAAAACGTAACCTTTTTGGCCTTGTCTAAGAAAGACCATTTGCGGCCCGGTTCCTATCCCGGGGTAACCTACGAACTCTCGGGGTGTATAGAAACCAAGGATGAGCCGATCCGGACAAGAGCCCTTTAGACTTCGCAAGAGGAGCGCGTCGGCCTTGTATACGTTCGCTTTAACCGTGTTCCCATCGACAACGGTTTCAATAGTACCGACATTCCGGATATTGGAGAGGTCCGCAATCGCAATCACATCGGAATCAGCAACGAGCTGTTGCAGCTGAAGACGTTTTCCAGGATACGCACGGGCCATGGAAGCGAGCACAAAGAGGATCGCGACTAGGAGTCTTTTGCCGGAGTTTGGGGAGTTGTTCGTCACTGGATATCCCTATTTAGGAGGCGGAGGCGGTATTACAATGCTCGTGTGTGCGCCGTTGTCGATGTAGTAAGTCAAATTGTCCGACTGGACCTCGACTCCACTGCCACTGGTGCTGGTGCCGACCCTTATCAATTGAGTTGCCAGTAAGTATACTGTGGCACCCGTCGGCGGATTGTCATACTTCGGCTTTGGTGACGGGGTTGGGGTGGCGTTCACGTCAGGACCGCTGAGTTCGTCCAACAGAGGCGTCGAGCCTCCCCCCGTTTGGAGTGCATAAGTCCCCCAGTTGCTTCCGTTCTGGCTTGTTGGCGTCCCTACAACCTCGTTCCAATAAATGTCACCGGAGATGACGGAACCGAGCTGGTCAAGCACATTGTAGTCGAGATCGGTAACATACCCATAGGTTGTGTCCAGAACCGTACTCGATTTGAGAAAGGAAAGTTCCGCCGGAGTCCTGCTGGTTATCGAAAACGCCGGAGACGCCGCGTCGCCGACAGTGGCCGTGATGGAAATGTCGCCTCCAGTTGCGCTGAAGTGTGTGCCCGTGCTCGTTACCGAAATGTCCGTGCCCGAGGTTGACGACAGTTTCACCTTTGCGTCGGCTTGGGTAACCGACCAAGTCGTACCTGGGCCACCAGTCGAGTGTAACGTTATAGACACGGGATATGTTGTTGGACTCGGATTTTGGCCATTGAACCACCATACCGTGTTTGGCCCGGTTATGGTTGGCGTCACCGCCCCGCCCCCGCTGGCTTGGACACCCACATCGACAGGGCATGCCTCAGGAGGGTCGCCACACTGCTCGCCCGCCCAAGGCTCGCCTTCGTCGTCCGCACCGACCGTATCGTCGCCCGCGGCAACTCCATTCACCAAACCTGCACTCACCGTTGCTATTTTCGTATCACTGCTGCTCCAGGTGCTGCCGCTGGTCAAGTTGTGCTGGATCCCAGTATTCCACTGTACGTTAAATGTTAGATTGTGGTTGCCACCGACGGCCACCGCAAAGGGGTCGTCCACAATCCAGGGCTCCGGGCTGAAAACCGCGCCGTCACACGTGTTGCAGGTGTCATGGCAAGTAGCCTTGCGCACATTGTAAATGCCCGCTTCTAGGCTGACCAAAATGTGCTGATTTTCGCCGAGTGTGCCCGACAGCTTCCCGCTGCCTTCATGCACCGACGCTGGGATGATGTTGTCTTCGTTGTCTGGCACCTGATTTTGGACCAGCTCGGAGAGGTTGAACATCCGCGTGACCCTAGGGCCCAGGTGAATCGGTAAATTGTAATGGCCGCCCGAGAAAAAGAGCGTAAAGACAAAGTCCTGATCTTCGTCGGCGGGGTTCCACAATGTGACCATGGTGTCATCGCCGTTGCCCGTGCTCCAGTAACCGATTCCCTTCGACGCGCTTTCCATTACACCATGGGGCATCACTTCGAACACATAAGTGTTTTTCTTGTCGACGCTGCCGCTGGCAAGAAGAACGGATCGGGGTTTGCCTAGCACATCCAAAATCAAATTCACCGAGGTGTTCAGACTTGCGACCCCGGCGGCAGTTAACAG
The DNA here is from genome assembly GCA_963817925.1 of uncultured Acidobacteriota bacterium. Classification (GTDB taxonomy): domain Bacteria; phylum Acidobacteriota; class Terriglobia; order Terriglobales; family Acidobacteriaceae; genus JABDBE01. The sequence continues at coordinate 148,277 of CAWFQN010000002.1, forward strand.
GGAGGGTATGTCGAGATTACGCGATGTGCCCGGTGCGAGTATCACCTTGGGCAAGGTGCTGGCCTGTGCGCGACCGTCACGCATCCAGTAAAGCGTCGGAGCTATGGTCACGTTTTGATCCGACACGTTTCGCAGTACCGAGTAAGGCGTGAATGTCGTGTTCTCGGGAAACTGCATCATCGGGTCGGCTGCTCCTGTCATCAGGCCAATTTCGGCATAACTGCTATGGGAAACTTCCGGGGACGAACTCACGATCGGCACGAATGGAAGGCCCGCGGAATACCCAACCTCATTGTCCTGCAGTCCTCCAGAAGCCAGCAACTCATCATACCTCCCTACGTAGCCTACTTCTATTCCTCCCGAGTTGCCTATGTGACCCAAGTCAGGCAGCTTTACCATCTTGCTGCCATGAGGCGAAATCGAGACCGTGCTCTTCTCCATCAGAGCGTTCTTTGTGTCGGTGACCTGTAGGCTTACGTCAAGGACGCGCCGTGACGTATTGGATAGTGCGACAAACCCGGTTACGTTCGCTTCCTGCTTCCACCACATTCCTTCGATGAGCTGGGGGCGAGGCTCACCCGCCATCCAAACCTTCGTCTTGGGATTGCTTGGCAACGACGGTCTGAGTCCGGTAGTAAATATGACGCTGTGGAGAGTATCAATGCTGACCACAGTGACGCAGACGGGGTCCCAGAGCCAGTGGTATTCGACTTCTACATAACCGAACAGAGTCGCCCAAGGCGCGATGCCGAGTTCCTTCAGGGCATCGTTAATGCTGACCACAGCCGTGCCCGATGGCTCAAGCGCCACTTCGCGTAACGGGTAGCGTTTTCCGTTGCTCAGATATAGAACAGGCGTCACCTTGACGGGGTCGGTCTCGACTACGTTCTTTATCTGCATGGACGACTTAAAGTTGGCGTCGGTCATCCAGAAACCACCGACCATTGAACGCGTCGTGGCGGGTGTCGGCCACTTGACAGGCTTTTCAACCACCGGCATGACCGGCTTATGCGGAGCCAGCACCTTCACAGGCTGCGAAGCGGAACCTGGACCGTTGGATTGGTCGGCTGCATACAATACATAGTTAGAACACAGGAGGGTCGTTGCGATAACAGCGAGGAGAGAGTGTTTACGGGACATTGTAGCCTCACTTATTTAGCGGTTAAGGGGCCCATACAACGACACGAGCATTTGCCGTGTGCATTCCTGAATGTCAAATCACAGTGGGAGTCATTGTCCAGTTTTCTTAGGCTCCCGTATCATTCGTGTTTAAGTTCAAGCAAAATTGTGCGATGATCCCCCGCTGCGATTATCAAATCCTTCCCGCTGAGTAGATGTGTGGTCGAGTAACCAGGCGCCGTTGCAAAGACTCGGATCGGCTTGCTGGGCACCGTGAATCGGAAATGCCCAAGCTGATCTGAGAACAGTTCAACGAAGGCTCCAGGGTTCCTAGCGTCGCGAATGGTAACCTTCGCTTTGGCGATAGCAGTTTGTGTATCGGCCTCGCGGATCGTCCCGTCGATAACGCCACCCTTTCTGCCGACAATGACCTGTAGTCCAGAAATGTCATCATCGCTTACCAGAATTTCTGGAAACCTGGCGCTCGGATCCGCGGACAGGAGAAAGTTCGGGTCGGGGTACCCTTCCTTTTCGTCTTTACCACGGATCGCGTATCGGCCCGGAGGCAGACTAATCTGAAATCTACCTCTATCGTTCGTGGGCACCCATTGTGCGCTGCTAACGGTTCCACCGCTCCCAACGGCGCCTAGGGGTACCGCCTGTACTAACGCGCTCCCGAGCACTGAACCATCCGCGTCAATTACTATTCCTGTTACGGTTCGCTGTGGCGAAGCGCCACGCGCACTCACACAGCAGCATGAGAGAACAAGCATACGCGAGGTAATGAGCAGAAGATTCCTCACCATAGCTAGTATCCATCGATCGAAATCGAGCTACATTTGTAGATCACAGCATTGGTATGGGCAAGCCCAAGTCCGTTCACAGTCCAAGACTGTACGGCGTCAGTCTCGCCACTTCCTGGGCATGCGGTTGAACAAACCGAGTACGTGTCTGGAAAACTGCCGTCGCCCGTTGTAGTGGACTTACCAGTTGACGTCCCACTTCCCAGATCATGCTTGCTTCCGATCTGAAGTGTATCAGCGACTGCGAGACCACTGACCGCGAAGGCCGACCCACTCGCATACTGCAGTTGGTTCGTGACGTTTCTGGCCCAGCCCGCGTATCCTGCCGAGCACACCGCCGGTCCTTGGGAGGCCGTGTCTATTGGTTCTACTTTGTAGGGGCCGACACCCCCGCCGCCGCCGCCGCCGACACCGGTATCGGGAGGGCATGCCGGCGGAGGAGAGCCGCACTGCTGACCCGCCAAAGGCTCACTCAGGTCCGAGGCGTTCAGGGTCGCTTCGCCCGCTGCAACTCCATGCACTGACCCAGCGTTAACCGTGGCGATGTTCGGCGCAGTGCTGCTCCACGTGCTGCCACTGGTCAAATTGTGCTGGACCCCAGTATCCCATTGAGCTGTGAACGTCACACTCGTGTTTCCACTTACCGCCACCACCCAGGGATCGGCTGTAATCCAAGGGTCGGGGGGTGAGACCGCGCCGTGACACGTGTCGCAGATCCAACCGCAAGTAGCCTTGCGCACATTGTAAATGCCCGCTTCCACGCTGACCAAAATGTGCTGGTTCTCGCCCAGAGGGCCGGACAACTTTCCGCTGCCTTCATGCACCGAGGCTGGGATGATGTTGCCTTCCGCATCGGGCACCTGATTCTGGATCAACTCAGAGAGGTTGAACATCCGCGTGACCCTGGGGCCGAGGTGAATCGGTAAATTGTAATGACCGCCCGAGAAGAAAAGCGTAAAGACAAAATCCTGATCCTCGTCGGCAGGGTTCCACAACGTGACCATGGTGTCGTCGCCGTTACCCGTGCTCCAGTACCCGATTCCCTTCGACGCACTTTCCAGCACGGTATGAGGCATCACTTCAAACACATACGTGTTTTTCTTGTCGACGCTGCCGCTGGCAAGGAGAGCCGCTCCTGGCTTGCCTAGAACATCCAAAATCAGATTTACTGATCCGTTCAGACTTGCGATTCCAGCGGCGCTCAGCAAGGAGCGTGTGTCGAGATTGCGCGACGTGCCTGGCGCGAGCACCAGCTTGGGCAACGTCCTGGATTGCGCTGCACCGTCACGCATCCAGTAGAGCGTGGGAGTGATGGTCGCGTTTTGATCCGAGACGTTTCGCATCACTGAGTAAGGCGTGAACGTCGTGTTCTCTGGAAACTGCATCATCGGGTCGGCGGCTCCTGTCATCAGACCAATTTCGGCGTAGCTGCTATGGGAAACCTCCGGGGACGAACTCACAATCGGCACGAATGGAAGGCCGGCGGAGTAACCAGCGTTATTGTCCTGCAGCCCTCCGGAAGCTAGCAGTTCACCATACTTCCCCACGTAGCCTACTTCGATTCCTCCCGAGTTGCCTGCCTGCCCCAGGTCAGGCAACTTCACCATCTTGGTGCCATGCGGTGAGATCGACACCGTGCGCTTCTCCATGGAAGTGTTCTTTGCATCGGTGACGTGGAGGCTTACGTCGAGGACCCGCCCTGACGTGTTGGAGAGCGCGACAAACCCGTTTACGTTCGCTTCGTGCTTCCACCACATTCCTTCAATCAGCTGAGGGCGGGCTTCACCCGCCATCCACCGCTGTGCTTTGGGGTTGCTTGGCAACGACGGCCTGAGTCCAGTAGTGAATATGACGCTGTGCACTGTATCAATGCTGATCACGGTGACACAGACTGGGTCCCAGAGCCAGTGGTATTCGACTTCTACATAGCCAAACAGAGTCGCCCAAGGCGCGATGCCCAGTTCCTTCAGCGCATCGTTGATGCTGACCACCGCCGTGCCCGATGGTTCAAGCGCCACTTCGCGCATGGGATAACGTTTTCCGTTGCTCAAATAAAGAACAGGCGTTACCTTGACGGGGTCGGTCTCGACCACGTTCTTTATCTGGATGGACGATTTGAAATTGGCATCGGTCATCCAGAAACCGCCGACCATGGAACGCGTCGTAGCGGGCTCGGGCCACTTGACAGGGTTCTCAACCGCCGGCATAACCGGCTTACGCGGCGCCAGCACCTTCGCCGGCTGTGATGTAGAACCCGGCACGCTGGATTGGCCGGCTGCATACGATACATAGCTCGAACACAGAAGAGTCGTTGCGATAACAGCGAGGAGAGAGTTATTACGGGACATTGTCGCCTCACTCGTCTAGACGTTAAGGGGCCCGCACAACAAGGCCAGCATTCTGACTCGCAAGTTTCGGAATGTCAAATCTTAGCTGGGAATTCTTGTTACGAAATGCGAACAAGCATCTCAGCGAACCGATGTTGCATTCTGCCAGTCCTCGGAACTAGACTGCATGGACGAGGTTGGAAAGTCTTGAAAATTTCTGGAGACCTTCGCCACTCCACCCTTTCCTTCGGCATTTCGCTGGTTCTTCTGTCGGTGTGCGAACTGTTCTTATTCCACGTCTTGGCGGACGCGAGTACCGACCCGCCCAACGTAGTCGTGCAGTGGAATAATGCGGCATTGCAGGGAGTGCGTGATGCCAAACTGGGAGCACCTGTCGTCGCGAGGGCGCTTGCGATTGTTCACACGTGCATGTACGACGCATGGACCGCTTACGATGAGAGAGCGGTTGGAACGCAGTTGCAAGGCATACTCCGGCGTCCAATCTCCGAGAGCACTGCCGCAAACAAGGAAAAGGCAGTCAGCTACGCGGCGTATCGCGCATTGACTGACATTCTTTCGGTTGACAAAGACTCGATCTATGTTCCATTAATGAAAGAACTCGGTTACGACCCGAACGACGACTCCACCGACATCGAAACGCCACCGGGAATCGGAAATGTCGCTTGTGAAGCTGTCCTCGAATTCCGTCATCACGACAAATCCAATCAGCTGGGCGATCTGGCTCAGGGTGTCTATTCCGACTGGACGGGCTACGCTTCGATTAACAAACCAAGCAATATCCCCGTGCGAATCTCTGGGTTGAATCCAAACCACTGGCAGCCGCTGACGTACGTGAACTCCACGGGCGACATGGTTACTCAGAGATTCGTCGGTGCGCAGTGGTGCGAAGTTGCGCCGTTTGCGTTGTTGAAGGGAGACGAGTTTCGTTGGCTGGTCAGCCTCGTTGGCCCGGCGCCCTACGGATCGAAAGAGTATCAAGAACAAGCCGAGGAATTGGTAGCCATAAGCGCAAAATTGACGGACAAGGAAAAAATGATTTCCGAGTATTGGTCAGATGGCCCAAACTCCGAGCAACCCCCGGGACATTGGGCGCTATTCGCGCAATCCGTGTCGGCACGGGATCACCACACTCTTGACGACGACGTGAAGATGTTCTTTGCCATGACGAATGCTATCTTCGACGCGGGGATAGCGGCATGGGACGCCAAGAGAGCCTATGATTACGTGCGCCCGATCACCGCGATTCCTCTCTTATTCCACGGACAAACGATTCGCGCTTGGGGTGGACCAGGAAAAGGCACGATCGAGATGGATGGTTCTCGGTGGATTCCGTACCAAGCGGCGACGTTCCCAACTCCGCCGTTTCCAGATTTCGTATCGGGTCACAGCGCATATAGTTCGGCCGCCGCGCAGATACTGACGGCGTGGACCGGCAGCGACTACTTCGGGAACACAGCAACTTTACCGGCAGGAAGCTCCAAGATTGAACCATCGGCCACACCAGCCCATCAGATCGTTCTGAGATGGGATACATTCACCGCGGCTGCGGATGAGGCAGGTATGTCCCGACGCTATGGCGGGATTCACTTTAGAGGTGCGGACCTCGCTGGACGCCTGCTGGGCCGCTTCGTTGCCATCGAAGTCTGGTCGAAAACGCAAAAGTATTTCGATGGAACGGTCGGACCACTTGTAAATCACGGAGAGTTGATAAGCGAGAGCATGCAATAAATTCAGTGATCAGTGAGTTCTGTGTTTGCTCTTATGTGGCGTTTGAGACGATGCCCTTTCTACAATCTCCTTCCCTCTGCGGCGCTTCTCTTTGCCGCGGGATGTGGCGGAGGCGGGAGCAACAGCGTCCAGCAACCTCAAGTCGCGGTCACGATTTATCCCACCAAGGCCACAGTGCCAGTCCGGACTGTACAGCCGTTCACTGATACCGTCTCGGGAACGACGAAAGCCGCTGTAAATTGGACTGCCTCTGCTGGAACAATCGATCAATCCGGTAACTACACCGCGCCAGCTTCCATGCCCAGCGGCGGTACAGCAACCGTCAAGGCAACTAGCGTGAGCGCGCCTTCCGCTTCCGCTTCCGTGATCGTAACCGTCACTACAACGCCTGTTACTCTCAGTATTTCGCCAACCAATAAAACACTGAAGGCTGGTTTCTCACAACTCTATACCGCCACAGTGGGCCGGACTACGAACACCGGTGTGACCTGGTCCGTAAACGGGCTTCCAGGAGACACGAGTTACGCCGGTTCTGTCTTAAACGGCACATACACTGCGCCTGCACCGGTTGTTACGACGGATACTTACTTCGTCACTGCAACTTCCAATGCCGATCCAACGAAATCAGTCTCCGCCTCCGTGACTGTCACTCCCCTTGAAAATCAGGAACAGCAGACATTCCCCATAAAGCTCGGCGCTTCGGGGGTCAACGCCAACAGTCAGGACTGCTGTAGCGGGACGCTCGGCTCGCTTTTACAGGATCAGAACGGGAAGCAATACATCCTCAGCAACAACCATGTACTTGGGAGGGTCGGACACGCGAGCGCAGGGGAGGCGATTGTTCAGCCGGGCTATGTCGATGCGTTCTGCAATTTTGCTTTGCCGGACACCGTAGCCCATTTCACGGCTGCTCCTCCGATCCAGACTTCTAATGTCGATGCCGCGATTGCTCAGGTCGTCCCGGGTGCCGTAGACACTCACGGCGAAATAATCGGGTTGGGCGGGATCGCGAGCGATGGTTCCTATATTCCGGCTGCGGCAGCGAATACAACGGTCGACGCACTTGTCGGGATGGAAGTAGCAAAAAGTGGTCGGACGACCGGTCTCTCTTGCGGTTCGATACTAGCAGTTGACGGAATAATCGTAATCGATCTATCTGCGGAGTGTGGAAACCCGACGAGCATTTCGGTGACCTTCGATCATCAAGTAATTGTGGGCGACCTAGCGACATATGGAGACTCGGGATCGCTGATCGTTGAAGCTAAGAGTGCCCGCCCGGTCGGATTGCTGGCAGGCATATCGAACGACGGAAGTTTTATCACGGCGAATCCCGTCAACGATGTACTTTCGGAACTCGGCTCCGCCACCAAAAATACTTTCACCTTCGTCGGTGGGCAACAGCACTCCGTCGAATGCCCAACCACCTCGTATAAAAAGACAGAGTCACCCGATCAACGAGTAAGTCGGCCCGGAGCCCAATCAATAGAAACACTCCCACCCGATGAGATTTCCCGTGCGACTCTTGTAGAGCGCAAGTACGCGCAAACGCTCATGCAGGACCCTGTCGTGCTTGGACTCGCTATTGGCGCAAGCGAGATCGATCAGGGGCGCGCGTCAATTTGGGTTTTCATCGAGAAAGGAAAGGTCCCATCCCGTCTGCCTTCAACTCTTGACGACTTCACAGTAAGGGTTGTCCCGAGTGGTCGCTTTACGGCGGGCATAGACAGGTCTCGATTCCCTAGACCACGATGCACTCCGTCGATAACTGACCCGCTTGATTCCGTACAAGGTGATCGGAAACTGGAGATCGGGAAGAGACCAATACCCTGATGTTTACAATGCTTCGAATCGGCAAAAGAGTAGTCGCAACGCTGCGTTAAGAGACTGAGCTTTTCTTAGATACTCCTCCTCATTTCCGAGGCGAATCTACTAGGGGGTCGGGGAATCGAGCGGCACCGATAATAGTCGGTTTGCGCTGTCTCGTGTCGCCCCTCATTTCCCGACCGAGGATGGCGGGGAGCAAAGTCAGTTAACTCGCCATCAACTCGCCATCAAAACTAGGCCATTTTGGAGCTATTTTCGGGTCTGTGGAATGCGGAAAGCCAGGTAGGGAAAGGGTTCTAGTGTAGTGCGTCAAACAGATCGACGTGTATTCAGGGTGCGGTGGGCGCGTTTGACTTTCTCCAAGATATCGCAGGCGCGGGCGGTCCAGATGAAGGGTTTGGGGCTTTCGTTGTGACGGTCGATATAAGTGCCGATAGCCATGATCAGCTCTTCCAGATCGCGAAAGACGCCGCGCCGCAGCCGGTTCTGGGTGAGATCGCGGAAGAAGCGCTCCACCATGTTGAGCCAGGACGCGCTGGTGGGGGTAAAGTGCATATGAACCCGCGGGTGCCGCGCCAGCCAGCGTTGGACCTTGGGGTGTTTGTGAGTAGCGTAGTTGTCGCCGATCAAGTGCAAGGTGAGATGCGCTGGCATAGTTTGGTCGAGCAGGCGCAAAAACTTGAGCCATTCCTGGTGCCGGTGGCGCTCTTGGCAAAGGCCGTAGACTTCGCCGTTGGCCGCATTCAGCGCGGCGAACAAGGTAGCGGTGCCGTTGCGTTTGTAGTCGTGGGTCATGGTGGTGCCGCGTCCGCGTTTTAGCGGCAGGCCGGGTTGGGTCCGATCCAAAGCTTGAATCTGGCTCTTCTCGTCCACGCACAACACCAGCGCGTGTTCGGGCGGATTCAGGTACAGACCGACAATGTCTTCCAGTTTTTCGGCGAACGCGGGATCGTTGCTGATCTTAAAGGTTTCCACGCGATGCGGTTTCAAACCGTGGGCGCGCCAGATGCGGCGCACGCTGGCTTCGCTGATGCCGACCGCCGCCGCCATGGTGCGCGTGCTCCAGTGCGTGGCGTTGCTGGGCTGCTGGCGCGTGGTCATGGTCACGACGCGTTGCCTCAGGCGCGCACTGATCGTGGGTTTGCGGCCGGGCCGGGGCGCGTCTTGCAGCAACCCCGCCACCCCCAGCGCGAGGAAACGCTTGCGCCAGTCGCGAAACTTTTTTCGGGGTGGTGACCATGCGGGCGGCGATTTCCTTGTCCTGCTGGCCAGAGGCCGCCAACAACACAATGCGAGCGCGTTCCACCACGCGCAGCGGAAACGACCGGCTCCGGGCTTGGGATTCCAACACCGTCCGCTGCTCCGGACTCAACGTAATGACTGGGGCTCTGCGCATCCGCAACCGTCTCCTTACATCATAAGACGCGGGCGGATTGATAAAGGTTGTTAGTTGTGACGCACTACACTAGGTTGTTGACCTCAACATTGACACGGTAGCGTTCTCCTAAGTGCATTCAGTCAACTTCGTAACATCCTTCGTAACAACCTCGCCTAAAACCGTCTACTTCTGCCAACTAAGAACTTCGGGAAACCGTTGAAACCATTTGTATTTAGCTGTTGAGAGGGAATCAGTAGGTTGAAGGTTCGAGTCCTACGATTCTCCGTGGTTAGGGACGGTACGCCAACTTTAACCGCAAATGTACCCACGCATCGAGATCGGATGCGCGGAAGCGCCACAGTTTTCCGATCCGCATAGCGCGTATCTCGCCCTTGCGGGCGAGGCGTTGAAGTGTTTTCGGGTGGATCTGCAGCAAGGCTGCCGCCTCGCGCGAATCGAGGAACCTCTCGAAATGAGAGAAGGGCTGGCTGACTGATGTTGCTTCGTGCATCTCGCTCATAAAACCCCCTACAGCGAGAGTCGAGACCGGGCTGAAATCACGGCATCGTCTGAAGGCCGGCTGTGGCGTCCGGCTTCGTTCGACAGATTTCGAGCTCATTCACTACTCGGCTGGCGTTAGTCTTCGCGTCATGGGCGGACGAGAACATTATTCGTATAGAAACCGTACAAGACGCATTTGTTGCTTTCTTTCAGAAAATCTTTTTTCTTGTCGACTTCAAAACAACCTCTCAAGAAGTGCTTAAAGTGCCTAGAGCGCCTTAGAAGTGCTTTTAGGTACGTTTAGGGAATCCAAGGGAACAGAGCAATCGCCGCACTTAACCGCCCGCCCCTTTAGCGAGGCGGTTCCATTGATTCGCCGCCGAGATTTCCCCCTATGTATGTAAGGAACCTGCAGCAGGAAAAAGGTATCGGGAAAATTTTCGCCGCAGTTTGGACGGAACTCCACAGAAAGGGATTGGAAGGAGGAACTGCGATCCTTTGTCCTGCGGAAGAAACTGGACTACCCACCACTCATGCTAAGAGTTTTTCTTACGCATCCCGATTGCTGGTCCGCAATTCCAGTCCGCCTCAACGTGTCATCCGGCTACTTACAGGTACTTGGCAGTCCCACGTGTCCTTGTAAGTTCTTAAAAACACTCGTTATACTCACTCTGAAAAGGCTGGCGTCGGCGGTTCAACTCCGTCCCTGGCCACCATATCTTAAAAGGTCTTAGCGGCCAAGAGCCGAAAGTTCCAACCCACATCCAACCCATGATTCTCAGTGAACTTGCTCCGTGAGCAGGTGAATTCTGTCCGCCATGAGCTGTTCCAGGAACTTGCCTTGCGCATCCCGAAGAACGCCGGGAAGGTCTCGCCGCTCGCAACAGACATTCCGGCAACGAAAACGCTCGTTATTACGATCATCCACTGAGGCCGATAAACAGAATTCCTCGTAGCAAATCTCGGTTTGATGTTTTATTTGAGTATCGAAAGCAATTCCAGGGCTCCTCTTAACTTGGAAGGGATTTCTTGCGCCAGTATGGTCGCGACCGAACGCTTGAGGCTTAGAGGTCAAGCGACTGTGAATCAGTCGGAATCTGCAGCTTTCCGCGACGCAGGTGGAGAGCCGGTGTACCAGGTGTGTGCCAGACTTAGAATTCATTCCGCGAGGCGGCTGTACATTTTTCCGCGTTTGCGGCTCATGGACCCTCCCGAGTGTCGCTTTTCTTGGGTCGACATAAGACCACAATCGATCTTGGAGCCAGCAGGTATTTCGTCCGCTCTAAAGGGATTCCGTCGTCCGAGAAATCATCTGTTCTGGGCAAAGCGGTGTCCACGATTCTCTTCCACTCCTGTGCTGTTCCCTCCTGCACATTGAACTCCGACTCTTCCCAGTACGCATTGATCATTGCGTAGATGTCGTCATCACCTTGAGAAGCGCCGTGCAGGCAGAATGCCAGGCTGTGCGAGTCGTGGGACAAATCGACGGTGGGGCCGACGCCGTACCAGGAAACATCCTCCCGCCAGAACCTGCTCCGGCTCAACGAGAAATGACTTCTTCGGAACGCAATCATCTTCTTGAGGAACTGGAAAATGTCCTTATTGGATCGGAGTTGATTCCAATCTAACCATCCAATTTCGTTGTCCTGGTTGTAGGGATTGTTGTTGCCAAATTGCGTGTTCAGGAACTCGTCCCCGGCCCGAAACATCGGCGTACCGTTAGATAAGAAGAGCAGACAGCAGAAATTCTTCACCTGCTGCCGGCGCAACGCGCGTACAGCCGGGGAGACAGCCTCATCCCCTTCCTGTCCACAATTCCAACTGTAGTTCGCATCAGTGCCATCCTGATTATTATTTCCGTTTTGCCAATTGTGCTTGCGGTCATAAGAGACAAGATCGAAAAGCGTGAAGCCGTCGTGAGAGGTTACATAATTCACACTCTGATATGCGTGATAAGCGTCGGCGCGGTTGTCTGGAAATAAGTCGTCGCTGCCGTAGATACGGCGCATCAGGTCAGGAACCATCCCTGGGTCGCCCTTAACAAAACGGCGGATGTCGTCGCGAAACCGTCCGTTCCACTGCAGCCAAGTCAGGCCGGGGAAGCCGCGTCCGAGTTGATAAGCGGCTGTGTCCCAAGGTTCCGCGATTAAACGCACCCGTCCTAATTCCGGGTCCGCGGCAATTTCACTGAAGATGGGCGCTTCGCCCCAGTTGAGAGATCCGTCTGCATTGCGGCTGAATACGGACGCCAGATCAAAGCGGAATCCGTCGATATGCATCCCTCGCTTCCAATAACGCAAACTGTCGATCACCATCTTGCGCACGTGGGCCTGGCCGAAATTCGAGGTATTGCCGGTGCCGGAGTAATTCGCGTAGGGGTTTGCCGGATCGGAGGAAAGTGAGCCCGGAGGAGATCATTCGCGTCGAGGTTCCCGCTTATAACGCCGCTCTTGATTGCGCGCCTCACCATGGAGCGAAATCGCTTCATGCGCTGGCCTAAGAAGCTTCGAACATCCTAATGTTTATCGCTTGCTCAATTAACTGCTGTTGTTGAGCCAGCGAGGGCAGGGGAAGGCCCTTAGGGCTTTGCGGGCAGCGGTTGCCAGAGCTCAATCTTATTTCCATCCGAGTCATAGATCCAGGCAAAGCGGCCGTAGGATTCATCCATTCGTTTGGCGTCAATCTTTACGGCCTCTTGTTTCAAGCGGTCGAGCAAAGCATCCATATCGTCCACGATGTAGTTGATCATGAACGGTGCCGGGCTGGGATCGAAATAGTTAGAGGAGGCGGAAAAAACAGTCCAAACTGTAACGTGTTCCTTTTGCGGGTCGTCGTGTTCGCGCCACGGAAGCATCACGCCTTCGCCTTTGTCAGCCAGTCCAAGATGCTTCGCGTACCATTCGCGCGTCTGATCGCGATTAGCGGATTTGAAGAAGACACCGCCGATTCCAATGATCCGCCCGCGCTGCTCGGTTTGGGCAGGCGGCTTCGACTTTTCAGGTTGCGGAGTCTGCATATTTCCTGTCCTCCTTTGAGTAGGCCGACATCAGCAACAGCGAGCCGAGCGCAATGGTGCTCCACGGTATTCCTTGCATCGGCGGATTATACACAAGTTCAGATCCGACGGTGTTTCGAGAAGGACCTCTGGCTTGTCGGGAGTCGGGCCACCGCCGGAATTGAGAATGAGCCACGTATTAGCCAGCTTGATGTAGCGGATTGTCTGGCTTGATCGCTTTCCCGCCAAGAATTCGGTCATAGAAGTCCTTCGATTTTTCCTGGTCCCTCACGGCAAAGAAGTGAGTGGCGAAAAAACCTTCGTGTGCAATCGGCGCGTCAGGTAGATTCATGCGCTGCCTCCTGTTGTCGATAAATTAGGATGCGGCCGCAAACGCCTACGGTCTAAAGCAACGTTTCATCTGCTGGCTACCCTAATAACGGACAGCTAGTTTAGGAGCGATTCCCAGTTGGCTGGCACCCTTCCTGCCGGTCCAGGTGCGGGCTGATTTTTTGGATGCGAATGCGGCGGAAGCAACTCCACACCCTTGATCATCCCCTGCTTCTCATAATCCTGCTTTTCATAATTGAAGAGCCAATCCTCACCCGGCTCGAAGCTGGCAATGATCGGGTGCCCTGTCGCTGCCGCATGCTTTGACGCATGCTGGCTCGGAGAGCTGTCACAGCAACCGATGTGCCCGCACTCCGCGCACCGGCGGAGATGGAACCACCAACCTTTCGGCGACGCCAGGCACTCCACACACCCATCGCCACTCGGCTTCGAAGCGGGGTTGATTCCGCGGTGATCTTTCTTCATATCGATTTTTCTTCTAGACGTCGCATAACCAGCAAAGAGTTCAAGCCACCAGCAAGATCTTTCCGGTACCGCCCTTTTCTGCCGCTGCTTGAGCCTCGGCCGCTTCACTGAGCGGCAGTTTTTGGCTAATCGGGATTACTAGCTTGCCGTCTCGCACCGCTTCGGCCATGAACTCGAGCGTTTTCCTGTCGAATTTCGAGAATACTGGCACCACCTTTACAGATGGGTACTTCGCGGCGTTCTGCGGTGCCCCGACGACCGATGCATACACTCCTCCCGGCTTGACCTTGGCGATCAGCTTCTCGGCGGTTCTTCCGCCGACCGCATCCGCAACCGCATCGAGCGGCGGAAGATTCGCAATCGCGCTGTCGTCGTCGGTTGCGACCACTTGATCCGCGCCGACGGTCCTCGCCTCATCCATCTGCCTCTTCAAAACCCCCGCGATCACAGTCGCCCCGCGTTGCTTCGCAGTGAATACCGCTGAACGCCCAACATTTCCAGCAGCCCCTACGACGAGAACCGTCTGGCCGCCTTTGATTCCTGTAGCTGAAAGGAGCTGGTTGCCGGTCGTCGTCACCAGCGGCAGCGCCGCCGCCTGGATCAAATCGAGCCCCTTGGGAACTTTCGCCAGAATCGCGGCTTTCACGACACAAAGCTCGGCGTAAGTATTGTCCGCCATAGCGAACACTTGGTCGCCGAAGGAAAAGCCTTCCACTCCCGGCCCAATCTTGACCACAGTCCCCGCGATATCGACTCCTATGAGGCCCGGGAACTTCATGGGATAGAAGTCCTTCGTTAATCCAGCACGCCGCTTATAGTCGATCGGATTCACGCTCGTGGCGGCGACCCGCACCAGCACCTCGCCCGGACCCGGAACCGGGTCAGGATAATCCTCGAACTTGAGTACTTCAGGACCGCCATATTGATGGACAACGATTGCTTTCATATTTCATCTCCTTATACGGTGCGCAAACAATCGCGCTTCTGTTAATCTTGCCTTGAACAGTCACTCGCTCCGGTGACAACAATCGAGGCCGAGCGGTGTTGCACCGTTCGCCCAATCGGCTATCACTAAGCGCACATCCGCAAGCGTTTAAATCCGCATCCCATCCGGGCCGCGCATTAACCGTACGTGAGGTCGGTGCTCTGTCCGACTTCGATGATATAGCCGTCAGGATCGCGGATGTAGCAGCGTATCTCGCCGTACTTGGGTATCGGCGGCGTGATGAACTCGGCTCCTCGACTTTTCCATAATTCATAGCACGCTTGAATATCCGCAACCCGGAAATTCATAAAGCTGTTGATGTGATTCGGGTCGGGGACGCTGAGCGTTACGGTCGGCTTATCCGGGGTCGGCCCGCCCCCAACGTTCAGAATCATCCAGATATTCGCAAGCTGAAGGTACGGAGGCGCGTTGCCGTCACCCATGGTCAGAATGCGAGCGCCGAAGACCTTTTCGTAGTAGCGAGCCGACCGCTCGACGTCGGCCACGGTGAGAAAATGCGCGATGCTGATCCCCTCTCGCGGGGGCATCTCATAGCTCTTTTGTTCGATTTGTACGCTGTTCATTGACAGTCTCCTATTCCGATAAACAGTGCATGATCATGAATTATAGCCGCCGAGGGCGCACGCCCCGAACTCCGCAAATTTTGCAGAGGCTCCAGCCAATTATCTTACGGCCTAACGGCAGCCGTGCTGAAAGAACAACACTTGCACCAAATGCCAAAGGCTGTAGATATGCACCACAGCGACCTCAGCACCAATGGTCAAGGTGACTAGCTTCTTCATCATTTCAGTTGGTTTGGGAAAAGTCTTAGGTTACGGATACACGAAAACCATTTGGGCATTATTCTCGGTTTGAGCCGACAACAGAAAATGCACCGCTTTCGCGGAATCCGAATTGTAGCAACATCGTAGACCGCTTCGAGCAACGTGTCACTTACGCGCCTTATGTCCAACGCGGTTGATGTGGGTTATGGTTGGGGGAGTAAACCGGGGACAGTAAACCGGGGACAGACGGAACGTTCCCCCATTATTTTTCTCGGCTAACAATGGGGTCAGTCCGGTCTGTCCCCGCATTTCCTCCCCGCATTTCCTCGGCCTATGCCACAATTAAGGCATGAACGCACCCCGGTGGTATGTGGTTGAGAGACTTCCGAAAGAGATCCGGCCGATCAGCGTCCACTTCGACAAGCGAGAGCAGGCTGAGAAAGAATTGGAAGACATGATGTCAAAGCCTGAGAATGCCAGCCGTCATCTGTTGGTGTCAGCGGCTCCCCAAGGTAAAGCTAAGAGACCCGCTCAAAGTCGCGGGCTTAGGCGCGACTACAGAGGATAAAATCATGCAGAAGAAGTACATTTTTAAAACTGATCCTCGTTGTCCCTCAAGAGACAACTTGTGGGGAGCTGAGCCCGCGGAAACAGCCGAAGAAGCTAAAGAGCGTTTCAAGACAAAGATCGGGAATTCCCATAACAGCTCAGATTGGTCACACTTCCGAAAGATGGAGGAGGAGGAAACTGGGGACAGACGGGACGTTCCCCGATTTCCGCGGAAAGAAAATTAGGTGAACGTCCCGTCTGTCCCCGAGTTTCTTCCCGAGTTTCTTCCCAACGTCCCGTCTGTCCCCGAGTTTCTTCCCCAGGTAGTATCCGAGCCCATTTTCGACATCCCCGGGCTTGTGGAAGCCGCGCTCCATCACCGCCTTGATTCCATTTTGTGCGGCAGGTCGCCCGAGCGAAGCGATGCACGCATCCCACCCGGCGCCGAGCTCGACGTCAGGCGGCAGGCTGGTGTTTACGAAATTCGAAATTCGGGCCAGACGGAACGTTCCCTAATTTCGGCGGCAAGAATTGGGAACGTTCCGTCTGAGCCCGTGCCGCCCCCGAGAATCACCAGATCAAATTCTTCCGGCTGCGTCTTGTACCTGAGGGGAGGAGGTGCTTTCGGTGCGCATCATGCGACTTTTCCTTTCGGAGCGACAGGTTCACTCTTGGCTCGCATTGATTTGACGAGGTCGGCCGACGACGCTCCTTCGAGCGACAATCCGTAGCCAACTTCTCGCACAATGCGCTCCTTCAACGGTTGAATGAAGTGGATGCGTGTGTTTCGGCGGGTCACCTCCGGAGCCTTCAGGTACAGCTCGGCCAATTCCCGCGCCCGACTGAGCGCCTTCCCGTTCGGCACAACCTCGGCAACCACTCCCCATTCGTGGGCCACACGCGCTGATAGCGGCTGTGGATTGAGCAGGAAGGCCTCGGCACGTCCCGCTCCGGCGCGATAACTCCAGGTGGTAAAGATTCCGTCACCGGGCGCAACGCCCTGGGAGAAGTGGGCCACGTCCTGGAAGGTCGCGCCATCTGCCGCCACAATTACGCTGGCAAGTAGCGCGTAGTCTGAATGCACATGGGCACGTCCCTCGATTGCCGCGATGACTGGGACGCGTATGTTGGCTATGTTTTCCAAAACCTGAACACCTTCATCGTGAACCTGGCTCCAAACGCCGGGATCGGCGGGGTTGCCGAAGGAGGACCAATCGACATCCGTAATGAACTCCCCACGGGCGCCCGTAAGGATTACGATCTTGTTCGCCCGATCTTGCGAAATTCGGTAGAACCCATCGACAAATTCCGTGTGAGATTGCGCGGTCATAATGAACGGCCCGCCGTTGGTGTGGAATTCAGCAACCAGCACGCCTTTGTCATCTCGTGTCAGCTTTAAGTTGTGATAAGCATTGAAGTAGTCACTCTGAAGTTGCATCGTATTCTCCTTTCTGTGTTTCTCTGCCAGCATTTTACTCGAACGTGTTCTTGGGGGCTGGCCCAGGCTAAAGCTCTATCGCAAGCAAACAAATCCCGAGGGTGCCCCGTCCAAGCTTGACGGAAAACCCGGGGAAAAACCCGGGGACAGACGGGACGTTCCCCATTTTGTCGATGACTGGAGGCTGGCGAACGTCCCGACTGTCCCCGGTTTCCCTCCGATTCTTATGCCGCTGAAACCGACTCCCTCCTCCGATTGAGGGCCGGTAGAAGCAGTTTCAGAAGCGCTTCATCAGAGAACGGGTTCTGACCTGAGATCAACTCGCGATCTTGAAGGACATAGCTCGTCCATGGAGCGAGCACACTTACGTCACCGCCCGCAGTACGCAGGGCGAAGTCCGGGTAGAACAGCACCTTGCCACCAATCTCAAGCGGCTCCCGCTGCTGCTCTTCCGCTGTCGAAAAGATAGTCATCTTGTATCCAGAATAGATCCAACCTTGAGCCTTTGCCCGCGCTCCAGCTGCATCGCCTGCACTCAGTGCGGCGACCACCTCGGTGGAATTCGGAAGAGCCGAGAGAAGTGAAATCGGGCCATGGCAGAGCACTGCCGTAGGCTTGGATGTTTTATGAAAGTGTCTCATCACGGTGCCCGCGTCGGGGTCGTCGAGAAGATCCATCATCGGGCCATGGCCACCGGGGACGAAAACGGCGTCATATTGATCCAGGCCCGATGCGATGACATCCGAGATACGAGTTGGATTTTTGAGCCCAGTCAGGCTGTCGCGGAATTTTAGATAGTCCTGAAGCTTAGCCTCGTCCCCGCCGAAGAACTGGGCTATCGCTGAATTGACATCCATTTGCGGCGTGTTGCCTTTGGGGTTGGCGAACGTGATTTCGTAGCCCTCCTTCATCAGGGCGCGAACCGGAACCGTCAGCTCGTTGAGATAGTAGCCAGCGCCGGCATAAACCTTGCCGTCTTTCAAGGGCAAGCCGTGACCGCTCGAGACCAGTACCAAGACTTTTCCTTTTGTTGTCATTTTGTTCTCCTTTTTGAAGTCGACTCTGTTTCCTGAATATGAGCTAGCTCATCGTCCACGGCTTCCTCCAAAGTGCGCAAGGAGGGGGCACCGCGGTTGAATGTAGGTTATGGCTGAGGGAATCCGAACATCAACCACGACTGATTGGCTACCCAATGGGGGTATAGCTCCGTCATCCGATCGAACAGCTCCTGGTCGGACGTCGCGGTTTTCTGCACCCGATCGAAGTCCTCGAGGTAACGCTTGGTGTCTTGGATGGTCGAGGGAGAGTCGGGCGCGCCAGGCTTCTTGTGACCGGCGACAACCATCGCCGGGTTCAGCGCCGCTAACCGGTCTAGCGCCGCGATCCAATTCTTTCGGCTCTCAGGGGTGGTGTCGCCGACGTACATGCGGCATTGGTTGTACACAACGTCGCCAGCGACGATCAGGCCGATCGATGGAACGTGTAGAGACGTTGTATCGGGACTATCGGTGTGGCCCTGCTCGATGATGCGCAATTCGTAGCCCTCGAGAGTGAACGTATCGTGTTCATAGGGCTCAGGTGCAACCAACTTAGTGGGCACTTGCCCAGGAAACAACTGGCGGGCTAGCCGCTCCACTGTGGGAGTGAAAGACATCTGCATGGCGTTCACCGTCTTGGGCGTTGCTATCGCCCGAGCGCCCGGGAAACGGTCGAGCAGAATGCTCAGACCGTAGAAGTGGTCGAAATGGGCGTGCGTTATATAGATGGTCTCCAAGTTGCGGTTGTGCAGAGCAACCCAATCCGCGAGAGCCTCGGCCTCAGCCACCGTCCCCATTGCGTCTACCAGCACCGCGTCGTGCTCACCGAAGATTAAAGTCGACGTGATCGGGTCAAAGCCGAGCGCTTCGCCGAAGGGCCTCGGCCGCTCGCCCACCATAGCCTTTCCGGGGGCGGTAAAAACGTTCA
The DNA here is from genome assembly GCA_963817925.1 of uncultured Acidobacteriota bacterium. GTDB lineage: Bacteria > Acidobacteriota > Terriglobia > Terriglobales > Acidobacteriaceae > JABDBE01. The sequence goes on from CAWFQN010000002.1 coordinate 167,511, forward strand.
CACCTAGTGTGTTCAACTCAGGCGTGTTCGACGCGACAGGCACGGTCACGCGCGTGGTCTCTTTCAGTCCATTTGTGCCGTCCATTCGGTACTCCTTTCGATGCCAGATGATTGGATCAATCTCGCTACTCGGTGGATTCTTAGCTCTGCACTCGGCGTTCGCGCGTCACAGCTCCTTAGGCCGTAGGCTCACTTCTCTTCTTTTGAGGATGAATGCCCAGCTCGTGCCATGACGTTTCCGCGAGGTTGACGTCGTAGTAGTTTGCAGCTTTCTCGATGTTCGCGAACGCCAAAGCCCGGTCGGCATCGGAGACATCGATGACTTGATCGAACCGCGCGACCGCGTTACGCACATGTTGTGCGTCGGTCAGTGGTTCTTTACGCTGCTTCGGAAACGCGTAGACGCTGTCGGGTAAGTCGCTCTGCATCGTCAGCCGTCCGTGTTTCTCGTGAGGTTTCCAGGTTGCTTCCGGCATGTCTTTGCCATCCTTGCTTTAAATATTGGGCTAGCCCTCCACGGGCCGTCAGCACCGCGAACGGACGAGAGTTCCTTATCTCTTCAGTTCTGCGGACATAAATCCGCAGCGAATGCGCGGGACCCTAGCTTTCTTTGACTTTCTGCGCTAGCTCGCGAAAGTTCTTGGCTTGTTTGTGACTGGCCTTTGCTTGGAACTGTGCGAGCTGTCGAGATTTCTCATTGGGGAGGAGCGAAACCAAAGCTTCAAGTTCGGTTGCCGCCTCGTGGGCCTGGTCAGCCCCTCTGAGCATCAAATGTTCAAATTCCGGACTGCCTCATTGTGATCCATATTTCCTTCTTTCATGTTGGGAATGCCATGCGGAACTCTCACTTCGGGTGAAGTGCCGAATTAACGGCCTCAAGCAGAGCCGTGTCGCTGAATGGCTTGAATAAGCACGCTATCGCACCCTGTTCGAGTACTTGGTGGCGAACAGTCTCTTCTCGTTGACCGGTGATGAAGACAATCGGAATCTCTTGCCGGCGAAGCTTTAGTTCCCACTGAACCTCCGGTCCGCTCATTCCCGGCATGGCAACGTCGAGGATCAGGCAGCGGGTCTGGTCGACGCAGTCGGATGCGAGAAACTCTTCCGCGGAAGAGAATGCACGGGCTGCAAAGCCGAACTCGCCAAGAAGGTCGGGTAGCGATTCGCGCACAGACTCATCGTCATCAACGACTGATACCAGTGGACGTTCCATGGCCCGCTTTTCCTGGCGCAATTCCATGGCATAACAATGCGCCTCGCGCGGGAAGGCGTCCATTGGACTTTGGTATTGGTTTTGCTTCCGAGATCAGTTGCGGGTGACCGCCATGGATATCTCATGCCCCATCCGACACGGAAGGTATACGACTGTCGCGAGTACTGTCGCTCGTCAAACCCTCTGGTCTGCAGGGGATAGAAAACGAAAATGTAACTCCCGGACCGTTATTTGGCGTCGCCCACAGGCGGCCGTGATGACGCTCGATAATAGAACGGCTGACCGACAATCCGATTCCCATACCCTCATTCTTCGTCGTGTAGAAGGCTTCGAAAAGCCTATCCGCAGCTTGAGGTTCAAAGCCGATTCCAACATCGCTCACGCTGAGGCGCACCCGATCATTGTCATCTGGTTCAGTTCGAATCAGTAAATCCCTTGGACGATCATGAATGGTGCTCATGGCATCCGACGCATTGCGCAGCAGGTTCAAAATGACCTGCTGGAGTTGGACGCGATCGCCTGTAACCAGCGGGAGGTCGTCGGCAAGTTCCGGCCGCAGGATCGCACGGTTTTTCTGAAGTTCGCTCAATGACAGCGCAAGCACATCTCGTGCAGCGTCGTTCAGGTCGACCGGCTCATGCGTGGCTTCTTTCTTGCCAAAGAGTGTGCGCAATCGAGTGATCACCTCAGACGCCCGGTTGCCATCGCGAATCGTCCGCCGCGCAGTTTCGCGCGCGCCCTCGACGTTTGGAGGATCGGCGGCAAGCATCCGCAGACAGGTGCTGGCGTTGGTGATGATGCCCGACAGTGGCTGGTTGACTTCGTGCGCGATCGACGCCGCCAGCGTTCCGAGGCTCATCACCCTGGCCACATGTGCAAGTTCCGATCGAGCCTTGTCGCGTGCCTCTTCCGCCAGTCTGCGCGCCGTGACATCCTGAACCGCTGCGATGTACTCCAGTTGACCATCCTGGTCGCGGGTCGATTGAGCGAGTGCATGCATGTACTTGATCGAGTGGTCAGGCATCAGCAAACGGTACTGCCATTCAAAGTCGTTGCCACCGACTCGTGCCTCTTCGACCATTCTTTCGTACAAAGTGAGGTCTTCGGGATGGACTCGAGTACGGATCAGTTCGAGCGTCACGGGCACGCCGATCTCAAGCTCGTAGATCCGATAGAGCTGCTCTGACCACGTGATTTCGTCTGTCGCCACACGCCAGGAAAAGCTGCCGGTGTGACTGAGATGTTGAGCTTCCGCGAGGAATGCTTCGCTGCGTCGCAGTGCCTGCTCCGCCCGTTTGCGTTCCGTAATGTCGCGCAGATAGCCGGTGAAGGACGGCGGCCCTTCCAACGGAATGCGTGCGATTGCCAGCTCGACGGGGAATTCGCTTCCGTCAGCACGTACTGCCGTCATCTCGAGGCGTTTCCCAAGCACTCGCGCCTCGCCCGTGGCCAGGTAGCGGGCAAAGCCCTGCCGATGCTTCTCCCGGAGAGACGGTGGAATAATGACGTCCGCCAAATGCTTTCCCAAGACTTCGTGCCGACGGTAGCCGAAGGTGTGCTCCGCCGGCGGATTGAACTCAGTGATACAGCCCTCGTGATCGATCGTCACAATGCAGTCGAGCGCCGAGTCCACGATCGCTGCCTTGCGGACCTCACTGCGCTTCAGTTCTCTCTCCTCTTGCCCGAGCCTCTCTTCTACCAGTCTGCGTTCAGCAAGTTCCTTTTTGAGCTCTTCGTTGGCAGTGGCAAGTTCGGCAGTCCGTTGCACGACCCGTTGATCAAGTTCTCTGGCGACCCGCTTCTGATGGCTCAGGAGCCGTGCCTGTTGTAGCCCGATGGATGCCTGATTCGCCGCAACGCTCAGAAGAAGTGCCTCCGTCTGCCGCGGAAAATCCGTCCGCTCAGCCGCTGCCACGATTACGCCGAGTTCGCCGTGTAACCCCAGTGGCAGAGGCACGATCGAAACGTCTCCCTCGCCCATAAGGTTCCGAAGCAGGGGAGGCCATTTCCGTAAGTCGTTCTTGAAACACTGGCTGAGCGCTTCGCAGATCTCGTGCGCCGACGGCATCGGTGTTCGCAGTTCGGCGAGCCGGACGATCTCAACGGGCGCCTCGCCAACTGGATCTGTCAGCCTCGCAGAGACCAAGTCCAGGCGCAGCATGCGCAGGAGCGCATCGAGCAAGGTATGGAGAACCTGGGATGGATCGCCGCCACTCCAGATGGCGGGAAGAGCCAGCAGGCTAATAAGATCGTTAATGCACCGTTGAAGGTGCCTGACTTCGCCGGAAGCAAGTTCGGGTTGGACTTCCATATCAGGCAGCCGTGGAGGACGAGGATGGCCGCATGGCCCGACGTTGGCGGACATCGTGCAGGAACTCCTCGGGCGGCACAAAGAAGGGATTCCGTTGGAGGATGCCGCCGATGATGATCATCGGATGCGTCCGCATGATGTCGATCACCGTGTCACCTCCAAATTTGCCGAGATGGTAGGTGCAGATCACCGCGTCGTCGTGACGACGCCACACATCATTTACACGCGATTCGAATTCAACGAGATCGTCAATGTAGGATCGGTCTTCGATTGCCCAATCCATCCGGCAGCAGATGCGGCTCAGCGGGAATCCACCCTTAGCATTGCCGCTAGCCATCTGTTCGAACGCTGTTAGCATCCGATCCTGATCGAAACGGCCGTCCCGAATGTACGCTTCGGTGTTGATCCGAACCTCTAATTGCCCACTCTGCTCGGCAGCTGTTGGGTCGATGCCTGCCGCGGCCAACCGTTGCAGATGGTCGCGACGTTGATCCGGATTCACGACGTGAACCGCCTTGTCGCCACACGCGAACCCGTCTTTAATGAACGGAAGCAGCACGCGATACTCTTCCTCGTTGTTATTGAAAAATGCGCAGACATGACGTATGTCGCCGAGCTTGGAACCGGCGAGGGAAATCGGTGCTGTGGTCTTCTTCACGCTGTTTTCCATTCCAAGGGGTCGCCCGCAACGCAGGTTTCTATGCTGCCGGCTCACTCCGTTCATCTGATCCGCCCGGTTTCGGGACCAGCTCGCCTACTACTCCGGCAAATATTTGAAGGACGGCGTCTGCGAATTGGGCCTTCACGAATAATTACGAGAGTGAATATGGTCGTTACGCCGCCGTCTTCGCTGCGGGTGCGGGGCGGAGCCGCGCTGCCATTTTCACGAGGTCGGCAAGAGAGTCGGCCCTCATCTTCTGCATCACCTTGCCTCGGTGTGCCTTCACCGTGATCTCGCTGATACCAAGCTCCCCACCGACTTGTTTATTCAACAGGCCGGAAACCACCAACGCCATAACCTGACGTTCGCGTTGGGAAAGTGACGCGTAGCGGTCCCGGAGCACCCGCATCTCGGCCTCGTGACCGAGCGCAGCGTGGCTGCGTTCGAGGGCTGCCCGAATGGCCCTCAACAACACGTCATCGCTGAAGGGTTTCGTCAAGAATTCGACAGCTCCGGCCTTCATGGCTTGAACCGTCATGGGAACGTCGCCGTAGCCCGTGATGAAGATGATCGGCATCTCCGTCCGATCGCCGGCGACCAGCCGTTGGAGGTCTAGCCCGTTAAGACCCGGAAGAGAAACGTCAAGTACGAGGCAGTTGGGAACAAGAACGCGTGGGTAGTCGAGGAATTCCTGGGCGGACGCGAATGTCTCCGGCTGCCAGCCTTCACAGCGGATCAAAAACTCCAGCGACTCACGCACGGAGACGTCGTCGTCGACAACGAAGACAATTGGTGTGCCATGCAACATGGGCGGTCACCCCATTCCTGACCACGTGCGTGCGCTAAACTCATACTTCCCGCGCACAATTGACTAGTGACGCCCCACCGTTGACACAATTCTAAAACGACAGTCCGATGGAAATCAAGAGAGGTCGCGCTGCGCGCTTCTTGCGCGATGTGCGGACGAGCCATTGAAGTTAGACGTGAGGCTCCCCTGTCAGAGCCCGTCAACACTGTATCCAACCATACCGTTGTTAGAAGTCAAGTCCTTAAATCTGCAGGAACTCCGCGTGCTGATCAGCAGGAGATGCATACCAAAGTATCGACGATACTATCGTCCAATTGTTCATCTCCCAAGCTTCTGTTCTGATGGCTCGGGTCGACCAAATAATTCAATCGGAACTCTCACAACCAGGAACAGGAGAAGGAACACGAAAATACTGATGGTGTTAACGTCGCACGATGTACCCGGCAACACCGGCCGCAAAACCGGCTTCTGGCTTGAAGAATTCGCAGCCCCTTACTTTGTTTTCCGCGATGTCGGGGTACAGCTGACCCTCGCCTCACCGAGAGGTGGGCAACCGCCCCTCGATCCGAAGAGCGATTTACCGGAAAGTCGAACGCCCGCCATGACGCGGTTCAAGCAGGACCAGACGGCACAAAAGGCACTTTCCCAGACGGTCAAGCTCGCCGACTTTAAATCGGAAGATTACGATACGGTCTTCTATGTTGGCGGACACGGCCCCATGTGGGATCTCGCAGAAAGCCCGGTTTCCATCGCTTTACTCGAATCCTTCTACAATTCGGGCAAGCCGATCGCCCTGGTCTGCCACTCGCCCGGCGTGCTTCGTCACGTGACCTACCAAGGCGCGCCGCATTACCGGACAGAATCCCGCGTCTTCGACCGTCGCAGCTCAAAATCTTGTGAACTTGCTCGTCACGGAGAAAGCCGCCTAGGTGTGTACTTCAATCGACGCCGGCATCGGCGGGATGAAGCCGCTTTGAGAGGGCCGGTGACGACGTTGTGTATTGGGTCTGCAACTTTAAACGAAAGGGTACTATGTCGGGCAAACAAACAGCAATCGTAACCGGAGCATCGGGGGGTATTGGCGCGGGTTTAGTCGAAGGGTTTCTGAGAGAAGGTTATAACGTCGTCGCAACGTCTCATCACGCCAATCGAGAGTTGACCGCTTCAGGCAGTCTGGTTCTCCTCGATGGCGATATCGGCAAGCAGCAAACTGCTACCTATGCTGTCGAGGCAGCGATCAACAACTTCGGAACCATCGATGTTTTGGTGAATAACGCTGGCATCTTCCTAACCAAGCCTTTCACTGACTTCACTACCGAGGACTTCGACGCCTTGATCTCTACTAATCTGCTTGGATTCTTCTTTATTACTCAGCGCACTGTAAAAGAGATGCTGAAACAAAAATCGGGATGCGTTGTGAGCATCACTGCGGCGCTTGCCGATCGGCCAATCGCGGGCGAAAATGGCTCGATTTCGATGATTACGAAGGGTGGGTTGAATTCAGCGACCAAGAATCTCGCAATCGAATATGCAAAGGACGGCATTCGCTTTAATGCCGTAGCTCCCGGCGTTGTGGATACGCCGATGCACCGCAATGAATCCCAACGACTCGACGTTGCAGCCGACTATGAAAAAGGCGACGGTAAAGGATATTGTCGATGCCGTTCTTTACCTGACACAGGCGGGTCATGTGAGCGGAGAGATTCTTCACGTGGATGGTGCCGCTCCGGCCCGTCGTTGGTAGCCTCAAGGCGATTCAATATCGAAATTTAGGGCTCAAGATGAACGATCAACAAGAGACGGAGCAGTATTCTGGGGTGCGAGATCAAAAGATCCGTGCGGCACTGGATCAGCATTGGGCGGCGTCCGATGCCAACGATTTTGAAACGGAGCACCGCATCTATCACGAAGACGCAGTGCTGGAATACCCGCAGTCAGGCGAGCGAACCCGCGGTCGATGCAACATACAGAACCAACGCGCTAGTCAGCCGAGCAAAAAGAGGTTTGCCATCCGTCGAATCATTGGCGGCGGTGATCTTTGGGTCACCGAATTCATCCTGACCTATGACGGCAAGCCGTCTTACACCGTGAGCATCATGGAGTTCAGGGACGACAAGGTTGCGCGGGAGACGCAGTACTTTGCGGATCCATTCGTGGCTCCCGCATGGCGCGCTCAATGGGTCGAGCGGATGGACACATAATCTCGAGGCCCGATGATTCGCTAACGACACCGCCATCTGCGGTTTGCAGCATAATTATCGAGAACAGAGAGTAACGTTACAGCACATTTTCCGATGGAGGGACAAGAGATGGATTGGAAACGGTTGGTCCAGTTTGCGCTGTTGGGTAGGAATGATTTGGAACAGTATGCCATCCTGCTGGTACGCGTTTCGATCGGGCTGTTCTTCGCCATCTCCGGGGCAAACAAATTGTTTGTCGCCGGCGGCACGAAACCTGTTTACGAAACGCTAGTTAAGGCCAAAGTCCCGTTTCCCCGCCAGACGGCTTATTTCGTGTCGAGTGTCGAGTTTGTTGGCGGATCCTTGGTGGCCGTGGGGTTTCTTTCGAGCCCGGCCTGCGTGGCTTTATTGATCGATATGACTGTCGCCACCCTGACCAGCGCGCTTTCCACCTTGCCTACAGGACTTTCGCCTCTTAGCTGGCTCGACGATTTCCTCTACCTTCCGGAAGTCCTGTACGTGCTCTTCTTTATCTGGCTGATCTGCTCCGGTCCGGGGAAGTTCAGTGTCGATTACTGGCTCGCCGGCAAGTTAGATATTTCTTGATTATTAAGCTGGTGCTGCCGCTGGAGCGGCGCTGCTCTTGGATCGGCTGCTTTTTGCGGACCAGGCTGGCGACGCAGAAGCTAGCCCGCTGCACCGAAATAAAAGGACCCTAACCAGGCGCTGGACTTCGACGAGGTAACGCATGCCCCGATTACTTTCGGTAAATGTCGGCCTTCCGCGCGACGTAACTTGGAACGGCAAGACTGTCCGAACCGCAGTCTGGAAATCTCCGGTTACGGGACGGCGAATGGTGCGCAAACTCGATATCGATGGGGATGCGCAAGCCGATCTCGCCGGTCACGGCGGGGAGCACCGCGCCGTATTCGTCTACCAGATGGATTCTTACCATTACTGGGAGAGCTTTCTGGGCCGCAACGATTTTACCTTCGGCCAGTTCGGGGAAAACTTCACGGTCGAGGGACTTCCTGATAACGAGGTGTGCATCGGCGATCGATACCGAATTGGTGACGCTGAATTCGAAGTAACGCAGCCACGCGTGACGTGCTACCGGGTCGGCATTCGTCTGAACGAACCTCGCATGCCAGCCCTGCTCGTGGAACATCACAGACCAGGATTCTACTTTCGCGTGTTAAAGGAGGGAGAAGTTGGTGCGGGCGACGACATTGTAAAAATTACTGACGGACATTGGACAGGGAACATCGAGCGAATCAGTGTGGCCGATGTTGACGCCCTCCTGTATTTGCCAGGACATTCCAGCGAGCAACTGCAACGCGCGCTGCGGATTCCCGCACTTAGCAAGGGTTGGCAGAGTTCGTTCCAAGCAATGCTCCAACAAGACTTGAGCTCCAAGACTACGGTGGGGAATCCGGGATTTGCCAATGAGGAACAGGCTCCGGCGTGGCCTGGCTTTAGACAAATGCGAGTTACGCAGATTCGCAAGGAGAGCGATAGCGTAACTTCCTTCATTCTGAAGCCAATCGATGGGCAATCCCTTCCAGTCTGCCAGGCGGGTCAATTTGTTGTCTTGCGACTGCTCATTGATGCGGATAAGGATCCGGGCAAACCGCCGGTTCTTCGCAGCTATTCGTTGTCTGATCTGCCGGCAGCCGATCATTTCCGCATCAGCGTCAAAAACGAATTGAATGGGATTGGAAGTTCATTTCTGTGCAACCGTGCGCGAGAAGGCGATGTTTTGGATGTGAGTGCGCCGCGCGGAAGCTTTAATCTGCGTCCCGGCCAGAATCCTGTGGTTCTGCTGAGCGCTGGAGTGGGCGCAACGCCCGTGATGTCGATGCTGCACACACTCGCTGCCGAAAAATCGCAACGAGAGGTCTGGTGGATCTATGGTGCGCGCAATCGCGTCGACCATCCATTTGCGGAAGAATCGCGTTCATTGCTGAAACAGCTCTCGCGCGGACGAGGCTACATCGTGTACAGCAGGCCGGCTGCAACTGACCGAGTCGGGGCAGACTTCGATGCTCCCGGGCACATTGACACAGTTTTGCTGGAGAGAATCGGCGCGTCGAAGGCTAGCGACTTCTATCTGTGCGGCCCACCTTCATTCTTGCAGAGTATGAGCGATGGGCTGCGAAACTGGGGTGTGCTCGCCGAGAATGTGCACACGGAAATCTTCGGTTCTCTCGAGGCCATAACCCCTGGTATGGCGCAGGTTGTTCACACTCCTCACCTGCCTCAAGGACCGCCCGGATCTGGCCCCCCAGTTTCATTCGCGCGTAGCGGGATTACCGCTGCTTGGGATCCAAAATTCGCCAGTTTGCTTGAACTGGCGGAAGCGTGCGACGTTCCGGTCAGATGGTCGTGCCGGATTGGAGTCTGCCATACCTGCATGACTGGTCTGATTGACGGATCGATTACTTACAACCCTGAGCCGCTGGAGAGGCCCGCTCCGGGGAACGTGCTCGTATGCTGTTCCCAGCCAAACGCTGGTGTCACTCTGGACCTTTAAGAGAAGATCTTTGAGAGAAACGGGAGGAGTCCAATCATGCGTTCTGATATTGTGCCCGGAGGCATTTTCCCCGACTACGAACTGCCCGATCACGCGGGCCAACCGCGCAAGCTCAGCGAGCTACAGGGCGACGATCCACTGATCCTCACTCTCGCGCGCGGCCACTATTGCCCCAAGGAGCATCAGCAGCATTTGGAACTCGCCGCGTTCTACCCGAAGATCGCAGTGGCCTATACTCAGATCGCCACGATAGCTACCGACGATCACCATACTCTGCAGGAATTCCGTGCGTCAGTCGGAGCCGTGTGGACATTCCTTTCGGACCCCGACCGAACGGTTCAGAAGGACCTCGACATCCAGGAATACACCGACCCCGCGAACAACCCGATGATCCCGCACACGCTCGTGCTCAAGCCTGGCCTCGTGATTTACAGCATCTACAACGGCTACTGGTTCTGGGGCCGTCCGTCGGTCGTCGATCTTTGGCACGACCTGCGCTCCGTGACGAGTGAAATCCGCCCAGACTGGGATCTGAGTACTCCGGGACTCCGCGAAGCATGGAATGCGGGGGACCTCTCGCGTTTCCACGGGTGGAACAAGCAGGGCAGTGTGGAAGCGGCCTCGATTGCACGGAAGAAGTAGCGCCCCTTTGACACTTGGTGTGCCGGCGGCCGAGCTGCGCTATTTCGACGGCGGTCACTTCATGCTCGACGAGTTCGTCGACGTGATCGCCGAGGCGATCATCGAGGCGTTCCCCGTTAGGACCGGCGCACCACGACAAAGCTCCGCGCTGCGCTAATTCATACGAAGGTATCGATCCATACCATCGTCCAATAGATTCCTCTCATTGGTTCTGGCTTAATCGCATCTGTATTCGCAAACAACCGCGAGCTCCCTTGCAATTGGGCAAGTCAAGAAAATGAGAGGTAACACAATGTCAGCCGCGACAAACTACGAACTGAACGATGCAGCGACCGTCGGACCTTCATTCATCACGAGTGAAGAGGCAACCCTCCTGGCGTCTGCCAGAGCTGGTGACTCGGCAGCATTTGAGTGTCTTGTCATGCCCCACTGGGACGCTCTCCTTCGTGTTACCCAACGCATTCTTCGCAATCGAGAAGATGCGGAGGACGCCGTTCAGACCGCATTTCTCGATGCCTTCCGCAATCTGAATGGCTTCCGTGGGCGTTCGCAATTCTCCTCGTGGCTCACTCGCATCGCCATGAACGCGGCCTTCATGCGCTTGCGCGTGAGTCGGCGAAAAAGGGAAACATCGCTTGATGAGGTAACTGAAACAGGTGAGGCTCGGGCGAGATTTCACCTAGTGGAAACGAGGCCGAACCCCGAGCAGGAGTTCTTGTCGAAGGAGGGCCGAGTTCTGGTTGCAAAAGGACTTAAGAAATTGGGACCGCTCTATGTTGAGGTGCTGCATCTGCGCAACGTGCAAGAGTTGTCGGCCAAAGAAATGGCAAGAATTCTAGAGTTGCCAGTGGGAACAGTAAAGGCGAGGCTGCATCGAGCACGCACCAAATTAGCGGGACATGTGCAGTCGATCGTCGCAAGGGGCATCGGGGAAGTATCAGGAACCAATGTGTCGGAGCGCTTGTGTCGCGCGAGGCACTTGATGCGTAACGCCGATGTTTGAATGCCTCTTTAGGCAATGTCTATGTTGGTCCTGTCATTGGTTGATGTGTCGAACTTGGAGCCATTCTTCGCTCCAAGCTTCCGAACCACTTTCGTCCCGAATTCTTCGTCAATTTGAATCGTCAAATAGAGAGCAAGAGGAGCACAGCCAGGCGTATTCAAGCTGCCCAGACTTGCTTGACCATCTCGGCTTGCGCCGAGCTAGCGCTTTCCTGGGGTCAATCAGATAAAGCCTTCCTTCATGAAGGTAGCGGAATGTAGTCGAACAGGTTGGATTCGCACATTTTGAGAGCATGGGATCTGCGAACTATTGTCCGGGTGATTGGGTCTTGGCGTTTGGGCGCTCAAAATGTCACCCACTCAATCCCCGGAAGCGATCCGCATGATTACGCCACAACCACAAGAATCAGGCTATTGGACGAAGGTGTTGACCAACACTTTCGGATTGGCTAGCTGCGGGCGCGGAGTATTTTTGCGGGGACGGCTAGGTTTAGGTTTAGCGTCAGCCGAAGGCTTGACTCAGTGTGCTGGCCGCAAACGTTGGCTTATGCGAAGGTATCGGTCAATACCATCGTCTAATAGACCCATCTTCATTCTTCTGGCTCAATCAAACCTGTGCGGCGGCTTCGACCTGATGGAGATAAGCCCGCGCCACCGTTACACGCAGAGGCTCCCCATCAAAGAGAAAACTGATACTGGTCGCTGAAGAGGGCATACCGATGCGGGAAATCGCTGCAGTAATTGGCAAAGGGTTGAAGGTGCCTGTGGTCAGCCTTCCTCCAGAGATGGCGCAAGCTCACTTTGGCTGGCTTTCGATGTTCGCGGGCTTCGACCTGCCGGCTTCCAGTGCGCAAACACGGAAAGACTTGGGATGGAACCCGACGGGGCCTGGCCTTATCGCCGATGTTGAGAATATGCAGTACTTCCAGGCCTGAACCTAAAAGGAGATATCTATGCAGAGCAAACGCGTTGCCATGGTCACCGGGGCCAATCAAGGAGTCGGGTTTCAGGTGGCAAAGGAACTTGTGGCGAACGGTCTCACTGTGCTGGTCGGGTCGCGCAATTTCGAGCGCGGCGAGGCCGCGGCCAAGGAGATCGGACAGGGCGCCATCGCCATTCAGCTCGACGTAACGGATCGGCATTCGATCGCCGCCGCGGCGGAACGCATCCGCAAGGAGTTTGGCCGTCTCGACCTGCTTGTCAATAACGCGGCTATCTCGAATACGAAAAAGGGCAACCTATCTCTCCAGGAGTACGCAAAGATAACCCGCGCGAGCAACGCATCGCTCGATGAAATACGCGCAGTGTCGGAAACCAACGTATTCGGTGTCCTCGCCGTTCACCAGGCGATGCTGCCGCTTCTCCGTGACTCGTCGGATGCCCGTATCGTCAACGTCTCGAGCGGAGTAGGCTCGCTGACGATGAACGCCGATCCGGCCTTTCCCTACCACGCGATGTTCAGTCCCGTTTATCCTGCGTCCAAGACGGCTCTCAACGCTATAACGCTGGCCATGATGATCGAGCTGGAGTCGACTGGGATCAAAGTCAACTTAGTGACCCCGGGCTTCACTAAGACGAACCTCAACGGATATGAGGGCACGGCCTCTGTCGAAGATGGCTCTCGCGAGGTGGTGCGCGTTGCGCTGCTCGGCTGGTCCCACTGGTACGTTCACGCGCTGGGAAAACGAAACCATCCCATGGTGATGTAGTCGGAATATCGGACTCCGGAAGGTATTCGGCGATGCTCGAGTAATAGGCATCGAGGACATCATCAAGAGATCTCCCAGAAGAGCGTTTCTGGATAGCTTCTGGTTGGCCGACTATCTGCGAAATTGAGTGAGAACAATCCTGACCGAGTGCCAGGGCTGGGTTTTAGTGTCCGAATTTGCAATATCGGTGTCCTGAAACGGACAGTACGGACTAACCTGTCGCATATTAAGTCGTGTAGAATGTGACGCTTAGTATTGGCAAGTGTGGTGCTGATATCCCGGCAGGGAGGGTAAGAACATGTCATTCGTTCGCGATCTGAGAGTTGCAGCTCACTCGCTAGTCCGGACCCCGGGGCTGGCGATCGCAGTGATTCTCACACTGGCGCTCGGCATCGGCGCGAACGCTGCCATTTTCACGCTGGTGCGCGGAGTCCTGCTTAAGCCTCTGGTCAATCGCGACGAGGACAGGCTGATCTATATCCGCCAGAGCGCTCCCGGCATCGGCGAAGAAAACGCTGCGTTTTCCGTGCCCGAGTTACAAGACATGCGCGCTAGCGTGAAAACACTGAGCGCGTTTGGCGATTTCTCCGCCATAAATTTCACCATGATCGGCCTCGGTGAGCCTCGTTCCATTCAAGGTGGTGTTGTCGGTGGCACGTATTTCGATGTGATGGGACTTCATCCCGTGCTCGGTCGCCTCATCGGACCGCAAGACGACGGTCCTAAGGCTGCCGGCGTCGTTGTTCTCACCTATCGTTTCTGGACGACCGCTCTTCATAAGGACCCTTCGGTCATCGGCAAAACCGTTCGCCTCGGCAGCCTTGGTGATCGCTCTGCGACAGTCATTGGCGTCCTCGAACCTTGCGTCCCATATCCGCAAGATACCGAAATCATCGCCAATGTGGTCACCAGCCCGCATCATCTTTCCGCAACCATGGTCACTGGCCGCATCCATCGCATGACTGAGCTTTTCGGCCGTCTGGCTCCCGGAGTCACTCTCGATCAGGCTGGTGCTGAGTTGCGCTCCGCCTACTCCGCGATGAAGAAGGACCATCCCGAAGCCTATGCGCAGGAAGCGGACTTTCAGATCGGGGTGAAGTTGCTTCGTGACCAGATCACGTCGGGCGCCAGGACCGTGCTGCTGGTGCTGCTCGCAGCGTCAGCCCTGGTCTTCATCATCGCATGTTGCAATGTCGCCAACCTGATTCTGGCACGGACGGTTCGCCGCGAAGGCGAACTGGCGGTCCGCGTAGCGCTGGGCGCAAGCACAGGCGCGTTGCGCCGAATGCTATTGGCCGAAAGCCTTCTGCTCTGCGGCGCGGGCGCGGCAATCGGTGTACTGAGCGCGCAGCCGATGGTGGCCGTGCTGGCCCGCTACGCCTCGCGCTTCTCCATCCGTGCTCTCGATTTCAGAGTCGATTCGAGCTTGCTTTGGGTGGGAGCGGCGCTGGCCATGGTCGCCGCGGTGATTCTGGCATTCGTTCCGCGCCTGCCCTCTGCCTCCGGCACATCTGGCTCCGGCATGTCCAGCAAGCCGAGTGGACTGACCCTATCCAGCGGAAGCGCACGGATCACCGGCAGCACGAGCCGCCGCCAGCGGATCTTCGCGGTGACACAAATCGCCGCATCGTTCGTATTGCTCGCCGGTGCAAGTACGTTGATCACTACGCTGATCGCACTACAAAGGACTCAGACAGGACTGGATACTCAGCACGTCCTCGCTGTCGATGTTCCCGCTATGTCCTATGGGAAGACACCTCAGCAGGTCGTCGATTTCTACAAGGAAACGATACGCCGCATTGACGCCCTGCCGGGCGTGAGTGAGACCGCGTTCGGCGACGTTGTTCCCTGGCGCGATGGCAGCTTCGGCACTCTGCAGTTCTCCGGTGACGGACACGTCCATGCAGCCGGTGTAGAGGATCCCCGGGCGCAGTCGCGTTCCGTCTCTCCCGGTTTTTTTGCGGCGCTTGGCGTTCCTATCATTGCCGGCCGCGATTTCAATGCGCTTGATGACAATAACGATAACAAAGAGCCCGTCGTTATCGTCAGCCAGAGCCTGGCACAGCGCATGTTCCCCAACCAGGATGCGGTCAACCGGCATGTCTATTGGACGGATCCCGTCTTGCAATTTGCTTCTGGGACCGATCTCGAAAAGGCTCGCCTGATGGCGCCGCACCGCATCATCGGTGTCACCGCCGACATTGATGATCTCCACGTCGTTCCTGAACCCATGGTCACGATCTACAGCCCTTTCAACGAAGGAACACTTTTTGGCGGTCGTCTCTTCATTCACACGGCTACAAATCCCTATGCGCTGGTCCCGTCGGTCACGCGCATTGTTCGCGAGATGTCCTCCGATCAGCCGGTTGAACACGCCGCCAGTCTTGCAGACATTCGCGCAGAAGTGCTCACGCCGGACCGTCTGAACTCGCTGGTGTTTGGCGTATTCGCGGCTGTCGCGTTGGCGATCGCAGTGGTGGGCGTTGCGGGCGTGCTGGCGTTTTCGGTGAGCGCGCGGACGCGGGAATTCGGTATCCGGCTGGCCCTCGGATCGGAGCCGCAGCGACTCCTCAAGGGCGTGATTGCAGAGGGCACCGTAATGGCTGCAGCGGGCGTCCTTGCAGGCGCGGCATTCGGATTGGTGTTGGCGCGTTTGGCGGGAACATATTTCCTGGACGTCAAGATGCCGGGCGCATTGCCTGTGTGTGTCTCTGCGTTCGTGCTGATGACGGTCGCGGTTATCGCGTCAGTGCTGCCCGCAGCTCGCGCTGCGCGCGTTGATGTTATGCAAGCATTGCGCTCCGAGTGACCGCCGGACGGGCTGCAGGGTTACCGGCAACTCCAAACGTTGGGACGAGGGGCGGTGTGGCTGCATCCCCCCGGGAACAACCACTGGGAGGGCTTGTGTTTTGGTCCGCGCCAGTACTCTCGCAAAGCTTCCAAGAGCTTGGGGCTGAGCATGACGTCGCGATCTTCGCGTCCCTTGCCTCCTTGGATGTGAATGACCATTCGTTGACTGTCGAGATCGCGGATCTTCAAGCGCGCCGGTTCGGCGCGCCGCATCCCGGTAGCGTAGAGCGTCATGAGCACGATGCGATGAAAGGGAGTCCGGGCGGAGTCGATCAGGCGAGCGACTTCTTCTTGACTGAGAATCGTGGGCAGGCGGAACGTCTTTTTCGGATACGGAGTTTCGGCCACGCTCCAGGCCTTCTTGAGCGTCTGGATGTAGAAGAAACGCAGCCCGGCCAATCGCTGGTTCACCGTGTTGGGCGCCAACTTCCACTTCGTGAACAACGCCGCCTGATACTCGCGGATGTGTTCCGGACCTAACTGATCGGGGGAACGGTGAAAGTACTGGGAAAAATGTTCGACGGCGTGAAGATAACAATCGATGGTGGTTTGAGCGTAGTTCCGACGCTTCAGTTCCTGGAGCATGATCTTGCGAAGATGGGTCACAGAGAAACCTCCTTTCTCTGTACCCAAACTAGATCACCCACCTCCAGAACTGCTGGCCCCACGACACGCGATAGCGTCCGTCGCCCCAGCGACTTAGTTCAAGTCGGCTTCGAGGACATCATCGATTGATTTCCCCGAAGACCGTTTCTGGACAACTTTCGAATAGCCAACGATCTGAGACGGTCCTTGAACCCAAGGGCGTTTCTCGGTACCACCCTCTCTTCAGCGGCCTACTTCCCGTTGCCTGCGCTTCGGGCACAACCTTCACCGACAGGTACTACAATCGGTCAGAAACGCGGGACTGCTAATTTCAATGGCAGCAGGAGATAGTTTTGATGCAGCGTAGAGATTTTCTAAAAAATACGGTCGCTGTTGCCGTAGCTGCAGAACTTGGAATGGGTAAAGCGCAGGCGAAGGTTCCCGCCCACAACTGGGGAAACTACGACTTTGGCTCCGGTCCCCCGGTCGCCGACCGCCTCAATCAGGGTCCGTTCCCGCAATACCCACCTGATGCCGTTATTCCCACTGACGATGTGGTGATGACCACCACCCCTTCGGAAGACGTCGTGCCGAACTATGGCAAGGGACTGGTCACCTATATCACAGCAGACAGTGGCACGGATGAAATCAAGTCAGACAATATTCCCCAGGCGATCGAAGACCTGGTTCGATTTCCCTTGGGGCAGCAGCTTTACATCCGTCCGACCTGGAGGGAAGTGCAGCCGCGGCCCGGACGCCTGGAGATGCCCGACTACGTGAAGCTGGTTTTTGAATTGGCGAAGAAGAACAACAAGCAGGTCGGATTGCGAGTTCAGATGTGCGCTCCAGACTATACACAAGAAGCAGCCCTGCCGGATTTTGTCCTCGACAAAGTGCCAAAAGTTGATCTAGTCCTGAGCGATCAGGAAAGCAGTGCTGACGCGCAACGTTACTTGCAGAACCCGCATTCGCGTTATCAGCCCCGCTATGACCATCCTTTTTTTCAGCAGGCATTCAAAGAACTGATTGGCCTGTTGGCAGAGGAGTTCGATGGCAATCCGCTGATCGAGTTTATTGATACCTTCATGTATGGCTTTTGGGGTGAAGGGCACACTTGGCCATTTGGCAACAATCCTTTCCCTGATTACCAGACAGCAGAGCGCACCTGGACCAATATGCTCGAAGTCCAGCTCGAGTATTTCTCGAAGACTCCTCTACTGACCAATACGCAACCGGACTATAGCCGGGTTGGCAATTCAGAGTTGTTGGACCGTACGGTGCGCAGCAACAATTGGATTCGGAGCGACACCATCTTCATTGAGAACGAGCAGATTGAAGCGCTCAGCAATCGCCCACCCTGGACTGCGGCATTGCTCGAGCAGGGGCTTCCGGGTAAACCTCCCGACCCAAGCGTCGCATATGAAGGGATATCCCCGGCAGAGAACATGATTGCTCATGTGATTGATGTCGGGGCGAATTACTGGTCGCTCTGGAACTTTCACCAGATCAACGCAAAGAATCTGATGAGCTACTACCAGGCTTATCCGGCAGCGTTCGACCAGATCAATCGCCGAATTGGCTATCGGGTGAGGCCGTCATTCATCTGGAGCTATAAGGACGCTGGTTACGTGGGGCTGATTATTGGCTTCGCAAATGACGGAATCGCCGGAGTGCCGGGCGTATTGAGGGTGACCGTCGAGAGCCAGGACGGAAAGGTGCTCAAGGGCGGTTGTCTGGACGCCGGTTATCCGTTACCGGGGAAGATTCGGCAGGCACAGTTCGTGCTTCCAAACGTCACCGATTGGAAAGGATTGAAACTTAGAGCTGAGATTGAGGTAAAGGGAATGCGCTATCCCGTGCGATGGGCTTGTCACCAGAAGTTGAACGATGACGGCTCGCTCACACTGCGTCCCAACCTCCGTCAGCAGGTCTAGGCTGCAAGCATTTGTCAGGAGCAATCATGGGCCAAGTTAGCTTTATTCCGGTTGCAACCGATGCCAGGTCGCGAAACGACCTCCTCGAGCGCGGGTTTAGTCGTCAGCCGCTCAGAGTTGACCTAGACATAGCGCGCACGCTGGAAGCGTTCTCCCACGCAGCCTGGTCCATTCCAAGGGATAAGTACTACGCTGGGGGCGACAGGTATCGTTCCTTAAATCGTCTCCGGGCCGAGATTGTTGAGGGTGGTGTAAAGATTTGGTTGAGCGAGGAGAGCACGCCGTATGTGCAGCTGAAAAAATACAACACGACCCTAGGCGACCAGCCGCGAGAGTATGCCCCGCTGCCGCCGGCGATCGCTGGTTCCATAGGCGTCCGCAAGATGATAGCTCACCATCTTCATTACCTGCCACTCTCGGAAGCGGGTACGAAGTATTTGGTCAACCTCCATCTAATAAGGTTCACGGCCACGCCGGGTCGCCCGTGCGACACGAGCCCACCGGGCTTGCATAAAGACGGAGAAAAGTACATCGCCACGCATCTACTGGGCCGCTGCGGCGCTGACGGTGGCGAGGTCATCATAACCGACAATGACAAAAACGAACTGGATCGCTTTACCATGCGCGAATCGGGCGAGTGTTACGTCTTCGACGATGATCGCATCTGGCATATGTTGACGCCAGTGAGAGTACTGGAAGGAAATCAGTACGCCTACCGTGACACACTGGCATTCGATATGCTGCCAGAGGGCTGGGAACCGGTGAAGTGATCTGGGAGAATTTCGGCTCCGCAGATAAGCCGCTTAACTCGGGTTCCAAGTCATCCCCCTAGGCCAGATAAGGGATAAGCCCGGTCCTTGCCGTTGACGTCATGCAGAATCTTCTCCGCCCAGCCCCCGCCCGCTTAGGGCGTTAGCTCGAAGACCACACCGCAGCCGACGCCCTGTCCGTTATCACATGATCCGCTGCCGCCATATTCCGTGGTGCCGTCGGCGGGTTGCCTATAGAAATATCGCGATTGCCCATCGAGCGGATGGTGTTCCGCACGCAACTCACTCGGACATTTTCGCGATCGTTAACTGCCCAGAACAGCCAACGTGTCCTAGGGAGCTTCTGCATAGACGCTTTTGACGAATCCGGAGGTGTTGGTGCTGGGCCAGTCGGGATGCTGCGTTTTGAGGTCGGCGCTGACTTGTTTTCCGGCATCATCGGGCGATACGCCCTGGTGCTTGAGCGCGAGCGCTCGCGTACGGATTTCCGAGATCAGCTCTATTTCCGCGGCCACGAGTGAACCATCGCCGGGAGCGCTATGGTCAGGCAAGACATGCGCGGCGTTGAGGGCGGCTACCTTCTCCAACACAGCGAGCCAGCTCGCAGGCGTGCCGCCGTCGCCGAAAATGTTCGGCATGGTCTGGTTCTGCACAACGTCGCCCGAGATCAACGTGCGGTCCGGCTCGACAAAGGTGACCTCGTCGCCCTTCGTGTGGGCTCCGCCGAACCAGAGCAGGCGGGCCGTGACCCCGCCAAGATCGATCGTCGCCGCCTGATCGAAAGTCACATCGGGCGGGCGCAATACAACGCTCGCGAGCAGATCTTTATTCTGCTGCGAGCGCTGGCTGAACATATCGATCATCTCCTGGCCGTGCTTCTCCATTTCCTGCTGCTGCACCGCGTCGCGGATCAGAATCGTGCCGGGAGGAAACCCAGGTTCACCGGCAGCGTGCTCCGGATGGAAGTGGGTGGTGGTGAGGAAGAGCTTCGAGTTGTTGGGCGCGAGTTTTGCGGCCACGCGCGCGGCGGTCGCTCCATTCTTCGGGCCCAAGCCCGTGTCGACGACGAGGGTTGCATGGCTACCGACGACGATTGCGATGTTAGGGAAGCCCATGATCGCGAACACGTGGTCGGAAATCTTTGTTGTGTTCTCACTGATCATCGGTTGGCCCATCTGCGCCAATGCACTGGTGGCTGCCAGTGCAGCCAGCATCAGAAGTGTCGAGAGTGACTTCATAGTGTCCCTTTTGCGCTACGCCGAGGCTCGGCCTCGGGGAAAAACGTTAGGAATGGAATTCACTTTTGTGGCTTGGAAAAACAGCACCATCGTACCTCAAAAAATACCGCAAGTATCTTCCCGGATCGCAATCTCGCCCGCGTTGCCGCGCATCAGGCAGGTACCGGAAAGGAATCGGTCAACAAGGGCAGGCTTCGGCGAATTATCCACGGGCGTACGCCGGAATGAAGCTCTATGGTTGTTTTGCAACAACGTTCAACGTTGTGTCGATGAGGTCGTCCGAGTTTCCGCCAACCATGATCTTGAATGAGCCGGATTCCGCGACTCGTAAAGTCTCAGGACTGGCCTCCCGGCTTGAATCGAAAGCAATAAATCAGGCCGAAGATCAGCAACACCCCGCCCCACCACACATTGGCATGCAAGTTGTACAGCACCACGCCCGGATTCTCCGGAGGATTCACTAACTGATAAACTCCTGCAGCGAGTATCAGCGCCCCATTCACCGCCAGTGAAATGCCGATGAAAAACCAGATGGAAACCATGCTGCGCACCTCCACTTACCAGAAAATAATATTAAGAGCGATGAAAACGGCGCTCACCACAGCCGCCCAGAAAAGAGGTTTCTGATACAGCGGAACGTCCCCTACCGTGGGAACTTCCGTCAACCCGTACACCAAGCCCTTCAATGCGCCGTCCGGCATTGGCTTCGTTGCCAGACTGACCCCCACGGTTACCGTGACGCACACTATAAAAGACCACAGTGCTTGATACATATCCTGGGCCAGACCTTTGGCGTGGGGTGAAAGCGCCACGTAGCGCAGCGCTGTAGGATCGACTTTTACCCAGGTCCACATGCTGACCGACGAAAGCGTTCCGCACAGCAATCCCCAGAATCCGGCGGGGCCCGTCGCTCGCTTCCATAACATCCCCAGTACGACTGTGCCGAACAGTGGAGCAATGAAAAAGCTGAACAGCGCCTGCACGTAATCCATGATGCTGGCGAACTGCATCACCAGATACGCCGTGCCTACGCTAATCAGCACGCCGATCACTGTGGTCCAGCGCCCCATGTTCACGTAATGATGGTCGCTGCCGTTGCTGTTAATCAGTGGGCGGTAGATGTCATAGGTCCACACTGTCGTGAACGCGCTTACATTTCCCGCCATTCCAGACATGAAACCCGCGATCAGCGCCGTGATTCCGAGACCGAGCAGTCCGGGTCCGCAATAGCGGGCCAGCATGAGCGGGAGAACGTCGTTGTAACTGTGGCCCCCAGTTACCGCGGCCACCGATTCCGGGGCCAGTTTCTCCGGCAGCACGGCCAATCCCAGCAGTCCGGGCAGGATCACAATGACCGGCACTAGCATCTTGAATCCGGCTCCGATAATCGGCGCCAGTTCCGCGCTGCGAATATCTTTCGCCGCCAGAATCCGCTGCACCACCAGGAAGTCTGTTGTCCAGTAGCCCATGGAGATAATCGCGCCCAGTCCAAACACAATGCCGGTCCAGTGGATGCCCATGGGATTGCCAGTGAACGAACCCAGGCCAGACCAGAGATGGACATATTGCGCCGATGCCCTCTCGGTAATCTGCAGCCTGAGGTTGGACCAGCCACCGGCCTCGTACAGTCCAAGGATCGGAATCAGCAGAGCGCCCGCCCAGATGAGAAAGAATTGCAGCACCTCATTAAAGATGGCCGAGCGCAGTCCGCCCAGGGTTACGTAAATCGCAACCGTCAGCGATGAAACCCAGATGCTGAAATTAATGTCCCATCCCAGAACGATCTGCATGACCTTGGCCATGGCAAACATATTTACGCCGCTCATGAGCACGGTCATGAAAGCGAACGAAACCGCAGATAAGACTCGCGCGGGTTCGCCGAAACGCAATCTCAAATATCCCGGCACCGAGTGGGTTTTGGAGATGTAGTAGAACGGCATCATCACCAGCGCCAGGAACAGCATCGCCGGGATGGCGCCGATCCAATACCAATGCGCCGCCAGAATGCCATACTGGTAGGCCGAACCCGCCCAGCCCATCAATTCGAGCGCTCCCAGATTGGCCGAGAGAAAACTCAGGCCTGCCACCCACGCCGTCATCTCCCGCCCCGCCATGAAAAAGTCTTCGCCCGTATTGGCTCGTCCCCGCAAATAAAAGCCAATCCCCAACACTAAAGCAAAGTAGAAAGCAATAATGACCACATCCACCGCGGACAAATGCACGAGCCTGGGTGCGACCAACATGGCCATCGTCATGGTTCGTTATTCCTTACGGTGCAATGTTTGAGAAGAACTTAGTCGAGCTTCACCTTACGCCCAGCAGGATGTCGATCGTAAGCTGATCGAGACGCTCATACGGCAGATGCTTTTTGAGGATCGCGTCTTTATTGAACGAATGGTTGAGCAACTGGAATGCGTTCTGTTTCGAATACTCACCCAGCTTTGGAATACCATTTCCTTTGCTTGAAAGCTCGCTGAGAATTCCTTGTATTTCCGCATCGGCGTTCCAGCGCAGAGCCTTCTCTTTGAGGATCAGGTAGGTGCGCATGCAGCCTCGGGCGAAATCTTTCACGCCTTCGTAATCCTCGGTGCGGTAAGCGTGCGCATCGAAGTGACGTGGGCCTTGGTAGCCAACGTCTTCGAGAAACTTTACCAGCCAGAACGCCGACTTCAGATTGGAGGAACCAAAGCGAAGATCCTGATCGAATCGGCCCGGCATTTGATCGTTCAGATCGATGTGAAAAAGCTTGCCTGCGTCCCAGGCTTGCGCCACGGCATGCATGAAGTTGAGTCCTGCCATTTGCTCGTGCGCGAATTCAGGATTTACGCCGACCATTTCAGGATGATCAAGCGTGGGAATGAAGCCGAGGTAGGCGCCGGTGGTGGCCATATAAATATCGGCTCGCGGCTCATTGGGCTTGGCTTCCAAAGCAAACTTCATGCCATACCCACGCTCAAGGTTGTATTCGCAGAGGTAGTTGATGGCCTCGCGCAAATGCTTGATGGCTTCATCCGCGCGGCGACAGGCGTCAGTCTCTACGCCTTCCCGGCCGCCCCACAGCACAAAAATCTTTGCGCCAAGTTCCGCGCCAATGTCCATGGCACGCATCGTTTTCTGCAGAGCGTAGGCACGCACCTCAGGGTCATTCGCGGTGAAAGCTCCGTCGCGGAAGATAGGGTGGAAGAACAGGGAGACAGTCGCCATCGGAACCACAATCCCGCTGGCGTCGCAGGCCTTCTTGAAGCATCGAACCATGCAGTCTCGTTCGGCCGCGGTCGCATCAATTGGCACCAGATCGTTGTCGTGCAAGTTGACACCCCAGGCGCCGACTTCCGCAAGCATGGAGACAATCTCGGCCGGCGAAATCGGCGGCCGCACGAAATCTCCAAACGGATCGCGTCCGCGGTTGCCGACTGTCCACAGGCCGAACGAGAATTTGTGCTCCGGGCGGGGCTGGTACTTGTCAGAACTTGTCATGACCTGTTCTCCATGCCGTAGAGGCTATCAGTTTAGAATCGACTTCATTGCGGGATAGATGCGCCGGTACACGGCATACGCCTTGTCCATGACGACTGAGTCTATCGAGTTCCGATCAACATGCCCGGCGACACGAACCACGGCATTACAGGCATTATCAACCGAGGACCAATTTTGTGCCCCCACTCCTGCCAGGATCGCAGCTCCGTATGCTGCGCCTTCTTCCGCCTCGACGATCTCAACCCTTTGCCCATAGACGTCAGCTTGAATCTGCCGCCACAGAGGTGATCTGGCGCCACCACCACCCAAGCGAACGATTTTTACGGGGACTTCGATTTCCTGAAAAATGGTGAACGTGTCACGCAAGCTGAAAGCAACCCCCTCCAGGATCGCCCGAATTACATGGGCTCGGGTGTGAGACGCCGTGAGTCCAACCAGAACTCCCCGTGCTGCCGGGTCGAGGTAAGGGGTGCGCTCGCCCATGAGATAAGGAGCCCACAGCAAACCGTCGCATCCCGGAGGAGCGTTCGCCGCCTCGGCAGTGAGCGTGTCATATGAATCGCCGCGAGAATCACCGTCGGCGCATGTTCCTGCTCCAAACTGATCCCGAAACCAACGAAGGGAAAAGCCGGCCGCTTGAGTCACACCCATGACCATCCAGCGCCCCGGAACCGCATGACAAAATGTGTGCAGTCTTCCTTTCGGATCAAGCGCAGGAGCACTCGTTGCAGCCAGAACGACACCCGATGTTCCAATGGTTGCGCTCACGGTTCCGGATGAAACCACACCCATGCCAACCGCGCCCGCAGCTTGATCTCCCGCGCCTGCTACGACTGGTGTGCCGGCATGCAGACCCGTAGCGGCAGCGCCCTCGGTCGAGATCTTTCCGCTGATTTCCGGAGACTCGTACAAATTGGGCAGCAGCAATTTGTCCATTTCAACCAGTTGCAGGATCTCTTTCGACCAGCGGCGGTGGGCTACGTCGAGCAGGAGAGTGCCGGAGGCGTCCGACACGTCGGTTGCCCGCTCACCCGTTAGCCGAAATCGCACGTAATCCTTGGGCAGCATGATTGCGCGCACTCTGCTCCAGTTCTCAGGTTCGTTCTCCCGGACCCAGAGGCATTTCGTTAGTGTGAAGTTGGTGAGTGCAGGATTACAGGTGAGTTGGATCAGGCGGTTGGTTCCGATTTGAGTGGTCAGATACTGGGTTTGCTCCTCCGTCCTGACATCACACCAGATCAGTGCAGGGCGGACGACATGCCCCCGCTCATCCAGCAGAACGGCGCCATGCATTTGTCCGGATAAACCGACGCAGGAAATCTGAGCGCCGCGCAGATGACCTTTCGCCAACGCCTCGCGCACAGCCAGCCCGCAGGCCCGCCACCAATCGTCAGGATCCTGCTCCGCCCAGCCGATTTGCGGAGACGCAAAGGCACGGTGCTCCTCGGTAGCTGAAGCAATCGCACGCCCCTGCTCATCGATGAGGAGCGCGCGCGTACCTCCCGTACCTACGTCAATTCCAAGGAAATACATTCTGCGGGCCCGCTTTTGGTTGCTGCCACTACTACAGTAGAGATTTGTGTCTGAGGGCGTCAATAAAGCATCGCTTACGTTAACGGCTATGCAGTCATGTGCCTGTCAGAAAAACGAGTCCTCGAGCGCGTCCAACTGAATCAGCTCTGCGGTACTACATCGAATTACACCAATGACCCGATTTAGAACTGACGCAGTTGGTCCAAAGGGCTACGACTACGGAGAGCTACAGCTGCTACGAGCGTGCGCAACAGACTGAGTTCTGCTGAGGATGCGTCCGAATCTCTACAACTCGTCTAACGATCTGATCTCGACGCCGAGCGGCGGCCACGGGAAGGCGCACGCGCGGAGCCGAGGATTCAATTCTTCAGAAGTGCATCTTTGCGCTCTGGTCCTTGTTCTAGCCGTTTGCGTTGGATTGCTGGATTGCGGTGCGAGTTAAGCTGCACCATGTCGGGACCTGCTGGCGAGATCTATCGACTGAAGGCTTCCGTCGCGACTCCCTCTTGTGCCGCCGCAAGTCTGCAAGCCGCCATCATCATCGCCGCATTCCGAAACTATGGCATCATCTTGGCCGATAATGGAGACAGCGGGGGACTGATCGGCACACCCGACGCTCGGTGGAACGATAACGATCTTGCGTGCCTCACGAGTCTCACCTTATCGGACTTCGAGCCGGTGAACGTCTCAAGCCTCATGGTCAGTAATGACAGCAGAGCCACCAGCCATTAGACAAACTGCTCGGCTGCTCGCGGATTCGGGCTACTTCGACAACCTGCTTGGGGCCGATTCAAGAATGGCGAGATCGTCAGCGGCTACTTCACGGGATCATTCCGCATTCGATCATTTTGTTGACCACGGGAGCCGCAACGATGTTGACGAACGAAGCCCGCATTTTCGGATCGTTGCGCAACATCTGCATGGCTTCCTGCTCCTGTTGGGATGGCGGTTTTTTCTGCGATTTCTGCACCCACAACTGCTCGCAGCTGGAGCTCTGGTATTTCTGCGCTACCTTGTTGGCGATGGCGTCCACGACCGGGTATTGGGCGTTCGCGATGCTCACATAAAGCAGCGCGATCACCAGTCCGGAAAGGTAAGAACGTTTGATCATAGTTTTCTCCTCATCTCATGTTCTGAAAGTGCGCAGCAAGGTGGCTGCAATGCGCTCAATGCGGCCACCGCTTGATTTCTCCACCATTGACTGATTCTGATTGCCGGTGTTGCTCTTAGCGCGTCATGATATGTGACAGGTGAATGCCCGCGTAACTAGCAAAAGGCCTAGTCCGCCCGAAGCTCGCGCAGTACATGCGTATGATCCCGCCAAGGGCCGCCAGATACCATTTCGATAAGTCACTCAGGCTTTCTACCACCGAGGGCAAGTGGAAGGACGGACCTTGGTAAGCATGAAGAACGATCGCAAGCAGATATCGACCTGGAGAAGTGAACTAACAACGAACAAAAAACTCTCGGTCCTGACGTAAGCTAATCGCTTAGCTCGGGCACGAGGGAGCGGGCGGTGTGGTCGAATGCCTTCAACCGCCGCTCCATGCACATCCTTGCCAGCGAATACTTGAACTTCGCTCCGCAGTTGCAACACACCCGATAGGTTGGGCCGCCGATGGTGAAAACGCGGCTCAGGTGGCCGTGGTGGCAACCAAATAGGAAATCGAGGGTCGACATTAGTCTTTCCATAAGTGCTCCTTCTATCTCACGAACCTTGATCACTTGCGACGTGGTTCCCATTTGTCTAACGTGCTCCTGTTTTGAAGTTTCGCACGATGCCTGCCGGCAACACATCACGAGATGCAGTGTTTTTTTAATACTTCGAGAGGCTTGCAGCTAGGTACCTCGTTCGAGGGGTAGAAGAAGCTGCCGATAGAGTCTTCAGTCTCGATCGAGTTTGAGGCTGGCATGAAGTTGCCTTGCAACTGTGTTTCGTGAATCCTCCCAGCCCTCTGGGGAATCTGCAGTCAGAAGGACACGAGGCGCGAGAATGTCATTTACTGTGATTGCCACTTGTGTTGTGGTGTTGGGCCTGCTGATCTTCGTGTGGATCAAGCGCAGGAGGAGAGATCGGAACAACGAGTTGGAGCAGCACAGCATTACAGCCGAGGAACTCCACTCGTTGCTGGCTTCGCAACCGCAAGTACTTCTTTTTGACGTTCGCCAGCCGCTCGACCTGTTGGCCTATCCTGAGTTGATCCCTGGCGCACAGAGGATTCCTCCAAAAGAAGTGCTTAAGAAGCCGTCCCTGATTCCCAAAGAGAAAGAGGTAGTCGTTTACTGTACCTGTCCTGGTGATAAAACCAGCCGAGAAATTTTGGATCAGGCTCTCGCCCTGCATTTTTCCCGGGTCAAATTCCTCAGAGGCGGGTTGGCGGCTTGGAAAGCAAATGGCTATCCCGTCGAACCATACCGGGAGGTATTTCACCTCTACGATCCAGGCTTAACTGCGAGCTCAGGGTAAGACGTTGACGGCGGACAGTCTGAATCGGCCATACTACTAGTTTTGATTCTTGGCCTTGGGCGTGAGCCGGCGCAGGATGAACTCCTGAGCTACGTTGGCAAGCGCGCGCTGGCCGGTGGCGATAAAGAAATTCCCCAAGAACAAACCTGGCCCGCGATTCGACTCGGGATAGTAGACATTCGCGAGGGCCGCCGCGGCCAGATCACCACCTATAGTCGAGTAGTTCGGCTGCAGCCGTCCGTTGTCTCCCCGGCAGACAAACGGGCTGGAAAGTGCGTGCAACGCGCGAGACTTGTTTGTGCCCGTGCCTTGGTAGAAGTAGCGCGGATCCTGGTGCAGAAGCGATGGCAGGATGGCGCCTCCGACCATGATATCGATAGCGCCGTCGGCATAGCCCGCGCCAAAACGTTCGGCGTAACCTTTCGCCCCCTGGCCATAGTTGGGATTGTCTGCCGCCTGGTTGATGCCGGCAAACGCGGCTACGCCGATGATGGTAACCGGATCGACGAGGACCTTGGTGGCGAGCCTGAACTTCAGCTTCGCGGTGAGCGGCACGGCGTTGTGATCGTAGACGACGTAGAAATTCGGAATGATGCCGAAAATGCGCTGCTGCTCTTCGGCCTTGACCTGCTCGGCGGCGATCTCCTCAGGGGAAGCAGCCGGAGCAGCCACGGTGATTGTGGTGAGCGCCTCTGCAATACGGAGCTTGCTGCCCGTCACCATCGCGTACTGGCCTGGCTTGAGGATGACTGCAGCTGAGGTCCAGTTTGCAAAGCCCTGAGCGCTGACGGTGACGTAGTAGGTGGTTCCCGGCTCAACCTCTTTGAATTCGAAAAATCCGTTGCCGTTCGTCACGACCGTGCGGGGATCTGTCTGGACAGGACCTTCGAGAACGACAGTCGCGCCAGCAACGATGTCGTCGTTCACATCGGTTACGGTGCCGACAATAATTCCGGTCTGCGCCTTGGGCACATCAGGCAACGGGATTGGTTGCGGCTGAGCCTTGGAAGTCACGGATCCGCAAAGGCAGAGTAGAAAGACAAGCCATTTCATTGCGAGTTCTCCTATGAATGACAGAAATCTTCAACATAGGTCCTTCAGCGACAACTCGGTCAAGGCAACCGACCAAATCAAGCGCTAAGGGAACGTTTCGTAAATCCCGGAGTTACTAAATGAGAGAACATAAGGCGCCGGGTGGTTTCAGAAATTTCAAATAAGATTTCGATAGTGTCGATCGGTTGACCCGTAAGTATAGAAACAGCGGTCCTGCACCATCTACCGCGGGCGCCATTGGTTTGAAGCAGGGCCTCCGCCAGCACCAGGGACGTTGAATTCATTGGAAGGTCGTGGATTGCTGTGTCGAACCGGGGATTCGCGAGCGTTGCCATAGCGATCTTCCTTCCAGGCCCTGTTTCTGTCCAAGTAATCTGGCGTTATCATCTGCGAAAGCAGCGTGCCTGCGCATCACGAGATCGACTATTTGTTTGCTACCCCAGAAGAATGGGTTGGGGATAACACAAACGTGGTAATCTTCTCGCCGGCGTTTCGCCGGCTTTCGCCAAACCCAACGACCCGTTCCCTCGCGGACCGTGGTCGCCCGATTTTATTCCCCGTGTCTGGTGTGTCGGTGAGATCTCTACAGTCCCCAATCCCACCAGTGGAGTCAACATTTCGCCAGCAGCAGCGGCGGTACCCTGAGCATGCCCACGGTCGGCGAGTTCAAGAATGGCCGCGGCGAGTTTTTCGATCAGGAGCCATTTAATGGCAGAACCATCATGGTTCGGGTGGTCTGGTCGAACATCACCCCGAATTCGCATCAATTTGAACAGTCCTTCTCCGACAACGGAGGCAAGACCCGGGAGCCAAACTTTGTTGCAACCCTGACACGAAAAGAGTAGTGAACTACCGGGCGAAGTGAACTCCGCGTATATCAGGCCGGCGTTTCCACGCCGCGCGGCTTCGATGTGCGCCGCGCGGCGGATTGTTTAGGCCTTCACGAACTGGACATCGAGGGTGATGGTTACTTCGTCGCCGACCAGAATGCCACCGGTCTCGAGCGCAGTGTTCCAGGTCAGGCCGAAGTCCTTGCGGTTGATTTTTGTGCTCGCTGACACCGCAACTCGGGTGTTGCCCCAGGGATCCTTCGCCGGCGGAGTCGGCCCTTCGACGGTAAACACAACCTTGCGCGTGACGCCCCGGATGATCAGGTCCCCTTCGGCCGCCAGTTCTCCATCCCGGACGAGGCTGATGCGGGTTGATTTGAAGGAGAGCGTGGGGAACTTCTCCACGTCCAGGAAGTCGGGGCTCTTGAGGTGCGTGTCGCGCTGAGCGTCGCGCGTTTCGATGGAGGCTGCTTCGATTACGGCCTCAACCTTCGAGTTTGTCAGAGCGGACTCGTCCAGAGTCAACGCCCCTGTGACTTTGGCGAAATGCCCTTTCACGTTAGAGATCATCATGTGTTTGACCTTGAACTCGGCCACCGAGTGAGCAGGATCAATGTTCCAGGTTGTGGTGGAGGTTTGCGGTATAGTCAGTGTGCTCATATTGATTTTCCTTTCTCCTTGGCATTGGATGCGTGGTGACGATAATCGTTGCAACAAATATAGAGATAAAAAATTTACTTCACTTTGGCTCGGGCAACCCCTAGCAGTTCAGTAAGTTCCCGAAGCCGCTCCCGGCCCAGGTGGCCGAGTTGCTTGCGGTGGGTTTGCTCGACCGGTTCATCGAGTCTAGCCAGGACCTTGAGTCCCTCCGGCTTGATCTTAGCCATAACCATTCTCCGGTCCTTTGTTTCCCGCCAGCGTGCGATCAAACCGCGCTTTTCCAAACGGTCGAGAAGCCGGGTAACGTCGGGGTCCCGTGTAATCATGCGGCTGGCAATCTCGCCGCAGGGGAGGCCGTCCGGTGACCCGCGCAGGATGCGGAGCACGTTGTACTGCGTGGCCGAAAGGTCCTCGGCCTTGAGAAGCTGCGCCAGGCCGCGAGACAGCATGTCGGTTGTCCGCAGTAGGTCGAGGAATGCAGCTTCCTCGGGACACGCCGGACGACGTCGTTTGTTTCCGGATTGAGTCTCTTCTCTTTTCACCGGCAATCGAATACTAGTCGTTATAACGACTATTTGTCAAGACACCGTTGCCTGATCCACCTGCCCGAAACCTCTTAGTGTCGGAAGTGGTAACCCAGGCTTACTTGGATTCCGTTGAACTCCGGATTCTCGATACCCAGATTGGCGTTAGAGATGTGTGACCACCGGCATCCAATGTCCAACGATTGTCGTTTTGTTGTCGACACGGTAATTCCGCCG
The DNA here is from genome assembly GCA_963817925.1 of uncultured Acidobacteriota bacterium. Classification (GTDB taxonomy): domain Bacteria; phylum Acidobacteriota; class Terriglobia; order Terriglobales; family Acidobacteriaceae; genus JABDBE01. The sequence goes on from CAWFQN010000002.1 coordinate 198,728, forward strand.
CCGCCCCGCGCTGTGAAGTTGAAGTTCGAGGTATTTCCCGCGGGCAGGTTGGAGTTGGTCCTTACCGCGCCCCCGGCCAATTCGATGTAAGGCGAGATATGACTGGCATGCAGGCTGGAGTTCCACCGTAAAATCACCGGTTCAAAGCCGCGACCGTAATTTGGCTGTGGCGTGAATTGCCGGAAGAAGGGAATCAGGCTGAATCCGTATTCGAGGCGGCCGCGCCGCCAAGAGCTGCCGATTTCGCCAGTCAACTCTCTACCTACGACAATTCCCGCGGTCAAAATCTGCGCTTCGGCAAAAGAGTTGGTGTTCTCTTCACCTGTCTCCCCAGCCACCCAGACGCTGAAATCCCAACTGCGATGCTCCGTTCCGGGAGTGTCGTTCTGCGCATAGATCGGAATGACAAAAAGCAACAGCAAGAGAAATGGAACTACTGTGCGGGATTTGTGAGACACGCGCATGGCTTAACAAAATGCTCTTTTGATGCATGCCGAGGCTTTCGGTCGCAATTCCGTCCGGCGGCACCGGCATATTGTATTCCCGATGCCGTAGGTTGCCGTCCAGCGTTCGTTCATGCCCTTTCGAGCAATTCCGTCCGATACTTGGAAGCAATCGCTCCGACCTTGGCCCTGAACTCTGCTTGTGCCGCTTCATCAAGTTTGGGCGGAGGCATTGTACGGGTTGCAACCGGAGTGCCGACCTCCAGAAAGAAGTCCTCCTGGCCAGCTGGCGAACAGATGCAAAGCATTCTCGCCGGATCGGAGGATGAATTGTGAAACTGATGCGGTGCATTGGCAGGAATGTTGATCGTTGTACCCGCTTGCACCACTTGCTTTGATCCCCGAAACGTGACCTCCAGTTCTCCCTCAAGTATGGAGAAAGTCTCTTCGAAGTCGTGACGGTGAGGAGGTGGCCCGCCACCGGGAGGCACATGCATGTCCATCAGGCAGAACCGTCCTGCCGTATCTTTTCCGGTAAGAAGGATGGTGTAGGTATCTCCCACCACCCCTATGTGAAGAGACTTTTCATCTGGGATCGCAAGTTCGCGTAGCGGGTCGTCAGGCGGAATGGATTGCTTTAGTGATTGTGATTTCTCGGACATATGACTTCTCCTTCGAAGAATGGCGGACCGGCCGCCTTTCGCTCCGGTCGTAGTATCCCATGTCGCGAATTTCGTCGGTAGTAGGTGTCCGAGATTTCGCCTTAGGGCGGGGAGCCAGAAGCCGCGAGCAAACAAACCGCGGAGTTGGACTATTGGGGTGGGCCGGGATTCTCAATTGAATCGGAGTCTGGCGGGATGCCGATTGGAATCTTTGCCGGCTGCTTTTTCTTGTGGGTGGTATAAGCGGGCTTAGGCAGACTGAAAGAGCCAGCACTATAGTGGCCCTTGTTTTCGACATCGTAATTCTTTGGCAGACGTGGAATCGTCAAGCCCTCTCCACCTAGTTGCCGCAGTTGCTGGAGCACAATCTCAGCCCGTCCGTCGTACTCTTTCACCGGACCATGAACTTCGATCACTTTATTCTGCAACTGGCTTACGTCCCCGATGCGTTTCAGATCGTGAGCGAAGACCACCACGGTGAATGGACACACCATGGAATCCTGGCAGAAATCAAAGAGTGTGACACCCCTTCCCGCGTGTTTTACGCGAACTACCTTGCCGCTGACGCATTGGTCTTCGCCTATGTGCTGGCGCGCTTCAGCAATGGGAATGCAGTCTGCGGCTGACGACGCGGGGGATAGCATTGTCAGCAATAGGAGTCCAAAGAGGGACGGCTGACCGAATCTCTTGCGACGCTGGGTGAGGAAAAGGAGCACAGGAACCTGAGGCGAGTGACAGCGCCTCGCACACAACGATTGTATGGCGCGCAGTGCGAGCGAAGAGGGAATCGGCTGAAATAAAGACTGGCTTTTCCCAAAACAGAAAAAGGCGTACAAAGGGCCGGCCTCGGATGGGTCGGCCCTCGTCGCCCATCAGGAAACGCTGCACGTCTTTAGCTGAACGCCTTGACCGCGCTGGCCTCGTCATCTCTGACGTCGAAGACGGTGTACAGCTTGGTGATTTGCAGCAGGTCGTGAACTTTCTTGGTCAGGTTCAGCAGCTTGAGTTCGCCGCCCTGGTTGCGAACCGTGGTAAAGGCGCTGACCAGCTCACCAATCCCCGAGCTGTCTATGTAGGTCACTTCGCCAAGGTTGAGCAGAATCTTCTTCTGGCCCTTGGAAAGCAGCTCGCGCACCGTGTCCCGCAGAATCACGCTGCCCTCACCAAGCGTGATACGGCCACTGCAATCCACGATGGTGACGCCATCAACCTGACGAGTACTGGTCTTCATGCTCACTGAGAAGCCTCCTTAACGTCCCCGGATGGTCCGTGAACGTGCTTTACGAGTTTAATTTCGGTGCCCGTCTGGGAGGGGTGGATTTGCACCTCATCCATGAACGAGCGGATAAGAAATATTCCCCGGCCCGAAGTCTTCAGCAGATTCTCCGGAGCCAGAGGATCGGGAATCTTTGCCGGATCTAACCCTTTACCCTGGTCACGAATGGTGATGACCAGGGCATTGCCGGTCCGTTCGAAGTCGAGTTTCACCTTCTTGTCCGGATCGTAGGCATTGCCGTGAAGCACGGCGTTCACCGCGGCCTCGCGCACCGCCATGGAAATCTGCATGACCACGTCTTCGTCGAATCCGCTTTCCGCGGCGATTCGGCTGGCGGTTTGCTCGGCGCTATCGACGGTCTCCAGCGTCGAATCCAGCGTATAAGAGACCCGCAGTTCGGTCATGGCAAAGTGTTAGTGAACCAGCCCGCAAAAACCCGAAAAACATCCGCCAAACTGGGTTAGCCGCGCCGCGCTTTCTGTTCGTGCGAGCGAAAAAGCTCCCGATCAGCGGATTGGGTAGTTTGCCCTGCTCCTGTGGAAATGTCAACGCGCGGATTATACGCCAGCCGATTGAACGCTCGGAGTCGAGGCTTGCGCGACATCCGCTAGCCAGTAACCGTAGACAACGCCAGCCCAGCAACCGTAAAACCGTTCTGGCTTCCTGTCCCGCAGTTGGGTATTCTCTCAGTGCGATGTCCACGCTGGCGCTTACCGAATTGCTGGGTTTGCCCGTATTTGAGCCGACCGGAGCCCAATGCGGCCGTGTGCGCGAACTGGCAGTGGCGCCGCAGGAAGATCGTGCTCGCATCGCGGTCATGATTGTCCGCACCAAGTCAGGCGATCGGGTCCTGCCATTCAGCGCCGTGAACTCCATCAACGGCGGACTGCGCATCGATAGCGCGGCTTCCGCCTGGCCTATTGCAGATGGCTCCGAAGGCTTGTTTCTATTGGCGCGCGATCTGCTTGACCAGCAGATTATTGACGTCCACGGCCGCAAGGTAGTTCGCGTCAACGACGTCGAACTGTTCCAGGACCCCGCCAGCCGCCATCCCATCCTCAAGGTAGGTTCCGTCGACGTAGGCGCGCGTGGTGCCATCCGCCGCCTGCTCAAGGGCGTGGTTCCGATCGCTGCCCTGCGGGCTTTGTTGCGTCAGATTCCCGAGCGCCCCATTCCCTGGGAGTTTGTCGACCTCATCGAAACCGACCCAGCCCGCCGCGTGAAGCTGAAAATCTCCCACGAGCGCCTGGCGCGCTTGCACCCGGCTGACATAGCTGACATCGTCGAGGACCTTGCTCCTAACGAGCGCGAAGCCGTCTTTGAAACCCTGGACGATGAAGTTGCAGCCGAAGCTCTGGAGGAAGTCGATCCCAAAGTGCAGAAGGCGATCGTCGAGTCGCTCGATTCCGACCGCGCCGCCGATATTGTCGAAGAGATGGATCCGGACGCAGCCGCCGACCTGCTGGCCGACCTTCCCGAGGAGACGTCCGCGGACATCTTGCAGGAAATGGCGCCGCAAGAGCGGCAGGAAATGCAAGAACTCCTCGAGTTCAAAGAGAACACTGCCGCTGGCCGCATGAACACCGATTTCCTGGCGTTGCCTGTGGCCTCAACCGCTCACGACGCGGTCGAAGCCTTGCGGCACTTCGAAGGCGGCATTGAAATTGTAAGTACGATTTACCTGGTCGATTCCCGTGGCACGCTGGCTGGCGCCGTCCCACTGGCGAAGCTGGTTCTGGCCTCCCCGGACACGGCGTTACTCTCGCTCACCCAGGAGCCGCTGATCTCATGCCACGAGAACGCGAAGGAGAATCAATTCGCCGAACTATTTGACAAGTACAATCTCCTCACGCTGCCCGTGATCGACGAGCACAACAAGCTGACCGGAGTGATCACCTCCGACGACGTGATCAGCCTCCTGCGAGCCAAGCTGTAGCAGTTCGGCTCCAGAGTCTGCGCCAAAAGTCCGTTTTTGGGCGGAGCAGCGCCGGGCGCTCTATTGGATCTTGTTCTTGAAAGATCCGGTGACCCAGGTTCGGGTCCCTTCTCTTTGGACCCAAACCTGGGTTCACGATACTGGACTGACAACTCACTGCCCTTTATCAGACTCACCACCCACCCGCGTCTGATCCGTAATCCAGTTCACTTCCCAGGTTTTGCCGCCATCCTCCGAGAACGACTGTTCAAAGTGGGGCGTGCTCGTGGTGGTATTCGTCCAAAGAAACCGAATCAGGATGACTTTGCCATTAATCGTATCCTGGGCGTAAAACTCGCCGCGTCCATCCTTGAATTCGCCGATCTGCGGCGGGTCCAGAATGCCGATCTTGCTGTTGGCCCAGTACAGCCGCCACTGGTGGGATTGAGGATTGTACAGGCGCAAGGTCATACCTTCGATGTGCCCGCCGACAGCGCTGTCAGTTTCGAACTGCTCGATCTGAGCCCGGCCATCCCAAATCTTTCGGGTAACGGACGTGCCGTCAAATTCTACCCAGCTAGTCGAGCCCGTTAACGGATGCTGGAGGCGCTTCAGGTGAATTTTCCAACTGCCAATTTCGAAATCAAAATCGTGCTGCCCATCCCGCTCTACAACGGGTTTCTGACTCGACCCATCGGAATTCGTTTGGGCTAGCAAGCGCGCCGGGTAAGCCGCAAGAATAAGGACACTCACCAAGGTAGACGTCGAAATACGCTGCCACGATTTCATCGCTCATCCTCCATTTGCAGTTTGCGTTGAATATTCTCTGGCCCGAATCGCTGCCTGCCAACAAGTCCGTAGGCAGGACAACCTAACGGTGTCCAGCAGTCAATTGTTGTTCTCGGCGGATAGACGATGCCAGCAATTTGCGGGATAGCTCCTCACGTGTAAAACGTTGTAAATTTCCAAGCTATCGGACTTTGCGGAATATAGTCTCAGACCGTACGCGAAAAATGAGTATCGATGAGCGAACTGTTGAATTTGGCTATCAAAGCACACGGCGGCCTTGACCGTTGGAACAAGGTGAAGGCGATCAAGGTTGCGGCATCGATCACGGGCGCAATCTGGTATGTCAAAGGTAGGCCAGACGTTCTCAAGAACGTGGTATTGACCGCGGAGACGCGGAACGAGCGCGTCACAGTGGACTTCCCGCGGCAGGACAAGCGAGCAGTTTTTGAACCAAGCCGCGTTCTGATCGAAACAGTGAACGGAACTCTCATCGAGGCCCGCGATGATCCAGAAAAGTCGTTCGAAGGGCAACAGAGAGAAACGCCGTGGGACGACGTTCATGTGGCTTACTTCGTGGGTGAAGCCTTGTGGACCCTACCTCAATACTCCGTTTCTCTACGCCCACGAGGGATTCATTACCGAGGAGATCCCATCGATTCAGATCGCAGGCGAAACCTGGCGGCGCCTGAAGGTGACCTTCCCGGATAATGTAAAGAGCCACACACGGGAACAGATCTCCTGCTTTGGACCGGATGGTTTATTGCGCCGGCACGACTACACGGTCGACATTCTTGGTGGCGCCACCGGCCTCAACTACGCGTCGGACTACCGCGACGTAGACGGCATCATCGTGCCCACCAAGCGTCGAGTGTACGCCTATGAAGGCAACTACCAACTGGTGAAAGAACCCTTGCTAGTTGCAATCGACATGGCCGAGATCACCTTGCTTTAGCCTGGCGACGGGCGCAGCGCGCAACCAACTCTTGGGTGGCCCATCCAAGCGTACTTTGCTTGGGTGGGGATTTTGGCTCATCGAGTCCGACCCGACCTTTCGGAGGCTTGTGCGGATAATCTCAGTAAAAGAAGGGAGTAGTTCGATTGGGCAAACTGGTAACCATGGGGAACTGTCATCCCGAGCGAAGTCGAGGGGCTTGTGTTTATTGCCTCGGCTTGGCGGTGCGTGCGTATCTGATGAGGTCACATCCGAGAGCAGAACGGAAAACGCAAGGTCCCTCGACTGCGGATCATCCTCCGCGAGGAACGTTTCATTCCTCTCCGGCTCCTTGGGAAATGGGCCGCGCCCGGCCGGGATACCTTAATCCCCGTTTCTTCTGACTCTTCTGACTTTTCACCTGTTCAGATTTCGCTTCTCCATTTATTCTGTCTGATCGTTTGACAATGTCTCATCGTATGTCTGCGAATTGGACGCATGAAATTCCTGAAACGCTGGAAGACCCGGATCCTGCTGTTCTTCGCCGTAGTTGGTCCGGGCTTTATTACCGCGAACGTCGACAACGATGCCAACGGCATCTACACCTACTCGGCTGCCGGGGCGCAGTTCGGGCATCTGCTGTTGTGGACGTTGATCCCGATTACTCTGGCCCTGATCGTGGTTCAGGAGATCTGCGCCCGCATGGGCGCGGTTACTGGCAAGGGTCTCAGCGACCTGATCCGTGAGGAATTCGGGTTCCGCATCACATTTTTCATGATGATCGGAATCCTAATCATCAATTTTGGTAACGTGGTTGGCGAGTTTGCCGGAATCGCCGGCAGCCTCGAACTCTTCGGCCTCTCGAAATACATTACGGTCCCGGTCTGCGCCGTAATTGTCTGGCTCATCCCGGTCAAGGGGCACTATAAGAGCGTGGAAAAGGTCTTTCTGGCCGCGTCCTTCTTTTACGTGACCTACATCTTGGCCGGCTTTTTCGCGAAACCGGCATGGATCGACGCCCTGGTGGCCACGGTGAAACCTCCGCCGAAAGCCGCGTTCATGCTGCCGGGATATCTCTACATGACGATCGGCGTCGTCGGAACCACCATTGCGCCTTGGATGCAGTTCTACCTGCAATCCTCGATCGTAGAAAAAGGAGTAACCAAGCGCCAATACAAAGCCTCGCAAATCGACGTCATCGCCGGCTGCATTTTCACCGACATCGTCGCCTGGTTCATCATCGTGGCCTGCGCCGCCACCCTCTACGTCCACGGCTACCGCAACATTTCGGACGCAAAAGACGCAGCCCAAGCCCTCCGCCCCTTGGCCGGAGATTTCGCATATATCCTTTTTGCCGTGGGGTTGTTTAACGCTTCGCTGTTTGCGGCTTCGATTTTGCCACTTTCTACCGCTTACACGGTTTGCGAGGGGTTGGGATTCGAATCTGGAGTGGGGAAGAAATTCTCTGAGGCGCCGGTATTTTATTGGCTTTACACCATTTTGATCATGGCAGGCGCGGCTGTAATTCTGGTGCCCGACTTGCCGCTGGTGAAGATCTCGATTCTTTCCCAGGTCGTGAATGGAGTTGCGGTGCCTCCCGTGCTCATTTTCATGCTGCTGCTGGTAAACAAGAAAGAGCTAATGGGCGAGTATACGAACTCACGGATCTACAACTGGACAGCTTGGGCGACGACCCTGATCATGACGGTGCTTAGCATCGCCTGGTTTTGGACCTTGAGATCGGGACAGTGAGTTCGGGAATGAACCTGTCGGGACTGGTAGTTTTTGGACTACTTTTTTATCTGTAAGTGTGTAAGAATCCGCTTTGGTGGTGGGTTATGCGCCGTCCAGTCCTCCTGATGACCGTGGGTTTCCTGCTACTGGTTGGGGTTTTGGCGGTTGCACAGGATCAATCGGCTACGAATTCCTCTGCCCCGACGGCTGCGGATACCTCGGCAACCACCGCTTCAGCTGCGTCATCTCCGCCTGCGGCTACCCCAACTACGGTTGCCTCGAGTGAGCCCGCTCCAACGGCGGCTACGCCAACTCCCGTTACTGCATCAACCGAGCCTCCGGCCAAAGCGGCTAAGACCTATCACGATGGAAGCCTTCGCGATATCGATGCGATTGGCAATCGCAAGGTCGGATGCGATCGCGGCATCGGCAACTGGTATAGCCTCGAAAAGCAAATCGAGATGGGCCGCGGCTATGCCCAACAGGTGGAGTCGACAACCAAACTAGTAACCGATCCGGAGATCACGGAGTACATCAACCGGATTGGTCAGAACCTGGTGAGGAACTCCGACGCCCAGGTACCGTTCACGATCAAGGTAGTCGACACGGACGACATCAATGCTTTCGCTCTGCCGGGAGGTTTTTTCTATGTGGATACCGGGCTGATCCTCGCGGCTGACAATGAGGCTGAATTGGCGGGCGTGATGGCGCACGAAATCGCTCACGTCGCGGCCTGCCACCTGGCTCGGGAAAACACCCGCGGGCAACTGATGCAACTGGCCTCGATCCCGCTGATCTTTGTTGGCGGCGGGATCGGCTATGCAGCCCAGAGCCTGGCCAGCATGGCGATCCCCATGGGTTTTCTGAAATTCGCCCGCAGCTTCGAATCAGAGGCCGACTTTCTCGGCGTCGAGTACCTGTACCGTGCAGGGTACGATCCGCAGGCCCTCACCTCATTTTTCGAAAAGATCAAAGCGATGGAGAAGCACAAACCCGGGACGCTGGCCAAGACTTTCGAGACTCATCCGCAAACCCCGGACCGCATTGCGAAAACCCAGCAGGAGATCAACACGCTGCTGCCTCCGCAGCCGATGTACAAGCTGGATACTTCGGAGTTTCAGGACGTAAAGACGAGACTCGCGCAAATCGAGAATCGGCATAAAGTCGATAACGGTCAGGATGGCGGTCCTACTTTGCGACGTGCCACCTCCACGAGCACGACCGACACTGCTGGAAGCAGTAGTGACGGTGACGAGCACCCCACCCTTAAACGCCGGGATACTACTTCACAGCAGGATTAGGGGCAACACATTGGACGCTCTGCCGCGGCGGTGATTGGTCCAGAGATCGAAGCCACGCTCAGCCAGCCGTGTAGGGCGGTTCGCAGTGTGTAGAACGGATACCACAGGTTGTGGTTTGATTTTTCGGTGCCACAAGTTTGCCTCAAAAAAAACACTCGATTTCCCGCAAAATCTAGAAAACAAAGGACCGGAATTTTTCTTGCCTTGTAGATCTATGGTTCTAAAAGTAGTTAGAGGCAAAATATTCTAAACATTGGAGTTATATGGTTTGTCCCTGGCGCCCGAGTTTCGCCATTTGACGGTGCGGGTCTTAAGTTGTCAAAGAGCGAAGATTATCTCATAGATAATCTGTGTCTTGTTATATTATCGCAAATCAGGGAATGAGATCAACAGGAAAGTGGTCGGGGTGGGCGGAGGTGATTCCCGAATCGGGAATTCAGTCGTCAGTTGCGGAAGGGGTCTCCGTTCAGCGTAGGGCCGCGAGGCAGTTCAAAATTGCGTTTGAGGTGATACCCTGTGCAACAGTCACCATAAAACGCGAATATGGCATCTTTTTATCGGGCGAAGGTAGAGGAATTTCTCGCGCAGACCGGGGAACACGTGCTCGCTCGGCTAGGCCTCGAGTATGCGAAGCGAGGCTACACCAGCCAATACGCGGATCAGACACTCACTTGGGACCGTGATATTGCTTCTTTGCGGTGGTCGTTAGAGCAGTGTGTCCTCAGATCGGATTCAGCGAGGTCGTGGGGCCTGCTCCTGGAGTTTTCGATTCCGAGAAAGGAAATGCGGATTGATATCGTCCTATTGATCCGCGATGTAATTGTTGTTTTAGAGGCAAAGACCGGGAATGCCGCTTCGCAGGCGAAACGTCAGATTGAGGAATACGCGCTTCTTTTACATTACTTCCATCAGGCATCGGCTGGACGTCGGATTGTGCCGCTCATTGTTTCGTCGGAGGCGGTTGAGCCCGATCTAACCGGACTAAGGGTTCGTGAATTGTTGCCGCAGCTACCTACATATTGGGTAACGCACGTAATACGCAATTCCTGGCAGAGCTTGCCAGATGTGCTGGTCGCCTTAGAGGCTCCCTCGGAGGAACAACTGGTTGTTGAGGCCTGGGATAACAGCCCTTATTTCCCAGTCCCAGGCATACTCGAAGCAGCAATCGCCCTGAGGAGTGGGCTTGCAATTCGCGAGATTGCGCACGCTGAAGCGTCACAGGATGAAATTGAGAATGCACGGCGAGCTGTTCAGGAATACGTGCAGCGAGCTCTGACTGACAGGCACCACGCGATCTGCTTTCTAACCGGCGTGCCTGGCTCCGGAAAGACGCTGGTCGGTTTGAGCCTTGCTCACTCGGACGAAAACAAAGCCCACGCAATTCACTTCATGAGTGGCAACGGCCCTCTTGTTAAGGTGCTGCAATATCTCTTCACGCAGGAGAGCATGCGAAGTGGCGCAAAGGCCGCACAAGCTCGGGCGGAGGCCAAGACGCTTATAGAAAATGTTCACGTCTTTGCCCGATACCACACAGACGATAATCCGGGTCCACCGTCAAATCACGCAATTATCTTTGATGAGGCGCAGCGTGCCTGGAACCGCGCTCAGAACAAGAAGAAGTTCCGGCGTGATTACTCGGAGCCGGAGATGTTGCTGCGCGTTATGGAGCGACATCCAGATTGGGCTGTAGTCGTCGCTCTGGTAGGCGGCGGGCAGGAGATCAACGACGGCGAGGCTGGGTTGGAGGAATGGGGCAGAGCGCTGCTCGGAAGCAACAAAAATTGGGTGATCTACGCATCGCCCGAAGTGTTGGAAGGCGGGGCATCCACGGCTGGGCATCGACTGTTCGACGACCCAACGCTGCAAGAGAGGGTGCAAACGAGTTCGGCGTTACATCTAAGGACATCGCATCGTAGTTTGCGGGCCGATCAGTTAGCGACCTGGGTGAATCGCGTGCTGGAGGGAGATGCTGAGAACGCAGCATCCTTACGAATTGCAGAGAGGTTCCCGATTCTTCTTTCAAGGAGCCTAGACGAAATGCGACTGAAGTTGCGACATCAAGGGATTGGAGCAAATCGTTACGGGCTCGTCGGTTCCTCGGGTGCTGCGCGTTTGCGGGCGGAAGGGCTGGAGCCTAGCTCAAGCTTTCACGCGGACTATCCGTGGGAGCACTGGTACCTAGCGGAGTGCACGGATGTGCGATCGAGCTATCGGTGTGAGGTGTTTGCGACCGAATTTGAGATTCAAGGGTTGGAGTTGGATTGGGTCGGCCTTTGTTGGGGAGGGGATTTCGTTTGGGATGAATCGGATGGGTGGCAGCTACGCGCCTTACGGCATGGGCGACAATCCAAATGGAGCGCAATCAAGAGCGATGAAAAGCAAATCTATCGGAAGAATGCGTATCGTGTGCTGCTAACTCGCGCAAGGCAGGGGATGATTATTTTTGTTCCTGAGGGGAATGCTGGGGATCCGACTAACCCGCCGGAGGAGTTTGACGCGACAGCGCAATACTTGGTCCGTTGTGGCGTGACTCCGCTGGATAACGCTCATAGGTCCAGACGAGGTTTGGACGGAGTTGCGGCCTCACGCGGCCAGTAGGACCACGCCGCCTGCTACCAGCACGGCGGCCATCCAGCGGCGGTGATCTACGCGTTCGTGGAGAAAGATCTTGGCGGCGATCGCGTTGGTCACGAAGGTGAGGGAAGCAGAAGCGGGGGCGATCAGGCTGACGTCGCCCCAGGAGAGTCCGAAGAGCAAACTGTAAAAAGCCGCGGTCATGGCGAGGACGCCGAGCAGGAAGTTTGGATTCCGGAGGACTCGTCCCAGCAACGTCCAAAGGCCGCTCTGGCGCCAGAGCGCGCCCACATCTCCGACCTGCTTCATGGCGCGGGAGAGCAGGACATCGCCGGTGGTCGAGGCTAATACGATGGCTGCTATCGCGCTCCACGCATAGGCTTGCTTCATCGCGCGTCCTTTATCGTTCGACCGCCCGCCGAAGCCGGTTCGCGTCCTCTTTCTAAAGGCTGAGCGTTGGCTGGGTGGTGGGTCAGCGCCGGGCCTTGCGTGACGAATCCGACGCCTGCCGAGATTAGAAGAATTCCGATCCAGCGCGAGGTTGTTACCGCCTCATGCAGATAAAACTTGGCGATCAGCGTGAGCAGCACGTAGCCGAGCGAAGTGGCAGGAAGAACATAGGTAAGGTCCGCCCAGGAGAGGGCGGTCATGTAAGAAGCAAAGAATCCCAGCAGGAGCAAAATGCCCAAAGCGACCGAGGGATTCAGCACGGCCAGGATCAAATCATGCAAATGATTCAGGGAGATGTTGCCTACCTGCTTCATGCCCCGGGAGAGCAGCGAATCGCCGATGGAGGCGCACAGCGTCACTCCGGCGAGAACCAGATACTTGCGGAAGGTCACTCCGTTATTCCCTAGCAGGGTGCTGAAGAGTCATATATCGCGAAGCCAGCGCCTGAAGGCGCTATTGATTTTGTCGGCAAGTTACGGCATCGCTGAAGCGATGCCCTGATACGAATCGAGATTCTTCACAGCCTGCGACGCCTTTGCCGGTGCCTGATACGAATCGAAATTTTTCAGCGGCCCGTTAGGCCTTTGCTGGTGCGACTGCGGCGGTGGAGTCGTCCTTCTCGCGTTTGTCTTTCACCCACTTGTGGCGCATGGCGCGGACCTTGAGGAAGGTCTTCGCCTCTTTGTAGAGGCGCTTGCGGTCCACGCTGTTGAATGCGGCCTTTCGAAGAATACGGAACACCGCCTTGGGCCGAAAATAATATTCGTCGTAGAAACGATGGACCGCTTCGAGAATGTCATCCGCCGGGAGGCCGGGATATTGGATGTGGGCGAGTTGATGGCCGCCTTCATCCACCATTTTATTGTCGCCGACCATGAAGCCGTTCTTGACCGCGTAGTCGTAGAGTTCGGTTCCGGGATAGGCGTGGGCCACCGAAACCTGAATTGTCTCGACGTCGAGCTCTTTGGCGAAGGCAACGGTGGTACGAATCGTTTCGTGAGTTTCGCCGGGCAGGCCGAGGATGAAATCTCCGTGAACCACGAGGCCCAGCTTGTGGCAATCCTTGGTGAACTGGCGGGCGCGCTCGACGGTGGCACCCTTTTTAATATTCTTCAGGATTTGGGGATCGCCCGATTCGTATCCCACGATCAACAGGCGGCAGCCCGCTTCCTTCATCGCTTTGAGGGTCTCGTAGTCAGTGGTCACCCGGCTGGTGCAGGACCAGGTGAGGTTCAGCGGTTTCAACTTCTCGCAGAGCTCGATGGTCCGGGCCTTCTGAATGTTGAAGGTATCGTCGTCGAAGAAAAACTCTCGCACATCGGGCCAAAATTCCTTGGCCTTCGCCATCTCGCGCGCAACATCGTCCGTGGAACGCTTGCGCCACGGATGCCCGCTCAAAGTCTGCGGCCAGAGACAAAACGTGCACTGGGCAGGGCAGCCTCGCGTGGTGTAGAGAGAGACGTAGGGGTACAGCAGAAACGGGACGTTGTACTTGGTCACGTCCAGATCGCGGCGATAAATTTCAGTCACGTGGGGCAGGGAATCGAGATCCTGAACTTCGGGGCGGTCGGGAGTGTGCACGACCGATCCATTCTTCAGGAACGAGATGCCGAGGATTTCTTCGAGCGGCTTGCCCTGCGCGAACTCGCAAACCGCGTAGTCAAATTCCTTGCGCACGACGAAATCAATCTCCGGACAATCCTTCAAAGATCTTTCCGGCAACACGCTGACGTGCGGTCCGACGAACGCAATCTTGATCTTGGGATTGACTTCCCGGATCTTTTTTACCAGGCGAATGTCGCCCGGGAAACCGGGAGTGCTGGTAAACAGTACGAGGAACTCGTAATCGCGCGCGATATTGATGGTCTCTTCCGCCGACACATGGTGCGAAGGGGCGTCCAGGAGCCGCGCGCCCTCGAGCATTCCGGCAGGGTAGGCAAGCCAAACCGGATACCAATAACTTTCAATTTCGCGGGTTGCCGGCCAACGCGAGCCGGCTCCCCCGTCAAAATTCTCGAACGACGGCGGATTCAGAAACAGTGTTTTTAATGGCATATGTTTGTGTAACCTGATTCTAACATTTCACAGCGCCTTCCGAGCGCACCCAGGTACACTTCGAGTACCGGCGGCATAATCGGCAGGCAGGGGTTGACCATCGAACCCAAAATTCCTGATAAGTGTATGCAAAAACAGTCTAATAGCACGATTGGGGGTTAGGCAAAGCGCTTACGGCGAATGGTTGGTTTGATGCGTCCAACAGGGAAAGTGGGCCTCCAACCGCGTGCGATTTCTTAGGCCGTAAGCAGCTATTTGCCCACGCCCACCCAAGCCTCCAGTTCGCCGGTCGCACGAAGCAGGCTGATGCGCGCCCGTTGAAGTTCGAAATTCGTATCCTGCAGTGCGTCGTAACGCTCGTTGGCTTGACTGCGCGCATCATCCAAATCGTGCAGAGTCGCGCTGCCTGAGTCGACCCGGGTCTGCGTGGCGTCGAGATTGGACTTGGCAATCTGGTATTCGAGATCGACGACTTGCTGCGCGGCCGCCAGTTGCGCGACCGAACGCTGCAGCTTCAAAGTTTGTTCCGATACCTGGTTCTTCGCTGTCTCGATGTCCTTCTTGGCACGCAGTGCGGCAGCGTCGGCAGCTTGGGCGCGGGCATGTTGAGGCGGATTCAAGAAAGGAAATCGGATCTGCACGCCGACTGTGGCATTGTTCGGCTGGAAACTGCCCGGCACAAAGAAATTCTGATAATTGTTGAAGCTGGCTAGGAGCGCATACTGAGCGGCAAAATCGACGCTTGGCCACATGGAGCGGTGCTCGCCACGGGCGCGGAAAGCCAGCGCACTGGCGCGGATGTCGGCAATCTGGATCAAGGGACTATCCTGCGCGGCCTTGGCCGCGAGATTGTCTTCCTGTTTCACCTCAGGCAACTCGGGAATCGACTCGGGCACAGTCTCGATCGCAGTTGCGGGCAGGCCGGTTAATTGCGAAAGCTGGTTGCGCAGGACGTCGATTGCGCCTTGCGCCTGCGAGATGTGCAAGTACACGCGGGCCGCGTTGAGGCGCGCCTGATTCCGGGTCAACGGGTTATCCACACCGGCGAGAACTCGCTGATTTACGGTCTGCTCCATCTTGAGCGCGTCCTCGTATTGATGACTCAGGTGAGACATCAGCGCTTCCCATTTGCTGAGTTCGGCGTAGCTCAAGACGGTGTCTTGAATGACCTGATTTCGCTGGTCTTTGGTTTGAACGGTGCTCGCTTGATAGTCGGTTCGCGCGGCACGCACGAAGTCGCGCAAGGCCAGGTTGATGACCGCAAATTGCGCCGTGGCGTTAACGATCGAGGGCGCCGACCCTTCCAGACTCAGCGGATAACCGTAGGATTTGCCCAGCCCCGAGCCCACGGTTAGTTGCGGCAAATACTGATTGCGGACCTCGTGGTAAGAGGCAAAGGCACGCTGCTCATCAATTTGGTAAGCCTGCATCGTGGTGCTATGGGCGAGCGCGAGTTCTACGGCTCGCTTGAGCGGGAGTTGCTCGGCGGCGAGGATTCCGCAGAAGGAGATCGGGAATACAGCGAGAAACAGCAAAACAGACAGGCGTGATAGATCTCGGGAAGCAGGTTTCATGTACTCATCCTCAAGAAAAGTTGGACCGAGAAACGCGATTGTAAAAGAACACGACCGTGCGGAAAATCAGTATACGTGCACCTCTTCGACGTGCTGACGGCGGACCTTGATTTTGCTTTCGTTCTTGCGCGCTGCGGCGAGGTCATAGGCAAGCTGCATTCGCAGCCACGTCTCTGGCGTGCTGCCGAAAGCCTTCGATAACCGTATAGCCATCTCCGGACTAATTCCAGACTTGCCGTTCACCACGTTATTGAGCGCCTGCCGGGAGACACCAAGCACTTTTGCGCCCGCAGTCACAGAAAGCCGCAAAGGCTCGAGGCAGTCATGGCGGACGACACGGCCGGGGTGAATTGGGTTTTTCATGGGCATGGTATTTTCTTCTCCCTAATGGCAGTCAATCAGTTCAACGTCAAATGCGTTTTCCCCTTCAAAGCGAAAGACGATGCGCCAATTAGCCCGTACCGTCGCAGACCATAGCCCCTTCAAATCTCCTTTAAGCGGGTGCAGGTGATAGCGGGGGACATCCAGACCTTGAGGCGTCGTAGCGGAATCAAGGACGGTGAGGAGGCGTTCGACCGTCTCCACCAAATCAGGCCGTATCCCGCTCCGGTCGCCACGTTCATAAAGGCGTTTCAAGCCTCTGTGCTTGAAGCTCTTGATCACCTAGCCAATGTAAAGCAACAATTGTCACTTGTCAAACACTCTCATCGAGGGATGCACGTTTGCGGATGATAAAGCATGGGCCCCCCAGACGTTACTTCATCGAGTCCAGCGCGTGCGAAAGGTCTGCCTGGAGATCGTCGACGTCTTCGAGACCGATGTTCAGGCGTACGATTCGGTGGCCGTAGTCCGGGCGGCCCTGCGTCGAGTGGAAATCGTAAGCGACGGCCAGACTGGTCACGCCCGCCCAACTGTATCCGATCTCGAACAGGTCTAAGGCATCCACAAATCTGAGAACCTGCGGCTTGGTAAATTGTTGCCGAAAGACAATGGAGAAAAGGCCGGTCGAGCCCGTGAAGTCACGCTTCCAGAATTCGTGTCCGGGGCAAGAGGGAAGCGCGGGATGAAGCACCAGTTCGATCTCGGGACGCTGCGCGAGCCAACGAGCCAGCATGAGGGCAACTTCCCCCACCGCCTTCAGGCGGACGGCAAGAGTCTTCATGCCCCGCAGGGCAAGGCTGCAATCGTCCGGCGAAGCGGCGCAGCCTACCAGTTGATGGGTTGAGCCAAGGCGCTGGTAAGCGGATTCGTCGCGCACAGTGATTGAACCGAGGAGGACGTCGCTGTGTCCGCCAACGTATTTTGTGAGGGCTTGCATGGTTACGTCTACGCCGTGAGCGAATGCGTCGAAATAAAGGCCGGCGGACCAGGTGTTGTCGAGCACGACCAGAGCGCCGATGCGGTGGGCGGCTTCGACGATGGCGGGGACGTCCTGCACTTCCATGGTGATCGAACCGGGACTCTCGCACCAGACCAATCGCGTGTTGGGGCGGAAGAGCGCAGCAATTCCTGCTCCGATAGTGGGAGGGTAGAAGTTGACCTCGACCCCGAAACGCCGCAGCACCTCTACGGCAAACTTGCGATTGGGGGTATAGATGCTTTCGGGCACCAGCATGTGGTCGCCCGCTTTGAGAAAGGCAAGGTTGATCAGCGCTATGGCTCCTTGCCCACCGGGCGTAACGAACGTGCGAAACCCTTTTTCCAGCTCGCAAATTCGCGCTGCCAATTCCAGCGTCGTCGGAGTTCCGTATAGGCCGTAGGTGTAGCCGACTTCGTACTGGTCCCATGCGTCGTCCACAGCCGCCGCATTCGGAAATAGTACGGTTGAACCTCTGTAAACCGGCGTGGAAAGGGAACGAAAACCTTCCGGGGCGTGAGCATCGGAGTGAATCAGCCTGGTCTTCCAGTTCTTGGGCATAAGGACGGTTGCGCAGTCGTTTAGTTTGGATTCACGACGTCGGCGACCTGGCCATTCAGGCGGTCCAAGGCGGTCTGAGCGACGGTGTAGCTCTTGGCCAAGGCAAGGGACGCACGGTATTCCTGAGCTGCTGCTGGCTTGTCGCCCTGTTGCTCGAGCGCCGTCCCCAGCAGGTAGTGCGCTTTAAAGGCGGGTGCAGCTTCAACGGTCAGACTGGGCGACAGATACCGGCGGAGCAAACGGGTAGCTAGCGGAAGATCGCGCTTCGCACGGAGCAACATGTTCGCAGATTCCATCAGCACTTCAGGTTGATCCATCGGCGCTGCAGCGGCATGGCGGATGGCATCTTCCATGGAATCCAGGTGTTCGGTGTGGCGATAGAAGTAGGCCAGATTCAACCAGGCGAGCCCAGCGCCATGGCTAGCCGCGATGGCGGCGCGATATTGGTTCTCGGCGGAGTCGAGATCCTTATTCTTTTCGGCGAGGCGTGCCTTTACCCATCCGGCGCGGACCGGATCCATAGTGGCGATTTTCTGCGCCTGAGCTTCCGCCTTATCGCGTCCGCCGCCCACAATCCCCGGAGCCTCCAGGTAGAATTCGGCCAGATCGGTACGAGCCTCGGCGCTGTCAGGATTCAGACGGACTGCGGTTTCAAATTCATTGCGAACTTTCTTGGCCAGGCCTGCTGCAGTCAGGAACCCGGCATGGTCGGCCTTTTCCCCGTAGACACGTCCCAACCAGAGATGATATTGAGCGTTGTCCGGATCTAAGGACACAGCTTTCTCGCATGCTGAAATTCCTTTGTCCCAATCGGCGAGCGCGAAGTAGGCGCGGCAGAGCAGGTTGTAAGACTCGGCGTCCTTGGGAGCGCTGCTGATTCTGTGCTGCAGCGACACGATGGCATCGTCCACGCGACCTTCGGCAAGTAATCTGGTGTCCGTCGCGTCCGCCGCGCACATGGGCGGAAGAAGTGCAAGCAAGACTATGAGCGAGAGTTTCTTAACTGAAAACATTTCTTAACGAACCACCTTTACTGCTAAACCATTACGCAAGGGCTTGGAATTGGTTGGACCAAGCGCGATGACAGCGTTTTCCTGCAGCCCTCCGGTAACTTCCACCTTGGTGAGGTTCGAGATGGAAGTCTGCACATAGCGGCGCTGTAATTCATTGTTCACGATTTGGTATACGTACGCCTTGCCGTCGTCGTCCTGATGAATTGCCTCACGGGGTACGGTCAGTACGTTGCGATGCTCAGCGGTAATGATTGTGACTCCAACGTTGACGTTGGGCAGCAGCTTGAAGTCCTTATTGTCCACGACGCAGGTCGTCTCTCCCACGTTTCGAGAACCGTGCAACTTGATGACCGCCGGGATTACGCTGACAGCGCCTTCCCAGGTTCGCTCCGGCAATGCGTCCCAGGTGACCTCGATTTTGTCTCCAGGTGCGAGGCGCCCGAGGTCGGGCTCGTCCACGAAAGCGCGTACGCGAACTTTCGAGAGATCCGCCTCTTCCAGCACCAGATCACCGGCATTGAGATAAGCGCCCTGCTGCACCGGCAGCGAGTAGACAATCCCATCAAACGGAGCCCGAATATTCAATTGACTGAGCAGATCTTCAGCCGCATTATATGCGGCTTCGGCCTCCGATTTCTGAGCTTCTACTCGGGCGATCTCTGGCTGCGAATAACGATTTTTCTGCTTTTGCAAAAGCAGATCGAGATCTGTGTTGGCCCGTTTGAGTTGATCCTCCGCGTTTTTTATCTCGCCCGGAGAAGCCGCACCCTGCTCTCGCAGACGTCGCAAGGCGTCCAGGTTGCGCTGCGCAGTGTCGCAGTCGGTACGCGCTTTCGTTATCTGCGATTCCAGAGTCAGAACTTCCTCGCGGTTCCCACCCTTTTGGATAGCGTTGAGATCGGCTTCCGCGGCCAGGACTTGAGCCTGCGCTCGGGCAGCCTGGCTGCGGGCTTGCGCGTCATCCAATTGCGCGAGAAGCTGACCCTTCTTGACCTGATCGCCCTCCCGCACCAGGATCGTTTTCACGGTAGTGCCAACGGGGGCATGCGCCTCGAAGTTCTGCAGCGGCTCGACTTTTCCGTTGGTGGAGACCACGCTCCGAATCGTACCCCGCTGCGCGTTCACCGCCCTCACTGGTACAGCAGGCTCGCGACTCATAAAGGAGGCAAGCAAGACTACTGCTGCGACGATTGCGATGGTCGTCACGATCCAGCGGCGCCGGGTTACAAAACTGGCGTTACTCTTCGTCATGATTCGCGGTCAACGACTACAAATTGCTGAATGTAATAGATAAATGTACCACCAGCCGCCTCGCACAGTTGTAGAAGGAACCTTGTCAATTAGATGCGCGGCGTTTGGCGAATGGACCGCAAATCCTTGGAGAATTTGGCACTTTGGCGGGCTTGCTGTTTACAATGTGGCATGCTCAAATCGCCTCGCTACACGCCGGAACACGCCCAGGCAGGGCTGGATGCAAAATTCCCGGAGATTGAAACCTGGCCCAATCAGTTTGCCGGATACGAGATCGTGGTCGACGATCCGGAGTTTACCTCGGTGTGCCCGAAAACCCGATTGCCTGACTTTGGCGTGCTAACCATCCGCTACATGCCGCGCAAGCGCTGCCTGGAATTGAAGTCGCTCAAGGAGTATCTGCAGGCTTACCGCAATCTGGGAATCTTTCAGGAAAACATCGTCAACCGGGTGCTGGATGACGTGGTGAAGTGGGCGCGCCCGGTGTGGGCCGAGGTCAAGGGAGATTTTCGTCCGCGTGGCGGAATTTCTACGGTGATCGTGGCGAGGTGGCCGAGGCCGAACGCGAAAGCCGGGAAGTAGAACCGCGTCTATGGAGTTGCTGCTGAGGCTTTCAGCGGTTCAATCTGCTCTAGTTCACCTGCCAGCTCGGCCTTTGCGCGACCGATCTCATATGCACCCTGCAAGTTAGTCCTGGGGACATTCACAATCCGGTCACCGTGCCGTGATATATTCCATCGCCAAGTGACCCAGACGAAACTTTATCCCTGGACCGCGCTCGTCTTGCTCACGGCGCTGAACCTGCTCAACTACATCGACCGTTCGGTGCTGTTTGCGGTACAACCGCTGGTGCAGAGCGAATTCCATTTGACCAACGCCCAGGTTGGTTATTTGACCAGCGCCTTCTTGGGTTTCTATATGATCGCGGCGCCCTTCGCTGGTCCTCTGGCGGATCGGTATTCGCGCAAGATGATCGTCGTTCTGGGAGCCGTTTTCTGGAGTGGGCTTACGCTGCTCACGGCAGTTACCCACACGTATTGGGAACTGCTGGTTCGCCATACGCTGGTTGGAGTGGGCGAGGCAACTTTTGTCACCATTGCTCCGACCTTTGTCGCGGACCTTTTCCCGGAGAACAAACGCGGACGCATCTTCGGCATTTTTTATCTGGCAATTCCGGTGGGCACGGCTGCCGGTTATCTGCTGGGCGGAAAGCTTGGGCCTCAATTCGGATGGCGATTTCCGTTCTATATCGCGGCCTTTCCGGGATTCCTGCTGGCTCTTTCGATTTTGTTCCTTCCCGAGCCGCCGCGCGGCCAGTTCGACTCATTGAAAGAGACTGCGGATCGCGCAACTCTGAGGGGCTTGGCACACAACCCGGCATTCTGGACGGTCACCCTGGGGATGGCGGCTGGAACATTTTCATTGGGCGGAATCCAAGTGTGGATGCCGACCTTTCTTGAACGGATGCGTGGGTACACACTGGAATCGGCGAATCTGATGTTTGGAAAGATTGTGGTCGTCGATGGCATCCTCGCATCCTTAGCGGGAGGATGGCTCGGTGACCGTTTGCTGCCCCGCATGAAGGGCTCGTATTACTTTGTCTCCGCGGTCAGCATGGGCCTGGGCGTGCCAGTCATGATCGTCGGTTTGTATAACAAGGGGCCACTGATGGTGCCTGCCATCACTCTCGCGGCATTTCTTCTTTTGTTGAATACTTCGCCGCTCAACACGGCGCTGGTGAACTCGGTCGGTGCGCACATCCGTGCCACTGCGATTGCGGTGAACATTTTCATCTTTCATCTTTTGGGCGACGTTCCTTCGCCGACCCTCATGGGATATGTGGCCGACCGGCATTCGCTTCAAGAGGCTTTTATTCCGCCCGTCATCGCCATGGCCGTTTCTTCTGCCATACTGTTTTACGGTATGCGATTCGCTCCTCTCGTCCGTGTCGGCGGCGAGCCTGGGTCGCCCAACGGCCAGCCAGGATGAGTTACTTTCACTGGAACGTTTTCCATTGGATTGCCGGCAGCATCCTCGGGCTGGTGTGGCTTTCGCGCTTGCTGGATGCCGCCTTGGGCATGCCCACGATAGCCGATATCTCGCGGCCCGAGTGGGACCGGAAACCAGCCACGCCGAAAGGCAATCCGCGCGTCAGCATTATTGTTCCGGCCCGCAATGAGGAAGAACACATCGGGCCAGCCCTCTCGACGCTGATGAACCTCGATTACGACAATTACGAAGTGATCGCGGTGAACGATCGTTCCACGGACCGCACTGGAGAAGTGATTGATCGAATCGCATCCACTGCCGAAGCCAGTGGCCGGCTGAAGGTGATCCACATCACCGTATTGCCTCCCGGTTGGTTGGGGAAAGTGCACGCGATGTGGAGCGCAGCCAATCAGGCGACCGGCGACTGGCTGCTGTTCACCGATGCCGATGTGCTCTTTCGTCGTGACGTGCTGACCCGAGCTCTCGCTTATGCGGAGGCTGAACCCGCCGACCATTTAGTTCTTTTTCCACGCATGATTATGAAGAGTCCGGGCGAAAGAATGATGATCGCTTTTTTCCAAACGCTCTTTGTGTTTGGCCATCGCCCCTGGAAAGTGGCTGACCCCAAGACGAAAGACCATATGGGAGTGGGCGCGTTCAACCTGATCCGGCGCCGCGTGTACGAGGCCGTTGGCGAATACGAAGCCCTGCGTTTCGAGGTGCTCGACGACATGAAGCTGGGGAAAATCGTGAAGAATGCCGGCTACGCCCAGCGCAATGTCTACGGCGCAGACCTGATTTCGCTGCGCTGGGCGAAGGGCGCGATGGGCATGGTCGACAATCTCACCAAGAACTTCTTTGCCATAATGTCGTTCCAGCCGTGGCGCGTGCTGCTTTCTGCATTTGCGCTGGCGTTCTTGAACATCATGCCGTTTGTCGGAATCTGGTTCGCCCACGGATGGGAACGCGCGCCCTACGCAGTTACTCTCGCGGCTATTTTCGGCATTTATGTGGGGATGTCGTGGGAGTCCGACATTCCAGCCTATTATGTCGTTCTGCATCCAATTGGCGCGGTGCTGTTCGTTTACATCCTGCTGCGTTCGATGGCGTTGACTCTGGCCCGCGGCGGCGTCGTTTGGCGAGGTACCTTCTATCCCTTGGAGGCGTTGAGAAAGGGAATGGCGTAAACTTTCACCGGCCTCAGACGTGTGCCCTCGGTGGTGATCACGCCGTCTCCCAGCTACCCTGATCGTTCCCGACGATGCCCCGCTGTATCATGTCGTTGTTCATTGCAGGTGCCCGATATGGAGCGCTCATTAATCTGGATGGAGAGCGATGTGAATGGCTGGGCATGCTCGAACTGCCTGTGGAGATTCCCTGTGCCCACGCTGCTTAGCGGAGAAGAAGCTAAGGGCGCCTACGATCGTCTGGCAGCCGCGAAGTTTCGCCAGCACACCTGCGACGCTGCAACCGGCCTTTCTGCGACCCCGCCGGAAGCAAAACGCAATATCGACACCGCTTTCATAGAGCGTGCTCGCGCGCTCATAAAGCGAGGATACAAACCGAAGGTTGCCGTGGAACTTGTGCTCCAAGAGACGGAGATTGAACACGGCAACGATCCGAAGTTCATGGAGAAGACGCGCGCCGAGGCCGAGGACTTCCTTCAAAGAGTCCGCACTGGCCTTATCTGAAATTTGCCGCAGTTTTGAATCCGCACTTTAGTAATCGTGGAAAGACCCGCCAGAAACGCGGCACCAAACTGCTCAAGCTATGATCGGGCATGTTTAGTCGTGTCGCTCTTCCCGGGCTGTTGATGGCAGGGGTGCTGTCAGCATCGGCGGCGGACTGCGTTCCCGCCGCCGCGATACCCCGCTCCTGTACTTTGCTCAAAGACACAAGAGCCGTATTCATCGGTTCGCTTACGGAGGAAACTCCGAGCTACCGTTTCCACGTTGACGAGAAAATTAAGGGTGTGACCAGCGACTACTTCGATCTTGAGCCCTACCCCATTTCTGGGCATTTTGAAATAGGCAAACAGTACCTCGTCTTCGTTGACGTCATGCCGCTGGAAGATGGTGAGCATCTGTTCGCGGACGAGTGTGGGCCAACCCGCCAACTGAAGTACGCGCAAGCCGTTCTGGAGCAAGTGCGAGCAGAAAAAAACGGCAAACGAAACGCTGCGGTCTATGGAATGCTGCTGCGCACGTTAGACCTCGGTGCCGGAGTCTTGGATGAAGACTACGTTCGTCCGCTCCCCGGTGTGGTCGTGAGATTTCAGTCACGGGGGAAGTCATTCGAGGCCAAAACCGATGAGCATGGTGCGTATGCGTTTGAGGCGCTGCCAAAAGGAACCTACCGTGTTTCGGCGGACTTGCCCTCCACTCTGGAGGTGGCGCAGTCCGGCAGAGAGCCGTCAGTTTTCGAAGTGCAGGACCGCTCTTGCTACGAAAACGATATTACTGCGATGCCAACCGGCCGGATCACTGGACGAGTAATCGCTCCAGATGGCGCGCCACTCCGCAGCACAAGCGTCGAGCTTTACCGTGCCGATCTTTACTCTGAGGAACAGGGTGGCGCGTCCGCCTATCAGGACGAGTCAAAGCCGTTTGAGTTTGCGCACTTGCCACCTGGCGATTATGTGTTGGTGTTCAACAGGAGAGATCAAGCAGAGCCTGATGCCCCATTCTCTCGCACGTTCTATCCCAATACACCCGATCGCGCTAGCGCGCAGATCATTCACCTGGAAGATGGGCAGCAGATCATGAACGCGGACATTCATCTGCGAAAGGTCTCGATGCCGACTCGCAAAGTCACCGTCCACCTGCAGTGGGATGGCGGCAAGCTGCAGGATTATTACGCGCCCATCGTGATTGTCGAGGCAAGCGAGGGTGCGCCTCCTTATCCGTATCAAATTTCGGACTGGGCCTATTCGGTCAACCTGCTGTTGAATGCCAAGTACACAGTACGCGCCGAGGCCTACTGCCAGATGGGAACAACGGGAAAGGCAGAGAGTGATACCGCGACGGTGGACGGTGGCGACTCAGTGGTTTCAGAACTGACCCTTACCTTGCACGGGGGTGAGTGCGTGAGGAAGTAGGCGGCGCAGGTGGTCACGCACTTCGTACGGTTTTCGATTACGGACTTGTAAAGGTCGTTCAGATTACGCGGGCAAGGTGTAAAACGCCAAACCACATCCACGCGCCAATCACTGCCCAGAGGACGGGCCAAGGATTGATCTCAATGTGGGCCTTGGAATCCGTGTTCTCGACGCGTTCTGTTTGTTCTGACGTGCTCGTTCTTGACATGGGAGCGCACTCCCTTGGACATGTTGGGATCTCAAACCACCCTAGAAATAGATCAAGCGAAAGTCAAGCGGTAAGTCCGGAGTTTTCTAGGCAGTTTGTGTTCACTGGGGAGAATCTGCATAGCTCTGAAGGCACTGCAGCTGAGGCCCGTAGACTCTGTGAGTTGCGCGATCTCCTCTCATGAATACCTTCGACGACTTGCTGCCTATCATTGAGAAGGCAGGTTTAAGTCTCGTTAGGATTAGGCGATCGAGGAAGGCTCATTGTTGTCACCATCAGTGACTAACCTGTTTCTGGATGGCAAACTAGCAAAACATCCCGTTGTCATCATCGGTGACTATCGGGTATTAACA
The DNA here is from genome assembly GCA_963817925.1 of uncultured Acidobacteriota bacterium. Taxonomy (GTDB): domain Bacteria; phylum Acidobacteriota; class Terriglobia; order Terriglobales; family Acidobacteriaceae; genus JABDBE01. Next base: position 224,261 of record CAWFQN010000002.1, read on the forward strand.
GTATTGACCTCAGCAGGTCGAAGGTTAGATAGTGAGACTTCAGATCGTCCCTTCCTCGTCGCCGTCCGTCGACCTGTACGACGTGGCCCGGCCAGCAGCCTGTCAAGGGTAAAGGTAGGCTGCTTTGCCTTACTCGATTCTCATCGTCGACGATAGCACGCTCGTACGCGGTTTAATTCGATCCTACATCGAGCTAGACACCGCCTGGCGAGTATGTGGTGAAGCCGAGAACGGCGAAGTGGCGGTTGAGAAAGTCAAAAAGCTTCACCCCGATGTAGTGATCTTGGATTTCCAGATGCCCGGTATGAATGGGATTGAGGCCGCACGACAGATTGGTCTTCTTGCCCCCAACACGACCATGGTGATGCTCACCATGCACACCTGCGAGCAATTGTCGAAGGATGCTCAGGCGGCTGGCATCAAGGAAGTTCTCTCAAAATCCGATGGAATCGCGGGCCATCTGATTGCGTCGCTGAGAAGCGCTATGCCGACCGCCAGAATTTGACCTTGCCCCAGCTTAAGGAAGAGTGCGCTATGCAATACGGTGATCCCCAAAAACTCCCACGCGACCTGGTTCAGCTTATGGGGAAGCAAATCGAAAGCCTGCAGAAGGAAACGTTCGTCGGTCTAACACCTGCGGAACGCCAGGAATACGAAGAGAGGCAGCGCCGCATCGATGAACTGTGCGAGAAGCTACGCTACCTGCACCCTGCCGCATAGCTCGGTCAGGCGGTTCGAACCTCACCTGACGCGCTGTTCGCACCAAGATCGGTTTGTCGGTGCGAGGTAAAACCACTTGGTTTTTTAACCGCTGCAGCGGTTCGTTTACAAAGCAAGAACAGGAAGAACACCGTTACTACGCCGACCGCAAACCATGCCATGAGGAACAATCGAAGGAGATACATTGGATCACCCGCAGGACGTATTGCTGACAGAGAACCCTGCAATTAACGAATACGATATAACAAAATCTGCTAAGCGATGACAAGTTTTTTATAAGTACTTCGCGTGGGGACGCCGTGGTAAGACGGCTCCCAGCTTTCGACCTCAGCGCTCCACGCAGACCCAGTTGCCTCTCGTCGTGCTTTGGATGGCAGGTCGACGATTTGGGTTGTTTGGATCTGAGCCGCGAAATCATCAGCAATGCGGGGGGAATACGATGGCCTGCGATTCGAGACAGTCATCTACTACTAGCGCCGTGCGGAAGCTGACTTCCAATCCAGTTATCGACGCGGGCTTCCAGCATGTCGAGCGGCAGGCTTCCTCCACTGAGAATTTCATCATGGAAGGACCTGATATCGAAGCGCGGACCAAGTTGCTGCTGGGCGCGATTGCGTAGATCAAGAATCTTGAGCTGACCAATCTTGTAGCTGAGGCCTTGAGCTGGCCACGCAATATAGCGGTCGATTTCAGCCTGGATCGTAGGCTGATCTGCAGTCGCCGCTTTCGCGGAAATAAGCCACTGCCTGTTCGCGGGTCCAACCCTGGGAGTGAATGCCGGTGTCGATAACCAGGCGAACGACACGCACCAACTCCAAAGAGAGCCGTCCATAATCTGAGGCTGGATCCTGGAAAAACCCAATCTCCTTAGGGAGTCTCCGTGTTGACCAGCCTTTACCTTTACACCCGTCCCACCCACGTGTTAACCTCATAAATGTTACAAAACAATTGAAAAATTAGACAGGAGTGCACCAGGTTAGTGCTAGCCAGAGAGCAAAAAAAATCCCTCATCGACCAGTACGGCACCCATGCTACCGATACCGGTAGCCCGGAAGTTCAGATCGCTCTGTTGAGCGAACGCATTGGTTCATTGACGGAACACTTCAAGATGCACCAGAAGGACCACGGCTCGCGCCGCGGTCTTCTCATGCTGGTCAGCAAGCGGCGTCGCCTGCTCGACTATCTCAAAACCTACAATTCCGATCGCTATAAGACTGTGGTCCAGAAACTCGGTCTCCGCAAATAGTTGCGGCCGGACCCGTTTCCGGATTCGTGTATTTAAACGGCCCACAACTTTTATCGAACACCAGCGGAATTGTTCTGCCGTCCTTGCGGATCGTGCTTCATTGGTGCAAGGGACCGCAGCGGTTGAATGAGAAAAGCGGAGAAAGTGCGTCTCCAAGTAAATCCCGAGTCCCCACTGGCACCGGGTGCCCCGCGTCTTGCGGTCTTCGAGACATGGGAAAGCGCGCTAATCCATTGTGCAACCTACCCGACGCGGCACCGGCGTGCCCTCCTGCCCAGAAGGAAATAAAATGAAACACGACGTATCGGTACAACTCACCGGCGGTAAAAGCCTCTCATTTGAAACAGGAAAATTAGCCAAACAGGCCCACGGCTCGGTCGTGGTACGCATTGGAGACAGCGTCGTTCTGGCCACCGCCGTGGCCAATCCCGACCCGCGCGAAGGCATCGATTTCTTCCCCCTCACTGTCGATTACCGTGAGTACACCTACGCTGGCGGACGCATTCCCGGCGGCTTCATCAAGCGTGAAGGGCGTCCCAGCGAACGCGAGATTTTGACCAGCCGGCAGATTGATCGGCCCATCCGGCCGCTGTTCCCTGAAGGTTTTAAGTGCGAGACCCAGGTCATCGCATTTGTGCTCTCGGCTGACACGGAAAATGATCCCGACGTAGCTGGCATCAACGGAGCCTCGGCAGCTCTGACGATCTCGGACATCCCATTCAACGGCCCCATTGGAGCGGTGCGCGTTGGCTTGGTAAGCGGGCAGTTCATCATCAATCCGACCTACAGCGAAATGCGCGACAGCCTGCTGAACATCATGGTCGTCGGCACCGCCGACGGGATCGTGATGATCGAGTCCGGCGCCAAAGAAGTAAAAGAAGAGACAGTCGTGGACGCGATTGAATTTGCCCACACCGAAATAAAGAAGATCTGCGCCGCCATCAACGACCTGAAAGCAAAAGCAGGGAAGCCCAAGCGCGCGGTGACTCCGCCAGAATTCGACGAAGTCTATTACGGCCAACTGCGAGCGAAGATCGGCGACGAGCTGGCTGAAGGCCTCGACACGCAGAAGCACCCGAAGGCAGAAAGCTACAACCTGGTCCGCGACCTGAAGAAAAAACTGCAAGCCGAGATCCCCAAAGAAGACGAAGCAGCCCAAGCCAAGCTAAAAACCTACTACGAGATTTTGCGGGAACGAATCTTCCGCGAACAAGTAATCAACAACAAGAGAAGACCAGACGGCCGCCCCTTCGACAAAGTGCGCGACATCTGGGTCGAAGTTGGAGTCCTGCCCCGAACCCACGGCAGCGCCATCTTCACCCGCGGCGAAACCCAAGCCCTGGTGACCACAACATTAGGCACCAGCGACGACAAACAACGCCTGGAAACCTTTGAAGGCGAAGCCAAGAAGCGCTTCCTGCTTCATTACAACTTTCCTCCGTTCTCGGTTGGGGAGGTTCAGTTTCTGCGCGGGGCTGGGCGGCGGGAGATTGGGCATGGGGCGCTCGCGGAGCGGGCGATTTCGGCGATGCTCCCCACTGAGGAGAACTGGCCTTACACCATGCGGGTGGTCTCGGACATTTTGGAGTCAAATGGGTCTTCTTCGATGGCGACCGTTTGCGGGGCTTCGCTTTCTTTGATGGATGCGGGCGTTCCTCTGCGGTCTCCAGTGGCTGGCGTGGCTATGGGGTTGGTGAAGGAAGGGAACGATTACGCGATCCTTACCGACATTGCCGGGGCGGAAGATCACTATGGTGACATGGACTTCAAAGTCGCTGGGACCAAAGACGGCATCACCGCGCTGCAGATGGACATCAAGGTCGGGGGCATTACCGCTCAAATTATGCGCGAGGCTCTGGCTCAGGCGCAGCGCGGGCGGTTGCACATCCTGGAAAAGATGAGCGAGGGGATTACCGAGCATCGCGAGAAGGTCTCGGCTTACGCTCCTCGAATTTACACGCTGCAGATTCCTGTGGATAAGATTCGCGACGTGATTGGCCCCGGTGGCAAAATGATTCGCTCCATCATCGAGCAGACTGGAGTGAAGATCGACGTTGAGGACACGGGCAAAGTCAACGTGGCTTCGAACGATGAGGCTTCGGCCAACAAGGCACTGCAGATCATTCGCGATCTGACGGCTACCGCCGAGGTAGGGAAGACTTACCTGGGAACGGTGACCCGGCTGGCTGATTTCGGGGCATTCGTTGAAATTATTCCCGGGACCGACGGGTTGCTGCACATCAGCGAAGTGGCTGAGCATCGCATCAAGGATGTGCGCGACGAACTCAAGGAAGGCGATCAGGTGTTGGTGAAAGTGCTTGCGGTTGAGGGCAATCGCATTCGGCTTTCGCGCAAGGCCATCCTCAAGGAGCAACGCGCAAAGATGGGTGGTGGCGAGCCTGGACCAGAGGGCGTGGAGCCAAGCAACGGCGAAGGCGCTGGGGCTCCGGCGCTGACTATCGAGGGCGGCGGGGATTTTCCCGACGATGAGCCGAACTTCAATCGTGATGCGGTCGCGGGCGTAGCCCCGACGGGCGCGGGAGAACGTGGCTCCGGCGATCGGCCGGATCGCGGTGGAGATCGCGGCCGGGGTGGCCGGCCCGGCGGTGGCGGCGGAAGAGGCCGCGGCCGCGGACGCGGGCCGGGCGGCGGTGGACGCGGCGGTCATGGTGGGCCCAGACACTAAGGAAGATCCTCCACGGATTTTCAAGGATTACCACGGATCAATTCATTCAGGATTGAAAAGCCGCGACTCGCGTCGCGGCTTCCTTATTTTCAGAGAGATTGTAGGTGTGCCCTTTCCGCCACCTCTAGAGGGTTGTGACGATGGAAAGAAAAAGACGATAATTACTAACAGTGTTTTTCCATCGTTGGGTTAGCGTTTTGAAAATTCTGTTCTTGATGTTGGCAGCGTTGTCCGGTGGGTTTTTTGTGCCGGGGGCGGCTGCCGTTGTGCAATCTTCCGCGCCGTCTTCGGCGCCTCCCTCGGCGCAAACATCGACTCAACCGACAACTCAGCTTTCGACAGCGCCCTCGGCGCCTTCCACGCAGTCTCCTTCTGGACAGACTAAAGCTCCATCATCCACGACGCACTCTTCGTCCAAATCTTCTTCGTCATCGACGCACAAAAGCACGACTCCGGGAGCGAAAGAGCAAGGGAACGACGGCTGCGAGCGCGACGCGGCGCAAGCACCCGTCTCCACGTATGCAGCGCATGCACGAGGCGTTTGTGGCATCGGCCAGTTTGAAGCCGATGGCGCGGCAACTGCTTCAGGATCGTTCTCTAGCGGCCTATGCCGGCGTAGATGCGTATGCGCGGCGTCACGCGAAAGAAGATGCTGGTGCTTTGGCCTGGCTGGTGATCGGATATGCGCACATCCTGGATAAAGGTTACGCGCAGGCGATCGATCCGCTGAACCGGGCGAAACCGCGGGCGGGTGATCTCGGGCGACTACGTCAATTTTTATCTGGGAACGTCCTACTATCAGACCGGTCGGCTGGCGGAGGCGGTGGCGACGCTGGGTGCGTTTGATAAGGCGTATCCGGAATCGTTGTTGATGCGTGACGTGCATGTGGTTTACGCCAACGCGCTGGTAGCGGATGGGCGGGCGCCGGACGCGATTGAGTTGTTGGAGAAAGATCGGGCGCCGATTCGCGCGGACCTTGAACTCGCCTTGGGGCGGGCATACGAGGCGGCGGGACAGCCGGCGAAGGCGTTGGCCATCCTGCGAAATTTGTACTTCACTATGCCGCTCAGTTGGGAAGCCAGCCAGGTCGACGGTGATTTGAGAAAGCTGGCAGGAACTCCAGGGACGCAGCCGGTAAGTTTTGCGGAGCGAAGGTCGCGCGCCGACTTGCTCGCCAAGGGCAAACAGTACAACCAGGCGGCCAATGAATATCACGACCTGTTGAATGATGCGGGCCCGGAGAATCGCATCGTGATCGAGATGGCGATGGCGGAAGCGTTGCGGCACGCGGGACGGGCGAAGGAAGCCAAGAAAGTTTTGGATTCGATGCCGGAGACGTCTCCGGAGATGAATGCCGAGCGTTTGTCCAACTTGGGAGAGATTGCGCACAGCGCGAATGACGATGATGCTTTTTTCCGAATCCTGCAGCAATTGAGGGAGACTGCGCCAACCAGCACGTGGCTGGAGCAGTCGCTGCTTTCGGCGGGAAACATTTACTTGTTGAGGCGCGATTACGACAGGGCGATTGATTCTTTCCGCGAGCTTCAGAAACGATTTCCCGATGGCGGGCGCGCTTCGTATGCGCTGTGGAAAGCGACCTGGCTGAGCCTGCGGCAAGGCAGGCGGGAGGACGCGGAGAAAGGATTCGAGGAGCAGATTGAGTTGTATCCGACCTCGGGAGAAGTGCCGGCAGCGCTTTACTGGCGGGGCCGGTTGGCGGAGGAAGATGGCGAGGGTCCGAAGGCGCGGGCGTATTACCAGAAAGTCTCGGAGCGGTTTCGAAACTACTACTACGGCGAACAGGCGCGGCAGCGGCTGAAGAAGATGAAATTGGAAAGCGATCCGGTGCATTATGCGCTGCTGGACCGGGTTCCGCCGATCGACGCGAGCACGAAGATTACAGCCGATGCGCTTCCGACCGACAATCTGCGAGTGCAGAAAGCGCAACTTCTGGCCAATGGTGCACTGTTGGACTTGGCAGTGAAGGAGCTGCGCGCGGCGGCGGAAGAGACGAAAGGGAACTGGCTGGCGCCGGAGGCGGCGCATCTTTATGCGGACGCTGGGCGATATGACATCGCGATTGAGACTTTAAAAAAGGCAGTGCCGGGTTACTTTGCGGTGGATATTCCGAGCTTGCCTCGGCCGTATTGGGAGGCGTTGTTTCCCAAGCCGTATTGGATCGATCTGAAAAAGTTCTCATCGGATAACGCTCTGGATCCCTACATGGTGGCGGCGCTGATCAGGCAGGAGTCGGAGTTTAATCCGAGTGCGGTGTCGCGAGCAAACGCAGTAGGTCTGATGCAGCTGCTGCCCAAGGTTGGCAAGTCGGTTGCGAAGCAGGAAAAGATGAAGCACTTTTCAAATAACGAATTGTTCACCCCGGGAGTGAACATGCAGTTGGGCACGCGATACTTCCGCAGCATGGTCGATAAGTTCGGTTCGTTCGAGTACGCGCTGGCGGCTTACAATGCGGGCGCGGAGCGGGTGCGGGAGTGGCAGGGGCAGGGGACATACCGCGATGCCCAAGAATTTGTGGAGTCGATTCCGTTTACCGAGACGCGTGAGTACGTGCAGGCCATCTTGCGGAATGCGAATGTTTACCGGCAGCTGTATGGGGAGCCGTGAGCTCAAAATCTTGAACCACAATGGACACGAAGGTCCACAAAGGGAGTTGAGGGTTCCCTCCTACGTGGAGGTTTCGTGGGCTGGGGTCTTGGCGAAAAGGATTTCGATGACCAGCAGGCCGGCTCCGACGACGATCGCGCTATCGGCTACGTTGAAGGCGGGCCATTGATATTGGCCGATGTAGAAGAGCAGGAAGTCGACCACGCGACCGTTGAGCAGGCGGTCCCAGAGATTTCCCAGGGCTCCGCCGAGAATCAGGGCCAGGCCTATCCCCGTGGTGGTCATGGAATGGCTGTTCCGCCACAGCAACGCCGAGACAACGATCAGCGCAACAATAGAAAACAACACCAGCATGGCGATTTTCCATTGGGCCGGCGAATCGGCGAAGAGGCCGAAGGCGGCGCCGCGATTCTCCACATGGGTGATGCGGAAGAAACCGGGAATGACCTGTTTGCCATCGTGCAGCGGGATATTCTGCGCGACCACCCACTTGGTGGCGCGGTCGAGCAACACCACCAGAAAGGCGATGAGGAAGTGGAACCGGCGCATTAGGTGGGGATGAGTCATTAGGGTTGGCGAGCTTCCACGGCGCGGACCTGGCAAGCGTGTCGCACGGGACCTCCCAAAATCGCCTCCTTGGCAAGATCGGTTTGGAGCTGGCTGGAGGTGGATTCGAGGTCGAGCGGCACTCGGTTCATTTACTCCCAAATGGTTGATTTTTTTCATTATAGGGAGCGCCGGGACTAACGTCCATGGGGCGGCCGGGACCTTCGTGGATGGAGCCCCGAAAGCACTGTGGAAAAGAGAGTGAAAAAGTGTACAATTTTGTTAGAAGACGATTTGCTGCGCTTGCGCATCTAATGTGAGAGGTGCACGAACTCCGTCGACGAATAGCGCGCAGTCGCATCAGTTAATAACGCCGGGCAAGCAACTTGCTGCGGCGAGGGTTCATCAAGCATAGAAGTGCGTGGTAATTTGGGGGTCGGGCCTACTCGGGTCAAATATGGCAACTGACGATATTCAGCCTACACGGGGAGGCGAACCCGAACTGAACCTGCTGCTTTCCAAGGATGTCTTGGAAGAGCCTTTGTGGAAGTCCCTGATTCAGAATATCCAGGAACTGTTCTTCCCCAAGAAACAGGCACCGCTGGTGCTTACGTCCAAGCCGATTCCGGTCAAGGACATCTGGGGATTCTACGATTACAAGAAAAATGGCGCGCTGTTCTCGTCCGTCGTTCATGTCATCGCGATAATACTGATCATTGGCGGCACCATACTGGGGCGACGCGTGGTGCAGCAGATCACGAAACCTGCCGAGGTTGTGACCCTGATCGCGCCCGACGATATTCCTCCTTTGCCGCCTTCTAAGACGCAAGCAGGTGGTGGCGGCGGCGGTGGAGACCGCGACATATTGCAGGCATCGAAGGGCAGGTTGCCCAAGCAATCGATGCAACAGATCACGCCTCCGATGGTGGTGGTGCGAAACGATCATCCGAAATTGGCAGTCGAACCTACCATAGTGATCCCGCCGGAAGTTCATCTGGCGTCGAACAACCTGCCGAACCTGGGCGATCCCATGTCGCACATACCTGGGCCGCCGTCGAACGGCACAGGTTCGGGCAGCGGTATTGGCTCGGGCAATGGTGGCGGTGTAGGTTCGGGCGAAGGACCGGGATATGGACCGGGCCACGGTGGTGGGACGGGTGGCGGAGCATTCAAAGTGGGTGGTGGGGTGTCCGCGCCTAAGGCGATTTACGCACCTGATCCCGAGTATTCCGAGGAAGCACGCAAGGCAAAATACCAGGGGACATGCGTTCTGTGGTTGGTGGTAGGGCCAGACGGGCGCGCGCGCGACATCCGAGTGGCTCGAACGCTGGGTTTGGGACTGGACGAGAAGGCGATGGAAGCGGTGAAGACCTGGAAGTTTGAACCCGCGATGAAGGATGGCAAGCCGGTGGCCGTCCAGATCAATGTGGAAGTGACGTTCCGGTTGTACTGATTCAAGTCTTTATTTGCGAAGGCGGCCGCGAGGAATCGCGGCCGTTTTGCTTTGTTGGGCTTGGGTGGCTCGCTCCACGTGAAGTTTTAGCGCCGACCGAGCACTCAGAACCTCTTGACTCAGGGCCGTACTCTATGTAGACTTCCTACTATGGGTATCGATGAACCACGTATTACGGCTCAAACTCTCAAAGTTTTAGCGATCCTGATGTCACGTACTAAAGATGAAATATCAGGCGCTGAGATTGCCCGCTCCACCAAACTCGCCTCTGGGACGCTCTATCCGATTCTCTTCCGATTGGAGGAGGCCGGGTGGGTTGAAAGCCACTGGGAAACCGAAGACCCACACGAACTCGGCAGACCGCGCCGTCGGTTCTACCGAATCACGGGTGTCGGGGCGAGAAAGGCACGAGTAGCAGTCCGAGATGTTGTTGCCTCATTCAAGGAGTTCGCATGGCGCTGATTGCGAGCATTGGGTTATTTATTTTGAGCATCCTCGGCGCTGCGTTGTCAGGCATTTTGGCAAAAGAGATAGAAGCGTGGAGTCCTTCAATCATTCGCGGTCTTATCAAGCTCGCAGTTGGGGAGTTGCCCGAGGAGCTCCGTGAGCGGTTCAGCGAAGAATGGCAGGGCTATGTCAACGATGTCCCCGGCGTGATCGGCAAGGTCATTGAGGCGGCGCATTTCTTGCTCGCGGCCCGCCAGATGGCGAGGATTGACCGACGCCGTAAAGAGCTTGAGGGCTGGGGGCAAAAGGTAGCCGAACTCGAAGTCTTCCGATCTAAGCTAGTTGTGATAGTCAGATCGCTCGACTCGTTACATGCAATTGTAGATTCCGAGGGTATAGCTTTCCCCAACGCGCTCAAGTCTGATGTAGACCGCCTCAATCACCTGTTGAGCGAGTTCACAGAGAAGAAAGACAAACTGACTGAACTCGTTTCAGCCAATCCTCCGACTCTGGTTGCGAAGGTGTTAAACCTGCGAAGGAGGAGGCGTCTGCTTGCAGAACTTGGCATTGCTTCACATGTCATAACTCAAAACAAAGCCGATGAGATCATGAAGAAGTTGAGGCTACGGAGACGGCACGCGGGCCGCCATTGAAAATTGGCCGGCCAACGGCCGCATTTCAGTCGAGAACAGGCCGAATTAGATGAAGAGATTACTCGGCGAGATCCACGTGTTGCACATCATCAACCGGAAGTCCGAGGAACTGTGCGCCGAGACGGCGAAACTTTTCTGCCGAGTCGGTGGCGAAACAGGTCAGCCGAGGCAACTTGCGGCGCTCCGGTTGAGGCGCGGAGGGCAATGGAAGGCGGCGCAGTAGCCTGCCAACGGCATCCGCTGTGGCATCGGCGGAGTCGACGATCTTGACATGCTTGGGTGCGACCTTGGATAACACGGGTTGGATTAGCGGATAGTGAGTGCAGCCGAGCAGGAGCACATCGGCCGATTTGAATTCGTCAGCGAAAGCTTCTTTGAGGTAAATGCGGGCCACCTCTTCGGTCACAGGATGGTCGATCCATCCTTCCTCCACAAGCGGCACGAGTAATGGGCAGGCCTTTTCTCTTGCTTGCATGCCTCGAGCCTCCAGAGCCTTCAAGTAGGCATGGCTGCTCACGGTGGCTTCGGTACCGATGACAACGACTTTCTTGTTCTCACTCTCACCGGCAGCGCGCTCTGTCCCAGGTTCGATGACGCCTACAACCGGAACACTTGCCGCTTGGGTGATCTTGTCCAGAGCCAAAGCCGTGGCCGTATTACAAGCGATTACCAGGGCTTGTGCGCCACGCTGCTCGAGATAGTGCGCTGCGCCGACAGCGTATCTGGCCACAGTCTCCGCAGACTTCGACCCGTAAGGGAGTCGGGCAGTGTCGCCAAAGTAGAGGTAGTCGGCGTCGGGGATCAGTCGAAGCAAAGCTTTGAGGACAGTCAGGCCGCCAAAGCCCGAGTCGAAAACGCCGATGCAGGTTCTGCGCGCGATCATGAAAAGATCAGGCGTGCCTTTCGGATTTTGCGAACGAAGGGCCGGCGAAGTCTCCAGCTCCTGACCGCAGCATGGCCCCGGCGGAATGAGCGCGCCGTGGGGGCAGGTGCGGGGGTGGCCCAGGAAGGCGCAGATCTTGTCGGTGGCCTCGGGGGACAGAATGTGTTCGAACTTGCAGGCTTGTTCTTCGATTTCGGTTTCGCTGTCCATGGCGAGGCTGTCGGTGAACAGGCGCTCGGCGAGGCGATGGCGGCGAATGATATCGGCGGCACGCTGACGGCCGCGGGGCGTGAGTTCGACAATCATGCTGCCGTCGCCGGTTGAGACTGCGGTCGGTTTGAGGGCATCGTGGCAGGGATTGATGAACGGCTTGTGGTCGTGGGCTTCCGGCGGATGCGGAGTGGCGGTGACCAAGCCCAGCGCCATCATTTTTTCGACTGCGATACTCACCGGGAGCGCCCCGTGTACTTCCATGCGCCCGACTTCGGCGATTTCGCCATGTTCGGCCAGCGCCCAGAGCTCCTCTAGGACTTCGTCGAATTGCTCTTCGTCGGCCATGGCGAAAACTTCCTGGGCTGCGATCTTGCCGTGGTGCAATTCAATGCGGCGGTCGGCGAGGCGGGCGACGACGGGGTCGTGCGTCACCATCACGATGGTGCGTCCTTGCTGGTGCAGTTCGCGCAGCAAGCGCAAAACAATCTCCTCGTTGACGGCGTCGAGGTTTCCTGTAGGCTCGTCTGCAAGCACGATTTTGGGATCGTTAATCAAGGCACGCGCGATGCAGACGCGCTGCTGTTCGCCGCCAGAGAGTTGGGACGGGACGTGGTGAGCGCGTTCTTTCAATCCCACGCGCTGCAGGGCTTCAAGTGCTTCCTGCTCGTCCGTCATGCTGTGAAAATATTGCGCCAGCATGACGTTTTCGAGGGCTGTGAGATAGGGAATCAGATGGAACTGCTGAAACACAAAACCAATTTTCTCGGCTCGTACACGATTCAGTTCGCCCGGGGAAATGCGGGCCACGTCTTCGCCGTCGAGCCAAATCTCACCGGAAGACGGACGATCCAGGCAGCCGATCAGGTTGACCAGCGTCGATTTGCCGGAGCCGGACGGGCCCATGATCGCGATCCACTCACCGGGATCGACGTTGAGGGAGAAATCGTCGAGGGCGCGGATGACGCCGCCATTGGCCTCAGCTTTGGCGGGGTACAAGCGGCTGACATGGTTCAGCTTGATCATCTCACTCCCCTCTCAAGATCATAGCGGGTTGCACCCGCCGCAGCAGAAAAATCGGCAGCACGGCGGAAACTAAGGCTACAACAATGCTTCCCACGAAGACTACAGGCAAGACATTGAAGCGCGGGACCACCGGCGCATGGAAGTTCACCCGGCCAATCCAGGCGGCAACTCCTACCCCGATGCCGAATCCGAGGACGGCTCCCACGGCTCCTAAAGCGGCGGCTTCGGCCGAGAAGAATCCGCCAATCAGTCCTTCGGAAGCGCCCAGAGCCTTCATAATGGCGAAGTCGCGGCGCCGGTCAAAGACCCATCCGATCAATGTGGAGAGAACGCACAGAGCCGCGGTCGCGACAATGAGAACAGCGGCCGCGGCCAGCGTGGCGCGGGTTTTTCCGAGCACGCGCGCTTCGCCTTCCATGATTTGACGGATGGGGCGCACCCCTGCTGCCGGTATGGCATGCGACAGGTTTTGAATCAATGCGTTCACTTCTTCCGGTGAACCGGAGGACGCAATTTCTATCGTCGATGGTTGAACGCCAGTCCAGTTTTCGAAATCTTTGATTGACAGATAAATGCGGCTGTCTTCCGATGCTCCGGTGCGCAGGGTTCCGATCGGGTTGAGGTGAATCGTGCGTCCCTGAAAGCTGAGATCGAAAGGCTTGCCTTGCGGGCTGACTACGGCGGCTGCGCGTTGTCCAACCAGCGCATCCAGCGAGGCGTTGGGCCACGCAGTTACCGACCACCAGCTATTCAGCTTGCGAACTTGATCGAAATTGGTTCCGGAGACGACGACTGATTGACCATCGGAAGTACGGGCCACAACATACGCGAAGGGCACGACTAGACCGTGTCCGGCAAGCGCGGAGTCGACTTTATCGAGAGCGTCGGTGGGAAGCGCCTGGCCATCTTTCCCAACCACCACGATGTTCGCGCCGTAGTTGCGGAACTCTTTGCGCAGCTTGGCTTGCACGTCCACGTAAAGATTGAGCATGGTCGTGGCGACAGCGGCGGCAACGACCATGGCGAGGAGGGCCGAGGCAGCCCGTCCACGACGGAGCACCGCTGCACGCATGAGCATGCGCAGGAACATCGAGGTGTGAGGCTTTCCGGAGCGACGGTTGACCAAATCAGAGTTGCGAGTTGAACTCACGCTTCACCTCGCAGCGCATAAACGGGATCAAACTTGACGGCACGGCGAATCGCCATTGCGCTGCCGGCGAAAGTCACGATCACGGCGATAGCGAGGATCACGGGGAAGAGAACCGGCTCAATGGCGATTTGCGAATCGAAAATGGATCGGCCGATTTGTCGGGCCAGGAGTGCGCCGCCGGCGAAACCTACGACGCCACCGATCAGGGCCAGCAGCAGGGCTTCCGCGAAGAACAGGGCTGCCACGGAAACATTGCCCGCGCCCAGAGCCTTCATCAAACCTACTTCGGTGCGCCGCTCAAAAATGGCCGTGGCCATCGCAGCGGAGACGGCGAGTGCGGACGCGAACAGCGCTGCCAGCGTCACCAACAGCATGAGGCCTTTGATCCGGGAGAGAACCGTGCCTTCGTTCTGCGCGATCTGGCGAATCTGTTCGGCGTGGGAGTGCGGAATGGCTTCTTGCAACTGATACGCGATCGAGGCTACGTAGGGTGAGCAATACCAGCGGTCGAACATTTCCGGATTCATCGATTTGGGATCGCGGCGAGCCAATGCATCCTCAGGCTTGGTGAGCGCGCTCACATAGAGGCGGCGCACGGCGCCAGGCTTGCCGAGAATTTGTTGGGCTAGCGCGAGTGGAGCTACGACCTGATTGTCTTCCGCTCCGCCGGTGGAAAGAAGGCCGGCGACGCGATGTGGTTGACCGGAGATTTCGATTTCGTCTCCCGGCTTGAGACCGAGTTTTGCCGCCAGGCTTTCACCTAGCAACACGTCGGAGGAGCTGTCGTCGGGCCACGCGCCCCGCACCTTCCACCAGGGATGCGTGACACGCACTCCGGTTACGAAATCCTCTTTGCCGAAAGTGAGTTGCTTCGAGAAGTAGGTTCCTAGTAAGGTTACATTTGTCGCGTCAGCCTCGGTCAGACGAACACTTACCGGCAGCATGGGTGCGAAGCCCACGATATTGTGACGCCAGAATGTGCCTCTGATCTTGGGCAGGTCGGCTTCGTTGAGATAGGCGCCGTCGCTGGGTGGCTTCAGATCGACGCCGCCAATTTGAACATCCAGAGTATCTTCCTGCGGAGTCACCACCAGATTCGCGCCATAGGCGCGCAGTTCGCGGCTGATCTTGTCGCCAATGTCGGTCGCCACATTGATCATGGCGGTGGCGACGCCTACGCCTAAGGTGATCGCGACCCCGGCCAGCAGTTTGCGGCGTTTTTGTCGGCGGAAGGATTCGTAGACCAGGCGTCCGAACATGGCTATTGCTGGAACATGCGGCTTTTTGCCGCGATGTCCGCTTCCTGGATGATGACCGCGTCGGAGGTGACTTGCGCTTTCAGGGGCACGGGATTGCATCCGCCGGGCATTCCGACTGACTGAGGATTGATGGGCGCTGCGCAGTTCTTGCAAACCACTCCGTTCGGTCCTTTGTAGAAGCCCACCGCGCCGCAGATTTCGCAGGCATCAAGAACGGTGGCAATCTTGCCGTCCGGCTTCTGATAGAGCCAGAAACGCACCGTGGTGCCGCTTTCCTGAGCGGAGAAGCGATGGAGGTCACCATCCTGGACTTGGGTGAGCGGAATGCTGACTTGACCGTTTACAAAAGTGACTTCTGTCGCAGGTGACAGCGCACTTACGCTCTTGGTGTAGATGAACTCAGCTGTGACGAGGACGATGAATACAAACGAACTGGCATAGACTGAGGCCATCCAGAGGCGTTCACGGCGAGCACTCCAAAGCTCTTTTCGTCTTTCCGCCGCGGACGCGGGCACCGGTCCGGGCTGGCGCCGCTTGACCTCGAACAGCACCATGAGCGCCGCCAGAGCGAGAATCGTGATGAAAAAGAACAGATCGTTGCGCACGATCGGACCGATAATCGCCATCTCCGTTTTTGACGAAGGGAGGACGCCATTTTCGGAAAGCTCGTGCAGACCGGAGATCACCAGTTGCGCAGCGACGAAGAATAAAATCACCGTGGTGACACGGAAGAATTTTTGCAGATTGATGCGGACGCTGCCTTTGACGAACATTACCCCGAATACAACCGCTGCAACCACGCCTAAAAACGTCCCCATGAAGCTGAGCAGCTCAGTCGAGTTCAAAGAGACTGCGGAGAGAATTAGAACTGTTTCCACGCCCTCCCGCAGCACCATCAGGAATACGAATGCAAAAAGCCCGAACGAGGCGTTCTTTCCTGCGAGCAACCCAACTTTGCCTTCGATCTCGCCCTTGAGCTTGCGGCCTGTCTTCATCATGAAAATAATCATGGTGACGACGAAGAAGGCGGCGGCCAGCATGACCCAGCCCTCGAAAATGTCCTGATTCCAGCGAGTGCGGGAAAGCAGAGCCGCGACTCCCAGGCTGCCCACGAAGGCGGAGATCAGGGCCGCGTAAACGGATTTGCGCAGCTCTGGCCGATTGATTTTTGATAGATAAGCCAGGGTAATGCCGACGATCAGGGCGGCTTCGACGCCTTCTCGCAAGGTTACGATGAATGCTTCCAACATCTAAAATTCAGCCTTTTCCAAGAGTTGCGATATTGAAAATGAATTTCAATTTCATTATCTAGGATAGTCTTTCGCCTTCCATGGCGTCAACGCGCGGAATCACTGGCGGTTGTGATCTAAATCACGCGTGCTTGATCTGATGCGGCCGCTGCTAGCGGAGAATCATGTCATCGTGTGCCACTCGCTCCCAACGTCGTGATTCCGAGCGTAGCGAGGAATCTGCAATTGCTTGGGTCGCAAAAATGCAGATTCCTCGCTACGCTCGGAATGACAGGCAGGGCTTCGGTTGCGAAGCCCTAATTCGATCAGAGGTGCTTGAGAAAGGCCTTCGCCTGGTTCAAATGAGGGAAAAGCTTTTCTTCTGCCTGGAACTCGCTCGAATGCACGCAGCGACGGCTCCCACGCAGTTTCACGGGATGTTTGAGGTGCAGCATTTCGTGGTAAACGATGTATTCCACAGCGTAGGACGGAACCCGCGGCTGATCAAAGACGCGGCTCACGACGATGGCATTGTGGGCGGGATCGTAGTGGCCCAGCCGGTTCCTGGCATGATCGCGGCTCCAGGTCATTTGCGGCCGAGCCAGCAAACCATAGAAAAATCGCTGGTTCAGCTGTTCAAAGATAGTCTCGAGGTTATAAATCCGGCCCTGCGCACTCTCGATTCGCTTGCGGCCGCGCATCTGACGCACGACGTGAGCCTTCCTGGTGATGTTTTGACCAGAAATATAGCGCCGATACCGGGTTGCGAATCCTCGCTCGATGGGTTTGCGGTACATCTTCGCCAACAAAATGTGAGCGATCGCCCTTAGCACCTCTTCCGGTGCTCCTTCCAGCAAGTCCGAGAGGCGAACGAACAACTTTCCCTCCCGCAAGCGAATGGTGTTGTTGATGTTTACGAAGGCAAAGAACTCAACCGCGAGGTCCGGCATCGGCGCGCGGGGACGCAGTTCGCGATAGCTATCCTGGAAGATTTGAAGAAGCTTCTCTCTCACGTTGCGGCTAGATTAGCACGGCCAAATCCTAAAACGCAGAGAGCGCGGAGGAATCGCAGAGGGCGCCTGGCAGCAGTTGCGCGTTTTACTTTTTCTTGTGTTTGGCTGCTTCTTCCTGTTCGTTTAGCAACTGCCGGTGGTCCTGCACGCCGCCGTCGACGGCATCCAGGACGTTGGTCAGCAGGAAATCATATTGCTTACTTTCGTCCTTGTTGGTATCTACGGAGCTTTTCAAGGCGCGCAGCTTCGCCTGGAACTCAGTATCGGCTTCGATGACCGCTTTCAAAGGCTTTCTTAGATCCGCCTTCCGCTCCACAAAGGTATCGAGGTTGTCATTCAATTCATCGTAGACATCCAGAAAGTTCTGCAGGCGATCGCGGGTTTGCTGAGCGCGGTCGGTGACTTTCGGGTCGGCGCGCATCTGTTCCAGCGAAGTCAACCGGGTGCGTGCAAACACGATATACAGCTTGAGGCGTTCAGCCGGGTCCTGGGCGGCGTCGCGCAACTGGTCTTCTTCGAGAGGATTAAGCGGGTCCCGGCGTCGCTGCGCCCACGCCGTCGAGAGCAGCAAAATCGCCAACGCCAGCCGTGCGAGCCTGCTTGGGGTCGAAATCATTTGCCCTTGCCAAACATGTGGGATAAAAGGTCAGTCCGCAAGCTTTCGAGGCGATCGGCGGCTTCTTGCACCGGGGCCTGATCGTCAAAATTCAAGCTGCGCTTGATGTCTCGCAGCTTGGCTGCCATTTTTCTGAAGTCGATCTCTGTATTTTTAAGTTTCTTGCCAGACTGAATTGCGGCGTCGTGGGCTTTTTCCGAATAGGTAACCACATCTTTCACTGCGGCCTGAGCTTCGTCTACTTTGCCCGCTGTGTATAGCTCGTCAGCGGCTTTGAGTTGGCGCTCGGCGATTTCCGTGCACAGAGCGGGCCGATCCTCGACCTTGGCCGCTTCTTCCCGCGCAATCAGTTCCTGCAGAGTTTCGGTCTTGGCGGATGCCAGGAGTGAAGCCGCCAGGAGAACCGTAACGATTCTGATCCGCAGACGCATAGCATTTATTTTTTCGGCTCAATCGCAATCAGCCGATGACGAGCTTGCCACTCCTGGTCAGGATACGCTCCGTTCGCGACTTCAAGAAACCGATGATAGTTCTGCGCAGCCATTTTATAGTCGCGCAAGTGATCATAAGCGCTGGCGCGAAGAAAATAACTGACGGGAATCTCGGGTAGAAACTTCGCGCGCGCGTCCGCTGCCTTGATGGCGAGTTCGTAATTCTTGTTTTCAACCGCCGCTACCGCTAAATCGCCGTAGGCCTCGCCGAAGTCAGGTTTGAGCTTGACGGCGGTCAGAAATTCCTGTTGCGCGTCCGCGTACTTGAGTTGCTTCAAAAGGGCAACGCCGAGGGAATGATGCAATTGCGCGTCATTTGGATGGGCAGCCACTAGCGCGCGGTAGAGGGCTTCCGCCTGATCGTATTTCTTGCTCTGGAGGTAAAGATCGCCGAGATCGTTCTGCACAGCAGAATTCCCGGGATCCAGCTTCAATGCGGCTTGCAGTTCGGCGATCGCGTCGTCATTCTTCCCGCTAATAAGCAGGATGCGTCCGAGTTGCATCCGGGCAGACGCATCCTCCGGATGCATCGCAATGAGCTTGCGCAAAATCGGATCGGCATCCGCATACCGCTGTCCCCGCATGTAGATATTGGCCGTGCCCGTCAGAGCATCGCTGGAATTGGGATCGATGGCTAGAGCCTGCTTGTATTGTTGCTCTGCGTCAGCAAAGCGATTTTCCTTCTCCAGCAACAAGCCGGCCGAAAGATATGGCTCAGTATTCTTGGGATCGAGGGCAGCAGCCTGCTTGTAGGCTTCGACAGCCTCGTCGGGCCTGCTGTTTTCAAGCACATGAGCCAAAGATAACCAGGCCCGGGCATGGCCTTCGTCCACATTGGCCGTCGGTTTCAGAGTGGTTGCAGCACGAAGGAATTTCTCGGCATCCGGTTGGCCGGTCTTGGCCAGCATGAGTCCGAGATTGAGATTTGACTCAAAGACGTCGGGCTTGGCAGCTACAGATTTACGATAGGCAGCAATGGACTCCTGAGTGTTTCCCAGCCGGTTGTACACAAATCCCAAATCGAACCAGGCTTGAAAGTTGTTTGGATCCGCGGCGACCACTTTTTTGAGCAACGGCTCAACCGCGGCGTCGTCGCCCTTTTCGATTGCGCTCTCGGCCTGGGTAAGCTCAGGGGGGAAAGACGAATCCTGCTCAGGCACCTTGTGATGACGAATGGTTTGGCCGGTACTCTGGGCAAGGAGGGTTCCGTCGAGGAAGAGCGCCAGAACGAGCAATGCAGTCCAGATTGGCTTATTTGCCCCCATTCCCCGATGACCCATTTCCCGACGATCCATTTCCGTCCAATATACCTGCCAGAAATTTTCCTGTGTACGACTTCGGCAAATTAGCAATCGCCTCGGGCGGACCCGAACCAACAACATACCCGCCCCGCTCGCCGCCTTCGGGACCGAGATCGATCACCCAATCCGCGGTCTTGATGACCTCGAGGTTGTGCTCGATCACCAGAATTGAACCTCCTACATCGATTAGACGGCGGAAGGCCGAGAGTAGTTTGCTGATATCGTCAAAATGCAGCCCGGTCGTCGGCTCATCAAAAATATACAGCACGTGCGGTCTGCGGCGAGGACGGTCGCCCGAGATTTTCGGTCGGCTAGCTTCTCGCGCGGCAGGCTGTAAATGAGCCGCCAATTTCATGCGCTGCGCTTCACCGCCCGAGAGTGTCGTCGCTGACTGCCCCAAGCGTAAATAGCCGAGACCTACTTCCTCCAGGACACGCAGTTTCTCCACAATCTTGGGTACGCCAGCGAAGAACTGCAGCGCTTCTTTCACGGTGAGATTCAAGGCTTCCTGAATATTCTTCCCACGATAGCGAACCTCCAGCACTTGCGGTTTGTAGCGAGCGCCTTTGCACTCCTCGCAGATGAGTTCTACGTCGGCCAGAAATTGCATTTCTACCGTCACGGTCCCGTCGCCTTGGCAGGTCTCGCAGCGCCCACCAGGAATGTTGAAGGAAAAATGTCCGGCTGTGAATCCGCGCTTCTTGGCCTCGGGCAAGGATGCAAACAGATCGCGGATGCCGTCGAAGGCCTTGATATAAGTGACCGGGTTCGAGCGCGGCGTCCGCCCGATCGGAGATTGATCGACCAGCACGACCTCGTCGATGAACTCGGCACCTTCCACGCGATCCCAGGAGGGCGCAGCGCTGGTGTCCGCGTTGGGCTGCTTTTTCGCTTCTGACAATGCCCGATACAGCACATCGTGCAGCAGCGTGGATTTCCCCGAACCGGACACTCCGGTAATCGCCACCAGCATCCGCAGCGGGATCTCCAGGTTGATCCCTTTCAAATTGTGGGCGCGGGCGCCGAAGACTTTAATTTGTTGCGGTCCGGGCTTGCGGCGAGCCCTTGGTATCTGGATCTCCAGCTCTTCGGATAGATAACGTCCGGTAAGCGAACCCGGCATCTTTTGGATCTGCTCGTAAGTTCCGGCCGCGATCACCTTGCCACCGTTTTCTCCGGCGCCAGGTCCGAGATCGAGAATCGTGTCTGAAGCTTGCATGACATCGCGATCGTGTTCGACCACCAGAATCGTGTTGCCCAGGTCGCGCAGGTTGTGCAGGATCTTGATCAGCCGGTGCGTGTCCCGGCTGTGCAGTCCGATCGATGGCTCGTCGAGCACATATAGCGTTCCTACCAGCCGCGAGCCCAGCGATGTCGCCAGTTGAATGCGCTGCGCTTCGCCGCCCGATAGCGTGGACGCGAGCCGGTCGAGGGTCAGGTACTCCAGTCCCACTTCATTCAAGAAACGCAAGCGTTCGCGGATCTCTTGCAGCAACCTTTCGGCGATGCCGGCTTCCTGGTCGGTCAGTTCTATCGCTTCAAAGAACTTCGATGCCTCTTCGATCGTCATGCAGCACACGTCGCGGATATTCTTGCCATTGATCTTCACCTGCCGTGCCTCCATGCGCAGGCGAGCTCCGTTGCAGGTCGAGCAGACGGAATATCCGCGGTAGCGGCTCAGGAAGACGCGGACGTGAAGCTTGTATTTCTTTCGCTCCAAATAATTGAAGAAACCGCGCACTCCGAGGAAGCGCCCCTCGCCCGCAATGATCAATTCCTGATGCTCGCGATCCAGTTCGCTCCAGGGCACATCCATGGGGATGCCGGTTTCGCGCGCGAAGCGCTTTAGGTCCGCGAGCAGCGAGCGGTACTTGGGCTTGGTCCAAGGCTCGATCGCGCCTTGATTCAGGGTCAGCGATTTGTCAGGAATCACGAGGTCCAGATCGAAGTCGATGGTGTTTCCGAATCCCTGGCACCGCGGGCAGGCGCCGTATGGGTTGTTGAAAGAGAACAATCGCGGCTCCGGTTCCTCGTAGCGAATATTGCAGACCTTGCATTCAAAACGCTGGGAGAAACGCAGCTGTTCAGAAGCCTGTCCTTCGCGAGGAGCGGTCTCGAAGATGACTTCACCCGACTCGCGATAACCGATCTCAATCGCATCCACGATTCGGGCCCGGGACTCCGACGATACCGTTAGCCGATCCACCAATACAAAAACGGGCTCCGCAAAATTAATATTCAGCAACGACTCAGGCGTGGAAAACTCAAAGATCTGTCCATCCTGATAGAGGCGATTGAACCCGCGGGTGCGCAGATCAAGCAGACGACTCTTAAGTTGATCCGATACGAGTTTCTTCGCGTCAGTCTTCGGCTTCTTCTTGCCCTTGCGCTTGGCTGCGGTGGGAGGTGCGTTCGCAGGGCTCGGCGCTTGTGGCGCATTAGTCTGCAGCGGAAACAATACGCTGAGCCGTGTCCCCTCGCCCAGGCTCAGGACTGCACTCGCTACTTCGTCGACAGTATCTTTCTTAACCTGGTTGCCACATTGCAGGCAGTAAGTCCGGCCGACCCGGGCGAAGAGCAGGCGTAGATAGTCGTAGATCTCGGTTGCAGTGCCAACCGTGGAGCGAGGATTTCGTGTGGTGTTTTTCTGCCGGATGGCCACTGCCGGGGCGATTCCGTCGATGATGTCTGCGTCTGGCTTCTCAATCCGCTCCAGAAACTGGCGGGCGTAGGCGGAAAGCGATTCAACATACCGGCGCTGGCCCTCGGCATAAATCGTGTCGAAGGCAAGCGACGACTTGCCCGACCCTGACACCCCGGTGACTACCGTCAGGGAGTTGTGAGGGATCTCAAAGTCTATGTTCTTGAGGTTGTGAACCCGGGCACCGCGAACAACGATGGTTTCAGTGGACATCAGTTATGGTATCTGCAAAGTGCCGCACCCACCCCGCGGCCTCGAATTTCCATGCCGCTGGGTCTCCTTGGAAGCCTCGGAAGGGGTGTGGAACTCTCTAATTATAAAGCAGGGCTCAGCTGAAGCAGGAGATTAACCGATTTTGCGATGATTTTCGCGCGTCAAATGGAGTAATATCGTAGGCTTTCGGCTGTGGTCGCAGATTCGCCGGAGGTACAGCTACATCGAGCCATGGTATCGTGCCTAACCACTACCCTCGCACGCGTGACCTCACGTAGTTGGTCGGGGCCGGGTCTCGTTGGCCTGCAATCGGTGGTCCTTTTCGTGTTCCAGTTTTCCGATCAGCATTCCAGCAAGAAAGATAATGTCTATAACATCCTGTGGGTGTTGGTGTTTGGGTTCGCAACCCTGAATATTCTCGGCCTGGTCGCAAGGCGCTTCGAGCCACGCCGCAGCAATCTGAATTTCGGCGAGATGCTGGCGATCACAGTAACGGTCGTTTCGGTGGTTCTCCTGGGATGGGAAATGCTCTCGCTGTTCCATATCTTTCCCATCAAGATCCAACCCCATTGAGTTTCTAGCTCAAGAAGCGCGCATTTGCGCTATGATTTCCTGTATGGCAGAGAACTCCCCGGCTTTCGATATAACCTGCCCTTGCTGCAGCGCCGTGCTGAAGGTCGATCCAACGGCAAAAGGGGTTATCGCCCATACCGCCGCCGTCAAGCCTAAGATGTTCAATGATTTCGAGGCAGCTGCCAAGGCCATGAAAGAACAGGACAGCCGCCGCGAGTCCATCTTCCGTCAATCGGTGGAAGCGCAAAAGCACGCGGGAGATCTTCTGGAAAAGAAATTCCAGGAAGCGGTCAAAAAGGCCAAGGAATCTCCCGACACTGGCAAACCCATCCGCGATTTTGATCTCGACTGACGATCTTCGGGAATCGAACGTTTCGACTTCGTGCAAGAGTTTCGTCGATTGTAAAGTTTTATAAATTTCCACTGGATGAGATTTTTGTGTGCGCGCTGGCACACAATCGAGCGTAAGATTACGCTCGATGTCCGACCTTCCCCTGCTGCTCGGTCATCGGGGTGCGCGTTCGTCTACCTCGGTTTCAGAGAACACCCTTGCGTCTTTCGATCTCGCCCTTGAACATGGCTGCGACGGCTTTGAATTCGACGTGCGCCTGACCGGCTGCGGGCGCGGTGTAGTTTGTCACGACCCCAAAGTCGACGGCATCACCGTCGCTCAAGCAACTGCAGATCAGCTCGTTGCTCTCCCAGTTCTCGAGGATATCCTGCAACGCTACAATCAGCGGGCGTTCCTAGATATTGAACTCAAAGTTGCGGGCTTGGAGTCGAAGGTGCTGAACTTATTGCGCGAGCACAGGATGGAAGAAGGCTATGTAGTCTCTTCTTTCCTGCCCGAAGTGGTGATGGAACTGAAGACCCGCAGCGCGAAAGTTCAAGCTGGGATCATCTGCGACAAGCCCGGACAACTTGCGTGTTGGCGAGAACCCAACACCGAGTATGTTATTCCGCATCACTCGTTGGTCACACTTAACTTGGTGAAGGACGTGCACGGTGCCGGCAAGAAATTGCTCACCTGGACGGTGAATGATCGAAAGACAATTCTGCGCCTCGCCGATTGGAAGGTTGACGGTATCATTTCCGACGACACGAAGTTGCTGGCGCAGACCTTCGCGTCATAACCCGAGGTACGCCAATCAAGCTGCGCCAATCTTTTTGTGCGAAGTTTGGGAGACGCGAACTTAGATCTTGGCTTCCCGAGTGACCTCTGCCTGGGACGTTTTGCGCAAGAAAGCATCGCGTTCTCTCTCAAACTCTTCCAACTCCACGGCTGTGCGCTCCTCACCCCATCCCATAACGGCGCCAATGCGCATTGCCGCCTCTCGACTGCAAGACGGCGACCAGCAGGCGCTCAGAGCCACCGGGACACGCCGTAGCAGCACATCCGCGAGCGTAGCGGCGCATTCGTTGCTGAATGCGTCCCACGCC
Organism: uncultured Acidobacteriota bacterium; assembly: GCA_963817925.1. GTDB lineage: Bacteria > Acidobacteriota > Terriglobia > Terriglobales > Acidobacteriaceae > JABDBE01. The sequence continues at coordinate 248,743 of CAWFQN010000002.1, forward strand.
TCCGCCACAATGTGGCCGGTGTGCGAGCACAACTGAGTGCGCATTTCCGCACCGGCGTGAGCCTTACAGGCGACGGTCAAGGCTCGCTTTCCGTACCATTCCACAATGCTCCGCGCGGCGTCGGCACTGATTCCGCCGGCCTCGGCGACCTCAACCACCCAGTGTTCGAGAGTTGGGTCAACTTGGTCTCCGGAAGCTATGGCAAGGGCAGGCTGGGTGACCTTCGCGCCAATCTTCGCCGCGCATTCGCGGGCCAGGCTGCCCGCCGTGGTTAGCTTGCCCCCAATTACGGAAATCATCTGCATGGCACCGTCCGCGCTGTGATCGTGGAGATAGTGTTTGCGGCTCACGGCAGACGGATTTTTCTTCGGCGAGAAGGGAAGCGGCCGCACTCCGGCGAATGCATAGTGTATTTCGTCGTGCGAAAGTCGCACCTGCGGAAACAAGTGGAAGAAGGAGCGCAACAGGTAGTCAATCTCGTCCGCGGACGGTTGCACCTGGCCGGGATCGTTCCCGTCCGCAACTTCGGTAGTTCCGACCAGTACCTGTTCGTTCCACGGGATCACAAAGATCGGACGACCATCCACCGCTTCGGTGTAAACCGCAGCTTGCGGCGCGCCAGCAAATTTCGACAACACGATATGCGATCCGCGCACTCCGCCAACCATGGGGTGCTCAGTCTGAATGTTTGAACTTTGAGAGATGCCATCCGCCCACGGTCCGGTCGCGTTGATGATCCAGGTGGCGTCAACGGTTTCTTCTTTTCCGGTAAGCCGATCTCTCAGCAATACTCCGGTGGCGCGTCCGTTGTGAATTCTTACCGCCAACACCTCGGTGTGATTACGCGCCACAGCGCCGGCTTCGATCGCCTCCACCAGCCATTCCGCAACCAGGCGTTCGGGAAACTCACACTGCGCGTCGTCAAAACTGAAAACTGAGAAGTGTTTTCCTGCGTCCAGCAAACGTTCAAGTTTGTCTTGCTCGGTGCGGCTTCCATCCACTCCACGGGCGGCGTGTCCCATTCTCCGATAGAGCCATAATCCGGTGCGCACTGCGAGAGCGCTGCGGCGGCTCTCTTCACCTAACGCCAGCAGGAACTGCAGGGGATGCACCAAATGGGGATAGCGCTGAAGCAACCACTCCCGCTCCCTTAAGGACTCCCGCACTTGCCCTAGGTCGCCGTGCTCGAGGTAACGCAAGCCTCCATGAATGATGCGGGTCGAACGGCTGGTCGTGCCCGCGGCGAAATCGTGTTGCTCCACTAGAAGCGTGCGCCGTCCAGCGCGAGCACATTCACGAGCGATGGCCACTCCGTTGATTCCTCCGCCAATCACAATCACCTGGAAACGCTCGTGCTCAAGAGGTGGTCGCGAGTTCATGCCGAGCTTTAGATGCGTACCCATAGATTGGGTCGGGAGGATGGGTGGATATAGTCTCTAGTCTCGCCCACGTGTGCCCCACATAGAAAGATAACGTTAGTTTCGGTTCGTGGGGATGACTCCTATAGTTCCTTAACCGTGATATCCGTCATTGCCCCGGCACGCGCACCTCATTTAGAGTGATTGTCCCATGCCAACTACCGGAGAGCGTTTCGAACGCGTGGTTTCCATCATGGCCCGCCTGCGGGGTCCCGGCGGATGCCCATGGGACCGCGAGCAGACCTTCGACTCTATCAAGCCCTACACACTCGAAGAAACCTACGAAGTGCTCGAAGCGATTGATAATCGCGATTGGGAAGAATTGACTGGGGAGCTTGGTGACCTTTTGCTGCAGGTTCTGTTTTACGCGCAAATGGCGAAAGAGCAGAACACGTTTTCGATTGATGAAGTGATCGATCGGCTTTCCGCCAAGCTGGTCGATCGCCATCCCCATGTTTTTGGAGGCGTGAAGGCGGAGACCTCTTCCGACGTGGTGCGCAACTGGGAGGCGCTTAAAGCCGAAGAAAAGAAAAAACGACTGGAGGCGGGCGGCGGAAAGTCAGCGAAGAATGACAGCAAGCCGGAGTCCATTCTCGCCGGAGTCTCAGCCGCGATGCCGGCGTTGCTGGAGGCTCACAAGCTCAGTTCGCGCGCATCGCACGTGGGCTTCGATTGGCCGAACATTCAAGGACTGTTCGAAAAGCTCCAAGAAGAAACGGAAGAGCTAAAGGAGCAGCTCAAGGACTTCCCCACACCCGGCCCCCAGCCTCAGGGACGGGGCGTTGCCGGAGCCGGTCGCCCGCAGATCAGCGAAGACCTCCGCCGGCGATTGGAAGGCGAGGTGGGCGATCTTTTCTTCGTGTTGGTCAACATTGCCCGCTACCTTTCGCTTGATCCCGAGTCGGCGCTGAAGAAAACCAACCACAAATTTAAGCGTCGTTTTCAGTGGATGGAGGATCAGTTGCGAACCTCGGGGCGCACTCCGCAGCAAGCTTCGATGGAAGAACTCGAATCGTTATGGCAACAGGCCAAGCAACAGGAGCAGGATGCCAGGTGAGCGCAGATTCGATCGATATTCGAAAATGCCACCAGCTTGACGAAATGCGAGCCTGCGTTCGACTGCAGCAGGAGGTCTGGAATTTTTCCGATGCCGACCTGGTACCGCTGCGCATGTTTGTCGTGGCAGAGAAAATCGGAGGGCAGGTGATTGCCGCGTTCGCGGGCAACGAAATAGTGGGATTTGCCCTCTCAATACCGGGCGTCCGGGGCGGGCAGTCCTACCTGCATTCGCATATGCTGGCGGTGCGGAAGCAGTATCAGAATGCCGGTCTAGGCCGCCGCATCAAACTTTTCCAGCGTGACGACGCGATCGCCCGCGGCATCGAGCTGATCGAGTGGACCTTCGACCCGCTGGAAATCAAAAACGCGTATCTCAATATCGAGAAGCTGGGTGCCATTGCGCGTCGCTATAGTGTCAACCAGTACGGAATTACGTCTTCGCCGTTGCAGGGCGGGCTGCCCACCGACCGCTTGGTTGCCGAGTGGTGGCTGAAGTCGAAGCGGGTCGAAACGTTGCTGCAAACAGGGAAGAATCCGCACATCGAGAGCCTGACCACGATTTCCGTTCCGGCTCAGATTTACGATTGGAAAGCCTCTGCCGCAACTCGAAGTCAGGCAAAAGGAGTGCAAGACCACAATCGAGAGCAATTCGTAAAAGCATTCGCCGATAAGATGGCAGTGCTAGGCTATGAGCGCGATGCGCAGGGGAGCGGCAAGTTTCTACTTGGCCGATGGGAGGAGAAGTGGATGTACCCCGCAACCTGAGCCCGGGAAGTTTTTCTCCGTGTGCGCGGATCGCTGTAGTGAGTATCTTTAGACGCTATGAAAATTGAAGCTATCACCCTCCGTGAAATTCAAATGCCGCTTGTCCACTTTTTCGAGACAAGCTTTAAGCGCACTTTCAGCCGCAGAATCCTTCTGCTGACCGTCCACTGCGACGGCATCGATGCCTGGGGAGAGTGCGTAGCCGGCGAAGATCCGTTCTACAGCAGCGAGTGGACGGAGAGTGCGTGGCCCACGATCCAAAATTATCTCGCCCCGGCAGTGTTGGGCCGGGCGCTTTCGACCGCACGAGAGGCTGTGCCCCTCATGGCGAGGGTGCGGGGCCATGAGATGGCTAAGGCCGCCCTCGAGAACGCGCTGTGGGACGCCGAGGCTCAAGAGAAGCAAATGCCTCTATGGAAGCTGCTCGGCGGTACATTGCGGGAAATTTCCTGTGGCGTTTCCATCGGCATTCAGGACTCGATTGAGCAACTGCTCGAGAAAATTCAAATCGAACTGGCCGCGGGGTATCGGCGCATCAAGATAAAAGTGAAGCCCGGTTGGGATGTGAAAGTACTTGAGCGCGTCCGTTCACGCTGGCCCGAAATTGTCCTCAGTTGTGACGCGAACTCGGCTTACACTCTGGATGAACTCGAACACCTCCGCGAATTCGACCAGTTCAATCTCCTGATGATCGAACAGCCGTTGTGGCATGACGATATCTATTACCACTCTCGCCTCCAGCAACAACTGCGTACGGCGATTTGTCTGGACGAGTCCATCCGTCACGCGCGCGATGCAGCCAAGGCTCTGGATCTAAGAGCATGCCGCATCATCAACATCAAGGTCGGACGGGTGGGGGGATTCACCGAGGCCAAGAAGGTTCACGATGTTTGCGTATCCCGAAACATCCCGGTGTGGTGCGGGGGCATGCTCGAGTCGGGGGTGGGGCGCGCTCACAACATCGCTCTGTCCACGCTGCACAACTTTCGCCTGCCGGGAGATGTTTCCGCCTCGAAACGATATTGGAAGGAAGACGTCATCGAACCTGAAGTGGAGGTCACGCCACAAGGTATAATTCCGATCTGCGATGAACCCGGCACAGGTTATAGGGTGCGTGAGGGTTTGGTCGAAAAACTGACTGTCCGCAAAGAAACGATCCGCGCAGGGAAGTAAAGAGTTGCAACCGCACGCGACAAACTGAAGCCGATCGGCGCTGCTACTTTGGTTGTTGGCGGTTCTCCGCTAGTTCCGCCTCCTGCTTCTTGAGCAGTTCCACTCCCTGGCCGAAATTCAGATTCGAAGGCGCTGGCCGAAAATCGCTAAAGGCTTCATCCGACCTGATATTGAGGCTCTTGAACAGAAGCTCTTTCCCGGTAAAGCTCAGGCTCATGTGGGTGACTTCCCAGTCCCCCGGAATTACTTCGGCCTGCTCCACCAGAAAGTGCCCACCTCGGTCCAAGTGGCCCAGGATTCCCCAACCGAAACCCACCTCCTTGGTCAAGGTTCCATCGATCTTCGCGATGCGATGCTGGTCCGCGTCGACCAGCAGGTAGCCCTGCATTCCGGTAAGCACTTGCTCCACGTGGCTAGGAGGAGTGTATTTGGGATTCGGGCGGAACTTAAGGCGGACCAACTGGTCGCCAGCTTTCCCGATTGTCGGGTTCCCGACCGCAGTCCCATCGGGTTCGTAGAGGAATGCATCGGGTAGCGCCTTCATGATCCGATTTTCACGCTCCGCGTCTTCTTTCTCCGACTTCTGCTTCTTCTTCAGAGCTTCGGGATTGCGCGCCAACTCGGACAAGCGAGCTTCTTCAGCTTGGCGTTGCTCCGGCGTCAGGGCCTTATCGTTGATAGCGATCAACATTCCCGCCATGCCTTCGCGGGTTTCGACAATCAGCTTGGTCTGTGACCCGTGAGGAGTTTCCTTGCGATCCAAAAACATCGCTCTCGCGTTGCTATTACCAGGCGCGATCTCCTGCTGAACCGTGCGTCGCACCAGTTCGACGGGTGATTCAGAGGGTTGGTCCGCAGAGAATGCAAGGACCGCATTGACCCCAGCCAGCAAAGCAATTGTGATCGCAAGCTTCGCGTTGAAGTGAATTCGCCTCATGCACGCCCAGTCTTAACTTAGACGTTAGTTGGCTTACAGCCGTTGTATATGTTTGTTCCCTGCGGGTGCAAGTCGGAAAAGCGAAAGCCCTGTCATTTGACAGGGCCTTCACGAGAAAACTAACTGAGCATTGTGGTGATATGAGCTATTTTCCTTTGTACGTGCGCGGCGAGCCGACTCCGGCACAAAGGTCCCAGCCCACCTTGCAGTGCGAATCCCCCTGCGTGATGTCGTAAAAATCGGCCTTGTACTCCTTCTTGATTGTGTACTCTTTGTAGATCACCGAGAGTTCGTCATCGGTCGACTTCATTTTGCCGCCAGCGGCATTCACGATTCCCGCAAAGGTGGGGGAGGACCAACTGGTGCCGCCAACCCCGGTCCACCCGCCGTAAGCGGTTATATAGATGGGGGCGCAACAAAAGTCAGAAGCAACGTCGGGATATCCGCGCTTGCTTCCGACGATGTTCTTGATGACGTCTTGGTAGCTGGGTCTGGGCTCGTAAGGGCTGATGTCGCCGCCCCCGCCCCCGTACTGCTCGCTCACGAAGTCCCCATTTGCGTCTCGGTTGAACATTGTGCCGCCGACAGAGACCACGTTCGGAGAAGCTCCGGGATAGATGCTCACACCGATCCCCGAATCCCCACTCGCAGCAAAATAGACAACTCCAGGCTCAGTGAAAAGTTTGTCGTAGCGTAAATCGGTGGAGGCCTCGGGGTCGCCCCAACTCATGCTGATCACGCCACCACCATTCTTCGCCACCAACTTACTCGCCACCGTCACCGCATACCAGTAAGGATCCGTGTTGCAAGTGCCGGACATACACAGCTTAGATTCCACCAGGAAGAGCTTGGCTTTGGGCGCCATGGCATGAGCCCATTCGATATCCAGCGCCTCTTCGACGTTCCAACCCGAATAGACCGGAGGCTTGTGGCCGTCCGCATAAACCACCTGGAAATCGGCATCGGGAATACCAAAGTATTTTGAGAACGTGTGCAGATCGTGCTTTGCAGTCGGAAAGTCTCCAGCATCGACAATGGCGATGGCTCCCCAACCGCCGGTCGGAATGTTTGTGCTGGTGGCAATCGGACAGCCCTTGGGCCCCTTTGCCAATTTGTACACGCAAGCCAAAGAGCCCGGCGTCTCAGTACCCGGAGGAGGCCCGCCGGTGGTATTCGGGACATCTGGAATGGCCCAAAAGTAGTTTGTGTGTATCCGGCCAGGATGCGGAATGCTGGACTCGGGAGCAACAAGGGTAAATCCATTGATTTTTGCTTCGTCAGCTGCGTGAACGGGACCGGGCAAGAGACATGCGCCAAGCGATAGCGCAGCCCCAGTGATCAGGGAAACTACGATGGAACGTTTCATGCACCACTCTTTCTCTAAACCGGGGAGCTTCGGTTTTTGAATTGTAGACCGAGCGGAATTGTACACTGGCTTTGGCCGCCAGATAAGGGGAATCACGGGATCTTCAACGGAAATGCGGCATGAACTCTGCAAACTTTTTCACTAAATCTCGCGCCTTGTCCCCCAGAATCGACCAAATAGTTTAGAATCCGTTATTCCTGCTTTAGCCAGCGGCCGTGCGTTCAAAGGAGAAACCGTAAGTATGGACATGCCAAAGACCGGAGAGTTCGCACACATCGGCAAATCGGTAGTGATTAAAGGAGAGCTTTCCGGCAGTGAGGATTTGTATATCGACGGAACGGTCGAAGGCACGATTCAACTGCATGGGAACAATCTGGTCATTGGACCGAACGGCCACGTGCATGCCGATGTCAACACAAAAGTTGTGGTGATCCAGGGCAAGCTGGAAGGTAACATACGAGCCAGCGAGCGGGTGGAGCTGCGGAAGTCCGCCGTCGTCGTAGGCGATATTGTCACCCAGCGAATCGCGATGGAGGACGGCGCTTACGTCAAAGGCAAGATAGAAATCCAGAGGGAGGCCGCCAAGCCGAGTCCAGCGCCCGCAACCAAGCCCGAACTGCAGGTCGAGGCGAAGAGCGCTGCGGCGGGGAGTACTCCAGTAACCAAGCAATAGAATTTTTCGCCGGTTCAACCGCGCGGGCCGCGATATATTTACATTGCGGAACTCTGTTGAACCGGACGCCGGGAATTTGCCATGGCATCCGTTACGCACAGCTTCATGAAACTTTTTCGTGGTCCATCTACCGTCCCCGGTCAGGGGGTCAGACCTGTGTCTACGACGCAGCGGCTAACGCGCCGCTCCAGCGGACTGGGGGCAGTTTCGCGCACGCTGCAATCCGAAGAACCAATCTGCGTTCTGGATATCGGTTCCACGTCTGCTGCCAATATCCGTTATCTGACCCAACGCGGACACAAGATCTACAGCGAAGATTTGCTCGAGGCCTCGACCGATCCCGCTCTGATCACGAAGGACGAACAGGGGCAGACGATTCTGGATAGCAGGCGCTTTCTCGCCGACAACCTCGTCTATCCGGCGGCCCAGTTCGACATCGTGCTGTGCTGGAATTTGGCCGACTATATGCCGGAAAGCCTGGTCAAGCCTGTGGTTGCCCGCCTCTGGTCGACGATTAAACCCGGCGGCATGCTGCTCGCGTTCTTTCATACTCGCGAAGCCGGACCGGATGCGCCTTGCTACCGCTACCACATCGTGGACAACGACATTCTGGAGATGCAGCATGTCGAAGCGCGCAGAGATTTGCGCCGAGGTCCCACCGGCGTGCTTCATACGTCGATCGAGAAGAGTTTCCACTTGCAGCGGGTCTTTAACAATCGTCACGTGGAAAATCTGTTCCGCGACTTCGGTTCGATCAAGTTTTTCCTCACCCGCGATAACATCCGCGAAGTGCTGGTCGTCAGGTAGAGTGCGGGACCGGTCTCACCGCTCCTGGCGGAGTGAAGCTACGCGGCCTACCTGGTCCTTCTCACCAAATATCGTGTGATCGCGGGCATCTTTTCGAGTAAGCGGAACATTGGAATCCGCACGCTTTGCGGCAAACTCAGCATCCGCCGGATTCTCGAGGCGCTGCGGAACACGGGTGTGAGCCGTCTCTCGTACGCCGAACGATAATCGCGCGCAGCTTGCCGCAGCGATATTCTTCCAGCGAAGAACGGAATCAGACACTCGGCCGCCAGCGTGCCGCTCCGGAGGGCGAGAGAAACACCGTCCCCGACGAAGGGATCCACAAAACCCGCGGCATCGCCAGTCATCAGAATCCCGTCTCGCTCTGGTTGCGGTTCGCGAAAGACAAGAGGCGATGTGGTCACCGGCTCGCTAAGCGGCCTCCATCCGCGACTCCGTTTCTGCAATCCGGGGTGGCATTCGAATACTTCCGGCAACGTGTTGGCCACATCGGTCCGCACCATGGCGCAGACGTTGACCCTTCCGGTTTGTTCGTCCCCGTCCCTGAGGTTTACCGGTTGCACTCCGCAATAACCGCCCTCCAAAAAATAGAGGTCCACGGAACCCAGCGGGGGAGACTCGGCGAAATGCCCTTTGAGCCCAAGCCATTTCACCGGTATTTTTGTCGTGTCGGTCCCAGTCAGGTTCAGGTTTGACCAACGGCCCGAGGCATTGATCAGCGCGCGACCTTCAAATTCTCCCCCCGAGGTTGTGACCAGAAACGGATCGGTGCCGGAAATACTCTGTACGACAACCTGCTGCCGGCCGTCAACTTCGCTTCTTTCTGCTGAATCCCAAAGAGCAGCGTCGAGGTCCAGGCGCGAGATGCTGGCGGCAGACGGGGCGACCGGGGTCTCAATCATGCTACCGTCGAGAAAAAGCCGAGCTCGATCAATTCGAACAGCATCGGCGACCAGCCCCGCGTGTTGCGGAGCGAGCAGGTCAGAGAGAAGCTCGAGGGATTCGGCGGAAACGAATTCGCCGCAAACCTTGTGACGGGGAAACTGCCCGCGCTCGAGCAACAGCACGCGAGCACCATGGCGAGCGCAAATGATGGCCGCGGAACTTCCCGCTGGCCCGCCGCCGGCCACAATCAAGTCATACATCGTTCTGTCTTTTCCACGCGATTGCACCCATACGAAACACGGGATGGCGTTCAATCTCGACCCTCGCGGCCCTGGTCTGCCCCAGCATCTGATTCATCTCCTTAACGGTGTATGCGCGACGCACCGAAGCGGGTGCATCATGGCGGTTGAATCGACTCCGATAAAGTGCCAGGCTTGCATAAACCAGGGCGAGGTGAATTGGATCGCGGACCAGGTCGTTGATGATCACCGCGGCACGGCCCACGCGCAGGCCTTCGTTGACAAACTGCACGATCTCCCGCGGTTCCAAGTGATGAGCGAATAGGCAGCAACTCACCAAATCAAAACTTGCGTCCGCGAAAGGAAGCGCCAGTGCATCTCCGGCCACCGCCCAGCTTCCGTTTCCAGAGCCGTTTTTCAGATGCGAGTGGGCGCGGTCAAGTAGCGTCACCTGAAGCCGGACTCCCAACTTCAGCATGCGCGCACTAGCAGTATGAGGCACGTATCCCGTGCCCGCCGCCACTTCTAACAGGGAGAGCGATTGCGCGCCATGTTTCCGGGCCACATGCGCAATCATCGACTGGGTCGTCGCAATCCCCCCGAACCAGCGATTGATCTGGCGGATGTCGGATAGTGCAGTTGCGACCTCGGCAGGCGTGCCGGAATCGGTGTCAAGCAATTCGGGAATGACGACGCGCTTCATGTTGTCAGAATTCAAAAAGGCTAGTGTGTTCAATTTTCAATTGAACATCTGAACTACACTTCCGCCAACTCTTCTTCGAGCAATTGCTTGTTATAGAGGTCGGTATAGTAACCGTCTTTGGCCACCAGTTCGTCGTGGGTGCCCAACTCCACGATCCGTCCGGCGTGGAGGACGGCTATGCGGTCGGCGTTGCGCACAGTGGAAACCCGGTGGGAAATGAAAATCGTGGTCCGGCCCTGCATAATCTCGCGCAGATGATTGAGAATCTTGTCTTCCGTATGAGTGTCGACGCTCGAGAGTGCATCGTCCAGAATCAAAATGCGCGGGTTACGAATGATGGCTCGCGCAATTGCAGTGCGCTGCTTCTGGCCACCGGACAGGGTAATGCCGCGCTCGCCCACCAGCGTCCGATATTGCTCGGGAAAACTCTCGATCTCCTCGCCAATGCTGGCCGCCAGCGCAGCCGCGCGGACTTCTTCGTCGGTAGCATCCTCCTTTCCGAAGGCGATATTCTCGCGCACCGTTTCGCTGAACAGAAAGGTTTCCTGCGGTACAAAACCGAGATTGCGGCGTAGGGCTGCGATCGGATAATCGCGGATGGGAATGCCGTCGATGAGCACAGATCCCGGTTCGGCATCGTAAATACGAGGGATCAAGCTGACCAGCGTGGTCTTGCCCGAACCCGTCGGGCCCACAATCGCCAGGCTGCTCCCAGCCGGAACGCGGAGATTGATGTCATGCAAAACCGGAGTAGAACCGTAGGAGAACTTCAAGTGCCGGAACTCGATCTCACCCCGTATTTGTCTAGGCGCGAGCGTCTCGCTCGTGCTGCTTTTGATTTGGATTTCCTCACCATCCTCAATCTCCGGCTTCTCCACCAGAATCTCGTTGATGCGTCCCATCGAAGCCGTCCCACGCTGGAAAATATTGATGACCCAACCTAGAGCAATGATGGGCCAGGTAAGCTGCACCATGTAGGTGTTGAAGGCAACAAAACCGCCCACGGTGATGCGGCCCGTAATCACCTCGCGGCCGCCCAGCCACAGCACCAGCACAATGGCGAGTCCCAACATGGTTTCGAGCGTCGGCCAGAGCATGCCCATCAAACGAACCAGCTTCAAGCTGCGCTTAATGTATTCCTGATTCGCCGTTTCGAATGCGGCAATCTCGGCCTCCTCTTGCACGTAGGCGCGAATCACACGAGCTCCAGAGAAATTTTCCTGAGCTCGAGCCGAGATATCGGAAAACATCGCCTGGATCCTCTCGAAGCGTTCGTGAATCTTGCGGCCAAAATATTGGATGGTGACGCTGACGATCGGTAGAGGCAGAAAGGCGTAGAGAGTCAATTTGGGGCTGATCGAGAGCATGAAGGCGAGTGCGCCAGCCGTAAACACAATCGTATTCGCCGAATACATGATCGCCGGTCCTAACAGCATGCGGACAGCATTCAGGTCATTGGTGGCGCGAGCCATAATATCGCCCGTTCGCGTCCGCTGGTAGTAGGAGTAAGAAAGGCTTTCGAGGTGCCGGAAGAGGTCATTGCGTAGATCGAATTCGATTTCGCGAGAAACCCCGATCACGATCCAACGGGTCAGAAACTGGAAGGTTCCCTTGACAGCCGCCACTGCCAGCAGGAGCAAGGCATACGTGACCAGCTTGTGTCGAGTGATGCCGAGATGAAGGTCATCCACGGCCCGCCGAATTACCAGTGGAAATAGAATCCAGACGCCATTGGTCAGGAAGACGCAAACCGTTCCCACCACATAGCTGCGGCGGTACTTCTTAAAGTAGGGAATCAGGGGACGCAGACTTTTCGGCAGCATCGGCTGGTTTAGATGCGATTCTACCAGCCCGAGCTTCAGTTTCGCCGCATCGTCCCCATCAGCGGCGCGATTCGCGGCAGCGACCAATCGGCGAATGCCACCGCGCCGGCCGTCAACAGCACCACCACCCAGCTCCCGAGAAAGAACCAGGTGGAATCGATCAAATAGGAATAAAGAAGGTCAACATCCATGGGTCAACCTATCACAAGAGAGAATCGGGTCAGCAGACCTTTTCCAGCAGCGCGGAAGATCCTCTGCCCTGCAGCTGCACTTTTCCGGTCAAGTGTTTGTATTCGTCCAGTATCTCGCGGACAGCATTCAGCCGCCCGAGCGACGTCAAATGCACATCGGTGAGTGCGTGCTCAATCTGCGACATCCAGCATTCGACGGCCCGATCCACACCAACCGCCATCTCGCTGGCGATAACCTCGACAAGATTCGTTGGAACGACTGCTGTAGCCAATGCCTTACCCGCCTTTCTTAATCTTTGGAACGAAGCACCGCGGGGGAGGGAACCCCCTCAGTCCCTCCCCCTCCCCCCTCATATTCCGTTTCCGTTATTGATTGGGTGCGTCTTGCGAATGGGTTCCTTGCTCACGTTCTTGCATGTGTTGCTCGAACCGCTGCTCCTTCTTGGTGATGAACTGGGCCAGCTTGGTCTTCTGGTCCGCGGTAAGAACCTGGTAAGCCTCGGAGGCGATGCGTGCGTGCTGCACTTCAAGTTGCGCGTGAACTTGCGCTCCCTGAGTCGCGATTGTCTGTGCCTTGGCCTCATCAAACGTGCCACTCTGAATCAGCTGCATCATTTGTTCGTGAGTCTGCATTTCCTGCTTGAACAGAGGTTCCATCGCTGGTTTCTCTTTAGCGATGATCTGTTTGATCTGTGCCTGTTGTGCGTCGGTCAGATCCAGGTAATCCGTGAAGAAGCCCAACATGGGCCCGCCAAAAAAATCACCACCACCACGTGGGCCGCCGTGGTGCTGCGCCATCGCAAGTCCCGCCACCAGCACGATAGCCAAAGCTGCGAACGACATTTTGCTGCGTAATTTCATAACCTCTCCTGTGAGCATTCCCCGTAGATCGGAAAACCTCAGATTGCGTATGATCATAGAAACACTTTTCGCGCTCGCGGGTGGTAAAGAGTCAGTCAACCGGAGTAAAGTTTTGTAAAGCGCGATAACCGCTGTATTGACAATTCTTTACCACGGTCATCGGCGCGCCTAACTAAAATGAGGAAAGTGGATCGCATTCTGGTTGTCGACGACGACGTGGAGCTGTGCAGCCTGGTAGGGGAGTATCTCGAACCCGAGGGCTTTCAGATCGAATCCGTTCACGACGGCAATCGCGGTCTGGATCGTGCGCTCAACGGAGATTACCTGCTGGTCGTGCTGGATGTAATGTTGCCCGGCATGAACGGCTTCGATGTGCTACGGCGGATACGCAACACGTCGCGCATTCCGGTTTTGCTGCTCACCGCACGCGGTGAGGACGTGGACAGAATCGTAGGCCTCGAAATCGGCGCCGACGACTATCTTCCCAAGCCTTTCAATCCTCGCGAACTGGTGGCCCGCATCCGAGCCATTTTGCGTCGAACCCAAGCCGCGGAAAAAGATGCAGAAAGAACGGGCGGGGCTCAAATCCCCGAAGTCGTCCGGGTCGGTGATATTGAGCTTGATCCCGCCACTCGAATTGTTCGCCAGAATGGCAAGCCGGTGGAGTTGACCTCAGTCGAATTCAATTTGCTGCATGTCTTAATGCGCGAAGCGGGACGCGTGGTGACCCGCGAACACCTGGTGGATGCTGTTCTCAGCCGCAAGTTTTCTCCCTTCGACCGTAGCATCGATATGCACGTCAGTAAAGTTCGCAAGAAGCTGGGCGATTCCGAAAACGGCAGCGACCACATCAAAACCGTGCGTGGCGTCGGATACATATTCGCGCATCCCCGCGAGCAAGCCCCCACCAAGGCTGGTAGAGGCGAAGAAGCATGAGAAGCTTGTTCGTCAAGATCTTCCTTTCCTACTGGATGGCGCAAGCGCTCTTCCTGGTGCTCGCGATCCTCGTGACTTTAGCGACGCGCCCCTCCAGGGAAATTTCCAATTTGCAGGCGCAGGAACCAAAATTTCTCAACGAGGCTCTTCAAGCTTATCAATCGGGCGGCGACGACGGGGCGCGAAAATATCTGCGGAACGTCCATGACAGTCAGCACGTCCGGCTCTTCATCTTCGACGACCAGGGCCGCGAACTCCTAGGCCGCAACCCGACCGAGTGGATTGAACGTGCAAAGCGCGGCAGAGTCCACACCGCCGATACCTTTCTGGGACGTTTCGGGCCTGGCCAATTCCTCCGGCAAACCATCACGGCCGACAACGGGCGCCGTTACTTGCTGATTATCGACTTGCCTCCGGAAGAGCATCCATTTTTCGGACCGCATGGCGTGCCCGGCTTGGGCATCCTGATTGCGATTATTTCGTCCGGATTGGTGTGTTACATCCTGGCACGATATTTGACCGCACCCATCGTGCAGCTCCGGGCCGCGACTCAAAAGCTGGCCTCGGGCGATCTCACTGCCCGTGCGGGCATGCCCAGCTCCCGGCGGCACGACGAAATGGCGGAACTGATGCGCGATTTCGACCGTATGGCGGAGCGCCTGGAGAACCTGGTCAATGCCCAGAGCCGCTTGCTGACCGACATTTCGCACGAGCTGCGATCCCCGCTGGCGCGCCTCAATGTCGCTCTCGAACTGGCTCGGCAGCGCAGCGGCCCGGAGGCGAGCAGTGCCTTGGACCGCATCGATCGCGAAACCAATCGCCTCAACCAACTCATCCAAAGACTACTGACCATTGCCCGCCTCGAAGCCGGGGATGAGTCCATCGAGAAGATCCCGGTCCACCTCGAACAGATCGTCCATGAGATTGCCAAGGATGCTGCCTTTGAAGCCCAAAGCCGTGGTTGCCGGGTGGAGGCTACGGTGGTCGATGACTGCGTGGTCGTCGGAAGTCCGGGCTTGCTGCACAGCGCAATCGAGAACGTGGTGCGCAACGCCATTCGCTATACCCACGATGGCACGAGCGTGGAAGTACGCCTGGAGCGGGATGTCGAACAACCGAACGGTACGGGCTCCCCGGAAGCCGTCGTGCGCGTAACCGACTCCGGCCCCGGCGTACCGGAGGACGCGCTGGATAAATTGTTGCGGCCGTTTTACCGCATCGACGATGCTCGCGGCCGCCAGACTGGCGGCGTGGGTCTCGGCCTGGCCATCACGGATCGCGCTGTGCGCCTGCACGGCGGGACGATCAGGGTATCAAATCGGCCACAGGGCGGCCTCATGGTTGAGATTCGCCTGCCTCTCATTTCTGCAGAGACAAGAGCTACGACCGATCCGCAAACCATCACGATTCTTTCGCGCGAGCTCTGAAGGGTGGCGCAAGCGGGCCTCGGCGTATGTTTACTTATGAACTAACACGTCGGACCATCGTGTTTACCATATACGAACGGGGTATATACCTCAGAATTTGCATTTTCTTGCTAGATCTATGAAAACAAAGGGAATGGTTTGGAGATACCCTCGTAAAATATCCCTTTTAAAGGACTTAGCGAGGGGATATCTCGGCCTTGTAAGTCCATGAAAGCACGGCCTAAGTTCGAGGTACCCTCTAAAATATCCCTTTTAAAGGACTTAGCGGGGATACTTTTTGGGCACAGGTCGCCTTTCCGGAGCGAAAACGGGGAACTCAAGGTTGTCAAGGAACTGAAAGAGCTGCTGTTATCAAACAGCTAACACAACTGTCGTCATGTTAGCTGCTTAGGGACCCTTGAGTCAAGGGAGAAATGTGGGTTGGGCGAGGCCTTTCTGTGCTGTTCCGTTAAGGCCCCACCTGCAGAAACCGACTGGATGCCGGTTCCTTGCGCTGGCGCAAGGACAAAACCTCCCTTCATCGAGTATGCTTCGGTCGCGCCGAAATCAGAGTCAAACATTCCGTCATCCGTGCGTCTCTGACCTGACGAGCGAGTTCAAACTACCCTGATCAATTTCAAAAACGGAGAACCCACAGTGAACAAAAGGTTTGCAATTTGTTCTGCCCTGCTTGTGCTGAGCAGCATGGCTGTCCTGGCTCAGGACAGCAAATCAGGAATCATCCACATCAACGGTGGTGCCACCACGGTAGCCATTAGGCCATCAGCCCAGCAACCGGATGCGAAAGGCATCGAGCCACCCGCAAACCCTTTTTATGACAACATCGGTGCCAGCGGTTATCAGCAATATGTTGGCTATGCGGTTTGCGATGGCATCAGCAGTTGTGGTGGGGAATGGACACCTGCCAACCAGATCACGTCTTTGAAGACGGGCACCACCAGGAAAATCACCCTGGGTCTTGGTTTCGTGCAGGGCACAAACCGTGCTCTCGTTATCCTCACCAAGGACTGCAAGAACAAGCCATGCACTAATCCGGATGGCGCTCCTAAGGGGAACCGCCTATGTCAGGGAACGGTGAAGAACATGCCCATTTTCTCCGACAGCAATTCGCAGGTTGTGTCGCTCAATTGCGCGGCTCAGCTGACCAAGGGCAAAAAGTATTGGGTTTTGATCGTTGCACCGCCCGACGCCGATCTGGCATGGAATTTTTCTATCGCAGCGCAGGCAGGAACAGTGCTAGGCCACAACGATAGTTGGGGCACCTATCAAAGTAAACAACCTACCGGAGCACTGACGATTCAGTAGTTGGCCTGTCCGAGTTTGGCAACCCATCCTGAGAGGGCAAAAAGAGGCAAGCGGCGAACAAGCGCTTGCCTCTCTCAGTGCAGCTCCGCTCCATAACAGACGGAGGCACAGCGCCCCCTTGGAAATAGGTTTTCTTCCTATACGTCAGGTTCTCCTCAAATACACGAGCTCTCTTTATCATCTGACTCGACAGCGAATTCCACGTCACTGAGACAATCCCGCCCGTCCCTTTTGAAATGGATTTTTGTTCTATACCTCAAGCCCGGATTTCGCTTGACTTTGATTCCAGGCGGGATAGGACCTTGTCCGCGGGCGATATCGCTTCGGGCGCGGCAGCTGGCAAGAATAGCCCTGACATTCTGAAGAAGTGAGAAGTTCAGGAGGACTATCGTGAACAAGATGCTTCGCACATCGCTTTGCTCCGCTGGCGTACCCCTCTACAAACAATGGCGATTCTTCACCAGTTGATGTTAGCGATTCTGACTTGAATCTTCGAGTGGCCGGCCCTCAAGCCGGGCTCTGCAGGGCTGGTGGCCAGGCCACTTTTGCGGCTTTGGTAAAAGGCCCCACCCTCCGCGAAGAACGCGGAAGGATGGGGCACCCTAATTAGTGTTGCGTTGATCCGTTCGATGGCGCGGTCCATAGCACGGCGCCCATGCTGCTATTTGTGCCCCGGGGAGGACTACATCCTCAGCGCGAAGGTCTAATTCGATTCCCGGGTGAAGCAACTTTCGCCATCGGCGGCGGTTCCAATCAGGGTAGTACGTTTGCGCTTCGGTTGTATTCCTGATACACAAATGAGGGTACCCCTTGATCTCCAACCGCATGCCGGGAGGGTTCCTTGCCGGGGCCTGGGAGATCTTGAATCGACGATACGGAGAAAGAATGCGGATGAAGTTCCGTTTCCTGCAGCATGTGTTGCTTCCGGTTTTGCTTCTCTGCCTGATGGCTTGCAGTACTAATTCGACCCTGGTGAACGGCGGCAACGGCCTGCTGTTTGTGACCGCGCAGGCCAATACAACCGTATCCGTTTATGGGATAAATCTCACAAACGGTAACTTGAGTACGGTGGGGTCCAGCATCGGGACGGGCACGGCCCCTGCGGCCATCGCCATTACGCCGGCGTTGGATGCAATGTTCATCTCCAATACCGGTTCCAACGACATTTCCAGTTACACCACGAATTCGGGCGGGTCGCTCACGGCGGTCAGCGGAACCACGAAGGCCGGAACCAGGCCCATGGGGCTGGCCATCGATCCCGCCGGCAAGTTTCTATTCGTAGCCAACCAGGGATCGAGCAACATCTCGGCGTTTACGATTGGCACTGGTGGAGCATTGACGGCCGTGCCCGGTTCGCCATTTACCACGATTCCGGTCGGATTTCCATATCCCATCGGTACGCTGCCGGTTGCGGTTGCGGTTAGCGGCTCGGGAAAGTTCTTGTACGTGGCGAACCAGTTGGCCAATTTTGTCTCCGTGTTTTCGATTAATTCCACCTCGGGTGCGCTCAAAGCGTCCGGAGTTGCCTTTTATGCAACGGGAGATGCGCCTTCGGGACTGGGCATTTCGCCCAATGGAGGTTTTCTCTACGCCATGAACGCGGCCGCCACTTCCAACAGCGTGAGCGCCTTTGCCATTTGCGACATCGTGGTGACCAGTTGCGTCAACCCCTCCAGTCCGGATGGCACGCTTACGCAGGTGGCGGGTTCTCCGTTCGCGGCCGGGCTCGGTCCTGTCGCGATTGCCTTTGATCTGAATTTCAACTTTGCCTACGTGGTGGACAAGGGATCAAACACGATTTCTCAGTATTCATGGGGTCCCGGAGACGGTGTTCTGACTCCTCTTTCTCCGGCAACCATTTCCACCGGCTTAACTCCAGTGGCGATGGCCATTCGCACCGGAGTTACGGGAACGAACATAGGGAACATCATAACGAATCCCACCGACTATGCCTACGTGGCGAACAACGGGGCGGGCTCGATTTCGATGTACACCCTCACCACCAGCACCGGGCTTCTGAACGTTTTGGGCATGCCCATACTTACCTTCGGCCAGACATCCGCTTTAGTGGTCAGGTGAGGGCGCTTCCTAGGTGGGCACTTTGAGAACCAGATAGCCGCCAACCAAGGCGAAGATAAGATCCGGCGACCATGCGGCTAACACTGGCGGCAGTTGGTTGATGTTGCCCATGGCCTCGAAAAGTCCGGCCACGGTCCAGTACACGACCGCAATTCCCACGGCTACGGCGACTCCGGTGATTGCGCCACGCCGACCTGCAGAGAGCGAGAACGGAACGGCGAGCACAGCCATAACCAGGGTGATGATCGGGAATGCCAACTTCTTTTGCAGCTGCACTCTTAGCCTTACAACGTCGAAGCCGCTTTGTTGCAGGTCGCGGATGTAGCGGCGCAGCTCCTCATAATTCATTTCGGAGGACTGTTTCACTTCCTTCTTGAAATAGGTGGGAGGCTCGCTGACCATGGGGAAGGTGGCGACGTCGAAGGTGCGATAGTTCTCGATCGCGGGCCCGCGCAGATCGCGTACCCATCCCTGGGTGCAAACCCAGCGCTGCAGGCTTTCTTCCCAGTGGGCGCGATCGGCGTAGATTCGTTTGGTCAGCTGGAAGGTCGCAGGGTCGAACTGGAAAACGGCGAGCCGACCGAACTGATCGCGATCAGAGTCGAAGAGTTCGTAGTAGTAGATATCGGAATGCTGTCCGAAAATCCACTTGCGGTCCGGGTTCAGGTAGGTTTGAGCCGGCTTGCCTTTGATCATGTTGCGGAGCGCGTCCTGTCGTTTGTTGGCGTGCGGCAGGTAGAACTGGTCGGCGAAGAAAAGCCCTGCAGCGAGGATTGCCGAAGCCACCAGTAGTGGCGTGATGATGCGGTAAATGCTGATTCCCGTGGTCTTGATGGCGGTGATTTCATTCGATCGCTGCATCACACCCAAGGTGATCAGGACCGCCAGCAGGATGCTCAAGGGAGTGATGTTGTAGACGAAGTATGGGGAAACGTTCAGCAGATATGCACCCACGACCAGGGGCGAGATCTGGTTGCGGAGAATGTCTCCCAGCAGCTCGAAGGCAGTGAACACCAAAAGCAGCATGAGGAAGGCTGCCACAACCATGGCCAGGTTCATGCCGAAATCGCGCAGAACGTAATCGTCGAGGATCATGGGGAAGCGGGCGCGGAAGACGCGACGGCGATTGGCGGCGCGCTCGAAAACGTCCTCGGCGCGGTGGGTGCGGAAGGGCAGTGCGGCGGCTTCGTGGATTCCCGCGCCGAACGGGCGCCAGAGTCTCCGCAGGGAAGTGATTTCGAACGGCCGGTGTTCGGCCCTCCACAGCAGGAAAGCGCCGCCCAGGAAGAACACGATGTCAGCCAGCCAGACTCCGAAGCCGGGCGACAGTTTGCCCTGCCGCGCCAGGGAAACTCCCACCAGAGACGCGGAGTAGTAAGCGAATACCAGCAGAATGGTGAGCACGAACCCAGTGGACTTACCGCCTTTTTTAGAAGACAGGCCGAGGGGAATTCCGACCAGGGCCAACACCAGGCACGACGTGGGCAGCGCGAAGCGGCGATGGAATTCAATCAGGTACCAGCGGGCCAGCGCGTGATTTTTCTGGTCATTGGCCTGCCGCCAAAGGTCCCAGGTCCCCATTTGCGAAACCGGCACGAGATCCTGCTCCTTCGCGCTATCGGCTTGGGGTAGCGGAATAGGGATGTCCGTCTGCTCGAAGGTGGAGATCTGGTAGTGACCGGGAATCTTGGGATCGATCTCGTGAGTTGAGCCGTCGGTCAGGTGCAGGTGCAGGGTCTCGGGCCCTTCACTGACCAGAATTCCTTGTTGTGCCAGGGTGATTCTCGGGGAAGACGGGATGCTGGTGTCGGCGATGAAGACGCCCTTCCAGATGGCTGCACCCTGGGCAGCCTTCACGTTCTGGACGTAAAGCACGAGCCCCGGAAAGCCTTCGTAGAACACGCGCGGCTGAACTTCGAAGGAGACTTGCGACGACTTCAGGCGGTCCTGCAAGTGAACCATGGCCGCCTGGGAGTGCGGAGCAAGATAGACTCCGTTGGCGAGAGCCAGAAGCCAGGCCGCCACGGCAAAGATAGAGACGATCCGGAGAAAGCTCCACACGCCGATGCCACTGGCGCGCATGGCCGTGATCTCGCTGTCTGCCGCGAGCCGGCTCAACCCGATCAGAATGCCTACCAACACGCCTGCGGGAATGCTGATGGTAAGCGTGACGGGAACAATGAAAAAGAAGACTTCAGCGACGCTGGGCAACGGCGCGCTGTTGCGAACCACCAGTTCGAGGATTTGCCCCAAGTCGCGAGTGAACAGCACAAACGTGAACACAGCCACGCCGATCAGGGCATGAGCCGTGACTTCGCGGAGGATGTAGCGGGTGAGGATCCGCATGGCCGGGGGCTAAAGCGAGTCTAGCACGCACGCTGGAAGCACTGCATTGAGGCATGCTCAGATGGAATTCACGCGACGTGGCATCAAAAATGCAAGCGGTCAGGACAATGGCCTCGTCCTAGACCCCTCTTAGGCGAGGAAGAAAGGGCAGTTCTCCCCTATGAAATCTCTGACCGTGATGTGCGTGGACGACGACGCAGGGATTCGGGAACTGTACGGAGCCTTGCTCGGCCAAAACGGTTACGAAGTGATCGCCGCCGTCAGTGGCCGTCACGCACTTCACGTGTTTGAGACCAAGGAACATGAGATCGATGCCGTGATCCTGGACTACGAAATGCCTGGAATGAATGGGCTTGAGCTGGCAACCTGGCTGAAACAGCGGCATCCGACCTTGCCCGTGATTATGGTCTCGGGCTCGCATCCGGACCTGGAACAAATGGCCCCGTTCGTCGATGCCGCAATGGGAAAAGGTGTTCCATTACGGCACCTCTTGGACCGGCTTCAAGTTCTGCTTGCCCCCTCGCAAGTCCCCGCAGCATCCACCGTTAGTCAAGTTCAGTGACAAGGCTCCAGTGAAAAGGCCGTGCCTCCGCTGCCGAACCTACGGCAAAATGCCGACTAATCGGCTTTGAGGAAGACGGCCGCTAACGGTGGCAAGGTCAGGTTCAGAGAGTACGGACGTCCGTGGACCTCTTGTTTCTCAGCCATTACGCCTCCGAAATTTCCCATGCCGCCGCCTCCATACTCTTTGGCGTCGCTGTTCAGAAGTTCCCGCCAGAAGCCTCCCGCGGGAACTCCCAGGCGATAACCGATCCGGGGAACGGGCGTAAAGTTGCACACCACCACAATGTGTTGTTTCGACGACTTCCCCTTGCGCAATAACGAAATCGTGCTGGCAACGCTATCGTTGCAATCGATCCACTCGAAACCCTGGGGATCAGTGTCGAGCTCATGCAACGCGGGTTCGCTGGCATAAAGCCGATTTAGTTGCTCCGTCCAACTCAGCATTCCGCTGTGAACGGGATACTGCAACACCTGCCATTCCAGACCGGTGTCGTGCCCCCACTCGCGGACTTGTCCGAACTCATCTCCCATGAACAGAAGTTTCTTGCCCGGCTGCGCGTACATGTAGCCGAAGAGCAATCGAAGGTTGGCAAACTTCTGCCACTCATCTCCGGCCATTTTTCCGATGAGCGAGCCCTTGCCGTGGACAACTTCATCATGCGAAAGCGGAAGAACAAAATTCTCGGTGAAGCCGTACAGCATGCGAAACGTAAGCTGATTGTGATGGTACTTGCGATGGATGGGATCAAGAGCGAAGTACTTCAGGGTGTCGTGCATCCATCCCATATCCCATTTCAGACCGAAGCCCAGGCCGCCGAGATAGATTGGCTTCGAAACCATGGGCCATGACGTCGACTCTTCCGCGATGGTTTGAATGCCGGGATATTCCTTATAAAGTTCCTGATTCAGTTGACGCAGGAAATCGATGGCTTCTAGGTTTTCGCGTCCGCCGTATTTATTGGGGAGCCACTCGCCCTCTTTCCGCGAGTAGTCGCGGTAAAGCATGGAAGCCACAGCATCCACCCGCAGCCCGTCTGCGTGGTACTTATCGAGCCAGAACATTGCGCTCGAAAGCAGGAAACTTCGGACTTCGTTGCGTCCGTAATTAAAGATGAGAGTCTTCCAATCGGGATGAAAACCCTCGCGGGTGTCGGCGTGTTCAAACAAGTGTGTGCCATCGAAATAAGCCAGCCCATGTTCGTCGGAAGGGAAGTGCGAAGGCACCCAATCCAGAATTACCGCAATGCCGGCCTGGTGCAGATGGTCGACCAGATACATGAAATCCTGCGGCGTGCCATAACGCGCGGTGGGAGCGAAATACCCCGTGGTCTGATATCCCCATGAGCCGTAGAACGGGTGTTCCATCACGGGCAGGAATTGGACGTGGGTGAAGTGCATGTGCCGAACATAGTCAGCCAGGCGCGGCGCGATCTCGCGATAAGTCAGCGGGCGATTGTGCTCTTCCCGCATCCATGAACCGAGATGGACTTCGTAGATGGAGATCGGGGCCTGGAGGGAATTCTTCGCCTGTCGATTTTTCATCCATTCTTGATCCGTCCATTGGTATTCGAGATCCCACACTACGGAGGCGGTTCGTGGCGGTTTTTCGTGCGATATTCCGAATGGGTCGGCTTTGTCGACCACGTGGCCGTGGTGATTCGAGACGATATGAAATTTATAGATGGATCCCTTGGTCACTCCGGGGATGAAGCCCTCCCAGATGCCCGAACTCTCGCGAGCGCGTAACGGATGCGAACGTGGATCCCAGCCGTTGAAGCTGCCTATGACCGACACCATCTTTGCATTCGGAGCCCATAAGCTGAACGATGTGCCATGTTCGCCGTTTTGCGAGGTGAGGTGGGCGCCCAGCTTTTCATAGGTGCGATAGTTGCGGCCTTCGTTAAAGAGGTAAAGATCCTGCTCGGTCAGGAGGCCGGCCTCGGAGTGGGAACTCATCGTAAGCGGGGTTTTCGTCATTGCAGATTTGGCCACCTGCCCTTGGTAGTGTACCGGATTTGCCTCCTCAGCGACCTCTGCGGTCTTCTTTGCGTGCTCTGCGATTCAGGGTTTTCCGCCGTCTTCGAACACCTCAAGAGCGCGGATAGCCGGAAGGGGTTCCGTTCGAAAGAGTCCACGCCAGATCCTTCGCCCCGCTGAAGAACGCGGGACTCAGGATGACGGCATTCTAAATTCGGGACGACGGCATTCAAATAAGAGCAAGTCTGATCCACTACTGCATAGCCTGCATGCTAGACTCTCAAGCACGGCTCTTGTTCTCGTCACGAGCCGCCACGTTCAATGCCCGCTCTTCGCGTCATCATTCTTTGGCATCAGCATCAGCCTTTCTACAAAGACCTGGTCACGGGCGAGTACCGTCTTCCCTGGGTTCGGCTGCACGCCCTCAAAGACTACTATGGGATGGTCAAACTGTTGGACGAGTTTCCCGACGTACACCAGACCTTCAACCTTGTTCCGTCATTGATTACGCAGATCCAGGACTACGTTGCCGGAACGGCCGACGATCCCTTCCTCACGGTCGCGGCCAAGCCAGCAAAAGATCTCACTGCCGACGAACGCCGCTTCGCCCTGCAATATCTGTTTCAGGCGAATCCGGTGAACATGATCGGCCGCTATCCACGCTACCATGCACTTTGGGAGCGTTTCCGCGGAGCGGGCGATTCCGCCGAACGGGCCGAAAAGTATTTTCAGCCGCAGGACTTCACCGATTTGCAAGTGCTCTCGCAGATCGCGTGGTTCGACGAGTTCTTTCTGGAAGACCCGGATATCGCGGCGCTCATCAAGAAGGGTCAAGGATTCTCGCTCGAGGATCAGGCACTGGTGATCGCACGCCAGCGCGCTTTACTGGGAACTGTGCTTCCCGCGCATGCTGCCGCCGCACAGCAGGGCCGAATCGAAATTTCGACTTCGCCCTTCTATCATCCGATTCTGCCACTGGTGTGCGACACCAACATGGGTGCTGTATCGAGTCCCGGACTGCCCTTACCCCAGAACCGTTTTCTCCATCCAGAAGACGCGCGGGAACAACTGCGGCGCGGACTGGATCTGCATCAGCAAGTCTTCGGCGTTCGGCCAGTGGGCGTGTGGCCTTCCGAGGGCAGCGTGTCGGAAGAGGTTTTTGCCATTGCGCAGAGACTGGGTGTGAATTGGATGGCCACGGACGAGGGTGTTCTGGGCCGAAGCTTGGGGATTAATTTCGCACGCGACGGCGAAGGCCGTCTTTCCCCGCAAAACGCCGAAAAGCTGTATACCATTCACCGCTTCGAAAGCAGTTCGACGGAAATGCATTTGATCTTCCGCGATCACACCATCTCGGATTTGATCGGATTCGTTTACTCGGGGATGCCCGCGCAGGACGCTGCCAACCACCTCATCCACAATATCAAGCAAGCCGCGCAGCCTGTTCTCAATCAAGGACGAGACGCCGTTGTGTCGATCATTCTGGATGGCGAAAATGCCTGGGAATATTACCCGAGATCGGGCCGCGAATTCCTTCGTCGTTTTTATGACGCCCTGCAGCGCGAAGCGGGGGTCGAAGCAGTCACGGTATCCGAGGCGATTGCCCGTCATCGCGACTTCGGCAAGCTCACCTCTTTGGTTCCCGGATCCTGGATCAATGCCAACTTCAACGTGTGGATCGGCGCTCCCGAGGACAACCGCTCGTGGGATTATCTCTACCACGCCCGCAACTTCTATGCGGCGAACGCGCCTCGGGCGAGCGAAGCGCAACGCAAACTGGCTTTCGAAGAACTGCTCATCGCGGAAGGCAGCGATTGGAACTGGTGGTATGGCCCGGAACACCATTCAGCGAATGACCGCGAATTCGACGAGCTCTATCGCAAGCATCTCTCCAACGTCTATCAGGCGCTGGGCGCGATCCCGCCCGATTATCTCGCCCAGCCCATTGCCGGTGTGGAGACTCGGCCCGAGTTCACGCCTCAGACTCACTACATCCATCCTCGGATCACAGGCGAGATGGTTCGCTATTTCGAATGGATGGGTGCCGCGGTGTATACCGCGGACCACCGCGCGGGAGCGATGCATGGCAAGCAGTTTCTGGTGGATTCGGTGTATGCGGGAATCAATGACACCTATGTCTACGGCCGCCTGGATTTCGTGGGCAAGCCTCCTGAGATGGATTTTGATCTAGTAGTGAATCTCGAATCCTGGGCAGCGGATGCACAGCGTCCCCGGCGCGCGTTGCGAGTGGATGTGCGAGTCGAGGCCGGTACAACAGGATCGTGGCGAGTGACCTCTTCAGATGAAGACCAGCCCTTGGCGACGTCCGACCGGCCCTGCGAAGAAGTCAAGATAGCCTTGCTACGAAACTTCGAATTCAAACTCCCGCTGGCATGGTTGCTGGCAAAGCCAGTAGCTTCCGCCGGCAGCGCCGAAGGAAAAGCAACGACCCCCGTGACGACGCTACTGCGTCTCCGCTTCAGTCTCTGGCAGAACCGTCTGCCGGTTGACGCGCTCCCCCTAGAGGGGTGGATAGAGCTGCGTCTCCTCAGTGAAGAAGACTTGGCTGCTTTGGCGTTCTGAGCTACGCTGCCCGCAACCTAATCCGTCTCAGCAGCCGGGACCCCGATCAAAGAGAATAAACAGTCGCAATTAACTTTATTGTCGATGAGCCCTTTTCTTTCCGCCCATTAAGGGGCACCATTGCAGTCAGAGGCGTCCTGGTTCGGAAAGGAGAACAGCCATGACCGAGCAGCCTCACGAAGCGCCACAGCAGGAGCGACGAAAACACCCGCGCACCAAGGCCACGATTCCAATCGAGTTCAAACCGGAAGGCGCAGCCGTCGCCAGCCACGCCGAGACTGCCGATCTTAGCCTCAGCGGATGCTATGTAGAAATGAGCTTCACGCTTGCCGTAGGGAGCAATTTAGATATTGTCCTCTGGGTCGAAGAAGCACGGTTGGCAATGAAGGCGGTGGTCGTAACTCACCATCCGCAATTCGGGAACGGGATCAAGTTCCTCGATATGTCTCAGGAAGACCAAGCCAGGCTGGCGCATTTCCTCAAGAGTTGCGAGGATGCCTCAAAAGAAAAGCCGGAAGCAACGACTTCCGGCTGACCGAAACCAAAGTCTGACAACGGTAAGTTAGTTTCCAGGAGCGCCAGGCGCCGGAGTCATGGCCAGCGGACGGCTCAACTCCATGGTTAGCAGAGTGCCCGCAGGCAGTGTGGCCGAGTTCTTCTTGACCAGCCAGTGAGTCACGGTCGCACTGGCGCCGACAGCTCCGCCGATAAGAAGCCCTTTGCCACCGCCAATCAGTCCTCCTATGAGCATGCCGCCGCCGGTGCCCGCCCCCATCTCGATAAGATCTTTGTTGTCGTAACCTTTCCCCTTGAACTGGCCTTCGTTGTTGACGCTCGTTCCGTTAAACAGGTCGGTGTTCTCGAGCGTAGCACTGAGGACAAAGTAGTCGCCGTTCGGCATGATCAGGGTGTCAGGGAAAATGGTAATCGTAGGCTTGCCCGAAACCCGGCGCGGCTCTGTGGCATTCACTACGCGTCCTTGAACCGTGGCGCCGATCGGAATCACAGCTTTTCCATCGAGCATCACCGGGTCGGTGACTCTACCAGAAAATGGCTCCCCGCTCTTGCTGGAGGTCGTCAGCGTTTGCACCAGCTTTACTTTCAGGTTTGTGCCCGCAGGCAGTGAGATATTGTTTTGTGCTACCGCACCTACCGCCAGCAGCACCACGCTAAGCAATGCAAGTTTCTTCATTTCGCCTCCTAAATCGGTCGCAATTTTTCGAACGTCTTGTATAGCAAATCAACCTGTAGCCGCCAGTTTTCGGACCGCCTCCATAACTTTCTCCATTGGTGCTCGATCCGTCTGGTTCTCGCCGCGGTAGATGTAACGCACCGTGTTGCCGCCATCGATGACCAGCGTAGCTGGATGCGCGATGTTGATTGCATCCGTCCCCAGCCGGTGATAAAGCCCGTACGCTTTGGTCACCGTTCGATCTTCATCCAGCAGAAACGGAAACGACACCGGGTGCTTCTCCAGAAACTTTGCCGGCTTGAACATCCCGTCACGTTTCTCGGCGGCAATCAAGACCACTTGTGCCCCGGCTGGTTCGAGTTCGCTCTTCACTGGCTCAAACTGGGCCATGCGTTTTACGCAGTTGGGTCACCAGGTGCCGCGCAGGAATTCCAGAATCACCGGCCCGCGCGCCCGCAGATTCGAAAGCGAAAAAACACCTTCGCAGTTCGCTGCTGCAAGTGAAAAATCCGGCGCACGCGACCCAATTCCCAGAGTTTCCGTGCGATTTTGCATCTGGAATCGACTCTAAGGTACCCGCGAGTGGAGAACAAGAGCGGATGCGGCAAACGAACCATCAGAGGCACGGGGTTTCGACTGTGGTGCAGGGAGGGTGCCGTCAGTCTGATTTCTGTGAGCGCGTAAACATCGTTACAGTCCGTGCGTCACCGACCCACGCCGCCCAGTGATTTATAATCGCCACTCTTGTAAAGCAACAAAGGACGCACTCATGCCCATTATGAATATTGCTGATATCCATGCCCGTGAAGTTCTCGATTCACGCGGCAATCCGACCATCGAAGCCGAAATCACACTCGCCAACGGAACCATCGGACGCGCAATTGTTCCCAGTGGCGCCTCAACCGGGGAGCACGAAGCGGTCGAACTGCGCGACGGTGACAACCAGCGCTTCCTTGGCAAAGGTGTGCTCAAGGCGGTCGAGAACGTGAACGGCGAGATCGCCGAGGCCTTGGCCAATTTCGATGCCTCCGACCAGCGCGCACTCGACCAAAAGATGATCGAGCTCGATGGCACCGAGAACAAAGGACGCCTCGGGGCGAACGCGATCCTTGCTGTCTCCATGGCTGCGGCCCGCGCATCGGCCACGGCCTTCGGCTTGCCTTTATATCGATACCTCGGCGGCGCTGGTGCCGACACGTTGCCCGTGCCGATGATGAACATCCTCAACGGCGGCGCCCATGCCGACAACAACGTCGACTTCCAGGAATTCATGGTCATGCCCGTCGGAGCCGAATCGTTCTCCGAGGCGCTGCGCTGGGGCGTCGAAGTCTTTC
This sequence comes from uncultured Acidobacteriota bacterium, assembly GCA_963817925.1. GTDB lineage: Bacteria > Acidobacteriota > Terriglobia > Terriglobales > Acidobacteriaceae > JABDBE01. The sequence continues at coordinate 277,386 of CAWFQN010000002.1, forward strand.
ACACTCTGAAAGGCGTGCTCAAGAAACGCGGCTACAACACCGCCGTCGGCGACGAAGGCGGGTTCGCGCCTTCGGTCAAATCGAATGTCGAAGCGATCGAGGTCGTGCTCGAAGCCATTCAGCAAGCCGGCTACAAGCCGGGAGAAGAGATCGCCATCGCCCTGGATCCCGCTGCCAGCGAGTTCTACCAGGATGGCAAGTACGTATTCAAGAAGTCCGACAAGTCCGCGAAGAGTTCCGACGACATGGTGCGCTTCTGGGCCAAGTGGGCAAACGACTATCCCATCGTTTCCCTCGAAGACGGTTTGTCCGAGGAAGACTGGGACGGTTGGCAGAACCTCACCAGGGAATTGGGTAGCAAGATTCAACTCGTGGGCGATGATATTTTCGTCACCAACATTCAAATCTTCGCCGAAGGCATCGAGAAGGGAATCGCCAACTCAATTCTGATCAAACTGAACCAGATCGGCACGGTCAGCGAAACGCTGGACGCCATCGACCTCGGCCGCCGCAATGGCTACACCTCGGTGATCTCGCACCGCTCCGGCGAAACCGAAGACACCTTCATCGCGGACCTCGCAGTTGCGACTGGCGCCGGACAGATCAAAACCGGTTCAGCCTCCCGCACTGACCGCATCGCAAAATACAACCAGTTGCTCAGGATCGAAGAAGAGTTGGGAGGCGCGGCGAGATTTCTGGGATTGAAAGCGCTGAACTATAGACCTTCATCCGCCTAAAACCGCGCTGGAATGGGCCAGCCCTATGCCGTCGCCACTCTTCGAGTCCGCGGCAAGATATAATCCAGAGAGATATGGCGGAAACCGAAATCTTCTTCTCGGTCAAGAAGTCTCGCGATGACGGCTATGAAGCCCGAGCCGTTGGCCATTCCATTTTCACACAAGGGCAAACGATGCCTGAGTTGAGAGCCAACGTGACGGAGGCGGTCGCCTGTCATTTTGGCGATCGCAGGATTTGTCCTCCGATTCGCTTGGTGAAAGTGCGGGCCAAGGGACGCATCCTCGGCTCTGCGAAAGGCGAATTTACCGTGCCGGATGATTTTAACGATCCGCTTCCTAAAGATGTCGCAGACCTTTTCTGGGAATAAACGCGCTTTTTGAACACCCCATGAAGGACTCAAGTTCCCTTTATATTCGCGTTCATCGCTGCGATTCTGGCACGGATCTTTGACTGAAAACAAGAAGAGCCTATGAAACATTGTCCCACTTCCCTTGCTGTTATCCTTTTTCTAGCTACCGCAGTCCTCGCCCAACAAGCCGCGCCTGCGCCCGGAGACGCTCCCGCCTCAAAAGAAGACATCCAAAAGCTTTTTGAGATAATGCAGATTCACCAACAAATGCGCCAGGTCATGGACGCCATGATGAAACAACAGAGCACCATGATTCACGAGACTCTCAAGAACCGTTATCCGCAGACTTCCGCGGAGCGAATTTCACGGGCCGACCAACTGATTTCGGAAACCATGAAAGACATGCCCATGGATGCGATTCTCGACGACATGATCCCGATCTACCAGAGGCACTTTTCGAAGACTGACATCGATGCCATGAGCACTTTCTACGCCTCCCCGACCGGCCAAAAGATGATGAAGGAGATGCCCACCTTAACCACCGAAGCGATGCAGGCTTCCTACGCTCGAATGCAGAAGCAAATGGACGCCATGATGCAACGGGCCGAGCAAATCGTAAAAGAAGATCAGCAAAAACCGAAGAGCCCGCCAGCAACCCCGCCGTCCCTGCAAAAGAATTAATATTGAGTGTTTCTCATCGTCACGGAATCCGTGTTCATCCGAGTGAATCCGTGGCGGATTGCCGCTTTAATAGAAGCCAGGAGCTAGCAGCCAAATGCGTCCCAAACCACTCGTCCTAATCATCCTCGACGGCTGGGGCTATCGCGCCGAGACCAAGGCCAACGCCATCGCGCTCGCCCGCAAGCCCACCTATGACCGCCTTCTGCGCGAGTATCCCAACACCTTGATTCAAACCAGTGGCCCCTACGTTGGACTTCCCGAAGGTCAAATGGGCAACAGCGAGGTGGGCCACCTTAACATCGGCGCAGGACGCATCGTGCACATGGACAGCACGCGCATCGAATTGATGATCCAGAACGGCGAGTTCTTCTCCCACCCAGTCCTCGTCGCAGCCATGAAAAACGCTCGCGCCGGCGGCCGCCGTCTCCACCTCTTCGGGTTGCTCTCCGATGGCGGCGTGCACTCTTACCAGACTCATCTCTACGCTCTGCTTCGCATGGCCAAACAGAATGGGGTTGACCGCGTCTTCGTGCACGCGTTCATGGATGGTCGCGACACATTGCCGACCAACGGGGCCGGCTACCTCGAACAACTTCAGCAGAAGATGCGCGAATATAACACCGGAAAGATCGCCACCGTGAGCGGCCGCTACTACGCCATGGACCGCGACCGGCGCTGGGAGCGCATTGCCAAGGCCTTCAACGTCATGGTCTACGGCAACGGCGAAGCCGCGAAGTATGTCGATCCGGTGCAGGGCGTCAAAGACTCCTACAACAAGGGCGTGACGGACGAGTTCATCGTCCCCTTCGTCTGTGTCGATAACAAAGGCGAACCGCTCGCAACTATCCGCGACGAGGACTCCTGTATCTGTTTCAATTTCCGCGCTGACCGCGTCCGCCAGATAACCCGCGCCCTCACTCGCAATAGCGGCCTCAACGAAAAAGCTGGACGCGATTTACCCGGCGCCGACGAGCTCGACGCCACCATTCCCTGCGACCGCGTCCCCAAGAATCTGCATTACGTTTGCATGACCCGCTACGACAAACAGTTCAGCCTGCCCGTCGTCATCCCACCGGAGTCGATGAACAACATCCTCGCCAACGTGATGGGGCAAATGAATCTCCGAAACCTGCGCGTCGCCGAGACCGAAAAATATGCCCACGTCACCTACTTCTTCAATGGCGGCGTGGAGCAGCCATTCCCCGGCGAAGAACGCCTGCTCGTGCCCTCGCCCAAGGTTGCCACTTACGATCTGAAGCCAGAGATGAGCGCCGCCGGTATCGCCGATGCTGTGGTGAAAGCCGTGGAAGACGGAACCTTCGACGTGATCATCGTGAACTTCGCCAACGCCGACATGGTGGGACACTCCGGCAAAATCGAACCCACGGTGAAAGCCGTCGAAACAGTCGATGCCTGCCTCGGACGCATCGAGCCTGCGGTGCGGGCAAAGGGAGGCGCAATGCTCATCACTGCCGACCACGGCAACGCCGAAATGCTGATCGATCCTGTGACCGGCGGTCCGCATACCGCGCACACCACGAATCCCGTTCCCTTCATCGTTGTCTCAGGAAACGGCAACCAGTTCACCCTCAAGCCCGGAGGCTCGCTACGCGACATTTCTCCGACAATCTTAGCCATGCTGGAAATCGAAGAACCGAAGGAGATGACTGGCCACGATTTGCGGGTCCCGGTGCAAAAGAGCTGATCGTCCACTGAGGGCCAGTCATATCGAGAAGTGCAAAACCTTTCATCTTGACCGCCACCGTTAACCGGACGATAATTAGCCGCCTCAAGCGACTCGCGACTTTCGGCCACAGTCGCGCGTTGTGCTAAGGTGTGAGCGCAGAAGATAGCCGGTGTCCGCGCTTGGTCTGGAGCGGGCTCCTAAATTGTAGTGTCATCCGTTTGATGTTGCTGTCAGCATCAACGTGGGGCGTCCGGGAGCACAAAAGTCAATTCCTTGACGTGAAAGATGCCGTTCGCGCTAGTCTCCTGAGCCAGTTTCACGCCGGCCGCAGGAAGCAGTCAGAACAATTTTCTCTAGGAGGAGAAATCAGTGAAACGGTCGATTCTGGGTGTATTGCTAGTTCTAATGTTCGTCGCCGTCGGTCTCGCAGCGGCGCCACCGTTAACCTTCACGTACACAGACGTCCACGCCAACAAGACCGCGCTCGAGACGGACACCTACGGCGTCAACAATGCTGGCGTCATCGTCGGAGACTATGTGGATGCCAAAAGCGTCCAGCACGGTATGATTCTCGCCGGAACCAAGTTGACCACCGTCAATAACAGCAGTTGCTCGGCTATTTCAGGCCTCGGCGGGATCTCTTTCTACGCCGTCAATAGCGCCGGCGCGGCGGCGGGCTGGTGCACCAGCAGCAAGACCGGTCTGGACATCGGTTTCGTCTATGCTAAAGGGAAATTCACCGCAGTTAATTTCCCGAAATCCAATGGAACCCAGGCTACCGGCATCAACGACAAGGGAGAGGTTGTGGGCCTGTATCTAGACTCCGCTAACCTCACGCACGGCTTCTCCAAGATCGGTACCAAATACACAAGCATTAGTGTGAAGGGTGGCACCAACACGGTCGCCTGGGGAGTCAACAATGCTGGCCAGATCACTGTATACACCACGAACTCGGCTGGCACTTTCGATTCTTACCTCTTGACCGGGACGAAATTCAAGAAGATCGACAACCCTGGAGCAGGACCAACCGGCACCATCGTCCACGCCCCCAGCAATGTAGGCGACGTCGATGGTACCTATTACGATACGGCCGGCACCGAAAAAGGCTGGCTGCTTCACAAAGGCAAGTACTACGACGTCGTGGATCCCAACGGCGTTACTCGCGCCGACGGTCTCAACGACAAATCTGAACTGGTTGGACGCTACGGGTCCGGCTCGTTCGGCGGCACTGGTTTCAAAGCAACCTACAAGTAACACCTCCGCAGCTCGCCGCCTCAATGCCCGTCACAAGGCATCGAGGCGGCCGGCCTTTTTAGACAGCCTAAGAAAACCTACGCCTCATCAGTCTCAGCATCATCCCTTTCTCGCAAAGCGCAACCCCGAACATGGCAGCGGGCTGGGGTGTTGCCATTGGGCGGTCGAACGGACCTCCGCCCGGCAAATCAACTTCGGCGACTACACGCTACGAAAAGCGCGGACATTCACGAAGCATTCTTGCCCCTGGGGTGCTCCCTGATCTGCTGGCCGCTTCCTGTGAGCCGATCGCGGCGCGGGTTGAATCTCAGCTCTACCCGCAAGCCATTGACAAGGTGCACGCCTCAAGGAAAACCCGCCTCGATTCTTGTGGATAGGCGATTTTCCGTGCGGACTGTCAGTTTTGCTAGTCGGCGGGGCGGCATGGCGCTAGTAGATTGCGTGGGTACACCTGTGTGCCTGCATCGATGGGAGAAAGACCATGACACGCTTTTTCACTCTGGTGTTGACTGGACTGCTGGTGGCGATCTGTGTTTGCAACAGGTCAGAGGCCCAAAGCAGTGAGCCCGGCGCGGCCGCCTCCATGGACCGTACCGTGCTGCCGGTGCCCGAGCCTAAGTATCCGCCAATCACCGAGCTTGATGCTCGCAAGGCAACAGCGCCGCCGCGGTTCCAGGTGAAGGCGCCGAAAGGCGCGCCCAACGTGGTGGTCATCCTTCTCGACAACTTCGGCTTCGGTGACCCCGATACGTTCGGAGGGCCGATCCAGATGCCGACGCTGGACCGGCTCGCCCAAACCGGGCTGCGCTACAACAATTTCAAAGTGCCCCCGTTGTGTTCCCCCAGCCGCATGGCCCTGCTTACCGGCCGCAACAGCCATAGCGCCAACTTCGGCGTGATCTCGGAAATTGCCACCGCCTTCCCGGGATACACCGCAATGCGTCCGAGCAGCGTCACGACGCTGCCCGAGATCCTGCGGCTCAACGGCTACAGCACAGCCATGTTCGGCAAGTGTCACGAGCTGGCGCCCTGGGAATCCAGCGCTGTGGGACCGTTCGACCGCTGGCCGTTGCATAGCGGGTTTGAGCGGTTCTACGGTTTCATGGCCGGCGAAGCTGACCTCTTTCATCCGGTCATTTACGACAACATGAACAGGGTGGATCTGCACCCCGACCCCGATTACTACGCCAGCACCGACATCACCGACAAGGCCATCGACTGGGTGCGCTCCCAGCATTCGCTCGCGCCCGACAAGCCATTTTTCGTCTACTACTCCGCCATTGGCACCCACAGCCCGTTTCAAGTGCCCGAGAAGTGGCGCGACAAGTACAAGGGAAAGTTCGACCAGGGCTGGGACCAGGTGCGGAAGGAAACGCTGGCCCGCCAGATCAAAATGGGGGTCGTGCCCCCGGGCACCGAACTCGCACCCAAGCCGCCGGGAATCCAGGAATGGGACAAGTTGACCCCTGACGAGAAAAAAGTTTTTGCCAGGTACATGGAAATCTATGCCGCCTTTGCCGAGGTGACCGACCACGAAATCGGGCGGTTCCTCGACACCATCGAAGATCTAGGCGAAATGGACAACACACTGGTCTTCTACATCACCGGCGACAACGGCTCGGTTTTCCAGGGTGGCCTCAACGGCGCCTTTAATGTGATATCCGTGTACAACGGGCTGCCAGAACCCCTTGACATTGCGCTGAAGCACTTTGACGAAATTGGCGGGCCGAAATCCCACATTTTGTATAACAATGGCTGGGCGTTCGCAGGTGCCACGCCCTTTGGTTGGGGCCATCAGGTGGCTTCCTACGGCGGCATCTGCCAGTCCATTGTGGTTCATTGGCCGAAGGGCATCAAGGAGAAGGGCGGCCTGCGTACGCAGTGGTACCACATGATTGACATCGCCCCAACGGTGTTAGAGGCGGCTGGGCTGCCGCAGCCTGGGGTCGTCTATGGTGTCCGGCAGAAACCCATCGAAGGCGTGAGCATGCTCGACACCTTTAATAGCGCCGAGGCGAAGTCGCGCCACACCACACAGTACTTCGAGATGGCAGGCAACCGCGGCATCTACCAGGACGGCTGGTTCGCCACCACCGTGCACCGCCCGCCGTGGGAGGCCAAGCCGCGGGCCACGTTTGCTAACGACAAGTGGGAGCTTTACGACGTAGAGAAAGACTTCAGTTGCGCGCATGACCTTGCCGCGAAGTACCCCGACAAGCTTGAGAAGCTAAAGGGAGTTTTCCTGGAGGAAGCCGTCAAGTACAACGTTCTGCCACTTGACGACCGCTCCTGGGAGCGCTTCAACCCTGCCCTGGCTGGCCGTCCAGATCTGCTGGAAGGTCGCACCGAGATGACGGTCTACGAAGGCATGAAGGGAATACCCGAAAATGGCTTCATTAACATCAAGAACCACTCTTTCGTGATTACGGCCGACATAGAGGTTCCGGACGCCGGCGCACAGGGGGTGGTCATCGCCCAAGGCGGGGGAGTGGGCGGCTGGAGCCTGTACGCCAAGGACGGCGCACCCAGGTTTGCCTACAACTTTCTTGGTCGCGAGACTTACAAGATCGCTGGGCCCGCTCGGCTGCCGGCCGGGCGGGTGACGCTTCGCTTCGAGTTTGCTTACGACGGAGGTAAGCCCGGCGCGGGGGGTACGGGTTTGCTCTTCGTCAACGGTGAAAAGGTCGCCACAGGGCGGATCGAGCACACTAACGCGAACGCGTTTAGCGCGGAAACGACGGACGTGGGCGAGAACCTCTATACGATTGTGACCGACGACTACAAGCAGGGCGACAACAAGTTCACCGGCAAGATCGACAAGGTAACCATCCAGGTCGGCAAATCCAACCTCAGCGAGGAGGCACAGAGGGCGAACAAAGAATTCAGCATCAAGGAATTGCTGGACCTGGACTACTAATCGCGCCGTTGAGGAAACGGGAATCCGATCACGGACTAGAACCCGCGCGGAGTGACTAATGCTGCTTGTGCATCAACTGGCGAAATGTCGTGCGCGTGTCAGGTTCTCGCTCTGGTGGCAGACGCTTTAGAGTTCGAGCGTGCCGTGGAGGTACAAGCGTGCCCTGCCGGCGATCTTCACCCGATCCCCAGCGATTGTGCACTGCACAAATCCACCGCGGGTGCTGAGTTGTCGCGCACGAAACGTCCCCTTATCTCTATCCTTATCCTTACCCAAGCGCCCCGCCCAATAGGGAGCCAGCGTGCAGTGTATCGAGCCGGTGGCGGGGTCCTCATCGATCCCGACCGATGGTGCAAAAAATCGGCACACGTAATCCACGTCACCCTCGCCGGGAGCGGTAACAATGGCGCCGCTGATCCCGATGTCCAGTTTGGCAAGCGCGGCAATGTCGGGCGAGAGCGCTCGCACCTGCTCAGCCCGATCCACCACCACCAGGTAATCGCGCGATTTCATCACTAACGCCGTTTTCAAACCGTGGTCTTTCAAACCGAGGGCTGGTAAGAGGCCGGCTGGCGTCTCACATGGTTGAGGTGGCATGGCGGGAAAGTCCATTTCAAAACTGTCTTCGTTCTTGTCCTGAGCGACGGTCAACATGCCGCTGCGGGTGTGAAAACGAACCGGCCACACGTTGTGCTTTCGCAGCGCGAGTACATAGGCGGATGCCAGGGTCGCGTGCCCGCATAAGTCGTCCTCGACTTTGGGTGTAAACCAGCGCAAGTCGAAATCGCCATCTGCGCGAGGAACCACAAAAGCGGTGTTGCTGTGCCTGTTCTCAACCGCAATTTTCTGCAGGATGCTATCCGCGAGAAAAGCCGAAAGAATGCAGACCCCCGCCGGGTTCCCTGCAAAGAGCTCACCCGTGAATGCGTCAACGTGGTAATACGGAATTGCCATGTCGTGCTCCTCTAGCAGGCTGCTGAAAAACTCCGATCCGACGCGGTTTCGGGAAGGGCACGACTTTAGTCGTGCCGTTAAGTCATTTAGAACCGACAGCGCTTTAGCGCCTGAGGTTCGCTTATGGCCGTGCAAATGAGTTTTTCAGCAGCCTGCTACGCTGCTGGATCCCTCTAAGAAACGCACCATCAGCACCGGTAATCATTGAAATCCGAATCTCGTCGTTAAGGCAGATGGCCAATACAAGTATGTCCGTTCCGAAACACCCGCCGCTGGAAGCCGGAGCATGGTGCACGGATGGAACTCTTGTTAGGCGCTCTTAGTGACCCGCTACATTCTGCTTCGCTAGGTAGTCGTTAATCGCGGTGCCCCACTCTTTCCCATTCGCGCGGTCTGAGTTGCCTAATTCCTTAACGTGTTCATTAGCTTCGGGATTCAGAGCGGTTCGCTCGTAGGCGACGTTCACTTTCGTGTTGGCCGGATCGATTTCTGAGAAGCGAACGTCGATCAGCACAACCATCGCCTCCGGAATCACGTAAACATACTGAAAGTGCCGGGAGTTGATGTCAAAGGATGTGTTGATCCAATATGCGTGATGGTGGCCGTGCCGGACGGTGAACACGGCTCCTTGAATATCCTGCGCGGGCTGCGGGTACAAGAAATGCGGATCCCAATGCCCCGCTGCCCAGGCACGCTCTCCCTCTGGCCCAAACAACGGAGCAACAATCCGGTAAGGAGCCTGAACCGTAAACTCGAACTCATTGCGAACGTGAACCACGGGACCACTGGAGGCAGCGCGATGGTGATGATAGAGCAACGCCCCTACCGCCAGTACGCCCACTGCAAGGAAAATCGCCACAGCCGTCTTCATCGCCTTCGCTCCTTTAATCGATGGCTATCGGATGCCTTCAAAGTCATGCCGTAGAGCTTCTTGAATTGTTCAATCTCCTTGAGCGTCTCCGCAGAGAAAGGCGCTTTCCCCTCGAAAGCGTGCAGCACCACTCCCTCCAATAAGTCGCCGAGAGTCATGTCTTTCAGTTCTGCAATCGCCTTCAACACTTTCAACATTCGCTTCTCGATCCGTACGCCGGTTTGAACACGTTCGACTTCGACAATCGAGGCTGGTTCTTTATCGCGGGTCATGTCGATGATAGTACCATGGTACATAGGTACCTACAACTCGATCTCTCCGAGACTCCAACAAGCCATGTAGATCGCCAGTATTGCCGCGTCCACGAGGGCATGCGGACAAAGCTCGGACTCTTATGCGCTAACGACGATGGATAGGGTGAATGCCGCCGACGAAGAAAAAAACAGGAACGAGACGAGGGCGGACGAGGTGCAGGAGCGCCAAATCGGTCAAGCCTCTTTTCAGCCAGTGCGTCGGAATTCTGCCGGATCTGAACAGGATCTCGTGGAAGTAGAGAATCCAGAACCCAGCCGCGGCGCACAACAAACCAAGCCGGATGATTGTGCAAGTGAGATGCAAAACGACGCAATCATACACGATGGCTTCGTTTGCTCAGGAATCGATGGGGCACCCAAGATCGCAGCCCGGCCCGGGACGATAGAGCTCAAGCAATGCGGTTCGACTTGCGAACGTTTCCCCACCAGACCGCGGTATCGTCAGGACGATTGAGCATCTTCGACAATTCTTGCTTGATCTGCACCAGTCGGCTCTCACGCACATCCGAAGCGGTCCGCTCAACCGGACTATGCTGGCTCTGTTGCGAATACACAACGTTCCTGTTCCGCAGGTCAGTGATTTCGTGACGAAGGCTGGAGAGGTGTTCCGCGAGGTAAGGCATAATTCCAGCATACGCCTGAATCAGGTTTCCGTTTGGGTTTCTTCACAGAGTTGCATTCGCGGCAATTGACACGATTGCTGGCCTGCACAACAATAAGAACAACACCCAATCACAATGAGCGGAGAAAACTTATGGCCGACGAAGGCGAATACCTAGCCGAAGCCCCCACTGGGTCAGGAGGAAGCGCCGCCAAGTGGATCGTGTCCCTGCTGGCAGTCATGTATGTTGCGGGCTCACTTTACTTTCTGTTCAATTTGCGCGAGCGCATCGACCAGATGGGCAAGGCTCAAACCGCGAGCAATGCGCAGATCGTGGAGCTTGCCAAACGCATGCAGTCCGCCGAGGCCGACTCCGAAACCCTTGCTACTCAGCTGGGCATGACCAAGAAGGAACTGGCAACCCGCTCCGCCGAATTGCAGCGCGAACAGGCCGCGCAACGCGCCTCGCAACAACGCCTCGCCGAGGAACAGAAGCAGCAGATGACCCAGGTGAACGGCGAAGTCGCCAGCGTGAAAACAGATGTTGGCGGCGTCAAGACGGACGTTGCCTCGACCAAGGCCGAACTCGCCGCCGCCGAAGCCAAGCTGCAGAGCACCATTGGCGACCTGGGTGTGCAGAGCGGCCTGATCGCGAACACGCGCAGTGACCTCGAAGTGCTCAAGCACAAAGGTGATCGCAACTACTACGAATTCACGCTGGTCAAAGGCGCGAAGCCACAGCCAGTTTCGACAGTCAGCCTCCAGCTGAAGAAAACAGATGCCAAGAAAGGAAAGTTCACCATCAACGTCACCGCTGACGACAAGACCATCGAGAAGAAAGATCGCAACGTCAGCGAGCCCATCCAGTTCTACACCGGGCGCGATCACTTGCTGTATGAAATGGTGGTCTGGTCCGTGGACAAGAAACAGGCGGTGGGATACTTGAGCACGCCCAAGAACGCGCCCGTACCTGTGACGAGCGGGCAGTGATATGCGAGTTATGTTCCACGTGGAACACTTCGTAGTTAGCTATAAGCTAAGTATGGATCATAAAGTTAGTGTTGTCATTTGGTTAGGACCAGGGGGACTGGTTGGTAGTAGGGTTGGATTATTACCTTCAGCGACTTGCGATTGATGAAGGCATCCGGAGTTACGGGAAATGCGACGATGATGGTTCCCTGGGTCCGACCTCCGGGTTCGATTTGGGCTTCGCGCTCCAGCGGGTTGAGGGCGTGCTGTTTGAGCGTAGGGAAGGCCTGGAAATAGCGGTCGAAGTCGGCTGGGGAAGCGGCGTCGTTAGAAAATGTTCCGCTGCCGGAATCGAGATCGGACTTGATGGTGTGGATCAAGTAAGGTTTCTTCCCATTGTTCTGGAGTGAGACGTTGATCGCCACCATGGTCAGATTCTGATTGGGAACTTCCACTGAAACCACATCGTCGATCGATCCCGTCGCTGCAGATTGTGGGCGTTGCACGAATGCAATGACTCCCGCGATTACCGCGATAATCGCCGCTCCGATGAGAACGATCTTCACCGGCGGCAGGTTTCTTTTCGCGGTGCCGAATTCTTCCCCGATGTTAAAGGGAATGCCGGGTTGGGAGGGGGCCGGCGAAGGCGCGCTCTGCGCTGCTGGGGGAGATGGTGTGTCTTCGGGCATATCTCGTCTCTGATTGTAATCGCTTTGGCAGCCGAAATCCCGAGGAGGCTAGCTCGGGTGCTCGTTCAATCGAGATTGGGTTTGGGTTCTCATCTGCGATGTGAGATTCAAGCTGTTTCAGCCGCGCGGCGCGCGGCTAGCCGAACGGGGGCGTCCGGGTCTACGTCGGGGTTGGTTGGCGACGGGCGTCGGTGATGGTGGCATCGTCCGACCGGTTCGCTTTCAGGTTGCCGAATGGGTTACTGCGAGGTCGATTAGGGATTGCTGGCTGTTCACGGCTTCTTGAGTGCGGTTGGAGCTTCGTACATAATTGCCATTCGGTTGCATGTGGCGCGCCTTCACTGTATCGGCCAAATAGGTGGCGAGAACCTGGTCGCGGAGATGGCGGATTAGCTTGGGATCGCGTACTGGAAATACTACTTCGACTCGGCGGTTAAGGTTGCGCGGCATCAGGTCGGCACTGCCGAGGTAGATCTCTTCCTGGCCGGCGTTCCGGAAATAGTAGATCCGGCTATGCTCGAGGAAACGTCCTACGATGCTGGTCACTCGGATGTTTTCGCTCAGGCCCTTGATTCCCGGACGCAGGCAGCATATCCCGCGTACCAATAGATCGACTTTCACGCCCGCCTGCGATGCTTGGTACAACAGGCGGATGGCGCGCTTGTCGACAAGTGCGTTCATCTTGAAGATCAGGTGTCCGCGCTCGCCGTGGCGCTGATGATCGATCTCGCGCTGGATCATCTGTTCCAAGTGTTCCCTCAGATCGACGGGGGCAACCAGCAACTTTCGGTATTCGGGCTTGGCAGAGTAGCCAGTGAGATAGTTGAACAGGTCGGTGCAGTCGGCGCCGATCTGTTCGTCGGAGGTGAACATTCCGAAATCGGTGTAGAGCTGGGAAGTAATCGTGTTGTAGTTGCCGGTGGACAGGTGAGCGTAGCGCCGGATCAGATTTCCTTCCTGACGCACGACCAGCGCGGTTTTGCAGTGGACCTTCAGGTTCTGCAATCCGTAGACAACATGGACGCCCTCGCGCTCCAGCTTGCGCGCCCACTCAATGTTGCTCTCTTCGTCGAAGCGTGCCTTGAGTTCGACCAGCACGGCAACCTGTTTGTCGTTTTCAACTGCTTGGAGCAGAGCCTCCACCACCGGCGCGTTCCGGCCCACGCGGTAAAGAGTGATCTTGATCGCCAGCACGGCAGGATCCTTCGCGGCTTGCTGCAGGAATGAGAGGACAGGTTGGAAGGAATCGAAAGGATGCTGAAGAAGAATGTCTTGCCGGCGAATGGCGGCAAATATATCCTCGGTCTCCTCCTGGGGCTGCAGTGCGGCGGGGATTGCCGCTACAAACGGCGGATCCTTCAGTTCGGGACGATCGACCGCAGCGAGGTGCCGCAGGCGGCTGAGAGCCAGGGGGCCTTTGAGTTGGTAGACTTCGTCGCGATCGATTTCGAGATTCTCCATCAAGATCTTGAGGACGGAGGGCGGCATGTCTTCGTTCACTTCCAGCCGGATGACGTCGGCGAAACGCCTCTGCCAGACACCCTCTTCCACCGACTCCAGTAAGTCTCCGGCCTCGAGTTCCTGAATGGCGGTCTCGGCATCCCTGGTTACGTGGAAGGGGTGAGCATCCAGGATTCTCATGCCTGGGAAGAGCAGCTTCAAGTTAGCCACGACCAACTGCTCCAGCCAGACAAAACATTGTCGGACCGGGTTCATGCGGTCGGCGCCCTTTTGGCGTGGAAGCGGTTTCACAGCAACTAACTGGGGAATCGAATTCGGTATCTTGACCCGGGCAAAATGTTCCGCGCCTTCTTTGTCGCGAATCAGGACGGCCAAGTTCAGGCTCAGGTTCGAGATGTGGGGAAAAGGCCGGCCGGGATCAAAGGCCAAGGGAGTCAAGGTCGGAAAGATAGTCTCGCGGAAATATCTGCTTAAAACCGATCGCTGCGTGTTCGTCAACTGCGAATAGTCGGTGACTTCGATGCCGGTTTTGCGGAGAGATGGCAGGATTTGTTCTTGCCAGCATTCGTGGGCTGCTTGAAACAGTTTGACGGCTCGCTCACGGATCGCGGCGAGCTGGGCTGCGGGAGTCATGCCGTCGGGGCCGCACTCGAGCACGCCTTTTTCGACTTGTCGCTTGAGGCCGGCGACACGCACCATGAAGAACTCTTCCAGGTTGGAACCGACGATGGAGAGGAACTTGACCCGTTCCAACAAAGGGACGGTTTCGTCCTCCGCTTCCTCGAGCACCCGCCGCTGGAAATCCAGAAGACTGAGTTCGCGATTCACGTAGAGCTCAGGATCGTCGAGGGGGGAAACGGTTGGCGCGGCTGGGGTCGCGATTCGACCTCGGCCGTTTCGCCGGTCGGATTTCTTGCCGGTATTTTTCGCCGTGATCGCTTCGGCCTCGTGTATGGGAATCGCTTTAGGCATGGTCGTTCTGGGTGGCAGGGCAATTGTAATTTGAGGAGTGTGGTTTCGTCTGTGATCTCTACCTTTGAAGCCAGTTTTAACGAGGTTGTAACAATCGGCAGGTGCGTCCTTCGTGCATTTTCGTCGCGCTGGTGTTTAGAAAGGCGTCAACCACAGAGGGCACGAAGGTTCACAAAGGAAAAGCTTTCGAGGAACGCTCGCGGGGACGGCGCGGGGGATGAGGCCGGTACCTGCACTGGGGTGGACGCCCGCGCCTACATTGGCCAAGCGTGCTTCATCGCTTTTGCGAAGTCTTTGGCGGGGAGGGTGTTGAGGACGTCTTGTTTGGTTAGCCAGGCGCGGCGGGCTTGCAGGATGCCGTAGCGGATTTTGTCGAGGTGGGAGGTGTGATGGGAGTCGGTGTTAATCACGATCTTTACCCCGTATTGTTTAGCGAGGCGTAAATGGCGGTCGCACAGGTCGAGGCGGTCGGGGTAGGCGTTTAGCTCCATCGCAACTTTGCGTTGGGCCGCGGCTTTCAAAACGGCGTCGACGTCGAATTGGTAGGCGTCGCGACGGAGCAGGAGGCGTCCCGTGGGATGTCCCAAGAACGAGGTGTTGGGATTTTCCACGGCCTTGAGCAGGCGGTCGGTCATTTCCTGGGGAGTCTGGTTGAAGTGGGAATGCACGCTTGCGATGACCAGATCCATTTGCTCGAGCACAGAGTCGGAGAGATCGAGCGTACCGTCGGAAAGAATGTCGACTTCGATTCCGGCGAAGATGCGAATTCCGTCGATCTTTTCATTCGCGGCACGGATGCGCTTGATGTGCTCGACTGCGCGCTGGTCGTCGAGCCCGTTGGCGAATGCAAGATTCTTGGAATGATCGGTGATGGCCATGTATTTGTAGCCGTGAGCGCGGGCGGCTTCAGCCATTTCTTCTATGGTGTTGCGGCCGTCGGTTTCGACGGTGTGCATGTGGACATCGCCCTGGAGATCCGGTTGCGATATGAGTAGGGGTAGGGTGTGCTTTTCGGCGGCGTCAATCTCGCCGAGGTTCTCGCGCAGTTCGGGTGGGATGTAGTCCAGCTTGAGTTTGGCGTAAATCTCTTCTTCGCTTTTTCCGGCGATGACTTTTTCGTTGTCCAGCTGTGCGAGGCTGTATTCGCTCAGGGTGAAGCCCATCTTTAACGCGCGCTGGCGCAGGGCTACGTTATGGGCTTTGCTGCCGGTGAAGTACTGCATGGCGGCGCCGAAGGAGTCGGGGGAGAGAAGGCGAACGTCCACCTGCATGCCTCCGCGCAGGCGGAAGCTGACTTTATTTTCGCCGCGAGCGATGATGTCCATCAGGCCTGGAAGCTTGATGATGTGGTCAATCAGCTTTTGCCGTTCTTCATCGTCACAGCACGATTTCCCGGTTACGAGAATGTCGAGATCGCCGACGGTTTCGCGCCCTCGGCGCAGCGAACCGGCGGGCGTGATGTTTTCGATGCCGGGATACGCGCGCAGGTGCTCAATGATTTTTTCGGCCTGAGCTTCGGCGGTGTCGAGGAGGAAGCGGCCGGCGATGCGGCGATAGTCCTGGATTGCTTTCAGCAGTTTCTGCTCGTGCTTTTCGCCCATGCGCGGCAGAACGCGAATCTTGCCCTCCTGCGCCAATTTCTCCACGCCTTCGGGGTCGCAGATGTGATACGCGCTCCAGATCAGGGCGATGGTCTTGGGGCCGAGGCCTTGAATCTTGAGCAACTGGAGCATCGAGGGGTGATACTTCTTGAGCAGCTCGGCGTGCAGAGAGAGCCTGCCTTGGTTGAACATTTCTTGCAGGTTCGTCAACATTCCCTTGCCGATGCCCGGAATCGCTAGGACCTGTTTGGGCTCGTTGATGAGGTCCGCAATCTGCTGCGGGAAAGCTTCGATCGCCTCGGCCGCGTTGCGGTAGGAGCGGATGCGGAAGGAATCCTGGCCGTCGATTTCGAGCAGGTCAGCGGTTTCGTAGAGGATGCCGGCGATGGCTTTGTTGTCCATGTGAAATTAAGATTACAACCTGCGGCTGCGGCTAGCCAATCCGGCGGGATTGGTTGTAATTTGGTTCTGGAGTTTTCGGCTTGATGAGTTCACCAATTGCTGAGCAGCTTCGGGACGCAGTTTCGCAGGCGCGTTGGAATGAGGCCGTGGCCCTGCTGCAGACTTCCGAGCCGGCGCAGGCGGCTGCGGCATTGGATGAGCTTCCATTCGAGCAGCAACAATCCTTGTTTCGCCACCTGCCGCTGGATCTTGCTGCATCTGTGATCGCTCATTTTCCGTACTATCACCAATATGTTCTGCTGCACTCCTTGCCCGCGGGCGTAATGCGGGCTCTGGTTGACAGGATCAGCCCCGATGATCGAATGCGATTGTTCGACGAGCTACCAGAGGAGGCGTGGCAGCGGCTGATGGACGAACTCTCGGGGGCAGCCGTTGTTGAAGCTCCGGGCGGGCACGAGCCAGAAACCCAGCGTGAGCCGGAGCCGCAGCTCCCTGAGCCTGGGGAAACGCTGATTGAAGGCCGCCAGATTGAGAAGTCTTATGCGCAACCGGACGGGCGGGACATTCAGATCATTGCTCCAATGGACCTGGCTGTCGAGTCGGGGATTATTTGCGCGCTGCTCGGACCATCTGGGTCTGGGAAATCGACCCTGCTGAGAATTCTGTCGGGATTGACGGCGCCATCCAGCGGCACGGTGCTGGTGCATGGGCAGCCGCTGGACGCGGGCGTCCTGAACATTGGCATGGTGTTCCAGAGTTTTGCTTTATTTCCCTGGCTGACGGTGCTGGAGAATGTTGAGGCTCCGCTGGCCGCGAAAGGAATGGAGCATCCGGAGCGGCATCGGCAGGCATTGCAGGCGCTTGCCATCGTAGGACTCAAAGGTTTTGAAAACGCTTATCCCAAGGAATTGTCTGGAGGCATGAAGCAGCGGGTTGGATTTGCGCGCGCCCTCGCAGTCGAGCCCGAGGTGTTATTCATGGACGAGCCGTTCTCCGCGCTGGATGTGCTGACGGCGGAGAGCCTGCGGCGCGAACTGTTGGAGTTGTGGATCAATGATCAGATTCCGACGAAAAGCATATTCCTGGTTACGCACAATATTGAAGAGGCGGTTCTTTTGGCGGATCGAGTGGTGGTTCTGGGAACGCATCCGGCGAAGATCAGGGCGGATTTTCGAATTTCACTGCCGCAGCCGCGCGATCGCAAGTCCGCGGAATTTCTTATCTACGTGGATTACATCTACAAGGTGATGACACAGCCCGAGCTGGAGTTTGGCCCGGTTACAAAGCTGCCGTCTCTGCGCAAGCCTTCGGTGCAAGTGTTGCCCCACGCGACCGCCGGCGGAATGGCGGGATTGCTTGAGTTTTTGAACGATCGCGGGGGCAGGGAAGACATGTACCACCTTGCCGAAGAGTTGCTGATGGAAGTGGATGATCTGTTTCCCATCGTGGATGAGGCGGTCATGCTGGGCTTTGCGGAGTCAACTCAGGGGGACGTGCAGATTACCGCGGCGGGAAAGGAATTTGCGGAGGCCGATATTACGACGCGAAAGAAACTGTTTCGCGACGCCGTGCTTAGTCATGTGACGGTGATTCAGCAGATCCGCAATGCGCTGGAGCGGAAGTCGGACCGGGCGGTTCCTCTTGAATTCTTTCGCGACGTTTTGGATAAGCACTTCTCTCAGGAAGACGTGCAGCATCAACTCGATGCCGCGTTGAATTGGGGTCGATACGCGGAGATTTTCACCTACGACTCACAGACTGACCGGCTGCTGCTCGACGAGGCGGCAAACGTGGCCCATCCTAATCAAGCGTGAGAGCGCGAACTATTCGGCTTGCTCGATAATCGGCAGGTTCGAAGCGATCTGTAAATCCAGGATCAGCTGGAGCTGATTTTCTACCTGGAAGAAGCGGACCACGAGAATTGTTGGAAGTGATTTCTTGAGGAGTTCGTAATATTTCTTTCTGAGGGCCAGCCTCTGGTCGTCCAGGGTCATGACTCTCTGCGCGAGTTGATCGGCTTTTGGGTCGCTCATGGTCAGAAAGTTCTGGGCGTAGTCCTGGATGATCGCAAGCTTCTCGTCGCCTAATTTTGTCTGTTCGGATTCGTAGTTCCGGTAGATGGGCCAAAAGACGGTCGCTTGCTGATCATTCAACTGCATTTCTTCCTTGACGATCGCTTCCTTCTTGGCTTTCAGGTCAGTACGAAGCAGGCGGATGTAGGCTTGATCGTTGAGCTCTTTGCTCTCCGCCGGATCCTGAACCTTTTTTTCCTGAGCCCAAAGACCGGTTGCTACGGTTAGAGTCAGGACCGCGATCATCCATCGAATTCTCATGAGTTCCTCCGAAAATTTATTTCTTTGACTAAATATGACCTATTGCGCGACTGGCAGCGTTACTGGTTGGGTCAGGTGAAACTCCAACTGCGCCTCGCTGGGAATCTGCACTTGGTCGCCTTTCTGAACGACGGAGCCAACACCGCCGGCGACCGCACCAATCGCAGCACCCATGCCGGCGTTGCCCGCGATCGCGCCGATAGCCGCGCCCAGCCCGGCGCCGCCGAGAAGCCTGCGCGCGGATCGACCTCCTGAGCTCTTGCCTTTTTGCGAATCGAAAACATCGGTCATGATCGGAATGGCGTTTCCACCAATCACGATTTGCGTCAGCTGGAGTTTCAGCTGCGACGAGCCGGTCGCGCGTCCTGCGGAGTTGGCCTGGACGACCTGGCCATACACTGTAGTGCCGGCATACGCGACCACGAAGCCGTTGGCGGCGAGGTTGGTAGATAAAGTGGCAGAGAATGTCTGGCCGGTGTAAGCGGTGCTCGTGTCCAAGCCGTCTACCATGCGGACGAGAAGGACAGTTCCGGCCGGGACCAAGGTTTGTTGCAGCGCTGCTGCCGGCGGGGGCTGCGGCTGAGTGGGGACTGGTCCAAAAGACAGCGACTGGACTTGCTGGGATGGATAGATCTGACTGGTTCCATCGGGCCCGACGAACTGAACTCCCGCCGAGCTGCGGCCGAGGAAAGTCCCGGTGATGACTTGGCCGTTGGTCAGAACCAGCGTGTCAGCCGCAGCCGTGCACGCCATCCCGACATAAATTGCGCAAAGGATAAACATTCTCAATTTCATGCGCCCCCTCTTTCTTCGGTCTCTTCTTTCGTCGACTATCCGCGGTCGATTGTACACATAGCTCGGGTCGGCGAGCTTACGGCGCGGAGACACTGCATCTTACCTTTTCTGAGGCTCGCGGAGAATAGGAACGACCGACAAAATTTGTACCCGGTTCCGGGCTAGAAAATCACCTTTCCGGCAAGCTGCATGTTGAAAGGCTCCCCTGGTCCGATGCCGGGACCTCCGAAGAAATCGCCGATGGTGTCGGTGACATATCCACTGGATCCTACCGAGCCTCCCCCGGTCGCGAGGTTGATCCGATTGAATACGTTAAACATTTCCG
The DNA here is from genome assembly GCA_963817925.1 of uncultured Acidobacteriota bacterium. GTDB lineage: Bacteria > Acidobacteriota > Terriglobia > Terriglobales > Acidobacteriaceae > JABDBE01. Next base: position 297,299 of record CAWFQN010000002.1, read on the forward strand.
CGCGAAGCTGCAGTTTGAAACGTTCGGTAATCGGAATATTCTTGATAATTGAAATATCCACGTCGGCAAAACGGGGGCCGTAAAATTTATTGCGCGAGAGATCGCCATTAGGATCGTCTGGCAGACAGTTCGGCGACGGCACACAGAATGCAGCAGGGTTGACCCACTGCTCGCCAGTGGCCTGGTGGAAGGCGTGCGAAACCCCGGCAAATGGGTCGCCGATCAGGTTCAAGCCGGGGCGCTGGCTGCCAGATGCACCTAACCCGGGGAAATTAAACGGCTGTCCAGAATGGAACGACAAGAGCCCGCTCAACTGCCAACCGCGGGTAAGGATTTTCGGTCCATGCGACGACCCGGGAATATCGTACGTCCAATAACCGGTGAAGTTTTGGCGTGTGTCGAAGTCGCTGTTTCCGTACTCCTGATTCAGGTTGATGCCGTCGAGGGGAATCACGCCACGGAACTCAGTGGCCTCGTCCAGGGCATGGGCCCAGGTGTAGGCGAACTGCGAGGTAAAGCCATGCCAGGACCGTATCTTCAGCACGCTCTGCAGGGAGTTGTAGTTTGAGGTCACTCCGCTATTGAATTGGTTGATGGATCCGACGTTGGGGTACTGGGCGTTGAATGCGCCGTTCTGATTAATGTTCTCCGTGATCGTGAGCTTGCGTCCCAGACTGCCGACGTAGCCTATCTGCAATACGGCGACGTTCCCGAAACCTTTCTCCACTTGCAGGTCATAGTTCAGGTAATAAGGCGTGCGGAAATTTTGGGCGACCGAGAACACGTTGTAGATATTGGCTCCGGTCGCCGGATTCGGAATGCCGCAGCCCGGCTCAAGGGTGTAGTTCAGGCTTGCGCAAGTCACGACTCCTGGGAAGATCGATTGACTGCCCTGCTGAACCGTCTGCCAGTTATAGGCATTCCGGCTGTAGTTGTCGACTGCGTCCGGACCTGCCGGATTGTTTTCCAAGCCGTTAGCCGCAGCATTTGGCGGACGATTGTCGAGGAGCGGACTGATGGCGGTCTGCTCGTAGAAGACGCCGAATCCGCCCCGCACCACGACGTTATCGCTATGCCCGGGTTGATAAGCAAAACCGAATCTTGGCGCGAAGTTGTTTTTGTCCGCCGGGTAGATGGAACCGATACCATCTCCCTGGATGACTAAGCCCCTGCCCGGTATGAAGACCGGGAGATTGTTGTCGCCATTGTGCAAAGGGCCGGCGTATTCGTAGCGAAGGCCTAGATTCAAAGTCAGGTTTGGTGTCGCACGCCACGCATCCTGCCCGAACAAAGCGAATGAGTTGACCAAGACATGCCGCTCCGCGTTTCCCACAGCGATTGAGGACTTGCTCACATCTCCAGCCAAAAAGTCCGCCAGAGCCAGTGTGTTTGAGCATGTGGCATTGGCCGCAGGGCACGTTCCAGCCCATGGTCCTTGTGTACCATCGAACGTGAAACTCCCCAGTGACCGCCGGAAATAGAATTCGTCCACTCTGCCCTGACGCACTTCCCCTCCGAAACGCAGCTCGTGCCTGCCGGTAACGCAGGAAACGATGTCCGTCAGGTGACCGGTGATGTCGTTACGGCCCTCCGGCGGCGTGATCCCCACCTGATCGAACCCGGAGATGACGATATTCGGGGCGCCGAGAATGGGCTGGCCGTTGATCAGCGCGTCCGGGCTAAGATACAGACCCAACGCCCTCGTATCGAAACTGTTGTTGGCATCATGAAATACCTGATTGAAATAGCTGACTCCAAAGAGCGCCTGATTGCTCAACTTGGGCGTGAACTGCGAGTCTAGTACCGCAGAGTAATTCTCCACGCGGATGGGAGCGGCCTCAAAATAGTAGCCGAGATTGGAGCTCGCCTCGACCAGCACCAACGCCGCACCCGGCGGTTGGATTTGGTTTCCTTGTCCCATGAACCAGTGTCCCGACAGATGTTCCTTGTCGTTGAAATTGTGATCCAGCTTTGCCACGTAGTTGTAGCTGTATCCAGTGGCGGGGTCGTTGCCGAAGAAGTTGCTGAGGGTGCCGGGCAGGGAACTGATCGAAGTTGGCCACAGGGTTGAAAACAGGTTCGTCGAAAGGCTGCTTTGCGGGACGTTGTATTTCGTAAGCAGACTCTGAGCGCTCTGAATCCATGCCGACGACGGTTCGGTAGCCAAACCCGTTAGTCCAAAAATGTAGTTCTGCTTTTCAAAGCCGACAAACAAGAATGTCTTGTTCTTGATAATGGGTGTGCCCACGGTGAATCCATAGTTTTCATTGCGGAGTCTGGGGGCCCTTGGGAACTCCGGGGTTGGCACGAAGAAAGGTGAGCGCGCCGCGTAGAACTCGTTGCGGTTGTAATAGTAGGCCGTCCCGTGTATTTGATTGGTGCCGGACTTGAGCACTACGTTGACTGTGCCTCCGGCGTCGCGCCCGGATTCCGCGGTCGACTCAGTTTGCGTAGAGAGTTCTGCGATGGCGTCGATGGGCATTACCACGCCAGCGATTCCCGAGACGCCCCCCTGGTTGATCGCGGGAATGTTGTACCAGAAGTCATTGTTATCCGTGCCGTCGATTTGCCAGTTGACTCCGTTGTTACGAGCCCCGTTGATCGTGCCGCCTCCGTTAATTGAGTAGCCTCCGTAGCCCGGCGCTATGGCGATCAATTGAGTGAAGTCCCGCCCGTTCAGAGGCATGTTCTGTAGAGCTTCTTCCGGGATCGAATCGCTCTGAGTCGCAGTGCTCGCATCGACGGTGAGCAGAGCGGCCGACACGTCCAGCGATCTGTTTTCCTGCGCAAGAGAAAGCTTGACTGGCAAGGTGTAAATGGAACCGGCCGTTACTCGCACGCGATCTGCGTTGTAAGTTGCAAATCCAGAAGCTGCAACGACGATCTTATAGTCGCCGAGGGGAAGATCCTGCACGGAAAACTGGCCGTCCGCGGTTGTGACTGTGTTGTGGTTCACACTGGTTGCTTTCTCGATGGCTTGTACTTGAGCATTCGGAACAAACGCGCCTGACGGATCGGTGACAGTGCCGTTGATGGAGCCGCGGAATGTTTGCGCGCCCGGCAAGGCGACGTCCGATAACAACAAAAGGAACAGTGTGAGAACGCGCTTCATAAATTTTCGACTGATGTCGAGATCGAAACTCAGAGAAACAGAAGGCAAAGTCGGGAAAAACGTCCGAGCGGAATGCATCAACGCATACTAACCGGCGCGGGAAAACGCTAAGTTCACGCTAGTAGGCTTAGTCTCATTTGTGGCGACCACTTTCACTGGAACCCGAACGGTTATCTCCGTGCCGCGCGTCAACTTCGAAGCAATCGAGATCGTGCCGTTCACCAGCCTGACTCGTTCCTGCATGCTGACCAGACCCAGACCTCGGCCCTTCATCGCTGCTTCAAGGTCAAAGCCCACGCCAGTGTCGCAAATCGTGAGATGAATCTCACCCGGTGTTCCCCAAAATTGCACTACGAAGTGCTGTGCGCCGCTATGCTTCGCGGCGTTGTGCAGGGCTTCCTGCAGAACTCGGAACAGACAAAGGGAAATGTCCGATGGTACCGGCGTTGGAAGGTCGTGGCTCTTGAAGTCAATTTCAAGTTTTTGCTTCTCGCCGAATTCCTGGCAAAAACCTCTCATGGCCGCAACCACGCCGAGATATTCCAGACGGGGAGAATGCAACTGATGGGACAAGGCTTGGATATCACTGGCTATGTCAGCCGTGTATTTCCGTAATTCGCCCACGCGGCTGAGGAGCTCCACGCTTAAGTCGGGCACGTCCATCTTGAGTCGTTCAAGCTCGATGGCGAGCAATGCCAGCCGTTGATTGATGTCATCGTGAAGATCCCTTGCGATCCGGGTGCGCTCCTGCTCCTGCGCCTCAATCAACCTGCTGCTGACATTGGAAAGAGCCTCTTCTGCAAGCTTGCGCTCGGTGACATCCATGCACGACCCGATGTAGCCGGCAAATGAACGGTCCGGATTGAATCTCGGCACCCCAATGTCGAGAATCCAGCGGTACTCGCCATCGTGCCGGCGCAGCCGATACTCCATCCTGAAGTCCTCGCGCTTATCAAAAGCCTGGGTGTAGGTATTCAGGGACCTCAGCAGATCTTCGGCGTGAATCCCCTGCGCCCAGCCGTTTCCCAGCTGCGACTCAATTGACTGGCCGGTAAAGTCGAGCCAGGGCTTATTGAAATAGGTGCACAGCTTGTCGGTGCCCGACATCCAGATCAGGACAGGAGCCGTGTTCGACACCAAACGGAAGCGTTCTTCGCTTTCCCGCATCGCGTCTTCGGCCCGTTTACGCTCAGTGATATCGTGAACCGTGCCACGAAGCTGCACGACGCGGCCGGTGGCATCGCGTTTTGCTTCGCCCCGAGCGATGAGCCATCTCGTGTTTCCATCCGGCCGGACCATCTCGAGATCGAGTTCGTACGGGGCTCCACTCCGCAAGGCTTCCTCTACGGCGCCCTGCACACGTTTCCAGGTTTCTGCTGTGTAGAGCTTCGGGTGTTCCTTATAGTTGGGGGCTGGCTGATTGGGATCGAGACCAGCGATTCGATAGAGTTCTTCCGACCAGGTTACCGTGTCCATTTCGGGGTCCCATTGCCAGGCGCCTACCTTGGCCAGGTGCTCGGTCTTTCTTAGATCTGCCTCTTTCTGCAACCGTGCTTCCTCGGCCTGTTTACGCTCAGTGACGTCCACGCCGATCCCTGACGCACGTTCGGGATTGCCGTTGGCGGCGTAGTAAAACTTGCCCCGGTCTGTGACCCAGCGTATAGTCCCGTCCGCTCGCACTACACGAAATTCTGCGGCGTACGGCTTCTGGTTTTGCATCGCATCGGCAAGCGCTTTCGAAACGCGCTCCCGATCGTCGGGATGCACTCGTTCATAAAATTCCTGGTCGCCTGGGAGATAGGTCTCGGCCTCGATCCCGAATGTGGTCTCCAGATCACCGAACCAAATGTTTTGTCCGGTCTTCAAGTTCCAATCCCAGCCGGTTGATTTGCTGGATTCCATGGCCAGGCGAAGCCGATCGTGCGCCACGCTGACATCGGAAGTGAACTCGCGGTTGGCAAGGTAATCCTGGATGAAGACGGCGACGGCTAGAACCACCCCGGCGATCATTACCAAAAGCAGGCGAATCTCATGAGTGCCAAACGGTTCATCGGTGCGGAACAGTTCCCAGACGCCGACAATCGGGACCGCAAGCACGGCGAGCATAGCCAGAACGGAGCTATACGTCGTGTCCGTGGTGTCCAACTGAACGGTCTGCGCCAGCTGCGGTGCCAGTCTCCGGCCCTGCAGACCGATCCATACAAACCACGAGATGACGGCGGTGAAAACCATTCCGATTAAACCTCTTGCGGCGGGGAAAGAGGTTCCCGTCAAATCGCCCGAAGGGTCCTTCAAGGCCCAAACGACGTTTGCAGCCAATGAACCGAACGCATACAGAGCAGACGCCCCGAATAGATGCCAATAGATGGACTTCCAGGGAGGTTGGGATCGAAAGATCACCATGCCCAGAACTCCGAGGAGCAAGAGATTTTCCGTGAAGTAAAGACCCTCAAAGCGCAAGATCATGGCCGACGCCTGGGACCCATACTGGTAAGGAAACAGGAGGTAGGCGTAGGCAAAGACCCAAACGAAGAGTAAGACGAGAAAGTTGAACGTGGCCCGATACGGCCTGTGAGTGGGTAGTCGCAAATGGGGGCGCGATGCCACCGCCGCGATCATCAAGACGATGTGCAGAAATAATGGAGGATTATCGAACAGGAAGGCGGGAATCTTGCCGTGCAGGACCACACTGTAAAACCAAGAGCACGGGACCAGCGCCCACAGGCCAAATGCTCCGGCGAGGAATAACCAGAATAACCGGATGGTTTGCCTGCTCTGAATTGCATTCAGGGCGGCCACGCCGCTGGCCATGAGAAGCAAAAGGAGATAGGTGATTTCGCAGAATGCGACCAGGATGGGGCCTTGCTTCAGCGTGAGTGAGAGAGCTGCCTGAGTTACCAGAAGGGCGACAGCGATAGCTGGCCACAAATAAAGTCGCGATCCTAGACTAGGAGCTGTGCCTGGCATGCTTTCTCCCAGAGCAGGAATTCAGTGCAGATTTGCTGAACTGCCCGTGGTACGCGAGTCGGGCAGAACACGGCCCCGCCTTCGACGCCGCGCCATTGATACAGTTCGGTCCTAATTGAGATTTGAGGACTCGCAAAGGTAATGGACCCCGTCGGTGGGCCAAGGCGAGATGGACACAGTTACCTGGAGACGAGTCGGATCAGCATCTCCCTCTGCGGCCCTCGCCTAACGGCACGCAACTAGCATTTTTGCTAGCCGTCTAGAACTAAACCGTTACGTGAAGAGATACAACTAGCAGTTTCACTAGTAACCCCGTGCCGGGGCCTTCAGGGACTGTTGGCTCGCGAAACGCGTTTCGGTGTATAGGTGGGAAGGAGATCCCGGTCGACCCCATTTGGCGTACACGGGATGCCCAAGGTGTTGGCTGTCCGTGAAGGGAATCAGGCTCGGGTCATTCTGGCGTGAGCTAATGAGCTAAATATTGTGCGTCGGGGCGGTCGGGTGTATATTACGGCTCTGTCGGAAAGTCAAAACTAGAGATTCCGACGTAAGTCACCTGCTGCAGGTCAGTTCGCCGCTTTTTGAACGGACTCGATTGCTGCACGCGTTGCGATTACCCATAAATTTCTCTCTACTCATTGGTGGTGCAATGACAGGCCCGGAACGACGCCAAACTGCACGGACGAAAATGGAGAGGCACGCCTATATCAACATCGAGCCGGACAACGGCGGCATCGTGCTGAATGTCTCGGATGGAGGACTGTGCTTTCACTCCTACGATCCGATTAAACCCAATGGAAATAATGGAAAGATCCGCTTCTGGTTCTCCGACCAGAACCAGCGAATCGAAGCCGATGGTACGCTGGCGTGGACGGACGAAACGCAAAAGGGAGGCTTGCGCTTCACTGCGCTGCCCGCCGAAGCCCGCGAAAAAATTCGCGATTGGATCAACCAGCCTTCGACACCACTCCCCGCTGACTCTGGGTCAGCAGCGACGTCGCTGCGAGCAGTTCCCGCGTTTAACGGCTCCTGGAACACAAAGGTCAGGCCTAGCTCAGCAGAGCCCAGAGTACCGATTCAATTGAGCGGCTTCTCACGGGGTTTGGCGACCGGGCTCATGGTTTCGGTTTTGGTAGCGGGTGGGTTCTTATTTAACGGCTATCGCCGCGAGGTTGGAGTGTGGCTCATCCACTTGGGAGAGCGGTTTGCGGCGAAACCGGAACCGCAGATCTCAGCCGTGCAAGCAGCGTCTCCGGTTGTGTCGCCAGAGCCGCAAGCTACGGCGCCGGCGACAGTATCCCCAGCGCCGCAGATCGTGCAGCCAGCGGCACAGGCGGTGTTAGCAGAGCAGAAGACGATCTCGCCTGCGCCTGTGCCGGCTCCTGCTCCGCAAGCTGAGAAGGCCCTGCCACAACCCGAAAAGCTCGCGCCACAACCTTCATCGAACACAGCGAAGCTTCAGCAGGCGAAGGTCGAGGCAGTTGAACCATTACCAACTCCGCCCCCGGCTACGCCCAGCAGCGTTAGCAATCCCACTCCCAAACCCGCTGCCACGGCTGCCACTACGCCGACTTCGTTGAAGGCGACGACACCTTCCGTCCCAACGACCGCGCCCCCCGTCGCGACCGCGTCCAACCTGGTTCCGACTAAACTCGACACAACTCCGAAGCAGCAACCGGCCAGTCCACCCGCAGCGCAGCCTGCCGCCCAACCGGCTGTGCGCACCGAAGAATCTGGACCGGCGAACCCCGCAGCGAATGCAGCTGCGACTTCCGAACTCTTCTTCGAAGTAGGCAAATTCAAGAATCCATCGCAGGCTCACGACGAAACCGACAAGCTGGCGCAACTCGGGTTTCCCGTAACCGCCGTTCAGAAGGGTTTCCTATGGACGAATTCCTACCACGTACTTGTAGGTCCCTACGGCGATGAGGACCACGCCAAATCCACGCACGACAATCTGGTTTCGAGCGGCTTCAAGCCGCGAACCTTCGTAAGAGGCTCGCGGGACTTTACGCTAGGTTCCCCGGTGGTGCTCGGCGGTGCGCGCACGCCCGAGGGGGATTACATAATCCGTTGGGAATCGTACGTCGGCAACGCGACGGTCAAATTTCAGCACAACAATTTGACGGTGGCGGAAGCAGACGGCAAATGGGTGAAACATGACGCCAAATTCCCGCGTAATGCGTACATGTACAGAAGAAATCCTGACGGATCGCGCACTCTCCTGGAAATTCACTTCGAGGGTATGCGCGAGGCCCTGGTCTTCTAGCAACGCCTTCGAGCAACGTCTTCGAGCCAGTTATCCTGATCGACCCACTACTCTCTGTCATTCCGAGGAGCGAAGCGACGAAGAATCTGGGCTTTCGTCGGCATGCACGAAGGATCCCGGTCCCGCGCTCCACTCGATGACGACAGGGGGTTTTCTATTTCCTGAGTTCGATGGAAAAAATCTGACCTTCAGTGAATTTGCCAGAGGATTCGAAAAACTCTACATTCGCCTTCATGCCCTCCAAATCGGTGCAAGGATGAAGTTCGCCCCCCGGCGCGAAGTTCAAAGCAGTGAACTGAATTTTGAAGTAGTTATTACTATGCAGGGGGAGCGTCTTGCCATCGCCCTCGACTTTCAGTTCCATGATTGCGGGCAGGGAGCACTGCACATCCTTAATCGTGCCCTTTACCCCGTGGCGCGGCCCATGCGGCTCTTCAGGCGCGAGTTGTTTGGCATTGCCGAGCGTCGCCTGCACTGAAGGTTGCCCCTGAGCACCAGTAGATTGAATTCCCTGCATAGCGCGTGATTGCTCCAGTTGGTCGCGCGACGCCTGGTATTGCTGGGCTGCCTCCAGCAGATTCTGGACCGAACTGGCTTCGTCGGGGGTCTTGGCCAGACTCGCTGCGTTCTGCAGCACGGCTATGGCGTCGGTGGGACGCTGCATTTGCAGCAAAATATTAGCCGTACTCAGCCGGTAGTGAAGATTGCCAGGATCCAATTGCACTGCGTTGAGGACCAGGGTGTGAGCTTCGTCGAGATTCTCGCGCCGCATTCCATAAAAGACTGCCAGCTGATCGTAGGACGGAGCAAAGGAAGGATTGAGTTTGATGGCGGTGCGCAGACTGTTTTCGACTTGCGATTTGTTTTCGGAGTCGAGTTGGCCGGCGTTCATCGTAATGGCCGCGAAATAGTAATAAGTTTGAAAACTCTGCGAATTCAGCTTTACCGCCTGCTCGTACCATTTCCGGGCTTCGGCGAGATTGCCCTGGCGGAACTCCAGGTATCCCATGGTTTCATGCGCCGACGCGCCGGTCGGATCTTCTCGCAGTACCTGTTCAAGCAAAGTCCGTGCGTCCTTGGTGCGCTGGTTGTAAGCGAGAAAGTCCGCGCGCACCGCATCCGCCTGAGCCGGGCTGATCGCTGCTACCTTGAAGGCTGTTTCGTCGACATCTGTGGAAAGTGGTGCCTTGAATTGATAGAAAGTGCCTTGTCCGACATATTTCTGGAGCGCTGCCTGCAGTTGCTTCAAGTCGCCAAAAGCGCTCGTGGCGGCGGTGACAGGATCCATCTTTTGGCTTACCAGTTTCACATAATCGGTTAAGCGGTGAGTATTCTCCCGGGTATCTTTCACCTCAAGATAGTGAGTCAGAGCCCAGGATTCGGCGTAGAAGATCGAACCCTTGTTCTCCTCGTGATAGTACGGCGAGTTATAGTCCACCGCGAACAGGGTAGCGAGCGGCAGAAGGTGTTCTTGACGCAGAAGAAGGATGTTTTCCGTGCTCGGCTCCCCTAACAGCACTTCTTTATCCCGTATGTCCGTGTTTTGATAGAACTCAGCCAAGCCTTCGTTAAGCCAGAGTGGCAGCCACGCCTCAGCCCGGCTCGAAAGCAGATGTGTGTACTCGTGATAAACCGTTGCGTAGGGATGCTCACCCTGAGCGTCGAGCCGCAGAAGAACATAGTTCTTGTCCGGTGCTCGTAAGAAGAGCCCTGCAAGCTCAATTTGCCCCTTGGCCAAATAAGCTTCTGGCTCGAGCGATTGAAAGTCCTTTTTGTCTTTGACGGCTAACACGATGATGGGAGTTCCAGGATCGACGTGCGCTTGCGGAAACATTGCGTGAAACACTGTCCGCATGCGCTCGAACTGGTCGGCGACGTGTCGTGACTGCTTCTCGCTGGAGTCACTCAGAACGATAAAATGCGGGCTGCGAACCTCCAGCCAGTTTTCCGGCTTGTCCCGCGCAGGGGCTAGCAGCGCGGCGAATACCGTGAGCAGCAAGAAGATACGTTTGGACATGTGACGCGCCAATACAGATACACCCAAAAAGCAGACGCGTCAAATTACCGAGGAGAGCTTCGATACGGCTCGATCATGCCGTGAGACTGGTAGTGCAGAGTCGAAAAAGACAAAACTGGATCCGAGCGGACTTGTCGGAAGTGAAACGACATACCCGCTGAGCCGGCGAAGTGCCAAGCCGCGCGACGATCGCGTGACGCATTTCTAGGCAACTTAATGTGTTACTTTACGAAGCCTTTGTAACATTCGAAGCCTGCGGTCCCTTTGGTCCCTGGGTTATCTCAAACTCTACCTGATCCCCCTCCTGCAGGCTCTTGTATCCTTCCGACGTAATTGCGCTGTAATGGACAAACACGTCGGCCCCGTCATCCCGGCCGATAAATCCATATCCTTTGGCATTGTTGAACCACTTCACCGTACCTTTCAAGCGTTCCACTTACGCCCCCTGGGGCACAGAACTTTCCTGATCGAATCCATGCCCTCCGATTTTCCTGCCATTTTCCGGCTACTCGAAGAGGCTGTCAAGAGGAACGAATCATGGGAGAGTCACAAAGAGTAGCTATTTACGTTTCTTGGGGCGGCCGCATTCTTGAGCCAGCCAGAGCACGCCTGAGATCGTCTTGCCATCGTGAATGCGACCGGTCATTACCATGCGGACGGCGACGCTGAGAGGAAAAAATCTCGTCTCGATGACCTCATCTTCCTCCGGCTGCGCGATGCCGGGACGCAGGCCGGTCGCTATATAAATGGACATGGTTTCGGCAACAAAACCGGGGCTCGCATAAAACTTCAAGATTCGCTTCCAGCGCGCAGCAGCATAGCCGGTTTCCTCGAGCAGTTCACGTTTGGCCGCAGTCAATTCGGTTTCTCCTTTATCGATGCGACCTGCGCAGAGCTCCCAGAGATACTGCTGGGCGGCATGGCGATACTGGCGCACCAGCAGCACGCGAGGCTCGGAGTGGGTATTGTCAACCGCGAGAATCACGACCGAGCCGGTGTGGTGCACGATGTCGCGACGGCCGCGCACGCCTGAGGGCTCCAATACCTGATCGGTGGTAACCCAAAAGGCGGGGCCACGGTAGGCTTCGACAGAAGAAAGAACCCGAGCTTTGGTCTTGGAATGGGATGATTTCTGCATAACAACAATATAAGCGACAAGGGCTATACCGCGTTGATCAAGCTGGCGCAGAGATTTTGTCACTACAGCAACTGCCCTGATATGCTGCCCGCGATGGCAGCGAAACCACGGATTGCGATTGTCGGCCCGGGAAGACTGGGCAGAGCGTTGGCGCTGGAGCTAAAGCGAGCGGGATACACCATCTCCGAAATCGTTTCCGGCAGCAGCGCGGCATCAAAACGGAAGGCCGGTGATCTGGCTCGAAGAGTCAAAACGCACTCCTCGACCAGCGACCGCGCTCGTCTGGATGCAGATCTTGTATGGCTCTGCGTGCCCGATCGTGAGATTGCGGCGGCGGCACGCCAGCTTGCTTCGGTTGTTGACTGGACAAACAAAATCGCGTTCCACTCGAGCGGTGCCCTGGCGAGCGACGAACTGCAGTCTTTGCGCCAGGGTGGAGCGGCGGTCGCTTCGGTTCATCCGCTGATGACATTTGTGACTGGCTCGCTGCCGTCTCTCAGGGGAGTGCCCTTTGCGATGGAAGGCGATGCGGCGGCGGTTCGCTCGGCGCGGCAGATCGTGCGGGCTCTTGGTGGTGAAGCCTTCACGATTCGCACGCAACACAAGGCCGCTTACCATGCGTGGGGAGCGTTCGCTTCACCATTGCTTGTGGCGATGCTGGTGACCGCGGAACAGTTGGCTCGCAGGGCTGGGTTATCCGCAGTTGAGGCGCGCAAAATGGTGCTTCCGATCGTGAGACAGACCATTGCGAACTACGCGGCGCTCGGAGGGGCTGGAGCTTTCAGCGGGCCCATCGTACGGGGCGATGCGGAGATCGTGCGCAAGCATCTGCAGGTCGTGAGAAAAGTCCCGGAAGCTACGGAGGTCTATCTGGCGTTGGCGCGGGCAGCGCTGCGATATTTGCCAGCGCGCAATCGCGCGGAGTTGAAACGGGCCCTCGACGTATGAACTCACTCTCGAGCCATTTTGGTTAGCAAATCCGCGCATGAGGCCACGCAGGCATCGGGTTCAAAGTGCCGAAGGTCATCAGCGGTGAAAATCCCAGTACATACCGCGACGATCTTGGAATTTGCCAAACGAGCCGCCTTGATGTCTTCGGGAGTGTCACCGATAAAACAAACCGTCGCAGATTTGCCCAGCCTGCGTTGCACTTCGATCACACCTTGGCGAAAGATGTCCGCGCGGCTTTCGTGCCGGTCAGTGAAGCAGCCGAAGCTGAAAAATTCGCGCAGCCCGGCTGCTTCGACCTTGAGCCAGCCGACGGATTCGAGATTGCCGGAAGCCACACCCAGCAACTTGCCGGCGGACTTTAATTCAGCAAGCACGTCGGGAATTGCAGAGCAGACGGTTCGCGTAACGCGATGCGCGTTCGCTGACACCTCGCGACGAACAATTTCCAGCGCTGCCGGAAGTGTTGCTTCGAATCTCTCGCCTGAAATTCCAACGCGGTCGAGAGCGGCGCGCAAGATCCCCAGGTCGGTCTTGCCGTGATAGGCAATACCGTCAATCGTAGTGTCCACCTGGTATGCCTCGCGCATCGATTGATGCAGAGCGTTCCGATGGACGCCGTCGCGGGTGATGAGCAGCGTGCCATCAATGTCGAAAAGATAGGCATCTGCGCTCATCCACTGGAAGCCGTTCGATTTGATTGCTTGGGTCCGAAGTTGGAATTCGCTCATGATTGTGCTTTGCAGTTCCTGAAGCCTAAAGCCCGAAGCCCAGTTCTCTACGCCACTTCTCTATGCCACCATGAGGCGCGTGATTTGTCTGGCCCGGCCAGTTCGCTCATCACAATCCACCACGACCGCGCACAGGCGGACATCCCCCGTCGCTGCCTCGAATCGTGTTGGCATATTGCTAAGAAATTTGCCTACGATCAATTCCTTCTTCACCCCGATCACACTGTCGTAAGGTCCGGTCATGCCCACATCGGTGATGTAAGCAGTGCCGCCCGGCAACACGCGTTCATCGGCCGTGGGAATATGGGTGTGGGTGCCGACCACGACCGTGACTCGTCCATCGAGATACCAGCCCAGCGAAACCTTTTCCGAAGTTGCCTCCGCGTGAATATCGACGAAAATAACTTTGGCCTTGATTTCCTTTAGCAACTGGTCGGCCACGCGGAAGGGATCGTCATTCGAGGCCATAAAAACGCGCCCTTGCAGATTGATGACGGCATATGGAACGTTGCCTTTGCGACCCTCGTATAAGCCCCACCCCGGCATTCCGGGCGGGTAATTGGCGGGCCGCAACACCCGCCGAGCCGGACTATGCGGATTCCCGTCGGCGGCGTTGAAGTAGTCAATGATCTCGCGCTTGTCCCAGATGTGGTTGCCGGTGGTCAGTACATCAATGCCCATTTCGAAAAGATCTTCGGCCAACGGCGGGGTGATGCCGAAGCCGGCGGCTGCGTTCTCTCCGTTGGCGAGTACGAGATCAATGGCGTGCTCTTTTACGAGAGCCGACAGGCGATCCTTGACGATGGTTCGTCCCGGTCTGCCAAAAATGTCACCGATAAAAAGAATGCGCACGTGAAATTTACCGAGAGTTCGATGGTAACACGCGGTCCCGGAGCTGCTTTCTTGCGCTGCTGTGGGGGCTGGTCCAATGTCACGGTCAAGGTGCCAGGTCTGCCGTTTTCAGAAAATCATAATTTCCCGGCGGGTTCAGCGTCAGATTTCGTACTCGTCGCGTGTGCACCATTACATTCTCGTAATACCACAGGTTGATGTAAGGCAAATCTTCGGCCAAGATTTGCTGGATCTCCGCATAGATCTGTTTGCGCGTGTTCTGATCGAGTTCGCCGCGCGCCTGGTCGATCAGCGCATCCACGCGAGGGTTGGCATAGTAGGTGCGATTGGCGCCGTGCGGCGAGAATTTCGCCGAGTGAAAAACATATTCAAAGATGTCCGGGTCCTCGTTACCTCCGACCCAGCGCAGGGAATGCACCTGGTAAGCGCCACGCGTGACGTCAGAAAAGAAAGTAGCGAACTCGAAAGTACGAATATCCAAGACGATGCCAACCTGGCGCAACTGCTGCTGAAACACGGCGGCCATCAGCCGCGTGCTTTCTTCAGTCGAGGTTTTCATGGTGAGATGCAAACGTTCGCCGTTCACAGCCGGATATCCGGCTTGATCGAGCAATTGCCGCGCCCGATCGGGATCGTAGTCGAAGCGCGGCACATCCCCGTTGTACGCCCAGCTCTCGGGAGGAAGCAGGCTGTAGGCAGGCCGCGCGAAATCGCGCAGCAGATAGTGAATGATCGGCGTTCGGTCGATGGCATACGACAAGGCCTGCCGCACCCGCACATCTTTGAGGATCGGATCGCGAGTGTTGAACGCAATGTAAGCGAGTACCGTTCCCGGGGCGTGCAGCAGCTCCAGATTGGGCTCGCGTTCGAGCGCCAGCACCATGTCCCCGGTCAGGGAATTGATCGCAATGTCGGCACTGCCTTTGCGCAATTCAAGCGCGCGAGTTGTGGCATCTGGAATCACGGCGAACCGCACCCGATTCAGATGAGCCTTTTCTCCCCAATATGCGTCGTTGCGTTCAATGACGACTTCCTTGTCCGGCTCAGCGCTGACGAAACGGAATGGGCCCGAGCCAACGGGATGCCGGCTGATCTCATCGCCGGTGCCGTAGGCCACGATTCCGATGGCACCGTCAGAAACGTTCCACAACAAAGTGGCGAATGGCTCCTTAAGATGAAACACCACTGTATAGTCGTCGGGCGCATCCACTCGATCCACGAGCCGGTACGCTGCTGCTTTGGTGCTGCGAATTTTCCCTTGCAGCAGAGAATCGAATGTCCACTTTACATCGCGTGAGGTGAGCGGTCGCCCATCGTGAAATTTCACACCCTCGTGCAGGTGGAATACGTAGGTAAGAGGATCGGGAGTTTCCCAACGCTCGGCCAGTCCAGGCCGAACGTTCAAATGGTCGTCTCGAGTGCATAAGTCATCGAAGAGCAGTTCATCGATGCGCTCGGATTGCGCATCCAGGCCAATCCTCGGATCCAAATTAGTGGGGCTGCTCTCGATAATCATCACTAAAGTGTTGGGATCGGGCTTGCCGGAGCAGGACAGTAAAGGAATGAAAAGCGTAAGAGCTAGCAAAGACAACGTGGGCACAGTCGCGCCTAGCTGTGCATTCGCCGCAAAGCGGCGAAAAAAGTTCCGCTCACGCATAGGAAATCTTTCCCAGAATTGCGGATCTCTTTGCTCCGGTAGCAGAGGGCATATTCGATGGCCGGCGGTTCCAAGTCTGGAAAGCCAATAGTGCGAACGCGGCAGCTTCCTTCGCCTCCGAGGGCAGCCCGAATTCATCCGACGTACGTCTCTGCAGGCCAAGCGGTCGCAATTCGTTCGCCAACATAGCCATGAGCGTCGGATTACTCGCGCCGCCGCCAGAAACAATGAAGTCTCGGTAGGTGCCTGTTCGATGTATTACGAACCGTCGAAGCGCATCCGCGATCGACCTGGCTGTCAATGCCGTGGCAGTGGCAACGATATCGCGCTTATCGACGCGCCCGCACCGACGAACGAAATTCTGGGCAAACTCACGTCCAAATTCTTCGCGACCGGCTGTCTTGGGTGGCTTACGTCGAAAGAATGCCCCCCGCATAACGTCGCTGATTACCGGATTGAGCACCGCTCCAGAGCCAGCAATTCTGCCATCGCCATCGAACGCTTTGCCAAACAGTTGGTCCGTGACGGCATCAATCAGCATATTGCCCGGACCGGTGTCGAATGCCACTACTTCATTGGGAGACGCGCTCGCTGGGATCGCGGTCAAGTTCGCGATCCCACCAATGTTTTGCACGATTCGGCCGACACGACTGTCGCGGTACAAAAGAAAATCAAGGAAGGGAACCAGCGGAGCCCCCTTGCCGCCGGCCGCCATGTCGGCTGACCGAAAATCTGAAACGACCGGTACACCGACGCGTGCCGCCACCAATGCACCCTCGCCAGTCTGCCAGCTGACCGCAAGCCTCCGTCCCAGAAACGGGGCAACCTCGCCCTGGTGATAAAGCGTCTGACCATGGCAGCCCACAAGTTCGGCCTTCAGACGAAAACGGCGCTGCGTGGCCAGAACTGCATCCGCGTAAAGTTCAGCGAGCAGGAAGTTCAATCGGGCCAAGTCTGCCACACTGGCCTTGGATGAATTCATCGCCGCCAACACAGTCCGGCGAACTTGCTTCGGGTAAGGGTACTCCGCGTGTGCCAGAAAATGGAGGCCGGGCATACCCGCCCGGCTCCGCGAAGAGGTTATGCGCACCAGCGCCACATTGATTCCATCGGCGGACGTTCCGCTCATCACTCCGGCAACGATCATGTCTGATCCTGCCGCCTTATCGTCGCCAACCGGACCTGTTCACTAAACTCCCACAACTGGCGCGAAATCTTCTCAAGCTTGGCCGCAGTGGGAGCAGCAGGTCCCGAGCGCTTCAACTCTTTAGACTTCGTCTTGAACGTCAACACACGCGCCACCGAGTCCTTCGCCCGCCGCGCAAACTTGGCGTCGCGCTCCGCCTCTGCTACCAGCGCTTCGTACGAACGCGTGATGTGCTCCTCGATGTGGCAAATCAGGCAAAGGTCACCACCGGCTCGGACGAATTCGACAGCCGCTTGGTCGATAGGCGCAGCTTTCAGCACGCCACCCATCTCGAGATCGTCAGAAACTATGAGCCCTCGATAGCCGATCTTCTGACGCAAGATGTCCGTAATCCATTTCTTCGACAAAGATGCCGGCGTTCGATCACGCGTCACCGCCGGATACGCAGCGTGCCCGACCAGGATCAATGGAGCTTCCCGACGGAGGGCGCGATAGGGGGCAATGTCTGACTCCCACAGCTCCTTCCACGGCTTCTCCACATTGGGGAGTTCGTGGTGCGTATCGAGATTGGCCTCGCCAAGACCGGGAAAATGTTTGATCGCTCCCAACACTCCCGCAGAGCGCAGCCCAGCGAGAAATTCACGGGCGTAAATCGTAGTTTCTTTGGGATCGGCGGAAACCGCACGAGAACTCATCACATTGCGCGAGGCTTCAAACGCCAGATCCACAACCGGAGCGAGGGCGGTGTTGAAGCCCAGGGCTCGGCAAGATTCGCCGATCGTCTTCCCGTGTTTCCGATAGAGTTTGCGATTGCTGGTTGCGAAGACGTCGGCCGCAGAGGGCGTAGGACCAGTGACGTTGCGAAACCGATCCACTCGGCCGCCCTCCATGTCCACGCAGGTGAACAAGCGCGTGGAGACGCAAGACTGGCATTGTTGAAGCAGCCTGTGAGTCTGCTCTCCACTCGTGACATTGCGCGCGAAAAGAATCACGCCAGCAGGTTGTAGCACAGTGAGCAGAGAACGGAGTCGCGGCGACATCTCGGTGCCATCGAAGCCCACGATAAGTAGTTGGCCGATCTGTCCGGAGATTGATGTCGTCTTTTTCAATCCACCTGCTTCTTCAACTCCGACAACAGATTCAGCGCTTCGAGCGGGGTCAACCGATTCAAGTCGACCTCCCGTAGTTTTTCGAGAACCGGCTGCGACAGCGGTGTGAAAATGGTAAGCTGAGCCGGCGGGCGCGGACGCGACTCGTCGCTGGCCAGTTGTTCGGTCACGCGTTGTTCCGCACTCTCGTGTTCTGCCAGCACTTCACGCGCCCGCTCAATGACTTCATTCGGCAATCCAGCCAACTTGGCCACTTCAATTCCGTAGCTACGGTCCGCCGCGCCCGGTTCCACTTTCCTCAGAAACACAATTCCGCCGGCGGTTTCTTTCACCGAGACGTGATAATTCTTCACCCCCGAAAGCCGCTCGGCGAGTTCGGTGAGTTCGAAATAATGCGTGGCGAAAAGAGTCTTGGCCCGCAGCCGTGCTTGGATGTATTCAACCGCTGCCCAGGCAATGGCCAGCCCATCGTACGTGGCGGTGCCGCGCCCCACTTCGTCGAGCAGGATGAGTGATCGTGACGTTGCCGTGTGCAGGATGGCCGCTGTCTCCGTCATTTCAACCATGAAGGTTGAACGCCCACGCGCGAGGTTGTCACTTGCACCGATGCGGGTGAAGACGCGATCCACTATTCCGAGACGCGCCGATGACGCGGGGACAAACGATCCCATCTGCGCCAGAATCACAACCAGCGCGGCCTGGCGCAGATAGGTTGACTTGCCGCCCATGTTCGGACCGGTGAGAACCAGCACCGTATCTGTGGTTGAGTTGAGATAGAGATCGTTGGGCACGAAGCGCTCGCTGCCGCCCGCCATTTCCTGCTGCTCGATCACAGGATGCCTTCCTGCAACGATCTCGATATCCGCAGAAGCGTCAAAGTTGGGCCGGCAGTAGTTTCGCAGAGCCGCCACATGCGCTAATGCCGAAAGTACGTCCACTTCAGCCAGCGCCAACGCCGTTTGCCGGATGCGTCTGGCTTCGCCCGCAATGGCCGAACGCAACTCCACGAACAGGCGCCGCTCGATCTCGACGATCTTTTCCTGCGCATCGAGAATCTTCGACTCATACTCCTTGAGCTCGGGAGTCGTGAAGCGCTCCGCGTTGACCAGGGTCTGCTTGCGCTCGTAATCGGGCGGAACTAAATGCAAGTTGGGCTTCGAGACTTCGAGATAATATCCAAAAATGGAGTTGAACTTGACCTTCAGCGAGTTGATTCCGGTGCGCTGTCGCTCTCGCTGCTCGATCTGCGCCAGAAATTGTTTGCTGTTACGGCTCAGCTCCCGGAGCTCGTCGAGTTCCTTATCTACGCCGCTCTGAATCGCGCCACCGTCTACCAACGAAATCGGCGGCTCGGGAACAATGGTCTTGTCGATTCGCTCCCGCAGATCGCCCAGTTCATCGAGAGAGCGGTGTAGAGTCTTCAGTCGCTCGATCGCGAACCTTGCCAGCGCAACTCGCAGGCCCGGAATCTTTCTCAGTGATGCGGCCAGAGCCAGCACGTCCCGAGGATTCGCCGTCTCCAGCGTTACGCGGCTCAACAAGCGCTCCAGATCGAGGATTCCGTCCAAAGCTTGCCGCAATTCCTCTCGCGCCATGGTCTCATCCACCTGCGCCTCGACCGCGTCCAGTCGCGCATTGATCTCCGCTATTTCGATTGACGGTCGCAGCATCCACGAGCGCAGCAGGCGTTTGCCCATAGGCGTGACCGTGGCGTCAATCGAATGAAACAGGGTTACTCCGGCGTCGGTCCCCGCAAACAGCGGCTCGATCAGTTCCAGATTTCGCACGGTTACTGCGTCAAGTACTAAATGGTTCTGCCTTTCGTAAAACCCGACCCGGTCGACGTGATCCAAGGTTCCGCGTTGGGTGGAGCGAACATAGTAGAGGATGGCGCCGGCTGCAGAGGCGGCTGCCGGTTTGCCCGCAAGTCCAAAGCCCTCCAGTGACAAAACTCCGAAGTGATTTTCGAGCAGGGGGATGGCATGATCGGGGACGAAGACCCAATCATCGAGAGGAGTCTCGGCGAAGCCGGCACTGCCGCTTGTTGGGCGGCCGGACGGGCGAGGGCGCCCGTCCCCATGCGATCCCTCCTCAAACAAGGGGGCCGCCGAGCCATACAAGAGTTCCTTGGGCTTGAGCTGCTGCAGTTCTTCTTGAATCCGTTTGCTCGCGTCCTCGCCATGAAATTCCGTGGCGCGAAATTCGCCAGTGGAAAGATCCAGGGCCGCGAATCCTACCCGATCCCCGATTTGCGCCACCGCTGCCAGAAAGTTGTTTTCCTCAGAGCTCAATGACGAATCCGCAGCCGTGCCGGGCGTGACTACTCGCGTGACCTCGCGGCGAACGAGTTTCTTGGCCAGACCGGCATTCTCCATCTGCTCGCAGATAGCGACCTTGAATCCTTTGCGGATGAGCTTGGAGATGTAGCCTTCCGCCGCGTGATAAGGCACGCCACACATGGGAACAGCCACGCCTTTCTCCTTATTGCGAGAGGTCAACGTGATCTGCAACTCGCGCGATGCCAGAACGGCATCGTCAAAGAAAAGCTCGTAGAAATCCCCCAGACGAAAAAACAGCAAGGCGCTGGGGTGCTCCTTCTTGATAGCGGCATACTGCCGCATCAACGGCGTGGACGGCTCAGTCATCGCAGGCGGCTTCGTGCGCGGATTATAACAAACCGGATCATTACTCATGGAACCGAACTTCTGAACCGTGTTACAAGATTCCAACGACGGGATTCTGGGGGCAACGCAGTTGACGCAACCGCGATGAGATGGTTTCCTTATGCATGGAACTGCGCAAAGATCCGATCACCCGCTCCTGGGTTATTACGGGCGACGACGTTCCCGACAACCCACCGCGCCCGGAACCATTTTGCCGATTCTGTCCTGATTCACGCGAACCACCTCAGCTGATCGCCAGCATGTCCGGAACTCCCGGGGCTCCGTGGTCGGCGCGCGCGGTCGTCCATCCCAACGCGTTGTATCACATCGAAGGCGAGGCAACCCGCCGCGGCGACGGCATTTACGACCGGATGCGCCCGATCGGCGCGCACGAAGTCCTGGTGGAGAACCCCTCGCACGACCGGCATCTGTGGACTGCAAGCGACCTCGAGATCGAACAGTTCCTGTTGCTTGCCGCGCAGCGTATTCAGGATCTTAAAGGCGACGGCCGCTTCAAATATGTAGGCCTCTATAAGGATCACGGAAACAGCGCCGGGCAAGAGTTCGAGCATCCCACGTCGCAACTTACCGCGAACACTTTCGTGCCTCGTCGCGTGTTGTATGAATTGCGCGCCGCCCGCGAATACTTTCAGAGCAAGGAACGTTGCGTTTTCTGTGACATTATTTCCCAGGAAATGAAGCAAGATCTCCGCGTGATCGAGCTTCGCGGGGACTTCGTCGCTATGTGCCCGTATGCGCCGCGTGTGCCTTACGAAAGCTGGATCATGCCTCGCACCCACGAGGCCGCTTTCGAACGCTTCGGCCTGAATCGTCCAGGGACGATGCGCGATTTGGGCGCCCTGCTGCGGCGCACCTTGCAGCGCATACGCACCATCACCGAAGAGTTTCACCTTGTACTGCACACCTCGCCCAACAGCCTGCACCGGTCGGGAAACCTGGGCTATTGGAAGACCATCGACGAGGATTATCACTGGCACATCGAAATCATGCCGGTCCTAGCTTCGAAGGCGAAATCGTATACTTTTAAAGAGATTTATTATTCACCGCTGTCCTCCGAGACTGCCGTTAAGCGCCTGCGGGACGCGAGGATTGAACCGTAGCAACCGTCGTTGGTCCTTGGTCGTTTGTCGTTCGCAACCGATTCGAGGAAGAACAACGTTTCCAACGACTAACGACTAACGACTAACGACCAATCATGACCATCCGCCGCATGAAAACCTATACTGGTGGACAAGGATATGTTTACCAGTATTACTTTGTGGGAAAGCGCGCGGGAATAAACAACTCGTCCGAGGGCGCTGCGACCGAATACGTATTCGATGTCACCTCTGATCGCAAAACGACGTTCGCGGTAAGCGTCTTCCTGCCGGAGGAAGCCACGAAAGAGTGGGCGGCAGGTCACGCTCGCACCCTCACCGAAGCGGAACAGTACGGCGCGGTCAAGATGCGGCTGTTCAAGGCATTCGATGAGATCGAAAACATGATGGCCGATGGTCGACGGCTGCTCGTGAACTCCGAGATTCTGGAGCAAGTTCTAGCCACCCTAGGAGTGGAGTGACAGCAAACCGAGGACTGAGAACCATGAACTCGGGAATGCCCCTGTTCTCAACTCACAGGTCCGGTTCAATGCAGCCCTTTGAGCCTTATTTGTGAGCTACATCACAATGAGCTGTGATCTCACCGACTGCCTTATGCCTCATCGACAAGGCAGACTATAATCACTCTGGCGGATCGGGAGAGGATGCCCGAACCCGTAGAAGAGCCGTAAAATCAAGCTATGCCTATACTTTGGCTGCGAGTTGCGTTGGGTTTTTACGCCGTCGGTCTGCTGTATGCGTTGGTCGCGCTAACCCGCACCAGCGACCTGTTGAACAAGATCGCCTTGCACGCAGCTTACCTGGGCATGGTCTTTCATTTCGTTTCGCTCACGGATTCTATACTGCTCACGGGTCAGATCACCTTGACCTCCGTGCACAACGCCGAATCGGTGTTGGGCTTCCTGATCATGGTCGTTTTCATGATCGTGTACCTGCTGTATCAAACCACGTCTCCCGGCATTGTCGTGTTTCCATTGGTCTTTCTGCTGACCTTCGTCGCCGCCACCGGACAGCAACCATTCCTGCTGACATCGCCAGGATTGGCGCGGGGTTGGCTATTTGCGCACATCGCACTGATCTTCACCGGCTACGCCGCGCTCGTTCTGAGTTTCGGGGCAAGCCTGCTTTATCTCATCCAAGAACACTCGTTGAAGTCGAAAAAGGGAGGCGGACTGCTCTCGCGCCTGCCCGCACTTGAAGTAATCGACGAAATCGGATTCCGCTCGCTGCTGCTCGGCTTTCCCTTCATGACTCTAGGTCTGATTGCAGGTACAGTCGTTGCCCAAACAACCTATGGACGCGTGGACCTTCTCGATCCTAAGATTCTGCTCTCGATCTTGATGTGGGTCGTATACCTGGTCATGCTTTACACCCGCTGGACCGCGGGCTGGCGAGGCCGCCGCGCCGCCTATCTCGCCGCCGGAGCATTTGTCGCCGCAATCGTTGCTTGGGCAGCCAACTACTTCAGCACCATTCACAGGTTCGCACAGTCATGAACTTTCAGCTCATCGGCGTCAACCACAACAGCGCGCCGGTCGAAGTGCGGGAGCGCTTGGCGATCCCAGAGTCACGACTGCCCGACGCTCTGAGGTGCTTCACTCAACATCCGGGTGTTGACGAGGGGTTGATCCTGAGCACTTGCAATCGAGTAGAACTGTTGGCCCAGACCAAAAACGGTAGCGCTGACCTGCGCGCGTTTCTCGGCGACTATTTCCACATTGAACATGCCGAGCTTGCGCCGCACCTCTACGAATATCGCGAAAACGAGGCCATCCGCCATTTGTTTCGGGTAACGTCCAGCCTCGATTCGATGATCTTAGGCGAAGCGCAAATCCTGGGGCAGGTAAAGGAAGCCTACGCCACCGCGCGGGCGGTGGGTGCGATCCACTCTCAATTGGATTTGCTGCTCACTCGGGCCTTTGCGGTTGCCAAACGGGTGCGCACCGAAACCGCCGTGGGCTCATCCGCAGTGTCGGTGGCCTCGGTAGCAGTTGAACTCGCCAAGAAGATTTTCGGATCGTTGAATGGCAAGACCGTGTACCTGGTTGGAGCGGGGAAGATGAGTGAACTGGCAGCTCGTCATCTGCTTGCTCACGGCGCGGCGTCGATCTTTGTGGCCAATCGCACATACGACCGGGCCATTCGCCTGGCCCAGAAATTCGACGGCCAGGCCATCGAATTCAGCCGGCTCTACGATACCTGCGACAAAGGCGACATTGTTATTACCTCTACCGGAGCCCCGCACGCCATCTTCCGCCGCGAACACGGAGAATTATTCCTGAGTCGCCGCAAGAACCGTCCCATGTTCTTTATCGACATCGCCGTGCCGCGCGATGTCGATCCTGAGATGAACAAGCTGGACGGAATCTTTGTCTACGATATCGACGACCTGCAGCAAGCCGTGTCATCGCACGTCGCGGATCGCAAGAAAGAGGCCGAACACGCCACCGCCATTATCGAGAGCGAGGTCGAGCGATTCCAGGCTCGTTTGCAGACTCTAGACGTCGTACCTACGATCGTTTCTCTGCAAGACCATTTGGAAACCATTCGTCAGGCTGAGATCGATCGGGTTCGTGGACGTCTTGGCGTGTTATCGCCCGACCAGGAGCTTGCCATCGACACCCTCACGCATGGCATCGTGAACAAGATCATGCACACGCCCATCACCACCCTGAAGAGCGCCGCACGCGATTCCGAAGCCACCACGGTGGTCGACATCGTTCGTCGCTTGTTTAATCTGCAGGAGAAAGAAAAAGACAAGAAGGCTGCACAATCCGGGGGCGGAACCGGAGGACGCGCATGATGGCTCGTCTCCGCATCGGCTCCCGAGGTTCCCAACTCGCACTCTGGCAAGCTCATCATATCAGCGCTCTGCTGCGTGAATGTGGTCATGAAGTGGAACTCGAGATTATCAAGACGACGGGCGACAAGATCACCGACGTTGCCCTCGCCAAGGTTGGCACCAAGGGCATGTTTACCAAGGAGATCGAAGAGGCCCTGGCCGAGGGACGCATCGACCTTGCAGTACATAGTTTGAAAGACCTTCCCACCGAACTTTCCCAGGGTTTTGAGATCGCGGCCGTGACCACCCGGGAGAATCCGCGCGACGTATTTTGCTCTCGCAAGTACGAAACTATTGAAGATCTGCCGCGAGCAGCTCGTGTCGGTACCAGCAGTCTGCGCCGCCAAGCGCAGTTGAAGTCTGTGCGGCCCGATCTCGACATCCACCCCCTGCGCGGGAATGTGGACACTCGTCTGCGCAAGCTCGAAGCTGGAGAATACGATGCGATCATTCTGGCGGCGGCAGGTCTGAACCGGCTGGGTAAGACACAACTTGTCAAACAGGTGATCCCGGCCGAGGTCATGTGCCCGGCTGCTGGGCAGGGAGCGCTTGGAATCGAGATTCGTGCCGGCGACTCGGTCACGCGACAGCATCTTACGTTCCTGGATGACGCGGCAGCGCGTGCCACTACGAGTTGCGAACGAGCGTTGCTCAACAAGCTCGGCGGTGGCTGCCAGGTACCCATCGGTGCCTTTGCTGAAGTCCGCGACGGACGACTGCACCTCGAGGCAATCGTGGCCGACCCCGACGGCTCCAAAGTTCTGCGCGAGTCGCGTGATGGCAGCGATCCGGTTCCGCTGGGAGAATTCGTCGGCGGAATCTTGCTCCAGCGTGGCGGAGATGCGATCCTCGAAGCAGTCTACGGGCGGGGAATTGCAGTGCCGCAACAGCCTTGAACGTGTGGCGTGGGCGCCCTCGCCCGCGTCCGTGGCGAATCGTGACAACCGGAGAGCCGAAGGTGTACATACCTGAATTCAACCGCCTGGAAGATTGCTCTACCATCCTCGCTTTCATGAGAGCGAATCCATTTGCCATTTTGATTACGACCGCGGAGGGCCTTCCATTCGCCACTCACCTTCCGCTCCTCGTTGACGAAACCGGAGACCAGATCGTGCTGCAGGGTCATATGGCGCGGGCGAATGCGCACTGGAAGTCGATGAACGAGAGCGAGGAATCGTTGGTCATCTTTCACGGCCCCCACGCCTATATTTCACCCAGCTTGTATGAGAGTCGAGAGAGCGTTCCGACGTGGAACTATGCCGCCGTTCACGTCTATGGGGAGCCGACGTTGCTCTCCGACGAAGAAGGACTGAGGGCGACGCTGCACCGCATGATCGATACCTTTGAATCGTCATACATGGCGCAGTGGTCTGAGCTAAGCGAACAATATCGAAGCCAGATGATGAAGCATATTGTGGGTTTTGAGATCAGGGTCAAAAGGGTGGAAGCAAAGTTCAAGCTCAGCCAAAACCGAACCAAGGGAGAACAAGCGCGAGTCATTCAGAGCTTGAACCAGAGCAAGGACTCGAATGTTTCCGGAGTCGCAGAACTCATGCAGCAAGAAGGCTTGGGCCGCTAAGTCGATGACAAAGAAAAAAGGTCCTCCGCTCGCTGGACTCCGTATTGTTGTAGGCCGTGCGCGCCATCAAGCTAGCGCCCTTTCGTCCGGCCTGCGAGAACTCGGAGCCGAAGTCATCGAGATCCCTTTTATCGAAATCCGCAAGCCACGGTCTTACAAACCTCTG
The DNA here is from genome assembly GCA_963817925.1 of uncultured Acidobacteriota bacterium. Classification (GTDB taxonomy): domain Bacteria; phylum Acidobacteriota; class Terriglobia; order Terriglobales; family Acidobacteriaceae; genus JABDBE01. The sequence continues at coordinate 323,614 of CAWFQN010000002.1, forward strand.
GACACAGCCATCAAGAATCTGCACGACTACGACTGGCTAATCCTTACCAGCGTGAATGGAGTGGAAGCGCTTTGGAAGCGGGTTCATAAACTTGGCTTAACCGAGAGGCACCTTAAGCACTTGAAAGTAGCGGCCATCGGACCCGCTACAAAGAAGGCGATCGAGAAACGCGGTATTAAAGTAAATGTCGTCCCCGAAGAGTACGTCGCCGAGTCGGTGGTCGAGAGCTTGCGTGATCGCGTAGCGGGGAAGCGCGTGCTGTTGGCCCGAGCCCGGGTCGCCCGCGATGTGATCCCTCGAGAATTGCGCAAACTGAGTGCCAAGGTTGACGTGGTTGAGGCCTACGAAACAGTCGTTCCACAGTCTTCCCGAACCCGGCTTCGGACCATCCTCAAAAGTCGGGAGCGTCCACACATGATTACGTTTACCAGTTCATCGACGGTAAGAAATCTTGTGGCCCTGCTAGGAAAGAACGTGCCGCGCGGGCGCGCCCGCCCGCGAAAAGCCAGTCCGCTCGACGGCGTGCGTCTGGCTTCGATCGGGCCCGTCACCTCGTCGACCCTTCGCGAGCTTGGCCTCCCAGTCGACGTCGAAGCAAAGGAATACACGATCCCCGGCCTGATCAAGGCAATCGTGTCTGCTCGCGTGGAACCCGGTCTCTGACCCGGTTGCCAGCCGCGGACCTCGAGGGACGTCATCCTGAACCCGGCCTTTAGCCGGGTGAAGGATCTCGCGCGGAGTGCCACGACTCTAGTGGACGGCCCTCGAACCGCGTTCCTGCCAATCCGCGCCAGATCCTTCGCGGCCTCTCGGCCACTCAGGATGACGTCAAGTGCGCAGGCAACCTACTCCGTCAGCGAGCAACTGCAATCGGCCGGTGGCACATGCGCTTTCAGGAAGCCCGACACGCGCTGGTAAGCGTCGATCTGATTCTCCACGCGCGCGAATCCGTGGCCTTCATTTGCGTACACCTTAAACTCGACCACGCCGCCACGCTTCTTGATCGCGTCAATCACCTGCTGTGATTCCTCTTCGGGGCAACGCGGATCATTTCCGCCGGCAAGCAAAAATAGCGGCGCCTTGATCTGATCCACAAAGAAGATCGGCGAACGATCCCGGAACAGAGCTTTGTTCTTCTCCGGATCGCCCATAGTCGCAAGGTCCGATTGTTGCAGGACCGGATCCTCGTTCTGAATTTCCGTAAACCAGTTGACAAATGGGACGATCGGCACACCCGCAGCCCAAACGTCCGGCGCCTTGGTTACACCCATCATGGTCAAGTAGCCGCCGTAGCTGCCACCCATCAGAACGACCTTCTTGGGATCGAGATAGCCGGTCTGCTTGATAAAATCCGCGGCCGCGAGCACGTCCTGCAAATCGCCGCCGCCCATGTCGAACAGATTCGCCTGTTGAAATTCCTTTCCGTATCCCGTTGAACCGCGATAGTTCGGCGCAATCACCATGTACCCCTGGTTGACCATGTGCTGGATAAACCGGCTAAACGAATTCACCGATTGCGACGCAGGACCACCATGCACGTAAACAATCGCAGCGTTCAGCCCATTGCGCACCATGTTGTAGGGGACATACACGAACGCCGAGATGGTCCACTTGCCATCGCGACTGGGGTAGTGGACCAGGAATGGCTCGACCATATCTTCCGAGCGGACGCCGGCGACCAGGGATTGTGTCACCTGATGAGATCTCCCCGTGGCCAGTTGGTAGACCCAAAGATCTCCCGGAGCGGTTGCCCCGTTGTGGTTGTAGAGCAAGCGTGCCCCATCCTTGCTGAACGAGGAATGTTCCCCGGCTAGCTCATTCACGCCTTTGGGGAGAGGCAACGCCGTAGTCTTGCCGGTGACGAGGTCATGTAAATAAATGCCGGTATCGCCCTCAACGTTCGCAGTCCACGTAACGTGCTTGCCGTCAGGCGAAAAGTGACCGCCAGCGGTCTCCCACTTGTCTTTCGTCAGCCACGAAATCTTTTTGGTGGCTATATCGATCAACCCAACATTGTCGTAGCCGTTGGCCGCATTAGAAGTGACCAGCAGATGCTTGCCATCGGGCAAGAAATCATTGGCGCGATAAATCTGTTCACCCTCGTGCGGAGTGAGCAGGGAACTCTGGCCCGCAGTGACTTCGGCGATGAAAATGTTCGAATCCGTTCCCTTGGCCTGCTCCTGGGTATAGGCGATCCATTTACCATCCTGCGACCAGATGGGATTGTCGTTCAACCTGTCGGCTGGCGTGCCGGTCGTGATGTGTTTCACCTCCCGCATCACCATGTCGTACACATCGATCTCGAACGCTGACGACGTCTTCGGTTTCACGGTATAAGCCAGATAGCGGCCATCGTGCGACCACCGCGGATACTCCTCCGCAATCTCTCGCGTATGAGTCAGGTTCACCACCTGCCCGGTCTTCGGCGAGACGATGAAAATGTCCCACTGCTCGTCGCCGTCATAATCCGACATGTAGGCGATCCATCTGCCGTCCGGTGACCACGTAGGCGCCGTCTGCCGCTGATCGCTGACCGTCAGTTGTGTCGGCCAGCCACCTTCTGCCGGGACCAGCCACAGGTTATTGCGGCCACTGATATTGCTGACGAAGACGATCGTCTTGCCATCGGGTGACCACGAGACGCGCCCCACCTGCCGGGTCATATAGAGCTTCTCAATGGAAAGACTCTGCTGATTCTGCTCTACGTTCGCGTTGGGCTTACTGGTGATCTGCTTGGGGTCGGTGATGGCCTGAGGCACAGGCAAAGTCTGGGGGGCAGCAAAAGTACTCATGAATACGACAATAGCAAACGGGATGAGAGAGCGCATTCGATTCCTGAAGAGTCCTAGACGAAGGTCAGAATAAAAAGTTTAGCAGAAGCTACTTTTTTCATGCCCCGCCATCTTCGCCGGCTCTGTCATCTTGAGCGGAGTAGCTTCTTCGCGAAGCGAAGAAGCTGCGGAGTCGAAAGATCTCTACCCTCCGGCGCAGAAATGAGGCGGCAGGGAATTCTCGCAAGAAGCTAGTCCGAAACGGCATTGAGAGCGCTGAGCGGGATAGGGATCCTTCGACTCCGCTCAGGATGACGCGACTGTTGCAGAGTCGCTCATAGCTTCGCGTGCTTGTGAATCTCGACGGTCGTCCACGTCTTATCTCCGGCGTGGCAGATATTCTCCAGGGCACAGTCCACGCATTTTGGCCGGCGCGCGAAGCACAACTTGCGTCCATGCCAGATGAGTTGATGCGCGAACTGGATCCACTTCTCGCGCGGAATTACTTTTATCAAGTCCTGTTCGATTTTCGGCGCATCCGTATTCTTGGTGAGTTCAAGTCGGCGCGCGATGCGGGTAACGTGCGTGTCCACCACGACCCCGTCCGCTTTGCGAAACCACGTGCCGAGCACGACATTAGCGGTCTTGCGCGCAACGCCCGGTAAAGTTAGAAGTCTCTCCATGTCATCTGGAACCTGCCCGCCGAACTCGCTGACAATCTTTTTCGCCGCGCCCACAACCGACTTCGATTTATTGCGAAAGAAGCCCGTTGAACGAACGTCGGGCTCAAGCTGTTCAGGAGTGAGGGCAGCGAAGTCCTCCACCGTCGGGTATTTACGAAACAACTCCGGCGTGACCCGGTTGACATTCACGTCGGTCGACTGCGCCGACAAGATGGTTGCGACCAGCAACTCCCACGCACTCCTGTGGGTGAGCGCGCAGGTCACGTCGGGATAAAGCTGGTCGAGCCGCTTCAGAATCTCGGCGATCCGCTCGGGCGCGAGAGGATTGTACTTTGCTCCGGGTGCAGGCTTCTTCGGTTTTGCGGTGCCGGGTCGTTGACCCTGCTGCTCCAGCCGCAGACCGGTAATTCTCCGAGATTTGTTAAGCGAGCCGGAGACCCGCGCTCCCTCATGACGTCCCGTCTTTGCTGGTTGTCGAGGAACTACGCCGCGTACCATGTGCTTTCCTTGGGTGTATGGAATCGAGTTTGAATGGTAGCAGAATCAAATCCCCGAGGGAGAGTCTGCAAGTGTTTTCAGCGGCCCAATCCGACCCTTTCGTAATAGGGGGAAACCTCTCCGTGCAATTGACGAGGACCAACGCGCTAGGTAGTCTGGAAGTGATCCGACAAAGTTGAGGAAGCTCCGGTGGCAGTGAAGTCCGTCCAACTCGGGCAAGTCTGGCGCAAGGATGACGACGGAAAGGATTACCTCGTCACCAAGGTGTACAGCGAGGTGTTCTCGCAGTACGCCGTGCTGCGTCCGGCGGAGGTAACCGCACCTGACGCGCCTACAGTGCGGGTGAAAGTAGCCAAAAGTACTCAGGGTGCATCCCTGCCCGGATTCACCTTTACTCAGGAAGGCTCATTCTGAAGTATCTTTGAGAGACGTTGCTTGCGACGTCTCGGTGTCGGCCGGAGACGTAGCGAGCTACGTCTCTACAAATTTCATTCCCGATCTCTCCCATGACTGAAAAAATCCTGGCAGTTTTGTTTGTCTTCATCAAATCCACAATTGCCGTGACCGGCTACGGTGGTCTTACCATCCTAATGGCAATTGAATCCGCATGCATTCCATTGCCTTCGGAGTTGATCATGCCCTTCGGCGGTTATCTGGTGTTCGAAGGCACGATGAAACTGTTCTGGGTCGCAACTGCCGGCGCCATCGGCTGCAACCTGGGATCGTTGTTCGCCTACGAGATCGGATGCTACGGTGGTCGGCCCCTGGTCGAAAAATACGGTCGCTGGATCCTGATGGGCCGGCGAGAACTGGATTGGGCCGACCGCTTCTTCGCGCGCTGGGGATACCTGGCTGTCTTTATCGGAAGATTGCTTCCGGTAGTCCGCACGTTCATCGCATTGCCTGCGGGAGTTGCCCGCATGCCACGCGGACGATTTCATCTCTATACGTTTCTCGGTTCCTGGCCCTGGTGCTTCGCGCTAGCGTGGTTCGGGATGAAGCTGGGTGAAAACTGGCGCGCGTTGGGCAAATATTTTCACCAGTTCGACGCCATCATTGGCGTTGCCTTGGCGGCGGGAATAATCTGGTTCGCGTGGTCGCACTGGCAGAATAGAATCGGAGCGACGGAGTAGGAACTGTCGTTGGCCCTTGGTCTTTGGTCGTTCGCAGTGCGATGGTGACGGCATCGCCTTCGCGGTTCTAGCCGAGCTTCGCACGGACTGCGGAAAGAGGAAATCATGAAACTTCTCATTTCTGCATGGGTGGTATTGCTGGTGATCACAAGCTTCGCTTTTTCACAAGCCGCGCCAGCCTCGTCTGGCCAGCCTTTCGTCGTCGAGTATTACTACAAAACAAAATGGGGACATGCGGACGAATTCCTGCAACTCTTCAAGAAGAATCACTACCCACTGCTCAAGAAGGAAGTCGAAATGGGGCGCATGCTCAAAGTCTGGATGGACCAACCGCGCTACCACACTACGGAAGACGGACGGTGGGATTACCGCGTGACCATCGTCTTCAAGAACGCCACGGTCGCCAATGAACCTTTCGACGAGGACGCTCTCAAGAAGCAATTATTCCCCGATAAAGAAACCTACGTACGCGAAGAGCAGCGCCGCTTCGAAATCCTCGATGCCCACTGGGATCTGCCGGTGAAGACCGTGGAATTGGAAGCGAAGTAAGGCCTCTGGCCGCAGAACAACGATTTGCACGGCTTCCTGATAGATGCTCCTCAACACGCCTGCCTTGCCGCCGAAGCGCGATATCTTTCCATTCAGCGTCCCTCGGTTGCAAATCATCTTTCGATACGAGAACATAAGTGTTTGCCTTACATCCCCGGCTCTCACTGACAAGAGCTCTCATAAGGAAGCCTCCACACGATGGCGACTCGGCAGAAGTCCGCAAGAACTGAAAGCAAGAAACACAACGGCAGTGAAATTCAATCCCCTAAAGGCAAGCTCGGAGTAATGATTCCCGGCATGGGCGCGGTTGCGACCACATTCGTGGCCGGCGTCGAAGCCATACGCAAGGGAATCGCCAAGCCCATCGGTTCCGTTACCCAGATGGGAACCGTTCGCCTGGGCAAGCGCACCGATGCGCGGTCTCCCAAAATAAAGGAGTTCGTTCCTCTGGCCGGCCTCGACGATCTGGTCTTCACCGGTTGGGACATTTTTGAAGACGACATGTACGCCGCGGCCAAGAACGCCGGGGTTCTCGACCGCGAACTGCTCGACCAGGTCAAGCCCTTTCTCGGCTCCATCAAGCCGCGCAAAGCAGTTTTCGATCACAACTACGTCAAGAAGATCGACGGGCCCAACGTCAAGAAGGGCAAGAACAAGATGGATCTGGCCGAGCAGGTGCGTGCCGATATCCGCGATTTCAAGAAGTCTTCTGGAGCGACACGCCTGATCACCATCTGGTGCGGCTCCACGGAAAGTTACATCGAGCCGACTGCGGCCCATCAATCGCTGAAAACCTTCGAGAAAGCGCTGATTCAGAATGACGAGAACATCGCGCCCTCGATGATTTATGCCTACGCTTCGCTGATGGAGGGCGTGCCGTTCGCCAACGGAGCGCCGAACCTGACGGTGGACATTCCAGTAATGCACGACTTGTCGCGGAAAAACAACGCTCCAATCTGCGGCAAGGATTTCAAGACTGGGCAGACGCTGATCAAGACCATCCTCGCCCCCGGCTTCAAAGCCCGCATGATCGGCCTCAACGGATGGTTCTCCACCAACATCCTGGGCAACCGGGACGGCGAAGTGCTCGAAGATCCCGGATCGTTCAAGACCAAGGAAGAATCCAAGCTCTCGGTTCTCGAACACATTCTGCAACCCGAACTCTACCCCGATCTCTACGGTAATTTCACTCACAAGGTCCGCATAAACTATTACCCACCCCGTGGCGACAACAAGGAGGGCTGGGACAATATCGACATCTTCGGCTGGCTCGGGTACCCGATGCAGATCAAGGTGGATTTTCTTTGTCGGGATTCCATTTTGGCCGCGCCCATTGTGCTTGACTTGGTTTTGTTCATGGACTTGGCGCAGCGCAGCGCGGAGCTTCGCGGCCTTGGTATTCAGGAGTGGTTGAGTTTTTATTTCAAGTCTCCGATGACCGCACCGGGCCTTTATCCCGAGCATGATTTGTTTATTCAGTTGATGAAGTTGAAGAACACGCTGCGACATCTTCGCGGCGAAGAACTGATCACGCACTTAGGGCTGGAGTATTACGACTGAGCCGTGGGTCCGGGAAAATGCTAACCACAAAGGACACAAAAGGTCCACAAAGGAAATCCTGCATTCGCTAAGGCTTCTGTCCTTCTTTGTGAACCTTTGTGTCCTTTGTGGTTTATGATTTTCGTTGTATCAACGTGACTGCAACGCTTACGCCACACTTTTCCCGCGCTTGTATTCGTCGAACTTTTCCAGGAACCGGTCAATGTCTTTTTTATGCAGATAGTAGGGCGTGGAGAGCCGTAGCTTTGACGGCTCGCCGCCACGGATGCGGATCTTGTGCGTCTTCCACATCCACGCCTCCAGATCCATGCGCTGGATGGGAGGAACGTTAACCGTGGCAATCGCGCAGCGCAACGCCGGGTCGGGCGATGTCCACGATTCCGCTCCGCGTTTGATCATCTGCGCGAGAGTGTAATCGCAGAGTTCGCGATGGCGCCGCTCAATCCGCTCCATGCCAATGTCGTTAGCAAGCTTGATGGCCGCTAGCAGCCCCCACAGGGCGGGCACGTTCGATGAGCCAATCCGCTGGAATCGTTCAGCTCGGAGGTTCGGTTCGTCCCAGCCTTCGGTGGCAATGGTGTTCCACATCCGGTCGATGACTTCGTCGCGCACGTACAGGAAGCCCGATCCTTTGGGCGCCTGCAGCCACTTGTGCGGACTGGAAGAATACATGTCGCAGCCGATCTCCTGTAGGTTGAGACGCATCATGCCGGTTACGTGCGCCCCATCCACGGCCGACAGGACATTCTTCGAGCGAGCCAGCGCGCACAGTTCCTTCGCAGGAAGAACGACACCGGTTACGGTAGTGATATGGCTGAAGAAGATCACGCGTGTACGATCGCCGATGGAATCGTTGAACAGATTCAAAACCTGGCTGGCATCTTTGACGGGCTTGGGCAAAGTCACCGTCTTGACCACGACTCCATAACGCTTCGCTCTTAGCCGCCAGGGCTGAAGGCCTCCGGGATGTTCTTGATCGGTCATGAGCACTTCGTCACCCGGCTTCAAATCAATTCCGTTCGCGATATAGCTGTTTGCCTCGGTGGCATTGCGAACCAGGGCGATCTCGTCGCGCTTGCATCCCACAAACTCGGCCAGCGGATCACGAAATTGGTTCCACGCGGCGTATCCCCAAATGGGGTAATCCTCAGGATCCTGTTGATCCATCTTTTCGGTTTGGGTATAGCCGTCAAAAATGGCTCTCAGAACGGGTGCGGGGCTTGACCCGACGGTGCCGTTGTTCAAATAGATCTCATCGGGCGGAATGAGAAACTGCTTGCGAAGCTCGGCCCAATAGGCATCCTGGTCGCGGCTGTAAAGAGCGGCATCGGGAAGCGCCGAAGGCACGGATTGGAGTTGGGCCAAGAGGCGACTGGGTAGAGCGAGAGCGGCAAGACCCGGGGTGGCACTGAGGAAGCGTCGGCGATCGAGCAAGAAAAACCTCCAGACATTTGGACGGCGCCATGGTACGACTGCGAGAGACCTGGCGCAAGACCGTTGCGGCGGCGGATCGGCCACGAAAATCCCCGCTGATGAGAGATGGGCGTGGCACCTCACGTGCTACAGTTGGCTCGATTCTTGCTGAAGGTAAAAGGGATTCCCTCCGGCGATCGAAGGATCAACAATTAAAGGATTTCCGATGAAGAAAGCACTGCAGGTTTTCGTGGTTCTGTCACTTGCCCTGTTGCTGATTTCGGCCGACGGCAGTCAGACGATCATTGGATACATTTCTTGTTCCGCGTGCGGGGCCAAAGGAGCGGCCGATGACACTAAGAAGATTATACGAATCGACAATCCGGACGCGGTTAGCGGACACTATGCGCAACGGGTTGCCCTGTATGGATACTGTAAAGATTCCGGCTTCTACATCATTAGCGTAAGAATGATCCTAGCAACTCGGGGACCTGGTCTTCTGCCAAATGACCTTTAAGATTGACCCAACGGATATCGAATCAAACAGCAACCGATGGCACTGGTCCTCAGCATCAACATGGAACGGCACTCCCCTCTTTGGGGGGCGATGAGAGCGATTCCAAGCGGGTCCACAGCTCAGGAGGTGCTCTTTCCGGCATAAAGTCGTGCCCCGGCTGGAATCCTGGTTTTGCTCCGCCCGGACACGGCGTCGAAGGCTCCGTGCGGATGATTCGAAGTCAGTACCCCGGATAACCTTCTTGGTTGATTCTGCGTCGAACTTCTTAGGGAATCGTGCGAACACCAGTTGCGCCAAGGCGTATAATTGGAACCAGGCCCGCCCGGGGCGGAAAAACGGAGTTTGGCTATGAAGTTCCGGCTCTTGCTGTTAACGGCTGCGTTGTTCACCATTAGCAACCTCACACCAGTGGCTTTTGGGCAGACCGGCACTCCCGGCAGCCAGCCGACTCCTGGCACCGCTCCCGGCAATCCAGTCCCCAGCGGCGACCCGGGGGTTTCAGGAACCGCTCCTCAGAGCGGCTCTGCTGCGCAAGGCACCCAAAGTGCTCCGGTGCAGCCCGCAGACCCCGACAAGGTGAAGCACGACGGCGGTAAGGACGACGTGGATGCCGTCGGCAATCGGAAGATCGGCCAGCGTGGCGTGGGTAACTGGTACTCCATTGAAACCGACATCAAGATGGGGAAACAATATTCCCAGATGGTCGATTCCAGTTCGAAGTTCGTAGTCGATCCCGTAGTCACGGAGTATGTGAATCGGCTGGGCCAGAACCTGGTTCGTAACTCGGACGCGCAGGTTCCTTTCTCCTTCAAGATTATCGACTCTGACGTGGTCAATGCTATGTCTCTTCCCGGCGGCTTCGTGTATGTAGACTCGGCGACGATACTGGCTGCGGACGGAGAAGCGGAGCTGGCCGGCGTTATGGCTCACGAAATCGCGCATGTGTGCGCCCGCCATGCCACCCGGCAGTTGACCCGCTCGCAGTACGCGAACTTCGCCACCTTACCGCTTATTTTCGTCGGCGGAGGAATTGGATACGCGGCGTATGAGGCCGCCGGTCTCGCTTTGCCCTTGACCTTCCTGAGCTTTCAGCGTTCGTTTGAGGCGGAGGCTGACTACCTGGGCTTGCAATATATGTACAAGGCGGGATACGACCCGCAATCGTTCGTGGCCTTCTTCGAGAAGCTGCAGGCCATGGAAAAGCAGAAGCCGGGAACGCTGGCCAAGGCGTTTGCTTCGCATCCGCAGACCCCGGACCGCATTGCCAAATCCCAGGAAGAGATTGAGAGGATTCTGCCGGCACGGCAGGAATATACGGTAACTACATCCGAATTTGATGACGTCAAATCGCGTTTGGCCTCGCTTGAAAACCGGCGCAAGGTGAACGATAACAAGGACACCAACAAGCCCAGTCTCCGGCGCGCCTCGGCTACGGACACGCCCGGTAATAATGGAAGCACGAGCGGCGACGACGATAAGCCAACGCTGAAGCGGCGGGACGACAGCAACAACAACTAGCTTCCCTCGGGCGGCGACGCTTACAAATTCGTCCCCACACAGGTAAACCACCGGCGGCCTCGTCCGCCGGTTTTGTCTTGCTCACGATGCTAGAATCCCTCCGTGAGGACCGACATCCTGCCATTGTGCGACAAGCATTATCGAACCATGGAGTTTCTGTTGGCTCCGTTCAGTGTCAACTATTCGGTTGAGTTTTTCCGCTGCACCGACAAGTTTTGTCAGCGCTGCTTCAGCGAATCCCTCGGATATGTGACCCCGAGAAGGGATGAGCCGCCCGTTGTCTCGAATGATCAGCCAGCATGCGACAAGCACGGGCGTCCGATGTTTATCTCCAGTCTTGACCGGCAGCGGAATGTTTTGAGGTATGTGTGTCCGGAGCCGGGCTGTCGAGAGACGGCGTTGAAGGGATAGAGCAGTGTCGCTGCTAATTGTGAGCGGAGGAAAAGGGCCAGCTTGTCGTTGGCCCTGAGCCGTTCGGGGGAGTGGGGTTGCGAGTTCCGGTTGCGTTATCCGGATCGCTACTTCTTGTCGTCTTGTAGTGCCTGCTTCAGATGCTCGATCGCCTGGTCGATGGACTCGACTGCTTCTTTACGATGACCTCCGAAGTCCCGCGCCGCTTTTTGTTGCAGAACCTGCTTGGCTTGGTGCAGATACTGCATGGCCTGATGAATCTCCGGATGTCCCTCGCCCTTCGTCGCCTTTCCCGGGGTATTCGTCTGGGGCGCAGCCATCGAACCGCCCGCCTGTGCCAGCATGACGGTTGGGAAACTCAGAACAGCCACCACGAGCAGCAGTGGTAATTTCTTCATTAGTGTCGCACCTTGTGTGTTGAGTAGGGTTGAACGATCGCGGCATTGCCGCGTCCGCATGAGGATAACCTGAATGGCGGTTGGAAGTCGCGGATCGCAGTCACACTTCTTCACCTGGTTAACCGGTCCCGGCCCGGACAGACGATTAAGAGGGTTCGAGATGAGAATCGGCGGAACGGTGGAGCCGTAGATGGCTGCGGCCTTGTAATCGATCAGGGCGTTGCCCTTGAATAAGCCCTGGGTCGGTCCGTTGAGGATGTTGGTTACGGTGGCCTGCCAAGTCTCTCCTTAAACGTTCTGGTTGCGGAGAGTGTCGCCGATCAAGGTCGTTGGCACTCCATCCACTTGAAAATACCATGGATAAACAGGGTTCTTGTTGTTTCCTCCGTGACCAAGAAAGCGCATGGTCGCTTGAGAATCGGCGAAAGCCGACCCGGCGAGGAGAACGATGACGAGGAGGAAACCTAAGCTCGAAATGCCTTTTCCGTAGCGCTTCCTGCTCCGATCTAACATGGACCGTAAGTTACGTTAAGCGGCAGCTGGCACAATAACACTTCCGAGGGGTAGGAGAGCTTGGAACCTTTTGATGCAAGAGGCCGCCCAGGTACGGCTGTCCGGTGGGTCAGGAGTCAGAAAAGCCGTCGAAGTGCCTTTTTCTGCACGGCCTGAAAATGCAAGATCTTGCATATTGACAATTAGCTAAGCAGGCGAGACACTTCACTAACGGACTTGGCAGGCGGTCCTGTTAAAGTCCCCCTCCCCATGTACCCCTTATGTTGTGAAAGATGCCATCAGGGCGTGTCTAAGCAAGAAAACAAGGATTTGTCGGCTCTTTGACTGAATGCACATAACCCCCTTGTGTTGCGGACCGTCAGAAGGCCGGAAGCGAATTGAGTAGCAGACCCCGGGGGATATACTCGCCTTGCAAAACCGAAATAGTTCTCATCATTCAAGTCACATTTCTGCCAAAATGCGCCCCGGTTTTTCCGGAGTCAACACGCCATGGAGAAAAGACGGGTTGCGACGCCTGCTCCCGTTCTCGTTATGGTTATTCTGTTTCTGGCTGTGCACAGCCTTGACGAGCCTGGCTGCCGACGTCGTGACCTATCACAACGACATAGCGCGGACGGGTCAAAACCTCAGCGAAACTGTGCTGACCCCGGGGAATGTAGGCGCATCGAACTTCGGGAAGCGGTTCACACTTCCGGTGGACGGGGTGATTGACGCACAGCCTCTGTATTTATCGGGAGTTTCAATTCCCGGCCGTGGAATCTACAACGTGGTTTATGCGGTAACGGAGAATGACAGCGTTTATGCCTTCGACGCTGATCGCGGCGCCTTGCTATGGCAGGTGTCTGTATTGGGTTCGGACGAGACCCCGGCAGATACGCATAACTGCAACCAGATCCGACCGCAAATCGGAATTACATCGACTCCGGTCATCGATCGCGCCAGTGGACCGAACGGCACAATTTATGTCGTGGCGATGAGTAAAGATGCCTCTGGCTACTACCAGCGCATTCATGCGCTCGATGTAACTAACGGGCGGGAAGAGTTCGGCGGGCCAACTACGATCCGGGCAAAATACCCCGGCCACGGCGACAACAGCCACGGGGGATACGTGGTGTTTGATCCCAGGCAGTACGCGGAGCGCCAAGGTCTCCTGCTCTTGAATCACGTCATATACACGGCGTGGACCTCGCACTGTGATTACCGTCCATACACTGGCTGGGTGATTGGCTACGATGAGAACACGCTGCAGCAAACCAGCGTGCTGAATGTTACGCCGAACGGTGATGGAGGTTCGATTTGGCAAAGCGGCGCCGGGATGGCGAGCGATGGCAACGCCATCTATCTGCTGGACGCCAACGGCACATTTGATAGTCAGTTGAATAAGAAAGGATTCCCTTTTAAGGGCGACTACGGGAACGCCTTTGTGAAATTATCACCGACCGGGACCAAACTTGCGGTCGCGGACTACTTCGCTGACTACAACACGGTCAAGGAATCAGATGGCGACATTGATCTTGGGTCGGGCGGGCCGCTGATCTTGCCGCCGCAGAAAGACGGCACGGGAAAGTTCCACGCTCTTGCCATTGGAGCGGGCAAGAACCAGGATATCTACGTAGTGGATCGCAGCAACATGGGGAAATTTAATCCCAACAATGACGATGCCATTTACCAGGAAATTGATGGAGCGCTGGGTGGGGGCCTGTGGTCTATGCCGGCATACTACAACGGCGCCGTGTACTTCGGACCGGTGGGGAACCACCTGCTCAAGTTCAGATTGGCGGACGCCAAGCTTTCCACGTCCGCCGTCTCCAACAGTACGACCAACTTTACCTACCCGGGTACGACGCCGAGTATATCTGCCGATGGCCCACGCAACGGCATTGTATGGGCAATCGAGCACAGCGATCCTCAGGATGTTCTGCATGCCTATGATGCCACGGACCTGACGAAGGAGCTTTATAATTCCAATCAAGCGTCTCGCGGACGAGATCATTTCGGAGTCGCCAGTCACTTTGGGACGCCCATGATTGCCAACGGAATGGTTTTTGTGGGCACTGCGGATAACGTTACGGTTTTCGGGTTGCTGGGACAGTAAGCTTGGCACCGAGATCGATGAGCCGAGGTTTTGCGATGAAAAGAGCAGTGCTGTTTATGGTGGTCCTCTTAGTTGGATTCTTCGTGGTGGGATTGAACTTGGCATCCGCGGCCCAGAAGGCCACCGTGTCCGGTTATGTCAGCGATTCCGTTTGCGGCACCAAGGCAACAAGCGGCGGCTATGCGGACTGCACCAACAAGTGCCTGGTCAAAGGGGCGCAGTTGGTCATTGTCGTCGACGTTACCCAGCAGATTCTGACCATTGACAATCCCGACGTGGTGAAGGGGCACGAGTGCCATCACGTTTTGCTGACTGGCGACATCAACACCCACACCAGCGTCATTCATATCTACAGTGTCAGGATCCTCTAACCAGTTATCCGCCCAGAACTGCAAAGGCGGCAGGCCGTAATCCAGTTACCCCGTAAGAGGCCAGTTTGTCTCTGATGGAGCAGCGAGCTTTTCTGTGTCGGGGTCCTGCGAAACTCTTCCCAGACGTTAATCCTGTTGCTGCGCAAAGCACGACAAACCAACGTACAACGTAGCCGAACTGGTCAGCCGAGACTTTTGGCCACCCCTGGAATTGGTCTTCGGATACCTAGTGGCGTTACCGCTCTGAGGCTAGAGTCGGACCTGAAGGATCGTAGTAGACGGTCCCCTTAAATCCTTCGTGCAGGAGCGTATCGTGTTCAGAGCCTTCCTCCAGAGACACAGGCATAGCGTTCTACTCCTAGCTATAACAACCTTCATCTTGATAACCGTAGCCGCCAAGGCGCAAGTGCCGGCGGAGTTTTTTGGCCTGCAAGCCAACCCGGGAGTGGTGAACCAGCCGCCGCCGTGGTGGTCAAACCCATGGCCAGAAGTGCCGTTCCAGAGCATGCGGCTCTGGGATACAAGCACTGGCTGGTCGGAGATTAATACCGCGGACGGGGTTTACGATTGGACCATCTTCGACCGATGGCTGGCGGATGCCGACCAATTCAAAGTTCACGACGTGATGTACACGTTCGGAAGGACACCCGCGTGGGCTTCGTCGAATCCGAATGATCAGACTTGCGTGCCTTTCTGGTTGCCGGGAGAGTGCGATCCTCCGAAAGACCTGAACCCGGACGGCACAGGCCCCGATCAGCTGTGGCAGGATTACGTGGCGGCCATTGCCACGCGGTCCGCGGGACGGATTAAGTATTGGGAAATCTGGAACGAACCCCACAATGCGTTCTTCTGGAACGGCACCGTAGCCCAGTTAGTGCGGATGGCTAAGGACGCGCGCAGCGTCATTCTCAGCATTGATCCGCAGGCTGTCCTGTTGACGCCGCCCACACACGGTTCCTTCCAATCGGATTACTTCGCCGCTGGCGGCGCCCAGTATGCCGATGTCATCACGTTTCACGGATACGTCAATCGGGGCAATTGCGTTGGCTTTCCGCATGCCGAAGATGAGCTCACGCTGATCAGCGGCGTGCGCTCGATGATGTCAACCTATGGACAGACCGGCAAGCCGGTGTGGGACACAGAAGTGAGTTGGGGTGTGACCTCGGCCAGCTGTTTCTACCACTCGAACCTGCAGGCCGCATTCCTGGCACAGTCGTACATGCTGCATTGGTCCGCTGGCGTCGACAGGGTTTTCTGGTACCAGTACAACAATCAAATCAATGGCACGCTGTGGATGCCGAATCCTGATCCCCACCAGCGGAATGCCCCGGGAACGCTACTCAGACCCGGCCATGCTTACAAGCAAGTCTACAACTGGATGGTTGGTGCGACGATGGAAGGTCCGTGCGCGGTTTCGGGCACGACCTGGACCTGTCACTTCCAGCGTCCAGGAGGGTATGTGGGTGAAGCCGTGTGGGACACTTCCCAGAGTTGCAACAAAGGGATCTGCACCACAGTCAATTACACAGTCGATCCCCAATACATCAGCTACCGGACTCTTGAGGGCGCCAGCGTCAAGATTACCGGGGGGAAAGTCCCGGTCGGCGCGAAGCCGATTCTCCTCGAGAACTGAGGAACGGGCGGGAAGCCTGACGGGAGATGCTGATCGTGGTCGAAGCGCCGGGGGCAGACTCCGGCGCTTCGAGTTCCGGCGAACATAGAACGCCTCTGCTGCGAATCGCGTCCGCAGGCATCGGTAAGAAGAACAGTCGGTACCCCTCGAGCCGGGATCGTTCGAGTCTCGCTGAAAACAATTCCAGGGAACGGTACCCCAAACCGTTATCGCTCGAGAAACCTCCAGATTTTTTTCTCTCTTCGCGAATGGGAGCTAGTGGACTGTAGCCAAGTAACCATTACTAGTCGTTATGCTTCTACGTTGGTATGGCAACAGACAGGGAAGTATCCCTCACCCGCAGCCAACGTTCGGAACTCAGCAGCATCGCTCAATCGCGTTCTCTGCCGGCCGGCTACGTCTTTCGTGCCAAGCTCATCTTGATGCTGGCAGAAGGGGCCTCCTTCAACACCATCAAGCGCAGGCTGCAGACCAGTGCTCCCACACCTATCATCCCGGTCAGAAGGCCACGGTTCTGACTCCGGCTTTGCGAGCCCGGATTCTGTCGGCCAGCGGCGGAGAACAGAGGATAGCGGCGATTGCTACTCCGGGCGCGACATCACCTTCATCCGGCGGGGAAGGAACCTTTGTCCTCAGCTCGGGAACATGCAGGCCACAAAAAAACGCCCCCGTTTCACCGGGGGCGTTTCGAGCTTGGTCGCGGATTTACTGCTTGCGGCCGTTGTGCTTGTCTTTCTTGATCTGGTGAGACAGTTGGGTCTGCTGTTTGTTGACCTGAGCCTTCTCGGCCGCAGTCAGCTTGCCACCATTGGCCGCTCTGTCAGTCTGAATCTCGCTGTGGATATTGGCTTCCTGCTTCTCCAGATGGCTGGTCTCGCCAGCCGTTAGCTGGCCACTGGCGACGCCTTGGGCGATGCGGTCCTGCTGATTCTCGGCGCGTCCGCCCACCTCGGTCTTTGCCCCTTGGTTGCCTTGCGTGGCGCTGTTGTGCTTATCCTTGTAAATCTGGTTGGACATCTGGTTCTGCTGCTGTTGCAGCGTGGCCTTGTCAGCGGCAGTCAGATGGCCGTTATCCAACTTGCGCATGTCCTGCTGTTCCTGGTTCAGCTGGGATTCCTTGGTCTCCAGTTTGCTGGCCTCGCCCGCCGTCAACTGGCCACTGGCGATACCTTGGGAGATGCGATCCTGCTGATTTTCGTCGCGCTGCCGAACCGTGAGCCCCTTTGCGCTGCTGGGGGTGGACGGTGTTGTCGCGGGAGTTGAGGGGCTCGAACTGGGCGTTGCCGGGGTCGACGCGGGGGTTGAGGCGCTCGACGCGGGAGCTGAGGGGCTCGAGCTCTGCGCGATTGCGGGCAGTGTAAACACCGCCAGGGCTGCACTTAACGCTATAGATTTCATCTGGTTATTCATGGATTCTCTGTCTCCTCGAGTACTGGTTTTTATGCTGCAACTCCGTGGCTGCTTGATCAAACACGGGATTGTAAAGAATGTTGCGCCCGATTCGCGACCGAATCAATGCAAATGAGTTAACCACTTGGTTACGAGCGGACATGTCCGGTTTCTCCTTATAACTTAGTAGTTTAGCTGCTCGGGCCAGTACCCCGGGAGCTTTCCAAGCGTCCGATCGTCGAGTCCGACTGCCGGGGACAAGTATAACTCATTCCAATTCAAAAAGTTAGTCATCGTCAGGATCGGTTGGCGTCTGCTTATCGTTTAGGAAATGGGCCGCGTTGTACTTCGACGGAATTGTTTGAAAGGTCAGGGGGGTTTGAGTGAAATCGAAACAGTCGGAAAGATCGCCGGGTGTTTGTGGTCCGGAAAATTGGTCCGCGTACGGCAATGTGGCGGTGGGCGCAATGTGACCCAAGGAGAACGTGTTTTCGATGAACTTAAGGATGCTGCCGAACTCATAGAAGGTGTGATTTATGTTGTTACCAGTCCCGGCGTTTTTTAGGTTGGAGTAGGGCGACACGATGATCATGGGAACGCGGAAGCCGATCTCATATTGGTTGAGGATCAACGGGGGAACAACGTGATCGTACCATCCACCCCAGTCGTCCCAGGTAATAATGATGGCCGTATTCGCCCAATAGGGGCTGTTTCCAATGGCATTGACCACGGACGCAACCCACGATGGCCCGGAGCCATCCGTGGTGACGGGATGATCAGACGCCTGCCCGGTGGGAATCACCCAACTCACGGACGCGAGTTGATTGTTGGTGATGTCGGTCAATACCTGAGCCGAGTTCAGGACCACGTTGTTGGTCCAATCCGAAGCCGTGCATGCGGTGGAATGGGCGGGTCCACACATGTGCGAAATGGCGTTGGGAGCTGTCCAGATCGATCCGGCCGACGGTGCGTAATACTTCCAACTGATCCCCTTGGCGTTCAGCAGGTCGGTGAGTGTGGGACGGTCAAAGCAAGGATAAACCTCTTGGGACTCATCGCCAGTCGCCGGGTCAATCAGTTGAACCAGTTCATCCGCGGGAGCGGTACAACCTGTATTCGTGGCCGAATTTCCGGTCGTGATTCCAAGCGGATTCTCCGCCAGGAAAAGGTTGTCGCCCGTCTTCCCTGGGGGAGCGGTTGCCGAACTTCCTGAGATGAGGTACTGATGGGCCGGAAAGCTCGGACCCTGATTGCTCTGGAACATGTTGTCGGCGAAGGTGTAAGTCTCGGCTAGTTGAAAATAGGGCGCCACGTCACTCTGCTGGACATAGGCATACGAATAGTTCCCCTTTCCGTTTAAGCAGGACGTATCTCCCTTTTTGGCGCAGAACGCCTTGATTTTATAAGCGCCATCCATTTTCCCGCCATCGTACATATCCACAAACGCGGGCTCGTGGGAGTGATCCGGATTGTAGGTTTGGCAATTGTTAGGATTGCAACCCAGCGGGACCGGGGTCAGCGGGATCTTGACGCCTGGTTGTGCTGCACTGATTCCGTAGTTTTGAATATTTGCTCCGGCGGCGATGAGCTTTGGGTCCTGAAACAGGTTGTCAGGGCTGCGATTCTCCTGGAAGATCACAACCACGTGCTTGATTGATCCCGATGTGGGGGGGGGTGTCTGTGCCTGTTGGCTACCGCCTCCGCAGCCATTCAGGCTGATCAAAACGGTCGCCGTGCCGAGGAGCAATCCGCAGGCCAGAAACCTGGTAGATCGAACCATGCATCTTCTCCTAACCAACGTGATTCACCTAAGACCATCATATATAAACACGGCTACTGCGTTTTCCACTCGGCGCCTCGGCGAAATCTGGGCTACGGGAATTCCCTGATACAGCGGACTCATCGCGCCTAAGTTTTTGCCACCAAGGCTTGGATGCGTCAGCGGGAGTTTGGCAGCTACGCCCGAATGAAAATTCTGGACGGCACTTCGAATCAGGTAGCCCTGAAAGCTGCCGGAGAGCAAAGAAGGCAGCTTGTCGAATCGACAAGCTGCCCGAAGACCACGAGCAAAAGGTCCACCGTCCTACTGCGCTGTTTCCTTATACGGCAGCGGAGGAACGAGAGCGGTCCCAGTGATCTTGATCGAAACCACGCCGGGGTTAGCAGGCAGTGTATAGGTAGTTGAGGCCACTCCGTTGCTTCCGGTAATCGGCGTCGGGTTCGCGAAAGTGCCTCCTGCGCCGCCGTCGCTGAAGGTAAGCGTGACTCCTGGGGTCACGTTACCCGAGTATGCATCAACAACCTTCACCGTCAGGGGCTTTGGCAAAGTCGTCCCAGCCGTGCCTGTCTGTCCGCTTCCACCGGTAGCTTTTATGATGGCCATGAGGCCGTAAACCGCCAGCTGTGTGGTGGTGCCGACGTAGACCTTTCCATTCGCAACCGTGGGTGTCGCGAAATGAGCGATGGGACCCAGGGTGTCACGGTTGCCAAGAGCCTGATTGCTGCTGTAGGTGATGGCCAGGTTCGAGGCGTTGAAAGCGGTGAGCATGGGCGTCGCGTAACTCGGGCCACGCAGCAGCCATATGAGGCCATTGGCCGTACCGTTGGCGGATAGCGAAGGCAAACCCCGACCGCCCAAAAGAACACTCTGCAGGACTGGAGAAGCCGAAAGCAATCCGTTGCTGAGTGAGTATCCCTGCAGTGGGTGATTGTTGGTGCCGAGGTAGTAGACCATCCCGTTCCAGTAGACTGGAATGCTATAAACTTCTCCAAGACCACTATCAATCTCCAGCACGACCTGGTCTCCATTGACGTTGAACTGACCCATGTTATCCCGGTTCACCAGGTAGATGACGCCCTCCTTGCCACAGGCCAGCAAGAGATGAGGAATCGAACCGGGCTGGTCCGGCAGGAGCACTACGCCTCCCGATCCCAGATCGAGATCTCCGCTGTTCAAGAAGCTTTGATTGGCGGGCGTGAAGTAGTCGACCCAGGTCAAGGGGCCACCGGAAAGGTTCAGCTTGAGGACGGTGTCCCCAAAATCCATGCCGCCGGTATTCGCATCGAAATCGCCGAGAGCGGCGGAAGCGAAATAGACGTTGCCAGCGCTGTCTCCGGCCAACCCCGCTCCGCTTTGCCAGACTGACCCACCCTCTTTAACATCGGGCGTCGTGTTGAAAACCCCGGTCTGTTGAAGAGAGGCGGCGTCGTACGCGAAAACCCATCCGTGCGCATTGTGGTCGCAGCCATTGGAACCGAATCCGATGTAGACATTGCCGTTCAGCAACAACAGTCCGGGCCGCTGCGCCTGATGCATGGTCACGAACGGCACAGTCGAACCGAAGGAATTCACGACTGAACCCGTGATCGCGACCGGGCCGCCAAATTTTTCTTGTCCGGTGGTGATGTCGAGTGCGTGCAGCCGGAAAATGTAACTGCCATTTTCGTCGGTTTTGGCAACGACGTACAGAGTATTGGTAGTCGGATCGATGACCGGCGTGCCCATGACGCCAATCTCGGTGAAGCCAGTTTCCGGGCCGCAACCCTGATCGGTGCTGGACTCAGTCGTAATGCCCGCGCTGGGGTTGATGAAGCTGGTTGTCCATAGTGGCGAGGCGTTGCTTCCGGCGTTGTTGTCCGCGTCGAAAGCGAAGACACTATCGTGCTGGGTCGCAATGTAAACTACGTTGTGAGTTCCTGCGGGAAGGACGACACCTGGCATATACAAGGGCTGTGCCACCACGAGGCCGTCCACGCTTTGGGTAAACAATTTCCCAAAGTACTTGGTTGTGACGTTGCTTGGAGTCAGGAAGGTCTCGGAAATATTTTGTCCAGTTCGAGAATTGTCGTTGTGTTCGGTAGTCACACTCACCTGGCCAGCCGCGGTTGACGCCATTAGGGTCAGAACGCCCATTACGAGACCTGCATGCCGCAGTT
The DNA here is from genome assembly GCA_963817925.1 of uncultured Acidobacteriota bacterium. Classification (GTDB taxonomy): domain Bacteria; phylum Acidobacteriota; class Terriglobia; order Terriglobales; family Acidobacteriaceae; genus JABDBE01. The sequence continues at coordinate 345,002 of CAWFQN010000002.1, forward strand.
CTTGGCGGAGGGCCAGCACGAGTTGCAACCATCTATTCGAACTTCTCATTCCGTCTCCTGCTTCAAGTCGCTAACGCTCATGATCGAACTCTCACTGGCAGGTCGGAAGCTTGAAGTTAGCAATCCTGGTTCGCCACGTGAGGCTCGAAATCTGGGGGCTGGTAAAGTACTCGTTCACATACCAGAAAGTGCAACCGTCAACCGGATCGACGGTCATGCTGGTGTAATCGCCCCAGCCCTGATAATTCTTTTCATCCGCCTTGCCCAACTGTATACCAATTTCGGTGGGCGCGGGGTTAGACAGGCTGAACCACGACGCTTTGATTCCAGGATGAGTTGTTCCACTCGAGGTGCTATAGCCGACGGCGGCGTTCCCAACCTGGTCTTGAGCGATGCTGGGCATGAAGCGGTACAGACTTTGATCAGGGCTCACAATGCCGGTCTGGAAAACCGTCGGAACTCCGCTGCCGCGGAGTTCGAACCAGGAGATTCCCGTCTGCTTGTCCTTCGGGGGCCCGGTTCCGACCAGAACGGTTTGACTCCCTAGGAAGGATTCGTAGGAACCGAAATTTCGGTACGCAAGCCGCCACATGATCCGGTCTCCTACTGAATCAATGTGATGGTGGACCTGGCCGCCCTGGAACGAAGGCTCCGGAACGCAGAATGTGTAAGCAACATTTGCCGTGTCGTAGCAACCTGGCGTGTACGTGGGCACGGACAAGGCCGACTGATTGAAAGTGGAGTTCGCGGGATTGGCCCAATCCGTATGGAAATCCCAGAGATTAATCGTGTTGGAGGTAGTGCTATGTCCATCGTTCGGGGGATTTTGAATACTCACGAAAAACTCGTCACGCCCCGTTGGGGGAGCAGTCGTGCCGTCAACGTCAGCCGGTTCGAGGCTATGCGCGAGATACACACTGCCGTTGGAGTTGGTATTGCTGAAACATTGGATCGGGTTCGGAGTGGAATTGGCGAGCATATTGGTCCGGTCGAGAACAAATGCAACGATGCCAGCTTCCTGATATGACTTGCTGGGATCCTCAAGGTCGATGCTCCCATAATACCCATCCACCCAGGTACTCAACTTGGTGTAATCCGGATAATAGAGTCTGCCCGACGAATTGGTGCCGATGCATGCGGTCAGGTCAAATTGGTAGGTGTACCAAGCGAAGTTGCTGGCGGCCAGATCATCGGTGTTTGAGACCGCGACACAGGAAAAATAGTGCTGACTGACTTCCGGAGTATGGCCGGCGATGACCCAGCGGGAGGCCAGGCGGTCAAAAAGAATCACCGTATCCACGCCGATATTCGCGCAATTCGGCGCGTTCGTGCTCCAAGCCAAAGCGCTGATCGCCTTTGGTGTAGTCCATAGCTTCGCTGATGTTGTCTTGTTGAAGGCCTGGTAATAGCCGTTCACCCACTCCATGTACTGCTTGGTGCCAACGGCGCCGTTCGGATCAATTGTCTGCTTAGGGTTGGCGACCTGGGAAGCATCGATCCCCTCAAAAGAGGTCACAGTTTGGGCAGACAGGAAGCAGGAGCAGAGGAGAAACAACGGCAGCAAGAGCTTCACTCGAATCATCGGTTCACAATCCAATCGTTACGGGAATAGGCCTGGGAGGGAGGAGACGCCAAAATTGGGGATTACATAACACCCCATATGAATTCAAATGTTCGTCTACTTGGAGGGGATTGTCAATGTTAACGATGTAGGTAAGATGAAGGATTTTGCATACACTGGTGTAGAGCCTCGCCAACCCGGTCGCGTCGCCTCGAAACCAAGTTGGAGTCAAAGAATGTGCGATGGCGAGCTCGAACGAAAGCCTGACTATTTGACACAGGAGGCTCTGGAACCCCATTCTGGATAGCTTTTACTCTTGGCATTATAATGACTGTACAGAATATCTTCCATAATTTCACGCGCATGGCTTCACAGTCCGGCCGCAGGAAGGGCAGGGATTTGGGGCATTACTTGACGGTTCACAAATAGCTAAAAAATACACGGAAAATTAACTTGTGAAAACGTCGGGGGCAGAGTTAAATGATTGCTTACCGCGAAAGGGTGCGTTATGTATCAGACCCCTGGGCGATTGCTGTCCGTTCTCTTCGTTTGGCTTCTTTCTTCTTCTTTCCTTCATGCTCAGAGTGCCATGAATGTCCTTACCTGGCACGATGACATCTTCCGCACCGGAGATAATCTGAACGAAACGATTCTGACTCCTGCGAACGTGAATCCGACTCAATTCGGAAAGATTTTTTCTTATCCGGTGGACGGAATGATTTACGCGCAGCCGCTTTACGTTCAGAACGTGACCATTCCCGGGCAAGGAACCCACAATGTTGTTTACGTGGCGACCGAGAACGACAGTGTGTTCGCCTTCGATGCCGACAGTGCGAAGTCGAATCCCAATCCGCTCTGGCATGTCAACTTTACGAATCCGCCCAACGTGACCGCAGTTCCGTGTACCGACAATTTCCGGAACTGCAATGTGTATCCGATTATCGGGATCACCGGAACCCCGGTGATCAATCTGCACAACAATTCACTTTATGTGGTTGCCCGCACCAAGGAGATCAATGGGAGCCAGGTCGGCTACTTTGTTCGGCTGCATGTTCTGGATATCACAACCGGAGCGGAGAAGCCCAATAGTCCGGTTGTGATTTGCGGCAAGGTCTCTGGTCAAGTGTGCTCTTTCCCTCCCTACGGGCCAACACAGAGTACGTTCGACCCCCAGCGGGAGATGCAGCGGCCCGCCTTGCTGTTGATGCCTAACCGGGCAACGGCACATGAAATCCTATATATCGCTTTTGGCAACCACCGAGGTTGGGTGCTTGCCTACGACTCGGAGACGCGCGAACTTCTGGCAGCCTATTGCACGGGGCCGGACCTGAAGGTCGGCGATAAGGGCTCTGATGGCATCTGGGGAACTGGCGGGGGCACGGCCGGCGACGCCCAAGGCAATATGTACGCGACGACCGCGGATGGGCCATTTGATGCGATCCTGGGAGGCGCCGATTACGGTGATACGCTGCTCAAGCTCAGCCTGACCCCCGTGACCACGAACGCCGGCGGAACATTTTCCTTCACTGTGACGGACTATTTCACGCCGGGGAATTACCTTTGTTTGCAGGAGCACGACTTGGACCTCTCGTCCGGCAGTCCTGTGATTCTGCCGAAACAGCCCGGTCCCCATGCGAATGAGATTTTGGTGGCGGGTAAGTCAAACCCCATATGCAATGCAAACGGTGGTTCCATTAATGTTGTGGATAGAGACAACATGGGCCACGTGAACGGTCAGACCCAGGCCGTGAATGGATCAATGGGAGGCTACTTCGCCAGCGGCGCTTACTGGCAGGGGGCCAATGCGACCTACGTCTATTACGCCGGGGCGGATCCGACTGCGCTGGAGGCTGACGGAACAGTATTGGGCGACAGCTTGCGGCTGTACACGCTGCAAAATGGCGTGTTTAATCCCACGACTTCAGTTTCGCAGAGTCCGGAAAGCTTCCTGAACGGGGCCACGCCGGCCATCTCTGCCAACGGCACACAGAACGGCATCATCTGGCTGGTCGAGCGGCGGGATCGCCTGGTTACCAAGCCGGGTAGCCTACCCGCTTTTCTGCACGCCTACGACGCCACCAACGTGGCCACGGAACTCTACAACAGCGAGATGAATGCCACGCGCGACACCGCCGGTCACGCGGCAAAGTTCGTTCTTCCCACGATCACGAACGGCAAAGTGTACTTCGGAACTCAAACCGAGCTTGATGTGTACGGCCTGTGTCCGTGTCCGCAGTGATTTGAGTCAAGCATTAAGCGCAAACCACCAGCCCTCGCGGTGACCCACATCGCAGTTTTGTAGTGCGAGGTAGACCCTAACTGTTCACGCCGTTCCGCTGTAGATGCACCGTCGAAACTCCCCGCAGCGCCAGTCTCTTACGATTGCGAAAAAACCCAGGCAACTCTTCGTGAGGCTGAGAATCAGAGTTTAGGTGTAGTTTTGGGTCGGGTGCGCAAATTTCTCGTTCATGCTAAGGACCCGCCCAAGATAGGCCTCGCTTTGCTCTGGCGAGTGGAAACTTCAGCAGTTGGGTTTATGTATGAGATCCCGAGTTTAGTGACACTACATGGGGTGAAAGCGCATGTTTTCAGTTAAGATGCTGCCGTTCTGGTGCGTATTGGTGGTCACAGCTGCCTTTCTGGCAAGTCTCGGCGGCTGCGGAGGGGGCGGATCTTCGACCACACCGCCGCCCCCGCCCTCCCAGAAGATTCAGCACGTCGTCGTGATTTTCCAGGAGAATCGAACGCCAGATAACCTGTTTCAGGATCAAAACCTGGTCACGGCCGGTGCGGATATTCAGAACTACGGGATGAACTCGGCAGGCCAGAAAATCACGCTGACCCCCACAACCATGGCGACGTCCTACGATCTGAGCCACGCACACAAAGCGTTTGTGGACATGTATGACAACGGCAAAATGGATGGCGCCGATAAGATTCCTGTGCAATGTAGCAAGAACGCGCCCCCGCCCTGCCCCAAGCCGAATGTCTGGTTCCAGTATGTTGAGCCGAGTGAAGTAGCGCCTTACTTCCAACTCGCCGAAACCTATACCTTTGCCGATCGAATGTTTCAGACCAACCAGGGACCGAGCTTTCCCGCACACCAGTACATTATTTCTGGAACGTCCGCGCCGAGTGTGGGCAGCAACTTGTTCGTGGCGGAGAATCCGCTGGGAGGTCCATCTCCGTTTTATCAAGCGGGCTGTATAGCCCCTCCTCAGGAAACTGTAGCGTTGATTGACCCCAGCGGCGGGGAATCTCAAAATGTCTATCCCTGTTTCGATCATCCCACGCTGACAGACATGCTCAATGCCGCCAACATCAGTTGGCGGTACTACACGCCGTCCGCCGGCATTATCTGGAACGCTCCGAATGCGATCGAGCACATGTGCGTACCCAACGCGCCTCCACCCAACGGGACGAAATGTACCGGCTCCGATTGGACTAACAATGTAGTTTTAAACTCGGCTCAGGTATTGACCGATATCAGCAACAATCAACTCGCGTCCGTGAGTTGGGTGATTCCGACCGGGCAGGAATCCGATCACGCAAACGTCACCGATGGTACCGGTCCATCCTGGGTCGCGTCGGTGGTCAATGCCATCGGAAACAGCCAGTACTGGTCGAACACTGCAATCTTTATCGCGTGGGACGACTGGGGGGGCTGGTACGATCACGTTGCCCCGACCGTCAAAAATTCTTATGAGTACGGTTTCCGGGTCCCGCTCATCGTCGTGTCCCCTTACGCGAGGGCGCAGTATGTTTCTCATGTGCCCCATCATTTCGGCAGCATCCTGAAATACATCGAGGAGAATTTTGGTCTCGGTTCGCTGGGCTACGCGGATGCGGACGCCGATGACTTGTCGGATTGCTTTGACTACACCCAGACGCCGCTTACGTTTCAAACCATTAAGGCGTCTATGAACGCCCAGCATTTCCTGGAGGACAAGAGGCCGCCTGCTGACCCGGATGACGACTGATGAAGGGTAACTGTCGCTCCAAGATTTCGCGTCAATCGGTAGGGAAACCATATGGCTACCCTGGGCATGCCGCTTTTTGGGGCGCCACGCAGACCCAGCCCTGCACAGCCAATTCACTCCACAAAACAAAAGCGACATCGGCAGGTATGGCCGATGTCGCCTGGGTGACGGTGAAGCTCTGGAAAGACTGTCTAACCCTGAGTAGCGATCCTTTTCACACTACTGACGTTTTTAGGATACGGCGCTCGTTTCTTGCAGCCATGCCGCATTCCTCGCGCCCGGAGCGGCGTTCTTACTGGCACGTGGAGAGCTTGAAGTTCGCAATTCTCGTGTGCCAGTTCAACGTACTGGTCTGATTCACCGGGAAGTACTCATTGACATACCAGAAGGTGCAACCATCCACCGGGTCCACGGTCATGCTGGTGTAGTCGCCCCACTTCGCCGAATTCAGTTCATCGCCTTTTCCGGCTTTTATGACCAACTCGGTTGGGCTGGTGTTGCCCGGCAAATTCCACCAGGAAGTTCGAATACCAGGATGGACTTTCAGGCCGCTTGACACGCTGTAGCCTACGGCCGCATTGCCCACCTTGTCTTGCGCAATGCTAGGCATGAAGCGATAGTTAGTCGTGTCGGGATTGACGCTTCCGGTCTGGTAGACATTTGGAACTCCACTGCCGCGAAGTTCGAACCAGCTGACGGCCGTCTGATGATCGAAGCCCGTACCCACGCGAATCGTCTGCGTGCCGAGGAAAGATTCATAGGCACCGAAGTTCCGGTAGCCGAGCCGCCCCATGATCCGATCTCCCACGGAATCGATGTGATAGTGAATGCTCGACTTGGTGAAACTTGGCTCTGGAACGCAGATGGTGTAAGCGATGTTCGCGACGTTGTAGCATCCCGGGGTGTAGGTCGGCACCGACAGTACCGACTTGGTGAAGGTTGAATTGCTCGGATTCACCCAATCCAGGTGCAGGTCCCACAGGTTCATCGTATTGGTGGTGGTGGTGTGTCCATCATTCAGGGGGTTTTCGATGCTGGCCAGGAACTCATCTCTGCCCTGGGGAGGAGGAGTCGTGCCCTCCACGTCTGCGGCGTTCAGGCTGTGGCCGAGGTACCATGTGCCGTGCACTGGAATCGGGTTCGGATCGCTGAAGCACTGCATCGGATTTGGCGTGCCTCCAGTGATCATGTTCGTCCGATCCAGGGCACAGGCCAACACGCCGATCTCGATATAGCCTTGGGCTGGGTCCTCGAGATCAACGGTCATGTAGTAAGCATCCAGCCAGGTGCTCAACTTGGTGTAGTCGGGATAGTATGGACGACCTTGCGAGTTCATTCCGAGCACCGGGTTGAGTGGGAATTGATACGTGTACCAACTCAGCGTGCTCGAGGTCAGGTCATCGGTGTTGGAAATTGCCACGCAGTACGTGTAATTCGAGCCGGTGTGTCCGCCGACCACCCAGCGCTGGGCCAGACGATCAAAAAGGATCACGGTATCGACGCCGATCGAAGCGCAATTAGGCATCTTGTTCGCCGCCCACGGAAGATTGCCGATGGGCTGAGGTTTCGTCCAAACCGGAGAGAAAGTGACTTTGTCGTAGGCCTGGAAATAGCCATTCACCCACTGCATGAATTGTCTCGTCCCGACCGCTCCGTTGGGATCGATAGGGAGGCGCGGACTGGAGAGCGCAGCGGCGCTCATACCTTCAAATGAGGTTACAACCTGGGCTTGCAGGAGACAGGCGGAAATCAACGCAAAGGGCAGGAGAAGCTTCATTTTAACCATATAGTTGTGTCCAATCCTCATGAGCTAAAAGACGAAGGGGACGTTGAAACAAGAGCCAGAGGGGGCTATCCAGCCATATCAAAACAGAGACATAAGCAAATTTCTGACGATGATTCTGATCGGGGTGGGAGAGTTTGTCAACATTAACGAAGAAGGTACCACAAAGGATCTGCCCCAACGCCATCGAGCTAAATCTAAGCCAAAGCCTGGAGCAATGGCATCGACCGCCGCCTTGCGCGAATCACCGGCCTTCCGTAGAATCCTGTCGCCGGTCCGGCAGGGCTCCATGTGGCCTTTATCTGGTGTGCGCACCTTAGTGCAACCACATGCACTTCTGAGACCTAGCCCTTCTGCGATGACGCAGCGTAGAGTCCGAATCGAAAGTTACAACGATTGGACAACTGCTTTCCACGGAAGTCCCAGGAGTTCAGAATGGCGCGAGGTGTTAACCAGAATGGGAGGAATGCCCTTTTACGACGCCTGACGCTACTCTTTTTCGTCATCCTGGTCCCGATTTCGGTCGCTCAGATTCCAGCGGAGTATTTCGGGATGCAAGCCAATTCAGGAGTGGCGAACCAACCGCCGCAATGGTGGTCCAATCCTTGGCCAGAAGTTACGTTCGGCAGCCTGAGGCTGTGGGACGCATCCGTGGCGTGGGCTCAGATCAACACCGCCGACGGAGTCTACGATTGGACCCTACTGGACAAATGGCTGAGCGACGTGGATGAATTCAATGTCCCGGACGTAATGTATACCTTTGGCCAGACGCCGCAGTGGGCTTCGTCCAATCCGAATGATCAGACTTGCGTTCCTTTCTGGTTACCGGGCGAGTGTGATCCTCCCAAAGATCTGAACCCGGACGGCAGCGGCCCGGATCAGATTTGGAAGAATTACGTTGCGGCAATCGCCAACCACTCTGCGGGTCGGATAAAGTACTGGGAAATCTGGAACGAACCCAAGAATTTGTTTTTCTGGAATGGTACCGTAGCCCAGTTAGTACGCATGGCCAAGGACGCGCGTAGCGTCATTCTCAGCATCGATCCGCAGGCAGTTCTTCTGACACCACCGAGCCATGGACCTTGGCAAACTCTTTATTTCGCTGCTGGTGGACCAAAGTACGCCGACGTCATTACCTATCACGGATATGTTGCCAGGGGAGGCTGCGTCGGTTTTCCGCGAGCTGCGGCCGAGTTGAACCTGATCAGCGGCGTGCAAGCGGTAATGGCGACCTACGGACAATCTAACAAGCCGATTTGGGACACGGAGGTGAGCTGGGGAGTGACGTCCCAGAGTTGTTTTTACAACCCGGATCTTCAAGCCGCCTTCCTCGCGCAATTGTATATGCTGCACTGGTCCGCCGGTGTCGAAAGAGCTTTCTGGTATCAGTACAACAACCACCTGAGTGGCACGCTCTGGACACCGAACATCGACCCTCACCACCGGAACTATCCGGGGATCTTGCTCAAACCTGGCGTTGCTTACGAGCAGGTTTATGAGTGGATGGTCGGGGCCACCATGAATGGTCAGTGTGCGGTTTCAGGAACCACGTGGACGTGCGATTTCAGCCGCCCAGGGGGATATCTTGCCCAAGCGATCTGGGATACGTCGCAGACCTGTCAGAAGGGCACCTGCAGGACCATCAGCTACGGAGTAGGCTCGCAATACACTAACTATCTCAGTCTCGACGGGAGCAAAACCAAGATCACTGGGGGCACAGTGCCCATCGGCGCCAAACCCATTCTGGTCCAAAATCAATGAAAGTAAAGTCTGACGCGTGTCTGCTATTTATGGGCTTGCTCGAGAAGAATGGGTCGATTCGAGATAGATACGTTCCCGCCTTTTAATGCGGTGACATTGCCAGTGAGATCGCGCTGGGTTACGTAGCCGTCGGGGACTTTGTAGGTGGCGTTTGATCCCGGATTGGCAAACCAGACGATCCTTGCGCGCGAGCCTGCATCGCCCTTATGCAGATCGCAGGTCCATGTGCCTTCCTTCTCTTCACACGGGTGATCAAAGGTAGCCCCAATGAGCCAATCTTCGAGTTGCTCGTAAGCCTTTGCTGCAGGCTTAACGCCTTCCTCCTGGTTCCACAGATTTCCCAGTTTGCGGTTGTCCCATGAGTACCACATCACCCGCGATATTCCTTCCGCGGCCTGCAGGATTAGCAGCCGACTGATATCCGCTGGCGGATCCTGTCCTTCTCCAGTGGGCCCCCAACTGCCCTCTGAATCCCAGATCGGTTTTGAAGACAGTCCAAATTGCTGGAGAGTTTGTTTCAACTCGCTTAGAAGGGGGACGATGTTCTCGGGAACGGGAATGTAGGCGTGATAAGAGATTGCGTCGGCGTATTGTCCGCCCCCTGCTGCCAGGTACTCATGCAGCCACGCCTTGCCACGTTCCACCTTAATGCCGGATGGCGGAGTAACCATGATGGCGTTCGGATCGACGCCCTTGATGATGGTTCGGGCGTCCTGTGCCATTCGAACCAACTGCGCGGACGTACCTTTCCACATCCCCTTATTGAACGGCTCATTCCAAAGTTCCCAGGCTTGAATGCGTCCGGCAGCGTGTTTGGCGATGGCGGATACGAAGTCTTTCCAATACTGATCTGACCCACTGCCGTCCTCTTTAAGGTCGCTCGGCGGCCAGCAAGAACCGGGAGTGTCGCCACATTGCTGGTGATCATCGGGGTGGGAACTGGCCCACCTGGGAGTCTTTCCAAAGGTGTATAGGACGTCTACGCCGTGTTCCTGAGCATCTTTAAGGCGACGATCTAAAATGCTCCAATCGTAAACCCCTTTCTCCGGACTGATCTGGTTCCAATTCGTCTGGCTGTCCCACAATCGATAGGTGCCGAAGCGGACAGCAGGCCATCCATGTTCCTCGCGGTGGTTAACATGCATGCCGAAGAACTTCAGCGAGACCTGTCCCCACGAACCTGCGGTACACATGAATACGCAAACTACGCACCACGATGCGATTCTGCTCATATCGGTCGGTTTCACCTTTCCGTTCAAATTTATCGCAGATCCGAAGGGGTGAGAAGAAAAACGTAGATCGGTCCAGCGTGCTGCTCGTGCTCCGACTCGGGCGCGTGGCCATTCGCAGTCTGGTGATGACGGTTGCCCACAGCCACGATTTGGCCGTGCTCGTTGATGGCTTGAGCGGAGGTGAGAATGACGTTGGAATCGGAAGGGATCAACGCATTCAGGTCCACCATCCCGCCTTCCCGAGTCCACAGGAAAGCGCGGGTGCCCAGGGATGTGTCGGATGTGCCGACGACTTGTCCCGACCCATTGATGTCGAAGGCAGAGCTGTAATTTCCCGACCGCAGGGTGCCGAGGTTCTGGATCTCTCCATCACCGGTCCAGAGGACTGCACGCGTCCCACGGGAGCCAGACGAGCTGCCGACGACCTGTCCCGAATCATTGATCCGAGTTGCTTCGCTCGCGGTGTCACCGGGCAAGGTTCCGAGAGGGATCACACCATTGTGATCTGTCCACAGGAACGCAGTGTCGCCCGAGGAACCCTTGCTGGCTGCGACGGTTACGCCGACGACCGCTCCCGCGTTATTCACCGCTCGAGCTTCAGTCGCGGATTCTCCGGGTTTGGCTAAGAGGCGCATCCCCGAAGACCGGGCCCAAAGGAAAGCGTGCGAGCCGAGCCCGCCGGTGGAAACTCCGACCACTTCGCCGCGGTCGTTGATGCCAAGAGCCGTGCTGCTGCTGTCACCGTAGAGCACGCCCAAATCTCTTATGCCTCCAGCCTTGGTCCAGATAAACGCATGCGTCGAAGTGCTGGTATTGGAACGACCCACCACGGTACCCGCCTGATTAATGCCAAAGGCGGCGCTGTAGTCGCCACGTGGCAGAGTGCCGATAGAAAGCAACGGTCCTGGACGCGACCACACAAATGCTCTCGTCTCGCCGCCGTCACGGAAACCCGACCACCCGACAACCTGCCCGAAAGAATTCAGTGCGCTTCCGATGCTGCTCCCCCCCTGCAGCGTACCCAGTTCCTCGACTTTGTAGGTATCCGCCGCCAGAGAAGGAGGTGAAACCATGCAGGCCAGTACAGCGATCGCCAAGCCTGTCGCCAATCTAAGCTTCAGAATTCTCATTGGTGCGGCTCCCCCGTGCAACTCGTGCCCGAGGGAGCGATTCCGGGTTCGGTAAGGGACCTATTGTCCCGGGGCTTTGAAGGTTGCAACCTGCATCACCCAGTTGGTTTGCGCGTCGAGCGAAGCGGACGGGTTGAAGCTCCCCTTCTGCGTTGTTATTTGATGCTCGGCGATGTCAAAGAAGGTAGTAAGGACAATGGGCGTGTACCCAGATTCGGGACCCAGCGTCTTGGACAATACCGTGTCAGAGGCCAACACCAATTCGTTGGCGGCATTGGTCTTGATGGAACCGCTGCTGGCGGTGAAGCCGTTTCCGCTGGATCCATTGGCGACATCCAGGGGACTCACGGTATCCAGGCCCGCATACTCGAAAATGCGCAGGTCCGGGTAACTAGCTCCCTGATTGAACGCTACTGTGACTGTGTTCGCGCCAGCTCCTGCAGCGGCAATGTTCTTGGCGTAATAGATCGCCTGCGTGAGAGCCTTGCCGCGCACAACGGAACCGGCAAGCGCATACGTGTTCCCAGAGGAATCCGTGACCGAACTAATGGTGGCAGTTGCATCATTCCATCCAATGACGACCACATTCAAATCACCGGCAGACTGCAACTTGGAATAAATCGATGCGACTGAACCCACGCCATTTTTCGACTTGGTCGTAACGTTTCGCTGGACGAAGGAAATTCCCGAACCCTGCGTATAAGTGAATCCCCCCTGCAAGGTGTTTTGCTGATAATCCGGATTGGTCACCACAACGTCGACGGGTCCGGCAGCGCTGGCTGGGGTATTGAGGGTGATGGTAGTGCTGCTGGTTACCTGGACATCGGTCGCCATGACACCGCCGAAGGTCACGCTCGCGCCCGGCAGAAAGTTGCTGCCCGAGACAGTCACCGAGGTGCCGCCGTTGGTGGGGCCGGAACTTTGATTGACGGAGTTAGCAACTGGCGCGGCGGCTACGATTTGAATCATTTGCGCTACTGATGGCACTCCGTTGCTATTCAGGATGAACAGCATGTAGTAACCGGGAGGCGCATCGGTCGGCCCCGCCGGGGCAGTTACATTCAAGCCGCCAGACCCCTGCGTGAAGGTGAGCTGATTAAAGCGCTGATTCTGATTAAATGAGTGAGTCACAGAAGAGAGCCGCACCCAGGTCACTTTGGCAATCGAAGCGGCATCGGGAGTTGCAACCGGGAAAGTCTGCCCGTAGTTGACTTGAGCAGGCGAGGACGTGATGGTGGGACGTGCGCCGTTGAACAAATAGGGGGGCGAAAAGAATTCACCACTCGATTCCCCCTGTGCGTCGCCGCCCGCAGTGAGCACCCGACCGTCAGGCAACAGGACCGCGACCGAATGATAGCCCCGGAAAGTGCTCGAACTGGCCCAGGTCGTCCATTGGCCGTTTGCCGGGTTCCACATTTCCGCGGATAAGACTGGAAAGTTCGAATTGTTAAACCCCTTGCCACTAGTCCCGCCGGTCACGAGTACGGTGCCATCAGGCAGGATTGTGCCATTCAATTGGCGGCGCGCATTGGTCATCGGACTGGTGTAACTCCAGGCCGGGGTAGCGGCATTCAAGTCGATAGTCTCGGCGGTGTTTGTCGGGGGATCAGAGCCGCCTACGATCAAGACCTTGCCGACCTCATACATCACGGCCGTCCCGTAGTCGCGCGTGCTTTTGAACTGGGTATTGGCAACAAAAGTCCATTTGCCGATTCCGGTCGTGTCCAGATAACGGGTCCCGGTATAGGTTCCGGCGAAAAAGAGTTTGTTGTTTGGCGCCACGAACATTCTCGGGTAGTCGGGCAGCGCTAACACGGCACCGTTTAGGTACCGCCAGCTTTGCGGGCCCAACTGCCAGATTTGGGGAAGCCCATTTTCGCCCGCTTTTGGGGTAATGTCGCCAGAAGTTACAAGAACATCTCCGTTCGAAAGGGCAGTCGCGGTCGGATACCAGCGGCCAGCCCACATGTTTGGAAGTTGGGCCCAGGAATTAGCAGCCGAATCGTAGATGGCGGCATTGGGCAAGCCGACCTCGATCGCGATGTGTCCGCCCGCAACAAACAATTTGCCGTCGGGAAGAAATGTGTGCCCGGAGCAGAATATGTTGAACCCCGCCTGCGTAGCGGGCGTAAACTTGTTGGCGATCGGGTCGTAAAACGTTGGATTATCTCCCTGCGCGAAACCTGGCCAAATCAGCACCTTGCCGTTCGGTAGCATTTGCGCATGTATGGCCAGGCGCGGCCAATGCTCAGTCGTAGACCACTGGCCCGCACTGGAAGGCCCGGCCGATTGTGCGAACAGACCTCCAGACAGGGCCAACAGGACCGCAGCGCTGAATAAGGAACCAAACGATTTTCGAGCGACATTCGCGTTGAGCACATTCACTCTCCCTTTGGCCAGAAGACGAAGCAAAACAGATTACTAGAGCACTACCGACCCCATGCGGCATTTTCGTAACTGACGCAGGCTATCGACGAATGGCCAGAAGTTCCTCAACACTCTCATTTATTCTAAGCGGTTTATTGTAGGGTTGCTGCATTTCGTAAAAAGAGAAGCCGAGTCCGCTGAGAAAACTGCAGACTTCGCGGGGACTGACCCCAAAGTCAGGATGCAGGTCCATCAGCAACGCCATCTTGCGTTTGCCAGCGAGGGTTTCAATTGCTCCCTTTAGCAGTGCTAACTCAGCGCCCTCGACGTCGATTTTCATGACATCGACGTGTTCCACTTTAGTCTCGGCAAGGACTGAGTCCAGCGTTTTCTTCGCAACGGGTAAGGTTCCACGGTTGCGGTCCGGAAGAGCCGGAAGGAGACTGTGCCATCCGCTTTGCTTTCCCAGATACAATTGCGTCTCTTCGTTCGCATCGCCCAAAGCGACTTCATGCAAGGAAACGTTGCGATAGCCGTTTAGCTCAATGCTTTTCCGGATCCAGAAACAGTTGGTGGGCTCAGGCTCAAAACATATCACCTTCCCGTCGGGTCCAACCGCGGCCGCTGCCGCCAGAGCGAAGTCACCCTTGTTTGTGCCAGCGTCCACAAAGGTCATTCCCTTTTTGAGTAACCAGAGCATGGCTTGCCGTTTGGGAAGTTCGTAACGCCTGAACACCCGAGACAGCATCATGGGCGACTCGGCGATATTCAGGTAGATTTTGCCGCCCGGCACCAGATACGGCCTGTAACGATTGGGGAGCACCGCTTGCGCGAGGGGCCAGAGTCTCATACGGTCCCCCCCTCGGTCGCGGTCCTGAGAGATCCGTCGTTTACTTCCACAAAAAAACATCCTTTCTTCTGGCGGAAGAAAGGACATCGCCTACAGAAAGAGGGGGATATCTTTCCGACCGACCTGGTTCAACGCAGGTGCTCGCAAGAGGCAGCCGCGCTCTGCATTGCAATCACCCGCGAGCCTAATTAAGTAAACGAAGACGGGGAAACTCTAAGAGGATCCCCTAAGTGCCATGCTCCCATCCCTTCTCATCAGCTACCAGGATCATTTTTAGTATTCTTCTTGGTCCCTGTCTGGAGTTCGCGCGGCCAGACAGGGGGTTCGTACCGTCTTGCTGGACCTATTGTCCCGGGGCTTTGAAGGTTGCAACCTGCATCACCCAGTTGGTTTGTGCGTCGAGCGAAGCGGACGGGTTGAAGCTCCCCTTCTGCGTTGTTATTTGATGCTCGGCGATGTCAAAGAAGGATGTAAGGAGAACGGGTATATACCCAGCTCCAGGGCTCAGCGTCTTGGACAATACCGTGTCAGAGGCCAACACCAATTCGTTGGCGGCATTGGTCTTGATGGAACCGCCGCTGGCTGTGAAGCCGTTTCCGCTGGATCCGTTGGCGACATCCAGGGGACTCACAGTATCCAGGCCCGCATACTCGAAAATGCGTAAGTCCGGGTAACTAGCTCCCTGATTGAACGCTACTGTGACTGTGTTCGCGCCAGTTCCCGCAGCGGCAATGTTCTTGGCGTAATAGATCGCCTGCGTGAGCGCCTTACCTTGCATGGCGGAACCGGCAATGGCATACGTGTTCCCTGAGGAATCCGTGACCGACGTAATGGTGGCAGTTGCATCGTTCCATCCGATGACCACAACATTCAAGTCACCGGCAGACTGGGCAACAGCATAGGCCGCGGACACTGACGGGACACTATTCTTCGGCTTGGTGGTAAAGCTCTGTTGCACGAAGGAAATTCCCGAACTCTGGGTATAAGTGTATCCCCCCTGCAAGGTACTTTGCTGATAGTCCGGATTGGTCACCACAACGTTGACCGGTCCGGCAGCGCTGGCTGGGGTATTGAGGGTGATGGTGGTGCTGCTGGTGACCTGGACATTGGTCGCCATGACACCGCCGAAGGTCACGCTCGCGCCGGGCAGAAAGTTGCTGCCCGAGACGGTCACTGAGGTGCCACCGTTGGTGGGGCCAGAGCTTTGATTGACGGAGGTCGCAACTGGCTTGGCAGCTACGATTTGAATCATTTGCGCAACTGACGGGACTCCGCTGCTATTCAGGATGAACAGCATGTAGTAACCGGGAGGCGCATCGGTTGGCCCGGCTGGCGCGGTAACATTCAATCCTCCAGAGGCCTGGCTGAAGGTGAGGTGATTGAAGCGCTGGCCAGCGTTGAAGCCGTGGGTTACCGAGGAAAGGCTGATCCAGGTCACATTGGCGATCGAAGCGGCATTAGGCGTCGCTACCAGGAAAGTCTGTCCATAGTTGACTTGAGCCGGCGCGGACGTGATGGTGGGACGTGCGCCGTTGAACAGATATGGGGGTGAATAGATCTCGCCATTGCTAGCAGACCCCCCGGCTGTGAGCACTCGCCCGTCTGGCAACAAGAGAGCCATCGAGCCGTAACCGCGATACACAGCCGCGCTTGCCATGGTGCTCCAGGCACCAGACGCGGGGTTCCAGAGTTCGGCAGCGAACACTGGGGATTTCGAGTTGTTGAAGCCACTTCCGCTGCTGCCGCCGGTTGCCAAAACTGTCCCGTCGGGAAGAATGGTTGCGTTCAACTGCTGGCGCGCATTGGCCATGGAGTTCGTCGCGGACCACGTCGGATTAGAGGCGTTCAAATCGATAGTCTCAGCGGTTGCGGTGGGCGGATTGTCCTGCCCGCCCACGATGAGAACTTTCCCCACGTCATACGTCACGGAAGTCCCATAGCTGCGGATTACTTTTAGCTGGGTGCCTCCGAGAAGAGACCAATGACCGATTGAGGTCGGATCGAGATAGTAGGTCTTGGGATATGGTCCAGGATTGAACACTTTGCCGTCCGGCGACACAAACATCCAGTTATTGATGGGCAACCCAAACACGGCGCCGTTGAGGTATCGCCAGCTTCCGGGCCCGACTTGCCAGACTTGCGGCAATCGGTTTGGGCCGGTCAATTGGTCGTAGTAGCCGCCTTGTACCAGGATGTCACCGTTCGGGAGGGTGGTTGCCGTGGGCTGGTAGCGACCAGCAAACATGTTTGGAAGCTGGGTCCAGGCGTTAGCAACCGGATCGTAGATAGCCGCATTGGGCACTCCGATCTTGGGTCCGGCGGAGCCGCCTGCGACGAGCAACTGCCCAGTGGCAAGAAATGCGTGACCAGAAGAGGACATGTCGAACCCGGAGGGGGGAGCCGCCGTGAAAGTGTTTGCGATCGGGTCGTATATCTGTGGCGTATCTCCGTTACCCGACGCCGCCCAAAACAACACTTTGCCACTGGGCAGGAGAACCGCGTCAGGTGCCAATTCCGGCCACTTCCTCGGCTTGGACCATTGACCGATGCTGGAGGGAGAGGACTGCGCGAGGGTTTCCGCGCAAAGACCCAATAAACAAACGGCGCTCAGCAAAATCCAAAATAGTTTTCGAGTCGAATTCACGGCTACTTTTCTGGTAAACATTGTTACTCCTTTTAGGTGAACAACAGAAAGTGGAGAGGGGGAACCGGCATGGCGAAGTTCCAGCTCTAAGAACACCGGAACTGAAAAAGAGTTGTACGGAAATGTTGGCGAAGCGGAGTTCTGCTTATTGGTTGGCGACGAGTATTGGCTTGAGCCCGACAGCTACGCGATTGTTTGCGACTGCCACGGAGTCTCCGGTTAAATCGTGAGATCTGGTGTACTTAGAATCGACGGAGACGCTCACCGTGCTGCAAGTCCCGTTGCTGCAAGATTGAGATGTGTCCCAAATAGCTTCGGCCTGGTAGCCATTCGGTCCCGTGAAGGTGCAAGTCCATTGGGTGCCAGAGGAAGTGCAAGGAGCCGCGAGAGTGTTTCCGACTACCCAGTCGTAAACCTGCTGATAAGCGATAGCGGATTGAAGCACGGTGCCATTTGGCGTGGGGTCGGGACTCCAAAGCGTTCCCCAGATCCCATTGTTCCACTGGTACCAATAGAAGCGAGAAATCCCTGACGACAAATGCAGGAGATAGAACTGGGCCAGGAAGGCGGCTCGCAAGTCCTGATCTGTGAAACAGATCGTTTGTTCGTCACCCCAGCTAGCCTCGGTATCCCACAAGGGCTTGCCGGTAATTCTCCCCGCGGACAGCGACGATTGGATGCCGTTTACGCGCTCTACGACGCTGGCAGCATCCGGGAAACTACCGCATGCCACACTCGGATAACCGTGGAAGGTAACAACGTCCGCATACTGCACACCACCCGCCGCGACGTATTGCGCCAGCCAAGCGCCATGGGCGGGCGGCGTTAGCATTACGGCCTTGGGATCGATGCCTAGAATCACGGACCGGGCATCCCTGGCCATCGTGGTTATCTGGGCCGCCGTCCCAGTCCATTCCTGGACGTCGGTAGGCTCGTTCCAGATTTCCCAATATCTGATCTGGCCGGCGGAGTGAGTCGCAATGGCCGTAACGAAGTCCTTCCAGTGTTGATCCGTTCCACTCCCGTCTGGGTTGAGGTCATCTGGGGGATCGCAGCCACCCGGTCCCCAGTCCGGCAGGCAGGACGTGTCATTCGGACTGGAAGACGCCCACTGAGGCGTTTTGCCGAAGGTGTACATGAAATCGTTGATTCCGTGGGACTGGGCCATGGAAAGCCAATGATCGAGCACAGACCAATCGTATACACCGGGCGCAGTATTGATCTCCTCCCAGGTCGTACTTGTGTCCCAGAGACGGAGAGTGCCGAACTTCGGTGAAGGCCAAGGCTGCTGGTTCAGCACGCCGGTGTTCATCTGCATGCCAAAAAACGGGGCGCCGGTTCCGTTGGAAGTACCCTCGCCACCCGAACCACCGCCTCCAGAGTTACCGCCATTACCGGTTGAGTTCTTACTGGAGATGCCCGCACAGGACAGCAGGCTTCCGATCAACAAGAGGATGAGTAACCAGCGCAGCAAGGGCATGGGCAAATCTCTTTTCCCAGTGCAATGCTTGCGAGGTTAACAAGGCTTAACTTAAATAACTCCTCTCCAAAGTACACATAACCTATTGATCTTTAAGCGGATAAGAGATGGACCACGGACACATTCCATCTGCTACTTTAGGGTAACTGCTGGGAAGTTGGCTCCATCCGATTCTCCGCCGCCGCCCAGTTACAAACCGCCCTGTATCCGCTCAGCACCCAGAGCGGAAAGAACGAATAGATGAAGAGTACGAATGAGTCGTAGCGAGCCAGCCAGAAATATGCATTCCGGTCCCACCATCTCTCCAGCAAGCTCGGTGGCCGAGTGCCGGAATCCGGTTCTTTGGGGTGGACCGGCCAGCAACCCAAAGAACGGTTCTTCCACAAGCAGATGTATCGTTGAATTTTGCGCTTTGCGGAGGGAGGCAGCACTTCCGGGCGCCGCTTCGAATTAACGATTCCTTTCCCATTGACTAGGGCGTGATGTTCAGCCGCATAGATGGCTGAACGATCGGCGCCTTCCAAGGACAGCATCCGTGGGTCGAACGGGATGTGCAGGAACTGGCAAATCTTTGTCAGTTCGGCGGCCGGGTCCGCGATCATGTCTTCATAGTGGAGTTGGTGAACTCGGGCGCCTTCGCGAACCAGTTGGTCGCAACCGCGTTTAAGTTGTTCGAATCCGAGCAACGCGCGGAGGATCATTCCCCGGCGGGAGAAATAGTGGGAGCCGACGGCAGCGCGAACGATGCTGCTGCAACTCGCCGTGGGATCCCGCCAGATGACAATGAACTTCGCTTCGGGAAAGTCGCGGGCCAACTCCGGCAGACAATCATAATACGCGGGCGACTTGCAGCCCCAGATCTTGGCATCCTTCCGCTTGGCATACTGCCTGCACACGATTTCTGTAGCCGCTCGTAAGCTAAGCCCCGGAGGAATCACAGAACAGTCAATCCGATGCCGGGTCAAGGCCTGGTTCCAAAACTCCCAGCGCTCCAGCCAGTCCGACTTCGCCCGGCCTCCCGAAAACAAAGGTCGCATGACCGGAATCTCTCCCTCGTAAAGGAGCGCAATCTGAGGATGCTGGTTCAGCAACGTGTAAAGCAGCGAGGTCCCGGAGCGCCAAATCCCCACAACGAAAAGAGGTCCGGAACTTGAGTCAGTCGACATATCGGTCGGGGTCATCGCTATCGATTCGCGCAAAACTATTGAAAAATAAAGGTCGCAATTACGAAAACCGCTTAATGCCGGTAAGTTCAAGGCCGACGTTCCAAACAAACTTAGGACCGAAGACCAGATAGCGCTTCCAGAGCCGTTTGGGCTCCATCAATAACCTGAAAAGCCATTCCAGGCCGTTTTCCCGCATCCATCGTGGCGCCTGTTTCAGCTTTCCGAGATTGAGGTCAAACGCAGCGCCTACGCCAAGCATCACGGGAACCTGGAACGCGTTCCGGTGCGCGTACATCCATCGTTCCTGCTTGGGTGTGCTGAGGCCCACCCAGAGGACATCGGCGCCAGAATTGTTGACCATCTCCGCAACCTCTTTCTCTTCGTCCGCGGTGAGCGGCCGAAAAGGCGGGGAGTAACTCCCTGCGATCTGGAGTCCGTACTTGTCGCGAAAGAGTTCAGCCAGACGCTGCGGTACACCTTCTGCGCCGCCATAAAAGAAATGACGATAGCGCGATCCAGTTTGCCGGCAGAAGGTGTCCATGAGTTCGGGTCCGTAAACGCGACGCCGCAAGGGAAAACCGTGCCATCGTCCCAGCCAGACCAGCGGCATCCCGTCGGGTACAACCAGATCCGCAGCCAGGAGCACATCGCGGAAGTGGGTATCTCCGAGAGATTCAGTTGCGCCATGCATGCCGGTCACGGCCACATAGCGCGTCCCAGTGCGTTCGCGTATCCAGTTTTCCAGGCGACCGATGGCGTCGGGAATCTGAACCGCGTCCACACGGATTCCCAAAGCGTGGAAGCTTGGGGAATCCGCCACTGGAGTTGGGCCGGCTTGAATGGTCTGAGTGGACATAGCGAGTTTCGCCTTGGTGTTAGTCTCCGGTAGCCAGAGCCGCGGGCTCTTCCTCCGAGGCGTTTTTGGCTAGTTCGGAAGCGATCCAAGGGTAGGTCTTGGACAGACCCTCGCGCAGCAGAATCGAAGGTTCCCAGCCAAGAACTTTGCGCAGCAGACTGTTGTCGCTGTTGCGGCCACGCACGCCCTGCGGACCCAGTGTGTTGTGGCGCTTCGCAATCCGTTTACCCGCAGCCTCGGCGACCAGGTCTACGAGCTGGTTGATCGTGACCAGTTCGTCGGTGCCCAGGTTCAGCGCATCGCGGCAATCAGAAGCCATGATTCGGATGAGCCCCTCGACGCAATCGTCAACGTACATGAAAGAACGAGTCTGCTCGCCATCACCCCAGACCTCGATTTCGCCCGGATCAGAGGACAGAGCCACTTTGCGAGAAATGGCAGCAGGAGCTTTTTCTTTGCCTCCGTCATAAGTACCGAGAGGTCCGTAGACATTGTGGAAACGCACAATGCGGGTCTCGAACTTATAGTCGTGCCAATAGTATCGACAGAGCTCTTCGGCATAGAGCTTCTCCCAGCCATAACCCGGTTCGGGCTCGGCGGGGAACGCGTCTTCTTCTTTGAGCGGCTTGACATCGGCACTGAGCTGCTTGCTCTGGGCATAGACGCATGCCGAGGAGGAGAACAGATAGCGCTTGACGTCGTGCTGGCGGGCCGCTTCCAACATGTGAGCGTTGATCAAGATGTTGTTGCGGGCGATGTCGGCGTGAAAGGCGGTGATGTAGCCAATGCCTCCCATGTCCGCGGCCAGGTTATAAACTTCGTCGAGGCCGCCCCGGGTTGCCATCAGGCACTCGTCCCATTTCCTGAGGTCGCGGACTTCGAATTCGTCGGCCGCGGACCGTTCGTACTCGGGCATTTTGATGTCTACGCCGCGTACCCAATGGCCGTCGGCTTTAAGGCGTTTTACGAGATGGTGCCCGATGAAACCACCCGCACCGGTCACGAGCACCCGCTTCTGAGTCTTCATAACTAAATTCCTCCTGGAGTTAAACAGCAAATCGTACTGTGATGGATTGTGCAATGTACTTCTTTGGTACGGTCTTACTTCGAAACTGTGTTGTCCGGCGCTTCATAGTCGTAAAAAGGTTTACGAAACAAGTAGAGAAGCCAGTGAAAAAAATCCGCTAGCGGGGATTTGTAGCCAAGGTAAGCCAGCGACGGCGAGCGGAACGCCATCAATCCGGGGTAATCCGTCCATAAGCGGCGAAGATAGAATTTCTCTTTTATGAAAGGCCTGTAATCCTGGCTGAAAACGATCTCCTGCATGTTAGGCAGGCTTTCTTCATTTTCCAAGTAACGCAGGTAATAGATTCGCAGGGGGTCGATCTGCATAAGATGGCAACAGGCAAAATCGGCGGCGTAAAGGTCATCAGCCATCATGAGCCAGTTCAGTTCGACGGGGTCTCCCTCCATCGGTCCGCTGCGGTTCAGTCCATACCGGCCATCAATAATGGACATTGCCGGGTGCAGGCGCTTATTGATCTCGTACAGAATTTTCTCCAGAAAAGGGTGCAGATCCAGCCGGGCCGAGGGTTCGGAGATGCATCCCCACTGGTTCTTGATCGACATGCTGACGCCGGTGTTCATGTGAATCTTGGGCACGGGCACAGTGAGAAACAGGTTGCATTCCTCGGTCAGAACTGCGGGAAACGGCACCTTGAGATTGCGTCCCTTGTAATTGAACTCAAAAGTACTCTTTGGGAGACGGCTGAGATTCACGACCTGAATGCCGTACCTCTGCTCCAGCGCCTTGATGCCGGTCTTCTCGAATACGGCGCTGATATCGAATTTGTTGTACCCGCCGGAATCGGCCTCGACCACGGTAATTCGATTGGTGTAATCCCTTATCACCCGGACGATCGCTTCGATGCATTCCGGGTTCGTCATGACCCCCCGGCGGTAAATGGGGAAGGTCAGATTGGGCTTGATGAATACCGAGTCACCCGGCTTCAGGCGCGAGCCCAGACTGTGCCATGCGAAAGCTTCGCGGAGTACCGCCTCATATCCCAGATCCAGTTTTTGCAGAAAGATTCTTGCCGGAGGCTTGATCATTGACACCGTACTTGGGCAAAAATATTCATGAGATTGGAATAGCTTTCCTGTGGACCGAAACGTGTTTCTGCGACGCGGCGGCCACACCTGCCCATCTCGGCGAGTCTTGCTGGATTGGATAGTAAGTAGCGAATCTTCTCTACCAGATCGGAAACGTCGCCGGAGCGGTAAAGCAGGCCGGTCTTACCGTCCTCAACGACGTTGGGGAGCCCGCCCAGATTCGAAGCGATGACCGGCTTCCCGCCGCTTAAGTACTCCATGGCCACGATCGAGCAAGTCTCGTAACACTCCGACGGGATGACTGCGAAGAGCGCGTCATTGATCATGCGCCACTTGTCTTCGCCGCCTTTAAAGCCAACCATCTCGATGTTGTCCAGTTTCCGGTCGCGGATGTACTGTTTCAGTTCGGCTTCCAGTGGTCCCGTGCCCACGATTTTCAACGGGAAATCCCGGACCTGCTCAAAGGCGCGCACCACCGTCCACGGTCCCTTTTCGGCCGACAGCCGGCCCAGGAAGAGCGCGTAGTCTCCCGACCCGGGTGCGGGCTGCAGAGGCAGGGCATCCGGCTCAATGAAGTTCGGCCTGACAAAGATCTTCTGGTCAGGAATGCCCACCTCGAGCATCTTCTCCCGGACGAAACCGCTCACGCAGACGAAGGCTGAGACTTTGTCGGTCATTCCGGCGACCCGGTTGATTCCCAGGGTCGCCGAGTACAACGTACTCAGTAGCAAACTGTCTTTGTAGCAGCGGTGCCGGATCGCATGAAAATAATTGCCGAACTTGCAGCGCTCACAAATCTTGCCGTCGATGTAAAACCAGCCGTTGGCGCAATAAGGACGAAAGTCATGCACCACTTGCACGATCGGCACCTTCAGCGAGTAGAGCGTGTGATAAAGCGAGGGTGAGATCAGCGGATAAACATTGTGTACGAAAGCGACCTCGGGCTTGAACTGCTCGACCGCTTTCTTGATTTCCTGCTCCGTGCGATGAGAATAAATCGTACGCGGGAAGAAAGCGGCCTTGTCCCAGACGGAATAAGTCTTCATCTCATCATTGTGTCGAGTCAGGCAAAGCAACTCGTTTCCGTTGCGTTCGAGCAGGTCGCGTTCCGCTATGGCAGCCTGATCCTCACCCCCAAACTGCTGATAGAAGTTGTGAAGGAAGAGGACTTTCATGAACGCTTCGATCTGAGACAGATCGACAAATCTCCTAAAAAGATGAACTGAAAGGACGCGCCGAGGACGAGGGTTACGTTCCTACACATATCCGAGGCCGGCTAAACGGTCGTGAATGATTTGTTGGCTTTCCGCATCCGTTCCATCACCCGGCGAGCGTTTTTCCATGCCTGCGACTAGGGAGCGTCCCTGCATAGACTCAGGGATCTCGTACCCCGCCAAGTCCAGCAAAGTAGGAGCGATATCGAGCAGCCGTGCGCCCTGATATTCCCCGCTAAGAGGGTTGTTGGCAGCCGCCAGTAGGAACATCCCAAACTGAGCGTGGTTGCAGGCATCCGGTCCGGTGTCGTTTTCCTGGACATGGATATCGGGATAGCCGACCGTCCCAATGGAGCGCCAGTACAAACCGCCGAAGTGGACGATCAGATCCGGGGCGACGTTGCGGACCGATTGATACAGTTCCTTGGGTTTGAAGACGAGGGAATTCAAGGGCTGGCCCTTATCGTCAAGCATGGCTTCAAACTTGGCCTTCATCTCGTCCTGGAACGCGCCGTATTGGTCGGCAGGAATGACGCCTTGCGGCTCGCGGCCTTGCATGTTGAAGAACACCCGGGCGTAATAACCGCCTTCACTCCACGCCTTGGTTTTCGCCCAGTTCACTTTCAGTTTGTTGAAGGGAGTGACTTCTTTCGGATACTCATCGAGGACCAACAGCCCTTCTTTGATCAGCCACTCATTGACCGCGATGCCGCCGTCGAGGCGTTGCGCGCCGTGGTCGGACACGACCAGCAAGATGGTTTCTTCATCGAGCATTTCCATTACGCTGCCGATTTGCTCATCCAGCCAGAGATAGTAATCCGGAATCACACTCTCGTAGGGATTGCCCGGCTGGTACTGGACGTGCTTTTTGTCGAAATAGTTCCAGAAACCATGGTGCACACGGTCGAGGCCGATATCCACGTAATGGAAGTAATCCCACTCCTGCTCTTTCAACAACCACTTGACGACCTGCCACTGCTTGCGGCTCATGGCAAAGATTTCGTCGCGCAACCAGTCTTTGCGGTCAGTGCGAAAGTTCTTTACATCCACCGGATACTCGCCTACTAGTTCGTTGATCTTGGTCTTGATATTCGGCGGATGGGTGAACTCGTCCTTGGTTGTATCAGGAGTCAAAAAGCAGCCCACACTGATTCCGTTAATACGGCGTGGCGGGAAATTCGGGGGCAGGCCTACGATGATCGACTTCTTACCTTCGCGCGCCAGCTGATCCCAGATCGCATGGGACTTGATGGAATTCGAGTTTGCGAATGCGAGCTTCTCGTACGAATAGTCGGTGCGATTTCGGAATCCGTAAACTCCCAGAGAACCTGGGTCTTGGCTGGTAGTCATGCACATCCATGCTGGGACGGTGATGGGCGGTACCACGCTCTCCAGGCGCCCGTAGAGACCCAAATCCATCAGACGGCGTATATTGACCAGGCGCTCGTCGTTGAAGACGACGTCCGGTGCGCAACAGTCCAAGCCGATAACGCAGATTTTCATGAGATCGTTCCCTTACAGTAGGGATTTTCCTTCCATGGATTCGTAACCTTGCACGTTCAGATATTTCATGATGGTCGGTGCCAGATCGATGATCTGCGCATGGTTGTTCACGACCGGCCGGTTCATAAACAAAATGCCGGGGACCGCGTCAGGATCGATGATATGGTCACCGCTCCAGCGGCGCGTGTTGTCCTCAAAGAGATTGTGGGAGAAGCCGCCCAGGGAAGCCTGCCAGGAAACGCGATAGCCGGGATGAAAGTTCACCAGCAGGTCGGGAGATTCGCTGACATAAGCACCAGAATAGATTTCTTCTTTGCGGGAAACGCTGCGTACCGCGGGCTTGCCAGTGTCCTTGTCGGGGAATTCGGCCAAGCCTTCCTGAATGGTCCGGCGAACTTTCTCGGCTTCGCTGCCGCCTTCGTCCAGCGTGCCGCTGCGTTCGCGCCCCTTGATATTCAAGTAAACACCACCGAGACCCAAAGCATACGCATACGACTTTGTCCAATCGACTTGAGCGAAACCATCGCCCATACCTTCCTCTGGCTTCTTGCCATCCTTCAGCGCGAGCAGGCCGTTTTGCCACAGCCAGGTGTTGGTGTGAAACGCCCGCCGAAAAGAATTGAAACCGTGATCGGAAAGGACGATGAGGAGCGTGTTCTCGTCCACTTTCTGCAGCACGCGGCCCAGTAAGGCATCGCATTGCCGGTAGAGGTCTCCTACATTGTGGCCCAATTTCTCGGCAGCATCGCGATCGTAGTTGGGATGCTGGGGATCGATGAACCGCCAGAACATGTGTTGCAGGCGATCGGGGGTATCAAAGAGGGTAAACAGGAAACCCTCGCTGAACCGATCCAGCTCATACATCATCATGTCTTCGCGTTCTTTGAAGGTCAGCTCACATTGAGCTTTGTAACCCATCTCGTCGAAACGCCCGTTGTTGTGACCGGTGTGATCCTCCGCCATCCCTACGGTGGAGAAAAGTCCTATCTGTTCGGAAAGATTCTTGCCGTATTCCGCCGGGAAGCAGATTGGGAACGGCGCCGCAGCGGGATCAAAATTCACGGGAGAGGCATAGAACTCGACGTGGGGCTCGAGTTGGCGGCAATAGAAGCGGACAATGCCAGTGACCGACTGCAACATCGACATCTTGAACTTCATCCGTACCCAAGGGCTCCATCCTTTTTCCTTCACCTGGATCGTGGACGGCGTGCCACCGCTCGAGATGGTGAGTTGCCGGCTAGCCTTGTCGACTCGCACCTTGATCTCGGCGGTGAGGTCGCTGGGCGGATTGGTGCGCGTATTCCTTGGTCCAAAGACACGAGCCACCAATTCGCTACTCTGGTCCAAGTACACCAACTGCTCGTGTTCCTTGGCTTGGACGGTCTTGTCCTGGGTATAGAAGGTGCCTGTGCCCTGGCTGCCGCGCAGGTCGGGAACCCCGACGCCGGAGAGCATCTTGCCCAGCAGATTTTCAGCAGGGAAGGTGCAGGGGTGACGGAGGACTGTGCTCGGTATGCCGGCTTTGCCCAGATGCTGCCAGAATGCCACGCCCTTGCGGTTATTGACTACCCGAGGCAGAGCCAGCATGCTTTTGGGTTTCTCAAACCGGCTGAGGGCGATGTCCGGTAGATAGGTTTCCTTGTCGCGGGAGATGAAATCAAAGATTCCGTGTCCGCCAGGATTGGTTCCCGTAGCAAAGGAGGACCACGCCACGGGAGTCTGCGCCGGGTAAGTCGTACGCAGCCGGCTGTAAGAACCGCTATCGCGGATCTTCCCGAAATTGGGAAGCTCATTGCGTTGCAACATGGTCTCCACGATGACTGGTTCGAGACCGTCCAACCCGACAACGACCACTTTATTCTTCGAAGCCATTTCCGGCTTACACTCCGTCCTGAGGAGCCTTCGGTTCCTGCACCGACGACTCGGGTTTGAATTTATTTACAATTTTTCCGAAGGTGACGCAGACCTTGTTCCAGAACATCATTGCAACTCCGACAATGGTAGCCAGACCTGATGCCACTCCCATGATCTGGTCGGGACCGCCGTAAAGTAACGCCATAAACAAATGCTCCTTTTCTTGGGTTCGGAATTATTTTGTGATACTTGCAACCGGACTAGCGTTAGGGTGCAACCTGCTCAGGAGGATTGCGGGACGCGACTTCGTTCCATAATTTAGTTGACATCGTCTTCAATGCTTCTTGATCACCACTTGCAGCACGATTGTTAAGTTCCTTTGGGTCTGCCTTCCAGTCGTAAAGCTCGGGGGGCAGCTTTTCGGAGATGATCAGATGCCACTGCGGACCGACAATGGCTTTCAACCAGCCCTGATACGCAGGGTAGCTTTCGGGAAGGTCTGAATTCAGCCCTATCTCTGCCAGTGGATCCGGCCAGGCAGGATCGACGCCTGGCTGCTGCCAGAGTTGGACAACCGAAGGAATGGGGAAAACCACATCGGGCTTAATTCCCGCCAACTCCAGGACAGTGGCGGGCAAGGACGCAGCTGAAACGGCCTTATCGACGCGCACTCCTGCGGGAATCTTGCCGGGCCAGTAGTAAATCAAAGGAACGCGCAGCACTTCCCGGTAGAGCGCATTCCAATGCGCCAGCAAACCGTGGTCGCCAAAGCATTCGCCGTGGTCCGACGTCACTACGATAAGCGTGTTTTGGGAGAGTCCCCGCTTCCCGAGTTCTGCCAAGAGATTCGCGATCTGCTCATCCACATAGTAAGTGGCCCCGTCATAGGCATCGACCTGGTGTTGAAAATCCTGCGGCGACATGTGGGAGAGCCGGTACAGATAGGGATGCTCTTTGCGATTGATGCGCTGATCAATTTGGGGTGGTGTGGCATTGGTATCATCCTGGTTAAACATTTTCCGGTAGGGATCCAGGGGTTGATACGGTTCATGAACATCGAAATAATTGATGAAGGCGAAGAAAGGCTTACTACGGTCCTGATCGATCCAGCGGAGTAGTTCCTGGTTTACCTGCGGGGCACGTTTGCGGGCAAACAGTTCGTCGAACCTGGGGCTGTCGGGTGCATATTTGTTGACGATGCGCCCCCAGAGGGTTCGATAGAACATGTCTCCGGCCGAGTAGAAATAGTCGTCAAAGTGGATGAATCCCCGGGTTAATCCGGTTCGTCGTGCGAAGTAATACAAGTTAGCGGAGACACCGCCAGTACGATAACCACTCCGCGCGAACACCTCGGGGAGAGTCGGATAGGTAGTGCCCAGGGCAACCTCGTGGTCAACGCCGTGCTCGTGGGGATAGCGGCCAGTGAGCATGGAAGCATGCGACCCAAGCGTCCAGGGTGAGGGCGAGATGTCGTTGTCAAAGACCACGCCTTGTTTTGCAATTGCGTCCAGATGAGGAGTGGTCTCGCGGTTATAGCCGTAGAGGGCCAGATGGTCTGCTCGGAGGGTGTCAATCACGACGACGAGAACGTTCGGGGAACCGGGGGCGGCCGGAGGCAGTTTGGCCGTGGCTACTCGTTCCCTCGACCATGCCGTTCCTTGGACGCCGAGGAAAGCCACAACGGCAATCGCGACGACTACAGGCAGCGTGCGGTGCAGGAAGCTCAGGGTGTTCGGCGTGTGCTTCTGGAACCAGCGATTAAAGGTCACCGCTATACCAGCCGCAAGGCTCAGGACTGCGATCGGGCCGAGGCGGCCGCTTAACGCGAGCCAATCTACACAGGCCACGAATAGGAAAAGAGGCACCAGCAGCTTGGGGACTTCAACCTTTGGCAAGACCTTCTGCACAAGCATGCCGCACAGTGCGAGCAACACAAACAGGCCCAGGTTGACCAGGGCTGAAATCCAGATGATCGCAGCCGTGACCCCGGCGCGAACGTTATTCGGAGTCAGCCAACCGTAACCAAAAACCGCCAGCAGACCCAATCCTTCGACGAGTCCTGCGACGAGGCCAAACCAGGCGCCGAGAACTAGAAGTCGCGAATTGTTGTTGTCACTCATGATCAATTGCACAACCAGGAACTCCAGTCCTACCGCGTGACCGCAGGGGAAGAGCTCTTGGTCTTGGAAGTTGCTGACTGCACCTTCGACGCAGCACCGTGCGGCTCCACCTCGCTCCAGAGTTCGCTGTTCAATTCACCCGCCAGGGCGGTCTCGGCTGGATCGGAAGCGAGGTTGTGCTGCTCCTGAGGGTCAGCGCTCCAGTCGTAGAGCTCCGCAGGCATGGTCTCGGAAACGATCAGCTGCCATCGAGGAGCCACAATCGCTTTAAGCCATCCGTTGTGCGCCGGGTAGTCGTGGGGTTGATAGATATATCGATGGAGCTCCGAAATTGGATTCGGCCATCCGGGATCGGTGCCTGGCTGCTGCCACAGCTGCGTGAGCGAAGGGATTGGAAAAGTCTGTTGGTTTCCGTCTCCGGTCAGGCTCAGGACAGTTGCCGGCAGCGAAGCAGCGGTAATCGGCCTGGCAATGCGCAACCCTGCGGGGATTCTGCCTGGCGCCCAATAGACCAGGGGAATCCGAATCAGATCCCGGTAAAGCGCGTTGCGATGGTGAACCATTCCGTGATCCCGCAGTTCTTCCCCGTGATCGGACGTGATAATGACGATAGTATTCTTGTCCAGGCCCCGTCGACGCAGCTCCGAGAACAAATTGCCGATCTGGTCATCAACATAGGCAACGGAATCGTCGTAAGCGTCAATGGCCTGTTGGAATCCTTTGGCAGAAGTCAGGATCCTGTAAAGGTAGGGATCCACTTCGTGGAGTATGTGCAGGTCCTCCTGCGGAACCGGAGGCCATTTGTCAACCATGCCAGCGCCCGCAGTCGCCGAAGTGAACTTGCCGCGATAGGCAGGCGGGGGCAGGTATGGGGTGTGAACGTCGAAATAGTTCAGAAACGCGAAGAACGGCTTCCCCGGATCGCCATCGACCCAGTGCAACATCTCGTCGTTGACGTCCTCGGCCCTCTTACCTTGCCGGATTTCGTCCCAACCTAAACGGTCAGAGACGTACCGATTAAGAATGCGCCCCCAAAGGGTGCGGTAGAACATGTCACCCACAGAGTAGAAATAGTCGTCGAAGTGGATGAACCCGCGATCGAAGCCTCCCCGACGGGTGAAGTAAAAGAGATTGGCGGAGAATCCGCCGGTTCGATACCCGCGGTCCCTCATTGCTTCTGACAAGGTCGCGTAGCGCGCATCCATTGGGGCATCGATCTCTGCCAGGTGTTCGTGGGGATATCTTCCGGTAAGCAGCGAAGCGTGCGAGGGCAAAGTCCACGATGCGGTCGCGATCGCATTATCGAAGGTCACGCCCTGGCGTGCGATGCGATCGATGTTCGTGCTGGTTTGCCGGGGGTAGCCGTAAAGGGACATATGGTCAGCCCGCAAAGTGTCCACTAGAACCACCACGACGTTAGGGGATCCGGCAGCAGCGGAGAGCTTCCCAATTGCGACCCTCTCGCGCAACCATACGCCGCCGTGAATGGCGACGAACGCGACCACCGCCGCGACGGCGACCCAGGGAAGGGTTCGACGGAAGAAAGCCAGTCCGGTTGATTCCCGCTTGCTCAATGCTCGGTAGACCATCGTGGTCAGTCCGGCCGCGAGCACCAGAACAGCAATTGGACCAATCCGCCCGGTCACTGCCACCCAGTCCAGGAACCCCAGGAAGAGGAACAGGGGCACGATGACCTGTGGTACCACCACGCGCGGCAGGAGAGACCTAAAGAATCCAGCAATTACCGCGAGACCAAGGAACAACAGGAGATTGACAACGGCCGAGATCCAGATGATCTCAATCGAAACACCCGCGCGGATGTTGTCATTCAACCATCCATATCCATAAGCCGCCAGGAGTCCGAAACCCTCGACCAAACCCGTAACCAATCCGAACCACGTTGCAAGCTGCAGCAGCTGCGACCAAGTGAGGGGCCTAGTCGCCGGATGAACCGCGGGTTGGAGTTTTGCGCTATCCATATCACTTGGCTGTGTCAATAGAGTTTCTGCCTACGCTTGAGTTAAGCCTTACAGAAAAGAAACCGTTGCTGAAAACGTGAAGCATCTAGAGTAAGACGGGCGAGACGTTGCCTTCCTGACCTCGAAACCATCCACATTCCGACTGGTCACCGTTCAACCCGATCAGCTCAATGTGAGAAGGCACGGGATAGGGCTGAGCGGCAGCCCAGGAAAAGCTGTTTTCCGCTTCGCTGTAGGCAAATCCTGACTTCATCCAGAAATCAAGGCAAGGCTTGTTCTTCGCTGTTTCCAGGTATTTCGCAGTGAGTTCAGCGCAGCCGAGGCCGCGGCAGCATTGGACTGCGACCGCGAGCATAACTCGTTCGATGTCTCGGCCCATCACCCGGCAGCTGAGCAGGAAATCCATAATACGGCACGAGTCAGCTCCCACCTGCAGGCTGAGAATCCCCGTCAAACCCGAATCGCTGAACTTGTCTCGGACCCGGAAGGCCCAGAGTTTGCGTCTCTCTTGTTTCAACCAGGTTGAGAGCTCGGGCCCAGTCATGCGCCGCGTCGAGAGATTCATCTGGTTCGTCTTGTTCAGGAGTTGCACCACGCGAGGCAGGTTGCTTTCATTCAGCTCTTCAACCGTCACCGTGGTTTCGAGTGAGTGCAGCCAGTCCTCGACAGATTGATACTCTGCCTTGCCTTTTTCACGCTCGCGGGCGCTGACGTACATCTCTGTGCGCGCTCGGTCCTCGTCGGTGATCTGGGGAAGGTCAAAGCAGTTCATCTGCAGCAAAGTACTTGCGTAGGAAGTTTTATCCTCAGGCCACTCTGGGACCAGGACTTCGGGTAAAGCTTCACGTACGCGCGCTCTCTCTACGGGGTTGTCGTCGATAAAGACAATGGACTGCAGGCCAAGGTTCAGCTCCGAAGCCAGGGCAGCGATATTAGCGGCCTTGTCGTGCCAATTGATTCGCCACGCCGCAAAATCTTCCAGGTGTAGAACCATTTCTGGACGTTTTTGAAAGGCCTGTAAGGCGATTTCTTCCTGGTTCTTGCTTGCGATCGCCAGGAGGATGCCCCGGTTGCGCAGGGACTTAAGCGCCCTCTGAAAATCGACGAAGGCTTCACCCTTGTGGTCATGACCGCCGAGAACAATGTTTTCGCATCCGACCTCCCCGACGATCCCTCCCCAAAGGGTGTCATCAAGATCGACCACGATCAGCTTCCTGGTTGACCCCAATACGGTGCCAATAGCAACCTTTAGCTCCTGGGCGGTTCTGCCGAAAACTTCGCTACGATAGGGCGTCTTGCTGAGGTACCACAGCTTGGGACTCCAGGGATTGGCCGCTACTTCGAGCCACCGCGACGAATCAAGGACATAAATTCCAGCCGAACCCTCCAATGCCTTTACCAGGGCAAGGTTCATCTCAAGCGTAAGACGACGCAGCCCAGTGGTGTTTTGAAGGTCCAGAATGCCCAGACCTCGATAGAAGGAAGGCAACGTCCACGACGCTACGAACGTAGCTTTGAACCGGGTGTGGCTTTTCTTGACGCATTCCGCGAAGTAAGAAACTTCCGCGAATAGTGCGTCGCGGTCGACAAGATCGAAGTCCAGCATCTTTCTAGAACTGGGCACAGCCCCTTCCAGCGTGGTCCAGATGAAGCAGAAGTCCTGGTCGGAATCTCCGTTTGCGGCTTCCAGCAAAGAAGGGAACATCTGTCCAAACGGTGCGTTGGCCGTCTTGACCCGCGGCCAACAGGCCTCGTTGTCCAGGTAGCGGCCCAGGGTTTCGATGTTGAAATCCGAAACCACCCGCAAATTGAAAACGTCGCTATTCACCAGTCTTGTTCTTGGCGATGGAAGAAACATACCGAGCCAGGGATTCAATCGTTCGAAAGTGTCCGTTCTGGCCCGAGAAAGGGTCATCCTGGGTCAGGTCGACCTGGATCCCGAATGACTCTTCCAGTTTCTGCTCTGTGATTACGATAAAGTTGGCGAGGGCGAGGGAATCAAGTTGGCCATTTTCCCCGAACAGCACGACATCCGGTCTGCGCTGGATTTGCTTGTTCTTGGGGAGTTGCAAGTTCAGTTCGGCGACGGCTGCATAAATCGCGTCAAAGGCGCCATCAAGGTGATTCGAAGTTCTCAAAGTCATTGCGCGTCTCCGTGAGCGGTAGAAGAAAACATCAGGGGACTTGCTTGTTGAACTTTCCAAAGCTTGTACAACTCGCCGTTCGTTATTTTAGTCAACCTGCTGTTTGCGGCAATGGCACGAAAGACCGATTCGAGCTTAGCCCAATGTCCAAAGCTCTCCATCTCCCAACTGTGCAGGTACAGATGGGCTATTCCTCCCTTGCGAGCCACGTACTCGAGGCTATGGGAGAAGTGGGCCTGCCAATCCCTGGTCGCCTTGAACACACGGAAGTAATTGACCGCACCGGCATAATTCCTCTCCAGCAAGGCATGCCGCACCTGGATGAACGGGCTGTGAGGACTGGCGTGAGTGCTCACTCCCCAATAAAAGGGATTCTTGGGAAAAGTGTTGAGGTTGAGGAAGCATGTTCGGGCTCCCCAAAAGCCCGCTTCTTCTACCAAGGCCGCTATGCGACCATTGAATTTTCCTCGCGGATAGCAGAAAGACGTCACTGAACTGCCCAGCAGATCCTCCAGCCATTTCTTCCCGTCGCTGATTTCCCCTCGCGCCCGTTCCGAAGTCAGGGATTTCAGCGCCATATGGTTCATGGTGTGCCCGCCGATTTCAAATCGCTTTCCCAGTTGTTGAATCTCGGTCCGAGACATCACCGGGCGCTCATGGTTGGTCGCAGGGATATAGAAGGTAGCTTTAAGTCCGTATTTTTCGAGCAAGTCTTTGGTCCGAAGGTCAGTCGGGTGACCGTCGTCGACGCTGATCGTGACAAAGCCCTGGTTTATCATTTGGACGATTCTTCGCCTGCTGCCTGAAGAGGGTTCTGGGGGGTAGCTCAGTCTATCTCTCCAGGTATTCAATGACAAGTCGGTTTCGCGTTACCACCCAGGCGATCCGGCGGCCCTTAAAAGCCACCGCCGGTAGTGGTTGCTTGACCAGCAACCCACCACGGGTTCGGGCCAGCTTCAGCGCCTCTTCCAGATCATCCACTTCGTAACATAAGTGGTGCAGACCCCCACCACGCTCCAGAAACCGCGATACGGGTGAAATGTCAACTTTCGGCTCGACTAGTTCAATAGCCGCCTCTCCCGCAGAGGCCGGCTGGAGGAACGTTACTCGCACCTGTTGCAACGGGTCATCAAAGATCTCGCCATTCCAGGTTGCTCCCACGGAACTTGTGAATCCTTCGATTTCTTCGCGAATAGAGCTGATGACGAATCCGATATGGTGAAGAGTCGCGGTGGCCCGCGGTTCCCGCGCAACCGTAGTTTTCTGAACCGTACTGGAAGCTGAATGCATGTCGCGGTTGCCTCTCAGAGTGTCGATTCCGCATATGAGCATGCTTCGGGACGAGGGTCCGCCGCTTTCGCGACCTTGTTTCGAAGTAGCAGCACAACCATAAGGAATGAAACGGCGTCGGAAATGTTGATGCCCCAGATGCCGCCCACAACCCCGAAGATTCGCGCCGCCGGAATCCCCACGAGTAGGGAAATAACGGCTGCCGTGCTATATGCGACAAAAATCGATGCCGGGGATTCCATCGCCCGTAATACGATGGCCGATCCATATGCGGCACTCCAGAAGAGTGATCCGATCGCCACCGTCCCGAGCAACGGTGCGACCTCCAAGTACTTGCCCGAGTACAGCAGGCGGAAGAGGGACCCTCGAAGCAGAAGGACCAACACCCAATACGACGCAGTAGCTCCGACGGAAACCAGAGTCAATCT
Source organism: uncultured Acidobacteriota bacterium (assembly GCA_963817925.1). GTDB lineage: Bacteria > Acidobacteriota > Terriglobia > Terriglobales > Acidobacteriaceae > JABDBE01. The sequence goes on from CAWFQN010000002.1 coordinate 380,456, forward strand.
CATTGAGAGTCCCGGCGCCGACTTGCGATCTTTATTAGCCCCCTGTACCCGCGCGGCATAGGGAAGAAACAACAGCGCCAGGGCAATCTGCGTCTGTTCGATCGGATTGGCGAAGTTCATCAGCGCTCGCAGCTCCCCCGAATGGCTCATGCCGCCAAGCGTGCTCAGCACAGGATAGTAGATGTACGCCGGAATCCACGATGCGACCGAAGTAGCAAGCGCCCAACGACCGTAAGTCCAGTGTTTTTTCCAAACCTCTCCGGCGACCAGAACCGTATCGCTGAATGGAAGCGCTCGGCGCAGTTGGCTAAGCAGCAAGCCACTGGTTGCTAAGGCTCCCACCGCAATCAGGAGGAAAGCACAGAACGGAGACAGCAGGCTCTCGCGATACGCGAACCAGAGGCCGCCGAGCACGATGCAACAATACAGGAACGCTCCTTGCACGGCTCGTGACGGGGAAAGCTGAAGGTAATAGGTCCGTCGGGCCAACCAGAAGACGAACAGACAAGGAGACGCCAAGGTCACCCCTGCCAGCGCCCCAGGCAGCCCGCTGGTGGGGGCGAGTTTCCATGCCACCAGCGCTGAAATGCCCAGTGGCACAATAATCAGAAATGCAACGCTCACCTGCAATCTCACTAAAACTCTTAGGTACTCCCGTAGGCAATTGTGATACGAGGAACCGCCGAAAACCGCCATCGGTTCCAGCAGGAGGGCTAAGTAAATCAGGGAGAGCAGGATAAAGACGCTGAATGCGACTGCATACGCCCCGTACTGCGCCGGCGTCAGCCACCGTGCCAGGAGGATGCTGGCCGCGAAGTTGGATCCCGAAATAAGCCCCTGGTCCAGGATGGCGAGGCCGCTTTTGGTCGTCCACCGGAGCGACTTTTGCGCAAGCGTACCCTCGGGAACATGGCTCAAACCGGCAGCCTTGTCTTCAGTCGCGTTCTCGAGCACTCGGCCAACTCCTGTGGAATTTCGATCGGTCATGATGGTTGCGTCGGGTATTCAGTCAGCGACTTGAGACAGTTGGTTATCTGACCTGGAGGAAGAATACTCACGCCGAGCGCGCTCCAGGCAGGCACGCAGCTTCGCGGCTGTAATCCGCACCTGCGGTTCGAGGATGATGTCGGCATGGTGTCCTTCGATCTCCTGGATCTCGACACCGCCTCTTGCCAGTTCACGCCAACGGGCATGCGGATCATTCTCAGGCGTTAAGGCCTCCGTCGCGCGAAACAGCGTGACTCGGCCCGAATAAGGACGCAATTGATATTGGCGCTCAGCTTCGTAGCATGCCCTCAAGACGTTCTTGATAGCGCGCGGAAGTCCGACCCACACGATCCTCCGGCGAATACCCTTTTTTATGGTTTTGGGCAGCACGTACATGAGCTGTTGCTGCGTCGGAATGCGGAAGAAGCTCAAGAGAGACGATGTAACCGGTCTAAGACGGAACGGATAGGTGTCGAACAATGCGATCAAGCCAACTTCCTCGCCCTGAGCTTGCAGCTGTTGCGCCATTTCGTAAGCGATCCAGCCTCCGAAGGAAAATCCTCCCAGATAGTAAGGACCGGAGGGTTGAATGTTTCTAATTTCCTTGAGGTACAGCGCCGCCATGTCCTCCACTCGAGTGAGGCAGGGCAGTTGTCCATCGAGCCCTTGAGCCTGCACGCCGTAAAACGGTTGGTCAGTACCAACGAAGTTCGCCAGATCGCGGAATCCGACACTGTTTCCGCCGACTCCATGAATACAGAAGAAAGGTGGTTTCGTGCCATTGCCCGGTTGCAGGGGAACCAGACAAGACCATGACGTTGCCTTGTCCTCATCTTTGATCATCAGCGCCAGTTGCTCAACAGTGGGGGCCTCGATGAGCGCAACCAGCGTCATCCTCTTGCCAAACGTATTCTCGATCAGTTGGGTAAGGCGAGCGGCCAGGAGAGAATGGCCTCCGAGCTCCCAAAAGTTGTCTTGCAGTCCGATGCAGTCGATTCCTAAAACAGACTGCCAGAGTTTTATCAGCTGTTTCTGAATGGGATCGGATGCCACGGTATTGTTTGTTCTCGAAATAAGGGTCTGATTGACCGGACGCTTTTCGAGTGCCCGACGGTCAACTTTACCGTTAGGTGTTAAGGGCAAAGCCTCGAGCGTAACGAACAGCGAAGGTACCATGTAGTCCGGCAGACGCTCTTCGAGGAAACTGCGCCATGCTCTTGTGTCAATCTCGCTCGGATCCACTGGAATAACATAGGCCAGAAGCCTCTTGTCCTCCGAGCGGTCGACGATTGCGACGACGACAGCATCCCGAATTCCGGGATGTGTGGCGAGTACAGCTTCGATTTCTCCCAACTCGACGCGAAACCCGCGGATCTTTACCTGGAAGTCGCGACGCCCCGCAAATTCGATCTCCCCGCTCGGTAGGTAGCGAGCAAGATCACCCGTTTTATACAGGCGTGCGCCCGGACGGGTACTGAACGGATCAGCGATAAACTTCTCAGCCGTCATCTCCGGCCGATTCAGGTAACCGCGAGCCACGCCGTCGCCACCGATGTGCAACTCGCCTTCCTCACCCACGGGAACTGGATTAAGATCCGGATCCAGCAAATAGATTTGCGTGTTGGCGATAGGCCGGCCGATGGGCAGGGAAGCAGGCACCTGCTCTGGACTGGAAATCTGCGGTTCGTGAGCGGTGGCAATTACGCTTGCCTCTGTCGGACCGTAGGTGTTGACCCAACGTACTTTTCCCCGGCTTACCCGAAGCCAACTGGAAAAGGCCGTCGCAGAAGCTTTCTCGCCGCCCACGATGACCATCCGCAAGCTCTCAGGCAGAGATGCTGCACTCGACTCCGAGAGTTCGTGAACCAATTCGTGCCAGTATGCCGTAGGCAAGTTCAAAACCGTAATCTGCTGTTCCCCAATCCAGCGCAGAAAACCCGACGCTGCGAGCGGCGTTTCGTCAGTTCTGAAGACCACGGTCCCGCCCGCTACCCAGGTGGGAAAGATTTCCTCGATGGAAATGTCAAAGCTGATCGAGGAGAATTGCAGAACAAGGTCGCTAGGTTGCAGTCCGTAGATTTTGGCGGCTGCAACGTGGTGATTCACCAGCCCGCGATGCGGAAGCTGAACCCCTCGCGGTTTTCCGGTCGAGCCCGAGGTATAAACAATATACGCAAGATTGTCGGGTGTGACCTTTGCGACCGGAGTCTGATTCTTCTCGCGCTTGATCGCGTTCCAGTCCTGACCGAGGCACACGGTATGTGCCTTGAGGCTGTCAATTTTGCCGAGCAGATTCTCGTCGGTCACCAATGCTGCGACTTGGGCATCCTCGAGCATGAAAGCCAGACGTTCGCCCGGATACTGCGGATCGAGCGGTACGCAGGTTCCTCCGCTCTTGAGCACGGCGAGTAGCGTGATAGCTAAGTCCAAGGAGCGGTCGAGAAAAATGCCTACTGGCACCTCCGGTCCCACTCCGAGCTTGGACAGATAGCACGCCAGTTGGTTCGCGCGCGAGTTGAGTTCCCGGTAAGTAAGAGTCTGTCCTCCACATTTCACTGCTAGAGTGGAGGGCGTCCGTTCCGCTTGTCGTTCCACGAGCTGATGGACGCACCGATCGCGCGGGTATTCGGCCGCAGTGTTGTTCCACTCGACGAGGACTTGTTGCCGCTCGGACTCGGTCAGAATGGGCTGATCCGTGGATGTAGAAATGGTTTCCATGTCTAGTCGGCCACGAAATCGAAGGATTGACTCGCGGATTCGGGCTGCGCCTCCCGGATGCACTTCACAAGCTTGATGGCGAAGGCCTCAACATTGTCTTCGTGAAAAATGGCCTCATGCGCGCCCTCAACCCTCTGATATGTCAGGCCCCGCGCGACGTTAGACCAGCCAAGCCTCAGGTCCCAGTATTGGCCATTTGGCCAATCCGTGGACTGGAATAGCACGGTTCTACCATCATAAGGGCCGGGACAATACGCCTCGGCTGCCGGATGCACGATGCGATCCAAGTTCTGCAGATCCTCTTCAGCCCTCCAGCCCCGTTCATAGGCAAACTGCCAGCGTACTCGGTTCCATCGGCGGCGGACACCGTCCCAACGGTCCCGGGCATATACTCCGAGATCGGCGGCCCGTACTCGAGTCAGCTTCTGGACGTGATAGGCCACGCGTTGCGTCAAAACGTGATAGAGGCCGTCCTGCGAGTAGTCGCGGTAATAGACAGGATTTTGCGCATCGAACATCACGAGGAGCGCGACCTCCTGTCCGGCCGCCGTAACTTGCCTCGCCATCTCGTACGCCAGCACACCGTTGACGCACAGTCCGGCGAGATAGTACGGTCCCTGAGGTTGGACCTCTCGCATTTTTCGAACGAATGCCGCGGCGATGTCTTCCAGTTTGCAATGCGCCGGAAGTTGGCTGGCCTCGGAAGCGGGCAGGTGCAGTCCAAAAGATGGTTGGTCCGAACCCAACCGGCGGGCTAGCGGCAGGAACAAAGCTGCCCCTCGCACCCAGAACAAAGGAGGTCTGGAACCGTCCGGCTGAATCGGAATGATTCCAGAAAACTCGTGTGCCTGTTCCTGCCGATGCAGCAGGGCAGCCATGAGAGCAACCGTTGGGGCACGAAATACGTCCGCCAGCGAAAGTCTCTCCGCCATCGTTCGCTCGATCGTGGCAATTAACTTCGCGGCGAGCAAGGAGTGGCCGCCGAGGTCGAAGAAGTTCTGCTGGATGCCGATGGGCGAAACTCCCAGCACCGCTTCCCAGATCTCCGCCAGCTTCTTCTCGCGCTCATCGCGTGGCCGTGTCTGTTGTCCCGCCAGCATAGTCACGACCGGCTCCGGACCGGGCAGCGCCCGCCGGTTCACCTTGCCATTGGGCGTGAGTGGGAATGCCGTCAGAAACACGAACTGCGAAGGCACCATGTATTCCGGCAGGCGCTGGCTCAGAGCCGTCCGCAACTCCTCCGCCGAAACCGTACCCGGCGCGATCACATACGCCACCAACTGCTTTTCTTTCGATCCGTCCACCCGCGCTTCCACTACCGCCGCTTTCACCGCCGCATGTTCCGCCAGTGCCGTCTCGATCTCCCCCAACTCAATGCGGAAGCCGCGTACCTTCACCTGCTCATCCATCCGCCCCAGAAACTCCAGCCGGCCATCCTTCAATCGCCGCACCAGATCGCCCGTCTTATACAAACGGCGGCCCGCTTCCGTACGGAAAGGGTGGGCAATGAATTTCTGCTGCGTCAACTCAGGTTGGTGTAGATAGCCCCGAGCCAGGCCTTGGCCGCCAATATGCAACTCTCCCGGAACCCCCAGCGGCAGCAACTGCAGGTTGGCATCCAGCACATAAAACTCGGTGTTGGCCACGGGCAGGCCGATGCGCACCGGCCCCGTCCCCGATTCGATCCGTCCCACCGCCGACCAGATGGTGGTCTCGGTCGGTCCGTACATGTTCCACAACGACTCACAACGGGGAAGCAGTTGCTCGGCCAGTTCGCGGGACAAAGCTTCGCCGCCACACCACACTCGCAAGTTCGCGTTGCCCTGCCAGCCGGTCTCGAGCAGCAGCCGCCAGGTCGCCGGCGTGGCCTGCATCACCGTGATGCCCCCCTGCTGCAGACGCCGGCTCAGCCGGGCGCCGTCGCGCGCCGTCTCCGCACTGGCCAGCACCAGTCGCGCGCCCGTGATCAGGGGCAGGAAAAGTTCCAGCGCCGCAATATCGAACGACAGCGTGGTCACCGCCAGCAGCCGGTCGTCACTTCGCAGACCCGGTTCCTGTTGCATCGACAGCAGCAGGTTGACCAGCGCTCCATGGGAAATCTGCACTCCCTTGGGCCGCCCCGTCGAACCCGAGGTGTAAATCACGTACGCCAGATTCTCCAAGTGCGCTTGGGCCGGCAGGTTGTCAGCACTCTGCCCGGCCAGCATGGCTTCATCCCTGTCCAGACAGAGAGTCTGCGCTGAACTTGGTGGCAGCCCGGCCAACAACGATTGCTCGGTGATCAGGACCTCGATGCCGGAATCCTGCAGCATGAAGGCCAGCCGTTGTTGCGGATACGTGGGATCGAGCGGTACATATGCTCCACCCGCTTTCAGCACACCGAGCAGCGCGACCATCATCTGCTGCGAACGCGAAGTACAAATCCCGACCAGCTTCTCTGGACCGACACCTAAACTGCGCAGATACTGCGCCAGCTGGTTGGCCCGGCGATTCAGTTCCCGATAGCTGAGTGACGAAGTCTCATCTTCGACGGCCACGGCTTCGGGAGTGTGCTCCGCCTGGGCTTCGAACAGAGCCGGCAAGCACAGCTGCGGCTGCGCGCTGGCGGTGTCATTCCACTCGACCAGCAACTGCTGCTGCTCGGACGGGGCCAACAACGGCAACTGCGAGATCCGGCAAGTGGGGTCAGCCACCGCCGCCTCCAGCAAGCGCTGCCAATGCTCCACCATCCGCCCAATCGTCTCCCCATCGAACAGATCCGTACTGTAGAGCAGACATCCGCTTATGCCGTCCGGCCTGTCTTCCAGTTCCAGATGTAGGTCGTACTTGGTCACCCCGATGTCGAGGTCCGTGGTCAGGCTCCAACCAGACGCTCGAACGGGAGGAGTAATCAAGGAAAAGAGCACTTGCACCAGGGGGCTGCGGCTGGCGTCGCGTTTGGGGTGCACTTCCTTTACAACGAGCTCAAAGGGAACTTCATCATGCGAAATGGCCTCGACAACCGTCTGTTGTACGCGCGCCAGGAGTTCGTCAAAGGTTGGATCCCCCGAAACGTCGGTACGGAAAACAACGATGTTGATAAAGTAGCCGATCAGTTCGTTGAGCTCTGGCCGGCTCCGGCCCGAGGTGATGCCTCCAATCCAGATGTCCTGCTGGCCACTGTAGCGGTGAAGCAACGCTTTAAACCCGGCCAGCAGGAGTGAATAAGTCGTGGACCCTCGTCGTTGGCAGAGCGCTCGGATTGCCTGCGACAACTCCGCGGACAGAACCAGTTTTTGCATCGCGCCGCGGAAGGTCTGAAGCGCGGGCCGCGGACGATCAGCAGGCAGCGCAAGGATGGGAGGGTCTCCGGCCAGACGATTCTGCCAGTACGCGATCTGGGGCGCCACTTTCTCCAGCCCTTGCGTCGCTTGCTCCCAGTCAGCGTAATCGGAGTATTGAATGGACAGTTCTGCAAGGGGCGAAGGCTTACCCTTAGAAAACGCTTCGTACAGGGCAGTCAGTTCCGGGATGAAGACATTGTAGATCGACAGGCCGTCGAACACGATATGGTGCAAAGTCAGGTACAGGCGATACTCGGTGGCGTCCAGTCTGATGAGCAACGCGCGAAAGAGGGGGCCACGCAACAGATCGAAAGGTTGCTGGGCATCGCGAGACGCCAGTTCCAGCGCCTTCCGTTCCCGCTCTGGACCGGGTGTCTCACGCAGATCGACTTGCCGGAGCCCGACGTGAGGCGAGGGTTGGTGAACCTCCTGAACCGGCTGTCCATCGATCGCGTAGAAGGTCGTGCGCAGGATTGCATGCCGCCGCACGATTTCGGTTAAGCTCTTCTCCAGGACGCTGGCATCGAGAGGCCCGTGCCAGTGCAGCGTCATGCCCTCGTTGTAGAGCGGCAGATCGCCCGCTAGTAGCGAGTGCAACCAAACCTGTTGTTCTCCATGGGAAAGCGGCGCTGGACCCCGGTCGTGTCGCGGCGTTATAGCTTTCGATGGAGTGCGAGAAGGCGACTCACGGAGCAGCGCCGCAAGTTGCTCAACAGTAGGCGCGCGGAATATCTGGGCAAGGGAAAGCCGAGTGCCGAAGGTCTTCTCAATCTGCGAGATGATTTTCGCGGCGAGCAAGGAGTGGCCGCCGAGGTCGAAGAAATTCTGCTGGATGCCGATGGGCGAAACTCCCAGCACCGCTTCCCAGATCTCCGCCAGCTTCTTCTCGCGCTCATCCCGTGGCTGTATCTGTTGTCCCGCCATCACGGTCACGACTGGCTCCGGCCCCGGCAGCGCACGCCGGTTCACCTTGCCATTCGGGGTCAGCGGAAACGCCGTCAGAAACACGAACTGCGACGGCACCATGTATTCCGGCAGTCGCTGGCTCAATGCCGTCCGCAACTCCTCCGCCGAAACCGTACCCTGCGCTATCACATACGCCACCAACTGCTTTTCTTTCGATCCGTCCACCCGCGCTTCCACCACCGCCGCTTTCACCGCCGCATGTTCCGCCAGTGCCGTCTCAATCTCCCCCAACTCAATGCGGAAGCCGCGTACCTTCACCTGCTCATCCATCCGTCCCAGAAACTCCAGCCGGCCATCCTTCAATCGCCGCACCAGATCGCCCGTCTTGTACAAACGGCGGCCCGCTTCCGTACGGAAAGGGTGGGCAATGAATTTCTGCTGCGTCAACTCCGCCTGATGTAGATAGCCCCGAGCCAGGCCTTGCCCCCCAATGTGCAACTCTCCCGGAACCCCCAGCGGCAACAACTGCAGGTTGGCATCCAGCACATAAAACTCGGTGTTCGCCACGGGCAGGCCGATGCGCACCGGCCCCGTCCCCGATTCGATCCGTCCCACCGCCGACCAGATGGTGGTCTCGGTCGGTCCGTACATGTTCCACAACGATTCACAACGGGGAAGCAACTGCTCGGCCAACTCGCGAGACAAAGCTTCGCCGCCGCACCACACTCGCAAGTTCGCGTTGCCCTGCCAGCCAGTCTCGAGCAGCAGCCGCCAAGTCGCCGGCGTGGCCTGCATCACGGTGATGCCCGCCTGCTGCAGACGCCGGTTCAGCCGCGCACCGTCGCGCGCCGTCTCCGCGCTGGCCAGCACCAGCCGCGCTCCCGTCATCAAGGGCAGAAACAGTTCCAGCGCCGCAATATCGAACGACAGCGTGGTCACCGCCAGCAGCCGGTCGTCACTTCGCAGACCCGGTTCCTGTTGCATCGACAGCAGCAGGTTGACCAGCGCTCCATGGGAAATCTGCACTCCCTTGGGCCGCCCCGTCGAACCCGAGGTGTAAATCACGTACGCCAGATTCTCCAGCTGGGCTTGCGCCGGCAGGTTCTCCGCGCTCTGCTCAGCCAGCCGAGCTTCATCCCGGTCCAGGCACAGAACATGCGCTGAACTTGGCGGAAGCCCGGCCACCAACGATTGCTCGGTGATCAGCACCTCGATGCCGGAATCCTGCAGCATGAAGGCCAGCCGTTCTTGCGGATACGTGGGATCGAGCGGTACATATGCTCCACCCGCTTTCAGCACACCGAGCAGCGCGACCATCATCTGCTGCGAACGCGAAGTACAAATCCCGACCAGCTTCTCTGGACCGACACCTAAACTGCGCAGATACTGCGCCAGCTGGTTGGCCCGGCGATTCAGTTCCCGATAGCTGAGTGACGAAGTCTCATCTTCGACGGCTACGGCTTCGGGAGTGCGCTCCGCCTGGGCTTCGAACAGAGCCGGCAAGCACAGCTGCGGCTGCGCGCTGGCGGTGTCATTCCACTCGACCAGCAACTGCTGCTGCTCGGACGGGGCCAACAACGGCAACTGCGAGATCCGGCAAGTGGGATCGGCCACCGCCGCTTCCAGCAAGCGCTGCCAGTGCTCCACCATCCGCCCAATCGTCTCCTCATCGAACAGATCGGGGTTGTACGTGACCGGGCCAATGATTCCTTCTTCGCGATCGTCCAGGTCAAGGTACAAATCGAACTTTGAAGCCCCACTGCCCACATCGAATTGGGTCATACTCCAGTCGTTGAGTGGAGGCATTGGCGGCTCGAGAGAGAGCATGATCTGGAACAGAGGATTGCGGCTCAGATCGCGCTGCGGATGAAGCGTCTCGACCAGGTATTCGAAGGGTACGTCGTCGTGGGCCAAGGCGTCCAAAACAGTCTGGCGGACTCGGCCGAGCAATTCCCGAAAACTCGGGTTGCCGTCGAAGTGAGCGCGAAGCACAACCGGATTCACAAAGTATCCGAGCAGTTTATCTACGCCTTCTCCCTTCCGGCTAGCGGTGAGGCTCCCCATCAAGATGTCGTCCTGCCCGGTGTAACGGTGGAGCACAGCGTAAAAGCCGGCCAACATTCCCATGAAAAGAGTGGCCCCTTCCCGTTGGGCAAAGCCGCGAACTCGCTCCACCACAGCCTTGGGAACCTGCAGCGGGTACATCGCCCCGCGGAAGGTTTGGGTCGCAGGACGCGGCCGGTCTGTCGGCAACTCCAGCACGGGCAAGTCACCCGCTAGCTGCTCGCGCCAGTAGCCGAGCTGTTGCGCAAGTTTCTCTTCCGTGAGCCATTGCCGCTGCCAGGAAGCATAATCCGCGTGTTGGAAGGCCAGCTCCGCCAGCGGGGACGGCTTACCGTTGGAAAATGCTTCATACAACGCCACCAGCTCAGGCAGCAGAACGTTATATGCGGTAACACCATCAAGAATGATCTGGTGTAGCGTGAGATACAGCCGGTATTCCTGGTCGGCCAAGCGGACCAGTTTCGCCCTCAGCAGTGGCCCTTTGGCCAAATCGAATGGCCGCTGGGCATCCTGGGCGGCCAGTCTCAGCGCCTCTGCTGCGCGTTCTGCAACCCCCAGCGACCTAAGATCAAACTGCGGAAGTGTGAAGGAATCGGGAGCGGCTTGCACCACCTGGACCGGCTGTCCATTCACTTCCGGGAACACCGTTCGCCAAGCTTCGTGCCTGCGGATGATTTCTGTGAGGACGCGCTCGAGAGCAGCGACATCCAGCGCTCCGGTGCGACGTACCGTGAACGGCTCATTGTAGATGGGCAGATCAGGCGAGATCTGGGAGTGTACCCACACCTGCTGTTGAGCGAACGACAGGGGCGCAGGTCCGTCTGAATCGCGTTTGGCAATCGGACGTGCGCGGTCGGAATCTCCGAGCACATGTGCGATGTCGCCGCGCACATACCTCTCCAGCAGCTCGCGTTTCGCTTCTGAGAGACTGTTCAGCTCGGGGATGGTTTCGGAATAGGCCATTTAAGCGCGTTCAACCCCGACGCCTGCGAAAGATTCGGTCAACTTGAACTGCGGTAGATCCGATAGACGCTGCAACGGGTCGGCGAGGACCACTTCGAGAAGCGCTTGATAATGCTCTACCAAACGGTTCATGGTGACAGCGTCGAACAGATCAGGGTTGTATTGAACCCGTCCGATGATCCCGCTCGGCCGGTCGTCAAAGACCATGTACAGGTCGAGCTTTGCTCCCCCGCTTTCAAAATCCATCGGCGTGAGGTTCCATCCTTCCTCCAGGGCGGGCATCGGAGGCTCCAGGGATATCTGTACCTGGTACAGCGGATGACGATCGCAGGCGGTTTGCGGTTGTAGCACTTCGACCAGAGAATCGAACGGTACGTCGCTATGAGAGATGGCTTCGAGAAAGATGTTGCGGGAATCGGTAAGTACTTCCCGAAAAGTGGGGTTGCGGGAAAGGTCCGCACGCAGTACGACAGGATTCAAAAAGTAACCCAACAGACCGTGCAACTCGGAACGTTGGCGAGTGGGTGCAATCGTACCTACGATAACGTCTTCCTGATCGGTGTAGCGGTGAAGCAGGCAGTAGAAGACCGCGAGCAGGGCAATGAACAGCGTGACATTCTCGCGCTGGCTGTAGAGCCGGACTTGCTCGCTGAGTTGTTTGGGTAAGGCAAATGGCAGGATAGCGCCGTGAAACGTTTGATGTGGAGGGCGAGGCCGGTCCGTCGGCAAAACAAGTTCGGATATCGGCTCGTGCAGCTGTCTTCGCCAGTACGCTATCTGTCCAGATAAGAAGTCGCCTTGGGCCCGTTCGCGTTCCCAGATCGCATAGTCCGGGTATTGCAACGGCAGCTCTGGCAACGGGGACGCCTGGCTGTTCGAGAAGGCTTTGTAGAGAGTCATCAGTTCTGGCAGGAACACGTGGTACACAGAGACGCCGTCCAGAAGAATCTGATGAACTGTAAGCAGGAGCCGCCACTCAACGTCGCTCAGCCGGAGAAGCTTGGTTCTGACTAGCGGTCCGTTCACAAGATCAAAAGGCTGACGAACGTCGTCGGTTCCCAGCCGTAGCGCTTCGCGCTCCCGTTCGGCTTTCGGAAGGCCGCGAAGATCAACCACCCCCACCGAACTTCTTGCCGGGGCACTCACGAACTGCCGGGGCTGCCCATCTACGACACGGAAGCTGGTGCGCCAGGCCTGGTGCCGGCGCAGAATCTCGTCGAGGCTCTTCTCCAAAGCAACGACGTCGAGCGATCCCTGACGGTGAACCGTGATGGTTTCATTGAACAGCTGCGCGCCGGGTGAAACTCGAGCTGCTAGTTGGGCATGATTCCAAACGTGAAGTTGCCAGCAGGAAAGAGGGGCGGGATGGTCGTTTGAAATCCCTCCCAAAAGAGGTGGTTCAGGCGAACGCAATGAGAGCGTCCCATTGAGAAAGCTCGCCATGAGATCTCGCCTCGCCTCTGAAAAGGGACTTTGCATGTCGCTATGCGGCAGCGCTGGGGTTTGCGGTGAACGTAATGGGCAACGCTTTCAGTCCACGTAATCCCAGATTTTCACGCCAATGTAAAGTCGTCGGCGGCAACGTTAGATTGTGCAATCGCCGCAGAATCGTTTCGAAAGCGATCTGACCTTCGATGCGCGCCAGCGGCGCCCCAAAGCAGAAGTGAGCCGCCCAGCCAAACGCAACATGCCGGTTGTCCTTGCGGCCAAGGTCCAGTCGGTCGGGATCGGGAAAACGTTCGGGGTCGCGGTTCGCCGCTCCCATCACTGCGATTACTGCTTGACGCTTGCGGATTTTACGTCCGCCCAGCTCGACGTCATAAGGCGCAATGCGGCCGGTATGCTGGCTCGGGCTCTCATAGCGCAGAAGTTCTTCGACCGCGGAAACGATCAAGGACGGATCGCTGCGCAGTTTGTGCATCTCATCAGGGTTTCGCATCAGCGTCAGCAATCCGTTACCGATCAGGTTGGTCGTTGTTTCCTGCCCCCCCACCATGGTCACAATGGAATTGGCAATGACTTCTTCCTCGGTCAACCGGTCTCCGCCGATTTCGGCTGTCAGTAACGCATTGACCAAACCCTCCCGGGGACGCACCCGGAGTTCCCGCACCGTCGCCCGGAAGTATTCGAGCATGTCATTAAGCGAATCCAGTACTATTTGCACCCGATCCGGGTTGTGCTGGAAGTTGCCCAGCATCTCGGCGAAATCCGCCGACCATTTTTTCAGCTGGGTGTGATCGCTGGTAGGAACGCCCAGCATTTCCGCGGTCACAATCGCGGGCAGCGGAGCGGCGAAATCTGCGATTACATCCATGCTCCCGGAATCCGCCATGGCATCGATCAGCCGATCAGCGATGCCTTGAATGTGCGATCGCAACATTTCCACACGGCTGGGGGTGAAGGCACTGGATGCCAAAGAGCGCAAACGCGTGTGCGCCGGTGGATCCATGAAGAGCATCTGCTTTACCATGACCGCCGCAATGGGATTAATGTGCGAGAGCCCCATGTCGGTCAGTTGTTGCGGCGTAGGGGTGCGATCCGCCTGGAAGTCGTGAAGTACCCTGATCACATCGGCATAGCGTGTAACCACCCAGGCGTGAAGAAACGGATCCCAATGCACCGGGTCCTCCGTCCGCAGCCGATGGTAGAGCGGATAAGGATTCGCCAGTACCTCAGGGTCGAGCAACTGATAAAGACTGAGGGTGGGTTTGCCCGTGGCTGCGGGCGATGTGGTGGGTGTGGTCACTACTGTCCTTTTACCGCTCTGGCCTGGTGCAGCAACCGCTGGATCTCCTCCGCACTCATCGCGTCCAGCCGGGCCACCATCAGATGCTCGATTTCCTGCGCCAGTTGTGCCGGAGTGGGCAGATCGAAGATGGCGCGAAGAGACAGGTCGACTCCAAAAGCATCGCGAACCCGCGCGATCAGCTGCGTGCCCAGCAGCGAGTGTCCGCCGATCAGAAAGAAATTCTCGTTCACGCCCACCCGGTCCAGACCCAGGAGGCTGGCGATGATCGCGGTGACCCGTTCCTCAAGAGGTGTGCGCGGTGCGACGAACTCGTCCTCTTGAAGAATATTGTCCGCCTCGGGCGCAGGCAGGGCATCCCGATCCACCTTACCGTTGGCGCTGATTGGGAGTTTATCGACTCGAATGAAGGTCGAGGGCAGCATGTAATCCGGCAGTTGTACGCGCAACAGGGCACGCAGTTCACCGGCGCTCGGAGAATGTGTTCCGTTGCTGACGATGTAAGCCAGCAGCCGCTTGGTATCCGCGCTTTCCTCCCGTGCGACGACCGCACTGGCCAGCACCCCGGGATGGCTGTTGAGCAGGGAAACAATCTCATTCGGTTCGATTCGAAAGCCACGAATCTTGATCTGTTCGTCGGCTCGGCCAACGTACCCGATTTGTCCGTCCGCAAGCCAGCGGGCGAGATCTCCCGTTCGATAGAGGTGGGCGCCGTTCGATGAGTTGAACGGGTCCGGAATAAACCTCTCAGCCGTGAGTTCAGGGCGATTCAGGTATCCCCGGGCCACGCCGGCACCGCCGATATACATTTCCCCAACTTCTCCCGCGACCACAGGATGCAAATGCTCGTCGAGGATGTGGATGGTGGCGTTTGTAATAGGGCGTCCGATGGGTGGACGAACGTCGGGTCGTTGGCGCCCGATGGGCCCTGACGTCGCTACAACCGTGGCCTCCGTCGGCCCGTAATTGTTGATGAGGGTGAACGGCAGATCGCCGGGATAGTGGTGGAGCGTGTCCGCCCCGGTAAGCAGAAAGCGCAATGCGGTCTCTCGAGGCCAGTCGGCGAGAATCAGTCGCTCCGCTAGAGCGGTAGGCACGAAACTGATGGTGATCTTGTTAGCCACCATCCAATCGCGCAACAGGTCGGGCGAAACCCGCACATCTTCAGGCACGATGTAAAGACTAGCCCCTACGGAGAGATGGGCCCACATCTCCCACACAGCGGCGTCGAAGCCAAGGCTGGCCAACTGCGTGGCTCGGTCCGCAGCAGTCACGCCGAACGCGTTCACATGCCAGGCAACGAGATTAGTCAGGCCGGAATGGGTTACCTGCACTCCTTTTGGCTGTCCGGTCGAACCCGAAGTGTAAATAACGTACGCCAGATTCGCCGGAGTGACGTTGCCGCTGGGCACATCGTCTGATTCCTCCCGGAACGGAGACGAAACATCGTCCAGATTGACCACCTGCCAGCTGCCGGTACCGGCCTTGGCGGTTAACCGCGATTGAGTGATTACCGCGGCCGGTTGAGCATCGTTCAATATGAACGCGAGCCGTTCCGGGGGAGCGCTGGGATCCAGGGGAAGGTAGGCGCCTCCAGCTTTCAGTATGGCCAATGCTGCAATCACCGCCATAACTGAGCGTTCCAGGCAAATTGCGACCACAACTTCGGGGCCGACTCCCAGGGCTCGCAGTCGATGAGCCAGTTGATTGGCTCGGCGATTCAGTTCTTCATAAGTGACAGACTCGGACCCTGAAACCACCGCAATTCCTTGCGGAGTAGAGGTTGCGCGCTCGGCGACCCAAGTCGCAACCAGTTTTCCAGACTGAATGACGGTGGCGGTCGTAGGACCTTCACGGTGTTTCAGTTCATCGACATGCGATGTAGACGGGGGCATCTTCGCATTTCTCCAAAAAAAATTGCTGCTAGACAAAAAAAAGACTCTCCTGAGATGCGGTTTTCGGGGAGACGTTTTCGCTGGCTCTCAAAAACTCGAGTCACCGTCGAATCCACTCGGATCCCAAACGTCGGCGGATTTCAGCAGTTCAGCCAACTCTCGATTCTTCGTCCTGTAAAAGTACATCCAGGAAGGAAGCCGGCGTCGATAGGGAATGGCGCCGTCCACGACCTCTCGCTTCTCCGGACAATAGCCAATGACTTCCAGCATGTGGATGCCTTCAGCACGGCACCTTTGCAGAGCGCTGGCCAGCATCGACAGCAGCAGATGGTGCCCGTCATTCAGGGTTTGGAAATCTACCAGCCGCATGCGCTTCAAATCAAACTTCGGATTATCATCCCGAAAGAAAATAGCGTACGCCTCAATGCGAGAGGGCGTTCCCACCGTCAAAATCCAAATCCGCTCGCCAATCAACGAATGCCGGAAATGCCACTCCAGCGTTTCCCGGTCCCGGACCGCCAGCAACCGGCGATTGTTCTTCCTAAGCTCTGCCCAAAAAGCGTCGAAGCGGTCGTCGAAGCTCGAACCGTACTCCACCTGCACCGTGGAATCTACCTTCAGGTGCTTGTCCGAGAACAGTTCGCGAAAGCGCGACGCCAGCGAGACCGGAAAACTCAAGACGCTCGCCAGCGGAACGGATCTTGACTTCAGCAGGCTTTCGACAAATCCACGATGATTGGTGATCCAGAATGCCGATTGGTCCCACTCTCCTACCGGCACTCGCATCGCGCGAAAAATTCCATAAGCACTGACCGCTTGTGCGTTCACCGTGGTGTTCAGATGCAAGTCCACTCGGGGTTGGCGGAAATAGCGGTCGAGGAGCATGAAAGAATGGTTTCGATGCTGCTCATCGACAACAAATGCTCTGCCGGTGGCGGTAAGAAGTGTCCTACCCTGAAACTCATACAACAGGGGTATATTTCCAATATACCCGACGATTTCCTTGTCGGCCGTTTCCAACACCCATCCGATGGGCCACCACTCCCGCCCTCGATAGACAGGGTTGTTGGTCCAGAGGTGGCTCCACTCCTCGTAGCTTCTCACTTCGAGTTCGTAGCGAGCCTGTAGACTCGTAATCTTTGCGTAGTCCTCGAAACACGCTTCACGGACTTTCACGGACGCACCAGCGTCATCCGGCGCAGCGGGTGCGCGGCTGACCTGCTCGTGACTAGGAAGGGTTACCAAGGCGTTACGATCGCTGTTAATTCCCAAATGTGAAGGTGGGACTGAACCTGCAAAGCCAGGCACATTCTGAATCGGAGAGCGAGGCGTATTCACAGTAATTCCGGTTGCTCGGCCAGAAAGTGACTAGCGTAGGAAAAACACGGCGCGGATCAGGCAGCACCCGATCTTCTCAACACGGCGGGAACGGTGCGGGCGAGAATCTGAAAGTCCAGCCAGAGCGACCACTTGTCGATATATTGCAGGTCTAATTGCATCCACGTCTCAAACGGTATGGAGTTGCGGCCGTTAATCTGCCACAGGCAGGTGATTCCCGGGCGGACGCTGAAGCGTCGGCGCTGCCAGTCCTCGTTGAAACCTTCGTAATCGCGTATGGGCAGCGGCCTGGGTCCAACCAGGCTCATCGCTCCCTCCAGCACATTGAACAACTGCGGGAGTTCATCGATGCTGGTCTTCCGCAGCATCTTCCCAATCGGAGTGATACGAGGATCGGCCTTGATCTTGAAGACCGGACCCGAAACTTCGTTCAAGTGCTCGAGTTCGCGCAGCTTCTGCTCCGCGCCCGGAACCATGGTCCGGAACTTATAGATGCTGAATGGACGCTTGTTGAGGCCTAAACGTCGCTGGGTGAAAAAGATCGGTCCCGGACTGGTGAGTTTGATGGCTAGCGCGGTCAGAAGGAGGATCGGTGCGCAGAGCACCAGCAAAGTCAATGAAACCGAAACATCGAGGACGTGTTTTACCACCACCGGCCAACCTTCCGCAAAGCCCGTATGGTGAGTGATCAGCGACGCTCCCTCGAGTTCCTCGCTGGTGGCGCGTGCCAGCTTCAAGTCGAAGATGTTCGACAACACTCGCATGGTGATGCCCTGCTCTTCGCAGATCTGTGCGATCTGGGCCGCGTGGTTATGCAGCGACCGCATGGGCAAAGTGATTACAACTTCATCCACGACCGTGTTCCTCAGATAAGGCGCGAGGTTCTCGAAATCAGAGACGATGGAAAAGCCAGTCTTCCGAAAGTCTTCCAGGCCTTTCCAGTCCTGATCGACAAAACCTAGCACCCGGTAGCCGAGTTCGGGCCTTTCGGAAAGGCGTTTGGCGAAGTCCACCGCCCGATTATTTGTGCCAACCAGCAGCACGAAGCGAAGATTCCGGCCGCGGAGCCGCACTTGCGTCAACAAGCTGCGCAAGAACAGCCGGCTCAAAATCGTGCTGGCGATGATGCTCACCCAAAAAAGCGCCAGAAAAGGTCGGGTGATGATTTGGATCTGAAAGGTGACGCCGGCTGCCAGAATCAGCAAAGTCCCGACTGTCGCCGCCTTGACAATGTCTATGATGTCCGCCCGCCGGCCCAGCAACCGCCTCGAACTGTACAAGCCGAAGCCGGCAAAGGTGGCGTGCCAGGTCCACACAACCACCGAAAACAGGACGAAATTCGAGAGCCGGATGCGCATCGAGAGAAAGTCTTCGAATCCCAGCACGGTCCGGCCATGACGGTCAAAGAATATCGCCAACAAGAAACAGCACGCCATCAGAACGACGTCAAACAGCTTGAGGGAGCTCAACAGAAATTGGCGACGAATAGTGCCCATAGTGTTGGATCCTTTTGATTAAGCGGAAGGAAAAGGACGTGGTGAAAACGGGACAGAACGGAAGCGTATCGGCTTTACGGCAACAGGAGCTCCAGCCAGGCTTAAGCTCTCCCGATAAACCACCTCACTTAAAGCCAGTACCGCCAGGAAGGACATAAACAAACAGTTGGGGCGGCCACCGAAGGTCGTAGTCAACATTCCATTGATCAATAGATCCATGTAGAGAATCAAACACCCGGCAGAGACCAGGTACAGAGTTCTCGATGACCTTCTTTCGCTCGCATCCGAGCCGATCGTCGGGGGAGCCTTCGCGTTGCGCATCGCACTCCGAAGATTCTTTACCATACCGATGTGCATCATGAACATGGGCACCAGCCCCATCAGGCCCAGGTTGTATGCCACGTCCAGAAAGCTATTGTGCAGGTGAGAGAACTCGGCCCCGCCGCCCCGTTCCGACAACCACATGAATTTCGTGGCCAGATATCCCGAGCCCTGTATGGGGCGCTGGGCAATGCGAGGAAGAGCCATTTCCCAAACATTGGTCCTGCCGCTCAAGGTATCGGTCCCCGCGTAGGAGGAGGCGTAACGGGAGACTTGCGGGACGGTGACCATAACGATCATGATCAGCACACAGACTCCTCCCAGGAGGAGAACCGCTCCCCGACGCTTTCCTTGCAAGACGAAGAACATCGCCGCCGACATGGCTCCCGCTATGATCGCCGTCTTGCCAAAAGCCATGACCATCACTGCAGCGCCCACGATGCTGACCCAGAGATAAAGTTTGCGCTTCTGCAGTGAGTACAGGACGGTTCCGATCAAGAAAACGAACCCGCCTCTTTGTGATAACAGAACCGGATCCAGAAGCCTGCCCCCGGCGCCACTGAATGCCCCCTCGGGATCTCCCATGGCGATAAATACCGGGATAAATGTGAGAAACAAAAGTCCCCAAAGGGTGATTCTCAAGAACATGACCGCCTTTGTGACGCTGGATACAGTCGGGATGCAAACCCCGAGTAGCAGGACGACCAGGCCAAGTTTGAAACACCATGCCAGACTGTATGTCTTGTCCGGCGAGTAGGTGACCGACACCAGGCAGACCAGGACGTAGATGGTCGCCCATTTGTAGCTCTTGGAGAAAAGCGGGCGCAAATGCCCCAGGTGTGGCAACAGGACAAGTAGCAGAATCCCTGCCGCAACCACCCAAACGATGGCCTCTCCATACGCCTCGCTGGTGATCAGGCCTTTGTAGGTGTCGACTTCATCTCCGGCGCGATCGAACAGTCCCTCGGCGATCAGAAGAATGAACCAGATCAGGAGACTCAGCCTTAAGACTGTACTGTCGGCGTCGGCCTGCGTGCTTCTGCACACTGCCAGCCCCGCATACATGATCGCCAATGAAAAAACGACTACCAGCATCAGAGCCATCGTGTCGTTGTCGAACAGGCTCGCTGGCCAAAGCCACATAAGACACAGGCCAAATCCGGCTGACCCAAGAAGTAACACCGTCGTGGTCAGGTACGGCAGCCTTGATGTTGCTGTGTGATCTGAATGCATGAGTAGTTTCGGAAAGCCGTCGCGCCTGCATTCTGGCCGGGCCAGAATGCAGGAAACGGTCGAGAACCCTGGGGCTAGAGCCGATTGTAGATCGCGGTCGGGATAGGAAATTGCCGCTGGTTAAGTACCGCTCCGAGGCTGGTGACATTGGCAGCCTGAAGATCATTCAACGCCCGCCGCGCCACTTCACGCCGCGAGGAGTTCGCCTTCAGTACGAGTACCACCCCGTCGGAAAGGGCGCCAAGTACGATGGCGTCGTTAGAGCCTTTTAAAGGTGGCGCGTCGATGACCAGATAATCAAATGCAGCACTCAATTCCGCCATGCGCGTGCGCATACGATGCGATCCCAGAGATACTTGCTGACTCTCGGCCCCAGACCCACAGCTCAACAGCCAGAGATTTCGGCGCGACAGCTGATGTGTGTACTGATGAACCGGATCGGACTGCTGCAGAAGCTCAGAGAGGCCATGATGGTTCTCGACACCGAAGTGCTGATGCAGACTTGGAGAACGTAGATTGCAGTCCACAACGCAGACCGACGCCTCGACTTGCGACGCCAGTATTTCGGCCACATGGGCGCACATCCAACTGCAGCCGCAGCCAGGCTCGTTGCCGGCAAACACGATCCGGCGCGGACCCTTCATGTCCGGCAATCGGAACAGGCTTTGCACCAGCCTGCTGATTTCGTGGCGCGCCTCTGCCCCCATTTCGATCGACGGTGTCGAGGCAGACGTGTCCACAGGCGTCGTTGGCTGTAGCACGTCGGCCTGCGGTTGCGATTGCAGCAACTCCTGTATTTTGCCGCTCTGATATAACAGTTCGAAATTTCTGCTCAAGGCTGCCTCCGTCCGGCGATAAAGAACGCCGGGCCTAATTCACAAGTGCGTCACACATTGCTGGTTCTCGAACAATCTCGCGGACACAAATGGTTCGCGTCCTCCAGCAATGCTTACAAATTCAAGCCCGATCCCGTGGCCACACGGTCGAGAGGGCCGAGCCCGCTGCTTGGCACTTCGACTGTCTTCTTATGCGATACCGCCGCCAAAACAGGAATGTTCAATTCGTCCATCACCTCGGACGGGGTCCGGAACGAAGGATCCAGATACTCCAGCGCAAAGGCCAAACCCAGGCTCAGAATGCCCGCCAGCAGCGTGCCGATAACCATGATGAGCAGTGGCGAAATTGCGGGTAAGGTCGGAACGATCGGCGTTTCCGCAATCGCCACGCTGAGGATGCGAGTGTTGTTCATCGCGTCTTCCATCTTCGCTTCCTCCCGCTTCCGCAAGTAGAGGAGGTAGTTTTCCTCGGTAGACTTCATGTTGCGCAGCAGGTCTCCTTCGAGGATGCCTTTCTGATCGAGGTCTCGCGACCTGGCCTGATATTGGTTCACAATTGCCTGGGTCGCGATGGCACTCGCCTGCAATCCCGCGTAGTCCGACTTTGCTTTGGCCAACTCCTCGTTGATCCAGGCGTAGGTCGGGTTTCGATCCGTGGTCTCTTCGCGTACAGGTTTCGCTTCTTCAGTCGCGATCGAGGCCCGCGTTTGCGCGAGCTCCTTGTCGACTTCCTGCACTAACGGATAGGTAGGCTGGTACTTGGTGAGCAACTCGGTACGCTTCAGCTCCAGCGTATTCAAAGTATTTTTCAGACCCTGCAGGACCGTGGCATCGTCTGCTTGTTTTTGCTCGGTAGTCAGGCGCTCGGGGGTAATGCCGGCTTGCTTCTGCAGGTCCCGGATTCGCTCCTCGGTCGACGCCATCTGCGCTTTGGTGGTCTGCAGGCTGGCCTGGAACTCATTCAATTTCTGTAGCGTGAGATTGGTGGTGACCTGCGGCGAAACGCCGCCGTCCTGCTCTGAGAAGGCTTTCAGTTGCGCTTCCGCGTCGGCCAGATCCTTCTCGTACTTCGTCGTCCCCTGGTCAAAGAACTCGAACTGACCTGGCGGATGATGCACGGCGACGTTCTTCTTGAGGTAGGCATCGTCCAGGCTGCTCAGTACGCTGGCGGCCAAATGTGCGTCGGTTGTATACCAGTGCACATCGATAAGATTGCTTTTCTTGATCGCTTCGATGGTCAGATTGCCCGCCAGCCGGTTTACCGCCTTCGCGACCCGGTGCTGCTCATCCGGAATCCCGAAGATGTACCAGGAAAGCGATTTGCGGTTCTGCAGACCATTGGCGAGAACCACCTGCCGGAGCACGTCCTCGCTCTTCAGCAGCTCAACTTCCGAGTTCAACTCCTCCTCGGTCACCGGTGGCCGCACCATCGTCTGGGCCCCTTGGCCGGGACTGGTGACCGGGTCCATGCGTTCGTGCTCTATAAGAAATTTCGTGCTCGACTTATAGAGAGGCGGCAGGAAAATCGCACCCAGGATCGTGCCTAAAAGGATTCCCGAGAAACAGAGTGTGACCGCGCGCTTGTGACGAAATCCAACCGCCAGGAAATCGCGCACTGAAAACGAACGCTCCCCCGTAGTCGATGCTGTGTATTCAGTTCTCATATAGTTGAACTCTCTTTGCTGAACCCTCGCGCTTCACTAGAACGTGGCGGGGTTGATGAATGTTCCGACCGACGACCCTGGAATAAAGGGCTTAATCTTTGAGATTGTGTTCTGAGGCACGAACAGCATGTCCCCAGGATGCAGAAACGGATCTTCGTGCAGATCGCCCTCTTTATCCCACTTTTTCACATTGAAGATCTTTGCCGAGTACCATCCCTCCGAGGCGCGCCGGAACAACAGCACCTGGGAATGTTTCGCGCTCGCGTCCTTGAAGCCGCCGGCAATCGCAATCGCCTGCGTCAGAGTGGTATCTCCGCGCAGGTCATACTTGCCGGGCCGGTCGACCTGGCCGTCAGCAATGAAGTAGGGTTTCTCGAAATCTTTCAGAGTGATGCTGATCGGCGGATCATTAAGAATCTTGTTGTAGGCGGTGCGCAGGTTAGCGGTGAGCTCCGGGACGGTCAAATCCGCCACGTGCAAGTCGCCGATCCCACGTAACGTGACATAACCGTCGGGCTGCACCGTGACCGTCTGGTTGAACTCCGGACTGAGGTCGAAGTTAATATCGAAAGTATCCCCAAGCTCCAATTTGTAGCGGGGGTGCCGGGTTTGAAACATGGGATCGTCCGCGGGCGCTTTGGCCGACGCGCTCGGGGCCTGGGATGCGCTGGCAGACAAATTCTGACCTGCAGCCGAAGGCTGTTGCTGTGCCCATGCGGCCGCAAAAACGAAAAGCAGCGCGGCTGCGACGATCGTGGCCGTTCGAGTTCTCATTTTACTTCTCCTCGCCTGTATGGCTTTCGACAATGTCCGCGCTCGATCGATCTCGCGGGCGTGTTCAGTGCTAACACCGATTCTACTTGGTGCGACAGATGTTGTGCCGCCGTATCTTGTAAAGCAATCCCCTGTAGCTGATCGCGAGCAGCTGCGCCGCTCGTTTGCGATTCCAGTCGGTATTCTCGAGCGCGACCAGAATGGCCTGTGTTTCAGCCTCCGCGATCCGCGTGCGCAAAGTCGAGACTTTCCCGGTGTGCGCGTGTTGAGATCCGCTCGCCAAAGACTGAACCCGCGGCCGGACCGACTCCACCGGCTCCTGCGGGATGCTCTCTTCTATCGAAATTGGAAGATCACTCATGTTCAGTACCCGAAAAATTCCTCGCGCGGCGAATTTAGATGACTTCGCGTTCAGCGCCACCAGCAGTCCCTCCAGGCAATCCAAAGAGCCGCCGCGAATGCGGACCCGCTGGCCCACCTGAACAAAGGGAAACTTATTAAACGGAACATTGCTGTTGATCAGGGTTCGGATGCTCTCGATCTGATCGTCTGGAATCGGAGTGCCTTCTGCCCCGGATGCGCCCACGAAGTTCGCTACGCCGTGGCCGCACAAAGTATACCCGGGAAACAAAGCGGTCTCGATCTGGTTTGTGGCGGTCACTCCACTTGCGCAAGTCCGACAGCCGGGGCAGAAAGAGGTTAATCCCTTGACTCTCAAGCTGATGTGCCACAACCTTCTCGTGCCGCGATCGGCCCGGCAATACCACCGCTACGCTAGGCGAAGAAACGGATTCGGTCATTTGCCAGGTCCCGCTCACAGCTTCGCCCTCTGAGTCACAATTCGTGACTCCCAACTAAGTCTTTGAAAAACCGATACCAATGCAGTTCTTGCGCTACACTATTGGACTAACGCCGAAACGCAATTCGCGACAGCTTTCCGTTGTGCTTGTTGAGGGGAAGGACAACTCCGGCTGACGCACCCGCGAAAATTGTCCAACAATACCAGTGCCTGCAGACTCTTGCAAGAGGTCGAAAGCACTGCCAATTGATAGAGAATAAAGACTCTAACCGCTCTTGACCCTATCAAAAACCGAGCCTCCGCCACCCCTCCAGCGAATCGTCCCATACGATGAAAAGCGCAATACTCGCGCGACGGAGTTCCGTTTCTAAGGTTTCATCGAGTCAAAACCGGCTCCATCGTCCCCCCAACACGCTGATTGCGGCGACTGATGTCCCGTCTGGCGGACTTTGATGCCACTTCGAGCCTTGGCGTCCACATCCCCCTGTTGAAGCAAACCGATCTCCAATCTCAGGAGATGTAAATGCTTGGTCATGGGCCAGTTAGCTCAATCGTGTGTGCAAAGAATTGCAACCTCCGTGGAGAAATCTAGCTTCCAAGCCCTAAAAAATGCTGGGTGCAAAATGGAGGACGGGCGTCCTCGCCCGTCTAACCCGCGCGTAGTGATCGGTACCAGGCCGTGTCGGTCTCTACAGACTCGCAGGAAGCCGGGGCAGGTTGTAGTAGCGGTGATAGGCCATGGTCACGGCTTTCGCTGAAACGTTTCGCTTCGTCGTACACCGAGCGCGGACCGATGGGGTTCACGTGGCCCCAGTAAGTTTCTTTTTGCGGATGCTCCAGAGGATCGCCGTAGCATTCCGAAGTCGAAGACGTCAGGTACTTCGCGCCCTACTTGCGCGCCACATCCAGAGCGCGCGGCTGGCTCATGAGTGGCTGGCTTTCCGGGGCGGAACGCCGGCTTCGAGCAGAAAGGTTTCGGGCGTGGCCGCCGGCCGTCCCACGCTGTAGTAGGTGAAGCCGTGCGTCGCCATCGCCTCCGGATCATACAGATTGCGCCCGTCAATCACGATGGGATACTTCAACTGCTGGTGCAGGCGAGCCAAATCCAGGCTGGCGAATTCATCCCACTCGGTGAGGATGAGCAGAGCATCGGCTCCGCGGGCCGCCTCATACGCGTCACTGGCATACTCGATGCTCGAATTCAAAACTTCGCGCGCCCGCTCCTGCGCCGCCGGATCGTAAGCCGCAATCTGGCAGCCCTCCTGCAACAAGGTCTGCACCAGGGAAACGGCGGGCGACTCGCGGATATCGTCCGTGCCCCCCTTGAAAGCCAGGCCCAGCACGCCCAGGCGCTTGCCCCGCAGCGTCCACAGCGCGTTGCGCACCTTGCGCAAAAAGCGCTGGCGCTGGTCCTCGTTGATGCGCATCACTTCATCCAGCAGGCGGAACTCGTAGCCGCACTCCCGCGCCACCGCCCGGAAGGCCATCAGATCCTTGGGAAAGCATGACCCACCATAACCGATGCCGGGATTCAGAAAGCGCGGCCCAATCCGGCCGTCCGTCCCAATCCCCTGGCAAACCTGCTGCACGTTCGCGCCCACCGATTCGCACACCGACGCCACCGCGTTGATGAAGGAAATCTTCATGGCCAGAAATGCGTTGCAGGCGTGCTTGATCAGTTCCGCGCTCTTGGTGCTGGTGATGATCAGGGGCGGCGGAATCTCCGCCCGGTCCGGCCGCGGAATCGCATCCGAGCGCAGGTAATAACTGCCATCGGTCAGCGGCGCATAAATCGCCCGCAGCACCGCCGCGCAGCGTTCGTTGTCGGCGCCCACCACGATGCGGTCGGGATAAAGAAAATCCGTGACCGCCGTGCCTTCCCGCAGAAACTCAGGATTCGAGGCCACATCGAAGGCGTCCGGCGCCGCCGCATTGCGCAAAATGATTTTGCGAATCCATTCGCTGGTGTACACCGGCACGGTGCTCTTCTCGACCACGACTTTGTAGCCATTGATCGCCGAAGGAATAATCCGGGCGACCGATTCTACGTAGGAAAGATCCGCGTTGCCGTGCTCGGTCGGCGGAGTTCCCACGGCGATGAACACGGCAGAACTGGCCTCCACCGCGCCCCGCAGGTCGTCGGAAAACGTGAGCGTGCGGCCGCGATGCCGCTCCAGCAACTCGGGCAGAAACTTCTCGTGAATCGGGACCTGCCCGTTCTTGAGCGCATCCAGCTTCGCCTGGTCGTTATCCACCAGGATGACCTGATGCCCCAGGTCCGCAAAGCATGCCCCAGCCACCAACCCAACATATCCCGATCCCACGATCGCTATCTGCATCCGCACCCCTTTTTCAGCCTATTGTATTTTTCCACCCGGCCTCGAAACTGCTTCGATGAAGGGATCATCCTTGCCGCTGCCTTCGACGAAATCAACTTGCGATTTCGTCGAAGGCAGGGAGGCGGGTCACTTGGTGAGCATTTTGATCCCTGATGGATCAGTGCACGCCGTTGTAGATTCGTGTCTGCCAGCTACAGCAAGCGGTCTGGTTTGATGAGAAATACTCATCGGTTGCCCAGAAAGTCAGGTCGTCGGTTGGATCGGTCGTGGTGCTGACAATCGGTCCCCAGTGGGCATCCGATTGATCTTCACCGGTGACGCTGCAACCGCCGCCTGTCCCAGAGCAAATGTCGACTGGCGTACCCAGGACTCCGTTGGTGTCGGTGGTCACGAAGAAAGGCGAAGGATTGGAAGCAGTGCCCGAGGCGGCGAAGGTGATGCCAAGATCGCCGTTATTGTCCATGGAGACGCTAGGCACGATGTAGAAGTTGCCGTTGGTGGCGTCCTGAATATCAGGGGTTGTCGTCGACCCAGATTGCACAACGATCGTAGGAGTGCTGCCAGCCTGGATCTTGTAGTAACGAACGCCCGTACGGGCCGTCGAGTGATCCTCTTCGACGGTATGAGAAGCCGCCAGATATTCGTTGCCTCCCAACACCCGGTATGCAAGGCGATGCATCAGACGGTCTCCCACGGAATCAGTCAGGTCAGCAGGGAAGCCGGGCTCCGGTACGCAGGTTGTATTCCTTACCTTGAACGGGTCGTAGCACCCTGGCGTGTAGTTGTTTGCGGTTGTGATCAGAGTGGGCGCCGCTCCACTGGTAATTCCTGACCAGGTCCAGAAAGCCAACTGGTTGGACTGGCAAAGACTTTGGGTGCACGGGTTGTTAGTTCCGGGGTTGCTTGGGTTGACGAGCGCCATGAAGTACTCTCCAGCGGTCGTGCTCGGAATCGGGTTGACGCCCTCGAAATCGGCCGGCAGGAGGGTGTGAATCAGACTGTCATTTGTGCCCTTCTTTCCGACCGCGTAGCTGGGAATGTAGCTATAGCAGACGGGTGAAGTGCTGTTGTTGCCGGCAACAATATCGGTCTTGTCCAGTTTGCAAACTTCGAGTCCGATAGTGCCATTGGTCGCAGGATCGAGAAGGTCCCAGGTTACATAAAAACCGTCCGACCAGGTTCCGAACCTGGGATGCGATGGGTGAAACCGCGTCCCCTTGGCCTTGAAGGGCATCGAGTTCGTGATGTTGTAGACGTAAACGTTCCAATAGCTTTTGCCGTTGCCCGGGCCTTGGAGGCTGTTGCTGACGGCGCCGTTTCCGTTGCTGGAGCTGATCCCGAAGCAGTAGTGGTAGGTGTTGGTGGTGGGATTGTAGGCAATGTCCCCAAGGACGAACGCCGAGTCCATGCGATCATACTCCGCGACGCCCTCATTGATCACGCCGTGGCAGGGCTTGGCGGCGTTGGGCGTAAACAGTGTTCCAAACGGCTGGGGCGCGGCTGGCGCAGCGTTGGGGTGGTTGGTGAATATGGCATTGCCAGTCGCCTTGTCGAAGGCTTGCACGTAGTCGCCCGCGAACTGGAGATATTGGCCTTGGGTTTGCGAGCCCACCGTAACGGTGGGACCGATTCCACCGTTCGGGGAAACAATGGGTGCGGGAAACGCCAATTGGCTGGCATCAATGCCTTCAAATTGCGAGCCTGCCGTCCCCGAACCGGGAGCGACGGTCGCGAAGCCCCACCAGTTGAGTACCTTGCAGGTCGTGGCGCCCTTCGTGCTGCCGCCGGAGGCGCAGAACACCTGACCTGGCGACGATGCCGGACAAACCCCAGTTTTAGGGACGGCAGAACAGTTGTTTTGAGCCACAGACATTGCGCTTGCCAACACCACGAGGGCGATGGTCGATAGACAGCTTTGGATCTTCATGAAATGGTATCTCCTTGGGAAAATCAGATCTCCTAAACTGCGCTCGGGGGGTGGAAACGGCTTGAACAACTTAAATTAACTTTTAAGCCACGATGTAAGGGTTGTCAATATGGCCCTTCGCGTACAGTCGTATGGCTACCTTGGCTTAGAGGGGAAAGTTTAGAGGGGACCCGCCGCTGCAGCGAAGCCGAAAATCCATCGCGGATGCTGCTGGAATCAGCACCCAATCGAGACTTAGAAGCTCGTCGTCAGTCGCAGAGTATAGCTCCGGGGGGGAGAAATGGCGTTTCCGAGGCCGCCCATTTTTCTTCCATATTCGGCCGGAATGCCCGCAGTGTAGATACTTATCGATTGCACGTCATCGGCTTCAATCTCGGGGCCAAAACTCGGCGAGCGATTGTCGGTGAGAGGAATTCCCTCAACCACAAGCTGGGTCTGATATTCCGAGCCGCGCGGGTGCAAAACTGCATTTCCCTCATAGAGCCATCCAGGCTGGGAGTTGATCAGGTCCTGTAGCGAGCAGCCTGGCAGCGAAGTCACTCGGTCCGCAATAGCGTCCTTGCCGATTCGATTGATCGTGCCCGAGCGATGAGGGTCGACCAAAGTGTCTGAATCGTTGACACTCACGGATGTGCTCATTGGAGCGATTGTTAGCGTCAAATCGTAATCAGCTGGGATTGCGGACCGGATTTCGATTGAATCAGAAAATGGAGCGAAACCCTCATGTTGTATTTCGAGGTGATACACTCCGAAACCAAGCGGCTTGGCCACGAGGTTTCCTGTTTCATCGGTAATCAAAGTCTCGCGGAACTGATTTGCCTCACTCACCAGTTGTACGGAACTCTTGACGCCGAATCCGGCGGGATCAGTCACCTTGAGCCGGAATTCTCCACGATTGCTTTGCGCAAAGGCTGGGATTGCCCAGATGAGAATAGGTAGATAGCGTCTCATCGTCGTCTTCGTCTTTGTATCCCCAGCAGCGATGCCAAGCATTTCCTGGAAGGTAAAACTCTGCCCACAGATCCTGACGACGATTGATCTGCATCGCGGTTCACTCCCTGCCTTCTCGGCGTGGACGTCCGTGACGAGGCGATGGTAAGCTTTCGGTCTGGCTGTTCGCATACCAGGCGAGCCTGATATTCGAAGAGCGAGATTCTGCCGGCCCCGACCGGATAACATCCGATGGCGTCCGTTCCGACTAGTACTCCCGAAGTGGCGGGTGGCGCGCGCGGCGTCGCGCAGGCGGTGGCCGCACCACTCACTCGCGCCGCAATCTTCCTGGTCGTGACCCTAAACTCAGGCCCCGAAAATCGGGCGACCGTTCGGTCATTCTGTGGAGACATCGCCGCGCTGTTGCGCGCCGTGGGCTTTCGCGACCTTGAAGGGGAGCTTTCCTGCGTCGTTGGATTTGGGTGCGACGCATGGGACCAGCTCTTTGGGCCGCTGCGGCCGGCGAAGCTGCATCCGTTTCGGGAGATTCGTGCCGGGGCGCGCCATGCAGTGTCCACGCCGGGCGACTTGCTGTTTCATCTTCGCGCGAAGCGCATGGATTTATGCTTCGAGCTTGCGACGCAAATCATGGCGCGTATCGGCAGTGCTGTTTCGCCGGTAGACGAGGTGCAAGGATTCCGTTACTTCGACGACCGCGATCTCATCGGCTTCGTCGATGGAACTGAAAATCCGAGGGGAGAGGCCGCGATTGAGGCGGTGCTCATCGGCGAGGAGGACGCCGCGTTCGCCGGCGGCAGTTACGTCATCGTGCAAAAATATCTCCACGATCTTGCCGCCTGGAATGCGCTGTCGACGGAGGCGCAGGAACGCATCATCGGTCGCACCAAGCTGTCTGACATCGAATTGGACGATTCCATCAAGCCAACCTCAGCGCACAACGCACTCACTACCATCGTCGAAAACGGGAAAGAGATCAAGATTTTGCGCGACAACATGCCCTTCGGGCGGGCGGCCATGGGTGAATTTGGTACTTATTTCATTGGCTATAGCCGTTCGCCCAGTACGATTGAGCAAATGCTTGAGAACATGTTCATTGGCCGCCCACCCGGAAATTACGATCGGCTGCTCGATTTCAGTCGTGCCGTCACTGGAAGCTTATTTTTTGTGCCCACCGCGACGTTTTTGGAAAACGTATCCGAAGACCAGCCTGTGGTTGCGGCGGCTTCCGGCGAACCAGCGGTCGAAGTCTCTCTACCTACGCGCCCGAACGATGGTTCGCTCGGTATCGGTTCCCTTAAAGGAGATATCCCGCATGAATAATCTGCATCGAGAGCTTGCCCCCATTTCCGATGCCGCGTGGGCACAGATCGAACAGGAGACCTCGCGAACGCTCAAGCGCCACCTCGCGGGACGGCGGGTGGTCGATATGCATGGGCCGGCGGGCGCAAGCCTTTCCGCCGTCGGCACCGGACATCTGCTGACGATCTCGGCGCCGAGGGACGGTGTAGTTGCCACGCAGCGCGAAGTGAAGGCGCTGGTCGAGCTGCGTGTTCCGTTCGAGCTGGAGCGGCAGGCCATCGACGACGTCGAACGTGGCGCGAACGATTCAGACTGGCAGCCGGCGAAGGACGCCGCGCGCAAGCTCGCTTACGCCGAGGACGGTGCCATATTCGAAGGCTATGCCGCCGCTGGAATCGTGGGGATCCGCCAGGCGACCAGAAATCCGGCGATGACGCTCCCTGGAGATGTGCGAGAGTACCCGCAAGCCATCGCGCAAGGCTTGAGCCAGTTGCGGCTCGTCGGCGTCAATGGCCCCTACGCCGTGCTGCTTGACGCGGACGTCTACACCGCACTGGCTGAGACCAGCGATCAGGGATACCCGGTACTGGAACATGTCAAGCGGCTGGTCGACGATAAAATCATCTGGGCACCTGCCATCCGCGGTGCCTTTGTGGTGACCACCCGTGGCGGCGATTTCGACCTGCACATCGGCCAGGACGTCTCCATCGGTTATTTAAATCATACCGATGCCACGGTCGGCCTTTACCTGCAGGAGACGTTTTCCTTCCAGATGCTCACGGCTGAGGCAGCCATCGCGCTGGCTCCGCCGGTGGCGTAGAAGAGCTGACGGCAAGAATGCCGCGACTAAAGGACGCAAGCTCTGCATTGAATGAGAGTTACGGAAGCGCAACGAATTTCAAACAAGTGGGCGAAGGCACCTGGAACACGTCTCCCGTCGGCGTGAGATGGCCGGTCGTTTGATCAATGCGAAAGACAACGATGTTGTCGGAATCCTGGTTGGCGGCGAGGAGCCAGGATCCCGTGGGGTCGATCGCGAAGTTGCGCGGCGTTTTTCCCTTGGTGGGATCGTTCTCAACGTGCATTAGCGTGCCCGTGGCAGAATCGATCGCAAACACTGCAATGCTGTCTTCTCGACGATCCGAAGCAAATAGAAATTTTCCCGAAGGATGAATTTCGATTTCAGCGGCCGTGTTATTGCCGCTGAAGGTTTTCGGAACCGTAGATATAGTTTGCAATTCATGCAGAGCGCCGGTGACGGCGTTGTATGAGTAAGTCACGACTGTAGACTGCAGCTCATTAATCACGTAAAGGAAGCGGCCGTCGGAAGTGAACGCTAAATGCCGCGGACCCGCGCCGGGACTGGCCTTCGCGACTTGCGGATTGGCTCCTAGCGTTCCCTTCGTGGAATCGAAGGAATAAACCAGCAACTCATCGAGTCCAAGGTCCGCGACCACGGCAAAGCGATTGTCCGGCGGGAGCGCGATCGCGTGGGCGTGGGGTCCCTTCTGCCGCTGAGGATTTATGCTCGAGCCTTTGTGCTGCACGAACGACGTAGCTTCCCCTAGCCGGCCGTCTTTCAGCACCGGGAACACAGCCACACTGCCAGCGGTGTAGTTGGACACCAAGGCATAATTGCCCGTCCGGTCAAGAGTGATATGAGCAGGAGCCGCGCCTCGCGAGGAGACTTGGTTCAACAGAGAAAGTTTGCCGGTTTCAGGATGGATGGCAAACGCGCTCACCGCACCCGTGGATTGGCCGCCGTAGTCGGCAATCTCATTGGCTGCATATAAGAATCGTCTCCTGGAATCGATTGCGAGAAACGATGGTTCGGTGGTTTCGGCAGCGAGACTCAGGGACCTCAGCTTGCCCGTGTTGGAATCGAAATGGTAGGCATAGATTCCTTTGCTGTCATGGTCGGTGTAAGTGCCAAGGTAGACGAGATATTGTCCCCGTGCGGGGCCAGCGGCAGGAGCGAACATAGACGACGCAAGCATGACCAATAGAAGAACGGCCAGGCGGAAAATCTGTCGCAGATGTGGCATCCGTATTCTCATGAGATTCTTTCGGATCACTTTCAATGAGCCTCTTAAGCCTTCCTTTGTGAACCTTTGTGTCCTTTGTGGTTCTAGCATTTTCATTTCATTAACCACAAAGGACACAGAGGTTCACAAAGCAAAACACCAGATGGATCCTAAACTACCTTTGTCTCCGGCTCCGGGATCGGTTCGATTCGTCCCAGCAGGAAAATGTACCCCACAATCCCCAGCAGCAGGATTACTGTCGCGGTCACGAAGGCGGCGGCGAAGGAGTGCGTTCCGGAGACGATATAGCCGGTAACGATCGGCGCAGAAATCGCGGCGATCTGACCACAAAAGTTCACTGCACCTCCGAGTGTGCCGACGCTTTCCCGGGGCGCAATCAGGGATGGAACCGTCCACGCCACGGGTGCCGCCGCAGCCAGTCCTCCCAGGGCAAGGCTGATCCAGACCAGTGCGGCTGCAGAACTTCGAGCGCTGGCCGCGCCGAAGATCGCGAGACCGAAAGCCATTCCCGTTACCAACACGGTTTGGCGAACCCGGTTTGCATCCCAACCGTGCTGGATCAGAGCGTCCACCAGCCATCCGCCCACCAGAAGATCGGTGAAGGTAGCGAACAGCCAGGGTACGCTGGTGTAGAAAGCAGAGTGGAACAAGTCCATGTGAAGAGAGACGGAAAGATAGCTGGGCAGCCACGTCAGCAGGAGAAAGAAAGTGTAGTTGTAGGCGCCCCATCCCAGCGCGAGCCCGTAGACTTTTCGCTGCCTCAAGAGATAGCTGAGCGAAGCGCCCTTCGCTGCTTTCGCTTGATCTTCCAGTTGAGCGCCTCCGCCAAGAATGAACTGGAGCTCTTGAGCTGACAATCCTTTGTCTTCGCTTGGATTGCGGTAGATCAAATAGAACATCACAAAATAAAGAAGGCTGACGAAGCCGGTGACGGCGAAACTCCAGCGCCAGCCAAAATACAAGAGCAGCAAGCCGATCAACGGAACTCCGATTGCGCTGGAGAGTTTCGCCGCTGCATCCGTAATCGCCGTTGCCAGGCCTCGTTCCTCTCGCGTGAACCAGTATCCCAAGGCTTTCGCATTCGCTGGAAACGTCGGCGATTCGCTCACACCCAGAAGGAATCGGGCTCCAAAAAACCAACCAAGGCCAGGGGCGAGCGCAGCGGCGAAGGAGGAAACGCTCCACAGGAGCGCACTGATTCTTCCAACGCGGCGCACTCCCAAACGGTCCAGCAAGACCCCGGCAGGCATCTGCATTAAGGCGTAAGTCCAACTGAAAGCGCTGGAGAGGTAGCCGAAGGCAACCAACGATAAGCCAAAGGAAGCGTGAAGCGCGTCGCGGGACACCGACAAGTTAATCCGGTCGAAGAAGTTGACTAGAACTCCGAAAGCCAGCAGGAACGCGATTCGCCATCGTCTCCGGGGTACGCCTGAGTTGTCCGAAATCTTTTGCGCCAAGATCGCTCCAGAAGGAAGTTGGCTGGACGCCATGGTTTCGAGTCGCGCACCATCGTCAACAAATTCTCGCGATCTTGCAACAAAAACCGAGGCAAAGAAGGAACGATGGATCAGAAAACAGTCACTGGACACCAATTCCAGCCAGCAGTCCACCGTCTACGAGGTAATCTCCGCCGGTGCAGAACCCGGCCTTATCCGACGCCAGAAATGCCGCCAATTCGGCGACCTCTTCGGGTGTGCCGATACGCTTCAATGGATGAGCCGCGCCAAAACGTGCGAAGGCTTCTTCCGCCAGCAAATCCGGGGCGAAGTGTGCTGCGGAGCGCGCCAGCATGGGCGTGCGGATTGAACCCGGGCTGATCGAGTTGACGCGGATGTTGTCGGCGGCATGGTCAAGCGCCAGGGCGCGCGTCAAGCTGTGAATTGCTCCCTTTGATGTGGCATAGGCGGCCACGCCCCGCTGGCACGCGTATCCCTGAACCGACGCCAGATTAATGATGGATCCGCCTCCCCGTTTTTTCATCTCCGGGATGCCAAGGTGCGCGAGAAGGTAGATGCTGCCAACATTCACCATCATGCAGCGGTTCCAGGTCGCAAGATCGGTTTCTACGACTGTACCAAAAGGATGAATCGCGGCAGCATTGACGATGATGTCCAGAGCCTCCAAACCGGCTGACGGTCGCCGTGACTAACCGCGCGCATTCTGTCGACGTTGGTCACATCGCAATGTTCGACCAGCAGGGTTAAGCTGAGCTCCTCCGCTTCGCGAGTCAACTCTTGATTCCCAGCCGCGTCAATGCCGCATGCAACTACTTGCGCGCCTCCCGCAGCAAAGCGCTTCGCAATCGCGCGACCGATTCCAGTTGTTCCAGTGATAAGCGCCACTCGTCCTACAAACTCTCTCATAGGGGTTGGATCCTCAGTTTGAACTCAACAGCGCTCTTTACTCGGATAATTCAGGAACCGCATGCTTCAAGCCCTGCATGACGCCGCGCAGTTCGGCGAGGCCTTTCAGCCTGCCCACCAGCGAATAGCCGGGATTCACTTTTTTGCCGATGTCGTCGGCCAACAGGTGTCCGTGGTCGGGACGCATGGGGATTTCATGGTCGACCCGTCCCGCGCGTCGTCGCTGCGCCTCTTCTTGCATCATAGCGCGGATCACGCCCACCATATCGGAGCTGCCTGCGAGGTGCTCCGCTTCGTGAAACGATCCGTCACGCTCTCGTGTCACCTGACGCAGATGCACAAAGTGAATCCGAGCGCCGAACTCGTGCGCCATGGCCAGGATATCGTTGTCGGCTCTGGCTCCGAACGAGCCCACGCAAAACGTCAGCCCGTTGGCGAGCGTATCGCAAGCTGCAAGAATGGCCCTCACATCCTCGGCGGTCGAAACGACTCGCGGGAGACCGAACAGCGACCACGGCGGATCGTCCGGATGGATGGCGAGGCGCACACCGATCTCCTCTGCCACCGGGACAACTTCTCGCAGGAATGCGACGAGGTTATTTCGCAATTCGGCAGCAGTCACACCCTGGTATTCCGTGATCAAGCCGCGAATCGTCTCCCGGTTATACGATGCTTCTGCACCAGGGAGCCCGGCAATAATCGTTTGTTCCAACTCATTCTTGCGTACGTCCGACATTGAATCGAAACGAGTGTAGGCGGCTCGGGTGCGGTCCTCCGAATAGTCTGCCTCGGCGCCTTTGCGCGCAAGAATAAAGAGGTCGTAGGCTGCGAAATCGACTGCATCAAAACGCAGGGCGTAGCCGGTAGTAGGGAGACGCCATTTCAGGTCTGTCCTCGTCCAATCCACTACCGGCATGAAGTTGTAGCATATGACTTCGACGCCCGCCTTCGCGATCGCGGCGAGAGTATCCTTCCATGCCCCGATGAAATTCCCGCAAGATCCCGAGCGAAGCTTGATCGAGTTGTGGATCGGGATGCTTTCTACCACCGACCAGACGAAGCCCGCAGCCAGAATCTCGTCTCTTCGCTTGAACACTTCGGCCAATGCCCATGCTTCGCCGCGGTAGAGATGGTGCAGAGCGGAGACAATTCCAGTTGCCCCCGCCTGCTTGATGTGATCGAGAGGAACCGGATCACCCGGGCCAAACCATCGCCAAGTCTCCTTCATGTCTTGATGATATATTCATGCCTCGAATCAGGCATTGACGAAAACTGTCTCGGACGTTCTCCCTTCGTGCCGGGGACGAACGCAAGGTCCCTCGACTCCGCTCGGGATGACAGAGCTAGGCAGGTCGAGGAATTTGCCCTAGTCCGCCTCACGGTCTTTGTGACCAAAATCTGTACCGAAGTGGGGTTCTGACTTCGTGCCGGTAACTTTAACCGGAATCTCGGTTCCCGCTCCATCCTTACTGAAGAATGGATCCGCAGGCTTGAGAAGAATTGACTTCCATCCGGTCACCATATGCGAGAGTTTCGCGTCCATGCGAGCCTTGCCGTGGAAGTCGAATTGATTGCCGTCCAAACTGTAGTCGCCAGTCAGGTTCACCCAAGTTCCTGGTATCTCGAACTGCAGTCGGGAAAAGTGAATCACGCCGTTCTCCAAATTGAATATGCCGGTCAAGTCAGACCGCACGTTGTCAGGAATATTATCCTGAGCCAGCTTCGGCTTTCCCTGGCTGCGCATGCTAAGTGCATCGACTTTGCTTTGAATTTTGTCGTTCGTAAAATGTGACTGCGTTACACGGAAGTTGCCCGCGAGGTTCAGTCGGTTGGCAAAACCGGGTTCTCCGGGCGGGAGATCAAACTTTGTTTTCAACTGCAGCAAGCCTGTCATTACCGGAGGATCGGTTCGTACGGCTAATTTCAACAAGTCTTCGATTCTACCCTTGGCAATCGTGACATCCAGCTCCACGCGATGTCCTTTCGGGTCGCTCGTTCGCACCACCGAACCGTTTGCTACCAGCCAGGAGTTCACGACTTTCGCCTTCACCGGCTGCAGGTATGTGTCTCCGCTGGTTCCGTCCACAACCGCATGAAAGTCGGTGTGCAGCGGCACGGGCCGTCCGCTCACGGCAATGCGAAAATCCGGAGTGTCCGTTGCGCCGTCGACGACGATGTCGTCGAGAGTGCCAGCATACTGACCCGTGGACGACAGGATTCCGCCAATGCCTTTAATCGTGCTCAAATCTGCGTCGGTGAACGAGTAGGTGCCGCGGACTGGAGTATCACGAGGGCTGTCCGCCTGCCACGGCCCAAACGATCCGCTGGAGATAATATTTCCCACCGGCTTTGGGTTCGTCAGGTTGGCATCGAACTGCAGGGGCTGGTTCGGTCCGATGCTGGTCATGTTCAACTTTTCGATGTCAAATTCCAGTGGAAGCTTGCCTGGTCTTAGCGTATTGACGATCAACTGTGCCTGATCGCAGACAAATTTATCGACAACAATTTGTATTTTTCCTCCTTGCGGTCCCATATTCTTGAGCTCCCCGCGCTGTTCCCGGGGCGGCAAATTCAATATCAAGCCTTTCATGTATACAGTGTTGACACGCATAGGAGAACGCAGAAGATCCATCACGCCAGTCCGAAAGCGGAATTCCGCAACACTGATCAGGGGTTGAATTCCGGGCTCGTGATTATTCGGGTCTTCGGCGCCGAAAAGTCTGAGCCCGCTGCCTGAGATCTGGAGTCCCTCCAGCGCCGAGACATGGAATCCGTCAAGCTCAACTTTGCTTTTGAATCGAGCGGACAACGTTTCGGTGACCCGTGCCCGCAGGATCGGCTCGGCATGAGATGCCATAATTGCCGCCAGCACAGAGACGATTGCGGCGGAAACCAGAACGATTGCGAGGATCCAGCGCCAGCGCGAATACTTGCGAGCCGGATGTTGCTTAGGGTCTGACATTTAATATCCGGCTGGAGGGTACACTCCGGGGGTTTTGAACACAATCAGGCGAATGCTTTAGCAGTCGGCTAGAAATCTTGCAGTGGCACGCGCGTGCCGACCGCTGAGGGAGGTAAGTGCAGGTCGCCTCGCCAAGCCCGGCAAAGGCGACCGGACGTTCTCAGGGAAACGCTCTCACCCCAACACTGCTTTCAGTGCCGGTTTTCATGGTTTCGACCTTAATCGGCTCCGGTTTCTTTCGGTCGAGAGCAGGTCTGGACATATGAAGGTCGAGCGCCTGTTCCAATTGGGTCATGAGCGTGCGCAGGTTCTCGTCGCCCGCATCCAGGACGGTCCGCAGTTCTGCACTGGCTGTCATCGCCTGCTGATAAGCATCGCGAGCCTGCGCCAGGAGATCGACGTGCTGCATGAACGCGGTGGCCGATTTCCGGAAGTCTTCCACCGCTCCTATGTATGTCGCCATAATTCCATCGCCTTTTTCCAACATTCCTTCACTCCTTTGGATAGTCCTACTCTTTTGCGGCACCAGGGGCGGGCCAGACCAGCATTATGAACTTGCTGGCTCAGAAGTCAAACTGATTTTCATCATCACGCACCACAATACTCGAATTGTTGGCCTCGAGAACTCTTAGCTAAACAACCCTCCAAACTCAAAGCCACAGGTTTCGACGGACTATCCCTCCGAGCCGTTCCTTAAGCTCGGGGGTTGTTTGGGCTCTCCTGAATCCGATCACGCCATCGTCTTTCTTTACTGCCTCTTTTGGCGTCGCCGCGGCAGCCTTGTCTTGGGCGGTAGTACTCCGCAGATGAGCCAGAAGCCTCGGATAGATTTCGTTCCATGTGGGTCGGCCCGCGCTTCCGGAGATCAGGCTGTAAATTTCTTTGAGACCCTCGTCCGAATTCGATACCCCTCCCCCCAGCCCACCAGGCTCGGGAGTCGTTGCTGAATAGTCAGGCGATGACAGCATGATAACCCCGCACCGGTTACAGAACTGGCTGCCTTGGGGATTTGGATGTCCACAGGAAAGGCACGTCAACTTCACCTGATGCGAATTTGCCGTGCCAGAATCATTCGATTGGGTTTTGGGTTCGAGGGTCAATGTGGAAGGGGGACCGTCACCCTGGGAAGCGTAATCGACGAGAGTCTCAACTAATCGAGCTAGCAGCTTTAGCGCGTTGACATGCCGGTCGGTGAATCTCTTCGGCTCATTGGAAAGTACTTCCAGAACCCCGGCAACCTTCTGGGCAGAGAAAATAGGCACGGCAAGAATCGAGCGTATACCTAGCTGGGCGCAACTTGAACCATCCAGCCTGGGGTCATTCTTTGTATCGTCGCAGCGAACGACCTCCGCAGTCCGCACACACATCGCGGTGAACCCTGTATCGGTGTGCAGGCGCGTCCCAACCGGCGGCGC
The DNA here is from genome assembly GCA_963817925.1 of uncultured Acidobacteriota bacterium. GTDB lineage: Bacteria > Acidobacteriota > Terriglobia > Terriglobales > Acidobacteriaceae > JABDBE01. The sequence goes on from CAWFQN010000002.1 coordinate 419,820, forward strand.
CAGCTCACCGGAACTGGACCGGCATGACATGCCCTCTGCATCCGAAAGGACCAGGGCTGATCCACTGGCTCCCGTCGCGTGCAGCGCGCTCCGAGTGATCTCCTCAAGAGTCTTGTCGGAGTCGAGTTCGGGATTCAAACCTCGATGATTCGTAGACCCGTTGGGTCCGAGATTTAACTGTTTGGTAGCCATAGCCTCAGCCGCGTCGATCACGGCAGACGGCATAGTATACCCGGTTGCCTTCGCCCGAAATGACTCGAAAGGGCCATCCCAATGGGACGTTCGGGCTAAAGTTTGCTCAGGAAATCCACGATCTCCGGCTGGCTCCATTCCACCGGGCCGATGAATTTGCGGCGCACGATACCATCGCGATCGATGATGTAGGTCTCGGGCCACTTGAAAGTGCCGTAGAGGGAACTCGTCTTCTGATCCGGATCGCGCACGGTTACGAAGTCGATTTTGTAATCCTTCAAGAATTTGTGATAAGCGTCGCCGTCAACGTCAATACTCACTCCAACAACACTTAGACCCTTATCCTTAAAGCGTTGCTGCAACTGCACCAGGGAAGGCATCTCTTCCACACAAGGCGCGCACCATGTCGCCCAGAAGTTTAGGACTACGACCTTTCCGTGAAGGTCCCTGAGCGTGACCGTGCGGTCCGCGTCCTGGACGGTGAAGTCAGGCGCCGCGGTGCCGATGCGAGGTGGCCGAGAGCCACGATAACAGCCGGCCAGAAGAAAGGTGAGAAAGGCGAGAAGAACAGATGCGCGTCGCACAGAGCCTATAATATCTGATTCGGCCAATGAGGGCGCGAGATCCAGTATCGGAGGGGCTCGACGTATCGGTGATTGTGCCGGCGCGGAATGAAGAAGCTTGCCTTGGGGCTTGCTTGCAATCGTTGGTGAGTCAGGCTGGCGTGAGCTTCGAAACCATTGTCGTGGATGACGGATCAACCGATCGCACGGCGGAGATTGCCCGATCTTTTCACGGCGTGCGAGTGGCTGGTGCAGGACCGTTGCCGCCGGGCTGGACTGGCAAGAACAATGCCCTCGTGGCGGGCGCTAAAGGGGCGCGGGGAGAGTGGTTGCTCTTTACGGACGCGGATACAGTACATCGGGCCGGATCCTTGGCGCGTAGCATGGCGGAAGTGCGGGAGCGAGGAGTGGCTTTGCTTTCGTATTCTCCTCAACAGGAAGTCCATGGGATATGGGAGAACGCCGTCATGCCGGTGATCTTCGCTGAACTTGCCTCGATTTATCGTCCGTCGGAGGTGAGCGATCCGGCGTCACCCACTGCTGCGGCGAATGGGCAGTACATCCTAATTTCGCGGGAGGCGTACGACGCGGTGGGCGGGCATACTGCGGTGGCCACGAGTTTGCTCGAGGACGTGGCCCTGGCTCGGGCAGTAAAGGCTTCCGGTCGAAAGATATTCTTCCGCTATGGCGGCGATGCCGTGCGAACGCGGATGTATCGGAGCTTTGCTCAACTGCAGGAGGGCTGGACGAAGAATCTGGCCCTGTTGTTTCGGTCACCGATGCAGTTGGCATTACTGCGGCTGACAGAGTTTGTGTTGATCGTATGCGGCGTTGCCATGGCTGTTGTCGCGGGAGTAACAGGACGAATACGAACGTCGGCCGCGATTGGAATTCTCAGTGTCATTTTGGCTGGTTTTCTTCTCAAGCGAATACGCAAGGCACATTTTTCCTGGGATGCAAACTGCCTGGCCCTGATCGGGCTGCCGGTGTTCTCATATCTCCTGTTCCGGTCGAGAATCGCCTATGAGAAGGGAAGCGTCTCATGGAAGGGAAGGAACTACGCAGCGAATCGTGGATTCGCAATGTCGGATGAAGTGCTGGCCGGTCACTCCCACGACAGCTCACGCGAGCTCGGCGCTACTTCAACTCGCACGGCTTCACCTCAAGGTCAAACATGATCTACCTAACTCGTAAAGCTGAATTTTCTGCTTCGCACTACTATCACAATCCGGAGTTTAGCGCGGAAGAGAACCGGCTCATCTTCGGCAAGTGCAATAACCCCAACGGGCACGGGCACAATTACACGCTCGAAGTTACGGTGAAAGGGGAAGTGAACCCACGCTCTGGCTTCGTCGTCGACCTTAAGCAGTTGAAGGAAACGATGAGCCGGGAAGTGCTGGAGGCCTTCGACCACCGTTTCCTGAACAAAGAAGTTCCTGAGTTTTTTACAAGTATCCCGACCACGGAGAACCTGGCCATCGTGATCTGGCAGCGATTGTCGCCTAAATTGAAGGCTGCTCAACTGCATCGGGTCCGAGTCTACGAAACGCCCGACCTTTTCGTCGATTTCTACGGGGAAGCATGAAGGCCTACCTGACCCGGCGGTACATGTTTTCTGCTTCCCACCGGCTGCACAGCGAAGCTATGTCGGACGCGGAGAATGCGGCAACGTACGGCAAGTGCAACAATCCCTACGGACACGGCCACAACTACACGCTCGAAGTCACGGTTAGCGGTCCGGTCGATAAGAGCACGGGCATGGTTTGTAATCTGACTGATCTGGATGGCTTCGTACACGGCGAAATTCTCGAGCGTTTCGATCACCAGAACCTGAACACGCTGGCGGATTTCGCTAGAACTGTCCCAACCACGGAAAACTTGTGTGTGCTTATCTACGATATTTTGCAGCGCGGCTTCCGCCATGCTCATCTTGAAAAGGTGCGGTTTGAAGAGACGATGATGAATTCGTTCGAGTATTGGGGAGAGAATCGGGTAATTGAGTAAGGAGACCATGACAAGCTCTGTTGAAGCATCGACCTTGACCGGAGCCAGCTTTGAAGACCTGGTACGCGAGATGATCGTTCGCCTGGGTGAAGATCCTGCGCGGGAAGGACTGGTGCGCACGCCTGATCGCGTACACCGGGCATTCGAGCACCTGACGAAAGGTTACAAGGAAGATGCCGAGGCAATGCTCAGGAAAGCCTTGTTCACCGTGACCTACGACGAAATGGTGATCGTGAAAGACGTGGAGATGTTTAGCTTGTGTGAGCATCACATTCTCCCGTTTTTTGGCAAGGTGCATGTGGCGTACATCCCGAATGGCAAAGTGATTGGTCTGAGCAAGATTCCCCGGTTGATCGAAATCTTCTCCCGACGTTTGCAGATACAAGAACGGCTTACGACTCAAATTGCGGAGACCATCCAGAAAGCTATCGAACCGCAAGGCGTGGGTGTGGTGATCGAGGCGCGTCACCTCTGCATGATGATGCGAGGGGTGGAGAAACAGCACTCGGCGGCGGTCACATCGTCCATGCTGGGCTGCTTCCGCGACGAGCAGGAAACGCGGACGGAGTTTCTGTCCCTAATCCGCAACCGGGCCAACGGAGTCTAGCGGGCGAGAGGAGCGTCTGTTTGGAGAATCTTTAGAAGAACAGCTCTGGCGAAACGTGGAAGCGGCGGCTGAGCTTGCGGATGTGTTCGGTGGTAAGTCTACGCTTGCCATTCAAAACCTCGGAGATAATGCTGGGCGTGCCAAAGATGCTGACCAAATCTTTTTGCTTCAGGCCGTTCGCTTCCATCAGTTCTCCCAGGGCCTCAATGCCAGTGGCAGGCTTTAATGGGTAGTGCCTCTCCTCGAAGTCTTCGATCAATAGGGTAAGCAATTCGGCCAAGCGCTGCTCTGCAGGAGTCAACCTTTCCTGCCGGTGGTCGAGTTCTTCTAGCAGGGCCGTGTAATGCTCGTTTTCCTTCTCGCTATGGATGACCGCAGGCAAAGTTTTAGCGAGTAAAGTCGCGTATTCGGGTCGACTGGTTGCCGTACTCATTGCTTCCATTTCTCCTGGTCGTATTCGGCGTGAGTGAGCAGATGCCGGATGTATACGCGCTGAGATCTGTAGTTGATCTCGGTAATAAGACGATACCGATTGCCCTTGACATTAAACACAGTCCACCGGTTCACCAAGTCCGCAGTGGCAAAGGTCTGCCGAACATCCGCTAACGTCCGCCACGAAGCCTTTTTTGCGATGCGAAACCACACATCCAAAGAGGCCTCAAGATCTCTGTGGCGAGTCGCTGCTTCCCTGAGCTTCTTGCGACTGATAATGTGCAAGTCATGCCCCAGCAAAATTCGCGTTATGCGAACTTTATTGTAGTTCGCAATCTGCGAAGGTGTCAATAAGCGATGACTGATTGTTTGCATTTACTTAACAGGCATGAGGTGCCTCACAAACCGAGCATTTTCAAAAAGCGTCAATCCCAGTCACGCTCTGCCCGATAATCAACGTATGAATGTCGTGCGTGCCTTCGTACGTCTTCACCGATTCCAGGTTCATCATGTGGCGCATGAGCGGATACTCGTCGGCCACGCCGTTTGCACCGAGGATGTCCCGGCTCATGCGAGCGCACTCGAGTGCCATCCAGACGTTGTTCCGTTTCGCCATCGAAATGTGTTGAGCTCCGGCTTTGTCCTGGTCTTTGAGGCGTCCTACCTGCAGCACTAATAATTGGCCCTTGGTGATTTCGTTGATCATCCAGGTAAGTTTTTCCTGGACCAATTGATGCGAGGCGATGGGCTTATCGTGGAACTGCTTGCGCAGTTGGGCGTACTGCAGAGCGCAGTCGTAGCAGGCCATGGCTGCGCCAATGCCTCCCCAAGCGATCCCGTAGCGGGCCTGATTGAGACACATCAGCGGGGACTTGAGCCCTCCGGTCTTTGGCAGAAGGTTGGATTCGGGAATGCGAACGTCTTGCATGGACAGGCCTGAGGTCACAGAGGCACGGAGCGACCACTTGCCGTGGATGTCTTCGGCGCGAAAGCCCGGGCGATCAGTCTCAACCAAGAATCCTCGGATCTTGTTATCTTCATCCTCCACTTTGGCCCAGATCACGGCGACGTCGGCGATGGATCCGGAGGTGATCCACATCTTCTCGCCATTGAGGACATATTCTTTCCCAACTTTGCGCGCGCGAGTTCGCATGCCGCCCGGATTCGAGCCGAAATCGGGCTCGGTGAGTCCGAAGCAGCCGAGTTTCTCGCCCTTCTGCATCGCCGGAAGCCAGGTCTGTTTCTGCTCATCACTTCCAAACGCGTAGATTGGGTACATAACCAAGGCCGACTGCACGCTCACGAACGAACGCACGCCCGAGTCCCCGCGTTCCAGTTCCTGCATGACCAGTCCATACTCGACGTTGGACATTCCGGCGCAACCGTAGCCCTTGAGGCTGGCGCCGAAGAAGCCCAGTTCACCCATGGGCTTAACCAGTTCGCGAGGGAAGCGGCCGGCCCGATTACACTCCTCGATGATGGGAATGAGGTTGTCTTCGATGAACTTGCGGGAAGTGTCGCGGACGAGCCGCTCGTCGTCGCTGAGCAGCGCGTCGAACCCGATGAAGTCCACTCCTCGAAACTTTAGTGCCATGAGATACTCATTTCTGCTTCGGACCGCAAACAGGAGCAATGGGATAAGAGAGGAAACCTTCCAAGCTAACAAAGGGCCAGGGACGCGTCAAACGGGGTCGTTTTTACAATCTCTTTGCGCGTCGCCACCACATGCGGCACGGCTGGAACTCAACAACTTTTCCGCGAATCGATCGTAACTATAAGTTCTGCTTGGGGATTTATCAGAAAATTTACAATTCCGTAACCATTCTGTAACAATCAGCATAGACCCTAGATCTGAATAAATTCTCTAGGAGGAATCATCGCGTGATTCGTCGCATCGCGCTTTTGTGTGTTGCCCTGTCAGTCCCCGCTTTCGCGCAGACCACATTGAATGGGGCTGGCGCAACCTTCCCTTATCCCATGTATTCGAAGTGGTTCAGCGAATACCACAAGGCACATCCTGATGTTGAAATCAACTACCAATCCATCGGAAGCGGCGGTGGTATTCGCCAGGTTTTGGCGGGTACAGTCGATTTCGGCGCCAGTGATGGCCCCATGACGGACGAGCAGTTAGCACAGGCCAAGACCAAGATCCTGCACGTGCCCACCGTTTTGGGAGCCGATGTTCCCGCCTACAACATTCCCGGAGTCACCGGGGAATTGCAATTTACGCCAGAGGCTCTGGCGGGGATTTTCCTGGGCAGGATCACGTCCTGGAACGATCCCGCCATCGCCAAGGCAAATCCAGGCGTCAAGTTGCCCGGTGACCAAATCATCGTGATCCATCGTTCTGACGGGAGTGGCACAACCTACATCTGGACGGATTATCTCTCCAAGGTCAGCCCGGAATGGCAAAGCCAGGCGGGCAAAGGCACATCAGTCAAGTGGCCGGTCGGTCTTGGCGGCAAGGGCAATGAGGGTGTGGCGGGGATGATACGGCAGATGCCGGGCTCCATCGGCTACATCGAACTGATTTATGCGATTCAGAACAAAATCCCCTATGGAGTCGTAAAAAACGCCGCTGGTAATTTTGTTAAGGCCAGTCTTGACAGCGTGACGGCAGCGGCGGCCTCCGCTCCGAAGATGCCCGCCGACTTCCGCGTATCCATCACTAATGCGCCAGGTAAAGATGCCTATCCAATTTCGAGCTTCACGTGGCTATTGATCCCGGTTCAATCCAAGGATGCTGCCAAAGGGAAGATACTTTCCGATCTCCTAAATTGGATAGTGACTGACGGACAGAAGATGACGGCGGATTTGGCCTACGCGCCGCTGCCCGCGAGCGTCGTGACAAAGGTCAAGGATGAGATCAAGCAGGTTCGGTAGACACGAAGGCCAGGCGAGAGATCAGAATCAAGGGCGCCAGCAAATAGCTGGAGCCCTTTTCTTGTGGTGGCGACATCGCACTCGGCGATGCCTTATACTGGCTGTTCACCATGAAATTCTGTTTTGTTTTGTTTCTGGCGACGGTTCTCGTTCCGAATTTACATGCCGCTGAAAAGCCGTTTTTTACGGGCAAAATCTTGGATGTTCAGCATAAAACGACCACTCGCGTTCTCTATTATCAGGTCGACACCCCCATCACCAAAGACGAGCCTTATTACGAAGTTTCGGTGCAGGTGAAGGATACGATTTACGTGGGAGACTACTCTCCGCGGCATGCCTCCGCGACCCTGCCAGATGAATGGAACGTGCCCCAAACCGAGGTCCGGGTGAGGCTGGATAAGCATTATATGTTTCTCACACGTCCGGCTGGCACAGAGGTACAATTCGTAATCGTAAAGCGAATGGCCGCGGCGCCTGCGCAGAACAATTCAGAGCCCCCTTCTCCCAAGAAGTGATACTAGGCGTGACTTGAGCATCCGATTGGTTTTGTCATTTTAGTTTATGGTTCGCACTTCGCTCGACAATCCGGCTTATTACATCAACCGCGAAGCTTCCTGGATGGCTTTCAACCGGCGTGTGCTTGAAGAAGCCCAGGATGAAGGCAATCCAGCTCTGGAGCGGCTGAAATTCCTCGCCATTACCGCCAGCAACCTGGACGAGTTCTTTGAGGTGCGGGTGGCCGGCTTGGTGCAGCAAATTGAAGATGGATATACAGAACCGGGGCCGGACGGACTTACCCTCCTGCAAGAGCGCGATGTAGTGTCGCGGCAGACTCATGACTTTGTCGATGATCAATACCTCTGCTGGAATGAGAAGCTGCGTCCCATGCTGGCGGAGAACGGCATCCGCGTCCTCAGTTTGCCGGAATTGGACACTAAAGCACGGGCATTCGTCGCCGATTTTTGCGACCGGGAACTGGACCTGCTGCTGACTCCGGTTACAGTGGATCCCGCGCATCCTTTTCCGCGGGTGATCAACAAGGCTCTGTGCGTGGCGTTTTTGCTGCGCCGCCGACGGCGTTCGTCCATGACCTATACAGGAGTAGTGACCGTGCCACGCGCCTTGCCGCGGCTGATCCGCCTGCCTTCGGAAGGCACTGACGATTTCATTTTCCTCGCCGATCTGGTGACCTACCACGCTTCCCAGATGTATCACGGGTACGACATCGTATCTTCTGCGGCCTTCCGCGTTACCCGCAACAGCAACCTGTATCTGGCTGAGGAAGAGTCCCGCAACCTGCTGGAGTCGGTACGCACCGAACTGCACAACCGGCGCAAAGGGGATGCTGTCCGGCTGGAGATCGAGTCCGAGGCTGATCCGGAAATCATTGAGCGCTTGCGAACTAACTTCGAACTGGAATCGTGGCAGGTCTTTTCCGTCAACGGCCCGGTAAATCTTTCGCGCTTGTTCAACATTTACGAGCAGACGGAGCATTCCGAGCTGAAGTTCAGGACTTTCCTTCCCCGTGAGCTTCGCCTTACTGCCAAGTCGCAGGATCTTTTCGAGGAACTTCGTCGGCATGATGTTCTGCTTCACCACCCGTTCGATTCCTATGACGCCGTCGTTTCCTTTATTGAAGCGGCGGCGGAAGATCCACGTGTGCTCTCCATGAAGCAGACGCTGTATCGCACCAGCGAACACTCGTTGATTGTTCCCGCGCTAATGTCGGCGGCCGCCAAGAAAGAAGTCACGGCGGTCGTCGAGCTGAAGGCACGATTTGATGAAGCGTCGAATATCCGCTGGGCCCGAGACCTGGAAGACGCTGGAGTGCAGGTGTTCCACGGCTTGGTCGGACTGAAAACGCACTGCAAATTGTCATTGCTGGTACGCCACGATCCGGACGGCGTCATGCGCCGCTATGCCCACCTCGGTACGGGCAATTACAACACAACCACCGCCCGCATTTACACGGACGTAAGTCTGTTAACCGCCGACCCGGAAATTACCGGAGCGGTTCACGATGTGTTCAGCTTTCTGACTGCCTACGCCGAGCATGCCAATTACGGTCCACTCATGGTTGCGCCGCTCGATCTGGCGGAGCATTGCCTTGCGCTGATCGCGAGGGAAGCCGAGCACGCACGGCACGGTCGTCCTGCGCATATCGTCGCCAAGATGAATGCGCTTGTGGACAAGAACATCATCCTGGCTTTGTACAGGGCTTCTCAGGCAGGGGTGAGGATCGATCTGATTGTCCGCGGAATTTGCGCTCTGCGCCCGGGAGTGCGAGGCGTAAGTGATCGTATCAGCGTGCGGAGTATTGTGGGTCGGTTCCTCGAACATAGCCGCATTTATTTTTTTGCCAACGGCGGCCAGGAAGAAGTGTACCTTGGCAGCGCCGACTGGATGCCGCGCAATCTCTACGAGCGGGTCGAGGTAATCTTCCCAGTGAAGGACGAGCTGTTGCGAGAGCGTGTGCGGAGGGAGATTCTGGAGTCCTACCTGGCTGACAATCTCAAATCTCGCTTCTTACAGAAAGACGGAAGCTACGTTCGCGCCTGGCAGGCGCAGGGCAAGCGAAAACCACCTACGGGCGCGGCCGCTTTTAGCGCACAGGATTTTTTGATCAACCTGGCGGAGGGCAAACAATCCCTCGAATCGATTCCGGCCGTGCCTGCTTCGAAAATCAGGAGAACAGCAGTTGGAAAGGAGCGGTAGCGAAGCATGATCGTTTACTTCTTGCGTCACGCTAACGCGGGTGAGCCGATGGCGAACCCAAAGAAAGACGAAAAACGGGCCCTCGATAAGGAGGGAATCGGGCAGTGCGGCATGGTGGGACGAGCTTTGGCTGCGTTGGATGTTCAGGTCGATGCAATAATTTCCAGTCCGCTGAAGCGCGCTGCTCAAACCGCGTCGCTGGTGGGCAATGAACTCAGCTACGAGGGCAAGCTGCAGTTGGAGGATGCGCTCCGACCCGGTGCTTCCTTCGCCGACTTTCGCAGATTGCTTGAGAGGCACTCCAAGCAAGAAGCGATCATGGTTGTTGGCCACAATCCAAATCTGAGCGAATTTCTGGGGCGGAGTATCAGCGAGACTGGATGCGAGGCTGGGACTGAGTTGAAAAAGGGAGGCGTTGCGAAAGTGGAAATGGGCCGCAACTCCGCGCTACTTCATTGGTGCTTGACTCCGAAGGTTCTGCGTTCGCTCTACGCCGCCGCCGCTGAGAGTTCGCGGCCGAAGACTTCACGAAAATAGCCTTTTTCCTTCTCCACCGCCCACAGCTCCAGGTCGACACTGCTTCGTTGCTTGGTGACCAGCGTCAGTTTCACCTCCCCTTCGTGTACGCGAACGCGAGCCGCGCGGACCGCTGCGGTACGGCTGAGATTCAATGCGCGTGCCAATCGCAGAAGTAGCGAAGCTTTCAGCACGCCTTCCTGGTCCGCAGTGGGCAGCGCCTTGATGGGAGCATCGCCGGGTGCCGGTCGCGACTTCCCCAGATAGCGCGCAATGGCTGCGATGATTCGCCTTTGTTCCGGGGTATATCCCAGAATCTCGGAGTGAGAAATGATGTAGTAAGTATGGCGATGCCTGCCATTGCGGTTCACGTAGTCACCGACTTCGTAGAGCATGGCGGCGGCGGACAACCATTCCTGATACTCGGGCGGCAAACCGTGTACGGATTTTAACGTCGCGAACAGATGCATGGCGGACGCACGCACATTCAGTGCGTGTTTCATATCCACCCGATAGTGTGCTACCGCGGCGCGGATCGAATCCCAGCGTTCAGATTCAATCTGCTTTCCCGATCGCGTCGTGCGGTCGTATTCTGCCGCCATCTGCGCTAAGAGGCCATCGCGCAGTCCCAGTGGGGAATAACGGAATCCCGCGAGCTGACAACGCTCCAGCAGTCCAAGGTAAACCGCCGCTCCGGGCACAATGATCTCAGCGCGTCGCGGACCGACTCCGGAGAGTGTCTTGCGTTCTTCGAGAGGTAGTCGCGCCAGCAGCTTTGCAATCCGCCGCATTTGTGCTTTGGACACGCTGGTGGCACGCGAGCCTTTCGTTTTGTAGAGGCCATGGCAGACCGCAGCCAACGATTCTGCGGTTCCCGAGGTTGCAATCACCACCTTCGGGCGGGCGCGTTTAATCCGGTCGGCGGTACGCTCGATTTCGCGCGATATGAAGCCCCGCAATTGACGCATTTCGGATTTGCGGGGTGGATCGTGACGCAGAAATTCATTGGTCAGACGGACCGCGCCGAGGGGAAGGCTGACTGTATTACGGATGTGACCTTCACTAGAAACGGTCAGCTCGCAGCTTCCTCCGCCTAGGTCTGCCATTAGCACTGGCGAGGTGTTCACTCGCAGAGTGGAGACCAGACCTAGATGGATGAGGCGGGCTTCTTCCAATCCAGAAATAATTTCCACGTCCCATCCTGTGGTCGAGCGCACCCACTCGAGAAAGGCCCGGGCGTTGCGCGCATCTCGCAAAGCGCTGGTGGCCACGACCCGTACGGAATCCGCGCCCGCATTTTGTACGGCGCGATGAAACCGCCGCAGAACTTTCACCGTGGTGGCAATCGCTTCTGGAGACAGAAAAAAGTTGCGGAACACGGATTCGCCTAAGCGCGTGACCTCGCGGTCTTCATGAATCTCAGTAAGCCGATGCCGGGTGAGCCGAGAAATTTTCAGGCGGACGGAGTTCGATCCGATATCAACAGCGGCAAAGGTCGGCATGGCGGACGGGCAACAGTGTACCGCCTAAGAGGGGAGCGCCAGCGGAAAATATCAACGGCAAGCGATATCTCAGGCGACCGCCGTGCCTGCCCCGACAGATCCCGCCGAAGGTTTGCGACTTTGGGCTGTGATCGCGTGAATTGGCTCAGATTTCTTGACAGAAAGGGCCGCCCGGATTTCTGCGACGGCATCAACGCTTTGACGGAATTTTGCCTGCGTAACATTTCGCAGCATGGCGACGAGCGCCGAGTCTCGAACCCCGCCGAAGAGCGCTTCCGCTTTCTGCGTGAGTTTCAGCCAGTCATGCCAGTCGCCGATGACGTCCTGCATATGCTTGAGTTGGTCGACAATACGCTCGGCTTCCGCGTCCTGATCCGCCAGTTCAGCGATGTAACGAGCCCGCTTTCCAATGATCCGGTACTGGTGAAGCGTCTTTTCCGTGAGCGTGACATGATCTCGCCCGAGCTTGGCGAGTTTACCGAGCGTCAAAGTTAGCGGCTCGGTGTTCTTCGGAATATCAATCTCGCTGGCGGCGCATCTCAGGCGTTTTCGCAGCTCGACCGCGGTCTGCCGATTGAAAGCCTTGGCCAATTTGTGTTCGCGCTTGGCGCGCTCCTGTACCAAAGCGTCCACGAACTGGGATTTGTGTCCGTTACCCTCGGGAATCTTCAAGCTACGCAGCGCGTCGATTTCCACATCCAGATCCCGCACCCGGCCCGCCTTCTTGCGCAGGCGTGAGAGTAGTTTCAATAGCTTCTTGTCATGGCGGTTTAACTTCGGGGCTACTTCGCTGAGCAGAGCCTCCACGCGGCGGCTGTTGGTGCGAAACTTGTGCACGCTTTCCGGGGCCGGGTGTTTCGCAAGCTTGGTCAGTTCGCGGCCTAATCTCTGAAAAGCCAAGCGGCTACGTTTTAAATCAATGGGCATAACCAGCACTGAAACTGAGAAACGAAAAACTACAAGGGAATCCAGCAAAATGCAACCAAGGAAATTCGTTGGACTTGTTCTCGGGGATCGAAGTCAATCAAGCCCACAATACAAGCAATCTGGCATTTTAACACTGCTGTAACACGATTCTGCTAGCCTGCCTACTGATGGCCAACCAAGCTCTAGGAGCGCCTCGTTTGACAGGACCGCAACCCGTTGCAAAAAAAGAGGTTGTGGCGACTCCCGAGGCGCAGGCCGAGCCCTTGCTCAAGGCCGGCAACAGCCACATCGCCGATGGCATTTTTCACTTGGCAATGCTGGCGTGCGGGCTCTGTGTGCTCGCGCTCGTTGCCGTGATTATTTATGAACTTATCAGCGGTTCGAAATTGTCCTGGCATGCCTTCGGACTGAAATTCTTTTTTCAAGGTGAGTGGGACCCGGTCAACGAGCAGTTCGGGGCTTTACCGTTCGTCTATGGCACACTCGTTTCCTCGCTCCTGGCACTCGTGATCGCGGTGCCTCTCGCGATTGGCGTGGCCGTATTTATTACGGAAATGTCTCCGCGCTGGCTGAAAGGGCCGCTGGCTTTCACCACTGAGCTTCTGGCAGCGATTCCCAGCGTCATCTATGGTCTGTGGGCGATTTTCGTGCTGGTGCCGCTGCTTCGCCAGTACGGCGAGCCTTTTTGCGCGCGTTATTTTGGATGGACGGGACTGTTTGAAGGTCCCCCGTACGGTATCGGTATGCTCGCAGCTGGAATCATTCTCGCCATCATGGTCGTGCCCATCGTCTCGTCGATCACCCGAGAAGTGATGACAGCCGTTCCCCAACAGCAGCGAGAAGCAGTGCTGGCTTTGGGAGCGACCCGCTGGGAAATGATTCGGACCGGCGTGCTGCGAAATGCGCGTGCCGGGATCCTGGGTGGTGTGATCCTTGGCTTGGGCCGCGCCTTGGGCGAAACTATGGCCGTCACCATGGTGATCGGAAACCGGCCGGAGATTGCAAAGTCGCTGTTCGCTCCCGGCTACACCATGGCCAGCGTCATCGCAAACGAGTTCAGCGAAGCCACCGGCAATACATATTTGAGCGCGCTCATTGAGATCGGGCTGGCTCTGTTCATCGTGACCATCATCGTGAATATTCTGGCCCAATTTCTGGTCTGGACGGTTACACGCGGCACCCCGGCGAGAAGTCATGCCTGAAACTGTGACTGCCACCTCCGACTTTGCTGCTGCCCCTATCAGCCTATGGCGGCGCGGCGTAAATGCCTTCGCGACTTTCGCGGCCGGGGCTGCTGTAGTCCTGGTTTTGCTCCCACTCGGCGCCGTTTTCGGATACCTGATTTACAAGGGCATTGGCTCCATCAATTGGGCTTTCCTCACACAAACTCCCAAGCCTGTGGGCGAAGCGGGTGGTGGGATGGCGAACGCCATCGCTGGTTCCGCATTCATTTTGCTGATCGCTAGTGTTATCGGCGTACCGATCGGAATCGGCGCAGGAATTTATCTGGCGGAATATGGGCGGAACCAGTTGGGAAACGTAATCCGCTTCACCGCCGATGTATTGAATGGCGTGCCTTCAATCGTTGTGGGAATAGTGGCTTATGGGATCGTGGTTTTGTCGCAAGGACACTTTTCAGCCTTGGCCGGCGGAGTCGCGCTGGCCATCATGATGATTCCAACCATCACTCGCACCACAGAAGAAATGCTTTTGCTCGTGCCCAACGCGGTGCGGGAAGCGGCTTACGGTTTAGGCGTTTCGCGCTGGCGCACTACCCTGTCGATTACTTTGCGAACCGCCACCTCTGGCGTGATCACCGGTGTTATGCTGGCCTTTGCGCGCGTTGCCGGCGAGACGGCCCCGCTTCTATTCACCGCATTTGGCAACCAGTACTGGAACTGGAAAATCAATCAGCCGACGGCCGCTCTATCGTTGCAGATTTTCACTTACGCGATTTCGCCCTTCGATGAATGGCATCGCCAAGCCTGGGCGGGGGCGTTGATATTGATCGTACTGATCGTGTTTGCGGTGAGCGCAGTGCGAATCGTTGCCGGCCGCGGAATGCTCAAGGGAGCGAACTGAACCATGGGAGTTGGGATCAAAGTCGATAAGCTGAACGCATGGTTTGGCAAGACGCAGGCCCTCTATGACATCAGCATGGAGGCGCCAGCGAACCACGCGACAGCCATTATTGGGCCCTCCGGGTGCGGCAAATCCACATTCGTGCGCTGCTTGAATCGCATGCACGAGACTGTACCCGACGCTCGCGCCACCGGCAAAGTTCAGATCGGCGAACTCGACGTATACAACGGCACGTCGGCGGTGCAGATTCGCCGGCGCATCGGCATGGTGTTCCAAAAACCCAATCCCTTTCCGACCATGTCGATTTACGACAACGTGGCTGCGGGATTGAAGCTCAATGGCTTCCACGATCACAAGCGGCTGGATGAGATTGTGGAGCGCTCTCTGAAACTTTCAGCGCTGTGGGACGAGGTGAAAGATACTCTTCGCAAGAAGTCCGGCGCCAGCTTGTCAGGCGGACAGCAGCAACGGCTCTGTATCGCTCGCGCCCTCGCGGTCGAGCCACAAGTCCTGCTCATGGACGAGCCTTGCTCGGCTCTGGATCCGATTTCTACCGGCAAGATCGAAGAGCTGATCTTTCAGCTCAAGGAAAAGTTTACAATTGTAATTGTGACGCACAATATGCAGCAGGCGTCTCGCGTGGCCGAATTTACTGGCTTTTTCCTCTTGGGCAAGCTGATCGAACTCGACAAGACGGAAAAGATTTTCACGACCCCGTCCGACAAGCGTACGGAGGATTACATTACAGGCAGGTTTGGATAATGCGCACCCGCTTTCAGCAAGGACTGGATGATCTTCGGGCCCGTTTGCTCCGTATGGGCGGACTGGCCGAGCAGGCCGTGGATCGCGCCTGCCAGGCTTATATTGACCGCGACCTGGCGCGCTGCCACATGGTGCTCGAAGGCGAATTCCAGATCAACGTGGCCGAACGGGAAATCGATGAACTCGCGTTCGATCTGCTTGCGTTGCAACAGCCGATCGCTGTGGACCTGCGTTTCATCCTTGCTGTCACCAAGATTAATTCAGACTTGGAACGCGTTGGTGATCAGGCGGTCAACATTGCAGAGCGGGCGATGGATCTTGTCGAACTCCCGAAGGTCGATCTCCCAGTCGACATTCCGCGCATGGCGGCTGCGGTTTCAGCTATGGTCAGGCGTTCGCTGGAATCCTTTATTGAAGGCAAAGCCGAGCTTGCCCAAGCTGTGCTCGAAATGGACAACGTGGTTGATCGCATGAAAGACGAAGCGTTCATCACGCTGGTTAAGACCATGAATGAGCGGCCCGAGGTCACCCGCCAGGCCTTGGACGCGTTGCTGGTTGCGCGTAACTTGGAACGCGTTGCGGATCATGCCACCAACATCGCCGAGGACGTAATCTTCTGGGTACGTGGAGCAGATGTCCGTCACAACGTCACTCCAGAACCCACTGTGCATCAGGCCAGTACCGACACCCATTAGAGGGTGATTTGCTGCCGCCAGAGACCGGTCAGCTTGGCTGACTGGTTTTGCTTTCCCGATGTTACCCTAAACATCTTCCACAATGGAGGCAGCCCTTGCGCAAAATTCTCTACCTTCTCGCCTTGCTGTTTTCTGTGGCCACGCTCACCCTACTCGTGGCGCAAAACCAGAGGGCACTCCGACAGATTTTTTTGCCCACGAGCAAGGTGCTGACCGTCCCCTCGCCCGGTGTCCTGGGATCGCTGAACGGTTTCGCTGCTGCGCTAGTTGTGAGCCCCGAGGGGCGCTACGCCGCAATTCTGAACGATGGTTACGGCTCGCAACAAAACCAGGCTCACCAATCCATCGCGATACTCGATCTGAGCACCAATCATCTTGCCGATTTCCCGGAAGACCGTATGCCCGAGGAGGCACACCAGAGCTATTTTGTTGGGTTAGCGTTCAGCTCAGATGGTCAGCACCTCTATGCTTCGATTGGTTCGATTACTGACCCTACCGGCGAAAAACCGGGTGACACTGGAAACGGTGTCGCTGTTTATCGCTTGCATGATGGCCAGATCATTTGGGATCGCTTTATAAAGATTCCGCCTCAAAACATTGCCCCGGGGAAGAAAGTCGCACAAGGTGTGCATAAGACGGCTGAGGGAACCGTCCTTCCTTATCCCGCCGGCCTCGCCGTGATCTCCTCGCCAGGAGCCGCAGACCGATTACTCATCGCGAACAATCTTTCCGACAACGTCGTTCTCATCGACACGGCGAGCGGCCAAGTGCTCAAACAATTCGACGTGAGCACTCACGAAATCGATTCCGTCGTCATTTCCTTACGCCGTAGTCGCGTCGCGCAATGGCCGCCGTGCCTGGTGCAGTCTATGGAATGCATCGCGCGTGGCGGAACTCGACCTCGAGAAGGGAACCGTCGCGCGCTGGATCCCTCTGCTTGAGCCCAAGGAACCGATCACACCCGGCTCGCATCCGACGGCGATGCTGCTGAGTCGCGATGAGAAATCGCTATACGTTGCGCTGTCGAACGCCAACCGCGTCGCGGTAGTGTCCACTGAAACGGGCAAAGCGCAGTTGCTGCTCGACACAACCGTCTCGGGAGAAAAATACGGCGCCACGTATCCCAATGCGCTAGCTCTCTCGGCAGATGGCGAGCGTCTCTTCGTTGCTGATGCTGCCATCAATGCAATCGCGGTTTTCTATACCCATGCCACATTCTTTAGCCCAACCAGGCCGTCCGAGACTCCCGCCGAGCCCGCTTCCGGCTTCATCCCCACTGATTGGTATCCCACTGCTCTAGCCACAGTGGGCAATGATCTTTTGCTCGCCACCTCAAAAGGTCAAGGAACCGGCCCTAATAACGGTCTGAACAACCTCAAGAACGAACGCAGACACCGCGAGCATCCTTATATTCCGACTCTCCTTTACGGCTCGATTGCGCGGCTCAAAATCGAAGACATTGAAAAGCAACTGCCCGAATTTACGCGTACAGTGGAAGAAAGTAATCTTCTACATTCGAGCCCAGGTCAAATCCAATTTGTCCAGAGGTCGAATCCGATTCATCACGTGATCTACATCATTAAAGAGAATCGCACCTATGATCAGGTGCTCGGTGATTTGAAACCGGGCGACGGTGATCCCTCATTAACCATGTACGGTGCGGACGTAACACCCAACCAACACAAGCTGGCGCTGCAATTCGGAGTGCTCGACAATTTCTACGATAGCGGCGAAGTCTCGGGCAACGGACACGACTGGTCAACGGCCGCCATTACCAGTGACTATAACGAGCAGACCTGGCAGATCAATTACCGCAGCAGGGAGCGCACCTACGACTTTCAGGGCAGCGTAGCCGACGAAATCCCTCTCGATCTGAATGAGCCGGATGTGAATGAGCCCGCGACTGGCTACATCTGGGACAACGTAGCCAGTCACGGCCTTACCTATCGCGACTACGGCGAATTCATCTACGGTGTGTGGTGCAAGGCCACGGAAAGCAAAGCGACGATTCATGAGGATACGTCCGCGCCGGACTCGGGTTGCCCGAAGAACATGGTTAGCAAAGGAGACTCGCTGCCATCTAATGTCGGCCAGCCCCATGGTTCGCCAAGTCCGTGGCCGTGGCCGGTTCCGCTACTGAAAGGCACGAAACCCACCAAAGCAGTTCTGCGCGATCACTTCGATCCCTTGTTCCCAGACTTCAATACCGAGTATCCAGATCAGCTGCGCGCCGACGAATTCCTGAATGAGTTTGACAGGTTCGTTCGCGCCCGCAAGCAAAACAAGGGGACCGAGCTACCCGCGTTCGTTCTTCTTTATCTTCCGGACGATCACACGCACGGCACGACTCCGGGCAAACCCCGCCCAGCCGCAAGTGTCGCCGATAACGACCTCGCGGTTGGTCGCGTGGTGGAGGCGGTGTCGCATAGTCCCTACTGGGACGATACGGCGATTTTCATTCTCGAAGACGACGCTCAGGACGGCGCCGATCACGTCGACGCTCACCGCTCGATCGCTTTCGTGATCAGCAAGTATTCGCCCGGCTCTGCCGATCACCCTTTCGTGGACCACCATTTCTACACCACCGTGAACCTGATCCACACCATAGAAACCTTGCTGGGTTTGCCACCGATGAATCAGAACGACGGCTATGCTCCGTTGATGGCGCCGCTGTTTTCGGGTGCAGGCGATCAGCCGCCATTCACAGCCGACTGGAGAAATCGCGAGAACAATCTGATCTACCAAATAAATCCGGCAAAGGGGCAGGGCGCAGGCGAATCCGCCAAGATGGACTTTTCCCATCCCGACGCAGCGAACCCTGCCATGCTTAATGCAATCCTGTGGCGCGATCGCAAGGGAGATCAGCCAATGCCGGCAGCACAGCACAAAGTGTTTGGCGATAAACCCAAGCGGGATCGCGACTGACTCCAGCTTTGATCACGTAGGCCCGGACGCCTCGTCCGGGCAGCGAGCAAAGCGAGCACCCCATCGTCGCAGAGTTGCGGGCATCCGCCCCTGCGCGTTCGGATTTCACGGATTAACGCTGGGCAGCCACTCCACTGTCCACGTCAGCAAACGAAAATGCCGTCGAAACATTGGAATATTCCTTCCCCGCAACCTCCACATACGGATACACAAAATAATTCAGTGGCTTCCCATCCTGCTTGGGACTCAACTCCAGATCGCGGCCCATAGTAAATTCCACGCGATTGTCGTCATGTGCGCCGAAAAAGTAGTCTTTCTTCTCCGGATGCTTCCATGCCTCGGAAATATCTACAGGAATCCATCCGTGCTGCGGATCGAAGAAATCGGCCCAGCAGTGGTATCCGGCAATCTCGGCTGAGTGCTTGTCGGGTGGCAGCGGAAATCCTATTTCAAATCGCGCCGGAATTCCTTGCGATCGAGCCATGGCGATGAACAGCGAATGAAAGTCGGTGCAGTTGCCCTTTTTCGCATCACAGGCGTAGAGCACGTCGCCACGTCCCCAACCGGTGCCCGTTTTGTCGTAATGCATGGTCGTGAACACGTAATCATAGATGGCGCGTGCCTTGTCCAGAGTCGTAGTCTTTCCCTCCGTGACCTTCACGGCCAATTCCGCCGGCAATCCTGTCGTGGGCACGAGCGCATCCGGCGCGAGAGATTCCTTTCTTTCCTTGTCGCTAAGCTTGACCGCTGCAAGATGCGGAGAATAAATCCCTAGCGTGAGCCGCTCATCACGGACAACGTCATAAACCACCTCGAAATGCAGCTCCGGCTGCTTGGCTTTTGAGGCCTCGGCGTAATACATTTCGTTCCCGTACTTCGACTCGCGCGTTTTCTTCAGAGGCAGGTCGCCGGTCGCAGAAATGACCTTTACGGTTTGGAAAGCATCTGAATGTGCTTGTGGAATCCAAATCCTCACCTTCTCGCCCGAAGGAACATCTTTGACCGTGAAAGCATAGTGAAAAGTGAAATGACGCATCTCTTGTGCAGAGGCGATCGCAGCGAACGTGAGCACCAGCAGAGGCAGCAATAGCCATACCTTCCTTACCATGAGCAGCTTCCTTTCGTAGTGACGGAGAGGGTCAGATGGAAACGACGCACGGGCGCTTAGGAGTGGAACCGTCAAGTGAAGCCGCGTCGTGGCAATGGCATCAGAGGAGCTCCTCTACTCAGCAGGCAGAGTCATATTCTAAACGAGAAATGGGACTTTAGGCGCACGCCTGCAACGTGGCCACGATAGGCGAGGTTGACAAAATCTCGTCGCGCTTACGTTAGAATCTTCGCGTGCCTGCTGCCATTGAATGCCGCGACTTGCGCAAGACTTATGACGGAAAAGTAGAAGCCGTTCGCGGACTGAGTCTGCAAATTGAGGCCGGGGAGTGCTTCGGGCTCCTGGGACCGAATGGAGCAGGGAAGACCACCACCATCGAAATCCTTGAAGGGCTGCTCGATCCCACCTCTGGCGAGGTTACGATTCTTGGTCACACCTGGCAGAAGAATCAACGCGAAGTGCGCGAGTGGCTGGGGATCTCTCTACAAGAAACCCGGCTCTCAGAGAAATTAACCGTCCGCGAAACCATTGAACTGTTCGCCAGCTTCTATCGCGAACCGCGCTCCGCCGACGAAGTGCTCGACGATCTACAACTCGGCGAGAAGGCTGATGCTATGGTGGGCAAGCTTTCCGGCGGACAGCGCCAGCGCTTGGCCGTAGCTACGGCGCTGGTGGGAAATCCAAGAATTCTTTTTCTCGACGAACCTACGACCGGACTCGATCCCCAGAGCCGCCGCCAGCTCTGGGACATTATTCGCAACTTCCAGCGGGGCGGCGGCACCGTGTTGCTCACCACGCATTACATGGACGAAGCTGAGCGCCTGTGCGACCGCCTCGCGATCGTCGACCACGGCCAGATCATTGCCGAAGGCACGCCTTCCGAGTTGATCGAGCGCCTGGGCGGGCACCACGTGGTGGAGTTCGAGGCCAGTGGCAACTCCGGCGATGGGGCCGCTCTCGCCGCTTGGCGGGCTCTGCCTGGCGTGGAGTCGGTCCGCCATGACAATGGTCTGGTCAGCCTCACGGTGCGCGAGCCGCACTTGACCATTCCAGCGTTGCTCGATGCTGTCGAAAAACACGGCTCGCAACTTCTGCACCTCACCACGCGACAAGCCAGCCTGGAAGATGTGTTTGTCAACCTGACGGGCCGCCACCTGAGGGAGCAGTGAAAAGTCGGTTAGCATGAGCCTCGCTCAAAAAACTCCGGAAACGCCAACCCGGCTCCCAGCGCCCCGCAATGGCCGCTGGTCGGCTTTCACGCACCTGGTAATGGTGCGCATGAAAGAGCTGAAGCGTGAGCCTGAAGTTGTCTTCTGGGTGTTCGGGTTTCCGCTACTGCTGGCGTTGGGACTTGGCATTGCCTTCCGCAACAAGCCAGCAGACGTGACCTTTGTTGCGATTGTCCAAGGCAACGGGGCGCAATATGCGTTATCCCTGATCGAGCGCTCGCCGCAGAAGTCCTCGATCCGCGCTGAAGTTCTCGACAAGCCGGCAGCACTCAAGGGATTCCGTCTCGGCAAATACGATCTGGTTGTGGAATCCGACGGCAAGGGCGGCTTTCAGTATCTCTACGATCCGGCTCGTCCCGAGAGTGTGCTCTCGCGGGCTGAAGTCGATGACGCCCTGCAAACCTCAGCTGGCCGTAAAAATCCGCTGCCCTCTTCCTCGGTCATTTCGAACGAGCCTGGATCGCGCTACATCGACTTTCTCATTCCCGGCTTGATCGGGATGAATCTGATGAACTCGGGCATGTGGAGCATCGGCTTTGCTCTGGTGGATATGCGCCAGCGCAAACTGCTCAAACGTTTCGTGGCCACACCCATGCGGAGAAGCGATTTTCTCCTCGCCTTGGCCGGAGGGCGGTTAGTGCTCATGGTCGCTGAAGTCGGGCTGCTGCTTGGCTTTGGCGCGCTGGTTTTTCACATACGCGTACTCGGGTCGTTGCTCTCGATTCTGATACTAAGCTCGATCGGCGCCGTAGGGTTTTCCGGATTAGGCCTGCTCACTGCCAGCCGCGCACAGAAGATTGAAAGCGTCAGCGGGCTAATCAATTTGATCATGATGCCCATGTGGATCTTTTCCGGTGTCTTCTTTTCCTACGAGCGTTTCCCATCGGTCATCCAGCCGTTTATTAAGGCGCTGCCTCTAACCGCGCTGAATGATGCCTTGCGCGCTACGATTCTCCAAGGGGCCCCACTTGCCAGCCAGGCTGGGCGCCTGCTTATCCTTCTGCTCTGGGGAGGAATTTCCTTCCTGCTTGCCTTGCGCTGGTTTCGCTGGACCTAAGTAGAGGCGCGGTGTTTACGCTCGTGCGGACAGGCGCTTCCTCCTCGAATGCTACTTGCCAGTGTAAAGCTCGGGAAACTCCTGGTGAAGATGAGTGACCTTCGGCGCATCGTTGTAGACGATGTACGGATTGTTTGGATGATTCGTGGCGTAATCCTGATGATAGGCCTCGGCCGGATAAAAGGCCTTCAACGGAACCACCTGAGTCGCGATTGGACGCGAGAAGACCCGCGCTTTATCGAGTTGCGCAATATAAGCCTCAGCAATTCCTTTTTGTTCGTCATTGCCGTAGAAAATAACCGACCGGTACTGGTTGCCTGAATCGGGTCCCTGCCGGTTCAACTGCGTGGGGTCGTGCGCCACCGAGAAGAACACGCGAAGCAGTTGGCCATAAGTTATCTGCGACGGATCATAGGTAATCTTCACCGATTCCGCGTGGCCAGTATCGCCAGTGCTCACGAGTTCGTATTCCGCGGTGTTGGCCGCGCCTCCCGAGTATCCCGAAGTTGCGTTGATCACGCCCTTGACGTGTTGGAACACGGCCTGGATGCCCCAGAAGCAGCCGCCTGCGACCACCGCAGTTTGCTGCGTTCTGCTCGTCGCAATTGGCGCATCCACGACCGGGTTCGGGACGGCCGTGATCGCATTGTCACCCGCATTGCAGGCAATCGCGCCACCCAGCGTTAGCATCAATAGGAGGGCAAACATGCGTGAAAAGCTACTCATTAAGGAACTCCTCTTGCTCGAAGTTGCGACCTTTCGGGTACGTATCCTTAGAGTCCCCAGCTTTACAAAAGTTTCGAGTCTCCCTAAGTTAGTCGCGCTCCGTAACTTCCGCGCGGGCCGCGCATCCTATATACAGAGACGCCATGAAGAGTCTGCTGATTCTAACCCTAGCTTTTTTCGGCTCGACAAGCTGGATGGCAGCGCGAGCCCCTAAATCCCAAGCGAGCCCGGATCCGCGGACTCCAGTTCTGGTGGAGTTGTTCACCTCCGAGGGGTGCTCCAGTTGTCCTCCTGCGGACGCGTTCCTGCAGAAACTGGATCGCCAGCCAATCGCGCGGGCGGAGATGATCGTTCTCAGTGAACACGTCGACTATTGGAACCATATCGGATGGAAGGATCCGTACTCCTCTCGTTTTTACAGCGACCGACAAGGCATCTATGCCAAGCGTCTCGGCCTCGACAGCGTCTACACTCCGCAAATGGTCGTGGACGGAACCGGCGAGTTTATAGGCAGCGACGCGGCATTGGCGTACAAGGCCTTCGCCAAGGCGGTGACGAGATCGAAGATTGCCGTCCGCTTGTCTTCTGCTTCCGTAGGCGCAGCCAATGTGTTGCAGGCCCATCTGGAAACAGATGCATTGCCGGCATCCTTCGGTTTGCGCGAGGCGGACGTCTACGTTGCCATCGCTCTCAACCGTGCGGAATCGCAAGTCGCTCACGGCGAAAACGCTGGACGCACATTGACCCACACGGCTGTAGTCCGGAGCATCGTGAAGGTGGGAACGCTTCGGCAAGGGCAAACCTTTGCGCAGGATACTCTAATGAAACTCGACCCTGGAACAGATGTCCACAATCTGCGGCTAATCGCATTCGTGCAAGAGCCGGGTCAAGGTCGAGTGGTTGGCGCAGACCTAGAAATCGTCGGCACCGCCGTAGCCGCGCGCAATTGAAATCAGATCATTCTGCGGCGAGCACTATCAGGCACTGAACATTCCTTGCAAATGAACGCACCAGGGATGATAATTTGTATCACCTTTCTGTGCTGCGTAAAGTGGTTGACTTCGCTGCCCAGTGAGCGGGAGTAGTTCAGCGGTAGAACGCCAGCTTCCCAAGCTGGATGTCGCCGGTTCGATCCCGGTCTCCCGCTCCATGAATCCGGCCAAGTATTGAATACCCAGACCAACGAGGATGCCCTTGAACCCCGTAAACAACGCTGAGACCAACGACCAGCCTCTTCACCGCGATGCAACGTTGACGGTCACCGAACCAATCCCACCCACGCAGCCGCCGACTCTCCACAAGATATTCATCGGCAAAGATGGCCTTCGCGCGGGCTGGAGCCTGCTCATTTTCGTCGCGCTTTTTGCGGCGATTATGTACTGCGCGAACCGCATCGGGCACAAGCTTTATCCGCCTTCCCCGAAAGAAGCCGACCCCGCCGCCGCTGTAAGCCCGCTGCGCGGGATCATCCCCGAGTTCATCACCCTCCTCGTAGTTCTTCTCGTCACCTGGATCATGTCGAAGATCGAGCGCCGCCCCAACTCCGTTTACGGCCTTGGCGACAGTCGCGTGTTCTCGCACTTTTTCGCTGGACTAGCCTGGGGAATCACTTGCCTCAGCCTGCTGATCCTGACGCTCTGGAAATCGGGACTCCTCGTTTTTAACGGCCGGCTACTGTTTAGCAGCGACATTCTCAAGTACGGAGCCATCTGGCTGTTTGGCTTCTTTCTGGTTGGCATGCTTGAGGAATACCTTACCCGCGGCTACCTCCAGTACACGCTCACCCGCGGCCTGGCTGGCTTCTATCGGTGGGCATTCAAAACCCGTCACAGCGCAGCCCTGGGTTTCTGGACCGCCGCCGTCATCTTCTCCATCCTCTTCTTCCTCGGCCACACCAGGAATCAGGGCGAATCCCCCATCGGACTGCTCTCCGTCTTTCTAGCCGGCATGGTCTTCTGCTTCAGCCTCTGGCGCACCGGCTCGCTCTGGTGGGCCATCGGCCTGCACACCTCGTGGGACTGGGGCCAATCCTTCCTCTACGGCGTCGCCGACAGCGGACTCATGATCCAGCACCGCCTCTTCGCCACCCATCCCGTGGGCAAGCCCATCCTCAGCGGTGGCACCACCGGACCCGAAGGCAGCATCTTCATCGTTGGCATCCTGGCCCTCATCGCTCTCATCATCCTTTTTACGCTCCCACGGTCTCACTACGGACGGGCAGCCACGGCTTTCGAGCAGCCGACGAGTTGATAGAATTGCGGGCTCAGTATTCGCAGGCTGCTGGAAAACTTTGTTCTTGGGCGGCATAGCGCTTCCAGTGTGTGCGTGGGACCTGGAATTTCACCGCTTGGTGCAACAATACTGTGAGTATGCAGCCGCGAAGCGGCGTAAGAATGCAGCCCACGGCGCAAGCCGTGGGTGAAAGCTTTAAAACATGAAAACCGCAGCCCTGGGGATTCGCATGCATTCCGGCTGGGGAGTGCTGGTGGCCGTGTCGGGAGACGCCGCCTCGCTGGAGGTTCTGGATCGGAGGCGCATCGTCACCATTGATCCGGAAATCCAGGGATCAAGCCAACCCTACCACCACGCCGCAAACCTCGGCCTTCCTGAGTCGGAGAGATACCTTGCCAACTGCGCAGCCATCTCGGAACGCCTCGCGTTCACCGCGATCGGCGAGCTGCTCAAGGAGTTGGATGCCCGTGGCTGCCGAATCGCGGGTGCTGCAGTCCTCCTGGCATCAGGTCGCCCGCTGCCGCCGCTAGCGAAAATTCTCGCCTCGCATCCCCTGATTCACACCGCGGAGGGCGAATTCTTTCGCAATGCGGTCAGCAAAGCTTGCGAACGTCTAAAGATTCCGGTCACGGCGATTCGAGAGCGGGAAGTTGAGCAGCAGGCTAAAACAACCTTCGGCAAGACAGCCAGCGGGATACAGCGCAGAATCTCAACCCTCGGAGCTTCACTCGGCCCACCCTGGACCAAGGATCACAAAACGGCAGCCCTCGCCGCCGCCATGATTCTCGTGTAGGGCGGACACTCCTGTCCGCCGCCTTTGACTATGACCTCTAATCGGACGTTTCATAAGCTCTCTGCAGAGGTGATAAATAACTGTCATTTCGAGCGAAGATCCGCCCTCCGCACCAGCGGAGAGCGGAACGTAGTCGAGAAACCTTGCGTTTGGCCGGCGTTTTATTGCGGATACCACTCCAGTATCCGCACGTCAATCCCAGTCCCTTCCAATCCTTTTTGAAATACGGCGAGATCAGAGCCGCGATAGTGATAGGGGATCACAATCTTGGGATGAAATGCCTTGACCGCATCCGCTGCCTCTTCGGGCGGCATCGTGTAAGGCAAATTCATGCACACGAACGCCACGTCAATATTCTTAAGCGTGCGCATCTCCGGCACGCCTTCCGTGTCTCCCGAAAAGTAGAAGCGCTTGCCGCCATAAGTCAGCACGTATCCATTGCCGCGGCCTTTGTCGTGATAGAGCTTGCCCTCACTGGGGCCACGCTTCAGGTTGTACGCGGCGACCGCCTCAATCGTCCACGCACCCCAGGTTTTGGTTTCTCCGTTGGAAATTGGTTTGGCGTTGGTCACTGTCTGAACTACTGCCGGCGGGGCGAATATTTCTGTGTCAGCTTTGCTGATTTCCTTGATTGAGTCAGGATCCATGTGGTCACCATGGATATCTGTAATCAGAATCAAGTCTGCCTTTGGATGCTCCGAAAATTTCGCAGGCTTGGCGGGATCAAGATAGATGACCTTGCCTCCAGCCTCGATCAGCGTGCTGGCATGATAAAGCGGCGTAATCTTGACCGGTCCCGCCGAGGTGGAAAAGACTTGCGTCTGCGCTGCTGCATGGCCCAGCGGCGAAAGGCCAACAAGCAAGAGGATCAAATTCGCGAGTACTTTCAAGGTCAACCTCACGTTCGGTTCATGACTGCGAACAAACAGTATTTTTGCACAAACTCTACACCAACAAAAGTTTCTCAGGAAAGCGCCGCCGAGTCTACCGGACAGCTGGTCCGAGCGAGTCCCGAAGTCGCCTTTCTTGCCCTGATAAAAGAAGAGGGTGCCCCATCCTTGCGTTATTTGCAAGGGTGGGAGGGCGATGCTGCTGACGTAACTGCCCACCAAGCCGCTTGGCCAGCAATTATCTCGCACTCGAAAAGCATGCCATACTTCAGACCGTCCCGAGGGCCACACAACCCGTGCTTTCCGATCTTTTCACCAATCCCCGTCCCCCGACGCAAGGCGATAAGTTTTGCGTTGACCCGGGCACTCCAAAACGGCTAACATAATGACATCACCGTTAGCTGTTTGATAACAGCATTGGCCCAACAGTTCTTTGACAATTCAAGATTACCCGCACGCGCGTGCTCTACGCGTGAGGCAACGCCCTTCTGCTCCGAAACGCACCCGTTAAGTCCTTTAGAAGAGACATCTTAGAGGGGTATCTCCCACTCGATTCCTGTTTTCATAGACTTAGGAAGCACCATCCGTCGGGGATATCTCCCCCGTAAGTCCTTTAGAAGGGATATTTTACGAGGGTATCTCGAAAACAGTGCCTTTGTTTTCATGGATCTGCAAGGAAAACGCATTTTTTCGATATATACACGATACTCATCAGTAAACCACCAGCCGATGTTAATTTACTCATGAGTTAACACGAGCGGAAGATGACCTCCGAGGAATTCAGAGCGTCGATTGCAGAAGAGGTGCCGCGCGTAGGGCTACCCGCCCCGCTCACAGCGCTGTGGTGGGATGCAAAGGGAAATTGGTCCCGCGCTCACGCGCTGGTTGACGAACCGGAAACGGTAGATGGCATGTCCGTCCACGCCTATCTGACCCCGGGAGTGATTGGGTCATACCCGGAAGTGCTGATAAAACAGAAATTTACCGTTGTTTGACGATTCTTTACGTCCGCCCTGCGCTTGACTGTGTTGGAATATATGTGGCGAGCTCCAAAGTGGCCGTCGTGAACAGGAGAGATGGAACTTGTTTCATTTCTTCGTGGGTGCCCGTGTCAGTTGCGGCGCAATTGATACCGAAGCACCGGCAATGACCGTGACCCGAAGATCGACCAACCAAACCTTGAGGGGTGGGCCACGTTGCAACTCGCGAGGCGGATGGAATGAGATCGACAAGATACGCCGGGCTAGGGTTCGCCGTCACGATGGCGCTTGCCTTAGCCTGCCTTGGCCCCGCCGCGCTGAACTCTGTTACTTCGAATGAGGCTCAGGTGGGTCAGCAGTCGGCGTCGGCAAGCTCGACGGCGAAGCCCGTAGGAGTGGTCAAGGCTATTTCGGGGAACACGATTACTCTGGCGACCGACGCTGGATCAACTGTCAATATCGTGGTTCAGGATTCCACCCGTCTGGTTCGCATCGCTCCCGGACAGAAAGATCTGAAAGAGGCGACGCCCATCCAGTTGCAGGATGTGCAAGTAGGGGACCGGATTTTGGCCAGAGGCACTGCCTCGGAGGATGGCAAGTCAGTGGCTGCTTCATCCGTCGTACTCATGAAGGAGTCCGACGTCGCGGCGAAGCAGGAGCGCGATCGCGAGGACTGGCAGAAGCGCGGCGTGGGCGGATTGGTGAGCAAGGTCGATGCGGCAAACGGAGTGGTCACGCTTGCGGCTCCGGCCATGAGCGACGGCAAGCCGGTTACGGTTCATATTTCGAAGACGACAATTATTCGTCGCTACTCGCCCGACTCCGTCAAGTTCGATGATGCCAAGTCGAGCACACTGGATCAGATCCATGCCGGCGACCAACTGCGCGCGCGCGGGGTGCGCAGCGCGGACGGTACCGAACTGGCGGCGGATGAGGTGGTTTCTGGGGCATTCCGGAACATTGCGGGCACGGTCGTTTCAACCGAAGCAGGAAACAACACCGTCACGGTAATGGATTTGGCAACGAAGAAGCCGGTGACCTTGAGAATCACCGCGGACTCGCAACTCCGAAAACTGCCTCCTACGGTTGCACAGCGGATCGCAGTGCGATTGCGAGGCGGGTCTCCAGACGGCGGCGGCGATGCGCCGGCTGCTGGTGGAGGTCCATCCGCACCCGCCAAGGCAGGCGAGACCAGGCCCAACGGTGGCGCGGGAGGAGGTCGTCCGGGCGGTACACCAGATTTCCAGCAGATGTTGAAGCGAATGCCGGCCGTAACCCTCGCCGATTTGCAGAAGGGCGACGCCATCATGATTGTGACCACGGAAGGCAGTGCCAATAGCCAGCCGACCGCGATCACTTTGTTAAGCGGCGTGGAACCCATTCTTTCGGCCTCGCCCAACAGCAATCGGGCGGCGATGCTTCTTTCTCCCTGGAACCTCGGAGGCGGTGGCGGCGAAGCTGCGGCGGGTGCAACACCATAATGCAAAGAGCAGCTTAAAAGTTTGCCTCAGGAGAATGGATGACGTCTGGCCGGTCCCGGAGTTTTTTTGTATTCATATTCGTTACGCTTTTCGTCTTGCTGATGCTGACGGGTTCTCTGCCTGCACAAACTGGGTCGGGCACGCTTCGGGGACGGGTCACGGATCCTACTGGCGCAGTGATCCCGCAAGCAACCGTCACCGCTACCGGAGGTAGCGGACAGAAGGCTACAACGGTCACCGACAACCAGGGTGCGTACGAACTCAAAGGATTGTCTCCGGGAACCTACACGATCACGACTTTTGCGAAAGGCTTCGCAGTCTCTACGGAGCAGAACTTCGCTATCTCCGCGGATCAAGCCCAGCGGTTCGACATTGCACTCGAGATTCAGGTAGAGCAGGAAAAGGTCGAGGTCCAGGAAGAAAGCACAACCGTAAGCGTGAACCCATCAGAGAATGCCAGCTCCATCGTGATCAAGGGGAAGGACCTCGAAGCTCTGTCCGATGACCCCGACGAGCTGCAGCAGGAGCTTGAAGCGCTGGCGGGGCCTTCGGCGGGACCGAACGGCGGCCAGATCTATATTGACGGATTCACCGCGGGGCAGCTTCCCCCCAAGTCTTCGATTCGTGAGATCCGCATCAATCAGAATCCGTTTTCCGCGGAGTACGACAAGTTGGGCTATGGCCGGATCGAAATCTTTACCAAACCGGGTACGGATCAGTTTCATGGCCAATTTATGCTGGATGGCAACTCCTCTGCGTTCGATGCACTCAGCCCGTTCGCACCCGACCAGCCGCCTTTTCACTCGGAGCTGTTCAATGGCAGCCTCAGCGGACCTCTGGGCAAGAAGGCTTCGTTCTTCTTTACCGCCCAGGTAAGGGACATCAACGACTCCAACATTGTGAACGCGGTCGTGCCCACGACTGCTGATCCAAATCCAACCACTGCGAACTTCACTCAGGCAGTTCCGAGTCAACAGACGCGAATCAATATTGGTCCTCGGTTCGATTTTCAGATCACCCCGAGCAACACCTTGACCGTCCGCTACCAGTACTTCCGGGACAGTGAAGACAACTCTGGCGTAGGGCAGTTTTCTCTTCCTTCCCAGGCTTACAACACGGTCTCGACCGAGGACACCGTGCAGATCAGCGACACCCAGGTGGTGAGCACGAATATTGTGAATGAAACCCGGTTCCAGTATCTGCATGACAGCAGTAGTCAGACGGTGATGCCTATTTCCTCCACTTCCTCTACTTCCTCTATACCGGATCCATGCGCGCAGTTGCATTTCCAGGCGACCGTATCGGTGCTGGGAGCGTTTACCTGCGGAGACAATCAGATCGGAAACGGCTCCGACGTCCAGAATCATTACGAACTGCAGAACTACACCTCCATCGTTCACCGTAAGCACTTAATAAAATTCGGCGGGCGGCTGCGGGCTGTGACGGATTCCAATGTGTCGTTAACGAATTTCAATGGTGTGTTCACTTTCTCAACATTGTCCGCATATGAGCCAAACGTAAGCAACCCGCAGATGGGACCGTCATGTTTGGCAAAGTTGATAGCAAATTTGCCGTCTGTCCCCTCGCCTGATGCATTGGCGGCTTGCGGGGCCAGCCAGTTCTCGATCACGACTGGGCAGCCGCTCTCACAAGTCACCATGGTTGACGCGGGCCTGTATGCGCAGGATGAGTGGAGGATCCGGCCCAACGTGACGCTCAGTTATGGCCTGCGCTTTGAAACCCAGAACGACATTCACGACCATGGCGATTTCGCTCCACGACTCAGCTTCGCTTGGGGCCTCGGCGGCGGTGGAAAAAAGGCCGCACCCAAGACCGTATTGCGGGCTGGCTATGGGATTTTCTATGACCGCGTCCCTTACAACCTTGTGCTGCAGACGGAGCGTCTAAATGGGTTTACCCAACAACAGACTATTGTCGCTGCGAATACAGCCATGGGGCAGACTTCTCCGACCAGCTACCAATTCGCTTCGGGCCTGAGAGCGCCTTCGACCATGCAAACGGCCATCGGCGTCGAGCGGCAAGTTGCCAAGAGCACCACAGTCGCCGTCACCTACATAAACTCCTACGGCGAACACCAGCTTTTTCTTCGCAATGCGAACGCGCCCTTGCCGGGGACGTATCCGTTGGATCCCATACGGCCGTTTGGCGGAACGGACAACATCTACCAATACGACTCCGAAGGAATCTTCAGGCAGAACCAGGTGATCGCCAATTTTCGGACAAGTATTGGAAGCAAGCTTTCGCTGTTTGGTTTTTACACGCTCAACTATGCGAACAGCGACCTGGGCTCCGGCGGCGGTGGTGGTGGCGGGGGCACATCGGTGAGCTTTATTTCGCACCAATACGATCCCATCGCCGATTATGGACGATCGCAATTCGATGTGCGCGATCGCGGAGTGGTTGGTGGCACGATCTCGCTGCCCTATGCATTTCGCCTGAATCCCTTTATCATCGTTAGTTCGGGTGTGCCGTTTAACGTCACTGTAGGGCAGGACGTAAACGGCGATTCCATTTTCAACGATAGGCCCGGACCGGTTACCGCATCGACGCCGCCCAGCAACATACGAGTGACGCAATGGGGCACGTTTAACGCTGTGCCGACTCCCAGCGCACCGACGATACCGATCAACGTCGGCACTGGCACCACGTTGTTCACCTTGAATTTGCGGATCAGCAAGACCTTTGGTTTTGGGAAGGAAGTAGGTGCAGGGCAAGGCGCCAGGACTGGGCAAGGCGGAGGCGGCGGAGGGCGAGGAGGCGGTCCGGGCGGTGGTTTAGGGGGCCGCGGATTGGGCGGAGCCGCGGGCGGTGCGTTCATGGCAGCGCCCACAAGCAACCGGCGCTACAATTTGACCTTCAGCGTCTCTGCACGAAATGTTCTTAACCGGGTGAACCTGGCGCCTCCGACTGGCAATCTTGATTCGCCGCTCTTCGGCGAGTCAAACGCGCTCGCCGGCGGGCCGTACTCATACGGTTCCGCAACTCGCAGGATTGATCTGCAGGCTCTGTTCTCGTTCTAGCGGCTTGCTGTTTCGGAAAGATATTGTTACAACTTTCAGTGGAGAAACCGTGAGAAAATTCAGAGTCTTTTTGTTGGTTGCGTTGGGTATCCTTGTCTGGGTGGTGGTTTTTGCGGGTTGTTCGGGCAGCAATTCCCTCACGGTTACGCTGGCGCCCGCCTCGGGACAATCACTGAATCCTGGACAAACCGTGACCATTACGGCCACGGTTGCCAATGACAATACGAATGGCGGTGTGACCTGGACTCTTTCCGGTCCGGGCACGTTGAGTGGAAACACGAAAACCACAGTTGTCTACACAGCCCCGACCAGTCTCTCAGTCACCTCAACCGCGACCATCACTGCCACATCGGTGGCGAACAGCACCATAACCGCGACCGAATCGATCACAGTGAACGCGGTGCTGACCATCACTACGTCCTCGCTTCCGGCGGGAACTCTGAACGTTCCTTATAACTCGTTTGTCAACGCCGCGGGCGCACCCGTGCCGTTCACCTGGTCTGTGATTTCAGGCAGTCTGCCGGCGGGCCTGACCTTTTTGACCACGAGTACCAGCAGTTCTGCCGAAATCACGGGCACGCCCACGCTCTTGGGAACCTCCAAGTTTAGCGTTCAAGTTACGGATTCCTCGGGTACGAGCGTGACCCAGGCGTTGAGCATCACCATCAATACGCCGCCGCCCCTCTCAGTCGTGACCGGGTCCCTGCCCGCCGGCATCGTGAATACGCCCTACAGCCAGAACCTGCAGGCAAACAGCGGGACGCTGCCCTACACTTGGAGTCTTGCGAACGGTACTCTGTTGCCGATCGGGCTTTCTCTTTCCAGCAGTGGCGTCATTTCCGGCACTCCTATCGTAAACGGCACGTTCAATTTCACGGTTCAGGTGAAGGACTCGTCGACGCCCAATCCTCAGACGGCCTCGGCGAATCTGAGCATCACCATCAATCCGGGTAACACCACCAACGGGAGACTGAGTGGAAACTATGCGTTCTCGGTCCGCGGCTTCGATCCCAGCGGACTTTTCGTGGCTGCCGGCAGCTTTGCGGCAGATGGACAAGGGAACATTTCCGCCGGCACCATGGACATAAATGATACGACCGGGAGTTTCCCGGTCAATCAAACCTTCAGCGGCACGTACTCCATCGGCACAAACGGGTTGGGATTTATGACCTTCAACATCGCCCCGCCAGGCGTGGGCAGCCGCACGTTCGCGTTGTCTATGACGGCCAGTGGGAATGCTGACATCATTGAGTTCGACGACAGCACAGGCGCGGGCACGCGCAATTCCGGTGTGCTTCTGAAACAAACGATCTCCTCGCTCACCGGCAATTACGCATTCGGGTTCGTGGGAATCGACTCGGGCAAGAATCGTTTTGGCGAGGCAGGGCAGTTTGCAATAGGCTCGAATGGCGCGATCAGTGGTTCACTGGATTCCGATGACGCCAGTTCAGGTACCGCTTCCAACGTTTCCTTTACCGGCAAGTACTCGGTTGCATCCAACGGTCGAGGCACGATAACAATTGGGGCTGACAGTTACGTCATCTACGTGGTCAATGCAATTCAACTGCTCGCCGTGGAGATAGATCCCTTCCCTCCGGGTTTACATCCTCTAGTGAGCGGCACGATTCTGCAACAATCGGCCAATGGATCATTCTCCAATGGCAATTTGAATGCTCCCAGCGTATTCGAAGTAACTGCGCTGGACCCAACTGGACCCACGGCTCAGAGCCAAGTGGGAGTATTCGATGCTAGCGGTGGAAATGGGCAATTCAATCTGACATCCGACGAAAATAATGGCGGTACGCTGACTTCTCCGTGCAGCGGCACGCCGACCCAATGCGCTCCTGGGACCGACGCCGTTGCTGCAGCCGGACGCGTGACGCTAACCGATTCGGGCTTTCAGAATTCCCAAACTTCGCAAAATCTGCAGCCCGTCCTCTATCTGGTGAGCAACAATCAGGCGTTCATTATCGGCACCGACCCTGCTGTTTCCTTCGGATTCATGACGCCACAGACGATACCGCAGTCAGGATTTTCGAACGCTTCTCTCTCGGGGATATACGCGGGTGGATCGCTTGCGCCTGTGGACCCCATTGTCAGCAATGTGGTGAGCAGCGCGATCGCGGTGCCTGGCAGCCTCACCGTCACCGCCGACGTCAGCAACGAGAGTGGACTGAGCCAGATCCAGATCGCAAGCGCCGCTCAGGTTGCTGCTAATGGTAGGGTTCAGGTGACCGTCAACAATAACGTTTCGGCCATTCTGTACATGGTCGCGCCTCCACCTACCCCCCCGACGCAAGGACCACCCTCGCAGTTTTTCCAGCTCTCGGCCGATCCGACTGCGAGAGTCGACATTTTTCAGCAGTAGCTTTTCTTATAGTGCTTTTGAAAATATCTCACTGCGCCGCGATCAGCTCTTGCAGTTTGGCGCGGTAGCCGCGGCTGCAGGAGAGCTGCTTGCCGTCTTTGAGAACCACCATGTACTCGCCGCGGTTGCAGGGTTGCAGTTCCTTGATCTTTCGCACATTCACAATGATGGAGCGATGGATGCGAACGAACTGGCTCGGATCGAGCCTGTTGGAAAGGCTGCCAATGCCTTCGCGAATCAGATAGCTTCCGCTTCTTGTTTTCACCTCGACGTAATTCCCCGCCGCTTCCACCCAATCAATCTCGCTCATGTCCACGAATACGACGCGCCCGCCGGTCTTGACCACCAATCGCCGGTCAGTTTGTGACTCGGTCCTGGCCTCCGCCAGCAAGTCGAGAATGCGATGAGTCAAATGACGGTCGTGCGTTCTTACCAACTCGGCCCGAGTTCGCTCGATGGCGGTGTGAAGCCGTAGCCGATCGAATGGCTTCAACAAGTAATCCAGAGCGCATGCTTCGAACGCCCGAATCGCATGCTGATCGTTGGTGCTGCTAAGGATCACGATTGGCATGTCTTCCGGAGAGATGCAATTCAGAACCTGAAAGCCGTCGGCATCTTGCATTTCGATATCGAGTAGCAACAAGTCAGGTTTGCGAGTCCTCACCGCGGTAATGGTCTGAAGCGCATCACTGCATTCGGCCACGACCTCAACTCCGCTCTCCTCAGCCAGCAACAGTCGCAACTGGTCGCGCACTAGAGCATCATCATCGGCGATGACGGCACGGATCTCGAGAATCATCATGCGAATTCCACGCAGACGGCTTTCGATTTGCGGAGACCACCCCATAAAGATTATGACGTTTGAAACTACGAAATGGTTGGTCACAAAGTTCTGTGGATTGGTATCTCGCAGAGAACAGCTCACACCCGCTCTGCGTCATTCAATCAGAAGCCTGAAATAGCAACTGCGTGACCACCCAAGAATCCCTCAACACAGATGTCAACAAAGCAGACAAATAACACACAAGCAGACATTTCACTGCTGTCTTCCAAATAACGCCCAGTTCTGTCTATGGACGGGATGCAAGCCTGATTACAGATTCTTGTAGAACCCGGGTTAAGGATTTCAAGATTCATATGGGCTGACGTGGGCAGGCGCTCCAATCGTCGCAGCAAATTGGAACGAACTCATCGTTCATCCGTATGGAATTCAGTTTCGTCCCACGAGAAGCACAATCCATCACGCGAGTGCTTTGATCGATCTTTTTGGTGTGCCGCATGCATCAGCGATGCAAGGTTGTTCATGTTGCGCGAGAACACCAATCGCTGGAGGAGAGTCATGAGTTGTGGAAAGATGAGAACTTTACTGGCGCTAGCTTTATTTCTGCTATCGCTCTCGACACTGTATGGCTTCGCACAATCTGTTACCTCGGGTGATTTAACCGGGACGGTAACGGATACAAGTGGTGCGGTAATCCCTGAAGCTACGGTCACATTAAAAAGTACTTCCGAAGGAACCAGCCAAACCACGGTAACGAATCAAAGCGGGGCCTATCACTTCTCATTGCTGAAGCCGGGAAACTATATGGTTTCCGCCACGGCCCCGAACATGTCAGAGACACGGCGCTCAGTAGACGTCCAACTGGGGCAAATAACGAGTGTCATGTTGAGCCTGAATCCTCATGGACAGAACCAGACCATTGAGGTCACAGCCGAGGCCCCACTGCTGCAGACTGAAAACCCAAATCTCACGACGACGGTCGACGAGAAGCAGATCGCGCTGCAGCCGAATCCAGGCAACGACACAACGTACTACGCTCAGACCGCCCCTGGCGTGGTAATGAACGTCGGAGGAACTTTTGGCGGCTACGGCAACTTTGCCGCGTTCGGTTTGCCTCCCACGTCGAATCTGTTCACCATCAACGGTAACGATAACAACGACCCGTTCTTGAATCTGAACAATAGCGGGTCAAGCAACCTGACGCTGGGCGCCAACGAAATACAGGAAGTCGCGGTCGTAACCAATGGCTACACCGCCCAATATGGACGCATGGCTGGGGTACAGGTGGATTCAGTAAGCAAATCGGGCAGCAACCAGTTCCATGGCAACGCGAATTACTATTGGAATGGTACGGTGCTGAACGCGAACGACTGGTTCAATCCCTCTACCAACACACCGAGGCCCTTCGCGGTCAACAACCAATGGTCGGCTTCCTTCGGCGGACCCATCATCAAGAACAAGACTTTCTTTTTCCTGGACACGGAAGGCTTGCGTTACACTCTACCCTCCACGCAGAACATTTTTCTTCCCACCACGGCGTTCGAAATGGCAGTGCTCAACAACCTGACCGCGAACGGACGAGGCGCGGAAGTTCCGTTCTACAACCAAATGTTTTCGCTCTATAACAACGCTCCCGGATACGCCAATTACAGTCCGGTGAGCGCCGCTGCCGATCCCAAACAAGGATGCTCCGACCTCACCACCTTGCCGGGCTTTGGCGTGGGCGGAGCCCCATGCTCTTTGTTCGACCATGCCTCGGGCACCAATCACAACAATGAATGGCTCCTGGCTGGCCGCATCGACCAGAATATCGGCACCAAAGACAAGCTGTTTGGCAGAGTGCACTTCGACCGAGGGTCGCAGCCGACTGGCACGGACCTGATCAATCCGACGCTATTCAATACTTTGAGTGTTCAACCCACGGACGATGGTCAACTGAATGAGACCCACGTGTTCAGTCCGAACGTGGTGAACCAACTGGTGGCCTCCGGGATGTGGTACAGCGCGGTTTTCGCGGAAAGTACCCCCGTCGGTAGCCGCTTGAATGTGTTGCCTTACAACAGCGTGACCCTGAACAGCATATTCTCGAATCTTGGGGGCACTCAAACCGCCGATACGAACTTTCCCCAGGGCCGCAACACTACCCAGTATCAAATTCTGGACGACCTTTCCATCAATCACGGAAATCACACCTTCAAGGTTGGAGTGAATTTCCGGCGCAACGACATAACTGATTACGGAAACGAGTTCAATGCCTACGGAACCTTGTCTTTTTCAAATCTGACGGACTTCGCCAATGGACTGCTGACGCCTGCTGCAGGCAACTTATACGCACAGAACTTTACGCAGTTCCCAAGAAATCCTATTGCCATTTACAGTCTGGGTATTTATTTCCAGGATGAATGGGCAATCAAATCTAACCTGAAGCTGACGGCTGCTCTTCGCGCTGATCGGAACTCGAATGCGGTCTGCCAGACCAATTGCTTTTCCACCCTGGTCGACCCCTTCACGTCGCTGAATCACGATCCGAACGTTCCCTACAACCAGGTAATTCAGCCCAACCAGCATCAAGCTTTCGGCAGCTTGCAGGCGGTCGCCTTCCAGCCCCGACTTGGTCTCAGCTGGAGTCCGTTCGGCAGGAACACGGTTATACGTACTGGGGTCGGGATGTTCACCGATCTCTACCAAGGCGTGATCGTGACGAACATAGAAGCAAATGCGCCGACACTGAATGCTCTGGGTCTCACCGGCACTTCACTTACCGGGAACCCGGCCGCGCCTGGAATTCCCGTCGCTCCGGGAGTGACGATCAATGGCATCAACGACGTGCAAACCACCGCGGTCAATTCCAATGCCGCTTTCAATTCGGGGTTTGCATCGGGAGCCACGCTCGCCCAGTTGCAAGCGGCGGTCCCCGGATTTGCGCCACCTGCCTTTTTCTCGAGTGGCAAAATCAGCAATCCAACCTACGTGAAATGGAACGTGGAGGTCCAGCAGGCTCTGGGATCCAAAACCTCCTTCGATCTAAACTATGTGGGAACGCATGGCTACGATGAGCTAATTGAGAGTTCAGCCGTGAATGCTTATACCACAAATGGCGCGCTGCCCTTACCCACCACCGCGCCCGACGCGCGCTTCGGTCCAGTCACGCAAATCTACAGCGGCGGAGTTTCGAACTACGCCGGTTTGATCGCTTCGGTGACGCACCGGGCCTCCTACGGTTTCAGCGGCACGGCGAGCTACACCTGGAGCCACGCCCTGGACGAAACCACTGGCCTCTTTAACACGCCGGTTGCTCTGTTCGCCACCGTGCCCTACCAGTTGGATCCGAATAACTTGCGTTTGAACTACGGCAACTCGGATTTAGACATTCGCAACAACTTCACGGGCACATTCGTTTGGGAAGAACCGTTCAAATTCCAAAGTCACTGGCTTGAAGCGACGGCGGGTGGATGGTCGCTCTCGGGCACCATCTTTGCCCGAAGTGGGCTACCTTACTCCGTCATCGACAGTGGCGCGCCGATCGCTAACATTCCGCCCGGATCAGGAGGTCTTCCTCCAAACTGGGGAGTGTATGGAACCTTGCTGAACCCAAACCAGAATTTTCCCGGGTGCGGCAGCCCCGGAAATATTGCCGCGGGAGATGCTCATCAGTGCTTGACTACGAGCATGTTCGTTCCCTCGGGTGCCGAGACTACTTTCGGCTCGGGTCGGAACCTCTTCCGCGGACCTGGTTACTTCGACATGGACGCGGGCCTTATGAAGAACTTCTCTATCACAGAGCGATTTAAATTCGCCCTCGGAGCCAATTTCTTCAACCTGTTGAACCATCCGCATTTCGCCACGCCAGAGAATAACTTGGCTGGAGGGATTGCGCCATTCGGACAAATCTACGCCACTGCGCCTACCCCAACCAGCATCTACGGCGCTTTTCAAAGTTCAGGGGTGACCGGACGGTTGGTTCAGATAGTGGGAAAGATTACGTTCTAGTCGACGTGATCCGTTGCAAGCAGGGCGGTCTCGCAAGAGATCGCCCTCTTTTTTTGAGGATCCCCGGTGAAGACCTGCAACGCCGTCGAGTGCAGAGATCAGCTTCTTTAGTGCACGTACCAACGTTACGTTACGAGAGCTTCAGCGTCACAGAGAAAGCCGGCTCTCTTGCCGCATAATGACTGCGGGGGTGCATTTCGGTGCTGTTAAGGCTCGATTATTTGTCCTGTGTGCTTACAATTCTTTCAACCATTCTGGTCGGTCGGAGACATTGGGAAGGGTGGGTTCTGGCCGGAGTAAACAGCGTAATTATTTGCTTCATCGGCCTAAGGACTTCGCAATGGGGTTTTATTCCGGCAAATCTGTTTTGTCTCGTGCTTTATGCTGCCAACCTCAGAGCGTGGCGCAAGGCTGAAACGTCATGACCACCAACGTTATCTCAGCGACTCTTCGATTTCGGAGAGCCAATCGGGCCGCTTCAATACTTCGCGTGGCTTGGGACCATCCGCAGCTCCCACAATGCCGTCTCTCTCCATTAAGTCGATGAGATGCGCAGCGCGCCCGTAGCCGATACGCAGACGGCGTTGTAGCAGGGAAGTGGAAGCCTTGCCGAATTCGACCACTAACTTCACGGCATCTTCGTAGAGCGGGTCATTCGCCGCTTCTTCATCTTCGCCGCCTTCGGCTCCAGAGCCGCTGTCCGCACGTTCTTCTTTCGGTGCCTGCAGGAATTTTTCTTCGTATTCGGCGAGCCCCTGAGCACGCCAGAATTCGACCACTGCGGCGATCTCCTTCTCCGTAACGTAAGGAGCGTGTAGACGGTGAACGCGAGCCGACCCGGAGGGCAAGTAGAGCATGTCTCCACGTCCCAGCAGGGCTTCGGCACCGTTGGCATCAAGAATCGTGCGGGAGTCTACCTTAGTGGCCACACGGAACGACATCCGCGCCGGGAAATTCGCCTTGATCAATCCCGTGATCACGTCGACCGAAGGCCGCTGGGTTGCGAGCACCAGGTGAATGCCTACCGCGCGCGCCATTTGCGCCAGCCGCGTAATCGACTCTTCCACGTTGCTGGAATCGAGCATCATCAAGTCAGCCAATTCGTCGATGATGATCACGATGTAGGGTAGCGGCCGTTCCTCCGAACCTTCGCCGAACAGGCTGGGCGTGTCGTTTTCGTCGAAGAGTTTGTTGTACTGGTCGATGTTGCGCACGCCCTTCTCGGCCAGCAGCTTGAGCCGCCGCTCCATTTCGCGGACGGCATTGCGCAGCGCATTCGCCGCCAACTTGGGTTCGGTGATGATCGGCGTGTAAAGGTGCGGAACGCCCTCGTAATTGCCCAGTTCCAACCGCTTCGGATCGACCAGGATCAGGCGCACTTGATCGGGCGTCGCCTTGTAGAGGATCGACATAATCATAGCGTTGATCGCGACGCTCTTGCCCGCACCAGTCGAGCCGGCAATGAGTAGATGGGGCATGCCATTCAGGTCGGCGGTGACGATGCGGCCATTGATGTCTTTTCCGAGCGCCAACGTGAGCTTCGACTTCGAGCCGATGAACTCCGTGGATTCAATGTTCTCCCGCAGCCAGATAATTTCGCGCTCGCGGTTTGGCACTTGAATGCCCACAGTGGACTTGCCGGCCATGCGTTCGATCAGGATGCTTTCCGCCTTCAGCGCCAGGCACAGATCGTCGGTGAGGTTGGTGATACGGCTGTACTTGATACCTGCCTCGGGCTTGAATTCAAAAGTAGTCACCACGGGTCCGGGATTGATTTGGGTGATTTGCCCATGGACGTCAAACTCCGCGTACTTTCCCGTTAGCACCTGGGCAAGCAACTTCAATTCGTCGGCATCGATGGCTTGTTGCTCATCCGGCCGGTGCAGCAGGGAACTGGGGGGTAGCTTGAAACCACCGGCAATGCGGGGCAACGTCGTTTTAGGTTTCTGAGCGCTGTCAGCACGCTCCGTAACTTCGGGAGAAGCCGTGTGCGATTCAGGCCGTGATTCCGCCGCTGATTGGGCTTGTTCTCCGTTGTCTTCCGCAAACGTCCGATCAATGCCGGTTCGAGCGGGCTCCTGAACCCGCGCTTGAGATTGAGGCAGAGTTGCGACCCGAGCCGGAACCATCTGCGTCGTAATCACTGGTTTGGGAGCGGCGCGGCGTTTTTCCAGTTCCTTCTGCATGCGCTTCTTAGCGCGTGCTTCCCGCCAATCCTTCCACCGATCCCATAGGGCAATTGCGAAAGCGAAGCGGGTAGGCGCCCAGACCTGCAGCGCAGCAAAAGAAAACGCAGTCGAAAGATACAGCGCTACGGCTAAGACGCTTGCACAAACGATGTAGGCTCCCGCCAAGTTGAAGTAATGGATGAGGAAATCCCCGACCATCCTGCCAAACAGGCCCTCAATCGGGATGGCATTCATCCAGCGCAAGTGCCCGGGCAAAAGCGCCAGCAAAGCGGGAACAAAGATCAGCATCCAGATCCCGCCCAGGACCTTGGCGACCGGAGAAGAAACCCTGCGCGAACGAAACCAGCGAACGCCGAGCACTGCAGAGAAGACAGGAAGCAGGAATGCTCCAATCCCAAAACCCTGCAAGACCAGGTCGGAAATAACGGCGCCTACGACGCCGATCCAGTTACGAGCGGCTCGCGAACCGGTCAGTACCGAGGCGCTGTTTAACGACGGGTCCAGCGGCGAATACGAGGCCAATGCGAGGAAGAGAAGGAGCGCGGAGATGCACAAAAGAAAGCCGACCAGCTCATTCAGCCGGCGGTTATTGGTCGGGGCAAAGATCTGTGAGAGATACCTCATAGGCGATTTGGTGCGACGCAGGAACGAACTCCTGCTGGCGGTGCCAGATCTATGCCAGAGCCTTCCAATTATGACAAGAACGAGCGAACCCTACAACTCAGGATTCGGCAGTGGTATCCAGAGTGACAAACACAACCTGTGCCACCAAGCACCGCGCAAACGCCAGCGCCAGTGGCGTCGCCAGAGTCTCAGCGGGGATGCGCGTTACTGGAGGTGCCACATAAACGCGAGGCCGATCACAATCACGCCCACCACGATGCGATAAATGATGAAGACCTTCAGGCTGTTGGACTGAAGATATCGAATCAGCCAGGCAATCGCCGCATATCCAACAATGGCCGAAACCAGCACTCCCACGAGAAAAGGCATATGCATTCCCGCGGGTAAACCCTCTTTCCTAAGTTCGTGGGCCTTAAGTAGTGCGGCACCCGCGATGAGAGGTGTGGATAGTAAGAAACTAAATCGCACCGCGGCTTCTCGCGTCATATTGCGAAACAAGCCCGCTGTGATGGTCGAACCGGACCGCGAAACACCGGGGATTAAAGCTGTGGCTTGAGCGCAGCCGACTACGAGGGCATCAGCAAAACTAATGCCGGTGAGCGGTTTCCTGAGTTGACCGACTTTCTCTCCCCACCACATCAATAGCGCGACCATGATCAATGCCCCAGCGATCAGAAAGATGTGTTCACGAAAGTAGTCCTCGGCGGAGTGTTCCAGTAATTTTCCTGC
Source organism: uncultured Acidobacteriota bacterium (assembly GCA_963817925.1). Lineage (GTDB taxonomy): Bacteria > Acidobacteriota > Terriglobia > Terriglobales > Acidobacteriaceae > JABDBE01. Next base: position 462,843 of record CAWFQN010000002.1, read on the forward strand.
AATTGCGCCGGGAATCGTCGCGACTGCAAGAAACCAAAGTAGTAAACGCTCTTCTCGCTGTTCATCTGCTGTAAGGTTCTGATCCTCGCCGCCTGCCTCGGAAAATCGCACGACCCTGCCGCCCAGCGCCGCGCGGATAATCTGAAACCAGGTTCGCCGGAAATAGAAGAGAACTGAAAGCAGCGTGCCAAAATGCAAAGCCACATCAAAAGTTAGCTCGTGCGCAGGCGAAAGTTCGTTCCATCCAAGCAATCTACGCACAATAATCAGGTGTCCTGAGCTGGAAACTGGAATAAATTCTGCCAGCCCCTGCACGATCGCTAGAACCACTACTTGATAAATAGGCAAGTCAGTCTACCCCGTTCCCGTAAGTTGGAATGTTCTGCTCAATCATGAACAATAGCAGCTGAGCCCGTGCTCCCCAATCGCTTTGCGGGGCCTGTGTCACTGCTTTCTGTGCCATGGCAATGGCCTTGCCTCTGGATTCATCCGATTTCTTCGACTGGCCTTCGGTCTTGTACATTTCAATCAGCGCAGACCTGCGCCAAGCTGCGTCGTACAAGGCTTCAACGATGGCAGGGGATTGAGGATGGTCGTTGACGTACTTCTCGTACATATCTGCTTCCTTGTCGGGACACTTGGTCGAGCCTTGCCAGTCGCCGCATAGCTTATTTTCAATCAGGTGAAAGGCCGCCAGATCGGCCCACTTTGTCCCTGGAAATTTCTTGATTACTTCCTTCATAAAGTCCTCGGGCATGCCCTCCCGAAGATATGCCTCCTTCTCTTTAGCCGATGGGCGCGACATCACATCTGCCTTGTCGATCTGCCAACGAATATCTGCGGAACGGTACATGCCTTCGGCTGCGAGCGGCGAGGTGGGAAAATACTCGGCTGTCCGGTAGTAGAGACGCAGCGCATCCTGCGCCGCGCCGCGCCGCCCGTGCCGTTGGCTGGCTTGGTCCTCCGAGTTCACGGCCTCGCCAAACACGATCTTATCGCCGTTCGGCGTCGAACCCAGCACAACGCCTTTATTAACCATCCAGCCGGTGATGACCTTCTCCTCCGAAAGGGCTGCTTCCACGTGTAACCAGCCGCCGCTGGTTTCGAGGATGACGACCTCGCGCCCGCGATCGATCTCGGCGAGTTTGTTGGAGCTGGGATCGGGCGACAGATAGATGGAGCAAACCCTTATTGGCGTTCCACGCACGGTTTCCGCCACGGCCGTGACGCAGAGCAAGAGCGCGGCAATTATCATCAGTCTCAGTCGCATAGTCTCGATTCAGCTGCAGATGCTGCCGGGAGAAAACCCAGCAAGCTACAGCAAGCTACGTTTCTACAGTATGACGACGAAACACTGTACTGGCGTTGCTCGCAACGTCTCAGCCTCGTGTGATCTCCTGCAACATCTGCGGATCAATATTACCGCCACTGATAATTGCGACATTGATGGTAGTTCTAGGCAGTTGGTCCTGGTGGAATAAGAATCCGGCCACTGCCACTGCACCGCTGGGTTCGGCCACCGTTTTTGGATTGGTAGCCAGCCACTGCGTGGCTTGCCGGATTTCCAGTTCACTGACCGTCAAAATGTCGTCGACATACCGCTTGATATGTTCGAAGTTGATAGCACCGATACTCTGCGTTCGCAATCCGTCGGCGATGGTCTGCGAGGTTTGCTGGGCCGAAGACTGGACGATCTTTCCGGATCGCAAACTGGCTTGCGCATCTGCGGCGAGTTCTGGCTCGACGCCGATGACTTTTGCGCCTGGCTTGCTCAACTTGATAGCCGTAGCCACGCCGCTGATCATTCCTCCGCCGCCAACGGGCACCAACACGGTCTCGACTTCGGGCAGATCCTCCAGAATCTCCAGGCCCATCGTGCCCTGGCCAGCGATGATCTTTTCATCGTTGAATGGAGGCACAATAACATAACCATGCTGCGCCGCGAGTTCCTCCGCCTTGGCCTGCCGTTCCAGGCTGCTGGGGCCAACCAATACGATTTCGGCTCCCATAGACGCTGCTGCTTCGCGCTTAATGGCAGACGCATTATTCGGCATCACGACCACGGCCTTGGCTCCCAACGCCCGTGCGGCATAGGCGACGCCTTGCCCATGGTTGCCGCTGGAATAAGTAATCACGCCGCGGCCCCGCTCTTCCGGAGAAAGAGACGCAATCTTGTTGTACGCCCCACGCAGCTTGAAGGCGCCGATAGGTTGCAGGTTTTCGGGCTTGAGATAAAGTTTGCGTTGGTCCTGCCCTGACCCTGTTTGGTCGAGGCACGACTCGATCAACTGGGTACGCACAGCGACGCCGTAAAGGCGAGCTTGAGCTTCGAGGATGTCGTTTAGGCTTACCATGATTTGCTTCCCTGGTTGCTCACGTAAATGGGGGTGGGTCCGATGCGGCGATTTCAAATGCTAGGATACAACCCGGTCTCCGGACCGGCCAAATGGCGCATTGACATCATGAGGTCTAAAGCAGTAACATCATGATGTGCGAACCACGCTTTCTCTGGATGACGATGTCGCCCGTCTCTTGAACAAGGAGAGCCGGCGGTCCGGCGCTTCGTTCAAGCAGGTGGTCAATCACTTCTTGCGCTTGGGATTAATGGCTTCGAAACAACCGCCAAGGAAGCCTTTCGTGGTAAAACCTGTAAATCTGGGACTCCCTCCAGGATTGAGCTATGACAATGTCGAGGAGTTGCTCGAATTCCTGGAGGGACCGGAGTATCGGTGATCGTACTCGACGCAAACATTCTTATCTACTCGTACGATAGTGGCTCATCTCAACATACGAAAGCGCGCGCCTGGGTGGAAAAAGTCTTCTCAGGTCTCGAATCCGTCGGACTATCGTGGCAAACCGTGTCCGCATTCCTCCGCGTCATGACCAATACTCGATTGCCGGGACCCCGTCTGAACCTGGAGCAAGCGGCGCGGCTGGTAGATGAGTGGCTGGAGCAGCCCAACATACGAGTTCTTTCGCCCGGGGATGAACATTGGATTTTATTGCGGCGCATGATTGTCGAGGGGCAAGCATCAGGTGCGCTGATTAGCGACGCACAACTAGCCGCGTTGACGATGGAATACGGCGGTGTGCTCCACACCACCGACCGCGACTTTGCGCGCTTTCCTGGCCTCCGCTGGGCAAATCCGCTTGCATAGGGCAACGCAGATATTCGTGAATCAAGCTTACGTGCTCTTGCGCATGTGTAATCTATAAGTTACAATACCCAAAGAATGGAACTTCGCCGCTATCTGACCGCATCAGGCAGAGATGTTTTCGGCGAGTGGCTGTCAGGACTAAGAGACGCTCGAACCAGAGCAAAGATTGTTGCCCGGATTGATCGTCTCTCGGCGGGTAACTTTGGCGATGCCAAGGCATTGCGCGACGGGTTGTTTGAACTGCGGATTGATTGGGGGCCGGGCTATCGGGTCTATTACGCGATAGCGGGCAGAGCTTGTGTCTTGCTGCTCTGTGGCGGCGAAAAACGCAAACAGTCATCCGATATCAGGTGTGCGCTGGAATACCTGAAAGACTACAGGGAAAGGACACTATGAAACGCAAGGCAAGCACATCCCATGATGAAGCCACAGTTCGTGAACTGCGCGACAATCCGGAGTTTGCCGCCGAGTACCTTCGAGCTGCCTTGGAGGATGACGACGAGCCAAGCGTACTCCTCATCGCCTTGCGCCGCATTGCGGAGGCGCGTGGCGGCATTGCCAAAGTAGCCAAAGCCGCTGGCATTGAGCGCGAGAGCCTGTACCGCGCCTTGTCGGCTCGCGGAAACCCTCGGCTGTCCACGCTGGTTGCCGTGACCAAGGCGGTGGGGCTGAAGCTCACGGTCGAAGCTGAGCGGTAGGAGGGTAGCATTTCGCTCTTCCTGCTGACCGCTGGGCCAGCCCCTACTGTGTTAGCGGAGGGCGTGAGCCCCGTCTCCCGCGCTCAGTCTCTCGGCTCAATCGCTCGGTCTCGCGCTTCAATCGCTCCGTCTCTGAGTTGAGCTGAGACACGACTGCCTGCGTTTGAACCTGGCTAACCACGCCTCGGGCCGATTCCTCCTGGCCAGCTTTGAATAACTCCGTGAACCATAACTCAAGCCCGTGGAGGGCGGCTATAAGCCTTAAAGCTTCCGCGCGAAGTTGCGCCCGAAGGACTTCCTCGGTACAGTGGCCGAGTGCGACATAGACTCCTGGCGCTCCAAAAAAGACCGCGTTATAAAGTGCCTCCGCGGAAATAGACACGCCAAAGGCCGAGGGGTCCGGCCCGTGTTGGTAGGAGAAGCCCGACGCGTTGATGCGCAGTCCATGCAGCATCGAGATCCGAGGATTTCCGTGTTTTGCAGTGCACATGAAGGTGTAGGCCTGATACCAATTCTCCTTCGCACCAGGGCTGGATATGCCTAGAGAACTTAGCAACGCTTCGATCCCTTCTTCGACCTTTCGAGGGTAGGCGTGCCTGAGGTCGGAATGTTCAGCCCAACGGGCGGCTCTGCTCACGCTGTCGCCAACGTAGGCTACTGCGCCTGCGACCTCAACGATGGTCGCACCGACGACAAGGGCCTGAATGCCATAACCGAGTTGGGCAGAGAGCGAACAGACTCGGAGGTCATTTGTCAGTCGGGACGCCAATATGAGGCCGACCTTGGCAGCCGCCCCATGGCGCGGGTGCTCCGCGATTGCGTCCATGGCTCGCTCATAAAGAGATCCCGTCTGCTCGGTCAGGGCGACAAGCGGCGCGAGGCGGCTAGAGAGCTGATCTCGCGCGATGGATTCGGCTTCGTTGAGCATGACACAGAACTCAAATCTCTAATATCACCGGCATGATCAGCGGCCTTTTCTGCGTCTGCTTGGATATGTAGCGCTTCAGGTCTGCGCGGATCTTCTCCTTGATCACGCCATAATCGGCTTTCTCTTCCGCACTTGACTGTTCTAGCGTCTGCATTACCAGTTGGCGTGCGCCGTCGACAAAGCCGTCCTCGCCTGGAGCAAACCCGCGGGTCACAATTTCCGGGGAACTCTCCACCCGGCCCGAGAGTTTGTTGATAGCGATGATCGGAAGCACGATGCCGTCCTCACTCAAGTGGCGGCGATCTTTGATGATCAAATCCTCGACCACGTCGGTTCGCGAGCCGGAATCAATGCAAACCCGGCCCACGTTTACACGGCCCGCCTTACGCGCACCGAGTTCGTCGAATTCGAGAATTTCACCGCTCTCAATCAACATCACATTTCCCACCGAGCTGTGCATCGCGCCCGCCATCTCCGCGTGCAGCTTCAATTGCCGGTACTCGCCATGAATGGGAATGAAGTACTTCGGCTTCACCAGATTGATAATGAGCTTAAGTTCCTCTTGGCTTCCGTGTCCGCTTACGTGGATTGGAGGGGACGATCCGTCTTCATAGATTACGTGCGCCTGACGGCGGAACAGGTGGTCGACCATGCGGTAGATCGCCTTCTCGTTACCGGGAATGATTCTTGACGACAGTACAACCGTGTCGCCTTTCTCGATCTTGGCGTGCTTGTGATTGTCTACCGCGGCCCGCGAAAGCGCTGACATGGGCTCGCCCTGAGTGCCGCTGATCATCACGCAAACTTTTTCGGGCGGGTAATTCTTCATCTCTCCCGGATGAATCAGCAGACCCTCGGGAATCTCGATGTAGCCCAGGTCTTCGGCAATCTCGGACGAACTGGTCATCGAACGGCCGATAAAAGCGACCTTTCGACCGTGTTCCCACGCCAACTCTACCGCCAGCTTGATGCGATGGATGGAGGAAGAGAAGCAGGAGATGAAGAGCCGGCGCTCGGTGCGGGCGAACACTTCATCAAACTTGCGTCGCACTGCCCGCTCGCTCGGCGTGTATCCTTTGCGCTCGACGTTGGTCGAATCCTGAAACAGCGCCAGCACTCCCTCTTTGCCATACTCCGCGAACGCGTGCAGGTCGAACATCTTGTTGTCGGTGGGCGTGGGATCAACCTTGAAATCACCAGTGTGAATCAGCACGCCCAGGGGCGTGTGGATGGCCAAAGCAACACAATCTACGAGGCTGTGAGTAACGTGAATCGGATGAATCGTGAACGGGCCCGCCTTAAATCTTTCTCCTGCGTGGATCTCGTGCAGATCCGCATCATCCAGCAGCCCATGTTCTTCCAATTTGTCTTCCACATAGGCGAGCGTGAACTCGGTGCCCCACACCGGTACATTGAGTTCGGAAAGAATCCACGGCAGAGCGCCGATGTGATCTTCGTGGCCATGGGTGAGAATGATGGCGCGCACACGTTGCCGGTTTTCGATGAGATAGGAAATGTCCGGAACCACGATGTCCACGCCCAACAGTTCGGCCTCGGGGAACATCAGACCCGCGTCGATGACGATAATGTCATCGCCCCAGCGTACCGCCATACAGTTCATTCCGAACTCGCCCAGACCGCCGAGGGGTACGATGTGAAGTTTTCCAGTTGGCATTTTAGGTGTCTCTTGATCGTAGCATACGAAGGCCGGGCGAACGGGCCCCGAACCGCGAACCATGGACCGAGTACCATGGACTGAGAACCGAGAACTGGTTTTTCTAAGCTGCGTGAGTTAACGTCAAGTCAAATGGCTTTACAGCACCGCAAATCGTGGCTACGGCGCCGGGTCGAAAATGGTCTGCGGCGCGGTTTTCAACATGCATACGAAACCGTGAAGGTAGATCCCAATAAGTTTCTCCTCCAGCTTCGCAGTGCCTATGGCGTTCCGATCAACAGCTTTCAAGGCATCTATTCTGTCGATGTCGGTATTCTTGATGACCTCGCTAACAGCGTCATCCGCAGTGGAATGAAGCTGGCTGCTGCCGAAGGCGCCGGGTTTGGCTTGGGAGGAATTTTGACGATAGTCCCGGACCTCAGCATCCTGGCCGGGATTACCCTGCGAACCATTCAAAAGCTCAGTCTGATTTATGGTTTCGAATACAACACTGACGAGGAAACCGCCGAGCTTTGGATTGCCGCGGCCAGCGCCGCCGGTGTAGACATCAGCCGTGAGGTGCTGGAAAAAGAGGTAGTGAATCGATTTGTGCCCAAAGTGATCCAGCGGATTGCAGCGCAGGCCAGCAGGGAAGCTGTGGAGAAGTGGTCGGGGCGCGTAATTCCGATTGCGAGTTCAGCCATTGGCGCTGGACTGAACTATTACTTCGTGCGCGCCTGGGGCGATCGCGCCAAAGCCCACTTTCGCCAAAAGCATTTGGAGCTGCGCCATCGAAGAAATGCTGCGATGCCCGCTTTGCCTATAGTGTCGAATTAGCGCGGCCGTCATCAGGAGTTACCGCAGCAACTCTTCCAGTTCGATTCTCTGATCTGTCTTCTCATCACGATATTTCACGATGACGGGCGTGTAGAGCGACAAGTTCCACTCCGCCGCCTGACCCTTTGTCACTGCTCGTGACCCGGGCACGACAACGGCGTTTTCCGGCACTTCGAGCGGCTTCTCGTCAGTAGCCCGGTATACTTGCCCCCGGACAATGTCGTATAACGGGGTCGAGCGCGTCAGAATCGTGCCCGCCCCCAGGACGGCGCGCGTCCTTACCAGCGTGCCTTCATACACTCCGCAATTGCCGCCAATGAGCACATCGTCCTCAACAATGACTGGAGACGCGTTGATCGGTTCCAGGACTCCGCCGATCTGAGCCGCTGCGCTCAAGTGAACGCGTTTGCCAATCTGGGCGCAGGATCCGACCAGCGCATGCGAGTCTACCATCGTGCCTTCGTCCACGTAGGCACCCACGTTAATAAACATGGGAGGCATGCAGATCACGGTGGGCGCCACATAGGAGCCAGTGCGCACTGACGATCCACCCGGCACGATGCGCACGCGATCCCGGACAGTAAACCGGCGCGCAGGGAAGGTGTCTTTATCCACGAAGGAAAGGCTCACATCTTCGCCCATCTTGCTGAGTTCGCCAAGCCGAAAGCCAAGCAGAATGCCTTGTTTCACCCAGATATTCACTACCCATTGCCCATCGATCTTTTCCGCGGCGCGAATCTTGCCCTGGGTCAGTTCGTCGCGAAAGTCCATGAAGATTTGGCGCGCATCAGGATTGCTCTCAACTTCGAGGGAGGCGAGACGTTCGATCGCGGATCTGAGGGATTCCATCCGAGGAAAGTATACGGGATTTTCAGCGTGGGGATGCCAACGGCCGATTCCGATGAAGGGTTCGTAGTCTGCCGTTCTCCGCGCACTCGGCGGGTATTCTTCGCGACCGCTGCGATCTAAGACTTTGGGTTCGCCGCAAGCTCACCAAAACCTTAAAACGCTGAGACCACCGAGAACACCCGCAGAGTGCGCGGGAGAATGGGATCGGCAATCGAGGCACAGTCAAATGCACTTGCACTCGCTACGGATCAGCACACCAGCCATCCCGTGCGAGGTTTCGCGCGCTTCCGTAAGCGTGGCGTAAGGGCCGTGCCAGCGCGCATGGTCGGCGTCGTGTCCGGAGGGACGTCCCTTGCCGTGGTTGCACTGTCCGCAACTGGAGCGGTGCAGAACGATCTTGTGCGGTCCGGCAAGCCAGTTTTCGTAAATGTAGAAATTAACTAGGTCGGGCGCCGGGCTCGCTGGTCTGGCAATCACTCCGGCCTCGGCAGCGATCTTTTGCAACTTGGATCGCGTTTCGCGTCGCATCGGGAGGAGAGGCAGACGATAAACTTCTTCTATTTTTCCCATCATCGCCAGCACCGCTTTTACCGGCATCGGACTGGTCTCGATGAAGTTGGCTTGCATCAGCGCCAGGTATTTGCGCTGAATGCGCCGCGCCGTGACCCAATCGTTCGCCAACGCCGCTCGCGTCATCTCAGCCATCTCGCGGGGGATCTCATTAGAAGCTACCGAAACGATGCCCACGCCGCCCAACCCAATGAGCGCCAATGTGACCGCATCGTCGCCAGAGAAAACTAGAAAAGTCTCGGGCACAACCGCGCAGACTTCCGCCATCTGCCCAATGTTGCCGCTGGCCTCCTTGACTCCGGCAATATTTGGCACCTCCGCCAGCCGCGCCAGAGTCGCGGGTTCGAGGTTCGCACCGGTGCGCCCCGGGACATTGTAGAGAATGATCGGTTTGTCCACAGCCTCGGCAATCGCACGGAAATGCCGATACTGGCCTTCCTGTGTCGGCTTGTTGTAATAAGGTGAAGCCGTAAGGATCGCGTTTACGCCAGGCCGCGCAGCGACTTCCTTTGCTTTCTCGATCGCGTCATGAGTCGAGTTGGAAGTCGCGCCAGCCATGACGGGGACGCGTCCCGCCACGACTTCGATGGTCACATCGATGACCCGCAGCCACTCGTCGTGCGAGAGAGTGGGCGTTTCGCCGGTGGTGCCGCAGGGAACCAGAAAATCGATTCCGGACTCGACCTGCCATGCCACCAGGTTGCGCAGGGCCGGCTCGTCGATGGAGCCGTCCTGACGAAAAGGAGTTACGAGAGCTGTACCGCATCCGCGAAGTTGCATGAGAATAAGATAGCGCGAATGGGCGGCCTTGCAAAACTTGGCAATGGCCGCCCAGACTCGCCGCTGGGGGACTACTCATCTCAGAAAGCAGCACTCATATCTGAAGTTTGACCAGCCAGTTTGCGGGTTCCGGCAGAATCGCAAATTTTGGCAGTTCACCACGCACCATGGCTACCTCGTCACACGCATGAAATCTGGGGCAAACGTGGCAGTCTTTGTAAATCTTGTCCGGCAGATCCTCGCGCTGGGCGGTTGCAAAACCCAGGCGAGCAAAGAATTCTGGAGCGCGCGTGAACAGGCACGTGCAAGTGACGCGGTGTTTCTTGGCCTCTGCCAGCAACGCTTTCACTAAAAATCCGCCGCCGCCTTTGCCTTGCTGCGAAGGCGCTACGGTGATGGACCGGATCTCCGCCAGATGCGGTCCATAGAGATGGAGCGCGCCGCAGCCGATAATCATTCCGCCGTCTTCCAACACCACAAAGTCTCGGACGTTCTCACAGATCTCGGCCAAGGTTCGCGGCAGAAGCGTCCCGTCGCCAGCGTAGGCCGAGATTAGCCCATGAATGCGCTGAGCGTCGGGCAGGATGGCTTTACGCGTGCGCATGGACACCCTCCCGGATGGCCCCGATCCTCTGTCGAGCGTCAACCATTGCCTGCTTTACTCGCGCCGGAGCAGTGCCGCCGGGCACATCGTGGATGGCAAGCACCGACTCCAACTTCAGGTAGGCGTAGAAATCGTTATCGAATTTCAGATTCACCGAGCGCAGTTCCTCCAGAGACAAGTCTTGAAGCTCGCATTGCTTTTCCAGACACATTTGCACGGCCTTTCCGATCTGCTCATGTGCCAGGCGAAAAGGGACGCCGCGTTGTACCAGGTAAGTAGCGGCTGCCCACGCGTTCGTAAATCCCGACTGCGCCGCGTGCTGCATAGCTTCGTAATTAAACTCCACAGCTTTCATCCAGCCGGTCACGAGGGGTAACAGTGAAATCAACGTGTCGGTCGCGTCGAACAGCGGTTCCTGGGTCTCCTGTAAGTCCTTGTTATAGGCGAGCGGCAATCCCTTCAGGCAAATCTGAAGCGCGGTTGCGCTTCCAATAACGCGAGCACACTTGCCACGGGTAAGCTCCAGGAGATCCGGATTCTTCTTTTGTGGCATGGCGCTGCTACCCGTGGAGTATGCCTCGGGCAAGTGCACGAAGTTGTATTCCTGCGATGAAAACAGGATCATCTCCTCCGCCCACCGGCTCAAGTGCAGAGTAAGGAGCGAAAGTGTGTTTACAAATTCGAGGACGAAATCGCGATCGCTGGTAGCGTCGATGCTGTTGGCAGTCGGCCTATCGAAGTCGAGGTCGGCAGCTATGGTTCGACGATCCAGGGACAGGGTTGCTCCCGCGACCGCGCCAGAACCGAGAGGACAAACATTCAAACGCTTTCGGCAATCCGCCAGCCGGTCTGCATCCCGCAGAAACATCTCGATGTAAGCCAGCAGCCAGTGAGATACCAACACCGGCTCGGCGCGTTGCAGATGGGTGTAAGCAGGCATGGCATTGTTCCCCGCTTGGTGTGCACGATCCAACAACGCACTGCACCACGCCGCCAGATCAGCCCGAATTTGATCTATCGCTGCTCGGACGTATAAACGAAGGTCAGTGGCGATTTGCTCATTCCGGCTGCGGCCGCAGTGCAGCTTGTATCCAGTGTTGCCAATTAGCGAGACCAACTGTTTTTCGACGAAGTGATGCACGTCTTCGGCTTCGTCGTCTTCGAGAAACTTGGGCGACGATGCCGCCTGCTCTCCAATTCGTTCCAAGCCTTGGAGAATGGCGATGAGTTCGGTTGAATCGAGAATGCCCGCTCCCTTCAAAGCGCGAGCATGGGCGCTGCTGGCTGCAAGTTCATGGTTCAACACTCGCCGGTCAAAGTCAAAAGAGCGTTGCCAGTACTCAAATTCTGGATCCAAAGGCTGGCGGAAACGGCCGGACCACATCTTCATTGCGCCACCTCCGATCTTTGCGCCTGTTTTCGCGCTTGAGCTCGCGAGCGCGACGGAAGGCCGAGAATACGAATGAAACCAGCTGCATCTTTCTGGTCGTAACTGTCGCCCATGGTGAACGACGACAGATCGGTGCGGTACAGCGAATTCTCAGACTGGCGGCTCACAACGGAGACGTTGCCCTTATACAAAGACAGAGTCACCGAGCCAGTGACATCCTTTTGTGTGGTTTCAACAAAAGCGTCGAGCGCTTCGCGAAGGGGAGCGAACCACAACCCGAAGTAAACCAGTTCCGCGTACTTCAGCCCGATGTGTTGTTTGAAGTGCGCCACATCGCGCTCCAGGCATAGAGCTTCGAGTTCGCGGTGGGCGGTAATCAGCAAAGTTCCGCCGGGAGTTTCGTAGCAACCGCGGGATTTAATTCCGACAAAGCGGTTTTCTACCAGGTCGACGCGTCCGATGGCGTTGCGAGCGCCGATTTCGTTCAGCAGTTCGACCAATGACACAGGATCGAGTTCCAGATCATTGACCGAGACCGGAACCCCGGCGTCGAAGCCGATCGTAACTTGCTCCTCGCGATCCGGCGCGTCTTGCGGTGAACGGGTAAGCTGCCAGGTGCCGGGGAGCGGGGCGTTGGCCGCATCCTCCAACTCGCCTCCCTCATGGCTGAGGTGCCAAAGGTTGCGATCGCGGCTGTGAATCTTCTCGCGGCTGGCCGCCACGGTAATTCCGTGCTGCTCGGCATAGTCGAGACAATCTTCACGAGACTTGAGCGACCACTCACGCCAGGGAGCGATCACACGGAGCTCGGGCGCAAGCGCCTGGTAGGCCAATTCGAACCGCACCTGATCGTTGCCTTTGCCCGTGCATCCATGGGCGACCGCCGTGGCTCCTTCACGCAACGCAACCTCAACCTGGTGTTTCGCAATGACCGGACGTGCCAGCGATGTGCCCAATAAATATTTGTGCTCGTACACCGCTCCCGCCTTGAGCGCGGGGAATACGTACCCGGTGAGAAATTCCTCGCGAAGGTCTTCCACCACCACATGGGATGCGCCGGTCGCATACGCCTTTGCCACCACGGCTTCAATGTCGTCCGCTTGGCCAACATCGCCCACCATTGCGATCACGTCGTAGGCATAATTCTCTTTCAGCCACGGAATAATGATGGAAGTGTCCAAACCTCCGGAATAAGCAAGTACCACTTTCTCAGGCATGAGCGCTCCTTATGGGCAGGCGGGTTTCCCCGCCCAGCAATAAATACAAAACGGCTTTCTGCACGTGCAGGCGGCTTTCGGCTTGATCGAAGACGACCGATCTTTCCGAATCCATTACTGCATCGGTGATCTCTTCTCCACGATGGGCGGGCAGGCAGTGCATGAAAACGGCGTGGGGGGCTGCTCCCGCCACGAGTTCGTCGTTCATCTGGTAAGGCGGGAAAATTCTGGCGCGCTTCCCAGCTTCATGCTCCTGGCCCATGCTGGCCCACGCGTCGGTGTAAACCGCGTCGACGCCGTCCACTGCCTTGTGTGGGTCGGAAAGTATATCGATGACCGCGCCTGTTTGTTCCGCGATCTCTTGGGCATCGGCGACGATTTCTGCGTTGGGACCGTACCCTGCCGGCGTGGCCACGCGGATTTTGGACCCAAGACACGCGCACGTGAGCAGCAGCGAATGCGCCACGTTGTTACCGTCGCCGACATAGGCCAGGCAGATATTCTTGAGATCGCCGAAGCGTTCTTGCAGAGTGAAATAGTCAGCTAGTGCCTGGCAAGGATGCTCCAGATCGCTGAGGGCGTTAATCACCGGAACGGACGCATGCTCGGCCATTCCCGCGATTGTTTCCTGGGCGAAGGTGCGGAGCACAATGGCATCCACCCAGCGCTCGAGATTACGCGCAATGTCACTCAGTTGTTCGCGCCCATCAAGCCGTTCGTGAGTCTGGTCCACGAAGAATGTGGCGCCGCCCAAGCTCGACATCCCAGCTTCGAACGTCAGCCGAGTTCGCAGCGAGGGCTTTTCGAAAAACATCACCATCTGCTTGCCGGCGAGCGCGCTACGAAAATCCGCCGGACGCATTTTCATAATTCCGGCAAGATGAAGCACTGCCTCGACTCCGTTTGGACCAAGATCGCGGGTCGAGACCAAGTCAGGTCCCCAGAAGGTATTGGGAACTCTGGCAGGAATGACCGGGGCTCTGCCTAGTGATTGGCTATTCATTGTGACTCCTTCGGTTGTGGTTGTGGGCGCGAATTACCGCCGGCAAGCGCTGCCGTTTCGTAGCATCCGAGGTCAAGGCCGAATCCAGTGCTCGAATCACTTCATCAACGTGTTTTTCTTGAATAATGTAGGGCGGCAAAAAGCGCAGAACTGTCTCATGCGTTCGATTGATCAAAATTCTTTTCTTCAGCAGGGTGGAAACCACAGCTTTCGCAGTGTCGGACGAGTCCAATTCAATAGCCAGCATCAGGCCCATCCCACGGACCTCGCGAATACAGTTGTACTTGGCCTTTAACCATTCGAGTTGCGCGCGGAAATAGCCACCAACTTCGCTCACGTGATCGAGCAGCTTATTCAATTCACGTAGAAACTCGATCGCGACCGCGCAGGCCAGCGGCCCTCCACCGAAGGTTGTGCCGTGCATGCCGGGATGCATGCTGGCCGCAACTCGATTGGTCGTGAGAATCGCTCCCAGCGGCAGTCCCGCGGCCAGGGGCTTTGCGACCGTCACAATGTCAGGCTTTACGCCATAGTGCTGGTAGGCGAAGTAGCGTCCGGTCCGCCCCAGGCCACACTGGATCTCGTCCAAGATCAGCAACGCATCGTTGCTCTCAGTCAACTTTCGCGCGAGTTGCAGGAATTCCGGGCTGACCGGACAAATTCCGCCTTCACCCTGAATTGTCTCGAGGCAAACTGCACACACGCCGGCGTCGAATTGGTGTTTGAGATCTTCGACATCGTTAAACCGAACGAAGCCGACTCCCGGCATCAGCGGCACAAAGGGATCACGGTACTTGGCCTGGCCGGTCGTGGCCAGCGAACCAAAAGTGCGTCCATGAAATGAGTTGTCGAGAGCGAGGATGCGCCACTTCGGCTTGTGGCCATTCGTATTTCTGGTACGCGCGTAAATGCGTGCGAGCTTAAGCGCGCCCTCCCAGGCCTCGGTTCCGCTATTGCAGAAGAAGGCCCGGTCCAGCCCAGAAACCTTGGTCAAGCGCTTGGCGAGTTCTGCCTGGTACTCGTGAAAAAACAGGTTGGAAACGTGAATCAGTCGGCCGGCTTGGCGCTTCACGGTCGCCTGGATTGCAGGATGCGCGTGTCCTAGGGCATTTACCCCGATCCCACTTAGGAAATCGAGATAACGATTTCCGCGCGAGTCCCACAAATAAACGCCACGTCCTTTCTCGAAAAGGATCTTGTGACGATCGTAGGTCGGCAGCAGCAATATCTCTTCGGAGCGAATGACGGAAGCGAGGCTCATGCGCCAATCACCTCCGTCCCACACGCCAGCTTGGTGAAATAAAACTGCGGCAGAATATCGACCTGTGCCGCGGGCAGAATCCGCACTCGTCCAACACCTTTATGGAGCGCCTGACTGCAAGCTTCGAGCTTAGGCAACATTCCCCCGCCGATGACGGAAGCCGCAATCAGCGCAGCCACATCTTTCGTGTTCAACCACGGGATTACGATACCGTCGGCGTCCTTCACTCCATCCACATCGGTGAGGAAAATCAGAGAGTCGGCATGGCAGGCCACAGCGCAGGCGGATGCCATTTGGTCTGCATTGATGTTGTAGTACTCACCATCGGAACCCAAAGCCACGGAAGACAGCACTGGAATCCCCCCTGCGCTCCAGATGGCTTCGATCCAACGCGGCTCGGCGTAGCAGATTTCCCCAACAAATCCCAAGTCGCAGCCCGCATTTTGTTTCTTGCGCGCTCTGAAAGCCATGCCATCGGCGCCACAGAGACCAACGGCCGCGCTCCCCGCAGCCACTATTGCCGCAACCAGGCTCTTGTTTACGATCCCTGACAACACCATGAGAGCGACGTCCCGAGTCTCGGCGTCGGTGATGCGCAATCCGTTTACAAAGTCACTCTCCTTGCCGAGCAGCTTGAGAGTGCGAGTGAGCGCGCTTCCTCCTCCATGGACTACGGCAACGTGATGACCGTCCTGCGCTAACTCGACAATTGCCCGTGCGCACTTGCGCAATCGGGATTTATCCTCGAGTGCCGCGCCTCCGATTTTGACTACGACTTTCACTGCAGGCCTTCCTCTTCTTTCCACCCGTACATCAGATTCATGTTCTGCACCGCTTGTCCGGCAGCGCCTTTGAGCAGGTTGTCCACGCAGGAGACCAGCACTAGTCGGCGGCCGTCGTCAGCCAGGCAGAAGCCAAGGTCGCAATAGTTCGTGTGGAGAGAGAACTGGATTTGCGGCAGCTTCGGCGTCGCAAAAATGCGCACCCAGCGCCCGCCGGCATAAAAGTCGCGAAAGCAGGACTCGACCTCGCCAGCCTTCATCTCACGGTTCAAGTGCACATAGATGGTCGAAAGAATTCCTCTTGGAATCGGAAGCAGATGTGGCGTGAAAATCAATTCACTCGCGTCCAGTTGCAATTGCTCAAGCATTTCGCCCACATGCCGGTGGCCGAAGACCGAATAGGCGGAAAGGTTGTCGGCGACGGAAATAAAGTGAGTGCGCGAATTCGGTTCCTTGCCCGCGCCGGACACGCCAGACTTGGAGTCGGAAATGATTCCGTGCTGGCGATCGACAATGCCAGCCTTGAGCAGAGGAGCCAAAGCCAGGATCACGGAAGTCGCGTAGCATCCTGGATTTGCCACTAAGGCTGCGCTCGGGATTTGATCGCGGCTTAACTCCGGCAGTCCGTAAACCGCCTTGTTGGTGAGGTCAGCTGCCGTTACAGAATCTGCATCCTCGAAGCCATAGACCGCACGATTCTGCGCCTCCTTAAGCCGCCACGCTCCACTCAGATCGATGACGCGAAGCCCTTGCGCGATGGCTTCGGGCACCAGCGAACGCGAAGCTTCATGGGGCGTAGCCAGGAATAGCAGCTCAACGTTCTGTTGCTGAAGCGACGTCCACGAAAGCGGTTGTAGCGGATAGCTTCCGTTGCCTGACAGCGCGGGAAACATGTCAGCCAGATTGCACACGGCTTCGGTGTCGCTCTGGCGACGGAGCAGAGCAGGTTTTTCCAGCCGAGGATGACGCAGCAAAATCCGCGTCAGCTCCAGACCAGAATATCCGGTCGCTCCTAGCACCGCAGTCTTGAGTTTGGCTGGCATCAGGCAAGCATCTCCTCAATGGCAGCAGCCAACTTCTTCGCATCTTCTTTGTCGGGGCAAACAATAAGAATGGTGTCATCTCCCGCGATCGTGCCAATTGCTTCTGGCCACTCCTCTTCGTCCAGCGCAGCCGCCACGGGTTGCGCGCTGCCAACGCTGGTCTTGATCACGAGCAGGTTCTGCGCAGGCCGCACTTCGAGCACGAACTCTCGAACCAACCGTGAGACAGGAGGCAAGGCCGGGGCAGACGAACCGTCACCTTGAAGCAAAGAGTAACCGTCAGCCGTTTTTGCCAGACGCAAGTCACGAATGTCGCGCGACAGCGTTGCCTGGCCCACTTTCAGTCCGCGTTTACGCAACGCCCGTTGCAAGTCTTCCTGACTGGCGACGGGGCCATGCTTCAGCAGTTCAAGGACGGCTCGCTGGCGTAGAGATTTATTCATTATGAATAATTATGCATTATGATGCATAAACATTCATTCATATTAACTGCTGCAGCGAAGGTGTCAAGTGGAAAGTTAAGAAAACGGAACACGAATACGTTGTCTCTCGCGAGAAGTCGTTCCACCTTAGTTCACGCACTTCTCCTGTTTCGCCGGAGTTCGGCATCAAGGAATAAGCGCTTTCCATTGTGGTAAATTGTTAACGGTGGGGCGCGTAGCTCAGTTGGCAGAGCAATGCCCTTTTAAGGCATGGGTCGATGGTTCGAGTCCATCCGCGCTCACCAGACTTTCCAAGGGCCATTGTCGATGGGAAATTCTTTTCCCTGTGAACTTGGTTTCAGTCTTGCTGTCAGTTCCTGAGTACCCTGCGTAACTAGTAATAGCCTACGAAGGTTACTAACGTGCCATAGAAACTTTTTTGAGCCCACCTTCTCGGACACCGGGTGCATGAGCTAAAGGCTTTCGCTGGTGCGAATTCTGACCCTCCAGCCCCACAAGAACAGAACCTTCGCCGCTAACACATCCCCTGATTGCCAGTGGCCCCTCGATTGCCCCATATCCTTTCGAGCGGGAAGAACCTCGGGGGGTTTCTGTTTACCTTATTGCCATCGCCGCAGTCACGCTGGAAGTCGTTCATGGCTGGCTGGAGCGTGCAAGCTTTCTCGCTGACTGGCCTTCTCTTTTTGGGCGTCCAATACCACGGAAACCTAGCGCTGCCTGAAGACGATAGAGTGACGACTCTTGTGTCCTACGAACCACTCGTGCTTCACGAGCAGAAGCAACCTTCTGTTCCACCCTCACTAGCACGGCCTAAGCCTGCGGAGAGCAAACCGGTACTGGAAACTAAGCCGACCGTAGCGCCCATTGTAGTCACGCGGCAGGTACACGCCGTTTCGGAGCGCAATCTGCCCGAGCCTGATCGCCCTGCGCTGGAACTGAAACTCGAAACTAAGATGCCCGCGATCCCCGCGGCACTTCCGTCGAAGATCGTGGCTGTCGGCACCTTTTCCGCCAACAATTCGGTTACAACGATGGTTAACAAACCCGCCGCTGCAGTGCAGAGCGGCGGCTTCGGCGATCCGAATGGCGTTCCTTCGTCAGAGCATCACGGGGTCGCCAACATCAGCCCCAAGGGAGGGTTCGACTCACCCAGTGGATCCGGCCAAGGCAACGGGATGAGAGGCGGGAACCCTGGGGTGGTGATGAGTTCCGGATTCGGCAACGGAGCCATCGACACTCTCGCCAGCGCTGGTATTCATTCGAAGGCCGCATCGCGCCAGTCGAGCAGCGAAGCCAACACCCCCGTCGAAATCACCTTCAAGCCCAAACCCGATTACACAGATGAGGGACGGAAGCAAAAGATTAGCGGAGAAGTTCGTCTGGAAGTGTTGTTCAAGTCCGACGGGCAAGTCCATGTGATACGAGTCCTGCAAGGGTTGGGGTACGGCCTGGATGAACAGGCCGTAAAAGCTGCCGAGAAAATCAAGTTCAAGCCAGCATCGCATGAAGGCCAGCCCATCGATTCGATGGCTCAGGTCCACATCATTTTCGAACTTGTTTCGTGAGGAGAGCTATGCGCAGTTTCAGAAAAATCGTCTTCTTGCTGCTTATATCGGCGACAGCAGGAGTCGCGGCCGATAACCCGAAACCCTCGCCGGCACTCTCCTTCGACCAAACCGTCGACCGAGTAGTAGCGCGCGAACGCGGGTTTGTGGTAACCATGAAGCGCATGCACCCTCTGGCCGAGACTTATATCCAGAATCTTCATGAAGACAAGGATCACAATGCTGCGCCTGCCAGTGATCAGTATTTCCTGGGGCGGCTTGACCTGAATAATGGTGTCCGCGATGCAACCTTCCAGAAGCAGCACCTGGGATTTATGCATCACGTTGCAAATCCCCTTTCTTCTGCCCTGGAGTACAAGTTCTTTCCGCAGGGCTTCGCGCAGATGGTGATTCTCGATGCCGACTTCCAGAAGAGTAATTATCGTTTCACGTTTGTGCGGCGCGAGTTTCTTGGCGAAGCGCGCTGCATTGTGATCGATGTCCAACCTGGTAAAAAGGGCAAAGAAGGGCTGTTTAGCGGAAGAATCTGGGTTGAAGATCGCGACTTCAACATCGTCCGCTTTAATGGGACCTATTCCGGCAATCCCGACACGCATTACCTGCACTTCGACAGCTGGCGCTTCAATCTGCAGGCCGATGTGTGGCTGCCATCTTACGTATACGTCGAAGAGTCAGGCACAAAACTCAACAGCGCGCTATACCACGATTTGTACCTCAAGGCGCAGACGCGTCTATGGGCCTACGATCCGGAACAACTGAATCACGAGGAAGAGTTTACCCAAATCAAAGTCGACAACTCGGTGGATGATCGTCAAGTTGCCAAAGACAATAGCCCCCTTGAAGCCCAGCGCATGTGGGAACGGATGGCGGAAGATAATGCAGTCGATCATCTGCAGAAAATCGGCCTGCTGGCGCCTACGGGCGATGTGGACAAGGTTTTGCAAACTGTCGTCGATAACCTCATCATCACGAACAAGCTGCAAATCGAGCCGGATGTGCGCTGCCGCGTATTGCTAACCCTGCCTCTGGAGTCTTTCACCATCGGTCACACCGTTGTAGTCAGTCGTGGTCTGCTGGATGTTCTGCCGGATGAAGCATCTTTGGCGATGGTCCTGGCGCACGAACTTAGCCACATCGTGTTGGGCCATTATGTCGATACGCAGATGGCCTTTCAGGACCGCTTCTTCTTTGCCGACACGACTACCTTCCAACATATGCATTTCGAGCTGGATCCTGCAGACGAGCAAGCTGCCGACAACAAAGCTGTGGAGCTGCTCGAAAATTCACCATACAAAGACAAACTAAGCACTGCCGGGCTGTTCCTCAAAGCATTACACGATCGCGCACCAGTGCTCACCAACCTGATCAGAGCGCGGCTGGGCGACAGCATGGCGAGTGGAAACACCACGCGAATGGCCGCACTCTTCAACTCCGCGCCGGCTCTGCAGAAACAACGCCTTGATCAGATCGCCGCGCTTCCTATCGGCAGCCGGATCAAATTGGATCCGTGGAGCAATCAACTCTCAATGATGAGTGCGAAGCCAGTTGCGCTCGTATCCCCGAACGAGAAGATGCCCTTCGAGGTCACGCCATTTTTCCCCTTTCTAACCTATAGCCAGGGTGACAGAAAGCTTGTGGCCCAGGGTTCGGTAGCCCCCTAAGCCAGTCGACGAGTAAATGGGGGCCGTCGGCCGTTGGAATAAAAGCCCTCTACTTAGACTTGTACTGCCGATCGGAAAGGACGCAATGAGGAACACAATGAGGACCATCGGGAAGATCTGCTTTTTCGGGTTTGTGATGGTAGCGCCCGCTCTGGCGCAAAAACTGCAATCGGCGCCTTCTCCCGCGGTTACCGGGCCGTCCTACAATTTGGGTTTCGGCTATTCCTACCTCTCAATGCCGATTCCCGGCGGCGGCACTGCGCATTTCAACGGCTTGGATTTTAGCGGAAGCGTCGGTCTAAGCTCGCGCTGGGGTGCAACGCTCGACTCTAATTATCTTTACACGCCCGAAGTCCTCAATACCCGCCACCAGGGCTATGTGTTGAGCTTATACACCGGCCCAGTGTTCTACCCGGTCGCGCGCGGAAATACCCGCGTGTTCGTTCACGCGTTGGCCGGAGCGGCTCTGGTCGACGGCGCAGTGCCAATCCTGGAACACGAGGACTTTCATGGATGGTTGGCACGGCCGTCTTATGCGTTTGGAGGAGGCGTCGAGCACCCGGTCTCGTCGCAATTAGGGGTTCGCGTCATTGGCGATTACGTACGCACCGACTTCTATGATTCGGCCGGCGCAGTGCAGCCCCAGAACAACCTTCGATTAACCGTGAACTTCGTATTTCGACTGAAAGAGCATCCACAGAGATCCAGCGCGCAACTAAGGTAATTCATGATGCAGTTTTTTTCTTTGGAAGTGAGTCCTAGGAGGATGTCCATGCGGTCCCGTGTCTTTTGTTTTCTTCGGTTTGCGTGTTCGCAGTCCTGGTCAGCGCGCAGGTACTGGCCCAGAGCTTTGCCCCCGCCGTACCGTATGGCTCGGGCGGAAATGGTCCCAATGCGGTAGCTGTGGCGGATGTGAACGGAGATGGCATCCCCGATATGGTGGTGGCAAATTGGTGCACGGACAGCACTTGCGTGGCCAGCTCCGTGGGAGTGCTGTTGGGCAAGGGCGACGGAACCTTTCAGACAGCGGTGGCCTACGGTTCGGGCGGGCTTTATGCCGATTCCGTCGCGGTCGCGGACGTTAACGGCGATGGGAAACCTGACATTGTGGTGGGGAACTGCGGCTTCCCCAAAGTCATCAATTGGTTGCTTCACACGGCAATAGTAGGAGTGCTGTTGGGCAACGGTGACGGAACCTTCCAACCGGTGGTTACTTCCACTTGGGCGGGTTTGGTGCCGCCTCAGTGGCGATAGCGGACTTGGGGAGGGACGGCAACCTCGACTTGCTGGTAGCGACCGGCTCTACAATCTGCAGTTCGGTGGGCGTGCTGTTGGGCAACGGTGACGGAACCTTCCAGACAGTGGTCACCTACCCATCAGGCGGGTTTACTGCCCTTTCGGTGGCGGTTGCGGACGTGAACGGCGATGACAAGCCTGACCTGGTGGTGGCAAACTGGTGCACCGATAATCAATTGCACAGCCAGCTCGGTGGGCGTGCTGTTGGGCAACGGCGACGGAACCTTCCAGACCGCGGTGACCTACGATTCGGGCGGTATTTTGGCCAACTCGGTCGTAATCGGAGACGTGAACGGGGATGGCAAGCCCGACGTGGTTGTGGGGAACGGCGAGCAACAGCCTCACCGACAACCTAGGCAATGTAGCCGTGCTATTGGGCAACGGCGACGGAACCTTCCAGACGGCGGTTCCTTACCACCGGGGCGGATACGGCGCATCCTCGGTCGCGTTGGCGGACGTGAACGGAGATGGCAAACTTGATCTGGTGGTGGCCAACTGCTCCACTAGCATCAAGAGCTGCAGTGATGCTGACGGCAATGTAGTAGTGCTGTTGGGCAACGGCAACGGAACCTTCCAGACAGCGACTGCCTTACGGCTCGGGAGGAACCACTCCCTTCGGGGTGGCAGTGGGGGATGTGAACGGGGACGGCAGACCTGACATCGTGGCGGCTAACTGCGTCGGCAATCAATGTGGCTCGGGGGCCGGGGAACTGGGCGTGCTCATCAATACCACCGTCGGGTCTACGGCAACTGCGCTGACCTCTTCCCCCAATCCATCCAGCTTCGGACAAGCCGTGACGTTCACCGCTACGGTGACGTCACACTTCTTTAAATTCCAGCCTACGGGAACCGTAACTTTCTTCGACGGAACGACAAACATAGGTAATTCCCCCCTCAGCGGCAGCGGAGTGGCAACGTTGACGACTTCCGCGCTGGCGGTGGGTACGCACAGCATGACAGCTACCTACAACGGGGACGCAAATTTCACTGCCAGCACATCACCTGCTCTGCAGCAAGTGGTGCAGGGGGCCGTGGTTTCACTTAGTCCGACCAGCCTGAATTTTGGGGATCAGACGGTTGGGGTCGCGAGCGCTGCAAAGATGGTGACGCTCCAGAATACCGGTAACGTCAATCTGAGCATCACGTCCATCCAGATTACCGGAGCAAACAGCGGGGACTTCAAGAGTGGTACCTGCCCTTCCTCGCTGGCGCCACAACACTATCTGCCAAATTAGCGTGACATTTACGCCTGCGGCGGCTGGGACTCGAAATGCCGCGCTAAGCATCTCGGACAACGCTCCCGGAAGCCCACAATCAGTCTCGCTGACTGGCATCGGGACGACGATCCCAACTACACGGTCAGCGCCAACCCCACTAGCGTCACGGTGAATCCCGGCAGCGCAGCAAATTACGTCATCACCTTGACTCCTTTGAACGGCTACGATGGGACGGTCACCATAAACTGCCCCAGCAGCCTGCCGTCCGGAGTCACCTGTAACACTCCCACCATCGCCCCCGGCAAGACCCAGGCTACGCTGACGGTCAGCACTGCTGGACCGAGCGCTGCAATGGATGCGACACCGGACGTGAACTCGCGTCAGGGCGCCTCAAATTTGTGGGCCAGCCTCGGAGGAGTTGGGCTGGTCGGCATGATTCTGGCTGGCGACTGGAAGAAACGCAACCGGCGGGGTATAGGCATCATTCTCGCGGTTCTTGCCGTGGTAATGATTCTTGCGCTGGTGGGCTGCGGGAGCGGCAGTACCAGCGGAAGCGGAGTAGGGAGGGGGCGGTACGCCCGCTGGCACATACCCATTGCAGGTTGTCGCGATCGGTACGGCCGGTACAAACCAGGGCAGCACCGCGCCTCACCCAGTTCCCGTTACTCTAGTCGTCAACTAGTGGCATTACCGTGTCGGCCTCTTGCGAGTGAGTGGACCGCATCAAGATTCTTGGGGGTGGGGCACGCTTTCTCATGTCGGTTTGCCTGACATCGCTCTGCAACAATGTTGGCGGTGTCAGGCCCTTTTTCGAGCACGTGACTCATTTGCCGAGAGCTCGCCTCTTTCGGTCATCCGGAAGGGTGAGGTCCATCTAGTTGGACTCTCCGCCAACACAAAGCACACCTCTCCGCTGCTTGTTCCGCGAACAGTTCGGAGATGCCGATAGCATTTTGCCCGGCGCTAAACTCGTTTCATTCAGTTTTTGGGTTGAGGCAAGCTGCGATCTTTTGCAGCAATCCGGAGCCAGCTTCACCAGCATCGCGGCTTCGAGATCGCGGCGCTATTGGCACGAAGTTTGCCACAAATTTGGTGCTTTATCGTCAGCCCACAACTCAACCCACAACCACCGTTTCTTGAGGTTCCTTACAGCGACTTTGGCGGCTCCCGGAGTTTGTAAGTCGCTGAAACTACGTTTAAGCTCACGATTTTAAGGCATGGGTCGATGCTTCGAATCCATCCGCGTCACCAGATTGTTGAAGCCTCTGCTCTGCAACCCCTTTTTGACAAAAGAACTCGGATCAATTCTAATAGGCAAGTTGCGAGCGAGTCGCAACTACAATAAAGACTATAAGAGGACTTTGCGTGGTTTCTGGCGCGGATATACCTACGGCAAATCCCTGGATGAATCTTCCAATTTGGGGGAAGAGGTGAATCCGATCAATCCTGCCTTGAGCTATGCGTTGTCGTCCTTTGACATCCGGCAAAACTTTGTTGTGAGTTACAACTACAAGCTTCCATTCGAAAGCCTGTTCCACGCCACCAACCGCTGGACGCAGGGCTGGGAACTCTCGGGGATTACCCATTTCAGTTCGGGTCTGCCAGTGACGCTCTTCAACTACGGGGACAATTCTCTACTCGGGGCGGAGCCGAATGGCATCAACAACTATGGTATCGATGAGCCGGATTACACTGGCGGCCCTCTGGACCTCAATCGTAGTCCTCGCAATGGGCGCTCTTACTTCAATACCGCCCAATTCAGCGATAACGCCTTGGGCACGCCGGGCACGGCAAAGCGGCGGTTCTTCTCGGGACCGGGGCTGGACAATTACGACATGGCTCTGCTCAAGACCGTGGGTCTAACCGAATCGAAGTCCCTCCAGTTCCGGCTCGAAGGGTTCAACATTTTCAACCACACCCAGTTCTTCGGACCCCAATCCGTCGACGGTAATATCGGCAGCCCTTCATTCGGTCAGGTCGTTAGTGCTAATCCACCCCGCCTGATTCAGTTGGGCGCGAAGTTCCTTTTTTAGAGACCGGGCGCGATGTCTCGCGCGAGCCTCCAACCCGCCGGGCTCAGTTTGGCGGCGCGCATGTGCCGGTGCTAGACTGCGCGAATGGCTACCAAAAAGAAAACCAAAAAGCGGCCCGCGAAGTCAAAGAAGGCCATCAGTAAGAAGACAACGCCGAAGAAGAAACGGGCGAAGAAGAACGCTGCTCCGAAAAAAGCCGCCGGCAAAAAGGCGACCGGTGCGAAGAAAGTTGTTGCAACCAGGAGGCGAACCCCAGCGCGCAGGCAGTCGGCACGGCGTTCTCTCGCGAGAGAGCAGGATCGCAGGCAGGCGAGCTAGCGGGAGATTTGCAGGGATTGTCCAACCGCGAAGCTGCAGATTCAGAAAGTGTCGACGAATTGCTCGAGGAAGGGAACGCGTTCGAGGCTGACGCGGTCAGCGGAGTGGAAGCTGCCGATGATGCTGACGGGCAGGAAGTGCACACTCATGAGGTGCCGGAGGATGACGTCCCTGCCGAGTATCTGGATGAAGAGTAGCGGGGTTAGCTTCATCCCTCGCCAAAGTCGCGATAGCGATTGAGGACGTCGTGCTCCGAGACTACTCCTTCCAGCTTTCTTAGATCGGCCCGGTTCACGACTGGAACGAGCGGCCAACGATCGACGTAACGCAATGCCGTCTCCAGAGGATGATCGGGATGGAGATACGGGATGTGCGGTCCGGCCAGCAGGGAACTCAGAGTCAGGCCGCCCTTGCCGTCCTTCAGCATTTTTTCGAGCTCTTCTTTGGTGACGCTGCTCCATCCCGTGGGATTCAGCCTAACCAGAAGCACGTCGGGCGAGTTTCCATCCAAGCTTTGAAAAACTTGATCTAACGTTTTATCGGCGTCCAACGCTGGAGTCGTTGCTGGACGCATCGCGTCCTCCACGCGCAAGATTCCCTCTTCCCTTTGTTCTTCCATGGATGGCAAGTCCAAGCCGTCCTGGCGGGTGAGCACATCAAAAATTGCGGTGGGTTGCAGCCCTCGTGAAATCACGTACGCGAATGTGTTGGCCACGATCACCGGAACGATGATGGAATAGTTCCCGCTGACCTCGAGCACCATGAATACGGAGGTCATGGGCGCGCGCAGGAATCCCGCAAAGAGAACGCCCATGCCCACCAGAGCGTAAGTCCCCGGTGATCCGGTCAGGTGAGGGAGAAATACGTGCTGCGCTCCGCCGACGGCTGCGCCCAGCATCGCTCCAATGAATAATGTTGGAGCAAACATGCCGCCGGGAGTCCCGCTGACGAACGAAAGCATGGTCGCAATAATCTTGAGTCCAGCAAGAATGGCTAGCATTTGCCAGGTGAACTGACCATGCATCGCCTGGTCGATGTACTCATAGCCCGCCCCCATCACTTGCGGAGCACCAAGCACCGCCATGATCCCTATGAGTAAGCCAGCGATCGCGGGCTGAAAATATTGTGTCCAGCGCGGCAGGGCTCTGCACCATGGCCGGAACGTCGCGATTCCGCTGGAGAATGCAACCGAGGCTAAGCCGCCTGCAACGCCGAGAACAGAGTACGCGATCAGCTCCGAAGGATGTTCGAGTTGTACGGCGGGAATGCGGAAAAGCGACTCGGAACCCAGAAACCATCGGGTCACAACCACGCTGGATACCGCGGAGAGCACAACTGAGCCGAGAATGCCGGCGGTCCAACGGCCAATAACTTCTTCGATCACAAAAAGCACAGCCGAGATCGGCGCATTGAAAGCGGCTGCCAATCCGGCAGCGGCGCCGACAGGAGCGATCAAACGCATGCGATCTCGAGATAACCGCATACGCCTGCCAAGTGCCGAGGCCAGGCTGGCACCGATCTGCAACGACGGATCCTCGGGGCCTAGCGAGTGCCCTGATCCTATGGCGAGCGCAGCTGTGATGAACTTGCCGATCGCCGTGCGGATTGGAATGTACCCGTTGTAGATATACAACGCTGCCTTGGTCTGGTTTACCCCGCTCCCTCGGGCCTGAGGAAATACGTGAATGACGAGTACGGCGATGACCAGTCCGGCGAGGCTGGGCGCGAGCAGCAGGCGGAGTGGTGAGAGTGTTTCCCCAGACCCCAACAGATAGATGCGGCACCAGTCGATCGCGAAACGGAAACAGACCACCGCGAGGCCGGCGAAGACTCCGATGAACACCGACAACACGAGGAAGAACCGGTCTTCCCGAAAAACCGATCGCAGTAGAGCTCCGCGAGATCGCTGAGGGAGCCCTGTGACTGGCTCCGGCTGTGATAGCACCTCAATCGGCGAATTGGGCGGAAGGTCCACGCTAATTTCCTTCGTGCAATTTTGAGATCAGCAGGAGCGCCATATCCGTTCCTGTCGGAGGCCCGCACAAAGCATTCGATTTGCGTTCGATGGAAAATACAAGGTCCATCGCGGTCTCTATCAAGTCCGGATTTTTCCGGAGGCCTCGCTCTGTGATCTGCAGCTTCATCTTCGTCCACATCTCGGCGAGAGTCTGCGTTGAGGCACGTTCTCTTGAATCGCCCGCAGCGGGGCAGGCCTTGAGACGCTCACCTGCCGCTTCAAAAGCTTCGATGACAATCCGGTTACGCTGGTCAACCGGTATCTCCCGGCGGAATGGATCCATCTGTACAACCAGTTCCACGGTTTTGAGGCGGTCGAGACTTTGCGCATCCTTAGGGTCCGCGGCGACAGCTGCCTCGAGGTAACGTTGGGCCAGAGGGTAGCGCCCCAACTCGAAGGCGGCCAGTCCCGCCCCGGCCAATGCTGCCGAATTGCGATGATCTGACTTCAGCGTCGCACGATACTCGGCGAGTGCATGCTCATAGTCCTGTGCCTGCAGAAACAGATCTCCGACGCGCTGGTGCAGCGACGGATCGTCACCCAAACTCGCTGCCAGCGCAATCAACTCGGACTGGGCCTGGGCCTGAGCCTTAATGCCCAGCAGGTATTCGATGAGTTCCAACCGAACGTTGCGGCGTTCCAGTTCCTGATTGTCGGGCCAGGCGGCATAGATCGCATTGTGGTAATAACGAAGAGCCTGTTCGGTTTCTCCCTTTAGCGCAGCGATGCGCGCAAGCTCAAAGTTCACCAGCCCGTTCTCTGGCTCCCGCTCCCAGAGGTTGATTAAGTAGGCATAAGCTTCGCTGGTCCGCTTCAGACCAATCAGTGCCTGGGCCAGATTGAGTTGGTAGGCATAATTGTCCCGCGAGTAGCGCAGCGCCGCGCGGAATTCACCAGCTGCTTGCTCATATCGCTGCTGCTTGAGATCGTCCACACCACGGGCAAACCAGCGATTCCCCAAAGACTCCCGCTGGGCATGGTAGACGCGGGACAGGCCACCCACCCCCAGGAACAGAACGACCGCGATTGCAGAGAGCAGAGCCAGGATCATCGGCTCTCGAGTGAGATAGAACCGAAGACCTGCTTCCTTCTCGGCTGCAACCATCGCGTTTTGTGAAGATGCGTCCATGCTGATCGGTTGATGATACTGCGAACACTGGCTAGATAAGCTGCGTCCATGAAAGGATGCCTGAGCAGAAGCGAAACACGCCGGGCAAGGCGAAAAAGATCGGGTCTTAGAGCGAGAGTGGAAGGATCAGCAACGGAGGATAGTGTCGCAGCCGGACAAGCCGACCGACCGGAGCTCTGCCTCGGAAGGGGACATCCAAGGCATGAAGACGAGCGGCGAGATCGGGTAGTTGCTGACAGAACCCAAGGCGGCCTGCGCTATGGCAACCCGCAAGCGAACCGCCGCTCGCGCCGCCCGAAGTGCAGTTGCTGGTCCATGCACGACGGAATAGGGACCTTGCACAGCCGGGAAAAAGAAAACCATCAGAATGCACAGAACTGCCACTAAAGTCAGGTTACATCCCGTGCGGACAGAAATCATTCAACGTATTATATCGCGGCAATCGAACTACCCGACCAATCGGGAAACGTTGGTGCCGCCTCCATTACAAAACCTGAGCCTCGGTTTACGATGATTCTGCTCGCGTTCGGCTACCCTGTTTATCTCTTGCTTGGACTATGAAAAGCCTTCCGGCAAGTGTCAGCGATGCCATTCCGGTTCCGCCCGAGTGAAGTCACTTATTCAGAAAAAGCTAGTCTTGAACTCTTCGTGGCGCTGACGTGCCTGGTTCATCAGGGTCTGGAATTCCGGTTCGTTGCGAATATTTTGCAATAGAGGGTCGCGCACGAAGTAGGGATAACAAAAGAACCCTCCCCCGATGCTATGCCGCAGCATGTGCAAGGCTGAACCCTTGTCTCCCAAGACGGCATAGGCCTGAGCGATCTTGTAAATCCCCTCGGGATCGGTCACTCCCAGCTCTTCGATCCTGTCTTCGGTTTCGTGAAGAAGCTTCACGCCACGCGCATTGTCATGTTTAATCGAGTAACTGAGCGCTTTCCCCACATTAGCGGGAAGCAGCGAAGGCTCCATTTCGAAGGCTCGATCAAAATCCTTGGCCGCCTGCGCATAGTTGTTCAGATAGTATTCAACAAAGCCGTGGTAGAAGAGAATGTAAATCGAATCGTTGACCGGCAAGCTCTGCATGAACTTTTGATACTCGCCCAGGTAGAGATAGCTGTTAAGCGCGGAGCTGTTGATCTTGACCTGCGGGTTGTTCTGGCGAGCTTTTTCAGACTCCGCCACGGATTCCTCAAGCATCCCTCCAAATCTGTAGGCATATCCAAGCTCCCAGCGTGCTTCGGCGTTATTGGGGCTGATCTGCAGAGCCGATCGCAGCAGGGGCACGGCCTGTTCCACTCTTCCGGTATCGGTCAGTAGATTGGCCATATAGATTCGCGGCTCAACCAGTGACGGATTTAATGCAATCGCCTTTTCATACGCAGCCTGCGCCTTGGCGTAGTCCTCGCGCCCACCGAAGCGCAATGACGCGTTGGTCGTATACGCCCTGCCCAGATGTGCCCAAGTGAGCGCATAGTTCGGTTCGATGGCAGCGGACTTCTCCAGCATCTGGATCGCCGTGGCAAACTCATTCAGCGAATAGAGATCGACTCCGCGCAGGTAGTATTCGTAAGCCAGGGGATTTATTGCGCCATCAGGTTTGAGATTCGCCGCCTCAGAAGGCGAGAGATTCAACTCTAGTCCCTTGATGATTTGCTGTGACACGCGGTCTTGTACGGTCAACAGCTTGTCGTACTTCAAATCGATCGCATCTTGCCAAAGAATCTTATCCAGCTTTACATCGACCAACTGTGTAGTGATCCTGAGATCATCGCCATCTTTAATGAAGCTGCCGGTCAGCAGCGTGTCGACATTCAAGTCCGCACCGACTTTCCTGGCATCGAGGATCTGATTGCGATATTTGTCGACCGACGAAGAAGGGCGCACCGTAAGAGCGTTGACGTAGCTGAGTTTGGTGATGATTGCATCGGCCAGCGAAAATCCCAGGAAGTCGGTCTCGGGATCCTGCTTAAGATTTCGAAACGGCAGAATCGCCAGGCTGCGCGGCCGGGCCGGGGGTGGTGTCGTATTGGATTTCCGCAGAGCGAAGTAGCCGACAACAAGCACTCCGAGCAGCAGCCCAGCGACCGCCAGCAATTTTCCGCGTGACGAAGTTAGATCGGAATCGAGTGGCTCATCCTCTACCGCGACTGACCTGCGACTACCCGATCCTACCTTGGCTGGCTCGAGCCGAGGCGCTCCGCGCGCGCCGCTACTCTTCGGCCCAGCCGCCCGGTCGGCAGGACGAGCCGACCGTCGCAGCTGTGCTTGAAACTCCGTCTCCTTCTTGAAATCCTGCAGGTCAATCAGCAAGTCTTTTACGGTTTGATACCGGTTCTCGCGGTCCTTGCGCATGGCTTTATTGATAATGCGCTCGAGTTCGTGCGGCACTTCGGGAGCAAATTCGACCGGCGGCGGCGGTTCGACCCTCAGAATTTCGGCGATGATGTCGCTGGCTGTTTCTCCATCGAACGCCGATCTTCCGGTAACCAGCTCATAGATCACCGCTCCGATGCTGAAGATATCGCTGCGCGCGTCAACCTCAACTCCACGTGCCTGCTCCGGGGACATGTATTTCGCGGTACCCAGCACCATTCCAGGTTCGCTGGTCGAGGCCCCCACGGTCGTGGCCCGGCGGCGAATGGTCTCTCCTACACGGCGCTCCGTCAGCTTGGCGATTCCAAAATCGAGGACTTTCACAATTCCGTCGGTCCGCACAATCACGTTTTCCGGCTTGATGTCGCGATGGACAATTCCGCAAGCATGTGCAGCCGCCAGCGCGCTGGCAATCTGGATTGCAATTTCGACGGCGGTACTCAACTCGAGCCTTCCATTCGCCAGACGCTGGCGAAGGGTTACGCCCTCGATGAATTCCGAGGCAATAAAATGCATCCCATCGGCCTGCCCGAATTCATGGATTGTGAGAATGTTGGGATGATTGAGCGCCGAAGCCGCGTGCGCTTCGTGCTCGAAGCGGCGCAATCCACGTTCATCGCGAGTGAGTTCAGGCGCAAGCATCTTGAGTGCGACCTTGCGTCTCAGGCGCTTGTCCTCGGCAAGGTAGACCTCACCCATTCCGCCCGCACCGATCATGGAAATAATTTCGTAATGTGTCAGCTGGGTGCCGGGAGCAATGCTCGTGGGGGAAGGGTCGCCAATCATCCGGTGCGCTGCTTCGAGCACGGGCTTTTCCAGGAAATCCATGGGTTTCTCGGCGGACTCCAGCAAAGTCTCCACCTCCTTTCGCAACGCCGTGTCGCCATCGCAGCTTTTGTCGAGAAACTCCGCGCGCGCTTCAGGCTTCAGCTCCAGAGCCGCATAAAACAAGGCTTCGAGCCGTCGCCAGCGATCAGAACCGGAGGAAGAAGCCATCGCCACTCGATCCTAGGAATTACCTTGCGTAAGTTCGCGGTGCAGCCAGGCTTTCGCCATTTTCAGCTCACGATGCACCGTAGCTGGAGATATCTTGAGGGCAGCTGCGGTTTCGTCATAAGTGAGCCCGCCGAAGAAAAGCAATTCGATCAATTCGCTTTTGCGTTGGTCGTGAACCGCCAGACGCTGCAACGCTTCGTCTAACTCCACAATCCCTCCCGTTGCTTGCGGGCCGACCAGGATGGCCTCATCCAACGAAAGCTTCTCTGCGCCACCTCCCCGCTTGTCGCGGTTATGAGCTTTCGCGTGGTCGACGAGAATACGGCGCAAGAGCCGTGCAGAGACTGCGAAGAAATGAACCCTGTCCTGCCAAGCCACATCGGCATCGACCAGCCGCAAGTAAGCCTCATTGACCAAAGCCGTGGCCCGCAGCGTGTGATCCTGACGTTCGGCGCGTAAACACCGTGATGCCAGCTTTCGCAGTTGCGCGTAGACAACCGGCATCAGCTCGTCAAGGGCCGCCTTGTTCCCGCTCCCCCATTGTTGCAGAAGCTGCGTCACTAACTGCTGCTCTGAAGACATCTGCTTAGTTCCTGTGGATTTGGCTCGCAGCGCCCATTCGACTGTATGAAAGAGATAGTCGTTTCCAGGGCGTATTCACCCCTTTCTCCCCAGGCGGGAAGAAGTTGGGCGACGTGGCGAAATGGATGTGTGCCCATGGAGCTTGCTATACGAGGCGGGCTCTATTGCGCACCAGAGTAGCATAATTTTCCGGGGTGCTCCATGCCCACTCTTGGTTCGCCAAAGAATTTTCGCAACCTTGGGGCTTTCCTACTTGCTATCATCCTGTCTGCAGTCCAGATCTGAGACAAAACAGATCGCGCTTGTGCTTCGCTCCTGAATTTCTCTTGCCTGGGGGAGCAGTCCACCTTAAATTTGTATTCACTTGTCCGGTTAAACCATGAACCACCCCTCAAACGGCAGCCGGGAACTGGCAACAATTTTGGACTACATTTCCGCTGACTGGAGTCTTCTAACCCGCTCCACGGCCACTTGCGAGGCGGCCTCCGATCCCAAACTAACCGACCCGGCCATGCTCTACTTGCCGGCTAATTTCGCCATTCCCCCCGCGCTGCCCGAACTATTTCGCGACTGCAACGTTCGAATCGAGCACCTTTCCGAGGCGATTCGTGGTCCAGGACAACAGACCAGCAACGGCATTCATCCTCACGGCCTGCTTTTTCTTGAGAGCCCCTACGTCGTTCCCGGGGGACGCTTCAATGAAATGTATGGATGGGACAGCTACTTCATCATTCTCGGCCTCCTACGCTCGAACCAGGTAGACCTGGCGCGAGCAATGGTGGAGAATTGTTTCTTCGAAATCGAACACTACGGCGCTATCCTCAATGCAAATCGGACTTACTACCTGACCCGCTCGCAGCCTCCATTCCTGAGTTCCATGATCGTCGCATTCTATGATGCCCAGCGTGCGGCCGGAAAGGCCGATCGCGACTGGCTCGCCAAGGCTTACCACTATGCCAGCCGCGATTACAAAATGTGGACTCTTCCAGAGCACCTGGCGGGTTCCACCGGACTCTCTCGCTTCTACGATTTTGGCGACGGTCCTGTTATCGAAGGACTGCACGACGAAATCAGTTACTACCACGACGTACTCGAGTACTTTTTGCAGCACGACAAATCGAGTCCCCATCTGGTCGAGTCAATCAGTCGCGAGGATCTTGACCATCCCAAGTATTCGCGTGAGCTCTACGAACCAGCTGAGCCATCCGCACCCGGCACCCAGCCCGACGCAGTCAAATATGTAGGCTTGACCACGGAGTATTACAAAGGCGATCGCAGCATGCGGGAATCGGGGTTCGACATTTCTTTTCGTTTCGGACCGTACGGTGCCGAAACCCATCACTACGCCCCAGTGTGTCTCAACAGCCTCCTCTACAAAACCGAGACCGACCTGGAATCAATCGCAACGTTGTTGGATGACAAACCGGCTGCCGCACAATGGCGTAAGCGCGCTGAGACGAGACAAAACATCATCCAGACCCTGCTCTGGAACCAGCAACGCGGCCTTTTCTTTGACTACGACTTCATTACTCAGAAGCAGTCTTCCTACGAATACGCGACCACGTTTTATCCGCTCTGGGCCGGCCTTGCGACTCCCGACCAGGCGCGTTGTGTAGTCAAGAACCTGCCCCTGTTCGAGCAAGCTGGCGGTCTCGCCACGAGCACGAAGGAAACCGGAGTGCAGTGGGACTACCCTTTTGGTTGGGCTCCCATTCAGTTGCTTGCGGTCGAAGGTCTGCGGCGATACGGCTACAAAGCCGAAGCCGATCGCATCGCCTACAAGTTTCTTTCCATGGTGCTACTCAATTTCATTCGCGACGGAAACATTCGCGAGAAATACGACGTGGTTTCAGACTCATCGAACTTCAAGCTCGCCGAAGGCTACCGTGACAACATCGTTGGGTTCGGCTGGACCAACGGTGTTTTTCTCGAACTCCTGCACACCCTGCCGGAAGAATATTTAAACCGCTTAATCGCCCAACCTGTTCCCACCCCTCAGCCCTGAGCAAGAGCGATCCTTAAACGAAACCCAGTTTGCTTCCGCGCCCACTACTGCTTAAACTTTAAGAACAACCAAAATGGCAAACGTAAACACGAAAAAGGGAGTCATTGGAATCCTCACCGGAGGCGGCGACGTACCCGGCCTGAACCCCGCAATCCGCGCCGTCACGTTCCGGGCGATACGCGAGGGCTGCCAGGTCATAGGCCTGCGCCGGGGCTGGGCAGGTCTCGTCGACATGGTCCGCGAGAAGGATTACGACAACAGCGACAACTTTCAAACTCTGACCGAAGAGATCGTCAATCGCGCCGGCCGCACCGGCGGCACCTTCCTGCACAGTTCGCGCACCAATCCCGGCAAGGTCAAAAAGTCCAGCGTGCCCGAGCATCTGCAAAGCACCTACAATGCCGAGGTCAACGACCTGACCCCGGAAGTACTCAAGAACCTCGCCTGGCTCGGAATCGATTACCTCATCCCCATTGGTGGCGATGACACGTTGAGCTACGGCGTGCGCCTCTATCAGGAAGGGGTCAAGGTGGTCGCAATTCCCAAGACCATGGACAACGATGTTCCAGGAACCGATTACTGCGTGGGTTTCAGCACCGCCGTTACTCGAACCATCCAGATGACCAACGACCTGCGCACCTCCGCCGGTTCGCACGAACGCTTCCTGGTTCTCGAGGTGTTTGGCCGCTATGCCGGCTTTACCGCAATGCTTCCGACGATGGCGGGAGCCGCCAACCGCTGCGTGATCCCGGAGCATCGCTTCAACATCGAGCAGTTGACAGAATTGTTGGTCGCCGATCGTCGCAAGAACCCCAGCCACTATTCCGTGGTTCTGGTTTCCGAAGGGGCCATGTTCGAAGGCGGCGACATGGTTTTCGAAGACCAAACCACCGACGCCTTTGGCCACAAAAAGCTCGGCGGCATTGGCGACCTGGTATCAGAAAAACTGAAAGAGCTCTCGCCCAAATACAACAATGGCAAGACTATCGAAGTAATCAATCAGAAGCTGGGATATCTCGTCCGCTGCGGCGATCCGGACGCCATCGATTCGATCGTGCCCATGGCCTACGGCAACCTCGCCCTCGATTTGCTG
Source organism: uncultured Acidobacteriota bacterium (assembly GCA_963817925.1). GTDB lineage: Bacteria > Acidobacteriota > Terriglobia > Terriglobales > Acidobacteriaceae > JABDBE01. The sequence goes on from CAWFQN010000002.1 coordinate 498,345, forward strand.
CTCAACAAGATTCACGGCCGTCTCGTCGTACTGAAGAACGGCCGCTACGATAACATGCCAGTCGACGCCGTCATCGCCTCGAAGAAAGTGGTCAATGTGAAGGAGAACTACAACACCGCGCGGCTCCGGCCGCATTTCAGCAGCTTCGAGATGAAGCCTCTATTCATCATGACCAGCGAAACTTGAGACTGTCTAAAGTGCGCACTTGATTGCGGCCACCCGATCGGACAGACTTGCCGGTTCCACGGGAACGATCGCAAAGCCGAATTTACGGTAGGTCGCTTCGTGGACGCGTTCGAAACGCAGAGTCTCCTCGAAGCTGATCCGCCGGGCTTCGGTCGGCGTGACGAATCCAAGATTCCGTATAAAGAAAACCCGCCTTTGAAAGATCATCTCCGTCGTGATGCGTTCTAGTTCGCGCGAAAGTGTATCGGAGACCGGGTGCCCGAGGTACGCCGCCAAGGCCGCCGTGCAGACGGCAGATCGATCATGAAATTGTATCCCGTCCGGCTTGCACGACGCGCTACGTTGCCGCTGTTTTTGCAGATCAGCAACCGAGTCGATGAACGAGGGCTGCGTCCATGGTTCAGAGATACCTTGCGCCTGTGCGAGTGCAATGACGTCAGTCGCCGCCTCTTCGACGACGCTGAATCCATCAATCTCCAGTTGACGGAGTATTGCTGTTTTTCCAGAGCCGGGGGCCCCTGTCAATACGAACCTTTTCATCGTGCCCAGCTTTTGCCCAACCTTACAAGTTTTTTAGATAGTGCCATCCCGAAGGCCAGCGCTTTCACCGGCGGCCCGAGACGCGAGCGTAGCCGAGAGAAGTCTGGCTCGAAGCATTTCAAACTGACCGCTGTCAGGCACCAACTTAGGTTGACAAGACTCTGGCTTCGCAACCAAACTAGATTCACTCCGCCGGTTGGCGCACTGACTATCGAGCTGCCAGGTGGGCAGAGCGACCTGGAGGCGACTTCCCCATGCCATCGCAAAGTAAACCCGAGCCCAAGCAAAATCCGGAACACGCGCCTGTCGTCGAGCACGTTTCAGGTGCCCATGAACTGCTGAACGCGCTGCGCAAGAGAATCGGAGAACATCCCGAGCTCGCAGAGGCCATATCCAAACTGGAGAGCGCATTGAATATTCTGACGGTGAAAACAGGCGGAATGTTATAGCGCGGATGCAGGCGTCGGCCGCGCAGAGCACCTGCGCCCTTCACAGCCAGCCTTTCGTGCGGGCGATACGCGCCGCCTCAACCCGGTTGTTCGCGCCCAGCTTACTGATAGCCTCCGACAGATAATTACGAACCGTTCCCTCGGAGAGACTCAGCTCGGCCGCAATGTCGCCGCTGCTCACTCCGTCTCCTGCTAGTCGAAGCACTTGCCGCTCGCGGTCGGTCAGCGGATCCGGTTCTGCCCAGGCTTCCGTGGCCAGTTCTGGATCGATCACACGCAAGCCCTGCTGCACCCGGCGGACGGCTTCAGCCAATTCCTCAGAGCGCATGTCCTTCAGCAAATATCCCGAAGCTCCAGCTTCCAGGGCACGACGCAAATAACCGGCACGTGCGAAGGTGGTCAAAATAATCACGCGCGTTCCGGTTCGCCGGCGTTTCAGTTCTCCTGCGACATCGAGGCCAGTCATCTCCGGCATCTCAATGTCGGTGATGAAGACATCCGGTTTATGTTCAAGCACCGCCTGCAGCGCTTCTTTGCCATTCCGCGAGCGCGCGACGACAGCGATGTCGCCTTCGATCTCAAGCAGAGCCGCAAGTGCTCCCAACACCATTCCCTGATCTTCCGCGATTACAACGCGAATGGCCTTGCGTCCGTTTTTGTGCGAGGGATTCAATGATCAACATTCGCTTTCGGTGTCAACGGGAACTCAATGTTGAGCCGGGTTCCCAAGCTGTTCTCACGCTGGAGAGTACCGCCCAGCGCCTCAATTCGTTCCCGCATGCCGCGCAAACCGTTCCCCTCGACCGCGCCGCCGCCGCGCCCGTCATCGTGAATTTCGATCCGGCAATTTCCGTTTACTGGAATCAGCCGCAGGTGACAATTTCGAGCCCGCGCATGACGCACCACATTGGTCACCGCTTCGCGCACCACCAGCGCCACCACGCTCTCCTGGGCCGGCGTGAGCCGAATCTCCTCGGACTCAGACTTAACGATTACGCCCGCAGTTTCGAGCGTAGCCTTAGCCTGTTTGAGCTCCGCCTCGAGACTGTGAGCTCGATATCCCCGGATCGTGCTCCGAACATCCGCCAATGCCGCGCGGGACGTTTGTTCGACGTCGGCCATCTCCGCTTTCGCGCGTTCCGGATCGTGGTCAATCAGTTTCCCAGCCAATTCAGACTTCAGAATGATCACGGAAAGCGTATGGCCCAGCACGTCGTGCAGATCGCGTGCAATCCGTTCCCGCTCCGCCACTTTGGCCAGATGCTCAATTTCCTCGTTGGCCTTACGCAATCGCTGGTTGGCCCGATTTCGCTGAGCGAAGTAGACATTGCCCACGCCTATGACGCTCGCAAGTCCACCGCCATAAAACAAGAACCACCCGGTCAAATGCAGAAGCCACCATTCCAACGTGACCACTGCCAACATTGCAGTCAGCAGCTTGAGCGCGGTCGATTCCTTTTCCACCGCGAAGGGGATGAAAGCGGCTGCAAAGACAAAAAACGTGCAGGCCCCCGCGTTGAAGGGCGAAAAGCCGATGCCCAATAGTGCCATCCCCGCAATGTTGAGCAGGTTCCAAGGGCACTTGATCCAAAAAAAACTGAAGTACAGAGCCAGGAACGCGACTGTGCCCAGCCCGGTAGCCACCCACTCTTTCCACCCGGCGTGATTCAGTATCGGATTAAGGAGAAAGAAACAGAAGTAGAAGAGCCAGGTGTAGGGCGCCCAGCCGTGTTGCCGATCGTCAGGTAAAAGCCTCATGTGTGCAACTCTAGGCTACCCTTTTTTGATGTCGCCCGTCAGCCCGGTTTTGTGGTGCCCGGAACATCCAATTGCGAAAGCCAACAGAAGCGACAGTGGGAGCAGGATCAGCAGCAAATCGACCCTGCCCAGCGTGACCAGCAGCAGGATTGTCCCCAGAACAAGAGTCCAGCCAGCACATTGATTAACGTTCATACCGTCTCCTTGACTGACTATTTGGCCAGTTCGGCCTTAACCGTACATCTTTCCTTCGTCGCGCTGAAATCCAAGGCGTGCGACGCCAAGACAGATCAGGAAGAATCCGATCAGGGCCTCCCAGTGCGTCCAGTTTGATTCGTGCTGTCCGGCTCCCACCACGCTCAACGCGAGTTGTGCCAAATGATAAGGCGGCAGGAAATGGGCAATCTGCTGCAAGAGCTTGGGCAAGAACATGATCGGAACCCACAGTCCAGAGCAAAAAGACAGTGGCAGGTAGATCAGGTTTGTGGTCGCGACCGAAGAGTTGGGACCAACGAAGTATCCGATGGCCAAACCCATCGCGCAGAAGGGAAGTGATCCCGCAACCAGGATCGCCACAAGTTTCGCAGCATCCAGCAACGGCATACGCACTCCGCCGAAGACAAATCCCAGCAGCAGGAGGAGGAGCACAACGACCGCGCTAAACATCATGCCCAGCGCGACCTTCGCCGTGAAGTAGGCAAACGGAGGCATGGGGCTTGCACGCTTTACTTGTAGCCATCCCAAGCCGCGCTCCGCAGCCAGTCCCGACGCCGTGCCGAACAGCGACGCTCCCATGACTCCGAATGTGCCGTAGCTCGGAATCAGGTAAGTCGCCATCGTGGTACCGCTGACCGCCGCATCTTTCGGATTCAATACCAGGCCGAACAGGACATAGAACATCAGGGGAAAGGAAATCGTAGAAATTGAATACGCTCGAAGTCGCAACCGGGTTAGAAACTCATATTTCGCTTCCTTGAGATAGATCGCAAGAGTTCTATTCAGTGGGCGTTCCCATGTGCTGGGGGCGAATGTCGTCGAAGCAGTTGCCATTTCCATCACCTCATCGAGATGTAGTGCAGATTCTTGGAGACGTCTCTCAAGCCTGGTTATGCTCCAGAGTCAGCGCCAGAAACGCTTCTTCCAGTCCGGCGCTCGTAACCTCAACACCGGAGAGTCCCGTATCTCGCGCCAACAATTCGCGAAGAATGGGCTCAGCTGAAGCGGCGCGGATTTCGAGTGCATCGCGATCCCTGCGGACGTCGTTTACTCCGGGCAGGCCGCGTACGATTTCGATATCCAGAGAACTCACGCAGCGAATCCGGCGCCCGGCAGTGCTGGCCTTGATCTCAGCCGGCGTTCCCTCGGCAATGATCTCTCCGCGATTGATCACGACAACGCGATCAGCGAGCGCGTCCGCTTCCTCCAGATAATGAGTTGTGAGGAGAACGGTTTTACCCCGCGCGATCAGCTTGCGAATCTCCTCCCAGAGGACACGGCGGGATTCCACGTCCAGGCCAACGGTGGGTTCATCGAGAAACAAAATGTCCGGGTCGCCGCATAAAGCCAGTGCGAATAGCACCCGCTGCCGCTGGCCGCCCGAGAGTTCTCCGAACACCCGATCCTTGATCTCTTGCAGGCCGGCCGCCGCCAGAGTTTCGGCGAGGGGCAATGGGTTCGGGTAATAGGACGAGAACAAATCGATGTGCTCTCGGACTCGCAGCGTCTCCGGCACTTTTGCCACCTGCAACATGGCTCCGATGCGAGTACGAACCTCGGCATGAATTGGATCCCCGCCAAACACGCTCACCGTGCCCGAGGTTGGTTTGGCCAGCCCGAGAAACAGCTTGACTGCGGTAGTTTTGCCGGCGCCATTCGGTCCGAGGAGCGCGACCAACTCGCCGGCTCTGACGGCGAAGTTGACCTGACGCAAAGCCTGTACTTCGCCGAAGTTCTTGCTGGCTCCGTGCAGGCTGGCGATCACCGCCCCGCAGTTGCCAACGTCTTTCTGCCGATGCTCTAGAGTTTCTGGTAGTGCCGCGATCATCGATTCCCTCGCTCTGCGCAAGATCTAGTCGATCTAGCGAGCGAACTCATCATCGGGGAATCGCGTGCAACCCGCCAGTGGAGATCATCATCCGGTTATGGTGACAAATGTCATTTCCGTCCGGGCTTTGTCCGGATGGCGTAACAAGCGCCCCTCCGCACAAATAAATCGCCCAAGGTTCGATATAATCCCAAGTTTGCTAGAGATCGGCATATCGCTCTCCGGGAGCACAGCTGTTTACGAGGCTGCTCGGGTTTGAGCAGTAGCCGCTCCGCACTAGATTGGAATTCGATGTGGTTTCACGGAGAATGGTTCTCGGTTTAGTCGAGGAAGACGTGCGAGGTGTGATGCGAATACGCCCTGGAGTTGAGTTGGCCAGCTTGAGCGATATTGGCTGCCAGCGAGAAAATAACGAGGACCAGTATGCTTACTGGGAGCCCGCCAACGACCAAGAGTTTGCGCGCAAGGGCAGACTCGCCATTGTGGCGGACGGCATGGGCGGCCACGAGGGAGGCCAGGAAGCCAGTCGCATTGCAGTCGAGTCAATCCAGGAAGTGTTTGCCGAAACTCCGGACGCTGATGTCCAGTCCCTGCTGCTCACCGGATTCCAGATTGCGCACGAACGCATTCTCGATTACGCTGCCGGACATCCAGAGCTCCACGGTATGGGGACGACGGCTACTGCGATCGCTCTTCTGGGAAACCAGCTCTACTACGCCCACGTTGGCGATAGCCGCTTGTATCTGGTGCGGGAAGCGAACATCTCTCGTCTGACCCACGATCATTCCTATGTAGGTCGTTTGGTGCAAAATGGAGTGATCAGCGCCGAAGAAGCCGAAACTCATCCGCAAAGGCATATCCTGACGGCCGCTCTCGGCGCGGGTACTGAGATTTCGCCCGAAATTCCGGAACATCCCATCGCTTTGGAGAAGGGCGATGTGCTGGTTCTTTGCACGGACGGTATGTGGAGTTTGTTAAGCGAACCCGAGATCCAGGGCATCGTCAGTAGCAATGCTCCGCCGGAAGCGTGCCGCGCTCTGGTCAAGACGACGAAAGACCGCGGCGGGCCCGATAACATTACGGTGCAAGTTTTGCGGCTGAGCGCAGGCGAAACTCTTTAACTAATTCTCCGATCGGCGTCGCAGAATTAAATCGCCCTCACTCGGTGGGAGCGAGAACGGAAACTCGACGATCTGGTTTCCGAAGGGCACCCGCAACACGAACTCTTCCTGCTTCTGCAAGTTGTCGATCCATTTGCTCTTCGTGCTGAACAACACCCAGCCACTGGCTTCGGGATGGCCGCTGTCCAGTGTTATCGCCCGCAGGCTGCTCGTTTTCAGAAACTCGATCATATCGGCAGTATCCTTTTGCCGGGCCGTTAGCTTGGCTTCCTGCTGTTCTTTTTTCTCTGGATGCTTGCGAATCTCGCGTTCGGTTTCCTCCGCCAAGGCCTCTGCGTCGTTCTGCTGCTTGGCCGCAAGAATATCTGGATCCAGCGCGGGGTGCGCGTCGCGATAGTGCTTCACGAATTCCAGAGTGATTTTGCCCGGCGCGACGTCGAGGGAATCCTTGCCGCGATAGTGCATGGTGAGTTGCACCGCGAACATCGCCTGTCCGCGGCGCCGTGCTTTTTCCAACTCCTGAGAGTCCACTGCAAGAACAATTCCAAAATCCGCAGTCCAGAATCCGTAACGGTATTTGCCGTCGTCATCCCGGCGAAAGGTGCAACCGGGCTGACCTTCTTCCCAGCGTAAGGCTGGCGCAGCCGCAGCCTTATCCGTACCGGGAGGAGTTGCCCATATGGCTGAGACAAGCAGGACAGCCAACAGCAAGCCACTCGTTCTATCTCGAACAGCACGGCTGGCGCGCATCGTAGTCTGCCCTCAGACTACTACGGATGGGTCTCGCGGCCATCAAATACAGCGCAGGCCAAGCAGCCAACTTACCTAAGTGGAACTCGAAAGAGCGAAGAACCTATTCGTACCGCAGAGCTTCAATAGGATCCAGCCGCGACGCGCGCACGGCGGGAACCATGCCGCTGATCAAGCCGACCGCGGTCAGGATGAGAGTGGCGACCAGCAGCGTGCCGGGCGCAATGATCAGGCGGATGTCGCCGCCTTCGGCATTTGTCGCCATCGCGCTGTACAGAGTCAGTCGTCCGACAGAAAGCGAAACCACGTAGGCCAGCATGACTCCCAGCGCTCCGCCGATGAACGTAATGGTAAGAGCTTCCGCGAGAAATTGAAGCAGGATGTGTCCGCGCCGCGCGCCCAGTGCCTTTTCCACGCCGATCTCGCGCGTGCGCTGGGTTACGGAGACCAGCATGATGTTCATCAGGCCGACGCCGCCAATCCCCAGCGTAAGCGTGCCGATGAAGCCCAGCAGAATTTTCAGGCCGATAGTGATGACCTCGAACTGGTGCACTTGCTCCATCAGGTTGAACACGCGCACCGCGCGGCGATCAGTTCGGCTGAACTTGTGTTGGACCGCGAGGACATCGCGCGCCGCCTGCTCCAACCTCTCGTACTCCGGTGTCTCGTAATTGAACCAGATGGAATCAAGGTAGTGGGTGTCCTTCAAATCACTCATCGTGGTGAAAGGGACGTAGATGGCGCGATTGATGTCGTCGTCGCCCTCTTGCATCTTCGCGCTCAGGATGCCGACCACCTCAAAGCTGAGGCCATCAATGCGGATGCTCTCACCCAGGGCATTTCGCCCGGAGAAGAGCTTTTCCTTGGCCTCGGAGCCGATGACCGCGACCCGGGCACGCTGCATCTCATCCTGCATGTTGTAGAAGCGTCCCTGGCCCAGCTTGAGTGCGCGCACCGAATCGACATTTGGATAGTTTCCCGTAACCCCGAAGTTAAACGTACGCGTGTCGAACTGAATGTTGCACTGCTTGCTGACTTCAGGAGTAATGTGCGTGATCTGCGGAAGATTCGTGGTGAGCGTGTCCACGTCTTCCATAGTGAAACGGATGGGAACGCCCGCCTTTTGCCCACCCGCCTGCATGGAAGTTCGGCCCGGCACCACAATCATCAGTTTGGTGCCGAAGTTGGCGAAGATGTTAGCGCAGGCGCGGCCAAAGCCGTCGCCGTAGGCAAGCAGCATGACCACGGTGGCGATACCCCACGCCATGCCCAGCATAGTGAGGGCGGTGCGCCGGCGATTGTGCCGCATGGCGCCGTAGGCCTCATGAAATAGATCACGAAACATTTGTTAATCCTGCCGCAGCGCTTCCACCGGCTGCAGCATTGCCGCTTTGCGCGCGGGATAAAGTCCGGCAATCACTCCCGCAACCGTCAGACTGGCGATCGCCAGAAACGCTGACATGGGCACAATCTTCGGCGGATCAAAACCTCCGGGCCCTTGCTGCGTACCCAGAACCGCCATCAAACCAGCCGCGAACCCCATGCCCACGAGTCCGCTGAACAGCGTGAGCAGTATTCCCTCGAGGAAAAACTGCAGCAAAATGCTGCGGTTGGTGGCGCCCAGTGCCTTGCGCAATCCAATCTCCCGGGTGCGCTCGCTCACCGTCACCAGCATAATATTGATCACGCCAATCCCGCCCAACGCCAGCGTTACCAGGCCCACAGCTCCAAGAAACATATTCATGGCGTCGAAGATAAGGCCGATTGCTTTCGAGTTCTGAATCGTATCCCAGCCCTCAAAAGCATTCTTATCGCGATAGTCAAAGCCGTGATTGCGCGCAATCAGCTTGCGAACTTCATCCTGCGCGATTATGTGTTCGTCAGTAACTCGCGGTTGGTAATTAATAAATGAAATGGAGTTCTCGTGGTTCTCGCCCTTGAGCGGGAACAGCGTCGCCATCACCCGGTAGGGGATGTAACCGCGCATGTTGGTCGAGTTGTCGTCCCCTCGTCCGACGCGCTGCACGGTCCCGATGACTTCGAAGGTGATGTCGTTCAGAATGATGGTTGCACCCAAGGCGGGGCGACCGGGAAAAAGGTTCTTGACCAGTTCATCTCCGAGAACGATCACGTTGCGTCTCTGAGTTTCATCCAGCCCGTTGAGCCAGCGTCCTGAATTAAGAGGAAGATATCTTATGTCGGCAAACTGCGGTTCCACTCCCGCAAGCTCCCCATTCGCGCTGGCGAACTCGCTGACCGCCCGCACATCGGCGCGAATCAGCACCGGAGAAGCGTTGCGCACGTGCGGCGCTTCCTTGCGGACGTCCAGATAGTCCTGATAGGTAAGCAAGTAGTTCCGAGCGGAGCTCATATTGCCCTGCACCACCGGAGCGCGCCCGGGAAAGATGAACATTATGTCTTTGCCGTACTGCGCCATCTCGCGCTTGTTGCCGGAGCGGAATCCTTCACCCAGACCCACCAGCAGCAATAAAGAACCTACGCCCCAGGCGATGCCGAACATCGTCAGGAATGAACGCAGCTTGTGCGCCCACAGGGTACGGAAGATTTGCGCGAAGATGTCCAGCAGCATCCGCATAATCTAAGGATACGTGTATTTGACGTATTTCGTTCAATCTTCGGTAGCAAAAGGGTGAGGTTACGGCCGGGTTAGATTTGCTGCCTAGAGCTTCCGCCACACGTCCTTGAAGTCGAAAAAGCCCTTTTTCCCGGTGAGCCACTCCGCGGCTCGCACCGCGCCCTCCGCGAATCCGCGGCGGGACTTGGCATCATGGCAAAGATAGATTCTGTCGCTCGGCGAGTCGAGCACCAGCTCATGCATTCCGACTACATCCCCTTCGCGGAACGAAGTGATTTCAAGTTCGGTTCCTGAGGCGTCCTGAATGATTCTTTGCAGCGTGACGGCCGTCCCCGAAGGCGCGTCCTTCTTCTGAGCATGATGCCGCTCGAAGATCTGTCCGAAATACTGATGCTCGAGAGCGGCTGCCGCGTTTCGCGCAATCTCAAAAAACAGGTTTACTCCGACCGAAAAATTCGCGCCATACAGCAGACCGATTCCACATCCAGGGTCTTCCACCATCGCCCGGATTCGCGCCAGTTCGCCATACCAGCCAGTAGTTCCAACTACAACGCTTTTCTTGGCTCGGACGCAAGCTTCAACATTCCCCAGCACCGCGGCCGGAGTAGTGAAATCGATGACCATGTCGATCGCAGCCATGTTCTCCGCAGTGAGCGCGGAGGCTCTCGCATTCTCTGCCGCGCCCAGCGCCTTCACCTGATGACCGCGCTGGCCGGCCACCTCCGCGACCAGCGAACCCGTCTTGCCCCGGCCTAGAATCAGAATGTTCATGAATCTCTCAGCGCACTCCGCGGCGGTTCTCAGCGTACTCTGCGTTTTAGGTGTTGTTCAAGCAAACACCTCTGGATCCAGGTCCGAAAAAAAAGTCTTGTGCAGCCGCCGAATCACTTGCGGCACTTCGTCTTCTTCAATCACGAAGGTCAGATTAATCTCCGACGCCCCCTGCGAAATCATGCGGATCTTCACATCAGAAAGTTCTCCGAAAACGCGGGCTGCAATTCCCGGAGTCTCCCTGAGATTCTCACCCACCAAACAAACGATCGCCTTGCGGCCTTCATATTTTACATCCGCCAATTTCGCGAGATCGGCCGCCAGCGCCGGGATCGACTCATTAGAATCCACCGTCAGCGAAACGCTCACTTCCGAAGTGGAGACTACATCCACGGCGACTCGATGCCGGTCAAAGGCTTCGAAAATGGCGCGCAGAAAACCGTGGGCGAGCAGCATCCGCGGAGCCGCGACATCGATGATGGTGATGCGCTTCTTGGCCGCAATGGCTTTGAAAGAATTCCTGCAGTGGGGCACGCGCGCCGAGATGCGTGTTCCTTCGCAGCCCGGATTCCGCGAATTCAGCACGTAAACCGGAATGTTCCGCTGAATCGCCGGCAGCACCGTAGCCGGATGCAGCACTTTGGCCCCAAAGTACGCCAACTCCGCTGCTTCATCGAAGCTGATGACCTTGATCCGCCGCGCCTCCGGGCACGTATTCGGATCGGTCGTCATCATTCCGTCCACGTCGGTCCAGATTTCGATGCGCTCAGCACCCAACCCCGCCCCAACGATGGCCGCGGAATAATCGGATCCGCCGCGCCCAATCGTGGTGGTGATTCCTGCCTTGGTGGCGCCGATAAAACCACCCATGACCGGCACGCGGCCCTTGTCCAGCGCTGGCTGCAATTTCGACTTTAGCCGCTGGTTCGTCTCTTCCATCAAGGGAGCCGCCCGCATGTGCTCGGTGTCGGTTACGACACATTCCCGTGAATCCACCATCGTCGAGGGAAGGCCTTGGGCGGAAAACGCGGCACTGACAATCCTGCTGGAGAGAATCTCGCCGAAGGCCGCGACGTGATCGGTGGTGCGCGGTGTTAACTCGCCAACCGCCGCGATGCCGCGCAAGAGTTCGTCCAGCGCCTCAAAGTAAACTCCCAGATCGCCGTGGAATTCCGTGAACAGCGCTGTTCCAAGAAGTTCGCCCGCAGTGTTGTAATGCCGTTCACGGAGGGCTCGGGACAGACTAAGTGCATTCTTGCGATCGCCATTTCCGGCGGCCCGCGCCATCGCCAGCAACTGGTCCGTGACCTTGGACATGGCGCTGACCACGACTACTGGCTTTTGCGCCAGTCGTCCTTTAACAATTTCCGCGGCGCGCTCGATGGCCTTGGCGTCCTGCACCGAGGTCCCGCCAAATTTCATCACGATCATTGGCAGACGTACCTCGGACGCGAATTTTCTCGATCAGCCGCCCCCACTCTGCAGCGTGAAGGCCTCACCCCAAATAACCCCGCACTTTGAGCAATTCAGCATTCAGCAGGGCAGCCCCTGCGGCGCCTCGAATGGTGTTATGGGAGAGCACGGTGAACTTCCAATCCAGAACACCGCAGGGCCGCAAGCGCCCGACGGTCGCAGTCATCCCGTTGCCTGACTCAACATCGAACCTGGGTTGCGGCCGGTCTGCCGACGCCGTATAGCGTACGGGCTGTTCTGGAGCACTGGGTAGCTGCAATTCCTGGGGCACACTTCGGAAGTCGTTCCACGCCTTGATAATCTCTTGCGGCTGCGCCTTGCTTTTCAGCTTCACGGAAACCGATTCAGTATGCCCATCCTCCACCGCCACCCGATTGCAATGCGCACTCATGCCAAATTCCGCCGGGATGAAACCAGACCCATTCAGCCCGCCCAGAAGCTTACGCGTCTCCTCCTCCATTTTTTCTTCTTCTTTCGAAATGTAAGGGATCACGTTGCCCAAGATGTCGAGCGAAGCCACGCCCGGATATCCCGCTCCGCTGACCGCCTGCATCGTAACCGCCATGACGGTCTCGAGACCAAATAAATCCTGCAAAGGTTTCAGAGCCATGACCAGCCCAATCGCCGAGCAATTCGGATTCGTCACCACAAAGCCGCCAGACGACTTCCGCCAGCTCTGACATTCGATCATCTCGATGTGATCCGGGTTTACTTCCGGAATCACCAGCGGCACGTCGCGTTGCATCCTCAGCGCGCTGGAGTTGGTAACCACGGCGCATCCCGCGGCGGCGAAGCGAGGTTCCATTTCAGCCGCAATCGAAGCGTCCAAGGCCGCGAAAATAATCTTCGGAGCCCCTTCCGGCGTAGCCGGAGACACCCGCATTTCCGCCACCCGCGCTGGCAGCGCCGTTTTCATCTTCCAGCGCGCCGCCTCACCGTACAAGCGGCCCTCAGAGCGGTCGGAAGCCGCCAGCCACGCCACCTCGAACCACGGATGGTGTTCCAGCATTTGCACAAAGCGCTGCCCCACCATTCCGGTCGCGCCCAGGATCCCCACAGGAGTCTTTGTCGACATAGTTGAATTGCATTTTACAACAGGCCATCCGCACCAGAACCCCAACCCGCCCGTCGCCAAGCCTCGCGTAACCTCCGCCCAGACGAAGTGCCCCAAAAACACCGTCAGAATCAACTACAGAAAATTCGCCTTCCGCCGATAGAAGAACCTGAGGACTAAATATGCCCGAGCTACGCCAGAACTACTTCACCAAAGAGTGGGTCATCATCGCCACCGAGCGCGCCAGGCGTCCTGAAGAATTGGCCAGCAAACGCCCCGCCAAGGTCGTGCCTCCCTTTGTAGAAGCTTGTCCCTTCTGCTCTGGCAACGAAAGTAAAACTCCACCCGAGGTAATGCGCTTTCCGGCCAACGGCAGCGGCCCCTGGCAGGTGCGCGTCGTGGCCAACAAATTCGCTGCCTTGTCGCCCGACATCCAGCCCATCCGCACCATCCATCGCTCTCTCCGCAGCATGGGAGGCTTTGGCGTGCACGACGTCATTATTGACACGCCCGACCACTCGCACTCGATCGCCCAAATGTCGGACGCGCACGTAGCCAACGTCCTGCGCGTTTACAAGTCTCGCTACGAGGCATTGAGCCTCGATCATCGCATTGCCCACGTTACGATTTTCAAGAACCACGGCGCCGACGCGGGCGCCAGCCTGGAGCATCCTCATTCCCAACTGATCGCCACTCCAGTCATCTCCCATCAGGTGCGGGAGCGTTTCCAGCAGGCCCTGAATCACTATGACGAATACGGCGAGTGCATGTTTTGCCAGTCTCTGGAAGAAGAAATTGCAGACCGGGAACGGGTGGTTCTCATGACCGAGCATTTTGTCGCCATGGAGCTCTATGCCTCGCCCACCCCGTTCTGCACTCCGATTTACCCGCGCCGGCACATGGCCAGCTTCGGCGATATCAGTGCGTCCGAGATCGCGGATTTAGCCCGGGTGCTGCGAACCGTTCTGGCCAAGCTCTACTACGGTCTGGGAAACCCGGACTTTAACTTCACCATTCGCAGCGCCCCCGCCGAATACGTCGGAGTAAAGCACTTCCACTGGTATATCAGCATCATCCCGCGCCTAACCCGCATGGCGGGCTTTGAACTGGGTTCTGGGATGTTTATCAACACTGTTTTGCCAGAAGCCGCTGCAGAGTTCCTGCGAAATGTGAAGGTCGAATTGGCGGTAGGTGCAAGTTGATGCTATAGAGACGTTGCTCGCAACGTCTTTGGCTAACGCTTACGCGGCGTCACTGCGCTTCCGCTCCTCAGGCTCGCCCGAGTGCTCTGGACTTCCACCCGGCTCCGGAAAGTCTGTGTCCGCCGATTTCAACAGCGGGTCCTGATCCCGGTGTCCGAGCTGGCCCTGCATCGACGTGTTGTCCGACTGGTCTCTCTCGTCCTGTTCCACGGCGCCTTTCGAGCGGTCCTGATCTTTAGTAATCGTCACAATAATTTCTCCCTGGTGGCAGAGAACCATGCCTATAATTAGCCTACTCTGAAACTTCCCAACCCGGCAGCGGTTTTTCTGATGTACTTAAGAAAAATCCTGAATGGACCTGGAGGACCCATGAAGCGACTGGTTCTTGCCTCAGCTGCAGTTTTGCTCTCGACCTTGACTCTCTGCGCGCAAAACGGATCGTCCGTGCCGGTTGTGACCATCCCTGGATCAATGGGATCTCAGAAGCATCCACACAACAAGCAGCATAACAAGCAAAAGCCGCACCACCCTCATCATCACAGCAGCATCAGCGCTCGACGCTAATCCGGGAATCCGATCCGGATATCGGATCGCAAAATCGCCAGCCCTATTCGCCCGGCGCCCGCGCCGCAGTTGTGGACACTCCCAACTTCCTCAGCCGATCCTTAGCCTGCAGCGCTTCGTTCGAACGCGGATAGCGCTGGATCACATGCCGAAGCTGCGCAATCCCATCGTCCGTCTTTCCCAGTTCGATGAGCGCCAATCCCTTCTTCAAGTCCGATGACGGAGCCTTGTTGCCCGTAGGAAAGTTCTGCAGCACCTGATCGTAATAGGTGACAGCTTCCTGAAAGTTTCCGGTTTTGTAGGCGAGCTCCGCCAGATAAAAATACGCGTTTCCGGCAAGATCGGTGTTGGGATAGAACTTCACATAGTCCGAAAATTCCTGCTTCGCCAGATCATTCTTACCCGCGTTGTAATCCCGCAACCCGTTGTTGTACAGCACATCGGGAGGCGGAGCCTGAGCCAGCGCCTGCTGTTGTGCCTGCTGCGCCGCCTGTCCCGCCGCTACGCTCTGCTGCGCGGCCTGCATATCTTCCAATTGCTTGCTGACCTTCGCCAGGCGCGCTTTTAATTCGTCGAGAGAATCATTGAGCGACTGGATCTGGCCCGAAAGCTGGTCCACCTTTCCGCCATTGTCGGTTTGCAACTTTTCCAGACCGGTCTGAACCGCCGTGATGGACGCTGCCACTTTGTTCATGCTGTCCGTGTTCTGATCCATCAGGTGCTGCATGACGCCCATGCGTTCGTTGAACGACTGCTGCATCTTCGTCATCTGGTCCTGCAGGTTCTGCACCTGGGTCATTAACTGAACCATTTCTTTGCTGACGCCCCAGGCCGGCGTGCCGTTTGCCCAGAAGCCGATCAACAGCACAACCATGGTCGAATATCGATAAATTTTCATAGCGTGATCCTTGCGTTCCAAAACTTGAATTACAAATCCGCCGTAGAAACGTAGCTAGCTACGTTTTTACAGTCGAGATGATCGCCCGTCCGGCGTCGACCTCGGCCACGTTCTATTGTGAAGGATAGCGCGCTCCAGACACAGTTGTCTCGGAGCTTCCGCTGCGCGTGCGGCTTTGCCGGAAAAACTGAGGTGCGGAGCGAGCCACGCCCCGCACCTCCACGGGCTATTTCTGATACACGAAATGGCCACGGCGATTCTGCTGCCAACAAGCTTCATTGGATTCAGTGCAGAACGGCTTCTCTTTGCCGTAGCTGATCGTCTTGATGTTGCTTGCGCTGACCCCACCTTGCGTCAATGCGCTCTGCACCGAGCCTGCTCGGCTGTCGCCCAGAGCCAGGTTGTATTCGGTCGACCCGCGCTCATCGCAGTGTCCCTCGACCACGAAGTGGATATTGGGATGCGCCGTGAGGAACGCGATATCCGCCTGCAGCGAACTCTGCTGGTCAGCGCGAATATCCGATTTGTCGTAATTGAAGTAAATGTCCTTGATGTTCTGCGCAAACAGCTCCTCCTCGCTCGGTCCAGGTGCGGGCGGAGGTGGCGGCGGAGGTGTCGTGACGGTCACCCGTGCCGTTGCCTGCTGCGTGCCTCCGGCTCCCTTGGCCGTCAGCGTGTAGGTAGTCGAGTCGGACGGAGTTACCGACTGCGATCCGCTCGCCTGCACAGCTCCCACGCCGTTGATGCTCACGTCGGTGGCATTTGAAGTCTGCCATGTGAGCGTGGTCGATTGTCCCTTTTCAACGGTGTTGGGGCTCGCCGTGAGCGAGGCCGTCGGCGCTGCTGGCGGCGGTGGCGGTGGGGGTGGTGGCGGTGGTGTCTTCTTGTGGCAAGCGCCTAGAAACAGGATGGCACCTAACGCGAATATAAGCGTGAACCACTTCATTCTCTGCTGCTTCACTTTTCCTCCCTCTATCGCGCGCCGCTGCCCACAACGCGCGCTTTCAGAATCGATAGCGGGGCGGGCTCACTTCTCCGCCTCCGGGCCAGTTAATCCCAATTAATCAAAGAGCGACATTTTTCTTTTCTTTTTGAACGTCGTAATTCCATTTTCTAATTGACGTCATTCCCTTTTGTAATTGACGTCATTCCGAAGCCCCAGCGGGGCGAGGAATCTCGCGCGTACTATTTCGAACCCAGCACAACGGTCCCCTTCAACCATGTGTCAACGACAAACCGCGATCCGTATCAGGATATGGCTTCAGCCATATCGCAACCGCACTCAGATCACTCCGGCTTCAGCCCCTGGTTCTTCGCCGGCCAAACCCTACTTCCAACTCCAATTCGGCTGCGTATTCCCACCCGCAAACGTCAACTGCTTCTGATTACTCCCATCCGCCAGCATCGACCATATCTGCTCCCCACCCGCTCGGCTGGACTGGAAAACAATATGCCGCCCATCCGGCGACCACGACGGAAAATCATTTCGTCCACCGTCGTGAGTCAGTTGCACCCATTGCTTGCTGGCCGCGTCCATAAGGTAAATATCCGACGCCCCCGGAGCGCCCGGCCCGTAATGTCGAGTCCAGGCGAACACCAGAAATTGCCCGTTGGGCGACCACGCCGGCGATACCGCATATCCCTGGTCGGTAAGCCGCTGCACATTGGTCCCGTCCGCTTCCATTGTATAAATCTGCGGCAACCCGCTACGCCCGCTTACCCATGCGATTTGCGCCCCGGTCTTGCGATTCCACACCGGCGAAACATCCGGTCCCTTGAAAGACGTAATGCGCTTGAGATTTCCGCCCGATTGATCCGCGGTATAAATCTCCGGGTCCCCGGAACGTGAAGAAGAAAACGCCAGCTTCGTCCCATCAGGCGACCACGCGGGTGAAAGATTCGTGCCTCCATACTTCGGAAATGAAACCAGGCGATTGAGGTCCATCGAATACATCAAAATGTCCCAGCCGGATTTCGTCACTGAACTGAAAGCCAGACGCGAGCCGTCGGGCGAAATTCTCGGAGACAGGGAAATCGAACCCAGATGCGTGATCTGACGCTGGTTCGCTCCGTCGTAGTCCATCACCCAGATTTCCTTGTGCCCACTGCGGCTGCTCACAAAGTAAATCTGGCTCTCTGCAATGCCTGGAATACCGCCGCCCAGCCGGAAAATAATCTCGTTGGCGAACTTATGCGCGATGGTGCGGGCCGCAGCTGGCGTAGCCGTATCCTGATATTGCTTCCCAAGCACCTGGGGCGATGTCAGGTTCTTGACGTCATACAACCAGCCCTGCACCGTAACGTTGTTGCCGGTTACACCCAGGTTGCCGAACACCAGCATCGACGCATTGGGAGGAGGAGCGTTCCACGCACTGAACTGCACTTCCGGCGGCGTGCCCGGAACTGCCAGTGGATAAAAGCTCTTCGACGCCATGTCGAAGATCCCGGCGTTCTCCAGATCATTCCATAGGGTGTCGTTGAAAACCTTGAGCAGGTCGGCGTTCTTGGCGTCTGAAGTGGAAGCTTTAAAATCGGGGACCGCGAGGCGAACTTTCTCCATCCCCAGGCCCGTGCCCGTTTTAATCCAGTCTTGCTGGGCCAGACAAGGAGTCACACTGAGAGCCGTAGTCAGGACAAGAAAGAAAACCACGGCGACCATGCGAGATTTTATTTTGAAGTAGTGCGTGCCGGTCGTCCTCTTGCCGATACCAGCTCTAAGACCTCTACCAATCCTATGATGACGAACATTGAACTGCAAGTTGCCCTCACACATTCCGTTATCCAATCTCGACCCGAGTTTGACGCTAATGCATCATTAAAGCTGAGAGCTACAAGCTAGAAGCTAAGAGCCAGAAGCTAGAAGCCAGAAGCTAGAAGCCGCTCTTATCTCTTGTAATCGAACCAGAACTCCACCGAAACCTTGCTCTCTGAATAATCCGACGGAAGTGGACCAAAAGTATCAATACGCTGCAAGGCCCGCACCGCCGACTGGTCGAGCGAAGGCACGCCGCTCGACTGCTCGACCTGAACGTTCGTCGGGTGCCCATCCCGCTTGATGTCAAACGTCACATACACTCTCTGCGCCTCGGTGATGCGCGGATCCACTTCGTACTTGAGCCAGTTCTCGGAAACTTTCTGCTGCACCACGCGCACGTACCATGCATAGCGCGAACCAAAATCGCCACCGCCGCCAGTGAAGCCGAATCCGCCTTTCGCCCCGCCCGCATTGAACGTTCCATACGGTCCGCTGACCGGGCCGCCTTCGCCGAACGGAACTACATTGCTGGCTTCTTCTTCGGGTTGAGGCTTAGGTTTTTGCTGGGTGCTACTGCGTGGCTTCGGCTTGATCTTTGCATTCTTGTCGGGAATCGGAATCGCTTCCGGCTCTTTCTCCTCCGTCTTCGGAAGCGACTGCGTCAGCCCCTTGGATTCATTCGCCAGAACATTCTGCGTTTGCACCGCGCTGGCGGGCAGAGGAACCGAGCTGACCAGGGTTACTCCCATCGCGTCTCCGCCGCCGCCCGCGCCCCAATTGCTGCCCCCGCTGCCATGCCACACCACCGCATACAAAATGATGGAGCCCGCAACCGCGATGTGCAACCCAACCGACCACGCCAGATTGCGAAACCAGTTGTCGTGTTCGAAAAATATCTCAGCGTTGGCTTCCATGGCTGTCGAGCGGCTGCGTGACGATGCTTACGTTCGTGATCCCCGATGCCTTCACCGCATCCATGACGGTCGCGAAGGCGCCGAAAGGCACATTCTCGTCCGCGCGGATAAAAATCGACTGGTGCTGCGGATCCCGAATCTTCTGGTGCAGCTTGGCCGCAATCTCATTGATGTTGATGGGATCGTTCCCCAGAAAGACGCGCTGCTGCTTGTCCACGCTGATGACCAGCCGCTCCTCGGTGATCTCTTTAACCGTTCGCGTCTTGGGAACGCTCACCTCGATCCCCGATTGCAGCACCGGCGCCGTCACCATGAAAATAATCAGCAGCACCAGAACCACGTCCACCAGCGGCGTAACGTTGATGTCAGAAATAGAAGATTGCGTGCGCCCGTTGGAAGCCGTGAAAGCCATTACCTCCGCACCTCCGGCGCCGCAGGCTGCGACCGCTCCACAGCGTTCAGCATCTCCAGCGCAAAATCATCACCCCGCGCCGCAAACTCCCGGATGGAACTCCCCAGCAAGTTGTACCCAATCACCGCAGGAATCGCCGCCGCTAATCCCGCCGCAGTAGTAATCAAGGCCTCCGAAATCCCCGGCGCCACCGCCCGAAGCGTAGCCCCCCCCGCAGTCCCCAACCCATGAAACGCATCGATAATTCCCCAGACGGTGCCGAAGAGGCCTATGAAGGGGGTTACGGCGCCCGTGATTGCTAACCAGGGCATGTTTCGTTCCAGGCGGGTGACTTCTTCGGAGCAGGCAATCTGCATGGCGCGCTGCATTGCGATGCTGCTGCCTTGCCGCTTGTGTTCCGCGAAGCCGTTTTCGAAAACCGCAACCAGCGGACTGGGCTTGAACTGCTCGGCTACGGCGGAGACATCCTGCAGCCGTTGCGCTTTGCGGAAGGCGCGTACGAAACGTCCGCTTTGCACGCGGGCTCGACGCACCAGGCTCCACTTCGAAAGAATGATTGCCCACGAGATTACGCTGAAGATTAACAGGGATAAGAGGACGACCTTCGCGACGGGACCGGTTTCTCCGACTAGATCGACGATCTCTCCGCCAACCACCGCTGCCAGTAGTAAGGGAAAATGCATTTTATTTGGAGGCTCTTGCAATTATAGACGAAGATTGTCGGCTTCTTGGAGAGGCGTATCGCATCCATTAACGGGATTTCACTGTAGGGCCTCCGGCAAGCTCGGCATAAATTCCAACGGTGGTACCTCCGTCCTTTGTGGTTGATGACGTACAAAAGCTTGAACCACAGAGGACACGAAGGTACACAAAGGAAGAATGTCCGGAGCGCCGTGGATGTCCGCGCCTAGATTCGAAACTGCTGCGAAGTAAGACTGACTACTATCAAGTCGTTTTCATGTTATTCTGCGCTCAACTTCTGGCATCCCAGGACAGCTCGTGCTCTCCGAACTGCGGCTTGAAAACTACGCGGTTATTGACAGTCTGGCGGTCGAGTTTGCGGCTGGCTTGAATCTGTTGACCGGAGAGACCGGAGCCGGGAAATCCATTCTGATTGACGCGCTCGCGTTTCTGCTCGGCGAGAAGGCTTCGACCGACGTGATTCGCACCGGCACCGATCGTGCCGTGATGACCGCTGTTTTTGAAATCGATGCACGCAGCGAAAAGGTCGTGGCTCGAATTCTTGAGGCCAACGGCATCGACCCGAACGACGAGGACGAATCCATCATTCTTCGCCGTGAAATCGCACTTGGCGGGAAGGGCCGCGTCTTCATCAACAATCAGCCGGCCACGGTCGGCGTTTTGCGCCAGCTTGCCCCGTATCTCGCGACCATCCACGCGCAAAACGAATCCATCCTCTCGTTCGATGCCGCAGCGCGACTGGAACTTCTTGATGCCTTCGCCGGAACTCAGCTCGATGCGGTGAGCGAGGCCTTCGCCAGCTGGAAGAGCACTGCCCATCGCATCGAAGAACTCGAACACGGCGAGCAAGACCGCCTGCGGCTGCTCGACCTATGGACTTTTCAAAAGCGAGAGATTGAAGATGCCAAGCTGCAGCCCGGCGAAGACGAACGCCTCGAAACCGAGAAGCGCGTTCTGGCGAATGCCGAGAAGATTTACAGCGCGGCCATGAATGCCTTCGACCTGCTTTACGAAGGCAGCGCTTCGACCTCGTCGTCGTTGCGCACGGCGCAGAAGCACATCGAAGAATTGTCGCGCTACGAGCCAAAATTCCAGGAGGCCCTGGCCGCGATCGAGACCGCCCGCATCAGCGTCGAAGATGTGGGCGCGACGCTTCGCGATTACGCTGGCGGCATTCAGGCATCGCCCGAGCACCTGGCCGAGGTGGAAGACCGCCTCGCAGTCATGGATCGATTGAAGCGCAAGTACGGCGCCACGCTCGAGGATGTGATTCATCACGGCGAAGAAGTCCGCCGCAAGCTTTCGGAGATGGAAAACAAGGACGAGATCCTGGGCCAGCTCCGCGCCGAGCTGGCGCAGGCGGCGCAGGAGTATCTGCGCGCGGCGCGTGCGATATCGAAGAAGCGCTACGAAGCAGCCCGCAAGCTCGAAAAGCTGGTCGAAGCGGAGATCAACGATCTGGCCATGAAGTCCAACTTTCACATCGAGGTTAGTGGGACGGATGAAGCAGGGAACTGGACTCTGTCCGGCTTCGACGAGGTCGTTTATTTGATTTCGACCAACCCGGGCGAGCCGTTGCGGCGGTTGGAGCACATCGCATCCGGCGGCGAACTGTCGCGAGTGATGCTGGCGCTAAAAGCCAGCGTGGAGGCGGGACAAAGCAAGAAAAGTACGGCGCGGGCGCCCTCCCACCGAACTCTCATTTTCGACGAAATCGATACCGGCATCGGCGGACGCGCGGCTGAAGCCGTGGGAAAAAAGCTGAAGGCATTGTCGCGAGCCAATCAAGTGCTTTGCGTGACTCACCTGCCGCAGATCGCCACCTTCGCCGACCATCATTACGTGATCGAAAAGAAAACCTTCGCCGATCGCACCCGCACCGCGGTCCGCCTCATCACCGGCGAGGAGCGCACGGAAGAAGTCGCCCGCATGTTGAGTGGGGCCAAGCTCACCGAGACGTCACGCAAGCATGCTGAGCAGATGCTGAAGACGAACGCGTGAAGCCGCGTGGTTCGATTGTTGTTTATCTGATGCGATGTTTCGACCTAACCCGCACCTTCGCCCTGGCGATGATTCTGCTCACGCAGCAATTGTTTTCGTCGGCATCGCTGAGTGCCCAACAGAAGGCTGGGAATTCCGCGCAACAAGCGGGACAGCAAGCTAGCCCTCAGCTGCCGCGAGCGGGATCGATCGAGTACAAGAACACGCAGTACGGTCTCTGCTTTTCCTTGCCCAAGAGCTGGAAAGGATATTCCATCTTGGTGGATGAATGGAGAGGTTTCGATGACAACGGCCCGCATGGTGATGAAACCGTCACGACAGGTCCCATGATCTCTATCCGGCATCCGCAGTGGACATCCGCCGACCCACGTCAGGATATTCCGATCATGATTTTCACGATTGCGCAGTGGAGTGCGCTGAACAAGAAAAATTTATCGTGAGTGCAGCACCCATCGGACCGGGTGAGCTTGGGCGAAATCGCAAGTATGTATTTGCTCTTCCAGCGCGTTTCGATTACGCGTTTCCGACGGGATACGAAGAGGTGGAACGGATTCTTGCGGGCAAACCGCTTCACACAGAATGCAAGGCGTCGCGGTGAGGTTGCGGTCGGACAGCCCTAGTCTTCGCAACGTGCGCGAAAGGCTCTGCAGGCGCTTTCAGCTGTGAAACAAAGCAAAGTCAAAGTCCCCACCCTAACGTCGAAAAGCACGACGTTAGGATGGGCCACCCGGGCCAACGTTGCATGATTGATCCCCGGCGTGTTCTCGCTTCCTGAAACCCGCATCTCGAAAAGTGCGAGATGTGGGCCCCGGGTTTTCTGGTACTGAGGGCTGCAGATCCCTCGCTTTGCTCGGGATGACAAGAATTGGATTTTGTTCGCAGGGTGAATACAGAGATCCTTCGTTGGCAGGCCTTCGCGTTGCGTAGGCCTGCGCTTCCTCGGGATGAGGGCGGGTTGAGGGGTTTGAGGGACTAGCTTGCCGCGCTCACATCTCGAAAAGCGCGAGATGTGGGGCACCCGGGTTTTCTGGTACTGAGGGCTGCAGATCCCTCGCTTTGCTCGGGATGACAAGAATTTGGATTTTGTTCGCGGGGTGAATACAGAGATCCTTCGTTGGCAGGCCTTCGCGTTGCGAAGGCCTGCGCTTCCTCAGGATGACGGCGGGTTTAGAGGGCCGGACTCGCCGACCGCACGCACGTCTCAAAAAGCGCCGAGATTTGGGGCATCCGGTAGCCGGCGCTTTCAATGTAAACCCAAGGCAGAGTCAAAGTCCCCACCCTAACGTCGAAAAGCACGACGTTAGGATGGGGCACCCTCCGATTTGGAGTTTGACTTCAGCAGCCACCAGGCTTCGCGGTATTTTTCGTATTTGTAGCAGGCTCTGGTGGGGACGTTGGGGTGGAGGCAGAGGCGCTTGCGGCCTTGCGTGGCTTCGATGGGGATGATGTAGCAGGCGTCCTCGGGGACGACGTAGGCGACGATGAAATCGATCTCGTCCTTGGTGTAAATGTCGTGAGCACCCCAGCAGCCGTGCGCACTTATGGCATAGACACCGTGCTTGGCGGTGCGAGTGGACTTTACTTGCACGCGCCACAAACGGTGGCCCCAGCTCAGGATGAAGTCGAAGCGTTCGCTGTCACCGTAGGGCTTGGCGACTCCGAAGCCGAGGCTGGCGGCCTTGCTCATGAAGGCTAGTTCGGCCAGTTCTCCCTGGCGTTTGCGAGTGGGGCCGCGGGGATTGCCGCGGGGTAGGGTGCTAATCCTGGGGCGAGCTTGCTTTTTCATGGGCTAATAAAGAAGGCGTCAGCGGCTAGGCTGCACCTGTCTTGTCTCCTTTTAGATTGTTCAGAATTCGGGTGCTGAGAAGGGAACGTGGGCAACAAAAAAGGCGCGGATCGGGTCCGCGCCTTATTTCTATCTATACTTCTAGGCTAGCACACTGGATAGGGTAAACCCGCCAACTTTTGAAGTTTATTTTGCTTGTGGAATGAGCGGGTTGCGGGGAAATTGGTGGTTTCGGGGGCTTGACAGGTTTTCGGCAGAATGAGGGATTCGGGCGATTTGGATTCAGAACAATCAGCCTCCGAAGGCGGCGGACAGGAGTGTCCGCCCTACACGTGATCGATGATGCATCCCCGTTCGCTGCTGCATATCGCGGATCACTGCTAATCCTATGCGGTTCTTGGGCTTACGTTGACCAAATTGGTTCTTTCAGGTAGCTTAAATAGATAAAACCATAGTGGGGAAGTGTACCCTTACAGGAACCTTATCGTGCCTAATAGCAATGGCAAGACGCTGCTTTTATTGAAGCCCCGGGGCTTTTGCGCGGGGGTGGTGCGGGCGATTGATATTGTCCGGATCGCCCTGGAGGCTTTCGGGCCGCCGATTTATGTCCGCAAGGAGATCGTGCACAACCGCTTTGTGGTCGAGGAACTGCAAGGCAAGGGCGCGATTTTTGTGGATAGCGTGGACGAGGTTCCGCCCGGCGAGCGGGTGATTTACAGCGCTCACGGAGTTTCGCCGGAGGTGCGGGAGGCCAGCGCGGCGCGCAATTTGCGGGTGATTGATGCGACCTGTCCGCTGGTCACGAAGGTTCACGTGGAGGCGGTCAAGTTTGCCAAGGAAGGGTATTCGCTGATTCTGATTGGGCACCACGATCACGATGAAGTGATTGGAACGCTGGGCGAGGCTCCGGTGGTGACGCAGGTGGTGGGATCGCCGGATCAGGTGAAGTCACTGACCGTGCCAAATCCTGACCGCGTGGCTTATCTGACGCAGACCACGCTGAGTCTGGACGAGACCAAGGACATTATTGCGGCCTTGCGTGCGCGGTTTCCGAATATCAAGGGGCCGGCGGCGCAGGATATTTGCTATGCCACGGAGAATCGGCAAGTCGCGGTGAAGCATGTGGCGTCGGATGCCGATCTTTTGCTGGTGGTGGGTTCGGATAACAGCTCGAATTCGAATCGGTTGGTGGAGGTGGCGCGCAATCTGGGCACTGGTTCGCATCTCATTGACAGCTTCCAGAACATCAGGCCGGAGTGGTTGGAAGGTGTGAAGACGATTGCTTTGACGGCCGGGGCTTCGGCTCCGGAGTGCCTGGTGGAAGAAGTGGTGAAATTCTTAGGCAGCAAAGGATTTGGCAACGTGCAGGAAGTGGAAGTGATGCCCGAGAACGTGCGTTTTGGCTTGCCTCCCGAGATTGTGGAGGCAATTGCCAGCGCCCCTAGCGCAGTGAGTGCGGAGTAAAGAAATAGATATGGACGAAAGCTCCCCCGCGTTTTCCGCGTCGAGTGCGCCGCAGTTGCGTTTCGGAAAAATAGACGACCTGGCCAGCCGGGTGGCTGCCGCTGTCGATGGCGCGCGTAAACTTTTATTCTCCGAGCAGCACGAGGAGGGCTACTGGTGTGGCGAGTTGGTCGCCGACACTACTCTCGAGAGCGACTATATTCTCCTGCACACGCTGCTCGGCACCGGCGATCCGGTGCGCTTCCAGAAGTGCTGCAACTGGATTCTCCAACACCAAAACGAAGATGGGGGGTGGGGCATCTATGTGGATGCACCGTCGAATGTCAGCGCTTCGGTGAAGGCCTATTTTGCGCTGAAGCTTACCGGTTATAAACCCGATCACCCGGCGCTGGTGCGGGCGCGGAAGAGAATTCTTGAGATGGGTGGGGTGACTGAGGTCAACACCTTTACCAAGATCTATTTGTGTTTTCTGGGGCAATTCGATTACGACGCGGTGCCGGCGATTCCGCCGGAGATTGTGCTGTTTCCCAATTGGTTCTGGTTCAACATTTACGAAATTTCTTCGTGGTCGCGGGCGATTCTGGTGCCGCTTTCGATCTGCTACGCGAAGAAGCCGTTCAAGAAGATTCCGGATGACATGGGCGTGGAGGAGTTATTTGTCGGCGGCCGCGACAAGTCGCGCATGCGCCTGCACTGGAGCGACAAGCTTATCTCGTGGCGCAACTTCTTCCTGGTTTTCGACCGGCTTACCCATTGGTTCGAGATGGTACACGTTCGTCCGCTGCGCTGGCTGGCGCTTCGGCGGGCGGAGCAGTGGATGCTGGAGCGCTTCGAGATGAGCGATGGTTTGGCGGCGATCTATCCGTCGATGCTGAACGCGATTATTGCGTTGCGCTGCCTGGGCTATTCGCTGGACGATCCGCAAGTGATTCGCGCGCTGGATGAATTCGAGAAACTCGGCATCGAAGAGGGCGATACCTTCCGCATGCAGCCTTGCATGTCGCCGATCTGGGATACGGCGTATGCGATGTTTGCACTGGGCGAGGCGGGGGTGCCGCGCACTGATCCGAGGATGGTCAAGTGCGCCGACTGGATTCTGCAGAAGCAGGTTCGCACCGTGGGCGACTGGAAAGTGAAGAACAAGAAAGGGCAGCCGGGCGGCTGGTATTTCGAGTTCAACAACGAGTTTTATCCCGATGTGGATGATAGCGCCATGGTTTGCCTGGCGCTGGCTCAGGTGGAGCATTCCAACGGCCGCTACCAGCACGAATCTGTACAGCGGGCCATTGACTGGATTTTCTCCATGCAGTGCAAATCAGGCGGCTGGGCGTCGTTCGACAAGGACAACACGCGCATGGTGTTCGAGCACATCCCGTTCGCCGACCACAACGCCATGCTCGATCCGCCGACCGTGGACATCACCGGACGAATTCTGGAGATGCTGGCGGCGTATGGATACGACAAGAACGATGCGCGGGTGAAGAAGGCGCTGAAGTTCATCCGCGAAGAACAAGAGCCGGATGGCTCGTGGTTCGGCCGCTGGGGCGTAAACTACATTTACGGCACGATGCAGGTGTTGCGTGGGCTGGAAGCGATCGGCGTAGATCATCATGAGCCCTATGTGCAGCAGGGTGCGGAGTGGCTACGCATGGTGCAGAATCCTGATGGGGGTTGGGGCGAGACTTGCGGTTCGTATGACGACCCCAGCACAAAGGGCGTAGGTCCAAGCACGCCGTCGCAGACCGCCTGGGCTGTTATGGGGCTGCTGGCTGCAAACGATACGCGGAGTGATTCGGTGGCGCGCGGGGTTGCATACTTGCTGCGAACGCAGAAGAAAAGCGGTGGTTGGGATGAGCCGCAAACTACGGGTACGGGTTTCCCGCGGGTGTTTTATCTTACTTACACGTTGTACCGGCAGTATTTCCCGCTGCTCGCTTTGACCACTTATAGCAAGGCGATGGCAGGGGCTGCGCAGGGAACTGGGGTGCGGCGGATTGGGTAGTTGGGGAAAGTTCGTGGGCGGACGAAGGGATCCTTCGCTTCGCTCAGGATGACAACGAGTGAGAGTGTTGGTAGAGCGGCACTGGAGAGAAGACGAATGGCGGTACCGATTTCTCAGATGTGGACGGTGGCGACTTACGTCATGGGGCAGAAGCTCAGGGGGCGCAAGCAGTATCCGCTGGTGCTGATGCTGGAGCCGTTGTTCCGTTGCAATCTTGCTTGCGCGGGTTGCGGGAAGATTCAGTATCCGGCTCACGTGCTGAAGTCCCAGCTCACGCCTGAGGAATGCTTCCGAGCAGTCGATGAGTGTGGGGCGCCGACGGTCTCAATCCCGGGAGGCGAGCCGCTGCTGCATCCACAGATTGGGGAGATTGTGGAAGGGCTGGTGGCGCGCAAGAAATATATTTATCTCTGCACCAATGCGTTGCTGCTCAAAGAAAAACTTCATCTCTTCAAGCCCAGCAAATATCTGACTTTTTCTGTTCACATGGATGGACAGCGCCAGCATCACGATTTTTCGGTTTGCCTGGAGGGCGGATACGACAAGGCGATCGAGGGAATCAAAGCCGCGCTGGATGGCGGTTTCCGCGTAACTACCAATACCACGCTTTTCGATGGTGCGGATCCCAAGAGCGTGCGCGCCTTCTTCGATGAAATGATGGAGTTGGGTGTCGAAGGCATGATGCTTTCTCCAGGCTATTCCTACGACAAGGCACCGGATCAGCAACGCTTTCTGGGGCGGGCTCGGACGCGGCGGTTGTTTCGTGCCATGCTCTCGAATCGCAACAAGAAATGGCGCTTCAATCAGTCGGCGCTGTTTCTTGAGTTCCTGATGGGCAAGCGCGACTATGCCTGCACGCCGTGGGGCATGCCCACGTACAACGTCTTCGGGTGGCAGAAGCCCTGCTATCTGCTGCAGGATGGTTACGCGGACAGCTTCGCCGAGTTGCTGGGGACAACCGCCTGGGAAAATTACGGGACTGAGTCGGGCAATCCCAAGTGCGCGAATTGCATGGTGCACAGCGGATATGAAGCGTCGGCGGTGAACGATTTGTTTGGTTCGGTGTAGTGGCATGTGGCAGGAAGTGAAGGCGCGCATGTTTGGCGAATATGAAGACGCTTCAGCGCTCAGGCTGCTGGATGAGCCTACCGAGCCAGCTCATGCTGCCCGTCCGTTGGTGCAGATTGCCGCGCGCGAGGGCGAGGAGACACGGGTTTGAGCGGGCGGGAAGCTGGACACGGGCCGTCCGCCTCCTTGGACCCGGACTCTTTAGAACTTGCGCCCGGAACGACTCACGAAAAGCTCGAGGGATCGGTTCCGTCGCTTGCGAACGAGGAAGACCTTCGCAAGGCGCTAGAGCAGGCGTTCGATTATCGCGGCGATGTTTCGATCACGCGGAAAGATGGCGCGAAGATCGAAGGCTACATTTTCGATCGCAGTAGTGGAAGCGGGCTTACCGACAGCTTCGTGCGATTGTTGCCAAAAGACGGCTCTCCCCGGATAAAAATTTCCTACGCAGAAATTGCCGCCCTGGCGTTTACCGGACGCGATATGGCGGCGGGCAAGAGTTGGGAAAACTGGGTGCGGCATTATTGGGAAAAGAAGGCAGCGGGCGAGAAGGATATTTCGCTGCAGCCGGAGAAGCTGGAGTAGCGCCCGGCAGTTCTCAGTTGTCAGTTCCCGGTTCTCAGTCTCAGCTGGTTGCTGACAGCGCCTTATGAAGGCTTTCGTTACAGGGGCAACCGGATTCGTGGGCAGTCACGTGGCGCGGGTGTTGGCCGAGCAGGGAGCCGAGTTGCGGCTGCTGGTTCGGTCCGGCAGCGATTTGAGGAATATCCAGGGGCTGAATGCGGATCGGGTGATCGGCGATCTGCGCGATCCGGAATCCATTGAGAAGGCCATGGCAGGCTGTGACGTGGTGTTTCATGTCGCGGCTGATTACCGGCTTTGGGTTCGCGATCCAGAGCAGATGTATCGGGCCAATGTAGAGGGTACGCGGGCTGTACTGGCCGCTGCACGCAAGAATCAGGTACGGCGCGTGGTTTACACGTCAAGCGTTGCGACGATGGGGTTCACCTCGAACGGCCATCCGGCGGACGAGGATTCTCCGGTTTCGCTCGACGGCATGATTGGCCACTACAAACGGTCGAAATTCATGGCCGAGGAAGTTGCGCTGGAGGCGGGGCGCGGCGGAATGGATGTGGTCGTGGTCAATCCCAGTACGCCGGTTGGAGAACGGGACATCAAGCCCACTCCCACGGGACGGATTGTCGTGGACTTCCTGAAAAAGAAGTTTCCTGCGTACGTCGATACTGGTCTGAATCTAGTGGATGTCACGGAGTGCGCCCGCGGCCATATGGCTGCGCTGGAGAAGGGGAGAAGCGGGGAGCGCTATATTCTGGGCGGAGAGAATCTGACGTTGAAAGAGATTCTCGACAAACTGGCGGCGATTACCGGATTGCCGTCGCCTAAGGTGAAAGTTCCTTACGTGCTGGCGCTGGTGACTGGCGTCGTGGACGAAGTTGTGACCGGACGCATTCTGGGCCGGGAGCCACGGGCGACCATTGACGCAGTGCGCATGGGACGAAAGAAGATGTTTGTGTCGTGCGCCAAGGCAGAACGTGAGCTGGGATGGAGGATGGTTCCGGTGGATGGCGCGTTGCGGCGGGCGGCGGAGTGGTTTCAGGCGAATGGGTATGCGCCGCGAGGCTGATGATGCCCGACTCGGTCCAAGTCGCGATGGTAGCTGCCCTAGAACGCGAGGTAGGCCCGCTGGTCAAGCGCTGGCGCAGGGTTGAGCGTGAACACGAAGGCAGGCGTTTCCAGTTCTTCGAGAGCGGGCAGGTTGTGGTGGTGTGCGGGGGGATTGGAGCGGAAGTGGCTCGGCGGGCGACCGAGGCTGTGGTTGCGTTGTACCAGCCTGAGCGTGTGCTTTCGGTGGGTTTCGCGGGAGCGCTTGATCCCGCATTGAAGGTGGGCGAGATCTTTTCACCGGGCCGCGTGATTGACGCCAGGGACGGCAGCAGCGTAGAAATTGCTGCGGGCCGTGGCGTGCTGGTTAGCGCTTTAACGATCGCTGGCATGGAACAGAAGGCGAAGCTAGCGGAATCCTACGCTGCGCAGGCAGTCGATATGGAAGCTGCCGCAGTGGCCCGCGGAGCGCAGGCGCGAGGGGTTCGCTTCATGGCGGTGAAAGCGATCTCCGATGAGAGCACTTTTGCCATGCCGCCGCTGGATCGATTTGTGGATCGCGATGGACGGTTTCGCCAGATGAGCTTCGCGGCGAGTGTTGCGGCGCGACCTTGGCTGTGGTCAAAGATTTTTCAGCTTGCCAGGAATAGTGCCAAGGCATCAAGGGCACTTTGCGCTGAGCTGGATCGATACATGAGTGAATCGAAAGTTTCGGAGCCGGAGTTGCATCCGGTATCCAATCAAGTGAGGTGACTTTGGTTGAGCCGGATCTGGTCGCGGGTGCTGCCTGGGTTCGTCGTAGAAATTCCCTGTAACGCTGAGAGTGAGTTGGGCAAGTAGGGGTCCCTCACTTCGTTCGGGATGACAAAACTAGAAAGCGGAGGACAGGGTCAGGATAGATGGCAATCGCGGGACAATTCACGATCGCAGACCCGAAGCATTCGATTCCGACCACCATGCGGGCGGCGGTTTACCGGGGTGTTAATGACGTTCGGGTGGAGAGCGTTCCGGTGCCGAAGATTGGGCCTGGCGAGTTGCTGGTCCGAGTTCATACTTGCGGCATCTGCGGAACCGATCTCAAGAAGATCTCGAGCGGCTCGCACTCCGCGCCGCGCATTTTCGGACATGAAACCTCAGGCGTAGTGGCGGCGGCCGGGGAGGGAGTCAGCGAGTTCAAGGCGGGCGATCGGGTCGTGGTGTTCCATCACATTCCTTGCGGCGAGTGCTACTACTGCCGGCACAAAACTTTTGCCCAGTGTGAGACTTACAAGAAAGTTGGATGCACGGCGGGCTTTGAGCCATCCGGCGGGGGATTCGCCGAATACGTTCGGGTGATGGATTGGATTGTCGATCACGGAACGGTTCGCATCCCCGATGGAGTGTCGTTCGAGCAGGCATGTTTTGTGGAGCCGGTGAACACCTGCATGAAGGGGATCGAAACTCTGCAACTTATGCCCGGGGAAAGTGTTCTGGTTATTGGACAAGGACCGATTGGCATCATATTGAGTACATTAGCCAAAAGGTCAGGAGCTAGGGTAATCACTTCCGATTTGTATCCCGAGAGGCTTACAATATCTAAAAGCTTCGGATTAGAGAATGGGATCGATGCTTCGCGCGCCGACACCGTGAAAACGGTACGGGAGCAGACAGAAGACCGGGGCGCCGACGCAGCGATTCTTGCGGTAGGTGGTAACGGACTGATTCGGACCGCCATGGATGCGGTGCGTCCGGGAGGCCGGGTGTTGTTATTTGCGCAGACAGTTCGCGGGGAGGCTACGATTGATCCGGCCGCGATCTGCGTGGATGAGAAAAGATTATTGGGGTCGTACAGCGCGTCGGTTGAATTGCAGGAAGATTCGGTGCGGTTCGTGATGGGCCGCGAGATGAATTTGGAAGGTTTGATCAGTCACCGCTTCTCTTTGTCGGGCAGTGTTGAGGCTTTGAAACTGGCGGCGCATCCGCAGCCGGGTTCGATGAAGATCGTGATTCAAGCGGGCAGTTCGTGGGAAGGAAAATAAAGAGTGAACGGAAAGATGACAGCAGCGGTCCTCTATGGCAAAGAGGACGTAAAAATTGAGCGAGTTCCCATTCCCCGGGTGGGCGATGGCGAAGTGTTGGTGAAGGTGCAAGTCGCCCTGACTTGTGGAACCGACCTTAAGGTTTATCAGCGTGGCTACCACGCCCGCATGATCGTTCCTCCGGCGTTGTTTGGGCACGAACTGGCTGGAGTGATCGAGGAAGTTGGGCCGGGCGTGCGCGGGTTCAAAAAGGGGATGCGGGTGGTGGCACTGAACTCCGCACCCTGCCAGATGTGTTTTTACTGCTCCAAGCATCAGGCCAACCTTTGCGAAGATCTGCTGTTCAACAACGGGGCTTATGCGGAGTACATTCGAATTCCGCGGCGAATCGTCGAGATCAACATGCTGGCGATTCCGCCGGACGTGAGCTACGAAGAGGCGGCGATGGTTGAACCGCTGGCCTGCGTGCTCCGTGGTCTTCACGAGACCGGGGTGGAGATTGGCGACACGGTTACCGTGATTGGAGGCGGTCCCATCGGACTGATGTTCGTGCAGGTTGCCAAGGCGGTTGGCTGCAACGTGATTTCTGTGGTGAAGCGTGATGGTCAAGTTCAAGCCGCGAAGCACATGGGCGCGCATGAAGTGGTGCAGATCACCAAGGTAAAGGATCCGGTGGAAGGGGTGCGCAGGCTTTCCCCGGAAATGCGCGGCAGTGATGTGGTGATCGAAGCGGTGGGGCGTCCTGAGGCGTGGGAGATGGCCATCGACATGGTGCGCAAGGGCGGGACGGTGAACTTCTTTGGCGGCTGCGCCAGCGGGACGAAAGTGCAACTCGACACCAACCGGCTGCACTATTCCGAGGTCACGCTGAAGGCGACCTTCCATCACACGCCCGAAACCGTGCGCAGAGCCTTCGCGCTGATTGCCGAGAAGAAGATTCGTTCCACCGATTACATTACCGGCGAAGCGCCCCTTTCCCGGCTGCAGCAGGTTTTCCATCATATGCTGAACCGCAACGGCGATATCAAGACCGCGATCATTCCCGGGCACTGAGGCGGGTTTTTCCGGCAGGCGCTGGGGCGAGCACGCCCGCGCCTACATTGACCAACTGACCATGTTATCCATTGCCAGCGACTCCCGGATTTCCTCTACCCTGCCGGGGTGGAGTAGTTTGCCGCGGGAGTACGCAATCCCTGAGGAAGCGCCTACCCAAGCGCAGGCTCAGGAATACTGCCGTCGACTGGCGCGCACGCACTACGAGAATTTTTCGGTTGCGACCTGGTTTCTTCCGGAGCGGCTGCGCCAGGATTTTTTCAACGTTTATGCGTACTGTCGTATCTCTGACGACCTGGGAGATGAGGTCGGCGATGCTCGCGTTTCTCTGTCGTTGCTCGATCAGTGGGAGGTCGAGCTTGACGCTTGCTACGCGGGTAGCCCGCGGCATCCGGTATTCGTGGCCTTGGCCGAGACTGTGCGCAAGTGCGAGATTCCGAAACAGACATTTGTCGATCTGCTGACGGCGTTTCGTCAGGATCAGCGAGTTTCGCGCTATTCCACATTTGAGGATGTTCTCGGTTATTGCCGTTACTCGGCGAATCCCGTGGGCCATCTGGTGCTGTACGTGTGCGGGTACCGGGATGCCGAGCGGCAGGCGCTTTCCAATTTCACTTGCACCGCGCTGCAGCTGGCGAATTTCTGGCAGGATGTGAGCCCGGACTATGTCAACGGACGGATTTATCTTCCTCTGGAAGATCTTCGACGCTTTGGAGTCACGGAAGATGACATCGCGGCTCAACGCAATACTTCTGCCTTCTGCGACATGATGCGCTTCGAGGTGGAGCGCGCCCGCGATTGGTTCCGTCGGGGCTTGCCGCTGATTGAGAAGGTGGATCGCGAACTGGCTCTTGATCTCGAATTGTTCAGCCGGGGCGGGCAGGAGATTCTGAACGCCATCGAGGCGCAGGGTTACAACGTGCTGGGCCGGCGTCCGGCGATTTCGAAAGCACGCAAACTGACGCTGGTCGCGCGTGCTGCTTGGGGGAAAATCCTGCGGGGAAAAAGGGTATGAGTACGGCGGTGCAGCCAGCTCCCACACCCTTCGCGCCTACCGAATCGCAGCTTGCGGTTGCGTACTCGGTTTGCCGCCACATCACGCGTGCGGCCGCTAAGAATTTCTACTACGCATTTCTGATGCTGCCGCGGGCCAAGCGTCAGGCCTTGTGCGCCGTGTACGCCTTCATGCGGCGCTGTGACGACATTGCGGACGATGAGTCTCTGTCACAGTACGACCGGAGGCAGAAACTCGGCGCGTGGCTGGACGCTTTTCACCGCGCCCATTCTGGTCATCCGACCGACGAGCCTGTGCTGCTGGCTCTCACCGACGCACAGCGCCGTTACAACATTCGGGTTGGATTGCTCGATCAGTTGGCTTATGGCACAGCGATGGATGTCGAGGGAGGTCCGGGCGCGGACGAGAATCGCACGAGCGAGTCGCCGGTGCCATACGCGCTTAGCGTTCACTATCGGACGTTTGACGATCTCTATCAGTACTGTTACCGGGTCGCTTCGGTCGTGGGTCTGGTTTGCATTCATGTGTTCGGATACCGCGATCCGGCTGCCGAACCGCTAGCGGAGCGCCTGGGGCTGGCCTTCCAACTTACCAACATCATTCGCGATGTAAAGGAAGATGCCAGGATGGGCCGCGTTTATCTGCCGGAAGAAGATCTGGACAAATTTGGGATTTCACTTTCTGCGTTGGAATCGGTCTCCGATCCGGCAGTCTTCCGGCCGCTTCTTGCGATGGAGGCCGACCGGGCTCGCGAGTATTACAAGGCTGGAGAAGAACTCATCCCACTCGTCGAAGAGGACAGCCAGCCGGCGCTTTGGGTGCTGATGACCATCTATCAGCGGCTGCTCGAGAAGATTGCACAGCGCGAATACGACGTCTTCAGTGGCAGCGAAAAAATCAGCCTCAGCGTGCGCGAGAAGCTCGGCATTCTGGCCAAGGGCTTCCTGAAACGCCTTTCCTGATGAGCGAGCTCTCGCTACCGAATTCCCGAGTGGCCGTGGTGGGAGGTGGATTGGCGGGGCTCGCCGCTGGTTGCGCCCTTGCCGGCAGGGGCTTTCGCGTGACCCTATTCGAACGCCGGCCTTATCTAGGCGGGCGAGCTTCTTCTTATCAGCATCCCGGCACCGGCGAAGTCGTCGACAACTGCCAGCACGTGCTGCTCGGCTGCTGCACCAACCTGATCCAGTTCTACGAACGGCTGGGCGTCGAAAACAAGATCCGCTGGTACGACCGGCTGACCTTTCTCGAGCCGGGCGGACGCGCCTCGTTCATTACGCCATCGAGGCTGCCGGCGCCGCTTCACAACGCGCCTGCTTTTGTCCGCGCTGCTTGCCTGGACTTATCCGACAAACTTTCCATCGGCATGGCAATGGCCGCCCTTGCGCCCGGCACGCCGCGCGACACGGGCGAGAACTTCCTGACATGGCTACGCCGGCATGGACAAACAAAGCGGGCGATCGAGCGTTTCTGGAATCCGATCCTGGTGAGCGCATTGAACGAAGAGTTGGATCGCGTGTCGGTGCCTTATGCGGCGCAGGTGGTGCGGGAATCCTTTTTGAAGTCGGCGGCGGCTGGACGGATGGGCGTACCGACGGTGCCCTTGACTGACCTGTATAGCGTCGCCGGAGACTACATCATCGCGCGTGGAGGCGAAATCCGTTTCCGAAGCAGCGTGGAGTCTTTTCTAAGTGAGCCGGATCAGGTGAAACTGCTGGTGTCGGGTGAGGAAACGAGCTTTGACTTCGTCGTGTTCGCCGTGCCCTTTGATGTTTTATCCCGCATTCTGCCACAGACTTCGGCCGCCGACCCGTTGCGGCAAGCGCTGGCGCGTTTCGAGACTTCACCCATTACCGGCATTCATCTCTGGTTCGATCGCCAGATTACCGATCTTGATCACGCCGTTTTATTGGACCGGACCATTCAGTGGATGTTCCACAAATCGAAGCTGCTGGGGCGCAACGAGAATGGCAGCTACGTGGAACTGGTCGTCAGCTCATCCAAGACATTGGTGGAAAAGTCACGAGCGGAGATCATCGAGTTAGCGCTGACCGAACTGCGCGAATTTTTCCCCGACGCGCGAGATGCGAACCTGGTGAAATCGACGGTGATCAAGGAAGTCCACGCGACCTATTCACCTCGGCCGGGAGTAGACGTCTACCGTCCGCGCTCAGAGACGGTGTGGCCAAGAATCTTTCTAGCCGGAGACTGGACCGCGACTGGTTGGCCCGCCACCATGGAAGGCGCGGTAAGGAGCGGGTATCTGGCGGCGGAATCCGTGGCCCGAGTCGCGGGACTACGAGATGCTTCGTTCCTCGTATCCGATTTGCCAGCGAGAGGATTCATGCGGCTGTTCGGATAACGGTTAAAAGTTTTTTCGCACACTCACTTAGGCAGCTTGGCGAAGACCGGACGGACGAGGCGTCCGTCGCCACCTATTTTAGCAAAACCAGTTTCTCTACCAGTTCCGAGTAGTCTTTCTTTTCGAGGCCGTGGACCGCTTTGTTGTACTCGTCCACCTTGCTGGAATAATTCATCGAGCAAAACTTCGGCCCACACATGGAGCAGAACGCGGCTTCTTTGTAGTAGTCGTCAGGCAGCGTCTCGTCGTGCATGGACCGAGCCGTCTCCGGATCGAGGGACAACGCGAACTGCTTTTCCCAATCGAATTTGTAGCGGGCATAGCTGAGCGCGTCGTCGCGGTCCTGAGCGCCGGGACGATGGCGCGCCAAGATCCGCAGCATGGGCTGCGATCTTATAGGCGATGATCCCGTCTTTCACATCCTTCTCGTTCGGAAGCCCGAGATGTTCTTTGGGCGTGACGTAGCAAAGCATCGCGGCGCCATGCCAGCCGATCATCGCTGCGCCAATGGCCGACGTGATGTGGTCGTATCCGGGCGCGATGTCGGTGACTAACGGGCCCAGGGTGTAGAACGGCGCTTCGTAGCAGAGCTCTTTTTCTTTGTCGACCTGCTCTTTGATCTTGTCGAGAGGGACGTGGCCAGGGCCTTCGATCATTACCTGCACATCGTGTTTCCAGGCCTTCTTAGTCAGTTCGCCCAGCGTCTTCAACTCAGCGAACTGCGCTTCATCGCTGGCGTCGGCGATGCAGCCGGGCCGCAGGCCATCGCCTAGCGAAAACGAGACGTCGTGCTTGGCGAAGATCTTGCAGATGTCGTCGAAACGCTCGTACAGGAAATTCTGCTTGTGATGGTGGGCCATCCATTGCGCCAGAATTGCGCCGCCTCGGCTCACGATCCCGGTGATGCGCTTGGAAACCATCGGAAGATACTGGATCAGCACGCCGGCGTGAATGGTCATGTAATCCACACCCTGCTCGGCCTGCTCTTCGATGACTTCGAGCATCACCTCGGCATTCAGGTCCTCGATGCGCTTCACCCGCGAGATCGCTTCATAGATCGGCACCGTTCCGATGGGCACCGGCGAGTGCCGCAGAATGGCTTCACGAATCTCATGAATGTTGCCGCCGGTCGAAAGATCCATCACAGTGTCGGCGCCGTAGTGAACCGATGTGTGCAGCTTCTTGAGCTCTTCATCAATGTTGGAGGTGACTGCCGAATTCCCAATGTTCGAATTGATCTTGCAGAGCGAAGCCACACCGATACACATCGGCTCGAGCTCCGGATGATTAATGTTCGCGGGAACAATCATGCGGCCGATCGCTACTTCGTCGCGAACCAGTTCAGGGGAAAGCTTTTCACGGTTCGCTATATAGGCCATTTCCTCCGTGATCAGGCCCTTGCGCGCGTAATGCATCTGGGAGAAATTGCCGTCGGTGTTCTCCGCCTTGCGACGCGCGATCCATTCGGAGCGCGGCTGGGGAACGTTGTGGCCATTGTTTTCGGAGCCGTGATTGGCCTGACTGCTGTTGCCGTTCGCTGGTTTACCGCTCGTTGGAGCCATGACTTACCACCTTGGAGTTGGATTCGTCAAAAACCGATTATACGCCGCGGATGAGATTGAGCCGAACTCCGTAGCTCTTGGCTACCCTATTCCATGGTTGTCCGTCCAAACCCCTATGGCTTAGAATCGCTGCTTCAAGTCGACGAGGTGCCATGCGCTTATTTCTTCTCCTGCCTGTATTTCTGCTGCTCGCAGCCGTAGCTATTCTTGCTCAGACTGATTCCGCCACGAAGGCGGCGTCAGGTTTCAGCATCGACAACATCGACAAGACACTTGATCCTTGCGTCGATTTCTACCAGTACGCCTGCGGTAACTGGCTCAAGAAGGCGGAGATTCCGGCGGACCAGAGTGCGTGGGTCAGCTTTGTCGAGTTGGACGAGCGGAACCTGGTAACGCTGCGGGAGATTCTGGAAAAAGCGTCAGTCAATGATCCCGGCAGAAGTCCGATCGATCAGAAGATCGGCGATTTCTACAGCTCCTGCATGGACGAGAAGACTGTGGACGCGAAAGGCCTGGACTCGCTCAAGCCGGAACTCGACCGCATATCGACGGCGAGCGACAAGGCTACGCTGATTGACGCGGTCGCGCGCGTGCATCTTGAGGGTCCCAACCCGTTGTTTAATTTCTATTCCAACTCGGACCTGCACAATGCGGATCAAGTCATCGCGTACATTGACCAGGGTGGATTGTCGCTGCCCGATCGCGATTACTACATCAAAGACGATGCCCGGATGACGGAAATGCGCAAGCATCTGGTGGAAGAGGTGACCCAGATGTTTACCCTTGCCGGGCAATCCCCGACGCAGGCGGCGGAGTCGGCGCAAACCGTTTTGCGCATCGAGACCGCGCTGGCTAAGGACTCCATGGACCGCACCCTCCGCCGCGACCCAAAGACGCGGGACCACAAGATGACGCGGGAGGCGGCCGTCGCCATGGCACCGAATTTTTATCTGAATCGCTATTTTGCGGCGACGGGTGCGCCCAGTTTTTCAGAGTTGAACGTCAGCAACCCGGAGTTCTTTAAGCAGGTGAACGGCGTGCTGGAATCTGAATCACTGGACAACCTGAAGATCTACGTGAGCTGGCACATGCTGCGAGGTGCGGCTCCGTGGCTCTCTCAGCCTTTTGTGGACGCGAGCTTCAAGATGCGCCAGGCCTTGACCGGCCAGAAGGAAATCCAAGCCAGATGGAAGCGCTGCGTGGAACTCACTGACAACTCGCTGGGCGAGGCCTTGGGCCAGAAATACGTCGAGCTTACGTTCGGGGCGGATGGTAAACAGCGCATGTTGAAGATGGTGGATGCGCTCGAAGAATCGCTGGATACGGATATCCAGAACCTTTCCTGGATGACCGCCGGTACCAAGAAACAGGCAAAGGTCAAATTGCAGGCCATTCGCAACAAGATTGGCTATCCCGACGCGTGGCGCGATTACAGTTCGCTGACGGTGGTGCGGGGCGACTTGCTGGGGAATTTTCTACGCGCCAACGAATTCGAATCCAAGCGCGAAATTGCCAAGATTGGCAAGCCGCTCGATCGGCTGGAATGGGGCATGACGCCGCCTACGGTCAACGCTTACTACAGCTCCTCCTACAACGAAATCGTGTTTCCGGCAGGTATTTTGCAACCGCCGTTCTTCGACAAGAAGATGGATG
Source organism: uncultured Acidobacteriota bacterium (assembly GCA_963817925.1). GTDB lineage: Bacteria > Acidobacteriota > Terriglobia > Terriglobales > Acidobacteriaceae > JABDBE01. Next base: position 538,138 of record CAWFQN010000002.1, read on the forward strand.
ACGCCGTGAACTTCGGCGGAATCGGTCTCGTGATCGGGCACGAATTGACCCACGGCTTCGACGACCAGGGGCGCAAGTTCGATCCGCAGGGCAATTTGCACGACTGGTGGACGCCTGAGGACGGCAAGGAATTTGAGAAGCGGGTGAGCTGCGTTGCCGATGAGTACAGCAGCTTCGTGGCCGTCGACGATCTTAAACTGAACGGGCGCCTCACGCTCGGCGAAAATACCGCAGACAACGGTGGGGCACGCATTGCGCTGATGGCGCTCGAACGCATGATCGCAGAGGATAAAACCGGAAAAGAGGCCCAGAAGATTGACGGCTACACGCCCGAGCAGCGCTTCTTCCTGGGCTTTGCGCGGGTATGGTGCGAGAAACGACGTCCCGAGTCGGCGCGCATGCAGGTGACCACAAATCCCCACTCCCCGGGAAGGTGGCGGGTGAACGGTGTTGTCCAGAACATGCCCGAGTTCCAGCAGGCTTGGGGCTGCAAGGCGGGACAACCTATGGTGAGCGCGAACGCCTGCCACGTTTGGTGACGCCCCCAGAATCAAAAGCGGCGCGACAGGAGGGTCCGCCCTACAGGTTCCTTGACCGTGCCCGAGCGGAGGAATAGAGTTTCTTGTAGGCGGTGTGTTTTCTTATGTCCAGCGAAACCAGCAGATACCTGAAATTCGGCGGTGCGACAGTAGTCATCCTGTTGGCGCTCGGGTATCTCGCTTATACCGGCGTCCAGGAGAGTAAGAGCTACTACGTCACCATCAAGGAACTGCGCGGTATGGGAGACTCGGCCCACGCCAAGCGTTTGCGGGTTGCGGGGAATGTTCAACCCGGCTCGATTAAGCGGAACGGAACGAAAGTTGAGTTCGTTCTGATAGAGAACGATCAAACTCTTCAGGTTTCGTACAGCGGCACCGAGCCTCCTCCGGATACCTTCAAGGACAATTCCCAGGCATTGGCCGACGGTAGCTTTGGACGGGACGGCGTCTTTCACGCCAAACAATTGCAAGCCAAGTGCGCCTCGAAGTATGCGCCTCAACAGCCGCGAGCGCCCGCCAGCGGCACGTCTCCGAATGCACCTGCGAAGAGCATGACCCAGGTCGAGACCAGCGGCTCAGGCGCGATGTCGAACTAGAACCTTTTCCGGCTGTTTTGTAGTCGGCGGCCGTTCAGCAATTGCTCCTCCTAACCCTGTGGTGTAAACTCCGTGGCGATCTCGGTCAAGGGTAAATACTGAGGTCTGGGGAGGATGCAACCATGGAGCGTAGACTGCTTTTCTCATGGCTCGCTGGGCTGCCTCTTTTTGCATTGAGCTCGGTTGGCGAGCAAGAGGCGCCGAAAGCCAAAAAACTGAAGATCATGATGAAAAGTGCGTGGGGCTCGGATGACCCAACCCGCGCGTCATTTCCCTTTATTCACGGACTTGTGCTGGCAGATGCCGGTCACGACGTGCAAATTTTCCTGACCGGGGAAGCCACCTATACCATGCGCAAGGCTACGGTGAATGCAATCACGCCGGTAGGGTGGCCTCCGTTGAGCGAAACCCTCGAAAAGGTTGTTGCCAAACACATTCCGATCTTTTCTTGAGGAGCCTGTTCCCGGGCCCGTGGGGTCACGGAGGCGGACTTGGAGCAGTGGGGCGCGAAATTTGGCACGCCCGCGATTTTTGTCTCGTTAGTGGAATGGGCGGATCGAATCATCACGGAATGAGGCACGCCTAGCTGATGTCGTGGAACCGCCTGGGCCGGGCCAGCGGCCTACCCGGACATCCGAGACGCCCTTGACCCATTCTGAGTACGCCTCGACTTCGCGGGGCGCTTCAGTTATCTTCGGTTCCGATGCTTCCAGCAAGTGATCCGCAGGTTTCTCCCGCCGTTGTCGTCACCGGTCTGGTCAAACAATTCGGACGCTTTGCCGCCCTGCGTGGTGTGAGTGCGGAGTTTGCTTCCAGCCGTCTCTACGCCATTCTCGGCGACAACGGGGCAGGGAAGACGACTCTGCTCCGCGCTCTAGCCGGATTGACGCCACCGACCCGGGGCAACATCTCGATGTTAGGAACAACCGATCTCCGTTCTGTCTGCGGCCAACTCGGCTACATGGCCCATCCTTCATTGCTCTACGACGAGATGAGCGGCATGGAGAACCTGCGCTACTTCGCGCGGCTGTACGACGTCAGCAACAAAGACCAGCGCTGCGCCGAAGTGATCCAGGCGGTAAAACTTGATCCATCGCTTACGCGGCCCGTGGGCCAATATTCGCAAGGCATGCGGCAACGGATGTCGCTGGCTCGCGCGCTCCTGAACGATCCTAAAATCCTTCTTCTCGACGAACCCTTCTCCAACGTCGACCTGCGTTCTGCCCGAGAGATGGTGAGTTTGCTGACGGGCTTGCGCGACGCCGGCAAAACAATCTTTGTGGTCACGCACCAGGCCTCGCTCCTCGAAGGCGCTGCCGATGAGTTCGTCTGGATGGAAGCCGGCCAAATCGTTAGTCGCACTTCGGATCTCGCGACGAGATTGGAGACGCGATGAGCGCGGTTCCCAGTCTCACGCGAGCCACTTTAGCCAAAGACCTTCGGTTGGAGTGGCGGTCGAAGGACGCCATCAACTCCATGTTGTTTTTCTCTTTGCTAGTCGTGGTGATTTTCAGCTTCTCGTTCGATCCGACTGCGGAAGAATCGCGACGAATTGCCGGCGGACTGGTTTGGGTCGCTTTTTTGTTCGCCGCAGTGGTGGCCTTGAACCAGACCTGGGCACGGGAGATGCGCAATCAGGTGCTCGATGCCTACCGGGTTTCTCCAGCGCCTCCCAACGCGCTGTTCCTGGCGAAGGTCATAGGGAACTTCATTTTTGTAACCGTGCTACAGGTGCTGATGACGCCGCTCTTTATTGTGTTTTATAACCTGCGCGCCCTCGGACCCGCATACCAGTTGCCCATTGTCGCGGCGCTGGGGACCTGGGCCCTGGTGGTGAATGGGACGTTTTTCGCGGCTATGTCTTTACGCACCCGCAGCCGCGAAATCATGCTTCCTCTGCTGTTATTCCCCATTTCCATCCCCGCGCTGCTCGCCATGGTCGAGGCTACGGGCGCGATCCTGACCGGAGAATTTTCCGCTAGGTTCTGGATCGTGTTGCTTGCTGCCTACGATCTGGTGTTTACTATCGCTAGCCTCTTCTTATTCGAATTCGTGTTGCAGGCGGAATGAAGCGCGTTTTCCCCATCCTCGCTGTTCTCACGGCTGCGCTGCTTAGCTACGCCTTGTACCAGGCTCTGGTCATCGCCCCAACTGAGCAGACCATGGGCGACGTGCAGCGGATCTTTTATTACCACGTGCCCTCGGCGTGGACCGCGTTCATCCTGTTTTCCATCAATTTCGTCGCTTCCGTCGTGTACCTCATTCGCCGTTCTAATAAAGCGGACATTGTTGCCCTGGTGACGGCGGAAGTGGGCGTCGTATTCTGCACCGTGGTGCTGGTGACCGGGCCGATCTGGGCGCGTCCGGTGTGGGGGATCTGGTGGACCTGGGATTTGCGACTGACCCTGACTCTGGTGCTGTGGCTAATCTACGTCAGCTACCTGGTTCTGCGCAGGTTTTCGAGCAGCGGGCAGACTCCATTGCTGGCGGCGGTGCTGGCCATTTTTGGTGCCCTCGACGTTCCCCTGGTCTATTTCTCCATCTGGTTTTTCCGCACTCAGCATCCTCAACCGGTGATTGGCGGAGGCGGTTCACTCGATCCCAGGATGTGGCATGCACTGCTGATCAATTGGCTTGCCTTCTCCTGCTTCGCCGCGTTAGTTTGCTGGTCTCGTTACCGCCTGGAAGTTCTGCGGCGGGAGGTGGACGAAACCCTGGCGCTGGAGGCTTTGCTCGAACCGCGGGGTACGCAAAGCAGAACTTCGCAGACGTGGAGAGTGGGATGAGTTATCTTTACGCCGCATACATCGCTACCTGGGCTATTCATGTCGCTTATCTGGGCACGCTGCTGCGCCGTTACATCCGGCTGAGAAACGAGATCGCAGAATTCAACGCAAAAGACGAGAAGCAGTAGCCGAATTCAGTCAGGCTGCTGGGTCACTAGGATGCGGCCAGGAACCACGGTTTTCTGCTAGTATGCCGATGGGCTTTCCGGGAGTTACTTCATGCGCCGAATCATCTCTGTGGCTGTGCTGCTGGTACTTTTAACTGGCTTCACTTCCTTTGCGGGCAACGCCAAAGCGAAGGCGCCCCAGACTGCCGAAGCTGATGCTCGTCTAAAGCATTCCTTTCGCCGGCCCGACAACAACGGTTGGATATTTGTGCACCTCGAAGGCTCCCCTTCCGAAATCGGCTTCCAGCATGGCTACCTGCTCGCGCCCGAGATCGAAGATGCACTGAAAGTCATCATGCTCGAACAGACGCACGAGAATGGAAAGGATTGGCAATTCTTCCGTGACGCAGCCAAGAACATGATGTGGCCGCACATCGACTCTGAATACCGGGAAGAAATGCAGGGCATCGCCGATGGCGCAAACGCCCACGGAGTAAAGCTGGATTTGTGGGACGTAGTTGCATTGAATGGCGCTATGGAGTGGAGCTACTACGTCAAGCAATACGATAAGGCGCACGGCATCAAATCCGCCTCCGTTGGCGTTCCCGAGCATTGCAGCGCCTTCGTGGCTACCGGGAGCTACACCAAAGACGGCAAAATCGTTATCGCCCACAACAATTGGACCAACTATCTTGATGGCGAGCGCTGGACCATCATCTTCGACATCGTTCCCGCGAAGGGCTACCGCTTCATCATGGATGGTTTCCCCGGATTCATTCACAGCGGCGATGACTTTGGCATCAACTCGGCTGGAATCATCATTAGCGAGACGACGATCGGCGGATTTTTCGGTTACGATCCCGCCGGCATCCCGGAATTTGTTCGCGCCCGCAAGGCCATGCAGTATTCCGCGTCAATTGACGATGCCGCGCGCATCTTCAAAAAAGGCAACAACGGTGGTTATGCCAACGACTGGCTGTTAGCCGACATCAAGACTAACGAAATAGCCAGCCTCGAATTAGGTCTGAAGAATGTCACCCTGATGCGAAAGAAGGATGGATATTTCGTTGGGTCCAATTTCCCCATCGACGAAAAACTTGCCCGCGAGGAGACTGACTTCGATGTGCATGACCTGAGTTTAAGTGCCAACGCGCGCCACGTACGCTGGGATCAGCTCATGGCCAAGTACAAGGGAACGATCGATCTGGCGGCCGCGCAGCGCTTCGAAGGGGATCACTACGACACATTCACGAAGAAGGAAGAACCCAATGAGCGGACGCTCTGTGGCCATGTAGATCTTTCATCTCGGGGTGACGGTGCCTGGCAGCCGCCTTACGGCATCGCCGGGGCCGTGCAGAACAAAGCCACCGACGCCGCCATGGCTGCTGAGCTGAAACTTGCAGCTTCAGCTGGTCATTCGTGCGGCATCAACTTCAACGCTGCTGCGCATCTGCAGGCACATCCGGAGTTCTCCTGGCAGAAAGATCTTCTGCTCGATATGCCGTCGCATCCTTGGACGATTTTTGCGGCGGCGAAGTAACTTCTCTCACTCTGTGCTGGAGCCCAATTCCTCAACTGCCCGAGGCAGCCGACCCCAGGAATTCGTACTCCTCAATGACAGCCGCGATGCCGACCCGGGAGGCCGGCAGCGGCGCTTCGGCACGCACCACGCGCGCGGTGAATCGGACGCGCAGCGGTTCGGTCAAGGTGACGTGCGGCGGAAAGGTTAAAGTCACCTGAATTCGGGAGCCGGGGGCGAGCGACCGGTCGAGGTAGAGAAAAACGCCGCGAGCGCTCACGTTTTGGGTCTCGGTCAACAACTCGTCAACGGTGGCGTCGGCCACTTTGACGATTGCGGGCAGCCTCATATCGAAACGCCGCATGGTGCGCCGCTCCTCTGACTTGTCCGGCGGCGAGCCTTCGGTTTTTTCGAGCATTCGATGTTCCCTTCAAACCAACAAAGTCACTGCGCAACCCGGGAAGAGATGTAACTGAGTCATGCTCTCAGGCCATGCTCTCAGGCCAAAGATACTTACTTGTCAGGAGTTTGCAAGACTAAAGAGGTTGAGGGAACTGACTCGGTTACTGGCGTTGCTGCACTGGCGAAGATGAACGAGGAGTGTGTATGCAGGGGAGGGCGGGGAAGGGATGCGCCCGTTCGAACCAGCAATCCTACTGCCACAAAATTGGTGCATCTAACGAGCGCGCTTGCATGTGAATGAAAGACTTGCGGTCCGGAACCCGCTGCCGATGACGTGCAGCATGAAACAATTTGCAGAAAATCTGCGCCTTCGCGACATTTCACGGTAATTACGAGCGTCTGCACTTTTCCACTGGCAGACGGCATCTCCGGCCAGCCTGCGCCGCATCTGACGATTCTTAAGGCATAGAATAGGGGCACGCATCTTGACAGGGTATCCGTCAGATGTTTAAGTAATTAGTTATCTTTTGCTCTTATTTTTTGGTGGCAAGTACGCAAGCCGCTTCGCGGGCGCGACTCGGGGTGCTGTTGGTGCGCCGTTTCTTCTTCCTCTCCCTGAAATCGGGAAAAGACATCGCGGAAATCGGAGGAGTTCAGTGAGATTGAATCGCCGTCGGTCGGGAAAGATTTGTTCGCCAAGCCGCATCCTTGTGGCCATGACTCTGTTGATGCTGCTCGCAGCCATCGCTTTGACCATGAGTTCCAGTAGGGCGAAGCTCCAGGTTGCCGACGCTTCCGATCGAACTCGCACGGCGTTTGTCGCTTCCACTCATGCTCCGTCCCAAAGCCCGAAGCAAATTCTGGCCACGTATAGCCATCTGCCGCTGATGTTTGAGCCGAACCAGGGACAGATCGATGCCAGGGTGAAATTCGCCGCACGAGGCAGCGGCTACGGGTTGTATCTCACGGCGCAAGAAGCCGTCCTGGTTCTGGAGCACGCGGCATCTGAAGCGCGGCATCCGGCCGCTCAGACTTCCGCGGTGAGCATGCAGCTGGTAGGAGCAAATTCCAGCGCTGAGCCGGTCGGTGATGTTCAACTTCCCGGAAGAAGCAATTACTTCATCGGGAACGATCCCGCAAAATGGCACCGCGACATTCCGCAGTTCGCGCGGGTGCGATACTACAACGTGTATCCCGGCGTGGACCTGGTGTACTACGGCAATCAGGGGCAACTGGAATATGACTTCGAAGTTGCGCCCGGCAGTGATCCCAGGCAAGTTGCGCTGAGGTTCGAGAATTTCGCGAGTCACAGCCTCAAGAATCCAAGAATTGTCGCTGGAGGGGATCTCGTTTTTGACGTTGCCGGGAGTGATGTGCGACTGCGAGCTCCGCACGTGTATCAGAAGTTTGGAGCCGAGGAACGGATCGTGGCAGGCCGCTTTGAATTGCGGGGCCAAAAGAAAGACGAAGTCGGTTTTGAACTCGGCGATTACGATCGCAGCCAAACATTAATCATCGATCCGGTGCTCGCCTACTCAACGTATCTCGGGGGCACGGGAGCTGAGAGTTGTTCCGCGATTACTGGCCTTCCCTTTACTCCGGGCTGTCCTGCAATTGCGGTGGATGCGGCCTCCAACGCGTACGTAGCGGGATCGACTGAATCAACCAACTTCCCCCAGACGACAGGAGAATTCCAGCCCGATCTCGGGGCGGGAGCGACTGCCAATGTTTTCGTAGCCAAGTTCAATCCCACCGGGACTCTGCTGTTTGCCACGTACCTGGGTGGAAGCGGCACCGATTATGCTGCCGGGGTCGCCACGGATACCGGTTTCGATGTGATCGTTGCGGGTACTGCAAGTTCCGGTAATTTCCCCACGACGAACGGGCCCAACAACGCCGCGTTTCAGACCAAGCCGGTTAGCGGCGGCAAGCACGTATTTGTCAGCAAGCTCGATCCCACGGGAAGGATCCTGTTGTATTCCACGTATCTTTCCGGCCACGGCATAGACATCGCTTCGGGCCTGGCGGTCGACCAGGGGGGCAGCAACGCGTATGTAACCGGGACAACCACCTCCGCCGACGTGGGGACAGGATTTCCGTCCACGATTGGCGCCTTTCAAACGGCGCCGAAGATAGCAGGCTTGAACCAATTCTTCTTTACCAAGGTCGATCCGAATGCGAGCGGCTCCGCCAGCGTACTCTATTCGACGTACTTTGGCGGAAGCAGCCCCAGTACGGGCACGGTTGTGGGCGGCGGCATCGCAGTAGATACCAACTCGAATGCGTACTTTACCGGGGGTACGAATTTCATCGACATGCCCGTGCTCAACGCTTTTCAAGCGACGAACAAGGGTGGGTATGACGTCATCGTGGCCAAGTTCAATCCCTCGGGCGTTGCCGGAACCCAACTGCTGTATTCGACTTATCTCGGCGGCTCCGGCGACGATATCGGCTACGGCATTGCTGTCGATACCAGTCCGAACGCTTACGTCACTGGTTCGACGACTTCTACTGATTTCAATGCCGGCGACACCGGAACCACAGCATTGCAGGCGTCAAACGGGGGCGGAACGGACGCGTTCGTCGCGAAACTCGGAATACTTTGCACCGGCACGGCCTGCACCGTACCGCTTCCCCTGAATTACTTTAGCTATCTCGGCGGCGCTGGAACGGACGTCGGTACGGCGATTGGCGTGGACAACAATGCGGCTGCGCGGATTACCGGCTGGACCAATTCTCCAAACTTCCCGATCGTCGGGAATGCGTTGCAAACGAAATACGGCGGAGGCCCCAGCGACGCGTTCTATGCCAGCATCGACACGCTTGCCACCTGCAGTCCGATCACAACGCCTACTTGCGCCCCCACCAGTACCTCGAGCTACTTCGGAGGAAATGCCGAGGATATAGGTACCGGCATCGCGCTCGATCAGCAAGGCTCCAGCTACCTAGCGGGAGAAACATGGTCAACCAATTTCCCTGTGTTGAATTCTGCACAGGGAAATCTCAGCGGACCGAATGATGCATATGTGGCCAAGCTTGCACCTGTCCTGAACTTGACAATGCCATCGCCCGTTGCCACTCCGCTGGTGGTTGGGATGGGCAGCCAGGTCAGTTTCGCTTACACCATTACAAACAGCGGTGAGTTCACGAATGGCGTGACTTTCGTCGACAACTTGCCGGCGGCAGGCGCGACCTTCGTTTCCGCGACTGCGAGCCCGGGGACCTGCGGCAACGCCGTCAACCAGACCGTGCTGTGCAACATTGGTACGCTTAATGCCGCTGCCACGGCCACCATTACCGTGATTCTGACTCCGGCCGCACCGACCTTACCTGGTGGCACAGTGAGTTTAGGGAACAGCGGTGCGGCATTTGTCGGGCAGTCTCAGTTAGCCACGGCCAGCGCGAGCGTCACCGTAAATGATTTCAAACTCACGGTCGCCCCGGCTACTCTCACCGTCCCCGCCGGCGTGCCCGCGGTCTACAATGCCACGGTTACGCCCAGCGCGAACAGCGGATTTCCCGATAGCGTCTCCATCGCCTGCGGCAGCGGTCTGCCCACCGGAGCAACTTGTTTGCCGGGCAATAACAATCCCATCCCCAATCTCAACACCGGCGCGCAGAGTTCGCAGTTGATCATCAACACCGTCGCACGCGTGACGACCACCACCGAGTTGCGCCATCGAGGCGGTCCAGGGATGCCGCTCTACGCGACTTTGCTTCCCGTGTCAGGGCTGGCGCTGCTCGGTGTGGGACTGGGAGGCAAAACCTTTCGCCGGAGGCGGTTGCTGATGGGGTTGCTGCTGGCCGGGTTGTTCGCGCTCATTATGTTTCTGCCCGCTTGTGGTTCAGGCACGACCACGACGACCACGACGGGTACTCCCGCGGGAACTTATGCCGTAACGGTCAACGCGGTATCGGGCAACGCGACCAGGACCACGGTGGTTACGCTCGTCGTTCAATAAGGCCACAGGTCTTTACCTATCCGGGCGCCATCTCGAATCTCACTTCAGCAGAGTGTCCCTGAGTGTTACGATAGCCGCCGGCGCTAACCACCGCGAGGGCCTTATCAAGTACGACTCTGCCAGAATGCTTCTTGTCATCGATTTGCTGGGCACCTTTGTGTTCGCGGTCGAGGGCGCGATGGCAGGAATTCAAGCGAATCTCGATCTGCTGGGCCTGATGGTAGTGGCGTTTGCGACGGCGCTGGGCGGCGGGATTATTCGCGATCTGCTGATTGGGGCGGTCCCTCCGAATTCAATTCGCGATTGGCGATATCCAACGACAGCGTTTGTCGGGGGCGCGGTTGTATTTTGTTCCTACCAACTGGTCATCCATGTTCCCGCCTGGGTAATTATCGTTTTCGATGCTGCTGGATTGGGATTATTTGCGGTTGCGGGAGCGGCCAAGGCGCTCGATTTTGGAATACATCCATTCATCGCGGTGTTGATGGGAGGCGTCACCGGCGTTGGCGGCGGCACCATACGCGACGTTTTGCTCGCCCGCATTCCAACCGTTCTTCGCGCCGATGTGTATGCGACCGCAGCGCTCGCGGGCGCAGCCGTGCTGGTCTCTGGGCCTGAGTCTAAAGATGAATCCCAAGCTGATGACTATCCTTGGTGCCGTCGTCTGTTTCCTATTAAGGGTAGTCAGCGTCTGGCGGCATTGGAACCTGCCCAGGTTGCTCCTGCACTGACAATCTCATCGTATTGTCATTCCGAGAAGAGAAGCGACATCCAGTGATCTCCTCAGAATCCGGTCAATGAGTGCTATCGGGATGTTTCGACAGCTACGAGTCCTAGTCTAGACTCTAATATGCCCTACTCTCTCTCTCTGTATGGGCTGAAAGTCTCGTTGACAGGCTGTGCCGGAGGAGTAGGATCGGTGGGGTTCAAAGAATGGAAACATGACGAAGGCATTGCAACATCGAGGCTCGGTCTTGGGAAGACACTGGCGGAGCGCAGGTGCCACACAAGCACTAGCAATGCTCGCGGCAACCGTCGTGGCAGCGGACGCGCAAACATTCACCGTACTTCACACGTTCACTGGCGGTGGCGGCGAAGGAGCTAATCCCTACGCAGGATTGATTCTGGACAAGGCAGGAAATCTGTATGGCACCACTTTGAACGGCGGCCTCTGGCAGCACGGCACCGTCTTTAAGTTGGATACGACCGGAGTGCTTACAACGCTGCACAGCTTCGAGCGGCGTGGAGATGGGAACAAGCCCTATGGAGGCGTGGTCCAAGACCCATCAGGAAATCTGTTCGGCATGACCCCGACTGGCATTGGCACCAAATTCGCACGCGGCATCGTTTACAGGATCGGAACCAATGGGAAAGAGGCTAAGCCGCACGTGTTTGCGGGACCTCCGTCCGACGGGGAGAACCCATTGGCAGGCTTGATCCGCGATCCGAGCGGAAACCTCTATGGCACCACCGGCGGCGGCGGGTCAGGATGTGATACTGGCGGCCAGGGCGGTTGCGGAATCGTTTTCAAGGTGAGTAAGGGAAACGAAACCGTCCTGTACAACTTCACCGGCAGTTCGACCGGGGATGGAGCCCACCCCGAGGGCACTTTGGTTCGAGACAAAGCTGGCAATCTGTATGGCACGACCCTGCAGGGCGGGAATCCCTCTGCTCCTTTTGGAACCGTCTTCAAGCTGGACACGACCGGGAGGGAGATCGTATTGCACACTTTCGGTCTTACTGACGGACCACCTTGCGCTGGCCTAATGCTTGATCAAACGGGAAATCTGTATGGAACAACATCTGCCGGGGACGGATTGGTGTTTAGGATGGACACAAGCGGAAACAGCTACTCCATTTTGTACACATTCGCCGGAGGGTCCGACGGATCGGAGGCATTGGGAACCCTTGTCATGGACGAAACTGGCAATTTGTACGGTACAACAAGGTATGGAGGTGACCTCTCCTGTGGCCAGTCTGGGGAAGGTTGCGGGGTAGTGTTCGAACTAAAAGCAACCGGTCAGGAGATCGTCCTGCACACATTCTCCGGCCCAGATGGGATGGCACCATCCTCGGGTCTGGTTCGGGACTCGGCGGGCAACCTTTACGGTACAGCGCCGCGCGGGGGTAATATCGCTTGCGTTGCGAGCGGCTGCGGAGTGGTCTTCAAACTCACCCCTTGAATCCCATCACTCGCTCCGAGAGGAACGATCTGTCCGCTCAGATCGAAGAGACAACTGCACATCTTCTCAAGTGACGTTATCAGGCCATAGCGCTCAAACCCCCTCAATGAGCGTTAGAGAGGCGATGTTACGTCAAACACATGACCGCCGGGTCCTCTGCGCTCCTGCGCTCCGCCTACTGGGCAGATAGGGACTGTGAGAGGCTCAACAGATTCTGCGGAGCCACGTGAATCGTACCTCTGCGTGGGCTATCAATGTCAGCGATCAGGAAGAACGAGATGGACACCGCAATCGGAACGATCAGAAATATCCGCAAATCTCTCCGATGTGCGCCGTACCCGATCAACAAGTTGCAGCCGAGGGCGATGGCCACCATCAAGACCCAAGCCGAACGGGGGATGCGGTTCCACCATGCTGCCTGCGTGTATCCCTGCGAGTTCAACACGTCATTCATGCCGGAAACGGCGAGGGCAACTATAGGTGTGGGCTGCTCTGCGGCCGGAGCCCGGGCGGCGGCCCATAGCTTGGTCTGGAGTTCCGCCGTGTCCGCGTTGACCCTTGCGAGCTGGCGAGGGTCGCGGGTCGTGTAGAACAACACGCGCTGATCGAGATACTTCTTCAGTAGCTCGCGCACTTCCGCCGCATCCGCGGCAGGCAGCAGGTCGGCCCGCACGTACTCTGTACCAATTGCGTTGGCTTCGGCCTCTTCGTAATTCTTCCGCTGATCGTAGCGGCTGATGGCCATCGAGAAGCTGAACCCGATGAGAAGTCCCAGCAGTGTCAGCGTAGCACCAAGCACAATTCCGAAATCGTCCCGGTCCTCCTCCTTCGGGGCCCATTCGTTTGCGAAGGCTGTTGCCGATCTCCGCCGCCAGCCACAGAGCTCCAAATGACACTACGAGCGTAAGCAATGGAAAGTCTTTCAAGTGCATTACTTCTAAGCTCCCTCATCAGGCGCCAGCGTAGTGCCCGGTCGCGAGGGTACTGCTCAAACGCAATGACCAAGCCCTCGAAGAGCCGCGTTCTGATACCACGGGTGTGTGTTACCTACACCGCCGGGCAGGTCGCACCGTCACGCGGAGCCAACCAGACACAAACAAATCGCATACTCGCGCGCTGCTCTAGCGGATTCATCTGCGGTGCTGATACTACCGCAATCGCCATGGTTGACGAAACCAGGCCATAGCACTCAAAACCCCTCCCCAGGGCTCGCAATCTCTCGGCGGGAGGAATTTTGACGAAGAGGAATCTGCTCTACGCCCGCAGGGGCACGAACCTTGGGCCCCGCTTTGTCTCGTTAAGGGCAAAGTGGAGGCCTCGATAACACACTGGAAGAATCTAAGCGCCAGCGGAAAGCTTGTGGCTCTTGGACTGTGCGATGCCGTACTGGCGGATCTTATACAACAGCGCCTTGTAGCTGATCTTCAACAGCGCGGCCGCCTGCTTTCGGTTCCAATTGGTTTCGTCGAGAGCCTTGCTGATAGCCTCAGCTTCGGCCCCGTCCTTGGCGGTGCGAGCCAGAGACTTCAAGCCCCCGGCTGAATCCCCGGAACCATGCGCCACCGGATCGAACTGGGCTCCGCTGCCGTCAGTTTTCGGACTCAGTTCCTGGATGGCCAGCTTCTCATCCCCCAGGACCAGATAGCGCTTCACGAAGTTATTCAGCTCGCGAAGATTGCCCGGCCAGGAATAATCCTGGCAGGCTTGCAGCAACTCGGTCGAAAGCGGCAATGGAGGCCGCGCATACCGCTCCGACATGTTGGCCATGAAATGTTTGAGCAGGATGGGAATTTCTTCCTTGCGTTCGCGCAGCGGAGGAACCGATAGCGTGAAAGCGTTGAGCCGGTAGTAAAGATCCTCGCGCAGACGTTTGTTCGCGAGCGCTTCGGGAATATTGATGTTGGTCGCGGCCAGAATGCGCACATCCACTTTGATCATGGACCGGCTGCCCAGGCGGGAAAATTGCTGGTCTTGCAACACGTGCAGCAACTTAGCCTGCAGGCTGGGCGGCATCTCTCCGATTTCGTCGAGCAGTATTGTCCCTTTGTTGCACAACTCGAATTTTCCGGGCTTGGCATGATTGGCACCCGTGAAAGCTCCGGCCTCGTAGCCGAATAGTTCGCTCTCCAGCAAGTCCGCGGGCACGGCGGCGCAGTTTACCTTGAGAAAAGTTCGATGGGCGCGCGGAGACAGCTTGTGGATGAGCCGCGCCATCACTTCCTTACCCGTGCCGCTTTCGCCCAGCATCAGCACCGGAATGTCGACGTTCGCGACGAGAGCAGCCTGCGAACGAAGCTTGCGCATCACCGGACTGGCAGCGACAAAGAAAACTTCATCGCCGACTTCTTCCACTTCGCCGGGATAATTTTGCTGATTGGTCCCCAGACACTGGTCGATCACCGTGTCCAGTTCGCTCTTCTGAAACGGTTTGGTCAGGTAATCGTGCGCGCCCAGGCGAATTGCCTGTACCACCTTGCGGGTATCGCTGACGCAGGAGAGCATCACAACTTTAACCCCGGGCTGCAGCTTCCGCAGTTGTTCCAGGGTTTCAAGGCCGTCGATGCCGGGCATCAGTAAGTCGAGCAAGACCAGGTCGGGACGCAGACCTTTCTGCACTCGCTCCAACGCTTCTTCGCCAGTGCTGGCGGTCTCGACTTTGTAGTTGTCCACTTCGAGCAGGGTTCGGATGTAGCGCAGCATTCCAGGTTCGTCGTCGACGAGCAGAATGTTGTTGGCCGCAGCTTTCATTTGCTTTTCCCGGGGTTGACTACAGGGCTGATTACAGGGTTGACTACTGGGTTGACGACATTGTTGGTTGCGGTCGAAGGCGGCAGAAGCGGCAGAATGAAAGAAAACTTGCAACCCGCGCCCGGTTCGCTCTCCACCCAGATCTTGCCGCCCATGCCGCCGACCAGGCGACGGGCGATCGCCAGGCCCAGCCCCATTCCCGCCTGACTCTCACTTTGTGGCAAACGAAAGAAATCGTCGAACACTTCAATGTGGTATTCCGCCGGGATGCCCGGACCCGTATCGGATACGCTCACCTTCACGGAATTGGGATGAGAAATCATCTGTCGCCGGCGTTCCGTGAGATTATCCGGATTGCTGGCGCTTCGCCGCTCCCACATGTAAGGCTCAGCGTGCAACCACACCGTGCCTCCTGCGGGCGTGAACTTGGATGCATTCTCCAGCAGATTCGAAACCACGCGCTGGATCTTTGGTACATCAAAAGCAAACTCGGTCAGTTTCTCATTGGCCAGAAAATATAGCGCCAGCCCTTTTTCCTGGAAGGAGTGCGACCACAAGCGGCAAACCTCCGACAGACAAGCGTTAAGGTCGGCGGCTTCGAAGTGCATCTTCATCTCGCCGATTTCGAGGAGGCTGAAACTAAGGAAGTCTTGAATGAAGTGCTCCAGCCGCTGGCCGCTGCTGCGCATGTCGCCCAGAATCTCGCGTTGGCGCTCGTTCAATCCACCCAACTTTTCGCTCTGCAAGAGCTCGACATAACCGTTCAGAATGGCTAGCGGAGTCTTAAGGTCATGGGCAGCCGAGGCCAGGGCATTGGTCGTCCGCTGAAACCGTTCCTGAAGCTGGGTAAATTGCTGTAGCAAATCCTGGTTACAGCCTGGATCGGGGCAAGGGGCGTCCGAGGTCTTCGCCGGGCACAGCTCCGCGTAGCCTGCTTTAGACTCTTTCGCTTGCGGCAGACACGTCTTTTCAGGCGTTGCGGCCATTATCTGGAGCTCAGTGATTTGTACGGCGAGGGAGGATGGCACTCAACTCGCTGAGGTGAATGCTGACTCTCGCGATGCTAAGACATGGCTTTCCCTGTGTCAACGGAAAACGCAAGGAAGTAGTCACGGAAGGGCAAAAGCTTGCATTCCGAAGTACTCAAAGCCTTTCTAAAAGCTCTGAAAAATGGCGAATAAATGGCAAAGGCAAGGACGCACAACTGCTCTTTTTGCAGGCCAGTTTTAGCGAAAAGGCGTGCTTTCCCCAGGTTTTGCCCTCTGAAGCGTCCAGGTTCCAGACACGGTTTGGCCCACAAGGTGCGGTAAAGAATGAGTTAAGTCCATTCTTGAGGAAGACGGTTGAAGCGACGAACCCCCGAAACTGAAAGCCGGAAGTGGCCACGGCTGCCGCTGGCAATTCCCATTTTTGTCCGCAGTCGCGACGAGGATGGCAAGGAACTACTGGAATTCGCCACAGCGCTGAATATTTCCGCAGGTGGCGCCCTGGTCGCCGTTCGCCGCTCCTTGCCGCTCTCGGCGCAGGTTCTGTTGGAGATACCCAGCGCACCCTTGGTCTCCGGCAACTCCTTTCCTAAGGCATCGCGCATCTTGCGAGCCCGCACCGTGCGAGTAACCCACGTCGATGGTTACCATCTTCTCGGGCTCAAATTCTCCCATCCGCTGGTCAGCGACAAGCCCATGGTTCGACGGAAAGTAAGTTCTTCTGTGTGAAAAGTTTTTCCTATCCAAAATCCTGGCAATGAGCCCTACTTCCACGGTCTTTTGCGCCCCACGCCATCCCGTAGGAATTTCAGTAAGTCATTGACTAATCAACAGTAAACTAATATTCACAGGGGTAAACAGGGGCCTGCCCCATTTGGCTCTCCGGATGCACATCAGAGGCTGGGTAGAGGAGCCGCACGCAAAAAGATGCCTATTCCAGCGACAAATTCTGTCAGTTCTCTAGTCCATCCCTTAGGCGAATTTCCTCCCGACGCCGTCGTCTTTGGCAAGTCTGAAGCCATGCAGTCCCTGCGCGCCCGCATGGACAAGGTTGCCTCGGCCAACGTCCCCGTGTTGATCAATGGCGAGAGCGGGACCGGCAAGGACATTATCGCCCGCATGATCCACGGCCTGTCCCCGTGGAAGAGCGGACCGTTCGTCAAAGTGAACTGCCCTGCGATTCCCGGAACCCTGCTCGAGAGCGAGTTGTTCGGCTACGAGAAGGGAGCCTTCACCGGAGCTTATGGCACCAAGCCGGGGCGCGTCGAGATGGCCCATCGCGGCACGCTTTTCCTCGATGAGATTTCTGAGCTTGATCTGGCCCTGCAGTCGAAGCTGCTGCAGTTGTTGCAGGACGGACAATTCTGCCGCATCGGCGCGCAGGAAGACAAGAAGGTCGAAGTCCGCATCGTCTGCGCCACCAACCGTCAGCTCGATGTCGAGATCGAGAATGGCACCTTCCGGCAGGACCTGTATTACCGCATCAACGTGGTGAGCCTGCGGATGCCGCCGTTGCGCGAGCGCCGTGGCGATATCGAAGCTCTGGTCCAGTATTTCCTCGAATACTACAATCGCAAATACAATTGCCGCGCCCGCGCCTTGTCCGTTGAACTGATGGGCGTGCTGCAGAAATATCACTGGCCGGGAAACATCCGCGAGCTCGAAAACCTGATCAAGCGTTACGTGATCCTGGGCAGCGAAGATGTGATCAGCAACGATCTCGTAACTCACAACGAGCAGGAATTTTTCAATCCCGACATCAACCTCGATGGCCCAATCTCGCTGAAAGCCCTGACCCGCAAGGCAACCCGCGAACTGGAGCGCAAGATCATTCTGAAAGTTCTACAGGCCCATCACTGGAACCGCAAGCAGGCCGCGCGTGCGTTGTCCATCAGCTACCGCGCCCTGCTCTACAAGATTCGCGATGCCGGCCTCCCGCCCAACCGCTCCACCCGCCGCCGCGAAGCGGTGGTAAGCGCAGGCATAGCCGCCGACTAAGGCGCTCAAGGATCGTCCTGGCGCATTGATCGAGTCATGGGAAGGGCATGGCGTGAGCCTTACATTCACGTTAGTTCTGTCTTTCCGCGCCGCTGTCCGTCCTACTTACTGTCCAGATCCCGTTTTCCGTGGATTACGGCCGCGACAATCACTTCCGCAGTCTCAACACGGTAAATAATCCGATAGCTGTAAGCGATCACTTCGCGCAGGTTTTCATCCTCGAACTCCGGCACCTTGCGGCCGGCAAATGGGAATTTCTCAAGTGTCCGCGTGAGTGCGACGATGCGTCGAACTACCGAGCCAGCGTAAAAAGGGGAATCCGAGGCAATATAGGACGATCGCCTCCACGTCAGCGAGCGCGCGGGGAGACCAGACTACTCGGTGAGCCATTTGCCGAGCCGCTTTTCCGCTTCTTCCTGCGAAAGCGTGCCGCTGGTGCGGGCTTCATCCAGTCCGCGCTGCACCTTCTCCAGCACGTAAAGGTGATATTGGATGTCTTCCAGCGAACAGTTGTCGGGTAACTTGTGCAGGAGGGATTCTACTTGTTGCTTTCCTGTCATGGTGTGCTCGCTTCAAGGATAACATTCTGCGGTGGAGTTGCCAGATTTCCCTTTCCCGGTCAGAAAATCCAAGCGTCTACTCTTCTTTGCACTGATGCTGATCAAACTGAAGCTTGAGGGACTCTTGCGCATCCGCAACCCTCTTTATGGCGGTCATGGGGACCTTGAACTCACGATTGCAAAGAGTGCAGACTCCGACCGCCGGGATGGTTCCGAGCCATTTGAGCACCCGAAGTCTCCTCTTTTCCATTCCCAGAGTTTCTCACAATGGGGCTGTTCTCACGGCGTTAAGGGCCCCACTCTAGTCGCAAAGAACGCGACTAGAATGGGCCACCGGCCAACTAGTCACATAGAAACTAGGGTACGTCCCGTCTGTCCCCGCATTTTCGACAACGCCGACAAGGTTATAGAGGGTGGCCCATCCTAACGTCGTGCTTTTCGACGTTAGGGTGGGGACTGTCGCCGCGCACTGTTCCTTTCACGCCACCACGGAGACCTCACCGTGGGGCTTACGCGTTGGCCTTACGATGATTTCCACGTCCTGGCCGAGGGCCGTGAGAAAGTCCATGAGGCGTTCGACGGAAAAAGCGCCGGCGCGGTTGCGCATTAATGCGGAGACATGAGGCTGCTGGATGCCAAGAATCTTTCCGGCCTCCGCTTGCTTGAGGCCGCGCCGCTTGATGAGTCGGTAGATCTGCAGGGTGAGCTTGGCCTTCAACAGCTCCTGTTCGGGATGAGGCAGGCCGAGGTCGGCGAAGACATTTCCACTGCCTTTTTCTACTCGCGGCCTTCGTGAAGCGGACGGCTCTTTCGTTTTCATGGTCATTTCAGTTCTGGCTTTCCCGGTGCATGCTATCGACCGTTCCATGAATATACATGAATATGTCTATACGTATCTCATGGTGGGGGGAAGTCGCGGATGCGCTCAGCCGACGGAAACCCCCGCCCAAGCGAGCTTGGACGGGGCACCCTCGTGAGTAAAATGAACGCGCGGGTGGCCCACTCAAGCCGTCTTTTGGCTTGAGTGGGGTGTTTCTGTGCACCATAATGGTGTATACTGGTGCTACGATGCCAACCGCAAAACGAGCTCATGCGAAATCCGCCTGTGCGAAGCACGTCCGCCGAAGTGTAACCTTGCCCCCCAAGATCGCCCGACAGGTCGAAAGCCTGGCCAGGCAGCGCGATCTCAGCGACAATCGCGTGCTCGTAGATCTCATCGAGCAGGGAATCGAAGCCCAACGACAAAAAGAGAAAGCATTCTTCCAGTTGGCGGAACGCTTCCGCGCCGCCCACGACCCCGAGCAGGTCAAGCAGTTGGGAGACCAGTTAGGCCGCTTCGTGTTTGGCGAATAGTGCCAGGGCCAACCGAATGAAGCGTTGACCGAACGAAGGCTTGACCGAATGAAGATCGAAACTTGGTCCCGGCTCCCGGCCGCCGTTCGTGACCATCTGGTCGAGCGCATGCACGACCGGAACGTCGGCCTCGAAGACCTCAACCAACTGCGAGTTTGGATGGAATCCCAGCCAGATGTTCCCGATGGGCCGTGGTACAAGGAATTTGGCTCATTCAAGTTCTGCGGCGAAGGCAAATACCCCAAAACATTCCTCCAGCCAGGGCAAGTGGCGAGAGGACAGAAGCTTTAAGCGCCTCGTGCCCTAGGTTCGCGTCCGTTCTTTGCACGCTAACCTGGGTGGGGTGGCCCATCCTAACGCCGGGCTTTTCGACGTTAGGGTTTGGGATTTGCAAGAAAAATTCTGCCCGCAATAGTGCCGTGCGAGCGCTCATTCGCCTATCCTGCCGTGCGTCTTGCGCTCAGCCGACAAGAACCCCCGCCCAAGCGGAGCTTGGACGGGGCACCCTCGTGAGTAAAATGAACGCGATAGTCTGGGCGAGCCCTGGCGGTGAGTAGTGCAGGGATCCTTCGTCGGCAGGCCTTCGCGTTGCGAAGGCCTGCACTTCCTCAGGATGACATTCTGGGTGGAGGGCTGAGGTTTTGATGGTCTAGTGCCGTCCGCTGAAGCGGACTCGTTCGCGTTGCGTAGGCCTGCATTTCCTCAGCATGACATTCTTCGGTGATCATCATCATGAGGGCCTCGGTGGGTTGGCGTCTACGGCTGATCTTAGGGGTGAGAAGACACCGCAGAACGGGCACATTCCGCCGTACTTCTGGGTTTGTCCGTCCCAGGCCAGGAGCATCGGTTCGCCGCATCCCCGGCAGGCGCAGCAGTGGAGTTCGGCTAGCGGGGTCCGCCGGCATGGTTGCTTCTTGGTTATCTCGGTTGGTTCGTTCATGGCTTTTTAGTCCTCGTCGTAGGTTGATTTGGGGTTGATTTTGTATGGTGCGTGGTGCCGCTTCGTCCGTGTTTCGATCGGATGGCGGACTGCGGCCGGTGGCCCACTCAAGCCGTCTTTTGGCTTGAGTGGGGCGGTTTGAAGATTGGCAAAAGGCCTTTGCCGATTTGGGGGTGTGATCGGCAAAAGGCCTTTGCCGGTCTGGCCCACGTCTCGAAAAGCGCGAGACGTGGGGCACCCGGTTTTTTCATCGGGATTCGTTTGAAGACGTCATTCATTGCGTCCCTATGCCTCGGTCGGGCGTGCCGCTCCTCGACGGAGCAGGTCCCAGGCTTCGCGGTATTTCTCGAAGCGCCCGCCATCGTATCTTTTTGTGCCCTCGGGATAGAGGCGGATGTGCGCGAGATTCGCAATCTCCGCGACCGGGATGATGTACCAGGCATCGTGAGCCACCACGTAGGCGGCGACGAAATCGATTTCCTGCGCGGAATATTGAACGACAGGTTTGTGCTGGCGGTTGTGAGCCACGGAGATGCTGTATCCCCAGCGGGAGGTGGTGAAAACCGATTTCACCTGAATCCGAAACACGCGGCCGTTTTCCTCGATGACCACGTCGTAGGGCTCGCAGTCGCCGTAGGGCTTGCTCACCGCGAACCCCATGCTGGCGGCTTTGACCACGAAGATCAATTCCGCCATCATTCCTTTGCGTTTGGTGTACCGTGCCGAGCGCCCGATCGATCGAAGCTTGCGGCGCGGCTTTGTCGAAGCAGCAGAATTGTCTGTCATAAGCGTTGCGTGCGCGGCGGTTCGCCCGGGCGCACTTTTCTCCCTTTGATTTGAATTTGAGTTGGAGATTTCGCGGGCTAGGGCCCCTTCGACTACGCTCAGGGCAGGTCCGCACCACACAAAAGAAAAAAGGCGCGGGCTGGATGCCTGCGCCTCTTTTTCGTCTATATATTCAGCCTAGCATATTCAGGGGGGTAAACCCGCCACGTTTTGCAACTTTATTTTCTGTTTGCAATGAAGGAGTTGAGGGGAATTGGCCGCAAAAGGGGGCTTGACAAGATTTGTGCCAAATCGGGAAACCGGCGAATTTGCGTAGGTCGTAGCGCTTTCCCACGTCTCGAACGGCGCGAGCCGTGGGGCACCCTTTTGTCGAGCAATATGGTTAACTACGATTTCAGCTGGGACAACTGCTTTTTTACGTCGGCGGCCTGGCTGTAGTTGGGATCGATCTTCAGGACTCGTTCCAGATGCTGGCGGGCCAGATCGTTCTTGCCAGTCTTTTCGTAGGCGAGTCCCAGGTGATAGTGAACCGTGGCGTCGTCGGGCGCTTTGCTTTTCTCGCCCAGCTTGAGCGCTTCCTGGAAAAGATCAACTGCGGATTGATACGCGCCCTTCTGATAAAGGATCCAACCCAGAGTGTCGGCGGCATAGGGTGAATCGGGCATGCCGCGGCGGGCGGTTTGCGCGAGCGAGAGGGCCATGTCGACGTTGCCGCCGGATTGCAGCATGACGTACGCCAGATTGTTCGAGGCCAGCGGATTCTCCGGTATGATTTCGAGGGCCTTTTGATACGCGTCCTTGGCGTTGGCCCAATCCTGCTTGTGCTCGTAGAGTTCGCCCATCAGGATGTAAAACGTGGCCTCATGAGGATTGTTCTTCAGCGATTCTCGATAAGTCGCGAGGGCCTGGTCGGTTGAGCCTTTGGCGACCTGGACCTGGCCGAGCTTGAGCAGGGCGTCCGAGTTGTTCTTGTCGAGCTGAGCTGCTTTTGTGAATGCGGCTTCGGCGCCGTCGAGATCTTTCTTGCTGTTGAAGAGGACTGTGCCCAGCAGATCGTAGAACGCGCTGCTGTTCGGCGATTTGGCGATTTGCGCGTTCGCGGTTGCGATCGCTTTGTCGGGTTGGTTCTGGGCCAGGTAAGTATTCATCAGTCCGCTGAGCGCATCGTTCGAGTTGGGATCGCGATCGAGAGCTTGCTGAAAAGCTTTGCCCGCGTCGATGTATTGCTTTTGCACGAGCTTCAGGTTTCCCAGTTGGATGTAGCCGACGGCACTTTGCGGGGCAACCTCGATGGCTTTGCTCACGTCCAGTTCGGCGGCGGTGAACTGGTTGCGATTGATTTTGGAGAGCGCCCGCATGGCGTAGCCATCCGGCGAAGTGGGCTGCAGTTTAATGATTTGCGACGCCGTCTGTTCCAAGGTTTCCATGTCGCCCTTGCGGATGGCGGCATTGGCGAGGGCGCGTTGCGCCTCGATGAGATCGGGACGCAGGCGCACGGCGGAGCGCCATTCTTCGACGGCACGCTCGGGGTTCCCCATTGCGTCGAGCGCAAGACCCAGATGGTAGTGGGCCACGCCGCTGTCGGGGTCGTTCTTCAAGGCGTTTTGTAGAGTCTGGGCGGCGTCACTGGCGTGACCGCTCCGGATCTGGATCTGGCCGCGATAGATCAGAGCTTCGTTGTCATTTGGGTTGGCCGCGAGAATTGCATCGTTCAGCTTGCCTGCCTCGTCGAGACGATTTTTCAGGATGAGCAACTGGATGTAGTTCTTCTCGACCTGCATGTCTTTGGGGTGGTCGTGATAGACCGAGGCGTACTCGGCAGTGGCTTTGTCGAGGTCGCCGGTGGCGAAATAGAAGTCGCCGAGCATGCGGTAGCCGGTGGAGTTGTCAGGAAATTTGGTTTTGACTTGCTTCAGGAATGCTTCGGCCTCAGCCTTTTTTCCCTGCGCAATGTAGAGACGCGCGACGGCGGCCGGCGGATCGGGATTCTTGGGATCGAGATCCATGGCGTGACGAAATTGCTGATCGGCTTCAGGGAAGCGGCTACGTGACTGGTAATAGCTGCCGAGGGCCAGTTGGGCCTGCACCGCCTGGGGATTCACCTCGACCGCTTTCTTGAAATTCACTTCGGCGGCGTCGGGCTGATTGGCTCTTATCTGCACGAGGGCGAGATCGAGATACGGCTCCCAGTTGGTGGGGGCGAGAGCGATGGCCTTCTGCATCTCCTGGATGGCGGCAGGATAATTTTCCTGGCCAATGAGCAGGTTCGCCACGGCCATGTGGACCTGCTGATTGTTGGGCTGCTGCTGGAGAAGCAGGTCGGTCTGCGCTTGTGCCTGTTTGAATTCGCGGGCCGCAATCAGCAGGTTTGCCAGATCAATGCGGGCCTGATAGTTGTCCGGTTGCAGTTCGATGGTCCGGCCAAGTTCCTGATACGCCGTGGACCACTGCTGCAGCTTGAGGAGCGCCAGAGCCAGTTGATAGTGCGCATTGCCATAGGTGGAATCGATTTGGATGGCGTTCTTATATTGGATCGCGGCCTCGCGATATTGACCCTTATCGAAGTAGCGCTGACCGCTTTCGTAGTACTTCTGCTTGCGCACGTTGGGATCGCGGGAGCATCCGACGAAGGCGGTTGCGATCAATCCAATAGCAAGAACCAAACGAAAAATGGGCGAATGCCTCATTGCAAATCTCCGGGGACAGCGCAGTCAGCGCCGAACGGTTGTTCTGTGTTTATTCTTTTATTGGTCTTAGGGTACTGCAAATAGAGTACGGCAAAAAGTTACTCATGGCACAACCCGTCATGGCGGAAGTTGTGAAACCACATTTCCGGAGAAGGTAATAGTGGCGGCAGGGAAGTTTGCGCGTTGGACGCTTATGCTCGGTTGGGTTGTGAACCTGCGGGCTGCATGTGATTCTCGAGCAACTGAAGGAGAGGTTCGCGCAGGTTCGGACCACAGGCGATCAGGCCCGAGATCAACGGGTCACGGCGATTGCATTGCAGCAAGCCGTTTTCGAGGGTGCTGACAAATCCACCGCCGCTGGTCACCAGAGCGACTCCAGCAGCGACATCCCATTCATTTTTCGGAACCAGGGTGAAGGTGATGTCGGCGAGGCCCGCGGACACCAATGCAAGTTTGTAGGCGACCGATCCCATGGGGCGAACCTTGAAATTCGCGCCCTCAAACTGCTTCCACTCTCCGCGCTTGGTTTCGCTGCGGCTGGCTAATACCGTGGCGCCATCCAGTGTGGTTCTATGGCTGGGCCGGGCCGGGTTGCCGTTGTAGGTGACGCCTGATTCGAACGAGCCGAGGAACACCTCGTTGGTGGCCGGGTTGCAGATTCCACCGGCGATGGGACGCCCGTTCTCCACCATGGCGATGGAGACGCAGAACTCAGGAATGCCGGCAACGAATTCGCGTGTGCCATCGAGTGGATCGACCACCCAAACGCGGCTTTTCTCGAGGCGAGTGTAATCGTCCACGCTTTCTTCGGAGAGCCAGCCCTCGCCATCGCGCAGCAATTCCTTGCGGAGGACAGCGTCGAGCGCCCGGTCGGCTTCGGTGACGGGATCGTGTCCGATCTTGTATTCCGCCTCAATCGCGCCGGCGGTAAAACGGCCGAAAACGACGCGCGCCGCTTCCATGGCAGACTGAATGCGTTGCAGAGTTTCGGCGTTGCGGTTGTTCGCCATGTGTTTTGGAATTTCTTGCTCAGGCCCACAGCATGCGCGCGCCGGTTGCCAGTAATACTGCGCACAGCAGCCTTCTCAACCAGGGTACAGGAAGGCGAGTGCTCAAGTGCGAACCCAGCAAGCCACCGGGGATGGAGCCGATCAGCAGGGAGCCCACCAGGTAGGGATCGATATTGCCGAGCCGGAAATGCAACAGGCTGGTTACGCCAGTAAGAATGACGGCATGCACAATGTCGGTGCCCACCATCACTTTGGGTGAGAAGCTGTAGAACAGGAGCAGAAGCATCATGATGATGCTGCCTGAGCCGACCGAAGTCATGCCGACCAGAAAGCCCGCTAACAGTCCGATCGCCGACATCCCCGCGAATGACTGCAAGGTCGGAGAACGATGCGCTACGTGTTCTTCAATCTTGCTCTGGAACAGAAGAAGAGTCGGAATGCAGATCAAGAGAATCCCGACAGCGGTCGTAATGAACGCATTGACGCCGGTGCCGTACACGGTTCGAAGATGGCCCAGCAGGCTTACCCCGAGTATCGATCCCGGAACGCTGCCTACGGCCAATGCCGCAACGACTTTGCGTCGAACCGTGCCTTTGCTGAGGTGAACCCAGCTCGAACCGATCTTGGTAACGAAGTTGAAGAGAGCGTCAGATCCGACGGCGACGATGGGCGGTACCCTGAGAAAAAAGATCAGGACAGGCAGCAGAAGCACACCGCCCCCCACTCCTGTCATACCGATCAGAGTACCGACCACGAAGCCGATCAAGATCTTTTCGATGAGCATGCCAAAATCCAGTACCACTCAGCCTAGCTTGTTCGCTCCGAGATCAAGCTGTCTGTCCGTTGACCCCGATGAAGCCCTCACGCTCTAGATGCAAAATAATCTCTTGCGCTGCCTCCTCGGGACTCAATTCGGCCGTATTAATTACAAGGTCAGCATCCTTGGGTTCCTCGTAGGGGTCAGAAATCCCCGTGAACTCCTTGAGAATGCCGGCGCGAGCTTTGGCATAAAGACCTTTTCGGTCGCGCTGTTCACAAGTCTCCACCGGGGTCGCGATGTGGACCAGGATGAAGCCGCCGACCGGTTCGATCATGCCGCGCACTGCTTTGCGGGTCGCATCATAGGGAGCGATGGGAGCGCAGATCGCAATGCCGCCGTTCTTGGTAATCTCCGAGGCTACATAGCCGATGCGTCGAATGTTAATATCGCGATGCTCCTTGGAGAAACCCAATTCCGAGGAAAGATGTTTACGCACCAGATCCCCATCCAACAGCGTGACCGGACGCCCGCCGGCCTCAAGAAATTTGGTCACGAGGACATTGGCGATGGTCGATTTGCCCGAACCCGAAAGGCCGGTAAAGAAAATCGTCACGCCCTGCTTGTGCCGCGGAGGATAGCTGCGGCGCAATTCCTTCACGACTTCAGGGTAAGTAAACCAGCTCGGGATCTCACGTCCTTCATTCAGGCGATCGCGCAACTCGGTTCCTGAGATGTTCAAAACGCGGGATCCGTTGGTTACTTCGTTGTCAGGCACGTACTGATCCTGATCTTCGAGGTAAACCATCATGTTGAAGGGAACCATGGTGACGCCGATATCCGCTTCGTGCTTCTTGAAGAGTTCCTGGGCATCGTAAGGGCCGTAGAAGTTCTTGCCGTCGGAATCTTTTCCCGGACCAGCATGGTCGCGGCCTACGATGAAATGGGTTACGCCGTGATTCTTGCGGATTAAGGCGTGCCAGATAGCTTCCCGTGGTCCACCCATGCGCATCGCCAGCGGCAGCATGGAAAGTTTGACGCTTCCCGCGGGAAACTTAGAAAGAAGCAACTGGTAGCATCGCACCCGAGTGAAGTAATCGACGTCGCCGGGCTTGGTCATCCCGACGGAAGGATGGATGAGGAGGTTGGCCTCGACCTGTTTGGCCGCGCGGAATGTCAGCTCCACGTGGGCGCGGTGCATGGGATTGCGGGTTTGAAACGCGACTACGCGGCGCCAGCCGAGACGAGCAAACTCGGCGCGCAATTCAGCCGGGGTGAGACGCAGCGTGCGGAAGTCGTAGTGCGAAGGCATTTGCGCGCCTTCAATTCGGCCTCCCACGTACCAGGAATTGCCCTTGTTTAACAGGTAATCGACGCCGGGATGAACCGCGCTGGTGGTTCCAAATACGGATTGAGCTTCCGCCTTGCGGTCCGGCTGCCAGACGGCTTCGACGTGCAGCACTGCAAGCATCACGCCTTCAGCATCGCGCAACGCAATCGTGCTGCTTCCTGGCTTCAGCGACTTGGCAAACTCTTCTTTGACGTCCAGGGTAATCGGCATCGGCCACAGAACGCCGCTGCTCAGGCGCATATTGTGGCAGACGCCCTCGTAATCCGCGGGTGTCATGAACCCGCGCAGGGGCGAGAATCCTCCGCTGGTCAGCAACTCAAGGTCGCAGATTTGACGGGGCGTCAGATCCCACGACGGCCATTCTCGCGAATGGGCCTTCAGCTCTGCGATTCGTTCGGGCGACGCAATCAGTTCGGTAAGTTCTCCGCCGTGCGGCGCAATAATGTGGCTCGTTGAAGCGATCAAATCCTGGCTCCTTATAACTACGGGTTTATAAACTCGATACTGTGTAGCTTGCCATGCAGGCAAGATGACGGTGGCAGTTTGCGGCCCACGAAAACCAGCGAGGGAAACGAAACGAGCGTTGTGCAAGAATACCGCGTAACCCGCGGGGCAGCAAGCTCAGACTGGTTAGCGTGAGTCAAGCTTCGCTATGAGCAATTTGCGTACCTTTGTCGGCCGAGGTTTATACCGCTATGTGACTCTTGAAGGAAGACTTAGCCACGGTAGTCACTTCCTGGGCCGGTTGTCCATGGCGAATGTGAAAAGCTTTGCACTCAAGATGCAGTTCCGCTCCCGCCGAGGGGAATTCAATTGCTGCCGCTGGAGAATCGCTTTTGGGCAGGAGAACTCTGCAGAGATTCAACTTGTACAGTTTTCTGAACCGCAAGCGCGGGTTCCTTGATTGAGTATTTCAGCAGGCACCACACGGCGCGTACTCCGTCTTTCCACCCTATCTTTTTTCCCTCTTCGTAGGTTCGTCCCCAGTAGCTGATGCCGACTTCGTAGATGCGCAGATGACGCTTCGCAACCTTGACCGTGATCTCCGGCTCAAATCCGAAGCGGTTCTCTTCGATCGGGATGGATTGGATTACCTCGCGCCGAAAAGTTTTGTAGCAAGTTTCCATGTCGGTCAGGTTGATGTTCGTAAGGCAATTTGAGAGCAGCGTCAGCAGCCGGTTTCCAACTGAATGCCAGAAGTAAAGGACGCGATGAGGAGCTGCGCCCAGAAAGCGCGAACCGTAAACTACGTCAGCCTTGCCCTGCACGAGCGGACCAAGCAACAGCGGATAATCAGCCGGATCGTATTCCAGGTCCGCATCCTGGATTACCACGAAGTCTCCAGTTGCCTCTTGAATTCCGCGCCGCAGTGCCGCGCCTTTGCCCATGTTCCGCAGCTGCAAAAATACCCGGACCTGCGGATATTGCGCTTGGAACCCGGAGAGAATTTCCTGGGAACCGTCTTGCGATCCGTCATCGACACAAATCACTTCTAGTTCGAGGGGCACCGCCAATACGCGCTCGATTAGAAAGCGCAGCGTGGCGCGCTCGTTGTAAACCGGTATGACGACCGATAGTTTCATGCTGGGAAAGTTTCCCTAGTGTAGAACATTCCGGCACTGGGAATCCCGGCATTCGCGCACCGCACAATACGGTGCCGTTTTTGAGCTGTCGAAGGATTGTCAACAAGTGTAATTAGTTCTCAAAAGTCTTACATGATCGGGGAATTTTGTCCTAAGGTCTTTGCCCTAAATATCTAGCGGGCGCCCGGACTGAAAAAATTTGGCAGGGTGGCTTTTTCCTGTGGTGCCGAAGGATCGGCGTGGGTCGTCAGAGGTCTCGGCGGGTCGCTTTTATTCACAGCAAGAGGGGGCGGCTGGATCGTGTGTCCAATTGGAATTGTTCTCCTTTATTATCTGTCACTTAGCTGGTGGGTCTGCGGAGTCGCCGGAAATCGAACGACTTGGCTGATAGGAAGTGCCGCGCCTTCGTGCTTGCGTGTGTGCGGGTTCCTCTCGGTCCGAGTCAGATGTGCGTTCGGACACAATAGGAGACTGAGGAAATCCGGGTCACTTGGCACCGTGAATGCTATGGTTTTCTGGAGACCCAGCCGAAAAATTTTGTGCTCCTTTTGCGGCTGGATGGCGAAGGGCGCTGGCAACGAGGGACCTGTGGAAAACTTCCCTGGGCGGCGTCGGTTATTATCTCACCCTTGGGGAAGAGCTGAATGGAGGAGAAGCCTGTTCGTTTAGGCCCGCGAGAGCAGCAGATTGCCGAGTTGCTGCTGCAGGGCTGTGACAATACGGAAATTGCAGCGCAGCTCAAAATGGCCCGACGGACAGTCAAGGCCCACTTCAATCGTCTCTTCCAGCGCTTTGGAATTGACGGCGGTATCAAACGAGTCAAACTCGCGACAACTTTATACCGGAGGCAGTTATGTTTGGAGGAGAACGCTACGGAAAGCGCGTTCCGAACGAACGGGAACGGCGAGTCATCGAGCTCGTTGCTCAAGGACTCAAAAACAGTGAAGTCGCAGAAGCCATCGGCACGACTGAGCATGTCGTAAAGAATTATCTTCGCGTCATCTATGACAAACTTGGACTCTGGAATCGGGTCGAACTCGCTCTCTGGTACGAGGCGCGCCGGCACGAGTCTCTGGTCGGAGTTTGATGACGTTTCAAGAACTGCGAGCGCCTGGTTTCAACTCGGGGCGCTACCGGACTGAATCACGAATATCCTGGACCAAGTATTTCCGACCTCTGCGTGCGAACGCAGGGGTCTTCATTTTTGTGTTTGGCGGCATTCTTATGAGCGAGCTTTAAAATCGAAGGAAGGTCGCCGCAATCTGAAGAGATCAATCGCAGTTCTTTCGAGCTGCCGGTTCAAACTGATCCATCTGCGCGTCGCGCTGCGTGGTAAATTTGCCCTCGGGAGTTTTGCCATACAGGTCGGAACCAGAGCAATAGTAAAGAGCATGTCGCAGGTCGACCCATACCTGGGCGTTGGGGTTGCCAAGATAAACCGGGGTGGGTGGCGTTTCCGCTAATCCCAAACTCACCAGCAGTTTTTCAAATAGCGTCAGATTGGGTTGGGGATTCTTCGATTGCGCCCGGTTCTCCGCAGGATGCATGCCCCACCCCGAGAGCACCATCAGGAGCAGCAGAACCGCCGCTCCGACATAAACGTCCGCGCGATGCTTCGCCAGCCAGATTCCGAAGGGTGACTTCGGGTGCAGCGATTTCAGCCACGCGTGAGTCTCGGTTGCTGACGCCCACGGCGACAGAGGTTTTGGGGATGCTTCGATTGCCTGTGAAACGGGAGCCGCGTCCTCCGCTGTCTCACCGTCGATGACGGGCCCGAAATCGCCCTCCTCCGCTACCTCGGGTTCGCCCGATTCTTCAGGGAATTGATCGATTACTTTCTTCAGTTCGGGAGAAAGGTTGAGAGAGAGCTCGTGAGCCAGCCGGCCTTCATCCATCGCCGATGAGCTGACTTCGGCTTCGTGACTGTTTGTTTCGATCTCTTCGTGCTGCTTGTTCGCGGCCTCATGCTGCAGACGCCACATCGATGCCCACTTGCTTTGCAATTCGCCTGAAGAAGAAGTTGCTGACGGCCGTGCGGTTCCGCATCTGCCACAGAATAGTTCTTGTTCTCCAAACTGATACCCGCACTGTGAACAAACGGTTTCACGGCCCGATTTCGCACTGGAAGTGCTGACCGGGATGCTGAGGTCTGCTTTCTCTATTTCTATCGGCGTGACAACGCTCTCCGCCGGTTCGATCATTTGGTGTGCTTGCGCAGCAACATTTTTTTCCGGTTCAACCGCAAGGCGCTCAAGCTGCGGTTTGATTCGTTCCAGCGCTTCGAGCATGGCGGCGCGTTCTGCCGCGAGCTTTTGTCTCCAATCTTTGTCCGCAGCTCTTGCGATCGCCTCCGTCATCAATCCTGCCATGAGTTGGCAACTCCGCGTCTCTGGCTCTTGAATGGAGCCAGCGTCCGCAAAGCGAATTTCCAGCAGGCCGGCCAGGTTGCCTTCGTGGTAAAGAGGTAGAGCCATCGACGGTTTGCCCGCGTGCTCCCGGCTGAATTCGGTGGTGAGCCGTCCGTCCGCGGACAAACTCGAATCCATCGGCAAGCTTGACCCGGTCAGGCTGGCCGCATCTCCAGTGGCCGCGCAGTACTCCAGCCGATTCTCCCGCACCACCGCGACTGCCACTCCACTTGCGTGCGTGATCTTTCGCAAGCGCTCGACAATCACATTAGCCGCAACCTGCAAATCGCCGGCTTGCGACCGCAGAAATTCCTGCGTCTCGACGATCTGGGCGAGGGCCTCGGTGGGATCAGGTCTCGAACGGGGTTCGACCTCGAAAGTTTTCTGCTCCTGCAGCACATGCGCGGCTTCCAGGAGCTGTTGGAATGTGGCTTCGTCCAGTGCCGGCTTTTCCCGCTCGCTGATGATGGTTAGCTCCAGTTGGTCCCGTGTTCCCGGCTTGTCCGGCTCCGCCATAGGTCAGTGCAATTCGCCGTCCACAGTACTGAGCGCAACCCCGCAACCGCTTGATTCTAGCAGTCTTGACGGCCGCGAACCATACCCGAATAGAGGCACTCAAGTGCTTGCACTTCTTGGCATTATGGCATCGCGTCAGTTGCCGTTCGTCGGACCTTCATCGCAACCGCACCTGCACGCTGCACCATCAGAAAAAGCACAGCACCGCCGATCAGTGCGACATGCAAACTATTGCACTTTCCCAGTCCCCGTGTCATCGCTTGTCCGATTCTGGACACCGCATCTCGCCAGCGAACACCTCTTGGCTCACATCCCGCATTTCTGCTGCGTCAAATCAAAGGCTTAGAGGACAGGGGAGGGAAGCGCAGTTGCTTTACGAGGTCCTGTGGTAAGGGGATTCGCCCATGCAAACGCTACTCGAAGACGTGCGTTACGGACTCCGCAACTTGCGTAAGAACCCAGGCTTCACCGCAGTAGCTCTATTGACCTTAGCTCTCGGCATCGGCGCGAATACTGCAGTTTTCTCCATTGTGAATGGCGTGCTGCTCGACTCCCTGCCATTCCACGACCCTGACAAACTGGTTGTGCTGTTCGAGAGCAAGCCGCATTTCAAGAAAGGCTCCATCTCGTATCCCAACTTCCTCGACTGGCGTCGCGAAAACCATGCCTTCACCTCGATCGCAGCCTATCGTCCTGACACGTTCAGCCTCACCGGCACCGGCGAACCCGAGCAGGTGCGAGCCGAGATGCTCTCCTCGGATTTCTTCTCCGTGCTGGGCGTGAAGCTTTTGCTTGGCCGCACCTTTACTCCCGAGGAAGACCAGCTGGGCGCCGGCCACGTCGCGCTTGTCAGCAGCGGTTTTTGGAAGCGCAAACTGGGATCTTCCACCGACGTGCTGGGGCGCAGAATCGTGCTCGACGGCGAGGGCTACACCATCATCGGAGTGGTGCCGTCCAATTTCCACTTGACCCTGCCAAACTTCCGCGACGACCGGGACATCTTCGTTCCCATTGGCCAGTGGGCTTATCCCTATTTTCGCGACCGCAGCTACGCTTTAGGTATGAAGGCTGTGGGCCGGCTCGAGCCTGGCATCACTCTTGCCCAGGCCCGCGCCGATATGGATTCGGTAGCGCAAAACCTGGCCGCAGCTTTTCCCCAGGCTGATGCCGGAGAAGGCGCCGCGTTGGAACCGATGAAGCAGGAAATGGTCGGAACCATCAAGCCTTTTCTTCTGATGCTGCTGGCCGCTGTCTGCTTTGTACTCCTCATTGCCTGCGTGAACGTCGCCAATCTCCTGCTGGCGCGGTCAACCAGTCGCACCCGCGAATTTGCCATCCGTGCCGCACTCGGCGCCAGCCGAGCCCGCGTGATCCGTCAGCTTCTCACCGAGAGCATCCTTCTCGCGTTGGGTGGCGCGGCGCTTGGCTTGCTCCTCGCTACCTGGGGATGCAGAGCTGCGCTCGCGGTCGTGCCAGTCGCCCTCCCGCGCGCCGAGGAAGTCGGACTCGACCTGCGTGTTCTGATCTTCACCGGAGTCGTTTCCGTTCTCGCTGGAGTTTTCTTTGGCCTCGCCCCGGCGTTAAAAACCTCGCGCACCAACTTGCAGGAAACTCTCAGAGAAGGTGGCCGCAGCATGAGTGGCACTCGCCACCGCGTGCAAAGTGCTTTTGTCGTGATCGAAATGGCCATGGCGCTCGTCCTCCTGGTGGGGGCGGGTTTGATGATTCGCAGCTTGATGCGGCTGTGGAACGTCGATCCCGGATTCGATCCGCACAACGTTTTGACCCTCAGCGTCGCTCTTCCATCTTCGGCGAACGGCATCAGTGCCGACGCGGCTCGATCTCTCTATCGTCAGCTCCACGACAACCTAGCCTCGGTGCCGGGTGTTCGCGCGGTTTCCTTGTCGGGCGGCTCGATTCCCTTCATCAGCGACGACGAACAGTTGTTCTGGATTGAAGGCCAAGCCCGGCCCGCGAACGATAAGGACATGAACTGGACCCTGCGCTACACCATCGAACCCGGTTACCTTGAAGCCATGAAAATTCCTCTCAAACGCGGCCGCTTTTTGACCATGCACGACAATGAACACTCACCCCTTGTCGCCGTCATCGATGAAAGCTTCGCCGACCGATACTTCCCGCATCAGGATCCGATTGGCAAGCACGTCAACATAAAAGCAATTGATAAGCCCTTGGAAATCGTTGGCGTGGTTGGCCACGTGAAGCAATGGGGCCTCGACGCTGACGATAAAGAAACTCTGCATGCCCAGCTCTACGCTCCCTTCATGCAAGACACAGATAAGGAAATGCAACAGACGACCGGGGGCCTGGACGTGGTGCTGCGATTCGATGGGCCCCAGCAAGCGGCCCTCGATTCGATCCGCCGCGCGGTCACCGCCATGAACCACGAGCAGTTCCTCTTCGATGTTCAGACCTTTGACGAGATTATTTCCAAGGCACTTGCGACACAGCGCTTCTCCATAATCTTGCTCGGTGTTTTCGCCGGGCTCGCTTTGCTGCTGGCCAGTGTCGGTATCTATGGCGTCATCTCCTACGTAGTGGGAGAGCGTACCCACGAGATCGGGATTCGCCTTGCCTTAGGCGCGGACCGGATGCACATCCTGCGCCTCATCCTCGGACGCGGGGGCATCCTCGCCATGGCCGGTGTGGGATTGGGTCTCATTTCCGCGCTGGCCCTGACCCGGCTCATGGCAAGTCTTCTCTATGGCGTTCGCTCCACCGACCCGTTCACCTTCGCCGGAGTCGCGATCCTGCTCACCCTGGTCGCGCTCGCCGCCTGCTATATTCCCGCACGCCGCGCCAGCAAAGTCGATCCCATGGTGGCCCTGCGCTACGAGTAGCCCACTGTTTGCCCGCGCGGTAGCGATCGCATTGCTCGGCAGAACACAATCTCGAACTCCGGCGGCTCGCGCCGACCCGTTTCAGCACAGATTCTCCCGTTTTGGCTCTTCCAATCCATCCGAACCCCGCTCGTCGTTTTCTTAACCCGCTGCATTCAATGGTCTTTATCCCTCCGTGCAAGCAGGCGAAGCTTTGGCGAACCACCTGCATTCGCATTCAGTGATTGACTTCACATCAATCAGAAAGAGTCGAAGCTAAGTTTCGCAAACCGGCAGAGAGGAAACGCCATGTTGGATCTCAGCGATATCAAGATTACGCGACGCGATGAACAGGTTCTGCACTTTCTGGTCGAAGGCTGCAGCAACAAGGAAATCGCCGAGCAATTGAACATCAGCCCCCGAACCGTGAAGCAGCATCTGCGGACGCTGTTTCTACGGGCCGGAATCAAAGATGGCCGCAAGCGCGTGAAGCTCGCCACCGCCGTGTTCCAAAGAGAGCAGAGGGAATTATGCAACCATGTGATCGGCTGACCGCCAAGGAAATTCAAGTCGCCATGCTGGTTTGGGAAGGCCAGACCAATCGCGAAATTGCCAATGTCATCGGCACCACCGAGCAAGTCATCAAAAATTACTTGCGCAACACGTTTGATAAGCTGGGCGTTTGGAGCCGCCTGGAGCTGGCACTCTACGTGGCCGCACACGGGGGCACTCACTGGCATGATCCCGCCACTTTGACAGCCCCTCCGGTTTCGTCAGCTTCGCCGATTGCGCGTTCGCGGGAGCAACAAGCCCGGCAGACTTCATCACAAAGTGATAAGGATGACCATCGGTCACAGCTGTCGGCATTCGCGGCAAAAGTCTCGCCACGACTGATTTCAGCCTAGTTTTTCACAGTTGGAGCACCAATTAGCAGGCCATGGCTCGGTTGAGACGCCGGTCTCAATTGCCGGTTAGTGCGCGTTGGCGCACGTCGCCGTCGAACCGGCCAATTGCCGGCTGCACCAGAAAAGGTGCAGTACGCTGTGGAGGGAACGCATGTGCATGAAAACGAAGAGTCTGTAATCGCCCGAAACCAGTTGACCAGGTTTGCGCTTCGGAGTACACACCTCAAACTGTCTTGGGGACGGATCGTTGGCGGATGGGCGGATTTCGATTCGCGCAGCGATTTGAGCATTCGTAGTGAATGGTTTCAAGCGTCGAGGCGAAAGTCCTGATTAAGGGTGGGGCACGTTATTTTGGTGCCATCGCTCAAAACATGTTGCGAATTCTGTTAGGCGTAAACACGTTCTTGCCCCAGCCGTAAGCGATATGCAAGCAAGTAGTCTTGTTCCCCCTATGGCTTACATTGCACGTAATCAGCTTAAAGCCACCGTCCTCGTCGTGGACGACTCCCCCGAAATCCAGCGTTACCTTCGAGCCTTACTGGAACTTGACTCCTACAACGTCGAGACTGCCAATAGCGGCCACGAGGCTTTGCAGAGCCTTCGCCGTGGGTGCGCCCCCGATGTGGTTCTGCTCGACCTCCAGATGCCCGGAATGGATGGCCTCGAAACTTTGCGGCGATTGCGGCAGCTCCGGCCCAGCTCCAAGGTCATCATGTGCTCGGGATTGGACGATCCCGAAAAGATTCGTGAAGCCGCCTCATTGGGTGCACACGCCTATCTGGTGAAGCCCGTCCAGCACTTGTATCTTTCGGCTGCGGTCGACCGTTGCCTCACCGGGGGTCCGGCAAAGCGCGCGACCGATCATCTCGGGGCCCAGCTCTTCGTCCTGCCATCGCCCAGCCCGCTGTAGAATCACGATTTTAAATCCTGATTCGAACCATGCTGTCGATGAACTGCCTCAGCTGATTCCTGTCTTGTTCCGTCATCTCCGTGAACTTTACTCCGACGCCAAACCCCGGTGTGCTGGTGATGACTTCAGCGTTCGCCCATAACTTGAAATCTTTGACCCAAAGAGCGATCCGGATATGCGTCCTCGCGGGAAGAGGGTTGGGCATCTCCAGGAAACATCCTCCCAGGCTGAGATCGGCGGTCCTGGTGCGGATGGGAGTGGCTTCACCAGTCGGGTAAACCTCCACCGAACTCGCGCACTTCACCCGCGAGCTGGCCCGGCGATCTCGCGCATCGCGAACCGTTGCGTCGTAGCCGGGCGGCGGCAAGGGGAAGTCCCACAAGCTCTTTTCCGGAGAAAGATTGAGCAGACCCAAGCGTCCTGCTTTGGCGCTGCCCGGTTGACCGACCCACCTGACTCGAAAATGACCCTTGGTAACGCCATAGGTGATGCCGACGATCTCATCCACGTTCGGCTGAGCTTGCACGCCATCGAGTTCTACCCCTTGCTGACTGACGTTGACGGTGAACACCTTCTCGGAGAAGATCTGGCCGCCGCGGTCCGTCCCGAAAATTCGGACCGGCACTTTGATTTCGTTGCGAGGCTCTCGGCGTTTACCCATATCCTGACCAGACTCGTCCAGCAGCTTGCGCCTGGGCTGACCCGATTCTACTTCAGACCTGCTCGTCGCCGAGTGACGGATGGACTACCCGATTGGGCACCGTTCTGATCTGGACTAGGGAAAACGCTGCAAAAGCTTGCATAAAAATTCTACTTCTTCCGGGATCGCTCGCGCAAAGCGCAGGTTTACAAGCGTTTGAAGACCAGCTTCCGGCACTCCAATTGCACTATCGCGGGCGTGCGTCCCAGGTCTTGTTATGTCTCCCCCCGGCGGTCGCGATTCGAGGTAGGTAATGACCACTAAAGAAAGTTTCTGGATGGCCTGTGACTCCATCGAGCAGTTGCGAGCGGAGTATGGACCCTTTCAGACCCGAGCCGAGGCCGAGGCCGAAGCGCGCAAGCTGGGATTTGGCTTTCTGCTGCGCTATGAGCATGTAATCGACGCCAACGAAAATATCCAGGAAGTCCGCTGCATCTTCATCGAACTGCCCATGGCTCACTCTACGCCCACCGGCCCGGTGGTTCGCAGGCTTCACACCCGCTGCGCCACCTGTGGCGAAACCTCGGTTCATGAGGAACACTGGCAGGCTGAGGTTTGGGCCGATATTCACGAATTCGAGCACATCCGCCATCGTGTCCGCCTGTTCGAGCAAACCCGTCGCGAAGGCCTCAAGGAAATTGGCGACTGGCGCGATCAGTGTGCCTGATCCTGATTCGGGTCTGCAAAATTCCAGAATTTTCTGCTAGTCTGTTTCCCGTAAGCCGGGCTCGAACCGAGCCTCCTCTGAGAAACCTATGGCCTTGGTCATTTCGCTGTTCCTGGCTCTGATTCCTCTCCTGGGCATCGTTTATATCGTTCTATTCGGCTCCCTGACGACGGTGGATGGACTGTTCATGTCTCTCATTCTGCTCTCGATCTCGGCCATTCTTGGATTAAACGTCTTGATTGAGCTGCGCAAAGGGAAGTCCGCGTTCGCTCCGAGCCACAGTGCGCTGGCTAGGCAGCCTGGGAGGTTAGTCTCGGATGGCTCCCGGCTGAAGGCCCGCGGCAAAGTGAAAGAGGTTGTGTTCTTCGAGTCCAACGTAGGCCAGCCCAACAAATCCATTGTTACGCTTTCCGACGGCGGCGGTTCGTCCCAGACCCTCGCCCTCGAAGGAGACGTGCGCAATGCGCTTCCAGTAGGCCAGACCCTTGAAATCACCTTACGGAAAGAAGCGGGAAAGAATGTTCTGGTGGATGTCAATCACGCCTGACCTTTGAGCCTTCCCCAAATCCGCAACCAGCAACGATCCGATTACGAACGTAACCCACGATCCTACTTCTGTCTCGCTCCAACCTGCGATTCCAATAGAGAATTACAACCATCGGTGCTCGCCGGGCGAAGTCGCCTGCAGCGGAGGGGGAATGTTGACGAAAGAGGAACAGACTGCGCCGCCGCCTACCATGCTGGCGCGCGCGGAACAAATCCAGCGGGAGATTCAGCAGCTCTCGGGACGCGATCTGCAGTTGTGGTCGATCGTAATTCTGGTCATTCTGGTACTCACCGCGGGCATGCTGGCGCTGGTTCTGCCCAACGTCATCTGGGCGCAGCGCGTCATACGCGTGGAACACGCCTACCTGCCGCAACTCTTCTTCGGATTGATTTCGCTGGTTCTGCTCTTCAACATTTACCTGGTCGGACAAAAAGTTACCCTGAACAACACGCGTCGCGCATTGATCAGCGAGTTGGTACTGAACGAGCGGTTGGAAAGCCTCTCGCTAATCGATCCCTTGACTCAATTGTTGAACCGGCGCGCGATGAACGAATTGATTCCGAGAGAAGTGGCTCGCTCCAACCGCTTGTCCAGTAACCTCACCTTCTTGACCATCGACCTCGACGGGTTCCGCGCCATCAATGCCAAGTTTGGAAACATCGAAGGCAACCTGCTGCTCAGAGAATTCGCCCGGATGCTCACCACGTGTTTTCGAGGCGGCGACATTGTCTTTCGCCAAGGCGGAGACGAATTCCTCGTGGTCATGCCCGATACCAGCGAGGAAGACTCTGACTTTCCTGTGCGGCGCCTGCATCGGGCGTTGGAGCAATGGAATCTTACGAGCGGGAAGAGCTACAAGCTCTCGTTCAGCTGGGGCGTTGCGGCTTACGTGACTGGCAGCGAGGTTGAAGACGTGCTTCGCGCAGTCGACCGCCAGCTCTATCAGAAAAAACATAACCTCGTTCCTGTTTTCTAAAACACTTTTCACTTCACAAAACTTGCGAAGTGTTCCACGTGGAACATTGTGTTGTTACTGTTATATATGTACAGAAATATGTGTACGATGGGGTTAAGTGGTATTCATTGATTGGGTTAGCGGTTACGGCTTGTGGGGGCGGAAGACTAGATCGAACCACGGTTTCCAGGTTTTGCCGGCGTCGGTTGAGGTTACGCCGATTTCGCGAACGCCTCCGCTTACCGGCTTCCATGTGCCGCGAACCAGGGTCGGTTCGGCGGCGGCGGGGTCAGCGCCGGTTAGAACCATTTCGCCGGATTTGA
Organism: uncultured Acidobacteriota bacterium; assembly: GCA_963817925.1. Classification (GTDB taxonomy): domain Bacteria; phylum Acidobacteriota; class Terriglobia; order Terriglobales; family Acidobacteriaceae; genus JABDBE01. Next base: position 577,762 of record CAWFQN010000002.1, read on the forward strand.
ATGTGCCTTCGATTACCAGCAACTGGCCTCGACTGGTCACCCAAGTCTGGTGCCATACCTTTCTGGATGCGTCGTAAGTACTGAAGCTCTGACCTTGATGTCCGTCGGTGGCTTGGTAGTTCTCGCGCAGCACGCAGCCATCGAGGATGAGATCGACTTGGGTGCGAGCGACCTTGGTGGTTGGGTTGTCGAAGTCAAACGCATCCCAGTCGCCGGCCCAGAAGTCGAACTGGCGATACTCGGGCGCGGTACAGGCTGCGGATTTCGGAGAATCTGCCGGGGCTGCGGATGACGAGGCTGGGCGAGCGGCGTTGCTTGCAACTCCCGCAAAGAAGACGACCAGACAGACAAGGCCAAGGTTTAGCTTTAACCATGGAGCGGCCGGGTTCATTTTGAATTGTCCAGAAATCACAGTCGTCTCTGCGGATTTAGCGCCCACTTGGATGAAGATAAATCGCTGGCGGAAGAACGTTGGACGTTTGCGGACCCTGTTTCTGGTCGATCAGTTCCGTTCGATGAGTGGGATTTGCCCACGAAAAGCGGCGATCCAGTTCAACCTCGACTTCGACTGCCTCGTCCATATTTGCGCTCGATCTTCTCAAAATTGCGGACCATCTGTATCTGTCCGAGCTTCACGCTGAACAAGTCTTCGGACATCTGGAAGGCTCGTTCGGTCTCCTCGAAACAATGCCGCGCGCCAGGATCGACGCAGTTAGGATCTTTGCCCTTTGCATACAGCGCGGCGTAATCAGCGTGGAGCGAGGTTACATCGTCCCACAAGCTGCCGCGCTTGTGCTCGAAGTGTGCTGGCCAGGTTCGCTCTGGTCGCAAGGCCCATGAGTCGTGCTCGCGGAGGATCTGGGCAGCGAGCTCGGAGCAGAATAGTGCGTTTTTGTCTTTCTTCAGCAGGGATCTGATAGCTCCAGCCACTTTCATTGGAAGGTCGAATAGATAGTTGTACGGAGTCCCTGCAGCCTCATGGGCGTACTCAATCGCGGCAGCGATGATCTCAGAACGGGCGATGTCGGCAGAAGAGAGATCTTTGTAAAGGTTCCTACTTCTTATTACGAGTTGGTTCGCCTTGTAGTGTGGCGATCCCCAGATGTCCGAGGGCTTTGCGAAATGGACGCCATCGGCTGTGGTTGAGTGAAGATACACACCCGGTCGAATGGTCAGAACGACGTGTGAGAACGAAACCTTCTTCAGGAAGAACAGGCTCTGCACTTTGCATAGCGCTTCTGATTGCTTGCCCGTTCCGCACACGAGCACAACATCGAGCGCGCGAACTCGCGGAGGGCTGGTAAACTGCCGTTGCGGTGTCCGGGTTCGCCGTCTTGATGTTGGCACGTTATTCCACCGGAAGAAATTTGTGAAATTCGCGTTAGTATAGCTCGAACTGGGCTCGATTCGGCTCGGCGACGATCTGGTAGCGGACTACCTTCGTCTTGAGACTGGGGCGGATCGTGGCATGCTCGCGTTTTACACGCGGTGATCGAATGAGTTCGGCCGCTGTGCCTCACTGACGCCCTAGCCAAGGGGGAGTTCGAATGGGGCCCGGACGGGCGGGGACGTCCGTCCTCCACCGGTTATCTTTGGCGTGAGAAGCGAGGGTAGGACATGGCCTACCCTCGCTTCCGACGGTTATTTGTCTCCGTCATGTTCTGGAATCGCTAGAAAGGCTGTGGTCGCATTGGTTGGGGCACAGCTTCCGGTGGAACTCACGCAGAAGCCGCCGGTGATCTCGCCCCTATCGTTAATGTCGCCGGCGTAGGCCAGCGCATTTTTGCCCTGCGGGATCAGGGTGTTGAGGTCGGTCATTTTGCCGTCTTGCCAGATGAAGGCGCGAGTGTTTCCGTTGGCATCGATCGACTGTCCTACGACCTGGCCTTGCTCGTTGATGCCGTAGGCGAGGCTGTTCAGATCTCCCGGAAGCGTGCCGAGGTCTTTGAAGCCGCCGTCTTTGGTCCAAAGAACGGCATGGCAGGCGGGCGTGCATAAGGCGGTGTCGTTGGCCAAGTCGGCCCAACCCGCGATCTGACCTTTTTCATTCACGGCGGCGGCGGTGTTGAAGTACTTGCCTCCGAAAGTTGGAAGGTTCGTGACGGTGCCGTTTTGCCAGACGACGGCGTGAGCGGCGCCCAATCCGTCATCGTCGCCGCAAGGTCCGGAGATGCCAACGATCAGCCCCTGGTCGTTAATGGCGACGGCGGCTCCATCATTGTCACCGGAAAGGGTGGGCAACACTTGCATCTGGCCATTCTTGGGTCCCCAGACGACGGGCTTGTACTGATAAACGGCGGGGGAAATGCAGGTTGGGTCTTGCGTTGTGTTTTCGGCCCAGCCAACGATTTGGCCGCGATCGTTGGCTCCGGCGGCGCGGCTGTTGTTGCCGCCAAGGTTGTTGGGGAGTTGGGTCATGACGCCGTTGCGCCACTGGAATGCCTCGCATTCATAACCGTCGCCGAAGGCGCAAAAGTTTTCGTGAGCGGGATCCATGGTGGAAAGATCCGCAATACCTGCGACGATGCCGCGATCGTCTTTGATGGGGAAAGGCACGGAGCTATTGGGGCCTCCGAGGGTGCCGAGGTCGAAGGTCAGGCCGTCGATCCAGAAGGTGGCGTGTTGCGCGTTATTGGCGAGCGTGGCGGCACCCGTCACCCATCCACGCTGGTTGATGCCATTGCCGGCGCTAAAGGTTCCGCCGAGCGTGCCCAGGTTTCTGAAGGAGTAGTGAGGGTGGTGGGGTGATTGCCGATTCTGTGCGATGGATTGAAACGGCGCTGCCAACGCAGCAAGCAAAGTCATGGCAGTGATACATGTCGTTATTGGGGATTGCATGTTGCCTCCTGATTCATTCTTTGGGGAGTGGCGGGCCGAGCTACCGCGTGCTCTTTGCAGGTCCAATCGGTTTGCCCGAAAGATGTGCAGGACTACGGAGCGCAAGCCCGCATCAGTCGACATAGATGCCAGCGCGTTGGACGCTTGCGGACCTGGAAATCTGATGTCAGCGAAAGTTCACGCCCAGTGGCAGTTGAGGCGTCTGCACATTTTTGTCGCGGTCCGAAAACGTCCAATTTCTTCCTCAGGATGGGCTACCATAAGTTCGCGACGATATGAATCTGGATTGGCAGGTGTGTTCGCAAGCACGGTTGTCGCGCGATGCGCGCTTCGATGGCAAGTTCTTCATTGGCGTGCTGACCACTGGAGTGTATTGCCGTTCGATTTGTCCGGCACGCACCTGCCAGGAGAAAAATGTTCGCTACTTTCCGAGCGCTGCTGCGGCGGCGGAAGCGGGTTTTCGGCCCTGCCTGCGTTGCCGGCCGGAATGCTCGCCCGGGACTCCGGCCTGGTTGGGAACTCCAAACACAGTTTCGCGAGCGCTGCGGCTGATCAGCGAGAGCGGCTTGGAGGATGGCGGCGTGGAAGTTCTTGCCGAACGGCTGGGAGTGGGGTCGCGACATCTTCGGCGGCTGTTCCTGCGGCATCTGGGCGCGACGCCTCTTGCGGTTGCGCAGACGCGCCGTCTGCATTTTGCCAAGAAGCTGATCGACGAAACACGGTTGCCAATGAGCCAGGTGGCGCTGGCATCGGGCTTCGGCTGCGTGCGGCGGTTCAATGCCGGCATTCGCAAGGTCTATAAGCGAACGCCGACGCAAATCCGGCGGCTGGCGCGGCAGACGTCCCCGCAGGCGGAAAATCAGTATTTCTTTCGCCTGGGTTACCGGGCGCCCTATGACTGGGATGTCATGTTGAAGTTTCTGGCTGCGCGGGCCACGCCGGGCGTCGAAGACGTGGACCTGGGCAGTTATCGGCGGTCGATCTCGGTGAATGGGAGCCACGGATATTTTGAAGTGTCGTTGGACGAGGCGAATGCCGGGGTCGCGGTGTGGGTTCAGTTTGGCGATCCGCGCGCTCTCTTCTTTATTGTCGAGCGAATCCGGACGATGTTTGATCTGAACGCGGATTGGGCAGCCATCGCGCGAGGTCTGAGAAGTGACCCGGTATTGACCCAGCGGATCGCGGCTCATCCCGGGCTACGAGTGCCGGGATGCTGGAACGGTTTCGAACTTGCCGTGCGAGCCATACTGGGGCAGCAGATCACGGTCAAGGGTGCGACCGCCCTCGCAGGCCGCATTGTGAAGACCTTCGGGCAGCCGTTCGCTGCGGCAAACAATCTCACGCATTTGTTTCCCTTGCCGGAAGTTCTCGCTGAAGCGAAGCTTGCCAGCGTCGGCATGCCCGGGGCCCGGGCCGGGACCATTCGCGCGCTGGCGCGGGCGGTGTGTGTGGGGCGAATCAGCTTCGATGGGGTTACGGACTCCGATGCTTTCCTGACACGGCTTTGTGAAATTCCCGGCATTGGCAAATGGACGGCGCAATACGTGGCCATGCGGGCGCTGGGAGAGCCGGATGCGTTTCCCTCGGGTGATCTCGGTCTTCTGCGCGCCTTGGATTTAGAAAGTTCTGGTGAACTCGAGCGACGCGCGAAAGCATGGCGACCGTGGCGGGCTTACGCGGCAATGTATCTGTGGAATATCGCGAACGGGAGTGGAGTTCGGGAAAAAGTTACTGGCAAATCCAAATCCGGTTTGCCGGATTTGCGCGCGTCTACCGAGGAGCGTTGTAACGTCGCCGGTTCATCGTGATTCTTCTTCCTTCGCGTCTCACATCTGAAAAGGTTCTTCTGGATCGGGATCTTGCACCGGGATGTCAGGATTTTCCGGACCATCCGGCGGTTCCTTTATCGGAGGAGGTGAAGGCTCGGGTAATTGGCGCAAGTCCAATTGCATAACACCTTAAGATGCCGATATGAGCGTCCGCGGCCACGGTTGGCGTTTGTCTTTCAGTTTTCGGGTGCGAAATTAATTCTGGCTTACGGTCGCTTGCGCCCAGCGCTATAATGTGGGTATGCGTCGCTGGCTGGCAGTTGCGGCCTTGGGCGCGGCTTTGCTCACGCTACCGGCGTGGGGACAACGTCGCGGCGGTGGAGCCTCGGGAGGCTTCGCGGGACATGCTGGATTTGGCGGTGGCCACGGGATGGTTGGCGGCCGCGGGTCGATGAGCGGCGCACGCGGCTTCCCAGGCGTTCAAAGAGGCGGCGTGCACTTCGTGATGGGTGGTTATGGTCACCCGGGGCACTCGCCATATTTCTTTCACCACCATCCTTACTATTACCGGTCGTGGCCCTACGCCGGGTATTACGGCTACGCCGGTTACGGCTATCCTTGGTATTACGGGGACGATTCTTACTCGGCGGATTCTTCTCAGAGCTATCCGGCCTACGATGATTCGAGTGCGTACGCGGAGAACGACCGGGTGCAGGCGCAGATTGACCGCCTGGAAAATGAAGTCGATCGCTTGCGCGAGGAGCGGGAAGCGCGGGAGTCCCAGCGATCCACCGGGTTACAAGCCCGCTCGAAGACGGAGTCACAGCCGACCGAACTGGTTTTCCGCGACAAGCATACCGAGGAAGTGCAGAACTACGCGATCGTGGGACAGACATTTTGGATACTGAATGCCGAGAAGGCGAGGAAGATCCCGATCGCGCAACTCGATATCCCAGCGACACGAAAAGTGAATGAAGATCGCGGCGTCGACTTTCAGCTGCCCGAATGACGTGTAAATCCTGATGAAATCCTGCGGTCCATCTGTGGATAATTAACCGCCTTAGTGCGGCTTTCTCCAAGTAGAATGAGCGTGACCTAGAACCACTTCGAGCCCCCATGCCCCAATTCGTCCATCTTCATTTGCATACTGACTATTCGATGCTCGACGGCGCCTGCGACGTGGACAAACTCTGCGAGCGGGCCAAAGAGCTGGGCATGCCCGCGGTTGCCATGACCGATCACGGCAATATTTTTGGGGCCGTGCATTTTGTGAACGCAGCCAGCAAAGTCGGGATCAAGCCAATCATCGGCTGCGAGCTCTACATCTGTAAAAAAGACGACCACAACATAGAACGCACGCCGCCGGACGGCGACACTTACAATCACCTGCTGGTGCTGGCGGAGAACGAAGAAGGCTATCGCAATCTGGTCAAGATTACGTCCGAAGCTTCGCTGCACGGGTTTTATTACAAACCGCGGGTGAGCAAGAAATTTCTGGCGGAGCACTCCAAAGGATTGATTGGACTGTCGGGCTGCCTCAAGGGCGAGGTTGCGGAAAGATTGATGGAAGAGAAGTACGAAGCGGCGCGGGATGCGGCGGTGTTCTACCGTGACGTCTTCGGTAAAGACAATTTCTTTCTGGAGATTCAGGATCAGGGGTTGGAGATGGAGCACCGCATCCATCCGAATCTGTTTCGGCTGGAAAAAGAATTGGGCTTGCCCATGGTGGCCACCAACGACAGCCACTACCTCTGCGAGGACGATGCCCACGCGCAGGATGTGATGCTCTGCATTCAGACTGGGAAGTCCATTCAGGACACCAACCGTATGAAGTTCCAGGGCACGGACTTCTACGTGAAGAGCCATGACGAAATGTTCCGCGTGTTCAAGGATGCGCCCGATGTGCTTTCGCGCACCCTGGCCATTGCCGAGCGCTGCAGCACCCGGTTAGAGAAAGTTAGCAATCCCTTTCCTCATTTCGATGTTCCTGCGGGTTATACGCTGGACAGTTATTTCGAACATGTCACGCGCGAAGGCTTCGCGCGAAGGCTGGAATTACTGCGAAGCTTGCAAGCGCAAGGACGAGTCAAGCACAGCATCGCGGAATACGAGCAGCGTCTGGCGCGGGAACTTGCCATCATCCAGCAGATGCAGTTCTCGGGATATTTCTTGATCGTGTGGGACTTCATCCGTTATGCCAAGGAGAACAACATTCCGGTGGGGCCGGGCCGTGGATCGGCGGCCGGGTCGCTCGTGTCCTACTCGATGAATATCACCGACCTTGATCCGTTGCAGCACGAATTGTTCTTCGAGCGCTTCCTCAATCCCGAACGCATTTCGATGCCTGACATCGACATCGATTTCTGCATGAACCGCCGCGACGAAGTGATTGATTACGTCACCCGGAAGTACGGACGGGAGAACGTAGCCCAGATCATCACTTTCGGCACCATGGCAGCAAAGGCTGCAATCAAAGACGTGGGCCGCGCCATGGATATTCCGTACGCCGACGTGGATCGAATCGCCAAAATGGTTCCGACCACACTCAACATCAAGCTGGAGCAGGCGATTAAAGATTCTCCCGCGCTACAGCAGGCTTACGAGAGTGAACCGCAGGTGCGCCAGTTGCTCGATACCGCGCGCAAGCTGGAAGGCCTGGTGCGAAACGCAGGCGTCCATGCGGCCGGGGTTGTGATCTCGCCGCGGCCGCTCACCGAGTTGGTCCCGCTGTTCAAGACCAAGAACGACGAAATCGTAACCGCCTTTGACATGGTAGCCATCGAGAAAATGGGCCTGTTGAAGATGGATTTTCTTGGCCTGACCACGCTCACCATTCTTGATGACACGCTGAAGTTGATCGAGCAAACGCGCAACCAGAAAATTACGCTGCTGGAAATTCCGCTTGAGGACAATAAAACCTACGAAAGCGTTTTTCACAAAGGATTAACCTCCGGCATTTTTCAGTTTGAATCGCACGGCATGCGTGACGTGCTTCGCCGCTACCAGCCTAACTCGATCGACGACCTCACTGCTTTGAACGCCCTCTACCGCCCAGGTCCGATCCAGGGCGGCATGATTGACCATTTCATCGATCGCAAACATGGGCGCAAAAGCATCGAGTACGAATTGCCCGAGCTGAAGGAAATGCTGGAAGAAACCTGGGGCGTGATCGTCTACCAGGAACAAGTGATGCAGATCGCCAACCGGCTGGCGGGCTACTCGCTGGGTGAGGCCGACTTGCTGCGGCGCGCCATGGGCAAGAAGAAGCCTGAAGAGATGGCCAAGCAGCGCGAGCGATTTGTCGAGGGCGCAGTGCAGCGAGGTTACCCGCCGAAGAAGATCGAGAAGATTTTCGATCTGCTGGCCAAGTTTGCCGAGTACGGATTCCCCAAAGCGCATTCGGCGGCCTATGCGTTGTTGGCTTATCACACTGCGTATCTGAAAACTCACTACTCGGTCGAGTTCATGGCGGCGCTGCTGACTTCGGTAACCGGGAATACCGATGACGTAGTGAAATACATCAACGAATGTCGTGAAATGGGGATTGCCGTTGAACCGCCAGACATCAATGTGAGCGATGCCAACTTCACGCCGCACGGCAGTGCGATTCGTTTTGGTTTAGCGGCGGTAAAGAACGTAGGCCACAACGCCATTCAGTCGATCGTGGCGGGGCGCAAAGAATTGGGCCGTTATCGCTCCATTTATGAATTCTGTGAGAAGGTGGATTTGCGGCTGCTGAATAAACGTGTTTTGGAATCTCTGATCAAGAGCGGCGCCATGGATTCTTTGGGCCGGCGCGGCCAGCTCATGGCTGTCCTCGACAAGGCCATGGATCGGGCGCTGAAGACTCAGCGAGACGCGGAATCCGGTCAGCATGGTTTATTCGGCGTTTTCCAGCAAGAGGAAACCCCGGTCAACAACGACCGGCTGCCGGATACGCCGGATTGGGACGAGCACACGCGTTTAGCGGCCGAAAAGGAAATTCTTGGGTTTTTCATCACCGGGCATCCCCTGGAAAAATACAAGGAAAAGCTGGAGGACCTGCGGGCTTTGAGCACGGCCGATATCGCTGCCATTAAGGCTTCCACGGGGAAAGACGAAAACATCTGCACCGCCGGAATTATCACCAACCTTCGCGTGTTGAAGTCAAAGAAGGGAGATTTCTACGCCCAAGGCGCGCTGGAGGACATGTTGGGCTCGGTGGAAATGATTGTGTTTCCGGAGGCCTACCGGAAGCTGCAGGATAAAGTGAAGCTCGAAGTCCCGGTTCTGGTGCGCGGCGGCCTGCGGATTGAAGAAGGTGTAAATCCAAAGCTGACGGCCAACGACATTATTCCTCTCGAAGATGCCAAGGTCCCATTGCCACGCTCGCTGCGCATTCGTATTCCCGTGGAGACAGCGAATGAGGCGATTGTGGATGAACTGCATGCGCTCTGTGCCCAGCGCAAAGGGGAGGCAAAAGTACTATTCGACGTCGAACGTCAGGGCGATTTCATGGTGGTGATGGAGGCGGAGGGCTATAATGTCCATCCAGACCGCAATTTTGTGGCCCGCGTCGAGGAGTTGTGTGGCCGCGGCGCGGTGAGGGTCATTGACTGAGGCGTGTCTGTAGAGTACATAGCTAGCTATGTCTCTACCAAGGATTATGAGGTGCGGCGGATAAGAGCTTCCATTCACAGGAGGGCTGGTTTGCGATCGGCGACTGCTCCGGCTACAAATGCGATGCTGGTGGTGACAGGCACGGAGTTCCTCCTTTCGATGGTGGAGGCCCGCTGGGCCGCCAGGAACGGTGACGGCAGGAAGATGGAGTCTCAACTGAGGGCGCAGCAAGAGCTGGGAAAAATTGAGCAGCAACTGGAGCGGTTGCAGGCGTTGCCGGGGCAGGACGAAGACATTCGCAGCCAGATCCAGCAACTTCACGATCGCATTCAGGCTTTGCAGGCTCAGGTTTCGGCGCATTTTAGTGCATGGCAGAAGGCGGAACTGGCGAGGAATCCGCAGCGCCCGCTGATGCTCGAATACGTGGAGCGGATCTTCACTAATTGGACCGAGATCCACGGCGATCGCGGCTTCGCCGACGACCACGCCATGGTTTGTGGCATCGCCCGTTTTCATGGCCATGAGGTTGTGGTGCTCGGCCACCAGAAGGCGCGGGATACCAAGCAGAATGTTTATCGCAACTGGGGCATGACGAATCCCGAGGGCTACCGAAAAGCTCTGCGCGTCATGAAGATTGCGGAGAAGTTTAGACGGCCGGTCTTCACTTTTGTGGATACCGTGGGCGCTTATCCGGGGCTGAGCGCGGAAGAACATGGCCAGGCGGAAGCGATCGCCAAGAACTTGCGTGAAATGGCGCGACTGCAGGTTCCCATTATTACGACCATCACCGGGGAAGGCGGCAGCGGCGGTGCGTTGGCGATCGCGGTTGCCGATCGCGTGCTGATGATGGAGAACGCCATCTATTCTGTAATTTCTCCCGAGTCCTGTGCCGCGATTATGTGGCGTGACGCCTCGAAGAAAGAACTTGCCGCGCAGGCGCTGCGCATCACAGCCGCGGACTTGGCCGAATTCGGATGCATCGATGGCATCGTGCCCGAACCTGAAGGGGGCGCTCACACCGATCATGAAGCCGCGGCGACTCTGCTGGACGCCGCACTGCAGAAACATTTCGGCGAACTGGTAAAAATGTCCACCCAGGAATTGGTCGCATCACGATATAATAAATTCCGCAACATGGCGCAGTTCCTGCGCGCGGAATAAGCGGAATCCGTGTTTCCTAAACAGATACTTTCGTGCCTGACATTCCTTCACCCATGCCTGTTCCCAACCACCCCAGTGCCGTATAATCAAAGGTTCGCCTCACTACTCCAAATGCACCCCGAGCGGGCGAAAACTCGCTCCAGTCAAAGGAAGGACTAAGGATGGCCACCACGGATGTAGCGCTCCACGAAGCCTTTGGGCAACGGGAGCCGAAACGCGTCGTCAACAATATGAGCATTCAGGTTGCGACCGTGAACGGGTCGGGTTCGCAGAGCTCCAATACCGTGCTTCTGCGGAGTATTTTTCAGATGGGTGTTCCGGTGTCCGGCAAAAACCTCTTTCCTTCAAACATCGCCGGCTTGCCGACCTGGTACACCATTCGCGCCAATAAGGATGGCTACATCGCGCGTAAAAAAGAGATCGACTTTGTTATTGCGATGAACGCCGAGACCGCGCAGGAAGACGTGATGTCAGTGGCCCCGGGCGCTGCCGTGCTTTACGACGAGCCTCTGAACCTGAATAAGCTCCGCACTGATTTGATTTTCTATCCGGTCCCGTACGACAAGCTGGTCGCGCCCGTCTGTCCCGAAGCCAAGCTGCGCAAGCTGGTCAAGAACATGATTTACGTAGGCGTGGCGGCGCAATTGCTCGGCGTCGACATGGCCGAGGTAGAAAAGGCCTTGCGAAAGCAGTTTGCCACGAAAGTAAAAGCGGCCAATTTGAATCTGGCCGCGGTCCGCGCCGGGTTCGAATATGCTGCCGCGAATCTTACCAAGCAAGATCCTTATTTCATTCAGCGCATGGACAAGAACCAGGGAATGATCATTGTCGATGGCAACTCGGCGGCTGCGCTGGGATGCATGTTTGCCGGGGTCACGGTCGTCACCTGGTATCCCATCACGCCGTCGTCGTCACTGGTCGAAACCCTGATTGAGTACATGAAAGAATATCGGATCGGTCCTGACGGCAAAGCGACATTTGCCATCGTGCAAGCCGAAGATGAACTCGCGGCGATTGGCATGGTTCTGGGCGCAGGCTGGGCGGGTGCGCGTTCGATGACCGCGACTGCCGGCCCTGGCATCTCCCTGATGGCCGAGTTCGCAGGGCTTTCCTACTACGCGGAAGTTCCGGGCGTGGTCTGGGACATCCAACGCGTCGGGCCTTCTACCGGTTTACCCACGCGCACTTCGCAGGGCGACATTCTCTCGACCGCGTTCCTGTCGCACGGCGATACCAAGAATATCCTCCTTCTTCCGTGTTCCGTGGCCGAGTGTTTCAGCATGGCGCAAGACGCATTCAATCTCGCCGAGCAGTTCCAGACTTTGGTGTTCGTAATGTCGGATCTGGATCTTGGGATGAATAACTGGATGTCCGATCCGTTCGAATATCCCAAGGCACCAATCGACCGCGGCAAGGTGCTTTCCAAAGAGGATCTGGATCGGTTGGGAGGCTTCGCTCGCTACAAAGATGTGGACAACGACGGCATTGGCTACCGCACTCTGCCGGGCACGGAGCATCCGGCAGCCGCTTATTTCACCCGCGGCACCGGACACAACGAGAAGTCAGGCTACAGCGAGCGCCCTGACGACTTCGAAAAAAATATGGAGCGCATCAATAAGAAGTTCGAAACGGCGCGGGCGTTTGTGCCGCGGCCCGAATTAATGAGCAACGGCAAATCCAAATCGAAGATCGGCATTATTGCTTACGGTACTTCCCACTGGGCCATCATCGAGTCGCGCGACCAGTTGCGCGATGAATACAATATCGAAACTGATTATCTGCGCCTGAAGGCCTATCCGTTTCCGCGTGAGGTTCACGAATTCATCGAACAGCACGACCGGGTTTACGTGGTCGAACAAAACCGCGATGCCCAGATGCTCAGCTTGATCAAGCTGGATATAAAGCCGGAGCTGGTTACACGGCTCCGCAGTATCGCTCACATTCACGGGCTGCCGCTGGACGCGCGCTCAGTAACCGACGAACTCACCAGCATGGAGGGCAAATAACATGGCGACCACGACCGCGACACCCACGCCCGCACCCAAAGTCAATCGCATCGGCCTAACCGTTCTCGACTATCGCGGCGGCAAGACCACACTGTGTGCCGGCTGCGGGCACAACGCGATTTCCGAGCGCATCATCGACGCCATGTATGAGATGGGTGTGCCTCCAGAGCGCGTTATCAAGCCCAGCGGCATCGGTTGTTCCTCAAAGAGTCCGGCCTATTTCATGAGCCGTTCACACAGCTTTAATGCAGTGCACGGACGCATGCCCTCGGTTGCCACTGGAGCCGTGCTGGCTAACCACAGGCTGATTGCTCTAGGCGTCAGCGGCGACGGCGATACTGCTTCCATCGGCATCGGACAGTTTGTCCACCTGATGCGGCGTAACCTGCCGATCATTTACATTATCGAGGACAACGGGGTCTACGGCCTGACCAAGGGCCAGTTTTCAGCCACCGCCGACGTCGGCTCCAAGCTGAAGTCTGGCGTACTCAACGATCTTCCGCCGATCGATACTTGCGCCATGGCCATCACGCTCGGCGCAACCCTGGTCGGCCGATCCTTCTCCGGCGATAAGCGGCAGCTGCACAGCCTGTTGAAAGCCGCAATCGCCCACAAGGGCACCGTCATGCTCGATGTGGTTTCGCCCTGCGTGACCTTCAACGATCATGAGGGCTCGACGAAATCATACAAATACATGAAAGACCACGAAGAGCCATTACAGGAACTTAGCTTCATTTCGGCATTCGAGGAAATTAACGTGGAATACGATCCGGGCACGACGGTTGAAGTCACCATGCACGACGGATCACGCCTGCGCCTTAGCAAACTCGAAGAGGATTACGATCCAACGAACCGCATCAAGGCGATCAACCGCCTGCACGAAGCCCACGAAAAAGGCGAAGTACTGACAGGGCTTTTCTACGTGAACCCGGAGGCGCCCAGTTTCATCGACATGCTCAACGTCACCGACGAACCGCTGGCCACGCTGCCGGAGTCGGTAACCCGCCCGGGAAGGGAAGCGCTCGATCAGGTGATGGAAGAACTGCGCTAGGGCTGCTCGGCGTTCAGACTAAAACGCACCTGTCATCCCGAGAACGCGAGAAATCTTGGTTCTTACCTGTGCCGCCATCTATCGCAACGCCGGCAAAACCCCAGATCCCTCGCTTCGCTCGGGATGACAGTTTTAAAATAAGGCTTCACGGCCTTGGGCTGATCTCGGTTCCGAACGAATACTCATTCAACGGACCGAAGCGTTTCTTCTCCGCGTACACCCGCCAGCGTCGCCACACGATGCGCAGACTCGCCATCACGGGAATCGATAGATACACGCCGAGCACTCCCGCAATCTCGCCGCCCGCCAGCACGCCAAAGATTGCCGCGAGCGGATGGAGTTCCATACTCTTTCCCATGATGCGGGGCGAAACCACGTAATCCTGAACCAGGCGCCATGCGATCAGAAAAGCCAGCAGCAACAGCCAGTGCTTATAGCTCATGAGCAGCGCGACGCTCAAAATCACGACCGCTGCCACCAGGGGTCCGACCACTGGGATAAACTCCATCATGCCGCCCGCAGTTCCCAGCACCAAGGCATAGGGCACCCGCGTCGCTTCCATAAACGAGATGTAAACCACCATGGATAGCGCGGCGAGCTCAAGTTGGGCGCGGATAAAATGCGCCAGCATCTGGTTCAGGTCCGCGAGAACTTCCTGCAGGAATTCGCGTTGCGGGCGGCTCTGCACAAACGACAAACCGACTTCGCTGAAGCCGCGGCCGTCCTTCAAGAAAAATACCGCCAGAATGGGCACCACGATCAGAAGCCAGGCCTGCTTTGCTCCTTCGGCTGCGCGCAATCCCGCCTGTTGCGCCGCAGCGGCAAAACGAGGATCGGACAACACCTTCTGCAGCAGTTGGGTGGTTTCGCCGCTCCATCCCCGCTCCCGCCCAATCTCGTGGGCCAGATCGCCAGTGTTGACTCGATCTGTAAGAGTGGGCCAGGCTTCGCCCAAGTGCCGGGCCTCGCGTACCGTCCGTGGCCCAATAAAGAAGAAAAGCGTCCCCAACAAGGCGACAAACAGCAGATAGATGACGGCGATGGCTAATCCCCGGCGGCGCGTCCATTTCTCCAAGCGGGATACCGCCGGGTCCACCAGGTAAGCAAAGAAGATTGCAAACAAAAAGGCAATCAGGGTGCGGCGCGCGATGTACAAAAAACCGAGCCCCAACGCAAAGAACAGCGTTGTCACCAGCACGCGCACCGTGCGTGAGTCAATCAGAGCCAATGGCCACTAGTCTCGCACTACTTCCGTATTCTCGCCCTGAATCAGAATTCGTTGCAGCTTATACTGGTCGTCGACCCAGAGCGTCCACGTGCCCGACTCGCCCTTCAGGTCCAGACGGTTCATTTCGACTTCCGCGCCTCGGATCGTGACCTTTTCTCTGCCGGCAAACTCCAGCGTCACTGAGGTTGAAGAGCGAGCATGCGGATTCAGCGCCCCGAATTGTACGCGCTGTTTTAATGGGCATTGCAGCGCGCCCTTGTCCTGCTTGCAGCTGCTGGCCAGGTATTTCCAGACCAGGACTTCTCTTTGCACGAAGAAATAATCATCCAGCACGCTGCTGGAGGCGGGAAGCATGAAGGGTTGCTCCAGTTCCTTATCTTGCGGACTGGCTCTGAACCGCTCGGTCAGGAAGTCCTGGTTGGGAACGACCACGGCCTGCGATTGTCCCGGGCTCACTTCCTTCCACTCATACTTTCGCAAATCGCCGTTGGGGCTCATTTGCCACTCGGATCTTTGGTCGGCCTTGTCGGCTCCGCCTTCGCTTTTGAACTCCGAGACAATCGAGCTGCCCGTGCTGCTTTGATGGATGGAGAAGGTTTCAGTGGCCACCCGGCGTCCGTTCATGAACACTCCGAACGATCCGGAGTCTACTTTCTGAGCGGTCGCCGCCTTATCATCCTTGCCCGAGGCGGCTGCGGTGCTCGACGCTGCCAGGAGTCCTAACCCGACCAGCGCGACCAGCGTTTTCGTGATGATCGTTTTCGTGACGATCACTCTCGGGAAAATCGCGCCGACCACTAACTCAATATCCGTCGATAGCCATTTCCTCAACCCAAGCCCAGACTGCATGCCACCTCCGCCGCGACTGTGTCCACGTCTTTGCCGCCGGTCTCAATGCGGACTGCCGCTTTCATGTACGATCGCCGACGCTTTTCGTACAGTACTCGAAATTGTTCAGGATTTTGCCGCAACGGACGCTCCGTCTCTTCTTCCACGCATCGGCGCAGCAATTCTTCGACCGGCGCATCGAGGAAGACTGAACGGGCCTCCGCTTCCTCAATCAGCGCGGCGTTACCGGGCTCAACGAAAGCGCCTCCGCCCAATGCCACCACACGCAGGGATGAACCAAGCTCTCCAAGCAATTCGCGCAAAGCCGCAGTTTCCGCTCTGCGGAATCCGGCTTCTCCCGACTCTCGAAAAATCTGCTCGATGGTCTTTCCTTCCCGCTGTTGTATCCGATCGTCCAAATCCTCGAACGGCAGACCCAGGCGGCGGCTCAAAGCCCGGCCGACTGTGGACTTGCCAGCGCCCATAAAACCAACCAGAACCACGGTGCGTACACGTTCTCGCGCTAGCGGATTGGCCGCAGAAGGCGAACCGGGCTTTGCGCTCATGGATCCCGATTTACCGAAACGGTTCTCCACCCGTCCAGTCCGGTTATTCAACTTGTTCAACGTTTCTTGAGGTGAATTTTACCACTGAAGGAGAGCAACTTAACCGAAGATGCGGCCTCGCCCATCGTACCTGCGAAGGTACTTCCAGCTCGGGGCGCGAAGGAGGTGTGCTCGGGTTGCAAAGGAAAGTCGTTCTCCACCCGTCCCTGCACGGAGCGAGCGACCACTTCGATTGAGGCATAAGCCGGAGCGATCGCTTCAATATCGCCACTGTGAGTCGTCAGGGAGTACTCGCCCGAGTCACCGAAGTCTCCGTCGTAATGGATCTTACCGCTGCTGGAGTTCACATGAACCACGGATCCGTTCACCGTGTTCAGCGCCACATCGCCGCTCACCGAGGTGATGTCCACGTGTCCATCGCTGACGTTGGTCACGGTCACGGGGCCGTTCAGGGTCTTGATTTGAACATGCCCGGAGCTGACGTCGCGAACGTCCACAACCGCACCGCTACCTTCCAGGATCATGTCGCTGTGGAGTTTTTCGACGTGTAAAGGGCCGGTTGTCGAATGCAAAGTCACGTTCGCATCCGCCGGCACAAGAACTTCGTAATCGACGCGTCCCGTATCCGGGGTTGCCCCGTCCAGGAGATGAGAAAAAACAGAAACCCGGTGCGCCCTCTTGCTCTGATCAACTTCAACTTTGTCGGAATACAAAATCGCGGTCACCACCACCTGCTTGCCCGGACCCGGTTTGACGGAAATCGGCCCGTACGCGTTGACGATGGAAACGCTTGCCCGGCGGCCAACCTTGAAACGCATTTCCTTGCGGGTTGTCTCGGCGGCGGCGAACGCCACCAGGACAAGGATCACGACGGCAAATACTGCGGCGCGCTGCTTCCGGCACATAATCAACATCTCCCCATTGCACACGGGCTCTGCTCCCGCTGGCCCCGAGATCCTTCCGCTCTATTATGGCAGAGAACGGTCCAAAGCCATCTCATAAACCATGGCTTTTTGCTGGTACGCATTCCTTAAGTACTGTTGCGCGACCTCGTCATTTGGGTCGCTGTGCGCCGATTGTTCCGCATCCCGGATGTAAGCATTCACCGCCCGCAGGTTCGCTTCATACTCCGCCCGCATGGACGGCATTCGTTCGCCAACCGTCTCGAGCAATTGCAGATCATCGCCGGCCATAGGCTGTAAGCCAGCAGTTTCCACACCCACGAGTGAAGCTTGTTTTTCTGCCACGTGCGGCTGGCCCGTTCCACGCTGGAACATTAATACTCCGAAGATGACCAGAAACATAGCTGCCGCCGGCACCAGCCAGCGCAACTTCCAGCCCAGCAAGGGTGCAGGCGTTCGCGAGTGCTCCGGATGGGGCTGACGAATCAGCCCCTCTTGCCGTAATGCAACTTCAATCGAGTTCCATACCCATGGGCTGGGTTCCTCGGAACCCTGCAGAAGCCGCGCCTGTTGTGAAATGGCGTTCAGAT
The DNA here is from genome assembly GCA_963817925.1 of uncultured Acidobacteriota bacterium. Lineage (GTDB taxonomy): Bacteria > Acidobacteriota > Terriglobia > Terriglobales > Acidobacteriaceae > JABDBE01. The sequence continues at coordinate 595,300 of CAWFQN010000002.1, forward strand.
CCGCTACCAGATCCGAACATGCGGCGCAGGACCTCAAGTGCGCTTCCTGCTCAAAACTGTGCCCGTCCCCAAGTTCTGGCAGGACCCGTTCAAATTCTTCACAGGTCATACTACCTCTCCCGATTCATTCGTAAGATAGCTCCTCACGGCTTCATGGCCTTTTCGGCTCTGCTCGTTTTGAGGATCTCTCGTAACTTCATTCGTGCTTTATGTAATTGCGACTTGCTGTTGCCGATCGAACATCCCACCATTTCGGCAATCTCATTGTGCTCGTAACCCTCGACGTCATGCAGCAAAAAAATCATTCGGTATCCGGGCGGCAAAGCTGCAATCGACCTTTGCAGCTGCATCCGGTCGACCGATCCCGCCAACCGCGCATCGTCCGCGCCCAACTCTTTCCTGGGCGCGTCTTCCTCCGTCTCCATGGTCTCCTCGAGAGAAACCACCGGCAGACCCTTCTTGCGCAATTGCATCAGGACGACGTTTACCGACATCCGATGCAGCCAGGTCGAAAACGCGGACTCGCCCCGAAACGTTCCAATCTTGCGGAATAACTGCAGAAAAGCTTCCTGAGTCAGATCCTCGGCCGCTGCCGTATTGGCCGTCATGCGCAGGCATAGGGAGTACACTCGCCGCTTGTGCAGGTTATACAGCGCCTCAAAGGCTTCTGCATCCCCCTGCTTTGCCCGTTCGATTGCCTCTGCTTCGGAGAGCTTGTTGTCCTGCTGTTTTTTCGCGTCCGTCAAGTCGTCTTTTCCGGCCGCACTCAGTCAGATGCGGCGTAAGTATCTTTTCGTTGTACCGCTTGCAGGTATCCAGCCAGGCCCTTCGAGTTACTGAAATCGGGATTACCTTGGTCATCTGGCTCGGTCCGACATCCGATCCAATTAGCCTTTAGATTCAGCAGTTGCCGGAAAAGACCCAAAGAACCGCCAAAGGCATCCCCCACTGGATCTCGGAATCGTATCAGGATATGGCTTTAGCCATATCGTCAAAGCGCACCCTCACTGCGGCTTCAGCCGCTGCCGTTCGGGATCAAAGCTTCCTCTGCAATCGACTTAGCCATTCTTTTAACCCGCTTTTCGACCTGTCGTGATCGTCTCCAGTCCATGCCCTAGCGGCCCGGTTTCCCTTTTGTGCAGCAGGGAGGCAAAGAACACTCCCAGAAAACCCAGAATCGAGAAAATCCACATTCCCAGCCGGTACCCACCCGGATTCTCCGCACTGGCATGGCCGAAATCGTTGGCCCAGCCAATCACCAGGTTAAACCCAAACAGCCCAATATTCTGGATCATCGTCATCAGCCCATACGCAGTCCCCAGTTTCGACTGATCGACGATATAAGCCACCGACGGCCACATCACCGCCGGAATCAGCGAAAACGCCACTCCCATCATCGCCATCGGCACATACAGATTGATCTGTGTGTAGGCCATCATTAAATAGACGGGAATCAGCAGCAGGGATCCAAGCATCATCAAAATTGCCCGCCTGCCCACTCGATCCACCATCAAGCCAAACAACGGCGTCGCCACCATGGCAAAAAGAGTCAACGTGCTCGAAAGAAAACCCCCAAACTCGCGAGAAGTTCCATGCGCCTCCATAAAGAACTTCACCGCAAAGGTTTGGAAAGGGAAGATGGCCGAGTAGAAAGTCACGCAAAGGGCGACGATATACCAATAGCTCACCCCAAACTTGAACAAGTCGGCGAAAACCACCTTGTCGGTCGAGACTTCGCCCAGGTGGTAAACCTTCTCTGCGTGTACTTCCAGTATCCAGTAAATCGCCGCGCCGATCACACACAAACTGGACACCCCAAGCGCGATCAGAAACGGCCAGCGCCAGTTCGCATAAGCCGCCCGAGCCCACGTGGGAGAATTCAAGGCAGCAAACGAACCAAGCCGGCAGATCGTCAAGTTGATCCCAAAGGCAAAGCTCAACTCTTTCCCTTTGAACCACCGCGCCAAGGCAGCCGTGACCGCCACGATCAGCGACTCCGCGCCCATGCCAAAAATCAGCCGCCCCATCGCCATCAGCCAAAGATGCCCCGATGCCACCGTGATTGCTGGCCCAATAAAGCAAAGAACCCCAAAGATCATCAGCGATTTTCTAAGCCCCATCCGGTCAATCAGGACTCCGCCGATGACCACCGTGAATATGTTGGGAAAACTGTAAATCGCCTGCAGCAGGCCGATGTTCGAATCCGTAAAGCCAAGCTGTTGCTTAAGCACGTCAGCCAGCGGGCTCAACGCGTCGTAAACGTAGTAATTTCCGAACATCGCGATGCTCACGAAAATGAGCACCATCCATCGGTAAAACCGTGTAGGCTCCGGGCGCACGGACTCGGACATCAACTCTCCTTTAAGAAGCCAACCAACAAGAACCCAAGAAGATAGCAGATGCCACAAAACTTAGCACGACCCAAACTCACATAGGGACAGCCAACCAAGCCGCCCACCGAGCGAAGCTCGGCAGGGCGTAGACCCCGACAGCGTTATCAAAAAAAGCCGTCATCCTGAACCCGCATCAAAAAAAGATGTCATCCTGAACCCGGCGTAAGCCGGTGAAGGCTCTCGCGCATACTATTTCAAACCGTCCAGAAGCCTTTTCCCCACCCCCCTCGTCCGTGATAAAGTGTTGAATCTCGCGGCTGGCAGCGGCGCACCGAGCCCACTCCCAAAGCCGCTCCAAAGGAGTCACGTATGGGCCAGGTTTACGAAATCGTGAAGGACCGCCGAGTCTACTCCATTGACGCCAACAGTACCGTGCTCGAAGCCGCCCGCTTCATGATGGAACACAGCATCGGCGCCTTGCCCGTACTCCGCGACGGCGAGATCGTCGGCATCTTCTCCGAGCGCGACGTAATGAACCGCGTAGTCGCTGCCGGACGCATGCCCGGAACCACAAAGATTTCCGAAGTCATGACCGCAAACCCCAAGTCGATCAACGTCGATGAAACCATCGACAACTGCCTCTTCCTGATGCGCGAGTTCGGCTTCCGCCATCTCCCCATCACCGACGGCAAGCAGCTAAAAGGCCTGGTCTCCCTGCGCGACATCCTCCTGCGCTACGTCTCCCAAAAAGAAGCCGAAGCCCGCCGCGCCGCCAGTTGAACTGATTAGCCCGCAGCTAGGAATCTTTACGGACGAGTCGGGACGCCGGTACAGACCGGCGCTTCCTCGCCCGTCATCAGCCACCAAGCTTCCCGATATTTCTCATACCGCCCGAGCGAACCCTCGTCCTCCGGATAGAACCGCAGACACTTCCTCGGCGTAAAAGCCTTAACCGGAATCACGTACCAGATATCCAAAGGCACAATGTAAACTGCCAGAAAATCGATCTCGTCTTCCGTGTACGCGTCCGTGCAACCCCGCGCCGTGATGCTGAACCGTCGCTCCCCCATATACCGCGTCGACTTCACCTGCACCCGCCATAACCGCCGCCCCGAATCCACGATCAAGTCATAGCGATCGCTATCTCCCCAAGGCCTCGCCACACTCAGGCCCAGACTAGTTGCCTTATTTAGGAACGCCGCCTCCGCCTGCTCCCCCAACCGCTTCCGCGTGCAGGAAGAAGCCAAAATTTCCCCAACCCACCCGTAGTCGCAAACCGCAACTATCGAAATCCCCGACCCTTCGTCAATTCCCAAAGCCATCTGAATATCCCCACCTTCTGTGATACCGCACCGTCATCCCCGACCCGCTGTCGTCCTGACCCCCTGTCATCCCAGCCCCGCCGTCATCCTGAGCAAAGCGAAGGATCTCTGTACCTTCGCTCCCGGAGGCACCAGAACCCGCACAACAAAAAAGGCGCAGCCCGAAGGCTACGCCATAAAGTCTATTATCACTTAGCTATCTAATATGACTACATTATATCACATCAATCACGGCAAACCCGCCAAATTTTAAACTTTATTTATGCCCTGCAATCACCGAGATACAAAGAATCACCCCGAAAAGGGGGCTTGACAACTTTTCGGCAAAAGACCGTGTGGCGCGGACACTCCAGTCCGCGTCCCGATGCCAGCAACACTCACGTGAGGACAGCCGTCCCGAACGTCTATCACCAAAAATTGTCATCCCGAGCGCAGCCATCGGATTCGCTTTGCGAATCCGATGGCGGAGTCGAGGGACCTGCTGTTCTCTACACTGCCACCAACCTAGGCGCGAGCGTCCTCGGGCGGGGGACTCGAAACAATCTGTCATCCCGAGCGCAGCCGCGGGACCCTGGGTCTCCCACGACGCCAGCCCACGCAATCTCACCCCAGCCAAGCGAGCGGACGCCCATCTTTCCGCGTCCTGTGCGGAAAAGTGGGAAACGAGAATCTCGACAAGCGCACGCCATTCACCTCTGAAATAGGATGAGGCCGGACGCTTCCGAGCTTGAACTGCCCAGCCTTGAAAAAGCCCAGGGGTAGGCCAGCCTCCCGCCGTCGTCCTGAGGAAGCGGAGTCGCGCACACGCGACTCCCAACGAAGGATCTCTGCACCAAGCCCCGCCAATCACTGTAGGCGCGAGCGTCCTCGCTCGTGCGGACCCGAAAAAATCTGTCATCCCGAGCGCAGCCGAGGGAACCCTACGTCTCCCAGGACGCCGGCCCACCCGATCTCACCCTATCCAAGAAGACGGGTGCCCCATCTTTCCGCGTCCTGTGCGGAAAGGTGGGAACCGAGAATCTCGACAAGGGCACGGGCAGCAGCCGATGGTCTATGCCGCGCTGGCGCTGATTTCCTTAAGCTTCACTTGCGCCTCGGCCCCGAGGCGATCGGCATAAAGGAGCAACCGGGCGACACTCAAGGTGGACAGCTTGCCGCGCATCAATTCGCTAACCCGCGGCTGCTGTATTTGTAGGATTCGTTCCGAATCGCGCAGGTCTGCAATCGGAGTCGCAGCGGGAATCGCTGCTGAAATAGTCGGGAGGCTTCCCAATCTGGGCAAACTTGCCCTGGCCCAATCAAAAAAGGCCCCGCTCTCGCGAGCGGGGCCTTTGATTCAAGCTAGGAGCCAGAAGCTAGAAGCTGCTCTTAGTACATCCCTTCCATCCCACCGCCGTGTCCGCCGCCCATCGGAGCACCCTTCTTCTCCTCGGGAATTTCAGCGATCAGGGCTTCGGTGGTCAGCATCAACGACGCAATCGATCCGGCATTCTGCAGCGCGGTCCGCACAACTTTGGTCGGATCGAGCACGCCCGCCTTGACCAGATCTTCGTACTCGCCGGTCAGGGCGTTGTAGCCGTAGTTGTTGTCCTTCGAGTCGTTGACTTTGCCCAGGACGATGGCGCCTTCTTCGCCGGCGTTCTCGGCGATCTGGCGCAACGGTTCCTGGATGGCGCGTCTTACGATGTTCACGCCGATCTGCTCATCGCCCTCGAGTTTCAGCTTGTCGAGTGCGGGGACGCAGCGAGCCAAAGCCACTCCGCCGCCGGGGACAATGCCTTCCTCGACTGCGGCGCGGGTTGCGTGCATGGCATCTTCGACGCGAGCCTTCTTCTCTTTCATTTCGGTCTCGGTCGCAGCGCCAACTTTGATCACAGCCACGCCACCGACCAGCTTCGCCAACCGCTCTTGCAGCTTCTCACGGTCGTAGTCGCTGGTGGTCTTTTCGATCTGGCCACGGATTTCCTTCACCCGGCCCTGAATGTCTCCGGGCTTGCCTTTGCCTTCGACGATGGTCGTGTTGTCCTTGTCGATCGTGATCTTCTTGGCCTGGCCGAGGTCGCTGATCTGCACGTTCTCGAGCTTAATGCCGAGATCCTCAGTGATGGCCTTGCCACCCGTGAGTTTCGCGATGTCATCCAGCATAGCCTTGCGGCGATCGCCGAAGCCGGGCGCCTTGACGGCGGCGACTTGCAACGTGCCACGCAGCTTGTTCACGACGAGAGTTGCGAGTGCTTCGCCTTCAACATCTTCGGCGATGATCAGCAACGGACGGCTGCTCTTCGCAATCTGCTCGAGCAACGGAAGAAGATCCTTCATCGAGCTGATCTTCTTTTCGTGAATCAGGATGTAGGCGTTCTCAAGCGCAGCTTCCATGCGCTCGGGATCAGTGACGAAGTAAGGAGAGAGATAGCCGCGGTCGAACTGCATGCCTTCGACCACTTCGAGTTGCGTCTCGAGAGTCTTGGCTTCTTCCACGGTGATCACGCCATCCTTGCCAACCTTCTTCATGGCCTCGGCAATGATCTTGCCGATGGTCTCGTCGTTGTTGGCGCTGATGGTGCCGACTTGTCCGATCATGTCGCCGGTCACGGGCTTGGAGAACTTGTCGAGCTCGCCCTTGATGCGGTTTCCTTCCTTGTCGAGGCTGCCGCAAATAGCGGTAACGGCCTTCTCGATGCCGCGCTTCATCGCCATCGGATTCGCGCCGGCAGCAACCGTCTTGACGCCTTCGCGATAGATGGCCTGAGCCAGAACGGTAGCAGTGGTGGTGCCGTCGCCCGCGATATCCGAGGTCTTCGACGCCACTTCACGGACCATCTGAGCGCCCATGTTTTCCTGCGCGTCCTTCAGTTCGATTTCTTTCGCTACGGTGACGCCGTCCTTGGTAATGGTCGGCGAACCGAATTTCTTTTCAATGACCACGTTGCGGCCCTTGGGGCCAAGAGTGACTTTTACTGCATCGGCGAGAATATTCACGCCGCGAAGGATCGCCTGTCGCGACTCTTCTCCATGAACAATTTGCTTTGCCATAATTTCTTTTCTCCTTAAAGATTTTGAATTGTGTTGTCATCCTGAGCGGCCGCACTGTGGCCGCGAAGGATCTGAGTTCGTCACCGCGCGCAATCGCGTCGAGCGATTGCAATAAAGCGCGAGACGAACATCCTTATTGCTGTTACTTGCGCGAACCAGCCAATTCCTTCTTGGCCGCGCCCGTCACCACGCCGAGAACCTCTTCCTCGCGCATGATGATAAAATCTTCACCGTCCAGCTTGATCTCCGTGCCGGAGTACTTGCCAAACAGAATGTGGTCGCCTTCTTTTACCGCCAGAGGGAACACCTTCCCCTCATCGTTGGATTTGCCGCGTCCAACAGAAATAACCTCGCCCTCCGAAGGCTTATCCTTAGCGCTATCCGGAATAATGATGCCGCCTCGGGTGGTGCCTACTTCTTCTATGCGGCGTACCAGGACACGGTCGTGCAGTGGAGTAAATTTTGTAGCCATGCTTATAGCTCCTTTCGTTCGTATTCAGTTAGGATTTAGGGTTGAAGTGCTCAAGAGGTACCAGTCGCCAATGTGTTCCGGATGTCTGTTAGCACTCATGATTGGCGAGTGCTAAGTATAGGAGAGCACGGGCCCCGTTGTCAAGTGATGGCTATATCTATATTATTTTACAGTTAGTTACGAATCGCATGTTGAAGCACAGGGGTGCTTTGAATTGAGGTGGTGGCCATGAAGAATCTTTCTTTAGTGGTAGCAATGACGTTGGCGATGTGGTTTGCGGGAACCTCCGCCGTCGAGGCCGGGGCGAGCGATAAGAGGTCGCAATACGACGTTCCGGTATCGGCACTGAGCTTTGTGGTGCTGAAGGATGACAACGGAAAGCCAGTGCGCAACGCGGGTGTTGTCATGCATTCGGTGGGCAAGAATGGCAAGCAGGATCGGGGCGGGCTTGAACTCAAAACCGACGCGGAAGGCAAGGCCAGCTTCGAAGGCGTCCCTTATGGGAAGTTGCGAGTGCAGGTCCTGGCCCCGGGATTCCAAACCTACGGCGAAGACTACGAAGTGAATCAACCGACGATGGAGATTACGATCAAGCTGAAGCGTCCCGGGGGGCAGTACTCGATCTACGAGAATCAACAGAACGACAAGAAACCCGAGACTCCGCCCGATCCGAATGCCAAGCCGCAACCGTAGGAATGGTTGGCTGGTTTCGCAGGCAAAGCAATATGGATGTTCGTCTCGCGCTTCATTGCAATCGCTAGACGCGATTGCGCGCGGTGACGAACCTGGATCCTTCGCGGCCAAGTGCTGGCCGCTCAGGATGACGTCAAATTCTAAATCTGATTGGAGGTTCGCGTCGCGCTTTATTGTCCGGTTCGCCTGGGCTCACCGGACGCGCGGTTGAGCGCAGCGAAACATCCCGATGGCCCGCCAGAATTCGGTTGGGAGTAGGGATTCCTCGCTTCGCTCGGATTGACAATATTCCTGTACACAAGGACAGACCATGGACTACTTATTGAAGACTGAGCCGACTGTTTATTCTTTTGCCGATCTCGAACGTGAACAGAATACTGTTTGGGATGGGGTGACCAATCCCGCGGCGGTGAAACATCTGCGGGAGATGAAACCTGGAGAGCGCCTGGTGATCTACGAGACCGGCGATCATAAGAGCGCGGTTGGAACCGCGACTGTGGTGTCGGTCGATGCGACTGATCCCAAAACTCCGCTGGTGAAGATCAAGTCAGGCAAGCGGCTGGGCAAGCCGGTTACGCTGGCCGAAGTAAAAGCCCACAAGCTTTTTGCTGATTCGCCTCTTGTGCGGCAGGGAAGGCTGAGCGTGGTGCCGCTGAGCAAAGAGCAGTATAAATTTTTGGCCAGCGAGTAAGGGTGCACGCCGATTCTCTGGGTGGTGAGAACTGTTTCTTTCGCCCCGCTGGGGCTTAGGGGTTCTCCTCCCTTTTGCCCACGGCTTGCGAGTCCGCGGAAAAAGTCGGCGAGGACGCAAAAAGCGTACCTCAGGCGCTAAAGCGCGGGCACATTTTCAACGGCTTAGCGGCCCGACTGAAGTCGGGGCCCTTCCCGAAACCTGCGTGAGTCATACTTTTTCCGCAACCTCTTGCGCCGTGGGCTGCATTCTTGCGCCGCTCCGCGGCTAAAAAGGTGTCGTCGTGAGGCTCCGGATCGAAGAACCGAGATCCCTCGCTTCGCTCGGGATGACAGCAGACGATCACGCGATGACAGCAGACGATCAGGCGTGCTGGTCGCGGCGGATTAGGGCTGAGTCAACGAAAAAGCCGATGCCGACGCTGAGCGGGATGATCCCGAACGCCGCAGCCATCCAGGCATCCGACTCTACCCTTGCGATGAGCGCGAATGTAAGCATGTAGCCGAGTGCTCCCGTGACAAGCAGGATGCCGGAGCGTCGCGAACGGGCGCCCTCGGGAAGCTCGGGTTGCATAGGTACGTTTACTCCGCGGGCCAACGCGGCCAGGCGTTCGTCGGTGCGCAGCTTGCGCACGTGATAGAAGGTGTACATCGCGGCCATGGGAATCCCGAAGATCATAATCACAGCAGCCAGACCTACCAAATTTCCGTCCATGGTGTGCTCCTTGTTGCGGCTTAGGAAGTTGCCGTCAATCTGAGATACGGGAGGAAAGTGGGAAAAGTTCCTCGCAGTTGGAGGTCAATGGAATGTGGCTCATTGTCTGGGCCGGACGGGGGGGACGCCCGTCCTCCAACAGACCTAAGCGGAAAGGATCTTGCGTAGCTCTCGGCGCAGGATCTTGCCCGAGGGGGTCCGCGGCAGGGCGTCGACAAAATGGATTTGCCGCGGCTGCTTGTAGGTGGTGAGGCGTTCGGCTACGAATCCGCAAAGCTCTTCTTCCAGCTTCCTGGATGCAACAGAGCCCTCGCGAAGCACGACAAAGGCGACTGGAATCTCGCCCGCGGCCTGGTCCGCGCGTCCGACCACGCCGCAATCGCGAACCGCTGGGTGCTCAAGCAGCAGAGCTTCGACCTCGGCAGGAGCGACCGCGAAGCCTTTGTATTTGATCATCTCCTTGCGGCGATCGACGACGTAATAAAAGTCGTCGGCGTCACGAGTGACGATGTCGCCCGACCAGAACCATCCGTCGCGCAGCACTGCGGCCGTGGCTTGCGGGTCTTTCCAGTAGCCCATCATGAATTGCGGACCGCGCATGACCAGTTCGCCGGGCTGGCCGGGAGCAACCTCGTTTTCGCTTGCGTCGATGTCGATCGCATTCAGGACGCGACATTCGGTCTGCACCAGCGGTTGGCCGATGGACTCAGGCTTGTAGAGTTCGGGCTCAAGGTATCCGACATGCGTAACCGGCGAGGCCTCGGTCATGCCATAACCCTGGCACACCAGAATTCCGGTGAGTTCGGTGAAGCGGCGTCCTAGTTCGGGAGCGAGCGGAGCGGCGCCGCTCTTGACCCAGCGCAGACGATGGTTCCTGGGAAACTGTCCGGCCTCGGCTGCCTGGCACAGAGCGTTGAGAGCCGGAGGCACGGCTGGCATCATCGTGACGCCCTCATCCACCATCAGGGAAAGTACCTGGGCAGCGTTGAAGCGCGGCATCAGTACGAGCGTTGCTCCCAGTGTTAGGAGCGGGTTCAGGACGACGTTGAGGCCGTAGATGTGATAGAGCGGGAGGAAGCAGAGAGCGACGTCGTTGGTCGACATCTCGCTGGCGTGTGGTCCGATGAATTGAAAAACGTTTGCGACCAGATTGAAGTGTGAAAGCATCACCCCTTTAGGGAGACCGGTGGTGCCGCTCGAGTAGGGCAGCGCGGCGAGAGTTTGATCGGAGGGTTCGGCGGGCGTAGGGATCGCGGCGGTGACGTGCTTTAGCAAGTTGGTGAATGGTTCTGCTCCGGCTGCGGCGTGGCGCGTGGCATATACGCGGCGCAGGTTGGGAAGCCCAGCGAGATTGATTCCCTGGAGCAACGGACCGTCGGTAATGAGCAGCGCCGCACCGGAGTTTTCCAACTGGTAGCGCACTTCGCGCTCGCGATAGCTCGGGTTGAGCAAAGTGGGTACTGCTCCGGCTAGTGTTGCGGCGTGGTAGACGGCGCAGAACTCCCAACAGTTGGGGAGGTAAATGGCGATGACTTCGCCGGGCATTAGGCCGGCCGCGGCGAGTCCACGGGCTAGCTTCTGAATCAGTTCTGCGTACTCGGAGTAGGTGATGCGGCGCTTGCATGAGCTTTCTTCACAGGACGAATCGTCGCAAGATGAATCATTACAGGATGAATCAATGATCGCGGTCTTACGCGGGAAGCGAAGGCACGATTCGAAGATGACGTTGTGGACAAAACGGACCTGAGGGTCGGCGTAGAGACGGGTGCGGAGCATGCGGATGTGATTCTAGCGCGAACCTACAACGGGTTCTACGCGGAACATTTTTCAGCTGGCAAGTTTGCGGAGGAAGTCGGACTCGTCCATGCGGTACTTGAAGGCTTTGCGGCCGTCAATGAAGACGACGGGGACCTCGTCGGTGAACTGGCGGCGGAGTTGTTCGTCGGCGTCCACGTCGATGTCTTGCCAGGTGAAGCCGCCGCGGCGATGCAGTTTGGTGAGGGTCTCTTTGACGATTTCGCAGAGGTGGCATCCTTTGCGGGAGTAGACCACGACCTGGCGGAGACTCGACATTGGGCTGAGTGTAGCAAGGGTGGGCGGGTTTCTGCCAGTGGATTGGGGATGGTCGCGCGAGGCGATGGGGAGAGTTGACGTACTACGCGCGAGATCCTTCGCGGACTTTCGTCCGCTCAGGATGACGGCGTGGTAAGAGGTACAATTCGATTTATGTCTGACAAGCCTTTACAGGGGAAAACGGTTTTGATAACTGGCGGGGCGCGGCGCCTGGGAAGGGCTTCGGCTCTGGCTATGGCCGAGGCCGGGGCGGATGTGGCCATTACGTTTTTGCACTCGGGGCGGGAGGCGCAGCATACGGTGATCGATCTGAGCAGTTTTGGAGTGCGGGCGGTGGCGCTGCGCTGCGATATCACCGAGGAGAAGAGCGTTAGGGCTGCGATCAAGGAAACCGGAAGGGAACTGGGCGGGCTGGACATTCTGGTGAACAATGCCGCGAACTACGAAACGGTCGAATTCGACAAACTGAGCGTGAAGCAGTGGGACGCGATTTTCGCTTCGAATACGCGGGGGCCGTTTCTAGTATCGCGCGAGGCTTTGGAGATGCTTCGAGAACGGCGAGGGAAGATCATCAACATGGGTTCACTCGGTGGGTTGCTGCCCTGGGCTGATCATGCTCATTATTGTTCGTCAAAGGCTGCGGTGCACATGTTGACCAAGGTGATGGCGAAAGCGTTGGCTCCGGCGATTGCGGTGAATTGCGTGGCTCCGGGAATGATTGATCTCGGCGAAAAATCGGCGGCCGGGTTTATGAAGCGGATGGCAAAGCAGACTCCAATGCGGCGGAATGGGACCGGTGAGGAGATTGCGGCGGCGGTGTTATTCTTTGCAACCGCGTCTCATTTTATTACTGGGCAAATCATGGTTGTGGATGGTGGGTTGGGTTTGTAGCCTTGGACGAGGCGTCCGGGGCTGGGTGATTACAGTTCGGCGGTTGTGGGGTCGATCATCGATTTGATCTCGGAGATTCGATTCGCGGGGAATCCTCCTTGGCTGGCGTGCTCCCGGATCAGGGCCTCGTTGGGAGCGATGTAGATGCAGTAGATTTTGTCCTGGGTCACGTAGCTGTGAACCCACTGAATCTCGGGGCCAAGTTTGCGGAGAACGCCGCAGGATGTTTGCGAGACGGCTTGCAGTTGCTGCGGACTCAGTTGTCCGGCGCCAGGCAGTTCACGTTCGATTACGTATTTTGGCATGACGTCTCCTGCTTGTGGAGTGAGAAAGTTTCGACGGCCGCATCAGTTTGCCCGATCCGTGTGCTTTAATCAAGCGTCGGTGGTTTGTCGCGCACCGAACTTTCCTGTATGTTGCAAACTTCGGTCTTGATCTCTATGGCGAAGCGTCTTATCGCAGTCGCGCTGCTGTTCTTGAGTTCGGTGGCATGGGCGCAGATGCGTCCGGAAGATGGTGGTCGGGAGTTCCAGGTATGGACGGGCGGCGGCTATTCGGTTCCCGGAGGCACATCGGATACCGGCGTCTGGAATGTGGGAGTACGCTATGGTTTCATCCTGACCCGGCCCCATGGTCCGAGTTTCCTCAACGGCAGATTCGAATATGTACTGGACGCCGTGCCCGTTTTTATGGTCTTCCAGCGCTACAACACGGCTTACGGCGGGGGCTTCAGTCCTCTGGGGTTGAAGTGGGACTTCGCGGCTCGTGGACGGATTGAGCCTTATCTCGAGTTGAATGGCGGAACTTTATTTACCAACCACCAAGTGCCTACGGGAACCTCCGCTGTGAATTTTACTGATGCGGCTGCGCTTGGCATGCACATCCTGGGCGACAAACATGCTTTTAGTGTGGAGGTCCGATACATGCACATTTCGAATGCGGGATTGAGTTCGCCCAACCCCGGGAATTAATACCGTGCAGGTGCGGATTGGGGATTGGGAAGTTCTTCGGGAAGTAAGACAAAAGCAAAGGCTTTAACCACAAAGGACACGAAGGTACAGAAGGAAATTCGGATATGTCAACGCTTGTGGAATGTGTTCCTAACTTTTCCGAGGGGCGTGATAAGGCTAAGGTCGATGCCATTGTTGCGGCCATGAAGATGGATGGCGTGTACCTGCTCGACCGCGAGATGGATGCCGACCACAATCGGTGCGTGATTACGTTGGTTGGGGAGCGCCAGGCGATTCAGGAGGCTGCGATTCGCGGCGTCGGTAAGGCTGCGGAGTTGATCGACCTGAACCATCATCAGGGGGCGCATCCGCGCATGGGTGCGGCTGATGTGGTGCCGTTCATTCCGATTGAGGGTGTGACTATCGAAGATTGCGTGGCCATGGCGCGGCATGTGGGAGAGGAAATCTGGAAGCGGTATCAGATTCCGGTTTACCTGTACGAGGCGGCTGCGACCACGCCCGAGCGGCAGAATCTGGAGAACATTCGGCGCGGGCAGTTTGAGGGCATACGGGCGGACATTGCGACCAATCCGGCGCGCAAACCGGATTTTGGGGAAGCGCGGGTGCATCCGACGGCTGGGGCGACGGTGGTTGGGGCGCGCAAGTTCTTGATCGCTTACAACGTTTTTCTGAACACCACGGATGTGGAAATTGCGAAGAAGATTGCCAAGGCAGTGCGCTTCTCGAGCGGCGGGCTGCGTTTTGTGAAGGGCGCGGGATTCCTGGTGCGCGGGCTGGCGCAGGTATCGATGAACCTGACGGATTTTGAGCAGACGCCGATCCATCGCGCGTTTGAATTGGTGAAGCGTGAGGCTGAGCGTTATGGGGTTGCGCCTCTGAGCAGCGAGATCGTTGGTCTGATTCCGAAAAAGGCTTTGGAGTCGGCGGCGGAGTGGTTCTTGCAGGTGGAGAATTTCGATTCGTCTTTGATTCTGGAAAATCGTCTGAGCGCGGTGATGGGAGGCAAGGCCGCGGTCGGTGGATTGAGGGCCGGGGTTGAACCATTCGTCGAGCAGTTGGCCGCGCCTACGGCTACGCCCGGAGGGGGCAGCGCGGCTGCGGCCAGCGCAGCCATGGCGGCGGGACTGGCTTCGATGGTGGCCTCCATGTCGCGGGGCAAAAAGGCTTATGTGCAGTATGAGCGCGAGTTGAGTGAGGCCATTGCGCGGCTTTCGCAGTTGCGCGAGGAATTGAAGGCGGCGATCGACGCGGATGCGGAGTCTTACAACGCGGTAATGAAGGCTTACAAGCAGGCGAAGGAATCGGCGAATGCGGATGGCATCATTGATACCGCTTTGAAACAAGCTACCAGCGTGCCTTTGAGCGTGGCGGAGCGAGCGAGGGAAGTGGCGGGGATCGCGGAGAAGCTCAACGCCATCACCAATCCAAATATGAAATCCGATTTGACGACGGCGATCGCGTTGGCGAGAGCCGCGATCGAGGGAGCGCTGGCCAATGTGGAGATTAATCTGGAATCGCTGAAGGACGCGGCGTTTGTTGCGGAAGTTCGCGGGAAGGTCGCAACTCTGTCGGCCGGGTAGTGTTTTCAATTGTGGCACTTTCCAGTGTGGCTGGCGGACCAGGTACGTGGTCGTACTTTCGTTTCGTATCTTATTGGTCCCATTGACATACAATAGGTCATAGTGCAAGTTTGCGGATGCGGTTCGTTCTGCATCCAAGTACCATAACCAGAGTGGGCATATTAAGAGGCGCGTTACCTTATGAGACGATTGCAAGGGGTTTTGTGGGCTCTGCTACTTTCGACAGCGGCTGCCTGGGCGGCGGCAATGAGCAGTTCCGCGAGAGGTGTGATTCCTTCAGAAGTGCAGCAGGTCATCACCGTGGACTACCGGACGCTGAAGAACTCCAGCACCGCGATGGCGCTGAAAGATCAGGTGCTCCCGCCGAGTCTCAAGGAATTCGAAACCTCGCTGAAGGGTGTCGGAATCGATCCCGAGAAGGATGTCGACCAACTCACGTTCGCTTCTTACCGTCACGGCAAGGAGGGAGTGAAGGTGATCGGAGTCGCGCAAGGTTCGTTTTCGAGCAAGGCGTTTCTCAAGAAAGCGAAGTTGAACAAGGTGAAGCCAATCAAGTATCGCGACAGCGATATTTATCCCATGTCAGCCGGCATGGAGATGACTTTCCTGGAAGAGAACTCGATGCTGTTCGGAGATGGAACTGCGGTAAAGGGTGCGCTGGACGCCCGCGACGGTTATACCTCGGCGCTCGACGCCAACAGCCAAGTCACGGATATGATCGGCTCAGTCGAGTCCGGCACCGTATGGAGCGTGCTCGATCAGCAGGGAACGCAGAACATGTTGCTCTCGGCACTGGGCGACGCTGGAAAATTGGCTGATTTCGATACCATCAAGAAGCACGTGCTGGGCTCGCGCTACGCCATGAACTTCACCAGCGGAGTGAACTTCGACATGGATGTGGTGACTTCAGACTCGGTGACGGCGGCTACGCTTTCGTCTCTGGTGAAAGCGGGCGTGCTCTATCGAAAGATGACGGCGACTCCGGTGGAGAAGGTCGCGCTGGAAAATGTTTCGGTGAACTCGGACAGCTCCAATTTGCAGATGCATTTCAAAGCGGATGACAAACAGTTCCAGGGGCTGATGCACTCGGATTTGTTTGCAGCTGTCTCGAAGTAGCCTTGTTCAAAGTTACGCGACTGTAGAGACGTAGCTAGCTACGTCTCTACGGGGCGAGGGCGGGCTCGCCAACACAGCACTGCGGCGTTCATGTAAAATCAAATGCGGTGAGTGCGGTTCCCAGCCTTAGACACGACTCCCGAATTCTTATTTAGGATGAAGAATGGCCAAGATTGCAAAGACAGCGGATCGTAAAAAAGTGATGGATACCTCCAAGAGCACGGATTGTCCGAAGTGCGGCAAGCCGACGAGGATCGTGAAGCGGGTCAAGGACCGCGAGCGCGGAGTGCCGGGAGGAGTTTTTATTTCGTGTTCAGTGTGCGAATTCTTCGAGAAATTGTAGGAAAGCGCTTCTAGCTTTTAGCTCCTAGCTTCTCGCTAAAAGCCTTTCGGATGGACGCAACGCGCGAAAGTTGATCGCTCGTTGCGTTTTTTTGAGCGACGTTTTGCTTCCGCCCATTAGAAGCTGATTTGCCCCAGAATAGCTCGGGCTTCGCCTGCGGGGTCGACGGCGCCTGTAATCGGGCGTCCCACCACGATGTGAGTCGCGCCCGCGGCAATAGCCTCGGCAGGCGTCACCACTCTGGCTTGATCATCAGGATCCGCGCCCAGCGGGCGCACGCCTGGCGTGACGATGACAAAGTCGCCCTCCAGTTCACTACGCAATGCGGAGGCTTCTCGCGCTGACGCAACCACGCCTTGGCAACCGCTCGCGAGAGCCAGTGCCGACAGACGGAGCACCTGATCCTGGACCCGGCCGTGTACGCCTAACTTGTCGAGATCGTTGTCGTCGAGGCTGGTCAAGACGGTAACAGCCAAAACCATGAGCGCGGCATTTCGGGCGCGCGCGGCCTCCGTCGCTGCACGCACCATTTTGCCTCCACCGGAGGCGTGTATCGTCAGCATACTCACGCCCAGGCCGGCGGCTTCACGCACGGCGGCGGCGACGGTGTTGGGAATGTCGTGGTATTTGAGGTCGAGAAATACCCGGCGTCCGGACGCCACGAGATCACGAACGATTTGTGGGCCTTCCGCCGTGTAGAGCTGCATCCCCACCTTATAGCAAGAGGCGGAGTCGCCCACGGCTGCCACGATCTTCTGGGCGGCAGCCGCGGACGATACATCCAATGCGACAATCAGACGCTGGCGCGGATTGTACATCCCTTTTGGAGTGTAAAACGAACCTGGCTAATACGCTAGTGACTGGAGCATCGCTAGCTGCTCGGGCGCGGCTTCCCGCGGCGAGGCCAGGTCAAGGCGAACGCGCTGAAGGCCCTTATTCTGGAAGTGGAGCACTGCGGCGGCGCCGTAGGAGAGGTCGATAATCCGGCCGGGGACGATCGGTCCTCGATCATTAATCCGGACGTAGACAACTCGACCATTGTGAAGGTTGGTGACTCGCACCCAGCTGCCGAGGGGCAGAGTCGGGTGAGCCGCAGTCAGATCGTGCATCTTATAGGGTTCGCCGCTGGCCGTGGTGCGGCCCTCAAAGTTCTCCCCATACCACGAGGCTGTCCCCAGCTGGTACGGCTGCTTATGATGTGCGGTGAGATGGGAACCTGAGTTAGGTCCCACGACGGCTTTGATTGGAATGATACTTTGGGTGTCTTTCGACCCTGAGCTGGTTGGCCCCTGAGCCGCCCCCAGGCTGACGACCATTAAAACGCTCGCCAGTCCATGAGCTATTTGATTTCGCATTCAGTGTCACCTCTTCTCTAAAGTCTTTTCATCCGAAAGTCGTCCTCCAGCGACCCAGTCCGTGATGTGATCTGACGATGCTATAGGTCCGGCGTTAGCCCTGTCAATCCGAAATCGCCTGTACCAATGTTACGAGATAGTTATGGATATCTTACGTAACCTGCTGTACAACTTGAGCAAACATGCTGATATTGCTGTAGTAACAGTAACTTAGATGTTTAGTTAGTAGTAAATACCCACAATCGCAGCGGGAGTGCAATATTTGCACTGGCATTTGTTTTCATGTGTTTACGCTGGTTTGCACATCCCACTCATGATTTCAGCCAGTTACGACAGAATCTCTTCATTATGGAGGGAGCCGTGAAACACATTTGCAAAGCATAGTGTTTCCGATACATTTCGATTATGGCTCTCACGCCTCCTGTCGTCCTGACGATCGCTGGATTTGATCCGGGTTCGGGTGCAGGCGTTACAGCTGACATTAAGACTATTGCGGCCCATGGCTGCTACGGCGTGGCATGCATCACCGCACTCACCGTGCAGTCGACTGCAGGCGTTCGGCGAGTAGAGACGGTTGACTCTGGACTAGTGGCTGAAACGCTTGCGGTGTTGGCCGCCGATGTTGAAGTTGCGGCAGTGCACATCGGAATGCTCGGCTCGGGCAAGATGGTTCGGACGGTTGCAGATTTCCTGGCCGAGCACAAGCTGCCAAACATCGTATTGGATCCGATTCTCAGGAGTTCTTCTGGGGCCGACCTGCTGGACGCCGCTGGAGCGCGATTGCTGACCGAGAAGCTGATCCCACTGGCAACGGTCGTGACTCCAAACATCGACGAAGCGTCGGCCTTAACCGGATTGCCGGTCACCGATCCCGAAGAGATGCGGACGGCAGCCCGGAAACTCCACGAGATGGGCGCTTCGGCAGTGGTAGTAACGGGTGGCCATCTCGAAAAGGCGATTGATTTGTTGAGCTTCACCGGGAACCGTGGCATTGAGCAGGAGCTGTTCAAGTCCGCTCGTCTGCGCTCAAACTCAACTCACGGCACAGGTTGTGCTTTTGCCACCTCGGTGGCCTGTCATCTGGCAATGGGACGCGGATTGCCGGAAGCAGTGTTGCTGGCAAAAGCCTATGTCGCAGCCGCGATCAGCAATGCCCATCCCCTGGGACACGGCACCGGCCCAGTTCATCATCTCTATCGCATGCAGCAGCAAAGGCGAATCATGGCTCCAGATCCCGAGCCGGTCCATTAGCGCCTTGGCGTCGTGTTCCCGAAAGCCGCGATTTGGGGTGGCGCAGCGCTTCAGCGCTGCGATAATCAGCTTTGCACCAAGGATGCTGCGGAAGAAATCCGGGGGAGGAAGTCGGCTCGAAGCCTGCGTTCGAACTATTTTTCTTTGGAACCAGACTGCTTCAATAAGATTCCGGCGGCGAAGGCCACCAGCGCCGCCAGCAGCCATTGAATTCGCCAGGATTGAATAGCTTGAAAATCAGCCAGAGTCTGAACCGAATAAATGATGCCTACCGCAACTGCCGCCAAAAGGCATCCCACTCCGGCGAAGAACGCGATGAGCGAGGCCATGGAAAGGCCAAGCCACTCCTTGACGTTGTGGAATTCGAAGATGTGGAGAAACTCCAAGGCGCGCATCCAGCCATGCCCGACGGACGGTTCGATTCTGGGTTGACGGGCAGCTCCGCAATCGTGGCAAAATCTGGCGCCGACCATAAACTCGGTCTGGCAGCGATCGCAGACTTCGACCATGGTTGGGACGGCAACCTCGGGCTGGGCAACCGGAGGACGCCAGAATTCCTGCGGTGCGTTGTCGACAACCTCGGACATATGGATCTCCCCAAGCCACTCAATCGCAAGCCAGTGACCAAATCCGAGGCGCGGTAAGTTGTTGCAAGGCAACAGTTACATGTGCTCCCAGCGCGCGGGCTGGGCAAGAATTACTCCGTTCCCGGCAAAGATGGCCTGTTTTGGGAATTATGCAGGTTCCGAAGAAGCTTCCGACTGACAAATGTCTGGTCGAATTGATGTTCTTGGTTACATCGATTCCGCCGCCCGAGCATCAGATACACTCAAGACACAAACCCGAACCAGAGGAATGCCCATTTTGTTTCCCCGCATGGTGGTTTATTGCAATCTGTTCCTCTGCCTGGTTCTGGTCCATGCGGCAACTGCCCAGACAAACGCTCGAGCAACTCCTCCCGGAGACAGTTTCTCGTTCCGTCCCAACGACCCCCTGAATCGCTCGGCCTTCGACCACTTCTACAATCTTGATTACGACCGTTCGGTTCAGGAGTTCGATCAAATACTGCAGCGCCACCCAGACGACCCATTCGCAGTGAATCATTTCTTAACCGCTGTCCTGTTCCGCGAGCTCTACCGCATGGGATCGCTAAATACTGGCGAGTACGCGAATGACAGCTTTATTCAAGCCGCGCACCGCCCGGCTGATCCCAAGGTGAAGCAGCAAATTCTGGACCTGGTTCAGCGGGCTTCTCAGCTGGAAGAAAAGAGCCTGAGCGCCAATCCCAAGGATGTGGACGCTCTCTACGCCCGCGGTGTGACCCGCGCCCAGTTCGCAACCTATACCGCCATGATCGAGCGCGCGTGGTTCTCAGCCTTGCGAAATGCAGTGGGCGCTCGTCGCGATCACGAACGCGTACTTGAACTCGCCCCGTCGGATACGCCGGCGAAGCTGATCGTTGGAGCTCACAATTACGTGATGGGCAGCCTTCCCATTGCACTGCGCGCAGGCGTGACCATGGTCGGAATCGGCGGCAACAAGGAGAAGGGGCTTCAGTATCTGGACGAGTGCGCTCAGGGAACGGGCGAGACCAGCACGGATGCAAAGATTCTACTGGTCCTGTTCTTGCGGCGCGAACAACGTTACCAGGAAGCGCTGCCCATAGCCCGCGGCCTCATCCAGGCCTACCCGCGCGATGTCCTCATGGCGCTGGAGGAAGGAAACTTGCTTCGGGCAGAGAATCATGTTCAGGAGGCGGCCGCGGTATATCGAAAGATCTGGCAAGCCGGGCGTGAAGGGTACTATGACGGACTGCATTATGAAATCGCCGCTCTGAGTCTCGGGGATCTGCTTCGCAGTCAGAAAGACTACGCCGGAGCCGTCACCGCCTATGAGCAGGTGAATGAGATTCCACAACCCGATCCGGAGGTACTACAGAAAGCTAATCTTGCAGCGGGCGAGATGTATGACCTGCTGCAGAAACGCGAACTTGCGGTGAAAAAATACCACGCGGTCGTGGCTACGGATGCTACGACGCCGTTTGCCCAAAGCGCCAATCGATACCTGAAGGAACCTTACGCGGGTGAGTGAGGAACAGGTGGCCTCGGGTGTCAGCGAGGGAACGTTTCCCCTGCAAACCGCGTATCTTATGAGGAGGGAGGCAGGCCATGTATTGCAACTACTGCGGGAAGGTGATTCAGGACGACGCGAATGTCTGCGCCTATTGCGGCACACGAGTGGGCGCGGTGACGGCGCGAAAGCGGCTGGTGCGTCCACGGGCGGACCGGAAAATTGCTGGCGTGTGTGCGGGGTTCGCCGAGTACTTTGACTTGGACGTTACGCTGGTGCGGCTGCTTTGGTTGTTGGTTGCGCTCATGACCGGTGTGGGCTTCCTGGCGTATCCGATTGCGTGGATCGTCATGCCCGAAGAGCCGTTGAGGCTGACGGCTCCGGCGGCGGATCCGCAAGTGATCAATCCTTAACGATTCCGGACTAAACCGTGCTCTTGGGATTCGTTACTCATCCCTCCGCTGTGTTTAAATCTGGCGATGCCTCAAATTACCAGTGACGATGCGGACATTTCCTACGAAGTTCTGGGAAGCGGGCCGCCGGTCGTGTTGCTCCATCCTTTTCCGGCCAATCATGATTTATGGAAGCCGGCGGTTCAGGCATTGGTCTCACGCTACCGGCTCATTCTCCCCGATTTGCGCGGACATGGAGACTCGGGCATTGGCGCTGGTCCGGCCGTCATGCAAAAGCATGCTGCGGACATCGCTCGAGTTTTGGATCATGAAGAAATAGGGAGCGCTCCGTTCGTGGGAGTCTCGATTGGCGGCTATGTGTTGTTCGAATTTTGGCGGAAGTACCGTGCGCGGGTGGAAGCCCTGGTCCTGTGCAATACGAAAGCCCAGGCGGACACCCCCGAAGCACGGGCAGGACGGTTGCAGGCTGCGTCTGAGGTGATCGAGCGCGGGACTGAGCCGTTCTTTGAAAGCATGCTTCCCAAGCTGCTCGGCAAGACTACCTACGGCACACGTCCAGATTTGGTCGACGGCGCCCTGAGGATGATGAGAAAAATGTCTCCGGAAGATGTTGCGATGGTGCAGCGAGGCATGGCAGAGCGGCCGGATTCCGTGGAGACATTGAAGACAATCAACGTGCCGACTCTGATCGTGACTGGCGACGAGGACATCCTCACCGGCGTGGCCGAGGCCGAACTGATGCGACAAAACATCCCGGACAGTCAGATGAAGGTGGTCGCAAAGGCAGGACACTATTCCCCATGGGAGCAACCTGAGGAAGTAGGGAAGTTAATGCGGCAGTTCCTGGATGCGGAACACGGGAGCTGAAACGCTCACGAAGCTTTTGTTACAATGCTCGCGCGATGATTGATACTTTCCTGGTCCCAGCGAAAACAGTAGTGAAGGCCAAGGGCGATGGTCCCGTGGTCGAGGTTGGCGGTGCCACGAACCGCGTATTCCTACTGAGTTTGAACATTACCGGCATCGTCGAGCAGGAATCGTTGGATGTCAGCATTCAAGGATCGCCCGACGGCACAACCTGGGGGCCGAAACCGGTCACGACCTTTCCGCAGAAGTTCTACCAGGCGCAGCACCCTTTGCTGCTGGACTTGACCGGGCATCCAGCGGTCAAGTTTCTGCGCGCTCACTGGGAGGTCAGTCGCTGGGGCCGCGGAAGTGAAACACCGATGTTCGAATTCAATGTGACGATAAAGGAAGTGCCAGCCGAGATTTTGAAAGAAGCTACCGCCGAGGCGAAAGCAATGGTGTAGCGGCACTGCTCCTCTCGATTCACCAAGCCAATCCACAAAGAACTCGCCTCGCCATTCCGTTATAGTGAGTGACAGATGTTGAAAGAAACCACAGAATCCACGGTCGTGGTTCGCCCCGCCCACAACATCGCGGGAGCGTTGCGTTTGCCGGGGGACAAGTCCATCTCCCACCGCTACGCCATGCTGGCGGCCATTGCCGATGGAACGACGAGGCTGGAAAATTTTTCCACCGGTGCCGATTGCGCCAGCACATTAGGTTGTCTCGCCGCTTTGGGAGTCGAGTTGGAGCGAAAGGAAAATGGCGTGCTGATTCACGGACGCGGCCCTAAGCTCCAACCACCGAAGAGTTCGCTCGACTGCGGGAACTCAGGATCAACCATGCGCATGTTGAGCGGCATTCTGGCCGGACAAGAGTTCACCAGTGAGCTCATGGGCGACGAATCGCTGTCGCGGCGTCCCATGGCGCGAATCATCGCACCTCTTCGTTCAATGGGTGCGAAGATCGCCGCCAGTGATGGGGATCGTCCGCCCTTGCGCATTGCTGGCACCCATCTAAATGCGATTGACTACAAAATGCCAGTGGCAAGTGCGCAGGTGAAATCGGCTCTGCTGTTCGCGGGATTACTCGCCGAAGGAGAGACTCGTGTCGAAGAACCGCTTCGCACTCGAGATCACGGGGAGCTGGCACTGCGCGCGTTCGGTGCGGAGGTGACGCAGCACGGCAATCAGGCAAGGATTGCGGGCGGACAGAAACTTCACGCCATTGAGGCCGAGATCCCGGGTGATCTTTCGACCGCGGCCTTTTTCCTCTGTGCGGCTGCATTGTTTCCCGGGGCACGCCTTTTGATCAGCCACTTATTGCTGAATCCTACGCGGGCGCGATTACTCGACATATTAATACTGATGGGAGTGGGTATTTCAGTGGCGGAACTGGAAGACCAGCATGGCGAGCTGGTAGGAAGCGTGGAAGTTGACGGGCGGGATTTACGGGGCGCAACGATCGCGGGCGCAGATACTGCCGCCCTGATCGACGAAATCCCGGTGCTGGCGGCGGTTGCGCCTTACACGATGAATGGAATCGAAGTCCGCGATGCCCGGGAACTACGGGTAAAAGAATCGGACCGGATTGCCTCGATTGTGACCAATCTGCGAGCCATGGGAGCGGAGGTTGAGGAACATGACGACGGATTGAAAGTTCCGGGTGGACAGAGACTGCACGGAGCGGAAATAGATTCTTTTGGCGATCACCGCATTGCGATGGCGTTTGCGGTGGCAGCCTTGCGCGCGGAAGGCGATACTATCATTCATCGAGCGGATGCGGCTGTGATTTCCTGCCCGGGATTTTTCGGAGCGCTCGAAGGTTTGTCGCAAAGATGAAAGCAAAAATCTGAGACTTTGCGCTCCCGCTGTATTGCGCGGTCGGGCCGAACTCGTCAGGCGCAAGCAGACCCAACCGCAAAATAGTGTCGGCGCGAACTCACATGTGTTCAGTTCTTCCGCGATACTTCACCGTGCCGTTTTTCTGATTTACCTGATCAATATCCTGCTGGCTGTAGGTGTGCGATGCTTTCTTTGCACCGGACGCCATCAGGTTCGTGACACTCTGGCTGCTCTGCCAGGTCGCGACTCCGACGTCAAACGCACGAGCTCTGTGCGCAAGCCTGCCCTCGGGCGCGGACTCGGCGGTTGTCTCGGCTGCGGACGGGCCGAGCCAAGTCGGCTGGGTGTATGAAGGGGACCAGATGGCCTGGGTGTAGGGTCCGGCCGGAGGTTGTGAGACATACGAAAGTGTGGCGTTGGTTGCGCCAGCCACGTTTCCAAATGTGGCATTGCTGGCGCCTGTCGCCGAGGGCGAGACGGTTGCAAGAGTCACGGATGGGGTCGTAACCAGGGGCACGAAAGGCGCAGCATAAACGCCGTACGCAGGAGCCCAGTTGCTAGCCGTTCCGCCGATTACGGTGGCTTGCGCGGCAGCCAATCCAGACAGCAGTAAAACCATGCACAGAGTGTTCAGTGAACGCATTGGATCCTCCACAGACCTTGGGTAATCCGATTCCGCCGGGACCATGGCTCAAAACGTTTTCTTAAAGTTGAACGTTCGTCACGCCGTACCGCGTCGAAATCAGAACGACAGCATCATAACCCGAAACCTGGCTCTGGGAGCGGGTTTTATTAGGATCCCACGTAGCGCGCATAGAGACTTTTGGCTACAGTCTTGTCGGTCGTACCCTTAATGATGGCCCGGCCGTCGGGGAATAACGTCATTTCGTAGGGCTCGTGCCAGAACTTCAGGACGAAGTCATTGTGGCGCACGGTGCCCAGCGGCTTCAGCCGTTCGCCCATCTCTGCCAAATCCACCGGACGATGGCGTTCATGAATCTGCACGGAGTTGCGTCCACACAGCGTAATATGCGGCCGGCCTTCTCCGGCGAGGTGAGGGAATTCGTGTTCGCCGCAGGTTCGGCAGCCGGCGCGGGGCTTGTCGGCCGCCACCTCGGCACGCTCATTCCTCCATACGTCGAAGGAGAGCAGCGTGCTCCGGAGGCAGTTTTCGGCCCCGACCAGGAGTTTGAGCGCTTCGGTAGCTGCGATCGAGGCAGCGAGATTTACCGCTGAGTTCAGAATTCCCGCCGTTTCACAGGTTTCGAATGTGCCTTGCGGAGGATCGGAAAAAATGCAAGCCAGGCAGGCGGTCTTGCCAGGAAGCACATTCAGGGTCACGCCGTAACTGCCTACAGCTGCGGTATAGATCCACGGAACGGAATTCTTCACGGCAAAATCATTGATGAGATAGCGGGTTTCGAAGTTGTCGGTGCCGTCCAAGATAAGCTGCGGTTCGTCGAGCAGGGCGTCGATATTCGCTGGTGTCAGATCGCTGACATGGGGTTCAATTACGATTTCGGAATTGAAAGCGGCAATTTTTCTGGCTGCCGCGATTGCCTTGGGCAGGGATTCCGCGGCGTCAGCTTCATCAAATAACGTTTGCCTCTGCAGATTGCTGGGCTCAACGTAATCGCGATCAATAATGCGGATCGTGCCCACGCCCGCGCGGGCGAGCAGGGAAGCCAGCGCCGAGCCGGTGGCGCCACAGCCCACAATCGTGACGCGCGAGGCAGTCAGCTTACGCTGGCCTTCAACCCCGATTCCGCGGAAGAGCACCTGCCGCGAATATCGCTCGTCCAGTTCCAAAGCGGTCACCAGTTTCACCTCTACAAACCATTATGATAGGGTCCACGTTGTTTTCAAAACCGAAGCTGAGGCAGGACGCAGGAGAACTTCCGGGTGCTGAAGAAAGAACACCGCTCGCGACGAACTGCGGAATACAACATTGCTTTACAAGGGTTCATCGAACTGATTAACCAGCTACACCTGATAGGGGAGCCTGTTTGCAACTGAGGGGGACTTTGTTGACAACCCTGATTGCGCTGGCGTTCACGGCGATGTGTGCCGTGGAGGCGTCTGCGCAGTCCTTCCCGCAAGAACAAAGTCAATCCGTTGAAGCGCAATCTCCAGCGATCCCCCTCGATGACACCTTTGCCCACTACCAGGGACTTACAGTCGCGGACATCCGCTGGCCCGACATACCTTCCGACGTTGATCAGAAGCGATGGCTGCAGCTCATTCCCCAGCAAGTAGGGAAGCCGCTTGACCGTGAACTTATCCGCGAAAGCATTCACAAGCTTCATAGCAGCGGGCGCTTTGGCGACATCCGCGTTGAGGCCGAACGAACTCCGAACGGGAAGGTTGTGTTGTCGTTCTTTACCGTTGCGAATTACTTTGTGGGAAGCGTTACCGTGGAAGGCGTCCCCAATCGGCCCACCGCCGGACAAGTCACGAACGCCTCGAAGTTTCAGTTGGGAGATTTGTTCACTCCCGATCAGGTTGAGCGCGCCCTGGCCAACATTAAGCTGCTTATGCAAGAGAACGGCTTTTACCGGTCTTCGGTGAGCGTAGAAGAGCACAAGGATCCCGCCAGGCAGCAGATTTCTATCCTTTTTAAGATCACGCCCGGACCCCAGGCGCGGGTGGGGAACGTGACCGTGACGGGCAGCCCGGGATACTCGCAGGCGCAAATTCAGGACATCGCTAAAATGCATTCCGGCAAACCAGTGTCCGTGCAGCGTGTAACCAATGCTCTGGATCGCTTGCGCAAGAAATATCAGAAACAGAATCGACTGCTCGCGCAGGTTTCAATCTCCAAGAAGTCCTATCGCGAGGAGGCGAATGCGGTGGACTATAGGTTCGATATTGCTCCGGGGCCGAAGGTGCAAATCGCGGCGGAAGGTTTCAAAATCGGGCGGGGAGCGCTCAAGAAGAATGTACCGGTCTTCGAAGAGAACGCTGTGGATGAGGACCTGCTGAATGAAGGCCGTCGCAATTTATTGAATTATCTTCAGAGTCGGGGCTACTTTGATGCCAAGGTCGGGATCAAGCAGCGTTCGGATGCTGCGGGAGACGCACTGCTCATCACTTATGTCATCGACCCCGGTGCCCGGCACAAACTGGTAAAGGTTGAGTTCGTGGGAAACAAATACTTTCTGACCGACCGGCTGCTTTCCCGTATGCAGGTGCATCCGGCCAGTCGCTTCGAGTCGCGCGGCAAGTACAGCCAAGGATTGCTCAGCGGCGACATTCATGGGCTCGAAGACCTGTACCGGGCGAACGGCTTCGAGCAGGTCAAAATAACCTCCAATATATTGGACGACTATGAAGGTCACGAAAACGACCTTGTGCTCACAATCCTAGTGGACGAGGGTCCCCAAACGCTGGTGGGAGCATTCCACATGGAGGGCAATCAGGCATTTTCAGAAGCCCAGCTTGCGGCTGAGATCAATACTGCCGTGGGTCAGCCCTTTTCCGAATACGATATTGCGCAGGATCGCGATAATCTGCTGAACTACTATTTCAACCACGGATTCCCTAACGCCAGTTTCGAGGCAGCGGCAAAACCAATGCCGGGCGAACCCAATCGCATGGACGTCACTTTCAAAATCAACGAAGGGCAGCAGGTTTTCGTGGACAATGTGTTTGTTTCCGGCCTGAACCACACCAAGCCATTTATCGTGCAACGTGAACTACAAGTTAAGTCCGGCGACCCGCTGAGCCAGGCCGCAATGTTGCAAACGCAGCAGCGTCTCTATGACCTCGGTATCTTTAGTCAGGTAGGGACTGCGGTGCAAAATCCAAATGGCAATGAGGCGGACAAGAACGTTTTGGTTGACGTTGAGGAGGCGAAGCGCTACGCCTTCAATTACGGTATCGGGTTGGAATTCCAGACCGGTCAGCCTTCGGCGGTGGGTAGTAATCAGGCAAAGGGCAATACGGGAGTGAGCCCACGGGTCTCGCTCAGCGTGACCCGTCTCAACTTCCGCGGCCGCGACCACACCATCACGTTCAAGGCCGACGTTGGCAGCCTGCAACAACGCGGCTTGATCAGCTATACTGCGCCGCGCTGGTTCAACAGCTCAAACTGGAAGTTATCTTTGACGGCCTTCTACGACAACACGATTGACGTTACGACATTCACCTCGCAGCGATTAGAAGGATCGGTCCAAGCCGAGGAGACGGTCAGCAAAGCCACTACATTGGCTTATCGCTTTACCTATCGCCGGGTGAAGGCCAGCAACATAGACATCAGCCCTGACCAAATTCCGCTGCTTTCCTTGCCCGTGCGGGTGGGCGAACCAGGCTTCAGCTACATTCGCAACAAGCGCGACAATAATCTGGAGAGCACGAAGGGAAGCTATAACACGATCGACGCCGCAGTCGCATCCAGTATCTTCGGTTCGGAGGCCGATTTCAGCAGCATTCTCGCCCAGAATGCCACTTATCACGCGTTCGGCAAGAACCGGCCGCAGGATAAGAAGTTTGTGTTTGCGCGTTCGTTGCGAATCGGGTTGGAGAGCACCTTCGGCAATACGGTGATCTTGCCGCCCGGTCAAGCATGTCCGAACCCAACGGAAACCACTTGTACGAATACAACCGTCATTCCGTTGGCGGAACGTTTTTTTACCGGCGGCGGCAACTCTCATCGAGGTTTCGGGTTAAATCAAGCAGGTCCGCGCGACCCCGTCACCGGGTTTCCGCTGGGCGGGAGTGCTCTTTTCCTGAATAACTTCGAATTACGCTTGCCGCCGCCGACGCTGCCCTACGTTCAGGACAACCTCGGCTTCTCCATTTTCGAAGACGCCGGGAACGTCTTCACCGATGGCCGGAACATGCTGGACAACCTGCTCCGGTGGCGCCAGAAGGATCCTCAACTCTGTTTGCAGCCAGCCACGGCCAACCAGTGCGATTACAGCTATATCTCTCACGCGGTAGGAGTCGGGGTCCGCTACAAGACACCAATCGGTCCGGTGCGGTTCGATTTCGGGTACAATTTAAACCCACCGGCATTTCCAAGTTGCCAGGCTGTAGCTAACGTCAACGGCCAGGCGCAATCGTCCTATTGCGTAAATGCCACAACAAGTAATGGGATGGCAACGCTGCCGTATTTCGTGCCGCAGCACACATCGCACTTCAACGTTTACTTTAGTATTGGACAGAGCTTCTGATGAATCAAAAGTATTCCATTCTTGCTTGCGGTATGGTGTTGTTCGCGATTACTTTGCCGGCCCGGGCGGGCGACGTTCTGGATCGAATCGTAGCAACCGTGAACAACCACATTATCCTGCAAAGCGAATGGCAGGATGCTGTGCGCTACCAAGCTTTCGTGAGCGGACGCGCGCTCGACCAGGTGAACTTCGCAGATCGTAAAGCTGCATTGGACCATCTGATCGACCAGGAGCTGTTGCGTGAGCAAATGCGCTCTTCAGGTTTTCCGCATGCCAGCAGCGAAGAGGTGCAGAATACGATTCAGGAAATTCGCAAGCGGTACGCAACCGCCGAGAGCGAAGCTCAATGGCAGGCCGCCCTACAACGCTATGGATTGACCGAGAGCGAACTGAAAAAGCGAGTCACACTGCAAGTTGATTTGATGGGTTTGGTGGATGCCCGCCTGCGGCCGAACGTCATTATTGATTCCAAGAGCATTGAGAGTTACTACAATCAGGAACTTCTGCCCCAACTTCGTCAGTCCGGCGCTGCACAGGTCCCTCTCGCCGAAGTCACCCCTAAGATCAAGGAATTGCTCACGCAGCAGAAGATGAACCAGATGTTGGTTGCCTGGTTGCAGGACCTACGTTCCGGAAGCCGAATCCGCACAGAGACCGGGCCGCCGGATTCCGGAGCCCAGTTGCGATGAGCGAGCCCCGCGCCAAGCCGGGCTGGCGCAGGTTCCGAACCTATCTCCTGCTTGCGGGACTTGTGGGTATGCTCCTGCTGGGCGCTCTGGCCTGGTACGCCACGACCGATTCCTTCCAAGCGCTGGTGCGGCGCCGCGTGGTAGCTGAGTTGGAGCGGGTTACAGGTGGGCGTGTCGATTTGGGTGGGATTCACACCGTACCATTCCGCTTCCAGGTGGAGATTCGCGACCTCACCATCCATGGCCGGGAAGCCGCGGGTGAAGTTCCCTACGCCCACGTGGACCGGCTAGTCGCGCGAGTCAAGCTAATCTCGACATTAGCGACAGAATTCGGGTTCTCGTCCCTTGTGCTCGACCACCCTGTGGTTCACATCGTCCTCTATCCCGACGGTACCACCAATCAACCTGTGCCCGCGACGAAGAGGACCTCAACGAAAACATCGATCGACCAATTGTTCTCGCTTTCGATCGGCGAACTGGAAGTGCGGCATGGCGAGTTTTTCTGGAATGACCGGAAAACACCATTCGATTTCATCGCTCATGATGTGTCGGCGGACGCGACTTATTCTTTGTTGCACCGCCGCTACGACGGCAATCTCCTGCTCGGAAAGATCGATACAAAGTTCGAAAGCTATCGTCCCGTGGCTTGGATGGTGGAAGTACACTTCTCCCTCGGCGAGGACGCTCTCGACGTCAAGTCCTTCAAGGCGACCTCGGGACGTTCAAGGCTCGAGGGCAGTGGCCGGCTGGTGAATTTTCGCCAGCCGAGTGTGGATGCCAAGTACGACCTTACTCTTGATCTTGGTGAAGCCAGCGCGGTGGTGCGGCGTGCCGAAATTCGGCAGGGTGTTCTCCAGGCAACCGGTGAAGGTTCGTGGACATCGGCGGTTTTTTCTTCTTCTGGCAAACTCTCGCTTAAGAACTTTGATTGGCGCGATAAGTTGGTTGGGCTGCACGGTGTCACGGTAAATAGCGACTACGCAATCAGTTCCCAGCGGCTTGCGTTTTCTCGACTGCAGGCGCGGCTGTTGGGAGGAGATGTGAGTGGCGACGCCGAGGTTACCAACTGGCTCAATTCGGGGCCCACAAGAAAGACCGCGAAGGGGAACGCTTCTGACGAACAGAAGGGAAGCGTTCGGCTGCGGCTGAAGGACGTCTCCGCGTCTGAAATAGCGGCTGCGCTATCGTCCTCTGCCCGGCCGTTCAAGCGCATCAAGGTGGCAGGTGCCGCGAGCGGAAGCGTCGAGACGCGATGGATAGGCTCGGTCAGCAAGGCGGAAACTGAAGTCGCGGTGGACGTCGTAGCTCCAGCTCAAGTTAACACGGGAGACCTGCCAATTAACGCCCGCGTTCATGCCACCTACCGTGCAGGCTCTGGCGATTTGCAGGTTACGGAATTCAACGCTTCCACCCGCGCCACTCAAGTTCGGGCCTCCGGTACTCTATCTTCCTCTGCCGCTCTGAACCTCTCCGTCACGACTTCCGACCTCAGCGAGTGGCAGCCCATTCTCACAGACGTTGGTTACCAGCAGCGAATCCCCGTCGTTCTGCAAGGGCATGCTTCCTTCACCGGAACCGCGACCGGCAGACTTTCTGCGATCGCCTTTGCCGGTAAGCTTCAGTCGGAAGACTTCGATCTCCTGATCCCCGCGACATCGCACGCGCCCGCGAAAAATGTACACTGCGATTCCGTGGTTGCGGAGGTTGAGCTATCGCCAAGTGCCTTTGCGGCACATCACGGCAGGCTGCACCATGGCGGGACTACAGTCGCTTTCGGCATCAGAGCCGGCCTGCAAGAAAGACAGTTCGTCGATTCGAGTCCTATCGCGGCTCACGTCGAGATGGGCAACGCCGATGTGGATGAGATTCTCGCATTAAGCGGATACGACTTGCCCGTCAGTGGGACGGCAAACCTCTTTCTACAGATAGAGGGCACGAAGGGGGAGCCGCGTGGAAATGGCCGGGTTGAGCTCTCCGATGCAGTCATCCGCGGCGAACCGGTTCAGCATCTGGACT
The DNA here is from genome assembly GCA_963817925.1 of uncultured Acidobacteriota bacterium. Lineage (GTDB taxonomy): Bacteria > Acidobacteriota > Terriglobia > Terriglobales > Acidobacteriaceae > JABDBE01. Next base: position 627,190 of record CAWFQN010000002.1, read on the forward strand.
CCAAGTTGGAGTTCAACCGTGACGAAATCTCTTTGGACGAACTTCGTCTCTCTTATTACGACGCACACGTCACAGGTGCCGGTACCTACAACGTCTCCACGCATGCTTTCCGTTTCAATCTGATCGGGGACAACTTTGATCTCGCGCGCATTCCCCAGCTTCAGGCCACCCGTGTAGCCGTGGACGGCCGAATGGATTTCACGGCTCAAGCCTCAGGCACGCTGGAACAGCCTGCCATTAACGCGAACATCCAGCTGCGCGACCTTGCCTTTGATCATAGGCCGGTGGGTGACTATACAGTCGAGGCCGTGACCCAGGGCTCTGACCTGCACGTGAGTGGGCGCTCTCAGTTCAAAACCGCGGAGCTGAACATCGACGGCGACATTCAGGTTCGAGAAGATTGGCCCTCCAACATAAACCTTCATTTCAACCATCTCAATGTGGATTCCATCTTCAAAACCTATCTGAAGCGGCGCGTGACTGGTCCCTCCGCCCTGGCTGGCGATCTGCAGTTGCGAGGTCCGCTGCGCAAGCCTCGCGAACTGGAGGTCATTGGCAAGCTTAACGACTTTTTTGCTGATGTAGAGAACATCAAGATTCGCAACAACGGTCCTATCAGCTTTACGATTGCCAACCAATTCCTCAAGATTCAGCAGTTCCATTTGATTGGTGAAGGTACGGACCTCACGGTGGGCGGCGCGATCCAGTTAAACGGCGACCGAGAACTCGACCTGCGTGCTCAGGGTCGAGCCAGTCTCCAGCTCATTCAAAACTATGATTCCGACTTCACTACCTCGGGCGAAGTCGCCGTGGACCTGACGGTTGGCGGCACGTTCAGCAAACCAACCACTCAGGGCAGGTTGCAGATCACCAACGGCTCAATCTCGTACAGCGATCTGCCCAGCTCCCTGAGCGCGCTTAACGGATCCGCCATATTCAATCAAGACCGCCTGCAAATCGAGACTCTTACCGCGCGCGTTGGAGGCGGCGCCGTAAGCTTTGGCGGATACGCGACCGCTTATAACCGTCAGCTCAATTTCAATCTGACTATGCAAACTCAGGACGTGCGTTTGCGCTATCCGCCGGGTGTCAGTTCCATGGCCAATGCTGAGCTGCGATGGGCAGGCACTTCCGCGGCCTCCGTACTCTCTGGCGACATTACCGTCACCAAGCTGGTGGTGACTCCCGGCTTCGATTTTGGAGCAAGCTTGGCGCGCAGCGCACAGAGTTCGGCGCTGCCGCAAACCAATCCTCTTCTGAACCGGATCCGGATGGACGTGCATGTCGTGACAACGCCCGAACTGCAGATGCAAACCGCCGTGGTCCGCATTTCCGGTGACGCCGACTTACACTTGCGTGGGACGGCGGCCAAGCCGGTTCTGTTGGGGCGCGCCGACGTTACCGAAGGTGAAGTGACGCTAAACGGGACCAAGTACCGCATGGAGCGCGGCGATATTACCTTCACTAACCCGGTCACGACCACCCCCGTGCTTGATCTGCAAGCGTCCACCCGAGTTCGCGACTACGACATCACCGTCAACCTGAACGGGAGCATCGACAAGCTTAGTTTGACGTATCATTCCGAGCCGCCATTGCCGGTCGCCGATATCATCAGCTTGCTGGCGCTCGGCCAAACCCAGCAGCAGTCTGCCCAATTGCAACAGTCTGGAGGGTCGCCGTTTGCCCAACAGGCATCCAGCGCCATACTGGCTGAAGCCCTGAATTCTGCCATCAGTAACCGCTCGCGAAGTTTGTTCGGCATTAGCCATATCCGGATCGATCCACAAGGCCTGAACACGGAGACTTCTCCCACCACGACCTCGCCCGCAGTCACCATCGAACAGCAGGTTAAGGACAACCTCACCGTGACTTACACCACTAACGTTTCGCAGACCTCGCAACAAATCATTCAGCTGGAATACAACATTACGCGCAATTTCTCTTTATTCGCGCTGCGCGATTACAACGGTGTGATCAGCTTTGAAATACGAATTCGGCAACTCAAGAAATAAGCGCCTGGGTGTGTTTCTACAAGGGTTCGATCGTCGTAGCAGAAAATCCGCAAGTTTTCCGAGGTTGCGCGTTCCGCCAATAAGGGATACGAGTATCCAACGCCGAAATTGTCTCGTGCTGAAGGGGAACGCTTGATGCGGAAACAAAAAGGTTTCTCCCTGATCGAGCTACTGATTGTGGTCGCGATTATTCTGATCATCGCCGCCATCGCCATTCCAAACTTGTTGCGCGCGAGGATATCGGCCAACGAGGCGTCGGCGGCGAGCTCGGTTCGGACCATCAATACTGTCCAAGTCACATATCAGTCCACGTATCCGACAATGGGATATGCGAGTTCCGTCGCAGATCTGGGACCTCCGGCCTCAACCGGTTGCCCCGCGAGCGGGCCGGTCGCTGCGCACGCTTGTCTGATCGACTTTGGACTGGCCAGGGCCACAGTTCCAGCCGCATCCAAAAGCGGCTACTACTTCGGGATGGGCGTGCCGGCTAGCAGTCCTCCAAATCAGGGCTACACGGTCGGCGGCGCGCCGGCTGGTTTCAACCAGACCGGGGTGCGTGGTTTCTGCTCGAATGAAGATGGCGTGATCCGCGTTGCCTCCGCATGGAATGCTGCGCCGGCAACGGTGAATGCGACTTGCCTGAATGCTCCCTATTCGCAGTTGCAATAGTAAGCTTCAACCAAGTACGGGTTTGTCCAACTTTCGGCTGCTTGCGCGCTTGGCTTTGACCCAGCCTTCTTTCACAACCTGTTTTGCCCGACCGAGGGCCAGCGAATCTGGCGGAACGTCATCGGTGATGCACGAGGCAGCGCCCACGTAAGCTCCCCGGCCTACCTTGACTGGTGCAACCAAAGTAGAATCGCTGCCGATGAATGCCCCGTCTTCGATCACGGTAGTGTGTTTGTTCGCTCCATCGTAGTTGCAGGTGATAGTGCCAGCTCCGACGTTCACGCCCTCACCGATCTCAGAATCTCCCAGATAAGTGAGATGATTAGCCTTGGAGCCCTTGCCCAGGCGGGTTTTCTTGGTCTCGACAAAATTTCCAACATGCGCGCCCTCGCCGATCTCGCTCCCGGGACGAAGACGAGAGTAAGGTCCGAGAATCGCCCCCTTCATTACTTGTGCCCCGTCTAACACGCAAGCTGGGAGGATCGAAACGCCGTCTCCGATCACGGAATTATTGATCACGGTGTAGGAGCGGACTCGGCAATCACTGCCAATGCGGGTCTTCCCTAAAATCTGTACGAACGGCTCGATAACGGTGTCCGCGCCGATCTCGACGGCGCAATCGATCACGCAGGTTTGCGGGTAGAAAATCGTGACCCCGTCGCCCATAAGCTGCCGGCACTTGGCCATGCGCATGTGCTGATCAATCTCAACCATTTCGGTGCGGGTGTTACTGCCCAGGATTTCGTTAGGATCACTCGCCGCCACCACCATCACACGCTTCTTCGCCTTACCAAAGACCGCCGCCATGTCAGTGAGGTAGTACTCGCGGTGCGGATTGTTGTTGCTTAACTCGTCGATGTGCGCAAAAAGAACCTTCGCGTCGAAAACATAAAGGCCCGAGTTGATTTCGCGAATCTTGCGCTGTGCCGGAGTGGCGGACTTTTCTTCCACGATGGCTTTCACGTCAGCGCTTCTTTGGTTTTTGCGGATCACTCTTCCATAGCCGGTTGGGTCCTGCAGTTGCGCGCTCATAATGGTCATGGCCGGATGGTTTGTGTTGTGAAAGTCGCGAAGCTTCTCGATGGTTTGCGAACTAATCAGCGGAGCGTCCCCAGAAAGCACGATCACCTCATCATAAGGAGCTAAGGCTTCGCGAGCGACCATCAGGGCGTGACCGGTTCCTTTCTGCTCGGCTTGCAACACGAAGCCGATACCTGTGTCGGCAACCGCTTGGCGAACGCGATCCGCCTCATGACCGATGACGGCGAATACATCGTGCGCCGGAACGACTTTCGTAGCCGCAGCAATTACATGCGCCAGTAGCGGCTTTCCTCCGACTTCATGCAAGACCTTGGGGTGTTTGGATTTCAGGCGCGTTCCTTTGCCCGCCGCCATGATAAGGATGGCAACGCGCGGGGCGCGACGCGAGTGGTTGCTCTTAGCTTTTGGCATGTGATCCAATATACCGCGAGAGGTTCGTGCGCGGCAGAGAGTCAGCCATAGTGTAGGCACGGGCGTCTTCGCCCCTGCTGCCCAGTCGAAATTCGCACACAGATTAGCTGCTTGTGGTGTGTCGCTTCGAGGCCGACCGCTCATTCGACCGCGCCCGCGCAGCCAGATCCATCAAGTCGCGCGCAATTCGATCGGTCGCGTGACGGGCAACCTCCGCCTCGTCCAGATAATCCCCTAGCACCGAAGTGACGCCTAGTTCCTTGATGGCTTCCTCGTCGACGACGACTTGGTTGGCGCCTTCGAGTGCATACTTGGCTTTTAACTGTGCAGAGATCGATGTGCGGTTGAGGAGTGCATAATCGAAGAGATGCGTCTGAGCATGTCCATTGAGCGCGCGGATGTGGTCAGCAGCCGTCCGGCCGAGGCTTTCGTTGGCCTGGGTCATGAGGTTGCAAATATAAACTTTAGTTGCCGGCGAAGCGGCAATCGCTTTTGCAATACCATTTACCAGCAAGTTGGGAATCAGGCTGGTGAAGAGCGAGCCCGGACCAATCGTGATTAGATCGGCGCGGGCAATCGCCTCCAAAGTTTGGGGAAGGGGCTGAACATCGTGCGGAATCAGGGAAAGTTCTTTGATGCGCCCCTTGCTGGCGGTAATTCTTGTCTCCCCGCGCACCCGCGTTCCGTCCTCCATGAGAGCTTCTAACTCGACGTTGGCAGTCGTGGCAGGGTAGATGTGCCCGCGCGTAACCAGGATTTCAGATGACAAGCGAACAGCCTCACTGAAATCTTTGGTAATGGAGGTAAGAGCCGCCAAGAAAAGGTTCCCGAAGCTATGGCCTTCCAGTCCCGACCCTTTTACGAATCGATGCTGGAACAACTTGGAGAGCAAAGCCTCATCTTCGGAAAGCGCAACGATACAGTTGCGGATGTCGCCCGGCGGCAACATATTCAGTTCCTTGCGCAGGCGTCCGCTGGAGCCCCCGTCATCGCTAACGGTAACCACGGCGCTAAGATCGGAGATTTCGGGTTTTCCCGAACTCGCAAGGGGTCGATCCGCGGATGAACTGACATACCACTTCAGTCCCTTTAGAAGAGTGGAAAGGCCGGTGCCGCCGCCAATCACAACCACCCGTAGACCACCGCCGGCAGTGGCCGCAGGCCGCCCGTGGTGTTCGGAGTAGCCCATCAGGGCCGCCTAGCGATCCTCATCAGCTTCAGCCGGAGAAGGTAACTCGGCCCCGGGATCGGGATACAACAGTTCCGTGAAACGCGGGTCTTCGGCCAGATTCTGAAAGTCCGAATCGTTCCGAGCCTGAAAACGAAGCCCCGGGTTCAAGCGAATCGCATCGTCCAGATGGCGCAGGGAATCTTCCACGTGGCCGGTGAGGCAATCCAGCGCCGCCAAGCCGTAAGCGACATAGTCGGCCTTCGGCGCCTGCTTCGACAATTTGTCCAGGTGTTCGCGGGCGTTAACGTAGTCGCCAACGTTCATCAGGGAAATTGCGTAGTCGTAGTGCTCCTCGGAATTCTTGAACTGGGTGACAGCATGCTCCGCCTGCTGGTTACATGCGTTCAAATGGACCGAGGCGCGATCGGCCAGCTCCTTGCTGCCTCCCGCGATAACCTTTTGCAAGTAGGACTTAGCCTTGTCGAACTTGTGTTCCTGCATGGCCCGCAAACCGGCCTCGTAATTTTGCACAGCTTGTGCAAAACGGGGGTCATCGGCAACAGACTTCTTTGGTGGGGTCTTCTGTGCCATCTGCAAAACTCTTCCTGTGCTCTTCGTAAGTATCCCTCTTATCTTTGACTTAGATGAAGCTTCGTTAACCTCTTCTGATGGTTTCGATCCCGCCAAGCTGAGATTCTATGACCGACGGTTTTAGGCGTCGATTCTTCGGCTGTGGAAAACCTATAACCAAGAGGGCAGTCTAAACGCGCGATCCGAGGCCCGTCAATCGAGTGAAATCCCACCCTAATTGATCGAAGCCGCCGTCTCCAAGTTCACCTGCCGCCACCCGCCCTGCATGATGCCTTTGCGGATTTGCGATGCGGTCTTACCCTTTTTGGACTCGGAATAGGAATAGTACAGTTCTTTCAAGCAGATGTCGCAGCGGGCACCGTGCGTGCTTTCAAAGCAGCTGTGCAAGCTGTTATGTCCCATCCGATCGCAATAACAGTAGCAAGGCTGTTGATGCAACACCGCCGGTATCTTCGCAGCCAAGTCGTAGGCGTGCGTCTGATACGGATACTGGGCATTCTCGGCCCACAATTGATCCTTTCCGAGGATAGCAGGAAGCTTGACGCCTTTCGGCGGCGGACCGGCATTGTATGCCGGCACTGCCCCTTCCTGCTGGGATGTGGCCCAGGGAGCCGATACGGTGAGGGTAATCAAAAAAAGAAAAGCCAGTGCTAGACCGCGCTTCAGCATAATCCGCTTCCTCTTCCGAGATGCTGTGATATTGTAACCCGAATCCCTTGGCTCTTGTAGTCGGGGGTGTTGCTGTCAGCTTCGCGAATCATTGTCAGCACGGGAAGCCCGATCCGTATAAAATTAGAAATATTATGCCCGGACAGGCGGATGCTACGGAACGCAGCGCGGTTCGCGATAACAAGCCAATTATTTCCGCGCCATCGCGCGCCATGGTGCTCTCGGTCTGGCTGCGCGATCTGATCATCTCGCTCGCCATTTCCTGTTTCATCATCATCTTCCTGTACCAACCGGTCAAGGTAGAGGGCACGAGCATGATGCCTTCGCTCGAAGATCAGGAACGGATCTTCGTGAACAAGTTTGTTTATCGGCTGGAGCCGATCGAGCGCGGCGACATCATCGTATTCCGTTATCCCAGAGATCCGTCGAAGAGCTTTATTAAGAGGGTCATTGGCCTGGCAGGTGACCACATCCAAATCGATGCCGGCCGCGTCTTTGTGAATGGCAAGCCGATCGACGAAGACTATGTGCCGCGCGCCTACGAGGACGAGCGCTCGTACGCTGAGGTAGTGGTTCCGGCCGACAGCTATTTTGTGTTGGGCGATCACCGCAGCCTGTCGAATGACAGCCGTGACTTCGGTCCAGTCGGGCAAGGCTACATCTACGGGAAGGCCGTCTTCGGATACTGGCCCATGGACAAAATGGGACGAGTGCGGTGAACCTGGCGGGGCCTCGCAATGCGTTTGCACTTTCATCTTCGGCGCCACACAACGGCAGGCACAATTGAGGTCAACCCCCAGAGCTGGTTTCGCCTCCAACACGAGGCCCACGATGCGGCGCAAGCCGCAAATTCTTCTCGCAGCGAAGATGATCTGTTCTTCGACGTGATTGAGTGCACCTCCGACGCCTGCGAACGTCGGCGCACCCCGCGCAAGCCCTCGGACGCATACTGGTATTCGGCCTAGTCCCGAGACAAGACAGCAAAGTGTCGCGGATTTTCACAGACATTTCTTTTTGCGCATCTCCATATCCCTGCTAGAATCTTTAAAATCCACTCCCTGGAGCACGAATGCAGGCGATCCTTGCGCTGGAAGATGGCAGAATCTTCCGAGGCAAAGGCTACGGAGCCAAAGGCGAATGTTACGGGGAAGTAGTTTTTAATACTTCCATCACCGGCTATCAGGAAATTTTCACCGACCCTTCCTACGCTGGCCAGATCGTCGTTCTCACCAATCCTGAAATCGGCAATTACGGCACCAATACCGAAGATGCCGAAGCCACGCGGCCCTACATCGAGGGCCTGATTGTGCGCGAGTTTTCCCGGGTCAGTTCCAACTGGCGCTCGCAGCAGGTCGCGGAAGAATATCTGGAGCAATTCAAGATTCCAGTGCTCGGCGATATCGACACACGCGCTCTCGTGCGCCATTTGCGCGACAACGGCGTGATGCGCGGAGTCATATCGACGCTTGAAACTGACACCGAGAAACTGATCGCGAAGGCGCGGGCGCTTCCGAAAATGGATGGAACCGACCTGGCCAAGGTCGTCACCACCAACCATACCTATGTGTGGGAAACCGGGGAGCGCTCTCATCTTCCCGAAGAAGTGGTTGGGGTCAAAGACCAACCAGAGCGCTTTCACGTGGTCGCTTATGACTTCGGTATCAAGCTGAGTATTTTGCGCAAGCTGCGTGGCGAAGGCTGCAAGGTCACAGTGGTTCCCGCGGAGATGAAGGCGGAGGATGTGCTAGCGCTGAAGCCCGCCGGCGTGTTTCTGTCGAATGGTCCGGGCGATCCTGAGCCGTGTACCTACGCGGTCGACAGCATCAAGCGCCTGATGGGGCGGCTGCCGATCTTTGGTATCTGTCTGGGACACCAACTTACCGGAATCGCGTTGGGTGGAAAGACTTTCAAACTGAAATTCGGCCACCACGGCGGCAATCATCCGGTGAAGCAACTGAACTCCGGCAAGATCGAGATCACGGCCCACAACCATAACTTCGCCGTCGATCCTGATTCGCTACCGCAAGGCGAAGTCGAACTGACGCACATCGATCTCAACGACAACACGCTCGAAGGCATGCGCCATCGAAATCTGCCGCTGTTCACGGTGCAGTATCACCCCGAGGCATCGCCGGGTCCGCATGACTCGCATTACCTGTTCAAAGACTTCGTGAAGTTGATGGAGGAATGGAAAGGATGATGAATTCTTGACCGGGTTGTCATCCTTTATAGTTTTGTCATCCCGAGCAAAGCGAGGGATCTGCAGTTTGAGCGCCGAGAAACATTACTACGTCTATATCATGGCCAGCCGCTCGCTGAATCTGTACACCGGTGTGACGAACAGCATTTATCACCGCGCTTTGCAGCATAAGAGTGGAGAAATAGATGGCTTCACGAAGAAGTACAACATCAATCGGCTGGTGTACTACGAGACTTTCGAACACATTGGGAACGCCATCGCGCGGGAAAAACAGGTGAAGGCTTGGACCCGGGCGAAACGGCTTGCTCTGATCAAACCAATAAATCCGACATGGCAAGACTTGGCTGAGGATTGGGGCGCGAAAGGGGAACTGCAGATCCCTCGCTTCGCTCGGGATGACAACTCTTTAGATGAACGCAAGTCTTCGGGCTCCGAAAAGAAAGAAGGCGTGGGTACCGACGCGACCACGCCGCTGCAGACCAAAGACAAGATTGCATAACGAATGCCTAAACGAACTGACATCTCGAAAATCCTAATTCTCGGTTCTGGCCCCATCATCATTGGCCAGTCGGCGGAGTTTGATTACTCGGGCACGCAAGCTTGCAAAGCGCTCAAGTCGGAAGGTTTTGAAGTGGTGCTGGCCAACTCGAACCCGGCCACGATCATGACTGATCCGGAGGTTGCCGACCGCACCTACATCGAACCGCTCACCCGCGAATATGTGGAAGAGATCATTCGCGTCGAACGCGAGATGTCGCCCGGCGCTGGCTTCGCCCTTCTTCCCACTGTCGGCGGTCAGACCGCGCTCAATCTCGCAATCGAGCTTTCCGATGGCGGCGTATTAGAAAAATACAACGTCCAGCTTATCGGCGCGCAGATTAGCGCCATCAACAAAGCCGAGGACCGCCTGGTCTTCAAAGATGCAATGCAGAAGATCGGCCTCGATGTTCCCAAGTCCGCGCTCGTCAACAATCTGAAAGACGGCCTGGAGTTCGCCGGCAAGATTGGGTTCCCGGTCATCGTGCGCCCTTCGTTTACCTTGGGCGGCAGCGGCGGCGGCATTGGCTACAACCGCGAAGAGTTAATGGAGGTGTTGGCCCGCGGCCTCGACTTCTCTCCGGTACACGAAGCCCTGATCGAAGAATCCGTGCTGGGATGGAAAGAGTACGAACTTGAGGTGATGCGAGATCTCAAAGACAACGTCATCATTATTTGCTCAATCGAAAATTTCGATCCGATGGGAGTGCACACAGGCGATTCAATCACAGTCGCTCCGGCGCAAACCCTTACGGACCGCGAGTATCAGGCGATGCGCGATGCCGCCATTGCGGTAATTCGCGAGATCGGCGTAGAGACGGGCGGATCAAACATTCAGTTCGGTGTGCATCCTGGCACGGGCCGCATGGTTGTGATCGAGATGAATCCCCGGGTGTCGCGTTCCTCGGCGTTAGCCTCGAAAGCGACTGGTTTTCCCATCGCCAAGATCGCCGCAAAGCTGGCAGTGGGTTATACGTTGGACGAAATTCCCAACGACATCACGCGCAAGACGCCAGCCTGCTTCGAGCCCACGCTCGATTACGTGGTGGTGAAGATTCCCAAATGGCAGTTCGAAAAATTCCCCGGGGCAGACGAGAATCTTGGTCCGCAGATGAAATCCGTGGGCGAAGTCATGGCCATCGGCCGCACTTTCAAAGAGGCGATGATGAAGGCGGTGCGTGCCCTGGATACCGGCAAGCGCATCGGCGGCGAGAAAATCGAGCCCAAGATTCTTACTCAGCGACTGGTAACGCCGCATCCCGAGCGGCTCTCCTACATTCGCTACGCATTGCGCCAGGGCCATACCGTCAAGCAAGTGGCAAAGATGACATCCATCGATCCATGGTTTCTCTACCAACTCAAAGAAATTAATGACATGCAGCTCGAGTTGGAGAAACACCCCATGGAATCGATCCCGACTGAAGTCCTGCGCGAGGCCAAGCGCATGGGCTTTTCCGACGGACGGCTGGCAGCCACGTGGCGGCTGAGCGGCAAAGGCGACCAGGACAAAGTTCGCCACCAGCGACGGAAGCACGGGATTAAGCCGGTGTACAAACGTGTCGACACCTGCGCTGCCGAATTCGAGAGCTATACGCCCTACCTTTACTCGACTTATGAGGAAGAGGATGAGGCGGCGCCGACACAGAAGAAGAAAGTCATTATTCTGGGCAGCGGCCCCAACCGCATCGGGCAGGGAATTGAATTCGATTACTGCTGCTGCCACGCAGCCTTCGCCCTGCGCGATGACGGCTACGAGACAATCATGATCAATTGCAACCCCGAGACGGTCTCGACCGACTATGACACCAGCGACCGCCTCTACTTCGAGCCGCTTACCCTCGAAGACGTGCTTGCCATTTGTGAACACGAGTCTTCGTCGGGCGCACCCGTCGGGGTGATCGTGCAATTTGGCGGACAGACTCCGCTGAACCTCTCTTTGCCGCTGAAGGCCGCCGGCGTAAACATCATTGGCACCGCGCCTGAGTATATCGATCTCGCCGAAGACCGCAAGCGATTCGGCAAGCTGCTCGAGGAACTCGACATCCCGCAAGCTCCAGGTGCGATGGCGGCCTCGATCGAAGAGGCCGTCGCAGGCGCCAATCGAGTTGGGTACCCTGTGCTGGTGCGGCCCTCCTACGTCCTTGGCGGGCGCGCCATGGTTATTGCCTACGACGAGGAAACCGTCGTACGCTACATGAAAGAGGCGGTCGAATATTCGCAGGACCGCCCGGTCCTGATCGATCATTTCCTCGAGGACGCGATCGAGGTAGACGTAGATGCTCTCTCAGACGGCGAAGACGTAGTCATCGGCGGAATCATGCAGCATATCGAGGAGGCCGGCATCCACTCCGGTGACTCTTCCTGCGTTCTGCCCGCGGTCGATATTCCGGAGCCTCTGATGGTCCGCATGCGCGATTACACCTTTAAGCTGGCGCGCGCGCTGAAAGTGGTTGGGCTGATGAACATTCAGTTTGCCATTCCTAGGAGCAATGGCAACTCCAAGAATAACGGCGAGGGTGGCACGGTTTACGTGCTCGAAGTCAACCCGCGTGCCTCGCGGACGGTGCCCTACGTTTCGAAAGCAACGGGCGTACCGATGGCGAAGATTGCCGCCAGACTGATGACCGGACGAAAACTGCGCGAGTTTCTGCCGGAGTTCATCGAGCGCCGCGCCGACCTCGACACCGGGCACTGCTATTACGTGAAGTCCCCGGTTTTCCCCTGGAATAAGTTTCCTGGCGTCGATACAGTGCTCGGCCCCGAAATGAAATCCACCGGTGAGGTTATGGGAGTAGCGGATAACTTCGGCGAAGCCTTTGCCAAAGCGCAAACCGCGGCGGGGCAGAAGCTGCCCACGCAAGGGATGGTCTTCGTCAGCGTCACCGATCATGACAAGCCGCAGGTGGCGGACGTCGCTCGCAAATTTGTCGACATGGGTTTCAAACTAGTGGCCACGGCAGGCACCGCCGACGTGTTGGAGAACGCCGGCATGACGGTCGAACGCGTCTACAAGGTAAAAGAGGGGCGGCCCAACGTGGTCGATCTCATCAAAGGCGAGCGCATAAAACTCATCATCAACACTCCGCATGGGGTCGACCCTTTCTTTGATGAGAAAGCCATCCGCCGCGCTGCGGTCAGCGCACGCATTCCGACCATCACGACACTATCTGCGGCCCGCGCCGCGGCCGAAGGAATTGCGGCTTTGCAGCGAGGAGAGATCAGAGTGCAGGCGCTGCAAAGGCTGCATGCTGAGCGGCATGCAGTTCGACGTTAGAGAAAATGCTGCCAAATCGCTTCAGGCGGGCCCCTTCCGCTGTATCCTACAAGGTACGTTCAAACTAGGAGATCCAAATCATGCTGCTTCACGGCATTTTTCCACCCATTACGACACCGTTCTACCCGGAAGGAAACGTCTACTTCAAGAAGCTTGAGCATAACGTCGAGAGCTATTCGAAAACTCCTGTGGCTGGGATCGTAGCCCTTGGCTCTACTGGCGAAGCAATTCTGCTGTCAGATCAAGAACGGCGCGACGTACTCAAGAGCATCCGCGAGACCGCTGCACCAAACAAAGTCTTGATCGCCGGGACGGGCATTGAGTCCGCCCTCGAAACCCTGCATCTCACCGAATACGCCGCCGAACTCGGCTATGACGTGGCCATGGTGCGCACCCCGCATTACTACAAGATGCAGATGCAGCCTGCCAACATCTTGTCTTTTTATCGGACGGTGGCTGATCGCTCGCCAGTGCCGGTCATCATCTACAACTTTCCGCAAGCCACGGGGTACGATATTCCCGCCGAATTGGTCATTCAACTGGCAGAGCATCCCAACTTGATCGGCATCAAGGAATCGAGCGGCGATGTTGAAAAAGTCCGCCGCATGGTCGAAGGCACACGGCACGTGAAGCGTAGCGCCACGGTTACCGAAACGTTTGACGCGGTCACATCACGCATGCTGAAAGTTGCGAGCGCGGGCAATGGAAACGGCGGAGAATTGGTGACGCTCGGAGCCGGGGAGCGCGCAAAAGCCTCATCTGCGGCTGTAAGTGTGATTGCGGGCCTGAAGACCCGGGAAAAGGAAGTTGGATTCCAGGTCCTTGTTGGTGCCGCGCAAAAGCTAGAACCGTCGTTGCAAGTGGGAGCAGTGGGTGCGATTCTCGCTTTCGCCGATGCGGCGCCCACAGCCTGCTACGAGATTCACGCCGCGTGGAAAGAAGGCGATATCGAACTGGTCCAACTGAAGCAGGCGCGCATCGCCAAGGCGGCGCAGCGAGTGGTAGGAGAATTGGGCATTCCCGGCATCAAACACGCTCTGGATTTCAACGGCTACTTCGGCGGCCCGGTGCGCCTGCCGCTGTTACCCCTGACCGCTGACCTGAAAGCAGAAGTTGAGCGCTTGATGGCCGACATACGCAACTGAGCGGACCGTAAGCACGGCGGCGACTGAGGTCATTTTCCACACCCTTGCGATTCCCATCAGGCTGCGTTATCCTAATTTGAACGAACGTTCGAACTTTCATGGCATCGTCCTCTCCAGTCACGTCGTCAGCTTCCGCTCGCCGTCGCGACATCACGACGCCCCCTGCCGAAAGCCGCTTCGATCGCCGGCTGGGCAAGATTCTGGTACATGCAACCGAGGTCTTTTACGAAAAAGGATACGAAGGTGCCTCCATGCGCGATCTGGCTCGCTCGAGCGGCATGTCCCTGTCGGGGCTTTACTACTATTTCGAGTCCAAAGAGAAGCTACTGTACCTCATCCAGAAGCACACCTTCAGCACGATTGTTGGGCGGCTCCGCGAGCGGCTCGACGAAGTTTCTGATCCCGAGCAGCGCATCCGTGTTTTCATTCTCAACCATCTCGAATACTTTCTGGCCAACGAGAAGGCAATGAAAGTTCTTTCGCACGAGGCCGAGGTACTGAAAAACGGTTTTGGTGCCGAGGTCGCGGCGATCAAGCGAGAATATTACCGAATATGTGTCGGTTTGCTGGACGACTTCAAGCTGGCAAAGAGACTAGAATTCTCTAGTCGCATGGCGGTGCTCAGTTTATTTGGCATGATGAACTGGATTTACACCTGGTACAACCCACGGGTGGATGGCCATGCTGAGGAGTTGTCGCGTGGGATGGGAGACATTTTCCTGCTGGGAATCAGCGCTGAGCGTCAACGATCCAACACAAAACGCCCAGAAAAAGAGATCAGTATCAAACTAAGTTTCAGATTCTAACTATTGCGAAAAGGAGTCTACGCATGGCCACTACATTGCAACCGGCAGCGGGCGAGAGCACGAAGCAACTGGTCAACTACCGGACCGATCGCGGGGTCGCGGTGATCGAGATGTTCGATCCCCCCGCTAACACCTACACCTATGAAATGAACCGCCAGCTCGACGAGGCCATCCTGAAAGCGCGCATGGACAACGATGTTTACGTCATCGTGCTTACCGGTTCCGGCGACAAGTTTTTCTCCGCAGGTGCCAACATCAAAATGTTGGCCAGCGTCGACCCAACCTTCAAGTATTACTTCTGTTTGCACGCGAACGAAATGCTGCTCCGCCTGGAGCACACGCCGAAACTAGTGATCGCGGCGATCAATGGGCACTGCGTTGGTGGCGGACTGGAAATCGCAATGGCCGCGGACATTCGCATCGCGCGTCAGGATGCGGGCAAGATCGGCCTGCCGGAAGTAAATCTGGGCGTGCTTCCCGGAACCGGCGGCACGCAGCGGCTTTCGCGGATGGTGGGCAAAAGCAAAGCGATCGAACTGATGGTCACCGGGAATACTTTCTCCTTTGAAGAGGCGAAAGAATTCGGAATTATCAATGACATCTTCGAGCGCGACGGCTTCATGGACAACATCATGGAATACGCTCGCCAGTTCTGCCCGCCCAACAAAGCGGCCAAGGCCGTAGGGCGCATCAAGCGAGCTGTGCAAACTGGCTGGGAGATTCCTATGGAGTCCGCGCTCGCGGTCGAACGCGAAAATCAGCAGTTGCTGTTTCAAAGCGAAGACGCCAAGGAAGGCCTGGCCGCATACGTAGAGAAGCGTCCTGCTGTGTTCAAAGCGAAATAGAGTCACAATGGAGGATGGGCGTCTCGCCGTCCCGCGGGGAAAGGACGCCCGGCCTCCATTCTTTGTTCTACCGATTGGAAAACTCATGCTTACAGCTACCAAAACAAAACTCTCTCCTGGGCGATTACTCATTGACGGTCAGTGGGCCGACGCTTCGAAGAGCTTCGACACCACGAATCCTGCGACCGGCGAGGTGTTAACGCAAATCGCGGAAGCCTCGGCCGCCGATGTGGACCGCGCCGTCGAAGCAGCCCGCCGTGCTTTCGAAGATCGCAAAGGTCCGTGGCGGAAGATGTCCGCGAGCGAACGCGGGCGCCTGATTTGGCGTCTTGCTGATCTGCTCGAAAAGAACATCGACGAATTTGCCGAACTCGAAACTCTCGACAATGGCAAGCCGATTTTCGAGTCCCGCTACGTCGACATGCCGATGGTGATCGACGTCCTCCGCTACTACGCGGGTTGGGCTACGAAGATTCATGGCGAGACGGTGAACACGGTCGAGACCGCATTCACCTATACTCTGCGCGAGCCCCTAGGCGTTGTCGGGCTCATCGTTCCGTGGAATTTCCCGTTGCTGTTGGCCTCCTGGAAGCTAGGTCCGGCGCTGGCTTGCGGCAACACCATCGTGTGGAAGCCAGCCAGCCTCACCTCCTTGACCGCGTTGCGATTTGGCGAATTGGCGGTTGAAGCGGGTGTTCCGGCAGGCGTTTTAAATATTGTGACCGGCAGGTCGGAAGTGGGAAGGACGATCGTCCGGCATCCGGGAATCGACAAAATCGCGTTTACCGGCTCGACTGAAGTGGGTAAGGAAATCATGCGCAGCGCAGCCGACAGCATGAAGCGCTTGACGCTTGAACTGGGGGGAAAGTCACCGAACATCGTTTTCGCGGATTCCGATATCGATAACGCCGTAAAAGGTGCAATCACCGGGATTTTTTACGGCAAGGGTGAGGTCTGTAATGCCGGCTCGCGCCTGTTCGTTGAGAGCAAAGTGCAAGGCGAGTTCCTGGAGAAACTGGTAGCCCGAGCGAAAAAGATGCAGCCCGCCGACCCGCTTGATCCCAAAACCCGAATGGGCGCCATCGTCAGCCAGGAACAGATGCAAACTGTCCTTGGCTATATAGAAGCGGGGAAGAAAGAAGGCGCCAAGCTGATCGCCGGCGGAAATCGAGTTTCGGTAGACGGTGGCAAGGGATTCTTCATCGAACCCACGATCTTCGGCGGCGTGAAGAACGACATGAAGATCGCCCAGGAAGAAATCTTTGGTCCGGTGCTGGCCACGTTGAGCTTCGACGATGTGGATCAAGTCATCGCCCAAGCGAACAACAACCCATACGGCTTGGCGGCGGCGGTCTGGACTCGCGATGTGAAGAAGGCCCATACCGTTTCGCGGCAACTCAAGGCTGGAACGGTATGGATCAACACGTACGGATTGATGGACGCATCCCTGCCGTTCGGCGGTTACAAGAGCTCGGGCTTCGGTCGTGAGCTGGGCGTTCACGCGATCGAACACTACACGGAGCTGAAAACAGTTTGGTTAAACATGGGGTAAAGCTAGAACCACGAAGAACACAAGGGTCCACGAAGTAAAGAGTCGCGGGTCCTTTGTGATACTTCGCGTCCTTTGTGGTTCATTTTAGAGTTATCGTCGAGAGGAATCATATATGCCAGGTAAAGTTGCAAAAATTGGTACCTTCAGTGACTGGGTTGGGTTGTTCGACGATTGGCGAAAAGACATCGGTGTGAACCACGACGAAATTGCCGATTTCAAATTCGATACGCTTTACGGCGCGATCGAAACCGATGAGATTCAGTTCGGAGCCTTCAAGGGGCGGCGCAAATGGGAAAACCTGCGCCAGGTGCCCACTCAACAGATGCGCGATGCTCTAATTAACTTGATCGTCTATCAGGGTGACACCGAGTTTGCCAGCGTAGAGCAGCAGCGGCATTTGTTCGAGATGGCGCCCACGGATTGGGATCGCAAGGCGCTCACCCGGGTGATGATTGAAGAGATGCGTCATGGCTGGCAGATGTGTGCGCTGCTGGTCGAGCATTTCGGATACTCCGGAAAAGTCGAAGCCCAAAAGATGCTCGAGCGTCGCGCCTTCGAGAACAAACGACTGCTCGGCGCGTTCAACGTCGATGTGGACAACTGGATGGACTTTTTCACCTACACCGATTTCGTCGATCGCGACGGGAAATTCCAACTGCAAATGCTAAAGTATTCCGCCTTCGCACCGCTCGGCCGCTCGATGTCTTATATGTTGCGTGAGGAAGCTTTCCACATGGGCACGGGCAACGACGGTCTTCGCCGCATTGTCGAGGCAGGCGTAATCCCAGCCTGGCTGATCCAGAAATATCTAAATAAGTGGATCTCCAGTTCGTACGATCTGTTTGGCACCGATAATTCATCGTCGGCGCACTGGGCGTATGTCTGGGGAGTCAAAGGCCGTTACGACGAGCCAAAAAATCCGCAAGAAGCGAAAGTTGACGAGTTGAACGACTACAACCGGCATTTGTATCGCGACGAAGTCGCCGGACTGATCGAGCGATTCAACAGCGTGCTCAAGCCGGGAGAGCCCAAGCTATACGCGCCAAATATTAAATTCAATCGCAATATCGGCCGCTGGGCGGGACAGAAGTTCCACGCCCAGACCGGCGAACCGATCGACGACAAGCACTACGGGGAACACGTAAGAGATTACATGCCGAGCGCGGAGGACAAGAAGCTGTTGCTTGACATTATCGCGAATGAGAAGAAATGGATTGCACCGAAAGAGGGTGCTCGCGATCCACTCTCCTCGATCGGCGAAGTCCGCAAGTCGGCGATCAATTTGTAGGACCGACGATTTATAGGACCGCCGATCTTTGCTCAACAATGACCACGTGGGGACAGCCGCCCTCGGCTGTCCAGCGGAGCGTAGGTCCGCACAGCGCCTGTGACGACCGTGACTGACATCCCGAAGAAGTCAACCATCGCGAGTCGCCCTTACACTCTGGGCGAACTGATGGTCGCGACCGCTGCCCGCGAAATCCACGATGGGGAAATTGTCTTCGTTGGCATGCGGCTGCCACTGATCGCATTCGTCGTCGCGAAGAAAACACATGCTCCGAATGCAGTGGGGTTATTTGAAAATGGTGTGATCCGTACCACTCCAGCTCCAGAATTGATCTGCACCATGGCCGATCCGCCGAACATCCTTGGCGCAACTCAATGCTTGGACATGCTCGGCGTAATGAGCTTGCTGCAGTCCGGCCGCGTCCATCTGGGATTTCTCGGAGCCGCCGAGGTCGATCGTTTCGGAAACTTGAATTCGACCGAGGTAACCGGGCCAAAGGGAAGCACGCGCCTGCCGGGTTCGGGCGGGGCGTGCGACATTGCGTCTCTTGCGCATCGGTTTGTGGTCCTTCTGGAACACGACAAAAGACGCCTGCCTGAACGCGTTTCGTATAGAACCAGCCCCGGGAACGGAGACGGCCCTGGCTGGCGCGAGCGCGTAGGTCTGCCGCGAGGCGGGCCGTCCGCCGTAATCACGACCAAGGCGGTGTTGCGTTTCGGCGACGGTGGAGAGGCGTATCTTGCTTCCACACATCCCAGCATCGATGTCGAGGATGTGATCGCTAATACGGGTTGGCAACTGACTATGGGCAAATGTGTAAAGCAAACACCGGAGCCTACACCTGAAGAATTGAAAGCCATCCGCGAATACGACAAAGATGGCTTCTGGACGCGATGAGTACGCATTCACTCACGAAGTTTTCGCGCATCACTCTTGACTGGCAGCCGCCGGTCGCACGCATCGTGCTAAACAATCCTCCGCTCAATGTCATCGACATCCCGATGATGGACGAACTTGCTGAGGCGCTGACCGAGATCGAAGAGCGGGTCGAAATCTCAGTTGTGATTATTCGCGGGTCTCAAAGAGCCTTCTCCGGCGGAGTCGACGTTGCTGCCCACACTCCCGACAAAGTTGGAGCAAATGCTCGCCAAGTTTCATGGCGTCATTCGAACTTTGGTCGCCACGAAGAAGGTGACCATCGCCGCAGTCCACGGCCATTGTCTGGGCGGAGGTGCCGAGCTTGCTATGGTCTGCGATCTGGCATATACCTCGGAGCTCGCTAGCTGGGGATTTCCCGAGATCAAGCTGGGATGTTATCCACCCGTCGCGGTCGCCGCATTGGCGGCGCTGATTGGACAGAAGCATGCCGCCGATCTGATCCTCACTGGGCGCACCATCACGGGCAGGGAAGCGGCCAGCATTGGCCTGGCGAACGCTGTTGTGCCCGAGATCGACCTCGATCACACCGTACAGGAGGCAGTCCACCATCTTTCGCAGCTCAGCCCGGCAGCGTTGGCCATTACCAAGAAAGCAATCTACGCCTGGGACTCGATCCACTTCGACAAAGGACTCGCACGCGCGGAAAAGATTTATTTGGACGAATTGGTCAAGACGGAAGATGCAGCGGAAGGAATCAACGCCTTTGTCGAGAAACGATCGCCAGTTTGGAAGGGCAAGTAACAATGTCTAAGCTCCTTACAATGCGCGAAGCGATTGCCGAGTTGGTGCCCGATGGCGCGTCGGTAGCGCTCGGCCTGCAGATGGAGCAAATGATCCCCTTCGCTGCTGGGCACGAGATCATTCGTCAAAAGAAACGCGGCCTCACTCTAATCGGGCCAATCTCGGACATTCTCTTCGATCAGATCATCGCTGCGGGTTGTGTCGACCGAGTCATCGCCGCCTGGGTCGGAAACGTGATGATGGGATCAGCCTACAACTTTCGCCTCGCTGCGGAACAAAATGAAATCAAGGTCGTCAACTTGACCAACTTCACGGTGGCTTTGGCTTTGCAAGCCGGAGCCATGGGAGTACCGTTCCTCCCGACGCGAACGGCGCTAGGGAGCGATGTCGCGAAAGGCAATCATTTTTTCTATCAAATCTTTTCTCCCTTCGAGCCGAAAGAGTCCCTGCACGCAGTGCGCGCGCTCAATCCTGATATCACCATCGTTCACGTGCAGCGGGCGGATCGCGAAGGCAATGCCCATTGCTGGGGCAATTTCGGAGTAATGATCGAAGGAGTGCGCGCGGCCAGGCGCGTGATCGTAGTCGCGGAGGAGATCGTCGAACCCGAGTTGATTGCTAGCGATCCCAATCGCACCGTTATTCCAGGCTTTCTTGTGAACGCCGTGGTCGGGTGTCCATACGGTGCGCATCCCTCGCCTGTCCAGGGATATTACAAACGTGACGACGCGTTCTTCCGCCAGTATCACGACCAGACCAAGACCAAGGCCGACAGCGACGCGTGGCTGGATCGCTGGGTGTACAGCACGGCTGATCGACGCGCCTATATGAACCAATTGGGAGCGTGCCGAGTAGAGGAGTTAGGCGTGAAGCATCACTCGTATGCCGCGCAAGCAGATTTTGGGTACTGAAACGCTACTAGCTCCTGGCTGCTAGCTTCTGGCTTGGTTCTTCGCTAGGAGCTATCAGCCAGAAGCTAGAAGCTGAGTTTAGCAATGAAAAAAGAACTCATCGAACTCAAAATCAACGGCCGCTCGCACGAGCTCGCCTTCGAGCCGAGCAAGCTGCTGCTCGACGTCTTGCGTCAGGATCTCGAACTCACCGGATCCAAGCGCGGCTGTGACGATTCCTCCTGCGGCGCCTGTACGGTGCTGGTGGACGGCATCCCGATGATGTCGTGCACCTTGCTGGCGGCAAGTTGCGAAGGACAAGACATCACGACGGTCGAGGGTGTGAGCGAACACGGAAGCCTTGCTGCCATTCAGAAGGCGTACGGCGACTGGGGCGGAGCGCAGTGCGGCTTCTGCACTCCGGGATTCATCATGACCGTCAAACATCTGCTGGCTGAAAACCCGGAACCGACCGAGCAAGACATCCGCAGCGCGCTTAGCGGAAATCTTTGCCGCTGTACAGGCTATAGCCAGATGTACCAGGCCATAAAAGCGGCGATTGATGCCGAACAAAAAGGAATGGCGGCAGCCAAGTGAAATCCCATTCTAAGTCTTGTCATTCCGAGCGCAGCGAGGAATCTGTAGTGGCCAACGACCAGCGACCAAAGACCAACGACTTCTCCATAATCGGCAAACCCACCGCCATGGTCGACGCCGCCGGCAAGACCACGGGCGCCGGCAAGTACACCGACGACCTCAGCCTGCCTGGGATGCTCATCGGCAGAATCCTGCATTCGCCATACCCGCACGCCCGCATCAAACGGATCGACACCAGCCGCGCGGAGAAATTAGAAGGCGTCGTCGCAGCTGTAGTCGGCAAGGACGCGCCCAATCCCTATGGCATTCTTCCCGTCGGCCATGACGAGTACGCGCTCGCACTCGACAAAGTCCGCTACGTAGGCGACAACGTTGCGTGTGTCGCTGCGGTCGACGAGGCCACGGCGGATCAGGCGCTCGAGTTGATCGACGTTGAATACGAGCTCTTGCCCGCCTATTTCGATCCCGAAGAATCGATGAAGGCCGAGACCGACCTCATCCACGACAACAAGCCGCACAACCTGGAAAAAGATTACCACCACGTCTTCGGAGATCCGGAAAAAGGTTTTGCTGAAGCCGACCAGGTAGCCGAAGCCCGCTTCATTGCCAACGAGGTTACTCACGCGGCCATGGAACCGCACTCGACACTGGCTGCATTCGAAATCGATTCGCACACCGGCAACCGCGGACGGCTCACGGTTCAGTCCTCAACCCAGGTTCCTTACTACCTGCAACACAAACTGTCGCTCGTGCTTGAAATGCCGATGGCGCAAATTCGTGTTATCAAGCCGCTGGTCGGCGGCGGCTTCGGTGGGAAGAGTGAAGTCATCCCGCTCGAAATCATCGCGGCGATTGCTGCGCGAAAAGCCTTGGCCCCGGTGAAGATTACCTATACCCGCGAGGAAGTCTTCTGGGCGCACCGCGGACGGCCCCGCACGATCATAGATCTGAAGACCGGAATCACAAATGACGGCCGCATTACCGCCGTCAAAGCCCGCGTAATCCAGGACGGCGGAGCCTATTGCTCTTACGGCGTCGTAACCATTCTTTACTCGGGCGCGTTGCTGGGTGCGCTTTACGACATTCCCAACATTCAATATGACGGCTATCGCGTCCTGACCAACAAGCCCGTCTGCGGGGCGATGCGCGGGCACGGCACAGTGAATGTAAGATTCGCATTCGAATCGCAACTGGACGAATTAGCAGCCAAAGCAGGACTGGATCCCGCAGAGATTCGCCAACGCAATCTGCTCCAACCTCCGTGCATCACGGTAAACGGCCTGCGCGTGCAGAGCTACGGACTGCCGGAGTGTATCGAAAAAACTGTGGAGCGCTCCGGTTGGAAACAACGCAAGGGCAAGCTGCCCAAAGGACGCGGGCTTGGCATTGCCTGCAGCCACTACGTGAGCGGAGCCGCCAATTCGATCATCCGCTCTGACATGCCCCACTCCACCGTGAACATCAAGATCGATCGCGACGGGGGAGTCGTCGTGTACACCGGAGCCTCGGAAATCGGACAAGGCTCCGACACCATGACCGCTCAAATCGCCGCTGAAACGTTAGGTTGCTCTCTGGGACGGATCAAGATCGTGGCCGCTGACACCGACCTTACTCCCATCGACATAGGTTCCTACTCGAGCCGCGTAACTTTCATGGCGGGCAACGCCACATTGCGCGCCGCGGCAGAAGTAAAAAACCGGATTGCTCTGGCAGCCGCGCGCAAAATGAATTGCGCGCCCGAAGACCTGATCTTTCGAGACGACCTCCTGTACAAGCAGGGAAGCGTCCCGCCTGTTGTTTCCAAGACCGCAGACGATGATGTCACGCAGTCCGGAGCCTCGGTCAGTGGCCGCGTCGAGGGACAAATCCTTCGCGGATCGCTGCAGCAAAAACGCAAAGACGAAGGCCCGAAAGATTGGATGACGTTCGAAGAGGCTGTAGTCGCCGCCATCGATTTCCACGGCGCCCTCACCGGAACCGGTTCCTATGCGCCGCCTGCCGACGCCCGCGGCGGCAAACATAAGGGCGCTGGAGTCGGACCGTCGCCCGCATACTCCTACTCAGCCCAGGTCGCTGAAGTGACCGTCGACGAAGACACAGGCGAAGTGACCGTGCACAAAGTCTGGGCCGCGCACGACTGCGGCCGCGCCCTTAACCCAGTCTCCGTCGAAGGCCAAATCATAGGCTCCGTCTGGATGGGCATGGGCCAGGCGCTCACCGAAGAAATGGTTTGGAAAGACGGCATGCTGATGAACCCCGGCCTGCTCGAGTACCGCAGCCCGTCGTCGGTAGAATCGCCGGAGGTTGAGCCCATCATCGTGGAGAGCATCGACCCAGAAGGACCATTCGGAGCGAAGGAGTGCAGCGAAGGCTCTCTCGCAGCAACCATTCCCGCAATTGCGAACGCGATCTACGACGCTGTCGGAGTCAGGTTGCACGAGTCTCCATTCACTCCGGAGCGTGTGCTTGCCGCCTTGCGCGCGAAGAAGAATGCAAAGCACATCAATCTCACCGAAGGCATCGATCCTACTTCACCCGCGCGATTTCGCGAACACGGTGGATCGCTGTGGTATCGAGGTAAGGGACCGAAGCGCCATCCGCTGGATCCATCGCGGCGCGAAACGGCTGCTCAAGCGGGAGGCGACGATTGAGTCTCCCACAATTCAAGCTGCTGCGTCCGCGCACTCTAGAAGAAGCGATCTCACTGCTGGCGAAACACAACAACTTGCGAATCGTTGCCGGAGGCACCGACCTTATTCCATCCATGCGACAAAAATTGTTCGAGCCCCAGTACGTGCTCGACATCCGCCGCATGGCGGAACTAAAAGGCATTCGCCAGCAGGGAAGCGGCATGGAGATCGGAGCGCTTACCTCGCTGACCACGATCGAGCACTCCGATCTTCTGCGACGCCGTTATCCAGTGCTGACGGAAGCAGCCGCAACCGTGGCATCGCCTCTGCTGCGCAACATGGGCACCATCGGCGGAAACATCTGTCTCGACACCCGCTGCCTCTGGTACAACCAGTCGCTCACCTGGCGCAAGGGCTGTGGCTTTTGCATTAAGAAAGATGGAGACCTGTGCCATGTCGCCCCCGGTGGAACGAAATGCTGGGCAGCGTTCTCCGGCGATACACCCCCGGCGCTTCTCTGCTTGAATGCGGAGATTGAAATTGCCAGCGCCTCGGGCGTGCGGCGGATGCCGCTGCGCGACTTCTACACCGGTGACGGCGTCGCTTATCGCAAGTTGCAGCCCAATGAACTGGTCACGCGAGTGTTCCTGCCCGAATCGTCAGCGGACTATCGCGGTATTTATCGCAAGCTTCGGGTTCGAGGGTCGATCGATTATCCGCTGGCCGGAGTTGCCGTCATCATCAAGCGTTCGAACGGCCACGTCGCCGACGCACGATTGGCGATCACGGCGGTGAATCCCGCGCCGGTTCTGGTTAAGGGGGCGAGTGAGTTGCTTATCGGAAAGGTCGTAGATGAAGCCTTGGCAGAAGCGGTGGGAAACCTGGCCGCGAAAACCGCGAAGCCGCTGACTACATCGGCCCTGACGCCAGAGTACCGCCGCGAAATGATTCGAGTATTTACGAAGCGTGTAGTGCTGGCAGCGGCCAGCAATTAGGACAATACGAAAATGTTGTCATCCCGAGCAACGCGAGGGATCTGCAGTCCTTCAGCGTGATGAAAAACTACCACATCCGCCCTCAGCGAACTGTGCGGGTTTCTCTGCGTCCTCTGCGATTTAAGATTTGGAGCCTTCAGCGGGAAGTAAATAAATGCCCCATCTTTTCTTTTTTAGTCTTGAGGTAGTCTTCCGCATGGCTGCTCGGGGTCACTTCACAAGGGACCCGTTCAACCACCTCAATTCCGCCCCGCTCCAGCGCCGCAACTTTATCTGGATTATTTGACAGCAATCGCACCTTGGACACACCCAAGGCCTTCAGGATTCCCGCCGGCAGTGCGAACGCGCGAAGATCTGCTTCAAATCCGAGACGTTCATTTGCCTCCACCGTATCCAAACCGGCATCCTGTAACTCGTAAGCCTGCAACTTGGCCATCAGCCCAATGCCGCGCCCTTCCTGCTGTTCGTAGATCAGCACTCCGGCGCCTTGCTCAGCGATCATGGCCAGTGCCATCTCCAGTTGCTGACGGCAGTCGCAGCGTAGTGAGCCGAAAACATCTCCCGTAAGGCATTGCGAATGGATGCGCACCAGAGGCGGCACGGAACGCACATCGCCCATTACCAGGGCCACGGCTTCCTCTTTGCTTGCGGCGTCTCTAAAGCCGAAGATGCGAAACTTCCCCCACCGGGTGGGGAAGTCTGCAGAAGCAATCTGCTGAACTGATTGTGAACTCACAACATGATTATAGCGGGAGCAAATGGAGGTGCGGGCGTCTCCGCCCGTGCAGGCCGAGCGAACGCTCGGCAGGACTTTTTTTCCTAGCAGGCTGCTGAAAAACTCCGATCCGACGCGGTTTAGGGAAGGGCACGACTTTAGTCGTGCCGTTAAGTCCTTTAGAACCGACAGCGCTTTAGCGCCTGAGGTTCGCTTATGGCGGTGCAAATGAGTTTTTCAGCACCCTGCTAGGCGACGGAGGTCCACGGCAATCTACCAAGCCGCGTACCGATACCTCTGCGGTCGTTCCGGCAATACCTTGATCAGGACCACACCGGCCACGAAGCCCCCCACATGAGCCCAGAAGGCAATCCCACCGCTCTGGCTGGTCTCCGCAATCGAGGTCGCAGTGCCGCTCAGGAACTGCATGAAGAACCAGTATCCCAGCACCAGCCACGCAGGCAGATGAAAAAGAAAGATTGGTGGAAACCACATCAGCACGTGCGCTCGCGGATAAAGTACGAAATACGCCCCCATCACCCCGGCAATCGCCCCGCTGGCCCCCACGCTCGGAACATTCGACCCGGCATTCAGCAGGATGTGAGCGACCGCCGCAGCGAAACCGCAGACCAGATAAAAAAGTAGATAGGTAAAGTGGCCCAGATGATCTTCGACGTTGTCACCGAAGATCCAAAGAAACCACATGTTCCCGATAAGGTGCAGCCACGAGGCATGCAAGAACATCGAGGTGAGAAGCGGAAGAAATGATCCAGCCAGCGAAGAAGCTGGCCAGGCCGCCAATGCCCGCTCAAAATGAAGAGGAACAACCCCGAACTGATACATCAGACTGTTCAAAGCCCGGTGACCCTGTCCGCCTACCGACAATTCAAATACGAAGACCACGGTATTCAGAGCGATAATGAAGTAGGTAACGAACGGAGTGCTGAACCGGGGCGTGTCGTCGCGAATGGGAATCATGCGAGATTAAGAAATTGCGAAATCTGGTAAGTTGGTATCGGTAATTGATCGAGGGGACTACCAACAAGACTTGTCATTCCGAGGAGCGCAAGCGACGAGGAATCTGGGTTTTGCACTTTGCTCGGGATCACAATGAAGCAGATTTCTTGGTAAATCCCCCTATTCGCCCTCACCAAGGATAGCAGCCCTTGGCCAGGGACGGTCCAATCCTAAATTACCGAATGACCCGATTACCCAATTTCTAGATCAACCATGAATGCCGTCCTCATCCTCGACAAACCGACCGGTCTGACTTCCCACGACGTGGTCAATCGCGTACGCCGTATCCTGCAAGAGCGCTCGGTGGGACATCTCGGCACTCTCGATCCCCTGGCCACAGGAGTGCTGCCGCTGGTGATCGGCAATCTGACCCGGATAGCGCGGTTTTACACTTCTTGCGACAAGACCTACGAGGGCAGCATTCGCTTCGGCTTTGCGACGGATACCTACGACGCCGAAGGCGAACCAGTCGGTCCAGCGCAGGCGGTTACGCTGTCATTGCAGCAAGCGCGCCAGTTCGCCAGCCATTTTCAAGGTGTGATCGAGCAAATGCCGCCGCCGTTCTCGGCCAAGAAGATTCAAGGCGTGCCCGCCTATAAACTGGCTCGCAAGCATGCCGAAGTATCGCTCACGCCGGTTCAAGTCGAGATCAAAGAATTCGAGATTACTCAGGTCGGAAACGACCGGGCCAGCTTCCGCGCCCGCGTCGCCTCCGGAACTTACATGCGGTCGGTAGCCCATGATATGGGTCAAATCATGGGGTGCGGCGCTCACCTGGAATCGTTACGCCGGACGGCGGTCGGCGAATTCGATTTAGCAGATGCCCACACTTTAGAAGAACTGGATTCCGCTTTTAAGAGGGGCGAGACGGAAGATCTCTTCATTCATCCTCGCAAACTTCTTCCGCAATTTCCCTGCGTCACAGCCAATGATGAAATGGCCGCTCGCATCCGCACCGGCCGCCCAGTGAACCTACCCGAACTCTCCCAAGCCAGAACGGTAAAAGTTTTCGCCGGGCAAAGGGAACTGATCGCCATCGCAACCCGGGTCGCAGGCACATTGTTCCATGCCAAGATCGTGCTGGCCGGGGAGGCGACCGCACAACTAGCCAACCACAGGAACTGCTGACCTCACACCGCCTGGGTCAACGTTGTCAAGGGTCCAAAGGGCACACCGAGAGAAGCGACGTGTACGCATAAGCATTAGCCCGGATCGCACCCCGCGTGCCTCTGGGCTGCTTTGCGTCCGCCGGCCTGACCAGCACAATCTACTTCCAACCATGAGCATGCATCCACAGTGTCACAAAAAGGAGAATGAACGGTGAGAGGATTTGCATCAAATCCTTGAACCGCTCCCAGGTCACCTGCTCCTTGAGCTTCTCGACCCGGGTGGCTGGCTTCGCCTTTCTCGGTTTGCGCCGTTGCGTCCTCATTGACACTCTATAAAACCATTCCTGAGCGCATCCTACTCACGAACGAGTTGTGAATGTGAAGTAAGTTCTTCGGAAAACGAAGGACAAACTCAAATTTTTCGGTGGTGCAGTTGCGTGTGCAAATCCAAGTCGATAACTCCTTTGCCCAGCATGTTTACTGAGCCATCCCGTCCACAACCCAGTGTTGCGGGCCTTGTGCATGGCAGAAGCATATGGGTGAAACTAAAGCGAATATCGTTTTAGTTGCCGGCCTTGTGTACAAACTGTGGAGGACGGGCATTGGTTGTGGAAAGCGCAGGAAAAGCGGACGCCCGGCCTGAGAACTGAGACTCCAAGGCCTTGACTTGGACAATCTTGGAACGGTGTACCGTGTTTTTGGTTCAAGATGCTGGGCTGGAATAGCGTTCTGTGCAGTTGTTTATGCAGGCCCGAGTGTTAATGTCCGATAATAGGTATTATGTAAAGTATGATTGATGCGGTCCCTAGCACGCCCAGTCTGCCTATGGATTCTTCGCGATCACCACAACTCTATCCCGCTCCCCACCCTTGGGATCGAGCAGCGTCGCTAGGCTTTCGTCTAACGTAGCCAGCCTCCCTTTTTTGTGCATGGCCAAGCCGAGCAGATAGGCATCCGTTACTTGATTGTGTCCTGCGAGCCGGCCTTGGAAGTGCCGGACGGCTTCCTGGGCTGGCAGATCGTCAGCCCAAAAACAATGTGTTGGATGGTTGACGTTGAGCGTTAGCAGCCGAACTGCTTCTGGCACGGTCAAGAAGTACGGTGAAAAAGCGGGATTGGATACGATTCTGACGAACCCGCATTCGGTGAACGGGCAGGTCGCCCATCCCTGCCTGCCATGTCGTGAAAACCAAGTCTGCACTCTCTCATGGGCACGGTGAGTTGGCCACGCCAAGGCAATCAAGGCATTTACATCCAGCAAAAAAGCAGTCACTCCAACTCGTTCTCCAATTCCTTGACCCGCTCCGTGGTGACCTCAGGCGAACCCGGCGGGAGCACGACAACATGGATCCCGTTTACCACTTTTGTGCTCATCGAGGCGTTCAAGCCCCGTCGCACCAACTCGGACACTGCCTTTCCCAAGGCCAAAGAGCGGCTTTCCGCATAACTCCGCACCACTTGAAAAACATCATCATCGAGACTAAGGGTCGTACGCATGCCATAATGATGCTACATTCGTGCTTTGATGTCAACAGATCACAAATAGCATCAATCGCGCCAAATGATGCGGCCCCAATCACGACCGCTCCTGAGCCATTATCTGCTGAGCAGTTGCTGGAGATCGTCGCGGAAACGACTCAGCGCTTCCAGCCTCTCCGGCGTCGCTTCAATGATTTCCTGCTTGGCCTGGAAGACCTTTCGGCCCCCGCTTTCAACCAGAACGCCCATGGCTTCCCCCATCAGCCAACCCGGAGTTCCGAGGATCTGCAGCCCGTCGGGCGATGGCACCATCAGCGCGATGCAGTTGTCCCGCACCACTCCCACGCACTTGGGAAAGCGTTCGAAGACTTTCAGCTCGAATCCCGCCACGTAGATTTGTTGGAGTTGTTCTGCCGGATCAGGCACAGGCTAGTCTTTGCCGTGGAATTTCCTCTGTGAACCTTCGTGTCCTTAGTGGTTCAAGCCTTTCGCGTCCGCACTACATCTTATAGCGTCCCAAATCCTCGTCGTTCAAACCCTCCAACCACTTTCGCAGCTCTTCGCTTGTAACCCGGTCAGAAGCCGTAGTCGCCAGCTTGGAATTCTTCAGAACCTCATCTTCCACAAAGATGGGGCAATCCACGCGCAGTGCCAGTGCCAAGGCATCCGACGGCCGTGAATCAATGCTAACGATCCGCCCCTCGCGCTCCAGCCAGATCACCGCATAAAACGTGTCTTCCCGCAACTCGGTCACTACAACTTTGTGGACGTTGGTGTCGAGGCCCACCAGCACATTCTTGATCAGGTCGTGGGTCATCGGACGCGGCGTGCTGACCTTCTCGATCTCCAGCGCAATCGCGTTCGCCTCATAAATACCGACCCAGATCGGCAGCACAGTGTCCGTTCCCGCGTCCTTAAGGATCACGATCGGCATATTTGTTACAGGGTCCATGAGCAGGCCGCGAATTTTCATTTCGACTTCCATCGTGATCTCCGAAAAGCTCCTTATACCACTATTTCGCCCAAAAGGCTGTTGGGAAACGTGCCCGTCGTCACTACAGTTACATAGGCTCCAATTGTCGGTTTCGCGTGCTCGGGGGCGGTAAAGTTGAACACCCTGTTGTGCGAGGTTCGTCCGCTCCACTGGCCTCGCGCCTCGTTCCTGCTTTCAACCATTACTTCAAGAGTTGTTCCCAGATACCTTTCATTATGCTGTTTCTGGATAAGCCGCTGCTTCTCATTGAGCACCGCCAAACGGCGTGCCTTCTCATCATCAGAGATTGCATCTTCCAGACTTAACGCCGGGGTGTTCGGCCGCGGCGAATACTTGAAGCCAAAGATGGCGTCGTATCCGACCTGGTCGAGCAGCGACAAAGTTTCCTCAAACTCAGCCTCAGTCTCGCCCGGGAATCCTACGATGACGTCGCTGGTAATACTAATCTCCCGGCGCGCGGCCTTCATCCATGAGATGCGTTCCAGGTACTCATCGCGAGTGTAAAGCCGCTGCATTGCCTTCAGCACCCTCTCCGAGCCGCTCTGTACCGGCAAGTGGACGTGATCGCACAATGTAGGAACCGCGTCCATCGCCTCAATAATGTCGCGCCCAAAATCTCTGGGATGGGAAGTCGTGAAGCGTACTCGCTTGATGCCCGGAGTCTCTCCTACCGCCGCCAGCAGTTCGGCGAAAGTCTTTTTCCCTGCCGGGTCCTTGTAGGAATTCACGTTCTGCCCCAGCAACTGGATTTCGGTATAACCCAGATCGGCCATCTGTCGCGCTTCAGACAATACCGATTCGGAAGTCCGGCTGCGCTCCTTGCCGCGCGTGAAGGGAACCACGCAGTAGGCGCAGAACTTGTCGCAGCCTTCGATGATGGTGATGTAACCCCGATGCGGGTTGGTGCGCGCAGTGAATTCCGTCTCGAAGCACTCGTCGGTTTCGCGGTCGTCCAATCCGGTGACGCGCTGCTTCCCTGCCTCAATCTGGATCAGCATCTGCGGAAGATTGCGATATGATGCCGAGCCGCACACCATCGACACATACGGCGCGCGCTCGAAAATCTTTTCGCCTTCCTGCTGGGCCACACAGCCTAGGACGCCGAAGCGCTTGCCCTGCTTATAGAATTTCTTGTAGTCCGACAGGCGGTTGAAGACCTTCTGCTCGGCTTTGTCGCGGATGGAACAGGTATTGTAGAGAACCAGTTCAGCCTCTTCGACGGTTTGCACCTGCCGGTATCCTTCGGAAACGAGCGTGCCCACGACTTTTTCGGAGTCGTGCGCATTCATCTGGCAACCGAAGGTTTCGAGGTAGAAGGTCTTCTGCGCGACGTCAGCCATCCCAGCTCAAGTATAGCGCAGGGGCCTCGGCCTGCATTGCGCGTTCTGTGCGCAAAGGTGGGAGGCAAAATCATTAGGTGGATAAATCGAAGATTCGCGCGCCCTCGCAGAAAAGTATCCACTCGGATACAATGAAGGGAAGCGAAACAATAATGAGGAGAAAGAAAACAATTTACAAACCATTCGACGCGGCGGCGTATCTCGATAACGATGCGGTCGTTGCGGAATATCTTTCAGCGGCTGCCGAAGACCCAAACCCCGAGGTATTCGTCGCAGCCCTTGGCGACGTGGCCAAGGCGCGAGGCATGGCCCAGATCGCCAAAGACGCGGGCCTGGGCAGAGAAAGCCTGTACAAAACCCTGAGTGCGGGCGCACACCCGCGCTTCGAGACTATCAATTCTGTCCTGCCCGCCCTGGGTGTGAAGTTCACAGTCGTTGCGGAACGCGAGAGGTAGGCTGAGCTAGCGCTTCGATAAAGCGTCCTTATTACAGTGTCCCATGGGCAGTTGACACTACTGGTTTCCCGTAGTACTATGAAATTGGAATTTGAATGGCACGATGCCAAGGCCGCAGCCAACCTTCGCGCACATGGCGTGAGCTTTGATTTGGCAAAGACGACGTTCAGCGACCCGTTTGCCATCGAGCGCCTCGACGACCGTGCGGACTACGGTGAAGAGCGTTTTGTCATGATTGGCATGGCCGAGGGAAACGTTTTGTTGTTTGTGGCCTATACCGAACGCGAGGAATGCATTCGCATTATTTCAGCTCGAAGGGCAACACAATATGAGCAAGAGGACTACTTCAAAAAAAACGCTTAGGCCCATGACGCCCGAGGCCATCGAGGCGGCTGCTCGCGCCGACAGCGACGCGCAACCGCTGACCCCCGGCGACCTTAAGCGGATGAAGCGGACGCCGCCGGCGAAAATCATTCGCCGCGCCCTGGGCTTGACCCAAGAGGAATTTGCCGCCCACTACCACATCCCTCTAGGAACTCTCCGGGATTGGGAGCAAGGCCGCGCGGAGCCGGACCAGCCAACCCAAGCCTATCTAAAGGTCATTGCACGCGAACCCGAGCGCGTCGAACGCCTTTTGAATCCTCAGCACGAGATTGATAGGGTGAGCCAACGTCTTCCGCCGATGGATTTGTTGCGAAGCGTAAGCTTACGTTGAAAGCAAGTTACAAAAATGAGGATATTTTGTTTTGATCGCAGAACGCGGTTGGTCAAGGATTGAGGTTCTATGCCGCAGGGCATTTGCAAGATGTGTCTCCGGCCCAAAGAACTTATACGGAGCCATCTGATTCCCCGAGCCGTTTATAGCCTGTGCCGCACCGCTGATTCCGAACCTGTGAAGTTCAACAAAGAAGTCATCATGCAAACCTCGCGGCAGACGCAAGACTATCTGCTGTGCGCCGTGTGTGACAACTCCCTGAGCGAGCACGGTGAGAATTGGGTACTGCCAAAACTTAAAACGTGGGATAAGGGTTTCCCTCTGTATGATCTTTTGGCTGGGGGAAAACCGGGGACAGACGGGACTGACCCCAATTTCTCGGCGGCAAAATTAGGTAAACGTCCCGTCTGTCCCCGGGTTATCCCCCCCGGGTTATCCCCCCGGGTTATCCCCACCCGCTTGTAGCCCGAAACCTTGACCAAATATGCGCCGTCGGCCCGGCCGCGGTTGGACTTTACCTGCACGCGCCAGAAGCCGTATCCGGAGTCGAGGATGAAGTCATATCGCTCTGTGGACCAAGGGCGAGCTACGCCAAAGCCCAAGCTGGACGCCTTTGCCAGAAACTTGGCTTCCACGATGTCTCCCTTGTTTCTGGGAGAGTCGACACCGAGCGCGTTGATGTCGAAACGCTCTTCCGACGGTTTCGCGAATGCACTATTGTGTTTGTGATCTTCAGTTTGCATGATGACAAAGGCGCAGCCTGTGAAACTGCGCCTGAGTTCCCTTTCCTAGGATTTGTGTAAAAACAATTTGTGGCAGAAACGAAAACGCGACCCTGTCTCGCTGCAAAATCGCGAGACAACGGCCGCGCCTGAATCCACCAGTTTGTAGATTAACCCGCTCCCAGCCGTTTGAAACAACAAAATGCATCGCGCTTCCCCTTCCGGGAATGGCCCGATTCTTGACGTAAGCCATTGATTGGAGGGCGCCAGAAGGTCCGCCCCGTCCGAACGCATCTAACTAAACAGAGGTGGTTGTATGAAACGATTTTTTCTGGTGGCGATCAGCTTGATTGTGATGGCGGCGATTTCCGCCTCGGCTGCGCCCAATCCCAGTACCGCGAAAGTGCCAGCGTTTCCGGGAATTCTGGCGAATGCTCGCTACCTTTACGTTACTTCTTATGACGGAGATCAGTTCGATCCGAACCTGTATTTCGAAGATCGGACCGCGATCAACGCAGTGCAGAATGCCATTCAGAATTGGGGCAAACTCATTATTGTGTACCAGCCTTCCCAAGCCGACATCATCATCCGAGTGACGAGCCGGCCTTCCGAAGATCTTCTGGCCGTCTACGATGCGCACGAGCATGGCAACTTTCTCTGGCGCATCATGGGACGCGATGGTCTCCAGGCCGGCGAAACTCCACTGGTCACGCAATTTGAAAAGGGATTCGAGGGCGTACAACACAACGCGCGCTAGACTAGAAGGGGGCAGCCGAGCCTCGAAATCGTCTGATCATCGGTACCCCACATCTCGCAGTTCGGGATGTGGATGTCGGGAGTCGCGCTGTGATCCTGAGGAAGCGCGAGATGTGGGGACCCACTGCATTGCTTGTGCCGCTTATCGCGCAGGTGGAACGACAATAGGACAACTAGAATCATTTGAAATCCAGTGGGCGCCCTGCGTGTCAACGCGGAGAATTGTGATTGGTGGCCCAACCTCTTCTGGAGAACCCCGAACCTCAGCATCTACCAACTCCTCCACGAATTCAGAGGGGCTTGTCACAGTTCCGTGGCTCTTGTAGAACTCGGCAGTCCTCTTACGTGCAGCCTCTTGATTGCCGGCGAAGAAAACATATTCGCCGTCCGGACAGTCTCCCGGGCAGCTTCTTCGATGAATCACAACCTTAGGGGACTTGTCATCTATGTATTTGAACCCACGACCCGCCATAATCGGACGATCCTGCACCATCTCAGCAACTAGTACAGTAAATGCGTCGCCCTCGTCTTCCTGAAGATAGTCGAACGTCTCTCGATATTCCGCCTTCAATCTTCTCATCTCTGTTGTGAGAGAATTCGAGAGAGCCCGCTCCATGCTCTGTAGGCCAGAATCAAATGAAATAGAGGCCGGAAAGCTGTTTGCCACTACTTTTTCCGGGAAGAAATCTGTATTTCTGTCGTATGCGAGGCCCGCGATGGCAAAATAGATAGGACCCGACTGGTAGATTTTGCACGCAGTCTCGGGCCCTTTGATTCCCTTTCCCCTGTATGTCACCTTGCTGTCTGCACCGATCACAAATACGTTCTTTTCCCGAAGGCCGACAAGAGTGGTGGCCAATGCGGTGGAAGACAACAATACAAGGGGAAGCAAGAGTGTCTTGTACACAAGATATTTTACCTTGGACTAGCCGCTGAGAACATCCAAAACGCGATGCTCTACGTACTCCATACGGGTGACTTCCGTGACAATTAACCGCTGGAACCTTAAAGGATGTACCGTCTTAGGCATCGCCCTGCTTTCCTTTGTCGCTGGATCGCTCGTTACTTCCCGCTTGACGCACGTGAAACAAGTGAGGGCTGATAGCGATCGCGTCTTTGAGCTCCGTATTTATCACACCGTGCCGGGCAAAGAGCCGGCGCTGGAGGCGCGGTTTCGCAACACCATTTCCAAGCTGCTCGCCAAACACGATCTAAAGGTGGTGGGTTACTGGGTTCCCGCGGATGCTCCCGCTTGGGACAACACGTTCATCTTTATGTTGGCTCATTCCAGCATGGAAGACGCGAAAAAGAACTGGGACGCAATGCGGGCCGACCCGGAGTTTCAAGCGATGCTGAAATCCGAACAGACCGAGAAGACTGTGGAAAAAATAGATGTGACCTACATGCATCCGACGGATTTTTCGCCGATGAAGTAGCGTGGTCAATCTCTCTCGTTATGCTTGCGGAGTTGGCCAGACCACAGGTCTCGAAGGCGCGAGACCTGGGGCACCGGTTCTGTTCACTACGCCTCGAAGGCCGGGTTCGCGTCCGCCCCGCATTTCGGCCAAGCCAGTTCCCTCTCACAGATTTTGTGAATCCAATAGATGTATATGCATCTAATGTGACATGACCGATTCACTACCAAGTCTGCCATGCATCTGCGCCACGCTTCGCCGCGCATCGCGGGCCCTTACTCAGCTTTACGAAGAGGCCTTGCGTCCGGTTGGGCTGCGGGCCACGCAGTTCACCATTCTGCAAGCGCTCTCGCTTGCCGGAGAAGTCTCCCAGGGCGAACTGGGACGGCTGCTGGCCATGGATAGCACCACACTGACTCGCACCCTGGAGATCTTGGGCGGGCACGGCTGGATCGCAAAGCGGCGTGGCCAGGACCGCCGCGAGTGGCGAATGCGGCTGTCGAAATCCGGCGAGGCTCAACTAAAACGCGCGCTGCCCCATTGGCAGAAAGTGCAAGGCCGGCTACGCGCACAACTTGGAAACGAACTCAGCGACAGCCTGCTGAAGCTGGCCGACAAAGTAACTAATGCAGTAACGGAATTGCAATAACAGCACAAGGAGACATTGTTATGACGAAGACGAATAAAAACTATGGAAAGCTCACGGCCGGGCTGATTGGCGCCTGGTTCATTGTTTCTCTTGCCGCCTCGGCTCTGCATATATTCGAAACTGATCCCAGCCGTCCGCCGATTCCTTTGGGAGTGGCAGCGCTGGCTCCGATCGTCCTGTTCCTGTTGTGGTTTGCAGCCTCGGATTCATTTCGCCAATTCGTTCTGGCCTTGGACCCGCGTACCTTGACGTTCCTGCAGGCCTGGAGGATCGCCGGCCTCGCCTTCCTCGCGTTGTACACCTACGGCATTCTACCGGGCCTGTTCGCGTTGCCCGCGGGTTGGGGCGACATCGCGATCGGAGCCACCGCGCCCCTGGTTGCGATGACACTCGCGAATCCCGATCACCGCAAAAGCTTCATCCAGTGGCAACTGCTCGGGATTGCAGATCTGGTAACCGCGGTGACCCTGGGAGCCACCGCCGGGCTGATCGACCCGCACGGAATCCCGACCAGCCCCATGACCGTGCTCCCTCTGAGCCTGATTCCGACGTTCGCTGTACCCTTGCTGTTCATCTTGCACATCATCTGCATCGCCCAGGTTCGCCACTGGCGCGAACAAAGGGTCTCGCGTGTGGGAGAGCGATTGTCAGCGTCGGTATGATTCAATCAGCGCCGGGTACCCACATCTCGCGGTTTTCGAGATTTGGGCCCGGAACACAGTCTCGAAAAGCCCGAGACCGGGCACCCGGCACTGAACCCGACCCGAACCTCTTACTCGCGGGTGTCGACGGTCTCTCCCTTTTCGACGAACGCCTGCATCCAGCCGAGGACGCGCGTCCATCCTTGGGCGTGATCGACAGCTGCCTTTGGCGCTCCCGCAAATCCCTGCTGACGAACTCTCACCACGGTGCCCGTCCCTACTTTCTGTGGACCGCGATGCTGCAAGCCATGAACCGGTTGGGGTTCGAGCTCCCAACGCACAATGGTGTTCACGCCGCCGCACCAACTGGCGAGCCAGGTTTGCACCAGCAGGCGCGGGGGATCGATCTCCAGATATTCGCCGTCCACGCGGAACGACGTTCCATCCGCACCCACGCCTACGCACCAATATTTGCCGCCCGGGCGAAAGTCAGCGTGCCGCTCCGTGATGCGATACACGCCTTTCTGTCCCCACCACTGCGAGGTCTGCGCGGGATCGGTAATCGCCTGGAAGACACGCTCCGGCGGCGCGGCAATGAAGATTTCAGCAACTACCGCATCTTGATCGGGAGTGATTTCAATCGTAGCCATGAGGTCTCCTGTTTATTTTGTCTCGACAAATCTCTTGAGCATTTGCACAACTCCAGGCCAGCCGCCGCTGTAATCCTTGCGGGCAACCGCTTCCTGGGCCAGACCGCTGTGGGTGACTTTGACGTGGGTGCCGGTTTTGGTCGGCGTCAACTCCCAGCGGACAAGCGTGCTGCGAGTTTTGTCGTCATGCCAATTCGCAACCCAGGTGTAGGCCAGCAGGCGCGGCGGATAAAATTCGTGCACCTCGCCCTCGCAAAGGAACTGGTTCATGCCGTTGACATTCAATTTGGTCTTCTTGGTTCCGAATCGCCATTTGCCTCCGGGGCGCGGATCCATTTCAAAGAACTCGGTCTGGCACTCGTCACTATTCCACCAGAGCTTGAACTGCCGGGGATCAGTGAGCGCCTGAAATACTCGCTCTGCCGGCGCCTTGACATCTATCTCGCTGATGATCGCATCTTGATCGGGAGTAACCACTGCTTGTGCCATAGCTGGCTCCTGGATTGAGTTGTCTCGCTGCCTGGTTCTGGAAGTTAAACGCGCTTCAATTCTTGCGCGTCAGGTCAAAGAATTCTTTGATCTCCTTGCCGTGATCGATAAAGTCCCACTCCTCGGTGTGGTGGTCGGGTCCGAGCAGGGCGATCACTACGTGATCCATGTGCCCCGATTGAGGACTATCGAGATTGGTGGCGTCGAAAAAGTTGAAGGTGATGGTCTTGCCGTCAGGCGAAGTGCTGGCCTGCATACGCGGCTGGTTTCCGACAGCACAGTAATGAGTCAGGAGCAGGCGATTGGGGCCGTCGAAATTAATCATGGAGATCATGGTTTCGCCGTGTCCCACGATTTCGCTCATCAACGCAGAGCCTCCAGCGGTCATGCGGTAAGAGACCTGCACCGATTGACCCATCGAGTTCTTCCCTTCCCATGACCCGGTGAGCGATTTCAATTGGTCGAATGATTTCTGCGCGTCCGACTGCGCAAAAACGGCGGTTGTGAACAACATAATGCAGGCTGTAATTCGTAGTGTTTTCATTTTCCTTCCTCCTGTTATTTTTGTTTTGGACGATCGTGTGCACTTTCTTTGGCGTACTCGGCTTCGACAAAAGTCTTCAAGTTGGCCAGGCTGGTTTGCCAGAAGACCCGATACTGTTCCAGCCAGGAATCGACAGCTTTCAACGGTTCAGGATTAAGTTGGTAAAGACGGTGGCGGCCTTCGCGGCGTTCCTGTACGAGATGAGCGCGGCGAAGCAAGCGCAAATGTTTGGAGATGGCCGGGCGTGAAACTGGAAAAGCCCGGGCAATCTGGCCTGCCGGCTGAGTTCCGCTCCTGAGAAGATCAAGCACGGCTCGTCTGGTCGGATCGGCCAATACTTGAAAAGTCGCTTCCGTGGAATATGTAACCGAACGGTTCCGCATAATGTGTAACTGTACGGTTACGCGATTAGATTGTCAAGAGGAAACTTTTGATAGTTTCGAGACCGAAGGCATGCGCGGGTAACGACGTCAGTCCAAGGTGGCGAACAGGGGTGTCCGCCCTTCGCTTACCGGACGCTTGTCAATGCTGGATCAGATCAAGGAATGCCTGATGCACGCGGGTGTCGTCGCTCAGTTCGGGGTGGAATGTTGCGGCCATTACTTTTCCCTGCCGAACAGCGACCGGATCGTCGCCTTCGGTGGCGAGTACTTCGACTCCGGGGCCGATGCGCTCTATTTTGGGGGCGCGAATGAAGACCATTTCCAGCGGCTCGTCACCTAATCGGCCTTCGCGGATGGAGCTGTCGATCTGCCGTCCGTAGGCGTTGCGGCGGATGCGGATGTCGAGCGCTCCCAGTCCGGACTGCTTCGGGTTTTCGACTTCATTGGCCAGCAGGATTGCGCCTGCGCAGGTGCCAAAGGTCGGCTTTACGTGAACGAACTGCTTTAGCTTTTCGAATCCGGCTTCGCCGAGCAGTTTGAGAAATGTGCCCGATTCTCCGCCAGGGATGACGAGGCCGTCGATCTCGTCGAGTTGCTCGGGCTTCTTGACCAGCACAACTTCAGCGCCCAGCGCCTCGAGCCGGCGGCGGTGGGCGTCAAAATCGCCCTGGAGAGCCAATACTCCGATCTTCATAAGAAACTCTTAACCACAAAGGACACGAAGGTTCACAAAGGAAAGCTAAGCCTCCCTTTTCCTTAGCGGAAGTTTTGGGTCCGATGAGATTTAACAACTCGATCTACCAGCCCCTCGTTTGCAGCATGTGAGCTTCATCTAGAGCTGCCACAGCGAGCCCCTTCATGGCTCCGACCAGGTCTTCGCTTACCTCAAGTAATACTTTAGGGTCGTTGTAGTGCGTCGCGGCCTGCACGATTGCTTTCGCGCGCTTCGCCGCTTCTTCTGGATTGGCGAAGGTCGTCGAATCTTGCATGAAGATGCCGGAGCCCACGAATACGGATTCAGCACCGAGCTGCATGACCAGCGATGCATCAGCCGGTGTGGCGATGCCGCCGGCAGAGAAGTTTGGCACCGGAAGCTTCCCTTCTTTGGCGACGATTCTCACTAATTCATACGGGGCCTGATGTTCTTTGGCTTTGGCGTAGAGCTCTTCTTCGCTGAGCACGGTCAGGATTTTCATTTCCTGCATGATCTGGCGCATGTGTTTTACCGCGTGGACCACGTCGCCGGTGCCGGCTTCGCCCTTGGTGCGAATCATGGCTGCGCCCTCGGCGATGCGGCGCAGGGCTTCTCCGAGATTGCGGGCGCCACAGACGAACGGAACCGTGAAAGCGTGTTTGTCGACGTGGTGGGCTTCGTCGGCGGGTGTGAGGACTTCGGACTCGTCGATGTAGTCGACGCCGAGTTCCTGAAGGATTTGGGCTTCCGCGAAATGTCCGATGCGGCACTTGGCCATTACCGGGATTGAGACCGCGGCCATGATCTCGCGAATCTTCTTGGGCGAAGCCATGCGCGCTACGCCGCCTTCGGCGCGGATTTGCGCGGGGACGCGCTCGAGAGCCATGACTGCTACGGCGCCAGCCTTCTCGGCAATCACCGCTTGCTCGGCGTTGGTGACGTCCATAATGACCCCGCCCTTCAGCATTTCGGCCAGGCCAGTTTTCAGGCGCAGGCTGGTGGATCTTCCGTTGTTGCTCGACATGGGTCCTCTTTTCTAGTGCAACTTATCGGCGTCCCTGACGTACGTCGCCGCCATCCGGTGTTGTTCACAGCGACGCGCAGCCTGCACGGTGCAGGCAGAATGCACAGATCCTTCGCTGCGCTCAGGATGACAGCGTTACTCTAGGGAACGACTTACTTACGATAACAAGTTCATTGGCTAGCTTGGAATGTCCATTTTCCTATATTCTTTACATACCACTTTTCGAGTGGCCCGTCATCCGGAGCGAAGCGAAAGATCTGCATTTTCTCCGCGCATGCAAACAGCAGATTCCTCGCTTCGCTCGGAATGACAAACGGGAAAGGGATGGCTTAGGGACGCATGGCGAAGAAGTCGAGCACGCTACCGCTGAACCTGAAGGGCCCGAAGACGCGAATGCCTTTGTATCGCTGGCTCTATGAAGAGCTGCGCTCGGAGATTCTTGCCGGACGATTGCACCCCGGCGCTCGCCTGCCGGCTACACGGGATCTGGCGACACAATACGGAATTTCTCGTCCGACCATTGTCACTGCGTTCGAGCAGTTGCGCTCCGAGGGTTATGTGGAAGGTAAGGTGGGTTCGGGAACCTACGTCAGCGAAACTCTTCCCGACGAGCTGTTGCAGGCGCCGCGCGCAAAATCAACCGCGGGAACCCGGAGGCGCGGCATTCCGCTTTCCGCCTACGCACGACGACTGCGGCCGTTGCCCCGAGCCGAGGCTCGTACCGCACGGGCATTTCGCGCGAGCCAACCTGCGCTCGATGCTTTTCCTACGAACCTTTGGGCTCAAGTGGCAGCACGGCGTTTGCGGCGCGTGTCAACACGCTTACTCGCTGGTGGAGAAGCGTTGGGGTATCGTCCGCTTCGCGAAGCCGTGGCGGAATACCTGAATACGTCTCGGGGCGTGAAGTGTACGGCGGATCAGGTTTTGATCATCTCTGGTGTGCAACAGGCGCTCGATCGGACGGCGCACTTGCTGCTGGATCCGGGCGATCCGGTGTGGATCGAGGAACCGGGATATCCCGGCGCTGCGGTCGTCTTTCGCGCGGTGGGAGCGAAAATCTGTCCGGTGCCAGTCGATTCCGAAGGCTTGAATCTTGACGCCGGCCGAAGACGTTGGCCGCAGCAGCGTCCACGGTTAGTGTATGTGACTCCAGCGCATCAGTTCCCTCTTGGCGTAACTATGAGTTTGCGCCGCAGGTTGTCCTTGC
Organism: uncultured Acidobacteriota bacterium; assembly: GCA_963817925.1. Classification (GTDB taxonomy): domain Bacteria; phylum Acidobacteriota; class Terriglobia; order Terriglobales; family Acidobacteriaceae; genus JABDBE01. The sequence goes on from CAWFQN010000002.1 coordinate 669,191, forward strand.
TCGAATGGGCGAGGCGGTCGCGGACGATCATCTTTGAAGATGACTACGACAGCGAATATCGTTATTCCGGGCGGCCCATCCCGGCGCTGCAGGGATTGGATCGGGCCGCGGTCGTGATCTTCGCCGGCAGCTTCACTGACGTTCTCTTCCCTGCTCTGCGGCTTGCTTACCTGGTGGTTCCTGCGGACATGGTGGACATTTTTGCCGCGGCGGAATCAGTGAGCACACATCATCCGCCGCTGATCGATCAGGCGATTTTGTGCGATTTCATTAGCGAAGGTCACTTTGCGCGGCATGTGCGCCGGATGCGGGAGTTGTACGCCGAGCGCTTATCGGTGCTGCTTGAGTCTGCTCGGGAACGGCTCGAGGGACTGTTGGAGATTCCGGCGGTTGAGGCAGGGTTGCGAACGGTGGGCTGGCTGCAGGGCGGAATCATCGCCGAACATGCGGCGCAGGCTGCGGCGAAGTACGATGTCGAGGTGGTTCCTTTGAGCCGGTATGCATACGGCCGTGCGAGGCGGGACGGGGTCGTGCTGGGGTTTGCGGCGGTGGATGCGCGGGAACTTCGGCGAGGAGTGGAGCAATTGGCTCGGGCTTTGTCGGAGTGTTTGGCTTGATTGTTTGGGACGGGCGGGGACGCCTGTCCTCCATTTATCTTATCTATCCACGAACTTGGCAAACATTTTGTGCGGATCGATCGCGATAAACAAACCGCGACCGCGAGCCAACACCTCGCCTTTGGGATTGAGGATTTCCGCCATGTTGACGTGTTGTCGGCCGTGGACACGCACTTCGCGGGATTCGACCAGCAGGGGTTTGTTGAGTGGCACGGGCTTCAGGTAGTTTACGGTGATTTGTGAAGTCAAGGCGATCACGTGGCGCAATTTGTTGACCTTGCCCATGGCCTCGTCCAGAAGGGTTGCAATTATGCCGCCGTGGGCGTGGCCGGGCGGTCCGGTGTAGCGTTTGCCGAGGCGGAAGCGGCAGACAAAGCAATCGCGCTCCTCGTCGTAAGTAAACTTGAGGCGCATTCCCTCAGGATTGTTCATCCCGCAGGCAAAGCAATAGTTCTTCTGCAGGCGAATGTAGGGAGTGTCGTGGCCTTGGGCGGATTTCTTCGGCATACGTCAAAGCATTAAACCACAAAGGACACACTTCGACTACGCTCAGTGCAGGCGCCGGTACACAAAGGAAACAATCAGAAGGATTGCGGCATAAGGTTGGTTTCGTTTGTCATTGCGAATTTCAACAGCTAGGTTCCCGAATCGATTCCCTCCACAACTAGTGCTTGCACGCATCACACACGGCTGTGATAAACTTCGGGGCCAACCGCAGCTTTGTGTTTTTTTGACACGATATGACAATGCACAAACCCCGACCCCGGGAGGTCTTGTAGATGGGCCTCGCTCTTCTTGCGATTATCTGGTTGATCACCTTTGTCAGCACTTACTTTTTCGTGGCACAAACCTGGTGGCTTCCGCACGGCGCCTCGACGTCGACGCCCTGGATCGACCATCAGTTTGCGCTGACGTATGTGCTCATGGGGATCGTTTTCGTGGCCGCCCAAGGCGCTCTCGGGCTTTTCGTGTGGCAGTACCGCGATCGTGGAAGCGCCAGTAAAGTCACATATTCCCACGGCAATACAAGGATGGAAGTGGTTTGGACGGCGTTGACCGCCATCCTATTTATAGGGCTGAACTTAATGGGCAGTCCTATCTGGGCGTCGGAGCGCTTTGCCCCAGCGGAGGCTGGCTCGGTTCCGGTGGAAGTGACCGGCATGCAGTTTGCCTGGTACTTCCGGTATCCGGGCGCTGATGGAAAATTTGGCCGGACCGACGTGAAGCTGATGGATCCATCGGCTGGAAGCGAAGCTGCGATCGGGCTGGATACGACTGATCCGGCGGCCAAGGATGATGTAGTCACTGGCACCATGTACCTTCCGGTAAACCGGCAGGTGAATCTCACCTTGCGTGCGGTCGACGTCATTCACAGCTTTTTCGTTCCTCAAATGCGGTTCAAACAGGATGCGGTCCCTGGACTTGTCATCCATATGCATTTCACGCCGACTGAGGTTGGCGATTACGAGATTGCCTGCGCCGAGCTTTGCGGACTCGGACACTACAAGATGCACGGCATGCTGAAAGTTGTGAGCCAGGAAGATTTTGATAAGTGGTTGGCGACTAAGGAGGCGGAGAAACAGTAATGGCGACCTCGGCTACAATTCACTCGCACGCGGCTCCTCAGGGCTTTATCCGCAAATATATTTTCAGCCTGGACCACAAAGTCATTGGGCTGCAGTACTACTTTCTGGCGCTGGTGGCGGTGTTTGTTGGGATGTTTCTATCGCTGCTGATGCGCTTTCATATGATCTGGCCGACGGCGGTTTTGCCGCTGGTTGGCGAGATCAAGCCTGAAACCTACCTGAGCCTGCTGACCATGCACGGCACGATTATGGTGTTCTTCGTGTTGACGACGGCGCCGCAGGGCGGATTCGGGAACTACTTTTTGCCCATCCAGATCGGCGCACCGGATATGGCGTTTCCGGTCCTGAACATGCTTTCGTTCTGGACTACTTTCGTAGCTTTCGTGGTGATACTGGCGGCGTTCTTTGTGACTGGAGGAGCTCCGCTGCATGGCTGGACCGGTTACGCGCCGTTGAGCGCCCTCACCAATTCCGGGCCTGGCGAACAACTTGGAGCGGATTTGTGGATTACCAGCATCGCGATTTTCTGCATCGCCTCACTGATGGGAGCGCTGAACTTCATCACGACTACGCTTGACCTGCGAGCCAAGGGCATGACCATGATGCGCCTGCCGCTCACGGTCTGGGCATGGTTCATTACGGCGATTCTCGGGCTGCTGGCTTTCGGTGTTCTGCTCTCCGCGGGCATTCTCCTGCTGCTTGACCGCAATCTGGGCACCAGCTTCTATGTCCCGCTGGTCGTGGTGAACGGTCAGATCATGGGCCACAAGGGTGGTTCGCCGCTGCTGTGGCAGCATCTGTTCTGGTTCTTCGGACACCCCGAGGTGTACATCGCGATTCTGCCGGGGATGGGCGTGGCTTCGCAGTTGCTATCAACCTTCTCGCGCAAACCGATTTTCGGATACAAGGCCATGGTGTATGCCATTATGGCCATCGGCTTTTTGGGATTCATGGTGTGGGGCCATCATATGTTCATGAGCGGCATGAGCCCATACACGGCGTTTGCCTTCTCGCTCATGACGATGGCCATCGGAGTTCCGTCGGCCATTAAGACGTTCAACTGGCTGGGGACGATTCACGGCGGACGCGTGCGCTTCCAAACGCCAATGCTCTATGCCATCGGCTTCGTTTCCCTGTTTGTCTCGGGTGGATTGAGCGGGCCATTTCTGGCGCAGCCGGTGCTGGACATTCCCCTGCACGACACCGCTTTCGTGGTCGGCCACTTTCATCTCATTATGGGTGTGGCTGCGATCTTTGGCATGTTCGCCGGAACTTATTACTGGTTCCCGAAAATGTTTGGCCGCATGATGAATGAAACCTGGGGACGGGTGCACTTCGTCATTACGCTCATCGGCACCTACTGCATTTTCATGCCAATGCATTATCTGGGGATGGCTGGCCAGCCCCGGCGCTACTCTCAGTTCACAGAGCTTGCCTATCTGCAACACTTGATCCCGCTGAATACTTTCATGACCTACGCAGCGATCATTACCGTGGCGGCCCAATTCATCTTTGTGCTCAATTTGTTCTGGAGCATGTTCAAGGGTCCCAAGGCAACCGATAATCCATGGGAGGCAACTACCCTGGAGTGGACCACGGCTACGCCTCCTCCTCACGATAACTTTGGAGGACACACTCCAGTAGTGAATCACGGGCCGTATGAATACAGCGTGCCAGGCGCGCCGCGGGATTATGTGATGCAGACGGATCCAGCGACTGTGGCATCTCATTAGAATGGCGACTTTGAGTTCTCCAGTTACGATTGACGTACCGAAGACAGGCCAAGGCGGCGGTGGGGTACGTCCGCCCGCGTACGGCGGAGGCGGTGACGGGCGGGGCGATGGCTCGCCGGATTACGGGGCGCGGTTGCGCCGCCTCCGGCTCGGGCTGGCGATCGGGCTGACTTCCGTCACCATGATCTTCGTGTCCCTGACCAGCGCTTATGTAGTGCGCCGGGGTTTGCCCACTCTCGATGAACGCACCAATACTTATGTTCGTGATTGGATTCCCGTGGATCTTCCGATCACGCTTCTGCTGATAAACACGGCCCTTCTGCTGGTGAGCAGTATTGCGGCGGAATTGGCTCGGCGACAGATTACACGGCAAGCTGCTCTCGCGCCGATTCGTTCCATCCCTGGCGTGTCTCTCGGAGAGGGCAAAGGTTTCCCCTGGCTCGGGGTCACTGTCGTGCTCGGAGGCGGATTTCTGGTTGGGCAGTGGATGGCTTGGCGCGAACTCGCGGATCGCGGCTTTTATCTGGCCACGAGCGCTAGCAGTTCATTTGTCTATCTCCTGACCGCTACGCACGCTGTTCACCTCGCCGGAGGCATTTTAGTGTTACTCTACGCGGCCGTGGTTTCGCTCCTGCATACGCCGGTAGAGGCGCGTCGGGTCGTCGTGGATGTGACTGCCTGGTATTGGCACTTCATGTTTTTGTTGTGGCTCTACATTTTCGGGCTGTTGTGGTTTGTGCGCTAGGGGAAGACGCGGACGAGGGCGCCCGCGCCACACGAACATAAGGAGACCGAACACATGTCTGAAGTCGCGGTGCAACACGAGATAGCAGATGTTTATGAGCCGTCTCTGTTTGGCACCTACTCGAAAAAGATCGGGATGTGGCTGTTCCTGCTCTCCGACACTCTAACGTTCGGAGCGTTGCTCTTCGCCTACAGCTACGGACGCATTTCGAATCCCGACTGGCCCACGCCCTTCGGCAAGGAAAGCATCACCAACGCCACAATTATGACCGGATGCCTGCTCTCCAGTTCGCTGACCATGGTTTTGGCGGTGCTCGCGGCCAGACGCGGCGATCGCAGCTGGACCCGAAACTGGATTCTCTTCACCATGTTTTTTGGGATCGCGTTCATTGTGCTTCACGGGTTGGAGTGGACCCACTTGATCGATGAAGGTATGACCCCGTTTAAGAATCCCTGGGCAGCAAACGTGCCCCAGTTCGGCGGGACTTTCTTTACACTCACGGGCATGCACATGCTGCACGTGACCATCGGAGTCATTTATTTGGGGGTGGTTTCGCTGCGCAAAACATTTCTGCCGATCCTTTTGGCCATCTGGGCAGTCGCGTGGTGGCTGATTCCGGCAAACAGTGTATTCCACTACGGGATACACGCCCTGCTCGCGGGATTTATCGTCGCAGCCGTGGTCTTGATTCTGAAGCCTAAAGTTTACGACGCCCACGACGTGGAAATTGCGGGACTCTACTGGCACTTTGTGGACTTAGTCTGGATGTTCATTTTCCCGCTGGTGTATCTGATGTCCACGCGGGTGTGATGTCGTGCTGAGAATGCAAAGCCGTTGACGTCATCCTGAGGGGCGCAAGCCCGAAGGATCTGGCGAGTACGATCAGAAATGTCGGAAGTCGAACGGGAGAGATTGAATGCACACCGCCGCCGCAACGCACGATGAGGGCAAAGGCCAATATTTCTGGGTATGGGGAGCGTTGTTGCTGCTCACCGCAGTCGAAGTGGTTCTCGCCTACAAGCGGGTCTTTGAGCCTCTGCAGATGCTGGAAGCCCTCATGATTCTCTCCATCATCAAGTCAGCCCTGATTATCGGCTACTTCATGCACTTGAAGTATGAGGTCGCCGCCATGAAATGGGTGATGATGACGGCCGTGACGGCTTGTCTGTGCCTGATGTGTATTTTCTTTCCCGACGCTTTTCGAATCGTGCACCTGGGAGTCCGATGAAGCTTCGTCTGACCACATCGGCGTTGTTGATTGCACTGTGGGCGGCTCCTGCTTTTGCCCAGAGTTGCGCCATGTGCTACAGCACAGCGCGCGCCCTCAACCAGGAAGGCCAGCGCGCGATCACACGAGGAGTTCTGGTCCTGATTATTCCACCCATCGGATTCATGACAATTGGAGTAGGCCTGGCGTTGCGATATGGCAAAAAGCGCGATGAAGAATCGGAGTAGGGCAGGTATTTCCCGATGCCTGCTCCGCTGAAAGCAATCTTCTTCGATGTTGGCAATACTCTCCTCTTCCCTGACCGGTCGCGTATCCTGGCTCCCCTACACCAGCGAAAGCTGACTCCGAGTCTCGAACAATGGCATGCCATTGAGCGAAAAACGAAGGAAGAGTTCGACGAGATAATAAAGCACGATGGCAGATCGGATCACAGTTTCTGGTATCTTTTCTATTCCCACTTGCTCGAGGAGCTTGGCGTTCATGACGATGCTTTGCGCGATGCTCTGGTCGATGCCACGCGTATTTCCGCGAACTGGGGCGACATCCGTCCGGGCACGCGCGAGTCTCTGTTGCGGCTGGGACGCCGCTACCCGCTTGCAGTGATCTCGAATGCCGACGGCAAGATTGGCGATGTGCTGACCCGCTGCGGAATAGCCGATTGTTTTGCCGCGATTACCGACTCGGGCTTAGTCGGATACGAAAAGCCTCATTCGGCGATTTTCGAAACTGCGCTGCGCGGCATGGATGCAGCCGCAGAGCAGAGTTTGTACGTGGGCGATGTGTATTCGGTTGATTATCTGGGTGCGACCCGGGCTGGAATGCAAGCCATCTTGTTCGATGTATCTGGAGCTTATCGTGAATCTGTCCTGCCTCGGGTGGAATCGCTGGAAGAGTTAGAACAGAAGATGTAGCTGATTTCTCTCTGAACTAAACACTGACGCGTCATTCACGCTTAGCCGGACGAGTGTAGACGCTCGCGCCTACACAGAGATTATCTGGTGATCCAGACAGTCCGGATGGACGGTTTCGTACACGTCTCTCAGGAATTCTCTCCCGTAACGCGCTAGGAAATACACGCCCGCGATCTCGCGTTCCTGCAAAGCCTTGCCTGGATATAGCAAATTGCTGAGCACATCGGCCTTCCGGGTGAGAACTTCTGTGTGGCGGAGCTCGGCGCGGGCAGCTTTCGAGCGCAATTGGCTCAGCTGGTGTTGCATCTTGGACGCGGCATTGGTGGCCGAATCGACCAAGGTTGAATCCAACCGGGTCAGACCCTCGCGAATTGCTGCCAGAGACTTTTCCAGCGAAACTTCGGCCTGCTCAAACGCAGATTGCAGATCCTTGGGCAAAGTGCGAGAAGCCATCTGTTCACGCAAATTTTCTGGACCCGGGAAAAGATCGGGTAAACGGAGCCCGTAGCGCTCAAGTAATGTTTTCGGTTTTGGCTCGACGATCGTCGCAGAGAAGCGCGGGACGATCGGGGTGACTCTACCTAGAAGCATTTCGTAGACGACAGCCACCTGGGCGAAGTAAGCGACTTCGGCAGATCCTCCCGTGTAGGCAAGAGTCGGAAGCAAGTAATCCTGAATGACAGGCCGAAGCAGCGCATTGCCACTGAAGTCCCACGGCGACGATGCGACGCGGCTTAGCATATCTGCTTTCGAAACCCGTTCCTCCTCGATGAGAAATTCAGCGCTTCCATCTCCGTTCACCCGGCGATGCACCGGGACACGCGCGCCATTTCGAATTGTGAACAGCAACGTCGACGACTGCGTAACCTTAACCTGCTGATGGTAGCCCGCCGATTCCAGAACCTTTCCGCGAGTCAAAAGGGCTTCATCCAGTTCAGCGGCGCGCTCGATCGCAGCCCGGTAGATGGGTTTTGCAATCTGGTGGAATTCCGCATCGGCCGCATCCAGAAGGATTACGCCCCAATCTGCAAATAGCCGTGCGAGCAAGCGGGCAAAGGCGTTGCCAAAGGTCTCACCCGGGCGGTATGCTTCCCGAAGAAAATCAGAAATCTCGCCAGGCCCTAGCAACCCGGTGGCAGCTTCCATGACAGCATCAATCTCCGAGCCGAACCTTACCGTTCCCACTGGCGCATTCGACAAACCCTCGGCCGGCGCCGTTAGCTTCTGCAAAGAACCATCAGGTCCTGGAATCGAAACCTGATTCACTTCAGCAAGGTCATGGTCCTCGGTGGCCAACCAGAACACGGGTACGCAATCGACGCCAGATCGAGTCGCCTGGTCGGCGAGTTTGATTGCAGTCAGCGCTTTGAAAATCGTGAACGCTGGACCGCCAAAGAGTCCCACTTGCTGTCCGGTAACCACCGCCGATGCGCCCGCTCGAAGGCGGACGATATTCTCCAGAGTTTTCGCGGATGCGTTCCACGATTGATTTTGTCGGCCGAGAATCGCTGCCACCGCTTCTCGCCGTTCGGCGACATACGACAGATTCGACGCCTCGTCCTTGAACCATTGGTTGAAATACGCAGGCCGGGGATAGAACTGCTGAACTTTGGAATAGTCAGAAAGAAAGTCGGCGAAAAGCCGTGTCGTGTGGGGGATCTGGCTGAAAGGCAAACACTCCGACTTCACGGGCAGTTCTCCTGACAGAGTTGGACGATGAAATTCATGTTAAGTCAACGCCCTCGATTCTACAGGCCGGCGCTCTAAGTCAGATTGTGGGCGAGGGCGGGAGGATGCAAAACTAAAGAAAACTCGAGCTCCCGCCGATGTTAAGAAAGGAACAGAAGCCAAACCCATGAAAACTGACATTGAACCCCACGAGATGTCGGAGACCTCACCCGACCGGAGACGGCACCCGCGGTATCGCTTCAGCGTCCCCTTAACCATTCGCTCGGCCGACGGGGTGGTGGCGCGAGGTATCAGCATCGAGATCAGCGAGAGCGGCCTCTCGGCCATTGCTTCCGATTCGTTGAAGGTAGACGAAACCGTAGAATTAGAGCCGATCGCCTGCGGTAAGATACGGGCAGTGGTACGACGTATCACTGGCAGAGTCTATGGTTTTGAATTCCTCGGTCTGACAACGGAGCAAATCCAGCTAATTATAGAAAGTTGTAAACGCCTTCCAGTCTATAAAGGCAACTCGCTAGCCATTTAGACTCACAACCCGCAGTTTTCATTCGATATCCCTACCCTGCGGTCCGAACGCGGGTAACCGAACAGGCGTAACTCTTGGGCCGCTCGGCGGTTTGACTTCGCCTCCTTTTCCCCCTAGATTGGAAGTAGGTCTTTGCATGGCCAATCCCACCAGTGGGGGCGTCACGGCTTCGACGGAGATGCTTGCGGCCAAGAGGCATGCCGGGGTGCACACACCCGTAATCGTGGGCAAAATGATAATTGCCAATCAACAAATGGCATACGCAGCCTAATTAATTAGGCAGCCGCTTTCCACCGCTTCGCCCTTGGGCGGTGAGCGAGCGTCACACAGAGGGCTGGTCTTCCCGGCTACGTCTGGGCCGGGCGGGCGAGATCTTCAGGCTAGCGGCTGGCGTTTCTTGTCCGTTCTGAGCGACGGCCGCGAACGTCTTGGGTAGGGTGGAAACGCCTAATGCCCGGGGCATGAACCGGAATAAGCATGTAGTCTCTTGACCAGTAACATTTTCGGACGCGGGTTCGACTCCCGCCGCCTCCACCAAACCATCGCCGCTGTAAATGCCCGAAACACCCGAGCTGGAGCCACAACGGCCATGCATCCTCACGCGCGGCAATATTTCTTTCCTTCCCTTGCGAAGATCCGGCATTTTGTTGGCGCACGCTTCGATCTCCGGTGGCTTATAGGGTTCACTATCGCCAAGTTCGCCATTCAAACGCAGCCTGATCTCCGCCGCTGTGAGGCAATCCCCGGCTTTCCCAAGTATCTTCCCGATGTGATCCTCAAGGCGTGCCATGCGGACAGTTTCTCGCCAGACCCGAGACGACGGCTAGGAGGCGCGGAACTCAAACTGCCCATTCCTCCATACAGTCGATACTGTAGGAAATCCGGGCCAAGCTGGTAATCCTTACATAGGGCATGAGGCCCAGAAGACCCAGGACACCGCTGGATCATATAAGGTTGGTTTGGCCATATTCGTGCTGAAGTCACCATGTCCTAAACCTGAATTTTGAGCGCATCAATTTGAGGGCGCCGGTGTTTATAGCAAAGGAGGCCGACTGTGGCATTTCCGTTATCAGTAATGGACGCTGCAAGGGCATTTCCGGAATCCCCATTATTCCTTTGCTGTCTGTGCGGCGATCCGGTAGATCTTCGAACGGCCAAGACCGACGAGTACGGAAAGGCTATCCACGAAGACTGTTACGTGCTGCGGATGCGAATGAATCGAGGTATGCTCCGGCCCACTCAGGATCCGTCGAGTGAAGCAAACCAGATCGCCAGTAGTAAAATGGGCAGGTCAACAAGTTAATATTCCTGTAATGCTATCGCCCCAAGTCGCTTCGGGCGCTTTGCGCGAGGTGATGCGATGTATCTCCTACGATTGTTTCTCCTGGGATGGTTTACAGTTGGGATCCTGACGATAGTATTCCTGTACTGGCTGTGTAGCCGGGCCGCCGCAACGAATAAAGAAGGCACGTAAAGCTCGCTGCCACCTCAACGATCCGTTAGGGACAACCCATTACAAGAGGTTCGTGCTGCTTGAGAACAGTGTTGCCTGTGCGCTGTGACGAGCGTAATCCCCGTTCCCCCCAGGGGACGCCTTGCGAAGTCGCGGGCGAGTTGGCCAGGCTGAACAGAGGGGCTGTCACATGCGGGCTGCCCTCTTTTCATTCATTCTGCTGGCGTGTCACGAATCGTGCCTACAGTAGTCGCTGTATTGCCTTCGCCCGACGCGTGCGCTAGTTTTGTGCTGTCCCTGCATTTACAGACGCTATATTGTCCGCACTCGATCTGTGTCTATTGACCCACGTTCGCGGTGATTCCAATGAGATCAGTCCTGTGGGCTAAACATCTTGAAGAAGCGGTCGAGTTGCTGCTCTGCGAGCTTACGGCTGCGCCAGGGATGATCGAACCACAGGAGGACCTACTGTCCAGTGGCCGCGTCAACGGTATCGGCCCAAAGGTGATGAAGCGAGCGGCTGCCAAGCTTGGGATCGTGTTTGAGAGGCATGTCCGTCCAGACATGGGCGGCTTGCGAACTTACTGGAGACTTCCAGGGAAAGCAGCATAGCTGCCATTTTTTTCATTCGTCCTGGCGAGGTCAATGGCTGGATTCATGTATCAATCTCCGCCATTACCATCTCCGCCCAACGTGGAGGCACTGCTGGTAAACAATTCAGCTTGCGGCCTCGGGGCCAGTTGGGGACTAATTTCCGGGCATGGATGTATCGCATCTTGCGCAACACGTTCTTAACTTTGTGCACCGGCCTACGAGCTACTTCGACTGTTCTCTTGACTTGGAGAAGGACGGAGCCGACTCGGCAGTCGAAAGCGAAACTCCTGAAACGATTCTAATGAGCCGCTCCAATTCCCAATTAGTGAAGAAAATCTGCCGCTGCATTACCGGGAGATCATCTTTCACTGCGAAGTAGATCTTGCGTATGCGAAAACGCCCTCGCATGTGCAGGGTGACGGTGCAGAATGATACTCACGATCCTAGCCAAAGCAACGGGGCGAGACCCAGCGCGGCAAGAGCCGTCAGAAGCAAAAGGCTCTGCAAACCGGTCTTCCGGTCGGCCAGGCTATAGGCGTAAATTCCTTTCACGAGATTGTTGCTGGCGGCCGCGATCAGGACTGCGGCCGCCGCTACTTTCAGAGGTGTGAGCGCACCCGCTGCCTGGGTCATCCCAAGGATGAACGGATCTACGTCGGTAACACCCATGACGGCGGCCAAGGTATTCACTCCGGCTTTCCCGAGATAAGTCACGGCTAATTGGGTAGCTATTAGCATTGCCAGAAACAGCACGGCGAAGAGAAAAGCTGCCAGCAACTCGAGTGGATTCTTGGGTTCGAACTCGCGCTGCACCGCCTGAGCACTGGGATCCGCCCGGCGAGTCCAGAGCCAGCCAACGCCAACCGCCAAACCGGCCAGCACTAAAAACGGGAGCGCCAGCAAAGACATGAGTTGTCGGTTGAAAAGGGCCAGAAGCACGACCAGACGAAGGTACATCACCCCGGAGGCGATCAAGATGCCTCCGGCGAAGAGGTGGGGATGCCGTTCACGAGCGGCTCGGCGCGCTATCACGACCGTAGTCACCGTCGATGAATACGCCCCGCCCAGCAACGCTGCCAGTACGACCCCGCCCTTTCCCTTGGTCACCTTCTGCAGAACGTAGCTACCGTATGAGATCGCGCTGACCGCAACCACGACGAGCCAGGTCTTGAAAGGGTTGATATGGAATCGGCTGAATTCCTGGTTCGGCAGCACGGGCAGGATGACACCGGTCAGAAGCAGAAACTTAGCGAAGGTAAGAATTTCCTGGGGAGCGATGCGAACAGCAAGTTCTTCGAGAGCTACTTTGAGATCGAGTAAGAGTAAGCTGGCAACGCTCAGCGTGGTAGCAATCCAGAAATGTCCGTAACAGACGAGCGCTCCCACCAGGAAAGTCGTGAGACCGGACATTTCTGAGGTGACACCGGCGGCTTCAGTTGAGGACAGTTTGTGCCAGTAAGACAAAAGCAGGAATCCGGCGATTACCAGAAAACCGATTGTCAGCGGCAGTAGTTGCGCGCCCGCGATAAGAGCAATGGAATAACCAATCAGGCCGATGAGCGGGAATGTGCGTACTCCTCCGAAGGAGTAAGAGCCTCCTGCCGCCTTGTGCTCTTCCCGCTCCAGCCCTATCAGAAAAGACAAAAACAAGACGAGAACAATCTTCAGAACATCGGGCGGGAGCCGCGAGTATAGTTCCACTAGAGCTGCGCCTCCCAGCAGACTGCTATCCGGCGTCCCTCGGTGCGCATGTCTCCAATGCGGCCGCACGGAGTGCAGTCATCTATCGTTGAGTCCCCGAGTAGCGTGGGAAACAGTTCACGTGTCATGCCGCACTAACCTTATATATCGCCTTTCCCCATTTAACCCTGTCCCAAATCCTCTCGTGGACAAAATACCCAACTGTCGTGTACACGTTGCTCACCACCATGAATCCGACGGCGATTTTAGCTTTGTGGGTAAACAAATATATGGTCGAAAAATCCAAGATCATGATAAGCACCCGGTAGGTCACTGTCTTCGCAATGGACCTGGAAAGAGTCTCGCGAGAATGATGCGATTCGGCAGAAAGTTGTTCCATCCCTATCCTCAAGGATTCAATAAACCGCGCGTATTGTGGAGCCGGATCGCAATCCGTCGCTCCGTTTCCACCTGCATTGTGTCATAGCGCTTGGAGTAGAAAAGCGAAATAGTTCGATTGCGACAATAAACAAGTTCATTGGACCGCAGTTGCAACTCGCCAGCCAAAGGAACCATTCTTTCGTCACCCTTGCGGTAGGTTCCTGAGAAGGCGGATCTTCACAAGGTCGACAGCGGCCAAATAGCAGGCACTCACAATTAGCACGGCGAATACCAATTGCGGACCGATTGCCTCCATCAGAATACCGCCCGTAGCCAACACGCTCACGACGGCAATATCGGCAGCTGAACTTAGAAGCAGCCATTTGCTGGGTCTCGACTTCCAAAAATGCTGGCGTTGGCGAACCAGATAAACCGTGCCCTGTCCGGTAAACACCAGGGTCACGAAGACCAGAGTTTGCAACTGCGCCGCCAGCGATTGCCACTGGCCACCGCGCCTCACCCGGGCTTTTACCGGCAGCCGCTTGCGAAGCAGGGCGAGTGCGTTCTGCGCACGGTTCTCCTGCAACAGTCCCAGGCCAGCATTGAAGACTAGAAGAACACCGATAATTACCGCTTCAGGACGCTTGCCCAAAATGATTTCCAATGCAATCGTGGCCTCAAGCATCCAAGGGACCGGCGCCCAGAACTTCTTAGCAATCGCAAGGAACAGATGGGACTTTGCCTCGCGAACAGTATTTGGGCCGTACTGCGCCAACCGCGCGCTGGCTTCCTCGCGGGTGAGGCCGCGAGCCTGAAGGTCTTCGATCGGCTCCAAATTTTCCGTGGTCATTCTTTTCCGTCCCCATGGTTGGGAACAGATTTGCAACGAACCGCTCAAACGTTGATTGGCAAACGCACGATTTCAACCGAGCAGCGAGCGTAGCGAGCAACGGCTTCGGATACGCTTCCCAAGACAAAACGAGCGATACCCTTGCGCCCATGCGAGCCTACGATAATCAAGTCAGTTCCCCGCTCGGCAGCACAATCGAGAATTACCGATTTGGGGTCTCCCTCTCGCACGGATGTAGTCGCCTCAAACCCCGCCGAGCGCAGACGTTCAGCGACGCCTGTCACCAGTTCGTGAGCTTTCGTGGTTTCACCCTCTATGATGGATTCGAGCTGCGGGGTGCTGTACATCGGTTCCTGCCCGCCTATGGGAAAGGGGGTCGGCATAAAGTTGCTCCAATCCACCACGTGCAGGACGAGCACTTGCGTATGATCCTGGCGAACCTGCGAGATTGCCGCCTGGATCGCCACCTGAGCAAATGTTGAATCGTCAATGGCGAGCAAAATCTTCATAGTTCACGTGCATCCCTGTTCGAATTGAGCGCGTCATCACGGCACATGTTGGTTCCCCACGCTTGCGTTTCGTGAATACGCCACTTGACTACTTTCCCATTGATCAGGAAATCGCTTTCCGCGCCATTGTATTGCGATCTTAACTCATCTGAGCCATGATGCTGTAACGCGATCTCGATATCCGAGAATTTGTGGCGTTGATAGTCACCAAAGGAAAGCGACAGAAGTGCTACATTGAACGCAATGCGTTCTGAGATAGAACAAGCTGTGCAACTCTTGCAGAGTGGTGACGATGCTGCGTTGGAGCAGGCCCTGGCGCTACTCCAAAATACCGTGTTCTCCTTTAGTATGCGGGTCTGCGGCCAGCGCGAGGACGCGGAAGACACCATGCAAGAAGTGCTGCTGAAATCGGTTCCGTTCCTGCCCAAATTCGACAGTCCCAAAGCGCTCGTGGTGTGGCTTTATAAGGTGGCAAAGAATCGCTGCCTGATGAGCCGACGCCGGAGCAAGTTTGCTCCCAATCCAGACCTTTCCCTGGAAGAACTCATGCCCGATCGGAAGGAACTTGAGCAGATGGGGACCGACGGGAGCATTAACCCGGAAGCGTTTGCCATTCGGAGTGAAGAAGCGGGTCGTTTGCGCGACGCCATTCAGCGGCTGCCGCCACAATACCGTATTGTTCTGGTGCTGCGCGACATGGAGGGGCTAACCGACGAAGAAGTGGCCGAGATCACAGGGCTACGTTCTGGAACGGTGCGAGTTCGTCTCCACCGTGCGAGGTTGTTTGTCCGGAAGGAATTGATGAAAGGCTTGAAACCACGCTCGGGGAGAGTAGGCGTCGCTTCGCGGGCACCTTCCCACGAACCACCCGGCAACGATCAGCCCAGACCTGCCCGCTGCAAAGCCATGTTCGCTGAGCTCTCGAACTATCTCGACGAGCAGTTGGACGATTCGCTTTGTGAGGAACTGGAGCGGCACCTGAACGGCTGCGAACCCTGCCAGGCATTCCTCGCTAGTCTCAAGGCCACTATCGAACAGTGCAGACGATCGCCCGCAGAGCCCCCTGAACGTGAGAAGGCGATCGAACTACGCAAGAAGGTTCTTGCTGATTACGAACGCATGATCGTGAAAAACATCCGGTCGTAATCGACGGCCACGAGTCGGCTTAACCAGAATCGATTCCGGTCCGCAACAGACTCACGATCTCCTTTTCAAAGACTGAAACGTCGGTTGCGCCAATATGCTTGGCGCTGATCCGGCCATCGCGCCCGATCAGGAATGCGATCGGCAATCCGAGAACTCCTCCATAGAGTTCACCTGTCTTTGCATTGCCCATCACAACCGGGTAGTTCATTTTGAAGCGCTGGTAGAAATTGCGCACAGGTTCCGGTCCATCATCCATGGAAACGCCAATTATCTGCAGGCCGTGGTCGCCGTACTTGTTTTGCAGTTCGACGAAATGAGGGATCTCATCCCGGCAGGGATCGCACCAGGTTGCCCAGAAATCCAAAAGGACGACCTTGCCTCGATAGGACGAAAGATTGAGTTTCTGTCCCGTTAAGTCGGGAAGAGAGAAGTCGGAGGCTAGGGGATGTTCAACGGCTGTGCTATTCATGCCGCCAGGCACAGCATGATGCCGGCTCACGAAGTAAAGCCCCGCTGCGACCGCGATCAACGCCAGGGTGCTGGGAATCCGTTTCTTCAATACGCCGACCTCAACCAGAAGTGGGTTTCCTAGTCTCCCTTGGCAACCGGATAGCCTTTGTCGACCCAGTCCGCTCCAAAGTTATTCGCAATATAAAGAACTTTCACGTTAGTGAAGCCCATGGCGCGTAACGCGTCCTCGGCAGGCTTGACGTTGGGGCAGTGGCTCCAGGGACAACATCCGCAATAAATGACGATGAATTTGTTTCGCGGCAGGGATTCCACGCGTTTGCGCAACGACTGTAATCCACTCTCACTGGAAGCCGGGCCAATGTATTCCGAACCAGGAATGTGTGCCTGCTGATAAAGCACATGGGATCCGACCTGGATCATGAGTGGCTTTTCACCCTTGGAGGACTGAAGGATCTTGACGAGTTCTTCCGGGTTGATGAGCTGCGAACTTGGTAAAGATGTGGCCTGATAAACGGGAAACATCGCCCCGGACGCGACGCCCAAGCGGGTTTGCGTATTCGCGCGAACGGCGCAAACGGATGCGGCAGTCCCGACGAGAACAATGCTGATTGCGCGTTTCATCGATGAACGATTCATTTGACTCCTTGGGCATTATGAGCGTTGATTGCCTGACCCGCAAGGCGTTATAAGTTCGGGTTTTGGGAAGCGAATCAGATGGCGATGATTCCATAGCGGATGAGAACGATAGAAGTGATTGCCACAATCGCCCAAAGTAAGATTCCCTGCAGCAGAGGACGCATGCCGACTTGTTTCAAAGTTGACTTTGAGATCCCGGTGCCAATCAGAAAAAGTGTGACTGTCAAGCCAGTCTTTCCCAATGCGCTGAGTTTTGGATAGACCGCGCCGAACACCGGCAAATACGTGCTCGCCACCGCAGCCAGGCAAAAAAATAAGATGAACCAGGGCCACTTGATCCGGGTCTTGCTCTTTTTCAAAATTGCCACCGCGAACGCTACCGGAACGATCCACAGCGCTCTAGCCAACTTGATCGTAGTCCCGATCATTAATGCCTGCGGACCGTATTTCGCGGTTGCGCCCACCACCGAACTGGTGTCATGGATGGCGAGCGCGGACCACAATCCGAATTGAGATTGGGTGAGGTGAAGAGCGTAGCCGATCAGCGGAAAAAGAAACAGAGCAACCGAGTTCAACATGAAGACGGTCCCGAGCGAAACCGCCATCTCCTCTTCGCCAGCGTTTACGACTGGGCCTACGGCGGCAATCGCACTGCCGCCGCAAATGGCGGTGCCCGCGCTGATCAGGAGCGACGGTATGTGTTGAACCTTGAACAGGCGTCCAATTCCGAGGCCGAGGAGCATGGCAAAACTTATGCTCATCGCGGTGTATGCAAAACCGCTCCGGCCCGCACGTACGACCTCGTGCAGATTCATTCCAAAGCCCAGCCCAACGATGGAGGCTTGCAAGAGGAACGCGGACAGCTTCTTGGCGTCGATGTGATAGGGGTGCGCGAACGACAGACCGTAGATCAGCCCGGCCAACAATGCCAAAGGAGTCGAAATGAGCCCGCTGGCAGCGATTACAAGGCCAACGAAGAAAATGTTCTTGGTGTTTGTCACCTTCCAGTGTCGCGTATGAGTGAGCGCTTGTCTAAGCAGTAATTCTTATTGCTCATGCGCGCGGCTTATGGCTTTACCTTGCTCTGAAGAATCTTGCGAGCTTGGTGACGAGGCGCTGCTGGCGGGGGGCGACTTACTTAGAGAGTTTGGTCTTTGTCGGAGTTATTACATCGTGGCGAGATCGCAAGAAATTAAGGAATGCCAGTGCAATCCCTTGCGGTTCCTGGCCCACGGAATACGCCACGCGCAACGGCCGTTTGATCCGAACTCCATGGATGGGCACCACTCGAAGTGAGCCAAGCTGTAGCGCCTTGCTGATGGACCAGAGCGAAGCAAAGCCGATCCCGAGCCCAGCTTCAACGGCCGTAATAATGCCTTCGGTGGAGTCGATTTCCATCGCCAGGGTGAGATGCTTAGCCTGCACGCCACCCTTCTGTAGAGCCATTTCGACTACGCGACGCGTTCCCGAACCTCGTTCCCGCATGATCAGCCGTCCTTGCTTCAATTCCTCGGGTTCAACGGAGCCGCGTTCGCTCCATTCGTGGGCGGGAGGCACCATCAGAACAATTTCATCCTCGAGGAAAGTCTCGGTATGCACGTCCCGACGGAGCGCTGGGCCTTCGATGAATCCAACCGATATGTCGCGCGCCACCAATGCTTCGATCACGCGCTCGGTATTGCAGGTGATGACATGAGGCCGGACCTGGGGATGTTGCTGCTGAAACGCTCCCAACAGATGAGGCAAGATGTACTGCGCGATCGTCAGCGACGCACCAATGCGCAAGTCGCCCCTGTGCTCACCGGCAAGCTGTGATAAGCCTGCCAGCGCTGCAGTTTCCAACTCCTCAATTTTGCGGGCGTATTTCAGGAGCATGGTTCCGGCAGGGGTAAGCGAGATTCGAGCTCCGCTGCGATCGAATAGCTGCACTCCAAGATATTGTTCCAACGCTTTGATCTGCAAGGTGACGGCGGGCTGGGTCAGGCAAAGTTCCTCCGCTGCTTTGCGGAAGTTCAAGTGCTTGGCCACAGCTCGAAAGACTTTAAGTCGAAAATTCTCCACGCGGCTCCTTCGGCATTATCCGCGCGGGATCGCCGCTCTCGCAAGCAAGAAGCAAACCTGAGCCGGTCCTGACTAATGTTGGCGCCTGTCGAAAAATTCGAGTCTGACGATGCTGTAAATAGATTTTTTCTGTAACAAAATCCGTCGGATTGCATTTATTCGTGTACTTGGTCGATAGAAGCAGCAGGAGGAAATCATGATAACAGCCAAAGTCGAACTGACTCAACCCCTTAAACAGCAGCGCCAATTTGTGGCCCAGACCGGAAGCGGCCATCACCTGCTGTTAGACGATGCAGCCGGAGGCACCGGCCCAAAGCCGATTGAACTGGTCGCCGCCGGACTAGCCGGGTGCACGGCGTTCGATGTCGTCACCATCCTGCGCCAGAAGTATCACCAAAAAGTTACCGGATACGAGGTGCGGGTCGAAGCCGATCAAGCCGAGCGCCCGCCCCAGGTGTTCACGGCGGTGCGAATCCACCATGTGGTCACCGGTTTTGAACTTGACGTGGCGGCGCTGGAGGAGGCGATTCGTCTCTCCGAGGAAAAGTATTGCTCGGTGGGGGCGATGGTGCAGAAGACCGCGAGTTTTCATACAACTTACGAAATCGTGGAAGACAAGACAGAGTGGATGAAGCCGGCTCAGGCCGCGGGAGTGCAAGGTTGAAAGCCTTGTTCAAAGTGGTTTTGAGCATCGCTACGCTGTGGCTAACTTGTATGTCGGCGACGGCTCAGCTGGAGGCCCAGCCCTCGTCCCTTACTCTACGGCAGGCAATGACAATCGCGCTGGAGAAAAATCCTTTGCGCAAGGCAGCGATTGCGGACACAAAAGCTGCCTCTGCCACAGTTCGTGAGGCACGCTCATTCCTTATGCCTCACTTGAGTTTTTCCGAAACAGCGACTCGCGGTGATGACCCAGTTTACGTGTTCGGCAGCGAGCTACGGCAGCAGCGTTTCACCGCTGCAGACTTCGCGCTGAACAAACTGAACTCACCTCTGCCCTTCGGCAACTTCGCCACGCGGTTTGGAGGGACCTGGAACCTATTTGATTCGTTCGCAACTTGGCATGGGGTAAATCAAGCCAAACAGATGAACGAGGCTGTGGGACACCAATTAGACCGTACGGATCAGGAGATTGTGTTCCGTGTGGTCAGTTCCTACTACGACGTTCTGCTGGCGGCCAAGGAACTCGACGTAGCCGAGCAATCGGCCAAGACAGCGCAGTCGATCATGGACCGTAGCCAGGCGAGATTCGACAGCGGGCTGACCGTCGAGTCAGATCTGCTGACAGCGAAGGTGCGCATGGCGGCGCGACGGCAGGAAGTGATCCGAGCCAAGAACGCTCTGGTAGTGGCGCAGGCACAGCTGAACACGGCGATGGGCAACCCGCCTGATTCTCCGTTCCAGATTACTGAAGCGTTGGCTGAGCGCACGCTTCCCGCCCCTGTGCTTGGGGAAGTCGAGAAGCAGGCACTGGCAAATCGCCCCGACTTGAAGCGGATCACCTCGGAGGAGGCGGCCCAGCGGCAGAGCGTGGCGATGGCCAAGTCGTCATTCGGTCCTCGGGTGAACGCCTTTGCAGGCTGGGAAATGGATAACCCTACCTTCCTTGCCGGTGGCGGGGGCAACAACTGGTTGGGCGGGATCGAAGTGCAATTCGACATCTTTCAAGGCGGTGCCAAACGGGCGGAACTCTCCCGGCAGCGAGCCCTCGAAGAAAAGGTGGTGGCGATGAAGCAGGCGGCTAGCGATGCGGTTCGCCTCGAAGTGAGGCGGGCGTATTACGAGACGGATGCCAATCGGCAGCAGATTGAAGTGGCTCGAGCGGCAATCGCCCAGGCACAAGAGAGTCTGCGCATCAACCAGGACCGCTACGACAGCGGATTGACCACCATTACCGATCTGTTGGGGGCTGAAGACGCGGCGCGGCGCAGCCAGACTGACTATTGGGAGGCCGTTTATCACTTCCAAACCAGCTACGCCAACCTGGAGTTGGCGAGCGGAAGCTTGAATCCGCAATCTCCCGTGGTGATGCCATGAATCGTATGAATAACAAACGAAGACTTTCGTTCTTGGTGCTGCTCGCTTTTGTTAGCCTCGTCGGCTGCTCTAACGAGCAAACCCGTGTGGCTCCTTCGCCGGAAACCGTGCGGAACATTCCCGTACTCGCCGTGCAGCAGGCCAACGTACCCGATTTGCTGGAAGCAGTAGGCACGGTACGTGCCGCCCAGACCAGCGAAATCGCCAGCCAGATGATGGGGAACATCGTCGAGATCCGGGCTCACGAAGGCGACAAGGTTCAGCGAGGCCAAGTGCTTGCATTGATCGACGACTCGCAACCTCGGGCCGCCGTAGATCGTGCGAGTGCTGCCGACATCGCGGCCCAGCAGCAACTCAGGGCAGCGGATTCCGACCTTGCACTCGCGGATTCCACGTTGAAGCGCTACCAGAACCTCTACGAACGGAAATCGGTCAGCCCCCAGGAGTTCGACGAAGTGAACGCCCGTCAACAATCGGCTCTCGCCCATCGCGATATGGCACTGGCAGGCCAGGCCCAGGCGAAGGCAGCACTGACACAGACTCACGCTTCCCTTGATTACACGCGAATTCGAGCGCCCTTCGACGGGGTGGTAACGGAGAAGAAAGCCGATTCCGGCACCCTGGCTTCACCCGGCATGCAGATCTTCACCGTCGAGGATGTGCGCCGCTATCGACTGGAAGCCACAGTCAACGAGAACGATCTGCGGTTTGTACGAACAGGACAGCAGGTCTCGATCGTCATCGATGCCCTCGACAACGCGAGGCTGAACGGAAAGGTCGTGCAGATCGTCCCAGCCGCTGACCCTGCGAGTCGCACATTCCTGGTGAAGATCGAGTTGCCCGCAGACACTCGGCTGCGTTCGGGACTCTTCGGGCGGGCCCAGTTTTCTCGGGGCGAACGGCAGGCGCTGCTGATTCCGCGCTCGGCGGTAGTCGAACGCGGCCAATTGCAGGGTATTTACGTGCTGAACCAAAACAAGGTCGCGAGCTTGCGCTACATCACTTTGGGGAAACCCTCCGGGGCCGAGGTCGAAGTGCTGGCGGGCCTGCAGGACGGCGAGCAGCTTGTGGCTAGACCGGGTGCGGTCGACCTGAATGGCAAACGCATTGAGGTCCAGTGATGGTGGATAGCAAGTCCAAATCTCCGATACAGCCCGCGAAGGGCTTGGGCCTCGCGGGCCGAATTGCCCACACTTTCATTGATTCGAAACTGACACCGCTGGTGATCGTCGCTGCGCTGCTTCTGGGTACGTTCAGCATTCTCAAGACTCCGCGGGAAGAAGAGCCCCAGATCGTGGTGCCCATGCTCGACGTTTTTGTTCAGATGCCGGGCGCGTCGGCTGACGAGGTGGCACAGCGCGTCAGCCTTCCCATGGAGAAGTTACTGCGCGAAGTGTCAGGCGTTGAGTACATCTACTCGATCAGTCATCCCGGTGAGAGCATGCTGGTCGTGCGTTTCTACGTTGGCACCAAAGAAGAAGATGCGATCGTACAAACCTACAACAAGCTCTACTCCAACTTTGACCGTATCCCACCTGGCGTCTCACAACCGATCATCAAGGTCCGCTCGATTGACGACGTGCCGATCATGGCCCTGACGTTATGGGGCAAGGACTATGACTCTTACCGCCTGCGGCGAATCGCAGGTGAGCTGGAAAATTCACTCAAGCCGCTCAACGACGTCTCTGAGACCAAGATCATCGGCGGGCAGCCCAGGCAAATACGAGTAGTGCTCGACACACAACGGCTCGCGGCCTACGGCCTTACGCCAGGCGCGATCATGGAGCAACTCCAGAACACGAACCGCCGCGGCCAAGCTGGTAGTTTCGCGCGTGACAATCGCGAGTTTCAGGTCGAAGCAGGCACGTTTTTTACCAGTCTCGAAGACTTGCGTCAGGTCGTGGTCGGGGTTCACGCCGGGCGCCCCGTCTACTTGCGCGACGTAGCGGAGAAGCTTGAGGACGGCCCGGCCGAAGCAAACACCTACGTGCTGTTTGCTAACGCTCGTGGTGGTGCAGGACAGACTGCCGGCGCGGAATATCCCGCAGTAACCATCACGCTATCCAAGCGCAAAGGTACGAACGCTACAGACATTTCGGAGCGCGTGCTGGACAAAGTCAACGCTTTGCGCGGGTATGTGCTTCCCAATGATCTGAACATCGCGGTCACGCGCAACTATGGCGAGACTGCGAAAGACAAATCCGACGAACTTCTCAAACATCTGCTCATCGCAACATTGTCGGTCACCTTGCTGATTGCGCTGGCGCTCGGGTGGCGGGAATCAGGCGTTGTCCTCTTGGCAGTGCCGGTCACGCTCGCCCTCACGCTCGCCGTGTTTTACCTGTATGGCTACACCCTGAACCGGGTCACACTGTTCGCATTGATCTTCTCCATCGGCATCCTGGTCGACGACGCCATCGTTGTGGTCGAGAATATCGTGCGCCATTTCCGGTTGCCGGAAAGCCGGGGCCGATCCTTATCTGAAGTCGCGGTCGAGGCGGTCGACGAAGTTGGCAATCCTACGATTCTTGCCACCTTCGCAGTCATCGGCGCGATCCTGCCCATGGCCTTCGTGCGCGGCCTGATGGGTCCATACATGCGCCCGATTCCGGTAGGTGCTTCAGCAGCGATGCTGTTTTCGCTGCTGGTGGCCTTCGTGGTTTCCCCGTGGGCTGCGTTGAGACTACTGAGGAAATATGCGAGCAGTAGCAATCAGTCCAGGCATGAGACCGAAGGCTGGACAACTCGTTTGTACCGCCGGATGATGAACCCGCTCATTCGCGACGCGCGCCGTCGCTGGATGTTTCTCGGTGGTGTCGTATTGTTGCTGCTCGCGGCAGTGACATTCGTCCCGTTGAAGTGGGTTCGCGTAAAAATGCTCCCCTTCGACAACAAGAGTGAGTTCCAGGTCATCATTGACATGCCCGATGGCACGCCACTGGAACAGACGACTCGCGTGGCGCAAGCTTTGGGACAGTATCTCGGCCAGCAGCCCGAGGTCATCAATTATCAGATCTACGCCGGGACCTCCGGCCCTTACAACTTCAACGGCCTCGTGCGTCATTACTTCCTGCGCGGTCAGCCCAATCAGGCTGATATCCAGGTGAATCTGCTCTCGCGGCACGAGCGCAAGGCGCAGAGCCACGAACTCGCACGACGACTGAGGCCGGAGTTGGACAAGATTGCCGCTCCTTTCGGGGCACGCATCAAGGTAGCGGAAGTCCCGCCTGGTCCGCCTGTGTTGCAAACGCTGGTCGCCGAAGTTTACGGACCTGACTACAAAGGACAGATTGAACTGGCGGCGCAGATCAAGAAGGTCTTTCAGCAAACGCCAGGCGTCGTGGATGTGGACTGGTACGTCGAAGACCCGCAAACCAAGTACGACATGAAAGTGGATCTGGACAAGGCAGCTCTCCACGGTATCTCGCCCTCCGATGTGACGCGCACTTTGCAGGTGGGGCTCGGCGGTGTTGACGCGGGCTTGCTCCACGATCCCCATTCCCGCGAGGACATCCCTATTGAAGTGCGGCTGGCGCGTTCGGATCGCTCTGGAATTGGAGACCTTGGCAACCTAAAACTACCGACGCCTTCCGGTGGGCAAATCGCACTGCAGGAAGTAACGAATCTTCAACAAACGACAATCGATACCAGCGTGTATCGCAAGAATCTGCAGCCTGTCGTCTATGTGACGGGAGATGTGGCGGGCGGAGAAGAGAGCCCCGTGTACGCCATCATGAAGATGAGCGACGCCATCGACAAAATCAAGTTGCCCGATGGCTACGGAGTAAAGCAGTACAAGGGCACAACCATGCCCGAACGCAACGACCGGTTCTCGGTGAAGTGGGATGGTGAGTGGCACATCACCGTGGAAGTCTTTCGCGACCTGGGGTTGGCCTTTGCGGCCGTTCTGGTGCTGATCTACGTGCTGGTCGTGGGCTGGTTTCGTTCGTTCGTCACGCCGCTGGTCATCATGGCGCCGATTCCGCTGACTCTGGTCGGCATTCTGCCCGCGCATGCGCTGATGGGAGCATTCTTTACTGCGACCTCGATGATCGGCTTCATCGCCGGAGCCGGCATTATTGTTCGCAATTCCATCATTCTTGTCGACTTCATTGAATTGCGGCGCTCACAAGGAATGGCGCTGGAAGATGCCGTCGTCGATGCGGGTGCGGTGCGCTTCCGCCCGATGCTGCTGACTGCAGCCGCCGTAGTGGTGGGCGCGAGCGTGATCCTGTTCGACCCGATTTTTCAGGGTTTGGCTTTGTCATTGATGGCGGGGGAAGTCGCGTCTACCGTTCTGTCGCGAATGGCGGTGCCAGTTCTTTACTACCTATCTAAGAGAGGAAAATCGTTCCCACCGATGCATCCGCATGCGCTGGAAAGTATCGCTGAACGCGAAACACCGCAACGCGAAATTGCGCACAACAGCCTGTAGTTCTGAAGGAGAAATGTTATGACCGTAGAACGAACACTTCGTTTGATCGCCGGCAGCTTTATTCTGTTGTCCCTGGCACTTGGGCACTACGTAAACCCATACTGGTATCTTTTCACCGCCTTTGTTGGCCTGAATCTGTTTCAGTCTGGATTCACAAACTGGTGCCCGATGATGACGTTCCTGCGTAAACTGGGAGTCGGCCAATAGGAGAAAGTGAACATGAGCAATTGGGTTTGGGGAGTGGCATTCCTCATTGCCTATGTGGTCTTGACGCAATGGCTTCTGCCAAAACTTGGTGTTCCTACCTGAAGGAGCCAAAGTTGCGCCGAGTCTCGGCGCAAAACAGTTCCGAAGAACACCGGTACCGGAAAACGGTGACAACCATAGTGCAGGTCGAATTCGCCCAAGCCAATTCGTGACGATATTCTCCAATCTCTCGGACATCCGGTACCCTTTCGACCTCTCGCATGAACCAGTGGGTGTCGTCCTGATCGGGCACGGGGCTCATGGGAACAGCGATGTAACCTTGCCGCACATTTCCGACCGTTGAAATGCGACCTGGAAGGGTAGAAACAGAGGGGCTTTCGATAAAGCGCGATTATCGGTACTGATGTTCACTGGGAGGGTCAGAGGCCTTCGTAGTCTGTCAAGCGTCATGCGAAATTCTAATTGACAAGACTCTATATTTCTGCAATTATCGAAATATGCAGATTGCCGCAAGCAAAAAGAGTACAGAGCGTGTCGCGAAGTACGCCGACATGCTTTCTGCCATGGGCACCGAACCACGCCTTCGAATCATGCAATTGCTGCTATCCGCGCATCCGGACGGGTTGGTCGTAAGCGATATTCAGTCAGAGTTGGACATTCCGAATTCCACGCTTTCGCACCACCTGGACAAACTGAAGAATGAAGAGTTGGTAAACGTGCGCCGCGAGAGCACTTTTTTGCGTTACACGGCCAATACCGAAGCCCTCCAGGAACTTTTGCAATTCCTCTACGCCGAATGCTGTACTCGGAATAAGGCCGTTAAACCCCAAGATATCGTTCAACTTTGTAAATAGGAGGAGCCATCATGAGTACCACCGACATCAAGAAAGTAGTCAAAGAAAAGTATGGCCAGGCAGCCTTGCGCGTGAAGACTGGCGGAAGCAGTTGCTGTGGAGCCAGCGCAGCGAGTGGCTTTGGTTGCGACCCGATCACTTCCAATCTGTACGACTCCTCCCAGGCGGGACAAGTGCCTGAGGAAGCTATGCTCGCCTCTCTGGGGTGTGGAAATCCAACTGCATTGGCGAAGTTGAATCCAGGAGAGGTGGTTCTCGACCTCGGTTCAGGCGGCGGGGTCGATGTCCTGCTTTCCGCCAAGCGGGTCGGGCCCTCCGGCAAGGCTTACGGTCTCGATATGACGGACGAAATGCTGGCTCTTGCCAATGAGAACAAGCGCAAGGCCGGTGCTGAGAATGTCGAGTTTCTGAAGGGCGAGATCGAGCATATTCCTTTGCCGGACAATTCGGTCGATGTGATTATCTCGAATTGTGTGATCAACCTTTCCGCCGACAAGGATCGTGTGTTGCGAGAAGCTTTTCGGGTGTTAAAGCCTAGTGGCCGCTTTGCCGTTTCCGATGTTGTGACCCGAGGCGAAATCACACCTGAAATCCGCCAAAGCGTGCTTCTGTGGGTTGGCTGTATGGCGGGCGCCCTCGGGGATGACGAATATCGCAGCAAACTCTCCGCGGCAGGTTTTGAGCAAATTGTTATCGAGCCGACACGGGTCTATCGCGCAGAAGATGCTCGTGACTTTCTGGCCGCAGCCGGTGTCGATGCAGATGCCATTGCACCTCAGGTGGATGGCAAGTTCTTGAGCGCCTTTGTTCGGGCTGTCAAACCGGCAGGCGCCGGAGCGAAGGCATGTTGTGGGCCGACCTGCTGTAACTAGGAGAAAACGAATATGCAAGGACATTACAACGTCTTATTCCTGTGCACGGGCAATTCCGCGCGCTCCCTCATGGCTGAGGCCATTCTGAACTTCAAAGGCCGACCCAATTTCACCGGTTACAGCGCCGGAAGTCACCCGTCGGGGACGGTTCGAACAGAAGCTTTGAAGCAGCTTGAAATGGCGCATTTACCAATCCAGGGTCTGCGCAGCAAGGCTTGGGATGAATTCTCTCGGCCCGGCGCACCTAAGCTCGACTTCGTTTTCACGGTTTGCGACAACGCCGCAAAAGAGGTCTGCCCAGTGTGGCCCGGACAGCCGATGACCGCCCACTGGGGCGTTCCAGACCCAGCGGCAGTTCATGGAAACGAAGGTCAAGTGGAACGAGCGTTTCGCGAGGCGTTTTTTATCCTGGATCGCCGAATCAGTTTATTTCTCTGTCTTCCATTGAAGAGTCTTGACAGCCTCGCACTGAAAAGGGAGCTCGACAGCATCGGCCAGACGATGACACCCGTCCCTCGATAGCGGCCTGTTCCGAGAAGAGGCTGGCTCGAGTGAGCTTGCCCTCGTATAGGATCATTCATGAAAGCAACAAGTCGTCTGAATTTTCTGGATCGCTATCTGACTGCGTGGATTTTCGCCGCCATGGTCGCGGGCGTTGTGCTGGGCTGGCTTGTGCCGGAAGTTGTGCCTTTCCTGAATCGCTTCAACGTTGGCACAACTTCCATTCCGATTGCGGCAGGACTGATTTTGATGATGTATCCACCTTTCACGAAGGTGCGATATGAGAACTTGCACGAGGTCTTTCGCAACAAGAAGGTGCTAAGCCTTTCACTGGTCCAGAACTGGGTTGTAGGACCGATTCTGATGTTTGTTCTGGCGATTGTATTCCTGCGCGGATATCCCGAATACATGGCCGGTCTCATCATGATCGGCCTCGCACGCTGCATCGCCATGGTCATCGTTTGGAATGAGCTGGCCAAAGGCGATACAGAATATGCGGCTGGTCTGGTCGCCTTCAATTCTCTCTTCCAAGTGTTTTTTTACTCCCTCTACGCTTGGGTTTTTATAACCGTCCTTCCCGCCAAGCTCGGGCTTCGGAGTACTGTCGTCAATGTGTCCATTGCAGAGATTGCAAAGAGTGTCTTTATTTACCTGGGAATTCCGTTTCTGGCGGGATTTGTGACTCGCACTGCATTGGTTCGTACCAAAGGACACGATTGGTACAACCGGAACTTCGTTCCCCGTATAAGCCCGCTGACGCTGATTGCCTTGCTGTTCACAATTGTGGTGATGTTTTCCCTTAAAGGTGGGTACATTGTTCGCCTGCCCTTGGACGTTCTGCGCATCGCCGTGCCGTTATTGATTTACTTCGTGTTGATGTTCTTGGTGTCCTTTTACATGGGCAAGAAAGTGGGAGCGGACTATTCCAAGACGACAACCCTGGCATTTACGGCCGCCTCCAACAATTTTGAATTGGCGATCGCAGTGGCAGTCTCGGTATTTGGCATCAACTCTGGAGCTGCATTCGCGGCCGTCATCGGGCCGTTGGTTGAAGTGCCGGTGATGATCGCACTCGTAAACGTGGCCTTCTACTTTCAACGCCATTATTTTCCCAGCCCGCAGCTGATAACTATTGAGCCGGTTTGCTCGCCCACAGTGCGGTAAGGATCGCCGTTGAAGTAACAGCGGCCTTTTCGAAACGAAACAGTGATGCTGTCGCGTTTCGCAAAGGGTCGAAACCTGCGGCTATTGCTCGGCAGCAGCCTTTGCCGATAGTATTTCCTAGTCCGTGCAAGCAGAGCTGCGCGACGATTTGCCTTGCACTCGAACCGAACCCACGTCTGTTTACAAGGTTCCCTTGACTCCAGACATAACAACAGGGTTTATCCTTTCTACATGTGGCGGAGGCCGTTCAGATTAGCAAGGCCGCTTAAGCTGGCCGCCGTCAGCGTCGACGCGATCCGCTTCTATTAAAAACCTGGACTCATCAAGAGTGTGGGTCGCAGCTCAGGCGGATAGATCCGAACTCGTAAGGAGGTTGTCCGCAAGATTATGCGTCATAGCCTTTCTTCAATTGCCGGCGTTGTGTTGTGCGGTCTCGTTGTTGTTGCGTGGTCTTCGTCGCCGCACTCCCAGGGCACGGGAACGGCGCAAGGCAGGACTATCGACTGGGATCGCCTTCTGCAGGAGCGGCGTTATCTGGAGCTTGACAGGGCTCTCTCGTCGAAATCAAATCTGACAGGTTCGGACCGAGCCTTTTTTGAAGGGGTTATGGCAAACCGCCGCAACCGGGTTGCCGAATCCATCAAGATGCTGGAACCGTTGGTGTCGTCCTTATCCGCTGCCAATAAAGATCGGGCAGTGATCGCGCTGAGCACGTTGGCAGACGATTATGAGAAGACGTTCCGGTACTCAGATGCTGCGGATGCTTACGGGGAGTTGGAGAAGCGCTTCGGATCGTCGATGGACGACCAGGAACGCCAAAGAGCGAGTAGGGAGGCCGCCCGGTGGAGTTTGTTGCGAGGAGCGCCGCCGCAGTCTGCCGAGGTGAAGGTGTCGTTTACCCTGCCGATGACAAGAAATAAGGTCGGACTTCTGGAAGTATCCGCGGAGTTTGGCAGATTTCACGAATCGCTGATCCTTGACACGGGGGCAAACCTGTCGGCAATAAGCTTCAGCCTGGCGCAGCGGCTTGGTCTTAAGCTGTCGAACTCCGTGGCGACGTCCAGAGGAATTGCTGATCGGAAGATGGCGGTTCATACTGCGGTGATTCCAGAACTCAGGCTCGGCGGCGCGAGATTAAGAAATGTTGCGGTCATCGTGGTCGCCGACAAAGACCTGATTGTTCCAGAGCTGCGCTATCGCATTCCCGGCAGTATAGGGTTCCCGGTCCTGTCAGCGTTGGGGCGAATTACGTTCTTCGCGGATGGTCGACTCGGCGTGGGGGAGGCAGCGGGGAGCTCTGGTGGCGAGGAGAACCTGTTTCTGCAAAGACTGACGCCGATCGTAGCGGCTGAAGTAGGAGGGATAGAAAGGTTATTCACCATTGATACCGGCGCGGTGGGGTCATTTTTCACGGTGCAATACTACCTTGAACACAAAAGTGATTTCGCATCGCAAATAATCGGCGATTTCGATTTAGCGGGAGCAGGCGGAGTGCGGAGGTATCCGGCTTACTTCGCTGGCAAGCTGAACATGAAAATTGGCGGAGCCTGCGTCGTGGTGAACGAACTTCCTGTAATCACTCAAACGAGAGGATCGTCGGTTGACAAGTTCTACGGCAACGTGGGTCAGAGTATTCTTCGCCAATTCAAGAGCTATACGTTTGATTTTCAGAATATGAGTTTCAGTGCGGATGGGGGTCCTTGCAAGCAAAAATAGGCTACTGCCTATGTACTCCCGGTATCCAGGAGGACATATATGTGCAGGTGTCGAACGTGTGCGTAACGAATTTGTGCGGCACACGTTCCGGTCCGAAGGGACAGCGCAGACGAGCCGGCTATTTTCATGGCGACTTCTTCTCCATCGTGTAGGTCATCTTGGTTCCTCTCTCCGTCGGTCTCGGTAACTTTCATCCATTTCCCATCAGGGGAGACAGCCATTACAAGCCTGTAGTGAACTGCTCCATCCTGTTTGTCGGTTTCGACGATGGTGTGGGCGTTGATCTGCTTGAGCGACACTGTACTGTGAACTGGATCCCCGTGGATCAGGTATTCATTCCCGTCAAACTTAGCGTCATAACCTTCGCCACCGGGGTTCGACGCCTGCAACCCGTGCGCCGTACTGCGGTAAGTTACGGTAACTCCGTTGTCGGAAGTAATGTCTATCTTCTGCGCTTGCCATGATCCTGAGATCAAGTTTGAGCCAACTGGACCAGGGCTTATCCTCATGTAGCTTTCTTCCGCGGTTACGGGTTGCCCGGTGGGAGCGGCTGAGTCTGTAACGTTCTGTAACAGAGTCTCGCCGTTGGGGGAACCGGCGTCTGTTTCTGAATAGACAATCTTGTCTCCTTGCTTTTCCGTCAACTGAATGTTGTTGTCATCGATGACCCGGATAGACACTGTGCTGAAATACGGCGACCCAGCGATTGGATAGTCCTTACCGTCAGCATTTATCTTGAGTTTTGGAACACAGCTCGAGCATTCGTAAATCCCGTTCTGCAGGAGGTAAACTTCTGGCCGCTTAGGCAACTTAGCTGTGTCCAATTTGGCTACCCAGGTTCCATCGAACACACTTTGTGCAAGCAACATTGCAGGGAATAGCAGCACTAGCCAAAGGACGCTCTTCATGCATTCTGTCTCCTTTTTTGCCAGTAATAAGACCGTAGTACGGCTAAATCAAACCTGAGCTGTTCCCCAAGGACGCGTCGCATCAGTGACCATGAAAGCCACCTCCCCCGTGGAAGCCCACGCCGCCATGAAAGCCACCGCCTTGGAAACCCCCACTCTGGCCGCCTCCGCCATGGAAGCCACCGCCTCCGAAACCGCGAGATCCGCCCATCATTCTGGGCCCGGAATGGAAGCCGCCACCTGCAGATCCCGGTCCGCGGTAAACGCCGTTGGCGTAATTGCGGCCTCCTACGTAGTGATCGCCCGGGCCCCAGTTATGAACGTCGGAGCTGAAGTGGTGATAGTAAGATCCTCCGCCATTTCGGTATCCGTACCCGTACCCGTATCCTCCGTACCCGTACCCGTAGAACGGAGCCTGATAAACCCACCAGGGTGAATAGAATCCCCAGCCGAATGGGCTGTAGAAAATTCCATCCCCTGGAATGAAAGTGAAGGAGTCGAAATAAGGATCCCAATACCAATCGGCGCCCCACCAGCCCGGTCCCCACGGACCCCATCCGTTGTTCGCGTACAAGCCAGCCGCGTCGACGTTGGCTTCGGCCAGGTAAGCGGATCGCAGACTGCTCCAACGATACAAATCGTCTTCCTCGTACGATTTCTTGTTGAACTTCTGCGCTTTCACTGAGCCGTTAGAGTCGAGGCTCAGCTCGCGCCCGCCCTTTACATCGAACCGCTTGCCGCTCTCCTCGACGGAAGCCTTGCCGTCAAACACGCGGAGCTCTTCTTGATTCATGTTGAAGTCATACAACCCGGTCTTCAACAGTCGGGTAGTGGTGTCGCCTTGTGTGATGCGAATGTCATTCTCCGGATGTATCTCCGCCACTTCGACCATCGCGTGGCCTTTCTCCAGTCCGAGCTCGGTGTTCGTAATACTGGGCGAGACCATCTTCACCGAGCTGTTGGCGCCAACTCGCAGAAAAACGCCGGGAGTGAGCAGAATTTCTGCCTTACCGTCCTCAGTGGTCAGCAGTTGGCCCGGTTGCAACTCGGCCGAACCGATCGATTTCGAGTCGAGGGTCTGGTCACCCATCGAAACTTTTCCTTCCACATAGTTGAGAGTTCCTGGTAGCGCGGATTTTGCGCTCGTATCAGCTGCCCACGCGGGCGCAGATAAAATCGCGGCCAGGAAGAAGCCGACAATCGCTTTCAACCTTGGCAGCCGCATATGTTATTTCCTCCTCACCTCTACTATGTTTGATGTGGGCAGCCAATGATGTGATGCACTGTGGGAGGATGGAAAAGGAATGGTAAGGAATAACTAATCGACTATCCCCTTAGTTAGATGCTCTGCCATGCTAGAAGGAAACCAGATTCCTTTCAGGCAGGTTAAGATTTCGACAAAACATTTTGGAAAAGAACCAAGGACTACTCATATGTTGGGCAACCCTCGCTTAGACATGGGTATTCATATTTATTAACCCATCCAGAATGGTGAGGAGGCAACAGTATGAATATTCGCGGCGCGTCGAAAATAGTTCTCTGTTTCATTCTGATCTGTGTGGTTTTCCTACCCGCTGCTCGGGCTGACGATTGGGATCAGATGACGAAATTTACCTTCAATCAACCAGTGGAAATTCCGGGTGGTGTCCTGCCTGCGGGTACCTATTGGTTCGTACTGCAAAACAATCATTCGGACCGTAACATTGTGTTGGTCTTCAGCACCGATTGGTCGAAGCTGGACGCAATCTTGATGACGGTGCCAATTGAGCGCCGACAGTCAACAAATGACACTCAGATCGAATTTGCCGAGCGTCCCTACGAGAAACCGGAAGCTCTGCTGAAGTGGTACTACCCCGATCGGTTGACGGGACACGAATTCCTATATTCGTTGAGGAATGAAAGGGAGTTCGCGCACGACGGCAAGCAGGACGTGTTGGCTGAACCCCTGGCCTCGAGAGCAGTCGCGGCTCGGCAGTGATGGCTGCAGCCTGCGCGCGGACACAGCCCTCGACGTTCCCACTGCCGGGCTCCCCACGTAGCGCGTGGCATCTAGTTTGGCGGCAGGAGAGCTTGTTTTGCGTCTCGGTGTCGCTGGCGAGTTTGGCTCGCCTTTCGTCTTTCCGCATTGGGTAACCACTTCCGCGGACATTTCAACTCCATTTCGCCGCTACGAAGGAGATCAGCACATCGGCGTTTTCCAAGTACAAACACGTAGCGCTAATTCTCCAGCTCTTCGAATACTCCTTCGGGCCGTTCAAAGTTCCGAAGGTATGAGTCAAAAAATCGAAGCAAAAACGGCGTCTGGCTGCCTACACCGTTGAACAACAGAACAGGAACGTCGGGCTTAATCCGCTTCATCTCGGCCCTTATGGCGTAGCCAGTAGCGTCTGGCAAGTCATATTCCAACAAGACACCCAGTACCCAGTGATCTCTCACTAGATCAAGAGCCTGTTCGCCAGTCGTGGCCGGTATGACTTCATAGCCGGCCGACTCCAGCATGTACTTGAGCGCCTCCATGTACTCGGGATGGTTCTCTACACAAAGAACCTTTACGTCATTCATGTTGAATCTCCGTTGACCAGGATCGAACGTCACAACGATTCCACTTCAAAGCCCCACGCTATTAGTAGATCGATCGGCACGTACCTTTGTGTTCTGTTTGTGCGTGCCCACTCTTTGAGTTCTGCAGAGCTTACGTACTGCGCCGGAGAGAGCCCCATCCTCTTCACGACCTCATCGAACGAGGCGGCCCTCTTGCGTGGCACCAGAACTACACCGTTAGAACCCCAGCTTCGGTCGACAAATCTCTTTCCGCGCAAACGATCTCCTCTCTGGGAGCACCCCGGTTCCAGAGTCGACACTTCCCATGCGAGTCGCTAATCGCAGTTGGGAATCGCCGACGATATCGCATCCGACGAACCGCACTCATGTCTCCGCAACACCCGCTGGTGCGAGAGGATCCAGATGCCTTCGCCGTTCGCCACATAGATCAAACCCCGTGCATCATCTGCCAAAACACTCGTGACTCCGCTGAAGGTCTGAATTCTCCGCGGATGCGCCGGATCGCTTACGTCGAGCACGCGAACCGATTGCGGGACGCTACCGCCTCCCCGAGTTCCTTCTGTGCTTCCAGCTGCGCGAGAAGCACCCACGGCGGCGGAGTTGTCTGATTTTTCAGCGATTGCGAGCCCGGAACTCACCATGGTTAGTTTCTCCTGCGGCGCGTAACTGACCATCTTTGGCTTTGTCGGCTTGGTTACATCGACAACCATGAAACCTTGCCCAGAAGGCTGCTGCAGGTACAGGTATTGTTTCCTGTCATCTTGTTGCAGGAACATTTGTTGCGGCGATGCGCCGGACAGTGCCAGGTGGGCGATCACCTTCACGTTTGTGTAGGATGGATAGAAATCACCACTGGATGCACGGGAGCGTGTGGTTAGAAATAGCGCGCTCAGCGCCAAGATCATGTGGGCAACGCGCCTTGTTCGATTGAGAGTTGTCATTGCAAATACTCCTTTTCGTAACCCGGTTTACGCAGAGTGCTCTTACCCGGCCTTTTTCAACTTAGCGCGCGGATCAGCTTTCGCTACCTGCTCAAAAGCCTGTTGGCAGCGAAGGCAGTGCTGAGTCCACGGCAGCGCGTCAAGCCGCCGGGGATTGATGTCGTCCCCGCACACCACGCACACCCCGTAAGTGCCTTGCTGAATTCGAGCCAGTGCTGCGTCGATCATGCGTACCATCAGTCGCCGTTCGTCCGTCTGTTGAAACAGAGCTTCCTTAGACAGGTTGGTCGTGCAAAAATCACCGACGTCCTTGGGACAGTCAACATCCAAGCTGCGGGTTTCGTCTCCCAATCGATCGAGAGACCTAACCGCTTCGTCACGCTGGACTAGGAGAATGCGCCGACACCTTAGAATTTCTGAGCTGTCCACCTTACTTGTTCTGCACAATTGTTCTGTTTTCATACGTCCCAATCTCCCGCGCCACCTCCGAACAGTCCCGCGTTCCGCAGGTAGGAGTCAAAGAAGCGCACCATGAACGGTGTCTGCCTTCCGATTCCGTCAAACAGCAGAACAGGTATCTCCGGACGTATGGCCTTTAGTTGCGCGCGCAACGTAGTGCCGGTTGTGTCCGGCAAGTTGCATTCCAGGAGCACTCCGTCGATCGTTTGCTTGGTAAGTAGATCGATCGCCTGTCCCCGGTTGCGTGCAGGCATTACTTCGTAGCCAATCCCTTCGAGCATGCTTGTCAGCATAGCCATGTACTCGGGCTGGTCCTCGACGCACAGAATCTTCATTCCACTCATTTGCGTTCTCCAAAACTTAGGCTCAAATCAAGGTTGTCGTTCTCTCGCGATGCGCTCGGGGATCTGGGGACCAAGAACATGAGTCTGGATCTCTCGACCTCCGGGAGCGGTTGCATTCGAGGCAAGATCTCCCGAAGCGCCCAGTCGATTCGATAAACACTTTCCGAAATCATTCGAATGCATTCCTGGTTTTGGCTTAGATACGCCGAAGCGGAGATCGCCATCAGGGCATTCCGAATGTGATGATTCATTTCGGAGATCACTTGTGCCCGCGCCAGCGTCACCTGATATTGCCGGTGTACGACGGCAGCCACTTTGGCCACCAATACGCTAACCAAAAAAGCGGACACAGCTTCTGCCAACCATCTTTCCTTCCGGCGTCCAATATCCGGAACCAACAGATAGTGCATAACCTCAGTGATCATGAAGCAGGCCAGCCCCACCCCCAAAGGAACGAGGCGTTCAATCCACTTGGGATGCAAATCGTTGAACCAGCTTCTTTGTCCAGTAGCACATCTTGCTGCCACCGAAGCAACCATGGGCTACCTCCAGTGCTTGCAAAGTGTCGGACTAACAAAAGGTTTACTGATGCTTGAGCTGGGACGGATCAGCTAAGCGGAGGCGGTCGATTGAAGTGGAAGCCATTGGTCTGAAGCGTGGAGAATAGCCGCGGAGTCGGTGTTAGGTGCGCCGATTCGGGGATGGGAGGAGCTGGTCGAAAGCTGTCGACCGGAGCGCTCCAGTTCGAGCCGTTGTTTTCAAATCGAGGTCTCTGGTCATGTGAATCGGCGCTGGCCGCAGAGTGGACACGTGAGGCGCTGGGAAAATTGGGCGGTACATTTCGCGCAGCGAGCACCGCAAGAAGTGCGATGGACGCAAGAACAGCGCGAATCCAGATCGTCCTATAACTGCCGCTCGGAAAATGCCGATCAAGCGACATGCACCCCACCCTATTAATAACGATGATTATATAACGATTTTGGTTATCTAATTCCATATTTGATTTCTTCAATGCATATTCAGTCACCCCCAAGACACTGCCGAACGTGGGTTCGTTCTCGATCTCTAGGGTGTTCCTGGAATGTAAACTCTGTCGGCCGAAACCAGTTCTCCATTCGGCACTTCAGTAATGACCTTTACTGGCTGCAAACCATTTTTTCTTCTGCGGCTTAGCAGAAAATGTCAGGAGATATTGGCGGGTCAGTCGCTGGGCTAAATCATCCAGGTTGGGGACGAAGGTTACCGGCGCTCCAGTGAAACCAATGTAATACGATTCCCCTCCAGTCTCGTCGGCAACCTGTGAGAGGTAAATCTGTCCCCAATACGTCCGCCAGTAACCATGACTGTAGTGACCCACCCCTGGCGTATAGATCACAAAAACGACGACCCCGGCGCGTTGCGCATCCTCGATTGCCGCGGCAAGATAAGGGTCTTGCAAATCACTGCTGCCGTAATAACGATCGATTCCATCGGAGACCATGAGGACCTCCCGGCGGGCGGTGCTTTGCGGCCACTGTTTGATCAGGTCGCTCAGGGAAAAATATGGGCTGGCATTGATGCCG
This sequence comes from uncultured Acidobacteriota bacterium, assembly GCA_963817925.1. Classification (GTDB taxonomy): domain Bacteria; phylum Acidobacteriota; class Terriglobia; order Terriglobales; family Acidobacteriaceae; genus JABDBE01. The sequence goes on from CAWFQN010000002.1 coordinate 706,569, forward strand.
CTGATCCCCAGGGGCAGACGTAGAGCTTTCGCAGCTAGGGCATGATCGCTGGTCAGGGTCTGTTCCATGCGCGCGATGCCGTTCTATATGTAAGCAATCCCAATTCTGGTCGATGTCGGTTCTGAGATGACGAATTGGCGAAGGTCCTCCAGTTGTGAACCAAGACTGATATTGGAACCATCGTCGAGCAAAATAACGAGTTCGAGGCTTGCGTGGTCTCCCTGGGCAGGAACCCAATCCGTAACTCTGTCGCGGTCACGCCCCTCATAAACCGTCACATCTTCCCCACTCACGACCGGTACGTTGGAACCGTGACGAGATTCGGACCGTGACCAGCAAGTGTGCCGCTACTTCGTTTGCGGCCGGAGCCTCCTCAGCCGCCAGGTTCTGGGAGAAGGATGCCCACAGCGCCAAACCGAGTATTGTCTTGATCGCGACGCCGCGCTTGCTCATACTTCCTCCTCAATTGGCTTCGTCACAGCCTCTTTTTCATCCACCGTCGAGAATCTTTCCTCCGTTCCGCTCTCAACGTGTTTCTGCAACCTGTGCTGCAGTTCCAGTCGAGCTCGGCGCAGGCGAGTCTTGACCGTCGAAACCGGAAGCCTCAGGACGCTGGCCGTGGCTTTCGTCGAAAGCTGATTCAAATACCGGAGCTGAACGACAATCCGAGAGTTCGGCTTCAGTCCCTGGATGGTGCGACTCAGAATCTGTTGCAACTTCCGCCAGGAACAACGCTCTTCAGGAGAGAGACCCAAATCCGCCACTTCTGAATGGAAGTAAGCATCTTCAGTCCCACCGCTTTCGTTGAAAGGAACCTCGTTCCTTCGAAAGCTCTTACGCAGATTCATCAGGGCCTCATTGATCACGATTCGGGTTAGCCAAGTTGAGAATTCAGAGTCTCCACGAAAGCCGGCGAGATGCGAGAATGCCTGTAGAAGGCAACCTTGTACTGCATCCTCAGCGTCCTCGCGGTTGTGAGTTATTCTTTGCGCCAGACGTCGCAGCCTCCTCCGGTGCCGGCATACCAACTCCTCGAAAGCGGCTGCGTCTCCGCTTTTGGCCGCTGCGACCAACGCTATCTCGATGCTTTCTGCTGAGTTGCCAGTGGGCAAGGTGCAGACGTTTTGCCCGTTCACTTCATCTGTGAATTGAAGCGACATTGGTTAGGGTCTCCTCGGCTGCAAGCGTTCGCCGCTCGAAAGTCACGTCGAACCTGCTCCTCCTGTTTTAGGGCATTCTTCAGTCGGTGAACGATCCGAAACAGCTCATCGGGATGCTTTGCCTCAAGTGCGGCGTTGCAAAGATCTCTCCAGTTTTCCGATTTGTTTTCAGCCATGGCGCCATTCCTCGGAGATTTCGTTGGTGAAGCGGGAAGTTTGCGATTCTCCGGAGATCCAATATGGCGGGATAGATTCGCCAGATCGGAATACCGATTAACGCTACAAGGGAGTCTAGGAAGTTAGGCGAGCGGAGGGGGGCGAGTGTGGTGAGTACCCCCCGAGTAAGAGGAAATAACCGGCGCCGCTCCCGGCATCGAGGGAGAAAATACGACCGGAACTTCAGGAGAAAAGGTCGCGATCGCAACGTGCCCGTACAGTTCACCTTGATCAAAACAAGGTCTTGGGTCATGATGTCGATCGCAGTTTACGGCCGGGGCATCTGAGGATACGCGCGGAAAGCTTGGCGGAGCGACCCGTACGAGCAGAAGAGCAACCAACATTGCGCAAACGAAGGCGTAGTATATTGCCAGCCGATTAGCGCCGTTCTGCCAATACCACATAAGCAAGGCCTACTCGCTATAAATTGATTGATGATTGATTAGTAGCTTTGGTTGGCCGCTGGCTAGTTTTACGATTATGGTTTGGAATAAAACCATTCTGACCTGTCACACATCTCTTCTAGTTATGCGGATGCCCGAGTGCTGTTCTGCTATAGTGAGATGGTGAGGATGGCGAAAAGGCAAAACTCGCGATCCAGTAACCGCCCAACCACTTACTATCTGTTGATCGTCCTGTCCGTCTTCTCGCTGACGGGAAGCTTAGTAACACGCACATTTCGCCTCAATGCTTCCTACGGCACCACGGCACAATCCAACGCACCCCACGCAGTGCGTCAACATCTGGATCGCGATGCGATTCGCTGGGTGGGTCCGGTTCCAACGTTCACCCCGCTTCACGCTTCGACATTCCATTCATGCATGGCGACTACGTGGTCGCACCTTCCGAGTTCAATTCTCGACGAGAATCTGTACAATCGGCCTCCTCCTTCCTGCTGAACTGGCTTGCTCCTGCTTCGCAATTAGTCGCTGTTCGAGCGTGATTTGAGGCTAAGACCCAGGTGAACTCGGCTTCGGCCAGACCGGCGCGCTCCAAAACAGCAAAGGGATTGATGGAGGCACGACATGAAGCGTGTGCTGCTGCTAGTGTTCTTCATTGTTTCGCTTGTCGAACTCGCGGTGGAGCGTAATCGTGTCTATCTGCTCTTCTCGACGGCCGCCATTGCAGGTTTGGTGCGCATCGCGTTGCCCAGTCATCAACATACTCAAAATGCATCCAAGGTAAGAGACTTTATACTGGTAGACCAGGCGCGTGAAGGCGCCTGCGCCTGCTTCTCCACCAAGGAAGGTTACACGTCTAGCTCACATTTTTCGGAGGATCACCTATGAGAAAGCTGAGTTCACTCGCCTGTCTGCTCACCCTGTGCCTGATGGCAGGTAGCGCTCATGCACAGCAGTTTGATTTCGCGTTTGGTGCCAGCGGACTTTCTGCACCCGCCGGTAGCACCAACTCTTCAGGTCTTTTCTTTCCCACGATGGGTGGAGGAACATATTTGGGATTCAGCGGTGATTTCCTTCTCATGCACCACATGGGTGTTGAGGGCGAGTTGTACTGGAGAGCCACTCAAAACGAGTACGGTGGATATCAGCCCTATCGCCCGATTTTTTATGACTTCAATGCGATCTGGGCCCCGCCGCTGACGAAATCCATCACCGCCGAAGTGATGGCTGGCATCGGCGCCGAAAGCCTCCGCTTCTATACCCCTTCCCCTAATTGCAACTATTATTCCTGCACCAATTACGTCAGCAGCAATCACTTCATGGGAGACATCGGCGGGGGGATTCGATTCTATGTCTGGCACAGCGTGTTCGTGCGGCCGGAGGCGCGTCTTTACCTGATCAACAACAATGTTGAGTTCAGTTCGGGTCACGCAGCGCGATACGGCATATCGATCGGCTACTCCTTCGGGCATTAGCCGCCGTACGCAACGCACGGGCGAGCCTAACCTGAAGTTGAGGTGACTTATGGAGTCGGTGACCGAGGTAATGTCTGTGTCCTTGTGTCCCATGTTGTATAATCCGGCCAAGTGGTTTACGGCTTACTGAAATATGCGATCGCTGAGAGATTATAGAGTTGGTCAACACAGATGGCAGCGCGCGCTGATCGTCATTGCCATTTGCTCGCTGACGTTCAGTCTCGCGACACGTTTTTGGGTTACCCCTGCTTCGTCATCTCATAGCGTAAGAACGGTTGAGCGCCGATCGGTCGAACCCAAACGGCAACACCTTAATCGAGATGCGATTCGGTGGGTAGCGCCGGCTACCGATTTCAGTATCATCGAACCCGCGCCGATCGAAGCCTCTCTGGCGCTTGCCGGACCTCCACTACCGAAGCACGTTTTCAGCGACAGCCTGTACAACAGGCCCCCTCCATCGTCTGATTTCTACCTTTAATTTTGTCCCGTAGTTCTGTATTGCTTTTAATCCCGTTATGGGTTGTGATGGGCGTTTTTCTGGCTGCTCTGACGGCGTTTCGGTGGCGCGATTGGGCGCGAACTGGATAGGGTCAAACTGAGAGTTTGTGGAAAGGATTCGCATGGCGCTTGAGCCTGCTATACCCGTCGAGGATTTTGACGCTTTGCGGCGTTTAGACACGTGCACGGTCTCGAACGCGATCGAGACCTTTCAGTTAAGGCTGCGAAACGCTGGCTTCGCCAACTCCCGCGTTCGGTGTCTCTCCAAAGATCTTCCGCCCATGGTGGGGTACGCGGCTACGGCCCGCCTTCGCAGCGGCGAGCCGCCGATCGCCGGCTCTTACCACGACCGTACCGACTGGTGGAACAGCATTCTCCGAGTACCGGCGCCGCGAATTGCGGTATTGCAGGACTTGGACGAACCACCGGGCGTGGGAGCATTTCTTGGCGACATGCACGCGGCCATTTTGAGAGCACTCGGCTGCGTGGGGTACGTGACCAATGGCGCGGTGCGAGAGCTGCCGCGCGTACGGGATATGGGTTTGCATCTGTTTGCGGGAAATGTGGCGGTCTCGCACGCGTATGCCCATATCTTCGACTTTGGATCGCCGGTCAACGTGGGCGGCTTGGAAGTGCGTCCGTCCGACCTCTTGCATGGAGATGGGCACGGGCTTTTGATTGTTCCCAAAAGAATTGCTTCCGAGATTCCCGCGGCGGCGGCGAAGTTGCAGGCGGCAGAGCACAGGGTGATCCGCCTTTGCCAATCCCAGGAGTTTTCCGTGGAGAGGTTACGACAGGTGCTTGAGGAGTTGAGTTAGTTACAGATTGCTGGCCCAGATGCCAGGAAGGGCTGGTGTTTAGATACTGATGAAACAACTTCACAAAAAAAATCGTAAGCGGGCACAAGCGTTCAACGCATTCGGTTACATAAGCGTGGGCTTCGCGGTCATGCTGGTGGGCGCACTGTCATCGTGTAGCGGACACAACGAGAAGGTTGAGGCAAATGCTCAGCAGGCGGTCACGGTCGGGGTGACCAGCGTGGCGAAGAAAACAGTGAGCCGGCAGATCACTTTGTCTTCCGAATTAGTGCCGTTTCAGGAGATCGACGTCTACGCGAAGGAATCGGGCTACGTGCAGAAGCTGGACGTTGACTACGGGACACACGTAAAGGCGGGCCAGACGATGGCTACGCTAGAGATTCCGGAGTTGCAGGCGCAGTTGCAGCAGGATCAGGCGGAGATCAAGAACGCGGTCGATCAAGTCAGCCGCGCAGATCACGAACTGAAACGCTACGATGCGCAGTACAACGCGCTGCATCTTCAGTACACGCGGCTGAGCGGTGTCTTCGAGACGCAACCTGGCATCGTGGCGCAGCAGGAGGTCGACGATGCCCAAGGTAAAGACCTCGCCGCCGCGTCTCAAGTGGATGCCGGAAAAGCCGCGCTGGAAGCGGCCCAGAGCCAGCTGGCAGCGGCCAGAGCAAAACTCGTTCACGACCAGACCCTATTCGATTATTCGAGGATTACCGCCCCCTTCGCCGGAGTGGTGACTGAACGCTATGCGAACCTGGGAACTCTGGTTCAGGCGGGAACGAGTTCGAGTACGCAGGCAATGCCGATCGTACGGCTTTCTCAGGACGATCTGTTTCGCCTGGTCATTCCTATTCCGGAGTCGTACGTTCGGTACATTCGCATCGGAGATCCGGTAAATGTTCACGTGCCTTCGCTGAACCGCACTTTTCCTGGCAAGGTCGCACGCTTCTCCGTGGATGTGCGAGCCGACACGCGCACCATGCACACTGAAGTCGATGTTCCGAATCCCGAGCGTGTGCTCATGCCGGGCCTCTATGCCGAAGCCGGAGTTGCGCTTGACGAAAAAACAAACGTTCCCACGGTGCCCTTGCAGGCGGTAAGCCACCAGGGCAATAAAACAAGTGTCTTTGTAGTGAATCGTAATGGGGAAGTGGAAGACCGCACGGTGGAGCTCGGGCTGCAGACCACCACTGATGCGGAAGTCCTTTCCGGATTGAGCGAGGGAGAACAGGTTGTGGTCAGCGACCGCAGCGGCCTGAAGCCGGGTCAGAAGGTTCACCCGCAAGCCATGTCCGTGATGCAGTACCAGGAACAGAATGCCCAGTAGCAGCAGCACGATTGGATAACGTTTATGCCGGGATTTTCAATTCGCAATCCGTACTTCATCATCGTGATCTGCCTGGTGCTGCTGGTGATTGGCGTGACCAGTATCGCGCGAATGCCGATAGATTTATTTCCGCCCATCAATCTGCCGGAAGTGGTGGTAGCAACTTTCTATTCAGGCATGCCGCCAGAGGACATTGAAACCGACATTACCGATCCTCTGGAGCGTTTCTTTACGCTGGCTGCCGGCGTCGATCACATGGAGTCTCGGTCGCTTCTGGGTGTGAGCATCATCCGGGTGTACTTCCAGCCAGGCACGAGCCCGGATGCGGACGTGACCGAGTTGTCGAACCTGGCTCTGGCAGACTTGAAGCGCCTGCCACCGGGAACTCTGCCGCCAGTCGTGCTGAAATTCGACGCCTCCAGCTTGCCGGTCGCGCTGGTCACGGTGAAGGGAGAGGGCCTCAACGAAACTCAGCTTCACGACTACGGGCAGTTTCAGATCCGCAACCAGATCGCGGTGGTGCCGGGCGCGGAGATTCCTGGCGTGTTTGGGGGAACCTACCGTCAGATTATGGTTTATGTCGATCCCTACAAGTTGCTGTCGCGTCAATTGAGCCCGATGGACGTGGTGGGAGCGGTGAACGATGCGAACCTGATCCTGCCGGCGGGCGACGTGAAGATGGGTCCTTACGATTATTTTGTTTACTCCAACAGCCTGGTCGACAACATGGACCAGTTGGGCAAACTTCCGCTCAAGGTCAAGGGACACTCCTGGGTTACGGTGAACGATGTTGGCAAGGCGGAAGATTCCCACCAGATTCAAACCAACATCGTGCGCATCGATGGGCAGAAGTCGGTTTACATCCCGGTGATGAAGCAGGGAGGCGATACCAACACCATCGCCGTGGTGGACGGGCTTCGCGAGCTGACCAAGCATCTGTATGACATTCCCAAGCAGATGGTCACCAGCATTGTGTTCGACCAGTCTGTGTACGTGAAAGAAGCCATCAAGACGGTATTGCATGAGGGTTTTCTGGGGCTGATTCTTACCAGCCTGATGATCCTCATTTTTCTGGGAAGCTTTCGGGCCACGTCGGCCGTGCTGCTCTCCATCCCGCTATCTGCGCTGGCGGCGTTTGTAGTGCTGGCTTTGATGGGGGGCACGGTAAACACGATGATCCTTGGGGGGATGGCGCTGGCTTTTTCGCGCGTGATCGATAACTCGGTGATCTCGCTGGAAAACATTTACCGCCATCTGGAAATGGGCGCCGTGCCCATGGTCGCGGCCGAAGTTGGGGGCGCGGAAGTGAACCTGGCCGTGCTGGCGGCGACCCTGGTGGATGTGGTCGATTTCTTTCCGGTGATTTTTCTCTATGGCGTGTCCAAGTTTCTGTTTTCTGCCTTGGCTCTGGCGTTCTGCTTGTCACTGCTGGCTTCGTTTGTCGTAGCGATGACGGTAATTCCCTTGTTCTGCTCACGGTTCCTGAAGGCTGTACCGCACGCTGCCGAGCATCAGCATAAAGAATACGAGATTGAGCCGGAAAAGGCGGTGAGCGAATCCTGGATGGACAGGTTCAATGCCCGCTTCAACCGGATGTTCAACAAGATTCTGGATTATTACGAGCATTGGGTGAGGCGTGCGCTCGTGCGCCCGGGCTTGACCGTGTTGGCGTTGAGTGGTCTGTTTGTGGTGAGTTTGGCGATCTATCCACTGCTCGGGTTGGCGTTGTTCCCGAAGACGGATGCGGGGCAGTTCACGATCAACCTCAAAGTTCCGACCGGGACCCGCATCGAAGTGACGGATCAATACATTGCCAAGGTGGAAGACTTGATTCGCCATACGGTGGAGGCGAAGGATCTTAAGCTGATCGTGTCGAACATTGGGGTGGTGCCGGATTTCTCTGCGTTGTACACCAGCAATGCCGGTCCTTATACCGCGACCGTTCAAGTGCAGTTGAACGAACCCCACCACTTGAGCAGTTTCGAATACATGGACCAGGTTCAGAGCAGGATGGCGAAACAGTTTCCGGATATTCGGACATTCTTCTCCAGTGGCTCGATGGTAGATGCCATTCTGAATGCCGGCATGCCTGCGCCGATTGACGTGCAAGTGAGCAGCCCGGATTTAACCCAGATTTATGGCATCGCGCAGAACCTGGCCACGCAAATTCGTCAAGTCCACGGGGTGGGCCAGGTTTATATCCCGCAGGATATGAATTACCCAACACTGCGCCTCGACGTTGACCGTGTGCATGCAGGAGAGTTGGGGCTCACGCAGAAAGACGTGGTGGACAACGTCATCACCGCGCTTAATTCCAATTACATGATTGCTCCAAATTACTGGGTGGATCGCAAGAGCGGCAACGATTATTACCTGACGGTGCAGTTTTTCGAAAAAGGTCAACCCGCTATTCACGACATGGCTGACTTCGGACAGATTCCCCTGCGAGACCCGGCCAATGCAGGGGGAATGGGCTGCGGTCCGACTGGCGCTGGCGGCGCTGCGTGGGCCTGCGGTGGACAGGGCAGGCCGATTACGGTGCTCAACAACGTTGTGAACGTGAGACAGGTTCAGACCCCGACCGAGGTCGACCACTATCAGATTCAGCGCGCCATGGACGTCTATGTGACTCCGACCGGAGAGGATCTGGGCCGCGTCACCAGTTCGATACGCGACATTCTGGCGAAAACCAAGATTCCCGGCAACGTACGAGTGAATCTGCGCGGGATGGTGCAAGGCATGGAGGCGTCGTTCAAGAGCTTTGCGTTGGGATTCCTGATCTCCTTTTTGCTGCTGTTCCTGATTCTCACGGCGCAATTCAAATCTTTCATTGATCCTTTCCTGATCATGTTGGCGATCCCGATGGGATTTGTCGGTGTGCTGATCATCCTTCCGCTCACCCACAGCACGCTGAACGTGATGTCGTTGATGGGTGTGCTCATGCTGGTGGGCATCGCGGACTCCAATAGCATTCTGATTGTCGACTTTGCGCACAATCTGGAACTGCAAGGCATGTCGCCGGCCGATGCCGTCATTACCGCGTGCCGGGTGCGTCTGCGGCCGATTTTGATGACTTCTCTGGCGACCATTATCGGCATGATCCCCCTGGCGCTGAAACTGGGGACTGGAGCCGAGCAATACACGCCCATGGCGCGCGCGATCATTGGAGGCCTGACTTCGTCGGTTCTTTTAACCATCTTCATCGTGCCTGCTGCGTACTTGCTGGTTTACGGCCGACGCAAGGAGCAGGCCGCAGAGGCCTTGCCCGGGGAGCATGAATGAGGGAACGACGTTCTCAGCTCGCCGATATCCCAGTTGTCATCCCGAGCGAAGCGAGGGATCTGGATTCTTCTTTTGATCGGCGAACACCTGAGTTCCTCGTCGCTTTCGCTCCTCGGAATGACAGAGGATGCGTTTGTCAGCATCGTGCCCTGCGATTTTGGCAGGCACTTTGCTGGAGAAGATCATGAAGAAAAATATCGCTATCGACATCGCAGTGTTGGTGATTGTGCCCATGCTGAACGCCTCTCCGGCCCGAGGTACCGCTAATCCCTTTGTGCAAGGAACTGTGATCGAGGTGCAGAAACAGAAAGTCTATTTCCCAGACTACGCGATCGGGGGCAGCAATCCTTCCGATGCGCCCCTGACCTCGCGGTACTACGCTTACCGGGTTTCTGTGCGCGTCGATTGCAAAACTTATGTTGGCTGGTACGAGACAGTCTTGAACTACTTGCCCTCGGAATTTACTCCTAATGAGCCGATCCAGGTGCGCTTGACGAGACATGTCATGTATTTTGATCTGCCCTATGACCCGGATTTGAAGATGGGAATTGTTCGTCGTGAAAGGGTGTGTAGGGCGAACCGCTAACATCTGCCTGTAGAAGCGTAGCTAACTGCGTTTCTACGACCATCAAATCCGCAGCGTATGGATGGACACGTGGGACGGTGCGGATTACGAGGACGGAGGATATCTCGATCTCTAATGTCTGGAAGACTCGTCCGATGAAGCCGAAACAATATGCAGTTTCCATCGTCTTGCTGGCACTCTTAGGGTCACTGACGCCGATTTGTTTACATGCGCAGGCATCGGTCGGGGTCTCGCATGCCGACGATCTCCCACCTGCTCCCAACCCGCAATTAGCCCAAAGCTTGCGCGGGGTGGCGATGCCGCGTACAGCTGTAGCCTTGGCGGCTGCGTTTCCTCCCCAGAGCGGGGCGCAATCGTCTGCCCCTGCCGGTCAGGCAGCGGTTCCGTCCAATCCAACTCCTGGCGGAGTAATGCGTCTAACCCGCGTCGAGGCGGAACAGTTGGCTATCAAGAATAATCCTCGGATCAGCGTTGGACGTCTGCTCGCCTTGGCACAGCACCAGGTTTATCGTGAGACCCGAGCGGCCGAACTGCCCACCCTTAACGGAGCCATCACTGCTTCCGAGACAAATGAGGGAAGCCGCATCGGCATAGGCGAACTCAACGCCCCGCGTCTGCTGGATCATGCTGGCGCCGGCGTTGTCTTCACGCAGCTGATCACTGATTTCGGACGTACCATTAACCTCGTTTCCTCCTCAAAGCTTCGCGAGAAGGCTCAAAATGCCAGTGCCCTCGCAACCACGGAAGACATAGTTCTGGCCACCGATCAAGCTTTTTACAACGCCCTTCAGGCCCAGGCTTTGCTCAAAGTGGCTCAGCAGACCGTCAGCACCCGGCAACAGGTCGAAAGTCAAGTTGACGAACTCGCTAAGAACAAGTTGCGATCAACTCTGGACTTGTCGTTTGCCCAGGTCAATCTGTCGCAAGCCAAACTGCTGGAGCTCGATGCGCAGAACAACGTTGACTCAACTATCGCCGCGTTGACTGCGGTCCTTGGTTTCGATAGGCAAATCCGCTACGAATTGATCGAGGAAAATACGCAATTACCTGCTCCTCCACCGGACATCGACGTGCTCACGAATCTCGCCCTGCAACAACGTCCTGATCTGCGGGCGCTCACCTATAACCAAATGGCAGCGGAGAAATTCCGTCGCGCTCAACGCGACTTGCTTCTGCCTTCCATCAACGCACTGGGCGTGGTGGGTGGGACTCCAGTACGTCCTGACTGTGTCGATGGCGTCTGCTCTCCCAACTATTTCACCTCCAGTTGGTTCGGGGCTGTCGGGGTCAACATGAATATTCCGATCTTTAACGGATTCTTGTTCACCGCACAGGCTTCGGAAGCAAATTTCAATGCCAAGGCTGCCGCGGAAAGTGCCCGCGACTTGCACGACGTGGTGGTACGCGACGTTCGCACTGCGTGGTTGTCGGCGAACACGGCATTTCAACGGGTCGGTGTCGCCGCCGAACTCAGCAAAGAAGCCGACTTGAGCCTCAGCCTCGCCCAGAGCCGTTATCAATTGGGATTGGGCTCGATCGTCGAACTGAGCCAGGGACAACTGCAGCAGGCCGATGCCGCTATCGGATATGTGAACGCTCAGTACCAGTACCGACTGGCGCTCTCCACCCTGAATTTTGAGATCGGAGCCCAGCCCTGAGGCAGTTTTGAGCACCAGACGGCGGGAACCTTAACGGTCATGTATTCGTTCATTCGTCAGGCAATGGCTGGGTACCGGAGGAAACAAGACTCATCGTTGGTGCGAAGGCGGCGCAGGAAGAAGTTACCACTCAGTACCCGCCAATGGATGATTCTCTGTCTTGGCATTGCCACACTTGTGGGGACGATATTCATATTCGCGCTGGTGTACCTACAACCGGGTAAGTGAAGGGTCGGTGTAGTTCAAATGGTGCCATGTTAGGCATCGTCGAACACCCTCGTCCGGCGGCCTTACAGCGACGAGGCGTCTTCCAAGTTCTGATAATATTTTGGATTCTACTGAAGAACATCAACAAGAACTCATTCTGAAGATGACCGACGGCGCAAGAAGAGCGACGCGAGGGATTAACGATGTTTGCTGGAGCCGCGCACTTCGGAATCGATACGATCGACAAAGGCATAGAGGCTCAGGGAAATCAAGAACATCACACCTGAAAAGATCGCGGCTGACAGTGCAGTATGACGGTTTCCGCCCAGGAAGCACTCCCAAGCGGCGCTTAATAGCCAGATTTGTACGATCAGAAGAACGATGATCAGAGACATCGCTCCCGCGATGGCGGTCAGGCCACGATTTTGAGGAGGCCGGTCGTTCGAAGTGGGCATGGCGCTAACCCTCTACCTCGATAGCAACTAATTGTCCGCCGCGTGTTTCGAGGACAATGCGCGGCAGTGGGCGCGACAGAGGCCCTTGCAGGACGGCGCCATCCTTGATCGAAAAGAACCCCTGGTGGTACGGACATTCAAGCCTGTTCTCCGCCTGCGAATAATAGACCGCGCATGAAAGATGAGTGCATTTCTGACTGCTTACGTATTCGTCCTGAGCGGTCCGGATCATGATGCAGCGGTCATCTTTTGTCGGATAGCTGAACAGCTTCACTCCCCCGACCGGAATCTCTCCGAGTTGGGCCACGGGTTGCTGCGGATAGACGGGAGCCTTGTAGAAAAGCGAACGAATCAGAATCCAAATGTTGCCCACGAACATGCCGAGGCTGGTCAAGACGAGGAATTTGGTGAGTTGCCGCCGCGTGCCTTGGCTCTCCATCGAAAACCAGCGGGAGACATACCCGACGCCAACGGCGAATGACGACCCCGCCATTCCGAGAAGGAACGCCACAACGAGCAGATTCCGATCGCTCGTAGCGGCCGGGACCAAGGCCACCGGCACGGCGACAAAGAACATCAGAACGGTGAAAACAACAGGGCCTCCAAAGCGGTCGGCCAGCATTCCGGAGGTTCTGACGTACGTGGTATGCGGGAAAGCAAGACAAGCAAAGGGTTCTAGGTTGTTGACCTCAGATTTGACACAGTAGAAGTCAGGAGGCCAAGGCTAGTCGCAAGATCACTAAGGTCCATGATCTCTTTCTGTTGGTGGCATTTTTCAAGGTCACCTTCGAATGGTTGACCTCGGTACATACCGCCGCACACGGCTCTAGCCTAATATCTCCAAGTGCCTACCTCTGGACGAACGTGGCACTTGCTTGTAATGCGTCAGCAAGGGAGGGACCTTGAAAACTGGATCTGTTCATGGGATGCAGTTACTAAAGCGCCGAAGTAGTCGTATGGCGCTCAAGGCTACAATAACGCTTTCAGGCGACGACCATATGAAGTGTGCCTTCGCTATGCCCGCCAAAGCAACCAAGCTGAACCGACACGGGGCTGCGATTCAACTGAATCGCGAACTGTCGGTTGGTTCAACCATCGTGTTACAAAACACTCGCCATGCTCAACTTTCGGCCCGAGTAGTCACCCTGATCAGCACACAACGTCAGGGTGTCTATACATATGGGGTCGAGTTTCTCGATGCGGACGCTGTGGAAAAGAATTTCTGGGGAATCAACTTTCCGCCATCCGCAGTGGCGAAGTGAGAATGAGAGGGGCTGCGCTATTTCGTGATCGGCGAGGCAAGTGCCCCTGAGTTGAATAACCTTTTGAAATTGTTTAGGGCCGAATGAACAGGGCTTCGGTTGCTCGCCCGAAGTACCAGCTTTTTACGAAGGGATGATGTGGCGCTTGATCGCGTACTGCAGCAGTTCAGCATTTGTCTTCAACCCCAGCCGTTCCATGATGCTGTATTTGTGGAAGGCCACGGTTCCGGGTTTCAAGTTTAAAATGTTGGCAATTTCCTTCATCGACTTGCCCTCCGCCAGCAACTGGAGGACTTCCCGCTGCCGCGCGGAGATTCGTTTCTCGGCATCGTAGATCTGTCCGCTACGCAGCAGGAAGTTGACCGTGTCTTGCGTGATCATGGGCGACAGGTAGGATTCGCCTTTCAAGACGCGCCGGATGGCCAGGATCAGTTCTTCAGCAGCCGAGGTCTTGACCACGTATCCCGAGGCCCCGCGCCGAAACGCCTCTGCCGCCACATCCGACTGCAGGCTCATGGTCAGGAAAACAAGCTTGACCGACGGCAGGAAATGTTTGACCTGCTCGCCCGCATCCAATCCGTTCAACTGCGGCATGGCAATATCCACGATCACAACATCCGGTTTGAGCTCAGCCGCCATCTGCAACAGAGCGCGTCCATCGCCCACGATGGCCACCACTTCAAATTCTGGCTCCAACAGATTCTTGCAGGCCTCGGCCAGCAAGAGATGATCATCCGCAATCAGCAGCCGTGCCCGCTTGTTACGTTCCATGACCATACCTGGTTCACGGGGCCAGCCGTCGTCTCGATTCTGTCCCGTAATAAGGACGGTGGACTTGTGGTCCCTCATTCGCCGCGCCTCAACTCGATGCCGGGCCACATTCCATTGGCCCCATCCTTCGAGGTCTGGTGGCTTCGTCACGGAAATGCTAGCCGCAAATCCCTCCCGTTATACCTACTACTTCTGCCAGTCTTTTGCCCTGCACCTTAAGCAGCGCCCGGATTGTGAGCATAGAGCGCAACTGGCTTGCGGCACTCGCGTGAACCCGGCTTGCTGACAAGTCCGGCTGGATTGTTCAAAGCATGGACTCGCAATTGCCCGTGGACCCGCATCCCCGGCCAAACTGGCAGAATCTCCCGTGCAAACTAGCACATTTAGTAGTGTGCGAGAGGCGGATTGCTTTCTAACATTCCCTCAGTGCAGCGAGGTAAATCTGTCCGACTGGCCATGCTTTTGTTTGAGAGATCGGCTTACAGGATTCAGGCGCACTTTCAGTCTCGACAAATGTACGGTTGAGTGGGAGAAGAAGGAAACTTACATGAATAAGCAAATTGTGAGCTTCGCGTTTGTATTGCTGTTTACGGTCTGTTCGGTTGCACAAGATATACCTAAGGAAGAAATTTACGGCGGTTACACCTTCGTTCGGTTTAACGCTTCGGCTCCTGTCAACGCCTTCACCGCAAACGGCGGGGTCGGCTCTTTTCAGTACAACTTCAACAAGTGGATTGGACTTGCAGCGGAACTGGGCGGTGTTCACAACGGCGCGCTGAGCATCAGCAGCAGCGGCACCCTCACACCCGACCAAACTGCCTTCACCTATCTGTTTGGGCCGCGTGTTTTTTTTAACAAGGCCGGCGTGGTCTCCCCGTTCCTGGAGTTCCTGGCCGGGGGCGTGCACAATTCGAGAAGTTTCTCTCTTCCTAACTCGCTCATTCCCGTAGGTTCCACTGCTCCGCCCGGGGTCACGGTAACCCCAGGCCCCACGACTACAAAATTTGCCAGCACGCAGACCGCAGCTGCGATGGCTGTGGGCGGAGGCATCGACATCCGGCTGAGTCGGCTGATCAGTTTTCGCCCGGTTCAACTCGACTACCTGCCGACCCATTTCTCTCCATTCAATATTACCAACGCACCGGGAAACATCAACACCACCAAGTGGCAGCAAAACCTTCGCTACTCCACCGGCCTCAGTTTCCGGTTTGGAGGGGCACCCCCGCCGCCGCCAAAGGCTTCCTGTTCCGTTGCCCCCACCGAAGTGCTGCCCTGGCAGGGACCGGTCAAGGCTTCTCTGCAAACCGCCGACTTTAATCCCAAACACCCTATAACGACCGACTGGAAGGGTACAGGCGGAAGCGTGAATGGGGACAACACGTCAGCCACAATAGATACTACGACGCTGACTCCGGGCAGCTATACCGTCACTGCGGTTGTCACCGATCCAAAGGAGAAGAAGATGAACTCTGCCTCTTGCTCGGCGTCGTTCACCGTGAAACAGCCTCAACCACCTCAGGTGGCTTGCTCGGCTACTCCGACGACCGTACATCCCGGCGATCCGGTCAACCTCAGCGTCCAGGGCAGCAGTCCTGACGGGAGCCAGATTAAGGACCGCAATTTCTCCGCTAGCGCCGGATCCGTCAAGGAAGGCGAGACCACGGCGGGCGGACAGCCCGGCCAATTCTCGTCTACTGCCGTTCTGGATACCAGCAACGCTCCACCGGGACCACTGAATGTAACGGTCAATGTCACCGACGTGCACGGCCAAAGCGCCACCTGCGTGGCAACCGCCAACGTAGAAGCGCTCCCTGCGCCGGTCACCGTAGTCAGCGAAAGCCTGATCAGCGATTGTGAGTTCAAGAATGCAAAGAAGCTTGCGCGCATCGACAATGAGTGTAAGGCCGTGCTGGACGAAGTTGCTCTTCGCCTGCAACACGAACCCAATGGCAAACTCGTGGTCGTCGGGTACGCGCAAGAGGAAGAGGAAGTCAAAGTAACCGAGGTTGAAGGTCTTCGGGCTTACAATGCTAAGGCGTACCTTACGGGAGGAGAAGCTAAACAGCAGATTGACGCCAGCCGCATAGAAGTTCGCCAGAGCGAAGACAGGGGCACGGGTAGCAAAGCCCAATTCTACTTTGTCCCTGAGGGCGGAACATTCACCGTGAAAGACACCACTGTTGTAGACGAGAGTTCCTTACCAGCGGATAAAACCGGTGCTCCGAAGAAGACGAAAGCTTCGAAACAACAAGCCGCTGCATCCGCCCCGCCTGCTGAATAGAAGCGCGTAACCACAATTCCGTGAGGCTGACTGCAGCGCCAGCCAGCCTCACGGACCAACCAAAACGAAAGGATGACATTATGATGCAGAACCGCAAAACAAGAGTTGGATACATTGCGTTGGTTTGTTGCCTCGCAGTCGGAATGGCCTACGGCGCATCGAACGGCGAGAAGGTCAAAGTCCAGGGAATGATTACCGGAAGAACCGGGGAATCTGTGACCATCAAAACCAATGACGGCAGCACCGTCACCGTTGTGCTTGACGATAATACCAAGGTCCAACAGCCAAAAGGTCTGGGCCTCCGCAAGAAGCAGATGTCGGCTACCGTTCTGGTCCCGGGACTGAAAATTACAGTCGACGGCACCGGCGATGCCCAGAGCCGCGTCGTTGCCAAAACCATCAACTTCAACTCGGACGACCTCGAAATGGCTGAAGCCATTCAAGCCGGCTTGACCCCAACCAAGCACGCGGTCGCGACTAACCAGCAAAACATTGCGGCCAACAAACAAGCCACTCAGACCAATGCTCAAGGTATTGCCGCAAACCAAGTGCAGACTGCGGCCAACAAGCAGCAGATTGCTAACAATCAGGAGCAGGTCGACGCCAACCAGCAGCAGATTCAGGCAACCACGAAGCGTTTCGATGATCTTACTGACTATGAGAAGAAGGGACAAGCAACGGTCAACTTCGCGGTCGGGAGCGCAACAATTTCGGCTTCTGACAAGGCCGCGCTCAAGCAACTGGCGCAGAGTGCTACCGGCCTTACTGGCTATATCATCGAGGTTAAAGGTTATGCCGACTCCACAGGGAACGCCGCGATGAACCAGCAGTTGAGCATGGATCGCGCTCAGGAAGTTATCGCGTTCCTGTTGCAGGACTGCAATGTGCCCGTGCGGCACATCGTAGCGCCTGGAGCTATGGGCACGGCAGATCCGGCAGCACCCAACGAGACGGCGTCTGGCCGGGCAGAAAATCGCCGGGTCGAAGTAAAGGTGCTGGTAAACAAAGGACTGTCTGCTGGGAATTAAATTCCACCTCGATAGCGAATTTCAGTAGCACTCGCTATTAAAGTTCGCTATCGAATGTTTGTTTGGCGAACTTAACTTGGCGATAAACCCACACAGCGCGCTACGCCTGCGAACTTCGGCTGCGATATTCCTGCTGATGTTTTGCGCGGCCACGGAGATTGATTGTGCCGCCCGGTCCGCGAAACAATTGGGCACAGTCCTCACCGGCAAATTTGTGGCCCGGGTCGACGGCCCTTCGGTGACCGGTTTCGGGATGAATCGCGAATCCTATGTCTTTGAAATGTTCTCGCCCACCGGATCTCAGTTCGTGACCCTGTCCAACACATTTCTCATCTATCAGCCCCACCTGCCGGTCCGGGGCCTCGACTATTCAAAGCTATATAAACTTACGGCCGTAAGGGACGTCACCTGCGACGATACTCTCGAAAACATTTCCAGGCGTGCCGTCTTCGCTCCGCATGGTCAGTTTGTGGAAACGAAGTATTCCCTTACCTACGCCCAAAACTTCCCTTCTACCACGCTACCCTGGAACAGCCCATTGCCCTGCTACGTCGTGGCTCCAGTGCCACCGCCGGGAAAGATATTGACTGAAACAAGCCCGCCGCCGCTTCCCCAATAATCCAATGTAGGCGCGGGCGCCGGCCCAAACGCTGTTATCCTGAGAGATGGCGACGGATCGATGTATTGTGCCCGCAGCGCCACCCTGCGCGAGCAATGTCGGCCGTCCTGAGGCGTTCCAGCCGTTGCGACGCTTTGCCTGCTACAGCATGGTCACCCTCCCAGTGCGCAGATCGTACACACCGCCTACAACCTTCACCTTTCCGTCCTTAACGCGCGGCGCCAGGATCGGTTGCAGTTCCTTGAGGCGCTCCACTCCGATCTCCACGTTCTTCCGAATTGCGTTTTCCAGCGCGTCGCCGGGTTCTCCCTTGCTCTGGGCAACGGCAGGCTTGATCAGCTCGACCAGGCCATCAATCGCCCCCGGTAGCGAATCCTTGGCATCAATGTGCTTCATCGCTGCTTTGACCGCGCCGCAACCACTGTGGCCCAAAACGACGATAAGCGGCGCATTCAGCTCGGCAATCCCATACTCAATACTGCCTTTGACAGTAACCCCCGCCCCGCTCACCACATTGCCGGCTATACGCACCACGAAGACGTCGCCCACACCGACATCAAACAAGATTTCCGGCGCCACGCGGGAATCCGCGCAGCTTACGATTACCGCCTCAGGATACTGGGCCTCCGCCAGCGCCGAAAAATCCTCAGGACTGCGCCGCGGACTCGCGGGCTGCCCTTTCACGAACCGTCCATTGCCCTCGATAAGCTGGCGCAATGCTTCGTCCGCGCTGATGGATGGCCGCGCCTTAGCCGTTGATTCTTTTTGCGCAACTGCAAGCAGCCCCTTGGGGACAGCCAGACTGAGTCCTGCCGCGGCCAGAGTCACGAACTCACGCCGGGAAAACCTCGACAGATTCTTCATAATCGACCTTCCTGTTGAGCGAATGTAGGCGCGGGCGTACACGCCCGTGCGGCACGAATTTGACGTTAACATTTAATCAGAATTTGTCTAGCGAGACCATCCTTTGTAATCCACGCGGCGCAGCCGCACGACTGGCAAAACTAATAGCGCAACTGCCATTTAGGAATTGTGGGAAGTCCTCCTAACCGCTATCATGCTTCCGATT
Organism: uncultured Acidobacteriota bacterium; assembly: GCA_963817925.1. GTDB lineage: Bacteria > Acidobacteriota > Terriglobia > Terriglobales > Acidobacteriaceae > JABDBE01. The sequence goes on from CAWFQN010000002.1 coordinate 725,676, forward strand.
CCCGTTCGTGCTAGCCTGCGGCCGCAGCCGTCTGCCAGCACCTCAAGAACTGGACGGAGGACTATCGATGGACGTTTCGCAAGGCTTCGCGGCTTTCCTGTATGCGATCGTAGCTATTTTCACAGTCGGCACCATCCTCAGCGGGTTCTTCCAGGTGAGAACCGCCGAAGCTGTCGTGATCCAGCGCATGGGCAAGTTCCTTCGTGTTGCCAATGCCGGCATCAATTTCAAGTTGCCATGGCTCGATCAGATCGCCGGCCGCATCGACTTGCGTGTCCAGCAACTGGCCCTCGACGTCGAAACTAAAACCAAAGACAACGTATTCGTAAAAATTCCCGTCTCCGTCCAGTATCACGTGATTCCAGAAAAAGTGTATGAGGCTTTCTATAAGCTGGCGAATCCCAAGCAGCAGATTTCTTCCTACGTGTTCAACGTCATTCTCGGCCACGTTCCCAAGATGATTCTTGACGATGCTTTCTTGCAGCAATCTGACATTGCAATTGCGATCAAAGAAGGTTTGGACGATGTGATGAAAACCTACGGATACGCCATCGACCAGGCTCTGGTGACCGACATCGAGCCGGATGAAAAAGTAAAGGCCGCGATGAACGACATTAACGCGGCCCAGCGCGAACAGGTCGCGGCCACTGCTCGCGGCGAGGCCGAGAAAATCCTGAAAGTGAAACAGGCCGAAGCCGAGGCCCAGAGCAAAGCTTTGCAAGGCCAGGGCATCGCCAACCAGCGCAAAGCGATCATTGAAGGCCTGAGAGACTCCGTCGAGGCCTTCTCGAAGGCAGTCGAGGGCTCTACACCGCACGACGTGATGATGCTCGTCCTCGTCACTCAATATTTAGATACCATGAAAGAAATTGGCGCCAACGACAAGAGCAACACCATATTCGTGTCTCATTCACCGGCAGCCATCGGCGACCTGTTCCGCCAGATGCAGGAAGCCATCATGATCGGACAGAAAGGGGCGTCCCTCAGCCAGTGAAATGAGCTACAATTTGCAACTGCCGAGAAGGATCGCCCTCCGCAGCGGCGAAGCGGCGAAAGAATGGAGCCGACGGCGCAAGCCGTGGGTTGGAAGTATCGCAAAGGTATTCATGGAATCCGCTGAACATCTCTACGTCAGGAGGAAATTATGGCAACAGCTTTGAAAATCCATCCACGTGAAGACAAGGTACAGAGTTTTATCTCCCGAACCCACAAGATGTTGATCAACGGCAAGTGGGTGGAAGCATTGTCCGGCCAAACCTTCGCCACCTATAACCCGGCAACCGGAGAGGTTCTCGCGCACGTAGCAGAGGGTAATCACGAGGACATCGACCGCGCCGTCAAAGCCGCCCGCAGTGCCTTTGAGACCGGTCGATGGTCGCAACTAACTCCCTCCGAGCGCGGCCGCGCTATCTGGAAGCTCGCCGACCTGCTCGAAGAAAATCTGGACGAGTTCGCCGAACTGGAATCTCTCGACAACGGAAAACCCCTAAAAGTCGCCCGCGCAGCCGATGTCCCCCTAGCCGTAGACCTTCTGAGGTACATGGCTGGGTGGGCTACGAAGATTGAGGGGAATACTATTCCAATTTCGGTGCCTTATGCGCCTGGAGCGAAATTCTTGGCTTACACTTTGCGCGAGCCTGTTGGCGTCGTCGGCCAGATTATTCCGTGGAATTTTCCCTTGCTGATGGCTGCGTGGAAGGTGGGTCCGGCTTTGGCTACGGGGAACACCGTTGTGCTTAAACCCGCGGAGCAGACGCCGCTTACTGCACTCCGTTTGGGCGAACTGATTCAGGAAGCCGGTATTCCGGATGGGGTGGTGAACATCGTCCCGGGCTACGGCGAGACGGCCGGGGCCGCGCTAGCTGCTCATCCCGGTGTGGACAAAGTTGCGTTCACAGGCTCGACGGAAGTCGGCAAACTTATTCTGCAGGCGGCCGCAGGGAATCTGAAGAAGGTCTCGCTCGAATTGGGTGGCAAGTCTCCGAATGTTGTGTTTGCTGACGTTGACCTCGATAGCGCGATTGCCGGGGCCGCGAGTGCCATCTTCTTCAATCACGGACAATGCTGCTGCGCCGGCTCGCGGCTCTACGTCGAGAACAAGATTTTCGACAAGGTTGTCGAAGGCGTGGCCGAGCACGCGAAGAAAATCAACGTCGGGTCGGGACAAGATGAGGCAACCGATATGGGTCCTTTGGTTTCCGCCGAACAAATGAATCGCGTCTGTGGATATCTCGAGTCGGGATTCTCGGAAGGCGCCAAGGCCGTGGTCGGAGGAGGCCGGCACGGCGACAAAGGCTACTTCGTCAAGCCGACGGTTCTGGTGAATACCAACGAAAAGATGAAGGTCGTGCAGGAGGAAATCTTCGGACCGGTGGTCACGGCCATTCCGTTCAGCGATCCGGCAGAGGTGCTCGCTCAAGCTAACGATTCGGTTTACGGGTTAGCTGCAGGCATTTGGACTCGGGATATCCAGAAAGCCCATCGCCTGGCTTCCCAACTCCGCGCCGGTACGGTCTGGATTAACTGCTACAACATTTTCGACGCTGCCCTGCCCTTCGGGGGTTATAAACAGTCGGGTTGGGGGCGCGAAATGGGTCATGAAGTGTTGGAGCAGTACACGGAAGTCAAGGCGGTCTGCACGGCACTGTAGACTGCGCGACGGCTGCTCGTTTAGGTCTAAGCTCCCACCCTTCGCAAAGAACGCGAAAGGGTGGGGCACCCATCATTTATTTTATCCTCGAAAGGACGGGCGGGGACGCCCATCCTCCATCAATAGTCTGCAGGACGTGTGACGAGGTCTTAGCCTCCGCTGTGCTCATGATGACAATTCTCTGTCTTCCGGTTTTACAAATCTTTGACAAGGGGCTGACACAGCGAGGGGTTGGTCGGCCTAGTGTGATTGCGCGGCCCGATTTTCGGAAGGCCGTCCGGGACAGAATTGATTCGTCTAATCAGGAGAGAAATAATATGCAAATGGGGTGGAAATACAGCCCACTTCGACATTTTACTTTCGCCAGGCACCTGCTCTTTGCTTCGGCGTTGATGCTTTTTGCCGTCACTGCCTTGTTCGGGCAGACCCTCGAGTCGCAGGCGATCCAGCATGTCGGCGCCGGCAAGGTTCTGGTTCGCAGCAAGTTCGGCGGACAGATTTTCGGATTTGACATCGATCAGAACGGCACTGAAGGCTTGCTCAGTGAGGCGAAGACGCTAGCCGACGGAAACATACTGGCCGCCGTCGAGACATTTGACCAAAAGACGGGCAAGATTCTCAAAGTTGTGGACAGACTGGAATCGCAGGACGACTTCGTTACCATGGGAATCGCCGGCAGCAGCGTTGGCCTGGTCGAGCGGGAGCACGTTGAAGGAGGATTCGTCGTCAAGCGGATATTCCATACTTTGAATCCCCTTGCCTCGAACAAATTCACCGATCTCTGGACGCCGCCGATTGGAGCTAAGCACATCATTATGCCGACTGGGGTGAGTCGCAGCCAGGGAGTCGCGAAGGTCGCAGTCTTCGACTATGACAATAGTGGAAATTTCATCCCGCTGGTATTCAGTTCTGACGTGGCCGCAAATACGTTTGGGCCTGTCGTCAAGATCACGGACTCCAATAACTTTGGGAGCGTTCCTCCGCCGATCGCATATGACAGGGAGACGAACGTCGCGGTTTTGGGAGGAGGAAATGGATGCTTTGGCTGCCTGCCGGTAATCGGCGTGGTTGACTTGACCAAGGGCGCGTTCTCGGAGTTTACGGGGATTGGCTTCGGCTTCATCAATGGCATCGCCATCGAGTCAGCGGATGGCATCGCTTGTACGACGACGGAAGACGACGCCAGCGTGGAGTTTTACAACCTCAAGAAAGAGACCGGATTCACTGTGGTGCTGCCGAACTCGGGGGAACAGCAATTTTTCAGCGGAGCGGACGTCGAGTTTGATTCCCTCCACAAGCTGTTCTTGATTGCTCAACCAAATTCAAGTTCGTCGTCAAGCGGCAGCACAATTTACGTCTACGACACCAAGGGCAATCTGAAGGAAACGCTCAACGGGTTCAATTTTTCAAATACGTTCAATGTAATCCCCGCTCACATTGCCCTGCACCCTAGCGTTCGGGGCGGGTACGTGGATGGTCCCGATTCTGGGGTCAGCGAAATCCAGTCCTTCAGCTACTAATCCGGGACCAACTCTCCGGGGAAATTGATTTCCGGAAGGCATATTGGGTCAATGCAGAGGAGTACGAGGGAAAGGTGAGCCGTTAACTCAATCGTCGGCACGTCTGAGAAAGAAAAAGGCCCGACCCTCCGTAGGTCCGGCCTGAAACGTGCGGGTTTGAGTCAGGGTTATGAGCGATCGTGAGGGTCGAATGTCGATGCCACCGGCGCTAACCCATGACCGCTAAGGTTGAACCTCGATCCAAAGATACCCAATGCGTTGGCTGCGGGCAATACAGTGAACGCTGTAGTCACCATTCGTGACAATTCCTGATATAAGGAAGGCAGGCAACACTACAGTACCTTGCTCAATAGCGGGCCTTGGCGCCCGGGTTGGGAGCCGTATCCTTCAACAAACCATCTGTGAAAGCAGTGATGGATCCTCCGCTTTCCTCAGATGACTGCCGTCTGGCCGGTCCGAGTCTGCCGGTTGAGGGTTCAAAGTTCCATAGGATATCTGTTCGTTTTCGGACGCGTAGTTCCGGGCTCGCACAGTCGAACCCTAAGTTTGATCTTCTTCCAAGCGGCTGTTCCCTGTGAAATCAGCAGCTTACACTTGAGTTCGGCTGGCCCACGGGGTGCAATTCCCTTCTGCATGGAAAGCCTACAAACCTTCCCGTCGAATCGAGCCGAGATCGCAACCGGAGTTTCGCCTGCCGGGCGTGTTCTGGTGGCGGACGATCAGCCGCACGTTTTGGATGCCCTGCAGTTGTTGCTCAAGAGCCATGGGTATCGGACAGAGGCGGTGACGCATCCGGCGCGAGTGTTGCAGGCACTGCGGGCGCGTGAGTTCGATGTCGTGCTGATGGACTTGAACTACACGCGGGACACGACGGCAGGCGGCGAGGGTCTGGAACTGGTTTCGCAGATTCGCTTGATCGACGAGAACCTTCCGTTGGTGATGATGACTGCCTGGAGTACGGTGGACCTGGCGGTGGAAGCAATGCGGCGCGGGGCGTCTGATTTCGTACAGAAACCGTGGGCGAATCAGGTGCTGCTGGAAAAGGTGGAAACGCAAGTGGAGCGCTGTCGGTCGCTGCGGCAGGCACGGCGTCAACGAGAGGACGAACTCAAGGACGCGCGCGAAATCCAGAGCAATCTGCTGCCCAGGAAGATCCCGCAGGTGAAAGACTATGAAATCGCCGGCATGACCCAACCAGTACGCTACGTCGGCGGGGACTTTTACGATGTGGTTCGCATTAGTGAGACGCAGACCGTGCTTTGCATTGCTGATGTATCGGGTAAGGGATTACCGGCGGCGCTCTTAATGTCCAGCTTGCAGGCGGCGCTGAAACCGTTGATGTGGGACACGCGATCGCCGCGCGAGTTGTGCCGCAGGCTCAATCGCATTCTGTGCGAGATCGCTCCTGTGGGTAAGTTCGTGTCGTTCTTCTATAGCGTGCTCGACAGCAAGGACAATCGCCTGACCTACTGCAATGCCGGACACAATCCTCCGCTGCTGGTACGGGCGAATGGGGTGACCAACGAACTGAACGCGTCAGGAGCGGTGCTCGGACAATTTCCCGACTGGGTTTATGAGCAGAGCGATGTGCAACTGCAGACTGGGGACACGCTGATGCTGTTCACCGATGGAGTGGTCGAGGCCTGTGATCAGGAGGACGAAGCGTTTGGTGAGGAATCCGTGATCAGGATTGCGCAGGAGAATCGAAGTGCTGGCGCAGAGGAGTTGAAGACATTGTTGATGCAGGCGGCTTCGGTACACTGCGGCGGACGTTTTCAGGATGACGCCAGCATGATCGTGCTGCGCGCGGTGTGAGTTTAGTTTGCTAGTCACGACTTGCATTCGATCTGTGGATGTTCGCAGCCTACTATGAATTGTCGTAGACGCGTAGCACGTTCGTGGGGTTTGACGCCGCTCAACTCCGTGCTATCTTCCATCTCATGGGACGCTGGACGATAAAACCGTCGGGTTTATTCGTTCTGATGACCCTGCTGTTTCTTATCGTGCTAATTCTTGTGTTGCCGGAAGTGGACCTGCCTGACACGGCCTTTCATCGAGGTACCGCGCCGGTTGATGTACACGCTCAGGTCACATCCGCGCCAACTTTGCTCAGCCTGAACACGGTTGTGGTGTTTAGTTTCTCTGCTCAGACCGCATCACGCCGCCGTGAGCACTCCCTGGTGTTTGCTCATGCGGGCTCCAGTTTCTTACCACTCCTCCATCGCTCGCTCCGCTGCTAGAAGTTCCACCGGAGGCTGCATTCAGGCTTGCTCTGGATTTCGGGGCAAGACAGGGGCAGTTCGGTGGCTGACTAGGGTCTTCGGGGGAGGACCCGGTGTTTTCTGTACTGCCCGTTTCTAAATTCATACGAACCAGATTCATGCGAACGGCAAAAGGAGGGCTGAAATCATGGAAAATAAATACCGGGTACCCATCTTCGTTGCGGTAGAGAGATTGCAGGAGGCATCGCAGCAAGCGGGCTTGACCGAAGACGATGTGATTGGCCTGCTGGCTTCCGGATTGGATGTTTGCGATGCGGTGACTTACGTCGAGGCTGTGCTGTATAACCGCGTGCATTGAGTTCGCAATATTTTCAATTTGCCGCTCTGGAGCGACTCCCCAAGACTCTGGCAGCGGCAGACTGGCGTGTTCAAGATAACCTTCCGCACAGAATACTTCTCAGTCCGTAACAATTTCTGGGCGGCGCACGGGGGCGGACCCCCGCGCCTGCATTGTTCGGTTCGCGGTTACAATAGGTTCGACGAGGAAAACCTATGCCAGTTTCCCGCACTGCTCAACCGGAACACGCGCGTGCCACCATGGTTTCAAGCGAGATCCCGCCTGTCCCGTTAACCATTGAGGGTTACAGCGTGCTGCATCAGATGATGCGCTTTCGCTGGTCGGCCTGGCGATTGCTGCGTCCGGCACAAAAAGCGAAGGTCATCCACGAGGCCAGTAGCGTGCTGGCGAAGATGGAGCAGAATGCGTCGGGCCAGTCCGGGCTTTATTCCTTGATAGGACATAAGGGCGATCTGATGTTTATCCACTTCCGGCAATCGTTCGACGAATTGAATCAGGCGGAAATGCAGATAGCCCGGCTGCGGCTGAGCGATTATCTGGAGCCGACGACATCGTATCTCTCGGTCATTGAGCTCGGGCTGTATGAGTCCACGATCAAGGTGTACAGCGAGCTTGCAGAACGCGGTGTCGAGCCGCACTCGGAGGAATGGAATCGCGCGATCAAGGAAACTCTGGCGCGGCAGCGAGAGGCCATGCGGCCGCGTTTATTTCCCGAAGTGCCGAAGCACCGTTACATTTGTTTCTATCCTATGGACCGGCGTCGCGGGGAAGACAAGAACTGGTACACCGTTCCAATCGAAGAGCGGGCGCGGCAAATGAATGAGCATGGTCTGGTAGGCCGGCGGTATGCAGGCGAGGTCAAACAGATCATCACCGGGTCGATTGGATTTGACGATTGGGAGTGGGGAGTGGATTTGTTTGCTGATGATCCCCTGGTATTCAAGAAGCTGATCTACGAGATGCGGTTTGATGAAGTGAGTGCGGTCTATGCGCTGTTTGGCACCTTCTATGTCGGTTTGCATTGCTCGTCGAGCGAGTTAGGGAAATTGTTGAGTGGGCAGGTGCCGAAGAGCTCATAAGTCAAGAGCTTATCGCAGAGTTCGCAGAGAAGAATCCGCGGAGGGCGCGGAGAGAATCGGCCTGGAGACAAAATGGCGACCCTTGGATTGATCGAGTACAAAGACGCGAGCCCGGAAGTGCGGGCGGTTTACGACGACATTATGGCTGTGCGGAAGACCGATTGGATCAATAATTTCTGGAAGGCCATTGCAAACGATCCTGCAACTTTGAAACGGACATGGGAAGACATTAGACAAATTATGGCTCCGGGGGCGCTCGACCCGTTGACCAAGGAGCTGATTTACGTTGCGGTCAGCGTCAGTAACCAGTGCGACTACTGCATTGCGTCTCATACTGTATCGGCAACAAAGAAAGGCATGACGGACGAGATGTTTAGAGAGTTGATGGCGGTCGTGGGGATGGCGAATGAAACCAACCGGCTGAGCGCGGGTTATCAGGTTGAGATCGACGAGCAGTTTAAGAGCAGTCGTTAGTCGGTGGTCGTTCGTCGTCGGCCCGCCTTCGGCCGAGTAGGTCCCTTCTTCTTTTGCTTGCCTGCAATTTTCACTCGCGCGAACTTGAATTCGTGTTGCTTCATATCCACGCGACGTCCGCGAAAAGTCACACCTTCGGATTCCAGGCGCAGTCGCTGTTCTATCGCTGAATCCCCGCGCAGTTTAATTTCTCCTCCGGCGCCCAGTATCCTCTGCCATGGCAGGTCGAAGGACCGGCGCAGCGCGGCAACCACCTGCCGGGCGGCTCCAGGATATCCAGCAGCCCGGGCGATGGCACCGTAGGTTGAGACTTTGCCTCGGGGAATTTTGCGGATTGTGGCAAGGATGCGGCTGTCCATCGTCATGTGAGATGGCTCTTCTTTGGGCGCACGCCAATTGAGATTAGGAAATTACCGGATAAACAGACGCGGGCGAGGGCGCCCGCGCCACACGAAGCTTAAGCGGCTGCGTCCTTGCGGTATGACTCCAGAGCCTTCTCTTCGCTGTCATAGACATCGAAAATGGTCACCAGCTTGGTTACCTGCAGCAGGTCTCCCACACGCTGGGTCAGATTGGCCAGCTTGATGGAGCCGCCGTTGTTACGGGCGGTTGTGTATAGGGCTACCAACGTTCCCAGGCCGCCGCTATCGATGTAGGTTACGCCTGACAAGTTGAGTATCACGCGCTTGCTCTGCGTGATCACCATTCTCACTGTGTCGCGCAAGTCTGCGGACTCTTCACCAAAAACGATGCGACCTGCGCAATCGACCACCACAATATCATCCACCGTACGGACAGTTAGTTTCAGTTGCATTGGAGCCCCTTTGTTCGGCCAGAAAGCCAACACAGAAGCCTACTCTGTGGAGTATCTTTTCTGCAAGGACTTCGTGGTGGAAGATGCGAGGTGACGTTTTTGGCCCGAAATCCCGCCTCGCTTTGCTCGCTGCCCGGACGAGGCGTCCGGGCCTACGTGGGCGATGCCGGCCCTCGAGTTTTTCACCGACGCGATACGGCCCGCGAGCTTCCAGCATCACGTATAATCGAGCTTCCACACCATGAGCTATCAGGTTCTGGCGCGCAAATACCGTCCGCAAACCTTCTCTGAAGTCATAGGGCAGGAGCACGTTACACGGACGTTGAAGAACGCCCTTGAGCAGGGACGCACGGCCCACGGATACATCTTCAGCGGGCACCGGGGCATCGGCAAGACGACCGTGGCGCGTATTTTGGCTATGGCGCTAAACTGCCGGTCTTCTGACAAGCCGGTGACGGAGCCGTGCGGCGTTTGCGATTCTTGTACCGAGATCCGGGCGGGAAACTCGGTGGATGTGATCGAGATCGACGCAGCCACCAACCGGGGCATCGATGAGATTCGAGAATTGCGCGAGGCGGCGCGTTATCGTCCGGCGCGCGATCGGTTCAAAATCTACATCCTTGATGAGGCTCATCAGATTACGGATGCGGCCTTCAATGCCCTGCTGAAAACCTTGGAGGAGCCTCCCAGCCATGTGGTTTTTATGCTGGCCACGACTCAGCCGGAAGATATTCCACAAACGATTCGTTCCCGTTGCCAGCATTTCAGTTTCCGGGCGGTTCGCTTTGAAGAGATTCTTGGGCAACTGAGGGATCTGGCAGGCCGGGAGAAAATCGAAGCTGACGAAGATGCGCTCGCGTTGTTGGCCGAGGCAGGAGACGGATCGATACGCGACGCGCTCTCCATTCTGGACCAGGCCATTGCTTCTTGCAATGGACGCCTCACCGCCGATGCTGTGCGGCAGTTGGCAGGGGCCGCGCCCTCCGCGGTGCTCGAAGAAGTGATGCAGGCGGTGGCCCGGAGTTCCAGCGAAGACGTGCTGCGGCTGGTGGACCGGTTGATCAGCGAAGGCCACAGTCCAACTCATTTTGCCCGACAGATGGTGCGGTTTCTGCGCAATACGGTAGTGGCCAAGATTGCCGGGGGAGACTCTTCCCTGCTGCAGATTTCGGGAGATGAACGGGCTCGGGTGGCACGTGTCGCCCACCTGTTCAGCGAAGAGGATCTGGCGCGGCATCTGCAGATCATGTTGCGCACTCATGGTGAGCTTGGATACCGGCAGGAACAACGCTTTCATCTGGAATTAGGCCTGCTGAAGATGTCGCACGCGCAACGCTTGCTGCCGATCGAAGAGCTGTTGAGCGCTGCCGGCGGAGCCGTCACCAGCGGTCCGAGAACCACGGGTAGGCCGACGGTTGTTCCTGATGCGAAGAAGTTGGAATCGACAATGCCCGCTCGTGCGAATCAAGTTTCACCTTTCGCAGCGGATTCGGCTCGAAAAAGTGGGAAGCCGCAGCTCTTAGGCGACGACAATCCCTCTGCAGGCATTCCTGCGTCGGGAACCGGCCGGGCCGCGGCAACCGTGGTGATGGGGGCGGCAGCTCCAGCAGCGGTCGCCGAGGCTACAGCTGAAGTATCCGTCGGACCAGAGAGTGTTCCGGAAAAACAATTCCGGAAAGACGACCCGCAGCACGATTCTTTGCGTAACCCGGTGCTGAATGCGTTGGCTGCTGGCGGGCACCAAATGTTGGTTTCGATGTTGGAAGCCGGAGAATGGCAGATCGAGGGAAACGAGTTGGTGGTCAAGGTGGCATCATCGGCGGCCGTGATCGACATGACGCTCGGAGCCGATGCCAGACGGCTTGCCATCGCGACGGCCAGTGGAGTTGCTGGACGCGCGCTTAAGCTGAAGGTGATCCCTGGTAACCGGGCGGCGAGCACGGCGACGAGCCGTCCGTCGTCCAACGGCGGAGGGCGCAGCCGGGCGGAGCAGGATCCGATTGTTCGCCGCATGAAGGAAAAGTTTGGCGCGGAAATTCGGACGATTATTGATTACAAGGAAAAACGGTGAGGCTAGATTGTTATCGGGGCCACGCGGGCGAGGGCGCCCGCGCCACACGTTCACTAGGAAGGATTCAATGGGCGGATTCAACATACAAGAGTTGATGTCGCAGGCAAAGCGGCAATATGAAGTGCTGCAAAAGAAGATGGAGGAGACCGTGGTCGAGGGTACGTCCGGCGGAGGCACCGTCGTGGTCAAGATGGATGGCCGCAAGCAGGTGTTGAGCATGAAGATCGATCCCGAGGCGGTGAAGAGCGGCGACGTGGAAATGTTGCAGGATCTGGTGACCGCGGCGATCAACGGGGCGAGCCGGAAAGTTGATGAAGCCATGCAATCCACCATGGGCGGAATGCTGGGTGGGTTGGGAATTCCGGGAATGTGAAAATTGGTAATTAAGGAATTGGGCAATTGTCTTTTCCATTCTCGGCCTTTCAATTGCCCAATTACTCAATCACCCGACTACTCAATTATTCTATGTCTAAATTTGCAGAGCCGATGGCGCGGTTGATCGACGAACTCAAGAAGCTGCCAGGGATTGGCAGCAAGACCGCACAGCGGCTCGGGTTTCACATCCTGCGCTCCAATGACGAAGACGCGGAGGCGCTGGCCGCCGCGGTGCGCGATGTGAAGGCCAAGCTGCGTCTGTGTTCCATCTGCAACAACATTACCGATGTTGATCCTTGCGTCTACTGCAGCAGCGCTACCCGCAACCAGCGGATGGTTTGCGTCGTCGAAGAACCCACCAATATCGGGGCCATCGAGAAGACCAAACACTTCAACGGGGTTTATCACGTGCTGCACGGGTCGATTTCTCCATTGCACGGCGTAGGTCCGGAGCAGTTACGCATCTCCAATCTGATGCGGCGGGTCGAGGACGGCCAGGTGGATGAAGTCATTATTGCCACCAATCCGACAGTCGAGGGCGAAGCCACCGCGACCTATCTTTCGGGGCAATTACGTCGGGCAGGGCTCAAGGTGACACGAATTGCCATGGGCATTCCCGTGGGCAGCGACATCGAATATGCCGACGAGATCACGATGCTGAAGTCCATTGAGGGGCGGCGGGAGTTGTGATCGTCGCTTTCCAAGATGTGCAAATCTTTGCATCTTGGCTGGAAGAACAGCGCTGGCAGCTAGTTGCGCCGTTAAGTAAGTAATTGTAATGCATAGACTTACAGTCATCTCATCAAGCGATGCATAACCGCCATCCTGGCTTTAAAGTTGCACTTACCCCAGCAATGTTTCCTTCGTCTTCTCCGATGTGGGATAGCAATTTTCGGCTGACCCAATGTGTAAACTCGGCGTCAGCTTGCGCCGCGCTGTGATGTAACCACATCTCAACTCGACGCTGTAAGAAGCCGGGCCAACCAGCCCGGTTTTCTTTTTGAGTCATTAAACCAGCCACGGATTACTCGAATTCGCACGGATCAGTCAACCAACCGACGCGCTCAATTGGGGACCGCTTCCGTCTCCAGGAAGAAGTTAGGCTCTTCTTCTGTGGGCACAACGCCTTCTGGCAATTGGCCGCGGTTATACTCGGCCAGGCGATTCTTCCACTTCAGGAACTCGGTTAGGTTCCGGGGTTCGATGCGAATTTCCACACGACGGAGACTGGCGAGCAGCAAATTCATTTCGTAGCGAAACCCGGTTGCAGTGCGCAAGTTTTTTGCTGCAGGCTGGAGAAGCCTGATTTTCCGATTGTGGCATTCGAGCAGTCCCCAGCCAGCGGGCAGTTCCTCCGGACGAAGGATGCCCAAGGGCGTCAGGTAGAAGCGCTCACAGCCCAAGCCTAGTTCCTGTTTCCGGCGGAAGGGCTTGTCGCGGTCGGCGAAAAAGTCAGCGCGCGAGATCTTGCATTCGACCAGCACAGAGTGGCAGGCTCGCTTCCATCCGATGGCGTCGGGCATTTCACCGCTAAGGCAAGCTTGCTCGGAGAGAACAACTCCACAACGATAGGAGCGCAGCCATGCGACGGCCTTCTGAACCAGTTGGGCGTGAGTCATAGAGATGGTTAGGTTGTACTCGCTGGCGGGCGCAGATGGAAGTGACTCGAAAGCTTCTAGCTTCTGGCTGCTGGCTTAGGCCTCGGAGCTCTCAGTGGTTTCACCATCACCGGGCGGCGATAGACGGTTTCGAGGAGGTGGCGTGCGGCGGCGACATTCTCGGCCACGCTATCGCGCGGAGAGTAGCCTTGCGCGGCGATCTCAAAGAAACCGTTGTGCTGCTGGACCTGGAGACGTTGAATGCGTCCGTTTCGCTCGCTGTCAAATGCGTTAGCCAAGCGCAGAATCCCCGCCAACTTCAGGACGGACTGGCGTTGGGCTTGGTTTAGTCCTAGGATCGTTTTTTGCCCAACCTGCGGCATTGCCCCTCGATGATAACGGGCGACGATGCCAACCCAGTGCATCTTCTCGGCACTCCAGCCCAAGGGAGGCGGCAGACGCCGAATCAGGTTGTAAGTAGTTTTGTGATGCCCTTTTTGATCCTTGGCGAGGCCAACATCGTGCAGCAGAGCGGCGACCTGCAGGATGGTGCGTTCGTCTCCTGGCCCGGAGTCCGCAGGCGCTCCCTTAGCTGGCAATCCGTCATAAAGCTGAAGGGCTAATCGAGCTACACGAACCGAGTGCTTGAAGTCAGGATCGAGCAGCGAAGCCCACAGCTTGAGGCGGCTCAGCGCGACAGATTCGATCTGCTTTCCGACCGGTAGTTCGGCCCGCCAGACTTGCCATAGCGAGAACCTGCCCACCATCTTGCCACGGTATTTCTCGACCCTCCGTGTGCGCTCCTCGTTGATTCGGGAATGCCATTTGGACCTTGCATCAGCGTCCGGAAAAGCGTTGACCTCGAGTGCAGTCGTCCAAAGTACATCGAGGTCGTGAACCTCTCCCAGCACATCTTGTAATTCCTTAAGATCGTCGCTCCACGCGGCATGTTGCTCCGGCAAGAAGTTCTCCACGATATAGCGGAAGCGCTTCAAGCCGATACGCAGACGGTGGTATGCGATATGGGAGCGACTGCGGAGCGCAAGGTGATGCAATCGGTATGCTTCAGTCCAACGCTCAAGAGCGAGGTGTTTGAAGAGGGCGCTTCCCGTTCGCATTCTGGCCGCTCGCCGAGGCAAGGAGACGATCCATCGCTTCCACTGCTTGCGATCGAAGTCCTGTAATGCCTGGGCAGCTTGCTGCTTCAGATGCGCCTCACGACCGGCGAGAAACTGCAATAGGGCGATGGCCACCGGGTCATCAGGATTGCTCAGACTACGTACCCACTCTTCCATCACCTGCGCATCTCGCAGTTCCCCCAACTCGCGGAAAAGCTGCCTCCCTGCCTTCTTCATCTCTTTCCACGCAGGATCGGGATCCATGACGCGTAGGCCATCAGCCATGGAACGGCAGCGGCGCAGCGCCACCCGCAGATCGTGAACCGGATCAGCTCCAAACTCCACGCTGGCGTGGTCGCATTCCTCAAGCACCCGTTCCATCCACAGGACGAGGCCTGCTTTTTTCTGCGCGGTGATTGCTGTGGCGACGGCTACAGGGAGAGGCATCGTGGTTTCTGAGGTTGCAGCATGATTAATCATTCTCGCCGTTAGATGGAATTAATTCCAGTACTGAAGAAGTGCTATTTCGCGAACACCTCGGCAGGGGAAAAAGATCCGAACCGCTCGGAATTTTCGTCCCACCTGCGGCAAAGGCGCTCCTGAAGCTCACTTGAGGACAATTACCTCCGTAACATGCATCCCCTTACCTTGTGCATTAACCTTAGATCGGAGTTTCAGGAGCCGCGTATTTCCACCGCCGCCACAACCAAGAGAGAAGATCGGAATGCGTCCGCTCGCGCTTTTATTCACAGCCTGAACATCCTGGTGAAGTATGTGCGGCTTTATGGTTTTCAGCACAAGCGCACAGAAGGCCAATTTGAAGTCACGTGGAATGAGCTTCAGCACGGCTTGCCTGATAGTGGTTTCCTCCTGGGAGTTTCCGACAACCGCCTCCTCCTGGATGGCGTCGCCCTTGAAACGGGGCAGGCCGAACGCAGCTTTGCTCAACTTCTGACGGCGGCCGGGCTTGCCAGCATTCACTTTTCAAAAGGAGTCACGGTTGACGATTTTGCTAGGCTGATCAAAGCCTTTGCCGTGGGGGGGTCCAAAGCTCAGGATGTGGTCCAGCAGATCAAAGACATCTTCGGAGACAACAAGACCTCCACAATTCGGATCAACGAAGTGAAATTTGTAGCGGCTGATCCGGGCTCAGCCGACGTGACCATTGCGGCGCAAATCGCTGCCCAGAGTCTCGGCCCCGAGTTCAAAGAATGGCTGAACGATCCACAGAAATTGTTGCAACTCATTGCCGCGGCTGAAGGCTCCCGTTCCGGCGGTGCAGGCGGCACCGTCCCGATTGGTAGTGTCCCGAATATTCCCAGCAGTAAAGCGGGTGGAGGCGATGCAGGCAACGGCGATGGCGGTGGCTCGGGCGGGGGAACCTGGGCGGGTGGAGTTGTGCCGCTTCAGGAAGAAGAAGTGATGCAGGCGATCCGCCTGCTTACCAAGTTCGGGGAAGTCGGTGCCGACCCCGGTGCCAAGACAGAATCGCTGCAAAACGAACTGACCCAGGCAGATCCCAACACCAAGCTCAACCTCCAACAACTGCTGGAAAGCCTGGCGGCAAAGAATCCCACGGAAAAGAACGATACGCCTCTTTTGATGAAGGCGGCCGAGCACATGGCGATCCGCTTCGCCATGGAACGCTTCCAAAAGGGTGACATCAAGGTCAACGCCGTGCACCAGATGCTGGAACATATGAGCCGGCAAATGGACACTTTGCGGCAGATCCTGAAAGTGCACGAAGACAAGATGAGCAAGGCCGGGATTCTGGTCGAGTCCCATGCCGACATTCTGGATCGAATGTTCTGGGCGGAAGTGCCGGAGGCGGGGAAGAAAAGCGTACTGCTGTCGAGCGAGGCGCCTTGCGTGCCACCGCGCAATATTCGCCAGTTTATCGAGGTTTTGCTGGAGCGCGGAGACCTGGAAGGCGCCGCCGCCATCCTGCAAAACTACTCTAGTTGCCTCACCGCCAAAGATGCGGAACCTCGTCGGAAAGCGGCAATTGGACTGAGCCAGCTGGCCGATTTGTTTGCCAGCCCCGGGATCGATTTGATCGGCCCCATCGTTCACAAAATTGGAGAGGCTCTGGTCAGGGACCCCGATCCAGAAGTGCAAAGTCTGCTTAGCGCGGCCTTTGTACGCCTGAGTTCAGAGGCCGGAAATCGCAAACAGTTTGCCGCCTTGAGTGAGGTTTGCGTAGCCATAGAAGGCGTCGCCAAACAGCGCCCGGCACTGGCCAACGAGCTGCGCCCACGCATTGGAGTGGAGAACCGCCTGCCAGAGTTCATTGAAGAGGCGTTGCGACTGCCACAAGTTCCTCCCGACCTCATTCTCGTGCTGCGCCGCACTTCGCAGGCCGCCGTGGAACATCTCGCCGACAGATTCTTCCGCTGCATGCGGCGCGAAGAATGCGACCGGATGGTAGAGATCGTCAGAGATCTCGGGCCGAACGCATTGCAACAAGCGCGAGAAATGCTGCGGATGGGGGCGGTACGGCAAGCGTCAGCAGTAGTCGGGCTGTTGAGCCGTCTGGACGTACCGACGTTGCTGGAGTTGTTGCCTATCCGTCTACCGGAATGGAACCGGTTCTATCACGATATCGTGGTTCGACAGATCGCCTATGGGGCTGCTCCGGATCGTGGACGTACTCTGCTGGAGATTTTGGAGCATTTGGATGCGCTGGTCCTGCCCCAGGCCATCGACGAGATCGGCATGAGCGGCGACCGCACCACGGTGCCGCCACTCATGGTCATGGCGGAGGCTGGCGAATCCCAAGGCCGGTCTGCGATCATTCAGATCAAGGCAGTGGAGTCCTTGGGGCGACTGCGCGAACCCGAATCCATTCCTGTGCTGCGCAACTTGCTCGAGGCCAAGAAGATGTGGAAGTGGTCCAATCATCGCGAATTGCGAATCGCGGCCGCGCAAGCGTTGGCCAAGATCGATCCGCGGTACGCAGGCCAGGTCATGTCGGATAGCGGCCTTGCGCCCGGTGAACTGGCGATTGCCCCGCTCGACGCCGCTCCGGCCTGCCCATGGGTGCGGCAGCGGCGTTACGAGCGAATCGTTTTGCGAAGGTCTTTATCCGCAATCATCAGCAGCTCTTGGGGAAAGTCCAGCATCTCCCTTCGCGAACTGAGTTTAGGCGGCGGGATGGGCACGAAGGAAGACAATCTCCGCGTGGGCTCGGAAGCAAATATCGACATTTCAGTTGGCGTCCGGCACATTCGCGGACAGGTTCTACTGCGTCGCGCCCGGGTGAACGAAGTCGGATTTGAAATTGTGAATACTGACCTGGAAAGCCGTCTGCGCTTGCGTGCAATCTTGATGGAAGCAGTGGAGCGTGCTCCGGAGATACGAGGCAGCGAGTGGCAGGGTGAGCGCAAAGTCTAAATTCTGCCTTCTTAAAATCGCAAGCAAACAAAAAGCCCCGGCTCAACTCGAGCCGGGGCTTTTCCATTCTTGGAAACGTTCCTACTTCACTTTGGCGAAGATGATCACCAGGGTGTACAGTGCCAGTGACTCGATCAGGGCCAGGCCAAGAATCAGCGCCAGCTGAATGCCAGGCCGGGCTGCGGGATTGCGAGCCAAGCCCTCAGCCGCTGCGGCCGTGGCTTTGCCCTGCGCCAAGGCGCAAATGCCGGAAGCGAACGCCATGGAAAATCCAGCGGCGATCGCGACCCAGTTCACTCCACCAGCGGCCGCTTCCCCGCCCTGCGCGAACCCAGGAACGGCAAAGCATAACAACGACAGCACCATGAACAGATTACTCAGTTTACGCATCGTGTTTCTCCTCGTGGACCATGAATTACCGCCAGGGGGTGGTTGACGCCATACCTTGCAGACGCCCTCACGCTGAACGGTGCACAACCAAAAATGAAATTGGCCTGTAGAGATGTAGCTAGCTACGTCTCTACAGCGCGACAATCTAATGCTCTTCCGCCACTGCGCCGGCCAGATATACGGTCGTTAGCAGAACAAAGATGTACGTCTGCAGCAACGACACGCCGATGTGCAATCCAAGAAACACGATCGGCACTCCGATCGGGACCAGCGAGAAGAAGACCAATGTCACCATGTCACCGGCAAACATGTTGGCGTAGAGACGGATGGTCAGCGACAACACGCGGGCCAGATGGCTTATGAGTTCAATCGGCACCATCAGGGGCGCAAGCGCAGGCATCGGCCCGGCAAAATGTTTCAGATAGGAGATCCCCGCGTGTCTGAATCCCTGAGCCTGGTAGTAAACAAAAGCGCAAATCGCGCAGCCCAATGGGACCACTGGGACCGCGGTAGGCGATTCAAATCCGGGGATCACGCCGATCAGGTTGCAGATCAGGATAAAGAAACCGAGCGCCATCAGAAATGGCGTGAAACCCTCGCTGTGATGACCGATGATTTCGTGACTCTGATCCTGAACGAATCCGTGGGCGCCTTCGAAGATGTGCTGCAGTGCGCCCGGCCTGTCGACCGAAAGCCGGGAACGCACAAGAGCAAATACGATCACCAGGAACATAAATACCAGAAGCTCCATCGCCACCGAATTAGCGATGGGCGCATCCGGATACTTCGGTTCAAGGTGGAGCGTCCGCAGCAGCCCAGTGACTGGGCCGGCGAAAAGATGATTCAGAAACGCTGTAAACCAAAGTTGTTCGTGCATGATCCAGCTTCTAGATATTCGCTCCTAGCTCTTGGCTTTGCCTTCAGACTTTCTGCTGGGGTACTCAGAATCCGCGCGCCAAAGCCATGTACAACTCAAAAGCCGCTTCGCACGCGATGCCCCCTACGGGCAGGAACAGGCCCGCAAAGAGCCCATAAAGACTCGCGGGAGAAACACTGAATATAGCATACGCGGCTGCTGCCATCAAAAAGTACCGCACCAGAAATCTAAACACAATTCCACCGCTCGATTGCTTATACGCCGTCTGGGTGGCGCGGTCCGCCAAGGCGCTTACAACCCGCTCCAGCCAATGAAAATTGAGGTATGCGATGGCGCATCCGCAGGCGAACCCGACGGCGACGCGCCAGCCAAAATGTACCCACCCCGCTCCGCTGAGAAGCAGGGCCAGGGCGATCATGAACCGCGGAATACGCGTCAGCGCGCCCGAGTAGAACGACTCGGCTCGGCTCTCACTGTCGTCGCTCATCATGAATTCTTTGAGTCGGAAGAGGTGACCGTGCGGATCAGTTCCACGAAACCGGCAACGATGCCCAGGATCAGCCCAAGCAAATACAGCCAGGTCGTATGCAACCAGTGATCCAGAGCCAAACCGATCAGCCATCCCGCGACGGTTGCTGCCGGAAGGGTAAATGCTAACTGGCTATAGTTCGCTAGTTGCACCAACATGCTCTTCTTTTCGGGAGGATCGTCTTCGCGGGGAGACATAGACTACAGCCTCAACCGAGGCCCATCGACCAAGTCACGACTCGGATGAATCGCTCGGGGAAGATGCCGATAATGACAGTAGCGAATGCGGTTACGCCAAGCGCGACCCGCATGGCCACGCTGATAGGCAGCCGGGTTTTATCCAAGGCCTCGCTCATGAACATGGCATTCGCGATACGCATGTAGTAATAAAGCCCAAAAACCGCATACAGTACGGCCAGGGACGCCAGAATATAGTGGCCGCTCTCAATCAGGCTCAGGAAAATAAAATACTTTCCGTAGAAGCCCGCCAGAGGCGGAATCCCCGCGAGGGACAGAAGAAAAATCAGCATCAGGACGGCTTCGGTTGGAGCCCGCGAGAAAAGTCCGGCAATGTCATCGATCTCGTCGCCAATCACATTTCGCTGCCGCAGCGAAGTCACTACGGCGAAGGCGCCCAGGTTCATGAAAGTGTAGACCAATAGATACAGCAGAATTCCCTTGAAGCCGTCGAAGAACGCGGGAGCAGGATAGTCCACCGAAGCCAGCGCGACCAAACCGAGGAGCATGTAACCGACGTGAGCGATCGAGGAGTAGGCCAGCAGCCGCTTGAGATTGTTCTGCGTGAGGGCCGCCAAATTCGCTCCGGTCATGGTGAGGATCGAAACGCAAATCAGCAACGGCACGTACACCGTCCGCAAGGGATACAAGCCCCACAGGAAAATACGCAATAACATTGCCCAGGCCGCAGCCTTCACCGCCACGGACATGAATCCCGTAACGCTGGTCGGCGCGCCCTCGTAGGCGTCAGGCAGCCATTGATGAAACGGGATGGCGGCAATCTTGAAAAACAATCCGGTCGCCGTGGTCAGCAGCGCAATCACAGCCACAGGACTGACATGATTCGCGTTCTGGGCCATCTGTATTGTGAGCGCCTGCCTGATGTTCCCCAGATCCGTGGAGCCGGTGAGCCCGTACAAAAGAGATAACCCGTAAGCAAAGATTCCCGACGAGAACGCTCCCAGCAACAAATACTTCAACGCCGCCTCATTCGAGCGCCGATCGCTGCGCAAAAATCCAACCATCACGTAGGTGGAGATGGCCATCAGCTCAAGGCCAATGAAGATGAGCACAATATCGAAGCCCGAGGCCATGCACATCATGCCCACGACCGAAAACAGGACCAGCGCGTAAAACTCGCCGTGGTTTTCATGCTCGATCTCGAGGTAGCGCACGGAGATCAAGATCGACAGGGCGGCTCCACCGAGAAAAAGGTAGTAGAAATAGATCGAGAAGTGATCGAGCACCATGGAGTGCACGAACGCGACTTCAAGCGAACGCCCAACCTTTGCGGCTTCGAATTGCGCGTACTGGATTTTCAGTACTCCGGCCGCGGAGAAAAGAATGCCCATTAACGCGGTTACCGAATTCGTCCACTTCCACTCCGGCGGGATCATCAGGTCGATCAGCAGAATGCCCAGCGCGAACACCGTGAGCATGACGATGGGAAGGGACAGCAGATAGTCGGTGCCGGTGAAGTATTGTGATGGCATGCCAGGCACTTATTTCTTCCCCTTTGCGATGTCGGAAGCACCTGGGACGGCAACCGCTGCCGTAAGCGGTTCTCGCGGCTGGGCGGACGCATTCACTGGCCCGCCGATGCCCGGGTAGTCGGGCCGGACAGTAAGCACGAGTTGGTTCACGGGTTGCTGCAGGATCTGGAAGAAGGGTTTGGGGTACAGCCCGATCCAGAAAGCCATGATCAGCAGCGGAGCGAAAGTGAGGACTTCGCGCGGCGTCAGGTCATGCAGTTTCTCGTTCTTGGGATTGGTCACGGTTCCAAAGAATACTCTCTGGTACAGCCACAGCAGGTAAGCCGCTGCAAGAATCACACCGGGCACAGCCCACGCCGCCCACTTCCAATTCTCCATGAACGTACCCTGCAGGATGGTGAACTCGCCCACGAAGCCGTTCAGCAGCGGCAGTCCCATGGAAGACAGGAACATGATCATGGTGATCGTGGCGTAGAGCGGCATTACGTTCGAAATGCCTCCGTACTCGGAAATCTCGCGCGTGTGTCTCCGTTCGTAGAGGATGCCGACGATCAAGAAGAGCGCACCGGTCGAGATGCCGTGGTTGATTTGTTGCAGCACCGACCCGCTCAGTCCCGCCGGATTCAGGGCAAAGATCCCTAGCGTGCAAAAACCCAAGTGGCTCACGGACGAGTAGGCCACGAGTTTTTTCATGTCCTTCTGCATCAGCGAAACTAATGCGCCGTAGATGATTCCGATAATGGACAGAAAAATCATCCAGAAGCGCACCTTGGGATGCATCACGACGTCAGGGAAAAAGGGGAGGGCAAATCGAATAAAACCGTACGTCCCCATTTTCAACAGAACGCCGGCCAGGATGACTGAGCCCGCGGTGGGCGCCTCCACGTGGGCATCCGGCAGCCAGGTGTGGAACGGAAACATCGGCACCTTGATCGCGAATGCGACGAAGAATGCCAGGAACAGCAGAATCGCAAACGTTGAACCGTATGCCGGGTCGTGGAAAATATGTGGCGCGGTTTTATAAAGCGCCTGAATGCTGAAGGTGTACTGCCCGGTCTGGCGAAAGTTGTAGAAATACAGAAACAGGACGGACAGCAGCATCAGCACTGAACCCAGCAAAGTGTACAGGAAGAATTTGATCGCGGCATAAAGTTTGCGCGGACCGCCCCAGATGCCGATCAGCAAATACATCGGTACCAGCATGGCTTCCCAGAAAACGAAGAACAGGAAGAAATCGAGCGCCATGAAGACGCCAAGCATTCCCGTCTGCAGTACCAGAAACCAAATGTAGTATTCCTTCACCCGGTTCTCGATGGCGCTCCAGGACGAGAGGATGGAAATCCATCCCAGGAGCGTGGTGAGCATGATCAGCAGAAAAGAAATGCCGTCGATTCCGAGCACGTATCCCGCGCCGATGGACGGAATCCAATTGTTGGGTACGCCCTCCATGAACTTGAATCCCGGCTCGTAGCGCTGCGCCCAGAACCACGGCACCAGAGGGATCGAGACCAAGAGGCCGGCCAAAGCGAAAATGTTCGCAATCCAGCGAATGGCGTCTTTTTGCTCCTTCGGAACAAACATGAGCAAGAGAGCGCCAGCGAGTGGCGTAAATAAAATGATCGAGAGAATATGGCTTTGCATTTTTGTCCATTACGCGGGCAAGGGCGCCCGCGCCACACCATCACTAGTCACACAATCAGTCATCGCCATGCATAATAGGCGACAAATCCTACTAACCCCATCACCATTACCAACGCGTACCACTGCACCAGACCCCACTCGAGTAACCGCACCGGGTATGACAACATCCGTGACAGTATGGCGGGACCATTGACCAGGACACCGTCGATGATCCATTTATCCCACCAACTCGAAAGGGTCCCAAAGGCACGCGTGGCCCATCCCGTTCCGTTAACGATCCCGTCGATGACGTGCGAGTCGAACCATGACGACGCTTCGCCCAAGCCCATTACGCCCAGGCGCACATCTCCTACTTTGCGGCGGCCGGTGAAAGCATAGTCGTAGCCTTCGTCGACGTAGTACTTGTTATAGAGCACGTCATACAGTGGCGGTGCCGAAGCCGCAATGGGTTCGACGTAACCCTTGTCAGCGTTTCGATACGCCCGCCAAGCCATGCCCCAACCAATCACCGCCGCACCGACCGAAAGAAACATCAGTCCATATTCAATTGGGCTCGTATGTTCCTCTTCCCTCTCGCCAGCCGCCAACTGAGCGGTCTTCCCTTCTTCTTGGAAGACTTTCCCTTCGCGGGCAAAAACCGGATCCAGGAACTTGGCAAAATGATCGGACCCGCCGATACTATGCGGCCACCCGAGCCACCCGGCGCCGGCGGCACAGACTGCCAGAATTACCAACGGCACCGTCATCGACTTCGGAGATTCATGGATGTGGTGCTCGACCTCATGACTCATCCGCGGTCGGCCATGGAAAGTCAGGAACATCAGCCGGAACATGTAGAAGGCGGTCATCAATGCCGTGATGAATCCGATGAACCAGAGCAGACGATAGGCGCCGCCTTCGGAAGACCATGCCTGCCAGAGAATCTCGTCTTTCGAGAAGAACCCCGCGAACGGTGGGATTCCGGCAATCGCGAAAGTCGCAATGAACATGGTCCAATGCGTGATGGGGATGCGCTTATGCAGATCTCCCATATTGCGCATGTCCTGCTCACCACTCATGGCGTGAATTACCGATCCTGATCCGAGGAATAGCAGCGCCTTGAAAAAAGCGTGTGTAAACACGTGGAAGACGCCTGCGGAAAATGCGCCCACGCCCAGCGCGAGAAACATGTATCCCAGTTGCGACACCGTGGAATATGCCAGCACGCGCTTGATGTCGTTCTGCACCAGGCCAATCGATGCAGCGAAGATCGCAGTCAGCGCGCCGATGATCGCTACTGTCTTCATCGAAGTTGGCGCAAGCACGAACAAGGCGTTCGACCGTGCCACCATGTACACTCCCGCGGTCACCATGGTCGCGGCATGGATCAGCGCGGAAACTGGCGTCGGGCCTTCCATGGCATCGGGCAACCAAACGTAGAGCGGAATCTGCGCCGATTTTCCGCAGGCGCCGACGAACAAGAGCAGGGTCGCGGCCGTAATGATGGGATCGCCAATGGCAAAGTGTCCGCTACGGGCCAGATGTGTAACGTCCGTGAATCGCAGCGATCCGAAGTACCAGGCGATGGTGAACATGCCGAGCAGGAAACCAGCATCGCCAATGCGGTTCACGATGAATGCTTTATTAGCCGCGGTGCTGGCGGAATGGCGATGGAAATAGAATCCGATCAGCAAATACGAGCACAGGCCAACGCCCTCCCAGCCCACGAACATCAGCGCGTAATTGTTCGCCAAAATCAATGTGAGCATGGAAAACATGAACAGGTTGAGGTATCCGAAGAAACGGTAATACCCGTGTTCGTGCGCCATGTAGCCGGTCGAGTAAATGTGGATAAGCGCTCCAACGCCGGTTACAAAAAGCAGCCAAATGCTGGAGAGCGGATCGAGGAGGAAGCCCACGTCGGCCTGAAACGGCGCGGGATTCCCGTCGCGCATCACGTAGTTCATTTGGCCGGTGTCGGTTCCCAACCAGGTGTAGACAATGGTTTGGTAGGGCTTGCCGGGCTTATCGTGAGCGTAATCCGTGTATTGCCAAACCGCGCCACAAGCGAACAGGAACGCAAGGATCACCACACCGACGCAGACAGCGTTGATGGTCGTCTTCTGCAGCTTGCGGCCAAAGAAGAACATCATCGCGGCACCGAAAGCCGGCAGGAGAGGAATCAGCCAGATGTGATCTAGGAAAAACATGTCGTTGGTCGTTGGCCGTTAGTCGTTAGCTTACTGCTCCTCGCCCGTAGGGCTTCTACCATTTCAATAGATCCACTTCGTCCACATTCACCGTCTCTTTGTTTCGGAAAAAAGCGATCAAGATTCCCAAGCCTACCGCCGCTTCGGCTGCTGCGTCGGTGATCACGAAAATCGCAAACACCTGCCCGTTTAGTCCCCATAGCCGAGAGAACGCCACCAGGTTCAGGTTCACTGCGTTCAGAATCAGTTCGATCGACATCAGAACGATGACCACGTTGCGGCGGGTCAACACGCCGATCACGCCCAGGATAAACAGAGCCGCGGCCACAACGAGATAATGAAGAGTGCCAATTGGAGCCATAAAGAGCTTCTAGCTTCCAGCTTCTGGCCTTTAGCTAGGAGCCAGAAGCTAGCAGCTGTTTTCAAATTCTTTTCTTCGCCATCACCACTGCGCCAATAATCGCCACCAGCAGCAGGAGCGACGCGATCTCAAACGCGAACATATATTGCCCGTAAAGCATGACGCCGATTTGCTGCGTGTTGCTGCTCTCAATCGGTTGAGCAATGCGGTACGGAAACAAGGCTTTGCCCTTCACGTACACCACTACGAACAGTGCGCCAAGGGCGACGGCAGCAAGGAGCCCAACCACCCATTGCTTATTGAATTGCTCTTCTCTCTGGGAGCGTTCAATGTTCACCAGCATGATCACAAACAGGAAGAGCACCATGATGCCGCCCGCATAAAGAATGATCTGAACGCCGGCGACGAACGGCGCATAGAGCATCAAGTAAAGCCCGGCTTGCGCCAGCAGGCCGAAAATCAGCGCCAGTGCGGAATGCACCGGGTTTTTGCGAGTGATCACGAAAACGCCGCTCAGCAAGGTAAGGCCGGACAAGAAATAAAAGAAGAACGTCGTGGCTACGGGCTGCATGCCGGGTTGGACCACTTGCTGCATACTAGAGCACGACTCCCAAAATAGCGGTCAGAATGAGAACAGCAATTCCGATGGGCAACAGCACCTTCCATCCAACTTTCATGAGCTGATCGAAGCGGTAGCGCGGGAACGTGGCGCGATACCAGATATAGAGATACATGAAGCCAGCCACCTTTGCGACGAACCAGAAGATGTCCTGAATGCGATCGCGCACCGGAGGTGCAAACAATATCAGTCCGATCAAACCCAGAACGGCTCCGAATCCTGCCAGGCCAATCGTTTGAACGCGGAAGTAAGGATGCTTCGGCATTCGACGAACGCCGACGAAAGCGATGGCCGCAAGTGCCAGGAAAGTCAATCCCGGAAATAAGGAGAACACAAGATCCCAGGTGTCACCAGTCAGCGTGTTGGGAAAGGGCCGGTACCATCCGCCGAGCCACAGAGTCACGGCAATCGACGACACCGCAATCATCGCCGCATACTCGCCAAGCATGAAGAGCGACCAGCGCAGGCCGCTATATTCGGTGTGGAAGCCAGCGGTCAGTTCCGACTCTGCTTCCGGCAAATCAAACGGCGCACGGTTCGTCTCCGCAACCATGGCGATGGCAAAAATGCCGAATGCAATAAAGCCTAAGGGAAAAAACTTGAACAGGAACCAGACATGCTGCTCTTGCTGCGCTTGGACGATACCAATCATGCTCAACGTTCCTGTTCCCGATGTGCCCACGCCAACGCCATAAGGCCCGAGCCCGTGCAGGCTGGTCATCAAAATGGCAGAAACCACGGCCATTCCCATGGCTACTTCGTAGGAAACCATCTGAGCGCTGGATCGGAGCGCGCCGATCAGCGGGTAATGCGAATTCGACGCCCAGCCTGCCATCACGATCCCCAACACGCTCAGCGAAGAAACACCGAGCATGAATAAGATACCGATGTTCAAATCCGTAATCGCGTGAGTAGGACCGAAAGGAACGACGATGTAGACAGCAAACGAGGCGCACAGAATGATCAGCGGCGCGATCCAAAAGACAAACTTGTCAGCCTCGGCCGGAATGATGTCTTCTTTGGTCATCAGCTTGATCGCGTCGGCAATCGGTTGCAGCAAGCCGTGCGGTCCGACCCGCATGGGGCCGAGGCGAATCTGAAAATGCGCCAGAGCTTTACGCTCCAGCCAGTTCATCGCCATGACCGCAACCGAGATTCCACCAAAAACCACCAGAATGTAGACGGTGGCCCAAAACACATTACCCGCTTGCCCGGGGGTCGTGTTGCTGCTGAGATAGGAGGTAATGTAGTTGAGCATCAGCGATCAACCTCGCCCAGCACAATGTCCAGCGTTCCAATCACCGCGATGACGTCGGCGACCAAAGCTCCGCGCACCATAACGTCCAGCGCCTGGAGGTTCACAAACGAGGGCGGTCGTACTCGTATACGGTAGGGCTGTGTTGATCCGTCGCTGACAATGAAGTATCCCAATTCTCCCTTCGGGGCTTCGATCGAGTGGTAGACTTCGCCGACCGGCGGCTTTATGACCTTGGGAACTTTGGCCATGATCGGGCCTTCGGGAATTCTTTCGACTGCCTGTCGGATGATGCGCAGCGACTGCCGCATCTCCTCCATGCGCACCGTGTACCGGTCGTAGGTGTCGCCGTTCGCGCCGATGGGGATTTCGAAGTCGAAGTCCGAGTACGCCGCGTAGGGTTGGGCTTTGCGGAGATCCCATTTCACCCCGCTGGCTCGCAGCACTGGGCCGGTGACGCCGAGAGCGATGGCATCTGCGCGAGAAATCACTCCAACATTCTTTGTTCTCTCCAGCCAGATGCGATTGGTAGTGAGCAGTTCTTCGTATTCGTCGATTTTCGGAGGAACAAAGTCGAGGAACTTGATTACATCACGTTCAAAACCCTCGTAGGTTTCGTACTGGCAACCGCCAATGCGGAAAGCGTGCGTAGTCAAACGGGCGCCGCAATACTTTTCAAATATCTTGAGAATCTCCTCTCGGTCGCGGAAGGTATAGAACAGCGGCGTCATAGCGCCAATATCGAGAGCGTGCGTGCCCAGCCACAGCTGATGGCTCGCCATCCGGTTTAGTTCCGTCAGAATTACCCGGATGTACTTGGCTCGCGGCGGCGCTTCAATGTTGAGTAGCTTTTCAACCGCTTCGCAATACCCCAACCCGTTCGAGACCGCGGCCACATAATCCATGCGATCGACATACGGATTGAACATGGTGTACGTACGGTTCTCGGCAATCTTCTCCACTCCGCGATGGAGATAACCGATGACGCATTCCGTGCCCAGAACCTTCTCGCCATCCAGCTTGAGAATTACGCGCAGCACTCCATGGGTCGCCGGATGCTGCGGCCCCATATTGATTACCAGCTCATTGCTGTCAAGAAAGGTTTTGTCGGGCTGATCGAGTTCGAGGTGTGACAGAAACCTTGTGGGGTCAGAAGTCTTCGGATCGGACGTCGTCGTGTCAGTCAGCTTCGGATCAGTAATCGTGCCGTCGCTCATGGTTATTGGCCGCTCTCGATTCCCAGGTTGGCCCGCACCCATTCCTGATCCTGTTGAATGATGCCGTAGTCTTTGCGAAGCGGATGGCCCTTCCAGCCATCGGGGAGCAGGATACGCTTCAGATCCGGATGCCCGTCGAACCGGATACCAAACATGTCATAAACTTCACGCTCCAACCAGTTGGCGGTGGCCCAGACCGAGACCGCGCTCGGGACGCTTTCGCCGTCCGCGATCATCGTTTTGACGCGAATGCGTTCGTTCCTGGGGAAGGAATAGAGAATCCACACCAGATCGAATTGCTTCTCGCGTTCAGGGTAGTGCACTGCGGTAATGTCTACGCAATAGTCGAATTGCTCGCGGTCGCGCAGAATCTGCAGCAACTCGGAAACGATAGAGGGCTCCACGACCATGGAGTCCTGTCCGAGGTAAGTACTCGCTTCGCGGATGCCCGAGCCGTATTGACCCTTGAGTTTAACAACCATGGGAGATTCCCATGGGATGGGGGCAGGGCCAGCAGGTTTAGCGGGCGCAGCGGGCGCATGTCCGGCGGCCGGTTTCGACTCACCGCTCGGCGGCGTGGACGGTTTGGTTTCCTCGGGCATAGCTACGAAGGCACAGACCTCCGGCGCTGCAACAGGTTTTGGAGAACGTTAACTTCTAACAGCTTGCGGATACTGTGTCAACGACGAGTCTGCAATTCATCTCGGCGCAGAGCTTCCCGTCCGATGAGCTGCAGCCTGATACGACTCGATCAGGTCACGAATCCGCTGCGCGTCCGCTTTGCGATGTCCGTGGCTGGTGATCGGGTTCGTACCGCCTGACGAGTCGATCCGGATGTTCGACCACACGATTCCAGTAGAAATTTGTACCGATGCGACCTGCGCGATGGCGATGCTTTCCTCGCTGCTGCCGAAAAACCGCGGCTTCACCTTGCTTACATGTAGCGAATTCACCACAATGCGAATCGGGAAAAGCAAGTTCCCCTTCGTCCAGCGGCTGGCAACGAAAGTCTCACCGTCGGGAGTTGCGTTAGTCATAAATGATTGGCAGAGACGATTCGTGGTCCTCGCATAAATGTTTCAAGGCTGAATGCTAAGTGCCAAGTGCTGAGTGCTGCTGCTCTACACCCACTCCAGCGCTCCTTTTCCCCAGATCCAGATGTAGCCGACGATCAGGATGCCGAGGAAGATGAGCATTTCAACCAGCCCGAATGTTCCCAGCGCCTTGAACTTCACCGCCCACGGAAACAGAAAGATAGTCTCCACATCGAAGACCACGAACAGGATGGCAATAATGTAGTAGCGGACGGTGTAACGTCCTCGGGCGCTGTCGATGGGATCGATGCCGCACTCGTAGGGCATCAATTTCGCCCGGTTCGGATTGTCTGGACGAATCAGTTTCGCTAGCAGCAGCGTGATCGGGATCAATACCCCCACCACGGCGACAAATATGAACAGCGGAACGTAGTTTTGCGGCATCGGGCCTCGACTCACGCTTCGATTGAAAATGTTAAAGCAGTTTATAGTACCGCCGAGAGGCTCAGGCTTCAAGGACAACTGCCGGTTGAGTTGGCCTAGAGAGTTTACAATACGGGCGAATGCAACCGCTGAGCCCAACGTCGTCGCAGTACTCTCAGCTTAAAACGGATGAACTACTGAAACTCGCTGGCGAGGCCATGTCGCTTACGCCTCAGGCGGCCGCTCTCCTGCAGGACGAATCGAACCGACGGGGCCTCACGCATCACGACGTCCAAACTCACAACCTGGAAGAGGCAAAAGTACGAAGCGGATTTTTCAATGATGCCTCGCTGCGGCTTTTCCGAACGGCCATATTCTTCGTCGGACATCTGACAATTTCGACTTTGGGCGTCGGCATGACAGTTGCGATGTTGTTTTACGCGCTCAAACCGGTGCTCTCGCCCTTCCTTTCTTCTTATGCTCTTATGCACTATCTTCCCCTGATGATCCCGTTTTTCCCGATCCAGAGTGTTGTAGCGTTTCTCGTCGGCTTTGCCGTTGCCAGAAGACATGGCAAATTCTGGGCCCATGGAAGTGCGGAGTGGGTGTGGATTATCCCGACAATTTATCTCGCGTTTAGTCTCGCTTCTTACCAAACAAGTTCCGTGATGACGGAATCCCGGACCTTCGAGTACCACGTCTCAAGAATTTCGAGCCCGCACTGAATATCGACATGACCAGGAACAAACTATACTTCTCTCAGTATCCAACAGAGTATGCGTTTTAGCACACTCGTTTAGCTTTGCGAGGATACTCAGATGGCAACATCGAGTTTTGTGCTACGAGTGAGCTAGCCGTGCTCAAGGTGGCACTACCCGTCACTACCTTGTTTATAATCGATTCTCCATCTTTGCGGATCAAAGGAACCCATTGGCCCTCGACGAGAAAATTTACGAACTGCGGTGTGACAAGCTGAAACAGATTGAAGCCCTTGGACAAAGAGCCTATCCGACCAAGTATGAATTCACGCACACGATTCCCGCAATTCTGGCGGACTACTCGGGAAAGTCGACAGAGGAACTCGAGGCATCGCACGTCAATGTGCGGGTTGCGGGACGCATTATGGCGATTCGCCTGATGGGCAAAGCCGGGTTCGCGCATCTGCAGCAGGGCGGACAGAAGTTGCAGATCTACGTAAAGAAAGATGCAGTCGGCGAGAAAGGATTCGATCTTTACAAGTTGCTCGACCTGGGAGACCACGTCGGGGTCAGCGGATACCTGTTCCGCACCCGCACTGGTGAACTCAGCGTTCACGTCGAGGAGATTACGTTCCTATCCAAGGACCTGCTGCCACTACCTGAAAAGTGGCATGGGCTGACCGATGTCGAATTGCGATACCGGCAACGCTATGTCGATCTCGTCATGAATCCGGAGGTGCGCGAGGTATTTCTCAAGCGCAGCAAACTGGTGCAGTCCATGAGGCGGTTCCTTGACGCCCAGGGCTTCATCGAGGTCGAGACGCCGATGATGCAACAAATCGCTGGCGGTGCGGTTGCCAAGCCTTTTGTCACGCATCACAACACGCTCGACATGGATTTGTATCTGCGCATCGCTCCCGAGCTTTACCTTAAGCGGCTGACCGTCGGTGGCTTCGACCGGGTCTACGAAATCAACCGCAACTTCCGCAACGAAGGTCTAGGCTGGCGCTGGAATCCCGAGTTCACCATGCTCGAGTTCTACCAGGCTTATACCGATTACCGCGGGGTCATGGATCTCACCCAGCAGTTGATCGAACAAGCTGCCATCGATGTCAATGGGACTACAAAATCGAGGTGGGGCGAGCACGAGATTGATTGGGCCGGATCGAACTGGCGGCGCATGACCATGCGCGAAGCGATCTCGAGTCCCAGTTTTGGCCGCCCCGCGCGGGTGCGCCACCTAGTTCACAAGATTTCTCCGGCCGGGACAACATCGCCGCGCTTCTTGCCCGGTCTATAAACTCGATGCAGGCAGACACCGATAGCAAGGGCCCTATGTTCGTGGGAAAGCGTGAGGACCCGCAGCCGGCCTTTGAGCTGATTCAGACAGAACTTGGCAGGGGCGGCAGCGCCGGCGCAGCTATCGCCAGTCTGTTCGAGGTCGTCGCCGAAAAACATCTCATCCAGCCCACAATCATTTACGAGTTCCCTACGGCAGTCTCTCCGCTTTCCAAGCAAAAAGCCGACGAGCCTGACTGGACGGAGCGCTGGGAGATCTTTGCAGGGCAAATGGAAATTGCCAATGGCTTCAGCGAACTGAACGATCCCGAAGACCAGCGCCGCCGTTTCGAACAGCAACTCAAGGAACGCGAGCGCGGAGACGAAGAGGCTCACCAGATGGATGAGGACTACATCCGGGCGCTCTCGTATGGCATGCCTCCGGCCGGAGGTGTGGGCGTAGGTGTGGACCGGCTGGCGATGCTCTTGACCGATTCTCACACCATCCGCGATGTGATTCTGTTCCCGCTGCTAAGACCGGAGAAAGCATCGACTGCGGAAGATGCAGGCGACAAGTAACATCGTTGCGAAAGCTGGTTCAGTTCTCGTGCCAGGGAGGTTTCCTTTGTGTACCTTTGTGTCCTTTGTGGTTGATGCCTTTAAAATGCCTTAACCACAAAGACACAAAGGTACACAAAGGACGTGCATGGATTCTTCGCTCGGTCAGAATGACACTCGCCATCTTTTCCCCGATTCACCGCGCTTCGAGCGCAAGCTTCGGATAGACTGCTACTTTCACACAGCGGCTAGAATCAAATTGTCATGCCCTTCGACCTCGACTCCGCCACTCGCCGCCGTCTCGGCTACCACCTCATTGACCAAATCGACAGTTTCTTCGCTTCCCTGCCCGACCGCCCGGTGCAACTTCCGGCTGAGCAGAGGACGTTCGCCGCTCTGAACAATCTCCTACCCGAGCATGGCGAAGACGCTGACAAGGTACTCGACGAAATCTTTCGCGAGATGGTCGATAAAGGTTTTCACGTTCCCAGCGGAAACTATTTCGGATTGATGAATCCCACGCCCACTTACATCGGGGTTATGGCTGAAGCCCTGGTGGCTGCGCTGAATCCGCAGCTAGCCACGGTCAAACGCTCGCAGCTGGCTTCGAAGATTGAGCATGAAACCGTGCGCTGGATCGGAGAACGCGTGGGCTGGCTGGGCGAATTTAATGGAACCTTCACTTCCGGTGGCAACGAGGCCAACTTCACTGGATTGGCACTGGCCCTGGCCGCACAATTTCCGAATGCGATCGAGGAAGGCATCGCTTCCATTGGTTCACAGCCCGTCCTCTATGCCTCCGACGAGGCGCACCACTCGATTGATAAGTCAGCCGGCCTGCTCGGAGTAGGGCGCAAAGCGCTACGGCGCATCCCGGTAAACGAAAATATGCAACTGGATCCGCGAATTCTCGAACAGATAATAGACGCCGACCTGGCTTCCGGAAAGAAGCCTTTCTGCATAGTCGCTACCGCCGGAACCACCAATACCGGCGCGGTGGACGATCTCGTGGCTATTGCCGAAATATGCCGGCGCTACGATTTGTGGCTGCATGTCGACGGCGCCTACGGCGGATCGGCGATCTTCTCCGATCGACACCGGAGCCTGCTGCGCGGCATCGAGCAAGCCGATTCGATCACGATCGACCCGCACAAATGGATGGCGAT
Source organism: uncultured Acidobacteriota bacterium (assembly GCA_963817925.1). GTDB lineage: Bacteria > Acidobacteriota > Terriglobia > Terriglobales > Acidobacteriaceae > JABDBE01. The sequence continues at coordinate 759,312 of CAWFQN010000002.1, forward strand.
GCCGCTGGCGGCGGGCGTAATCCTGACCTGCCATCCCGAAATGCTGGAGCGCGCCTTTGCCGTCGCAGCTCCGTACATGCCGAAAGCGTCCGAGTCCAAGGGACTCGACAATTCACGCATCAGCACCCAGTGGACGCGTCGCATGAACTCGCTCAAACTCTGGCTCACGCTGCGAGTCCACGGGAGGAAGGCCTACGAGGAGCACATCGATCGCCAGCTCGGTTTAGCACAAAGCTTCGCCTCATGGATAAGGGCCTCGGAGCATTTCAAATTGGCTGCACCTCAAATTCTGCCCATTGTCGCGTTCCGGTTTAAGGCAAACCTTAGCCCGCAAAATCTTGCCGAGGCACATGCCAGCATGGTTGAGGAAGTAACCCGCGACGGCCAGCGCTGGATCTCGGAAACCAGTGTGAACGGACGCAGCGTCTTGCGAATGATGGTGATCAGCTACCTCACCGAAGAGCGCCACCTACGCGAACTGGGTAATGCGCTAACCGAAGCTGCCACCAGGCTTGCTTTGCCGGGAACGCGCAGCGCACAGGTATCATGAGCTGGAAGGGTAAGGAATGATAAACGGTAAACGCATCGCAGTCGTGTTGCCCGCCTACAACGCGGAGAAGACTCTGGAAGCGACGGTGCGCGAGCTGCCGGATCTGGTAGATATTCGCATCCTGGTGGACGATCACAGTTCTGACCGCACAGTCGAGGTCGCAAAGCAACTCGGATTGCAGTTCTTCGTGCACAATGCAAATTATGGCTACGGGCGCAATCAGCAGACTTGCTACCGCGAGGCTCTGGCGGCGGGTGCGGACGTGGTCATTATGCTGCATCCGGACTACCAATACACGCCGTTGCTGGTGACGGCCATGGCAAGCATGGTGGCATACGAAGTCTATGATGTGGTCCTAGGTTCGCGCATTCTGGGAGGACAGGCCCTGCGGGGTGGCATGCCTATTTGGAAATACATTGCGAATCGCTTTCTGACCGCGTTCGAGAACTTCTTTTTGAGGGCTAAGCTCTCGGAATATCACAGCGGGTATCGAGCGTTCAGCCGCGAAGTACTCACCCGCCTGCCACTGCTTGAGAATTCCGACGACTTCCTCTTCGACAACCAGATGCTGGCGCAGTGCGTGCATTTCGGTTCCCGTATCGGAGAAGTATCGTGTCCGACCAAGTATTTTGACGACGCCTCCTCAATCAACTTCAGGCGCAGCGTGAAGTACGGCATCGGCGTGCTGACCACTACTCTGCAATTCGCATTGCAGAGATTCGGCTTGGTTCGCTTCCGAATTTTCAGTCCGGATGGCCGGCGGCTGGAACCGGGAACTTCTGAGTATTACGCCAATGGCGAGACAGTGCATCAGGTTTGAAACCAGCGCTGTTGTGTGAAGTTCGCGCTGTTTCCAGATGTTACGGTAAAACTTCGGGATGCAAGAAACCCGCGCCTTGGAACCTGCTGGTTTGCAGGCTTCCAAGGCGCTTTACCGACGGCAGGAAACAAACATTAGATTTAAATCGGTCGCTTTGACCCGTATTATTTGGGAGTCGCCACGAATCCTTGCGCCAGTGTGCTGCTCGGCATCGTGAAACCGACCAGCATGCCCTCATCGTTGACGCCGTTCACGAAGGTGAAGCCAACTCCCTTGGGATCATCCACTGAAGTGTATTGCGCAGTCTTGGTGTTGTAGACGAAGCCGTGGAAGCCGCCAGATGAATCCTGGTATGTTCCCACCACCAAGCCCTTGTTGTTTTCACCGGTTGCCTGGGTGAAGATCGCGCCCGGATAATCCAGTTGAAGCAATGTACCCGCGTTTAGCCACCAGCCGTGGTTAATGTTGTTAGAGTCGATGAAAAACCCAGTGACCTGCTGGTTGAAGTTAATGTCAGTCGCCTGCGCACTGATGGCTCCCGGGATAGTGATTACTTCCCAGACGCCGCCGTTGATGTCGTAAATGTAGGGGACGAAAGGTCCGCTGCCGTTTGCAGTTTGGCTATAGTAGCCAGCCACCTGCGCCAAGTCGTTGCGGCCGAGGAGTTGGTTGAAGGGTGTTCCCGGGAAATCGATCGATTTGAAGGCGTTGTTGTCGTCGATGAAACCGTGAGTGACGCCTGCCTGGTCAACATAGAAGCCGCACGTCCCACCCAACCCGTCGATGCCGATGACCTGAGTGGCAGTCGAGCCAGGGAAATTTTCGTTCATGAACTTCTTGGTGGACGGGTCGTAGGTGAACCCTTTGTTATCGTTCACATTGTGGTAGCCAGCGATTTCCCCTTTCTTATCGATACTCAAGAGCTGTGTAAAAGTGTCGTGGGGATAGTTGATCGTCCTGAAGTTGTAGGATGTCTGGGCCGACATCGAGACAGCGGCAAGAACCGCGAATCCTACGCTGAGAGCAAGTGATTTGAGTTTCATGTTTTCTCCTCTTTTTATTTGCGTTATGATCGGAATTGGCCGTCCGGCCGATTATTTTCCCGCTCACTTATAAAGGCGACATTCCCAGGTCAATTCCCTCACGATCCCAGAAGATTTTCTTGGAGGAGATTCGCAAAGGCCTCAGAAAAGACCAACGAGAGATAACTCCGCGCCAGCTCCCGCTGCAAGCAGCCGTTTTTCGGAATCATTACAGAACAACAATGGCGTCGGGCGTGCGGTTATTGCACGACCAAAGTAAGTTTCGTAGCGTGGGTCAGCGTAGTCGAGCCGGAAGTGAAAGTGCCTGTCACGGTGAGATCGTAGGAGCCGGGCGGGGTCGCGCTGGCGCTGCTCCCGCCACCACGGGAAGAAAATGTGATTCCCAGTGAGATCAAGCAAAGGGAAGGCTAGTCCGTAGAGCAATCGGTTGTGCCGCTTGCGGGATCGCGCACGTGAGCCTAGGACCAGCCCGGACCAGCCAGAAAGGGTCAACCATAGCGCAAGGATCGTCTGCGGCCCGAAAGTTAAGTTTAGGGGAGCCAGAGAAACTGCCGGCAGCGCCTGCCGGAAGATGCGAGTCTGCCGCGTGTGGCAGTTGCTTGCCGGAACTGGTCCCACCGAATAATTGCTTCGGTTCTACCAGGACTTACGTTTGACGGAGTTTTTCCCGTCGCTTATCTTAAAGATTCCGATTAGAGGCGCGCGGCGCGCGGAGAGGCTGCTTCGATCCCGATCGAATTGCGGTCCGTTGACTTGATAAACATTGAAGGCTCGGTCGAATCGTCAGAGTTAGGGGGGCTTAATTGAAGGTTTTGGTGGTAGGAGGCGCCGGGTACATCGGAAGTCATACTGCGCGGGTGTTGCGAAGGGCCGGCCTTGAAGTCCTCATCTACGACAATCTTTCCACCGGCTTTGATTTTCTGGCCAGGGGTTTTGAAACCATCGTCGGAGACGTCCACGACAGCAAGAAGCTGTTGCCGGCGGTCAAGCAGTCGGACGCGGTAATGCATTTCGCCGCCAATCACTTCGTCGGGGAATCCGTGGTCAATCCCCAGAAGTATTTCCGCAACAATGTGGAAGGCGGCCTTTCCCTTTTGAACATGGTGCTGGAGGCGGGCAAGAAGAGCATTGTCATCTTCTCTTCCACGTGCGCGGTCTACGGCTCTCCCGCTAAAATGCCCATCAGCGAGGATTGTCCGCTCGCCCCGATCAATCCTTACGGAGTTTCCAAACTCTTTTTCGAGCAAGCTCTGCAGTCCTATGATACAGCCTACGGAATTCGTTATGCCAGCTTGCGCTACTTCAACGCCGCAGGAGCAGATGAAAGCGGAGAGGTTGGGGAGTGTCACGACCCCGAGCCGCACCTGATCCCGCTGGCATTGAGCGCAGCCGCCGGCTTCGGCCCCGAACTTCAAATCTTCGGTACCGACTATCCCACCCCGGACGGTACCTGCATCCGCGATTACACGAACGTAGTTGATTTAGCCGAGGCGCACGTGAAGGCGCTACAGCATCTGCAAGCAGGAAATCCTTCTTTTACCGTGAATTTGGGTACCGGAGAGGGTTCTTCGGTGAAGCAAGTGATTGCGTCGGTGGAAGAAGTGACGGGAAAGAAAGTTCCGACGAAAATGGTCCCGCGGCGTCCCGGTGATCCGCCAGAGTTGGTGGCAGACCCGAGGCGCGCGCAGCAACTCTTGCACTGGAAGACGTCCCGATCGCTGCGCGACAGCGTCTCAACCGCGTGGAGATGGATGGAGCGGAGAGGCAAGTAGCGTCAAATTTTCTGCCCGCCACCTAAGTGCCAATTAGGAAACACCGACCGGTGCACTCTTCCTCGATCTTTCCTCGAGATATCTGGGCAGGGCGTCCTTCCAGGATGGAATGGATATGCCCAGCGCGCGAAGTTTCCCCTTCGAGAGCACCGAATTCGCTGGACGTTTGACCGGACTCGCGAACTCGGAGGAGTTGACGGGCGAGAGGTTTGCGTCGAGACCAGCACGCTCGAAGATATAACGGGTAAAGTCGTACCACGAGCATTGGCCTTCGGAGCTGATGTGATACAGCCCGTAATTTCCGGTCAGGATCAACTGGCGCGTTGCCCTCGCAAGATCGGCCGTGTAGGTGGGAGTAAGAACCTGGTCGTCGACCACACGAATAGCATCTCCCGCCATCGCCTTCTTCAGCATGGTCTCGACAAAGTTGCCGCCTTTTCCGCTGCTTCCGGCAACACCGTAGAGACCGCAGGTACGGATGACAAAATAGCGGTCGGCATAAGCGGCGACGAGGTGTTCTCCGAGCACCTTGGAAGCACCGTACACGCTCAACGGTGAAGGCCGATCGGTTTCCTCATACGCGCCATTCTTCTTCCCATCGAAAACGTAATCGGTGCTGAAGTTCACCAAGACGACTCCGGACCGGTGGCAAGCTCTAGCCAGATTCATCGCACCGATACCATTGACCTGGAAGGCCAGCGCAGCTCTAATTTCACATTCCTCGACGCGGTGATAGGCTGCCGTGCTGATCGCCACATCCGGCTTGGCCTCAGCCATGATTTCGGCCACTCGCTCCTCGGAGCAAACGTCCAACTGGGCGTGAGTCACGGGTACGACAGTGTCGCCGGCGGCTTGAAAAACCTTGAGCAGATCGCTGCCCAGTTGCCCGTTGGCGCCAATCAGAAGCACCTTCATCGGATCGCCTCAGCGAGTGCACTGGCTGCAACTCGAGATTTCATTTGCTTCAGCTCTTACGGTGGTCGATTTTCACGATAACAAGGCCAGTTGGAGTCGGCCCATTTGTTTACTTATAAGTAACAACATTGCCTGACCAATTTACCGAAGAGTACATGGTATATAGGCCAAAAAAAGAGTTTTCTCGCCAGATCTATGAAAACAAAGGCGCTGCTTTAGAGATACCCACGTAAAATATCCCTTCTAAAGGACTTAGGGAGTTGATATCGGCAAGGCCTTCTTGCCTCGTAACTCTATGAAAACAGGGCCAAGCGTCGAATGACGCGTAAAATATCCCTTCTAAAGGACTTAGCAGCGAGTAACTTCGGGGGAAATAAATCCCCTCCCCTCCCCGGCGGCGCGCCCGGGCAGGATTTCTTGAAACATCAACGATTGTCAAAGATCTGAAAGAGCCACTGCTGTTATCAAACAGCTAATGCAGTTATCATTATGTTATCCCATTGGGACGCCCGAGTCGAGGAAAAAATGACTTTGGGGGTGCTTTGCAGCGATCGCTTAGCCTGCTAACACTGGGTTCCTCCACTCCGCTACACCTAGCATAACGGTTTTTCTCCCGACCGCGCCCCTTGGAACCGGTGCGCAGACTCGGTCGCAGAAGCGATCTAAATGGTTACACTGCTGGTACACGGGGGATGCTTCAGAACAGCGAAGGTCGCGAAACATGCATGAATACTGGCTGCCCCCCAGGGATTCGAACCCCGATAACCTGCTCCAGAGGCAGGTGTCCTACCATTGAACGAGGGGGCAGAGTGCGCTTGCAGGGCGGAACAACCCGCCGTCTTGATTCTATTGGCGCTATCGCGTTGTGGTCAACAATGGCTGTTCCGTTTTTTCGCGGAGTAGGCTTACCGGCTTTGCGCGTGCTCTGCGCGAACTGTCACTTCGCGAGCTTACGGTTTAAGATTCATGCAGGAGAACATTCATGGTTACCGCACTTGGCAACATCACTCCGCTGGCCAGCGACTACAGCGAGATAGCACGCACTCCTCTTGAGGCAGACCGCTGTACGCTCCTTGTGGTCGATATCCAGGAAAAACTTCTGCCCCCAATCTTTCAAAAAGAACAGCTCATCCGGAACTGCCAACTGCTCATTCGGCTCGCCGGAATCCTCAAACTTCCAGCTCTTATGACGACGCAATATGCCAAGGGGCTGGGCGCCACCGTGCCCGAGATCGCTTCCCTGCTGCCCGAAACCCAGGCTATCGATAAGCAAATGTTCTCCTGCTTCGGCAGCGACGTTTTCTGCTCCCTGCTAAAGCGGTTGCCGGGAAATCGCAACACGGTCTTGTTGTGTGGGATGGAAAGTCACATTTGCGTGGCTCAAACGGCGCTGGCGGCCCTCCGCGAAGGCTATATTGTCCACGTAGCTTCGGATGCCGTGAGTTCGCGTACTGAATGGAATTGGAAGATCGGATTGGAACGCATGCGCGCCGCTGGCGCCGTGATCTCGTCGACCGAGATGATCATTTACGAACTGCTGCGCTCGTCAGGCGCGCCGGCGTTTAAAGAGTTGCTACCTTATCTGAAGGGATAGCAGTTCGCCCGTCACTCTTTCTGCTTCACCTTTACCACAGTGATCTTCGAAAACCCTTCCTCAAACGTTGGCTGCTTTAATTTTCCAGCCATGCGCCGCATCGCGTCTTCCGGCACCTTGCGTTCGCGGCGTTGATTGCGGGCCAGGCACACTTCCACCGGCACGTCAAAGAAAACTGCCTGCACTTCATAGCCGTAATCCTTAGCCAGCTTGATCCACCCGCCGCGCTCATGGGGCGATAAGTTGGTGGCGTCGACGTAATTCATCGGACGCCGCGCGATCAACCGTGCCTTCAGCATGGAGCGCAGGTTGGAAACAATCAAATCCTGGAAGCGCTGTTCGGTGGGGTCGTCAAACAGAAGTGCGCGCAAGAGATCACTCGAGAGCGGCGTGATGTTGTGGCGCTTAAACCATGAACTCTTGCCCGACCCTGGCAGCCCAATCGCCAGCACGACAGCGCCTTTAGAAGCACGCGGCGTCTCGGCCTGGGGCGGAGTCAATGGAGCTTTTGCGGTTGCCCGAGCGTGCGAGGCTGCGGCCGTCGATACCGGGCTTTCTTTCAAGGCGGTTTGCGACGGTTGTGGCCCGCCACCAGTCACTGCGGGTTCTACCGCAAGAGCGCCGTTGCGTCCGCGTCCGCGACCACCTCTACCCCGTCGTCTCCGGCGTTTGGCTACATCTCCGTTTGCGGCTTGTTGTGGTTGAGCCGGCTGTGGCTCGACCGGCAGCAACTCATGCGCTGACTCCGGCTGCAACGGCGGTGCGGCCGCTTGTCTCTGGGTGTCTGGCTCGGGGTGTACCGGCTCCGTGTCGTAAAACGCAGGCTGCAGTGGGGCCGGTGCGGGATCAGTTCCTGCTTTCTCCGGCTGCTTTTTGCGACGCTTCAGGCGCTCGCTCATCCATTTGCGCATGTCTGGCTTGTAACACACCTGCAGCCTCGCGGGCAACGTATGCCGTCACAAGCGTACCAAGCCTGACAGCGCACCTTCCCCTCGACTGACGCAGGTTTGAAACATCTCTACTGTGGAAAAACTCGGACTTGGGCTGTCTGAAGTGCAATGACGAACCGACGCTTTCAAGCCTCAGACTTCTAAGATCCCACTCCCGTACAATGTCCCTATGCCGATCCCGCCCGTAATCCAGGGCAAGAAATATATTAGCCTTAACACCGTTCGCAAGAGCGGGGCCGCCGTAGCCACTCCGGTATGGTTTGGAGAACAGGACGACAAGCTTTACGTGATGACTCGCAGCGATTCCGGGAAGTACAAGCGCGTCCGGAATAATCCCCAGGTGCGAGTCGCGCCTTGCACCATCCGAGGCAAAATTACCGGTCCGGAGTTCGCGGCGACGGCGCGGATACTGCCTCCCGAAGATTGGCCGCGGGCCCGCCAGACAATCAAAAAGAAGTACTGGCTGACGCGAATTTCGTTTCTCTGGAGCAGGAAGAACGTGTACATCGAGATCGGTGGCTTCACGTCGCATCCGTAATTTCTTCCCGCAAGCTACTTAAGTCGGCCTCTACCCATGGGCTATCTACCTCGTTCCCACAGGCATTTCGCCGATGCCGCATTTGCTGACCTTCTCTTTCCCTGTTAACATTTTGTGTTCCCGGCCACGCATTCTTTTCAGTCGTATCTTCATATCCTCACGGAGGCAAGATGGCTATCAAAGTAGGCATTAACGGCTTCGGACGCATCGGGCGCAACGTAATGCGCGCCTCGCTCAACGACCCCAACATTGAATTCGTCGCGGTCAACGATCTCACGAACCCAAAGACGCTCGCCCACCTGCTCAAGTACGACTCCATTCTTGGCAACCTGCGGAACCAGATCTCTGCCGGTCCCGACAGCATCACAGTCGACAACAAGACCTTCAAGGTGTTCGCGGAGAGAGACCCGGCCAAGCTTCCCTGGGAATCCGTCGGCGCGCAGGTCGTACTCGAATCCACGGGCCATTTCACCGACGCCAACGATGCCAAGAAGCATCTCCGCGGTCCGGTGAAGAAAGTCATTATCTCCGCTCCGGCGAAGAATGAAGACGTCACTCTAGTGCTCGGCGTCAACGAACAGGTTTACGACCCAGCCAAGCATCACATCATCTCGAACGCCTCCTGCACTACCAATTGTTTGGCGCCCGTCGTGAAAGTGGTGAATGACAATTTCAAGATCATCGTCGGCTCGATGACGACCATTCATTCTTATACCAACGACCAGGTTATCCTCGACTTCCCGCACAAGGACTTGCGCCGTGCGCGGGCCGCCGCGCTTTCTATGATTCCGACCTCGACTGGCGCGGCTAAGGCACTGAAGCTTGTCATCCCCGAGATGGCCGGCAAGCTCGATGGTTTTGCCATGCGCGTTCCCACACCGAACGTCTCGGTTGTCGACCTGGTTGTGCTGGTGGAGAAAAAGACCTCCAAGGAAGAAGTCAACGCTGCCTTGAAAAAGGCATCGGAAGAAGGCCCCTTGAAGGGCTACCTAGGATACGAAGAGAACGAACTGGTCTCGGCTGATTTCCGCGGCGACTCGCGCTCCTCCATCGTCGATGCGCCTATGACTCTCGTGGTCGGCGGAAACCTGGTCAAAGTGATTTCGTGGTACGACAACGAGTGGGGCTACTCGTGCCGTGTCCACGACCTGATCAACTATCTCGGCAAGAAGGGCCTGTAAGGTCTTGCAGCGCCGGCATCCTGCCGGCTGTCGCGAGGGCATCTTGCCCTCGCTGGGAGCCAATAGGAGGCCGGAGCGCCGTGCTGCACCAAGGAATCCATAAATGTCGAAGCTTTCCATCCGCGATCTTGCCATCAACGATCACCGCATCCTCATGCGCGTGGATTTCAATGTACCCATGGAAGACGGCCGGGTCATGGACGACACCCGTATCCGCGAAACTCTGCCCACCATCGAGTACGCACTGCGGCACGGCGCGCGGCTCATTCTCGCCTCCCACCTGGGCCGTCCCAAGGGCAAGGTCAATCCCAAAATGAGCCTCAAACCTGTGGCTGAGCGTCTGCGAATGCTCCTCGACAAGGAACTAGCGCGGGGCGAGAACGTCGGATTCTCTCCGGACTGTGTCGGCCCGGAAGCCGAGGAAATCGCTGGCAAGCTGGAAAAAGGACAGACGCTGCTTCTGGAAAACCTTCGCTTTCACGCCGAAGAAGAAGCCAACGACGAGAAGTTCTCCAAGCAACTTGCGAGCCTCGCCGATTACTACGTGAACGATGCCTTCGGGACCGCCCATCGCGCCCACGCCTCCACAGTTGGCGTCACCAAGTTTGTGAAGAAGTCTGCCGCTGGACTGCTCATGGAGAAGGAACTGCGCTACCTGGGCAAAGCGCTGCAGCATCCGGAGGAGCCGTTCGTCGCCATCCTAGGCGGCGCTAAGGTGAGCGACAAGATTGCCGTGATCCAGAATCTGATGAGCAAAGTGGACACCCTCCTGATCGGCGGGGCCATGGCTTACACATTCCTGAAAGCTCAGGGCGAAAATGTCGGCAAGTCGCGCGTGGAAGAAGATAAACTCGACCTCGCCCGCCAGCTTCTGCAGGAAGCCAAGAGCCACAAGCTGAAGTTCTTGTTGCCGGTTGATCACATTGTGGCTGACCGAATTGACGTCAATGCCGTGGTCCACGTCGTGAACAGCGGACAACCGATCCCGCCCAACATGATGGGCCTCGATATCGGACCGCAAACCATCGAACTGTTCTCGGAAGAAGTTTCCCGCGCCCGCACCATCATCTGGAACGGTCCCATGGGTGTATTCGAGGTTTCGCCGTTCAGCAGGGGAACTTACAAGATCGCTCACGCCATCGCGGAAAACGTAGGTGCGATTTCGATTGTAGGCGGTGGCGATTCAGTATCCGCCGTACACGCCGCCGGAGTTGCCGACAAGATGACGCACATCTCGACCGGTGGCGGCGCGTCGCTTGAATTCCTGGAAGGCAAGAAGCTTCCAGGGGTTGAAGCGCTGACCGAGAAGCGTTGATCTGCCTGGAGACCAGTGTGCCGCGTTCGGAAATTCGTATTTTATTGGACCGGGGGAGGACTATAGAATTTCACGGTCCTGCCGATATTACTCAGGAGACGACCGACGCAGTGGTAAACGCAGCCAACTCGTCTCTTCTGGGCGGAGGCGGAGTGGATGGCGCGATTCACCGAGGCGGTGGACCTGCGATACTGGCCGAGTGCAAGCGAATTGTGGGTCAGATTGGAAGCCTGCCTGCGGGGCAGGCGGTGATCACCACAGGCGGACGCCTAACCGCGAAACACGTGATCCACACCGTAGGTCCGGTCTATCGCGACGGAGAAAGCGGAGAAGCTGAAAAGCTGGCGAGTTGTCACCGCGAGTCCATCCGGTTAGCCGATCAGCACGCTATCAAGTCTCTGTCTTTTCCTGCAATCTCGACTGGGGCTTTCGGATACCCCTCTTCTGAAGCCGCATCGATCGCGATTTCTTCCACAGTTGAGGCTCTGGCCTCCACGAACCATGTAAGTCGGGTTCGATTCGTTCTTTTCGATGTTGCGACTTTGCGAACCTACACGCGTGCCGCCGAACAACTACAAAATCTCAACCACGTTTTTTCATACCGAGTCGAAAAAGGATCCGCATGAGAAAGAAACTCATCGCTGCCAACTGGAAGATGTACAAAACGCCTGACGAAGCAATCGATTTCTTTCGCGAATTTCTTCCCTTGGTAGCGAACCACGATCGCGATGAGATCGTAGTCTGTCCACCTTACATTGATCTCTGTGCTGCAGTGGATGCTGTCAAGGGATCGAATGTGGCAATCGGCGCCCAAAATCTGTATTGGGAAAAACAAGGCGCTTATACCGGCGAAGTCTGCCCCAGCATGTTGCTCGCAGTCGGCTGTACCCACGCAATCATTGGCCATTCCGAACGCCGCCAGTATTTCGGTGAGACTGATGACATGGTGAATTTCAAGCTCAAAGCCGCTCTTGAAGCTGGACTGACCCCAATCGTTTGCGTCGGGGAGGTTCTGGAAGAACGCGAAGCGGGGCTGACCGAAGACGTACTTCGGCGCCAATGCCTTCGTGCCTTCCACGCCATCTCTGGCAAGAAAGCCGCCAAACTGGTCGTCGCGTACGAGCCGGTCTGGGCCATTGGAACCGGCAAGACCGCCACGCCGCAGCTCGCCGCAGAATCCCACAGCTTGATCCGCGGAGAAGCAGCCAAAGCTTTCGGGCAGGAGTTCGCGGACAATCTTCGCATCCTCTACGGTGGCTCCGTGAAACCGGAGAATGCCAAGGCGCTTATGGCTGAAGAAGAAATCGACGGCGCCCTGGTTGGCGGCGCCAGCCTAGATCCGAAATCGTTTGCCTCAATCGTGAAGTACTAGCTATTTGCAATTGCCTGTTCCCGCGAAGCTATTCCGCAAATCTGTTGTAGGACATGTGTCGTCGCCCGACGACACCGATTGCAGGACGCTCCACGAACAGCGAAACGGTAGCCAATTATTAACCTGTCGTTAACCAAGCCAGGACGCCAAAGACCTACACTCGCTTTGCGCACCGCTTTGCACAATTCTTCAGGAGGAGACCCCCAATGAGATCAGTATCTGTAGGACAAACCAGCAACTTATGGTCCCAGGTCTTTGGAATCTGCCTAATTCTGTTCTTAACGATGGCAGCTACAGCGACGGCCGCAGCTCAGGTCGCGGCTGTACCCCCCTACACGGTGTCGGTATTTGCCACCAGCGTGCCCCATGTTTATTACCAGCCTGACTCGATCACCCTCTGGAACGGTAACGTGTTCGTTGGCTATGGAAACAATGCTGGGACTACTGGTGGTGGTCACAGCACGATTGTCGAATATGCGATGGACGGAACTGTGCTTCATAAAATGAATGTCAAAGGCCACAATGACGGATTGAAAGTAGATCCGAAAACCAACCTCTTGTGGGCCATGCAGAACGAAGACGCGAATCCAAACCTGGTGATCATCGATCCCCGCAACTGGAGCTGGAAGAGATATACCTTCGCAAAGCCGGTCCACGGGGGCGGTTACGATGATATGGCGTTTATCGGAGACGATGTTTATATCAGCTGTTCGAATCCATCGAACAATCCCAATGCCAAGCAGGCTATCGTCAAGGCCACTCTGGTTGGCAGCAGAGTTGCTGTAACTCCGGTGCTTCTCGGTAACGCCATCGCCACCGACATCACCTCCGGCCACCCGATTCAACTCAATCTCCAGGACCCAGACTCGATGACTACTGATATGGAGGGCGACTTGATCCTTGATAGTCAGGCCGACGCCGAACTGATCTTCGTTCATCACCCTGGATTCACAGATCAGGGCGTGTTTCACCTGGCGCTTACCTCCGGGCACACTTCGGCTCAAATTGACGATACGGTCTTGGCATATTCATCACAAGGCGTGATTCTGGTTTCGGATCGGGATGGCGAGACTGTTTACTCCATCACGGCGCCATTTTTCGGACCAAGCGAAGCCTATTCCGCGGGGCCGACGTTTGTAGGCCGACTCAATACGCACACCGGAGTGCTCATTCCAGTTGTAACGGGCATGGTTAGCCCGCATGGAATGACGTTCATCGGGCAGTGAGGAAACTGCTGTTCTTCTAGTTCGATGTCGACAATTTGCAGTACTCGGAAGAGAGGCACACGTGCTGTGCCCTTTCTTTCGCGAGGGTTCATTTTGCGCCTGCGGAAAGCTGTCTCACAGTAGCGATGAATGTGGTGGTGGGCCGCGTGTGGGTTCGATCCCGACGGTACGCTAGCCCCAGTTCCCTCCACAACTCCACGCCTTGAAGAGGAATTAGCTTCACTCGTTCCGCCAGCACCTGGTCGCGAGCGAAGCTTGAACTGATCAGCGAGACCCCAAGCCCGGCGGCGACAAAGCTCTTGATCATCCCAATGCTGGGTAGTTCCATTCTGACTTGCAAGTGAGCACGGTAAGGCCGGAAAAGCTTGTCCATGACCCGTCGACTGTAGCCGGTTCTTGGTAACAGCAACGGTTGAGTCACGATGTCCGCGACGGATACGTGTTTATGCTTGGCGAGAGGATTCTGCGGATTGACCATCAGCATCAGCTGGTCGCGAAAAATAGAGTGCACTTTCAGGCTCGGCGATTTGACGGGCAAGGTTACGATGCCCACGTCAATCGATCCGTTCTCCAGCTTCTCTATGATCTTGTAGCTGAAGTTGCGGTAGATGCTGATTTGGACGCCTGGATAGAGCCGGCAATACTCGGCGAAGACCTCCGGCAAGACGTAAAGACATGTAGCTTCGTTGGCGCCGATCAAGAGGGTTCCGCGAGGCGTTGCGCCTTGGTCGGCTACGGCCAGGAGGGACTCATCTCGCATCCTCAAAAGCCGCTCTGAATATGCAAACAATACTCTTCCTGCCGGCGTGAGCCGCACAGACTTTCCGGAGCGGTCGAGAAGCTTGTCTCCGTATTCCTGTTCGAGCAGCCGGATCTGACTGCTCACCGCCGATTGCGAGCGAAAGACTTTTTCTCCTGCTCGCGAGAAACTGCCGAGCTTGGCGACTTGTAGAAATGTGACTAGCTGGTCAAAATCCATAATTAGTGTGCGATTATAACTGGACGGAAGGGCAGCCTATGAAGAAAAGGTCATTGATTTCCCTGAAGCGCTCGCTGTTTACGATACGACGGCAAGCCGTCAAGCGGGACGAGGCGTGACACATCGAAAACGGGAGTCTTGCGTCTCCCGAAGCGATTCAGGATCGCTTCCCAAGTCTCGGCAATCGAACAGGACGGGGAAAGAGGCTCGACGCGACTGAACGGCAGCGGCCGTTCGGTCCGCAACAACTGCGCAGCGCGCGGACTTCCGGTGAGCCGTTCGTGTTTGCGGAGGACACGGCGCAGCCACAGCTCTTCTTTGAGTTCAATAGGGACGATCCTGACGGACTGCTCGTTGTGCACGTGTCGTCCAGTGGAGTCGCGGAGCAGGTAGGCGAGGCCGCCCGTCAGTCCGGCTCCGAGGTTAATTCCGGCAGGCCCGAGAATGACCGTCACACCCGCTGTCATGTATTCGCAAGCATGTTGGCCCACGCCTTCGACTACTGCGAGGGCACCACTGTTGCGTACGGCGAACCGTTCTCCGGCTCGGCCGGAAATATACAATTCTCCGCTCGTCGCACCGTACAGTACGGTGTTACCGGCTAATACATCTCCGCGCAGGGAGGCTTCTTCGCCCGCGGTGATGGCAATATTGCCCCCCGATAAACCCTTGCCTACATAGTCGTTGGCCTCGCCGAACAGCCGGAGGGTAATTCCAGGGATCAAGAACGCCCCGAAACTTTGGCCGGCCGTACCGACGAAATCATAGTCAACTGGCGTACTGACGTCGGTGCGTTGGCGCAAGATCTCGCCCGACAGATGGGTTCCCACGGCACGGTCAGCGTTCGTAATACGCAAACGTTGCGAACGATTGGTGTTCCGCTCCGCCAGCCTCCGGCTCAAGGCGAGATGAAGAGCGCCGGCGGGCTCGCGTAGGCAAGCCGTTTGTGGCGGCGTGACGATCGGCTCAAGCAGTTCTGCCAAAGCGCGAGCAGCCTGCGGATTGCGGGGCCGAAGTCGATCGACGGCGCCCACGATCGCATCGATCGAGTGGGCTCCCATAGCCGCAAGCAGTTCCCGAACTTCCCCAGCCACGGCCCGGAAGTAATCTTCCACCATTTCGGGTTTTCCCGTAAAGCGCATCCGCAGCTTTTCGTCTTGAGTCGCAATTCCGACCGGACATGTGTTCAGGTGGCATTGGCGCGCCATAACACAGCCCAGAGCGAGTAAAGCCGCTGTACCGAAGCCGAATTCGTCAGCCCCCAACAGCGCGCCCACGATGACATCCTGTCCAAACTTGAATCCGCCATCCACGCGCAAGCGAACCCGGCGACGTAAACCGGCACGCACCAAAGCGCCGTGCGCATCACGCAGTCCAATTTCCCAAGGCATTCCGGTGTTTTTGATCGAAGTCAGAGGCGACGCGCCCGTGCCGCCGTCGTAGCCGCTGATCGTAATAACGTCCGCCCCTGCCTTGGCAACGCCTGTGGCGACGATGCCTACCCCGGTGCTAGAGACCAGTTTGACCCCAATGCGTGCACGCGGATTCACTGCCCGCAGATCGTAGATCAGTTGCTCCAGGTCTTCGATGCTGTAGATGTCGTGATGCGGCGGCGGGGAGATCAGCATCGTGTTCTGCACCGAATGCCTCAGCCGCGCGATGTATGCCGTCACTTTGCCTGCGGGGAGTTGGCCACCTTCGCCGGGCTTTGCTCCCTGCGCGATTTTGATCTCCAACTCATCGGCGTGGACGAGGTATTCGGTGGTTACGCCAAATCGCGCCGAGGCGACTTGCTTAACCCGGTTGTTGGCCTCGGGTTGCTCATCGTACACTGCCGGATCTTCGCCACCTTCGCCTGTATTGCTGCGCGCGCCCAGCCGGTTCATGGCGATCGCCAGCGTGCGATGGGTTTCAGGAGAGATCGCTCCCAGCGACATGGCTTGCGTGCTAAAACGGCTGAGGATCGAAGCGTCCGATTCAACTTCCCGCAGAGGCACTGGGACGCCGGGCGCGATCTCCAAGAGATCGCGAATCGCTACCGGCTCTCTTTTTCCGCCAACCTCGGTGAACGCCTGGTAATTCTCTGGGGTAGGCGATTTGATGTATTGATGCATTCGCCGCACCAGATCCGGCGAGGTAGCGTGTCGTTCTCCTTCGTGCCGGAAGCGGTACAGCCCGAGATCGCGCAGTTGGGAATTTTCGGTTCTAAACGCCGCGGCGTGACGTTCAATGCAATCTTCGAGGAGTTCGTCGAGCCCCTTGCCGCCGAGAGCACCACCCGCATCTTCAAAGAAGCTTGCCCGAAGCTCTTCGTCGAGGCCTATGGTTTCAAAGAGCTGGCTGTTGCGGTAGCTTGCAATCGTGGAAATGCCCATGCGCGCCATTGCCTTGCGCAGGCCCTTTTCCACTGCGAGTCGAAATGCAGCCACGCCGTCGGGACGCAGCCTCGCGGCCTGCTCCAGGGCAGCATAGGGCAGAACTGCGCTGGCACCAGCCGCGATCAGCAAAGCAATATGATGCGTATCGACCACCTGCCCCGTTTCGATGATGAGGGGCACATTCCAGTCTCCCGCCTTTATCATCGACTTCCAAAGCGCAGCTAAAGCGAGCAGTGCGGGCAAAGCTGCATTGTTCGCATTCACGCCGCGATCGCTTAGCAGAACCAGGCGGGGGCGTGCATCTGCTGTAATTGCATATTCGAGAGTCTGCAAAACTTGCTTTGCGCCTTCGATTCCATCGGCGATCGGAAAAGTGAAGTCGATCTCTTTAACCGGCTGCAGATTCTCCCGTATCAATCGCAATTGGCCGCTGTCCAGCAGCGGAGAGGAAAGCAGCAGAGTATCGCCCAGATGAACATCCAACGACATCACGTGCGCTTCCCGCAGCGGATCGATTGGCGGATTCGTTACCTGTGCGAAGCGCTGCTTGCAATGTTCCCACAGCGGACGCCGCATGCTCGACAAAAACGCCGAGGGTGCGTCGTCGCCCATGCTCCACACAGCTTCTTGGCCATTTTGAATGAGCGGCTGAAACAATAATCGAAATTGATCTTCGCTCCAGCCGAGCGCCGCTAAGACCTTCGTCGGCTCGGTTGTCGATGCAATAGAAACTTCGTTGGACGGATTGATCAGCACAGCCGCAGTTTCGGAAACAAACGGCCGCCATTCGCCTAGTTCAGGAACACTTCCAGGACGGAGAAACTTGCCCTTCGCGGGATCGACCACCAGCATTTCCCCCGGACCTAATCGCTGCCGCTCGATCACCTGCTTGTCGTGCAAGTCGGCAATCCCCACCTCTGAACCGGCAACGAGCAAGCCATCCGAGGTGAGCGTATAACGGAGCGGACGCAAGCCGTTGCGATCGAGCTTGGCGCCCACCGTGAAGCCATCAGTAAAGATCAGCGCAGCCGGACCATCCCAAGGTTCTTGCTCGCGTGCGTTTGCTTGCAGAAAGGACTGAAAGTCCGATTGAACGCCGGAGTCACCTTCCTCCGCTGGCGGAACCATGCACCACATCGCGGCCGCCGGAGTGTAGCCTTTGCGCAGAAAGACTTCCAGCCCATTGTCGAAGCTCGCGGAATCGCTCACCTTCTGCTCAAGCAATCTCGCTGTACTCGGCAGCGCGAGCGTCTGGCGCAGCGACGATTCTTTGGCTCGAAGCCATCGGCGGTTCGCACTGATTGTATTGATTTCGCCGTTGTGGGCAACAAAGCGAAACGGTTGCGCCAACGACCAACTGGGATTCGTGTTGGTCGAATAACGTTGATGAAAGATCGCGAAAGGACTGGCAAAATCTGGATCCGCCAGATCGGAATAAAACGCCGGCAATTGCTCCGGAGTCAATAATCCCTTGTAGACAACGGTTCGCGAAGAAAGAGAACAGAAATAAGTTCCGTCCAGCGCCAGGGATTCCACTTCTTTGCGCAGTCCAAAGAGGCCTGATTCCAGATCGACGGATTCGTCCACCGGAGCGAAAAAGCATTGCTGGATGACGGGAATCGTTTCCAGCGCACGTGGGCCAACAATCGAAGAATCAGTTGGCACGATACGCCATCCCAATAATCGGAGCCCACGACTTCGTGCGAGCTTGGAGATCAACTCGCGCGCGGCGCCTTCTTCTTCGCGAGGCAAGAAAACCATCCCTAATGCGTATAGAGATGGCAGCTCGATTCCGGCTTCGCGGGCGCATCTTCGTATAAATTTGTCGGGAATGGGCGTGAGCAAACCGGCGCCGTCGCCACTCCGGCCGTCCGCATCCAGGCCGCCGCGGTGGCCGAGCCGGCGAAGCGCCTCCAGCGCCCGCTCCACCACCTCGCGCGAACCTGGGCTGCCAAGTTGCGCCACGAAGCCCACACCGCAGGCATCGTGATCGGCAGAAGCGAAACTGCGAGTCATGTTACATTGTGTACCCTCTCGAAGGCAGGTAAGTACAATCAAGAATTTCGATGGTGGCAATGGATTTTTCGGGGAGGGCAAGAAGCTCCCGGATCACTCGCCGGAATGGCTGTCCCTTTACCGACTCACTGGCTTCAACGTTGAGGACGGTCCTTGCGAATGCCCGCTCCGCAACGCTTCGCTCAGAGCGGTCTCCACTTGTTTCAGGTGGTCGCCTGTCAATTTCTTCCGCTGAGCGGTGAGATAGAAAACATCAATCGCCATTTGCCCTTCGGTGTCAATCAGGGCAATTTCGATGTTGCACTTGTAATGGGAGAAACACGAGGCAACCGTGTACAGAAGACCCGGCCGGTCCTGGGTCACCACCTGTACTAGCGTACTGTTTGAAGAGCACTTCTCGTCAAACTCAATCGAAGTCTTTATCTTTACCTTGGGCGTGTTTTTCCTCTCCTCTGCCTGCATCCGGCTCTTCAGCATGCGTTCGAGATCCGCCTCCCCCGTCAAGACGTCGCCGACTCCGTGCTTGAAGCGCTCCCATTCCGAGAGGTTCAGTTCCAGGGTCCGGAAACGATCCGTGAAATAGAATGTATCGACGACAGTTCCGGCCTGGTTCGAAAAAGCCGTAGCCTTCACAATATTCATGCCCCATGCCGCCAGGGCTCCAGCAACCTTGCCGAAAAGGAATGGACGGTCGCTCGTAATCAGCGTCATTTCGAACCAGTGGCGGCCCCGCTTTAGATCAAGCTGGATGGGATGCTTCCCCAGACTTTCCGACATTTCCAGATGATGCAACACTTCGTTCGCCGCATAAGTTCTCAAGTAGCGCTGCGGCAACCCCTCCAAAAAAGCCTTCACTTTCTTGCCCTCGCCGGGAGCCAGAACGTGCAGGCGGGAGACTTTCTCGTCATCGAGGTCGGCGCCCGAGTGTAGCCGCTGATCCACATTGCGATTGAGTTGATTTGCGGCCGCAATATAAAGCTGCCAAGCGTTCTCCGCTTTCCAGGGAGTCAGAGCGTCGGGATTAACCGCCTTGATGTCGGCATAGGTGAAGAGGCAAAGCATCTTCAGGCGCTCGGGAGTCCCTACTTTCTCAGCGAACGCAGCGACGGTAGCCGAATCGAAAATATCGCGGCGGAGTGTGGCCGACATTTCCAGGTGATTGCCAATCAGAAAGAGCACAGTTTCGCGCTCGGACGACTCCAGATCCAAACGCTCCAGGCATTCTCCCGCGATGGCAAGGCTACCTTCGACGTGATTTTCGGAAGGTGCACCTTTTCCGGTGTCGTGCAACAAAAGAGACAAGTAGAGCAATTCCGGCTGTTCCAGTTCGTCCAGGATTCCGGCGTATTGCTTTTCCCACTCCGAGTGAGACTGCCGCAGCCGGTGCAGGCTTTCGATTGCCAGGAAAGAATGTTCGTCAACCGTGAAGCGATGATAGAAATCGCGCACTACCAGTGAGTCGATCGCCTTCAATTCCGGCAAAAGCAGAGTCAGCAAGCGCAGGGAATGCATGGCCCGAAGAGCGTGGGCAGCGTGGGGCTGGGTGAGGATTTCTCCCAAATAAAGCCACAGCTCCGCTCCCCTGGGCGGCGTTGCTGCCAGGGATGGCAACACTTGCTCAATCTTGTATTCCGTAGTCGTGCTCAGCCGCACGTCATGATGCGCCACGAAATGAAAAAGACGGAGCAACACTTCCGGATCCTGCAGGGCCGACGACTGGCGCAGGAAAACCAAACCATCGACCACCGAGAAGTCGGCATCGGAGACTCGCGCCCGCAAGTTGTGAAAGTGCCGGGAAAGCGAAGACCATGCCGCAGGAATCTCTTCCAGTAACTGCGTAGCGGTGCGATGAATCGAGCGGGCGTGGCTGAAATAGATGCGCATCCAGTCGGCCGGAGCCAGTTCGTGAGCGTCATACACTCCGATTCCGCGCCTGGCCGCTTCTTCCTGCGCTTCCCAGGACAGCATATTGTCGTCGCGCCCGTAGCGAAGATGCACGAAGCACCGCACCGACATCAGAAAATCGAGCGCGGGCTCGAATTGCTTTCGTGTCGAAGATGACAGAAGCGACTTGGGATCGGGCCAGTCGTGCAGCTTCTCCATGGACGAGAGCAGGCTGAGCCAAAGCGCCACATTGCAATCCCGCAAACCGCCAGGAGTGTCCTTAACGTCCGGTTCGAGATGAAAGATTGTGTTGCCGAATTTCTCATAGCGTTTGCGCGTGACGTCGGCCAGCCTCTGCACCAGAGGCTGCGTTTCCGTGATCATTAACTTTGGGATAACTTTGTCGTGCAACCGTGTAAACAGATCGCGATCGCCCGCAAGATAGCGACAGTCTAGCAGCGAGATTGCGAACTCGACATTGGCGGGATCGAAGCGGTCGCATTCCTGCAGAACGCGCGTGGCCGGACTTACCTTCAGGCGCAGGTCCCACAAGCCCTGCGAAAACCCTCGAACCTGATCCTTGAAAGCCTCTTCGGTTTCGTGATCGGCGTGGAGAAAAAGCAGATCGATATCAGAGTGCGGAAAAAGCCACCTGCGCCCGAATCCGCCCAGCGCAACAAGGGAGAACTTCTGTGGACCTTGCTCGTCTGGGCAGATGATCTCTTTCCAGAGATGAAGACCAATCTTTTCTACCAGCGCCGTCCGCTGTGAGATGGCCGCCCAGCCCTTGCCTGTTGCAGCAAAGTCCTCGCGGATCCGCGTTGTTTCTGTTGTGTAGAGATCCCGGAGTTCGCTGCTGAATGAGCCTGACGTGGTCATAGCGTTTGATCCGGGCCGAACCTCACGCACTTAGCAGCGTTCTTGTTGCTGGGAGGATGTTGAGCCGGTCTATGCTCCTCGCTCTTGCCGTTTCACAGGGCATCTTCTCCGCGCTCATCGTTGCGGATCCGAATAATCTCATCGATGTGCGAAAGGAAAATTTTACCGTCACCGATTTTGCCGGTACGAGCAGCCGCAGAAATTGCCTGCACGACTTTTTCAACCATGGTGTCGGCGACGACCAACTCAAGCTTGATCTTGGGAATGAGATCGACGGTGTATTCCCGTCCGCGGTAGAACTCGGTGTGTCCCTTCTGTCTGCCATGGCCGCGAGCCTCGAGTACGGTCATGCCTTCGACGCCAATCTCGTGCAGCGAATTCTTTACGCTTTCCAGCTTGGACACTTGGATGATTGCTTCGACTTTGGTCATCGTGATTCGTATCAATCCTACGCCAAAATCTCCGAGGCTGGAATCGTCGTTATTAGTTCTCGTTCTGTTGCAGCACCGCGGATTCGAATTTCATCGCACTCGTTGACCGGCTAACAGGTTCGTCCGCCACACCAACCGGCGTCCCGGCGGAAGAAATGACATATTCCGGATACGCGGAAATCCCGTGCTCATGCAAGTCCAAGCCGTAGAGCTCTCCCTCGCGCGAGACCCGCAGTGTGCCGGTCGCATTCACAAAATACATAACGGCGTAGGCAACTGCGAAAGTAGTCGTCGTGATAATCAGACTCCCAAGCGCCTGCGCCGTCAGCACCTGCGTGCCGCCTCCGTACAGCAGTCCTTTGAGCGCCGCTGAATTGTCCGGCGCGACGGGACCAGTCGATCCGTATTTGCCGCAGGCAAACAGGCCGAGCGAGAGCGTTCCCCAGATGCCGCACATCCCGTGCACGGGTACCGCGCCGATCGGATCATCAATGCGCAGCCACTCCAGCAACTCGACGCCCGCGACGACCACAACGCCAGCTACGCCTCCCAGAAGAATCGCACCGGTCGGGCTCACCCAGTAGCACGGACACGTGATGGCTACCAACCCGGCAAGGAATCCGTTAATGGTGAAACTCACATCCCACTTTTTATTCGGGATGTAAGCGTAAAGCATCGCGGTCAATCCAGCCGCGCACGCAGCCAGTGTAGTGTTCGTTGCCACCCGGCCGATGCCTTCGAAATCCATCGCGGAAAGTGTGCTGCCTGGATTGAAGCCGTACCAGCCGAACCACAGCAGCAGTCCGCCGGTGGCAGCGATCGTTAAGTCGTGAGGCAACATCGGACCGCCGCCATCGCGCTTGAATTTGCGCCCGAGACGCGGCCCAAGAACAATGGAGCCAGCCAGCGCGATGACGCCTCCAATGGTATGCACAACCGTGGATCCGGCGAAATCGTGAAAGCCCGTGCCCAGCGAAGGAAAGAAATGACCGTCGCTGCCCATCAAGGCCAAAAAGCCATCAGGGCCCCACGCCCAGTGCCCGATAATCGGGTAAATGAAACCCGAAACGGCGACGCTATACAGCAAGTCACCAACGAATCCAGTGCGGCCGATCATCGCCCCCGAAGTGATCGTCGAGCAAGTATCGGCGAATGCAAACTGAAAAAGCCAGAAGGCCAGAAACGAAACTCCGGTGGTTTCGTACGTGGCGGGAACGTCTTTCAGGAAAAACCAGTGGTAGCCGATGAAGCCATTGCCGTGGCTGAACATGAACGAGAAGCCAAATGCCCAGAAGAGCAAACCGCACAGGCAGGTGTCCACAATGCATTCCATCAGGACATTCACCGTCTCGCGGGAGCGGCAGAAACCGGCCTCCAGCATGGTGAATCCGACCTGCATTCCGAACACCAGGAAGGCCGCGATCAGCGTCCAAACAGTATTAATCGGATTGACGATGTCCGCAGCTTTAACTTCGGCATCAGCCGCATAGACGCACCCGAAGAACAGGCCCGAAACGACTGTGATGAACAGCAGGACCACAGCAACGCCGGCGGCCTTACCAAGAAGCAACAGCTTTCCGTAGCGCTGCCATTCCGGATCTCGCAACCGGACGGCCAAACGGGAGAATCTCTCGGGTAGAGACAACTTCTTCCGGCTCTGCGGAAAAGCACGCATCGCATCGCTCCTTGACAGGTCTATTGGGGAAACCGCATTTCACAAACACTGCTCACGTTCTACCCGAATTGCTTATTCCCGGATAAACTCGGCGAATCCGTAGATAGCAAGCGCGACAATAAAAGACCGATCCCGCCACCGTCCAATGCATAGTTCTTATCACAAGCATCGGAAATATCTCTGCAATTTAAATTTATGGGAGACATAAACGAGATTTATCCAAGCCCTCGCGGATCAACATTCCCGGAACTGCAATACCCAACGGGAGGCACCGTTTACGGCTCGATCAAATCACTTAAGGTCGTCTCGATCAACCGCTTCCTGAGGACAGCCATTTCTCGAGGTGGTCTGCGTAGGTGCGGCTGGAGCGGTGTTCGGAACCGTCTAGAAGCTTCACGATGAACTCGCGGTTTTCGATGGATCGAAGCTCCAGAATGCAGGCTGTGCGCACGATGCGCGAACGATGGATGCGAAGAAACTTCGAGGGGTCAAGCTTTTGTTCCAGCGAACTCATGGTTTCTCGCAACAAGTGAGAGCGGTTGCGAGTATGCAGCTCCGCATAATCTCCGGCAGCCACGATCCATTCGATGTCCTCCGCAAGCACGATCTGAATCCGTGAACCGGTCCGCACTGTGAAGCGTGAAACATACTTCTCAGAGTTGCGGTCGAGCATCCGCAAAATGCGTTCAGTGATCGCGGTCCTCGAAGTCGAATCCACAAGCCTCCGCGCGCGATTTACCGCGGCGGCAAAGCGTTCGTCGTCCACTGGCTTGAGCAGATAGTCCAGCGCGTGAACTTCGAATGCCCGCAAGGCGTGTTGTTCATGCGCTGTGAGAAAGATAACGCCAGGCAGATTCTCTTTGGGCAGAGTGCGGAGAACCTCGAATCCGTCCATGCCCGGCATTTGCACATCAAGGAACACAACGTCGGGCGAAAGCTCGCATATCTTCTCTACCGCCGACGAACCATCCCCGCATTCGCCTACGATCTCGACGTCGCTGCATTGTTTCAGCCTCAGTGCAACGCCGCGGCGAGCCAACGGTTCATCATCAACAATCAACGCGCGCACAAGAGAACCTCTTGTCCTTGGGTACTTCTTCGAGTGGGTAGTTCCACAGTCACCTCGCAGCCGCCGACCCGGGGCCACACCAGCGTAAAGTTCTGGTCAATACCATAAAGCGTCTTTAGACGCTCAATCGTGTTGGACAAGCCAATGCCGTTCATGGGCTTGTTTTCCATCGCGGCAACTGCACCCGAATTCTTGACGATGATCTGCAATTGACCATCGTGAAACTCGCTTCGGATTGCAATGGTTCCGCCTTCGACGACGGGAGCAATGCCATGCCGCACGGCGTTCTCCACCAAAGGCTGCAGCAACATACTCGGAACCAGAGCGTCCAGCGTTTCCGGAGAAATCGCGAGGTCCACCCTCAATCGATCTCCAAGTCTGATCTGCTCGATCGCAAGGTACTGTTCAGTGAAGGCAATCTCCTGCGAGAGGGGCACTTCCAGAACCATCTCATTATCCAGGCTAGTTCTGAGAAGCTCGCCAATTTGCGCCAGCATGCGCGTCGCGGCTGGAGCATTCCCTTCCAGCACGAGTGTAGAAACCGCGTTTAGAGAATTGAACAGAAAATGCGGATTCAACTGGTAGCGCAAAGCACTGAGCCGGGCCTCGCGAGCCTCAGCTTCGGCGCGAAGCAAGCGTTCCCTTTCCTGCGCCGATTGCTGCCAGGCCTTGATGCTGAAATACAGACTGCACCAGAGGAAAAGAACCACCGCGAACTGCACCGAGTTCCCTGCCAAGTCAGCCCAATCCATTTTGCGGAAGCCTAACACCGAGAACTCGGCGGCGAACGCCCCCGCCGCTCCCACTAAGAGTGACCAGACAAACACTCGGATCTCGAAAGTCAGCCACGGAAGCGCGCTTCGCCACAATGCCTGGCAAATAGGACGCAGTACGCAACTGCCCATGAACATGAACACCACAACCAGCGTGTCATCGCGGAAGGCTCCGGAGCGATGTAAAAAATCAGGGATCGATCCCACAAGCACCAGCACATACAAGCACGCCCATCCCATGATCTGGAGCTGCCAGAATGAAGGGAAACCGAACTCGTCGCGCTTGAGCATGATCAGTATTCTAGCCCAAGAACGCTGCCGTTCCACTTCAGTTCGCCGCGCAGAACCTGCGACCTATCGCACCACTCAAGCTGCCCGCAGACCCACCGCAACCGACCACCCTGGCCTGGATTAATCTCCACCAGTGATGAGATCAAACCTGATGGAGAGGAGAAACGAAAGTGCTCTTAACAGTCGTCAGAAGTAGATACCACACGCGAATCTCAGTCCGAGCGGCCAGCACCTTGACCATGCTTGTCGCCACCATGCTTGTTGCCCTGCTGCTCTGCGCGGAAGGCTATACTCAGGGCCAGACGGCTCAGGAAGTGCAGAATTCCTTCCCTAATACCGATCCGTTCATCACCCGCGTCGCCCAGCATCAGAAGGATCTCGAATCCCTGCTCAGCCAATACACCTACACGGACCGGATCACGACCTACACGCTGGACAAGAAAGGGCAAGTTCGAAGCCAACACACGGATACCTACTACATCACGCCAACAGCTTACGAGTTCTTTATCCTCCACGTCAGCCACGACGGAAAGCCGATGTCGCAGAGCGATCTGCAAAAACAAGAAAAAGAGATCGAACATAAAATACGCCAGTACGAACAGAAAGCACAGAAACCCGGCGAGGTTCATCCCAAGAACGATATTCTGTTTTCCGACATCATTCTGAAGTCTCGATTCACGCCTTTGCGCTGGGACGACATTCATGGAAAGTGCATGATCGTCTACGCCTTCGAACCGAAATCACCTCCGCGACGCCAGGGAGACCTCGCGGGCAAAGTCGCAGGCGACATGAAGGGGACCATGTGGATCAGCCCGGATGACGAGGAAATCGCTCGCATGGAGTTCACCAGCGTATCGTCGCTGAGCCTGGGCCTGGGTTTCCTTGGTAGCGTCAAAGGCTTTGAGGGTTTCATCGAGCAGCAAAAAGTGCATGACGAGATTTGGCTACCCAGACATCAAGAGTTTGTTGCGCAAGGGCGGCAACTCATCGCGGGATTTCGCATCCGCCAGATGGACGAGTTCAGCGATTATCTCAAGGCTTCCACGGATGTCTTCCAACAGATCCACTCTCCGAATGCTGATGCAAGCGGTGATACAAAGGTCTCCAAACAGGTGGAACAGTGAGCGAAACGATCATATCGAAGGATCCGACGCGAGGGCTTGGCAAAGAATGCCTCAGTGAGAGTCCACAGCCGGTTGCCGAAAAAGAGCGCATCGTCAGCATCGACGTGCTGCGCGGTTTCGCGTTGCTGGGCATTCTCCCCATGAACATTCAGTATTTCTCGATGATCAGCGCCGCCTATTGGAATCCCACTGCGTACGGCGACCTGCGTGGAGGAAATTTCTGGGTCTGGTTGCTCAGCCATGTCTTGGCAGACGAGAAGTTCATGACGATTTTCTCCATGCTGTTTGGAGCCGGAATTCTGCTCATGACCAGCCGCGTCGAGGCCGCAGGTAGGCCCTCTGCAGCTCTGCACTACCGGCGCATGGGCTGGCTGATTCTGTTTGGCCTGGCTCATGCCTACCTTTTGTGGAGCGGAGATATTTTGGTCGCCTACGGAATTTGCGGGCTGTTGGTCTACCTTTGCCGCAGATTTCGGCCACGCACGCTGCTGGTTATGGGCGTCCTCGCCATCGCCGTCGCGTCGGCGTCAATGACGGCGTACGGCCTGTGGTCGCAGCATTGGCCTCCCGCGCAAGTGCAAGCCGCTCGCGAACAGTTGTGGATGCCCACGCCAGCGATGGCTACGAAGGAGATCGCGGCCTATCGAGGAAGTTGGACGGCCCAAATGAGTTTTCGCGTACCGGACTCCCTGCAAATGGAAACCAATTTCTTTGTAGGGTTCACATTTTGGCGGGTCACTGGGCTAATGCTGGTTGGTATGGCCCTTTTCAAGCAGGGAGTTTTCAGTGCCAAGAGGCCATCATCGTTCTACCGGACGCTGATCGCCGTCGGATTACTCCTCGGCATTCCCGTGACGCTCTACGGAACATACCGTGACTTCGCCGCCGGTTGGGACTTCCGTTATTCCTTCTTTTACGGCATGCAATTTAATTATTGGGCGAGTCTGTTGGTCAGCCTGGGCTGGGTCGGCACAATCATGCTCGCGTCGAAGGCGGCAGCGCTGATTCCGTTCACCCGTCGCCTAGCTGCGGTCGGCCGGATGGCGTTTACGAACTACATTATGCATACGGTAGTGTGCACCACTCTTTTCTACGGTCACGGCTTTGGCTTGATTGGCAAAGTATCGCGAGTGGGGCAGTTCGCTATCGTGCTCGTGATTTGGGCGGTTCAGTTGGTAGTGTCTCCCATCTGGTTGCGTTACTTCCTGTTTGGACCGCTGGAATGGCTGTGGCGATCGCTGACCTATCTGCAATGGGAACCGTTCCGTCGCAATTCCGGGGTTGGGCAGACAATAGCGAGCCGCGCATCTTCCATCTGAAGCCAGGGTGAGCAAATGTCACAGTGTGGTGCGGGGCAGGCTACACTGTTGTGTCCACCGGTATGACACCGGTCAAAGTTGCCAAACAGAGGAGGGCAAGCGACTTTGTTCACACCGCAGGCCATTGGATACGTCAGAAGCTCGTACAAGGACACTCGCGAAATTCCCAAAGGATTGGGCGCAAAACACGACGCGGAAGGTGTTCTCGAAGTATTGCCGGAATTCGGGCCCGGACTCACTGATATCGAGGGTTTCTCTCACCTCATCGTCATCTGGGTATTCGATCACTCGCAAGGATTTGAATTGCTGGGCACGCCACCGAGCGATAATCGACCGCACGGCGTGTTCGCCACGCGGTCCCCAAGACGTCCCAACCCAGTCGGCCTGACCATTGTCGAGCTTCTTAGTCGAGACGGCACACGGCTGCACGTACGCGGCGTAGACATGATTGATGGGACCCCGATTCTGGACATCAAGCCATACCTGTCAAGCATCCCGGCAGAGAAGTTGCGGCGTGGCTGGCTCGCAGAAGCGGAAGCGCGTAGAGACAAATGACCCGCGACTTACTGAACCTGATCTTCACCACAAGCAAACGAATTCCCTAAGTACCGGTATAAAGCTGAAACGGTGCCCAGTAGAACGGCTTGCGAAAGACGCCGTCGGAGTGCAGCAAGGAGAGCTTGGCGGAGCGGAGAGCTGCCTCCGGGCTTCTGCCCTTCTTCAGTTCGTCGTAGAGTTGGTCCATGAGGCGAGGCGTTGAGGCATCGCTGACTTCCCAAAGCGCGCCGATCACGTTGTGAGCCCCAGCGCGCCGAAACGCCCACGAGAGTCCCACTAATCCCTCCCCTGTATAAGCACGACTGCCCGCACCGTAGCAGGTCGAAATAGTCACCAGCTCCGCATGTATAGGGTGGCGAATGATGTCGCGTGCGTATAGCTTGAACGAATCTTCCTCCGGAGACGCTTTTGACAATATGACAGCCGAGTCCAACGGACTCAGGCGACTGGCAGTGCCATGGGCGACGAAATGGATATACGCGAACTGTTCCGGTTCGCTCCCCAGGTATGCGGGTGCGGTGGCTCCCACGCGTGTGTAAATCTGCCGCTCCGCTGGAGTGAAATGTTTTTCGATATTGGTTATTTCCAGCTCAGCCTCTGGTAATTCGCCATATTCAGGATCGGGAGAGATGGCATCACCCATAAGCAGGAGCTTTCTCGACTCACTTTTCGCCGATTTATGTGATGCGGCCAGAAGTCTGAGCGAGCTGGCATTGACGACGGTTACATCCTCGATCCAGTAGTGCAGTTTGGGCTCGGGCACTAACAATGTTTCGAAATTTAAACCATTCAAGCTGCCGTCGGGGATGACGATTACCCGCGAATTGGCTGCGATGGCCTGCTGTGCGGGAGCTACCAGAATGTCGAAGAGCTTAGTGCCTTCCGAGTTCGCCGTTTGCAACACGTCTCGCGGACCCATGAGAGCCTTGCGATAGTTTTGCACGGCTGCGTCAATCTCTGTCGCGGGAGGAAGCTGAAATAATCTGATCTGGTCCTTCGTCACC
Source organism: uncultured Acidobacteriota bacterium (assembly GCA_963817925.1). Lineage (GTDB taxonomy): Bacteria > Acidobacteriota > Terriglobia > Terriglobales > Acidobacteriaceae > JABDBE01. Next base: position 788,968 of record CAWFQN010000002.1, read on the forward strand.
ACCCACAGACAGGACTGCTTCGGACCCAGCCAGTAGAAAAGGATCGTGCCGCCGACATCTCGCGCGATCCGGAGCGGATTGACGGTCGCGGGCGATCTGGACGAACTCTTTTGTAGCAGGCCGAGTCCATCGGCCAGCGTCTGAGCCCGACTGTATTCGGCTGTCTGCAAGGCTTCTGCAGTTTTTCCCTGCTTGAGAAGAAAATGAATGTAATCGTCATAGAGCTGCGCCGCATTTGTCATGAAGGGTAGCTCGAAATCTTCGTGGTGGAGCGAAGAACGGGCTGCTTCGAAGGAACTGAGAGCGGTGCGATAAAACTTGTCTGCATCGGAAAAACGATGCTCATCCTCGTAAACACCCGCCAGTTCGCGTTGCGCCTCCCATTGCAGCGAGGGATCTACCTTCGGATCGGTCGCAATCTCGTGAAAGATCTGCTCAGCCTGAACCGAATCGCCAGTGCGAAGGGCAACTTGTCCCTTCGCGAGCATGGGATAGAGTTCGTCCACGCGATTCCCATCCGCGCGAGCTAGGGCGATGGCTTCCTCACTGTACTGTCTCGCAAGATCGAGTTGTCCGGTCCGTTCCGTGACAAACGCGAGTGCGACCAAAGCGTTGAGTATGTCCTCTTTGCTATCGATCTTGCGCGCCAAAGCTAACGACTGTCTGTAGTAGTCCTCGGCCAATGGAAACTTGCTCGCATCCATATAAACGTAGCCGATGTTAGTAAGCCACTTGACCTCGTCAAACAAATCGCCTAATTCCTCTGCAGTCAGATTGGCCTCGACGAAAAGATCGAGGGCTCTCTCGGAATCGCCGGTCTTGTAGTACGCCCAGCCACGGTTCCCCGAAGCACCTTCCATGATCAGCTTTGCACCGATCGTCTCCGCCGCCTCGTGTGCCGCCTTTGACCACTCAATGGCCTCGTCAAAGTGTTCCTGCAACAAGGCTGTGTTGCTTAACTTCAGCAGTGCCACTGCTTCTGTAAAACGGTTCTTTCGCTGGCGAGCTAACTGAAGAGACTTTTCGAATTGTAGTTGGGCGCGATTGTATTCTCCTCGCTCCACTTGAAACATCCCTAGCGCTATGAACACCTGACTAATCACGTCGCTGCCTGACGCTAAACAGTTCTGCTCTAGCTCGCCCAATAACGCCTCCGCCTCTGCGAGCCTGTGCATGCCGATATAGGCGAACGCAATCTGTGCTCGCCTTTGGAAATCAAGATCACTGTTTTTGAGAGAGGTGGGAAAGTCAGCACTAACAACAGGGAAAACATCACCGTACATTCCGCGCCAAGTCAGAACCCTGCTGTCGAGAACGCGGAAGTTCCACGCCCAGAGTGGGTCTCGCACGGAATAGTACCGCCAACCAACTTCAGCTTGGTTTTGCGCCCTGGCAAGGTCACCGCGTAGAAAGACTTCTTGTGCTTGTTCAAACTCCACCTGTGGGTTTCGCCCACGGACGCACCCAAGAATCACAAGGGTTAGCGCGAGTAAGCTTCCGCTTAACCGCCGCCTCCGCCGCCTGTGCCATTCGCCTTCCCCACAGCGGCGCTGATACATGCCTCCGTCGGACTTCCCAACTCCAGCCTCGCCATGATGAGCTGGAAGGAACCGTAATCCACAACCAACTCGCCCAGGAAGATCTTGCCGAACTCCGGTATCTCGATAATGTTGTGATAGTGCTTCCCCGGAAACTTCCCTCGAATTTCTTTGACGATCGAACATAGGACATAGCCTTTTTCGCTCAGCGCCGGCTCGGAAACATCCTTCTTCTTATATCGAGCCCTCACCCAATCAGGGACCGTCTTATCTTTAATCCAGTCCGGCATGGATCCGGGGTCGTTGATAAGATCGTACTGCTTCCCAACCTTCGCCAAAAACTGCGGATCGCCCATGCAACGCCGGCTGGGATACTCGCCTTGGCTGTGGCGGCACATGTCAAGGTCAAGAATAATTTCCACGCGATCGCCGCCGATCCGCACATTCTCGAATTGTGTTCCGATCAGGCTCACCCTGGGAATGTACCCATCAGGCGGATGATCGAGGGATATCTGCGCAACCATGCGGTCCGCGGTGAAGGTATCCAGCACATTGAACTTTTCCACCGTCGACGTCACCATAGTTGTGACCGCCGCCCCATTCTTCTTGCTGACGCTGCCCGAAACGTGGCTGTATGCAGCCTCGAAGGAAACAATGCTGTTTACGTCGGAGTCTTTGGGATCTTGGCGGCCGCGCGCCTCCAGATAACCCCCAACCGGTGGTAGAGACACCGCCGCCTGCACTGGAATCGCCTTATCGAACGGACGCCGGATATGCCCGCCCAGCGCGCTGGCGTCCGCATGGTAGTAGTGAACTCTCTTGGTATTCGCGTCCATTTCGTTCTCTCCTGGCGTCCGCAACCTTAATTCGTATCTAGTTTCGGATCTGCAACTCAAAAGGATAGCGCCCGACTTCAATACCCTTCCCGCCTGAGGAGTCTACTCCGCGCACCACGAGAATGTACACGCCACGTCCGTGATTTCCTGGGGGGACCCGGATCGGCACTGTGTCCTTGGCCGTTTCCGCAGGAATTGTGAGCGACCACTCGGAGCTTCCGTCCGGCCCCTCCAACTCAGCCGCATAGGAAGAGAATCGCGTGTCCGCTGGAATATCCACAAACAAAAGGAACGGCTCACCCTGTCGTGCCGATACCACCGTCCTGCCTGCCCCGCGTGTGTTCGCATTAATCAACGACGCCGAAGCAAGAATCAGGGGTCGGTTGACAACAGCAACCTCACCCTTCAACTTGGGATACGTCACGAGGTTCTGATAGCCAATCACCGCCAGCAGAACCGCCAGGACAGGGACGACCAAGGCGGGACGTAACCATGCGAGCCAGCCCGGTTTCGTGCGGGCCGGGACCGGTACCCTCGCCGGAGATACTGCGATTGGCTCCGACAACACGACTTTGCTGTGTTCCACCAACGCAGCGCCTGCCCGAACGTCGAGAGCGCACTCCTGGCAGTCGAAGAAGTGCTCCTCGAACTGTTCGCGTAACTCGGGCGCGAGCTCGCCGAGCAGGTACTTCTCGGCAGCCATCAAGCGAATTGATTCGCTATGGTCCATGTCCAGATATATGTCCTTCGTATGGATAGTGAAAGAGCAAGACAAATCGTTTCATAGTGTTAATCCGCAGCCGTGCCCCTTATGCCGGCGGGTAGCTTCTTTAGATAGACTGCCTTAAAGGCCTGCTTGGCGCGATGAAGCAGGACTCTGAGATAGTCCCGGTCCACGCCAAAGTCATGACAGACCGCGTCTTTGTCTCGTTCCTCCAGGAAGATTTCCCGCAGCAGGCGGCGGTCCCGCTCTGACAATTCGTCCAGGATCTGACGGACATTCTGTTGCATCTCCTTGTGCGACAGAATCGAAACCACGTCCAGCGACGGATCGGGAATGTTGGTACTTTCTTCGTCTTCGATCGGATCCTCCCGGGAAGACGCACGATAGTGCTCGAGCAATACATTGTTGCAAACGGAATTCACAAAGGCTCCTAATCGTTCCGGATTTCTTAACTTTCCTTCACTCCGCAAAGCAACGAAGACTCGCGCAAAGGTTTCTTGCCGCAGATCCTCGACGGCCTGGGGAGAATTTACCCGCGAACGGAGTTTCAATTGAATCAATTCACTGAAATAGGCGACAAAATGGCTCTCTGTCCGGAAATCGCCCGAACATAGCCGTTCTAAGTAAGACTGGTTGAATTCTTGGAATTGCAAGGCTCTGGCCTCAGCGTGCGAGCAAGTGGCAGCTATTCTACACCCACCCCCCGTGAAACGATTGCCAGACAGGCGCGAAGGATTCTCTCTCCGTACTATTTTGCATGAAACGAATATCGCTCTGGACGCACCATGGCAATGAGCATCTGATCGGGACCACCGTAACTGATGGGCCCCGATGCTTGTTCACGGGTCCGCCCAGGGAGCAAACCGCTTCGCAGGGTTACCAGCATCCCGATGGAGGACGATGGCCGCCGGGGGGAAAGGCGTCGTTCTTCAGCTTCGCCGGAGCCGTTCTTGACGGCTTCGGCGTCAGTCGGGACATCTTCCCGTGGCCGTAACAGAAGTGCATGGCGTCGAATCTTGCGCCAGGAAACGGAGGTAGCCAGTAACCGGGATGTCGAGCTTACCGTCAATTTTAACTGTGACCGAACCGCTCCAGGTAAAGGGCCTTCGGGAGCGTTTGTCGACAGAGCAGCCAAGTATTCCGTCGGGAGTGATGCAGGCCGTGCTGATGCACGCCTTGCAGTTACGTCGGAGTTGTCGAGAGGTATTTCTCCTTTGCGACATCCAACGACACAGTGTTGCGGAGGCGGCGGCGATTCTCGGAATCAGCCGAAGCGCCGCCAAGCGAAGGCTCCTTCTGGCTCGCCGACGAATGGATGAGGCGATCGAACACCTGTGTGGAACGACGCACAGGCCGCCAACCTGAACATCCATCGCCGCAGCGCTGGCTAGGTATGTCCGCGAGTGTTTATTCCCCGACTTAGGGGAAGAGCGCCCTACCTCAACGCTGAGATTCGTTCAACAGGTCCTTTACATATTGGCTGACGGTTCATGTGGTGAAAACCACGGTGGAAGTCTTTGACGGTTCCATTTTCGTCGCTTGAAGTGGCAATTGCACCAGAAAGGTCGAGCCCTTACCCGGCGAGCTTTGAACCGTGATTGATCCTTTGTGCTGCTGCACAATCCATTGTGCGAATCGTAGACTATTTCTCGGCTGCCGCAGCAAAGTCATGGCGGTGATGAACGCGGATACGGGCCAGGTCGTCACGACCCTTCCTATTGGCGATCACGTGGATGCCACTGCTTTCGATGTCGAGACGCGGCTGATTTTCAATTCCAACGGCGAAGGCACTGTCACCGTGATTCGCCAGGACAGTCCAGATAAATATTCGGTTGTCGAAACGGTGAAGACTTTACCTCGAGCCAAAACGTCGGCGCTCGATCCTAAGACGCACCGATTGTTTTTGTCGACTGCTGAGTCGGGACAGTTTGAAGTGCTTGTCGTGGGGAAGTGAATTTGGGGAAGTGAATGAAGACTTTCCAGAGATTGGTCCTCGTCGCGGTTTTTCTGGGCTGTGCCTCCTGCACGCGTTCCCACTCGCAGATGCAGGCCCCGGAGACCCAACCCGTTGCCTTGCAATTGCAGGTTGACACTCCATTCCGTTTTGTCCCGTATGGAGATTCGAGATTTCACGATCCCAAAGACACGGAAGCGGCCAATCCTTCCGCCCGCCAGGCGCTGGTCCAAGCTATTGCTGAGGTTAAACCCGCGTTTATCTCCTTCGGCGGAGACATCGTATACAACGGCTACGATGCGAACGTTTGGAAGGTTTGGGATAGTGAAACCAGCGTTTGGCGCGAGAAAAAAATACCGGTCTACCCAGCCCTGGGCAACCATGATCTGCATGGCGACGAGAAGCTCGGCCTGGCAAATTATTTCGAACGTTTCCCCGACCTGAAGAACAGCCGGTATTACTCCATGTGCGCAGCCAACACTTTGATGCTGGTGCTCGACAGTTCACTCGACGAAACCTCCGCACCGCAAGGCCGATGGTTATCGCAAGCTCTGGACACCCTGCCGGGAGATGTCGACTTCGTCTTCGTCGTCCTCCACCATCCTCCCTACACAAGTTCCTCGGACGCCAAAAAGTTCGGGGGAGGACACTCATCTCGCTCGCCTGAGCATGCGTTGGCGAACGCGTTGGAGGAGCGGCAGCAGCGCCTCCGTGCCCGGATAGTAGTGTTCTCCGGTCACGTACACAATTACGAACGGCATGAACACGGGGACGTTACCTATTTTGTTTTAGGAGGCAGGAGCCCACGCCTATCCCATTGAACGCGCTGCCAGTGACCCCTTTCAGAGCAAGGAGATTAATTATCATTACCTCCCGTCGAAGTGGATCGCCGTCATCTGAAGGCGACGATGAACCGTCTCGATCTCAGTAGCGGCAAGCCTGTCTGGACACAGCCCGATTCCATCGAAATCGCCGCACCCGTTGCCGACTCCGCTGGAGCTGGCTAAAAACTTGAGAAATGTCGTTAGCTGGGAGTGTTCTTGGCCGGTTAGTGCTGGAGAGTCGCCTCCAGGCAACGCTTTTACCGCTCCTTGATCTGCAAGAGCTGGCGGAAGAACTCTTTTTACTGCTCTGATTCATCCATGAAACGTTGCCAAAACTGGTGCGGAAGGGGGGATTTGAACCCCCACGCCTTTCGGCGCCACCCCCTCAAGATGGTGTGTCTGCCAGTTCCACCACTTCCGCACTTTGTAAACTGCTTGCAATCAACACCTTAGCGAGTTCGTCGGGTGAGGGCATTTCCAACTGCACCGGATTTTGCACCGACCTCGCGCACCCGATGCGATCCTACGGCCGCTGCAAGTCTGCCAGTCGCGCAAACAACTTGTGGACCGCAGCCTCCCGTGGGTGTACGTAGCGCATCGTGGTCTTAATGTTATCGTGTCCAGCGACGTACTGCAACGTAAAGGGGTCCGTGTACTCTCCGGCCTCGGTCAGAAAAGTATGACGCATAGCGTGCAGGCCGGCATCGGGATGAGTCTTGATCTTCTTCCGTATCTGGCTTATCTGTTCCTCCAGCACCCAAGGTCCCAGAGGCTTTGTCGGATCGTGCGGGCTGGTGAAGACATAGTCGCACTGGGAGTCTTTCAGAAGCCGTTCGAGTACTTCCTTCATTTCGTGATCAATCACCAGCTTGCGCTTTCGCGCATGCCGTCGGCATACCGGCCAGGCTTGAGTTGGGGGACGCGGCCCACCCAACTGGGGGTCACAGCTTCCCTCTTTGGCATTGGTTTCGTGTCTCTGGTGCGGTTTGGTGCACCTGCTGTCGGCGGTTGGCATGGTCGCTCCTCAATAGCGCTTACTTTTTAGGTGCCACAACTACAGATCGATTAATTAATCTTCGCCCCGCCATCATTGCCTCGAATCTCGCTTAAGCTAGCAAGCCCGTGATCAGTCGCCGAGCGATGTTGATCGGATGGGTCCTCTGAACGACCAATTTATGAGATGCACGATCAGATAAGAACTACCAAAATCATCAGCTTTGCGTTTGGACGACTTGTTGGCTCCGTAACCGACTTTTGCTCAGCCAGTTAGAGCATTGTGCAGGCCGCTTTTCTGCGGCTGCATCACCTCTTTCCTGCCTCCAATTCGACAACAGCCCCGAAGCCTCGCGCTGATCCTCAAGAAGGCCGGGCAGACTGGCCCTCACCATTTGGTGAACGGCTTGGCTACGAGATTCGCGTTGAAATATCGTGGATCGCCGGTGACTTCCTCACCAACCCAGGCAGGAAGCGCCACGAATTGATGCTCGTCCTTGAGCTCAACTTCAGCGGTGATCAGTCCGCGGTTCTCCCCCTCAAACTCGTCGATTTCCCACACCAAGCCGTCGTGTTGAATGCGATACCGAGTCTTCTCAATCAGTGGGCGTTCGGAGAGCTGGTCAAGCATTTCGTTGGCGTCCGCCACCGGAATCTCATACTCATATTCAGGCCGGCTCGCCCCAACTGTAATGCCCTTGATCGTAAGGTACGCCTTGTCCCCTGCAGTTCGCACGCGAACCGTCCGCTCTTTCACCGCGCTGAGATATCCCTGACGGTAGCGTTTTCCGGTGTCTTGTGCTCGCCAGCTATTGTCCTTAACGAGGAACTTGCGCTCGATCTCTTTTCCCATGCAATTCTCTCCACTATCGTGAGCCGGACGGGTGTCCCGCCAAGCCAAGTGCACGCTTAATCTCCCGTATGTAGCTGGTGTTGGTCTCGCTGACGCCCAGCTCCCCAACCAATTTCAGTACAGCATCAGGATCGACCGATTCCACAGCGACGGTGTCTCGCGGTATACCGTTGAACGTGATCTGAGCGTACTCGGCCGCACAAGCCCCTATGGTGAATTGATGTCGCGTTTTGGAAACATCCACGATGCTGATTCTTGGTTCCGGTCGCATCACATCGTCCAGAAATCCTTCCAAGCTATATTTAGAGTTCGACAGGACAGGGGGTGGAAGCTCAAGACTGGGGAAAACCTGGGTGGCTATGACAGAACTTCCCAGCGGAAAAGTAGTTTTCAAGATCGGGTTCCATTGTTCTAGTCCACGGTCTTCAGCGACGAGTACCTTGATGTCTATGAGATCGGCACGGATCTTAGCATTGCATTTGTCAGTTGTAGCGGAAACCAGATAGGTTTCCTGGCTGACCGTCTTCTTCGGCGAAGCCAGACTCTCGAGTTCTTCTCGCATGGGCGTAAGCGTCTCTGCCCAGACACGAAATTCGTATCGTGGCTTAATCTCTGACATGGGCCGTCCTTATGAACCGGAATACAGAGCCAAGCATAAGGAAATCGGGAGCAGAATCAATTTGTCGGTCTCCGGTCGATGACGCGCATTTGCGGCTACAATTCCGAGCTTCCGGCATGCAGATTACGTGCTGTGCGAATGAGCCGGCAGTTTTTTTGTATCAAGGAATGCATCGACCGCGACGTCGACCCCCGGGAATATCCGCCTTTCGCCCAGACGGTCGAGAAATCCGCTGCGGCCGAAAAGATCACGAACCGGATCTGCCACTCGAACGAAATAGAGCTCGATGTTGGACTCTTGAAGCTCGTCCCGCAACTGCTCCAGCATCTCGAGACTGGTTACGTCCATCTCCGGGCAGGCCTCGAGATTAAGCAGGACTGCTTGTAATAGCTTACCTGCTTTCTTAACCTGGTCACGCAGTTCGTTGCGAACGTGATTCGCATTAGCAAAAAATAGTATTCCATTCGGACGGAAGATCAGCAGACCCGGAATCTCTTCAGTCTCGGGGTGATGCTTGACATCCGCAAAATTCCCGGTACCCGGAATCCTGCCCAGCACGGAATGCTGAGGCACACTGAGTTTCCGTACCAATACGATCAAAGTCAGGCCAACCGCGAAAATCAGACCCCTGAGAATTCCCATCTGGAGCACGCCAAACAAGGCAATAAGCGCCATCCAAATACTTCCACTATGGAGCTTCGCGTAATACTTGAGGGTACCGACATCGGCCAAATGCGCGACCGCGTGGACCACAATCGCCCCCAGAACCGCCTCGGGCAAATTACGAATCAGAGGCAACAAAAACGCCAGAGTGAGGCCTATGGACAGCGATGCGGTAATGGTCGAAAGTTGGGTACGCGCGCCACCAGCATCGTTGGCCGCCGTGCCCGACATGCCCCCACCGACGATGATGCCTCCTGCCAGACCGGATGCGATATTTGCTACACCGATGGCGCACAGTTCCTGATTGGGATCGATTTCGTATTTATGTTTCGCGGCGAATGTGCGGGCGGCTGCGAGCGCTTCAGCCATAAGCACCAGCACGATTCCGAATGCCCCCACGAACACATCCGCCAGTTCATCTTCCCCGATTGCTGGCCAACTCAGAGAGGGAAGTCCCGCGTGAATGGTGCCAACTACCTCCACGCCACGTTGAGTAAGGCCGAACCACGGCACCGCCAGGGTTCCGAGCACGAGCACAACCAATGCGGATGGCACGCGCGGAGCGACCGCTCCCAGCAGAAACATGATGCCAATCGCAATTGCTCCAACGGCTAGCGTCCAGGGATTCACCTGGCGCAGCGAAGTGACCACATGCCATGCCTCGTGAAAAAAGCTGCCATGGCCGGCGGAGATTCCCATCAGCTTATGTCCTTGTTTCACCATGATGGTCAGCGCCAGGCCGAAGACAAAGCCTTTGAGAACGGGTTTGGAGATGAACTCCGATACCGAACCCAGTTTGAGCAATCCTCCTGCGAGGAAGATAAAGCCTGCTGCGATCGTGGTAGCCGTTGCCAGCATGAGGTAGTGTGCTGAATCCCCCAAAGCAATCGGAGCTGCCAGGGCTGCCAGCATGGCTGCGGAAGAAGAGGTGGAAGTAACCGCTAGTTGGCGGGACGTGCCAAAGATCGCGTAGACAAACATCCCCACCATGGCAGCATACAAACCCATTTGCGGCGGTACTCCCGCAATCCCCGCGTAAGCCATTCCCTCGGGCACAAGCAGTCCAGCCAGCGCGATGCCCGCCACGATGTCCGCCCGAGGTGAGGACTCAGACAGCCAAGTGGTGATGGGAATGAATCGCGATATTGCTCGCTTTGCCGACATTCGTTAGTCCGCAGAAGAACTCATTGACTGCTCCTATTCCCGCTCATTTCGGCATGCTTTCTCTGTCGCCTTCCGCCGGAAGAACTCGGAATCCGGGGGCTTTGTAGTCTGATTTGACGTATTGTTCCGGGATCGCAATAACGTTCCCGTCCCGCAACGAGGAATAGTGGGGCGAACAGATTTCCACGCCCGCTTCATTAAATTTATCCTGGATGTTCTGATGCAAGTCCGAAAAGATGTTCAGCATCTCCCGGGGAACATCGGTGTAAGCATTCAGTTCGTAAGCGACATAAAAATCATCTAACCTTGTCTGCAGGATGAAAGGCGCAGGCTGTTGCAGCACATGCTTGGTAGCGAGCGCTGCGCTGATCAGCAGTTGATGCACGGTTCGCCACGGAGCGTCGTACCCGATCGTCGCCGTAGTATGAAAGATCACTCCATCTTTCTTTGCCTCGACGCTGTAGTTTTTCACTGAACCGCTCATGACCGTCGCGTTCGGAATCGTAATAATCTCTGCTTTCGGCGTAAGAATCCGGGTCACCAACAGATTCTTCTCAGTCACCTCTCCGGTAGTCTCGCCGATCTGGATCCAATCGCCGACCAGGTACGAACGCATGTAAGTCAGGATGACCCCCGCGATCGCGTTGGCTACCGCCGAGGAGGAACCCAAAGACAGCAGCACCCCGAGAAATATGGAAATTCCCTGGAATGCTGGGCTCTTGGCCCCTGGCAGATAGGGGAATGCGACAATGACGGCCAGACAGAGCACCAGAAGCCGTATCAGCTTTTCGGTGGGCTCAGCCCAATCGGGATAGAATCCACGGATCTTCAGGTTTCCCTTGCGTATCTCGCCGAAAACCAACCGGAGTAGGCGAATCAGGTAGGTCGTGCACAAAGCGATTACCACTACCACCAGCAAGTCCGGCAGGTAATTCAGTGCAGACTGGCCTAAGGATTCTAGTTGCGAAAGAACCCAACTCGACACCGTGTGTGATATTTCACGTGTGGAAGAAAAGAAGCCCAGAGTGATCGTCAAGTAAGTTTCGACAAACGCAAGGATCAACAGCCATCGCAGAATTGCGCCCACACCCAGAGAAATAGGACCCAGGTAAGCGACGGAAATATGCCAGGCCGACTTTGGTTCAAGACGCGCACTGGCTTGAATCTGTTTCTCAATGCGGTCCCGTAAGGCAAAACGGATTCTGCGGACAAGCCAGCAAAGGGGTATCAGCACGAGGGTGGCAAGCAAGGTTTTGACGACGCCGCCAAATATAATTCGCCAGCTGTGTTCCTCGTGATAGTTCCGGATGGCCTGGCGAATGTTCTCCGCGTATTCCGATGTAAGCTGCGGCCGTGGCTTGCCCGCCATCTTCGCATCGACGTCGGTAACCGCCAGAAGCAATTGCTTGTCGCTGAAAATCTCGGTCCACGTACTGCGGCTTTCAACCCGTACTGATTCTGGCGTGGAGCTACTCTCTTTGGCCACGGCCAGGATGCGTTTTTCGATGCCGCTGGCGCGGTCTTCCGGTGTCAAGCCTCCCAATGTCTCGTAAACTGTCAAAATCGGGCGGCCTTCGATTACGACTTGGCCAGGTGAATTGATGTCTTCCTGCGGAGAACCCTGGCTGCCGCTGGCGGGTTGTGTTTGTGTGGGTGCAGGTGTGACCCGGTTTTGCTGTGCCAATGCGGGTAAGGAACAGGCAGAGTGCAGAACAAGCCAAAGCGCAATGCCGAAGGAAACGCCATTCGCTCTTTTTTTCATAAACGAAGCTACCAGATGACGGGCGCTTTCGCTGTCGTCAATTCCTCAGGGTCAGGACACCCCGTTGCATCATGCGTCCCTCCCCTCGGATGGGCCCTGAGTCTCGTCGCGCTTTCGGTGTTCAAAGCGCGACACATCTCTCTTCGCGAGGATGCTACGTCTTGTCTCGCATGCTTTCAACTATGGAAATCGCTAGGCCGGCAATCTAGAGCTGGTGAGCGGCCAAGATTGGGTGGTTTCGCAAGCGTAGCCCGTCAGAATAGCGTCACAATTGTGAACGAGATGATCGGCTGGAGAGTGAAGGTGTATAGAAAACCGCTGTCTACCGCAGCGCCGAAATCGAAATCGTTAGAAAACTGAATCTGAGTCAAGGCGGCGAGGGGATTCCGCACTTCTTCCGCCAGATGTTCCTCGGTTTGATGCGGACTCACCGGTGCGCTGGGGGGGAGATTGCGTCGTGTTCTGACGAATCGACGCTTGCCCATTTGCAGGGCCAGCGAGTGCCAGGCAGGCGGCGGCGACAAGCATCGCGCAGAAGCGCTGAACGGCTGACCTCATGGGACCGTGCCGCCGAACCACTTCTCATAGATTTGCCGATATGTGCCGTCCTCACGAAGAGCGACCAACGCACGGTCAATCTTCCTGCGCAGGGGGCTGTCCAACTGCACTAAGATGGCGACCGGCCTACGGTCAAATTCGGGACCGACCACCTTCACCCGTCCCTTTCCGTCATGGGCCGCATAATAAAGGAGCACCGGTGCGGGGGAGACCACGGCATCCACCTTCCCGTCCAGAAGGGCCTTAAACAGTTGATCAGGAGTCGGGAACTCCTGCACCTGTGCATGCTGCTCCCGAAGATAATCAACTGCAGGTGAGGACGCTAACGTGGCGATCTGTTTACCCGGCAAATCACCCGGACCCTCGATCGCCCCGCGAATCTGCTCGACTGTCAAGGTCGTGGTTAGCTGGGCGGTATAGGACGCAATGAAAACCACACTGGCGAACAGCCAGAAAATTGCCATAGAGCGCGCGAGCCATTGACGAGGCATTTCCTGCGCCTGACACGCCAGACTCGATAGCCCCCAAAAAAATGCCTCAAAGATGCCTGGGAAATAGTTCCGGTTCGAAATGATGCCGTCTTGCTGCCGCCGGTCGAGCCACCAGAAAAGATGAGCCGGGATGAGGACTAGCAACAGGGCTACTCCAACCCATTCAATCGTCGTTCGCGAAAACAGCAGGCGGAGCATGTCCAATACGGGACTTATGCGGCTTGGGGCGCGCTCCGTTGCGCCGGTCTCTCGCACCATAATTTGCAGGCCTGTCTCAAATGTTGGATACGAAAAATCGAAATCCGCATCACGTGCCGACGTTATGAACATCGCGGGGCTGAGGTCGGCGCCTTTGGATCGCAGCACCTCCTCCACCGCTCTTACGTCAGGCATGACCTGATAGCTCGTCTTTACCTTCAACCGCGTGGCAATCGCATTCCAAAGATCGATGCTGAATCCGGTCAGCGACCCGTTTTGTTCCACAACCATCGGCGGAGCAACCAGAACGGCTACCCGGAGCTCCGGGACCTCGCCTTGAGCGAACTTCTGGCCTTGTTTCTCGATCTGAGGCTGTTGCCGCTGGGCAGGCGCTTGGGCGAATAGGGGAATCAGTGAAGCGAGAATGACGAACAACGCCGAAGCGATCGCGCTAATGGTCAATTTCATGCGTGCAATTGTACTAGCGCGCCCAACAATGACACGTCGTAGTTCTTACAGTATCTACTCTCTAACTCTACTCAACTTAACTTAACTCTATTCGGAACTCTATGCATCGATCTCATAATTCTGTTCTGATTTCACTGGATTGCCTACTAGATATTTTGCAGCTCACTGGGTGACCATCAGTGAGTTATGAGATGTGGTTTCCGATCGGATACGTGGTACTACTTCCGGGACCAAGCGATTCGCCCGATGACTTCATTGCAGCCTCGCGTACTCCGCCTTGGCTTCTCTTAGGATTGGGATATCGGGGTCGGCATCTTTCCAGATCGCGAAGAAGTCTTGATATGCGCCACGCGCTCTGATCGTGTCTTTCTGCAGCGTGTAAGCGCGGGCGAGGCCGAGGCGGGCCAGGACACCCAGCGGATAACTGTTCACGACGCTGCTGTGATCCACATATTTCTGGAACTCGGCACCTGCCGCGCTGCCCTGCCGCAATAGCAAATACGCCTGACCCCGCAGGTAGACAGGGTAAAGCGAGCTCCCAAATCCGGTAGGGGCCGGATCGCCTAGTTCGTAGCGAGCTGCAGTCTCGAGAATCTGGATGGCCTTCCCGGGGTTCTTGCGGTTGATCTCAACCGCAGAGCGGATGGTCGGGAGCCAGTAGCCGTTGATCATTGTGTTGAGTGGGTTTTCCTTTTGCAACTCGTCGGCCATCTCTTGCGCACGGTCTGAATCACCGGCCCTGGCTAGTGCTAGCGCCACCAGCACGCGGATGTCCGTAGTCGACGACCTGGCGAGTGCTGAAACTGCCTCGCTGCGAACCTGTGCACCATTTCCGAATTCCACCTCCCGAAGGGCTGCGTTCATTTGGTTCTTGGCGGCACCTTCCGCATCGTCAGCATGCTCGGCGGAATCGACCGCGCGTCGCGAGAATTCCCGCGCCTTTACGAGATGTCCGGAAAAGGCCTCGACCTCGGCTTGATGGGCGAGAAGAGCATCCTCCATGCCGGGCTTGCCAGCTGCCCAACTCAACTGGCGATCCATCTCTGCGGCGTCACCCTCCATGAATGCAACCGCAAATCGGCACTCGTGCAGGTACCCGGTTTCCGCTCTGCGCGCAAGCGTCTGCTGGTAGGTGAGCTTGGCTTCCTCGAGGCGATTCGTGAGGCAATAAAAACCCACGAGATTGCTGCGGGATATGGTACTTTCCTCCGGGTTCAGGCGGATACTCTCTGAGGTTTCCGTAAGCGCTTTCCCGTATTGTCCTTCGTATTGGTAGTTCAACCCCAGATTATTGTGGGGTACGTCATCCCTGGGATATGCCTGCGTCCACAGTTCGTAGGTCTGGTTGGCCTTGTCCAGTTCCCCCGTTACCCAAGTAAAGTAGTAAGCGGAGATAGTCAGCCTCTCTCGCTCGCTCACGCGCTCGCGTAAGCCGTATGCGGTTTGGAAGTTTTCGCTGGCCAAGCCGAACTGAGCTAAGTTCAAATAAGAGATTCCCAAACGGGCGAAGGCCATGACAAAACTGGGATCGAGTTCAATGGCACGCTTGAAAAGCGGGATTGCGGCAGCATCGCCTTGCAAGGACCGGGTCTTGATTCCCAAAGAGTACGCCTTCAACGCCTCCAGCGAAGGCGTGGTGGCTTCCTTAATCGGGGTATCGTATTTCGCAATCGTGCTGAGCGATTCGCCGACTTTCTTGCGCAAAGTCGTCGCCAGGTCGTCGAGGGCATCTAGCACGTCCTCTTTCTTCGTGACCCGCACCTGTTGACTCGCAATCGAATCTCCGGTCTGGCAATTCTCTGCGTTGATGCCGAGTAAATACTTGCTGCCAAGACTTGCAATCGAACCTGTCACCGCGAGTTTGCTTTCCGTCCGTTGGCAGACTTCTTGTGCCACTTCCGGTGTCAAGCGCTCTTCGAGAGAGTGCCCCATAAGCTTGAGCGTATTGCGCACTCTCCGATCAGAGAGAACGCTGAGGAATGGCGATTGTTGGAAGTCGGTGGCCAGAGCCTGCTTGAGCGTGTCATCGAAGACTGCGTCGCCAGTGGAATTCGAAAAGTCGGCCAGCACGATGGTGTCTTTGTCGGTGAGACGAGCCGCGGTCGAGCGCGAATGAAAGTAGGCCACAGCCGCGATTACAACAGCGACCAGAATCAAGGCGATCGGAAGAAGAACCCAGAGCTTCCTGCCAGCAACCTGAATGTCGACCACTTTCGCGGCGCTGGGAGGCAGATGTGTGCCAATCACAGGCGAGGAACCGGATGATGGCGGCGGGTGTTGGGCCTGAGACCCCGTCTCCTGCGCCACCGCCCCCGTTCCCGAACTTGTGGGGGCAACCTGCCCAGTCTCTGCGTGCCGTTTCAGGCGCAACAACTCGGAACGCATTTCCGCCGCGCTCTGATAACGCAGCTCCCGGTCTTTCTCCAGCGCCCGGTTGATGACCCTTTCTAGTTCGGCTGGGAGATCAGGATTCAAGCGCACCGGAGCGACCGGAGCACGATTCAAAATGGCATCAAAGATAATCGCAGTACTGTCTCCGTGAAAGGGCAGCGTGCCAGTCGCCATCTCATACAGCACGGCGCCAAACGAGAACAGGTCGGTGCGGGCATCCAACTCCTTCGCCCGCGCCTGTTCCGGCGACATGTACGCGATGGTTCCCATTGCCGTCCCCGGGCTGGTCAGGTTTTCCCTGTTGATATCGGAGGCCGTTTGCGTTGCCTGCGCGGCAATCTGGGAACCACCACTGCGCGGAAGACTGACCTTGGCCAGACCGAAGTCAAGAATCTTCGCGTGTCCTCGCTTGGTTACAAAAATGTTGGCGGGCTTGATGTCGCGGTGGACGATTCCTTCGGAGTGCGCGGCATCCAATGCGTCGGCAATCTCAATTGCCAAACCGAGCAAGGCCTCCATTTCGATTGGCTTTTCGCCGATGCGCTGCTTCAGCGTCATGCCGTCCAGAAACTCCATGACGATGAACCATTGGCGGTCATGCTGCGCGATCTCATGAATCGTACAGATGTTGGGATGATTCAGGGTCGAAGTGGCACGGGCCTCGCGGCGGAAACGTTCCAGGGTTTGCGGGTCTCTCGAAACGTCCTCAGGCAGAAATTTCAGGGCGACAAAGCGACCGAGCAGGGTGTCCTCAGCCTTATAGACGACGCCCATGCCACCGCTACCCAGCTTCTCGAGAACGCGATAGTGGGAAACTTTAATGCCAACCAGTTTTGCGCCCCCAGAGGTTACACCTGGTTCGTTGGCCATCAGTTTGCCCATCATGTCCAGCGCGGGTGAATCGACGATATGCTCGACTTTTTTCTCGTTTGTCAGCAGCAACTCTATTTCGCGTCGAAGTTCTTCCTCGTCTGCGCAAATGCGTTCGAGGAATTCCGCGCGGCGGTTTTCATCGAGCTTAACTTCCGAGGCAAGTTTTTCGTGTGACGCCCATCACATTGAGATGTACGTTGTGTAACAGTACTTGTCCGGTGCGAGTCTCGTGCCACCCGGCGCGAGACAGGAGCAGGGTACGAGATGGGCGAAGCCGATTGAATCGTTGAGAGAAACACTAGTACTAATCGATGGGCCATCCCGCACTTCTGCTAGTTGCCACGGCCCCGTGGCGCGCTCTACTGTTCAAGCGATAAGCGTTAGCTCTCTACATCAGTCACCCATATCAGTCAACCATCATCCGAAACCATCCGGACGTAAATAGAACGATGAAAAGGAGATTAATCATGTCAGTTCAAAACCCGAAAGAACTGTTCGTACAGTTGCTTAGCGGCCTCCGCCAGGGCACAGAGCGGAGTACAAAGTTCTATCAGGAACTCAGCCAGTTAGCTGAGGATCCGGACATCAAAGAGGCCCTGGAAGCACGGGCTTTCGTCTCACAGAAGGTCCTTGCCACCCAAGACCAGTGCTTCAAGCTCATCGGCGAACAACCGACAAAGGTCAACTCCCGCCTCCATGACATCTTTGTCGAAGATTTTCGCAAAGAACTCGCCGAAATCCAAAACCCCGCCGCAAAGCACCTGTTCATTATGGTAAAGGCCATCCACCTGACTCACCTTCGCATTGCAGAGTACGCAGCGTTGGTCGCGGCAGCGGATGTAACCGGCCACTATGGCGTCGGCGTGCTGCTTGAAAGCTGCCTAGCCGACAAACTCGCATTTGTGGAACGAACGCGGCGCATGATTCGGAAGGTGGTCGAGGCAAAGGTCGCCAAGAAGATCGCCGAGAGAGTAGCTGCCTAGGTGTGTAATTGATTCGCGCCGACCCGCCGAGCAGATCTGCGGATCGGCGCGTTGCCTCTCTCTGGGCTCAGTGATTGTTATAGCCGTCACTGACAATCGTCTTCTTAATCGTTCAAATCGGATCCGATATCTTAAGAAGACTAGTCTTGACCGGTCCTCACCCAGTTCGCCGGTGTCTGGGGCATCGGCAAGAAGTGAATTGCCAGCTAACAAGGAGCTTTGAACAATAATGAGAGCAACTGAGAGACTCGGTATCCTCATGTGGCCGGCACTGTTGCTCGCATTTCATGTCTCAGCATAGAGCATACAGCCGACGCTCGAACGCACCATGACCTTCATCGTAAAAACGTTGAATAGCCGTGGAACGGTTTCTTGGGATACTACTATTGCCGATATGGCGGGTGCCAAATACACGACCACCAATAGCCTGGCAGAGGTAAATGCGGATCTGTCAACCTGTTCACTCGCTTGGACAAACATTAAAATAGAATCCCACGATAAGACCGTGGATACTTACTTAGTGCAGCTCTAAGATGTTTCCGGTATAGATGTTCAGTCTTATTCACGGATTATGGCATCGCAGAGTGAGTGGAAAAGCCGGGTTTCGCCCGAAACCTACATGGTCCGGATAAAAACGAGTACAGCAATTCGCGGACAGCGCCAATCGTATCAAAAGGATAAGTTGAAGTCTAAAGCAAGCTTACCGAACGATCATGAGGCAAGGATTCGATTCGCGGATGAGCCGACCGCCACAAAAGTTGCGGACGCCGTTCGCCAGGCGGTTGGTCTTTGCCGTGCAACATCCGCGCCCTAGTTCGGCGCGCTAACCCGGAAACTCTCATTCGGATTGGCAGCAAACGGGAGCACTTCACTCGATGTACTCTACGCCTCCGCCGCTGGCCACAGTTTGTGCCATCCGGTGAACGCGAGATGGAAAAGCAGGTTCGTGGGCACCATCAGCGACAGATAGACAATCGGGATCATGTAGACGTTCGTACCCGGAAAGCAGTAGCGCGCCACATACAACACGACAATCACGCTGCGCATGCCGGTCGAGGTCGCCAACACCCGGCGTGACTCGGGGTCTGGTCCGCCGATCAGCCAGCCGATCAACATGGATAGAAGCAGCAACAAGAGCATCGCCAGGATGGTCCCGCGTCCGCGGATTGCATTAAAGGCTTCACGGCGCACCAGACGCGTCTCCCACATAGTAAAGATGAAGACAATCGAGGCCAGAAGGCCCATTGGCAATACTAGCCTATGAGCAATTTTCGGCGCGTGTCGCGCCGCCCATAAACCAGCGCACAATGGCAGCGCGATGTACAGGACGATGCTTGCGATCAGGAGGAGGATCGGCCGCTGATTGCGCTGCGCAGCTTGCGGCATCAACTCGACGGCCAGAGGGGTCATCGCGATGCTTACCAGCGAGAGCACGAAAGTCATGGCGGCGGCGAAAGGCAGTCGCGTCTTCGCCTGGCGCGTGAACTGCAATGCGATCGGCGTTCCCGGTATTGCGGCCAGAAGCAGGATGCCTACACTGGCGTCAGGTGTTAACGGGAAGATGCGAACCAGCAGGAAGCCTATGGCCGGTATGAGGACGCAATTCGCCAGTAGGGTACGGACAAAGAGGGCGCGCTTGCGTACGATATCAAGCAGTTCTCCGCCGCTGACCCGCAGCCCGATGGAGAACATGACGATCACAACGAACGCGTTCAGCAATAGCAACGGCGGAATCAGCACGCTTTTCTCCGCAATCCGGTAGCCCAGCCCGCCGATGTACCACAGGAACGTGATCCCCGCGAACGACAGCAGATTCGATGCGGATCACGATTCCCCCTATCACGACTTCGCGCGAGTGGTGCTGCCAATAGGTAAGGCGCTTCTTTTCGGATCGAGTTCGGGACTCTCGGTCACTCTATACCTCCGCCAGAACCGACGCCTCGATTCAGGTCATCGTCTTTGTAGTACTTGGTGCTCTTAGCGGTGATTTCGAGAGCGAGGCCCTTGTCAGTGAGTTGATACATCCAAACACCATCCGAGACCGACGCCGCACCCGCCAGCGCTGCGCCATTGTCTCCGTTCTTGGCAGCGGCTGCGGTTTGTCCGCCGAACTGCCAGCCGGAATTCACGAAGCTGTTAAATACTCTGTCGTTGTCGAAAACAAAGATCACGCTGAACTTCTTCACGCCCGTACCGAACCCGGCCTGGAGTTCGAGCATCTTCATGAAGGTCTCTGTCCTGACCGGCGAGCGAGCCAGCAGCGCCAGCGCAGCCACGCGAACCATGTAGTGTATGAACGCCGTGCCGCCCCGGTAACTGGCAGAACTGCCAGTTACGAGGTCGCCTGGTGCTTATATACTCACCGTTCGAACGGGTACAATCTGCTCGAGGATGCTGTCTGCGGCGACTTGCCCACTCTTTCGTTCACCCGAGGAGACGACAAAGTCCTTTTTCAATCTCCGTCGAAAGTCGCGTCGAAGGTGAACGAGTGATATAGCTCGTCAGAAGTTAAAGCCAACTGCCAGAATCACCGTCGGCTCGGTCCAACCAGCGTTCAGGACGTAGGTTGTGAAACCGAGCTTCTTGTGGGAGAAGCCAACCAAGAAACCGCGCTGGACGTCGAGAGGAGTCTGATAAGCCCGGGTACGTTGGGCAGCCAGACCGGCGCGGAACCAGTCCGTTGGAGAATAGCTCAGTTCGTTCCAGCTGTAGAAGAAGTTGCCTTCCTTGTCTTTCAAATCGATGACGTATTCACACTGGCTGGAGAGTTCGACCCGTTTGTAGGTGAGGGTCACATTGCAGCCGGGTGCGATTCCTGTTGTCTTTCCGAAGACCGCGCCCAGCATGGGCGTGACTTCCAGTACCAGCTTCTGTCCGACACTCCAGTTGTAACCCGCCCACAAGGATCCGGTTTCCTTGTTTTCGTAGTTATAGCGCGCTTCCAGGTGCAGCCACTTTCGGTCAGCCGTAAATGTTGGAGACCCGTACGATTGGTCGTTCGGGACGAGATAACCCCAGACACCAACGGAATATGACCATTGATTCGAGACGGCAGCCTCGGAGTCCGCTGCGGAACTGGAAGCCGTGGTCTGGGCTTGTATCTCGGCGAGAAGGAGGAGAGCCACGATCATGGTTCCTAGATGGCGCACAACTCTTATCCTCCAAGGGCGATTGTCAACCCCACCATTGCGCCGCCAACGAGAACCATTGTCAGTGCCATCCCCCAAGGATGGAACCCGGCTTGCCGTCCAAACGCATAGCCTGTCAAAAACAGCATCGCGACGGCAATGACATTGGAGATACGTAGTGCCAGCATGGGCTGTCTGAAAAAAACGAAGGGAAGCACGACCGGCAGTGTAGCAAGTAGAACCAGCAGGAACACGCCAAGTGCGCCGAGCCAATCATCTTTGACGAGATGCGGGCGGGACGGCGGTTCCGGCAACTCCATCAACTGCAGGCGCATCTGCTCGAACTGTGACGGCGATAGGACGGACGCAAACAGGGGCGGCATCCAATCAGCAATGACGCCGCGCGCGAGTACGGGATCGACAGCAGCACGGGCCGCTCGCAAGGCTAAAATGCTCCGTCCTCGTGCGCTGAAACACGACATCAAGTACATGACTCCGTCGATGGCCCCCCAAGCCAGATTGCAGCCGAGTGCGCCGATCAGCATATTTCGTACATCCGCGTGGCCGGAACCACCCACACTGAACGAGCAGGTAACCGTCATCACCATGATGAGCCCGAAGAGGACTTCCAAAATTCTTTCGATCGGATCAAGAACGCGCTTACCGGACTTCTCCGGCTTTTCAGGCATGACGTCCCCAACGACCACGCTCGCATCAATCGAAGGTTGCGCGGCAGCCGGGAAGGACGTTCGAGGCTGACGCGAAGACGGTTTCATATATGTCCCTCCGTCCGAACACCACGCATTATAAGTCCGGTAGCAAGCCTTCTCTGTGATGAGCCTTGGACGGGTAGGACAAGGCAGGTAGCCGGTCAACTTTCCCGAACCGGCCACGTCACCAGTGGTCCGGGTTAGTTGTGACATGGCGATTCTTCCGCAAATGCTGCCACGGTTTGGCCTCGTCCTCTGGCATGGATAGAGAAGGACCGATCTACTTCTGTGAAGTCTTCCGGCGCGAACTCTCTTTGGCCGCGGTATGAAGCGTGCGCAGTATACGGGGGGTCATGCACCAACTCAGGGACCCGGAATGGCCACTCATTTCGACTTTGGCCACGGCCCCCTTCTTGAGCTCCACCACGGCTTCGCATCCATCGTCGCTGATCACGCGTCCGAGGAATTCGCACAGGCTCGGATTGTGTCCCACCAGCAGCACGGAGTCCTTGCGGGCATATTTTTTCAGTATTTTCTGAAAATCAGAGAAGGTCGCCTCTGGACGCAGCCCGTTCTCGATCACGAGTTTCCCGTCGTGTCCCATTTCGTTTCCCACTGAAGCTGCGGTTTGCGTGGATCTCTTTAGCGGGCTGGTGACGATGATTTCCACCTCCACGCCCAGTGCGGCCAAGGCGCGGCCGATATATCCACATTGGTTAATGCCGTCTTTATCGAGGCCGCGATTTTCATCCTTCTTCGCTGCGCTCAACTTTTGCCCAGCACTAGCGTGACGCAAGAAGTAGAGGAACATTTCGAAGTGATTACTCCCTCCCGATCAGAGTTCGTCCGATGGAAACCCGAGAGGATCAACCGGGACCGAAACCGAATCTCATGAGTTCCTGAAAATGAACGCCATTGGGCCGACCATCGACATTTAACCTAAAAAGGCCCGCCTCTCGATCACATGAACATCGCACATACTGGCCTCGTCTCCGACCGAGTGTGACGTGGCCTTGCTCTTCAAGGAGCATTTCTGGCGTACTCGATCAAATCCAAGCCTTTGGTTTCGGCTACGGTATGAAACTGGACGAGTGGCGGCTCACTGCCAAGATCCATCAGGATGAGCAGGCGTTTATAGTGCTCTGCGCGGAGGTGCCTCAACAAGTCATCCCGGTTTCTCCACTGCGCTTCGTAGCAAAACGCGTCAAGGTTGCTGCCTTCCTGAAGAATCCGGCAACTTAAACAGCCGGACTCTACCGCCGTCGGCCCTGCCCAGGCAGCAAGGGCGCGCCGGACCTGTTCACGTTTTGCCGGTGCGACTACAATGCGTATGCTCTCGATGATCACCTGATTTACCTCGGAAAGCCGGCGCGCCGCCCTTGGATGGCTACGAGACATACAAGGGCTGGCTGTCCACTAAACTTGCAAGCAAGAAGACTGCCGAACGGTGCGGGAAGGATGCGTGGAGCTAAGGTTCTAGCCAGCAGCGTCTTGCAGCGTCCGGCTCGATGAGGAGAAGGCCGGCATGTGGGTTTTCAATCCGAGATTTCGGGGAGACTCCGAAATCTCGGAGACTATCTCTGGCGCGAGATGCCGAGTTTTTGCATTCGAGACTCCAGCGTGGTCGGCTTCAGCTTCAGAATCTGGGCTGCGCCACCCTCACCCCGAACCCGCCAGCCGACCACATCCATGACGTGCAGAATGTGGTCTCGCTCTGCCTCTTCGCAGGTCTGACAGTTGGCACGTGCGGCGGTATCAAGAGTCGGCAAAGTCGCTCGGAACACTTTGCTCGTGCTTGTGATCAGGAAGCGTTCGATCAAATTACGGAGTTCGCGGACATTTCCTGGCCAGTAGTAGCTCTTGAACGCATCCATCGTTGAACCCTGAATGCTCTCGATGGAGCGTCCCATTCGCTGGCTAAGTTCGTTCACGAAATGCCAAACCAGCGGCGGAATGTCTTCTCGCCGCTCGCGCAATGGCGGAATCGTGATCGGAAAGACGTTGAGACGAAAGAAAAGGTCGTCGCGGAACTTGCCTTCCCGGACTGCCTGCTGCAAATTCTTGCTGGTGGCCGCGATCACGCGCACATCTACCTTGATGGTCTTGGGGCTGCCCAGTCGCTCGAATTCCCCCTCTTGGAGGACCCGCAGCAGTTTGGATTGCAGTTCGAGGGGCAACTCCCCAACTTCATCCAGAAGGATCGTTGAGCCATCGGCCAGCTCAAAGCGGCCGACACCCCTGGTGAGTGCGCCAGTGAATGCGCCTTTTTCGCGCCCAAATAGTTCGCTCTCGATCAGGCTGGCGGGCAATGTAGCGCAGTTTACTTTCACCATGACACGGTCTTGACGGCGACTGTGTTCGTGGATGGTGCGGGCAATCAACTCCTTGCCAGTTCCGGTTTCACCGAGCACGAGTACGTTAGAGTCGGTGGGCGCCACTTGTTCGACCTTCTTGAGCACGCGCCGAATGCCCAGGCTATCGCCAACCAAGTCTCTGTGGTGGTACTCCAGCTTCACTTCTTCCCGGAGGTATAGGTTCTCTTTCTCTAGCTGCTCCTTGAGCTCTTCGATCTTATTGTAGGCCTGGCGCAACTTCTCATCGGCCTGCGCCCGAGAGAGTGCGTTGGCGAAAACCTGCGCTGCAACAGCCAACTGCCGTACCAGCGGAGCGGGCCATTCGCGCTCGGCCCGACACGATATAAAAGCCACGCCCCCTATAACTTCTCCTCGTGCAGAGAGCGGAAACGCCACAAATGATTTCAGACCATTTTGGCCGAAAGTCTCCTTGTCTCTTGCCGCCTCCGCTGGCAAATCATCAATCCGCGCAAGCTTCAACGGTCGCCCATCCAGCAGCATCTGCATCACCCACGGAAATTCCCGCTTCGACAAACGCCGACCAACCTTAAATCCCTCGGCCGCCCACGAATGAGTGATGACCAAATCGTCGCCTTCAACAGTTACCTGGCCCAGTGTGCTGCGGTCGAAGCCGAGTGTTTCACAAATCCGTTTCTGGGCTTCTACAATCTGGACGTCCAATTCGCTTAGGGGAAGGTTGATGAATGCGGTCAATAGTCCGGCCAGCAGTGTTTCAAACTTCAACTGCTCTTCGAGCGCCTGCTCTGAAAGTTTTCGGTCGTGTATGTCAAAGCATGAATCGAAATAGCCCAGAAATCTTCCTTCGGAGTCGAACCTCGGCACCGCGCGGTCAATGATCCAACGGTAATCGCCGTCGTGACGCTGCAAGCGGTACTCCAGGGTGAACTCTAATCGCGCGTCAAATTGCGCCGAGTAGGTTTCCAGACAACGGTTCCGGTCCTCAGGATGGATTCTCGAGGTCCAGCCTTTCCCCAATTCCTCCTCCAGCATACGGCCGGCAAACGCAAGCCAGCTCTGATTGAAAAGGACGCACTGGTTATCGGCACCGGACATCCGGACCAAGCCAGCAGCCATGCCCAGTTCCTTTGTGCGTTTGAGATCAGTGACATCACGAATGGCAGTCGAAATTAACACTCCATCTGCGGTTTCCAGCGGAGCCAAGCTGATTTCTATGGAGAACTCGTGGCCGTCCCGGTGTAATCCGCACAGCTCCAGACCTGCCCCCATGGGCCGCGTATGCGGGGCCAAACTGTACCGGGAGCGATGCGCGAGGTGGCCATTCCGAAACCGTTCGGGCATCAACTTCTCAACCGGCTCGCCAACCAACTCCTCCCGCCCATATCCGAATAGTTTTTCGGTTTGAGTATTTACAACCGCGATTCGACCATTTCGGTCTACAAGTACCATCGCGTCAGGGGCAGACTCAAGGAACCGCACAGCATCGACGCTTCGCAGCACCTCGCGGTTTGCGGCGATTGTCCAGCGCGATTCCCCTTCGGTCCCAGAAACTTGGGGGCACTGAGAAACAGCTTGAGCTTGTGAGGCAGTGAGTCCCCTTGGCTGGTACTGCGCGTTCGAGGCCATTACTTTCTCCTTTGGTGCACTTCCGGAGCCGCGTACAACGCCTTATCGGAGAGGAGTTAAGAGCATTTGAAACTATCTTATGAAATTCTTTCTATTCGACATCTCCCGTAACGACTTTCATCGATACGAAAGCCTAACCGCGCAGCCACCTCGTCGATGTGATTTAAATCACAGAGATATGTGACTGTCAGGCTCACGTGCCTTAGCCAGGCGTATACCTGAACACTGTTTAGTCTATTAGGGCCGTTCCGCCAAGATAACTGGTAAAACAAACAGGAAATCCTTCGCGGCTTCCGAGAGTCCTCCCGAGTCACGGCCAACCCTTACATGGTCCAATTAAAGGAAAGCTTGCCGTATGCCCACGGGCAGGCGGCGTTGGGAGCATTGGATTATCTTGGCTCATGAGGCATGAACCTACTTCCACTGTCACGAATCGTGTCTGAGCAATTTTGCGCACTTTTGTCCACCCATACCGTTCACCTGAGATCCGGTCGTTAGTTCCTGACGAGCCAACGTCCGTGGCGACGAAAGTCTGGGATCAACTCAGTACTCCACGCCCGCCGATGGGGGTGATTCTTCACGACGAACGCTGAGTTCTTTCGCAAAACGTGTTCTTTCCCGGCACTCTGGTTTTGTGACCCAGATCAAAATCCGCAGCACAGACCGTGATTCGGTTAGCTACGACATTTCGGGGCGGCTCCGAAATATCGGGTGCAGGTCGTGACTATCAAGATTGCAAACACCCAAAACGGGATGCGTTTTCAGCGAATTGGGAACATCCAGGGTTTCTTGGATGTGGTGATCGACTTGCACACAACATACGAGAAAAGACTCCGTCGAATGGCAAGTGTTCTGGCAGGCGAGGTCCGTGACCGGTTGGACTCGACACAAAGGTTTTGATGAGGTTGATTATGAGCAAGAAATCGAAAGCCGACGGCGAGCCGAGATTGCAAGCCGACGCCAAGCCGAAATTGAAGAACAAAGATTACATGAAGAAGTTGCGAAAACTTCAGGAGAACCTGTGCCATCTTCAGGATTGGGTGAAGTTTAAGGGACTGCGCGTCATTATCGTCTTTGAAGGGCGAGACGCCGCTGGCAAGGGCGGGGCGATCAAAGCGCTCACCGAACGCGTCAGCCCGCGCGTTTTCCGGCTGGTGGCATTGCCGGCGCCGTCCGACCGCGAGAAGTCGCAATTGTACATACAGCGCTACATTCAGCATTTCCCAGCCAAAGGTGAAGTCGTAATTTTTGACCGGAGTTGGTACAACCGTGCCGGCGTAGAGCATGTGCTGGGCTTCTGCACCCCTGAGGAACACGAACACTTCCTCGAACTCTGCCCAGGCGTGGAGAGGCACGTCGTGAACAACGGCATCCGGCTCATCAAAATCTGGCTTGAGTCCAGTGACAAGGAGCAGAAGCGCCGGTTCGAAGCGCGCATCGAGGATCCTCTCCGCCAGTGGAAACTCAGCCCGGTGGATCTGCTTTCGCGTTCGCGGTGGTTTGACTACTCCCGCGCCCGCGACTTGATGCTCAAAGCCACCGACACCAAGGAAGCGCCGTGGTACATCCTGCGTTCCGACGACAAGAAGCGCGCTCGGCTGAACTGTCTCGCACACATTCTTAGTCTGATCCCGTACAAGAAAGTGAAGCACGAGAAGGTGCAGATGCCAAAGCGCTCGATGAAACGCTCTTACGATGACCAGGCGTCGCTCGCAGGTCGGAAATTCGTGGCGGAGAAGTATTGATCAATGAGAACTGCACTCCAGCGATGGTTGTGGTTGGTGATCGTGTCCGGTGCTGGCACCGTGTTTGCCGCGGAGCCGGAACAAGGCCTGCCGCAGTATGCCGTCAAAATCGACCGTTTGGGCAGCTTCATCACTAATTCGATGGTCGTCAGTTGGATTGTCGCCATCGGCTTGATCATCTTCGCCAGAGCCGCGACGCGGGACATGAAGGGAATTCCCGGAGGAGCGCAGAACCTCATGGAATGGCTGGTCGAGGGTCTGTACAGCTTCTTGGAAAGTATCATTGGCCCGCAGCTGGTCAAGCGAACCTTTTGGTTTCTAGCGACGATTTTCATTTTCATTTTGTCAGCAAATTGGTTGGGCCTGATCCCCGGGGTTGGCACGATTGGATGGGGACACCAAACTCCGCAAGGTTTCGTGGTTGACCAACCGCTGTTCCGCGGTGCGAATGCCGATCTGAACCTGACGTTCGCCATGTCGCTTATCTTTTTCGCTTGTTGGATCGTCTGGGCTCTGCAGGACCTTGGTCCGATCGGGTTCGCGAAGGAATTGTTTGGGCCGAAAGGTGACACAACCGGAGTTTTGAGAGTGCTGATGATCGTGGTGTTTTTCGCGTCCGGCTGCCTGGAGATCGTCTCCATCTTGTTCCGGCCCATTTCCCTGAGTTTTCGTCTCTACGGCAACGTCTTTGCCGGGGAGAACATGCTGGAAACCATGGCCCGGCTGGCGCCCGGCTTCGGCTGGTTGCTGCCCATCCCGTTTTATTTCCTGGAAGTGCTGGTGGGCTTGGTGCAGGCGCTGGTTTTTATGTTGTTGTGCGCTGTGTTCACACTGCTGATTTGTCAACATGAGGAAGTGGCGCCGAGGGCAGAACTTCAAACTGAACAATGACTTTCGCCAGCTTGACCGTGTTCAATCGCGGGAGCCAGCGAGAAATCAAAGAAAGGTGAAACAGATGTCAATACCCATACTGGCAGCGGAAGTGGTCGGCAACCTCCACGTTGGTTTGGCCGCGTTGGGCGCGGCGGTAGGCGTGGGACTGATTGGCGGGAGAGCTTCAGATGCGGTGGGACGTAATCCCGGCGCCTCCACGAAGATTATGGTCCAGGCAATTCTGGCCATCGCCTTCGCAGAAGCGATCGTGTTCTACGCCTTGTTCCTCGTGAAACAGTAACTAGTGGGAGGGCGCAGAACCATGAATGCCTTAACTTTATTGGCCGTCGCCCAGGGCGATGGCCAGGTCGCGCAGATCGCCCGGACCTTCGGCGTGGACTGGCCGCATTTGGTGGCGCAGATTATCAGCTTCTCGATCGTGTGTGCCGTGCTCTATAAATTCGCTTACAAGCGCATCCTCGCAGTGCTGGAACTGCGGCGTGAACAAATCAGGCAAGGTATCGCCAACGCCGAGAAAATCAAGGCGGAGTTAGACAAGACCGAAACCCAACGCCAGGAAGTGATGGCGCAGGCCCACACCCAGGGCGCCAAATTCATAGAGGAATCCCGGGCTGCGGCGGCCCGCGTGCAGCAAGAGGAAACCAACAAGGCGATTGCCGCCGCCGAACAGATCATGGCCAAGGCGCGCGAAGCCGCCGCGCAGGACCACGACCGAATGCTCGTCGAACTCAAACGCGAGGTCGGCAAGTTGGTGGTGCAGGCCACGACCGCGGTCACCGGCAAGATTCTGACCGCGGATGACCAACGACGTCTGGCCGAGGAAACTTCCAAACTGATCATGGCATAACGATGAAGATCACGAAACAAGCGAAACGCGAAGCCAAACAACTCTACCGCCTATGTGTGGTGAAAGGCTTACTCGACGAGAATCGTGTCCGGCAAGTCGTGCCGCGCGTGGCCGCGACCGGTGAACGGGATTGCCCGTCCATCCTCGCGTATTTTCTGCGGTTGGTGAAACTCGACTGTGCCGAGCACACGGCTACGATCGAGAGCGCCACCCAGTTAACGGCGGATTTGCAGACTGTCGTCCAAACAGAGTTGAGGCACCGGTATGGGCCGGGGTTGACCACCGTGTTCTCTCAGCGCCCGGAGTTGATTGGCGGGATGCGGATTCAGGTGGGATGTGATGTTTATGACGGCAGTGTGCGGGCCGGTCTGGAAGCGTTGGCAAAAAGCTTTTGATCGAAGGTAACTATGGCAAAGCTGATTGAAGAAATTGAAGCGCAAATCGCGGGCGTGAAGACGGCTGCGAAACAAAACGTGGGCGTCATCCGCGAGGTTGGCGACGGCGTCGCCAAAATTGATGGCCTGTCCGATGCCATGCTGAACGAGATGATAGACCTCGGGCACGGTGTTACCGGTCTGGCGTTGAATCTCGACGCGACCGAAGTCGGCGTCGTCGTTCTCGGCGACTACACGCAACTCAAACAGGGCGACGAAGTCCGTACCACCGGCAAGGTTTTACGAGTGCCCGTGGGTAAGGGCCTGCTGGGTCGAGTCGTGAACGTGCTGGGCGAACCTGTCGATGGTAAAGGGCCCATCAAATACGACAAGACCTATCCGGTCGAAAAAACTGCGCCCGGGATTATCCGCCGCCGCTCGGTAGACCAGCCAGTGCAGACTGGCACCATGGCGATTGATGCGATGATTCCGATTGGTCGCGGCCAACGCGAATTGATCATCGGCGACCGCGCAACCGGTAAAACAACGATTTGTATCGACACCATCATCAGCCAGGCGCGGCTGAATAAAGCCGCCGAGACGGCCGGCGACAAGAACTACCGGCCGCTGTACTGCATCTACGTCGCGATCGGCCAGAAGGAGTCGACCATCGCGCGGTTCATCGCAGCTCTCGAAGCAGCCGGCGCTATGCCGTACACGATTGTTGTGGCGGCCCCGGCCTCGGAGTCCGCCGCCAACCAGTATCTCGTGCCATTCGCTGGTGCAGCGATGGGCGAGTGGTTCATGGATAACGGCATGGACGCGTTGATTGTTTACGACGACCTGTCGAAGCAGGCGGTCGCCTACCGGCAGGTATCACTTCTATTGAAGCGGCCGTCGGGTCGCGAGGCATTTCCCGGCGATGTGTTTTACCTGCACAGCCGGTTGCTCGAACGCGCGGCGCGGGTCGGAGAAAAGTATGGCAACGGCTCGCTTACGGCGATGCCCATCATTGAAACGCAGGCCGGCGACGTTTCGGCATACATCCCGACCAACGTCATCTCGATTACGGACGGACAGATCTTTCTGGAAACCGATTTGTTCTACCAAGGTCAGCGGCCGGCGATCAATGTTGGCATCTCGGTCTCGCGCGTCGGCTCGGCAGCGCAACTCAAGGCCATGAAGCAAGTGGCCGGACATCTCAAGGGCGAGCTTGCCCAGTTCCGGGAACTGGCAGCGTTCGCACAGTTCGGCTCTGACCTCGACGCCAAGACGCAGGCGCAGATCGACCGCGGCAAACGCATCATGGAGATTTTCAAGCAGAGTCAGTACAACCCGATTCCGGTCGAGGTCCAGGTGCTCGTGATCTGGGCGGCTCAGAACGGTTACTTGGATCAAGTGCCCGTCGCGCGGGTCAAGGAGTTCCAAAACAAGCTGACGGAATACTTCACAACGCGCAAAGGCGACTTGCTCGCCAGGATCGGGAAGGAAAAGGCAATCAGCGACGCGTTGAAGGCTGATTTGAAGGCGGCCGCAGATGAATTCAAGCAGACCTGGAAATAAACACTGACTGGTGAGATATGCTCAGCCCCCGTGAACTTCGCCGACGCATCAAGTCGATCACCAGCACCGCGCAGATCACCCGTGCGATGGAAATGGTGGCGGCGTCGAAGATGCGCAAGGCGCAACAGAATGCGCTGATGACGCGGACGGCCGCGCAACTGCTGTATCGCATTCAGCGGCGCACCACGACTCACATCCACGAGTTCACCCATCCGTTGCTGGAAGTGCGTGCAGTTCGCAAGCGAGCCGTGATTCTCGTCGGCACGGACAAAGGGTTGTGTGGGGCGCTCAATACCAACCTTTTTCGTGTGGCCGCGCAGTTTGATCCGGCGACGACCGTGTTCATCACGGCCGGCAAACGGGCGGCCCAGTTCATCGCGCGCACACGCCGGCATTTAGCGGCGGAGTTTACCTTCACGGACTCGCCGAAAATGGCCGACGCCCGGCCGATCGCTAACTTTGCACGCGATCTGTTCTTGAAGGGCGAGGTGGATGAGGTGAGGGTCGTCGTGACGCAATTCATCAACACGATGACCCAGAGCGCCGCTTCGTTGGAGTTTCTGCCGATTGGCGAAATCAAGGGACTGAAGATTCCTGGCGCGGAATCCGAAGCGGACTTGGCCGCCGACACCACCGAGGTCCTCTTTGAGCCCAACGCGGAGACGGTTCTGTCGTTTCTCTTTGGGCATTACCTCAACATTTTCGTCTACAAGGTTTTGTTGGAAGCTAAAGCTAGTGAACAAAGCGCCCGCATGGTGGCCATGAAGAACGCCACAGATAATGCCAGCACTCTGATCAAAGATTTAACCCTGGAATACAACAAGCTGCGGCAGGGCAATATCACTACAGAACTGCTCGAAATTGCCGGCGGCCAGCTCGGCAATGAGTAACGGAAGGTCGCAAAATGAATAAAGGCACAATTGTTCAACTTACCGGTCCGATCGTGGATGTCGAATTCACGGAAAACCTGCCGGCCATCTACAACGCATTGACAGTCGAACTGATGCGAGAGAACGAGATGGTCAAACTGACCCTCGAAGTGCAGCAGCACCTCGGGGATAACTGGGTCCGGGCCATCTCCATGTCCAATACCGATGGTTTGAAACGCGGCTACGAAGTCATCGACAGCGGCGCGCCCATTTCCATGCCCGTCGGGGATGGGGTGATGGGCCGGATATTCGATGTGTGCGGCAACCCGGTTGACGAGCGCGGGCCGGTCAAGGCAGAGAAATATTATCCGATCCATCGCCCGTCTCCCAGACTCGTGGACCAATCGACCTCGGCGCAAGTCCTCACCACCGGCATCAAGGTCATCGACTTGATTTGTCCCTTCCTGAAAGGTGGCAAGGTCGGCGCGTTTGGCGGTGCTGGCGTGGGCAAGACAGTCGTCATCATGGAACTGATCAACAACATTGCCAAGCTTCATGGCGGCGTATCGGTGTTTGCAGGCGTCGGCGAACGCACCCGGGAAGGCAACGATCTCTACCACGAAATGTCGGAGGCCGGCGTCATCAAGCAAGACGACCTCGGGGCATCGAAAATCGCTCTCGTGTACGGCCAGATGAATGAGCCGCCCGGCGCACGCCTCCGCGTCGCCTTGTCCGCCCTCGCCATGACCGAGTATTTCCGCGACGAGAAGAATCAGGACGTGCTGCTGTTCATCGACAACATCTTCCGGTTTTCTCAGGCCGGCTCGGAAGTGTCGGCCTTGCTCGGTCGCACCGCGAGCGCCGTCGGTTACCAGCCGACTCTGGCTGCTGAAATGGGCACGCTCCAGGAACGTATTACCTCGACAAAGAAGGGCTCGATCACCTCGTTCCAGGCGGTGTACGTACCGGCCGACGACCTGACCGATCCGGCGCCGGCCACCACATTCGCACACTTGGACGCGACCCTCGTTTTGGAACGGTCGATCGCCGAGTTGGGGATCTACCCGGCGGTTGATCCGCTTGCCTCGACCTCCCGAGCGCTCGCGCCGGAAATCGTCGGCCAGGAACACTATGACGTCGCGCGCGGCGTGCAGGGTGTGCTCCAGCGCTACAAAGATCTGCAAGACATCATCTCGATTCTAGGAATGGACGAACTTTCACCCGAGGACAAGACCTCGGTGTTGCGCGCCCGCAAGATTCAACGCTTCCTGAGCCAGCCCTTCAGCGTGGCGACTGTGTTTTCCGGGTTGGAGGGCAAACAAGTCCCGGTGGCTGAAACGGTGCGCGGCTTCAAGGAGATTCTCGACGGCAAACACGACGCCGTGGCGGAAGGTGACTTCTACATGAAGGGCGGGATTGACGAAGTCAAACCGAGTTGAAACATGGCCAACACACTAAAACTTGAAATCGTCACTGCGGAAGGCTCGGTGTATTCCGAAGACGTAGAGATGGTCACCTTGCCGGGTGTAGCCGGACAGTTCGGGGTGTACCCCCAACACGTCACTCTTGTGACCCAGATGCTACCGGGCGAAATCATCGTGCATAAAGACGGCCGCGACACCTTCTTCGCGGCCGGTGGGGGACTCATCGAAGTCACGGCTACCCACGTCGCGATCCTCACCGATCTGGCGGTTCAAGCCGACAAGATTGACGAAGCCAAGGCCGAAGAGGCCCGGCAGCGTGCCGAGGCCCGGCTCAAAGAAAAACTCTCCGACGAAGAAGTCGCTTCCATCAACGCCTCGCTGGCTCGCTCCTTGGTCCAGTTGCGCGTCAAGCGCCGGCAGCGCAAATGAAGCCGCTTCAATAGGGGACAGCTATGACGTCAGCACACGATCACACCGCGCTCGTGCGCTTCCCCGTCCTTCAGGGGGTGCTGCCAATCACATCCGCTCGGATCCCGGCTGAAATCATTGCCGGTATCACGCTTGCCGCAATCGCGGTCCCAGAGGTGATGGGCTATACCAAGATCGCCGGGACGCCAGTGATTCCGGGTCTCTATACCATGCCCATCCCCCACGGCGCTATTCGCCATGTTCGGCCCCTCAAGGCACCTGGTGGTAGGCGCGGATTCAGCGACAGGAGAGAGCAAGACTTAATTGTTCTTGTCTTCGGCTAAAACCAGCACGCGGTACATGTCGGTCAGATTGGACACAATGTCCACGCACTGCGAGATGGTCAGCACTTCTTATTTACGATGCTTCCGCCGCCATTCCGATCGCTAATCACAGTGACTTTTTCGACATCCACGTGATTTATCGTCAACTACGCAAGGTTGAACCCTTCGCAGCGGCGTCCTTGCGATAAACTGTCACGCGAGGCCGGTTCGCCTCGCCGAGGAGGTTCATCGTGAGTAGCTCTCGGAAGTCAGGCATCGAGTCTGATAAGTCCAAAATTGCTGCCGTACGGCAAGCTTTGAATCAGGCCGTGAAAGATAGTGACGCCAGCCGACTGGTAGCTTTGGCGACCGACGATGTTGTGGTCGTCCTCCATAACGGGCGGTGTATGAGCGGAAAAAGTGAGTTCGAGAGTTTCTTTCTGCACGCTTTTGAACGGTGGGACCTAGAAGGAACGATATCATCCTCGGAAGTCATGGTTCGCGACAAGTGGGCGATTGAGATCGATGAAGTGCAAGGCACACGGGCTCCACTCGCCGGCGCGGGTGCGCCAATGCATACTCACTTTGAGGCCGTGTTCGTATTCGCCCGGCAGTCGGACGCCTCGTGGAAAGTGGCTCGCGTCATCGAGTTGCCAGATTGACCTCCGCTCGCTTGCGTGGATTTCCTGTCATATAAATCTCGTTTCCAGCGATTCCCGTGCAAGGGAGTCAGGTCCTTCCTGAAGCAATGAGGGCAAAACGTCATTCGGGATGGGGATCTTTGTGTAAGACGCAACCGGAAGTAATTGTTGACGAAATCAGGCGTGGGTGTTGAAAAAGTCACTGTGATTAGCGAATCGGGTGGTTGGAGTTGGCTTGGCTCTGAGAAAGTTTCATGTGGTTTCGCGGGCCGCGCGCCCTAGATGACAGTTGCCGCGAAATCGACCCGTTTGGCCAGTGTCAACGTGAAACCGTTGATGCTGCGCCACGCGCCTGCGTGGAATCGAAGAGTTCCACACGACGCTGAAAGATGCGCAGCAAGATCAGCACTGCCAATGTCATCACCAGATTGAAGATCAGTTGCGCCCATGCCACTGCCAGGCCGGGTTCGCCCGCGAAGTCGACCACCTTTATCGCAAACCATCCAAGAAACGGAAGGAACAGCACGACTCCGAACGTGTTGAAGCAGAGGTTGGCCAATGCTACCTGCCGCGCCGTCTTCTGCATCTTGATGCTGGCCACCAGCGCGGTAGCTGTTGTCCCGATGTTCGCGCCGATCACGATAGGAATCGCCGCCGTTGCCGGCAGAATTGTCTGCTGCACGAGTAGGATGCAAAGTCCGGTCGTGATACTACTCGACTGAACGATCCCAGTAACGACCATCCCTGCCAGCACTCCCATCAGTGGTGTGCTCGATCGACTCAGTACCTCCGCGAATAGCGGACTTTGGGCCAGCGGCTTCAGGGTGAAGCCCACTAAATCAAGACTGAAAAGGATGAACCCGAAATAGAAGGCAGCTTTGCCTAGCACCTTGAACCGCGTCGGAATTGCACTCAGCAGAGTGCCGAGGACGATGAAGAACGGTCCGATCCCAGTCAACTTGAGCGAAACCAGCCACGCCGTAGAAGTCGTTCCAATGTTCGCTCCAAGCAGGACGCCCAGGCTGGAGCGGAGCGTCATAGTGCCGGCATCCACCAGCGCCACAGTCAGTGAGGTAACAGCACTGCTGGATTGAATGATCGCGGTCGCAACAGCACCCAGTACCACTCCCCGCCAGCGACTTTCGGTGAGGCGGCCTAGCCATTTCCGGAGCGTCTCACCGCCAACCGCTTGGACCTCGCGACTGAACGCTTCTAGGCCGTACAGGAACAATACGATGGCAGAAATGGCGGCGAATAGAATCCTGAGGTTCGACATACGTCAACGTTGATGGACACTTCCTCTGGAGCAGTTTCTTTCCCGTGAGGGGCCCTGTCAACTATCAATTGCAACAGTGTTCCGCAGGATTTCCGCGCCGCTCGTGCGCCTATTGCAAGATCGGCTTATTGATCTCAGCCAGCAGGGGTTTGAGTGTAATCTGTTTACAAGAGTAATCTCTATATTACTGAATTATTACTGCAATCTTGTTATGGGCGTCTCGCGAGGTGCTAAAGGAGTCTTAGCCTGAGCCAGTTTCAGAGTTTCTCCGAGGTAGCCTCGACATCATCCAGCCAAGCTTGGAACAGCTTGTATCCCACCGACAAGACAACGGCACCCACGAACAGGCCGATCAGGCCCATGGCAATGAAACCGCCGATTGCGCCGAGGAAGATCACAACGATGGGTACTGCAACGCCGCGTCCCAGCAACAACGGCTTCAGCACATTGTCCATCAGGCCGACGACTATGCACCAAATCAGGAAGACTACCGCCTTGGTGGTGCTAAAGGTGGCAAACGCGTAAACGACTGCTGGAATAAGCACAACTCCGCCTACCTGTAGCATAGCGCCGATCAGGAAAACGAGGGTCCACAGACCCGCTCCCGGTAGTCCTACCACCAAAAAACCGACACTGGCGAACAGGGACTGAATAAGCGCGACGCCGAGGATTCCCGTGGTGACACTGCGGATGGTGGCGGTTGCGAGTTCCTCAAACTCGGCGCCCTTGCCTCCGAAAAAACCGTTAGCGAGTGATCGTGAGACTGCAGCGCAACCTCTTGCGTTAGAAAGAAGGATCCCTGCAATGACAATCGAAAAGAAGAACTCCACGACGCCAATCCCGACTCCGGCAGAAGCCGACAGCAGGCCGCTGGCAAGCGCCTTAACCTGCGGAGCGAGGCTTTTGAGCGCAGCGCCGAGATTGGTCGAAGCCAGGCTCCAGATGCCGTTCAAAGGCCTGCCGATGAGAGGCCAAGACTCAATGTTCGGCGGTGGAGGCGGAATGGCCAAGGTTCCGCCGTGAAGGTGCTCCGCGAGAGTTTGATAACCCTCGATCAGCGTTTGCGCGAGCAAGATGATCGGGACGATCAACACGGCCACGAGAAAGACGGTGAACAGAACAGCAGCCAGCCGGCTACGCCCGCCTAGGATTCTCTGCAGCTTGTAATAGGTGGGATGGCCCGCGACGGCGATGATGATGGCCCAGGTAATTAGAGCCACGAAGGGTCGCAGGATGACAAGGCACGCGACTGCTAGCACGAGGATCAGGCCAAGGTGGATGGACACTTCCAAGGCACGGCTCAGATACAGTTTGCCCGGCCCCAGCTTTTCAGAGGTCACAGCCTTGCCCTCCGAACGCGTTTAGTCATCATCGATCGCGATTGGTCTGTGTTCGTTGGCCAGATAATTCACTAAGCATTGGCGACAGTATAACCGAGAGCCCAAAGAGAGAGGCAACGCGCCGATCCGCGCAGATCTGCTCGGCGGGTCGGCTAGAAACTGTGTCTTCTTCCTCCTAAAAGACGAAGCAAACAAGAAGAACGGAAGAAGAAAGGATGTTTTCGACTGTCTTGAGAAAGACTTATTGTTCTTGTCTTCGTTATCTTCTTTCCTAGCAACTCTACTCCCAATTCTAGCTCCCGGCTCTAAACTCGAATCTTTCAAACCGAAAATCGGACTGTTTTCCCTTTAAGAACCGGCAAACTCTTCGAAGGAACTTCTTTCCAGAACGGAGAACTTGTCAATAAGTGTAACCGCGACGTTTCAACAGCCAGGGTAGAGAGAGGTCTTGTCCGGCGACTTTTTTACTGCAAGAATTCCTTTCATCAGGCAGCAGAGCCGGGTGGGACAGTCGCTTTCGGAGGATACGGAAACGTGTATTCATGGACCTTACCGCAAGTTGACAGGTGACCTTGGTGTTCAGCTCCATATGTTCTTTGTTTTGGTCGGCCATCCCTTCTAGGAAGGCTGTCAACGCGGGACCGCAGTCCTTGCAGAGGTCGTCAGTGTTCTCGTCGGCCATAGTTGTTCTCTCAGAGTAGACGCCAAACCCGGGTTAGTGCAACACGCAGAGCGAGGGGTTGACAAGCCGCTTGATTGTCGCAATCGCATCAGGCCCATAGCGCTCAAAACCCTCAATGAGCTTTATCGCGATTTTTTGCCAAGACTGCCGGGCTTCCGGAGTCAGGCTTCTGCGAATACTGGGGTTTCGAACGGCCCGGAGCGACCACAGACCGCTCACCTTGATCTTACGTGGGATTGATCCACCCCTCAGGTGGCGATAACGCGTCCGCCTCGACTGGTCCCCACGTTCCCGGAATATACTCGTAAACCGGAGTTGCATTATCTAGGACAGGGTCTACGATTCGCCATGCCTCTTCCACATAATCCTGGCGCGCGAAACGTGACGAGTTTCCCGCCAGCGCATCTCCCAGCAGTTCCTCATAAGCTTGCATCTCATGTGGATCCGAGCTACTAGAAACGACGAGCTCGACCTGCCGCCCTAGCAACCCGTCGCCCGGTACTTTGACGTGAGAGCCGATGGCAATCGTAAGATCAGGAGTCACTCGAAATCGCACGTGATTGGCGGGCAGCGGATTCTCGAGAAAAATGTCCGGCGGCGGCCGTAGCGTAACGATTACCTCAGTGGCGGTTATTGGCAGAGACTTGCCGGCACGAATGTAGAACGGCACGCCCTTCCATCGCCAGGAATTGATGTACAACCGCAGGGCGACGTATGTCTCCACCTGCGAATCCGTCTTCACCCCAGCTTCACTGCGGTAGCCCTTGAACTGGCCGCGAACGACATCTTCTGACTGCAGCGGCCGAATTCCCCTAAGCACCTGCACGCGCTCGTCTCGAACGGTTTCGACCGATACGCCAGGCGGCGGTTCCATCGCGATGTTGCTCAGAAGCTGCAAAAGGTGATTCTGCACTACGTCCCTGATCGCGCCTGTGCGGTCGTAGAACCCGCCGCGACCCTGTACCCCGAAATCTTCCGCCATTGTGATTTGCACACCCTGCACAAAATGGCGGTTCCAAATTGGTTCGAGAAAGGAATTCGCAAAGCGAAAATAGAGGACATTCTGAACGGCATTCTTGCCGAGGAAGTGATCGATGCGATATACGTTTTCTTCCGTGAAGGCGGTGTGGACCACCTCGGTCAAGGCGTGAGCTGAGGCTAGGTCATGGCCAAATGGTTTCTCGATGACGACGCGTCCGCCAACCGCGCATCCCGAGGCTTTTAGCTGCTTCAGAACTTCCGAAAACAAGAACGGCGGAATGGCCAGATAATGCAAAGGATGCTGAGACGCCCCGAGCTCCTGACGCAACTTGGAGAAAGTCGCAGGATCGCTGTAGTCGCCATCGATGTATTTCAGTTTTGAAATCAGTTTAGGAAAACCTTCGGCGTCTAATCCGCCATAGCTTTCGACGCTGTTCTTCGCGCGCTCCTGGAGCTGCTGCAGATCCCATCCCGATTTGGCGACACCGATGACCGGGATCTCCAATTTCCCGCGCTTGGCCAGCTTCTGCAGCGCGGGAAAAATCTTCTTGTGTGCCAGGTCGCCAGTGGCTCCGAAGAATACCAACGCATCGGATGCAATCTGCATCACTTGTTCGCTCCTGGGCATTTGACCATCGAAAGGTGTGTTCCAACCAAGATAGTGACATATGCGAGACGAGTCCAGCCAAGCAACAACTCAATTTACGTTAACAGGCGTGGCTTCCAAGGAACTTGTCTTGGCCGCGTAATTTCTGCTCAGCACCCGGCAGTTC
Source organism: uncultured Acidobacteriota bacterium (assembly GCA_963817925.1). Taxonomy (GTDB): domain Bacteria; phylum Acidobacteriota; class Terriglobia; order Terriglobales; family Acidobacteriaceae; genus JABDBE01. The sequence goes on from CAWFQN010000002.1 coordinate 828,797, forward strand.
CTGATGAGCAAATGGACAACAAGATTAGGATTGATGATCAGGGCGGAGCCCGCTGTCACCTCAACCGCCGCAGCTATCGTCTCCAGCATTCTTGTTTTCACTATTTCTACTGGTCTGCTTCGGAATTCCATTTTTGACCTCGAACTGTCGAAAAGCCCGCGATTCGCACGCAGCGTCAACTCAAAAATCGTACCGGTCACGAAGCCGAAGGATGGTGACTTTTGTCATAGGCGTGTGTGATGGCGATCACGCGGAGCTTCTGAGTCCGAGAACCTCCGTCTGGAGCGGGTTTCAGATGCAAGGGATTTAAAGATTTGTTGCCTAGTGGGGAAACTTTTCAGAACTGGCCGGGTTCCAAACTCGTAACCACTCGTCGTTTCACGCACACATGACAGGACGAAACTTCTGGTTCACCAAACTCTTGAGCGGGGGTTGGAGCAGTGTTTCCCAACGTCGAAGTACGCCACTTGCACGCAGTCATTGCCTTGGCCGAAGAGCTGAACTTCACGCGGGCCGCAGACAGATTGCACTCACCCAGCCCGCGCTCAGCAAACAGATTACCGACCTTGAAGCCGAGCATCGATTTCACCTGTTCACTCGCAACAAGCGACGGGTTGTGGACCTCACGGACGCCGGGCGTGTCTTCGTCGAAGAGGCCCGCTCTGCGCTCTCGCATACGGAGCGGGCCGTGCATCTCGCTCGTGCTGCGCACGAGGGGTCCGATAGCATCTTGACGATCGGGCACTCACCCTATGCCAATCACGACTGGATTTCCGCGATGCTTGCGATCCGGCTTCCTTTGTATCCGAGGCTCGGAATTCGACTAAAGACTCAGTTCGCAATCGAGTCAATCCATAGCGTCCTTGTGGGCGAAGTCAACCTCGCCTTGGTGACGGCGCCACCGCAGGATGCCCAGATCACGGCTGTTCCATTTGCTCCGGCTCCGCTCTACGCTGTACTGCCAGAGGACCATTCCGCTGCTCACAAAGAACGCCTGGTCCTCCAGGATCTGGCCAAAGATGAGTGGATTCTGTTTCCGAAACGTTTTGATCCGATAGTGTTTGAGGCCATCATGGATGCAGCACAACGTGGGTCCATCGCTCCCAGGCACGCTCACGATGTCATTGCGCCACAGCAGGCAGTGGACCTAGTATCGGAGCACGCAGGCGTCGCCATCCTTACGCAACTTACAGCGACGGGCTTTCATGCTGACGGCGTGGTCGTAAAGCCACTTTCCGATGCATCGGTGTGCTTCAAAACTTGCGTGATCATGAGAGCCGACAATGTGTCCCGGCTCGTAAACGAATACGTTCGAATGTTCCTCCGCAAATACGCGCCCCAGCGCCTGCCACCAAAGCGAATGGAATTGTCGCCGTCCCCGTAAGTTGTCAGCATGAAAAAGGCTCCGTCGCGCTTTTGAACGGCAGAACGTCGCCGGTTAGGAACCCACTATCAGCTCGATGACGCGAGAGATACTGAACCTCTTCGAGGGGGCGCGTTCTGTGAGAAGATCAGTCACGACCGTGACGCGCAACCTGCACCGGATTTTGCACCGACTGCCTGCATCCGGGGCTTACTGGCGTCTACTGGCCGTTCCGAGGGACGTCACTGGAAGTGATTGAGGCGAAAGGTAGAAGGTTTATTATCAGAAGTTTGTATAAAATTGCTAAAGCGATACCGGCAGATGGTGTGTCTGCCAGTTCCACCACTTCCGCGTTAGAGCGTCCTTCTACTTCCGCGCTCGGTTAAAAACGTACGGTGAAAAGTATGAAAGTCGTCATCCGAATCGATTTTAATCTTATCATGGCCAACGTTTCTCAGAGCCGCCCAATCAGGTTAGACGGTCACGGCAGCAACTCATAGCTGACAAAAGCAAATTTCTTGGAATCAGGCGACCACGAGTTGACGTTGATGGTGCCCTGGCCGCCAAACATCTGCGTCAGAACTTGAATCGAACTGGCTGCTCCCTTGCCCGCAGCATCTTGCGGCATAGGAATCATGCGGAGTTGGACCTTGGTTTTGACATTGTGTCCCGGAGTGCCCTTGGGAAAGGACAAAAAGACCAGCCACTTCCCGTCGGGCGAAGGATGCGGAAACCAGTCTTCTAGTTCATCGCTGGTGATGCGCTCGGCCTTAGCATCACCTGGACCTGCGCCTTCCAGGGGGAATCGCCAAATGTCCCATCCACCCGAGCGGTTGGAATTGATATAGATCCACTTGCCATCCGGCGAATAGTCGGGTCCATCATCGGCGACAGGACTGGAAGTCAGCCGCTGTTCGCCTCCGCCTCCCACAGGAATCCGAAAGATGTTGAAGTAGTCGCCACGCTTGCCGACAAAGGCCAGCCACTTCCCGTCAGGAGACCAACCGTGGAAGTAGCTCGGACTGTTCGGCGTAAGCAACCGTGGGTTCGCGCCGTCCGAAGAAGCGACGAACACCTGCGATTCCTGGGAAGAGCCGTGTTTCGCGGAAAACGCCAGCAGCTTGCCGTCGCGTGTGATGCCGTGATCGTTGTTGCACTCATATGCGGCGTCAATAACCAACTTCTCTGGCTGCGCCTTTCCGTCAGCGTTCAGCGTGAACCGGTAGAGCGCACCGCCAGAATTCGCCAGCAGATATTTGCCGTCGGGGGACCAGTTCGGCGCCTCCCAGAGTTTGTCCGCCGTGTAGACGACCCGGACGCTCTTGCTGTCCAGATCATAGATCGAAATTTTGCTGCGCACATTGCTGGGATTCTGATTTTGCTCGGCGGGCGTAGGTTTTTGGGCGCTAACGTTTGAAGACAGGGCCGCCTCAAGCACATTCGCATCGTGCGGCTGAAATGCGTCGGCCTGGCCCCACATGTTGGCCCCGCCTCCAGTGATACGATATTCGCCAGTGGCGGCACTGAATGTAACCGCACCTTGCAACGACGCAATGCCCACATTAGCGTAGGCTTCGTACCGGCACGACTGGTCTGACGGCAGCTGCGCCTTCGCAGCGTGCGAAAGTACGTTAGAACCGAAAGGTAAAACGGCTAACGCGAGAACCATACAATTGGGCCAAGATGATTTGAAGTTCATGGAAGTCGCACATCACAAGATTTGCGCCATAGCATACTCGCAAACGGTACCAGCAGTCTATCTTGTCAGGCGTAAGCAACCGCTATGAAAAAGAATGCAGCGCAGAAAGCGATGCGTATTCTGTTGATGATTTTCATCTTGACCGGCACGAGTGCAAACCTCCTCGCTCAGGAAGGCAAGCTTTCGGCGAACACACTGGCACCCACGCCGCCGATGGGATGGAATAGCTGGAACAAGTTCGCATGCAATGTCAGCGAAGACCTGATCCGGAAAATCGCCGATGCCATGGTGAAGTCGGGCATGAAGGATGCCGGTTACCAGTACGTTGTGATCGACGATTGCTGGCAGGTTGCGCGTGACAAAGATGGCAACATCATCGCCGATCCACAGCGCTTCCCTTCCGGGATCAAAGCACTCGCAGATTACATCCATTCTCTGGGCTTGAAATTCGGAATTTATTCCGACGCGGGCAGCAAGACTTGCGCCGGCCGACCGGGGAGTCTCGGACACGAATACCAGGATGCCCGACAATACGACGCGTGGACCGTGGATTACTTGAAATACGACTGGTGCAATACGACCACGCAAGATGCGCCCGCAAGTTATGCGCTGATCCGTCAGGCACTCGATGCATCCGGCCGTCCAATCGTGCTGAGCATTTGCGAGTGGGGCACCCATAAACCCTGGCTCTGGGGCAAAGATGCGGGCGGGAATCTGTGGCGCACAACTGGCGATATCCAGGACAGGTGGGAAGGCCGGGTCAAATGGTCAAACGGCGATTGTTGTTCAAACGGCGTCGTAGACATCGTCGATCTCCAGGAGGGTCTCGACGGCTTTGCCGGGCCCGGCCATTGGAACGACCCCGACATGCTCGAGGTCGGCAACGGGGGCATGACTGATATCGAATATCGCTCCCACTTCAGCCTGTGGGCCATCCTTGCTGCCCCACTGATCTCCGGCAACGATTTGCGTGACATGCGCCCGGAGATTCGGGCGATCCTGACGAACAAGGAAGTGATCGCCGTTGATCAGGACCCGCTCGGCAGCGAAGGCAAGCGCGTGTGGAAGAATGGCGATTTGGAAGTCTGGGCCAAGCAAATGAAAGATGGCAGCCGTGCCGTAGTGTTGTTCAACCGCGGAAGTGCCGAGCACGAGATCACCGTGAACTGGGATGATCTGGGCTATCCCAATCATCTGGGCGCGGCTGTCCGCGATTTGTGGCTGAAGCAGGACGTGGGCAGATTTACCGGCAAGTTGACTGCTTCGGTCCCGTCCCACGGCGTCGTGATGGTCACGGTTAAGCCTTAGCCCTAACCCTCTGTGAGACGAATCGACAGACCGGCAGATGATACGGTTACTCCAACCAAACGCACTGGGGGCGCCCTGGTGAGTAGGTTGAAAGCTTTATTCGCGGAACGGTATGGTGCAATTCCTTCGATTTACCGAGCGCCCGGGAGAGTTAATCTCATTGGCGAGCACACAGACTATAACGATGGCTTTGTCATGCCTGCCGCTCTCGACTTGTATACCTACGTCGCCGTGAGTCCACGCCCTGACCGGAGGCTGCGGATATATTCCGAGAACCTGGGTGAGGCGTGCGAGCTTGAGCTGGACTTGATCCGTCCCGGAAGGTCTGGCCACTGGAGCGATTACGTTCGCGGAATTGCCGGTGTGCTCGAATCCAGCGGATACCGACTACGTGGTGCTGATCTGGCCATCATGAGCGAAGTGCCACTGGGAGCCGGCCTGAGCTCATCCGCTGCCCTCGAAGTGTCAACTGGGTTCGCACTTCTAAGCAGCTCTCAGATCAGTGTCGATCTCACGACGGTCGCGAAAATGTGCCAGCAGGCAGAACATCTTTATGCAGAGATGAGATGCGGGATCATGGACCAGTTCATCTCATGCCACGGCCGTGCGGGGCACGCCCTCATGTTGGATTGCCGTTCTCTCGATTTCCAACTTCTCCCCATACCGCCCCAGGTACGGCTGATGGTGTGCAATACCATGGTCAGGCATGAACACGCGAGTAGCGGATACAATATCCGTCGGCACGAGTGCGAAGTCGGTTTCCGCGCGCTGTCCGAGGTCCTTCCGGGGATCCGCGCCCTTCGCGATGTGACTCTCGACGATCTCGAAAACCATTCGAACCGCTTAAGTGATGTTATTTACAAAAGGGTGCGCCATGCCGTGACGGAAAATGATCGAGTAAAAAAAGCTGCGATCGCGTTAGAGACGGGCGAGATTGCTGAGTTCGGTCGGCTTATGGCGGACTCCCATCGCAGCCTTCGCGACGATTACGAGGTCAGCACATTGGAGCTGGATTTGATGGTTGAGTTGTCCAATGGCCAGGAAGGCGTGTACGGCGCGCGGATGACGGGCGGTGGTTTCGGAGGATGTACGATTAGCCTCGTAGAGGCTGCTCACGCACAAGAAGTCCAGCAAAGACTGGAACAAGGTTACGAAGCAAGAACGGGACGGAGGCCTACGATCTTGATCTGTGAAACCTCGGATGGCGCCGGAGCTGTGTTGGAAAAATGAGAAATCCGCCGACATCCGAACTAGGCAGTCAGGTCATGCAGAGTTCTCCGCATCGAAGATTCAATCCGCTCACGCGGGAGTGGGTTTTGGTCTCGCCCCACCGGACCGAGCGGCCATGGCAAGGCCAGACCGAGCCTCAAGAACAGAACTCCGTCTCGCCCTATGATCCGAGTTGTTATCTCTGCCCGGGGAACGTTCGCGCCGGAGAGGCACGGAACCCGACCTATTCCGATACGTTTGTCTTCGATAACGATTTCGCCGCGTTGCAACCCGATACAGCACCGGCGCACGTGGATGTCGACGCTAGGGGAATTCTTGTTGCGGAGACTGAGCGCGGAATCTGCCGGATCGTGTGTTTCTCGCCGCGCCACGATCTAACCCTGGCGCGAATGTCGCCGACGGAAATCCGACCCTTGATCGACGTCTGGGTGCAGGAGTACGAAGATTTGGGTCGACGTCCCAGTATCAACTATGTACAAATCTTCGAGAACCGCGGGCTGATGATGGGATGCAGCAATCCTCATCCGCACGGCCAGATCTGGGCAACCTCGACGATGCCGAACGAACCTCGCAAAGAGCAAGAAGCTTTTGCCGAGTATCAAAAACAGCGAGGCACCTGTCTTCTGTGCGATTACATCGGCATGGAGGAATCGTCAGGAGACCGCTTGGTTTGCGGCAATGACTATTTTCTGGCGGTAGTGCCCTTCTGGGCGGTCTGGCCCTACGAAATCCTGCTGGTCTCCAGGCAACACGTGGGAAACATGGGTGCCCTCGATGAACCAGGCCGATCCGCGCTGGCCGATATTTTGAAGCGCGTCATCAGCCGATACGACGGTTTGTTCCGGGTGTCTTGCCCGTATTCAATGGGATTTCACCAGCAACCGACCGACGAAGCGAAGAATGGTGAATGGCATTTCCACGCGCACTTTTTCCCGCCTCTTCTCAGGTCTGCCAGTATCCGGAAGTTTATGGTTGGCTTCGAACTGCTGGGATCGCCGCAGCGTGATATCACGCCAGAATATGCGGCGCAGAAATTGCGAGAGATCAGACTGTCGCCAGACAATCTGACTTGAACGAAGCGCAGAAGTCAGCGACGCCAACTACTGATTACTCGGAGCGGCCTCCGACGCAGAGGCTGTGGTAGTTCCCGTCGCGAACCGGTTGGGTTGCGGACGATACCCATTTCGCGTCCGGATGTGGTATTTCTTCAGACGCTCTCCCACCAGTTTTACCGTGATGCCACGCCAGCCTCGGTTGGGATTTGGCTGAGGATAGTAGCTGAGCGAATAGAGATGGGCGAGATCATCCCGGATCGAAGCAAAAGCTTTTTGTTCGTCTCTCCAGTTCTTGGCAAAATACGCTTTGCCTCCGGTGGCCGCGGTCATCCGTTCAAAAACCGCGGTGGAAACCGGTTCCAGCTTAGCCAACTGAGTGCTGATCATGTAAATAGCCGTGCCCGTGGACTGGGCCAACTCGGCCACATCCTCGGGAGGCACCATGCTGGAATTGTCCGGACCGTTCGAGAAGACAACCACCACTTTTCTTCCGGTAAAGTGAGACGCGTCCTTAATGGTCAGCAACAGGCAGTTGTAGAGTGCGGCATCGTCTCCGGCCACGGTTGCACGGACGCCTCGCAGAACCGCTTCCCGGTCAGGGGTCAGCGGAGCGGACCGGGAAAGATCGCGACTGTAAGAGTAGAAGGCCACTTTATCCGCGCTTTCCAGGGAACGTACGAAATCAGCGATAGCATCTTGCGCGAAGACAAATCCACGGTACATGTAATTGCTGGTATCGAAGAGCAGGAAAACGTTAGCGCCAGCCACCATTGAACCCAAACTTTGAGAACCGTCTTCTCCGGCCGACTTGGGATCGGCTTGATGTTGTTGTCCGCCAACTTTCGCCGAGGTTTTTTCAGTCGACGAAGTGTCCGCCACTCTGTAGGCGGGTTCGTTGCCTTCGCCAAAAGTCGCGAGTTTTTGCGGAATGCTGTCCTCGACGATTGCGAAGTCCGAGGGATGAAGGCCGGTAACGTAGTTCCCCTTATTGTCGGTCACCGCTACATTTAATTGCACCATGTCGACGACGACGCGAATGTTCGGGGCGCTTTCCTGAGCGACCACTCGGATCCCGGGGCTGGAGAAGAGGGTCAGAACTAACGCGAAAAATAAGAACGACTTCTTTGTCATATATACCTATTCCGTTAGGCGGCCTCGTGTTGGCGAACAGCTAAGGCGTCATTTTCTCCAAAACAACAGTTCACGGCTGGGTGATCGCGACGCCTGTTGATAACGAAGCGATCTTGCCCTGCCGAAATTCTTCTCCGGTTTCTCTCATTGCGCGAAGCATAGCCGGCCAATCCTCGAAGTCACTGGCAAATATCTTTTCGACCATCCGATGTGTCAGTTGGGGAACCAGGGCATTTAGCATCACTGCTGAGTAGCCTTTTTCATCCGCCAATCTGGCCCAATACAAATTGTTCGAATCCCAAGTCTCGGCCAGCAAGCGGCTGGAATAGCCCTCGAAGGCGGGAAACGGTTTCAGATTCAGCAATTCGCGGGAATAGCTCTGCGCCAGGATCGGATGAGGTACACCGAAGTCTTGCGACAGCCGCTCCCAGCTAAGCTCTGTGGGATTCCGGCGACTCAGGCTTTCCAACTCCTGATTGGCGGGTCCCAAGGAATCGGTCTGTCCAGAAAACCTTCGACGAAACTCTGCCGCCAGGTAGAACGAGTCAGCCGGCGTCATTTGAGGATCTGCGTCAGCCAGGCGTCCTCTAACCAGGGCCATCTCCACCCGAGCGGAGACTTGCGGATCCATGCGGTCGGACAGGATCGTCATCACCTTGGTCCGCAGTTGTGGATCTCCTGCCGAAGCCGTCAAAAGTTCCTCTCCGGATCGCTGATAGAGGGTGATGGCATGAAGTTCACTCTGGCTTACGCCCCACCAGCGAGGTAAGGTTGCGTTGATCAAAAGACCCGGGACCAACTCCCTCCAGATTAGGGCTTGGACGTTTTCCGGGGCGATGAAGTCCTGCTCCACTTGTGCGAGGACATAGGGCAAGTCAGCTAGCGAGCCAACCAGATGAGCTCCGCCTCCCGCAGGAGAGCCCTCCCCGAACAACTGGGGAGCTTGCCAAACTCGGTCCACGCCTGCGACCGTATCCCCCGAAAAGTCATGAGACCGAACGAAGAGTGGATTGATATGTAAAATCTGAGCACCCGGGGGTTCGTAATACGCGTAGTTCAAGCCCACAAGAGTGTCCCGCAGAAACGGACAGAGCTGACCTCGGGCGTCTTCTAATTGCTGCTTCGAACCGGGCGTCTTGATCACTTTCGTCAAATCCGTCCGCATCTGCAGATCGGTGTGACGGTTGTTGTAGACTCCGGTCGCCCATTGAGTTCTCTCACCACTGCTGAAAATCGGGCGCGGCATCTCAAATTCCCGAAGCTCTCCAGCCAACGGGACCAAACTATCGCCCACAGCCGCTCCGTGCGCCATTGCATCTAAGCCGTCGCCCAGGCCCAGGATCGTATCCAGAGAAACCAGGCGCTGGCCGTCCATCACCGATCGAATTTCATTCGCCACTTCCTGATGCATCCTTTGGCCATCAGGGCTGGCTTGCCGAGGACCCGCGAGCAAGTCGATGATTTCGTCCTGAGAACCGCTCCGCTGGCCGGTTGCCGCCAGCAGCAATTCACCCAGTGAGTTGCTGCCAGCATCGAAGAGCTGGGGCGACGAAAGGACCTTGCCAAAGGGCTTAATCACGTTCTGCCAGGAATCATTCAGCGCGGAGGTTTTGATCTGCCCCTGACGGGCCAGGATTTGCCACATCCCGATGTTCGCCTGGAAGGTCCCCATAGCGTTACCGCGCAACGTGTGGTTGGGAATTTTGCCCAGGCTTTCGGCCACATTCAGAAAGCGAGTGATCGATGCATCGTTCAACTCCGGAAACTCGGAGAAAATCAAATACTGATTGCTGAAGTCGGCGAACCGGCTGGCCATCAAGAGAACGGTCGGCGGACTCAAGCGATTCTCCGAAGACCGTTTGCTGTCCAGTTCACTCAGCATGAGATAGATTTGCAGCGGCCCAGTCTCAGTCTCCACCCGACAAAGGGCGAACATTGTTTCCGCCAGCTGTTCGGGGTTTTTGATGTGACCGGCGCGCTTACCCGAGTCACGAATAATTTTGGAATCGCTTTTCTGCTGGAGGATTTGTTTCCAAACATCCAGACTCCCGGGGACGTAGGGTTCGCCGTTAGGCTGCCACTGCAGCCGGGTCATCAGAAGCAGGAGTGCCGGAGCCGGCCGAAATGCTGGTCTGGCCGCATCGGGAGAAATCGACTGACCGCGAAAACTTTCGTAGAAACGCCGCAGCCGTACCTCAGTAAAGTGGGCCTGTTGAGTTTGATTGACCCGCGACAAGGCATCAAAATAAGCCGCCAGCCAGCCATTGTCCTTGGCGAGCAACCGGGCAACAAACTCTCTTGGCGAATCTGGGCTCGCCCCCGTCAGATCCTTCCAGGCTGAGGCTGCGCCCGCTCCTCCCGGCACGATCACGCGACCGGACCGAATGCAAATATGGCTTCCGTAAAAATCCAGGACAGCGGCGACGGGAAGCAGTGTTCCGAGCCCCACGGATCGCTGCAAGGCAACCCCGGTCTCGGCATCGGTTCGACTCAATGCCCAGTAGAGACGGCATAGCAGAGGATCGTGGAGAAGGGTTTCGATTAAATCTCTCGAACCTTTTCTGTTTTCACTATTCAGGGTTGTCCAGTCGCTTTCCGTAAACATTACAGGAACCCGGGAAGCGGGAAATGCATAAGTGAAGGGCTTGCCTCCCTGGAGCGTGAGTTCCAGCTCGGGGAGAGGGAAGCCAGAGTCGATCGTGACAAAAGCCCGTTCCGGATCGGCGGTCACCAGGGCGGTGTTCTTCGCTCCACAGTCCTGGCGCACCCGGTAACCAAGAGTGTGGAGCAACGGCTTCGCCTCATCACAATTCGACACGTGAATGCTGCCGTCAGTACCGGCCAGAGCCGCCAGTTCTCTCGCCTGATGGACATACCGGCTCAACAGAATCAGAAATTCCGTGGGCCGTCCCCCGTCCCGAGAGCCCTCATAACCTTGTGCGAATACGTTGTGCGCGAGCAGGGGCAGAACTTCTTCTGGTGTGACCTTCTGGCTGATGCCGGCCATCCGCATAAAAGAACGGAGAGGGCCAGGAATGACGACACTTGCGGCTTGGGACGGCTTTGTATCCGGCTCCTCTGAGCGAGAAGAAGCATCTGCGCTCCACGCCGTTGCCGAGAAACACGTGTACAGACAGATCGATAGAAGAGCTAGAGGAAAGGTGGGCAGACAACGAGGAAATTTCATGGCTGGAATCCCTCTCCGAACCTTCGCTACGTTACGGCCAATTCTTGATTAAACCCAGGAACCGAATGATCCTGGCCTCACCCGAGTTCGGCTGATCCATCCTGTTCCTTACTTTCGTGTCGGCCACGATAAACCATCTCTCGCCTGAATCCAAGGTCTTTTCGCGCATCCCGCACAGAAATTACTTAGGGGTAGGAAATAGAGATGATTTGGGGCTGATCTTCTCCTCACCAACTGCCCCTCCGGCCGGCAATGTCACGAGTGGAGTCGGGCTTTCGTTATGCCTCCAAGTGCACGCAGGTCAGCACTTTAGTACGCCACATTTGGTGTTACACCTTCACGTTTAAAAAATTGTAGGCACCCAGCGAGATCACCCTAAGAAGTTGGCCGTTCGGCGGCGTAGCTGTACGCTTACGGGGCACCATCTGGGCGGGCCAGGAAACCGCGACGGATTAAACAGCGTCACACATCGAGATGCTCAACGGATTCACCTGGCAGGGCTCGTGGTTTACGGCGCGAGTCCCGCCGACGGGTGTTTGCGTTGCACAAGGGTAACCTTCCGGCTTCGTTACGTGTCTGCTTCCCAGCCCACGATTCTTGTATTCTGTAACCAGCGCTGCACTTTTTGGGGCGGGAGCGCGGGGACGGATTCCTTTAAACGAACTGGGGTCTCGATAGAAGTAGAACAATGGAAAGAAATATATTCATGGCTCTCCGTTTTAGGTCTGGACTCATAGTTTTTGCGCTTGCCACGTTGGGTTGCGCGTCGATCGGCTTCGGCCAGACCGTTCAGCAAAACCCGCTGCCTGGTTCCAAAGATCAGGAGGTGGGCCACCCCACGGCCCAACAGGGGCCCGATCAACAATTGCCCGGAAGCATCAGCGGAACGGTTGTTGATCGTACGGGAGCCGTCGTCGCTGGCGCCCGTGTAAGCCTTACCCGTGAAGATCACTCCCCTGCCCAACAGGTGGTAACGGGTCAAGATGGACAATTCTCCTTTGCCAATATCGCTTCCGGACCCTTTCAACTGACAATTACCTGCGCAGGGTTCGCAACCCATGCTGCCTCTGGAATGCTGCATTCGGGAGAGATCTACACATCGCCGCCAATCGCGTTGGCAGTTGCAACGGCCATCACAGATGTGGAGGTCGTCCTTTCTCCAGAGGAGGTGGCGGAAGAGCAGATCAAGGATCAAGAGAAGCAGCGAGTGCTCGGCGTCATCCCAAATTTCTACGTCACCTATGTCCCTGATCCAGTTCCACTCACCGCGAGGCAAAAGTTTGGGCTTGCCTGGAAGACGACAATCGATCCAGTCACTCTCGTGTTAAACGGCGGAGTTGCGGGAGTGCAGCAGGCAACAGATGAATTCAGTGGATATGGGCAGGGCGCGCAGGGTTATGCCAAACGCTTTGGCGCCTCGTATGCGGACACCGTTTCAAGCACCTTTATCGGAGGCGCTATTCTGCCATCGCTGCTCAAGCAAGACCCGCGTTATTTCTACAAGGGAACCGGCAGTGCGCGGTCACGGCTTTTATACGCTATCGCCAATTCGGTGATTTGCAAGGGCGACAATCGACGCTGGCAGGTAAATTACTCAGGCATCCTCGGAGCGCTCGCCTCCGGGGGTCTCTCGAATCTTTACTATCCATCGACAGATCGCGATGGACTTGGATTAACCTTCGAAAACGCTCTAATTGGAATTGGCCAGGGTGCCGCCGCCAATATCCTGCAGGAATTCGTAATCAAAAAGTTGACGCCGAAGCTTCCTAACCAAGGTCCGCCCAAACCCCAGTCCGGCGTCGCTACCGGGAGTGGGGTTGTGTCGGGAGTAAAGTGAGTTGCGGAGCCGATTCTCCCCTCTTTTACAAGTATTCTTCTACGCGAGCGTGCCGCCGCGCCAAAAACTGCATTTTTCAACTTCAAAACCCCGTGTTTGACAAAGCTTCTCATCGAGGATAAAGTTTGGCTCCGATTCATCCATAACCTCGCGACTTTTCCCGCCAGGAGATAGGCCATGCGGAGGACGATCAGGCAGACTATTTTCTTGATGGCATGTTCGGCGATGTTGCTGTCGCTATCCGTCGGGGTTGCCGAGGCCTCGGGCGTTAAGACTTACAAAGGCAAATTTGCGGATGGCGCGACCTACCTGATGCAAGTGCCTTCGAACTGGAATGGAACCCTGGTCCTCTACAGCCACGGATATGTGGTGCCTGGATTTCCAAATCCGGCAGAAGATGTTGGGGATCCGATCACAGGTGCGTATCTTCTTGCCAATGGTTATGCCCTGGCGGGATCTTCTTATGCCACAACCGGGTGGGCGATTCAACAGGCATTGCCGGACCAGATTAAAGTGCTGGACACGTTCAAGACTCGGGTCGGCACGCCCACGCGAACCATTGCGTGGGGACATTCGCTAGGCGGCATGGTCACAGCGGGTCTAGTGCAGAGATATCCCACGCGCTTTGACGCAGCGCTTCCTATGTGCGGAGTTGTAGCGGGAGGGGTCGGCACCTGGAATCAGGCTCTGGACTCGGCTTTTGCGTTCGATGTTTTGCTCGGGGCGAATTCGGGATTGCACGTGGTGAACATCACCAACCCAAATAAGAATATCGGCATCGCGGAAGGACTCCTCGCCGACGCACAAAAAACCGCCAAGGGGAAGGCGCGAATCGCTTTGACCGCGGCGCTCGACGACACTCCAGGCTGGTACGATCCGCTGTCTCCCGAACCATCCCCTACAGATTACGTTACCCAGGAAGCCAACCAGTATTTTTGGCTGGCGAATATTGACTTTCCTTTTGCTTTCGACTTCCGGGCTGAACTCGAGGATCGCGCGGTCGGGAATCCGTCGTGGAACAATGGCGTCGACTACGAGAAACAGCTCAAGAATTCTGTCGACTATCCTGAGGTTCAGGCGCTTTACCAGAAGGCTAGCCTTAGTCTGGATGATGATATTCAGGCGCTGAACAATTACGCGCGCATCAAGGCAAAGCAATCCTCGGTCGCTTACCTAGAGCAAAACATCATCTTCAATGGCCAGATTCATATTCCGGTGCTGACTTTGCATACCAAGGGGGATGGTCTGGTCGTGGTGGAAGACGAGAGCGCTTACAAACAGGTCGTCGACGAGGAGCACGACGGTGAACTCCTGCGGCAGCTATTTGTGCATCGTGCGGGACATTGTGAGTTCACTCCGGCTGAAACCGTAGTCGCCTTCCAAGCTCTTATCAGCCGTTTGGACACTGGCAAGTGGCCTGGGCTTGGTTCGGCTGTGCTGAACAACACAGCCAAGGGCCTGGGATCTACGTTCAATGTGTTATCGGTGAATGGCAAGAGAGTTCACGTGCCGCCGGCATACTTCAAGTTTCAGCCCGCGGTTTTCTTACGGCCGTTCGATGCGGGGAAGGACTAGTAACAGTCCGGCTGAACTTCAATTTTCAAATAGATTCCGGGCGAGCGCGGGCGCTCGCTCCTACATTCGCAGAACGGCTGCGCCCTTGATTTCGCTTTTCTTCAGGGCTTGCAATGCTTGGTTCGCTTGTTCCAAGTCGAAGAGTTCGACTTCAGTTTTGAGAGGAACCTCGGCAGCTAACTGCAGGAATTCGCGTGCATCCTGACGGGTGCTGTTGGCGACGCTGCGAATCACGCGCTCATGGTAGAGCAGCGAGTAATCCATGGACGGAATGGAACTCATAGTGATGCCGGCTAGCGCGAGCGTGCCAGCTTTGCGCAGAACGCGCAGGGCTTGGGGAACGAGGGCGCCGGCAGGTGCGAAGATTATGGCGGCGTCGAGTTGATGGGGCGGCGGGTCCTCGGCGGCGCCTACCCAGGCGGCCCCGAGTTGTGCGGCCAATTCGCGATGGATCGGGGTGCGGGTGAAGACGTAAACCTCGCACCCCTGATAGCGCGCAAGTTGCAGAACCAGGTGGGCTGAGGCTCCAAAGCCATAGAGTCCCAGCCGCTGACCCGGAGCAACACCGCTCAAACGGTAAGAACGGTATCCGATGATTCCGGCGCAGAGCAACGGGGCGGCGTTCTCGTCGGAGAATATTTCCGGGATACGATACGCGTAGTTCTCGTGGACGATCGTATAGTCGGCGTAGCCGCCGTCGACGTTGTATCCGGTGAACTGCGCCCGGTCGCAGAGATTCTCAAGCCCTCGCCGACAGTAGTTGCATTGATTGTCGGTGGAGTGCAGCCAGGGAATGCCGACGCGGTCTCCTTTCTTGAAAACCTGGGCGCCCGGACCGAGGGCGTCCACGACTCCGACAATCTGGTGGCCGGGCACAACGGGCAGCTTGGGTAATTGCAGGTCGCCCTCGACGGTGTGCAGATCGGTGTGGCAGAGTCCGCAACAGCGCACGCGTACGCGGATTTCTCCGTTACCAGGAGTTGGCGTGGGAAGATCTCGCAAATGAAGCGGGGAGTCTGCAACAGGTCGCGGACGTTCGAGGACCATGGAGCGCATTCGTTGATTTTAACTGGACCGTGAAAGGTTCGACAGGGATTGCAGGCCGCGCCTCGTTCGGCTGCCCGGACGAGCGCGTCTGGGCCTTCGCGGTTCGCGGGAACCCTGAGCTTTGCGATCAAGCGGGGCTGCTTGTCTAAAATTCAGACGCCGGAATCCAGTCCAAAACCTTCTAAGTGTCCTGATTTCAAATCGCGGGCGTGCAACCAAGCGAATTAACATTGACATCCATAGCTCGCGGTTTGAGAATCGTGCCCGGTCGTTCCTGATTCATCCAGTTCCCCCTGGATGGCGAGAACGGCTGGGATGTTTCGAGATGTTCATTCGCCACTAGCCAATTCTTAAGGAGAGTAGAAAAACTATGAAGATACGTTTTGCTCGCCTCAGTTCGATGGTTGTGCTCATCTTGCTGGCTTGCATTGGCATAGCCAGCATCGCCTCAGCTCAGGAAATTAAGGTACAGCCAAAGGGGAGATACGTTGTTCTGCCGGCTCGGCTGCGGTATGACCTGAAAGCTCCCGCGGCCTCTTTGCAAACCTGGAATGGTTCGTTCAGCTACGGGGGGACGAACTATACCTACAACATGGTCGGCACTGCTCCTTCGACGAATACGTCTACCACGGTTCAGGTGTATGTCATTCCGCTCAAGGTGGTAATCACGCCCAGGAGAGGATCGCAGACTACCTATGACCCATCCCACGTGCTCTCGAATGGGAAGACGGTGACCAACAACACAGTCGGATCGCCGATTTTCAATTCGAGCACGACCTACGTCCAGGGCGGAGTCAACGTGGGCACCACCCAGTATATTGACGCTTTTCAACGCGCCAATTTCTGGGGCACGGTGCAGGGCAATCCGAACTACCACCTGCTGTTGGGCGGGCCGACGGTCCTGGCGGAACAAACCCTGAGCCCGTCTTCGCGCTATGGGACAACAGGATCGCCATTCGGATTCAAAGCAGGACTGGTGGACATCAATTGGTTCGATGCGCAGTTGCAGAGCATCATCAGTAAGTTCACCCAGATTCAGCCCAACACCTTCCCCATCTTCCTTACCTACGATGTTTACCTCACGGAGAGTGGCCAATGCTGCATTGGCGGCTACCACAGCTCGGAAGGCAGCATCAGCAATCCGCAGGCCTATGCGCATGCCACTTACGTAGATCACCCGGGGGACTTCGCCCAGGATGTTTCTGCGTTGTCGCACGAGGTGGGTGAGTGGGCAGACGATCCGCTGGTAGTCAATACCAACGGCAACAACACGCCGTGCGGAATCCTGGAAGTCGGAGATCCGTTAGAGGGCAACCCGAATTACGGCGGCTATCCGTACACGCTAAACGGATTTACCTACAACTTGCAGGATCTGGTTACGCTGCCCTACTTCGGGGCGCCGGCGAGCACCTCGGTAAATGGCTTCTTCACCTTCCAGGGTGAGTCGTTGAGTGTTTGTCAGAATGGCAGCTAGGATTCAGGTTGATTGGGCATGGCCCGCTTCTCGGGAAGCGGGCTTTTTCTTTTTTGGGAGACGGAGCTCAGCGGACGGGACGGGCGCGCGTCGCCCGTCACCACACCACCAGCGGAATCAGGTAAGATACTTCGTCGTTCGGTCCGCTGACAAATGAATCGTGAATATCACAGAGGCTATAGCCAGGAACTTCATCGCGATATGGAAGCACTGGTCTTCGGGCACGGCGGGTCGCCGCTGCTGGTGTTTCCGACCTCTATGGGCAGGTTCTTCGAATATGAAGATCGGGGCATGATCAGGGTGCTGGCGCCGAAGATAGAAAGCGGCGAACTGCAGGTGTTTTGTCCCGATGCGGTGGACACGGAGAGCTGGTACAACAAGGCCGTTCATCCGCGGCTCCGCGTGCTGCGGCACTTGCAGTACGAACGGTACATTCTGCATGAATTCCTTCCCTTTGTCCGCTGGAAGAATCAGACGCCGAGGCTGGCGGTGACCGGTTGCAGCTTCGGTGGGTATCACGCGGTCAACTTTGCGTTGAAGCATCCTGACGTAGTGACCCATTGTGTGAGCATGAGCGGAGCCTATGACATCCACCAGTTTCTGGATGGGTACTACGACGACGATTGCTATTTCAATTGTCCGCCGGATTACGTGCCGAAGATGAGCGACGACTGGTTTCTGAGCCACTGGCGGCAGATGAAGATCGTGCTGGGGTCGGCGGATTGGGATATGTGTCTGGATCAGAACGTGAAGATGTCGGCAATGCTGAATGAAAAAGGTGTGCCGAATTGGCTGGATGTGTTCGGCGATCATTCGCAACATGATTGGCCGTTGTGGGAGCGGATGGCGGCGAAATATTTTTAGAGGTTGGGGTTCGTCGCTGGGTAGCTGGAGCCGCGAGGGATCTGGGTTCTCGCGTGGCCGGGGAAGACCCAGATTCCTCGTCGCTTCGCTCCTCGGAATGACGACAACTATTTGTGCGCAGGCTGAGACGTTGCGAGCAACGTCTGTACAGGAGAGTAGTCATGAAGAAGATTGGGATTTTGTTTGGGATGGAAAATACTTTTCCGCCGGCTTTCGTGGAAAAGGTTAACAGCATGAAGGTCGATGGCGTGACGGCCGAGTTTCTAAAGCTGGGTGGGGTGAAGATGGCGGATCCCAGCGGCTATCGGGTGATCGTTGACCGGATTTCGCAGGACATCCCTTTCTACCGCGCTTATTTGAAGAACGCCGTGCTGAACGGGACCATCGTGGTCAACAATCCGTTCTGGTGGACGGCCGACGATAAGTTCTTCAACTATGCCCTCGCGACCAAGTTGGGGGTGGCAATTCCTCCAACGGTTCTCTTGCCTCACAACAAGCATCCCGAGGGCACTACCGATCAGTCCATGCGCAACTTGATCTTTCCGTTGAACTGGGACGAGATCTTTGAGTACGTGGGCTTCCCTGCTTTCCTGAAACCATACTCAGGCGGCGGTTGGAAGCACGTTTACAAGGTGCACTCGCCGGAGGAGTTCTTCCACCACTACAACCAGACCGGCGATCTGTGCATGACTTTGCAGCATGGGGTCGAGTTCAAGGAATATTTCCGCTGCTATGTGGTGGGGCAGGAGAAGGTGCGGATTATGTACTACGATCCGCGCGCGCCGTTCCATGAGCGCTACGTGCGCAATCCTGTTCCCGCCGATGCGAAGTTGCTGGAACGCGTGGAGAAGGACGCGTTAACGTTGTGCCGAGCGCTGGGGTATGACCTGAATACGGTCGAGTTCGCGGTGGAAGATGGCGTTCCCTACGCGATTGATTTTATGAATCCAGCGCCCGATGCGGAAGCCACTTCGGTGGGTCAGGAAAACTTCGAGTGGGTGGTGAATGCTGTGGCGGAAATGGCTGTAAAGAAGACGCTTAGTGAGGAGAACCCAGCGCGGGAGTTGCGCTGGGCGGCATTTCTGGCGGGCGAAGGCCCGGTCGCCGTTCCCGCAGCGAAGCCTCCGGCTCGAAAGCGAATTCGGGCTTAATAGAAGCAAGGCTGGCACAAGCACAAACATCGCGCTTGTTCAGGGGCCAGATTGTTATACTGTGTGATTGACTTGAGTTTCGACGATGCGACCTACGTTCACAATCGGGATCGAAGAGGAATATCAGACGGTCGATCCGGTTACCCGCGATCTGCGTTCGCACATCCACACTGAAATGATGGAGCAGGGACGGATGCGCTTGCAGGAACGGGTGAAGGCCGAACTGCACCAGGCTGTGGTGGAGGTGGGAACTTCAGTTTGCACCGGAATTAAAGATGCCAAGGCCGAGGTGAAAACCCTGCGCCGGGACATGATCAAACTGGCCCGGGACAATGGTCTAAGGTTGGCCTCGGCCGCGACCCATCCTTTTGCCGATTGGCGAGTGCAGGAAATCACTCCCGACGAGCGCTATAAAAACATTGTTGAGGACATGCAACTGGTAGCGCGGGCCAACCTGATTTTTGGTCTGCACGTGCACATCGGAGTTGAGGATCGCGAGATCGCCATCCAGTTGATGAACCATGCGCGCTATTTTCTGCCGCACATCCTGGCGCTTTCGACCAACTCGCCTTTCTGGCTGGGCATGAATACCGGGTTGAAGTCTTACCGTTGCAAAGTGTTCGACAAGTTTCCGCGGACCAACATTCCGGATTATTTCCCCAGCTGGGGGGAATACGAAAACTTTATCAAGCTGCTGATCAAGACCAATTGCATCGACAACGCGAAAAAGATCTGGTGGGATATTCGGCCGCATCCATTCTTTAATACTCTGGAGTTCCGGATCTGCGATATCCCGATGCGGGTGGATGAAACCATTGCGCTGGCTGCACTCATCCAAGCAACCGTCGCCAAACTTTACAAGCTGCATTCGGCGAACCAGGGGTTCCGGCTCTATCGTCGTGCGCTGGTTATGGAGAATAAGTGGCGCGCCTCGCGTTATGGCCTGGAAGGAAAACTCGTCGATTTCGGAAAGCAAGAAGAAGTTTCAGCGCGCGAGCTGATATTGGAGTACTTGCACTTTGTGGACGATGTGGTGGACGAACTGGATTCACGCGAGGAGTTGAATTACATTCACGAGATCCTGGAAATGGGAACCGGGGCTGACCGCCAGTTGCGCGTGTTTAACGAGACCGGCGACCTGAAAAGGGTAGTGGATTACATCATTGATGAGACGGAAGTGGGATTGACTGAATCTCCGGCCACGGCTTCCGCTAGAAAAGTAGGGTGATGAGCGTTCCTGTCAGTACAACCAACCGGAAGTTGAATACGATTCCATTCGACCCTGAACTTACTCCCGGAGCCCGCAACGCGGTCGAGGTTTGTTTGCGCGTGCAGCCCGGCGAGAAAGTCACGGTCATCACCGACGAAGCCACCAAGGAAATCGCGGCCAGCATGGTCCGCGAATTGGAAGCTGTAGGGGCTCCGTACCACGCGTGGGTGCTGGAGGATCTGGCACCGCGGCCGCTAGGCGATCTTCCGCGAGAAATTGTTGAAGATCTTGAAACTAGCCAGGTCAGTATTTTTGCCGTGCAGGCGCAAGCGAATGAACTGCGCTCGCGCATGCAGATGACCGACGTGGTGAACCGGCGCAAGATTCGCCATGCGCACATGGTGAACGTCAACCGGCAGATCATGTTGGAAGGAATGCGCGCGGATTTTCTCAAAGTGGATCGCATCAGCGTCAAAGTGGTCGAAATGGTTCGACGGGCGAAGCAGGTTCGAGCCAAAACTCCGGCGGGGACGGATCTGATTGCGGATTTGAATCCGAATTATCGCTGGGTCAAAACGAGCGGAATTATCAGTCCGGACAAGTGGGGGAACCTGCCGGGCGGAGAAGTGTTTACCACTCCTGGCGAGGTCAATGGAACCTTCGTGATCGACGGCGTCGTCGGCGATTGGCTTTGCGCCAAGTTTGGGAGTTTGCGGGAGCATCCGCTGACTATTCGGGTGAAGGGCAATCGCGTAGTTGAGGCTCATTCCGCGAACCATGACCTGGAGAGTGATTTCTGGAGTTACACCCATACCGACGAGAACAGTGATCGCGTGGGCGAGTTCGCGATTGGCACGAATATCGAATTGAAGGACGTGATTGGGCAGATTCTGCAAGACGAGAAATATCCCGGAGTACACATTGCTTTTGGCAATCCTTATGGGGCGCACACCGGGGCGGAGTGGTATTCGTCTACTCACATTGACGTGGTGGGGCGGAAATTCGATATTTGGGTGGACAGTGAGCAGATCATGCGGGATGGGAAGTTCCTGCTGGAGGCGTAAAGAAATTGTCATCCTGAGCGGAGGTGGAGTCGAAGGACCAAACGCGTGTTGGGTTGGCAATAGTGCTTCAGGGAATTTTACCAACGGTTTCTTGTGAGAATGCCTCGAAACAGTGTCGAGACGTTGAGCGCGTTGGGGTCCTTCGACTCCGTAGCTGACTCGCTTCGCTCATCAGCTACTCCGCTCAGGATGACAGTTTATTTGGTTTAATGAGCTGCTGAGGTCCGGCACAACGGCTTCCGAGAACCATGATTCCTGCACTGCGACAGCAGTTCAACTCGAACTTTACGCTGGAGAAGTACCAGGCCTTTTTGAAGTTGATGGAAGAGCGCTGCGGTACCCCGGTCAAGTTCCAGGTTTCGGAGACGCCCTGCTTCTTTCCCAAGCCCCTGCTGGACCAGATGTCGCAGTACGGCAAGGAGCTCATCCAACAGCTGGGTGGATTGGAATACCGCAAGGCATCCTTCGAGGCGATTCCGCCCGATTTCAATGTCCCCCGTGAATCGCCCCATCCTCTGTTCATTCAGGTAGATTTTGGACTGGTACGCGACGCCACTGGCAAGCTGCAACCCAAGCTGGTTGAGTTGCAGGGCTTCCCTTCTCTCTACGCCTATCAAGCGATGATTTCGCAGATCTACATGGAGGTCTTCGAACTTGATGAGAACTTGCAATATCTGCTGGGCGGGCTGGACTGGGAGGGATACAAGAAGTTGCTGCGGCGCGCCATTGTGGGCGATCAGGACCCGCAAAGCGTGATTCTGATGGAGATCGATCCCAGTCACCAAAAGACGCTGCCGGATTTTCTGCTCACGGAAAAGCTGCTTGGAATTGCGACCGTCGACATGACCGAAATTGAGAAGCGAGGCAATGAGCTGTTTTACGATCGCGGAGGCCAGCGCACTCCTATTCGCCGGATTTACAACCGCGCGATCGTCGATGAGTTAGTTCGGAAGAGGCTCAAGCTTTCCTTTAACTTCACCGATGACTTGGAAGTGGAGTGGGCTGGGCATCCCAACTGGTACTTTCGCATAAGCAAGTTTTCCCTGCCTTTCTTGCGCCACGAGTGTGTACCCAAGACTTCCTTTCTCGATCGTGTGGAACCGGTGCCCCAGGATCTGGAAAACTACGTGATCAAGCCATTGTTTTCCTTCGCCGGGTTGGGCGTCATTCTTAATCCCACAAAAGAAGACCTGGCGAACATTCCCAAGGCAAAACGTTCGCAATACATCCTGCAGGAGCGGATGCAGTTTGAGCCGGTGATCGAAACACCTTTAGGCGGGACCAAGGCGGAGATCCGCATCATGTACATCTGGCTGGACGAACTACTGCCGGTCATGACCATCGTCCGCATGGGCCGCGGCCTGATGATGGGCGTGGACCACAACAAGAACATGCAGTGGGTTGGGTCGTCGGCTGGGTTTTATAGGGATTAAGTCTGGCTTGAGTTTCCGGTCCTTGTTTACCTTGGCCTTAGACTTAGTTCTTTGTATTCGCTTTTCGATTCTCAATTTTGCACGTAACGGTTGACCCCAGCCCCGGCGCGGCCTAACATAGCCGCGAGCGGTCCCCCATGGTCGGCCAGACAGTCTCCCACTATCGCATTCTGGGCAAAATCGGCGGTGGAGGCATGGGCGTTGTCTACGAGGCGGAAGATGTGCGCCTCGGACGCCACGTCGCCCTGAAGTTCGTTCCCGACAACCTGCTCGGCGACCGTAAGTCTCTGGACCGTTTCGAGCGCGAAGCCCGCGCCGCATCGCGGTTAAATCATCCCAACGTCTGTACCATCCATGACATCGACGATAACGGCGGCCATCCCTTCATCGTCATGGAAAGACTTGAAGGCGAGAGCCTGAAGCAGCGTATTCACGGGAAGCCGCTGGAGTTTGAAGAACTTCTTGACGTTGCCATACAAGTTTCAGAGGCCCTTGAAGCATTTCACGCCAAGGGAATCATTCATCGCGACATCAAGCCTGCCAACCTGTTCATTACGAACACCGGGCAAGTGAAGATTTTAGACTTTGGGTTGGCCAAACTGTCACGCGACCAAGGCGTGGCAGCAAACGAGGATACTCCGTATGAGGATTCGCTCACTGCAATCGGAGTAGTGCCCGGAACAGCGGTTTATATGTCGCCGGAACAGGCGCGTAGCGAGGAACTCGACCCGCGCAGCGATCTTTTTTCCTTTGGCGTTGTGCTCTACGAAATGTCTACGGGCAAGAAGCCGTTTCAGGGAGCGAACGTAGTCACCACCTTGGATGCGATGCTGCATCACAAGCCGGCCCCACCCCGCAGCCTGAATCCCGCTCTCCCCCCTCAGATCGAGGGCATTATCGGGAAGGCGATGGAAAAGGACCGCGACAAGCGCTACGCGAGTGCCGCGCAAATGAAAGCCGACTTGCAGCGTCTGAAGAAGCAAACAGAATCAGGCGCGGTCAAAACTAACTCGCGGGAAGTGCCGCTGCGCGTGGCCACCAATGCATTCCAGACTTCCAGCGCGTGGCAGAAATACCTGCTACTCGGTCTGTCCGGTCTGTTGATCGCGGTACTGGCAGCCCTCGGAGCATGGTGGTTCAAGCATCGCAGCACGGCTGTGAGCGCCGGAGTCAGTACCATTGCGGTGCTTCCGCTGCAGAACCTGAACGGCGATTTCAGCGTCGATTACCTGCGCTTCGCGTTGGCGGACGAAATTTCCAATGTCCTGACCCACAGCCGCTCCTTGGACGTGCGTCCCTCTGGAGTAACGCGGAAATATGTGAGTCCGGACATTGACCCGCAACAAGTGGGGCGCCAACTGCACGTGGGCAGCGTCCTGACCGGGCATTACCTGCGGCAGGGAGACCATCTACTGGTAACGCTGGAAGCCACGGAAACGAAGAGCAATCGGATGCTGTGGCAGACAAATTTCACCGCGTCGAGCGAGGACTTGATCGCCTTACAAGAGAAGCTTGCCAGTCAGGTCCGCCAAGGTTTATTGCCGATTCTGGGTGCGGCCGGCACCTATCTTGATACGGGCACGCGGCCGAAGAGCCAGGAAGCTTACGACCTCTACCTGCATAGCCTGGCGCTGCCTCACGACGCTGGACCGAACAAGGATGCGATCGCAGTGCTGGAGCATGTTGTGGAAACCGATCCGAATTACGCTCCTGCCTGGGAGGAGCTCGGCGTTCGTTCCTACTATGACGCCGACTATTCCAACGGCGGAGAAAAGATGTTTCAGCTTTCCAATCAAGCGTCTGAAAAAGCGGTGGCGCTTGATCCCAACCGTCTGACGGCGGCAAGCCAGCTGATCACGAACCGCGTGGAGCGGGGTGAATTAACCAAGGCGTACGAATCAGCCGAGGCCCTGGTCAAGAGCCGTCCGGAAAGTGGCGCGGCTCACTTCACCCTGGCGTACGTTCTCCGCTATGCCGGCATGCAGGAGGAATCGGCAAGAGAGTGTGAGATCGCTCTACAGATATCTCCAGGAAACTATCAATGGCGGTCATGCGCGTGGGGATTCATGGAGCTGGGCCAGACTAAGCGCGCGATGGATTTTGTTCGTCTGGACGCAGGCTCAGAATGGTCCAACTTCGCGACCCCGTTGATTCTGCTGCGCGAAGGGAAACTGGCGGAAGCGCGAGATAGCGTGAAGAAGGTGTCGGCGGCGGAGCATTATCATCGCGAACTGCTAGAGGCGTGCCTGGGAATGCGGCCTGCGTCCGAGTTAGATAAAATCACGACCGACGTGGAAGCCTCCGTGCTGGCAGAGCCTGATCCCGAGCGCTGGTACTACGAAGGAACGGTGATGGCATTCTGCGGAAAACCCGACATAGCTCTTCACATGATCAAGGCTGCAGTTGACCAGAATTACTGCTCCTATTCTGCTTTGTTGTCCGATCCATTGCTGGCGAAATTGCGCAGCGCCAAGGATTTTGATGCGGTGCTGACCGCTGCGCATGAATGCCAGGAGAGCGTTCGCAACCCGCAGGCGCAGTGAAATCGGGTAGGATGGTCAGTGGGTTGGCTATCTTTTTCCTTCCCAATCAGTCGATGATTAAGACGCTATATCAGGAAAAATATTGGCTCCCGTCCGCAAGAACAACAATCCTTTATTTATGACTGACGATGACCGTGGGGGCTGGCGCCAACGCATTCGACCCGGCTCTCTGCAGCTTTTGCTTGCTCTTCTTCCGATTCTGCTGGTGACTGTCGCCGCGGTTTGGCAAACTGCGGCAAAACCAGCAAGCTCAAAAGACCCTCAGTTTGTAAATCCTTTACCTCAGGACACTGGCGCCGCCGGCTTGCAGGAAATGTTGGTGCGCCTGCGGACAACCGCGCGCCTGATGCAAACCGTGGCGCATCCCGATGACGAAGACGGCGGCATGCTGACCCTGGAGTCGCGCGGGAAGGGTGCGACCGTCCTGCTGCTCACCCTGAATCGCGGCGAAGGCGGACAGAACAAGGTAGGCAGTAATTTGTTCGATGTGCTCGGCGTTTTACGGACGCTGGAACTGCTGGGAGCAGACCGCTATTACGGCGTCCAGCAGCGCTTCACGCGGGTTGCAGATTTCGGCTTTTCCAAAAATGCCGATGAAACATTTCAGAAGTGGCAAGGTCACGATATCGCGTTGGGAGATATGGTGCGGGTAATTCGCACTTTCCGGCCCGATGTTTTGGTCGCTCGCTTCTCGGGCACCGACCGTGACGGGCACGGTCACCACCAGGCTTCGTCGATTCTTACGCGGGAGGCCTTTCGCGCGGCGGCTGATCCCAATCGATTTCCTGAGCAGATCGCCGAGGGCCTTCTGCCATGGCAAGCTAAAAAGCTTTACATCGGGAACGTATGCGGCTTTGGAGCTCAAACCTGCCCGGCGGAGAACTACACGGTCAGGCTGAATGTCGGAGAACAGAATCCAAGATTGGGAATGTCCTACATCCAATTCGCGTTGGAGGGCTTACGGCATCAACTTTCGCAAGGAGCAGGAGGCTGGTCAGTGGACCCAGGCCCTCGTTACACCTACTACAAACTGATCGATTCGGTTCTGCCGGCGACGACAGACAAAGACGGTCATGAGCAGGATTTCTTTGACGGAATTGACACGAGTTTGCCAGGGCTTGCGTCTCGATTAGGAGCCGAAGAGTCAAAGGTACCGTGGTTGCGATCAGAACTCGTAGACCTTGCAAATCGCGTCCAGGAGGCGGCTCAACAAAGCGAGAAAGATTCCAGCAACGCAGCCGGACCGCTGCTCGCCGCGATGCAGAACCTCGACTCCCTGACAGACCGTGTGCAGGGCAGCCAGATTAGCTCGCCGCTGAAACAGGACCTGCTGGAAATACTGCACGAGAAGCTGGAACAGGCGCAAGCAGCAATCAACCTGGCGATGAAAGTCACGGTGGAAGCGACGGTCGCTCCGCCTCAAAACACAGCGACCCTGCCGAAGGAAGAAGAAGCATTAACCACGGTGTCTCCCGGACAGAAGTTCCTCGTGAGAGTTAAGTTTCACAACGGCTCAAAAAACAAGTTGGTTGTGGACCGAATACGGCTCGACGCTCCACAAGGATGGGGCAAACAGATTGATGAAGAAGCTGTTCTGGTCGTCGCTCCGGGCAAGGATCAGTATGCCAACTTCGTCGTGCAGATTCCTGTTCAAGCTGCCGACGGCCATTATTACACGCGACCTTACTGGCACCGCGCCAACCCGGAAACCGAAAGCATCAACACGATCGACGATGAGCGATACGTCACACTGCCCTTCCCACCGCCCCCGTTCCATGCGACCGTCCAGTACCACACTCATCGCTCGCCGCACGACCTGACCCTCTTCGGTGGGACGCATGAATTCGGAGGGGCGAACGGACCCGCGACCGAGATCTCGTCTCCAGTGGTCGCACAGTTTGTGGATGACAAAGGTGTGGAGCGGAGTCGAACACTCGCCATCGTCCCCGCATTTTCCGTAATGCTGGAACCCGGGCAGCAGGTGATTCCCACAGCAGGCGACGGGGAAAAACGTGTGAAAGTTGCCGTTTCGAGCAATTTGTCCGGCGGCATCAAGGGGAATCTCCATCTCGAGGTACCGGCTGGCTGGGGTGTCGAGCCGGCCAAAGTGGCAATGGAGTTCCACAAGCGCGGCGAGAAGCAAGAGTTCGAGTTCAAAATATCTCCCGCTAGCCTGAAGGAAGGGCGAGCGAACATCCGCGCGGTGTTTGAATCGGGGGGAATGAATTACGCCGAGGGTTACAGTCTGGTCACTCGGGAGGATCTCGATAGCTTTTACTATTACCAGCCCGCGCTCCAGCGCATCAGTATCGTCGATGTGAAAGTGCCGAAGGATCTGACCGTCGGGTACGTTATGGGTGCGGGCGATGACATTCCGACCGTGCTCACGCAGATCGGAATGAAGGTTGCTTTGATTTCGGCGGACAAACTCGCCAGCCAGGATCTGAGCCAGTACCAGACGATTGTTGTGGGAATTCGGGCTTACGATACCCAAAAGGATCTCGCGGCCAACAACAAGAAGTTGCTGGACTTCGTCTTTAGCGGTGGGACGCTGGTCGCACAATACGAAACCGGCGTTGCCGATTTCAACAAGGGAAAATTCACACCTTATCCCGCGCAACTCAGCCGAATCCGTGTTTCGGTAGAAGAGGCCCCGGTGGAAATTCTGGCTCCAGAGGATGGCATCTTTCATTACCCCAACCAGATCACAAAGCACGATTTCGATGGATGGGTGCAAGAACGCGGGTTGTATTTCATGGATCAGTGGGACGACCACTTCAAGCCACTGCTCGCGTCCCACGATCCCGGAGAACCACCGCAAAAGGGCGGGTTGTTGCGCGCTCAGTATGGCAAAGGCACATATATCTACACCGGATATGCATTCTTTCGCCAGTTACCTGCTGGGGTGCCGGGTGCGATCCGACTTTATGTGAACTTGTTGAGTGCGGGGCACGAGAAGAACAGTGGCCAGTAGCTAGCTCCCATATTTTAGTTCTTGGTTCTCAGTTGTCGCGCCATGCAGCCAGCATCCCAGACCGGTCAGAGTTCTCCGCAGCTGATTCGCGGCGTGGGCTTAGGAAGCGCGACTGCGCTGAACATGATCGACATGATCGGCGTAGGGCCGTTCATCACCATACCGCTGATGGTGAGCGCTATGGGTGGGCCACAGGCCATGCTCGGCTGGATTTTAGGCGCGATCTTCGCCATGTGCGACGGCCTGGTCTGGGCAGAACTGGGCGCGGCCATGCCCCAGTCGGGCGGTTCCTACGGTTATCTGCGCGAGATTTACGGGCCGAATCGCCTGGGCCGGCTGATTTCTTTTCTTTTTGTCTGGCAGCTTTCCTTCAGTGCACCACTCGTGATTGCGTCGGGCTCCATTGGCCTTGCCGGGTATGCATCCTACTTCTGGCCAGGGTTGGAGAATGAGTATCTCGCACGCCATTGGAGCGTCCCCCTGCCGCTGCTCGGAAGGCTGCAACTGCACTGGCTGGTTTCGGGCGCAACTTTTGTGGCAGTTGGTGTAGTTGCTCTGGCGATGGCGCTTCTGTATCGCAAGATCACGAGCATTGGATGGATTTCAAAGCTGCTGTTGGCGGGCGTGATCGGAACCATGTTTTGGATCATCATTGCGGGGATTGGACACTTTGATGCTTCCCGAGCTTTCAGTTTTCCACCGGGCGCGTTCACTCTTTCGCAAAACTTTTTCCTGGGATTGGGCTCGGCAATGCTGATTGCTACCTATGATTATTGGGGATATGGCAACATCGCGTTCCTCGGCGACGAAGTGAAAGAACCGGGAAAAACGATCCCGCGGGCGATCCTGCTATCCATTTTTTTAGTGGGATGTCTATATGTGGTGATGAACATCAGCATCCTGGGCGTCGTGCCGTGGCGAGAGATCCAGGCCGGTCAAGACAACCGTGGCTTGTATGTTGTGTCTATCTTCATGCAAAAGATTTACGGACCATGGGCCGCGAATCTTGCTACTGGACTGGTCATGTGGACAGCATTCGCCTCGGTTTTTTCCGTGATGCTCGGATACTCGCGCGTGCCATACGCGGCCGCGCTCGACGGAAATTATTTCAAGGCCTTCGCCCGCGTGCATACGGAAGGACGGTTTCCATATGTATCGCTGCTCGCGTTGGCTGCGGTCGCGGCGCTCTTTTGTTTCCTATCATTGGCGGATGTCATCGCAGGGCTCGTGGTCATCCGCATTACTTTGCAATTTCTGGTGCAGGCGATTGGCTTGATTGTTTTGCGCGTCCGCCGTCCCGACCTGCCGCGGCCGTTCCACATGTGGTTGTATCCGCTCCCTGCATTAGTGGCATCCGTCGGATTCTTATTCGTGCTCATCTCGCGCACGAACTCACTCACCCAGATTCGTTACGCCGTGTTGATCCTGATCAGCGGCGTAGTCATATATCTGGTGCGCGCCTGGCGTCACAGGGAATGGCCGTTTGAACGGTACTTATCAGCAGAAAGAGTAGCAAACGACTGACCATGGCAGAAGCTGCAAAAATGTCGATGCCATCGAGTCTGCCGAGGACCACGAACGGTTCGGCCTGGGCTCCGCTGGGCGAGCCACTCTTTCGTTCGCTCTGGGTCGCGGCAGTGATCTCATATACCGGAACCTGGATGCAGAACGTGGGCGCCGGCTGGCTGATGACACAGCTCACAATGTCTCCGTTGATGGTGGGCCTGGTGCAGGCGGCGTCCACGCTTCCTGTTTTTCTCGTCATCTTGCCGGCGGGTGCACTGGCAGACATGGTGGACCGGCGGCGACTGCTGCTGATCACGCAGGGCTGGATGGTAGCAGCCGCGGCGCTACTGGGTATTTTCACGTTGTTAGGAACTGTGACGCCGTGGATTCTGCTCTTGTTCACCTTCGTGCTGGGATTGGGCGCAGTGATGAACGATCCGGCGTGGCAGGCCATCACCCCGGAGATAGTTTCTCCCAGACAGCACGCGCCAGCTGTGGCTTTGAACTCAGTCGGATTCAACGTGGCTCGCGCAGTGGGTCCGGCGTTAGGCGGGATTGTGATCGCGATCGCGGGCTCGGGAGTAGCTTTCCTACTGAATGCCGCTTCGTTTTTCGGGGTCATATTTTTTCTTTATCGCTGGAAGCGTCCCCACTTCGAGAATGTGGAAAAGGGCCGCGTCACCGATGCCATCCTCACCGGCCTGCGGTATGGCCGCGACGCTTCGGTGGTGCGCTGTGTGCTGATCCGCACCGGGGCGTTCAGCCTGGCGGCGAGTTCCCTTCTGGCGCTGCTCCCGATCGTTGCCCGTCCTCATGGAGCCACCGGTTACGGGCTGCTGCTCGGATCATTCGGGCTGGGCGCATTGGCAGGCGCGACAGTCCTGCCTCGCCTGCGGAGTACGCTCTCAGTGGATGGAGTTGTAACAGTCGCGATTCTGGTGTTTGCAGCCATGACATTTGCCACCGGACGAGTGCGAACATTTGGCTGGCTGGAACTTGTGTTATTCACCAGTGGAACCGCGTGGATTGGAATTCTGGCCTGTCTGAATGTTGCGGCACAGACCATGTCACCGCCGTTTCTGCGAGCACGGGCGCTATCCTTGTACCTGTTGGTGCTTCAGGGAGGGATGGCGATAGGCAGCGCACTTTGGGGCGCGCTGGCCAGCCGAGTTGGAATTCCGACCGCATTTCTGTGGTCTGCGGTCGCGCTTGTGGTCGGGCTGGTGAGTGTGCGACGCTATCCGCTGACGTCGCAGGAATTACAATTCGCGCCGTCTGTGGTGCGAGACTGACCCAAGACCAGGTTCCACAATTCCAATCAGGAGATTTCTCATGAAGAAGATGAAGTGGCTGTTTGCATCCCTGCTTCTGCTGGCGAGTGGCGGCCTTGCTCAGGCGCAGGCTGCCAAGCCAGCGGATCAACGCACCGTCGCTCAAGTGCTCGATCGGAGTGTAACCGGTGTGGAAAACGAATTCGTTCCCGCTGCCGACGCCATGCCTGAGGACAAATATTCATTTGTGCCTACGAACGGTGAATTCAAAGGCGTGCGCAGCTTCGCGCAACAGGTGAAGCACGTAGCCGCCGTCAATTATATGGTTGGAGCAGCTATCCTTGAGGAGAAACCGCCGATCGATCTGGGCGGCGAAAACGGACCGGATTCGGTGAAGACCAAAGCGGATATTGTGAAATTCCTCAAGGACTCGTTCGCCTATGTCCACAAAGCTGTCGGCACTATCAACGACGGAAACCTGCTGAGCCCGATCAAAAGCCCATTTGGCGAGGGCATGACTACGCGCCTTGGCATGGCCACGCTGATCGTAGGGCACTGCTTCGATCACTACGGTCAGATGGTGGAGTACCTGCGCATGAATAGCATTATTCCTCCCGCCAGCCGTTAAATTGCGGAACTGCGACAGCATCGAAAAAGACCGGTTCGCACCCGGTCTTTTTCCTATGCTCGCCATCGGGGATTCCGTATGGCACCAAAGTGCCATTTACATGTCTAAGAATGGGAAATAACTCTCAGCTTCCCCCTTTTGCTTGAAAATTTTGCGATGCGAGCTAAACCGCCTAAACAGGAACGAGTGAGCGTCGCGATCCGGGTGGTACGGGTGGGCCAAAAGCGTGGCCCGATTGCAGGGAGAAGTAGATGAAGATTAAGAGGCACCACGCGACAGATTTACGGGTTCCTGAAATTGAACGAGAGAACGAAGTCCAGCGAGTCCAGCGAGAAATAGACAGTTTTCTTCGAGCCGTCAATTCTTATCCTGATAGGTTCGCCCGCGAACCTTACTTGAGTTTCCAGCAGCACCTGTCCAACATTGTGACCGCAGAACCTCCGCCCGGCACAGACGAAGATTCGCGTAGTTGAGCCCGCTCGTTGTCTCACCCCACTTCTCACCGAATCCGCTGGCTCGCTCCTCGCGCAGCGATCTCCGTGTGAATCAACTCCGGGTTGAGTCCGTGCGCTCGCAGGTGGTCGCGCACCCGCTTTCTGGCTTGATTCACGCTCGACTTTGGGTCGAGAAAAATCAGTACAGAAGGTCCGGCCCCGCTCAACGCGCTTCCCAAGATTCCGCGAGTTCCGGTCAGTTTCTGCGACGCGGGCAGAAGAGGACACAGGGATGCGCGGTAGGGCTGGTGGATGCGATCTTCCAATGCGGACGGAAGCCAGTCCTTTCGTCCCTGAAGGAACGCCGCCAACAGCAGCATCGAGTTCTGGATGTTGGCCACGGCGTCAGCACGCGAATATTCGTTCGGCAGGACCCGGCGCGCATCCTCGGTCGAAAGGCGCTCATTGGGGACAGCGAGTAATAATGGCCACTTCCCTTGCGGCCGTACATGCGCCATTCGCATTTCGCCGTCCGCGGAGATTTGTGCAATGGCTAAGCCGCCCATCCAGCACGCTGCGGCATTGTCGGGATGATGCTCGCGCTGGGCAGCTTCGTAGACGATCCGATTATCGGTCCAGCGCAATCGGCCAAAGTGTACCGCTAGGGCAATTCCGGCTAGCCGCGCGGCTGCGGAGGATCCGCATCCCTTGCCGATGGGAATCTCATTCTCGATGCGGAGCGCGAGCGGTTGCACCGGCTTTCCTTCCGCCTGTAGCACCTCACGATACGTTGTCAGAATAAGATGGTTATCAATTTGGGCGCAGATTTCTCGATCGCGACCGCGTGCTGTGATCGAGAATTCGTTTGCGGCCTTTGCCCGGAGTTTAAGAAACATCGAAAACGCCAGCGCGGCCGTATCGAAGGCGGGGCCGAGGTTCGCCGAAGTCGCCGGCAGAACAATCTCGAAGGGCTGTGGTGGTTTGGTCCGCGTTTTGGCAGTCCTATCCGTCATACACAAAGCGAGACGTTGTAAGCAACGTCTCTACAGCTGCAGAAACGCAGCTTGCTACATTTCTAGCCGGTCGTCCGCTTTCCTCAAAGTTTGAATGACAGCGTCCACGTCGGCATCCAGCACGATAGGTGCTCGCTGCTGAGGCCGCAGAATGCCAGCCTCCTTTTCGCGCTCCGTGCCGACAAACAGATCACCCCGATGAAACTTCAAGGTGAATTCCGGATCTTTCAGTAGATGTCCGGTCAAGATCAACACTACGGTTTCTCGCGGGTTGACAACGCCTTGCTTCACCAACTTCTTGAGTCCCGCAAGCGTCACGGCGGAAGCCGGTTCACAGCCGATACCATCCGCTCCGATTTCCGCTTTGGCCAAAGCGATCTCAACTTCGCTGACTTGTTCGACGGTGCCGCCGGTCGCCTGCAATACGCAGACTGCCTTTTTCCACGACGCGGGATTTCCGATACGAATGGCGCTGGCCGCAGTTTCAGCATGCACCGGGATCAACGTCTTGCCGCCATTTTCGCGCATTGTCCGCACCAGTGGATTGGCTCCAGCTGCCTGAATAATGGATATTTTCGGCAACGTTGAGATGAAACCCAGTCGCTTCATCTCGAGGAACGCCTTCCCTAACGCCGAGGAATTTCCCAGATTTCCTCCGGGAACAATGACGTGATCAGGTGGCTGCCAATCGAACTGTTCCATCAGTTCGATCGCCGCGGTCTTCTGTCCTTCGAGACGATAGGGATTTACAGAGTTCAGCAGATAAATCGGCATCCGCTGCACGACTTCGTTCAGCACCCGCATGCAGCCATCAAAATCGGTTTTCAACTGGCAGGTCACCGCACCATAGTCGAGCGCCTGAGAAAGTTTACCCCATGAGACCTTGCCTTCCGGGATCAGCACCAGGCTCCGCATTCCCCCACGCGCGGCATAGGCCGCCATGGAAGCGGAAGTGTTTCCGGTGGAGGCGCAAGCCACCCAACGGAATCCCTCTCGCCGCGCGACCGATGCCGCCATCGTCATCCCGGTATCCTTGAACGAACCCGTGGGATTCATGCCTTGGTGCTTGGCATAGAGCTGTCGTAACCCGGCAATGCGAGCGCAGCCAGGCATTTCATACAGCGGAGTATTTCCCTCACGCAGGGTGATGACTTCCTGCCAGTCGTGGAAGTTGGGCAACAGTTCACGGAACCGCCAGACGCCGCTTTCGTCGATCGGAAGTCCCGAAGTGCGCCGCTGGCGCCAGACTGCTGGGAGCGCAGCAGTGTCCACAAGGTGCGTGTCCCACCCGAGATATACGATTTCCAGCAGATCGCCACAGGCAGCGCAGCGGAAGGTCTGTTCCGCCTTCCCGCACACAGCATCGCAGCCAATGCATCGCAATTGCGAAGTCTGCACGGGATTGGATTCAGGTGAGGTGTGGTCGGTCATCCGGATTGAGGACAGCAGAGCATTTCCTACGCATTCTACTTCCGACCGCGCAAATATTTGTCGGTTTTGTTAATCCAGTCGGCGCGCGGTGGGTTGAATATGTCGAGGTCCAACGTATCCTCCACGGCCTCCGCTTTGTGGGGCATATACGGCGGTATGGTCAGCACCTCGCCCGCATTGACTACGATCTCTTTGCCATCGATCCAAAACTTCAAAGCGCCTTCCAGAATATAGGTAATCTGCTCGTTGTGGTGGCTGTGCTCGGGCACGATGCAGCCTTTCTTCAACAGCACGCGCGCGACCATGACGTTTTGGCCCACTATAAATTGACGTTGCAGCAGCGGATTCAGGTCCTCAAGTTCGACCGAATTCCAAGCAGTGTGCTTCAACTCGGCCTTCCCTGTGGCTCGCGTCGTTGCCCTTGTGGGCTTCCTGGTTCTTGGGGTCGCCTTCTTCGCTCGCTTCAACTTCGCCATCAGTGCACCTTTCCGGCGTAGAGTCCGACTGCGTTGTCGTGCAAGTAACCGTGCGCCATTTGCATCGCCTGGGCTTCACTGACTTCGCCCATTGAAATCATTTCCGCCAACGCAGCGGCCAGCGCCGTGCGCGATGACTGTACTCCAAGCCAGTAGCTCTCCTCCGCACCCAGAACCTCGTTGTAAGGGAATGCGTCGGTCCCGAACGTAATCTTCTCAGGGAATGTTTCCAGCCACAGCTTGAGGGTGTTCTTGAACTCCGACGGATACAGCAAAATCTCGGTTTCCGATGAATCCAGATACACATTTCTCGCCGAGGCCAACCAGATCGCCTGGCGATCGTAGGGGTATCCGCCGTGAATCATCACAAACGTGACACTCGAATAGCGCGGATCGCGCAAAATGTTTTCCAGGTTCATGATATTGCTTTCGGAGAGGTTGAAGTAGTCGCCGATGCCCACCGCCGAATGGATATGGACAGGAAGATGCAGGCGCCCACCTTCGCGGATCAAATAGCGAAGCATAAAATCCTGAAAACTTCGGTATTCGTCCTTGCTGGGAATGCCACCTGAGACGAATCGCTGATAAATATCTTCTGCGTCTTCGCGGGCAGGATCGCTGAACTTGGTCGAGCGGAAATACGCGACTTCGAACTTCATAGCGATTCCGCCCTTCTTCTGATTGTCTTCCAGCGTGCGGCTCACGAACTTCAGATACTCCGCAAAATCCGGAGGCAACTTGCTTAGTCCTTCTTGTTGCATCCAGCGGTGCAGCATCTTCTCCTGCAGCGGGATGTAAACTGCCTCGTCCGCATTGCGGGAGCGTTCCCGCTGATTGTCGAACGGCCACATAAACGAATCCACGAAGAATACCCACACGAACCGTTTTGGATCGAGATAGCCAGCCATCATCGCGCGGTTAGCGACGCCCTGCTCGATGTTCAACTTGTCGAGAATATCGGAAAAATAGGCGTTGCCCCTCTCCTTTTTAAGCTCTGCTTTTTTCTGGACCAGCCATTTGGCGTGCTCAGGTGAGAGGTCGTTGTAGGGATATCCGAAAAGCGCTTTGGCGCCGACGACCAGTTCGGGGTTTGTGTCGCGTTCGCGAAACGCAGCACTTCCTGGCGGCGCCGCCATGGCATCGACGTCAGGATCATCGGAGAATCCAGGGTGCGCGTGATGATCAAAGATTGCGATTTGTTCGATCTGAGGGAGTAGTCGTTGGTAGATTTGTTGCACGTCGGGCCCCGGTAGTGGACGCGCCTGACCCGCAGCCCCTGCCGACACTCCACAAATCGCTAGCCAACATAGCATCGGCCGAACCCTTCGCCTCATGAAGTCTCCGCCTTGTCGTGATTGCAATGAATATCCTGCCATGGTCCTGTTACCGCACCGCGGTTCCCTGCCAAGCGGTGGAGACTTTGAGAATGCGTTCAACCGCTTCCTGCAATGTCGCGGTCGAGGATGCAAACGAGAAGCGAATGAAATCAGCGCCAGCCGCTCCGAACGCCGCGCCGGGAATCGCCGCGACACCGGCCTCTTCGAGCATGATGCGGCACAACTCTTCCGCACTCATTCCTGTCTCTGAGATATTCACCCATGCATAGAACGCGCCTTCCGGCGGTGAGCAGCGGAATCCGGAAATGCGATTCAGGTCGCGAATGAACTGCTCGCGTCGCTTGCCGAACTCACCCACTATGCGAGGAGTTGTGCCGTCTTGATCTTTGAGTGCCTCGATGGCTGCATGCTGGCTGAACTCCGCAACGCACGTATAGCTGTTGACCGCCAGCATCTGTAACGCTGAGACGATGCGCGGTGGGGCAACGGCGTATCCCAGCCGCCATCCCGTCATCGCGAAACTCTTGGAGAAGCCATCGATGATCAGCGTGCGCTCTTCCATTCCCGGATAGCTCATCAGCGAGCGGTATTGCCCGCCGTAAATCACCCGGGCATAGATTTCATCGGAAAGGACGATTAGATCATGCTTTACGGCCAGCTCGGCAAGCTGTCGCTGCACCTCGTTAGTATAAAGAGTGCCGGTCGGATTGCCCGGAGAGTTTGCAATCAGAATTTTCGTGCGCGGCGTAATCTTCGCGGCAAGTTCGTCGGGATCCGGTTGGAAGCGATTTCGTTCGGAAAGCCCAAAGGGCACAGCGACGCCGCCCAGCCCGAGAGTGATGGACGGGTAGCCGGGAAAGCCCGGGTCGGGGTACAACACCTCGTCTCCAGGGTCGATGAGCGCCATCATCGCCATGAAGAGGGCGATCTTGCAGCCGGGAGCGATGACGACGTTATCCGCTGAAACGCTCAGATTGCGGGTTTCATGAAGATAATTCGCGATTGCTTCTCGCAGGGACAGGACGCCGGCAACTGCGCAATAGCGGTCCTTGCCTTCGTCGAGAGCCTGCTTAAGCGCGGCGTTCACCAATGCGGAGGGATGGAAGTCGGGCTCGCCGAGTTCGAGATGGATGATGGAGCGGCCTTCGCGCTCCAGTTCTTTGGCCCGCGCATAAACAGATAATGCGCCCTCACCCGTCATCACTCCCATTCGAGAAGCTAGCGGTCGCATGGTTTGCCTTTCCAGAATCTCCTTCGCAAATGGAGGCCCGGCATCCCTCCGATTACAGTCCTTTGTAGAGGCCCCCGTCCACGAGCAGGGTCTGTCCCGTCACATACGAAGCCCGCTCGGAGGCCAGCCATACAATCGCGTCCGCAACCTCGCGGGGTTCACCTAGACGCTTAAGCGGTGTGTCCGCACTCCATCCCTCGGAGATTTCTTTCTCACTCTTGCCCGACGCGGCGGAACGGGCCTTGGCCAATTCTTTCAGCCGATCAGTCGCAGTGTAGCCCGGCCCTACGTTGTTTACGAGTATGCCATCTTTGCCGAACTCGTTGGCCAGACTTTTCACGAGTCCGACAACCGCGGCACGCACCGCATTGGAAAGCACAAGATCCGGCACTGGCTGCTTAGTGGTGATGGAAGTAATGGTGATGATTCGCCCCCAATGTTTGCGTTGCATGTGCGGAATCACTTCCCGGGCGAAGTAGACCGTACTGAGAAAATTGGCATCCACGGCCTTTCGCCATTCTTCGAGGTTGGCGGCAAGAAATCCTTTCGCCGGCGGACCTCCAGCGTTGGTGACACAAACATCGACGTCACCAAATTTCGAAACCACCGCATCGACAAAGCGATGCACCGCTTCCGCATCGGTTACATCCAGAGCCTGGGCAAACACTTCGGTCCTGTATTGTTTCTCAATGCGCTCCGCCGCCGCCTGCAGTGTTTGATCATTACGAGCACACATTGCGACCCGGCAACCCTCGCCGGCAAAGGCTTCCGCTGTCGCGCGACCGATCCCCTGGCTCGATGCCGCGACGATCGCCACTCGGCCTTTCAGACCTGTTTCCATGGTGTTGGGATTATAAGGTACGTTGGCCTGACTGGACTGATCGTGGCTGTGCTATTGCTCACTTCGCCGGTGGACGATACTCTTGATGGATTATTGCTGCCCTGTGATTCGGCGAAATCAGCCGACGGAGTCTCTCATGAAAAAACATCAGCACCGGCCCGAAACCGAAGCCGTTCACGGCGGGACCAACCTTGATAAAAAGAATGGTCCCCTCGCCACTCCCATCTACCAGACTTCCACGTTCGAAGTCACCGACAACGAGCAGCAACTACGGGCAACCCACACCGATATGTTTTACACCCGCTACGGGAACCCGACCAACACCGTCGCTGAGTCGGCAATCGCGGAACTGGAGGGTGCTGATGCCGCCTTGCTTTTTGCATCGGGCATGAGTGCGATTACTACTTCCATTCTGGCCCTGCTGAAAAACGGCGATCACATCGTGGCGCAACGAGACATCTACGGCGGCGCGACGAAATTCCTCACCCAATGGCTTCCAAAACTGGGCATCGAAACTACATTGGTCGATACGACCGAGTACGATCAGCATGCGCGCGCCATCCAACCCAAAACCAGGTTGCTGTACCTGGAGTCACCGACCAATCCTACGGTACGGATTGTTGATTTGCACAAGGCTGCCGGCTTGGCGAAAAAGCACGGCCTCATTACGATGATCGATAGCACGTTTGCGACTCCCATCAATCAGCGCCCGGTGGAATTTGGCATTGATCTGGTGATGCACTCTGGCACGAAGTATTTCAGCGGACACTCCGACTTGATTGCCGGGATTATTGCCGGCCGCAAGGACCTGATCGAGAAGATTCACGAAACCAGGACCACGTTGGGTGGTGTTATGGATCCACACGCCGCGTGGTTGCTGCTTCGCGGTATTAAGACGCTGGCGGTTCGGGTTCAGCGCCAGAATGAGAGCGCTCTGCGGGTTGCGCAGTTTCTGGCTCATCATTCCAAGGTCCGACGCGTGCACTACCCATTTCTCGAAGGTCATCCGCAACGACCGGTTGCGATGGAACAGCTGCGCGGAGGCGGCGGTATGCTGAGCTTCGAGGTGGATGGCACGGGAGAAGATGCTCGCCGCCTAACCGAAGCGCTGCGCCTGTTCACCCTGGCCCCGAGCCTGGGCGGCGTGGATTCCCTGGTCTCCATCCCGGTGCTCACGTCGCACGCTATGATTTCGGCTGAACAACGGCAGAAAATGGGCGTGACTGAGCAATTGATTCGGGTGTCGGTGGGAATCGAGAATGCGGACGACCTGATCGCTGATCTGGAGCAGGCGTTTGCCGCGGTCAGTTCGTCTCGACAGCACGCGCAGGTTGGGTAGCGAGCTCAATGTCTCATTCGCTTTTGATAAGCACCAAGCCCACCTCGCAAAAAAATCCTGGCCTCGCGGGAGGCCAGGTCGGAGGAACAGCTTCGCACACTCGCTCAGAAAATAAACTTCAGCGCCAGCTGCAGGATGCGTGGGTTGTGAGCTGCGTTGGGCTGAAGGAGCCCGCTTCCGAGACAGCTCGCATCACCCGCTGAACTATTGCTTCCACCGTAGCAACCCGCGGAGTTTGCCGTGGTGACTCCCGAGCCGTTCGCGTTATCTGCAGCCGAGCCAGCGTCCCCGCCCAGCCACGCATACTCCCTATGGTTGAACACGTTGAAGGCTTCAGCGCGGAATTCAAAGTATTTACTCTCGGTAACAGCGATGTGCTTTAGCAGTGCCATATCGAAGTTGGTGCGCCAGGGGTTGCGGAGATTGTTTCTTCCGGCGTTTCCGAAAGTGAGCCCGGTGGGAGCGACGAACGCGGCAGGATTGTAGACCAAAGGCGGATTACCAGGCGGGAGTTGGGGTATTCCGGCGCTCGGATTACCCACTACGTCAGGATAGGAGCCGGCCGTCGCCAACGAGTTAGAAACTCCGGCGTTGTCAGTCGGAATGTTGGTCGGCACACCATTCACAGTGCTGTTGCAGGGGTTGCAGCCCTGGTTATAAAGAGTGAACGGCGTCCCGCTTTCAATATCGGTGATTCCTGACCACTGCCAACCTCCCAGGAACCTGTTGGCGAGACCTTTGGACTTGAAGAATGGCAGGTCATAAACGTAGCCGATGTTAATGATGTGCCGTTCGTCGAAGTTGGAACTGGCCCGGTAGGCGTTCAGGCTGTAGCTGTCGACAAAACCCGAGTCGTTCCAGTCGGAAGAGTCGTCAATCGAGTGGCTGTACGTGTACGCCGCGCTCAGTTGGAGACCACCTATACTGTGCCGCAAGGAGGCTTGCAGCGCGTTGTAGTTCGACGATCCAGTCTGATCCTTACGGGTGATGCTTCCGATTCCCGCGAACGGCAGGAACGGATTGGCATTGTTGCCGCAAGCGACGAAAAGATTGACAGCCGCGCCGGACGGAACCCCACCTGGGGTTGGTGCGTTGTAGGGGATGGGCGTGCCATAAGAAGTCACCGCGTTCGTGGGAACACCATAGGCGTCAACGACCACATTGGGCTGGCTGTTGCCTGGACCCCAACTGCAGTCGGAGGCCGCGATCAGTTGGCCGGGCGCATAGGGATTCTGACTGGCCTGAACCGAGTGCATCTGGTTGTACTCATACGAACGCGTCAAATGTACCCCGCCGCTGCCGACGTAGGCCAGGTTTGCAATTGTATTCTTGCCTAAATCGTGCTGCACATCGAGATGCCACTGCTGCATGTAGGGCCAAGTGGCTTTGCTAGGAATCGACACAAAAGATAATGGAGTCGTGCCACCGCCGAGGAGACCCGGATTGAGATTGGCATATCCCGCCACATTCACGACGCTGCTGGTCTGAGTATTGATGTTGTACTGCTCGAGCGACTCGGTATTGGCCTCGTTGCCGTTCGTGTGCTCGAAGAAGATGCCGTAACCACCGCGAATAGCCCATTTCCCGTTCCCCAGAGGGTCAAAAGCAAAACCAATGCGGGGCGCCGGGTTCCACCAGTGATTGGTCATGCAGCCTTTGGGAACTCCGGCCGTAACGCCACAATCCACCCATCCGTTGAACGGATTGCCGACGACCAGGCCCGTGCTTGGATCCACGCTGCTCGCGCCAGGAACGTAGCGTGCGGGATCGAAATTCCACGCCAGATTATTCTTCTCCGAATAAGTTCCGAAGAAGCTCATCCGTAAACCCAGGTTCAACGTCAGGCGCGAGGTGACGTGCCAATCATCCTGGAAATAGGGTTCGAAGACGTTGTATTGCTCGTGCATCTTGAGCGCGGCTTGTTCCTGGGTGAAGGTATCGACATTTCCCAGGAGCATATCAGCAAACGGATTTCCCGTCGTAACCGCGCTACCGGTAGTGAATTGCAAAAAGCCGTTCACGCCGTAGCTCGGCTGCGGAATTTCGTTCTTGTGCGCGTTCACCACGTAGATTCCA
Source organism: uncultured Acidobacteriota bacterium (assembly GCA_963817925.1). Lineage (GTDB taxonomy): Bacteria > Acidobacteriota > Terriglobia > Terriglobales > Acidobacteriaceae > JABDBE01. Next base: position 870,525 of record CAWFQN010000002.1, read on the forward strand.
AACTGCAGATTGTGCCCGCCGATGCTCTTGCTGACGTTGTCCCGGAAAGTGAAAGTCGGATTAGAATTCAGGGGGCCGTTGGGAACATAGCCCGGATCTTCGGCGAAGTTATACTGGCCGCCTGCCAGACTAATGCCGGGCACCTTGCCGCCAAAACCATTGTTATAGATCCCAATCGGAGGAAATCCCGAGGGGCGTTGCCAAGGCCCAATCAAACTCGTAGTTATGTGGTCCGTGGTATAGCTGGCTACAAATTCATTCAGCAGAGTGGGCGAAACTGTAGCCGTGACCCGCGCCACCATGCTGACGCCGGGGCCATTAAAGTTGGTTTGAATTGTGGGAAAACTGGTTCCGCTGGTCCACAAAGGAACGGGATAGTCCTGGTCCCAGGAGTCGTGGATATATCGAAAAGTCGCACGCACTTTGTCGTTGATGTTCTGATCGACGCGGAAAAGTTCTTCCCGCCAGTTGGTGGGAAGCGAGGGGGTCGCAAACCAGGCGTTCGGACCGGAATTCGGAGCGGGAATCATGGCCAGCAGACTGTTCACCGTTGTAGTATTTGCAATCGGCACCTGATTACCGGGGAAATAGGCCCCCAATTGGGGATTGACCGGACAGTTGGGGTAGTTGGTAGTGTCAACTGGCGAACCTGCGGCCGGACACACATCGCTAAAATTCCCGCCGCGTTCGGGCAGCGTTGGAACAGTGGTCACGCTGAAAAAGCCCGTCGCGGGCACAACCTCGCGCCGCCACTCTTCCGACCAGAAGAAGAACGTTTTCTGCTTGCTGGTGTTGTAGTGTCCAGGAATGAAGACTGGCCCGCCAATGGTGAAACCGAAGTCGTTCTTCTTGTAGGCCGGAGGGGCAGTCTGGAACTCGGGCGTGGCGTTGAAGGCGTCATTGCGCACGAATTCGTATACGTCGCCGTGGAATTGGCTGGTGCCTGACTTGGTCTCGACCTCGACCGTGCCGGAGCCGTTGCGGCCATACTGGGCTCCGTAGTTGGAGGTCAGCACTTTGAACTCGGCGATGGCGTCGATACTGGGGTAGACATTCAGCGTTGAGTTGCTGCCGTTATCCATGGCATCGCCACCGTCCATTTCCCAGTTGTTGTATTCGGTACGGCCTCCGTTGACGCTGAAGGAAACGTTACCCGAAACGCCGACTCCCGCCTCATCTTGTCCCGTTTGATTGCTGACCCCAGGCACCAGAGTGATCAGTTGGGTAAAATTTCGACCATTCAGTTCGAGTTGGCTAATTTCCTTCCCAGTGACCGTGCCTCCAAGATCAGAAGATTGGGTTTCCACCTGGGCGACACTACTTCCCTGTACGGTGACCTCAGTGCTGGCGGCACCGACCTGCATCGCGACATCGACGCGGGATTTCTGAGCTACTCGCAGGACAATGCCCGCCGCCTGAAACCTCTTGAAGCCGGATGCGGCTACGGTCAGGTTATATGACCCGATGGGCAACGCGGCAAACAGGTAATCGCCGGTCGAGTTGGCAGTGGCAGAACGATTGATGCCGTGCTCCACACTGGTCAGAGTCACTTGAGCGCCAGGAATTGCAGCTCCGGTTGGGTCGGTCACGGTGCCGGTAATTGACGCAGTATCCTGCGCAAAGAGCGCGACGGGAACGCAGATTGCAAAAATAAAGAACCACGAGAGACGGTACTTCATATCCAACTCCCTGTTATTTAACGCAATTGGAAGACCGAGCCGGAAGACGCCACTTCCCGCTTCGTCAAACCCTTAGGACTGATGCAACCCGACCTCGAACCATGCAATTCCGCTCCGAAAGAAGCATCTGGCAATGATCACAAAACGCGATAAACGCTTTATTAAAACGTGTTAATACTGATGTAGCTCGAGGCCCATGTCAAGCGAAAAATGCCTGCTCAGCGGCTCAGCACGCAGTGACTTCGATAGCGCAGAGGAACGTGCTCACCTCCCTCGGTTGGAGGTGCGAGAAGTTTTCGCAAAACTACAGAAGACTAGGCGCCTGCTTGTTTCTCAGCCAAATCCCCGATGAACGGCAGTTTCCACATCTGGCCCTGATTGGCTTTGAGGAGAAGAACCAGCCAGATCACGAAGCCGGCTAGTCCGACAAGAGGCCATATGAGGATGGTCAGCCAACCGAGGAAAGGAATGTGAGCGATGATGCTCAGCACAATCCACAAGGCAGTCCACGCAATATGGAAAAAGATGCATTGGAAGGCGTGGAAGCGGACAAATCGGCTCCGATTGTAAGGCTCGATGACTAGGAAGATGATCGCAGGAATGATGGTCACGTAAGCCAGCATGCCGGCTACGTTGTCGGTCAGGCCTCCCGCAGTGGCTGTGGCAGGCCGCGCCGCCGGAGCCCCGGAGCGGCTACACGCCGGACAAATCGTGGAACCATCTGGTGTTTGCGCACCGCACACCGTGCAAAAAGCCATGACGTCCCCCCTTAAGCATTCGTTTTGACCCTGATCAGCGGAACGGGCGCACGTTAGCAGAAATGCATCCCCAAGGCAAACAAAATCGCGCACGGTGGCTGAAACGGCTCTCTAGGCTTTTTCGGCCAGACTTCCAATCAGAGGCAGCCGGAAGGTTTGACCCTGTAAGGCCTTGACCAGCAGCACCAGCCAGAGAATTCCCCAGCCCAGTACGGCAACGGCTAAGGCCAGCCATGCCATTAAGTACCCCACGACCGGGATGAGCGTAAATACGGAATACAGGATTCGCAAAGCGATTGCGATCACGATTGTGGCTATCGTCAGGAAGATGGACTGGAAGGAGTGAAACCGAATGAACCGATTGCGTCTAAAGGGCTCGATGAGCACGAAAATCGTGGCGGGGATGAATGTGATGTAGGCCAACGCGGCGAGCAGATTGTCCTTGAACTGACCGGGCACGCCCACCCAAGTCACGCTTACGGGTGGTACGCCAGGCGTACGGATAACAGGCGGGCTGGGCGCGGGCCTCTTTGCATCCTGACCAGGGACCCACATCCTGCGACCGCAACCGGGGCAAAAGGCAACATTGTCGGGCATTTGGGCGTGACATTGCGGGCATGTGATGGGCATGGTTTTTCTTAGGCCAGGTGGCGCGAAGCGTTCTTCTTGCGGCAGTCCTCGCAGACTCCATAAATCTGAAAGGTGTGGCGAGTGGTTGCGTAGTGGTATCGGTTTCCAATCTCCTGCTCAAGACCATCGACCTCGGGCGAGAAAAATTCTACCGAACTGCCACACCCGGTGCAGACCATGTGATGGTGGCTGCGGCGGTTGTACTGGTGCTCGTAGCGGGCAATCCCATCATGAAAAGCGACTTCGCTGGCCAGGCCGCATTCCGCCAGCAGTTTCAAGGTGCGGTAAACCGTGGTGAAACCAATGCGGGCATCTTTCTTTTGCACCAGCCGGTGGAGTTCGTTATTAGACAGGTGCTCGCGGGTTTCGAGGAAGGTTCGCAGGATGGTGTCGCGCTGCGCCGTATGTTTCAGGCCGACCCGCTTGAGATGCCGATGCAAAATCTGCTGCGCCTCGCGGACCATCTCGGGAGAGATGCTGGGCTGGTCGTCGATGCGTTTTTGCAGCATGGCTTTCGGCAAAGCTTGGCGATCTCCTGAATAATACTGACCTTTGTGAAATGAGCCAACTTTTTCGCGGGAACAGTTCCATTCCACTGCGCGCGAGATCCTTCGTTCGGCTGAGGCCGGATAGGATGACATCTTTGCTTAGCGTTTGTCTTACGGCGCGGCCAAGCCCTAGAATCGAGTGTCCCTTATGGCGACCATCACTACTCCGGCCTATCCTCGTCCGCGTCTGCGAATTTTGCGGGTCGTTGCCTTCATTCTGAGCCTGATATTGCTCGCCGTGCTTGGCCTCTGCGGTTGGTTTTATTCGATGGCAAGATTTGCTCTACCGCAACTGGACGGCCGGCTTCGAGCAGCGGGCCTTACGGCGCCAGTGAAGGTTATTCGCGATGGGCACGGAGCGCCCACCATCGATGCCGCTAACTTCAATGATCTCTTTTTCGCTCAGGGTTACGTAACTGCCCAAGACCGATTGTTCCAGATGGATGGAATGCGAAGATTCGCGGCGGGAGAGCTCTCGGAAGTTTTCGGCAGTGATTACCTGGAGCACGATCGGCAACAGAGAATCCTCGGGCTGCAAGTCGTTGCTCAAAAAACGGTCGAAATTTTGCCGGCCGAGGATCGCTCTCGTTTCGAAGCTTACGCGCGGGGCGTGAACGCATACATTGAGTCGCACCGTGATCGGTTGCCGTTGGAATTCCGCATTCTGCGGTACTCGCCTCGGCCGTGGACGCCTGAAGACTCGACCCTAATCGGGGTTCAAATGGTGGAGGACTTGAGCACGAGCCCGCGCCATGCGCTGGTGCGGGAGAAAATTCTGGCCAAGTTGGGACCCGATCTGACATCGGATCTGTTCGTGAACTCTTCCTGGCACGATCGGCCCCCGACGGTATCGCGGCCCACGCTCGATCAAGAGATCAAAGATCAGAACGATGATGAAGATGAAGACGATGATTCGGGGGCGGACAGCTCAGTTACCGGCTTAACGCCGCGAAAGGATATTCCTGCGTTGCCGTCGCCGCTGGAAATGTTTTTTGACGAGCAGCCTCTCGTGCTGGGGTCGAATAATTGGGTGGTCTCGGGGGCGCACACAGTTTCGGGCAAGCCGCTGCTGTCGAATGATATGCATCTGCATCATCAGATGCCGAATCTGTGGTACGAAGCTCATCTTCGTTGCGCCTCCACTAACTTCGATGTGGCGGGAGTTACGCTCCCGGGATATCCGTATGTGATTGTCGGGCACAATCAGCGAATTGCCTGGGGATTCACCAACCTCGGGCCGACGGTCGAGGACGTCTACGTTGAGACCTTCAACTCGGAGGGTCAATACCTGACGCCGGAGGGATGGAGGCAGCCGGAGTATCGTCGCGAGGTGATCCACGCAAAGGACAAGCCGGATGTAATTGTAGATGTAGTATTGACGCGCCATGGACCAATCGTTACCGACATGGTCCCGGGTGAGACGCGCAAACTGGCACTCCGCTGGACTTTGTACGATGGCATGCGCAGTCCCTTCTTCGCGGTCGATTCGGCGCAGAAGTGGGAGGAGTTCAGGCGTGCTTTTTCAGAGCTTGATGCACCCGGACAAAACGTTGTGTATGCCGACGTCGATGGCAACATCGGCTATCAAGCTACCGGAAAGATGCCTATCCGCGCCGCGGGGGATGGCAGTTTGCCCGAGAACGGCAGCGACAATGCTCATGAATGGGTAGGCTACGTTCCGTTTGAGAAGCTGCCCAGCATATTCAATCCCCCGTCGGGAATCATCGCCACGGCAAACAGCCGGATCATGCCGGACGGATATAAATATTCCCTTAGCACGGAATGGGAAGCTCCCTGGCGATCGGCTCGCATTTATCGCGTCCTGGAGTCGGGGAAGAAGTTTTCTGCGGCTGACATGCTAGCCCTCGAAACCGATGTTTACTCTGATCTGGATCGTTTTTTCGGGGAGCGCTTTGTGTATGCGGTGGACCACGCGAAGAACCCTTCGGTTCGGGCAAAAGCGGCGGCAGAGATTCTACGACAGTGGGACGGAAGGATGATTGAGAACTCGCCAGCGCCCACGATCGCAGTTGAGGCGCGCCAGGAATTAACCCGTCTATTGCTCGAACCCCGGCTGGGCGTAGCACCGAAGGATCCTAAAGAACGCGAAACGACTCTTAGCTGGAAAAGCTACCAGTGGATGATGAGCACGATCTGGTTGGAGAACGTGATCGAGCATCAGCCGAAGCGCTGGTTGCCCGAAACCTACGCCAACTATGACGAACTTCTAACCGCAGCGGTTGAGGCCGCCGTCGATTCGAATCCGGCACATGGTTCATATGCGCCGCCGGACCTAAACTCCTGGAGGTGGGGGAATTTTCATCCCGTCGACATTCAGCACCCGATCTATGGCAGGATTCCGCTTTTGCGGCGCTGGACGGGACCAGGATTGCAGCCACAATCGGGGAGCGAATACACCGTAAAGGCGGTATCGCGGAGCCAAGGACCGTCGGAACGAATGACGGTCGATCTCGCGTATCTCGATCAGTCCACGCTGAATCTGGTGACGGGCGAAGCAGGCAATCTGCTCAGCCCCTATTACTTGGACCAGTGGAATGCCTGGTACGAGGGCTTCACTTTCGCCTGGCCGTTTTCCGGACCGGCGGTGGACAAGGCACGGGCACATGAGTTGGTGCTGGAGCCGGAGAGGTAGAACGGTTTCAGGCTCCGTAGTCTTCTAGTGCAAGTGAGCGGACAAGAACGAAACTGTCCGCTTTTTGGAATCCTCCACCGCATCGCTGCTGAAGCCGTGCCCCTGATGAGGGTAAATTTTGATCTCGTACGGAACCGCTTTGTTCTTGAGCAGTCTTTCCAATTCGTAGGCACTGCTGACGGGGACAACCTCATCGTCTTCACCGTGCAGGATCAATACCGGCGGCATAGTGGTGAAACGCTCTTCCGCGAAGCCTGGCATTCCGCCAAAGAACTCGACCACGGCCTTGATTTCCGGCGAACGCAACGGTGGAGGATGGCTGCGTTCCTCTTCCGCGAGAGCAAGTGCCAGATAGCCTCCCAGCGAGAAGCCGACGACCCCGATTCCCTTATTTCGGATTTCCGGCTGCGCCGCAATGTAACGAGTGGCATCGTTCAAGGTCTTGATATAGGCAAGGAATATCTGCGGCTTAACCGAAGGACTCCACTGCCCGGGGCCATCGAAAAAGTGAGGAACGAAGACAGAGTATCCGGCCGTCGTCAGCGCCTCGAGTATTCCACGCTTTCTCCAATCCCCTTGTGGACCTCCCCCGCCGTGCACGAACAATACTGCCAAGTGAGAGCTTCCGCTTTTAGGATCGAAGCGCTCGATAGTGATGGGCTGGTGATCGCTATGAAATACGGTTGTAGTACCGACAGGTGTCTGGGCGCTTGCCGACGCCGTCAGAATGGAAAGGGCAACGAGCAGATTGAAGCAAGTACGCATCGGAAGTCACAGCGTGTAGCTCTCTCAATCTACCAGCTTTACGTCGAATGGCTGGCCGACGACATCAATCTGGCCATCGTTATTGTTACCGTTGGCGGGGGTCACCTGCAACGCGTCTGTGGTCGTGTCGTAGATCCCGAGTTCCGCGTTCTGGATAACATACACCGTATTGCGACCGGTGATTTGCTGCAGTCCGGTTACATTGCCGTTGCTGGGAGGGATCACGACGCCGCCAGTATTGGTGTTGAAGATCGACAAACAGCCGCGGACCTCACCCCCGACGATATTGATGTTGGTGCAGCCGTAGGAACCAATGAATAGCTGCCCGTTCTGACTTATCTGCATGCGACCGTGGTAGCCATCGGTGATGATTGCCGAGCCAGTAACGGTCATCGAGTTGGTATCAATGGCAGTCAGCCTGCCGCACGTCGTGGCCGACGTTACACTCCCGGTACAAGTATTTGTTCCGGGTGGGGTTCCTGCAACGTATAGAGTGGAACCACTCACCAGACCAAAAGTGGCAGCGCTTACCGGAGTCGTGCTCGTAGCAGTAGAGGCGCCCACGTCGGCGATGCTGACTCCTGCCGCGGTCCCGCCGCATTGGACGCCGCAATTCAAGATGTAAGCCGTGGTGTTGCTGGAGAAAATGCCCCACACTGGCCGATCAAAGCCCGTAATGTAACTCCGTGGATCGGTGGCAGTACCGATCGAGGGTGTCGCAATCACGGTTACAGTGTCGGAGTTATCGCTAAACACCAGGAGGTGGTTACCGTCCGGGCTGAGCACAATAAAGTGCGCGCCAGGCACGGGGATGGTTGCGGATACCGATCCGGTTTGTAAACTCATCACCACGACGGCTCCTGGAGACTGTCCCGCGATCGGGGCCGTGGGCACGGCAGCATAGGCGGTGGTCGCGAAATTACTGACCACGAGGCTCTCGGTAAGGCCGGGCAAGGGGATGGCAGGCAACGGCGTGGTGGATCCGGTCGGGACTGCTATGGCTTCAGTCGCGTTGTCGACGATCGCCACAGAGTTGCCATTGGGGCTGAATACTGCCGTGTACTTCCCATTGGGGGCAAGCGTCAGGAGCGAGGGCTGCAAGCTGATGCCGGTCATCGGAACAAAAAAAGTAAGTGCAAGCTTGTCTAACGTGGCATCCACAATGTTCAGCACCTGTGTGTTCAACACGGTTCCGGTACCATTCCCTTGCGGGAAGAGGGGATTCGAAATGAAGACCCGGAACTTGATTCCGCTAGGCTTGTGAGTCGTCGTGGTGCTAGAGGAGTTACTGCTTCCGCAGGAAATGATGGTCACACTGGCAGCTATGAGCACAAAAATGCTTATTAAGATTCTCTTCAAACCTGGGACTCCGAAGAGCATGAGGGACAGAGATTTAGATGCAAGAAAACGGATTATAACAGAGCGACTTCGGAGAATTTGGCGCGTGGTCCGACCTGCCAGTCGCCAATATGCAAAAGTAACTGTCCTCTTGTATTCTGGAGTGAATGGCTACTGATCTACTGACCCGGATAAAACAGTCCGCCGTCCTGTGCGACGGCGCGATGGGAACCCTGCTCTATGCTAAGGGAATCTTCATCAATCGCTGCTATGACGAGTTGAACGTTTCTCAACCTGACCTGATACGTGGCATCCACCATGAGTATTTGCACGCAGGTGCGGAAATTATTGAAACCAATACTTTTGGTGGGAATTCGTTCCGCTTGGCGCGGCACAGCATGGCTAGCCAAGTGCGCGAGATCAACTTTGCGGGAGCGCGGCTGGCGCGAGAAGCCGCCAAGAGTTTTGACGTCTGGGCAGCCGGATCGGTCGGACCACTCGGTGTGCGGATCGAACCGCTGGGCAAAACATCTTTCGAGGAAGCCCGCACGGCCTTCCGAGAACAGATCGCGGCTCTGGTCGAAGGCGGAGTGGATTTGCTGGTGCTGGAAACCTTTGGCTACCTGGAAGAACTTCATCAAGCAATACTGGCAGCACGTGATGTCAATCCGAAGATTCCGGTTGTGGCGCACGTCACCATCGACGAAGATGGAAATTGCCTCGACGGTTCGACCCCGGAGACGTTCACTCCGCGGCTGGAAGAGTGGGGCGTGGACGTCATCGGCTGTAATTGCAGTGTGGGACCGGTAGCGATGCTCGACGCAGTTGAGCGTATGCGAGCTGCCACGTCTCTGCCGCTTGCGGCGCAACCCAACGCCGGTATGCCACGTTCCGTCGAGGGCCGGAATATTTATCTTTGTTCCCCGGAATACATGGCCAGTTATGCCCGCAAGTTCGTGGCTGCGGGGGTACGCATCGTGGGCGGCTGTTGCGGTACGACTCCGGACCACATCCGGGTGATGAAATCGGCGTTGAGGGCAGGAGACGCGCGCGCGAAGGTGACCTCTGCGCCATCCCCATCCCAGGCAGAACCAGCTACCACTCCTTCTGTCGCGATCGCGGATCGTTCCCGGCTGGGGGCCAAGCTTGCCTCTCGCGAATTCCTGACCATGGTCGAAATTGTTCCCCCCAAAGGAACGGACATTCGCAAGGAAATCGAAGGTGCGCGCTTCGTCAAGTCGGTGGGCGTGGACGGAATCAACGTCCCAGATAGTCCGCGGGCCTCGGCGCGCATGAGTAATCAGGCACTGTCGTTGCTCATCCAGCAGGAAGTGGGCATCGAGGCCATCCTGCACTACACCTGTCGCGACCGCAATGTGCTGGGCATTCAATCGGATTTGCTGGGGGCGGCGGCCACGGGCATTCGCAACCTGATCTGCATCACTGGCGATCCGCCGAAGATGGGCAGCTATCCGGATGCCACCGCTGTGTTCGACGTGGATGCCATTGGATTAGTCAATATCGTTCACAACCTCAATCGTGGCCTGGACATTGGTGGCAACCCGATCGGAACAGGAACGAGCTTTGTGATCGGAGTCGGAGCCAACCCGGGGCTGAGCGACATGGACGAAGAAATCCGTCGCTTCGAGTACAAGGTGCAGGCAGGCGCCGAATATGTGGTGACTCAGCCCGTCTTCGATCTCAGCTTGCTGGAGAGTTTTCTGCGCCGGATCGAGCACTGCCGAATTCCGGTGGTTGCTGGAATCTGGCCGCTGGTGAGCGTGCGCAATGCGGAATTCATGAAGAACGAATTGCGAGTCTCAGTTCCGGATTCCATTCTGGGGCGCATGGCCGCAGCGAAAACCCCGGAGGCCGCGCGAGAAGAAGGCGTTGCTATCGCACGCGAGATGTTGGTTGCGGTACGCCGGATGGCGCAGGGAGCGCAGATCAGCGCGCCCATGGGCCGCTATAGCTTGGCGGTGGACGTTCTGGAGGCCTTAGGAGGTAAAGGCGCTGGCGCCGATTGACGCTGCATTATTTCTCGCGGAATCTCTTCCCACTTCGGTTTAGGGTTTGTTAAATCTTTTTTAGAATGCGCTTTCTACTGGACGCATTCCGCCCCTAAGTGGATTAAAATAGGTCTAGGAGCAGAACCCCGTTGGCTAAATTTGAAGATTGCCTCCAGCGTTTGGAGAAGATCGTTCAGGAGCTTGAAAAGGGTGAAGTGCCCTTGGAGAAGTCTCTGACGCTTTTTGAGGAAGGCATGCAGCTTTCAGCCACTTGCCGGAAAGAGTTGGAGCAGGCCGAGGGCAAAGTGGAGATCCTGCTGAAGCAAAACGGGAAGCTCCAGGCTGAGCCGTTTGAGCCCTTGATCGAGAGCGCGGCCTCGAAAAGGTAAGAGGTCGCATCGGTCGCCACACCGCTCAATGAGTATTAACGTCTGTGACGCGTTCACTCTTCGTGCCATGGCGTCACAGCCAGGTTGCCGTGCCTAGCGGTAGAAGCCAGAGGGAAGTAAATGCAGCCTCTCAATGTGGTACTCCTGCAGAGCGATTCGAGGGTAGCGCAGTCTCTCGTCTCCGCTCTAGCCAACACCTTCAGTTCGGTCCGCCAGGTCCAGTCCCTGGGGGAATTGCGCAGCAGCATTGCCAAGCACCGTGCGGGCATTGCCATTCTGGACATGGAGACAGCTTCGATTTCCGATGTGGAACACCTGTCCCGTGAGTTTCCTAAAGCCTGTATCGTTTGCACGCATCGATTGGCTGACGAAGACATGTGGACAGCGGTGGTGAACGCTGGTGCTGCCGACGTTTGTCCTCCAACCGATACCCTGGGCATCGTCCGCACTGCGTTGCGAAATGCCTCCATCACGAACTCCGCGGCCGCATAAAAATAACCGCTCAATCAAGGACGCCTGTGGGCGTCCTTTTTATTTTGCAACCATGGTCGTGACCGCAAAGACCAAAGCGCACTTGCTATACTCACCGTCATGCTCAAAGACACCCTGGAGGCAGGCCGAGAGCTGACTGACACAGCACTGGAACGCCTGTTGCCGCCGGCCACACAGCATCCCGTTTCCATTCATCGAGCGATGCGCCACAGTGTTTTCGCCGGGGGCAAGCGCTTGCGTCCGATTCTGTGTATGGAAGCCGGGCGGATGGTCGCCGGTTCCCTTCCCGCCGGAATCGAAGACCTGGGCGCCGCACTGGAGATGCTTCACACGTATTCCTTGATCCACGATGATCTTCCGGCGCTGGACAACGATGACCTACGCCGCGGCCGGCCCACTTGCCACAAAGTTTTTGGCGAGGCAATCGCAATTTTGGCCGGTGATGCGCTGCAAACTCAGGCCTATGAAACACTGGCGCGGCTGCGTTGTCCGGCGGAAGCCCGCGTGCGCATCATCGAAGAGATTGCTCGCGCCACGGGCACCGTGGACGGCATGATCGGCGGTCAGGTTGTCGATCTGGAAGCCGAGCACACGAAACCAGACTTGAAGATGCTGGAATACATCCATCGCTCGAAAACTGCCGCGCTGATCACGGCCAGCGTGGTCAGCGGTGGTCTTTATGCCGGGGCAAGCGATGACGCAGTCGAGAAGCTGAGGACCTTCGGAAAATCCATCGGCCTGGCGTTTCAGATCGTGGATGACGTACTCGACGTCACGCAGACTTCCGAGCAACTGGGAAAGACCGCTGGCAAGGACACGGCCGCGGAAAAGGCGACGTATCCGGCTCTGTTCGGCGTAGATGAGTCGTTGAAGAAAGCCGATGCGCTGGTGGAAACTGCGTTGGGTTCCCTAGACATCTTTGGTTCACGAGCCGATACGCTGAAGGCGCTAGCGCGATTCCTGGTGGAAAGAAAAAAGTAGCGCCGGTATCCTGGCCCCCAGAGCCGCGGCGGCGCTACAAAGCGGATTTTGATATGATGACTCCGGCGATGGAGTTCGCCGTAACCGCCTGGGTCGAACTGATATGCTCCGGCTGATGACTCCTACAAATTCTGTAGGGAGAGCTCCGTCGTGATCGATCTTCTCGTCATTTCCATAGGCGCAATCGTCGGCGCAAACGCCCGTTATCTGCTGAGCCGGTTTGCCGCTAAAGAGTTGGGGCCGGTCTTCCCCTACGGCACGTTGTTCATCAACATTGCAGGCAGCCTGATCGTTGGCTTTTTCGTCATCTGGACAACGGAACGAGTGCTGGCCGATCCGCGCTGGCGCTTGCTGGTCGTCGTCGGCTTCTGTGGTTCGTTTACCACATTCTCAAGCTACGCTTTTGAAACCATGGCGTACTTCGAACAAGGACAATGGCTTCTCATGCTCACGAACGTACTCACCAACAATTTGTTATGCCTCGGGGGGGCGCTGGCCGGCATGGCTCTGGCGCGAGTGCTGTAAAATGCCAGACGCGATGGCTGTTCAAGTCACGATCTATCTCAACGAAGCCGACCAGTGGCATCACCGGCCGCTGCACGTGGAAATCCTCAATTACCTGCGGAGGGAAAACGTGTATGCCGCGACCGCAATCCATGCCGTGGCTGGGTTTCTTGGGCGACACCAAGTTCAAACCAGCCATCTGGTAGACACGGGAGGAAAGCTTCCCGTGATCATCATCTTCGTAGATACGGATGAGCATGTAAACCGCGTTCTGCCTACGTTGAAGGAGATGGCTGCTCATCGTTTGATCGTTCGTGAAAATGTCGTCCTGGAACAAGGAAGCCTCGACTGATATGTCAACTCTTTTCACTGACGATGCACCGCTAGATGTCCTTGCCGTTGCTGCTCATCGCGATGACGTCGAACAGACCTGCGGGGGGACGTTGCTGAAAATGGCACAGCACGGACGGCGCACCGGCATCCTCGATCTCACTCAGGGAGAGATGGGGACGCGGGGTACCGCCGAGGACCGTGCGCAAGAGGCGGCGGAGGCCGCGAAGATACTACGCGTCTCGTGGAGGCAGGCTCTCGATATCCCGGATGGGCGGGTTGAGAACACATGGGAGAACAAGCTGAAGGTCGCGCGTGTGATCCGGGAACAAAGGCCGCGCGTAGTGATTCTTCCCTACTGGAAAGGACGTCATCCAGATCATTACACGGCGTCGACTCTGGGATATGAAGCCTGCTTCCTGGCGGGACTGGCGAAGCTGGACTTCAAGTCTACAAGTGTGGATGCGGGTGACTCATCCGCAGCGCTGAGGGCGGGACGCCCTCAGGACAGCCGGCAGGATGCCGGCGCTACGAAGCCGCACCGGCCTTTCAAGATTGTCTATGCAACGCTTTACTACGATGTGCGTCCGACATTCGTGGTGGACATCACGGAGCTGTTCGAAGCGCGTTTCCAAGCGCTGATGGCGTACAAGTCGCAGTTCAGCGATCAGGAAGCGGGTAAGGATCTGTTCCCTGCTCAGGCCGAAATTCGCGCCCGCATCGAAGCTATGGCACGCTTCTATGGCCTCCTGGGAGGCGTGACGTATGCGGAACCATTCCTGCAGAAGGAAGTGGGACTGGTAGAAGATCTCACTTCGATTCCGGTGAAGTCGATCTGACTTATCTTTTGACCGCCACGGCCACGCCGTCGCGAATTGGTAGGATCGTCGTAAACAGATCTGGAGAGTTGTAGAGCAAGCGGTTGAACTCGAGAATGGCTTTGGTCGAAGCATCCGGGTGCGTTTTCTGGGCGACCTTTCCGCTCCACAGAACGTTGTCCGTGACAAACAGCCCGCCCTTTCGAAGACGCGGCAGAGCCAAGCGGAACACTCGCGGATAATCTTCCTTATCGACGTCGTTGAAGATAATGTCAAACTCCTGCTTGTGTTCGGAGAGAACTTCCAGGGCATCGCCGGTTGTCATGTTGATTCTTGATGCGACGCCTGCTTTCTCGAAATATCCTCGCGCTTCCTCGGCATTCTTGCGATCTCCGTCGGTGTAGAACACAAGTCCACCTTCGCCCACGGCGCGTGCCCACCAGATGGTCGAGTATCCAATCGCTGACCCCATCTCGAAAACCGTTTTCGCACCAGTCATCAGTGCCAGCTGGTGCAGGATGCGGCCAACGGCCGGACCCACGATTGGGATCTTTCGTTTGGCGGCTTCCTCCTCCATCTTCGTGAGCACTTCATCTCGTGGAGGAAGCATGGAATAGAGATAGTCTTCGACAGGCCCGGCGGTGATTCCGGACATCTGCCAGTCTGGCTTGGTTGCTTTCGACTTCGGCAATTCGTCTCCTTTCAGAACAAACGTGCTTCGCTCGCTTAGACGGGCGGGGACGCCCGTGCTCCATCGATTTACGAAACTGTCTCGCCCGGCTTAAATTCTCTGACTTCTACTTCGGGAGCAAGCTTGTGCAACTCGCCCGGCCTTCCCGTCAGCACCGGGAATGTTCCGAAGTGCATGGGAATGACCGTCTTCGGCTTCAGCAGCTTGCAGGCGTAAGCAGCTTCCCGCGGCCCCATCGTGTAGTGGTCGCCAATCGGAATCATGGCGATCTCTGGCGCATAAAGCTCACGGATGATCTGCATATCGCCGAAAACGTTGGTGTCGCCCGCGTGATAAATCTTTACTCCATTGGCGAACTCGACGACGTAACCGCACGCTTCGCCACCGTAGACAATCTCATCCCCGTCTTGAATGCCACAGGAATGGTCAGCGTGAACCATCGTCACTTTGATGTCGCCCACGGTTTGCGTGCCGCCCTTGTTCATGGATCCCGTGTGCTTCACTCCTTTTTTTTCCAGCCATCCGCACAACTCAGGAATACCGACCACTTGGGGACTGTGCTTCTTGGCGATTTCGACCGCGTCCCCGATGTGATCAAAATGGCCGTGGGTGCAGAGCAACACGTCAACTTTCTTGACGTTTTTTTCCTTCTCTGGGCACATAGGGTTCCCCATGACCCAGGGATCGATCAAAACTGTCTTGCCGCCAGGCGTTTCAACCCGAAAAGTTGCATGGCCTAACCATGTCAGTTTGATTCCGTTGAGGTTCATAGTATCGGGAAATCCAAGCATTTGGCACTTGGCAATTGGAACTTGGCCCTGCAGCAGTACTCGTCGAACCCGCCAAGGATCGCTGGCGGGCTAAATGCTGAGTGCCAAATGCTAAATGCTAGTTTAATATAGTTCGCCGTGACTGAACTGAAGGTTCTAATCTCGCGTGAGCAGATCGCGCATCGCGTGGCCGCCATGGGCGCCGAGATCACGCGCGACTTCGCGGGGGAAACTGTGATCCTGGTGGGCGTTCTGAAAGGCGCCACGATTTTCCTTAGCGACCTGGCACGACAAGTCCAGCTCGACGCTACCTTCGACTTCATCGGAGTCTCCAGCTACGGCAACCGTCCCAGCCCAGCCCATGAGTTGCGGTTCGGATGGGACTCTACCGGAGAAGTGCAGCTGACCAAAGATGTAGACCAATCGATGAAAGATCGAAATGTAATCCTGGTCGAAGACATCCTGGACACCGGCCTCACGCTGAACTATCTGAAAAGGATCGTGCTGGGCCACCAGCCGAAGGCCCTCCGCATCGCCGCATTGCTGGACAAGCCATCGCGACGAAAACAACCGATCAAGGCCGATTATGTGGGCTTCAGCATTCCCGATGAGTTCGTTGTCGGATACGGGCTGGACTACGCGGAAAAATACCGCAACCTGCCAGACATCTGCGTCGTTCCGAGGGAAGGCTGATCGAGCGACCCGAGACGGAACAAGCTAGGTCTCTGCAGGGGTAGCTTGCAACGTCTGAGAGCGCAAAAACCGCGACTGATATCATAGGAACTTGGAAATGGTTGCAACCAAAGCTGATTTTCAATCCAAAGTCGATCCCCTTCTGCTCGAAGTGGCGGACGTGGTCAACACCACTCTCGACTTGGACACCACGCTCCGTCGCGTGGCCGAGCTCGTACGCAAGGTCATCGATTACGAAATCTTTGGCATTCTGCTGCTGAACGAAAAAACCCAGGAACTATACTTTCGATTTCAGGTGGGATATGCGCGCGAAATTGCCGAACGCATACGGATCAAAGTGGGCGAGGGCGTCACCGGAATCGCAGCGCAACGGCGGGAAGCAATTCTGGTCGACGATGTCTCGCAAGATCCCCGCTACATCTCCGCTGTTCCCAACGTGCGCTCGGAGTTGGCGGTTCCTCTGATCATCAAGAACCGGCTCATCGGGGTTATTGATATCGAGTCGCCGCAGCCTAACCACTTCACCGAAGAGCACAAGCGGTTGCTGACGCTGATCGCTTCGCGGATGGCTGTCGGCATTGAGAATGCCCGCTTGTATACGCGAACCACGCGCCAGGCTCGGACCTTGGTGTTGTTGAATGAAATTGCGCGCGAACTCACCTCCATTCTCAACGTGGACGAGTTGCTGAAGCGAATTGCTGAGCTGCTCAGCCGGCTGATCGATTATCAGATTTTCAGCATCCTGTTGCTCGATGCCACAGGAGAGAAACTGCAACACCGTTTTTCCCAACGTTTCCAGGAAAACATTCAGCTCAAGCATGAAATCCCACTAGGCAGAGGCGTGGTCGGCTATGCGGCACAGCACAAAGAGGCGGTATTGGTCTCGGATGTGAATAAAGACCCGCGGTATATCAAAACCAATCCAGAGACCCGCTCCGAATTGGCGGTACCGTTGGTCTACAAGGACAAGGTCATCGGCGTACTCGACCTCGAGCACACGCGTCGTGGCTTTTTCACGGATGATCACAAACGAACTGTTACAACGCTGGCTGCGCAAGTTGCCATTGCGATTGAAAACGCGCAGCTCTACGAACAGATCGCCCGTCAAGAAAAGCGCCTTGAGCGTGACTTGGCAATGGCACGCCAGTTGCAGTTCCGGCTTCTCCCGCCAACGCTGCCCAAGCTCTCGCATCTCGATATAGCCGCGAAGTTCGTTCCGGCGCGCGCTATTGGGGGTGACCTTTACGATTTCGTAAGCTATTCGATGTCGCGTACAGCCATTGTGGTTGGCGACGTCAGCGGCAAAGGTGCACCGGCAGCGATTTACGCTGCACTGGTGAGTGGAATCTTACGTTCCCATGCACCCATCGAGCCGGGCCCAGCAGAAATGCTGTCCGCGGTCAACTTTTCACTGGGCGAACGTCGCATCGACGGCCAGTTTGTGTCGCTGATCTACGCCGTATGGGACGACCGAAATCGCACCTTGCAGGTAGCCAACTCTGGCTTGCCGCGCCCAATTTACTGCCACGAAGGCAAGATCGAGGTCATCGAAGCCACGGGCTTGCCTCTGGGGTTGTTCGACGACGCCGACTATGACGAACTGAGTTTCCGGGCCAAGGCCGGAGACATGTTCGTATTCTTCAGCGATGGCATTCTGGATGCCAGCAATAAAGCTGAAGAACTCTTCGGGCGCGAGCGGGTCGGCGAAATTGTTGCGGCGAACCCCAATGCTTCGGCGGACGAGGTTGTGAAGTTGATCTTCAAAGCGGTGGCCGAACACGCGTCTGGAGAGGAAGCGTTCGACGATCAGACCGTGGTTGCGATTCGGGTCAAAGGCACTCCCGGGAAGCGCAAGTGATGCGCGCTGAAAACCGAGGCCAAGGCCGTCCGCCAGCTTTTTCATACCGCCGTGCGCGGAACAGCGACGTTTCGGAGCGCTCTTCCGGCTCAATCCTTCATTGTGACCAAGTGCCTCTCGCGGGTTTAGCAGAGCGCTTCGGCACGCCCTTATACGTTTACTCCGCTTCAGCAATTCGTGATCGCATGCGCGCCTTCGAACGCGCCTTTCGCAAGGTTCCACACACCGTCTGCTACTCGGTAAAGGCGAATTCGAACCTCAGCATTCTGCGACTGCTGGCCGGGATGGGTTGCGGCTTCGATGTAGTCTCCGGAGGAGAGCTGGAGAGAGTCTTGCGCATCAACCGGAGAGCCGCGAAAAAAGTCGTCTTCTCTGGTGTGGGTAAAACTTCGGATGAGATGCAATTGGCATTGAAGGCCCAGGTCCTGCTGTTCAACGTAGAAAGCGAATCGGAGTTGTCTGCGCTCGCGGAGTGCGCCGCTCGAACCAAGAAGACAGCCCGAATTGCATTGCGCGTAAATCCCGATGTCTCCGCCGAAACTCATCCCTATATTTCCACCGGTTTGCATCAACACAAGTTCGGCATACCGATTGAGCAAGCTCGTCGGTTATACGCGCGAGCGGCAGCAATGAAGTTTGTGGAGATTGCCGGCGTGAGCGTCCACATAGGTTCACAGATCACCGACGTGAAGCCGTTCGCGGCAACCATGGAACGAGTCTCTGAACTGACGCGGGCTCTGCGGGCGGACGGTCATACGATCAACTACGTGGATGCGGGCGGCGGCCTTGGTATCGCGTACGAGAATCACGACCGGCCAGGCTTTGCCGAACACGTTGCTTCCTACGCAGATGCTTTGCTGGCCCCGCTGAAAGGCTTGAAAGTACACCTTCTACTCGAACCAGGGCGCTCTATCGTCGGACCGGCGGGTGTGCTGATCACGCGCTTGCTATACAAGAAAACCAACGGCAACAAGAAGTTTCTGGTGGTCGACGCCGCCATGAATGATTTGTTGCGGCCTTCCCTATATCGCGCTCACCACGAAATCGTCTCCGTCCGGTCATCCGACGCATCAGCGAGAGAAGTGCCGCACGAGACCGTGGATGTCGTTGGGCCGATCTGCGAGACGGGAGACTTCTTTGCTCGCGATCGTGAATTGCCGATCATGGAAGAAGGGGATCTGCTCGCGCTGCTCGACGCGGGGGCTTACGGAATGGTGCTAGCCTCGAACTACAATACTCGGCGGCGCCCGGCGGAGGTGTTGGTGGATGGAAAATCAGTCAAGGTGATCCGGAGACGCGAAACCATCGCGGATCTGGTTCGGGGTGAAATTTAGTTTGCCGTGGAATACTGTTTCTTCCGGTCCTGATCCCAGATAACCTTTCCGCCAACAATCGTCTTCAGAACCTTCACATCGCGAATCTTCGCCGGATCGATCGAGAAGATGTCGTCACTGAGCAAAACCATATCCGCCAGTTTTCCCGGCGTAATTGACCCTTTTTCCCGTTCCTGAAATTCAGCGTATGCCGAGCCCATGGTGTACGCCTCGACCGCTTCGGCCACAGTCAGCTTCTGTTCAGGAAACCAGCCGTTCGGATTTTTCCCATCCAAGGTGGCACGCGTGACCGCGGCATACACCGTCAATATTGGGTTAAGCGGTGCCACATCCCAATCGGTCCCGAATGCCAAGTGCACTCCGTGATTCAGAAATGTACGGAAAGCGTAGGTCCGGCTGGCGCGGTCGTGGCCAATGTAGGCCTCAGCCCAGCGTCCATCGTCAATGGCGTGGTAGGGCTGGACCGACGCAATCACGTTCAATTGCGCAAAGCGGGCGAAATCCTTCTCCGCCATATGCTGCGCGTGTTCAATGCGGAGCCGCCGGTCAACTCCCGGCTGAACTTTGTCCAAATCCGCGTACAGATCGAGTACCGTTGAAATCGCGCGGTCACCGATGGCATGAGTACAGATTTGCATACCACGGGCATCTGCCTGCATCATCCGCTCCCGCATCTGCGAAAGCGGTTGCATCTGCTTGCCAAGCAATCCCGAGTTGTTGGGGTCGTCGCTAAACGGCTGAAAAAAATATGCTGTGCGGGAACCTAGGGAACCGTCTGCGAATCCCTTCAGCGCGCCGGTGCGCAAGAACGAAGATCCGAAGGCGTGCCGAATTCCAACCTTAGCCAGTTCTTGCCAATCAGCGATCCCCGGGGCTACATACACCCTCGCCGTCAATTCTCCGCTCTGTAACAATTCCCCGTAGGCGCGAATATCGTCAAAGCTGTCGTTCTCATCGTTCATGTCTTGAAAGCTGGTCACGCCGACATGGGCCGCGTGCTCTAAAGCACGCCTCATGGCGCGAAGGCGCTGCTCATGAGTCACAGGAGGAATTATCTTGAACACGAGGTCAGTCGCCGCGTCCTTCAGATCACCCGTAGGACTGCCCTGCGCATCGCGGACGATTGCACCTCCAGGTGGGTCAGGGGTTTGAGACGTGACGCCCGCCAATCGCAACGCGGCGGAATTCGCTAGTGCCGAGTGGCCGTCGTAGCGACTAATGAACACCGGGTTATTCGGGGTCACCGGGTCAATCAGCTGCCGGGTAGGCAGAGCCGGCGGGCTCCATTTCGTCTCGTCCCAATCGCCCCCTTGAATCCATTCTCCTTTTGGCGTTCTCTTCGCCCGTTCGGCAATTCGCCGGACAAATTCATCCGGGCTGGCAGCGTCGTTGAGTTGCACGGAGTCGAGTTGCATGCCGCCGCTAACGAAGTGCACGTGCGCATCGTTGAATCCGGGCAGAAGCAGTTTGCCGCCCGCATCGATTACTTTCGTGGCCGGGCTGCGCAAAACTTCCAAATCGGCGTTCGAACCCACCGCAACAATGCGGTCGCCGAGGACAGCCACCGCCTGGGCGGTCGGATTCGCCTTGTCCACCGTCCAAACCTTGGCGTTGATGATGATAAGATCGGCCGCCGGTTTAGCCAGAGCCAACAGAATGCTTGAGAGCGCACAACTCAAAAATAGGATTCCGAATTTCATTCTTATCTCGTAGTTGTCGGGATTACGTGCAGCCGAGAACGAGCCAACTATCCTTCACCTCTGTCCCCACTTCAGCTTGGCGCGCAGCACATCGAAGAATGTTCCCTTAATCCGCAGCAACTTGACCTGATGCTCTGACTTACAGCAAGCAACGCGGTCTCCGTCGTACATCGGCATGCCAACCTGACCGTCAATGCTCAGATAGGCTTCATCCTGACCGGTATTGACCACGATATCGATCTTCGATGTGTCGGGCACAACCAGAGGGCGATGCGTCAGCGAGTGAGCCGCAACCGGCGTCACCACGAACGCATCCACGGACGGCATCAGGATGGGTCCCCCGGCCGCCAGCGAGTAGGCGGTCGAGCCCGTAGGACTGGAGACAATCAGACTGTCAGCTTTGTAGACGGAAACGAACGCCCCGTCAATATAGACGTCACAATGGTTGAGGCGGGAAATGGTCGCCTTTCCCACGACGATATCGTTGAGCGCATCGTAACTGGCGACGCGCAAATCTTTGCGAAACACTTCGCAGTGCACCATCGAGCGGGCTTCCACATTACAGCAACCTTCCTCAATGCCCTGCAGAGTTGGGTAGAGTTCCTCCAAGGGCACTTCGGTCAGGAATCCGAGCGAACCCAAATTCACACCCAGCACGGGGATTCCCACCTTGGCCATGGAACGAGCCGCGGAAAGCAACGTCCCGTCACCTCCGAGCACGACTACCAGGCTCATTGGCCGCAAGGCCATTTCATCGCGAGTCACAACCTCGATACCGGCCGCGTACGGCGCGGTCTCTGCGTCCACCACAATGCGGTATTGACGCTGACGAAACCACTCAACCAGCCCGGGCACAATGTTTGCCAGTTCCGCCTTGTCCGGCTTGGAAACGATGGCCGCAGATTTGCCGTTTGCGAATGGAGCCTTCCCAATATCCATGGTGAACTTTGAATTGTACCGAAATCGCCGGAAAAGGTTTGCCTGCAGCGCCTGAGACGAGAGAAAAAGGTCAGAACACGGCAAATAGCAGGAATTCCCGATTCCCTTCCGCGCCTTGAATCGGAGACTCGATCACGTCCGTGCGCGCGCAACCCTGTGCCACCAGAGCGAGGCGCACCTTCTCTACTGCAGCCATCTGGATGGCCTCGTCGCGCACGATGCCCCCCTTCCCTACTCGTTCGCGACCCGCCTCGAATTGCGGCTTCACCAGTACAATCACCTGCCGGCCACGACGTTCCGCCGGAGAAGCGGGGAATGCTGCAGCGATGACTGCGGGGAGAACCAGAGTTGCAGAGATGAAGGAAACATCCATCGCGATGACGTCCACCACTTCACCGACTTGCTCACGAGTCAAGTAGCGCGCGTTGGTCTTCTCCAATAAATGCACGCGCGAGTCCTGGCGTAGACGAAAATCGATCTGCCCGTGACCAGTGTCGACGGCAATCACTCTCGCGGCTCCGTGTTGCAGCAAACAATCCGTGAAGCCGCCGGTCGATGCGCCCACGTCGAGACAAACTTTACCCGCAACCTCGATGCACCAATGCTCGAGCGCCTTCTCCAGCTTAAGGCCGCCACGTCCCACGTACTTCAAGTCTTCGCCCAGAAGGCGAACCTCAGCTGCCGCGTCCACTCCCGTTCCGGCTTTTTCTATTTTTTGCCCAGCGACCAAAACCTTGCCGGCCAGGATCAGCGCTTGCGCTCGCTCGCGCGAACTTGCAAGTCCGCGTTCCAGCAAAAGTTTGTCGAGCCTGATTTTCAAATCGTCCCCGTCGCGTTCTATCTCGCGAGCCTTTCAACTTACACTAAAGTGCCAGCAACCAACTCAGTGCAAGGTGTAGAAGCGTCTCTCGCTGAGACAGTTAGAAAGATACTTCCCCCCTTTTCCACAACGTTTTCCACGAAAGTGTTGAAAAGTGCCTGAGAATACTACGTTTAGCGACCTACCGTGAGCCCACCCGAGGGCATGGTCGAGAACGCAGCTCGTGACCCGAATACACGCTAAATCCAGCCCTAAGAGTCATATGGCCCTATCGTGCTATGCCCACCCCCCCTCGTGCCATTGCCCTCTGTTCTGGAACGTATCATCTTAGTAGTGCACGCTAGCAAAGTAAGAGAAGCCAGAAAATGCTGGATCAAACCACAAGACGGGAAGCTGGAATGAACGCTAGCCCAGCGTACAATCGGGATCGCAGCCGTCTGTCCCTGGCTCTCGCTCTTCTTCTGGTTGCCCTGGTTGTTCTGGTGGTGAAGGATCGCGGTTTCTGGTTCGGCGACTCTGAGGCGGCGGTTGCCGAAGAGACAACTCCTGAGTGGATCCCGAACAAAGTATTTCAGACGCCAACTCCCGCAGCCCAACCGGGAGCCCAACCGAAAACGCACATTGCTGCTGCCAAGGCTTCAACCGCAACAACGGTTCGGCCCGCGATTGCAACCAACCGCACCGCCGCTCCGGCCGTAATTCCACCGCTCGAAGTCGAAGTCATCGCTGGCGAAACGCGCAACACCGTTCAACTCGGCAGCAAGGCGCTGAAGATTGAAATGGCTCCCGCCTCAAGTTCTGCAGTGGCGGATTCAACGGTAGCCGAGCGTGGCCCGGCCACGGTTGCAGCGGAGCGCGTTCAGATGTCTCTCGCCAAAACGCAGATCCCGCCGCAGGCGCCTGAGTCGGCTTATCCTTTGCTCGGTCGGCAGATGAAGGTCCAAGGTTCAGTTCTGCTCCAGGCTCTGATAGGCGCTGACGGCATGATCCGCGATTTGCGCGTGCTCAATGGTCCAGCGATCCTGGCATCAGCGGCCCGAGAAGCTGCCCGCCGCTGGCAATTCAAGCCTTACCTGCAGAACGGACAGCCCGTCGAGACACAAGCAAAGATCACCGTGAACTTCACGATTAAAGTGTTGGAAAACGGAGCGCGCGATCAGACGGACACAGTTGTGGCCCTGTCGAGGGGCGGAGAATAGTTTCGCACGACGATCAAGCTTTGAATGACCCGCAAGAACTGACAAAAGCCGCACGTCCTCAGTCTTCGTTTTAAGTCCAGACCAACCGAGAACGTCAACTCCCTTCCTGTGTATAATCCTGAACGTTCATGGACTGGGCTCCTGCATCCGCTGTCCGCTGGCTGTTGGACTCGGAGCATGGCGCGTCGAATCGTCTGATACCACGCTGGCTCTTTCTGCGCGCACTGGGCCTTATCTATTTTTCGGCCTTCTTTTCCCTGATCTTCCAGATCCGCGGGCTGATCGGCCCCGAAGGCATCCTGCCCGCAAGCGACTATCTGCAAGCGGTGGCGCATTCTGTTGGCCACGCGCGCTTTTGGTTTGCGCCAACTCTGTTGTGGCTTTCAAGCGGACCGCAGATGCTGGTCTTCCTCTGTTGGGCAGGCATGGTGGCATCGCTGCTGCTCGCTTTGAATGTCTGGCCCCGCGGAACGCTGGCAATTTGTTTCGTATGTTTTCTGTCATTCGTGAGTGCCGCGGGAGATTTCTCTGGCTACCAATCCGACGGCATGTTGCTCGAAGCCGGATTCATCGCGCTTTTCTTCGCTCCGCCGGGTTTTCGGCCGGGCCTGGGTGCAAAGCGGCCACCATCTCGCGCCAGCCTGTTCCTCCTGCAGTGGGAGTGGTTCCGCATTTACTTCGAGTCCGGCATGGTCAAGATCGCCAGCGGCGAGCCGCAGTGGCGGAACATGACCGCCATGGATGAGTACTACCAGAACGGACCACTACCCACTTGGGTCGGTTGGTACGTACAGCATCTGCCGCACTGGTTTCATGCCTTGACGGCATACAGCACGCTTGCGCTCGAACTGGGCTTAGTCTGGATGCTGTTTCTACCGCGACGCTGGCGCATCGTGTGCTTCTTCATCGCAACCGCGTGGCAGATCGGTATCATCCTCACCGCCAACTATACGTTTTTGAACTACCTGGTCCTTGCGTTGGGCTTCCTGCTATTGGATGACCGCGGGCTACTGCACTGTCTACCGCAGCGATGGAAAAGGCCCCTGCTCGATCGCACAACCATGGACCGTGCGGACTTGACACGACCCACCACAGCCAGTCCGACAGAACCCTATTCCTCCTCCGCGCTGCGAGATCTTGTGACACGATCAACGGAAGAGAGGCAATCCGAGCATGGCCGCCCAGAAAATTGGCGTGACCTCTTCCGCCAACAATTGACCGTGCTGAAGCGCTCATTAATCGGCCTTATGCTAGCTTGGATTTTCTATGCGACCGCGGTGGAATTGCTCTGGATCGTCTTCCCCACCCTGAAACTGCCGACTACGCCGATCGAGGCGCTGGAACCGTTTCGCATCGCCAATCGATATGGCCTTTTTGCCGTCATGACTCGCGGTCGCTACGAGATCGAGTTCCAGGGCTCGCAGGACGGACAGAAATGGCAGACATATCCGTTTCGCTATAAGCCGCAGGACCCGCGCCAGCCGCCGGGCATTTACGCGCCCTATCAGCCACGTTTTGACTGGAACCTGTGGTTCGCTTCTCTCGGATCGTGGCGCGAGTATCCCATCGTAATCAACACCGAAGTACGTTTGCTTTCGACCGACCCTGATGTGCTTGCGCTTTTCGCGGGGAATCCTTTTCCGCAAGAGCCGCCGCATCAGGTGCGTGCGGTTCTCTGGCAATACTGGTTCACGACCGCGGCCGAAAAACGCAAGACAGGCTTCTGGTGGCGCCGCGAGTTCCTGGGACTATACGCGCCAACCCTCACGCGCGACACAGACGGCAGAATCCGCGCTGTGGAATGGCCTATGGTTGCTCCCCGGCAATGACTCGCGGATGTAAATACTTCAACCGACCTGTTGCCCCACGCGCACTGACTTTTGCCCTTGGCTGTGATCTTCGGATGATTCGCCTTGAGTGCGGTTCAATATCCAGAGCAGGAGCAGCAGAACCAACAGCGCCAACAGATAAAAGACAATGCCACCATGCCGGTGGAAGTTGCCGTGCAAGAATCCAGGATCGATGTGCGTCCCGAGCATGGAGATGGTGAAGATTCGAATCCCATTCTTAAAAATCGAAAGAGGAATCGCGACCAGCACCACAGTAGCCTTCCTCCAAAAGGACCGGAGAAATAGATGTGCCAGCACCATGCTGGTGACGATCAACATAAGGCTGGAGCGAAGACTGCTGCACTCCTGGGCAACCTCAAGGCTCAATCCGGGGATCGTCAGCATGACGCCATCTTGCGTAACCGGAATGCCCAAGGCTGAAAACAGGAAGCTGGCTGAGAGGGCAGATCCGTGTTGCCAGAGAGTCACAATCTTATTCAACGTGAACTCTGGAAGTGGAACCAAACAGAACAGAAAGCAGAGAGGAAATAGCAATGATCGAAAAGTCCAGACACCGAAGCACCCAATGAACGCGCCTAGCCACCAGGTCACCATCGCGAGCATGCCCCACGTCAGTTGCGCGTCGGATTGTGCCGTCAATATGCCCCCCACTCCAAGTAATATTGCCGCGACCAACAAGGCTGCACTGATGCGAGTGCTCGGTTGACGATCGGTTCTGAGGGAAGGCCATTCCGTATAGATCAGAGCCATGCTGATCGGAACAATCAGGAGAATGTGGGTATATTCATCGCGACGGAGCGCAAGTGCGAGGGTTCCCAACAACGGACGCCATCCGACTAAGAGGGAGATCGCAACCGCAAGACTAAACTTCAAATGTGGTGACAATCTGCTCATCTGCGACCTTCAAGAATCAATTTAAGAAAGCAAAATACTCCGGCAGAGCTTGCACAATACGCTCACTTGCGTGACCGTCCCACGAGAGCAGGCATGACGGGCGCGGCTTTCATGAAGTTGGGCCCGGCTCCTACGACGTGAAAAATGTGCATGGCTTCTCCAGTCATGGTAATGCACCGGCTCGACTCATCGCCGTGCTGGGGTGTTATCGAGTTAGCTTATGGCTCGGGTTGGTAGGAAAGTCGCCAGATCAACTTTCCACCATCATCCGAAATCAGCACCGAACCGTCCGGTGCCACTGCCACGCCCACCAATCGCCCATAGACATTCCTGCCGGCGGGATCAGGCACAAATCCGGAGAAGAAAGGGGTTGGATCTCCGGCCGGGAGGCCATCGCGGAAGGGGATAAAGACAACCTGATAACCACTCCTGATGCGCCGGTTCCACGAACCGTGTTCCGCGATGAAAGCGCCGTGCTGGTAGAAGGAGGGAAATTGTTGCCCCTCGTAGAACACAAACTGCAGCGGAGCAACGTGTGCCCCAAGGAGCACTTCAGGAATGATCGCCTTCGCAACCAAGTCCGGCCTAGACGCCACCCGATCGTCCACATGATTGCCAATGTAGGAATAAGGAAAGCCGTAAAAACCGCCGTCGACGACATGGGTGAAGAAGTCAGATGGAACGTCGTCGCCAAGATCGTCCCTCTCATTCACTGCGGCCCACAAGTCACCGGACTCGGGGTTGAAACCGATTCCGGCGGCATTCCGCAAACCGCTGGCGAACACTCGCACGTTCTTGTCATCAGGATCGGCAATTAAAATCGCGGCCCGTCGAGGATCGGACTCGATTGAGATATTGTCCTTCGATCCCACCGAGATAAATAACTTCTCGCCATCCGGACTGAAAGCCAGTGAGCGCGTCCAATGCTGGTTGTAGCCCATGCCTGGGAGATCGAGTACATGCTCCGCGTCCCCGAGCCGCCGCGACGTTTTGGAATCATAACGAAAACGCACGACTTCATTGGTATTGGCGACGTAAACATAGTCATCATGAAAGGCGATTCCGAAAGGCAGGTTTAAGCGGTCGGCAAAGATCTCGCGCGATTGAACACTACCCCGGCTTTGCGGATCGTGCAACACAACTACTTCTCCGATTGCGGAGTCCGCCACAAACACATCACCGTTGGGAGCTACCGCCAGCCACCGCGGCTGGGTAAAACCTTTGGCAAAAACCGAAACCTTGAATCCAGGAGGAACCTGCGGCCGAAAGTTTGCCGGCGGCGACACCACCAGCGGCCAGTTCCCCGTGCGAAACAACCTCGCTCGAATGCGGGTCTTCCAACCACCGACGTTCAGCAGGAGAATCACGGCCAGCATTGCGATTGCGATTAGCCCCAACGTGATGAACCTGCGCAGCAGCGATTGATGAGAACGGAGAGAGCGACTGGTCGGATTGATCAACTGTGCCCCATCGTGGAGTCTGGAATACGACCTCGGCTGGCATGTAACCTACTCGCGCCCTTTGGCTTGCAAAAAAGTTCCCTCCTGGAGTTCTGCGAATGCCTGTTGTAGTTGCGCCTGCGTGTTCATCACGATCGGACCGTACCATGCGACGGGCTCTTCGAGCGGCTTTCCCGAGACCAGCAGGAACCGGATTCCGTCCTCCCCAGCTTGCACGGTAATCTCGTCGCCGCGATCAAATAACACGAGTGAGCGGTTATCCGCTTCCACGGGAGGCGTGGTGTCCGCCCATTTTATCGCTTCGGTCGGCACCGTGAGTGGACCCGACGCGTTGCAGAACTTTCCCCCTCCAGCAAAAACGTAAGCGAACGCGTGCCGAGTTGTTTCCACCGGCAGAGTCTTTCTCTTACCAGGAGAAACCGACACATCGAGGTAGATCGGGTCGGCGGCAATGCCGTCGACCGGGCCAGTCTTTCCCCAAAAGTTTCCGCAGACGACTCGTACGTGCGTGCCATCGTCATCCTTGACCTCGGGAATATCGAGCGCCTTCACTTCCTGATAACGCGGCGCTGTCATTTTGAGCGATGACGGGAGGTTGGCCCACAACTGAAAACCGTGCATCCGGCCAGACTGGTCGCCCTTGGGCATCTCCTGATGGATGATTCCGCTGCCCGCCGTCATCCATTGCACGTCACCAGCGGCGATGGCACCCTGATTTCCCATGCTGTCGCCGTGCTCCACAGTTCCTGCCAAGACGTATGTGATTGTCTCTATGCCGCGGTGCGGATGCCAGGGAAAGCCAGCGAGATAATCCTCCGGAACGTCATTGCGGAAATCATCCAGCAAAAGGAACGGGTCGAATTCCTTAGTGTTTCCGAAGCCGAAGGCACGCCGCAGATGCACGCCTGCACCTTCGAGCGTGGGCTTCGATTGAATGAGACGCTTAACCGGTCGAATCGACATGTTGATCTCCCGTATGCAAAGCCGCCTGCTTGCAACCTAGATTTTACTCGTGTCCACCTCGATACATTTAGAACGATGACAATCTTACGGCCTGCAATAAGAGGGCTCACGTGCTCTTCGGAATCATTAACCCCGCGACCATAGCGCTTGCTACAGACAGCCCTGCGCAAACCAGCATGATAATTCGGAATCCAAAGACAAATGCGTGACCAATCAACTGTTTAACGGCGGCGGTTGTGCCGGGCTCGAGGCCAGTCGGCACCTGCAAACCCGCGAATTTGATCTCATCCGCTTGAACCTGCTGCAAGATTTCTGGCGGCAGAACAAGATGAGCAAGGCCCTGATTTAATCGAGAACTAAAAGCTTGCACCATGACAATGCCCAGGACCGCAATCGCGAGCACGCCAGCCACACGGGCCACTGCGTTGTTGATGCCGGAAGCGGTTCCCACTCGGTCCTGCCCTACTGAATTCATCACAACCGTAGTGAGCGGAGCTACAGTGAGCGCCATCCCGAACCCCAGGACTAGCATCGCGGGGAAAAATGCTTTCCAGTAGCCATTTCCAACGGAGGGCACGGCAAACAAAACGAAACCTAACGCCGCGACCAGTGGGCCAACGATCAGCGGACCTCTGGCGCCATAATGCGCGACCAGTCCGCCAGACCAGCGGGAGAGAAAGAACATCAGCAAAATCAAGGGCAGGATGGCAGCGCCTGCGGAGGTTGCGGAGTATTGCTGGACCTGTATCAGGTTTAGCGGAAATAAAAAGAAGAAAACTCCAACAGCGGCATAGAGCAACAGTGTGAGCAAGTTTGTACCACTAAAGCTGGAGGATTCAAATAACGACAGCGGAACCATCGGTGAAGTCACCCTAGATTCAACGCACAGAAAGCCAAGTAGCGAGGCGAAGCCAGCGAGCAGACTCCCCAGCACCAGAGAATGAGTCCAACCCAAATTCACCGATTCGATGAACCCGTAAACCAAGCCTTCCAGTCCAAGCGTCACCAAAAAAGCTCCAACCCAATCGATGCGGCCTGTACTGGCACTGCGGCTCTCGGGAATATGGCGAAGCGAAATAGCGATTACCGCCGCCGCAATCGGGAGATTGAGGAAGAACACCCAGCGCCACGAAGCATGCTCGACTAGCCACCCCCCGAGCACCGGCCCAACAGCGGTGGTGATCGTGGTGAACCCGGACCAGGTGCCGATCGCCTTTCCGCGGCTTTCCTCGTTGAACGATGCGCCGATGATCGCAAGACTGCCCGGAACGAGCAGAGCAGCTCCCGCACCCTGAATGCATCGGGCGATGATCAACTGATGAATGTTCAACGCAACTCCGCAACCAGCCGAAGCCAGCGCGAAGAGGGCGGTTCCGATGATGAAGATGAGGCGGCGTCCGAACAAGTCGCCGAGGGAACCGCCGACGAGAATCAAGGCTGCCAGAAACAATCCGTATGACTCGATCACCCATTGCACATCTACAACCGTTGCCCGGAGGGATGCCTGGAGCGCGGGCAGAGCGACATTTACAGCTGTACTGTCAATAAAAGCCATGCTGGAAGCGAGAATGGTCGCACTCAGAATCCAACGTCCGGCCTGTGCTTTACTCGGAACTTCGACACCAGCTGATCGGATAACGGTTTCATCGCAAGGTAACCTCACGCAAGTAAGGATGCATCTAGATGACGAAAGGCTCCCGAGATGTTAAGGATCGCGAAGAAGCCTAGGGTCATCACATGACGCGAGGCAGTGAGGGCGAGGATTGATCGTATAGCGAGGAGTGGGCCTCTTAATTGCGAGGGTCTGCCCGATTACAGCACGAGAGGTGCAACCGGTGCTACAACGTCCTTGTCGTCCAGGCAATCAAGCGGTTGCGAGTTCGTACTGTTGGTGAGGCAGCCGCCCGACAATCCAACACTCACAAACCGCCTGCCTTGGCAAACCGCTTCCACAGCAGCCAGCAGTTCGCTTCCAGCGTGGGCTTTGACCACGTATCCCATTGCGCCCACGTCGAGCGCTTCTTGCGCTACGTCGGCAGAAGACTCCTGGCTCAGAAAGAGTATTTTGGAACTCGGCGCAAGCTTGCGGATTTGTCGAGCGGCCTGGATTCCATTCAGTTTTGGAAGGCCGATGTCGAGCAAAATCAAGTCCGGCTTTAGTTCTTCGGCCTTCTCGACAGCTTCTAATCCGTCGGAAGCTTCGCAAATGATTTGGAATTCCGAAGTCTTGGAGAACACCGAAAGCACAAACATCCGGAAGGGTTCGAAATCATCGACGACGAGAATGCGAATTGATTCCACCGGTGGCGAAAACTTTCTTAGTAGATGATGTCTTGGCCATTAGCCATCATTGCTACGAGCAATCGGGCTTCGCAAGGAACCGTCATTCGTGGCGCGGCGGAAGGATGCGGAACAGCCTTCTATGCTTTTAGCCCCTTTCAGCGTAGGGCGAAACTAGTATTTTCTTTGTTACGGCATATTTTATTGATAGGGGTCGGCGCGTTTGTCAGCCGAGTCAGAACTGGCTGGAGAATCCGGGACGCCCCTCCCGGATTCGCGCCGAAAAAGCTGGATCTTTGTCGGCCAGGCGAGCGGCAGCATTGATGTGGACTCGGTCTTTCAAGTCCTTGAGTGACAAGCCTTCTGTCACTAACTGTTGCCGCTCGTACATCATTTCGTCGGAATGTCCATTGAGCAGAATGCGCCAATCCCAACGTGTCCGCCTACCTTCTCTTGCAGCTTCGGCAACTGCAATATTCGTAGTGCAATTGTTGGTCAAAGCGTTGTACCACTCCGGCGTGTTGTGTAGGCGGTTAACGTGATCGAGATACTGCAGAAACAACCCGCGCGCCTGCTGGGGGTTGGCAACCGTGCGAA
The DNA here is from genome assembly GCA_963817925.1 of uncultured Acidobacteriota bacterium. Lineage (GTDB taxonomy): Bacteria > Acidobacteriota > Terriglobia > Terriglobales > Acidobacteriaceae > JABDBE01. The sequence continues at coordinate 902,467 of CAWFQN010000002.1, forward strand.
ACAGGTAGACTTCTTCTCCAGTTCGGTAGTTTGTACGTAGCCGGATCAGGTCCCGTTCATCGCTGACAATGTAGGTCAACTCATACTGCCGGAAGAATCCAAGAATCGCGGAATACCCCTGGCCGACGACCTTGCGAGTCTCAATGGAAATGGGAACATGGCCTTGATCGCCAAAATCGAAGCTGGCGATCGGATGCGCGATCCACGGCGAGCCCCAATATGTCAGCGCGATGTCCAGCCCCCTCAAATTCGAAAGATTGAAAGTCCTCGTTTCCCACTTGCAGTCGTAGTCGAACTCCGCCCGATAATCGCAGTTGCGGACGTTGTGGATAGTTACACGATCGCCCGCAATCTCAGCCCAGGGCGTTTCAGCAACGTCGGCTTGCCAATTACGTGTGCTAGATGGTTTGAGCGACAACCACCAAACGAGAACGAGAGCAAATCCAGCGAGCGTGATCAGAAGTGCAAAGCGACGATAGAACAGCGCGCCCGCGGAGATCCCAACCAGATAGGTCGCGGCGGCCGCCTTGCGAAGCGGGGCCGATGGCAGATCAAAATACAGTGCGGCCGTTGCCCAGAGCGTGAGCACCACCACGATCAGGGCCCCGACCCCTACACCGATCCTGCGCAGCCATTTTCTCCCATCCACGCTCGTTCCTCTTTCGCTTACCCGCAGACTTCACGACCTGCGGAAGTCGGACTCGGAAATATGCCAAGCTAGCAGCTAGAGCACGCCTTCGCTCTGCATTTCCTTAACTACGAGCTTAACCAATCCGTTGATCGTCTTATGGACGCTCGACGGATTGAAGGTGTCCGTGACCCCTGTCCAAACCAGATCTCCCTCGGGCGAAGCCGTGCTATAGAGATTCGTCTCGATCCGCACTTTCTTTTCTTCCCGCAGATAGTCGGGCGAATAGACCACCGGATACACGACCCGGTAATACCCATAAAACGTGGTGTAGTAAGGAAAGGGCGAGACGGAAGGCCCTCCAGGAATATAGGTCACCTTGTTTTCTACTTTGATCAGGCGAGACACCACGACCGCATCGATCTTGTTCTCCACAATTTGCGCTTTCAGGTAATTCAGATCGAGTTGTGTCGACTCGGGCCTCAGCAGAATGGCATGACCGGGAATCGCAGTCACGCCGGTTTGCGACAGCTGTCGCGCAAGCGCGTCCTCGAAATCGACGCGAACGTCCGTCTTCTCGCTTAGACCCATCGCCAGCACCCGCTGGAACTTCTTTACCGTTACGTAGCTGGGATTCTTCCAACTCATCACCAGCTTGGGCTTGGAGAACGCCAGAGTGACTGCCGCGACAACGATCACGATGGTCAGCGCTTTTCGATTCAAGCAGGGCCCCAATCTCGCTAAGAGGGACGGATCGTAACCCTTCGATCCGACCGGATTCTAACGTATCAGGTTTGCAAATAAGCCGCACGTGCTTGCACATCTTGCGGAGACGTTCTAGGCTGTGGCATCGTCGTACGAACTTGTAACGCACGCACCAGCGCCGCCAAAGATTCCTGCGCCGCTGTCAGGGAGAGATATCGATGAAATATCGCTGGGCAACGAAATCTAAACCGTTGCTCCTGCTAACCATGAGCTGCCTGGTCGCGGTAGCCGCACCTTTCGGATCTCAAGTCGCACCTACGGCCGATGCCTCATCCGAATTTACCGCCACGCTCCGCCAGATTGCCGCGACCGGGCAGCTGGCGGATCTTCGCTGGCCTGATTTTTCTGACTACCGGATTCATGTAACCAACTTTTACGAAGCAGCGAATTTCGCCCCGGCCTGGCTGAACAACGATGAGCCAACTCAACAAGCGCAGACGCTGATCGAAGTGCTGAAGCAGGCTGACGCCAAGGGGCTGAATGCTGAAGATTACGACGGTTCACGCTGGACGGATCGGCTGGCGCGCCTGCATCAGTCTCCATCCCCGGCTGACCGCGCACACTTCGATGCTGCTTTGACGGTTTGCGTAATGCGCTACATTTCTGATTTGCATATTGGCAGAGTTAATCCCCAGCATTTCAAATTCAATCTTGACGTCTCGGCGAAGAAATATGATCTGCCCGCGTTCTTGCGGGATGAGCTGATCCACGGAGCCGACGTTTCCGCCGAACTGGATCAAGTAGAGCCACCATTCGCTGGTTACAAACGCACCCAAAGGGCACTGCAACAATACATGGAGTCATCGCGACAGGACGACGGAGAACAACTGCCAGTTCCCGCCAAGCCGGTCGACCCCGGTGGCACTTATGACGGAGTTCCGCGCTTGGCGCGCTTGCTGCGCCTGCTGGGCGACCTGCCGGATGGCGCCGCACCCGAAAACTCAAATATCTACGCCGGCCCGCTAGTCGATGCCGTCAAACATTTTCAGGCGCGACATGGCCTTGGTCCGGATGGACGGCTCGGTGCCCAAACCCTGAAGCAGTTGAATATGCCTTTGACCTTCCGCGTTGAGCAGTTGCGCCTCACGCTGGAGCGCTGGCGATGGGTGCCGTATCAATTTCCTCGGCCACCGATCGTGGTCAATATCCCCGAGTTTGGCCTGCGAGCCTACAACCAGGACGGCACCATCGGCCTGATGATGAACGTGATCGTGGGCAAAGCTTATCGCCACGAGACTCCGGTCTTCGAAAGAGACATGAAGTACGTGGTGTTCCGTCCGTATTGGAACGTACCGCCGAGCATCCTGCGATCAGAAATCGTGCCAGCGATCAGAAAAGACCGCGACTACATCGCTAAAAAGAACTACGAGGTGGTCACACCGCAGAGCAGCGTAGTAACTTCGGGCACGATCAGCGATGACATTCTCCAGCAGCTCAGCGCTGGAAAATTGATGGTACGGCAAAAGCCGGGTCCTACCAACGCACTGGGGCTGGTCAAGCTGATGTTCCCCAACGAATACAACGTCTACCTGCACAGCACGCCCTCGCAGCAGTTATTTTCGCAATCGCGCCGTGACTTCAGCCACGGGTGCATCCGCGTTGAAAAACCCGCCGAACTCGCAGCCTGGGTCTTACGCGACAAGCCAGACTGGTCGCTGGAGCGGGTGCGTGCCGCCATGCAGACGGGCAAAGACAACGTGCAGATCAATCTCACAAATCCCGTGCCAGTACTGATCATCTACGGAACAGCCGTCGTGGATCAGCAGAACGAGGTTCACTTCTTTGACGATATCTACGGATACGACGCTGACTTGGAGAAGGTCTTGGCACGAGGATATCCGTATCCTGGATGAGAGAAGAAGTGTGTGGTATTGTTGCTTTTAGCAGCGGCTAGCCGTCTCCCCCGGGCGGTAACCAGTATAGGGCGTCTCCCCAAGAATTCCCGCCAGCCTAGCCTCGCTTAAGCTACCATTGCTGTGGCAATTTTGATGAAACGGGACCTCAGACCGGGCCAGCAGCGCGACGCGCCGGGCAACGACATTGCGGGCGTACGAACGCCATCAGAGGGAGCCTCTTCGTCTTCCGGCGCGAATGTGCCCTCCGATGCTCCGACCTTCGTAGATTATTCACCTGATGCGCCGACGGTGATCGACATTAGCCTGGATTCTCCGGCGACGCCGGCGGCCGACAAGACGAAGCAAAGGCCCAGGCCCGTCGCGCCTTCGGACCCGACCACACTGCAGCCGGGGACTGTGCTCGCGCAACGCTATGAGATCGTTCAGATTCTTGGCCAAGGCGGAATGGGTGCGGTCTACAAAGCGACTGACCTAGAACTGAACCGCACGGTAGCTCTGAAAGTAATCCGACCTGATTTAGCTCGCGATAGGGCCATTGTGGATCGCTTCAAGCAGGAGTTGCTGCTCGCCCACCAGGTGACGCACCGCAACGTAATCCGCATTTACGACCTGAGTGAAGCCGATGGGATGAAGTTCATCACCATGGAGTACGTCGAGGGCGACAACCTGCTGACCCTCCTCCATCAAAAGAAGAAATTTTCGCCCGAAGAGTCGGTAGAGATTATGCAGCAGGTTTGCCGGGCGTTGGAAGCGGCGCACAGCGTGGAAGTGATCCACCGCGACTTGAAACCGCAGAACATCATGCGCGACAAGACCGGCCGGATCCTGGTAATGGATTTTGGCCTGGCTCGCACCCTCGAAGGCGATGGAATGACTCAGAGTGGGGCTCTGGTCGGGACGATGGAGTACATGTCTCCAGAACAGGCGCTCGGCAAGCCTCTGGATCAGCGCTCCGACATCTTTGCCCTGGGACTCATATTTTACGAAATGCTCACCGGGCAGATGCCGTTCAAGGCGGACAGCACAATCGCCAGCCTGATCCGGCGCACCCAGGAGCGGGTTTCGCCAGTTTCCGACCACGACAACAGTATCCCCAAGTCGCTAAGCGATATCGTCACCAAGTGCCTGGAGCGTGATCTCGAACTGCGGTACAAAACCGCTGCGGAGCTTTTGGCTGACTTGGAGACGTGGCAAGGTAAGCGCGCCGGCGCTACCCTGAGCTTCGAGCCCAAGATTGGTCCGTGGGGCCGGACGATCCCGTGGCCGTCGATCACGGCGGGCATAATCGTGATCGTTCTTGCGATCAGTGGATACCGCTTCCGCGACAAACTGTTTCAGCCCGCTCCCGCGCAAACCAGTACCGCTCCGGCAGTGTCGCTGGCAATCCTGCCTTTTAGAAACGCTTCCGGAGACCCGAATTTCGACTGGCTGGGGCCGAGCCTGGCGGACATGCTGAGCACCGATGTCGGCCAGTCCGCCCAGTTGCGGACGGTTTCTCCCGACCGATTACTCCAGGTCCTCCAGGATCTCCACATCGCGCCGAATACTTCGTTCGATCCGACCATGCTCCGCCGCATTGCTGAGTTCAGCAGCGCCGATGTGGTCGTGTTTGGTCAGTACGCGCGCTTCGGTGATCAGGTTCGCATCGATGCCACCCTGCAGGACCTGAAAAACAATCGCACTATCTCCATGAAAGCCGATGCGCTGAGCGAAAAAGATATTCCAGCCGCGTTCGATAAACTCGCCGATTCCGTCCGGCAGAACCTCGCTCTGTCCAAGGATGTGTTGAAGGAATTGAAGGCGAGTTCCTATCAGCCGACGTCGACCTCGATTGAAGCATTGCGCGACTACAACCAGGGGAACGAGCTGCTGCGGGAAGGTAAGAATCTCGAGGCAGAAAAGCAGTTGGAGGCTGCCACCAAGAAAGATGGCACTTTTGCTTTGGCTTTTGCCAAGCTGGCGCAAACATACAGCAATTTGGGCTACGATGCCGAGGCCGAGCGGGCGGCTCAAAGAGCCGTAGGTTTGAGCCAGAGCCTGCCGGAGGCAGAGAAGTATCTGGTGCTTGCGAGTCAGGCCCAGATCGCCAAGAACTTCCCCGCCGCGATCAAAGCCTACGAGACCATCGCCAAAGCTTCGCCCGGGAATACGGACGCGCAGTCGGCATTGGCGGCTCTTTACGAGCAATCGGGAGACTTTGCCAAAGCTGGCGAATATAACCAAAAGATTCTGAAAGCGAATCCGAAGGACATCAACGCAACCCTGGCCTTGGGCCGTCTTGCCATTAAGAGCGACAACGCGCAAGGCGCCCTTGATCCTCTGAACCGGGCTTTGAGCCTGTCCGTTCAATTGAATAATCAGGAACAAAAGGCTGCCACCTTGCATGCGATGGCCGTGGCTTACCGGATGTTGAACAGTCCGCAGGATGGCTTGCGCAATGACCAGGAAGCACTTGCCATCTGGCGAAGCATTGGGCAGAAGCGCGGGATTGCCTCCAGCCTGAACGAAATTGCGAGAACTCAGGTCTTATTGGGCAAGAACAAGGAAGCCCTCGACAACTTTCAGGAAGCGTTGCAGATTCGGCGTGAGATCGGGGACAAGCGCGGTCTGGGCGACACTCTGATTGACTTGGGTAATTTCTACGACGATCGCGGCGACCATGATCAGGCGTTGAAAATGTATAAAGAATCGCTGCAAATCGAGCGCGATATTGGCAATGAAAACCTGCAGGCGGGTTGCCTGAACAACATCGCGGGCGTCTATTTTGCAAAAGGCGAATACGAAGACGCTCGAACTTATTACCTGCAGGCACTGCAATTGCGCGAAAAGTCCAAGGTGCCGGATGACATCGTTGAGACCATCCACAACCTGGCCGAAACCTCGGTCAAGATGGGCGATTACGACCAGGCTTTTTCGCAATACATGCGGGCGCTCGAACTGCGCCGCAGCATGAATGACACTCGCGGCGCAGCCATTGAGTCTTACACTCTGGGGATGATTTTGGATTATCAGGGGCGGTTCGGCGCCGCCATTAATTCCAAGCAGGCTGCACTGAAGACCTTCCAGGACTTGAAGGACAAAACTTACTGGATGGCAGAGATCCTGAGTGGTTATGCTCAGGCACTCATTCTCGCTGGTCGCGACGATGAGGCGAAGAGCTACCTCGATGAGGCGCTCAATCTTTCGCGCGAACTGAAGAACGATGGAATGCTGTCACAGGCTCTCTCATTCCAGGGCGACGCGGCCTATTATCGCGATAACTCAAAAGCTGCGGAAGCGTTGTATGAACAGGCACTGCAGGCCGCCAACCAGAGTAAAGAGCCCGACAAAATCCTCATCGCCAAGATCAATCTGGCGAAGGTTGCTATCCAAGAAGGACATGCGCAGCAAGCTATCACCAAACTGCAGCCACTGTTGCAGCAGGCGGAGAATCTTGGATTGAAGTACACGCTCGTGGACTGCTCGGTGTCCTTGGCGGAGGCGATGTTGCAAATTAAAGACAACGCGCGCGCTCAGCAGGAATTGGAGCGAGCCCTTCTGCAGGCCGATAAGCTCGGATTGAAGCCCCTGAGCGCCAAAGCGCATTACCTGCTGGCCGGCATGTTTCGGGCATCGGACAACCAGCTCGAAGCGCAGCAGCACTATCAAGACGCTCTTCAGTTGATCGACGCCATGCACGATGATCCAGGCGCCGACAAGACTTCTTCAACGCTCTGACTTCAAGACCATGTACGAAGAAGTCAACCCGCTGGTCACAATCGGTCAAAAACTGACCACAGCAAAGCTCCTCAAAATCAGAAACACTCCAGCGACTCACGCATGACGACGTTCTTCTTACGGTGAATTGAGTCTTGAACCGAATCTGATGGCTAATCAGGACAAAAAAGAGGGTGCAGGCCGCGACCATCGCAGCCTGCACTTCGAAACACTCAGAAGATATATTTGAACTGCGCGGGCACTACCGACAGGCCGTTGTCGAACGTCAGCACGGCGCTGGTGCAGCCCTTGGAATGTCTCTGAGTGAGCCAGAAGAAGAAGTACTCCGTAAGACCATCCTCTCCTTGTCCGAAGTTCAGCAGCCGGCTTACCGAGATAGGAGTCGGGTTCGGGGGGACGGGCGGCCCATTCGGACACGCGATCTGAATCGAGGACGGGTACACCCAAGGAGCGGTGCAGCCGTTACCAGAAGCATTGGGGCACACGGTGAGATTCGGAACGTCATAGTCCCACGAAAGCGGCACGGGTAATCCCGCGATAATGGGATTCAGCTGAGTGTCCGACACCGGCCACTCAAATCCCTCGAAAGACGATGCAGTCACAACTGGCGGAGCGCCCGGAGTATATGCCGCGACAAAGCAGGACAACCCGCCGCCTCCGCCCTTGTGCGTCGTGTCCTGCGAGTAGAATTCAAAAATATTCTTGTCGAAGTTGGTGGAAGGACAACTTTGTCCGCTGGCTTTCAGGAAACCAGGACCGCCAAGCCCCAGAAAGCTGGGCGGGAAACTGTAGTGGGTCGTCGCCGTGTAGAGGAAAGTCTCGCAGTCCGACGCTCCCGAACAAGTCAGTTGAAACTCGGTACATTCTGGATTCCCAGCTTCGCTGAAATCGCCGTATGGAGAGCAGCTGAAAGTGGAGAACAAGGGGCCCGGATTAAACGTGTTCGCGGGAGTCGAGCCCCGATTGGACGTTGACTGCAGCACCGGAATCGGGAGGACGGTAATCTGCTCGCCCCCCGCGTTATCAACCGCGGCTAGTTCGTAGTCGTCGGTCCCGATCGGAAATATGGCGGTCGCGCCGGCGGTTATAGTTTGTGTCTGCGGGGCGTTGAATCCACCGCAGTTGCTGCTGTCCGAACTATTGGGGTTCTCAGCATTGGGGGTACCCAAGGCTAATGTCACCGACGCACCTGCAGCGAGCCCGCTAGTCCAAGTATCAGAAGCCGCACCTCCTATCGCGCAGTACGGCGGTCCGCCAAGTGTGGATGTGCCGGACAGTGTAATCGTGCCGGCGAAACTCGAGTTACCATTGTTCGTAACCGTGAGAAACCCCGTGTCGGGATTGGCACAGATTGTACCGGCGGTGTTGCAGCCCCCGACTTGATAGAAGGTCTTTACGTCGAGCTTGTATCCAGTGCCCGCGAACTCGAACGCCCCTTGCGCTTGGCTAGTCTCGTAAGGATCTCCCGGATCGCAACCTGTCGGTGATCCTCCCTGAAGCACGTAGGCATCCGTTTCAGCCGTATCGCATGGGCTGGTTTGGATGACGCCAGAGTGAATCTGACTGTCGTAAACGCCCAGTCGCAAAGTGCCATCGGAGCTTTGAATTGAGAGCAGTGCTCCGCTTTCAAGGCTTTGTGCAAAAACCATGGTTGGAATCAACACACTCAGTGCTACAACCGCTGCCATTGCAGAGATCTTCATAGTCATACCCTCGTGCTCTTTCAAGTTCGAACCGATACACAGCGAACGATTTGAGATTGCCGCCCTAGGGCGCCAGTGAACCTCTCGGAGGGGGAGAATGCCGAGGCGCGCATCCGAGAGTCAACATCCCAGGATGCCGCGCAGGAAAGCCGTCCACATAATGGGGCTTGGGGACCGAACATGTCAATACAATTCAGGGCGAACTGCATAGATAGACCGCAATCTTTTGCACTGCCGCGGTCTTGATGAGGGCGGTCGAAGCCCTGCTTGCGGCCGGACGACGTTCGTCGTGGTTTACCAGAAGCCCAGCGGAAGGAAGTCGAGCGCCGTGCAGCTACTTGGGCGTTCCCATGTTCTTGATGTCGTTAACAACCTTGGGGGCGACGTGGTCCAGTGCCTGCTGCACAACTTCCCCCAGCGAACCTATATCTTGTGCAACCGCTGAACCGGTTGCGGCAACGGTAGCGTCCGACACGCGGTATAACTTGTATTCGACAGTCGTGTGGTATTCCGGGATATTCGTGGTCTGTCCCGGCTTGCCAGACGCCCCTCCTTCATTGTGGGCTTCCGTCACCGTCGTGAACAACACCAACGTACAATTTTTCGCCTTCGCCTCGGCCGTAACTTGATCACCTGTGGCGTCTATTGGCACCGCTTGCACTGGAGATTTCTTCTGCTTGCTGAAGGCTTTTACCAGCCGATCGCGGCCGGCGACGCCCGTAATCCCGCTCGCAGCCCCAACTACCGTCACACCGACGCGGACAACCTGGCTATCGTCGGCGAGGCTGAGCCCTGAAACCAGACACGCGATCAGAAAGAAACAACCAACTGCGAGCCGAATTCGCTGCACGTAGCGCCTCACGAAGGCAGATTTGCCTGACAAAAGAGTACAGCGAACGCGGCCGTCACACAATATTTTCTGCGCTTCCCTGTGGCAAGAGACTTGAGAAAAGAGTTTGGGAACGCACCCGAGCAGTAAGCGAGCGAGCGGAGAATGATAACGAGGCCTGACCTCACTGCATCAGGCGCTTGAGTGCGGCCCGAGCATCACCGATCTGAGCAACCCGGGGTTGAGTACTTGCGAAGTAAGAGAGAAATTCCTGATATTCGTTGATTGCCTGATCGCGTTTGCCGGTTCGCTCGTAGAGCTCGCCCAGATAGTAATGCGACAGGATTCCAAGCGCAGGAAACCGCTCCGCCATAGTGCGACCGTTCTCTAAATTACGCCCAGCTCGCAATCCGGCGCGAAACTCGTTTTCTGCCGACGCGTAGTCGTTGGTGAGCAGGTGGGCGCGCGCCTTGAGGTATAGCAGATACGCATCCTGGAAATTGGGAATGCTTGCGGCGCGGCTCAAAGCCGTTTGCCCATCCCCATTGTGTACCGCGAGAGTCACGTCAGCGAAGGCTCGATCAATTTCAAGAGCCCCCGGAGCAATCCATGGATGGCTCGACGCATACTTCTGTAGACTCTGCTGGGCCGTGCTTGGGTTTCCCGCCATGGTCTGCAGGAACGCCACTATGGGCAACTGCTCGTCATCGAGTTTCTGTTGCTGAATAAAAGAGAGAGCCGAGGAACCCTCACTCAGCAAAAGCGACAGCACCCCATAGGACTGTAGGAAACTCCCCGCGGCCTCGCTCTGTTTTGCCTTTCCCATTTGCAAAAGCGCCTCGCGATAACTGGCAAGCGCACCTTCGAAGTCCCCCGCCGTCTGCTTGAACTGGGCCTGGAATCCCGGAACATAGAGACGCGAGAGAGGCGATGTGCGTTGCGCATATTGCTGGAACGAGGCGTTGGCCACGTCTGGTTTCTTCTGGTCGGTGTAGACGATGGCCAGTTTGAGGTACTCTCCGTAGTCGCTGAAGTCCGGCTTCAGTTCGAGCACTTTGCGGTAGGCAGCGACAGCGTCGTCGTCTCGGCCAGACATGAAAAGTATGTCGCCGCGGCTGTCGAACGGATTCGGATCGCCGGGACGGACCGCAATGTAGGCATCGTTTGCCCCCAGCCCACCATTGAGGTCACCCCATCGGGCTAGTTCGTAAGACTGAAAGTTCAACAGATCTTCACTCTTCGGATCGAGCGCCAGCCCCTGTTGGAATAACTCAAGAGACTGGTCCCGTTTTCCCAAGGCTGATAGAAAGGCACCAAGGATTCCGCGGTCGTTAGTCGAGCGGGGAAATTCCGACACGAGTGCTTCGCGGGCACTCAACTCGGCCTCCGGGTCCCGCGAGCGCGCGGCCTTCAGCACCTGCAAGGACAGTTGCTCGTAACGCGGCAGCCGCGACTGAAACTGCTCCACTTTGACTGCCGTCTCCGTGCCTCGCCGCGCGTCGCCCTCAAAGGAGTACTCGTCGGATAACCGCAAATAGGCAAGAGCAAACTCGGGATCCAGGCGGACGGCCTCTTCCAGTTCCCGGATGGCGTCCGTGGTGAGGAAGCGACGGGCATAGTCGACGCCCAACTGGTAATGGCGATAAGCCTCAACGTTCGAAGTGGAAGCCTGCTCGATCTCCGGCGCTTTTTGCGGCACCTCAGATGCGGGCAAAAAACTGCCGGCGATGCTCGCAGTGAGCCGGTCCACCATGCCGAAGATGCTCTGGACATCCTGCCCTTCCAGCTTGTCGGAAAACAAAATCTGTCCCGTACCCGTATCCTGCGCGCGCACGTCAAGGCGCAGTTGCGTGGGTCCAATCTTCAATAGCGCGCCCGTAATATAGGCATCCGCGCCGGCATCGCGCGCGACACTCTGCGCCTGCGCAGGATTCATCGACTTGCCATCTTTGCTGGCGCGCTGCACGGCGCCCATCACGCGCTCGGTGGAGAGCACGTCCAGGCCCTTCACTTGGGCGAGGTTCGTGGTCAGCATGTCGGTGAGGCCGTTGTCCAGCCAGTTGAGCGACTGATCCTGAGAGAGATTTGAGAAATACAGAACCGCGATCGCCTTGTGGCCCGCAATGCCAGCAGGGTGAGCGGCCCGTCCGCGGAAGAACCAGAAACTAGCAAGCGCGGCAACAATCAACCCAGCTACCGCAGAGACAAACAGCCACGTGCGTTTGCGTGCCGGGGCCGTGGTTGCTACCGGGCTCACCTGTCCCGAAGCGGCTGCGGTGCGTGAAGACGATCCCGCAGCGCTGGCGGGAAGAGGTGCCGATTCGATTGGCGGCGGAGTGGCGACTGGCGGGGCGGGTGGCGCGGCCTCGACGATCGCGCTCCTGCCGGATTCTGTATCCCGCTTCAACCTCTGAAGATCAGCTCGCATGTCGGCGGCGTGTTGATAGCGAAGATTGCGGTCCTTCTCCAGCGCCTTGCTGACTATCTCTTCCAGCTTCGGAGGAAGATCAGGATTAAGCCGCACCGGGGGCACGGGAGCCTTGCGCAGGATCGACTCGAAGATCGCTGCCGTGCTGTCGCCGCGAAACGGGAGTGTGCCAGTGGCCATTTCGTAAAGAACGACGCCAAAGGAAAACAAATCCGTACGCGCGTCCAGGTCCTTGGCCCGTGCCTGTTCCGGCGACATATAGGCTACCGTGCCAAGAGTGCTGCCCGGGCTGGTGAGGTGCGGCTCGCTGAATGCCGTAGCGCTGGTCTCAGCGGCTTCGGTTTTGCGGGCGACGACCTTGGCCAAGCCGAAGTCCAGCACTTTGGCCAGGCCGCGCCGGGTGACAAATATGTTGGCGGGCTTGATGTCGCGGTGAATAATGCCTTCGCCGTGGGCGTTGTCGAGCGCATCCGCAACTGAAATACCGATTTCCAGCAGCTGGTCAAGATCCAATGGCCGCCCGACGATCAGATGTTTCAGGGTCTGGCCATCGAGGAATTCCATGGCGATGAAAGGCTGATTGTCGTGTTGTCCGATCTCGTAAATGGTGCAGATATTTGGATGATTCAGCGCCGACGCTGACTGGGCTTCGCGCTCGAACCGTTCCAGCGCCTGACGATCTTTGGCCAAGTCCTCAGGCAGAAACTTTAGCGCGACAAAGCGGTGAAGGGTGGTATCTTCGGCCTTCCATACGATGCCCATCCCGCCACCGCCGAGCTTTTCGAGGACGCGGTAGTGCGAAATGGTTCGCCCGATCACTGGCAAAAAATGTTACGTTGCTTGTTCGAGCAAGTCAAATGATACGGCTAGAGGTAGCGGATGGGTTCGATTTCCGCAGCCATCACGGTCTATTAATTCTAAGGCCGACGCGCCGGAGCAGGGCCTGGAGGGAGAATTTCAGGTTCTCCAGCGCGAACCCGCTGATAGGTTACGTAGAACACCGCAGCGGTCCATGTAGGAAACAGATCAAGGCCGGGGATCATTTCCGCAAGAAGCGTAGGCAGGAAGGCCCAGTGCCAGCCGAGACATCGGATAAGAATCGCCGCCGTAGCCACGTCGAGGAGCGTGTCCGCCGGCGACAGGCCCCCGCCGGCAAACAACGGCAATGCGAAGATCTGAATGGCATCCGCGGCTACGGCAACCAGCCAAGCCAAGCGGTGCTCCGGAGGGCGGATCGCTTTAAGAAAGTCAGAGCCCCACATAAACCACCTATCGTTAGGATATAACGAACCTGCGCTTCGAGCGATAGAATCCGCAGAGAGGCTGCGGCCTCTACGAGGATTTAGGCGGCTCTGAAATGTTCATCGGTCATTTCGCCATCGGTTTTGCTGCGAAGAAGTTCGCGCCCCGCACTTCCCTGGCGGCGCTGCTCGCCGCGCCCCTATTGTCCGACATGCTGTGGCCGGTGTTCTTGCTGCTCGGCTGGGAGCGCGCGCGGATTGATCCCGGCAACACGCGCTTCACGCCGATTGATCTCACGTATTTCCCATGGTCACACAGCTTGCTCATGTGCATAGCGTGGGCAACCGCTTTCGCGTTGATCTATTACTGGATCGGGCGCTATCTGCCCGGCACGATTGCCATCTGGATCGGCGTCGTAAGCCACTGGATCCTGGACTGGGTAACACACCGCCCCGATATGCCGCTTTATCCAGGCGGGCCTCGCTTCGGTCTCGGACTGTGGAACTCGATCGCGGGAACCCTCATTGTAGAAATGCTCATGTTCGCGACCGGCGTCTGGCTCTACGTACGCAGCACACGCGCCCACGACCGTATTGGACATTACGGCTTTCTGGCGTATGTGGGTTTACTTCTGGTGGCGTACGTTGGCGACCGCTTTAGTGACCCACCCGCAACTATCGCCGACATTGCCTGGACCGGCATTATAGCTATCGTAATCCTCATTCCATGGGCTTGGTGGTTCGACCACCATCGTGTCTCGCACACGGGAGGTCAAGTCTAGTTTTGAGTGAAGATTCCAGCAGGCTTGACCGCCGTGGAAGCGGATGGCTCGACTCGCTTGAGATTCCAGCAGCTTTGCGCAATTGCCCAGTCCTCCTGCGCACGTATCATCAATACGCGAACGGACGAATCAGAGGCAGCGATATCCTGATCGGAAGAAGCACTGAGGTTCTTTTCAGGATCAAGCTTTAGCCGGACATATCCAAACTTCTCGCAGGTCGCGGCGCGCACTTCGGAAGAGTTTTCACCCACTCCGGCGGTGAAAATGACAGCGTCCACGCCGCCGAGCACGGCAATCATCGCGCCGATCGCGGATTGCAGGCGATGGATGTAAATGTCGAACGCCAGCTCGGCCCGTTCGTGACCAGCCTTGACCGCAGCGAGAATTTGGCGCATATCGCCGGAGATTCCCGAGATTCCGAGCAGCCCCGATTCCTTGTTCAAGATCTCATCCAGTCGCTGGCCTGATAGTCCCTTCTGCTTCATGAGGTACGTGAGAATGCCAGGATCGACCGACCCTGAACGTGTGCCCATCATCAAACCTTCGAGGGGCGTGAAACCCATTGTCGTGTCAACGCTACGGCCGTCTCGAATCGCCGCCAGAGAGCAACCGTTGCCCAAGTGACAGCTCACCAGTTTCAACGAATTCAAATCCCGATTCAGCAATCGCGCCGCGCGGCCGGCGCAGTACTGATGATTGATGCCGTGAAATCCGTAACGGTGAATCCCGTCCGAAAACCATTCGTAGGGACCAGGATACACTTCGGCAGCCAGCGGCATTTTGCGATGGAAACCAGTATCGAAGACTGCAATCTGTGGTACTGGACCGAGCAGTTTTTCGATGATTTCCATCCCTTCCAATTCGGCGCGATTGTGAAGTGGAGCAAAGGCGGAAACCTTGGCGATAGCCGCCTTCACTCCCGGCGTGATCAGTACAGGATCTTCGTAGTGAGGACCACCGTGGACGACGCGGTGTCCAACAACATCAATTTCGCAAGGTGCGGAAATGGCCCGAGCGTCACCCTCCCAAAGATTGGCGAGCAATTGCTCAACGGCCTCGGCCCGCGATCCTACTTTTGTACACTCTTTCCGGACAGCCCCCTTCACATTCTTGAGCGCGATTTCAGCAACCTCGCCATCCCACTCGATCTTGCCTTCCCACCGGCATGGAGGAGGGTCGTCAGGAACTGAGTCGCCAATCTCATAGAGACAGCTCTTCTGGCTGCTCGAACCAGAATTGAGGACGAGAATCTTCATCAGTACGGCCAAGTCCAATTTTGGATTTCCGGCATATCGTCGCCATGTTCCTGGATGTACTGTTTGTGGTCGACAAGCTTGTCTCGCAGGAATTCCTTGAAGTGCGCTCCCACCCGCTGTAGTCGGGGCACGCGATCCACCACATCACCGGCCAGATGAAAACGATCAATCTCGTTCATCACCGTCATGTCAAAAGGAGTTGTCGTGGTGCCCTCCTCTTTGTATCCGCGGACGTGCATGTTGTCGTGATTGCGGCGGCGGTAGGTGAGCCGGTGAATCAGCCAGGGATAGCCGTGATAGGCGAAGATGACTGGCTTGTCGGTGCTGAACATCGAATCAAAGTCACGGTCCGAGATTCCATGTGGATGCTCCGAAGGGGGCTGCAGCGTCATGAGATCGACCACGTTGACGACGCGGATCTTGATGTCTGAAAAGTGCTGACGAAGCAAATCCACGGCGGCCAGCGTTTCGAGAGTTGGCACATCGCCAGCGCAGGCCATGATTGCGTCTGGCTCACTGCCCTGATCGGTACTCGCCCAGGACCAGATTCCGATTCCGTTTGTACAGTGCTCAATCGCTGCTTCCATGTTCAGCCACTGAGGCGCAGGTTGTTTTCCCGCCACAATGACATTTACGTAGTTGCGGCTTCGCAAACCGTGATCTCCAACTGACAACAAACAGTTTGTGTCAGGCGGCAGATAGACGCGAACAATATCCGCTTTCTTGTTCACCACGTAGTCGATGAAACCGGGGTCCTGATGGCTGAAACCATTGTGGTCCTGCCGCCACACGTGCGAGGTAAGAAGATAATTCAGCGACGAAATCGGCCGCCGCCAAGGGATGTCGCGTGATACTTTCAACCATTTGGCATGCTGGTTGAACATCGAATCCACGATGTGGATGAACGCTTCGTAGCAAGAGAAAAAGCCATGACGCCCGGTAAGCAGATACCCTTCGAGCCAACCCTGGCACATGTGCTCGCTAAGCATTTCGACGACTCGGCCGTCGGTCGATTCGTGTTCATCAGTAGGTAAGAACGGCTCCATGAAGACCTTGTCCGTCACTTCATACAGTGCATCCAGACGGTTGGAAGCGGTTTCGTCCGGGCCAAACACGCGAAAATTCTTGGATTCCAAATTCAACTTCATCACGTCGCGCAGGAAGGTCCCGAAAACCCTGGTGGCTTCCCCCATTTCCCTACCGGGACCGGTTACCTTGACCGCGTAGTCGCGGAAATTGGGAAGCAGCAGATCTTTGAGCAGCAGGCCACCATTTGCGTGAGGATTCGCTCCCATGCGCCGATTCCCCTTGGGCGCAAGTTCAGCGAGCTCCGGAATGAACTTGCCGGCTTCGTCAAAAAGTTCTTCAGGCCGGTAGCTCCTCATCCAGTCTTCCAGAATCTTCAGATGCCCTGGTTTCGTTGCCAAGTCCGTTACCGGAACCTGGTGAGCCCGCCACGTCCCCTCGACGGGTTTGCCATCCACAAACTTCGGACCCGTCCACCCTTTCAGGCTGCGCAGGATAATCATGGGCCACGCCGGTCGATGCGGCGACGTTTCAGAGCGTGCGGTCTTTTGAATACCCTGAATTTCAGCGATCACGGAATCCACAGTAGCCGCCATGAGCTGATGCATGCGCTCGGGCTCGTGGCCCTCCACGAAGTATGGTTTGTAACCGTATCCGGTGAACAAGTGCGCGAGTTCCTCATCGCTCAGACGCCCAAGCACCGTGGGATTCGCGATCTTATAGCCATTCAAATGAAGAACGGGCAACACTGCTCCGTCCCGTGCGGGATTGAGAAACTTGTTGGAATGCCAACTGGTCGCAAGCGCGCCGGTTTCGGCCTCTCCGTCTCCGACAACACAACAGGCCAGCAAATCAGGGTTGTCGAAGACCGCCCCATAGGCGTGCGCGATGGAGTACCCCAACTCTCCTCCCTCGTTAATCGAGCCAGGAGTTTCGGGGGCGGCATGGCTTGGGATTCCACCCGGGAAAGAAAATTGCTTGAAGAGTTTCCGCATCCCGTCTTCGTTTTGCTGAATGTGAGGATAGAACTCGGTGTAGGTACCCTCGAGATAAGCATTAGCCACGATTCCGGGGCCGCCGTGACCTGGACCCGTGATGTTGATCACATTCAAGTTGTACTTCTTGATGATTCGGTTGAAATGGACGTAGATGAAATTGAGCCCGGGAGTCGTGCCCCAATGGCCCAGGAGGCGGGGTTTCACATGCTCAATTTTCAAAGGTTCACGAAGCAGCGGATTCTTCAAGAGATAGATTTGGCCAACGGAAAGATAATTGGCTGCACGCCAGTAGGCATCGATCTTTCGTACCTCATCGGGCGAAAGTGGTTGGTTCGACGTCGGCAGCGTAGTTTCCGCGGGAGCTAGGGGAGACATGAAATTCTCCTGGTCGTTAGGCTAGCTTCTTAGATTCCGTCTGACGGAGAAAGGACAGATGAATTTCAGGTTAATTCAAAAGCAAACAATGACTCATGTCACCGGTTAGCAATTGTGCGGATATCCCCTAGTCCCAGCAGTCTCTCGTCTGCGGTTGCCAATGTGAGGTCGAGGACCTGGGCGGTAGCCGCTAAAATGCGGTCGGCCGGATCCTGATGCAAAGAGAGTTGCCTGGCCGCCAGAGCTATTTCGTGCGTAAGTGGTGCCTCACGCGTACCGGCTGTCGCCTGCGCTAACCAGTGTGCCAAGTCGCCGTGCAACCTGACCCTACCCTTGAAGTTCAAAGTCAGCACTTCCCACGTACTAATGGGAGAGAGCCACAGTTCGTTCGCATCGCTCTTCAGTTCACGCAAAAGCCGCTTCCCAAGCCGCTTGGAATCCTGGATGGCCCACAACCAGATGTGGGTATCGAGCAGCAACTTCATTTGCGAAGCGCCTCCCACTCGCTCTCCTCATTGGCTGGGGAAATGATATCTCCGACGATTTCGATGGAGTCCTTCATCGAGCCAATCCAAGCAGCCCGCCCTTGCACTGACGAGGGAGGGGTGACCTCCGCGATCGCTTTGCCAAAGCGGGTAACGCGAATCGGCTCTTTCGTCTTACAAACTTGGGCCAAGAGCGCCAGACACTTGGCTTTGAATTCGGAAATCGCTACTTCTTGCATGAATTCTCAATAGTCTACGTATTTTACCATGGTCATAATTAGTGGTCAAGTTAAGATAGTGACGGAGAGCTATACGACATAGCGCTCCCAGCGACGGGACGGGGCTCCCTGTCGAAGTCAGCGGCTGAAAAGGTGGAAGTAGGCACGGCGGAAGCCATAACGAATAAGATTGGTGAGTCGAGAATGCATTTCGCAGCCGTAAACCGAACCTCACTCTGGATCTTAAGTCGCCGTGGAGGGTGATTGCGAGTTTGGCGTGAGTATGGTCACATCGCCCACGTTCTCTCTGCGTAGCGGCCCGCGAAGATGCGTCGCGTGATCGATCATCCACAACTCCGGAATGATTTCTCCGACGAGTTTGCCGTGACAAAAGAGTCGAACCACCGAACTCTCGGAAACCACGATCCCAACAGCATTGGTTACCGCACTCATATTGGCGACGGCGATGTGACGGCTGCCGAGTCCCAACGGCACGTCCGCGCTCGAAACCACCGCGTCGAGGTAACGGCAAGCCGAAAGAAAGATTCCGCTGCGACTGACCACAAAGCCACCATCCAGTTGCGCCAGTTCCTTGATCGTCCCCCGAAGATTGAGATCACTCACGTGGCGCGACAACTCCGGATGCCCCTCCAGCGGGTCGAGAATCAGGGATCTCGACCTTGCCAGAACGGCCTCCTCGTCTCCAAGCGTGAACAGAGTACCGATGCGCCTTCCCTCTCGGCCTTCGCGAGCGATCTCGACTGCAAGCTCGATAAGAGAGTCCAGAACCTCGGGATCGTATTCAGTCACCTGGCAAAGAATGCTCTCAAACATCAATCACCCTATTCTTATCAAAATTCAATTAGTCAAGTTTTTCTTCACCAATTCCCCTGCCTCTTCTTCCTTTTCCTTCTTGGCCGATAACGAAGTGAGGGTGCAGCGCCCACAACCGACTAAAACCGAGGCAAACAACAACGAAATCAAAGAAATGAGCGCGCGTTGTACAAAGTAGGCAATCGGTTAACCCCAGTACCAGGAAAGATGCTCACTCAATACCGAAGGACTCACTATGTACCCATAGATAGCGGCAGGGTTTTGGCCGGACAGTTTCTTCATCAGGATGTCAGACTCTTTGAGCTGCCTCCTACGTGAACAGTGAAGCCGAAACTCGCCGCCTTCCTTTCAGTGTTTCGAAACGGAGGACCTATGAGCCGTAGCGTTTCTCCACCTCAGATCTGAGCGGCACGCGAGCGACAACCGTGGTGCCACGATTCGGCTGTGATTCGATTGAAATCTCTCCCTTTACCAAGTGCAGTCTCTCCCGCATGCTGATGAGGCCCAGGCCTTCGCCATTCATTGCCAATTTGGATTCAAACCCAACTCCTCCATCGCTGACGGTCAGTTGAATCTCATCCGATACTCCGCGCAGTTCCACTTTGAAGCTCCGCGCACCGCTGTGCTTGACCCCATTTTGCAAGGCTTGCTGCAAAACCCTGAAAAGACAGAGCGAAACGTCCTGCGGCAGAGCCGACGGAACGTTGGTATGGCGAAAGTCAATCTCGACTTTTTGGTATTCCGACAGCTCTCTGCAGAAGCCCGCAATCGCCGGCATGATTCCCAGATATTCCAGCTTCGAGGAGTGGAGGCGATGCGATATTGCCTGAATGTCCATTCCGATATCTGTGACGCTCTTCCCGGCATGCTGAATGCGGCCGCGAATTTCATCTGCCGAATCAGGAAGATTCTGTTTCAATAGTTCCAACTCAATAGCCAATAATGCAAGACGCTGGTTCACATCGTCGTGAAGCTCTCTCGCGATCCGGGTACGCTCGCGCTCCTGTGCTTCAATCAATTTGCGACTCACGTTGGAAAGCGCCTCTTCCGCGAGCTTGTGGTCAGTGACGTCGATACACGAACCGATATACCCTGCAAAAGATCCGTCGGCATTAAATCTCGGAACTCCCGAATCCGAAACCCAGCGGTATTCTCCATCGTGTCGCCGGAGCCGATACTGCATCTTGAATTCCTCACGGCGATCAAATGCCTTTGTATAGGTCTCCAGGCACGCATTTAAGTCTTCAGGGTGAACCCCCTCTGCCCAACCATTTCCGAGTTCAGCTTCAAATGTCCGACCAGTAAACCCCAGCCACGGTTGATTGAAGTAGTTGCACAGCTTGTCGGGACCGCTCATCCAGATCAGCACAGGAGCCGTATTGGCAACCAGGCGGAAGCGCCCTTCGCTTTCTCGCAGCGCATCCTCGGCACGCTTCCGCTCCGTAATATCGCGCGCGATCTTGGAAGCGCCGACGATCGCACCCGCAGAATCTCTTATCGGGGATATGGTCAATGAGACATCGACCCTCTTGCCTTCATTCGAGACACGGACGGTTTCATAGTGCTCTATGGGCTCACCAGACCTCAACCGTTGTACGATTCCAATCTCCTCTTCCCGCAGGTCCGGCGGAACGAGGATTGAAATCGGTTGTCCGACCGCTTCTGCTTCGGTGTATCCGAAAATACGCTGTGCACCGGTGTTCCAACTCGTGATAATTCCTTGGAGGTTCTTGGAGACGATCGCATCTTCAGAGGATTCCACGATGGCGACGTGTCTGAACCGGGCCTCCTCCGCATTTTTGCGCGCACTGATATCCGCGACCACGCCTATCGTTCTGAGTATTCTGCCGTCGTTGTCGAAGAAAGCTCGAGCACTCTTCTCTAACCAAACCACGCTGCCATCAGGGCGTAAGATGCGGTAGCTCACCTGACAGTTGGGGTTCTGGGGCGTCAGTTCGGAGCAGCTCTTCTCTACTTGTTCGCGGTCGTCTGGGTGAACCTGCTCCATCAGTTCCCTGCGAGTCGTCCGGATCGGTTCACCTACCCCGAGAAGATCGACACACTCCGTGGATCGGACTACGGTGTCCGAGGCAACGTCCCACTCGTAGGCGTACATTTTCCCGGCTTGGACCGCGAGACGTAACCGTTCCTCACTTTCCCGCAAAGCTTCTTCCGCATGTTTTCGCTTGGTAATGTCGATCGAAACGCATACCAGTTCACTGGCCTGGCCGTTTCCGCCAATGACGTTGACAATGTTGCGCAGCCAAACGGTTCGACCATCCACGGTAATCATTCTGCACTCGAACTCGTGCTTGAGGTTTTCTTCGGTCGCTTTGGCGATGAACGCCAACACCCACTCCCGATCCTCGGGATGAACGTGATCCTTCCAGAAGCCTGGCTCTCTTACCCAGTTCTCCGGGGAATATCCGAGAAGCTCTTCCGCCTGCTTGCTGGCATACGTGATCGCCAACGTCGGAAACTCCGCTCGCCACACGATGGCCCGAACCGTCTCAACAAGTTCCCCATAACGAGCCTCAACCTTCTTCACATCCGTGATGTCTTTGAAACAGATCACGACCCCGCCATCGCGCGTGCGAAGAGGAGTCGCGGTTGCTGCAAACCAGCGTGGCTGGGTCGGCAAATCGTACCGATAATCGTACCGCAGGCGTTGAACAGAGCCCTTCATCACGGTTTCAATAATGGCAAGGACTTCACGCGCATTCGGCCACCTATCTGCTGAGTTTCGCAAGAGTTCAAGGTAGTTGGTCCCCACGACAGCAGACCGCGAGGGGCTCCCGATCTCCTGCACATTGCGGCTCCAGGCTTCGTTCACGTCGATGATGATTCCTTCCTTATTCAAGACAGCGATCAGATTCTCGAGCGAAGAGAGGATGGAGCCTTTCAAAGCCTGACTGTCGCTCAGCGCAGCTTCAGACAATCGCTGTTGCAAGTTTCCAACTCGAACGTCGGCCACCAGTTCACGCTTCGTGAGATGTTCTTTCAGGAAGACACACGTGGCCAGGAGAACAATCGAAACCAGTACGACAACCAGACGAAATGCTTGTATGCCCGCATGCTGCTCCCGGCGGAAAACTTCCCAAACGCCGATGAGAGGGATGGAGACAACCGCCAGCATTGCCAATCGCGAAGTGAAGTCCGCGTGACTCGCATCGAGTTGGCTTGGCATTACCACCGGTCGCGGCAGTTGCCGGGCCCGCAGCGGCACCCAGGCAAACCAGCAAACGGCACCGGTTTGTGCGAGAGAGTAAATGCTGCCGTTATACGGCCGCCCGGTGTCGATGACGAAGTTGGCAAGAGTGGAACTCAACGCGTATAGCGCGGACGCGCCGAACAATTGCAAGTAAATCGATCGCCAGGAGCCCCGCGCTCGTGCAACCGCAACACCAACTGCCACAACCAGCGTTATATTCTCAATCGCGTAGAGGATGTCAAAGCGAACGCCGTACTGATCAGAATTCCAAAGATATTGATGAGGGAAGAGCGCGTACGCATAGAGAAACACCCAAACGAAAAGCAGCAGAAAGAAGTTCAGGCTGGCCCGTGAGAAATTCTTGTTGGCTCGGCTCAGATGAGGCTGCATCGCCACCCCGGCCATAAAAGGCACGACATGAAGAAACAACGCAGGATCAGCGATCGAGCTATCGGGTACGTCAATACCCAGACGAATTACGTAGTACACATAGAGCCACTGATCCAATGCCCACAGCCCGTAGCCGCAGGCCATCAATGCCCAGAAAAAACAACTCCCGTCGGTCTGCTGGACGGCATTCCGAATCGCGAAAACGCCGCCTACCAGCAGCACCACAAAATAGACGATCGTCCCAAGCCTGGCCGTGCCCGTATTCGTTCCCAAAACTAGAGAAAAGGTGCCCTTGACGATCAGCAGCCCGATCGTCGCGGCTGGCCACAAGTACAAGCGCAAACTGGAGCCAGAGGGGTCGGATGATTTGTGGGCTCGGATGTTCATGGTCAAACGCCGACTGAAACGATAATCTGATCTTTGGCCAATTCTGTAGATACGGCGCGTGGATCCAGAAGATCCCGTAGGCTGGGGGACGGCAAATTCATACCGACATGATTCAGCAAGGCGCCCCCGGCCTAAATTCTTCTAGCTCTTCCGGCATGTCATAAGGAAAGAACCGCTGTCAGGTCTGGTCCCTTTTTTCCCGTCCTCAGACCGCCATAATTCTACACGCGCTCTTGCCTAGGTGATAGTCAAGACGAGGGAACCGCTGGTTCCACCGCTGCTGCAGCCAAGATTGCCCGAGTTCCCGCTAGGAGTATTGACCTTTACGCTGGCGCTACCGGAAGTGGAGATTACAGCGGTCGTGATCGTGGCCTGCAACTGCTGACTGCTGGTAGCAAGAGTGGTTAGAGTCGTTCCGTTGACCACCACTACCGAAGACGAAACAAACTGGCTACCATTCACAGTGAGCACAAAGCCCTTTTGCACCTGCGCAAACGTAACCGTGTTCGGAGAAAGCGACCCAATGACCGGGACTGGCCGGGAACTTCCGCACAGCGGGTTGAGTGCGTTGCACCCTTGAAAGACCAGCAAGGTGAGCAGCAGCCCGCTGAACGAGCGCAAAAGAGCGTTGATCTGTTTCATAAGGCATCGTACACCCGGCTGCAGGCATCAGAACGAAAACTCGGCTCCGGCAAGGGCACCCTTCTGGGTCAAGCGAAGGCCGATACGGTCGGAGCTCGCATTGTTGGTCACCACCAGGCGCGATCCGAGCTGGTAGCCAGCGTTAACGCTCAGGTGCTTGGTTAGAGTCCACCCAATCGTGTCGGCCGTCGAGACAAAGTTCCCATAGCCACCGAAGTACATCCCGTAGACGTTGCCTTCGACGAAAAGTTTGGGCGAGTTGGTCAAGTAAAGGCGGAATTCAGGCCCGCCCACGGGAATCGGGGCCAGCAACGATCCGGTCGCCGTTTCTGATTGACCGCCGTTGACGGTCGCCGCACTTATCTTCGCTGAAGCATCAAAGAGATCGACCTGCATTCCGATTCCAAGGTGTCCGCGCTTTCGCCGGATTATGTCGTATTGGTATCCCGGAGCATAGAGATATGACTTCAGGCTGCTCTGGATGGTTGCGCCAGCGACGAAGGTTTGCCCTTGGAAGTCGATCGTGCGATCGAGTATCGTTTGCCGGGATGAGTTGAACGGCGTGGCCACAAAATACAAATGGTTCTTGCGGGTAAACTTCCAGTCAATCTTGCCGACAAATGTCGAATAGCTGTTGAACCCGAGATCTTGTTGCAGATTGATCGTCCCGCTGTCAGAGGACCCTTGCAGGCTTCCTGAAGGAGTTGAGTAAGCCCAGAACCCGCTAAGACGGACTTTGTAGGCGTCGAAGTCTTGAGCACGGGCGGGGACGGTCAGCACGAAAGCAAGCGCCACTACTCCCAGCAATAGCAGCCTGATTAGGCTGAGGAGAGTCACTTTCGCCAAGAATTCTTTCTTCCGACTGAGCAATTTCATACGTGGGGTCCTTTAAGCGACACTCAGTCTACACCAGACCGTGAAATAGCTCTGAATCACGCTAACCGAGCGGAGACCGAACTGCCCCAACTTTGGTGCCACCCGTATAGCACGTTCTGGCGTTGACCGGCAGGGTTACGGTTGGTTACTGTTGAGAGCATTCGACTCCCCCAAGGTAATCTTGATGGGGATTCTCGAAAAAATTCCGACATTTCTGACCGTAGGCGTGCTGGTAGTTATTTTTGTGTGTCTGAAGCGCCAAGCACGTAGCCCCCGCCTGACCCTCTGGACGTTTGGATGGGCGCTCGTGTTCACGCATTTCCTGGCACAACTGCTGGAACCAGAGCGGGGCCACGTCAGTTCCCTTTTGCTGGCCGTCGACTCCGGATCGCTGCAGGTGGCTGCAGTCTGTTTTCTAGTCTCGGTCTCCTTCGTAGTGAAAAACTCCGCGAAGCGAATATTTCTCCTATTTATCCTCGGT
Source organism: uncultured Acidobacteriota bacterium (assembly GCA_963817925.1). Classification (GTDB taxonomy): domain Bacteria; phylum Acidobacteriota; class Terriglobia; order Terriglobales; family Acidobacteriaceae; genus JABDBE01. Next base: position 927,595 of record CAWFQN010000002.1, read on the forward strand.
ATGCCCTCTGTCACGTACGTGGCATGTACGGCCTATGATGTCCACGCACGTTGGCCTTACGTCTTGTGCCTGGTAGTTTGCTTCGGTGGTGCAGCAAGCTTCTTCCTCCGGCTAAACAGGAAGACGTTGTATCTAGTGGCCGCAACCTCCCTGTGTTCGCTTGCGGGGGCGTGGGCGATTGGGGCCGCCCTCCGCGGCTCGTTCGATGAAGGGACGATCGCACTCCTCGGGATTGGGTTTGCTTTGCCGGGCGTGTTCATTTGTGGGAACCAACGGCGAAGGTCGCCTGCCATGCTGACGATTGCCGGCGGATTCTTCTGCTGGGGTACAGTGTTCCCCATCGGGTTCCTGATCGATCGAATCGCTCCGAACTTGATCATTCCTGGAGAGCTATGGAACACACCCAAGTTCTTCGTCGCTTTTGGAATGATTCTGGCCGTGGTGGAGGACAAGTCAAAATCGATCTCAGGCATGCAGCACAAGGCGCAAGTGCTCAACCGCCAACTGGAACGCTTCTCGGCGATCACTTCCAGGCTGTTGAGCGGCGCCAGACCGGATACCATGTGTCCCGCAATCGCGGCGGCAATCACCGAAGTCAGCAACTTCCGTGTGGCCGTGGTCCAACTCGAAGATGCAGAACGCAGGCTGCGAGTGGCTGGCTCTAGTGGCCTGTCATCGGAGTCTCTGCGGAACCTGGAAGTTCACGCACTGAATTGGACGCTCGATCACGTTAAGAACTTGTGTTCCCACGCGCAGCTCATGGGGAAGAATTTGTATCTACTGATCCCGCCTGGCGCGATCCCGTTTGCATTGCGCGGAAACTCGAATGCGCGCTGGGAAAACGGCGAAGAACTTTTGATACCCCTCTGCTCAGCCCGAGGCGCAACCGTGGGTTGCATCCGATTGTCTTCGCCCCGAGACCCGAATGCGATCGATGCACTTGAATTGTCCCGCATCGAAATGCTCGCAGCCGATCTTGCCGTCGCCGTCGAATTGAAAGCCCTGCACACGCAACTAGTGTGGTCGGAAAAACTGGCTGCCCTGGGCGAACTGCTGGCTGGAGTCGCGCATGAGCTGAACAATCCTCTGACCGTGATCATGGGATACGGCGAACTGATAGGCGACGCGATCGTGGCGCCGCCGGTTCGCGATCAGCTCACGAAATTGGTAAACGAAGCACGTCGCATGAAACGAATTATTGGCAACCTGCTCAGGTTTTCACGTCAAGGTGCGGGCGATACACAGTCTGTGGAGCTTTCTCCGCTAGTGCAGGACGTGCTGGCGCTTCGCGAATACTACACCCGCACACGCAACGTTCAAGTTGAGCTCGACATCGCACCGGACCTGCCGTTCCTCGCAGTCAATGAAGACGAACTCAAGCAGATCCTGTTGAACCTGGTCAACAATTCCAGCGATGCTCTAGAAGGAATGCCCGGCACCAAGCAGTTGAGCATTCGCGGCTACCAGAGCGGACTGCGGGCAGTGATCGAAGTGGAAGACACCGGGCCAGGTTTCGGCAATCTGAACCGCGCGCTGGATCCGTTCTATACCACGAAACCCGTCGGCAAAGGAACCGGACTGGGGTTGAGCGTCTGTTACGGGATCGTCAAGGAACGCGGCGGTGATCTCAGAATAGAAAACGTAGAGCCACACGGCGCGCGCGTAACCATCGAGTTACCCCTTGCAGAAACGGCGGCACAACCACTTGTAGCTGTCGTGGCCCACGCCTAAGTCAATAAAAGCAGTCGAACAACGACGATTTCTAATCGAACTCCCAAAAAGTGCTGGCTGAGAAGATCCGCCGTCGTCGGCCGCATTCCCTTTAGGTAATTAATCTCGCTCTTCCTGCCAATTCACCCTGTGTTAGCATCCGGAGGACTTCAGCCTCGCTGAACTGCATCTCGTCGACGCAACTGTGGAATTTCTCGGCCATTTTCGCAGGCTGTCCTCAGCGCAGCGAAATACATTCGTTGCCTGTTTTCTTGGCTGGTCGCTCGACGCCTTCGATTTCTTTATCCTCATTTTCTGTGTGAATGCTCTTGCCACCCAGTTTCAAACAAAAGTTTCGGCCATTACGGAAGCAATTTTTCTTACCCTCGCCATGCGCCCGTTGGGTGCCTTCCTGTTCGGATTGATGGCCGACCGTTTCGGCCGCCGGCCCACGCTGATGGTGGACATCGTCGCTTATTCAGTGTTTGAGTTGGCCTCGGCCTTTGCGCCTTCGCTGAAGTTCTTTCTGATCATGCGGGCATTGTTTGGAATCGCGATGGGCGGCGAATGGGGAGTTGGCGCGGCGTTGGCTTTCGAAACCCTGCCCGCCGAAGGACGCGGCTTCTTCTCCGGCTTATTACAGGAAGGCTACGTCGTCGGCTATCTGATTGCTGCCTTGGTCTACGGCACATTGTTCCCCGTCGTGGGGTGGCGCGGCATGTTCGTGATCGGAGCCCTGCCCGCGTCCCTGGTAATCTACATTCGCACCAAGGTCGATGAATCGCCGGCCTGGCTGCAAGGACGCGTTTCGCGCCAAGCCGAGAGCCATTTGGGAAAAGATATTCTTTCCCACCTTGGCGGTTTTCTTTTTCTGGTTGTTCTGATGTTCGCCTTTAACTCCTTCAGCCATGGCACGCAAGATCTCTATCCCACGTTTCTTCAGAAGAACCATCAGTTTTCGCCCCAAACCGTGGGGCTGATTGCCATCGTCTACAACATTGGCGCACTGCTGGGTGGGATTTTGTTCGGCACATGGTCGGAACGAATCGGTCGCCGCCGGGCAATCGTAATCGCCGCGATTCTCGCGATTCCAGTGATCCCGCTCTGGGCTTATTCCAATACCGTTCCGATGCTGGCGCTGGGCGGCTTCCTGATGCAATTTATGGTGCAGGGCGCGTGGGGCGTGATTCCGGCCCATTTGAATGAGCTTTCTCCACCCGCTGTGCGTGGCACCTTTCCCGGCTTCGCCTATCAGTTGGGCAATTTTCTCTCGTCGCGCAACGCAGTGATTCAGGCCAAACTGGTCGAACATCGCTACGGCGGCAGCTATCCCCCGGTGCTGGCATGGACGGTCCTGATTGTCGCGTCGCTGGTTGCCATAGTGACGTGGAGCGGGCGCGAGAAAAAAGGCGCTGACCTCTCAAATATAAGGTAGGAGATCCCACGAGTTTACCGCGCAAGTTAGCCGCGAGTATCCGGGTTCGGCAGGGGGCATGGAGGTTCACAGCACTCCCGGCTCGACATCAGCTTAAGAAAGCGACGTCCTCAAACCGAATCCGGTATACGGAATGCTGGGGTTACTTCACACCGCAACCGGCTTTTCCACTAAAACCTTCGGCTCAAGTTCAACGGTGCAGGAAAGCGAACGTGCCACCAGACATACGCTTTCTGCCTTGTACAGAAGGCGCTGGGTGCGCTCGCGCTCTTGTTCTGCGAAGATGATCGCCACCGGCTTCAAGTTGATTCTTGTAAAGCGCAGCACGCCACGGTCTTTTTCGATCACACCGTCAATTGCTACTTCGATTCCCTGGAATTCCAATTTCGACGCCGTAGCTACGCCGCGGAATGTCGCGACGAAACAACTGGCGACAGCGGCCAGCAAAAAGTGTTCTGGCGTCCAGAAACCCGGCTCTCCACCGAACTCAGGTGGAACGGAAAAATTGATAAAGCGGGGCGCGCCGTGCTCCAATTCGACGAAACCGCGATCGCTCTGATGCCACTGCGCGCTGGCGTGATAGTTGTATTGCGTTTCCATGCTCGTCTCCCTTTTTGCCAGCCTAACAATTGCTGAGCACGGAAGATGTGAAGCCCATCACGTGGTTCAGTGACTTGGTGCGCCCCAAAATACTTGTTTCACCAAAATGACTGTTACGGCGACTCTCAGATGGAGTAGCATTATTAGAGGGATTCTGCTCCGGCAGACCCCGGCGGAGTAAGCGCCAATGACGAGAGCCACCTTTTTGAGACTTCTTTGCGCAGTAGTCGCATCCGTCGCGATCGTCTGTACGCCGATGCCGGTTTTTGCCCAACACGGTGGTGGTCACGGTGGTGGAGGAGGCTTCCACGGCGGCGGAGGAGGGTTCCACGCTGGCGGAGGTGGAGGCCACTCTGTCTATGGTGGCGGATACTACGGCGGCTATCACGGCGGTGGCTACGGTTGGCACGGAGGTTATGGCTGGAACGGAGGCTATGGCTGGCGGGGCGGCTATTGGGGCTACCCTCGTTACGGATACGGATGGGGATTTGGTATCGGTTTTGGCTGGGGACCCTATTGGCCTACCTACCCGTATGCCTACGGGTATGGCCCGTGGTGGGGCGCTCCTTACAATGATTATCCATGCGTTTATCCTTATTATCTTCGGTCTGCCTGCGCGTATCCCTATCCCTACAACGGCAGCGGCAGCGGTTCCGCGCAAGATCCTGGATGGAACGGCCACGACAACTCCCCGGCCAAACCATCGGGCATTCCCGCACGCGAGAACTCTCCCAACGCCGCCTCTGTGATCAACGTCGCAGCTTCTACGCGGACGGTTTCGACTTACAAGACCGATGCAGCCTCCGACGCGGCGCACTACCGACTCGCCTTCACGATGCAGGAACTTCCACCGGCTCGCAAAGAAGTGCAGAATGTGATTCTAGCTCTGCGTGCGATGCCGCCGGATGCTCGCCAGCGGCAAATCGACTCTGGTCGGTACAGCAACTTCTCCCCCGAGGAGATCGACCTTGTGCGTTCTAGCTCACACCTTCCGATAACCTGGTAAGAGCAACGGAGGGTGCATCGACGAGTGCGCCAGAAAGGGGTGGGCCACGCATACCACAGACAGCGACAGCCCTTGGCAACAATAAGGCCAACGGCTGCCCGTCAGCGGCCAACTAAATCCGCAGCTCTCAAATGTAAAGATGCAGCGCGAGCGACAGAAGCTTCATCCAATCCTCTAACAGTCTGGTTGTGCGAGCAATCGGTAACGATGGAGGAGAGGCGTGAACCTCAGTATCCGCTCCTATTTTCTTGCCGCGACAATATGTTCTGTTCCATGGATCTTTCCCGCTTCGAAGCTGGCGGCGCAGGACGCGCACTTTCATAACGCGCCGACGTCCAGCAATCAATTGAAGAACCCGTACGCAGGGCAACACGCGGCCGTCGTGGCAGGCGCAAAGCTGTATACGATGAACTGCGGCTCATGTCACGGAATCAATGGACGCGGGACCGGAAACATTCCCGCGCTGTCCAAGGGACCAACGCAAGCAGCATCTGACGGAGAAGTTTTCTGGTTCGTCACAACCGGATCGGTCAATAACGGTATGCCCTCCTGGCCATCTCTCTCTCAGGAGAAGCGCTGGCAAATCGTTACCTACTTGAAGTCACTCAAGGATTCCGCTGGCGCACAAGAAAACGATTCTGCATCCGCCAACGCAAAACCGGTTAAGACAAACGCCCCGCCGCCGCAACCACCGTACACAGATTTTCGCTTCGAGGACCCTGGAAAAGTACGCAAGATCACCGCGCAAGATCTTCCGGCGCCGTATGGCACAGATTCAGCGGGCAATGCGCCTAAGGTCGTGCCCCGTCCGCGCGATGCGTGGCCGAAAGCTCTCGCCGGATTCAGTGTGCAGCAATACGCAACCGGACTCGATAATCCGCGGTTGCTTCGCACTGCCCCCAACGGCGATATCTTTTTGGCCGAGAGTAGCAGCGGGAAGATCAAAGTGTTTCGCGGAATCACGAGCGACGGCAAGCCAGAGCAAACTACTATCTTTGCTACCGGACTTAACCAGCCCTACGGGATCGCTTTCTATCCTCCCGGCGACAATCCCCAATGGGTGTACGTAGGCAACACCGATTCAGTTGTGCGGTTTCCGTATCAGAATGGCGAATTGAAGGCGGCCGGGCCAGCACAGCACATTGCAGACCTTCCTCATGGCGGAGGGCATTGGACCCGCGACATTCAGTTCACAGCCGACGGAAAACGGATGTTCGTTGGAGTCGGATCGTCGTCGAACGTCGACGATCCCGACACCACACCAGGTGAAGAGAATCGAGCCGACATTCTGGAGTTCAATCCCGACGGCGCTGAGATGAAAGTGTACGCATACGGAATCCGCAACGCTGGAGGTGGGCTGGCGATTAGTCCTAAGACGGGCGAGTTGTGGTGTTCAGTCAACGAACGTGACGGATTGGGGGACAATCTTGTGCCCGACTACATTACCCACGTGGAAGAGGGCGGCTTCTATGGCTGGCCGTGGTGGTACATCGGCAGACATCAGGATCCCCGGCATGAGGGCAAGCATCCGGAGTTGCGAGACAAGGTTGTAGTCCCGGATGTGCTGTTGCAGCCTCACAACGCGTCACTCGAAATGACTTTCTATGAAGGCGCGCAGTTCCCTGCTGAGTATCGGGGAGACATTTTCGCATCCGAGCACGGTTCGTGGAATCGATCGGTGCGCACTGGATATGAGGTGATTCGCGTACCTTTGCACCAGACAAACCGGGCGAGCGGTGAGTACGAAGATTTTGTGACTGGGTTTGTAGTCGACAACGGTCGCGTCTGGGGACGGCCCGTCGGAATCACGGTGGCTCAGGATGGGTCGCTGCTGGTCAGTGATGACGGCTCGAACTCCATTTGGCGCGTCGTCTACACGGGTATGGGTAGCGGAAGCGAGCGAGCGCAGAACAATGCAAACCACGACACAAAGAGCGCAGCCAAATAGAAAGTCAGTAGTCGCGTTGCTAGGCGCAATCGCGACTCTGGGATTGTGTGCTTTCCAATTCGGAGACCGATACGGGCTGAACAGTATGCCGTTCGCGCAAGTCCAAGCTCTCGTCTCCGACTTGGCGAAAGCGCAAACAATGGCGAAGCAAGGGAACGTGGAGTTGCTGGCTGGAGAGACAGCGCCTGGACGGGCTGTGAGCCTTCGAGGTGAAGTCACCGACGCAAATTGTTACCTGGGCAGTCACACCCATGCGTACGATCATGCTTTCTGCGCCAAGCTGTGCGCCGCCGCCGGTAGCCCTTTATTACTTATTTCCGACCAGGGAGGACAGGTCTATCTTGTCCTCACTGAGCGCAACGGTGTACGGCTCCCCGAAGAGGTTCTCGATCGCATTGGCGTTCCCGGAGTCGATGGTCCGGGGCAAAGTGTTTGAGGCAGAAGGACTGCGGGCGTTGGCGGTTGAAGGATTTGCGCAGTAAATTGCCACGTGAAATAAAAACTTAGGAGGGCAATTATGAGCAAGAAGGGAATCTCTGCAAGTCTGGCAGGAAGTGTTTCGCTTGGCGGCAAAGTGTCTGTCCATCGTCTCGGGTACGGAGCGATGCGCCTGACTGGCGAGGGTATTTGGGGCCCGCCTAGAGATCGGAAGGCAGCCCTAGCGGTTCTCCGCCGAGCCGTGGAGCTTGGCGTCAACTTCATCGACACCGCTGATTCGTACGGGCCGGGTGTCAGCGAAGAGCTGATCGCCGAGGCGCTATTCCCTTATCCGAAGGACCTTGTCATTGCCACCAAGGGTGGATGGAATCGCCCGGGACCAAATCAGTGGACGCACGACGCAAGTCCCGAGCATCTTCGCAACGCGATTGAAGGCAGTCTCAAGAGACTGCGTCTGGATCGCATCGAGGTTTATCAATTGCACGTACCCGACCCCGTGGTGTCTTTCGAGACGTCGGTGGAAACGCTAGCTGAGTTGCAAAAAGAAGGAAAGATTCATTTCGTGGGTTTATCGAACGTCACGCGGGAACACATCGAGCGAGCACGCAAGATTGTTCCCATCGTCTCGGTACAGAACCGCTACAGTTTCGCTGACCGCGAGTGGGATTATGTGGTCGATCACTGTGAGCGATATGGAATCGCCTTCATTCCATGGTTTCCGCTCGGCGCTGGCAAGGTGGCCGGCGAGATTCTCAATCGGGTCGCGAAAGCACACCAGAGCACTCCCCTGCAGGTTGCGCTGGCTTGGCTGCTCCAGCGCTCGCCAATCATGCTGCCCATTCCGGGGACTTCTTCGGTTGAGCATTTGGAGGAAAACATTCTGGCGGCTTCTCTGCCGCTAACGCAGGAGGAATACCAAGACCTCGGGGCAGTCGTTGAGTTGGCCAAAGCGGGCTGACTCCACGCCAACTGATCAGTGAGACCTGCCGAGCCAGCTTGCATTACTCACTTGTCGGGACTCGATTTTCGCCGAGCGAGTTGCGATTTCCACACGGCTGTTGGCAAGGCCGCTAGAAGTAGCAACCACCTGAATTTCACCGGCCTCACCAACCTTTGATCGCACGATCAGAAGTGCGAGGCCGTTGAATGCCTTGCGATGATCGGCCTGGAATGGTTCTTCCGTGGCGGCATTTCCGTTGTCTACGGCGGCGATGACGCCGGCGCCTGTGACGTCGAAGTGCACCAAATTGTCGGCCATCGGACAAAGATTGCCATCTTTGTCTTCGATGCGCACAGTAATGAAGGAAAGATCGTAGCCGTCGTTCCGAATAACGGCGCGATCCGGCACGAGTTTGACTTGCGCAGGTGCTCCTGCCGTGCGGACCTCATCGACTGCTACCTGTTTTCCGTTCTGATACGCCACCGCCTCCAGAGTTCCTGGCTCGTATGGCACCTGCCAAACTCGCCGGTACTTTGACATGAATTTTCCGTCTGGGCTGACCTTCTTTCCAACTGGCATTTCCCACTCTTCTGAAAAACGTTTTTTCCTCCCCAGCGACTTGCCGTTGAGCAGGAGTTCTACTTCTTCCGCGTTCGAATACGCCATCACAGGGATAGCCTGACCCTCTTTCCCGTGCCAGTTCCAATGCGGCAGCAGATGAACCATCGGCTTGGTCGTCCACTGACTTTGATAGAGGTAATACCGGTCTTTGGGAAAGCCGGCGAGATCGATCATGCCGAAGTAAGAACTACGCGAAGGCCAGTCAGGTGCCTCCAGGTTCATATCTTCACCCGACCAAAAGAACGGAGTGGGCTCGCCGAGGTAATCGAATCCGGTCCACACAAACTCGCCGAGAACCTTGGGGAACTTATCCTGATACGTGAACTCCACGTCGGGACAGTAAGCCCACGGCGGGGCAATAATGTCGTAGCTGGATAGCTGCAAGGAGGGCTCCTTCTCGTACTTTTCCAATGGCAGATGATAAACACCGCGCGAGCTGACGCACGACTCCGTCTCCGAGCCGAAAATAATCCATTGCGGATGTTCTTTCATGATCTGCTCGTAGCGCATAGGCTGGTAATTAAATCCTGGAATGTCCACTTCATCAGCGAGCTTGTTTTTGATCGCCTCCTGCCAGCCGTTGAACGCCGATGTGGTGGGCCGCGTGGGATCTTCCTGGTGAAAGAATGCCGTTAATCTGTGCGCTTCCTGCGCTCCATTCGGATCCCACTGCTCCGGAATCTCGTTACCGATGCTCCACAGGATGACGCTCGGGTGATTCCGGTCCCGGCGCACAAAGTCACGCACATCGGGCTCCGACCACTGGTCGAAATACTTGCTGTAGTCGTTGGGATTCTTTGCGATGCGCCACATGTCGAATGCCTCATCCATCACCAGGAAGCCCCTCCGGTCGGTGAACTCGAGAAGCTCGGGCGAAGGCGGATTATGGCTGGTGCGGATCGCGTTTACTCCGGCTGCCTTGAGTATCTGCAGTTGCCTTTCGATGGCACGCCGGTTGACGGCGGTACCCAGAGCTCCAAGGTCGTGGTGGTTGCACACGCCGTGCAGCCTCACGGGCTGCCCGTTGAGCAGAAATCCTCGATCTTTATCGAACGCGATGGTGCGAATACCAAATGGAGTCGTGTAACGGTCTGCAGGCTTGCCATCGACTATTACCTCGCTTACCAAAGTGTAAAGATTGGGGTGATCAAGATCCCATCGCTCAGGATGAGAAACGCTCAGGCTTGTTGATACACTTTCACTGCCCGAGCCGGGTACACTGGCCGCGATCTCTTTGCTGCTCACGTTATCGCCTTCCCCATCCAGAAGTGAGCTGCGAAGCGTGATTTTCACTTCTTTTCCAGAACGATTGCGGATTTCGGTCTTGATCGAGACGATTGCGTGATCGTCGGCGACTTCCGGCGTAGTCACGTAAGTCCCCCAATGTGCCACGTGCACCGGACCCGTGACGTCGAGCCAAACGTTACGGTAGATGCCTGCGCCGGGATACCACCTCGACGAATGCTCCTCCGGAGTAAGGCGCACGGCCAGCACGTTGTCGCCTCCAAAGCGCAGGTATGGCGTCATATCGAGCTGAAATCCCGAATAGCCGTAAGGACGGCCTCCGAGCAGGTGTCCGTTGAGCCAGACCTGAGAGTTCGACATGGCACCATCGAATTCCACTGCAAAGTACTTTCCCTTGGCGCTTGATGGAAGCACGAATGTCTTTCGGTACCAACCGGTACCGAAGGAGGGCAACGCTCCGATGTGAGGACTTATCTTGCGATCGAATGGACCTTCGATGGCCCAATCGTGCGGAAGCCGGACCGCGCGCCACTTCGAATCGTCGAATTGCGGCTGTTCCGCGGCATCTGCTGAACCCTGATAGAATCGCCAACCGTCGTTGAAACTCTGCCGGCGTACATCCGCCTTTACGACTGTGAGTTGTGCCGGACTCGCGGATGAAAGTGCCGCGACAATCAACGCGCCTTGCACGACGACAACAAGAAAGCTTCTCTTAAATGCCATGGACACTCCTGGCAGAGAAGAATATCAGCCCGCAATTGTTCGTCGCTCGATCAGTAGAAATGAGATCTTCGTTTTATTCAGGACAAAACGGGTGAGGCGCTAAGTCCTAGTCAGCAAGAACAGCTTCGTTGACTTGGTTCGCAGCGCGACCTAAGATGTCCGCGACATGCCGGATTCCAATCCATCCTTCGGCAACAAGCTGTCCCAGAGCATCCTCCAGAAACTGGACAGCGGCAATGGGCGTACAACACCGCCGGTCGCAGGACCCCAGAACGAAACTCCTGCTGGAGTGACAGCGTCATCCGTACCACAGGTGCGAGAACTGGTAGTGACTTTCTTTCCTCCGGGAAGACGAGCGCTGCGCGCAGCAGACCGGTTGGCTTCCATCCTCGAGAATTTCATCCGTGCCACGGACCTGGCTACGCGTCTGGATGCTTTTGCGGAACTGAAAGACTGGATCAGCCAACCCCCGCTCACCAGCGACGGTATGACGCGGTTGGAAGGGCTCCTGGCCCTCATGGAGTCGCACAGCGACCTGCGCTTCTGGTTCCAGCGACGAATGCGGGAGATCCTCAGCGAGATTCGTTCGGTCGACCTGTTCGCGGAGGCGGGCCTGCACCCACGGGAAGGCCTGTTATCGGAAGCGTGGCGACGCTTGATTGAGCGTGTTCTGCCTTCTGCACGGGAGGATACCGACCTTTCCAAATTAGTTCTTCGGCTTTATCCCACAAGCGAATCCATTGACCACCTGATAGGTCTTCCCGACGAAGACTTCGAGCGCATGGCCCGCTTGCTGTCGCCTGTGAGTGACGCAAACGCGTGGGCGCAGCAGCGTGAAGACCTGACTCAAGCCTTCTATCTTCTTGGCGTGCACGTGGTGGGGATCGGCCTGTCACCTGAATTGCGGCACCGCAGTCACGAGGGGAGCATCGAAGACTCTCCCTTCTACCAACTTCAGCAAACCGCCGTGGAACTCGTGCGACAGGGTGGCGCCGCAACCGCACTCGAAAACTGGCGCGGGCATGTCGAGCGCTGCCGCGTGGAAATGCAATACGTGCATCTCCGCCTGGAAGACACGGGCGTCAGTACTTCCCTGGTGTTTGACATGGGAACGATCGAGATGGCCATCTCCCGGATGGAGAGCATCGCCAAGGTTTTGTTTGTCGCCGAAAGTCAGCAGTCGGTCGAGGCCGTAAAGCGCCTGCTTGACGATGTTATGAGGGCTCTGCGCAGGGACATGAGCCTGCGCGCGCTGTTTCGTGAAAATTCGGCGCTCATGGCTCGTAAAGTGGTCGAGCGCACGGGCAAGGCCGGAGAACCTTACATCGCCGACTCGCGTAGTGAATACCGGGCGATCTGGAAGGCGTCGTTGGGTGGTGGGTTGCTCACCGTGCTGACCGCAGCCCTAAAAATGCGGGTCGTGGAAGCGCACCTGCCGTTGTTCCTCGAGGGTATGGCCTCGGGAACAAACTACGCTGTCAGCTTCCTGGTGCTGCAACACTTTCATCTCGCACTCGCCACCAAGCAGCCCTCGGTCACTGCCGCAACCTTTGCGGGCATCGTGCGCGTAACTCGCGGGCGGACCAGGCTGGAGAAACTGGCGGAGTTCATCAGCCGGATTACGCGCAGCCAGCTCGCATCTGCGGCCGGAAATCTTCTGGCGGTCGGCGTGGGATGCGTGCTTTTTGCCCGCTTGTGGGTTTGGGCTTTTTCGCAGCCTTTCCTGGAAGCTCCAAGTGCGGAATACGTTTATCACACTTTGAACCCCCTGGCTTCCGGCACTATGATTTATGCCGCCCTCACCGGCGTGATCTTGTGGGTTTCAGCACTGGCTGGCGGCTGGTTCGAGAACTTCGCCACCTACAATCACCTTCCCGCGGCCATCGCCCAACATCCCTTGGGCCGGAAACTGGGGCATGAACGGATGAAGCGACTGGCAGACACCGTGGACGCCAATCTGTCAGGCTGGACCACCAGCATTGTGCTTGGCTACTTGCTGGGATTTACTCCAGTCGTGGGAGCATTCTTCGGCATACCTCTGGACGTACGCCACGTGACGCTTTCGACCGGCACGCTGGCACTCGCGGCCGCCAGTTTCGGAAGGGAGTGGATGTACAAAGGCTGGTTCATTCACACACTGTTCGGAATCGCGGTGACATTTGTTTTAAATCTGGGCGTCAGTTTTTCGATTGCGGCTGCGGTCGCCATGAAGGCCTACGGAGTGCCGCGGCGTGATCAACTCAGGTTAATGCGATACACAGCGCTAAGCTTCCTGAAATCTCCTCGCCGCTTTATTTTCCCCCCACCAGAAGCAACAAGCAAAGAGACCGTCTAACTCCTGCGAGTCGCGCCCAGCAAATCGTCCAACCAAGCAGTGGGGTTCGAGTCGTTGTTACCCTTAAAAGAGTCCCCACCAAAAAACCTCGCCCCACCCCCGCCGAAGAGCTCGGCAAAGATGGGGCGAACGCGAAAGGACGAACAGAAACCAACTTATCTGCGCCGCCGGTTCAATTCAACTGCCAAAACTACCAGCCTGCGCTCGAATTCTGTGCCGTTCTGCTAGCTTGTAGTTCGCTTCGCAACTGCACGAAGTCGAAGCCTAGTTATTGTCCAGCCAGACCCTTATTCACCAGGACCTTGACTTCGACGCGACGGTTCTCGGCTCGGCCTGATGCCGTCTCGTTACTCGCTGCGGGATCCGCGGTGCCCATCGCTCCAGGCGCTATGATGTGCCGCACCGGCACCTTGCAGTCCTGGATCAAGTAGGCAATTACCGCCTGGGCGCGATCCATGCTCAACTGCTGGTTCATGGCGGCAGCGCCCGAGGAGTCCGCAAAACCCTTCACGTCGATGATGTAGCCAGTCGTACCCACGGCATCTTTCGCCAACTTCTGCAGAGCAGCTTTGTCGTCCGCCGAGATCACTGATTTCCCGACTGCGAAATTGACCTTAACGTCGGCCTTCGTGTCGTACTCGCTGAGCTCGGAGAAGCGCTTGGTAGTCGCTTCGATCTGCTGCTGATTGGCTGCAGTGGCCTGTTGATTCGCTGAAGTGGCCGCTTGATTCGCAGCGATGTCTTGCGAGTTGGTTTGAATGCCTTGCGCATTGGCCTGAGTCGCTTGTTTGTTCGCCGCAATGTTTTGCTGGTTGGTCGCGACCGCTTGCTTGGTCGGGGTCAAGCCAGCTTGAATGGCTTCGGCCATTTGCAGATCGTCCGAGTCGAAGCTAATCGACTTGGCCACGACCCTATTCTGTGCGTCGCCGACACCGTCTGCTGTGATTCTGAGGCCAGGGACCAGAACCGTGACTGACATCTGCTTCTTGCGCAGACCCAGGCCTTTTGGCTGCTGCACCTTGGTATCATCGGTAAGAACGACGGTGACGTTTCCGGAACCAGTGGCCAAGACCAGGGTCTCGCCAGTTCGAGTGGCAATCACGCCCTTAACCTTAGCCTTCTCGCCGTTCGATACGCCGAACGCCAACCCGACCAACAAACAGCACAGCACTGCACTGCCTACCACCATCGATTTCGAGGCTCGCATCATATGAGTTGTTCATCCTTTCCATCAGTTGTACGCGACTCGCCGGAGCAAAGCGAGCCTGCGCGTTTGTGCCCTTGTAACGGGCCAAGCACTCCTACCACCAATATTTAGGCGTCAGGTTCGAGAACCTGTTCTTACCCTCAATTGTCTAGTCCTAATGTGGAAGGGGCACAACTAGGAGAATTAACAGTGGCCCCGCCCCAATCGCTTTCTTGTTGACCGGGAGCCTCAAAGCAGATAACATCAATCAAATTTCCATTATCTCGAAGATAATAAGCGATCTTTGAAAATTTAGCGCGCCGAAACTGGCTCGCTGGCTCGCTGGCCCCGGGGCCCTCCAATCGCAGTCCCCAAAACGGGATCGTCCAGCCACCGTCGCCAGCCGTAAGTCCCATGTTCTCTGGATTTTGCGTGTAAGTCCTTAAAACTCAAAGATCTAGCACATAGTCAAAATTTAAATCTCTTGTTTTCTGGATTTTGCAGGCGACAGGGGGAGGGGGTACCCGGTACTAAATAGTAATCTTCCGTCCCATTTTGGTCCAAACCCTCGCAGACGAAAGCCCGACGCGCCGATTAAATTCTGGACTGCAAGCGCCGATCACAACTGACTTCATTCGTGCTGTTCGCGCCGAAGCTCGAGTAGCTGTCATCCTGACACACGCTGTTCGGACTTGGATGGTACTGAATCCAAGTATTGAGTGCCACCTGATTGCTGATCTGCCACATCGACGGCACGGAGCGCTTTGCGGCCACGCCAATTCCTTTATTCGCTACACCGTTCAGCATGCTCGGACTGCCAAATTGAGACGAGACCACTCCCCACCTTGCAGGCCTGATAGTTGCGGCTCGTTTCGGATGAGTGAGCGTCCGAATTGTCGGATTGCACTTTACAGCGAGAGTCGAGTCTTTGCGTACAACTCCTAAGTCCTTTGACGAAATGGTAGTCAACCCTCCGCTAGCGAGCAACACGGCAAAGACCGACGATGAGGCAAACGTAACAAACAATGCAAGTAATTTCAGCTTCACGATCCCCCCAAATACTGGCCAGATGCCTTACTTTTTTTGTTGTTCCAATCGTCGCTAAGGTTGCCTGAGGTAGGAGGTTCATTCGCTACGTTTGGTCATGCCTTCACGTGGGAGGTTGTCAAAAGACGGTCCTTGGTGCAAAGGGCTAAAGGGGCGCACGACGACCCCTCTCTCTTTTGCATCCTAGGTTCGGGAAGATGCGGCGAACCGACGACTGCCTCGTGTTTGCGCGCTAAAATAAACTATAGTGTCGACTAGGTATATCTCCGCACAGACTAGACACTCCAAAACTCTTTGCCGAGTCGTTTACACGCCGAAGCTTGGAACTACCAATAGGAAACCAGGCATTATTTCTCTATTGCGAAACTCGATAAAGTCGATCCTGATTCCCCTTCTACTGGCTGCTACAGCAGGCGCATATGTGGCGCAAGACGCTACCTCGACGAGCTCGATGCGATCCCAGATCCTACCACTCCTGACTCAGACCATCGACTGGTACCGTCAGACTCAGCAGGAGCAACACCTGGCCACGGAACCAAGTGATTTAACCTTCCTGGCCGACAATCGTCGGATTGCTGACCAAGTCGTCAGCCTGGCTTTTGCATTCGCCCGACAGGAGGAGCAGCGGCTAGCTAAACAGTCGAAGGCGAATGAAGCGGTGAATCCGAGCGGCGCTTTGTCCGAATACGAGAGTCTGATTCAGACGTCGGCACAGACGGATCAATTGGTCCAACAAACGCAAGCTGAAGTCGAGTCTCTTAAACAGGGGTTGGAGAACGCGCCCGCAAGCAAGCGCAGCCGCATCGCGGCGCAGTTCGCTGAAACCCAAAGCGAATTGGCACTCTTTCAGGCCCGCCAACAGGGGTTGCACAGCATGTTGGATTTCCTGAACGAGGCTTCGACCGGAACCGGAACCATCGGACTTCGATCCCAGATTGAAGAGTTGGCTCGCAGCGTACCGACTGCGTTGAGTAACGCCGGCGGGAGCGAAAGCACTCCCCCTGCGAACCAGCAGCCCAGCCCAGCCCCTACCAACATCATCAATAAATTGCCGAGTGCGAACATGTGGGCGTTGGCGGAGGATCTTTTTCAACTCTCGAGCAAGCGCCACGCTCTGGTCAATGAGATGGACGCAACCGAGGCGCTGGAGCAGAGTTCCAAACAGCTTCGGGCTCCGCTGATCAACCGCTTCAGACAGTTGATTGAGACTGGGAACCAGTTGGCAAAGCAGGCCGACACCAGCAATCAACAGGGGCTGACGCAAGAAAGGCAGCAATTAGACACGCTCACCGCCGAGTATAAGCAGCTTTCGGCGACACTGGCTCCGCTAGGGAAGCAAGCAATCCTACTCGATCTCTACAAGAGGAATCTTTCCAACTGGCAGGCGGATGTTGGAGGTGAATTCAAGGACAAAATAAAAAGCTTGCTCGTCAGGCTGGTGGGCTTGGCATTGGTTCTGGGCGCGGTCTTTGTCGTCGGAGAGATTTGGAGAAAAGCGATCTTCCGTTATGTACACGACTCGCGACGTCGCTACCAGTTCTTGCTGATCCGCAGGATCGTGCTTTGGACCGCAGCCGGAATCGTCCTGATCTTCGCTTTTGTCGCGGAATTGGGGGCGGTTGCGACCTTCGCGGGACTCATCACTGCGGGCGTCGCCGTAGCTTTACAGAGCGTCATCGTGTCGATTGTGGGCTACTTCTTTCTGATCGGAAAATTCGGCATTCGGGTTGGAGATCGAGTACAAGCGGGGACGGTGAATGGAGAAGTCGTGGAGATCGGACTGGTACGATTTCATCTGATGGAACTGAGCACCGCAGGGGCGGATGCAGTACCTACCGGCCGCGTGGTAGCCTTCTCGAACTCGGTCGTGTTTCAGTCGACGTCTGCACTCTTTAAGCAGATTCCGGGAACCAATTTCATATGGCACGAGATCTCGCTGCAGTTTGCGCCAGAAATCGATTACCGCGTCCTCCGTGCCCGGCTGGACGAGGCGACGAACACTGCCTTAGCGCCATACCGTGACCTATTGGAGCGGCAGCGAAGACAGATGGAAATGACCGTGTCTTCGATCGCAGAGGCACAATTGAAGCCGCGGGTCCGCATTCACTTCACGACGTCGTCCCTCGAGGTTGTAGTTCGCTTTCCTGTGGTGATGGAGAAGGCGGGAGAAATCGACGAGCAGGTCATCAGTGAGCTGTTTGCCGCGGTTGATCGAGAACCTAAACTTAAACTGATCGCTTCCACAATGCCTGCTGTAAAAACCGAGGCGTAAAAGCAAACTTGGATTGTGGAACCGGGTCGAACTCGCACTCTGGTACGAGGCACGTCGGCACGAAAGCCAATGATCACAGGCGGACGAACCTTGCCCGCATCGTGGCCTTATAATCTTGCAAGCGGATCGTCCGCGGAGGAGGCTGCGTGGGGAGGTGGGGTGTTGGAAGCTTTGAGAATGACGACGCCGCAGGTTGGCTCGCGAAACTGGGCCCAATAACCGCCGATGATCTGACCAAGATATTCCTCCATGCGGCCGACAATCCCGGATATCTGGAGGAACCCGACGCGAGCGTCGCCGTCGCCGCAGCCGAGGTGATCGCCGCTCTGGACGGTTCCCCCGCCGCGGGTGTACCACCAGAAATTGTCGAATGGACGAAAGGAAATCGAGAGGCGTCCACTCCCGACCTCAAGACTCTGGCAATTCGAGCCTTGGAACGTGTGCGGAGAAACTCTGAACTGAAAGACTTATGGCTGGAAGCCGATGGTCTGAACGACTGGACTGCCGCGATACATGACCTGCAGACCAGACTAGCAGACTAGAGCTTTAGCGGTCACAGAAGATCCCTGTAGCGTTCCAGTGCCACCCGAACCAGTTGGCTCCGTGTGCGCACTTCAGTTTTTGCGAACAGTTGCTGGATCGTATTCTTAACCACGCTCTCAGAGACGTTTAATTGCGATGCTATTTCCTTATTAGCGAGGCCCTGAACCAGCAGGCGCAGCACATCCGATTCACGATTGTTCAATGCAGATCTGTCCTGATGATTAGAATCAGCAGATGTTGACTCTTTGGTAGCGCTCCGTTCTTCTGTGACATCGGCGATGATGGCAGCTAGTTTGGGGGTCGGCCCTTCTTTGTAACTGGAGAACCAGACGTCAGCCAGGAACGACTCCCCGTCTCCTCGATGGCCCCGGCATTGCATCGATGTCCTGAACTGAGGTCCCTCTTCCCAGCGCAATGCGTGATGCAGTTCGGGCAAGAATGCCGCGATAGGCTGTCTGAGCAGATGCCCATCCCGCGGAGCCATGAGTTCAACGGCCGCACGGTTCGCGAGTTCAATGAAGCCATGCTCATCGACTGTGACGATCGCTGCCGGACTCGTTTCCACCAAGACACGTAATCGTTCCTGGGACGCCAACCTCAACCGACGGTTGCTCAGGACTTCAGAGATAAATAGTCCAGAGCCGACGAGTGCCAGTGCTTCAAAACTCAGACGGATGGGAGCGTCCGCCGGGTCCAGGTTGCTGAATCGTTCACTCAGCAGCGCACACCCTAAACCCATCAACACGATTCCCCAACGCGGCAAGAATCCAGCCGCGAGCATAATGGGAAATAAATAGAGAAAGCCTAGAGAGACATAGGGCTTCGTCCACCAGTCCACGGCAGCGATCCCCAAGACAATGCTTACGCTGGCGAGCAGGACGAGCGTCCGGTTCCGTGGCTCCCATATCCATTCTAAGTTCAACATGGATTTTTTACTGAAGTGATCGATTATCCCATCACAGGCGGTGTTTCCCAAATCCAATCAACCGCTTGCACCAAGGGTTGAATCACTGCAATCGAAAGATTAACCTCCCTAATCGAAATACTCCCACTGAAACCGTTTTAGTGACTTCACCAAACCAGAAAATAAGCATATACAATCGATAGACCCAGTGTGAGGAATCCGGGGAGTTGTGTCGCTCCGAGCAAAGATGGAAAAGCGAGCGGACCGCAAGCTCGGAGTAACCAGTGAATCTAGACGTACTGAACGATTGCGTCTTAGACGTGATCGCTTTTTGCTCTCTGATTGTACTTCGTGACGGTGGCGACCGGCTTCGACAAACTGAGGTCTTGTCTGCGCAAAGTTGGTTCTCGCAAGAAGCGTTCGGGAAATTAAACCTCTGCCCGCAGATCGCGCACGCCCAAGAGGCTGCCGCGCCCTTAACCGGGAGTTTCGGTGCAAAAACGGAGTGATGGATGCGAAAGCTGCCATGCCTGTGCTGTGCCCTGATACTGTGCAGCGTGAACGCGCTAGCGCAGGCCCAAGTGTCTTTGACCTGGGAGCAGGTGCGCAACCGTTTCGAGGCAAACAATCCGACGCTGCTGGCAGATAAGTTGAATATCGACGAATCAAAGGCACAAGAGATCACTGCGTACTTGCGTCCCAACCCAGATCTCACTCTGACGGCAGACGGAACCCAAATTGCTCCTGACAAGGGCGTCTGGCGGCCATTCGCGGGCACTTTTGAGTCGCCCGCCATTAGCTATCTGCACGAGCGGAGGCACAAGCGGGAGTTGCGCCTGGAGAGCGCGAAAAAGGCGACTCTGATCGCCGAGTCGAGTCACGCCGACCTGGAGAGAAGTCTGCTCTTCAACTTGCGCGGTGCATTTGTATCCACTCTGCAAGCCAAAGCGGTGTTGCAGTTGGCCAAAGACAACCTCGCTTACTACGACCATGTGCTTCAGATCAGTAGAGATCGCTTTAACGCCGGGGACATCGCGCAAATCGATCTCGACCGGTTGGAGTTGCAGCGCGTGCAGTATGAATCGGACGTTCAAACTGCCGAAGTGAATCTGCGTACCGCGAAAATTCAGTTGCTCACACTGCTCAACGATCGAACGCCGATCGAACAATCCGACGTAGCCGGCCTATTCGATTTCAACGGCCAACTCATGCCCCGCGATGAATTCCGGAAGATTGCTTTAGACACACGACCGGACTTGAAAGCAGCCGTCGAAGCGGTGGACAAGGCGCAGACCGATCACAAACTCGCGGTTGCCAACGGCTCAACCGATCCTACCTTGAGCGCATGGTATACGCACAATTCCTCCAACAATAACCCGTTTGGCATAAATACGCTCGGCATCAGTGTCAGCGTCCCATTGCGGATTTTCGATCGCAACCAGGGAGAGAAGCTGCTCACGCAGCTCGATATCACGCGCAATGAAAGATTGCGCGACGCCGCCGAAGCAGCGGTGCTAAGCGACGTCGACTCCGGCTACGCCACACTCGAAAGCAATTTGATTCTGCTGCGACCGTACAAGGAGAAATATCTGCAGCAGGCGACCCGAGTCCGAGACACGATTTTCTTTTCCTACCAGCGCGGCGGGGCCTCGTTGCTGGATTTCCTGAATGCCCAAGCTGATTACCGCAGCGTGCAACTCAGCTACGTGAACTTGGTTGGCTCGTACTTGACTGCCGCAGCCCAATTGAACATGGCCGTTGGCCGAGAGGTGGTCCAATGAAAACCAAATTCCTTGGCCTGATCCTGGGGGCCATTGTTTACCTACCCTTGAGTCTATTCCTCATTGGCTGCGGTCAAACAAAACCGGACCCGAAGGCCGAGGCCCCGCCTCCGGCCACCGTCGAGCCCGACCTGGATGCCAACAACTTCAGGGTGGACCACCCCGAACAGTTTCCCTTGGTGACGGCGGTTGAGTATAAGGCCGTGCCCGCCCTGAACGTCACGGGGACCGTCCAGCCCGATATAGCCCGTGCCGTGCCTGTGATCTCGCTAGCCTCAGGCCGGGTCGTGGAAATCAAGGCCAGGCTCGGCGATATGGTGCAAAAAGGCCAGCTCTTGCTGAGAGTCCAAAGCAACGACGTATCCGGAGCTTACCAGACATATCGGAAGGCCGTGAACGATGAGCGCTTGGCTCGCCAACAACTGGAGAGGGAGCAGATCCTCTTCGACAAAGGCGCGATTGCCAAGAGCGCTCTCGAACAAGCGGAAGACGCCGCACAGGATGCCAAAGCGGATCTGGATGCAGCCACCGAACAGTTGCGGCTTCTCGGCGTCGATAAAGACCACCCTTCGGGAATCGTCAATATCTTCGCACCCGTATCGGGCATCATTACGGACCAGCAGGTAACAAACGCGGCAGGTGTCCAAGGGCTGGGCTCGCCCAACCCGTTCACTATTTCTGATCTTTCTTACGTTTGGATCATCTGCGACGTTTACGAAAATGATCTCGACGCCGTGCACGTGGGCGAGTTCGCGGATATCCGTCTGAACGCCTACCCCGATAAGGTCTTGAAGGGCCGGATCGATAACATCCTGCCAGTTCTCGATCCCAATATCCGCACTGCCAAGGTTCGAATCGAAGTCCCTAACCCTGGATTGATACGCGTCGGAATGTTCGTTACTGCCACCTTTTATGGGAGACGGGCGGAAGCCGTGGCGTCAGTTCCCGCAACCGCCATTCTGCACTTACATGATCGCGAGTGGGTCTACACCCCGATAGGCGCGGGACATTTCAAACGGCTGGAAGTGGTCACGGGGATCATGCTTCCCGACAACATGCAGGAGGTTGTTTCCGGGCTCAAGCCCGGAGATGGGGTAGTTTCAAATGCCCTGGTACTGCAAAACACGGTGGAGCAATAGATGATTCGCCGAGTCGTCGATTTCGCTCTGAACAACCGGCTCCTGGTGTTGGGTTTCGCATTGCTGCTTTTCGCCGGAGGGATAATTTCGTTCAAACGGCTGCCTATCGAGGCCTATCCCGACGTAGCCGACAACTACGTCGAGATCATTACCCAATGGCCAGGTATTTCGGCGGAACAAATCGAGCAGCAGGTCACGATTCCGCTTGAAGTCGTCATGAACGGCATCCCTCAGGTTGTGCATCTGCGCTCGTTCTCGTTGTTCGGACTCTCGGACCTGAAGTTAATTTTCGAGGACGGCTCGGACAACGCCTGGAATCGGGAACGGGTTCTGGAGCGACTCGCTCAGGTTACTCTGCCGCCCGGCGTGGTTCCGCAAATGGGCACGGACTGGAGTCCGGTCGGCCAGATCTATTTCTTCACCTTGCACAGCACCAATCCCGCCTACGACCCCATGGAGTTGAAATCCATTGAAGACTGGGTCATCGAAAAGAATTTCAAAGCGGTACCCGACATTGTCGACGTATCCAGCTTCGGCGGCCCCACGCGCGAATACCAGGTTCGGGTTGATCCCAACAAGCTGGTCGCCTATGGCCTGAGTCTGTCCCAGGTCGAGCAGCAACTCGCCAACAACAACATCAACGCCGGTGGAAGCTTCATTCAGGAAGGTCTGCAGCAGATCAACGTGCGCTCCGTCGGATTGGTCGACCGCTCCCAGGACATCGAACGCACCGTTATTACGACCAAGAACGGCACGCCGCTCCGGGTGAAGGACATTGCCGTGGTTTCGCAAGGACCAAAGATTCGACTCGGCCAGTTTGCCAAAGCCATTCACCGTGAGAACGGCAAGATCGTCGACAACGGCGATGTCGTGTCAGGCATCGTGCTATTGCGAAAAGGTGCGGTGGCCGACGCAGCCCTGCAAGCCGTTCATAAAAAAGTGGAGGAACTGAACGATCATATTCTGCCGCGAGGAGTGAAGATCGTTCCCTTCATCGATCGCAGCGATCTGGTTCATTTCACCAGTCACACGGTGCTGCACAACCTCACCGAAGGAATGATCCTGGTATCGGTCGTTCTGTTTCTATTTCTCGGCAACGTCAGAGGAGCCCTGATTGTTGCGGCGACGATTCCGTTCTCGCTGTTGTTTGCGTCGATTTGCCTGGACTTGAGGCAGATTCCCGCCAATCTCCTTTCGTTAGGTGCGTTGGATTTTGGCATGGTGGTCGACGGTGCAGTGGTAATGATCGAAAATATCGTGCGCCATTTGGGCCATCAGAACGGGGTCAAGACAGCGCGCGAAAGAATCGGCGATGCCGCGCACGAAGTGCAGCGCCCGGTGTTCTATGCCATCGCCATCATCATCACCGCTTATTTGCCGATCTTCACGCTGCAGCGTGTGGAAGGCCGGCTTTTCCATCCGATGGCCTGGACGGTGGCTTTTGCGCTGCTCGGGGCCTTGCTCTTTTCCATCTTGATCGCGCCGGTGCTGGCAAGCTTTGCCTTCCAGAAGGGAGCGCAGGAGTGGCGCAACCCAGCCATGCACTTCCTGACGGAGCGCTATCGCACCGCGGTTCGGTGGGCCATTCGGCGGCGTGGCCTCACCATCGGCGCAGGCGTGCTCGGGCTCTTCGCAACGCTTTTCTTCGCCTTCAGCGGCGTCATCGGTTCCGAATTTCTGCCTCACTTGGATGAAGGTGCGCTCTGGGTCCGGGGCACGCTTGCGCCCAGCACCGGGCCGGACGAGGGAATCCGAGTAATGAATCAGGCCCGAGTCGTTCTCTGCTCTTTTCCCGAGGTCCCGCAATGTACCAGTCAAACCGGGCGGCCGGATGACGGCACGGATACAACCAGCTTTTTCAATACCGAGTATTTCGTTGACCTCAAACCCAAAGAACAGTGGCGGCCTGTCTTCCACGAAAACAAGGACGAGCTAATCGCTGCCATGAATCGAGAACTCAACAAAATCCCCGGCGTAGTCTGGGGTTTTTCTCAGCCCATCGAAGACAATATGGAAGAGGCCGTGAGCGGAGTGAAAGGCGCCCTGGCTACGAAGATTTACGGTGATGATTTGAGAGTTCTGGAGGAGAAGGCCGATCAGATTGTCAGCATTATGCGTGGAATCAAAGGAGTGGAGGATCTCGGAGTTTTTCGCGTGCTCGGCCAGCCCAACTTCAATGTCACTGTGGACCGCGATGCAGCCGCTCGCTACCAGATCAACGTCGCGGATGTGCAGGATGCGGTTCAGACTGCGGTCGGCGGGAACGCGCTGACCCAAGTTCTCAAGGGCGAGGCGCGTTACGACCTCACACTGCGTTACCTGCCAAAATATCGCGATACGCGGGAAGCAATTAAGAGCATTCGTCTGCTTTCGCCTTCCGGGGAACGCGTGTCCCTCGCCCAACTCTGCAAGATCAGCGTGACCGACGGTGCTTCGGAAATCTATCGCGAAGGCAATCGGCGTTATGTTGCCATCAAATATAGTGTCCGCGGCCGCGACCTCGGCAGCACGGTCGAAGAGGCAATCGAGAAGGTGAATGAACAGATCAAGTTGCCCATCGGCTACAGCATTGATTGGGAAGGGGAATACGAGAGCCAGAAGAGGGCGGACGAGCGGCTGCTCATCGTGCTTCCGATCACGATTTTGGTCATCTTCATTCTTCTTTACACGATGTTCAAATCGTTCAAATGGGCATTGCTGATCCTGGCAAACGTTGCCATGGCCCGCTTCGGCGGTCTCCTGGCTCTTGTAGTTACTGGCACCAACTTTAGTGTTTCCTCTGGCGTGGGCTTCCTGGCGCTGTTCGGTGTGTCCGTGCAAACCGGCGTCATTATGCTGGAATACATTAACCAGCTGCGAGCACGCCGGTATTCCATAGAAGACGCTGCAGTTGAGGGTGCGGTGTTGAGACTGCGGCCCATCATGATGACCATGCTGGTGGCAACCTTGGGACTGCTGCCAGCCGCCCTATCCCATGCTATTGGCTCCGACTCTCAGCGACCTTTTGCCATCGTCATCGTAGGTGGCTTGATTGCCGACTTGGTAATGAGCATCTTTCTGTTGCCGACGTTGTATGTTTGGGTTGCCGGCGAGCGAGATGTCCTCCCGTCTGGGGATGGAGAGTTCGAAGAGGGGGAGCACATCGATTGACGTAAAGCGAGACTCTTACTCGACCGAACTCTAGACGTGTTAAGTACGATGCCTACTTGGTGGAAGGGACCGCAGTGGAGCCCGGCGCAGTTTCAGCGCTGGTCGCACTATCAAGCCAGGCCGTGTACCAAAGATCCAACAGCATCTGGGAGCCGGCTGCCAGTCTGCGAGTTGTAAATTCAAAAGCCTCGGCGGAACCCTTGCCGTTGAAACCGCCGGCTTTCTCGATCGCATAAACATTTTCAACCTGCCGATTCGAATCCCTGAGGTAATTGACGTAATCCACGAACGGGTCGGTGAGGCGCTCGGGAGCATGCACGAACTTCGCAAAATCTTTGGCAGTTATATTCTGTGCCACATAAGTGCTCTCGAACTGAGCGTGAATCCCGTGCTCGGTGGAGTAGCCCTTCGGGTTCGGTCCGACCCATCCGTTGTAGTGAATCGTGGTGTGCAGCGGTTGGGAACCATCTGCCACGTAGTGCCCCAGCCACCCCGCGTAAAAGACTATCGCGTGTTCCACGGGAGCGGTTGGCTGATGAACTTCACGAAGATGCCGGTATTCCCTGAAAGCCGCCTTTAGCCTGCCGAAAATTTCCATCGTGATGTACGGCTGAAGTCCCACGTGCTCCGGAAGGTAGTCGTCGGGATGATCGGCGGTTGCTGCCCGCTTTTCGTAAAGTTTGCGATAAAACTCGTACCGGCCTGGCGGAAGCGGATCGAGCCACGCAACGCGCTCGAGATCAATGTAGTGGTCGGGTTCCTGCGCATTCTTGAGGGCATACTCCGAAGGACTTCGCCAGCGGTCGGGCTCGGGGCCAAGGTAGGTGAGCTCCGCAACCGCGTGCCGAAAGAAGCGAGGCATTTCAGCGGGGATTTTCTCAGCCGCAATTCGATTGACGTATTCGTGTCCTTCGTTGCCCCATCCGAAAACATTGACGCTCTGGAACCAGAACAGTGCGATCAGCGCGCTGCTAACCAGCTTGCTCCGGAATGTAGGTGGTTTCCGTTTCAATCAAATTCCACCCAGCGTGCTTTTATCCAAAACTGCTCTCAGCTTCAAAATTGCAAATGCAACGCCATCTGGACGAAACGTGGACTGCCAATCGTGTGCTGGAGCTGGCCCAAATTCCCGAATGGCGGGAATGAGTATCCGAATGGCGAGCAAGAGAAGCTCGGAGACGGCGGGTTGCAGAAGCCGGGGTTGAAATCGACGCTGTTGCTGGGAATGTCGAAGCTCGGGTGATTGAAAATGTTGAATGCGTTGACATCGTACCGCAAAGAAAATCGCTCAGTCAGCTGGAAGTTCTTGAATGCCCCGAAATCGAAACGCGACTGGAACGGGCCTCGAAAGATGTTGCGTCCGCCTGAAGCATACCCATTCTCGAAAGTGTCACAGACTCCAGTCTTCGGATCGCAAGGCGGCACGCCGTTTGTACCCGGCGTGTAGGGAGTCGGAATGCCGAACGCGGACGCATTCAGCACCGGCAGGTTTCCATTTACACCGGTCGTACCCTGAAGTATGGGATTGCTTGCGGTAGCGCCGAAGCCCCCGACCGGGACGATCGGATTCGTAACCAGGTCTTGTCCGCCGCCCCAATAGATGCTGGCTGCGCCGCCGCTGTAATCGATAACGCTGTAGGGCTGGCCGCTTTGCAACACTATGATCCCGTTCAACCCCCAGCCGTTCGCCACCTGTTTCACCCAGCCGCTCCCATTCGCTACTTTCGGGAATTCATAGTGATAGCTGACATTGAAAACATGGGTGCGGTCGAAGTCCGAGTTGCCGTAAGACGAGGCAGGATTGTTGGGGTCGTTCCCACTGTAAAAAAGTCCCAGACCGCTTTGTTCATCGAGGGTGTGCGAGTAGGTGTAGGAACCTGTGACCTGAAGGCCGTGGCTGAAACGCTTATCTACGTGGACCTGCAAAGCGTCATAGTTGGAAACACCGACGGTCCGGTTGAAGTCCGAATTGGGGTCGTATCCCAGGTAAGGCGCACGCAGTGCCACATTGCCGGTGCCAAACCCCTCGACGAGTGCGGAAATATTTTCGGCGGCCACGCCGGGAACGTTGTATCCGTAAGAGTAGATCTGCTGGTTCGGACCTCCGGCAAGAAGGGGATGCTGCGGCGTGGCAATTTGCGCTTGATTGAATGGAAGCGGGATCACTTCGTGGGACCCGTGGTTCCCGACGTAGCCCAAGGTAAATACGAGAGTATTGCGGGGCTGCCATTGGATGTCGAACGTCCAATTCTCGGAATACGGCAGGACGTTCCTGGGATCGTAGCCTCCGAAAACCAATGGTCCACAGCCGGAGAGATTGTTCGCTGTGCAGTAGGGGGTTGTGTTGGCAATGAGCTGGCCCGCGTTCGGCACCAAACCTGCCACCCCAGAAAGATTCTGCGGAGGCGGTGGAGGAGGTGTGGTACCGAACGGGTTCGCAAAAGTGGCGCCGGGAGGGGCAAAGAAGGGCACGACGAAGGGCTGTTCCACGGTTACGCCAAACGGTCCGCTAATGCCTCCGCCGGCAGGCGGAGAAAGCTCCGCGAAGTATTCGCCTCGATCGTAGTACATCCCGAATCCAGCCCGGATGACCACACTATTGTTGAGCGAAGCCGGGCTGTAAGCGAACCCGATTCGCGGAGCGAATCCCCATTGCCTTCCGGTAAGGGTCGAAGCGCTCACGCCCTTGGTGCCGAACGTTGGGTTATTTCCAGCGACCACCAAGCCGATGTTGTTAATCGTGTCGGACGCCACATTGTAGGAATAATTCTGCGAGTAGAAGTTCGTCAGCAGTCCGTTCTCTTCGACCAGCGGCCCATCCCAATCCCATCGCACACCAACGTCCAGGGTGAAATTCGAGCTGAGTCGGATATCGTCCTGCACATAGGCACCAGCCTGCTTCGTTCGGTAGTGGCGATTGCTGGCGCCGTTCAGAAGCTCTGTGGGTGACTGGCTGCCGCAAGAAGCGCCATTCGGTCCACATACCTGACCCAGCAAGAAACCCGGGAAATCGTTGAACGTGACGCTGGCCAGATCGTTATTCTTGTTGATCACATTGAGTTGGGTGTAATCGAAAATGAACCCGGTGGATATCGCGTGCCGGCCGCGTACCCATTTGAGATTACTGGATGCCTCGAAATTGTTCTGGAACATGCCAGCGTTCGCGAAATTGGTGGCCGGGCCGATGGATAAGCCATTGAAGGTAACGTTGTCAGCGTTTTTCAGGCTAATCTGAGGAAAAAGATTGAGCCCCAGAAGATTCATCCCAATGCTCGAGGGGCTTATCGATTGGCTCTGATTGGCATACGCCTTTTGGCGAATGAAGCCAAAACGCTGTTCCCAGGTTAAGTTTGGCGTGATCGCCGTCGTATTGTCGAGGGAGAACGTTTGGCTTCCGGCATCCATGGTCTGGGGGAACCCAAGCAGTTGGCTGTTGGCGAACGGGGTGGTATTGGGATCGCGCTGGAAATAATACTTCCCTGCCAGACGATCTTTGGCGCTGAACAGGTAATCGATATTGCCATTTACCTGATCCGCCACAAACAGCGAACCCGGGCCTTGGACGATGGCGTCCGCCCGTGAATTATTCTGCAGGTTCGCCAGGATCGTTGGGTTAGTTTCTGCGCTCGGGATGAAGTAGCTTCCGTTCGACGCCTTGGCCTGCAACAGCGCTAGCGCCTGCGGCGTAATCTGGCCAGGCGAAATGCAGGCGGGCTCGCCACTCCCGCCGCAGGGGCCAAAATCTTTGTTGGCAACACTCGCGATGGCCTGGGCGCTGCGGTCGTCGGTCAGATCGGGAGGCACGGCTACGAGGGATGTTCCCAGCAATTGGTCGGCAACGCGTTGACCCTGATAAGAGACAAAGTAGAAAAGCTTGTCTTTCATAATCGGACCGCCCAGGTAACCGCCAAAGACATTACGGTTCATGTGCGGCCTTGGTAGTTCGAAGTGGTTATAGAACCACTGGTTAGCATTCCAGCCGGTCGACTGGTGGTATTCATAAGCTCCGCCATGGATCGAGTTGGTGCCGGACTTGGTCGTAAGTTCGATGTGGGCACCGCTGTTTGCCCCTTGCGAAGCGTCATACATCGACGAATTGACGTGCAGCTCCTCGATTGTTTCCGGCGGCGGACTGGGAAGCGCCTGGCCGATCGCGCCGTAGACGGATGTGCTGGTTACGATCTCGCCACTCGGATTACTTTGACTGTTGCCGCCCTCGCCAATGTTGACAGCCACTCGGCCCGACGTCACCTGACTCGAGGACTTGCCATTAAAGATATTGTTTCCGGAGACGCCGTTGATGGTGAAGCTGTTGCTCGTGTCGCGTTGCCCGTTCGCCCAAATCGCCTGGTTGCCCAATCCGGCATTTGTGCCCGCAGTGTTCAGAAAGTCAGCACTGACGCCCGGGCTTAGAATTGCAGCCTGGGTAAAGCTCCCGGTGCCCAGGGGTATTTCCGCAATTTGCTTGTCGTCAAGAGTGTAGCCAGTCGCGGTATCCGTCGCGTTGAGAAGTGGAGTGGCAGTCACCGTCACCTCGGAAGTTACCGCACCAGGCTGAAGCTTGGCGTTGAGCGTCACTGTTCGGTTGCCCTGCACCAAAATCTGGTTATAGACGGCGGTCTTGAAACCATCCTTAGTGAAGGTGACTTCGTATGTTCCGATGGGAAGGTCGGCAGCGCTGAAGGAGCCGTCATTCTTCGACTCCGCCGTCACTGTCAGATTGGTGGCTGCATCGCGGATCTTGATAGTCGCTTTCTGCACTACGGCTCCACTCGGATCCGTTACCGTACCGCTCAGCGAACCTAGTGTTTGTTGGCCGACAGCCAGGTGCGGCACGAGTGCAAAGATCAGAAGCGTGGCTAGGACGAACCTGAAAATCGTAGAGGGACAAAGGGCGACCGACAGGCGACAAGAGTTCATGGTGGCAAGCCTCCTGTAATTGGAAGACCGCTTTTATAGCACAGGAATGTTACATTGCAGTTAAGAATACTGACCAGTCGCTGTGGAAAACCGAATTGGCACAATCGGGTGCGACGCCACCGACTTTGAAAAGAAGTTTGCCGCATTCTCCTGGAAATCAGAGACAATGTTAAACAAGGATTTTCCAGGCTCGGGTAACGCAAGTTCAAGGCGGTTGCGGTCGAAACGCAACAATCAGAATCCCGGCGGGACCATAGCAATCGGCCTTGAAGGGCTTAAGCCTCGCACGCCTGACCTGAAGTCCTGTAGCTAAGAGGTTGATTTAGCATGAGCAATGCGAATGCAGCCGCGCCTGCTCCTTCCCAGACCGTCGGAGGCGTGCTGCTTGTCTCGAACGATGCGGCAACCATCGGGCAACTCAGCGAATCAATGCGCCAACTCGCAATGTCTCCAGAGATATGCGAGGACGTCCAGGCAGCACTTGGCCTCGTGGACCAGCGAAAATACGAGGCTGTAATGGTCGATCTCCAAGTCGGAGGTCAGGCCAGCGCGGTGCTTGAAAAAGTACGCCGCTCCCGTTCTAATCGAACCGCCGTGCTATTCACCATCAGCAGCACCGATGCTGAAACCGCCAGTGCGTTCAAGGCAGGTTCCAATTTTGTTCTGATGAGACCTCTTTCCCCAGCTTCGATCGACCGCAATTTGAAGGTTGCCTATGGCCTGATTGTGCGCGAGCGACGACGTTACTTCCGCTGCCCGGTTGAGATTCCGGCTACGATCTCCAAGCCTCCCACGCCGGAGATACACGGCCGAATTGTGAACATCAGCGAAGGTGGCATCGCAGTAGCCACCTCCGTCTCGCTCGAACCGGGCATTAAAGTCCAGGTGCAGTTCACGCTTCCTGGTCATGAAACCCCGTTCGCGGTCGACGCCACGATCTGTTGGTGCAAAGAGACCTACCTCGGATTGCAGTTCACGTCCCTTACGCCGGACCTGACGTCCGAGTTACAAGAGTGGCTCTCACGGCGCCTGGAACAGAGCCTTCCCAAGTCGGTCGCCGACAAGTTCCGAAAGAGCGACGGAGTTTGAGCGATGGCCTTGAGAATGCCGTAAGCCTGCCACTAGTCCTTTGCTGGCAATGCTCCTCTTCCCATTAAATCCCATTTCTCGCGAATGAAATTGAACAGTCCACTGCGGTCCCGAAATGCTTCTGTGCCGCCCTCCTTGGTCACCGAGTAAGCAGCCGCGAGGTTGGCGAAGGCCAGGCAGTCTTCCAGTTTGGCGCCCAGCAGATACATGTGAATGAATCCAGAATCAAACGTATCTCCCGCGCCGATGTCGTCCACCATCTTGACGGTCGGAGGCGCCAGGCTCCACTGCTCGTCGCCCCTCCGACAGATGGCGGCGGAGGAGCCGCGTTTCACGACTGTGACTTTGGCGAGCCCGGCTAAGAAATTGAGTGCCTGCGAAAGGTCATCCGTTCGTGCAATCTTCTTTGCCTCGCGATCGTTAGGCAGGAAGACATCAACGTACTTCAGGACTTCGAGCAGGTCTGGTGCCCAGTCGTTTTCGGGATCATCGTTAGTGTCGAGCGACGTGCTGAGACCGGCTTCTTTGGCTTGCCGAAACAGGTGCAAGATTTGCGGCCGGAGAGCTCGGTGCAGGAAGTAAGAGGAAAGATGGAAGTGACGAGCGGTCCGGACGTAGTCCATATCGATGTCGGAATATTGCATTTCGAACATCGTCCCCGGATACGTCAGCATATATCGATGTTGAGGATAAGGAAGCACGACGGTAAGGCCGGTTGATGTTTGCCCTGAGCCTTGCTTCATCCGGCTGATGTCAACTCCCGCGGCGGAGAGCCGCTCCACGGCCATCTTGCCAAGAGGGTCGCGGCCCGTTTTCGATATGAAGCCGACTTGCGTGCCGAGCGTACACAAGTTGTGTGCGAAGATCGCCGACGAACTTCCCAAGGTAAACGCCATGTTGCTGGCCAGATGTTCACGGTCGAGCACCAGATCTTTGGGCAGTCCGTAGAGGATGAGGTCGAGATTGATCTCACCGACAACGCAGACGTCGATCATGCGAAGGTCCTTTCATGAGTTTTGCAGGTGCGGAGCTTCAGTCAGGAACGGATATCACATTTTGTACCACGCGGCTGATGGCGCCGTTTGGACTTGGACAATCGGGTCGCAGCTTCCATCGTAACGAAAAAAACAAACCCAGGACTTGCCCGAAGATGACGTCCACAGCCGGGCGATAGTCATCGGCGACAGGAACAGGCACGGCTGGCGAAAGATTCTGTTCTGCTATCGAGTTCATCCCGGAGACTGCACTTCCGGCGATGACAACCCGGGTCGTAACCAGCCGCTTGCTTCCAATTTCTTCGAGCAAATCGCGCTCGTACACCTGCACCCGCTTGTTGCTCGAAAGAAAACATACGAACAAGGTCTTCTCGTCCAAGGCTGCCATGGGACCATGACGCAAGCCCAACGCGGATTCTGACATAGTGAAGACCTTGCCCGCGGTCAACTCCAGCAGCTTGAGAGCGGATTCCCGGGCCACAGCTCGCAACGGCCCAGACCCGACAAAACAAGCTTTCGTGTGCGGCCCTCGTGCCAGTTCAGCGGCGGAATCAGCGGCAATCGGTAGAAAACTCTGTCCAGCGCGAATCAGTTGGGGCAGAACGTGCTCATATCTTTCGATGTCCCCGTAGTGAGCCAGGCATTGACCGAAGATCACCATATTGGAGAAGGAACTAGTCATGGCCAATCCGCGGTCGTTCACGGCATCGTCCAAACAGATGCTCAAGACTTGCGGGTTACCCACGCTGGCGCGGATCATTCGCCCGTTCGCATTGCAAGAAATTACAAGGTGGTAAATGTCGGGGCGCCGCTTATACGCCCTCTCCAAGACCGAAACGCCTTCAGGGCTGTCGCCCGATCGGGAAAACGAAATCCAAAGATACTTCCTTCCGGAAGCGCACAGCTCGTCCATGTGCGTCAGGAGGTCGGTACTTGGGACCGCAGCTGCATCGCACAGCCACGTTTTTCGAAACAGATAAGCGAGGGACTTCCCAATATAGTCGGAAGTCCCGGCCCCCACGAGGAAAACCGTTGGCCTGACGCGGGGGTCCACCGCCATGCCTGAGGACGCCAGAAACTCCCCGATCTCCGCGCGCCTCTTTTTGAAGAGGTCGAATGTGGACTGCCATGTGTCGGGCTGCTGGGCGATTTCCGCGGGCGTATGAACCAGCCCGCGAGTCTTCCGCTCGCTCTCCGGCAGCTCCAACAATTGAGAAAGGGCATTCACCTTCAGGCGCTCCACGATTGAATCAGAGATGTCTCAATCAACCTGTAAACCGTTTTCAATATCACGGTTCAAATTATCGAAACCCCTCGATCTTTCGGATACTTGCGTTTATTAACTGTTACTTTCGTTTCGCCGACCTGTCAAGTGTAAAATACAAAGACTCTCGAGCGAGCCCGTGCTGAACGAAGAACGACGTCGACTGATCGTTGAGATATTGAATCGCGAGGGGCGTGTGCTGGTCGGCGCCCTGGCCAAGCATTTCCGGACCTCCCAGGTCACAATTCGAAAAGATCTGGACATTCTCCAGGCGCATGGCCGCATCCATCGCACCCACGGCGGCGCCTTGCCGGCGCGGGCAAGTGCGCTGGAAGATCCCACTTTGCGGGAAAAAGAAAAGCTGCATCGCAAGGAGAAGCTGCAAATCGCGGCCGCCGCTGCCCGCATGGTCAGAGAAGGCCAGGTGATAATTCTTGATTCCGGAACCACAACCACGGCAATTGCCCGGGCTCTGCGCGAATTCCAGAACCTGACTATTATCACGAACGCGGTCAACATCGCGGCGGAGCTTTCTGGCTCGGCACTCGAGGTCATTCTGACCGGTGGCACTCTGAGAAAGAATTCGTTTTCGCTGGTGGGGCCCATCGCGGAAGAAACGTTGCGGCGCCTGAACGCCGACATTCTTTTTCTGGGAGTCGATGGCTTCGATGTGCATTACGGGCTGAGCACGCCCAACCTGCTCGA
Source organism: uncultured Acidobacteriota bacterium (assembly GCA_963817925.1). Taxonomy (GTDB): domain Bacteria; phylum Acidobacteriota; class Terriglobia; order Terriglobales; family Acidobacteriaceae; genus JABDBE01. The sequence goes on from CAWFQN010000002.1 coordinate 961,591, forward strand.
GGCCAAAGTTAACCGGGCGATGATGGATGTTGCGCGCATTGTGGTCGCGGCGTGTGACTCCAGCAAGTTCGGGCGGCGCAGCTTATCTTCGATAGCGCCGCTCTCCGCCGTACACCATTTAATTACCGACGGAGGCATTCCCAAGAGCGACCTCGCGGCATTAAAGAAAACCGGAATCCAGATCACGCTGGTCTAGTGCCCGCAGCGAATTTACTTGTGGGCACTAATTCCACGGAATTGTCCGAAAACGCGCTCGGCATTTTTGTGGTAGACCTTTTCCAAAACATCGTCCGGCAGTTCCATCCCGTAAATCTTCCAGCGACCCTGCCCCGGATATCCCCAATAGTCAAAGTATTCGTCCCCGGTTTCCAACCAGCGAAAATGGTTCCGATACATGGCTTCATCCATGCCGTTATCGGTTCCGAACATAATGCGGTCCTGATACTTGAGGAAGAACTCGCGGGCGCGCCGGGGCTGGCGGCCCAGTTCGGCTTCGCGCGCGCCGAATTCGACCATCACATTGGGGAGCGTATCCAGCAAGTGAGAAACGTAGTCGAGGTTTTCCGGCCAGTTCGCGACGTGAAGCGCGATAAACGTCGTGTGCGGGTGCTTGGCAAACATGCGATCACGCGCGGCCAGGATTGACTCTTTGCTGGGAAACTGTGGGCCATAAAAGCTCCAGTCCGGATGTTCGATCAACTCCTCGTACCGCTCGTTCGTGTTGTCCACTGGGTGAAAGAACGCTTCGGGATCGGTAACGTGAATGGATACTGGAATTCCAAGCCGTCCGCATTCTTCCCAGACGGGATCGAGGCGCGGATCATCCACCGCGACCAGCTTTCCCGATTTGTCGCGCACACTCAAGCCAAGATCCTTCAATTGTTTCAGGCCGCGAGCGCCTCGCGCGACCGCGTCGTCGACCTGCGCCACCATTTCCTGACCAAAATTAGGATCGTCAATCTTGCTCCAGTCGAGTTGAGAGAAGACGATGAATCGTCCAGGGTAAGGCTTGACCATCTCATCGATCACCCGTTGCAGTTTGTCACCCCACATTCCGGTCAGAATCACCACTGTTTTGACGTTGGTGCTATTCATGATCTCGATCACCCGCTCAGGTGGCATGTGCTCCTCGATTCCCATGGCATCGTTGACGTGATTGTGAACGTCGATCACGTAATACTTGGCTCGGTCGATGTCGTGCACCGGAGCGTGCAACATCGGGACAGGTTGAAAGTCCCTCAGCAAAAGCGTCTTTTTCTGTTCTGCACCGGCGGCGGACTTGTAGCCAATCTGCCCTTGGGACCGATCCTGTAGTTCCCTGGAGTTCTGCGCGGCCGACCACACTGACGCGCCCAGTAACAAGAAACAGACAATACTCACTCTGATCGACATCAGTTCAGCCCTCATTCAATATGTATTCGCCCCTTGACAACGCCAACCAAACGAAAGTAAAAGTAATTGATCGAAATATATCGCAAAGAGCGTCTTTGTCCAAACAGGCTGCAGAAAAACTTGTGATCCGTATCAGAGTATGCCTTCAGGCATGCCGCAAGTCGGTGAAAAGTGGTTCAGCTCTAGCCCCTGGGTTCGATGCTCTCACCAAAAGGACGATGAAACTTCGACCACACATGATCGGTGGTACGCTCCGATGATGAGATGCGCGCGGGCCATCGCTCTAGCGGTTTGTGTTTTACTCGGTCTTGCACTGCCTGGATGGAACTCACGCCAACCCGATTCAAGCCAAAAACCGCTTCCGCCAGCTGTTGACAGTTCTGCGACTGATCTACAGATTCAAAGCTTAGTCTTGCGCGTCGAATTCGACCGCAATCTGCACAGCCGGATCGTCGCGCTATTGAACCCGAGCCCAAAACCCATGACTCTGTTTTCCGCAGCCGAAACGGTCACCGGCGTCGGCCGCAGGTGGACTGACTTTGCTTTAACCTCGTCTCACCGCGACACAGTGACCGACGCGTTTGGCGCGGGTGAGCGGCTGTCGTTGACTGGCCAGTCGGGAGATTTGCGCAAGAGTATCTCTGTCACGATCTATGCCGACTTCCCTTCTCTCGCCATCTTTGAAGTTGAGTATTCGAACACCGGCACGGCTCCACTGAGCATTCGTAGTTGGACCAATAATCAATATTCGCTCATTTCACTTCCCACTGCGCGAGGGCCTGCGTTCTGGTCCTATCAAAGTGGCTCGTACGAGAAGCGCCCCGATTGGGTTCTTCCGTTGCGGCCCGGCTTCCGGCAGGAGAATTATCTTGGCATGAATGCCAGTGACTACGGCGGAGGAACTCCGATTGTCGACGTATGGCGCAAAGACATTGGTCTCGCAGTAGGCCACGTCGAGCCAGGGCCGCGCCTTATATCACTTCCCGTTTCCATGCCGGATGCGCGTCATGCGCACGTGGCCGTCCGCTCGAATAAGGAGCGAACGCTCGAGCCTAGAGAGAGCTTCCACACTCTTCGCACATTTGTCTCGGTGCATCAGGGGGACTACTTTCGCACGCTTACGGAATACCGGCGCCTCATGATGCGCCAGGGATTTCAAATGGCCTCTGCGCCCGACAGCGCTTTTGGCCCGATCTGGTGTGCCTGGGGTTATGGCCGCTCGGTAAAGCTCAAGCAGGTGTACGACACGCTTCCGACCGTCAAGAAAATGGGCTTCTCCTGGGTTACCTTGGACGATGGTTGGCAAAACAACTATGGCGACTGGGCCGTCGACCCCAAGAAGTTTCCGCATGGTGATGCCGACATGAAAGCGCTCGTCGATCGTATCCATGCAGAGGGATTCAAAGCTCAACTTTGGTGGTCGCCGCTGAGCGCTGTCGCGGATTCGCAACTACTCAAAGAGCATCCCGACTTCCTTCTGTTGAATGAGAATGGATCGAAGCGGAAAATTTCCTGGTGGAACTCGTTCTATCTTTGTCCAGCCGACCGGGCGGTTGTGGAATATCACAAGGCGTTGGTTCGGAAGATTCTCGTCGAGTGGGGATTCGACGGTCTAAAGCTGGATGGCCAGCACATGAACGCCGTCCCTCCTTGCTACAATCCCGCGCATCATCACAAAAGTCCAGAGGATTCGGTTGAAGCTCTGCCGGATTTCTTCCGAGAGATTTATGAGACCGCCCGCAACGTGAAACCGGACGCCTTAGTAGAGTTTTGTCCTTGCGGTACGGCTTACTCGTTTTTCACCATGCCACATTTCAATATGTCGGTGGCGTCTGATCCCGAGAGTTCATTTCAGATTCGCTCCAAAGGCAAGACGTTGAAAGCCCTCATGGGCGACAACGTCCCCTACTTTGGCGACCACGTCGAATTGAGTGATGGGGCGATTGATTTCGCCTCCACCGTTGGAGTTGGTGGAGTCGTGGGCACCCAGTTCGTGCTCCCGGATCTGGTCAAGAAGCACAGCAAGTCGGACCTGACACCGGAGCGCGAGAAAGTGTTTGAGAAATGGCTGCAGATTTACAAAGAAAAAATGCTTTCGCGAGGAGAGTATCTCGGAGAACTTTACGACATCGGCTTTGATCGCCCTGAGGCTCACGTCATCCGCAAAGACAAAGAATTGTACTATGCGTTCTTCGCCCGCCACTGGAGCGGCCCGATCGAGTTGCGCGGGTTGCAGGACCGCACTTACCACATCGTGGATTATGTGAACAACAAAGATTTCGGAAGCGTCCACGGCCCCAAGGCTACAATTTCTGCCGAGTTCAACAAACACCTGCTCGTTGAGGCTCAGCCCGAGTAGATCGCCGACCGTGGAACTACAGCCCAAAAACGCGAGCGAGCGATTGCAGGAGATCATCGGTCGCAATCGTGGCGGCGAGAAGGTGGGTGTGTACGCCGTCTGCTCCGCTCACCCCGGCGTCATCGCGGCAGCCGTCCAGCAAGCCATCGAAGATGAATCGGTTCTGCACGTCGAATCGACATCGAGCCAGGTCAATCAATTAGGCGGCTACACCGGCCAAACTCCGTCTCAGTTCGCTGAGTTTGTTCACTCCGCTGCGCAGCAGGCGGGACTTCCTCAGCAACGAGTGTTGCTGGGCGGAGACCATCTCGGTCCGTACCCGTGGCGAGAACAGCCTGCGGCCGTGGCGATGAGCAACGCGTGTGAACTGGTTCGCGCGTGCGTGCTCGCCGGATACAACAAGATTCACCTCGATGCAAGCATGGCGTGTGCCGATGACGCCAAGAGCGGTCCGAATGAAAGTACTATCGCGCAGCGAGCTGCCATCCTCTGCCGCGCCGCCGAAAACGGCTTCGAACATTCGCCTCGCGGCTCTTCGCCTCTTCTGTACGTCATTGGCACTGAGGTTCCCGCTCCCGGCGGAGAATCAATCGCGGGATCCCAACCGACTGTATCCCCGGCCGATCAAATCCCTCGCACTTTGGAGCTTTTCCGCGCTGCGTTCGCCGAGCAAGGTGTGACTTCTGCGTGGGAAAGAGTGATTGGCTTGGTCGTGCAACCCGGAGTTGAGTTTGGGGAAAACGTGACCTTCAATTACCACCGCAGGAAAGCCCGCGCACTCTCGTCTGCTTTGCCGGACAACCCGGCTCTCGTTTACGAGGCACACTCCACCGATTACCAGAAGTCGGCAGCGCTTGCTGAAATGGTCGAAGATCATTTCGCGATCTTGAAAGTAGGGCCGCAGCTGACATTCGCTTTCCGCGAGGCGGTCTTTGCATTGACCGCAATCGAGCGGGAATCGTTGGGGCCTCGCGAGGGAGTTCGCCTCTCACAAGTCCGGGAAGCGCTCGAAGCCGCGATGCTGCGCAATCCGGCCTATTGGCGTTCGTACTATCGAGGGAGTGAAGACGAGCTGCGTCTGGCCCGCATGTACAGTTATAGTGACCGTTGCCGATACTACTGGGGCGATGCCGCGGTTCAGAAAGAACTAGCCCAGCTTCGCGCCAATCTTGATGCTTCTCCCCCGCCTCTCACGCTGGTGAGCCAATACCTGCCAATGCAGTACGAAGCGATCCGCTGTGGACGGCTCCAAGCGAATGCCGAAGACATGATTCAGGAGCACATTCGAGCCGTCCTGCGCGTCTACGCCGCGGCTTGTGGAAACGTGGGGCAAAAACTATGGCAGGCCAAACGCATATAGTGAACTGCCCGCGGCGATAGCCACGTACTCCTTTCCATCGATCGCGAACGCCATTGGGGAGGCGTAGACTGCCCCGCCCATCTGAAAGTGCCAGAGCGGCTTCCCCGACGACGCATCCAGCGCGATGAAATTCCCTTCCGCGTCGCCGGTGAACAAGAGCCCACCAGCAGTCGAAAGCATGCCTGACCATGTCGGCGAGAGGTGACGAAACTCCCACTTTACCTCGCCGCTTGCGGGATCGATGGCGCGCAGCGCGCCCCAGTACGGCTCGGCTTTATCCGACGGAAAATAGGCGCTGCCGTAATAAGCATGGCCCACGTCGTAGGGCTGTGGCGCTGTGCTAAAGATGTCGCACTGCTCTCGCGCGGTCACGTAAAAGAGACCGGTTCGCGAATCGAAGCTTGGCGACATCCAGTTCGTCGCGCCCAGGGCTCCCGGGCAAACCGTTCTCCCCTCGGGCGTGGGCGAGCTTTTGTCGTTCGCGACAGGACGACCTTCCGCATCTTTGCTGTCGCTCCACGTGGTTCGGCCATAGGGATTGGCTGACAGCAGCTTGCCCGTCGTGCGATCGAGCACATAGAAAAAGCCGTTACGATTGGCCTGCGCGATCAGGTGTTTGTCGCCGGAATCGATCATGATTGGAACTTGGGTCGCGTCCCAGTCGTGTTCGTCATGCTTGGTGAATTGAAAATACCAGTTCAGTTTTCCGGTGTCGGCGTCGAGAGCCAGCAGAGAATTGCTATACAGGTTGTCGCCGGCGCGTCCTTCGCCACGATTGGACGGCGAAGGATTTCCGGTCGGCCAAAAGAGTTGGTTCGTTCCCGGATCATAAACACCCGTGTTCCAAGCGGGCGCACCGCCGATCTTCCATGAATCGCCTTCCCAAGTATCGTGGCCCGGCTCGCCGGGACCTGGAACGGTGTAGAACCGCCATTTTCGCTGCCCGGTTTCCGCATCGTAGGCGTCGATGAAGCCGCGAATCCCGTATTCGCCGCCTGACACACCGAGAATCACCTCGTTCTTTACCGCCAGCGGAGACAAGGTGAAGCTGTATCCTTCTTTGTAATCGACTGCAACAACATCCCACACGACGTTTCCAGTTTTGGCATCTAGCGCGATGACGTGGGCGTCGAGCGTGCCGAGAAATACTTTGTCACCCAGAATGGCGAGCCCGCGATTTACACGGCCACAACATGGCCGAATATCAGAGGGCAATGGATGCTGAAACAGCCAGATTGGCCTGCCCGTGCGGGCATCGAGTGCAAACGCGCGATCGTCCTGTCCGGTGGCGTACAGGATTCCGTCCACGACCAGCGGCGTGGTCTCAAACTTTCCGGTAGCGGCAGTCTGGTAGACCCACTTTGCAGTCAGTGAATGTACATTCGCCTTGTTCACTTGATCCAACGTACTGAAGCGACGGCCTGCGTAGTCGCCTGAGTAGGTGAGCCAGTTCTGCGGTTCATTGGAAGCATTGAGCAGCCGCTCGAATGTGACTTGCGCCCGCATCTCGCCAACCAAGACGCAGCAGACGAGCAGCAATGTGCAAATCTCGGGCAGCTTGTTCATTGTCGTTTTGGTGATCGCCGCGCTCATTTCGTACCCACGCTAAGCAGGAAGGCGATGATGTCGTTCAAATCCTGATCGCTCAAAATGATCGGGTTATAGACGGGCATCAGGGAGACGCGGCTTTTGTGCATCGAACGCAGCTTATCTTTTTCGAATAGATGAATGTGTTCGGCTGTGTCCATCATTTGCAGGCTGAACTGGTCCTCATTCAAAGTCACGCCCTTAATCTCATGCCCATCCGGAGTTACGACCGTGACGGTTTCATATTCCTGCGCAAACTCTTTGGTCGACTCCGTGAGCCCCCAAGCCAGCCGCTTGCTGGGAGTGCGAACGGACTCGACCAGGGACTCAACGGTTCGCGCCGTGCCCACCGTGGTCAAATCCGGGCCGAGGCGTCCTCCCTTGCCTTCCACCATATGACATGAGGAACAGTTGGCGTCGCCATAAAAGAGCTCTTGGCCATGGGCAGCATTGCCGATCGGCTTCGTCGGCGCCTGAACCTGAACGCTGCGCAGATACGCAATGATCTGCCAAATCTCATCGTCGGTCATGCCGACGCCCTGACCGTTGGTTCCGTTGGCGGGCATCACCGTCCCGGGGATTCCCTGGCTGATGTTCTGGAACAGATCGGCGTCGGAATCTCCGTGACGCTTGTGAGCGCGGGTGAGGTCGGGGCCGCGGCCACCACCGCGTGCGCCGAGCCCGTGGCAGAAAGCGCAGTTTATGCGGAATTCAAATTCGCCCGCTTTCGCTGCTTTGGGGTCAGCGGATAGTGGATTGTGGGTTTCTTCGGCACGAACTGTGCAAGTCAAGAGTGCTGCCAGCGCGAGCACTCCCAGCATGGCAAACTGAATGCCGGTTAGCGTGCGAGCGCCGATCGAGGATTTTCCCTGAACCGAGCTTGTCGGCGTTACCATTCTTGAGTTTCCGAGGTCACGAGATTGCGCGAATGATAGCACGGGGCGTTGGCTCGGATTTCCCACAATGGGACAGAGTTTACCGTTTAGTACCGGGTACCCCCCTCCCCCTTTCCGTGCAAAAATCTAGAAAGCAAGGGAGTTAAATTTTGACTATGTGCTAGATCTTTGAGTTTTAAGGAGTTACACGCAAAATCTAGACAACATGGGAGTTACGGGCGAGAAAGTTCCACTTTGGAACCGAGTCTCAGATGCTCCGGGCGCAGTTGAGTTCGATCGTCAAAGAGCGGTGATTATCTCGCAGAAAACCTTATCAAGTTCATGTTATCTGAGTTGAAAGATGCGGTCAAGGTTAAAAACCGGCACGCACCGGTCACGGCGGGGAGGAACGAGTGAAGCTCGGGGGCCTGCCCGGGACCTGACTTCGTTTCTCCGAAGAGGGGCACAAAGAAGCCGGCGAAAAACCAGCGGGTAGTTGCCAGTTCTCGGTTCTCAGTTTGTTCTTCGTATGCCTTAAGAAACTCTCAGTCAGGCTACGATGCCGGCCGCACCATTTCCATATCGATTGTTATGGGCACATCGTCGCCAACCGCGGCGCCAGCTCCGTTCACGCCGAAGTCTCTGCGGTTGACCGTGGTCGTGGCCGAAGCTCCCGTGTGGAGGTTGCCTCGTGGGTCCTTGATCGGCGCGGTTGGGCCATCGACGTCGAGGACGACCTCTTTAGTCACGCCGTGAATCGTGAGATCTCCCACGACTTTTAGCTTTCCGGTTCCCGCTAACTCTACACGTTTGGATTTGAATGTGAGCGTGGGATACTTGGCCACATCAAAGAAATTGGGACTGCGCAAATCGTTGTCCCGCATCTCAACCCGCGTGTCGACGGACGTGGCATCGATGGTCGCCTCTATCGTGGTCTTGGCGGGGTCGGAAGGGTCGTATTGAACCGAGCCGCTTACTTTGGTGAACGCGCCCCGAACCGTCGAAATTCCCAGGTGGCGTACGGAGAACTGTGCCGCGGTGTGGTTGGGATCAATGTTCCAGGTTTGCAAGTTTGAAGTTTGCATCTGGGCAGCTGTGGGAAGGACCAGGATCAAGGACAAGACAACAATAAGAACAAAAACACGCATGTGCGATTTTCTCCTCAGAAATTAGATGTGGCGTGTAGTTCGCTGGCTCTTTCTTATGTCGCTTACGGTTGCAGATTAAACGAGCCCTTCAGCTTGATGTCACGGGACGAAGATCCAACCAGAACATCGAACTGGCCGGGCTCTGCTACCCAGTCCTTCTTCGCGGTGCTGTAGAACGCCATTGCGCCGCGGTCAAGCGTGAAATGGATATCTTTGGTTTCTCCTGGGGCCAGATCAACTCGGCGAAAGCCTTTCAGTTCCTGCGTAGGGCGATCCGCGCTCGAGTGTCCGTCATGCACGTAGAGCTCGACGACTTCTGCTCCTGAGCGTGATCCGCCGTTGTGAACCCGGAGGCTCACTTCCACAGGTTCGCCGGGCGCTACTTGGTCCGACGAAACCTTCAGATCGCTGTAGTCGAACTTCGTGTAGGAAAGACCATATCCGAAGGGAAAAAGAGGCTCTACCTTGTGCTTGTCGAAATATCTGTAGCCGACGTAAATGCCTTCTGCATAATCGACCTGGAGGTTCTCGCCGGGATAATGTCCGTAAGCCGGAGAATCCTTCCACGCCTTCACGAAAGAGACGGGGAGTTTTCCTGAAGGATTTGCATCGCCAAACAAGACATCCGCGATTGCATTTCCGCCTTCCTGCCCGCCATACCATAAATCCAGAATGGCAGGAACCTGCGCGATCCACCTGCTCATCACGACCGGACCGCCGGCGTTGATCACGACGATCGTGTGCTTGTTGACCTTGGCTACGGACTCGATGAGATCGTCCTGCCCTTCGGGCAGGTCGAGCGATCTGATATCGAAGCCTTCCGACTCGAGCTTCGCCGATCTGCCCACGACGATGACGGCAGCATCTGCCTTCGCGGCGGCCGTGACGGCTTCATTTCTGAGTTGCTCCCTTGCCTCCGGCGTATCTTTGCCTGGATCCTCGCTTTCCATGGAAACGCCCAACGCATAACTCACTTGCACGCGCTGCCCGGCTCGATCCTGAATGCCCTTCAACGGAGTTATGGAATATTTGGGAGTGACCAGTGAACTGCCGCCCCCGCCGGTTCTGGCCACTGCTGCACTCGGCCCGATGACAACGACTGAGTGAATCTTCGCCGGATCGAGCGGGAGTAAATCGTTTATGTTCTTGAGGAGGACGATACTCTCGGTGGACGCTTTGCGCGCCAGGGCCCGTTGCTCGGGCGTATCGATTTCGCCGGTCGCGGTGTGCGGCTTGTCGAATTGGCCACTGATGAACATCACGCGTAACATGCGGCCTACGTTGTCATCAATCGTCGCGGTGGATATCTTGCCGGACGATATTTCCGGAAGCACCTTCTCGGGCACCAGCCACCCAGCGCCGTTCCCGGACGATTGCGTTTTCGGTTTTGCCAGCCACTCTTTCATGGGTTCACCGCCGGGCATCTCCAGATCCATCCCGGCATTCACCGTACCGGCCGTGCTATAGGTGCTGCCCCAGTCAGAGACTACGAATCCTTTAAAGACCCACTGTTTTTGGAGAACGTCTTTGAGCAAGGCAGGGTTCTCGGCACAGTACACTCCGTTGAGCTTGTTGTAGGCGGACATCACAGACCAGACGCCAGCTTCCTGAACCGCCGCTTTGAAGGCGGGGAAATAAATTTCTTGCAATGCCCGCTCGTCAACTTCGGCATTGATGCGATGCCGCTCGAACTCCTGATTATTCGCGGCAAAGTGTTTGACAGTGGCGATGACGCCCTCGCTCTGAACTCCCTTGATGTAAGCCACCGCCATGCGGGCAGCGAGATAGGGGTCCTCGCCGTAGCCTTCGAAGTTTCTTCCCCAGAGGGGAGTGCGGTTGATGTTCACGGTTGGTCCCAGAATCATGTCGCGACCTAATGCTTTCACTTCCTGTCCGATCGCTTGCCCCTCGCTTTGCGACAATTCCGTATCCCAGGTCGCGGCCATCGCTATTCCCGCGGGGAATGCGGTTGTAGTGATTTGTTTCTCGGCCACCTCCGCACTGGTCTCAGAGGAGGGCCCGGCCCATGACCTTATGCCGAGCGGGCCATCGGCCATTTTGATCGAGGGAATGCCGAGCCGTTGATTGGGGACGCTTTGCATCCAATCGGCTCCACTCAACATGGCAACCTTTTCCTGTAGCGTCATGCGGCCCAGTAAATCTTGAACGCGTTGCTCAACCGGCAGGCTGGGATTCTTGTAGGGTGGAACATCGGAACTGCCGGGGTTCTGGGCAAGGCACACGATCGCCGCGAAGAGAATCGAAACCAGACCAGGGAGACGCCTCATGGTTATACCTTCATTGATGGTCTTGAATTCACGGGTAAGTTTATCGTACATGCCAAGCATTCGCTGCTGGTGTTGAATCTAGCCGGTCGGCGAACTCCGACAAGCGCGCAGTCTATTGGTGAGTTAGCAAGCAACCCTCGGTTGAGGTTTCGCAACAAAATCACGGGTTGCACAGATTGTCTTAAGGGTGTTCGATCGCGATTAAACTAACGGAGTATTGATGAAACAAGCGGATGGCCGTAACCAAGCGCGCAGGTCGCGGTTTCAAACTGGACAGCGCAGGCAAAATTCAGATAAAACAAAAAACGGACAAGATCAGTCCGCGAGACGTTTTAGGGACGAACCCCAGTCGGGAAAACAGCTCGCCGCGGAACCGGGATCAAGAACAATCAGCGCGGGAAACGTACGAAAAAAGCATCGTAGTTCCGAGTGGAATTGGGACGCGCAGGGTTTATTACCTTGAGCTTTTTGCCGTGAGAGGTTCCACGACAATCACGACATGCATTTTTCATGGAGAAGAAAAGCAGCATGGCACGGGCGTGAAAGAGTTAAAGATGCAGGGACTTTCGACGTTGTGCCGTTTTGAAAGAGTCGCCTCACCACCACGCAACCCGCAGCAGCAAAGCAGCACCGGGCAAGCGAAGGATGGTAGGCAAGAGGAAACGCAATGCGTATTGTAAAGTCCATTCGTACTTTGTTGTTCGCCGTTGCAGTGCTGGCAATGTCGGCGGCGTCATTTGCTCAAGTAGGGATCGGAATATCGGTGAATTTCGGCCCGCCTGCCCTTCCCGTGTACGAACAGCCTCCTTGTCCTGCTGAGGGCTATATCTGGACTCCTGGCTACTGGGCCTACGGCCCGGACGGTTATTACTGGGTGCCGGGCACGTGGGTGCTGGCGCCTCAGCCAGGATTCCTGTGGACTCCGGGGTGGTGGGGATGGGGCGGCTCCGCGTTCATTTTCCACGTAGGGTACTGGGGTCCGCAGATCGGATTCTACGGGGGAATCAATTACGGTTTTGGCTACTTCGGGAACGGCTATGAGGGCGGACGTTGGGATAACGGACGCTTCTTTTACAACCGCTCAGTAAACAATATCAATGTCACCAACATTCACAACGTCTACAACACTACCGTGATCAATAACACGACAGTGAACCGCGTCAGCTACAACGGTGGCAACGGTGGAATCACGGCGCGCCCTACGCCTCAACAAGAAGCGGCTGAGAGGGAGAGACACATTCCGCCCGTCGCGGCTCAGACTCAGCACGAGGAAGCGGCGCGCAACGACCCACAGCAACGGGCATCAGTGAACCAGGGTAGGCCCCCGGTCGCAGCCACTGCGAGACCTGCAGAATTTAAGGGCGCAGGGGCAGTGCCGGCGAGAGAGGCGGGAGCGCCGTATCATCCGCCAGCCGGCAACGGGCAAGCTGGTCGTCCGGAGAACAACGTTCCTCGACCAGGAAATAACGAAGCGGCTGGCCATCCGGAGAACAACAATGTGCCTCGGCCACCGGCTCCAACGCATGCCAAGGATATTCAGCCACACGAACGTCCGCCTGCACCAAACACGGGAAACCCCAAAACGGATCAGAAATACCAGCAACAGCAAGACAAGCTCTACGCGAAGCAAGAGCAGCAACACCAGAAACTCCAACAGAAGCAGGAGCAGGACCATCAGCGGGCGGCCCAGCAGAAAGCTGACGAAGCCAGAACCCAGCAGATGGAGCAGAAGCACGCGCAACAAACGCAGCAAATGGAGGCAAAGCACGCTCAGCAGCAACAGCATTTGCAGCAGAAGCAACAGCCACCGCAACAGCACAATGAACCCAGGCCTGCAAAGTAGGTCCGTTCGCAAACAGAACGCTTAAAGGCAATCAAGACTGCAGCCGCGACGGGTGTGATCCATCCCGCGCGGCCCAGCCTCGCACCATCAATCCTCTCGCAACGATCAAGCTTCGATCGAACTGTACAAATGCCTCCATCGCAGAACCGCGAGCGGGCATGCCTGCTGTTGCCTATTTTCTCGTATACCCTGTGGCCGCATGAGCAGCCTTTGCCTTAGACTCTCTATGCACAAAGTTTCCCGGAGGTCTCTTTGGCCAGTGTTCGCAAGATCGCTCCCGCACTCAAGAAGCGTGCCGCGCAAATCAGACTGATCCTCATGGACGTGGACGGCACAATGACCGACGGCAGCGTCACTCTGCTCTCGCAAACCGACGGCACTGCCCTCGAAATCAAAAGCTTTGACGCGCACGACGGCCAGGGGCTCACGCTGGCGCACACCGCCGGTCTCCGGACCGGCTGTATTACGGGTCGCGAAAGTGCTGCGCTACTTCGCCGCGCGAATGAAATGAAAATGGAATTTGTTTACATGAAACAGCCGTTAAAGATGCCGGCGTACGAAGAAATCCTTCACAAAGCTGGGGTTTCCGATTCGGCTGTGGCTTACATCGGCGATGACCTTCCAGATATTCCGTTGATGCGCCGAGCGGGGCTCGCGGTTGCAGTAGGCGATGCCGTCCCCGAAGTGAAAGACGCTGCGCACTATACGACGAAATCGTTGGCTGGACACGGTGCAATCCGGGAAGCCATTGAACTCGTTCTTAAATCCAAAGGCATCTGGGAAGCGATGATCGACAAGGCGCGGGCCTGACCCGTTAATTCTTCTTCAAAGCTGGATCATTCGCCGGATCTAAGTATCGCGTGTCGGTTGGACCGTAGCCAGAGATTTGGACAATCACGGGAGAATCTTCAGTCCGGGCAAAGTGATTGAGGCCGCCCGGTTCCGAATAAATGCTTCCCGGGGGCAGCGTCTTCAGCGACTTCTCATCGAATGCCTCGCCATAACCGAAGTGCCAATTGCCAGAGACGACGGCGGCCATGCGGTCGTCGCGATGGGAGTGGGCCTGTATCGTGGTGTGAGGCGGTATAAAAAGGAGAATCGTATAAAAACCTACTTTTGACGGGTCGCCGAACAACACCTTCGAACGAACTCCGGGCACAGCTGAGCTCCCGGTCGGGCTGTCGTTGAAGGCGCTCGCTGAGACCTCCTGCGGTGTCATGCGCATTTGAGGAAGGTTCGACGGGTTCGAAGCAAGGGCGGTGCAGAAGCAGAGTAAGAAGATCACTATGTTCTTAAGCATCGCAACATTCCTTTCGACGGTGGCTGGTGTGCGTTGACGTATCGCTCGGCATCGAGAATCTAAGACACCTCACAGGAACTTTATCAGCGCTTCGGTCGTTTCCCATTTTCTCGAGGTGTGCGCGCCAAAATAGGCTTCTCTATTCTGCAGCCTTCGTCGCCAATGTTTCGACAACCGCGATGTTCCGCAGCAGCTCGGATGGCAAGCCGTGCCGCTCCTGCAAATAGACGGGGCTGTTGTAACTAACCCAAACCTTTCCTTGAGCGTCTTCAGTGATCAAAATCTTCAAAGGAAGGTCGATGGCGATACTGGGCGCGGCTAGCATCAGGGGAGTGCCGGCTTTCGGGCTGCCGAAGATCATCAGCTTGGTGGGCGGCATTTTCAATCCCACCTTTTCCGCTTCTCCGCTGTGGTCGATGAGGGCAAAGAGCGCGACTCCTTTGGATTGCAGAACATTCTTGAGCCGATCCACGGTTTGCTCGACCGTATGATTGCTCGGCTGCACGACGATTCCCTTATCTGCTGCCGGTGCCATGGATGCCTCCTCGTGACTAGTTTTCGTGTTTTCGAAATTTGCATTCGCGGAACCGTGTACAGAAATCAGGTAAATCGCCATCGCCAGTCCAACCAGAGCCAGAAACAAAGCGATCAAGACAGCCTGCATCGACGGACGCGGCGGCACCGGCCCTCCCCGATCCAACTGCCGGACCAATCGAACGTGATCCCAAGCAGAATGAATATTCACGACCACTCCGACTGCGATCAGCGCGGTGCCGAACCAGAGCGATAGCCCAAAGACTGGGCTGCAGGGGCGTGCTCGACGACTTGGATCTGCTGCAGGAAGAGACCGAAGCGTGCGACAACAAAACCAAACCCCATCAAAGCCAGACCAGTGCGAATCCAGGCGAGGAAGGTTCGCTCGGCAGCAAGATAATCGCTCAAGCTGGCCCGCTGCTGCGTATCGGTTGGCGCATCCATTTTGCTTTCCTTTCGGGCCTTCTCATCGATGTGCCGACTGTTGCTGGAGCGCCAGCGATGCGGCCCTGCTCGCCAGGGCCGACGGGATCGCCGCTTCTGTGCATATCACTGTTCCATGCGTCTTGCGGCGCGAAGGAGACCCACTCCGAGGCTTAGAACGGCGACAGCGAGAAATATCGCGCCGATGTAAGCGAGGTTCATCAAGCCATTCGGCTCCGTCGCCGTTGGCGAGACGACGGAAAGAAAGAACGCGGCTGGGATCAGAATCGCGGCGATTGGTGCGCCGGTTCGCGCAATCCACTTCCAAAAGGGCGAAAGCACCGCCTCGTCAACGTAACGAAGCATGACCAACGACAGGACGAGATAAACCCCGGCGTGCGCGTGCCCAGCTCGCCAGAGATCGTGTCGCAACGGATTGTCCGTATAGCCGGGCGAATTCCTCGTCAAGAAGCTGAGAAGAGACAAGCCGCCGAACATCACGGTGGGAAGAACAACCAGAAGGGTTCCCGCAAGCATTCTCGATTCTCGTGACATGATGCTCTCCGTCAAAAGTCTTTATACACTGATTTATGGACGCCAAATTCCACTCGTCTCTCGATCTCGCGGACGAATTGCCCGCCCATACCTTTTACACTTTCGGTAACAGATGACCGAGGATGCATCACGAGATGCAGTGTTTTTTCACTACCACGGAAGTCCTGTGGATGCGTAACACCTTCGGGGTAGCCGGCGTGGGTCCAAGTCATATTTAATAGCCGCCCACTCCGCGGATTGTTAGATAATAATTGCATCAAACCTTATTGAGCGTTTCCCAGGTGCACAGCATTTCGAGAGGTGATCCGATGAAACACATACTTTGGCTCAGTCTAATCATGTTATCGGCGGATTTGTTTGCTCAGAACACAATTCCCGCCAGTACAATCCTTCCTGTTGCCTTGAACTCTTCCCTGAATTCACGGAAGACTAAACCTGGTCTAGTCATTACTGCACGAGTCATGCAGGATGTTCCGTTGCCCGGATCAACGATTCATGCGGGCGCCAAAGTCCTGGGCCGCGTGATCGATGTCAAGCCCGCAAATGGTGCCAGCGGCGCGCAAATATCTTTCAGGTTTGACGCGCTCTTGGTTTCCAAGCGGCGCATTCCAATCACCACCGATTTGAGGGCCTTGGCCTCGATGATGGCAGTGGAGGCGGCACAACTTCCGGAAAGTGGCCCGGATCGGGGAACGTCACAAAATGCCTGGACCACGGATCAGATCGGGGGCGAGGTCGTCTACCGCGGCGGTGGGCCGGTTGCTGATGGACTGCGGCCTGTCGGAGAACCGACGTACGGCGGCGTGCTGGTTCATGTGTCTGCCAAGCCCGGTACGCCGTGCCGGGGCGAGATCGAGGGCAACGATCGACTGCAAGCCCTGTGGGTGTTTTCCTCCGACGCCTGCGGAGTTTACGATTTCGCGGACTTGAAAATCGTCCATGCAGGCAGGAGTAATCCGGTGGGGGAGATCATGTTGGCGTCAGACAAGGGCGACGTGAACGTCAGGGCTGGCAGCGGGATGCTATTGCGGGCCAACCAAACATCCGAGCCATGACGGCGATGCCTTCGGATATACCCGGTTCAGTCAAGCCTAATCCATCCGGACCTTCGTCGCGGCTTATCTCGTGACGTCCACAACGGCGACCTTGTTCACTCCGCTGCATGCTAGGTACAGCCGCCGATCCGGTGTGGCGACCATGTTGCGGACCACACCACCGCCGGATGGGATCTCCGCCCTGCTGAAGCTCTCGGACTTGGGATCGAACCTGACCAGCGTATTGGGCTTGACGCCCGACTCGCTATACCAGACCTCGCCGTCGTTCGTGATTGCGATTCCGTACGGCTCTGACTCCAGCCCTCCGGGCGATGCCCATTCCTTCAGCAACTTTCCGGCTGCAGGCTCGAAGTGCCCCAAATACCCGCGCGCGAAGTCGGTATAGAAAACAGACCCGTCGGGCGCCAACGCAAGCCGCCGAGGGTGCGCGTTCGCAGCCGGCAGGGTGTACTCGTGGATCGTCATCGTCCGGGGATCAATCGCGGCTAGTTTGTTGGAACCGAACTCGCAAAAGAATGGCATGTTGTTCTGCAGGACCACGATGCCGTACGGCACCGCATGCGGCGTGGGCACTTTCGCCAAAGTCATCCTGCCGGTTTTCGGATCGAGCCGCCCGATGTAGTTCGTTTCTTCGTTGGTGAACCACAGAATGCCATCGTGATCGAAGACGGGCGTGTGGGGATCAATCTCGGCGCCGCCGGATGGGCGATACTCGGTAATTCCGCCCGTCTTTGGGTCGAGCTTGCCAACGTATCCTCCGGAGATTGCCGTGAACCAGATGTTACCGTCTTTATCCACGACCAAGCCGTGCGGCCCGGACTGCGGCGTCTTCAGGGGGTATTCCTTGAACTCTCCAGTTTTGGGATCGAGGCGTCCGAGTTTGTTCGCTCCCTGTCCCGTGTACCAAAGCGAGCCGTCGGGCGCGATTGCGGGGTCATGCGGCCGTGATTTCGGCGTCGGCACCTCGTACTCCCTGATCTGCACGCTAAGCGTTCCTACTGCCGCGAATGCGGCTATCGCGGCGACCAGCATGAACAAACACAATTTGCGCAGAGACATGACTGCTCTCCTCAGACGAAAATTGTAGTCTTCTGTTCCGAGGCTTTCCATATCTGGGGTTACCCGCTTTCAACGCGGGTCACTCTTGACTGCCGACACGACGTGATCTACAACGCTCTTACGCTGAAAGAATTCTTTTAGTCACCAGAGACCCTATTGAAGAATCCGCTCATTCAACTCACCTCCGTCCAGGCCCGCCGAATCTGGCTGCATGCCCAGCGCCTGGACGCCGCCGAACCCTTCGGCTCTGGCCCGCAGGCCACGCCGGCAGCGGTGGCACACCTGGGCTACTTGCAGATTGACACCATCTACGTCATCGAGCGCAGCCACCACCACATCCTCTACACCCGCATCCCTACGTATCGGCGCGAGCATCTGCACCAGGCACAGAGCATCGACAAGACCGTTTTCGAATATTGGACACACGCCCTATCGTATGTGCCGACGGAGACACTGCGGTTTTATGTACGCGATATGCGCCAGGCGGGCCAAGATTGGCAGCGTCGCAACGGCTGGTTCGGCACGGTTTCAAGCGACGACCTGCGCAGAGTGCTGTCGCGCATCCGCAAACATGGCGCACTCACCATCCGCGACATCGAGGACGAGCCGGTGGAAAAAGACTACGCGTGGGCCAGCCGCAAGCCTTCCAAGCGCGTTCTGGAGCTGGCCTTCTACAAGGGATTGGTGACGATTAGTCAACGGGTCGGAATGCTAAAGACTTATGAGCTCATGACTCGCCATTTCGGTTGGCCCCGCCTGCCACGCGCAGCCACCGAAAGGGAAACTTTGAACTACCTGCTGGATCGTGCCCTGCAATCGCAGGGGATCGTGAGTGTGGAATCGATCTGTCATCTGGACTCTCCACGCAAACCAGCGATGAGGCGCCTACTGGAGTCGCGAGTCCGTCGAAAGGAGCTGATCCCTGTGCAACTGGAAGGAGCAGGCCAATCGCTGCACTGGGTCCTTCCGGATACGCTCGATGCCATTCCCGATCCGGCGCACGAACAGACTCATATCCTGTCCCCCTTCGACCCGCTGATCATCCAGCGCAAGCGGCTCCGGTTCTTCTTCGATTACGAGTACCGCTTCGAAGCGTACGTTCCCAGGCACAAGCGAGTATTTGGCTATTTCGTTTGCCCGGTCCTGATCGGGGACCGGATCGTTGCCGCCCTCGACCTCAAAACCGACCGGTCGCGGAAAAAACTTCTGGTGCAGCGCTGGCACTGGATCGGCCGGGGGAAGTCCCGCGCCCATCGGCAGCAGGTGGAAGCCGCGTTGCACGAGTTCGAGCAATTTCAGTTGTGTCGGAGTTAGATCGAGCGCTAGCCATTCGGCGATTGGCGCGCATCAGTCGCCCAAAGATTGGCTCTGCACCTTCATGCACTGGCATGCACTGGGAAGAGAAGAAGTTCGATCACGATCCGAGGTCAGCACGGGAGTTCGCCCTGCCTCGGGGAACGATGAGAATGAGTAAGAAAAGCTACTTCGCCGTAACCAGGTTGTGCGTGATGGCGTGCACCGACAGCGCGATCCGGTTCTGCACTCCTACTTTCCGCATCAGCTTGGCGACGTGAGCCTTCACGGTACGTTCTTCAATGCCCAGCGCTGAACCGATCTCCTTGTTGGAGCGGCCCGCCACCAGCATTTCCAGAACTTCTTTCTCGCGATCGGTAAAGGTAACCCGGCCGGCTGGGAAGATGCGTCCCGGGGACGACGACACTCGCTCGATGAACATGGAAAGCACTCGCCGTGGCGCCCATACCGAGCCTTCATTCACTACTCGAATGGCCTGCACGAATTCGGTTGGCGAGGCAGCCTCGTCAACGTAGCCCTTAGCGCCTGAGGCAATGGCCTTCAGAATGGTCTCTTCGTCGATGCCGGAACCTGTCACAATAATGCGCAGGTCGGGGCGCGTAGCTTTCATGGTGGCCATTAGGTCGAACAGATTTTGGCCATTGCGATTGCCCAGCAGGATCAGATCGATACCCTGCAAGTTGCCAATATCGGGAAGCGAGGCAGAGATCAGTTCGAAATCCGACTCATTATCAAACAGGGCCCTAAATCCCACGAACCGTAGCGGATCGCTTTCCACCACGGCAATACGGATCGGCGCTTTCTTTACCGGTGCAGCTTTCGTGGCCATCGCAGATTTCATAGCTTTCCTACTCGGGTAGATGGGGCTAGCATAATTGCAATTGCCGCCGATGGAAAGCTCAGTAACGGTTTGGCAATTACGGCAGTAACATGGAAAATGTCAAGGAAAGAGGCTGGAAACTCATGAAATTACCCTTCCGATTACCCTCGCGAAGACAACTGGCCCGGACTGTGGTGTTGATCGTTGCGGCTTTAATAGCCAGCGGAACGCTGTTTTCAGCGGCACAGACCGCATATCAGCCAAAATTTAAGGGGGATCCGGCTCGGTCGGAAGCCGAAGCCAACGCGCTAGGTTACATGCGAACCGTGATCCGGGCGCAGCAGCAATACTATAAAAAAGATAATAAGTACGCCCCTACCTTGGCGGATCTGGTTCATAGTGGCTCCTTCACCAAACGCATGACCCAGACTGACCGGGGAGATTACACCGTTGGCTTCCATCCGCGCAAAGATGGTTATGAGCTGACGATGACTCCCAAGCAACTAGACGCGGAACATCGCGCCTTTTACGCCAGCGAGGATGGCGTGATTCACGCCGACGAAGCGAAAGCGGCCGATGAGAATTCTCCGGTGGTGAAGTGAAGGCGTTTGTGCGGGCCGCACGGGCGCGGACGCCGCCTGCATTGGCGGCCTAGCTGGCAGACCCCGGCTTGATTTCCGCCGCCTTGTCGTCGCGGTAGTTGATGCTAAGGGGGTTGCCGCCGTTCGGATAATTCACCGTCCGATTCCCCGGCTGTCCTGTGCTCTCCGGAATCCCCAGGCCAATGGCAAAGTCTGTTTGCAGTTCGCTCATCCCCGGTTTGACCTGGTGCTTGTCTATCGCTTCCCACACTTCCGCTGGCCAGTGTTTGTAGAGGTCGTGGGGATCCTGGATGAAAAGCATATCGTCGGCGTAGAACTTGTAGTTACCGTCCTTGATGGATCCGATGGAAAAAGCATAGCTCTTTTTGTCCTTCTCAAATACTGCCATCACCTGCCGCTCGCCGGGCGATTGTGGCGCGACCTCACTGATGACATCCTTGATCTGCAGTTTTTCCAGGGGCAGCAGCTTCCCGGCCTCCTTCGAAAAATCCACGTGATGGCGCGCCGGATCGTATGGATAGGACGTGTAAGCGTAACCGACCTTGACCCACACCGGCTGATCGGTCAGCTGATGCGCGGACTTCAGATCGTAGGGATACAGCTTCTTTGGAATTACGTAGTAGTCGGGGTTTAACGGAGGCGCTTGCTTTTTGGCTTGTTCGATGGCGCTCTCATGCCGCTGGTACAGGACGAACGCCAGCCGGGTCCCGGATACCAGAAGGGCTACAATCAGCACCAACTGAATCCTCTGCTTAAGTTCGGGGCTGATTTGCATAAACCGTATACCTTATCAGACTAATCCGCTGAGACCGCGCCTGGGATGGTAATTCGAGACTGACGCGTCGCTAATCCTACTCTGATGCGGTAAACTGGCAGTGGGTGAGACGCACTATTCGCGCCCATTTCGAGGAGAAGACCATGGCTGCTGTGACTGAAGACGAAGTTCGAAGCGCTTTAAAGCAGTGTTATGACCCGGAGATCCCGGTGAACATTGTGGATCTGGGCTTGATCTACGCAGTGCGCTTCGAAGCCGCCGCGGACGACCGTCAAGATGTTTCGGTAGACCTGACGCTTACCTCCCCGGGCTGCCCGTCCCACGTGATGATCGGCGAACAAGTAAAAGCCCGCCTGGAGCAGTTGCCGGGTATCCGTACCGCAACCGTGAATGTCGTGTGGACTCCGCCGTGGACCCCCGAGCGTCTGAGCCCCGAAGCCCGGACGCAGTTGGGCATCGAATAACCTCAGTAGATCGCGTGCCCCGGCGCCTGGCTACGCACGTCTGGTTTTGACGCCATCAGCAGTAACCCGCCAATCCTCTTAAACGCCCGTAAATCCTCCAGGCTGTGAAATGACTTCGTCTGATAGTCGTCTGGGGTGGGCGTGTCATCGGAAATGCGCCGGGCTTCGACGTTTTCAAATCCGCGCTTCTTCAGCAGTTCGATGTATTCGGCTTCCGAGCGAACATGCACCGGCACGTTCAGCTTGTCCACCCATTGCAGGGAGTATGGATTGTCTTTGTACAGGTTGATCAGAATGAAGATGCGGCCGCGCGGCGCCATCACCCGAAACAACTCCGACAGCACGCGCTCCTGATCCGGGTAATAATAAAATGATTCCACCGACAGCATCTTGTCGAAGAAGTTTTCTTCCCACGGAATCTGCTGGGCCGATCCCCACACGTACAAAATGTTCTCGAAATCTTTCGACGCCGCCCGCGCCTGACGGATCATTTCATCCGCGACGTCGACCCCTACAACTTGCCCGAACCCTTCGGGGCCGTCGGCCACCAAACGCGCCAGCAGCCGTGTTGCCCAGCCCGAGCCGCAACCCAGATCCAGCACGCGATCACCGGGACGAAGATCCATCAATCGGATGGTCTTGCCAGTGATGTCCAGGTGATGGCGCTCCATCTTTTCGCCTTCACCCGCTTCCGCCCAGCGATTGAATTCCCGCTGAAGCCGCTCGTCGGGAGTTGGTGTAGTCTCTGGCATCGGCTCCGCGTCGACAAAAACTTCCTGATTAGGATAGGCGTCGGCCCGTCCAACCGGGCGAGGACACCCGATCTCCATTGTAGCCTGAGCTGCGGACAAACTTCGATTTTGGCTGGCGCAGCGCTTCCAGCGCCGCGGCGGAAGCGTTCCGCCAACCCTCGCTGTCATCCTCCAACCCCGCTGTCATTCCCAAACGCCGCCGTCATCCTGAGCAACGCGAAGGATCTGTGTACTTGCCTTACCCATGCAGCATGACGACTTTCTCTTTTGCTGTTGGACTCGACTCCCTGCTCAGGATGCCAGAGCCTTCGGGAAGGGCACGACTTCAGTCGTGCCGAAAGGACCAAAATATTCCGGGCTTCAGCCCCTGAGGAAAACCGGGTGCCCCACGCCTCGCGCCTTTCGAGACGTGGGAGAGCGGTACCCGGCCTTCACCAAGTAGTTTGGTCTCGGAAAACCTAAAGCATACAAAGAAGAAGGGTGCCCCATCCTTCCGCGTTCTTTGCGGAAAGGTGGGAGACGAGAATGCAATCCGGGCGCCTTCCGGCTAGGCTGGGCCAGCCCCTCAACCTGCTCGGCATCAACCAATCCGCAGTCTCCAAGATGGAGCGCCGCCCCGACATGTACATCAGCACTCTGCAATCCATGATTCGAGCCATGGGAGGCCAGTTGAAGATCGAGGCGGTGTTCCCCGAGGGCAAGGTGGAGATCAGTTCCGCAAGCTCAAGAAAGCCACCGGGACGGATTGAGTGGGCCACCCAACCGTGGAAACGCAGTTGCATGAAACTCGGGAGGAAACTCGGGTTGGCCCACCTTCACGGGTTTCTAAAGGTGCGACGACGAAGCCAGTGATACCATTCCGCTCTCAATCCGCCCCGGCGGCTTTCTTGAGCTTGCGGCTTAACTGGTTGTCTCAAATTTGGGGTCCACTCCAGAGGCTCATGAACTAAGGCGCATCCTGAGGCTGAGGCATGGGTCCAGTCCTTTTGCCAGTGACCCATTCGGTAATTCGAGTCAGATCGTTAGGTTGACCTTCGTTTTCCCGTTCCGTGCCGAAGTAAATTGTCATTACATTGTCAGGGAATTCATAACCCGTGCTCGCATCAGGTTCGATCCCCAACTTCTGGAATGCCTTCTGCACAGTCAAAAGAGTGGGATCGCTTATCGACATCCACCCTCCGACATTCCAGTCATACGGAGTCTTAGGCTGCGCCCCACCCTTGCGTAGAAACCATACGCCGGGTTTCGGCCTTTGGAATGTCTTTCTATCCACCGCAGTCTGGACCTTCCATCCTGACTCGCCGAACATAGCGACAAACTGAGTGGCAAATTCACATGCTTTCTCGTCGGTACTGGGACAGGCAAGGTGTATCTCCTGCTGGTCAGTCTTCTGAGCTTTCAAAGGTGCTTCAAACTCGGTTCGTTCTTTCGGAGAAAGGATGTGTCGGCGGAACGGGGGCAAACAGATAGTGCGAGCAGCGTCATTCCCGCTGCCCATGCGATCAGAGCCAATACCGATCGTAGCCATTCCCACTTGATGTTTTTCAGCGCCCAATTACCAAGATGAAGCATGGGATAGACACCAAATCCAAATACGACAACAAGCCAGACGCCCGTAGTCCACTTGGATTGTGGTGCGATCAGGACAAGCAGAATACCGATAACGATTGCCGCAAGTGCAAGTGTCAGTTCCGTGCGGAACTTTCCTTTTTCTTGGAGGTGTTGCCTGACTAACTCTTTCGCAAGCTCGCGGGCGGTTTCTCTACGTTGACGACGATTTGCTCTACCCCAAGATTTATCTTCGGCCATTGATTCTAATTGTATCGCCGTATGCAATAGGGGGCGATTCTAGGGATCGTGACTATTGGCGGAGGGAGTGTGACGTTGAAAAGCACCACTTGGAGCCTGCCGCAATAAACGCTGGGCGGGTGGCCCACTCAAGCCGTCTTTTGGCTTGAGTGGGGCAGTTTCCTCTGGACAGAGCCTCCCTGCCGCTCTTTCCCGTTTTCTGGCGGCCCACTCGCATTCAATCGCCACGGTACCGGTGCAGCCCGTCGCGTACTGGCGATAGCTGCTCCACTCCCAGTCCTCGGCGCGCTTGCACAATCCGCGCTTCACTGGGTTCCGGTGAATGCAGCGCAGCTTTTCTATAAACTGCCCTTCGTCGCGGACATTGAAGTCGGAAGCGGACCGATCCGCCTCCGAGAGGCTCCGGGCCCGACTTATCGGCCTGTCCGTCACTCAGCCAAAACTCCGCGCCCTCGATAGAGAGTCGCGCCACGACCGGCATCGGGGTCCTCGAGCCGGTAGACCACCGTGGCTCCGAATGCCTGCTGGTAGAAGCGGAGAGCTTGCTCGCCGTTCCGAACGGTCAGCCAAGTGCAATCGAGCAGCGGATTGAGAGGCGAGCTGAACTCATGGCTATATCTTAATTGCTTTGGGGAAACTTCGGATCGTCTGGGAAGACGAAACATAATCCGGGGAATTAGGGCTACAGCGTTGGCTCCCTGCGAGGCCTCAATCGAATCTGAAGTTTTTATCGCAGCGCTCGAAGCGCTGGGCCACCCGAAGCCAGGGACAAATAGAACAGCCCCGGTATCACCCGGGGCTGTTTAGACTGGTACCGAACGATGTTCGCCAAACACTTTCTACATTAATCCCACAGTATGCGATGTTCAAGCGGATTCGTTGTAAGTCGAGTGACTACGGAGGGCGAGGGAGTTGAACTTGAGGCGCCTAGAAGGCGTGAGCGTAGCGGGAGCCTTCTGCCGAAATCCCGAGCGGAGCCGAGGGACCTCCGCTTGCCACTCGACCGCTTCGCAGGCAGCGTCCAGTACCCACTGGTAACACCCTCCAAACGCTGCCTGCCTGCAAGCATTCTATGGCTCTGACACTTCGGGCTAACGCGATTCCCAAACTAAATCAGAGTTCGGTTCCGAATTGGGAGGATGAGATTGTCGTCGTAACGAGCAAGAGCCTGCGGAGCTTTGCTCCGCATAGACCGGCGAGGGCGCCCGCCCCACACCAGCAAAAAGACTACTTGGGAGCCCGCAGCAGGTGCCAGGCTTCGCGGTAACCGTCAAGCTTTCCCTTCTGCGGTTTTCCCTTGGGCGTAAACAGCAGGTTCATGCGGCCGATAATGTCCCGGATGGGAATCACGAACCAGCTGTCCTCGGGGACGACGTGGGCAATGATGAAATCGACTTCTGTGGGAAGATAAGTCACCCAGCGACCTCGGCTGCGTCGTTGCGCCATCACGCGATAGAGGGACCCCTAGAAAAGACCGCGTGGATTTCACCTGGATGCGCCAGAGTTTGTCCCCCTCCGGCCAGCCCCGGCTGATCAGGATGAAATCAAACCGCTCCCCCTCGCTGTAAGGCCTCGCCACTCCAAAGCCCAGGCTCGCAGCTTTGTAAACGAAGGCGTATTCGGAGAGCTCTCCCCGGCACTTGGTCGTGATCCAGCGCCGCCGGGCAGTCTTCCGCTTAGACCCTGGTTGGCGCCGGGGCGGAGAGCTGCGTTTTGGCATGGAGTGGCTTTTCGGTGCAATGGAAAGGCGCAAGCCCGGGGGCTTGCGCCTGTCATCCTCTAAGTTTAATTATTTCCTGAAGATTAGTTTACTAATTTAAGAATATCAGATTTGAGGGGGTAAACCCGCCAATTTTTGAGATTTATTTCTGGGTTGTAATCAGTGGTTTGCGGGAAAAACCTCGCGTCAGGGGGCTTGACAAGTTTTCGGCACTTGCTCCCGCGCGGGACGGGCGGGGGCGCCCGTCCCTAAGTAAGGATTGCGATGTTTAGTGCTGGATCTCAAAGACCATGCCGGAGCCCTGGGCTCCGCCGGCTTGGGTCGTTCCGTACATGTTGCCGGAAATGTCGAGGATCAGGTCGCCGGTGGGATGGAATCCGTCGGTACCCGTTCCGAACTGATGAACAACTTTGTAGGTCCAGCCCGTGGAGGTTGGGGATAACTTGAAGAGCGAGCCACATCCGCCGCCACATGAAGTCTCGGTAACGCCGAGCATGGTGGTGCCGTACAGATTGCCCGTAGCGTCCATGACCAGGCCGGCAACGGGATTTCCTGCCGGAGCATTCACGAAGCTGTGGAGTACTTTCTCGATCCAGCGACCGTTGGTGTTCAGCATCAGTTGGAACACAACGCCATATCCCGCACCGCCCTGGTACGCGGTGCCGTAGAGCTTGCCAGTGGCATCGAGGATCAGATCGCCGTAGGGATATTTTCCGTCCGACAAACCCTTGAAGGTATGAAGGACGCTCTCCGTCCATCCGCTCGAACCGGGCGATAGCTTGAAGACGACGCCGTCTGCAGAAGCCCCGCCGGTATAAGCCGTGCCGTAAAGATTTCCGGCAGCGTCAAGGGCGAGGCCATCATAAGGTGCGGCTCCGTCGCCCGCTCCCTGGAATGCATAGAGAACGCTCTCGGTCCATCCACTCGTTCCGGGCGTCAGCTTGAAGACGGTTCCGCATCCCTCACTGCAGACCGAGCCGATATTTCCGCCGAGTAGAGTTGTGCCGTAGAGATTACCGGCAGCGTCGAAGCGCAGCCTCGCATAGGGTTCGCGACCATCGCTGCCTCCGGTGAAAGTGTAGAGAACACTTCCGGTCCATCCGCCGGAGCCGGGCGTGAGCTTGAAGACGGTGCCGCAGCCCATATTGCAGTTGGAGCTGCCCCCGAAATTCGTGCTGCCATAAAGGTTGCCCGCAGAATCGAAAATCAGGCTGGCATAGGGCTGCCCTCCGTCGGTGCTGCCGGTGAAGTTATAGAGCACGGTCTCGGTCCATCCGCTCGAGCTGGGACTTATTTTGAAGACTGTGCCCTGGCCGTTGGTCCCGCCAAATTCTGTGGTGCCGTAAAGGTTGCCGGCCTTGTCGAAGATCAACCCAGCGTACGGAAGCTTGGGATCGCTGCCACCCGCAAAACTGTACAACGCGCTCTCCGTACCGGAGCCGCCACCCGGAATCGTGGCCTCAGACTGGTTAGAATAAGCGCTCTCGACCCCCTGATTATCAACCGCTGTCGTTACGTAGAAGTAGGTGTCGCCGGATTGGACTGTGGTGTCGGAATAGCTTGTATTCGGATCGAGGGATGAATTGATTTTGGTGTAGGGTCCGTTGGCGCTGGGGCCGCGGTAGATATTGTATCCGACGATGTTTGGGGAAGTGCTGGCGTCCCACGAAAGGCCTACGGTGTGTGCGGTGGCAAGGGCTGGGATGAATAGAAAGGTTAAAAGAGAAATTAGGCTACCGATTGACTTCGACTGGGGCGTGAGGTTTCTCACGGTACCGCCTCTCTTGCCCGTGCTCGCGCACGGCGGGGGATTGAAGAGCCGCTGCAACGTGGTCCAGATCGTGAGTAGAGCCGCGATCAAACCGCGTAAATTACAGCGTTCTCATTATTCGGGCGATCAGTGATTTGCAGTAGGTCACAGAAGGACATGAACGGTTGGAAAATGGATCGTTAGTGATTGGCTACAAGGACAGTGTGGTCGAAATCCGAAAGCATTGAAGTATCAGCGGTTTCCACAGTCAGAGAGACGCACCTGTTCAGTCAACCAACCGAAACGGGGCGACGGGACATCCAAAGTCGGTATATTCTTATGCCAGTATCCATGCTTGTAAAATGTGAAAAGTGCGGCTACGAAAACTTCCCGCAACACCGCTTTTGTGGGATGTGCGCCGCCGAGTTGCGTCTTCCAGGTCCGGGTGGAACTCAGCCAGCGCCGGCGCCACCGCGGCCCGTTGCTGCCCCCACGGTCGCACCGCCGAGAGTGGGGGTGGCCGCGCCGAAGGCAAGAGAAGTTGTCCCGCAACAGGTCAGCGGGCCTTCGTTTCTCGGCGTTGCGAACGAACCGGCTGAAAATCGAAATGTCAGCTACTTGCTTGAGGATGAGCCAGGTCCCAGTCACACGGGCCGGAATCTGGTGTTGCTGATCGTGTTAGCCGGGGCAATTGCGGCGGGTTGGCACTGGCGAGAGAATTTAGTTTCCCTCGTCTCCAAGTTCTCAGGCAATGCTGCCGGCAACACGCAGGCAAATTCTTCCGCGCCGCCAGAACCGGAGTCGCCTTCGTCGCCAGCTCCAGCGACCGGCGCGAACGCCGGTACGCCCGTCGGGAATCAAGGTGCGGTAGCCGATACTCAAACACCCGCGGCACAGGGACAAACTCCGCCGGCGGCGGCTCCAACTGGGGGCGCCGCCGATTCAACCCAGACTCCCGAAGCAGATCAGTCCCAGCCATCTCAATCCCAAGCTGGTGACTCTGCGGGCACGGCGAAGAACGATGAGTCCGACGAGACTGCCAGCCAGCCTGCGCCACCACGCAAGTCGCCGAAGGTACGAGCTCAGGTGACAACCCCTCCGATCGCGCGTGCGGACGAACTGGAGGCTGAGGGCGAAAAATATCTTTACGGAAACGGTGTACCGGAAAACTGCACGCGGGCGAGGACAAGTTTGCTGGCTGCGGCGCAGCACTCGAATGCCCAGGCTCAGAGTGTTCTGGGGACGATGTATGCGACCGGTCACTGCGCCACTCGCGATCTGCCCACCGCCTATCGCTGGTTCTCGCGCTCGCTGCGCAAGGATCCGAACAATACCCGCATCGAACAGGACTTGAAAGTTTTATGGAACCAGATGACGCCGGAGGAACGGCAACTGGCTCTGCGGGATCAGCGGTAAAGGTTGAGCGCGGAGCTGGCTACTCCGGAAGCACGTCGGCGAACACGAACCCATCGCGCTCGATCACTTCCCCGCTGCGCACTCCGATAGCGCTTGTAAACGTGGGAGCGTCATACACAAAAGTGTGAAACTCCCCGTTTTCGCCGCAGGGGTCGACTTCGGGAGGCAAATCCTCCAACAACTTCACGTCGTAGTTGCGGCCAGCAAAGGTTTTCGCGAGCTTCGACGGATCCACGCAAGTGATCTTCGCTTTCACGCCGCCGGCAATCATCTGACGAGCCAGTTGATCGGTGGGAATCTGCCAAAGCGGAAATAGGGGTGCAAGCCCACTGCCTTCGAGTTGGCGGATGCGATACTTGCGAACGTCCTCGAGAAACAGGTCTCCGAACGCGATCGCGGTTATTCCCTCGTCCTTTGCCCGCAGACACACAGCGCGCATGCGATGTTCGTACTCGTCGTTGGAGCACGGCCATGGCAGTTCCACCGCCCAGAGGGGGAGGCTGGTTCGCTCGGCCTGCGCTTCCGCCAAGGTGCGCCGCACGGCGTGCATGGCCACGCGGTCCGCTTCGGAGTTAAAGGTGGTGATTAGCGCGGCGACCTCGATGTCCGGCTGTTGCCGCAGAACGTGCAAAGTCCAGGCGCTGTCTTTGCCGCTGCTCCACGATAAGGCGATTTTCGTCACGTTCGACTTGCGGTCGCCGGTTGCGAATCCTGCTGCGCATACGATTCGATCCGCCGCCAATGAGTTCCTTCGTTGCTTTCACCGAAGGGATGGCCGTGAAGAATTTCAGCGATGATCTCCGCGGTTTGTGAGATGGTCATTCCGGAACGGTTGAAGAACAGATTCCCGTCCGCAAATGCGACGTTGCCATTGCGAACCGCCTGAAGCTCGCGCCACCATGGATATCTCTCCAGGACGGCTTGCTCCCGCAGGCTGCGTTGCAAGTTGAATCCGCAGGGCGCTACGATCAGGTACTCCGGGTTCGCGTCTCGAAGCTGCTCGGCGGGAATGGCGGCTGAGTATTCGCCTTTTTCCCCGAGCAGAAGTTTTCCGTTTGCGATCTCGACGAGTTCCGGGCCCCAGTTTCCCATCGCGAACAGGGGGTCTGTCCACTCCAGCATGACAACAGTTTTCCGGGACGAACGCGCCGCCTCCTGCTTGACACGGTTCAGACGGTCTTGTTCGCGCTCGACAACGAGCTTGCCTTCGTTTCCCCGACCGATCGCTTGTGAGATCCGCAGAATACTTTGGAAGATGTCGTCCAACGACGAGGCGGACAAGGCCAGTTGTTTCGCAGCACATGCCCCGCTGCGCTCGACGTCGGCGGGAGTAATGGCGCAGACTTCGCAATGCTCTTGCGTGATCAGGAGGTCGGGGCGCAACTCGTCGATCAATTTCGCATCGAGGAGATACAGAGGCTCGCCAGAACGGATGCGGCGCCGAACTTCCGCATCGATTTCCCGGCTCGAAACCGAGACGTCGAATGCGGGCTGGCTGCATGGCGGGAGGCGCCGGACCCAGTCCGGGTTGTCGCACTCGTGCGAGCGTCCGACCAGCATTTCGCCTGCGCCCAGAGCGCAGACGATCTCGGTGGCGCTCGCCAGTAGTGAAATTATTCGCACGGGGTTATTGTAGATGGTGTCGCTCTGATTGTGCATCAGGGGCGGAAGAAGGATCCTCCATGGATCTGTGCAAGTGTCCCGCCGCTGACGTTTCGCGGCATGCGCCCGCCCCTTGGAGAAAACGCAGGGAGCGGGGCACCCCGCTTTTGTTCATCTACCAAGGTCCCTACTGGGTGACCGTGAAGACTCCGGGGCTTGTGGCGACGCCGCCTTGAGTGGTAATAGCGATCCTGCCGGTTATTGCACCTGTGGGCACGGTTGCCGTCACCTGGATGTCCGAGTTCACCGTGAAGCTGGTTGCCTTCACTCCGCCAAACGTGACCTTCGATGTCTGCGTCAGGCTTACTCCGTTAATCATCACCGGTGTCCCCACCTTGCCGCTCGACGGACTAAAACTCAGAATCTGCGGCGTCACTCGGAACGTCTTGTTGCTGGTCAGTGTGGTTGAGCCGGTGGTCACTGTGACTGAGCCGGTGAGTGCGCCGGGTGGGACCGTCGCGGAGAGGAAAGTCGTGCCGGTATTCTTGACCGAGGTCGCCTGTACGCCGTCAAACTTCACCACCGACGAGCGGCTGAAGCCTTGTCCGAGAATGCCAATCATCTTGCCGACCTTGCCCGAGGAAGGAAGCAAACTTATGAATGTCGGCAGGCTATCGCTCCAGTTATAGAAGACACCGCACGTCCCGGCGCTACACGGTGGTACATTGCCAGTACCGCCCACATTCGTGTCTCCGTAAACGATTCCATTGGTGTGTTGGAGCGGGGTGTCGTAGGGGGTTGCGCCGCTGGTGAGGTCAAAGTTGTGCAGGACCTCGAAAGGAAACTTGCCTTTCGGAGTGATCTTGAATATGGTGCCGCAGCCGCTGCTGCAGTTCGAGCTGCTTCCGCCAAAAGCGTTAGCTCCATAAAAGTTCCCGTCGCTGCCTTGCAGAAGACCGGCATACGGCAGACCTCCGTCAGTGCCGCCCATGTTATGAAGAACGGCGAGCTTGCCGGACGGCGTCATCCGGAACACGACTCCAGCACCGTTCGACCCTCCGGTGAGGGTTGTCCCATAGAAATTCCCATCCGTGCCCTGAACCAGACCGCCATTTGGGTTTCCGCCATGTGCTCCATCAAACTCGTAGAGGACGGTGGGCTTTCCCGCAGGAGTGATCTTGAAGACGACGCCCAGATTATTCGTACCGAAGTGGGGCGTTGTGCCATAGAAGTTTCCGTCAGTGCCCTGAACTAAGGGCGCATCAGGAGCACCGCCGTGCGACCCGTCAAACTGATAGAGCAACGTAAACTTGCCAGCGGGTGTGATCTTGTAGACCGTGCCTAAGAAAGCTGCCCCACCCTCGGACGTCGTGCCGTAGAAGTTTCCGTCCGTGCCCTCCACTGGCGGTGCATAGGGAGCCCCGCCATCGTTTCCGCCGGTGAAAGTGTAAAGGGTGGCAAGACTGCCGCTGGGCGTGATGTTGAAGATGGTCCCATAGTTGGGCGTCCCCCCTTCCTGCGTAGTGCCATAAAAGTTGCCGTCAGTCCCGAGCGTCAGGCCGCCATATGGGTGGCCCCCGTCATCACCGTCCGTGAAGCTGTACAGAACATTTAACGCTCCCGCAGGCGTGATCTGGAAGATCGCTCCATAACCGTCGGTGCCGCCTTGTGCTCCGCTGTATAAATTGCCGTCACGCCCCTGGGCCACGATGCCTGAATTAAGGGGAAGGTACGGGTCTCCGCTGTTGCTTCCGAAGTTGTAGAGCACTGAAAAGGTTTGGGCGCTTGCGGCGGTGCTGACCGCAGCGATGGACAGGACAAGCAGCGCGGCTGCAAGAAGATCACAGATCCGATTTCTCGCCATTTGGAATTCCTCCCGATGCGAAGTTCTCGAATGCAAAACGGATCAACACTGGGGAAGCACAGGGACTTCTTGGCTTGTGACCGCGGGGGGAAGACGACTCGGCCAGAGCACCTCATTTTCCTCCCCTGCGAAACTGGTCGTCAAGGCAAAAATGCGGGTCGGCAGCCGTCTCAGGATGGGTTTTTTCAGGCGCTCTGGACTTGAGCGTTGGTTCCCTGCGGGGCCTGAATCCAGCCGGCGGATTTTATCGCAGCGCTGGAAGCGGTGCGCCACTCAAAAGCCGCGGGTTGGCTGGTTTCCTTCCGCTTGTCGAAGATGTGCAATGCTGGTATGGTTTCGCGGATCGATTCTTGGGTCTTCCCGCCCTTTGGTAAGTGGCGGGAGGGAAAGCGGGTTCGGACCGAGGTGAGCTGCTTGGCAATCCACCTTGGGTTGCCCATTCGTACTTCAAGCGGAAAGAGATTAACTGCTTGTCCGGCACTGAGCCAAAAGGAGATCGGACCGACGCTGCGGTATTGTTGGCGATCCGCTCGGGTGACGAGAATGGGATGGCGGCTTTGTACGACCGGTACTCGGCTGTCGTCTACTCGGTCGCCCTGCGTGTGCTCGGCGATACGGGCGCGGCCGAGGACGTGTTGCAGGAAGTGTTTATGCAGCTGTGGCGCAACCCGGCCCTGTTCGATTCGAGCCGGGGCAGCCTGGGGCCGTGGCTGGCGGTGATTGCGCGACATCGGGCGATTGATGGGTTGCGGAAGCGGCGTCCGGAGACGGATATTGCGGATGTGGTGGTTTCGGTCGAACCCGATATGGCGGGCGATGCGGAGCGGGCGCGGGCGATGGAGAAAGTGCGGGGCACGCTGGGCTCGATGCCTTCGGCGCAGCGGCAGGCGCTGGAGATGGCGTACTTCGAGGGACTGTCGCATAGCGAGATTTCGGAAAAGACGGGAGAGCCGTTGGGAACAATCAAGACGCGCATTCGATCGGGATTGCTGGCCTTGCGCAAGGCCTTTGCTACATGAGCGTGCACGAACAATTCGCGGAGGATCTCGCGCTATACGCCCTCGGGACGTTACAGGGTGAGGAACGCGTGTCGCTGGAGAAGCATTTGGAGGGGTGCGCCGGTTGCCGTCGTGAACTCGAGCAATTGCGCGGGGACATGGCGCTGATGGCTTTGTCGACGGCTGGACCGGTGCCGCCGCGGCGGGCGCGTCAGCGTTTGATCGAGGCCGTGGCACGCGAACCGCGACGGTCGGCGGCTCCCGCAAAGCGGCGTTGGTGGACTCTTGTGCCCTGGGTTGCGGCAGCGGCATTGGGAGCTGGGTTGGTGGCGTTGTGGTTGCAGAACTCGGATCTGCAGCGACGGATTACCGGCTTACAGGATCAGTCGGCACAGCAACTCGCAGACCTGCAGCGGGCTCGCGAAGTGGTGTCGACTCTTACCGCGAGGGATGCGATGCGGGTAACGCTGGTCGCGGCGAAGACTCCGCCGCAACCGCAGGGCAAAGCGATTTATGTTCGCGACCGGTCAAGTCTGATTTTCCTGGCCAGCAATCTGCAGTCATTGCCGCCCCAGAAAGCTTATGAATTGTGGCTGATTCCGACCAGCGGGGCGCCGATTCCTGCGGGAGTTTTTAAACCGGATGCGCACGGGAGTGCAGTAGTGGTGAATCCGCCGCTGCCGCCCGGTGTGCAGGCCAAGGCTTTTGCGATTACCGTGGAGCCGGAAGGTGGTTCGGCAGCGCCGACACTGCCGATTGTCATGGTTGGCGCTGGGGAGTAAATTGCGGGCCCTGATTCTCGCCCAGTCGGTCCTACGTGATTTATCGCGGTTCGACATCTCTGACGAAATCATGCTGGTTCACGATATACTGGCCCGCCGTTTCAACTGAGACCCTCCCCCCGGAGGCATTCGAATGGCAGTGGCTCTACGCGCGTCAACTGCGCTCCCGTCCGCGGCGGAGGTCAAGTTTGCTGATCACACTCGCCATCAGATCGCCGTAAGGCTGCTTCCGTTTCTCTTCATCCTCTACATCATCAATTATCTTGATCGCACCAGCGTAGCCTATGCCGCGATCGGGATGTCGCGGACTCTGGGGTTCAACGACCGGGTGTTCGGTTTGGGCGCGGGCATTTTTTTCGTCAGCTATGTCTTGCTGCAGATACCTGGCGCGCTGGTGGTGGAACGCTGGAGTGCGCGGCGTTGCATCTCGGTGATCCTGATCGCGTGGGGATCGCTTACGGTGCTGACCGCGCTGGTGCATACTCCCGCCCAGCTTTATGGGGCGCGTCTGCTGCTGGGGGCGGCGGAGGCTGGCTTTTTTCCTGGCGTGGTTGTGTACCTGAGCCATTGGTTCATTCGCGAGGATCGCGCCAAGGCTGGCAGTAATTTCATGGCGGCTATTCCATTGTCGTTCATCGTGGGGTCGCCGCTGGCGGGATGGATTCTGGGGCATCCATGGCTGGGCGTGGATGGCTGGCGTTGGCTTTTTGTTCTGGAGGGCATGCCGGCGATTCTTCTCGGTACGGTTGCGTTCTTCTATCTGACGGACTGGCCGAGAGACGCGGCGTGGCTCGCCCCGGAACAACGGCAGTGGATTGAACGAAAGTTGGAGGAAGAAAAACCTGTCAATCCGAAGAAGATCACGGCGTGGCAGGCGCTGCTCTCGGGTCCAGTATTGTTACTGGCCTCCGTAGCGTTTCTCGAATATTTCGTTGCTTACACTGTTGCTTTCTGGCTGCCCACGATTCTTAAACGCATGTCCGGGTTTTCGGATGTGCGGGTGGGCGTGTTGGGCATGCTGCCGTATGTGGCCGGATTGTTCGCGATGCTGATCAACGGGTGGCATTCGGACAGGACGCAGGAACGACGTTGGCATTCGGCGGTTCCGCTGTTCATCGCAGCGGCCGCGCTGTTGGGCCTCATCACTCTGCCGGTTTCAACGCAAATGTCGGTCGCACTTTTTACCATGCTTTTGTGCGTGTCAGGATTTCTGCCGGTATTCTGGGCCATGCCAAGCGAAATTCTTAGCGAATCAGCGGCGGCAGCGGGCGTGGGATTGATTAACGCCGTCGGGAGCGTCGCCGGCTTTGCCGGTCCTTTTGCGTTCGGATACCTGAATAGCCGGATGGGATCGTATTCGTATGGATTGGGGCTGATGATGGTTTGCGCGGTTGTGGGCGGGTTGCTGGTGCTGCAGGTTCCGGCAGCGCCAGCGTCAGCGGAAGTCTCTCACTCTTGAAAGGCCGCAGTCGGGAATCGAATTACTGCGGCACCGCTTAAATCCAACCGATTGTCATTCCGAGCGCCGCTTTTTGGCGTGAGGAATCTGCATTTTCTCCGTTCGAAGTAACTGCAGATTCCTCGCTACGCTCGGAATGACAACCGGGATATAAGAAGCCTAGTCGAAGGAGCCTATTTGTGCTTGTCCTTGTAGATGCTCTTGCTAATTCGATTCTGCTGGCGATTAATCCCATTCTGCTCCGCCTTGGTGAGGTGACCGTTGTGCGCAGCCATGTCCTTTTTCTCGCGGTTTTGCACGCTGGCTTCGCGGTTCTCCAGGTTGCTGGTCTGTTTTGGGCTCAGGGAGCCGTTCCTGACACCGTTGGCAATGCGATTCTGCTGGGTGGTTTCGCGGCCGTTTACCTGATTAACGCGGGGATGGCCAGGATCGACTACGCCCGGTCCGGCGCCCGAGGTGGTTGTGGTTTGGGCGATCGCGGAACCGGTAAACATCAGTCCCCCGAAAGCCAGGATCAAAAGCGACTTCGAGATTTGGTTGATCATATCGGTGTAAACCCTCACCGAAGAGAGTAGTTCGCTGCTTTCGGATTCGGCGAGTTACGAAGGTGATGTGCGGTTGGTTACGGCGGAAGTCGATGTTCTCCCGCTCGTTCTCTCCGTCCAGTTCTGAGAAAACTACCCCTACCTACAGGATTTTTGATTCGTTTGTCAGTTAATTTTCACAATACCTTGACACCTTCGTGTCAAGTTTGTCGCTTCTATAGATGAGACTCGAAGAATCGGTTGGCATGGGGAGGCATTTATGGATACCAACTACTTAGTTTTATGCGGGATGGTCTGGGCACAGTTCGGCCAGGAATCAGCCGGGCGCGAGCTGATTCGGGCGCTGGCCTCGTCGGACGACACCATTCGGGTGCTGGCGCGAACCATGCTGGAGCAAGCCGCCGGAGGTTCAAAAGAATTGATCGGGCAGGCGCTGGCGGAAGACGAGATATCCGCGGGCATGGCGAGCCTTTGCGGTTTTGAACAGGGTCAGGGGTCGAAGCTGAAGAACTGGGATCGGGCGGTGCCGTATGCCGCGGCTTCGGCGTAAGTGTAGGGCCCAGGAACTTCATCAACCACAGAGGACACGAAGGTTCACAAAGGGAAACTGGATCTCAGTTCTTTGTTCTTCGTTGTCTTATGCCTCTTCGCTTTCCGTCAACTTTGATATCACGTTGAAATCTTCCAGCGTAGTCATGTCGCCCTTCACTTCCCCACTGGTAGCCAATTCGCGCAGCAGGCGGCGCATGATTTTGCCGCTACGCGTCTTGGGCAGCATGTCGGTGAAGCGGATGTCGTCGGGCTTCGCCATGGCTCCTATTTCCTTAGCCACCCAGCGGCGCAGTTCTTCCTTCAACTCCGGAGTGGGCTCCCGGCCCTGCTGCAGCGTTACAAACGCCGAGATGGCCTGGCCTTTGAGGTCATCTGGGCGGCCGACTACTGCGGCTTCCGCCACGGCCTCGTGCGCAACCAGCGCCGACTCTACCTCCATTGTGCTCAAGCGGTGTCCAGAGACGTTGATGACGTCATCGACGCGGCCCATGATCCAGAAATAGCCGTCTTTGTCTTTTCGCGCGCCGTCGCCGGTGAAGTACGTGCCCGGAATTTGCGACCAGTATTGCTTCACGTAGCGGTCGGGATCTCCATAGATTGTTCGCAACATTCCGGGCCAGGGTTGGCGAATAATCAGAAATCCTCCCGAGCCATCGGGCACCGGCTTGCCGTTCATATCCACGACCTCGGCCACGATTCCGGGCAATGGGCGCGTGGCCGAACCGGGCTTCGCTCCCACTGCGCCGGGAATTGGCGCGATCATGATGTGTCCAGTTTCGGTTTGCCACCAAGTGTCGACGATGGGGCAGTTCTCGTGGCCGATGACTTCGCGATACCACATCCAAGCTTCGGGGTTAATCGGCTCTCCCACCGTGCCAAGCAGCCGCAGACTATCGAGCCGGTGCTTTCTCGGCCACTGTTCTCCCCATTTAATGAAGGTGCGAATCGCGGTCGGCGCGGTATAGAGAATGTTGACCTGGTGGCGATCGATGATGCTCCAGAAGCGATCCGGCTCCGGGCAATTAGGCGCGCCTTCGTACATCACGCTGGTGGCGCCGTTCTGCAGCGGGCCATAGACGATGTAACTGTGGCCGGTGACCCATCCGATGTCAGCCGTACACCAGTACGTGTCTTCTTCTTTGAGATCGAATACCCACTTCGTGGTGATGTAGCAGCCGACGGAATAGCCGCCCGTGGTGTGAACAACGCCTTTCGGTTTCCCCGTCGTGCCTGAGGTGTAGAGGATGTAGAGCGGATGCTCGGCGTCCAGCGGTTCGGCTGGACACTCGTCGGAGACCGAAGCCATCAGTTCATGCCACCAGTGATCGCGGCCGGGCTGAAGATGAATTGGTGAACCGGTGCGCTTGTAGACGACGACGTACTTTACCGACGGACACGATTTCAGCGCCTCTTCGACTGCGGGAAATAATTTGACTTCGGAGCCACGGCGATATGAACCGTCCTGCGTGATGACCGCGACGGCTTGCGAATCATGGATGCGGTCGACGAGAGCGTTCGCAGCAAACCCGCCGAAGACCACGGTGTGCGGCGCCCCGATGCGGGCGCACGCGAGCATGGCGATCGGCAGTTCCGGCGTCATGCCCATGTAGATTGCGACCCGGTCGCCTTTCTTGACCCCGAGCGACTTCAAGACATTGGCGAACTTCTGCACTTCGCGATGCAGTTGCTGATAGGTCAGCGTGCGCACTTCGCCGGGCTCGCTCTCCCAGATGAGCGCTGCCTTGTTCTTGCGCCAAGTCTTAACGTGACGGTCGAGACAGTTGTAGGACAAATTAATCTGGCCGCCGACGAACCACTTCGCCCAGGGATTATTCCATTCCAAAACCTTGTCCCACTTCTTGAACCAATGCAAATCTTCCGCGATGCCTGCCCAGAACTCTTCGGGATGTTCCACCGATTCGCGATAAATGCGCTCATACTCTTCCAGACTCTTGATGTGCGCTTGTGCACTGAAATGCTCCGGAGGTTCAAATCTGCGCTGTTCCTGCAGGACGGAGTCAATGTTGGTATCGGAAGCGGGGATAGAAACTCTCTCTGCCATACTTGTTCCTCGGGAGGCTGTGGACTTCGCAATGCTGAGCCGCACAGAATTCTACAGCGGAGAGGGAGTTCTTGTCTGCCACTGTGCGATCCGGCAAAAAACAAGGGCCGCACCCAAACCGCGCTTACAGGTCGAGAAACTTGCGGCGGTCTTTTTCAGGCGGGATCGGGCAAGAGTCGTACTTTCCGAAGGTGCGGTACCGATTCCGTGCGATCAGGTTGTAACCCCAAGTTCGCAACCACAGGGGAAACACGCGCAGTGCGGTGCCCAGAGCAGCCCATCCTCCGCCCAATTCCCGCAAAACCGTGATGGCAGCGTCGGACCGCGACGTAATCCGCTCTTCCCGCAAGCCGCGATCGAGCACTACGTACATTGTGTCGAGGTCTTCGGGCGCTGCGCCATGGCGTCGCAGGACCTGGGCAGCAAAATCACTCTGCAAGGAGGCGAAACGGAAGCGGTCCTGCGAATCGTACTTCAGCACGAACTGAACCAGCCGGTTGCAGAGACCGCAGACGCCATCATAAAGAATGATCGGATTGGGGCCGGAGACGGACATGCTGCGCTGGTCTCCATGCTACGCCATCGACGCGGGGGCCTGAGAAAACTGCCAAGTCGGAGTGCGTTGGGTCACGATAGACCGGTTTGCTTGGTAGGGATCCTTCGACTCTGCAAGCCGGTTCGTCTCTGCGAATCGACTCGCTATGCTCAGGATGACCAACGGGGACTAAATCAGCGCCCATTGCCGGGTTTGCGTTTCATCTCGGGCACGTGGTCTTCGACTTTTCCTTTCTCCAGCAGGTAGACGCCCGGACCCTGTTGGCCTCGGACCGTGCGACAAAATTCCGCAACGAAGAATTCGGCTTGCAGCGCCGCAGTGAAGGCCCAGCGCGTTTGCAGCCGCCATTCTCTGGCCAGGCCCGGATCTTTGCTTTCCACGCGACCGATGTCGCTCGGGATCTCAATCGCAATTCTTTGCCGGCTTAGGGCGGCAGCAAGATCAGTGCGGGCCGGCTTTCCATCACCATTGAACTGGCTTAATGGAGTCAGGGTGGAAAGCGCGTCCAGAACTTCGGCGCGATTGTCTTTCCCCTGCAGCCGCTCTTGAACCCGGCGGCTGGCCAG
The DNA here is from genome assembly GCA_963817925.1 of uncultured Acidobacteriota bacterium. Lineage (GTDB taxonomy): Bacteria > Acidobacteriota > Terriglobia > Terriglobales > Acidobacteriaceae > JABDBE01. The sequence goes on from CAWFQN010000002.1 coordinate 1,001,777, forward strand.
TGGCCACGTAACCCAGAGGCGGTCGGTGCTGTTCCGGTGCAGAACGCTGGAAGTTTCCGGTCCATAGAAATCGACTTTGTAGCTTTCCGCTACGACTCCGAGCTTGGAAAAATTGAGGTGCGCATTTCTGCTTTGCAAGGGGTCGAAGGTCCAGGTCATTTCATGAATGCGAAGCTGGTTGGTCTCACCATCGTCGATACGCAACGCCAGCACCCGCTCGCGCTGTGCCAGTTTTAGCTTGTAGCCCAGGCGCGAATTGCGATATGGCTCGCGCACCGCCAGCATGTGGGAGTGCACGATCAGCCGACCGTGCTCCGTGCCAAGAAAACCGAAGGCAAAGCCAATCAGTTTCGTGTCATCGAAAGCGCCCACCCAGATGCCCCCTGCTTCCTTGGTTGCGATGGCCAAAGTCAGCGGCGTGGCGTCGAGTTCGGAAAGACCCCAGACTTCCCTCTCAACCTCTTCGACCTGCTTCAGGTCCTCAAAGCTGCGTAGGTCGCGAATCGTGACTGCCGGATTGGATTTCGTCTCAGCCATGTGGAAGCGGGGTAAAGTCGCAACAATATACGCGAGAAGCCGAGCCCGCGCCAGCCCGAGCAATTTGAGCCCGCGATAAACGCTCCGCTGAACCTCGCCAGCGTAAGAATCAGTCAACGAAGGTAATTTTTTGTAAAGAACCGAAGTGCTTCTTTTGTTTGAGGATAGAATTGATTTAGTACGAATAATAACCGGCAAGGTGCCTGTTCATCAGGGGCGCAATATTCCGCAACCTCAGTTGGAATTTGAACGTCAAACCCTTGGGCATTGAGCCATGCACGACTACAATTATGCTGAATTCATCATTCTTTCCTTGGCAAAGAGGTCCGCGAATGACAACGGCTTTCCACAGCCCGGAGGGTGCAAGAGATGGGCAACGTTTCGGCTTCCTGCGGACTTCGGCCGAATCAGTCCGGCGGCAATTCCTGGCGCCAACGAATTCCTGGCTAGGACTCCTTCTGTTGCTGAGCGTGTCCCTGTCAGGCTGTGGAGGCAGCGACCCTAAACCTGGTTCGGCCCGAGCGAACGTGGCGCCAGTGGTACCGGTGTCGGTTGCTACAGCCGAACGCCGCGACATGCCCTATTACCTCACCGGCCTGGGATCAGTGAATGCCTACTATACCGTCAGCGTGAAGAGCCGGGTCGACGGTGAACTGATGCAGGTAAATTTCAAAGAGGGGCAGAACGTACGAAAAGGCGATCTGCTGGCCGTTATCGATCCCCGCCCCTACCAGGTCGCGCTGGATCAGGCCCAAGCCACTTTGTTCAAGGATCAAGCTACTCTGCGCGATGCAAAGCTGAACTACGAGCGCTTCAAGGGATTGCTGGGAAGTTCCGGCGCCATGTCTCAGCAGCAAGTGGACACGCAACAGGCCTTGGTTGACCAGTTGGAGGGAACGGTCCGAAACGACCAGGCCACCATTGACAGTGCCAAGCTGAATCTCGTTTATTGCCACATCACTTCCCCGGTCGACGGGCGGATTGGCCTGAGGGTGGTCGATCCGGGGAACATTGTGCATGCTACCGACACCAATGCGCTGTTCGTGATTACGCAGCTTCAGCCCATCGCTGTCCTTTTCACCTTGCCGGAAGACAGCCTTCCGGCTGTAGCACAGCAAATGGCGAAGGGAACGCTCGAGGTATATGCCTATAGCCGGGATGATCAGACGAAACTTGCCAGCGGGAAGCTGTTGACCATCGACAATCAGATCGATCAGACCACCGGGACCGGGAAGCTCAAAGCCGTATTCGACAACAAAGACAACGCGCTTTGGCCAAACCAGTTCGTGAATGTTCGTTTGTTGCTCGAAGTTCGAAAGGACAGCACCACGATCCCGGCAGCGGCGATTCAACGGGGTCCACAGGGCACTTATGTGTTTGGGGTGAAATCGGACAAAACTGTAGAGGTGCGGCCGGTAACGGTTGCCTTCACTCAGGACAACGTTTCCGTAATCGCCAACGGAATCTCTCCGAGCGATGTGATTGTGACCGACGGGCAGGACAAGTTGCAACAAGGCAGCAAGATCGAAATTCGCACCGGGGCTCCAACCGGGGCTAAACCGCAACAATCCGGGGGCAGTCCGGGTTCAGGAAGTCCTGTGGCAAGTCCTTCTGCGAATCCTCAGCGTTCAGGAATGCAATGAATCCGTCGCGTCTGTTCATCCTCCGGCCCGTGGCGACCGCACTGCTGATGGTGGCCATCATGCTGGTCGGCATCGTGGCTTACCGGCAGCTTCCCGTGTCCGCGCTCCCGGAGGTCGACTATCCAACCATTCAGGTGATGACCTTCTACCCGGGCGCTGACCCTGATGTTATGGCATCGTCGGTTACGGCGCCGCTGGAACGGCAGTTTGGTCAGGTCCCCGGTCTGAGCCAGATGACCTCGACCAGTTCGTTTGGCAGTTCGGTCATTACGCTACAGTTTGGCCTCGATCAAAATATTGATGTCGAGGAACAGCAAGTCCAGGCTGCGATCAATGCCGCGCAAACGTACCTGCCGACGGACCTGCCGAACCCGCCGATCTACAGCAAAGTAAATCCTGCGGACTCGCCGATTCTTACGTTGGCGATGACCTCGAAGACGCTGCCGCTTTCCCAAGTTGAGGATCTTGCAGACACAGCATTGGCTCAGAAGATTTCGCAGGTCACTGGCGTGGGGCTGGTTTCGATTAGCGGAGGACAAAAACCTGCGGTGCGAATCCAGGCCAATCCCACCGCTTTGGCTTCTTACGGGCTAAGCCTGGAAGACGTGAGAACCGCCCTCGCGGCTGCCAATGTTGATCAGGCCAAGGGAACGCTGAACGGCCCGCGCCAATCTTTTACCATCCAGGCCAACGACCAGCTTCTTTCCGGCGACGAATACCGCCCCATCGTTATCGCTTACCGAAATGGTTCCCCTGTGCGCCTCTCTGATGTTGCCACGGTGACCGACGGAATCGAAAACGTGATGCAGGCGGCGTGGATGAATCTGGATCCCGCAGTCATCGTTAATATTCAACGTCAGCCCGGCGCAAACATCATCGGGGTGGTCGACCGGATCAAGAAGCTGCTGCCGCAACTTCAGGCCGGATTACCGGCTGCGGTGAACGTCGCGATTTTGACCGACCGCACGATCACTATCCGAGCCTCGGTTAAGGATGTTCAGTTCGAACTCATGCTTACCATCGCGCTGGTCGTGATGGTGATATTCCTGTTCCTCCGCAATCTTTCCGCGACCGTGATTCCCAGCGTTGCCGTTCCGCTTTCTATCGTAGGAACGTTCGGGGTGATGTACTTGCTCGGCTACAGCCTGAACAACCTGACTCTCATGGCTCTGACCATTTCCACCGGATTCGTGGTGGACGACGCCATCGTCATGATTGAGAACATCGACCGCTTCCTGGAGGAGGGCGATTCTCCGCTGGACGCCGCGCTGAAAGGCGCAGGACAGATCGGATTTACGATTGTCTCACTCACGGTTTCGCTGATCGCTGTGCTGATTCCACTTCTGTTCATGGGCGATATCGTCGGCCGCCTGTTCCGTGAATTCGCGGTCACGCTAGCCGTGACTATTCTCGTCTCCGCGGCGGTCTCGCTGAGCTTGACCCCGATGATGTGCGCCAAACTGCTCAAGCACAGGGACCCGGCAAACCGGAGCCGCTTCTATAACCTCTCGGAGAATTTTTATAACCGTGTGATTGCGTTTTACGGCCGTACGCTGAAAGTCGTGCTTCGGCATCAGACCATCACCTTGCTGGTCACGGTGGGAACGCTCGTCCTGACACTGTTTCTGTATGTAATCGTGCCCAAAGGATTCTTCCCGGTTCAGGATACGGGCGTGATTCTGGCCATCGCCGATGCCCCCCAGAACATTTCCTTTAAGGCTCTGGCAGATCGCCAACAGGCTCTCGCTCGCGTCATCCTTAAAGATCCGGACGTGGAGAGTTTATCCTCGTTCATTGGGGTGGACGGAACCAACCTTACGCCCAACAGTGGCCGTATCCAGATCAACCTCAAACCTCGCGACGAGCGCACCGCTTCGGCGTCGGACGTTATTCGCCGGCTGCAGCCGGAAGTAGCTCAGGTCGAAGGGATCACGCTTTTCATGCAGCCCGTGCAGGACCTGACGGTGGAAGACCGCGTAAGCCGCACTCAGTTTCAATACACGATGGAAGACGCAGATGCCAAAGAGTTGGCGCGGTTGTCATCGCAGTTGGTGGACAAGCTGCGCACTCTGCCCCAACTCCGCGATGTGGCCAGCGATCAACAGGCGGGAGGCCTTCAAGCGGATGTGATGATTGATCGGGACACCGCTTCCCGGCTCGGCATTTTCCCGCAGCAGATCGACAATACGCTGTACGACGCGTTTGGGCAGCGTCAGGTATCGACCATATTTACGCAGTTGAACCAGTATCACGTCATCTTGGAAGTGGACCCGCAGTTTCAGCAGAACCCCGGATCATTCAAAGATCTGTACGTGAAATCGATGAGTGGACCGCAAGTGCCGCTCTCTACGTTTACTCAGGTCCACACTTCCAACACTTCCCTGGCAGTCAATCACCAGGGTCAATTTCCGGTGGTAACTCTCTCGTTCAACCTTGCGCCGGGAATGTCCCTGGGAGACGCGACCAAGGCCATTCAGCAAGCGGAAGCGGAGATCGGAATACCGCCGAGCGTTCATACTGCCTTTCAGGGTACCGCGGCCGCATTTCAAAATTCCCTTTCCACCGAACCGTGGCTGATCGTGGCCGCAATCGTTACCGTGTACATCGTGCTTGGAGTTCTGTACGAAAGCTACATTCACCCCATCACGATTCTTTCTACGCTGCCGTCTGCCGGTGTGGGCGCAATCCTGGCTCTCTTGATAACCGGGAATGATCTCGGCGTAGTCGGACTGATCGGAATCATCCTGTTGATAGGAATCGTCAAGAAGAATGCCATCATGATGATCGACTTCGCGCTCGAGGCTGAGCGCGTGGAGCACAAGCCGCCCGAGGAAGCCATCTTCCAGGCTTGCCTGCTGCGCTTCCGCCCGATCATGATGACCACGATGGCGGCGCTGCTCGGCGGCCTGCCCTTGGCCCTCGGATCGGGGACGGGGTCCGAGCTTCGCCATCCGCTGGGAATTACGATCGTGGGCGGTTTGCTGGTGAGCCAGGCGCTCACGCTGTACACCACTCCAGTGGTGTACTTGTGGTTCGATCGGCTGGCAAAACGATTCGAAAGATTCGGTCTGGTCCATCCCACGGAAGAACCGGCGGTCGGAGACTAAAGTCATGAATATCTCCGCTCCCTTCATCAAACGGCCGATTGGAACGTCGCTGCTGACGTTGGCCCTGTTGATGTCGGGAGCGCTTGCCTTCACTCGACTTCCCGTGGCGCCGCTTCCTCAAGTGGAATTTCCCGTGATACAGGTCGCGGCGAGTCTGCCGGGCGCGAGTCCGGAAACCATGGCCTCGGCCGTGGCAACTCCGCTGGAGCGGCAATTCGGGCGAATTGCCGGCATCAACCAGATGACGTCGGTCAGCCAATTGGGCTCGACTGGCATCGTGTTGCAATTCGATCTGACTCGCAACATCGATGCGGCCGCCCGTGACGTGCAGGCAGCGATTAATGCTGCACGGAGCCAGTTGCCGTCGTATCTTCCGGGCAATCCCTGGTATCGAAAAGTGAATCCGGCGGAGGCGCCGATCCTGATTATGTCGATGACCTCCGACAGCATGACCCTGCCCGATATTTATGACCAGGCCAACTCCATCCTCTCGCAGAAACTGGCGCAAGTGAGCGGTGTTGGGCAAGTGTACGTGGGTGGAGGAGCCAATCCTGCGGTGCGAGTCGAGTTGGATCCGAACCTGCTCAACAACACCGGCGTCGGACTGGACGCGGTGCGCACGGCTTTGTCGGCGGCGAATGCAAATCGTCCCAAGGGTGAGGTAAGCAACGCGGTCAACGCCTGGACGGTCAACAACAACGATCAAATCATGCATGCCGACGACTACCGCCCGCTGATTGTGGCTTACAACAAGAACAACGGGGCGGCGGTGCGTCTGGGAGATGTCGGCGACGTGCAGGATTCGGTCGAGGACGCTCACATCTACGGCCTCTCGAATGGCAAGCGTGCAGTCATTCTCATTATTTTTCGCCAACCCGGCGCGAATATTATTCAGACCGTCGACAACGTTCTCGCATTGCTGCCGCAACTTCAGGCTTCCATTTCCCCTGCCATTAAGCTGGAGGTTGTCTCTGATCGCACAACTACGGTGCGTGCGTCCTTGCGAGATATTGAAATCACGCTGCTGATTTCGGTGGTTCTCGTCATCCTGGTGGTATTCGTTTTTCTGCGGACCTTTCGAGCAACCATCATTCCCAGCATTGCGGTACCGCTGTCGCTGATTGGCACATTCGGGGTGATGTATCTTCTGGGATACACGCTCGACAATCTGTCGCTGATGGCATTGGCGATTTCCACGGGTTTCGTCGTGGACGACGCTATTGTTGTTCTGGAAAACATCACGCGTTACCTCGAGCAGGGGGTTGCGCCAGTCCAGGCCGCGTTTCGTGGAGCTCGCGAGATTGGGTTTACGGTGCTTTCGATGAGCACATCTCTGGTCGCGGTCTTTATCCCGATTCTGCTAATGGGCGGAATCGTCGGCCGCCTCTTCCGCGAATTTGCGGTCGTGTTGAGTATCGCGATCGGTGTATCGCTGGCGGTCTCACTGACGACCACGCCCACGATGTGTGCGCAACTGCTCAAGCCGCTTCATGAGGAAAAGCACGGGCGAGCGTACAAGATCAGTGAAACAATGTTCGACGGCATTCTGAGCTTCTACCGCATGGCCCTGGGTTGGGTTCTGCGCCACCAGTTTGCCGTGCTGGTGATTACCATCGCCACCGCTTGCTTTAGCGTATATCTCTTTCAAAATGTACCCAAGGGCTTCTTTCCGCAGCAGGATACCGGGCGCATTCAGGGAGCGGTGCAAGCGGCGCAGGACATCTCTTTCGACGCTATGAGCCGCAAGATGCGCCGTTACGTCGATATCGGGATGCACGATCCGAATGTTTACACAATGATTGGTTTTTGCGGCGGCACCACGGCAATGAACCAGGGACGCATGTACATCACGCTAAAGCCGCTGGGTGAGCGAAAGCTGGGCGCGGATCAGGTCATCGCCGAGCTGAGCAAGAAATTCGCCGAAGTTCCCGGCGCCACGCTCTACATGCAGACGCAACAGGATTTGCAGATCGGCGGCCGTTTGAGCCAGGCGCAGTATCAATATACGCTGCAAGGGGAAGACCTAAACGAGCTCAACACGTGGGCGCCCCAGTTGCTGCAAAAAATGCGCGCCCTGCCGCAACTTCAGCAGGTGAATACCGACCAGCAGGACAAAGGCCTGGAAGCAAATGTGATCATCGATCGTGACACGGCTTCCCGGCTGGGCGTTGCCGCTGCGGACATCGACAGCGTCCTCTACGACGCGTTTGGACAGCGGCAGGTCTCGACCATCTACGAGCCGCTGAATCAATATCACGTGGTCATGGAAGTAGCCCCGCAGTTTCAGCAGAGCCCCGATACGCTCCAGAGTGTCTACGTTCACTCGTCCAACGGCAATTTGGTGCCGCTGTCAGCCTTCGCGCACTTCGGGCCTGCCAACACTTCGTTGGCGGTAAGCCATCAGGGGCAATGGCCGGCGGTAACGATCTCTTTTAATCTTGCTCCCGGTGTGTCGCTCGGCCAGGCGACCACGGCCATTACGAAAGCCGAGCAGTCGATTAGTTTTCCCGCCACCATTCACGCCAGCTTCCAGGGAACTGCGGCGGCTTTCGAGGATTCGCTGGCCAATCAACCAGTCCTGATCATCACCGCGCTGCTGGCGGTTTATATCGTTCTCGGCATTCTCTACGAGAGCTATATTCATCCCGTAACGATTCTGTCGACTATTCCTTCCGCCGGCGTAGGTGCTCTGCTGGCCCTGAAAATAACCCACAACGAGCTCAACGTGATCGGCCTGATTGGAATTATCCTGCTCATCGGCCTGGTCAAGAAAAACGCAATCATGATGATCGACTTCGCTCTGGATGCCGAACGGCGCGAAGGCAAAGCGCCGATCGACGCAATTTACGAGGCGTGCGTACTGCGCTTCCGTCCGATCATGATGACGACCGCGGCGGCTTTACTTGGAGGGTTGCCACTCGCGCTGGGTACTGGAACCGGCTCAGAACTTCGCCGGCCGCTTGGCCTCACCATCGTTGGCGGCTTGATCGTCAGTCAGGCGCTGACTCTGTTCACGACTCCTGTCGTGTATTTGTACATGGACCGGCTGCGCCTGCGGTCAAGCCGCAAGAAAGGCGACTTGCCAGGCCCAGTCTCGCCCGCCGCCAGCCACGCAGACTAGATAGTCCCGATCCCGAACCAGTCTGTTCACTATTACTTCGGTTACTTGCGTCAGGTAACGTGTCGCAATACGATTCTCCCAAAGTTGGTGTGGGATGTTCAGAGCTGCAATACTCGCGATTTCAGTTGGGGCGCTGTTGAGCGGGGCGGGCGACACCGCTGGCCAAAGCAGCGACTACCGAGTCGTATCCGTCGCCAACGGAGGAGTAATCAAAGGCACGGTCAAGTGGTCGGGACCGGAGCCCCACCTGAGCAGCTTTCCCATCACCAAAGATCCGCAAATTTGCGATCCCGATTCGCACAAGACCCGCGATCTGGAGCGGTTGGTTATCGGTCCTCAGGGGGGCGTCGCGAATACCGTGGTGTTCATCAAAAACATTTCCAGCGGGAAGGCGTATGATTTGCCGCCTGCCCGACGTTCTCTGGATCAGCACTTTTGCCGCTATGAACCTCATATTTTATTGGTCCCGGAACATGCGGCCCTCCAGATGAAGAGTTCGGACGCTACCCTTCACACCATTCACATGGACGGTGCGGCCACTTATAATCTTCCGTTTCCATTCACCAACCAAACCGTTTCTCGCGACATGGATACCCCTGGGTTGGTCAACCTGAAATGTAATGGCGGGCATGTTTGGATGAATGCCGAGATGTTCGTGGCGCCCCATCCGTACTACGCCGTAACCGATGAAAACGGCGCGTTCGAGTTGACCGATGTTCCGCCGGGACAATATGAGGTGATTGCCTGGCACGAGGGCTGGCAAGTCCTGGGGCGGCAGGCCACGTTCGATGTTCTGACGGAGAAGAAAGTCGAGCGCCCCATCTTTTCCGAGCCACGGACTTGGGAGAAACAGGTCAGCGTGGGCGAAAACGCAACTGCAGTTGCGAACTTCGTCATATCGGCCAAGTAACCACGGCGAACCATTTCCTTGTTGAGATGAGCCCGGGATCCTGCGCACTTTAGTTCAGCCGGCAAACCAGCACAGTAGGATTTTGATAAGGACAGTCCAGACCTGCGGTTCCTGGTTGTTGCAGAACAACCCAACTGACGCCGTATTGCGACTTGAGGCGGCGAAAATCCTGTACTTGAAACGTGGTCCAGCCGCTCTGCGCCTGAATCTGGCTAAACCATTCTTCTGCCATCGCCGGAAACATCGACACGGCGCCGCTGGCTTTGTTCGCATCCGCCAACATGCTTCGCTCTGCGACCGCTTCAAAACTGTTTTCTTCCTCTCCCGGAATGTCCATGTGCGTGGGATCGAGGGCAAAGATTGCGTCGCGGGGCGTATTGGCGCGAATCCACAGGAACGCCTGAACCCATTGGTTCTTCGGGGCGACTCCCGGCCATTCAATATGTGCGCTGGCAGGAAACAAAGCACGCTGAGCCATGAACATCCCTGCGCAGAGCGGCACAAACAGGGCTGCCCATCGCCAAACCCGATTCTTCAACACATACTCGCCGAGCAGCCCGCCAGCAAACAAAAAAAAGAGCACATAGAGGAGATACAGACTTCGCATGGGCTGAAGTCGCGCCAGGGCCTCGAATCGTGCCGGGATGGTGACAACCAGAGACACGAGCAAATAAACAAGCTCATAAACGATCAATGCCCGGCACAACAGGTCCAGGTTGCGCAACTGCCGCGACCGCGCAATCCGACTGAACCAATACAGGATGGCAATTGGCGCGATTGCACCCAGCCACTCGTACCAGTGCCATTGCAGTAGGTAGAAATAGGGATGTTCTAGAGCCACTTGATGATAGGCCGCCGGGGGGGGATCGAATGAGAGGCCGAATGGCAAAACGCAGGCGAGACCGGCGGACGGGAGGTCAAATTTCTCGATGCAGAGCAGCACGACGCAGTAAGAAAATGCAAACACCGACATCAAAGGATGAAGAGCCGCAACCAGCACCAGAAACAACGCAGCCTGAAGGTACTTTTTGTCGATGACTCTGACGATGGCGAAAATCGCGGCGCAAGCCACCAGGTTTCGTGGATTGACGTATTGATCCATGATGTACAAAGCAGTTCCTGCCACCGGCAGCGTCAATAGTGCCGCGATCAGGGCTACGCCTCCCCAGCGAGCTCGTTCGTCCTGAAAGCACTTGCCGATCAACTGCCAGCAGGCGAGAAGAAGCAGAAAGATCGAAGTCAGCTGCCAAAGGAAGAGAACCGCGTCCAAGGGCAGATGACTTATTCGCACAGAGTCCGCAATGAGGTTGGGAAAAAACGTCAGGTGCGCATGGGATTCGAAGAACTGAGAATTAAAGGGGAATAACTCCGGCTGCAGGATTTTCTCGACCCCGGGGACGTAAATCCCCGAGTCTTCCGCCCAGGGATGGTAGCCGTGGACCAACAGTGCACCCAGAGTAAGGAGCGCCAGAAGAACGAAGTCTTTAAGCTTCAATCCTACGCTCCGCGAATGGCCGGCTCGCTACCAAGAGGAATCCCCTATTTAAGTGACTGACCGGAATTGTACCTGACAAAGTTATATAGATGCAGGCAGGTGGTCAGGGTGGAGAGAAGCGTTCGCAGAAAATAAAAGCGCCCCATAACTCTTTCGAGTCGTGGGACGCCCGAACAGCCCTCCCCCAGAACTGCTCAACCACAGAGTATGTTCTTCCTCTTTTGGTGTAAATCCCACATTGGTGCCAAACGGCTGGCACGAAATGGCTATCGTCGCGTATTTTTGATCGTCGATCCGTAGCGCCTTACCGGTTTATCCCGGTTACTGCCGTAATCTGCCGGAAGAGTATAACGATTGACGATTGCGAGCGCTGTCCTTAGATTCGCAACAGGGGGTTGTATGAAGGACATTCATGAGGTTCTGCGACGTAAGCAGGCCCGCTACGCACAATTAGCTAAGCAGATTGAGATGTTGCAGCAGGCGGCCGACAAGCTGCGTGAAGTGGCCCCCTTGCTGGCTGAAATCGAGGATGACGACGCTGCGGTTTTGGCGGAAGTGGACGAGCAGCCCACACCTGTTGCCAAGGCGGCGTCGGCTTCGTCGGGTGGTTCGGCCGCCCCTGCCAAGCCCCGAGGCGTGGCTCCGCGCTGGCCCTAACCCAGGAGATTCCACTCGCTGTACATGAGCGGCATATGACGTTTCAGGCACTTTTGGTTTCCAAGGATGAAGAAGCAGCGGCAGTCTTGACTCCGCTGCTCGCCCGCTGCGGCGTCGCCGTCGCTTGCTGCGGATATCCTGAAGCCCTGTGCCGACTCACCGAAGAAAAGTTTGACTCTGTCATCGTCGACTTCGACGATCCGCACAGCGCCTCGCTAGTGCTGCAAAATGCCAGTCAGGTCACATCGGGTGTCAAAGCCGTAACCGTCGCACTGCTGAGCGACAAGACGAAGGTGCGCAATGTCTTCGGCGCGGGCGCCAATTTTATTCTCTACAAGCCGATCTCGGTAGAGCAAGCCGAAGCCAGCCTGCGCGCAGCTACAGCTCTGATCAAGCGGGAACGACGACGCTCTTTCCGCGTTCCTGTGCAAGTTCCGATTCAGCTTCAAGTGGAGAATGGAACCCCGCTCGAAGGCATCCTGCTCGACCTCAGCGAAGATGGCATGGACGTCCTGGCAGCCCAACCGCTCTGCCCCGGCGCTAAAATCAGCGCCCAATTCAATCTCCCCGAGAGCAATACTGAAATTCAAGGCAGCGGCGAGATCGCCTGGGCAAGTCCCAACGGACAAGCGGGCGTGCGCTTCATCGATCTTCCCGAAACCCTTCGCGCCACCCTGAAAACCTGGGTAGCCGCCAACGCACCTGAGATTCCCCCGCCCGATCCCGAACCGGTATCGCAGTGCACTCTCACCGATCTCAGCTTGGGCGGATGTTACGTCGAAACCGAATCGCCTTTTCCCGAGCGCTCCGGCATCACGCTTTGCCTGAACGCGGAAGACGTCGAAGTCCAGGCGGAGGGCACGGTGCGCGTGATGCACCCCGGATTCGGCATGGGCATCGAATTTGCCTCACGCACTACCGACGAACGCGCCCAAGTGGCAAGGTTCATCGGATTCCTGACCAGCCGTCCGGGAATGCTTCCCGCATTGCTGATTACGCCGCGCATCCTCGCCACCGGCGATCCGTACAATCAGCCCGATCCACTACCCAAGGAAGAACTTGACGACCCTCTGCTGGAGCTGCTGCGCAGCCACGAGTCGCTCAATCAGGAAGAATTTCTGCAGAAACTCCGCCAGCAACGAAGCTCAGAAGAGGTTACCTCGGCCTGAACTGGCCGCAGGCCTCGCATTCCACCGAGAGTAAATCAACGTCCCCTCAAAACACTGAGAGGCCCGCACGCCGTCTCTCGTGCGGACCCCTTAGCGCCGGGTTTTGTTCCACCTCGAATGACCGAAGTCTAGAGGGCAGTCGTTTCTGCAAGGTGGCAGGCAAGTTAATTTCCCGTGAAATCCCGCCTACATTTTCCACAGACCGTCGCCGCACCATCACGCCTGTTATTTGTTGGTTGACCCCGCGCTCCCGGATTGCTCATTTGCGCGGGTTAAGCAACAATCTCCGTGCAGCTCCGTTTAGGCTGCCGGAGGCCATTCCTGCTGAACTCGTCTTCTCTGGAACGAAGAACCGCATTGCAGCAAGAAGTCTTCCCTGGCGGACCTATCTTTCCTTGGCCTCTGTTCGTGGTCATGGCAGTCGCGTTTCTTGTGATTCTTCCCTTCTTTTTTCTAGGCAGTCCCTCGGGACACGATTTTGAGTTCCACGTAAACTCCTGGATGGAAGTTCTCAGCCAATGGAGGCAAGGCATTGTTTATCCGCGATGGGCTGCCCTCGCGCAATACGGATATGGCGAAGCTCGCTTCATCTTCTATCCTCCAGTGTCATGGTCGCTGGGAGCCGCGTTGGGTCTGCTGTTGCCGTGGAAGGCCGTCCCCAGTGCATATATCTGGTTGGCCTTGACGCTCTCGGGATTTTCGATGTTCCTTCTGGCACGACGATGGTTGGACCGTCGCGACGCCATCTTCGCCGCCGCGTTCTACACCGCTAATCCTTATTTCATTGTGATCGTGTATTGGCGGAGCGCGTTCGCGGAACTGCTGGCCGGTGCCTTGTTGCCTTTGCTTTTGCTGTACGCGCTGCGATCGGAGGAAGCGAAGAGCAGGGTCGTCCCTATGGCGATGATCGTGGCAGCGGCCTGGCTCACGAACATTCCCTCCGCCGTGATGGTGAACTACTCCTTGGTTCTGCTGATGTTGATTCTCGCTGTTCTAGAGCGCTCGCCGCGCGTCCTGCTCCGTGGGGCGCTTGCAGTTTTGCTCGGCGCAGCTCTCGCGGCGTTTTTTCTGGTGCCAGCAGCGTACGAACAGCGATGGGTGAATATCGCCGAAGTGCTGTCTCCGGGTGTGCGGCCACAGGATAATTTTCTCTTCACAAATACTAATGACGTCGATCACAATCGCTTTAATTTGCTGGTCTCGATTGTGGCGTCAGCGGAAATAATCGCGCTCGCGATTGCCGCGTTGGTTTCACGTCAATGGAGGCGCCGCGAGCCGAGGGTTTGGTGGACGCTCGTTGGATGGGCTTTGCTTGCGGTTCTGCTCAACTTTTCGTTTACGTCTTTTCTGTGGGAGCGTCTGCCTGAGTTGCGCTATCTCCAACTTCCCTGGCGTTGGCTGCTGTGCCTGAATGTGGCCTTGGCGCTTTTCATAACCATGGCATCGCGGCGATGGATGGTGCGCGTGCTGATCTGCATCGCGATGCTGGTGCTGCTCGGTTTTGTCTGGCATCGCGTCCAGGTTCCCTGGTGGGAGAAGGTGGAGGATTTCACCCAGATGCTCGACAACCAGCAAAGCGGTGCGGGATACGAGGGCACCGATGAGTACGTGCCCGTGGAGGCTGATCCTTACGAAATCAATAAAGATGCTTCGCGCGTGGCTCTGGATGACAATGTGGCGGCGGATCAAATTCTACAAGTCCGCATTCAACGCTGGAAAGCTGAATCGAAGTTGTTCACCGCCGAAGTCAGTCAACCCGGACAACTAGTGTTGCGGTTGTACAACTACCCTGCATGGCGCGTCGAAGTGAATGGTCAAATGGTCGCGACCACTACGAGATCCGTCACCGGGCAGATCTTGATTCCGGTTCAGGCGGGTGAGAATCGTGTACAAATCACGTTCACGCGTACCTGGGATAGAACGCTCGGAGGAATCGTTTCAGCGGTCACGGCTCTGTTGCTCGGAATTTACTTCGCGCTTCGGCGGCGATCGGGCTTTGGACTCACCGCTCCCGCCATTCAAATATGTTGGTAAACATTCCGTTGCTGGATATCATTTGGTAGAAGTATCGGCAGTCGATGAATCACGTCCTCATCGCGACCTCGAACGCGGGCAAGCTACGCGACTTCGCCGGCGCCGCGGCGCCGTTTGGCATCGAGATCGCGACTATTCCAAACTTCGCCTCGCTGCCAACCGTCGTTGAAGACGGCCGAACTTTCGAGGAGAATGCACGAAAAAAAGCGGAAAGTTACAGCCGCGAACTTCCGGGCGAAATGGTGCTGGCCGATGATTCTGGCCTGGAAGTTGACGCGCTCAAGGGCGCTCCCGGCGTCCATTCGGCGCGCTACGCAGCCGATGCGCCACACCTGATGGATAACAACACGGACGATGAAGCCAATAACACGCGTCTCCTGCGTGAACTGAAAGATGTTCCTCCCGACAAGCGCACGGGTCGATTCGTGTGCGTGATTGCTGTTGCCCGCGACGGACAGATTTTGCAGGTGTTCCGCGGAGAGGTTGAAGGTACAATTCTGAATCGTCCTCGCGGAACAAATGGCTTTGGCTACGATCCCCTGTTTTATTTTCCGCAGATTCAAAAGTCCTTTGCCGAATTGACCCCAGAGGAAAAGGCTCAATACAGCCACCGTGGTGCGGCTTTCCGGCAGTTTCTCGCTTGGTACCAGGCAACGAAAGACGGTGCCGCAATATGAAATTCGACCCGCCGACGTTAGGACAAGAATGCCTCAGCAACAATCGCTTTCGCGTGAATTGTGGTCGTGTCGAGAACCGGAATATCCCGAACGGTAGGCTCCTGCAAAATCAGAGAGAGTTCCGTCCCGCCTAAGATCAGCCTTCTATGTGATCGCTCTCTTTCAATCGATCCACGATCGTCAGCAATTGCTCGCGCGTTTCCGGCCGAGCGATGCCTTTCACCAACTCGTTCAAATATATGTGGTGGATATACGCTTGGTCACGCTCGTCGGGTACGGCAAGCGCGATCCCTCCCCTGGAGAAAACGTCCGGGTAGAATCGGCCCTGCATCGTGAAGCGTGCGCCAAGCAAACCAAGCTTCTTCAGGCGGAGAGCTTTTGCAGCTTCGCACGTCGCCTCCACAATGCTGATCAATCGTATAGGCGACCGGCGGCGGACTTCGTCAAACACAATGTGCGGCGTGTTGGCAGCCACCAACCCACACTCTGCACCCGCCCTTGCCGGCCTTTGTATTTCGCTCACCAGATAGTCAGCCAACTCAGCCAAGTTATTCGCTGACACCAGATCCAGCACCTTCTTCAAATCGATGCTGTTGATGATGATTGAGGGATAGCTCCCGTCCGGTATCCGCTCACCGTACAACGCGATAATCAAGCGATAATATTCAATCGTTGACTCCGGCCCAATCCCTCCGATAATCCCGATTGTTTTCACGCTTCCTTGACTTCCCTTCTCCCGCGACAACATAATAAAAGGTTCCGTTCTCATACTTGAACTCATAAGGAGCGTTCTGTGGCAGCAACCGCTAGTCCCGCGGCTCCTGTACCGGTCAAAGATGGCGTGGCTCCGCTGCGGGCCGGCCAGGGATATTCGTTTTGGCTGCGTCGTCTGCACTCGCTTACCGGGATCGTCCCGGTAGGCGCGTTCTTGTTTGAGCACATCCTGATTTCAAATGCCTCGGCAATCGGCGGTCCCGCCGCCTACGCCCGACAGGTCCGTTTTCTGGCGAGTCTTCCGTTGGTTCCGATACTTGAGTTGTTTGGCATCTGGCTGCCGATCCTGTTTCACGCACTCTACGGTTTCTACATCTGGTACCGCGGGGAAACGAACGTCGGAGAGTACCCCTGGACCGGAAACTGGATGTACACGGTACAGCGCTGGACCGGCGGAATCGCGTTCGCCTACATCCTCTGGCACACCTGGACAATGCGCTTCACTGGTGTTGACTTGCACGAGTATCCGGGCGCGTCTTTCGGCAAAGTACAAGGCGAAGTATTTCAGACGCCGCTTTTCTTGTTTTATGTTGTTGGGTTGATCGCTGCGTCGTGGCACTTCGCTTACGGCATCTGGCTGTTTTGCGCGAAGTGGGGCATCGTTTCGGGGGAAAAAGCGCGCAAGCGGTTCCTGGTTGTGTGTTTAGCGTTTTTCTTTGTCCTGACCGGAGTGGGTCTGGCCAGCCTGACTTCCTTCCGATCCCGTGCCCAGCAGCCGACCGACCCCGGGGGCGCAAGCATGGTCGAAGCGGGAGCGGGCACGACGAATTAAAGTTTACGGAAAGCGGTACACTCGAAGATGGCGTCAAATCCGAAAATCATAGTGATCGGCGGCGGGCTGGCGGGTCTTTCCGCGGTTATCAAGATCGCGGAGATGGGCGGGCAGGTGGATTTGTTCTCCATTGTTCCCGTGAAGCGCTCTCATTCCGTGTGCGCGCAGGGTGGCATCAATGCGGCCAAGAATTTAAAGGGTGAGGGCGACTCCACCTGGAAGCACTTTGACGACACCATTTACGGCGGCGACTTCCTGGCCAACCAGCCTCCGGTCAAAGCCATGTGCGAGGCTGCGCCGGGCATCATTGACCTGCTCGACCGCATGGGTGTGCCTTTTAATCGCACCCCGGAAGGCTTGCTGGATTTTCGCCGTTTCGGCGGGACACTCTACAACCGCACTGCATTTGCCGGCGCCACCACCGGGCAGCAACTGCTTTACGCGCTCGATGAACAGGTGCGCCGCTACGAGTCAGAAGACAAGGTCAAGAAATACGAGCACTGGGAATTTCTCTCGGCTGTGCTCGATTCAAACAAAGTTTGCCGCGGCATCTGCGCCATGGATCTACGTTCCATGGAAGTGCGGACCTTCCCCGCCGACGCAATCATTATCGCGACCGGTGGGAATGGGGCAATCTTTGGCAAGTCCACCAATTCGGTAGTCTGCACTGGCTCGGCGCAGTCGGCACTGTACCAGCAAGGATGTTTCTACGGCAACGGAGAGTTCATCCAGGTTCATCCCACCTGCATCCCCGGCGAAGACAAACTGCGGCTCATGTCAGAGTCGGCTCGCGGCGAGGGCGGACGTGTGTGGGTTCCGAAGACGCCGGGTGACAAACGCGATCCGCTGTCGATCCCGCCGAGCGAGCGCTGGTACTTCCTCGAAGAATGGTACCCGAAATATGGGAACCTGGTGCCGCGCGATATCGCCACCCGCGCGATTTTTAAGGTTGTCTTCGAACACAATCTTGGCATCGATGGCAAGCCAATGGTTTATCTCGATCTGACCCACATCGATCCCAAGATTCTTGATCGCAAGCTGGAAGGCATTCTCGAGATTTATGAGAAGTTCGTGGGCGATGATCCGCGCAAAGTTCCCATGAAGATTTTTCCAGGCATGCACTACACCATGGGCGGGATGTGGGTTGATTTCAACCAGGCGACGAACATTCCGGGAATCTATGCCGCAGGCGAATGCGAATACCAGTATCACGGCGCCAACCGTTTGGGCGCGAATTCACTGGTCTCCTGCATCTTTGGCGGATTCCTCGCCGGACCGGCCGCGGTGCAATATGCCCGCAGTCTGCAGGCGGCGCCGAGCAATGGACATTTCGACGCGGAGCGAAAGCATCAGGAAGAAAACAATTCCATGCTGATGAAGTCGGATGGCTCGGAGAATCCGTTTCGCCTGTGGCGCGAACTTGGCGAATTGATGACCGCCAATTGCACGGTCATCCGGTACAACAAGAATCTGAAGGAGACCGACAGCAAGCTATGTGAGATGCTGGAGCGCTTCCGGCGCATCAATCTGAGTGACCGGTCGCAGTGGGCGAATACCAGCGTGGTCTTCGCGCGCCAGCTTTACAACATGTTGCAGTTGGCCCGCGTAGTGGCGCAGGGTGCCGCGATGCGAGACGAGTCTCGCGGAGCACACTACAAGCCAGACTTCCCGGAGCGCGACGATAAGAATTGGCTGAAGACGACGAAAGCGTACTTCGCACCGGATGCGGACGAGCCGAACTTCGAATTCGAGGCAGTGGATGTTTCGTTAATTCCGCCGCGCCCGAGAAAGTATGACGTCGCGAAGTAAGACGCCGTCATCCTGAGCGAAGCGAAGGATCTGTGGATTTGGGCGACATCGGAAACGTACAGAGGTTTTTCGCTTTGCTCAGAATGACATTGTTTTTGAATGAGCATCATAATGACGATGTTCGAAAGAATATAACGAATGCCTGATCACAAGACGGTCCTCATAAAGATCAAACGCCAAGACAATCCCAAGACACAGTCTCATTGGGAAGAATTCGAACTCACCTGGCACCCGGGCATGAATGTGATTTCCTCGCTGATGGAAATCGCCCGTAATCCTGTCACGCGCGCCGGCAAGCCGACCACGCCGATTACCTACGACTCCAATTGTCTTGAGGAAGTCTGCGGCTCCTGCGCCATGCTCATCAACGGGCGCGCCCGCATGGCTTGCTCTGCGTTGGTGGACAAGCTCGATCAGCCCATCCGGCTGGAACCATTTACCAAGTTCCCTGTGATCCGCGATCTAACCGTCGACCGCAGCGTTCTGTTTGAAAATCTGAAAACCGTAAAAGCATGGGTCCCGATTGATGGCACCTACGATCTGGGGCCCGGCCCACGTGTGAGTCCGGAAGTACAAGAGGCAGCCTATCCGCTGTCGCGTTGTATCTCCTGTTGTTGCTGTATGGAAGCCTGCCCACAGTTCAATGAGGATACGGGCTTCGTAGGCGCTGCTACGATTTCCCAGGTTCGCCTCTTCAACACGCATCCCACCGGAGCAGAGTTGAAACGCGAGCGCCTGGCCGCGCTCATGGGCGACGGAGGTATTCAGGAATGCGGCTACGCCCAAAACTGCGTCGAAGTCTGCCCCAAGGATATTCCTCTGACCCGATCCATTTCGGAGGTTAGCGGCGAGGTCATGAAACAGGCCATCGGCGATCTATTTCAGAAGTGACGGCGCGAATAGGCCAAAATGGCCCATCAGTGACATTTTCTGGGACTCGCGCGGCCCAACAGTGGTATAGTGCGCACTTCGCAGTTTGAGGTCGAGGCGGTAACCGCTGTTTTCTTAGGCACATAGGCCGAGGCAATCCGGCGCTTGAAACGGCATCTTAGCTGCTGACGTAAATGGATGCCAGGGCGAACGGTGCGAGCGAGAGTAACGAGCGGTAATCTGGCCACGATACTCTTTGGTAACCTCGCGGCCGAAAGCTGGCTTGGCATCCGGCGACTGTGATTTAGAATAGCCGCTTGCAACACGCGGTAAAGATTTGAGGCACACTTCGTGAAGGGTAAAACAGAGCGAGCTTTCCTGTTCATATTTCTGGCCGCGGCAGTTTGCGGGCAAGCTTTTGGGCTGCATCAGGTCGCGCCCAGCCAACCCGCACATCATGCGACTAAGCATCGTGCCCATCTCCGCCGTCTCTTGTGGAATCCGGTATTCCGTCCGTCCCGTGAATCGTTGCTGCGCCAGAACGAAGAAATCGACCGCCTCGAATTGCCGCGAATTCAGAATCAGGCTGAACTCGATCAACTGATCGCCAGCCAGGAGCTGGTTCCGATTGTGGCAAGCCAAACATTGCGCTTCGACCCGCGCCTCGATCCAGATCGCCGTTATTGCCGTCCGTGGACGCGCGATTTTCTAGACGATCTAAGCGAGGCTTACTATAAACAGTTCCACGATCAGATTCAGGTGAACTCCGCCGTCCGCACGGTGCAGGTCCAGAAAAAGCTTCGACGGCACAATCGCAATGCCGCACCCGAAAAGGGCGAAACAGCCTCCTCTCACCTGGCTGGCATTACGGTCGACATTCAACGCCGGGGAATGACCAAGCAGCAGGTGGCGTGGATGGAGCAATACCTGATGCCACTCAGGGATCAGGGTCTGGTGGAACCAGAGGAAGAACGCCATCAGTGGGTGTTCCACGTAGCCGTATCGGGCCGCTACGGCGACTCGCGTGAGTCGAATACGCCCGCCGTAGAACAGCAGGATAAAACACAGGACGACCCAGGCGCACAGCTGCTAAACCTCTCCTTCAACGGCGAAGGTACGAATAATCTCGTGTCCTTGAACCCAGTTCCGTAAAGTAGGCGTGCTGGGCTCACGAAGTAGGCTATCGCAGACAACTCCAGGCGCATGTTCCTATCGGTTGATCGTGGCTTGAGAATCTAACTCTTCATTTCTTCTCTACCTGCAACCGTATACAATCGATTGCTTGCTGCCCATGGAAATATCCAAGCGCTTTTCTTTGGCGAAATCTACGGTTTTTTCTGCGCTGTTGATCCTTGGCTCAACCCTGGCTTTTGCCCAGGCGAAAGAGGCGTCAGACGTAAGCTCCCGAGCTCTCGCCCTACATAATTCGGCGATTGTCATCGACACACATGCTGACACCCCGCAGCGCTTTCTCGACGATAACTTCGATATCGGTTCGACCGATCCCAAAGATTCCGGCCACATCAGCCTTGACAAAGCTCGCGCCGGAAATCTGAGCGCTGAGTTCTTTTCCATCTGGGTCGAACCTGAAACTAATCAGGGCCACTTCGCCCAGCACACCCTCGACCTGATCGATTCCGTCTATGAGCAGGCAGCGCGGCATCCCGATCGAATGATGATGGCATTTTCCGTCGACGATATCGAGCGTGCTCACCAGCAGAACAAACTTGCGGCCTTGTTGGGAATCGAAGGTGGTCACTCCATCGAGAACGATATTCATCTCCTTCGTGATTTCTACCGTCTCGGTGTGCGCTACATGACGCTCTCGTGGTCGAACACTAACGAGTGGGCTGATTCCTCCGGAGATATTGATGACCCGAAGATCCAACACCACAACGGACTCACCGATTTCGGCAAACAAGTGGTGCTGGAAATGAATCGTCTGGGGATGATGGTCGACATCTCCCATGTGGCGGACAAAACCTTTTGGGACACTATCGCCGTGACCAAGGCCCCGGTGATCGCGTCGCACTCCTCAGCCCGTGCTTTATGCAACGCGCCACGAAATATGACGGATGACATGCTAAGGGCTGTAGCCAAGAATGGCGGAGTCGTAGACGTGAATTTCTTTGCTGGCTTTTTGGATCAAAACTATTGGAATGCGGTCCAGGCTCAACAAAAAGAGCAGGACGCCGCGACTCGTGCCTACCTGGAGAAACTTAAAGCTGAGGGAAAGCAAGTAACCTACGCAGATGAGGACAGGATCACGAGAGAATGGATGGCCAAGATCCCGCGCCCGCCGTTCACGGTTTTGATCGATCACATTGATCACATCGCGAAAATAGCAGGCGTAGACCACGTAGGACTGGGCTCGGACTTTGATGGCGTAAGCGGCGCGACTCCAGCAGGCATGGATTCCGCGGCTGACCTGCCCAAGATTACTCAGGCGCTACTTGATCGCGGCTACAGCGCCGAGGACATCCATAAGATACTCGGCGGCAATGTGATGCGGGTTTTCAAAGAAGTAGAACGCGTCAGCCACGAGTTGCAGGCGCAATCGGCCCCTGGCAAGTAAATTTCACAGCGGCTGGCGTACAATTCAAGATTCGGAATTAATACACTCAAGGAGCTACGCATGCGCAAATGCCTGATTCTCGGTTTGGTTATCTTTCTGTCTTCGCTCACATTGTGGTCACAGGCCAAGCCTGCAACGGCTTCGGATCACCCTACGGCTGTAATCGAGACCACGGCAGGCAACCTAACCTGCGCGCTGTTTCCGGACAAGGCGCCGATCGGTGTGGCTAATTTCATCGGCTTGGCCACCGGAACCAAGGATTGGACCAGTCCCGTCACTCACCAGAAAAAACACGGTGTTCCACTTTATGACGGCACGATCTTCCACCGCGTAATCCCCGACTTTATGATTCAGGGCGGCGACCCGATGGGAACCGGAACCGGTGATCCCGGCTACGCCTTCAAGAATGAAACGTCCAATGACCTGAAGTTCGATCGGCCAGGACGCATGGCCTACGCGAACGCCGGACCCAACACCAATGGCTCCCAGTTCTTTATCACCGAGGTCGCTTACCCGAGCTTGAACGGCGGCTATACCATCTTCGGTCAGTGCGATGCAGCCAGCGTGACCTTGGTGAAGCAAATCGCAAGGATGGGCCGCGACTCGAACGATAAACCATACAAGCCAGTAAAGATTAATCACATCACGATCAGCGGCGCGAATTAGCGCCGCGCATTTAGCGCCGGCGTCCTCGCCGGCTATGGCGAGGGCATCTTGCCCTCGCATCTCGACGTCAACGACATAGACGAAAGGATTACTATGACCCGCCAGCCCGGTACTTACGCCATCTTTGATACGTCGGAAGGGAGTATCGTCTGCCGCTTGTTTGAAAAGGATGCGCCCAAGACGGTTGCAAATTTTGTTGAACTCGCCGAAGGAAAACGCGAGTGGACCCATCCGGTCAGCCGCAAGAAGAGCAAAGACCGTCTGTACGATGGAACCATCTTTCACCGGGTGATTCCCGAGTTTATGATCCAGGGCGGCGACCCGGCGGGCACCGGTATGGGTGGCCCCGGCTATCAGTTCGAGGACGAAACCAAAGGCTCGCCGCACAAATTCGACAAACCCGGCAAGCTAGCGATGGCGAATGCCGGTCCCAACACAAACGGCTCGCAGTTCTTCATCACACTGGCCCCTACGACGTGGCTCACTGGCAAACACACAATTTTCGGCGAAGTGGTCGAAGGCCAGAATGTGGCCGAGAAGATTGTGGGTGTTCCACGAAATCGTCAGGACAAGCCGAATAAAGACGTGGTTGTGAAGTCGATTACGATCGAGAGAGTGTAGTCGTTTAACGCAGAACGCTTCAGGGCAAAAAAGAATGCCGCCGGTGCCGGCGGCATTCGCCGAAGGCCAAATCCGCTCACACGCCGATCACGGCGACCAATTCCTTCACCGCTTCGGCGCTCTTGTCCAGAGCTGCCTTCTCTTCCGGCGTGAGTTTGATTTGAATGATCTGCTCGATTCCCTTCTCGCCCAGCTTCACCGGCACGCCGACATAGAGACCCTTGATCCCGTATTCGCCTTCCAGATAGGCGGCACAGGGCAGAATTTTCTTCTTGTCCTTCAAGATCGCCTCGACCATCTCAGCGACGGCTGCTGAAGGGGCGTAGTAAGCGCTGCCCGTCTTCAAATATTTCACGATCTCGGCGCCGCCGTCGCGGGTGCGTTGGACCAGACGAGCCACAGTCGCAGCATCCATCAGTTCAGTAATCGGGATTCCCACCACCGTGGAATAACGAGGAAGCGGAACCATCGTATCGCCATGGCCGCCCAGTACAAACGCGGTCACGTTTTCCACGCTGACTTTCAATTCTTCGGAAATGAATGCGCGGAAGCGGGCAGAGTCGAGAATGCCAGCCATGCCGATCACGCGCTCCCGGGGAAAGCCGCTCATCTTGTATGCGGCCTGGGCCATGGCATCGAGAGGATTCGACACGATAATCAGAATGCAGTTGGGCGAATGCTGCACCGCCTTGCCCACTACATCTTTCATGATTTTATGATTGGTGTTAAGCAGATCATCGCGGCTCATGCCCGGTTTGCGTGGAATGCCGGCGGTGATCACGACGATATCCGAATTGGCCGTGTCAGCATAATTCTGCGTGCCCATGATGTGGGAATCACGTTTCTCGATAGGCATGGCTTCGAGCAGGTCCAGACCTTTGCCTTGCGGGACGCCTTCGACGATGTCGATCAGAACGACGTCCGCCAGTTCCTTGGCGGCGATCCAGTGGGCAGCCGTGGCGCCCACATTTCCAGAGCCAACAACCGTAACTTTCTTACGCATGATTTCCCTTTCTAAGCGAAAGATCAAATTCGATAACCACAAAGGACACGAAGGTACACAAAGAGAAAAACAACTCATTCTTAACTCTGCGTTCCTTTGTGAACCTTCGTGTCCTCTGTGGTCAATGCTCTTTGCTGTTAGCGGGCGGCGCTCAGCACTGCTGCGTCCATATTCCCAATGACGTGCGTAGCAAACCCGCTGGTGGTTACTTTGGTGGCGCCTTCCATCAAGCGCTCGAAGTCGTAAGTGACTTGCTTTTGCTCGATGGTGCGCTCCATGCCATGCTCGATCAGGTCCGCGGCCTCGTTCCACCCCATGAGGCGAAACATCATCACGCCAGAGAGAATCACCGAACCGGGATTAATAACGTCTTTGTCGGCATACTTGGGAGCAGTGCCGTGCGTCGCCTCGAAAATCGCGTAGCCATCGCCGATGTTGGCGCCCGGCGCGATGCCCAACCCGCCCACCTGGGCAGCGCAAGCGTCGGAAATATAGTCGCCGTTCAGATTGGATGTTGCCAATACCGAATATTCGTCCGCTCGCGTCACTACCTGTTGGAAGATTGAATCCGCGATGCGGTCGTTCACCATCAGCTTTTTCTTCCATGCACCCTTGCCGTGAGTAGCGTAGATCGCGTTTAGCACATCTCGCACTTCCTGATAAATCGACTGCCGGAATTCTTCCGTCGCGAACTCCAATCCGGGCTCGGTCAAATTGGCATTTTCCTCAATCGTGAGATTCGGATTCTTATCTTTGTTGTCCAGGATCCAGCTCTCGCGCTCAGTGACGATCTTGTCGCGAAACTCTTGCGCGGCCAACTCATAACCCCATTTGCGGAAGGCGCCTTCCGTAAACTTCTGAATATTGCCTTTGTGCATCAAGGTCACACTCTTTCGACCGGTGCCTAACGCAAACTGGATTGCCATGCGCACCAGGCGTTTTGTGCCGGTGACGGAGATCGGCTTTATGCCGACGCCTGAATCCAACCGGACCTGCTTCTTGCTTCCCTTCAGCATGTCTTTGTTGAGAAACTCAATGAGCTTCGCAGCTTCGGGTGTGCCTTGTTCCCACTCGATTCCGGCGTAGACGTCCTCGGTATTCTCCCTATAAATCACCAGGTCCATGCGTTCGGGGTGCTTCACGGGAGATGGCGTGCCCTTGTAGTACTTCACAGGGCGCACACAGGCATAGAGATCGAGCATCTGCCGCAACGCCACATTCAGCGAGCGCATTCCGCCGCCCACGGGAGTGGTCAACGGACCTTTGATGGCAACGCGAAATTCGCGGATCGCGTTCACGGTGTCATCGGGCAGCCAATTGTTCAACTCAGCTTTGGCTTTCTCACCTGCAAACACCTCATACCAGGCGACCCGGCGCCTGCCCCCGTACGCCTTCTGCACCGCGGCATCGAACACACGCACGGATGCTTTCCAAATATCCCGGCCAGTGCCATCGCCCTCAATGAAAGGAATGATCGGATTGTCGGGCACCTGGTAGCGCCCGTTGCTGTAGGTGATCCGAGCGCCATTCGCAGGCGCCGGAAGGCCATTGTATGAGACCGCCATTACATGTCCTCCAGAAAGTGTAAGGGAACCAACAATTATAAAGGTTTCAAGGGACGCGCGAGAAATTGAGTCTGGGCCGGGCTGATATTCTTGAGCTTTTCTCCATGACCTCGCCACCTCTGGTAACTTCGCCACATCTGGCTTCACCTTTACAATATCGACATGCGTCCGGGAATCGCGATTTCGGCTCTACGCAAATCGTTCGGGATCGCGATGCTGGTCGGGAGTATCTGCCTCTTCATCGGACAATCCGCGACAGCCCAACAATTTCGCCCCGAAGGACCTTCATCGGCCGATTCGAAGTTGACGGATGGCTCGAATCCAACCGTGGCTGCTCTTCCCGCTCCGCCGACGGCTCCTTCAACCCACGCATTCTGGGATCGCACAAATCTTTTGCTCTTTTCCGGAATTGCCGTGACCCGTGGCATGGACTACGCGTCCACGCGCAACTTCCAGGCTCGTGGGAGACAAGAGATTCTGCTCCCCGACGAGGTGGTAAACAACTCGGCAGGATTCGCAAGCTTGGAGGCAGCTGCAACCATGACCTCCGTAGGCATCTCTTACTTGTTCCATCGCACTGGTCATCACATACTCGAGCGCTGGATGTCGATTGGCCACATCAGCGTGACCGGGTTTGGCGATGTTCGCAACTATGCGCTCGAGTCCAGGCACCCATGAATGAACCTTCACCACCTTCGTGTACCAAAATATTTCCTCACGCCGATCGCGTTGTATCTTCCCCACGGGCCGTTGTTGCCCAAATCCGCCGGTCCCAGATTGCGGTCGCGCGCACCCAACCGGTCGAACAGGAAGTGCTGGGTTACGCGGAATTCGAATCCCTTGGCGATATAAACTCCCAATCCCCATGAATGCTCAATGCCAATCGCATCCCATGACCAGGTGTAGAGCGTTTGCGGAATGTTCTTGCCAAACAAGAAGTTGGGCTCTCCGAAGAACATGATGCGGCGGAACTGACCCTTGCCAAAGGGACGCACCTCCAAAAGTCCGGAAATCATATAGCGCGCGAACATGCTGCACGGAGCGTTCACGCCCCCGTAGCTGCCAGCGTTTCCGGCACACAAGTTCGGATCAATCTCGTTGTGTGGAGGGGCGATTTCAAACTGTGCCCACCCGTAAAACGTATCGTGAGGAAAGAACATGCGGTCCGACTTGCTGGTCACCGTTTCCGTTTGTGCCTGTGACGCTACAGGCAAGATTAGACATAGGACTGTCAACAGTAGCAGCCGTTTCATGTAGCCTCCGGGAAGAGCGTTCTTTATTCGTGCGGGGAAAGTCTCGATCTAACTATTTGCTGGACCTCCGACTATCGCAGATTATTTCTCGGAGCCTCCCGCCCAGCCCGTATGTGTCTGCTTTTGGAAGAGACACATTGTACCTCACCAGGTCTTGGGTTCTGGTATCCGCTAGCTTTCGAGCGGCAACTGGATAACCGCTTCGCAGCCATTGCCTTCGGTGCGATTGTGCAGAGAAACGCTTCCCCCGTGAGCCTCGGCGATTTGCCGGCTCAAGGCTAGGCCGATGCCGGACCCACCGGGTTTGGTGGTAAAGAAGGGCACGAATAAATTCGATGGATTGGCGATTCCGGGGCCTTCGTCCTGGACGAACAGATGAAGCCAACTTCCATTCCGGGACCAACCCACTCTGACCTTTCCGCCGTTTTCGAGCGATGCGTCAACAGCGTTGCGGATCAAGTTAATCAGCAATTGCTGCAGTTGGTCGGGATCGGCGTCCAGCGTGACCTCCGGCCCTGGCTCTATCGTTACCGCAATACGCCTTTCCAAGGCAGCCGCAGAACTGACGAGCGTATTTACCGGCGTGGGACGAAGCTGAGGCTTCGGCAGACGAGTAAGCCGAGAATAGTCCCGCATGAACCGGCTGAGAGCGTCTGAACGATCGACAATCACGCGCAGCCCTCGGCGTAAATCGTCCTCCCAATCGGTGGCGCGAACTTCCCGTTTCATGATGTCTTCAAGACTGCCCGCGATGGAGCAAATCGGAGCCAGGGAATTATTCAGTTCATGGCCCAGCACTCGCACCAGCCGCTGCCAGGCTTGCCGTTCTTCCTCACGCAAAGCCCGACTCAGATCGGCGATCACAACCAGGTAATGCGGCTTGCCTCCCTGCCGAAATGTCGAACGGCGAACCCCCCAGCGGCCCGAATGCCCGGGAAAATTCTTTTCGAGGGTTCGCGCCGATTCTCCCTCCAGGCATTCCGACAGGCCCAAGTCCTCGGCGCTCTTTCCCAGCAGACGCTCTGCATTCTGCGCCATTATGCGTTCGCCGGCGCGGTTCACCAGCCGCAACTTCCGGTCACCATCAAAGGCAAATACAGCGACGTCGATTTCAGTCATCACGGTCGTGAGCAGCGCACTGGCTTCCATGGCGCCCAGGCGCTGCTCGCGCAACATTTCCGAGAGCGCATTTACCTCGATCATCAGCTCTCCCAGAGCATCTCCCATTTTGGCGCCGCGGACCCGGAAGGAAAAATCACCCTCCCGTAGCGCGGACTGCATATTGGAAAGAGTCTGCAAGGGCCGGATCACCGCTGACCGCAGAGCGAAGGCAAAGCCCAGCCAGATCATCACGACAAGAAATGTGAGGCTCCAGCGCGTGCTGGATTCGTGATCGCCCGTCCACAGCAGCACGAGTGCGAGCGCGACCCCGACGGCACCGGAGGCCAACGTCAACAGCAGAATCCGGTTTTCGTGGCTCAAGCGGTGTTTGGATTTTCTTAGTGGGGCTCGAGACTCCGGCCGAGACGCGCCTGTGGTCGCCGCCGCATCCCGAGAGCGATTAGCTGCTTCCGATTCCATATTTCTGCAGCCGTCTGTAGAGCGCGCTCCGGCTCAGACCCAGCGCGTCAGCTGCCTGACTGATGTTTCCACCATAGCGGTCGATGGCTTTGCGGATCAACAGGGACTCCACCTCTTCAAGGCTGAGCTCCTCCATCCGCTGCGTGCTCTCGCGCGGATTCCGCAGGCTCAAGTCGCTGACTCGTACCAGATCTCCACTTGAAAGCAACACCGCGCGCTCAATCGCGTGGTCCAGTTCACGCACGTTTCCAGGCCAAGAATACTCCAACATCGCCTGCATGGCAGACGGATCCAGCGTTTTAGCCGGTTTGCGATAGCGTTCAGCGTAGCGACTGAGAAAATACATGGCAAGCTGCGAGATGTCTTGCCGGCGTTCCCGAAGCGGCGGAATATGGACCTCGACCGTGTTCAGGCGGAAAAGAAGATCTTGTCGAAACCGACCCGCGTCCACTTCCGCATTAAGGTTGGCATTGGTCGCAGAAATGATTCGCACGTCCACGCGGCGGGTTTGCGAAGAGCCTACTCGCTCCATCTCTCCGCTCTCGAGCACCCGCAGCAGCTTGGCTTGCTGGGAAAGTGGAACGTTTGCAATCTCGTCCAGAAAAAGCGTTCCGCCATGCGCCAATTCAAAGCGACCGATCCGGTCCGTCCTGGCATCCGTGAAAGCTCCCTTTACGTGGCCGAACAACTCGCTTTCAAAAATTCCCTCCGGCAAGCCGCCCGTATTCACCGCAACCAAAGGACGAGAGGCGCGGCTGGAAAGCGCATGCAAGGTCCGAGCCACGACCTCTTTTCCGCTGCCGTGTTCTCCCGTAATCAGAACGTTAGCATCGGACGGACCAACGTTCGTGATCAGTCGTAACACCGGTTGCATCGCCTCCGAGTTGGCGATGAACTTGGGAAGCCCTTCGGCGCGCAACAAACGGTTCTCCGCTTCGAGCCGCTGGCCACGCCTCAAAGCCCCGCTCAGTTCGACCTGAGTGCGCAATACTGAGAGCAGGCGCGCATTCTCCCACGGCTTTTGAATGAAGTCGCGCGCACCCCGCCGCATCGCCTCAACCGCCACATCCACGCTTCCCCACGCCGTCATCACGATCACCGGCAACGTGCTGTCATTTGCCTGAATTCGCGAAAGCAGGTCGAGACCCTCCTGACCAGAGGTAGTATCGCGGGTGTAATTCAGATCGATCAGCACGGCATCGAATTCCCGCGACTCGAGCGCGTCCAGCACGCCTGTGGGCGAGGTTACTGCTTCAATCGTGAAACCTTCCGGCTTTAGCAGCAGGCGCAAAGCCTCAAGTACGTCTCGCTGATCATCGGCAATTAGTAGCCGTGCACCGGAAGTAGAACTCGTAGGCATACTCATAGAGGATAACGCCGTCGTGGTCATATCATCTCAATCCTGAGTGGGCAGGCCGGATTTCAACTCTGGTCTCCGAAAGTTTAGTTGCTTTGCGGCCGCGACTCGTCAAGTCCAGCATCCTTCCTGGGGGCGACCCCGGCGAAATGGGGAGTCTGTTGCACTTCGCCGCGCACCGCCTCTTCAATTTCGATGCCGGCGTGTGCCAGCGTCAAACCCGTGGCGCGATCCAGCTCCACAATCGATTTTTCGTAGGTGGACATGGCTTCCACAAAATTCGATTCAGCCTGCGCCAGATCGCGGTTCGCCTGCAGCACCAAGTTGCTGGTGGAAGCGCCCAACGCTTTCTTCTTCTGCTCAACATCGAAAGTTTGCTGCGCCAGGTCACGAGCCTTACGCGCGGCTTCGACTCGCGACCGATTTTGCAGCAAGGCAAATTGTGCGTTGCGCACCTCGATCCCGATCTGGTTCTGTAGCTGCTGCAGATGCAGCTGGGCCTGTCGATATTCCAGCTGGGAGCGGATCTGGTCAGCCTGCGCTCCGCGGTTGCGTAGAGGGATGTTTATGTTTATTCCGACAGCATAGTCAGGAGAATTATTCTTGACTAAGGCCGTAAGCGCATCAGAAAGCCCCGTGGGAGGAATCGGACCAACTGGAGGACCGTTGTAACCGAGATTTTCGAGGCCTGCTAATCCATAAGTCCCGTACCACGCGACCAGATCGACGACTGGTTTCATAGCATTGGCAGTAGCTTTGCGCGTGATTTCGCGGTTGGTCAGATCCATGCGTGCCTCCGCCAGTTCCGGCCGGTGCGCCTGCGCGTCGCTAATCAGATCTTGCATGGGCGTAACTGGCTCTCTTTCGGGAATGCTCATGGTATCTGTGGGAACCACCGACGCCGAGGCCAGGACAGGGTCGCTCAAGTCCCGTGTGATCGCGTTCTTGATCAACAATTCCTGCAATTGCAGGCCGTTTTGCGAAAGCAGCAAATCCTGACTCCGGGCTGATTCTTCGCTCTCGGCTTTCATTACTTCCATGGGTGCGATCGCGCCAATCTTCACCTGTTCCCGGTCGTCGGAAAGCGTCTTCTCCGCCAGTTCGAGCGAACGCTCTTTGACCTTAACGTCTTCATACGCATTGACCAGATCCCAGTAGATGTTTTGAATTTGTGAAACCGTAGCGATCACTTGACCGCGGAATGCCACATCGGAAATCTCGCGGTTGTTGCGGGCAATGTGGATGTAACGCAAGTTGGGGCCGAAACCAAATCCGGAGAGCAAGTGCTGCCGTAGAGTAAAGCGGAAGCTGCTGTCGACTTGCGGGGAGAGAATACTGAAGAGACTGTTGGTGGTGATGCGGTCGTTGTTAAACCCAACCGTCATCAGGGTGCCCGTGGCAAAGCCTTGCTGATAGCTGAAATCGGCAAGCCCGGTATTTTGCTGCAGGGACTGTACGCCGTACAGAACAGTGCTCGACTGCGGAAACGTAGCGTGATCGATGTTCATACCGCCCACGATGATTGGATCGTAAGAATCGATCGGCGCACCGGTACCTAAAGTCGACTGCACCAGACCCAAAGCACCTGAGCCCGCGCCCCCTGCACCTCCTGAGGTTCCACCTGCTCCGGCCCCGGGAGCGCCGGTGCCAAAGCCGCCAATGCCGCCCCCCGGCGTTCCCTGCACCAGGCCCGTGGCGACACCCCGCACGCTTTCTCCAGATTTGGCGCGCATGATATCTGTATCGGCGATCGACAGATTGAACCGAGCGATCGCGAGATCAAGGTTGTTCTCGAGTGCCAGCGTGACCGCGTCGCTCAGTGAAAGCCTCAGCTTACCGTACTTCAGTAGAGACTCAACCCGCGGAGTATTCCCGAAGGCGGGCGGCGGAACTTCATGCGCGACGTAAGGACCGACAAAATAAGGGAAATGCGAGGCGGGTTTTGAATAGTCGATCAGGTTCTGCGCCGTGGTGCCAATTCCCACTATGAACAATCCAACCGTAAGTATGACTCTCACGATGGTCCGCATTTGTCTGGCAGAAGACGATCTCATGACCTTCCCATCCTCGGTTCAAAACTGCGCTGGCAAAATCTCTTACCTCGACTGCTGCACCGCCACTGGGCTGGCTTCCGGATTCGCGGGGTCTTTGGCAATCCAACCGTCGAATAGTTGTATCGTCCGGTCGCTGTAGGCGGCATTCGCCTCGGAGTGCGTCACTTGAATGATCGTGGTTCCCTGATCATTCAGCTTCTTGAACAATTCCATAATTTCCTTTGCCTGGCTGGAATGCAGGTTGCCTGTGGGCTCGTCCGCGAGAATCAGCTTCGGATTCCCCACAACCGCTCGTGCTACTCCCACTAACTGTTGTTGTCCACCGGAAAGCTGGTTGGGAAACAGATCCTTCTTGCCTACAATCTGAAAGCGATCGAGAACCTCGGCCACCATGCTCGCGCGCTGCGACTTCGAAATGTTGCGGTAAGAAAGCGGAACATCCAGGTTTTCGTACACCGTGAGGTTGTCCAGCAGATGGTAGCTCTGGAAAACGAAGCCGATGTATTTCCGGTTCAGCTCCGAACGCTTTTTCCGGTCAAGCTTGTGTACCGCGTGTTCGAGCAGGAAATATTCCCCTGCCCAACTGTCATCCAGCATGCCGATGATGCTCATCAGCGTAGACTTCCCCGATCCCGAGGGCCCCATAATCGTGACGAACTCACCCTCCCGAATGTCCAGGCTGATGCGGCGCAGAACATAGATGACTCCGGCGCCGGTTTTGTAAGTGCGTTCGATATTGCGGAGCTGAATCATTTCTTCACCTCGCGAAGCTGCACTCCTACCGAGTGAAGTGGTCGTGAGCCAGGATTCTTCCTCGGTATCCGAAGCTGTGCGCAAGCCCTACAGCAGGGAATCCGTCAATTCACCTCAACGCTCTCCTCCACCACGCGTCCGTCAAACATGTGGATGGTGCGTTCAGCGTGCCGCGAGAAGCGCGGGTCATGCGTGACCATGCAGATGGTCGCGCCTTCGCGATGCAGATCGCGCAACAAGTCCATTACCGCTTCGGCATTACGAGAATCCAGATTGCCGGTTGGTTCGTCGGCGAGCAGGATGGCGGGCGAACCAGCCAACGCGCGCGCCACCGCGACGCGCTGCTGCTGGCCACCAGAAAGCTGAGAGGGATAGTGCTTGGTCCTGTGATTCATCCCTACGCGCTCTAGGGCATTGTGTACCCGCTCTTTGCGTTCGTTCGTGGGCATGCCGCGATACGTGAGCGGCAGTTCGACGTTCTCGTATACCGTCAAATCGCCGATCAGGTTGAAACTTTGAAAGATGAATCCGATTTCGCGATTGCGGATGCGCGAACGCTCACTGATGTTGAGATTCGCGGCGGCGTGCCCATTCAGCACGTAGGTCCCGTCCGTCGGGGAATCGAGCAGCCCAATCAGTGCCAGCAGGGTCGACTTGCCCGAGCCCGACGGCCCGGCAATCGCCACATATTCTCCCTTGCGAATCTCCATGTGAATCCCGGACAGCGCATGGGTCTCCACCTCGTCCGTGAAGAAAACTTTGGTGATGTTTTGCATGCTAATGATCGTTCCAGCGTCAGCCATCTAAGT
Organism: uncultured Acidobacteriota bacterium; assembly: GCA_963817925.1. Lineage (GTDB taxonomy): Bacteria > Acidobacteriota > Terriglobia > Terriglobales > Acidobacteriaceae > JABDBE01. Next base: position 1,035,589 of record CAWFQN010000002.1, read on the forward strand.
TCCCTTCCCTTTTTCAGCGCTCACGTCTATTCCAGACGAACGCGATCGTAAGAATCCCAGCGAGACATGTCGGAGAGAATGACTTGGTCGCCTTCCTTCAGCCCTTGCAGAATCTCAACCGTATTTACTGAGCTGCGGCCCAGCTTGACCTGTGCGCGCACCGCGTTATTTCCGTCGGGCTCCAGCTTGAACATTCCCACCGTGCTCTGTTCTTGCCCAAAGGCCGGACGTCCCACGTACAACACGTTGTCCATCTTCTCCAGATCGATGGTGCCATCCACGCTGAGATCTGGCCGCGCCCCTTGTGGAAGTTTGGCATCCAGGGTCACGTCTACGGTCACCGTCCCATTCACTACAGACGGATCAATGCGCACAACGTGACCAGGAATAACTCCGTTATGTGTGTCAACCGAGGCCGGCTGTCCGATCTGAATGTCTTTCGCCTGGGTCTCTGCAATCTTCAATTCCGCCTTGAGCCGCTGCGGCTGGACCACCTTTGCGAGCGTGGTGCCGGGCGTCACGAATTGTCCAATCTTTAGAGTTTGTTCCTGCAGGACTCCGTCAATCCCGGCACGCACTCGCAAGTGCTCGAGCTGATTCCGTTTCAACTGTGCCAGGGCGCGAAACTCTTCTACTTCGGCCTGCTTCGCCTGCAGTTGCGCTTTGAGCACCTCGCTGCTGTTGACCAGCCTCTGCTTCTCGATGTCGTTCTGCGTAGACAACTGCTCCGCTTTCTGGTTGGAGACTTTCATGCTGAGTTGCGAGATGACCCCGAGCTTCGCCAATTCAGAATCAATGTCGGCCTGCATCCTGGCTTGGCTGTATTCCGATTGCGCCTGCGCCGACAGAGATTTTTGCGCCAGCACCTGGCTGGCGAGCGCCACTTCCAGGTTTTTGTAATCGGCTTCAGCCGCTTTGAGCTTCCACTGCGCATCGAGCGCCTCTTGCGTCAATTGCGGATTGCTCAGCTCGAGCAGGATCGTGTCGGCTTTTACCTGAGCCCCAGGAAGTTCGAGGATTTTATCCACGCGCCCCTCGGTCACCGCTGGAAGGAACTGGATCGAACCTTCCATCGGGACCAGTGTTCCCAGACCGCGCACCTGCCGCAACACCGACCCGCGTTTCACTGTATCCACCCAGACCGTAGACCGCTCAACCGTCGGGGCGGCAGGCTTCAGCCGAGACAGCCCCATGGTCACCAGCGCGACCAGCACGACTCCGACAGCCGCATAAATGATCTGGCGGCGACGACGCTGACCTGCAACCGATGGGCGAGCAATATCCATTTGCCTTAAAGAATGGCACGCGCACAGCCACTGTGCCAGGGGCTTAAGCCTCGTGTCTGCACAAGTTTACGTCCGCGCAAATCGGCATTCAATCAAGGTGTTCTGTTCATTCATGGGAAGGAAGTGTCCGAATACGAACAGTGTCTGCCAGCCCCGGTAGAGACGTAGCTAGCTACGTCTCTACCGCTAACCCTTTGTCATTCCGAGGAGCGGAGCGACGAGGAATCTGGGTTTCGCCCGGTCACGCAAAACCCAGATCTCTCGCTTCACTCGGGATGACAAATAGTGCGCCTGACAATCCTGCTACAATCTCCCCGCGCTCCGAGCAATCCCAAAAACTGCTGCTATGGACTTCGACCAGCTCGAAACTTTTCTCGAAGTTGCGCGGCTCAACTCCTTCTCCCGTGCCGCGGAGAGGCGCTTCCGTACCCAGCCGGCAATCTCATCGCAGATTCGCTCTCTCGAAGAGGAAGTCGGCGCGAAGTTGTTAGACCGCTCCGGCGGCAAGGTCTCAGTCACCGCATCGGGAAAGCTTTTCCAGAAATTCGCCGAACAAATGGTGGGATCCCGCAAGGCCATGCTGACCGGCATCGCCGAAACCGAGCGTGTGCCTCGCGGCCAGATTGTAGTCGGCGCCAACGAAGGCACCTGCCTTCACATCCTGCCCGAGGTTTTCGCCGAGTTTAAAAAGCAGTACCCCGACGTCAGCGTGAATATCAAACGCGCGGACTACGCCAAAATTCTGGAATCGGTGGTCGATAACTCCGTGGACTTCGGCATCGTTTCGCTGCCGGTGACCGACGCCCGGCTGACCGTCGTCCTGATTCATCGCGACGAGCTCGCGATTATCGCTCCGCCGCAGCATCCCTTGGCCAAGAAGAAATCAGCGACAATCGCCGAGGCTGCGAAGTTCCCTCTGGTCGTGCCCAAGATCGGACATACCCGCGACGCGCTCGAGAATCTTTTCTACGAACGTAAACTCAAGCCGCATTACACCATGGAACTTGACTCCAGTGAACTGTTAAAGCGCTTCGTAGCCGCGGACGCCGGTGTGGGCTTTATCGCCCGCTCCAACGTGCTGGAGGATATACGCGCCAACGCACTGGCAGTCATCGCCATCTCCGACGCCACGATTCGTCGCGATCTCGCGCTCGTCTTCCGCAAAGACAAAGCCCTAAGCCGCGCCGCACTGGCGTTCATCGACATCGCGGTAAAGATCAAAGGCATGGATGCTGCCGCGGGCAAAGATTGAACCGCTTCATGGTGCAACGCCGGGTGCCCCACCCTTTCTGCGCTTGCGAAAGAGTGAGGGGCTTCGCCTGAATGGCAAGAGCCGCAAAAAGCGCAAAAGGCTAGGCCGCGTCCTGGGGGATCCCCTCGGTATCTCATGTTTATTTTCTAGTTTTCTATGTGGACATGTTGTGATATCCAACATAACTTACAACAGGAGGTTCCGATGGCAGACAAACATCCATACTCGCCCGGTGGTCCAGGTGGCATTTCTGCAGCCATAAACCAACTCTTAAGATCGTTTCCGAAGACGGTAGACTCGGAGACTCTGAAGAAGCTTTCGATTGCCCCTAAGAACGAAAGCTACATAATAAATATACTTCGGTTCATTGGAGCTATAGACCCGAACGGTAACAGGACAGAGAAAGCGGCTTCGACCTTTACGAAGTCCAACGATGAATTCAAACAGGCCTTTGAGGAGATGATCAAGCCCGCGTACGCTGGACTCTTCGAGTTGTACGGTGACACGGCGTGGACCTTGCCTCGAGAGAAGCTCGTCTCGTATTTTCGAGGAGCCGATCAGACCAGCGATTTGGTGGGTCGCCTTCAGGCCACTACGTTCCAAATCCTCGCGGGCTTCGCCGGACACGGCACACCTCAGCCCCCGAAGGCGAAAGCGCAAAGAGCCTCCGAGCCAAAGCCAGCTAGGGCTGCAAAACCGGCCATTGCGGTAGTGACAACGCCCGGTGGCTCTGGAAGCGGTGCGCAACAGGGCGACTTCGGATTAACCGTACGAATCGAGGTCAATCTACCTGCGCAGGGCGATCAGGAGACGTACGACAAGATATTCCGCAGCATCCGGGAGAACCTGTTCCCCAATGCCAAGTAAGCTCAACCGATTTGAGGCCGTCGCACTCGCGTTGGCGAGGACGGTTCCGTTTGTAGGCGCTGGCGTCCCTGAACCCGCCCCTGAGCAATCTCTTCATCCCTTCGACGCGCGCAACATCCATCCCAAGTTGCCGTCGAAAGTTCGGAAATTGTTTGATGACGGCCACTTCGCAGAGGCGACTTCTCATGCCTTCAAATATCTAGATAAACAGGTAGAGAAGCTGTCCGGACTCTCGGACTCTGGTTTCAGTTTGATGATGGATGCGTTCGACAGCAAGAAGCCGAAAATCAAGCTCACACCGCTGAGCACCCAAAGCGAAATGGACGAGCAAGAGGGCTATCGTTTTGTCTTCGCGGGTAGCATGAGAGCGATTCGGAACCCGCGCGCCCACGAATTCAGCGTGGTCGATGATCCTGATACCTGCTTAGACCACCTGAGCTTCGTATCGCTTCTCCTACGAAGGCTCGAACAGCACGTCTAGACCGCATGGTGCCCCAGGCGGTCTGCGATCTTGTCGTCAGGCCGCAAACTACTCATCCCGCCACTCTCTCCCGTTGAGACTGAATGTCACGTTATCCACCTTCATCTTATCTAGTGCTTCTTTACTGAGATGATCCGGCACTAGAGGCTTGCCACACGAGCGGCAGATTCCCGAGACCAGAGTCGGACTGGAAATGTTAAGGACGGCGCCCGTAGTTGGACACGAAAATTGCCAGCCCTTCATGCTTTTTGTCCTCGGGGGCTAGCCCATGCTCTCACCACACGTAAAAGCGGGTGCCCTGCCCCTTCTCGCGTTCTTTGCCTGCAATGAACCCCTGGAGTGAGACACAGAGTTAAGGGGGTAAGCGCCGTTCGATGAAAAATCATTGTACGGCGAGGTTGAGTTGCTCCACTCTGCACCGAACTGAGCGGAGGGTAGGGCTCTGCGGGGACGCAACCCGAGCGCCGACTCAGGAGCCGAAGTGGCACGGGGCGGCTGCGGCCGCCCTGATGTTTTTCCCTCTGCCATTTTGGCGGCCAAGCGGTAAATCCCAGGGGTCTGGGGACAGCGTCCCCAGCGGCCTGCGGTCGGACCTGCTCTGCGCTTCATGCCGGCACCGCCTCGAACTCGGCCGGCGTCCGATAGCCCAGCGCGGAGTGCAGCCGTCTCTGGTTGTACACGCGCTCGATGAACTCGCCGATCCCCGCCAGAGCTTCGTTTCGATCCCGATATTCGCTACGATAAACTTCTTCGTGCTTCAGCGTCTTCATGAAGCTCTCGGCAAACGCATTGTCATAGGGATTGCCTTTGCGGCTCATGCTGCCGCGCAGGCCGTGTTGCTCCAGCAGTTCCCGATACGCGCCACAGGCATATTGCACCCCGCGGTCGGAATGATGCACCAGCCCGGGCCGAGGACGGCGTTCGCCAATCGCCATGCGCAGTGCCGTCAAGGTCAGCTCCGCCTCCAGCGTTTCGCCCAGCGCCCAACCCACCACCCGCCGCGACCAGGCATCCAACACCACCGCCAGATAGGCGAACTCCCGCTGCAGACGGATGTAGGTGAGATCGGCCACCCACAGCTGGTTTCGGCCGGTCACTTCCAGTTTCGCGGCCAGGTTCGGATACACTGGCCAGCTATGTTCGCTGTCGGTGGTTCGCACAAACGATTTGCGCCGCAGACAGAGCAGGTTGTCGGCTCGCATCAGCCCAAGCACGCGCTTGTGATTCACCGTATGACCACGCCTCTGCAGCTCCGGCGTGATGCGACGGTATCCGTAGGCAGGAAATTGCAGCGCGATCTTCTGTACGGCATCGCGCACCGACATGCTCTCCGCCGACGGAACTCGCCGCACCTGGCTGCGGTAATAACTGGCGCGGCTTACCCCCGCCGCAGCGCACAGCTGCTTCACTTGCGCACCGCCTTCTCCCGCTTGCCGGATCTCGCGGCACAGGCAGCCGCGCCACTGACGACGGCTGGCGGGTGATGCTCCCTGAAATGCTGCAAGGCTTTTTTTAAAAAATCATTCTCCAGCGTGAGTTGGCCGATCTTGCGCTCCAGATCCGCCACCGTGCGCTCCTGCGGCAGAAGTTTCGGCCCCGCTCTGCGCCCCGTGCCGGGAAACGATGCTTCGCCCCGGGCCCGCCACTCCGCCCGCCACCGCTCGATCAGCTTGGGACTGATCTGCAACCGCCGGGCGACTCTGCCACCACTCTCTCCGGCGTCCATGGCTCGCATCACCGATACTTTGAGTTCACGACTGTATACGCTTCGGGCCAAGTCCATTGCCTCTCTCCATTCAATGTACTCAGTCCCCTACTTCCGTGTCTCATTTTTGGGGTTCACTCCACTTTTAAAAGCCCCGCCCTCTCGCAAAGAACGCGAGAAGGGCAGGGCACCCGCTTTGTGAATAGGGAAAGCGTAGTCCAGCTATAGAAAGCCGCTAAAACGCTCTAGTGCCGAAAAGTTGTCAAGCCCCCTAAACCGCCCATTTTCTCCCAAGCTGCTGATTCAGATGGAAATATAAATCTCAAAATTTGGCGGGTTTACCCCCTCCAATTTGCTAGTCTGGAAATAGAAGCAAATTCAACAGGCGCGACCGGAAATCCGGCTCGCGCCTTTTTTATTGGAGCCCCATGAAGAAGAAAACACGGAAGCCACTCGAGCAACCGCGGCAGGTCGCGCCCCTGTTAGAATCTTTTCGCGTGCGAATCTCAGGATTTCAGTGGTTGGTGCTCTCGTGTCTCTGTTTATCCTCGGCGCTCGCTCAGACTCCGCGAAAGGCCAGCGCCAAAGAACTCCCGCCCGCAGCGTTTAAACTTATTTCGGTTAAGACCACCGGGACTGAGCGTTACAAATCAGAAGATATCGTGGCTGCGAGTGGCCTGCAGATCGGGCAAGCCGTGAGCGAAGACGACTTTAAAAAGGCCGCCCGTCTGCTTAACGACACCGGGGCGTTTAGCGATGTCCTCTACAGCTTTCAGTACTCCGCCGATGGCACGAAGCTTGAGTTGCAACTCCACGATGCCGAGCCGTTCGTTCCAGTTCGCTTCGACAATCTGGTCTGGTTCTCGGATCAGGAGCTGCTTGAGCAGCTCCACGCCGCGGTTCCGCTGTTTCAAGGACAACTCCCCGTCGGTGGCGAACTGGCTGATCAGGTTTCCAACGCCCTGCAAGGCTTGCTGATCGCACACAACGTGCAAGGCGAGGCCAACTATCTGCGCGCCGGACCCGAAGATGGCCCGGTCGAGGCGTTCGTTTTTACGGTCGTGGGTCCTCAGATTCACATTCGCAATATTGCATTCGAAGGAGCCGGTGAGACTGAATTGCCTCTGCTTGAATCCGCGGCCAAAAAGCTGCTGGGCAGTGATTTCTCGCGCTCGATCCTTCGCACGCAGGAAGACAAGAACTTCCTCCCGATCTATCTGCAGCGCGGATATTTGAAGGCGACATTCGGCGATGCGCAGGCCAAGGTTGTTGAAGGCAGTCCGCAAGAAACTACCGTGGATGTGACTTTCCCCGTCGACCCGGGACGCAAATACAAACTGACTGCAATCGAGATAGCGGGAAACAAGTCTTTCTCCGCCGAAGCTCTGCAAAAATTGACCCACGTGCAACTTGATCAACCGGCGAACGCCGTTCAGCTCGACACCGATATCGAAGCGATGAAGAAGCTTTACGGCACGCGTGGATATATGGCAGCCAGCATCCAACCAGATCCGGAACTCGACGATACGAATTCCACTGTGAGATACGTGTTACGCATCCAGGAGGGCGAAGTTTACTCCATGGGAGACCTGGACATCCGTGGCCTCGACGCGCGTATGGCTGCGCGCCTGGAAGATGATTGGAGATTACGCGGCGGCGATCCCTACGACTCCAGCTATCCCAAACGATTTCTAGACCGGGAGGACAAAGAGATCTCGGCACTGTCCGACTGGGATGTCAGTGTGCGCGAATCGCTCAATCAGAAAGAGCACACTGTCGACGTGACCTTGCGCTTCAATCAAAAACCGCGATAACTGCGGCGAAAATCCTTGACGCGTACTGCTATCGCCTTTCAAATGGAGACATCTAACGAGCAGCGGCATACTTGATTCAAAAGGAGAGAGGATTTGATGCGATTTACGCCGAAGTTCGCAGTTTCGCTGACCAGCCTTCTATTGGGCGCAGCTTTAATTCCAGCCTCAATTGCGGCCAAAGTCGAGACGTTCACGGGAACAGTAAGCGATGCCATGTGCGGAGCCAAACATATGATGGAAGGCGACGATGCTGCCTGCCTCCGCGCCTGCGTACAAAAGGGCTCAAAGTACGCGCTGGTCGTGGGCGGAAAGGTTTATACCCTCGATGCCAAGGACAAAGCTACGCTCGATAAGCTCGACAAACTGGCGGCGGGCAAGGCCACAGTAAAGGGCGAAATCGATGGCGACACCATAGAAGTCAGTTCAGTCGCGGCGGCCAAGTAGAATCGGTTTTCGGATCCAGGCAGGCGGAAATCCAAGTCCGGGTTTTCGCCCAACTTTTTTGTCTCGCGAACCAATTTTCATATTCCCTTTACAATTCGCTATGTTAGATTTGACCACTCATCTAACTCTCGGAGGAACAACGAATTGGCCAGAGATATGATCCCGAAGAAGATTTTCTTCACCAAGGGGGTCGGCAAGCATCGCGAGCGCCTGACTTCGTTTGAGCTGGCGCTGCGGGACGCCGGCATTGCCGCACAGAACCTGGTTCGCGTTTCATCTATTTTCCCGCCACAATGCAAGCTGGTTCCGCGCTCCCAGGGGCTGAAGTATCTGAGCCCGGGCGAAGTGGTCTTCGCGGTGGTGGCCGAGAACTCTACGCGCGAGCCCCATCGGTTGCTTGCGGCCAGTATTGGCGTGGCCATTCCGGCCGACCGAAACACTTACGGTTACCTCAGCGAGCACCACTCCTTCGGCGAGACCGATGATTCCGCCGGCGAGTACGCAGAGGAGCTCGCGGCGGAAATGCTGGCCACAACGCTCAACGTTGAGTTCGATCCTGACCGCTCGTGGGACGAGAAGAAAGAGATTTACCGGATTTCGAATAAGATCGTTCGCACGGCAAACATTACTCAGTCGGCAGTTGGGGACAAGCGCGGGCTGTGGTCGACGGTGATTGCTTCGGCTGTGTTGATTTTCGACTAGAACAGAAACGTCTTTCGCCCCGCTGGGGCTCCTCAGTTTCTCACTCTTAACCCACGGCTTGCGCCGTGGGCTGCATTCTTACGCCGCTTCACGGCTGCTACTTCCTCGCCCCCACCTTCTTCTTCCCTGCCGATTTTCCTTTACCCAGGCGCTCCAGCACCGCCGCTACCACCAACGGCAATCCAACTGTGGCGTCCACAAACAACTCGCCAAACTTCCCGCCTTCCGCTGGAGGGACAAACTTGCCCCACGAAATAGCCTCGCTATACGGACTCCCTGAGAGTCCGCCCCAGTAAACCGGCTCGGGGCAGATTCGCACCCCATAGTGGTAGCGCTTCAGCGGAACGTTTTCTCCGAGGCGCCGATGCCGCAATTCGCAGAAAGGCCCAAACTGTTGCGCCCAGTTGCGGGGCACGCCTCCGCCAATGGTAAAAATCCCAAGTCTGGTTTGCCGCAACAAGGTGGCCGCGAAATGCTCCAGGTCTTCGAACGGATCAAACCGCAGCTTATGCCTTCCGGTCGACTCGCGCAGCCGGTTATTCAGCGCTACGTCCAGGCCTAGCTCTGAATCCGTAAATGCCGGCACAAACACGGGCACGCCTTTTTCGTAAGCCGACTTCAGAATGCCTCGTTGCCCCTTGGCATGCTTGGCCAGATGCGCTCCAATCGCATGATTCAGTTTGTACGAGCACAGCACCTCGCTGTGATCCCAACTTTCCAATATTTGCGACATCACTTCCTCGACATCATCCAGGTTCTGCTCAGGCTCAAGCGTGTCGTAAACCCGGTTGTAGCCCTGCTCGTAGAGCTCGGTGTCCGAAACGTCTGGGTTGTAGCGGAAATGGGCTCGCCCGGTGGCTTCGACCAGTCCGTGCGCCATCAGTGCGCCGGTGGAGACAATCGCATTCACAATCCCCCGATCGATGAGGTCTGCGACGATCAGGCTCTGCTTGGCCACAGTCATGGCGCCGGCCAGGGTCATCACCACGAAGCATTCCTCGTCCCGAGCCATGGCTTCGAGGACGTCAGCCGCCTCGCCGACCTGCCGCCCGGTGAAGGCTGTCTTGCCCATGGCGCGCACCAGATCGTCAACTGACCGCACAGAACTAAGGTCCAGCGATTCCAGCGGAATCAACCGGTCTTCGATCGGGTTATGCAGCTTGCGGTCAATTCCCGCGCCGTCGTGATTGCCATTTTTCAAGACCCACCCCCAAATCGTTTCTTATCGAAGCACTACTCTACTAGAACCTTGCGAGCTCTTGCTACCACCGCAGTTGTGGACAACTGAGAATTGGGAACTGATATCCTATTTTGTCCTGGAAGGAGTATTGCTTTGCCGCCTGAGAAATTCCGCGTCGGACTGGTGCAGATGTCGATGACGTCCGACCCTGACAAGAATCTGCGTCACGCCATCGACCGCGCACGAGAAGCGGCTACTCTCGGCGCGCAGATCGTCTGTTTGCCGGAGCTTTTCCAGACGCAGTATTTCTGCCAGCGCGAAGATGCGGCTCTCTTCGATCTCGCCGAACCAATCCCCGGTCCCACGTCGGAAAAGCTGGCGGAAGTGGCCAAGCAACTTCGGATCGTCCTCATCGCCTCGCTATTCGAGAAGCGCGCCGCCGGCGTCTACCACAACACTGCCGCCATGTTTGACGCGGACGGAACCTTGCGCGGCCTTTACCGCAAGATGCACATCCCCGATGATCCGCTCTATTACGAAAAATATTATTTCACGCCGGGCGATCTGGGTTTTCGCGCTTTCGACACCAATGTGGGCCGCGTGGGCACGCTGGTCTGTTGGGATCAGTGGTATCCGGAAGGAGCGCGGCTTACCGCGTTGCAGGGAGCGCATGTGCTTTTCTATCCCACCGCGATTGGATGGCATCCCGCCGAGAAGGCCGAGTTTGGTGTCGCCCAGCACGATGCGTGGCGTACTATTCAGCGAGCTCATGCGATCGCCAATGGCGTGTATGTGGCCGTGGTCAACCGTGTCGGATTCGAAACCGGAGACGTTCGCGGAAAGTCGGCTTCGGGAGCCGGACTGGAATTCTGGGGTGGGTCCTTCTTATGTGATCCCTTCGGGCGAGTGATCGCCGAAGGCTCGCACGACAAAGAAGAGATTCTGGTGGGCGAAGTCGATCTGAAAGCACTGGAAGATGTCCGCCGCAATTGGCCGTTCCTGCGCGATCGAAGAATCGACGCTTACGCCCCGATCACGAGTCGGTTGATCGATTGAGCGGCGGCTTTCAAGTAATCGGTCATCTCGTGTCATGCCGGGCGAGGTGTGGCTATCCGAAAGATTCGCAAGTAGGGATTCCTCGCTTTGCTCGGAATGACAACCTTGAGTTAGAGGTGACGCCTAGTCGCTGAAAGACATGCCAACCGAACCTCCTCAAACGCAGCCTGCAGCCCAGGGCCTCCGCGTGCCCGCCGAATGGGAACCACATGACGCTACTTGGCTGGCTTGGCCCCACCATCGCGACGATTGGCCCGGAAAGTTTGAACCTATCCCATGGGTTTATGGGGAAATCATCCGCAATCTGGCTCGCCACGAACGGGTCGAACTGATCGTCAACGATGCCGCTTCGGAGAAAGGCGCCCGCAAAATCCTCCAACGCGCGAACGCATTCAGTGACAATATTCGGTTTCACCGTTGGCCTACGAACCGTATCTGGACGCGCGACTCGGGCTGCACGTTCGTCACGGGGTCGAGCTTCGCTCGATTGGACAGCCGGGGGCGGCTGTCCCTACGTGTTTCGAAGTCGGAAGGAGGCATCGGAAGTGGACGGGCTTTAGCCCCTGAGGCGAACCTTGCCGCGGTCAAATGGCGTTTCAACGCGTGGGCCAAATACTCAAACTATCAACGCGACGAAAAAATCGGAAGCTTGATGGCACAAACCGCCTCTGCCCGCGAGTTCCGCCCTGTCTTCGGTAAGCAGCGGGTTGTGCTTGAAGGCGGCTCCATCGACGTCAACGGTCAAGGCGCTTTGCTAACCACCGAAGAGTGCCTGCTCAGCAAGATCCAGCAGCGTAATCCAACGATGAAACGCAAAGACTACCAGAAAGTTTTCGCTGACTATCTTGGAATCAAGAACGTGATTTGGCTGGGCTCTGGAATCGCTGGCGACGACACTCACGGCCACGTCGACGACATCACACGCTTCGTTGCCCCAGACACGGTCGTAACCGCAGTCGAGACCAATCCAGATGATCCCAATTACGAGCCGCTACGGGAGAACATCCGCCGCCTGCGCGCCGCCACCGATCAGGATGGAAAGCCTCTCGCTATTATCGAACTCCCTATGCCGGCGCCCGTGATCTTCGAAGGACGCCGTCTGCCCGCCAGCTATGCTAACTTCTACATCGCCAACGGCGTCGTGCTGGCCCCAGTATTCAACGACCCGAACGATCGCTTCGCTCTGGATATCCTTGCCGACCTTTTCCCCGACCGCGATGTCATGGGCATTTACTCCGGAGATTTGATTTGGGGATTCGGAGCCATGCACTGCATGACGCAGCAGCAACCAGTCGTTGGTCGCTAGTCGTTGGTCGTTCGCATGGACGATTTGGCTCAGGTTTGGCCGACGAACGACCGATGGCCAACGACTATTTCTTATACTGCGTCGGCTGAGGACCCTTCTCCAGCATCTCGCGATTCCAGATCGCTCCCTCGCGGGTATAGCTGGCGAGCTCGAAGTCCTGGGTCAGTTCCAGAGCATCCACAGGACAGGCGTCCTCGCAGAGTCCGCAGAACATGCAACGGCTCAGGTCATAAGTAAAGTTGGTGAGCTCCTTGCGGCGGGTCTGCTCGTTACGGGCGCTCGTGACCACGATGAGGTTCTCGGGACATGCCAGCGCACACAAGTCGCAGGCAATACACATGGTTTCGTTGGTATCGGGATTCACGTTCAGCCGCGGCGCCCCGCGATAACGCTCGGCTACCTGCGGCCGCTGCAAAGGATACTGTTCGGTATAAATCTCCCTGGGATCCTGGTAGCGAAACGTGACCTTCAGGCCCTGAAGTAAATCCAACAAGAAGACTTTGCGTAACAGCTTCGGAATCCCCATAACGGAGTAAGCATATCATCATCCGCAAGAATCGCAGAAACGGCCCGCGCCTCTATCTGTGGGAAGGAAGTGGGATTGCATCCACCCGAGCGAACCAGCCGTTTTCCGAACCCTATACAATGACCGTACACACCGTGTCTCCGAACCAACGACGAACGACCGAAGACGAACGACCAGCAATTGTCTCCGACGAATTCTGGATGGAAGAGGCTCTCCGCGCCGCACAACGAGCGCTGGAAGCGGGCGAGGTTCCAGTCGGCGCAGTGGTCGTGCATGCCGGCGAAATCGTAGGTCGAGGCTGGAATCGCAACCTCACCGACTCCGACCCCACCGCCCACGCCGAAATTATTGCCCTTCGCCAAGCCGGTTCGAACTTGGGCAACCACCGCCTGGGAGATTGCGAATTGTTTGCCACGATCGAGCCCTGCCCCATGTGCGCAGGGGCGTTGGTGCATGCACGGATAAAACGCCTGGTATACGGCGCTGACGATCCCAAAGCAGGCGCAGTCCATTCGGTGATGGAGGTGCTCAACCATCCCCAATTGAATCACCGAATAGACGTGCGCGGAGGCGTGCTGGCGGGTCGTTGTGCCGAGCTATTGCAGTCGTTCTTCAGAGGCCGGCGGGCAGAAGGGCGTTAGTCCACGAAGTTACACTAAGACACAAACAGTACAATTCCAGATGCCGAGTGGAACAAGGACGTTCCCCGAGGCGAATTGGATGCATTGTCGTTTTGAGTGAAGTCGTGTTATGAAAGAAGAGAATTAAGGAAGGATGGCAACCTATGGAAGCTGTGAGCGGAGTATTTAGTTCGCGATCAGACGCGGAGCGCGCCATGGCCGAGATGCGCTCAATCGGTCTGCCAGCAGATCAGATCACGCTGTTGACCCCGGGCCAGGCCGAGACCGAGTTGCAATCGGTTCCCGCTGATGCTGCCGAACAACCGGGCGTGGGTAAAGCGATTGGCGCCGTAGTCGGAGCGTCTGCGGGACTGTCTGGCGGCGCGCTCGTCATGGCGGCAATCCCCGGCGTGGGACTCATCACGGCGATTGGCCTGTTGGGCTCCGCAGTTCTCGGCGCCGCTGGAGCCGGTATTGGCGCTGCTGCTGGCGGGAGGTTGGAAGATTCTATGACCGAGGGACTTCCCGAAGATGAATTATTTGTCTACGAAGATGCTTTGCGGAAAGGCCGCAGCGTCGTGTTTGCTCTCGCCGACGAAGCCAAGGCCCCGCTTCTTCGGGAACTGCTTAAAGCCGAAGGGGCGGAAGCAGTCGACGCGGCGCGCGAGCAATGGTGGATCGGTCTGCGTGACGCCGAGCATGAGCATTATTCGACTCTCGGCAGGAACTTTACCGAGGATGAAAAGTTTTATCGACTCGGTTTCGAGTCTGCGCTGCACGCTCGCACGCGGTGTAAGGAATACGATCAGGTAATGGGCGAAATGGACGCCGAAATCGAGGACCTCGAGCGTCAGCATCCCGGCGTAGACGTATCCGAACCCTTCACACGAGGGTACGAACGCGGTCGCGACTACTACCAGCAGCTGTGCAGCGAATCAAGGGCTGCGTAAAAAACAAGAAAGCGTTCCCACCACCCAAATCGAAATCCGTATTTGGCCATGCCTCTGGCAATCAGCGCGTGCGGCCAGACGGAACCGTTGTGATAAAGAGAGCGGGTTGCAGCGAGCTTCTTCCGAAGCGAGGGCCAAGCGAAACCGTGAGATGATTTGCTATCCTGATTGAAGTAGTTTCAATTCAAGCGGAGAGATGGCCGAGTGGCTGAAGGCGCGCGCCTCGAAAGCGTGTATACCTTAACGGGTATCGGGGGTTCGAATCCCTCTCTCTCCGCCATAAAACCTGGGTCCTCCAAGCTAGATCGCTGAATCTCAACCTTCTCACTTCACAAACGTCAGCCCATGCGGTACTGCGGCGCGAAAAACATAGGCGTACAGCATCACGATAATTCCGACGATGGCTCCCAGAGCCACCGAGTGCCATACCACAAAACGAAAAATGATTCCCTCGTTGCCCACTTGCTCGGTGGCTGCGGTGGCAATGGTGATGGATTGGGCGTCGACCATTTTACCCATGACTCCGCCAGCACTATTCGCCGCGCACATCAGAACCGGGTCGATCCCGAGTTGCTGGGATGTGATTCGCTGCAAGCTCCCAAAAAGCGCGTTCGAGGACGTATCGCTGCCGGTGAGCGCGACTCCGAGCCAGCCCAGGAATGTACCAAAGAACGGATAGAGCCAAGCGGTGCGCGTGAATGCAAGGCCCAGCACGGCATCCAGGCCCGAGTACCGCGTCACGTAGCCTAATCCCAACATGAATGAGATCGCGATCATGGCTAGCCGCATGCGTACCAGCGTGCGCCAAAAAACTTTGATGAGCTGAACTGGACCGAGCCCCAGCAACAGGCCCGAAACAATGGCGGCGAAGAAACATCCTGTCCCAGTTGCCGATAGCCAGTTGAAATCGTACCTCGCGGATTCGGGAGTTGGCTTGGTCACGACAGGTGCAGCGCGATAAATCGCGCCGTGCAGGTAGGGCACGTCCCACCCGGGCGGACCCGGCCTCGGTTTGCCGTCCGCAAATACGACTCGAAAAGCGGGCGTGGTTGCTCGATTCAGCGCGAGCTTAATCGACGGAAGCCCCCACAGAAGCACAAAGACGGACAGAATGGCGAAAGGCATCCAAGCTCGCAACACCTGCCCGGCCGTGTAGGGACGCACCTTGACATATCCGTCAAACTTCTCCGCCGACCACTCCCCGCCAAACTGGTCCGCGATCTCCGCCGTGGGCGGTGGCAAAGGCGATTGGTTTTTGTCGTAATCGAAGCGCCAGATCTTCTTCGGCTTCCAGAAGCGGAGAAAGACTACGACGGCAATAATCGAAACCACGCCGCCCATAATGTCGACGAGATTACTATCCACGAAATTCGACCAAAAGAATTGGGTCAGAGCAAACGAGAATCCGACGACCAGGATGGCGGGAAGCACCTCAAACGTTTCCTGCCAACCCACCATGGTTCGCACCAGCCAGAACGGAACGATGACGGCGGTGAAAGGCAGGATGCGGCCGATCATGGCACTGAGATCGGACTCGGGAAGAGCAGTGACGGCCGCAAGGGTGTGGACGGGCGTCCCGATGGCACCCCAGGCTACCGGTGCGGTGTTGGCAATCAGATTCAGCGCGGCGGCATGAAACGGCCTGAACCCAAGCCCAATCATAAAAGCTCCGGCGATTGCGACCGGCGCCCCAAAACCCGCCGCACCTTCGATGAAGGCTCCAAAGCAAAACGCGACTAACAGAACCTGCAACCGGCGGTCGGCGGTGATTCCGGCAATCGATTCTTTCATGATTTCAAACTGCCCGGTCTCGACCGAAATGTCATACAGATATACAGCTGCGAGAACGATCCAGGCGATTTTAAGCAAGCCGAAAGCGACGCCGTACCCGAAACTGATCGCGGCCAGCGCGAGAGGCATCTTGAAAAACAGAATTGCGACTGCCATCGCCGTCAGTGCCCCGGCGATCGCGCACCAGTGTGGCTTCACCTTGAAGCCCGCTAACAGGCTAAAGAGCACGATGATCGGAAGTCCCGCTACCAGGGTCGAGAGCCACCAATGACCAAACGGATCGTAAATCTGGGTCCAGTGCATAGACTGCTCCCTTTAAAAGAGAGTCCGGTGCTCAACTGAAAACTTGTGGCAAGAATCAACTCCACTCCCAGCTTTTTGGAACATTCACGTACGAACGGCCCAAGGCCGTGATGGACGGGCAACCCAGCAGCCTGAGAGTGCGTTCCACATCAGTTCGCAAAATCTCGATCGCGCGCTCCACCCCTGCTTCACCTGCCGCAGCTAGACCGTACGCGTATGCGCGCCCACACAAAACGGCCCGCGCGCCCAGGCAAATGGCTTTGACGATATCGGTTCCCCGACGAATGCCTCCGTCCATCAGCACCTCGACTTGACCGTTTACCGCCTTGACAACTTCCGGCAACGCTCGCAGAGAGGCCGGAAGGCAATCGAGTTGACGGCCGCCGTGATTCGATACGACCACAGCGGCAGCGCCCTCATCAACGGCGCGATGAGCATCGTCGCCGGTGAGGACGCCCTTAACCACGATCGGTCCACCCCAGTGCTCGCGAATCCAACCCAAGTCTGCCCAGGTGACCGCTGCGCTGGCCAAGGCTGCGCCGATATCGACGAGCGTCATTGGTCCCTGCCCAGGAACCACAACATTCGGAAGCCCGGGCAGCCCACCATCGCGCAGGAAACTTATCAGCCATCCCGGATGACTCAATAACTCCGGAATAAACGGAACCTTTGCCAGCAGACCGCCACTTACG
Organism: uncultured Acidobacteriota bacterium; assembly: GCA_963817925.1. Lineage (GTDB taxonomy): Bacteria > Acidobacteriota > Terriglobia > Terriglobales > Acidobacteriaceae > JABDBE01. The sequence goes on from CAWFQN010000002.1 coordinate 1,052,564, forward strand.
AGTTCTTTCATGCCATTGCGAAAATCTCGCTCGCGCATACCGGACACCGGCGTATCAATCGTCACCACTAACGCGGAAAATCCCGCAACCCGCGCTCTTTCTATCACGGCCTCGGCTGCCCCGCGACCGCCCATCAGATAAAGCTGGTAGAAGACCGGCCCGCTGGAGCCCGCTTTCACATCTTCCAGCTTGTGCCCCGAAATCGTAGAGAGAATATAGGCCGTGCCCGCCGCACCGGCGGCGCGTGCAGCGGCGACTTCACCGCCGGGATGCATGAGACGGCTATATCCGACGGGAGCCAGCAAGAATGGGAGGGCAAGGTCGAAACCAAGGACGTGCGTACACAACTCACAATTTGCATGGGCCACTGCGTGACGGGGACGGAACGTAACGTCCTCGAAAGCCCTGCAGTTCTCGCGGAGCGTGACCTCGCCTTCCGCGCCGCCATCGAGATAGTCGAAGACCGCCTTCGGCAATCGTCGACGCGCGATGGGCCGAAAGTCATCGATACTAACGACGCGGGGCGACGCCACTGCACGGGAAGTTGTCGTCATGGCGATTCCAGTAGCTCTACAAAATAGGTAGATGGTACCACTTGGAAAACCGAAAGAGGAAAGGCGGGGAGCTTGCCAGAACCTATATGTCAATCCGCTTGTCCGTGTGCCGGTTCACATACCAGCACGGACTGTAGCCGAAGTGAGGAAATATGGAGCGAACGCAAACCTGGGTTTGCGGTTGGGCGAAATCGTACTCGGTTCGCCCATTCTTCTCGTGGATCGCGTAATAAGGCTGGATGGTCACAGTGGAAAATGGATCGCGGCCGTTGGGAATCTTGTAGCGAACCGAAAGATAGTCCCCCACGTACGTGAGCAGCGTCAGTATCACGACGGCGGCAGCGATACGGAGGAGTACGCTTTTCAATCGTTTCTTTCCCTAACCGGCTTGTGATTGGTTTCGACCTTGATCGGTGCAAATCCGCGTAGATCCGTGGCGAATCCTACTAGACCACGAAGTACTTTGCCTGCGGATGATGCACGACGATCGCCGACGTCGACTGCTCCGGCTCCAGAAGAAATCCAGTCGTCAGCTTCACCCCAACGTTCTCCTCCGGATGCAGCAGCGCAAACAGCTTGGTTTGATCTTCCAGGTTCGGACACGCCGGATAGCCAAACGAATAACGCGACCCTTGATATTTCTGATGGAACAGATCACGGATGTGGGTCGAATCCTCGCCCGCAATGCCTAGTTCCTCGCGCATCTTCTTGTGAAGATATTCCGCCAGCGCTTCCGCGGTCTCGACGCTGAGCCCGTGAAGATAGAGATACCGCGTATACTCCCCGCCTTCAAATAAGCGCTGCGTCTCCTCCGAGGCCTTCGATCCTATTGTCACCAGAGAGAGCCCAATCACGTCCATCTTTCCAGAGCTTTTGGGAGCAAAGAAGTCGGAGATACAGAGCTTGCGGCCTTCTCGCTGCCGTGGAAATGTAAAACGAAGCAGTTCGGCTTTCCTTTGTGAACCTTCATGTCCGGAGCCTGCCCTGCGCGAAGCCGAAGGGTGGTTATCCGGTTTTGACTCTGACTCGTATACAACCACATCATTCCCGTCCGCTTGCGCCGGAAAATACCCATACACGACTTTAGGCTCAAAAATTCCACTGGCAATAATCTCTTCCTGCAACTGCAGTTTGATGGGACGAAACTTCTGTCCCACCAGCCGCACGTAGTCTTCCTGCGATGCCGTCTTCAACTGCCACTGATTCTTGAACAGCGCCGTGTCGTTGATGTACTGAAACACTTCGCGCAGCTCGAAATCCTTGCGCACCCGTACACCCCAAAAGGGAGGCGTGGGAATGCTCGGAGCATCGCTCACCACCGCGCTTCGCTCAGCGAAAACCGGCCCGGTCTCCTCGTCGACCGCGGCCGCCTTGGCATACTCTTTGACTGTGCGTCCCTCTTGCAACCGGGATTGCTTCTTGCCGTTCGCCGTGGCCAGGTCTTCCATTATGTGCAGACCGGCAAAGGCATCGTCAGCGTAGAAGACTGCGTTCGAATACTCCCGCCGCAAATCATCCTCTACATACTTTCTGGTCAAGGCTGCGCCGCCGCAAATGACCGGGAATTCCAGCTTCTGCCGCTCCAGATCCTGAATGACATATTTCATCTCCAGCGTAGATTTCACCAGCAATCCGCTCAGTCCGATGGCGTCTGCCTTGTGGTCCTGCGCCGACTTGATAATCGTATCGCCCGGTTGCTTGATTCCGAGATTGACCACCTTAAAGCCGTTGTTGGTCAAAATAATGTCGACCAGGTTCTTCCCAATATCGTGGACATCGCCCTTCACCGTCGCCAGCACAATGGTGCCCTTCTGCTGCGACCCGGTCTTCTTCTCCATCTTCGGTTCGAGATAAGCCACGGCCTGCTTCATCACTCCGGCCGAATCGAGCACCGATGGCAATTGCATCTTGCGCGCGCCGAACAGTTCGCCCACCGTTCTCATGCCGTCCAACAGAACTGTGTTGATCAGTTCCAGCGGCGTGTACTCATGGAGCGCGTCTTCGAGAAGCTCTTCCAGCGTTTTCTTATGTGCGCCGTCGCCCACTGCCTTCTCGCCATTGATGATGGCGAACTTTAACTTGTCGTCGACGGAAAGCGTTTCCACGTGCGCCGTCGTGGATCCTTGCACCTTGCCCTTGGTCCCGGCAAAGTGCTGCATGTATTTCTGCAGCGGGTCGCCGTCCGACCGGTCCTGGTAAATCAGCTTGTGGGCGAGTTCAACCTCTTCATGAGGAATCTTGTATAAAGGATATATTTTAGTGTAGTTGACGATGGCCATATCAAGACCATAGTCCACCGCCTCGTGCATGAAAACCGAGTTCAACACTCGCCGCGGGTAGGCATCAAGGCCGAACGAAATGTTACTCACCCCGAGAATCGTCTTCACATCGGGCAGTTCGTGTTTAATGCGCTTAATCGCGTTTAGGGTCTCGATTCCCGCCGAACGATATTCCTCTTGCCCGGTCGAAATGGGCAGCGTGAGCGCATCGAAAATAATGTCCACGGGGCGAATGCCATACTTCGTTGTCGCGAGCTCATAAATTCGTTTGGCAATCGCTGTTTTCTTCTCGGCAGTCAGCGCCATGCCCTCTTCATCGATGGTAAGCGCAATCACTGCGGCGCCATAGCGCTTTGCCATGGGCAGCACTTTCGAAGTCCGCTTCTCGCCATCCTCCAGATTGATGGAGTTGATGATGGCCTTCCCCGGGATGCGCTTCAGCGCTTCTTCGACCACATCGGCCTCGGTGGAATCCACGAGAATGGGCGCAGGCACCCGAGTCGCAACCTTTTCCAGAATCGCAGTGATGTAGCCCTTCTCATCCTCGCCGACAATGGCGCAGCACAGATCGAGCATGTGCGAGCCTTCATTCACCAACTTCTTCGCCAGCGCCAGAATGTCGTCGTACTTCTTGCCTCGCACAAGGTTCCGGAAGTGTTCAACCCGCGTGGTCGTGTTCATTTCTTCAGCCACGACCAGGGGCTTCGGATCGAGATCGAGAGGAACCGAGGTGTAGGCGCTCGATGCGGCCGCGGTCGGCTTCACATCGCGCTTGGCCGGTTCAATGCCGGAAACCGCGTCCACCACCGCTTTCAGGTGTTCGGGCGTCGTGCCGCAACAACCACCCACAACGCGAACACCGTAGTCCTGAACAAAGTGCTTGTGATACTTCGCCAACTCTTCCGGCGTCAACTTGTAAACGGCGTGGCCGCCTTCATTCTGTGGCAGTCCTGCGTTGGGCAGTACTGAAACATACTTGGTCGAGTTCGCCCCGAGAAAGCGCACCGCATCGTTCATCTCGACGGGTCCGGTCGCGCAGTTGAGGCCGATGAGGTCCACGTCGAACGGCTCAAGCGCAGTCAGCGCCGCGCCGATTTCCGTGCCCAGCAGCATCGTGCCGCTCTCTTGCAACGTAACTTGTACGGTAACTGGCAGACGCTTTCCGGACTTCTGCATGGCCTCAAACACAGCCACCACCGCCGCCTTGGCCTGGCCAAGATCCTGGGCTGTCTCGATCAGCAGGACATCTACGCCACCTTCGATTAGCGCGAGAGCCTGTTCCACATAGCTCGCTACCATGTCATCGAACTTGATGTGTCCCAGTGACGGTAGCTTAGTGGTGGGCCCGATCGACCCGGCGACAAATCGTGGCCGGTTTTTCGTCGAAAATTGTTGGGCGACTTCCCTGGCGATCTTGACCGCTGCGAGATTTATCTCCGCGACGCGATCCGCCAGACCGAATTCACCCAGCACGATGCCCGTCCCCCCGAAAGTGTTGGTCTCGACCACATCGCAACCGACACCGAAGAAATCGGCGTGAATGTCACGAATAATGTCGGGCCGGCTTAGCACCAGCACTTCGCTGCAGTTTTCCTTGCCCCAGTAGTCGTCCAGGGTAGGGTTGCGCTTCTGAATATTCGTGCCCATCGCGCCGTCGTAGATGACGACGCGCTCGCGAACGGTTTGGAGGAAATCAGACATTTGACTTTTGTCGTTGGTCCTTGGTTGTTGGTCTTTGGTCAAGCCGTGTTGAATCCTCGCGACGCGCGCCTACCGGCTAATTTCTGCCTTGGCTGACGACCTGCGGCCAACGACCAACGGCCGTTTCATGCACAAACGCCGGCCCTCGGTTGGGGGGACCGGCGTTATCCATCTCTTGACTGAACCTTGAAAACCTAGCTCCCTGGTACCGGCACGCCACCCGCCACCTCAGCTTGATTGAACACCGCGTTTGCTCCCATGTGCGCTGGCCGGGGGGCCAGCATCTGTTCTTTGCGGTAGACCAAGTTGCTGGCGTTAAAGCTCGCGATTTCGAAGCCGTGCCCATGGGTGATCGCATCCGTGGGACAAGCCTCGACGCAGTATCCGCAGAAGATGCATCGATTGTAGTCGATGTTATAAACCTTGGCGTAGCGCTCCGCCCCGCTTACTCGATGCTCGGCCGTATTCTCCGCCGCTTCGATGTAAATGCAGTTCGAGGGACAGGCTGCCGCGCACAGAAAACAAGCGACGCACTTTTCCAATCCGTTCTCATCGCGCTGCAACACGTGGACGCCACGAAAACGCTCCTGGAACTTGGCGCCCCGAAGGGGACCCGGTCCGTCAGGGTAGTTCTCCACCTGCGTGGGCTGGAACATCTCCATGAACGTAATGCTCATGCCCTTGGCGATGGCCGCAATGTTTTTCAGCACTGGCATACCTGATCAGTATATCGGAAGCAGCGCGCGGCCCGCAGGATGAGGCAGCGAGTGGGGCCCTGAGCGTGTCGGAAGGTTGAATTTGGCAGCGCGGCGGAAGCTAGTGTTGCATGTTCAGATCGGCGTAGAAGCTAAAACTCGCGAGTAGGACCTGGTCATTTCCGGGAATGTAAAACCCGAACTTCCCTGCGGCCAGATTGCTTCCGGGCGCAGTCCACTTGTCCAGAATCATCCAGGCGTCGCCCTCTTTCGTCTGATTAACGATTTCGTTGGGGGTCACGCGAATCTGCATGAATCGGAAAATCTTCTTTTCGCTCTTGTGCGGGATCTTGACTTCGTCCGACTTCTGTCCGTTGTGCATTACGGTGCGATAGAAATTGTTTTCGTCCATCTGGAACAAGACGTAATTGTTAGGGTCGATATAGTTCATCACCCACTGCAGCCGGTGCCCTTTCTGCAGCATCACCGAAAAAGCAAATGTTCCCGACGTGGGTGAAACGCCGTACAACACAAAGTCTCCGCCTTTGTGGACGAAGCCATTCTTGTCGGGCTTCCAACTGGCAACGTCATCCCACTTGGACATTCCACTAGGAGACAGCGCCAAATCGAGGCTCTTCGATTGGCCAGCGACAACTTCCAGGGCAGACGACCGGGTCACACTTTCAGCGATTCGTGCAGTCAAAGTGTACGTGCCCGGCGCCAGGCTTAGCGAGCTGCCACTGGTCACTTTAACTGGGGCTTCACCGTTCTTGGTGAGACTGACGACACCTTCCGCAGGTGAGAAAGTGATATGCAACTCGCCTGTGCCTGGTTCCAGCCCTGCCTCTGCGCCCGCGAGCGCAACATTCACACCAGCCACGAAGTGCTTCTGAAGCCGCTTCGGCTTGAAGCGATCCTTGCGCAATTCAACGACATGGTCGCCGGGTGCGATCGTCGCCAACCCAAAGGTCCCGTCTGGCTGCACCACTCCCACGGCTGCCTGGTCGACAAAGACCTGCGCCCCCGGCGTTCCACCCTGGATGGAGAGCGACGATAAATGCGGAATCGGTTGCAGGCTGAAGGTCAGCTTGGTTTGTTCTCCTTTGCGAACCCGGACCTTCTGAGGCGGAAGATCCTGAAAGCCTGGCTTGCTGACGGTGACCACGTAATCTTTTGGCTCAAGATTCGGAATCCGCAGTTGTCCACCTTGCGTGGTTCCCTTCTGCATCTGTCCATCGAGATAGACTCGCGCTTTGTCCTCGCCCGTGACAATGACGAGAGTGCCGATGTTTTGGCCCGACATCAAAAAAGTCGCAAGCGTGGGAGCAGGGCCAACATCGATGTCCAATTTGTATTGATCGTCGCCGTGAATCAGGGCGAGTTGATGAGTGCCGGGCGAGACTTGTGGTAGTTCCCATCCGTTCTCTGGCATGGCGGCCGCAGACTGCCCGTCAAGGCTGAGCTTGGCCGCGGGATCACTGGAATACACGTGGACTTGGCTGCCGAGATTGCTGACCACAACGGCCAAGAGACGGTTGGCAGCGATCCGTCCCTTCACCGCCGGCATCACTCCCGCTCCGCTTGAAAAAGTGAAGGAAGCATTTCCTTGCTTGCCGTCGAACTTCAACTTGTGCTCGCCGGGCGCCAGCCTATCGAGTGTCCACTGCGCACCTTCGAGTTCGACCGGTGGTTGATCGTCAAATGAAACTTTTCCCGTGCCCGTGTCGGAAGACAACTTCACAACCGGCAAAACCGCATCGAGAGTCAAGTCAATAGAAACGGGCGACCCAGCCTTAGCCTCGATTGTGGTGGCTTTGGATTGGTAACCGTTTAACGCGGCCACAATTTGATAGCTTCCCTGTGGCAAATCAACTTGCAGATTGGAAGTTCCACGAACCTCATGGTTAACTCGAATGGTTGCACCAGCAGGCGAGGTGTGCACGCTGACCCGCGCCACAGTTGGTGTCGGAATCGACGGGTGACGATGCCTTATTAAAAAGATTGCCAACAACAATAGCCCGGCGACAACAGCAGCAAACGCCGCGCGCGGAAGTTGCAACGAACTCTTGGGCCAGATAGGACCCGCTGATGAAGATACATTCTGATCGCGGCTGGGCTGAGGTTTGCTTTCCGCCGGCGGCGGAATAATTACCGGCGGAGTTACGGGCGGCGTTGTAACCGATTCGGCCTTGAGGGGAGGAACAGGAGCCTCGACGTTCGCGGAACTTGACGAAAGCGGGACTTCAGTCAGTGGAGAAACAATTGACGCAGTTGCACCATCTCCCACAGAAGTCGGAAGCGCAGCCGTTCGCGGAGTCTGCCCTTTCTCCTCTCCACTATCGCGACCGGAGTCTTTGCCTTGAACCGCAGCCATGTCCAGCCGCCGGAGAATACCGTTCGCGACCGCAAGAACTTCTTCGTCCTCCAGATATTTACCAGCCAGAACTTGGACGCGCTCGCCGAAAATCTGCTTCACCGCGGGATCCGTGATGGTCTCAGCTTCGCGTTCCATGCGTCGCAATTCTTCCAAGTCACGGCGCCTTGCCTGCCTTCGTTGGGACTGAAGTTCACGCTGCAGCGTTTCCTGAATCTGAAGGAGCCGAACCTCGCGCGGATACGCCACCAGCGCTTCTTCAATCCGAGACAACGCCCCCGCCAAATCGCCGCTCGCCTGAAGCTCGCGCGCCTGCGAGACGCATTCGGTGACCGTTTGTTCCCGCTTCTGGTCCAGAATCAGGGTGCGAACCGTCTTGGAAAGAGGATGGCTCGGATTCAATTCGAACGCCTGTCGAGCCAACTGATCTGCTTCCTGCCAGTTCGTCTCCGCTACCAGACGCGCCTGCTCGACCAGGGCATTCGAAAAAACCGCCCGCGTCAGCGCATTGTGTTCGTCCAGCTCATAGGCTTGTTTCAATAACTTGATGCCATCGGCGAAACGGTCTTGCGCGCACAACTCCTGACCTTCCGTCATCAGCCGGTGCGCTTCGGTCGCGCGTTGCAGTCCGTCGTTCGCGAGCTTTTCGAGCTGTGCCAGTTCCGCATCGTTGGGGAACTCAGCCGTGGCCTGTTCCAGAAGTCCGAGAGCACGAGAGTAGTCACTGGAATGCAGACAGGCATCGATCTGTTCCACCAGCCGGGTTTTCGCTTCACTGCGGGATTGCTGCTCGCGACGTTTCTGCAGCCGCTCGACCTCAAACTTCAGTCCAGGATACTGGCTGTAAATCGTGCGCAGGATTTCCCAATCGTTCAGCGCATCGCTGAACGCACCCTCCTCCTCGTGATGGTGCGCTCGGGCAACAATCGAGTTCACCAAATCGCGTTTGTCTTTGACCAGCCGCAAGGCGCGCTCGAAATGAGTTTCATCAGGATGCAGGTCAAGCGCCTCTTTGAGGATATTCACCCGCTTGTCCAGATCGGGCTCAGCCTCCACCTGCCGGTCGATAGACGCCACAAATGCGGAAAGCTCCTGTCTCTGCTGCTCCTCGATGTCATATTTAAGCGCCTGAAAAATCGCATTGGTCGGATACTTGGCCAGGCAGGTCTCGCAAACCGAGAGCGCCTTGCTGACGTTGCGTTCTGCCAGCAGCCTGCGCGCCTCCGCGTAGGCCGTGTTCATCGCGTCATGCTCGGAACGAACTTCGTTGTAAAAGCCCTGATACGTGGCGCTCCAATCGGGGCTGGAAATGTCGGGAGCGCGGCGGTCCAACTCCAGAACCACCGCCAGCTTGGTAAGAGCGCTGCTGACGTCCCCTTTCTGCCAAGCTTCCATCGCCGCACGATGAATCTGTGCTTTCTCCTGCCGGAGTTTGTTATATTCCTGTTCCTGGCGATCGACTTCGGCAATCAGTTGCAGGGCGCGCGCTTCCTTCGGCCGGAGCTGTAGCACATTTTGCAAAGCTTCGCGGGCGTGAGGATATGCGTGATTGTCCGTATGCTGGCTTGCCAGCCGATACCAGTTATCAATCTGCTTTTCGCTGCGCCGGCTTTCAATCTTGCTCTTCAGCGACAGCGCCGAAACATTGTCCGGCTCCATCTCCAGGATTTCTTGCAGCTTCTGCAGTGCCAGCGGATCTTCTTCTTCCTCAAAGCGGGCCTTCGCCGCGTCCAATAATTGGTCGATGGTCCTCCGTCGAACCGTGGTATCCAGCTGTTGACGTAGAGAACTGATCGAGGAATCGAGATGACCTTCCGCCTCCAACTCTCCCAGAATTTCTCCCGCAAACTGGTAATCCCCGGTCTCCATCGCTTTGGTTGCACGCTCCAGGCGGGGCCGCGTACGTGACGAATCGAAGAACTCGATGGGTTCGTTGCGCAACGCTTTCTTGAGGGCATCGCTAAATTCGCGCGCGCTGGAAAAGCGATGCCAGGGTTGCTTCGCCATTCCTTTATGCACCACGCGTCCAATCGACTGACTGACCGCCGGGTTGATGGCGGAAGCCGGAGGCGGAATCTGGCGCCGGATGGCCTCAACGATCTCATCCGGTCGGGCGCGCTGGAACGGATGCCGTCCGGTAAGCGCCTCGTATGCGACAACACTCAGCGAAAACATATCGGAGAGCGCCGACAGCGGCTTCATCTCAATCTGCTCGGGAGACATGTACAGCAGCGTGCCCTTCTGAGCCCGGGTGGAATTCGTGTCGGTCATGTGGGCCACACCAAAATCGATGATCTTGACCGAATCGTCTTCCATCACAAAAATGTTGCTCGGCTTCAGGTCACGATGCACCAAACCCCGGTCATGCGCCGCCTGTAAGCCTCGGCAGGCCTGCGAAATAATTCCAACCGTGCGTTCCATGGTCAGGCGATGGCTCGCCTGGCGGATGAATGCATCCAAAGTAGAGCCGGGCAGAAGCGGCATTACGAAGTAGGGTTTTTTCTTGCCATCTTCCTCGAATTCTCCGATGTCGAAGATCTCAACAATGTTGGGATGGCTCATGGAAGCGAGCACATCGCATTCCTTGTAGAACAACTGGAGCGAAGCCGGGTCGGGGATATCGAGAATCGTCTTGACCGCCACTTCACGGCGAATCACAGTGTCATAGGCCCGGTAGACCAAGCCCATCCCGCCCTGGCCAAGGATCTGCCGCACTTCGTACCGGCCAGCCAATTTTCGGGGTGTGACAGAACCTTCCATGGGCCCCCTTTAGGGCAGGCCTAGCATGTTAATGCTTTTGGCAGAAAAATGGACCCCTCTTCTGCAGGAATCGCGTATTTGCGAGGAAGTGGGCTGCGTAGCACGTGTGGGGGACGGGCGACTCGCCCGTCCAGTCGAGCAAAGCGAGACGCCCGGCAATGTCTGAAATGTGTTGGCTATCTTGGTCGGGTTGTAGCCTCGATAAACTCCCCTATTTCCAGCGCCCGCTGTTCTTCGTTTACCCAAGAGCCGAGGGTGACTGGACCGCCAACTTGGGGATCAGGGCAGACAATTGTGTAGCTTATAGCATTGGTTTCATCAATGGTCTGGGCGTAATCCGCCGCCCGATGACAATGGCACAGAAAATTATGGGCTCATTGAATCGTGTTCGTCCAACCTCGACTAGTTCTCGCTCCAGCGGCATAGCAATCTCCAAGACAGAGTGAATCCATAGACTGTGAAATGTACGTTGGTCTACTTCGGCTGCGAATCGAGCCAATCCGATAGTTCCTTGCGTCGTTCTGGTAAGCCGTAGTTCGGAAGGCCTGCGAGCATCTGCTTTATGGCCGTCGCATCCATTTGCCCAGACCGCATAACGCCAATGAACCAATTCAGGTCTTTCTGACCTTCCAGATAACCTTGCAGCGACTTGCGAACGTAGTTTTCATTGCTCTGCGGGGCTGTTTTGGTCTGCATATCTAGAATTGCTCCTGTTTCAATTTGAGCGAAGCGGCTGCTTTGCGGCCTGCCGCTCTGCGCTTGCGCGTCACTGCTGCTTTCTTGGGCGGCTGCACCGTGGTCTTTGGGCATGGGGTTCTCCGTTCGACGGTGATTGATCTAATTTGTTATTGCTGCCGCAGTCCAAATCCAAAAGATCGTGCAGGCCAAGGCCGCCCCCAAACAAATCATCTTCAGAAATCGGATACATTCCAGCTTGGACGCGGATTTGACGTAATCCTGCACTGGGAGAACCGCAACAAGAGCCGTTAGGGTTAAGGCCGATTTCAGTGAACGCGCCCCCAGATTCGTTCTGCCGTAAATGAAGCTTAGCGCCACAAGAAGATAATAGGCTTTAGTGTTCAGGTCCCTAAGGCGATCTCTGATAGAAGGTAGAGGCTCTGTCTCCGTCATTATTCTCACGCTGACTGAAGTATTGACTCACCAGGGAAGGCGGGGATTATCTCACAGCAAGTCGTATAACGCGCAGGAAAATCGGCTTTAGAAGCAAGTAGCCGCTGGCAGGCGGGGGGCTGGCCCATACTTTCGCTATCCTCAATAAGTGGGTGCCCTGCCCTTTTCGGGTTCTGTGCGAGAGGGCCGGGGCGCTTACCGTGGGTCCGGGCGGACTACAACAGCGACGCAAGAAAATCCGACGTGGCCAGCCTCGGCTCTACCGCCAACAAGAGTCTCGCCGACGCTTTCTGATTGACTCCACGTTCCCAATCAGATAATCTGTTCGTGGATTAATTATCTACAGGTAATGCGCGTTCTTTGACAATTTGACCCCGGGTTCGGTCTCCAAGCTGCACGAGGCGTAGCCCAAAATGGAACGGAAGACGCCCCAAGCCACGCGTAACTCCCATGTTCTCTAGATTTTGCGTGTAACTCCTTAAAACTCAAAGATCTAGCACATAGTCACATTTTAAATCCCTTGTTTTCTGGATTTTGCAGATAATAGGGGGAGGAGGGTACCCGGTACTAAACAGTGAACTTACGTTCCATTGTGGGAAAATGCCGAGGGGACTCCGAGGCGATCGGCTTAGCTCACATCTCGACCGCGCGCAAGGGCTCGGCCAGGCTGTTCATGAGTCGAGAAAATCCTGGAAAATCCAAAGACTGCGGCCCATCCGACAGGGCCCGCTCGGGGCAGGGATGCACTTCCACCATAAGCCCATCGGCACCCAGCGCCGCTGCTGCGCGGGACATGGGCGCAATCAGGCTAGGCCGACCAGTTCCGTGCGACGGGTCAGCAATCACGGGAAGATGCGTTAGTTCACGAGCCAGCGCGATCGATGCCAGATCCAGCGTGTTCCGAGTTTCTGTCTCAAATGTTTTGATCCCGCGCTCGCACAAAACGACATTAGGGTTCCCACCTGCCACCAAGTACTCAGCCGCCAGCAACCACTCCTTGACGCTGGCCGAAGGACCGCGCTTCAAAAGCACCGGCTTGCCCACTTTAGCGAGGCGCCGCAGCAGCGCAAAATTTTGCATGTTGCGCGCGCCCACTTGCAAAAGATCAGAATGTTCGCAAATTACATCCACGTCTTCCGTGCTCATCACCTCAGTAACGACTGGCAGACCAGTTTCTTTCCGCGCTTCGCTGAGCAGCCGCAGCGCTTCTACGCCAAGCCCCTGGAATTCGTAAGGCGACGTACGTGGCTTGTAAGCACCACCACGAAGCAATCGAGCACCACCAGCCTTCACCGCCCGCGCCGTGGAAAAGATTTGCTCGCGTGATTCGACAGAACACGGGCCCGCAATTACGACGAAGCTTCCGTCTCCGATCTGCACGCCACCGATATTAACGATGGTCCGATGTGGCTTCACCTGACGGCTCACAAGCTTGAAGGGCTGCGCGATCGCAACCACGCCGTCCACACCAGGAGCAGCCGCCAGCGCCTCCAACTCATGACGGCGTCCGCCACTGCCGACCGCAGCCACGATGGTGCGCTCTTCTCCACGCGTGACGTGCGCCTGATAGCCTGCCTCCTTCACGCGGTCAATCACGTGTTGGACCTCGGCTTCGGTTGCCCGCTCCCGCATGTTGATAATCATGGTTTCATTCTCCCTGATTTCCGGGACCTGTGTCCCAGCGGACCAACCTGACTAAATAACCCGTTCAAAGTCGTAACCAGACTCCGTCAGCGCGCCCACCAACTCCCCGTAGTGATCCGGACCTCTCGTTTCCATCGTGAGGTCAATCGCGGTATCGCCAAGCCCGACCCCGTAATGGGCACGCTCGTAGCTGGTCTCGACAATGTTCACGAGCTTGGTTGCGATCACCCCTGTAAGGCGATTGAGTGCGCCCGGATGATCGGGAAGGTGAATTCGCAAACGGACAAGCCGACCGTCCTTCACCAAGCCCCGTTCGATGATGCGCGCTAAAAGTGTGACATCCACATTGCCGCCCGATATCAGGACCGCCGCCGTTTGGCCACTAAGATCGATCTTGGCATGAAGAAGAGCGGCAACTCCGACCGCTCCTGCGCCTTCTGCGACTGTCTTTTCCCTCTCCAGCAGAAACAGAATCGAGTTAGCGATTTCCTCTTCATCCACCAACACCAGATCGTCCACATACTTTTGCACGAGAGGCAGCGTCTTCTTCCCGACCGAACGCACGGCGATGCCATCCGCGATCGTCGAAGCCGCAGGCAGAAGCACCGGAACCTTTTCCTGAAGCGCGGCAGACATTGACGGAAGTGACGAGGTTTGAACGCCGATCACGCGTATTCGCGGGCGGAGTTCCTTTAGAGCAACCGCCACGCCCGAGATAAGACCGCCGCCCCCGACGGGTACAATGGCAGCGTCAAGCTGCGGCAGTTGTTCCAGTAACTCCGGCCCTAGCGTGCCTTGACCCGCAATCACGTGCTCGTCGTCGAAGGGATGGATAAACGTTCGCCGTTCCCGGCAGCAGCTTTCACGGGCCGCTGTATACGCCTCATCGAAACTGGTACCGTGCAGGGCGACTTCGGCGCCGTGCCTTCGCGTAGCAGACACCTTTGCCAGAGGTGTGGTCAGTGGCATCCAGATCTGTGACTTCACTCCAATGCGGCCGGAATGGTAAGCCACGGCCTGAGCATGATTGCCGGCGGATGCGGTCACCAGGCCTCGATCCCGCTCTTCGGCATCCAGCATCAGGAGTTTGTTCAACGCTCCGCGTTCTTTGAACGAACCCGTTCTCTGCAGGTTCTCCAGCTTAAGAAAGACGGGCCCACCCGCTATGCGAGAGAGCTCGTGCGACTGCGCCGCCGGTGAAATGCCGATGCTTGGACGAATGCGGCGAAGCGCGTTCTGGATGTCGTTGAGCGAAACCATTTGTAAGCGACTCTCACGGGTCTAGCCTGCTCATCCCAACTCGGCATGAGCGATCTCGGTTGGAACCCGGTGCAGCCAAGCGCTGTACGCCGGGTCGCGGCCATAGACTGCGGAAAAGAATTTTTGCTGGATCTTTTCCGTGATGGGCCCACGTTTGCCACTGCCGATCAGCTTAGTGTCCAAGGCCCGAATGGGAGTTACTTCGGCAGCTGTTCCGGTGAAGAACGCCTCATCGGCCGAGGAAAGATCTTCCAGGCGAAGATCCCGAACCTCAACCGGAATTCCAAGATCTCGGGTGATAGCGATCACGGCTTCGCGAGTCACTCCCATCAAGATCGAATGGCGTGCGTCGTTTGTCAGCAGAGCGCCATCTTTGACGAGAAACAGATTCTCGCCTGCGCCTTCACTGAGATTTCCGTTGAGATCCAGCAACAGAGCCTCATCAAAACCTTCTCTGACCGCCTCGCGCAGCGCCAGAATCGAATTGATGTATTGCCCGCAAGCCTTCGCGGTCGTTGGCATCATGGTGGAGTGAAATTTGGTCCAGCGCGACACGCCGATATGCACGCCACAGGTCAAGGCTTGCTCTCCATGCATCGTGTTCCAGGGCCAGACCAGGATGCTGACATGCACCGGGCATCGATCGGGCATCAGGCCGAGGCTCTTGCTGCCGTAATAACAAATTGGCCGGATGTAGCAACTCCGAAAGCCGTTCAGCCGGATGAGGGCACACATTGCCTCCATGAGATCTTCCGGCAGAAACGGGATTTGGAGGCCGTATACAGCTGCCGACGCGCAAAACCGCTCCAGGTGCGCGTCAGCTCGGAAAATCGCAGGGCCATCGTCCGTTTCGTAGCAGCGGATTCCTTCGAACACTCCGGTGCCGTAGTGAAGGGCGTGGGATGAGACATGGACCGTCGCATCGTCCCATGCCACGATCTCTCCGTCCATCCACACATATTGTGTTTGCTCAAACATATTTGCCAATGTAGGCGCGGGCGTCCACGCCCGTGCCGGTGCCACTTAAGATTGAGCCTTATTCCCTTTGCCTAAACGCCCCATAAACACTGATCGGGATCGTTGTGCAGACGGTGATCAGCGCCCGTGAGCCAGTCTTCCCGCGCGGGGCTGCACACATCGATTGCAACTACGTCTTCCATTACCTCGGAAGAATGCTCTGCGCCCGGCGTAATGGTCAGCATTTGATTCGGCCGCAACATGACATCACCGGTAACGAAATGAAATCGCCAACACCCTTTCAGCAGAATGATGACTTCTTCATTCTCATGGCGGTGAGCTCGCGTCGACGATCCCTTCGCGACCTCGAGCCGAGCCACGCTCATCTTCTCTCCCTGCGCGACGGTACGCCGGTAGAGTTCGGTCACCGCCTCCGGCTGCATCGAATTCCAGTCGTACACATGCATAGGTTCGACCTCTTCTCTTCGTCAGTGTCAATCGGCGCCGCTGGAGACAAACTCGGCCGCGGGCTGCGACGCCTTCTCTGGGCTCCCGTCGGGCCCAATCCGCACCGGATCCAGGAAAGACATAAGTTCGCGCAAGCGTGCTCCCACTTGCTCGATGGGATGCGACTGCTCACTCTTGCGTGTGGCGTTGAACCACGGTCGTCCAGCTTCGTTTTCCGCGATCCACTTGCGGGCGTATTCGCCACGCTGAATCTCGCCCAGCATTCGGCGCATGGTCTGTCGCGTTTCGTCAGTAATCAACTGCGGCCCACCCGTGTAATCACCATGCTCGGCTGTGTCGCTGATGGAGTACCGCATGTAGTTCAAGCCGCCGCGGTACATCAGATCCACAATCAGCTTGAGCTCGTGCATGCATTCGAAGTACGCGATCTCAGGTTGGTAACCAGCTGCGACCAGGGTTTCGAACCCGGCCTTCACCAGCGCGCTCACGCCTCCGCATAGAACGGCCTGCTCGCCGAAGAGATCGGTTTCCGTTTCTTCGCTGAAAGTCGTCTCGATGACGCCGGCTCGTGTGCATCCCAGCGCTTTCGCATAGGAAAGCGCCAAAGCCTTCGCCGATCCGCTGGCATCCTGGTAGACGGCCAGCAACCCGGGCGTTCCGCCGCCATCGAGAAAGACCTCGCGCACTCGATGGCCCGGGGCTTTCGGGGCGATCATGATTACATCCACGTCGCCAGGCGGTTGGATGGTTGCGAAGTGGATGTTAAAACCGTGGGCGAAGAACAGAGTTTTCCCCGCGGTCAGATTGGGAGCAACCGCTTCCCGGTAAATGGCCGGCTGAGTTGTGTCGGGCGCCAGGAAAACGATGACGTCTCCCCAAACCGCGGCTTCAGCGGGCGAAACCACGCGCAGCCCCTCAGCCTCAGCACGGGCACGGGATTTGCTTGTCCCGGAGAGCGCGACCACAACTTCGACTCCGCTGTCGCGAAGATTTAGAGCGTGTGCATGACCCTGTGAACCGTAGCCAATCACGGCGACTTTCTTGCCACGAATGAGTGCCAGGTCGGCATCATTGTCGTAGTACATTTTTGCCATTTCGTTTCTCCTTTGAACTTTGGTGATTCGATATGCGCGCAGCTATGCTGCACATTCACTCAGTTATTGACAGCACCGGCCGTCCTCGTCCGAAGCCGCGTGACTAGCGCTTCCCGCGTCATGAACCGGCGGATCGAGCACTTTCAGAAGCCGTGCCACCAGCCGCTCACGACCTCCGATCATGTGCAAGCCGCTCTCTCGTTGATGTTCCTCCAGGGTTTTCTCCAACTTCGCTTTCAGGTTTTCCATACTTACCTCCACAAATAGTTACTAAACTAATTACTAAACCGAATACGACACCGACTCGTCCTCCAACGAATCGTCTTGGCCAGACGCACTTGCCGACGCCTCAGGCCTGGGACCACGGGTCATCGCAACGCGACCAGTTCGCGCCATTTCGAGAATCCCGTAGCCACGCAATATCTCAACCAGGCCATCGATCTTGTCCTCGGCGCCCGTAGTCTCAATCACTAACGACTCGCTGTTCACGTCCACGATACGGGCACGAAAGACGTGCGCCAGCTGCATGATTTCGGCCCGTGTTTCCGGAGACGCGCTGACTTTGATCATGGCCAGATCGCGGAACACCGACGGAGTCGACGTGACATTTTCGACGCGCTGCACGTGCACCAACTTGTACAGGTTGGCTTCGATCCGCAGAGCGCCCGCTTCGTCGGTATCGACCACAATGGTCATGCGTGAGACGCCGGGCTTCTCCGTGTGCCCGACCGTGAGCGATTCGATGTTGAAACCGCGCCGCCGAAATAGCGATGCCACCCGGTTCAGGACCCCGGGCTTGTTCTCGACCTGGACCACCAGTGTCATCAGCATTGTTTCCTCACAAGTCTTGCGCAGTTTCAACCAATGGACTCGGACGGCGAATCATGGCGTGAAGATCGGCACCCGCAGGCACCATCGGGAAGACAGAGTCCTCCTGTTCCACACAGAAATTGATCACGTACGTTCCGCGATGCTCGCGGGCCTTGCGAATCGTTGGAACGACATCGGCGCGCTGCCGCACCGCCGTGCCGGGCAAATCAAATGCCTCCGCAAGCTTCACGAAGTCTGGACTATAAAGCGGCGTGGCTTTGTAGCGCCGCTCGTAAAAGAACTCCTGCCATTGCCGCACCATGCCCAGATAACCGTTGTTGATAATGGCGACCTTGATGTCGAGGCGCTCCTGCGCAATGGTGGCGAGCTCGGCCATCGTCATCTGAAAACCGCCGTCACCCGCGACGACCCAGACTTCCGCATCCGGCCGCGCGAACTTGGCGCCGATAGCGGCGGGCAGAGCGAAACCCATCGTGCCCAAACCACCAGACGTAATCAGCGTGCGCGGCTTGTCGTGTTTGTAATACTGCGCCTCCCACATCTGATGTTGGCCGACATCCGTAACCACCACGGCATCCCCAGACGTCTCCCGCCATAAGTCATTCACTACGTGTGCGGCATAAAGATGGCCGTCGTCCGGCAAATTCTGGATGTCGCGCACCGCCGAGTCGCCCTTCAGTTCCTGAATCCGCGACAACCATGCTTCACGATTGCCCGCCTCCACTCGGGGCAGCAGTTCGCACAACACTTCACGCAAGTCCCCGATGAGTGCGACGTCGATCTTGACGTTCTTGTTAACCTCGGCCTGATCGATTTCGAGATGGATCTTCTTCGCCATCGGCGCGTAGGTTTTGAGATTTCCAGTGACGCGGTCATCGAAGCGCATACCGAACGCGAGGAGCAGATCGGCCTCCTGGATTGCCGTGTTAACCCAAGCTTCGCCGTGCATACCCATCATTCCAAGGTTCAGCGGATGAGACGCAGGGAAAGAACCAATGCCGAGCAGCGTCATCGCAACCGGAGCTTGCGCCCGTTCGGCGAACGCGCTCACTTCGCGCATCGCGCCAGAGAGCAAAATACCGTGTCCAGCCAGAATCACCGGCCGCTTGGCATGGTTGATCAAATCGAGCGCATCGCCATATTGCGGGGCGGTCGAACTGGCTGCAAGACAACGATTGCGGTGCCCTGGCTCGGCCGCATCCCAATCGAATTCGCAACTCGCCTGCTGAGCATCCTTGGTGACATCGATCAGCACCGGCCCCGGCCGCCCCGACTTTGCCAACCAGAAAGCTTCGCGCATCGCAGGGGCAAGATCTTCGGCTCGCGTGACCAGATAGTTATGTTTCGTGATTGGCAGCGTGATGCCAGTGATGTCGGTCTCCTGAAAAGCGTCGTAACCGATCAGCTTGCTGCCGACCTGGCCCGTGATGCAGACAATCGGCGACGAATCCATCATCGCCGTGGCAATGCCCGTGACCAGATTGGTCGCGCCCGGCCCCGAAGTGGCAATGGCGACTCCGACTCCACCGCCGGCGCGCGCGTAACCGTCAGCCATATGCGCCGCGCCCTGTTCGTGGCGCACCAGCACGTGATGGATCTCGGGGTATTTACACAGCGCGTCATAGGCAGGCAAAATCGCTCCACCCGGATAACCAAAGATATGCCTCACGCCTTCGCGCTTGAGGCATTCCCAGATAATCTCTCCACCGGTTTTCTTCATAAGCTCCATGACTCTCTTGCTTTGTGTACCTGCGTGTCCTCTGTGGTTAGTGAAGTTCAAATGCTAGAACCACAAAGGACACGAAGGTACACAAAAGATTCATTTCCCTAATTCGTAACTGCGCCCAGCGCTGCCGACGAAACCTGTCGCGCGTATTTCGCCATCACTCCGGTCCTGTAGCGTGCCTCTGGCTGCTTCCAGGACGCCAGCCGTTTCCGAATTTCATCGCCCGAAAGCTCTACCTGCAACTCACGCCGTTCCACATCGAAGATGATGACATCTCCATTGCGAACCGCAGCAATCGGACCGCCAGAGGCTGCTTCCGGCGCGACATGACCAGCCATCAATCCACGCGTGGCCCCCGAGAAGCGGCCGTCCGTGAGCAAGGCCACTGAGTCTCCGAGACCTGCACCCATGAGTGCCGCCGTCACACCTAGCATCTCCCGCATGCCGGGACCGCCTCGCGGGCCTTCATACCGAATGACCAACACATCCCCGGCCCGAATGCGTCCCTGCTGCACCGCTGCGAACGCGGCTTCTTCGCTGTCGAAAATGCACGCCGGTCCGCGGTGATGAAGATGCTCGTGTCCCGCCACCTTTACTACGCATCCTTCGGGAGCAAGATTCCCTTTCAAGATCACGAGGCCGCCAGTCGGCTTGATAGGCCGGTCGAGCGGACGTACGACTTCCTGCGCCGCCGTTTCGTTCGCGGCTTTTGCCTCATCGCCAATACTCTTACCGCTGACGGTCAGAGCGCTTCCGTGCAATAGCCCGGCTTCATCCAGCCGTTTCGCGACCAGTCCGGTTCCACCCGCGTGATACAGATCAGTAGCTACGAATCGCCCACCAGGTTTGAGATCAGCCAGCAGAGGCACGCGCTCCGAGATGCGATCAAAGTCGTCCAAAGAGAGGCCCACCCCCGCTTCGTACGCGATGGCGAGCAGATGCAACACGGCGTTCGTTGAGCCCCCGGTTGCAGCCACGCTGGCAATCGCGTTCTCGAACGCATCGCGAGTAAGAATTTGTCCCGGCCGCAGATCGTCCTTTAGCAACTCCATCACCTTCGCACCCGCAGCCTTGGCGACTTCTGGCTTCCGCTCATCCAGCGCCGGAATGCTGGCACTGCCCATCGGCGAAAGGCCGAGAAACTCGCAAACCATCGCCATGGTGTTCGCGGTGAACTGCCCGCCGCAGGCGCCCGCTCCCGGACACGCGCTGTTTTCCATGGCCAGCAGATCCGCGTCGCTCATTCGCTTTTGCGCATGCGCTCCCACGGCCTCGTACACATCCTGAATCGTGACGTCGTGCCCGTGGTAATGGCCCGGGGCAATCGATCCGCCATACAACACAAGGCCCGGAATATTCAACCGTGCCAGCGCCATAATTGCTCCGGGGATGGTTTTATCGCATCCCACCAGCGCCACGATGCCGTCAAACTGATTGCCCCGCGCGACTAACTCAATCGAGTCAGCAATCACTTCGCGGCTGACCAGCGACATTTTCATGCCCTCGGTCCCCATCGTGATGCCGTCGGAGATGGAGACCGTATTGAACTCCATAGGTGTTCCTCCGGCAGCTCGAATGCCTTGCTTCACCGAGGCCGCGAGCTCGCGCAAGTGATAGTTGCAAGGGCCGATTTCAATCCAGGTATTGGCTACTCCGATCAGAGGCCGTTTCAGGTCCTGGTCCGTGAAACCCACGGCTTTCAACATGGCGCGGGCCCCCGCACGACTGGGGCCTTGCGTAAGGGTCGCGCTCTTGAGTTTCGCTTCGCTCATTCCCGCTCCGTTTTCGGCCGATCAAAAGGCCTGCAAAAAACTTAAGGCCATCATCTTTTCTGGATGATGGCCTCTGGTTTGAATCTTTTCTGGGCTACATCATCCGCTGGCTCCGGGTGTTACAGCTACACCCGTAATAATAAAAAGTACCAGCAGAATGAGTACGCCAAATAGCTCCGCCCGGAACCGGAGGACCGATTTCAACGACGACAACGAGGCTTGGGCAGAACTTATCATCTTAAATAGTGCAGTTAGACTGCGTTGGATTCCCAATACAATCGCATCTTTCCGGAGAACTGTCAACGGCTTTGCGATTGAGGTAATGCCTGTTCAGACACTGGCGGCACTCGAGGCGGTGAGTTTGTGTTCTGCCGCATGGGCGTCGTACAATAAACGGGCAGCGCGTGGGATTTCAGCCGGAAGGCCCTTTCAGACCCGACGGAGAGCGAGCCAAGTTCCGTATTATCAACGGCGAAGCTTGGTTGCCATCCCGATCAACGCTTTATTCGAACAGGCCCTTAAACTAAGGACGGACCGCGAAGTATGCCGGTCGAGGAATTGTTAAGCTCATGGTCATTTTGATTACGATCGTTCACATCGCGGTTTGTTTATTTCTCATCATCGTAGTGCTACTGCAGAGCGGCAAGAGCGGCGATATTGCGGCGGCCTTCGGTGGCATGGGCAGCCAGACCGCCTTCGGACCGCGCGGCGCCGCGACGGCTCTGTCGCGGGCAACTACATGGTCGGCCATCATCTTTATGGTGACTTCGATCACGCTCTCGGTTTTCGCTTCGCGCCATGCTGGTACGAACTCGGTGCTGCAGGGAGTCAAAGCCGCGCCGGCCAAATCACAACCGGTGAAACCTGCCGCGCCACCTGCGCCGGCATCGCAGAAATAGTCGTTGGTCGTTCGTCGTTGATCGTTCGCCAACAGCACTTGACTGATGGCTCACGACCAGCGGCCAACGACGGACCCTCATGATCCACGAAATCCTCCCCGTTGGCCCGCTGCAGTGCAACTGCTCCATTATCGGAGACGAGACCACGCGCGAAGCCATGGTCATCGATCCCGGCGATGAGATCCAAAGCATTCTCGCTCTGATTCGCAAGCACAACCTGCAGGTAAGGCAAATCGTCGTTACGCACGCGCACATCGACCACGTGGGCGGCGCCATGAAACTACGAGCCGCAACGGGTGCGCCGATCCTCCTCAATCAGAACGATTACGATCTGCTCAAGATGCTCGATATCCAAGCCACATGGATTGGCGTCGCTCCTCCAGGCAAAGTGGAAATTGATCAGAACATCGGACAGGCCGATACGGTCAAAGCCGGTTCGCTGGCGGCGAATGTGCTTTTCACTCCGGGCCATACCGAGGGAAGCATCTGTCTTTATTTTCCCGTCGAGAAGAAACTGATCGCCGGCGATACGCTGTTTGCAGGCAGCATTGGCCGGACCGATTTGCCCGGCGGTTCTTTCGAGAAGATCATCAAGTCCCTGCACGACAAACTGCTCGCCCTGCCGGATGAAACTGTCGTCACTCCCGGCCACGGTCCCCAGACCACCATTGGCGAAGAGCGCAAGAACAATCCTTTCCTGAAGAACTAGGCTTAACACAAAAGGCGCCTGTCGGCGCCCGGCCTTGCCAACCCTTGAATCTGCGCGGATGGGCGCGTATAACACCCTTGGCATGGTTTTGCATTAGGAGTTGGTACTTTCTTGCGGTTGTTAATATGGACATCGATCGGCTAGGCTTGGAACGCACCAGCCGATTTGAGGGGGCCGCAATGAGTATCATCTCATCCCATCGAACTGCCAAGGCGGATCCGCCGACCTGTATGTCAATCGGATTACTGAATTCTTCACATCTGCGCCACCAGCATCTCGCACACCGCGAAAGAATTGCCGCCCGCGCGTGCCAGCACCTCGGGCTGCCACTTTCTTATGCCACGGAGGTGCGCCATGGCCAGCGCCCGTAGTGGCCCACTCTTAAGCAACGCGAAGGCCGATTCCCCGTTCAACACGCTGGCCTTGGCGTTTCTGGTTTCTGGCCTTTCCTATCTCGCTGCAAGGGTGGGCGGGGTACTGACCCTGCGTCCCCAAACGCTTTGTCCCCTTTGGCCGGCTTGCGCGTTGCTGGTGTCCACGCTGCTACTCGTACCGCGGAGGATCTGGCCGGTGCTCATTCCTGCGTCCTTTGCGGCATTTGTCGTGTATGACCTTCAGACAGGCCTCACGGTTGGTTCAGCGATTTGGCTCATTCTGGCCGACACGGTCGAAGTTCTGATCGCCGCTTTGGGTGTTAGTTATTCCTTCGACGGTGTGCCTCGGCTCACAAGCGTCAAGGCTCTGGCCAAGTATTCATTCTTTGCGGTCATCCTCGCGCCGTTCGCCGGAGCATTTGTCGGCGCCGCCGCCCTGAACGGCAACTATTGGATCAATTGGAGAGTCAGTTTTTTTTCGGAGGCATTGGCATTCCTGACGCTAACCCCCGCAATTTTGAGTTGGGCCGGCGAAGCGCGGGCATGGTCGCGCAAATCACGCGCCGAGTATCTGGAAGCAACGGTGCTGATTGCTGCGTTAGTGCTTCTCGGATATTTTACCTTCATCGCTTCCGGGAAAAACACTCCACCGGCCCTGCTCTATTCTCTAGTCCCGTTTCTGCTCTGGTCCGGTTTGCGTTTCGGAGCGACGGGAGCTTCCAGTTCGGTGATCGTAATTGCTTTTCTGTCAATATGGGGCGCGGTCCACGGCCGTGGTCCCTTCACCGGATCCGCACCGCTCAATAACGTGCTGTCGCTGCAGCTCTTCTTGTTATTCGCTGCCACGCCTTTTATGGTTCTCGCCGCCCTCGTAGAAGGACAGAAACAGGCAGACGAGGCGCTGCGAAAGAGCGAAGAACGGCTTCGCCTGGCAGTTCAAGCCGGGAAGATGTTCGCCTACGAATGGGACGCCACCACCGATCTGATCGTGCGCTCAGCCGAGAGCGCTAAGATTCTCGGAGTAGATGATGCGATACACGCAACCGGTCAGCAAATGTTGGCCAAGGTCTACCCGGACGACCTAGAACGCCTGACAGGTGCCCTTGCCGACCTCACCCCTGAGAAGCCCCACCTCGAAATCGCCTATCGCTTGGTACGTCCCGACGGCTCGGTGATTTGGCTACAGAGGAACAGTCGTGCGCACTTCGACGGGCAAGGCAGGATGCTCAGAATCGTAGGCATAGTGGCGGACGTCACCGCCCGCAAACTGGCAGAAACAGAGCTGGCCCTGGCCAATGATCGGCTCCGTTTGGCAATGCAATCGGGAAAATCCGTAGCCTGGGATTGGGACATTAAGAGCGGACGAGATTCCTGGTTCGGAGATCTTCGGACCGTGTTCGGAATCTTTTCGGATTCCTACGTCGGACATGTAGAAGATTTTCGTCGTCGCGTGCATCCGGAGGACCAAGACAAGGTCTGGAATGCCACCAACGAAGCAATGCAAGGCCACAAACCGTACACGGTAGAGTTCCGCATCCTTTGGCCCGACGGAACCGTTCGCTGGGTCGAAGCTACAGGAAAATTCTATTACTCGCCCGACGGTGAGGCCGTGCGCATGCTCGGAATGGATGTAGACATTACGGAGCGCAAACTTGCCGAAGAAGCACTCGCTGCCATGCGTCGCAGCTTGATTGAAGCGCAAGAGCAGGAACGCACCCGGATCGCGCGAGATCTGCATGACGACACCAACCAGCGCCTCGCATTGCTGGCGGTCGCGATCGATCAACTCAAAAGGAACCTCCCCAATGCGACGGTTGAAATCCTCGGCCTCGTGGATAGGCTACGGAAGGAGACCTCGGAGATATCCAAGGATATCCAGGCGCTGTCCCACGAGCTGCACTCTCCCAGGCTGGAGTATCTGGGCTTGGCGGCAGCTATGAGAGGCTTCTGCAAAGAGTTCAGCGAGCATCAGAGAGTGGAGATTGACTTCAGAAGCCACGACCTGCCCAGCCCCGTCCCCGCAGAGATTTCCCTTTGCCTTTTTCGCGTCCTGCAGGAAGCCTTGCACAACTCGGCGAAGCATAGCGGGGCGCAGCGTTTCGAAGTGCGGCTGTGGGGAGCGCCGGGTGAGCTTCATTTCACGGTCAGCGATTCCGGCGCGGGCTTTGACCTGGAAACCGCATTGAAGAGCCGGGGGCTTGGTCTCACCAGCATGCAGGAGCGTTTGCAGCTAGTGAGGGGAAAGTTCTCCATCGACTCCAAACCCCAGCGTGGCACCACTATCCACGCTCGTGTCCCTCTCAGTTCAGGAAACGACTCGGTCCGGGCTGCCGGATGAACCGTAGCAATTACGCTGATTCCAATCGTCTTGCATCTCGACCAAGATCACCGGTGTCTTCTCCCGTCAGACAACGTTCTTCGCACCTGTCCGCATCACAGTCTCGACGATTTATTAATCGGTAGCGAAACATTTTCCCGTCGATCGGGTTGAATTATTCAGAACGTGGAATGGTACGGTCATAACTATACATTCCCAGGGTCGTGCAGTGAGGGTTCTCGCAACGCCAGCGTAAGGGGGAGATTTGCCGTCCAGGGATGCCGGTTTGACCAAACCACGAGTTCTCGTAGCCGACGACAATCCCGCGATGCTCGAGACGGTGGTATCGCTCTTAGCCCTTGATTTTGAAGTGGTCGGGGCAGTGAATGACGGTCGAGCTGCACTGGAAGCCGCAGTCCGGCTGCAGCCTGAAATTGCTGTTCTCGATATCTCCATGCCCGGTCTGAACGGAATCCAAGCCGCCGAACGTATAAGAGAAAATGAGAACTGTTCGACCCAGATTGTATTTCTAACCGCAAACAACGACCGTGAGATTGTCGAAGCCGCCCTGGCGACTGGCGCTCTCGGCTACGTCTTAAAGCTGCGGTTGTATCTCGACTTAATTCCCGCTATCAAATTCGCGCTCGACGGCCGCTGCCTCGTCTCCCCCGCACCGTGACATCAGGGGTTCGATCTCAAGCCCAGAGCAGAACGTAAGGAGCGCGACTAAGCCTTTTTCCGGGCAAGACGATCGACCAAAGCCCTAAGCGTGGTCTGCGCCTCGGGACTCCACCAAATCGCGTTCACCTGGTCGAGTTCGAGATCGAAAGGCGCCGCAAACATTTCGAAGAGATCCGCCCGAGCGTGCCGCCGCGTAGCGGCCATCGCATCCACCGGTAGTGCCACCAGGCTACGGCCCCAATCGAGTGCGCGGCTCACTACTTGATCCAGGGGAACAACCTCGTCGACCAGTCCGATTCGCGCAGCTTCATCAGGAGAAATGAGAAGACCGCCGACGGCGAGCCTCTCCGCCTGATGCACACCGATCAAGCGCTCCAGTCCAGAAAAAATCACCGGCGGCAAGGGCAGTCCAACCTGCACTTCGTTGAGCCCCAACTTCCAATCGCCTTGCGCCGCAATCCTGCTATCACAAAACATGGGCAAAACTGTGCCGCCAGCGGTGGCGTGGCCCGTGATTGCCGCGGCGATCGGAATAGGAGAGCACGCAATCGCGCCGAGCAGCGCGTAAAGCTCGCGCCACAGATCTGCTATCGCAGGACGATCAAGCGTCAGCAGCAGCGGAATATCGAGCCCCGCGGAGAACTTGCCACGCATCCCAGACAGCACCAGCGCCCGCGCCCCGTCCTGGGGCGCCAGCTCGACGGCTTTTTTGAGTGCGGCGATCAACTCGGGCGACAGCGCATTCACCGGCGGGCGGTTGAGTTGCAGTTCCCGGACCGCTCCGTGGTCGATGGTCAGGATCATGGCGGCACATGCATCTGGACTTCGATGCGGATATTAACGAGAGTATAAGTTGATCGAAGCGCGAAGTGGAGTCGAAATTTTCCACACGACAATTTTTCCAAATGCCAGAACGGTATCTAGTGAGCGTACTATGGATTCAAGAGCTCCAACACCTTCGCAATTCCCTTGCGAAAATCCTGAAGGGGCGTGATCAGGCTGACGATCAAGTATCCATCGTTAGGAAAATCGTAGAAATGTCCGGGGTGCACCAACACGGAGTGTTTGCGCAGGATTTCAATTGCCAGGTCTTCGTCGGATTGCGTAACCGGAACCCGCAAAACCGCATACCAACCTCCTTCAACGTCAAGGCGGCGACAGCTTTTCTGTTTGGCCAATCCGCGATCCAGTTCGCTCAAGTTGGCTCGCACCCGATCCAGCAGCAGGGGCTGAACGGAATGGCGCTGCTCCAGCAATACGGGTGCGGCCAATTGAATGGGAGCATTCATCGACAGATACGTGTCTGCAATCACCTCCAGACGCGCCAGTGCCGCGCTTACCTGGAGGTCGGCACCGCTGGTCGCGATCCACGCCAGCTTCATCTGCGGCAGCCCGGAGATTTTTGACAAGCCGCTCAGCGTAAACGTGAGAGCCTCCCGGTTGTCCGCGAATGTTGCGCGCGCTGCGCCGTCGTGCGCGTAGTCGAGGAAGACTTCATCGGCAACCAGCGCCAGATTGTATTCGCGGCAGAACTGGTTGAGGACGCTGCGTTCCTTGTCAGCCACAAAGGAACCCGTGGGATTATTAGGATGAACCACGACCACCGCCCGGGTGCGATGGCTCACCGCCTTATACAAAGACGGAAAGTCGATCTGCCAGCCGTGATCGTAAAGCAGCGGATACGGGACCAGCTTCACATCCTGCAAGTCGGCCAGAAACTCAAACAGTGGATAGCTCGGCTTGGGCACCAGAATTTCATCTTGCACATTGCATAGCAGACGGAAGACGTATGAATAACCTTCGCTGGTGCTGGTGGTCAGAACGATCGATTCAGGATCGATGTCGTTATGCTGTTTGCCGTAATAGCCAGCAACGGCCTCGCGCGCGCTCCGCAAGCCCTTGGGCTGAGGATCGTAATCCATCGCCAGAGGATTGACCAGCGCTTGCAAAATGGTTTCCGGGTCGTAGTGCAACTCCGCCTTAGTAGGATTCGAGATCGTGAGGTCGAATACTTCCCTGCCCGCAGCCCGCAACTCTTGTTGCGCTTGAGTGAAGCGGTTGGGCGAAAGCTTCCAGTCGGTGCGATGCGAAAACATACGCGACCATAATACGCGGAGAAAAAGGAACCGCCCCGCGATCGCCATGCGGGGCGTTCCATTTTTTCAGGCCTTGCGTCGAGTGAGAGATTCTTATTTCGCCGCGTTTCCCAGAGGATCGACTCCCGCAGGCGGTTTCACGGCATGTTCCGGCGGAGTCGGGCACGTGATCTCGGTCCACGTACCCGAGTTTCCGAAGTTGGTTCTTTGGTTAAACAGCTCGAACGGGCCGGAAAGTGGTTTGCCTTTCAGCGTGCCGACCCAATCAACCGCGCCACAGTTGTTGGCGTCAACCGTAAACGCGCGGAACGCGACTACCAGTCCGTCTGCCTTGCTGTGGTACGAGTTGCCCACTACCGGCCAGGATGAAAGCCCGTCGCACGACGACAGAGCTCCCCAGACCCGGCCGTTCCGCGCCACCGCCGAGTCGGTAACCGGTTGCTCGAACCGAATGTAGACCCCGCTGAATGGCGAAAAGCATTGCGGCGCCGCCAGCGCCATAGGCGCAAGCAGTGCTGCGCCCACTAGAACCGCTATCGATTGCCTGATCCTCATCGTGAAATCCTCCTTTGCGCTTTCTCTCATCCGTGGATCCGAATGCCCAAGAGAGGCCCTCATTCTCTTCTCGGGTGCGATACGCGTCAATATGCAAAGCTTTGCAGCCTGGATGGTACTACCCACATGGGCACGTCCGATTATTCATGCGGGCTCAAAGTGGCATATTATTGGTTGGGAAGGCATACCGCGCTTGCGCGTCACCGACGCAATCAGCCGCGGGGGAATATAATGACAACCTTTGCGACCATGGAAAAAGCTACGCAGTTCGAACTTCGTCTCGCCGAACGCATGTCGCGGCTGGGAACCGAGACAGCCTTTGAAGTATTAAACAAGGCTCGCGCCCTCGAGCGTCAGGGCAAAGATGTCGTCCATCTGGAAATTGGCGAGCCCGACTTTGATACTCCCAAGCATATCGTCGACGCCGGCATCGACGCCCTCAAAGCGGGTTGGACTCACTACGGCCCATCGGCGGGATTGCCTCAGTTGCGGGAGGCGATTGCGGAAGATGTGGAACGCAGCCGCGGTGTGAAGGTCACGAGCGACTGGGTCGTCGTAGTCCCGGGCGGCAAGCCAATTATTTTTTTCACCATTCTGGCGTTGGCGGATGTCGGAGACGAGGTCATTTATCCCAATCCCGGCTTCCCGATTTATGAGTCGATGATTCATTACGTCGGCGCCAAGGCCGTGCCTGTGCGCCTCTGGGAAGAGAAGGATTTCAGCCTGGATGTAGAAGAACTGTCCCATCTGATTACGGATCGCACCAGGCTGATCATATTGAATTCGCCCCACAATCCTACTGGCGGTACGCTTAGCAAACGCGACATCAAGGGCATCACCGAAGCCATCGGCGATCGGAACATCATGGTGTTGTCGGATGAAATCTACAGCCGGCTGATGTTCGACGGCGCGCGCCATCATTCCATCATGTCCGAACCCGGCTTCAAAGAACGTACCATCCTGCTCGACGGCTTCTCGAAGACTTATGCGATGACCGGATGGCGGATGGGCTACGGGGTGATGCGGCCGGACCTGGCGGCCCACATCGCGCGGCTGATGACGAATTCCACTTCGTGCACGGCTAGTTTCACCCAGATCGCTGGAATCGAGGCCATTCGCGGCCCTCAGTCGCCGGTGGACAAGATGCGGACAGAATTTCAGAAACGGCGCGACGTTTTTGTGGCCGGACTGAATCGGGTCAAAGGCTTCTCCTGCCGCGTGCCCAAGGGCGCGTTTTACGTCTTCCCCAATATCACCAAGACGGGATGGAAATCCAAGAAACTGGCCGACGCTTTGCTCGAAGACGCGGGCGTGGCATGCCTTTCAGGCACAGCATTTGGCGATTATGGAGAAGGCTACCTGCGCTTCAGCGTAGCGAATTCGCTGGAGAACCTGAACAAGGCGTTAGGGCGGATCGACCAGTGGACGAAGCAGAATTTGTAGCGGTATAGAAACGCGGCTAGCTGCGTCTCCTTTCAATTCAATCCATGTAAATCAATGAAGATCCGTGGCCAGGTTTTGTCCGTCCACGTCACACCCTCTCGTGATCTACCGCACTGAGGCCGTGCACGTCCCCGTCTAGACTCGACGTGTCGGGATACCAGCGCGGGCAATTCTCTGTCCAGCCTGGCGCGGAAGGATGGGGCACATGGCTATCAAGAATTCCAGCACCGGCAGGACACTTCGGGAGTACTCAATCGAACAACTCAAGGACGCCGCCAATCGGATGCGCGGCTACGACCTGGTCGCGTTGTGCGCGGCAGGCTCGGGTCATGCGGGCGGAACGCTTTCGATCATGGACATTACTGCCGCGCTCTACTTGAAGGTTGCTGACCACGATCCCGAGAATCCCTCCTGGTCCGACCGTGACCGCATTATTTGGTCGACCGGACACAAGGCACCGAGCTTGTATCTCGGGCTGGCCTTTGCCGGTTTCTGTCCGGTGGACGACGTAGTGCTGTTACGCAAGCTGTCGTCGCCCTACCAGGGCCATCCTCATTGGCTCAAGCTCCCCGGCGTGGAGGTTTCGACTGGATCGCTGGGGCAAGGACTCAGCATTGCTGTGGGAATTGCGCTGGCCGGCAAGCTCGATAAGAAGGACTACCGGACTTTCTGCATCATGGGCGACGGCGAACAGCAGGAGGGGCAGATCTGGGAAGCCGCTATGGAAGCCGGCCATCATAAACTCGACAACCTGATCGGCATCATTGATTACAACCAGCTGCAGATCGACGGCTGGGTGCGGGACGTGATGAATGTGGATCCGCTCGCGGAAAAGTATCGCAGCTTCGGCTGGGAGGTGCTCTCGATCGATGGGCACGATATGAAGCAAGTGGTCGAGGCGTTGGAGAAGGCCAAGGCCGGGATGGGAAAGCCGGTTGTGATTATCGCCGCGACGGTGAAGGGCAAAGGGGTGAGCTTCATCGAGAATGTAGCGGGCTGGCACGGCAGGTCCCCGAATTATGAAGAGATGATGAAAGGTCTGGCGGAACTTGGATTGATGGAACAGATTCCGGTGCAGTTCCTACTTAAGAAAGCCAAGGAGTATCAGAGCGAGGTGGATCGCAAGCTTGACGCGAAGATGCCTCACTTCAGCCGCAACTACTGGTGGAATGCGGCGGAAAACATGAAGACCCCGATGGAGCCGACGCGCAAAGGCTTCGGCCAGTCCCTGGCCGCGAATGGAGGCGATGAGCGCGTGGTATGTCTGGGGTTGGACATTTCCGGCTCGATCACGATCAGCGACTTCTATGCGGCGAATCCGGAGCGTAAGCGGCGCTGGATCAGCATGGGAATCGCGGAGCAATCGGCCACCTCCGCTGCAGCCGGTTTGGCTAAAGAAGGCAAGCTGCCAGTGCTGGGCACTTACGCGACGTTTGCCGCGGCACGCAATCTCGACCAGATTCGTACCTCGGTGTGCTATGGCAATTTCAACGTGCTCATTGCAGGCGCACACGGTGGTGTTTCGGTGGGCCCGGATGGTGCCACGCACCAGGCTCTGGAAGACCTGTTTGCCATGTGCGGATTGCCGAACATGTCTGTGGTCGTTCCCTGCGACGCGATCGAGACTCGAAAAGCTACGGATTATCTGCTGCTCAAACATCAGGGACCGAAGTATATCCGCTTCGCGCGCGAGGCGACTCCAGTGGTCACCTACGAGCATACTCCGTTCGTGTTTGGCCATGCCAATGTCATCCGCTTCCGCAAGCCCGCCGCTAATTTCGCGGATGCCTTCGAGACGGTGTTGGCGTCCCGTTATCAAGACGAAGAAGAAGACCTCACCATCATTGCCTGTGGTCCGATGGTCCCCGAGGCGATGCGCGCGGCCTGGATCTTGAAGAGTGATTTCGGATACGAGAGCCGCATTGTGAATCTGCACACGTTGAAACCAATTGACGTTGCCGCGATTCTTCGCGCGGCCCGGGAGACCGGCGTCGTCATTACGGCGGAAGAGCACCAGATCGGTGCGCTCGCCTGGCGAGTCAGCGGAATAATTACAGAAACGCCCCTTCTCTACGATGTGCCCATCATCACCGGCGCCATCGGAGTGAAAGACCGCTTTGGGGACTCTGGGGCGCCCTGGGAGTTGATCAAGGAATTTGAAGTCAGCGCTGAGCACATTGCCCAGAAGGCTCTGGAGTTGATGGAAGTCAAAGGGGCTGGTCTGGGTGTGGAGCAGCAGCTGATCGCGGGACTGCGGGAGCGATAGCTGGATGTGTGCAGGAAAGCGCTCCGATGCAATGACGATGCAGTAGTTGAAATCGTCGCTTCCAGGTGGCGAGTGGCAGCTTCTCAGCGACGAACTAATCCCGAAGGATCAAGTTCGTAACCTTCGTCGGCAACCGTCTTCGCCCCGATCGAGAAAGGGCGGGGCTTCGGGACGACGCACTTTTAAGCAAGGCCGGCAAAGCCTCCGAACCGCCAACTATCGATGCGTGCGGTAAGATAATCTGCGGCTGAATTCGTGCGCGAAGGCGGGTCAGCGCGTCCGCAAGACTTCCAACCGGAGAGCCATCAGAGAAAAAGATGACTGCGAAATACCGCGTTTTTGCCACCTGTGATATTGGGGAATCCATCGATCTGCTGCGCAAGCGGGGATATGACGTCGAGGTCTATCCCAATCCCGAGGCTCCGCCCAAAAGTCTGATTGTCGAGAAAGTGAAATCCGGTATCGACGGCCTGATCACAACCCTGCGGGACAAAATTGACGCTGAAGTGTTCGAGGCGGGCAAAGGACACCTCAAGGTCGTGGCACAGATTGCGGTTGGCTTTGACAACATCAACCGTGCCGATGCTAACCGTTACAAGATCCCCTTCACGCACACCGCCGACGTGCTCACGGAAGCTACAGCCGAATTCGCGTTTTTCATGCTGGGCGTGCTGGCTCGCAAGATGTGGACCGCTGAACATCTCACTCGCAACAACCAGTGGGGATATTGGCATCCGTATTTGCCGTTCCTCGGCGATGAAGTGACTGGAAAGACAGTTGCGGTCATCGGCACCGGACGCATCGGCCTGGCGATGATCAAAAAGTGCAGCGGTTTCGATATGAACATCCTCTGCTATGACCCGGCCTACGAAAACCACGAGTACGTGAAGGCAATTCAGGGGTTGATGGACCTGCGCCACTCCCACGGCATATCGAGAGAAAGGACGTGGATCAAGTACACGACGCTGGATGACGCGCTGACGCATGCCGACTTCGTCAGTGTGCACGTGCCGCTGCTTCGTGAGGGAGAGAGTTCGACGCCCACTTATCATCTCTTTAACGAACGCACTCTGCGCATGATGAAGCCTACGGCTTTTCTAGTGAACAACTCGCGCGGCCCAGTGGTTGACGAAGCTGCTCTGGCGAAGGCGCTTAGGGAGAACTGGATCGCGGGGGCCGCACTGGACGTCTACGAACAGGAACCGCTGCCAGCCGATTCACCGTTGCGTGATCCGGCACTTGAAGATCGTTGCCGGCTGTATCCGCATTTCGCCAGTGCTGCACGCATCACTCGTTTGTCTACCGACCCGAATTTAGGCATGGCTGGGCGCTGTGCGCAAGGCCTCATTGACGTCCTGGAAGGAAATTATGGCGGCGATGTCACCAAGATGCCTTACGTGGTGAATAAGGAGGCGTTCGGCAAGGGATAGGTCGTTTTGCTTGGTCGAGTTTGGGACGGGCGGGACGCCCGTCCTCCATTGATTAACCAATCTCGGATCACTCGGAGATGGTGTGTTCTTCGCTGCTCTGGGCGCGAAGCAGCCGATCCACGGAATACGGCGCGCGGCGGGCGGGATCGTGATAGTGCCGCACCTGCATCTCTCCCAACAGGCCGACTGCCAGCATGTTCAATCCCGCCAGCAGCAGGACCGCGGCGAAGATCATGAGTGGGCCATGCTCGGCCATGGTATCCGAGTGATTGAGAAGCTTATCGACCATCAGCCAGCCTGCGATTCCACTTCCCCCTAGAATGCTCACCATTCCGACGGTGCCAAAGAAATGCAACGGGCGCGCCAGGTAGCGCAGCAGGAAGCGAATCGTGATCAGATCGAAAAACACGCGGAAGGTGCGCGAGATTCCATAATGCGAAGCGCCACGCTCGCGGTTGACGTTACGAATTGGCACTTCAACGATGGAAGCTCCATACCAGGACGCCAAGGCCGGAATAAAGCGATGCAACTCACCATAAAGCGGAACCTGCTCCAGCACCTCGCGACGATAAGCCTTGAAGGTAGTCCCAAAGTCATGAATGCTGACACCGCTCAGCTTGGCCATCAGCCAGTTGGCGCATTTTGAAGGGATGCGGCGCAGCCACAGATTGTCAATACGGCGCTTCCGCCATCCGCTGACGATGTCATAGCCTTCAGCAATCTTTTCCAAAAATAGCGGAATGTCGGCGGGGTCGTGCTGCAGGTCGCCGTCCATGGCGATAATGTAATCGCCGCGCGAATGGTCGAACCCAGCGGCCAGCGCCGAAGTCTGGCCAAAGTTACGCCGCAGTTTGACCACCGTCACCCGGCTATCGACCGCCGCGATCTCGCGCAGCAGATTAAAGGTGCGATCGCGGGAACCATCGTCGACCAGCACAATCTCAAAACTCTCGCCGTGCATTTCCATGACAGCCTTCAGGCGATCATAGAGATCGGTGACGTTCTCCTGCTCATTGTGCAGGGGCACCACGATGGAATATCTGGGCATGAAAAGTTATTATAACGTGCGCAGGGGCGATTTTGGGCATTTAGCTGCAACCCGATGGTGCTGGTTGTGAAACTAGAATGGCAACAGCAAATTCAGTCTTTTGCTGTATCTTTCACTTAGGCAATTCCTGTTGGATGTATAAGTCTGAAGCAGTTGCAGGGCAAAGGCGGGACGAGGAGCCCGCAGCAATGGACATGAAGGTGATTATCATGATGGGCTGCGTTCTTTGTACGACTTCCGGACTCTGTTTCATGGAACTTCGACGCATCCGAAAGAAGATCGACGCGAAGTAGCGGGCAAGAAAGCCCATTCGAAAAAACTGAACACCTGCCGCTAAGGCGCACCCGTTCGCGTCAGCATTCTGTTTTGTCCTGAAATCTCTTTTCGATCCCCACGTTTCTCACAGCCCCGCGCCGCAAGACGCCATCCGTCGTTTGACAAGCGCCGTTGACCGATCGCCTATAATTCCCGGTTTGCTGCTACCAACTCGCTGACCAGGAGCAACCGGATTGAGCCCTGAAGAAGACGCAGTCATCGCATGCGGTTCCACACAACGCCGGCATTTCTTGCGGACCAGCGCCCTGGCCGGTGTAAGCGCGGCAGTTTTACCGGCTCTGGCGGCCGCTCGGGAGGACACGCCTTGCCTCGCGCCCCTCGAGATCAAACCTTTCGATTTGGACGAAATCACCATCGCCGACCTGCAAGCGGGAATGGCTTCCGGAAAATTTACCGCACGCTCGATCACGGAGAAATATCTGGCGCGGATCGAGGAGATCGATAAACAAGGTCCTGCGCTCAACAGCGTGATCGAAATCAATCCTGACGCGCTAGCCATTGCCGATGCACTCGACCAAGAACGGAAAGCGAACCACGTCCGCGGCCCCATGCACGGAATCCCGGTTCTGATCAAAGACAACATCGACACCGCTGACCGCATGCAGACCACCGCCGGATCGCTGGCGCTTCTGGGATCGAAGCCAACCAGAGATTCCTTCGTAGCGCGGAAGCTGCGCGAATCCGGGGCCATCATCCTGGGCAAGACCAATCTCAGCGAGTGGGCGAATATTCGCTCCAGCCATTCCAGCAGCGGATGGAGCGGACGTGGCGGCCAGACTACGAACCCCTACGCGCTTGACCGCAATCCTTGCGGATCGAGCTCAGGTTCAGGTGCCGCAATCTCGGCCAGTCTTTGCGCAGTCGCGGTGGGTTCAGAAACCGACGGCTCGATCGTCTGCCCAGCTTCAGCCAACGGAATTGTCGGCATCAAGCCGACGCTCGGACTCATCAGCCGCTCCGGCATCATTCCCATTGCCCACAGCCAGGACACGGCCGGCGCCATGGCCCGCAGCGTGCGCGATGCCGCGATCTTATTGGGCGCGCTTGGGGGAGTCGATCCTCGCGATAGCGCGACCTCGGCCAGCGCAGGGAAAGCAGAGGCGGACTACACCAAGTTTCTCGATCCTCATGGCCTTCGCGGCGCGCGCATCGGTGTAGCCCGCAAATATTTCGGCTCGAATGACGCTCAGGATCAATTGATGAACAACCTGATCGCCGACATGAAGCGGCAAGGTGCGGACATCGTCGATCCCGCCGACCTGCCCACTCACGGGAAATTCGATGACACCGAGTTTCTGGTGCTGCTGTATGAGTTGAAGGCCGACCTCAACGCCTACCTCGCGGCCCGGCCAGGAGCGCCGGCATCGTTGAAGGACGTCATCGACTTCAACGAGAGCAATCGCGACAAAGAGATGCCTTATTTCGGCCAGGATATTTTCATCAAGGCCGAAGCCAAGGGCCCGCTCACCAGCAAGGAATACACCGATGCCCTGGAGGCGAATCATCGTCTGTCGCGCAAGGAAGGCATCGACGCCGTGATGGATCAATTTCATCTCGACGCGATTATGGCGCCCACGGCCGGTCCGGCATGGCTCACCGATCTCGCCAACGGAGATCACGCCGTAGGCGGCAGTTCAAACGCCGCCGCAGTAGCCGGCTATCCGGATATCACAGTGCCCGCAGGATTCGTCTTTGGCCTACCGGTGGGAATAAGCTTTTTCGGCCGCCCCTGGAGCGAACCCACGTTGCTGAAAATCGCCTACGGCTTCGAGCAGACGATCCAGGCCCGAAGGCCTCCGCGATTTCTGCCGACGTTGAAGCTGTGACTGGGATTTACGGTCATCCACACCGAGCGTGCCCTATCCCTTTCCGCGTTGTTTGGAATGGTGGGCGCGGTGTTGCCAGCCGTCATTACACGCCCAAAAGCAAAACCCCGGACCGTTGTCGGCCTGGGGCGTAACCTGTCCAGCTACAGATTTAATCATCAGCAAACGAAGATTGGAAGTCAACGTTACCTGAGGAGTCTGCCAGCCCACAGACTCCCCGTCAACTTCCCTACCAAAGCCAGGGAATGCTGTGGACCCCGACGGGACTCGAACCCGCACCTTGTAGCTGGACGAGCTAATGTGCGCCCATTACACCACGGGCCCAGCGTAGCCTCTGAAGGCTCCGCGGACTTGAACAAGGTCGCCCGTCACATTCGTAGCGCGTCAGTTCCAATTCGGGAATCAAGCTCGCCACAAACGCCAGACTCAGCGTCATTGACTTACCGCGCCCAAGGAGATATTATATTTCAAGCTTATATTAGCTCTTTGACAATTAGAGATTCTGTGACACGCCGCCGACGGAACGCGGCAGCAGACGTGTTTTGACAAACTAAGTCCTTATTCCGGAATATTTTGCGTATAAGTCCTTATTCCTCAAAGATTTTGAGGGTAGTCTGGCTGTAACCCCATCATTCCAAAAGATCAGGGGGGAGGGGGGTATACCTTAAAGTTTATGACTCAGTAAACAGCCACACCGGTATGCAGCCCACTACGAAGCAGATCGAAATTCGTTGCTCGGAGGCTGCAGAAAACATCAGCTCGACTTGGAACCGATGTGTGGGTCTGCTTCAAACTTTAACCCACATGTTATCTACCTTGGTTCGACCGAGCCCGCTGCGCCTCCTGGGGTGCTTATAACTCTAGCAAGGAAAATCCTGTAACGACTACGGTTTGCCACCAAGCTACCCCTTCACAGTCCGGCGTTTGCAGTTTTAGCGAAAACATTTGCACCATTCCCAAGGCGCTTGATTTTACTTATAATCGCTTCCGCACTGCACAGATGCTCCCCCGCATCGCGAAGGGGTTCCAGACCATGCATTGGCTCCAGGTTTTCATCCTAGGATGGCTTTTCTTCGGGCTCACCACAGTTGCTTTTCTGTTCTGGTTGTGTAAGCGAAGTGCCGCTGCGATTAAGGATCAAGTTCCGTTCAATTCGCTCCCTCCGCAGCGAGCTGAGTTTGGCCCAAGCAAGCTGTCCAGTGAACTTCGTTCTGCCTGATTTCGCTGGCTCACATTTTCCCTCGCTTCATTCGCGGCTGACGCCGCGACCTCGTTGACATTGGAGAAATCTTGTCTCGCCGAGAGTTCGAGGCTGAGATTCCGAGCTACCATTTTGCGCGCCGATGCTAACATTGAGGCTTCGCATTCGTCTTTGTTGCCATGAAATCTGCGAACCTT
This sequence comes from uncultured Acidobacteriota bacterium, assembly GCA_963817925.1. Taxonomy (GTDB): domain Bacteria; phylum Acidobacteriota; class Terriglobia; order Terriglobales; family Acidobacteriaceae; genus JABDBE01. The sequence continues at coordinate 1,091,188 of CAWFQN010000002.1, forward strand.
ATGCAGTATTTCCGCCATTCTTTCCGCTTGGCGCGCAGGTCGCCTGTCTTCTCCGCAGTTGTGGTGCTCATGCTGGCGCTGGGAATCGGCGCCAACACGGCCGTCTTCAGCGTGGTCGATGGAGTCCTGCTCCACAAACTTCCCTATCGCGATCCTGACCGTCTGGTCATGATCTGGGAAAAGAATCCCGCGCTGGGAGCACAGATTGGCGAGCGCATTCCTGCCAATTACACGAACTTCGCCGAATGGCAGCGCCAGTCGAGCGTCTTCGAAGGCATTGCGGGAATGGAAGACGCGAACCTGAATCGCACCGGCACTGCCGAACCGGAACGCGTGACTGGCGCCCGCATTTCGCCGAACTTCTTCCAGGTTCTTGGAGTAGCGCCGGCCATCGGCGCGACCTTCGACTCTGCCCCACAAAACACCCAAGCAGCCATTTTGAGCGATGCCTATTGGCAGAGCCATTTCGGGGCAAACCGCAACGTCATCGGACAGAGCGTCACGCTCAATGATATTCCTTACACCATCGTCGGCGTGCTGCCCGCGCATTTCTACTTGCCTTCCACTCGCGAAGGCACAGAGCAGCGCAAGCCCGACATCTGGATTCCGTACGAACTGACCGCGCAGCAGCGTAGCGCACAAGACTTGAACCGACTGAAGATACAGGTTTACGCACGATTGCGCCCGGGCATTTCCCTCGAGCAGGCCCGCGCTGAAATGGAAGTGATTGGCAAGCGCCTCGAAGAGCAGAATCCCACGCTCAACGCTGGCTTCGGCGTAAATATCTTCCCCGTGTACGTCGAAGACGTAGGCAAGGATCTCCGCCGAAACCTGCTCATACTGCTATCGGCAGTAGGACTGATCTTGCTGATCGCCTGCGCGAACCTGGCGAATCTCGTGCTGACCCGTGCAATGGCGCGGCAGAAGGAGTTGGCGATCCGCAAAGCTCTCGGGGCGAGCCGCGCTGAACTGATTGCGCAGATGGTCACGGAAAGCCTGGTCCTCAGTTTGATTGGAGGCTTCGTCGGTTTGCTAGTCGCGCGCTGGGGGATCAAAGCCATTCTCGCGCTCAAGCCGGCAGACATTCTCCGGCCAGAGCAAATCCACATCGGCATTCCGGTCCTCCTGTTCACCACCGCGGCCAGCATTCTCGCCGGCTTGCTCTTCGGGATTTTCCCCGCGCTGTATGTCTCGCGCACCGAGGTGATCACGGTCCTGAAAGAAGAAGCGCAATTCACCCGAACTCACCCGCAGACCATGCGCGCTGCCCTGATCGTGATCGAAGTCAGCCTGGCCTCGGTGCTGTTGATCGGTGCGGGATTCATGATTCGCAGTTTGCTGTCCGTGCTCGATGTAGATCCGGGCTTCCGTCCCGATCATTTGTTGACGATGCATTTCAGCCTGCCGCCCGACCGTTACTCGACCAGTACGCAGACGGCTGTATTTTGCCGTCAGGCACTGGAGAAGATCGCTGCCTTACCGGGCGTGAAGGCGGCGAGCTTTGCCGATGGCTTGCCCCTGACCCGCATTCGTCTCATGCGATTCACCGTCGAGGGCGATCCAGTTCCCAAACACGGCAGTGAACCGACAGCAGACATGCGCGGGATCAGCTCGCCATCGTATTTCGAGACTCTGGGCATTTCGCTGGTTAGCGGCAGAAACTTTACCGTGGACGAAATCAACCAGAACCAGCCCGTGATCGTGGTCAATCAGAAGCTCGCCCGGAAGCTGTGGCCCAATCAGGATGCGATTGGCAAGCACATCTGGAGCGTGCCCGCCAGAGGGGAAACCAATCCAACGCAGTTGACCGTGATCGGCGTAGTGCGCGACACGCGCCAGTCATCGCTCGAAGACGCCACGCGCCCTGAGGTCACGCGGCCCATGCAGGACTACACCTATTTGACGCTTGCGGTTCGCAGCGCTTCGGATCCAACTTCTCTGACCGCGAGTATCAAACAGCAGATCTGGACGCTCGACAAGGATCTGCCGGTATTCGACGTACTGACCATGCAGGAGGTTCTCGATGACAACCTCGGGCAGCGCCGCTTCGATTCGTTTCTCATGAGCATCTTCGGAGGGCTTGCGGTTGTGCTCGCGTGCGTTGGCATTTACGGAGTGCTCGCGACGACCGTGGTGCAGCAAACTCGCGAGATCGGAGTGCGAATGGCTCTCGGGGCGCGCCGCGGCGACGTGCTCAAAATGATCATGGGCCGAGGCCTGCGATGGGTAGCGATTGGCTTGGGGATCGGTTTAGCCTTGGGCTTCCTGCTGACGCGAATGCTTGCCAGCCTTTTGTTCGGAGTCGGCCCGACGAACCCCCTGACCTACATCGCTGTGAGCGCCGTCATGTTTGCCGTGGCAGCACTGGCTTGTTACCTGCCGGCAGTGCGGGCCACCAGAATCGACCCCATGCGGGCTCTGCGCTACGAATGAGTCGGGCCAGGTTTCCAGATCGGAGCGTGGGGTTGTTCAGTCTGGAATCTGGGCAGATACAAACGCGAACCATCCAAACGACGACGCGGTCCATCAGTGAAATCGCGGTATTATGCCAATCGAGAAGGTTGAGCTACGTCCCTCGTCTCCCCGCCGCACGCATGAGCCTCAGATGGTTCGATCGGGCTGTTCCCCATTTTCTTTGAGGACGCGGTAAAGTTGTTGCATCAGGTAGGTGAGCTTTTCTGGGTCGTCTTCCTGAATGACGGCTTGAGCGAAGCACTGCCATGTTTTCCGGGGATCACGAACCATAGTGGCTGCTTCTTTCAGGGTATTCGAGCGGGTGACATTTCTTCACCTCGGACCGCCCATACCCACGATTGATTTGACCTTATGACTTCGAAGTCAACCGGGATTCAAGCACAGCGTTTCATCATTTCTGACACTTCCCGTTTGATCTCTAACAAACGCCCTTTTCGTAAAGCGAAAGCGGATTTCTCCAGCGAGGTGTGCTGGTCCTTGCTCCAATAGCGAGCGGTCGTGGCTCTTAGATCGCTCATTTCTTGTCTCATGCTGTCGAGACGTCCCGAAATGTAATTCGCATCCATCATCAGCGTGACCTCGAGTCGGATTTCAAGCGGCTAGTTCTTGGGAGGCGTTTTTCTCGCTTGGCCTGCACTTCAACGCACTCCGAAAGGCGTGTAAGGCATACATCGCGTCATCTACAGCCTGCTCTTCTTCGATATTGTCTCCTGCTGAGTGAAACAGTTCGCGGGCGCGCGTTACAAGTGCGGTTTCTGCTTCAGCAATTCGGTCTGAAACCTTGTTGGCGTCCAACTCAAAGAGCGCAGCCTTGTAAAATTGCGCCCAAACTCTCTTGTACGGTGATCCTAAGGTGCCAGTGTTCATCACCACTCCTGGACAACTGCGGTCCAACCTACTATGAGGGGGAGGCGACGTAAGCCGCCTCCCATTTCTCTCACCACTTGCTGGTTTTACGCGGCCTTGGCGACAGTCTTGGCTTCGAGGATCTTCTCGCCGCCAACATTAACTTTGATCTGCTTGGGCTTGGCTTCGGCCTTCTTGGCGAGCTTGATGTTCAGCACGCCCTTGGCATAGTCGGCGCTCACTTGCCCTGGGTCCACGGAGCTGGGCAGGGTGAACGAGCGAGTAAAGCTTCCGTATTGGCGCTCGACGCGACGGAAGTTCTCCTCTTTCTCTTCCTTCTCGATCTTGCGCTCGCCATGAACGGTGAGGGTGTTGTTCTCGATGCGGACATCAATGTCTTTTTCATCGATGCCCGGGACTTCAAGCTTCAGAGTAATGGTGTGCTCGTCTTCGTAGATGTCCACCGGCGGCGCGAAACCAGTGGTCGTCAACGCCTCCTCCGGGCCTTCGGGGCTGTGCGACTCCCGGAAAAGACGGTTCATGCGGTCTTGCAGGGTCGAGTACTCGCGGGCAGGATCCCAACGGGTCAATATGGTCATAACGCAATTCCTCCTTCAGAGGGAAGCTAAGAGGAAAAACTTCAGATGGGCTGACTTAGTTCAGGGGACCTGAAAGAGTAAGAAGAGGTAGCTTGCTCAGTCACAATGCTAGGCTTGCGCCCTACGATTGTCAAACGTCGCAGTGCGCAGGTTGAATCGACGAACCCGAACCTTGGGTGGGGTCCTGGCTGGGTTGCTACTTCTTTGAGAGCTCGCCCTCGAAATGACTTTCAACTTCTTCACGACTGAGCGGGTTTCCTGCATTGGTCAATACGATCGAATAGACGACTTTGTTGCCTTCAACCTGAGCGGTGATGAACGCCCCCTTTTCCGGCAGGTCTTGGAAAGTGAACTTCACTCTTCTGCCATCTTCAAGCGTTTTAATCCACTCGTCGCTTGGCACTTTCAGTTCCTCCACGGCTGGGAGCATTAATGCCGCTTGACCTTTCGCTTGGGTAGAAGAACGCGTTTCACTGCAGCAGGCATTTTGTTGCCGGTGACTTCGCGGTAGATGCGCTCGATTGTAGTTTCTTTGCGGCGAGCCATGGAGCACCCCAACCGCAGAATCCTATACCTAAACAGGAGGATGCACGAAACGTGACAATGCACGGGTACACTTCAGTCTCTGCTGATCCAGTACTGTTCGTTCAGGTCTTGCCTGGCAAGAAAGGAGCAATGCGTTCCCTGAAGGGTAAGCGCATGTTGTACCGCGACGCGCTTGCTTCGGTTAAATGCGATGGAGGCCCCGGGCGGAGTCGAACCGCCGACCAACGGTTTAGGAAACCGCTGCTCTATCCAACTGAGCTACGGGGCCAATGCGATGTGAGCCTCATCACGATTATGACACGTCGTTTTGAAACTGGAGTCCGCAAACTTTTTCGCACCGGGATGCGACGGACTCTTGCGGAGCTCTCGGCGGCAATCAGCATCTCATGGTCATTGGCAATCTCATTGTCAATTGCGACTCCTTGCAACACCGCGTAGCATCTATCTAGTATGGCGACTGCTACCGCGACGGCGAGCCGTCCACCGAAACTGGTTTTCGGGGAAATTATTAGTTTCGCCTATGACACTTTCTGCAGCAACAAGGTGCGCTTCTCTCTCACCGCCCTGGGAATGGTCATTGGTACTGCCTCCCTCATTCTTGTGGTCACCATCGGTATGACGGGGAAGCAATACGTACTCAACCAGATTCAATCGATCGGCGCCAACATGATCGATGCCGAGTATGAAGGCGGAGCACAACGCAACTCGACCCCCGATCTTTTGACAATCGATGACATGCACGCCGTTCTGGAACGCGTATCCGGAATCGTGGCCGCTTCTCCGGTGGTTCCGTTGGATGAACGCATTCCGATCGGCGGCGGCAAAGAGCGCGATGTTCGCATTCTTGGGGTTCTTCCCGAATACAGTTCTGTCCGCAACCTGGTGGTTCTCTCCGGAAGGTTCTTCGACGCCGAGGACGAGCAGGCGCGCAACAAAGTCGGCGTGATGCAGCAGAAACTGGCCGAACAACTCTATGGATCGGTGGACGAGGCAATCGGCAAAGTGGTCAAGCTGAGCGGACTTCCCTTCACTATCGTAGGGACGTTCCGGGAGCGCGTGGATACATTCGGTCAGTCCGAAGTGACCGATAACTCCATGGTGGTTCCTTACAGCGTAAGCCGCTATTTTACCGACACGCCATCCGTCAGGCAGCTTTATTTCTCGGCCGCCGATCCTTCGCTGGTGGTTCCGGTAACAAATCAAATTCGCGAAGTGATCCAGTCGCGGCACAGACCGGAATCGAATTACATTGTCCAGAATCTCACTGAGTTGGTCACCGTAGCCGACCGCACGGCGAATGCCCTCACTTTGGTGTTGCTCCTGGTCGCAGCTGTGACCCTGCTGGTAAGCGGCATCGGCATTATGAATATTATGTTGGCGACAGTTACTTCACGAATTCGCGAAATCGGAATTCGCAAGGCAATTGGCGCAACCAATGCGGAGATTCGGTTTCAGTTTCTGGCGGAGGCAATCCTGATTTCCTTGATTGGGGGCCTGGGTGGGGTGGTCATCGGACTCTTGTTGCCCTACTCGGTGCGATTCCTGACTGAGTACCGCATCCCCATCTCGGGCCTGTCGGCGATCGTAGCGATTGTGGTCTCCTCGCTCGTGGGCATCATATTCGGAACCATGCCAGCAGCGCGCGCGGCGAAGCTGGACCCGGTGGAGAGTCTGCGATACGAATGAGGCCGCTCGGCCCGGAACCACGTCGAGACCTTGGGCCGATCCCGAAAATCAAGTAACATTAAGTCATGATTTCTAAAGGAAATGTTGTATCGGTTCCGTGTGCGAGCGCCCTGACGCAGGCGAACGGTCTCGACCGGGCGAAAGGTTCCTCTCTCGCATGAAGTCCTCTGGCGGTCTGCACTTTAAAACCTATCTGTTGATCCTGTTGATGGTGATCTTTGGTCCCTTGGGCAATGTGCTGCTCGGCAAGGGGATGAAGCGAATCGGCGCGGCGAGCCTGGGAACGCCCGCTGAGGCGTTCAACCTGCTTTCCCGGGTGCTCACCTCGGGTACGATTTGGCTTGGTATCGGATCTCTGATTACCTTTTTCGCGGCTTACATGCTGGTGCTGTCGTGGGCGGATTACAGCTATGTGCAGCCTGCCTCGTCGGTAGCTTATGGCATGGTTGCTCTGCTGGCTCACTTCATGCTTCGAGAGGTAGTCACGCCGCTGCGCTGGCTGGGAGTGCTGGTTATCTGCCTCGGCGTCCTGGTGGTGGGCCACACTCCGCCGCGGACCACGGAGCCTAGTCAATGATGGAGCCCAGATTATGAAGGAAGTCATTTTCTATCTTCTGATTATCGGCGCCGGGACTGGAGGCGAACTGTGTGTCAGCCGGGCTATGAAGGTTGTAGGCGAAGTCAAAGACTTTCGCCCGACAGCTCTGCTCGGCGTCGCTTCCCGCGCACTGCGGGTTCCGTGGATGTGGCTCGGGCTCTCTCTCATGGGGACCGCGTTCTTCGCGCTGCTGGCCGTACTATCCATTGAAAACGTCAGCTTGGTTGTTCCGGTCACTGCACTGAGTTACGCTGGCGGCGCGTTGGGCGGGAGATTCTTCCTCGGAGAACAGGTCACACGGCGGAGGTGGACGGGCGTGCTCCTGGTTTGCGTCGGCGTGGCTTTGGTGATCATGGGCCGACGGTGATGCGGGCAGACCAATCGCGTATCTGATGCGCTTCGATCTTTTGATTGTTCGTGGTCAAAAGGTTAGGATTGTTTTTCAGCCTAAAGCGTTGGCGATCCCCTGGTTTTGCGGAGTCACGCCCCCGCGGATATGGGACAGTTGTAAGCCGAATTCAAGAAAGCGGAGAGGTGCACGCACTTGTGTGGAATCGTCGGTTTCACCCACAAACATTGGGCACCTGATCCCGATCGCATTCGAAACGCCACCGCTACCCTGATTCACCGCGGGCCGGACCAGCAAGGCGTGTTCCAGTCGAGTCTCTGCTCGATGGGGGCAACGCGGCTCAAGATTATCGATCTCGGGTCCGGCGACCAGCCCATCCAGTCTGAGGATGGTGACGTTGCCATCGTTTTTAATGGCGAAATCTACAACCATCAGGAACTGCGCCGCGAATTGGAACAGTTGGGCCATCGCTTTTACTCACACTGCGACACGGAAACTGTTCTTCACGCATTCCTCGAATGGGATACGGGTTGCTTTGCGCGGTTGCGAGGCATGTTCGCAATCGCACTATGGACGAAATCGACGAAGCGGCTGGTACTGGCGCGCGATCGGACGGGGATCAAGCCGCTTTATTTCGCGCGGCGTGGAGACGACCTGTTTTTCGGCTCCGAATTAAAAGCAATCCTGATCCATCCAGAGATTGAGCGGCGGTTGAGTCTGGACGGCCTTGATTGCTATCTGTCGCTGAATTATGTGCCCTGTCCCTGGACGCTGGTAGAGGGCATCGAAAAACTTCCTCCGGGGCAGTGGCTGGAGTGGCGGGATGGCAAGATCTCTTTCGACTCCTACTGGCGCTTGCCGCTCACAGTCGCCCGTAATTCGACGCTCGAGTCTGCCCGGGAGGAATTGGACACGCTTTTACGGCAGTCGATCCGCGAGCACTTAGTTTCGGATGTTCCGCTGGGCATGTGGCTTAGCGGAGGCATCGATTCGTCTACGATCCTGCATTATGCGGCGACCGAGTCCAGCAAGCCCCTGAAGACATTTTCGATCTCATTCCAGGGACGGAGTTTCGACGAAACCTCATATATTCGTGAGGTCGCGCGGCTATACCAAACGGATCACACGGAACTGGATCTGAATCCGGAGGTTGATCTGCGGGGTGCGATTGAAGAACTTGCGTACTATTCGGATGAGCCGTCGGCCGACGCAGGAGCACTTCCCGTGTGGTTCCTCTCGAAGCTCAGCAGAACCAAGACGACGGTGAGCCTGAGTGGCGAAGGCGCGGACGAACTGTTTGGTGGCTATCTCACCTATCGCGCGAACCGTATTGCTGCACTGGCCCGGCGATTGCCGCGAAGGGCTCTCCAACTTGCTCTCGATGGGTTACGGTTTTGGCCGGTGTCTGACGATAAAATCAGCTTCGAATACCAACTCAAGCGATTTCTCAAAGGCTCGCTGATGAGTTCCGATCGCGCGCATGTCTACTGGAACGGAACCTTCTCTGAAGCGGAAAAGCCTGCTTTGGTGCGTTCGGAACTCCCGCCTGCACTTGACCGCATTCTGGGCGAACTGCGTGATTGCTCTAAAGCGAACGATGATCTGGCGCCGTATCTGTGGTTCGATCAAAAGTATTTTCTTCCCGACGATATTCTGAATAAGGCGGATCGCATGAGCATGGCGCATTCTCTGGAAGTGCGACCGCCGTTCCTTGATCATCGAATCGTGGAATTCGCCGCGACCCTGCCTGCATCGTTAAAGATCCGTGGTTCGCGACACAAGGTTCTTCTGAAAGAATTGATGCGCGATAAGCTGCCAGCTTCGGTTCTTCAACGCAAGAAGGTCGGATTCGACATCCCGGCGCACGATTGGCTGCGAGGCTGCTTGCGCCCGCTGATGCAGGAGGTTCTGATGGATGGCGCGTCCGATCACGCCGGACTCTTCCGGCGGGAGGCGATCGAGACGCTCATTCGAGACCATCTGGAGAGGCGAGTCAATGTTGGATATCACTTATGGGGATTGATGGTGCTGTTTCTGTGGATGAAAAAATGGGGGATTCAGGCAACCGCTTCGGCGGGCCCGGGCGTCTGGATACAGGAAAAAACTGGTACCTATATTTAGGCGTTGTGCTGGTGGCGGCAGCCGTCTACTTGGGGTGCATCATTTCTCCCCCCTCGCTCATGGATGATGTCGACGCGGTGCAGGCACAGATCGCGCGCAACATGCTGACTTCCGGCGACTGGGTCACGGCGCGGCTCGATGGCGTGGTGTATCTGGAAAAGGCTCCCCTGATCTACTGGGCCATGGCGGCCGGGTACGCGATCCTCGGCGTGCACGATTGGGTTGCGCGCATTCCGATTGCGTTGTCGGCCATCGCCCTCTGCTGGTTGACGGCTGCCTTCGGCGCGTGGGCTTTCGGCAAGCGAGCGGGATTCTACGCCGGTCTGTGCATGGCAACGTGCATCGGTCTGTTTTTATTCACGCGAATCCTGATCCCGGATGTCATGCTGACCTTCACCGTCGCGCTTGGCATGTGGGCATTTCTTCGTGCCTTGGACGAGGAGGAACCGCATCCGCGGTTTTGGGCTTTCGTACTGGCGGTGAATCTCGGGCTCGGTCTACTGCTAAAGAGTTTGATCGGAGTCCTGTTCCCACTTGCCGCCGGCGTGATCTATCTTTGGCTGACCCACCAGCTCTTTTCGGCTAGGACATGGCGGCGGTTGCATCCCTTCACCGGATTGCTGATCACCCTGCTTATCGCGGCGCCCTGGCATATTCTCGCCACTCTACGCAATCCGCCTTATTTCGACTTCACATTGCATAGTGGGCCGGGAGAATATCATGGTTTTTTGTGGTTCTTCTTCATCAATGAGCAATTGCTCCGCTTTCTGAATTTGCGCTACCCGCGAGACTACGATACCGTGCCGCGCCTTTACTTCTGGTTATTTCACCTGGTATGGCTGTTTCCCTGGAGCGTGTATTTTCCCGCCATTGCCAGGCTTTCCTTCAAACCCATCGATCGAGCCGGCCGGACGCGCCTTCTGGCGCTCTGTTGGGCAGGCTTTGTGCTGATCTTCTTCACCTTCTCGACCACGCAGGAATATTACTCCATGCCTTGCTATCCCGCGCTTGCGCTCCTTCTGGGTTCGGCGATGGCGATGGGAGGCGTTTGGATACGACGAGGCACCCGCGTACTCGCGGTAATTGCGGCATGCGCCGGATTGGTGACGTTAACTCTCTTTATTCTCACCCGCGGCCTGCCCGCGCCGGGAGACATTTCGCAAGCCCTGAGCCAACATCCCGGCGCCTACAAGCTGGCATTGGGGCACATGCAGGATCTCACTCTGGCGTCCTTCGCATATCTCCGGGCACCTTTACTGGTGGCGGCAATCGCCTTCTGCATTGGTGCGTTTGCAACCTGGAGATTCACCGGCCAGACCGCGTTTCTTGGCGCCGCGCTCATGATGGTATTGTTCTTCCATGGGGCGCGGCTCGCCATGGCTGTTTTTGATCCGTATATGTCCTCCCGGCCGCTGGCGGAGGCAATCTTGAAATCGCCGGAAGGCACGCTGATTATCGATCACCACTACTACACGTTTTCTTCCGTTTTTTTCTATACGAACCGCACCGCGTTGCTTCGCAACGGCCGCTTCCATAATCTGGAATACGGCGCCTACGCTCCAGGCGCGCCCGATGTGTTTATTGACGATTCGCAATTCAAGAATCTCTGGCTTAAACCGGAGCGTTCCTACATCGTGGCCATGGAGAATGTGGTTCCTCAACTGGAATCGATCGTAGGCGCTGAGCATCTTAATGTGGTGGCGACCAGTGGTGGCAAAGTGGTTCTGACCAACAGTCCTATTGCTGTTCCTCAAGAGGAACCACCAAAGACGGTCGCGGTGTTTTAGAATGCCTGATACTCTTAAAGTGGGAATAAACGCAGGCAGAAAACAGCTTTCCAGTAATTATCGTCGGAGAACATACGGCAAGGGGGCCAAATGAGGGTTGCGGTGCTCGGAGGGGATGGCTACTGCGGTTGGGCAACGGCTTTGTATTTGTCAGGAAAGGGTCATTCCATTGCGATCGCCGATAATTTCGCGCGCCGGCAATGGGACCACGAATTGGGCGTGCAGACCCTGACGCCGATCCTTCCACTTTCAGACCGTTTGCGGGTTTGGCAGGAGCTCAGCGGGAACAACATTGCGCTCTTTGTCGGCGACGTCACGGAGTACGACTTTCTTTCCTCGGTCATCCAGGATTTTGAGCCGGAAGCAGTGGTCCATTTTGCCGAGCAGCGCGCCGCTCCCTATTCCATGATCGACCGCAAACACGCAGTGTTCACCCAGGTGAACAATGTCGTGGGAACGCTCAATCTGCTCTTCGCCCTGCGCGAGTTTCAGCCCGATTGCCACCTCATCAAGCTCGGTACCATGGGGGAATATGGCACGCCCAATATTGATATCGAGGAAGGCTACATCACAATCGAGCACAATGGCCGCAGAGACACTGTGCCCTACCCCAAGCAGCCGGGCTCCTTTTACCACCTTTCCAAGGTGCACGACAGCCACAACATCATGTTCACTTGCAAGGCGTGGGGACTGCGCGCAACCGACCTGAACCAGGGCGTTGTCTACGGAACCATGACCGATGAAGTGGCCCTGAGCGAGGCGCTCATCAATCGGTTTGATTACGATGAGGTCTTTGGCACTGTGCTGAATCGATTCTGCGTGCAGGCTGCCATTGGACATCCGCTTACGGTCTACGGCAAGGGCGGCCAAACCCGCGGTTTTCTTGATATTCGCGACACCGTACGGTGCGTCGAGATCGCGTGCTTGAATCCCGCGGCTCAAGGGGAATGCCGGGTTTTCAACCAGTTCACCGAGCAGTTTTCAGTTTTGGACCTGGCGCGACTGGTGCAGACCGCCGGGGAAAAACTCGGCTTGACAGTCGAAGTCGATCACCTCGCCGATCCACGAGTGGAGGCGCAGGAGCACTACTACAATGCGAAACACTCGAAGCTGATTGAACTCGGTCTGGAGCCGCACTTGCTTTCCGACTCGTTGTTGGACTCGCTCATGAACGTGGCCTTGAAATATCGCGACCGGATTGACCCGTCCGTGATGCTTCCGCAGATCAACTGGCGCCAGCCCCGTAACGAGCGCCGTCTGCAGACTAATCGCGAAGCCGTGCCTGTGGTCGAAACCATAGGCGATTCTGCCGGAAAGAACAACGGAAAGCGTCGCACCACGAGAAGAGCGCGCGCAGCTGGCTAGAATCGCTGACGGAGAGTTATCCCGCTGGCCCAGCACTGGTTGGGGTCACGGGCACCAGCCGGCCGTCACGGATATAGTATTGGCCGTCCCGCCAGCGAATACTGTTGCGCGCAAAACTGGTCAGCCAGATAAAGAAAGCCAATGCATCCCAGGCCGGGATCAGGCCGAACTTCTTCCAAAGCGAATCTTGCTTCAGGCCCCAAACGCCAACCGTCCAGGTCATGGCAAATCGGAGCGCAAAGTACGCGCCAAGATAGCCGAGCGCAACTCCCGCGGAGGGATGGATCGCAATCGCCGCAATCGACCAGGGCAGCCCCTGAGTGAAAACCAGGCCGAGGTGCCCCCAAGGTCGCATATGGCGCATCACCACGATCCAGCGCAGGCGTTTATGTAGAAGGTCGCGCAGCGAGCCATAATCGGCAACCGTCGAAATGGTGTAAGGCAAGAGTTCGACTTCGTAACCCTGTTCGGCGATGAGGCGCCCCACCAGCAGATCATCGGCGGGACGATCCTGAATCGCACCATAACCGCCGAATCCGGCCAGTCGCGTGCGTGTGGTGGCGATGGTCGGCCCCAACGCAAACTTCACTCCGTCCAACTGGCGCGCGACCAGAATGCCGGCATAGAAATCGGAGAACATGCCAATTGTCTGCAGGCTTTCGGTGAGCGTTTTATCTTCGATCGGCACGTAAAAACAGGTCACGGCTCCCACCTTGGGATCGACTAAGGGAGCAACCACGGTGCGCAGGTAGTCGGGCCGCGCTCGCACGTCGCTGTCGCTGATTACAACCACTTCGTGTTGAGCTTCACTAACCAGACGGGCCAACTTGACCACTTTGTCATTCGATCCTCTTCCGCCCGAGCCGAACAACACCCGAATGCGCCGCTCCGGAAAATCACGCTCCAGCTTCTTTAGGATGGGAACAACCGGGTCGTCCTCCTCGCCCACGCAAAAAAGCAACTCGTAGTCTGGATAGTCCTGCCTGCAGAAGCTGGCGAAGTTGTCGTAGGCGTCGGGATCAAGCCCGCGAATCGGCTTAAGATTGCTCACCGGCGGGGCGAAGTTATGATCAGGGGCGCTTCGATGTTGGGCGCTGCGAAAGAATTGCCATGAGCTGAACAACGCAATCAAGTAATAGATAAACGGGATGGCCGCGACGGCAAGGGCCACATAGCAGCTGATGCTGGAAATCATGTAACCCGAGAATAGCAAAAAGGGTGTCGTATTCGAAACTCCGGCAAGCGGCTTGAATTCAATCCGCGGCGGTTCCGATGTATCACGGTAGAGACGTAATTAATTACGTCTCTACCGACGGTTGAAAGCTATCCGGGAAACAGCGACCGGACCTGCGCACCGAAAGTGGTTTAGGGAGCGACCTTGAACACGGTTCCGCAGCGCCGCGACCAAAGCCATCGCGATTGCCAGAACCGGCGTTGCCGCCGGCCTGCATGTTCCAAGGAACTGCTTCGCAAAGTTCGGCACAATCCCTCCCGTATCGAACCGCGTTTTTATCACGGAAGTGGAGCAGAGGCAAGCCCCGGCGCTAGCTTAAGTTGCTCGGGTTTGACCTTGGTGCTGAATGACCTGGACCCGTTCAGGCAATTCGTTTATTTCTTCAGCCCCGCCGTAAAGTTCGTTACCACGGTCACAGATTGGCTGACCTGCTGCGGCACTCGGTCCAGAAGAATTTTCTTGCCGTCGGGCGACACGTCATAAAGGGGGACACTCGGGACGGTCCAATTACTGACCAGCGTCTGCGGTGTACCGAATTGCAGGGCGCTGCCGGCTGCGTTTACAGCCACCGCAAAAAGACTGTAGGTCGGGTCGAAATAATAGAGCTCTTTGCCGTCCTTACTCCAGCGCGGCATTACTCCGCCGTTGGCCGAGATCTGCCACTTGCCCTGACCTCCGCCAAAGGCCACTACATACACTTGAACCGTGCCGGATTCGCCGGACACATACGCGAGCCAACGACCATCCGGGGAGAGTTTTGCATCTCCTCCGCGCTCCAGGACCAGCGAAGGCTTGAGGTCGCCCTCCAGCGGCAATGACCAGGTCTGGTGAATGGGGCCTACTCCCGAGAGGGGCCGCGAATAGAGAACGAATTTTCCATCGTGCGACCAATCGGTGGGCACGATCGTGAGCTCGTCGCTGACCAGGAGTTCCTCTGCGCCGCTGCCGTCGGAGTGCTTGCGGTAAATGCCAAAGCGGCCATCCCGAGCGGATTCGTACGCGATCCACACGCCATCGGGCGACCATTGAGGAGCCGTATTCCCGACCGGCCCAAAGGTCAGCCGGGTGCGAACTCCGCGCGCCAGATCGAGCACCCAGATGTCAGTCTCGCCAGCGTTAATCTGCATCGCGACCCGGTCTCCTTGGGGCGAAAGGACGCCGCTTTGCAAGTCTGTAAGCTTGTCCGCGATGGTGCTGATCTGTTTTGTGTTGCGGTCCACCCAGACCAACTGCACATCGCCGGACGCACCGCTGGCAAAAATGAGTAATCCGTCTTCCGATGCAGAGGCGTCCATGTGCCAGGTTGCGGCATCGTTCATCACACCCGTAAGCACGCTTAGCGGGCTGCCGCTCAATTTTCCTGAGGAGGGATTGAAAGCTTGTGCCATCAACTGGTCGCCGCGCGCGAACAAAAGGAAGCCATCGGCATAAATGGCATTCGTTTGCGAATGAAACAGCGGACGATTTTCTTTGCCATCGAGCGAGGCGTAATAAATTGTGTTGTTCGCCGATTTCGTGGGATCGTGGTGCATTGCCAGATAGAGAACATGCTGGCCGTCGGGAAGAAAAAATGGCCAGCGATGCGAGGTGTGTTGCGCCGCATTGATGGAGGTGAAGGCGGATGGAGTTCCCCCGCTGGCGTTGACGCGCAATAAAGGCGAAATCGGGCCGGCAGAGAACAGGATTACGTCGTCCGGCCCCCATGCGGCGCCGCGCCCGAGCGTCGCGTCACAAACTACCTGTGCTGTGCCGCCACTGAGATCAATCGTCTTCAGCTTGCTCTCGGCAAAGAATCCCACGGAATGGCTGTCCGGCGACCAGAACGGAAACATCGCACCAGCGGTGCCGGGGAGCATGCGTGCCTCCAATGTATTCGTGGGGCGGACCCAGAGCGCCGTCTTGCCATCCGCAGCGGTGGCGGCAAAAGCAATCGACGCGCCATCGGGCGAAAGCACGGGCGGCCCCGCGGAATCACCGGTGAGATTGAGGCTGGTCTTCTCCGGAGGATCAATGACGGCGCGGATGGAGCGTACTGGGTGAGTCGGATGATAGAAGAGGATCGCGGCGACCGCACCCAGCACAATGGCCGCTGCGACCACCGCAGCCCAACCAATCCGCTCTTTCTTCGTCTTTTTCGCGGGCTCGGGCGCCGCAGTCGCAACCGCTGGTGCCGGCCGGTCCGCGGCAATCCACTGCAACTCCAGCTTGATGTCTTGCGCCGACTGGTAGCGCTCTTCCGGATTCTTCTGCAAACAGGTTGTCACCAAGTGTTCAAACCCAGCGGGCGTGTCGGGCTTGAGCGCACTGATCGGCGCCGGATCGGACTCCAGAATCGACGATGCCAGCGAGATTTGACTCTTCCCTGAAAACGGACGCTTTCCCGCCACCATCTCATAAAGCACTGCTCCGAACGCAAAGATGTCGCTGCGAGCATCCGCTTCTTTTCCTTCAATCTGCTCCGGAGCCATGTACTGAATGGTGCCGACGATGCTGCCTGCCGTGGTCAGCGGACTCAATGGACTCGGCCCGCTCAACGTGGCCACCGCGGTAAACGAAGGCGGCGCAGTTCCCGATCCGGGCGCCGCCTGTCTGCATTCCCAGCGGCTTCGCCAAACCAAAGTCCATCAGCTTGGCACCGCCCGCCGTCAGCATGATGTTCCCCGGCTTCAGATCGCGGTGCACAATGCCACTGCGGTGCGCTACCGACAGCGCTTCCGCCACGTCAATCCCAATCCTGAAAACCTCGGCCAGCGGCAACCCACTATTACGGAGTCTCTCGGCGAGAGTCTCCCCTTCCAGAAACTCCATCACTAAAAAATCGGTCCCGTCGTGCGAGCCGATATCGTAAAGCTGACAGATGTGAGGATGGTTTAGCGAAGAAATGGCTCGCGCCTCGCGCTCCATGCGCTGCTTCAATTCAGGGGAAGAAGAAAGATGCGAGGCCAGAACCTTTACCGCCACAACCCGATCGAGGCGCGTATCACGAGCGCGATAGACCTCTCCCATCCCGCCCGCGCCCAGCAGCGACTGGATTTCGTATGGCCCGAGTTTGGTGCCCACAGCTAGAGTCATGCGTTGGGCGCAATTATAGCCTGAGCAATAAGTCGCTGCTGATCCAACGATCTGGATGGTTGGTCGGCAAACCCGGAAGTAATCCAGATCCGGATATGCGGATCAATACCGACGAGTCTGCTTCTGGGAAACATGCCTCGTGGCCGAAAGTGAGTCCAAAACGCCAGCGCGCTCGGTGTCCACACCTTCTGATCTGCGAGTGTCTCGCACACCGTTTGTCTTCCGAATCCCGCTAACCTTGGGAGTAAAGCCCCGAGACTAGGATGGCTCTAGCTTTTGGCAGAATGCCTGAATCAACTCGCTCTGGGCAGGGAGCGCCCCAATGAACTCAAAACCGTGCAGGAAGCCCATGCGATGCCGGACTACAGCTCGCATTACGAAGGTCTCGGGGACGTCGGGGATCGAGAACTCGAGAGTAATCATTTCTCCCGCGACCAACTCGCTGGTGATGACGGCGCCCAGTCCTGCTTCCGCAATTTCGAAGCAGCGACCGTGGATGCGGACATATCCGTCCTTCCCCAGTACCTTCACAATAATCGGTATCTCGGTGCGAAATCGTGCGTAGCGTCGGGTGGCAGACTTGTGCATTCCTCGAACCTTAAAGAACCGACAAGTAGAATAATGGATTGTGTGCGAGTCTGACAGTAACTTTGGGGACGACTGCTCGTGCGCGCCAAAGAGTTCGTTCTGGAATCGACACAGGCATTAGCACATGAAAATAAATCGAGGGGTGCATCTGCTTTTCTATTGCGAAAGATGACTTGACACTTGTATTTTTAGACAACCGGGAGCACACTGTGCTCACCGATTAGAAGGGAGAGGGGATGAACATTAAAACCTTCCGATACTTGTGGACGGATGACCAGGGCCAGGACATTGCGGAATACGCCGTCATGCTGGCAGTCATTCTGGTACTCGTAGTTGGAACCATCCGATTGATTGGTGGAAGTTCAAATAACGTATTTTCTGCCGTGGCCAGTTCGATTGGCGGTTAGCTGCCGCGAAGCCGCAACCTGATCGCGCGCAGAGCCAGACCCATAAGGTCTGGCTGCTTTTTGCCCGTAATTCAACAGGGTCACCCACCGACCTGCACAGAAGTAACCTCCGGCGGTAGCCCTTCCTCTGGTATTATCTTTCGAACAGTGCATCTAGCCAGACGGGTTGGCGACCATGTTCATGCCTCATCCCAATCTCAGTGACGAAGTGAATGCCAACGTCGTCCAGTCAGAAATCGAGGGCGGCGTCTCTCTCGGAGACTTGCCTCCATCTACCGTGCTCGAAATCCAAACCCAACACCATCGCTACACCGCAGTGTTCCTGGGCGAAAGTCAGGCGCTGATTTCCGGGCATCCCGAATTTTGTCCGGAACCCGTGCTGGTGGCAATTGCTGGCTCAACCTGGGGTGGGTCGATGCTCAAACTGCGATACATCGGCCGCGGCATGCACCTCGAGTTTTGTCATCCCGAATATCGCACGCCCATTGTCACCTCCCGCATTCAGGAAGTCCGGGAGCGCGTCCATCTCGATTACGAAAAATCCCACGCCATTGATAATCCGCTAGGCTCTGCCAAGCTGGCACCCACCGACTCGGTGCCCGCGCCCAGCATGCTGGTGCGTGGAACTTTCACAAAGCCTTCGTGAGCGGCACCCAAGCCCGACCTGCTGCCGGATTACTGTGCCAACCCAATGCGGCGGACTACCTCCTGGAAGCGTGGCTCGCCCCGGAGCGGGTCATAAATTGGATCCACCTTCAGCGCAGTGAGGCTGCTGGAATGCTCCCGGTAAGCCTTTTCTAACCCGAGCAACGCCTTGTCGTTCTCGCCCATACCTATGTAGGCAACCGTAAAGGACAAGGGATCCAGCTCACGGTACCGCCCCAATCGTTGCAGTTGTTCCAGAGCAAGTTTGGCCTTCGTCTGATTGCCTGAGCGACCGGACACATAAGCGGCCATGACCCAACTCCAGGGCAGGTGGTCGCGACGGCGCCAGGCCTCCGCCTCGGCCAGAGCCTCAGCGAACATTCCTTTTTGTACATAGGCGGCAATCAACATTTGCGCCCGGGGGAAATTCGGTTCCATTTCCAGCACGCCGCGGAACTGTTCTATGGCGCGGTCATACTGGCGTGAGAAATACAAGATAGCGCCATAATCGGTGGCGATGATGAGTGAAAGCGGATCGAGTTGGCGGGCATTCTCGATCTGCGGAAACGCCTCGTCGAAGCGGCCTTGCAAAGCCAGACATTCGGCGTACCAGTGATGGCCGGTGGCGTAGTTTGGGTTCAACTGGATGGCTCGCCGATATTCCTTCTCCGCAGTCGGCCAGTCCCAATCATAAGTCTGGGCAATCACCGCCCGCGCGGTGTGAGCTTCTGGAAGGCGTTCGTCGAGATCGAGCGCTCGCTGCGCCGCGGCGCGGGCTTTCGGCATCAACTCCGCCGGCGGTGATCCACTATAGCCACCCATCAGCGCGTAGGCCTCAGCCAGGCCGGCGTAGGCGCGGGCATAGGCCGGATCTTTATCTACCGCTTGCTGAAAATACTCGATTGCCTGCTGCAATCCCTGCATGGTCCTCTTGTTGGAGAAGTAGCGGCCTTTGAGGTAGAGCTCGTAAGCCTCGGACTCCGTCGGAGATACAGCAGGCTGATCCGCGGCGCTGATCCTTTCATGGCCCCCGATTCTAAGCTGAATTTCATCCGCAATTTCTTGCGCGATCTCGCGCTGAAGAGTCAACAGGTTGCTCGGTTCGCGATCGTATTGCCGGGCCCAGAGGTGGGTTTGGTCCCGCAGTTGGATGAGCTGCGCCGTGATCCTCAGTTTGCCGGAATCCCGCCGAACGCTACCCTCCAGCGTGTACTGTATTCCAAGTTCACGCCCGATTTGATCCAGTGGTTTGGTGTTGTGTTTGTATTGCATCACCGAGGTGCGGGCAATGACTCCCAGATGCTGGGGATCGAGATTCCCCAGTTGCGCGACCATTTCTTCGGTCATGCCATCGCTGAAGTAGTCCTGGCTCGGGTCGCCGGTAAGGTTTTCGAAGGGAAGAACGGCGAGCATCACACGTCCACTTGGCGATAGGGCGCGGACTTGGGAATGGGAGCGCCGCAAATAAAGACCTAGGACGGCAATCAGAACAATAGCGATCCCTAATAACACTGGCCATCGCCGAACGGCCGGCTTGGCGGTCCGTGATGCGACGACCACGGGCCGGAGATTAGGAACGGCTGCTGGTCTTGGCAAATCTGCGTTGGTTACCGGCGCAATGAAACGATATCCCTTGCCAGTAACGGTTTGTATAAAACGCGGTTGTTCGGGATCGTCCTTCAGAACTTGTCGAACTTTGCGGATGGCGCCATTGATGCTGTTGTCAGTATCGAGGAATGCGCCTTTGCCCCATATCCTCTCAACGATTTGTTCCCGGCTGACCAGCTGTCCTTGGTGCTCAACCAAGACGGCAAGAATTTCCGTGGGAATGCGCTCCAGCTTGAGAATGCGACCAGAGCGGCGCAGTCGATAGGCGTGGAGATCAAACTCGAAGTCCTCGCCAAATCTGATCGAGCCCGGGATTCTGACTGGCTCTGTTGCCACGGCCACCCCTCAAACAAGGCACAGTATTCTACATCGGTTTCACCATTCCGTACCATCTATATTGTTTGCAATATGTTACAGGGACATTAAAAGTAAGACGCCAACAGATGTCCCGCTATTGCAAGCGTACGCGCACTAAGGCACTATCCCGGCGCTTCCAAAAGGAGCGGCCACGCTTGGTTTTTGAACTGCGTGGATTGGCCATCAGGACGTTGATGATATGGGTTGGCAGCAACGCAGGTGAGGATTGGCCAACGCTTGGTTGACCCGCGAAGCTGTCCAGATAGAAATTCTGAAAGGGCACTAGCCAAAAATTCCGAGGAGGAGATATCCAGATGACAGTTAAGCATGTTGTTCGCTTTTTCTTGCTTGCCTTAGCGTGTTGCTTGCTAGCGGGCGCGCAAGATTCGTCCCAAACCAATATCACGGGTGGAGGCACCTCAGGTAAGATTGCGGTCTTTACCGGTGCGCATGCTATTGGGAACTCTATTGCCAGCCAGTCGGGCGGCAGAGTCCACGTCGCCGGGGGCCTTAGCGTTGCCAACCACGCTACAGTAGGTAACAACACGATCTACGGGAATAACGGGCAGACTGACTCACTAGCAACCGGCGCCGGCGTGTTCGGCGAACTCTCCACTACCGGCGAAAGCCTCACGGGACAGAGCACTCAATTTGGAGGTGGTGGCACCTGGGGTGATGGCGGAGGCAATGACAGTGTGAGCGGATTAGCGAATTACGCGGTTATGGGCACCTCGGATAACAAATCGGGCGGAATTTTCTGGAACAACGGCCCCGGTTACTACACCGTGTTTGGTTTCAACTATGCCACCGGCTCCACCGGGTTCCCTTGGGCCGCCTTCAACGGAGACGGCTCTGGCTGCAGCATCGATACGCTCGGCGACCTTTCGTGTAACGGTACGAAGAACGCGGTCGTTCCTGTCGACGGCGGCAAGCACTGGGTTGCGGAGTCTGCCATCGAGTCTCCAAACGTCTGGTTTGAAGACTTTGGCTCAGCGGCACTGGTGGGTGGCGTGGCCACGGTCCGGCTCGATGCCCGATTCCTTCAGACCGTCAACACCAAGTCCGAGTATCACGTGTTCCTGACTCCGAACGGCGATTGCAAGGGTCTGTATGTCCATCAAAAGACCGCGACCGACTTCGAAGTGCGCGAACTGGGCAATGGAAATGCCAGCGTGAAATTCGACTATCGCATCACCGCTCTGCGGAAGGGCTACGAGAATGTTCGCTTTAAGGATCACTCTCGCGAATTCCCGGCAAGCCGTGATGGCAGCGTGCGCCCCGAAACAAAGTAAAATAAAAGAGTCAGATTCGGGACCAGTCGGTCGACTGGTCCCGATTTTCTTGCTGTTGCATCTGCCCAGGGGTTTTTTCGACAGAACCCGCCTCTCTGCCGAAAAGTTGTCAAGCCCCCAAAAGCACCCAATTCCCCGCAACCCACTCATTCCACGGCAAACATAAATTTCAAAATTTGGCGGGTTTACCCCCTTCAATATGCTAGTCTGGTCGTATAGGTAGCATTGAGGCGCGGGACTCATCCCCCGCGCCTTTTCTATTTTTGCGCGTAGGCAGCCAGGACTGGAAGCTCCTGCCGTGTGCCCAACTCTGAACCACTCAAAAATCAATAAAGGAGAATAGACTTGGCGCGGCTCAGCTGCTGCCATCTCGTATTGCCCGTGAGAAAAAAATCCAGAAAACAATCCGCAGTTAAGCTCCATCGGGCCACCGTGCCATGCGGGCGCAGGGACCTACCGGCATGCCGCAACAATTCGAAACGACGTGGTGAGTTAGCCGAACTGGCGTTTGTGTACAAGGCGGCCAGTCTGGGCTTCGGGGTCGCCAAGCCATATGGAGAGAGTGAACGCTTCGACTTCATCGTGAGTTCACGACGACGGTTATGGCGGGTGCAAGTAAAGTCGTGCCACCAGAGCGGCAAGGGTCGCTACGGCATACACGCCTATGGCAACTCGAATCAGGATCGCCAAATCTACACTCGGGATGAGATTGATTTTATTGTGGTCTATCTGGTCTCTGAGGATGCCTGGTACATTATTCCAATCGAAGCTATCGGCAGAAGCAAGGCGATCTATCTGTATCCTCACGGGAGTCGCCGGGCATCGTGCAAGTTCGAAAAGTACCGTGAAGCCTGGTCGCTGCTGGAATCAGGCCGCAAACTAAATCCTCGATCCTAGCAGAAGAATCGGGCGCCCCACCGGGTGGCCCACATCTCGCGATTCGAGATGCAGGCGTGGCCATGAACCCACGTCCAAAATCGAATCGTGTAGGGCGGACACTCCTGTCCACCGCAGTTGCGGTTGGTTTGCTTTTCGGGATAGCTGGCGCTGATCCCGTACATTGCGGACAGCAGCCCGCTGAAATTGCCATCTAAGAAACTCGTCGGAGATGCTGAACCCGTGGCCCAAGAGTCAGCAGGTTACGCAACGAGGTTACTTCAGTGACGTAGTAGCCCCACCCGATCTTGCCCGGTAGGTTAAACTATATGAGTAACAAGCACGCGCGCGTTCCAGGAAAGATTCTGCCATGGCGACATCTGCCGAGAAGCCGAAATCCGCGATGGCGATCCTTGCCGAGAGCTTCGAGAATCTGGTTGAATCCCAGCGCAAGAAGCTCACCAAAGAAGAATTCAAGAAGGCGGAAGAACACTTCGAGCCGATCGTCAATAAAGCCCGCGCTTTTCGCGCACGGCGGCTCGAAACCGCATAACCCACTCTTGCAGCTCTTCTTTTGTGATATCCGGTTTGTATAGCCTTTAACTGCCGATACGAAATCGTCTTCCCCGAGATTCTCGACAATAAGTTCTGGCTTGTCAGCGAATGCCTTGTGGTCGCGTGAGCGATTTTGATATTGAACCTCCCCGATCTCGAAATCCCGACGGAGTCGATCAAACGATAAGGGAAGACGATGGTATATATACCATCGTCTTCCCTATAACTGTTCTCCTCTAAGTGCCCTGTATTCAATGCCGATCGCCCAACTAGAGATGTCGCTTCACGGTAGGTATATATACCTACCGTGAAACGACAATGCTTGTTATTAGGGCTGTTCTGGTATATATACCAGAACAGCGGAGATTATTATGCCGAGAAAGCCGTCTCGAATTCTCGTAGCCGCGCCTGCCATCGCCAACTTCTTCGACGAATCGAACAAACATGTGTATACCGAGAGCGAGCTAGGACTGGCTCTTAGCGAGAATCGGGCAAGCTGGAAGCTGCCTGATCACGTTACTAGACGCCAGTTTATAGGCTTTCTGGGTGACACCGGCAAGCTCTCAGTGGCGGAGGTTGTGTCCGAGCATTATCGCTCCGCAACGCGCTACATCTGGGGGAAGGCTTCCCCTTTTGCTGTTGCACTCTCGCTGCGTTCTTCTGCTTATTTGTCTCATGGAACGGCAGTTTTCCTGCACGGCCTGACCGACCAAATACCAAGGACGCTTTACATTAACAAGGAGCAAAGCACGAAACCGCGCCCAACTTCGCCGCTGACAGCGGAAGCCCTCGCACGGGCATTTTCGGGCCAACAACGTCGGTCCGTCTATACGTTCACCTACGAAAATTGGTCCATAGTGTTGTTGAGCGGCAAGAACACGAGTCGGCTGGAGGTTGGACCGATTGCTGCGGACACAGGCGAGGCAATAGATGTCACGCGGCTGGAAAGAACGCTGATTGACATCGCCGTCAGGCCCGCATATGCCGGTGGGATCTATCAGGTGCTCGAAGCCTATAGGGCCGCAAAAGAACGCATTTCGGTGAACACGTTAATAGCTACTCTCAAGAAGCTGGACTATGTTTACCCCTATCACCAAGCGATAGGCTTCTACATGGAAAGAGCCGGCTACGAGGAGAGCAGGACGGACAGACTCTTGAGGCTAGGAATTTCGCTCGATTTCTACTTAGCTCATGGAATCAAAGATCGTGAATATGATCCCAAGTGGAGGCTATTTTTTCCAAAGGGATTCTAGCCTCTTTACGACACCCAGCGTGTAGTCGAAATGGAAGTCGAAGGATTTCAATTCCTGGCCCACAGTCGCTTCAACCGACGGCCAGTCCTGCCGATGAAATTCTCGATACTTTTCGATCAATTCCATGAGTTCCAAAGGCACTTCTTTCGCTGCGAATATCTGCCTCACCAGTTCCAGGTTTTCCTGATCAGCTAAGTCAATTTTGGATTCTTCGATAATCACGTGTACGTCATAAAAGTCTCTGGCCCTGGCCGTTTTCGCCACCCGCATTTGGTATTCGGACATTTGTTGGCAAATTGCCCGGATTTTTTCAATCGCGAGCATCGACGGAGTATAAACATAGATCGCAAATTCCTCTAGCATGGTTTCCGTTTTTCCTTCGCAAAACTCCCACCTGCTTATGTCGATCGTGAATACTCTCTGCTGCAAGGGGCCAATGACTGCCGCGTTACGGCGGATTGCATCGAGTTCGCCGTTAAACCGGCGGTGTTTGTCTCTCTCGATTATCTTGAATTCGATTCGGTAACCGCCCCACTTGGGGTTGTCTACGGACCGCGTTAGAGGTCTCGGCCCGAAGGTACAGTCAAAAACAATAAATCCGGCGGCGTCAAATCGGTCAGTTAGCGCTCGCGTAATTCTTCTAGCTGCATCCCCAATGTCCTCGAACTCCCCTTCAATCGAGAAGTCCACATCTAGCGAGCCCCTCGCTCCGTACTTGTAGACCAGGCTTATTGCATTTCCACCCTTCAAGACGAGTTTCCCGAAGAGTACGTCGTCCGAAAACATAGCGATAATGACCAAACGGCGAACGCCTGCGAGGTCCACGAGCAGCACTATATACGACTCCAGCTAGCGGTGCGCTTCTCTCGGATTCTCAGGAAGAGCGGGGGCGGTTTCCTTATCTTTCACATATTTCGCTCCACCACCCGGAGAGGCAGTGGTCTATTTCGCCTTGGAGAAATCTTCTACCGCGAACAACTGGCCGTTGCGTTCGGCTACGCCGACGCCTATAGAATCCATGTCGCTATCCAGGATGTTGCCCTGGTGTCGCGGGGACTTCATGAAGCTCTGGTGAATGGCTTTCGCGTTCGCTCCCTCGTCGACGTTCTCAGAAATCCAACCGAAGTGAGCTCCGTCCGCTCGTGCACGAGTGAGGAGATTGGGCTCACCGGGAAGCTGGTGCGAAATTGTTCCCTGTTGCGCCATGCGCTGGGCATGGGTCCGAGCAGCGTTGGCTAGGGCTTCGTCCCACTGCAGCGACGGCAATCCGTGGGCTCTGCGTTCCTGATTCGCCGCGTTAAACAGTTGGTGTTCTGCATCCGAAATTTGTTGCTGCGCCAGGGACCAGAACGAGATGAGAGGCAGCAGGGTGATCAAGGCCAGACGAGTTATGTGTCGAGCAGGTTGAAGGCGCATGACGCTCCTGTAACGACTAAAAATGTCATTCCGAGCAGAGCGAGGAATCCCTGCTCCGGCCACAATCTCGGGGCTGTAGGGATTCCTCGCTTCGCTCGGAATGACAGACATATCTGTGAACGGTCACTCGATGCCCAGCTCTTTCCACTTCTTGTCCACCATAGCCTTGGTCTTTTCATCCATCAAGATTTCGTCGGGCCATGGCCGATTGAATCCCTCGCTGGCCCACTTGCGGGTGGCGTCGATGCCCATCTTCGATCCGTAGTCGGGCAAGCGGGCAGCATGGTCGAGTGAATCGACTGGCCCCAGCATGAACTGAATATCACGCTCCGGGTCGATGTGGTTGAGCACCTTGAGCGTGACTTCGCCAATATCCTGCACGTTGACATCTTCATCGACGACCAGGATGCACTTGGTGAACATAGCCTGCCCCAGCGACCAGATCGCGTTCATCACCTTGCGCGCCTGCCCCGGATAAGACTTCTTGATAGAAACGATCATCAAGTTATGAAAAACGCCTTCGACCGGAAGGTTGATGTCGACAATCTCAGGGATAGTCAGCCGCATGAGCGGAAGAAAAATGCGCTCGACCGCCTTCCCCATCCAGCCATCCTCCATCGGCGGCTTGCCCACAATGGTCGTCGAGTAGATGGGATTCTTGCGATGCGTGACGCAGGTCAGATGAAAAACCGGATATAGATCGTCAAGAGAATAGTAGCCTGTATGATCTCCAAATGGGCCTTCTGGCCTTAGCTCTTCGAGGTTTACGTGGCCTTCCAGGATAATTTCTGCGGTGGCAGGGACTTCGAGATCTACGGTTTCGCACTTTACCAGTTCGACTGGTTTTTGGCGGAGGAATCCGGCGACTAGATATTCTTCGACATCGGGTGGGGCGGGGACGATGGCGGAAAAGGTGATCGCGGGATCGGTGCCGATGGCTACGGCGACTTCCATTTTGCCGGTGGGGCGATCGCCCTCGGCCAGGACAGAACCTCCCGAGGAGCGGGCCATTATGTCTACCGCTGCACGTACGGCGGTTGCTGGATTTTGCCCGGCGGGACGGGCGGGGGCGCCCGTCCCGGCACGATCTTTGTCCGCACGATCTTTGTCCGCGGCGGCTCGCAGTTGCTCGCGGTAGTGTTCGGCTCCTACTTTTTGTCTTTGCCAGTGCATGCCAGTGCTGTGGGCGTCGTAGACCTGCATGCGGTACATTCCTACGTTGCGCTTGCCGGTTTTGGGATCGCGGGTGACGACGCAGGGTAGTGTGATGAAGCGGCCGGCGTCTTTTGGCCAGCACTGGAGGATGGGGAACTCATCGAGCGAAAAATTGTCGCGGCGAATGACTTCCTTGCACGGTCCGGTAGAAACTGTTTTCGGAAAGAACTTTCCCATTTCCGCCAGCATGGGCAACATCTTTACTTTGTCGAGAAATCCTTGCGGCGACTTTACGTCCATGAAGTGGTGAATGCGGTCGGCAACTTCGTCGAGTTTGTTGACTTCGAGTGCCAGATTCATGCGGCGGGCGGAGCCGAATTGATTGATGAGGACTTGGGCGCCAGGATGGCCTTTGATGTTCTGGAAAAGCAGAGCAGGGCCGCCGGGCGAGGACGCCCGGCCTCCATTGTTTCGGCCTGGCATCTTGCTGACGCGGTCGGTGATCTCGGTGATCTCCAGGATGGGGTCGACTTCGGTCCGGATTTTTCTTAGTTCGCCGGCTCGGTCGAGCGCGGCGATCCAATCACGCAGGTCATCGTAGGCCAAGAGTTCCCTCGTTGCGAAACGCGATTATAAAGCACGGCGGGAAGTCAAGGTCTTTAACCACAAAGGACACGAAGGTACACAAAGGAGTTCTTCTTATTTCAACGCTTTGCTCAGCAATTAAGATATCTTTGATCTAGCAATTCGGAGGGGTGAAGCTTTGAAACGACGAGTGATGATTACGGGCATGGGCGTGGTTAGTCCTAACGGCGCGGGGAACGCTGCTTTTTCGGAGGGCGTTCTGCAGGGGCGGAGTGGGGTGCGGCGGATCTCGCGCTTCGATTCGGGGGAGATTCCTGTGCAAATTGCCGGCGAGGTTCCTGACTTCGACGAACTGGCTTGGGTGGAAAAGCGCGATCGAAAGCATGTGTCGCGGGTGTTGCCGCTGGCTTTGGCTGCAGCTACGGAGGCCTTGGGCAACTCCGGTTTCGATCCCGCTTCCCTGCCCATTGAGCAACGACGGCGCTTTGGCGTAATTATTGGTTCGGGTGGCGGATCCCAGGAATTCACCGAGGAGCAATACCGCCTGTTCTTCCATCAGCAATACAAGCACATGAGTTTGTTCTGCGTGCCCACCGGAGTGATGGGCGCGCTTTCGAGCGAACTGAATGTGCGCTTTGGATTGCGCGGGTCAAGTCATGTGATCACGACGGGTTGCACTTCGTCGACGGACGCGTTTGGATATTCCATGCGCCAGATTCAATCGGGACGGTTGGACATGGTGTTGAGCGGCGGCGCGGACGCGCCCATCGCACTGGGAATTATTAAAGGCTTCGTCCTGATGAAGATTTTGACCGACTCGTGGAACCATGCGCCGGAGCGGGGATCGCGTCCATTCTCGGTAGATCGCGACGGCTTCGTGCTGGCGGAGGGGGCATGGATGTTCGTGCTGGAGGAATACGAACACGCACGGGCGCGGGGAGCGAAGATGCTGGCGGAAGTCTGTGGGTACGGATCCACGTGCGAGGCCTTTCATCGGGTGCGGTTGCAGGAGTGCGGCGAAGAGCCTGCCCGGGCGATCGGTCTGGCGATGAAGGAGGCTGGAATCGCCGCATCGGATGTGAACTATGTGAACTTGCACGGCACTTCCACTCAGTTAAACGACCGGATTGAGACGCGGGCGCTGAAGCTGGCGCTCGGGGAACGGGCGCGGGAGGTTCCGATGTCGGCGTTGAAGTCGCAGATCGGGCATCCGCAGGGAGCGTGCGGTGCGGCGGGGGTTGCGGCCACGATTGTGGCGATGCAGAACGGACAGATTCCGCCGACGATCAACCTGGAGACACCGGATCCTGAGTGTGATTTGGATTATGTGCCCGACGTGGGACGCAAGCAGTTGGTTGAACATGCAGTGTGCAATTGCATTGCGTTCGGGTCGAAGAACTCGGCTCTGGTTTTGCGGAATTGCGCTTGAAGAGCGGCCACGGATTTGGGCGGAGACGGCAAAGGCTTCAACCACAAAGGACACGAAGGTCCACAAAGGAATGCTAATGGACGGGCGGGGACGCCCGTCCTCCATTTATTCAAGCAGGCGGCGGACGGTGTTTTCTACTGTGGGCCAGGCGTTTGAGCGGGGATCGATCAGGTCGAAATGGGCGGCGGTCGCGATCTCCGTGTAATGTACATCCTCTCCCTTCGTTTTCTTTAGCTCAGCGTACTGGCGGCTGAAATAAGAAGGAACGACGTCATCCGCTGCGCCGTGAATCAGCCATTGCGTGGTGGCGTGGTCGACCGCCTGCTGCGTGGGATCGGCTTCGCGGTAATGCTCTGTCACCTCGCTCGGCTTGCCTCCCAGAAACTCGACGACTGCGTTGTTGCTGAGGTGTTGTTCCCACGCTTGCTGCAAATTCAGTACGCCGGCAAGAGAGATGACACGCTTGAGAGAGGATTCGTGGGCAGCGAGGCAGAGGGCGAGTTGTCCGCCGGCGGAGTGGCCCATCACCGCGACTTTTGTCGAGTCGAAGTCGTATCGTTTCGCCATTTGCGCGACGTAACGGAAAGCGTTGCGAATGTCTTCGAAGGTCCCGGGCCAGCCTCCGCCGGGATTGCCGACGCGGCGGTACTCGATGTTCCAGGTGGCAATTCCTTTAGAAGTCAGTGCCGCGCAGAAGTGTCCGCAGTGCGCCAAGTCGTACTTGGCGCGCCAGAAGCCTCCGTGGACGTTCATCGCTACCGGGAACGGGCCCTTGGTTTTAGGGAGGCGGATGTCTCCGAACTGATTGGCATCGGTGCCGTAGGAGAGTCGGGCATCGGCTGGCGGTGGTGGGACGTCGAGAATATCTTCCGAGGACATGGGTTCTTAAGTCAGTTCTCAGTTCCTGGTTCTTGGTTCTCAGTTTTGATTGTAATCGTGATGTCACCTGCCTGGGATCAACTCCACGATGATGCCTTCGCCCCATCCATACTTCTTGATCGAGAGATCGGCGATCGCGCGATGCAATGCGGACTCGGTTTGTGGAGAGACGATGCGGGCTTGCGCTGTGAACTTTTCACCGGCAACACGCACTTGTGTTTCCGGATGCGCTTGCAGATTCCGCAGCCAGTGCGAGGTCGGGTATTCGGCGATGAGATAGAAGAGTCCGTCGCGATATGTGAACCAGATCTCGATTTCGCGGGGCAAACCACTCCTGCGGCCTCGAGTGGTGAGATACAGATACTGCTCGCGGTCGAAGTTATTGGTCTTTGAGCTTGAGTTTGGATTTGTTTTCTTCAAGGAATTCGCGGAGTTTGTCGGCGGCGTCCAGCAGGCGCGTCCATTGTTCGTAATAGAGTGTGACCGGAAAGCGGCCGAGGCCATAAACGCTGACCCCGCCTTTTTCGCTGACCCGGAATTCCAGGCTGCCGGTACGGCGCGGGCCTTGCTTTTCCAGTTCGGCTAAGCGGGCTTTCAGTTCTTCATAAGTTGGTTCGGGCATTTTGTTACCTCGAAGTGGGATGAATCCATGATAGGGATTGCGTGGGAATTCGTCGAGTGGAGCGGCTCAAAATCTTGCTAGTCGATGAACGCCTTCATGCAGAACACGCTCCCGCCGGATTTTTCGAATTCGGAGGTATCGACCACCACTGGGGTCAGGCCTTCCTGCGCGAGGATTAGTTCAAGGTTGCGGGAGAGGCGCGGAGTAATGAATCGGCCGTTGGCTACAATGCCGTTTCCCATGAATTGCACGGCTTCGTTCCGGGTGAGTTCGTGGATTCGTTTCCAGGGGCCGCGAACTGTCTGCAGCGATTCGGGGGAGAACGCGCCGGGGTAGATCAGCGCCGAATCGTTGTTCAGCGGGCAGAGACAGGTGTCGAGGTGGTAGCAGTGTTCGTCGATCAGTTGAAGGGGGATTACAGGAAAACCGAATTGCTGCATCGCATCGGCGAACTTCTTCACTCCGCCACGGGTGGAGCGAAAACCATAAGCTGCCCAGATGCGCGAGCGGTCGGGATGCCAGAGTAGATCGCCGTGACCCTCGAGATAATCTGCGCCCAAATCCAGATCGATGATTTTGTAGCCACGCTCGCGGAACCAGTCGACGAAAAAGGGTACTTCCTTGTGCCGGGAGGAGTAGCGCATGCGGCTGGGGACGATGAACTTGCCCTGTTGATCGTGCTGCCCGACGAACATCTGGTTGGCGGCAAAGACCATGTCGTCCAGGTCTTTGACGGGATCGATGAGCTCTACTCTGACCCCGGCGTCCTGGAGCGCAGTCCGCAAGCCTTCCCACTGCCGCTGGGCCTTTACAGGATCGATGGGGCGACCCATGTAAGGGTTCTTGGGTTCACGAACGTCGAAGAATGTGGGCGGGCACATTAGGGCGGTCTTGGGCATGTGCCCTCATGATAACGACTGGCGATGGCGGGTTCCAGTTCGAGTTTAACGGATGACGCCCCTCCAAACTGCCCAACTTGGGTTCACGTCATCAGCCGAGATTTCGGCATCTGAGACTGCGGTTGGGCATTTCAGCTTTGGGAAACGCAAGAAACAGGCGCGGGACCTGATGCATTCAAACTGGTTCCATGCAGCTCCGCAGTAACAACGTTAGGTGCTTGGCGTGCACGGCAATACTCGCTCTGGTTCAGAACTGCACTTTCAGGAGGCCTCGCGTGCTGCACAAATGCGCAAATCCAGCTTGCCTCATTCCCTTCCGCAAACTGAGTCAGGGAAAGCTGTTCTTGGTGGAAACGGAGCCTCTCGGAGTGTCTGAGCTGAGGCGGGCGCGCTGGCGAGGCCAGCCTTCTCATCGCATTGAATACTACTGGCTCTGCGACCAGTGTGCGTTCGCTCTGACTCTGACGTACGAAAAGGGACGAGGCGTGGTTACGGTGCCCCGGCCTGAAGGTGCGAAAAAGAGACCTGCGGCGCCAGCACATGTGCGAGAAGTTTCCAGCAACGCGAGCAGCCGGACAGAACAGTCCGCGTAGGAAGGGACGCCATGGATAACCCCAAAATGCAGGAGTGCGCGATCTGCGGCGAGGAAAGATCGGCCGAGCAGGTGTGGTTTCTGGTGGCGGAAAGCCATTGGGAAGACAAGTTGAAAGTTCTGGAGTGGCAAGATGAACTGGCCCAACGACGAGGAATCTATGCGGCCTGCAGCGGGGGGCACGTCGAGGAACTGGTGGTGCACTGGATGACGACAGGGAGCCTCGATTATCCGTTTGCCGCGGTTGGCGACAAGGTGGGGAGGCGCAGACAGCGACTGGGGTGGATTCTGCCTACTGTAGAAGAGCCCGACATCAGGGGCGCGCGGCTGATCGGTGAATTGGCGGTTGACCGAGAGAGCGTGCGGCGAGCGCTCAGGGAAGATCCTGATTCGCTGCAAGTGATCCTGGATGAACTGCTCAATGCTTTGGAACGCGAAAGCAAAGGGACCGGCGTGCGGTTCGAATCGGCCGACGCCATGTCCTACGGATTCCCTCGGGAGATCTGAAGTCGGTTGAGGTGCGTCTACGAGAAGTCTCCAGACTTTTTCCAGGCGCGCCAGTCCACGGTAACCGCCTCTTCCATCTTCTTGGCAGCCGTGTACAGCCAGCTTGGCTTGAGGCGCGCGAGGTGGCCACGAATGTATTTTTGCGCGTCCACGGTGCCGAGGTGAATGTTGGCGGTTTCCCATCCCATGGCGGAAAGCAGCCTGCGTTCGTCGCGATCGCTGGGGAGAACGCTTAGCTCGATCCGCGAACAGTGGGGTGACAAGCGGCGGACAATCCAGTGTCCGCGCAACTGCACGAACGGGTCGGGACAACGAACGGCACGGCTGATGATGGCCTGGTAGAGGATCTCCGAAGGCCGATCGTCTTCAGTGGCCCAGTAAACCGAAGAAGGCGTGAGCCCCTTGGCTTCGCGAGCCACCCGGGCACCGTGGCACAGCGCAATGGCGACCACGCGAATGTGCCCGAGACTTCCCAGGCCGGCCACACGCCGGACCGTCCTATAGGTGAGGCCACGCTCCGGCATGAGATGCTCAAGAGCCTCCCGCGCACTAGCGGGGACTTCACCACGTACCCTTGGCAAGCCGTCCATCTTTTGCCAAAAATGAACTGGATCGCGCAAGACTCCGGTCGCGATCTGGCGCAGCCAGGTGTTTTCCTCTTCGAGAACATAGGGACGACCGCCGTGGGCGAGGGATTCTTTGTAACCTTCCAAGATCGACGCACAAGCGTCTTTCGGCTTCAATGCCAGGTGGCCGTCTTCGATGCCGAGTACGGCGCTGGTGGCTAGCCTCACCAGGTCGATCGTGTAGGGCAGGACGGCGGCTTCATCGAAATCGTTAACTCCCCAGACCAGCCGGCCCTCGATGTCGCGCCAAGTGCCAAAATTCTCGACGTGGAGATCGCCCACGGCGAGAACTCGCGGAGCTTTGGCCAGGTCGGGGCAGACTTCAGGCCAGATCTGCATCCAGCGATAGAAGGTTGCACGAAGAAAAGGAAACACCGCTTCCGCCATGCGCTCGTGTTTCAGCCGCAGATCGGGCTTCACCAGCGGCGTGTGGCGGCCAAGCCACTCTTCGAAGCGGTGGGTTGCCTTGATAATGTTCATTGCTGTCCGGTTGGCACGATAAAACCGGCTCAGCCAAATGTCAACGCAACTCGAGTCGGGGCCGACTCGCGCTTGCGGCACCGACTCCGAAAGCGATCCTAATCCCTGGCCGAAACTTGTTTTCCGGACAAAGCTGCTCTCGCGTCCCAGTTTTTCCAATGCCACTATTCAGCTTGCGTAGTATGTCGCGTTCGCGTCGACAAATTCCTTCGACTCCTCCGGAAGATCGTCTACCGCGTAGATCGAATCCGATGTGCACACCGGAACGCAAGCTCCGCAGTCGATGCAGCCCGCTGGGTCGACATACAACTGGGTGGCCGCCTCGAAGCCCGGCTCGTCTTTCTTGGGGTGAATGCAATCAGTCGGACACACGTCCGCGCACAATGAGTCTTTAATGCAGCTATCAGTAATTACGTAGGCCATGGACTAGCTCCTGAAAAGAATAGTTACCGGCGTCCATAGAGTACGGTGGGACAGGCTGAATCTCGGTGATCTACGTCCTATGGGGGTATGTCATAGGTCACAAAGAACCTATCGTTAACGCAACGCAGAGGTGCGGAGTGCTTGAGGAGGCGACTGACTGATCGCAGACGGTCTCGGGAAGAACTTACTCGGCTCGCCCGATCCACCAGAGGAGCTTGGCCACAATGCGCCACCCATTGGTCGAGACTGCGGTCGACTCGTATTCCCGGTTTTCCGGAACCAGAACTTCGGTATCGTCAAAGCGCTGCAACCGGGAGACAATCAGACCATGGTCCTTGTGAGCTGCTATCACGATGTGACCGTAAAGCTTGCCATGATTGGTCTGGGAAGTATCGATCACGATGATGTAGCCGTCATGAATCAGCGGCATCATCGAGCGTCCGTGGACTCGTAGACAACTGGTGTGGGCGGGGTTCGGACACCACTTGCTGGGCGCGGCAAGCATTGACTCTGGAGGGACCTGAGTGAGGCTTTCGGCCGGGTCTCCCTTTCCTCCGTGGGTGGCCGCTACAACCGGCAGAAGGGGAATGGCTACCAGTTCCTCCGGTTGCTTAAGAGCGCGGTGGGCGCCGGCCTCGACCACCTCCAGCTTCAACATCCGATCCTTGCGCAAACGGGACCGGGCCGCGGGCAAAACCCGCATCAAATCGTCGCTGCTCAACCCGGCCCGACCCCAAAAATACCAACACTCCGGATCTCCGGTCATGTTGCCCAGTTGAACGTAGATATTGGCGGGAGGTTCCTGAACACCTCGCTCCCAACGTGACACTGCCATGGCAGAAGCATTCATCTGCTGACCCAGCTCAGATTGGCTCATTTGGAGGCGGCGGCGAAGGGCGATGATCCGTCTTGCCCACTCAATCTTGGAATCTCTTGTGTTGCTCATGGCGCGCCTGCTACACTGAAGTTAACGCGTTCGTTCTAACACTTGCGTTAGGCGGCACCCTGTCGCCAGATCCACGAAAGGTTGTCATGTACCGTGACAATTCTAGCACAAATGCACGAGCCGAAATAAGATCTCCGCAAACATTATATCGCGGACTCTATGTAAGAATTGCGCGCAAACTTGGAGTGGACCCCTCGTATGTCAGCCGGGTTGCCCGCGGCGACCGACGTTCGGACGAGGTCGAGACCGCGTTGGGCCAGGCGCTGGCAGAGATTAACCAGCAACTGGGTCAAGGATCATCCACTGGCCAGCACGGGCTAGCGCGGACCGCGACCTCTGCCAAGCGGCTCAAAGCTCTCACCAAGCAGAATCGAAGCCGCATTCGTGAGCAATGGCTGGCGCATAGCCAATCCGATGGCAATCTCAGGCGGGTCAAAATTGCCGATCAGAAACGAACCGCACCGATTCTTCCAGTGCTTGACGAGACCTTAAAGGTCATGGAACTGAGCTTGAAGGGGATGGCGACTGCGTCCATGAAAGCTGCTCAGCGGCACGGACGGTTGCGGCAAGCCCAGGGCTTCACGGCGATGGGTTTGGTCGAAGAGTACAACCTGGTCCGGCGTTGCGTTTTCGGTTTAGCCCTGGAACATTGTCGACAGATGGACGCCCACGTCTTGATCAAAGATCTCACACAATTCGGAGAAGCCCTCGATCTTCAAACTCAGCGGGCATTGAAAGATTATCTGGGGTCGGCTTAAAGTAGGCGCGGGCGTCCTCGCCCGTGCTGCCCGAACCAAAGCTCAAATAGTTGCGTTCTATTAATTCGCCAGAGCAAGAGATCCTGCCGCTCCAGCACGAGCGGGACGCTCGCGCCTACATTTTCAGCCGGCTCAGTAGAGCTGCTGCCTTGCGGAACCAGGGTCGCTCGCGGCGACGCAGGTATCCGGGCATGGTCGGCTTCTTGTCCAGAATGCGCTGTGCCCATTCGCGGGCTTCGGCGTTCCGTTGTTGGGACGCCAGGAAGCTGGCGTAGTTGTAGTAAGTCTCTGATGAAGTAGAGATTTTTGTGACCTCCCGAAACAAAGCCTCGGCTTTGTCAGGCTCGCCTGTATTGGCGTAGGCGTGGGCTAATAAGCCTGCGGCGCGCTGAAAGTCGTACTTGGGATCCTGCGCAACCACGCGCTCCAGATCCGGCAAGGCCGCGGCAAAGTCTCCCATAAATGTGGCGGCCATGCCCCGACGATAGAACGGGTCGAGGGAGTCGGTACGCGAAGAGATTGCCTTGTCGTAGGATTGGCGGGCGCGGGCGTAGTTCCCTTCTTCCAGGTATAGATCAGCGAGTTCCTCATAATTCCCCGCTGAGGGATTGTCCAAAATGGCGGACTCGAGTTCGTGAATCCTCCTGCGCCGGGGAAACACTTTGAACGACTGGCGCATCAAACCCGCATCGGGGATGACTTCGGCGGCGATATAGATCAGCGCACCGAGGCCGCCGAAGAAAATAATGATCCACAGCCAATAGCCGTCCGGGCGACGCCGAATGAAGTGGACAATGGCCACCGCCTGAAGAATCAGACCCCAGGGAAAAAATAAGAAAATTAGCGATCCCATGCTGTGATCGGACTATAGCATGGGGAAGGTGGGACCTCGCGGGGATAGGGAAATTTCGATGGGCGCGTCTTTTTCCCGGCCTCAAACACAACGATCAAGGGCAGTACCAGCCATTTTCTGGGGCGGGCTGGTCTCGGGAGTGTTGGATCTGATCTACGCCACCACCTCGGTCGTCTTGGGAGGAAACTCCGCAATCGTCCTCCCTCAAGCGATTGCTACCGGATTGCTCGGCGTGAAATCTTTCGAGGGAGGGATTCCAACCGCGATTCTCGGAATTGCTTTGGAGTTTCTGATCACATTCGTGGCTACAGCCGTCTACTATGTGGCAAGCCGGAAGCTCACCTTCCTGATCCGGCGGGTGGTTCTGTGGGGAGTGCTTTACGGCGTTGCAATCTACTTTTTCATGAATTTTATCGTCGTGCCGCTTTCAGCCGCTCCGAAATTCGATCACCCGTGGGCGTCCAGGGCGAGCGATTTCGTCGTGCACATGTTCTTGATCGGACTGCCCATGGCGCTCGCTGTTCGGCGGTACTCAGCCCGCGAATGCTAGAATCTTATGTGCTGAGACCTCCTATCCGCCTGCTGGCCGCCGATATTGATGGCACCTTGCTTAACCCAGAGTTTCAGATTTCGGAGGTGGACCTGGCAGCGCTGCGCCGTGCTCACCAGGAGGGCGTCGAAGTCATCCTGGTAACCGGACGGCGGCACAAATTTGCCCTTCCTATCGCCCAGCAGCTTGGCTTCGATCTCTGGCTGACCAGCTCAAACGGCGCTATTACCCGATCGCTCACGGGTGAAACCTTTCATCGCGATATGCTCCCAGCCGAGACCTGTCGCAAACTGTGCGGCACGATGCGGGAATTCCGCAGCAATACGGTCCTGACCTTCGATATCGAGAGCAAAGGCGCAATCGTGCTCGAGCACATGCGCGATTTAAACGAAAGCATTCAGCGCTGGCTGGAGAAGAATCTGCAATATATTGATTTCGTCATTCCGCTGGAGAACTCTCT
The DNA here is from genome assembly GCA_963817925.1 of uncultured Acidobacteriota bacterium. Classification (GTDB taxonomy): domain Bacteria; phylum Acidobacteriota; class Terriglobia; order Terriglobales; family Acidobacteriaceae; genus JABDBE01. The sequence goes on from CAWFQN010000002.1 coordinate 1,128,627, forward strand.
CACTACCGATCCCGTTCAGGCCATGTTCTGCGGTCGGATCGAGCGCATGCACCAGGCCCTCGCGCTTCTGGCGGCCAGTGGGCTGGAAAAAGACATCACCGTGCTACGCACGGAATATCCAAAGCGCGATCTTTCCATCGTGGATGTACTGAATCAGGGCTGTTCCAAAGGCCATGCCCTGGAAAGATGGGCCAATTATCGTGGCATCCCCCGCGAACAGGTCATGGCCATTGGTGATAACTACAATGACATCGAAATGCTTGCCTTCGCCGGACTGCCATTTATCATGGGGAATGCATCGGAAGAGCTGCGGGGAAGGGGCTGGGCAGTAACCCTCGCCAACGATCAGAACGGAGTAGCCGCAGCGATTGAGCAGGTGCTGGGGACGCACGTAGGTGTATAGGGTTCGTCGCGGGGGTTCGATTCGTATCAGGGCATGCGTTCAGGCATGCCGCAATTAGTGTCTGATAAGAGCGCCTTCAGGCGCCGAGAGTTTACCGCTTGGGCTTTCGGAACAATGGCTTGGTCAGGAAATATGGAGCCTCAGCGGCTGAAGCCGAAGCCATTTCTTGAACCCAACGGTATGGCTGAAGCCATACCCTGATACGAATCGCAAGCCTGCCAGGCTGTCATGGCTGCAAGCTCGATCGGTGGCGTCGTTCAGTCTTATATGAAGTTACTGGCTAAATTCGGTCTCGTCCTCGGCCTTGTGTCAGCGCCGCTGTTTGCGTCCGGGGCGGACCTTGCCGTATTGCGCAATGGTTTTTCCATTCGCCACGAGCGGCGGGAGATAGTTGGTCCAGTAACCCGTCTTTATCTGGGCGCTGACCGAGATGGATATGTGGATGTGCCCACCGACGAGATCGATCGCTTTGAGAAAGACCTGACGGCAGCCGCCGGAGCAGCGCCGCACAGCTCGCAATCGATGAATGAAGTCATTAATGCCGTGAGCAGCCGGCATCACCTTGATCCGGATCTAATCAACAGCGTCATCCATGCCGAGAGCGGGTTCAATCCAAGAGCGGTGTCGCCCAAGGGTGCGCAGGGCCTGATGCAACTGATGCCGCAAACTGCGTCCAGGCTGGGAGTGGGTGATGCCTTCGATCCCAACGCCAATGTCGAGGGCGGCACTCGATACCTGCGGGAATTGCTGGAACGCTACAATTTTGATTTGATCAAGGCTCTTGCGGCATACAATGCCGGACCGCAGCGCGTGGAACAGTACCACGGCGTCCCGCCGTATTACGAAACTCAGGCTTACGTTGCCCGTATTATTCGTGATTTCAATCGTAAGAAACTCGCGGAGCGAAAAGCGGCTGCAGTGAAGACGGCCAGTTATCACAAGATTCCTGCGAATCAAGTTCTGGCCGTAAAGCCAGTAGCACTCCCGGTTGCGAATCAACCAACTTCCCGCTGAATCTTGAGCATTTGCATTTTGCTGGACGGGCGGGGACGCCCGTCGCTCCATTGCGGCCCGTGCGTTGACCCCTTGGTTCGCGTCATTTACCTTGGCAGAGGAGCAATTCTTGAAGTATTCCTTGGCTCGTCTTTCTCGCTCGGGGCGCGTCGATTAAATGGGCAAAAAACGGTACCTGGCCTACGGGGTCGTCGCGGCGATTCTTGCTGCCCTGGTTTATCTGCAGTTTCGGACGTGGAAAGACTTTGACTGGGCCACCTTCTGGAGTCAGGGGCGGCAGCTCAGCGTGCGCCACATCGTTCAGGCTACAGCGCTGATCTACTTCAGCTATTTCCTGCGCGCGTTGCGGTGGAAAATCTTTCTGCGGCCTGTACGCAAGGAAGCTTCGATGATCGGGCTGATCGCGCCGACCTTGATCGGGTTCACCGGCCTGGCATTACTGGGTCGCCCCGGTGAGCTGATTCGCCCCTACCTGATCGCGCGTCGAACCGACCTTACTTTCTCCTCGCAGATGGCCGCCTGGGCGATCGAGCGTATTTTCGATATCGCAGGGTTCACCGTATTAATGGTGCTTGCCATCTTCCTACCGACGGAATTGCGATTCCTGCCCAACCCCGAGATCTATCCGCGGCTTCGAGTGGGAGGTTTTCTGCTCGTGGCTCTGGTGGCAGGGTTAGCGCTGGTGGCTTCTTTGGTGGCTAAATTCGGAGAAGCAGTCGCCGCGTGGATTGAAACCCGCTTCGCTCACCTGGCTTCGAACTTTGGGCATCGCGTCGCTCAGAAGGTGCGTGAATTCCACGGAGGACTGGACACCATTCACAGTCCGCTTTCTTTTCTGCAGCTTTCCGGCGTTTCGATTTTCATGTGGTGGATCATTGCTCTGGCGTATCGCGAAGTCACTCACGCCTATGGTGCGCCACTCGAGCACATGACGGTGTCGAAAGTCCTGCTATTGATGGGTTCCGGCATGCTGGGGTCGTTGATACAGTTGCCCGGAGTGGGCGGAGGTTCGCAGTTGGCGACGATTTCCGCCCTCCAGCATATTTTCGGCGCTTCGCAAGAACTGTCGGCCAGTTGCGGGATTCTGCTGTGGGTGGTGACGTTTGTCACCGTGGTTCCGGTTGGCCTTCTGCTGGCGCACCGCGAACGGCTTTCTTTGCGGAAGCTTTCGGAAGAGAGCGAGCAGGAGGAGGCTCGCGCCGAACTGTCGCCCTCGCCTCCAACGGCCTGATGCGCTGCCGTCCCTGCTACAATCAGTTTCGTCACCGTTCCGAGCGCCATGAAGTGTCCTTTCTGCGGGTTCGCAAATGACAAAGTGGTGGATTCGCGCGAGAGCAAGGAAGCCGATTCCATCCGCCGCCGCCGCGAGTGCCTGAAGTGTGGCAAGCGCTTCACCACCTATGAGCGCATCGACGAAATTCCTTACATGGTGGTCAAGAAGGATGGAAGGCGGGAGAAATTCGATCGCCAGAAAGTATTGAATGGCCTGCTGCGGGCCTGTGAAAAGCGGCCGGTTCCGATCGGCAAGCTGGAACAGATCGTGAATGAAGCCGAAGGTTTTGTGATCGAATCGGCCGAGCGCGAGCGCAAGACTAGCGAACTTGGTGAGCTAATTATGAATCGGCTGCGCCGTTATGACAAAGTGGCTTACGTCCGCTTCGCCTCGGTTTATTTGGACTTCAAGGACGTGCAGGAATTCATGACTGAACTGAAGGACCTGCTCAAGACCAAAGAACCAGAAGTTCGCGGCAAGCCCGCGGCTAAGGGTTAACCGCGCTGTAGATACGTAGCTCTGCTACGTATCCGTAGTGGCATGGTCCTAACGCAAGCGTTGCGAAGCAACGTTTCTACTGTTTGTTTGGCTTTTGACGATAGTTGCTCTTAGCAATATGGCATACAAGATCACTCTTATACCCGGCGATGGCATCGGTCCTGAAGTGACGCAAGCCACCGTCCGCATTCTCGAAGCCACCGGCGTGAAGTTTGAATGGGAAACTTTCATGGTCGGGGCTGACGCATTTGAAAAATATAAGGAATACATTCCGAAGGAAGTGATCGAGTCCATCGAACGCACTCACGTTGCGCTCAAAGGCCCGGTAACAACTCCGATTGGTGGCGGCTTTGCCAGCATCAACGTCGCACTACGGCAGAAGTTCGAGCTCTATGCCAATTTCCGTCCCATTCGCAATCTGCCCCACATCCCTACGCGTTATCCTGACGTGGACCTCATCATCGTGCGCGAGAATACGGAGAGCCTTTACTCCGGCATCGAACACGAAGTGGTCCCCGGAGTAGTTGAGAGCATCAAGATCATTACCGAGAAAGCTTCGACTCGCATTGCACGCTTCGCATTCGAGTACGCTCGCAAGAATAAGCGGAAGAAGATCCATGCCATTCACAAGGCCAATATCATGAAATTGTCGGATGGCCTCTTTCTGCGCTGCGCCCGCGCCGTTGCCAAGGACTATCCCGAGATCACCTATGGCGAGCACATCGTGGACAACACGTGCATGCAGCTGGTCATGAACCCGTATCAGTACGACATGCTGGTGATGGAGAATCTTTACGGCGACATCATTTCCGATCTATGCGCCGCCTTCGTCGGCGGACTGGGGTTCGTTCCCAGCGCCAACCTTGGCGATGACTGCGCCATTTTTGAGGCGGTGCATGGTTCGGCTCCCGATATTGCCGGTAAGAACCTGGCGAATCCAACGGCCATTTTGCGATCTTCCCTGCTCATGCTGCGCCATCTGGGCGAGTACGATGCAGCGCTCAAGATTCGCAACGCTTTGGAAAAGGTTTATCGTACGCACGACAAGTTGACGCGTGACGTTGGCGGAAAAGCCGGCACCTCCGAGTTCGCAGATTTCATCATCGAGGCGATGGCGACGGAGACTGGAGCTCACGCCACCGTCGCGTCTTCGCAAGCTTCAATCTGAGATCGTGAAGTCCGTCTTGCAGCAACGTTGGTTTTCTTGGACGAAGATAGCCTCGTCATTGGCGTTTGCGGTTGCTCTTGCCGCTAGTGCGTCCGCACAGGACTTCAAGGTAACGCTTTTGGGCACGGGCAATCCGCGGCCGGTGATGTCCCGCTTCGGCCCAAGCATTCTGGTGGAAGCCGGGAAAGAGAAGTTGCTTTTCGATTGCGGACGCGGCGCCACCCAACGCCTGTATCAACTCAACATTCCTTTCGAAGAAATCACCGGCCTTTTTCTCACACACTTGCATTCTGACCATACCGTCGGAATTCCAGACTTGTGGCTGACCGGATGGGTCATGGGCCGCGACACTCCTCTTCCAGTGTGGGGTCCGGCAGGCACGAAGGCGATGATGGAGCATCTGCAGGAGGCGTACGCATTCGACGTCCACATCAGGCGCGATGTCGATACAAAACTGCCCGGTGCGGGTGCGATGGTGGTCGCCAAGGACATCGAAGAGGGCGTCGTTTATGGAAAATCGGGAGTGAAGGTAACGGCATTCCTGGTCGATCACGGCGAAATCAAGCCCGCGTTCGGTTATCGTGTCGATTACGGGGGGCACTCGGTCACCATGTCAGGCGATACTCGTCCTTCGGAAAACCTGATTAAGTTCGCTCAGGGGACGGACGTTCTGATTCACGAGGTGATTGATCCTGAGGCGTTTGGAGAACTGGCCAGCACGGATTCGCGGGAACAACGGAAAGCTATAATCGAGCACCATACAACCCCCGAGCAGGCAGGGGTCGTATTTTCCCGGGTGAAACCGAAACTGGCGGTCTACTCACACATCGTGCCGCCGGAGGTTCCCGACGTGATTCCACATACTAGAAAAACTTATGCGGGACCGCTGGAAGTTGGTGAGGACTTAATGAGCATCGAGATTGGCGAGAAGGTTGAAGTGCGCCATCCCGTGAAGTAATCAAGACCCGCACCCCACGAGTTCCGCGTTGACTACCCTGCGCAGATTGAGTAACATCCTTTTTCGTCAAGGAACCCGGGGGAATGGCTTACACAACACGGCGGATTGGTGTGGTGCTCTTCCAGCTTGGCGGACCCGACACGCTGGAAGCGATCGAGCCTTTCCTTTTTAATCTCTTTTGCGATCCCGACATCATTGATTTCCCCTTTGCCCGCATCGGTCGAAAACCGCTAGCTAGGCTGATTTCCAGCACTCGCGCGAGAAAAGTCCAACACCACTACGCGACCATTGGCGGGGGCTCTCCCATACGCCGGTTCACCGAGCAGCAGGCCCGCGCGTTGCAGCTCAAGCTGACCGAATCCGGTTTGGACGCCCATTGCTTCGTCGCCATGCGTTATTGGCATCCGTTTACCACGCAGGCCATCGAACAACTTCGCGACGCCCGCTGCGACGAGGTTGTACTGCTTCCTCTTTATCCGCACTATTCCAGCACGACGACTGGCAGCAGCCTGAACGAGTGGCGGCGATTGTTTCAGGACGACATCGCAATCCATTGCATCGAGACCTTCTATCGTCACGAACTTTACTTGCAGGCGCTGGTCGAAAAGATAGACGAAGCCCTGGCACGATTCTCCGACCCTGACCGCCCGGAGATCGTTTTCAGCGCGCATAGCGTTCCACTCGCGGTAATCCAAAGGGGCGATCCTTATCAGCGGCAAATTGAAGAGACTGTCGAACTGCTCATGCAACGCGGGGGATGGACCAACGGTTACCGCCTCTGCTACCAGAGCAAAGTAGGAGCCAGCAAGTGGCTGCAGCCGTCGCTGCACATGGGGCTGCGCGAGCTCGCGATGGGAAAAAACCGCGAGGTCTGCATCGTCCCTGTTTCATTTGTCTCCGATCACGTGGAAACGCTGGGAGAGATCGATCACGAGGCTCGAGCGGAAGCCGCTAAACTCGGCATCAAACGATTCGAGATGACTTCGGGATTGAACGATTCGCCGACATTCATCGCCGCATTGGCCGACTTGGTGGGCAATGCGATTGGAATTGGTCTAAGAAGTGAGCGTAGGGTGGGGTCACTCGCTGCCGCTGGAGACTGAGTACTAACGGAATTAGAATATTGGAATGATGTGGGGCCAAGTATAAAAAAGGGGTGAGGTCGGATGGCAGACGAATCCGCCAATGCAGGTGGCATTCTGGGGCATCTTCCGCCGTGGCCGCGGAAGGCGCTCAATAATTCGGTCATCGCGATGGAGCAGGCCTACCGCCAGCGCAAGGGTCTGCCCGTGCTCAGCGATGCCGACATTGAAGCGTTGAAAGCCGGCCAGCAAATGGCTTGGGAAAGTGGAAATGGTGGATCCGCATCCGTCGCGCCCTCGGCTCCTCCAGTTGCCGCGGCCGCGCCTGCGCCGCCCGCTGCAGTTCTGGCCGCTACATCGAGTGCCGGACTAAGCGAAGACGTCGCCAAGTGGGTTGCTGAAGGAAAAAAATGGGGCAAGTCGACCATCGCCGCAGAACAGGCGCGACGTGGGCGCAAAGGATTACCGGCGCTCAACGATGTCGAAATTGCCGCTCTGCTTGGAGAGCCGGTCGCCGCTGCGCCTCCGGCCACATCGGTTCCAGCCACTGCCCCAGTACCACCTCCTGCAGCCGCACCGAGCGGTCCCATTAGCGCAGACGTTGCGAAGTGGGTTGCGGAAGGAAAGAAGTGGAGCAAGTCGACCATCGCCGCAGAACAGGCGCGGCGTGGGCGCAAAGGCTTGTCAGCGCTCAACGACGCCGAAATCTTCGCGCTACTCGGAGAGCCTGCCGCAGCTCCAGCGGCTGCGGCGCCGGTGGCAGCTCCAACTCCCGCTGCTCCCCGGCCCGCAGCCGCGGCCGTGACTGCTTCGGCGACGGCCTCTGTATCCCGCAGCGGCGAGTCCACAAGTTATGTCGGCACGCCCGCGGTTGGAACGTCCAGAGCGGCGAAAGCCGGAGGCGTGGCATCGATCGGCCCGGAAGACAGCGAAGTCAATCAGCAGCGCCGACGATTGGTGTGGAGCGCCGTTGCTGCTTTCCTGGTGGCGTGGTTCCTGGCATTCTTCCGCTTCTTCCTGCCGCGCACCTTATTCGAGCCTGCGACCAGCTTCAAGATCGGGTATCCCGAGGAGTACGGTCTGGGAGTCGATACAAAGTTCCAGCAAAAGTACCGCATCTGGGTGGACCGTACGCCGGATCGAATCTTCGTGATCTACGCGCGCTGCACCCATCTGGGATGCACTCCCGACTGGAAGCCAAGCGAAAACAAATTCAAGTGCCCGTGCCACGGCAGCGGGTACGACAGCGAAGGAATTAACTTCGAAGGCCCGGCACCGAGGCCGATGGATCGGGCTAAGGTCGAAATCGCACCCGACGGCCAGATCCTGGTAGATGTTTCGCGCTTATATCAGTGGCCAAAAGGCCAGCCGAGTCAGTTCAACGACGACGGAGCGTTCCTGCGCGCGTAACAATTTGTGTGGGGACAACCGCCCTCGGCTGTCCGGGCGGAGTGTAAGCTCCGCGGTGGCTACAGAGTTAAACAGAGGAAACGATGCCTGAAGAGAATGGAAACGGCAAAAACGGCAATCGCGTGGGCCTACTCGAACGGGTGAAGGCTGGAGTTAAAGAAGATGTCCAGTCGCTCAAGACCGACATGCCCGCGAAGGCCAAGGAGCAGATCGAAGGCCTGAAAGATCCAACCAAGACTCAAGTCTTTACTTCGATCTTCCGCCACAAGCACGACGACACGCCGCGCAATCGCGCACTGGGCGTGTTGTCGAACGTCTTCCTGCACCTGCACCCGGCCAAGATCAATCGCGACGCCGTGCGCTACAGCTACACCTGGGGCATGGGCGGAATCACGTTCTACTTATTCATTGTCCTCACTTTCACTGGCGTGCTGCTGATGTTTTATTACCATCCCAGCAAGGTGCAGGCTTTTCGCGACGTCTTATATCTCGAGCACGATGTTCCCTTCGGCAAACTGCTGCGCAACATGCATCGCTGGGCGGCGCACTTGATGGTGATCGCGGTCTGGCTGCATATGTTCAGGGTTTTCCTGACCGGATCGTACAAGAAACCGCGCGAATTCAACTGGAACATCGGGGTGCTTCTGCTCGTTTTCACGCTGCTGCTATCGTTCACCGGCTACCTGCTTCCCGACGATCAACTCGGATTCTGGGCGGTCACGGTGGGAACGAACATGGCTCGCGCCACGCCGCTGCTTGGCCACGAGGGACCATTCGGCAAGATGCTGGGGATGACGCCGTACAATGACGTCCGCTTTGGTCTGTTGGGCGGCTCGATTGTGGATGCGAATGCTCTGCTGCGCTCTTACATCTGGCACTGCATCGGCATACCGATCGTAGCGTCGGTTCTGATGATCGTCCATTTCTGGCGGGTGAGAAAAGATGGCGGCATCTCCGGCCCGGCACCAGTAATGCTAACCGCAGAGGCGGACAAACCGCGCCGTAGCGCTTAGGCGAAACGGCGAGACGTAGCAAACTACGTCTCTACAGTGGACAAGACTTACCCTAGAGATGTTGCTTTGCAACGTCTCCTTGGCTAGGAGCTCTTATGGATTGGCGACAACTTTGGGAGATCTGTTCCGCGCCTGACAACGTACCCATCGTGGGTTTGATCCCGCTGTTGATTTTCTACATCTATCTGGCGTGGAAGCAGGCCAAGGCCAACGATGAACTGATCGGCGAACTCGAAACCAATCCCGCGATGGCGAAAACTCACCATCGCAAGACGTGGCCGTTCCGTCCCGGCTGGCAAAAAGAGATTCACGTCTGGCCGTTTCTTCTGCGCATTGAATTCCTAGCCGCCATTATCGTCACGATTATTTTAATGGTCTGGTCGATCACCCTGAGCGCGCCGCTGGAAGAGCCTTCCAACCCCAACCTGACGATGAATCCGGCGAAAGCTCCGTGGTATTTTCTTGGCTTGCAGGAAATGCTGGTGTACTTCGATCCCTGGATCGCCGGCGTGGTGATGCCAACGCTAATCATCGTCGGCCTCATGGTGATCCCCTACATCGACACAAACCCCCTCGGCAGCGGCTATTACACCTGGAAACAGCGCAAGTTTGCGATTGGCACGTTCATGTTCGGCTTCGTCGTCCTGTGGGTTGCGATGATCATTATTGGGACGTTCATCCGTGGGCCTGGATGGCAGTGGTTCTGGCCGGGGCAAACCTGGGATCACAATCGGCTCATTTATGAGGTGAACCGCGACCTGCCGGATCTTTTCGGGCTCACCTCGAACCTAGCTAAGGCGATCTTCGGCGCGATTGTAGTCGGAGGCTATTACTTGGCCGGCGGATTCTTGGTCCATGCGCTCTTCCGGCGTTACAACCCGAAGGATTATCAGCGCATGAGCCTGCTGCAGTATTCCATCATGATGTTCTTCTGGCTAACCATGGTGGGGCTGCCACTCAAAATGCTGTTGCGGCTTGCATTCAATATCAAGTACGTGTGGATAACACCTTGGTTCAACGTGTGACGTATAAGGAAGCAATTGTCATTCCGAGCGAAGCGAGGAATCTCGGTGCTTCCCGGCAGAGACCGAGATTCCTCGCTTCGCTCGGAATGACAAGCTTGATCTGTTAGCTGTGTTCAACGACTAGAGGGAGAATCTGGTGCCTGAACAACCAATCCCCGAGCAAGATCCAGTAGTCACGAAGTCGTACGCACTCTATTACGTCGTCTCGATGGTCTTGCTGATGGCGACCTTGTTCTGGGCTCTGTGGGACGAAGCTTATGGACAGCGGCCCTGGAAGACGTTTCAGAACGAATGGAAGCAGCGCTACACCGCTTTTCTGGCGAAGGCAGAGCCGGCGTCCGACAAGTCCGTCAAAGCGGTCGAGACCGATCCCCAGTATCAGCAACTGGAGCAAGCCTACAAGCAAGTTGACGCGGCAACCAAGCCTGAGCGCGACGAACTTCAGAAACAGATCACGAGTCTCAGCGCGCAGATCCTTGCGGTGCAGAATATCTTCACTGACAAGCGGGCTTACGCCAATGCACTGACCTATCAAATCGAGACCGAGACCAGTTCGTCGGGCAAGCAAAGCAAGCGAAACGAATTGGAGGAATATAAGAAGAAACTCTGGACGGTCGAGTTCCCCGACGGTCACAAAGAGAAATACGACTTCCGCCAACTGGAAGAGAAATACAACGACCTCAAAGATCAGCGCACGAAGCTGAATGCGAAACTGGGAGAGGTGATTAAGCCGGTAACGGCGGCCGGCACCGCAATGACGACTTATGTCGCCGACCACATGGTCGATCTGACGCCGACCCAGATCGAGGGCTTGCAGAGAAAGACGAAAGAGTGGGACCCGAAGATCGTGCAGATCAATGTGGCCGACGCAAATATTGTCGACCGCTGCGAGTCCTGCCACATGGGCATTCGTGAGCCGCTGAAAATCACGCCCGCAGTCATGACTCCGAAGGGCGAAAAGAAGCCTGACGAATATGCACAGGCTTTTGTCAGCCATCCAAGTCCCGGGCTCTTGAAAATCCACGATCCGGACACATTCGGCTGCTCGCCTTGCCATCAAGGCAATGGCCGCGCTACCACCAGCATCGAGAAGGCGCACGGAAACTATGAGCACTGGCTGTGGCCGCTGTTTCCCAAGCAAAATGTCGAAGCCGGCTGCCAGACCTGTCATGCCGCCGATATGGTACTGGTCAGCGGCGATGTGGGATGGACCATCAGCGAAGGCAAGGATCTGTTCCGCCAAAAAGGCTGCATGGGTTGCCACCGCTACGAGGGCTACGACAAGGAACCCGAGGATCTGAATACGTTTAGCCAACACATCAAGCAATTGGAGCAGCAGAAAAAGGAGAACTTCAAGCAGGCTGCGTACTTGATGAAGCAAGCGGATGCGGCGGAAACCAACCAGGAAGCCAACCGATTAAACGACGAGGCCATCGCGCTCAAAGTGGCCAACAGCAAGGCGGACGGTGAGATTCAGCAACTCGATTTTCAGATGCACAGCGTGATGCAAGACATGAAGAAGGTTGGGCCGAACTTGAAAGACATCCGGCTCAAGCTAAATAAGAATTGGATTCCGGTGTGGCTGAAGAAGCCGACAGATTTCCGTCCCACCACCAAGATGCCGAACTTCCGCCTGACTGATCATCAAATTCAGGCGATCTCGGCTTATTTGTGGCAATCGGCGCTCACGGACCCATTGCCGCAACAGAAGCCAGGAAATGCGGAGCATGGCAAAGAGCTTTTCGAGACGCGCGGCTGCCTGGCTTGCCACTCCATTGGCGAAGGCGATCAGATGCAGGGCGGCACCTTCGCAGCGAACCTGACACGCGAAGGCGAAAAAGCCAATTACGATTACCTGGTGCGCTGGATTCACAATGCTCGTCAACGCACTCGTCCGTATTGTCCGTACGAAAAGAAAGATATTGGTCCGGAGGATTACGCCAAGAAGGGCTTGCCTTACGTCTTCGACCTGCAGCACAGCCAATGCCCCAACGACGGCCACGAACTGCAAGTGCAGAACATGACTGTGATGCCGAGCCTGCGTTTGGCTCCGGAAGACGCGCAGGACATTGCCTCTTACCTGATGACGCAAAAGAAGCAGGAGCCATCGTCCTACGCCGATGCTTCGTTCATGGATGATCCCGCTTTGAAAGAGGAAGGCAAAAAATGGATTCGTCATTATGGTTGCTCTGGCTGCCATGAGATTTCTGGGATGGAGGACGAGGGCCGCATCGGCACGGAGCTAACTTTCGAAGGCAGCAAGCCCATCGAGCGCCTGGATTTCGCTCTTTTCACTGAAACGGCCCAACGCGGGGGCAAGAATGCCGAGCCGATCAAAACTCCTGAAGACTTGGCGCGGCTCCCGGAGGGTCCGGCGACGAGTTCGTGGTACGACCACAAGGGTTTCTTTGAACACAAGCTCGCGGAGCCTAACATTTACGACCAGGGCAAGATAAAGTCCGAGACTGAAGCCCTGCGCATGCCCAATCTGCACCTGACCTCGGAGCAGATTCGCGCCCTCACCACATTCTTGCTGGGAAGCGAAGAGAGTTCCCTGCCCGCGCAATATCAATATCTCCCTGGTGATGCGCGCCGCGATGTTCAGGAAGGCTGGTGGGTGGTCAAGAAATACAACTGCATGGGATGCCATCAGTTCATTCCGGGTCAGCAGACCGTGCTGATGGGAATGAAGAAATATCAGGATCCGGACTGGAAAGACCAACTTCCGCCGAAGCTTCTGACCGAAGGCGCGCGTGTCGATCCGGAATGGCTGCGCCGATTCTTGTCTAATCCTTCATTGAGTACGACGGATACGAATCGCAACGGCGTGCGGCCGTATTTGAAAGTGCGCATGCCCACGTTCTCCTTCTCGGACAACGAACTGCGCAAGCTGGTGCGATTCTTCCAGGCTTTTTCGCAGCAGCCCATGCCGTACATTCCTGAGCAGGTTCCTGTCTTGACCACAAAGGAAACGGATATGGCGCGGAGCCTGTTCTCGAGTACAGCTGCACCCTGCTTGAAGTGCCACGCGACAGGCGATCCCGCGCATGACAAGATTGCCACCGCGCCCAATTTCCTGCTCGCCAAGGAGCGCTTGAAGCCGGACTGGGCGCAGCGCTGGGTGCTTGATCCCCAAGCCATCAGCCCGGGAACGTCCATGCCATCGGGATTGTTCCGGCGCGAGAACGATCACTGGGTGTTCGCCGGTCCAACGCCCTCCTCATTCCAAGGCTACGAAGGAGATCAGTCGAAGCTATTGGTGGATTATATTTTCCAACTGACGCCGGAAGAGCAGAAACGCGTGGCAGCATCTATGGGACGAAGCAGCGCCTCAAACCAAAGCCCCGCGAAGTCTAAGGAGGCTGCTAGACCGTCTCACCCGACAAGCGCCGGCGGTTCGCGGTAGAATGGAAGGTTTTGTAACGCCGCCGTCCCGTCGGCCAGCGCGGGGTGCTTCCAACTCGCGTATTCGGGGCAAGATTTCGGGACAGCAAGTAAACCTGAATTTCAGATTTCAAAATGCGTTCCACACTTCACGAAAGGGCGACATAATGAATAAGAAAACATCTGTAGCAATGTTTGGCTTGCTCTGTCTTCTCGGCCTCTGGCTCCTCGCAGGCTGCAGCAAGAAAGAGGAAACAAACGAAGCCCCAGCTTCTGCACCGGCCAGCACGACGGCGCCAGCGGCGGCCACGCCAATCGATCCCAACACAGTAGCTTCCTTTAGCGGCACGGTGAAGCTCGACGGCGCAGCTCCCAAGCCCGCCAAGATCGACATGAGCCAGGATGCCGCCTGCAAGGGAACCAACACGGCTGAGACCATCGTCGCCGACGGCGGCAATTTGGCAAATGTTTTCGTCTACGTAAAAGATGGACTCGGTGATCGGACGTTCGCGGTTCCCACGACGGCGGTCACCATCGACCAGAAGGGGTGCCAATATCACCCCCACGTTTTGGGTGTGATGGCGGGTCAAAACATTGAAATTAAGAACGATGACCAGACCACGCACAACATCCATCCCACGCCGCAAGCCAACCGCGAATGGAACGAATCTCAACCGCCTGCGGCCGCTCCGCTAGAGAAGAGCTTCGCCCGCGAAGAAATCATGTTGCCTGTTAAGTGCAACCAGCACCCGTGGATGCGGATGTACGTCAACGTGGTAAAGAGCCCGTTCTATGCGGTCACCGGCCCCGATGGCAAGTACGAAATTAAGGGTCTGCCACCTGGGGATTACACCATCGCATTCGTGCAGGAAAAACTAGGCGAGCAAACTCAAAAGGTCACGCTTGCCGCCAAAGACAGCAAGACGGTAGACCAAACTTTCAAAGCGCAGTAGTTTGCATCGTGTGAGGACGGGTCTCCGACCCGTCCCGCCGAGCTCAGCTCGGCAGCTGCCAAATCAACCAGGGAGTGAACCGCTGAAATCCCTCGCTACACCGTATAATCGCGCGCACCACCGCTTCGCTGTCTTCGTGGCGTGCGCGACCTTCGTGCTGATCATCGCTGGTGCGCTGGTTACCAGCAACGACGCCGGACTCTCGATTCCCGACTGGCCCACATCCTTCGGATCCTTCAGCGTCCCACCATTGCATGGAGGAATAAAGTTCGAATGGAGCCATCGCGCGATTGCCGGGTCCATCGTGCTACTTACGATTTCCATTGCCGCGTGGACGTGGTTTGCAGACCGCCGTCGCTGGATGAAGTGGCTCGGCGTCGCCGCTCTAGGCACAGTGATTACGCAAGCAATCCTGGGTGGGCTTACGGTCCTGTTATTCCAGCCGCCATGGGTTTCTTCGGCCCACGCCGCCGTGGCGCAGACATTCTTCTGCATCGCGGTTGTCATCGCAATGTTCACCGGGCGCAGATGGGTGGAAGAAGTTCCGCAGATTGAATTCGACGGCCGTCGTCCCAGCCTCGTCACGCTCACCCTGCTCTCGATCTTCGTCCTCTACGTTCAACTGATTCTGGGCGCAATGTTTCGCCATCACGGTATGAGTTGGTGGCCGCATGTCGCGAACGCCGCGGTCGTGGCTTTCGTGCTGACCTGGACAGCAATCCGTGCTTTGTCGCAATTCTCTGGGATCGAGGCGGTGCGGCGGCCAGCGATCCTTCTAGTATCTCTGTTGATCGCACAACTTTGCCTCGGCTTCGTCGCGTTTCTCACCCGTGTGGCCTGGGGACGCGACGCAGTTCAACCCGAAATGCCCATGGTGGTTTCGACTGTTGCCCATGTCGCGGTTGGAGCGCTGCTTTTAGCGACGGCTGTGGTTCTCGCGATTCAGGTATGGAGGCAGGTGCCGGCATCGTTTGAGGAGCGAGTCCCCAGCCGAACTCGAAAACCGGTAGCTGCTTAACCCGCCGGCCAGCATCTCATCGTAGAATAGTCTGTGCCTTCTAAAACTCCATTTGCTGTGGCTGGCTCCGAGACCGACCTCGCTGTTGGGCCTGCGGTTATTTCCGTGCAAGATGTCGCGCATCGTTACGGCGATCGCGCCGCGCTGAACGGTGTCTCCTTCGATGTGCGTCAGGCGGAACTCTTCGGACTGCTCGGGCCGAATGGCAGTGGAAAGACGACGCTGTTTCGCATCCTATCCACCCTGATGATTCCGGTAAGCGGGCGAGCCGAAATCATGGGATTTGATGTTGCCCGCGACCCCAACAGTCTGCGCCGCCAGATCGGTGTGGTCTTCCAGGCCCAAAGCATCGACGTGAAGCTGACCGCCGCCGAGAATCTCTGGCATCAGGGACATCTCTATGGCTTGCACGGAGCGTCGCTGAAATCGCGTATCGTAGAAATGCTGGGCCGGGTTGGACTAGCCGATCGGGCCAACGAAAAAGCGGAGACGTTCTCCGGCGGAATGCAGCGTCGCCTGGAATTGGCCAAGGGACTGCTTCATCACCCCTCGGTCCTGTTGCTCGACGAACCCACCACCGGCCTCGATCCCGGCGCCCGGCGGGATCTTTGGCAATATCTTGCCATTTTGCGTGATGAAGAACGTGTAACCGTGATCGTCACCACTCATCTCATGGAAGAGGCTGAGCGATGCGATCGCCTCGCCATCCTGAATGAAGGCAAAGTGGTGGCGCTGGGCACACCAGATGACCTGAAGCATGAAATCGGCGGAGACGTGATTTTGCTGGATGCGAAAGACCCTGACTCGCTCGCTGAAGGAATCCGTACACGCTTCCATCTGGACGCACAGGTGCTTCACGGACAGATCCGGATTGAGCGTGAGAATGGCCATCGCTTCATTACCGATGTGGTCGAGGCTTTCCCCGGCGAGATTGAGGCAATCTCCGTGAGCAAGCCAACGCTCGAAGACGTTTTCATTCACCGCACCGGACATCGCTTCTGGACGGACGGCGGCCAAGACGCAGAGAAATAAGTGAAGGAGCTAACAATCCGATGATGCTCGTGCTTTCTGTCATACTCGGGGTCGTCCCGCTCATGGGAGTGGCGTGGATCGTTTTGAAAGCCAGTGTCACCACCGTCGACGGCCTCTTTATGAGCCTGATTCTGCTAACCCTGTCGGGCATTCTCTTCCTGAATGCATTTCTCGAAGTGCGCGGAAGAATGAAGAAATCCGCGGCGCTGCTGCCGAAGAAAGGTTAACGTGGTCACACGAAGCGCGACTTTGCCAGTACAGGCTGTCCCAACCTCCAGCGGAGTGATGCTGCCCGCCTTCACACTCTGGTGGCGGGAAATTGTTCGCTTCTACCGCCAGCGCTCGCGCGTGGTGGGCGTGATCGCCTCGCCGCTGCTGTTCTGGCTGGTTATCGGATCCGGCTTCGGCACCTCGTTCCGCGCGGGCAGTGCTCCCGGACAGCAGCATTATCTGGATTACTTCTATCCCGGCGCGTTGATCATGATCGTGCTCTTCACTTCAATCTTTGCCATGATGTCGTTGATCGAAGATCGCAAAGAAGGCTTCCTGCTGTCGGTCATGGTCGCGCCCGTGCCTCGCTCTGCTATCGTGCTAGGCAAGGTGCTGGGTGGAACAACGCTGGCTGCAATTCAAGGCCTCATCTTTTTGGCTTTTGCTCCTTTTGTCGGCGTGCGTTTGGGGATCATTGATTTTCTGCTGGTCGTCTTTGTGGTTTTCCTGGTTTCCTTTGCGCTGACCTCTCTGGGATTCGCTATCGCGTGGCCCATGGATTCCACACAGGCCTTCCATGCCATCATTAATCTTTTTCTGATCCCGCTGTGGCTGCTCTCGGGAGCGCTGTTCCCGCTGGCGGGAGCGTCGGGCTGGCTGCGGCTGGTGATGCGGCTGAATCCGTTGACCTACGGCGTCGAGGCCCTACGCGTTCTTCTGTATCCGGAAAGCCCCACCGTGTTGCCACTGCCAGCCTCCATCGCCGCGCTCGCGCTGTTCACGATTTTCATGTTTGGGCTGTGCTTTTTCAGAGTAAATCGCCGCACTACGAGGCCTGCCGCATGATGCAAGTTCCGCCACAATTCGCCAGTTTTCCAGTCATCGATGCCAGCTTGAATGGAACCAGCGCGGTGCTGCTGCTGGTAGGGCGCGGATTCATCAAACGCGGACAAATGGCCGCCCACCGCGCCGTGATGATCGCCGCCCTGACGTCGTCTAGCATCTTTCTGGCGTGCTATTTGTACTATCACTGGCATGTCGGCTCGGTGCATTTTCAGGGACAAGGATGGTCGCGGCCCGTGTACTTCAGCATTTTGATTTCCCATACGATTCTGGCCGCGGCGATCGTTCCCATGATCATTATTACCCTGAGCCGCGCCTTGCGAGAACGCTTCGACCGTCACCGCGCCATCGCGCGCTGGACCTATCCCTTGTGGATGTACGTCTCGGTCACTGGCGTGATTGTGTATTTCATGCTTTATCATCTATTCGCCGCATGAGCCGGTTCCCTTTGTGTACCTTCGTGTCCTCTGTGGTTGATGCCTTTAAAAGCCTTAACCACAAAGGACACGAAGGTACACAAAGGAGCCAGAACAAACGTCAGCGATAAATTGCGATGTCAGTCGTCAGATTAAAGATCGATGTTTCGGGCACGGTGGGCGATGAAGCCTGGCGCAGACTCAAACAGTTCGACCAGATTCAGAGCGCGGATTTCGGCCCCCAATTCGGCAGTGGCGGACGTTGTAACCATCCGCTCAACGCTCCCCACAACAAAGGAGAATGGATCGGCGCTGAAATCCGCCTGCAGACACCGCTTCTGGCTCAATACGCAGTCTCGCATTATCTGGAGCAAGACCGGGTACTCGATGCCGATGTGGTGGAGTAACTCAAGTCTCAAAGCGCACGGAGAACCGTCATCCCATGTCTGCAGTTCCTAACGCAACTCCACAGGTTACGCCCGACGCAAGCAGGCCCCCCAAGCCGCGTATGTCGACGCGCAACCGGCTGCTCTTCTTCGTGACCGGATGGCTAATCGTTCTCATGCCGTTTCTGTTTTGGTGGAATACCTGGTTTGGCCGCCAGCTTTCTGAAAAACAGTTAGCTGAATACCTGCAAGACCAAAAGCATCCCCGGCACATTCAGCACGCGCTGGTACAGATCGGCGAACACATCACTCGACACGACCTGAGTGTGACCCAGTGGTATCCGCAGGTTGTACGCCTGGCCTCTGATCCAGTCGAGGAAGTCCGCAATACCGACGCTTGGGTCATGGGACAAGACACATCCGGCACGGGATTCCACGAGGCTCTCCTGAAAATGCTCGCCGATCCTTCGCTCATGGTGCGAGGAAACGCCGCGCTTTCGCTGGTCCGCTTCGGAGACGCATCCGGAAGGCCACAGATTCTCGAACTCTTGCAGCCAGCTAGAGTCACCACCACACAGCCGGGAAAAGTGATCGACACCAGCGCGGTAGGCACAACGATTCATCAAGCAGGAATCGTCGCGAAATTGCAGGCAGGCAATCAGACCATTGAAATTCGCTCGCCAATCACCGGCCGTCTGCGCACGTTGTCTGCTCAGACCGGACAAACGGTAGCGGCTGGCGCTGCGATCGCAACCATCGATCCGGGCACGGAACAGGTCTGGGAAGCACTGCGCGCGCTGTACTTGATTGGCCAGCCCGAGGACATTGCAGCCGTCTCGCCCTATGAACGAGAACTGCCTGACATTTCCAACGACGTGCGCAACCAAGCTATCGAAACAGAAAAGGCAATAAGAGACAGAACAAAATAGAAGGTGTTAGACGTTTGACTTGCTGAAAGCTGAGAGCTGACAGCTAAATCGGCATCACGCCGACTTCTTTTTCCACTTCGACCGTGTCCACCATCACGATCGCGTCCCATGGGCAGCCGTCGAGGAAACATCCATCCGGACCTTTGCTTATGCATTTCTTGCACCCGATACAAAGAATCGGATCGACCTGGATTCTGCCGAATGGCGGATGGTCTTCGTCCGGAACCCAGAACATGCAATCTTCCACCGGGCAATATTCGACACAGGCTGGTGACCCCGCGCAGCCAGTGCAGCACTCGGTAATTACCGCCAACTCCTTTGGTTTCTTCTTTCGAGGAGTCAACAACCCCTTGGACTTGGGTTCGAACTTAAGTTCGTCGGGCACCATCCCGGCGGGCTTTAAGAAGTCTGCTTCAGCAGGCATGGCACCGATTATACCGTAAGGTTCGAGATTTTCATCCACGCTGAGGGGCACAACAGGCCGCTGGGCTTATTCCCAGGACGTCATCCCGAAGATCCGGCGTACCTCAGCCGGTCGAGGGATCTCGCGCGGAGTATTGAAACTGGTATCCGCCAGAAACCGGTTTCATTTTGGCCCGCCCTCGCCGACTCTTTCCGTCCCTGAGCGTCAAGCCTCGGCCATTTCTGATATATTGCCTTCCAGCCGTAATTTCGCGTCGATTCTCGTGTCTCGCCGCGGGCGGAAGGAGCAGCACTCATGGCAGGAAGAAGCGTTAACAAAGTCATTTTAATCGGAAATCTGGGCAAGGACCCCGAGGTTAAATACACCCAGGGCGGCATGCCAGTCGCCAAGTTCACTTTGGCCACCAACGACCGCTTCAAGGACAAAGAAGGGCAGTGGCAGGATCGCACCGAGTGGCACAACATCGTGGCCTTCCAGCGCCTGGCTGAGATTGTCGGTGAGTATCTGAAAAAAGGCGGCAAGTGCTTCATCGAAGGCAGCCTGCGCACCAGTTCCTGGGACGACAAAGAAACCGGCCAGAAAAAGTACAAAACCGAAATCATCGCCAATGACCTGGTCATGCTAAGCGGACGCGGTGAAGGCGCCGGAGACGATTCCGGCGGACGCTCCCGCGGCGCAGCCGCAGGCGGAAGCAATTTCGATCAGCGCGCTCCCGAGCCAGAACACGCAGCCGCCTCAGCCCCGATCAGCGACGAAGATATTCCGTTCTAGGCCGTAGGCCTCACGCTGGTCTCAGTACAGCCGCGGAGCGGCGTAAAAATGCAGCCCACGGCGCCAGCCGTGGGTCGAGAGGAAATCCACGCAAGCCCCGGCAGGGGCGAAAAGAACCTAATCCCAAATGTACTTCTCGTTGTAGGCGACGGCAGTTTTTCTTGAGGAATGCCGCGAACTCCTCCTGAAACGACCGCTCTCTCTCTGCGATGCTCTCCCTGCGTGGCAATATCCCGATTCTGCTGGTCGTCCTCCGAAGTGTTTGCCCATCGGTTTCTTAGCTTGCCGCAAGCTTTCTACCTAGATATTTTTAACATGCAGATATTAGCTCCTTGATAACATATGCCAATTTGGGAAGTGGAACCGCTAACTCCTTATTCCGAAATATTTTACGTGTAAGTCCTTATTCCTCAAAGATTTTGGAGATAGTCTGGCTGTAACCCCATCATTCCAAAAGATCAGGGGGAGGAGGTACCCTCGAATCCTACCAGCGCCGCACCCGGCCAACGTCAACATGGACAAAATCGGAAGCGCGGTAGTAGCCGACGCCGCCGCGATGCAATGCCAGGGCGGCATCGCGCAACTGGGCAGTGGACACGCCCGGAAGGCGGATATCAATCGCTTCCGCCTGCATGTGCAAACTGTGCTCGGCGACTCCGGTGTGAGGGCTGCGCGTCCGCAGAAACTCGTTGGTGCGCGGAGTTCGATACCCGCAGATGACATCGATCTCAGCCGAGGGACGACCGAGGGAAGCGGTCAGGTCGTGCAGCAGGTCAAACACGCGCGGGTCGTAGTGGTGGATGTCGCCAGTGCGATAATCGCGCAGGTACTGGTCGAGGCGGTCGAGCGCCTCCGGCAGATACGCGTCGCCACGGCGGTAGACGATGTCGAGCCGCTCATTGGTATGGGTGTGGTAGAACCGGAGGCGGTATTCGGTGATTGGTGGTGAGGTGAGTTTCGCTCCCGACGCGGGGAGCGCAGCACTGAACGCCAGTATAAGACAAACCTTCTTTATCAATGACTTAGGCCCGAAAAGCTGATTTTGCTGCAAGTATCGTAATCTTAGCATCTTTGGGCTGAGTTCTCTAAGTTACCAAACTCACCGCGCCGCAAACCGCTACAATGCTTTCGGAGATTGCCTATGTCCTCTCTCGCCAGCAAGACCTGCGTTCCCTGCCGCGGAGGCGTGCCTCCGCTCAAAGGAAAAGAACTGGAATCGCTACATCAGCAAGTGCCGCAATGGAAGGTGGTCAACGAACACCACATTACCCGCGCTTTTACTTTTCCTGATTTCAAGCAAGCGCTTGATTTTGTGAATCGCGTAGGCGCGGTTGCGGAGGCGCAAGGACATCACCCCGACATTCTGCTCGCCTGGGGCAAAGCCGAAATCACTTTGTGGACGCACAAGATCGACGGCCTGACTGAAAGCGATCTCATCATGGCCGCGAAGATCGATGGCTTGGCTGAAGTCTGACAGCTGAACGCTGAGAGCTTTTATAATCTCTTCATGCTCGACGAGAACGATTTTCGCAAACGGGCAGACGCTGCCCTTGAATCCCTTAAGCAGAGTCTGATTGAAGCCGAAGAATCAGCCGACCTGGAAGTCGAGGACCAATCGGGAGCGCTGCACATATCTTTCGACGATGGTTCGCGCTTCGTGATTTCGCCAAACGCACCAGTTCGGCAAATCTGGATTTCGGCGCTGGCCACGAGTTTCAAATTGGACTGGTCGGACGCGAATCAGGATTTTGTGCTGCAGAAGACCGGAGAAGAATTGAAGCCCTTGGTGTCCCGCTTGATCAATCAGCAGTTGGGCGAGGAAACAGTCACGCTTGCTTAATCGGATTAACGCTAGGCGCCCGCTCCCGCTCCCATCTTCTGCTTCAAGTGCGCAGCGATCTGCTGGCCGTGGAAGCGCCCATTTTCGATGAAGATTTCGTTTGTCCTGGAACCGGCCACAATCACGCCGGCCACATAAATTCCCGGGACATTGCTTTCGAGTGTCTGGGGATCGCAAACGGGACGGCATTGTTCGGTCGAAAGTTCGATGCCCATCGAGCGCAAGAAATCGTAATCGGGATGGTACCCAGTCAGGGCAAAAACGAAATCGTTTTTCAGGCGAACCACGCCTTCGGGCGTGTAGATCACCACTTGATCGGCTGCGATCTCTCCCACCGAACTATTGAAATACGCATTGATTTCGCCGTTCTTGATGCGATTCTCAATGTCGGGCAAGATCCAGTACTTGACGTGGTGATGCAGCTTCGGCCCGCGGTGGACCAGAGTCACGCGCGCTCCGTGCCGCCAAAGATCGAGCGCCGAGATTGCCGCGGAATTCTTGCCTCCGATGATCAGAACGTCGTTGTCAAAGTAAGGATGAGGCTCGCGGTAGTAGTGAAACACTTTCGGCAAGTCTTCCCCGGGAATATTCAGGAGGTTTGCAAGATCGTAGTATCCGGTCGCGACGATCAGTTTGCGGGTGTGGTAATCGTAAATTCGTCCCAGCCGATCGGTGGTTGTGACCTGGAAATCACCGTCCCGCCCATTCACCGTCTTCACCCACTGGTATTGCGCGATCGGCAAACGATAGTGCTCCGCGACCTTCCGGTAATACTCGAGCGCTTCCTGACGCGTGGGCTTCTGGTTGGCAGTGCTGAACGGGATGTCGCCAATCTCGAGCAGCTCCGGCGTGGTAAAGAAAGTCATGTTGGCGGGATAGTTGAAGATGGAATTGACTACGCAACCCTTATCAATCGCGATGACCTTGAATCCGGCTCTTTGCGCCTCGATCGCACAGGCGAGACCAGTCGGACCGGCACCGATCACGAGCACATCGACCCGAGTGTTGGAGCGCGAGTGCGATTGAGCTCGCGGGAGCGTGTCGGGAACCTGTGGCGCGGTCTCGGACATCTGTTTGGTCAGCAAATGATTGTTCCCAAGCTAGAGGACTACAGCACATACCAAGACTGTGTGGCTTTTGAAGGTATCGATTCTAGCACGCGGCGTGCCGGTACTTCCGGCGGGCTTACCTCAAGAGCGAGCGGTGGCAGCAGCCGAGGAACTCGGTCGAACTTCGCGCTCGATGGTCCGCGATAACTCGTCTTCCGCAACTTCGAGGTCATACGCAGATTGGAGATTCAGCCAGAAACGCGCGCTGGTTTGGAAGTACCGTGCAAGCCGCAGGGCGGTATCTGGCGTGATTCCGCGACGTTCGTGAACGATCTCCGCAACACGCGTCACCGGAACGTGGAGATCGAGCGCCAGCCGATTCATGCTGAGCTTAAGCGGCTCCATGAATTCGGTGCGCAGAATCTCGCCGGGATGGATGGGTGGAAGGCGTTTTTGAGACTTAGCCATGCAGGCTCCTAGTGATAATCCACAATCTCGACATCGTATGCGTTCCCTTCGCGCCAAATGAAGCAGACACGCCACTGGTCGTTGATCCGGATGCTGTATTGTCCCCTCTCGGTCTCCGTGCAAGCCTTCCAAGCGATTTCCAGGCGGCGCCACCAAGTCACGCAATTCCGTGGCGCTGTCCAGTTGCCGAAGCTTCCTGCGGGCATTCCGCTCGATCGTCTGAAATCGCCGACTCAGCTGCCGACGATGAAGCCGCTCGGTTTCCGGGCACCGGAACGACTTAATCGCAAAAGCTATTCTATAACGTACAGCGTTTAACGTCAACCAGTAAGCTTCCCGGTTCAATGATACAGAACTGATGAGTGGCCGATGTTAAAGACTTTTTGATGCTGACGATCATCCGGTCAGTTCGCTACCACAGCCTTAGTTTCAGGTTGTTATAATCCGTAGTTAGCTCAATCGTTCTGCCATTTCAAGGAATCGCATGGCCATCTCCGCCGAACCCACCACTCGCACCCGAATTGAATCCGACAGCATGGGACAAATCGAAGTCCCGGCCAATGTTTACTGGGGCGCGCAGACACAGCGGTCGCTCCTCCACTTCAACATTGGGCGCGACGTCATGCCGCCGGAGATGATCCGCGCGTTCGGCATTCTCAAGAAGGCGTGCGCGCTGGTGAACCAGGATTTGGGCAAGCTTCCCGCCGACAAGGCGAAACTAATCGTCCAAGCCGCAGACGAAGTGATCTCCGGCAAGCTCAACGATCAGTTTCCCTTGCGCATCTGGCAGACGGGCAGCGGCACGCAGACCAACATGAACGTCAACGAGGTCATCTCCAACCGCGCCATCGAGCTTGCGGGCGGCGAAATGGGATCGAAGAAGCCGATCCATCCGAACGATGATGTAAACATGTCGCAGTCGTCGAACGACACCTTTCCGGCGGCGATGCACATTGCGGCGGCGGAACGAGTGAAGAACGCGCTGATTCCTGCCATCAAGAGCGTTCATGACGCGATCACCGCCAAAGCGAAAGAATTCAATGAAGTGGTAAAGATCGGACGTACGCATCTGCAGGATGCCGTGCCTCTGACCTTCGGACAGGAATTCGGCGGCTGGGCCAGTTTGCTGGAGCGAGACATCAAGCGCCTGGAGCAGGTGCTGGGCGGCCTCTACGACCTCGCCATCGGCGGAACCGCAGTGGGCACTGGGCTGAACGCTCATCCTGAGTTCGCGGAAAGAGCGGCCAAGAAGATCGCTGAACTCACAGGACTTCCCTTCCGCTCACACGGCAACAAGTTCGCCGCGCTCTCCGCGCACGATGAGATCGTATTTGCGCAGGGTGCGTTGGAAACGCTGGCTGCGTCGCTGATGAAGATTTCAAACGATATCCGCTGGCTGGCGTCGGGTCCGCGTTGTGGTCTTGGTGAATTATCCATTCCAGAGAACGAACCCGGATCTTCGATCATGCCGGGCAAAGTAAACCCCACGCAGGCCGAAGCCATGACCATGGTGTGCGTGCAGGTTCACGGTGCGACTGCTGCGGTCGGATTCGCCGGATCGCAAGGCAACTTCGAACTCAACGTTTACAAGCCAGTCATCATCTACAACTTCCTGCATTCGGTGACCCTGATCACCGACGCTTGCCGCGGATATGTCGACTACATGATCAAGGGCATTGCGGTTGATCGCGAAAGGGTTGATTGGTACGTGAAGAATTCGCTGATGCTGGTGACCGCACTGGCACCAAAGGTTGGATACGACAAAGCTGCAAAGATCGCCCACACCGCGCACGTTGACAAGACTAGCCTGCGCGAGGCGGCGTTAAAGCTTGGACATCTCACGGGCGAGGAATTCGATGAATTGATGAAGCCGGAAAAGATGACGCGGCCTTGAACTGCGGTAGTTCCTAGTTAGTCGGGGTCGTACACCTCATTGCCGTAGCCTGCGCGGCGGATTTTTTCTTGCATTTGTTCGAGCTTGGCCTTTTCCTGTGCGAGCTGCTGTTGCGACGCTTCATATTGTGCTTTCAAGTTCCGCCCTCGGTCGCACCAGTCCTTGTAATAAGGCGTGTAATATGTCGAGGTCCAGCACGCCTGGGCATCAGGATCCTGCGCGAACCCTAAGCTCCATGCGGCGAACTGATTCTTGAGACTTGTGATGCGATTCTGGATGTCAACGATCTTGCCCTTCTGAACTTTGACCTGATTTTTGAATGTTAGGCCTTGGGCGTAGAGCTGGCGCACTTTTCGTTCGTCGTCCTGCGTTGCCTTGCCGTCGTTTGCCTTATCCTCAGCAGCTTGCGCCGCCGCATCGTTCGGCTTTACTTCGGACTTGGTAACCTCGGGTGGGCTGGTGCCATCGTTCAAATCGCGGTTCCTGATTACTTTGATCGGTGGAGCGGATTCGCGGGCTTGCCTCGAGGCATCGGCCGCAGCTGCCACCGCAGAAGCTTGATCGGCTTTGGGTTCGCCGGTTGCGAGGGGGCAGGCTGCGCCTCAGTTGATTGTGGAGTGCTGGATTGCTGGGTCGCTTGGCCGAAAGCCAAACCCGGCATTAATAGCCATCCGAGCATCCCCAAGCGATAACCCGAGCGCATAGCTAAACATCATATCGTCGGCTAACGCGCTTTTCGGGATAACGTCAGGTCCTGTACTTCCGGTGCAGTTTTCGAGAACAGCTTAATCTGCTTCCGCAATTGACAGCTCCGGTTGCTTCCTGGCACCACTGGCTTTCCTCGGAATCGTAGTGATTGCAATCACGCTGATCAGGACGAGCAGAGCCCCCAACAAGGTGCGGGGACCAACAGCTTCTCCGCCGACGAAATATCCCAGAGCAACCGCGACCACGGGATTGACGTAGGCATAGGTTCCCACTTTCGTTGGCGATTCATGGTGCAGCAACCAGACGTAGGCCGTGAAGCCAACGATCGAACCCGCGACGATCAGATACAGCAGCGCGAACCAGGCTTTCGCGGAAACCGCCTGCAAGTGAAAACCGGCAAACTCACCCGAGAGGGCGGCGAGCACGAACAGTTGGGCTCCGCCGGTAAGCATTTGGGCGGCTGCACTCATTGGCTTCGAGGCCGGAAGAGTGAGCCGGCGCGTGAGAATCGTGGCCACGGACCAGGTAAATGCCGCAACCAACAGAGCGAGAGCGCCGGCACGGTTGATGGGAACTTCTCCGAACGAGAATGAAGGAAGGGTTAGAACAGCTACGCCGCACAGGCCCGCCACGAGAGCCAATCCAAGCCGAGCCGTAAGCCGCTGGGTACGCAGAAAGATGATATCGAGCAAAGTAATAAACACCGGAATGGTCGCCAGCACAACTGCGGCGATGCCCGAGGGAACGCGCTGTTCGGCCCAGAACAGGCAGCCATAGTCGACAAGGAAGATCAACGCCCCCAACAGCATCGCGGCGGCCCACTCGGGTCGGCTCGGAGGTGGCGCACCCTTAAGCCGCATCCATCCGTAAAGGACGATGCCCGACACGAAAAAGCGGATGCCCGCCAACAGGAATGGAGGCACTTCGTTGACTCCGACGCGAATTGCCAGGAACGTCGATCCCCAGACGAAGTAGATAATGGCGAATGCCAGAAGGATCTTCCACGAAGGTGGACGCGTGGCGGTTTCCAATGCGACCTCCCCTACAGACAATCGAACGCTACTCGCTCATAGATGGTTCAGTGACTTCCGAGGAACCATGCTTCAATCATAAAAGTTTTTGATGGACTCGAAGGCGTCTCGCTTATGGGCGGGCCGTTTTTCCGAACATGAGTCCGCTTAACCTTGACACCTGGACGGTGTCGATGTCTTTCGATGCGATGAACACATGAAAGCTTTCTCCCATTCCGGTGGGCGTGATGAGGTGCTTGAGCTGAAGCGCAACCTTGGCTCGTTCCTGCGGCAATCGGCATTCCTCGAAGGCATCGGCGAATTGATTGTGCTCGCCGATCCCCAACAGAAATTGAGATTGCGTCAGCAAGGGCTGGACTTGCATTCCGCCTTGCTCGGCCGCCGCGGCCAAGGCCGTGAAATTCACGTGTGCGGTGATGTCCTGTTCTCCGGGCCTTTCGTAAGGATTTGCACTCTCAGAGTGTCGGCGATACGTCGCGATCGTGCCGCGATGCCGGCCCGCAAGTTGCTCCTGCCGAGTGTATCCGTAGTCGATGGCGATCATGAATCCGCGCTTCACCGTGGCCGTGATTAGCGACATATAACGTTGCGCGATTAGGGAAGCTTCGATTCTCTCTCCGTCTTCGGGATGAACGCTGTAACGGTCGAGGAACTCCAATCCCTCGGGAGATGCAGCGTTCCAGGTTTCAACCAATCGTCCATCTTTCTCTGAGAGGCTCAACTCGCCTTGCGGCGAGATAACCTCAACCGGCAACGCGTCGAAAAATTCATTAGCAAAAACGATGACGGGGATTTCAGGAGCTAAAACCCTCGCGAGGGTAGCCTTATTCGGCACGAGGGAAGTCGTGCCCTTCCCCAGGGTCGAGCTCGCCGAACAGAGCGAAGTCTTCCCTGCTGCGAAGTGCCGCTCCAAAGTCGCTTGCAATCGCTTCCGTAAAACGGGCGACGTCTCCTCCAGCCTGTAATGCAGGGCGCGAAAGAAGTCGGGGAACTTTTTCTCCGACCAGTCCAGCACATCTTGAGCAAATAATCCGCGACCCGGGCCAAGCTCCAGGATCTCGATCCGCTCCGGCGATCCCAACACCCGCCACATCTCTTCGAACTGCCGCGCCAGGAGGCGGCCGAATACCGCGTGCACGTCGCTTGATGTGTAAAAGTCGCCAGCCTTGCCGAATTGTTCAGCATTGCGTGAGTAATAACCCAGGTCGGGATCGTACAGACAGAGTTCCATGTAACGCGAAAATGGCATGGGACCGCGCTCGCGGATTTCCTGTTCAATTTTCTGGCGCAGGGTCACAAGCCTTCCCGTTGCCGCTCGATGCGGTCTTGCGGCGTGCGGATGAACATTTCAACCAGGTAATCGTGCAAACAATCATAAAGTTGGCGCTGGAAGGTCCATTCGAACTGGGAGTGGTCAAGGTCGCGGGGGTGAAGATCAAAGTAGTAGGTGTGCACCGGGACGCGTGGATTCTTGAACTGGATGATCAGTTCAACGCTATCACCTTTGGCGCGAGCATCGAAATCGAGCAAGGGGTGCTCGTAGAGACGCAGTTGAGCGAGAACGCGATCCAGGCGTGGATTAGGGGACATAGAAACCAAAATCGATTCTAAAGTAATTATTGCAGGCGTACAGGGACCCTGTACAATAGAGAAAGAGGTTGACTTGACCGAGACAACTTATACCGCTCTGCGCCAGAGTCTCGCCTCCGTCTTGGACCGTGTGGCGAATGATCGGGAGGTCGTAATTGTTCGCCGGAGGGGCGAAAAGACGGTAGCTATGGTCCCAGCGGACGAACTCATGGGCTTGATGGAAACGGCACACTTACTGCGATCGCCCAAGAACACGCAGCGGTTGCTTACAGCGCTGAGGCGAGCTATGGGACGAAAGGGCAAGCCGGAGCCGCTCGAAAAGCTGCGCCGGGAGATGGGACTTGGCCCGAACCGGTGAGCGCGATGCGATATTCCACGCCGAGTTTCGCCAGGACCTGCGTCACTGGATAAACACGGATCGCAAGGTAGCCATTCGGGCCTTCGAATTAATCGAAGCAGTACTGCGGGAGCCTTTCACCGGCATCGGCAAGCCGGAACCGCTCAAGTACGTGTTGGCGGGTTGCTGGTCACGCAGGATTACTCAGGAACATCGGCTGGTATATCGCGTGGCCGCGAGCAGGATCGATTTTCTCCAGGCTCGATATCACTATTGACGTTCTCGTCGCGTGGCGCCTTGATCGTATCCCGCATGGGTAATGACGCCCGCGCCTACACGTAACACGCATCTCTACACCTGTTGGTTAGCGGCATTCCATCGGTAGATCATTCAAGACGAATCCCTCTTAGCCCCTGGGGGCTGTTTTTACAACTTGTTACAATTCGCTATCCGATGATTGGTCCTTCCGTCTAAACGGTCGTTTCCTCAATCCAGTTCCGTTGGATTTTCCCCGGAACACAATTTGGAAGCGGAGGGTTATTCCATGCTCAAACATTTGATCGTCGCCCTGGTTGCAGGGCTCGCGTTTGGAAGTTCATTTTGCCATGCTCAATCCGCGCTCTTGGACTTGCCGCGAGATAGCCAGCACTCCGCGGTGACCCAGCGCATCGGAATCACCGACATCACCATCAGCTATTCCCGGCCGCTGGTAAAGGGCCGACCCATTTGGGGCAAACTTGTGCCCTACAACGAAGTCTGGCGCACGGGAGCGAATGAAAACACGATCATCAAGTTTACGGACGACGTCACGATCGAGGGAAAGCCGCTGGCGAAGGGCACATACGCGCTCTTCACGATTCCGGGAGAAAATCAGTGGACGGTTATTTTTTCCAAAGTCCACACCGCATGGGGCAGCTTCACCTACAACCAAGCTGACGACGCGCTAAGAGTCGCCGTAAAGCCGCAGGCGACAGAACCCCGTGAAGCAATGACGTTCGACTTCGATGATGTGAAACCGGACTCCGCCGTGGCTACGCTGCGTTGGGAAAAGGTTGCCGTTCCCTTCAAGGTTGACGTGAATGTGCATGACATCGTGCAGGCCAGCCTGCACAACCAGCTTCAGGGCCTGGCTCAATACACGTGGGAAGGATGGGACGATGCGGCAACCTACCTTCTCACCAGTAAATATGACCTGAATGAAGCCCTGCAGTACGAAGAGACTTCGATCCGAACCGAGCCACGTTTCGACAACTACTTGACCAAGTCGCAGATTCTCGAAGCCATGGGTCGAAAAGACGATTCCGAGGTTGCCAAGAAGGAAGCGCTCGACAGAGCTACAGCGGCTCAACTGTATTACTACGGCCGGCAACTTCAGGGACAGGGAAAACAGGATCAGGCTTTCGATCTCTTCCGTCAGGCGGCGAAGAAGGACCCCAACGATTGGGTGGTTCACGACGGCACAGCGCGGATTTATTCGTCCAAGGGCGACTACAGCGCCGCGCTCAAGGAAATCAAGATCACGTTGGCTGGAGCTCCCGACAACCAGAAGATTTTCTTTGAGCCTCTGGTGAAGAAGTTGGAGGCAGGGCAGGACATCAACAAGAACTAGTGAATCAAGCGCCGGTTGCTAATCGCCAGCCCTAGCGACCGGCGTTCTCTTCTCGTCAACCTTTACTTCCGGATATTCGTACACGCCGCGTCCCGCTTTCCGGCCCACACGGCCTGCCTTCACGTACTGAACCAGCAGCGGAGCCGGCCGATATTTCTCTCCCAAACTCTTATGCAAATATTCCAAAATCGAAAGCCGAGTATCCAACCCAACCAGATCCACCAACTCGAATGGCCCCATCGGATGGTTTAGTCCGAGTTTCAAGGCTTTGTCGATATCCTGTGCGGAAGCGATACCTTCCTGCAGCATGTAGAACGCTTCGTTGCCGATCATGGCATTGATGCGGCTGGTGATGAAGCCGGGCGACTCCTTGATCACTACAACTTCCTTGCCCATCCGCCTGCCCACCTCAGCGGCAGTCGCGAGCGTGTCGTCGTCGGTCTCGAGCCCGCGGACAACTTCCAGCAGCTTCATTTTGTGGACGGGATTGAAGAAGTGCATCCCCACACATTTCTTGGGCCGGTAACTGACGCTGGCAATCTCGGTAATGCTTAGCGAGGAAGTATTCGAAGCCAGGATGGTTCCAGGCCGGCAGATCTTATCGAGCAGGGTGAAGATCTCAATCTTCGACTCCATCTCTTCGGGGACGGCTTCGATCACCAGATCCGCTTCGCGCGCGGCTTCTTCAACGCTGCCCGCGTACCGCAGGCGGCCGAATGCGGCTTTGGCATCTTCGCCGGAGACCTTCCCGATCTCCACGGCCTTGTCGAGGTTGCCGCGAATCTCGGTCTCCGCCCGGCGCAGAGCGTTGGGCAGCAAGTCTTCGAGGATAGTCTGATAACCGCCCAGCGCCGCCACATGAGCGATGCCCCGGCCCATGGTTCCGGCGCCGATCACGGCAATGGTGTGGACCTCGGCCACTACTGCCCACCCTTTTCCAACCGGACCACGAGAGCATCAAGGTTGTTGCCCGCGACCTTCAGGCTTTCGGCCAGACGCTTTTTCTCGTCGCTCTCCATAGCGGCGACGAAGGCGTTGATGCGGCGCAGCGTGGTGGTAATGTCGTCCACGTAATTGATCAGGCGAATCAGTTCTCCGGAAGTTCCCATAATGATTTCTGCTCCAGTGGCCCGCATTCGGGCGATGATGCTTTTATTATGCACTCCGCACTCAGGAAAAACCGGCACTTGAGGGCGAACTGACTATTTTCAACGGTGGAGAGAAATTAGTAAAGGCAGGGTTAGAGCGTCCCACCTGTCATCCAAGGGCAGGAGAGCCTTCTCCCGCGTCGTTCAACGGGTTTAGGAGGGGGCCTCTTTGTTGCGTTCGGCGATTCCGGCGAATTCGAAGACGGTGAGGAGGTCGCGCCAGTTTCCTGCCATTGCGCCTTGGATCGCGGCTTCTGCTTGTTTGATTAGTTTGTATTCTTTCGAGTCCTCGATGTTGTCTGAGGATGGATCGGTCTTTCGCTCCTTCGGAGCTGGGTCGTTTGCGGGTTCTGTCCCACGGCTTGCGCCGTGGGCTGCGTCGAGCGTGCCTTTGATCAGTCCGTCGACTACGTGCATGATCGAAAGCTGGATGGACTCGCAATCTTCGAGCAGGGCCATGGAATGCAGCTGCATGTCGACGCGCTGTTGCACGCCCTTGATGACGCGGGTGTGGAAGTAACAGAAGAACTCGCCGCGCAGGGCGGGCGATCCGCAGCGCTGTCCGGTGACTTTGATGTGAGCGCAATTACGAACGTCGGGATGAGGTGGTAAGGGTTTGGGCATGAACTACTCCTGAAAAAAGATCTCGTGATTCGCCTAAATCTATGAATCGATTGGGGCGAGGTTGAGGGGTACCCGCCAGATCTATGAAACGAAACGGGTTGCGGGTAAAATCCTGGGAACAAAGGAGTTGGGTGGGGATCGAAGCGGAGGAAAATTGCGGGGCAGATGGATGCGGAGGGGAGGAACAACTTAGAGGCTCCTTGGCTTGTACGTTATATAGCTATATTAATATATATCTTTAAGTGAAGTCAAGGAGATAGTGAAGGAAAAATGGGTGTAGTTCCAAAATGGGAATGAAGGAGGGTATGGGCGCGGAGCGTTTTGGTATCGAAGGGGTCGAAGATCAAGGGGTACCGATGGTGGTCTCGGGCCGCAGGGTATGAAGCGGCAGTAAGCGGTACTGGCGATGCGGGCGGGACGTGAGATCGCGATTTTTCGCCAACTGACTTTCTTGAATTCAGCAAAGTCGTTAGCTCTCATTGACTTGCCCTTGCGTCCCGCACAACATGGCGTGCCTCCATGGTCGGCCAGGCGATCTCCCGCTACCGCATCGTCGAGAAACTCAGCGGAGGTGGATGGTTGTCGTGTATAAGGCCGGGGAAGTAAAACTCGGTTGCTTCGGCGGGTGTCCCAGTGCCGGCCTAGTCCCTGCATGTCCATGGGGCTAGAATACTGGAATTCGCCCGAAGCTATGGATTCCGCTCCCAAGCAACCGTCATCCACGATCCGCCCAACCCCGATCCGACAGCTCGCCTCGAGGCTCGAGCAAATTGATCCCGGCGTGCATCGGCGCATCAAAGGTCTGCGCCTGGTCACCGCGTATGGCATCGCGGCCATGCTGGGCATCGTGCTCCAGCGCTCCTATCAGTTCGAGGGCAGTGCGAACTTCAGGTACCTTGCCGCTGGCTTCGCGCTTTGGGCGAGCGTTTCTGAAGGGCAGGCAACCCGATGGTTATCGACTCGCGATCTTGTGCTTCTGAATGCCGCCGCGGTCGTAGGCGCGATGTCGTTTGTCGGTCTCTCATCAATTTCACTAACCTCTGGCCGGGCGGAACCGGAGTGGATTCTCATGAGCGGCGCGTTTTTAGTCGGCTATCTCAAACGGTTCGGAATCCTCGGACGTGGTGTTGGCTCTCAGGTCTATATCGGCCAGCTCCTTGCCTACACAACCGGGATCACCCGGCGCGATCTCTCCATGGTCTTGCTGGCCGGACTAGTCGCCGCTGTGGCTTCGATCGTTCCTCGCGTGCTCAGCGGACCGGCCGAGCATCCCATACTGGCGAAGCCAGAACCTCCTGTTCCTCGGGGTCTCGCCTCGCGAGAAACACGCATGGGCCTGCAGTCTGCGGTCGCCGCCTTGGTTATCGTTTTGCTGAGCGGTGTGATCCATCTGCAACAGTCTGCCTGGGCCATCACCGCGAGCACCTACGTGATTGCCGGATCCGCCACTGGGACTGCAGATCGCGTTCGCCGGCGCATCGTAGGAACTTTGATCGGCGTGCCCCTCGGCATCCTTTGTCTCCCCATCGCGGTGCATTTGCCCCCCTTAGCCTGGCTGCTCTCTGCCGTGGCAATGATCATTTATTCCGTCGCGTTGCCCGACCGTTACGACGTTGCCTGCGGAGCGTACGCATTCACGCTCATGGTCACGTTAGCCATGAGTGGAGAGACCTCTATCTCCGTTTTGGCGGCGCGGGCGTGGGAGACATTGATTGGTGGAGCTCTCGGCGTAGCCGCGGCGAAGTTCATCCTGCCGCTCCGCAGTATCGCCGACCTCCGCTCAAATACCGCAGCTCCTGCGATTCAGCCGGCTCCGGCTTCGTCGGGGGCCCGGGCGTCCGACACAGGGCCGCCTCTTTCTTGAATGTGGAAGTGCTCGTTGTCGCGAACGCCTTCCCGTCGCGAACTGCGCAGAGCGCCGATGCCGCCGCTGCGCGGGTCCGCGCCCTCGCGGCCTGGGAGAACTTCCTCTCCCTCTGGAAAGACGCCGACCCAGACATCCCCATCCTGAAAGAAGCCAAGGCCGAGTACCCGAAGCTGCAATCGCAATGGAAAGTCCCGCCTCCTCGCTTGCTGGTTGACTATGGCTTACGAAACCAGGAGGTTACGCTCAAAACCCACGTAGGCGAAGTCAATGAGTCCGACGCGTGCAAGGCAGCCCAGAATGGGGGCCAGATGTTAATAGCATATTAAATCTCATAGCGTATAGCACCAATCAATGTTTTTAATTGGTCTTTTGCCCTGCCATCGAATCTAATAGCTACATGAGTGAGAAACCCGTTAAACGCTATATTTTTGCTAGTGATTTCGATCAGACGTTGACTTTCAACGACTCCGGGTACGTGCTCAGCGAATTGGTAGGCATTCCGACGGAGGAGTTTGAGCGCAAGGCCAAGGGGATGGCCAAGCTCAACCTGGTGCAACAGGGGGCCGAGCTCGCGTATTTGCTTCTGCACGATCCCGAGTTTCAGAGTCGAGTCCGTAAGGAACACCTCTATGAGGCCGGCAAGGGAGTTCGGCTGAAAGAAAATATCGCCCTGCTCTATGAAATTCTCAAGAGTGGAATCGACGGCTACCACTTCGATTTTTATGTTCTTTCGGCGGCGCCGGTCGAGGTCATCCAGTCGGCGCTCGAGGGAATCGTCCCACCGAGTCATATCTATGGAACAGAATTTCGCTACAACGATGCGGGCCAGATTGAGTCCATCGCTCGCGCCACCGCTGGTTATGGCAAGGTGGCGATGCTTGACCAGTTGCAGGCCGAACAGCAAGTCGGGCCGGACCACATTATTTATGTAGGCGACGGCAGCTCTGACCTGCACGTCATGCTGCACGTCAACGTGCGCGACGGCTTCACCATCGCGGTCTCCGAGGCCAAGCATGTTTCTCAGGTGGCGAAGCGAACCATCCTCAGTAGCAATGCCCTGGCGGTGCTGGCGCCCATTCTCGAGGACGTCGTAGGCTGGGACAGACCTCGCATCCGGCAGCTATTCGAATCCTACGGGATGCTCATTCAGGAGTGGGACCGCGTTCGCACCGACTGGCTCACCCTGCGCTCGGACGGAAGTGACTGGCCGGCAGCAAGTGTGAGCAAGGAACCCCTGATCAAGCTGCCGATGTAGACGCGGGCGCCAACGCCTGCGCTGCCCATCAGCAGTCTGTACTCCATCAGACCGGGAGGCAGCCTACAGTCCAGCTCCATTGTTTATGAGATGGCGTTTATGATGGCCACATGCTGCGTGACCCGAACCTGATCCCGCTTTCGCGGCAGCACCAGCACGCGCTGGCGCTGTGCGTCCGCCTTGATCGTGCAATGCAGGCGGGACGAATCGATGTAGAGGCATGGCAGGTGGAGATCCAACAGCAATTTGAGAGCGAAATTGGAATCCACTTTGCGGCGGAGGAGAAGGAACTGTTTCCGGCGGCTGGCCGATTCCCCGAGCTAAAGGCGCTGGTTGCTGAGCTTCTCGCCGAACACATTTTTCTCCGCGATTATTTCGCACGCGCGGCCGCTCGTAGTCTCGACCGGCAAAGCCTGGGAACTTTCGGTGAGAAACTGGTCCAGCACATCCGCAAAGAAGAGCGCCAACTCTTCGAGGGCATGCAGAGAGTGATGACCTCGCAGGAGCTTGCCATGCTGGGCTCCGCGCTGGACGAAACATTGAAGAACGCATCACAAGCGTGTGCCCTGCCCAGCGAAGCCACACGATTACAGGCCAAGCCTTAACGTGTACAATTCCGCGGTACGCGGAGTCCAATCCATCTCACCAGCTTTTCAGGAGCCCCGGGTGAAGATCATGAAAAACTACTTTGTTGTTTTCGTCGTCTTGCTGTGCGGTTTTGTCCTGGCCCAGGACAATATGAAGCCTGCATCCCCTCATGCGGCAGCCAAACCAGCCGCTAAGCCGGCACCCAAGAACGCCTTCACGCCAGACCAGATGCAGTACGGACCGCCGCCGCCTTTCGTGCCGCCTGGCGCTGAATTGGCAGTTCTGGAAGGTAATCCGATGGGAGCGACGGGGGATTACACCATCCGTTTAAAGATGCCCGATGGATACAAGATCGCGCCGCACTGGCACCCGAAACGCGAGAACGTCACCGTCATCTCCGGCACGCTGAAGGTGGGCATGGGTGACAAGTTCGATGAAAGCAAGATGATGAGCTTTCCAACTGCCAGTTTTGCCTACCTCGATCCCAGCATGCACCACTACGTGAGAGCCAGCGGCGAGACAGTGGTGCAGATACACGGTGTGGCCCCGGTGAAGTTCAATTACGTCGATCCAACCGATGACCCTAGCAAGAAGAATCAATAGCTCGTGGTCAAAAGCAAAGGGCTGGGCTTGCGCCAGCCCTCTTTCAGATCCGGCGAGGCTATACCAGGTCTTCTACTTTCACTTCTCCACCCGTCCACGAATCATGGAACTCGGCCTCGACAAATCCCGCGTCGTAATTGCGGTTTTGCGCCTTCAGCGCCTGCTGCAATCCAAATAAAGAACGCGGATTCCGCGGATTGCGATCGAGGTCCGACCGGAAGACTTTCTCCGCGCCTGTGGCATCGCCATTGATCAGAAGCGCGCCGCCTAACGATTCGCGGACCGGGAAAAACCAGTCCGGCGGCTCCCCATACTTCAAGGTATCCTGAATCGCAACCGCGGCCGTGAGCAGAGAAATTGCCTGCGCGTAATCCTTTCTCGCCATACCTATCTTCGCTCCGAGCACATCCTCGGAAATTTTCATGATGTCCTTCGCCTTGTTATTGATGGGCGCGGCGAAGACAACGTCGGGCGGGGTATTCTGCTCCGCGTCAGAAACGATCTTGTACTCTGCCTCGGCCTCACTGAGTTTGCCTGTTCCCGCGAACGCCATGCCGCGAGAGAAATGCCAGAACCCTGTGGTGATCTTCATTGACGGATCCGGTTGCGGCATGGCCAAGATCTCATTCCATTTGTGAAAGCGAAGATCCACCGCCATCGGGATGGTCATGAAACCTTCGAGTGGAGGCATGTCTTTGACATGCGGAGCCACATTCGCGACCAGCAGGTCCGCGTTCTTCCTGGCCTCGGCGTAGTTGCCGTTCATGCTGGCGCACATGGCGATGAAGTGCAGGTTGTGGCTGTAGTACATCATGGGATAAATGCCCTGCACGCCGGTCGCTTGAATGTAGGCGCGATCTACGGCGGCAGCTTCTTCGTTGGTCTTCACCGCTGCTTCATAATCTCCGGTGCGGATGTAGACGTGAGACGGCATGTGCACGATGTGTCCTGCATTGGGAGCCAGCGACGCCAACTTGTTGGCATACGCCAGCGCGCGCTGCGGATTCGAGGAAGCTTCGGTAGCATGGATGTAATAGTGGATCGCACCCAGGTGGTTGGGATCACGGCGAATCACTGATTCTAAAGTTGTGACAATTTCCTCGGTTCCCGCCTCGGGAGTGCCGTCTACATGCCACAGACCCCAGGGATGCAGGTTCATGCCCGACTCGGCGAACAGCGTGGCCGCGTCCAGATCGTCGGGATACTTCTTCACCAGTTCGCGCATGGCATCGCGATAATCCTCGGCCGCCTTTTTCAGGTCCGCCTTGGGGTCTGCCGGAAAGCGCTTGGCCATGGCTTGAATGTAAGCCTGCTCGCTGGGCGAGGCATTGCCGGAAAGCTCGACTGCCTTCTGGATTGCCTCGTGGGCCTGCTTGAAGCGCTCTTCGCTGGCTGGATCGTTGTAGTTCGGTCCCACCGCTTCCGCAATGCCCCAGTACGCGATCGCGAGTTTGGGATCAAGTTCAGCCGCACGCTGGAACGAGCGTGCCGCCTCGTCGTGATTGAAGTCGTAAATCAAGCACAACCCCTGATCGAAGAACTTCTGCGCTTCAGGGTTGCTCGCCGAGACGGGATGGTGAACGTTTCCCACCCCAGACATCAGCGTTGTCGGCTTGGACTGAGTGTGGGCGGAATGGTCTTGAGCAATCGACGGTATGCACAACAACAACGCGAGCAAAAACGATATGCGGAATCGCATATTGAAAGCCCTCCTTATGACTTTAGGGAACAGGAAGTCTTGCTGCGTAAGTTGCCCCAAGTGGGGCCAGCTTATTCCAAAGCGCAGGAAGATGCAATGGAATCGCGGGTCAGGTGATGTCGCGGCTGCTCTCTACCGAGTCTCGCGCACTCTGCGGGTGTGCTCACGATCTCTGCGATTTAAGGTTAATTCTCCGGCTCCTAAAAACCCTCAAACCTTAAAACGCAGAGGTCGCTGAGAACACCCGCAGAGTGCGCGGAGACATGCGTGAGCCTTGAATCCAGAATCCTGTTGGTCTCATCTAGCAGCTATGGCTCAGCAAGGGAGTATTTTTCCTTTGGCAGATTTTTCGGAAGCAGTTGCCCAAACTTCCGTCACAGCGCGGCTTCACGACGTAGATTTGCTTGACGCTTATTCGCAAGCCGTGGTCGGCGCTGCGGAAGCGATCAGTCCCTCGGTCGTGAAAATCGATGTCGCGCAGGCTGCGCGAACCCGTTCCGGCGAACCTCGTGAGCGTCAGGGCGGTGGTTCGGGATTTGTGTTCACCCCTGATGGCCTGGTGTTGACCAATAGCCACGTGGTACACGGCTCGACGCGAATCGATGTCTCGCTCCCCGACGGACAGCGCTTCCCTGCCCACATTATCGGCGACGATCCCGCGACCGATCTGGCGGTAATTCGCATCGGTTTGCCCAACAATGACGCGCCTCATCTGGTGGCCGCGCCTCTCGGAGACTCGCAGCGCCTTCGCGTGGGCCAATTGGCGATTGCCATCGGCAATCCTTATGGCTTTCAGTACACCGTCACCGCTGGCGTGGTCAGCGCTTTGGGACGCTCGCTTCGTTCCTACTCCGGACGGCTGATTGAAGACGTAATTCAAACCGACGCTTCGCTGAACCCGGGCAATTCCGGCGGTCCACTGGTGAGCTCGGACGGGCGCGTGGTGGGCGTGAACACGGCGACCATCATGGGCGCGCAGGGACTCTGCTTCGCCATCGGAATCAATACCGCGAAGTTCGTTGCGGGACGACTGCTGCGCGAGGGCAGAATCCGCCGCAGTTACATCGGCGTCGAGGCCCAGACTGTGCCGCTGCTTCGCCGCGTCGTGCGCTTTTACGATCTCCCCAGCGAAAGTGGCGTGATCGTCGCTTCAGTTACGAACGATAGCCCAGCGCAGAAAGCAGGATTGCGCGAAGGCGACATAATCATCGCGATGGATGGCAAGGCTATCGCGGGCGTGGACGACCTGCATCGCCTGCTGACCGATGCGACGGTGGGAGCACGCACTGTTCTGACGGTCTTGAGGCACACGGAGAAGCTGGAGTTGAAAGTCGTGCCTGAAGAAGCTCGTGAAAGATGATGCAGGCAGTGTGCCCGCCTGAGGAGCAACGCAACGCCTCAGGCGAGCGGAAGCACGACGTTATTGGCTTACTGTCGTTTTGAAAAAGATGGGATCAATGTTGGCAAAAGGACGGCCGAACGGTACGCCGTTCCCCGGAAAGACTCCGTAGAAGGTCGTCCCTACAGCTTTCAGTTGCTCATAGTCCCCCAAGACACGCTGCCGTTGATCGCCATCGTCCTTGGCGGGTGACAGAAACTTCTCCAGTTGATCGGTCGTGAATGTGAGGCTGTGGTTGTCGCTGATCGCCAGGTTTGCGGTGTAGGTCGGAAACCCGGTCTTCTTGTCGAGTCCGTTATAGACGACGTAGAGGATCCCGATGGTTCCCTTGCTGTTCTTCGCAATGGCCATAGAAGGCAGCGCAGCTTGCACCTGGCCCGTGACTGCGGTTTGCCAATCTTGAGACCGCCCTTGCCGTTCGACGTCAGGCGGACAATGCTCAGCCGGTTGTTGGTCGTTTTAGGATCGCGGTTGCCGAAAACTACGTAAACGTCGCTGTTGTTCGGATCGACCGCGACGTGATTGACTCCTCCGAGGAGAGCATTCACCGTCCCAAACTTCGGTTGCGGTTGAGTGCTTTGTCCAGATGCGACTTGAATTCCACTGGAGCTTCCGTTCAAGGTCCAAGTGTGGCCGCCGTCGGCCGAGCGATTTAAGAACCAGTGGATGGTCTTGGGATCGGCGGCGATGTTGTTGCAGTTCGCAACTGTGGTGGGACACTGTTGAAACAGAGTGTAGACCGCGCCGTTGTTGGGATCGACTGCCAGGCGCTGACCCGGATTGACCTCGCCTTGAGAGAATCCCGCCAGATTATCGACGGTAAAATCAGGCGGATCGCTTCCCGGAGCAACCGCAATCCGCATGTCTGGCGCGCCGTCAAAGTTGTCGTAGGCAACATAAACATCGTCCTGCGACTGCGTGGTCGGATCGTGGTTCACCAGCAACCAAGGTTGATCGGTACCGCCTTGCCCGACCTGGTCGGTGGGTTGCGCCACGCCATTCTGGACGAACCACTTCCAGGCTGACGCCGAAGTCGGATCGGTTGTGGTGCCGCTGTAGGCATCGATGCCAAAGCGATCGATATCAAGAAATGTGGCTGACAAACGATTGTGGCGACCGTAGTCGGGAGTTTGGTCGCATGGGCATCCGGTCTCGCCTAACCCGGTTGGGTTGGGAATTGTGGAGTCGAGCGACCAGATATTTCCGCCGTTGGTTGAATGCCAGATGGGCGCGTCTGCGCCCCAACCCGCGGTAAATGCGAGAATATCGATCTCTTTGGGATTGGCGGGATTTATGGCGATGCTAGGTTCGCTGTTGCTCGCGCGGTTGGTATTCTTGAGATTCTTATCCGTATTGCTGATGACAACATCCTTGATGAGGATGCCGTTCGCCAGCCCGCCGATGCCAAGGATCTGCGATGGCAGAGCCAACTCACCGCCAGGAATCATGTCTTCGGGAAAAGCTTCGCGGATGTATTAATGGAAGTCGGGCGGGAAGTCACGGATCTCGTCTTTTCTTTGTGCCATCGCAAAAGGCAAGCCTAAGAAGGCAAGTAGCGCAGCAACGGTTGTAGCGCGCGAATGCTTCACGAAGTTCTCCTGATAAGCTGATTCTGCCGCTCGCGAATCTCGGTTACACCCAGCGAGTCAAGCACGGCTATTGCGGCCGTGGGCTTTCAAAAACGGCGCCGAATATAAGCCCCTCTCACGATTCGCGATATGGTGAAATTATTTTCATCGGGAGCAGGTCGCATCGCTGCCACTTCGAGGTCACTCCACTCCTAACTTGCCTTCGCGATCATTCGCGTTTTCGGAAGAACGGGTGCGCGAACATTGGCTCTTTGGTGTCATTGCCAGCGCCTTCCCTGCTGTGTTAGCTTCAACAAACAGCAGAGGTTAGCTTGCAAGCAACAGTTCCCGCCGGGCTGGACCGCAAGGAAGCGGAAATTTATTTGCGGTTGGACCCAAAGCGGCTCCCAAAACACATCGCCATTATCATGGACGGCAACGGCCGATGGGCCAAGCGGCGCCATCTGCCGCGTATCGCCGGACATCGCGCCGGAGTCTCGTCCGTGCGCTCGACGGTTGAAACCGCGGCCAACATCGGCATTCCCGCGCTAACGCTGTACGCGTTTTCCGAGGAGAATTGGAAGAAACGTCCTCCGGGCGAAGTCGATTTCCTCATGGGTTTGCTCTGCCGCTATTTGAAAGCAGAAGTACCCACGCTGAACAAGAACAATATTCGCCTGGAATACATTGGCCGCCAGCACGAACTGCCACCCTCGGTGCAGGAGAAAATGGAGTGGGCGCGCCAAGCCACAGCGCACAACACCGGCATGGTGTTGACTCTCGCGCTCAACTACAGTGCACGCACCGAACTGGTGGATGCGTTCCGCTCGATTGTGGACGCAGCCGCGCGCAATGGCGGCCTGGATCATCTGGAAATCGACGAGAACGCCGTGTCTCGTCATCTCTATACGCGGCATTTGCCCGACCCCGATCTGGTGGTTCGTACCAGCGGTGAGATGCGGCTGAGCAACTTTCTGCTGTGGCAACTGGCTTACGCGGAGATCTATGTGACTCCTACACTGTGGCCTGAATTCCGCGGGGTGCATTTGCTCGAGGGCATAGCGGAATACCAGAAACGCGAGCGCCGTTATGGCGGCCTGGCCGGCGATGCGGCGCGGGTTCCTATGCCTGAGCATCCCCGCACGAGAGCGCACGCTCCCGAGGCTCATGCAACCAAGACGGGCAGGAGCTAAGGCTCTTGCATCTGCTCAAGAGAATCCTCACTGCAGTGGTTTTGATTCCCATTGTCCTGTTGGTGGTTCTGCGCGCACCCGTGCCCGTGCTCGCGCTGGTTGCGGCTTTGGTTGCATTGCTCACGGTGCAGGAATTGCTCAAGCTTGCCGAGGCTTATGGCATTCGGCCTCTGCGCTGGCCTACATACATTTTTGTCGGCTTATTCTTCCTGCTTCTAACCATCAATCCAGGAAACGCCAAGCCCCTGCTCTCGACCGCGATCTTTGTTTACAGCGCGGGATTCGCGGCTGCCATCGCTCCATTTGTTTTTCTCACTGTCGCCATGCGGCGGGTTAACCTCAGCAGTTCATTTCCGGCCGCGACGGTTTCCGCTTTTGCCTTTGTCTATGTTGCATTGCCGCTCGGATTCCTAGTGCAATTGCGTGAGCAATGGTCGGGAGCGTTTTTGCTTCTCTATTTGCTGCTGCTGGTGTGGGCGGGAGACATTTTTGCGTACTTCGTTGGACGTTCCCTCGGCCGTCATCTGATGTCGCCGCGCATCAGCCCCAAGAAAACCTGGGAAGGAGCGCTGGCATCTTTGCTGGCAAGCCTGGTGGTGGGAATGTTGCTGTACAACTATGCCCTGCCGATCAGCACCGCTCTGCTGAACGCGCATCTCATCGAAAGGCGCGACGGTTTCTTCGCATTACAGAAACCGCCACTAGGACCGGCTTTGCTGCTATCGGCGGCTCTCAACATCGCGGCGCAGTTGGGCGACCTGGTGGAGTCGTTGATCAAACGCGGAGCGGGGGCGAAGGATTCAGGAACGATTCTGCCGGGCCATGGAGGCATGCTGGACCGCATCGATGCTCTGCTCTTTGCCGCTCCAGTGCTGTGGTACTATGCGGCTTGGCGCGTCATGCAGTAGCGAAAAACGTCATTGGTCGTGGGTCGTTGGCGATGACGCCAAAAAATGCTAACGACCGACGGCGAACCACCAACGACTGATCCCCAATGAAACGCATTTCCATCCTCGGCTCGACCGGTTCCATAGGCCGGAGCACGTTGAGCGTAGTTGAAGCCTATCCGGAACGTTTCGAAGTTATTGCCCTGGCTGCAGGCCGGAACGTCGAGGCTGCGTTCGAGCAGGCTCGGCGATGGAAACCGCGGTTGCTCTCGGTCGCGGATGAACAAGATGCCGAGACCCTTCGCACTCAGCTAAGAAAAGCTGGCGTGGCTGGAGTCTCAATTGTTTGCGGCTCGGCTGGAACCGTGCAAGTTGCCACTCACCCCGAAGCAGACT
This sequence comes from uncultured Acidobacteriota bacterium, assembly GCA_963817925.1. GTDB lineage: Bacteria > Acidobacteriota > Terriglobia > Terriglobales > Acidobacteriaceae > JABDBE01. The sequence goes on from CAWFQN010000002.1 coordinate 1,172,590, forward strand.
TCGTAGTCAGCGCCATTGTCGGCGTGGCTGGACTTGAAGCCACTTACGAAGCCGTGCGGGCGGGCAAAACCGTTGGCCTCGCGAACAAAGAATGTTTAGTGGCCGCCGGAGAACTGATCACCGCCGAGGCCCGACGGCAGGGCAAACCGCTCCTGCCCATCGACAGTGAACATAATGCGGTCCACCAATGCATGCGCGGCGGACGCATGAACGAGGTTCGGCAGATCTGGTTGACCGCCTCAGGTGGACCATTTCTGCACACTCCAGGGTCACAATTTTCCTCCATCACGGTCGAGCAGGCGCTGAACCATCCCACCTGGAAGATGGGGCGCCGCATCACCATAGATTCCGCCACGCTGATGAACAAGGGCTTCGAGGTCATCGAAGCCTGCCGTTTGTTCAACTTGCCTCCCAGCCAGGTGCAGGTCATCGTGCATCCTCAGTCCACGATCCACTCCATGGTCGAATTTGTGGATGGCAGCATACTTGCTCAGTTCTCAGTGACCGACATGCGGCTGCCGATCCTCTATGCTCTCACCTATCCGGAACGGATTGAATCGGATATGCGCTTCCCGGTCATGGACTTACGACACCTCGATTTTGAGCCGCCGGACATGGGAAAATTCCCTTGCTTGGGTCTGGCCTATGAAGCAGCGGAGGCTGGAGGAGCAAAAACTGTAGCACTGAATGCCGCCGACGAGGTAGCAGTGGCCGCATTTCTCGATGGTTGTATACGTTTTACCCAGATTCCTGACATAATTAAGATGGTTCTTGCGGAAACGAAAGTCGGGAAGCTGGAATCTATAAGCAAGGTATTGGAAGCAGATGCGGAAGCCCGCCGGATGGCTCACGAGAAGATAGAGCAGTTAGGCTATGCTGGGGCGGGGCGAGCAGCGTCCACCTATCGAAGGGAATAATCAAAAAATATATGTCGGGATTTTTTATCGCTGTACTTGCGGTCGCGGTGGTTTTGGGATTCATGATTCTGATCCATGAATTCGGCCATTACGCGGTCGCGAAGTTGTTGGGCGTGCGGGTCGAAGTTTTCTCTATCGGATTTGGCAAGCGCCTGCTCGGTTTCCGCCGCGGAGATACCGATTACCGCATCAGTGCCATCCCTCTTGGCGGCTACGTGAAGATGAGCGGCGAGAATCCCATGGACGAGCGCACCGGCGATCCCGGTGAGTTCCTCTCGCACCCGCGCTGGCATCGTTTCCTGATCGCTATCGCTGGGCCGTCGATGAATATTCTGCTCGCCATTGGCCTGCTGACTTTCGTCTACATGGTGCACTACGAGTATCCGGCAGTGCTGGACCAGCCAGCAGTGATTGGCTGGGTGTTGCCCGACACTCCTGCGGCGAAAGCCGGAATTCAGATCGGCGATCGTATCGCCCGTCTCGACGGCATCGAGAATCCAACATGGAAGCAAGTTGACCCTAAAGAAGCCCTAAGCCCGAACCAGCCACTTGATGTGACCATCGAGCGCGGCGGGAAGTCATTTGACAAAACCATCGTGCCCGAAGCCTATGGCGTAAACCAAATGGGATACGCGGGATGGGTTCCCAAAGAGCCCAGCGTCACGGTTACAGAACTGGAAAAGGATATGCCGGCGGAGAAGGCTGGAATACGAGTCGGCGATGAAATCCTGACCCTCGATGGCCAACCAATCCCTGCCATCGAGGCGATGATCGAGACTTTGAAGCGTACCCAGGGGAAGCCAGTTGAGATTACGGTTCGCCGCGATGGCCAGGAAAAAACTTTCACCATGCAACCGGTGTTGGCCGACGTCCCCGGCCAGCAAGAGAAACGCTATCGTGTCGGTCTCGGCAGCTTGCCGATGAAAGTAAGCGCCCTACCCTTGGCAGCCGCCTTCCGCAAATCGATCGAGCAGAACAAGGAAGGCTCACTGCTGATCCTGGAACTCGTACAGAAAATGATTCAACGCAAGATCTCGATCCGCACCATCGAAGGCCCGATCGGGATTGGCCGCGCCGCAGGAGAAGCAGCCACGGAAAAAGGCTGGACTCCCCTTATGGCGCTGACTGCCGCGATCAGCCTGAATCTCGGCATTTTCAACCTGCTACCCATCCCTATCCTCGATGGCGGAGTAATCCTGCTGCTGTTCGTCGAAAGCATCATAGGGCGCGACATCAGTCTGCAGATCAAAGAGCGCATCTATCAGGCCGCATTTGTGTTCCTGGTGCTATTCGCAGTCATGGTTATCTACAACGACCTGGCGAAAACCCTGCCAGGGATGATGCAAAGACTGCCGTAATAATATGTGGCGCGGGCGCCCTTGCCCGCGAACATAATGGAGGCCGGGCGTCCCCGCCCGGCTGGACGGGCAAAACGCCCGTCCTCGTTTTAGATGACAGTGTTGCCTCGGGCGGTGCGTCTGAGATACAATGTATCTCAGAGATCACAAATGCCAGTCACAGAGATGGTTCACGTCCGCATCGATAAGCGGATCAAGATGAGGGCGGCAAAGACTCTGGCTAGCATGGGTCTGTCGGTTTCTGACGCCGTCCGCGTGCTGCTGACGCGAGTTGCCGCGGAGAAGGCTCTGCCCTTCGACCTAAAGGTCCCCAATGCCACGACCATTGCGGCCATCCGGGAGGCTCGCACCGCCAAGTTGCCATCGTTCCGCAAAGTGTCCGACTTGATGGCCGATCTGAATGCGGACGATTGAGCGCACTACCGCGTTTAAGCGCGACTTCAAACGGGAGAAATCCGGACAACACAAACGCGAATTGGACGTACTTGTATCCACGACGATTTCGCTTCTGGCGGAAGACGTGCCGCTGCCGGAGAAAAACCGCAGATCACCCTCTTGGGGGCGAATGGCGAGACCACCGCGAATGCCACCTCAAACCGGACCTGTTGCTGATTTATCGCAAGCCCAACGCCGACTTGTTACAACTTATACGTTTAGGTTCCCATAGCGAACTCTTTGGCTAATCACAGGTTTCTTACTTCCAAGCAATGGTCTAAACTAGGATAAACATGGCAAACATTCAGCGCAGAAAAACCGTTTCGTGCTCGATCAATGGCGTCCGCGTGGGCAGCGATGCACCGGTTGTGGTGCAGTCGATGACTAATACGGATACGGCGGACATCCCCTCGACCGTCCAGCAAGTCGCGGCGCTGGCGCGGGCGGGCTCGGAGCTGGTTCGCGTCACCGTCAACAACGAACAAGCCGCTGCCGCGGTCGCGCCCATTGTCGAGCAACTCGACAAGCAGGGCGTGAGTGTCCCTATCGTCGGCGACTTCCATTACAACGGACACCAACTGCTCAAGAAGTATCCCGAATGCGCCCGCGCCCTGGCTAAGTACCGCATTAATCCCGGCAACGTGGGCATCGGCCGCAAGGACGACGCCAACTTCCGCACCATGATTGAAGTTGCGGTCGAGAATCAGAAGCCGGTTCGCATCGGCGTGAACTGGGGCTCGCTCGATCAAGCGTTGCTCACCCGCATGATGGACGAAAACTCGCGTCTCGCCGAACCGAAAGACGCCCGCGAAGTCACGATGGAAGCGATGGTCGTGAGCGCACTGAATTCGGCTGAGCTCGCCGAAAAGTGCGGCTTGCGCGCCGACCAGATCATTCTCAGCGCGAAAGTCAGCGGCGTGCAGGATTTGATCGATGTCTACCGCTCCCTGGCCGCACGTTGCAATTATCCGCTGCACCTCGGGCTGACAGAAGCAGGAATGGGAGCAAAGGGCGTAGTCGCATCCAGCGCCGCCCTCGGAGTTCTGCTGCAGGAAGGGATCGGCGATACCATTCGCGTTTCGCTTACGCCCGCCCCCGGCGGCGATCGCACCGAAGAAGTCCGTGTCGCCCAGCAGATTCTGCAATCGCTCGGCATTCGCAGCTTCACTCCGCAAGTCACAGCCTGCCCCGGATGCGGCCGCACCACCAGCACCTTCTTCCAGGAAATGGCCGAGCAGATTCAATCCTATTTGCGGGAGCAGATGCCCGCGTGGAAGGATCGCTACACCGGCGTCGAAGAAATGAAAGTCGCAGTCATGGGATGCGTGGTCAACGGCCCCGGCGAATCGAAACACGCCAGCCTGGGCATTTCCCTGCCCGGCACCTTCGAAGAACCCAAAGCGCCGGTCTACGTCGACGGCCGCCTGTTCACTACGCTAAAGGGCGATCACATCGTCGCCGAGTTCATCAAAATTCTGGACGAGTACGTCGACTCGCACTACGCCGCCCGCTCCGAAGAAACGGTCAGAGTGTAGGCGCGAGCGTCGTCGCTCGTGCAATCACGCCAGCAAAGGCAAGTTCGGATCTGACGCCTCTTCCGCAATCGGATCAGCAATCGTTTTCAACTCGGGATAGTGTTTCAGCAGCGTCTCCGTCGCGTTCACCCGCTGTCCACTGAACATGTGTTTCAACTGCAGCGCATTCACTCCGGCCTTCGCTTCGAAGTGGTTGTTCGCGACCACGTAGGTGACTTCAGCCTTCTTAGCGATGCGTTCGATCTTCGCTTTCCATCCCGCTAATTCTGCTTCGCTGTAAAAATAGTTGTAGCGGTCCGCGCCCTTCTCCGCTTCAAACCACTGATCGTAGTTCCGGCCATGCAGCCGCACGTATCCGACGGGCGAAGTCACGTGCTCCGTGGCTCCGAGCGAGCGACCGATCAGCGGCTGGTCGATATTGCAGAAGGCCACATTTCTTTCCGTGAAGTAGCTGAGCGTTTCGGGATTGTTCCAGCTTTCATGCCGCACTTCCACCACGCGCGGAAACTCGATGAACTGACGCAGCAATGACTCCAGATATTCGCGGTTCAAAGAAGTGTTCTTGAACGAAACCGGAAATTGAATGAGCAGAGCGCCCAGCTTTCCAGGCCCCGCCAACGCATCCAAGCCTTCGCGCGCCAGCCTCTCGTCTTCATCGTTGGGCCGGATGGTCGCGGCCGACGTCGGCTCCATGACCGCAATTGGAGAATGCGTGAACGAGCGGTGCAACTTCGCAGTGAACACAAACCTCGGATTCACCGCATCCACCTTGCGCACCCAAAGCTTGGCCAATTCTGGCTTGATGTGTCCGTAGAAAGAAGTGTTGATCTCGACCACGTCAAAGCACTGCGCCAGAAATTCCAGTGCATGCCGTTTCTGGCGCTGCATTCCCGCTGGATAAAACACTCCCTCCCAGTCTTTATAACTCCAGCCGGCTGTGCCGACGCGAATTTCCCGCGGGGTTTCCATAAAGTGAAGTGTTGCAGAATTGCAGGTTAGCACAGAGAAGGCGACTGCCTGCGGAGACCAACATCACTGCAACACTAGTGTTACCCAATACACGCCGTTGGGATAGCTGCCGGTGCGCGCGTAGCAGGTTCCAACTGAGAAGTTATGCAGCGCCCGGTCTTCGATGGCCTTGGCTGCCGCGTCGGGTAGAATCTCGGGCTGCGCCGTGGTATAGCGAACAATGTAGGACCCACGGGAAGACACGGTCTTCAGGGAATCGGACCGTGCCATGGAGCAAGCAGCGCTCTCTGCAGCGTCACTATCCATCCACTGCAGTTGAGGCAAGTTGTTCTCCCGCCGCAAGCGGGCGATGCTTCCGCTGACCAGTCCTCCAGCTTGACGCGGAGAATAAGCGGGCAGACTGTGTGCGAAATCCTGGGCGACATACAGCGAGTTTCCGGCACGGACGACGCCGAATCCAGCCACGTTGTAGCCAGGATTCAGCAGGTTCTCGCGATGCGGAGGCGAGTGCATCAAGCCTTGATGCGACAGCTCCACGCTGCTCGCAACCGAAACGTTTTCTCCAGCTCGATCCAGATGCAGCGTGCAGTTTACGGCCAGCCGTTCTGCCAGGGAGGGCTCGCTGGCAAATTGATGCGAAAGCTGTTGCTGCGCGGCCATCGCGGCCGCGTGCGCTCGCGCGGCCTGGGTCAAGCCGTCGTGCATCTGCAGCGGCGCTAATCCTGCCTGCGCCCGCGCCTGGTTCGCCAGATTGAACAGTTCGCGCTCGGCCTCGGCGTCATAAGGCGATGAATCATTGGGGGAGGGCTGCTGCGCCGAGGCCACATTCAACACCTTCGCGGGCGGCGACTTCGGATCCTTGATGGGAGCCGCTCCGCCGATCAAAAACACCGCCAGCCAAGCTGTTGGGACCCGAAACATGTTCCGCCTTACCTACGTCGGGACCCGGGAGGATCACGTTTTGGGGGACCAACTTTACAGCTTTGTTTCTGTGACCATACGCTCTAGAATCGAGCTAGGCACCATTACAAGGGAGACACTTCGAATTGACTTTCCTCGCGTCCCTGGTTGGTCTTCTTTTCGTACTGCAGCTAGTACTTCTGATACTGGTCACTTTGCTGTTTCAGCGAAGGTTTGGCACTTCCGCGCAACTTGAAGCATTAAAGCAACTTACAAGCCAGACGGAGGCTTTGCAGGAGACCTTGTCCGCCCAGTTCGCCTCGGCCACGGCTGATACGGCAATGCGGCTCGAGCAGACCAAGGGGGCCATCGGCCTGCAGGTCGCCGACCGCTTGGGCGATGGCTTCTCGGCCATTCGTTCCGCAGTCGAGGAACAGATGAAGGCGGGGCGGCAGGAACAGTCCGGCCAGCTCAGCGAGGTTCGCACCGAGTTGGCCGCCTCGCTCGCGCTCACCACGGCGCAGCTCAAGTCCGAGTTCGAGAACCTGAACCAGAAGACTGCGCAGAGCCTGGATTCCATCCGCGACCGGGTCGACGCTCGCCTGCTCGACATCACCGACCAAGTCCAGCAAAAACTCGATCAGAACATCAAGGAAGGTTTCGCTCAGTTCGAAAAAGTGCAGCAGCACTTGAAAGCGGCGGAAGAACAACTCCGCGAAGTCGGGGCGCTCGGACACTCCATTAATGACTTGAACAACCTGCTGAAGCTGCCTCACCTGCGCGGCCGGTTTGGGGAAGCCAGCCTCGAACGATTGCTGGCTGACTTTCTTCCCGCTCACATGTTCGAAATGCAGGCGCAGCTGCCCGAGGGCGGCGGGCGCGCCGACGCCATTATTCAATTCCCCGATCGCCGCCTGCCCATTGACGCGAAGTTCCCTCGCGAAGCGGTGCTGGCGCTATTCGAAAGCAACGTCGAAGCTGAGATCGAAGAAGCGCGAGTTGCGCTGGTGCGAGTGATGAAGGCGGAAGCAAAGCGCATCAAGACTTACATCCAGCCGGAAAACGGCACCACCGACATCGCCCTCATGTATTTGCCCAGCGAGACGCTTTACATGGAAGTGATCCGCAACCGCGAGCTTGCCGACTGGCTCAATCTGCAGCACGTCTTCCCGGTTTCGCCCAACTCTTTGCTGATGACCTTGCAGACCATCGCCCTGGTGCACAAATGGTATGAAGTCGCCAGCCGCTTTGAGAAGAGCCGCCTCGAATTGTCCAAGGCGCAGAAGTCTTTTGACTTTTTCCAGAGCCAGTTTGAAAACGTTGGCAAGAATTTGAATAAGGCGCAGGAAGCTTTTGAAACGGCGCAGAAACATTTGAAGACATATCGTGGCCGAGTAACCGTGCTGAGTGGCCAGGAGCAGTTGGATCTGGACGCGGCCGCAGCCAACACAACCATCCAGAAGAACGACGAACCCATGCTGCCGCTCACCGACAAGGCCAGTGCCTAGCAGCAGAGCAATTTCGCTGTCAAAGCGAGCAAAGGTCCTCCGGGGCGTGGGTTAAGCGGTGAATGCAATAGCGGAGTGCGACGGTTATCACGTCCAAGAACGAGCGGACCGGCAAGCGCCGAACCTGAACCGCGCCGCCGCCAGTCCTCTCCGAATTCACGCAAGCGTTCTAACTGCCTACTTCGTTATATGCGCTATCCAGTTGCCAAACGTCTGGCCATTGACGTACTGGCCGACCATGGTCGAACCGTCGGCGGAGATACTGACGGCAGTAGTCAGGGTAGTGCCTGCCGGAATCTTTGCGCCTAGGTTTTTCAGTACGCCAGCGAGCTTTTTCATGTGCGGGGAATACGAGGTCCAAGTAAAAGCTTCGATCCCGGCACCGAATGGATCGCCGCTCCAACCCACTACTCGTCCATTGTCGGAGATGCCATTGGCGAAGCTTTGATCTGTGGTGCCGTGCGTGAGTGTGCCCAATTTGATCAACCCGCCCTTGTCGGAATAAAAGAACGCAACGCCGTACCCGTTGGCGCCCGGGGCCTGTCCAGCGATCTGGGTACCATCGCTGTTCACAGCCGAGGCCTCGCCGATGGTCTTGCTGCCGAGAAACAACTCGTGCTTTCCACCCACCCAGCGCACGGGGCGGCGGGGACCGGTGGGATCCTCCCAAAAGCCGACAATCGTCTTTCCATTGGCCGAGATGGCGCTGGCCCGGCTGCTATGGTTGCCGGCCGGATGTCCCAGAGAGAGATTCCCGGTCTTCGCTGTCCACTCGAAGCCTTCCGCAGCGGTGCACGTCCAGGCAAGCCCGACCGCGACCTTGCCATCGCCGCTTACTCCGTAGCCACTGCCCCAGCTGTTGCCGATCTTCGTGCAGCCGTTGTGGGGATGGCCCAAGTCAACGAGGCCGCTCGCGTTCCATAGAGCCGGCCGGCTGAAACCGTCGGATCCGATGTAACCGCTGATGATGGTCGAGCCGTCGCGCGAGATTCCGATCGAGCTTGAATAGGGATCGCCTGGGCCAAGATCCTGAAATCCGCCCGCAGCGGTCCAGCGATAGATCTCGCCGCCGTAGTTCGCTGCCATGACCGTGCCATCGCCGGAAAGGGCGTAGTTCGACCAAGTGCCGGTCACGGGGTCGGAGATAGTCTGAAAGGTTGCGCTTGCAGCCATCGCCGGTAGGCAGAGGCTCGAGAACAGGCACACTAAGCCTGCGTTAGTTAACCATTTCTTCATTGTTTGGGGTCCTTTAGTTGATCGTGAGGGTTACCACACTGCTGAAGTTAAGTATACACCGTAAACGTTATTATTCAAGGCCGGCCTGGAAGCCCCCACCGCGCTGATAGCAGGTGGAGCGGCGCGGCATTCTCGCATCGGTCAGACAGCTCTTCAAGTATGATAGAACGGCCTCGCATGAGCACACGCAGGCTTAGCGGGAGCGAAGGGAGAAGGAGAAGCCATGTTGGACCACCCCCGTCTTTTTTTCTTGCTCTCGCTGTTCATGCTTTGGCTGTCGGCCCAGGCCGGCGCCTCCTGGCGCAGGCGGGGGGGCCTGAAAGAAGAAGAGCGTGACGATTTTGGCGTGGTGCAGGCCTCCACCCTGACCTTGCTTGGCCTCATCATCGGATTCAGTTTCTCGATGGCCACCAGCCGTTACGACCTGCGCAAGACTTACGAAGAAGCGGAGGCGAATGCGATTGGCACGGAATATGTGAGGGCGGGACTGGTGCCAGGCCCCAATGCAGCGACGCTGCGCACGCTGCTGAGAAAGTATCTCGATTTGCGCATCTCGTTTTACCGAACCCGCGAGACGCGCGACCTTCGGCGAGTTAATGCTGATACGACTCAAATACAAAACCAGCTGTGGTCCGCGGTGCAGTATCCAGCTGTGGCGCAACCGTCGCCCGTGATCGCCCTTGCGGTCGCCGGCATGAATGACGTTTTGAACTCTCAGGGATACACTCAGGCGGCATGGTGGAATCGCATTCCGACGGCCGCCTGGACCTTGATGATAGCGATCGCCATCTCCTGCAACCTGTTGATCGGGTACGGAGCGCGTACTGGCGGAGCAAAGTCCGGCCTGCTGTTTATTCTGCCCCTGGTTGTATCCATCTCGTTCCTTCTCATAGCGGACATCGATAGCCCGCGGGGTGGTTTCATTCACGTAGCCCCGCAAAATCTCGTAGCCCTAAGGCAGGCCTTGCCGAACTGATTGCTGGGTCATTCGACGTCCGCGACGTCGCTCATCAGTTCAGTCCGGAAACGACGTACAGCACCGAAAATGTCTGGTAATAGGTGTAGGCAAACTCGGAGGCATCCACGTTAGTGATCACGGGCGCGATTGAGACCACTCCGCCCAGATCTGCGGGGACCAGTTCGCGAACCGGTTTCGTCTTTCCGGTGGCAATGTCCAGGCGCTGAATTTTCAGCGGCAGTTCTCCGGTGCGGTAGACAAACAACGCTTTGCTGTCGGCGGACCAATGCGCCAGCACATAGCCAGGCTCGACGTCGGGAATGTGGCGCACCGGTCCTCCATCGAGTGGGAAGAGATCCAGTTTGCGATCTGCAGTTTCACCTGCCAGGAATTTTCCGTCCGGCGAAGGCAGCGTGGCGTAGACGCCTTCTGGAGTCACGGGAACAGGTTTGCCTCCGCCGACATCGACAACATAGGTACGACCTGGGTGTCCGTGTTCATTTCCGTTGACCACGATTCGCTTCCCGTCTGGCAGGAAGTGAGATCCGTTTTGAAGGCGTTCCAGTTCCGGCAAAGCGATCTCACGGGACTGACCTGGGCCAACGGAAAGCAGCTTCAGCCGCGCCGGTCCGCTCGGCAGGAATGAAATTGCCCATTTACCGTCGGGCGACAGCGTGTCCGCCGTGCCATCACCCAAACGGATGGGCGGCGAGCCGTCAACCTTGCGAATAGCAACCGCGTTATTCAGGCCGGCAGGTTCCGCGCCTTCTTCAAACAGCACCGACTGGCCGTCGGACGAAATATCCTTCGCGATGCTCCAGTCAAACCATGAAAGATCCCGCACCTGTTTCTCTTTTCCGCTCCATTCCATCGCCAGCCGCTCCATGTCGATGGTGGCCAGAATGCGTCCGTCGGGAGCGATGTCTTGCATGGTCAAGCCGCCGGGGACGGTGAGAACTTTGCGCTGTCGCCCAGAGAGATTCACTGCCCAGAGAGAACGATTGCTCGATCCTTTTTCCACGGCACTGAACCACACTTCATTGCGCTGCGGAGACCATGCCAAACCGTATTCCCATCCCCAGTCGGACGATAGCGTGGTTCTATTTCCGCTCAGATCGGTGACGCAGACCGAACCGCTGTCATCCCACCGCTTGGGATGATCGAGGAAAGCAATCTTGTCTCCCTGCGGCGAAAAGCGGATGTTGCTGATGGAACCGCTGGTTTGGTAGAGAACTTTGCCAATCGGAAATTCCAGGTGGTCGCGTCCGTTCACATGGTGCACCACCGCAAGCTGTCCGTCTGGACTCCAGTCTGCCCAGGCCACATCCTGCAGAATCTCGCGGGGCGTACCTCCAAGCATGGGAGCATCGGCCAGCATTCCGCCTTCGAAGTCGAGGCGGGAGCCGGGCCTGCCGCGCATGGTGAGCGCCAATTCGCTGCTGCGCGAAATCCCCAGAAGATAAGCTGAACTCAATTCCAGCGGACGAGCCAACAACGAATCTGGAATGGTGGAATAAATCTGCAGCGGCCGCCCATTCCACGAGGCTCCGTAGACCACGGTCCGCCCGTCCGGAGTAAAGCGAGCGGAGTAAACCGTGCCCCGCTCAAAAGTAACGCGCCGGAAGTCCGGATTCTGAACCGTCCTGAGCCGGATTCCCAGATAGATGGCAACGACGACCAGAAGCAATGCAGCCGCGATACGCAGCATCCACGTCCGAAAGCGGGTAGTCTCCAGGCGGAACGGAAGGACTTGCCTGCTGGTCGTAACCTCCGCCAAAGTGCTCAGCGCGAATGCGAGGTCGCGCGCCGACTGGAATCGGTTCTCCGGCTCTTTTTCCAAACAATGGCGCACGACTTGCTCAAATGCGCCGGGAATGTCCTGTCCTTCCCGAACCATTTCCGGAGGATCCTCTTTGAGGATCAAGGTCATGGTGTCGACCTGGGTCTCTCCAGCAAAGGCGCGCTTGCCGGTAAGCATCTCGTAAAAAATCGCGCCAAAGCTAAAGATGTCCGTGCGATGATCGACGGCCTTGCCGCGCAACTGCTCGGGAGACATGTACGCGATGGTTCCCAGCAAGGAGCCCGACCTGGTCTGGGTGGTCATGCTTGCAATCGAACCCGCTTCGCCAGCATCGGAGTCAAACGCGGAGTTCAGCAATTTGGCAATACCGAAATCGAGAATCTTGATGCGCCCGTCTTTGGTGAGGAAGAGATTTTCCAGCTTCAGGTCCCGATGCACGATGCGCTTTTCATGCGCCGCCGTCAGACCCTGCGCGATCTGTCTGGCATAGTCGATCGCCTGACGCCGCGGTATGGGACCATTGTGCAAGCGCTCGCGGAGCGTTTGACCTTCGAGCAACTCGGAGACGATGTAGGGCGCGCCATCGTGCATACCGATGTCATAGATGGCAACAATATTGGGGTGACTTAGGGCAGCGGCAGCGCGGGCCTCCTGCTCGAAACGGCGCAGGCGGTCCTGATCATGGGCAAGAGAGGGTTTGAGTATCTTGAGGGCCACATCCCGCCCCAACCGCTCATCGCTGGCGCGGTATACTTCCCCCATCCCTCCCGAACCTATCTTTTCGATTACTCGATAGTGGCCGAGGACTTTACCAATCATGCAAAAGCTGAAGCGGCGTGTGTCGGCATGTTAGGACGGGTCACGCCTGATGTCAACTGGTGCTTCACCGGATAACAGATGCGATACGTTTGGGTGAAAATGAGAAGGGCGAAGGTTGATAAACGGGCAAAACGATCTGTCGGAGAGGCTACCTCGTTGCCAGTTACCGGCGACTAGGGTCAACCAGAATCTTGAATTCTTCATTGCTGTTCTGCCTTCACTGGCGGCAACGGCCAAAGCCACATCACGAGAACAAGCGCCGCCGAGCCTATTGTGATCCAGCTACTCACATTCGCCTGCCCCGTCAGATGTCCGTGATGTCCGTGCCTGAACCTCATAGCGATTCCAAGGGTCAGGTTGATGGCGAACATGACGATCCCCGCTCGCTGCAGCCACGGCTTACCAGTCCGCCGACGATGCAAGAAGTTCTGAAACCGGTTGTAAGTTGGTAGCGGCTCCGGCAGGAAGGCCCAAAGACACCAGCCCATTCCCGCCGTGTTGAGCGTAATGTACGCCCAGATCCCTGCCATTACAACACGCTGGTGTGGAGTCGGATCCTTGATGAGGAACAGTACCGGCAGGAGCGCCATGATGTTGAGAAAAAAGAGCGCCACCAGGAAGTAACGGCCTTGGATTTTGTGTCGGTAGTTCATTGGCGCCCGCTTCGTATTACCAGCGACAGTAAAACCGATCTGACGATTGGTCAAGAGGCTTGTTCACCTTACGATCTGTGCTGGCTTTCCCTGCATCTAACTTCCGAAGAGCGTGCCGACCCGGTGATCTGGAAATGGCCAGGAGCAACGCGACTCTGTTAGACTTTGGACTTCGAACACTTGATTACAAACAGTTAAAATCTGCTACGCAATCGGTGCGAAGGTCAGCTTTAGCCCTTCGACGAAGGCACAATTCTGGAGGGAAGTTGGTACTCTCATACTAATGGCCATCGAACCTGTGGGCATTCCCCGCAAGAGAACGGCAGTCTTCCTCTTCCTGGTCTTTTCGGTCGTCGTAGTCGGCTCTTCCCTTTCGGCGGGACAGGTTGCTGCCCGCTGGGATTTCTTTGGTGGCTATTCCTACCTTCGATTTGAATCGACTTCGATCGGTTACGCGAATTGGTCTAATTTGAACGGGTTTAATGGAGAGATTTCGTACAACTTCACCCCCAGTTGGACTTTGACCGCGGATGGAAGCGGTCACTATGGCGACCAACTCAGCCTGTACACCTATATGGGTGGCCCGCAGTACACCTTGCGACGGGACAAGTCATCGATCTTCGCTCATGCCCTTTTTGGCAAAGCGCAAGACACAGTCAATATCGCAACCGCGACCAGGGATGGATTCCTGAGTGTGGGACACGCCTTCGCGGTGGGCGGAGGTTATGACATGGACCTGACGCCGCGGTTCACAATTCGCGTCCAGGCAGATTACCTGAATACCAACACGTTTGGGGCGACTCAAAACAACATACGCATTTCAACCGGTTTGGTTTTCCATCACGGACATATTGGCCGGCGTCCCAAGCTTTGAATTTATAATGTTGCATCGCGACCTGGAAACCTCCGAAACCATGTTTCTTAGATTTGTCCAACTTTCGATCTGTCGAAACTTCCATTTTCCCCGAAGGGGCTCGATGATGCCGAGCAAGCGAACGTCCCTGATTTTTATCGCAATGGGACTGGCAAATATTGTGGGATGCGGATCTTCTTCCCCATCGTCATCGTCGTCTTCCCAACCATTCCAGAACCAGCACCTTGCCTTTGTCGCTCTGCCAACCACGAATTCAGTGGCAGCCTACAAGGTTGACAACAATTCCGCGATCTTCACCAACATACTGGGATCTCCGTATCCAGGGGGAACATCGCCGGCAGCCGTTCTGGTGCATCCTTCCAACCGGTTTGTTTACGCTGCCAATCAAATCGGGAACAACATTTCGCTGTTTACGGTCAACAGCACTTTGGGCTCGCTGCTGGAAGTGCTGCCGCGAACCCCTGCCGGACTCACTCCCGCTGCCCTCTCCATGGATAGCGGAGGCACTCTTCTTTTTGCCCTCAACCGAGTCTCCAGCAGTATTTCGGTTTATTCCATCAACTCAGGAAACGGGGCTCTTACTCCGGTCTCTGGATCTCCGTTCCCCACCTTTTCCAACCCGTTTGCGTTCGCGTTGACCCCCTCGGGTAAATTCCTCTACGTGCTCAACAGCGATGTGGCAGCAGTTTTCGCGTACACCGTCACCTCGGGAGTCTTGAAGGCGGTAGCCGGCCTCCCCGTTCAAGTGGGCCTCGGACCGCTCGCGATCGCGGTCGATCCGGCGGAAACTTTTGTCTACGTGGCAAACTCGGTTGATAACACCGTTTCAGTGCTATCCATCAATTCCAGTACTGGGGCTTTGACCCTGCTGGGTACGTATGCCACGGCGACCACTCCAACTGCGGTCGTGGCTTTGGGCCAGTATCTCTATGTCGCCAACTTCGGGTCGAGCAACATCTCCGTGTTCACGGTTACCCCTGTCACAGGAGTTCTCACCCAGATTACGAGTTCGCCATTCACCGCCGGCAGCGCTCCATTGTTCGAGGTGATTGATCCGAATGGGAAATTTATGTACGTCGGCAGTCAAACTACGAAGATGATCTCCGCGTTTTCGATTGATGCCACAACGGGTGCCGTTACGGAGACTGGCGAGACAACTACGACTCTCTTTCCGCCGGTATCCCTGTCGGTCGCACAATGATTTTGATTAAGGTGAGCACCAGGTGATCAACTTCGGTATCATCGGTTTCGGACTCCACGCTGGAAAGCGGCTGATGCCTGGCTTCGCTCGCGCCAAAAACTGCCGGGTCACCGCTCTCTCCCGGCGCAATCTATCAAAGGCACAAGAATCGGCGCGCCAGTACGATATTGCGTTAGCCTTCGATTCGGCGGAGAAGTTGTGCCGCTCTCCTCAAGTTGACGCCGTGTTCATCGCCACACCGAACGCCTTCCACCTACAGGACGTGCTGGTCGCCGCCGCATGTGGCAAGCCGATATTGTGCGAGAAGCCGATGGGCGTTAACGCCGACCAATGTCGGCAAATGGTCGAGGCCGCCCGCAAAGCCAAAGTTCTGCTCGGAGTGGCACAGGTGTTTCGCTTCGAAGAGAGCACGGCATGGTTCCGAGAACAACTGGCCACGGGAAGCATCGGCAAACCGGTTTTCGCGCGCTCCGAATTTTCTTTTTCCGCCGCCCATGGGCACGCCCGTACATGGATCAATGATCCCGCAGTTGCTGGCGGCGGCCCAGTCGCCGATGTGGGCGTGCATTGTATTGACTCCCTGCGCTTCATTCTTCAAGATGAAGTAACCCTGGTAAGCGCTCGCGAGATTGCCGGCAAAACGGGCAACGTGGAAACCGGGGCCGCGCTGTTACTGGAGTTCTCACGCGGGACTCTGGCCACGGTCACGGTTTCGTTCCTTGCCGAGTACCGCACGCCCCTCGAACTGGTTGGCGAGACCGGCGTCCTGCGCGCTGACGACGCCTTGACCGTTGAACATCCAGTCAATCTCGAGCGGCGTCGAGGCGGGGCGGTCGTAGACACGAAAACCGTCTCAAACCAACTGGCCTACGCGCTTCAGGTGGATGCCTTCGCCGCCGCAGTCGAAGGCAAAGCAGAGTTTCCAATTCCCGGCGAAGAAGGCTGGCGCAATCAGGAAATTCTGGACGCGGCCTACCGAAGCATGAAGGGCGGAAAAACCGAAAACGTTCGCGAAGCACCACCTAGAAATCTCCGATCTGCGCACGACCCTACTGACTAACCCTTTGATCCGCTGACTCGCTCGCGACTGTACTCGGAGGAACTCCCTTGGCCTCCACAATTGCCCAATGCCACTCTTGGCCGTCCTCCAGGGTCGCATCCAGCTTCTCCCGATAAACGGTGGTCGCGAATGGAGCAGTTGAGCCTTTCAGGTGAAGAAGCACCGTCACGTCAGAATGCTTCTGAACGGGGGCGTTATCCTGGGTGACAGCGGGCAGCAGCTTCGCGGTCCCGTAGTCCTCAGCGTTTATGTCGTCGCGGCGCACGATGGTCAGGCCTACCGTGATCTCTCTCAAACTCCATGAGCTTGCGTTGTACACCGAGACTTCAATTGTGTCGCCAAGAATGTTCGCGGGACCATCCAGCTTCGCGAGCTCACCCTGCGGGAGATCCTGCGCCACGTAGGGACTTGTGAGCAGGGCGGTGGCATTGGCGTTAAACGAAAGGCTGCAGGTCCCATCGGGCGACGTCATTCGGAAGTTTTTCCCCACGCCGTCAAAGGAAAACATGGGTCTCACGCCCAGCCGGAAGTGTTCGACGTCCTCAATCACCTGGGAGAGATTGTCGTTATCGATGATCGTGGGCGCAGCCGGTTCCTTTGGTTCTTTGTTCTGGCGCAAGGTGCGGGCCAGATCGCCCAGGGATATTGCGTCATCCGATTGCGCCACCGCAAAAACCGGCAACATCATCCCCAGAAAAACCAAAAAGACACCGAAATAACCCTGACATCTCATGAACATTGGCACGCGAAAACGGGCATTCTCCCCCGTACAAATTGTAGTCAGAAACAAGCATGGGAATCATTACGGAGGGACGAACGTTGGTCGTAGCACTTAAGAGGAAGGCCGGTTCGCGAGTAAAACAATCACGGACGTGCGGGACGAAGTAGCCTCGCAACAGGGCGCCGCACGCCCGTGACATTTACAGCAAGCCAGAAGAGCGAAAACGAGTGACTGGATCAACCATCGGCATGGGTTCCCTTTTAAAGATCCAGCGAGCCACCGCAAACCCCAACGCCGCGTAGCACAGATGAACGAATTTCATATTTCACCCCCGAGAAGATGCAGCCACAGCACCTAAGGGGAGGCTCAATGTCGTCAAGGTAGCAAGGCCACACCGGTAGTGCAACGCCCGAATGGGCCATGGACGTAGCACGAAGGTTTGGGGAAGTAACCAGCAAAGTAACCAAAAAACGTAATGTTCATGAAGGTTGCAGCAGTTTGCAACCGGATGCAGAGAACTCATACCTGAGGAACGTTGGATTCCTGGGCCACCATTTCGTACCGCACCGGTTTGACGCGGCACGAGCGCGGACCACGCCTACATCACCAGGCGTAATGTAGACTTCACCTTTGCGATGGATTTGTTACGGAGATGGAGGCTGCGATGAGCTGGGCAAGCAAGCTGGTGAAGCCCTATCGGGTAGAGGACGGCACGAAGTTTCGGCTGAAGGATTTTGATCCCGGCGATACCGGGAAGATCCATTCCAAGCGACACGCGGAGCAACTTCTAACCAAGGGCATCGAATCGTTGACCGATTCGCAGGACAAGCTCTTCGCCCAGAATCGCTGGGGCGTGCTGCTCATCTTTCAGGGCATGGATGCGGCCGGCAAGGATGGCGCGATTAAGCATGTAATGTCGGGAGTGAATCCGCAAGGGGTCGAAGTTCATTCGTTCAAGACGCCGTCAGCAGAGGAACTGAATCACGATTATCTGTGGCGTACTATGCAGCGCGCGCCGGAGCGGGGCCGGATCGGCATCTTCAACCGCTCTTACTATGAAGAGGTGCTGGTGGTGCGGGTTCATCCCGAGTTGTTGAAGAACGAAAGAATCCCTCCGTCTCCAGTGACCAAGGATATTTGGAAAGAGCGCTTTCAGGACATCAACGACTTCGAGCGTTATTTCTCGCGCAATGGAATTGTGGTTCGCAAATTCTTTCTCAATCTTTCGAAGAAGGAACAAAAACAGCGGTTCCTGGACCGGCTGGATTATCCGCAAAAGAACTGGAAATTCTCCGCCTCGGATGTGCGCGAACGCCAGTACTGGGACGACTACATGAAAGCATACGAGGACATGGTCGTCCATACGGCTAGCCCGCACGCGCCTTGGTACGTGGTACCGGCGGACAATAAATGGTTCACCCGCGTGGTCGTGGCGGGGGCAATCGTCGAAACGCTGGAGGATCTGAAGCTGGCCTACCCCAAGGTCGATGCTGCTACGCGCAAGGAGTTGCAGGCCGCGCGCGCGTTGCTCGGGGGAAAGAAGAAGGTATAAGAGCGCGAGTCACCTCAACCAATTGCGGGATAAGCATCGACTTGAGTGATCGGCCTTTGACACTCCACCGCGATCGCGAAGACGTGCTCTTCTGTCTTCGGGTCGACCCTTACGACTCTCCCCTCACCCACGAACTGAATGGGCCGGCCAAGCTCGTTGTGCTTCACGGTAACCGTAAAGCTGACGGGAGTCTGTTGCGGAATCAAAGAAGAGGCCTCCAGGAGGAGTCCGCAGATACTGATATTCCTGCTTATGGCCTCGAACTCAACCATCAAGTCAGCAGAGTGAACCTTGAGGTGAACCGGATATTGCAAGCTGAAGCGGCGATACTTGCGCTCTTGCGAAGACGCCGATTGCGCAATGTGATTAATTTCTTCCATGGCGTGCGGTTACTTCCGAAACCGGACCTGATGCTAATTGCGGTTACGCCTGAGTCAAAAGAGCACGAAAGGACGCTGCCCGAGAGGCCAAGTCTCGAGGTCGGACCGGCCAGTCTTTTTTCAGGCAATTCGAAGTAACCGGTACGTTGTTATGGATCAATACGGGTTGTCCAATTGCTAAGTCCTGGCAGTGAATTCAGACAAGTTCTGTTACCCGCCCTCGGCGGTTGCTGGCACGTCCTTCCGCGACCTATTCAACTCTCTGGTCGACGCTCAGACTACCTTTTCAGCCCGATGAGTAGATCGGGGAGAGGCAACAGGGACATCTATGATGAGACAGCTTGCTGCTCGCTGGAATGCGCTTGTGCTGCTTCTTGCTATTGCGACGATGTTGGGCTGCCAAGGTCTTAGCAGCTCGAACAAGGCCGCCACTACAACTACTCCGCCGCCGAACAACACCAAGCCGGGCCTGCTCGCAATCTCACCAACCAGTATTAGTTTCGGCATCGTAAAGGTCGGGAATAACCAAAACCAGCCTGCGACCATGACCAACTCTGGCGGCTCGACCCTCACCGTGACCAAGGTGACCCCTAGCGGCACGGGCTTTAGCGTCAGCGGATTGAGCTTGCCGGTAACTCTGGCATCCGGTCAAAGCCAGGGCTTCACCGTCACCTTTGCTCCGCAGGCTACAGGCACTGTCAGCGGAAACCTGGCGATCGCCAACACCGGCTCAACTCCAACAGTGAATGTCACACTCTCGGGAGGCTCACAGACCCAGGGTGCTGTTACGCCGAGCCCTTCCAGTCTTAACTTTGGAAATGTGCAGGTAGGTTACAAGCAAACCCTTTCCGAGACTCTGACCAACACCGGAGGATCCAGCCTCACAGTCACACAGGTAAATGCTACCGGGACCGGTTTCAGCGTGAGCGGGTTAACCTTGCCGCTAACTCTGCTGGCCGGTCAGAGTCAGTCCTTCAGCGTTACGTTTGCACCGCAGTCTGCGGGCGCCGCCAGTGGAAACCTGGCCATCGCCAACACCGGCTCAACTCCTACGGTGAACGTCGCGCTGTCCGGAGGCGCACAGACCGCGGGTGTTATTACTCCCAGTCCATCGGGCCTTAACTTCGGAAGCGTTCAGGTTGGCAACAATCAAGCCCTCCCCATGACCTTGACCAACTCTGGTGGAACGACGGTGACCGTAACTCAGGTGAACCCCACGGGCACTGGTTTCAGTGTGAGCGGGTTGAGCTTGCCGTTGATGCTGACGGCCGGCCAGAGCCAGTCCTTTACCGTTACCTTTACGCCTACTGCCGCGGGCAGCAGCAGCGGGAATCTGGCGATTATCAGCAACGCTTCAAATTCAACCGTAAACGTTGCGCTATCCGGAAACGGCTTGGCGGCCGGCGCACTCACCCCGAGCCCATCGAGCCTCAGCTTTGGAAGCGTTCAGGTCAGCAGCCACTTGCAACTCCAGGAAACGCTGACCAACTCCGGCGGAGTGAACGTTAATATCTCACAAGCCACAGTCTCCGGGACTGGATTCACTATGAGTGGGCTGAACCCACCGTTGATGCTTACGCCGGGACAGCATTACACCTTCGCCGTGACCTTCGCGCCGCCTTCCACCGGAAATTACTCCGGAACTGTTGCGATTGTCTCGAACGCGTCAAACCCGAATCTGTCCATACCGCTCAGCGGTACCGGCACGCCTGTGCCCCAGGGACAGTTGTCCGTGTCTCCTACAACTCTGGCCTTTGGCAATGTGATCGTGGGAACGAATGGCCAACTAAACGGGACGCTCAGCGCAACTGGTCAGACGGTGATTGTGTCCTCCGATAATGTGATCGGCTCAGCTTTTACCGTAACCGGATTGTCATTCCCGGTTACGATTCCGGCCGGGCAGCACGTGCAGTTCACCGTAACGTTTACACCTTCCGGAACTGGCGCGGCATCCGGCAGCGTATCGTTTGCCAGCAATGCCTCGAATTCTCCGACCGTCGAAGATTTCACCGGCACTGGAACTCCTCCCCCGCAGCATAGCGTCAATCTGTCATGGACCGCGAGCACGTCGCAGAACATCATCGGCTACAACGTTTATCGCGGCGTGAAGTCGGGCGGACCTTACTCGAAAATCAATTCGGTCCTGGACGCAAGCACGCTTTACACCGATTCGACCGTCGCCGATGGAACGACCTACTACTACGTGACGACTTCGGTCGATTCGAGCAACGTGGAGAGCGGCTATTCTAATCAGACAACGGCCGTGATTCCGCCGCCATAGTTCTACGCTCGGTAGAAATTCCGGTACATTCTCGAAGTGGATCGGTGGCAATGCTTCCGGTCCAGGGTTCGAGGAGGGGTGCCGGCTTCGGAAAAACGTCTCCCGCCACTTGTGAGCTTTTCCCCTTGCGGAACTTAATCTATTTCTTTAATCTTACGTGGATTTTCACAAGAAAGGACATATGTTCAAGGGTTGTCGGTTTCCGCCTCCGAAGCTTTCCAGGATGTACTATCGACACCTTTTCTATTAGCCGATAAATCTCAACAATACTCGCGCTATGCGACTCTCCCGCGTTATGTCTCGATCTCTCCTTGCTCCAGCCGTGATCGCGATGCTGCTTGCATCAATTCCTAGCGCACAGGCATCTGACATCGTCCCCGGCACGCCGGCTTCGTCCAATCGACATCTGATCTTTACGCCCGCCACTCTAGGTTTCGGGAAAGTCGCAGTCCGCCACAGAAAATCCCAGATGGTTACGATTACGAACGCGGGCACTTCCGAACTCACATTGTTGCAGGTCACCACGCAAGGAACAGGATTCGCAGTGATCGGGCTCGATTTTCCGTTGACCCTGGCGAGCGGAGAGAGCTTCACCTTCAGCGCCATCTTTGCACCGCAATCCATCGGGGCCAGCAACGGAAGCATTTCATTCGTTTCGCAAGCTTCAGGCGTTGCGGATCTCCAGAGCCGGCTTCCGACGTTGGGTCTGACGGGGATGGGCGCCGATGACGACCAACTCACGGTTGATCCGGCAATGATGAACTTTGGCACGGTGCAGGTAGGAACGAGCGCGAGTCAAAGTGGAACCCTTTTCGCTGGTAGTTCACAGGTAACGATTTCGACTGCTGCGAGCAGCAATCCGGAGTTTGTCCTGAGCGGACTCTCATTCCCGTTGACGATTCCACCGGGAGGTAGCCAAGGATTCTTAGTCACCTTTGCCCCTCAAGCAACAGGCGCGACATCCGGCACCCTCTCATTCATGGATGTCTCCGGGACCGATCCTCTCGCAATTGAATCTCTGAGCGGCGTCAGTGCGGTCTCGCAGGGCCACAGCGTCAATCTTTCTTGGAACGCCAGCACCTCCCAGAACGTCATTGGCTATAACGTCTACCGCGGCCTTCAGTCGGGGGGGCCGTACAACAAGATCAATTCCGTACTGGACCCAAACCTCGCCTATACGGACACGTCCGTCGCCAATGGAACCACGTACTATTACGTGACCACGTCGGTCAATTCCAACGACGAGGAAAGCGTCTACTCCAACGAGGCTCAGGCCACAATTCCGTGAGGTTTGCCGGTTCGATCTGAGGGTGAGTGGCCAGCTAAAGCTTCACTCCCAAACCGATTCTCGACGCGATCTGAGATCTCAACCACGCCCCCTACTCGCTTGCCCTACCAGCACAGCAGTTTACCTCTAGCGGGCGAGCCTCCGGCTATCTTGGCTCTCGGCTGCGGGAATCTGTTCCACTGACTCCCGAACTAAAAGGGACAACCTCTTTGTGCAAGAGTTTGCACACATTCTTTCGACTATCGATATGCCTCAATTACGCAAATTCCTGAATCCGCGGTAGTAAGCACTAACAAGAATTAATGCTCGTAGGCTGCAGAATTGCGGTGGAAGGGATAGCAAGTCAGCCGAGAGCCAATGAGATACCTGCAATTCGTGGACATAGGTTTCTTATCAGTACTGATTGGGCGGGGTGCTAAAAGCCTAATTTTGATGGTTCTCTTGAGCGGCGTGGGCCTTGCTCAAGCGGTTTCCATTGCGACACTTAATGATGGCCCACCTAACTACTCTCCCGAAAACTCAGCTCCGTCCGCCTCAGTTCCAAGCAGTGCAAGTTCGGTTGCTCCCAACGCGGTGACAGCGCCGACCACCGCCAGTGCGCTGCCCGAAGCACCCAGCCCTCATAAATTTTGGGATAACGAGAATCGGGCTCTATTCACGACTGTCGCCGCTCTCAGCGCAGCTGACTTCGCGCTGACCCGGTCCATCCTGCAAAATGGCGGGAAGGAACTGAACCCTGTGACCCGCCTTTTCAGCGGCAGCACAGCGGGCCTGGCGGCCAATTTCGCGGGCGAAACCGCCGGAATTATCGGGCTTAGCTACTTCTTCCACAAAACCGGGCATCATCAGTTAGAGCGACTTACCCCGATGCTCAACATTGGGGCGTCGGCGTTTGCAGTGATATATGACCTGAACCATCGTTAGGCTTCTCCCTGGTCCAAGCGGGAAACTTAACAACAACATTCTTTCGGCCTTGGTATTTTATCCTCGTCCGTGGTAAGATTCCCCCGCTTTGCGGCAGTGCGGCATGGGGCGCGCTCCTTAACGAAGATCCCGAGGAGACGCTCGTATGACCCGAAAGTATTTCCTTCTGACAGTTCTTCTGTGTGTTTCGGCCAGCATCTTGGCTCGAGCTGTGACCAATGATGAGCTCATTCCCGCCGGAACGCTTCTGCAGTGCACCTTGGATGAACCCAACTTCTCGTCCAAAACCGCGCAGGTTGGCGATCCTGTGCTTTGTTATCTGGGACACATTTCGGCCTTCGGGCGTTCGATCTTTCCCCGAGGAGCGGAACTTAGCGGCCACCTCCAGGATTATCAAAACCCCGGACACTTTGTGGGCAAGGGTTGGATTGAGATCGATTTTGATCGCATTATCCTTCCCGGCGCCCAAGTCTACCCGCTATCCGCGAAAGTCATTTCGGCGCCCCATCTGAAAGTCGACGCCGAGGGCAAGGTTCACAGCAAGGGCCATCCGAAGAGGGATGCCGCGCTCTGGGCGGTGCCCGTCTTCTGGCCGGTCAAGATCCTCACCCTTCCCAATCGTGGGCCGTACCCGACCTTCAAGGGTGAAGCGCGGCTGACCTTGCGTCTGCTGGAAGATATCGAGGTTCCGCTGTCGGCATCAAACGCGAGGGCTTCGGTTCCCATGCCTCCGTGGGTTTCGCCCAGCCGCTACGATGCTTCTTCGTCCCTAATCTACACACCGGCATCGGCGGCTTCGCGAGGGCAAACCGCAACCCTGCAGCCCGCCAGTTTTGTGCAGCGCCAGGCTGACGCACGGCCGGTAGAGCACCAGGAATTGCAGCCCGCAGAGCACCAAGCGACAGTCATCGTTCTCAAGGGTGGCGCCGCCTGGCTGGCTCAGGACTATTGGGTCGAAGCCGGACAACTCCATTGCTTGAGTTCAGATGGAGAACAGAAGTTGGTCGCGCTCGAGTCGATGGATCTATACCAAACTGTTCGTGTGAATCGGGAGCGACATGTAGAGTTCGTCCTGCGCTCGAAAGATCTTAAAGGCCCTATCGAGCAGTGAGCAGTCGCTACAAAGAGTTACTTTGCGAAAAATCGGGAGTCTGCGCTCGGGCTGCTTAACCAGTCTCGAAACGTGGACTCCTGCCCTTTTGCTGCAAAAGATCTCTCCGATTTCGGACGCGAAATCCCACAAATGGACGCTCGAAACCTAAGATTCGGTCTTTCGCGTCGCAATGTAGTTGAACAGCAAGCGGTTATTTTCGGGCTGAATGGCAAAATTAATGCTTGCCCTTCCGAGGCGCTACTCTACCTCGAAGGGGATACACTATGCATCGAACCGAGCGCATCCGCCAGTCGGCATCCGGCCAACTCACCTGGGTCGAAATTCAAAAGCTCCAAAATCAGGGTTGGAGGCTGATTGCGCTCGATTGGGAACGTGACGTGCCTGCGGGAGAGATTAAAGCAGGCGAAGAGCGCGACCAGGAAGACCCGCCTTTTGGCTTGCGCATCGCCCCCGACTGTTCAACCCTTATTGAAGACCACAGTGAAAATGAGGCGCTCCAGGCGATGATGGAGCTGATCATTCAGGATGGCCCGTATTCTTTCGTCGCAGAGGAACTGAATCGGCGAGGATACCGGACCCGCGAAGGATCGAAGTGGACTCCGGTATCGGTGTTCGAAATGTTGCCCAGACTGATCGACGCGGGACCCCGCATTCTCTCCAGTGAAAACTGGCATCGCCGGAAACAGGAATATAACCGCAGGATCAACTCTCCAATGGTTTAAGGCCAACACGAAGCCGAAACAAAAACCTCCCTTGCTGCACAACCCGGAGTCGAATCAAGCCGTCTACCCTTTGCCGTGTGACGATGGGGATAGCTCGCCCCGCGGCTCGGGAAGAGTATGCTTGAAGTATCCTCTGGCTTGATTCGGCAAGGCCCCCAGTTTCGGACTTGCGCGGCCACTCTAGTCTAAAATGCTGGTTCAGAAACCAAGTCGCTAATGGAGGTTTCCATGCGTAGGATCGCAATTGTCATCGGAATCGTAGTGGTCGTTATTGTTCTTGCCGTTGGCATCTTCGTAGCCACGTTCAATCCTAACGACTACCGGGGCACGGTCCAGACAAAGCTCGAGCAACAATTGGATCGAAAAGTTGCGCTCGGCAACATGGAGCTCGGACTGTTCCCTCTCCGCTTTCGTGTATACAATCTCGCGATCGCGGACGATCCCAAGTTCAGTGCTCGCGCCTTCGTCCAAACCCAAGAGCTGAGCGTTTCCGTCAAGCTGCTTCCCCTGCTGAGCAAGTCCGTACAAATAGATTCGCTCGCCCTCGAGCGTCCGAGTGTCGAGTTAATTAAGAATGCGCAAGGGGTGTGGAATTTCGCCTCGATTGGCCAGCAAACGCCTGCCGCGGCACCGTCGTCGAGTCAACAGCAATTCTCGCTCGGCGAATTGGCAATCAACGATGGATTGGTCGCAATTACTGATCTGCAGGAGCGCAAGTCGCGAACCGTTTACGATCACATCAATCTCAAGCTTACCGACTTCGCACCCGACTCTCCGTTCAATCTCGACGCTTCCGTGCATCTGCCCGGCGCCGGAAGCCAGGAAGTGAGTTTAAAAGGCAAAGGTGGCCCACTCTCGCATGCGAACCCCGCTACAACGCCGTTCAAGGGTACGCTCGACTTAAAAGGAGTCGAGATCGCCGAACTGCAGAAGTTCCTGCAGAGCCCGGCGTTGGTTAACACCGATGGTGTGCTTTCCGGGCACACGGATATCGCGAGTGAAAATGGGAAACTCTCGGCCAAGGGACAAATGGATTTAGAGAAGCCTCGATTGCACGGCATCGATGTGGGATATCCGATCAACATGGACTACGATGTCAGCGACGACCTGCCGAACGACCTGCTCACCATCAACCAGGGTGCAATCAAGTTAGGGCCGACTCCTCTTTCCGTCACCGGCACAATGAACTCCAAGCCCACGCCAGCACAACTCAATGTGAACCTGAAAGCCAACAATGTATCCATCGCGGAGATCGCACGGCTGGCCGCGGCGGCCGGGATCGCTTTCGCTCCCGGCACTACCGTGAATGGGCAGATCAGCGCGGACATAAAAGCAACGGGCGCTGCGGATAAGCCAGCACTGAACGGGACTCTCGCGGGCCAGAACATCCAGGTCTCCGGCAAGGAAATCGCCAAGCCGGTCGCTGTGAAGGCGGTGAACATCGCGCTGAGTCCGACCGAAATCCATTCCGACAACTTTAATGTCACGTCCGGTGGAACCACGGCGGCGGTTCAATTCTCTGTGAAGGACTACACCTCCAATTCGCCCCAGGTCGATGCCACACTGCGCGCTCCGCAGGCGGCATTGCCCGATCTGCTCGCGATGGCGAAAGCTTACGGCGTGACCTCACTCGAGAAGATTAGCGGCGCGGGAAATCTCGCCGTCGATATGCATGCCGCCGGTCCGGTGCAGTCGATGAGCTCCGACCAGCTCGTGAAAGCGCTGAACGGCACCATCAACGTCAACTTCAACAACGTGCGCTATGCGGGCGTGGACATCTCACACCAACTACTGTCCATGATCGGTTCTGGCCAGGCGGGAAAGGATCAGGGCTACACTAACATCCAGAAAATGACAGGCACCATTCTGGTGAAGAACGGGATCGCTCAGACCAACAATCTGCAAGCGACGCTCGATATCGGCAATGTAGGCGCAGTCGGGACCGCTAACCTGGCCACCCAAATCCTGAATATGCAGTTGACCGCCGTGCTCAGCAAAGCCTTCACCCAGCAGTTAGGTGGCGCGGCTGGTGGCAACTACATGAGTGCCGCATTGGCAAATAGTCAGGGGGAGCTTGTGATACCGGCAATTGTGAGCGGTACGTTCCAGAATCCAAAAGTTACGCCCGATGTCCAGAAAATGGCTCAGATGAAATTGAAGGGACTAATGCCGACCGCAGACAATCCCCTGGGCGGCGCCTCCTCGATCTTAGGAGGAGTCACAGGACAGAAAGGCCAGCAGCCAGGACAGCAACAAAATCAGGTGAATCAGATCATGGGCCTTTTTGGCAACAAGAAGAAATAATGTTTCGCGGTGGCTTACGGGATTGTTCCCCACGGCTGCGCTTAGTTCTGTGGAAGACCTCCAGGCCGTCTTCGCACATGCAACTTGATCGTCTCGATCGTTTGTCCATCAGCTTGGGCACGGCAAACGATTTCGTCAACCTTGCCTTCAACTGTTTTCGGCGAGTCCAGCGTGATCAGTACCGGTAACTGCTCTCCGACACGGAGCGTATGGCTCCCATTTCCGCTTTGAGTGGCCCATCCTTCAGGTGCGCTTATCGACAAAGTCAACTTCTTATCTGTGGCGGTGTCGTTCCGCAGA
Source organism: uncultured Acidobacteriota bacterium (assembly GCA_963817925.1). Classification (GTDB taxonomy): domain Bacteria; phylum Acidobacteriota; class Terriglobia; order Terriglobales; family Acidobacteriaceae; genus JABDBE01. The sequence continues at coordinate 1,200,400 of CAWFQN010000002.1, forward strand.
CTTAAAGGAATCTGCAAGCTTGTGCCCGACGCGATTGCGATCTCGGGAACAGAAGCCTGGGGCAGCTGCTGAAGGCTGTGGGCGCGCCTGAAAATTGTGTAAAAACCCCAGGGACCGGCAAGCTCCACGGAAAGCCCAGATCGCGGCGCTTGAACTTCTTCAACGCGGCGGACATACGCAATTTCTCCCGGCGTGACTCCCTCGAAAACATCGCCCGTAACGTTCCCTCCAACATTCGACTTGCCGAAAGTCAGTTGCACCGGATCACCCCAGTCTTTCGCCTGCTCCTGTTCGTCCTTTTTTTCCAGCCCTTCGATGTAACTGCGGTATTGCGTAAGATGAAATTCGAACGCTTCCATTGCGATTTGCCAATACGGCACCTTGCGCGAGGGCGAAATCCCTGTAGTCGGATACTCCGGACCGGTATTTTTGAATTGGTCTTGCTCCTGGGCATCGGAGAAGTAGTAAATCTTTTTGGGCTGCCAGGGCCGCAGTCCTTCGAGAAGAGTTTCGTTGACGCGGACGGGAGCTGCGAGCTGAGCCGGAAAAACCGATGGGTCGCCTGCCGTATCAAATGCTTCTGTCGCCAGCACGCCAGATGCCTGGTGGTCGCCGTGATTTTCACCGATGAAGAATCCGGGTAACCAGGTCAGAATCACCTCCGGGCGCGTCAGCCGCACCATGCGAACCACTTCTTCTAACGCCGCTCCGTTGTGCCAATTCGCCAGCGATTGCAAAACATTCTGACTGGGGGTATCGCGGCCATCCAGAAACCACACATTTTCAACTCCAACCTTCGTCATCGCATGCCGCAACTCCATCTCTCGCACCGCCCCCAACGCAATGGCCCGTTCCGGCCCCATATTGTTATGACCGGCCTCGCCGTGGGTCAGATAAACTGCGGCGACGCGCTTGTGTTGATCAAGAAGCTGGGCCAGATAAGCGGACACTCCGGTCTCATCGTCCGGGTGGGCCACTACCAGAAGGACGTCGGCTTTGAAACGAGCGTCCGGCTCGGTTGCCGCCGGAGACTTGGGTGCCTGTGCTGCAAGCGTCGCCGCGAAAAATGCGAGTATGCAAAACGAGTATCGATGTTTCACTGGCCTCCCGGTGCTCATCTTCCCTAGGTGGTCTTCCCTGGATGTGGAATCGGGGCATGGGACGACTCCACATCTTGATTACGTGCGAATATCATTAGACGTTCAAAGCTGGACATAAGCACTATTACTTTTGCAGCCGCCACCTCATAAGAAACGTATGAAAGCAGCCATCGAAGAGACCTTCACTTCACTCAAGGGTCGGTTCCGTGGAGATTTGCTTCGTCCCCACGATGAGGCCTACGCGCATGCCCGAGGCATTTGGAACGCCATGGCGGCACGCACACCCGGCCTCATAGCCCGCTGCGCCGATATCGCCGATGTCCAGGCTGCGGTCCGGGCAGCCAGTGCCGCAGGTGCTCTCACTGCGGTACGCTGCGGAGGACATAGCCTCGCCGGCTTCAGCACCTGCGATGGGGGACTGGTAATCGACCTGTCAAGAATGCGAGACGTATCTGTCGACCGCGAGGCTCGTAGAGGCCGGTTTGCGGGCGGCTGCCTGCTCGGCTCGATCGACGTCGCTACTCAGCAAGACGGACTTGTTTTTCCCTCGGGCGTAGTCTCGCACACGGGAGCCGCTGGGCTGGTCCTCGGCGGTGGATTTGGCTGGCTGACTCGGCTGCATGGGCTCTCTGCCGACAACGTTGAAGGCTTCACTCTGGTAACAGCGGACGGTTCCATTGTGCGCGCCAATGGCAAAGAGAACGTCGATTTGTTTTGGGCCCTGCGCGGAGGTGGCGGAAACTTTGGAGTGGTCACTGAGTTCGAAGTGAAACTCCATCCACTAACATCCGTGGTCCTGGCAGAAGCGTTGTGCCCGGGCGATGACATATCCGAAATCCTGCAGCGCTGGAGGGATTTCATGCCGGATGTGCCCGACAAACTGAAATGGAACCTGAATTTGCGTATCGCTCCCGACACGGAAAACGTGCCCGCGAATGTTCGCGGACGTCCGGTCGCGAGTGAGTCCGTGCTTTGGGTGGGCAACCCCGAGGAAGGCCGTGCATATCTCGACCATGTCCTGTCCCTGTGCAGACCGGTCGCGGTGAACCGGAAAGTTGTTTCCTACCTCGCCCTGCAGACCATGGCGGACAATGAGTTTCCGCACGGCCGACGCTATTACACCAAATCCGGCTACTTCAAGTCGCTCGATGACAGCAGCATCGGCCAAATGATCCAGGCTCTGGCCACCGTCCCATCTCGGACGACTCAAATCGAGCTTGCCTACATGGGCGGAGCGGCGGCGCGGGTCGCCGCAGGAGAAACCGCATTTGGTGACCGCAGTTCCCCCTTCGTCGTAAATCTGCTGGCAAACTGGTCAGATGCCTCCGAGGACGCCGCCAACGTCGCCTGGATTCGCAATCTGTTCAAAGTGCTTCGTCCCTCCATGACTCCGGGAGTTTACGTCAACTTCATGAGTGGCGACGAGGACGACCGCGTGCCCGAGGCCTATCGTGAACGGTGGGATCGCCTCGTCGAGGTCAAGTCGCATTACGATCCCAACAACTTCTTCCGGCTGAATCAGAACATCCCGCCAAAGAAAACCGCCGCCATGAAGGGCAAGGCGTAAACTCAACTTGGTCTTATGGAAATAGGAATAAGACGCGGGCGGGAGGAGATCGCCGTTTCGGGCCCTTCTCAAGGGCGATGCAGCAAAATTGTATCCAGGTCGGCGGCGAACCTCTAGTAGGTTAGTAAACAGACATCCGAACCTTGCTTCTTCGTCCAATTAAGGCAGAATTCCGAGCAATCGCAGCGTGCTCACTCCGGTCATCACCGCGACGAACAGCAACACTACGTATTCCGCGATGTTCGCGACCACACCCGTTGCCTGTGTTTTCCGCAGAAAGTCAGTCATGTTCTCTCTCCTCCCGGCAGCCTTCAACTTGTTCTCGACTGTTAACAGTTTGGGCTAAGGCCGGCGATTCAACAATGGCTCGTTGGTGGGGATAGTCGAACACCCGTAACCAGCGGGCGATGACCCAAGTCACAAGCTCGAGACGCCTTGCCGGGAGGGTTCGGGGCAACGCTCCATGCGCGTCTTACTTATGTAACTGGCGCGGGTCCACGCGGCCTGCGATCATCAGCAGCAGCGTGGGAGGCGGCCATGACTGCAAAGAAAGCCATTATTTTCACTACCGTGCTTGGTTTGTTATTCACGACCAGCCTGTTCGCCGTTCCATCGGACAGCGCTCAACTCGCGCCCCAAACCGCACGGCAGGCGCTGCTGGAGATGTTTTTCGGCAAGACGCCGGGAACGTTCGAGAGTCATCTCCCACAAGCAACACGGGCGGCGCTGCGAAAAGCGGGGACAACTTCGGGCGCATCGATGCTCAGCGGATTCTCGATGCTCACCGGCCAGCTCAATTCCCGCGGTCAGCAATTGCAGACCTTTGAAGCCGGGCCAACCCTGGTACTGCTTGAGAATCCCGATGCCCACAGCAAGTTTGAAATCACCGTAGAACGGGACGATCTGCGTGCCGACGAAGATGAGATTGAGCTTTCGTTCCACGGTTCGAAAGACGGCGAGACTCAGACTGCGGGCGCGAAGTTCCGGCTCACTCTTACCATGAAACAGGAAGCCGGAAGCTGGCGGCTTAACGAAATTTCGATGACGATCGGAATGTCGCTGACCGATCCCGCGTTCCTAAAAGCCATGACCACCAATATGAGACCAGCCACGATGGCGGGCAGCCAAGCCTCGGCAGGCGGTCCGACAACGTTCACTCCAATGAGCGGAATGATCGCAGCCAATGAATCCGCAGCGGTTGGCGGCCTCCGCACGCTCAATACGGCTGAGATAACCTATGCGGCCAGTTTTCCGGCGCATGGCTTCACCTGCACCTTGTCCGACTTGGGCGGCATGGGAAGCGGCAGCGGGGTCACGGAGCACCAAGCGATGCTAATTGATCCGCGGCTTGCGGGCGGCAAGAAGAACGGCTACCTCTTCGCGTTCAGCGGGTGCGATGGAACCCCGGCGTCGAGGTACAGCGTCACCGCCGTGCCTGCGGATCCGACTTCTGGAACGCGCGCTTTTTGCAGCGATGAATCGGCGGTAATTCGTTCCTCCGCAGACGGCAAAGCCACCTCGTGTCTGGCCATAGGCAAACCGTTGCAATAAGAACGGCCGGCGAGCAACCTTCGGGTTGCCGGACGGACGAATCTACTCGGCCTCGATGTTCACCACAGGAAATGATTTCGGTCTTTGGATCCAGAAAGCCGCGGACCTTCACCTTTTCGCCGACAAAGCCTCGTGGCAGATCCTGATTGTCGAGATGATAGACGTGACCCTTGGATGCCAGTACGAATTTCCCCCCATGTGCACTATGCAAAATTGCGAGCATGAAGCCGGAGTGTTTCCTGCGTCTCCGGACTTCGACTTCAGCATTTCCTGATGCGACTGCGTCAGGGAATGAACATTGAATGCACACTGGCTGTCAGAAATCTCGCCTCGAAACGTCTTGGCTCTTCCTCTCCCGCAAATGCCGCGAACGATAGCGCCAGCAACCACACCGAACTCACAACCGAGATTCGACGCCTCGGATAGAGGGCGATACACGGAAGAGTTCCATCAAACCTATCTTCTCGCTGCTGGAGGCCGCATCAATCTCGACAACATCAACGGCGCCGTACACATCGCCGCGTGGGATCAGAACGTGGTCAAGGTCGACGCCGTCAAGTACGCCCACACGAAAGAGCGGCTGGACGAGGCCCGGATCGAGGTTGAGGCCAGCAGCGACCTCGTCTCCATTCGCACCAAATACCCGGATCACGACCAGACGTTCGACGGCGGATGGAACGATCCCGCCGGGGTTGAGTACACGTTGACCGTCCCTCGCGGCGCCCGGCTCGACGAGATCAAACTGATCAATGGACCATTGGATATCCACGGCGTCGCTGCCGAAGTGCGCGCCTCCTGCATCAACGGAAGCTTGACCGCCGAAGGTCTGCAAGGCAGAGTCAAACTCGAAACCGTCAATGGCAGAATGGAAGCGCGTTTCGAGCGGTTGTCCAATTCCCCGGTTGAACTGTCTTCCGTGAACGGCAGCCTTGCGCTGATTCTGCCTTCCGACGTCAAGGCGGAAGTCGAGGCTTCAACCGTGTCGGGCGGAATCAACGATGATTTTGGCCTGCGCGTGCGACATCATCAGTTCGTCGGACACGACTTGCGCGGCGAACTCGGCGGCGGCGGAACCCAGATCCGGGTCTCGAACGTAAATGGGCATCGAAATTCGTCACGCGAATGACGGAAAGTCCCTCAGCTCCGCCAAGGACCTAAGCCACGATGACCGCCACGAGGATAACGACGAGATCTAAGGGCGCCTCGGCCTGGAAACTCATGGCCTGAGAACCGCTCTTTCGCCCCCCTGGGGCTTGCCTGTTCCCGCCTTTTCCCATGGCTCACGCCATGGGCTGCATTCTTGAGCCGCTTCGCGGCTGGCAGGGTCGCTTCATAGTGACACCATCCTTCGAGTGCACACATTCTGGTGCAGGATTTCCCTCAAAAGAAACTCTCTGTTCGGCGCAAAATCCAGAAAACAAAGGGTCGGAATTTTTCTTGCCTGCTAGATCTATGGTTCTTAAGGTAGTTAGAGGCAAAATATTCAAAACATGGGAGTTATCGCCGGATGTTTCCCTCGAGAGCCGCGTCCCGGTTCAGGTTTTCAAAGATCGAGATTATCTTGTAGATAATCTATATATGTTTATGTTATCGGAATTGAAGGCATGGGTCAACAAGAAAGCAGGCGGGCTGCGCAGGCAGTTCCAAATTGGGAATCTGGCTGGTCTTCCGCATTTGGCGTGGATCAGGTCGCTAGCCGCCGCGATGTCAGCTAAAAGCCCCGCTCTCTCGCAAAAAACGCGAGAAGGGCATGGCACCCGCTTTTGTGTGTGGTGAAAGCCTGGGATAGCTCCCCAGTCAACCCTACTTCCGACCGCTCACCAGATATTCGAAAAGCTCTTTCTTGGAAGTCCGCTTACGAATCGCCTCAACCTTCACTTCCGTAAACCCAGCGTTCTGAAACAGGGCGGCGAACATTTCTTCGACTGGAAGCATTACATTGTAGAACTTGGAATTGCCAACGATGTAGTGAACAGTGCCGTTGGGCTTCACAACGTCGAATAGGTCATGGACATGCAGCACCATGTCGCAGAAGTATTTCTCGACGTAACGGGACAATAGTGGACTGGTATTTGCGATAGCTTCCAAAATCTTTGGGAACGGCTCGAACGGTACTGCGATGTCTGCCGGATGTTCCCATTTCATGAGGTTGCTGGTGGCACACCCCCACGTCCCGCCAATGGCTTCCCAGTCCATCTCGCCTGCCTTCTTTGCGTCCTCTAAGAATCCCAACCAATACATGTATGGCCGAAGTTCCCGGATGTAGCTCATGCGGTTGGGATAGGGCGGTGACGTGATGACGCAGTCGAAGGCTTCACGCTCAAGTTCTTTCACGAGATTCCTCGCGTCACAATAAACGAATCAAGGCTGAGAGGCGATAGACGTCTCCGCGGCTTTTAATACGCTCTGCGTTGATTGCTGCCAGTTCGCAACCACGGCTTCAGCAATATCCATTGGCACTGCAAGGCTCATCTGCTCGTCAGCCTTTTTGAATGACATCGACTGATGTCCGAAGCTGACGTTTGCGGTCTCAATCATCGTCCGGCAAAATGCCACCTTTAGCAGATTCGACGTATTCGCGCTGAGCTTTCCCGACTGCTCTTCCATCACCGCTCGGATCTTCGCAATTTTTTCGAGGGTCTGACCGTCCCACCACTTTTCAATCTGAAACAGGGCGGGAAGCCACGGCTGCGTGCCGTTGGAACTGCGCACGACATCCACAGCCTCGTCGGATACCTTGCGTGCCTCGGCGATGTCATTGGCGGAATACTGAGCGGCCTTCGTTGCTCCCAGCCAAAGAAGGAACGGATTGATGTCCGTGGTTTCCGAGGCGATTCCTTCCTCAGCACAAACCAGAGCCGTTGTTCCCGTTCCGCAGAATGGGTCAAGCACCCGAGCATTTGACGGAAGTGCTCGAATCAAATCCGCAATCAGGTGAATTGAGAATGCTGGCGTCAGACGCAGCCATCCGTACCGGGTCTGTTTGCTGTTGCCCCGGTAGGTAAGGTGGTCAAATCGTGGAAGAGGAACAGCCCTAATTGCCATGTGGTTTTAATAGTGCGATTAGCACTTTTTCAAGTTCTGCCTTGAACCGAGCGGAATTGCGTTCAAAGAATCCCGCCAAGTCGTATCCCAGAATATCCCGGCAGAAGGCGTATGTGCTATCCGTTGGGGTTCCTCCCTTGGTGCCAGTCAGCAGCAGCCACCGCGCTTGGGTATAGCGAATCACAAGATCTCCATCGATCTGTGTCGAGAGCACCACAACCGCAGGCAGGTAGCCTTCAACAAATGCATGGGCAGCATTGGCGATGTCGGCGTTTTGACGTTTGGAATCCTTGCTCTTATACCCCTGCCGGACTTCAAACACCACGCCCTTCTTTGGTGCATTTTCAGCGGCAGGATCAACCAGGACTTTGCGGAGACCGTCTTCCAGCCATCGCTTCACCCGCTTCGTCTTCGCGGCATCCTGAATGTCCGCCAGGTCGATTCTTCCGTCGAGCGACAGCGGACGGTTTCCGCCTGTTGTGTTGGGAACCATGTACTTCCAATTCGCTTGGACTTCAGTCAAGCCCAGTGCGTTTTGAAGAACCTTGTTGAAGACCCACGGCCCACCCATTCCGATTTGTCGATAGATTGAAGTCATCCCACCAGCGGCTTTGTGGGCGGCATACATCATCGGCGAATTCAAACCCATCCAGTTGTAGAAGGGGTCAGAACCGTACAGAACTTCAAACTGCTGAAGCGTCAATCCTTCGCCACCTTGACCGAACTTCGGCTTGTATTGAGCGCAGACCCTTACGGCACCAGCAAGGATTTCGAAATATTCTTGGTCACGGGACAGGTCGGGCACAGGGTTTCCAGCCATGAAGCCTGAATGTAGCATCTGGACAGCCTGTGAGGCCAGTGGGCGGGATACAATCAGGTACCGTGAAGCTCTACTTCAAACGTGCGGAATTGCTGCTCCATGAGGTTGAAGGCAGGTTTGTATTGGAGATGGCTGGGCAGGTGGTGGAGAATTTCACGAACGAGAGGAAAGCTGTCGCTGCCTACAATCGAATCCGGCGAGACTTGGAAGAAAAGCTCCCGCCCGCTGAAGTCACGGTTGCCGAGCGCAAAGCGATCATGGAGCGGTATCTGGCGGACAATCTCGTTGGTCACAATTCCTGGAGAGTACCTGAGAAGAAATCAGGATCGAGTTGCACGTTTGGCAACCTCGTAAAACCACATTAAGCGATCGAGGTGGGGAGTGGCCCTGACTATCGCGTTCATTTTACTCTCAAGGGTACCCCATCCAAGCTCCCGCTTGGGGCGGGGATTTTCCTCGACTGAACGCACCCCTCGCCTTATACCGCCGCCGGTTGCGCCACTTCCTGCAATGCTACTGCGAATGCGTTAATGGCCTGATCGATCTGCTGGCGGGTGATGATTAGGGGGGTGGAAGCGGATTACGTTGCCGTAGATGCCTCCTACGCCGACCAGGACGCCGTTGCGCAGCAGGGCGTCGCGGATGGCTTCGGCTTCGGTGGTTGCCGTGGTTAGCTTCTCGTCTTTCACCAGCTCGACGCCGATCATTGCCGAGGCCGCGGACAGTCAGCTAAGGGCCCCGCCGTCTCGCACAGAACGCGATAAGGGTGGGGCACCCTATTTTGTAAGTGGTGAAGGGATGGCCCACCCTCCCGGCTAATTCACTGTGAGGTTCACCTTCTTGGACGGAATTCCGTTCGCCACCACTTCGAGCGTGCTGGCTCCGGTCTCCATGCCGGATGGGACATCGAAATTGGTGGACACGATCGTGTTTCCGGTCGCGACCCCCATGGTGCTGTGGTCGTGCGTCTTGGCGTAGACAACGTGTCCCGACGTTTTGTTGGTGATGCGCACCAACGGGTAATTGGTGACCGAGGTCAGTTCGTCGCCAAATGCCTGGGCTTGCGACAAACCATTGAACTGTTTGCCGGAGATCTTGTAGGTGGAACCGCGCGTCACGGTGTGGGGGTACTGAGTGACGCTCGGGGCCCACGCCGGGTTGGGCTTGCCGGCTGGAATGAGGACCTCACCGCCGCCGACAATCACTTCGCCGTTTGGCAGATCCAACAGGTGGCTGAAGTAACCGAGGTAGAGACTGGGAGTCAGATTCTTGCCGTCAAACTCGTATGACGTCCCGGAGGCGCCTACCACCAGAGGGTGACCATTGGGCAGCAGTACAGCGTAGGAGTCGCCAGCGTTGTCGTTATTTGGAAAGTCAGGGCCTACGGTCCATTTGCCTGTGGCGGGATGGTAGATGGCAGTGTGTCCTGGACCGCTGCCGCCGTTTGATGCTGAGCCGGTGGCGAACATCGTGCCATCCGGTTGCAGCATGCCGGGGCCGACTTCTCCAGGCGGATAATAGCAACGGTTTTTCCCGTAGGGGATGCAGCCGCTGCCGTAGGGCGAGTGCAAGTCAACGATGGTGCTGCCTAAACTGATCCATTCTTGTTTTGTAGAGTCGTACTTCTCCGAGTGCGGAGCTTTCGTCACATCGTAAGTCAAGACCGAGCCGTCCGGCATGAGCGTCCAGCCCTCTTCGGCGTTTCGGTCGCGCTTGCCGGTCGAACTGACTTCGGTCCAGGTAAGAGTGGCCGGATCCAGTTCCGCATCGCGCTTATCGAACTTGCTTCCTATCAGAAAATGGCCGTTGGGCAGGACGGTCGAGGGCGAGTCTCCGATAAAGCCCCACCCTTTGGGAGGTTTCTGCATGGTCCAGGTATCTTTCGCGGGATCGTAAACCGCTCCCATGTTGGTGAACGCAAAAGTGCCGAAATTGTATTCTCCGCCTTCGATAATCAGGCGGCCGTCGGCCAGGACGGAGGCGGCGAAATAAAGGGGCGCGTATCCGGATGGCAGACTGGCGAGTTGTTTCCAGGTTCCGTTCACGTAGCTTCCGAATTTGTCAGGTGTGAGCCTCCACCAATCGGAGTACCCGTTACCCTGGTACATAACGGTACCGTCGGTCATGAGGAATCCGACGATGGCGCCGCCGGGCGGTTGGTTCACCAGGTTCTTCAGCGTTTGGGCGGAAGAAATACTAAGGGCCGCAAACATAAGAATGACTACGTAGAATGTTAGCTTCTTTGACACGATGGGTCACCTCTTTGAAAGTTGCGCTGAACCCCAGTTCAGCGCCTGTTCTGTTCCTCGGGGAGCTCGAAGCGCAGGGGCACAATCGTATCAGGTTTTGCGGAGCATGGAGGAGAAAAAACAGATCAGCTGGGTCTTGTTATGGTATGACGGTTCCGCCTTTCTTTTGCCCGTGTGGAAAAGTTGGATTCCCTGCACCGCAACGCAGTGTAACGCGGGCGAGCGGCTTGGTTTGTATCCGGTGGTGCGCGGCCGCGCTGTCGGCTAAAGGCCCCGCCCTCTCGCAACACGAGAAGGGCAGGGGCACCCGCTTTGTGTGTGGTGAAAGGATGGGCCAGCCCTCCAGCCCCCAACGGTCATCTTTTCGCTTCACACTTCTGCTGGCTGCGCCACTTCCTGCAACGCTGCCGCGAAGGCGTCGATGGCTTGGTCGATCTGTTTACGCGTGATGATTAGCGGGGGTTGGAAGCGGATTACGTTGCCGTGGATGCCTCCTACGCCGACCAGGATGCCGTTGCGGAGCAGGGCGTCGCGGATGGCTTCGGCTTCGGTGGTGGCTGGGGTTAGCTCTTCGTCTTTCACCAGTTCGACGCCGATCATCAGGCCGAGGCCGCGGACTTCTCCTACGAGTGGGTGGTGCTTTTGCAGGGCGCGGAGTTTGGTCATGGCGTAGTTGCCAGTTTCAGTGGCGCGGGCGGGGAGATTTTCTTTCTCCATAAAATTGATGTTGGCGAGGGCGGCGGCGCAGGAAATGGGATTGCCTCCGAAGGTGGAAAGATGGTCGCCGGGTTTGAAGGCGGCGGCGATTTCGGGGCGCGTGGTGAAGGCGCTCAGCGGGAATCCGTCGGCGATGCCCTTGGCGGTGACCAGGATGTCGGGGACGACTCCGTAGTGCTCGATGGCGAACATTTTGCCGGTGCGGGCGAGGCCGGATTGGACTTCGTCGGCGATGAAGAGGATGCCGTGCTGGTCGAGAACTTTCTTTACCTCTTTGAAATAGTTTGCCGGCGGACAGATGATGCCGCCTTCGCCCATGACCGGCTCGGCGATGAACGCGGCCACGTCGCCGGAAGTGGCGAAGCGGATGGCGTCGTCGATGGCTTTGGCGCATTGGCGTCCGCATTCTTCGGGATCGTTGCGCCATTGCGAACGGTAGGCGTACGGTGCGGGGGCGAAGGCTACGCCGGGGGCGTAGGGGCCTCCGCGTTTTTTGCGGCCTTGGTTGCCGGTGATGCTAAGGGTGCCCCAGCTGCGTCCGTGAAAGCTGGCGTGGAGCGAGATGTATTCGTGCTTGCCGGTGTACAGGCGCGCCAGCTTCATGGCGCCTTCGATGGCTTCGGCTCCGCCGTTGCCGAAGAAGGTTTTGGTCAGGCCTTGCGGGGCAATTTGGGCTAGCTTTTCGGCTAGGTCGGCTACTGGTTTTACGTGATAGATGTAGGATGCGGCGTGAACTAGCTTGTCCATTTGTGATTTGGCGGCGGCAATCACTTGGGGGTTGCAGTGTCCGGCGTTCACGACCGAGATTCCGGAGAAGCAGTCCAGGTAGTCGCGGCCGTTTTCATCGGTGACCGTGGCTCCGTTGGCATGGTCGATGACAATGGGGACGACCTGCTTCATGAATCCGGTCATTACGTAGTCTTTGTATTTTTGGATGGTGTCGGACATTGGTTTGTTGACCCCGGCGGCTGAAGCCGCATTATTTTTGTGCGCGCTTGCGATACGGCTGAAGCCATATCCTGATACGAATCGTGAGCGGCAAAACTCGGGTAAAACTCATGTGGGGACGGGCACCTCGCGCGTCCACCGAGCGCAGCGAGTAAAGCCTCTGATCCTAGCCTAGAACTTGCGCGAGTGTTCTTTTGCCCAGCGTTCTACCACTACTTTCTTTTCGGTATAGAACTCGATGGCGTCGCGGCCCTGTCCATGGAGGATGCCGAAGAAGCTGTCTTTCCAGCCGCTGAAGGGGAAATAGGCCATGGGCGCGGCTACTCCGATGTTGATTCCGATATTGCCTGCGGGTGCTTCGTAGCGGAAGCGGCGGGCCGCCGCGCCGCTCGAAGTGAACAGCGACGCCTGATTGCCGTATTTGCTGTGCTCGAGGAATGCCAGGGCTTCGTCGAGGTCGCGAGCGTGAATCAGGCTCAAAACCGGGCCAAAGATTTCGGTGTCGGCAACCTCGCTTGTCGAAGACACGTTATCGAGAATCGTTGGCTTCACGAAGTTTCCTGCTTCATACTTTGAGATCTTCGGATTGCGTCCATCCAGCAGAACTTTCGCGCCTTGCTTCTCTCCGGTGGCGATCAGGGATTCGATTCGCGATTTGCTTTGCTGTGTAATTACAGGTCCCATCTGCACGCCTTCGTCGAGACCGTTGCCTACGCGCAGGTTCGCGGCGGAATCAGTAATCGCATCGCGGAATGTTTTTTGTGCTTCGCCGATCGTCACTGCGACCGAGACTGCTAGACAGCGCTGTCCGGCGCAGCCGAAAGCGCTGTCGCTGATGATCTGCGTCGCCATCTTCATGTCGGCGTCGGGGAGAACGAGCACGTGATTTTTCGCGCCGCCCTGGCATTGCGCCCGTTTTCCATTCGCGCCTGCGCGTTCATAGACGTACTTCGCGACTGGAGTTGAACCGACGAAGCTGATGGCACGCACCTTGGGATGATCGAGCAACGTATTCACGACTGTCTTCCCTCCATTGACGAGGTTGGCCACGCCCTTGGGCAGCCCAGTCTGAGCGAGCAACTCGTAAGTTCGCTGAATCGTTAACGGCACACGCTCCGAGGGTTTGAGGATAAAGGTGTTACCGCAGGCGATGGCGTAGGGCAGAAACCAGAACGGCACCATGCCGGGGAAATTGAACGGCGTGATCGCCGCCACGACTCCGAGCGGTTGGCGGATCATCATTTCGTCGATGCCGCGGGCTACGTCTTCGAGATTGTAGCCTTGCATCATCATGGGAATGCCGCAGGCTACTTCGACGTTCTCGATAGCGCGGCGCCACTCGGCTCTGGCCTCGGTGAAGGTCTTGCCGTTTTCCTGGGTGATGAGGCGGCTCAACTCGTCAATATGATCTTCCAGCAACTGCTTCAGTTTGAATAGCGGTTGGATGCGATCTTCGGGAGGCGTGCATCGCCACTCGGGATAGGCCGCAGCCGCAGCTTCAACGGCGGCCGCAACTTCGGCGGCATCGGAGAGCGGGGCTTTGGCGATGGTTTCCCCGGTCGCGGGATTGGTGACGTCGAACCATTCCGCGGCATTGGATTCGACCCATTGGCCGTTGACGTAGTTGGGAACTTTGGTTAGAGGTGGTGCTGCGATGGTCATTTGGGTTACCTCTGCTATCGCGATGTCTAGAATTTCGCTGATGCGAGACGTTGCAAGCAACGTCTGTACCAGATGCTGTCGTCTGTAGAGACGTAGCTTTGTTACGTTTCGAATGCTGCCGAGCTTTGCTCGGCGGGGCGGACGACGGCATCCGCCTCTATGTGATCATGCTCGCAACGTCTTTCTTCTCGCACACCGTTTGCAGCGCGGATTCCAGAACGTCTAGTGCTTCATCCATTTGCTCATCGGTCACGACCAGCGGAACCAGAACACGGATCACGTTGGAATATGACCCGGCTGTAATTGTAATTAACCCGTGTTGGTAACAATACTTTGTCACTTCTTTGGTCTCGTCTGCGGCTGGTTCACGCTTGTCGGCGGATTTCACAAGTTCGATCGCCTGCATTCCGCCCAGGCCGCGTACGTCGCCGACGATCGGCCACCGCTTCTGCCATTCTTTGGCACGCTTCTGGAACCTGCTGCCAATTTCGTTGGCGCGCGTCAGTAGATTTTCACGGTCGAAGACGTCCAGCACAGCCAGCGCCGCCGCGCATGAGAGTGGATTGCCAGCAAACGTGCCTCCTAGACCACCTGGTCCCGGCGCGTCCATGATTTCGGCGCGGCCGGTGATCGCGGCCAAGGGCAAACCACCGCCGAGGGATTTGGCCGTGACTAGAATGTCGGGTTCGATGTTGTAGTGCTCGCTGGCAAACATCGTGCCCGTTCTGCCGAAGCCGCTCTGCACTTCGTCGGCGATGAACAGAACGCCGTGCTTGCGGCAGATCTCGATCAGCACGCGAAAGAAGTCGGGCGGCGGGACGACAAATCCTCCTTCGCCCAAGACCGGCTCGGCAATCACAGCAGCCACGTCTTCGGATGCCACCACACGTTTGAACGTGTCTTCGAGATGGCGCGCACAGAAAAGATCGCACGAAGGATATTTCAGCGAATAGGAACAGCGATAACAGTAGGCGTAGGGAATGCGGTAAACATCTCCGGGAAATGGCGCGAAGCCTGCTTTGTAGGGATGGGTTTTGCTGGTGAGAGCGAGGGTCATCATGGTGCGGCCGTGGAAGGCGTCTTCGAAAGCGATGATGCCCGAGCGTCCGGTGTGGGCGCGGGCGATTTTTACCGCGTTCTCCACGGCTTCAGCGCCGCTGTTCACGAATAACGTTTTCTTGGGGAACTTTCCCGGGGCGATTTCGTTCATTCGCTCGGCTAGGCGGATGTAGTTTTCGTAGGGGGTGACCTGGACGCAAGTGTGCAGAAAGCGATCAAGTTGGTCGCGCACAGCGCTCATCACCGGTTCATGACGATGCCCGACGTTGAGGCAGCCGATGCCGCCGGCGAAATCGATGTAGCGGTTGCCGTCTACGTCTTCGAGCCATGCGTCTTCGGCTTTGGCTACGTACACGGGGGTTCCATGCGAGAGGCCGCGCGGAACCGCGCTGTTGCGGCGCTCGGCGAGCGCTTTGGATTTTGGGCCCGGGATTGGGGTTGTGAGGCGAATCGTGTTCATGTGCTTCCTACAGTTACTGGGCGAATTCCCTGCAATCGTGATCGCTGATTATGCGGATAGGGATCCTTCGACTCGGCGGCTTTCGCGCTTTGCGCGAAAGCCGCACTTCGCTCAGGATGACAGCAAGACAAAGTCATGTGGTTCAGTACCAGCCGATTGGGGCTTCGTTTAGATTGATGTGTACTTGTTTGGTTTCGAGATATTCTTCGATCCCCCACGGGCCGAGTTCGCGGCCAAAGCCGGATTGCTTGTAACCTCCCCAGGGCGCTTCGACGTAGGTCGGTTGCATGTGGTTGACCCAGACGATTCCCGCGCGCAAAGACTTTACGATGCGGAATGCTTTGAAAATGTCGCGAGTCCAAACCGCGGCGGCAAGGCCGTAGGGTGAATCGTTGGCAATTTTGAGAGCGTCCTTTTCGTCTTCGAATGGGATCACGGCGGCGACGGGGCCAAAAATTTCTTCGCGGGCGATGCGATCGTTGTTGGTCACATCGTAGAAGATCGTTGGTTCGATGTAGTAACCCTTGGCGAACTTCTCGGCCCGTCCGCCGCCCGTGGCCAGCTTGGCTTCTTTCTTGCCCAGTTCCTGATAGGAGCGTACGCGATCATATTGGTCTTTGCTGACTAGCGGGCCCATCTTGGTGTCACGATCGAGAGGCGCGCCCAGCTTGATCTTCTTGGCTTTCTCGGTCATAGCATCCACAAACTTTTTATAGATAGGCTTTTGCACTAGGATGCGGCTGCCGGCGGAGCAGACCTCGCCCTGATTGATGAATACGCCGAAGAGCGCGCCGTCGATGGCGGCTTCGAAGTCGGCATCGGCGAAAAAGATGTTAGGCGATTTACCGCCCAGTTCGAGCGTCACTCGCTTCACAGTATCGGCGGCCTGTTTAACGATGATTTTGCCGACGGAGGCGCTGCCGGTGAAGGCAATTTTGTTGACGTCGGGATGTTGCACCAGGGGCGCGCCACAGCTTTCACCGAATCCGGTGATGACGTTGACAACGCCCGGCGGCAAGCCAACGTCGGTGAGCCAGTTAGCCATTTCGAGCGCGGTGATGGGGGTTTGTTCGGCAGGCTTGAGAATGCACGTGCAGCCCGCAGCTAGAGCTGGCGCCAGTTTCCACGCTGCCATTAAGAGTGGGTAGTTCCACGGGATAATCTGTCCGGCAACGCCGATCGGTTCTTTCAGCGTGAGGCTCACGGCATTGTCTGGAACCGGGTTCACGTAGCCCAAAATCTTTGTCGCAAGGCCGCCGTAATACTCGAAGCAAGTGGCTACGTCGGCGATGTCGAATTCCGCTTCGACGATGGGTTTGCCGGTGTTGCGAGATTCCAGCTCTGCCAGCATGGGCGTATTCTGGCGAATCTTTTCAGCGAGGCGGAACAGGACGCGTCCGCGTTCCTGCGCGGTCGTCGATGCCCAGGAGCCATTTTCGAAAGCAGATTTCGCGGCGGCAACGGCGCTGTTAACGTCGTCGGCGTTTGCGTCGGGAACCTGGGCGATCACTTCTTCCGTGGCCGGGTCGTAAACCGGGAAAGTTTTGCTCGACTTGCTGTCGACCCACTCGCCGTTCACGTACATCTGATAGGTGCGAACGTCAGCTTTTACTCCACCTGGCATAAATCTCCTCCTGCGATTAGTCGAGCTTGGCTCGACCGGACAGCCGAGGGCGGCTGTGCCCACGTGATTCAATGGTGATTAAGTTCGCTCGCCTGCTCCAATCGGAACGGTTTCCGGTGTTTTCAGCCGGCTGTATCCAAAGAAGAAAAACACTGCCAGCGCGATAAATCCCAGAGTAATGCCGAACATACTCACTTCGTATTTCCATAATGAGGTGATTTGTTTGGCTGGGAAAAAAGCCACGACGATCGCTAGGGATGTTGAGACGAAGCCGGCTACACCGGCAAACATCAGCGTGCCTTTGCCATACCTTCCGCCACGCGAGGGACGCATCGCAAACTTTACCAACGCCGCGAAGACGTAGAGAAATGGAACCAACTGCAGCACGACCGCGGCTGACAGCATTTTCTGAAACGCTTCCTGCACGCCCCCGGAAAGAGTGAAGTTGAGGACGATCAGGACGAGCGAAACCAACCCTTGCACAATCAACGCTACGTAAGGAGTGGCGTACCTGGGATGAACTCTTCCCATCGCCGCTGGCATATAGGAATCGAGGCCGGCAACGAATGGAATGCGAGCTGAACCGCCCATCCAAGCGGAGCCGATGCCGGCGATAGACAAGCTCAACATGACCGCGAAGGGTGGGATGATCCAGGCGACGCCAACTTTGTCAGCCATGTGGCTCACCGCCTGCACGATTCCCTGCAGTACGTTGATGTCGTTTTTTCCAATCGCAACCAGGAGCGTCAAAGTTGCGCCTACATAAAGAGCGCCAGAGATTACGCCTCCCCACGCGACGGCGCCGGGGAGGGTTTTCTGGGGATCGCGGATTTCGTCGCCCATCACCGAGGCGAGTTCCAGTCCCACCAGACCGAAGCAAATCACGCCGAACGAGTTCAGAACAAACTTCGGGTCCGCGGGAATTCTGAAGTCGGCTGATGTAACTGGCGTTCCAAATCGCGACCAGACGGTCACACCCAATCCAATGAGCACGGCAGCGGCGACGAACGTGCCGATGCCACCCAGGTTGTTCAGCCACTTGCCTACACTGAGGCCGACGATGTTGAGCACGGTGAGAAATGCCAGCAGTGCTATCGATGCGACCATAGCGAAGTTCTTGTCGTCACCGAGTGCGGCGTGGCCGGGACCGAGTGCGAAGACGGAAACGCCCACGAAGTACAACATCACGGTGGGGACGTACAGCATGTTATTCGTCCAATAGCACCAGCCGGAGAGGAAGCCGTGGAAGTCCCCGAAGACTTCTTTTGCCCAGAGGTAAACACCTCCTTCACCAGGATAGCGGTGGGCCAGTTCGATGACAGCGATGCCTTGGGGCCAGAAAAAGAACAGCAAGGCCATGATCCATAGCCAGACGGTAACGCCGCCATTGGCCGCGATCGATGGGACCACATTCAGATTGAAGACAGCCACCACAAAGAGCAGGACCAGATCGAAGCGGCCGAGGACACGCTTTAAGTGCGGCTGGTTGGCGTCTTGGGTATCGGCTGACAAAAGCGCACTCCTTGGACCTTATCCTTCCCTGTCGTCGCTTGCCCTATCGTCATTCCGAGCGAAGCGAGGAATCTGCATGATGCGAGTGCCAGAACTGCAGATTCCTCGCTTCGCTCGGAATGACAAATTGTTGCTCAGGCCTTGATACGAAAACCGCGGCGGAGCTTTGCTCCGCCGGACCGCCGAGGGCGGCTGTCCCCACGTGAGTCCTCATCGCTTTAGTGGGCCACTACTTCCGCTGTCCGTTCTTGTTGGGCCTTGGCCAGCGCTGGCGCCACGTCTTCGAAGGCCGCGAGATGTTTGTCGATATCGGCGTCGGTGTGCTGGACTGAAATCGTCCACTGCTCATCCCACCAGTAAGGTTGAGGCATCACGCCACGGTTCACCATCGCGAACCAATAGTGACGCCAGAGGTCGATGTCGACCGCGGTCCAATCGCGGTAGTTGCGGATCTCTTTGGGATAGAGCATGAGAGCCCCGTTGACACCCGCGCTCGCGATGTACGCTTGCAAACCCACCTTCGCGATCGTCTTTCGATAGCCTGCCGCGAGCTTCTGGCTGAGCTTGTCCACGTGTGCGTAGTTCTCGCGCGTGAGGACTTCACGAAATGTTGCGAGGCCGGCGGCCATCGAGACCGGATTCGTGTTGTAGGTGCCGCCGTGAAAAACCTTGTGCTCCGAGATGAGATTCATGACGGACTTGTGCGTGCCGAATGCGGCGAGCGGCAATCCGCCTCCAATCGACTTGGCGAGGCAGATCATGTCGGGCTTCACCCCGAAGTATTCCGAGGCTCCGCCCCAGCCGAGTTTCGCTCCCGTCTTCACTTCGTCGAAGATCAGCAGCGCGCCATTCTTGGTTGCGATTTCACGCAAGCCTTCGAGGAATCCGGGCTGCGGCATGCAGAGGCCGACATTCATCATGATCGGTTCGAGGATGATGGCGGCGATTTCGCCAGGATTCTGCTTGAAGCGAAGCTCGACGCTGGCGAGATCGTTAAAGGCGGCGACAGGGACGTTAGCAATGCTTGCTTTCGGCACACCCAGGCCGCCGGGAACTGAAGTGGGCGCGTGCGCGTCGCCGAATTCCGGGGCGTGGGGTTTCACGCTGACCAGAGCAGCATCGTGCAGACCGTGGTATCCGCCTTCAAACTTGAGAACTTTGTCGCGGCCCGTTGCAGCTCGAGCCAGACGCACAGCGTGCATGGTCGCTTCGGTACCGCTGCTGCCGAAGCGAACCATCTCGACCGGAAAGCGATCACATATTTCTTCGGCCAACTCCCACTCCATGTCATGGGGCATGCCGAACATCGTCCCGGTACTCAGACGTTTTTCGACGGCCTTCATGACCGCGGGATGACAATGCCCCGCCATGAGCGCGCCGAAACAGAGATTGTGATCGATGTAGTCGTTGCCATCGAGGTCGCGGAAATGAGAGCCGCTGCCTTCCTTGACGAAGATTGGGTAGGGATCGTAGGCGCGATAGTTGCTGGCCACGCCGAGCGGGATGCGTTTCAGGTTTTTCTTGTGGGATGCGGCGGACTTGGGCGTGCGACGCTCGAAGGTTTCGAGCTCCTTTTGCAATTCGGGGTACATCCGGGTCTCCAGGAATCTCAAGCCGATTGATCGGCCATTAGAATGTGCCCGGGCGCGAGGGCCGTCCGGGGCTTCGGGCTAGAAGAACAATTTTAACGCAAATTGAACCAGGCGCGGGTCGCGGGCCGAAGTGATCTTGCCGAACAGCGCGCCGTCGCCGAGATTGCCATCCGGATTGGTAAATTGCGTGTGATTGGCAATGTTGAATATTTCTCCACGGAATTGGAAATATTTGCTTTCGGTGATCGCAATCTGTTTGTGCACGGCAAAGTCGGTGTTGTTGAGCCCTGGTCCGCAGCAGATCGTGCGCTGCGTGCCGGTATTGAACTGGCCCAGGGGCGGACTCGCAAAATCGGAACCGTTAAACCAATACCCCCCAGTTTTCTTCGGGTTCAGAGTCGTGAATGGCGCGACTCGTTGCGGTGCCTCTGTGCCGACAAAGAAGAAGCTGTTGATCAACTCAGTATCGCTCGAAGCGTTGATCGAATCGTTCGCCAAGCGGATCGGAAATCCGCTTTGGAAGGATGTGATGCCCGAGATCGCCCAATCGTTAACCACCTTACCCACCCAGCCCTGGTGCTTGGGGATGGGGAGGTCCCAAAAATAACTGATCACGAAGCGTTGCGCCGAGTTGAAGAGGGAGAGCGCGCGACTGGCACCGAAGGCAAAGGGGTTCAGCGTTTCCTCGAAGCTCGAGGCCTGATCGATCGACTTGCTGAAGGTGTACGCGGCCTGGAACTGCAGCCCCTTCGAAAAGCGCTTTTCGAGCATGGCCTCGAACGCGTTGTAGTTGGAGTTGGCAATCGTATCCTCGGCAAAAATGTCGGTGAATACGGGAATACCGTCTGCCGGGCAATTGACGCCATTGAAGGGATTGCAGGTGGGTGAAGAATATGGACGCAGTCCGACCAGGTTAAGACCGGTCGGCGCAACAGAACCAATGGGGGTGCCCGCAGGAATTACGGTCGGGCCGTTCGGTCCATATGGAACGTGGAATCCTCCTGGCGGCGCGATTGCTGTTGGCGAAATGTTGAACTGGGTATCTTCCAATGCCGGTCCGCACGTCGCGGGAGAACCGAAAGAACTCACGTTTGCAGGGTTGGCATTCGCCAAACTGATTATGTCCAGACAGGTTTGCGGATTGGATGGATTGATGTCGTGCGAAGCCAGCAGCCGATGGCCCTGAGTGCCGACGTACCCAACCTGGAACATCAAGTCCTTGGCAAGTTCTCGCTGAATGCTGAGATTGTATTGGGCGGTGTACTGCGTGCGCATGTGCGGCTGAAACTCACCGAATAGTTCGATGGGCCGGAATCGCTGCCAATCCTGCGGCTGACCCGGCGTGGGATTGAGGATTCCGTTGTAGGGATTCGGATTAATGGTCCCGGCCTGGCTCACGAAGGGCGTGTTGAAAAAAGTACCAGACAGGAACGTGCTGCCGCCGAACGGTGGCTCCGCTCCGAACTGTTCCATCACCAACTGTTCCATCGGATTGTAAAACAGGCCCCATCCGGTACGAATGCTGGTCTTCCCACCGCTTCCAAACAGTTTGCCGAGGAGACCGCTGGTGGCGTCGGGACTGTAGGCAAGCCCAATGCGGGGCGCGAAAGCCTTGTAATAGGTTTGAGTCAGGGCCGCAGGAACTCCCTGGTCGCCGGGAAAGACAAGTCCAGTGGGAAGCACTCCGGCAGCGAGGCAGTTGGGCTGCCCGAAGCTTAGCTGCTCAGCGGGATTCAGCGTACACGGGTAGACAGTCGAGTTCTGCCCTGGCCGGAACGTCTGCACGTGATGGCTGATGTCAGTGAGCGGGGTATCGAGCTCCCAGCGAAGTCCGTAATTAAGGGTGACGTTGGGCCTGATCTTCCAGCTATCCTGAGCGAACGGGTACACCGAGGTGCTGCGGATGGCTTCGCTCTGAGCGGCGCCCTGGGTATAGGAATCCACCAGGCCGAGAAGATAGCCCGCATAGTTGTCGCCATCGGCAGTAAGCACGGCGTTCGCACTCGAGCTGCTAAACACGGGCGCGCCGTTAACATTGAAATAGAGGGTTTGGTCGAAATGCGCACGGCGGACGTCAATGCCAAACTTCATGGTGTGGCTACCCTTGACCCAAGTCAGGCTATCCGACCATTGATAACTGTTTCCGATCTGAGGCAACTGACCCTCGAAGTTGTTGCCGATAACAGCGCCGCCAGAAATGGTGGTGAATGGCACTCCCTCGTGGCCTGCGCCTAATCCCGGAGTAATGCCAAATGCCGGATTGCCGTTCGGACTGCCGGCGAGGGCGTTGATCGCCGAAGAATCAGAAAGACCGGTAAAGCAGAACTTTTGCACGGCAGAAGAACACGACGCGGTTACCAGGTTGTTGGTTTGTGGAGCTTGAAAACCAAGTTGACCCTCGCGCATGTAGGTGAAGCGCCCCTCATTGACTAGAGCGTTTCCGATGGTCCAGGTGTGGCTCACGTTTACCTGCTGATAGCGCGAATCGTTGTTGCTTCCGAAACCCGGGATATTGGCACCGGCCGCCTGAAAGAACGAAAACGGCTGAAAATTCGCGTCGTCGGTGTAGTAGTAATAACCGGTGAGGTTCTGGTGATCGGTAAGCTTGTGGTCGATGCGGATCGTAAACTGATCCTGGAAATCGGTTCCCGAGGGTACAGCTTGAAAAATATTGGAGCCGACATTGGCGTTCGGAACGTATTTCTGAAGCAGGTCGGAGGCTACCGGATCCTGGCACTGAGTTGGAATAACGCCCGTCGGGAAAATCGAACCCCACGATACCCCAGCGGCCGGTGCGACGGCGCCGGGAACTGAGAGAATCGCATTCGTACAACCCGGCCGTCCTGCTAAAACACTGGCCACGAATCCGTCACTGGCGATCGCCCCGGTGAATTGTTGTCCGGCAGGCGCGATGGACGAAAAATCACCAGTTCTTTCCGCACCCGTCGGCACCAAGACCTGCGAACCCGACTGACCCTGCACGATCCGGCGTCCCTCATACGACACAAAAAAGAATGTCCTATCCTTTTTAATCGGGCCGCCAAAAGTGCCGCCGAACTGGTTCTGATTGAACTGGGGTTTGACAGTGTTGAAATAGCCTTGGGCGTTCAGAACCTTGTTGCGGAAATATTCGTAGAGATTGCCATGGAAGTTGTTGGTCCCGGATTTCGTGATCACGTTCACCACAGCTCCGGAGTTACGACCATACTCGGCGTCGAAAGTGTTGGTGATGACACGGAATTCTTCAATGCTGTCAGGAGTGGGTTGGATCGTAGGCAGGTTGACGAACTGGTCGTTAGCATCTCCGCCGTTCACGCTGAAGTTATTGGAGCGCCCGCGGCCACCGTTCACGGAAACGGAACCTGCAGAATCTGAACCGTAAAAGAGGCTGCCACTGCTGCCCAACTGCGACTGCACGCCGGGCTGAAGCTGCAGGAACTGATAGGTGTCGCGAGTATTCAGCGGCAGTTCGTTCACCGAACGGTCGTTGATCACCGCGCCAAGCTGGGTGCTGGTCGTATCCACCTGCGGGGCTTCCGATGTTACTTCGACGGTTTCCTGAGTCGCGCCGATTGCCAATGTCTGATTGAGCGTGACCACCTGGTTGACGTCGACAGTTACGCTCTTCTGCACGCTCTTCTTAAATCCAGTCAGTTCATATTCGACTCGATAAGTACCCGGCACCACTTCCACGAATGTGTAGTCGCCGCTGGCATTGGTCTGCGTGTCGCGAGTGGCGCCAGTAGCCTCGTTCGTCAGCGATGACTTTTACGCTGGCTAACACCGCGCCCGTGGGGTCGGCGACGCGGCCGAGAATCCGTCCGCCGGTGCTCTGGGAGAACGCAGGGACGGAAAGAATGGTAAGCAAGCCGAGCACGGCCAGCCATGAAGCTGACACGCGGTGCGCCAGAGACGGATGCATTGAGCACCTCCCGATTCGGGTTGGAAGATTGCCAGCTAACAACTCTTGCGTGAAAATCAAACCTTGCTATAATCGCGCAAGGTTAGAGAACCTGTGGCACGCTGTCAAGTAAAAAATGGCGCTGTGATCGAGCCTGGAGACGACATGGGGAGCGCGGTTTTAGAAATGAAGCCCGCCGACCCAAAACCTTACTTGAAAATCGGCGACGTGGCCCGACTGGTTGGCGTTTCTCCGTCGGTGATACGGTCGTGGGAAAGCCTCGGCGTCACTCGCCCCCATCGCACGGTCAGCAAGTACCGGCTCTACACACCCGAAGATGTGAAGTTACTCAAGCGAGCGCGATTTTTGCGGAAGGTTCGCGGACTTAACGCGCCCGCCATCGCCCAATTGCTCAAGCGCGAAGGCCTGGTGCGCCCGGCGACAAATGGCCACGGCGGCGCCATCGGTGTGCACCTGCGCCAACTGCGATTGCGTCGAAGCTTATCTTTAGCCCAAGTGGCAAAACGCGTTGGCATCTCAGTCGGATTCCTCAGCGCCCTGGAACGTTCCCACATGAGCGCATCAGTGAGCACTCTACGCAAGCTGGCGCGCTTCTACAAGACGAACATCCTTGATTTTTTCGATGCGGCGGAATCGAATAGCCGATTGGTACCCTCAGGCAAGCGCAAAGTCCTCGAGGCCGGTCCGGGCGTCCGCATGGAATTGCTGGCGTGGGGAAACACAGTGATGGAGCCGCATCTGTTTCGCATTTCTCCCCGTGCCGGCAGTGGCGAATCCTACACCCACGAAGGCGAGGAGTTTTTGCACGTTTTGCAGGGGCAGTTGCATATCTCAGTTGCGGAAGTGGAGTATCGGCTGAAACCGGGCGACAGTTTTTACTTTGAGAGCGCCACGCCGCATCGCTGGTTCAACCCGGGACGCACGGAAACCCGGGTGCTGTGGATTAACACTCCGCCAACTTTCTAGAGCTGAGCTATTGCGAAGGCAGGGATCGTGGAGGCCTATTGATGACCCGACGCTTCATTCTCGCGCTGTTGGCGGCGTCCATTCTCCTGCTTGGAGCTTGCTCGAAGAAGACTCCCACGCTCAACCTGCTGGTCTGGGAAGGCTACGCCGACCCATCGTTCGTGCGCGGCTTTGAGGAGCAGAATCACTGCAAGGTCACGGTCTCTTACATGGGATCGAGCGACGAACTGGTTGCCAAGCTGCGAGGCGGCAGCGCGGGCAACTACGATGTGATTTCACCATCGAGCGACGTCGCCACGTCGATCGCCGCGGCTGGATTGGCTGCGCCGCTTGATCTTTCGAAGTTTCCCAGCTACAGCCAACTCTCGCCCCAGCTCACTTCCCTTCCCCTGGTTCGGCTCAAGGGACAAGTCTTTGGCGTGCCCTTCATGTGGGGGCCGAACCCGATGCTTTATGACACCACGGCATTTCCGCAACCGCCCGATACTTGGAATGTGTTCTGGGATCCGAAATACCGCGGCAAGGTTTCCGTCTGGGACGAACTCTCCACGCTGTACATGGCGGCGCAGGTTCTCGGCTTCGACAAACCTGATCCTACGCATCTTTACAACCTGAGCGATGCGGAGTTGGAGGCAGTCAAGAAAAAGCTACTGGAGTTGAAGCCGAACATTCGGAAGATGTGGTCGACGGGCGGCGAGCTTACAAATCTGTTTCAAAACCACGAAGTCGTCCTGGCGATGGGATGGCCGCTCATGACCAACCAGCTTCGCAAGCTCAATTTTCCCATCGGCGAAACCATTCCGAAAGAAAATACCACTGGCTGGATCGACCATTTAATGGCGACTGCGGGCAGTGAGAACAAGGAACTGGCCTACAAGTTTCTCGAATACATGATCGAACCCCAGACGCAGAAGCAGGTCGCAGATGTGACCGGGTACACGCCAGCGAATCCGCAGGCGGCGCAGTTCATGACGCCGGAACAGGTCAAGAGCCTGCATCTTGATGATGTCGACAATTATCAGCGGCACATCTACTTTTGGCAGGATGTGCCTCGCCGCGCGAAGTACGTTGAGATCTGGAATGAAGTAAAGGCAGCGCAATAAATTTAGGTGGAGGATGGGCGTCCTCGCCCGGTTGGTCGGTAGAGATGGAGACGCAGGACGTTTCGGGCAGACGGGCGAGTACGCCCGTCCTCCAACGCGCGTTATTAAACACAATGGTTACTACCACCGAACCCGTGGTTACTTCCGCCAAGGCCGGCTTGCAACCATTGCTCGCGATCCGCAACGTTGCCAAATCCTTCGGGAAGAATCCCGTGCTTCGTGACATCTCGCTGCAAATTGCGGAAGGAGAGTTCCTGACCATTCTCGGAGAAAGCGGCTCAGGCAAGACGACGCTGTTGCGCATTATTGCGGGGTTCGAGAGCGCTAATTCTGGCGAGATCCTGATGGAAGGCGAACGGCTCGATGTTTTGCCGCCGTACCGCCGTCGCGTCAACACGGTGTTTCAACATTACGCTCTCTTTCCGCATTTGACCGTGGAAGAAAACGTGGGCTACGGACTGCGCGTGGCCAAGTTGCCGAAAGACGAGATTGCGGCCCGCGTCACGGAAGCGCTCGCCATGGTTAAGATGACCGCCTTCGCGAGATCGAAGCCTGCGAAGATCAGCGGCGGGCAGCAGCAGCGTATCGCGCTGGCACGAGCCCTGGTTAACCGGCCACGGCTTTTGCTGCTGGATGAACCGCTCTCTGCGTTGGATGCCAATCTGCGCCGGCAAATGCAGGTGGAGTTGAAGTCGCTGCAACGTGAGGTCGGCATTTCATTCGTGTTTGTAACCCATGACCAGGAAGAAGCCATGGTCATGTCGGACCGCATTGCGCTGTTGCGCATGGGCGAGTTGGAACAGGTAGCTTCGCCGCGCGAAATCTATAGCCATCCAGCGACGGCTTACACTGCGCAGTTCATCGGGCACACCAATCTGCTTCGTGGCGAAATAAAGTCTGGCATCGTTCGTTGCAATTCGCTCTCGTGGAGAGTTGGCTTGCCCGAGGGCCGAGCTTTGTTTTCCTTGCGGCCGGAGAACATTCGAATCGTAACCCCGGCAAGGGGCAGCTCCGACATCAACGTGGTCACCTTGCTGGGAAAGATTCAGCACCAAGCATTTCATGGCGCGACGGAACTACTGCAGGTTGTCTGTAACGATGGACTTACTCTGGCGGTGAGGACTGCAACTCGAGAGAACCGGCAAGGGGATGTGCAGCTCGAGTTCTCGCCCGCGGACGCTGTGCCGGTCCGCGAGTCCCCAGAGAGAGGCTGATAAAAAGTGTTTTCTCGCGCATACCGAGCCGCTATCACGCTGCCCCCGCTGTTATGGGTCGTGCTGTTTCTGCTCGTCCCTTATGGGCTACTTTTTTGCTACAGCTTCTGGTCGGTTTCGCCTGCGCAAACCATCGTCCACGCCTGGACTCTGGACAACTACCGCGAACTCTTCCGCGTAAACGTTTATTTGCAAACTCTTTTTAGATCGATGTGGATTGCGGCACGCGTCATGATCTTTTCCTTGCTGCTGGGATATCCGATGGCCTACTACCTGTCGTTCTATGCAGGCCCGAGAAAAGATCTCTTTTATCAGTTGGTGATTATTCCACTGTGGGTCAGCTACCTGGTTCGCGCCTATGCCTGGAAGACAATCCTGGGCAGCGACGGCGTTCTCAACACTCTGTTGCAATACATCCACCTTACAAAACATCCGCTCGAGTTTCTGCTTTACAGTCCGTTCGCAGTGGTACTCACGCTTACCCACATCTATACGCCTTTTGCAGTCTTGCCGATCTACGCTGCGCTTGAACATATTCCTCGCAATCTGGTTGAAGCGTCCCATGATTTGGGAGCTTCTCCGCTGCAAACTTTCTGGAGGGTGATCTTTCCGCTCTCGATTCCCGGAGTGCTCGCGGGAGCAACTTTCGCATTCGTATTGAGCCTTGGCGATTTTCTCGCACCGCTGCTGCTTGGCGGTCCGAGCGGGATCATGATCTCGAACATCGTGGTCAGCTTGTTCGGTGCGGCTTACAACTGGCCTCTAGGGGCAGCCATTTCGCTGTGCATGTTGCTCCTGGTAGTCAGCCTGCTCTTTTTCTCGGAGAAGCTGGAGAAGAAATGGAGCTTCCGATGACGGCTGCTCGCGACACGTCCCGCTGGTTGCCGTGGCACGCCATCGTTGTCTTCGGATTTCTTTATCTGCCGATCGTGACCCTGATCATCTATTCATTCAACGGATCGGGCGTCGGTGGATTCCCTCCGCACAACCTGACCCTGGATTGGTACCGCATGCTTTTTGCTGATGACGCTATCTGGGAATCAGTCCTGAACAGCGTGATCGTCGCATTCGCGGCAATGGCAATTTCTCTGACATTTGGCATCCCGGCGGCGCTGGCTTTAGATCGAGCGAACTTCCCCGGAAAAACTCTTTTTCGTCGGCTCGTGCTTTTGCCGCTAATCCTCCCCGGAATCATTACCGGCCTCTCGCTGCTGATGTTGTTTCGGGCAGCGGATGTGAAGCTAAGCCTGCTCACGATTGTGCTCGGTCACGGCACAGCTTTGATCTCCGTCGGCACCACCGAAGTTTTCGCAGGCTTGCAGAAATTGGATCGCGCCCAGGAGGAAGCCTCTCTCGATCTCGGGGCAAATTACTGGCAGACGTTCTGGCGGGTCACCATTCCCAATCTGCGACTATCCATCATCGGCGCTGCTTTGCTGATTTTTACGCTATCCATGGACGAGATCGCGGTCAGTTTTTTTCTGATTGGGCGCGACAACACACTGCCGCTGGAAATCTGGGGACGGTTGCGGCGAGGGATCACGCCGGAGATTAACGCCATCTCCAGCATTATTTTTGTTTTTTCTCTAATCGCGATCGTGAGCTGGTACAGGCTACGGATGAATACGGAAAAGCAAGGGGTTGCTGTGTGAATCAAGGAGGACGGGCGTCCTCGCCCGTCCAACTGGGCGGGGACCCCGCTCTCCACCGGCTATTAGGGGCAGAATTACATATGACTACAAATCGCAGGGACTTCATCAAGTTCGTCGTCGCGGGATCGGTGGCAGCCGGTTGCCCGGTTGATCTTTCTTTATTAGCGGCCGAAACTCCACAGCCGGAAGTGAACGGCGAAGACAATCGTATCTGCCACCAGGTACGTGATGGCAAAATCTTCTCCCGGCCGCCAGTTTCCGCGCGCCACGACGTTGTGATCGTCGGAGGAGGGGTAAGCGGACTGGCCGCGGCTTATTTATTGCGCAGTCGCGATTTCCTCTTGCTGGAGAAAGAACCTCATTGGGGCGGCAACGCTTATTTAATGGAATACCAGGGAAACGCGTATGCGACAGGGTCAGCATTCCTCGGGAAGAGTGAAGATGCGTACAGCTTTGCCAAAGAAATCGGCCTGGAGCCTCTGCCCATCAATGATCGAGACAGCACCATCATCAAGGGCGAATGGATTGCCAATACCTGGGCGGAAGGCCTCGACAGATTGCCCTACTCCGCGTCCGTTCGCGAGGGCTTCAAGAAGTTCAAGAAGGACATGCTGGCAATCGATCTTGAGAAACGGGGCAACGGACTCTACAACGTTCCGTTTTCTGATTTCATGAAAGGCTACCCGGTCGAGGTAAAGCAATGGTGGGATAACTACGGCCCTTCGAACTGGGGGGCCGCGACTGAGGATACTGCCGCCGCGCTCGGCATCGATGAAATGCAAGAGATCGCTGGAGACGCCGTACCCGATTTCTACACCTGGCCCGGCGGCCTGGGCGCGATTAGCAAGAGATTGGCGGAGATCCTGCAAGCAAAATTCGCCGAACACCTGCAACTGGGCGCGACCACGGTCGCCGTCGTCCCCGACAACCAGGAAGTACAAGTCACCTACCTGCAGGGCGCGGAGCTTAAGACCGTCGCGGCAAAAGCGGTCATTATGGCTAGTCCGAAATTCATCACGCGGCGCATCGTGCAGGGTCTCTCGGAGAAACAGAGCGACGCCATGCACCAGATCCGCTACATTCCTTATGCGGTGGTAAACCTGATTTTCGACAAGCCCGTATTCAACAAGAGCTACGACACGTGGTGTCCAGGAAACACATTTACCGATTTCATTGTGGCGGATTGGACAATCCGCAACCAGCCGGGCTACAAGCAGAAGTACAACATCCTTACCTGCTACACGCCCATGAGCGAAGACGATCGCGGTTACCTGCTAACAGAATCGAGCGCTCGGAAAAAAGCTGTCAGTGTGCTTGACGACTTTCAAAAGCTGATGCCCGGGTTCAACGTGGATCCGGTCGAGGTGCACATCTACCGCCGCGGCCATCCTCTTTATATGTCGACGCCCGGTCTTTACACCAAAGTGCAACCTTTGGCACGACAACCGATGGACCGCGTATTCTTCGCCAACACCGATTCCGAAGGCGCCGAATCCACCACCGGTAAAGCCATTGTGGCAGCCCGCCGCGCTGTGAAAGAGGCCGAGAGCCGACTAGCCGGCACGCCCGCTTCCCATCCCAAGACTATCTCCGGCTGACCTTCTTACCACAGGGTCACAGAGACACAGAGAAAGTCCCAAGATTTCTTCTCTGTGCCTCCGCGTCTCTGTGGTGAACGTGCCGAACCCATAGTAAAGTGATTAGAGCGGTCATCGGGAAGGAAGTCCCATTTGAGTTCCAGCATTCGTAACATCGCTATTATTGCCCACGTAGACCATGGCAAGACCACGCTGGTCGACGCCATGCTGCAGCAGAGCGGCACCTTTCGTTCCAACGAGCACATCATTGAACGGGTGATGGATTCGAACGACCTGGAGCGCGAGCGCGGCATCACCATTCTGGCCAAGAACACGGCCATCCTCTACCACGATGTAAAGATCAACATCGTGGACACACCCGGCCACAGCGATTTCGGCGGAGAAGTAGAGCGCGCCTTGAAGATGGTCGACGGCGTGATGTTGCTGGTTGACGCCAGTGAAGGCCCTTTACCCCAAACGCGCTACGTCCTTAGCAAAGCGCTGGAAGCTCACCTCGCGCCCATCCTCGTAATCAACAAGATTGATCGCTCTGACGCCCGTCCTCAGGAAGTATTGAACGAAGTTTACGATCTTTTCATTGATCTTGATGCCAAAGAAGAGCAACTCGACTTTCCGGTTTTGTACACTAACGCAAAAGCCGGAACTGCCTCGCGGGATATAAAAGGAGGCGGCGTGAACCTGCAGCCGCTGTTCGAGACCATAGTAGAAACCATTCCCGAGCCCAAAGGCGACGTGGCTGGACCGCTACAGATCCTAGTAGCAAACCTCGATTACAGCGACTATCTGGGCCGACTGGCAATTGCGCGCGTGTTCAACGGAACCATGTTTACCGGCGAAGATGTGGCGATTGCAAAACTTGACGGTACGCTTCACAAAACGAAAATCACAAAGCTGTTTTCATTCTCCGGACTAAAGCGAACTGACATCACCGAGACGACTCTCGGCGACATAATCGCCGTAGCCGGCGTCGAAGGCATCACCATCGGCGAAACCATTACTGACGCAGAGAATCCGGCACCCCTGCCGCACATCACCATCGATGAGCCTACGATCGCCATGCTGTTCACGGTGAATACCTCGCCGTTTGCCGGGCGCGAGGGCACATATGTAACCTCCCGCAATCTCCGGGAGCGGCTGCGAAAAGAGCTGCTGACCAACGTTTCCCTGCGCGTGGAGGATACCGCAACCACGGATTCATTCATCGTTATGGGCCGGGGCGAGCTGCAGCTTTCGATTCTCATTGAGATGATGCGCCGCGAGGGCTTCGAACTCATGGTGGGAAAGCCGGAGATCGTCACCAAGCGCGTCGATGGCAAGCTCATGGAGCCAATCGAGAAGCTGACCGTGGATGTGCCTGAAGGTTTTGTCGGCGTAGTGATGGAACAACTCGGCGCGCGCAAGGGCGAAGTGCTTAACATGCACAATCACGGATACGGCCGCGTGCGGATCGAATTTCGCGTGCCCAGCCGCGGCTTGATCGGATTACGCAGCCAGTTGCTCACTGATACTCGCGGCACGATCGTGATGAACTCCCTCTTTGATGGCTACATCGAATGGCAAGGCGAGATTCCCCACCGCCTGACTGGCGCCCTGGTTTCCGATCGCGCGGGAGTGACCACGCCGTATTCTCTTTACAGCCTGCAGGAGCGTGGCGAGCTTTTTGTCGGCCCCACAATCGATGTTTATGAGGGCATGATCATTGGCGAAAACGCCAAGGATAACGACCTCGACGTGAATGTGGTCCGCGAAAAGAAATTGACCAACATGCGGTCTTCTACCTCTGACATCGCGGTTCGACTGGTGCCATTCCGAAATCTTAATCTTGAGCAGGCCATTGAATTCATCGCTGACGACGAGTTTGTCGAAGTCACGCCGAAATCTCTTCGGCTGCGCAAGAAGATCCTGCAAGCCAACAAACGAAAGAGGAGTTCGATGGCAATGGCGGAAGAAGAGCGATAATGCCCCGCCATCCCGCCAAGCCGGATTCCCGTCGAGCTCAGAAGACGGATGCCGACTTGAAGCTGTATCTTGTACCCTGCAGTTGCGGAACAACCTTCGCAGTTTCTGAAAACTATGATCGGAAGGGTACTGCGTGGGGCCGCTACCTGAAGTGTCCCGAGTGCGGCAAGCGTCATGATCCCAAGAATCGCCTTCTCCAGCTCGGCTTTCAGCGCGATGGGTACTGGAAGGTGGACGGCTGTTAAGAATTTGTCATCTTGAGCGCAGTATGTTTCGTGCGCTCGCACGGAACATACGGAGTCGAAAGATCCCTACTCAGCAAGCTCATCCGCAGACGTCGAGGCGTTCTCCCGTGAAGCCTTCGCTGCAATGCATGAGGGGAATGCATCGATATTGCAATGGCGTTGTTGGCATGTAGCGATTCTTCGACTTCGTGGTCCGATTCGCGAGCGAATCGGGCCACTGCGCTCAGAATGACAGGTTCTGTGAAAGGAACGAGAATAGCTTCCCACAAATAGCAGACCTGCTATACTTCCTGCGCATTTGATTGTTCGTCAACTTTGGCTTTCGGCTTGGCCAACCAGCCTCCCAGTTGCTGCCGAAGTCGCCCACGCTCAAATAGCTCACTCAGAGGCAAATTCGCTTGAAGAACATTTTCGTTGGGAACCTCGACTTCAATACTTCGGAAGACGAACTGCGCAAACTTTTCGAGGTACACGGACAGGTGGACCGGGTCAGCATCATGACCGACCGGGATACCGGGCGCTCGCGTGGCTTCGGCTTCGTGGAGATGACGAGCGCGGAAGACGGAGAGAAGGCCATCGCGGCGCTGAACGGCACGCAGATTGGCGGACGCACCTTGAACGTAAATGAGGCTCGTCCAAAGGTCGAGCGCGGAGGCGGAGGAGGCGGCGGTCGAGATCGTGGCGGCCGCGGCGGCGGACACGGGGGGGGTGGTGGCGGACGTAATCGCTATTAGACTCCTTTCGGACTTCCGGCAAATCAGAATGATCAGTCCAGCGTCATCGCTCAGCGGTCGTTGCTTAGAGCATGACGATGACTTTCGATCCATCAATTGATAGGGTAAAGCTCCGCATGTACACTGGAAATACTGGCGTGCGCCCGTAGCTCAGCTGGATAGAGCGGCAGCCTCCGGAGCTGTAGGTCGGGAGTTCGAATCTCTCCGGGCGCACCATGCACTCCCCAAGATCCTTCGCTGCGCTCAGGATTTCGGCTGCGGGCTCCCGCTTTCGCTCACGCCCGCAAAACGCCTCAAGTTCGAATCTCTCCGGGCGCACCATGCTTTTCAAACTTCGCACGGCACGTCTCGGCTAGATCCAAATCCTCAGTGAAAAAGGTTCAAGGCGTTTTCGTTATCATCCACGAAATAGATGCCCTGGCCCGCGACATCGATCAGTCCGAACAAGGCGCCGGCGCCGGTGCCCATGTCGTCCAACAACACTTTTCTGATTTGATGCCCGTGGTGGCCTTCCACCTTGGTCTCCACCAGGTATCCGTCTCCGCTGTTGACCGTCAAGATGTCTCCGTTGGTCGCAATCTCCAGGCCGAGTGGACCATTTAAAGCGCCGCCCTGAGAGACCGTCGTACCCGTTCCATCGGACGTGTTGCGTCGCAGCGGATCCTCGATGGCGACGATGCGGTTGTTGAGAGTGTCGGCGACATAAAGTACGCCGCCGTGGCCATCGTCGTCACGGCGATCGGTGTCGTGGCGATCGCTGTGGCTAAGGGCAAGTCCAGTCGGTCCGATTACCAGCGCGTTCGGATCGGTCCGCTCCGCGAAACCTGAGCCAATTACTGTCATCTGCTGCAGGTTCGGCATTGACCCGTGGGGAATGTTCAAGTCCAGGCGCAGAACCGTGCCTTGATGTACGATCTTGCCTCCGCCAGCGACCGTGCCGTTTAGAACATTAGTGACGAAAAGACTGACGCTGCGTCCGCCATCGAAGGCTGCCATATCCCAGGGACCATTGATGAGCGAACCAAAGAATGTCTCGACCACTTGACCGCCGCTGTTCAATACCAGCAGGCACCCGGCTTGCACGGTGTCCGACATTCCGTCGGTGGTAGGCACGCTGCCAACGATGACCCATCCCGTGCGGAGCGCGACCAGCGCGGTGGTCAGTCCAACTCCACCGGGGCAGGGGCCGGGCAGAGTGCTGGCATCAATCTGGGCAAACAGGGTGACGGCGCCGCTCGGGGTGATCTGGACAATGGTCGTCCCCGTGCCTTGCAGGTTTTGACTGTTGTTGAAGTTGCTGACCAGAATATTTCCTTTGGTCAACGACCCTGTGGTGGTGGGCACGCTGGCAACGCCGTAAGGGTTGAGGTCTCCGTTGCTGGGAATCGTAGAAGCGACCTTCGTGATGGTCCCAGCTTCCGCGCTGGCCAATGCTAGCGCGACCAACGGAATCAGTGCAATCACACGCGCGATAAGACGACGGTTCGCGCCGGACATTTGATTAAGCGTTTTCATTCGTTCCCCTCCTGGATTTAGTAAAACCGGATTAACACGGCATTCGTGAGCCAGAGATTTTGATCGTCGAGACGAGCCAGACCTCGCAGCTCGCAGACGAGCGATGTTATGTGATTCGGGCAGGACGACTGTCAAGGATTTGTCAAGCCTTTGTAATTTCGCAGGCACAAACACGGGAAGGCCGGGTTGGTGTAGCCGAGAACCTCAGGCATATTTTGCCCGGTGACCAACTGAGCAGAGGCAGCACTTGCCCCTGCGCACTCGATCCGGATAAAGAGCCCGCAGAGAATTGCGCTCAACTTTAAATGGAATCAGCAGTCTGGATGAGAAGGCCACGGCGAAGGATTCTGGCAGACGACTTGCATATCGGGAAAGAGTCAGTATCGAGGAGCCGACCAAATGTCTGTATCACCGATTCTCCCCAGCACCACCCTGAATCAGGCCTACAACTTGCAAACCCCGAACCAGCAGCAACGAACGGAGTTTCAGCAGCTCACGCAGGCGCTGCAGTCGGGCAACTTGAGCAGCGCCCAGCAGGCGTTTGGCACTCTTACCAACAACGCAAGCAATTCCGGCCTGTTGAGCGTGCAGCTGTCGCAAGACCTCAGCAAATTGGGTTCGGCGCTGCAGTCGGGCAATCTTGCCGGTGCACGGCAGGCGTACTCATCGGTTCAACAGAACTTACAGAGTTCGCCTCCGATGGCCGCGCACCATCACCGGCCGCATCACGGCGGATCCGTATTGAACTCACTCCTGTCGGGGCTTTCGGACAGCATCAGCGGCTCCGGCAGCAGTGCCGCGAGCCAGAGCGGCGCCTTCCAGCCGGTTAATTTGACGGCTTGAATTTGGCCCGCGAACCACATAGATCGCAAGCCTATGGAAGAGCGCGGTCTCCGGGCACACATTAAAGCAACTGGACGTCTGTCGATTCAGTATGGAGAAGCGTAGCAGAACCGAGGCCGCACGGTCATCGGCCACAGGCCAGTCCAATTCTAAGGAGAAAATAATGTCCGCCATCAGCCTTTCCAGCATCGTTCCTCAACCATCATCCGACAGCTCCGCGATCTCGCATAACCCAACCCCATGGCAAAAGTATATTGCTGAACGGCGCCCTGAGGTTAAGCAACTGCAAGAAGCCCTGCAATCCGGTAATCTGATTGGCGCCGAAGCAGCCTACAACAACCTGGTGTCATTGGGTAAAACCGTGCTCCACCGAAATAATCCGTTCCTCTGGACCAATCGGGCGGCTGACTTCAGCGCCATCGGCGGCGCACTTCAAAGCGGAAATCTCGCCGCGGCGCAGCAAGCATTTTCTGCGCTTGAGAGTACCTTTAAGCTGCATCCTGGCGCGGAGTCCAATCCGGCGGCGTCGACCTCAGAAAGCGCCGTCAACGTAATCGCTTGATGACAGCCTCGGAAGATTGCAGTTGCGGGCGGGCTTCAGGAATCCCGTCCGCATTTCACCACGGCAGGCCTAAGTCAGTTTAGAATTTCTGCTCTATGCATCTGGAGAAGTTCCAGCTTTGGGCGCAGCCCTGGTGGGTGAACCTGCTGATCCTGATTCCATGTGCCACCTACTTTGCATTTCGCCGCCTGGGGCAACTGTTAAGTCGGCGGCAGCTGATTACCATTGCGATCTTTGCCGTCGCTTTCGGCTTTGTGGAGGCCGCAGTCGTAGTCTACCTGCGTGCGGCGGTGGGTCTGCTCCCCGGCTACACCGGAACCTTAACCGACCTCCGGAATTCCTCGGCGGGCTACGAACAGGCAACATCGATCTCCCAGTTTCCTCCAAGTCTCCTCGCCATCGAGGTGTATCGCGAGGCGGCCACCATGGTCATGCTGATCAGCGTGGCGCTGCTGACGGCCTCCAGGGCAAGCGCGCGTTGGGCCGCGTTCCTCTGGCTTTTTGCCCTCTGGGATATCGCCTACTACGCCGGCCTTTGGGCCACCGTGCGATGGCCCGCTTCCCTCGCCGACCTTGACGTGCTATTTCTCATTCCCGTGCCCTGGATCGCACAAGTGTGGTTCCCGTTGCTGGTAAGCGGGTTGACGGTCCTGGCGATCGCCGTCTCAAACGGCCAACCTGCCGGTTCTGGTTACCGATAACGCTACACCACAGTCATCTTGTCCAGCTTGCGAACCTGCTTCACTCTAAGACTGTGGAGAACTCCGCTAAATCGAGCCCACCGATCAAACTGACTGAAACCAAGACCTGTACACCCGGAGCGGACTGGACCAAGCTCCTCACCGACCCGGAAATTGTGAGTCATCTCGGCGAGCTCCTGCAGGCTTATCGGGATGCCGACGCCGGTCGACGCGACCAGGTATTGCTCGAGACCATGCGCAAGATCAAGAGCAGGGGTCCAAGGGTACAGTCCACGGCGTCAGCTTCTCCGAAATGTTCACCAGAGCCCCCAGTCGCGATCACGTCCGCAGCGACTCCACCGTTCGAGCCGGATATTTTCACTCCCTGCTGGGGCCAGGATCGGCGGCGCTATCCGCGGATGAAGTGTTTCGTCGCAGTCGAATTGCGCATCGACGGGTCGCCCACGCCAGTTTGGGGCAATCTGTCGAACACCAGTTTGGGCGGAGGCTTCGTGGAAACCGCGACTCCAGTCAAAACCGGAGTCAAGC
Organism: uncultured Acidobacteriota bacterium; assembly: GCA_963817925.1. Classification (GTDB taxonomy): domain Bacteria; phylum Acidobacteriota; class Terriglobia; order Terriglobales; family Acidobacteriaceae; genus JABDBE01. The sequence goes on from CAWFQN010000002.1 coordinate 1,237,848, forward strand.
TGGAAATCGGACTCTGGGTGGCTAGCGGAAAAATCTGGGTCAAGGGTTTGATCCTCAACGGAATCGTGACCCGGAGCAATCCCACTTTTGGAGTTCGCCTCAAGTTCGACAATCTCGAACCTGCCGAACGCGAGACGCTCAAGCAATTCTTGAAGTTCGTGGAAAACATCACCAAGAGCTATCAGACCCAGCAGGGTTACCTCGCGCAAATGAAGCGTTAGCATCCTGAATTAAATCGATCTTGAACCCTTTTCCCTCCCATTACATCCTAGAGATTAGGGATGTTAAGCGGATCACAAATCCCCGCTGAAGAGGTTCGTGTTTTCCGCTTTGATCATCCGCACGCGCCTCTCGAAAGCTTGATAAACTGCCTGATGTGGGGCATATCCTCCGTTCTCACTTCCTGAGACGCGGAGGCACCGATCGTACGGCTCTGATAACTTCGTCCGAAGGGAGAACTTTCTGTGGTAGCGAGCGAGCAAGTTCTGACTGGCAAGCAACTGGAAACCCTGAGCATCAATACAATCCGGACCCTGGCGATCGACGCCGTGCAAAAAGCAAACTCCGGGCACCCCGGCGCACCCATGGCGTTGGCGCCCGTGATCTATTGTCTGTGGCAACAATTCCTGCGCTTTGATCCCGCGAATCCCACCTGGCCTAATCGCGACCGCTTCGTGCTCTCCAATGGGCACGCCTCCATGTTGCTGTACGCGATGCTCTATTTGTCCCAGGTTCGCGGAGTGAATCCGGAGTACGAGACGACCGGAGAATTCGCTGTCACCTTGGACGACATAAAGAACTTTCGTCAGATTGATAGCAAGACTCCCGGGCATCCCGAATACCGGCACACCGCTGGCGTAGAAACCACGACCGGTCCTCTGGGACAAGGCATCGGAAACAGCGTAGGCATGGCGATTGCGGCCAATTGGCTGGCGGCGAACTTCAACCGGCCGGGCTTCGAGATCTTCAACTACAACGTCTACGCCTTCTGCGGTGATGGCGACCTCATGGAAGGAGTAGGCTCCGAGGCGGCGTCGCTGGCGGGCCACTTGAAGCTGCCTAACCTGTGCTGGATTTACGATAACAACCGCATTACGCTGGATGGGCCAGCTGACTGGTCATTCACCGAAGATGTGGGTGAGCGCTTCCAGGGTTACGGTTGGAACGTTGTGCACGTCACCGACGCCAATGACCTCGACGCGCTGGCAAAGGCCTACAACAACTTTCTGCAGACTCGCGATCGCCCCACCCTGCTCGTTGTAAACAGCCATATCGGATACGGATCGCCGCACAAACACGATACCAACGAGGCCCATGGCGAACCCTTGGGCGAGGAAGAAGTACGCCTCACCAAGAAAAATTATGGTTGGCCAGAGGACGCGAAGTTCCTCGTTCCCGATGGCGTGCTCGAGAACTTCCGCCAGGGAATCGGAAAACGCGGACACGACCTGCAGCAGAAGTGGGAAACGTCGTTCGCAGAATACAGCAGAAAATTTCCCGAACTCGCGGACCAGATCAACCGCATGCAACACCGCGAACTGCCCAACGGATGGGACAAGAACCTGCCCACCTTCCCCGCCGACCCGAAAGGCATGGCTACCCGCGACAGCGGCGGCAAAGTGCTGAACGCGCTCGCACAAAATATCCCATGGCTGATGGGAGGCTCGGCGGACCTGGCGACTTCCGACCGGACACGGCTGAAATTTGAAGGCGCCGGAGATTTTCAACCCGGAAGTTATGCCGGCCGCAATCTACACTTCGGAGTTCGTGAACACGCCATGGCCGCAGCGATTAACGGTATGGCGGTATCGAAGATTCGTCCTTACTGCGGCACGTTCTTCAACTTCACCGATTACATGAAGCCTGCCGTCCGTCTGGCCGCGCTCATGCAAGTCCCTTCGATCTTTATTTATACACACGATTCCATCGGCTTGGGCGAGGACGGTCCCACTCACCAACCGATTGAACAGTTGGGGATGTTGCGCGCCGTTCCCGGCCTGGTGCTGCTCAGACCAGCCGACGCCAATGAAGTCGTGGAAGCGTGGAAAGTGATCATGCAACTAAAGCATGAACCCGCAGCCCTGGTACTGACGCGGCAACCGCTCCCGACGTTTGACCGCTCGAAGTATGCGCCGGCCACTGGCGTCGCCAAAGGAGCATACGTTTTGGCCGATGCGTCCGACGGCAAGCCGGAAGTAATTCTGATGGGAACGGGAAGCGAAGTATCTCTCTGCGTAACCGCTTACGAACAGCTGACGTCAGCAGGAATCAAAGCTCGCGTTGTCAGCATGCCCTCGTGGGACATTTTCGAAAAGCAAAGCGAAGATTACAAGAAGCAAGTTCTGCTGCCGGCAGTGAAAGCACGAGTTTCGGTGGAGGCCGCATCCACGTTCGGTTGGTCGCAGTACGTTGGACCGACCGGGCGAATGATTGGAATGCACAGCTTTGGAGCGTCGGCACCGATCAAAGACGTGTTGAAGAAGTTTGGCTTCACGCCGGAGAAAGTGGTCGAGGCGGCTCGGCAGGCGATTGCGTCCTCGAAATAGAATTTGGGCGAACCGAAGCTGGTGGTACTGCACGCGAGATCCTCCGGGACCTACGGTCCCTCAGGATGACGTCACAACCTGGATGATCCTACGCAGCACTCAGATTTTGACGAAGCGCTCAGTTTTTGACGTAGCCCTTAGTTTTTGACGTCATCCTGAGGACCGGAGGTCCTGAAGGATCTGGCGTGGGGTGAGACAACTGTTGGCCGTGCGTTCAGAATTTTGAATCAGGAGGCATCAATGGCAACCGGAATCATTGAGACCGCAAAAGCAACCAATCCACTAAAAGATCTCCTTAAGTACGGCCAATCTGTATGGCTGGACTACATCCGTCGCGACCTGCTTACCAGCGGCGAGCTCAAGCGCCTGATTGAAGAGGACGGCCTTCGCGGCATGACCTCGAATCCCGCCATCTTTGAAAAGGCCATCGCGGACAGCACGTTGTACAGCGACATCCTGCAGTCCCTGCGATCAAGAACCGATCTCGATGCCAAAGGCCGCTACGAGATTCTCGCCATCCGCGACATTCAGGATGCCGCCGACTTCTTGCGCCCGGTGTACGACAGCTCAAAGCGCCGCGACGGATACGTCAGCCTCGAAGTATCGCCATATCTCGCTCGCGATACGCAGGGCACGCTGGCCGAAGCGCGCCGGCTTTGGAAAACCGTGGCCCGCGAAAACGTGATGATCAAGGTTCCCGGCACCGCCGAGGGCATTCCAGCTTTCCAGCAGTTGATCGGCGAGGGCATCAACATTAATGTGACGTTGCTGTTCTCGCAGGAAGTTTATAAACGCGTGGCAGAAGCCTACATCGCAGGCCTCGAGCAACTGTCAGCCCGCGGAGGCGACGTCAGCAAAATCGCCAGCGTAGCCAGCTTCTTCATCAGCCGCATTGACAGCTCCGTAGACGCCATCGTCGGTGAGCACCTCAAGGCTTCCAATGACCCGCGCGCGCAGGAGCAATTGAAGACTATCCTCGGCAAGGTTGCGATTGCGAATGGCAAGCAAACCTATGTCAGCTATCAGAAACTTTTCAGCGGCGACCGTTGGAAGGCCTTAGCCGCCAAAGGCGCGCAGACGCAGCGTGTGCTTTGGGCCAGCACCAGCACCAAGAATCCCAACTATCGTGACGTGCTGTACGTGGAAGAACTGATCGGGCCGGACACCGTCAACACCATTCCGCCAGCAACGCTGGATGCCTTCCGCGACCACGGTCGCGCGCGGCCCAGCTTGACCGAGGACGTTGAATCGGCCAATCGAACTATGGAGACGGCGGCCAAAGTCGGGATCTCGATGAAAGAGGTCACTGACAAGCTGACCGACGACGGGGTCCGCCTCTTCGCCGAAGCCTTCGACAAATTGCTGAAAGCCGTGGAAAAAAGCTCGAAGTGACAACCGAGCAACGTCGTGAAGAGCCGTACTGAAACAATTTGTAGCGCCGCCATCTTGCCGGCTGTCGCGAGGGCATCTTGCCCTCGCTTCTGAAAAGCGGCGCAGCTGGATTCGCCAGAACTAGAAAAACGATTTAATATTGGGGCGAAGCGCTATGAAGCCGGGAATGATCGAATTACACTCTCGCGAAGCGACGCCCGGTGCATCGGACATCCGGCGGACCTCTAGAACCATCCGCCGCACTCAGCTTTCAATTAGAGGGTAATGGCTATGGCTACGACAGAAGCGCTTCACCAAACACAGCAACACCGCCCAGGCAGGCCCGCCGATCCTTGCGTAATGGTGATCTTTGGAGCTGGCGGCGACTTGACCGGACGCAAGCTTATTCCCGCACTTTATAACCTGGCCAAGGCTGAACTGCTCTCTCGCGAATTTGCCATCGTAGGCACATCGCATGGCAAGATGTCGAACGACGACTTCCGCCAAAAAGTCGCTGAAGATCTAAAGCACTACGCGGGCGGGAATGTAGACCAGGACATCGTCGAATGGTTTGTCAAACGCTTGTACTACGTGAGCGGCGAGTTCAACGACAAGAATGTTTATGTACAGATGAAGGATTTTCTACAGAAAGTCGACCAGGATCACACCACGCACAGCAATTTTTTCTTCTACCTGGCGACTGCCCCGAACTTCTTTGGCCCAATCGTGGAACAGTTGGCGGCGGTTGGCCTGATGGAAGAGGACAATCAGCATTGGCGCCGGGTCATCATCGAAAAGCCATTCGGGCACGACTTGGACTCGGCGAGGACGTTAAACGTCCAACTGCTGAGGGTTGCCAAAGAAAAGCAGATTTATCGCATCGATCATTATCTGGGCAAGGAAACGGTCCAGAACATCTTGGCCTTTCGATTCGCCAATGGAATCTTCGAGCCCATCTGGAATCGTCGTTATATCGACCACATCCAGATTTCGGTGGCAGAAACCGTGGGAGTGGAGCAGCGCGGCAGTTATTACGATCAGGCGGGCGCGTTGCGTGACATGGTGCCCAACCACATCATGCAACTGATCAGCCTGACTTCCATGGAGCCGCCCGTTTCGTTTCACGCCGACGCGGTGCGGGATGAGCAAGCCAAGATTCTTCACGCCATCCAACCCATCACTGCGGAAGAGGTACTTACCAGAACGGTGCGCGGGCAATACGGACCCGGAATCATCAAAGGTCAGCGTGAGCCTGGCTATCGTGAAGAAGGCGACGTTCCCCCTGACTCAAGAACCGAGACGTTTGTCGCCATGAAGCTGCTGATCGACAACTGGCGCTGGGCCGACGTTCCTTTCTATCTCCGCACCGGAAAGCGCTTGGCAGCACAGAATACCCACATCGTGATTCAGTTCCGCCGAGCCCCCTTCGTGCTCTTCCGTGACACTCCGGTCGAGAATCTGATGCCCAACCAACTGGTGCTGCATATTCAACCGGAGGAAGGAATCTCGTTGCAATTCGCAGCCAAGGTTCCTGGACCGATTATGCGGTTGGGTGCGGTTGACATGAACTTCGAGTATGCCGACTACTTCGGAACCCAGCCTAGCACGGGTTATGAACGGCTGCTCCACGATTGCATGATCGGCGACCAGACTCTGTTCCAGCGCGCGGACATGGTCGAAGCCGGGTGGTGTGTGGTGAGTCCGGTTTTGGATGTCTGGAAGGCGCTGCCTCCCCGCAATTTCCCTAACTACGCCTCCGGCACGTGGGGCCCGAAAGAGGCCGATGACTTGCTAGAGCGCGACGGCCGTCACTGGAGGAACTTCGAGAAATGATCCTGGCAGGCGACATCGGAGGAACGAATGCAAGGCTGGCCTTCTTCGATGTTGCGAACGGCCATCTCCGGCTGGTTTCCGCATCCGTATTCCCCAGCCGCGAGTTTGCCGGCCTGGATCAAATCGTCTCCCGGTTCGTCACGACCGCAAACCTGCATCCCGATGCCGCCTGCTTCGGCGTGGCGGGTCCGGTTCGCAACGGGCGGGTCGAGACCTCTAATCTTCCCTGGGTCATCGAGTCGAAGCGTCTTGCCGATGCACTTAACCTGAAGAATGCCGTTCTCATCAACGATCTCGAGGCCAACGCGTGGGGCATCGCCACTCTCGATCCGGAAGATGTCGTGTCGCTGAACCAGGTGAAAGGAAATCCCGAGGGCAATCAGGCCGTGATCTCCGCTGGCACCGGCTTGGGCGAGGCCGGCATGTATTGGGACGGATCTCGATATCGCGTCTTCGCCACCGAAGGTGGCCATGCCGATTTTGCGCCGCGCAACGAATTGGAGATGGAGTTGTTTCGCTACCTTTCCGGCCGCCATGGACACGTCAGTTACGAGCGCATTGTCTCTGGTCCTGGCCTGGTCAACGTGTTTCATTTCCTGCGCGACACCGGCCGCGGAACCGAGCCGCAGTGGCTCACCGATGAGATGGTTCACGGCGACCCTGCACCTGCCATCTCCAGAGCCGCGCTCGACGGCAAGTGCGGGTTGTGCGAACAAGCGGTTGATCTTTTCGTTTCTGTCTTTGGGGCGGAGACGGGAAACCTTGCTCTCAAGTTGATGGCCACCGGCGGAATTTACCTCGGCGGTGGCATCGCTCCCAAGATGCTGGCCAAACTTTCCGGGCCATTGTTTATGAGTGCATTCGTCGGAAAGGGCCGCATGCAGCCCCTGCTCGAAGCCATGCCAGTCAAAGTCATCACCAATGACAAAGCCGCGTTGATGGGAGCCGCTCGCTGCGCCGTCGTCAACGGATCGGCCTAGAGTTCCTGCCTGCCCACTCCGCTCACGATGCCGAAAAATAGGACCAGAATCACCTCTCTTCCGGCGCTCGCAGCGCACGAGAAATAAAGAAGACCCGCCCCACAGCTTTTCTCTTGCTCCCACCCTCCACTTCCGATAAGATATCAGTACATAGGTTATCTACAAGATAATCTAGATCTTTGACAACCTAATCCAGTACGAGCGGTTCCAAAGCTGGAACGCGGCGGTGGCGTTACCGACATAAGTCCAATGTTTCCAAGATTTTGCCTCTAACTACCCTAAGAACCATAGATCTAGGAGGTAAGAAAATTTCCGGTCCTTTGTTTTCTAGATTTTAGGCCGAAACGAGAGTTTTTTTTGACCCAAATCATGCACCAGAATCTGTGCAACCGAACTAGGACATTGAGTCCACGGCGGACCAGCCTCCCAATTTTGTTGCGCATCGGATGTCATTTAGAGGTAGCATGCAGACGTTATGCGCGGTACGCACCGCCATGGCGAATCGTACATCCTCGTAGCGCCGGCTCTTTCGTTGTGCGCTAGCATCGTCATCTTTATCATGGTTGCTTTTTGGTCCGCTCCCGTGGCCGCGCAGGCCACTCGGGCTTCGCTAGGCGACCACGGCTTTGGGTACGATTTCCACAATGCCGTTCCCAGCATTCCTGACGATCGAGTCAAGGTGCCAGACAGCGTGCCGCCGCCCACGAATGCCCCGGGCGACGAGTCCTGTTTCATGCCGCCGCTGACCGGGATCCGTTCTCCCACCGCGGGAGTTGCGTCTCTGGAAGTTCCGGGGCCGGCTCGAAAGGATTTTCAGCGCGGCTGCAGCGCGGCAAGCCATAACAAATTAGCCAAGGCCGAAGAGCATCTTCGCAAGGCGCTTGATGAAGATGCGAAATATCCGGCCGCGTGGGTACTGCTGGGCCAGGTTTTGAAGGCACAACAGAAGCCCGACGACGCCCGCAGCGCCTGCTCCCAAGCGCTAAAAGTTGACGCAGGCTATGTTCCGGCCGATCTCTGCCTTGCCGATCTTTACGCGGTCGAGCAGAGATGGGAGGAAATGCTGCGCTTTGCCAACAGTGCAGTTGCTCTCGATCCGGCTAACAATCCCCATGCCTACTTCTATGCCGCGGGCGCATACCTTGGAATGCATCGGCTCGCTGACGCAGAGAAGAGCGCGTTGAAGGCAGCGGAGATCGATAAGACCAACCGTGAACCCCGAACCCACTTTCTGCTGGCGCAAATTTATGAAGTGGAGCGTAAGCCGGATGCCGAAGCGGCCCAGCTCGAGGAATATCTGAAATCTGTCAACGACCCGCAAGAAAAGGTGATGGTGAAGAAGTACCTGGCCGATCTCACGAGCAATCCCAGGTAACACCAGTTCAGACGATGCGGTCTTAACTCAGGGGAGGTGCCTGCACCGTAATCAGTTCGTGATAGCTGTCGGACCAAATCTTGCAGTTCAGAATTGTCGGAGAGCGCCACAGGCATTGGAGATGAGCGTAGTGATGAGGGTATTTTAACGGGGCAGCGGCGGACCGTCGGCCTGCTTTTTCTTGCCCACGACCAGTAATGAACTTCCGAATGGAACACGCAGTCGGCTCAGTGTCATTTGCTCCAATCGGGATATCCGATAGAGGGATTCATTCACCCAACCTTTGTTTGCTTTCGGCAGCTTCGCTTTCAGCCGAAGGGCCTGTTCCGCGAACCGGAGACCCAGCTTGATGGGAAAAGTCCAGTGATATAAATACCGCTCTTCTTCGATGTCCAGGCCAGCACCATTCGCAACCGCACGGAACGACTTCTTCGTGTAGCGGGTCTGGTGATGATTCAGCACATCATGATTCGTCCAAAGCACCCTGAATGCGGGAACAGTCGCGACCAAGGTTCCTTCCGGCTCCAGCAGTTCCAGGGCGTGTCGCAACGCAGAAACGGGGCGCTCGAGATGCTCCAACACATCGAGCATCAGGATCAGCGAATATTGTTTACCTGACTTGAAGTCCTCGTCGAAAGGGCGGATGTGAATGCGATTGCGGTCAGCATTGTCAGGGCTGACCAGCTCAGCAGAAGGCTCAATACCCTCAACCTCCCCAAAGTCCTTCAGGCGGCCAAAGAAGAGACCGTCTCCACAGCCGATGTCAAGGATGGTGGTCCAACCGGCCGCGGGACGATATCGCCTGAGCGTCTCGACAATATACTCAGTGCGGGCGCGCCACCACCAGTGCGTCTCAAACAAATCGCGGTAACGATCGCCATAGTCTCGATCCAAGCCATTCTACCGTGGAGTTGATTTTCTTGCGGTTACATCGACCTTCTGAGCGCAGCCCTGCACTTCGCCGCATTGTTTCGCGCCGTCCGTAATCAGTTTGCGAACCACGTAGTGGGGACGACCCTTTGCCTCTTCATAGATGCGCCCCACATATTCACCAATAATTCCCAGGAAGAAGAGATTGATTCCGGAAAGAAAAGTGATCGCCAAGATCAAGGCTGTGAATCCCTGGGGCGTCTTCAGCCAGAACCTTGCATAAACCGAATAGAGTGAAAAAGCCGACGAGATCACTATGGCGGCCGCACCTACGAGGGCTGCCGCTCGCAACGGAACAATCGAAAAGGCAAAGATACCGTCAGACGCAAGCCTCAAGAGCCGGAGGCCGCTGTACTTTGTCGTTCCGGCCTGGCGCGTGGAGCGTTCGATGGGCACTCCGATCTGGCGGAAACCAACCCAGGTCCGGAGTCCCCGAAGATAACGGTGATGCTCCGGCATGCCGCGGATTTCATCCATAACTCTGCGCGACATCAAGCCGAAATCGCCCGCATCCAGCGGCAGCCTCGTCGAAGACAGGACCGCAAGCAGCCGGTAAAACACCCAATAGCAGAAGCGTAGCCAGAAGGATTCCTTGCGATTGACCCGGCGGCCGTACACCACGTCGTAGCCTTGGTGGTATTGCTCGAGCAGCGCAAAGACGCCCTCGGGAGGGTCTTGCAGATCGCCGTCCATCAGGACGGCGACATCACCGGTGACGTGATCCAGAGCGGCGCCGAGCGCGGTCTGATGGCCGAAGTTGCGGGAAAGGCCCACGGCTTTGATGCGGGGGTCGAGGGCGGCCGCCTCCTCGAGCAATTGCCAGGTGCGGTCGGTACTGCCATCGTCGGTCAATACCAGTTCGTGCGGGCCGCCGGGAATCTGATCCATGACAGCCCGGGTGCGGCGAAGCAGTTCGGGCAGCACCAATTCTTCGTTGTAGACGGCGATGGCGAACGAGACGCAAGGGTCGGCTTTCATGGGCGGGCCGTCCCCTTGAAATAAATCATGTTCCACAAAGTCAGGCCCAAGCCGGTCAGGGGGTAAGGCTGGAATAGGACCGGTTTAAAGATGGTGGAAAAGATGTGCTGCCATTCGGGCAGAGGGCGGGCGTATTTGCCGCGATCCCAGCGCGCGAGGAGGCGCGAAATCGAGGCATGGGGCGGCATGACCAGTTCGAGAATGTGGACATGCCCATCTTCGGTGAGCAGAGTGCTGAGATGGAGCAGAAGGTTCTCCACTTCACTGGTGTTGAAGTGATGCAGGAAACTGTTGACGAGCACGAAGTCAAAGCGGGCGCCAACCGGCGGGCGGTAGGTGCGGACATCGCAGGCGACAAACTCACGGCGGTAACGCTGACGGGCATCCTGAATATAGTCTGGGTTGACGTCCACTCCCAGATACTCGGCTTGAGCGAAATACTTGGCGTTGGTGCCCGGTCCGCAGCCGACATCGAGGACTCTGCGGACGTGCGCCATCTGGTTGTGAGCCAGGACGGGAGCGAACTTCTGGTCGGCAAAAGGCGCCTGCCAGAGCCTGTAAACAGGGGCTTGCTCGAGCAATCGTCCGGCTAGGTCGTTCATGACGTCCTCGCGGTTCAAGTATACCCGTCGCCCCGGTCCGCATGGACCGGCAGGGAGAGGAACGTCAGCGTTTGGTCAGTTCCATCTTCCAGCCCGGATTGATCGGAATCACTAATTTCGTACCGGAGGGAGCGGACTCAAGACTGTCAGCGTATTGCTGAAAATGGTAATCCCCGAAAGCAGCATAGCGCCAATCCTTGGAGATCCCGATGGGCAGCAGGAGCAATATGGCTATGGCGATGTAGCGCAACATGCGGGCAGAATGCGAACTGGCGACGATCCATAACAGCGACGCGAGGAATGCCAGCATTGGCAGGAAGTAGTAGCGGTTACAGGCGCCCGGTATAAGAAACACTCCCCAGTCAAGCTGCTCCGGCAAACCGGCTTGAGGCCGAGCAATTCCGAGCACGAGGACTGCGAAGGAAAATGCCAGGAACGCTCTCAGTTCGAGCGGCGCAGAAAAAAAAGCATAGATCACTGCGGCCCCACCTACGAGCGCGGCTGCGACTGCGTAGGGGAAAAGCCCCTGGGGAGTATAAGAGGCAGCAGTGTTCATTCCGAACAAGCCTGAGAAAAAAACCTGACCGCCTATGATGCCGAGAAAGCGCTCGAAAGTAACGCCATTGGGCGGTTGCCGCGATTGAGAAAGAATAGTGGTGAGAGTCTCAACCAGCACGCCGGGAAGGAGCGCGGCAAGCGACACCGCTGACCACCGGTTGCGGCGTTTCCACCACAAGGCCGCCGCGATGGGTAGAAGCAGAATACCCATGGGGCTGCTGAAGGAAGTCAGCACCATTACCGTGACATCAAAGATCTTCCATGCGATGTTGCTTGCCGGCTGAGCGAGCAAGAGCAGGCAAGCCGCCAGGGTCAGGTGCCACTGACCGTTTGTAATATTGGCGTGAATCTCATAGGAATTGGGAAGAGCCAGGTATAGGAAGCTGCCCAACAGCCGCACTCCCAGCCCGATGTAAGAGAAGCGGGAGGACAGGAATATGTTCACGGGGAGGATCTGCACGACGATGGCGCACAGGTTCATCACAAGTGGTGCGAGAGAGAATGGAACGAGCAAGGCGAGCATGGCGACCAAACGAAGAAGGAGATGGACATAGCCGCCATAGATGACGGGGAAAGAGCGGAAACCCATTTCATAGGCAGCTCGATAAAACACGGCGCCGTCTTCGGCAAAAAATTGCGGCGTTGAGGATGGCATCGGGGCGGCGGGACCAGACAATCAGGAATGAGAGTAGGAGCACAACGGCTTGCAGCCAGATGCCGCCGATGCGCTCCTGGGTCGCGTCGCGCAGCATGGTTTTCGGGCTCGACCCTGATCCGCCGCTCGAGACCCGTTTGATCTTGCCAATCCTGGCCTTCATCTCGAGCATATGTGGAGGACGCGGCCAACGAGCGCCGCAAAAGAAAAAAGGCCCGACGATTATATCGCAAGGCCCTAGGCAGACAAAGGATCTGCGAACGGGGCTAGTGGCTACTTTGAACTACGCACTGTTGCGTCAGAACTCTCTATCGGCATGATCAGCCTTTCATCCGCTATTTTCTGCAAGGCCTCGCCCGGGTTGTAAGGTTTAAGTTTTGGTCCCCGCCACCGTGCTTTTTGCGGCAAAGCTTGCAATATGTCGGCGGTTCGGTGTTATCCACTCGATGTTTCACCGGCTTCAGCGTTCGCAGGTATACGAAGATCGCCTTCAGGTCGTCGTCGGTGAGATTCTTGAAGGCGTTGAATGGCATGATTGAGTTCAGTTTTCTTGCCTTCACGTATCCGGTGCGCATGACCTCGATGAAAAGTGCTTCGTCGTAGTAGCCGATGCCTGACGGGTCAGGTGTGATGTTGGCGGTGGTGGCTTCTCCCCATGGACCGCGCATCAGCCAACCGCCGGCGAACTCGAATCCGGCGACGGGTTGCCCTTGATCTTGCGGTGTGTGACAGTCCGCGCAGCCGCCTATCTTCACCAGGTATTGGCCGTACTTCACCCGCTCGGAGGGGTCGGGGGCGCTGACCGGCGCCGTTACAGGCTCCGGCGCGCTACGAATCAGATATTTCACCGGGAAGATGATTTCCGTCTTCGACAAATGATTGTGTACTGCGGGCAACGAGCGCAGGTACACAACGATCGAGGCAACATCTTCGTCCGACATCTGGCGAAAGTCTTCGTAGGGCATCATAGGAAATAGCGCTCGGCCGTCATGGCCGATGCCTTCGCGAATGGCACGGGCAAGTTGATCATCGGTCCATGTGCCCGCGCCTGCGTCCGGGTCAGGCGAAAGGTTGGGCGCGACGACGTGTCCCGGCAGATCGGCCATATCCATCCACTGCCCGCCGCCTTCGGTGCCCGAAATTACTGGCGCGCCGTGCGTCTTCCAGTCGTGCTGCGAATGACACTCCGAGCATCCGGTTAATCCCACAGCAAGATAACGCCCGCGCTCCAGCCGTTGCGGCGTTGCTTCGAATTTGCGCGAGGTCAGCGGCCGCGCTTTTGGCCCAATGAACGGACGCCAGCCGATGGTCAGGCTAGTTCCCGCTATCAAAAGAACTGCGCCTACAACTACTATAAGAAACAGAATCTTCCCCAGTTTTGTCATCCCACCGCCCCTTGTAAAGTTCAACTGCAGCGCACTATCTTAAAAATCATTAACTATCTCACATTTTCAACTGGAAACCTCAAGGTTGAGCGAGGCGGGCTACTGATCGGATAACGGTTAGTGGACTCGTCCCGAGCTGATTTGCACCCGGTCGATTGTTGTCCGGTTCGGGTTACAAGGAGATGGGTGTTTTTGTCCGCCAGTCAACTCGCATGTCCCAGCCACTAGCGCAGCCGCCTAGGGCAGCACTTTCAACACCACGGCAGTAATATCGTCGTGCGACATGCGCTCACCGGAAAAGGCCAGCAGGCGATCGAAGAGGAAGTCTACGGATTCGGTTGCCGATTTGTTTCGGCATTGTGCCCAGATCTCCTTCATTTGTGCAGCGCGGAACTCGATCCCCACGCGGTTACGGGCGTCATGGAGGCCATCAGTCGCGAACAGAACGCAGTCTCCCGGCGCGAGTTGCACGACATGCCGTTCGTAAGTGGCCCCGGGGAACATTCCCGAGGGCAGTCCACCCCCACCTAGCTCCTGACAAGTGGCTCCTGCGGCGAGCAGGGGCAATTCCATGCCGGCATTGGAGAAGATGAGTTCCCGGGTGGCAGGGTTGAAAAGAACGTACAAGGTCGAGCAAAAGCGGCCCACAATGGGTCTCTGTACCAGGCGTTGATTCAACCGCATAAGGACGTTGGCGGTGTCCGTCCCTGTCTTATGAATGCCGCGCAGGACTCCCATCACGAGCGCACTGTACATGGCCGCCGGCAATCCTTTCCCGACCACATCTCCCAGATAGATCCCGATCATGCCGTCCGGCAAGAGGAAGAAATCGGCAAAGTCTCCCCCAACCTCGAGCAAGGGAACAAAACGGAAAGCGATCTCGACGGACTCGTGGCAGAGACCCTTTGCAGGCACTAGTGAGGCCTGGATGAGCTTCGCTTCCCGGGCGTGGTCGCGACAATTGCATACGACGCTCGCGCCCCCGGGTTCCAATTCCGCCATGCCAACCAGTTTGGATGTGTACAAAATAAGCGTCCTGTGGTTTCATCGGCAGATTACCCGGTTTGCATAAGTACCAAAGGATGGTTGATACCAGCAGCGCTAGCAACCGGACAATGGCTTCGACCAGGCTGGGCACCAACTTCCCTTCGACAACCGCATGCCCGCGGCGGTGCCATCTGAACCGGCCGTTGGTGAGGGACGGCGATCTCTCCTCAGGGAATGTGGCAAAGCTCAGAGCTGAGGATGGCAGGATCCACTGGTTAGGATTTTGAGGCCGCATGCTTAAGGGCGCAGTCTACCGCCTCTTCTTGCCGTTTGCCTTCTTCTTCCCGCTGGCGGTCTTACGTGCGGGTTTCGCTGCTTTCTTCGGCGACTTGTGCTTCTCGGCTTTCGGCGGATTGTGGACCTTTGCAACCTCGGCTTTCGCTGTGGGCGGTGGCGCCGGCGCAGCGGTTTCGCCCTTCCCTCTCTTCTTGCCTGCAGCCGGAGCAGGCACCGGAGCTGCCTGGGAAGCGGCCGCAGCCGCCTTGGCCGCGCGTCCACGCTTCGGAGGAGGTGGCGGCGGTGGTGGCGGTGGCGGCGCAAGCGGTTTCAGGAATTTCAGAATCTCCGTCCGCGAGTGCAGTTTCCCGTCCAGCAATAGCATGAATACATCGTGAGCAATCTTGGGGTACTCCGGCATTTGCGGAGTGATGCGCAGCTCCGTCATCTCGAGCAATGGCAGCTTCTGTTGCACCTGTCGCCACTTGCCGAAAAAGTTCTTGATCTTCTGCGCTACTGCTTGCTGCTTGGCCGTGACTTCAAGGAAAAGAACCATCTCCGGCCGCGCTTCCGACAGCAATTTCCAGGTCCGGGAAGGCGTCGCGGCTTCTTTACCGGTCAAGCGCTTGGCCAGATCCTTGGCGTTGTCTTCCAGATCCTTCCACGCCACCACCAGATCCTTGCGCGGAATCAACTTGCGCATGTCGGCAATATCTTTGTCGCCGAGGCGCGCGGTCAGGAAATACAGCACCGCTGACGAGGGATCCGTCGTGTATCCCAGTTGACTCATCTGCTGTCGGGTTTTCATCAACTGTCCCAGCCCCGCAGTGTCCACCTTCGCCGTGGACCAATGCGGATTGAGCACCTTCAGCAACTCTTCTTTTTCCAGCACGCGGACGATATGCAACGGGTCGTCCTCGTAGGCTAGCTGTTCGATCTCCTGCCCAATGGCCCGATCGGTGATGTATTCGATGTAGTTGTTTTCTTTGGCCGACTGAATCCGGGCCAGCGTGCGTTCCTCGATCGGCCAATGAAAGCGCGCTGCAAAACGAGCCGCACGAATCAGCCGCGACGGATCTTCCATGAACGAATAGTTGTGCAGGATGCGGATCAGCTTGGCTTCAATATCCGCCGCCCCATTGAATGGGTCCATCAGCAATCCACGCGACCCCGGGTTCAGCGACAGGGCCATGGCGTTGATAGTGAAATCTCGCCGCCGCAGGTCTTCGATGATCGTGCCCGGCGCAATGATTGGAGGCTTTCCCGTCTTCTCATAACGCTCGGTGCGAGCCGTACTGATTTCCGCGCGCACATTGCCGGGCAGCACGAGATACAGGGTTTTCAGATCATCATCCGTGGACGCAACTACTGCCCCAGCGTGTTCGAGCTGTTTTTGCAGCTTGAGGGGATTGCCCTGAACCGTGAAGTCCAGGTCGCGAATGGGAAATCCGCTGATGATGTCGCGGACCGCGCCACCGGTCAGGTAAATGTTCATGCCTGCATCGCGGGCGATATCCTGCACCAGCGTGACGCCTCGCTGCTGGTCCGGGGTCAGCCGGATTTCCATCGTGTAAATGTAATCAGCCATGCCTTATTCAGTTTTCAGAGTTACCAGGCTGCAATTCCCGGGGTCGGCCGGAACAAGATTTCCACAGGGTCCACTGCCACCTGCCCGGCGGCGTCCGGCACGTCTTACGTAAACTGCTCTGTAGACTAGACTTAGACGAGTTAAAATGGATGGCAGCAAACTACAGAAAATAACACAATGTTAACAATTTGGCTACTGTGAATGAGATGACTCACTATGTTCGAGGCAAAAGTGTGAGAATCTGGTTTAGCTCACTAGCGGAAACCCTCCGCCTGAGCCACTTTGGCCAATCCTCATGCCTTCCACTCACAAAAAGGTGGTCGTCCGGAAAATGGATCGCGATTCCATCAACGGCTACGTCGCGCCTGCCAATTTTGTCCGCGAAGGCAAGCTGGAATTGCTCAACACCGCGGGCAACGTAGTCACTATCGACTTGAAGGATATTAAGGTCGTCTATTTTGTCCGGGAATTCGGAGACGCCGACTCTCCCAGCCGCAAGACTTTCACCACCCGCCCCCGCACCGAGGGATTGTGGGTGCGTCTCCGCTTCAAAGACAATGAAGTCCTCGAGGGCATGATGCCCAACGACCTCTCGTTAGACACCGCCGAGGGTTTCCTCATTAATCCGCCCGACTTGCGCTCGAACACGCAGCGCCTCTTTGTGCCGCGCAGCGCGCTCGAGTCTCTAACTGTGCTGGCCGTGATAGGGGCCACGCGGCGTCAACGTCGTGGCGTCCCCGCAGATGCGGGACAGGTGCCGTTGTTCGGGGAGTAAGGTTTGCTAACCGCGTTAACAGTCCATGTGTATCCTCGCCTCAGAACTCACGGCTTAAGAGTCCTTCCATCCGCCTTGGTGCTGGGAATTCTGATGATTGCCATCGCTTGTGGCGGGGGATCCAATTCCCAGCCGCCCCAGCAGACTACAACTCCGCCGCTGATCGCGCTCACCATGCTTAGTACTGATACCTTCACCAATCCCGGAAGCCAGCACGCCACGGAAGTAGAAGCCAGCGCCGCAGCGTCAGGCTCGACCATCGTCAGCGCATTCCAGGTGGGCCGCATCTTCAACGGGGGCGCATCCGACATCGGCTTTGCCACATCGATCGATGCGGGCTCCACGTGGACTAGTGGATTCCTGCCCGGCCTCACCCTCTACGAGCAGGGCACATTCAGCGCCGCCAGTGATCCGGTGGTCGCCTTCGATGCCGCCCACAGCACGTGGCTTATCTCGTCGCTCGCGCTCGGCAACGCCGATCATATCGTGGTGAGCCGCTCGCCCGACGGTGTCACCTGGGGCGATCCCATCACCGTGAGCTCTACCCACGATTCCGACAAGAACTGGATCTCTTGCGACAACACTCCAGCCAGTCCCTACTTCGGCCATTGCTACACTCAGTGGGACGATCCCAGCGCGCAAGACCTCATCTGGATGAGCACTTCGACCGACGGCGGCCTGACCTGGGCGCCCGCCCGTAACACCGCCGACCTCGCCGCCGGTATCGGAGGCCAACCCGTCGTCCAGCCCAATGGAACCGTCGTCGTGCCCATCGAGAGCGCCACAGGTGCCCAGATCCTGGCCTTCACGTCGACGAACGGCGGCAACAATTGGAATGCTTCTACAACAATTTCCTCGATCACCGACCATCTCGTCGCCGGCAATCTGCGCACATCCGCCCTACCCTCCGCTGCAGTGGACGCAACCGGAACGGTCTACACGATCTGGCAAGACTGTCGCTTTCGCACCGGATGCACCTCCAACGATCTCGTGATGAGCACCTCAACTGACGGCGCGGCCTGGACCGCCCCAGCCCGCATTCCCATTGACTCCCTGACCAGCACCGTCGATCACTTCATTCCCGGCCTCGCCGTCGAACTCGCAACTTCAGGCAGCACCGCGCACCTCGCCCTGACTTACTATTACTACTCAACGGCCAACTGCGGCGCCTCCCCCTGCGCGCTCTATACCGGATTTATTTCCTCGCCCGATGGCGGCAATACCTGGACTGCTCCCGAAACCCTAGCCGGGCCCATGTCCCTGGCGTGGCTACCCAACACCTTCGCCGGACTAATGGTGGGCGATTACGTTGCCACCGCCTACTCCGGAGGCAAGGCCTTCGCCATCTTCGCCGCCGCGCAGGCAAACTCAGGCACGTTATTCGACGAGCCCATCTACACCACAACGTCCGGACTGACCGCCACCAAACAAGCTGTGGTTTTTACCTCCGTCAGCGAGCAACCCGTCCCCAACGCCTACTCCGACCACCGCCGCCAATTCTACGATCAGGAACATCGCTACCCGATCCCCCGCGACTAGTCGTGCCGGGGATCGCCTGTGTGGGGACGGATCTCTGACCCGTCCCGCCGGAGCCAGGCTCCGCTGCCGACAGAAACAATCAAGGCCGCTGCTCATAACTTTTCTCTGACTGCCTCAAATTAAATCCTCGCAGTTAAGATAATGCCGTGGGAAATGTAACTCCATCAGCGATCGCGGCCCTGGCAATTGAGCTCGCTCCTGCAGTGGCGTTTGGCCTTTCCGCGGAGCGCATCACGCGAGCAATTCAGCGTTGGTCGATCGGCGCTCGCGTCGCCTTTCCCGCGCTGTATGTCCTGCCATACATCCTGGTTTCGGCTACCCATCACATCTTTCGATGGCAGTGGTTCGCACTCTACGCAGGGCTGCCCGTGGCGGTCGCATGGCTGCTCGGGCAAGCTGCGGCCACCGATCCGGAGCAGCGCGGCAACTGGCGGGATGCCATCGTTCTGCTGATGCTGGGTCTCGCTGTCGATTTGCGCTGGTTCGACGCGGCTTGGCCCAACGGACTGCGCGCCCTGAATGAATTGCTTCTCGTTGACATCGGTTTGTATGGCTTTCTGGCCATTCGCCAGCTAAGTGGAACCGGCTACGACTTTCAGCTGCGCTGGAGCGATTGGAAAAGCGGTCTTCGGGAACTGATCTTCTTCACGCCTTTGGTTTTGGTCCTGGGACTGGCGCTCGGATTCATCCATCCCCATGCCAACCTGCCGCGGGTTGGCACAACGGCGCTGCGATGGGTGGGGATTTTCTGCTTCACCGCCGTGCCCGAAGAACTCTTCTTTCGCGCCTGGGTGCAGAATCTGCTCGAACGTCGCTTGGGTCGCCGGACAGCGCTTCTGATGGCTTCGGTTCTTTTCGGACTGTCACACTTCAACAAGCGCTCGGCGCATTTCAACTGGCGCTATGTATTGCTGGCCACCATCGCGGGGATTTTCTATGGACGAGCCTGGCGCGAACGGCGGCGAGTGCCGGCCTCATCCATTACGCATGCCAGCGTGGACTGGATATGGGGGCTCTGGTTCTAAGAGCGAACGATCACGCTTGACCTCCGCTCGCAGCAAGAGCACAATCCTCCTCAAAACGACTTTCGCGGATTGGCCCGCGGCCACAATTACGGAGGAACTATGCCGGTCAAGGTTAAACAGGGAGATCTTGGGCTGCTGCAGCATGCGGCGTCCAAGGAACTTCTGGAGTCCAAAATTCCCGCACGCCTTGCCTATATCTGGACCGACGGGACGCCCAGAGTCATCCCCATTTGGTTCCACTGGAACGGACGAGAGATCATAATGGCAAGCCCGCCCAAAGCGCCAAAGCTGAAAGCGCTTGCCAGAAACCCGAAAGTCTCGCTCACCATCGACGACAACGTTTTTCCACACAAGGTGCTTCTGATCCGCGGAAGCGTCCGCCTGCAAAGCCTGGACGGAATCGTGCCTGAATACGCCCTGGCTGCCGAACGCTACTTCGGACCCGAACAGGGCAAGGCCTGGGTCGAGAAGCTTCGGAGCATGATTTCAAGCATGGTGCGAATCACGGTCACGCCGGAATGGGTCGGCCTGCTCGACTTCCAGACGCGTTTTCCCAGCGCCCTGTCGTCCTGATCATGCGGCGGTAACTTTATCATTCTCCAAGTTTTGAGGGCATCGCTCCTATCCCGCTCCAATGAAAATCGGCTCTTGGTCGAAAATTTGTTAGTTTTCCTGAGCTTTTTTTTGCCGGTTTCGCGCTTTATATCAATAGAGGGGGTAATTCCATCCAGGATGCGCGCCGGCACCCTCCCGCTGCCAAGAAGGGGAGCTGTACCGGTCAGCGGGGTGGTTCTGGTTCGTATCCCCGCGGTGGCCCTGATCCTTTTCCGCTACGGCTGCGCCTCAATTACAATCACGGTCTCGCTCTTACGGACACTCAAATGAAACTTGCACAGATTGCTTCTGCGCTGGGCGCGCGTCTGGAAAACGGTTCGTCCGATACCGAGATCATAGGCGTGGCTGGAATTGAAGAAGCCGGCCCGGGCCAGCTTACATTCGTGGCCAACCCAAAGTACGCGGCTGCGGCCCGACGGACGAAAGCATCAGCCGTCGTCGTTGCCGAGGACTTCCCTGCCCTCGCGACGGCAATGTTGCGCAGCAAGAATCCGTATCTGACATTCGCGCGTGCGATAGGACTGTTCCATCCGCCCTCCAAGTACGCCGCCGGAATTCATCCCACGGCAGCGATACATGCTTCCGCTCGGATTGGCGAGGGGGCACACGTCGGACCCTATGTCGTCGTTGGTGAGTCCGTCGAGATTGGTAAACACGCCGTGCTATTGGCGCACGTAGTTATTTATCAGGGGGTGAAAATCGGCGACAACTTCATGGCACATGCTCACGCCGTTGTGCGCGAGCACTGCCGCATTGGAAATAACGTGCTGCTGCAGAACGGCGTAGTGATTGGCGCCGACGGCTTCGGATTCGCGAAAGATGATCTCGGCCACTGGTGCAAAATTCCCCAACCGGTGCCCGTGGTCATCGAAGACGACGTGGAAATCCAGGCGAATTCCTGCATCGACCGCGCCAGCGTCGGCGAAACCCACATTTCCCGCGGCACAAAGATCGACAATCTGGTACAGGTTGGTCATGGCTCACGCATTGGCGAACATTCGCTGCTGGCGGCGCAGGTCGGTCTCGCCGGCTCGACCGATGTAGGCAACAACGTAATTCTCACAGGACAGGTGGGCGTCGTGGGTCATTGCAAGATTGGGGATGGCGCCATCGTTACCCCGCAAAGCGGCGTTGCGGGGGACATCGAGGCTGGGACGATTGTCAGCGGCTCTCCCGCCATCGATCACAGATTGTGGTTGAAGGTCTCAGCGCTGCTGAGCCGATTGCCGGAGATCGCGAAGGCCGTGCGGGCCAAGAAAGATTAGCCGTCCGTTTCTTATGTTGCGTCATGCCGAGGCCGGCCGCAAGTGTTTTGGTTGTCCGCGCGAGATCCTTCGCCCGGCTGACGCCGGCTCAGGATGACGTCCCATCTAAGGTGACGACTAAGTCTCACGCCGACGCTTTTCCTTCGTGAACCTTCGTGTCCTCTGTGGTTGTCGGGTTTGACTCTTGAAGCTCAACCGGCAAGCCGCTGTCGATGGCTCGACGGACGTTCGCCATCAGGCAATCGCGGCTGCCGAAATCTTTGGGCTCGATTGGGGCGTGAAAGATTACTGTCACGGTCCCTGGCTTGATCGCGAACCTGCGCTTGGGCATGACCTCGTGCGAGCCGACGATAGTCACTGGAACCACAGGAACGCCGCACTCCTCCGCCAAGTAAAACGGTCCCTTTTTGAACGGCAGAAGCTTGCCATCGAAGGAGCGATGGCCTTCAACGTAGATGGTCATGTTGATGCCTTGACCAATCACATCCGCTGCGCCGCGAACAGCGGCGATTCCTGACTCGCGGTTTCCGCGATCGACCGGCACAAGCGATCCGAACCGCATAAGTCTTGCCAACACCGGAACACGGAACAATTCTTTCTTGACCATGACTGACATGCGGCGCGGAATCAGCGGCATCAGGATCGGGGGATCAACGTTGGAAACGTGATTGGACATGAAGATGTAGGTGCGGGCGGGATCGAGTTTGTCCAAGCCAACGGTCTTCACGTGAATTCCAGCGAGTCTAACCCCGTTCCATGCGCCCCACATTGTCATGCGATAGAGCATGCTGACGTCGCCGGTCAGCAGCGTCCAGGGAAAGCCGATCAAGGCCGCGAAGGGCAGCAGCGCGGCCCAAAATCCGAGCATGACGAGAGTGCGAATCATTTCTGTGGCGCGATGCTGTCCACGTGGCTCAACTCAAAATCAATTTGTTCTCGGTGCCCGAGCTCTGCGTCGCACCGAGTGATTTCAAACGCTCCGGAAGCTTCTCGTAGATGCCGCCAAAGCCTCCGTTGGAGAGAATGGCGACAACATCGCCCGAGCGCATCTCAGGCGCGACCAGTTGCACAATTCCCTCGACAGTGGGCACAATCCGCGCCCGCCGCCCATGCTTCTGGATCTGCGCTGCGACCGTGGCCAAGTCCAGGCGTTCGGCTTCCGGAATTGCTTCCGACATGAAGACTTTTGCCACGACTACTTCGTCTGCCAGCGCCAGGCTTCTCGCCAATTCATTTTGCAGCACGTTGCGTCGCATAGTATTCGAGCGCGGCTCGAGAATCGCCCACAAGCGCGCGCCCGGATAGTTCGAACGCAGCGCGGTGAGCGTGCCCGCGATTGCCGTCGGGTGATGCGCAAAGTCATCGATGATGGTAATGCCATTCACCCTGGCGCGGACCTCAAGGCGCCGCTTCACACTTTTGAAGGTCTTCAGCGCGGCCGAGATCTCTTCCCGCGATATGCCGCATCCGGCTGCCATCGCGGCCGCGGCGGTTGCGTTCCATACGTTGTACTCGCCCGGCACCGCGTACTCGAAATCTCCCCACGGCTTTCCGTCCCGCCGAAGCGACCACGTGGTTCGTCCCGGTTCCAGATGTAGGTTGGTGATTTGCCAAGTCGCGTTCGTGCCGGATCCGTATCGTTCCACCGGGCAGAATGCGCGGGCAAGACAATGATCGAGACTCTCTCCGGTATCGAAGGCGATAATGCGGCCGCGGCGCGGCACCAGATTCACCAGACGCTTGAACGCGGTTTCCACGGCATCCAGGTCTTTATAGATATCCGCATGATCAAATTCAACCGAGGTCAAGATGACAGAGTCTGGGAAGTAATGCAGGAACTTCGGACCCTTGTCGAAGAAAGCGGTGTCGTACTCGTCGCCCTCGAGGATGAAGTGCTTGCCCTGGCCGAGTCGAAAACTGCTGCCAAAGTTTTCTGCGATGCCGCCGATCAGGAAAGAGGGCTGAAGCCCTGCAGTGTGAAAAATCCACGCCAGCATGGAGGTCGTCGTGGTCTTGCCATGCGTGCCCGCAACCACCAGCACTTCTTTGCCGCGGAGAAATTCATCGTGGAGAATTTGTGGCAGCGAACAGAACGGGATGCGCTGATCGAGAACGTGCTCAAGTTCCACGTTGCCACGCGAGATCGCATTGCCCACGACCACCAGGTCCGGTTGCGGTTGCAGGTTTTGCACGGCAAATGGCTGGGCCAAGGGAATGTCGAGCGAGGCCAGAAAGTCCGACATGGGCGGATACGCGGCTGCGTCGGAACCACTGACGCGAAAGCCGCGCTGCTGCAGCATCCCGGCCAGTGAGGCCATCGCCGTACCGCAGATCCCAATCAGGTGGATGTGTTTGTTGTCCGTCATGATTTGATGTGTGCTACACGTCGTCCTAAGCTCGACGACATTGCCGGTGTCGTCGCGGATTCCAGAATCCGGAGGCTTCCTTCTCTTTTGCCTACGTCGAGAGCCACGCGCACTCCCAAAGGAAGCGTGATGTTGTGGCGGGAGACGTGGCCAGATCGCAATCCATACGCTACCGGTACTCCCAAGTCTCCGGCCAGGCGCAATACGACTTCTTCCAAAGTGTAATCCTGGTCCTTGTCTTGCACGCACTCCAGCATCTCGCCAAATACGATGCCGCGAACGTCCGCCAACTTGCCCGCCAATTTCAACTGCATCAGCATGCGATCGATCTGGTAAGGCTTCGCGGCCACGTCTTCGATAAACAATATCGTCCCCTCGGTGTGGATCTCATAAGGCGTGCCCAACGAAGCTGCCAGCATCGACAGACAGCCGCCATAAAGAATTCCTTCAGCCGAACCGGCCACTAGAGGCTTCGCTCCCGATTCCGGTCCGAAGTCTATGTTCCACTCTGAAGCTCCGCTGAGCGCGGCTTCCCACGTGGGCAGATCGACCCCGTCGCAATGGGCGAAATCTTTTGTGACCATGGGACCGTGGAAAGTCACGAGCCCTGTGGAGTCTGAAATGTAGGTCAGAAGTGAAGTGACGTCGCTGTAACCAACAAAAATCTTAGGGTGAGCTTTGATCTTGTCGAGATTGAGAGTGTTGAGCAGATAATTGGCGCCGTATCCGCCGCGGGCGCAAACCATCGCCCGGACGTCATCTCGGGTAAACATTTCCTCCAACTCACGGGCCCGGCGATCGGCGGAGCCGGCGAAGTAGAGATTCTTTTCGGTGATGGAGTCGAGATAAAAGGGCTTGTATCCCAGTTTCTCAAGCGCCTTGCAGCCGGCATCAAGCAGTTCCCATTTAATATTGCTGGCGGGAGCGATGATTCCGATGGTGTCGCCCTCTTGCAGCGCGGGCGGCTTGATGCGCGGGATGGCTGGCGTCGTCGGCATCGCTATCAACGTCTCGGACGGTCAATCTTAACAGGGTGCCGAAAAACTCAATTTGTTACTTCGGTGACTCAGGTAGTGCGCTACTTTCAAGGCGCACTACCGTGACTCACGATCCCTTGACTCGGCGACGCCCACGGAGCCCCGGACGCCTCGTCCGGGCGTCACCTGTTAAGCGAAAAACTCGCCGCGGCAGACTAGTTGAGCCGTTCCTCGAAGAAAAACTTGTCCCTCCCAACGTACCGTTTGCACTCCTCCGGGAGTGTGTACGCGGAGCGGCGATTCGGCTCTCTTGGTTACAATCGCGGCCACTGCCGCAGCGCAAGATCCCGTTCCGGAGGATTGAGTCTCGCCTACCCCTCGCTCGAAAAACCGGACGTCGATATTTCTTTTATCTAGTGACCTTGCCAACTCAACGTTAATCCCATGCTTGAAGTTGCGGTGGCGCCCGAGTTCAGCCGCTTCTGCCTGCCAGTCCGGCGCGAATTCGTTCACAAAGATCACGTAGTGCGGGTTGCCCATAGAGACCGGAATGCCCCGCACTTCACGAGAAGTTAGTCGAATGGTGAGCTCCTCGCCCACCTCGGGCTCGCCCATGGCGATCTCGAACTCATATTGGGTGTCGTTGCGCGAAGTAAAGGTGCAAGTCTTCAGGCCGGCGCCGGTGCGTATCACAACTTTTTCTCGGGCTTGCTGGGAGCACAGATAGGCGGCCACGCAGCGGGTGCCATTGCCAGAAATCTCCGCTTCAGATCCATCAGCATTGAATAGACGCGCCTGCACATCGGCGTCTTCCACTGGAAACAACCACTCCACGCCATCGGCGCCTACTCCCTGATGCCGTTCGCAGATGCGCTGACTAAACCCGGCAAGGTCAGGTGGGGCATGAATACCATCGATGATCAGGAAATCGTTTCCGCAGGCGCTCGCCTTGACGAAAGGAATCACGGTCGCCGGCGAACTCATTCGATGTTTACCGGACCCAGCCAGGTCGCACTTTCAAAAACAGGGGATTGCTTCAGCAGTTGCAGAACCTGACGCTGATCCTTGCGCGTTGCCTCCAGCTCAAAGTGAACTCGTACATGTTGTGGGGTAGGGGCAACCTGCACGTCGTCCGTCATGGCGTGGACGCTTTCCAGAACCCGGTTTATTTCAAGGGTGATTTCATCCGCGCTACGCCCGGCTACTTCATAACCGTGTACTGCCGTTTTCAAACCAAATTGCTCTTCCGCACGCCCCAACAGATAGAGGCAGAGCAAAATGAGTCCCGTGGCAAAAATTGAGGTGAGATAGAGTCCTCCACCAACCGCCATGCCTACCGAAGCGACAACGAAAATAGTTGCCGCTGTGGTTAATCCAGTAACCAGTTTGTCGCGAGAATGAAGGATCGAACCGGCTCCAATAAAACCGATTCCTGGAATGATCTGGGCCGCAATGCGGGTGTGATCTCCGATGTGCTCGACGGCGAGCGTATCGGACAGAAGCGTGTACATCGCAGCGCCAAGGCAGATGAAGAGATTGGTGCGCAGCCCGGCTGGCCGATGTTTCAGTTGACGCTCCAGACCGATCAGACCCCCGAGAATCGCCGCCAGCACCAGACGCGTGATCGAAACCCCGACAATGGAGGTCATCTCATTCTTGAGGAGGTCGTAAGCGTGCTGCATTGTCGGCATGGGACGTGAGTTGGCTGGATTTTATCACTGCGAAACCCTGCCCCAACGTGTTCCTCAGCCGGCACGGTTAACCGGCGTGATTACAGGGAGTGGCCATGCGCCCAATAAATTGTGGCCGCGGGCTGGCCAACAGTGCGGATCACGGACATTGAAATCAGTCCTTGCTTTTGCACGCCAAGAGCCACCGGATCGCCATCCATGGCAACCACGTAGTCAACGTAGTGCCCGGGTTTTGCGAGCGCGTGTTCCCACAAGCCTTCGGGATCGCTTGGCGATTTCCAGGGGCGATGATTGCCTTCGTTGATGGTGCGACGCAGAGGGATTCCGGCTTGCTGGAGAGCCCCAACGTGGTCGCCCAGATACATCAGCAGTGTGGTGTCAAAACGCAACTTCTTCAGATTCGATGCCAGTTCAGTTTCGAAAGCGATGCGGGTTCGCGAGTTCACCCAGGCTTCGCGGAAGCAGACCGACTGGGCTCGCCAGACAGATGCATAGCTCGCCACAAGCAGGATTGCAGCCGTGGAGAAAATCGCCGTCCTCACCATTTTGTTTCGAGCGACGCCCAGCAGCACATAAATCGTCACAGCTGCTGAAACGGAAAACAAGGGAAGAAGCTGGAGCCCATAACGCGCGTTGTAAAACGAAAATGGCCACCAGGTGGGCAGAAAAAGCGGGACACCGCTATAGGCAATCGAAAGCATGTAGAAAGGAATCGGCACCCAGAGCAAAAGCAGCGGCCACAACCGGCGATTACGAAGCAGAATCCCGATGGTTGCGGCCAGAGGCAGCGCGACCCACAGTTTCTGCCAGTTCCCTTCGGCCATATTCAGCTCGGCTGATTTCAGAAAGTAGCTGAACGCGACGCGCAAATCGTGAGAGCCAGGATGCGCCGGAGATCCCGGAGTTGCGTTCTTCTGCTCGATGGCACGGGCGGAATACGGTCCGTTGGCGAACTCCAGCGGGTTTCGATAGATGATCGCGTTATAAGCAAGCCAAAGCATTGGAGCTGCTGCTGCGAGCAATATAAATTTGGCAACACCGCGACGCAGAACCGGATCGCTCCGCCTTAGGATCATGGCAAATGCGGCCAGGCACATGGCAGCCGCGAGGAACCATCCGTCGTAACGCGTGAGGCACGCAGCAGCAAGACATAAGCCGCATTTGAACAATGATGTGGATGCCACGGTGGGTGGGCCATCTTTCGAACATGTCTGTTGGACGAAGTCGCTGAAGTACGCCACAGCCCAAACAAACAGAGCGAGGTACAGCGACTCGGTCATCGCAGTGGTTTGCAGGTAAATCAGATTAGGGTTCGCAGCGTAGACGATTGCGCTTAACCATGCGGCAATTCTTGCGGAGGAATCGGGTTGGGAATCGACGCTCAAAACTCCCCGCGCCAAGCGAAAAATGCCGGCCGTGCCCAGAACATATGCAACCATCGAAGGGATGGAACCGCCAATACCCGATTGCCACGCCGTGTCGGAAAGCAGAAATGGAATCATCAGCAGATGCGGCAGCGGCAGCCATACGGTGCCGAGTTGCAGCAAGCCGGGAGTGCGCGAATCGAATACTCTGCGGGCGATGTTGATGTGCGCCACAGCGTCGCCGTAGAGCAGCAAGCCGCCATGTTGGAAGTAGTAGGCGAACGAGATGAACGACACGCAAGCGGCGAACTGGGCTACGAGCG
This sequence comes from uncultured Acidobacteriota bacterium, assembly GCA_963817925.1. Classification (GTDB taxonomy): domain Bacteria; phylum Acidobacteriota; class Terriglobia; order Terriglobales; family Acidobacteriaceae; genus JABDBE01. Next base: position 1,265,852 of record CAWFQN010000002.1, read on the forward strand.
CGGTTTCACGACCCCAGTAACCAGTGGGTTGGGTTTTCGTCGGCTGGGTGCTGGTTCGCCGGTTCATTCCAAATGGGTCAGCTCACGAAATACCTGGAAGCGGGCGTCGATTTCTTCGCGGGAAAGGTTTTGCAACCGTTCGGTGCCAAAGCGCTCGACAGCAAAACTCCCCATGACCCCGCCGTAGAAGAGCCCCCTCTTCAGGACTTCGCGGTTTAGCTGCTCTTGTGACGCGATGTATCCCATGAACCCGCCAGCGAAGGAATCGCCCGCCCCGGTCGGATCCTTGACTTGCTCAATCGGCAGAGCGGGGGCGCGAAAGGGGTGCCTGCCGATGCCGAATGCGCCTTCGCGGAAGAAAATCGTCGCGCCGTATTCGCCATGTTTGATGACCAGCGCCTGCGGTCCCAGAGCAAGGACTTTTTGGGCGGCACGAAGCAGATTGGTTTCCCCGCCGAGCACCTTGGCTTCGGTGTCATTGATCAGCAGCACGTTGACCAACTTCAGGGTCTCGAGCAAGTCCGAACGAAAGCCGTTGATCCAGTAATTCATGGTATCGCCCCCGGTGAGGCGGACTCCGTCCATCTTCTGTCGAACCGCGGTTTGCAGGGTGGGATGGATGTTGCCCAGGAACAGAAATTTCGAATCCTCGTATTCCGGCGGAATCCGCGGCTGGAAACGTTCGAACACGTTCAATTCGGTGAAATCGGTTTTGGCATCGTTCAAATTGTCGAGATAGTGTCCACCCCAGCGGAAAGTTTTGCCTTTGGTATGTTCAATGCCTCGGGTATCGATCTTCCGTTTCTTGAGAACATTTTCGTGCTCGGCGCTGAAGTCTTCGCCTACCACGGCAACAATGCGAACATCCGTGAAGTAGCTGGCGGCAAGGGAAAAGAATGTACAGGAGCCGCCGAGCACATTTTCTACACGCCCAGAAGGCGTAGCGATGGAGTCGAAGGCAATCGAACCGACGGCGAGGATGCTCATTATGAGGTTTTGGTCTCCAGGTATTTTCCGAGAATCGGTTTGAGTTTTTCACGAGTGGCGGCGGGAATCTTGTCGCGTTCGGTGAGGATTGCATGGGCCAAAGCCGTTCCGCATTTGCAGTTTCGTTTGGCCGGCATCGAAGCCACGGCGTTCCGAACGACGGTGGCAGCATTCTCGGCATTCTTCAGCAGTACGGCGATGATTTGATCGACCGTGACCGAGTCGTGGTGCGGATGCCAGCAATCGTAATCGGTCACCATCGCCACGGTGACGTAGCAAATCTCAGCTTCCCGCGCCAGCTTGGCCTCTTGCAGGTTGGTCATGCCGATGACGTCCATGCCCCAACTGCGGTACACGTTGGATTCCGCCTTGGTGGAGAATTGTGGCCCTTCCATGCATAGATAAGTTCCACCGCGCTTACCGGTTACTGCTGATTTTTTGCACGCAGCTTCCACAGCGTGAGCAAGCTCAGGGCAAATAGGATCGGCAAAAGCGATGTGGGCCACGATGCCTTCGCCGAAGAACGTATCCACGCGATGGCGAGTGCGATCGAAGAACTGATCGGGGATCACGAAATCGAGTGGCTTGTGCTCTTCTTTCAACGATCCGACCGCGGAAACTGACACGATACGTTCGACTCCCAGTTGTTTGAAGCCGTAAATGTTGGCACGGAAATTCAATTCTGTGGGAAGAATGCGGTGACCGCGTCCATGTCGCGCCAGAAAAGCGACTTTACGGCCATCGAGCGTGCCCAAAACGTACGGGTCGGAAGGGTCGCCGAACGGAGTTTGCTGCTTCAATTCCCGCACGTCGGTTAGGCCGGGCATGGAATAAAGCCCGCTGCCGCCGATGATGCCAATTTCCGCTTGCGACAAAGATCCCCCTGAGTTCCTTCGACACTCGTGAATTCGTGATTATATACAAGAGAGGGTTCGAGCGGCTTTCAGCGATAGGCTTCCTTGCGATTAGAAATCCGCAAGATGCGTATGGGTCCAGCTTCGAAACAGCCTGAGACCGGCTCATTTTCCAGCGGTCACAGCCGCGCCAAACAATTCCTGCCGCAGTCGCTCAGTTGTCGGTTCGTCCAGGCTTTCAGTAATCAGCACACTGTCGCCATTAACAACAATCACTACGGGGCCTTCGTCCGTAAGCCAAGTGTGACTTCCGGTTAGTGGCTCTACTTTTTGCCGGTTGTCGGAGGAATTTTTTCCGTCTGGTGTTCCTTCATGCACCTGCTTATACCGCTTCGCCAGCGACTGGGCGTAAATCGCGGCAAAAGCGGACGCCTTCTCAGGGCTCGACCAGCGCGACACATAGACCAATGAAAGCGGTGCCGAGGGATCGCCTTTGGGGCGGGCAGCGTAGTAATAGCCGCCACGCCAATGCGGATACAGATTCTGTGAAGCCTCCGTACCCGAATATTGATCCAGGAGAACAGCAACGTCGAATTCTCCGATCGCTCCAATATCGAAGCGTTGGTAGTTCTTGAAGTCACGCTCGAAGTCGGGCAAGCGCATAGGTTCGAGTTGCTCGGCAGACAGATATGTTTTCGGCTCCATGATCTGACGCGTGGTTCGCGGAGGATTGCCAAGCGTTGCGGCAAATGCTTTCTCTTTCCCACCGGTGCGGAGCAGTTCAGTCTCGAAATCCAGACCATACCGATAGGGAAATGTTAGCTCTTCTTTAAGGAAGATAGGGGCGTCCTTGAATTGGGGCGAGTCCGCAGTGCCGACGAGCATGGTCTCTTTCAAGGCATCGGCAATCTGCGGCGAAGCGAGAATGGATTGCCCCATGGGTTCAAGCATATAGTCGACGAGCACAACCATGGCCTGACCTTCGACAACCGCCTGGCGGGCTTCGCCGATTTCGTCGTTCTCAATGTCCGTGGCCGTGGGCTGTTTCTTGTCGTTCAGGTCGGTGTCGCCGACCTTCAACCATTTTTCCAGGCCGATAAATTGGTCCTGAAGAGCGTGCGTGAGTTCGTGCGCCAGCACTGGACGTTGCTGCTCAACGTCGATCCAATCGAGCAGGTTCACGGTTTTAGTCTTCGCATCGTAATACCCGGCTATCTGTTCGCGCAGCAAGGCTACGAGAAAGGTTTGCAGATCGAAGTTTCGAGGCAGAAGTCCGAACTTTTTCAGCACCAACTCGGAGCGGCGCAACCGCTGCGCATCCTTGTCCTCAGCCAGGTTTTTTTCGAGATAGGCCACAACTTCGTCGCGGTTGGTGAGGCGTCGCTTAACTTCTTTCTTAATGGGCAGGCCGCTATCCTTGCTGGCGAAGTGCAGGATTTCATCAACGTCGCGAAAAAGTTCCTCGGCTTCTTTAGGAGAGATTTTCTGTTCCTGGGTCGCCGTGTCAGCACTGGCTGGCTTTTGATTCTGCTCCGGAGTACCAGGAGCAACCGGAGTGCTGGTTTGTGGCGGCGGTGTGGCCGCTTGCGCCCATATCCACGTCGCCGAGAACAGGAGCAGTCCGAGAATTGCAAGCAGAGACCACGATTTTCGATACAATTTCTTCAATTCAGTCATTGAGTTCATTTATGTCCGAAGACGATCCTCGGCAAACCGCGGCTGACTACTTTCAAAAAGCTTACGAACTGCAGATGCAGGGCGAGTATCAGCAAGCCATCGAGTTATACAGCCGTTCCATCGATGCATTCGCGACCGCCGAGGCCTACACCTTCCGCGGCTGGACATACTCGTTCCTCGGCGATTACGACCGCGCCATCGCCGAATGCCTGCAGGCAATCCAACTGGATCCGGAATTCGGGAACCCTTACAACGATATCGGGGCTTACCTGATTGAACAAGAGAAATGGGATGAAGCCATTCCCTGGTTTCAAAAGGCAATGGTGGCGCAACGGTATGAGGCGCGCTGCTATCCCCATTTCAACTTGGGCCGAGTGTATGAGCACAAGCGAAAATGGCGGCAAGCGAAGGAGTGCTACGCTGTGGCCTATTCGCTGGACAAGAGATATGTGACGGCGCTGGCGGGGCTGCGTAGATTAAGAGCGATGTTTAATTAAGTAAACATTCGCCACGGATTTGCCAGACCGCCACCGATTCGATTCGCCAAGTTTATGCGCGAGCGATTCGTGATGCTACCCACTCGCCTGCTTCGCTCGTTCCCAGCGCTCCGCCCACGTCCTGCGTGGTCCGCTTCTGCTGGACTGCTTCGAGCACGGCGGCTTCGATCTTGCTGGCTTCTTCGGCGAGGCCCAAGTGGCCAAGCATCATCGCGGCAGTCAGAATTGCGCCAAACGGGTTAGCCACATTCTTCCCTGCAATCGGCGGGGCCGAACCGTGCACCGGCTCGAACATCGAAGTCTTTCCCGGATGAATGTTTCCGCTGGCCGCCATGCCGAGGCCGCCCTGCAGCCCGGCAGCGAGATCGGTAATAATGTCGCCGAACATGTTGTTCGTGACGACAATGTCGAACTGCCGCGGATCGCGCACCATCTGCATACAGAGCGCATCCACATATATATGTTCCGTCGTGATTTGTGGATACTCGGCGCTCACTTCCTTGAACACACGCTGCCACAGGCCTCCAGCATGGGTCATAGCGTTGGACTTGTCACACATAAGGACGCGCTTGCGTGGGCTGCCATCCAGCTTTGGATGGCGCTCGGCATACTCAAATGCGTAACGGATTACGCGTTCCACACCCTTGCGGGTGTTGATGTCCTCCTGCACCGCGATCTCGTCGGGCGTGCCTTGTTTGAATACTCCTCCTGCATCGGTGTAAACGCCCTCGGTGTTCTCGCGGATTACAACGAAGTCGATGTGTTTGGGCTCGATGCCTTTGAGCGGGCAGAGCGCGGCGTCGAGCAGGCGGACCGGACGCACATTGGCGTAGAGATCCATTTTGAAGCGCATACCCAGCAGGATTTCTTTGGCGTGAATGTTTGAGGCGACGCGCGGATCGCCAAAGGCGCCGACCAGAATAGCGTCGAAGTCGCGCTCGAGCATGACGAAGCCGTCGGGCGGGACGGTGACGCCATCTACCAGATAGCGGTCTGCGCCCCAGTCAAACTGGGAGAGTTCGACGTCGGCTCCAGAAGCAGCAATGACCCTGACGGCTTCCGGGATAACTTCTTTCCCAATGCCGTCACCCGGAATAACGGCAATTCTTTTTTTTGAACTCACGCGAAAAAAGGTAACACAAGTGACGACGGCTTGGCGGGACTGACTGGGTTGATTGGGCTCGCCGAGCCCGGGAAGACACCTGACTGGCACCCTCTGAACTCGGCGTTGGCCTAAATGGTTGGTGGACTGTGGGAAATCAGAGAACGTTACTTGCTATCGCCGTCGTGGTCCTTGTCAGCGGAAGCTGTCTGCTGGTGGGCCTGGACTTGAGCATGCGCCTGGGGACTGATCGTTACCTTGTCCTGTGGCACCGATGCCTGTTGCGGTGCCGTATTCTGGCGCGGTGCAGCCTTGGCTGCGGTTTCATTCTGTACTGCTGGAGAACTGTGAACCGGATTCGTAGTCATCAATTACCTCCCCTTCGTAATATCTATCGGCTCGCCCGAGGGCGACTTTACGTCGTACCAACTCCAGTCCACAATCGGCGTGCCCAGCCTTTAAAGTGTGGGTAAAAGTAAGCATCTAAAGGGGCGGGCTCTATCAGCCAGCTCGGCCCGGTTTCGCCTTGTATAATCGAAGGTAATCGTATGGCTTCCACTGTCGTTCAAGGCAACCAGGCTTCGCCTCCGTCGGATTTCGGAGACGTGCGTTCTGAATTTGCCGCGTTGATATCAGGCTGCGGGATTTATGACCTGAGCTCAAGGGTCAAGATCGTGCTCACGGGCGGCGATCGCGTGCGCTGGCTCAATGGCATGGTCACGAATAATATCCGCGACCTTGCCCCAGGGCAGGGCATTTATGCTTTTCTGTTGAATCCGCAAGGACACATTCTGGGTGACCTGTACGCCTACAACCGGGGCGATTCGATCATGATCGACAGCGACCAGTCCCAGTCAGAAAAGTTGCTGGCTACCTTCGATCACTACATCATCATGGACGATGTGGAAGTCGCGAACCTGAGCGACAAGCTGACTGCGATCGGGATCGTTGGACCGAAGGCGGCGGAAGTGCTGCACGCGGCAGGATTTGAGATATCAAAACTGGAGCCTTTGCAATTTGCTGACGTGACTTGGCGGAACGTCGCGGTAACCGTCGTACGAGGCGACATCCCGAGCGTGGAATCGTATGAGTTGTGGCTCTCGCCCGGGCAGGTGACACTACTTGAAGATGCGCTCACTCAAGCCGGCGCAACCCAGGTCGGCACCGCGGCGCTGGAACTGTTGCGTATCGCGGCGGGGATTCCGCGTTATGGGCAGGACATTCGCGAACGTGATTTGCCGCAGGAAACCGAGCAGCAGCGCGCGCTTCATTTCAGCAAGGGATGTTACATCGGGCAGGAGATTGTGGAGCGCATTCGTTCCCGGGGGAATGTGCATCGCAAGTTTACCGGGTTCGAGGTTCTTGGCCCGTTACCTGCCGGCGGCACAAAGCTTCAAACCGATGGCCGGGATGTCGGTGAGATCACGAGCGCTGCTTCCCTGCCCCTCGGCGGCGGCGAGCGCCTCGTGGCGCTGGGATATATCCGGCGCGAAATCGCGACTGCAGGCAAACAATTTCAACTGGACGGCACTCAGCTTTCAATCGCAGCTCTGCCGTTTTCGGAAATATTCCAACGCGAAAACCTGTAAGTTTTGAAGGGACAATCTATGGCTGAAAAGAAGCAGGAAAGTTTTACCGTGACCGACCGGCGCTTATTTACATCGGAGGGCGAAATTCGCCAGGAAGTTTCTCAAGAAGAAGTGTCCAGCGCAGCAGCATCTACTCCGCAGCCAGCGCCGGCTGCCCAACCGGACCTTGCTCCGCCGGGCCCGGAAGCGGACGCGCCGCCCGCTCCCACCGCCGCCGAGCAGAAGGAACAGGCCGATGCGTATCGCAAATCCGCGAAGGATCTGGACGCGCGAGTGGAACTCAGCGGACATTCCACCAAAGAACTGGAAATGACTTTTGAGCGCTTCATGGCTTCGTTGTACATGTCCGCCATGCTCCAACTCGGCCTGATGCACGAGCAAGGTGGACAGCCGCGAGTTGATTTGATCGGAGCGCGTCAGACCATCGACACGCTCAGTCTCTTGTCCGAGAAGACGAAAGGCAACCTCACCAGCGCCGAGGAGAACTTCCTGCAAAATTGCCTCTACGAACTTCGCATGGCTTACGTCGAAGTGACGAATGCGCTGGCCCGTCCGCCTCAAACTTCGGCATCGAGTGCCGCCACCACCAAGCGATGAAGGCCACGCTCACGGTGCTGGGCAGCGGCACTTCGATGGGAGTGCCCACCATCGGGTGCGACTGCGCCGTGTGCCACTCTTCCGATCCGCACGACCGCCGTACCCGGCCATCGGTTTTGGTCGAGTATGGCGGCAAGACCGTGCTGATCGATTCCACGCCCGACTTCCGTGAACAGGCCATCCGCGAACACATTCGCGAGATTGACGCGGTGCTCTTCACCCACAGCCATGCCGACCACATTCTAGGCCTTGATGATTTGCGCCCCCTCAGCTTTCGTCACAAGCCGAACAAGCTCCCACTCTATGCTCGTCCAGAAGCCGCTGATTTTATCCGCAGCACCTTCCGCTACATTTTCGACGGGGATTACAAGTTTGGTGGATTGGCTCAGGTCGAACTCAAATCGTTCCGGGGACCGGTTGATCTTTTCGGAGCGCGTTTTGACCCCATCCCGGTGATCCACGGTGAGACCGAAATTGATGGCTTCCGCTTTGGCAGCGCCGCTTATTTAACCGATCACAGCAGCGTCCCCGAGGCTTCATTGGCCAAACTGCAGGATCTCGACATCCTGTTTCTGGATGCGCTGAGGCATATTCCGCATCCCACGCATTCCACCGTCGAGAACTCATTACGCATCGTGGAACGACTTCAGCCGAAGCGCGCTTTTTTTACCCATATATGCCATGACTTGCCTCACGAGGCCACCAATGTCTCGCTGCCGCCAAACGTGCGGCTTTCGTACGATGGGATGAAGCTGGAGTTTCAGATTTAGCTTATGTGGCGCGGGCGCCCTCGGCAATGGATATTGAACCAGGCCCTGGGACATTCGCAGTTGTCCATGGGATTTTAGGATGACCTGTTGCGGGCGAGGACGCCCGCACCAAACGAACAATGAAGGTTTTTCACAAACTCGAGGACATTCCCGCCAGCTTCGGCCCAACGCTGTTGAGCGTGGGGAACTTTGACGGCGTGCATCAGGCCCATACCCGAGTGCTGACCAACATCGTCTGCCGCGCGAGAGAGCAAGAGTGCAAGGCGGTAGCGGTTTCTTTCGAGCCGCATCCCATCCGGATCCTGAGGCCCGACTCCGGACTGAAACTGCTCACCCCTACGCCCGAAAAACTTCGCTTGCTGGAGGCCACGGGCTTGGACGCCGTCCTCCTGCTCCCCTTCACCCGCGATCTGTCGCTCATGACTCCGCATGACTTCGCTCATGGCGTTCTAAAGAAAGGCCTGCAAGCTCGCGAGGTGCACGAAGGCTACAACTTCCATTTCGGCAACAAGGCAGCGGGCGACATTAACCATCTCGCGGAGTATGGCCGTGAGATGGGTTTCGAGGTAAAGGTCTATCCGGAATTGCGGCTGCGGGGAGAACCGGTTTCGAGCACACAAATCCGCAAACTGCTTGCCGATGGACGAGTCAGCCGCGCGCGCCATCTGCTGGCGCGGCCGTTCAGCATTTTGTCCACCGCTGGCCGGGGGCGTGGATATGGTGCAAGGTACACTGTCCCCACCATTAACCTGAGCCGGTATGAGGAACTAGTCCCCAGGGACGGCGTTTACATTACCCGCACGCGCGTGGGCGAGGAATGCTTCGACTCGGTGACCAACGTGGGAAACCGTCCTACTTTCGGAGCTGATTCTTTCGCTATCGAAACCCATCTGCTGCACTTCCATCCTCTCGAACTGAACCCTGAGACGGAAGTGGAAATTCATTTTCTGCAGAGGTTGAGGAACGAAATCAAATTCCCGACGGTAGACGCTCTGCGCGAGCAGATTGCGAAGGACGTGCGGAAGGCTCAACATTATTTTCGGTTGTTGAAGTTAAAAGATTGCCGTTGAGAGTATCGGTGTTTTAGCTGTGGGAATCCGTCGCAGAGCCTAGTGAGGCAAATAGCCATCTTCCATGGGAAGTTTTCCGTCGACTCTTACCACATTGATCTGGTCATTGATGGAGCGGACATCGACCAAGCCCACGGCGCCCGGCATGGTTTCCACAACTTTTAGTACTTCCTCGTCGGAATCCACCAATGTGATCGAGCCCTGATGAGCTGCAATAAATGACTTCAGTTCACTGGAAGACATTTTGCTCAGTCGTTCCAGCGTGCTCATTTCCCCACTGGAATTCTTGTGCAGAACAAGGATCACGTCCTTGTCGTCGTGCCACTTCTTGACTTCCAAACGAAATATTTTGGTCAAGTGTGCGGAACTGATCCCGCCGACATTGTTGTCCTTGTTGACCACGACGGCCATATGATGCGCGAAGCAAGGAAGCAACGAGCACATCATGAAAGCAGCCAGACAGCAGATGCGAGAACCCTTCATAGCAACACTCCACCCCGAGTTGGCCCGAGGAGCCTGATCCAAGAATCCCGCGTCTGGCTGCAAAAACCTAGTGGAAAAATGACACGGTTGGTTACGTTAGTGATCTTTCCCGGCCTCATTCCATAGGCTCGACCAGGGTCATCTCTTCGTGCAATCTTCGGTCGGGCAGTTGCACCACGACAATCGCCACCAGCACGAGCACAATACCGACTGTCTGCAGCGGACGCACGACTTCACCCAAGGCGACCGCCGCAATCACGATTGAGAATACGGGCTCCAGACAGCTGACGACGATGGCGCGCGTCGGCTCCAGATGCTGCAGCCCAGCAAAATAAAGCGAAAACGGTGCGAGAACGGAAATCAGCGAAAACACGAGCAGGAATAGCCACTGGTCAACCGAGTAATGTGCGGCCGCGATTTTCCACGGCGGGTTCACAACCATCCAAAAGAGAGATGCACTAAAGATGACGTAAAGCAGCACGGTCCAACGGTCATAACGGGCAAGGATGCTGTGGCCGCCGATATTATAGAAAGCGAAAGAAAACGCCGCTCCCAAAGCTGCCATGACTCCAATTGCGTCCAGGCGGAATCCGCTGGAACCAAATATCCCGATCACCAGGGCAATTCCGCTCACGGCCAGTCCCACTGCTGCAATTCGCTGAATAGTGGGCTTCTGTAGCCCGCGCGCGACGGTATATAGCAATACCAGAATCGGCGCCGTGTATTGCAAGATGATGGCGGTGGCTACGTTGGTTCTTTGAATCGCGAGGTAGTAGAGATAGTTGGACGCGGCCACGCCGAGAATACCCAGCACGAACATCCGTCGAAAATCGGAAACAGGTAGCCGCAATCGGTTCCAGCCGCGAAGCAGCACCAGCGCGATCAAGAGAACAATGAAAGAAAACGTCGTGCGGCTTTGCGACAGGATCAGCGGATCGATGGGCCGAAGTGCTTGTCCCTTAGGCAGGAGTCGCCCGGTAAAAGCAGCTCGACCGAGAGTGGCGGCCACGCCCCACATGAATGCCGCGCTGGCAATGTACAAATATCCGCGGACGGGATGCGCTCGACTGGACAAGAGGTGATTTTATTTTTCGGAGTACTCGATCACGTAGCTGATCTTGGCCGTCTTGTGCAACATCGCCGCGACCGAGCAATATTTCTCTTCGGACAGCTTTACGGCATCTTCAACCGCCTTATGCGAAACGCTGCCTCCAACTCGATAAACCAGCCGGATGCCGGTGTAGACCGTCGGCGGAGTGGCTGCGCGGTCCGCCTCGGCCCGCACCTCAAGACTGGTAAAGGGCTCACGCTTCTTAGCCAGGATGCTGGCAACATCATAACCAGTGCATGCGCACAAGCCGATCAACACCAACTCCATCGGACTGCTGGCAGTTTTACTATCGCCGTCGACGACGATCCCGTGACTGCTGCCAGCCTGCCCCAGAAAGCGATGGTTGTCGGTCCAGATCAATTTCGCTTCAATCACGCCCAATCTCCTTATTACCGACGATTGTCCGTTTGCGGTTCCGGGTGAATCAGCACGCGAAACAATTCGGGTGCTTCTTGCTTGAAGTGAATTTCCAGTTCAGTCGAAATATCGTGCACTCGCGAGAGCGGCAGTTCGTCGGAAAACGTGCAGTGGCAGGAAACATAGAGACGTCCGCGAACGTGTTTGACCTCGACGTCGTGCACATCCAGGACTTCCGGAAAATGCACCGCCACGGCCTTCAATTTCTTCTCCAACAGAGCATCGCGCACAACCTCGTCGCCGGTTTCGATGGTGGCTGGTTCGCTCTCGATGTGAGTCAGGATGGTGGAAATCTCCGGCACATCGCGACGAATGTCCGATTCGAGACGGGTCACCTGATCGTGGGCCTCCTTCAGACTCAGCTGCTCATCGAGCTCAAGATGCTGTTCAACGTGCAGGCGCCCGCTCAGATCCTGGACGCTGATGTCATGAACATTGAAATTGTTACGTGTGGCCACGGCCCGAACGCGATCAAAAATGTTTTCTCTCCGCGCCGGCCGCGCCACCGAACGAACCACCACATCGGCATCCGGCAGAACGTCCTGCACAGCCGACGTGACCGCATCGGCGACTTGCTCCGAACGCTGGAAGGTTACATTGCGCGCCAGCCCGATGGAAAGATCGGCGAAGTAGCGGTTGCCCGCCCGGCGAATGCGTACGCGATCCACCTCGATCAAGCCATCCACTTTGTTGACTGCCGCCACAATCTTGCCACGCACGCCTGCGGGAGCAGCATCGAGCAGGGCATCGACGGTTCTGCGAGCCAGCCTCGAACTCACGTATACGACGACTCCGGCAACAAAGAGCGCGGCCACAGGATCGGCGTCCCGCAGCTTGTCGACACCGTACATGCGGCCGATCAGGACCAACGCCAGTCCAACCACCACAACTCCGCTCGACCAGATATCCGTAGAGAAGTGCAAGGCGTCCGCTTCGAGAGCCTGGCTGTCGTACTTCGTCGCAATTCTTCCCAGAGCGCGCGAGCGCCAGAAGTCTACCGCCATGGAAATGAACATCACGACAAAAGCTGCGATGCTGGGTTCAATCTCCACATGCCGGAAAAATAGCCGCTTCGCCGCTTCATAGATAATCCAAACGCAAGTCAGGAGCAAAAGGCCGGTTTCGATAAAGGCGGAGAAATTTTCTACCTTGCCGTGCCCGTACTGGTGGTCGGCGTCGGCGGGCTTGTCGGAAACCCGGACCGAAAGGAATGTCACGATCGCCGCAATAAGATCAAGCCCGGAGTGTGCCGCTTCGGACAAAATGCCGAGGCTTCCCGTTGTAATCCCGACCACAATCTTCAGCGTGGTAATGGCGATTGCCGCCAGCACGGAACTCCCAGCCACAGCGCGCTTTTCCGCACGCATGGACGCTGGGCTGTGAATCGCTGGCGAATTAGCCATGACAGCATTATCGCCGCTTACCACTCCCTCCGCCAATCCATCGTCCGGGCACATTTCGGCACACACTGCCGACAGCGAAGGCACTCTGTGCTAGGATTTTCATTGACCTTTTCGATCTTCCCTGGAGGAATCATTAAATATGACGCGATTCGGTTTAGTCTGTCTGCTCTTTGCGGCTATGGCGTGGGGGCAAGCAGCCAATTCGAACCCCACCCTGTCGACCCGGCCATCGGGAACTCCCGCCGCGAATCCCGCCGAGACTAAAAAAGAAGCAGAAGCCTCGAATGTTCCACCCGATACGCCGGTTATCACGATCAACGGAGTCTGCCCTAACCCGCCCGCAGACAAGGCGTCAGACCAGAATTGCAAAACCGTGATTACTCGGGCTGAATTCGAAAAAATCCTGGATGCCGTCCAGCCGAATATGCCCCCGCGTGTCCGGCGGCAATTCGCCATGCGCTACGCGAGTGCGCTGGTAATGGCGGACAAAGCGCATGAAATGGGTTTGGATCAGGGACCGAAGTACGAGCAGCGTCTGAATCTGGCGCGAGTCCAAATCTTGTCCCAGGCGCTTAATCAGGCTGTGCAGGAGAAGGCTGGGCAGATTTCTGACCAGGACATTGAAGACTATTACCACAACAATACCAGTGCTTACGAAGAAGCGGATCTGCAACGCATATTCATTCCGCATTCCCAAACGCTCCCCGCCTCCAAGATCAAACTGAGCCAGGCGGCTGAAAAAAAGCGCCAGGAGGACGCGGAAGAAGTTATGAAGAAAGAAGCCGATAAACTTCACACCCGCGCCGTCGCCGGAGAAGACTTTGCCAAGCTTCAAGATGAAGCTTACCTACTTGCCGGAATCAAGACCAAGGCTCCTAGTACCAAGATGGGCAAAGAACGCCGCAACAACCTGCCTCCAACCCAGGCTGCGGTTATGGATTTGAAGACCGGTGAAATCTCTGCTGTGTTCTCCGACCAAAGCGGATATTTTATTTACAAGGTCGGCGCAAAAGACGTCGAACCGCTCGACGATAAGTTGAAAGAAGAGATCCGGGGAACGCTGCGTAGCCAACGCGTGCAGGAACAGATGCAGGCAGTCCAGAAGTCTGCTACCCCTACCTTGGATGAAAGTTATTTCGGGCCCGAAATGCCTCCGACGCATGGCATGCCAATGCCACCACCCGCTCCTGGCCCCTCATCCAAGCCGTCGGGTCCTGGCTCCAAGTAATGGACGGTGATAAACCAAGTGTCATCGTAACGGGGGTCGCAGGCAACCTGGGACGGCGACTATTGCCACATCTGGCGGACTATCAGGTCATCGGAGTTGATTTGAATCCGCCGCAGACCAGCGACCCCTTACGCTTCGTGCACATGGACCTTGGCTTGGAGGAATCCTGCCGCGATTTATTCCTTCTGGTGCGGGAAGCGCGTCCCATCGCGGTAATTCATCTGGCCTTTGTGCTTGATCCGGTGCGCACCGGCGTGCTCGACCTGGACCGGATGTGGCAAATCAACGTGGCCGGTACGGCTCGGGTGATGGAAGCCATCACTGAAGCTAATCGTAACGATTCCATCGTAGGAAGGTTTGTTTTCCCGAGCAGCGTTTCCGTTTACGGTCCAGATCTGCACGAACCAGTCAGCGAGGACTCTCCCTTCGGCGCACACACTCTGCCTTACGCGATTCACAAAATGGAATCCGACAAGGTGGTCCAGCAGAGGGCACCGGCGCTGCGAGGCTGCGGCGTCTTCATGCTACGCCCCCATATTTTTGCCGGCGCCAGCGTGGAGAACTATATGATTGGGGCTTTTCGCGGCACACCCAACGGCCGGGCAAAGCGCGCTGCCAGAATGCGGGATCAAGGCAAGCGTCTTCCCTGTGTGTTGCCCTACGGACAACATTATCTCGAGAACCGCCTTCAGTTCGTCCACGTGGACGACATGGCGCGGTTGCTAGCACATATTGTTCGCCGGACGGAGCCCGAATCCCAGCGGCTCACGGTACTGAACGTGGCCGGGCGCGGCGAGCCTTTGACCTTTGACCGTTGCATCGAGATGGCTCACGCAAGACTAAGACGGGTCCCTGGAAAATGGGCCTTCCGTCTCGTGCTGCAATCCATGTGGAAGCTAGGAATCTCCGCCATTCCGCCAGAAGCTGCGCCATATATGACCGGCCAGTACATCATGAACACCGACCGTCTTAGCAAATTCCTGGGTCACGACTACGAAAATGTGATCCGCTACACCGTCGCCGATGCATTTGCCGATTCCTTCGCCCCAGAGAGTCCTGCCGCCACATCGCAAGTCGCAGCGCGATAAATTCCTACTTCTTCCCTCGATACAGTCCCGCGATCCCGAACGTATACGGCGTCCACGAGGCTTCCCGGAATCCAGCGCGCCGCATCCGCCCTTGCATCTCTTCCGGGGATGGAAAACGCTCGACCGACGCGGGTAAGTAAACATACGGGCCTTTCACTCCAGAGACCACCGTACCCACGGCTGGCAAGATGCGTTTGAAATAGACTCGATACAATTTTCCGATCAGGCCGCGGGGCTCACCAAAATCCAGGATTCCGCATTCACCGCCAGGACGCAGCATCCGCACCATTTCTCGCAGCCCGGCGTCGTAGTCCGCCAGATTGCGAAAGCCAAATGCCGCGGTAATCAAATCGAATTGTTGATCCGGAAAGGGCAACTGAAGCGCATCTGCTTCCACCCAATGCAGCGACTTTTCGGCTGATTTCTCGTTCGCCCGCTGCAGCATCGCATGAGAAAAGTCTACGCCCAGGACTTTCGCCGAACCTCCGGCCTCTCGAAACAAAGCAAACGTCATGTCGCCGGTGCCGCAGCACAAATCAAGCACGCGTGCGTCTTGCCGCTTCAAAATTGAAGCAAAGCTTCGCGCCGTCTTCCGCCACCACAATCGATCCACGTTGAACGAGAGCAAATGATTCAGCAGGTCGTACCGGGGCGCGATTGAGCTAAACATCTCGCGGACCGCGAGCGCGGCGGACGCCGGATCGCTCGCTCCTTCGGGAGCGGCTCCAATGACAGTCGCTTTCGTCGAATCACTCACAGTTGGCACCCGCTTTCACGAACCGCTTAGCCTCCGCAACTCGTTCACCGCCTCAACGATTACTTTCTCCGGAACATCGTTCGCAATCTCGACTTTGCCAATCCCCCTCGGCAACACGAAATGTACGACGCCCTTGCGCGTTTTCTTGTCCCCCTGAAGCAACCGGACAATGTCCCGGCTGCGAGCCTCGACCCTTGGCAGCTTGCCAAGACCGAGCACTGCGTCGAAAACTCGTCGCGCAGCGTCGTTATCGATTCGGTCCGTCGCAACTGCGATGTGCGTAGCCGCGATCATTCCCCAGGCAACCGCTTCACCATGCAGAAAACGCCGATAACCCGATTCAGCTTCAAGCGCGTGCCCAATGGTGTGTCCGAAATTCAGCACTCGTCTCAGCCCGTTCTCCCGTTCGTCGGAGGAGACTACCTCAGCCTTCAACCGTACAGATTCCGTAATTACCCATTCGATTGCGGCAGCTTCGCCGCGCAAAGCCTTCAGCCGAACTTTTTCGAGGCAGTCAAACAGCGCAGGCTTTCCGATCACTCCGCACTTTAGCGCTTCATACAGACCGGCGCGAAATTCCCGGTCGGGCAAAGTGGTTAGCAACGCGGGATCAATCAGTACCACGCGTGGCTGGTGAAAGGTTCCAAGCAGGTTCTTGCCAGCGCTCAGGTTTACACCGGTCTTACCGCCAATGGCAGCGTCCAACTGAGCCTGCACGGTGGTGGGAATCTGCACGACAGCAACGCCTCGCATATAAAGCGAACCCAGCAGACCAGCCACATCACCCACCACACCACCGCCGAACGCCACGATCACGGCATTTCGATCTGCGCCCAGTCGAGTCAGCTTCTCCGCCAGTTGCTCGACCGTCACCAGCCTTTTATGACGCTCTCCATCGCTCATCTCTATCAATCGCGCTTTGAAACCGGCGGCCGCAAGCGACTTCATCAACTTCTTGCCCCACTTCCGGCGAACCGGCGGCACGGTCACAACGAAAAGTTGCGAACGATCCCCAACAATTTGGCGCAAGTGCTCTCCCGCCCGCCCCAGCAAGCCATTTTCGATGACGGCTTCGTAAGGGCTTCGCTGCAGTGCGATGGTCACTCGGGTCATGGAGTCTCATCATAACGTAATCATCCGCGCAGCTAGGGAGACCGCCGCGTGATACCATTTTTGACCTATGGAGTCTGCGCCGTCCCGAACCGATTTCCTTGTGATTGGCGCCGGAGTTGCCGGGCTGCGGGCTGCGGTTGAACTGGCAGGTGCGGGCACGGTCCTGGTACTGGCCAAGCGTGAGGTTACCGAATCGAACACGCAGTGGGCCCAGGGCGGCATCGCGGCCGCACTCAGCGACGAAGATGAAATCAGTCTCCACCTCCAGGACACGCTGCAAGCCGGCGATGGCCTGTGCAATCCCGAAGCCGCCAAAGTGCTGGTGGAGGACGCCCCCGAGCGCATTGATGAATTGATTCAATGGGGCACGGAATTCGATCGCCAGGGCACCAAGCTCACCTTCGGCCGCGAAGGCGCGCACAGCCGCAACCGCATTCTCCACGCGCACGGCGATTCCACTGGACGCGAGATTCTCCGGGCTCTCTACGCCAAAAGCAAAACGCTGAAGAACATTTCCGTGCGTGAGTTCGAGTTCTCTACTGACTTAATCGTGGAAGATGGCCGGGTCTGCGGCATTCATCTCATTAACGAGAGGGGCGAGAAGCAGCAGATGTCGGCTTCCGCCGTTTTGCTCGCCACCGGCGGCATGGGTCAACTGTACCGCAACACCACCAACCCGGCGGTCGCCACCGGGGACGGCGTCGCCATGGCATATCGTGCCGGCGCCGAAGTCAGCGACATGGAATTTATCCAGTTCCATCCCACGGCGCTGTACTTGAAGAATGCCCCACGCTTTCTGCTCTCCGAGGCTTTGCGCGGCGAAGGCGCTTACTTGCGCAATATCGAGTTGCATCGCTTCATGCTGAAGTACCATCCTATGGGCGAACTGGCGCCACGCGATGTTGTTGCCCGAGCCATTCTTCATGAGCTTGAGGTCAGCCAGGTCAAGGACCCGTTTGTATATCTCGATCTCACTCACCTCGACCCCGACCATGTGAAGAAGCGTTTCCCGCGCATCTACGCCACGTGTATGGAATTCAACATCGATATCACGGCAGACATGATCCCCATCCGGCCGGCCGCGCATTATGCCATGGGGGGCGTGCGCACGGACCTCATGGGACGTTGCACCCTCCCCGGGTTGTACGCGGCCGGCGAAGCGGCCGCCACGGGCGTGCATGGCGCCAATCGCCTGGCCAGCAATTCCCTGCTCGAGGGCCTGGTTTTCGGTGCGAGAGCTGGCAAAACGATGCTGGATGAACTGCGTCACCGGCCTGCCAGCGCGGCAAAATCTCGCCGCGCTGTATCGAACGGTCCAGTCGACACGGCGACCGAGGAAGTTATCCGCGAAGTTCAAGATCTTATGTGGCGGGATGTTGGTATTGTGCGCACTGGAACAGGATTGAAAGCGGCCATCGAACGCCTAAACCGTCTTGCTCCAAGAGTGGCCCACCCGCAAACCCGACGGGGGCACGAGGCGCAAAATCTCCACACCCTTGGCCTACTGGTAGCCCGTTCCGCGCTGGCCCGCGAAGAGAGCCGCGGCGCCCACTATCGCACCGACTTCCCCGTCCACGACGATGCCAAGTTCCTCAAGCACTCCATCGTCAAAGGCGAGTCGATCCGATTCGCGTAAAGCCATTAACCACAAAGGACACAAGGTACACGAAGGACTGCGGATTTCCTTTGTGTACCTTCGTGTCCTTTGTGGTTACTGCTTTTGATTTTGTGGGTTAAGCAATGACGCCAGCACTGAAATCAGCAGCACTCCCGCCACAACTCCCAGCGCGATCCACGTGGGGATTGGATAGTAATTCGAAACCAGCATCTTCGTTCCAACGAAGATCAAAATTGCCGCTAGCCCGTAGTGCAGATAGTGGAAGAGCTCCATCATGCCGGCCAGCAAAAAGTACATCGAGCGCAGACCCAGAACCGCAAACACGTTGGAGGTGTAAACAATAAAAGGTTTCAGCGTGATCGCCAGCACCGCCGGGATTGAATCTGTGGCAAAGAGCACATCCGTAGTCTCGACCAATACCAGCACCGCCAGCAGGGGCGTCGCATACAGGCGTGCACGCCGCACTACAAACTTGTCCCCCTCGTAATTCTCGGTCATCGGCACCCAGCGCCGAAATAAACGCAGCACTGGATTGTTTTCCGGTTCGATCCCCACACCATGCTGACGAAACAGCTTGATTCCGCTGTAGACCAGCAGCGCCCCGAAAATGTAAGTGATCCAATGAAACCTTTGGATCAGGCCGATGCCGACCACAATGAAGATGCCCCGCATCACCAGGGCACCCACGATTCCCCAGAACAATACTTTGTGCTGGTGCTCCGGAGCGACGCGAAAGTAGCGGAAAATCAGGAGGAAAATAAAGAGATTATCGACGCTAAGCGAAAGTTCAATCACGTAACCGGTGACGAACTCCACGGTGGTCGCGTGCCCATAGCGAGAATAAACCAACACTGCGAATGCGCCGGCCAGACCAATCCAGAGCAAGCTCCAGGTCAGCGCCTCGCGAAATTTCACCGTATGGCCTGGCCGTTGCAAGAAGCCCAGGTCGAGCGCCAGCATACCGAGCACGAAAAGATTGAAGAGAATCCAGAAGAGTAGCTGGTTCAATTAAAACCTCAGAGGTTTTTGCGATGCTCGCCCGCCCGCTAATCATTTGAGAAATGCAGGCGAAGCAATGTTCAGTCGGCCCTTCCCCATTTCCCCTCTTGCCACGGCTGCCACATGCCAAAGGTTTTCATCAATTCATCCATCTGCGTTTCGTGCATGGTCTCCTCGATTTGCGCGTGGTGCAGGCGGGGACCAAGCCGCTCCGGCGCATTGGCAATGCCGAATGTGAGAGCGGCCGCCTCCGCGACATGCTTCTTCAGTTGCGCCAGGTCGACCTTGTCGAAGGTATCGGACATGGCGTGATAATTGATCAGGTAGTTCGCCTCCTCCTGCTCGGCGACGAATGTCGGTACGCCTTCCAGCATGAAATCGAAATGATCCGTGCCCCATTCGGCGGTGGTTTTCAGTGTGGCTGCGTCAAACTGCTTCAGCGCTGCCACCACATTGTTTGCGGCGTCGACCACATCCTTGCGTCCCCCGAGAGAAAAGCCTGTGACCTTGCCCGTTCCAGAATCGAAAATAATTACTGCCGCAGCTTTGTCCAGTTCGGCTCGGTGTGCGATGGCATAGGCGTGCGATCCGAGCAAACCTTCCTCTTCGCCAGAAAACAGAATGAAGCGAATGCTACGTCGCGGCCTCAGCCCCGCGGTTTTGATCGCGCGTAGCGCATCGATCACCAAAGCCGCATTGCATCCATTGTCGAGCGCTCCCGTGCCCAGTTCCCACGAATCGAGGTGCGCACCCAAGATCACAAACTCTTTGGGTTTGTCGCTGCCTCGTATCTCGCCAATTACATTTGTCGCCGTGATCGGCCCGCCAATGCGATTGGGGATTGCCAGGTCAGCGCGAACCTTCTGGCCTGAGGCCAGCAGGCGGGCGATACGCGAGGCGTCCTCTCTCGCCACCAGCACCTGGGGAATGGGTCCGATCTCACCCTGCAACGTGTTGGTGTGGCGATAGAGCAGGTCGTAGGGACGTGTGGATTGGACCGCGATGGCCAAAGCTTTCGCCTGCACAGCGCGAAGAATAATGCCCGGCGCTCTCAGATACTCGCCGAAAAGGTCATCCCATTTGGCCATCTCGTGGGAGTGCACCAGCAGCAAAGCACCACTGACGTTTCCGGCTTTGACGAAATCCTCAGGCCTGCCTTCGCCCACATCAATAACGGGCACGTCCTGATGGGCGCCAAGCGCTGGAGCCCACCCCATGGAAACCACCCGCACATCGAACTTCTCCGGTGCGGAGATGCTCATTCTGGTGAAGCCCTCGCCCCAGGAAGCCGGAATGGTGAAATTTTCTGTGTACACGCTGTCCGCTCCCGCGGCTTTGAAAGCAGCGACTCCCCAATCCACGGCTTGCCGCATTGCCAGCGTGCCTGGCACTCGGCCTCCGATCTGATCGGTGAGTTGCTGCAAATTCTTTTCCAGAGGCGAAGGCTTCAAGGCTTCGGCAATCACTTGGTCGACAGGATTTTGAGCTGAGGCCACGGCAAGCAGAAACATGGGTAGAAGCAGATACGCTTTCACGATTCGCATAAGGTTGGAATTAGAAATCAAATCGCGAAAAAGCGAAAGACCAAAAGAATCCTATGATTGATGACCTGCTAACATTGGTTCGGCAGCCAGGAGGGACAACCATGCGTTGGTATCACTACGTGGCGTACTCCTTTGGGGGCTTATTCCTCGCGAACGCCCTACCTCATCTCGGCAATGGATCTCGGGGCATGCCTTCCAGAGTCCCTTGGCCTCGCCACCCGGAGAAGGTTTGTCTTCCTCGATGGTCAATGTCCTATGGGGATTCTTCAACCTTGCCGTCGGCTATCTGCTCGTCTGTCGGGTCGGCAGCTTCGATCTGCGTAAAACTCAGCACGCGCTTGTCCTTGGGGCGGGCATCCTGATCCAGTCGTTAATGCTCGCGCACGCCTTCGGACGCTTCCACGGAGGCCTGTAAGGCCGCCGTCCCCAGCAAGATAATCAACCCTTGAAGGACCTTGAGCGGAAATTCTACTTCTTGTCCAGCATCTGCACCGTATCGAGCGTCACCATTCCCACGATTTCGAGGCTCTTGGGGCTGAGCTTGTCGACCGTGTCTTGTGTCGTATGCCAGAAAACATTGTTGTAACCGTACTCAAAATCAATCAGATCGGCGCTGGGAACACCTCGTTGCACAAACGGTTTGTGGTCATCTTCCATCGGAACGGTTCGGGCAAAAAAGTGAGATTGGTAGCCCAGGTGCGTCGCCGCCTGATAAATCAAGTCCTCAAGCCAGGGGGTGGAATTCTCATCCCGCTCAATGTTAAGGTCGGCGTCACCGATCATGTCTTCCAAAATAAAAGCCTTGATGTTCTTGATGGTTCCGTCATCCTGCCATTTCTGAGCCAGATGACGAACGCCGTAGACGCTATTGGTGTCGGTCCACGGAAGTTTTATGGCTTCCTCCGCATCGTCCCACAGCAGCCAAACGCTATAGCCGTCGAGCTTCTTACCCCGCAACTGATTGGCGATTTCGAGCAGCAGCGCACTCGAAGAAGCGCCATCGTTTGCACCAACATAATTCGTCTCGCGCAGCGGATAGTTGGTGTCGTAGTGACTGGCGATCACGATAATGCCATCGCGCGTTCCGGGATACTTCGCAATAATGTTGCGAACTGGAAACTTCCCTTCCGATGTGTCGATCGTGAAAGCGTCATCTTCTACTTGATCGCCTTTCAAATGGGCGTGAATGTAGTCCTCAACTTTCTTATGATTCGTGCTCCCGATCGGACGAGGGCCGAAGGCCACGATTTCCTTGACATACTGCATGGCACGAGCCGAATTAAAAGCTGGCGGCGGACCCGGATCAGCCGAGGTCGTGGAAGCATCCGTAGCGGCAGGAACGGCCGTTGATGGCGCCGATTCCTTCGGCGCGGCCGCTGCATCTTTCTCCCGAGCACAAGCAAACATGGTCAGAGATAAAGCCAAAGCCAGAGCCCTCAAGAAAGACAACCGAGTCCGCCCGCCCCACCGTTGTCCCTTGAAAAATCTCATTGTCCCTTTTTCTCAGCCCTCGCCTTCCGCTGCTTCGGATGCACCAGGTAAGCGATTCCAATGCTCCCCAGGTACAGCGCGATCATGGGCGCGGCAAAAATGCACATGTTCAAGATGTCCGTGGTTGGCGTAATAATGGCCGCGATAATGAAAATTACCAGAATCGAATAACGCACGTTGCGCCACATCCACCCCGCGCTCACCACCCCCATTAACGCCAGAAAGAAGACGAGAATCGGCAACTCGAAGACCACGCCTAACCCAAGAATCACGGTCAGAAACAGATCCGTATATTCGTGGATCGTGATCATGGGTTGAAACTGCTTGCCATATCCGATCAGGAATTCCAGCGCCGCCGGATAGACCAGCTTGTACCCAAACGCGCCGCCCGCCAGAAACAGACCCACCGTCGAGAACATGAAGGGCGTGACGTAGCGTTTTTCGTTTCGGTACAGCCCCGGCGAAATGAACATCCAAACCTGGTAGAGCACGATCGGACACGACACGAACAAGCCCGCCAGTGCCGCCACCTTCAAGTAAAGGTTGAAGGGATCCGTGGGATTCAGATAGACCAGCGTCTGCGGCATCCCGTTCCTCTGCAGCGCTTCCATGATCGGCTTCTGCATCCAGCCGACAATCTTCTCGGCATATCCCCAGCAGGCGAAAAAGCCCACCGCAATCGCGACAATGGAGTAAATGATGCGCCGGCGCAGTTCCTCAAGATGATCAAGAAAGCTCATCGCAGGCATGGAGTCCTGCGGGGACTTGGCTGAGGGCGCTTCAGCAACCGCGTCAGGCATCGGGAGCCTTCACCATGTCGTGGCGCTCAGAACTGGACTCGGAGCTCGGCTCCAAACGCTGTTCCGGGCTCGGTTCGAGGGATAATGCAGGTTTGACAGCAGGTTCCAGGGTCAGAGGCAGCGCGGCCACAGCGCCCTTCGGGGGCTCGGATGGGGGCAATATCTGCTGACGATTCTCCATCTCCAACTGCGAAATCTCCGATTCAATCTGGGCTTTGAACTCGTTTGAAGCCCGCCGAAACTCATTCAGCGCCTTTCCCACCTGGCGCGCGATCTCCGGCAACTTCTTGGGCCCAAAAATGATCAAGGCCAAGAAAAACAGGAAGATGGTTTCCGAGAAACCCATGTAATTCATCATACTGCCCGAACGTGATGGCGGCAACGCGTGGCTCGTTATTTGACAATTACTTGACACCTGCCGCCGTCCAGCGAAATAACGCGAGAAAGTTCCGAACCTTCGCGGTCCAGCCCGCATCTTAAGCAGTGAGTGGCGTGTAGCTCTGCCTCACCTCAGTGGTTACTTAAGGTCAGCTCAATCCTGGTTTAGACCATTTGGGGACGTGCTATACTGCGCTCAGATGCGGTGGCCGGGCCTTATCTACGCCCGAACCGAAGGAAACGAATAGAATGGCCCGTAGTTCGCGTCGCACACTCTTCCTTGTAGTCGTCGTTCTTATCTCTTGCGGCTTTCTCGGCATGGTCTTCGGCCAGAAGATCAATCCCGCCGCAGCCCCAGGTGGAGATTCCGATGTCCGTGACAGCCTTCGGCAGTTTACCGACGTGTACAGCTTAGTCGAGCAGAACTACGCCGAGCCCGTGAACGCCGATAAGGCCATATACAACGGCGCCATTCCGGGCATGCTGCACGTGCTCGATCCACACTCGAATTTCTTTGATCCCAAGTCGTACGCGCTTCTGCGCGAAGACCAGCGCGGCAAATACTACGGCGTCGGCATGACCGTCGGCCCGCGTAACAACAAGGTGATCGTCATCGCCCCATTCGCGGGAACGCCCGCGTATCGCGCTGGCATTCGTCCCGGAGACATCATCGTTGCGGTTGACGGAAAGCCCACCGACAACATGAGCACCGGCGACGTAGCCGACCTGCTGAAGGGCCCCAAGGGAACGACGGTCCACATCACCATCCTGCGCGAAGGCACCGACAAGCCGCTTGAGTTTGCCGTGGTTCGCGATGAAATCCCGCGCTACAGCGTCGACCTGCACTTCCTGATCCGGCCCGGCATCGGCTATCTGCACATCACCGGCTTTAACGAGACCACGGAAAAAGAAGTCTCCGAGGCGCTCGACCAGATGGGCGACCTGAAAGGTCTCATTCTCGACCTGCGCCAGAATCCCGGAGGCCTGCTCAGCGAAGGCGTCGGCGTCGCCGACAAGTTCCTGCGTAAAGGCCAGCTGATCGTTTCCCACCACGGCCGCAACTCGCCCGAGAAGCGTTACACCGCGACTCACGGCGACGGCGGCAAAGAATATCCTCTGGTTGTCCTGGTCAACCGGGGCACAGCGTCCGCCGCTGAGATCGTCGCTGGTGCCATTCAGGATCATGACCGCGGCCTGATCGTCGGTGAAACCACCTTCGGCAAGGGTCTGGTGCAGACCGTGTATCCGCTCTCCGAAAATACCGGACTCGCCCTCACAACTGCCCACTACTACACCCCGAGCGGACGCCTGATCCAGCGCGATTACTCCAACGTCTCGCTCTATGACTATTATTTCGATCGCCCTGACGATGAGAAGGCTTCTACAGCGAATCGTGAAGTGAAGCTCACCGACAGCGGCCGCACCGAGTACGGCGGCGGCGGCATCACTCCCGACGTGAAGATCGATCCCATCAAGAGCAATCATTTCCAGGATTCGCTCCTGCAGCACTACGCGTTCTTTAACTATGCGAAACACTACATGGTGAATCACCACCCGACCAAGAGTTTCGAAGTCGACGATGCCACCATGCAGGACTTCCGCAAGTTCCTCGACCTGGAAAAGATTCCCTTCACCGAAGCGGAACTGCTCCAGAACAATGATTGGGTGCGCGCCAGCATCAAGAGCGAGATCTTCGTGAACGCGTTCGGCCAGGAAGAAGGCTTGAAAGTAAAAGCGGAAGCCGATCCCGAGGTCCTCAAGGCCCTCGATCTTCTGCCACAGGCCAAAGCCCTAGCCGAGAACGCCAGGAAAGTAGTAGCCCAGCGCAACCCCGGCCCCCTGAGCCACTAACCCCATTTTGTAACCGACAAAGGCCCGAACCCTCGGGCCTTTTTTATTGTCTAATTGACGCGCAGGGACGCCAATCGCAAAACAAACCTGGGCGAGCCAGCGCGAGTATCAACTGCGAAATCGCCTTACCCACAAGCGTAAAATCAGATGCGTAGGCCAATAAACCACTAACGGCACGACCACCAGATAAGCCGCCAAATACAAAATCCCCGGCACGAAATGCTGCTCGCGGAAAAACGGCCCCCGAGCCCAGTTCACATCAAATTCCGGCCGCCAGAAATAATTGATCGGAACCACAATCCAGGTAGTCAGCGTCTGATACTTCCACCCGCGCTCGTCATAACCCAACCGCCAAATAGCCCACAGCAACAGCGGTGGCACGACGACGTGAAACAAACTAAGCAGCCGCACAAACAAGCGCAAATGAGGATCAAACATATATTCGGTGCCACCAATGACGTGCCGGCCACTGAGCACGGCCCCGATCAGATCAATCGCGTAGAAGGATTGAAAAAGCAGCAACCCGCAAGCCTGCCAAGAAAAAAGCAGCGGACTCTCCAACCAAAGCGCCGCCGCAATAAACAAATTCCCCAGATCGCAAAAGTAAAGGAAGTTCTGCAATCCATACTGATGCCAGTAAACCGGCATCCACACCAGCACCCACACACTCCAGCCAACTTTAAGCCAAAGCGGGATACGCATGCCCGCCATTGTACCGTCCAGAAAATTAGCACGGCGAAGCTCGCCCCTTCTGCTCAAAAGACGTCGTCCTGAAGCCACGCGTTTTCTCCAGCGGGCGAAGGATCTCGCGCGGAGTTTTTCGAACCGAGCCCCCAAACAGAAACACGCGTCTAGGCAACCCGGGCGTGCGATTCAAGCACCGCCTATTACCTACGTAACTTGATGCTCACCACCACAGTACCTACGATTCCAGTATGAAGTACAACGCCCTTTTATTCTGCCCTGACGAGAAAACCGCCCGCGTAGTCACGCAAGTTCTGTCCGACCTGGAGTTTCGAGTTGAGCCGTGCAACGAGCCTTTTGCCGCGGTTAAGAGGCTGATGGCGGAGCACTTCGATGCCATCGTGGTGGACTGCGACAGCGAGCAGAATGCGGCCCTGCTGTTCAAGAGTGCGCACAATTCTGGATCGAATCAGTCGTCGCTTGCGGTTGCCGTTGTCGAGGGACAAGCTGGAGTTGCCAAGGCATTTCGAATCGGCGCCAACCTGGTTCTGACCAAGCCCATTAATATTGAACAATCCAAGGGCACGTTGCGGGTAGCCCGAGGCCTGCTCCGGAAAACTGACGCAGCGAAACCCGCCAGTGCGACGCCCGCTGCGCAGCCAGCGGCACGCCCCGTCACGACCATCGATGCCAAGCGTCTTTCCGCTCCACAGATTCCCGAGCAGAGACCTGCATCTTTGCCGATACAACCGCCGCCATCTCCGATTCCGTCCGTGAGCGCTTCCCTGTTTGAGGTTGAAGCGGACCTCGGTCCCAAACCGGATTCAACCGAAGCGGCTCTGCTCGAATCGATGCCAGATCCGGCGCCGGCCTCTGCCACCACGCGAGAATATCCCTGGCAGCCGATTTCCAAACCAGCTGCGGAACCGATGGCGACTGCTCTCCGCCGCGCCGCCGAAGCCACCGGAAGGTCGGAAGTTGAATCTCCTGTCACCGGTAAAACGCTGCCCGAGCCGGCAAGCATTTCCGAACCTCACTCTTACACCAGCAGCATGTCATCCGGTCAAGCGGCAGCGACGGCTCCAGCAAGAATATCGCCGAAGACAGAAGAAGTTGCGGAAATTCCACAAGTAGATGCACCCGCGTTTGCTTCGCTAGGCGGCGTATCCGATGAGCCAGCATCCGGTAGTGGTAAGAAGACCATTCTGATAGCAGCCGCCGTTGTGGTTGCGGTCGCAGCCGGTGGCTATGTCGGATGGACGAAAATTCACTCCGCAAGCGCAGATCCTGCGGCGCAAACTCTGACGGCTCCTCCGCGTATTGCTCCGGTTCAGGCTCCGCCAGCTGCGACGGGTCCGTCGTCCCAGGCTGCTGCGCAAGACACAACTGCCACAACCACGCCATCGCAGCAAGCCCATGCACTGCCCGTTGAGATGGGCCCCGATATCACTCTTTCCACCACCGAAACTCATCCTCCGGCTGCAAAGAAGTCGACTCCGATCATCGCACCGAACACCGTGGTTAGAATTCCTTCGGACGAGCCGGCGCAGGCACCTTTGGTGGTCAAGAATGAAGTCTCCAACCCTGCCCCGGCGACTCCCGTTCAGCAGGACGCAACGCCAGCACCTCCGCCAGCCTCCTTGAACGTCGCCTCAAACGCGAACGACCAAGCCCTCTCTGGAATCATGAGCACGAGCGGAGCGAATCTCCCTCGGCAGCCCATTCAGGCAGTGAAGGTTTCGCAAGGAGTGTCGCAGGGTCTGCTAGTGAAGAGCGTTCAACCCGTGTATCCCCAGACGGCCAGGCAAATGCGCGTTCAGGGCTCGGTCGAGCTTCTGGCCAACATCGGCAAGGATGGCAGCATCACCGCGGTCAAGGTGCTCAGTGGCCCTCAAGTTCTGTCGCGTGCCGCAATTGACGCCGTCAAGCAGTGGCAATACAAACCCTATTACCTCGACGATCAACCAGTCGAAATTCAAACCCAGATCACCGTAAACTTCAAGCTTCCATAAGTGTTTACAGCTAGCCAACAAAGCTAAAGCACGGCGCGAGGATTCAATCCTCGCACCATTTTGCTTTCTGTTCACCACGCTATAATGGAGAGATGCCTGCCCGCTGAAATTCCTTTCTGCAGGTGCTGGCCAAATTTATTTCGGTGTGACCCGCTGCTAGCTGAGAGCTGAAAGCTAATAGCTGGAAGCCAGGAGCCAAGGCTGCTGCTATGGATTTCAAACTAGTAAGCGACTACAAACCGAAGGGCGATCAAGCCAAGGCCATCGAATCCTTAACCAGAGGCCTGTTCGACCGTGAGCAACATCAGGTCCTG
Source organism: uncultured Acidobacteriota bacterium (assembly GCA_963817925.1). Lineage (GTDB taxonomy): Bacteria > Acidobacteriota > Terriglobia > Terriglobales > Acidobacteriaceae > JABDBE01. The sequence goes on from CAWFQN010000002.1 coordinate 1,294,286, forward strand.
CTGGGCGTCACCGGCTCCGGCAAAACCTACACCGCCGCCAAAGTGATCGAGCAGCTGAACCGCACCACCCTCGTCATGGCTCACAACAAAACCCTAGCCGCCCAGCTCTACCACGAATTCAAGAACTTCTTCCCCCAAAACGCCGTAGAGTACTTCGTCTCATACTATGACTTCTACCAACCGGAGGCTTACGTGCCTGCGGCCGATCTTTACATTGAGAAGGAGGCGACCATCAATGATGAGTTGGACAAGCTGCGGCTCTCGGCTACGCGGTCACTTTTTGAGCGGCGGGATTGTTTGATTGTGGCTTCGGTGAGCTGCATCTATGGCTTAGGCTCTCCGGAAGCTTATTACGGGATGATGTTGTTTTTGGAGAAGGGACAGAAGATCAAGCGGGAGGACATTACTCGCAAGCTGGTTGAGATTCTTTATGAGCGCACGGATGGGGATTTCCGGCGCGGGACTTTTCGGGTTCGCGGGGACGTGATTGAGATTTTTCCTACTTATGACGATATGGCTTATCGGGTCGAGTTGTGGGGAGACGAGGTTGAGGCGCTCTCGCAGATTGATCCTTTATTTGGGACTGTAAAACAGAAGTACGTGCGGTTGCCGATCTATCCGAAGACGCACTACGTGATGAAGCCGGAGACCCGCTCGCGGGCTGTGGATTCTATTAAAGAAGAGCTGAAGTGGTGGGAAGCAGAACTCGAGAAGCAAGGCCGTGTGGTGGAGGCGCAGCGCGTTCATCAGCGGGTAATGTTTGATCTGGAAATGATCAAGTCGGTCGGCTACTGCCACGGCATTGAGAACTATTCGCGGCACTTCACCGGACGCCTTCCGGGCGAGCCACCTCCGACTTTGCTTGATTACTTTCCACGCGATTACCTGATGTTCGTTGACGAATCTCATCAGACCGTCCCGCAGTTGCACGGCATGTATCACGGTGATCGCTCGCGTAAAGAGACACTGGTCGAGTATGGATTCCGTTTGCCGTCGGCGTTGGACAATCGTCCGCTTACCTTCGAGGAGTTTGAGCATCGCATGGGACAGATGATTTATGTCTCGGCGACCCCGGGTCCGTATGAGCTGACCAAGTCGGCAGGTGTGGTGATCGAGCAGATTATCCGGCCGACCGGCTTGGTCGACCCTCCGGTTGAGGTGCGTCCGGTCAAAGGGCAGATTGACGACCTGCTGCATGAAATTCGCGAGCGAACCGGACGCGGCGAGCGCGTGCTGGTGACCACGCTGACCAAGCGCATGGCCGAGGACCTGGCCGAGTATTACAGCGAAGTTGGCGTAAAGTGCCGCTACATGCACTCCGAGATCGAGACTCTGGAGCGGGTAAAGATTCTGCGCGACCTGCGCAAGGGCGAGTTCGATGTACTGATCGGGATCAACCTGCTGCGCGAAGGACTCGATTTACCCGAGGTTTCTCTGGTCGCGATTCTCGACGCCGACAAGGAAGGTTTCCTGCGCTCGAGCGGCGCGCTCATCCAAACCATGGGACGGTGCGCCCGCAATTTGAATGGGCGGGCCATCCTTTACGCCGACCGCATGACCGACTCGATGAAGAAGGCCATGGGCGAGACCGACCGCCGGCGCGCCATCCAGGAAGCCTACAACGTAGCCAACGGGATCACGCCCGAGTCCATTGTGCGGCCGCTGGATATGTCGCTAGCCCGCATTGTCGAGGCCGACTACACCGATCTAACTGCCGGTGAAACCGAGGGTATCCCAGAGTTTAAGACGCAAGACGAACTGGATGGCTACGTACGCAAACTGGAAAGCGACATGCGCGAGGCCGCCAAGCGATTTGAGTTCGAGAAGGCGGCCAAGCTACGGGATACGATTAAAGAGCTTCGGACAAAAGAATTTCTGTTTGCGTAGGCTCCGGCGAAAAGACGTCTGTGCCAGGAGCGCCAGGCCGTAGTAAGTGATGGGAGGTTTTCTCCTTCCACTTGCTCCATGCCAACTGCAAGCCTCGGAGGGCCTGGCACTAGCGCTCTCAGGACACCGGGACGGCGGCGCCACGCCTGTGCTACATTTGCCTTCTTCATGGCTTCAAATTTGCAGCCTCCCGCCGAACCCGAGCCTGAACTTCTCTATTGCCCAAAATGCGCCGTTGAGGTTTCCGATCCGCTGACCTGCGGCGATTGCTCGGCCGTTATCTGCCGCCGCTGTGGCACTCCACTCGAATCGGCGGACGAACTGGGGATGGGGTGATCCATGGTGCTAGCCACGACTTCGCCGCCTTCTGCGATCCAAGCTGAATCGGGGCCGACACTGGTTCGCGGTCTCACCTTGCTGGATTCGGTGTTATTGCTGATCGGCGGGGTCATCGGCTCGTCCATTTTTCTGACCGCAAAAGATATCGCCGGGCCGCTGCCGCATCCGGTGCTTTTCTTGCTGGTGTGGGTGCTGGGTGGCCTGATTTCCTTGTGTGCCTGCTTTGCCTTCGCCGAACTGGGCACGATGTTCCCTGACTCCGGCGGTCAATATGTGTATTTGCGCGAAGCTTACGGTGACCTGCCCGCGTTCCTCTATGGCTGGATGATGTTCAGCGTGGGCAATGGTGGCTCGATTGCCGCTCTTGCCGTAGGTTCAGCCGCATACCTCGGCGGGATCGTCCCGGGCATTTCACAGCAGCATGTTGTTCTCTCGGTTGCAGGCATCGTGCTGACCCGTGCGCATGTCCTGGCCTTGATCATGATTGCGGTGGTCACCTGGATCAACGTGGTTGGGCTGCGCTGGGGTGCATTGCTGCAAAACGCCGCGACCTGGGCCAAGTTTCTTGCCATGGCAGCGTTCGTGATTCTTGGTTTCGCCATCGGCAAGGGTGATTGGCATCACTTCACCGCAAGCGAATGGGGATCGGTTCACGGCTTGACCATGGGTGTCAGCGCTGGCCCGCTGCTTTCAGCATTCGGCGTCGCGTTGATCGCCGTCTTCTGGGCCTACGACGGATGGGTCTACATCGGATGGGTGGCCGGCGAAATGAAGGATCCGCGCCGCAATGTGCCGCTGGCGATGGTGCTCGGAGTGACGATCGTCGGCGTGATTTACGTGGCCATGAACATGGCCTACGTGTACGCGCTCCCAATTACCGAAATCGCCAAGCACGAGACCATTGCACACACGGCCGCGGTGGCGCTGTTCTCGCCCGCGGCCGCGGTGTGGCTCTCGGCGCTGGTCGCCGTCTCCTGCTTTGGCGCGGCGGCGTGCGCCATCCTCGGCAGCCCGCGAATTTATTACGCCATGGCACGGGATGGCCTCTTCTTCCGACGCATGGCGGAAGTCCACCCCAAATGGCGCACCCCCGCATTTGCCCTGATCGGACAAGGGATTTGGGCTGGAATCCTGACCCTGAGCGGACGCTACGATCAGCTTTACACGTATGTGATGTTCGGCATGGTGCTGTCGTACACGCTAACCGTAGTGGGATTGTTCGTGCTGCGCTGGAAGCGTCCCGACATTCCGCGGGCGTATCGTTGCACGGGATATCCGTGGCTGCCAGCGATTTATGTGCTCATTGGAACCGCGTGGACCTTAAACACGATTTTTACGCGGCCGAGGGAATCGCTGGCGGGCACGATTATTGTGTTGATCGGCGTGCCGGGATATTTGTACTGGAAGCGGAGCGGGAAGAAGGCGGCAGGGGATAGAAAATCTTAGAACGCTCCCACGTGGAATCTGTGTTGCCTCAGCCCGACGGGCGAGACGCCCGTCGCTCCACGGAACAACCTATACCGGGACCGCAGTCTTTCTTGCGGGATTGAAGAAAGGCATCTTGACTATCTTCGCCGTTACTTTTTGTCGGATCGCTTCGATGGTGATTTCCATTTGTAGCCTGGCGCCAAGCTTGGAGTGCGAGGTTTCGATACTGGCCAGCGCGATCATCTTTTTCAGCACTGGCGACCACGTTGTGGACGTGGCCTTGCCTACCTGCTTTTCGCCGCAGTACACGGGCACCGCCACGCGCGAGGCCTGGCTGGGCGCTGCAGGCGTCAGGCCGAATGTTTCGTAGCGCGCTTCGACTTCTGTCCAATCGATTTCGAGTCCAACGAACTGTCTTGCGACTCCTTGTTTCTGGTCCTGCTCCAAAGCTGCCTTGCCGATGAAATTTTCTTTGTTGAGATGGACCATTTTTGCGAAGCCCAGTTCGTAGGGCGAATATTTCTGCGACGCGATCAGGGCCTTCTTACTGCTGCTATAGTCAACTTCGATCAGCAGCAATCCCGCCTCGACGCGCGCCACGTCGAGCGCCAGCATGCCGGCGGCGTGAATGTCGAAGCGCTTCCCTGTTTCCATCACAGCATCCCAGACTTTTACCGCGTCGTTCCATGGCACCCAGATTTCGTAGCCCAGGTCGCCGGTATATCCGGTGCGTGAGATGTCGACGGGCACACCAGCGATCTTGCCGTGGGTGACGCGAAAGTATTTCAAATTGACAATGTCCGCTTCAGCCACTGACTTCAGCAACTTGCCCGAAGTTGGTCCCTGCAAGGCGAGAGCTGCGACTTTTTCCGAGATGTCGTCGATCTGGACATCCATGTTCGTGCCGTTTTGGCGAAACCAACGCAGGCTGGGGTCGGCGGCGGTCCAGCGATATTTATTTTCTTCGAGACGCGTGACTGTGCCATCATCGATGACCTTCCCCTGCTCATCACACCAGCAGCAATAAATTACCTGGCCCACGGAGACTTTGCGGATATCGCGCGTGATTACGCGGTTCACCAACTTGGTTGCATCTTTCCCGGTGATCAGATATTTGTAGAGCGGCGAGATGTCGATCAGCGCGGCGGCATTGCGGATCGCGTTGTACTCGTGCTCGTGATGCACTTCGTAGACGCTGACCGTGTAATAGCCAGACCACTCGCGGTAGTTGAGGCTTTGGCAGAGCGGAAAAGTTCTTTCGTGAAACGCGGTTCCTACAGGCAAAGAGTCTCCTCGATATTTTCTGGTCGATCAGAAACGTAGCAAGCTACGTTTTTACAGCACTGTAGCGACGTTGCTTGCAACGTCTCTCGCACGCTGGATTATATGCAGCGGGAGGTTGCGCCGCAAACGAACCGGATTTAGTTGTGACTCAAAGTCACGCCCGCGTTGCAGACAAAAGCTGCGCTCCCCGGTAGAATGTTGAGTCCTTTTCCTACGTGGTTCTCAAATGATGACGTCATCCTAAGCGGCTTCCGCCGCGAAGGGTCTCGCAAACTGGCAAGCCCATGAAGCGTGTTCGGACTATGCTACTGCGCGCGAGATCCTTCAGGACTGGAAGTCCTTCAGGATGACGGCGGTTGAATAAATATATGGGCGACTCGAAATACGATGTGATCGTGATCGGCGGAGGCCACAACGGCCTGGTCAATGCCGCTTATCTGGCTCGCGCGGGCAAGAAGGTTCTTGTGCTCGAACGCCGTTATGTGCTCGGCGGAGCGGCCTGTACCGAAGAAGTTTTTCCCGGCTTCAAGTTCTCGGTGTGCTCTTACGTAGTCTCCCTGCTGCGACCGGAGATCATTCGCGACCTCGACCTTCCCCGCCATGGGCTTGAAATCCTGCCGCTCGACGGCACGTTCACTCCGATGCCGAATGGCGACCACTTGTGGCGGGTGAACGACCATGGGAAAACGCATCGCGAGATCGCACGTCACTCCAAACTGGACGCGGAAGCCTACGACGAATTCGGTAAAGCGATGCAGGCGATGTGCCGCTTCGTGAAGCCGATTCTCAGCATGGTGCCTCCTGATCCGGCTACGCTGAATCCGAAGGAATTGATGAAGTTACTTTTCCTCGGCCGCCGCTTTCAGGGCCTCACCAGCGAAGACAAGTACAACCAGGTGCAGTTGATGACCATGAGCGCAATCGACTTCCTGGATCAGTGGTTTGAAACCGACGTATTGAAGGCCACCATGTCGGCTTCCGGGATCATCGGCACATTCCTCGGCGTGCGATCACCGGGAACGGCCTACGTGCTGCTACATCACTACATGGGCGAAATCGACGGTGCATTCCGCTCGTGGGGATTTGCCCGCGGCGGCACCGGCGCAATTTCCAATGCGATCGCGGACGCGGCGCGCGAGGCCGGAGTTGAAATCCGCACCGAGGCTGCGATTACGCAGATCATCGTGAAAAACGGTAAAGCCAGGGGCGTGGTGCTGGCGAGCGGAGACGAGATTTACGCCGAGATTATTTCTTCCAGCGTCGATCCGCGACTTACGTTCGTGAAGATGATCGAGAAGGGGAATCTGCCGGATGACTTTCTCGAGGAGATCAATCGCTATAAATTCCGAGGATCTTCCGGCAAAGTAAACCTCGCACTCGATGCCTTGCCAAATTTCAAGGCCATTCCCGGGCCCGGTGCTCATTTACGCGGCGCGATTTCGATTTCACCCAGCGTTGAATACATGGAGCGGGCTTACGACGACGCCAAGTATGGCAATTTTTCCCGACGTCCGTACATTGACATGGTCATTCCCACGCTGACCGATCCGTCGGTCGCACCGTCGGGCAAACACATTCTCTCCTGCTTCGTGCAGTATGCGCCGTACAAGTTGCGGCCCGGCCTCAACTGGGACGATCAGAAGGAGGCTTTCGGCAACAACGTCATCAACACCATTGCCGAGTACGCGCCCAACATCAAGGACATAATTTTGCACAAGCAGGTGATCACGCCGCTTGATCTGGAACGCGAATGGGGCCTGACCGAAGGCAACATTTTTCAAGGCGAGCTTTCGCTCGAACAGCTTTTCTTCCTGCGGCCGGTGCCCGGATACGCGCAATTTCGAACGCCCATTAAGAACCTCTACATGTGCGGATCGGCAACGCACCCCGGCGGTGGAATTATGGGTGGGCCAGGTCGGCTGGCGGCGCTGGAAATTCTCAAAGATTTCAAAGGGGCAGCCTAACCGATGCCGGGCGTGCGCGACGTAGTCATTATTGGCGGAGGCCACAACGGGCTGGTCACCGCGTTTTATCTCGCCAAAGCGGGATACAAACCTCTGGTGTTGGAGCGCCGGGCGCAACCCGGCGGCGCCGCAATCACGGAAGAATTTTATCCGGGGTTCCGCTGTTCGATTCTCGCGCACGCGGCCGGGCCGCTTCGCCCAGACATCGTCCGTGATATGCAACTGGAAAAGCATGGGCTCAGGCTGATCACGCCAGAGGTCGGCGTGGTTTCGCTGTCGCCGGACGGGCGCGCTCTAATTCTCTACAACGATGTCAAGAAGTCCGTGCAGGAGATCGGTAAGTTCTCCCAGAAAGATGCAGCCAAGTATCCCGAATTCCAGGTGTCGCTGGCAAAAGTAGGGAAAGTAATCGGCGAAGCGCTCTCGCTGCCTCCGCCGAATATCGATCATCCGAACCGGGGCGATTTGTGGGGCATCCTTCAGACCGGTCGATCGATTCGCAATCTAGGCAAGAAGGATATGTATCGGCTCCTGCGCTGGGGACCGATGGCGGTCGCCGATCTCGTCTCCGAATATTTCGATACCGAACTGCTTCGCGCCACCATCGCGGCTCGCGGCATCTTTGGAACGTTTCTCGGTCCCTGGTCGGCGGGCACCAGCCTGGTGCTTCTTATTCGTGGCGCTGGGGACGCACACCCTGCGGGTTCGGCATATTTCGCGCAAGGCGGAACGGGATCCATAGCCGAGGCGATGGCTTCAGCGGCCACGCACGCGGGGGCTGAAATTCGCAGCGGAGCTGACGTCATTGAAGTTCGAGTGAAGGATGGTGCAGCGGTCAGCGTGGTGCTCTCGACCGGCGAAGAGATCAGCGCGAAAGCGATTATCTCGAATGCCGATCCCAAACGCACGTTGTTGAAACTGGTCGATCCCATTCACCTCTCGCCCGATTTCGTGATGAAGCTTCAGCACTACCGCATGTCGGGGACGGTGGCGAAGGTTAATCTCGCACTTGCGGGACTCCCCGAGTTTACAGCCTTGAAGGGGGCGAGTGATACCAGCGCCTTGAGCGGACGCATTCACATTGGACCGGAGATCGACTACCTGGAGCGCGCCTTCGATGAGTCGAAGTACGGCAACTTTTCCAAGCAGCCGTATCTGGAAATTGCGGTTCCTTCGGTCAGCGATCCTTCGCTTGCCCCAGCTGGCAAGCACGTGATGTCCATTTATATGCAATTCGCGCCCTACAAGTTGAAGGGTAGCGATTGGGACGGCCAGCGGGTGGCTTTGGGCGACACTGTGGTCAGGACGCTGGCGCAGTATGCGCCGAAACTTCCGGAACTGATTCTCACGCACCAGATCATCACGCCGCAGGATCTTGAAGACACTTACGGTCTCACGGGCGGTCACATCTTTCACGGTGAACTGGCGCTCGACCAGTTTTTCACCATGCGCCCGCTGCTCGACTGGGCTCGATATCGAACGCCGATTCAGAATCTGTATTTGTGCGGCTCGGGAACGCACCCAGGAGCGGGGTTGACCGGCGGATCGGGAGCCAATGCGGCGCGGGAGATATTAAAGGGGCTGAAGAAGTAGTCCGAGCTCCTTGGCCACGTTTACGGCGAATGCATTCCTTTGTGTCCTTTGTGGTTGACGCCGTTAGAGGCTTTAACCACAAAGGACACAAAGGTACACGAAGGAAACCAGGTCTGGGCTGGCCCTTTGGCCGCCGGGACGGCGGCGCTACAAATGAAAAACTCTGCCGTACTTCTGATTAGTTGTCCCGACCGCAAGGGCATCGTCGCGACCATCTCCGATTTCGTCTTCAATCACAACGGCAACATACTCCACGCTGACGAGCATGCGGACGAAGGTTCGAACCTGTTCCTGATGCGGGTGGAATTTGATCCGACCGAGTTTGATATCGATTTGGCAGACTTCTCCCGGCATTTCACGCCCATCGCTGAAGAATTCAAGATGCAGTGGCGTCTGGCACGGTCGAACTATCGACCGAAGATGATTATCCTGGTTTCGAAGTACGACCATTGTCTGGTGGACTTGCTTTATCGACACAAGAGCGGCGAGCTGGCTTGCGACATTCCACTTATAATTTCGAACCATCCAGACAATCAACCCATCGCGAATTTTTACGGAGTCCCATACATCACGGTTCCAGTTCCAAAAGATAATAAGCGTCCAGCGGAAGAGAAAATCCTGGGCCTGATCCAGCAACACAATCCTGACTTCATGGTGCTGGCGCGCTACATGCAGATTCTCTCCGACGAGTTTGTGAACCGGTATCCGCAGCGCATCATCAACATCCATCACTCGTTCTTGCCGGCCTTCGTCGGCGCCAAACCCTATCACCAGGCGTTTACCCGGGGTGTGAAGCTGATCGGCGCGACCAGCCATTACGTCACCGAGGTTCTCGATGACGGCCCAATCATTGAGCAAGACGTGGTTCGCATCTCGCATCGTGATTCTCTCGATGACCTGTTGCAGAAAGGCCGAGATCTCGAAAAGGTCGTACTTTCGCGCGCCGTGCGTTGGCACATCGACAATCGGGTTTTGCTTTACGGGAACAAGACGGTGGTTTTCGACTAGTCATTCATAACGTAGCGCCACCATCGGGTCGACGCGCGCAGCGCGCCAAGCCGGAATGTAACTCGCGAGCAGGCTGACGGCTCCCAGCATTATAGAGACGGTGATAAACGTCAGCGGGTCCACCGGTCTGACGTGGTACAAGAAGCTCGATAGCAGTCTGGTGAGCGCCGTCGCTCCCGCGATCCCAAGCAGCAAACCCAGCCCCGTGATGACAAAGCTCTTTCCCAAGACCATGCGTAACACGTCTCCGCGAGTCGCGCCCAGGGCGATTCGGATTCCGATCTCCCGCGTCCGCTGAACCACCGTGTACGCCATCACTCCGTAAATGCCAACCATCGTCAGAACCAGCGCCAGAGACGCAAACAGAGTCAGCAGCAAGGTGTCGAAACGCGATTTCCCGAGTGCTACTCCGATGTAGTCTTCCATCGTGCGAATGTTGAATACCGGGAGTTCTTTGTCCATCGAGGCAATCTGGTTCCTGGCCGCGGCCGCGACGTAGTCGTCCATGGCGCGAACGCTTACCACTGGGAGGTCTTTGTTCATCGAAGCTATTGAATTCTGCACCGCTCCGGTCAGTTTTGTGGGATCGCCCACTGTCCGGATGCAAATGGTCAGGTCGAGAATCATGGCCTGGGGGTATGCCACGTAAAACTCCGGCCTAAACTCGCCGCGCAGGGACCGGTCCTTTACCCCGCCGACGACTCCGACAATCTCCCTCATCGGAGGATCGCCGTGGACGGAGACGCCGGGCCTTATGCGTTTCCCGACAGGGTCTTCATTGGGGAAGAAGCGGCGGGCAAGCTCTGCATTGATGATGACGACTGGCGGAGCTTTTTCGCTGTCGCGAGCGTCGAAAGCCCGACCGCGGATGAGTGGAATCTTCATGGTTTGGAAATAGCTTGGACTGATCACACGCAATCCCGCTGACGGTTCTTCGGCCTCCGGGACCGGGCGTCCCTCAATCGCGAAGGTGGTATTGATGTCACTGCGAGTTAAAGGCAACGGGACGATGCCACCCGCAGAAACGACTCCGGGCAATGCTTGGAGGCTCTCCAACAAATCATGATAGAAGGCTATCTGCTTTTCCTCGGAGTATCTCGAATCGGGCAAGTTCACTCTCAAGGTCAGGATATTGTGCGGGTCGAATCCTGGGTTGGCATGCAGCAATCCATAGAAGCTGCGAATGAGAAGGCCTGCCCCTACGAGGAGTATTAGACCCATCGCTGTTTCCACAACAACCAAAGCCGCACGTAAGCGATGCTGACCTCCGCCGAAATCCTGACTGCGTTCCTGGAGAGAGCCCGACAGGTTTGTCCTCGAGGCGTGCATCGCGGGTGCCAAGCCGAAGACAAGTCCGGTGGCGACCGCAACCAGCAACGTGAAAACGAGCACGTGCCAATCGAGTCCCGACTGAGCCAGACGCGAAACGTCTTCGGGGCTGAGCCGCAGCAGGGTGCGCATTCCCAAGGCTGAGAAAATGAGTCCCAGCACGCCGCCTGCGACCGCAAGAAGTACACTCTCGGTAAGCAGTTGCCGAATCACACGGCCTCGCGCTGCTCCGAGTGCAGCTCGAATCGCAATTTCTTTGCTGCGCTTGGTCGCACGCGCCAGCATCAGATTGGCAATGTTGGCACACGCAATCAGCAGCACACATCCCACGGCGGCAAGGAGCATCAGCAATGCCGGACGGGTGTCGCCGACGAGGTGTTCTTTTTCGGGCAGCACAGCGGTTGCAAAGCGCTTGCCGTTGTCGTTCGGATACTGACGGGCCAGGGCTTCAGCAATGACGTTCATCTCCGCTTGAGCCTGATCCAGACTGATTCCAGGCTTCAGCCGAGCAATCACGTCGAGCATGTGCTGCCCTCGCAAGGTTGTCGCGGGCTTGTCTCCCGCTGGCGCCTCTGCATCTTCCCCGAGAGTGGTCCACAACTGCGGAGCCCGTGAGTCGATGGGAAACCGAAAGCCTTCGGCGGCAACTCCGACCACGGTGTAGGGTTTACCTTGCAGCGTGATGCTTTTCCCGGCGATATCCGATCGGAACTGTACTTGGATTCCCAGAGCTCGTGGCTCAGTACGGCGAATCGGCCGTTCTCTTCCTCTCGATGGAATCCGCGGCCCACGCTCGGAGGAACTCCCAAGACGGTGAAGAACTCCGCGGTGACGATTTCGGCGTCGATGTGGAGCGGCGTCCCGGTTCCGGTCAACGTATAGCTCGTGTATCGAAACGCTGCCATATTTTCAAAAACATGGTTCTGCGATCGCCAGTCAAAAAAATCAGGGTAGGAAGTGTTCACCAGGGCCCCTGCTTGGAGATCGCTCCGCATATCTTTTTCGTTCAGAGAAACCAGTTGGTCCGGCTGGGGGAATGGAAGCGGACGCAGCAAAACGCTATTCACGATGCTGAAGATCGCCGTGTTGGCTCCTATACCCAATGCAAGTGTCAGTATGGCAACCAGGGTGAAGCCCGGTGATTTCCACAAGATGCGAAGCCCGTAGCGAAGATCCTGGAGCAGCGTTTGCATTGGTTACATCTCCCGGGAAATAGCCGTCGAGTTCGTGTGGCAATTCTACTGCCACGAGCACAGCGACAAGTGTTTGAGAAACATGGAGTGACCGGACGTTGCACGCGTGCGCGTGTTCGCTTGTGGGAATCCACCGTTCAACACCGCACATTGTGCGGTCTCCCTAAGGCTTGATATTGCGGATGTTTCGAGAACAGTTTTCACACTCCCGTAACAATGCTTGCGTATAGTCGCGACCTTCGGGTTTATCTTCACTGCCCAGGGAGCTCCATGGCCACCGCCGCGACATCAGTCCTGGATTCAAAGCTGCAAAAGTCCCCCGGAAAACTGGGAATGGCGCTGGAACCTCGGGACCTGGTATTTCGGTTTGCCCGCATCCAGACGAAGTTACCGATTTCATTCGCACCAAGACCTTCACCCCGAACACCATGCTCGCTCTGCGGGAATTGGTCACCGACATCGGCAACGAAATGGCGCTGTTTAAAGAACTCCGCAACGTACCCGCCGACCGCGTTCGCAACTTCCGGAACGACATGTACGTCGTCAGCGAAGCTCTGCGAATAATGAAGAAAAGTGGTCAACCGCAGATCTCTGCGACGGATGACGCTGTTCTGGAACTACAAAAAGCATCTGGACATGGCCACGCGATTCATTCCGGGATGGGTCAAAGTCGCCGTCGCCATGGCATTGGGTTTGGGCACGATGGTGGGCTGGAAGCGAATCGTGATTACCGTGGGAGAAAAAATCGGCAAGGACCATTTGACCTACGCCCAAGGCGCCGCTGCCGAAATTACTGCAATGTTCACGATCGGGGCTGCGGATTGGTTCGGCATGCCCGTGAGCACGACACATGTGTTATCTTCGGGCGTCGCGGACACGATGTATGCAAACCACTCGGGCTTGCAGTGGGGGACAGTGCGGAACCTCATCATGGCCTGGGTCCTTACCCTGCCGGTGGCCATGCTTCTTTCGGGATTCCTCTTCTGGGGATTCCGCCATATTTTCTGAGTCGGCCAGGCGATCGAAATTGTCTCTTGCGTTCTTACCTATCGTTTGTGGTATACATGTGTGCCGCATTCATCAGAGCCATACGTCTCGGGCGAGGAGAAAAAGGTCACTATGGATCTCTTTCATCGCAAGTTACAGGGCAAGGGGAAGGACACGCCGACTGGCCGCGACTGCCAGTTCTGCTACCGTGCTGATCCTGATTTTTCGAAGCGTGAACCTATGGATAGGCTGGTCTTGTCGAAATTGGAGGACACGGCCGCCGCGCATATCACCGAGGATGGATACGTCAGACATCGGATTGCCGAACTAATGAAAAAACGTGCCCTCGGCGGCATCGACGCCGGTCTCGCGAAATCGGCTTAGGGTCGATCCTCGTGATCTGTTAAACGCTTGAAAACACTACCATTAAAACGTCACAATGAACTGTGATCCCTGTGGAAGACGGCTAACGGTTTATCCGATACAATCGATTCATCGTGAATATTAATACCTTGACCCCCAGCCAGCATTCAGTCGAACTTCATGAAGTCTGCGATCAGCTTCAGAGAATGGGCTACGCACAATCCAAGCGGATCCGCATCTATGGACAGGAATTTGAGGCAATGTCGAACCCATTCCCAAATGGGGACGGAATTGCCATCCGGGCGTTCTCGAAACGGGAAACACAGGAGCGGACGCTACAGCTTCCCCTGCCGGTCGTGCAGATGGTGAAGAGACAAAAGCGAAAAAAAGTAGCCTAGCGGTTTCTCAGGCGATGGTCTCAGATCCACTTCGCGGTGCATATCTCTGCATCGCCATATCCACAATTTCGCCGATCAGTTGAGCGTAGGATCGGCCCGACGCTTTGGCGGCCATGGCAAATTCCTGTTTGCTCGAAAGCCACGGATTCGGGTTGGCCTCGATGACGTACACCTCGCCTTTCGGCGTGAGGCGCATGTCAATACGGCCGTAGTCGCGCAACTTGACCGCGTGATAGGCGGCCAAGGCGGTCTCCTGCAGACGCGTAACCGTCGCCTCGTCGAGATCGGTGGCCAAGTGCGATTTGGTCAACTTATGGGCCTGCGTATCCTTTTCGAACTTGACGTCGTAACTGGCAATCTTCGGAGTTCCTTTCGGCAGCCGTGACAGGTCCAGTTCGACCAGCGGCAGGGTTTGGGCGTGCTCATAGCTACCCAGGATGGCGGCGTAAATCTCGCGGCCCTCGATGTACTCCTCGATCAAAGCCGGTGAGTCGAACTCGTTCTGAATGTATTCGACCCGCTCCATGAGTTCCTTCACGCTGTCAACGACGGCATCAGCGCTGATTCCGATGGAACCATCCTCCGAAACCGGCTTCACGATCAGCGGGAAGGAGATGTCGTGGGCGTGCTCGATCCGGCCGCGATAGGAGGTGGCGAAGAATGGCGTCTTGATGCCGTGGAACTCGAACATTTTTTTGGCCGTGCCCTTATCCTGAGCGAGGAAGTGCGCATGCGGGCCGCCGCCGGTGTACGGCATATCCAGCAGGTCCATATAGGCAGCGACGTTCATTTCCTTGGTGTCGTCGCCGGCAAAAGATTCGGTCAAATTAAATACCAGATCCGCGTCGCACTTCGCCAACGCGGTTAGACATTGCGGACGACCGTCCAGTATTTGATAGAACGGTTGATGACCAAGCTTCTCAAGGGCTTCGAAAATCTCTTCCCGATCCTCTTTTTCGGTTCGCGTCTTGCGCTTTGGTTTCAGCTTCGGCTTGCGAGCGGAGGTCTTTTCCTCCGCGACTACCTCGGCAGCCACCGTCTCATCTTCCCAGACGTCGTAAAGCACTGCGACCTTGAGCTTCGCGATGGTCATTGCAGCCTCCAGCTTCTGAAAGAATCATAGTTCTTCATTCTTGTCCCGTTCATAAAACATCACGATTCGTAAAAATCATGGTTCACAAAAATCATGATCTGCACCAATCATGATCTGCGGAATCATGGATGCACGAACTTTCCTCGCGCCATGTAATTCATTGCCAACGCGGTCACATAAACAGTGATCTGGATCAGGTGTTCCGACTCCCGCGCCGTGTCGGCGAACAAACCGAGTTCATCGATTCTCTTCTCAATCACATCGATCAATTTCTTGATCAGCGGACGCTGTGCCCCGGTCCAGTAAGCAACTTTGTCTACCACCGCTTTCCTTTGCGCATGCAGAAATTCGTGGGCGGGCCTGGCAGTCTTGCGTCGTTTGGACGCGTCGAAGATGTCGCGCAAGTCGGTATCCAACGCGAGGTCCGCAAGTGGGATGTCATCGTTGGTTCTCTGGTAGAACTCCGCAACCGTGGCTTCCATCTCGTCGACGGTGATGTCCGTACGCCCTCGGCGGCGAACCGGATCCACGTTACCCAGTTCTCTCGCGATCCGATTCATGTACTGCAGCTTCGCCATCGCACCCCAACCGCGGTACCGCTTGCGCCAGGCAGAGCGCGGAGTCAGCCACACCGCAAAAGTTTCCGCGAAATCCTCGTCCGGATGTTTTTGCGCATACCAGCCGGCCAAGTGACGCACAAAGTTCCGCGAGAACGGAATGGGACGATAGTTGTCGTGATAAGGGCGGCGGAACGGGCCGAAAAGCTGTTTCCACTCAGGCGTCCGGTGCAGTTTGTAAGCATAGTTGAACGCGTGCCCAGCCTCATGCCGGAGATACATCATGACCTCGCGGGCATCCTCCAGGTCATTCATTTCTTTTTCGAGATGAGCCAGGTCCGCGTTCGCCAGATAGAAGGGGATGCCGATGACCGGCTCTCCGGACGGGCAACCCCATTCATCCGTGAGATAACAAAGCGGCCGGAACTTTATCAACCCTTTTTGTTCGAGCTCACGATACAACTGGTGCACCAGACGCTGCAGTGGCGAACCTTCGATGGTTAGACCAAGGTCGCGAATGGGTTTGTTCAGGATCTCCTGCAAACCGGGCCGTGATTTTTCAAGTTCGTTCACGATATCTAAGATGTCACTTTAGATTAAACCGCGAAATAACGGGGGAGAGGAAGGGATAGTCTTGCTGTAATTGTAAATGTTATCAAATTACGAAATCGTGATTTGTAGGTCACGGCAGATCACGGACTAAAGATTCAAAACGCAAAGCCCGCGCTCCCTCCCAATCCACCGTTTTGCTGTTCATAACCCAGGCAGCCCGATAATATTTTGCACCCAAGTATTTGCAACCGGGGATCAACCGGCGGCATCTGAACAATCACGAATTTGACAGTTGCGGGGCGAGCCCCTAGAATCGACGACATAATGTTTGACCTGTACCAGAAGAACTTCGACTGCATGTGCTGTTGTACTTGTTGTTGCGCGGTCGTGTCTTCTGGCGCCGGGAGGTTGCTGACCTAAAAGTTTTTTAGTTCCAGCACTTATCAACCCACTGCCAGTAGAAAGCTGGCGGTGGGTTTTTCTTTTATGGCACAAACTGTAATCGAGACCAAGGCACAGCGAGTCGAGCGCCTCAAGCGGGAGAAAAACCCGTGGGAGGCACTCGACGAAATCCGGGGCTTCGCGCGAACGGGTTTTGCTTCTATCCCACCCGAGTGGTTGGGAACATACTTCCGCTGGTGGGGAGTTTACACGCAGGGAGACGGCGCCGGCGTGGTTGGCGGAAAAGGCGGCGAGGGCAAGGCGTTGCCGTGCTTTATGCTTCGCATCCGGATTCCGAATGGCATTCTGAATTCCTCCCAACTCCGAACCATCGCTGATTTGACCCAGCGTCATGCTCGTGGGATTGCCGACCTGACCGTGCGGCAGAATATCCAACTGCACTGGGTAGCCATAGAAGCGCTTCCGGAGATTCTGGAGGCTCTGTGGCAGTGCGGCCTGAACACCATGGGCGCTTGCGGGGACGTCACACGAAACGTCACCGGCTGCCCGGTAGCCGGAGTGGATGGCGACGAAATTTGCGATGCGTCGCCGCTCGCACTGGCTGCCACAAAGATGCTTGCCGGTAATCCAGACTTTTACAATCTACCCCGCAAGTTCAAAATCTCGATCACCGGGTGCCGGGTCTGGTGCGCTTACCCAGAAATCAACGATGTTGCCTTGACCGCGATCACGCGCACGCCCAACGGAAAACCTGAAACCGGCTTCTCGTTACGGGTGGGCGGCGGTCTCTCGGCCGAACCACACCTCGCAACCCGTCTCAATGCGTTCGTGCGCTGGAACCAGGTCGAGCCGGTAATCAGAGCCATCGCGGAACTCTTTCGCGAGTCGAGCCAATTGCGGGAGCATCGTGAGCGGGCACGGCTCAAGTTCCTCTTCCTGCGCCATGGATGGACCGCTGACGACTTCCAGGAAGAACTCGAGCGTCGAATCGGATTCCGTTTGGATCCGTCGCAGCCTGAAGAAGCACCTGTTGATGTTTATCGCGACCACATCGGAATCCACGCTCAAAGGCAGCCTGGCTATTGCTACGTGGGAGCAGCGGTCTTACGCGGACGAATCACAGGCGAGCAAATGCGCCACGCCGCCGATCTCGCTGATCGTTTTGCAAACGGCGAATTGCGAACCACGAACATGCAGAATCTCCTGGTCGTGAATGTGCCGAGGTTGCAGGCCGAATCGCTTGCCAAAGAACTAGATGTGATCGGATTACGCGTGGGCGGCTCGCCGTTCTGGCGTGGAGCCGTTGCCTGCAGCGGCACCGAATTCTGCAAGCTTGCAATCACTGAGACCAAGAGCTTTACACGATGGCTGGTCGAGGAACTGGAAGAACGGCTCCCCGGCTTCGAGCAGCACCTGAAACTGCACGTTACCGGATGCCCCAATAGCTGCGGCCAGCACTGGATCGCC
This sequence comes from uncultured Acidobacteriota bacterium, assembly GCA_963817925.1. GTDB lineage: Bacteria > Acidobacteriota > Terriglobia > Terriglobales > Acidobacteriaceae > JABDBE01. The sequence continues at coordinate 1,312,130 of CAWFQN010000002.1, forward strand.
GACATTGGGATCGAAGGCAAGAAGTTGAAAGTAGGCGACCGCATGTTGGACGCGTATTACTTCTGCCTTGGCGGCGCGGTTGGCCTGCACCAGTCGATCGCAAGGCCGATTGGGTATCGCTGCCTTGCCACCGAAGTGCCGGACGCGATTGAGCGTCTCATTCGTCGCTATTTGATCGAACACTCCAGCGGTGAGAACCTGCGTCAGTTTTTCGCGCGTCACGACGATTCGGAGTTACGCGCATTTCTGGCTGGAGATGTAGTTGAACCCGTGCCTCGAGACCTGTCGCCGGGACGCGTGCCACACGGAATCGAAGGCTAGTCATGGCGGAAAGGGGAATTACATGAAGAGTTTATTTCCAATGTTCGTGAAACTGGATGGGCGCTCGGTTTTGGTCGTCGGCGCCGGGCAAGTCGGCGAGCCCAAGATTCGCGGCCTCTTGTCGACCGGAGCCAGGATACACGTGGTGGCGCACAACGCAAGCCTAGAGGTGCGCGAGTGGGCCCGGAACGGTGAAATCGTACTCGAAGAGCGTGGTTTTGTGCTTTCGGATTTGGATAATGTCTTCCTGGTGGTTGTGGCAACGTCGTCTCATGATCTGAATGAGTTCGTATTTGGCGAGGCACGAGCCCGCGGCATTCTGTGCAATGTGGTGGATGTCCCCGAGAAGTGCGACTTCTATTATCCGGCGGTGGTCCAGCGCGGCGATCTGCAGATTGCCATTTCAACTTCAGGACAGAGCCCGTCGCTCGCTCAAAGAATCCGGCAACAGCTGGAGCGTCAGTTCGGACCGGGATATGCCCATTGGGTTACGGAACTGGGTGAGACTCGACGAAAAGTCCTCGCCAGCGATCTTGATCCGGAACGCAAGAGGTTTCTATTGCAATCGCTGGCGAGCCTCGAGGCATTCGAGGCCGCGCTCGTGGCTGACTCAAACACAAATAAGCGGTGTGCCGCAGTATGACAGGCAAGGTTTACCTGGTCGGCGCCGGACCCGGCGATCCCGAACTACTCACTCTAAAAGCGGATCGGGTACTGAAGAAAGCGGATGTCCTATTGCATGACGATCTCGTCGGCCCGCAGATTCTCGAGCTCGCCCCGGCACACGCGCAAATCTGCAACGTTGGCAAGCGCTGCGGAAAAAAGAATATCAGCCAGGAAGAGATCAACTTCCTCATGGTCACTCTGGCTGCATCCGGTTTGCAGGTGGTGCGGCTCAAGGGCGGCGATCCGCTCATCTTTGGGCGCATCGGCGAAGAAATTGCAGCCCTGCGTAAAGCGAACATCGAGTTTGAAATTGTTCCGGGCATCACGGCTGCTCTGGGGGCTGCTTCGACTACACAGATTCCCTTGACCCATCGACAGTCTTCCCACGCTTTAGTTTTCCTCGCGGGACATTCCGCTAATGGAGACGATCCGACCAACTGGCGCGCTCTCGCTTCTCTGGGAGGCCACCATCGTGATCTATATGCCCGGCCACAATTATTCGGAGATTGCTCGCAAGCTCCGAGGTGCTGGGCTGCCAGATGAGACACCGTGCGCGATCATTTCGCGCGCAACAACATCGGAGGAACAAATCTTTTCAACCAAGGTAGAAAACCTGGGTGATGCTCCACACCTGCCCGCGCCGACGCTGCTTGTAATCGGAGAGGTCGTTCGCCATGCCGAAGATCGGTTCTCGCCCGAAGAACTAGCGGCTTGGAACTGTTGGAATTCGAGCGAGCCTTCCCTTGCGATGCATGCAGCATCAGAACTTTCACGCAGTTCAAGCGCCGGACTCGGAGATGAGGAGCAGGGAGCATGAAAGAGAACGTAGACAGAATTCATCAGTTAGTCGAGCAGTGGAGCCCCGAAGATTTATTGCGGTGGGCTTTCGTAACGTTCGGAGGCTACGTCGAAATTGCTTCCGGCTTCGGACCTGAGGGCATAGCGCTCATTGACATCGCCGCCAGGGTGCAACCGGAGTTTCGTGTCTTTACGCTCGATACCGACTTCCTGTTTCCCGAGACCTACGATCTTATGCAGCGAATTGAGAAACGCTACAGGATCAGAGTGGAGAGGCTCAAGTCCGCCGTGACACCGGATGAACAGGAACGCCTGCATGGACCAGCGCTGTGGGGGCGCGACCCGGACGCCTGCTGCAATCTTCGAAAAGTCGAGCCGCTACGAAATAAGCTGTCGCAACTACGCGCGTGGGTGACAAGCATCCGGCGCGACCAGACACCAGCCCGAGCGCGCGCACTCAAGGTGGAGTGGGATGCGAAGTTTCATTTGGTCAAGATCAATCCGCTCGCCGATTGGACCGCCGGAAAAGTCTGGAAGTACATTCACGACCACGATCTGCCATACAATCCTCTGCATGATCGCGGTTATCCCAGCATTGGCTGCACGCATTGCACGAGGAGCGTTCAGCCTGGAGAGGATGAACGAGCCGGCCGCTGGTCCGGATTCAACAAGACCGAGTGCGGACTGCACACTGCCGACCAACCCGGCACCTTGATTTCAACGATCGATCCTGCGCCGGGCCAGAGTGCAACCGAGGCCTGATCAACGCACCAAGACAATCGCAGGAGCGCCCTCACTTGGCTTGGTGTCCCACTTCAGGATCTTAAGATCCAGCACGAAGATCGCATACATCACCGGAACCTGGGGTTTGGTGATCAAAGTCGCCAGCAGAACTAAATCATAGAGTTGCCCTTGCCACTTCTCTCCGGTGGGCCGTCAGGCTGCTACCAGATCGGCGTGCCGTCCTTGTCGCGGAAGACGAAAGTCTCGTTGCCGCGTGTAACTTCCCGAGCGAAGATGGTTTCCACACCTTCAAATTGCACTTTGGTGCCAACCACCGTGACTTCGTCGCCCTTGTTGAACACCAGGTCGTAGGCCTTAACGAATTTGGTGCTGGCAAGGTGGACCTCAATCGTGGTGCTGGGAGACAACCGCAAAATCAGATGCGAGCCCATACCCCCGCTCACCGGGCACTGACGGTCTCTCACCTCTTCCACTGTTCCCTTGAACGTGGCTTCGGCCGCCCGATCATACTTCGGAACTGCAACGCCTGGCTGGGATTTCTGCGCCGCAGCCGCCGTCGGTATGGTCAGGACCAGTGCTACAAACGTAAGAATCAGAGTTATGATGCGCGAGGTCTTCATAGCCACCTCCTGTAAACGTCCAACTTCTGCTTTAAGTGTGGCTCTCTTTACCCGAGCCCGCTGTGACGACCGTCACAGGGTGCTGTGAAGCGAGGCAGGGAGGGCAGCCGGTGTATCATTCGAGTTGCGAGACGGTCCAACAGGAAAAAGCCCTGGATTTGAAAGGTCAACCATGAAAGGCGACGCAAACGTCATTGCACTACTCAATCAGGTGTTGAAGGCCGAACTGACCGCCATCAACCAATACTTCCTGCACGCTGAAATGTGCGAAAACTGGGGTTACGAGAGAATGGCGAAGCACACTCGCGCAGAATCCATCGAAGAGATGACCCATGCGGAGAAGTTGATGGAGCGCATTCTCCTGCTCGACGGTTCTCCCAATATGACGGATTACTTCAAGATCAATATCGGCCAGACCGTCAAGGCTCAACTGGAGAACGACCTTAAACTGGAGTATGAAGCGGTCAAGCGTCTGAATACAGGAATAGAAACCTGCGTAAAAGCAGGGGACAACGGATCGCGCGAATTACTGGAAAAGATTCTGACAGACGAAGAACACCACATCGACTGGCTGGAAGGCCAACTCCACGCCATCGGTGAGATGGGCATCGAGAACTATTTGGCGCAGCAACTGCACCAGAACGAAGAGAAGTAGCTACACCTTGGTTGCGTCGGCCCACGAGTAAGGTCGCGCGCATCCAGAATATCCAACTAATATCCAGATCGAACCTGTGTGCTTCCGATGAGAAAGCAGCGGACGAGTGCCTGTGCGAAGATAGACTTCTGACACTAGAGACACCCGGAGCACATGGACAGGTCAACTCTTCGCAGGGTATTCAAGGCTTTTCAATATCGAGATTTCCGGCTCATGTGGTTCGGCGCGTGTACGTCCAGCATTGGCACCTGGATGCAGATTGTGGCGCAGGGCTGGCTCATCTATCGTCTAAGCCATTCTGCATTTTTGCTAGCTCTGGACCAGTTTCTCGGCGGCATTCCGATTTTCCTGTTCTCACTGATCGGCGGCGTGGTCGCCGACCGCATCGAGCGCAGGAAGATTCTGCTCGTCTCTCAGTACATGCAGATGGGGAGCGCGGCGCTGCTGACGATCCTGGTGGCGACCGGAGTTGTACACGTGTGGCATATCCTCTGTCTTTCGTTCGTCTCTGGCTTGGCCCAGGCTTTTGGCGGGCCGGCGTACCAGGCGCTGATTCCAACCCTGGTCGACCGAGAGGACATGCCGAACGCCATTGCTCTGAATTCGATCCAATTCAACATGGCGGTCACGATTGGACCCGCGCTCGCCGGTCAGGCTTTGGCGAAGTTCGGTGAGAAGTGGTGCTTTGGACTGAATGCAATTTCCTTCCTAGCCCCGATTATTTCGCTTTCCATCATTACCACCCGATTCCTGCCGGTAAATACGACCGAGTCGATGTTCAGCAGCCTGAAGGAGGGCATCAAATTCCTTCGCAGACAGAACTCCATGGAGGCGCTGATCGTGCTGGCGTTCTGCATGACTGCTTTGAGCATGCCCATGCGGACATATATGCCGGTGTTCGTCAAAGACATCTTTCATCGCGGCCCAGAAACCTACGGTAATCTGCTTTCGCTGATGGGAATCGGTTCGATCTGCGGCTCACTCTTCGTCGCGGAGCGGGGCAACCTACGGCACAAGGGCCGGTTCGCCCTCAGCGTGCTCATTTGTCTGGGAGTGGGCATTTCAGGGTTTTCGTTTTCGAAGTCGTTGCCCTTGAGCTATGGCATGCTCGTGCTCGTGGGCGCTTCGATGATGGCTGTCTTCGCCACGGTGACTTCGCTGGTGCAGTTGATCACCACCAACGAAATGCGCGGCCGAGTAATGAGCGTATACAACTGCGCATTCCGCGGGGGCATGCCCATGGGAAATCTTTTGTCAGGATGGCTCGTTCCCTTGTTTACGGCACCAGTGGTGTTGGGCGTGAACGGACTATTACTGATTCTGGTGGCTCTGTACTTCCTGCTGGTGCAACGGCGAGTCGCGATGCTTTGATCGGCTACTGAATTTACCTTCCTCGGAACTGGATGATTTTGCGGCGATCGCGTTTCGATGGTCTGCCTGCGGGCAACTCTTCGAATTGCTTCATCGCTTTACGCTCCGCTGCCACCTGGAGGCGTAGCTCCCGGCTCGCCTCGGTCTCGCGGTAGAGAGTTTGTGCAACCGGAGCGGGGCCGCGCACTTCGCCGAGAAGCAAGACTTCCACTTGAAAGGTGGCGCTGTCGTTTGTTACTCGCAACATGTCGCCCATGTGAACCTCGCGCGCAGCCTTGGCGAGCTGGCCGTTGGATTGAATCCTGCCAAGTTCACAGGCTCGCGCAGCCAGGCTGCGGGTCTTGAAAAATCTGGCAGCCCACAGCCACTTGTCGATCCGAACGCCGGCCATGATCTATCTTAAATTGCGCGGTTGAAAAATGTGGTTGTGTCCTGCAAGCTGTTTAACATGCCGGAACTACCGGATATCGCCGCCTACATCAGTGCGCTTGAGCCACGGATTCTGGGACAGCCGATCGAGCACCTACGGCTGTCGAGTCCATTTCTGCTTCGCACGGCGCGACCACCGCTTGCGGATGTCGAAGGCCGCATTGTGCGCGAACTGCGGCGGATCGGTAAGCGAATTGCTATCGGTGTAGAAGGCGATCTCTGGCTGGTGCTGCACTTGATGATTGCCGGCCGCCTGCACTGGCGTCCGCGAGGAGCAAAGCTTTTGGGACGCCGAAGCCTGGCGGCTTTCGATTTTCCCAACGGCTCTCTCGTGCTCACGGAAGCCGGCACAAAGCATCGTGCATCGCTGTATGTCGTCAGCTGCGAGGAGGATTTGCAGTCGATGGACCCTGGAGGAATCGACATCTTCAGCAGTAATCTCGTCTCGTTTCGTGACGTACTGACTGCCGAAAACCGTACTCTCAAGCGGGCTCTCACCGATCCACGGATACTGAGCGGCATCGGCAATGCGTATTCGGACGAGATCCTGCACGCTGCCCAATTGTCTCCTATCACGCTAACGCAAAAACTAAAGCCGGATGAATGGGAGCGCCTGTTCGCTGCGATCCGAGACACTCTCAAGCTCTGGATAAACCGGCTGCGCGCAGAAGCGGAAACTGGCTTTCCGGAAAAGGTGACAGCATTTCGCAAGGATATGGCCGTTCACGGACGCTATGGGGAATCGTGTCCGAGGTGTGGCGAAAAGATTCAGCGGATTCGCTACGCTGACAGCGAAACCAACTACTGTGCCCGCTGCCAAACCGGTGGAAAAGTTCTCGCTGATCGAAGTTTGTCCCGGCTGTTGCGATGGGACTGGCCGCGTACGCTGGATGAGCTCGAAGCTCTTAAGCGCCGGTAGCCATCGAATATGAGCTCACGACCTGAGCGAGGCCCGGCCACGGTCGCAGGGCTCAGGCTGAAACGAAAGCAAACATAATCTTTCGTAATATATTTCGACGGCGATTCCGGTGGACGGTGCCTGTCGACTGAGGCAGAGAGTTGCGAGCAGGAACCGCAGGATGTTTGGAGAAACCTGCGGTTGCCCTGCATTCGGGGCGGCTCAAATTTTTCTATTGACTTTCCGACAAGATCGCAACTATTAATATCAAATCGTAATAATACGAAAGTGGTTCCCATTTCTCCGCAGACCAGGAAAACTGAGATGAACCGATTCACGCGCCGCTCTCCTTCGCGACGGTCAGGCCCCTTCAGCCAGCTTCGATCGTGCTTCTGGATACTGGGGATATTGGTCTTCACCTGCGGTGCTGCGATCGCCCAGAAAGACACCGGCGGTCTCGCAGGTCTAGTGAGGGACCCGAGTGGAGCGGTCATCGCCGGGGCGAAGGTCACGATTGTCGACACCGAACGCGGAGGACAACTCGTCACCTCTACTAATGCGCAAGGTGAATTTGTCGTCAGCCCGCTCAAGGTTGGTCGCTACCAAGTGACCGCGGAAAAAGCTGGATTTAAGAAGACGGTCGCCGGCCCGATCACGGTGAACGTCGATGCGCGGCCTGCAGTAGACATAACTCTCTCGCTTGGCGATATTAAGGAAGTTGTGACCGTCACCACCGAGGCGCAACTTCTGGAAACGCAAACGTCCGATCTGGGGCATCTGGTGGATAAACGCCAGGCAGAGACACTCCCTCTAAACGGACGCAACTATGCGCAGCTTGCGCTTCTCGGGGCTGGAATCGCCCCCAGCGAGCCTGGTTCTCGTGTCGAGACCAGTTACGGTTTCAGCTCGAACGGCGCGCGTTCTCTGCAGAACAACTACCTCCTCGACGGCATTGACAACAATTCTAATCTGGGGGACGTTCTCACTGGCCAGGCGTACGTCATTCAACCTTCGATCGATGCAATTCAGGAATTCAAGGTCCAAACCAACGCTTACAGCGCAGAATTCGGCCGCGGCAATGGCGCCATCCTCAACGCAGTGCTCAAGTCCGGCACCAATAGTTTTCACGGCGATCTCTACGAATTTTTTCGCAATGATGTTCTGGATGCGAGCAATGCCTACGACGCATTCGGCAGGCAGCCCTACCATCAAAACCAATTCGGAGCTACCTTCGGCGGCCCCATCATCAAGAATCGGACCTTCTTTTTCGTGGATTACGAGGGCTTCCGGGTAGTGCAGGCGCTGCCCCAGCTCTCAGCCATCCCAACCCCGACCGAGATCGGCGGCGATTTCTCTTCTTTTCTCACCACCACCGTGGCCCCGCAGGTAGATGTGAACGGAAACGTCCTGTCGGGCACGACGGCATACGATTGCAACGGGCACCCAACCTATTACGGAGAGATTTTCAATTCGCGATTAACTCAATCCTCCAGTGTGAACGCTAGCGGGTATTGCGGCGTGCCCATCGGCGTCGATGGAGCCGGAAACCCTACGAATATTTTCCCGAAGGGTTTGATTGACCCACTGGCGGCTCGTCTCTCGGCTCTCTTTCCCGCGCCGAACGTCAACCTCAATGGCTCGAACTTTCTCGCGGAGCCAAAGAAAACCTATAGCCGGAACAACGCCGACGTTCGCATCGACCAGAAGATCACTGATCGGGATAATCTTTTCGGAACCTTCAGCTACGAGGATCAGCCCAGCTTCACGCCGTCGCCGTTTCAGAACGAGCTCGACGGCGGAGCGTTCTCTGATGGCTATGAAAACGATTCCTTTCGCGCCATCGCCGTGAGCGAGACGCACGTCTTCTCGCCCAACCTGGTCAACGAATTTCGGCTGGGCTACAACCGAATCAACACCCATCGCTTCCAACTGAATTACGACACGAACGTTTCCGCGAACCTCGGATTTCCCGGCGTTCCCTTCGGACCAAATATCGGCGGCTTGCCGCAGATCAGCATCAACGATGGCACGGCGACTTTGGGAAGCGCCAGCTATCTTCCCGCGATTGAGAAGCAGAACACCTACATCCTGACGGACAACGTCACTCTGGTTCACGGGCGGCATTCTTTCAAGTTTGGCGCGGAAATACGGCGCGAAGAATTCACGTTGTTCGAACCTGCGGCGCCCCGCGGGACATTCGGTTTTGGAAGCGATTTCACGGACAATCCCGCTTCGCCAACGTCGGGTGGCGAGGCTTACGCCACTTTCTTGTTAGGTGTTCCTGACTCTGGCGAGATCACCAGCCTGCACACCGTTGATTACCGCCGCCCAGTCTATGGCTTCTATGCAGAGGACGATATCCGCGCGACCCAGCGGCTGACGCTGAATCTAGGATTGCGCTACGACTTATTCACCACAGTGAAGGCCAGGGGCAACGAGCAGGCGAACTTTGATTTCTCTACCGCCTCGCTGATCGTTCCCGCTGGGCAGACAGCGACCCTCACGCCATTCCTTGCCGCTAATATCCCGATTCAAAGAACTGCATCCAGTGGCTTGATTTCACCCGACGTGACCAACTTCTCGCCTCGCCTCGGCGTGGCTTACCAGATTACTAACAAACTGGTGATGCGCGCGGGGTATGGAATTTTCTACGGGGGCGACGAAAATGGCCCGTATTCGAATCCCAGCCCCGGATTCAATCCCCCGTTCTTCGTAACTCAGTCGTACTCGGTTCCATGTTTCTTGTCGTCGGCGAATCCCGCTCTGGGCGCGGCTGGAGATTGTTCGATTCCCGGCCTCAACGTGCTCTCGCACGGCTTCCCGGCGAATGCTCTAACCGATCCCAATACTCCGTTGCTTTTTGCCGTCAGTCCGAACCTGCGGACGCCTTCCACGCAGCAATGGCATTTTGGATTCCAGTACGAACTTCCAGCCCAGAGCGTGCTCGACATCTCCTACGCTGGCTCGCACGGGAGCAATCTCTATAACTATTACAATGGCAATCAAGCGGTGCCGGATTCGACGTTTTGCCTTACTCCGCCGAACACAGCGGGCAATTGCCCGACCGCCCCACGCCGCCCCGCCAAGATTTGCGACAACTCGGTGTTTCCACCGAACTGCAATGGAGTATTCGACACCGCCATCAACCAGCTTCGCTCCGACGGCTACTCAAACTACAATTCTTTGCAAGTAAGCTGGCAAAAGAACTTTTCCCATGGCCTCCAGTTTCAAGCTTCCTATACTTACGCGCACGCTATGGATGACGCTTCCAGTGCGAACCTGGGATCGCTAAACAACGGAGACTTTCGCGACCAGAGATATCCCTATCTTGAGTATGGCAACTCCGACTTCGATGTACGGCATCGCTTCGTATTCAGCTACATCTACCAACTTCCCTTTGGCAACGGAAAAAAGTTTGGTGGCGGCGCGACCGGCGTGCTCAACCAGGTCATCGGAAACTGGCAAGTCTCCGGTATCGTAACCGCGCAGACGGGCAATTGGTTCACGATTACCGATTCCCTCACCAATGTCTCCACCAGCGATGGCGGAGGAGGAGTTGGATTTTATGAGGTGCGGCCGAACCTCGTAGGCAATCAGAACGGGAAACCCTGCATCCCGGGAACGATCTTCAACACCTGCGCCTTCGTGGACAACACTATCCCCTTCACCTTTGGCAATGCGGGACGCAACATCGTTCAGGGTCCCGGACTCCAGAACTGGGATTTCTCCGTATTCAAGATGTTCCCCATTCGCGAGCAGATGCGCCTGGAGTTTCGCTCGGAGTTCTTCAACATTTGGAATCACGTGAACCCGGTATTCGAGCCGGTGGGCCTGATCGGAGCAGAACCGCAGCCGCTTGAATTCGGAACTTCGCAATTTGGGTTTCCGCAAGGCGCTCGTGATCCGCGCTTCATACAGTTTGCGATGAAGTTTTACTTCTAAACCGGTTTTCGATAAATCTAAGTTACGCTAGGCAGCTCTTCTGCTGGCGAACGCGTTCCCTAGCTTCGTGAAGCGATGAACGAAAGCTACCTGTGACATTTCTCCCTTTCCCGCCTCATCCTCTTGAAATTCGCGAGCTTCGATCACCGAAAAGTGAACGTAATCGTACATATCCACATCTTCCACTTTGACTCGCAAGCCGGTTGGATCTCCGCAGATATCACCAATGGCAACTTGAAGTTCACGCATCATCTCTAGCCTCCAGTTTTTTGGCATTTGTTCGAAATCCATTTTCTTCGAAATCTAAGACCAGACCTTTTCACAGGCAACAACGGGCAAGGCGCTGGTAACCCCTGTATTTACCGGGGTTCCAGCGCACTGACTCACTTGCGGACTATGCTGACATCGCCCGACGCGGCGACCGGCTCTCGCGAATCGAGGCAACCCCTCGTCGGATGTTCAACCAGCCATTTTCCTGGAAGAGATGGAAAAGGTCATAGCTATAGGGAACCTCGCCGGTGATGATCTCTTCTTTTCCTTGATCATCGGTGACCGCGAAAGCAACCTGTACGGGCTCATCGGGTGAGTTTTGTTTGGTGAAGTGAACCAGTTTTACGTTTAGGGTGGTTTGGTCTTGAGATTGCATTGGCATGTTTTTCTCCTTCGTCTTTTGTATTTTGAACGTACACCTTGGGAAGGATCGAACATCCAAGTGATGCGCATATTTTTGTAAAACTTTGTCCTCACCGGTGAGAAATTGCACGATCTTCTTACCGGGATTCCAAAAGCTGCTCCTAGTACCGTCTACCTTGTATAAGTTGCCGCGTTCTTCTCGCGAATATGTTCAGAGAGTTGCCACGTGTTCGTTGAAAACATAGAGGAAATGCTCTCTGAGTTTTCATGCGTTCCGAGGGCAGCGCTAAATTGTGCACCGTCATTAATTATTTTATTCATTCGCCTCATCTTCTTTTTCTTGCAAATGTTCGGATTGACTGGCAACTTGGGTGAAGAGGACAATGGTGACGCCAGTCGGAGGAGTTTATGCACCGACTTTCCCGACTCTTTCTTGTAATTTCTGCCCTCTTGCTGTTGCCGGTGCTTGTCGGCGGGCAGGAAGTCCGGCCCCACGCTCATCCTGCGCCGCAGCTTGCGTCGCATCAGGCAAGCATCTGGCATCCCCCTCTGAACACGAGTTGGCAATGGCAGCTCACGACGCCTGTCGATCAGAACGTGAAGGTGCAGATGTATGACATCGATATGTTCGACAATGACGCCAGCGTGGTCTCCTCGCTGCACAATAAGGGCCGCAAGGTGGTGTGCTACATCGATGTGGGCACATGGGAGAACTGGCGTCCCGATGCCAAGAAGTTTCCCAAGTTTGTATTGGGGAAGCACAATGGCTGGCCGGGAGAAAGGTGGCTGGACATTCGTCGCATCGACATTCTCGGCCCAATCATGCAAGCGCGCATGGACCTGTGCCAGGCCAAGGGCTTCGACGCGATGGAACCGGACAACGTGGACGGCTATGCCAACGATACCGGATTCCCTCTCACTTACCAGGACCAGATCGCCTACAACACATTCGTTGCGAAGGCAGCCCATGCTCGCGGGCTTTCGGTCGGCCTGAAAAACGATCTGGACCAGATTACGGATTTGCTGCCTTCGTTCGACTGGGCACTGGATGAACAGTGTTTCCAGTACACCGAGTGCGCCAAACTACTACCTTTTATCAAGGCCGACAAGGCGGTGTTCGAAGTCGAGTACTCTCTGCCTACGAGTAAGTTCTGCCCTGAGGCAAACTCCCTAAACTTTAATTCCATGAAGAAGCATCTCGCGCTGGATGTCTACCGCGTGCCCTGCCGTTGAGCCTCCGGTACGAGCGCGTCTGCGCTAGGAAATGACGGATTTTGCGGGAAACGAGTGTTTTTCTTGAGGCAACAATTTGGTGGCGCCACACAGTCGGACCCCAACCTCAGGGGTACGTTCTGCACACCGCGAACAGCGCCTACATTGGCTGGCTAAGCGTAGCTTCGATCTCTCGACCGATTGCCGCCGCTGCCGCGCGGCCGATGTGTTGCCCTAACGCCCGATAGCTCTCGAATTGCAATTCGTCGAACCACTGGTCCGCGGTGCTCTGATGCGGGAACGTCTGATGTTTTTCGGAATATTGCCAGACGTCATCGGGAAGCGAATTCTTGTTCACTGCGCTTTTTTCTTGTTGTGGTGGTAGGCTGGCTTTTACGTAAAATAGCGTGCCGCGATCGTTGGGGTTCTGCGGATCGTAGAAAATGTCTCCGACTGCGAAGTTGTATTCGCTTTCACGTCCGTCTTTCGGACGGATTTTTGAAAAATCGATCTCGATGCGTGCACCGAAGTCGGTGCGTGCTTTTTCGATAAGGCTCAGGAGATCGTCAAACGCATAGCTGTCATCGCAGCCCGCGTCGCAGGCCACAATCACCTGGCAGTGCCGCTTGATCAATTCATAGACCGCCAGATTCTCGAAGTGTCCGCCATCAGAAAGATAAACGTAGTCCTTGTTCTGGTCGCTCTGGGCGACTAATTCGGAAACCAGGTAGCCGAGCCCCGACGTCGGCCCGGCGCTCTTCCATTTGGGCGTGAAGCGCGAGTTGCCCATCCACCACCCCAGCCGCACGTCGAACAGGGTCATGAACAGGCCCGTGGCCGGAGAGGTGAAGTAACCCATGTTGGGACTGGCTGCAGCGCCCGAGATCGCCATCGCCGTGCCCAGGGCAATCCCGTCGTCGGCGGACATTCGAGTGAGCGATTCCGCCGTGCGCCCTAGTTCGGTTTTCGAGAAGCTGAGCTCACATGCATTTTCCAGCTTGAACCGGTTTTGCCCATCGCCGGGAAAGATAACGTCATAGCCGCAATACAACGGAGTAAACACGAACGACTTGGCCCGCCGTGTCGCATAGCCAAGCTCTGCGCCGCTGGTGATGTTGATGGCTGCGTTCAGGATGGGGTAGGGTCCGGGGTAATTCGCGGCGAGTTCCTTCAGCGGGAGATCGTCGTTAGGATCAAAGCCGGTGAAGGGCTGCGGTGTGCGGTTCGGGTTTGAGGCTCCCAGATAGCAGCGCACCAAGCGGTTGCGGTAGAAGTGATGCAGGGAGAAGTCATTTACATCCACCCGGCGGGATAGCAAGAGCGACGCGAACCCCAGAATTATGCCCGCGACCACCAAATACAACGACCACCCCGCCCACTGGATTTTCCAGTACTGAGCGGACAAGACAGCCCAGGCGTTTCCGGGTATGGCCTCTGGCATCGAATGCCAAAGTTTGGAGGTCTGTTCGGGAGCGAAAAACATTCCGGCGCCGATGTGAACCGCCGTAGCTAAAAGCAGGACCAAGCCCATGCCGAAAACGTACGGTGCCAAACGCGCAATCGCATCCAGAACCAGGGGAGACTTGAATAACTGTACGATCCACCGACCGCCGGAAGTGTCTGCCGATGCGATCTTCTCGACCTTCCCGCTAGTCTTGGAACTGCTTGCAGCCTTCACGCCGAGATAATTGTGAGCAATCCACAAAGCTGCGGGAACGATGCTTGCCCACTTCAACTTGGCTATGACCCAACGCACGAACAATGGCCCGAAGGCGCAGGATCCAGCCAGCAACAGCCAAGCCATTGTGAGCAGCATCATGTATCCGCCAAGGCGGGCCCACCATTCGCGCACCAGGTCTTTGCAGCCACGGCCAGCGAATCCGAGGTGGAGTGCTCCTGCGAGCAACATGATCAGCATCAAGACGCCGGTTCCGAAGACCCCCACGATCCAATGAGCGCTGTGAGAAACCGGCGCCGGTAACATGCGGTTGAGCAACCTTGTGTAGCCACAGCCCAGAGCACCACCGACTGCTCCTGCGGCAAACGCGGAAAGCGAGAAGGCAGTCAGGGAGAGCATCCGTTCTTCCGGGCCTTTCTTCTCCCGCATCACTCTCCATAGCCTGATCAGGCCCGCCGCTAAGCCCCAAGCAACAAAATAGAAGCCGCCCCACCCTGCGAGCCACATCCACAGGGGCAAATTTGCCGCCACATCCCGCCATCGCCATAAGCCAAAGTTCAACAGTAAGCAGGCCAGAAAAAACGGCACGATGACCGTCACCGTCACCTTGACGCGTTGGAACGCGGTCAGCAACATTTCCTTTGAAGGAATCTGGTCGACCACGTTCACAGCCATCGAGACTGCGGCGATGAACCAAGCCAGTACGCCACCCAGCAGGAGGCCGGTAGCGCCGAGCCTGGAGGATCTCATCAGTCCCAGCAGCACGCCGTGGCAACACACAAAAACACCGAGAAAAAGCAAACCGAGGACGGTCTGGTTTAGAAATACATTGCGAAGCCAGGTACCGATCATGGCCCAGGTATCGCCGGAAAGCAGGCCGGTATGGGGAGTCAGATAATTGCTGTACAAGCGGAGCCAACGCAAGAAGGTGCGTTCTTCGCGTCCACCGGGTTGTCGCTTGCCGGGAACGAGCGCCTTTTCGACGTCTCGAAATGACGAATTCGGCAACGTATTCAGGAGTCTATGAGTGAAGGCGACCAGCCACGAGCCAATGTATCCCCCGCCCGATACGGTGGAAAGGTAGTCGAACTTGTGCAGCAGTTGGTTTTCCGCTAGCGCTTGCAGGATGCCGAGGTTAAATGTGGCGCTGCGGATGCCTCCCCCGGAGAATGCCAAGCCGATCAGGTTGTCGGCGGTAGGTTTCGAGGTGCTGACCCCGCGAGCACGCCGAGCCTCGGCGATCTTCGACAACTCGTCTTGCAAAACTTCCTTGAATGTGACCGGGAGAGGATCTTGCGGTGGCGGTTCGACGGGTGGGATTGCCGCTTTGAGAGGTGTGTCTCCGGGCATATGAGTCCCTCGCTCCCCCTCATGAGCTTGTGGCCGAGGAATCTACCAGAACTGCGGACGAAGTCAAGGAGATTTTGCAGATCCGGTGCTGGAGGCCAGCTCCGCAGAGCTAAGTGCTATGCCCTGATCCCTCGAGTTGCTCTCAGTGAACGCTCTCCAGCGCTTTAGCGGCGCGATTCAATGCGGCTGCCAGAACCGCAATTTGCTGCCGAGTGCGAGCGAGATCGTGTTTGTCGATGGCTTCGTTAATTCCAGGGATCACCACGGCCGCATATCCTGTGTACTGGCCGGGAGCGTAGATGGCGTGCCGAAACCAGGGACGATTCGGCAATCCCTCGGGCATAAGGAGCGCTCGCTCCGCGTCGCGCAAAGCCTGGTTCAGCTTGGCGGCATCGTGTGGAGAATCTTGTTGCCGGATAAGAGTCTTCGCCGCGGCCTGCTCGAAGTGATGCGCTGCTTGAGTAGCCTCCGTAAAATTCACCGCTTGACCGGTGAACTCAGTCTGAGCTTTCTTTTTCGCGGAGTCGATGTACGAGACGATTTCCTTGGCATATTCTTCGTAGTCGTATGGCAGGATGTCGGCGTCGGCCATGCGGATGATCGAAATCCCGAAGATTCGCGCCATCTGCTGCTCGTAGACAAAATCAGGATCGCCGAATTTCTTGAACCAGTTGAAATTGTCGAAGGCCGAGTGATAAACGCCGTAGGAACCGGTCGAACTCACATCGGCGGAGGGCACGCCCAGGTGCTGGAGAAATACAGTGTAATCCGACCCGCTGCCCAAGTCGCCCACCGGCACATCGGCTTTCGATTGCGCGGCAGGGATGCGCTTGGTGTCGCCGATGGCTTCGGTTGGAGACTGAGCAGACTCGGCCCCGGGCTGATTTTCCTTTTGCCAACTCTCGTAGACGGTTCCGCCCTTGGGAGAGGGAACGGCTTTAGCCACGTCTCGTAGAAACTGTTTCAGGCTGGGCACGGAGGCCGCCCCGAATTTCGGCCCTGACACGGCGACGTCCATATTGAAATAGGCTGCGGCGTTGGCCAGTTCATTCTCGTGCTGCTCGCCCCACTCGGTGGAACCGATCAAGCCCTCTTCTTCCGCGTCCCAGCTCCCGACAATAATCGTGCGCTTCGGCCTCCAGCCTGATTTCAACAGCTCGCCAAACCCATGCACGGTTTCCAGCATGGCCGCAGTCCCACTGTTCGGATCAACCGCTCCATAGACCCACGCGTCACGGTGATTGCCGGCGACCACCCACTCGTCGGGGAGTTCACTTCCGCGCACTCGCCCGATCACATCCCAGATGGTCCGGAACTGATAATCCTGTTTGAGATGCATCTTCACCTTCACCGGCCCAGGCCCAAGGTGATAGGTGAAGGGCAGCGCACCTTGCCAGTCTCGGGGCGAGTCGGGCCCTCCGAGATGCTCAAGGATGGGCCATGCATCGCCGTAGGACAGCGGAGTAGTGGGAATTTTCGGCAGCTGGGCGGATTGCTCAGGCGGCGTGCGCTTGGCGTCGGGCAGCGATGGAACAGAGGCAATCCCGGGCGTCGTGGGATCGCCGGGGAACTGGAACATATAGCCGATGGATCCGCGCTGCACGCCGTTAGTAGGGCGCCACGGACCCTCGGGATACTTATCGCCGCGGCGCCAACCATCGTCGGCGGGATCGGAGTAGATAATCAGGCCAGCGGCGCCATGCTCCTGCGCAACAAATGCTTTCACGCCGCGGAAGTTTTCTCCGTAACGGACCACGACGATCTTGCCGCGCACGTCGACTTTCATCTGCTCCAGTTTCTTGAAATCCTCCGGCGAGCCGTAATTAGCGTAGACGACCTCCGCCTCGGCATCGCCCGACGGCGACATTGCATTGAAGGGTGTGATGACTCGCGGATCGTCAGCAAGTGAATCTCCCTCGACGTGCTCGCGCGTGGGACCGTGCATATGAACCCCGGCCGGCGCGGTAACATCCACGCTTATTTCCGAGGGATAATTCAGCCATACACGGTATTCAACGATCTCCGCATCCAAACCTGCCTCGCGGAACTTTTGCGCGACGTAGTCTGCGGTGGCTTTGTCTTCGGGCGTGCCCGCAACATGGGGAGCTTGGGTCAGAATGCGCAGATGTTGTTCCGCGAGTTTAGGGTCGGGTACGGCAAGAAACCTGCTTTCCTGGGCAATTTCCGCTTCGGCGTTGCGAAACCCGAAAATGGTGGGAGTAGCGCTCGAAGCACCATGCGCAGTCTGAGTCTGCGGAATGCTCAATAGTAAAAGGCTGCAAAACAAGGCTGAGGAAGATCGAAGGGCCATAAGATTTCAAGCTAAAACATGTCAGTGTACATGGGATTCTCGGTTTCGAGGTTGACTTATTTCACCAAGTTCACCATGTGCACCATATGGTGATATAATGCACCTCGTGAAACGTGCAACCATGACTTTTTCTGACGACCTGGCCAAGGCGGTGGAGAAGTATCTGGCATCTCTGGAGGCGCCCCCGACATTGACCACCGTGGTACAAACTGCCTTGCGTCAGTATCTAGAGGAACGAGGATTTCTACGAACGCGGCGAAGCCTCGCGATCACACCGTCAGCGAGAGGAAGCGGGCGCTCTGACGTCAGCCAGCAGCATGACCGCTACCTGGCCGGGACGCAGAAGTGAGACCAGCGGTGCTGGCCGACACCGGTCCGCTCTACGCGGCCGCCGACCCAGACGACGCCCATCACAAGCGGTCCCGCCGGGAGTTGCGAAGGCTTGCCGACGAGAACTATGAAATCATCGTTGCCTACCCTACCTTGCTTGAGGCATACACGCTGGTGCTGTTTCGCCTGGGCGAAACCGCGGCCACGCGCTGGCTGGAAGAAATGGCGGGCGCCGCTCTAGTCAATCCCAGCGCGGATGACTATCGGCAAGCGGTTGTCAGAGTGCAATCATTAAAAGACCAATCTATCACGCTGTTCGACGCACTCGTCGCTAGTCTTGCCGGTAGACTAGGTCTGGAAGTGTGGACGTACCACCATCACTTCGACGTGATGCGCGTTGCGGTGTGGCGCTGAGGTTGGCTCGCGCCAGCAGTCGCAACCGGCGCACTATCCTCCCGACCTGCAGACGTCCGAAAGCGATAAACTGCTTGCATGCCGGTCAAAGATGCTACCCAACGCTTTTCCTCCCGGGTCGAGAATTATGTTCGTTACCGCCCCGGATATCCGCTCGAAGTTCTCGAGCTCTTGAAGAACGTATGCGGCCTCACGCCTGATTCCCTAGTCGCTGACATTGCCTCGGGCACCGGCATTTTTACCCGGATGCTGGCGGAGAACGGCAATCGAGTCTTCGGGGTTGAGCCAAATGACGAAATGAGGCGAGCCGGGGAACGGCTCCTGAAAAGTTATAAAGGTTTCACGAGCATAGCTGGAACCGCAGAAGCAACGACACTTCCAGATCACAGTGTGGACATGGTTACGGCGGCGCAGGCGGCGCACTGGTTTGATCGCGAAAAAGCTCGGCGTGAGTTTGTCCGCATCCTCAAACCCGGCGGCTGGCTGGTGCTTCTCTGGAACGAACGCCGCACCGATTCGACACCTTTTCTTCGCGAATACGAGCACCTGCTGCTGGCCTATGGAACTGACTACCGGGAAGTCCGGCACGAGCGCACAACCGCGGAGATCGCCGACTTTTTCTCGCCATCACCATTTCGCTCGAGTACGTTGGAAATGCGCCAGGAGGTTGACTACGCCGGCCTTGAGGGCCGGCTACTGTCTTCGTCTTACACGCCAACTTCCGATCATGCAAACTACGACGCGATGTTGCGAGAGCTACGACGAATCTTCGACGCCCATCAGATCGACGACCGCGTCTCACTCGATTACAACACGCTGGTTTATTACGGGCAGCTGGGATAAACGCAAAGGCATAGACCACTGGACACGACGGTACACAAAGAAAATCTCGCTGGTTCAAATGCGAATCTTTCGAGAATTCGGAGACTGAATGGCTGACGAAAAATCCTTTCACATGACTCCCGATGAGTTCCGCCAGCATGGCCGTGCGGTCGTGGACTGGATCGCAGACTACTACTCACGCATCGAATCCTATCCCGTGCTCTCACGTGTGGAACCCGGTCAGGTGCGATCTTCGCTGCCTGCGAAGCCTCCCGCGAGAGGCGAGTCTTTCGCTACGATCCTGGGGGACATCGAGAGAGTAATTCTTCCCGGCGTGACCCACTGGCAGTCGCCAAATTTCTTCGCTTTCTTCCCCGCTAACGCCTCGGGGCCGGCCATTCTGGGCGACTTGCTTTCCTCGGGATTGGGAATCCAGGGCATGCTTTGGGCAACCAGTCCCGCGTGCACAGAACTGGAGACGCATGTTCTGGATTGGTTGGTTGAGATGCTTGACTTGCGGCGGAAGTTTCTTTCGAGCAGTACCGGAGGCGGCGTGATCCAGGACACGGCTTCGAGTGCTTCTCTTTGCGCATTGCTTGCCGCTCGAGAACGCACCACGAATTTCGCCAGCAACAAGCGTGGCTGCGACGGGAAATTGACGGTGTACACGTCGTCGCAGGCGCATTCTTCGATCGAAAAGGACGTTCAGATCGCAGGGCTTGGGCTGGACAATTTACGACTCATCGATGTCGACGAGAATTTCGCTATGCGTGCGGACGCGCTCTCGCGACAAATTGAAAGCGATCGGCGCGCGGGTCTCATTCCCAGCTTCGTTTGCGCAACCATTGGCACGACATCTTCCAACGCGATTGATCCGCTGCCTGAAATTGGCCGCATTTGCCGCGAAAACAATCTGTGGTTTCACGTCGATGCCGCCATGTCCGGAACAGCGGCGCTCTGCCCCGAGTTCCGGCACACTCATGCCGGGGTTGAACTGGCTGACAGCTACACCTTCAATCCGCACAAGTGGATGTTCACGAACTTCGACTGCAACTGTTTCTATGTGGCCGATCGCAAATCGCTGATTCAAACTCTAAGCATCCTGCCCGAATATCTACGCAACAAGGCAACAGAATCGGGAGCCGTGATCGATTACCGCGACTGGCAAATTCCGCTCGGCCGCCGATTCCGCGCCCTGAAGCTCTGGTTCGTGATCCGTCACTACGGCATCGAAGGCCTGCAGTATCACGTTCGGCATCACGTTGAGTTGGCGCAACAGTTCGCGGTTTGGGTGAAGAATGATGCGCGTTTCGAACTGGCAGCGCCCGCGCCACTCAACCTGGTCTGCTTCCGTCACAAGGGCGGGGACGAAGTGAATCAAAGGCTGATGGATCGCTTGAACCGCAGCGGAGATCTGTACCTGACACATACGCGTCTGAACGACCGGCACACGCTACGATTCTGTGTTGGCCAGACCAACACCACGGAACAACACGTTGAACGGGCATGGGCCAGGATTCAGGAAGAAGCGCGAACGTAGGCCCCGGCGTTCACATTTCGGAGGCACGTGCACTCTTCATTTACTTTGGCTTGTCCGGTTGCGGCGGGACTGCCGGCGGGTCGGGTTTCAAGGCTATCGCATTCGCCGAGGCAGCCGGGTTTACCCCGAAATCCCAGACGTAGGTGTTCATTCCGTCCTTCCCCAGCATCTCGACGACGGCGTACTCTCCCGGCTCAAGAGCATTCGCGGGTGTGATCTTGACCCAGCCTCCGGTCAGCCTTTGTGAGGTGGTTACAATCAGGTTCTGTTCCTGGGTCGCTTTTCCCAGCGGGTTAATTTTTATATCCCCGATCACGCGTTTCCCCTTCTTCAGTTGCGCCCGAACAATGTGGTAACGGTCCCACGGTTGTTCTGGTTGCTGAGGCTGTTGCGGTCCCTTCTGCGAAGTCGGGTTCGAATCCTGATCCTGGTCAAGGCTGATGTAAATTGCAGGCACGGTCGTGTGCGCCTGAACGCTGGCGTGCGGGCCATCGAGTTCGATGGTCTGCTTGCTGCTGGCGACAGGATTAATTGCAGAACGGAGGATGTTTGTTTTGGTATTGCGGTTGACGTCGCCGGCGTTCTGCTGCAGCAGTACAAGCTGTGGCTCACTCTGAAAAGTATCGAGCAATAGCATTCCGCCAGAGTCGGGCAGGTGCAGCCTGGGCGCGACCTGGGGGGGTTTGGCCTCCTCAGCCAGGCGTTCAGCTTCGGCCTCCTTATCGAGTTCAACCGCTTCCGGGGCAGGAACGCCGGCGGCGCGATCTTTTTCGAATTTGTCGGTGGCCGGCCAGTCCACCAGCGAGTTGGGCAACTCTTCCCATTCATCGCGCTCCGCGCTCAGGTAGCGCACGCGGTCGCCTTTGACTTCCCACTTGGTGGCAAGCTGGTAGGAGCCATCTTTGAGGATGAGCCGCTTCGCCAGTTGCTGGGCAGAGGCCGGAATCCCGGCCAGGACCACGACAGCCGCGACGAGTAGGACGCCGATCCAAGCTCTATTTCTTGTTCCCATGATCCTTAATAGTGTGATGCGGACTCAAGTCATGCTCGTACTATTCTTCAGCCTTACGCCACTCGTCCACAGATTTATTTTGCACCGCCTTCTTCGGGAAAAGCTGGTTTACTTTTTGGTAACGGGTACCCCCTCCCCCCTGATCTTTTGGAATCATGGGATTAGGGACACACTACCACCAAGATCTTTGAGTTAGAAGGACTTATATGCAAAATCCTCCGGACAAAGGAGTTAGCGGTTCCTTGTGTTATCTATAGGCTGAATCTACAGTTACAGGATTAACTGGAAGCGTGCATACCAGTCAAGGACAAAAGGGGGAGAAAACGAGATAAATCGAGAGTTATTCCTATTCTGGAACGCAGGCGGACGGCCCGCTGACCTGCCGAATTCCCGAGCGCAGCCGAGGGATGACTGGACAGATTCGTCGGAGAACCTTGTGCCGCAAGACGACCGGGAGTAGAGTAATGATTCAAAAACTGGAACGAGGGGTCCGGATCGAAATTGTCGATCAGAACTGATACTTCAGGGAGACGGTTTTTTCTCTGCCTATTGCTGTTTTTGGTAGCATCCCTCGCGTTGGCTGAGCAGAACAACGCGACGAAATCCGGGTCGTGGTCTGGCGTTCTGGTGTCCAGCGCCTGCAACGCCGACGAGGCTTTCAATGAGTCTCCCGAGTGCGCCCGAAACGTGCCCGGTGCGAAGCTGGCTCTTTATGACGACACGAATCGCGTCATGTATAGCCTTGAGCCGCAGGGAAAGGTTAGTGGGAAGCTGGGCGATGCGGTGACCATCCGGGGAATACTCGACGGCGATACCATTCATTTGGCTTCCATCGAGTTGATGTCCATCGGACTCGCGGTCGGCGAAAAGGCTCCTGCGTTTTCTGTTCGCGACCAGCTTGGCCGGACACAAACTCTCGACACCTTGAAAGGCGCGAACGGCACCGTTCTTCTCTTTTTCCGCTCGGCCGACTGGTGACCCTTCTGCAAAGGGCAGCTGGTCCAGCTGCAGAGTGCAATTCCACGATTCGAAAAGCAAGGGATCAAGCTGGCGGCGATCAGCTATGACTCGGAAGAAATCCTGAAGTTTTTCGCGGACCGTCGCAAGATCGAGTACCCTCTGCTCGGCGACCCCGAGTCGACAATCATTAAAGCGTATGGCGTCTTGAACGAGGAGGCGACCGGGATGCAGAAAGGCTTTGCGCGGCCCGGCTATTTCTTCATCGATACGAAAGGCATCATCCGCGAAAAGTTCTTCGAAGCCAGGTACCGCGAGCGGCTTACCGGAAACAGCATAGTCACGAAACTTTTCCCTGAGTTAGGCGAGGAAGTAACCGAAACCGTCGAAGTCCCGCATCTGCAGTTGGCGCTCGAGCAATCCGATCGTACCGGCGTTCCCGGAACTCGCATCACGCTAGCCGCGGAAGTGCGGTTGCCTCCGGACGTGCACGTGTATGCGCCGGGCGCTCAGGGTTATAAGCCGATCCAACTGGTGATCGACTCGATGCCGGAGATGCAGTTGAAGCCAGCGATCTACCCGCAATCCAAAATCCTCTTTTTGCCAGCAATCAACGAGCGCGTGCCTGTTTTCGACGGGACTTTCCGAATCAGCCAGGACGTGAAGGTGAGCTCCGGGATGGACTTTGCCGCGTCGCTCGGCAAAGATGGGAAAACGTTCACCATCGCGGGAAAACTGGAGTATCAGGCATGCGACAACACCCGGTGTTATCTGCCCGCGTCCGTTCCGGTGAAGTGGCAACTGCAAGTCTTCCCCCTCGATCGAACCCGAGCCCCCGTGGACATTCGCCACAAATAGGCGGAGGACTGCGGCTGCCTAGATCGTAGATGCCTTGCAGGTCCGCGGCGGCGGTTGGCGTCCACCGGATACGCATCAGGAGTTAAGCATCCGCTCGATGCGCGCATCCATCTCTTCCTCTTCGATGAATTCCTCCCGGTCGGCCTGCGCGATGCCTTCCCGCACGGCGGCGCGAAAACGAGCGTCCTGTTCAAGCAGGCGCAAGGCGGCATCCTTCACCAGTCGCTCGGTATCCGTGCCGGGCATGACTGGCGATTTGGGATAACTGCGCTTCCTGCTCGGGGGTGAAATAGACTTCCATGCCTGTCAGTGTAGGAGGGCGAGTCTATGCTTTCGACGGTCCGGTTGCCCAGGTTCCCTGCCCGGTTTTTTGGGCGGTAACCTGGGAGTCGCGTCTGTGTGTTGACCCAGGTTAGCGTCAAAAAAACCGACGCGAACCTGGAGCAGCGGGCTGGCGGGGAAAACGGTGCTAAGATCAGCTTTGACGGGGAAGAATATGCGGCAGAGGGAACATCACGGGGAGTCCGTTGTGGAGACGATCAAACGTCAAGCCAACATGTCGCGCGACGAGCGCAAACAGGAGATCGAGGAGAGACAGAGCGTGGTCGACGGGATGCTGCGCTGGATACATGAAAGCAAGCGGGAGCTTACCGAAAAGGAACGCGAAAAAATCCAGCATCACCGCAATGTGATCTCCAGCCTCAAACTCGGACTCGAAAATGAATTGAAGGGGGCGGAATGAGGGGTCTACTTTTTGCTCTGATTCTGTTGTCGGTGCTTTCAGTTTACGTTCAAGCCCAAGCCGAACGGCGGGACGGTAACTGGTGGGTGGGTGAAACGCCCAATGTCAAGCTTAATTACGCGGTTGGGTTTTTCGATGGGATGAAACTTGATTATAACTTCAGCTATTGGGGAATGACGAAGGAGTCCGACAAGAAAGCGATGACCCCCTGCATGTCCGAAGTGAACAAGTCATACAGTGACTACTCAGCCAAGTACTTTTCCGACGTGACCAACGACCAGCTCGTGGACGGGCTGGACAACTTCTACAAGGACTATCGCAATCGGAGGATCAAGGTCCCTGACGCCGTCTGGCTCGTCGTCAATGGCATCGCCGGAAAGCCACAGAGTGAAATGGACAAGATGATTGAAAGCTGGCGTCAGAGCGCGTCGAAGCACGACTAGAGGATCAAGAGATGGTGAGTCGAACCAACCGAAAGTGGTGTGTCAAGTGTCAGAGATTCCGTCCCTTTCTGGGCCCCGAAAAGTGCGGAGTGTGCGGAGAGACTCTGATACTGAAGTTGACTCCATCCGCTCGCGCTAGGGGTGCCGGTCGTCGCAAGACAGGTTACAAGGGGAGTCCAAAATAACGGCCCGGGTGCCCGGTACCCTAGGTTACCGCCTTTCTTGGGCGGTAACCTGGGGGCCGCGCCACTGTCTCTGGGCCCGGGTTAGCGTCAAAAACCGACGCGAACCTGGGGCACCAGCACCCTGGCGTGATGGAAGCACCCGCATGCACCGACTACTCCGCTCCGAGGATCGCTCGAAACTCGTTTTCCAAGGCTGCTCTGACCGCCGGAATCTTCCCCTGAAATGCCTCGTATACCTCCGTCACAATTTTCACTTTCTCCTTGAGGAGTGCCGGGTTCAAGGGCTGGTCGATAGGCACATAAATGTTGATACCGATGGCGCTCTTTCTGACGGCGTCTACAAAGGTCGTCAATAATTCGCAAACGTGCTCGGACAGATAAATCCGAGTCTTTTCCACGAAGTAATAAAGGTCTACAAGTAGCAGCTGCGTTGCCTGGTATGCGGATTGTCGGTTCAGCGTCCTCCCGATACGCCTCTACCATAACAAAACGATACACAGACCGCTCTGCATCCACTAAGCGACCGTGAAGTTCGGCGATTATTTTGGCGCGTTCCGCGTGGAGGCTAGAAAATCGCACTTGGTGTTCGATAGCGACCATTTGCAGAGAGGACCTTAGCTTTTCAATCTCCAAATCGGCGTCCGCCTTTAATTGAGCCTTGAACTTCTCGGCGTCGCGTGTCAAGGCATGATTGATCACGGACTTCATCAGGAAGGCGACTGCGAACGAAATCCCGGTAACGCCTCCAACTGCAGTAAGCAGGTCTTGTAGGTTGATGCTCATGAGCTCCATCGCATTGTATGCCTCAACTCCACCTCCCAGAAGCCTTGCTTGAAAACCACCTAGCCACGCTCCTCCATTTCTGGGGGGGCTGGCCCAATCTACACCTTCAAACTAACTCTTCAGGGTGCCCCGCTCAAGCTTCGCTTGGGCGGGGATGTTCAGTTGTCACAGAAACTCTCACGATTGGCAGCTAAGCTTGTCCCATGCCCTGGGGACTCAAACACTTTCAGCAGTCTGGGCAGTTGCATTTCTTGACCTGCAGTTGCTATCGACGCCGGCCAAACTTTGGGACTCCGCATTCGCGCGATTGTTTCGAATCGTCACTGGAACGCGTGCGCCAGTCTTACAGGCTGTGCGTGTACGGTTACGTCGTGATGCCCGAGCACGTTCATCTGCTGGTCAACGAACCGGAGCGAGGCTGCTTATCACAGATGCTGCAGTCGCTGAAGCAGTCGGTGGCACGAACCCTGGCCTTGCGAGCCGCGGATTCGTTCTGGCAAGCGCGTTACTACGACTTCAATGTGTGGAGCGAGAGCAAGTTTGTGGAGAAGTTGAGATACATCCATCGCAACCCAGTCGTTCGCGGATTGGTAGAACGGCCCGAGGATTGGCAGTGGAGCAGCTTTCGTCACTATCTCACAGGTGTAGAAGGAGCGGTCGAGATCGAATCGCAATTGACAGCGCGGCGTCGAGAGAGACTGGGAATCATGCCGACGGCTCGCGTCCGCGAAAACCCCGCCCAAGCGGAGCTTGAGCGGGGCACCCTGAAGAGTAGATTAGGGCAGACCTCCACGGACGGCCCCAAAAAAACCGCCTAGCCACGCTCGTCCATTTCTGGCATAATTACTCGTGCACCCATCCTGCACAAAATTTCAAACACAATTTAAGGTGAGGAAGCGATGTCGGCAAAGTACATCTTTGTGACCGGGGGAGTGGTGTCTTCGCTCGGGAAAGGGCTGGCGGCGGCCTCGATTGGCTGCCTGCTGGAGAGCCGTGGGCTGAAAGTCAACCTGATGAAGTTCGATCCTTACCTCAACGTGGATCCGGGCACGATGTCGCCCTTCCAGCACGGCGAGGTTTTCGTTACCGACGACGGCGCCGAGACTGACCTCGACCTCGGCCACTACGAACGCTTTACCCACGCCAAACTTTCTCGCGATAACAATTGGACGACCGGCCGCATTTACGAGCAGATCATTGCCAAGGAGCGGCGGGGCGATTATCTCGGCAAAACCGTGCAGGTCATTCCGCACGTGACCAATGAAATCAAGGCGGCCATGAAGAAGGTCGCGCAGGATGTGGATATCGCGATCGTCGAGATTGGCGGCACGGTTGGCGATATCGAGTCGCTGCCGTTTATGGAAGCCATCCGCCAGATGCGTCAAGAGCTGGGCCGCGAACGGACTTTGTTTATGCACGTCACGCTTGTGCCCTTTATTGCGGCGGCCCAGGAACTCAAGACCAAGCCTACGCAGCACTCGGTGAAAGAGCTGTTGAGCATTGGAATTCAGCCTGACATTCTGCTCTGCCGCACCGACCGATTTCTTTCCAAGGAAATCAAATCGAAGATCGCCCTGTTCTGCAACGTCGAGGAAGAGGCGGTTATCACGGCCAAGGATGTTGCCTCCATCTACGAAGTCCCAGTAGTGTTTTCTCACGAAGGCGTGGACACGCTGGTGCTGCGGTATTTGCGAATCGAAGCCAAAGAGCGCGACTTGAAGAGCTGGGAAGAGCTAGTGCACCGCGTCTATAACCCAAAAGCCGAAGTCACAATAGGCATCGTCGGCAAATACGTCGAATACGAAGACAGCTATAAGTCGCTGAAGGAGGCTCTGGTGCATGGGGCGCTGGCGCACAATCTTAAGCTGAACTTGAATTGGATTGAGGCCGAGGGGCTCGAAGCTGGAGATCAGGCCAGTGAAGATCAACTCGCGGAGTACGACGGGATTCTGGTGCCCGGAGGCTTTGGCAAGCGCGGTATCGAGGGCATGCTGGTTGCGATTCGCTACGCGCGGGAGAAGAAGGTTCCGTATTTCGGAATTTGTTTGGGGATGCAGACGGCGTGTATCGAGTTTGCACGCAATGTATGCGGACTGGCGGATGCTAATTCCAGTGAATTCGATCCCGCGACTCCGCATCGGGTGATCTACAAGCTGCGCGAATTGCGGGGAGTGGAGGAACTGGGCGGCACTATGCGGCTGGGTGCGTGGACTTGCCAAATCGAACCAGGAACTTTGGCGCATAAGATTTACGGCCAGCTTGAGATCAGCGAGCGCCACCGGCATCGTTACGAATTCAATCGCGAGTATGAGGAAACTCTGACGGCGGGCGGGCTGCGCATTTCCGGCTCGACTCCCGACGGAACTTATGTGGAGATGATTGAGCTTCCGGACCACCCGCATTTTATCGGGTGCCAGTTCCATCCCGAGTTCAAGTCGAAGCCGCTAGAACCGCATCCGCTGTTCAAGACTTTTGTAGGAGCCTCTTACAAGCATGGACTCAAGCGCAGGGCTGATAAAGCGGCAGCCGAGATCGAGATGTTTCACCGGCCTGAAAAAGTCGGCCGACGTTAAGTAAAGGCGTTAACCACTAAGGACACGAAGGTACACAAAGCAAAACATCGTGATCTGGCGCTCGTCGTGAGCCTATGAGTATTTCCTTCCAGGTCGATGGCATCAACGTCGGAGCGGGCAATTTATTTCTGATTGCAGGGCCGTGCGTTATCGAGAGCGAGAAGCACGCCATATTCATGGCAGAAGTGATTAAGGGCGTGACTCGATCGCTCAACATTCCATTCATCTTTAAGGCTTCCTACGACAAGGCGAATCGCACGTCCATGCGCAGCTTTCGCGGACCGGGGCTGGCGGAGGGTCTGCGCATTCTCAAGAAGGTCAAAGATGAGGTACATGTTCCAGTGCTGACCGACGTGCACGAGACGGCCGACATCGCCAAGGTTGCGGAGGTGGTGGACGTGCTGCAGATTCCGGCATTCCTCTGCCGCCAGACCGACTTGATCATTGCGGCGGCCATGAGCGAGCGGGCGGTGAATATCAAGAAAGGGCAATTCGTCTCGCCTTGGGATATGAAACATGCAGTGGAAAAATGCCGTACGGCGGGTAACGATCGGATATTTCTCACTGAACGCGGATCGAGCTTTGGCTACAACAATCTGGTTGTCGATATGCGGTCGCTCGCGATCATGCGGAAGTTCGCGCCGGTAGTTTTTGACGCAACGCATTCGGTGCAGTTGCCGTCAGCCTCCGGAGGCGAAGATGGAGCGGCAACAAGCGGCGGCCAACCAGAGTTTATTCCTCTGCTGGCGCGGGCGGCGGTAGGGGCGGGTGTCGACGGCGTATTCCTCGAAGTCCACGACAATCCCAAGGAAGCCAAATCCGACGGAGCGAATGCGCTGGAGTCGACCAAGTTGCGTGGCGTGTTGAAAGAATTACTGGCGGTGCATGGGGCACTCCGGACCGCCCAATCGATTCCATAAGCGACCAGGGTCGAAGCTAAGCCGCAAAGCCAGGTCTCGAAGCTGAACCCCAAGCCAAGTCCTGAAGGGACGAACCCGCTTAGCTCAGCGCGGCGGCGCTGGGATATGGAAATCTGCTACCATTTTCGCCACCGCTAACTCCGAATGTTTATCTTCGCCACGATCGCCGGCATTGTCGTCATCCTCGCCGTCCTGTTGGACGCGTTCGAAACCGTGGTCCTGCCGCGCCGGGTGCGGCGGAAATTTCGCATTACAGTTTGGTTCTATCGCAACACCTGGATTCCGTGGCGGAAGATTACTGGTCGGATCAAGTCGCCGGGACGCCGGGAAAATTTTCTTGGCTACTTCGGGCCGCTGTCGCTGCTTTTCCTGCTTGCCCTTTGGGCCACCGGTTTGATCTTCGGCTTTGCCCTGTTGCAATACGGCGCGGGCGAGCATGTCATGCTGGGGAACGAACCGGCCACGTTCGGCCGGGTGGTTTACTTGAGTGGCTCGACTTTTTTCACCCTGGGTTATGGCGACATTATTCCGACGTCGACTTTTGCCCGGGCTCTAGCGGTGCTGGAAGCCGGCATGGGCTTCGGCTTTCTGGGTGTGGTCATCGGATATCTGCCGACAATTTATTCGTCGTTTTCCAGGCGCGAGATTGAGATTTCTCTGCTGGACGCACGCGCCGGTTCACCGCCCACCGCCGCGGAGTTGCTGATACGGTTCGGCAAATGCCCGCAACTGGAAGACATTTTTCGCGACTGGGAGCGGTGGGCGGCTGAGCTGCTGGAGAGCCATATTTCCTATCCGCCACTCGGCTTTTTTCGTTCTCAGCATATCAATCAGTCTTGGCTGGGTGCGCTCACCATGATGCTCGACGCCAGCGCGCTGGTGCTCGCCGGCATCGACGGCATCCCGGAAGAGCCGGCGAAGCTAACTTTCGCTGTCGCGCGGCACGCGATGGTGGACTTGGCGCAGCTTGTCAATGCTCAATACGATCCTCTCGCTCGGGTCCGGCTGGACACAGAGCAACTGCTAAAACTCCGGCAAGCGCTTCAAGAGCATGGGCTGCGGCTTCTGGAATCAACCGAGTCTGAGGAAAAACTAAAGCATCTGCGCTCGCTGTACGAACCGTACGCCCTAGCCATGGCGCGCACTCTGCTCATCACGCTACCTCCGTGGATTCACCCTGAGAAGCAAAAAGACAATTGGGAGGCTGGGCCGTGGGACCGCGCCATCCAAGCCATGAGTCTTGCCGAGTTAGGGCATAGAGCAGAACGGATCCAGAAGATGGACGATCACTTCTGACGGGCGAGGACGCCCGCCGCTCCATCGGCTTTCGCCCTCTGTCACAACACCTGTTAACATTCCTGCTTCTATGAAACAGATTGGCGAAAACGTGGTGCGCATTGAGGCGGAGGCATTGCGAGTTTTGGCTGATCGTATTGCTGGGCCGATGGCCGGTGCGTTCACTAGCGCGGTGGACCTGATTTACGGCTGCAGCGGCCGGGTCGTGGTCACCGGCATGGGCAAGAGCGGAATTATCGCGCGCAAGATTGCGGCCACGCTGAATTCGACCGGGACGCCTGCACTGTTTATGCATCCGGTCGAAGCAGTGCACGGAGATCTGGGAATGGTGGTGCGGGGCGACGCAGTATTGGCGCTCTCGGCCAGCGGTGAGAGCGAGGAAATCCTTCGCCTGCTGGCTACGCTTAAGCGTTTGCAGGTGCCGTTGATTGCGCTGACTTGTGATGAACTCTATTCGAAAGTCGCGGGCGAGGGCGCACGCGCCACACACGCTAAGCTCTCCACTCTGGCCGAGGCGGCCGAAGTTGCGCTCGATTGCTCAGTAGCCGAAGAAGCATGCTCGTTGGGACTCGCCCCCACGGCTTCCACCACCTGCATGCTCGCGCTGGGTGACGCGCTCGCGATGACGCTGGCTGAGAAGCGCGGTTTTAAGGAAGAAGATTTCGCCAACCTGCATCCCGGTGGCAAGCTGGGCAAGCGTCTGGCGCGAGTTGAATCGCTGATGCACACTGGGGATGCGGTGCCCCGCGTCACGCCGCACACTACCATGCCAGACGTGATCTACGAAATGTCGCGCAAGAAGCTGGGCGTAGCGGCTGTGGTAGACGGCGAAAAGCTGGTCGGAGTGATCAGCGACGGCGATCTGCGGCGGTTGCTCGAACAGCGCGGGAAGGACGTACTCGATCTCACAGCGGGCGCGTGCATGACGAAGAATCCGAAAACGGTTTCAGGGCATGAATTCGCCGCGTCCGCGCTCGCTTTGATGGAAGGAAAGAAAATCACCTCGCTGCTGGTCGTCGACGCAAATGGCAAACTCGAAGGCATCGTTCACCTGCACGACCTGTGGAGCACTGAGATGGTCTAGCGCCGCCGTCCAGGCGGCTGCCGTGGGGGCGTCGGCGCTACAATAAACCATGTATCACTACGATCCCAATACGGCGCTGGAAGAACTGACCGAAGACGCAACGCTCCCTAACCCGGTCCACGTGCGCGATATGATTCTGCGCAAGCATCCGGGACCGGATAAATCGCTCGAGCTCAATCGGATGTTCGTCGAATATCAGAAGTTTTTCGGCGAGACGCAGAAGCTGGGGAAAGAGATTCTGAAACAGTTGGCCGGGTAGCGCTGCGCCGCACACGTCGGGACAGCCGCCCTCGGCTGTCCGGGCGGGCGCAGCCCGCCAGTTTTGGCCGTCGCGTGGTCCATCGCTCTTGATCAGTCTCTGCTGAATTTTATTGCTCAAGCAGCGGCGCTTCGCTGCACGGACAGCCGGAGGCGGCTGTCCCCAGGTGAGTATCGCGACGCGTAGTCCGTTTCCCATCACGCGATCATTTACAATAGCCAATTCCCTGCTACTCAGGATTCTCAACTATGCATCGCTGGTCTGAATTGTTTATTCCCACGCTGCGCGAGGCGCCTGCGGACGCTGAAGTCGCCAGCCACAAGTTCCTGGTGCGGGCCGGTTACATTCGCCAGCTTGCCGCCGGGATTTACTCCTATCTTTTTCTGGGGAACCGGTCGTTTAACAAGATCGCCGCGATCGTGCGCGAGGAGATGGACAAAATCGGCCAGGAGTTCTACCTGCCGGCGCTGCATCCGCGCGAGCTTTGGGAGGCAAGTGGACGCTGGTCGCTGATGGGCGACAATATGTTTCGCCTGAAAGACCGCAAGGGGACTGATCTTTGTCTCGGCTTCACCGCAGAAGAAATTATGACCGACATTGCGCGCAAGGAGCTGCGCAGCTATAAGCAGTTGCCGCAAATCTGGTATCAGATTCAGTCTAAGTTTCGCGATGAGCCGCGTCCCAGGTCGGGGCTCTTGCGGGTGCGGCAATTCATCATGAAGGATTCGTATTCGTTCGACATTGATGCCGCCGGGCTCGATGTTTCGTACAAGAAGCACTACGACGCCTATTGCCGCATCTTTGACCGGTGCGGGCTGAAGTACATGGTCGTGGAGGCGGATTCGGGAGCGATGGGCGGCAAGGAGTCGCATGAGTTCATGGTGCGGACGCCGGCGGGGGAAGATCGGATTGTCAGCTGCGAAAGCTGCAACTACGCGGCGAACATGGAGAGGGCAATCTCGAAGCTTTCGGCCGTCGATGAGCTTGTGCCCGAGGGTGACGGCAAACCGCTCGAAGTGCATACGCCGGGACAAAAGACGATTGAAGATGTGGCGCGATTTCTGGGAGTCTCGCCGAAAAATAAGATCAAGACATTGGCTTACATGGCCGAGGAACTGGACGCCAAAACAGGCAAATCCAAGCTACGTGCCGTGGTTGTGCTCATGCGGGGCGATCACCAACTGAGCGAAGCGAAGTTCGCTGCGGCAGTTGCGGGGAAACAAACTCGTCCCATGCAAGAGGACGAGATCAAGCAACTGTTCCGTTCTCCGGCAGGATTTTTGGGGCCGATTGGCATCGAGTGGGCACCAGACATGAAGGATGTAAACCGTCCCGTGTTGCTGGTCGACAAAGCTTTGGAGGGACGGAAAAATCTGATCGCCGGGGCGAACAAGGAAGACCACCACCTGAAAAACCTGACTCCCGGGCAAAACTTCCAGCCTACTGCGTATGTCGATCTGCGAAGTGTCACGGCGGGCGAAGCCTGTCCTAACTGCGGCGCGCCGCTTCGCATCGACACCGCCGTAGAAGTCGGGCACATCTTCAAACTGGGCTACAGATATTCCGAATCCATGGGCGCGAGGGTGCTTGACCGTAATGGCAAGGAAGTCATGCCGATTATGGGCTGCTATGGGATCGGGATCGAACGCATCCTGACGGCGGCGGTCGAGCAGAGCAACGACGAAAACGGCTTCTGGCTGCCGTCATCGATTGCGCCCTTCGAGGTCGTCGTTTGTCCCACAAATGTAAAAGATGAAACCCTGCTCAAAACCGCCGCCGACATCGCAACCCGCCTGGAAGCTGAGGGATTCGACGTGTTACTAGATGACAGGGACGAACGGCCAGGGGTCAAGTTCAAAGATGCTGACCTGGTGGGCATACCCTATCGTGTTACCGTGGGCAAAAAGGTTACCGAAGGTACTGTGGAGGTCGTTCAACGCTCGACACGGGAAATTCACGATGCTAGCATCGCGACAATAACGGATTATTTCAGAGGTTTACGGCCTGCGCGTTGAACGGATCTTAGCGCGTACGGCCGAAGCCGGGAGTGCGCGATGGGAACGTTCAAACTTATCTTTGGCATCTTCGTGATTGTGGCGGGAATATATCTCGGGGCGGAGCTGATTCCTGTTTATTACGAAAATTATCAGTTCAAGGATGATATCAACACGGAAGCCACCCTCGAGACCTACACCGCCAAGCCTGAGGACGCCATTCGGGACGCTATCTACAAGAAAGCACAAGGTCTCGACATTCCGCTGACGAAAGATCAGATCAAAGTTCAGCGTCATGGAACGCAAGGCACGGGATCGCTCACCATCAGCGCGCCTTACACGGTGCATCTGGACCTGCCGGGTTATCCCGTAGACCTGCATTTCGACGCCTCCACTGAAAACAAGAGCCCCTTCTGATAACGGTTGTGGATTCGGCGTGATTTAGAATAGGCAGAGGAGCCGGGCTCTGGGAGCTCTCGCTGGTTTGCGATTCACTGGAGAAAATTCGCGGGCCGCGGACTTGACTGTCGCGGTTTGGCTCCGGGATAACGCATTCGCGAGTGCCGTCATCTGATTGATAGGAGGTGCTACTGCCTCCTGCGTATAGATGACTCTGCCCACTCATTGTGACCATTAAGCTAAAGATTCCGAAGAGGAAGAGCGCGGCAGCAGGCAAGGGAGGTCTCTCCACCGACCCAGTGATCAGGGTCGCGCTGGCAGTTTTCATCATTCTGTCCGTATGTGTCTGCGGATGGTTTTCTTATTACTACATCAAATACGGCCGAATCATTGATCGCCGCTTCAAAGGGGCAGTTTTCAGCAGTTCGGCTACGATCTATGCCATACCGCGTGCACTCCGGGTAGGCGAGAAGGTCGATCTGCATGAAATTTCAGCCCAGCTCCGCCGAGCCGGCTATGCCGAAAACGATGGCGCATCCCCGATGGGGAGTTATCGCGGGCTGAATAGTGGCATTGAGATCAAACCCGGCCCCCAGTCCTACCACAGCCCGGAACCGGCGACGATCCGCGTGCAGGATGGGCATGTATCCAGCATCACGGGAAAATCCGGCGAGCTCGAGGCCTACGAGCTTGAACCCCGCATGATTACATCGCTGTTCGACGCGGAGCAGCGCTCCAAACGGCAATTGGTGAAGTACGACGACATTCCCAAGATATTGGTCGATGCGGTGCTTGCCATCGAGGACCGGCGATTTTTTCAGCACAGCGGGGTGAATTTTATCCGCCTGGGAGAGGCGGCTTGGGTAGACGTGACTCACCAGAAACATGAGCAGGGCGGTTCCACGATCACCATGCAATTGTCGCGGGCATTTTTCCTGAGTCCCGAGAAGACGGTCAAACGCAAGATCGTGGAAATCCTGATTTCGATGGAGCTGGAACAGAAGTTCAGCAAGCAGCAGATCTTCGAGTTCTACGCCAACCGGGTTGACCTGGGGCAGCGCGGTTCGTTCACCATCAACGGCTTTGCCGAGGCTTCGCAGGCATACTTCAATAAGGACTTGAAGGACATCTCGCTGCCTGAGGCCGCGCTGATCGCGGGATTGATCCAGGCACCGAGTTATCTATCACCCTACCGCCATCCCGAACGCGCCACGGAACGCCGCAACCTAGTGCTGGATAGCATGGTCGAAACCCATGCGATCACCAGGGAGCAGGCGGATAAAGCGAAAGCCACGCCGCTGAAGCTTGCACCTCCGAATGTGGAGGCCAGTGACGCACCATATTTTGTCGACCTGGTTCGCGACTCCGTGATCACGCGGCTGAACGAACGCGAACTGAACGAGCAGTCCTATCGCATTTACACTACGCTTGATCCCGACCTGCAACGGGCCGCAGCTCAAGCGGTGGACATGGGCATGAAGCTGGTCGACGATCAGGTGACCAAGCGCCGCACCAAGAAAATAAAAGTTGGCAAGAACAAGTTCGAAACCAAAGTTGAGCCGGGACCGCAGGCACAAGTTGCTCTGGTCGTTCTCAATCCCCATACGGGAGAGGTTCTCGCTCTGGTCGGCGGCCGAAACTACGGCTTCAGCCAGTTGGATCATGCGGTAGCGCGGCGTCCCACAGGATCAATCTTCAAGCCCTTTGTCTATGCCGCGGCTATCAATACCGCCGTGGATGGAGCTAACCCGGTTTTCACTCCCGCCTCGATGGTGAAGGATGAACCGGGCAGCTTCGCCTATGGAGATCAGATCTACGAGCCGCGCAATTACAAAGAGGAATACCACGGCGACGTCACGGCGCGTTTTGCGCTGGCGATGTCTTTGAACAACGCGACCGTAAAGCTGGCTGAGGAAGTGGGCTATGACAAGGTATCGGATTTAGCCAAGGCTGCCGGGATCACTTCGGTGAAACCAACGCCGGCGATGGCGCTGGGCTCTTATGACGCCACTCCCTTGGACATGGCGGCGGCGTACACGGTCTTTGCTAATGGCGGTGTGCGCATCTCTCCCGTGATGGTCAACTCCGTACGCAATGCTGCCGGCGACATGGTCATGGACTTCAAGCCCGAGAAACGGCCGGTGCTGGATCCTCGCGTCGCTGCCGTGATGACGAACATGATGGAAGGCGTATTGAACTTCGGGACTGCCTTCGAGGTTCGTACTCGCGGATTTGAGGCTCCGGCGGCGGGCAAAACGGGGACCTCGCACGATGGCTGGTTCGCGGGCTACACCAGCAATCTTCTTTGCATTGTCTGGGTGGGTTTCGACGATTACAGCGACATTCACTTGAGCGGGGCCCAAACCGCGGCGCCCATCTGGGCCGAGTTCATGAAAAAGGCGGTTGCGCTTCCCCAGTACTCGGACGTAAAGCCATTCGGTCAACCCGCTGGAGTAGTGGATGTCCAACTGGACAAGACCACCAACCTGCTGGCTACCCCAGCCTGTCCCGAGACCTATACGGCCGCCTTCATTGCAGGCACAGAACCGAATCAGACCTGCGATCAGCCCACCGGCGTGAAAGGGTTCTTCTCCCGCATGCTAGGGATGGGAGGCGAGAAGGCACTTCCTCCACCCCCTCAGAGCGGCGCCCAGCCCGGAGTGGCGACGCAGGACGCGAACGCTGCCGACCCGGATGGGAAGAAAAAAAAGGGTTTTTTTGGCAAAATAGCGGGTATCTTTAAGGACGACAAACCGTCTAACCCTCCGCCTAACACTCCGGCACAGACAGGAACTGCGCCTCAGTGAAGGAACATTGTTTGGTTTGAAGGTGTCAATAGATGTGTGGGGAGTTCGCCCGGTTGTTTCTGGAGGTGAGCTATGCGCCGTCAACCTCTCGTCTGTTTGCTGACCTTGCTGGTTTCTGCTTTGTCCACCGTACAAGCCCAGACTTCAAACTCGGAACTGGTGCAGGTCAGTCCGCCTACCATCCGACGCACCCCGCCCCCGTCTGCGAGCTCCTCAATTGAGGAACTCGAAAAGCGGGCCGATGAGCTGCGGGTTCAGAAGGACTACCTCGACGCCCTGGACTACTATCGGGCAATTCTGGTCAAAAAGCCGAACAATCCTGGCATATGCAACAAAGCTGGCATCGCGGAGCTACTGATGCAGCGCTATAAAGAAGCCGGGAAGGACTTCGAACGGGCCGTCCATCTCGACCATCAGTATGCCGAGGCTATCAACAACCTTGGCGTCATTGATTACGAGGAAAAGAAATACGGGAAAGCCATCAAGCAATACGACAAGGCAATCCGGTTTCAGCCGGACTCCGCGTCCTTCTATAGCAATCGGGGCGCAGCCTACTTTGGAAAGAAAGAGTTCGAAAAAGCTGTGGGAGACTATGCCAAGGCGATGGAACTCGATCCAGACATTCTTGAGCGGACGTCGCACAACGGAGTATCGGCCCAGCTGCCGTCCCCGGAGGACCGGGCGCGGTACGACTACATCATCGCCAAACTCTGGGCGAAACACGGCGATCGGGACCGCTCGCTGCAGTACCTCCGTCGCGCCTTAGAGGAGGGCTACAAGGGGATTGACGAGGTGTACAAGGATCCTGAGTTCGCGGGACTACGCAGCGATACCCGGTTCACCGAATTAATGGCCGCCCGTCCCCCGGCGATCCCGGAGTAAGTTGCCCCGTTGCATCAGTTTAGGAAATTGCGAGAATTTTGTTGAGGCAGGCGAAACTTTTTTCCCGAGATGGGTTTTTATGCAGTAATGACTCCTGAAAACGACAGGGTGAGTAAGGAGAAACGGTAGCCCATCGGTTGTCGACCCGAGCACGCCCCAAGCAGACAACCGGTGGGTTTTTTTGAATTCGGATTCTAGCTTCTAGCTTCTGGCTCCTAGCTCTTAGCCAAACCAAAGCTGATTTTCTTCAGACTCCTCTCTCCGATGTAATCGCTTATCAGTTGTTTCCATTTCCTTGTGCTTTCAGAATGTATTCGGTGGCCCACCTCCTCTTAACACCCATGGCGAACATTTTACGAATCTCTATTCTCCGGCTACAATATTCTCAGTGTCTTCCCCTCCTTCACCTCTCGCCTGGGCCCACCCTCTTGTCAGGGATTGGTTTGTCCGCCGGTTCGGCACGCCCACTGAGCCGCAGGAGCAGGGATGGCCTCACATTCTGGCTGGTCACACCACGCTCATTTCTGCGCCCACCGGGTCTGGTAAGACCCTGGCAGCATTTCTCGCCTGCATTGATCGACTGGTGCGCAAGGCGCTGGCGGGTGATCTCCAGGATCGCACCGATGTCCTCTACGTTTCGCCGTTGAAGGCGCTGGGCAACGATATCCAGAAGAACCTCGAAGTCCCGCTTGGCGAAATTCTGCAGATGGCCGGCGAGCGCGGATTCCTGATGCCACAGATTCGTACCGCCGTCCGCACCGGCGACACGCTCATGCACGAGCGGCGCGCGATGCTGAAGCGTCCTCCGCATATTCTCGTCACGACACCGGAGTCTCTCTACATCTTGCTTACGGCGGAGAAGAGTCGGGCGATCCTGCGTGATGTTGAGACTGTGATCGTTGACGAGATTCATGCGGTGGCCGACGACAAGCGCGGCGCTCACCTCACTCTCTCGCTCGAGCGACTGGAAGCCCTGACACATCGTCCGCCGGTACGCATTGGCCTCTCGGCAACACAAAAGCCGATCGAACAAATTGCACATTTCCTGACAGGCAGTGGCCGTCCAGACCCCGTGATCGTTAACGTCGGCCACAAACGCAAGCTTGATCTCGCGATCGAAGTTCCCGCCAGCCAACTCGGTCCCATCGCGACAAACGAAATGTGGGACGAGATCTACGACCGCCTCGTGGAACTCGTCGAGCAGCATCGCTCGACGCTGGTGTTCGTAAATACGCGGCGACTCTCGGAGCGAATCTCCCATCATCTGGCCGAGAAACTGGGGGCGGACAACGTCGCCGCCCATCACGGCAGCCTCTCCCGCAAGTTGCGCCTGGCCGCGGAGAAGAAGCTCAAAGATGGCGAAGTCAAAGTGCTGGTCGCGACCGCTTCGCTCGAGTTAGGAATTGATGTCGGCACCGTGGACCTGGTGGTACAGATCAGCTCTCCGCGAGCCATTGCCGTGGCTCTGCAACGGGTGGGACGCTCGGGCCACTGGCGGGGCGCTGTGCCCAAGGGACGCTTTTTCGTAACCACTCGCGACGAACTGCAGGAGTGCGCGGCCCTGGTGCGAGCCATCCGCCAAGGCGATCTTGATCGCATCATGATTCCCGATGCGCCGCTGGATATTCTGGCCCAGCAGATCGTGGCTATTTGTGCGGCGGGAAGTGGGCGTGTGGCGCGGACACTCTTGTCCGCGTCTAACGGTGGTGAAAACCTCGCTACTGAAATCGAAGAAGTAATTAACATCTCCCGAAACGCGGGCGGGCGCGTCCGCGCCACACGAACCTGGCTGGGACGAAGACGAGCTGTTCGCCTTGGTGCGGCGGGCGTATCCGTATCGCAATCTTTTGCGCGAAACCTACGAAGCGGTTCTCGAAATGCTCTCCGAGGGTATTGCCGCGCGGCGCGGACGTTATGGCGCTTACATCCATCGCGATCGCATCAATCGCAAACTGCGTGCGCGACGCGGCGCACGGCTCGCGGCAATAACCAGCGGCGGAGCCATCCCTGAGACGGCGCTGTTTACCGTCGTCGCCGAGCCCGAAGGAGTTGTCGTGGGCACACTCGACGAGGACTTTGCCGTCGAGAGCAACGCGGGCGACATCATGTTGCTGGGCAACACTTCGTGGCGGATTCGCCGCGTCGAAGGCAAATCGGGACGGGTGCTGGTGGAAGACGCCCACGGCGCCCCGCCCAGCGTTCCCTTCTGGCGCGGCGAAGCTCCGGCGCGAACCGAGGAGCTCTCTCTGCATGTTGCCGATCTGCGGCAAGAGATCAGTGACCGGCTGCCGAACACTTCGCCCATCGGAGTCTCTTTCAGCCAGCCCGATGTCGCGGAGACGGTTGCGTGGCTGAAAGAAGAATGCGGCCTCGACGACTTGGGGGCCGAGCAAATGATCGAATACATTCTGCAGGGACGCGCCGTACTCGGAGCTGTGCCCACGCAGCATACAATCATCGCCGAACGTTTCTTCGATGAAGGCGGCGGGATGCAACTGGTGATCCACGCCCCGTTCGGAGGACGAATCAATAAAGCATGGGGCTTGTCCCTGCGAAAGCGGTTTTGCCGCAGCTTCAATTTCGAACTTCAAGCTGCAGCTACGGACAACGGGTTGAATATCGCGCTGGCCGAGCAACACAGTTTCCCTCTCGCCGACGTTTTTCATTTCCTCAATGCAGAGACGGTGCAGCCAATCCTGGAGCAGGCCGCGCTGGCTTCGCCCATCTTCGGAACCCGCTGGCGCTGGGACGCGAACCGCGCGCTTGCTCTTTTGCGCTTTCAGTCGGGCAAGAAAGTGCCGCCGCAGATTCAACGGATGCGCTCGGACGATTTGTTAGCTTCGGTATTCCCCGACGTCGCCGCGTGCCAGGAAAATATTGCGGGAGACATTCAGATTCCCGACCATCCTCTTGTGAATGAGGTCATGAAAGACGTGCTCACCGAGGCCATGGATCTGGACGGTCTCAAGAATTTGCTGCGGGGGATGGCTGATGGCCGCATCCGCTGCGTGGCCGTGGACACGCCCGTACCCTCGCAATTCTCCCATGAGATTCTGAACGCAAATCCCTATGCCTATCTCGACGACGCACCGCTCGAAGAACGCCGTGCACGCGCCGTGGAGATGCGGAGGATCCTGCCGGAATCGGTCCTGGAGGAAGTCGGGAAGCTCGATCCGGCGGCGATTTCGCAAGTCCGCGAAGAGGCGTGGCCGGATGTTCGCGACGCAGACGAACTGCACGACGTATTGCACACCCTGATCGCTGTACCCGCGTGGCGACAGCCGCCATCGGCTGTCCCGCTCAACGAAGCTGAGCAGGTTTTTTCCAGCCTAGCCGATAAAGAATATTCGACGCCAAACTATCGAGCTTCGCTCGATCGGCCAGCCGAGGGCGGCGGTCCCCATGTGTCTGTCGAAGATTGGACCACCCATTTTGCCGTGCTCGTACAACAGAATCGGGCATTAACGGCGCACAGCGGCGACCGACGATATTGGGTCGCAGCCGAGCGCGCCCAGATATTTTCCTTGCTCTTCCCCAATGCAACTTTTGATCGGGCGATTATCGAAGTCGAGAGCACGCTTCCCTCTCGGGATGACGCTCTGCTGGCGCTGGTCACCGGTTGGATAGCACACTTAGGTCCCGTTACCGCGGAACAACTTGCATCGCTGCTCGGATTGCCTGTCTCCGAGATCGAACTCGCTTTGCTCCGTATGGAAGCTAGTGGAGCAATCTTGCGCGGCGAGTTTACCGATCAAGGACCGCGGGCGGGGGCGTCCGCGCCACACGAACTCGAGTGGTGTGAGCGTCGTTTACTGGCGCGAATCCATCGCCTCACGGTCGCAACCCTGCGCAAGCAGATCGAGCCTATAACGGCAGTGCAGTTCATGCGCTGGCTGCTTCGGTGGCAGCACGTCTCGCCGGGCACACAGGTCCAGAGTGAACGGGCCACGCTCGAAGTTCTGCGCCAGCTTCAAGGATTCGAAATCCCGGCCAATGCGTGGGAGCGGCAGGTCCTCGCAAAGCGGATTGCGAACTACGATCCTCAGTGGCTGGATCAACTCTGCTTAACCGGCGCGGTAGGCTGGGGCCGCCTGTCTCCGCATCCGGCAACGCTCGAAGATTCGGCCGCTGGCAAACGGCGAGTGATTCCAACCAGCGTCGCTCCCATTACGTTCTTCGTTCGTGAAGAGGCGGACTGGATGACTTCGCACAATCCCGCCGCCACTCGGCCTGAAGCACGCGGCTTGAGTGACGGCGCCCGGCAGGTGCTCGATTTCCTGCGTGAGCGCGGAGCCTCATTCTTCGCGGATATCGTCCGCGGCACCGATAAACTCAAGGCCGAAGTCGAAACGGCTCTCTGGGAACTGGTGGCCGCTGGAGTTGTGACCGCCGATGGCTTCGACAACCTGCGCTCTCTGATCGACCCCAAACGCCGCGCGGGACAAGGCAGCGGCCGCAGCGCACGTCCGCGGCACAGCTCCGGACGATGGGCTCTGCTTTATACCGAGCAGGAGGTCGAGCGCAATAGGACAGTCGAGGCCACTTGCTGGATGTTGCTTAAACGCTATGGAATCGTCTTCCGGGAAGTGCTGGCCAGAGAAACGAATCTGCCCAAGTGGCGGGAATTGCAAATGGCATTTCGGCGGCTGGAGGATCGCGGCGAAATTCGCGGCGGCCGTTTCGTGGATGGATTCCTCGGTGAGCAGTTTGCCTTGCCGGTTGCGGTAGAGTCTTTGCGAGCCACACGAAAAATGCCGCTGATGGGAGAAACTGTCACCCTGTCCGCCGCTGATCCGCTGAACCTGATCGGCATCCTGGTTCCGGGCGAACGGGTTCCAGCGATCTCAGGTAGAAGTGTGAGCTTTCGCGACGGAGTTCCCGTGGACCAACCAGAAACTCAACTCTCGGCGCAGCCGTCGGCGGTCGCTGGCTGAGGGAATTTCCCGTGGCGGCAGCTCTTGCGCCGCTGAGCATCCATCAGAATCTGACTGGTGACAGCGACTGGTAGTAAGTGCCAGGGGCGCATGTCCCCTGTCTTTTCCCGATATGCTTGGAGTGCCTCATCCACAAAGATCTTGTCCATATTCCCATGGAGCGAAGAAGAAAATCGGGAGTCTGATGAGGGGGTCGCCAGACTCCCGATTCAGCCTATTCCCAGCAAGACTGCCAAAAGCGCTTCCCCCATCGCTTCGCCAGGTCAGGGCTTATGATCCCGAGTGCACGTAGCAGACCACGGCCATGGGCGCGGTCGAGCGCCGACAATTCGGTTCTAAATAACTGATTTAATTAGGTTGCGTTCTCTGCTAACAGCGTGGCGCCGCCCCCTGCAGCCCCAAATGACTATCTGAATGGATAGCCCACCTATCCGTTCGGATAGTGGAACTAGCGCAGATAGTTTTGTAAATCCAGCAAAAAGTGTGTTAGAGAGGAGTGCATGTGACGAGGGGATTGCAGTGAACCCAAGGCTCTTCGTGATCGCTGGACCGTCCAAAGATTTAACTTTTGCTCTCCCCAACGCGGAGATTCACATTGGCCGCGACCCATCCAATTTGCTTTCCATCAGCGACCCCTC
Source organism: uncultured Acidobacteriota bacterium (assembly GCA_963817925.1). Lineage (GTDB taxonomy): Bacteria > Acidobacteriota > Terriglobia > Terriglobales > Acidobacteriaceae > JABDBE01. The sequence continues at coordinate 1,355,630 of CAWFQN010000002.1, forward strand.
CCTGTCGCGTCGCCACTGCGCGCTCAGTCAGGACAGCGACGGTTACAAAATACGGGACCTCGATAGCCGTAATGGCACCTTGGTGAATGGCGTGGCCGTCAAAGAGGCACACCTGCATCACGGGGACCAAATATCCGTTGGCGATTCGATCTTTTTGTTGTTGCTCAATGACGAAGTCGAGGAACCGGTTGCCGGCAGGGTTGAGTACGAAGACAGTATGACCCAAGCGACGGCGCAGTTCCGTCCCCAAGATGCGCTCTACTTGCAGCCAGATCGAGTTCTCAAAGAGCTTCCTGCAAACTCCAGCGTGGCGCGCAACCTGAACGCACTACTTAAGATCAGCCGAGCCGTACATTCCATCCGCGATCTCGACGAACTGCAAGGACAGATCCTCAACCTGATTTTTGAGGTACTGCCAGCCGAGCGCGGTGCCATATTGCTGGATGGCAAAGGCGACGAGCCCTTCGCCTCGGTCTTCGCGCGCCATCGTATTGCCAAGTCCGTGTTGCCAGTCCCCATCAGCCGCACCATTACCCGTCAAGTCATGAAAGAAGGTCTCGCGATTCTGGGAGCTGACGTCCCCGGCTCGAATGGTTTGGCCGAGGTAGAGAGCCTGGTCAATTGCCAGGTGCGCTCATTGTTGTGCGTGCCTCTGATCATGTTCGATAAAGTAACCGGCTGCATCTATCTCGATACATGCGACGCAGCCAGCCGCTTCAACGAAGATCACCTCCAGTTGGTGGCGGCCATTGCGGGCATTTCCGCGGTGGCGCTCGAGAACGCTCGCCGAATGCAATGGCTGGAGCAGGAAAACCTCCGGCTTTCAGCGGAAATCAATCTTGACCACAACCTGGTTGGCGAAAGCCCCCGGATGAAGAACGTTTATCAATTCCTGGCGCGAGTCGCGCCGACCGACTCGAACGTGCTGCTGCAGGGCGAGAGCGGCACTGGGAAAGAACTGGCGGCTCGCGCCATCCACCGCAACAGTCCAAGGTCAACTAAGCCGTTTATCGCGATCAACTGCGCGGCCATTCCGGAGGGCCTGCTGGAGAGCGAGTTATTCGGCCATGAGAGAGGTGCGTTCACTGGCGCGGTTGCGCAGAAGAAGGGCCGTTTGGAAATGGCGAACGGTGGCGTTGTCTTCCTCGACGAAATTGGAGAGCTTGCGCCCGCGCTGCAAGTCAAACTGCTGCGCGTGCTGCAGGAACGCGAGTTCGAGCGCGTGGGCGGGATTCGTCCGATTTCCGTGGACATACGTCTCATCGCCGCCACCAATCAGGATCTCGCAGAAGCCGTGAAGGCCGGAACGTTCCGCAAGGATCTTTTTTATCGGCTCAATGTTCTCTCGTTAGTCATGCCTCCGCTTCGAGAGCGTCGCGAAGATATAGGGATGCTCGCCGATTACTTCATCGCCAAGTACGTCAAGAAATCCAATACCAGAAGCAAGAAACTTTCTCCCGAGGCCAGGGTATGCCTGGCGAATTATGACTGGCCGGGAAATGTGCGCGAACTGGAGAACGCCATCGAGCACGCGCTGGTGCTGAGTGCGTCGGATGTACTTCAACCCGAGGATCTGCCGGAGTCCATCCTGGAGAAAGGACTTACCCCGTGCACGGAAGGTGCAAAATATCACATCCAGGTGAAAGAACTAAAGAAGCAGCTAATCGTTGAAGCGCTCGAGCAGACTAAGGGGAACTATACGGAGGCCGCGCTCATTCTTGGCGTCCATGCAAATTACTTGCACCGCTTGATTCGTAATCTGGATCTCAAAGATACGCTTCACTCTTCGCCGAGCCCGCGCACTGGAACAGAACCTTCGCCGCGCAAAAAGTCATGGCAATTGGAGACTTAGCAAAGTTTCTGGATTCAAGTAAACCCCCTGCCAGCGCACCGCCACGTGCAGATGCGGTCCCGTGGCGCGCCCCGTTCCACCGCTCACTCCGAGTTTCTGTCCGCTGGTGACGTGATCGCCCTCTTTGACCTCGATCTTGGAAAGATGCATATAGAGAGTGAGTAAACCCTGACCATGATCAAGCACCACACAATTGCCCTCGAAGTATAACGGTTGCGCCAGCAGAACCGTTCCGCTGTTTACCGCCGCGACCGGCGTGCCTTCCGGAACTGCATAGTCGAGCCCCTGATGCACGCTCTGTACCTTGCCGTTGAATGTCCGGGAGGTTCCAAACACATCTGAAATCTGCGCCTTCACCGGAGGGTGAAAGCTGCCGGCCCACTCGCGTTCCGGAGTCACATGTGCAAATGCGCGCTCTTTGAGCGCCTTGTCTTGATCAATTTTCTGAAGCTGCTCAGCATTGGGCTCCGTATATTGCTTGGGAACACTGGCTGCGATGCTGTGATATTTTCCTTTCCCAATCGCAATTTGTTTTTGAAACGAGAGATCCTTCCCAGTTGCAGCTACGCCCTTGAGCTCCAGCGAGTGATTTCCTGGCCGTGTTTCCAGGCTCGCGCCGGCGAGTCCATACCAGACCTTGCCCTGCGAATCAGAAGAAAAGAACACTTGATGCTCGAGCCATTTGCCGGCGAGAGACTTTAGTGGCTCCGGCGAAACCGCGCGGAACACAATCGGCGACCCATTAACCAACCGCAATGGCTTATAGCTGACCGACCAGGAATCGGCCGCCTTGCTCTTCGACGCCGTACCCTGGACTTCAACTGCGCATACAGGAAGGGTGGCGAGCAGGATGCCTGCCAGCGACATCGCAAACCTCCTACGCCAGGCCGGTGCGGATATCGAGGATGGATACACTCCGCGATTAGCCTAGCACCGATGCGTGCGCACCGCGGACTCGAATCCATCCGGCAGAACCCCACTTCACACCCATGATGCAGGTCGCCGAGGGTGCCTAACTCGTTGAATCATAAGCAGAACACGATGGTAATCCGCCGGACTCGTTTTGCCCGGACATTTCCTTCACCCTGAGCCAGAATCTTCTAATGTCCCAAAGCTCGCCCCGTCAGGTTGGCGCGCAAGTGTTTATCGCAGCCATGGCGCTCGTGGCGCTGGGGTGCTTCTACATTGCGTTGTTGAACTGGCAATCGACGGATCCGCTCAAATTCCTGTGCTACTTGGCCGTCGCCCTTTTGGCTTCATCCTTAAAAATAAAACTGCCGGGCATCAACGGCACCATGTCCGTGAACTTCCTGTTCATTCTCCTGGGGGTTTTGGAGATGAGTTTCGCGGAAACCCTGGTGATCGGGTTCGCGGCGGTTCTGGTTCAGTCATACTGGAGATCCTCCAACCTCAAATCGATCCACGTCATCTTCAATCTTTCGCAGCTGCCGGTCGGAACGGCCGCGGCCTACGTCGTATACCAAGCGGTCACAACTCATGGACTGCATCGCAGCGATCCTCTGGCGTTGCTTCTGGTAGCGATCACATATTTCGCTTTCAATACCTTCGCCATGGCAACCATCATCCGATTGACCGAAGGTAAGCCAGTCTTGAAAGTATGGTCCGAATGTTATTTCTGGTCTTTCCCTTACTACCTCGTAGGCGCGGCGATCGCTGGTTTAGTGAGCTTCCTGAATCGGCATATTGGATGGCAGTCCTCGCTTCTAGTCCTGCCTCCCGTGTATCTCATGTATCGCTCGTACCGGCTTTATCTCGGCAAGCTCGAAGACGAAACCCGGCATGCTGAGCAGGTATCCAATCTTCACCTGCGAACTATCGAAGCCCTCGCATTGGCAATCGAAGCCAAAGATCATACCACTCACGATCATCTGCAGCGGGTTCGCATCTACGCCATCGAGCTCGCTAAGGATCTTGGGTTAAGCGAAGACGAAACCGAAGCGTTGCAGGCCGCTGCGGTGCTGCACGACATCGGCAAGCTCGCGGTTCCCGAACACATCATCTCCAAGCCGGGCAAGCTCACGCCGGAAGAATTTGAAAAAATGAAGATTCATCCCATTATTGGGGCCGAGATTCTGGAACAAGTCGAATTCCCTTATCCCGTCGTGCCCATCGTTAGCGCGCATCACGAGAAATGGGACGGCAGCGGGTACCCCAACGGACTGAAAGGCGAAGCCATACCGATCGGGGCGCGAATCCTGGCGGCTGTCGATTGCCTGGATGCCCTGGCTACCGATCGGCAATACCGCCGGGCGTTGCCCCTGGATGAAGCCATGGCCCGCGTGGTCGACGAAGCGGGAAAGAGTTTCGACCCGCGCGTGGTTGAGGTTTTGCAACGGCGCTATGTTGAGCTGGAAAAACTCGCGCACGCGCAGCCTCCGAAAACTCCGGCAAAACTTTCGACCGACATTAAAGTCGAACGTGGATCGGCTCCCGCTGCGGGGTTCGCCGAATCCGAAACACCTGTTGCGCATCCGGCCGAGCAACGCCGCGATTATCTTTCCTATATCGCCGAGGCGCGGCAAGAGGCGCAAATGCTGTTTGAGTTGAGTCATGACCTGGGCAACTCGCTGAGCGTCAACGATACTCTCTCCATGCTCTCGGTGCGGCTCAAGAGGCTGGTGCCGTATGACTCGATGGCGGTCTATCTGAAACAGGACAACATCTTGACTCCCGAGTATGTCAGCGGCGATAACTTTCGCTTGTTCTCCTCTTTGAGGATTCCGCTCGGCGAAGGATTGTCCGGTTGGGTTGCGCAGAACAGCAAGCCGATTCTGAATGGCAATCCATCGGTCGAGCCCGGATACCTCAATGATCCGACCAAGTACAGCACGCTGCGCTCGGCGCTGGCCGTGCCGCTCGAGGGTGTCTCAGGGGTGGTCGCCGTGTTGGCGCTGTATCGCACTCACCAGGACGCGTTCACTAGAGATCACCTGCGAATTCTGCTCGCAATCAGCTCTAAACTCGGATTTACCATCGAAAATGCGCTGAAATACCGCTTAGCCGAAGATTCCGCGACGACCGATTATCTGACCGGGCTTCCCAATGCCCGCTCGCTCTTCCTGCACCTTGATCGGGAGATTGCGCGATGCAAGCGCTCCAATCTGCCGCTGGCGGTTTTCGTCTCCGACCTCAACGGATTCAAACAAGTGAATGACCGTTTCGGACACTTTCAAGGCAACAAACTGCTGCAGATGTTTGCCGAAGCTTTGAAAGAGTCCTGCCGCGAATACGATTATGCGGCTCGAATGGGCGGCGACGAATTCATCGTCATTGCTCCGGGCCTCAATCGGGAAGCGGCCGCAGAAATGGCGCAACGTGTCGAAACCATCATCGCAGATGTCGGAAAAGTCGTTTGCGGCGAGGGTTTGGTTTCGGTGAGCATCGGTCAGGCTTTCTACCCCGCGGATGGCACCAACGCCGAGCATCTGCTGGCGGAAGCCGATCGGCGCATGTACGCCGTGAAGAACTCCCATTACGCAAATGCCGAGCGGCATACCGCGACGCGATCGGCGGGTGCGACCTAGTGCGTTGGCTCGACTGCGGCCGACCAATCCTGATCTTTCTGCACACATTCCGGTGCAGAATTTACTCCAAAAAACTCTCGTTTTGGCCCAAAATCTAGAAAACAAAGGACCGGAAATTTTCTTGCCTCCTAGATCTATGGTTCAAAAGGTAGTTAGAGGCAAAATATTAACAACATTGGAGTTATGGCGCTTACCGATGGCATGCAGTTCCATTTCGGAATGGCCGAGCCGTTGCGTCGAATGATCAGATTGTCAAAGATCCTAGATTATCTTATAGATAATCATTGCGTTCTTTATGTTATCAACAATGGGGGTATGGGATCAAGAAGAAAATGGCCGGGTGGCGAACAACCACGAATATTCGTGGGCTCTCCAGGTTAGCGTCCGAAGCACGAACGCGAACTGGGAGCACCGGGCGGCAACAGATCGTGTTTGTTAGAGGTCGGTGTACTCGGGGATGTAGTCCTTGAAGAGGCCTGAGCCGACATACATGGTTCGTACCGGGACGCGATCAGCGTTCTTGCTGGTTCGGACCCACTCCCAGGCGGAATTGATCTCGGGGCTTGTGAAGTAGCGGGTCTCGGCCTGAAGAACGGCGGTTCCCGCGAGGACCATGGCGACTACTTCTTCCCATTTGTCGGCGCCGACCACCGCCATGCGCGCGATGTGGTCGGTGTATTTCTGCAGAAAGCGCATTTCATCCCAGCGGGCTTTCCAATCCGCTCCCTGCATTTGCGAGAGGTCGGCTAGGATGCCGATGGGTCGCTCTTTCCGTTCTGCAATGACGAATTCAATTTGTGGCTCAAATGCTTTGACTCCATCGGCGGTAACCCTTCCGACAACTTTGAAACCGATCGCCGCTCCGTGGCTTTCGTTGAGTCGTTCAATCATGGCCGCGCGTCTCCGTTTTTCTTCTAGAGTTTATCCTAAAGTTTGAACGATGGATTGTGCTGGCGACCACCATTACGATTAATAGCCGATATTTCTTGCGTGCACAAAGAACCTTTTTACGATTTTAGGGTAGGAATTGAGCGTCCATGCACCCGCCCCTTGCAAAAAGCGCAAGGCGCGGGGCACCCTAACACTTTCATCTGTTCAGGATCGGGCAACTTCAACCAAATGCTACAGCGTTTTCAGATATTCGATGATCTGCATGCGTTCTTCTGTTGTGAGCTTGCGGCCGATTATGCCGTTGCCTTTGGGGCCGTCGTTGAATTCGTGTCCGGCGTTGGAATTGCCGGGTAGATCGACGCGAAATTCGCTTGCGCCCTTGAGCGGGCTGGTGTCGAGACCGAGTTTGACGGGATCGAACTGTTTGTTTCCGAGATAGAAAACCTTGGACCGTTCAGTAACCGGCGACAGCAATTCAAACAGGTTGGGCACCGAACCATTGTGAAGATAAGGAGGCGTCGCCCACACTCCATTGTGCGGACGAGCCTTGTAGGCCAGCGGTTCCCGAAGTTCGTTTTTCCTGTATCCGTTCCATTGTTCCTGTTGCTCAGGCGTAAGGTTGAGCAGCGCGTAAGCCTGCTCAATCACGGTTTGCGTAATGAACGTTAGGCCATCGCCGGCTGAGATCGTGCCCTTGCCAAGAGGCCCGCTATCGGCCTTCCGGTCGTGAAAGTTCTGAGCTTCCTTCGAGTCAGTTCCGATTTCCGCCAATGGAATCATGGTTACTTTGAAAAATTGTCTGCCCTCGCTGTCGGTGAAGTTCGTCCAATGCTCTGGCTTGCGGCCCTCGTCGGAATTCATCGGGGGCTGGTGACAGTGCAGGCAGAGTTGGTTGTAGAGTTGCTCGCCTTTGGCTGCCTGGCCGCGATCGATCTTTCCCAATGTTTCTTCCGGCCACTTCGGCGACCAGACACCTTTGCCCGGCTCGGAACCACCCAGCAAAGCCTCGATCTCGTGGAGGTTCTCCACCCGAATCGTGTTCTGGAACTGCACGCCGGGATAGCCTAGAAGGTTGATGCGCGAACGCACCCCCAGCGCTTCGCCAACATTCCTGCCCATGGGTTGTTGGATCGAACCGTTGTACTGCACCCAGTCCATCCAAGATGCGTCCCAGATCGGCGGATAGTTTACGGGGGCATTCCCCATTATCAGGTTCTTGTTATTGTTCAATTCCGTTCCGAAAACGAAGTTGCCAATTCGAGCCAGTGCGTCGGTGCGGCCGTAACCCTCGGGGGTGGGGAAGAGATAGAGGGTTGATTTGACCTCGGTGAAAGTCGTATCGAGATAATACTTGAGGGCCTGCCGCAGGCGAACCTGATCGGCGTGCGGGTGGTTGGGACCAAGCACGCGAGCGGCAAATCTGTGGAAACGGAGCGGATCGTAATAGGTCCAAGTCACTGCGAGACCGAGCGCCTCGGTAAACTTCTGCAGATTGATCAACGATGGACCGGCATCGATCCTGATTGCCTTGCCGCCGTAGAAAAGTTCGCCGGTGTGACAAGCGGCGCAACTGATTCCCAGCACCGCGAGTTTCTGTCCGGTGTACGGATCGACGAAACGATCATCGCGGGTGAAGCCAACCGGCAGGGCGTCGGGGTTCTGCTCGTAGACCTGGTCCGGGATGAATCCGAAGCCTTGCAGGTAGCGATCGTCTTTGAACGGAGGCGCGCCGCTAAGACTGAAACGCGGTTGCTCCAGTGCCAGAAACCAGGCGTAGGGCAGGAGTTCGCTTCCCTGGGCGGTGTGGTAATAACGGTGGCGCTGGTCTTCGGTCCAGTTCTGTGGCAGCCAGACGACGTCTTTGGGCCGTTCGATCCGGGGCACCTCGAGGCTGTTGTGTATCGTGAAGATCAGAACCACTGCCACGCACGAGACCAGCGCTACGAGTAGCGCAACTGCCGCGATCACGCTCTTGCGCTGGAGGAATCCGGTCTTGCTGCCCGCTTTTGTGCTTTGCTGCTCGGTCATTGGCCACCTCGATTGGTCGAACATTTAGGCACTGCGCAAGAACCCATCTTGGCAGGCTGGCCTGGCCCGGGGATCACACTCTGGGAGGTAACGTCAGATGGAAGCGCGATTCTTGCACGAAAGCGAAGCGCTTGCAAGCTCTTGAGGATTGGCAGTCGCTCGCAATAACCAGATTCGCGGCGGACGCGAGCCGATGTCATTGCGCCTTGGCGTTAACTATCGCGACCAGCGGCGGGGGCCGCTGCACTAGGAGAGAACAATCTTCTCCAGTGCAGTGGCGTTACCAAAATCGCCTGCGCTGGTGCCAGTCCCGGCTGGTGCAGCGAAGGAGTTCGCGGGACCGAACGCGAGAATTTTCCCGCGCCGTTCTGGCGAAACCCACTTCACTGTTCTTGGGAAATTATTCGGTACGTAAAACTCAATTACTTTAGCCACAGCCATCTCCCTCTCTTTTTTTTTCATCAGTTGACGTCTTTACCACTCCCAGCCGCATTGACAGCGGACGGACTTGCTCAAGCGGAGCTTGGTCAAAAGTGCCTTGCAAACTGCGCAGGACCTCATCCACATGGCTCTTCTCCTACGAATTGTGTTCCTGCCGATCGTGCTTTCCAAGTTGCAATTAGGGTTACCCGCATCACCCGGTTCACTAACTCGTACACATGGTTGGACGCGTCCGTCGCATCTGGGATGCCGTACAGTTGTCACTTTATTGTTAAGAGATTGTTCGGGTAGTTTCAGGCTAGCTGCGGGAAGCCGATGTCAGCGTGGAAACGGATCGAGCCGCACGAACCAGCTCCAATATCACACTGCAATTCGGTTCCGGCGTAGAATGTGCGCTACTGACCTACGAAGATTTCAGTAACTGAAGAAGGCGAAACCAGAACGCGAGGAAAAACAACGATGACCTGGAAAAGCAAACTGATCCTCGGAATACTCACCGCGGTAGCGATGTTCTTCCTCTCTCTTGCCCTCCCGCGAGGAGGCTCATTGCGGGAAGCACAAGCGGCCCTGTTTCCCATGACGGTTGGAGTCTGGGCAATCTTCGTCTTACTGTTTGTGAAACTGAAATAAGTGGCCAAGGTTGAGTTCGTCGCAGTCGCGACGCGCGATCGTCCCCCATGGTCACCGACTCAATAAGCCGTAAGGTCCTAATTTCCGCAGATTACTTGGTCGAGAACTTGTAGACAGTCGTCGACTGAAAATGCTGTCCGGGCTTGAGCTCCGCGGAGGGAAAGTTGGGATGATTCGGCGAGTCCGGGAAATGCTGGGTTTCGAGGCAGAAGGCGTAGCGGCGGTTGTAGACCTTGCCATCCTTTCCGTGAATACCGTCGAGAAAATTCCCAGTGTAGAGCTGGATGCCCGGCTCGGTGGTAAACACCTCAAGCAGACGGCCGGAATGCGGATCGTAAACTTGCGCCGCGAGAAACAGGGCTCTCATGGTATCGCCGTTCAGCACAAAATTGTGGTCGTAGCCTCTTCCTAATTTTAGTTGGTGATCATCCTGGTCGATGCGAGCGCCGATGGCAGTTGAATTCGTGAAGTCGAACGGAGTTCCTTTTACGCTTCGCAGTTCGCCGGTAGGAATCGAGGTTGCGTCGATTGGCGTGAATCGATCGGCTTTGATCATGATCTGCTGCTGCAGGATGTCTCCGTTGCCTTGACCGGCGAGGTTGAAGTAAGCGTGATTGGTGAGATTGAGTACCGTGTCTTTGTCGGTGGTCGCAGTGTAATCGATTCTTAGTTCGTTCTCGTCTGTGAGCGTGTACACGACCTTGACCGGCAGGTTTCCGGGAAAGCCTTCTTCACCATCCTTGCTTAAATAGGTTAATTCCAGCGCCTGCCCAGCGCTGCTGGAAACATCTTTCGCCGTCCACACCCGCTTGTTGAAACCGCCGTGCAGGTGGTTATCGCCGTCGTTCTTCGCCAGAGTGTAAGTAGTGCCATCAAGCGTGAACGTGGCGTGGGCGATTCGGTTCGCGTAGCGCCCAACCGTCGCGCCGATGTAGGCTTTGCCGGTCGCGTAGCCGGCGAGATTATCGTAGCCCAATACGACGTCCTCACGTTTGCCATTCCGGTCAGGAACAATCAGAGAAACGACGGTGCCTCCGTAGTTGGTGATGGCCGCTTCCATGCCGTTCTTGTTGGTCAGGATGTAGAGGTCCACCGGTTCCCCGTCTTCAGTCTTACCAAACGATTGCTTTTGCATTTTCGATTTCGCCTCGGCTTGTAACCCGGATACAAAGATCGTTGCGATGGAAACAACGAGCATCACGATAATCGTCTCGCGTCGTTTCATTCATCTTCTCCGTAAGGAAACTTATAAACGACTGTATCGGCTCTAAGCATCGTTGCCGAGCAGACTGGAACCATGATCCGCTCTACTTTGAACTCGCCATGGATTCAACCTTGTCGATGACCACGGCACGGGATCCACCTCTCTCGAAAACCTTTCCCGTGGCCGTCACCTTCTGGCCGGCGAATGGAAGGAGTCTCTGGTTCTGACCGGACGAAGGCGTCGCGTCCGAGATGGGCCAGTAAATGGTCCCGTCGTCGGACAGAATTACGAGGGGTGAGCCGGCTTTCGCGCATGCGACCGCACATTCGGGGCTTATTGGCTTCTTGAGATTCTTGGTGAAGGCGCAAGCAGAGTCGAGGACGTAACCTTTGATCGTGTCTGGCTTTCCGTTGCTACCGGCCGCGAAAGCGACAGCCAGAAGTACAAGTGGGAGTACTAACTTTACGGGGACATTTCGAAGGTGCATGGCATCTCTCCGTTCAGAGTCTTATTTCGTGGCATGAGAAAGACCCATTCAGTAGACCACCGATTCAGCCGCCAGCCAAGTCTCCATCGACCGGTGCCGGGAAGCTCCGCGCAAACTTGTCTTTCAAAAGCCCGCGGCGGGTGTGATTCCTTCGCTCTCCATGCACTCATAGGCTTTGCCTGCCGCGAGGTTCTTGTATTCTTCGGTTCTTCCGTTGGGCCATTGGATGACCACGCGTTCGATCTTGTCGCGCTTTCCCAGACCGAAAGTGACGGGAAGCTCGGATTGTGACAGATAGCTCGATCCGCTCTTAATCAGGCGGGATTGCGTCGTGCCCTCGTGGTAGATCCGGACGGTCGCGCCGATTGCGTCCCGATTCGATTGCTTGCCCACCAGGCGAAAACGGATGCTGCGGTTTCCCGCGAGTTGGTCGTTACGATACAGATAAGCTGGGCCATTGTTCGTCGTGATGAGAATGTCGAGATCACCATCGCGATCAAAGTCGCCGCAGGCCAAGCCGCGTCCGACCTTGGGCTGACCGAATGCATCGCCGACCTCCGAAGTTACATCGCGGAAGGTCCGCTTTCCCGTGTTTAGGAAAAGCTGCGGCGGTTGCGCGTAGCCGACGTTGCCGCGGATGTTGCGCACGGTGTCGTCGATGTGTCCGTTGGCTGCAATCAGATCCAGCGCGCCATCGAGGTTGGCATCGAGGAACATGCAACCGAATCCTAGCGTTGTCTTTGAAGGAAGTCCGACACCCGCCTGGGTTGCGATATCTTCGTACGTGCCGTTGCCGAGGGCTCGATACAGCCCGATCATTTCATTGTCAAAATTCGTGATGGCCACGCCGACAGTACCCGAGTTATCGAAATCGGCCGCGTCGACGCCCATTCCGGCGCGCGCCTTACCGTCGGCACTGAAAGCGATTCCTGCCTCAACTGCGACGTCTTTGAATGTCCCATTGTGCGCGTTGCGATAAAGTTTGTTGGGCTGCGTGTCGTTGGCTACCAGAAGATCGGGCCAGCCGTCCTGGTCGTAGTCAAGCATAGCCACGCCAAGCGATTTCGAACTGCTATCGAAAATGCCGCTGGTCGCCGTTACATCTTCAAATGTTCCGTCGCCGCGATTGTGGAACAGCCAGCAGGTTTCTCCGCGGTAAGCCTCAGGCGTGCAGTAGGACTTATACTTCCCATCCAGGCTGCAAAACACATCGTGCTCGGGCGACCACTTAACGTAATTGCATACGAACAAGTCAAGCCGGCCGTCGCGATCAAAATCAAACCACAACGCGGACGTGCTAAGGGCTTGCCGGTGGCCGAGGCCGCTGGAGTTGGTAACGTCGACGAAAGATCCCTTCCCGCTATTTTTGAACAGCCGGTTCTGTCCAACACACGTAATCAGGATGTCGGGAAAACCGTCGTTGTTGTAATCGCCCACGGCGACGCCCATTCCGTACATCTCTACATCGAGACCGGCCTTGTGGGTTACGTCGGTAAAAGTACCGTCGCGGTTGTTGTGGTAGAGCCGAAGCGTGGATGTTTGGCGCTTGTGGCCAAACCAGTCCATGCCGTTAATAAGGAGAATATCCTGCCAGCCGTCGCGATCGTAGTCGAGGAAGGCGCAGCCTGAGCCGAGCGTCTCGGGAAGAAGCTTGCCTCCGTATGCGCCACTGTTGTGTTGAAATTGAATGCCGGCTGAACGGGTAACGTCGACGAGTTTGAAACCCGAGCTGGATGCTTCTGGGGCCGCGCCACCGAATAAATTGAGAGGCAGCACTGAAGCGCCGGCAGCACCGGCGAGCCCGCGCAGGAAAGATCTGCGGTTCACCGAATGTTCACCAGACCGCTGCGAATGGCGTAGACAACCAGATCGGCGGTTTTGTGGATTCCGAGCGCATCCATAATGTTGGCACGGTGAACCGCCACCGTGTTAGCGCTCAGATCGAGATCGGCTGCAATTTCCTTGTTGGACTTGCCGGCGACGATCAGTAGCAACACTTCGAGTTCGCGTACCGTGAGTCCGGATTTTCCCTCACCCTTCAAAGTTGTGTCGCGAGAGAGTTGCGGATCGAGCACGACCTCACCCGCCACAACGCGGCGGATGGCCGTGACTAACTCCATGTCAACCGCGCTCTTCAGAATGTAGCCGCGGGCACCGGCAGCCATCGCCTGATGGACCCAGGTGTCTTCAGAATGCATGCTCAGCATCAAGATCGCGGTATCCGGAAACTTCTGGAGGATGCGCCGGGTCGCGTCCAATCCGCTCATGCCCGGAAGCGCGCAGTCCATCACGATCACTTGCGGACGCAACTGCTCTGCCAGTCGAACCGCTTCCGTGCCGTCGCTGGCTTCCCCGACCACCGTCAGGTCGCGCGCGTCCTCGATGAGGCGTCGAAACCCGCGACGCACCAGGCTGTGGTCATCGACCAGCAGTATTGAAATCTTATGGGACATGCGGCTCCGCTTTCTCGATTGGGACTTTTAGTCGAACCAATGTTCCACCCTCCGCCGGCTTGAGAAACTCGATCCTCCCGCTCAACAACTCCGCACGCTCGCGCATCGCCACAAGTCCAATGCCCGACCTCGTTGATTTTTCCACAAATCCTGTGCCGTGGTCTTCAACCTCAAGCTCTAAAGCATGCGCCAGGAAACGAAGCCGCACCCAGGACTGGCGAGTTCCAGAATGGCGGGCAACGTTGTTCAAGGCCTCCTGCAGGATACGGTAAATATGAACGCCAACGCTGCCGTCGACCGGAAAGGGCGTTCCTGATTTCTTGTAGGATATTTCAATTCCGGTTTGCCTTTCCACCACTGGAATGTACCAGTCGATCGTACTCTCAAGGCCGGATTCAACCAGCATGACCGGGTGCAGCGCCTGCGAAAGGCTGCGGACCTTGTCGAGCGTGGACTGCGCGATCTCAGAGACTTCTCGTAACTCGGCGCGCAGGGGCGAGTCTTCCGGTACATGGTTCCGAGCGCGGCTCAGCATGGAACCAATTGCAGTCAGGATCTGTCCAAATTCATCGTGAAGCTCACGCGATATATGCAGCAAGGTGGATTCCTGGGTTGAGATCAGTTTTTGCGCCAATTCGCTGCGCTGCTCGGAGAGGCTCGCGAGTTTCGCGAAGAGCCGGCGGTTGGATTGGATCAGATAAAGGCTGGTGAGCAGAATCGCGCTCAAGATCGCGGCAAAAAATATGTATACCTGCCGCTGCACGCGATCGTAGATCCGCCCAATGCGCAGCGCCACCTGTTCCTCGCTTTCATTGTTCTGGACGAGCAACCGGGCGACTGCCGTGCTCAGCGCGGCCTGGCGAGCCTGTAACGAGACGCGAATCTGTGTGCGTGCATCCTTCTCTTTGCCATCGCGAGCGAGCGTGAAGGTGCGGCCGACGGCGTCCCAGAATTGAGCGATCGAGTTGCCCAGGAATTGTCTTTGGTCCGGCGTGCGCTCGGCGACCGCGACTTGCTCCTCCAGTTTGAGGGCGTCGTCCAAGTCCGCACGGATGCGTTGGAACTGCGCCGACCAAGCGGTAAGAGGATACGGCTCGTCGTTGTCGAGCATATCGCGCATGGCCAGTGCCAGGGAATTCAAGTCGTTCTGGATGCGCAAAAGTTGAAGCGAGTCTTTGCGATTGCGGCCGGCAAGATCGTTTTGCAGCGCGCGCAGACCCGAAATCTGAACCGTGATATACGAAGAATAGGCGACCACTGCGGCGAGAGTGATGATGAGTCCCAGGAACAAACCCGGGGTTGGGGAGCGGCCAGACGCGAGCGGGCGAGGCACACTCCGAGGATATAACGCAGACACCCTCAGTTCCAAAGTCGTCCTACCCTTGCAGTCATTCCCAGCTACTCCTTTTATATTATTGACCGTCTGGGCACGGTCTCTATAATCGCGTAACTCCCGGTGTGGGCAAACAATGTCGAAAGAAGTTTTGGCAGAACAACCTTTGAACACAAAGCGTAAGACGAGACAGGTTCTGGTCACGACATTCATCGTGATCGCCCTACTGTGGGTGTTCGCCTGCGGCGGGCTGTTCGCGATCATGCGGCAATCGCCCGAGACATTTGCCCGTTTCATGGCCAAGATACCGGGTCCGGTCGCGTTTCTCGTGCTTCCGTTTGAGACCTTGTGGACGCGGGCCCGTGCCGGTGGGCTGCAAATCGGCGATCCCGCGCCTGACTTTACGCTAACGAAGTTGGATAAGAGCGCGCAGATCCAGTTGTCCGCGCTTACGGCTCAACGACAGCCGGTCGTGCTGGTGTTCGGAAGCTACACTTGACCGCCGTTCCGGCGGGAGGTTCCTGCCCTTAACAAGCTCTACGAGCAGTACACCGGGAAGGTCGCGTTCCTGGTTGTCTACATCACCGAGGCTCACCCTAGCGATGTTTGGCAGATGCAGAGCAATGTCAAAGACAACGTTGTTTTTGCAAGCCCAAAAAGCGAAGAGGAACGCGCCTTCGTGGCCGGAGCCTGCGTGCGGAAGCTGGGTATCCAGATTCCCGCGGTGCTGGATGAATTCGGCAACTCAACCGAACAGGCGTACACCGGCTGGCCGGATCGGCTTTACTTGATCGACGCCGCAGGACGCGTGGCATACAAAAGCAAGCCCGGCCCCTTCGGCTTCAAACCTGACGATTTGAAAAACGCCCTGGCTCGGGTGACGCAGGTTCACTAACGACCCTAAGCCTGCCTACGGTCTTCCCTGTACGAATAACTTTCATGTTCGTCGGCAAAAACCTCTCGTCCTCGTGGACAAACCATGCGCTCTTCAGGCTATGTGGCTGGGATTGCGAGGTCGACAAAATTGGCACGGCGCTTGCTCTAGTAAGACGCGCAAGAACGTACTCAAATCCGGAGGAATGAGAAATGAAGAAATTGATGACAGTGATGGCCACGATGGCGCTAGCGATGGCCCTCTCAGCGGTAGGCTTTGCCCAACAAGATCAGTCAGCCCAGCCCAGCGCCCAGCAACCCTCCGCGGATACGCAGAACGCACAGCAGCCGACTGCGGATCAGCAAGATTCAACCCAACCGAGTTCACCGTCGCAGGATTCGTCCAGCTCGATGCAGACCAGTCAAAGTTCAGCTTTTACTGGGACCGTGGTGAAGGCCGGTGGCAAATATGTGCTCAAGACCAGCGATATGAACTACCAGCTGGATGACCAGCAGAAAGCCAAACAGTTCGTAGGCCAGCAGGTGAAAGTAAGCGGAAGCCTCGATACCAACACCAGCACCATCCACGTTTCAGACATTAGCCCGGCCAGCTAGTTCAGGTTCTTACAGCCACGTGAGGGAGCTTAACCCTGTGGGCGAAAGCTCCCATTTTTGTCTCTCAGCAACTTCTTTCATCCCTACCGACAAGCGCTCCGTAGCAAACTGCGGTAAACTTCTTGACGCAGAGATTTGCTACTTGTACGACGCCTCAAGCCAAATCGATTCGCACTCCGCCTTCGCGGAAGGCTTTTCCGTTTGCAGGCCATACATTCTCACATCCTACGTTCTCACCAGGAGATCATGATGCGTCACTTAACAGCGATCGTCGTTCTACTTTGTTCCGTATCCGGCATCATTCGTGCCAATGCGCAGAGTACACCCGCATCACAGAGCACTCCTAAACTGGAGCACTTCGATATCAGCCAGGTGGATAAGACGCTTGATCCCTGCCAGGACTTCTACCAATACGCGTGCAGCAAGTGGAACGCCGCGAATCCTATTCCCGCGGATCAAGTGGCTTGGGGTACGGGCAGCGGGTTGCAGTACTGGAATGAGAATATCTTGCGCGAAGCCCTGGAGAAGGCTGCCGCGCAAACCAGCAATCGCACCGACTATGAACAGAAAATCGGTGACTACTGGGCTGCCTGCATGGACGAATCAGGAATCGAGTCTGCCGGCACCCGCGATCTGAAAGCCGAACTGGAGCGAATCGCTCAGATGACGAACAAGTCGCAACTGGCCGACCAGGTGGCACATATTCACCAAGCCGTTCCCGGCGCCTGGCAAGGCGATGACAATCAGACTCGTGCTGCGCTCCTGGGCTTCGGCCAGCAACAGGATTTTGATGACGCAACAAAAGTTGTAGCCGCTATTGATCAGGGCGGACTGGGATTACCGAACCGGGACTTTTATATAAAGGACGATGCTAAATCGAAAGAAATCCGCGGCCAGTACGAAACTCACATCAGCAAGATGCTGGCGCTTTCGGGAGAAAACCCGGAACAAGCAGCCGCCGACGCGAAGACGATCATCGCAATAGAAACCGCGATGGCACAAGCGCAGATGGACAATGTCGCGCGCCGTGATCCCAAGAACCTGAACAACAAAATGAGTCTGGAGCAAGTGCAGGCGTTAACCCCGTCGTTCGATTGGAAGGGCTACATCGAAGTGGTCGCGGCGCCGCCCTCTTCGCCCCACTACATCGTGGCTTCGCCCCAATTCTTCCGCAGTCTTGAACCGCTCATTCAAAAACATTCGGTGGATGATTGGAAAGTGTACTTGCGCTGGCACTTGGTGCACGGTTCGGCACCGTATTTGGGCAAGGCTTTTGTCGATGAAAATTGGAATTTTTATTCCCACACACTGCTCGGAGCAAAACAGCAACTGCCTCGCTGGCGTCGCTGCGTGCGCGCTGCCGATCGCGACCTCGGAATGGCTCTGGGGCAGGCGTATGTAGCCGCAGCTTTTCCTCCAGGGAACAAACAACGCACGGTCACCATGGTGCACGACATCGAGCACGCGATGGACCAGGACATCACCAATATTGACTGGATGCAACCGGTCACCAAGGAGCAGGCGAAAATCAAGCTTAAAGCAGTCTACGACAAAATTGGTTATCCCGATCACTGGCGCGATTACTCCTCCGTGAAAGTTGGTCGCAACAGTTATCTAAACAATGTTCACGAGGCGACGGCGTTCGAATTTCACCGCCAACTAGATAAGATTGGGAAACCCGTCGACCGTGAGGAGTGGGGCATGACACCACCCACCATAAACGCGTACTACGATCCGCAGTTGAACAGCATCAACTTCCCAGCCGGAATCCTGCAGCCGCCCTATTTCGACAGCACTATGGAGGACCCGGTGAACTACGGCGCCATCGGCATGGTGATCGGACACGAACTGACGCACGGCTTCGATGATGAAGGCCGCAAGTTCGATGCGCAGGGGAACCTGCGCGACTGGTGGACGCCAGAGGACGCGAAAGCCTACGAACAACGTGGAGAGTGCATCGCCAACGAATACACCGAAGAAATACCGGAGGCTGGCGTCAAACAGAACGGGCACTTGACCCAGGGCGAGGACACAGCCGATAACGGCGGGCTGCGATTGGCGTTTATGGCGGTGAACAATAACCTGCAGGCGGAGGGCAAGTCGCTGGACGCCAAGGAAGCCGATGGCTGGACACCGCGGCAGAAATTCTTCGTGTCCTACGCCTACTCATGGTGCGAGCAGGTTCGCCCCGAATTCATGCGAACTCTTGTGCTCACCAACCCGCATTCCATACCGAAATACCGGGTGAACAATGTCGTCTCCAACATGCCCGAGTTTCAGGAAGCTTTTTCCTGCAAGAAAGGGTCGCCTATGGTGCGAGCCAATCAATGCAGGGTCTGGTGAGATTTTTGTGTAATGCGACGCGCCCAAAATAAACCGGAGGAACTGAGTTCCATGTTGAAAAAGCTTTTGCCCGTTGCCAGTTTACTAGTTGCCGTCTGCGCGTTCTCCGAACAAGTTGCACCGACTCACTTCGATGGCAAAACCTGGTGGGACTACGTAAAGGTTCTGGCCGACGACAACATGGAAGGTCGTGAGACTGGCAGCGCGGGGCTTCGGAGGGCCGAGGCCTACATTGTCGATCAACTGAAAGCGGCGGGGCTTCAACCCGCCGGAACCGATGGTTTCTACCAACCGGTGAAATTCGAGTCCCGGCAAATCCTTGAAAAGGATTCCAGCCTCGCCCTCGTCCGCAATGGTAGAGTTGAGCCGCTCACCCTCGGCGAGGATGCTTACTTCAGCACGCGAGTCGATCTTGCGCCTGAACTACAGGCACCGCTGGTCTTTGTGGGATACGGTCTGAGCATTCCTGAGAAAAACTACGACGATCTCGCGGGGCTCGATCTCCATGGGAAAGTCGCAGTCATCTTGAACGGTCTGCCAGCCGAGATTCCGGGCTCTCTGGGCTCCCACTATCAGTCCGCAGCCGAACGCTGGAAGACTCTCCGCAAGGCCGGGGTAGTCGGAGTCGTTGGCATCGCCAATCCCGCGACGATGGATATTCCATGGTCTCGTATGTCGGTGAATCGTACACACCCCAGCATGGTTTTGGCAGGTTCTGAATTCAATGAAACCGAAGGTGAGAAGCTTGTTGTGGTCTTCAATCCGGCGAGTGCGGCAAAGCTTTTCGAGGCATCCGGGCACACCTTCGACGAAATCCTGAGTGTAGCGAAAGAGCGCAAGCAGCTTCCGCGCTTTCCCCTAACCGCTTCGATCGAGGCGAAAGCTAAGCTTGAGCAGAAAGACCTCGAGTCCGCCAACGTAATCGCAAAACTGCCGGGAAACGATCCCCAGCTCAAGAATGAATATGTCGTTCTCTCCGCGCACATCGACCATCTGGGCATCGGCGAGCCGATCAACGGGGATCGCATTTACAACGGCGCGATGGACAACGCTTCCGGAAGTGCTTTATTGCTCGATGTCGCATCTTCGTTGAAGAAATCGCCGGAGAAGCTCAAACGCTCGCTTCTGTTCTTGTTCGTCACTGGCGAGGAGAAAGGATTGCTGGGCTCAAAATATTTCGCTGCGCATCCCACTGTCGATGCCAAATCGATGGTGGCCGATATCAACGTTGACATGTTCTTGCCCATTGTTCCCCTCAAGGTTCTCACCGTGTTCGGTCTGGCGGAATCCGATCTTGGCGATTCGGCTCGTGAGGCGGCACAGGCTTATGGCATCAGCGTGCAGCCCGACCCGGAGCCGCAGCGAAACATCTTTATTCGAAGTGATCAGTACAATTTCATCCGTCACGGAATTCCGGCCTTGGCGATGGGAGTTGGAGTCACGCCTGGTTCTCCTGAACAAAAGATTTTTAAAGACTGGCTCACCCAGCGCTATCACGCGCCTTCCGACGACTTGAATCAGCCCGTGGACCTGCAAGCGGCCGCGCTTTATGAAGAGGTGATTCGGGGACTAATGATTTCAGTCGCGCAAAACTCCCAGCGGCCGCAGTGGAAGCAAGATAGTTTCTTCCGCAGATACTCTCAGGCGGCCGCCGACTAGGTCAGGCCCGAGCTAGGTCAACCAAGCATCTGATTTACTGCGGCGTGGCCGGAACGTACACTCTGTCGGCGCTGACCAGTTCCGCATTCGGCACCTCAGTCTGAACTTTTACTCGCTGCATTCCTGCTTTTTTCTGCGGCTTAGCGATAAAGCTCAGCAAGTACTGATAGTTTAGCTTACGCGATATGTCCTCGAGATAAGGGACGAACGTGACTGGCGGAGCGGAACCAATCAGGTAATAGCTCTCGCCACCAGTCTCGTCGGAAAGCTGGGAGAGATAATTCTGACCCCAGTAGGTCCGCCAATAACTGTGGCCGTAGTGCCCCACCCCCGGCGTGTAGATGCTATAAGCGATGACGCCAGCGCGTTGGGCTTGTTCGATCACGGTGTCGACATAAGCGTTGTCCGGTCCGCTACCCCAGTATCGGTCAATGCCATCGGTGATCATCAGAACCTCATGGCGTTCGTCGCTTGCGGGCCAGCGCTTGATCAAATCCTGTAGCGAAAAATACGGACTCGCAGAGGCGCCAGGGTTTCCGAGAGGAAGGCGCAACGCTTTGGCCGCCAGCGCGTGGTCAGTGGTGAGATTCTGCACGACCTGCGCATTTCCATTCGACATATAGGCGATTCCGATCTTCGTGGTCGGGGGCTGCGCATTGATGAACTGGCGGATATCTTCCAATTGCGAGCCCAATGTCACGTTCGATGAATCGTCGAGCATAATGAAGAATTCCAGTCCCGCGTGGTCGCCCTGCAGGGGCAGCCAACCAGTGACCCGGTCGCGATCTCGACCCTCATACACCATCACATCGTCGCGAGTGACGTCGGGAACGCTGGCTCCGTGACGGGCTTCCACTGTAACCACCAGATTCGCGGCTGGTCCCGTTGCGGATGCGCTTTCCTGAGCAACAACCAACTGCACGCTGGCCAATAGGCCGACAATCGCGACTAGCGTCTTAACCACCAGACAACTCTTCTTCATGGAGTTCTCCTTTCACACTCAACTATCTACTCAAACTGCCCATACTATTTAGGATGCCGGAGAGGGACAAAAGGCGGCAAACACTGAATTCTCAGCCTAAAGTTGCCGGCATTTATGGACTAATCAGAGCCCCTAGTGCCGTCTAGATCAGAAGTCTTATAGGGCAACAATCTCCGCAATCGCACTCCGCAGTCGTCTTTGAGTAGCTGCGCTTGCACTTTTGCCCCGCCGCCGACGATACTGGAGTCACACAAAAACTATGAAGACTAACCTTTCTGTTGCCAATCCCGCAGAAGTCGAAACCGAATGCCTGGCCGTGGTGGTTCTCGATCAAGGCTCAAAAGATAAACCCGAAGTCAGCCTCCAAACCAGCGACGCCGCCATTAAGGACGTCGCGGCCGAGGTAGTAGGCACTGGCGAAGTCACCGCCAAGATATTTGAAACCACGCTGCTGCATCATCCCCCGAGACTGAAGGCAAAACGCTTGTTGCTGCTGGGCGGCGGCAAAGCTAAGAGTTTTACTGCCTCCGAGTTGCGCAAGCTAGCCGGCGCAGCAGTCCGCTTTTTCAAGCCGAAGGGGATTCGCAGTTTCGCCTTTCTGGCTCCCGAAAACCTAAAGAGCGACGAAGCGGTAAAAGCGATTGTGGAAGGAGCTTTCGTCGGTAACTTCGACCCCGACACGTACAAGAGCGACCGGAAAGATCAGAAGATCGACACCATCACAGTTGTTGCGCGTGGGGAACCGGCCAAACTCCAGAAGGCGATGGATGAAGCTCGCATCGTTGGCGAATCGCAGAATTTCACTCGCGACCTGGTGAACGAACCCAGCAACCGCATGACGCCAACCGTCCTGGCGGAGCGCGCACGTAAGATGGCGCAGGAAGTCGGCTTGAAGTTCGAAGCGTACGGCGCCGATAAAATAAAAGAATTGAAGATGGGCGCCTTCTGGGGTGTGGCCCAGGGATCGGACGAACCTCCCGCGCTGATCGTTATGCGCTACGAGCCAGCGGACGCGCCAGCCACTCCGGTTCTCGGCTTGGTTGGGAAGGGGGTTACGTTCGACACCGGTGGCATCTCCATCAAACCCGCCGATGGTATGGAAAAGATGAAATATGATATGGCCGGCGCCGCCGCCATGATCGGCGCTATGCGGGCCATCGCGCTGCTTAAGCCGAAAGTACGAGTGGCTGCGATTGTCTGCGCCACAGAGAATATGCCTTCGGGCAAGGCCCAAAAGCCCGGCGACATACAAATCGCAATGTCTGGCAAATCGATTGAGATTATCAATACCGATGCCGAAGGCCGCCTGGTGCTGGCTGATGGGCTTTGCTACGCCCGCCAACTCGGGTGCACTCACTTGATCGATGCGGCCACGCTGACCGGCGCGGTTGTCGTCGCACTCGGATACGTAAACGCCGGCGTCTTTGCCAACGACGAGAAAATGTACGAGCGCTTCGGCCAGGCGCTGGAGAAAGCTGGCGAAAAGTTTTGGCGCCTCCCGCTCGACGAGGAGTACAAGGAAAACATTCGGTCGAACATCGCAGACATCGTTAACTCCGGCGGACGCTGGGGTGGGGCCGTGAACGCGGCGATGTTCCTGAAGGAGTTTGCCGAGGATACTCCGTGGCTACACCTCGATATCGCAGGCACCGCATGGATGGAAGAGAATAAACCGTGGATCGCTAAGGGCCCATCCGGGATTGCGGTACGCAGCCTGGTGGAGTTCGCCAGAGGATTGAACAGCTAGACCGTGTGGTGGCGGGCGATTCGCCGGCTATCACATCGCTGACGGGACCGTGATTCCCATCATTGCCAAAGCGCGAATCAGTTCGCGACGCACCACCGCGACTGTCGCCAACAGAAATCTTTTTCGATCCTCGTCCGGCTCAGCAAGTATTGGGTGCCTGTGATAAAAGGCATTGAAAAGTTGCGCTAACTGGAATACGTGCTTTGCTAAATAAGCCGGTTCGGTCGTAGCTATGCACTGATCGATCACGTAAGACGTCTTCGAGGACGCCAGCCACAGCTCCCAGATTTCATTCCCGTCTGCAGCGTTAAGATTCTTCGCGAAGTCGTCTGTAGAGACGTAGCTAGCTACGTCTCTACAGAAAATATCCGGGTCGAGGCCGCCCTTGCGGAAAATATTGCTGGCGCGAACTACCGCATACTGCGCGTAGGGGCCGGTCTCGCCTTCAAAACTTAATGCTTCTTTGAAATCGAAGGCAATCACGGAGGGCTTGGTGAACTTCAACATGAAATAACGCAGCGCGCCAACCGCAATTTGCGTCGCGATCGTCATGCGCTCAGCCTCGCTTAACTGTGGGTGGCGAGGATCGACTTCCCTTTTTGCGGAAGCAATCAGCGTGTCGATCAAATCGTCAGCCTTTACCCCGAAACCCTTGCGGCCAGAAACCTCGATGTAGGAACGCGTCTTGTCCTCGTCGGACAACTGATAACCCAGTTCGGCGGCACAACGTGGGGTGAGCGCGACCATTTCATAAGAAAAATGCGTGTAGTGATCAGCCTGCTGGTTGTAGCCAAGTCCGCGCAGCGCTTCGATGACGGTGTTCTGGGCCTCGGCTTGGCGGGCATCGATCACGTTGTAAATCTCGGCCACGTCTCCGAAATGCGGATGATCGGGCTCGCCGTTGGTCGTCGAAATCCAGCAGTCATGCTCGTTGGGATAGCGATAAAACCTGCGGTATCCGAAATCACGCCCCAGCAATCCGAACTTCCATAAGTGATAGGCGATGTCTTTGCCGACGTAGCCCACGGTGCCATTCGACCGCACAATCACTTTCTGGTCTTCTTCAGCAACCTCTGCGTTCCCTGCGTCGTTTGCACTCGCTTTTCCTCGCCGCATCACCCAACAGCCTTTATTCTTGCCTTCGGTTTCGAAGGAGAGCACACCAGCGTCCGTGAGTTTGGTGAAAGCCGCATCCCAGAAGTGCAGGTGCAGGATTTCGCTTTCGCGTGGGAGGAAGTCGTATTCGATGTCCAGCCGGTCCATAGTTTCGAGATGCCGACGCAGTACGGCGGTGGAAATCAAGTCAGCGATTTCGGCGGTCTCGTTTCTACCTTCCTCCAGGGCCTGCAACACCTGGTGACGCGCATCGCGGTTCTGTTTGTCCTGCTCGTACCACCGGGAAACTTGCGCGTACAAGTCCCAACAGTAGTAATCGAAACGCGGCTGGCGGGTCAGCTCTTCGATTTCGGCGCGCGACTTTTTCTCCAGACGCAAGAATCCAACGATCACGTCTGCGACTTGCACGCCGGTATTGTCGATGTAATTCTGAACATCCACTTCCTTGCCCGCAAAATGCAGTAGGCGGACAAAAGTGTCGCCCAGGATGGCGTTGCGGAGGTGTCCGATGTGCGCGGCCTTGTTCGGATTAATGCTGGAGTGTTCGACCAGAACCTTGCCCGCTGGAACGTCGGCCTTCGGCCTTTCATCGGCCGCGAACGCGCCTGCGAGGATCTCGCGCTTTACTCGGGCATTGATGTAGCCAGCACCGGCGAGCTCCAGCCTCTCAAAACCTTCGATCGGGCCGATGCCGGCAACGATCTCTTCCGCAATCTTCCGGGGCGGTTTGCGCAGCTTCTTGGCTAACTCAAAGGCAAGCGGGAGCGCGTATTCGCCAAGTTCAACGCGAGGCGGCTGCTCGATGACAATCTTCGGCAAATCGAGACCGTAGTTGCTTTGCAAAAAGTCGCGAATTCGCCGGGCAAGCCTGCGTTCCAGATGACGATACAAGAGTCCCTCTACGCGGTCGATGAAAATAGTGATTGTAGCAGAGGGCGCGCGGCGCGGCGGTTTGACGGAGTGGGCACGCTTCCCTATGATGAAAATCAGTCGTTGGTCGTTGGTCGTCAGCCAGCGATTGCAGCGAGCTTCGCACTAAACGAACATCAGGCGGGTCGGATTTTAAGGCCGACGACCGAAGACCGACGACGATTCCTATGCGCATAGCCTACCTCGATTGTTTTTCCGGCGTGAGCGGCGACATGTTCCTGGGCGCGCTCGTCGATGTCGGCGTTCCGCCGCAACTTCTGGAAGAAACGGTTGCGGCGTTGAACATCGGGGCGAGGTTGGAGATTTATCGGGTTCAGCGCAACAGCATAACCGCGATCAAGGTCGATGTGTATTCGAACGGTGAGAAGGATTTACCGCGCGAGATCTGGGAGCAGCAAGGGGAACAGTCGGGACACGCCCACGCTGGCCCCGACGATACCGCCCATCCTCATCTTCATGATCACGGACACGACGAGCATGACCACTCTCACGCTCATCAACGGGAACCGGTTGCGCTGTTGGAACACAATTACGGCTTGCAAAGCCCCGCTGAGCCCAAGCGACGTCCACACGAACATGACCATAGCCATTCGCATGAACACGGCCGCGGGCTGAATGAGATTCGCAGCACTATCTGCAAGGCAACAATTAACGAAGATGCGAAAAAGACTGCTATCGCTATTTTCGAAGCACTTGGTGGGGCAGAAGCCAAGATTCACGACACCATCATCGAGAAGATTCACTTTCATGAAGTCGGGGCAGTCGATGCCATGGTGGATATTGTCTGCGCGGCCGTGGGTGCCGAGGCCCTAGATGTGGACGAAATTGTCTGCTCGCCGCTGAATGTTGGCGGCGGCACCGTGAAGTGCGCCCACGGAACTTTGCCAGTACCGGCGCCGGCAACGCTGGAATTGTTAAAAGATGCGCCGATATATTCGTCTGGCATTCCGTACGAACTGGTCACACCAACCGGGGCCGCAATCGTCAAAACGCTGGCAAAACGGTTCGCGCCGTTTCCGTCGATGAAGGTCGAGAAGACAGGCTACGGAGCGGGCACGCGTGACTTTGCCGGACATGCGAATATTGTGCGGCTCACGATCGGCGAAGCGCAGCCGGAACTCTCGGCCGCGGTTCCCACGGACACCGTTACCGTGCTCGAAGCGAATATCGACGATCTGAATCCGCAAGTCTTCGGCTATGTGATGGATCGTCTGCTCGCGGAGGGCGCGCTGGATGCTTTTGGCGTGCCGGTGCAAATGAAGAAGAATCGGCCGGGAATGCTGCTGACAGTCCTGTGCAGACCCGAGGACGCTTCCAAATTCACGCACTTGATTTTCACGGAAACGAGCACTCTGGGTGTGCGGCAGCGCGAGGAAAAGCGTGAGGCGCTCGCTCGAGAATGGGTAACCGTAGCGACCCGCTGGGGGGATGTACGACTGAAGGTCGCGAGCATGAATGGCACCGTAACGAATTATGCTCCGGAATACGAGGATTGCCGCCGCATCGCGACTGAGCGGCATATACCATTGAAGAGCGTCATGCAGGAAGCGCTGCAGCTTTACATGAACCGCCAGCGTTGAAAAAATCATCAACCACAAAGGGCACGAAGGTTCGCGAAGGAATGCGTTAAAATCACAATTCCTTTCCGTTGCCTTGAAATGCACAAATGAACAAAAAGTTCTACATTACGACGCCGATTTATTACGTCAACGCGCGGCCTCACATCGGTCACGCCTACACCACAATTGCTTGCGACGCGATTGCGCGGCGGCAGCGCATGCTGGGCGCGGACACCTACTTCCTCACCGGCACCGACGAGCATGGGCAGAAGATTGAGCGCGCTGCGCAAGCTGCGGGAAAAACGCCGCAACAATTTACCGACGAAGTTTCGGCGCAGTTCCGGGCATTGTGGAAGCGGATGGGAATCACCAACGACGACTTTATCCGCACCACCGAGGAGCGCCACATTAAGCGCATGCAGGAACTCTTCCGGCGCATTCGTGACAACGGCCACATCTACAAGGGCACCTATACAGGCCAGTATTGCGTATTCGACGAGCTCTACGTGGATGCGGTGGGACCTGGAGCCCCGTGCCCAGAGTGCGGACGCCCGACGGAAACGGTAAAGGAAGAGAATTACTTCTTCAGACTTTCGGCGTTTCAGGACAAGTTGCTGCAACTGTACACCGAGCAACCCGACTTCATTCGCCCCGAAACCAGGCGTAATGAGGTAATGTCGTTCGTGCGCTCCGGCCTGCGTGATCAGTCCATCAGCCGCTCGACGTTTTCCTGGGGCATTCCTGTGCCGGATGATCCCAAACACGTGATCTACGTGTGGTTCGACGCGCTGGCGAACTACATCACGGCGATTGGGTACGGATCGTCTCACAAAGGCGCTCAGGAAGCGTTCCAGAAATATTGGCCGGCGGATTTGCACATGATCGGCAAGGAAATAGTTCGCTTCCACTGCGTGTATTGGCCTGCGTTTCTTATGGCGGCAGGGCTTCCGCTGCCCAAAGGCATCATGGCGCACGGCTGGCTGCTGTTCGAGGAAAGCAAAATGTCGAAGTCGCGCGGAAATATCGTGCGTACGGAGACGATTCTCGACGTGCTTGGCGCCGACGCCTTACGCTACTTCCTGCTGCGTGAAGTTGTGTTCGGTCAGGACGGATCTTTTTCTTTCGACGCACTGGTCCAGCGTTACAACGCGGATTTGGCCAACGGACTCGGCAACCTCGCCAGCCGCACGCTGACCATGATCACGAGATATTTTCGGGGCGAGGTGCCCTATCCTTCGGCGGCGGTTTCCCAAAAAGCCGGAGATAGCGCTGTCGCTGAAAGCGCACGCAAGGTGATCGCCGAATACGGCGCGTTGGTTGATCAATATCAGTTCTCGCGTGCTCTGGAGGTTGCATGGGGGCTGGTGGCGGCGGTAGACAAATATATTGTCGAAAATGAGCCTTGGGCGCTGGGTGAAAAGCAGGATGAAGAGAGCCGCTCGCGCCTGGGAACCATTCTGTACACCAGCGCTGAAGCGTTGCGCATCGTGACCGCGTTGGCACATCCGGTAATTCCCGACGCGACTTCGAGGATCTGGGCGCAACTTGGACTGGGTGATATTCGCAAGTTTCCTCTCTCGGAGTTGAAGTGGGGACAGCTCCAACTGGGAACGAAGCTGGGCAATGTTGAACCCGTATTCCCGCGCGCCGACAAGAGCGCAATTGAAAGGATGCAGAAGATGGAGGAACAACAACGAAGCGGACCGACGACCGAAGCGCAACCCGACGCCGCACCACCTGCGATGGCAACTCCGCCCGAGCCCACGCCGGCAACTGTAGTCTCTGCTCCGAAGCCTGCTGCGCCCGTGCCTGACGGCAAGATCAGCATCGACGATTTCGCAAAAATCGAACTGCGCGTAGGGCAAGTCAAGGCGGCGGAGAAAGTAAAAGGTGCAGACAAATTGCTCCGCCTGGAAGTCGACCTGGGTACAGAGGTTCGGCAGGTTGTGGCTGGAATCGCCGAATCGTACGCGCCGGAGTTGTTGATCGGCAGGAAAGTGGTAATCGTGGCGAACCTTGCGCCCAGAAAGCTTCGGGGACTGGAATCGAACGGAATGATTGTGGCCGCGTCGCCGGAGGGCGGGAAGGCTGTGCTGGCCGGTTTCCTCGAAGATGTACCGGTGGGAACGAGATTGAAATAAAGCGAGCTTCTTGACCTCGACTTCGCCCGTCACTACACGACCAACGACCAATGAGCAACGACCAACGACCGATCTTCGTCGATTCCCATGCACATCTCGAGATGGAGCAGTTTGATGCTGACCGTGAGCAAATGCTCGCTCGCGCCCGCGAAGCCGGAATCGAAGCCATTGTCGCCATCGGCAGCGGAACCGGCCCAGGGTCTCTCGACTGCGGAATTCAGCTCGCCGAACGGCACGGGTTCATTTATGCAACCATTGGAATCCATCCGCACGAGGCCAAGCTTGCCAGCGATGCCGATTTCGAGGAGATGGTGCAACTGGCAAAGCGGCCAAAGGTCATTGCCTGGGGCGAGATCGGACTGGATTATTTCTACGATCATTCGCCGCGGGAAGTGCAACAGGAAGTATTCTTGAAGCAACTGCAACTGGCGCGAGCAGCCAAGCTGCCGATCGTCATCCACTGCCGGCCTTCCGACAATAGCGACGACGCCTGGCAGGATTGCCTCAAGTTGTTACGCGAACATTGGGCGGCAAGCGGGTTAGGCGGCATTCTGCACTGCTTCACCGGAACCTGGGCACACGCCGCGCAGGCACTCGATATGGGGTTCATGATCTCCTTCGCGGGCAACGTGACTTTTCCCAAGGCCCAGCAGATTCGCGAGGCCGCGAAGCAAGTGCCGCTCGACCGCATGCTGATTGAAACCGATTCCCCATTTCTCGCGCCCGTGCCGCATCGCGGCAAGCGCAACGAACCCTCGTTCGTAAAAGAGGTAGCCCGGCAATTGGGCGAATTGCGCGGTCTTTCCATGGAAGAGGTCGGCCTGCAAACGGCGAACAACTTCTATCGCTTCTTTTCACTTCACGAAAACCGCAACACCATTTAGCTTGTTAAGAGCATCTTTTGCTGGGGCTGTGTAATCTGTTAAATAGAAGCGAAATCTCATGCCAGAGAACACTTTTGACATCGTGAGCAAGCTCGACCTGCAGGAAGTCTCGAACGCCATGCAGCAGGCGCTGAAGGAGATTCACACTCGGTTCGACTTGAAGGATTCGAAGTCGAACATCGAACTCGAGGGCAAGGACGCGATCAATTTGCATTCGATCGATGAATACAAACTGAAGGCCGTCACCGAGATCTTTCAGCAGAAACTGGTGAAACGTGGCGTATCTCTCAAGGGACTGACGTATGGACCCGTTGAACCCGCCGCAAGCGGCACGGTTAAACAGAAGATCACAATGCAACAGGGCATCCCCATCGAGAAAGCTCGCCAGATCGTGAAAGTCATCAAGGATTCCAAGAAAAAAGTAAATGCTTCGATTCAGGGTGATCTGGTGAGAGTGAGCGGGAAAGATCGCGATGCCTTGCAGGAAATTATTGCGCTGCTCCGCGGCCAGGATTTCGGCATCGATACGCAGTTTACGAATTACCGGACAAACTAGAGTTTTCTGCGGTTTTACATTGAGGCTTCACGCTTGGGGACAAACCAATTGAGTACGCCAGTCGCCGTCAATGGAAAAGCAATCTTCGAGTTGCTGCGCGGCGACCTCTCCGCCATTGAGCGCGAGTTCGGGCGGGATACGGTCTCGGGCGTCGAAGCGATCACCGAAATCGGCGAGTATCTGCGCGGCGGCGGCGGCAAGCGCATTCGTCCCATGCTCTTACTGCTGTCAGCCAAGCTTTTCGATTACCGAGGACGCGGCGCAATCAAACTGGGCGCGGTCGTCGAAATCATTCACACTGCGACGCTGGTGCACGACGACATTATCGATGAAGCCCAGACCCGGCGCGGCCGCCCCGCTGCCAACACGCAATGGGGAAACTCCAAGTGCGTGCTGGCCGGCGATTGGCTCTACATGCAGGCTTTCAAGATCGCGGTGCAGGAGCGCAATTTCCGCATTCTGGATTCACTCATCGACCTGACCCAGCAAATGGTCGAAGGCGAACTATTGCAGATGGAGAAACTGGGGAAGCTGATTTCTTCAGACGAGCACTTCGACCTAATCTTCCGCAAGACCGCGTGCCTGTTCTCAGTCTGCATGCGTATCGGCGCGATTCTGGGTGGGGCAACCGCGGAGCAGGAAGAGAACCTGGCGCAATATGGTCGCGATCTGGGCATGGCATTTCAGATTGTTGATGACGTGCTCGATCTGACGGCTTCCGAGGAAGTGCTAGGCAAGCCCGTGGCCAGCGATCTGCGTGAGGGCAAGGTGACCATGGCCGTGATCCATGCACTCGAACGGTGCACTCCGAAGGAACGGGAGCGCATCGGCCGGGTGGTGCGTGAACGAGCATTCGATGGCGTGACCCACGGAGAAATCCTCGATATCTTGAATCGCTACGGCTCCGTCGAAGCCGCAAATGCCAGGGCCATCCAGTACGCGGGGCTGGCGCGAAATGCGATCTGCAGCTTCCCTGATAGCGAGATAAAAAGGGCTTTGCTGTGGGCCCCGGAGTTCGTCGTGGCGAGAGAGAAGTAGTTCAAGACCTCTTAACCGCCACTCCAAGCATCTCGAATCTCCCGCCTTTCAAGAGTGGTCCTGAACCGATAAAAGCCCGCGCCGGCAAGTCTTTGGAGAAGCGTTTCACATAGGCAACATTAAAGCGCTCCCAGAGTGAAATATCCGGCGAGTATACTTGCACCCAGACTAGGTCATCCATGTTCATACCGGCCTCGGCGAGGACCGCCTCAAAGCCGTCGAATAGAAGACGAAGTTCCTGGTCGACACCCTCGGGTGCTACGCCGGTCGCGGGATCGATGCCGATACGCCCGGAGAGGTAAAGAGTGTTGCCCACCTGCACCGCATCGCTGAACGGCAGAGACGCTCTACGGCCGGGTAGATTGATGTGGCGGCGGTCGATTTTGGCTTTTGCTCGCATATCGACTATCGTTCCTATCTGGGGCTTTGAATCCTCTTGACCAAGCCGTCTATCTAAAGACTGCGATGCGAAGGGCCGAGTAACGGCCCGTGTACCACGGTAACGATGAACCATATTCTCTCACTGATCGAGCATCACGGGTACCTTCTGATCTTCATAGTTGTACTGTCCGAGGCAATCGGACTGCCGGTTCCAGCGGCGGTGGCGCTGGTTGCCGGAGGGGCAGCGGCAGCGGCCCACAGCTTGAATGTATTCAAAGTTATCGTGCTCGCGTTGAGCGCGATGCTCATGGGGGACACGCTGCTCTTCGTTCTCGGCCGCTACATGGGCTGGCGCTTGCTGGGTCTTTTGTGCCGCCTGTCCGTCAATCCCGAGTCCTGCATCCTACGCTCGGCTGAGTCTTTCTATAAACGCGGGAAGACGACGCTACTACTCGCCAAGTTCATTCCCGGTGTCAATACCATGGCTCCGCCGCTGGCTGGCAGCATGAAAATGCGTCCCTTGCAATTCCTCCGGTTTGACGCCACTGGCGCGTCGCTGTACATCCTGGCGTACGGTGGGATGGGGTTTCTGTTCCGTGACTTTCTGGCTGCAATTACGCGTGGATTCCAGGCCGCCAGCCGGGCGTTTGAAGAAGTATTTTTCGCGGCGGCGATCGTCTATGTCGCTTACCGGGTGTGGCTCTACCACAAAAACAAGGTGTATCGCGTGGTGCCACGAGTGCAGGTGGAAGAACTGTCGGCCAGGCTGGCTTCGGAGGAAAAGGACAAGATTTTAATACTGGATGTCCGCAGCCACGGATATTACGACGCCAACGCGGAGCGTATCAAAGGGTCGATCCGCATTGAACCCAACAATCTCTCCGAGGAACTCAAAATTCTGCCCAAGGACAGGGACATTTATCTGTACTGTACTTGAGCACGCGAAGCGACCAGCGCCCGGGTGGCGCTGCAACTGCGAGAACAGGGATTCAACGCGTTTGTACTCGTGGGCGGGGTGGCGGCATGGAAAAAGGCAGGTCAACCGCTGGAGCCCGTGCCGAAGTCTGATCTAATCAAGCTGCCAACGTTCGCCTAGTGGCGGACTCTCGACGTCTCAATACTTCCAATGGCCACAAGTAACGAAATCGAGATCAAGTTTCGCGTCGACGATGTACGAGCGCTAAACCGTCGGCTGCGACAATCCGGCTTTCGCCTGCTCACTCCTCGTACCCACGAAATCAACACGCTTTACGATCTGCGCGGCCAACCCTTGCGCAAGCGCGGAGAACTGCTTCGACTGCGCCGGTATGGACCCGAGTGGCTGCTGACCCACAAGGCCAAAGGCAAGGTGGGACGTCACAAGACGCGAGTGGAAACTGAGACCAAAGTCGCTGATGGCGCGAAGATGGAAGCCATCCTGCACGCTCTGGGATTTTCTCCGACCTTTCGCTACGAGAAATTCCGGGCCGAGTGGAGTGACGGCAAGGGGCATGTGGTCGTGGACGAAACCCCGATCGGGAACCTCGGCGAGATCGAAGGCCCTTCCCGCTGGATTGATCGAACTGCGCGGGCTCTGCAAGTTCGCCCCAGCGACTACATCACTGCAACCTATTCAGATCTGTTCTTTCAGTGGAAAAAGCAGACTGGAAACCCGGCGGACGAGATGACATTCAAGGCCGTCCGAGACAAAACACCACGCTGATGTGACGAGAATGTGAAGTCAATGTGACCGCAAGTCTCGTTGCCGCTCGCTGTTTATGCACCAAACTAACTAACAAGTTCGTTAACCACCTGCGTGTTACTCTTTTTCTGCTCTGGTTTTGCTCCTCCAGTGCCATTGCAAAAAGACAATTTCCGGCGCTTGCTGCGAACGGTTGAAGCGCTCTCTGATCTCGGTCCGGAGATGACCGCCGAGCGCGAGTTTCCGCAGACCGCGCGCGCTATGTTGTCGGCGTCTCTTGAGGCAGGCGGCGCCCGCGAAGGCGCGCTCTTCACCTATAGCGACCGGCCTTCCCTGCTCACTTCCATCACAGCCGAAGGCTTCAGCTTGATGCCGGAACCCGCGGTGATCCCGCTGCTGCCCCGACATGTTCATGCTCTCACGTCGTCGCGCGAGCCGGTGATTCTCGATCCGGGCTCCTACGACCTTTATCTGAGCGCCAACGGAAATGTAGCTCCCGAGCTTTTCAAGTGTATTGCTCCCCTGAAGGTCGGCAGTAAATTGGTTGGCCTCATCGCCCTCGGCCGGCGCAACGGTGATGGCCTCTACGATGCCGGTGAACTCGAGGCGTTAGACCTGCTCTGCCACTACGTCGCCCTCGCCGTCCACAATCATTCGCTCACCCAGACCTTGGCTCAGCGCGTGTCTGAAAACCTGCGCCTCATGGCGTCCCTGCACGGCTTCTACGACAACGCGCTGGAAGCTTTTGCGACCGCCATTGACGTGAAACATATCAACATTCACGGACACTCCCTGCGCGTCGGACGCTACGCTTCCGCCATCGGGGAAGCCATGAACATGGATCCCACCGACGTTGCGGCTCTTCGGTCCGCCGGTTACTTGCACGATATCGGTAAGGTCGCCGTGGACAAGCGTCTCTTCGGCAAACCGACCTCTTTGGATGCCGAAGAATTCCGCGAAATGGCGGACCACACAATTGTCGGGCATCAGATTGTGAGTGGCGTCCAGTTTCCCTGGCCGCGCATCCCGGAGATCGTACGCTGGCATCACGAGCGCAGCGACGGGTCGGGCTATCCCGACGGATTGCTTCTTGAGGACGTGCCCATGCCGGTCCGGATCGTCGGCCTGGCCGACACCTTCGACGCCATGACCAGCGAGCGCCCTTACCGTGAGCGCCTTTCACTCGGCAGTACGCTCAACGAAATCGTGCGCCTGACTCCGCAAAAGTTTGATCCCAACGCCGTGCACGCCTTGCTTCTGCAAGTCCGCCGCGATACCGTCGGCAGTAACCGCACGCCCTTCCTGCAAGATCGGATGGTGGGCGACATCGCAGCCTCCGACATCGATCAACTCGCCGCCAGTTTGCAGCATAAAATGAGTCATGGCCGGCTGTACCTGACCTAGCGAGCACCGGGTTTATTTCCCGCTTTGATCCCTGCTTCGCCTGTTCTCCTTGTATTGTTTTGGTATCTTCAGCGGATTTCGCCCGATCACTCGCGCAGTCGGAGAGTATTGCCCGTCGCTAATGTTCCTGCGAGGCCTGCCGATAGTTGATGTGTACCCATCAGTGTCGATTTCTTCCTTCCTATGTTCGATCGAAATACAGCCAGACATTACGGTGTAGCCACGCCACACTTTTGCCAACTATCCGAAAGCTTAAGGCCAGCGCGAAACGAAAGAGGTGACCCATGGCAGCAACGATGGAATATCGATATGAGGCTCTAGCTCAACAATCCGACGCGTTGCGGATCATCTTTGAAAGCCTTCCTTGGGGCGTGATCGTCGCCAACCTCGAAGGCAGACTTCTATTCTCCAATCCTGCTGCGGAAAGGATATTGGGAATCGGCAACGTCGAAGGTTTGCCGGACACTCGCGTAGCCCTCGAAGGCTGGTACCTTCCTGATCAGGTTTCAGTCGTACCACCGGATCGATTGCCAATGGCTCGCGCCATTCGTGGAGAAAAGATTATCGACGAGCTTATTTTCGTGCGCAACTCGCAACCGAGTCCCGGAGTTTGGATCCGGGTAAATGCGTGGCCCCTGAAAGACTCTGCCGGAATGGTTTCCGGAGGAGTCGTGATGTTCCACGATTTCACCCAGGGCCGCGATGCGCTGCAAAGCTTCATTCTGCTTTCTCGGGTGGTCGAACAGACCGCCGACAGCGTCGTGCTCACTGACACGCAAGGCATCATCCAATACGTGAATCCAGCCTTCGAGGCCACAACCGGATACAGCCGAGACGAAGCTCTGGGGAAAACGCCGCGAATTCTGAAATCGGGCTTGCATGACGCGGAATTCTACCGGCAAATGTGGGCTCAGTTCACTCACGGTCTTGCCTTCAAGGGAATGGTGATTAATCGCAAAAAGACCGGCGAACTCTTCTGGGCACAGCAAACCATCACATCTGTGCGTGACGAATCCGGCCATCTCACTCACTTTGTTTCCGTCTCACAAGACATCACCGATCTTAGAAAAAAACAGGAGCAGGAGTTCCAACTTCAACTCGCCCGCGATGTTCAGCAGCGCTTCTATGCCGCCGCACCCGTGGTATCGGGCTTCGATATTGGCGGTTCGGCGCATCCCGCCGACGAAACTGGCGGTGACTATTTCGACTTCATCTTCATGGCGGATGGCTCGCTTCTGATCGCCGTGGCCGATGCCAAGGGGCATGGCTTTGGCTCTGCACTGGTTATGGCACTCGCCCGGGCTTACGTGCGCTGCTTTGCTGCCATGCAGTTGGAGTTAGATGACATTCTGGCTCGGGTTAACCAGATGCTGCTGAAAGACCTTGAACACGGGCATTTCGTCACCCTCTTTCTGGCTCGCTTGAATTCCGATCATCGCAGTCTGTCATATGCCAGCGCTGGCCACGTTCCAGGCTTCATATTCCTCGATTCAGGCGAAGTGAAGTGCACCTTGGACAGCACCGGCCCACCGCTCGGCCTGTTTTCTGGAAGCAAGTTTTCGCTCCGGCCCGCAATCCCTCTTGATCCGGGAGAGATCGCCTTGTTCCTCACCGACGGAGTTACAGAATCCACCACGCCTGACGGACACCAATTCGGATCCCAGCGTGTGCTTGACTACATTCAGACCCACAACCAGGATTCGGCTTCGAACCTTGCGGATGGCCTTTACCAGGCAACTCGGGCGTTCGTGCAGGGCGACCCCCAGGACGACGACATCACATCCGTCATCATCAAGGTCGATCGTTCGATGTAGGACAGGCGACGTCGGACGGGCGTCCTCGCCCATCTGTCCACAAGAGGTGCCGAAGGTAACCCGTTTGCCAGCAACTTTTTCCTCGTGCCGGGTTCATAATTCTAACGACCTCCCTGTGCTCCTATGAAGTTGGGACGCCTCCAAGTCGGCACCGCGCTTCTGCTCTCTTTGCTGGGATGTACCGCCTCTGTGCAACTTGCACTCGGCAAGAAGAAAGAAAAACAAGCCTCTGCCGCCGCGCAGATGGACCAGCGAAAGCAGGCCATACACGTGCTCAACCGGTTGGCGTTCGGTCCGCGACCGGGCGACGTTGATCATGTAATGGCGATCGGCGTGGACAACTGGATCGACCAGCAACTTCATCCCGACAAGATTGACGACAATGCGCTCGATGCCCGCCTTTCTCCGTTCCGCACACTGCGCATGAATACGCACGAGATTGTTCAGAACTTTCCCTCCGAACAAATGATGAAGGCCATCGCCGATGGAAGGCAGTCGCTTCCCTCCGATCCCCAAAAACGCGCCATCTATCAGGCGCAGTTGGAACGTTATCAGGACAAAGAAGACCGCAAACAGCAGACCGCCGTAGCCGGCCCCGACAAGATGGCTGACGACCAACGCTTCCTCCGCCTGCAAGAGCGCATGAACGCCGGTCAAAAGGTCGAGGATCTCCTCGACCTGCCACCGGATGAGCGCATGAAAACACTCCTCAAGATGTCGCCGGAAGATCAACGCGTCGTTACCGACTCTCTGCAAGGCGACAAACGGGACGAGTTTTTGGAAGGAATGAATCCGCGGCAGCGCGAAACCGTTGGGGCAATCAGCCACCCGCAGCAGGTCGTCAACAAAGAACTCGTCGAAGGCAAGTTACTGCGTGCCATCTACAGCAATCGCCAGTTGCAGGAGGTGATGACCGATTTCTGGTTCAACCACTTCAACGTATTCCTCGGCAAGGGTGCCGATCACTACCTGCTCACCAGCTACGAACGCGACGTCATTCGCCCCCATGCTCTCGGCAAGTTTGAAGACTTGCTGGTCGCGACCGCACAGAGTCCAGCCATGCTGTTTTATCTTGATAACTGGCTGAGCGTCGGACCGAACTCCGACGTCGCCAACGGCATTCCCAAGCGAGCCAATAATGACTGGAAGCGGCGCGTCCGGAATAACGGGCAGACGAACCAATCCAAAGGCAAGCGCAACGGACTTAACGAAAACTACGGCCGCGAACTGATGGAACTGCACACTCTCGGCGTGAATGGCGGCTACACTCAGCAGGATGTAACCGAGGTCGCGCGCGTTTTCACCGGATGGACGCTGAAGCAGCCAAACCTGGGTGGCGGCTTCACTTTCGAAGAACGTACACATGAACCTGGCGACAAAACCGTGCTGGGCCATCGCATCAAGCCGAAAGGCGAGAAGGAAGGCCTCGAAGTGTTGCACATTCTGGCTCATCATCCGTCGACGGCAAAATTTGTTTGCACCAAGTTGGCGGTGCGCTTCGTCTCGGACGATCCGCCGCAAGCCTTGGTGGATCGCATGACACAAACATTCTTGAAGAAAGACGGCAACATCCGCGAAGTGCTCAAGACGATGTTGGACTCTCCCGAATTCTGGTCACTGGACGCGTATCGCGCCAAGGTGAAAACTCCACTGGAATTCGTAGTGTCGGCCGTACGGGCCAGCGGCGCCGAAGTCACCGATGCCATGCCCATCGCGCACCAGCTTCAGAATATGGGAATGCCGCTCTATGGAATGCAACCACCAACCGGCTATTCCATGAAGGCCGACGCCTGGGTCAACTCCTCCGCACTTTTGGGCCGCATGAATTTTGCCTTGGCGCTGACCTCAGGAAAAGTGAAGGGTGCGCAAGTGGATTCCGAACAATTGCCGGGCCGAAATGATCCGCAGCAGGCCTTGGCGGCGCTAGAGAACGCGCTCCTCTCGGGAGATGTTTCGCAACAGACGAACGACGTGATCGCCGCGCGTCTTCAGGATTCCAAGATCAGCCGCCGTAAGCTCGACGATCCAGCCCGGCCGCCGAACATCAGCCTGATCGCAGGCTTGCTATTAGGATCGCCGGAGTTTCAGAGAAGATAGAGGGCCAAAAGGCAGGAGCTAGAAGCTAGGAGCTTTTTATGTCAATTACCAGGCGGGTATTTCTGAGAAATGGCGGCCTCGCCGTCATCGGCACCGCCGCCATTCCATCATTTCTCACTCGCGCAGCTTATGCTACTCAATCGTTGAGCGCGCAAAACAAGCGCCTGGTCGTCATCTTCCAGCGCGGCGCCGCCGACGGCCTCAATATCGTCGTCCCCCACGGCGAGCGCGCTTATTACGCCATGCGCCCGTCCATCAACATTCCCCGCAACCAGGTGATCGATCTCGACGGATTCTTTGGACTCCACCCATCGCTCTCGCCCTTCCAGCCGCTGTGGAAGCAGCGCCACCTGGCAATCGTTCACGCCGCCGGCTCTCCCGACCCCACTCGCTCGCACTTCGACGCCCAAGACTTCATGGAATCCGGCACGCCGGGCGTGAAGGCGACTGAAGACGGCTGGCTGAACCGGTCGCTCCATTCTTTGCCTCAGGCCGCTTCGGCCGATTCTGCCTTTCGCGCTATCGCCCTCGGGCCTTCCCTGCCGCGAATTCTTTCCGGTAGCGAGCCCGCAATCGCGATCAACAACATCAACGAGTTCGGCGTCGGGGGAAACAATCCCAAAGGCACGCCCAACGCCAACACCTTCGAAGCCATGTACGAGCACTCGGTCGATTCCGTGCTGCACGGCACCGGACAAGAAACTTTCGACGCAGTAAAAATGCTGAGGTCCGCCGATCCCGCGAAGTACAAGCCTGCAGCCGGCGCCGACTATCCCAACGGACGCTTCGGCGACAGCCTCAAACAACTCGCTCAACTGATCAAAGCGAATCTCGGAGTACAAGTCGCGTTCGCCGACATTGGCGGCTGGGACCATCACGTCAACGAAGGCAGCACGCAGGGCCAGATTGCCAACGTTCTGCACGAGTTCTCGCAATCGCTCGCCGCATTCTGGACCGATCTCGGCGATCTGGCCGAAGATACGGTGGTAGTGACAATGTCCGAGTTCGGCCGCACCGCCCGCGAAAACGGAAACCGCGGCACCGACCACGGCCACGCCAACGTCATGTTCGTAATGGGTGGGCCACTCAAAGGCGGCAAGGTCTATGGACGCTGGCCCGGCCTCGATCAATCCCAACTCTACGAAGGCCGCGATCTAGCCGTAACCACAGACTTCCGCCAGGTTTTGGGAGAGGCGGTTTACAAGCATCTGGGAAACAAAGCGCTGAATCAAGTCTTCCCAGGCTTCGACAATCAACCAGGAAAGTTCCTGAAGTATTTGGGATAAAACTACAACTCAACCATCACATCGTCGCCTTCCACCTTGATCGGGTACACTGCAACTCTCGCGCCTGGATTATGCACCGCCTCGCCCGTCGCGACATTCCACTGCCAGCCATGCCACGGACAAACCACTTTGTCACCTTCGATGACGCCCTGTCCCAGCGGCCCGCCGCGATGCAGGCAAACGTTATCCAAGGCGGTGATGGTCCCATTCACGTTGGCAACGCAGATCACTTTGTCGCCACAAGGAAATTCTCTGGCTTCGCCTTCAGGAGGAAGTTCAGATTGGGTGGTGAGCTTAGTGAGCATTCAGCACTCAGCATTCAGCCGGATAGGTTTGCTGAGTGCTGACGGCTGAAAGCTGACAGCTACTTAGGTTGCAAAGTCTGCGCGATCATGACCTGCCGCTTGAAGTTTTCTACCATGTTCTGATCCAGCCGCACTTCTGTGGGCTTCTTCGCCAGAGTCATCTGGTCGATCTTGTCCTGCAGCTTGAGCAGTGCGTAAAAGAGATTTTCCGGACGCGGTGGGCAGCCGATCACGTACACATCCGTAGGCACAATTTTGTCCACGCCTTGCAGGACAGCATAGGTATTAAACGGTCCGCCTACCGACGAGCACGCGCCCATCGAGATTACCCACTTGGGATCGGGCATCTGGTCATAGATGCGTTTTACCACCGGGGCCATCTTCAGCGTTACCGTGCCAGCCACGATCATCAGATCACTCTGCCGCGGGCTGGGACGAAATACTTCCGAGCCAAAGCGTGCAATATCAAAGCGAGCCGTCGAAGACGCAATCATTTCGATCGCGCAGCAAGCCAGCCCAAACGTCATGGGCCACACTGCCGACTTCCGCGCCCAGTTGAAAACGTAGTCCACCGTGGTGATCAGGAAATTCTTTTCGAACTTGTTTTGCAGCCAAGCCATTGAGCGTCCTCGGGCCTTCCGTTACAAGCTTCGCCGTTGCGCCGGAGCACCTCCAGTCTAGGGGCGTGCTGCGTGAGTGTCAACGCGGATCAGTCAACGCGGATCTGTCAACGGGGATCAGCGATGGCCCCGCATGGTGCCAAACACTGCAGTCGGCTGGCAAGCCATGGCATGCAGCCGGCGGAGTATCCCCGGTTGAGGGGTCGCATCGCCGCCCGACGCCAGCAGGTGCCAGGCTTCGCGCCAGCACTCGAAGTGGCCTCCGCCGCGCTTGCATCCTGAAGGATAAAGGGCTATGGCGCGAGATGCCGGTAAATACTTGAGAGGAATTATGTACCAAATATCTCGCGGGGCGATGTAGACGATAACAAAATCAACCTCGTTGGCTTTGTAGATATCATGATTGCTGCGCTGGCCTACAGTTTTATAGCCATCGCGGAAGACGCTGAAAATTGATTTCACCTGCACCCTCCACAGACGCTTGCCCGAGTCGACGATGAAGTCATAGGGTTCGTTTTCGCCGTGGGGCTTGGAGACGCCAAATCCCAGGCTAGCAGCTTTGTGAACGAAGGCGAGTTCTCCGAGTTCGCCCTTGGCTTTGCAAGTTAGCTTTCCGCGGACCATGGGTGCGTTTCGCCATCTGGGCTCGCGGGATTTCCTAGAGTCTTTTCTCATCTTCGCTCCAATAAAAAAGGCGCGAGCCGGAATTTCCGGCCGCGCCTGCTGAATTTGCTTCTACTTCTAGACTAGCAAATTGGAGGGGGTAAACCCGCCAAATTTTGAACTTTATATTTCCATCTGAATCAGCAGCTTAAGAGAAATTGGACGGTTTTAACCCCTTGACAAGTTTTCGGCACCGAGGTCTTTTTTGCGATTTCCGCAGCCTGGCCGAGCACTGCGACACCTACATCGAGGGAACGGGTTGATACAGATACTTTTGAAATCCTACAAATACCTTGCTGATCTCTTCAGGCCTGCCGAGGTCCGCAACGGCGTCAGAGAGGGAGTTGGAATACTTAAGGCGGAGCAATGGCGTTAGCTTCTCTTGATCCAGTTCGTCCACTCCTACGCCCACGTAGTGGGCCAGGACAAACTCTAGGAAGGCCTGCTGCTTGCTACTGAAACTGAGTGGTGATGGCTACTCTTGCCCGGGCAGCACGTTCTTCGCGGGTCAGCGGCGGCAGGGCGTACGCAACATAGGCGAGCACGTCGAAGAGGTCGCTCTTCTCGGCGTCGATGATGCGTTGCATTTCGGCGAGTTGGTCGTGCCCAAAGCCCCTTTTCTGCCAGTCCGTTCAGAAGTTTCTTCCTGCGTATCCGGGGCGCTCCACAATGCGCGCAGTTCGGCCTCGCCTTGAAGAACTCCGGGAGATTGCCGAACAGTAAATCCATAAACTGCTGGGCGGACATCGGCGTGCCGTCCGGGTGCCAGAAGGCGGTGCTTACCATGTGCTGGATGGCGCGTTCTTTGCCGTCGGCCAGCTTCACGGTCGCTTTCTTCTTGCACACGCATGGACGCTCGCCACAAATTTCGCAAGGCTCTTTCGGACACTCGCATGGCCGCTGACCGCAGACAGCGCATGGTCGTGGCGCGGCCTTTACGCATTCACAGGGATAGGAACCACACTTCGAGCATGGTTCCGGTTCGAGCGGTTCGCCGTCCCATTCGGGATCGTTGAAATGAACGTACGCTCGGACGAAATCGTAGATAGTGAAATAATCTTTGCCATCGTAAAGCCGGGTGCCGCGTCCGATGATTTGCTTGAACTCAATCATGGTGTTAATGGCGCGCATCAGGACGATGTTGCGAATGTTGCGAGCATCCACGCCGGTTGAGAGCTTCTGCGACGTGGTCAAAATTGTCGGAATCGTCTTTTCGTTATCCTGAAAGTCGCGCAGGTGCTGTTGCCGAGTTCGCCATCGTTGGCGGTGACGCGCTGGCAATAGTTCGGGTCGGTGCTGGTCTTCATCTGGTTGATGAGGTCGCGCACCGCCAGCGCGTGGTCCTGGGTGGCGCAGAAGACCAGCGTTTTTTCGTTTTGGTTCATCTGGTCCATGAACAACTTCACGCGGTGGGCTTCGCGTTCCTTGATCTCGATGATCTTGTTGAAGTCGGCTTCCATGTAGCGCTTTCCGCGCTCAACTTCGCCCTCTACCACGTAGTCATCCGGCGTATAGACATACTCGTCGAGCGTGGTGGCAATCTGTTTTACGCGGAACGGGGTGAGGAAGCCGTCGTTAATGCCTTCCCGGAGCGAGTAGATGTAAACCGGCTCGCCGAAATAGGCGTAGGTGTCGGCGTTCTCCTTGCGCCTCGGCGTCGCGGTTAGGCCGAGTTGAACAGCAGGGGCAAAGTACTCCATGATGCCGCGCCAGTTGCTTTCGTCGTTCGCCCCGCCACGATGGCACTCGTCGATGCCGATGAAGTCGAAGAAGTCGGGCGGGTACTCTCCAAAATAGGGCGAGGGCTCGCCGTCTGTTGGCGGACCGCTCATGAAGGTCTGGAAAATAGTGAAGAACAGGCTGGCATTCTTCGGGACTTTGCCCTTC
The DNA here is from genome assembly GCA_963817925.1 of uncultured Acidobacteriota bacterium. Lineage (GTDB taxonomy): Bacteria > Acidobacteriota > Terriglobia > Terriglobales > Acidobacteriaceae > JABDBE01. The sequence goes on from CAWFQN010000002.1 coordinate 1,399,075, forward strand.
TTGCGGATGTCCTCGGGCGCGATGCGAACCATGCGCATCTTCGGGAAACGCGGAGAAATTGTTATAGGCCTGGTCGGCGAGATTGTTGCGGTCGGCCAGGAAGAGGATGCGCGGACGTCGCGACGGCGGCTTTCTTGTTTCCACGCTCAAGTTCCAGCGGCTGTAGAACAATTTCCAAGCGATCTGAAACGCGATGAAGGTCTTGCCCGTTCCGGTGGCGAGCGTGAGGAGGATACGCTGGCGGTTAGCCGCGATGGCTTCCATTACCCGTTCGACGGCGATGTCCTGGTAGTAGCGGCTCGGGATGAGAACTGCCCTTGTCCTCGAAGGGCACAGAGGCGAAGCGGTCGCGCCATGCGTTCACTTTGGCGAAAGTCCGATTCCAAAGTTCGTCTGGCGTGGGATAGACCGGAAGCTCGCCTTCCTTGCCGGTTTCCATGTCGATGCCGTAGATGCCCTGGCCGTTGGTGCAATAGGTATAGCGGATGGCCAGTTTTTTCGGCGTAGTTCTTGGCCTGCGCCAAACCCTCGGTAAGCGCTTTGTCCCATGCTTTAGCTTCGATGATGGCGAGTTTGGTGTTGCGATATTCCAGAACGTAGTCGGCGCGAAAGCGGCTTGCCACGCCGTCCCTGCCCCTCGATGCGGCCGGGAGAAATCCAGTAATCGCGCCGAACGCGGCTGCCATCGACGAAGCCCCAGCCCGCCGCTTTCAGCGCGGGATCGATGTGCTCGGCTCTGGTTTCGGCTTCGTTCATTTCTTCTTTCCGCTGATTTGCTTTTGAACGCCACGCGGCGGGGGTAGGAAATTTGCGCCGGTAACAACCGATTTGCCTGTCTTGCTCTCCAGATCGAGGCGGGCTTTCTTGGCGATTCGGCCTCCGGATCGCGCCGCGGTTTCATTCTCCGTCATGCCGGTTGCCTCCACGCTTTCCGCCAGTTGACGAGTGGAAAGCTCGGCCAGCGCGGTGAAGATCAATTCTGCTTCGCTCATGTGATCGCGCAGGTTTTGGCGCTTTAGGCCTTTCAGGTCTTTATGCGCTTTGACGCTGACCCCTGCCCATTCCTGATGAATCAGGTTGGTGAGAATCGCGTACTCCTCGCCCTGCTGGATGTCGTGCTCGGCCCAATAGTCGGTCAGCTTGTTGCGGGTTTCCTGGCCGGTCATGCGTTGTTGGATCCATTTGTCGCTGCGCCCGTGTTTTTGCCATGTTTCCCGGGCCCGGTCGAGCGATAATGCCGGGTCGGCCATTTCCTGCATCCGCTCATAGCCCACTTTGGCCAGCCACAGCTTGATCGGCTCGGCCTTGGGGCTGGGGACGGACTGAACCAGGCGCAACAGGGTTTCGGCGGTGGCCACATCGGTGAGCCGCTGCTTGCCGTCGGAGGCGGGTAATTTGAGTTGGTGACAATTTGTCACCAACTGACTGCCTTCTTTTCCCAGGCGCTCTTTCAGCTTGTTCCAGTACTTGCGCGCGGTCGTGGGATCGGGCTGCTGGGTCAGCACTTGCACGATGTCCACTACAGAAAACCACCAGGTTTCGGTCTGCTCGTCATAAACGCGGCGGATGGCCTGATTCTCAAACTGTGCGGGCAGGTGTTGCATAAGTGCTCCTTAAACATTGTAGAGCCGTCATTTTCAACTGGTGACAACTTGTCACCAGTTGACTGCATTCTTTTTTCCCATCCGCCCTCTCAGCTTGTTCCCCCATTTGCCCGCGGTTCTCCTTTACAGTTGGCCGGTGAACGCTTCGTGTAGCAGTGACTTCTTCAATGTCTCCAGCGCGGCGAGTTTTTGCTGGTAAATGGATTCGAGGCGTCGGGTTTCTTCACGGAGCGAGTTGAGCTTGGAGACAATTTGCTTTTGCTCGCTGACCGGCGGAAATGGAAACCGTTCGTGCTCGAATGTGCCCATGTTGATGTTGGCTTGAGCGCTGCCTTTTCCCATTGCCTGGAGGCGCGCTTTAAAGGACTGCAACAGGTATTCAACAAAATCGATTTCGGCCTCTTTTGGGTTTGCTACCACGCCGATGACGCTGTCGGGAAAGCACGCATCAAAGCCGAGGATCCCTGTTTCGGCGATGTTGGCCGCGATCGTAATGCAAATTGTTCCTTTCGGCCATAGCTTGCTTTGAGCAAGGCCAACCTCGTTGTAGCTTTGGGAGTACTCAGTGATGAAATGGTCTGCGTTTCGAATGTCACCCGTCTGGATAAATGGGTATTCCCCGCCGTAAAGCTTTGGCTCATTTCGTGGGCGATGCTTTGACTTGCCTCGGCCAAAAGTTATTGCTATTTCCTCCAGAGTCTTTTGTTTCCATCCCTTGCCGCACTGGGTGAAGACGGATTGGAGGTGGCTTTCGAAGAGGGCGCGGGCGTTTAGGAGATTCTTTTCGGCGCTGGCTTTGGCGGTGGCGATGCCCTCAAACGCTTCGTCGAGGATGCCGACGATCCGCCTCTGTTCAGGGGGCGGAGCGACTGGGATTTCCATCGCCCTTATGAGGCCCATGTTTAGGCCACGCCGATCTTTTGCCACTGTCGCCCGTCATCGTTCGAATCTCTTGATAGCGGCCGTGAAGATTGGCGTACAGAAATTCGGGCATTAGCTTTTCTGTATCCTTGGGATAGATGCTGACCAAGGACTGATTGCATGTAGCCTCGGTTTCGCAATAGTGCAACTGTACCGCGTGTCTTGCCTTGGCCGTTTAGAGCAATCAATACCGAATTGACGGGCAGCAGCCTCGCATTTGAGTTGCTCATGCCCGCTTCCGTAATACGGCCTTCACAGTCGATGAATTTCCCCTCTATGGATGTCGCCTGAAACCAGCCATTTGATGCCGCCACCGAAGTATTCGGGCTTCGCCCTGCTCGGCGTTCCGCCTGTCATTAGCTGGCACACATCGCCGAGCTTTTTTGTCTGCCACCCGTTTCTCATAGCAGCGCCTTGATGTTCCCCAGCACCTCCGCGCTCTCGGCATCCAGCGCGGCGATTTCCTCCATGATTGCCTTGCGGGCTGCGGTGCGCGATTTCCTCGCCGCCGTTCGGGTTCTTCACGGAGAGATCAAAGGTCGTCTTGTCGATGCTCTTGGCATCCACGCTCCAGTTGGCGAGTCGGCAAAGGTCTTTTCCAGCTTCACGAACTCGGCGAGATCATCGTCATTGAGCGGGTTGGTCTTGCCAAGGTTACGGCCGGGGTCGAGCTGGTAATACCAGATTTTGCGAGTGGGCGCGCCTTTCTCGAAGAAGAGCACCACGGTCTTCACGCCGCGCCCTGGAAGGTGCCGCCGGGGCAATCGAGCACGGTGTGCAGGTTGCAACTTTCCAGAAGGAGTTTGCGCAGGCTTACCGAGGCGTTATCGGTGTTCGACAGGAAAGTGTTCTTGATGACCACGCCGCCGCGCCCGCCGGCCTTGAGCATCTTGATGAAGTGCTGGAGGAAGAGGAAGCGGTCTCGCCGGTGCGGATGGGGAAGTTTTGCTGCACCTCCTTGCGTTCCTTGCCGCCGAAGGGCGGATTGGCCATGCACCACGTCGAACGCGGTCCTTCTCCTGAATGTCGGCGAGGTTTTCGGTGAGGGTGTTGGTGTGGATGATGTTGGGCGCCTCGATGCCATGCAGAATCATGTTCATGATCGCGATGACGTAGGCGAGCGACTTCTTTTCCTTGCCGAAGAAGGTGCGCTCCTGAAGGGTTTTCGACGTCCTTGGTGGTCAGGTTTGGTTTTTGCACTTGAGGTATTCAAAGGACTCGCAGAGGAATCCCGCCGAGCCGACGGCGCCGTCGTAGATGCGCTCGCCGATCTGGGGCTTCACGACCTGGACGATGGCGCGGATGAGCGGGCGCGGCGTGTAATATTCGCCGCCGTTGCGCCCGGCGTTGCCCATGTTCTTGATCTTGGCTTCGTAGAGATGCGAGAGTTCGTGCTTCTCGGTCTGGGAGCGGAAGCGCAGTTCGTCAATGTGGTCGAGGATTTCGCGCAGGTTGTAGCCGCTTTGAATCTTGTTCTTGATCTCGCCGAAGATCTCTCCGATTTTGTATTCGAGGGTGTTCGGGCCGGTGGCTTTTTGCTTGAAGCCATGCAGGTAGGGAAAGAGCTTGGCGTTTACGAAGTCGCGGAGATCGTCGCCAGTTAAGGCCTTGTTGTGGTCGAGTTTGCCGTCCTTGCCCTTGGGTGCGGCCCAGGTTTCCCATCGATACGGCTTGTCGAGGATGTGAGGTGTATTTCTTGCCTTCGAGCCGCGGCTTCGGTGGCCTTGTCCTGCTTCAAGGTCTTCGAGGTATTTCAGGAACAGGAGCCAGGAGGTTTGCTCGGTGTAGTCGAGTTCGGTGGTGCATCCGGCTTCTTTACGGAGAACGTCATCGATGTTTTTGAAGGCTTGTTCGAACATAAGGGTGTAGTGAAGCTACGTAAAACGGGGAAGGCCAACATCTTACACGAAAGCCTCAGTGGAAGGTTTGCTTTCGATCCGGGTTTCTCGGCGGGCGCTGCCGGCTATCCTTACCCGTCGTTTCTACACTCCCTTCACCCCACGCCATCGTCCTTCCGGACAGTACCTTTAGTACCTGGGTCCTACCCCCAGAGGCACCGTATAATCGAGGCGAAACCAGCATTAATCTGGCAAGGCTGGGCAAAGCACACGGTGGACCCTGCATTCGCATTGGCGATTTTCGCGCTGGGGCTGGCATTCGGCAGCTTCCTGAATGTGTGTATCTATCGCTTGCCGAGGGATTTGTCGGTGATTCATCCCGGCTCGGCGTGCCCCAAGTGCGCCCAGCCAATCGGCTTTTATGACAACGTCCCCGTCCTGAGCTGGCTGGTTCTGCGTGGACGCTGCCGCTACTGCAAAGCTCCAATCTCGCCGCGCTATCTCGTGGTGGAACTCCTTACGGGCGCGCTGTTTTTGGCCTGCTATGTGTATTTCGGATTCACCCTGGCCGCGCTGAAATACTGTGTTTTCGGATTCCTTCTTTTGGGCTTGATCTTCACCGATGCCGAGACTCAGCTCTTGCCCGACAAATTGACCCTGCCGGGCCTTGTCATCGGATTGCTGTTCAGCCTGGTGGTTCCGGTCAACGATTTACTCTCGAAGATGCTGTTTGGTCTCATCTACCAACCCGCTGCCGGGGCTTCGAGCCCTTGGCTCTCGTTGTTGCAAGCGTTGATGGGAGCCGCGGCGGGAGCGTCGTTTATTTATGGCGCAGGAGCGATTTATCTGCGCGCCCGCGGCGTCGAGGGCATGGGCTTCGGCGATGTCAAGCTGATGGCGATGGTGGGCGCGTTCCTCGGAATCCGGTTGACCATCTTCACTCTGTTCGGCGCATCGATCGTGGGATCGCTGGCTGGGTTATCGACCGTGCTGGTGGTGTGGATTAAGCGTACCCGCCGGCGGATCGTCCGGCATCATGAGCCGGCGAGCCTGGCCCGCCGTCATGGATGGGAGTCGGCCAGCATTGCGTTGCGGCGCTTTCCCATGCCGTTTGGCGTGTTTCTCGGCAGCATGGCGATGGTTGCTTCGTTCTTTGGTGACCAGTTTTTTCGCTGGTACTGGAGGTTGCTGTGAGAATGCTCAGCAACCCGATCGTGGTTCGGATGGCGGTGGTGCTGTTTGCCATGGCCCTCTCGTTTTGGATCGCAACTCTGCTACTGCGGCGTATGCGTCGCATACTCACGGAGGAATCTTTCGCTGTTGACTCCGCCCCCGAGCTCGAGCAGTTCCCCATGCACACCTACAACGCGGTGATTCAGCAACTGAAGCAGCAGAAACACGAATTGCTGAGCGTGCAGCAGGTGGAACGGCGCCGAGCGAAGACTTCAGAAAATATCAGTGCCGCGGTGCTCTCGAACCTCTCGAGCGGAGTGTTGTTTCTGACCACGAACGGCCTGGTCCGCACCGCCAATGCCGCTGCTAAAACCATTCTTGGATTTGCTTCACCGGTAGGAATGAGTGTGAGTGAAATATTTCGGGATGCGAGATTGAGTTCGTCTTTGTCGCTAGGCTCGCAGGAAACGCTGGCAGCCGCGGTGCAAGCCAGTTTGCGCGAGCCGGGTTTGCGGATACAAGGCCTTTCGCGAAGCGTGGAGGCGGATTACATCACGCCAGAGGGCGACCAACGCATTCTCGATATCACGATTTCTCCGGTGCCCACACCTTCGGGTGAGACTTTGGGCGCGGCTTGCCTGATCACGGACAAAACGGAATTTGCAACCATCCAGCGGCTGCAGGAACTGCGCGGAGAAATGTCCGCCGAAATGGCCCTGGCGCTGCGCAATTCGCTGGCTACGATATCCAGCTACGCGCAACAAGTGGCGGTTAGTTCGGATCCCACACTGGTGCGGCAGTTGGCCGTCGACATTGTTTCAGAAGCAGCTGATCTGGATCACACCATTGGAGGTTTCTTAGCCGGCGCAAAAGCCGCGAAGGCCGCCGGAGCATAAGTTCAATCGGAGGATGAAACAAAGATGAAACGCATAACACACGTTTGGATTGCCGCAATGATTCTAGCCGGAGCGATGGCAACCCCTGCCAAAGCCCAAGATTCGCAACCCCTCGGCGATTACGCCCGAGCCGTCCGAAAAGACAAAAAGCCAAATAACGCGAAGCAGTTCGACAACGAGAATATGCCTGTGGACGATAAGCTTAGCGTTGTGGGGGGCGCGGCGTCGTCAAGCGATAGCCCAGCGCAAAATACGGCGGACGCGGCTTCGTCGGAGAAGAAAGGCGACGACAAGCCGCCCGCAATCCAGCCGGGACAATCGCAAGAGGATCGCCAGAAAACCTACGACGCATGGAAGGACAAGTTAGCGGACCAGAAAGCGAAATTGGACCTGCTCAATCGCGAACTGGACGTGGAGCAGCGTGAATATCAACTGCGTGCGGCCGCGATGTATGCCGACGCCGGGAGCCGGTTACGGAATTCAGGAAATTGGGACAAAGAAGACGCAGACTACAAGCAGAAGATTGCTGAAAAGAAAAAAGCCGCGGACGCCGCCAAACAGCAACTCGATGACATGCAGGAAGACGCCCGTAAGGCGGGTGTTCCGTCTTCAGTTCGAGAAAGTAGCACGGGTCAACAATAGTACGGCTCGCCAGCGCGCGGTTCCAAGCCCTCGATATGATCGAGGGCTTTTCTTTGGCTCGCGATTATGCACGGGGGAGGGTCAAGAGCCAATACGCGCTTACACATAGCAGAATGACAGCTACCGCGGCCACTGCGATCCGCGGCCCAAGAATTCGAAAGCGCTGACTGAGTGCCGTCAACAGCAGCACGGTGGCCAGAAACACGGTCACCTTGATGTAGTCGTCCCCGGTGTCGCGCGTGCTTACGCCTTTTTCAAAATAGCCTTTCGCCTCTTCCGCAAATTGCGCCGACTCGGCCGCATTGGCGTTCTTGTACTCGGGCATGAAGACTGGTCCCTGCGGCGCCGAAGGGTTATTAATAGGGTCGAGCTTCCACCAGGCCTGAAACGCAATGGCGTACTCGGGCCGGAAGCGGCGTTCGTAGAAAGCAGCGAGTTTGTCCCGGCCGGCGACCTTGGACGCGACCCAACCGTTGAAGGTCACGATGTCATCGAGCCGATCCTGACCCGCCAAGGTAGCTTTTTCCTGCGAGAGCACGGTGGTGCGTGAAGCCCGCGAGTAGTTCTCGGCCGAGAGGGCTCCCCAGCGCGACGCCTCGTAGCCGCTCCAGGCGGTGGCGATGGCAACGATCGCGAGCACTATGGCCTCAAGAATCTCGACCCATTCCGCGTGCGCGCCTGAGGGTGATCCGTGATGATGGGCCTGCTCGTGGATCTTGTGAGCAAACTCGACGTTCGATGTTGCCTCTGGCATCGTGATCTCCTTGTGGCTTGCCCCGATTAACTCAGCTTTTTGTGACGAACTCAAACCGCGAGAACCGCAATCACCACACGATGTTGGGAACCTCGGCCTGGAGTGGAGCAACCCCACCGTCGGCTCTAGTCCGTGCTCGTCTCACTGGTGGGCGCAACACGATACAGTATCTTCTGCGCGGCAAAGCCGATAACCGTAAATTAGTTCCGCCAGGCTGACCCGTACCACTCGAAAAACTACTAGTTGTTTCGAGCACCTACGATTCCGATTTCGTGTCGCGGATGACCAACAGGATGCCAGGAATTTTCAAGCGAGTAATCGCGCCCGCGCGGCTCGGGGTGTAATGGCGCTAAAGCGAAGTTAGTGTGAAATCCGTGGATTTTTCCTTTGATCGTTCACCTTGAAGCCGGCCGGCACTGCGAAGAGTTGCGGGTCTGGGTCGGCGGCAGTGAGCTCGGTGATGGTGAACGTTTGCTTTCCGAAAAATGGACTGGTGCGAATGGACAGCAGATTAATTCCAAGCTGGTCCGAGTGCCAGAATTCGCTCATGTAGGTGAGCGGCTGGTCATTGCCCATCGTCCCAGGCTCAGTGGTAGTCGTTTCTCGCGTTCCGACCGTATCGATGCCGGCGATGTTCCTTTTTCCTAGATCCTCCCACACCACATTTCCACCACCCTGCGGCAGCGGACCGGAGGTGCCCTTATGAGGCGACAAGGCCGAAAGAGAGTTCGTGGGATCGTAAACCACCAGATCACAAATGCGCACTTCGGTGCTGCAGTTGTAGAGCGTCAAATGATTTGGATCAGCAATCTGAATGCAGTTCATAGTGGATTCGATCTGCCCGCCCTTGGGCACCAAGTACCAGCGTTCCTGATAGACGCGGCCTTGCGCGTCTCGGGCGATGCGCCGCTGGTTATTGAATGTCATCGCGGCACCATCGGCAGCAAATTTAACTGACTCGGTCGCCAGCGTTGCCGTAAAAGGCGCATGGGGAACGGGCGGAATCAAAATGCCCTCGACCACTTCCCGTACTCCGCCGTCGCGGGCCGGTTCGTGAGAATAAGTTTGCTGGGGCTGCTGAACCTGGGGCTGTTGAACCTGGGGCTGTTGAACCTGGGCCACGCTGATCAAACTGCCCAAGCAGAGAATTCCGGCGATTCCGTTCCGCATGGCTGACCTCCGCAGTTGGACCAAAGCTATTCCGAACCCATCGCCGCGTCAATACTGGCTTGATCCGCTCGCCAGTGGCGCTTCCCAAAATCTGCTTAGCCCTCTCTCCACTCATTGTGAACGCGGAGCGTTGGCGACGGCGTTGGTGATGGCATTCGCCGGCATCCTGCTTTACTAGCTCTGTTGGCGGAGCCTGTGAATCTGTTTGAGGTGGTGTTGGCCGTGGACCCAGTGAAATTTTCGCCATTGACGCCCGGTCAGGGGTCCGAGGATGGGATGGTCCAACACTCGGGTGCCTCTGCCGAACTGGGCTTCGCACTTCGCAATCTGGTCGTCCATGGCTGAGATGCGGTGCCCGATGTCGCGTACGACTTCTTCAACCGCCATCCCACGGGGTAGGGCATGCTTTGGCGATTTTCGTCCCTTGGGTAGGTGCCCGAGTCCGGTGACCACAAACGTCCTCACGCGGTCCTTCAGCATCGGCGTCCGCGCTTGTGGTTCGCCCGCTTGCAGGCATCGCTCGAAAGCTTTCGTAGTTCCGGTGTAGGTGAGATAGAGGTGCTCGAGGACTTCGGCCGTGCTCCACTTGCCCTCGGGATGACGCAGCAGACTTTCGGCGCTCATGTCTTGAGTAGCGGACGCGATCGCTTCCTGTAACCTTTGTAGGTACGCATCCATGGACGAACTCCTCCCGTTGCTTCTAGTAGAATCAATTCCGGCATTCACGGTCGCAAAATTTCACGCCCTACGGATGATGCTATGAAAAACTTGCTGATGGCGATGCTGGCACTCGCATTATTGACGATGGCAAGCTGTTCATCGGAGTCTTCGAAGCCGGCAGAGACGGAGAAGCCGCAGCCGAAAGCCCCGGAGTTCCAGACCGGCCGCTACGCCTTCCAAAAGCTTTACGTCGCGGCGCGTGGATGGGCACGCGATGCGCAACCGTACCGGCTGGAATCGCAGGTTACATCGGACTGGAAGGGCAAAGACGGCAAGGCGGACGTATGGCGCGCGTCCTTCGCGTCTCCCGCAGGGCACGGAGCGAAGACCTATGTATGGTCGGGCACGGATGCCCAGGACGCTCCTGCGCGCGGGGTCATTCCTGGCGCGGAGGACAGCTACAGTCCCACGAATTCGTCCACGCAAGTCTTTGATATTGGCTTTCTGCATGTGGACTCGGACAAGGCATACGGAGTTGCTCAACAACACGGGGGCGATAAAGTGCTGGAGAAGGCTCCGGACACTCCTGTCCTATACGTGCTTGACTGGAATCACGCCACCAACGAACTCATTTGGCACGTGATCTACGGCAACAGCCGAGACGTCGCCAAACTCACCGTCGATGTGAATGGAACTACGGGAGAGTTCATTCGGGTCGAGAAGTAGCAAGGTTACGGTTTGGATTCGGTCTTCTGCGAGGTTTCGTTCTTGGCCTCAGACCGCTTTAGTTTCTGCAATGCCTTGCGCGCCTCTTTGGCGTAGGGCCCGTCGGGGAGAATCTTCAAATATTCCTCGTAGTGCGGGATTGCCTGGTCGGGTTGATCCAGCTTCTCGTAGCACTGCGCCATGCGGAAATTGGCGACGGCATCTTTCTCCTTCCAAATCAGCGCGTCCTGGTAGCGGGCCAGCGCGGCCTTATAGCTTTTCCGCTTGAAGTAGTAGTCACCGACCTCGTCGTCCTTCATCGCCCGGTAAGGATTCCAGGGATGCATCTCCTGCACGTCGCCTTCGGGTTCGTCTTCGGGGTTGGTTTCAACCACGCCACTGTTGGGATGGTTCTTGGCGTCATCTTTCGGCGGGCTGATATCAACCCGGGTGTCGCGGCTGGAACTTTCCCCCGCTTCGGTTGCCGGGGCCGAACGCGGAGGAGCCTGGTTCTGCCCAGGCTGCTCTTGTTGATCCTGATCAGTCTGCGGTTCCTGTTGAGCGACCGCCCATCCTCCCAGAACGAGGGAAAGGAGGGTACTGAAAACAAACGTACGCATGGATAGATTTTAACGCTTTGCAAGGGTAAAAAGCGCGGAAGAGAACCCGTTAACCACAAAGGGAAACGAAGGTTCACGAAGGAAAGAAAGCGCGCCAAGAAATTAACCTCCCGGCATGACTACGATGATCTCAACGTCTGGTTTCCTTTGTGTACCTTCGTGTCCTTTGTGGTTAAAGGGTCTCGCCTCAAAAAAACAGGCCGCTCCGGGGGATGGAGCAGCCTGGTTGGCGAAGTCCTCCGGGGAGGAGGGTGAACTTGGTTATAGCGACGGCCCCGTCGGCTGATTCGTGGCCGACGCAGGAGCAGCTCCTGTCGTATTGGTCATAAGACGCACGTCAACGCGGCGATTCTTGGCTCGACCTTCCCTGGTCTTGTTGGAATCGACCGGCTTGTCCTTGCCCAACCCGATCACATAAATCTTGTAGGCCGGAATGTTGCGCTCCGCGGCCAGGTATTGAATCACGGCATCGGCACGGCGCTGGCTCAGTCCGTAGTTGTATTCTGCATCGCCGACTGAATCGGTGGCGCCTTCGACGGTCAGGATATAGCCCTTGGCATTGGACACATCGCTCGCAAGCTGATCCAGCGCGGTCTTGGCGTCCGCTGTTAAATTGTCCTTGTTAAAACCAAAGTGCACCGAGGTCTCGGTCACGACCTTGTAGTTGTCCAGGTTGGCGACTGCGTTCTGCAAGGTATCCACGCGGTGAACGGCGTTGGTAGCCTGGGTCTGCGCCTGGTCGGCTGCTTGACCAGCTGCCTGAGCCTTCTGGTCCACTTCGGCAGTTTTAGCTTGCACCTGCTGGATTCCGGCCTGGGCGCGAGCGTCGACGTCCTTGATGTCCTTCGAATTCTTTGCGGTCAGGTCGTCCAGTTCATTGGTCTTGTTGATCAGCGGGGTGGTCTGTTGACGGACATAGTTCTTGCTGGCGCATCCCACCGAGGCCGCCAGGCCCATTGCCAGTAGAACAGTTAACGAAGTGCGATTCATATATAGAGACGCTCCTTTTTCTCTCACGTCAGCGGATCTTTAGCTCACTTGATCCTTCGATGCTTAATCCTGGGTACGAACCTGGTTATTAAAATTTGGGCTACCAAAATTGGGTCGTTTTGCCTCGGATCGCCAAGTTCTGTGCCAATCCGCTGTTACGTTCCGCCTTGTACTTGAGCACGAGCGCTGCCAACCCAAGGCAGATCGGCGTTGGCTGTAACTTGTTGCTGTGGCGCAGATTATACATCTGCTGGTGCGCACAGGAGCGCTTCCAGAGGGAACAAAGGCGATATAAGTGGGGAAATTTTATACGATGGCATACCGGCTAACCCTGGGTCTGACGGCCTCGCAGGCGTCACGTTCCTGGGCGGACACAGTATCGGAATAGCCTCCCGTTTGTTGCGTCGGAACGCCCGGAAATCGCTTTCATCTACAGTGATCACTGCATGCGCGTCAGTGACGCGAACATCACGATGAGGCCGTATCGCGACCGCCTTCATCGACGGGAAAAGCCTTTCCGCGACGACAAATCGGATGGCCCGTTAATCTTGCCCGCGAGGTCCAGGAATCGTTGATTCCCCTTTTGCGCCTTGGCACTCTCAAGTTGCTGGCGAATAATCCGCCCCACCGGCAGCCCCGTCCGTCGAGACATTTCCTTCAGCCAGGCCAGAAGCTCATCTGTAAGTCGTATGGTCAGTGTTGGGCGCATATGACACTATTGTGACACACGGCCGTTCGCGTCCCCGAGAGCATTCGCAAACTCTAATAAAATAGAAGTCTATACACAGCTCATGGATCTTGCCGCGAAAATCCGCACCTTGCCTGCCTCGGCCGGCGTGTACCTCTACAAGAACGCTGAGGGCGAGGTTATCTACGTAGGTAAGGCGAATAACCTGCGCAGCCGGGTCAGTTCTTACTTCCGCGAAGGCCGACTCGAGGACGCAAAAACCGACACACTGGTGCGCGACGCCGTCGACGTTGACTACATCGTTGTAGCCAACAACAAAGAGGCGCTGGCCCTCGAGAACCATCTCATCAAACAGAAGCAGCCGCGCTTCAACATTCTGCTGCGCGACGATAAGACCTATCCCTATGTAAAGCTGACGCTGGGCGAGCGTTTCCCGCGCGTTTATGTCACGCGGCGTCTGAGAAAAGATGGCAGCTCGTACTACGGCCCGTATTTTCCAACCAGCCTTGCGTATCGCATCGTGGACCTGATTCACCGCCATTTCCTGATTCCGTCGTGCAAAGTAGACCTCAGCCGCTTTCATCCCCGGGCATGCCTGCAGTACTACATCGGACGCTGTCTGGGACCTTGCGTCGAAGGGCTCACTACGCCCGAGGCCTATCAGGAAGCAGTGCGCGACGTGAAACTGTTTCTCGAAGGCCGTCCCACCGATCTCTCGCAGTCTTTGCGCCAGCGTATGGCAAAAGCCGCCGAGGCCGAGGAGTATGAGCGGGCAGCCAAGTATCGCGATCTGATTTCGACGGTCGAGCAGTTGCAGGAGAAGCAGCGCATTGCCGCGGTCGAAGGCGACGACGCCGACGTCTTCGGCTACCACTACGAAAACGACATGCTCGCGGTCAACTTGTTCCACATGCGCGGCGGGCGCGTTCTCGACCGCCGTGAATTCTTCTGGGAGGAACTGCCAGAGTTCACAAACGATCAGGTGGGGGCGGATGCCTCCGTCTGCCCGGTCGAGCAAAGCTCGACAGAAGTTTCGCCGGCCATCTTCAACCCCGGTGAATTCTTCCCCGCCTTGCTGAAGCAGCTCTACATCGGACAGCCTTACGTGCCGCGAAACATCTACGTTCCGGTGGAGTTCGAGGATCGCGAAACTCTGGAGGAAGTGTTATCCGAGCAAATCGCCGCCGAGGGCGGACGCGCCACGCGCGTCCACATTGTCGTTCCCCTGCGCGGCGAAAAACGCTCGCTCCTGGACTTAGCGGGCAACAACGCCAAACAGTCGTACGACCAGCGTTTCCGGGTCATGAAGCCGAATACCAAGGCAATTCAGGAAGCTCTGCAAGACGCGCTGGGCATGCCCGAGTTGCCGCGCCGTATCGAGTGCTTCGATATCTCGCACATTCAGGGCGCGGAAACGGTCGCTTCCATGGTCGTCTGGGAAGACGGCCGCATGAAAAAATCCGACTACCGCAAGTTCATTATCCGCAGCGTCGATGGCGTAGACGACTTCGCCTCCATGCGTGAGGTGGTAACGCGCCGCTACAAACGTATGCAGGAAGAAAAGAAGCCGATGCCCAGCCTGGTGCTGATCGACGGCGGACTCGGCCAATTGCACGCCGCAGCCGAGGCGTTGGCGTCGCTCGAGATCATCAATCAGCCGCTGGCCGCCATTGCCAAGCGGGAAGAAATTATTTACGTGCTGGGACAGGAAAATGAACCGGTCGTTCTCGACCACCATTCCCCGGTGCTGCATTTAATTCAACTGATTCGCAACGAAGCCCACCGCTTTGCCGTGACCTTCCACCGCAAACGCCGCCAGATGCGCGACCGCTCCACCGAATTGCTGGAAATCCCCGGCGTAGGCGCGCGAACAACGCGCCGGTTGCTGGAACATTTCGGAAGCGTGCAGGCGGTGAGACAGGCCGAAGCGGCGGCTCTGTCCTCCGTAGTCACTCGGGCACAGGCCGAAGCAATCCTAGAGCACTTTCGCAAGTGAGAATCCTAAAACGCAGAGAGCAGAGTCGAGCTTTTCTCGGCGACCTCCGCGGGTGTTCTCAGCGTGCTCTGCGTTCTAAGATTTTGGGCTGGGCGAAGCGTTGCCTATATCCATCACAACTTTCCAACTCCCATCTTTCTGTTTCTTCCAGATGCTGACGTACTTGCCATACTCAACCGTTGGTTTTCCGGCTTTGTCTTTGGAGCGGAACTCAAAGGTTCCATACGTATAACCCAAGTCGCCTGAAGCCGCCATGTCGGCATAAACCGGCTTCCAGGTCAGGTGGTTGTTCTTGTCGTCGAGAAAGCCCATCGTCTTCGCAATACTTTCCTTGCCCTGAAACATATCCGTCCCGTTGGGCAGTTCGGCGGCGTCTTCGGCGTAGTAGGACATGTATCCCTGAGAGCCTCGCTCAGCCGCAGCCTTCATGAAGTCAGCTTCGAGCTGGAGCAGGATGCCCGCATCGCTCTTGGCGGCGGCCGAAGGAGACGCGCGTGCAGAAACAAAGACGACGAGAAGTACGGCGGTAAAAACTGGCAGCAGCAATTTCATGAAGCCTCCGTGAAAAATCAGCGACAATTTTACCCGAGCGGCAATCGACTCGCGACGCCCTCGTCCTGCTAAACTAGCGGTTCGTCCCATGAAAACGCCCCTGCTGGTCTTGGCTCTTTGCGCCGGGCTTATGCCGTACGCATTCGCACAAAATTCGGACGCTCCGAACCCACCCACGCCGCAAGAAAACCTGGCCACGCCGCAAGAAAAGCATCTGCGCAACGTTCGCCAGCTCACCTTCGGAGGCCAAAATGCCGAAGCTTATTTCTCGGCCGACGGCAAAAAGCTCATCTTCCAATCCACTCGGGACAACCTCGAATGCGACCAGATGTTCACCATGAACGTGGACGGCTCCGACGTTCGCATGGTCTCGAATAGCAAGGGAAAAACCACTTGTGGATATTTCTATCCTGACGGCAAAACCATTCTGTATTCCTCCACTTACTTGACCGACCCGAAGTGCCCGCCCCGCCCAGACTATTCCAAGGGATACGTGTGGGCAGTCTACCCCGGGTTCGACATTTTCGCCGCCAACCCAGACGGCTCCGGCCTCATGCAACTTACCGACTCACCAGGTTACGACGCCGAGGCAACGGTCTCGAGAAACGGGAAGCATATCGTATTCACTTCCATGCGCAACGGCGATCTCGATATCTACACCATGGACGCCGACGGCAGGCACGTAAAGCAACTCACCCACGAGCTGGGATACGACGGCGGCGCGGTCTTTTCGCCCGATGGAAAGCAAATTGTCTATCGCGCCTATCATCCCGTCAGCGACATGGAAATTGCCGAGTACAAGGAACTGCTGGCCCAGAATCTGGTTCGCCCAACCACGCTTGAGATTTGGATCATGGGATCGAACGGCGGGCACAAGCGCCGCGTCACCAATCTCGGCGCTGCCAGCTTTGCTCCTGCATTCTTCCGCAAAGGCAAACACCTGCGGATTATTTTCTCCTCGAATCAAGGCTCGACCGGCGGGATGGGTAACTTTGAGCTTTACACCATCAATGTGGATGGCAAAAATCTGGAGCAGATCACTTACAGCCCCGGCTTCGATGGATTTCCCATGTTCAGCAACGATGGCAAGAAGCTGGTGTGGGCATCGAATCGCAATGGCAAGGCGCCGCACGAAACTAACATCTTCATCGCCGACTGGGCTCCGTAGGCAAACTTCCCAACCAACCTTGTCATTCGGAGGAGCGAAGCAAAGAGGAATCTGGGTTTCTCTGCCCACGCGAAAAACATCGATTCCTCGCGTTGCTCAGAATGACAACGGCGGGACGGAAGTTCTCGGCCTTCCGATTGCCCTTCCGAGAGCGGACACTCGCATAGCGCGCCGTATAATAACCCTTCGCACCAATGGAATCTTTGATGAAATCGCGCCACTGGTTGATCGCGCTCGGGCTGGTCGGTTTGGTATTGGCTGCCGTCGTCGGATCGATCCTGACTCGCGATCTCGGCCCACTCGCTGCGCCGACGGCCGCCGGAACCACAACCGAGCAAGCTCCTCTGGTGGAGGAGCGGCCGCTGCAGACGGCGCGCGCAATGGCCAAGCTGGCGGTGGGCGCGGACGAACATCGCTTCGCGGATCAGGCTGCGGAACTCGCCGACAACGAGGTCGACCTCGACTTTCACGACTCTTTGCGCGATGCCGCGAACCATCCCGTCGCGCCCACACAGCAGAACCGTGAACTCTTTGAACACGCCAGCCAGTCCGAACTGGATGTCAAAGCCGACCAAGAGCGTGTCGAGCAACTGAAGAAAGACCTTGCCTCCGCGAGCGGCGTCAAACAGGAACGTGTGCAGGAACAACTCGACATAGCCCAGGCCCAACTGGAACTCGATCAGGACGAGGCCAGCGATGCCAGGGAAGACTTGATCCGCTCGGGCGCCGATCCCGGCAGCTTGATCCAACGCCAGTTCGACCAGCACCAGGCGGCTGAGCATGGAGCCGATGAAAAACCTGCAGCGGCGGCGGCAAATACCCAGGAGATCAATTACCAGGCCGGCAGCCTCTACGCCCAATTCGTTGCCTGGCGCGCCTTGCGCAACCAGGCGATCCCATTGCTGGAAGCGCAAAACGAGGCCCGCCAGACTGCGGCCAAGCTAGTCGAGAAGCACGCCGCGCTCGAAAAGCAAGTCACAGCGGGAAAGGCTAAACAGCGACAGAACCCGCCAGCCACGAGTCAACCAACTTCCGGTCAGACGAGTCCCGGTCAAGCGAGCTTCCAACCGAACGCCGGTCAATCCGCAAGCCAGCCAAGCGCCGTGCCCACCACTGCAAACACGGCGGTCAAGGCTTTGCATCGTCTTTCCAATGACCAGAAGAATCTGGCTGACCTGGACAAGCGCATTCAAGACGAGCAGGAACTGGCCAACAGCTACGCGGGATGGATTGCGGTAATCCGTTCTCACCAGCGCACCGCGTTGCATGGCATGTTCCAGTCTGCGCTCATCATCATTCTCATTGTGCTGATGGTGTACCTTGCCGACCGTTCGGTCGACCGCCGCCTCGCCGAAATGGGTCCGGGCACCCGCTTGCACACACTTCGTGCGGTGATTCGTTTTGCAGTGCAGGCCGTCGGCGTCTTGCTCATTTTGTTTGTGATCGCCGGCGCCCCACAGCAGACCACAACCTTCCTTGGGTTGGCCACGGCGGGAATCACGGTGGCGATGAAGGATTTCATAGTCGCTTTCTTCGGCTGGTTTGTGTTGATGGGAAAAAACGGACTGCGTGTCGGCGACTTGGTCGAGATCAACGGCGTGGCCGGCGAAGTGGTCGAGATCAATCTGCTGCGCACCGTGTTGCTCGAAACTGGCAACTGGACCGATAGCGGCCACCCCACCGGGCGCAAGGTGGCATTCGTCAACGGCTATGCCATTGAGGGCCACTTCTTCAACTTCACCACCAGCGGGCAGTGGCTCTGGGACGAACTGACAATTACCGTACCTCCGAATCAGGATCCCTACCCGCTGCTGGACGCCATTCAGAAGACCGTGGCCAAAGAAACCGAGGCCAACGTCCACGCGGCCGAAAAAGAGTGGCAGAACGCCGCCAGCAATTACAAAGTGAGCTCAGTCTCAGCCGCGCCAACCGTCAACCTGCGCCCAACCCCCTCGGGCGTGGAAGTCCATGTCCGCTACATCGCGCGCGCCCAGGAGCGCTCCGCCATCCGCACACGATTGAACCAGGCTCTGGTAGAGCTGCTGCATCACCGCGAAGCGGACAAGAAAGAAAGCATGTCAGCAGCGAAGTAATTGCTCAAACGCGACTGTCTAGAAAAGCTCCAATCACGGTTGGTTGTGGAATGGTACGGCTTTACATGCCTCCAATGAATCAGGGGTTTTACCCACTGAGGTTTCCGAACGGCGGTCTTTAGTTTTCATGGTTAAAGCACCGCATTCTTACGGGCTAACGCCAACGCGCCCTTCACTGGGTCAATCGGCGTGGCGTTGAGCGAAGCACGCGGGTAAGTGGCGCGAATGCACCTGCCGAAGACCTGCCGCACCACCACGGAATTGCCAAAGACTCCTCCCGAAACCGCCACCGGAACTGCTCTACGCTTCCCAAAAAGTCGAGCGATCACGATCCCAGCCAGAGTCGCCAACTCCCTACCTGCATGGGTTAACACGATGTGAGCCGTTGCGTCGCCCGCCTCGGCTGCGGACACCACGGCCGGAAACAAAACCGCGAAGTCAGGAGACTTGTTGGCAGCCACGACCAATTGCTCGCGCGTGGTCACATCCCAGGACTTCATGATGCCCTCGAGCAGCGGGCCCGCACTCTCCGCTCCTGCTTCGTCAAAAGCGCGCATGGTCGCCGCCACAGCCGACCGTCCAATCCAGTGTCCCGATCCTTCATCAGAAATAGCAAATCCCCAGCCGCCAGCTCGTGCTGTCTGGCCTGCTGAATTCCGTCCGTAAGCAATCGATCCGGTGCCGGCAATGACGATCACTCCCGGCCCAGCGCCAAATGCCGCTTCCATGGCGATGACCATGTCGCCCACAACTACGACTTCGCCGGAAACAAACTCCGACACCATGCGCCGCACCACCGCCGCAATCTCAGGCAAGGCTCCGCCCGCGATTCCCACACAAGTTTTTTCAATCCGTGACGGACTGATGTTGGCCGCAGCACAAGCCTGTCGTATGGCAACTCCCAGACTCTCTCGCGCCCGAGCCTCTCCAACCCGAACCACATTACTGCCCGCGGATGTCCCCGTGCCAAGGACCGAATTCTCGTCGCCAATAATGCACGAGGTCTTGCTGCCGCCACCGTCAATGCCGAGGAAGATGCTCACGAGCGTAGTTCTACCACAAAAGACCTTTCACCACGGAGGCACAGAGGAAGCTCCTTTATTCTGCTTTTGGCCATCGCCGTCCAAAATCGCAAGGATCGAATGATTTCCTCTGTGTCTCTGTGCCTCCGTGGTGAGAAGCCCTGCCCCGAATTTACGAGCTGGATACCTCGCACAGATAAGCCACTGCGGTAATCCAAAGCTGGATACTCTTAGGAATCAAAGATCCATGAACCTGGACAGACTCGATCTCGCAATCATCGGGCTGTATCTTGCCGGGATCACTCTGTTCGGTTTGCGTTTCCGCAAACGTCAGCGTACCTTGCGCGATTACTTCCTCGCCGATCGCAACATTCCCTGGTGGGCGATTGCGCTCTCGATTGTGGCAGCCGAAACCAGCACGCTCACCATCATCAGTATTCCCGGCTTGGCCTACGATACGAATCTTACATTTCTCCAGGTTGTCCTTGGATATCTGGTGGGACGCGTCATCATCAGTTTTGTTTTGTTACCACAGTACTTTCGCGGCGATCTCTATACCGCCTATGAACTGATCGAACGGCGCTTTGGGCGCGGCTTACGATCCCTGACCGCGGGCCTGTTTTTGGTGACCCGAGCCGCGGCCGAAGGCGTGCGGGTCTATGCGGTTTCAATCGTCGTGGCCATTGCGCTGGGCACAGGGGAAATTCCCTCAATCGCCATCATTACGATATTGACTTTGGTCTACACCTTCGAAGGTGGCTTGGCTGCGGTGATCTGGACCGACGTCGTGCAGACAGTCATTTACGTGGGCGGAACCCTGGTCGGGCTGTTCACCATCCTTCACCTGGTTCCAGGAGGGTGGGCCACCATTCACAGCGTAGCCGAAAATGCAGGTAAGCTGCGCGTCTTCGACTTCAGCCTCAACTTCTGGAAGCCCTACACATTCTGGGCGGGAGTCGTTGGTGGAACCTTCCTCACCACCGCCAGCCACGGCACCGATCAATTGATTGTGCAGCGACTCTTGGCGGCGCGCAACCAGCGGCAGTCTGTGACTGCCCTGCTCTCGAGCGGAATCGCCATCCTGTTCCAGTTCGCTCTGTTCCTGCTAGTTGGCGTGATGCTATTTGCCTATTACCGCGTGCCTTCCGCGAACTTCGGAACGGCGGACAGAATCTATCCCAGATTCATTGTCACTCAGATGCCGCACGGAATTTCTGGCCTGCTGATTGCCGCGATCCTGGCAGCGGCGATGTCGAACTTGAGCGCCGCGCTCAACTCGCTTTCGTCGACTTCCATCATTGACTTTTATCTGCAGCACAAACCGCAAACCGACGAACGTCGCCGAGTGCAGCTTTCGCGCATCGCAACCTTCGTTTGGGCGCTGGTGCTGTTCTCGCTGGCTGTGTTGTCGCTGCACAAAGTTGGACGCGTCGTCGAAGTCGGATTGCAGATCGCGTCCGTCGCCTACGGGGCTTTGCTCGGAGTGTTCCTGCTCGGAGTTCTGACCCGGCGAGCCAATCAAACCGGCGTGATGATTGGCATGCTTTGCGGCTTCGCTTGCGAACTCTACATCTGGCTTGGAACACGTGTACCTTGGACCTGGTACGTCGCGATTGGAACGGTGGTGACATTTACCGTCGGATACGTCGCGAGCATCGTGCTCCAGCCAGAGCAGGCAAAATCTTAAATCGCAGAGAACGCGGAAAACGTCCGCAGAGATTGCAGAGGGTGAGGCTCTCCGCGATCTCTGTGTAGGCTCAGCGGCGTTTGCGTTTTCAAGTTTTCGCTTATACTTTCCACTCGCCGAATGCCAACTGACATCCAAGCCGTAAAGTCCCGTCCCGAACTCGCGCGCGATCTTGGAGTGAGTCATGCGGGTGCGATTGTTGTTGGCACCATCATTGGGAGCGGAATCTTTCTGGTCCCGGCTGAGATGATGCAGGCGGTCGGGTCGGCCAAGTTGGTTTATCTGGCATGGATCGTGGGTGGGCTGCTCTCGTTCTTCGGCGCGCTCACCTATGCCGAACTGGGCGCGATGAAGCCGCAGGCGGGCGGCGAGTATGTTTATGTTCGCGATGGCTATGGCGCGCTGGCTGGATTTCTGTACGCCTGGACCTGGTTTTTGATCGCCAAGCCGGCGTCGATCGCGACCGTCACGACGGGGCTGGTTCGAATCCTTGAGACTTTTCCGGTGTTTGCGTTCTTCTCCGACTCTGTCATCAGCCAGCCGGTCCGCATCACTTATGGACAACTGGTTGCCATCGCCGCGACGGTGCTCATTTCTTTACTCAATTATCTCGGGGTCAAGCGAGCCGGCGAGTTTCAACTGGTTTTCACTTTGTTGAAAGTGGCGATCATTCTGGGCATCGTCGTGATCGGATTCAGCTATCGCGAGGGAAGCTGGAGCCATTTTGCCGGGACTTATTCCGCGGCAAAGGGTGGGCTGGCCGGATTCATGGCGGCACTGGTGGCGGCCTTGTGGGCTTACGACGGATGGAACGATCTCAACATGGTGGCTGGAGAGATTCGCCAGCCGGAGCGCAATATTCCGATTGCGCTGATCGTGGGCGTCGCCACCGTGGGCGCACTCTACATGCTGGTGAATGCGGCGGTACAGTTCGTCCTCCCTGCGGATGCGATTGCGGCTTCTCCTCGACCCGCTTCCGACGCCATCGGTTTAGTGTGGGGCACCCTTGGCGCAAGCATTGTCTCGGCGGGGATGGCGGTTTCGATGCTGGTCACGTTGAACGGCACCATCATGAGTGGAGCGCGCATTCCCTTCGCTGTGGCGCGCGACCGCTATTTCTTTTCCGCCTTGGCCGAAGTTCATCCTCGCTTTCACACGCCTTCGGTCGCCATCGTGGTGCAGGCCGCTCTTTCAATTCTTTTGCTGCTTCTCGGGGGAAGCTTCCGGCAGTTCTTTTCGCTGGCGATTTTCGCCGAGTGGCTGTTTTACATGATCGCCGGGAGCACGGTGTTCGTCTTCCGGCGACGCGATCCGCAGGCTGCCCGGCCTTATCGGGTCTGGGGATACCCCGTGGTTCCTAGCCTGTTTGTGCTGTCTTCCGCCCTGCTTCTTTACTACACATTTACCGATAATCTGCGGAATTCGGGGCTTGGATGCCTCGTAATCCTGGCTGGCGTGCCGGTTTTTTATGCTTTTGCCCGGCGACGGGCCCGCGAGAATCGGTAGACATTTCTTTGCCGCATTCGGCGGCTTTTTTGGTCGACGCCTCTTTCGCCCCTCCGGGGCTTGTGTGTTTCCCACTTCTGCCCCACGGCTTGCGCCGTGGGCTGCCATTCTTACCCCGCTTCCGCGGCTGGTTGACTCGTGGACTTTGGTCCAGCTTGATCGCCAATTCTGGTTCACTGCACACATTCTGGTGCAGATTTTGGGTCAAAAAAAATCTCGATTCTGCCTAAAATCCAGAAAACAAAGGACCGGAAATTCTCTTACCTCTTAGATCTATGGTTCTTAAGGTAGTTAGAGGCAAAATATTGGAAAAACGGGAGTTACGTCGGTGCCGTCGCCAGCGCATTCCATTTTAGAACCGCTGGTCTGGATAGGTCGTCAAGGATCGTAGATTATCTTATAGATAACCTATATGCTGACGTCTTATCGCAATTGGAGGGTGAGATCGAGAGAAAAGCGGTCGGGCGGGGCTGATCTGGTCCCAATTTGGGAATCTAGGACTGCGCCGAAGGTGAAATTGGAATAGGTCAAGAAATTGGGGAACATCGCCTCCGTCCCCTGGACTCCGCCAGAGTTCATCGGTGACCTTACGGAAAACCCCGCCCAAGCGGGAGTTTGGACGGGGCACCCTCGAGAGTAAAACGAACCCCATTGTCAGGGCCACCCGCGGTGGGGACCTTGGGGGTACACATGGGGATTCCCGGAAAATTCGGGGATTGCGTAGAATAGCGGGCATCGCAACTTTGTTGGTTTTTATGGGTTCAAACTGCGAGCAATTCACTCTTTGAGGAGGGTACAGATGCTAAAGAACGCGTTACTAGGAGGTATGCTGAGCGTTGGTTTGCTGTTCGGGGGTATGCTGTACGCACAAGGTGGTGGTCAAACTGGCGGAATGAAGCCGCCGGCCGAAAACGTCAGTGGGAAAAGACATCCAAACCTGGCTGCGGCGCAACGTCTTTGCGACCAAGCCTTTGAAAAGCTCCAAGCTGCCCAACAAGCCAATGAGTTTGACATGGATGGACACGCGCAGCATGCCAAGGAGTTGCTCGACCAAGCCAGCAAGGAACTCAAGCAGGCCGCCATGGCTGCCAACAAGAATCACAAGTAGCCTCTGCTCTGAAAATATGGGAAGCTCAGCTGCGTTCGCGTGGCTGAGCTTTTTGTTTGTGTTCGAATGCCAGCGACTACAGCCGGGTTAATTGCGGTTTGCTGTGGTATGCCTGAAGACATACCCTGATACGAAGCGCTTTTTTCGCGATCTGAACTGGCCGCGTAGAAGCGCATCTTTGCTGAACACGGGTAAAGACCCCTTATTCATTCGCCCGCGGTTTATCGCAGCGCTGAAGTGTGTGCGTGAGAACTCTGCTTTCGCCCCGTTGGGGCTTGTCTGGTTCCCACTTTTACCCACGGCTTGCGCCGTGGGCTGAATTCTTGCGCCGCGCCGCGGCTGAAAACCAACTGGTTCGTCCCACGGAAACGTCGAATTTCTAGTTTTCACGCACACACTGAAGCGCTGCGCCACCCGAAGGCGCGGTTTTTCACGGCCGGCGAATCCCACAAGCGCACGCCGTTTTGGGCTGATTCCCTTTTGGGCTTCTTTTCGTTACCTAAGTACACGTGCCGGAGACACGTTTACCCCTCGCCCGCTCTCCCGTAAGTTAGAACCTCTACCCGCGCACTCTCCCCAGGCTCGGGTTCCCTATTTTGGAGTGTGTGGATGGCTACGCCCGACAAGCTAAATTTCGGTCTTCTGCCCGACCGGCGCATGGATTGGCGCACGTTAGCGACCAGCTACGGCATCGAGGTGTTTTTTATCCTGCTGCTGCTGAGCGCTGGCTTCTTGTTTCCAGACACTCTGCGGCTCAATAAGAGAATGACCGTTACGGAGTTGGTTCCGAGGCCCGACTTGAAGCCGCAACCGGTTATGCCAAAGCCCAAGCTGCGGCGTTTGGCAGTCGTGCCCAAGGTGACGCCTGCGGTGAGCTTCCCCACGGCGAAGCTATTTGTGCCGAAGGATATCCGCACGCCGAAAAAGAAAGAGGAAGAAGAGAAGGCTCCGAAGCTGGAAACCAAGTTCAAGGCGCCAGAACTGGCGGCGCCGTCGAGCGCGATGCCGGCAAAGATTGTGTACACGGGCGCGTTCGGCAGTTCGGCTCCGGCTACGGTCAACGCTCCCATACAGCAGGTGCAGACCGGAGGATTCGGGGATCCGAACGGCTTGAAGGGACAGGGCAAGGACAACGCCCATCTCGCCTCGGCCAAGCTGGGGTCGTTTGACCTTCCTGAGGGCCAGGGCACGGGCAACGGAGCGGGGGGAGCGAAAGGAATCAAGGGCACGATCGCGAGCGCGGGTTTCGGAAACGGGATTGCGCAGGGAGACAACAAGAATCACGGCGCCTCGGTGCAGACAGCGGGATTCGGGGCGCAGGAACTCTCGCATGGCGGACCCAAGGTTGCGCAAGCGGATAGCGGTCCGGCCACGACGCAGGTGGAAATCCTTTCTAAACCCAGCCCGGTTTATACGCAGGAAGCCCGGCAGCTGAAGCTCGAGGGAGAGGTGCTGCTGGAAGTGATGTTTGGCGCGAATGGGCAATTGCACATCAATCGCGTGGTACGAGGCCTGGGTCATGGGCTGGATGAAGCGGCGGTGACGGCGGCGAGTCAGATGCGGTTCAAGCCGGCGCAGCGTTTTGGCACACCCGTGGATTCCACGGCAATTGTGCATGTGGTTTTCCAGTTAGCGTACTGAGTTTTGTAGAGATAGATTTGCTGAGACCGATTTGTTGAGACTGATTTGCTGAGATTAGAGAGGAACAGAGTTATGCGTACTTGGAAATGGATGCTCACCGCTTTCCTGCTGATCACGCTGAGTGCGATGGCGCAACAGACGGCGGATCAATCGTCGACATCGAGCCCCGTGCAAGCAAATGCTGCTGGGTCGCAAACCGCGGCCGCGCCAGCGCCGACGGCTCAACCGGCTGCATCGCAGGCCGCCAACCCGGCTGCAGCATCAGCTGCAACGGCTGCGCCCACGACCATGGATCAGGTCGTGGATCGCGCCATCGTGCGCGAACATGCGCTGATGGACATGTTGAAGTCGCGCACGCCCCTGGTCGAGACTTATCTGCAGAATCTGAAATCCGATCAGAAACTCGGGCCCGTGCCTAGCGAAGACCATTACTTCCTTGGCCGTCTCGACCTGGGAGAGAGCGTTGACCGGCGCGACTATCTTTCCAAGGACGAAAGCTTCGAGAAGAATCTGCTGGGCGGCGTGAGCAAGCTGTTCAAGTTTGAGTACAAGCCCATGGGCTTCTCTTGGATGATTTTCGCCGACCGCGAGGACTTCGACCGCGGTCATTACAGTTTCAAGTACGTGCGCCGCGAGTTCCTGGGCGACGTGCGTTGCCTCGTATTTGACGTTACGCCCAAGAAAGATGCTGGCAAAGGCCGCTTCCTGGGCCGCATCTGGGTGGAAGACCAGGATTACAACATCGTCCGGCTGAACGGGACGTACGCGCCCCGGCCGAAAAACGCGATGTACTTCCACATGGATAGCTGGCGCCTGAACCTGATCCCGGGATACTGGGTTCCGGCGTACATCTACAGTGAAGAAGGCGACTTCAGCTACGGCGCCAAGGACAAGATGGCTTTCAAGGCGCAGAGCCGCATCTGGGGCTACGACCTGAAGAAAGGCGGGAAGGAAGACGAACTCACTTCCCTGCGAGTTGACTCGGTGAAGGATGAAACGCCTTCGACGACAGATGCGTCGCCGCTCGAGGCGCAGCGGCAGTGGCAGCAACAGGCTGAGGACAACGTTGTCGAGCGTTTGCAAGAATCTGGATTGGTGGCTCCGGACGGCGAAGTCGACAAGGTTCTGCAGACCGTGGTCAACAACCTGATCGTCACGAACAATATCGACTTGCCGCGTCCAGTGCGGACTCGGGTCATGATTACTTCTCCGCTGGAAACGTTTAGCGTGGGCAATACCATCGTGGTCAGCCGTGGTTTGATCGACGTGCTTCCCGACGAAGCTTCGCTGGCGATGGTGCTCTCGCATGAACTGGCGCACATTGTTCTAGGACACAACCTGGGCAGCAAGTTCGCCTTCAACGATCGCATGCTGTTCTCGGATGAATCGACATACAACAACTTCGGATTCCGGCACAATCCGGATGAAGAAACCGCGGCCGACGCGAAAGCCATGGAACTCTTGAAGAACTCGCCCTACGCGCAAAAGCTGGACGTGCCTTCGTTGTTCCTGAAAGAGCTTTCTGAACGCGCGCCGTCGCTTAACGCTTTGTTAACGGCTCACCTGGGCAACAGCTTCACCAACGACAAGGGGCAACTGGTGCGGCTTTCGGCGCTAGCCACGTCGGGTCCGGCTCTCGATCCGAACAAGCTGGACCAGATTGCCGCGCTTCCCA
Organism: uncultured Acidobacteriota bacterium; assembly: GCA_963817925.1. Lineage (GTDB taxonomy): Bacteria > Acidobacteriota > Terriglobia > Terriglobales > Acidobacteriaceae > JABDBE01. Next base: position 1,426,184 of record CAWFQN010000002.1, read on the forward strand.
TGGGTGGACGCGTGAAACTGAATGCCTGGACAGACCGAGTGGAACTCACCAAGTCAGCGCCGGTTGCCATCACATCTGCGCGTGACAAAATGCCGTTCGAAGTAACGCCGTTCTTCCCGCGACTGAGCCGCCTCACCAGCGACGCAAATACCGGAAACGCGACATCGGCATCCAACACTGCGCCGAGCAATTAGAAGTCTTTTCGAGCCGGACGGGCGAGGACGCCCGTCCTCCATTGGTCTTCGAACGAGTTGAGGGAAGCGCAGGCCGGGACCGGAAGCAATTCCGGAGTTCCGGCCTTCGTCTTTTGTTGGCAAAGAACTCACATCGGCCCCTCCGCACACTCTGCGGCCGTTCTCCGCGACCTCGGCGATCTAAGATTTTTCCACTCAAAGGCGGAGAATCAAAATCTTAAAACGCTGAGACGGCAGAGAACCACGGCAGAGGGCGCGGAGGGCGAATCGTCTTTTATGCATGACACGTATGCTCTTTGAAGAGACAATTCAGGCAGGTTCGTTCCGGTCAGGAGAGATGCTACTCGTCGAAGTCCGCGCAGAACTCAGGCGTGAGGCAGTGCGGAGAGAACATCGGTGAACCGTCGTCTTCGAAACGGCCTAGCAGTTCATCGAGCAACTGCTGCGTGGACGAGGGAGCTTCAACGGCTGGGCTCGAATTGAAATCGACGAACTGTTGTGCCTGATCGAGGGTCAGGGCTTGTTCGAGATCTTCTACGGGGTTCATTCCTGACTCCACTTCCTGGAAGCTTCATTTGCCACTCCTCGATTATGTTGGAAGGTGCTTACTTTCGATAGATTACTAACGGTCTAGGCCGTGGCGCGTGCTAAGAGATTTCTTGCGTGTAACGTCCTACCGTTTGGCCGGCGCGAGAAAAGCGGATTTCTCGACTGCGCCCGAAATGACAGTAGAAATTGGGGATACGGGACTGGAGCTAGTCTTGGCCCTTCTGTTTGCCCGGCAGGCCTGCTGGGTTCTCGTGGGTGCGTTCGCGGAAGCCGCCCCTCAATCCTGTGGCCAGGGACACGCTCGACTCCCCAAATTTGTCGCGTAGGCGATCCGCGGCCGAGAGAGCTCGCTGCCAGCGCTCCCGGCGGACACCTTCGAGCAAATCTTCCTGTTTCGATTCGCCCTGGAACGACGAGGCGTGTACTCCAAGCAAGCGCACTTGCGTTCCCTTGTGCCAGTTCTTGCGAAATAACGAGCGCGCCTGCTCGAAAATCTCGGTGTCGAGTTGCGTAGGAGCAGGCAAGCTGTGCGCCCGCGTAATGGTGGTGAAGTCTTTATAGCGCAGCTTGAGTTGAATGGTGCGCGCGTGCAATCCGTGTTCCCGCAGGCGGCGGCCTACCATTTCGGAGAGGCGCATCAGAGTGGATTCGATTTGCTCGGGATCGGCCGTGTCTTCGTTGTAGGTGTGTTCGTGGCTGATGGACTTGGGATCAGTGTCGGCACCGACCTCGGTGTCGAACCATCCCCCGGCATCTTCTCCACGCGCTTTGCCGGCCAACGCCAGACCCCACTTGCCGAAGTGTTCTTCGAGGAATGCGTCGTCGAAGCGGGCGAGATCGCCGACCCGCCGAATGCCCAAGGCTTGCAGATTCTGTTCCGTAACTTTGCCCACCCCTGGAATATCGCGCACGTCGAGCGGAGCGAGAAACTTCGCCTCCTGCCCGGGAATGACCCAGAGAATTCCATGCGGCTTGGCCTTGGCGGAAGAAACCTTCGCGATCAGGCGCGAGATACCAATGCCGATCGAACAATTTAATTGCGTGTCAGACTTGATTTTCTGATGAAGCGCATGAGCCGCGCATAAAGGTGGGCCATGGAGGCGAGCGGTGCCGGTCATGTCGAGATAGGCTTCGTCAATCGATGCCATCTCGACTAGCGGGGAAAACGACGTGAGCACACGATAGACTTTCTCGGAGCACTCGCGATAGCGCTCGGGATGGCCATTCACGAAGATGGCATGCGGACAGAGCTTGGCGGCCGTGCGCAGCGGCATGGCCGAGTGCACGCCGAATTTGCGCGCTTCGTAGGAAGCTGCTGAGACTACACCGCGCTCGTCGCGCTGGCCTCCGACGACCACGGCTTTGCCTTTGAGCGCGGGATCGAACAACTCTTCCACGGAGACGAAGAACGCGTCCATGTCTACGTGAAAGATGGTTTTGCCGGGCGCGGACATAAAGGACCACAGAAGATTCCTCGAAGGATTGTACCAGCGACGCGGCGGCAGATTCCTCTAAGTGAAGCTCCGTCGATCGCGCCACGAAAGCTCTGACTAAGTATGAATTTCAACCGAGGGAGTATACGGACGTAGAGACGTTAGATTCCCACGACATCTCCCTTTGTGTACATTTGCGTCCTTTGTGGTTTCAGCATTTGTACTTCGTCAACCACAAAGGACAGAAAGGAAAGGTCCACTCACAACGACAATGGAACCAGCGATGGCGACTCCATATCCGGCTGCGGCCTGTCAGGAACTTCGAGATCCGGCATTGGGCTGCCCGCAAAGAGATGGCGGCAAGGCTTAGCCATCCACCGGGTCCAGCGTCCAGACCAGGAAACACGCGCGCTATCCGTGGCGATGCCGGTATCGGCATACATCATTCGGTAAATCCTGGAGATGAGTACAAAGGCCAACCGTCCCCGGCTGGACTTGATAAATTTGGAACGTTTCCAAATGGGACCCCAACCGTAGAAACTGTCCCACACGCCCTGAGTTCGCGAGCGAATTTCTTCGGCTGACATCACGGGATGATCCCAATACAACTTGGGGCGAAGCGCCTGCGGTATGAGCCAGCGCCGGGTCAAAGGAATTCCTGCGACGGTCGGCGGGTTATCGCCCAGCGTCTTTTCCCAGCGGTTGAAATCCACCGTGCCGGGATAGGGGCTCAACATCACGAATTGCGCGAAGGTGCATTCCGCGCTGATGGCGGCAGCGGCCGTCGCCGCGAAGGTTTCCGGACGGTCGCTGGGCAGGCCAAAAATGAAAGAGCCGAGCACGTGCACGCCGTGACGCCGGAAGGTCCGAAGCTGTTCCGTGAGTTTTTCGCCGGCCAGGTTGAAATCCTTGTAGACATCTTTCAATCCTTCCGGAGTAACCGATTCCACTCCCACCAGCGCGCCCTTGATGCGCGCGGCTTTCATGGCATCGAGAAATTCCGGGTCTTCTGCCGCTTCCATTGTGATCTGCGTAAAGAAGACCATGTCATCAGGAAGCTGGGCGAGACGAGACATCAGCTCGAACCGTTCCGCACGTATGGATTTGAGTTCATTCAGCCTGGCAGAGTTTTTTTGTTGCACAGCCAAGCTTAAGTCAGTCAAGGTTACGGGATAGAAGTTGTCGTCGGCCAGCGCGATAAAACGAAAACCCAGGCGCCGGAGTTGCACGATTTCCTCGATCACAACATCGGAAGCACGCTGGCGGGGCCGCTGGCCATCCGTGCGCCAGACTGAGCAGAAAGAACAATGCTTGGGGCAACCGCGAACCGTCTGCACCGAGGCCCACATATAGCGGTTGCGGGGAACCAGATCCCAGCGGGCGGAGACGAAATCGCTGGCTTCGATCTGCCCTCCGACGTAGATGGGCATGGGAACTCCCTCGCGGCAATCGGCAAGCGCCCGCCCCCACGCGATGTCGCCGTCACCCTTGACCACGGCGTGCGCTCCTCCCAACTCAAGGGCCTCGTCAGGATACAGGGTGGCGTGAATTCCGCCGAAAATTACGTACGCCCCCTGGCTGCGCGCCAGTTTGCCAATTTCGTAACCGCGCAGCGCGTTCGCGGTATGAATACCAATCCCGACCGCATCTCCCGCGTGAATCGAGGAAGGATCTACCTGAGATAGGGTTTCATCCACCAAAACAGGATCGCCAAAGCTCCTCGGAGTGGCTGCCGCCAGCACATACTGCCAGCGGGGTGTGATGACCGCTGTCCCAAATGACACACTGCTCGGGTTGATCAGGTGAACCTTCAGCCGGGAGCCTCCTTTGCCACCGATCACCCTCGCGCAGTCGCAACACGATCTCGTCGCCGCACGACGGGGCACAGGCTCCGCGTCATTTCATTCACTCTGAAAGGCGCAGAATTTCGATGTGGCAGGAGGTGGGAGTGAACGGTCTGTCTACTCTCTCGGCCTGAAAGAATCCCACAAGGTTAGAAAGCACCGCAAAGATAGGACATGAATAGCGGCACACTAGGAGATTAAATGGATGCCGGCAGGTTGTCAAGATTCGTGACAACCAATAGTCACTCTTAATGACAGCCAGCTTCCCATTTTTGAACCGGGGAAGCCATGGAGGTGCAAGCGGTAGCCTATACCGTGGCCAGCACCGCACTCGGCGCAGACCGAGCCTGCCGCACCCGTTCGTAGACACGAACATATTCCTTGGCCGATGCGTTCCAGGAGAAGTCTTTGTTCATGCCGCTGCGCATAAGCGTCTGCCAGGAGGATTGGTCGCGAAAAGCCTTTAGCGCTTCTTTGATGGTCAGCAACAGAGCCTCGCCGCTGTAGTCAGTGAACTTGAAACCGGTTCCCTTCCCGGTGCGCGCGTCCCAGGGATCGATGGTGTCGTCGAGCCCGCCCGTAGCGCGAACAACGGGTACGGTTCCATACTTGAGGCTGTAGATCTGATTCAGCCCGCAAGGTTCGTACCTGGAAGGCATGAGGAACATGTCGCTGCCGGCTTCGATCTTGTGCGCAAGCGCGTTGTCGTAGGCGATTTTGACTGCAATCTTCTGCGGAAACTGTTTCTGCATGCGCGCGAACATCTCTTCGTATTGCTTGTCGCCATTGCCCAGGGCGACGATGATCATTTCCTCGCGCGCCAGCCGATCCATGATTTGCGCGATCAGATCGAAACCTTTCTGGGCGGCGAAACGCGAGACGATCCCGATCACGGGCAGACGCAGATCTGGTTTGGCTACGCCAAATGCGGCCAGCAGATCCTGCTTACATTTGGCTTTGCCAGACAAATCCTCGGGCGAGAATCTGGCCGCAATAAACTTGTCCGACTGCGGACTCCACTCGTCGTAGTCGACGCCATTGAGGATTCCGGCTACCGTCGAGGCCCGGTCGCGGAGCACGCCTTCCAGTCCAAAACCGAACTCCGCAGTCTGGATTTCGTGGCTGTACTTACGGCTCACCGTGGTAACGAAATCGGAATATACCAGGGCCCCTTTGAGGAAGTTCACCTGTCCAAAGAATTCCATCTTGTCGATTGCCAACAGGTCCCAGGGTAGAGTAAGAAGCGGCAAAGTATCGGGCGGGAATAGGCCCTGGTATCCCATATTGTGAATGGTGAAGACGGTGCCGACGTCGCGGAAAGCGGGGTCTTCAGCGTATTGCGTTCGCAGCAGCACTGGAATCAGGGCCGATTGCCAGTCATGACAATGAAAAACATTGGGGACGCCGAGTACCTTGGAAGCCTCGAGCACGGCCCGCGAGAACAGCGCAAAGCGCTCGGCATTGTCGGGATAGTCGCCGGCAGAGGTTCCATAAAGCGCCTCGCGATCGAAATACGGAGGATAGTCGACGAAATAAAAGCGCACGCCCGAGTGACTGCCTCCGCTGACCACGGAGCAGAACCGATAGTGATCATCAAAGGGAACGGTAACGCTGCGGACGACTGTCTGTGCGTCGGAGAGCTTGGTCTGGCGATAGCGCGGCACATATACGCTGACCTGGTGCCCGGCAGCAACCAGGGCTCGCGGCAAAGCGCCAACCACGTCGGCCAATCCGCCGGTCTTGGAAAACGGGACGCACTCCGAAGCAGCAAAAGCTATGTGCATGAAAACCAACCTCCGTATTATGGCCCACGCTTCGGTGCAAGTTATGATAGTAGGGCGTTGTCGCTTAATGGCACTCTGCGCGCGAAGACTCGCGGGGTGAATGTCCAGTGTAGCCGTCCGAAAGAAAGAGGGTCAATGTGCCGAAGGTATCTGCTGCGCGTCCGACTCCCAGAACGCCCAAATTGGGACAGCATTTTCTAGCCGACGCCGCAGCCGCGCTGCGCATTGCCGAGTCCTTCGGAGATCTCTCCGAAAGTACGGTGCTCGAAATTGGCGCTGGACGCGGCGCGCTGACTTCCCTGCTCGCCCGGCGCGCCCGGCGCCTGATCGCCGTCGAACTCGACCGCGTTCTGGCGGCCCAGCTGCGCATGAAGTTTTCTCTGGCGCCGAATGTGGAAATCATCGAGGGCGACATCCTGGCCATTGATTTCGATACCCTCTTCGGACCCAAGCCCGGCAGCACGCGTCCGGGAATAAAACACCAACCGGAGCGGGTGCGCGCCGTGGGCAATCTGCCTTACTTCATTACTTCGGACATCCTGCTGCGCCTGTTCGCCTACCGGAAATATTTTGAGACCATCGTGCTCATGGTGCAGCGCGAAGTCGCGGACCGCCTGGAAGCACGTCCCGGAAGCAGCGAGTATGGCCTGCTCTCGGCTACGGCTCAGCTCTACGCCAACGTCGAGAAATTATTCACCTTGCCACCGAGCGCGTTCTCGCCGCCGCCCAAGGTGTACTCTGCAGTCGTCCGGCTTACGATTGAGTCCCGCATCGAAGGCTTGCATGTGCCCGAGGCGGACTTTATCGACTTTCTGCGAAAGTCATTCGGCCAGAAGCGCAAGACGCTCTGGAACAATCTCAAGTCAGACTACCAACCGGTCGCGCTGCGAGCGGCGCTGGAAAAATCGGGAGTCAAGCCGACCGTGCGGGCGGAAGCATTATCGCTGGAGAAAAGCGCAGCGTTGTTTCGAGCATTGCTGGAAACCGCAGGGCCGTGATTTCTTAACCGCGTCTAGTTAATAAACATGCAAACGCATTCGCCAGTTCGCCATCCCGCAGTAGCTGGACGATTCTACCCCAGCGACCCGAACATTCTGCTTCATGATGTGCGCTTCTACCTCTCACCGGAAGCAGCCACGAGTCCAGCGCTCGGCTGCGTGGCTCCGCACGCTGGATATATTTACTCGGGACTGGTGGCCGGAGCTGTGTACTCCCAACTACAGATCCCCCAGCGGATCATTATTCTCTGTCCCAACCACACCGGCAAAGGGCGTCCGCTCGCCGTTATGAGTAGTGGAAGGTGGGAGACACCTCTGGGGCCAGTCGCCATTGATTCTGCGCTGGCAGAAGCCCTGAAGAAAAGATTCTCGCTCCTGACCGAAGACGCCGATGCTCACCGCAGCGAGCATGCGATCGAAGTGGAATTGCCCTTCCTCCAAGCCTGTCGTGCCGATTTCACTTTTGTCCCCATTGCCCTGGGCACAGCGCAGCTCGAAACTTTACAAAAGCTGGGAGAAGCGGTAGCCGAGGTTGTGCAGGCGCAAAACCAGAGAATCCTGATCGTGGCTTCGAGCGACATGAATCATTACGAGAATGACGCCATCACACGCACCAAAGACCACATGGCGATCGAGAGGATGCTGGCGCTCGATGCCCACGGGTTATTCGACGTAGTGATGAAGGAAGAAATAAGCATGTGCGGATTCGGCCCGGCGGTCGTAATGCTCACCGCAACCAAGCGCCTGGGCGCGACCTCCGCCGAACTGATCAAGTACGCGACCTCAGGAGACGTCTCCGGCGACCGCGACATGGTGGTGGGTTATGCGGGCATCGTAGTACGCTGAATGGCTCGCAATGCCGACGAAGTCCCGGGCAAATGTCTTATGGCATCTTCCACGGTAGCAAAGCGGCAACATTTCGAATCGATTTGGAAACTAGGCGGCCTGACGCCCTGGCAGCTTACGAAAAACGTGATTCGCGAGGCCGACGAAGATGATCTTCTCGGACGCACCTCCGGGCTGGCATTCAATTTCTTGCTGGCCTTATTTCCCCTGATGCTGTTCATGCTGGCCTTGTTTGGCCTGTTTGCCTCGCGCAGTTCTCAACTGGAAAGCGGGCTGTTGGCTTACTTCGGGGACTTGCTTCCACCAGCAGCCTTCCAACTTCTGCAAGCAACCACCAGCGAGCTTGCCATGAGCACGAGCGGCGGAAAGCTCACTCTTGGCATCGTGCTGGCTCTGTGGTTCGCTTCCGGAGGTCTGAGTTCCATGATTTCCACACTGAATGCGGTCTACAAGGTTCGGGAAACCCGTTCCTGGTTTAAAGTTCGGGCAATCGCGCTGGGCCTCACTCTCGCCATCTCAATGCTTCTTCTCTCAGCTTTGGTCATGGTGCTTATCGGTGGGCATCTCGTCGATTGGGTGGGGGCGAAACTCTCCTTGCAATCCACGATGCTTGTGGTCTCGAAAGCGCTTCAGTGGCCGGCCTCCCTGCTCTTCGTGATTGTCTCGTTCTCAGCGATTTACTACTTTGGACCGGACCTGCCAGAGCAGCATTGGCACTGGATCACTCCCGGCTCGGTATTCGGTGTGTTTCTATGGTTCGCCGCTTCGGCAGGGTTTCGCGGCTACCTGCATTTTTTCAATACCTATGCCGCAACCTATGGATCTGTTGCGGACGTGATGATTCTGTTGATTTGGCTTTATGTGACGGGATTAGCGTTTCTAATCGGAGGCGCAATCAACGCCGAGATCGAACGTGCCGCCCAAGCAAGGCTGTCGAGAGACGAGTAGAATTCTCCGAACTTCACTGCGAACGTCGGGAGGATTGCCTTCATGTGCGCCCGCGCGTACGGCACAGATCCGAGCCCCCGCATCAGCGCCTGGCTCGTCGCTGCCATGTTGGCGATCGTCGCGGTTCCGGCCGCGATTACCCTGCGCACGGTACGCTCACCCGGAACACTGCAAGTGCCGGGCTCCGACCCGACCCCGTACGGCTATACCTGGAGCCTGCTGCTCTTCATTGTTCCGATCGTCGTGATTGGCTTCTGGTTCGTGCCGGCTGAAGGCGTGGAGATTCCGCGACGAGCTTTTTGGCGGACGATCGGCGTTCTGGTTCCGCTGGGTTTCGGCCTGGATTTCTTCTTCGCCCAACGGTTCTTTGTTTTCTTCAACTCGGGTGCAACGTTGCGGATCGGAGCTCCAGCCTTGGGCGCGCGGGTTCCGGTCGAGGAGTACATTTTCTACTTCACTGGCTTCCTCTGCGTTTTGCTGATTTATGTCTGGTTGGACGAATTCTGGCTGGTGGCCTACAACGTTCCCGACTACGCTGGTGAGGCCAAAAAGATCTCTCGCCTGCTTCAGTTCCATTCGACGTCCGCAATCGTTGGAGTGCTCCTGATCTTGATGGCCATCGTCTACAAGAAAATGTTCTCGCCGGTTCCAGACGGTTTCCCAGGTTACTTCACCGTGCTCGTGGTTGGCGCTTTCGTTCCTGCGATGAGCTTCTTTCCGACCGCCCGGCCGTTTATCAATTGGCGAGCCTTCAGCCTGACGCTTTTTATAATCGTGCTGGTAAGTTTGCTGTGGGAAGCCACGCTGGCCGTGCCTTATAAGTGGTGGGGGTTTCAGGACGCCCAAATGACGGGCTTGTTTATTGGAGCCTGGGCCCGCCTGCCGATCGAGGAGGTGGGGGTCTGGATCGCGGTTACCTATTCGACAGTGATTGTGTTTGAGGTTTTCAAGTTATGGCAGGCATCGGGAAAGAAGGCGAGGCACGCGTTCCTAGGCAAGAAGTGAGAGTGCTTCCCGGATGCGAAGCCTGCCGAACTTTGCTCGGCCACCCGGACGGGGTCGTCCGGGTCTGTGGGGTATGGTGAGGAATGTCCGGCTGTTTAATCCTCGGCGTTCGAGTTGGAGACGGTCACTTCCTCGGCTGGATCTTCATAATCCCCAGCCAGACTGAAATCGTTGTGTCCGAAGTCGTCATTTTCCCCTGGAACGCCCGATTGTTTCTCTAACTTCCGCTGCTGCTTTTTTTCTAATTTCTCGCGCTGTTTGTCCTGACGCGAACGCTCTTTCTGGCGTTTGTTAAAGCTTGAACGACTTCGACCAGCCATACCCACCTCCAGGGATGATTTTGCGGGTTGCGATCCATCCAAAGAATCGGCTCTTCCGGACCGTCACGAAGCTAAGACGTGACCGGCTCGGGATGGACGGCGGCTTTCACCTTCTTGGGCACGCCCGCGGGTTTCGTTTTGGCAGCCTCGGCATGGAGCAGCGCTTGAGTTCGTAAGCGGCGTTGAATGTTCTGCTTGCGCTCACGGTTCGCTCGGGACTTGTCTCCATTTATTAACGACATAGATATCTCCTGCCGCGTCTCGGCCTTTGAGTCTTCTCAATCGCGAAGGCGCAGGGCTGGTTGCGAGTATCTTCGTGGTTAAGGGCTGGATTTAGTATACGCGATTTATCGCGACGCCGAGAACATTACGTAGGGTCGCGTGCTTGCAGCGCTAACTGCGGGTTCGACGAATCGTCTATAACGTGGACGGAGGACGCAAACATGCGCGTTTTGCTTTTGCTCTGCCTGGCTTTCCTGTTCCCTGCGCAGTACGACTCGAAGACGACCCCTTCGCAGGGCGCTGAACACACTTCATCCACGCAGACGCCAACCTACACGGAGGACGGCCGCCTCTTGTTTCCGGCAAACTATCGCGAATGGGTCTATCTGACCTCGGGCGTCGACATGAGTTACAGCCCAAACGCCATGGGGATGGATCACTCTATGTTCGACAACGTTTTTGTGAACCCGGATGCATATAAGGCATTCCTTCAAACTGGAACCTGGCCCGACAAGACCATGCTGGTGCTCGAGGTTCGCGTGGCGGGTAGCAATGCCTCGATTAACAAGAGTGGCCACTACCAGACTTCGGAAACGATGGGCCGCGAGGTCCACGTTAAAGATGAATCGCGCTTCGCTGGCAAGTGGGCTTTCTTCGGATTTGAGACCGACAGCCCATCCAAACAGGTGCCCAAGGAGGCGTCCTGCTACTCTTGCCATGAGCAGCACGCCGCCGTGGACACGACGTTCGTGCAGTTTTATCCCACGCTCATCGAGTTGGCCAAAAAGAAAGGAACGTTGAGCGCGAACTACCTGAAGGACGAAGCCGCGAACGCGAAGAAATGAGCGACGAAGAATGGCGCTCGCCCGTTGGGCCGGGCGGGGACGCCCGGCATCCATCGTTTCTTCTTACCAAACGCGGAAGGTATCCCGCACCATGGCTTGGCCCTTGTTGATTACCAAATTAATCGGCCATAACAAAACATCGCTTAACCCAAATGTTCAGCTCAAAATCAAAAAGGGCAGCCCGAAAGCTACCCTTTCACGTTTCAACCATTGTCTCGCAGGCTGATCGTCTTAACGATGCCCACCAGCGCCGCCGGAATGGCCTCCGCCCGCGCTCCCATGTGCGGCTGAAGCGCTGGAGAAACCGCCGGCGTGCCCCGCCGCCATCGCCGGACCCGGTCCGTAAAATCCGCCGCCATTCCACCAACTGACCCCCACGGGCGCAGTGTGAACTTTTGCCGTAGCAAATCCCTGTTGCTGGACCGTGCCCGACAGCTGGTTCAGGTTCTTGACTCCCCCCCGCGGGATTCCGAGTCCCGCCGAGTTCTTGGCGATTTCCATCCGGTTGAACGATCGCCCAAGTTGGATTGGCACCGTACCCCGGTTCACGACCACCGTTCCGTGGCTTAGATTTGATGGGGGCTGCGGTGGAAGGAAGTTCGACGGCGGATGGACGATCCTCGGCGTGCTCCATCCCGTCCAGGTGCCGCCGGGCAGCCATCCCCATCCACTCGTGGGCATATAAACCCACGAGCCGTAGTGGTACGGCGTCCAACCCCACGGGTAGCCGGATACCCAGCCATAACCAAAACCGGGAGTAAAGGCCCAGGCGCCGTTCATGAACGGATCCCAGCCTGCACCGACAAAGTAAGGCTGCCAAACGTTGCCGTAGCCCGGCACGTTGGAAAAACTGCCGTAGTAATTCAGATCGTTGGTGCCGTAGGCATAAGGCGAATAGCTGCTGTAGGAGTTGCTGGCGTACTGCTGGTGGTATTGATTTTGCTCCTTATCCCATTGGTCAAAGGGATCCGGTTCGACACTCTTAGCCAATTCGTAGTGATCGTCATCGGTGAGGTCGAACTGTGCAGTGTGGTTCTTGCTCACTGCCACGGTGCCTGCATCGCCCTGGACCTGCACTTCGCCGTTAAAGACGGCTAAGGTCGCATCCGCGTCCCCCATTTCAAGACGAAGATGAGCCGAATGGGCGAGCGCCAGTTTTTCGTGGGCAAAGGTCAGAGTAAACTCGTCGTCCTTTGAGCCGGCGAAGTTGACATAGGCACTGCCTTCCTGTAGATGCACCGTCGAGACTTTCGCCCCGGAGTCGCGGAGCGAGAGCTGAGGAAACGTGATCACGGTCTCCGGAGTGACCCGCAGCGTACTTCCATCTTCAAACTCCACTTCCGCCCGGCCATTCTTGCCGGTCTGCAACTTGACGCCCTGCGTGATAGGTAAATTCAGAAAAGCCTTTTCCATCCCCTGTCCGGTGTTGCGGTCGACTTGCACGTCGCCCTGAACCTCGCTCAATCGCACTACACGGGCCTGCGAATCGGCAAAGGCCGGAACTGTGAGAACTGGGACCGCGAGAAGTAGAGAAAACGCTACCGTTGCGGCTATCAGCAGTTTGATGCTTACCCTAGACATGGAAAACCCCCGGAACGGCCCCTCTACAATATTAGAACACGGTTCCCGCTATTGTGTTGCCCGAAAGTCACTTATATTCGGTCCTTGCTGGTTACTTGCCTTTGACCGCGGGGACGAGCATCAGGCGCTGGGCTCGGGCCCGCACCACCTTGATCACGGCCGGATCGTTGGCGATTTTCTGCAAGATGGGAGCCACCGCTGAAATTTCCACCAGGCCGCCGCTATTCGACATTTCCTCCATCTTTTTCATCTCCTCGTCTAAGGCAAGTTTCTGGTAGCGAAGGTAGTAATCAAGACGGTGGCCAAACTCCAAAGTGGTGGAAAGGGATTGGAAGAAAGCTGTCAAGTCTTCCACCGCGGGGATAGGCGAGTAGTTGTAGGTCGCCCGCGTGCTCTTCTGCGCATCCTTGTATGCGAGGGTTTTCACACCGGTGGATGCCAGGTTCTTTTTCTTCGAGTCAACATCCCCTTCGAAATAGTGCGCGCGTTTGGCGAGGTCGAAAATACGAGTGCGCGAGGCTTGGGAGACGGTGAAATTCGAGTGGAAAGGCTCACTGGCGGCAGAGTCGTTGAGCTTACTGTCGGAGTCGTAAACAGCGTTACCATCGTCAGACACCGAGATCGAGTAGTGATCCGGTTCAGAGCCGGGAAAGTCGCAGGTGAAGCTGACCGTGGGGACAACCGTTTGAGCCTGTGCAGGAGCCAAAAAGCACGCGATCAAGCCTGCAAGAAGGGCAATGCGGAACCCATACTTGAGCACCTGCGCTGGGACACACCCTGTTCGAAACTGGCTGAGGAACATGTACAAAGAATTATGCCAAAATGTAACGGCGCTGGTAATCCCTCACGCTTGCTGGCGTTCCAACGTAGCCGCGGTATGCAAATGGCAGATCGCAATGGCTAGAGCATCGGCGGCGTCTGGCGGCTCAGGAATCTCGGCCAGATTCAGCAGCCGCGTGACCATGTGCTGCACCTGCTGCTTCTCCGCTCGACCGTAGCCGACGACTGCGGATTTAATCGAGAGCGGTGAGTACTCGGAGACTTCCAGCCCGGCAGACGATGCGGCCAGCATCGCAACCCCGCGCACCTGTCCCAGCTTGAGCGCGGACTTCACATTCAAGGCATAGAAAACATCTTCGATGGCAACCCGATCGGGCCGGTGTTCCACGATGATCGCGCCCAGGTGGTCGAAGATGGTTGACAAACGCGCTGGCATCGACTCGCGAGCACAGAGCTTCACCGCGCCGCAAGCAAGGCAAATCAACTTGCCGTCGTGGCAGAGCTCGACGACACCGTAGCCGGTGTACTCCGTCCCACAATCAATGCCGAGAACCCGCATCCACCATAGTCTAGCATCCGGCGCACGCGATTTTGTTTACTCCTGATTGAACAGATCGGAGCGGTCAAGATGCTCGCCCTTGAAAAACACAATCGAGATGCGCTCGACCGCACCGATGTCCTCGAGCGGATTCCCATCGACCGGCAGCAGATCGGCATCGTTCCCGGCACGAATCGAACCAATGCGATTCTCCGCGCGCAACAATCGGGCCGCGTTGTAAAGTCGCAGCTTCGAGCGCAACCGCCGGAGCAAGGCCGGCACGCACCCACAGCAAGTTCATGTTGCACCGTCGGACCGTGTAGCCAATCGACAGACCCCACTGTGAAAGCTGCCACTTAGCCGAAGTAAGAAGAACAAACTCGGCAGCCGCGATAATCGCAGCCAAAAAGACATTGCGGTCACGGAGTTTTTCAACAGCCACTCTCGATTTCACTCGTTGACCGAGGTTGGGTCTGATCTCAGTTTTTGCTTGACAGGATTGGCGGGGAATCGCTATTGTTAAGGCCGTTTGTAATGTATGTAAGTCGATTGTATTAGTAGAGTATAACGACTCCCGGCCAAACTGCCCTATGCCCTTTCACAAACAACTCTCGAGGAGAACTTGCATGGATCGAAATATGAATCGAAATACGGAGCGCACGAAGAGTCTGATTGCCGTGGCTGCATTTTTGCTGATGGGGCTGGGGGCGGTTGCGCAACAATCGTCCACGCCGCCTGCGGCGAGCGGGAGTAGCGCGCCAGTGGACAACCTTAGCACGGTTCGTGGCTGCCTTAACGGCCAACGCGGAAACTACATTGTGATCGAGGACAAGACTGGCCTGGTGTATGTGCTGAAAGGCGTCGGCAATAAACTCAACGGTCAACTTCACCGTCAGGTTGAAGTGAAGGGCAAAATACTTTCCGGAACCATCAAGACGGGCATCAATCCAGCGAAGGCGGGCAGTAATCCGAGCGATACGGCACACGGAGTTGATGGTGTCCCCTTGCAGGTAGCAAACCCAGAGACGGACATTCGCACGATTTCGAAGAGCTGCAAAGCGGCGGATCAACAGTAAGGGTTTCGCGATCTCAGGCCTCCGAAGGTAAATCCCCCCTGAACTAAATCCGCCTAAGTGCAATCTGTCCGCGACGTGCCGCCTAGAAGGTGTAAATCAGGTCGAATTGCAGGCGGTTCAGGTATGGCTCCTGCTGCCCGGGCTTGGTGATGGTCGCAACGCTGCTGTAGTTGTTGAACAAGGCGACGTTGTTTTCCAGATTGGTGTTCAGAGCGCGTCCATGCCACCAGGTAAAGCTGGCCAGCGCGTTGGCCCGCAACTTCCAAAGAGCGTAGATGCGGTTCTGCAGAATGTTAGTGGGACCTCGCTGATCGCTTTCGACGAACGATGCGATTGCGGCGTCCTGTTCTTCGCGGTACCAGGCGTAACCCACCTGAATGTCGTTCTTGTTCTTCACCTGGCCTACGCTGACATCAAACCCGTAATCCTTGTTCTGGCTGCCGAGGGTCGTGATGACGGCACCCTTGGTGTTTAATGGATGACTTTCGGCATCGAGGTTGTCCAGGAATTCCAGCAAGATGTTGACCGGCAAACGCGTGAAGCCAGTCTGGATCTGGTTCGGGAGGATGAAATCCACGTAGTTGTAGCCAGAGTAAAAGTGGGGCACCCCTTTGGAATCCACGAAGGTAGCGTTGGTCATGCCATTGGGCGCGAAGGCGCAGGGCGGAAAGCTGGGGAAGCTCGTGCCCTTGGCGCAGCCTTGTCCTTCGCCGGGTACTGGGATTCCGGTAATGGGCGATGGAGTCGGGCCGCCGGTCGGGGTGGGAGGCTGGTAACCGGTGGTGGTGGCTCCGGTCGCGAATGCGCTCTGCTGCAGAATCGCATCCGGACGGTTCCACTTCAGGGACAGGAATGAGGGTGTGGCCGTCCAAGGTCCGAATACAAACCGGCCAGCGATCTGCATACCTAGAGCGTAGGAATCCTGGGAGGGAATTCCCGGCTTTCCATTCGCTTGGTTGTAGAGCAGTTCGATGCCCTGGATGTTGACATTCTGCAATGGGCCGGAGAAATCGAAGGAAGCTTTTTCGTCAAAGCCTTCCGGGTTCAGATCAGGATCAAACGTGACCGAGGTGCGCTGCCACGGGTAAGGAAACTTTCCGCCGGTGAGGGTGAGCCAGCTATGCGCAACGGGATTGTAGGTGATGAATCCGCGGTCCAACGCAATCGTCTTGCGATCGAAAACGTTAGTAAGGGTTTCGTTGGTCGAGGTGGGGTTCCCCAGACTGCCGGTGGCCAGCGCAAAACCGGCGATGAAGTCCTGGTTGAGCTGACCATCCATGCCAAACCGCACACGAATACGCGCGAGGTTGTCGTCGGGAACGCCGCTCTGGAAGTAAGATTCGCCGCGGATTCGGACGTCACCGCTGAAGCGGAAACGGCCGACCAGAGCTTCCAGCGCGCTCAACTGTCTTCGTTCGTCCTGGGTCGTTGTATTCACGACTGCTAGGGCGCTCTTCACGTCCGCGGCGTTGGACGCGGCCTGATCCGCCGCGCTTTTCGCCTGGGTCGCAGATTGCTGGGCTTGCGCGGCGGTAGTCTGGGCCACATCGACGCCGCTGGCAGCTTTCTGGGCGGCGGCGTTGGCCTGTTGACTCGCATCCACGAGTTGCTGGAGCTGAGACCTTAATTGCTCAACCAGCTGGTTTTGTTGTCTGATCTGCTGCTGCTGGGCCGCCACAGCCTCTTTCAGATCCTGGACTTCCTTGGCGGTGACGGTTTGGTTGGCGGCTGCGCTGCGTTTTTGGGGCGCGGGCGCATCGGTTTGGGCTGCCGCGAGCTCGGCGAATGGGACCATCAAGATAATCATGATTGATATAGTAGAGATTACTTGCAGCTTCTTCCCTGCTTTCATTGGTAAACGCTCCTATTGTTTTCGACTCACTGGGAGTCGGGGACTTTACACCACAGAATTCACAACAGACGCATTTGGGGGCCAGCTAAGCCGGCGTCAACCCCCGCTTGTGCTGCAGCCGGCATTCAATGCTCTTGAAGACCAAACCATCCTCACGTCGATTGCCTGGGAACGGACTTCGATTGCAGCTCCAGAGCCAGAACGAAGTTCTTATTCACCTTTGCCCCGGACCCGGATTCCCGTGAACCACCATGGGCAGCACGCTCGAGGACTCGCCCTTCTTCTTGCGCGACTTGCCTGATTTCGATCCCTCCGCGCCCTTTCCATTTACGATATCGGCTAACGTTGTATGTTCGAGGATCTTGGCCGCGGCATCGCGCACCGCGAGGAAGACCTGATAGAGCGCGCGATGTTCGTCATCGCGACTAATCAACGTGCGCAACTGGTCGGCGTCTCCAAAGGGAGCCAGCGGACCATCAATCAGCCGGATGATCTCGCTGAGATGAATTTCAGAAGGCGCGCGCCGTAACTGATACCCGCCTTTCGCGCCGCGGACGCTTTCGACCATGCGCGCGTTCTTGAGCTCCAACAGGATCAGTTCGAGGAACTTTTCCGGCAGCGCCTCTTCGTAGGCAATGTCGCGAATGCGGATCGCGCCCTGGTTGTAGTGGCGTGACAACATCATCATGGCCTGCAATGCGTACAAACCTTTTTGAGAGATCTTCATAGCGCTCCAGAGTATGCCATAAAACTCTATTGTTTTAATAGAGTTTATTAGCATCAGAGACATTAGCAACTTCGGTGCCAAGTTTCCCCATGAGCTGACCCAGATTAAGTGGCTTATTTTCTGGTATTTTACGGGAGACTGGCTAAACCATCGGTAGATAAAGACATGCACAGCATTGCAGCTTGGCAGTAGATTCTCACACATCCCAACCTAATTTGGACTCGGCTGCGGCGCCAAAATGCTACGCGAATGTGCACGGAATGCCATATGCCATGGTAAAATGGCATTATGGTTACCGCGGTGACAATCGACAAGGCAGGACGGATCGTGCTCCCCAAACCGGTACGGGACGAGCTCCAGTTGAGTCCGGGCGATTCCCTGGAGGTAGATAGTTCCGAGGAACGAGTTATCCTGCGCCCGGTGCGAGGAAGTTCGCGCATTTACAAGAAGCAGGGGGTTTGGGTCATGCGCGGGGGCACTCCGCTCTTCGAGGATGTGGTTGAGAAAACCATTCAGCAGGTACGGCGTGAGCGTGAGCAGAGTTTTCTTGGCAACCAGAAGTGAAGTACTTCTTTGACACCTCGGTTCTGGTTCCTGTCTTCCTTGAGGAGCATCCTCATCATGAAGCTTGCCTCGCCGTGTTCTTGCGATCCGATAAAAAGCACGGCAGTTGCGCTGCGCACAGCCTGGCGGAGGTTTATGCCACGCTCACGCGTCTTCCCGGCAAGCATCGAGCGAGCGCATCCGAGGCAATGCTGTTTCTGGAAAACATGGAAGAGCGGCTGACTTTGATCTCACTCGATGCCGAAGAATATTGGAAGGCCGTCATGAATTCGGCTGAATCAGGAATCGTGGGTGGGATGATCTACGATGCACTGCTGGCCCACTTCGCACTCAAAGTCCGTGCGGAGACCATCTTTACCTTGAACGTTGAACACTTCCGGAGATTGGGGCCGGAGGTGGCGAAGCGGGTGAAGACGCCGTAGGGAGGCTCATCATTCTTTGTGGGCGATGCGCCCTGCCGCCAACACTTTACCTGCACCTGCCAACGATCAGTGTCATGTCGTCGGACTGCTCATGAGGACTGAACTTCCTGACATCCTCCACGATCGAAGCAACCAAGGCCGGCGAAGGTTGCCCACAGCATCGTCGCAGGGAGTCGATCAGGCGGTGCTCCCCGAATTCTTCTCCAGCATCGTTGAACGATTCGGTGATGCCGTCGGTGTAGAGCGCGAACGTGTCTCCAGGGCAGAGCGGGCGTTCCGCGGTTGAGCAATCCCATTCCCTGAAAAGCCCCAGCACGGTGGACGTGGAGTCGAGCCGTTCCAAAGTGCCATCGTGCCGAAAGAGAAGCGCGGAGAGGTGCCCGCAATTTACATAGCGCAAGCGCCGGGCGCCGTCGTCGTACTCGGCAAAGAAGAGAGTGGCGTAGGAACTGTCCGCTGAGTTCTCGTAGAACAAGCGATTGACCGATTGTAGGAAGCGTTGCGGTTGATCCAACGCAATGGCACACTGGCTGCGCAGGTTGGCTTGCAGATTGGCCATCAAGAGTGCAGCGGCGATTCCCTTCCCTGAAATGTCACCCACCACGAACCCGACGCGCTGCCGGCCCAGGTCAAGAAAATCGAAGTAATCGCCGCCGACCTGGCGAGCCTGGACGCAAATCCCCGAGTAGTCAAGCGTAGCGAGGGACGGGAGCGTCTGCGGGAAGAGCCTGGTCTGCACCTGCTTGGCGATTTCCAGTTCGTGTACAGCGCGACGCTCGGATTCCAACTTCGCCGCAGCCGCGCGGCGCTGCGCCTCGACGGCTCGGCTCTCCTCGTCGAGGCTGACCAGTGCGAACACGTTTCCGTCGAGATCTTTGAAGTGTGTGAACACCCCACCCCAAAGTGGCTGCTCGCCGGGTGCTGCCGCGTGGTCAGCCGCTGTCTGCCGCTCGTACTTGATGCGTTTCAGCCGCGGCGTATATTGAAAGCGAACTCCGCGCCCGCGCCATTCGTGAAACTTGGCCGTAACGTCTTCAGTTACAAAAACGACCTGCGTGTGCCGGCCAATGAGCGCGTAGTCCCTGGAGTCGAGCTTGGGGGCGACCAGCGAAAGCACGGCGCTGCCGTCCGGAGGGGCAACCGCTACCCAGCGCTGACCGGATCCGAAGCGAACGTCGCCGACCAGACTGAACCCAAGCTGGTCCAGATAGAATCGCAAGCTTTGATCCTGGTCACGGACGTAGATGTTGATTGCGTGGATGCGAAGGTGGAGCTGTCGCGGGTCCCCGGGGTGAGCCGGCTGGTCTGCGTCAAGACGTGAAGGAGAGCTGGCCATCCGCGTGATTATAAGTCCAATCAGTGGACCGCGGCCTGGTGTGGCCTTTGGTTCGAACCACGCCCTAAAGTTCCGTTTTCCTCAGGCGCAACGAATTGGTGATCACGGATACTGAACTGAAGCTCATGGCTCCAGCGGCGAGAATTGGACTTAGCAGCAAGCCGAAGAACGGATAGAGCACGCCCGCCGCGATGGGCACGCCGAGCAAATTGTAGATGAAAGCGAAAAACAGGTTCTGGCGGATGTTGCGCATGGTGGCCTGGCTGAGTTTGCGGGCGCGAACGATGCCAGCCAAGTCTCCCTTCACCAAGGTCACGCCCGCGCTTTCCATCGCAACATCGGTTCCTGTGCCCATGGCGATTCCCACGTCGGCCTGCGCCAGGGCGGGCGCGTCGTTGATGCCATCGCCCGCCATGGCGACGGTGTGTCCCTCTTGTTGCAACCGGCGC
The DNA here is from genome assembly GCA_963817925.1 of uncultured Acidobacteriota bacterium. Taxonomy (GTDB): domain Bacteria; phylum Acidobacteriota; class Terriglobia; order Terriglobales; family Acidobacteriaceae; genus JABDBE01. The sequence goes on from CAWFQN010000002.1 coordinate 1,446,497, forward strand.
ACTACCTCGGATTTCTTGTCGGGCAAGATTTCTGCTTCGAAGTCGTCGATGCCAAGCTTGGCAGCTACCGCTTCGGCCGTGCCGCGGCTGTCGCCCGTGAGCATGACGATCCGCAATCCGGCGGCCTTGAGATCGCGAAGCGCTTTCGCAGTTGATGGTTTGATGGGATCGGCGATGCCAATTAACCCTGCTGGGCGACCGTCTACTGCTACGAAGACAACTGTCTGGCCGTCGTGGCGCAGGTTTCCGGCAGTTTGCATGAGAGTGTCAAATGATATCGATTTCTGCTGAAAGAATTTTTCGTTTCCGACGGCCACCGTTCTTCCATCCACCTTACCGCTGATCCCAAGTCCCGGTTGGGATTGAAAGTCGGAGACGCCAGCCAGGAGAATATTATTCTCTTTGGCGGCGGTGACGATCGCGGAACCGAGAGGATGCTCACTTCCCTGCTCCAGGCTTGCTGCCAGGCGAACCAATTCGGTTTCGTTGCCTCCTGAAGCCGCGACCACGGATTCGACTGTGGGCTTGCCTTCCGTCAGGGTGCCGGTCTTGTCGAAGACCAAGGTATCCACTTTCTCCAGGATCTCCAAAGCTTCGGCATTCTTGATGAGTACGCCGGCTCGGGCGCCGCGTCCGGTGCCGACCATGATCGCCATCGGCGTAGCTAGTCCGAGCGCACACGGACACGCGATGATGAGCACGGCTACGGCATTCACCAAGGCGTGGGCCAGTCGCGGCTCAGGGCCGAAGACGGCCCATACAATGAAGGTCAGCACGGCAATGCCAATTACCGCAGGGACGAACCACGCGGCAACGCGGTCGGCTAGGCGCTGGATGGGGGCCCGGCTCCGTTGTGCCTGACTGACCATTTGCACGATGCGCGCCAGCAGGGTTTCGCCGCCTACATGCGCGGCGCGCATTACGAACGATCCCGTGGCGTTCACCGTTGCGCCAATCACAGGGCTGCCTGGCTCTTTCGAAACCGGCATCGACTCGCCAGTGATCATCGATTCGTCGACTGTGCTGGTGCCTTCGAGAACTACGCCGTCGACCGGGATCTTTTCCCCCGGACGCACTCGTAGGCGGTCGCCGATCTTTACTTGATCGAGGGGAATGTCGCGTTCCGCGCCATCGCGGAGGATACGTGCGGTCTTGGGGCTGAGGTCGAGCAGCGCACGAATCGCAGCTCCGGTACGGCTGCGGGCGCGAAGTTCCAGAACCTGTCCTAGGAGGACGAGGGTCACGATGGCAGCAGCGGCTTCGAAGTAGACCGGAGGATTGCCGCTCATGTCGCGGAATGAAGCGGGGAAAATGCTCGGAAAGACGGTTGCGGTTAGACTGAAAAGATAGGCCACCCCTGTGCCCATGGCGATCAGCGTGAACATGTTAGTCGAGCGATTGACGATCGACGCCCATCCGCGCTGAAAGAAAGGCCAGCCACCCCAGAGGACAACAGGCGTGGCCAGCAACAGTTCGATCCACGGTAACCAACCGGCGGGCAGCGCGTGCTCGATGGGCATGCCGGGCAACATGTCAACCATCGCGATCGCCAGCAGCGGTACGGTGAGACTCAGGCTGATCCAGAACCGGCGCGTCATGTCACGCAGCTCAGGATTCTCTTCTTCGGTTGCAGTGACGGTGCGCGGTTCGAGTGCCATGCCGCAGATGGGACACGAGCCCGGCCCCGGCCGGACAATTTCCGGATGCATGGGGCACGTATATTCAGTGCGCGCAGCGGTCAGCGGGATCGTGGGCTCGAGCGCCATGCCACAACTGGGGCAAGGTCCGGGTTTGTTGGCACTCACCTGCGCACACATCGGGCAAACGTAGGTCGCTTGAGTTTCAGATCCGGGCTTCGCGATAACTGGAGCCGTTGCGGCAGGACGAGGGGACGGCGCTTGCAATGCAACCAGGCTGGAGGAAGGAGGACGTGCAGCCTCGGTCAGATATTTTTCTGGATTCGCTTTGAATTTCTCGGCGCAGGGGGCGCAACAAAAGTAAATGGATTTTCCGGCGTGTTCGAGGTGGTGCTTTGCGGTCGCCGGGTTCACGTTCATGCCGCAAACCGGATCTTTTACAGCGGTCGCCGAATTGGAGGTGTCATCCTTCATGCGCCTTGCGGGATTCTGGCCGCGGGACTCTGGCGAAGAGCGCCCCGGACGAGGCGTCTGGGGCTACGTGGTTTGGGCCGGTTCCCCAAGCAACATAGCATTTTATATTATGGTCCCTGGTGCTTCGATTCCGCCTGCCCGAATCGCCAGGCAGGCGATTGTTGTATCTTTAAAGAAGAGTGAGCACGAGGCAAAGGAGCAAAGCAACCGCCATGACACAACTGGAAGTCGCCTACAGTTACGGCAGCGCGCCAAGCGAAGCCGAGATGCGTGCGCTGGATGGCGTGCGCGAGGTTTACGGCATCCGGCGAATGACGTTTAATCCGAAGGAGCGCGTTGTGCGCGTGGAGTTCGACGCTTCACGCTTCAAAGAACCGGTGATTGCGGGACTGCTACGGCAGGCGGGACTGGACGTCCAAGAGAGACTCGTGCTGGCTTAAGGGTGAGGCCTTGGGGGAAGGCTTTTCGTCGGCCAGGTTAAAGTCGGAGTAGAAGGAAAATGCAAGGGGCGTCCAAGAAAACCTCTGGCCGAAGTTTATCTTCAAGGGCGCCCCGTTGCGCGCCACTTCGTCTGCCGACAATTGTAGCACCCGATTTGCCAATCTCAACTACCTGAAAACACAAAGCGCGTGCGCCGGTAATCCGAGTAGGAATTGCCCGCGGTGAGAAAGATTTACGCTGGCGACGCGCAGGCACGAGCGGTGCCGAAAGTTCATGGAGCGTGCGAGAAAGAAAATACTTAGGGCTGGGCATAAGGTGTTTACTGTATGCCGAATCGTCTGTCCGCCCCCGCCTTCATCTTCATGAATGCGAGAGTTTCCGCTATAATCGGAATCTCCGCTGATCGTTTCCGTAATGCGCCCGTAGCTCAGCTGGATAGAGCATCTGGCTACGAACCAGAGGGTCGGGAGTTCGAATCTCTCCGGGCGCACCATTTTTCCCTAGGCCGTAATCCGCCAGCTTCAGGTTCGCCACCTCACCGTCTTGGTCTGCACAGCCAAATTCGACCAACATGAGCATTCTTGTTCAGCGCCGGTTGCGCCAACCCAGCCACATCCCGAAACCGATGCCGGCCAGCAATGCTCCAGTCAGCTTCTTGCGGTCAGTGATTGGGACGAAACAGGTCGGTTGGTCGCTGATTTCAATGACGCCAACCGGGACGGTTCGCGCTCCTCCGCCGCCGCCCCCTCCTTCGCCGCGTGCGCTGGTATCGCCGACACCGCCGGTTCCAGCCCCGGCGCCGTAGGCATAGATTATTTTTGCAACCGGGATTACGGTCTTTCCGTGGGCTGAGATTGGTTCGCCATAGATCGCTTTCACGCTGGCTTGGCCGAGAACGCTGTCCTTGAGTGATTGCAGAAGAGCAAGGCTGCTCATTTCAGAACTCCTTGAAACGTGATTCGATGGACAAATTGGCCGCCACTGGAAATCCTAACCTCTGGCTCGGCAATTCACCAGCAACTCGGCGCGGAGACTGGGGAATGCTATGATTCCCGCCCGGCACGAGGAAATTCCATGCAGCTTGCTGTTCCAGAACGGAACGAGGTTTACTGCTTAGTACCGGGCCCCCCCTTCTTACTTTGTCTGCAAAATCCTGAAAACAAGAGATTTAAATTTTGGCTATGTGCTAGATCTTTGAGTTTTAAGGAGTTATACGCAAAATCTAGAGGACATGGGAGTTACGGGTTCACGGGTGACATCTCGTGTTCCGTTTTGGAACTGCGAGGTCAGCGAACTGTTCAGGGGATGTCAAAGAGCGATTATCTTGTAGATAATATAAGCTAGTATAGATTATCGAATGTTGAGAGTCAACCAGAAACGGCCTACGGTTTGGACTCTTGCAGGAGGACCACATCGGAATCGGTGTGGCCGCGGACCATGGCCAGCTTGCTGCCGTCGAAAGACCAGTGAAAGTCGCTGATTTGTTCAACCTTGAAGTTGGTGATCTGTTTTCCCGGCGAACCGTCGAGTGGTTGGAGCCAGAGGTTTTCAGCGTCCTGGTCACGGAAAGGATAAACGACGGCTTCACCGCCATGGGTAAACCGGACAGCCCCGAAGGTCGGAACCGGGCGTTGCAGTTCCACAAGTTTCGTATTCTGGGGAGAATCGACTGGGACCAATGCCAACTGCTTCTTGGGGGTGCCGGGAGACCCAAAGGTCGTAAACGCCGCCAGCTTGCCGTCTGGAGATATATCGAATAGGGTAACGGGAAACTGGGAGAGTCTTTCCGGCTTCCCTCCATCCAAAAGCGTTTTAGTTAGTTTGTCGCCATTCGATCGATCCCTGTAAAGAACCCACTTCCCGTCCGGGGAGCACACGCTAGCCTCATCATCTTTGCCATCGCTGATCTGTTTCAAGTTGCCACCGCCCGAATCCATACGCCAGATCGTCGTGGTCTTCGCACCGCCATGGTCCCCGAGCCTGAACAGACTGAACACAATATAGCGGCCATTGGCGCAGGCGGAGGGCTCGAATGCATAGCCATGCTGTTGTCGCGAGGTAAGCGGCGTCTTGCTGCGAGATTCAAGATTGAAAAGGTTCAAGACCGAGTCTGGAGCGAAAACTATTTGCCCATCCGGCATCCAGGAGAAGCCAAAAAAGAAGGCGCCGGAAGTAAATTGCTCAGCCGTGCCGCTGCCGGAGGCGGATGCAGGCGTCACAAAGAGGTCGTAGTGCCTTTGTTGGAGAACGGTCGCCAAAGTGTGTCCATCGGCGGCGAGACTGAGATCGGAATAGTCGTTTATGTCGTGAGTTATGGCTCTGGCCGTCCCGTCCGGATAGGAGATTTCTACGATTCGCTGGCGAATGTAATTGGTTTCCGGGTCGCCCGACAGCGCGAGCAAACCTCCACCATTGGGCAGCCACCCCAGTTTTGTTAGAAATGCCCATTTGGACTTGTAGAAAAGATTTCGTTTGCCAGTCCTTGCATCGACCGCCGCCAAGCCACTGGAGGCCTCTCCCGGTTCAAACATCACGCATACGATGGTTTTGCCGTCGGGCGACCAAGCTGGATAGAACAGGCCTTCACTCATGTTGCCGGTGACCAGGGATTTCCCCTCGCCGCTTTCCAGGGAATAAATCACCAGACGGAACTTGCCCAGTTCCGGGTTGTTGTACACGACATAGGCAAGACTGCGGCCGTCGGGAGAAAAAGTGATGTTCGTGTCCACATCGGTGACCAGCTTTTGCGGAGTGCCACCGAGGACTGGCGCCCGATAAAGAGACTTCAGCGCTTGTCCCTGCTCGCCGCGGACAAAGTAAAGATAGTTTCCGTCGGGAGAGAATTGCACACCCAGGTATTGCAACGGCTCGGGAGGCATAACCTGCGTGTTGCTGTTCGTGGGGACATTGCGCAGCCAAAGACCCTCCCGTCCGTTCTCCTCCAAGACATTCAAGATGTATTTGCCATCGGGAGAGATGGCGACCAGCCTGGCCTTGCCAGTCTCGGTAATCTTGTTCACGGAGAAATTTTGAAATGGAATCGGCCGGGTGCGGGAAAGAAAAGCATAGACACCGTAGCCGGCAGCCACTACGAGCAAAACGACGATGGCGCTGGTGATGCCTATGCCGAATTTGTGCTGGCGGGCGGCGGCCACCACAGCGGAACTGCTAGAGATGTGCGCGGGCTGGGCAACGGCTGGAGCCGAGCCTCTTGATTCCGCGCTCACCGTTGAGACCTGCCGGCCGGAATCAGTGTCGCGCTTTAGCCGTTGCAGATCGGCTCGCATCTCTGCGGCGCTCTGATAGCGCAGGTTGCGGTCTTTCTCCAGAGCCTTGTTGATGATCCGTTCCAACTCGGCGGGCACATCGGGATTCAACCGCACGGCAGACGTGGGAGCGGCATCCAGAATGGCTTTAAAGATGACTGCGGAACTTTCTCCGCGGAAGGGCAACTGCCCAGTGGCCATCTCGTAGAGGACGACACCAAACGAGAACAGATCGGTCCGGGCGTCCAATTCTTTCGCCCGCGCCTGCTCCGGGGACATATAGGCGACCGTGCCCAGCGCACTGCCGGGACTGGTGAGATGGTGTTCTGACTCGATGGTCGGGGCACTCAGGCCACCGCTCTCCGGATTCAGGGTGACTTTCGCCAGCCCGAAATCAAGAATCTTGGCGTGCCCGTGCTCGGTTATAAAAATGTTCGCAGGCTTGATGTCGCGGTGGACGACGCCCTTCGCGTGGGCGGCATTCAGAGCGTCGGCAATTTCGATGGCCAGCGATAGAATCAGTTCGGTTTCCAGGGGACGCCCCGCAATGCGATGCTTCAGCGTGAGCCCATCCAGAAACTCCATGGCAATAAACGTTTGCCCGTGCTGGTCATCAATTTCGTAGATGATGCAGATGTTCGGGTGATTGAGGGCGGACGCCGCTTGCGCTTCGCGTTGGAAGCGGGCCAGAGCTTGCGAATCCTTCGCAATCTGGTCAGGCAGGAACTTCAAGGCGACAAAGCGGTGCAGCTTTATGTCCTCGGCTTTGTAGACGACACCCATCCCGCCGCCGCCGAGCTTTTCGACGATGCGATAGTGCGAGATGGTCTGGCCGACCATGTGCAACACATGCTATGGCGGAAGGGTTGGCAAGTCAATGAAAGGCGTGGAGTTGGAAGGATCGCAAGAAATATTTTTTGGTCGGCGGTTTTTCCGAAATGCTTCAGCCCCAAAACAAAACGTCCCAGACCCGGTTTGAGTCATGGGACGAATCGCTCGAACAGGTTCCTCCCCCGAGAAACTGTTCACCATCAACATAGCCTGCCACCAGAGGGATGGGAATGGCACGAATGTGCTATTGGGAATGTCGCTATTGGGAAGATCATGGATTCCTTCGGCCTCAAAATGATCCTTGTGCCTGATGCATCCGGTACAATTCATTTATGCCAAGACTTAAGGGATTGGGAAACATTGTCGCGGAATTGAGAGCTGAAAGAGCTCATCTGGTAAATAACCTTCGCCATGTGGACGCGGCTCTCGCAGTGCTGGGCAAGTTGGAGGGCGGGAAGTTCGCCACCGTGTCGCGCCGTACTCTTTCGGCGACGGCTCGCCGAAAGATCGCAGCAGCCCAGAGGGCACGATGGGCAAAGGTCAAGGCGAAGCAGGAGAAGTCGAAGTAAGACTGCGCCATTCAATGCTGTTGGCGCACGAAAGATCAAAACCCAGCGGCTAAAGCCGGGCTCATGTGCAACGAGCTACGGTATGTCTGAAGGCATACCCTGATACGAATCACCAGATACGAATCGCTTGTCTTCCGCAAGCGAGCCAAAGGTCCCAAAGAAAAATGCCGGAATCCTTTCGAATTCCGGGCATTCGTATTAGCCATTTAGACAGCTTGAACGTTCTCAGCTTGCCAGCCCTTGGGGCCTTTGGTGACGTCGAACTGCACCGCTTGGCCTTCTTGCAGGCTGCGGAAGCCGCCCGCCTGAATCGCCGAGAAGTGCACGAAGACGTCTTCGCCATTTTGACGGCTGATAAAGCCATAGCCCTTGGCGTCGTTAAACCACTTTACTGTTCCTGTTTCTGCCATTTGTTTGTACCTTTTTCTATTTTTGGATTGTGCTGAGAAGATTCGCTGCTAGTGAGAGGGGGTGACGCTGGTTGGCGTGCCGACTTTCAATTGCGTATGAGTCAAACTTAGCTGCAATTGATTATACATGAGAAAGGCAATGCTGGAAATATTACAATCCTTTTGAGGGGCGCGAGCCACGACATGCTAGCTTTGTGAACCTCCGTGCCCTTCGTGGTTGATGAACTGCAAATGCTTGAACCACAAAGGACACGAAGGTTCACAAAGGATGTGTTAAAGAAGTCACGCCCGAGTTTCTTTACTCGTGGACCGTCAAACCCGGGTTTTCGCTTCAGGCATGCCGACAACTACGGTGCGTCTGCGCGGGAGTTCTTCGTCGGGGATTTCGGCGATGAATTGCAAGTCCAGGCCGAGACGCCTGCTTTCCTGATATGCCGCGTCGTTAAAGAAATAAACTATGTCGCCACCAAATCGATCTTTGGCGCGGCGGCGTTCGTCGAGATCGAATGGGCTGGCGGAATACACTTTCAGGTTGGGCGCATCTCTCAGGACGGCACCAAGTTCGCGCTGGAAATCAAGCGCTCCCTGGCGCACTTGCGCCATGGTGAAAGCGACAACATGGAAGGACATAGGTCGAGATCGAGCATCGCAGAAGACGTCCGGTCTGTCCAGTCTGGACTTCGTCTAACAAGCAAGCGCGACATCGGCGGGCAAGACCTGATACGCTTATTTTCTAACCGAGCGCGGACCCGTAGCTCAACTGGATAGAGCACTGCGCTTCGAACGCAGGGGTTGGGAGTTCAAGTCTCTCCGGGTCCGCCATTCCGCACTGATCGCCCTTCAAACTGAGCCGTTGCAAGCAACGTCTCCACAGTAGTTATGCCTCTGTAGAGAAGTAGCTTTGCTGCGTCTCGGGCCGCTGCGATCCAAGATGTGTTTTTGGTGTTAAATATCGCCCGCCTCGCAAACCAATGCGGCAACGGTTGGCCGCTTCATCTTCATCCCGCGACTGGCGCGTGTAGTCTTCTACAATGCGAGAGTGAAGACCTGGGACGTGATCGTTGTAGGCGGCGGCATCATTGGACTCTCACTCGCAATCGCTTTGCACAAGCGCGGCCTGCGGGTTCTGGTGGTGGAGCGCGGAGAACCTGGCCGTGAAGCTTCCCACGCTGCCGCTGGGATGCTGGCCGACTGCACCCTGGAGACCCCGGTCGCGCTGCAAGCACTGGCTACCGCGAGTGCGCGAATGTATCCCGAGTTCGTGCATGAACTGCAGGACGAATCGGGAGTGAAGGTGGATCTGCGTGATAACGGCACGATCTTGCTCGGTGCACAGCACGTTTCTGATCATTTTCGCGCGGAGAATCCGCTTCCCGCGCCTCTGACCGAACTGGAACCGGCCCTGTCCGACGCGAACATTCCAGCCGTTTTTCTAAAAGAGCGAAGCGTCGATCCGCGCGCTCTGGTGGCGGCAGCATTGAAGGCGGTCAAACACCGGGGAGTCGACATTTCCTCAGGCACCGCTGTGACTGACGTGATTCTCTCGGAGGGACGAGTCTCGAGCGTTCGCACGGATCGAACCCATTACGCTGCGCCGTGCGTGGTGAATTGCGCTGGCGCTTGGGCGGGGAGTTTTTCTACGTATCGTTTCCCTGTCCGCCCGGTCAAAGGTCAGATGTTGGCCGTAGCCTGCGCCCTGCATGAGGTCGTGCGTCACGTGATCCGCGCTCCGGAGGTTTATCTGGTACCGCGGAGCGATGGACGAGTGGTGATTGGATCAACCTTGGAAGAGGCTGGTTATGACAAGCGCACGGATGCGGACACCATTCACCGCCTGCATCAAGCGGCGATTCGTTTAGTTCCCGCGCTAGGGCAGGCGCGGGTTCTGGAAGCATGGGCCGGGCTCAGGCCGGGGACTCCGGACGATCTACCCATCCTTGGCACCACCGGCACTCCGGGATACTTTGTGGCCACTGGGCATTTTCGCGACGGGATTCTGCTCGCACCGGTTACAGCGCACATCGTGGCGCAAATCATCACCGGCGCGAAACCGGACTATGACATTTCAGCGTTCTCGCTGCTGCGATTTCCAGAGGGCCGCGATTTTTTGTAGGCGTCCGGGATCGCCGTCAGACATTCCGGCTTATTTGTTTTGCTGATTAAGCGCATCAAGCGCTTTCCGCGCGTCCCCAAATTTTGGATTGAGCTGAAGCGCCTGCTCATAAGCGGCCCGGGCCTCCGCAGTGCGGTCGGCCTGTTGCAGGATTTGGCCCAGCCGCAAGTACGTATCGGCGGACGGGGACTCGGCCACATTTCGCATGGCATCGGAGAGTTCCACTTTCGCCAGCCCGTCCCTGGCATCCGTTCGGTCGGGGTTAATCCTCAAAGCCTGTTGGTAGCTGGCGCGCGCCTTTTCGTAGTTTCCGATTTCGGCATACAGCCTTCCGAGAGTGGTGTAGGCCGGGACCAGCATGTTGGGATTTGAAACCAGAGGAATCGCAGTTTCGTACTCCACAATCGCGTCGCGAGGGCGGTCGGTCAGAACCAAATCTCCGGCTAGATTTAAATGGCCTCCCGCCTCGAACGGCTTGAGCTTCACTGCTTTCTGAAAATGTGGCAAGGCCTCCTGGTAACGATCCGACGCGAGCAGCGCAGCGCCGAGGTTCTGCTCGCCAAAGAAATTGTCTTTCGTGACGTCGACGGTGTGTGCCCAGAGATCGACGGCACTTCGCCAGTATCGGAGCTGATCGCAGGTGAAGAGCACGAGAATCCCCAAGACGACTGCGGCAATTCTGGAGCGCGACCGGAAGCTCATTTGCCTGCGGTCTGCCAGGTCAGTTGCACCCCAGACCATCATTACGAAGATTCCAATCAGCGGGACGTAAGCGTAACGGTCGGCGATTGCTTGCTGGCCCACTTGAACGAGTCCGATGACGGGAACGAGAGTGCCGAGGAACCAGAGCCAGCCGGTGAGCAGGTAGGGCCGGGCAGCGCGCTGTTGCCAAACCAGCGCGGTCACGGTGAACACAAAAAAAGCGGCCAGTCCGATTTGCCAGACCGCGAGCGTGGCACCGGGGTGGGGATAAAACACCGCCAGTCGCGCCGGCCAGAATGCTTTCCACACGTACAGCGCGTAAGCGTAAATAGCGTTTTCCAGTCGCACGCCAAGGGGAAGCACCAAATTCATGGCGCCGCCCGAGCGCTGCGCGAAAATGGTGACTGCGCCGTCAGCGGCAGACAGTGCCAGGAGCGGCAACTTCTCAATTACCAGCCGCGAGAAGCGAGCTTGAGGCGCGGCGAATGACCCGTCAGGAGGTAACTGTCCCCAACCCTCGATTCGCCTCAATGGCCAGAAATCGAGCAACAAGAGCACGCAGGGCAACGTAATAAGCATGGGCTTCGCCGCGAGTCCGAGCACAAAGAGAATGACGACCACGACGTAGCGCTTGACCTCCGGCTTAAGCGCGTACCAGCCATAAGCGCCGAGTGTGAGCAGCAAGAAAAACGTACTGAGGACGTTCTTGCGTTCGGCGATCCATGCCACCGATTCCACATTGAACGGATGAACCGCGAACAGCGCCGCCACCAGCATGCTGCGTCCCGTCGCACCGGTTGCACGGGCGAGCAGCAGGAACAGCAGCACAACGTTAATCGCATGGAACAGGACATTCGTGAGGTGGTGGCCGTAAGGATTCAGGCCATACAAAGAGCAATCCAGCGCGTGAGAAAGCCAGGTCACTGGGTGCCAGTTTGTGTCGGTCGATGTAATAGCCCAGATGACCGTCTCCCAAACCAGACCGGCCTGCACGTGTGAATTGTTCGTGATGTAATTGTCGTCGTCGTAGTTGAAAATGAACGGATGCCATATGGCGGGACTGTACAGAGCGAACGTTGCAACTGCCAGCAGAAGGCAAATAACAAGATTGCGTTTCCCGGGGGATGCCGGCAATTCGATCACAATCTTTTGCTGAACACCTGCTGACGTTGGTGCGGCGGGCTGTTGTCTCGTCTCCGATCGTTGGTTGCCGGATCTCGCCCTCACAGACATGTCGACCCCAGAAACACTGTGCACCGACTCCCAAAACAGAGGGCATTGTACATGGCGCCGGCGTTCTTTCGGGGAGATGGTCTCAACCATCTCCAGAATCAGTCAATTCGTGACCGCTAAGCCCTCCGGCTGTAACCGGTGCAGTTGAGGACTGGCAGTCGAGGATATTTGGGGAAGCTCGAATCTGCGTCCGAGAGTTTACAACGATAGAATGTCGATCCGCGATCAGACTGAATTCGCTGTGCGTTCACGCAATCGAAACACAAGCCTACGCGGCGGTTTTCATCCTTTGTCCCTGCGGCTTCGGTCACATCCTGCAGGATAACGTACCTCGAAACTCGCATCACGGCTTCAGGTATACTTATCAGTTTCATACGAACTCAACCTGACAAACCACGTCCGAGAGAAAGGCACATCTATGGCTTCCCCAGCAGTGGATTACGCTCGTTCGAATCAACAGCGATTCTTGAATGAACTCAAAGATCTGCTTCGTATTCCCAGCATCAGCACCGCGCCCGAGCATAAGTCCGACGTGCAGAAGGCCGCTGATGTGGTGGCCAACGAACTCCGGCGAATTGGCATGGAGAATGTGGAACTCATCCCGACCAAGGGCCATCCGCTGATCTACGCCGACTGGCTGCACGCTCCGGGTAAGCCGACCGTGCTCTGCTACGCGCATTACGATGTGCAGCCACCCGACCCGCTTAACGAGTGGATCAGCCCACCCTTTGTGGACAAGGAGGCTTATCCCGGCGAGGACGACGACGCTAAAGGCTGGACTTTACCCGCGGAGCGTAACAACAACATTTATGCCCGCGGCGCCGTGGACGATAAAGGCCAACTCTGGATGGAGATCAAGGCCATCGAAGCCTTGATGAAAGGCCACGCCGGCAAGCTGCCGTTGAATGTGAAGTTCATTATTGAGGGCGAGGAGGAAGTCGGCGGCGAGTCTATCTCCGAATATGTGCGCAAGCAGAAAAGCAAGCTGAAGGCCGATTTCGCGCTGGTCTGCGATACAGAATTGTTTGCCCCCGATCTTCCCACCCTTTGCGTCGGGCTGCGTGGGCTCGTGTACACAGAAATCGAGGCATTCGGGGCCAAAACCGATCTGCACTCCGGCATGTACGGCGGCGCGGCGCCCAATCCGTTTTTCGCTTTGATCGAAATCATCAGCAAATTGAAAGATGCAAAAGGCAAGGTCCTGATTCCGGGTTTCTACAAAAACGTGAAAGCGCCAACCGCAGCCGAGCTCAAGGCATGGAAGCGCCTGCCATTCAACGAAGAGCACTATCGCAAAACCGAAGTCGGTTCCAAGGTGCTGACCGGAGAGCCGGGCTACTCGGTGCTTTATCGGACCTGGGCGCGCCCGACGCTGGAAGTCCACGGCATGCCCGGCGGCTTCATCGCCCCCGGCGCCAAGACGGTGATCCCCGCGAAAGGGGCGGCGAAGGTTTCCATGCGGCTGGTCCCGAACCAGGACCCGGACGACATCCTTAAACGCTACACCGCTTATGTGAAAAAGCTGACGCCGAAGGGGATCGACACCAAGATCAAAGTGTGGAGCAAAGGCCCGGCCTGTGTGGTGGGCACCGATAACAAGTATGTGAAAGCGTCCACCGAAGCCATGCACGAAGTGTTCAAAAAGGACACGGTCTTCATCCGCTCGGGCGGGTCGATTCCCATCGTGACCGACTTTCAGGACGTGCTGAAAATTCCAAGTGTGATGATGGGCTTCGGATTGCCCGACGACAATCTGCACGCTCCCAACGAGAAGTTTCACATTCCGAACTTCCATCGCGGGATCGAATCGATCTGTTTGTTCTTCGAGAAACTGGGCGAGTAGAGAAAGAACAACGTGGGGACAGCCGCCTCGGCTGTCCCAGCCGAGCCACGCTTGGCCAAGCCTCAGCGCCCGTGCTGGGGCTTTTTCTTCTCATGCTAGAATCGGCTTGTGAAGCCTCCCCGCAAATTCACGGTCGTTATTGAACGAGACGAAGACGGCTGTTACATCGCCACAGTTCCCGGCTTGCGAGGTTGCCACACTCAAGCGAAGAACCTCGACACTCTAATGAAGCGTACGCGCGAAGTGATTGAGCTGTGCCTGGAAGATGATGACGGTCAAGTCGGTCCACTGGAACTCGTAGGTATTCAGCAAATCTCCGTATGACTCGGCTTCCCCGGCTGAAAGGCAAAGAGGTCGTACGAATTCTCGGTAGAATCGGTTTTCAAGTCGTTCGAACCCGTGGCAGCCACGTTTTTCACAGGCATGAGGACGGAAGAGTCACCACCGTTCCAGTTCATGCCGGCGAGACTCTTGGTCCCGGCCTCCTCCGCTCCATCCTGCGCGACGTTGAGATGACCGTAGACGAGTTGCTGAAGGTCGTCTAAATCGTTGTTTTCCCTCGCCCCTTGCGTTAGGCTTATTCCGCTCTCGCGATTCTTCTCTTCCTTCTTCCTCTTCACCCATTTCACGCGCCAATGCTGCATTGTGTGTGCAAAATGACGTGGTTGTGCAAAAGGGGACCCCATATATGGTGTTTTCTTGCTTGACCCCGGCCCAATTTCGCCGTTACAGTAGCTTCCATCTGTGCCCGCCCTGTCCAGCCACAGGTAGGTATTTTTCGGAGCGAGCTGTTGAGGAATCCAATTGGTTAACCAGTTCCCTAAGGAGTAGAAGTTGCTCAAACTGAAAAAGCTTCAGATCCTCGGTTTCAAATCTTTCTGCGACCGCACCGAACTCAAGTTTCACGGAGACGGCATCGCGGCCATCATCGGTCCCAACGGATGCGGCAAGTCCAACATCGCGGATGCGATCTCGTGGGTTTTAGGCGAGCAGTCGGCCAAGACTCTGCGCGGCTCGCGCATGGAGGACGTGATCTTCGCGGGCACGCGCGACCGCAAGCCTACCGGCATGGCAGAGGTTGCCCTCACCTTGATCGATCCGGAAGTGTATAGCGGACCGGACGCGCATGACCCTACCGAGATCGACGTTCAGAATGATTTAACGGCAAGCGCGGACGACTGGGACGAAGCTGAAGTCCGTGCCAAAGCCGCCGAGGAAGTTGAGCGCCTGACCGAAGAGGCGCAGCCAGGACAAACCGATGGTGAGACGGGCGTCTCACCCGTCGAATCAAATGCAGTCGCAAGCCCGCAAGTCGTTCTCAGAATCCGCCGCCGAAAGTTTCAGCAGCAATTCCGGGCTGGAGAGATCGCCGTAACTCGCCGGCTATTTCGCTCCGGAGATAGCGAATACTTGCTCAACGGCAAGCTCTGCCGCCTGCGGGATATTCAGGAGCTGTTTATGGGCACGGGGCTAGGGCCAGAATCCTACGCCCTGATCGAGCAAGGACGGATAGGCCAGATCCTGAGCAGCCGTCCGACGGATCGCCGTGCCATCCTCGAAGAAGCCGCGGGTATCACGAAGTTCAAGACCAAGAAACGGCTTGCCGAAGCGCGTCTGGAAGATGCCAAGCAGAACCTGTCGCGGGTGAACGATATTTTCGAGGAAGTTACGCGACAGATGAATTCCCTGAAGCGGCAAGCCTCGAAAGCCGAGCGCTATGCCAAGCTGCGGGACGAGATGCGAGCCAAGCACCGTGTTGTGCTGGCCAGCAAGTTTACGCAACTGGATCGCGACAGCATCGAAGTGGACGAGCGGATCAACGTGCTGTCGGAGGAAATGCGCCACCGCACCGAGACGGTTCAGCAACTCGAAGTGGAGCATGGCGAACGCACTCAGCGTGGATACGCCATCGAGACCGAGATTCGTGAAAATCGCGAGCGCCTCAACCAGATCAAACTGGAGAGCGAACGGGCACACGCTCAACGCCGTCACAATGACGAGCGCTGCGCGGAACTGGTGGTGCGTTCCGCCGCTTTCGAAGCAGAATTGGCGCAGGCCCAGCATCGGGTTGCTGCTCTTGAAACGGAGCGCGACTCCAATCGCCAACTGTTGGAGTCGGCAGCAGCGGACTTCCTTGCGGCGCAGCAGGAGTTGGCACACTGCCAGCAAGAAGCCACCGACGCCGCCAACGCGCTGGCCGAACTGGAATCCCGGCAAGAGGCATCCCGCAGCGCCATCATGGAAATAGTCGCGTCCGCATCTAACTTGCGGAACCTGCTTACGCAAGCCGAAGAACGCCTAGCGGCCGTAGGCCGCGAGGCGCAACGTTTACAGGTCGAGATGGCGACGGCGAACTCTCAAGTCGAGGCCTTCGGCGGGCAGCGCGGACAATTTGCCCTCGAGTTCGAGTCTGTGTCCCAGCGCGTCGCGGGGTTGACCGAAGAGATCTCTCAGGCGCGTCAACTAATCGAGTCCAAACGCCGTGAAGAAGCGGAAGCCAAGAACCGCCTGGACAGCCTGCGCGCCGAATATGCTTCCGCGATTGGAAAGAAAGGCTCGCTCGAAGCAGTGATCGCGGAACATGGCTACTCGACGGAGTCGGTTCGCCGCCTGTTTCAATCGGGGGTGATGGACGGCGGATTCGCTCCTGCCGGCGTCCTGGCCGATTTCCTTGAGGTTGAGCCGCGCTACGAAGGCGTGGTCGAAGACTTTCTTCGCGATGAGTTGAATTACGTCGTGGTGAAATCCTGGGACGCGGCCGACGAAGGTTTACGCCTGCTGCGAACCGACGTGGATGGGCGCGCGACATTCCTGGTACACCCAGAGGATTCCCAGGCAAAGTTTTCCTTCGCGGTGGACGAAGTGGCGCGCGCGGCAACGCCGGGCCAGTCCATTGTCCCGCTCAAGCATGCGATTCGTGTGCTGAACGGCTTCGGACGATCTCTGGAAGTCATCCTTCCCAAGCTTCGCGACGGCTACATCGTTCCCGAACCAACCTCCGCACGCGAGCTTGCGCTGTCGAACCCGGACGCATTTTTCCTTTCGCAGTCGGGCGAATGTTTCCATAACGTCACTGTCACCGGTGGCAAACAGCGTGCCGAGGGCCCGCTCTCGATGAAACGCGAATTACGCGATGTCATGCGCCTGCTGAACGAGTTGGAGGCGGCTCTCCGCAATGACGAACTGCGCGTATTGACCTTGGCGCGTGAGATTAAAGAGCTCACTTCGCGGCTCGATCGCCTGGAGACTGAGAAGCGAGAAGCGGAAAAGCAGGCGATGACTTCTGGTCACATGCTGCAGCAACTGGATTCAGAAATGGTTCGAGTGAGCGAGCGTCTGGATATCTGTCATCACGAGATCCAACGCCTGAATTCTGAGCGCGCCGAACAGGAGGCGTTGATCGGTTCGCGGCAAGCGGAATTGTCGACTCTGCAAAAGCAGCGCGAAGAATTGGAAGTGCTGGCCGCTACGGCGAACGAAGCACTGGGGGCTACGCGCGAGCGGCGCGACTCGGCCGCGCAGAATGCTTCCCAACATCTGGCGCGGGTCGCGACTCTCGAGGAACGGCATCGGTCGGCAACGGCCGTGCTCGAGAAGATCGAATCGTTAGTCGTAGATATGAACACGCGAGCGAACTCCCTGCAGGCGCAGATCGAATCCTCAGCCGTCGAGAAACTGCAACGCGAGACCGAGAATCAGCAGATGATCTCTCAGTTGGAAGAGCTCGAAGCGGAGCGCAATACCACCGAAGCACGCGATGGACTCCTGCAATTCGAGTCCGACCAGGTGCGCGCCCGGCTGGCGGAGATCGAAGACGTCCTGCGCGAGGCACGCCAGTTACTGGATCAGGCTCGAGACCGCCGTGGTGAACTTTCGGCAACCGCAGCCAAATTGCAATCGGACTCGCAATATATGGCGGAGACCTGTCTGAACGAATTGGGCATACAGCGTCACGAATTGATGGCCGACAGCACAATTCCGATCATTAGCGGGGATCCTCTAGCCGCAGAAGACCAGCTTTACCGCGAGATGCGCACCCGGCTCGATGCCATGGGCCCGGTGAACATGATGGCTCTGGAGGAATACAAGGAAACCGCCGAGCGTCACGCTTTTCTCGACACGCAAAGAAAAGATCTTCTGGATTCGATTGAGAACACGCAGGCTACCATCAAGGAGATCGATACTTTCTCGCGGCAGAAGTTCGAAGAGGCCTTTCACAAGATCAACGAGAACTTCCAGACTACATTCCGCAAGCTGTTCGGCGGTGGGCACGCTTTCATGCGTTTGACAGATGAAGAGAACAGCGCGGAAAGTGGCATTGACGTTGTAGCCTCGCCTCCGGGCAAGAAGCTGCAGAACGTACTGCTGTTATCCGGCGGTGAAAAAGCCCTAACCGCGTTGGCCTTGCTAGTGGGAATATTCCAGTATCAACCCAGCCCCTTCTGCATTCTCGATGAAGTCGACGCCCCGCTCGACGAAGCCAACATCGGACGCTTCACCGAACTGGTTAAAGAAATGAGCATCAAGACCCAATTCGTGCTGATCACTCACAGTAAGAAAACGATGAGCATCGCGCCCGTGCTGTATGGCGTCACCATGCAGGAGCCGGGAGTTTCCAAACTGGTTTCGGTGCGCTTTGGAGCGACCGCGTAATGCCCCGACGCCGCTCGTTTATGCAGTCAGAAGTGACTCGGCGGGATGACGCGCTGAACGACTGGCAGATCCAGGAAATTAAGAAGGGCATCGTGGAAGCCGAACGCAGGGACTTCGCCGACGACGAGGATGTGAAACGGACGATTGAGAAATGGACAGTGACGCGCGGGGTGAGAATCGCAGCTCGACACGGCTTCCCTCCCCTGTCCCAGTTATCCTCTGCTATCCTCAGCTTTTCCACAAACAGAGCTCGACGAAGAGCCCCGCCAGCAGCCTAATCTCAAGGTGCTCACCACCGTCAACACTTTTTCTTTCAAGCGAATGCACGGACTTGACCTTCGACTGTAACTTAAGTCGTTGACAAATATTTCTGGCAGGTTAGAATACGCGACGTTTTCTAACTGTAAAATTCAAACATGAGCCCCCAGCTTCTCGATTCCGTTCTGCTGCGCACTGACTTCCCAGAACTCAAGCTCCACGCCAGCGGTAAAGTCCGGGATGTGTACGATCTCGATGGCGAACATCTTCTATTCATCGCGACCGATCGCATCTCCGCGTTCGATTATGTGCTGGCCACCGGCATTCCCCACAAGGGGCGCGTGCTGACCCAGATTTCGCTTTTCTGGTTCAACTTCCTTCGCGACGTTGTCGCCAACCATGTGGTCACGGCCGATGTAGAAAAGTACCCCGCGGCGGCGCAAAAGTATGCCGATCAACTGCACGGCCGCTCGATGATGGTCATGCGCGCTGAGATGATCCCGGTTGAGTGTGTGGTTCGAGGATATATTTCCGGATCGGCGTGGAAAGAATATAAGACCAGTGGGCGGGTGTGCGGAATCGAACTTCCCGCCGGACTCAAGGAGTCAGGTAAACTACCGCAGCCTATTTTTACGCCTGCCACCAAAGCGACCACTGGGCACGACGAGAATATTCCTTTCGATGAGATGACGCGGATCGTGGGCGTGGAGCTAAGCAATCAACTCCGGGATCTCACATTGAAGATTTACAGCAAGGCTGCGGATTACGCCCTTCAGAAGGGCATCATCATCGCCGACACGAAATTTGAGTTCGGGATGACCTCCAAGGGGATCACCCTCGCGGATGAAGTGCTCACCCCCGACTCGTCCCGTTTCTGGCCGGCGGGCAAGTATCAGCCCGGACGGGCACAAGAATCATACGACAAGCAATATGTTCGGGATTACCTTGAACAAATCCGCTGGAACAAGCAGCCGCCTGCACCCGCTCTCCCCACGGAGGTGGCGCGCCAGACCAGCGAGAAATACCTGGAGGCTTTCCAACAGCTCGCCGGGCACGAACTGGATGTTTAGCGAAGCGATTGTTTGGAGAACGCGATGACGGGTGCTGACTGGGTCATCGTGGCTGTGATTGTGGTCTCGGTAATTCAGGCCGCGATTTCCGGCTTCTTTCACGAAGCCTTCGGAATCGCAGGCTTGGTTTTTGGGTATCTGCTGGCCGCCTGGAATTACCCGCGGCTGGCAGCGCGGTTTGCTCCTCATCTGAAGTCTGAATGGTTGGGCGAAATCGCGGCGTTCTTGATTATTTTTTTGGCGGTGCTGGTGGTGGCTGGAATCGCAGGCCGGATCACCCGCCATATCGTACAAGAGGCTGGGCTGAGTTTTTTTGACCGGATTTTAGGCGGAGCGCTGGGACTGGTGCGCGGAATTTTGATGGTGGCAGTCATTCTCATGAGTATGGCTGCTTTCACGCCGACGTCGCAGTCGCTGGAAGGTTCGCAACTGGCGCCTTATTTTCTGGTCGTAGGACGCGCCGCCATTTGGTTGGCTCCTTCAGAATTGCGGGCCCGCTTTTATCAGGGACTCGATTTGCTGCGCCGCGAGGAGCTACACAAGTAAACTCGCGGCGGCGGCGTACGAAACGGAATCTGGCAAACAGAGAAAAGCGCAGCTGGCAGGTTTTCAGAAGCAGCTTTTCAAGAGAAAGAGGGATGCCGTGAGAGATCAGCTCGAAGCACTCATCCTGCAGATGTACAAAAGCAATATTCTGTACTCGGAGGCGGTGCGCGAATTTAAAAAGCGGTTCATCCTCACCGTTCTGCAGGAAAACAACGGCAATCAGTGCCGCGCAGCGCGTCAGCTGGGGATGCATCGCAACACGCTAAGCCGCACCATTTCAGAATTGAAGATTGACGTACGGCAGCTGCGCGCTGGGGTCAAGCGTCCTCCCCGCAGCGCTCGTCCTACCGCTTACGATAAGAAGGCCGTCCGTTGAGAATCCTGCTGTAGCCTTTAAGATATCCCAGCCAAAAATCAGGGCAGCGTCGGAACGCTGCCCTGCTCAATTAACAATTTCCGCGCTCAGTGCGAGGTGGAATGGTGATGAGGGGCGGGTTTTGGTGCAGCCTTGGTCAGCAGCGCACCCTTTTCCATCGTCATTACGAACGGACTTGGGGTGTAAGAAACAGGCGTGCCTTCGAAGTCCAAAGTAGAACCTTCCTGCGGCATCAACTTGGCAGGAATGGTTCCGCCCATCGTGATCACGACATCCGCCCGCTTCGCTTGGATGTCGTCCTCGCTAGCCGCAATCTGTAGCTCGGTCGGAGCCGCTTTCATGACCGTGCCTTCCATCTGCAAAGGCACACCCTTGATCGCAGACCAAACTTTCTCTGCATCGGCCGGTGCACCGGCGGAGAGGACCAACTCCCACTCGGCGAAACTCATATCTTTCGGAGCCTTGCTCTTAACCAGATCCGCGGCTTGCTGGGCCGGGGTAGGAGGAACGTATTGCTTGATGGTGAATCCCGGCGGCGGCAGCGGCGTGGTTGCGGTCATGGCCAGGAGTTCGTTCCAACCTTCCTCCGAGCCATGATATTTCACGTACTTGGCGTGGCCGAATTTCGTAATCTGCGCCTTGCCTGCCGGGTCTTTGACCAGGTTGACGGCGCGGGCGATGAAGAATAGTCCGTTCACGTCATCCTCGGGCGTGGCCGTGAGGCTGGCGAGGGCCAGAGGATAGACGTTTTCGACATTGTTCGGGTCGGCCTCCACGGCCGCGCGCAGATCTTTCTCTGCGGTGGCATTATCTTTCAACTGGAGAGCGGAAAAA
This sequence comes from uncultured Acidobacteriota bacterium, assembly GCA_963817925.1. Taxonomy (GTDB): domain Bacteria; phylum Acidobacteriota; class Terriglobia; order Terriglobales; family Acidobacteriaceae; genus JABDBE01. The sequence continues at coordinate 1,467,753 of CAWFQN010000002.1, forward strand.
CCGGCCACGCTATTCAGAAGAGCTCCCAACTGCGTCTTCGTTTTCTGGAAGTCCGCGTCCGAAGCTCCGTCCGGTTTGGTCATGCCGTCAAGGGCCGCCAGACCTTGTTCAGCGTGTTTCTTGGCGTCCGCCCATTTTTGCGCGGCACGCTCGCTATACGCCAGTAAGGCCAGCGCACGAACATTATTCGGATTGACCACCAGCAACCGGTTCGCGGCGTCTATCACTTTGGCCTGGTTGCCGGTCTGCTGGTAAGCTCCCATCAGTATTTCCAGCGCATCTTCTTTCATCACGCTGTTGGGGTACTGGGTGAGGAAAGCTTCGAGGCCGCTGATCTTGGCGGTCGCATCCGTCTGCTGCAGTGCTCCGACGTAGGCGTTGTACTCCGCCGGGTTCTTGATCTCTTTCTTCTGTTGGGGTTGTGATGCGGCGGGTTGCGCCTGTGCGGGCGCCGCAGTTTGCGTTTGCGGTTGCGTTGTTGCTTGCTGACTCGAGGCTATTCCAGCAAACATAATCACAATCGCAACTAGACTCGTCTTCATTTTGAAATGGCTCCTTGAATTTTCGGGAAAACAGACGGCGTTCGTACCCGGGTATACCCAAGCCCAAATACCCGGCTTGCCAGGAGCATGAGCCTGCGCTCATGCGACGGCCGGAAAAGCCTAGCGCCCCCGGTAACGTCAACCAGGCCAACATACTATTTCCGGTGAGCCGGATTATAAGTATGTACCTCGACTAAGGCAAGCTTACTTTCGCGGACGTTCCTGTCAATCTTGTAAGATGCGACAAGGTGCCCAATCGTTATCGGGCACGCCAACATAACAATCATAGCGCAAGAGGTGCGATGAACGAGACTACTAATAACGCTAGTCTGGCTAGCCAAGTAGCCGTGATCACAGGTGCGGGGCGCGGCATCGGCGCCGCCATCGCCGCCAAGCTCGCCCGTCTGGGCGCCACTGTCGTTCTTTGCGGACGCACCCGCGGGCCGCTCGATTCCACGGCCGGCGCGATTTCAAAAGCCGGCGGCCGAGCCGAAGCACTGGAGTGCGATGTGACCGACCTGCACTCCGTCGAAGCCGTGGCCGCGCACGTGGCCGAGACTCTGGGACGACTCGACATTCTGGTCAACAATGCCGGGGTGGGCGGATTTGGTGGTCCCTTGCACCAACTACCGCCCGAGTCCTGGGACCAGGTGTTGAATACTAATTTGCGGGGAGTCTATTACAGCATTCGCGCTTTTGCTCCCATGATGATTCGCGCTCGTACCGGACACATCATTAACATCTCCTCGCTCGCCGGTAAGAACGCGTTGCCCAATGGCGCGGCCTACGCCGCGTCGAAATGGGGACTGAACGGGTTGAGCTACTCAGTCGCCGAGGAGTTACGCACTCACAACATTCGAGTCTCCGTCGTCTGTCCCGGTTCCGTAGACACCGAATTGAGCCCGCACGCGGGCAAGGACAAAACCAAGATGCTGCAGGCGGACGACGTGGCCCACGTGGTGTCCATGCTAGTGACGCAAGCCCCGCAATCGTTTGTCAGCGAGGTTCTGCTGCGGCCGACTCAGAAGCCGTAGGGGCTTTGCTCGGTTCCGCGATGCCGGCGAATTCGAAGACGGTGCGGAGGTCGCGCCAGTTTCCGCGCTCGGCGCCTTCGATCGCCGCCCGCACTCGCTCGATCTCTTTCTCTTGCAAATCGCGCTCGGGGGTCTTTCGCTCCTTCGGAGCTGGATTGTGTTCGGGTTCTGTCCCACGGCTTGCGCCGTGGGCTGCGTTCTTTCGCCGCTCCGCGGCTGGTTCTGCGGCTCGCTCTGCTGTTGCGTTTTTGTGCGTTGCCTTCTGTGGGGCGGCTTCTGGAGCGGCTTGTGCTTCGATTTGGATTTCCGCATTTGTTGCGGCCTCGCGGACAGGAATGTCCGCGCCACACGGGCTTATGGGCGGGCCGAATTCGGGGTGTTCGATCAGGTATTGGCGGGCGTAGTCGGGGACTTCGCGCACCATCGGTTGTGCCATTACTCCGTGGTCGTGGGCGTCGAAGCGCACGTTCTTGGCGTTTCTCGCGGCGATGCGCAGGGCTTGAATGATCAGCCGGGCGCGGGTTGCGTCGAGCGTGCCTTTGATCAGCCCGTCGACTACGTGCATGATCGAAAGCTGGATGGACTCGCAGTCTTCGAGCAGGGCCATGGAATGGAGTTGCATGTCGACGCGCTGTTGCACGCCTTTGATAACGCGGGTGTGGAAATAGCAGAAGAACTCGCCGCGCAAGGCGGGCGATCCGCAGCGCTGTCCGGTGACTTTGATGTGAGTGCAATTACGAACGTTGGGATGGGGTGGTAACGGTTTGGGCATGAACTGCTCCTGAAAAAAATCGCGTGATTCGCCTAAATCTATGAATCGATTGGGGCGAGGTTGAGGGGTACCCGCCAGATCTATGAAACGAAACGGGTTGCGGGTAAAATCTTGGGAACAAAGGAGTTGCGTGGGGCTCAAAGGGGAAGAAGTTGCTTGGCAGATGGATCGGGAGGGGAGGGACAACTTAGAGGCTCCTTGATTGATACGTTATATAGCTATACTAAAATATATCTTTAAGTGAAGTCAAGGAAATAGTGAAAGAAATTGGGGCGGATTCCCAAAATGGGAATGGGGGCGAGGCCATAGCACTTATTCAGAATTGGCCTGTCATGGCGGCGGTGCGGGATTGGCCGCAGTTCGGAATGGCGGCGTGGTTGTATGCTCTTCTAAGCCTGACGCTGGTGCGGATGTTGCCGGTGGCAATCGCCGCATCGGTACGCGCCTCAGCCCGGCCAGCGTAGCTTTCATGGGCTGGTTCGGCCCGCGCGACCTGGCTTCCATTGTTCTCGGTCTGGTTTATCTGGGACAGGAAATGCATTCCCCGGGTGAGTCGACGATTCGTTCTGCGGTAATGGCGACCGTGCTGCTAAGCATCTTTGCCCACGGACTAAGCGCGATGCCCGGCATCGCTCTCTATGCGCGCAAGATCGAATCGCTCCCCGCCGACGCGCCAGAGCACCAGGAAGCAGCATGAGGACATCGGTCACGATCGCATTCTGGAACCTATGCAATGACTCGGAGTGCTCGCCGTGGTTGTCCTCCTTAGTGCGCACGCGCTGGGCCAGGAAACGGCGAGCGGTGGCCGCCTCAGACTCCTGACGGCACCAAGAACCCGTGGGCCTATAACCTCACCGTCGATGGCTACATCATTCCGAACAATCAGTCCTACGTGGATCCGGTTTTCATGGCGAACCGCAGCTGGCTGCACCTGGAAGCACGCTACAACTACGAGAACCTGAGGACGGGGTCGTTGTGGGTCGGCTATAACTTCAGTACCGGCAAGAAGCTGGTCTTCGATGTCACGCCGATGATCGGTGGAATTTTCGGAAGAACAACAGGGATCGCGCCGGGTTGCGAGGCTTCGCTGACGTATAAGAAGGTCCAGCTGTCGATCTCAAATGAATATGTATTCGACACGACGCATAAATCTGGAAGCTTTTACTATGCGTGGCCGGAACTTACGTACTCGCCGGTAACGTGGTTTCGCGTGGGCCTGGTGGCGGAGCGCACGAAGGCTTTTCACACGAGTCTCGATGTGCAGCGCGGGTTTCTGGTCGGCGTGTCCCATAAGAAGTGGGAATTCACCACGTACATTTTGAATGCGGGCTTTACCGATCCCACGGTAGTGTTTGAGGCGGGGGTTAATTTTTGAGCGTCCCCAAAGGCTCCGGCCTGAAGATGTTTCATCCCGCAATACATCCGGCGCGGAAGCTCCGAGGCTTAGCGGGATAACAGTCGCAACCGGGCGATAGAAATCGTTGAGAATTGGCGCGTCCAGTTGCTCGCGGGCGTACGCGGACAGGAGTGTCCGCGCTACGCGGTTTACTTCTTGAAGAGATTCTCGAATGCTGTGCGGGCATCCGTGGGGCGGGCTGAACTTGGCGTCGAGGTTTCCTTTTCTACCCGGACGCGCATGGAATAGAACGTACATTGATTGCGCTCGTCCTTGCGCGGGATCCGCTCGGGGATGGGTTGGGTGCATTCGAAGCGGCTTGAGGTATCGAAGTACGTACACTGGCGGCAGGAGTGGAGTTCGAAGCCGCACTTCGGACATTTCCCGATGGGCTCGGTTATCGAAGTCAGGAGAGTGCCGCATTGCGCGCAACGCGAAACCGTATGCGTGCCCGGCATCTGCAGGGCGCGCGGGCCGAAGGTTTCTTTCTTGACGGGCCTTTCAGGGGATTGCTTTTGCCGCTCTTCGTCTCTGCCTCGGTCCTGATATCCGTGTTGGCGATACTTCTGTGACATGCACGTTCCTCTGCCGCAAGCGGATATTGTCTCGCTTCGAGGGAAAGTCCACAAGTACGTTTGGGTGGATTCTTGTGCGATTGCGGCCAGCAGCGCCTGAAGGCGCGATTGACGTTGTGGCGGTTGCGGCATCGTTGAAGCGATATCCTGATACGAATCGAGCAGTTTCTGGCGTGCGGCTTTGGATCGAGCATTTGTCGGCGGGGGTTCCGGCTGACGCGCTGAGAGCAGATCGACCCACATTCATTCACGATGACCGCGGACGGGGTAAGGCGCATCTTAAGGGGGCGAGTCAGTCGCAGGCTGCTGAACAGGCGAGATTGCTGCCAGGGGGTGGGGTGCGTGAGAAGTCCCTCGTTCGCCCCGTTGGGGCTTGTCTGTTTCTCACTTTTCCCCACGGCTTGCGCCGTGGGCTGCATTCTTGCGCCGCTTCGCGGCTAACAACTCGGAATGATTTTCACGGCGGCGGCGGTATGAAGCCTCAGAAGCAACAGCGGAGCCACCGGTGATGGGCGCGAATTGTAATTCGTGATACTGGGTGCTACCATCCGATTAGCACGAGAGAGTGGGAGGGTTGGTTTATGTCGGACAGTAACAACAATAGTTTTCTTTGGTTCCTTGCAGGGTTAGGGATCGGCGCCGCCGCCGGAGTTCTGTATGCTCCACGTTCTGGCGACGAGACCAGGCAGGCGATACGCTCCCGAGCCGAAGACGGTCGCGAGTTCGTTCGTGATCGTGCCCGGCAGGCACGCGAGCAAGCCGCCACCTGGGCCGATCGCGGCCGCGAGGTTCTGAATCAGCAGAAGGAGCAGTTCCGCTCGGCGTATGAAGCGGGAAGGCAGGCGTACCAGGAAGCAACGGCTGCCGAGGGTGGCGGCCCACAGAATCCCTGATTCATGAATTCTCCGCCGGGCTGTGCTTTTGCGCCGTAAAGCGGAGGAACGCTTATGGACTATCTACCTATTTTCATCGGCTGTACTGCGGCGGCCGTGGTCATCCAAGCCGGAATTCTAGTGGCCATGTATCTGGCCATCCGGCAAAGCGCGGCGCGCATGGAGGTCTTGGCGACTGACGTCAGGACCAAAGTTCTTCCGGCGGCTGAGACCGTGCACTCCATGCTGGTGCAGTTCCGCCCGCATCTGGAGACTCTGGTCACGAACGTGAGCGAATCGAGCACTATGGTTCGTGCCCAAATCGAGCGCCTCGATGCCACGGTCAATGATGCAATTGACCGCACGCGGTTGCAGGTGATCCGGGCTGACGAATTGGTAAGTCGCACTTTGGATCGAGTCGAGAGCACGACCGATATGGTGCATAAGACGGTGGTTTCGCCGGTTCGACAATTGTCGGGATTGGTCCAGGGAATCACCTGTGGACTGGATTTCCTGTTCGGCGGAAGACGCAAACGGAATGGCGTTCCGGTGCCACAGGACGAGATGTTTATTTAGTAGTGTGTGGATAGAGAGAAGGCAGCGCGTTTGCGCTGCCTTTTTTTCGGGCTATTCGGTTGCCCTGGGAAATAACGCGCCCCATTCAAGCGATCCAGCCGCCTCCGACCACGACATCGCCGTCGTAGATGACGGCGGCTTGACCCGGTGTGATGGCGCGCTGCGGCTCGTCGAAGGTTACCAGCACTTCGTCGCTGCTCGCCTTTTCTAAGACCGCGGGAGCGCCCTCGTGACGATGACGGATCTTCACGCGAACGCGCATCGGCTCGCGCAGATCGTCGACTGATACCAGATTTACCCGACGCGCGCGCAGGGTTCGCGAGTACAGCTCTTCCTGGTTGCCGACCACGACCTGACGCTGGTCGCCGTTGATCTGAATGACGTACAGCGGCGAGCCTGTGGCCACACCGAGGCCCTTGCGCTGACCCACGGTGAAGTTGTGGATACCGTTGTGCTCACCGACTACTTGTCCGTCGGTGGTCACGAGTTCGCCTGCGGTATCGGGTAGAGAGTCGCCCCGCTCGGCCAGATAGGCATCGAGAAACTTTTTGTAATCGCCTCCGGGGACAAAGCAGATCTCCTGGGAATCTGGCTTCGCGGCGAGGGCGAGGCCGTGATGACGCGCCAGATCGCGAACCTGCGGCTTGGTCAGTTCCCCGAGGGGAAACAGGGTGCGGCTAAGCTGATCCTGTGTAAGACCGAACAGGAAATAGGTTTGGTCCTTGGATGAATCAGCCGGACGCTTGAGCAGCCAGCGGCCGCGGTTCTCATCGAACTCAACGCGAGCGTAGTGGCCTGTCGCCAGCGCATCGGCGCCAATCTGCTGCGCCACAATCAATAACTGATCAAACTTCAAATGGTTGTTGCACAGGCTGCACGGGATGGGCGTTCGTCCCGACAGATATTCCTCGACAAATGGCTGCACTACATCGCGCTCGAAGCGATCTTCGTGATTGACCACGTAATAGGGGATGCTCAGAGTTTCGGCGACACGGCGCGCGTCGTAAACATCATCGAGCGAGCAGCAGCGGCCCTGCACTGCCTCGGGCATACCCGCGCGTCCTGATAGGCGGCGCTGGTTCCAGAGTTGCATGGTCAGGCCGACGACGTCGTGTCCTTCTGCGCGCAGCATGGCCGCGACGGTCGAGGAGTCGACTCCGCCTGACATGGCTACGGCGATGGTCTTTGAAGACATAGCTCCTAGCTTCTGGCTACTAGCTCCTAGCAAAAACTTTCTATGCTTGCGTGCGGATGGTTCGCTTGTTGATCGGAAAGAATCGGAAGCGACAGTCGCAAGCTAGGAGCTGGCAGCTGTCCTATTGTAAACCGGCGAGAGCTCGCGCAGGCGGGCTACGGTTTGGGGGACGAGGGCGAGGGCGAATTGAACATCGTCGGGGGTGTTTTGTTTGCCCAGGCTGAAGCGGAGGCTGGCGCGGGCTATCTCGGGCGGCAAGCCCATCGCGGTGAGCACGTGGGAGGGCTCGATGGCTCCTGAAGAGCACGCGGCGCCGGTCGAAACTGCGAGTCCCTTCAAATCGAGCGCGATCACCAAGGCCTCTCCTTCGATGTAGTCGAAGTGAATGTTCGTGGTGTTGGGAACGCGGGGAGCGCCTTCTCCGTTTACGCCTGTGGCGTCTACTTCGGAAAGAATTGTCTGCTCGATGCGATCGCGCATTGCCGACATCTGTGCCAGATCGCCTCGCTCCAACGCTTCTCTGGCGAGCTCCGCAGCCTTGCCGAGTCCGATAATTCCAGGAACATTCTCGGTGCCCGCGCGGCGCGAGCGCTCGTGGCTTCCGCCATAAAACATTGGCTGAAGGACGGTTCCCTTGCCCACGTAGATTGCGCCGACTCCTTGCGGGGCGTGCAGTTTGTGTCCGGAGATTGAGAGCAGGTCGCAGCCGAGACGTTTTACTTCGATTGGCACCTTCCCTGCCGCCTGTACCGCGTCGGTGTGAAAGTAAACGTCGGCTTCGGCAGCGATCTTGCCAATTTCCTCGACGGGTTGCAGGACGCCGGTTTCGTTGTTCGCCATCATGATGGTGATGAGCCTAGTGTTCGGGCGCAGGGCGCGGCGGACGTCGTCGGGATCAACCAGGCCACGGCCATCCACGGGAACGTAGGTGACTTCGCATCCCATCGTTTCCAGATGCTTGCACGAGTTCAGCACGGCATGATGCTCGATGGTCGAACTGATTACGTGGTCTGCGGCGCGGGCTAAGCCGGAGATGGCAAGGTTATCGCCCTCGGTGCCGCCGCTGGTGAAGACGATCTCGGAGGGCCGGCATCCGAACAGAGCCGCCACCGATTCGCGGGCGCGCTCGACTGCCGCCCGCGTCTCCTGCCCGTGATGGTGGATGGAAGACGCGTTGCCGAAGTGCTCCGCGAAGTAAGGCCGCATGGCCTCGAGAACCTCGGGCAGCACTGGAGTGGTCGCGTTATTGTCGAGATAAACTCGGCGCATGGAAGACCTGAGTTTATTCTACGCCCGCGTTACAAGGGCCAACCGTCGGACTGCCGAAGGCTGCCAAATGTCTTGATTCCCGGGCCACTATGTGCGACAGTCGACGGCGAAGCTGCGCAGTCAGAAGCAACAAGAGGGAAAACACAATGGCTAGCATCATGCCGTTCGATTCATTTCTTCGAACATCTCTACGGAAGAAACTTCTCAAGAGCTATCGCAGTTTTGAGATTCTGTCCGAGGCCGACCTTCAGGCCTACGTCTGGATGCACGCAAAGAGATTCCTACGGGCCTTGCCCGACGGCGCCTCCAAGTTCAGCGTCTCGAATCAGCTCTATTGCGGAGATCTCGATATCCACCCGGATCTGGTAGTGCGCAGATTCAGCAAGATTTGGATTTGCGTCGAACTGAAAGAGGCCGGGCGAATCGCGCCAACCGCCATCCAAAAGGACCGGGAGCGACTGAACGACACACGCCATAAACTTAAAGCGCATCGAGGCTACTTGATCTATCTGAGTCGTCATTCAAATCCCAAGCCACAAGTCGGGGACCGATATCCACTCATCCGCTCGATAATAATTTGAATGCAGGACGAACTTCCGCCCAAAGACTTCGCTAGATGGAACGCCGAGTTCAAGCGACTCTCGAAATATCGCTTGCCGCCCGAGCTTGCGGTAGGCTAACGACACCAACAGTGCACAAATAAACGCGCGGGCGAGGGCGAAGATAAGAACAGGCCGCCCGATGTAGCTTTCCCCGGCCTAACGGCCTGCTGCGGTCGCTGCGGCTTTGAGCTTGAAGTGAACACCTGCCTTTTTCTGGAGACACGAAACAATCTGGAAGAGGTTTCGGGCATTGGGATTTCCCGAAGGGCCCAGCATCCTCATCAAACTTTTGGGGGAGTGATGCGTGATCTCCGCTAGCTCGTGAAAACCAATGGTGGCGTTGATGTAGTCTCGCAGCACGCTCTTTCCGGTTTCCACATCTCCTGCCAGGAAACTCTCGACACCCTCACGAAGAAGCTCCCGGCGAAAAGCCGGATCGCGTTGCACTCGGGCGCGAACTGTTTCTTTGAAATCTCTGGTCAAAGCCATCACTTTTCTCCTAGTTTCTTCCGTCGTCTGTAATCTTGCCATCTTTCGATTGCCAGGTTGATGTCCTTCTGTTGCCGTTTTTTCGTTCCGCCTCCCAGAAGGATGATGATCCGATCTCCGTCCTTGCCAAAATAGATCCGGTAGCCGGGGCCAAAATCAAGGGTGTATTCGGACACTCCGGAGCCGACCGGCTTGACGTTGGAAAAGTTGCCTTGTTCCATGCGAACAACGGCCTTCGTCACCTTTGCTGCCGCGGGAGCGTGAAGATCATCAAACCATTGGGCATAAGGACTTCTTCCATTCTCATCTTCGTATTGCTTGGCGACAGGCAAGGGAGAAAGCCACGAGAGAGGAAGTTCACATCCGCTACAATGGTAACATGTATGTTACTTTTGTCAATAACGAAGATCGGGGCGGGCCCGGATCTCAAAGATCAGTAAACACGCGGGCGAGGGCTCGCGCCACACAGTCAAAGGCAGCGGACAGGCGTGTCCGCTCTACACGTGCATTAGCGCTTCTCGAAGGGCACCCAGTGTTGCGGGTAGGGTGGGCCGATGTAGTCGGCGCGGGGACGGATGAGGCGGTTGTCGTCGAGTTGTTCGATCACGTGGGCGGTCCATCCGCTAATACGCGATACGGCGAATACTGGGGTGAAGAGGTCTACATCAATTCCGAGGGTGTGGTAGGTCGAGGCAGAATAAAAGTCGACGTTGGCGTTGAGCTTCTTTTCGGCTTTCACGAATAGTTCGATGGCATGCGACATTTGGAACCATTTGGCCTGACCGTTGGACTTTCCCAAGTCCTCAGACATCTTGCGCAGGTGCGTGGCCCGGGGATCTTCAGTGTGATAGACACGGTGCCCGAAGCCGGGGACCTTCTTTTTGTCCGCCAACATTTTCTTGATGTAGTCCACCGGGTCAGAACCTGAACTGTCGATGGCCTTCAGGATGTTGAAGACGGCCTCATTGGCTCCGCCGTGCAATGGACCCTTCAGGCAACCGATGGCGGAGACGATGGCAGAATGCATATCCGAAAGAGTTGCGGCGGTGACTCGCGCGGCGAAGGTAGAGGCGTTGAGCTCGTGGTCGGCATGCAGGATGAGGGCGATGTCCAGGGCGCGCTCGGCGGTGGGCGTGGGCTTGGCGCCGTTCAGCATCAGAAGAAAATTCGCGGCGTGGGAAAGCGAGCGGTCGGGCTCGACCACCGGCTTCCCTTTCCGAATGCGATCGTAGGCGGCCACGATCATCGGAACCTGCGAGGTCAGACGAATCGATTTACGGATGTTGGCCTCGTGGTCGTTATTCCGTTCATCCGCGTCGTAAAACGACAGGGCCGATACGGCTGTGCGCAATACGTCCATGGGCACAACGTGCTTCGGCGCCGACCGCAGCAAACTGATGATCGCCGGGTCCAGCTTGCGCTCCTCCGCCAGACGGTCACGAATTTCCTTGAGCTCATTGCGTGTGGGCAGTCGACCGGACCACAGGAGATAGCAGGTTTCCTCGAAGGTCGATTGATCGGCCAGTTCGTGGACATCGATGCCACGGTAAGCCAGAACGCCCTGGTCTCCATCGATGTAACAGATGCCGGAGGTAGTGGCGACAATCCCTTCCAAACCCTTGGGAACCTGCGCCGCGGTCACACTGGACATACTTCCTCGCTCGAGCTGTGAGATGCGTTGTGGGCGCACGGAAGATGGACGCGTGCACGTCGCAACTAACTTTTATACGCCAAAATTGTTAACTTTCCAACCGGCGGTTTCGGACGAAGGGATTAGAACGGGCGCGGGGCAACGGTTTGGCGGGGATAGAACTTAGCAATCAGTGGTCCAGATACGTTGCACATAAACGGAAGTCTCGGTCTCATGCATTGGCTGATCGCTGAATGCTGATTGCTGCTTTTCTTGCAAGAGCCACAGTTTCATCCGTTCCAAAGAGTTCACCCGAAGGTACATGGTCCTGATGGGTGGGGTTGGGGACCGTGGATTCCCGGTTACAATCGGAGCATGCGCATGCGTTGGGGATGGCCAGTTTTGGCCACGGTGGTACTTGCGGCAGCGGCTGTGGCCGCCGACGCGCCACAAAATCTTGGCTTGCTGTCTTGTCCCCCAGATGCGCGAGATGCTGCTTGCAATCCATCCAAGGCGGATCTGAAGAAGTCCAAAATTGCGTTTTCTAAAGCCTTGCAGCTGCAGAAAGCGGAACACTTCGATGAAGCGTACGAAGAATTTGACACCGCTGCCCGGCTGGTTCCAAAGAACGTTGAGTATGTAACCGCGCTGGCCCTGGTTCGACAGCAATTGGTCTTCGGTCACCTGCAGCGCGGAAACGACGATATTACAAAAGGAAAGCTAGTGGAGGCGCAGGCAGAGTTTCGCAGCGCCTCCAACCTCGACCCGGAAAACGAATTCGCGCAGCAGCAGCTTCGTGACTCGCTGGCGGAGTGGTCGCCGAAATTGACGGGCGCACCACGAGTGGTGGAGGAATCGACGGAAGTGCGAGTTGTTCCCAACCCGAGTCTTCATGAATTCCATTTTCGAGGGGACTCGCATGCGCTCCTGACCCAGGTGGCCGGGGCGTACGGCGTGGCTGCTGAGTTGGACGAATCCGTTCAATCGCGCCGCGTGCATTTCGACATGGAAAGCGTCGACTTCTACACGGCGATGAGAGCGGCTTGTGAGGTAACGGGGGCTTTCTGGATTCCCTTGTCGGAAAAGCAAGTCTTCGTGGCAAAGGACAACGCTGAGAATCATCGTCAATTCGACCACATGGGGTTGCGCACGTTTTACATCCCCGGAGCGACGACGCCGGCAGACCTGAATGAGCTGTCGACTCTTCTGCGAACCATCTTCGATATCCGGTTCGTTACTTCACAGCCACAGAGCGGGAGGATTGCGGTGCGCGCGCCGGTGCTTGTGCTGGACGCAGTTACCAAGTTGTTCGAGAGCTTCGGGCTTTCGCGTCCGCAGGTCATGCTGGACATTCAGGTATTTGAGGTTGACCACCAGTTAACCCGAGCCATGGGAATGCATATTCCCAACACTTTCACGCTGATCAACGTACCTGCTGGCGCAATCGCTGCCCTGACGGGGGCCTTGGGCGGGTTAGGCGGACAAAACATCCAGAGTTTGATTAACCAGTTGATCTCGAGTGGCGGCATCAACCAGGCCAATTCGCAAGGCATAGCCGGTTTGCTTTCGCAGTTGACGGGCCAGCAAAGCTCGATTTTCAACCAGCCGTACGCGACTTTTGGCGGCGGTCTGACCCTCATGGGGCTGAGTTTGGACATGCTGAGCGCCCAACTCTCATTGAACGAAAGTTTGGTAAAGACGCTGGAACACTCGAGTCTGCGCGCGGCACAGGGGAATGAAGCGACGTTTCGCATGGGCTCGCGTTATCCCATTCTCAACGCGAGTTTTGCTCCGGTCTTCAATACTCCGGCCATTTCGCACGTGCTGCAGAACGGCAGCTTCCAGGCGCCTTTTCCTTCCTTTACTTACGAAGACCTGGGGCTGACCTTCAAAATAAAGCCGGTCGTGTACACGAACTTGGACGTGGGGATGGCCTTTGAGATGGATTTCCGGACTTTGGCTGGGCAAAGTTTAAACGGCGTACCCGTAATTGCGAATCGGGAATACAAAGGCAATGTCACTCTGGTGAATGGAGAGCCCGCAGTGGTGGCTGGCTCGGTGAGCCAAAGCGAACAGCGCACGTTGAATGGAATTCCTGGCCTCGGAGCTGTTCCGGGGATTAATCAAGTCATGGTCACCAACAGCAACATGGACGAAACGGATGAACTGTTGCTTGTGATCACACCGCATGTGATCGATGCCACCAGGGGCGAGAGCGTGGAAGTGTGGCTGCCCAAGAGTAATTGAAAGTCGATCCGGTCTTGATTATCCCGCGATCAACAGAACAACCAACCTGCTTTATTTCTTAGCCTCGGTATTGTCCTTAGCAGCAAAGTCCACAAGTTTCTGCAACGTTTCGTACGGGACGGCAGGGACTCTGCGCCCGTTGATGAAGAGCGTCGGGGTGCTGTCGACGTCGAGGTCTTTGCCCAACGCCATCGACTTCTCTACTCGGGATGTGGTCTCGGGCTTGGCAGCGCAGGCTGCGATATCGGCGCCCTTCACCCCGGCGGCGTCAGCCAAGGCGGTTAGCTTTTCGTCCGCATTAGCGGCCGTGATGTCGGTCTGCGCACCGTAAACGCTTGAAATGAATTTCCAGAATGCATCGTTTGAGCTGCGACTGACGCAATCGGCGTACGCAGCAGCCTTGGCGGCCCAGTCGTGCATCGGAAGCGGATAGCTCTGGAAAATCACGTGAATATTCTTGTCCTCGGCCATGAGCTTGTCGAGGGTGGGTTGGGCTTCTTTGCAGTGGGGACACTGCAAGTCGCTGAACTCCACGACCGTGACCGGGGCATTTGCGGGACCGTGCGAAGGCCCATTCGCACCCGCCTCCAGCTTTTTTCGGTCAGCTGCAAAGGGATGAGCGCCAAACGGCATAATTTGTCCGGTCACCGCGTGCTTGCCATCCGGAGTCACGTACAGCTTGAGGGCTTGCGTTCCCTGATTGCCGCTGAGAACTGCGTTTACTTCCGATAGCCCTTCGATTTCTGACGGCTTAATGCTCACGACCTTCCAGGTCAACGTTTGATCGTACCCGAACCACTCGTGGAGAAAAGCGTTGACGGTTTCCTCGGACGGAATATTTGCGCTGGTTGTAGCTTTAGCCGTGGTGTGAGGCGCGGCAGCAGGCTGTTGTGCGCCCGCCAGGGTTACGAGCAGGAGCAGGATAAAGATAAAATAATTCGGTAAGCGATGCATGCGTTCCTTTCAATTGGGTAAAGATGAATGCCGTGCGCGGTGCTAAATGTCGGACTTGGCCGCGATCGGAAAACGCCGGCCATAGCCGAAAGCCTTCTCTGAAATTTTCAGGCCTGGTGCCGCCTGCTGCCGTTTGTACTCGCTGCGTTCCATCATCCGGATTACGCGCCGAACCAGACTAACATCGAAGCCCCGCTGCTCCGCAATCTGGTCTGCGGTGTGCGACTGTTCGACGTAGTCTTCGAGGATCACGTCCAGCACTTCGTACGGCGGGAGAGTGTCGCTGTCCATCTGACCGGCACGGAGTTCCGCGGATGGCGGCTTCTCCAGACTGGCCTGAGGAATTACCGGGCGGCGCGAATTCACGTAGCGGCTGAGGCGGTAAACCATGGTTTTGGGCACATCGGAGATCACGGCCAGCCCACCGACCATATCCCCGTAGAGGGTGCAATAGCCCACGGCCAGTTCGCTCTTGTTGCCGGTGCTGAGCACGATGGCCCCGAACTTATTGGAAAGGGCCATGAGCAGAGTGCCGCGGGCTCGCGATTGGAGATTCTCTTCCGTCTCATCTTCTCTACGGCCCGCGAAGACCTCGGCCAAAGTTTTCTTGTAGGTTTCAAAGAGATCGCCAATACAGAGCAGTTCGAAGCGAATGCCAAGGTTTTCGGCAAGCGTGCGTGCGTCGTCAATCGAACCCGTCGATGAGTACGGCCCCGGCATGCCAACTCCAATCACATTTTCAGCTCCCAGCGCATCGGTGGCGATGGCTGCGGTCAGGGCCGAATCGATGCCCCCGCTCAGGCCGACGATGACCTGGCGAAAGCCGCACTTGCGGACGTAATCCCGCGTCCCCAAGACCAGCGCGGAATAAACGCTCGCCTCTTCGCCTTCGATTTGACTGTGTATCTCACCGGTAAGTTGATCGGAGTCGAAATAGATGATGTCTTCTTCGAAGGACTTTCCCTGCGCGATTACCTCTCCCGCAGGATTGAGCACCAGGCTGGAGCCGTCGAAGACCAGGCTGTCGTTGCCCCCAACCTGGTTAACCATGGCGACTGGCACTTTGTAGCTGCGCGCGATGGTCGCCAGCATGTCCCGGCGCAATTCCCGCTTCGCGAGCCAGAAGGGCGAAGCGGAAATGTTCAGCAGGAAGTTGCCCCCGGCATGGACCAAAGCCTCAACCGGATCGAACGTGTAGAGACGTTTGTTCCAGAAGTGCTTATCGTTCCAGGCATCTTCGCAGATGGTAAGGGCCATCTGCTTGCCACAAAACGGAAACAGCAACTGGCTCTTTCCCGGTGCGAAGTTCCGCATCTCATCGAAGACGTCGTAGGTGGGCAACAACATCTTGGACTGCAGGAAAGCGACTCTTCCATCTTTGAGCAGCGCAGCCGAGTTCATTACCGACTTGCCGCTCTCCGCGTAGGCTGGAGTCACCAGCCCGCAGATGACGGCAATGCCTTTGGTTTCGGCAGCAATACGATCCGCACTCTCGCGGTTGTGCTGAACGAATGAAGCCCGCTCCACCAGGTCGCGGGGTGGGTAACCGCATACGGAGAGCTCCGGAAAAAGGATTAATCCTGCGCCATAGCCCTGGGCGCGACGGGAAAATTCAATGATTTTCGCGGCGTTGCCTGCGAAATCCCCCACTGTGGGATTGATCTGTCCCAGCGCAATCTTCACCATTCCAGTGTAAAGGCAGGCGGCGTGGCAGCCAAGTCATGCGGGCGATAAGGAGATTTCAAGAGTTAACGTCGAGGACTCGCTGAAGGGATGCGAGACGGTTTGTCGATTGCCAGCCTGTAACCCGTCAATGTTCCCGCTAGGTTGAATAGTGGGGAGCCGGGGTAGTGGGGTCCGTGGGTGGAGGTGGTCCCTGAAGCACCGGCGCCTGGCCGCTCGGGCCGGGTTGTTGTGTGGGCGCTTCTCCCGGACGGCGCAGGCTGGGAGCGTTGACAGGCCTTTGTTCGGCTGCCTTGGCGACGCTTGGCCCCGGCTCGAGGTTGACTTCCTTTGCGGTGCGGAGACTCTTGCTGCCGTCAACCTTCATGGTCTCGACGCGCACCACTTCATCGCCAACCATGCGCACGAAATCCACGTCCTGGGGAGGCTCGCCATAGATCCACTCCTCGTATTCGACGTCTCCATCCTTCTCACGAATCTTTTTGGGTGGGCGACCCTTGGAGTAGATCAACATCTCGCGGTTCATGCCGACCAACACCTGATGGTTCTGGATGGCTTCCTTCACCTTGGGAGGCACGGTATCGAGATAGGCCTCGACGGCTGACTTGGCGTCGAAGTCAAGAACGGGACGAAGCAGGTCTTTGAACTTCTGCGGCGTCAGGTCGGGAACGTAGTGATCGAAAACCAGATCCACGTAGGTGCCTCGCGGATTCGCGTTCTGGTCGTCGGACCCAGCCATTGGCGCCCCGCCTCCACCCACCTGGATATGCTGATACCACTTCTGCTTCTTGACTGGACCACCGTTGATCTCGAAACGAATTCGGTCTGGCTTGATGTCGACGGCGGTGATTCGGGCTTCGTCGCCGGGCTTCACCGAGGGACCCCACAGCGCCATCAACTGCTGCAGTTCCGCACCGCTGGGCGACACGACACCGTCCTTCAGCGTGAGACCTCTCTTTCCCATCGGGAAGGGCGTGCGAATGTACATCAGTTCGTCGGTCAATCCATGAATCAGATCCATCCGGGTTTGCTTCGAAAGGTGAGGAAGAGCAGAAGACGGATCCTGGTTGGAGGATTTCTGGTCGGAAGCACCCGCAGTCACGCAGGCACAGAGCAAGAGAAGCAGGGCCGAAACACAATGAGCCTTCACAGGGCACCCAAAGCAGTAACTAGGGCGATTATAGCGCTGTTTGAAGAGATCGGACGGAGAGTTTTTACGTCCTTTGCTTAGCGCTCAAGTAACGGCGAGATTAGAGTGCCCGGCGAAGGGATTGTATTTGCGGCGCCGGTGCTGATTGTTCATTACATTGAAGCGCACAGCTATTTGCCGCCCGCCCAGTTTCTGAAAGCGGTCGACGACGCGCTGGCGTTAAAATCGGGACGCCCCACATAGCTGATGGGTCCCACGTCTTTCATGATCCCGAATTCTATGCCAGTGGCGACTTCGCTCATGGCAGGGTCCATACACAAAGGAAGAAGACTGCGGGTACGGGTGGGTGCCCGTTAAATTAAGCGCAGAAACCCTTAGGCTTCGGCGAACAAGCGGACTCCGTCGCGTGCTACCTGCAGTGGCAAGACGTGGCCGCCGTTGTCCCCGATGGCGGTTGCGACGCGGCTCGCGGCTCCTTTTTCCACCAGGAAAATCGCACACCCGCCCCCTCCCGCGCCGCAGGCTTTGGCCGCTTTTCCTCCGTGCCTGGCGGCCACTGCGACCAATTTGTCGATCAGCGGAGTGGTGATGCCGGGTGCGTTGGTGCGACGGAGCTTCCACTCTTCGCGGAGAAGGCGGGCTACGTCCTCCCACTCACCTCGGGCCAGGGCGTGGTGCATGGCGCGAGCGATTTCAGAAATGCGTTCAAAGTTGCGGAAGACGTGGCGATCGCCATTGATGTGAGCTTTGAAGACCTCCCAATTATTAATCCCAGACTTTCTTGGGGCTCCGGTGTAGGCCAGCACGAAGCGGGATTCGATCTCCTCCGGCATGACCGGGACGGCTTCACGATGAATGCCATCTGCATCGAGATGAATTGCGCTCACTCCGCCGTAGAGGGCGGGGTAGTAGTCCTGGCAACCGGTGGGAACAGCGATGATTTGCGCCTCAACGTTCTGCGCAATCACCCGCATTTGTTCAAGCGTGAGATTGCGCTCGGTGAAACGGGCTAGCGCTGAGGTGGCGGCGATCATTAGGGCGGAAGATCCGGAGATGCCGGCGCCGGCGGGAGACTCGGAATCGGTTTCGATCAGCAATCCTTCTCTTGGAGCGAAGAACTGGAGCAGGCGCGCTGCCAGGGGGAGGCGGAAACGGCGGGCGACGCGCAAGTCGTCGAAGCTGGGGAAGGATTCCTCTTTCCTGGTGTCGAGCGATCGAAGATGAATGCGCTTGCCTTTGAGCGGCGTGATGCGGCAGGTGGTCTGAATGTTGAGAGCAAAATTCAAAGTCAGTGCGCCGGGATGGAACAGGTAGAGCGGCCACAGGTCCAGAGTTCCGCCCGCCAAGTCGGCCCGGCAGGGCGCCTGGGCGAAAATAGTTCGGCTGCTGCTCACGTCGGGAGGTTTTTGCATGCAGTGTTTGTATCACAGAGATGGCGGCGGTCCCGAGGGCGTTTTGGCTGAATGAAGGCCGGGCGTCCTCGCCCGGCTGGACGGGCGTGGACACCCGTCCTCCATCGTTATCGCAACTGAGGCTCCTGTGCCGCCATCAGGACCTCGGGGATCACGCTGTCGATGTCCGTTTCCGTGGTGCGGTGATTGACGATGCAGGCGCGCAGGCAGAACTTGCCGCATAGAGTTGCGTTGGACAAATATACGTGGCCGCGCTGCACGACGCGCTTGAGGATGGCGGCGTTATGGCGATTGAGTTCTTCTTCTGCTAGCGGGTTGATGCCCACATGGCGAAAGCATATGGCACTGAGTTCTACTGGCGCCAGCAGTTCCAGCCTTGGTTGATTCGCGATGGCGCTGGCCAGGCGCTGGGCCAAATCCAAGTCCTTTTGGATGGCTGCGCGAAATGCCTTTAGTCCGTGATAGCGCATCGAGAGCCAAAGTCTCAGGGCTCGAAAGCGGCGTGAGAGTTCCAGAGACTCTTCAAAGAATGCGAATCCCTCGACTGGATCGTTGGTCAGCGTCTTGGCATATTCCCCTGTGTGCGCGAAGGCGGCATGTGCGGGCTTCACGTCGCGGTAGAGCAGGCAGCCACAGTCCAGCGGCTGATAAAGCCATTTATGCGGATCGAGGGAGAGCGAGTCGGCGAGATCGAGGCCAGTGAACTTTTTGGGAGCGGCGATCGCGGCCAAAGCACCGTAGGCGCCATCGATGTGCATCCACAGTCCGTTATGGCGGGCGATTGCCGCAATTTCCGGGAGCGGGTCGATCGCGCCCGTGTTGACGGTGCCGGCAGACGCGACCACGGCGATCGGAATCTTCCCATCTTTTTTGTCTTGCTCGATGCCCCGCTCAAGTTCTGCTGGAATCAGGCGGAAATCTTGGTCCGTGGGAATGAGTTTGAGATTTTTCCTGCCGATTCCAAGGAGCGCGACGCTCTTCGGAATCGACATGTGAACTTCTTCCGAAGCGTAGACTACGCCTTGCGGCGCGCCACGCACGCCCGCTTCGTTCGCAGGCATCTTGGCTTCGCGGGCCATCGCGAGGGCCATCAGGTTGGCGGAGGACCCTCCACCGGTGAGGCTGCCGCGAAAGCCGGGGCAACCGATTGCCTGAGCGAGCCAGCCAACAACGATGCGCTCGATGGTGACGGCTGCGGGGCCGGAGCGCCACGCCGTGACGTTCTGATTCAAGACGCCAGCCAGAAGGTCGGCGACTGCGGCGACGGGTTCGCCGGAACCAAGGACGTATCCGAAGAAGCGGGCGTTTTGGGCGCGGGAATGCTTAATCACATCCTGAAGCCCTTCCAGCGCCCCGGCGCCCACACCCTTCTCGTCGAGAGGCGTGTGGAACAGGCGTTCTGACTCCTCGCCGGTGGTCGAGGGAAATATGGGACACGAATCCAGTTCGCGAAGGTAGTCGGCGGAGAGTTGCGTGACCTTTTCTGCCAGACGACGAAACTCATCCGGCGAAATTTCCAGGGATTTCATGATGAAGGATTGTATTTCAAAGCCGTGTAGGCGCGGGCGTGCTCGCCCGTGTTTTGTGAAGGGGAATTCTCAGGGAAACCGCTGTCGAGCTCCGCTCGACTGTAGAGCCGAGGGCGGCTGTCCCCAGAGCTTAGTTAATAATTCAATCGTTGTCAGGTAATGTTCAGGGCGCGCTTGATTGTGCCGCGCTCTTTTTGGATCTTTTCCTGCAACAGAGTGATGGCGTAGATCAGCTGCTCCGGGCGCGGTGGGCAGCCCGGAACATATACATCGACGGGAATAACCTGGTTTACGCTCTGCACCAGAGCGTAATTGTTGAACACGCCGCCCGAGGTCGCGCAGGCTCCCATCGAGATTACCCATTTGGGTTCAGGCATCTGCTCCCAGAGTTGGCGGATCACTGGAGCCATTTTATTGGAGACGCGGCCGGCAATGATGATGAGGTCGGATTGCCGCGGAGACGGACGAAACACTTCAGCACCAAAGCGGGCGATGTCGAAGCGCGACGCTCCCATGGACATCATTTCGATAGCGCAGCACGCCAGGCCGAAGGTCATCGGCCAAATGGAATTCTTGCGCATCCAGTTGACCGCGTTGTCCATCGTGGTCAGCACCACCCCTTCAGGCGTGGGATTTCCGTAAGTCAGATCCTTGACGACGCGTTTTCCGTTTTCAACGGTGACGTAGGGGCCGAAGCTAAGATCGTCGGACATTGTTTTTATTTTACCTGCCTGTATGGGCGGTGTCCAAACACGAGACTAATCTGAAACCGCAGTTGTAAGGTCCAGCGTTGTTTCGAAAATCCGCTTGACAACGCGAATCCGTGGGGTAAGACTTGCCACGTCTTCCCCTCGGATTTTGGGCCCCCCTGTCACCATCCTGTATTACACCGTGAACGCCAGGAATGCCCGCACTGGTCACGGTGGAACCACTCGTGGGCGCCGATTTGAGGAGGTATACCGTGCGAATAAAGCTACCCAAAACGAGAGCGAGGCTGGCTGGTCCCGGCACTCGACTCTATGCTGAACCAAAGCCCAGCCCGGATGAGACTTCTTTCCAAATAGACAACACCAGTTCCCAATACTACAACTCGCCGTATTATTTGGCGCATAAAGACCAGGTGCAATCCGTTCCTGCGCCGCAGAGCGGCGTGCCAGCTTATCTTGATCTGCAGGATTTTATTCCCAGCGAAGTTCTAGACGCCATCAATACGGCCAAGAGGATCACATTTCACGCCGTGGGTGACACGGGCGCGGCTAAGGGAACCCCCGCCACCGCCATAGCGCATGAGGGCGGCGTTGCGGACGCCATGGCAGCCGATGTGCAATCGGGAGGCGCGAGCGGCCCAGCGTTTTTCTTCAACCTGGGCGACGTAATCTACAACTTCGGCGAAGCACAATATTATTACGACCAGTTTTACGAGCCCTTCCGCGATTACGACCGTCCCATCTTTGCGATCCCTGGCAATCACGATGGCATGGTTTTTGGTTCGACTTCGGCGACTGCTCAAGTTCCCACACTGGAAGCGTTCCTCAGAAATTTTTGTGCCGATGCTCCGGGACCTTCGCCAGATTCCGGTGGCCTGGTCCGCACCGTGATGACGCAACCGGGAGTTTATTTCACCTTGGACGCTCCTTACGTCTCGATCATCGGACTCTACAGCAACGTGCTGGATTCGGGCGCGGGAGTCATTTCTTCTCAAGGCGGCAAATTCCCTGTTGTTGGAAATGCCCAACTGGCTTTCCTGCAAAGCGAACTCAAGCGCCTGAAGGCGGACCGCCAAGCCGGGAATCGGGCAATTATCATCGCGGTTCATCATCCGCCAGCTTCGGTGGATGCCAAGCACGGCGGCTCGGTTGGCATCGAAAAAGATCTCGATACTTGCTGTCAGGCCGCGGGGTTGTGGCCAGACGTAGTGCTTTCCGGGCATGCGCATCTGTACCAGCGCTTCACTCGCGTGGCGGGCGGCAAACAGACACCCTATATAGTTTCCGGTTCTGGAGGTTACGCAGCCACACCGCCGCAGGGAGCGACTCCCAAAGCGCCGTACACGATCGGCGATACCACTCTTGAGGTCGACCCTATTGTGGAATTTGGTTATCTGACGATCACGACCGATGCCAAAACGCTCTCGGTGACGTTTAAGACCGCGGCGAAGGGCGCCGTGACGGTCAGGGATTCCGTGAACCTGGACCTGACACAAGGACAGATTCTTTCTGGAAGTCACGCTCCCAGTCGAGGAGGCATCAAACCAAAACCCGCTCCTCCGCAGAGGGGAAAAAAGAAATAGGTTGAGTCACGGAATCAGCACGATTTTGCCGAACATCTGACTCTTCCCCATATACTCGTGGGCCGCGCGAGCATCCGGCAACGGGAACGTGCGGTCCACGACTGGTTTCAAGCGACCGGCAAAGACGTGTCCCAAGACGTCGTGCAACTCACTCATCGTGCCCATGTAAGAGCCCAGTAAATTGAGCTGGCGCGAAAACAGAAAACGCAGGTCGAATGCCGCATTGTAGCCGGTGGTCGCGCCGCAGGTAACAATCGTTCCTCCCGGCTTGAGCGATTTCATGCTCTCATCCCAGGTTGCGGTGCCGACGTGCTCGACCACAATGTCGACGCCCTCTTTGTCCGTGATCTTCCGCACTTCCTGGGAGATTTTCTGCTTGTAATGATCGATGCCATAATCCGCGCCCAGCGTTCGAGCTTTCTCCAGCTTTTTTTCGTCACCCGCAGTGGTGATGACGCGGGCGTGAAAAAGCTTCGCGATCTGAATGGCGGCGATGCCAACGCCGGAACCGGCGCCAAGAACCAGCACGGTCTGCCCCAGACGAATGCCTGCGCGGCCGACCAGCATGTGCCAGGCGGTGAGGAAAACCAAGGGGACGCTGGCGGCCTGGTTGAAATCCAGACCGTCGGGGATCGGAATCACGTTCACGGCAGGGACGGCGATCAATTCGCAGTATCCGCCGTCGACTCCGTTGCCAAGAGCGGTGAACTCGCGGCACTGATTTTGAAGTCCGGCAACGCACTTGGCACAGTGATTACAGAAATGCATCGGGGGTAGAACGACGCGTTGACCCGTCTTGAAGCCGGTTACATAATCGCCGACGGCTACGATCTCGCCCGCGATGTCGCTACCCAGAATGTGGGGCAGCTTCACGCCCGGCAATCCTTTGCGCACCCAGATGTCGAGATGGTTCATGGCGCAGGCTTTGACCCGGACTAAAACCTGGTCCTTGCGGGGCTGCGGATCGGGGACGTCTTCGTAGCGAAGAACCTCTGGACCTCCGAATTCGTGGATGCGAACGGCTTTCATACGAGTCGGCTCCTTGCGAGTCAACGTAGCATAAATCCTAAGTTGAATTCCCGCTTTTGATGGCGTATTTTGCCTCCATTGACTTGTTCCACTCGCCCACGAATAATCAAGCTGGGATGGACATCTACGAAGAAATCGTGAAGCTTCGGCAGGAGGGCCGCCGCGGGGCCGTGGCGACCATTGTCAACGTGCGCGGGTCGATCCCCTCTTTCGAGACTGCGAAGATGCTGGTGCGCGACGACGGATCCATCGCAGGCACAATCGGCGGGGGCTGCGTCGAAGCCGAGGTTTGGCAAGCCGCGCGCGAGGTCATGGAGAGTGAGAAGCCTCGCAGTCTGACCTTTAATCTCAATCAGGATCCCAAGTACGATACCGGCCTGGTTTGCGGCGGGACGCTCGACATTTTTGTCGAGCCCGTATTACCTCCAGCATTACTTTACCTTTTCGGTGCAGGTCACGTATCTGTTAACCTTTACAAGGTTGCGAGGGGTGCAGGTTTTGATGTCGTCGTAATCGACGACCGGGACGTCTATGCCAGCCGGGAACGCTTCCCCGACGCGAAAGAAGTCATTGCGGAAGACTTCGGGCAGGCCATGTCGCGGCTCTCACCAAACGAGTCGTCGTATATCGTGATCGTCACCCGCGGGCACCGCGACGATATGCGAGTCCTTCGTTGGGCCGTGCAAAGTCAAGCGCGTTACATTGGCATGATCGGTTCCAAACGCAAAACCATCACAATCTTCCGCGAGCTGACGAAAGAAGGCATTCCCGCGCAATTATTTGAGCGGGTCCACGCGCCCGTTGGCTTGGATATCGGCGCCATTACCCCGGAAGAGATTGCGGTAGCCATCACGGCGGAACTGATAGCCGTCCGCCGCCGTGCCGAGCGAGCCTTGCCGCATATGAGCTGGTTCAAGGGCCGTACAAGTGAGCCGACCACGGACACTGCGAGCGAGGCTCACGAAGAAAACGAGAGCCACCGCTGATTCTCAATTTCCGGTTGGGATCAGGCCGTTCAGTGTCTGATCGAAATTGACAATCGAAATCCCTTTCTTTCTGCTATCTTCGCCTCATGCCTCGCGCGCCTGACCTCTACGCTGTGATCCTTGCCGCTGGCGAGTCCACGCGCATGGGGACGGACAAAGCTTTGCTGCCTTGGCCACCGGCAACGCCCGGATCTCCGCCTACCGGTCAGACTTTTCTTTCCGCCGCCATCCAGGCGCTCTATCCTTTTAGCGAGAAGGTAATTGTGGTGGTTGGCAAGAACGAGAACAATCTGGCCCCAGTCGTATACGCCAATGGGGCATCGCTGGTGCGGAATCCCGACCCTGACCGGGGGCAGTTTAGTTCGCTACAAGTCGGCTTGCAGGAAGTTCTGAATGAAGGCCGCGACGCCGCCATGGTCACCTTGGTAGACCGGCCGCCGGCAAGGGCAGCAACATTGCAGACTCTGTGCTCCGCGTTCGCCGATGCGGGGAACGATGTGTGGGTGGTTGTCCCGGAATACAACGGAAAACATGGACACCCTTTTCTGCTGGCGAGAGAGATGATCGAAGCTTTTTTGAAGGCTTCCCCCTGTGCAAACGCTCGGGATATCGAACACCAGAACCTGCAGCACATCGCTTATGTTGTCGTGGATGATCCGCTGGTCACCTTGAATGTCGACACGCCGCAGGAGTATGCGGCATTATCTCAATAGCCTCCACGCATTCGTTCGACATGGACAAAACACAGGTGACCCCAACGACAACGCTGAAGTCCGCTGATTTTCTTGATTCGGTTCTGCGTCTTCAACCTCAACTTGCCGTCTTTGATTGCGATGGCACGCTGTGGGCAGGCGATGCGGGAGAGCGCTTCTTCGACTGGGAGCTCAAGCGAGGCTTGCTTCCCGATGACGTGGCTCGTTGGGCGCGGGCGCGTTATGCCGACTACAAAGCTGGGAAGGTCAGCGAAGAGCAGATGTGCGGCGAAATGGTTACGATTCACGGCGGGCTCACCGAATCCGAAGTGCTACGGGCCGCGAAGCAATTCTTTGATGAGAACTTCGTGAGCCAGATCTTTCCCGAGATGCGAGAACTGATTCGCCGTCTGCAGAGCTCGGGTTCCGATGTGTGGGCAGTGTCGTCCACCAACGAGTGGGTGATTCGAGCGGCGATGAAGCACTTTGGGATCGATGAGAAAAAGATTCTAGCTGCCTCGGTCGAGATCAACGACGGACTCATCACCGACCGGCTGATTCGAGTACCATCCGGCGAAGGCAAGCCGCTAGCGATACAGGATGTGATCGGGAAACATCCCGACGCGGCCTTCGGTAACTCGCGCTGGGATGCCGACATGCTTGTGATCGCCCGCCATGGGTTCGCCGTGAATCCGAACCCCGATCTGGAAAGGATGGCCCAGCAGCAGGGCTGGACGATCTACTGCCCTGTTTTAGAGAACCGTGTGGACCAGAAAAAATAACCACAGAGGACACTAAGTAGCACGAAGGGATGCAACATTTGTGGTCATCTGAGAAGTCTGTGGCTAGGTTTTAAGTTGATCCAGCACCGCCGCAAGCGCATCCATGGCCAGATGGCTGGCGTGCGCAGAGGCTTCCGGCAGACCGCCGACGACCTGCACAATTTCTTCGCGTCTCAGAGCGCGGGCTGCCTCCACCCTGATTCCGGAAACCAACTCCGTAAGCGCTGACCCGCAAGCCATGGCAGGAACGCATCCTTTCGCGAGAAAGCGGACTTCCGCGATGTGACCTTGGGCAACCTTCACGCTCAATTGCAAAATGTCGCCGCAAGCGGGATTCTCGACTTGCGCGGTTGCGTCGGCGTTGGCTACTTCGCCGGGGTTGCGGGGATGCTCGAAGTGATCGAGAAGCTGAGGAGAATACATCTAAAGAATTGTAACGTGCTGGGCTGGAAATCAACGATTAGGCTATTGGCCATTCATCTCCATGATTTTCCACAACCTCCCGGTCTAAGATGCATTAGCAAGTCATCTCTCTTGGAAACTCATGTCGAAGTGAACATTTCGAATCGTCGCGCCTTCGTCATTCCTCTCAGATCGTTGGCCCGCCCATGAAGCGTGTGGTCGCAGCCTTGATCTTCAAGGACGGAAAAGTATTGGTGTGCCAGCGCACCCGTCATCAGACTATGCCGTTGAAATGGGAGTTCCCCGGCGGCAAGATTGAAGAGGGCGAACAGCCGCGGGCCGCGCTTCACCGAGAATTGGATGAGGAACTTGGAATCGATGCCAAGATAGGCGAAGAGGTGTCGCGCATCGTACACGAGTATCCCAACGGAGGTTCGGTCGAGCTGCGCTTCTTCATCGTGCGCGAATATCATGGAAAAATCGAAAACAAGATCTTTCGGGATGTCCGCTGGTCCCCGCGCGCGCAATTGCCGTCGTACGATTTCCTCGAAGCAGATCTTAAGTTAGTCCGGGATCTGGCCGACGGGAAGATCGTCTAGCGCAGTTACTTTCCCAGCCCTGACTCTGCGCGGCAGAATCAGGGCTGGGTTGGTTTGCGATTTGGTTTAGTAGCTGCCGGTGTGCGGTGTAAAGCTTTGCCGGTAGCTCAAGTTGTCGATGTCGCGGAACAACGGCGTTCCTGGCGGCAGGTTTTGCGGCTGGGTGAAGAGATGATCGAAGATGTAGTTTCGGGTCGGGGGGTCATAGGTGGTGCCACCGCCGTTTTTGTCGGTTCCCGTAGAGTAAGTGGAGTAGTAGAGGCTCGCCATAGAACCCTTGTAATTGAGGGTCTGACCGCCCCAGTTCTCCAGCTGGCGTAGGAAGTTGTGCAGTCCGCCATCAGTGCCCCAGTCGCCCACCGCCCATCCTGCGCAACATACGTTGACCAGGAAGTTAATGTTCTTTCCACCGGAGATAGCGGTTCGATAATAGGTCGTCGAAGCAGGCCGCCCTCCGTCGTTGCTGGGAGACCGCAGGCTGCCGAGGTCTGACCAGCTGTTAGACAGCATCGTAACCGCATCCGCGATCACGGCAGACGCCGCATGCGCAGGGTCCGCTGCATTCGGATTCGCCCAGGTGGGATCCGCAGCGCTGCTGTTGTAGTCTCCTAAAATGTAAACGGGATTCTCCGAGGCGACGGTGAACCCGCCCTGGCCGTTGTCCGACCTGACGGGCACGTTGCCTAGCGAGCCGTTCACAAGTTTTAGAACATGGCGGGCACCGCTGACCCAGTTCTTCTGGCCTACTATGCAATTCGGGATGCGTCCCGCGATTAAATAAGGATCGGGGCTGCCCGCAGCCGCGTTCCGGATCAGGTTGTTCACGCTAGTGGCCGGTGGGTATGCCGCGCCCGCTGGAATCGGAACGTAGCCCAGTCCCAGGCCGAGGTTTCCGGCGCCCCAATTGTCCAGCACGCCATTGTTGTTCACATCTTCCGGAGACTGGAGCTTGCCCGGTGGAGTTGGTTCCAGCACACCGTCGGGGTTACCGACCTGGGCGCCAGTGTTGACGGAATCCTCCAAACCGGAGTCTCCGGTTTTTGTGCCCGCAGCATCAACCTGTGTGCCATTGGGATTGGGCAGCATGCCCCTGCGGTCAGAGAAATACAAAACGTATCCGTTTTGAAACACGGGGTCGACGAGGCCGCCACTGCCGGGAATCGTCCCGTTTATCCATTTAGCCAGGTTGCCCACATCGATTTCCACCGCGTTCATCACGCCAGCAGGCGCGCAACTGGCATTTCCCTGGTTCACATCTCGCACTTCCCCTTCGCGGGCATCATAAAAGTTGATGGGATACCAGTTGTTCATGCTGACGCTTTGCACTGCGGCTTTGCTGTCGCCATACCATGGATACAGCGTCGCTAAATCGACCGTAACCTCAGGTGGCTTGGCTTTGACACAGGTCCACACTCCACCCGACTTGCTGCAGCTTGGTCCAGCACCCGTTTGATCGATCACGCCGTTCCCATTACGATCCGCAGGTTCCTGGAGGATCAGGATTGCATTCGGATTGACCGGGTTCGGGATGGGAGGCACGGCGGCGGAGTTCGGAGGAAGCGTGCCTCGCGCGAATCCCAGTTGCAACCACTCTGCCGTGATCGGATGGTACACGCCTGCGGCGTCACGATACTCCACGCGCAAGTAGCCGTCGATCAGATTCCAGGTGTTGGTGGCGGCGACGGCCGTGGCGGCGTAATAAGGGTAAGGGGCGTTGTAATAAGGAATCGGTGCTCCCGGACAAACTGGGGGATTGCCGGGGCAAGAAGTCAGGGTAAGGGCTGCCGGCGCGCTGGTCAGGCCGAAGACGTTGGTGTCCGCGGTCGGCGTGGTCAGCGGTGCCGCGGGTGGGCCTTGGTCATTGGTGAATGTGATGTCGGCCGCGATTGGCTGCAGCGGCGCGTATGGCCAATCTGGAGCCAGTGTCCACGGGCCGGTGAGTGGGAGAGATGCGTTGGTCCACGTGCTGGTGTCTGGGTACGAGGTTGTCCCTGCGGCGAAATAGGTGTTGTAGGTGCCGCCGCTGGCCAAGGCCGGCAGTCCCGCAGGAACCGATGCCGGTACGCCGAATTGATACGTCGCGCCCGCGACGTTCGGATTGGCTAAGCGAATGTTGTTGGGATCGGCAACTCCGCCCGGAAGATCTGCCGGGGTATCGGAGAGCAGGACTCGAATTTCTGCTTCGTTATAAAGTCGCGAAGCGCCCAGAGCCGCAGTAGTGGATTCTCCCGGTGGAGGGCGCCGGATGATTTCAAAGGGTTGTGGTTGTCCTGCCACGCCGAGTGCGTTGTTGACGAAAGGCAGCGACAGTTGTGTGGCCCCGGTGCCTCCCGGCTTGCCGTAATTTCCATCGATAATCCAGCTGTTGTAGTCTCCCACTGAAATTGTGGGATTCCAGTTTGGGTTCTGCGCCGAGGTTGGTCCTCCCACAACACTGCCCTCGGTTTGGGCCATGGCGCGGCAGGCTGGCTGCGGAGGATTGCAGCCCAGAGCCGCGGTCAGGATGTCGACCGTGCCGAGGTGAGCAGTAGCGGCGGAAGTGTTTCCGTTGGCCAGTACCGTACGGATGACATTTCCCCAGGCCGTGACTTTATCCTGAAACGTGAGCGTACCGCCGGTGCCTTCATCCAGATACAAGTCCCCGTTGGTGTGAGTACGGCCGGCGAAAGTCAGGTTAGGGCCGGCGAAGAAGCTAAGGTCGCTCTCGGAAAACACACCGAACTGGAACACCGGAATCAATGCGACTTCAACAGTCCGCGACATGTTAACTTCATCACCAACTGTTCCTGCCCCAAATAGCGAAGTGGTGGCGGTGACCTGCAGGTTAACCGGAAGCAGCTGCGCGTACAGGCCCTGGTAGGTACCGCTGGCAATTTGTCCCCAGTTGGTGGCGAGGGTTCCATTCGCATTCGTGGCCGGCGTCAGGCTGTAGATAGGATAGCTCATGATGCCGGTGCTGGGGGGCGCATCCGCACTCAGACCCGTGATCTCGGCTGCTGTGGGCGACTCGATATTCTGAAACATGTTGGCCAGGTCGGAGGTCATGTGTTCGATGCCACCTTCGGCAGCGTGGAACGCCAGGTTATTTTGGGTATCCTGGCCACCCACTTTGCCTTCAGTGTTCACGATCATGAGCAGACCAATGGCGATGCCTGACATAATCAGCAACAGCATCAGCGTGGCGATCAGAGTGAATCCTCGATTTTTGCGCGTCGGAAGCATAAGTTTCTTTTTCCTCCTTCTTCGGGGAGTCGACCCTTGCCTGGACCTTTGACCTTCGTTTCCATTGCCATTTCGGGATTGAGCCGGCTAGCAGAGCCGCATGTTACTCAGAAGAAAGGGAGTTTCTTCGTCAGCATCGCACCAGGCCAAACCCGCGCACAAACTCAGGGTATGGAGGAGGGGGAAGACCGTCAAAGCACCAAAGCTGGTGGGGACTTGTTGGACTTACGTAACGTAACTTGTCAAGGTAACTCTAGTCATTTTGGCAACCCACCAGCTTAGGAATCGTGTCTAAAGTTGCATTGACAGATACTGTTGACCGATAATTCCAAGGGATCCACGCCAGAATCCGTCAGAAGCTACACAAAAAGTGGCGGTTATCATCTGAGCTACAACTCGGCCGCGGAAGCGCCGCATCTTAGAACCTAATTCGACGTTTCTACATCTTTATATCTAGCAGTTCAGAACTCCTCATAACAGTGGCGTTCGGAACGGGTCGCGATCGCGGGTTCGCCGTCGTGGCAGGAGAGTTGATCTTGAAAAATGCGGCGGCTACGTCTGTCGGCAAAACCCCTCCCAGTCTTATTGCTCGCGATTTAGTCCGAGCCGGGTGGCGAGTGCTCAATGGTTACACCCCGATGCTTTCCATTGAGATCACTCGTGAGTGTCCTCTGAGCTGCCCCGGTTGCTACGCCTACGGCGAAAGCCACCTGGGAGGAGAAACCACGCTGCGCGACCTTAGCGACTTTCGAGGTGACGATCTGGTCGAGAATGTCATCAGCTTAGTCCACCGACACCGGCCGATGCACGTTTCTCTAGTCGGAGGCGAACCGATGATTCGTCATCGGGAGCTCGATCGCATTCTTCCGGCCCTCAGCGACATGGGTGTCTTTACCATGGTCGTGACCAGCGCAGTTATTCCTATCCCGGCGCACTGGATGAAAATCCCCCGCTTACGGGTCGCGGTTTCCGTTGACGGTCTGCCTGAGCATCACGATCCGCGCCGCAAGCCCGCAACCTACGAACGCATCCTTAAGAATGTCGCCGGACGATCGATCAACGTGCACTGGGTGATTACGCGGCCGATGCTGGAGAGAGCTTCTTATCTTGAAGAGTATGTCGCTTTCTGGAATTCGCGGCCCGAAGTCGATCACATTTGGGTGAGCCTGTATAGTCCGCAAATGAACGAGGAAAGCTCGGAACGGTTGAGCGCGGAAGACCGCGAGTTCGTGGCGCGGACGCTGCCGCCCCTACGGCATCGCTATGCAAAGCTGCAGCTGCCGGAGGGAATGGCACAGGCATTCGTGAAGCCGCCAACATCTCCGAAAAATTGCCTGTTCTCGAAGATGTCGGTGAACTATTCCGCGGACCTGCGCACTCGCGTAGAACCCTGTGTCTTCGGTGGAAATCCCGATTGCAGCCAGTGCGGCTGCAGCATCAGCAGCGCGCTGCACTGGGTGCGCGAGGTGAAACTGGCAGGCCCGTTGAAGGTTGGACATCTGGTGCAATCCGCCCTGAGCGTCGGATCCACCATGAGCAAATTACGCACCGAACTCCGGCCTCCGAACCGCTGGCAAACGGGAGCGCACTCCTCTGATGAGACCAGTCCACTGGTTCAGATTCAAGCGCCTAAGGAGATTTAGGACAGGCCTCGATACGCTGCCGACTAACGCATCTACACATCCTCAATCCTTCGGCAATCGGCCGCAGAACACCGCCCTGATTCCGTCCGCTCCGTGATAGGTTGAGCATAACTGCCACTCTGATGAAGAAGAAGAGGCTGCGAAACCACTTGGTCATTCCCTTGGTGTTAGAATTCTCACCGTGATTGCAAGATTATTTCTCCAAATTACCGTTTTGACCGGAGTCGTTACACTAGCAAATGGGCAAGGAATTCCTCGCCCAGATGTACCGGAAAAGATTAGAGCGCCCGCCGGCGAGGACGTTATTTTGCAGGTTCACGCGTCGGGATCGCAGATCTACACCTGTCAGCCGGGAGCGGACGGCAAGTACGGTTGGACCCTGAAGGCTCCGGATGCAGAGCTTCATGATCAGCAAGGAGCGGTCGTCGGCCGACACTATGCCGGCCCTACCTGGAAGGACAACGATGGGAGTGAAGTCACAGGTAAAGCGGTGGCTCGGATCGATTCGACAGATTCGGATTCGATTCCCTGGCTGCTTGTGACCGCCACTGTTCATTCCGGAGAAGGCGTCTTCAGCCGTGTCACCAGCATCCAGCGTCTTCACACCCACGGCGGCCAGCCGCCTGCAGCCGCCACCTGCGATGCCTCAAAGCAGAATGTTGAAGTGAAGAGCAGCTACACTGCTGACTACTACTTCTACGCAGCGCCGAAATGACGTCGTCAAGGAAACGACCGCGGTCGGACGTATCCGTCTTCTTGAAGTTGGCGGTCGCTTGAAACGTTGGATCGGTGTATTGTTGTCTAAATTTCGATGGAACACGGGCGTCTCCGCCCGTGTTTTCGGCAAAGCTGGACGGGCGAGACGCCCGTCGCTCCGTCGACGATGTGCCAGTGGGCCGTGCGAAAATGTGCGTGAGTAGATTCTTGATCGGGTGGGCTTGTGCTCTGGTCGTGGTCACCCTCAGCCCGGCGGACACCGGCACTAAATCGCAAAAGGAAACCCTGACCTTCGGTCCTGAGAGTCGCAATTACTACGTGTTCACTCCAAGCGGACTATCGGCACCCGCGCCGGTGCTCTTGTTGCTTCACGGTACTGGCCAAGACGCCAAGTCTTTCATCGATGTATGGGAGGAACTCGCCCAGAGAGAAGGAATCATTTTGGTGGCGCCGGATTCGAGCGATCCCGCCGAGTGGGATTATCGCAAGGATAGCCCGGACTTTTTGCATGCGGTGATTACAGAGGCCGAATCCAAACACGCCGTTGATCCCCGGCGTGTATACCTGTTTGGCAACTCGGCAGGTGCCGCGTACGCGCTTTATCTCTCGATTGTGGAATCAGAATATTTCGCAGCGACCGCGATTCGTGACGGGTTCTTGCCGGAGAGCAATTTCAAACTCATCGACTCCTCGGAGCGCAAAGTTCCGATTTCCATTTGGGCGGGCACAGACGATACGGCGTTTCCTCTTCCTCAAGTGAAAGCGACGCGGGATGCTTTCAACGCGCGTGGTTTCCCCGTAGAACTTCATGAAATCCCCGGCCACGATCAAAACTACGATTCCATACAACTAAATGAAGCGGCGTGGCAATTCCTGGCGACAAATAAATTGGGGAAAGATCCCGACTTCCACGCGTTGGCCCAATTATTACATCCCTTCTCAAAGGTTGACTCTGGAAGTAAAGTCCCTTCCGACGTGGAGCTGACACCTCAGTCTTTCGACCGCTCAGTGTGGGCGAGCGCGAAGCCGTATCTGGATGATCCCGTGCCGCAATTGACTGTTCAGATTCCCGAGTTACACGGATTGGATCCGGCACCGGACCAGCAACTGTTGGCGGAAATTCTCAAGAAGACTGGTGATAAGAGTCTGGACCTGCTGAGAAGAATGCCGAACGTAATTTCTCACGAGAGCGTGGTCACCAAGATCGAACCGCGAGGTCAGACCTGGCATCAGCAGTTCGAGTATCTGGTCTTGCGCCATGAAGGAACTGGCGAAGTCATGCTCGACGAGTATCGAACCGACAAGGCGAACACCGGGAACGCGCCACTCTCGCAGGGCACCGCTAATGCCTGGGTGCTGTTCTATCCGGGTAACCTCGTCGAATCGCGGTTTCGTTATTTGGGACGCCAGCGCATGGATGGACATGCCACGATCGTTCTGGCCTTCGCGCAAATCCCCGACAAAGTGAAATTCCCTGGAGAAGTGGCCCTCCCGGGAACATCGGTTCCCGTTCTCTTCCAGGGAATCGCGTGGATTGATGCGGCCGATTTCCGCATCGTTCGCCTGCGAAAAGATCTGCTGGCGCCTCGCCCGGATATCTACCTGCGATCGCTCACATCGGAAATTCGCTTCTCTCAGGTTCGCGTACCAGAAGTGGCGGACCCGCTCTGGCTTCCACAGGAAGCAACGATTGTTTGGGATTTCAAGGGACAAGTGGTGCGACAACTCCACCGGTACTCGGGTTTCCATCTCTACCGCAGCAAGACGAAGATCGTAATGTGAACAACAGTGCAGTGCAAAGACAGGCAAAGCGATCCGTCGCTTAATGTTCAGAGGATCTGGTTTGAGCACCGTAGCGCGAGGCGACTGGCACGTCTTTCATGATTCTGATCGCAGTTGATTGAGACGACAGCGGTCCTATAGGTTTGTGTTGGAGCTGCACCCTGGAAATCTATCTGGTCGACGGCACTTACGAGTTGTTCCGGCACTACTACGCCATGCCATCCGCGAAGGACTCGGACGGACGGGAGGTGGCCGCGGTCCGGGGTGTCCTCGCTTCGATTCTGGGAATGATCAAGGGCGGCGCCACACATATCGCGGTTGCAACCGATCACGTTATCGAATCCTTTCGCAACGAACTCTGGCCAGGGTACAAGACGGGTGACGGCATCGAACCCGACCTGTTGGCGCAATTCCCATTACTCGAAAACGTGCTCTCGGCAGCTGGCGTTGTCGTCTGGCCGATGGTTGAGTTTGAAGCGGACGACGCGCTGGCAGCGGCCGCCGTCGCGGCCGCCGGAGACGCGCGTGCCGAACGCGTAGTCGTCTGCACGCCGGACAAGGACCTCGCCCAATGTGTGCGCGGCACACGCATCGTCCAACTGAATCGCCGGACGCGCGTTACCTTAGACGAGACCGGTGTGATCAAGAAGTTTGGGGTCTCGCCGGTATCGATTCCCGACTATCTGGCACTGGTGGGTGATGCGGCAGATGGTTATCCGGGGCTGCAAGGCTGGGGCGCGAAGTCGTCGGCTGCCGTCCTGGCCAAGTTTGTCCATCTCGAATCCATCCCTTCGGATCCTGGCGAGTGGCAAGTAAACGCCGCCAACGCGAGTGCCCTCGCACATACTCTCTCCCGTGAGCGGGAGCGCGCACTGCTGTTTCGGACGCTCGCCACCCTCCGAACTGACATCGTCCTGTTCGATGACTTGGACCAGCTGCGCTGGAACGGCCCAACACCCGCGTTCGCCGAACTCGGGGCCCGATTGGACGCAGCGCGTGCGGAAACCCGGCGGTCAGTGGCAAGTCATTCCCGGAGGTCCCCGATCGACTAGGTTTAGACAAGCGTCCATCGAGGCCTGAGCCGGTTCGCGATTCGAGTTGTCGAAACCCTTCGACGCAAACCGCTCCGGCAGGCCGCCGCCTTGGCGTCTGCCGCATACTTCCCTTTTCAAACCACCAGCTTCGTGACCAGCAAGGTGCGAGGACTTAAATCGCGCCGAGGTGGCTGCGGGCAGAGGAGAAGCATCACTGAGCGAGAGAAAACAAAGGCTGCTCACGGTGCGTACACCATTTAACGGTTAAAATTCCGCGCATGCAGATGTGAGATAGGCCCTAAAGACGAACCCGACTTGAAAGACGCCAATCCTTGTTGACATGTTAACAACATGAAAGTACGCTTATAGCATGAGCAAGATGATTCAGCTTCGAAATGTACCCGATGCCCTGCACCGCGGCCTGAAAGCTCGCGCTGCTATGGCAGGTATGTCGCTTTCGGACTATTTGTTAGCTGAGATCAAAGAAATTGCGGAGCGTCCAACGCTCGCAGAATTGCGGGAGCGGCTGCACCAGCGTACGCCGGTTTCACCGCAGATCGATACCGCTCGCCTGGTGCGAGAAGAGCGCGAGGCGCGATGATCGTCCTCGATGCGTCTGCCGCAGTTGACTGGCTTCTTCAGACATCCGCGGGCCAGAGCATTGAGAGGCGAATTTATTCGCGTAACGAAACCCTGCACGCGCCTCACCTTTTTGATCTTGAGGTAACGCAGGTACTCAGGCGTCTAGCATCGCAAAGAGTGGTCTCTGCACGTCGTGCTGACGAGGCGATGCGCGACCTGCTGGATCTCCGTGTTACGCGATATCCTCATCTCGTGCTCCTGCCCCGCATTTGGCAACTCCGTCACAATTTTTCTGCCTATGTCGCTGCCTATGTCGTCCTTGCTGAGAAACTCGGAGCCGCGTTAGTTACAAGGGATGCTCGACTCGGCGCTGCTTCGGGGCATGCGACACCTGTCGAGGTGTTTTGATTTAACGGATGGCTACACGCGCTCCTTCGTTACTCATACATCTTTTCCGCGAGGTACTACTGGCTGCAGTTCGATCTGAAGTACCCGGCTATGATGTCGAGAGACTCGAAGGGATTGTCGAAAATCAAACCCCGCTAGTGTTTTGCTGGCTTTCGTGTGGCGCTTCCTGTTGGTGGCACTGGTGGGCATCCGACTCCAAGAACTACAGTGTCATTCCGACGTTTGTTGCAACGCCGGCACGCTCCCCTCCCGATTCACACGAGACCTAACTCTGGTTTGACTTTGCTGTCGGCAGGAATATCGCGGTGGCGTTCAGCCGAGCTTCTGTCTTGCTTGTCCCAACCCGCACTTGCCTACTGTTTGCCGAGGAAGCGGATTCGGGAGGTGAAGGCGCGGCGATCGTAGCCGCTGAAAGTAAGAAATTGAGGAGAGTTGACGTCGGCGTTGACCACCACCGGATTCGAGCGGCCGGTGATATCGTCGAAGCCGCCACGCAGCGCCCAGTAATAGCCAAAAAGGTGGAAACGCTTTTCGAGTTGCAAGTTCAAAGTGAAATAAGCTGGAAAACGATAAGAGCCGGGAGCTCCGTAGAGTAGTTGCTGATCGGTGAAGACGTTGAAGGGGAACCCGGTACGCGCTTCGGCGGAGTAGGCGAGATCCAGCGCATGGATGATGGGAAGATGGAAGAATGGCAACAAACCCCAGGAGAGGAAGCGGTTGGGCGCGTCCCAAAGAAAAGGGCCGGGAGCTTGCGGACTGGTGATGGTCGTGGTTCCCGCAACGACGCGACCGAGGATAGGGTTGTCCACATTGAAATCGAGAGCCTGGTTGGAGTGCGTGGTGGAGCGGGTATATGAACCCATCACCATATAGCGCTGATGGAAGCTGCGACGCAGACTCAGCTGGAAAGCGTTGTAGTAGTCGTCACGCGTGTTTTGCAGAATGAAGTTGCCGCCGGGCAAATTGTTGGGTGTGTTGTAAACAAAGTCGTCCGTGCCACGACGCTGCATGAATTCAGCTTTCAGGAAGAGGGATGCCGGGAGTTTCTTTTCGAGTGCAATACTCCAATTCAAAAAGTGCGGAGCCTCGAGGTTTTGGTGGTTGACAGAGAAGGTGGAGAGAACCGGCGATGGCGCTGGGATGACTGTGCCACTGAGATCGGTTGGCTGGCCGGCGGAGTTGAAGAAGTAATCCTGCCGCTCTCCGGCGTACGGCCGCGCAATAAGGATGAGGTCGGTGGCATCGTAGACGACGCCTATTCCAGCGGAGATCTTGGTGTTGCCCGAGTTGTCCAGGACATAGGTGCCGGCGAGACGAGGAGAGAGCAGCGGAGTGCAGACAATTTCATCCCAGTCGAGACGCAAGCCGGGTTCGAGCAGGAAGCGGTCGGTGATCAGCCAGCGATCTTCCGCGTACGCGCTGGCTTCAAAATTGTAAGTGGCGGAATAGGTGCCCCCGAAGAATGCGGAGTAACGGGCACAGGGCGAAGGCGTAATTGGGACTCCGCTGGCGCTCGTGGGACATGCGCCGTTGGGCGTGGTTACGGTCTGCCCCGGCCAGTAAGAAATCGGCTGGCGGAGGAAGCTGGCGTCATAGTCGATGCGATCGAGGTCGATTCCGAGCTCGATGTCGTGACGACCACGCAGGTAGTGCGGCGGCAAATACAGGTTCGAGAGGCCCTGCCATCGGCGAGCGTTCGTTTGCGAATTGAGATAGTAGTTGCCGCCGGCGGTATCAAGGGTGATGAAGTAGGGCTGAGTGCCGAGCGGGGTTAGCGCGAGATTGTACTGTGAGACATTGAAACCGGTCTCAAGCAGTGCGCCGCTGCCGAAGTAATGCTGATCCTTGACAGTGCCGACGTAGGCGTATTCAACATCGGTCGGAGTGCTGGACACAGGCTGCAGCGGCGAAAGGCCGGCGTGTTGGTCGTGGATATAGTTGAAAAGGAAACTAGTAGTGAGGATGTTCCGCGAGGTCAGGTTAGCTTGGATTTTGGCGAGATTGCCGGCGCGCCAGTAGTGATCGGCGTCAGCATCGGGCGGAAGCTGGGTGACTATGAAGTTGTCGTATTCGCCTTCGACCGCGTCGAAGAACCACACCTTTCGAGCGCGAATCGGGCCGGAAAACGTCACCCGCGGCGTCCATTGGTCGAGGGCAAGGCCGTTCTTATTTTGAATCGAGGGAATGAAATTAGTGGCGATGACGTGGAAATGATCGTCGCCGATACCGGTGTTCAGGCTAAGAACGCCGCCCGAACCTTTGCCGTATTCCGCGGGCTCGCGACTGGGTTCGACCTCGATGGAACGGAAAGCGTCGGTGCTGACGCGCACGAGCAAAAGGCCATTGGCAGGCTGGGTGACATTGAAGCCATCGAGCAAAGTAAGAGTTTGATAGGTTTGGGCGCCAGCAACGTGGGGCTGGCCCGAGGAATCCTGGACCACCCCAGGGATGAAATTCAGTACGTTGCGGTAGTCGTGGGTCGCCGGGTAAGGAATATCAATGATGTCCAGTCCGGAGATTTGTTCTTTCGAGGAAGCCTGCGCGGGATCGATCGCGGAGGGAGACTCGCTCACATTGATCACAGACCGGACTTCCTGCACGCGAGAGAGGGTGATGTCCACTGCGCCTGTGACTTCCGGCTGGACGGAGGGCAGGACTGCCGCGTAGAACCCCTGCTTCTCGACCCGAAGCTGAAACGCGCCCTTGGGCAAGTTGAGGACAGTGCAGCGTCCAGCGAAGTCGGTTTCGCAATGCAGTGGATTGGTTTGCGAGGCAGCGCCGAGCAGCACGCGCGCGGAGCCTACGGCTACGTCGGTTTCGTCAGTGACGGTGATCTCGAGCTTGTATGAAGTATCGGGCGGAGGCTGAGTTTGGGCAAGGCAGAGACGCGCGAGGAGCATCAGTGCCGCGAACCAAAGAACCCGTTTCTCGATGGATAAAAAGCCACGCACGGAACTACCTGCCCAGAATGTATTCTCTCTCAGGCGCGAACCGCGGGCGAGATCGATTATTGTGGAATTGTTCTGTGGGACTCATCGGGTCTCAAATAGTCCATCCGACGGGGCAGAATTTGACAGCGCGAACAGACTTGGCTCTTGCAGTCACTTCCGAGAGCTGTCGCGCAGAAAATCGGCCCTCGACAGAATGTCTTCTGGCCGTAAGTATCCAAAGAGCTGAATGAGCTTGGCAACCGTGCCGGTCCAACCTGTCTGGTGACTTGCGCCAATGCCGGCGCCATTGTCTCCGTGGAAGTACTCGTAGAACAGAAGGCAGTCGCGCCAGTGCGGATCGTTCTGAAACTTGCTGCATCCCCCGAAGACCGGGCGGTATCCGTCCGCATCCTTCAAGAAAGTAGCAACCAAACGATCGGAAAGGGCGTGCGCTAGCTGAAACAGGGTCATTTGTGCGCCAGAGCCTGTGGGGAATTCGATCAAGAAAGAATCTCCATAATATTGGTACAACACCATCAGCGCCCGCACGATCAGCACGTTAACCGGCATCCAAACCGGCCCCCTCCAGTTTGAATTTCCTCCAAACATCCCACTGTTGGACTCCGCAGGCATGTACTCGACCCGATACTCTTGTCCGTTCAGGGCGAGAACGTAAGGATGATCCTTATGCCAACGCGAGAGGGCGCGGATGCCATGCGGGCCCAGGAACCTTTCCTCATCGAGCATCCGTCTGAGCACACGGCGGAGTTTGTCCTCGTTCAAGATCGACAACAAGAACCGGCCGCCGTCGCCGGGCTTTCTGGGAGGAGCGATGTTGGCGATGAGGTCGGAGTGACGTTCGCAGAACCGGTCAAGCTTGTCCAGGAGATTGGGGAAACGGGACAGGAGTTCGGGGGAAATGACAGTCGTAGCGCAAAGCGGGAGCAGACCGACGATGGAACGCACCTTAATTCTTTCAGCTCCGCCATCAGGCAGTCGAAGCAAATCGTAGAAGAACCCATCTTCTTCGTCCCACAAATCATCCATATTGATTCCCACGCGATCCATGGCGCCCGCGATGCGCAAGAAGTGTTCGATAAACTTTTGGGCCATGTCCTCGTAAGTCGAGTCCTCGGGAGCCAACTCAAGAGCAATCTGCAACATCGACTGACAGAAGAACGCCATCCATGCGGTTCCGTCAGCTTGTTCCAGACATCCGCCGGTGGGCAACGGTGCGCTCCTATCAAAAACTCCGATGTTGTCGAGCCCCAAAAATCCACCCTCGAAAACGTTCCTGCCGTCGCGGTCTTTCCGGTTTACCCACCACGTGAAATTCATCAAAAGTTTCTGAAACGCCAACTTAAGAAATCTGGTGTCGCCTTTTCCGGTTTGCTGTTTCTCGGTCAGGTAGATGAAAATCGCAGCCCATGCGTGCACCGGCGGATTCACGTCACCGAAGTTCCACTCGTAGGCTGGCAACTGACCATTAGGGTGCTGGTATAGTTCATGAACCATCAACAGAAGCTGCGACTTGGCAAACTCCATGTCCACCGTCGAAATCGCAACCGCGTGGAAAGCCAGATCCCACGCAGCAAACCACGGGTATTCCCATTTGTCGGGCATGGAGATCACATCATCATTTACCATGTGCATCCAGCCGCCATTTCGTATTCCCGCGGCACCCGCGGAGGTTACGACTCCGTGCTCTTTCAACCACCGCTCAAGATCAAAATAGTAGTATTGCTTGGACCACAGCATGCCAGCGAGAGCTTGGCGCATCACCAGGCGTTCGTCATCATTCAGATTGGCAGGAGAAATAGTTCGGTAGAAGTCGTCAGCCTCCCGCCTGAGCCTGTCAAAGGTTGCATCGAAAGGCTGGTAGAACGAGGTTTCATCGCATCTCCTGCTCCGGTTCAGCTTCATTTTGAGAACGAACTGACGCTTCGGTTCAATCTCTACGGTGCAGAGCGTAGCTGCTTTCGTCCCTTGATTGGTAGGATTGACACAGTCATGCCGTCCTTCGATTACGAACCGATGGAAGGCGTCTTTCACAAACGGACTGGAGTTCGGACGGCCCCAAATCCGTTCCGCATTTGTCTCGTTGTCGGTGAACAGTAGCCTGCTTTGCCGATCAAAGTGCCAGTAAAAACTCCCGAGCGTCGGATGGGACGCTTCGACGCAGCGTGCGCGCCCAGAATCGACGCTTCGCAACTGGGGCGGCAATGAGGTCCTGTTCCCGTCCGGTTCTGTCCAGGTATTGCGAAACCAGAGGTGGGGAAGCAGGTGTAGCGTCGCTGCGGAGTCGCCGCGATTGATCGCTGTGACTCGAATCAAGATGTCTTCTGGTTCCTCCTTGCAATACTCAACGAAAATGTCAAAGTAGCGATCCTCCTCGAATATGCCTGTATCAATCAACTCGTACTCCGGTTCGTTCCGGGAGCGCTGCCCGTTGGTTTCCACCAGGTCGTCATAGGGAAAAGCGCCCTGCGGGTATTTGTAGAGATACTTCATGTAGGAGTGAGTCGGCGTGCTATCGAGATAAAAATAATATTCCTTGCAGTCTTCGCCGTGGTTGCCTTCCGAATTCGTGAGTCCGAACAGTCGCTCCTTCAGGATCGGATCTGTTGTGTTCCAGAATGCGAGAGCGAAACACAATGTCTGTTTGTCGTCGCAAATCCCGGCTATTCCATCCTCTCCCCAGCGATAAGCGCGGGAGCGAGCCATGTCGTGAGTGAAATAGTTCCAGGCATCACCCGAGTCACTGTAGTCCTCACGAACCGTGCCCCACTGACGCTCACTCAAGTAAGGACCCCATTTCTTCCACGCGGCTTCGCCCAGGCGGTCCGCTTCCAGCCGTTGATGTTCGATTGTTGGGTGTTGCATCCGATCTCCTTGCGGGGAGCAGAGCAAAATTGTAACTCACACCAGCCTCTCTTTCGCCGTGGGGCCGGCCAATTCTCAGTTTTACGCAATGATCTGATTACAACAGCTAAAGCATCCATAGAAATTTCCCCGTTTGCAAGGCGCCTCCCGCAAGCGGTACCTTGCCTGTAACATCGCCCGAGCGGAGTCCTTGCAGCGTTCCCTTTCTGGCTCGAACTAACGTCTGTTGGCTCGGCGAATTTCCGTTTCCGTCGCCATAACCAACAAGACTGGTGAATTCTCTTATCGCCAAAAAAGGGCCCGGTCTTGCGCGCGGCGATGTCCCTTGGAATAGCGCGTAAGACAATAAACTGGAAAGGGGGCCTGGCTCTTCCTTGGGGAAGGGTGAACGTTAGCGTCCCGGGGAAGGGCGACGCTGGCGATGCAATCGCTCGAGCATTAACAGGTCTTTTGTAAAGTCGAGTTACGCTTTTTTTCTCATACCACATAAGAAGTGCCCCGGCCTGCCTCATATGAGAATGCCCGTTTGCTGTGCGGAGTTAGGCGGTCAAGGAGCAGACACACCTCGGTTCCAAGATTTGCGAGGGAAACAAAGCGAGAGGCTTCGGGTTCTACTTCTAAGAGGACACGCAGGTATGCGTCTATTTCTCGTTATTTGGTTGACCATTTGCTTCGCAGGCCTGGCGTCGGCATTCCAGCAACCGACGAATCCCTGGGCCACGGTTCCGCGGCCGCCGCACGTGGCTTCGGCTCCGTACGACTCCAAGGCTGAGCGCCAGCTTCTTGATCTCGCGAATCAGGCCCGGGCCGAAGCCGGACTCGCGCCGCTACAAAGCGATGAAGGACTAACGCGGGCTGCGCGGAAACACTCGGAGCTCATGGCTTCG
Organism: uncultured Acidobacteriota bacterium; assembly: GCA_963817925.1. GTDB lineage: Bacteria > Acidobacteriota > Terriglobia > Terriglobales > Acidobacteriaceae > JABDBE01. Next base: position 1,510,548 of record CAWFQN010000002.1, read on the forward strand.
CTAAAGGAGCTTTCCCATGACTTGCCCGGTGAGCCCGCGCTACCACAACGCTTGGCAGCCACGAGCACACTGCAATTCAGCGCGGAGGGAGAAAACGTAGGTCTCGCCCCGAGTGCAGCAGAAGTGCACCGGGGCTTCATGCGTTCTCCGCATCATCGCGAGAATCTACTCAATCCCGATTACAACGTGGCCGGATTTGCCGTCGTCCGCAACGGAAACACGATTTACGTGACCGAGGATTTCGGACACGGTCTGCCAAGCCGCTAGTCAAGGCTCGCCATGTTCGTGTTCCCATTAATGCCTTCGCCGGAGCGCTTTCTCAAGTGCAGCTATTCGTGTGGTTCGGTGTAGCGCCGAGGAGGCGGAAGAATCGGCGATCCGGTAACCGCGATCGAAAATGTTTTCTCTGCGGATTTGCCATCGAGGCCCTCAGCCGCAAACCGCACTTTGTAATTACCGGCAACTGTGTACGTATGAGTGAGCATTGCACCATCGGCGACCACTCCATCGCCGAAATCCCAATGATAGGCTAGCGCGGGCGTTCCGTCTTTGGACACAGTGCTGGAGAACTCAATTTCTTCCCCAATCTTTGCTTGAGTTCGTACTTGAAAGGAAATCGAAGGTGCGGCGATCGGAATCGAAGTATCGATAATCTTGATCAGCTTGACTGAGTGCGCGGGTTGATTGTCCAGGCGGAGCGTTTCGTGGTCCATCGTTAACGGCTGATCTTGCGCGAAAGAATCAGACAATTTGTATGAATGCCCTGCGGGGAGTCTTAAATCGGAAAGAGTAAGAGTGTGAGAACTCGGCTGCTCCGACCAGTTAAACACTGCCAAAATTGACTGACGCTGGTCTTCACGCAGGAGAAAAACGCTCGGTTGCTCATCCTTATCTGCATAAGTCAGGAGATCTAGAGGCAACGCAGCGCGTCCAAGTTTCGCCATTGCAAGCAAATCAGGATTCTTGACCAATGCCACGCGGTCTAGATCACTCCCCAGTGTTGGAAGGTCGTCGCCAATTTCGAACATTCCTCCAGAAACTGCCGCCAGAGCGATCGAGACCTGAGCATCGTTCAATGTAAGTGGAGCTTGAATGGTACGTTCTTCGATGAGCTGCCGGGAAACCGTGAACGCATCCGGGTCGGAGATGAAAAAGTTGCGATGCATGTAATAACGCGCCGCGATGCCCGGCTCAGCCTCCTTGCTGCGGAGAAATGAATGTCCCGTATCCTGGGATATCCGACCTTCATCAACCAGACCAACCGGGTTCAACATCGGACTCCCATCTTTATCGAGGAGTACGTCTTCGCCGACTGCCTTGCGGATAATCTCAAGCCCGATGCGCTGGGCTTCAAGTGCGGTCGTATTCGGGCGATGGTAATAACCCTCGATTGCGGTATTGTCCATGAAGTCGAGCTTGATGTAGCGAACGCCCCATTCCCGGACCAGTGTGCGATAGGTCTGCCGAAGATATTCCTGGGCGTCAGGATGAGTGACGTCCAAAACGAATAGGTGTTCGCCCTCCACCTCCTCGGCTGTTGCGATGGAAATCGGGTCGCCATGTGCGTTGTGCAGCAGCCAATCTTTATGGTGCTCGTAAATCCAGGCCCGCTCGGCTACCTCAAACGGAGCTGTCCAAATTCCCACCTTCAATCCCAATCGGCAAATCCGATGGGTCAGATCCCACATGCCACCGGGAAATTGAGAGGCATTGGGCGTCGTGTATTCGCCGCGAGCGTATCCGTAGCCCATGTCAAAATGAAAATAGTCGTAGCCCAGATCCTTCAGATTTTCGGCTAGCCACTGAGCGTTCGTGAGCGAAGCACCTTCGGTGATCTTCGCGTAAAAGGCTGTCCAACTCCACCATCCAAGCATATTGTCTGGGCTGATGCGACTGTGATGCAGCTCTCGAATGGCGCCGCCGTAGTTGTCGAGTTGCGAATGATAGTCCGTTCCGGCAGCAAACATCACACGTTCTGAAGCTATTGATTCGCCCGCTGAAACGGGAACGGTGAGTTCAATCAGGTTTTCCGCCGGTCCTTCTCGCAGAACAGATTCAGCATCGCTTGCTTGTATCTCAGTAGTTCCAGTCGAATCGACGGTGTATGAACCGATGCTGGGGCCCGCCGCTGATGAAGATTGGGTCTGCAAATGAATGATGGTGAGGAAGCGATTGGAGGTCAGAGCTCCCACAAAAAGACTCTCGGTGCTCTCCCGGTTGTAGACAAGTTGGCTGCCCACGGCCCGGTGCATGCCCTTGAGAGCTTTTCCTAAATCGTAAATCTGCAATGGCGGCCAATCCTCGCTGAAGCTGTCCGAAAGAATTCGATCGCTCTTCTCTGTGCCACCGAGATCGATAATTTTGTTGCCGACGGCCTCGATGCTCCGGATACTTTGGATCGTTAGCGGCTTGCCCGTGTGATTTTGTACCTCAGTCTCGATGACACCAAAAGCTCTCCCGTCATACATTTGCAATGTATAAGCGAGATCGGGGAGGTTCGAGAGTCCCGACGAAGTGACTGTTATTTTCGCGCCGTGCCCAAGAGCATCTTCAAAATTCGATTGTGATATCTCATGTTCCGGATAATCGGATGACTTAACCCACTTGTGATCAATCTCTGCCGCTACCCTCGCGTGAATCATGCTGTTCCCGCCGGTTCCGGTTTGGATTTCATAGGTTCCGTCACTTGGCTGAACGACCACGGATAAGCCCTCGATATGAGCAGCTGCCTGAGAATCAGAAGAGCCCAGACAGGCTTCAACCAGGATCAGCATGCAGCCGATCGATATGAAGAGAGTTGCGCTCTGGACTCGACGGATTTGTCCGCCCAATTGCTTAGCGAACCGAAAACCACGAAAAGTATTTCCAATCATGAATTGCTCCTGTTATAGCGAAATCTCGATGCGGCCTCACGCGGAATCCTGGCTCGGGTTGAACGGCCATGTAGCTCTCCACTTCGCCACGATGAAAAAACCAGAATGCCGGTCAGAAGCGTCAATAAATATGAACTATTATTTGACGAACTCCCCTTGTCCTCCGCGGGACCACGGATCGTACGTAAGACAAAACCGAACCCGGTCAGAGATGGGTGGATGACTATAGAACAAGAAAACGTTTATGGGGTTGGGATCGGGATCAGATAAATCCACTTCGCCCAATACCTGAAAAGCCTGCGCCGCGATCTGCCCCGAATCCGGCGTCAGTCCATGCGTCACTTCCAATCCGTACTGGTCTGCCTGGTGCTCGAAATATCGGCTGAAAGCCGAGCCGACCGGGTTCATCACAAATAAAAACACCGACAGCAGCAACAACAGCACCGGCAGCGATGCCCAATCCTCCAAGCCGCGAATCTCCCAGCGGCTACCCCGGCGTGCCAGCAACCAGCTGATCGAGCGATACCCCACGTAAAAAGCGACGAGGAGAAGAACGGCGAAGAAAGCGAGCCCCTTCGGTATGTGCTGGAGGACGTAGTGCCCCATCTCGTGGCCTGCAACAAACACGATCTGCGGGGTGTTCATCTTAGCAATGGTTGTGTCCCAGACCACAATGCGCTTGGAAGCGCCAATGCCCGTCACATAGGCGTTGAGGTCAGTGGTTTTTTCGCCGGCGCCCATCCAAAACATACGCTCCGGCGGAATGTTTTGCCCGGCGCGAGACACCATTTGCTCGAGACTAGCCGTAAGCGCTGGATCCTTTCGTTGCAGAGGTTCGAACTTGTGAAACATGGGATCGATAACCAGCGGTTGCAAGAAGAAGAGAAACACGCCGATCGGCAAAGTGATCAACCAGAAATAAAACCACCAACGGCGGGCACTCCGCCGAATGACGACATAGAGAAGCCAAATAAGGATCGTGCCAATCACGAGCGAGATCAGTTCGGCCTTGATCCAATCCCAACTCCACGAAGCCCATCCCTGTATTGAAATCCCGTACTGCTTCTCCACCCATTCGCCATAGAGATCCAAGGGCAAAGTCAAAATCGCTATCGTCAGTAACAACAAAGGAGAGAATAGCGCACTCTGAAGAAAGCCTTTCGACGAGAAGCGCTCACTCCAGTTCCGATATTTCGGCGCCAGTTTACAGCGCAGAATCAGCCACAAAACTGCAATTCCATAAACAAAGCCGAGTAAAGCCAGCCGCAAACGAATGCGATTGAGATGGTGTGCCTTCGTGTACAGATCCGGTGGCAGCGTATAAGCAGTGATTGTCGCGCCGGACTGTTGTTGTGTGGTGGACGTCGTGGTTCCAGGTGCGCTAGAAGGCACCGGCTGCACCTGCGCTCTGAAAGCGGCGGCCAGCGATCGATCCTGGGGAGCCATCAACCCAACTACGCAACATGTAAGCAGTGTAACTGCGCGAACAACCCGGGATGTGGTCATGATTGGCCAGTATTTCATATCAATCCGATTCTTCAATGTTGAATCTCCCGACCCGGATTGCGCGTCCTATCCGGGCGGAGAGCGGAGTGATGCTGGTCACAACTTGATGTGACGGGAGCTACGGCAGTGCAGCGTGCTTCGCGTCACAATGAGTTTGCTCGGTAGTGCGGTGTGCCGTAGGGAAAGTCGGACGAGAGGCTTACCGCCTGCGAGGTGACGTATGACGGGAACGCTTTGGGTCGCCATCGCCGTTCTGGGGATCGGGGCCGCTCTGTTCGTATACCGCGCTATCCTAAGCGTGCAGACTTATTTTGGATACCGAGGCAAGCGCCTTGTCACCTGCCCAGAGACCCACAAAGCTGAAGCTGTTGACATAGCGGCCGGCAAGGCTGCAGCCGACGCCTTTCTATCCGAACCCACTCTGCGTTTGAACCAATGCTCGCGGTGGCCCGAGCGGCAAGACTGTGGCCAGGAATGCCTGCAGCAGATCGAAGCAGATCCGGAGAACTGCCTGGTCTGGAATATTGTTTCGCAGTGGTATGAAGGAAAGAAGTGCGTGATCTGCCACAAGACTATCGGCAAGCTTCACCACCTGGATCACGCGCCTGGGTTGCTCAGCCCAGACCACAAAACGGTCGAGTGGAGGGAATTGCGGCCAGAGCAACTTCCTGAGGTGTTTGCCACCCACCGCCCAGTTTGCTGGGATTGCCATGTGACCGAGATGTTTCGACGCCTGTATCCCGAACTGGTCGTGGACCGGGAACCGGAACCAAAACGTATCCGGTATTAGTTGTTTGCGGACAGGCGATTTCGCCGATTCTCGGCTTGCTGAGCGCCCAGTCTTTGGCCCGTGATCCCAGCAACTCTCTATAACGCTGCATTGATGAAAAGTTGCTCAAGATTACCAACCCATTTGGCGCATCCGCTCAAGGATAAGCGCGCTGTAATTATTCATACGTTCGGGCCGCCGCTTCAGGGGAGCCGGCAGAATTGCGGCGAGCCGCGCCCCCTGTTCCCGGCCGACATTCCGGGCCTCGGTTCCGTCGTAGTAACGACACGCCGACTCCGCACCATAAATACCAGGACCCCATTCGACCACGTTGAGGTAGATCTCTAGAATGCGCCGCTTGCTGAGGACGAGTTCGGCCACCGGTACCAGTGTGAACTCTGCACCCTTGCGGAGGATAGAGCGGCCCGTTCCGAAAAATAAGTTCTTTACAAGTTGCTGCGTAATGGTGGAAGCTCCGCGAGTGCGACCGCCCTCCAAATCGTCTTGGGCAGCGATTTCGATCTGGTGCCAATCGAACCCATGGTGCTGGTAGAAGCGCGCGTCTTCCGCGGCGACAACAGCGTGCTGGAGATCGGGCGAGATTTGGCTGAGCGGAACGAATTTACGGCGTTCGTGATACGGCGTGCGGTGAATCCAGGCCTGCAAGTGGCGCTGGATGTGCACCGCGGTTGTCGGTGGGTCGATCCACCGGGCGGCCACAAGGGTCATCGCGGCAAGCGACCAAACAAGCACCACACCGATGGCAAGCCATCGAACAAAGGATCGGAGAAAGCCCCTGCGAAGCGGGGTCTTGGGGCGTGTGTCTGGCTTTTCAGTCACATTTCAGAATAATATCCTGGGCTGGGTTGCTGCTTATGCCTGACCTTGCGCACGAACATGGGGCGCTGCAGGCCACGCGTGTCAAAGCCCCTTGGTCCTGAATCACATTGAACCCCGCAGCAAAGATGGAGTGGGATTAGTAACGAGGAGTCGGGCCACGAAGAGTGAGCGCGATTGCGTATTGCGGTTCAGCTCGCGCGTTTTGCGGATGATTCTTGCGCTTGGGCTCCGGACCAGGATGTTCCCTCGAGAGGCGGCGTCACTGTCGCCCAGCGCTCGGCAATCTTGTCACCCTCAAAACGCCAGAGCACGAAGCCGTGAAACTGCATGTTCTTGCCTGATGCGGTGTCGGTCCAACGCCAGATGTTGCGGCAAACTACTTTGTCGCCCTCGGCAACCATGTCTTCAATCGTCAAATGCAGGTCTGGCATGACCTTGTACATTGCGAGCATCATCTGCTCATCACCATCCACCCCCGCAGGCTTGCCGCCTGGCCCATCGTGGTCATAGAAGTCCGGGGCCATGTTCTTGCGGATCACACTGGCATTCCGCTGGTTCACGAAATCTTCGAAATGGTCCCTCACGAATTGTTTCATTTCCGCCGGTGTCAGCTTGGTTGGCATGTCTTCCTCCTTCTGCTCCTCCCGGTTAAGAATGAGTCGTTGTCTGTGCTGGATGTAAAATTTCCTCAACTTACAGCTCGCTCCCGCACCTCGGAAACTAACAGCGCACGATGTTTGGTGATTGGATCCCCTTGGTGGCGTTGCGGGTATCCACCACGAGTTGCGCCTCGCGTGCGAGGCGCGTGTAGTCGTAGGCCGAGTGGTCGGTCACAATGAGGACGCAATCGTACTGGCCCAAATTGTCCAAGCTGACGGATTTCATTTGTAGGTCATACTTTCGGCCTCGGCCGACGAATGGCAAAAAGGGATCGTTATAACTAACTTCGGCACCCTGCTTTTGCAACAACTCGATGATGGTAAGAGACGGCGACTCGCGCAGGTCGTCGATGTCCTTCTTGTAGGCTAATCCTAAGATCAGGACCTTCGACCCATTTAAGGCTTTCCGTCGGTCGTTCAATGCCTGAGCTGCGGCGCTCACGACGTGATAAGGCATCGATAAGTTAATCTCGCCGGCCAGTTCGATGAAACGAGTGTGGAAATCAAACTCCTTCGCCTTCCAAGAAAGATAAAAGGGATCCACCGGGATGCAGTGCCCGCCCAGACCCGGTCCCGGATAGAATGCCTGGAATCCAAAGGGCTTCGTGGAAGCCGCGGCAATTACCTCCCAGATATCTACTCCCATGCGCAGGCATAGCATCTTGAGTTCGTTTACCAGCGCGATGTTTACACATCGATAGATATTTTCCAGTAGCTTGGTCATCTCGGCCGCCGCAGGAGTGGAGACCGGAACCACACGACTGAAGATCGCGCCGTAAAGAGATGCAGCCGCCTCCGCTGCCTGCTGATCCAGTCCGCCGATTACCTTAGGAATATCGCGGCGTGCGACCGTCTGATTTCCCGGATCCTCACGTTCGGGAGAAAAAGTGACGAAGAAGTCGCCCGGTCGGCTGTTCCGGCTCGCCTTCAATCCGCTCGGGTTGCCTTTCTCTAGAATTGGCACTAAGACTTCTTCGGTCGTCCCCGGATAGGTGGTGCTCTCGAGTATGACTACGTGTCCGTTGCGCAAGTGGGGAGCAATCGATTCCGCCGTGCCTGTGATGTAGCTCATGTCCGGTTCATGATATTCATTGAGCGGCGTAGGCACGCAGATAATAATCGCGTCCATCTCGCGCAACCATCTAAAGTCAGCAGTGGCCGAGAAGCCATGCGTTCGTGCTGCCTGAATCTCCGCAGGCAGTATGCGGTGAATATACGATTCGCCCTTCTCGAGGGCGGTCACCTTGCGGGCGTCGATGTCGAAACCGGTTACGGCAAATTTCTGATCACTAAACAATAAGGCCAGGGGCAACCCTACATATCCCAGCCCGATGATTCCTACTCGGGCCGTCCGGTTCTGAACTTTGTTGTTAAATTGTTCCGAGAAAGTTGGAGAAACCCCATTCAATCGGCTTGGCATATGGATTCTGATATTAGGAACCGACAGCATTAGATCCTGCGGTTGTTCAAGCTTTCGGGTGAGAACACGAAAGCTTTTTTTGATCACGCAACCGAGAGAAAACCTGTGAACTACCTCAGATCAAAGCGCTCGCCTCTACTCCCCAATTCTGACCCGTACAATTAGCTTAGCAAACGGGTGCTCCGAGATGGCTGGAGATGGCAATCTCGCGGAACGATGTTCAACCTTGGAGTTTACCACAGGGAATTCCGGCGATCCGGAAACGCGGGAGCGTGACGATTCCACGAGGCGGCCCTGTCGTTTCAATTGAATGAGAATGCGACCCACCATGGAAGTAGAAACCTGTAGACCTGGCGGCGCAAAAGAGCCACCACGAAATCCTTCGGAGACTCCGTACGTTCACTTCCGTAGCACTTAATGGCAAGACTGTTCGTACAGCACGGAATCAGGCCGCAACGAGGCTGCTCTGGGTGGACCTTTTTGTCCTGTTATCAATTTCGTACGTCTATGAAAGCAGGGTACATGTTGGCTTCGTTTCGCAAAAAAGCACTCGAGATCTTCGACGTGACGGAGGTCCGAAATGAGACTTGTCCACAGGATGGCATAGCGTTCCTGCGTGGCCGAGGACACTGCTGGCTGTTGCGGCGGGAGGGGAACCAGAAGACCAAGCGGGGCGGCAGGAAGTGTCAGTTGTGCAGCGGTAGCTACCTTCGTCGCGGGCTATTTGGTGTCACCGCAGCTGGGGCCAAGCCATTTGGCACTGAAAGTCGAAGTAGAATTCATCATGCGATCTCCGCCACTCCCGACAAACTGCGTCTGTGCTTTGACATGTTCTGAGTCGATCGCTTCGAGTTGGGCCTTGCCGTTCAATTTCATTCCATTTTCCATGCATTCCAGCCGTACCTCTTCTTTGCTTGTGGTCGAGGACACAACCGTGCTGGTACACATTTTTGGGTCCTCGGCAAACGAGTAGCCCTTGTCGATCTGTTCTTGAGTTACACATGTTTTGTAGGTAATCGGTTTCTTAGGCTGGCCTGACCTGGCGTTCATCCGCTCTTCAATCCGGGCGCGCTGTTCTGGAGTCAATTTTTCCAGTAAGCTGGCGGGAACCGGCATTTGTCCGCTGCTTGCTGTCGTCTCGGTTACTTCCCATAGGCCAACTTTGACGTCCATTGGTTGAACTTTGTCCGCGGCCCAAAGGGCAAGAGGCGACGCGACAATCAGGACTATCACAAATTTTGATTGCATAAATCACGTCCTTCGAAATCTCGCTTCGGCCTTGCGCTCGGGAGCACCACGGTCGACAACGCGCGACGGCGCTCCAATGATCCTGTCCGCTTGACTCTTCTTCTACAACACCCGATTCGAGTTCAACATGCTCATTTCACCTTCCGGGTGGCTCCCGCCAGGCTCAATGGCAGCGTTGGGGGGATGTTCCCGGCCGAGGATGCATTCCAGGGACTCTTCTTTGGCGGGACGGGCGCACGCAATTTTGGCCGGGCTTGTTGTGCAGCTTTGCCGGCTTCCAGTCGGGCTGCCAAAAGATCGGATTCTCGCTTCATATGCGCGAAATCTGCGGTGACGTCCTGCATGCGAACGTTTTCGAATCCCTTACGCCGCGCCATGATGCGGTAGTCGAAAGCGATGTTCGAGTGTCCTTTGTGCAGTTCGTGAACTTCAAACCCGTGCGCCGTTTTGTTGGTAACGTAGAGGCCCTCGCATTCGCCATTGGGAGTGATGAAGACGTGGTAATCAAGGTCTCCGTTCACTGTCTGCGCAAAGACCTGGTCGAGGGCAATGGTTGCTGAACCGTTGGCTAGTTGGCCGGAGCCTGCATCTTCAAACCAGTTGTCGGCGGCTTCCACCGTATACAGACGCACCATGCGATTGCCGCCGACTGGCACTGCGGGAGATATGGTTCCTGTGCAGGTCAAGTCCCCAGTTCCGTTATCCGCTGCATCCCGGAAGATGGAACAATATGTCGAGGACCCAGGGCCGGCAAAGCGGGCGGCAAACGGCGTGCCGCCGTTGAAGCCGGAGCTGTTCTGCACGTAGAGAGTTTCGTGGTTGACGGTATTGTTTACTCCGAACAGGCTATTGCCGTCGTCGCTGGTGCCGAGCACACCCACGCTCCCGGAGACTCCAGAGTCACCCCACACGCCGATCTGAGTAGATCCCTTTCCAGTGTTGCTGTTGAGATCCTCGTAGACGCCCTCGACCCCTGCGACGGAGGCATCAAAAGTCGCCCCATAAACACCGACGTCAGTGTTGGACACGCCGCCTACGCCTATGGAGCTGTTCGATTTCCCCTCGACGCCCAGCCCGGATTGCGCCATTCCGATGACGCCGCCGTTCGTATCTGAAGTACCGAGCAACCCGTCGCCGTTCGCTGAATCGCCCCACACTCCTATTTGCTTAGAACCCGTTCCAATCGTGCTGGCATTCTGCCACATTCCGTAGGCTCCAACCCCAGAAGTACCGGTTTCAAGAGCGTAGAGGCCGAATCCACGCGGGCTCAGTGCGTATCCATACAGCCCCGTTCCCGCACCTGCGGTGTCGTCGGATTGGCCGAGAACTCCAACTCCGGCTGGGGCGAAAGAAAGCCCGACCACGCCCTCGGCAATAGCGCCGGTGTTAGTGTTAGTTGCGAGTCCGACCACTGCGACGCCATTCGCGCCTGACGTTTGCCCCTGGACGCTAATTCCAGTAGCAGCAGCAGTGCTGCCAAGAATCGCGGGAGCAGGAGCACTTCCGGTAGTTGTGGCGGCAATAGCGGAGCCGCCGCCGGATTGGGTAACATTCACAACTTGCGTGCTGTTGTTGGCACTGAACACACCGCTCTGGCCGGTGATCGAGCCGGTCGCGCTGATGTTGCCGCTGTCGCTCACATTGCCGTTGATAGTCTGGTTGCCAGTGAAAGTATTGGCTGCATTTAGCTGTGGCACTTTGGTCGTGTCCAGGTTCAGCGTTACGTTGCCACTGTTGCCGCCGCCCGTCAGATCAGTGCCCGCAGTCACCCCAGTGATAGTGCCATTGCCCGTGCCCGGAAAAGTTTGCCCGGGGGCAAAGGTGATCTGGCCGTTGCTTGCGATGTTCAGCCCAGTCTCCGTTGCTTTGCCGGTGCCTTGTGCGAATAGCAGATTCAGCGAGCCGGTGGCACCGCTCGTATTGTTGCCAACCGGTTCAGCTTGCCATTGGAAGGTCTGAGCGACCGCCGTGCTGGTGCCGCTGTTGAATGCCGAGGCGGCCAGGTCCATGGGTTGCGAGGTGAAACCTGAACTGCTGGTAGCGGTGCCGATGGCTGGCAGGCTAAACAGGCCGCGGATCGTGCCTCCGCCTTTTACGTCGAGTGTGGACGCTGGTTTCGCGGTGCCAATGCCGACCTTGGCCTTCGATCCCGTGCCCGACTGGAACAGAACAGAGCTACCCAAAGTTGTAGGGTTCGTCCAGATTGGCAGGTAGCTCGTAGTGCCGGTTCCGCCCAACGGCGGTGAGTCGGAGTTAGCATCGGAGGACGATGTGGTCGACGAACCTGAATCGCGCGGGGCCGCCAGCACGAAGGCCGAAGGCGACAGCCCTCCCACGGTCTGCGCGTCCCCGGCCTTCAAAGCATAGGGCACGCTGAGCAACAATACCCGCGGTTGCTCAGCTTGCCCTTGCGCTTGCACTCCTAACCAGCGCGCCTCTCCAGAGGCGAACAGGTTGGTAGGTAATCCCTGGCTGGTTGTGGAACCAAGCACGACGGTGTAGTGTCCGCTCTTGTCGGGCTGCAGGTTCTGCGTTTCCATCCACAGGGGTGACCCACCTTTCTCGTCTTTGTACAAATAGAACGTGACTCCGACGGTGCCGGTGAGCGGCTTGCCGTTGGCATCCGACAACATACCCCCGAAATTGACGAGTGTGGGTACGACGTTCATTTGCTGCTGAGCAAGAGCAGCAGGCACGATAACCAGCACCACCAGAGCGATCAGCAGATTCACAATGTGACTTGTGCTGCAGTTTTTCATCTCGTCTCCGACTCAATTAGGGGTTGGTTGGATCTACTTGTTGGCCGGTTTCACGACCGGTGCTGCCAGCCGCGCATCTCGTTTCGGAGGCAGGAGCTTGTTGATATCGAAGTGATTTGGAGTTTCCCGCTTCACCCTTTTCATGGGAACGGGGTCATGGGTGTGATCCGCGAACCGGACGTTCTCATAATTCTTTCGCAATGCCATAATTCGATAACCGAAGCTGACATTGGCTGTGCCGCCACCAAGCTCGCGCACTTCGAAGGAGTTCGCGGTCCGGTTTGCGACGTAGAGGCCTTTGCAGTCGCCATAAGGAGTCAGAAACACCTGGTACTCGAGTTCGGTGTTGACGGTCTGAATGAACTCGGGATCGATTGCGACAACCGCGGCGCCATTTGCCAGGCTGGTCGAACCGGCGTCTTCAAACCAATTTCGAGGGGATTCGATGGCTGAAAGCGCGACTTTGCGCTGACCGCCATCAATGGGGACAACGGCGTTTTTTGCTCCACTGCAGTTTAGATTGCCGATATAGTCGATGTAGCAATAGTTACCTAGTGCATTGCCTGCATAGAAGGGAGATCCGTAGGTGCTCTCGTTATTAATTTCGACCGTATAGTATGTGTCGGTATTGTTGGCGAAAAATCCCGCAGCCCGATTGTCGGTAGTGCCCATGAGCCCTACCTCGGCGGCTCCGCCATCGCCCCAGACGCCAGTCCCGAAGGTGAAACCGCCCGCGCCAGTCGTGCTTTGCGTGCTTTGGTTCTGGCCGTATACTCCAGCGCCGCTTGCGCTGGCGGTTTCGCCAAAGACGCCCACGGTCGGTTGGGTTGTCCCGTACTCCATTCCGAAAATGCCGGGTGAGAGGTAGGCATCCGTATTGCTGTCGCCTTCGACGCCCTCGATAGGACCGCCGGTTCCCCATAAGGGAAGGGTGCTGCCGTAGGCCTCGACACCCAAGTATCCACCGGTAACGACCATTCCGATTGCGCCGCCTTTGGCGAGTACGTCCAGCGCATCTCCGTTACCGGCATTGGAAACCTGCAGAGCCGTGTTCGAGCTATTCACGCTGACTGCGTTGTTATTGGTAAACGTGTTCGCGGATGCTAATTGAGCGAAGGAACCCGCTCCGAGGCTGCCGAGTTGGCTGGCGTTGACATTCGTGACGGAAGCGCCATTCCCAGAGAATGATGTCGCAGTGACGCTACCATTCACCGACTGATTGCCTGTGAAACTATTGTTGCCCGACAGTTGTGGAACCTTGGTGGTATCCAGGTTGACAGTGACATTGCCACTATTGCCGCCGCCGGTGAGGTCGGTTCCCGCAGCTACTCCGGTGATGGTGCCGTTGCCCGTGCCGGGGAATTTCTGCCCTTTGGCAAAGTTGATCTGGCCATTGCTGGCAATATTCAGTCCCGTCTCTGAAGGTTTGCCGGTGCCTTGCCCGAACAACAGGTTCAGCGAGCCGGTTGCGTTGCTGGTGTTATTGCCGACCGGCTCGGATTGCCATTGAAACGTCTGCGTGACCGCCGTGCTGGTGCCGCTGTTGAATGCCGAAGCTGCCAGATCGATGGGCTGCGAGTTAAAGCCCGCCGTAGCTGTCGCGGCCCCGATCGCTGGCAGGCTGAACAAACCCCGAATCGTGCCTCCGCCTTTCACGTCCAGCGCGGACGCTGGTTTGGTAGTACCGATGCCGACTTTGGCCTTCGCTCCCGTGCCCGACTGGAACAATACCGAACTGCCCAAGGTTGTACTGTTGGTCCAGATGGGGAGGTAATCCGTGGTACCAGTTCCGCTAAGCGGAGGCGCATTCGGGCTGGCATTGGAATTCGAAGACGTTGTCGAGGACCCCGCGTTCGGCGGCGCGGCCAACACGAAGGCCGAAGCAGACAGTCCCCCGACCGTCTGCGCGTCTCCGGCCTTCAGTGCGTAGGGCACGCTGAGCAACAACACCCGCGGCTGCTCCGCCTGCCCTTGTGCCTGCACTCCCAACCAGCGCGCCTCCCCCGAAGCGAACAGGTTGAGGGGCAATCCCTCGCTCTTGCCGGCACCGAGCGCGACCGTATAATGCCCATTCTTGTCGGGCTGCACATTTTGCGTCTCCATCCAGAGTGGTGATCCGCCTTGCTGCTCTTCGTACAAATAGAAAGTGACGCCTACGGTGCCGGTGACCGGCTTGCCGGTGGCATCCGTCAGGGTGCCGCTGAAGTTCACCAGCGTGGGCACTACTGCCCTTTGTTCTTGCCCAAGGGAACTCGAGGCACCGCACGTGATCATTAAAGCCACGGTCAGGACTACTCTTCCTGCCAGACGGAAACGTGACGGCGCAACTATGAAGAGCGTCGGTAGTGCTCGGTGTCTTGACGTCATTTCGAGTTCTCCTGGTGCGAGCTTCCGGTTTCACCGCGAAGTAAGGCCAGCGGAAACGGCTGGTCAAACTATCAGCGGGGTCTCCTAGCTCCACGCGTGGGCAGCGTGCGGCAAAAAGCGGATTTCGTCAAAGGATGTCGCCGTGATTTGTTAGTGACCGCATAAATCGCCGGATTTCAATAATTTGGAAAAATGTATGACTCGGGGGCCGAGCTTCCGTGTTACACTTTTGCGCCAACGGAGCAGGCGAAGCCTCCTTTTCTATATCTATGCCTCTGGCTCAATCCAAACGCAGCTATCGCTTTGGTTTATTCGAGGCCGACGTCACCAGCGGCGAACTGCTGCGCCAAGGGGTGCGCGTCCGGCTGCAGGACCAGCCATTCCGTGTTCTCGCCATCCTTCTGGAGCGGGCGGGCCAGATCGTGCCTCGCGAGGAGTTGCGGCAGAAGCTTTGGCCTGCTGACACTTATGTTGAATTTGACGGAAGCCTTAACGCCGTCCTGAAGAAACTGCGCTCGGCACTGGGAGATCCTGCAGACAACCCCATTTTCATTGAAACGGTTCCGAAGCGAGGCTACCGGTTCATCGCGCCCATCACATGCGAGCAAGACACTGAAGCAGTAGGAGTCGCGGAAGACAGGCTGACTCTGGGATCTTCGGGTTTGCCGGGGACCACCGGCGACAACTCGTTGATCGCACGCTGGCCGCGCCTATGGTGGGCGGTGGCGGCCCTAGTCATTCTGTTGTTGCTGGCGGGTTGGGGATACCGGTGGAGAAACCGGTCGGCTGCACCTGCCGAGGCAAAAGTAATCGCGGTTCTGCCGTTCGCCAACGAAGGAGCAGGTCCCGATTTCGATTACCTGCGCTACGCAATCGCGAATGACCTGGTCAGTGATCTGAGCTACACGCACTCGGTAGCGGTGCGGCCGTTTGCTGCGACCAGCCGATATGGATCGCAGCCGGCCGACCCGGCGACGGTAGGAAAAGAATTACGAGTCACCCATGTGCTAGCCGGCGGATTTCTGTTGGATAAGCAAGCTCTGCGGGTAAATCTCGAGTTAGTGGATGTTGCCCTGAACCAGGCAATTTGGCGCGGCGAGGTAACGGCGTCTCCACAAGAACTGGTTGGCTTGCATGACCAGCTTGCTGCTATGGCAGCGAAGGGCCTGCTGCCGGCCATGAACATTTCCGGCGCTAACACCAATGCGATGCCCTCGCCAAGAAGTGAGAAAGCTCTCGGCCTGTTTCTGCACAGCTTGACTATCCCGCTCGATCCGGAACCTAATCAGCTAGCCATCAAGAAGTTGGAAGAATCCGTTTCGTTGGACCGTGGATATGCTCCCGCCTGGGAGGAATTGGGTTGGCGCTACTACATCGATTCTCGCTATGGGATTGGGGGAGATGCCTCGCTGGCTAAGTCATTGGATGCGCTTCATCACGCCGAACTAGATCCAAATAGCACAGCGAATTCCATCACCATTCGCGTAGAGCAAGGCGACTTGAATGGCGCTTACGATGATGCGGCCGACTATCTGCGACGGTGGCCGGACGTTGGCAGCCTCCACTATGAGATGAGTTATGTCCTGCGCTACGCCGGGCTTCTCGATGAAGCCGGCAAAGAATGCGACAAGGCTCTCGCCATCGATCCCGGCTATAGCGTCTTCCGCTCGTGCGCCATTCCTTTTATTCTGGCGAATGATTATGTGCATGCCCTTACCTACATTCGGCTTGATGAGAAATCGGGATTTGGAGCCATGTTACGACTGAGGATAGCGCTTCGCACCGGGAACACGGCAGCGGTTTTGGCGGAAGTGGGCGGAGCGTCGCGATCAGGCTTTCGTTTCGCGGATGTAGTCTCTGCCTGCGTGAACCGTGCCCCGGAAGCAGAATTAGGCAAAGCCGTCGCCGGGCTCGAAGCCGATTCCATCGCGGCCCAGGATCCTGAAGTGCTGTACGACAATGCTGAGGCCTTGAGTTTCTGCGGTTTCGGCGACGCCGCCCTTCGGCAACTACGCAAAGCCATCGCTGGCAACTACTGTTCCTATCCGGCTATGGAAAAGGATCCGCTATTCGATCCGCTTCGCCATCGGACTGAATTTGGAGAATTGCGGCAAGCCGGGATCAAGTGCCAGGCGAGCTTTCAGGCTCATCGCCAGCAGATACGTGCCGCGATACCGGAGCGGTCCCAGAAACTCAACTAAACGCCTCCTGACTCGCAGGCAACGCCGAAGTAAGCCGCGGCTCTTTGTCTCGCGGTCCAGAAACGGTCTTCGGGGAAATCAATCGATGATGTCCTCGAAGCCGACTTGAACTAAGTCGCTGGGGCGACGGACGCTATCGCGTGTCGTGGGGCCAGCAGTTCTGGAGGTGGGTGATCTAGTTTGGGTACAGAGAAAGGAGGTTTCTCTGTGACCCATCTTCGCAAGATCATGCTCCAGGAACTGGAGCGTCGGAACTACGCTCAAACCACCATCGATTGTCATCTTCACGCCGTCGAACATTTTTCCCAGTACTTTCACCGTTCCCCCGATCAGTTAGGTCCGGAACACATCCGCGAGTATCAGGCGGCGTTGTTCACGAAGTGGAAGTTGGCGCCCAACACGGTGAACCAGCGATTGGCCGGGCTGCGTTTCTTCTACATCCAGACGCTCAAGAAGGCCTGGAGCGTGGCGGAAACTCCGTATCCGAAGAAGACGTTCCGCCTGCCCACGATTCTCAGTCAAGAAGAAGTCGCTCGCCTGATCGACTCCGCCCGGACTCCCTTTCATCGCATCGTGCTCATGACGCTCTACGCTACCGGGATGCGGCGCGCCGAACCGGCGCGCTTGAAGATCCGCGATATCGACCCACTGTGCCCACAAAACCCAACCCACCTTCATCTCACGCCCTGCTCCACCCTCCGGCACCGAGTTGCGCTGCCTCGTGTCTCACTTCAACAGCATTCAATTCCCATAGCGTCCGTCGCACCAGCGACTCCTTCAAGTCGCTGTATTGAAAGCGCCCCCACATCCACTCCGATCAACCCGCGCGGGTTTCCCTGGGGCGCTTCCAATACAGCCCTAAGACTTCTGGCCAACGTCGTCGGAACCCGCCTGAAGACGTGAAAATGTAAACTTTCGGTCTGCCCGTAAGGGAGTGCCGCGTAGCCATCAATGGCAAAGAGGCAGTCGATGCTTTTCGTTTGGGGGTGCGAACAGACTTTGGTTGACGGCGAAACGACAAAGGTAGTCGAGATTCATCAGACAGGGTTCGTTTTCAGCCGGGATCAAAAAGACGAAGCCGCGTTATACCATGGGGTGTGGACCTTCCACTAAATCCGCCGATCCTGCCGATGCTCGCGAAACGAGTAGATGAATTGCCCGCCGAGGGCGATTGGATTTTCGAACCCAAGTGGGATGGTTTTCGCGCGCTGGTGTTTCGCGATGGAGATGAGATTTTCATCCAAAGCCGCGACGAAAAACCACTCAATCGTTACTTTCCTGAGTTGCTGGAACCCCTGCGCGCTGCGCTGCCCGCACGCTGTGTGCTCGATGGAGAAATGGTCATCGTCAAGAATGATGGGCTTGATTTTGATGCACTGCAATTACGTCTGCATCCCGCTGCGTCGCGCGTAAAGCTGTTATCAGGGCAGATTCCCGCATCATTTGTATTCTTCGATCTGCTTTGCGTTGGAGGTCGCGATCTCTGCGGCGAGGCGTTTCAAAAGCGGCGCCGCCAATTGGAGTCCCTGCTTGATTTAGCTTCACCGCCGATTCATCTCACACCTGCAACCTGCGATCGGAGCATTGCCGCCGATTGGTTTCGCCGTTTTGAAGGCGCAGGCCTGGATGGTGTGATGGCCAAAGATCCTGCAGGAACTTACGAGCCGAATAAGCGAGTGATGCTTAAAGTGAAACACGAACGCGACTGCGATTGCGTAGTTGCTGGATTTCGCTGGCATAAGAAAGGCGAGCACACAATGGTCGGCTCGCTGCTACTCGGTTTGTTCGACGATGCTGGCGCTTTGCAACACGTCGGAGTCAGTGCGAGTTTCAGCACAGCAAAACGAAAAGAGCTGGTGGAGTTTCTCCAGCCTTATCGAAAAGATGCAGTGATGAACCATCCGTGGAAGTCTTGGGCTGAGTACGCGACCGAGAATGGTGAAGGTGTCAAGCGAATGCCCGGCGGACAGAGTCGTTGGAGCCAAGGCAAAGATTTGTCTTGGGAACCAGTGCGGCCTGAATTAGTGGTAGAAGTTGCTTACGATCACATGCAGGGAGATCGCTTCCGGCACACGGCGCAATTCCGCAGATGGCGAACGGACAAAAAGGCCAGCGATTGTACCTACGCTCAGCTCGAAGTTGTTCCTCCGCAGGAACTGGCAGCAATTTTTTCACAAGGACGATGAGATCTATGCCGTAAATGCGACCGTATGTGTATGCCCCCGGGGGTGAAAACCCATCAACTGCTAGTCCTTTACCAACAGCATTATTCCTCGCCCCTTTTCTTCCAACGGTTCCGCCAAGCGCGTGTGGGATCATCGTTTGGCTCTGGAGTTTCCTGGGGTGGCCGTTGTTGTTCAGGGACATGACGCAGGTGGATGCGGATTCGTGTCCATGTGGATGAGCGGCCTCGCATGGAATCGACCAGCACATCGTCCGCGGCAAGTAGACTTGCGATATCCGCATGTTTGGCCTTCCATCGCTCCAGACCCGCCAGCGCGGCCGCTTTATCAGGCGAATTCGCGATCGTAATCAACGGCATCTTCACGTGTGGCTTCTTTATTGCTGTCGTCTTCGTGGCAGATTTCGCGCGGGAAGGCATTACGCGCGCGCCTTCGCCGTCCATCTTGCGGAAGTGCGGAGGCCAGGGTGCATCGGCAATACCGGCGGCTTCATCTTTATCGGCTTGTTCCAGCAATTGTTCCAGCGAGCCAGGGGATGCATCCATCTCAGCATGCGGATCGCCGATTTTCGCGAAGCGCTCAGGAACTGTGAAGATGGTAAAGTCCGCGGGATTGCAATTCGGCACTTCTTCCCAAGAAAGAGGAGTCGAAACGCGAGCATCTGGGAGCGGACGCACTGAATAGGCAGAGCATGTCGTCCGATCCTTAGCGTTCTGGTTATAGTCAAGGAAGACGCCATGACGCTCTTCCTTCCACCACTTCGAACTGGCCAGTGTTGGAGCGCGGCGCTCGACCGCTCGCGATAAGGCAACAGCCGCGCGGCGAACCTGCGTGAACGTCCAACGCGGTTCGATACGCACATTAACGTGCATGCCGCGCGAACCGCTGGTTTTCGGCCAGCCTCGAAGGCCGACTTCATCGAGAAAGCCCTGAACTTCAAGTGCGACGCGGCGAACATCATCCCAGCTGACGCCGGGAATCGGATCCAGATCGACGCGTAATTCATCCGGATGATCGAGGTCGCCAGAGCGCACCGGATGCGGGTGGAGTTCGATGCAGCCCAGGTTTACGATCCAGGCAAGTCCGGAAGTGTCATCGACCACGATTTCTTCGGCAGTTCGGCCGGAAGGGAACGACAAAGTGACCGTACGCAACCAGGCTGGTCGCTTCTCTGGCGCACGCTTCTGATAAAACGCCTCCGCCTCGGACCCGTTGACGAAACGTTTTAGGACGATTGGTCGATCTTGAATCCCCGCCAGCGCACCCGGAGCGACGGTGAGATAGTACTGAACAAGTTCGAGCTTGGTGACTTTTACTTGCGAAGAAAAGTATAACTTCTCAGGGTTCGTGATCTGGACTTTCTGCCCGTCGATCGAGAGCACTTTGCTGGCCGATTCCTTTGCCACATGACAAGCCTATCACCGATAATCATTATCTTAGGCGACGCAAGACCTCTGGCCATGAATCAGTCATCATTCAGTCCGACAATCGACGAATATCTTCGCAAGCGACTGATGCCGGTCGAAGGCGTGATCCCGCAACTGGCGGGCATCGATATGTATGGCAACTCCATTCCCGCGGGGACGGTCGGCGGCGACCTCTTCGAGTACATCAACTTTCAGCAGCGCTACAACATCGACGGCCGCGTCGCCCGGGCGCTCAAACTTGCGAAGCTTTATCTTGATCCTTTGCCGGATGGACAACCGGCGCGCAATATGGTGGACGACCACGTGTACTGGCTGGAAAATCGGCCGAACCACGAGCCATCAACGCCTCTCGAATACAGAAAAGCGAAAAGCTCCGAGCAGTTACGTATCGCGGAAGATCTTCCGGAGTTGAAGACCACGGCAGGCGTGCTGCTGGTGGATGCGCAGGGGCACGGCCTTATCTCGGCCAAAATTGCATCGACCGTCCACGATACATTTCATGCTTTGATGCTGGTTGAGCTTGATCGCTATGGAAAAACTACGCCGGGGTTTTTTGAAAAAATCAATCTGCGGCTGGCGCAGTCCGTCACTGCGCGCAACGCGCTCGGACGCGATCCCAATGACAGTGCGCGCGAAATCGCCACGATGCTTTATGGCGAAATGCGTCCCGAAGGACTTTTTCGTTTCGTTAATTTCGGCCATCCGCCGCCGCTGGTTTTCTCAAACGAGTTCGGCAAGTTTATGGAGATCGGCCACGCTCGAATGGTACAGTTTCCTCCACTAGGCCTGGAGATTCCCGAAGATCATCCAGACCGGAACAAATATTTCTCGATCAGCCCGCGAAAACGGCAAGTGAACTCTTCCGATGTGGCGGAGATTACGCTGATGAGTCCCGGCGACGTGCTCTTCCTCTATACCGACGGAGTCTACGACGGCAATGATGACGAGGAACGATCCCGGTTCGAGCGCGTGATGCGCAATCACAAAGACCAGCCAGCCCGCGACATTTGTAACGCGTTGCTGGACTATGCCGTCACGCGCGATGAACGCTTACAGCAAATCGGTGAAGCTGATGTCATTGACGACAAGACCGTATTCGTTATCAAGCGCAGGTAGCGAAGCGCGGCGATAGCTTCCGGTTTTCTCGTTATTCATACCGCAAGTCGTCCTAGAAAGGGGTCAAATTCCGTCGTAGCGTGAATACCCGCGCTTTGCCCAATAGTCCGGCGGTTCGTCCTTCGTATAGGTAATCCGCGTAATTCGCCTTGATGTTCTTCAGGCCGAGTTTCACGGTGCAACCAAGCGAAGCGAAGCTCCGTGCTCCACTGTGAGAGGCTTTCCGTTCAGGTGAGTCGCAAGCAGGATCTGCGGATGACGGGCCGTCGACAGATCGAACGACACGAAATACGGGTCGGGATTTCCCCAAGGACCGAGATTGACCGATGATTCGATTCGGACCCTCGCCTGGGACATTGGCGGGTAAGCACCGAGCCAGGTCGAGCGCCAGCAGCGACGAAATTGCTGTGACCGCAACTTGACTGCGCTTCAGCTTCATGCGTAGTTTCTACGGATGCTATCAAATATCCCTCTACGCACGCGGGTTTGCGAGCCGCGCAGATGTCGGTCCAGGCGAGTATTCGGGTCAACTTGACTCTGTGTTTTTCGCAAGAGCAAGCAGCTACCGTATATGCCGCAACCAACAGGTAACGCCGCTCGCAACCAAAGCGGAGGGTTGGCCGTTCTGTTATCCGGATGACGTCGCGATCGACTCGAGCGGCAACGTGTACATGACGGACCTCACGTACTCTGGAATCTGGAAGATCTCTCCGGACGTGTAGAAGGCCCTCGGTTCTGCTGGGCTGGCGTGTTCGCTGGTTTGCGCGCGGATCGGCTGTATTGCTTTTTCACGGCGATGACCATCTCGGGTCTCTCGCAGTTCTCCTATGGCGTATACGCAATGTCGGCGGGAGTGCGGGCACTTTCGACAGTCGATGCATCGCTCATCAGCGTGGACTCAATGACGCGTAGGCGAGCGGAAACCTGAGGTGGATGCATGCAACCGTTACCAGCGCGTCCAGCGCAGCTTGGTCTCTCATCTGCCGGGTAACGCCGCAGAGCCTTTACGCCAGAACGAACCTGATTTTCGATCGGCCCGACTGATCGTTCTTTCTTTGGAAAGTTGTCACACAGGCTCTGAAAATGCGCACTAACGGCGAGTGCAGACATCCCACTCGACTAACCGATCATTTTGCGTTGATTGCCGATGCGGCGCTCGCGTTCGTTTGCGAATCGCCCCACGCCTGCGAAAATCGAATCGGGGTCGAGATGCGCTTCCGCGATCACTTCCGCTTCGAGGCCGCCGCTTCTCCAGGAATTGTCGAAGTCGGACGTGAGTGAATACTCATCCGTCAACGGACCGAGGTTGCGCAGCGGCCACATGCGTCGCGTGCCCGTTGATACCACCATCAAATCGTAGCGAGCCTCGGGCGGCAGCACGGAATCGCGATACGCTTGCGGTTGGCGATCGAACAAATCCTCGCTGATCGCCGCGATCACCTTCACGTTCACACCGGCCGCTTCGAGTTTCGGCAGCACTTTCACGAGATTCACAGTGGAACTCGATCCTTGCGCGATCACATAACCGTGGCGCGTCTTGCCCGGCGCGAAATCGCGGATCACGTACAGGCCTTTTGCCGCGGCGCGCAGATCGGAGTCGGCGAAATGGCTGCGGTCTGCGACCGCGAAGTCGGGACGCGCCACTTCCAGCGTGATAATGCCCACGCGCGGATCACGCGCTGCGATTTCCGCCGCCGCGAAATAGCCGGGCGCAACATCATTGTAATCCCAAAAGCTCAAATTGATCGCCTGGCCGCGCGGGAACAACTTCCACACTTGCGGCGCGAAGATGCCGAAATGTGTGCGCGCATCGGCCGCGGTTTCAGGACCGGAGTGCGCGGCGAGAATATGCAGCACGCCGACGCGGAATTTGCTGTCCTGATTTTGTTGACTCCAGACGCGCGCCGGAGTGTACATCAGCGGCGTGAACGCTCCGTAGGTACCGCTCAAAGCCCAAACGCCGGCGAATTTTTCGGGATCGACGGAAGCGCTTTGACTCACCAGTCCGATGGCGGTGGAAACATTGCCCGCTTCTTGTATGGGCGCTTTCAAGCGCGTGCCCAGCGGGTTGTCCGTGGGACTGTAATGTCCCCACAAACTGCCGTGCTCCACGTTGATCGACTCCGAAAGGTCGGCAGCCACCGTGAAGAATCGTCCGTCAGTGACGTAATTCATCCACTTGATGATTTCGGAAATTGCGCGCCGCGCTCCCGCAATCTCGCCCGATTTCTTGAACAGCGCGATGCTAACTTGCTTCTCCGCACCCGAAATCGCATTGCGAATCGAGACCTTCTGCGGGCCTTCAGGTAGCGCCGCGACGCGCAGGCGATCGTCGAGGAACGGATCGCTCGAGGCTGAGATGCGCAACTTCACGTCGTCGCGCACGCTGTCGCCGATTTCCACGAGGCGATCGGCGAGGCGATCGCCCAGTCCGTTGCGGTCGAGCAGCGACATCACCACGTCGATGTTCGTCTTAAACTGGATCAATCTCTCGCGATTGTTGCTGACCACGCCCTTGCGAATTCCTTCGAACTCCACGCCGTAATGCTTCTCGAACGTCTGCGCCAGCGCGACAAAATACTCCGAGTTCATCTTCAGCGCGTAGGGATGGCTTGGATAACTCACCAACTGATCGCCGTAGCCGGGGATTTGTCCGTCGACGGCTGCGGGCCAGTAGCCCTTGATCGTTTTGCCGATTGCGGCGATTGGGCGACGGTCGTGCGGGTCCACTTCGTCCATTGCTTTCAGCGCCGCGGCCACTTCGCCGTAATCGTTACCGTTCGATAGCGTGAATACGTTCCATCCATAGGACGTCCATTGATTCACCAGATCGTAGCCGTCGAACTGCGCGGCGATCACGCCGCCAATCAGGCGATCATCGATGCCCGCGTTGTTGTCGGAGATCATCACGCGCAAACGCTTTCCCACTTGCAGCGCGAGCGCCTGCGTCTTCAACTCCTGCGCGTGACCTTCAGTGAGCGCGAATTCCCCTTCCAGCGCGATCACTTTCGGCGAGTCTGGCGCGCCCGCCACATCCCAGAACGCCGCTTTGCCCGCGGCCGTCGCGATGCCGATGCCCGAGGGTCCGCCGTTCACGTCGTTGGTGCAGTCGGTGCTTTCGGCATGTCCCGAGAGCGCACGAATGCCGCGGCCTTTCGCTTGCGCGAACAGCGGATGGTCTTCCAAACCCGTTTCGTGCAGCAGCGTCTTCAGCGCGCCCGCGCCGCGCCGGAATCCCAACGCGTCGATGGGCAGCATCGCGACCTGCGGGTCGACACGATAACGCGGATCGCCGGTCTGCTGATACTTGCGATACAGCGCTTGGCCCATGATCATCCACAGCGCGTAGCACGTGGGGATCGAGTGGCCCGCCGCGAGCATGAACTTGTCGGAGTAAGGATGCTTCGGCCGGCGATAATCGAAACGGAGTCCGCCGTTTTCAGGACCGATCAAATGCGCCGCAACATTGTACGGTGTGTATGCGAGCGGTCCGCCGAGATGCCCGGTCTGCGCGTAATTTCCCAGCAGCACCAGGGTCATGCAGGTCATGTATCCAACGTCGTCGAGCAGCGGATCGTACGCCAAAGTCTGCTGCTGGGAGGGAGAAGGAGGTACGTGAATGAGCGTTGTCATAGACGGTCTCAAAAATCATACCACCCATGAAGCAAAGGACTTCGCGGTCTCACGAATTATTGACGAAGCTCAACGTGAAGGCACTTTCTTATCTGAGCTTGAGCGCAAGATAAAACCCCAACTCAATGCTCCGCATAATTTGCTCTGCATCTTCGTATCGGCGCTTTTCCACGAGGAGTTGGGGCCACGGTTGGCAGTTCAATCACCCAATAACGACCAATGCTCAAGGACAGCTTGGACATGCCTCTCAATGAGTAGTCGGGCTTTGTTCAACACTCTCTCGATTCCTTCCGTGTACGCGGATTTCTTTGCCCACAGGTGCCAGCAAACTTTATGGCCATGCCAATGGACTCAGAAACGTCGCTACTTTGAAGCTTGTGATTAAAAGAAAAGAGCTGCGTTCTCCCTAGTCACTTGCTTCACTGTGAATCACGAGACTCTGAGTGAGTGCTTTACTCGGTTGGCTGGTTGTCGGCAGTATCTTCCGCTTGTTCTTCGACTTTTTGCCAGCTGGAATCTGGATTGTATTCCGTCCAACTCTTGGCATGGGCCTCGGTCTTTTTTCCGAGGTCCTTCTGATAGACCACTCCATCCGCGCCGACGATGAATGTCATTACTCCAGACGACCTGTATTCCGCGGGATAGGCCACAAAAGCGAAGCCCACAGTCATTTTGCCATTGACGATGTAGTTCTTCGCCCCGCCGGGAGCAGCTTTTCCTTGACGCGTGAGAATGCGGTAAAAGTAGCCGCGAAAAGGAGTCGGGGCTCCGTTTTGGTCTTTTGGATACCCCTCGGCGACAGCGGAGGCGACGAGGGGGCCAATCGGACTCTTGGGTTCGCCGTCTGCGGCCTTCCAATAAAGGCCATCATGCTGTCCTTCATCGCTGAAGATTTTCTGCGCGTACTCCTCATGGTGAGAAGCGTAGTATTCTTTTTGCGCCGCCGCCAGTTGCCGGCAAACTACGATCGTCGACATCTCATTGCGCCCGATGCGCCGGAACAAAATTTCTTTCTTGGCCGCACCCGTGTCGAAATACCACACGGTCCCTTTGTTCACCAGTGGGATTGGCGTAGGCCAATTCTCGGCGCCAATGTAGAGCGTGACCGTTCCGTCCGGTTCTCTCAGCAGACGGTGCATTTCCTCATATTTCTTTACGAAGATAGCGCGGTTGTTGCTGTCCTCGGTGTCGTCTCCCGAGGAAACGATTTGCTTCTCTTCTGGTCCAAGGATCTCGAGCATGGCTTTTTCGTCATTGTTCCGCGTAGCCACGAATAGCGCATTGCTCGCTTCCTCCGCGGACGAAAATCTTCTCTGCCCTGATTGTTGCGCCATCGAACGAACGGACAAGCATCCCGTCAAAAGTAAAGCGGCCACAGCTAGCTTGGACAGATCGGATCCAGGAAGTCTGTCGAATCTCAGCTTCGTTCGCAGCATATAGCTCTCTCCATTTGAAAATTCATGAACTCACGAGGATGACATAACCGCGATTAGCGTCGGCCACCACCACCGCCTCCGCCATGAAAGCCACCGCCGCCTCCGTGGAAGCCTCCACCACCGAAGCTGGCGTTGCCACGCGAGGAAAAACTCCTGACCTGTCCGCCACGGTCGTAGCCGCTGAAGGCTCCCGAGTGAACTCCGCTCTGTCCGCCGTGGGGTTCCGCGTATCCTCGCGCAGCCTGGCTATTTCCGCTCTGTCCGCCGTGGGGTTCCGCATATCCTCGCGCGGCCTGGCTATTTCCGTTGAATGGTCTGGGGACTGCCCCTGGATGGTTGTAGACTCCACCGGCGTAGGCTCCGTGTCCGCTGTAGCCGTAAGGTCCGCGTCCTGCACGGTAGAAATTGTTTCGGTTGTAGAACGTTCTACTCCCGGAGTAGTAGCGGTTGCCACCATAGATTGGGTATCCGCCGCGCCAGTTGAATCCCCAATGCGGCCAGCCCCACCCAAAGCCCCCGAACCAGCCAATTCCAAATCCGAGTCCGAACGAGAGGTACGGCCCGCCAAACCAGATGCCAGGGTACGCGTACCATCCGGGCCATGGATAAATTGGTCCTCCGTAAACCAGCCACGGGTCATAAGCGGGAACGTAAACAACATCGGGAGTGGCCGGTTGAATGATGACAGTCGAGCCTTGCGTGGTGACAGTCTGCTGCGGCGTGGTTTTCAGATTGCCGGCATCTTCTGCCCGCTTCCGCATCACCTGAACGGCATCCATTACATCTTGTTGCTGGTTGTAGTACGCATCGCCGAGCGATGAGGTCCAGGAGAGGTTCTTGTCCATATTTCCCAGCACGCTCGGAAATGCCGTGAGCGCCTTGACGCTCGGATCCCAGGGTTGCTGATCGACAGCTTTACCCAACGCGTCGCCCTTCAAATCAGGATTGGCCTGTACCCATCTATCCGCCTCGACCACCTGTTCGGGGAACGTAGACGCCGCCAGGATTTGCGCCACCAGCGAATCCGGATACAGCGCTATCGGAGCTACCAGTTGCTGCAACTGCGCAGGAGTCTGGGGTGTGTAAGGAGGCGCCTGTGCCTGGGCCTGTCCGCCTTGCACAGTAGCTTGAGCGGGCGGCGCTTGGGTCTGTGGGTCTTGATACGCCAAGAGAGTCTGAGGCCAAGTCGCGAACAAAACGGTCAACGACAACAGGGCGACTAAACTTTGCTTGAACAATTCATGCCTTGCGAACCCTGCTGCGCGTCCGAAGGTGTTCATGTTCCTGAACCTCCTATGCAAAACCTTTCGCTATACAGTTAGACGCAACAATTTAGCGCGCCGTTGCAGAATCGTGCAAACGGAGCTACGAGTCTTGTCGGGCCGTGAACAGTGTTGGAAATCGGCCATAAAGTCAAATGAAAATCGCCGCCACTTTGTGACGCGGGATACGTGCGGACATCATTCTGTATTAATGAATGTTACTTTATCCATCGATGAACGGCTGGTCGCCCGAGCCCGGAAGAAGGCAGACGCCCTGGGCAAGACTCGATCAGCTGATCCGCGACTACCCGCAACAATTGGCCGGCGGAGACGATCCAGAGCGAAGCATCGAAGGTGCCTAGCTTCCGGTTTGCCGGACTGCACCCACGCGCCATCCGTGCTTTAACCAGCGCGTGGCTCCTTCCCCTGGCTCACCGCTTCACCGTCTCCTCTTTTCAATTCGCGGAAAACGATCGTGGAAAGGAGTGTCATCCCGCCAAGCACAAAGAACGCCTGGTGGATGCCGTGAATGAATTGCTGGGGATTGGACCGATAGCGATCGGGAAGGAAGAAGGCAGTTACCAGCGACGCCGAAGCGACGCCTTAGACAGTCCAATTCCGTAAGTGTCGGATCACGGAGGATTTGAAATCACCACGAACTTGTGCATTAGGAAACCAGTGCTCATTCAGGCAGTCTGGTTCGCCATCGTGGTTCTCCTGATTTTGTGCGCCCAATTCCGCGTTGGCCTTGAGGCAACGAGAGCGCACCCCGCCAACCCTCAATAGTCACAAGTTGCAACAACAAGGCGGCCGCGATAATGGCATGCAAGATGGCGGCGGGCCAGAGCACAGCAGAACTCACGGGACACTCGGCGCTATGAGAAAGATGGCGCCCACCACGATTTCGAACCACGCTGCCCCGACAAGTGACTTCCTTCGCCGACGATCAGGCCCGTTTCGACATTCTGGTCAGGACCGGTTCGCAACTGCGTTCGGCATTCATGCGTGCCTTTCTGCTGGCAACCTCTGCGGGCTGGCGGGCACGGTTGATGCTCCCCACGGGCGTGCTGTCAGGCGTCGAGTGCCCGGTAACATCGAAATATATTGCCTCGGCCTCATCCGGCTGGAGTTCCGATTTCGACAAGAGCGTGAGCTGTGCGAGTCTGTGGAAGGGTGCTTCCGCTTCGTTCCAGTCGATACTGGCGTTTTCGATCCAGAAGTTGGCGTCGTGGCGCTTGCCCCAATACGTCATTCGGTCAGGGTCGAGGAGTTGGACACCGAAATCGAAGCTGCTCATCTTGCTATCTTCGTTGAGATGCCGAATCAGTTCGTCCTGCAGGCCGTTCGGGTTGCTCCTTTGCAGAGAATGCGCAGCATTGTCCAAGGATGGTGTCGCTGAATGCTTCACGAAATCGATCGGTCCATGGCGAAACGGCACGGTGCTCCAATAGCGCAGCTGCTGGTAGGGTTTGATGGTCTGGTGTGCCTGCACTTGTACCAACGCGAGAATCCTCAGCACTCTCAACTTGTCCTTGAACGGCAGGGACCACAGGCCGGCGGCCGGGCTCGATGCCGTGAGCAGCTTCATGATCGCCAGAAATGCCGGCGAGTCGTTGATGGGCAGAGTGGTCGCGTTTTGCATGGAGAAATCCTGGCGGTCGACGTTCGCGTCAGGAACCGTTGTGCCATTCCGAGTGAGGTCGACCGAGAAAGACAACGATCGGACATCGGGTTTGAAATCAGAGTTCTTGCTCGGATCCGCATTCCCAAATCGCACGATCGCCGGGTATACGCCCGGCCTCGCGAACATCCCCTTTGCGAGCCTCGACGCCAACTCAGGTTCGTGCCCTGTGCGAACATCAAACACTTCAAACTTGGCGCGGGCGCAGACACCCTTCGCATGAGTTCCACGACCGAGCGGCCGCTTTTGTTTGGCAGCAGCATTCGCCTGCAGTAGAAGACTTTTCTCGGTGATCTGCTCGATGTCGGAGTGTTCCCGTGCGAGGTCCCGCTCGGCGTCGGTACCGGTCACTCCGAACCATCGGGTCAGAAACAACATGGAACCTCATCCCAGTTTCGCAATAAATTTGATCGCAGTGATGCTTGGCAGAAAGCAATACGCAGCGGCTTTTGTCGTCACAAAGCTGGAGAACCCCGTGATCTTGATCGCGGGCGCACCATTCGCCTGCGGAATCACGAAAATGCTTTCGGCTGGGTCCTGCGTGCCAATCATCGGATCTTTCGATTTAGGGTGCAGCCTGACCGAACCGGCGAATTCGGCGTCATTCACCCATTGCTTCAGCACGAACTCGTATTGATTCTCGATGCTGGAGTTGATGAAGTAGCCGAGCAGCCCGCGCTCGATGCCGTCGTAGGGTTGCGTCGGATCATAGTTCGGGCCGTAGGGCATGCCACGACGGATCAGACGGTGCGTATTGTTGCTGCCACCGGGATGGCCCTGGCCCGTGACTGGCTGGCCGCGTGGATTGATGCGACGCATGTGCGCGCCAACGGGACAACGCACGCCCTTGGGATCGCCTGACCCATCCGCATTCACGTACTCGAAGTTGTTCAGTTGCTCCGGCGTAATCCCGCCTGGTGGGCTATCCGTTTCTGGAGACAACGCGAGTGGCACCCCGTTACGCCACCGTCCACATAACTTGGCGGCAAGCAGTTCGGGATCGATCTTGTTTTTGTTCGACTGCAGGAACTTCTCAAATCCAACCACGTCCGTCTTGGCCATCTTGAAGACAGCAAAGCTGCCATTCAGACTGAGTTCGCGAGGCTCGGGCAGGTTGTAATTTTCTGCGTCCTCCCGCAAGACAAATAACCAGGATTCACAGGGCTGCTGGTGATCCGGGTGATATCGTTCTGGACCGCCACGAATCGTAGTGATGCTGATGCCGTCGGTGTAGCCGAAAGGAACTTTGGAAGTGAAGACGGGTTGGCCGTCCTTCATCTCGATCCACGCCATCCCATCGGTCCGCCAGATCTCGTGAAAGGCATCGCCTTCGGCGAAGAGTGCAGACAGCCGGTCGCTGTAGCTCGCCATGGCTTCTGGGCTGATGGCGTGGAGCGTCACCAGTACGTGATCGCCTCCCTTGCCAAAGCCACCGACCCAGTTTTCCGGACCACTGACGCCGGTATCGCCCACCAGCTTCGCTCGTTCGGCGGCACCGGCTGTGAACGCGCCGAAAGACTTGAACGAGAGCGCCGGGACACGATCTTTGATCTCCAGCGCGACGATTCCGGGCCAGGTAATGCCAACGTTCAAGCAGTAGTCGGGCTTGTGGCGCGGAACATCGGCGGGATTGTCTCCTGGTCCCGGCTCGAAGCCTACGTGCCAGTCTTCCGCAGTGGTGATCTGCGGGGCATCAGACTCGTTCCCGCTAACGAACCTTCCGAGCAGCTTGCGTGCCTTGTCGGGGTGGCCCACTGTTAATAAGAAATGCCGCACCATTGGCATCCTGTAGCCGCGCAGGATGAACCCCTGAATATCAGCAAGGTCGAGCGTGCTCCTTCCCGACTTGGCATTTGCCTCATGTCCGCCTCGATTGAACAGATGACGGAGGAGACCTCCACCTTCTTTCGCCTGCGGCGCGTGTTCTTTGACGTCCTGACTCACTGCCTGTCTCCTGCCTGATCGTGTCTTGACCCCAATTCGTGACTACGCGGCCGAGCCTGCTTCTAACTTCTTGTCGGCGATCAAGGCTTTGATGTCCTGCACACTCAGGCCTGGATATGCCTTGTAGAAGCCGATCGGCTCCCTGTTGGCTCCCGCCGCAAAATCAATGAACTCCTGCAAATACTTTCTGCAAGGCGAGGGCGGCGCATTTTTAGTGAACTTGAATAGCAGATCGAACACCTCTCCAATGTTTTTGGTGAAATCCGCAATATAGTCGTTGAAAGTGCCGTCATAGACCGTAAAGAAACCAATCTGGTTGTCCTCAAGAGGCACGAACTGTGCGAAGTGCGGTGTCCCAACTTTGTCCAGGTCTTTGGTTGTGCCGTGTCCCCGCGCACGCAGGATCAGTTGAACCTCGATGTAAGCCAGTTTCGACTTGATGGGCAGGATCACCAGGAATGGGAGCTGTTTAGTGGCGCCAGCGACGTCAGCCGCGGCCGCCATAGCCTTAATCTCCTTGACCGTCACGCCTTCGTACGCGGTGTAGAGGTTCACCGCATGGACAAGGTGCTCCGCCGCCCATTCGACGAAAGCATCTACATTGTTCGCAACCGGAGTGGGCGGCGGGTTGTTGACATGCTGGAAGATTGCGTCGAAGACCGGCCCGGCATGTTTGGCGAGATCAGCCATCAGTTGTGTGAACTCGCCATCGAAGTCGCCAAGGAACAGCAGAGTCTTTTCACTCAGCACCGTAAAACGCGAGTAGTGAATTGTGCCGATTGCATCCTCCGCTTGAAACAACTCCGACATCAGTGGCGGAAGTTCTTCCCCCACCGCCTTCGCGTCCGCGGGCGACTTCAAGGCGAAGCCCAGAGTAAAGTGGTTGTGGCTCATCTCATCGTCTCCTTAGTTTCTGAGTTTCCCAAGTCAATCGTCGTAATTCGCGGAGATCCAATTCTTCAACCGCCTAGTCCCTGGCTCTGGCGAGTATTTCCGCCGCTTTCTGCTTGTCCTCCGCCGACAGCTGCTCCGGCCCGAGCTTATAGTTCAGCTTGTCGATGGTCCCGGTGAAGCGGAATGGAACGTCATAGCTGAAATCCACGGGGGTTCGCGTATCGAGCCCGATGTCGAAGGTCTCGTCGATGGACATGAGCAACGGAATCGTGTGCTCGATTGTCTTGCGGGCGACCTCTTTGCCGTCCACCGAGAGCACTCCGGTACCACCCTTAGCGGGGCCGGGTCCATCGTATTTGAAGTCGAACACGATGGTGTGCTTGCCCGCGTCAAGTGAAGACAGGCCTATCCACCGAAAGCGCTCCAGATCCAGGAAATTGTACACGAACACGGGTCTGCCTCTGCCGATTCCAAACATGTCAGTCGCAAACACGGCAACTAGTCCAAGCACGGCGACCAGCAAGCAAGCGTATCCAAAACGTTTCCTCCACCTTCCCTGTCTGCCCATCCAGACGAGAAGCAGTCCCAGAATCAGCAACCCAAGTCCTACTTTCTTGAACAGATCGGATTTGAGCCACCAATTGAAGCTGTGGCTGAGCAGGAGGCCGTAGCCGCCGAAGCGGCCTCCCATGGTTGCAATCACTCCCTCGGCGCCGCCTTCAGGGACAGTAATGTTGGCAGTGATGGTGTAGTCCCGGTCCAGAATGCTGGGAGCATTGCCGACAGGAATGCCGACATTTTCACCCGTGTAGGTGAAATCGGTTCGTCCGGCGATCGCGCTTGGTTTTGGCGCGAGCAGGCGCACAAAGCCCGAGTTATCCAACGGCAAAACCTGGTATTTCGCCGCCTCGGTCAGGAACAGCGCCTGTAACTCCTTCAGCTTGTCGGGATTGCTGGCTGCCAGGTCGTTATATTCCGAGTAGTCTTCGCCGATGTTATAGAGTTCCCAGTGGTAGTCGCTGAGCGCCGGCATCGTGCCCGTTCCCAACTCCCAGGATGGAGATGGTGGTGTTGTGGCGGCAATCCAACCGTTGTGATAGATCGCCCGGTTGCCGACCATCTCGAAATATTGCGTGTCGCGCTTCGACGGCGCATTTGCGTTTGCCTGATCAAAGGTGTAGGCCATGCTCACGCCTTCGATCGGTTTCTGTTTGATTCCGTTGACCGTATCCGGCGCTGGGATGCTGGCGGCTTCAAGGATGGTCGGGACGATGTCAATCATGTGATGGAACTGGGTGCGAATCGCGCCCACATCCTTAATATGGCCGGGCCACGAAATAGCCAGACCCTGCCGGGTCCCACCGAAATGCGACGCCACCTGCTTCGTCCACTTGAAAGGCGTATCAAATGCCCAGGACCAAGCCACGGACATGTGCGGGTAGGTCTTGTCCGAGCCCCAGTCTTCATAGTGCAATGCATTCATCACCTTGACCGCCTTGACTGCCGGGTCGGTAAGAATGCCGTTGTAGGCGGTCAGCTGGTTGAACGTGCCGTACA
The DNA here is from genome assembly GCA_963817925.1 of uncultured Acidobacteriota bacterium. Lineage (GTDB taxonomy): Bacteria > Acidobacteriota > Terriglobia > Terriglobales > Acidobacteriaceae > JABDBE01. Next base: position 1,544,323 of record CAWFQN010000002.1, read on the forward strand.
CGCTACCTTCAGCGCTGGTGCCGTTGTCGCCAACGATGTAAATGATGAGCGTGTTGTCGAGCTTGCCCATGTCCTCGACGTTCTGTATGACGCGGCCAATCTCATTATCGGTATAGGCGGTGTACCCGGCGAATACCTCCGCTTCGCGGGCATACATCTTCTTTTCCAGGTCGGTAAGCGAGTCCCACCTAGGCAGCTTGGCTCCCCCATACGCCGCCTGTCCATCCGGCCACGGTGTCAGCGTGGTGTTTGGCGGAATCACGCCGAGCCGCTTTTGGTTCGCGAAGATTTCATCCCGCATCTTTTCCCAGCCCATGTCGAACTTGCCGTGGAACTTGTCGATCCACTCCTGCTTCGGCTGGTGGGGTGAGTGGCTGCCTCCGGGCACGTAATAGACGAAGAACGGCTTGTCGGGAGCGGCTGCGTTCAAGTCGCGCATGTACTTGATGGCTTCGTCCGCCATGTCGGTAATGAGGTTGTAACCGGGCTTTCCGACCCACGGGAAAACCTGCGTATGATCGCGAAACAAGTACGGCTCCCATTGATCGGTCTCGCCGCCCATGAACCCGTAGAAATACTGGAAGCCCATGCCTGAAGGCCATTGTTCGAAAGGACCAGCCGCGCTGCTGTATTGGAAACTTGGCGTGTTGTGATTCTTGCCGAACCACGACGTGGCATAGCCGTTCTCCTTGAGGATCTCGCCGATCGTGGCGCTCTCGGGACCAATAATGGAATCGTAGCCCGGGTAGCCCGTAGACAATTCGCCAATGACGCCGAAACCGACCGAATGATGGTTGCGTCCGGTGATCAGCGCTGCACGCGTCGGCGAGCAAAGTGCCGTGGAGTGGAACTGTGTGTAGCGCAACCCAGCCTTGGCGATACGGTCGAGCGCGGGGGTCGGGATAACCCCGCCAAACGTGCCTGACACACCGTAGCCCTGGTCGTCAGTCATGATGAGGAGGACATTGGGCGCGCCCTTTGGAGGCACGATTCGCGGCGGCCACCAGGGCGTAGAATCCTTGGCGCTTTCCTTGATCACTCCGCCGAATTTCGGAGGCGGTGGCGGAATTTGTTTCCCGTCGATGGTGGTCGTGGCGCTGGGCGAACCCAACTCGCCCGTGACCTGCTGCGCCGCAACCGGCAGAACTGCGCACCACACGACCAGCCCCGCCAGAAGCATCTTGGACTTGGAAAAATTGCGGTCCGGTAAAGCTGCCGTTGACTTTCTCATTCGCTCTCCTGCTTGACGCCCGGTACTAGTCGAACTGACGTTGTTCGGTCTTCGCTGACTCCTTCATCTCAAAGAGATTTGCTCCTCGGTCGCACAGGGGAGGTGACACGCACCGGTATGCGGAGACGCTAGCTGCCAGGGGGCCGAAGAGGAACTGGCGAAAATACCAGCCCTGGGACAAAAGAGTGTCAGCTGAAATTTCGGGGCGCCTGTGACGACCCCGACTTAGAGCAACTTCCAGCCGGGAAGTGGGAAATCAACCTGTTGCGCACTGGGACGCAGAGTTGTCCCCGACTTACGCTGGCTTCTCGCTTGAAGAAACATCTAGCCATCCCCGGGGGGAGACGAAACTCGTCCCTGCCGACAAAGACACAGACGACATCTACAATTTCTTGGTGGGGAAGGGCGCCATTGCTGGCGATATCGTTTCTCCTGCAATTTCGGACAAAGATTGGGGAGAACTCAAGTGATTCTCCTCGACACGCATGTCGTCGTCTGGCTGGCGTTTGACCAAGCTCAGCTATCCAAGAACGCAAGAGCGGCCATCAATGATGCGCGGCAGAACGGCGACGGATTGGCCATCTCCGATATCACCCTTCTGGAGTTGACGACGCTCTCCAGTAAGGGGCGTGTCCGCCTCAATATCAGCCTTGAATCTTTTTTGCGCGAAATCGAGGAACGGTTCGTTGTCCTACCCATCAGCGGCCGCACTTGTGTACGCGCCCTCGCACTCCCCGACGCCTATCCTAAGGATCCCGCTGATCGCATTATTGGAGCCACCGCGATAGTCGCGGGAATGTCTCTACTCACCGCGAACCGCGAGATTCGACGGTCGCGGGCTCTTCGCACGATTTGGTGAGAAAGCCTTGAGGAGAGTGTTAGCTCCGCTAGCGCTGGTACTCGACGAGTGTAATCCATCTACGCGCCGATCTGTCGACCCTTCTGACCCTGGACATACCTCGCCTGACGAAATCTACGGCGAAGGAATGTCGACCCGGACCTCGTTCGAGGCGTTACTTTCTCTTCCCTTCGCATTCACCGCTTTGGTCACATAGAAGTAGCACAGTACGGTCTGTGTCACCGTCGAACCCGATCTAGGAGAGAGACTCGTCCGGGGTGCCGCATACGGGCGTTGGCTTTCTATTGCCGTTCAGACGTCGATGCAGAAGTTTGCCTAATGCGTCCTGAAAGCAAAAACGAGGGGAGTTGGGAAACTACTTCTTGCGATGCCAATCGTGCTTAAGAGTCTTGATGAGCAGGTAGCCACCGACCGCACCCGAGATGCCACCCACCATGTTTTGCCGGGCATTGTTGCTGTCTTGCAAGTTGGCCGCGAGTCCGATGGTCACGCCCGCTGCAAGACCGATCCATGGCTTCGTGAATGTGCCGGTAATCGCGGAACCGAACCCAGTTGTGAATGCCCACGCGCCGGGATCGTGCTCCACGGGACGTGGGGATAATGGAAGTTCCGCGCCCATGGCTGCACTGGCCAGAGCAAGAATGAGAAGCACCGCGGTGACGTTCTTCATGAAAGATGGTTCTCCTGTTGGGACTTGGTGTTGTTGCCGGTGCCTACTCCTTGGGCGGCGGATAAAGACGCACGAGTTCGGTCAGCGTGCAGGCTGTCCCGTCCATCTCTCAAAGTTCTGGGTGTTGTTGGCCGATGTGCTTCTGCTAGTTGAGGCGGTTGCGTTTGCCGGCACGGTATCGCAGGAAACGCAAGCCGTACCAAGGCCGCCCGGATGATTCTTGTCATGGATGTATGCGGGGGATGCTACCTATAGCGCAATCACGGTGCCAACGCTTGCCTGGCAGCCATCGGACCAGAGGGATCATGCCGTTTTATGGTCGCCTGCAGCTGCGGAATGCTAGCAGCGGGAGGACTTAGCACATTCGCGAACCCCGCAGAAGCGGCTTCCTTGCCAAGCTTCCTTGGATCACAAAGTTACTTTGACCGTTACCTTTGGCAGACGACGGTAACTTGGGATTTAAGGTGATAATGCAAGAGCTTATCCTCGAGAAAAGGAAAATATCTTCCACAACCATTGAGTCCCAGGGCTAATCCCGAATGGTTTGTGGTCGATGCGCTCGGCAAGTTCTATGACGTGACTGGATACGGGACGCTTACGGCGGTGCTACCGTGTACGAGACGACGCCGCAAATCAATCTCCATAGGGAGGCGGCTCCCTCGTTGCGTGCGGTCTTTTAAGACACTGCTAAGACAACTGAAGCAACTGGTAACTATCCTAAAATCGCGATTGACTCATTGACGGGGATCGTAAGTTTAGCCTCTATTTGTTGCCCAAAAACCCATCGGCACCTGCTACGGCAACAGTTGATCTGTTTTCCATAGGCGGCCAGGCCGTCATCGCTGATCCAGTCAATGCAGCTGTATCCCACGCGGTCGTCGACGGCCTGTAGGTGGCAATCGCTTGGGAGGGGAACCTGCACGCGTCTCACCTCCTTGATCTTGAGGTAGCAGGTACTCAGGCGTCTAGCATTGCAAAGAGTGGTCTCTGCACGTCGTGCTGACGAGGCGATCCGCGACCTGCTGGATCTCCGTGTTACGCGATATCCTCATCTCGTGCTCCTGCCCCGCATCTGGCAACTCGCTCACAATTTTTCTGCCTATGATGCTGCCTACATCGTCCTTGCTGAGAAACTCGGAGCCGCGTTAGTTACAACGGATGCTCGACTCGGGGCTGCTTCGGACCATGCGGCACCTGTCGAGGTAAATCGTGAATTTGTTGCCTGTCAAAACAAAATCGGCCTCTCGGTTGCGGACACGCAGGTCAAGAACAGGTGCTTGCCCTAGCGAGCGCCGATCCTTGTTCTCAGAAGACGACTACAAAAAAGACCGTGTCGTAGTCCCCCGGGTCATAAATCAATGCCTGATTCGCATCGACTGAGTTCGAGCAGATGTCGGACAGGCATACACTGAGTTCTTCCAAAGAGACCGGGGTTGCCATCACGAAGCGATCATCCACCTCGAACCAAGGCCGGGTGGCTGGCCTTCGGAAACAGCGTCAGCGTGTCGCGCACGTCAGTTTTGCCTTTCACATCCAGATTGGCCACCGGGCTGGTAGTGTTGACGCCAATGTCGCCGCTGGCGTTTTGATAAATCTTGGAATTGCCGATGGTCGTCGTGCCGGTAAACATCGGGACATAATCGGCCGTGCCGCTGCCGGCGATGGTGCCCGGAGGCAATTTTGCGGGAGCCGCTGATTTGCTTCCCGCTTGAGGCGCCAGCATAAAGGATGAAGCCGGTTTGCCTCCGATGGTTTCCGCGTCCAGCGCCTTCAAGGCGTAAGGCACGCTCAGCAGCACGACCCGCGGCATCTCTGCCTGTCCGCACCTGCACGCCCAGCCAACGCGCTTCGCCGGAGGCGAAAACACTGGCAGGCAATCCCTGACTGCTGGCTGCACCCAGTTGAACTGTGTAGTGTCCATTCTTATCGGCCTGGACGTTTTGGGTCTCCACCCAGAGCGGCGCGCCACTCGTTCACACCGTCGAGCCAAAATGAGGCCGACCGCAGAGCGTTGTGTTTGTGCGAGATCAGATTCTCCCTCTCTTGATTCCGCCGCCCTGACCAGCGGTCAAAACGTGTAATCGCTGGGTGGGTTTTCTAACAACGCCGGAACACCGATCATTTTTTGGGGGCATAGCTGTTCCAGCAGCCGCTCCCTTCCAAAGCCTGATCTCGCGGCCCCTGTACATTTGGCGTAATACCTGAACTCGCAAGCTCTTTGTGAATTGTCGAACGGGCGAATGACGCAATTTTGCAAAAGCTCGCGCACCGCCCCATCTAGACGCTCAGTTGCGCTCTCGCTCGCGGACGGCCTCAGCCGCGTAGCGCAGTGCTTCGCGAACATCCTCGACCTCAAGGTCAGGATAAGCCCTTAGAATTTCCGCCTCCGGCATGCCTTCGCTTACCGTGCCGACAACGGTAACTGACACCGCTTATGGAACCGCCACTCATTTGCCGTGAGCAAGTTCTTCGACGAATTGCTCGACATCGAGAGCCTCCACCCCTCTGGCGATCGCCGCCGTGGGCACCTCTGAGTGAGCCCTTCGATGGACCACGATCAACCGCCCCGATCGCTTCTGCATACCTCGCTGCAGAGAAGTTAAGGGCGATGCCATGGAAGGCCGAACCGTCTTTGCGGCCTTGGCTTCAACCAGCCAGAGTTTGGCGTCGGTGCGCGGTATGAGAAAGTCTACCTCCAGACCCTGCTGATCGCGGAAATAGTACAGTTCCCGTCGCTTTCCCTGGTTGGTTTGGCTCTTGAGGATTTCCGCAGCGATGAAACCTTCGAACACTGCTCCCAGGAAGGGAGATCGCTCCAGCTCAGCCGACGATGTCAGTCCCAGCAGGTAGCAGGCAAGGCCGGAATCGCCCAGATACAGTTTCGGCGACTTGATTAGCCTTTTTCCGAAGTTCTCAAAATATGGCGGCACGAGTATGATTTGCCCTGTCACCTCGAGGATGTGCAGCCAGTCGCCTATGGTGGGAACAGTGACTCCGAGGGGTGCAGCCAGGTCAGTCTTGTTCAGAATCTGGCCGTGACGACTGGCCACCAGGGCGAGAAAGCGGCGAAACGTCGCCAAGTCGCGTATGTTTGTAATCGTCCGGACATCTCTCTCTAAATAGGTTTGTAAGTAGGAACTGAACCAAAGGCTGCGAGCCCCGGGGCGTGCGAGCACCTCTGGAAATCCCCCGTGCAGTAGACTTACTTTCTCGGTTTCCGCAAGACTGAACGGCAACAGCTGAAGAATGGCAGCGCGACCCGCCATCGATTCGCTAATTCCACGCATGAGAGGAGCTTCTTGGGACCCCGTGAACAGCCATTGCCCCATGCAACGGGGCCCCACGTCAATAACAGTTCGGACATAGTCGAGCAGCTCGGGAGTATTCTGGATTTCATCGAAGACGACGGGCGGCCGCAACTCCTCAAGAAATGCCCGCGGATCGCTCCGCACCCGCGCCTGAACGTCAGGATCTTCGAGCAGGATGTATCGGGCTTTCGGGAATAGCTTACGGAGAAGCGTGGTTTTGCCAGCACGGCGAGGACCGGTCACAACCACCGCTGGAAAATGTCGAGCCGCATCCAGCAACACGCCTGCCAGTTTTCTTGGTATATATTGCATATGAGAAATATAAACTATAACCTTAGATTACTCAACACCAGTTTTACCTCCCGACTCGAAGAGCATGAAAGCTACTGCATCAGTTTCTCTCGTTTTTCTTGCCTTCTGCCACACTTTCGTCTTTCAACTACTTCTTATCGCCAATCTCTGCAACCCTTCGTTGCTCTGATCACCGGTGCAGCTTTCACAACGTTCGGCCTCGCCCCGACGACATGAAGAATGTGCATGGTTTCTTTGAGAATGGTATCGCACCGGATTCCCTTATCGACTTCCCACGGTCGAACGAGTTCATGGCCCGGTTTCAGGTCCGTAGAAGACCCGCGAAATCAGCTCCTCTACCATCGGCGGAAATCAACATACGCTGTGGACAAGTCCCCTGAAGAGGCATTGCCCTGAATGCGAAGTGATCTCAACTGCGGTGTTTGTTACTCGAACGTTTCAGCCTCTCGAAACGGTAAGCCGAGCGCATCCTTCGCGGAGATGATAGGCGCGCCTTCGAGCCGCCAATCAACATTCATGTCGGGATCGTTCCAGGCTAACGTACGCTCACACTCCGGATGATAAAAATCCGTTGACTTATAGAGAACGTGAGAACCTTCCGAGATGACCCGGAACCCATGCGCGAGTCCGGTTGGAATCCAAAACATCAGCTTGTTCTCTCCAGATAAGGTGGCTCCGTGCCACTGGCCAAAGGTCGGCGAACTCCGTCGCAGGTCCACCGCGACGTCGCTTACGCTCGCCGGCGCGACCGCACTGACGGTGAAGTCGAGCTCTCCCAACAATGTCCAAGGGCAAACGTCTACGACGTACATCTTCGACGCTGCCACCGTCGTGACCATCGAAACCGTCGCACCGAGCGCGCAACTCGGCGTAATGTCGCTTACATACCGCAGTAGCTCACCCGCCAGTCTGTTTGCCAATCAACGGATCGTCGGCTTCTATCGCGACGCGAGTTGGAAGACGTGTCTCGGGGTGCCGATCTACGACTATGCCGGCGGCAACATCGCGGACAATGAGATGGGGAAGCGGCGAGTCCCCCAGCCGCCGCTCCCGATTAAGCGCCGTCTTCCCTTTCGTCCATGGGAGTCGATTCCTCGTTGCCAGCTGCCTCATTCTCGGATTCCGAGCTTGGCTCGGGCGCACCCTGTCCGCCCGCCACCACGACTAAACTGCTCGTAGGCTTTGGTGCTTCCGCCAGGTTCTCCAGTTGCGGAGCAGGAGCGTCGCCTTCGGCTTCGTCCTCCCTCGTCTCCGTTGGCGGTTGCCGTTTATCCAACAGTTCGAGGTTCTTCAGGAAGGCACGCTGGCTCGCCGTGCGATACCGCTGTAGGTTGGGCATGCTTCCCATCGGGCCGAGATGATTCACGGCATCCTGCAAACAAATCATCTCGACGTTCAAGGCCATACGCAGACGCCACCATTCGACGAGGAGGCTTTCCAGCAGCAGCTCGGTTCCCACATCGCCCGAGCCATACTTTGCCTGCAGCCTATCCCATAGGTCATGGAGTTGTTCGTTCATCGGCGTACCGTCCGACGAAAACAGGACACGATCCATTAGGAGCCCGTGCTTGAGCGCATTGCGTCGGCTATAGGCCTTGCCACGCTCCGTCTTCGGCCCCGTCGACTTTTTGGCGTTCTCACGGTTGGCCCGCAGACGTGCTTCCGACAGGCTCGGCTTGGGCGGGCTGGTTTGCAAGTCGCTGACTTTGCCTGTCGGGTCGCTGTTTTCGCTTTTGTTGTTCGTGGTGTCATGTTTGGAGGTGCCGTCATCATTTAGAGTCGAATCATTCTGATTTGTATCGCTGTGCATCTGTTCCTCGTTAAAAAACGGTTTGATTTAGCCTCGATGTGTGGTCTCTCTTGCTGACGACCACCGAGAGGCCGCTTCTATCTAATCGTTCCAATAGTCATCATTTCCGGAATAGAAGATTTCACTCTCGTCGTGCCAGTGCCCGGTCGCAGTCTGCCGGTCCCCTGGCGGCGCGTACCCGGCGCGCCGAGGCTTTGGGGCCACCTCTGCTGACCGACGGGTCTCCCACACACCTGTTCAACGGGAATCCGGACAGCTCGTACAGTTGGTGCTACAGGCCTTGTGAAAGGTGCCCGCGTAGTCAGGAAATCTGAGGAGCTATAGCTGGAGCCAGTGCCGTGGACCGAATGGCCAAAGCAGCTAGGAAGAATCGTCAGGTGGACATCAATAGCGCATATTTCTCGGGCTGGCGGTCGAAGGTTTGCTTGCATCCTGCACAGCAGAAGTAGACATCGGTTCCTTTATGCGCTGATTTGTATCTTCCTCCACTCACACTTACAAACATGCCGCAGACTGGGTCGCGAGCTTCGTTATTCGGCGCTGGCGGATGTGAGACTGGCAGGTTCAGAACTGGCAAGTTCGAGGTTGCTAACGGGCTCTTAGGCCCTTCAACTGCATTCGCTCGAGTACCTTTTAGCTGGATGATCTCGGCAAGAATGCTCACCGCGATTTCTTCGGGCGAGGCCGCGTGGATATCGAGGCCGGCTGGCGCGTGAATCTGGTTCACTCGGTCGGAGGGAACTCCCGCTTCACGCAGATACTCGATCACCTTCCCCGCCTTGACCTTGCTGGCCACGAAAGCAACATATTCGGCGCTTGTTCTAGCCGCTTGTTCGAGCGCTTCCTCGTCACTCTCTCCCTGGGTCGACACCACGATGAAAGTGTCGCTCGTAGTCTGACGCTCGTTCAAATTCAGTTCGCTCAAATTCGATTCCGTCTGCAGCAGATCCACATCCGGAAACTGCTCCCGGTCCGCGCCGGGAGCAACTACAGAGACTCTGTAGCCGATGGCTTTGCCCAGTCGGGCAAGCGTTTGCGCGATGGGAGAGCGTCCAAAAACCAGGATGTGCGGTTTCGGCAGGACAGGCTCGATGTAGATATCCAAGGTGCCTCCGCTATGGCAAGTCATGGTGTAGTCCACGATCCCATCCTCCGGCGCGGCCGTAGGACTGATCCGCACCAGTCGCGGCTTTCCATCGGCAAGCGCTTTCAACGCTTCCTTGATGACCACAGGTTGAGCACAGCCACCGCCGATCCAGCCCCACATCTTTCCGTCCGAGAAAATAATGGCCTTGTCGCCAGGCTTGCCGGAGATGGGAGCCTGAAAACGCACCACGGACGCGGTGACGAACGGCTCACCCTTCGCCAGAAGTTCCGCCGCTTTGTTCAGGAACTGATCAAACATGCTTCACCCTGCTATTCACGAAGCTATAAATGCCTCTCCAACGCCAACAAGCTCTCCAAGTTGTGCGCCGGAGCGAGCACATCGATGTGCGGCAAGGCCGCGCTCATCCCGCACGTAATCGGCTGATAGTCTTTCAAACCCAGCAGCGGATTCAGCCAAATGACCCTGCGGACACGCCTTTTCACCGCCCTCAGCTCCGCCGAGAGAAGGCCGGCCTCTCCCGTATCCCAGCCGTCACTCAGAATCACGAAAAAAGTATCGCTGGATCGCAGCTTCCTGCCGTGGAGGTGGTTAAACTCCCGCAGCGATCCGCCGATATTGGTCCCGCCGGACCAACCCGCCCGCTGCTGCGACAAAGCCCGCATTGCCTCCTGCAGGCCTTGAGCACGCAACAAACTCGTGATCTCAACCAGATTCGTACTGAAAAGAAAAGTATCCACCTGCCGGAAATGTTTTTGCAAAGCGTAGAGAAATTTCATCAGAAACAAACTGTATGCGCTCATCGAGCCGCTGATGTCGAGCAAAGTAACCAGCCGGTGCGGACGAAACTTCCTCTCTCGATATCTCAAGGTCACCGGATCGCCGCCACGGCTGATGCTGCGGCGGATCGTCCTGCGCAAATCAACCTGCCCTAGCGAACTTCCGATTCGCCGCTTGCGCTGCAATCGCCGGCTCATCTGCTTGAACAAGCGATGGGCAATCTGCTCTAACATTGCCATGTCACTTTGCGACAGAGTTGAAACGTCTGCCTTGCTGAGCCGCTCGCGTGCGCTTGCTCCGGCGACCGCCAGGCTTCCGTTTTCTTCAAAGGAACCGTCATCGCGAGACCCCGTTGACATAAGAGAAATCGAGTCTCGTTTACCGAAAGCAGCGGAGCCTTCCTTCTTAGACCGCGCCCCGCGGTCTGCAAATGACTCGGGTCCCGATCCTCTCCAAAATGCATGAAAGCATTCCTCGAAAAGATCCCAGTCGTCTTTTGACGAACACAGAATAGATCGCAAACCAAACTTCAGATCTTCACCTCTACCCGCGCCAATAGCCGCAGCAGCCTCCAGTGCGCCGAGAGTTCCTTGCACCCCAGCGGAAAGGCCCTTCTCACGCGCAAAGCGGCAGAACTCGACGATGCTTCTGGCCGCATCACTCGGTTGTTCCAATGAACCGATCACAAAACCCTTCCCACCGCTCCCTCAACAATTTTGTCCAGCCCGGCGCTCCTGATTTTCGCTCCATCTTCCGCAGACTTGGAAATACACCCAAGCGTCTCTTCAATAGCTGCCTCATCCAGCCGCACCTTGCCCAATGCCAGCAACGCTTCGGCACAATCCAAAGTCTCCGCCACTCCCGGAGGCTTACTCAAGTTGAGCCCGCGCACCGACTGCACATATCCAACCACCTGCCGCGCCAACACCTGCTCAATATGAGGCAATCGCGTGCGCACAATCTTCATCTCTTTTTCCAGATTTGGATAGTCAATCCATTGGTAAAGACATCTTCGCTTGAGCGCATCGCCCAACTCCCGGCTGCGATTGGAAGTGAGAACGACATAAGGAACATGCTTCGCATGAATAGTTCCCATCTCCGGAATGGTGATCTGATAATCGGAAAGTAATTCGAGCAAAAAAGCTTCAAACGCCTCGTCGGCGCGGTCGATTTCGTCGATCAGAAGTACGGGCGCTGCGTCTTCCACAAGAATGGACTGCAACAAGGGCCGCTCCAGCAGAAACTCGCGGCTGAAGATGTGCTTCTCTTTCTCCTCGACTGACTTGTCCGATCCTTCTTCGATCTTGATGGCCAGCAGTTGCTTCTGGTAATTCCATTCGTACACCGCCGAGCTGACATCCAGCCCCTCATAGCACTGCAGTCGAATGAGCCGCGTACCCATGTATGAGGCCAGCACCTTTGCCACTTCGGTTTTCCCAAGACCAGCATGTCCCTCGACCAGAATTGGTTTGCGCAGCTTGGTGACCAGATAAAGCGCGGTGGCCAGTGACCGGTCGGCGACGTAACCCAGGCGCTCAAAACCTGAGACAATCGCATCGACACCTTGGTTTGCAGCAACGGAAGGAGGAGTTGGGGACATGCCCATGGTAGTTACGTCAACTGCCCTTGCTCAGGAACCGCTCCCAGATTTTCCGCGAAACAGTCCCTTGGTGGCTTCCCAAGCAACGGACGTAGCCTTGATAGGAGCAACCTCCGCTCCGGCCGCCTGCGCAGCGGGAACATCAGAGGAGTCTTTCAGCCGTGCCTGGAAGTTTTTCAAAAACTCTCCGAACATAATGTTCGAAACCTCTGTGATAACTCGCGATCCCATCTGCGCAAGAATTCCAACAACGCCGATCTCAGAAACGCTCGTGACTTCTGTGCCACCGCTGTCCAAAGCGCGAAGCTCCCCAGTCATCTTCATGGAAGCGCTGCCACGGCCGCGCACATCCTTTCCTTTGCCGAGAATCTCGATGTTGTGATATTCCGCATCGAGTCGCACAATCTGCACTTCGCCGTTGTAGTCGGTGACGCTGGGGCCAACCTTCACTTTAATCGCACCCTTATAAGTCTTCTCATCCACCTGCTCCGTGATCTGCGCGCCGGGCACGCAGGTCGCGACTTTTCGCGGATCGCTCAGAAATGCCCACACTTTCTCTACCGGCTCGGGCACCTGGAAAGTTTTTTCAATCTTCAGCGCCACCTATGCAGCCACACCTTTCTCCTGCAGAACCTTCCACACTTTCCACGGCGTGATCGGCATGTCGATATGCTTCACGCCAAGATGAGACATAGCGTCAACCACCGCATTGACAAAGGCAGCTGGAGAACCGACGTTAGGAGATTCTCCCACTCCCTTCGCGCCGAAAGGATGATGCGGCGAAGGTGTGCATGTCTTGTCCGTCTCCCAGTGCGGAGTTTCGACCGCCGTGGGAAGCAGATAGTCCTGAAAACTTCCGCCCTGAATGTTGCCGCTTTCGTCATAGTCGATCTGCTGCATGAACGCGATGGCCAGTCCCTCCGTCAGTCCGCCGTGAATCTGGCCCTCCACGATCATCGGATTGATAATGTTCCCGCAGTCGTCCACAGCAACAAATCGCCGCACCTTCACCTCTCCCGTGCCTTTGTCGATATCGACCACGCAAACATAGGTACCGAACGGGAAAGTTAGATTCGGCGGGTCGTAGTAATCGACTGCCTCCAACCCCGCCTCAAGGCCGGGGGGAATGTTCGTATACGCAGCGAATGCGATTTCCTGAATCGTCTTGCTCTTGCTGGGAGCGCCCTTCACGAAAAACTTGCCCGGCTCCCATTCCAAATCGTTCTCGTTGCATTCCAGCAAGTACGCTGCGATCTTTTTCGCCTTGTCACGAATCTTGCGGGCTGCGATCGCGGTCGCAGCTCCCGAGGTTGGCGTGCTTCGACTCGCGTAGGTTCCCAGACCGTAGGGGGCGGTGTCTGTATCGCCTTCTTCGATAGTTACGTCGGCAGCAGGAATTCCCAGTTCCTGCGCCACGATCTGGGCGTAAGTAGTCTCGTGTCCCTGGCCTTGGCTCTTGGTACCCATGCGGGCCATCGCCTTGCCTGTGGGGTGAACGCGAATCTCGCAACTGTCGAACATCTTGATGCCGAGAATATCGAACGTGTGCGCCGGACCCGCGCCCACGATTTCCGTGAAGCTCGAGATCCCAATCCCCATCAGTTCGCCTTTTTCCCGTTTCTCCGCCTGCTCCTTGCGCAGTTGCTGGTAGCCGATCTTCTCTAGCGCGAGGTTCATCGCCGCTTCATAGTTGCCGCTGTCGTAGGTCCAGCCGAGCGACGACTTATAGGGAAACTTCTCCGCCGGAATAAAGTTCTTGCGGCGAAGTTCGGCCGGATCAATCTTCAACTCCTGTGCCAGCACGTCAACCGCCCGCTCGATCAAGTATGCCGCCTCGGTCACGCGAAACGAGCAGCGGTAGGCGATGCCGCCCGGCGCCTTGTTGGTGTAGACGCCATCGACTTCGCAAAATGCCTGAGCGTACTCATAGGAGCCGGTGCAGATGCTGAACAATCCCGCGGGAAACTTGGTGGGCTGAGCCGCTGCGTTGAAGGCGCCATGGTCGGCGAGCGTCTTGACGCGCAGCGCTTGCATCTTGCCGTCGCGATCGGCGGCGATCTCGGCTGTCATGTGATAGTCGCGGGCAAAACCCGTCGACTGCAAATTCTCCGAGCGCGTCTCAATCCACTTCACCGGCACACCGAGCGTAAGCGAAGCCACGATCGCGCAAACATATCCGGGATAAACTGGAACCTTATTGCCAAAGCCACCGCCGATATCTGGCGAGATGACACGGATGTTGTTTTCCGGAATTCCGCCGACCAAAGCAAACACAGTTCGGTGAACATGCGGAGCCTGCGAGGTCAGATAAACCGTCAGCCGCTCAGTAGCGCGACTGAAGTCTGCGACGCAGCCGCAAGTCTCAAGCGGCGCGGGATGGCAGCGCGGGAAGAAAGCATGCACGCTGGCCTTTACCGCAGCCTTCTGAAAAACCTGCTCCGTCGCCTGTCGATCACCCACTTCCCAATGAAAGATATGATTATTTTTCTGCTCGCGGTCTTCACGAAGCAGCGGGGCGTCGGCATCAAGCGCCTTCTTCGGATCCACAAGCACAGGCAGCTCTTCGTATTCAACTTCTACTAAGTCGGCTGCATCGGCGGCAGTGTAGCGATCTTCCGCCACGACGAACGCGACTTCCTGCGATTGGAAGAGAACCTTGCCCGTAGCAAGCACCATCTGCTTGTCGTAAGAAAGCGTGGGCATCCAAGCGAGATTGGCCTTGGCAAGATCTTCGCCAGTAATCACCGCCAGCACTCCCGGCACCGCCTTGGCTTTCTCGGTGTTAATGCTCTTCAGCCGTGCGTGCGCATACGGACTGCGCACCAGTTGCCCATAGGCCATGCCAGGCAGACGCACGTCGTCCACATAATTGCCTTTGCCCTGAATGAATCGCAAATCTTCCTTGCGCTTGATGGAATGGCCCAGGCCGCCGATTTCAGGAGATGTTTTGTGGATCACTGTGCCACCCCTTCCGCCACGTGAGCTTCGCTCGCAGCTTTCGCCATCTTTCCCGCCGCGTAGTGCACCGCGCCTACAATGTTCTGATACCCGGTGCACCGACACAGGTTGCCGGAAATTCCCCTGCGAATCTCTTCCTCGCTGGGATTGGGATTGTTATGCAGCAGCGCGTACGACGACATCAGCATCCCGGGGGTGCAGAAGCCGCATTGCAGGCCGTGCTCCTGCTTGAACCCCTCCTGCAACGCATGCAGCTGGCCGGCGCTGCTCGCCAGCCCTTCGACGGTGAGAATCTCGGCGCCATCCGCCTGCACGGCGAACATAGTGCACGATTTCACCGTTTTTCCGTTGAGCACCACCGTACACGCGCCGCAGTGGCTGGTGTCGCAGCCGATGTGAGTGCCGGTCAGTTGCAAACTTTCACGGATGAAGTGGACCAGCAAAAGTCGCGGTTCGACCGCCGCCTCCCGCTCCCTGCCGTTCACTTTCACAGTAATCAATTGTTTTGCCATCGCCAGTTCCTCGTTCGAGTCCCAGAGACTTCATGGAAACTACTTGCCAGCTCTTTCGGCGGCGCGGGCGAGAGCTCGCTTCGCCAGTTCCTTGATAAGCCCCTTCTTGTATTCCGCGGGGCCACGCAAATCAGAACTTGGTTGCGCGTCATCGGCCGCCAGCTGCGCAGCTTGGCGGATGTTCGCCTCGTCGGGTTTCTTCCCGCGGAGAAAGTTCTCCGCCTTCTGCACCTTAATTGGCGTAGGACCAACATTAGTCAAACCAATGCCGACTTTTTGAACTGCGCCGCTGCTATCCAGCGTCACCTGCGCGGCGACAGCCGCAGTCGCGAAATCACCCACCTTGCGCTCCAGCTTGAAGTAAGCGCCGCCGCTGTGCGGCCGAGCTAAGGGGATTCGAATCTCTGTGAGGATTTCGTCTGGTTGCAGTGCGGTGCTGAACAGCGACAGGAAAAAATCCTCGATGGGTATGACTCGTTCGCCGCGGGATCCAGTAGCCACAACCTGCGCGTCCAAAGCAAGCATGGTTGCCGGATGATCGTTGGCAGGATCGCCATGCGCCAGGTTTCCCGCTACCGTGGCCAGATTGCGTACCTGCGGATCGGCGATCACGTGAGCGGTATCAATAAGGATGGGATATTTCGCCCGAACCAACGACGAAGCTTCCAGCTCAGCTTCGCGCGTGAGCCCGCCGATCTTGAGAAAGCCGTCCTCTTCCTTGATGTACGACAAGCCGGAGATGCGATTGATATCGATCAAGTAAGCGGGGCGGGCAATCCGAAGCTTCATCATGGGGATGAGGCTTTGTCCTCCGCTCAGAATCTTGGCGTCCTCGCCATGCTGCTGGAGGAGCGTTATCGCTTCTGGAATTGTCTTTGGGCGCAGGTATTCGAAGGCTGGTGGGATCATTGCTTAACCCTCGTGGGTGCTAAATCCAGCCCCGCATTGAGGCGAGGATACTGGAGTATCTGCTCAGGAAACGCGGCTAGTACCTTACCACACAAAGGGCGTTCGAATAAACAGGAGAAACCCTGGGCCTTCAGCGCCAAAAGACAACCCTGAAACCTCAAGACTGCCTTTACTTGGGATGCATCCCTGTTTCCGCCGACCGCGACCTCCAATCTTCAATCGCCCTCCGAATCGCTTCCGGAGCAAGGTTGCTGCACCTCATCTTGTAATCCGGGATCCCGCCCAGCGCTTCGGCGACCGCCTGCTCCGATATCTGTGACGCTTCCTCGACAGACTTGCCCAGAACCATTTCTGTGGCCATTGAGGAACAGGCTATGGCGACGGCGCATCCCATACATTTGAACTTCGCTTCCTGAACAATGCCCTGCTCGACCCGCAGCGTGATCAGCACTGTATCGCTGTCCACCGGACTCTTCACGATTGCCTTGCCCGAAGGCTGGGCGATGCTGCCTACGTTTCGCGGCACGGCATAATGGGCTCGGACTTGTTCACTGTACATCGCCCTGGACACCACGAAATCCCCGCGTTCTGGATTGGACTCCAGTGTTCTCGGGAACTATCATACGTGATGGCATGTCCTCGGATCTCTACGCCAAAGCCGCCGAACTTACGGCCCAAGGGAAAACTTTTGCCGTGGCCACAGTGGTTCGTGTGGAGGGGTCTTCCTCGGCCCGGCGCGGCTCCAAGGCCATCATTGACGCTCAAGGGAAGCTGGTTTTCGGCTGGGTGGGCGGCGGGTGCGCCGAAAGTGCCGTTCGAACCGAAGCGCTGCGTTCCATGGAGGTGCGACACCCGCTCGTTATCACTCTCGACATGACCGACGAACTCCTGGGTGTTGGCATGCCCTGCGGAGGGAAAATGGAGGTTTATATCGAACCGGTGTTGCCTCAACCCGACCTGCTCATCGCCGGTCATGGGCGGATCGCCGAGGCCCTAGCCACGTTCGCGCACCTGCTCGGCTTTCGCATCATTGTGAACGACCCCGGCGCCGACCAGACTTCATTCCCGCAAGCCGAGCAAGTGATTGCCGAAGATTTTGACCTCGTTCAGACGCCCATCGGATCAAACACTTATGTCGTGATTGCCACACAGCACAAGAATGACCATCTCTGGCTGCAGAGGGCTCTGCGAGCGGAAGCCGCTTACGTGGCTTTAATCGCCAGCCACCATCGGGCCAAGCTCGTGCTCGAGTACCTCGCCGCAGAGGGAGTGCCGGAGGACAAGATCGCGAGAATTTTTGCGCCGGCAGGCCTCGACTTGGGGGCTGCAACTCCAGAGGAGATTGCGCTCAGTATCGTGAGCCAGATCGTAGCCTTGCGGCGCGGCGGCTCCAGTCGCGCCTTACCCTTGACAGAGTTGGATATGCCGGAGAGAGACGTCTCCGAAAAGGTGATCACCCAGTGCAACGCGCACACTGAAGACTGAGCGCGCACCATCTTTACTATCCGGACATTCCCCGATCATAGTTCTCTGGCCTTGCTGGCCGGACTTCGAACCTCGCTCACCCGTTTCTTCTTTTCAGAAACGATTTCCGCCATAATGCTGAGTGCGATTTCCTCTGGCGTCTCGGCGCCTATCTCCAGTCCAGCGGGCACTCGCACGCTGGCCAATTTTTCCGCCGCAACTCCCCGCATCCGCAGGCTGCGAACGACCTCATCCCCTCTCTTCTTCTTAGCAACAAGTGCGATATAGGCGCTGTTCGTCCCCAACGCTTCTTCGATCGCCTCCTCATCGCACGTGCCGCGGCTCGCCACAACCACGTTCCGATCGGGATTCGCCGCAAGCACGGAAAAGTCGAGCGCGTGAAGTACCCGATCTGCATCGGGCAAGTCGTCAGCGGCCAGCAACGGATCCACCACGGTCACCGTGAATCGCATCAGCTTCCCCAGCTTCGCCAAGGCAGCTGCCATCGCGTCCCTGCCGACAATGACCAACTCCGGCTGCGCGGCTGCTGCGCTGGCAAGTTGTCGTCCGTGAACATCCGCGGTTTCAAGCAAGGCCTTCTCTCTTTCCGTGCGACCGCCGGCACGGCGCAGAGCCTCGAAATCGCTCTGCCGGTCAATGTCCAGCAGGATTCCCGCATCGTCCACCGGCAACTTCACAATGCCTTCGAGATGGTCGCCGAAGATTGCGCGGCATCCGATATCGCCTCTGAGGGCCATCACCTCGGCGAAAACCGAGCGGTCCAGGAGCACCGGGTTACCGCGAAAACCCCGGTAAGTTGGAATCACGATCTGCGCCTTGGAACGATGATGCTCCGCCATCAACAGGTCAAGCGTCGCAGGCCGGACAAACGGCTGATCCGCCAAAACGATGAGCGCACCTGCGCATTGTGGATCCACAGCGGAGAGTCCAGCCTTCAACGAAGTTCCCATGCCCTGCCGATAACTCTCATTGAGAACTACGAGTGCATTCTGAACATCGATTTCCCTTCGGATCTCCTCCGCTGCGAATCCTAGAACCAGAACGATTTCCTTCACCGCGGATGCGCGCACGTGATCGAGCACGTGCTGCAACAGCGGACGGTCATCCAGGAGCAGCAGTTGCTTTGCCGTTCCCATCCGTGTTGAAGTTCCTGCCGCCAGAATTACCGCCGCAAAGGGGGAATCGATGTCCATCGTTTAACACCACAACTGTTAGTTTAGTATCAGACGACCTGGGCGTGAGCATCCACATTTCCTCCTCCTAAAGAAACAAGGGCACGTAATCAGTTGGGGCGGATTCCAACCTTCCAAACTGCCGAAAATAAAAGCGGGATTCAGATCGCCACTTCGCGTTAAGAGCCTTCCGGGACCTCGGCAGCAGACATGTTTGAAATCGAGCGTCCCGATCTTGACTGGACGCTCTTGGCGAAAGGGATGGGTGCCCGGTTACCCGCAGTTCGTTGGATTTATTCGGGAGGGCGCTACGGGCAGGATTGGAGGAGGAAGGACCCGACGCTGATCGATGTACCTTTGTGATTCAGATTTTCACCAATCCGACGTCGACGAGCTTGGCAGCTTGTTTGACTTTGCTGTCTAGAGTGGCAAGTGGAAGTCCGGTACGCAGGGCGAGCTCAAGGTAAGCGGCATCGTACTCGGTCAGATTCTGTTGTCGTGCAACCGACAGAATGTGCTCGAAGGCACGTCCTGCTTCGATAGGTTCAATCGAAATCGGAAGCCCCGCAATACGCCGAAGTAAGGCCGTCACTTGTGCTATCGTGATTCGCTTGCGTCGTTCAGCCACCAGCAACGCATTCGCAACCTCAAAAGGCCATATGGCAGGGGTGAGAACCTCGGTCCCCGCCGACAGCAGATCGAGAACTCCTTCTGTGAAAGGCGTATTCTCGTCCTCGAAGCACCAGGCCACGGCCACGGATGCATCCAGAACCATTCGCTTAATAGTGGCGGCCTTCATTGATTAACTCGCGGATAGTGGTCTTTCCCAGAGTCGTACCCTTTCGAAGCTGGCGAATCTCTCGCACAACTTGGTCAGGCTGCTCTTTCTCGCCGGCCGGAACCAGCTTGGCGATCGGAACCCCCCGCCGCGTGATGCGGATCGTCTCGCCCCTGGAGACTCTTTTCAGCAGGCCATTGAGATGGGTCTTTGCGTCGAAGACTCCGACAGTAGTTTCGTGAGCCATGTAAGCTAGTCTATCAACTAGTCTGTTGCTGTGCAAATTGATTGACGCTTTCTCTTTTACCCTAGTCTGCAACTTCATTTCGGGAACGACAGCGCGACGTTTGTGGAGCCTGGCGGCTCGTGCGCCGCGGCCCGTCCGGGGCCGGGGTGTGGTCGACCCCGACCATCGATCTCAAACGCAATCTGATTTATGTTTCCACCGGCGACAACTATTCGAATCCAACCACCGGAACCAGCGACGCAGTTCTGGCACTAGACCGGGACACGGGAAAGATTCTCTGGTCACAGCAAATGACTGCGAATGATGCCTACACCGTAGACTGTGTCGGTGCTGTGCAGACAAACTGCCCGGATTCCCACGGGCAGGACTTCGATTTTGCTCAGCCGCCGATCCTGGTTTCGCTTGTGAACGGGAAGCAGGAGTTGGTCATCGGGCAGAAATCAGGCATGGCTTATGCTATCGATCCCGATCAACAAGGAAAAATGCTCTGGCAGACGCGCGTGGGCAAAGGCAGTGTCCTCGGGGGAATCCAGTGGGGGTCGGCGGCTGACGAGAAGAACATGTACGTAGCACTCTCCGACATTGGGTTCAGGGAGGTGAAGGATCCGGCCGACCCCGCAAAGGTCAAGAGCGAACTCGATCCGACGCAAGGAGGCGGTCTATTTGCGCTTCAGTTGGATACTGGCAACAAGGTCTGGATCGCGGTTCCACCGAATTGCGGCGAGCGTAAGAACTGCAGTCCGGCACAATCGGCGGCGGTAATCGCCATTCCGGGAGTTGTGTTCTCGGGGTCCGTGGATGGGCATTTCCGGGCCTACGCGAGCGCTACCGGAGACGTCATCCGGGATTACGACACGGCGCGCGAGTACGGCGGGGTCAATGGACAGAAGCTCCACGGCGGAGCGATGGATGGAGGCGGCCCAGCAGTCGCGGGCGGAATGATTTATGTGTACTCGGGATACGGACAATGGGGTGGAATGCCGGGGAACGCATTACTCGCGTTTTCCGTCGACGGCAAGTAGCTTTAGTCGCCCTTCACGGTGCAACAAGCTGTTGTGAACAGGACTGCACTTATGGTGCTGACCTGATTCCATGTCAGATCAGTGACGCACTTATTGAGCGGCCGCGCACCAGCAATGATGAGTGCTATCGCGATGTTTCAACAGTTGCCTATTCGTTAACCTCTCCAAGGCCGCAGGAAATTAAGCGATTCCGTAAACTGAGAATTGGCCGACCAGAGTCAATGAGTGCGACCTGACCAGGTTAGGAGCGCTTTTTCCATTCTGGATTATGGTCGATGGAGATCCACCAGCACCACCTCCGAATGCTCCTGCACTCGTTCGAGGACAACTTCAGGGCCGTTTGCGGAAATGTCGAAGTCGCGAATATCAAAGTCCGCAGGGAGGTAAGTCAACTGGCGTTCCGCGCCCGTCCCCATATCCATTGACCAGAGATCCTTATGTCGAATATCTCCACGCAGGAAGACGAGTTCCCGTCCTCCGTGCAGGAAGGCCAAACGCCGCGCGCCACGCGTCAGTGTTAAGGCAGGTAAAGGATACGCCGCAGCGTCGGCACTAGCAGCTTTAACCGGATATGTGGTACCGATGTCAGCTCCCGAGTACACAACGAAGCGGCCGTCGGGCGACCAGGCGGGATCGACCGAGTACTCCTGCACAAATGCCGTCGGCGACCGACCATCGACCGGCACGCGGAAAAGGTGTGGGACGCCGCGATCTTCTGCCGCAGACGTTATCGACTGGCCGTCGGGCGTCCATGCGGGATCGCCCTGCAGGTTGAGCGAATTGGCCACCATCCGCGCGTTCGTGCCGTCACCCTGCATTACGTACAAGAATGTTTGCCCGTGTTGGCGGACCGAGAATGCGATGTGATTTCCATCCGGAGCGATTGCCGGGCCGCCAAAGACTTGCGCTCCCTGCCCCCTCCACAACTCCGTGGCGGTCCCGTCCGCGAGCTTCCAGATGCTCTCGCTCGTACTCGTCGCAGAAACATAGAGAAAGAAATTTGGACCGAGTCGTGGAGAGAATCCTTTGCCGGTCGTCAGCGAGATTCGAGCAGGCGCCAACGTTTGAGCGGGTGAATCAGCGATCCGCGAGCGCCAAAGTGTATCCATCGGACTTGCGAGCGTGACCACCAGACGGCGACCGTTAGCGCTCGCCGCCAAGGACGTGTACCGGTCAAGGCCAGAACTCAGCCGATGAGGAATGCGGCGTTCGACATCCATGCTATAAAGACACGGCCCTCTACCGTCAGGATCGCTCACCAGGTACAACAGGGTGTGCCGGTCCAGGAAGACTGGATGACTCACGCCTCCGCCGTGGGACGTGATCCGTTCCGGGTTTCCGCCGGATGGAGGGATTCGCCAAATGTCCAATTTGTCGGGGAGAGCGCCCTGGACGAAGTAGATAAACCGATCGTCGGGCGACCACAACGGAAAGTGCGCGTGGATCCCGGCCGGTGCGGTGAAGATGGGCCGCGCCTTGGCTTGCCGGCCGCCGTCTGACACGAACAACGGATCCCCGGATCCTGGCGTATGGTACGCCAGGCGCGAGCCGTCGTGCGACCAGTCGAGTTCTGCCGCACCTTCAAGGTACGGCATCGGCTGTCCTCCCAGCGTCGGAACGGCCCAAATGCTGATGTCACTTTCGCTCGAAGCATCCTTCTTGCGAACCCAAAATGTAACCTGAGAGCCATCCGGCGAGAACCCCAGCGTGCGGACCGATGGATTGACCAGTTCCGATTGGCTCCCGTGGGTCAAGTTGTGGAACCGCCCCGAACCCGCCTGCGTGACCCACACGTCCATCTGTCCGTCCCGATCCGACAGAAATGCCACAAACTGTCCGTCGCGTGATACCGCAGCAGCCTGCTCTACTCCCTCGAACTCCGTGACCGTCTGGAATCGCGCGGCTGCGATCGGGTCTCGCCAAAAATACTCCGTCCTCTTAAGCCACAAGCCTCCGCCTACCGCCAGTATGGCTGCTACCATGAGCAGCACCCGCAGACGGATAGAAAGAACTCTCTTTTGGGTAGATAAAACCGCCGGCTCCGAAAGTACCTGAGATGGCAGTGGTGCCGTCGGCTGCACTTGCGGATTCGAACCCCCATTATTACAGGTCACCGGGGCAGTAAAGCGGTATCCCTTCCCGACAACTGTTTCTACGAATCGAGGCTTCTCAGGGTCATCCCGCAGCGCCACGCGGATCTTGCGGACAGCAGTGTTGATGCTGTGATCGACATCAAGGAAGACGTCCTTGCCCCAAAGGCAGGCGGCAATCTCCTCGCGTAACACTAAATCGCCACGCCGTTGAACCAACAAGATCAGCAATTCCATGGGGAGCTTTTCCAGGCGCAGCAAACGTGTTCCTCGTTGCAGCCGGTAACGCGACTGATCGAGGGTAAAATCCCCGAAATGGAATTCTTGGGGCGTAAATCCTCTGGATATTTCCTGTCGTGCGTCGCACGAAATTATGCGCCAATAATTCGACAAGAAGCAACTGCACCAGCAACTTAGGGGGTTATATAACCTTTACCTCTTCTTCATAGCACCTGCATTGCTTAGCGGGCAGTCTTTGAGCGATAAGCGCGCTAGCAATTTACTTCAGACTTGGAGGTCTGTTATGAAGAGCAAGCATTTGCGGTGTGCGGCACAGATCGGAGTTCTCGTGCTGATGGCAAGCATCGGCGCACTGGCTCAAAATCGGGCACCTGAAAGACTTAAGTTTAACGGGATAATCAATGCCTATTCCCCCCAAACCACCACCACAGGTCCCTACGAGGTGCGGGGCACGTGGAACTTGCAGTTAAAGGGAAGCTCCGGCAAGGCGAATTTCGAAGCGGCCCTGAACATGGTGCTGTCTGACGGTTGGGTCTTAACGTTAGGAGATGGGAATTTCGATCCGAATGGCAGGGGCGCCCATACTCACCACATAACCATGCTCAATGCCGATGTCACGCCGATCACAGGCGGATTTAAGCTAAACGGTACGGCCACGGTTACCCTCAATGGAAGCCCCGCGCCCATTTCACCTACACCGTTGGAAGTAGACATTACGGGTGGCACCACCGTCAAATTTTCCAATGTCGCATTGACTTTCGGGACGCCGGGCTCAACCCATTTTGGAACCGAGCCTCTCCCCGGCGTAGTTCGGAGACCCTGAGAACAAAGGTTGTGGTACCGGGCGGTTGGCGGCTATGGCCGATTCGGGTTCCGTGGAATTAGCCCACTGGACGCGCTTGCTCGATGCGCGTCCACCATTTTCACACAGCAGCACGCTGGAGTTCTTCCAGCATTCATTTTCCGCGACGGAAAATGATAAGAAAAGGTGGGCGCCATGCGGTTTACGAGATGCTCGCTTTTTGTGTTGCTAACAATCTCTGTGCTTTATTTCTTCTCAAGTGCCCAGCAGACGCCGTCGGTAGAGTCGTCAACCGTTGTACCGTGACTGGTGAACTTTTCCGGGAAAGCTCTGGACGAACGGGGCAACTCAATCTCCGGCACCACCGCACCCATGTTTGCCGTTTTGACGCTCGTCAATGAGCGCTATGGCGATGTTACGCCATTTGCGTTGCCTGTCGTTCCTTCCGCCACGCCAAGAAGAGAAGGGCAGACAGAACTGCGTGAGCGGCAGCGGCTGGCCACAGCAGAATCCCCGCCCCACCGTTGACCCCGACGCAAACCAGGTAGAGCATTGCGAGCAAGCTGTAGGTCAACATCCCAAAGAACGCCCGGAAGGTATTGTGGTCGGGCCAACAAGCCACTCCCAACGCGATCAGGCTGATGCCGGCGACCCGACTGATCAAAACGCCCGCGCCGGCGATTTCGGAGCCGAACAACAGCCGGATCACGATAGGCGGATACGCAAACAAGACCAGCCCCGTCAACGCTTCGCTTAGCGCCGCGAGCATAAGGACCTTTTTCATTGCATTGCTCGGTTAGTCCTTGGCGCGCGCGAGCGCGTCGGCAATGGCCGGAAGTCGCTTGCGCTCTTCTGCCGTCAACTGCTCCGGTCCGAGGTTGAAGGTGAGCTTGTCGATCGTGCCCGTGAACTTGAACGGAACATCGTAGCGATACTCCACCATCGCGACGCCGGTGTGCGTGTCCTGCCCGATGTCGAAGGTTTCGTCCTCCGGGAACGTGATCGGGGTGGTGTGCTCCATGGAATTCCTGGCCACTTCCTTGCCGTCCACGGAGAGCACACCTGTCCCGCCCTTGCCCAAGCCGGGACCATCGGACTTGAAGTCGAAGACGATGGTGTGCCTGCCCGCGCCCAACTCGGGTCCTTCCCAGGTCGTGCGCTTGAGGTCGAGCAGGTTGTAAAGAAACACCACCTTGCCCCGACCAACGCCCAGCTCGCCCTTGCTCAGGAAAAGGCCGTAGCCGCCGAAGCGCCCGCCGTCGGTGACGATCATGCCTTCCCCGCCACCTGAGGGGATCTCGACTTCAGCGGTAATGGTGTAAGACTTGTTCAGGATGCTCGGAGCGCCGCTGTTGGGAACACCGATCAGTGTTCCCGAGTACGTGAAAACCTTGCGTCCTGCCGTGAGGTTGGGCTTCGGCGCGTTCCAGCGCGTCAACGATGTGTTGTCGAGCGGCAGCACATCATGCTTCTTCGCCTCGGCGTAGAAGAGTTCCTGCATCTGCTTGAGCTTGTCCGGCATTTTCGCTGCTAGATCGTTGGACTCGGTGGGATCCTCCTTGACGTTGTAGAGTTCCCATTTGTACCCGTCGATCACGTCGGGCGGCGTGGCCGTGCTCAGCTTCCACGGGATCGTCGCCGGGGTCGTCGCCGCGACCCAACCATCGTTGTAGATGGCGCGGTTGCCGAGCATCTCAAAGTATTGCGTGGTGTGCCGGGTGGGCGAGCTGGCGTTCGCCTTGTCCCATGTGTAGACCATGCTGACGCCGTCCATCGGGCGCTGCTGGATGCCGTTGAGCGTATCCGGCGCGGGGATGCCGGTCGCTTCTAGGATTGTGGGCACGATGTCAATGAGGTGGTGAAACTGACGGCGGATGCCGCCGACATCGTTGATATGGCCGGGCCACGACATGCACACGCCCTGGGCCGTCCCGCCGTAATGCGACGCCACCTGCTTCACCCACTGGAATGGCGTGTCCATTGCCCACGACCAGCCGGCCGCGAAATGCGGGAAGGTCTTGTCGGATCCCCAGAACTCGTACCAGAGGAACTGATCCTTAACCGGCACCGAAATGCCGTTGAAAGTCGTGAACTCGTTTGGAGTGCCGTTGAGCATGCCTTCGGCGCTCGCGCCGTTGTCGCCGCTGATGTAGATGATCAAAGTGTTGTCGAGCTCGCCCATATCCTCGACGGCCTGGATGACACGACCGATTTCGTGATCGGTGTAGGCAAGGTACGCGCCGTAGACGTCGGCCTGCTTGATGAAGAGTTTTTTCTCTTCAAAACTGAGGGAATCCCACTGCGGCAGATCGTTCGGCCACGCCGTCAGATTCGCGTTCTCCGGCATGATGCCCAGCCGTTTCTGATTGGCAAAGATGGTCTCGCGTAGTTTGTTCCAGCCGCCGTCGAAGAGATGCATGTCGCTGATCTTCGTGATCCACTCCGGCGTCGGGTGATGCGGCGAGTGCGTGCCGCCCGGTACGTAATAAACAAGGAATGGCTTTTCGGGCGCGATCTCCTTAAGCTGTTTCATATACTGGATGGCGTCGTCGGCCATGGCTGTGGTCAGGTTCCAGCCGGGATTGCCCTCAAAGGGGTAGATCGCCGTCGTATTGCGGTGCAGGTCCGGCTGCCACTGGCTGGTGTCGCCGCCGACGAAGCCGTAGAAGTACTCGAAGCCCATGCCGTTCGGCCACTGATCGAAGGGCCCGGCTTGAGTCGCCTGATAGAACGGCGTGTTGTGATCCTTGCCGAACCACGAGGTCGCGTACCCGTTCTCCTTCAGGATTTCGCCAATGGTGCCGTTCTCCTTGCGGATAATCGAGTCGTAGCCGGGGAATCCCGTTGCGATTTCGCCCACCACGCCGAAGCCGGCCACATGATGATTGCGCCCGGTGATCAACGCAGCGCGCGAGGGCGAGCACAACGACGTCGAGTGGAAATTCGTATAGCGCAGCCCGCTTTTCGCGATGCGATCCATCGCAGGAGTCGGGACGACGCCGCCGAACGTGCCCGGCGCGCCGAAACCCACGTCGTCCGTCATGATGAGAAGCACGTTGGGCGCGTCTTTCGGCGGCACAATGCGCGGCGGCCACCAGGGCTTCGACTGCGAAGCTCTTTCCTCGATCACTCCGCCGAACTTTGGATCGGGCGGGGGAAGCTGTTTTCCGCTGATCGTGGTCGTGGCGCTGGGCGAGCCGGGAGTACCGGTGATCTGCTGCGCCGCAGAGGGCAACACGCCCATCGACAATAGGATGCTGGCCAGCGCGACTTCTGAACGATGACGTTTCATGGTTCCTCCCTGTTTTTATCGCAGCGCTTACAAAGGCTTGGTCAGCTAGCGCAGGGTTGTGGACTGCACGGAGATATAAAAGTTGCCCACCTCACGTCTTTCAACCAGGCAAACTCATGCGACAGATCGAGACTATGAGCAGCGTGGCCCTCTGCCAACTAGCAAAAGCGTCAGTCCGCACGGGAAATCCAGGGCGTCACCGGATCGCGCCGGAGCGAGGGCAAACCGAAAATAGCCCACAACGAAAGGCTATGCAGGTAGAGGGTCTGGATAGTTTACGAAACTAGGCCATTTCGCTCATCCTATGAAAGAGGGGGTTTTGAGCGTAATGGAGAGTAGAGTCGAGAACAGGCGCAGTGGCTTTAGCCTCCCGGTGGCTGTTGGGATGCTTTCGCATGACCCGCCTCAATCCGGTTATCCGGTTTGGCTTGACCCTGTTTCCTGTTCCCGCTCATCGAACCGGACAGGCAGATTTCCCGCATCCGGCTCTCGGAAAAGACCCACGCCTCCTTAATAAGCATAAAAGTACGTCTGTCCTACCTGCACAGTACGGTCGACGTAGCTGGTTCCAGTGACTGGTTCGGAATTGAGCTTGACCACGCCCGAGGCCCCGCGACGATACACGTTGTAGCCGAAAACCGCGGAAGGGCTAGCTTTCCAGGACAGATTCACGGTATGTTCCAGCCTGGCTGGCCCGCTTGCACTTCGTTGTTGCACATTGGAAGACGCTGACATTTTCGCTAAGACGGTGGTCTTGCTTGAGCCAAGATCCGTAGTATTCCGGTGTGACGTTGAGTGGAGAGCTGAAAGATTATCCACGCAGCTACGAGAGTAAGAACTCCCAAAACGATCATCGACGCCTTAGTGGATTTCGACGAAGCCCTCAATTGATGAGTCTCTGACCTGCTCGCCAGCAGTTTAACTCTACTTTCGGCGAAAACTTTCTAGATCCCAGAATCCAGTTTCTGTGACCGGCTGGATCGGATTGCTCAACTGCGATGCATAACGCCGTGGCATGCGGAACAAAGCGTAGTGAGGTTCTGCTCCGAGTCCTCGCCGCAGTGGCTGCGGAATTCTTTATGGTGGACTTCAAGATTGGACATCGTGCCTGCACGACTGACATCTCCAGCTATCGCGACGTAGCACTTGGTTGCGGAGCTGTTCGTAAAAATGGGAGGGCCGACTGTAAGAGCACCCCGGGGTTATCGCTTTCCAGGTTGGCGCCGGCTTGGAAATCTGCGCAAATCATCTCCAAACAGTAGCCCCGCGACTTGTCGCTGCCCAGCATCAAAGCCGCCGTTTCAATCGCCTGCTTAACGATGGGGATCGGCCGTAAACTGTAGCCGGGTTCGCTTGGGCGCCAAAGCCAAGTCAGCGGTTAAGGAATGAGATAAGCTTCTGGAATTTTTCGGTTTAGGGTTGCAAGAACCAGTCCGTTTGCACTCGCAAGCTTCACCAAGTGGCCGTCCGTCGTCTGCTTCGGGGTCTTAACCCAGGTCGGCAGATGAGAGACATCGTGATCGTCCGGGATAAATGTGAATTGTGCGACATCGGCTTCTTTCAGCCGAAGCAACAGAGTTCGCGCTTGTGCGATCGTGAATCCGTACGCCGGGGCTTGCGCCAGGACTCTTATAAAGCCCAGTTCCGTGATCGAACAGGTTGCTAGGGGCGGAAACTCTTGCGACGTCAGCCAAGAAGCGACCCGGTCGTGGAATTCATGCTGAGCGAACCCCAAGGCAACAAGAGTGTTCACATCGAGAAGATATCTCATGGAAAGTTTGTCAAGATCTCTTCAACCTCTGCGCTGGTCAGCACCGGAGCATCAGAACCCGCACTCAGAACAGGAAATCTTGTAACCGGGTCAGTCACAATCTTGACCGGCTGGCGACGTTTCTTACGGGGTGTTAACACAATGCGCCCGGCCTCGATGTTGGCATCGAGCGGATCACCGGCACGAATGCCAAGCCGGCGGCGAAGAGGACCCGGTAGAACGACCTGCCCTTTCGTTGAGACCTTGGTTTGCATGGTAAGACAATCTTACCTATAACGCAGCCTAGGGGCAAGCCCAAGCTTGCCGTCACTCTCGATTCTCCAAATTCAATATAGGTACCGTGTTCAAACTTTCACCGGAAGGCGATGGGACGTGGAAACACACCACGCTGCTCGCCTTCGACATTCAGAACGGGAGCTTTCCTACAGCCGGCCTCATCTTTGACGCTGCCGGAAACTTGTACGGGAATGCGCAGGACGGCGGCTTTGGGGTGGGCATCGTGTACCGGCTCTCGCCCAAGGCCAATGGAACATGGAAAGAGACTACGCTGCTAACATTCAACGACGAGAACGGCTCGCAACCGGTGGGCGACCTGCTTCTGGATGCCGCCGGGAACTTATACGGCTCGGCGTACCTGGCGGGCAAGTACAGCGGCGGCGTCGTATTTGAGCTTTCGCCAAAATGAGCAACAAAACAAAAGGGATTTCTTGGGCCCTTCTGAGCAGCTCGCCTGGCAGCGAAGGATCCATGGGATGAATTCAGTCCGAACCATTCCTCCTAAAGAATCCAATCGCGTGCCTAGTATTGGCCGGTGGGTTCACCCGCTCTTCTCACACCGCTTTCGCATCGTGCGTTAAAATTACACCATCTGAATATCCACATTCGTCTGGAGATCAACGATGATCGAGCTCAAGGTCAACGGTGTTCAACGCTCCTTCGACGGCGAACCCGATATGCCGCTGCTCTGGTACCTGCGCGACGTGCTCGCTTTGACCGGGACCAAGTTCGGTTGCGGCATGGCTCTATGTGGCGCTTGCACCGTGCATAAGAATGGCAAGGCCGTTCGCTCTTGCATCACCACCATGCAAAGAGCAGCAGGCAGCGAGATTCGTACCATCGAAGACATCGCCGCGAACGGCCTGCATCCGGTGCAGAAGTCCTGGATGGAAGTCAACGTCCCGCAGTGCGGCTACTGCCAGTCGGGACAGATCATGCAAGCGGTCGCTCTGCTCAATGAGAAGCCGAAGCCTAGCGACGAGGATATTGACGACGTCATGTCCGGCAACATATGCCGTTGCGGCACCTATCAGCGAATTCGTGCGGCTATCAAAGCTGCCGCCGGAGAACGCGCATGAGCACCCTAACCAATGTCAGCCGTCGTAACTTTCTGCAAGGTGTTCTCTCCGCTGGAGCGCTGGTTCTCTGCGTGCGCTTCGTCCACAAGAGTTTCTGGGTTGCCGACGCAGCTTCCGGCTCCCGTGCCGATCAGTCGGTTCTCCATCCCAGCGTGTACTTAGGAATCGACACCGATGGAACCGTCTACATTGTTGCACACCGCTCTGAAATGGGCACTACCAGCCGCACTTCTCTTCCGCTCGTGCTAGCCGACGAACTCGACGCGGACTGGAGTCGCGTGAAAGTGGAGCAGGCGATCGGCGATCCGCGTTACGGCTCGCAGGATACCGACGGCTCCCACTCTATCCGCGAATTCTATCAACCCATGCGGGAAGCCGGGGCCACCGCTCGCCTCATGCTGATCCGCGCCGCCGCGCAACAGTGGGGCGTGCCCGAAGCGGAGTGTACGACGGACCTGCACGCAGTTGTTCACCAGGCCGCCGGCAAGAAGGCCGGTTACGGCGAACTTTCCGCCGCCGCCGCCAAGCTCCCCGTCCCCAAGAAAGATGAGCTCAAGTTCAAACCAGCGTCTGCCTGGCGCTATGTCGGCAAGGGCCAGACCAGCTACGACCTCCAGGACATCTGCACCGGCAAAGCGAAGTTTGGCATGGACGCCCGCGTCGAAGGCATGGTCTACGCCTCCATCGAGCATCCGCCGGTCCTAGGTGGAAAATTGAAGTCGTTCGACGAGAAGGCTCCGCTGCAAGTGAAAGGTGTTCGCCAGACGATCACAATCGAAACATTCACGCCGCCCCACCACTTCCAGCCGCTGGGCGGAGTTGCCGTCATTGCAGACAACACATGGTCTGCGATGCAAGGACGCCAGAAGCTCAACCCTGTCTGGGACAACGGTCCGAACGCCGTCTATAACTCCGACCAGTACAAGAAAGAGCTGCAGGCAACTGCCCGCAAACCCGCCAAGGCCGCGCGCAACCAGGGAGACGTTGACACGGCATTTGCCCAGAGCGCGAAGACAATCGAAGCCGAGTACTACGTTCCGCATTTGGCGCACGCTTCGATGGAGCCGCCAGTGGCCCTCGCCGACTATCGCGATGGCAAGGTCACCGTCTGGGCCTCCACGCAGAATCCGCAGGCCGTGCAAGAGGTCATCTCGCAGAAGCTGGGCATCCCTAAAGAGGCAGTCACTTGCTATGTGCCGTTACTGGGCGGGGGCTTTGGCCGCAAATCGAAGCCGGACTACGCCGCCGAAGCGGCCATCTTGTCCAAGGCGGTGGGCCAGCCAGTGAAGGTTGTCTGGAGCCGCGAAGACGACATCCGCTTCGACTACTACCACACCGTCTCTGCCATGTACATGAAAGCGGCTTTGGGTACCGACGGCCTTCCTACTGCATGGCTGCAGCGTTCTGTGTTCCCGAGTATCGGGTCCACTTTTGACGTGAAGGCAACCGCAGCCAGCGCTGGCGAACTCCAGCAGGGTTGGACAGACCTGCCTTTTAACATTCCCAACATACGCGCCGAGAACAGCGGTGCCGCCGCACATGTTCGTATCGGATGGCTTCGCTCTGTCGCCAACATCTATCATGCTTTCGCCGCGCAATCCTTCGCCGACGAGTGTGCGCACGCCGCCGGCCGTGACTCGCTCGAATACCTCCTAACCCTGATCGGACCACCCCGCATCATCGACGTGAAGAAATCCGCACCGGACTACCCCAACTACGGCGGATCGCTCGAAGCCTACCCGATCGACACGGCTCGCCACCGCCGTGTAATCGAACTGGCCGCGGAAAAATCCGGCTGGGGAAAACGAAAGCTCGGTAAGGGCCAGGGAATGGGCATCGCCGTCCACCGGAGTTTCCTCACCTACGTGGCCACGGTCGTCCAGGTCGAAGTGAACGATCAGGGCGAACTGCGCATCCCGCGCGTCGACACCGCGGTGGACGCCGGACTGGTCGTCAATCCGGAAGCCACGCGCTCCCAGTTCGAAGGCGCCGCCGTCTTCGGCGCTAGCCTGGCTCGTTTTGGGGAGATCACGGCTACCAACGGAGCCATCGATCAGTCCAACTTCGATTCCTATCCTGTGACACGGATGAACGAAGCTCCGTACCAGACCAATGTCTACATCGTCGAGAGCAGCTCGCCACCGGCGGGTGTAGGAGAACCGGGCGTCCCGCCGTTCACGCCCGCTCTTTGCAACGCGATTTTCGCGGCTACGGGAAAACGCGTCCGCGAATTGCCGCTCTCGCGGACCAAGCTGGGTTCGTAGTCCTCAGCCGGTCCCTACCCACAAGGTTCAGCTGTCGTGGAAGGCGAGTACTTCGAAAAACATCCGGATACAACGTGTATCGTGGCACCCGATCAGGTGGGCCTTACAAAAAAGAGCAATGCCTCTCTGGATCCAAGGACAAACTATACCGACCTGCATGATAAATGCACGGTTGATTTCCGCCGGGGATTGCGCTACGGTCTCATGTGCATTTCAAAGTTTCGACTTTTCTCCACCGTCGTAACGCTATCTTGAGATGAGCGGATCTATGGCGTGGGGCACGAGATCGGAAACTTGGCTTTCCCCGTCTCGTCCAAATTCTTAAGTGACGAGAAAATCACCACTTCTTGGTTTCGTTTTGCAAAAACACAAGGCTCCGCGCCTGCTCAGACGGTCCGTTCAATTGAATCAAAGCTCCGTATTCCTTAGGGGGGACCAAAGTTGAGCTGATGCCCGACAGCCCCCTGTGAATCTTTCTTTCATTCTTGTCATACAAAGTTAATTTGTAGTACAATAGGACGATGAAGCCGAATGTGCAAGCTCGATTGGATCACCGGTCGCAACTCGCCCTAGAGGAATTGGTCCACCGCCTGGGGTGGAGTCCATCCCGGGTCGTGCGCGAAGGCTTGCGGTTGCTGGCGGCATGCTACGGTCGGCCTTCCAGCAAGAGGGTGATCGGGATTGGGCAGTTTGCCTCCAGGGTTCCGGATCTAGGCTCCAACAAGAAGCACCTGCAGGGGTTTGGTCGGTGAAACCGACGCTCTTGGATAGCGGCGTAATCGTAGGTCTTTTGGACCGAAGCGAGGCGCACCACACCCGTTGCGTAAAAGCTCTCGAAGCGCTGGAAGGCCCACTTGTCACTTGTGAAGCGGTTATCGCCGAGAGTTGTTATCTCCTGCGCGAACTGCCGGGAGCGGTCGAGGCGGTGCTCGAGAACGTCGAACGTGGAATCTTTCAGATTCCGTTTCAGCTTTCGCGCTCCGCCACGCCGGTACGAACGCTGATGCGGAAGTATCGGGATCTACCCGTGGACCTCGCGGATGCCTGCCTGGTGCAACTGGCCGATGAGCTGAACACAGGAGACATCCTCACGCTGGACCGAGACTTTGAGTCGTATCGTTGGCGCCGGACTCGCCCCTTCCATTTGCTGGTGGCCTTGGACTGATTGGCGCACAAGCCGGAGCCTCCTCCGAAAAGTTTCTATTCCCCCCGGTGTATCACGGTCGTCACCATGGCAGGAGAAGAATATAGAACTCGCAGGGGCCGCCGCACGCCGGTCCGGTCGCCGGCCCACGGCGTTGCCCTCGAGGGCGACGGGGAGTAGGTGATCACCCCCGCCGCCGCTCTCGACTAGGCCGCCTCTTCCGCTTCGCCCGAAGGGGCGAGCCCTCGCCCCTCGCCGTCTCGTCCTAGGATTGCGACCCACACTCGGCCGTTCCCTGCTCGGCGGCCACCACGGTCAACCCGCTGGGGGACTCCAGTACGGCAGGTGAGTCCTCAGGTTGTGGAGTCGTAGTCTCCTCGCCTTCGTCCTCGTCCTCCTCGACCTCCGACACGGGCGGCGGCAGCTCCTCCAGCAGGGCCAAGTTCTTCAACAACGCACGCTGGCTCGCCGTGCGGTAACGCTGCACATTGGGCATGTGCCCTTGTCGACCAAAATGAAAATCCGCCGATTCTTTGAAGCACTGACGCTCCACCACCATTGCCTGACTTTGACGCCAGTATTCGACCACGAGACCTTCCACCAACAAGTCGGTGCGGACGTCGCCCTCGCCGTATTTGTCGTGCAGTCGTTCAGCCAGCTCAAGGAGTTCTTCATTTATCGGCTTGCCATCGTCGGAGAACAAGACCTGTTTGCTCAATAGTCCATGCTTCACCGCATTGCGGCGACAGTACGCTTTGCCACGAGCGGTTTTCGGACCCGTCGACTTTTGGGAGTTCTGACGGTTGGCACGCAGCCGAGCTTCTGAGATGGGTTTCTTGGGCTGGCTGGTTTCGGAGCCAGCGACCTTATCTTGAGGGTCGCTGGTGTTGTTATTGTTGATGTTGGTGTTGTTGGCGACGGTCTGGGAGCTACCGTCACTATTCGGAGTCAAATCGTTCTGATTGGTATCGCTGTACATCTGGACCTCGTAAACGGTTAATTTGCCTCGATGTGTGATGGCTCTTGTTGGCGACCACCGAGAGTCCGTTTCTATCCAAGGTTTCGGTATTACGATTTCGCTTAGTTATCGATTTCCTTCCCGGCACGCCACCGCCCGGTCACGGTCTTTGCCGGTCCGTTGGCGCCGCACACCTGACTCGTTGGTCCTCGCGGCCCACTGCCGCCAGCCTGGACCAATGTCTCGCCCAGCAGGTTTCGGGTCGTTCATGCCGGATTGTCCGCTAGAGCAGGGGCGGACACCTGGGCCGTTCCCGACAGTCACTCCAGCCGGCTGGCTACCGCTCAACAGTTCAGCTCAGACGCTTCTAACCTTCAGTTTTAGTTGAGGAGATCTTGGTGCGCGGTACGCCAAAGCCGGCCGGGGCAGGAGGGTCCGTCAGGGCTCCTCCGGAATACCCGCGTTAGGAAGGGCCACCGCGAAAGTCTTCCGGATAGGCACGGCGCCCAGGAACCAACAGCGGACCGGCCCCTGTCGGCAGAAACGGAGACTCAGGTGAAAGCGTTTCTTAAACTTCCGTTAGCCGGGTAATTTGTCAGAAACCGGGTATTAGAGGTTATACGGGTCTAGCCCGGCAAGCCCTGCGGGATTCCGAAGCTAGTCCGTAACCTTAGCAACATAGGTGGTACAAGTGAAACACAAAGTCGTATTGAACAAATTCTCGCCTAGTGTCGAGACGCAAGTATCAACTGCGTTACACGACACGACAATGTGATGAACATCCGGATGACTCACCAGAGCTTTTTCTATAGCAGACACACCTTCCGGGCTATCGCCGGATCGGGAGAACGAAATCCAGACGTATCTCTGACGTGGAATCAGCCACTCCTCCCCGTGGGTCAGGAGGCTGGTGCTGGGAATGGCAATGACTTCGCATTTCCAGAGCCGACGAAGCACATGCACCAGACTTCTGCCCATGTAGTCGGAAGTGCCAGCGCCGATGAGAAAAACGGTTGGCTTCGGAGACACTGGATCATCGAACCCGGCCTGCCCAAGGAACTCCGCGAGCCTCGTGCGATGTTTTTGAAAGATAGAGAACGTCGACTGCCAGGTGGCAGGCTGCTGTGCAATTTCCGCGGGAGTGTATTGCAGACCGCGTTCGATCTTCTCTTCTTTCGGAAGATCAAGAAGTTTAGCAAGAGCATCCACGCCGCAGACTCCTCGGCGAAGCAAATGGTGGAAGAAGGGCAGGTGTGGTTTGCGGTTCCAGCAGATTCGGTCGTCGGAGTCTTTCTCTCATCGCACCTCCGTCGGCGGTTCACCGGGTTATCACCGACCGGCTTGCTCCCAAGAATGATATCGATCGGTTGCGCAAGGGTGGTAGCGAAATCACACAGGTCCATGCCGGCGAGCGGCATGCATCGCTGGGCAACCGCCGAAGGTCGTCTAACAAACGAGACAAGTGAGAACTCATCGGTGTCCCAAGCAAACGTGGCAACGGCTGATCACCTCAGGGAAGGATTGCTCTTATTCCCGTGATCTCACAAAAATCGACCAATGCCGGATATAGTTCTTCACCGTAACCAAGGCATGCGTATTCGTTGGTCCAATGCTGGAGCAAAACCTCGATGTCACAATGCGCGGTCACGAAGCCATGGGGCCAGAACGGGATGCCACATTCGTTGAGGCGATCTTCTATCTGATCGGGCGCGGGCTCGAAAATGCTGGCTCGGGTAATGACCATTTGGAATTCACCGTTCACTCTCCCGAGTCTAGCCAGCACTCCCTCTCCCACCTTGCAGATCAACCGTACAGAAAGGCCGCCCGCTTCGCCTTCCGTAGGGATACCGTGTTCCGAAAAGCCAGCCGGACCCAACTTGCTGGCCAACGAAGGTGGACAAGCGCCGTCCCCGATGATCTTGATTTCTCTTGTTTTCTTGTCAATGTGCTGCAAATCGCCGTAGTACACTCTCTCTTTGCTCAATTTGGTGAGCAGGAGAACAGTCAACGCGGTATTGAAATCGCCCAGCGTAGAAGTACCAACTCCATCCTCAAGCATCATGCTCTGCGCAAAACAAGTGGCAGAGTAATCGCCGGCAAGACCGGGAAACGATTGAATGGTGTAGAAATCAAACCTTTCCTTCGCTACCACTTTTCTTAGAGCCAGATACAAACGCATCGACCGTTCACTCACTGCGTTTCGCTCGGGTTCCTTGCCAAACAGCTGTTTCAGCCTAGGCTGAAGGTCATTCAGTTCCTCTGTGGAGATTGCTTCTGCGGTTTGCTTCAACTCCTCCGTATCGCGGGAATCGATATCGATGCCAAACATTCTCATCCACTGGGAGGGATCAGCGGCGCCGCAGGTTTGCCCCATCCCGCGACCGCCAAACGTGCCGATGGTGGACATGTTCAAGAAATTTTTCAGATGTGAAGCGCGAGTGTAGCTCACGATTTTGATTACGGTGTCTTGTTCCTCCAGGCTTCCGTAAACGAATTTGTGCTGGACACCGATTTCAAGCAAACCGCCGTGCAGCACCAATCCACCAACCGGCCGCCAGCCTTGAGAACCGGGGTGGGTCCACAGCAGCAAGCCTTTGCCGCTCGCGCAGTAATCGCGAATGGCGCCGACCATGTGCGCCGCCCAAACCCAGGTCCCGGAAAATAGAACGACGGCATCGATGGTATCGTCGCATTTCATTTTCTTGAATGCCGCCGAAGCTTCTTCTTTGCTGGCGACCACAATGTGATACTCAATGACTCTCAACCCTGCCGCCACCAATGAACTCTTGGCGCGCTGAACCAATGCGTCATCAATAAATGGAGTACCCATTGGGTCTTTTAGACCGTCTTTGTGAACTCCAAAAACGATGAATCCGATCGTGGCTTGAATCACCCGTTCCTCCTATTGGCTTCTTGAACTTTCAGCGCTTGTGATCGCCGCGAGCGCTGAACGCAAATGGCAATATTGTTTGACTTGCGGCGCGTAGGACGCAGCAATCGCAGGATCGGGCGATAACAGCGAAACATCGCGGACCACGAGTTCAACAGCCTCCCGCAAGCTTCCGTATTCGCCGCATGCGACCCCGGCCAGTATGGCTCCGCCGAGGCACACTGCCTCCGGACACTCCATTCGATGCAACTGGCGGCCCGATAAAGCCGCTCGCAACTGAAGGCCCAACGCCGACCGCGACCCTCCGCCAGTGACGTACACATCCCGAAACTCTCCCACTGCGTTTGCCAGAATGTCGGTCATCTGTGACAGTTCACAGGCAATCCCCTCGAGGATGCCTTTGTAAATCTGGCTGCGGGTCGTGTTCGGACTCAAGCCGAAGATGATTCCGCGTGCATGTGGGTTGAAGTCAGGATTGCAGGTGCCGATCAGATTAGGAGTAATACAAAGCCCCGTCGGGCCTGCTGGTGCTTCTCTTTCCAGTGTCGTATAGTGGATTGACTCCGCGTAAAACGGATCCGTGTCCTCGGCGAGTTCGCCTTCCCCGTACAACAAATCGTGGAACCACTTGATCATGATTCCCGATGGAAAATACGCGAGCGTGACGAATTTGTCTGGAACTACGTGGCAATACGAGTTGAGGGAAGCCGCAAGCGCTGCATCCGTTGAGCAGGGCTGATCGGAAGCGGCTACCAGACATTCGTAAGTGCCCATCGAGTCGGCCACACGGCCCGAAACGATAGTGCCAACTCCCAAAGCACCGCAGGGTTGATCGTGCCCTCCGATCACAACCAATGTTCCCGCTTCGACGCCGAGTTGACTGGCGGCTGATCCGTCTAGCTTTCCGGCAATTGTTCCAGCAGGTACAGGAGCGGGCAGGCAGTCTGCGTTTAATTCTGTAGCAGCGAGAATTTCTTCGGACCAGCGACGTTGCCGTATATCAAACGCCAGATAGCGCGAGGCCAGCGAATAATCGATGTATGCGGGTAGTCCTAACCGCGAAAGAACATAACCAATCACACTTAGGAAACGAACCGAGGAAACAAAAATGTCCGGCCTGTGCTTGCGCAGCCAAAGAAATTTCGGAACCGGATACATGGGATGGGCGACCAGGCCGGTGATTTCGAAAAGTCGCCTTCTTCCGAATGTTCTTTCGAGACACGCCGTTTCTTCCGTGGCGCGATTGTCTTGGTTGAGAATGGCTGGGGCGATTGCCTCGTCGCGTCCATTTACCGGCACAAAAGTTTCGCCGTGTTGGTTCATGCACAGAGCTCGGACCGGATCAGAAAGATTCTTAGATACCGTCTGCGAACAATGGCACACCGCCCGCCAAAAGCGCTCGGGATCTATCTCCGCGTGCGAAGGGGTGGGAAACTCAGGTGTGTACCCGTAGGCGTGCTGGGCAATGATCTCACCAGTTAGCGCAAACACCACCGCTTTGCATCTACTTGAACCGATATCAATGGCAAGCAAACTCATGGTGGTTTTCGATTGCCGCCGTGCGGAATTCCTATCAACCAGTGCCACTTATTCATAGGAATTCGTCCGCCGCGACTGAAAGCTTCCGGCCACGCGCTCCGGACTCAACAACATCAATCTTTCTCTTGCTCTTGGCAAGGGAAACACTCGCTACGCCACGAAATGTCTCCGGCACTTCAAACAACAAGATCAGAAACCGAACTTCAGCCTTGGATTTGGCCGGAAGCCACCTATACGTTTGTTCTCCGAACAATCCACCTCGCTCAATGGTTTGGCGTCGCGGAATAGGGAAGGGAGTTGTGCTGAACTCCAGCCCCCGACAGAACGTTTTTCCTTGCCACGGCGATGGGGTTCGATTGTATCGTTCTTCCCAATTGCCGACCCAAGGGAAATCTACACGCCGAAATGCGTACACCACGAGAAGCTTCAGGCGAGGGTTACAGGCTGCGATAAAACCAATCTCAAGTTCTGGATTCAGCAATTGCGCTGTATAGTGTCCAAACCGCTGCGCCGGAGTAAAGCGCAAGTTCATCCGCTTGCCATCTTTTGCAGGTGGGTTGGGCCACGTAAACTCGGCTTCCGGCTCAAGAGAAAATCGAGGGCTGTAACTAGCCGGACAAACCTTCGCCCGCGTTGCTGGCATGTCGAACCAGGTAGCACCCGCTTCCAGAAACGGCGGTCCGAAGGTTACGTGTTCGTTCCACGAAATGGGTCGGTCGTAACTGCTGAGGTTGACCGCCTCTTCTTTGCAATAGATCACCGGGTTTAGAGGGTCAAGTGTTAGGGTCCGGCTGAAACGGATCCGGGCTTCTGGAAGGGTCAAACCATATTGCAACTGCGGCTTTGGCGACTGTGCTTGATGCCGGGCACCCCACTTCAACGCAGGCGCTTCGCCGTGGGTAGTGAGGCCGGCCGCCGTTTCTTCCGGCGAAGGCGGCCCGAAGTGATCGAAGCTAAGGCTGTGCCCTACAATGCCGGACAATAACCTGCCATCCGGCGGAGGTCCGTACTTACGAGCATGTTTCGCAGTCGTGTACTCGAATGGATCGATCGTCGCCCATTGCGGCCGCCAGAGCGGGTTCACTCCGGCACACGCATTCAGATTCAACTCGCAGATATGCCCTCCGCCTTCAAGAGCGGAAACAGATCCCCAATCTGCTCGCAAGCGGAATCCGGGACGACCATCCATTACATTCTTGCTGTGCAAGACCGCCTGTACCCGGGAACCCGATGTCGTCATCTCGTGATCGCCTGAAATTCTGCCTCTCCGTCAAGCGCAGCGCGTGCCTGTTCAAGAAATGCACTGATGTTGTCGGCTTGGAAAACGTTGCGTCCAAAGAAGACACCAGCTGCTCCTGCGGCCGCAACTTCGCGGACCACATCGAGGGCGTGTTTCTCCGTGGCATGACGGCTTCCGCCGAGCACCAGAATCGGTATAGTACATTTTTCCACCACTGAACACATTGAGGCGGTATCCCCGCTGTAATCCGTCTTAACAGCATCCGCACCAAGCTCGGCTGCCATACGAGTGTGGAGGTTCAGCCACTTGGGATCTCCCGGACTCTGCACATCCTTCCCCCGTGCGAGAGATTCAACAATCAGCGGGATTCCAACTCGTTCACATTCGCGGGCCACTTCGGCGTTACGAGTGATCTCCTTCATCTCAAACTCGGCATCGCCGGTACCTACGATGAGATAGGTGAGGACGGCGTCGGCGCCGTGTCGCAACGCTTCCTCGGGGCGTGCGAGAAGCGAACTGCGCAGTGCGCCGCTTCCATTTTGCCCAACCACGGACCAAACCGTAGTCCAATCCAGGCGGGCAATCAGAGCCGGTATTGGACCGGGTGTTGTCGAGTTCGCGAATTGACGAATAAGTCCAAGATTCAGCAGCAATGCATCGACATTGGCTTGGGCAAATTGTCGAATCTTTCCTAATGGGTCTTCAGTTCCGGGAATCGGTCCCAGTACCAATGCATGATCGAAAGCTACGACCAGGGCCCGATGTTCCCCGCCTCCCAGCACACGATTCAGACGAATCTTCTTGCCGCAATCGCTCACAGTGCCCTCACGTCACCCCTAAATTAAGGTGGACCCAAATTATCTCCCAAGTGAGCGATTGTCATCTACTTGTTCTAATATGTTCATCGCCTATGGCAAGGAAGACCGAATCGCTCCCCCACCTGACGCGCGCCTTCGGTTTACTGCATGCCACAGCTTTGAACATCTCCAACATGGTGGGGATCGGGCCTTTCATCACCATCCCACTGTTGATGGCTTCCATGGGTGGTCCGCAATCCATGTTGGGCTGGCTGACCGGCGCGCTCATCGTAATTTCCGACGGTCTGATATGGAGCGAACTAGGGGCGGCTCTGCCGGGCTCCGGCGGTAGCTACCATTTTCTTCGTGAGGCGTACGGCCACCAAAGTTGGGGCCGCCTGATGGCTTTTCTTTTTATCTGGCAATTCGTTCTGAGCGGGCCTTTGGAAATCGCGTCCGGCATGATCGGATTCGGAAACTATTCTTCCTATCTCTGGCCGGGATTATCGGCTCGAGGGCAGCAATACGTTGCGGTGGCCGTGGGCCTCGCTGCTTTGTTTCTCTTATGCCGGCAGATGACATTCCTGAAAAAGGTCACCCTGACCCTTTGGGTTGGCACGGTGCTTGCGATGGTAACCGTCATCGTCGCTGGTTTCTCCCACTTCAATGCTCACATGGCGTTCGATTTTCCTCCCGGGGCAATGGCCTTTAATCGTGGCTTCGTGCTCGGTCTCGGCAGTGCTACTCTGATCGCCGTGTACAACTATCTCGGATATTACGATGTGTGCTACATCGGTGACGAAGTGCAGGATCCTTCCTACGTAGTGCCGCGCTCGATTCTGTATTCACTCGCAGTCTGCTGTGTGGGATATCTCGCGTTGCATCTCGCTTTGATGGGAGTGGTACCTTGGCGGGAAGGAATTCATTCGGACTTCATCGTTTCTGATTTCATGCAACACCTCTACGGCAGGGGCGCCGCCATCGCGGTAACAATTTTTGTCCTCTGGTCGGCTTTTGGCGCCGTGTTCGCGCTTCTTCTGGGCTATTCGCGAATTCCTTATGCGGCTGCGATCGATGGCTATTTTTTCCGTCCGTTTGCGCGACTGCATCCTACGAAAAACTATCCCCGGGTTTCACTTCTGGTTCTGGGCGGTGTATCGATTGCCGCCGCATTCCTCAAGCTTGATCAACTCGTCAGTGCATTGATCACCACCAGAATTCTGGTTCAGTTTCTCGGACAGCTATTTGCCATTCCGCTCTTGCGACGAAAGTTTCCGGACAGCGCGCGGCCGTACAAGATGTGGTTTTATCCCGTCCCCATGGTCATTGCTTTCTTCGGGTGGGCGTACGTTTTTCTGACCTCGGGCTGGCTCTACATCAAGATCGGTTTATTGACGCTTCTAACCGGCGTTCTGGTTTTCTTCATCTGGGCGAAGTGGAAAGCTACATGGCCGTTCAACCCGAGCCAGGATTCCGCATGAGGGCCATATCAAGATCCCGTTATAAACAGGAGCAAGTCATGATTTCACATACGTTTCGTCGTCTTCGGTTCCCCGTGCGATTGGTCGGACAAATCCGCCGGGTCGAGACTGCAAATTTCCTCATAGCGATCGCCTGCATGCTGCTCCTGGTTGAAGCCTGTGTGGGCGCTTCTGACCCGGCTAGGGCCTCTGAGGTGGTTGTTCGCACCGAGAGCCTATCTGTGGTCGTGCGGCCGAGCGACGGCACATATGAAATACAAACAGGAGTTGGCGGACGCAGCACCATTCACGCAAGGGTAGCGGCGGAGATCGATCACAAGTGGGTTAAATCGACGTTTTATCCGAAACACGAGATATCACAATCGAATTTTGAGGATGCTCTAGCAGGGTGCGGAAAAATGGATGAATGCGGCTTAGATCCTCTCTTGGTTCCGCGATTGTGTGACTCAGAAAGAG
The DNA here is from genome assembly GCA_963817925.1 of uncultured Acidobacteriota bacterium. Taxonomy (GTDB): domain Bacteria; phylum Acidobacteriota; class Terriglobia; order Terriglobales; family Acidobacteriaceae; genus JABDBE01. Next base: position 1,587,400 of record CAWFQN010000002.1, read on the forward strand.
TTTTGAGTGCATCCGCTAGTAGCCCGCAAATCGTTTTTCGGGCCCGCGAGCCCACTGCGATGTCAGCTTACGCTGTTTGAATCGCCAGATTCCGCATACGGACCAAGGTGTAGGCGGCTGCGGCAAAGGTGAAGACCCATCCCACCTTGAAGACCCCGCGATGCCGAACCTTCCGCAAAAGCGCGATCGTCTTCAGCCATCCGAAACACTCTTCAATGCGCTTCCTTTTCCTCTGACTGATGGCATATCCAGGGTGCTGCGTCGTACGCGCATCAATCGCGCTCCCGCCCGGCCGTTCCAGATTTTGAGCCACGTGGGGCGTGACCTTTAAGTTTCTGCACTCCGCCACGAAATCTGCCGTGTCATAAGCTTGTCGCCGCCCACCGTCACCTGCCTCAACGTTCGTCCCCATGCTGACTGTCACCGGACGTTCAGTATTACTTCGCAGGGTCAGGCACGGGACTCCCAAATAAGTCGTCTCTTCCTGCACGCCCCCCGAGTCCGTGATGACCACTACGGCGCGGCGCTGTAACGAGAGGAATTCGATGTAAGGCAACGGTTCAAGCAGATGAAGCTTTTCTATGTTGATGGCGAATTTCTCAATACGTTGGCGCGTCCGCGGATGCACGGGAAAGACCACCTCCAAGCGCTCGTTCACTTCAAGCAGCGACTCCAAAATATTCTTCAAGCTCGCGCTGTCATCGACATTGGAGGGGCGATGTAGCGTGACAAGAGCGTAGCGCTGGGGAAGGCCATTCGCGGAGAATCGCATAACCGCTGGCAGCAGCTGAATTAGAGAATCGATCATCACATTCCCGACGCGGTAGATCCTCTTCGCAGGAACACCCTCGTGCTGAAGATTGATATCGCCATCTTCCGAAGGGGTAAACAACAGGTCGGCGAGTTGGTCCGTCACGATCCGGTTGATCTCTTCCGGCATGGTTCGATCGAATGAACGAAGTCCAGCCTCAACATGTCCAACTCGAATACGTAATTTCGAGCACACGAGCGCCGCGGCTACCGTGGAATTCACGTCTCCGTAGACGAGAACGAGGTCCGGTTTTCGCTCCAGGACGACCGTCTCAAACCGCTTCATCACTTCGGCAGTCTGCACGGCGTGGCTGCCCGAGCCCACTTCGAGGTTCACATCCGGTGCTGGCATATTGAGCTGGGAAAAGAAAATGTCAGACAGGTTCCAGTCGTAGTGCTGACCGGTATGGACTAGCGTCTGCCGTGCGTCAGGCCACGTCTCGAAGGCGCGCATCACCGGCGCAGCTTTCACAAAGTTTGGCCTCGCTCCGACGACATGAAGAATGTGCATGGCTTGTTTGACAATGGTATCGCACGGGCTTCCCTTATCGGCTTCCCGCGGTCGAACTAGTCATGGCCCGTTTTCAGGTCCGTAGAGGACCGGCGAAATCAGCTCTCCACAATCTATGGCGAAGGGATGTCGGCTCGAACCTCGTTCGAAGGGGTACTCTCTGTTCCCCTCGCATTCACCGCTTTGCTCACATAGAAGTAGGTCTGCCCCGGCTGCACAGTACGGTCGACGTAGCTGGTTCCAGGGACCGGTTCCGAATTGATCTTGACCACGCCCGAGGCGCCGCGACGATAGACGTTGTAGCCGACGACCGCCGAAGGGCTAGCTTTCCAGGATAGATTGACGCTATGTTGCAGCCCGGCTGGCGCGCTTACCCTCCGTTGTTGCACATTGGTAGACGCTGACATTTCGCTAAGACGGTGCTTGGCTTGAGCCAAGGTCCGTAGTATTCCGGTGTGACGGTGAGTGGAAAGCTGAAAGATTATCCACGCAACTACGAGAGTAAAAACTCCCAAAACGATCATCGACGCCTTAGCGGATTTCGACGAAGCCCTCATTTGATGAGTCTCTGCTCTGCTCGCCAGCAGTTTATCTCTAATTTCGGCGAAACTTTCTAGATCCCAGAATCCAGCTTCTGTCATCGCCTGCAGCGGATTGCTCAACTGCGATGCACAATGCCGTGACATTCAGAACAAAGCGTAATCAGGTTCTGCTCTGAGTCATTGCCCGACTGGCTGCGAAACTCTTTGTGGTGGACTTCGAGGTGTGACCTAGTGCCGCAAGACTGGCATCGCCACCCATCGTAGATCTTCGGCGGACGCGAGCTTAGCCCAAGGGTGCTCAACAATCTTTGTGGCAGAGCGCGGAACTTCTCGGCCGGGGAATGAGACTATGGCGCCGGAATCACGGCTTGCTGCGGCGGGTTGGAGTAGGCGCTCTCCTGATTATTCGAATTGACTGCGGTCGTGGCGTAGTAGTAAGTCTGGCCGTCGACGACCGAGTTGTCCGTGTAGGTTGTGCCTGCGTTCAGCGAGGAATTGATCTTCGAGTAAGGGCCGGCCGAGCCAGCGCCGCGATAAATGTTGTAGCCAGTCACATCGGAGGACGTGCTGGCCGTCCAGGAGAGAGAGACGCTGTGTATCGGCGTCGGAGTACCCGTCCCGCTCAACGGAACCACTGGCGAATTTGAGGCGTTAGTGGTGAAAGAAACTGTACCGGAGGCTGCACCGGTGGCTTGCGGCGCAAACGCCACACTAAACTGTGCGTTATTGCCGGCTGGAATTGTTACCGGGAAGGACAGTCCGCTTAGAGTGAACTCCGAACTGCTCACGTTGGCAGATGTGACGGTCACGCTCGCTCCAGTGGCGCTGAGTGTTGCCGGAAGATTCGCACTGGTTGCGACCACCACATTGCCGAAGGCCAAGCTCGCAGGGGTCACCGCTAACTGCCCAGCAGCCGTACCTGTGCCGGACAGTGGAATATTCAAAGTAGGATTCGACGCATTCGAGGCGACAGCAAGGTTCCCGCTGGCACTCCCTGCGGAGGACGGAGTAAAGCTGACGCTGAAAGTTATGCTTTGTCCCGAAGTGAGGATCACCGGCGGATTAAGGCCGGTGACACTAAAAGCCGTGCCCGTAACGGTATCCTGAGATATGGTGACACTTGAACCGCCCACATTGGTGACCGTTTCCGACAGAGTCTGATTGTTGCCGACCTGCAGGTTGCCGAAGCTGAGGCCGGATGGATTTGCAGTGAGGCTTCCTGGCGCAACTCCGCTGCCCGAAAGAGGGAGATTGAGCGTTGGGTTCGGGGCATTGCTGGTGAGGGAAAGAGAGCCACTGGCCGCTGCCGCCGATTGCGGGGCAAACACGACGTTGAAACTGGTGCTGCTCTGACCCGGAGCTAAGGTCAAAGGCAAATTCAAGCCATTCACGGTGAACCCGCTGCCGGTGACTGCGGCTTGCGTGATGGTGACGCTGGAGCCGCCGGAGTTGGTCAGAGTTACCGGCAGGCTCTGATTGCTCCCGGTCTGCACGTTGCCGAAGCTGAGGCTTGGGGGAGTTGGCGACAGCGAGCCAGAGGCCATGCCCGAACCTGACAGCGACAGGTTTAGCGTTGAATTCGAAGCGTTACTCGCGAATGCGATGTTGCCGTTCGCAGTTCCAGCCGATTGCGGGGCAAAGGTGGCGCTGAAACTTGTGCTCCAACCCGCTGGCAGAGTAACTGGTAGGGTCAGCCCACTCACGGTGAAACCTGATCCCTGAGTCGTCGCTTGGGAGACTGTTACACTCGTGCCGCCAGAGTTGGTCAGACTGACGGCTTGTGTCTGACTGTTCCCAACCAGAAGGTTAGCGAAACTCACGCTGCTGGGATTGGCGACAAGCAGGCCGGGACTTGTGCCCGTGCCGGACAAGGACACCGTCAGGACCGAAGTGTTATTAGTCCACCTGTAGTGATGTCGAAATGCACCATTATAAGTAAGAGAAATGCCGCCAGTTGCAGTACCCGCGGACTGAGGGCTGAAAGCGACGGTTACGTTCAAGGACTGACCTGGAGACAAAGTCACCGGGGACGCGAGCCCACTCAAACTGAACCCCGTCCCTGTGATGCCGGCTAACGACAGGGTAAGACGCTGTCCACCCGAGTTGGCGATGGCCACGGATTGAGTGGCCCCCGTTCCCAGAGGAACGTTGCCGAAGTTTACGGTGGACGGATTGGCGGTTAATTGCCCGAAGGCTCCTGCCGAGAAAAGAACAAGGAATGTCAGTACCAGTACGCACTTTGCTGCTTTAAGTTGTGAACTGCGATCTCTCACTGCGTCGCCTCTCGTGCGCCGCAAATACTGCTCTGCGGGGGAGTATGGAACTTTCTATCCCTTGCCTGTTATGGCCAGAAACAGAAGTTGTTCCTTCGCTCATTGTCTTTCTAGTCGCCTGCAGAGCGGCAGATCACGAAAGGATGTTGGGTAATCCTTTGATTGGGCGTTGCGCCCATGTCCCAGAGGACAGGTAACCTAACAGCGAAACTCGGACATCCTGTTGAGCCGAAGAAACAACTGATCCCGCTCTTCCCTTTTCACATCTTGAACACTGCTGTGACTGAATGATGCGGTTCGGCTCGATTCTGGACGGGAGGGCATTTGCAGGATGCTCGTAACCCCGGCGCCGGAGACGTTGTAAACTTGCAGGGTTTCTACTCAGGAGAGACAGTCCCATGTATCGAACTTGTCGCTGGATTGCGATTGGAGGGCTAGCTTGAAACCGACACTGCTCATTGCGGCCCTATTATTTGCGGCGGCAAACGCTGGCGCCTCGACCAAACTGAATCCCAACTATTCTGGCCAGTTCATCAAAACAATCCTCGCCCTACGCTCTGGACAAAATGCTCGACTTGAAACCAGGCGCCAGCAACGAGGATGTCGAGCAGGCCATGCAAGGTCACATACTGGCTAGGGCCGAACTGATGGGCACCTATCGGCGCTGACCAAAGCTCTCGCCATATGAGCAAACGGTCCTGATGGCCTGAGATTTGCAGCGGGGGACTAAGGCCGCGACAGGGTCTGCAGTGACCCTTTTCGAATCTGTTAGGCTCTTTTGTAATCTCGTCAACCCGTCCGCGAGGAATCATAGTTTCAGTATGCCTAAGACTCACTTTCCCCAACCGCACCAAAATCAGCGCGCCGTTCGTGCGCAGTTTCACAGCATGGCTCCTGCGGCCATCCGGTTCGAGGATGGTCGTCACGGTCTCGGCAAATTGCGGACAATTTCCTTAACCGGTGGCCTGCTTAGGCTGTCTAAACCGGTCGTACCAGGGACACTTGTGGAGGTCATATTCATGTCCAATGGGAACCCGGTCCTGGGGCTCGCCGAATTGCTGACTCCAGCTTTGGACACATTCAAGTGCCTGCAGCCATTCAAGTTCATTATGATCGACGACGACGACTATCAAAGGTTGGGCAGCTTGATTCGGTCATCGCTAGGCCTAGGTCCAGCCGCCTCCGGAGATAGGGATAGCTTGAAGAGCGAGCCACATCTCGCCGCCGCAGGAACTCTACCAAGTGGAGGTGCGGGCATGAATGGCCCGATTAGGCCATGACGTTGGTAAGTCCGGAGGCACCTATTCCCGGAGGAACAGCCGCATTCAGTACTCCTGTAACCACCACGGACGAGCCATTGCACAAGCCGCAAGAACAAAGGAAACTCACGCTTGATGATGCAGAGGTTATGGTCGCAACAGGACGGCCAAGACATCGCTGAGTACGCGGTGATGATGTGCGAGAAGAGCGCGAGGCGCGATGATCGTCCTCGATGCGTCTGCCGCAGTTGACTGGCTTCTCCAGACATCCGCAGGTCAGAGCATTGAAAGGCGAATTTATTCGCGTAACGAAACTCTGCACGCGCCTCACCTCCTTGATCTTGAGGTAACCCAGGTACTCAGGCGTCTGGCATTGCAAAGAGTGGTCTCTACACGTCGTGCTGACGAGGCGATCCGCGACCTGCTGGATCTCCGTGTTACGCGATATCCCCATCTCGTGCTCCTGCCCCGCATCTGGCAGCTGCGTCACAATTTTTCTGCCTATGATGCTGCCTACATCGTCCTTGCCGAGAAACTCGGAGCCGCGCTAGTTACAAGGGACGCTCGACTCGGCGCTGCTTCGGGCCATGCGGCACCTGTCGAGGTGTTTTGATTCGACGGATGGCTGTCGGCACTCCTGCGTTACTCATACATCTTTTCCGCAAGATACGGCTGGCTGCAGTCCGATATCTGAAGTACTCGGCTATAACGTCCAAAGACTCGAAGGGATTTTCGTAAATCAAACGTGCTAGCGTTTGGTTGCCTTTCATGCTGCGCTTCCTGTTGATGGCATCCGACAGCGGTCTCCGTGCGCCCACGGGGGACCGGTCTTCAGCACTATTGAAGCTTGCGCCTGCGCAACAACCGAACTAACCGAGCAAGGAATTCTGAATAGAGTTAAGAAGTTACCAACTACATTCGAAGAGTTGGGTTGTGAACCACGAGGACGCGGAGGTCACTTGGAAACGTCACCAGTCCGTGTTCTCGTGGACTAGAATTACGAACCGTTTCGGACAGTCGCCCCAATTCGGACGACGCAATCCGACAGGTTGCCGCCGTCAGTAATTCCGCGACCTCTTCCATATTTAGGTGTTAGCAGCTGTAAGAGCAGATCTCTCACCGGTACAGAGAACTGATTAAATGGAGGAGTCGAACTCCGAAGTGTTCGTTTGCGAGTTGCCAGCACTCGGATTAAGAGGATGAGAGCCAACAGAATTGCCAGAAGCGAGATCGCCCACGCTGTGATCACAAATGTTTTGCCGTAGAACTGATTGAAGCTTGCGTACTCCGCTTTCGCAATCGCTCCGAATCTAGTTAGCGTGTTAGTCCGCAAGACTGAACCTTAAATGATAGGTTGCCCCGAGCGAGAAAAGGCGCGTATAACACCTGTGACGCGTTTGCGCTTGCAGTAGTTGGTATCTCTATCCGGATCCCTCGCGGATCGGCGAGAGAGCGAGGTGGCATTTGTTTCCGCCTTTGATTCGGCGGCTTTATCTTTAGCGGTCTTTGGGAATCATGAGAAAACCATTCTCGTCGGATCACGGAACGGGGCTAAGATTTTCTTCTTGGCCGACGGCGCTGATCGGAATAGTAGTCATCAAAGCCGTCCTTTCACTCGCCGTAACGCCCGGTTCTACATTATTTTCGTACAGCGGGATCAGTTACTTCCTTCTCCTGCTTTTGGCGACTAGTCTCGCCATCCGCAACGGAACCCAGAACGTGCTGGGAGGTCGGCGATTCTGGATGTTCCTCGCAATTGCCTACGGCCTTTGGTCGCTACATCAAGGCATTTATCTGTACTACGAGCTTGGACTGCGTATCGAGGTACCCGACAATTCGATTGCTGATCCGGTGTTGTTCCTGCACATCGTACCGCTGATGGCGGCTGTGGTAACCCTTCCGCACTGGAACATATCCGACCGCAAGCCGTACCGCGCGATCTTAAACTCTCTGCTCTTGCTGTTTTTCTGGAGTTTTCTTTATGGGTACGCGGTCTTTCCCTATCAATATTTCCGGGACGCCACCAGTTACGCCCTGCGATTTGACATTCTCTACCTGTCAGAGAACTTGGTGCTGGTTTTGGCTCTGGGTATTTTGACTCTTCGCGTGCAGGGTCCTTGGAAATCAACCTATCTTCATCTGTTAGGTGCCTCCACCCTGTACGCCTTAAGTTCCGCAGTCGCCAACCTGGCAATTGACTCGGGAGGATACGTCAACGGCAAGCTGTATGGTTTGGGTCTCACCGCTGCTGTCTGCTGGTTTGTGTGGATACCGCTACGCGCACGCCAGGCACCGGAAGTGGAAGCGACAGCGACGCGATCCGATCACAACCAAAGCTCACAAGGGTCGGTGTGGGCGATGCTCGTGGTTGTGATGATCTCTGTCCCGATTGTGTGGGAGCTTTTCAAGCGGAATGAGAACGCTGGTCTGCGTACGCTTCGCATAGTTGTCGCAATCGCCGCGATTGTGGGTCTGGCGAGTGCCGCCTACATAAAGGAGTACCTCGCCCGACGCGAACTGGCTTTCCATTTCGGTTTGGCCAATGATCGGCTCCGTTTGGCAATGCAAGCTAGCACATCGGTAGCGTGGGAATCGGATGTCAAGAGTGGACGTGATTTTTGGTTCGGCGACTTGCAGGCTATCTTCGGAATCCCGTCCGACACCTATGCCACAGGTGTAGAGGAGTTCATTCGTCGCGTACATCCTGATGACCGACAGCAAGTCTCAGAAGCGATCGCGGATGCAAGGCAAAACCGAAAACTGTATACGGCAGAGTTTCGCATCGTACGGCCCGACGGGACGGTCCGATGGCTGGCAGCGCGAGGCAAGTTCTACTACGCAACGAACGGTAACCCCGAGCGGATGCTCGGCGTGTCGCTAGATATCACAGAACGCAAGTTTGCGGAGGACAAGCTGCGAGAATACGAGAAGGCCGTGGAAGGTTCGGAGGAGATGATTGCGGTTGTGGACCGACAATATCGCTACCTGATCGCGAATCGTAAGTTCCTCAGCCAACGGAGCATGACGAAGGACCAAGTCGTGGGGCGTTTAGTCCCAGAAGTATTGAACAAGGGGATTTTTGAGGCGGTCGTCAAGGAAAAGTTGGATGAGTGTTTCAGGGGTAAAGTCGTCAGGTACGAGATGCGATACACGTATCCTGTGCTTGGCGCAAGGGACTTACTGATCTCGAACTACCCCATCGAAGGTCCCAATGGCGTTGATCGTGTGGCTTGTATTCTGCAGGACATCACTGAGCGCAAGCGGTCGGAAGAGGCCCTTTCCCGCATGAGCCGTAGAGTGATTGAGGCAGAAGAACGGGAACGTAACCGGATCGCGAGAGACCTTCACGAAGACATTGGGCAGCGTCTTGCTCTATTGGCAATTGGGATCGAACAACTCAAGAACAACCTCCCCGATCAGACCGTTGAACTTCTTGGCCACATGAACACAGTATGGACGCAAACCTTGCAAATACTGAACGATGTCAAAGCTTCGGCGCACGAATTGTACTCTCCGAGACTGGAATATCTCGGCATCGCTGCGGTAATGAACGCTTTCTGCGCAGAATTCGGAGAGCGGAAGAAAGTAGAGATTGATTTCAGGAACCACGGTCTCCCCAGCCTCGTGCCGCCGGACATTTCTATCTGCCTGTTCCGGGTTCTACAGGAAGCGTTGCACAACGGGGTGAAGCACAGTGGGGTTTATAAGTTCGAGGTGCGCTTGTGGGGTACGGCGGATGAGATTCATCTTAAGGTTAGTGACTCCGGCGCTGGCTTTGACCTTGAAGCAGCAAGGAAAGGCAGAGGGCTGGGTCTGACCAGAATGGAGCAGCGAGTAAAACTGGTGGAGGGAACGTTTTCAATCGATTCACGACCCCAGCCTGGGACCACAATCTACGCTCGAGTGCCCGCCGGTTCGAGAAGCGCGGAGGCGATATCGGTGCGTGGATGCCTGTAAAAAGACTCGAGCACAAACACACACTCTGCCAGAACGACCGGCAACACCACAATTACCACGTCGCCCCGATCACAGGCATCGAACAGCCTCCCAGCTGCTCTGGCGTGCTTGTCATGGTCGTGCACCAGATAGCGGACAATGAGATTAGTGTCGATAAGTCTTTGCTTGCTCACCGAATATCCTCATGACGTGCTGCCTCAGCAGCGGCCTTGCGGATTTCAGCGAAAGACATTCGCTTGCCCTTGTTGCTGGCGAGCACGCCCTTGAGTGACCGAATGCCCGGATGCACACGAATGGTAGCTCGCTCTCCGTCCACTTCATATTCCAGCTTGTCGCCCGGCTTGATCCGCAAAGCCTTTCGAATTTTCTCGGGAATGGTCGTTTGCCCCTTACTTGTCACTGTGGAATGTAGCACCTCGCCACGTCCTTTATCCCTTACTTTTCCTCAGGTGGCAAGGCCGTAACGGGAATGCTCACCTCCCCGAAGATCCTGCGTCTGGATCCGAGAGGAACTTTACGATCGTGGCTTCTCTGGTTGATACGAATATTCTTGTTTACCGATGTGATCCACGATTTCCACAGAAACGCGAGATTGCACGCGCCCTCTTGTGGAAGGGGTTTCTTCAAGAGATTCTGCGAATCCCGGATCAAGCGTTGGTAGAATTCGTTTCTGTCGTGACCCGGGTGATGCCGGACGGCCATTCCCTTTTGCCGCATGAAGAGGCGTGGCCCAAGCCGAGGACATCATGATGGAGTTTCCGATTCTCTATCCTGATGCTCAGGTGGTTAGGACGACGTTGCGCGGCATGGCGGCCTACCAACTGTCTTGGTTCGATGCCCATCTCTGGGCATATGCGGAGCATTATGGATTGCCCGAGATAATCTCCGGAGGATTTTGAGCACGGAAGGCTTTACGGCAGTGTGCGCGTTCGAAACCCGTTTCTGGCGCAATCAGATTTCTCATTGGCTCCTGCGCAGCGACTTCCGGCATCGCTCCACGTCAATGTTCCTCGTTACAATTGCAGAGGATCAATGACTTCTACAAAAGGAAAGCGATGGAAGTCAGTATCGCGGGTACAGACCCGCCGTATGCCGTGCTCACGCATGAGAATGGCGGTATGCGCGTCGTGGAACAGATTGCCTGCCAGATGAGGAATCTCCCTGATAACCTGTGCGGCCACATCAGAATGCCGCTGCGTGGGTACCAGGACACTGAGTCCGGGCGAGGCGAGCAGTGCCGCGACGAAGTTCCATGCTGCTAACGCATCCCATGGGCGTCGCATTACACGTGGGTGAGTCGTAACGCGCAGGAATTCGTACAAAATCGCCCAAGTCGTATACCAGGCATCCGCACGCACTCGTTGGTGTTCGAGCCAGTCTCGGCATGCGGCATGAAAAGGGGAATCATGGTCGGCAGCGTATACCAATACGTTGGTGTCGACGGCGAGCATTACCGCCCTTCCATGACCTCGTAGAGGGTATTCCGATCTGCGATGTCCGCCATCGCACCACCACTCCGGAACATGGGCAGGGGAGGAAGCTGTCGGGATTTCTTCTCGGGTCGAAACAGCAGGCGCAGCGCAGTCTCGACGAGCTCAGACATCGTGCGGCGCTGTCGCGCGGCCTCACGCTTAAGTTGGGCCATAACGGTGTCGTCAATGTTAAGAGTCGTCTTCATGTATGGATAACCATATCATAGATATGGCAATCCGTCCAACAAAAAAGTTTCATGGGAGCAGCATGCAAAGCGTTCGATGATTTGATCACTAACCCCGCCACTGGTTGGTGCGCGGCGAGAGCGAGAGTGACTAATAAGCGAGATTGGGACCCCGAGACTGTCCCGCAGGCTTGGGTAGCCATTTAGGGTGGCAGGGAGCTACAACCCTGAGCGCTCTAGTTTGAGAACTGCGGTAGCGCGACCTCATCTCGACACCACCATATGGCGGCGCTCTATCGCGCCGCTCGATCTTTTTGCAACCGGTCACAAGCCATTGCGACCTGTGTCAAGGTAGACCCGGTCTAAACTTCTTAGCTACTGCTATAGATGCCCCGTCCAAGTTTCCGCTTGGGCGGGGCTGTTGATTTGTCACGACTTGACCGGCGCGGAGGGAGCGGTTGAGGAACCATCCCGACCATCTCAGTTCGCGGCACCCGCTTTGCATTCGTGGATAGCAGTGATAGCATTGCCAGCATGGCCACATTAACCATTCGACAACTTGACGAGAAAACCAAGACGCGGTTGCGGGTCCGCGCTGCCCATCACGGACGTTCGATGGAGGAAGAAGCCAGAGAGATTCTGCGTTCCGCTCTAACCACTTCATCCCCGGCAAAGGGGAACCTGGCGGAGGCCATTCGCCGGCGATTTGCAGCTCTTGGCGGACTCGAACTTGACTTGCCGCGACGCGACGCGATCCGCCAGGCCCCGGGATTTGGCGAATGATCATCCTCGACACGAATGTTCTCTCGGAGCTCATGAGGCTCACGCCCGCTCCTCGAGTTGTGGCCTGGGTTGCGAATAAACCGTCAACCGAACTCTTTACGACGTCAATCACCGAGGCAGAAATCTTTTATGGAATTGAGTTGCTCACCAAGGGTAAGCGCCGCGAGGGGTTGCTGGCAGCTGCGGAGGCTATGTTTGCCGAGGATTTGGCCGGGCGCGTCTTCGGGTTCGAGAGCGACGCAGCGCGAGCTTTCTCTAAGATTGCCGCACACCGCCGCGCTCTCGGCAGACCTATCAGCCATGCGGATGCGCAGATCGCAGCCATTGCCCAAGTGCGAGGGGCCAAGCTCGCGACGCGCAATGTTGCGGACTTCGACGACTGTGGTGTCGATGCCGTTGACCCCTGGAATGGTTCCTAAATCCCCGCGCGAGCGATGACGCTAGCGCCTACATGGAAGGGAATTATTCCATCTGCTGCAGAGTCTGGCGGGCGCGGGCGGCATCGTCGCCGGACAAATCACTTCAATATCAGCTTCCGTAAAATCGGGTTTCAAATCACTGCATTTTTTGGAGACTTGCCTCAGCACTTGCTGACAAGCTGGAGCGTTTACGTCCACCACGTCTTCTATTGGCCGGTTTGGAAGTGATAACCGCTGGCCGGTTTGGAAGTGATCACTGAGGGACGCGCAGAACCTCGGGGAATCCACCTTGGACCCGCATTAGCATGCTGATTATGGCCTGAAAGTGCTATTAGCAACAGCTAACACCGTGCTCTCTTATCAGATCAGCATCAAGAGCGGAATCAGCAATGCCTGATTCCCACCAGATGAGGGGGCGGCAGCCTCTCCACATTGGTCGGCACCTCGCCAGATGCGGACGACGGGGAGGTCGTCAAAAAATGGGAATCCCTTCACAACTGGGAGAGAAAATATATCCCTGCGAAGTCGGCAACGTCGATGCCGTGTGCAGTCGCTTTGCTGAAGCCTTGGCATCCACGAATCCTCGCTTCAACCGCCAAAAATTCATCGCGGCCTGCAGCGGCAAAGGGGGCTCCTAATGAGCCCAGATGTCCTAATACGCGATGAAAGAACCGTATGGATTTTCAATCCGCCCACTCCCGTAAAGAACAGCGAAGGACGCAACTATGTTCGGAGGACAGAATGATCAGTGATGAGACCATGAAGCCGGCCGTGTACCAACACTTGTTGAAGGCTACACGTTGTAGCCGCGACCGCCGAAGGGCTAGCTTTCCAAGACAGATTGACGCTATGTTGCGGCCCGACTGGCATGCTCGCACTTCGTTGTTGCACATTGGGGGACGCTGACATTTCCCTAAGACGGTGCTTGGCTTGAGCCAAGGTATGCAGTATTCCGGTGTGACGGTGAGTGGAAAGCTGAAAGCTTATCCACGCAGCTACGAGAGTAAGAACTCCCAAAACGATCACCGACGCCTTAGCGGATTTCGACGAAGCCCTCATTTGATACGCCTCTGCCCTGCTCGCCAGCAGTTTAACGCTAGTTTCGGTGAATCTTTCCAGATCCCAGAATCCAGCTTCTGTCATCGCCTGCAGCGGATTGCTCAACTGCGATGCACAATGCCGTGACATTCGGCACAAAGCGTAATCAGGTTCTGCTCTGAGTCATCGCCCGACTGGCTGCGAAACTCTTTGCGGCAGACTTCGAAGTTGAACCTTGTGTTGCACATTTGACACCTCCAGCTATCGACGACTGTGCACTTGATTGCGCAGCTGTTCGTACAATTCTGAATCGAGCCGCAGCAATGTCGGTTGGACCGAGTCATGACGCCTTCTGGGTCACGTAGTGCAGAAACGTCTCTTTCCCTTCGCCAGGGAGGAACTTAAAGAGTCGTAATGCCGACTTACGAAACGGATTAATGATCGAAAGCGAGGGCAACGTTCCGAGTTTGAGTGATCGCTTTTGTTTTTGACGACAGAGTTCTGCCGAATCCCCGTTCCCCAGGACCCAGGCCTCCACGGGGAGTGGCCGAATTCTTCCCGAAGGATACTACCCCAATCGAGCTTTCCGCGGCGAATCTCGGTGATTGTTCGATTGTTCTACTCTTTGTCGCTGGGAGCGGCAATGCCCAAGAAGACGAGCACAGCACGATTCAGCCGCACCATGTCCTCGTCAACAAGGCGGCCGATACGTGCGCCGATCTTTGATTTCGGAACGGTCGTGATCTTATCCACCATCAGCCGGCAAACAGCGCGAAGCCCGTTGCTTTCGTTGGGCTCGACCAGCAACCGAAACAGAGGAGCATCCGTTGGGTCGGTCGTGAAGACGCATACCGTGATCGAATCCGTCATGTCGAAGCGGTCGTCTTGAAGAATCACAACTGGACGGGGCTTTCCAGCGTAGTCCTTGCCGCCTGCAGCGGTCCAGATTTCGCCACGCTTCACACGGCGCCCCGATCAGAGACAGCGTCGATGAAGTCTTGATCCTCTTTGCTGTGAGGACTCATAGCAACGGCGAGGGACTGCCGGTGCGCCTCCGTCACAAAGGCAGGAGACCGCATGTCGGGCACCCAAATCTGGATTGGGCGCAAGCCCTGCTGACGTAGCCGCTGGCGGTGGGCCCTTACCTTATCCCGAGACGACTTGGAGTGAATTCGTGCTCGCATCTTCACCTCTAAGATTGGTTACATGTAACCTATCACAAGTTTCCCACCAATATCCACCAAAGCCTCTGGTGGGTGGCAAGTGCCCATCTGACGGGCAGATTTCAACCACTTCCTCTCTCGTCGAGGTCATTCCAGGGGCATGTCATCGAGGGCGGGCTTCCCCATGAGATCGGCAAGCTGCTTCATCAGTTTCTTCTGCTTTTCTGCGCCTTGTCCCGCGTTTCGTCTCCAACTACTCCTGTATCGTTGTCAGCGTTGAACCCTTTGCTGCTTAGCAAGCTTTTCCTGGGCGAGCAGCTAAAGATGTCGGCGCCTTGGTGCTTCCTCAACGGAGGCTCTAAGGCTTGCGCGCTTATTGGGTTCGTTTCGTAAAAACGCCCCTCAGAGAACCAAGTACAGCGCGGGCCTCCACTGCTCAAGTAATGAGATTGGCTCTGACTCGTCTAGGGAGACTCTGACTAAGTCCTCCCTTTCCACAGGGAGTATAATCGCGATGTTACGCCGATTGAATCTCTGCAAAACATCGACACTCCCCGCAGTGGTTAGGCTGCTGGACTGACCCTGAATCTCAGCCCTGCCCACGAGAGTGATGCACGGGGTCATAGAGACTTGGCTTTTTCCTTTCGCAAAAAGTAAGCGTATGCGCCGACGCTCACAAAGTTGACCACCACAGCGACCACGTTCCATAGGATCACCGGCCGCGACAGTATCAACAGACCGTAGTACACCCATAGAATCTGGAAGACGCCCATGATTGCCGCCATCCTGGGGTTCATGCCTGCGCTTGACCGACGCCGGAACATTGCGATCAAGTCCGGCAGAGCGGCAAAGGTCGTTCCAAAACCCGCCACAAGGCCAAGGATGTCGGACCGCTTAAGATTGGGGTCAAGTAAGCTCTGCGTGTCATGTGGAACCAGGCCCTGACAGGCTGTGAGCGCGGTTACGCTCAGGAAAAGAACGGGTAGCGTCACTCTGCTGAATCGGCCCATATACGCCTCCTTAACGGAATCTCCGCGAGCAGGTTATAGCTCATCACCGGGTAGAAGCCTTTGACGGCAACTTTCGAGTTTAAGGACTGGATATTTCATTTCCTCGCGCTCATTTCCCCTTTGAGAAGTCGAAGAAGACCGATCAATCCTGGATAAGAGAGCGCTGGCTATCGCCGAGAACAGCAGGACAGACAACAATCCGGCTCCCACCAGGGCAGCCGCTATGTCGCTCTGCATATGTTCAGTGCGAACTTCAATGGCTGCGATAGCAATCACCATTGGCAGGGCGGTTGTCGAGTAAAGAACGAAAGGCTACCTCGGACACCCTCGCATGTTGTCGCCACAGACATTTCATCAACTTCCCAGTTAATTCAACACCGGCGTTCGCGCAGTTGGTAAAAACCTCCACAGCGTCATCGCCACACAGGTGCAAATCGTGCCAGAGCCGTATCTCACGTTGGTACACCTGCTTCCCCTGCGATAAACTCAGTTACCTCGTTCGGACAGGCGCACTTCCAAAGTCGCAACCGAAAGCATAATGCAGGATAGCTGCTGAGAAAAGGCCATAGCGCAAGTTTGCGCGGTCTGTTCGCCCGTCAGCGGGGGTTTTGAGCGTAATCGCGATGTTTCGCCCGTTGACCTGCGAAACTCACGCCGCCTGGCTCTTGGTCTAGAATCGTTGTGTGAAATCTAAGAACAAGCGCAACCAAATCATTTTCGGACAAAGAATTCGGAAGCTCCGTCTCAAGCGCGGACTGACACAAGTGAAATTGGCGAAACTGGCGCATATGGATCAAAGTTATACAGCCGATGTCGAACGAGGCGAACGTAATCTTTCGCTACTGAACATCCTCAAGTTGGCGGCCGCGTTGCGCGTGCATCCAAGCAAATTGTTTGTGAAGTTCTGACTGCTCGAAACGTCGACCTGATTTTCGTCGATGCTTGCGTCTTTGTTGCCTCTGCCACACCGTTCTAGACAAGCGAGTGCACACATCGAAGCCTCAATGAGTGAAATCGCGATTTTGCGTAAAGGAACCAGACCTTTTTAATTAAGGTAGGACTTAGTTGCTCTTGAGCAACGACTGTTTCCCTGGTCGCATGTAAGGATCGTCCAGCAACACGTTCTCTGCATCCCTGTCGCATGGAATGATCTCTCTGCACCAGGTTCTCTGCAAATTCAGCTCTAAAGGATCCCCAGACAATGAAGAAATGGTTAATTAGCGCAGGCTTATTGTGCCTGTTCTCAAGCCTCTGCCTGTCGGCGATGGCGGCAACCGCAACCTTCCAGACGGTCTCCGACCCCGTGGCCGGCACGTGGGCGAACTACGCACTTTCCGGCGATGGCACCGTTATGGCTGCAAACTACGGCGGCGAAATCTATCGTTGGACCGCTGCGGACGGATTTCAGGATCTCGGCCCGGGCGATCCCAATTCAAGCTCGATCGGAATCTCGCGCGACGGCTACACCATCATCAGCGGTTACATCGGATCGGACGGTTTCAGCCGGCCGGCCCTATGGAACGCGAGCGGCTTGGTTGACTTGGGCCATCCCCACAATGGTTGCACGAAGATCGGCAATAGCTGGGGCAGCGGCTACGGAGTAAGCGGCAAGGGCACGATAGCCGTGGGGCTCGCCTGGACTTGCACGGCCGCGGAAGGCTTTGAGTGGACAGCAAAGACCGGCAACCTCTCTCTGGGGCATCCGGCCGGCAACCATAGCAGCCGGGCCAGCGCCATCTCAGCCAATGGGAAGACGATCGTCGGCTTTTGGGAGGATCCCACCGGCCCCCGCCGCCCCGTGCGCTGGGTGGGTGGAAAGCACGACTTGTTTCTCGGGACTAAGACTATCGGCGAGGCTTCGGCTGTGAACAGCGATGGTACGCAGATCGCAGGGCAGGCCCCGGGCGCCAGCGGGTATGGCGTTGCGTTCTTTTATTCCGACAAGCGGGGGCTGATCAAATTGGGCACACTCACGCACATAAGCACAGATCAAAGCTTCGCAAATGGCATCTCCGACAATGGTCGGGTAGTGGGCTGGAGCGGCGATCAATTCGGGCACGGGATCGAAGCTTTTACCTGGACCTCCTCCTCCTCTTCCCACATGCAAAAGCTCGCGAGCGTACTGAACAAGCTCGGGGCCAAGATTCCCGCAGGCACGACCTTGACCGATGCCGTCACCATCTCCGCCGACGGTTCCACTATGGCCGGCCAGTACGTCAATGGCCAGAAGTTTGGCAACTGGATCGCACACATAACCAAGTAAGTAATTAGAATCCATTCGTAAATTCGGGAAGGACTGGGAGCGTCGCTGTTCAGTTTCGACGCTTGCCAGTCCGACCGTGTTTCAAGCCTGATAACTGACGAAATCAAGCCTTAGCACAAGTTTGTGCCGTCTGTTCGCCTTGGCTTGGGGTTTTGAGCGTAATCGCGATGTTACGCCAGCTATCGTGTCGCCAGCGAGTGCGATGGGTTAGAATGGCTACCGTTTTCGAGTCCAAGAATCAAATTTCGGACCCCATCTATTCCGCTTTTCCTCCGAGACCTACTTGGACATTGTGAAGCGAATGGCTCGACGCGACGCCTCCACTCGAATTGCCACCCTGATTCTGATCCTCCTTTCCTCTGCCTCGTGTGCGCAAGTTCCTTCTCCTGCGCTGGAAAAGGGAAACTGGGATTTCAGCGCTTGGGTTGCCGGAGCAAGCGGTGAGGAAACGACCAATTCTCTCACGCAGTCCCAGATTTTTGCGGCGGGCGTTTTTTGCGGCAAAGTGATCAGTGGTGAAATCAGCAGAGGCTGGCTTCGCAATAGCATGGAGTACGGATTCGACCTGATCCCGGTATTCGTAACCTCAAATAATCAGAATGTTCACGGCGTCGCTTTTGATCCGGTGATTTTTCGTTGGAACTCCAGCTTCCATACGGCTCACTTGGCACCTTACATCGAAGGAGCAGGCGGAGGGTTAGTCACCTCCGCGAATCTGCCCCCGGGAAATACTTCCACCTTTAACGTCACCGCCAGGGGCGGCGGCGGGGTATACGTGTCTGTTAGGAATCGGCGATCGCTGGACGTCGGTGTCCAGTGGTTGCATGCTTCGAACGCCAACTTGGGTCCATTTAATCCTCAGTTCAACGGTGTGCAGATTAGACTGGGCTACCACTGGTATAAGTAAAAGCCATGTTTGCCGAATTCAAACCACGCCAAATCGACTGCACGCCCTAACGCCCACAGCGGCAGGCCGACGAGAACACCCAAAGCGAGTTTGATTTCGTTTGTCATCAGTACGGCAGTATAACTGACGCTAACAGGCCATATCACAAGCTTGCGCCGTCTGTTCGCCCGTCAGCTGGGGTTTTGAACGTAATAGAGATTTAGCAACAGCTATCCTGGAACTTTTTCGGCAGTTAGGGTGCCCCGTGGCAAACCCCTCGCTATGGCCCCAGCACCGCCGCGACCATCCGCTTCGGCGCCTTCCCCACCTTCACCCGCTTCACTTCGCGCTGCGCCCGCACGTCGATAATCGACACATCATTTGTCCCGGTATTGCTCACGCACACATAGTTCCCATCCGGCGAAAACGTCACCCAGTTCGGCCCATCACCCACCTGCACCCGCCCCGTGATCTTGTTCGCCTTCACGTCGTAGACGTATAGGCTATTGTCCAGCAGGCTCGTGACCCACAGCTCCGTCCCATCCGGTGACAGCGCCAGCCCGTGTGTCAGTGTGTTGCTCGGCTCGAACGGACGCTGCTTCGGCGTGCGGTTTTCGGCCGGCATCGCTACCCGCTGCACCTTCCCACTCGCCACGTCCACCTTCATGAAACCGTGCAGGTCAGTTACCGCGACGTACATCGTTGTGCCATCGGGCGTCACGACGTACGGCCGGGGAATTCCTCCGACCGACACCTTCACCGAGTACGCCATCGTCATCAGGTCGATGACGTTGATCTGGTTCGCGCCCATCGCGCTCACGAACAGGTAGCGATTGCTACCGGCGTTGAATGCGTTGTGCGGGTTGCTCACCGGCAGCGTTTTCACCACCTTCTGCTGCTGCACGTCCACAATGTCCACTGCATTCTTGTCGCGGATTGGCACCGCCACATAGTGTCCGTCGGGCGTGACCGCGCACTGATTCGGACGCCCCGTCAGCTTGATCGTCGCGATGACTTTGTTGGTTGCGGTATTTACCACGCGCAGGGTGTTGTCGGATTCGATGGTCGCAAACAGCCGCCGCCCATCCGCCTGGATCGCCAGCCCGTGAACTTTGTCGCCCAGACGGATGTCATCTACGGTGTTCAGCGTCTTCAGGTCGATGACGCTGACGTCGTCACCCTCGCTGTTGTCCACGTATAGCCGGACGTTCTGAGCCGACGCCCACGTCGCGATCTCGAAACACAAGAAAAGGAAGAGAAAGGCCGGCCAGGCAGTGTTGTGTCGCATGCCCCACCCCCGAATTGACGACCACTCTAACAGAAGATTGCCGGTGATTGACGAAAACAGGCCATTTCGCTCAAAACCCCTCAATAAGTGTAATCGAGATTTTGCGACAACCTATCGGCGCGTGGTACGGCCCGGAACACTTTGCAGTTCTCCCGACCCAACTCGGGAAGTACCAGCCAGACTAGGTATCTTTATTTCTTCGGACCACTGGCGGAATGTGCCACAATGTTGTCGATGTAATCCTTCGACTAGACAGAATCTGCTTCTAAATCAGGAGGAGGCAGGCATCGGCTTCTGGGCGCGAAGCCAGCACAAAGGGCTGCATAAATTCAACGGATGAAGGGCTGACATGCCGTCTTCCCCGAGTGCTGAACCGTGGAAATCCAGGGTTTTCCCCCTGAGCGCTGGGGTGTGGGCGCTCGACTTTTCCATCCTCCTCTTTTCCCCGTGGGTTGGTCAAGCTAGTGCCCACGACACAAGCCCGCAGGAATCGAAGGCTAGTCATAACGATTCCAGTGAGGTCATCTCGAAAACCTCCGAAAAAAAGAAGGTGCCATCCAAGTATGACATCAACCACATCGGCGACCGCGGTGTCGGCAACGGACCCAACAGGTACTCCCCGGAACGAGAGCGGAACCTCGGGCACGCGCTCGCGCAGGATGTGGATTTGAGCAGCAAGTTGGTCACTGATCCAGTGATCACCGAATACTTCAACCGCTTGGGGCAAAAGATTGTCGGTAACTCCGACGCGCACGTACCTTTCACGATCAAAGTGATCGAATCTGATGAGATTAATGCTTTCACTTTGCCCGGGGGATACCTCTACGTAGACACGGGATTGATTCTGGCCGCAGATGACGAAGCGGAATTAGCGGGCGCAATGGCTCACGAAGTTGCGCACGTGGCGGCGCGTCATGCAACCCGCGCAAGAACTCGCAAGGAAATCTGGCGGTATGCCTCAATTCCCCTAGTGTTTGGCGGTCTCGCCGGAGTAATCACCCCGATGTTGTTCACGAAGTTTGGCCGCGATGCGGAGCGGGAAGCCGACCTGCTTGGGCTGGAATACGAATACGCCGCCGGTTACGATCCCCAAGCCTTCATTCAGTTCTTGGAGAAGTTGCAAATTTTCGAGAAGTTGCAAACCAAAGAGAAACAGAAACAAGATCTGGTAGCGAAAGCCCTCGCTACTCATCCCGCGACGGAAGACCGCATTCGTCGCGCACAAAAGGAGATTTCCTCTTTGCTGCCAGACAAGGCTCAATACGTTGTGGACACCAGTGAGTTCCAAGAGATAAAGGCCAGAGTAGCCAACTTGACGCACGAACGACCACTGCCGCTTCCAGGCCAACCTCTGAGGCCCTCCCTTCCGGATCAGGACATTCGGCAGGCATGGTTCTGCGGTTTCCATTCCGATGTGGGAGGGAGCTATTCACAAAGTGAGGCGGGCCTTCCGAAGGTTTCCTTTGAGTGGATACTGGCGGAGGCCCAAAAAGCGAGGCTCAAAATGAATGCGGACAGAGCCAACATCGTTTTGGGCCGCGTTCCCATCCCCGCAGACCTTAAATTTCTGCCCCTATATATGACTCCCGACGCAGCGCTCAAGTAATTGTCAATGATTCCTCTGTTGTCAGCCACGAACAGGAAGTAGGCACTGGACTGTCACCCCTGCGTCTGCCCACCCGACTTCGAAGAGCACTACCCTTCCATCCCATTTGCACATCAAACGCGAGGACACATTGACGGTTCCTCCCGCTACCCCGGAAGTGATCATTTACTGAAATCACTTAGCACAAGCTTGCGCCGTCTGTTCGCCCCTTCGCGATTTTGAAGGGGGATTTTGAGTGAAATAGATTTCGCCAACTATACGCGGTAATTACCCACGAGTCAGTGATCGAGCGGCCCGATCTGAGCGTTCCTTCTTGGACGCTGCGGACTTGTCATCGTCTCCCACAAGAAATAGCCAGAGAGTATAGCCCACGGCTCCGTAGATCGGGGCATTGACGGGACCAAAAAACAACCAGTTGCTCCCCGCGTCCGGATCGGTCATGGTGGCGACCCCGGTCGATGATAGACCTCGTATCCGGCGGGGAGCGATGCGGAGCACCCTAATGAGCCATCGCGTCCCGTGCGAAGAACCGCAGCGAGCGCCTGGAACCCTCGGACTATGGGTGGCGATGGAGCACGTGCGTCGCGATGTCGGGCCAGAACTCACGAAATACGTTGGTGAGGGCGTCGCGCCCCAATGCATAAGCGTACTTCTCGGCGAGCTTTTCGCCGGTGTTGCTCGCGCTCGGATAGTAGGTGGTGGAGATACCTTGAGCGATGGCGCGGCCTGCAACCTCGGAAATGTTGAACGTATTGTCCCCGTTATACTTGCGCGCGACGAAAATGCGAGTGGCGGCATAGGTGCCGCGCTTCCAGAAGCCGCCCTCTCCCAGGGCGTAGTAACGCTCGTCGTGATGGAAAACGGTCGGCAAGAGGCAAATCACCCAATAATTCCCGTCCGTCTTATCGACAAAGCCACGCCAGTAGTACTGCCCGAAACCACCCATGCCCTTGCCCAGTTGTGGATGGGCGTCGGTTGCCTCCGCCAAAGCTGAGGTGATGCCGACAAAGATGAATGACGAGTAGTCGAAACTGTTCTGCGTGGCAATCTTGAGAGACTGCTTGAACGTGGGGGGGGCAGGGGTCGCCCCCGGGCTGACCGCACGAAAATTGGGCATTACGCCGAGAATCCGTTTGGGCTGCTGCTTCGAGGCGTCCGTTTCAGGATGAGTCGCAGATTGGCTCGGAGCGTCGGGATGACTCGAGCTGGTAGGAGGGTCGGGTGGCAGTGTTCCAGTCTGGCTCCGCGACGCGCCCGTGGGCTGCTGGACCGTCTCAGGCGATCCTGCCGGCCTCGCGGAGGGAGTGGCTTGCTGCGCAAACGCGCAAACCGCCAAAAAGATCACTGCAAACCACAGAAGCAACCGCAACGAATTATCCCCCCAACTTGACACTCGCGAGTTCCTTGATTCTAGCTGTCCCACGTATTCTGCACAAATACGTCAAGCCAGACTATGTCCTAGTGGTGTAGCCACATTCAGGGGCGAATCACTCCGTAATGCAAAAGTCGATAAGTCAGCTTTGGTGGGTAGTCCCAATGCTTGAGCGAGCGCTTCGCCTACTGCGGGGAAGTGTTGAAGCCGTGTCCGGAACAGGCCGAGGCAAGAATTACATTTTGGTGCGCATCCGCGTAGTCGATGACGAACTTGGCATCGCGCGCGACCACACTTGTCCGTCCGCTGCCGGCCAATGTGATCAACTGTCGCAACCAGGCCATGGCGCTCATTGAGGGGTTTTGAGCGTAATCGGGATGTTACGCCAAATGACCCAACTGCTTGGATGTCCCGCTCAACAACGTAGTTCACGTTCACGCCTTTCCTTTTGCTAGTGCTGTCGCGCTCCAGATGCGTTAAGTTTCCACCAAATGTCGGGTTCTGTCGGGTTATGCCGGTTGACGCCCAGGGGAGCAGCGAGGCATTATATGCGACAGCCGGGGAGCCTTAGGTCCAAAGAAAAACCTGTGGGGGAGGAGATAACTATGAAAACCTGCAAGTCACCACTGCTGATCTTCGCGCTGGCGCTCATCTTCGCTACGACCGCGGCCAGTGCGCCAACTTTGACTTTCAAGTTCACCAAAGTCAACGTGCCGGGAGCGGTTGCCACCCTTCTGGGGGGAATCAACAACAATGGCGTGATCGTCGGTGAGTACGAAGACAAACAAAGCGTCGTCCACTGCTTTATGCTGGTCGGCAGTAAGGTGACCACAATTAATCACCCGAACGCGGTTTCCGATGGCTGCACCGGTATTAATTCGAACGGCGCGATTGTGGGCTCGTGGAAGAGTTCTGCCGGCGTTTCGACCGGGTTTTTGTACCAGAATGGCAAGTTCACCAGTATCCCCGGCCCGAGTGGTGCCAAGGCTTCCGTCGCCTACGGTATTAACGATGGCGGACAGATTGTTGGCTTCTACACCGACGCCAGCGGTAAAGACCATGGATTCCTGTTCAACGGCAAGACGTACACCACTCTGATGGTGCCCGGCTCGGCTTCCACCATCGCCACCGGCATCAATAAGTCGGGCAATATCGTCATGTATTACGGACAAGGGACCCACATCTGGTCTGCGCTGTACAACGGCAAGACCTACAAGACGATAAACGTGCCCGAAGCAGCAAACTCGGTCGCCCGGGGCATCAACACCGCTGGTGATGTTGTGTATGAAACCCTGAATTCCAGCTTCGAACATATCCAAGGTGCGTTGTTCCACGCGGGCACGTACTATACGTTCGACTATCCGAGCAGCGTAGCCACCATCGGCTTCGGAGCCAACGACCATAGCCTTCTGGTGGGCACTTATCAAGCCACGACTGGTGGTCCCGACCAGGGTTTCAAGGCGACCTACTGAACTCCGTTACGTCGACTATCAAGTGAACGATGTCAAATTTCTGTTCCAAACGTCCGAGCAGGGCCTGAATGCTAGGAAGGACTGCAGTGGTTGTCGCCCTGTAGTAGCGCCGGTATATTTCAGAATCTTCTTTGAGAAGTTCGTCAAATCGGCTGTCAACGGCGTAAACCAAGACCCTTGCTCCGTGAACTTCGTCTTATTTTCCGAGACAAGTCTAGAAGGCCCATCGTTGGTCAACCTGGCGTTCGTCAGTATAACTGTCGAAATCAGTATAACTGTCGAAACCAGGTCAGCATGACCGGACTCCGGTCACAACGAAGCATGAAAAGAGGCTCTGCGCCACCCCCTGTTCGCAATGAGTCAAGGCTCTTTTCAAGGCAGGCCATTTCACTCATTGAGGGGGTTTAATCGCGATGTTACAACAGCGATCCTGCTGGAGACGCCTCCAACCCCACGTCTTTCATTGACTTGCGTGTCTTGCAGACTTAAGATTCGCGCCAGTGATCAGTAAAACCATCTCGCACTTCAGCATCCTCGCGAAACTTGGCGAGGGAGGGATGGGTGTAGTCTACAAAGCCCGCGACACCAACTTGGATCGCCTTGTCGCGATAAAAGTCTTGCCCACAGAAAAGGTCGCCGACCTAGAACAAAAGCAGCGCTTTGTACGAGAAGCGAAGGCGGCTTCTTCGCTGAACCATCCCAACATCATCACCGTGCACGAGGTGGCTAACGAGGATGGCCTCGATTTCATCGTAATGGAGTACGTCGCGGGCAAACCGCTGTCCGAACTAATCGGGCGCAAGGGCCTGAAGCTTGGCGACACCCTCAAGTACGGTGCTCAAATCGCGGACGCGCTGGCGACGGTACACGCAGTCGGGATTATTCACCGCGACCTGAAGCCAGGAAACATAATGGTAACGGAGAGCGGCCTGGTGAAGGTGCTCGACTTCGGCTTGGCAAAGCTGGCGGCAATCGGACCGCTTGCGGCAACCCAGGCTACCGCCGCACTCAAACCGATCCGCTCTCCCGATGATCAGCACGAAAGCTAATGCGGTCAGCGACCCTACTCCGGGATGGGTCATCAAACATCGTGCCTCGGGGAACTTCTCAGCCTCTTGCTCAATCGCCTGACTCAGTTCCGCGATCGTCGGGTTCAGCCGATCCAGCAACTCCAGCAGATCGCGCCGTCGCCGGCTGGCCCACGGAGCCAGGCGGAATGACTCCAGTTGCTGCCGTCCGTGTTTGCGCCACAACCTCTTCTTACAGCGCAGACCCTCATTGAGCGCCACCGCTTGCAACTGATTCATGATTCGCGTGCGCGCTTGCACCATGCGGTGCCGGTGCCACAGCAGTTGCCGCAGATCCCGATTCTCCCAGCTCGGTACCCAGATCTTCGGGAAGCGATCTTCCAGCATCAACTGCAGAATCAACTGCGCGTCCTGGCGATCCGTCTTCTGCTTGCGTACTCGCTTCGTCCGGATCTTCGCGGCATCTCCGATCCACAGCTCGAAGTGCAACTCCGAGAGCAATCGCTCAAACCAGCGCGCCTGTCCACTGGCTTCCATCCCCACTCGCACCTGCATCCCCTGGGCCGCGAGATCGCGATAAAACTTTTCCGCTTCCTCGCGATGTTGCAGTCGACGTTCCTGGAACTCCCCACTGCCGGTATCCACAAACGCAATTTGCTGAAAGCCCGGGTGGTAGTCTGCTCCTATAATGATCATCTTCGGCTCCTTTCTCCCGAGCCCTTTGGTTGGATTCAGCACCACCAAAGTCTACTCGGGCATCGGAGCCCACATTGTCATGGAATCAATTACACTCGTTTGACCGGGTCGTTTTCGTCGTGGATTGCCGAACGGTAGCTCTGAAGGTAGGGGTGTAGCACTTTTGCCGTCGCTATACACCTTCCCCGCGATTCATTGACTTGCTGCGGGTTCGCCCCTAAGATGGTCGCGCACGGAGTGACCTTATTTAATTGATCGGCAAAACCATCTCGCATTACCGCATTGTTGAGAAGTTGGGTGGCGGCGGCATGGGAGTTGTGTATCGGGCTGAGGATGTCAAACTCGGCCGTTTTGTCGCGCTCAAGTTTCTGCCTGAAGAACTTGCCAAGGATCGTCAAGCGCTAGATCGCTTTCAGCGGGAGGCGCGTGCCGCATCGGCCTTGAACCATCCGAATATCTGTACCATCCACGAGATTGATGAGGAAAATGGGCAGGCTTTCATCGTCATGGAGTTGCTCGAAGGACAGACGCTGAAGCACCGCATCGCCGGACGGGCGATGGACACGGAGACGCTGCTGAACCTGGCGATTGAAATTGCGGATGCGCTCGATGCTGCGCATTCCAAGGGGATCATTCATCGCGACATCAAGCCGGCAAATATTTTCGTGAGCAAGCGCGGGCAGGCCAAGCTACTGGACTTTGGTCTGGCGAAACTCGCGCCGGAGAACCGTCACGGCAGTTCAGAATCGGCGCTGCGAACCGCAACCGATGGCGCGCTGATGACCACGCCCGGCTCGACGGTCGGAACCGTGGCGTACATGTCGCCGGAGCAGGTGCGGGCGGACGAACTTGATGCGCGCACTGATTTGTTTGCGTTTGGGTCGGTGCTGTATGAAATGTCTACCGGGGGATTGGCGTTTTCGGGGAGCAGCACGGGCGTTATTTCTGAGGCGATTCTGAATCGCACTCCGGCGCCTCCATCGAGCGTGAATCCGGCGATCCCGCCTAAGCTGGAGGAATTGATTTTCAAAGCGCTCGAAAAAGAGCGTGAATTTCGCTATCAGACTGCGGCCGAGTTGCGGGGAGACCTGAAGCGAATCAAGCGCGCTGTGGATACGTCGCGTGCCCGCTCGGGAAGCGTACCGGTGGTGACGTCACCGGAAATAGTCGCGACTCCTGTGGTTGAGACTGCGGCGCCGCGAAGGCGCTTGCCGGTTATGGCGTCATTGGTGATGGCCGCGATCGCTCTGATCGCGGGTCTTCTGGCTGGAAGATTCTTGTTGCAACGTCCGGTAGAGGCGTCGTTACCGGTTTATCATCCGCTCACATTCCGGCGCGGCATGGTGCACGCGGCACGATTTGCTCCGGATGGTAAGACGATCATCTACAGCGCCGCGTGGGAAGGAAAATCTCTTCAGCTTTTTACTACGCGCCCGGAGAGTCCTGAGTCGCACGAATTGGAGCCTGCCGGAGCCGATGTTCTGGCGGTTTCGTCTTTGGGCGAGATGGCGCTTTCTCTGGGAAGTCATCCGGTCGCGCAGTTCCTGTATTCCGGCACGCTGGCGCGCGTGCCCTTGGTCGGTGGCGCTCCTCGGGAAATTCTGGAGGACGTCGAATGGGCTGATTGGTCTCCGGATGGAAGCAATCTGGCGATTGCGCGGCAAGAGCAAGGCCGGCATCGCCTGGAGTTTCCTCTTGGAAAAGTGCTTTACCAGGCCGACGGATGGATTGGACATATTCGCATTTCGCCGAAGGCCGACATGGTGGCCTTTATTGATCATCCTCAGTTGGGGGACGACGGCGGTGCGGTCGCCATGGTTGATCTGGCGGGGAAAAAGACAACGCTTTCTACGGGCTGGGACAGCATTCAGGGAATTGCGTGGTCGCCGGGCGGTGAGGAGATTTGGTTTACGGCCACGAGGACTGGCGGCGATCGATCTCTGTATGCGGTCACGCTCACTGGAGCTATCCGGTTGCTGGCGCGGGTTCCAGGTGAGTTGACGTTGCTCGATGTTGGCCGCGAAGGGAATGTGCTGTTGACTCGAGGCAATGATCGCGCCGGAATTATCGGATTGACTCCCGGCGATACGAAGGAACGCGACTTGTCCTGGCTCGACTGGTCTTCGCCCGGCGATTTGTCGGCCGACGGCAAAACTGTTCTGTTTGCCGAGACTGGGGAGGGGGGAGGGCCTAAGTACGCGGTTTATCTGCGCAAGACCGATGGTTCGCCTGCCATTCGGCTTAGCGAAGGAGTTGGATTGGCATTGTCTCCTGATGGAAAATCGGCGCTGGCGCGGCCCAATGTCACGCCGTCGCCGTTGGTTCTGCTGCCGACCGGCGTCGGTGAAGCAAAGCCCCTTACTCACGATGCGATCAATCATCTGTGGGGGCGGTGGCTTCCTGATGGAAAGCAAGTTGTGTTTTCGGGCAATGAGGCTGGGCATGGATTCCGGCTGTATGTGGAGTCGCCTGGGGAAGGTAAGCCGCGGCCGATTAGTCCGGAAGGGGTGAATCCGACAGTCGTGATTTCTCCGAAGGGAGATTTTGCTGCGAGTGTGGGCCCGGATCACAAAGTCTATCTCTATCCCATTGCTGGGGGTGAACCGGTGCTGGTTGCGGGCACACAACCGGATGAAGCGCCGACAGGCTTTTCGGCGGATGGCCGATCCCTCTACGTTTTCCGATTTGGAGAGATTCCGGCCAAAGTATTTCAGCTCGAATTGGCCACCGGGAAAAGAACGTTGTGGAAAGAATTGGTCCCGGCGGACGCGGCGGGAATCGATACCGTCCGGGGAATCACGATAACTCCGGATGCCAAGGCCTACGTCTACGGGTACATCCGCACCCTCTCAGATCTTTATCTGGTCGAAGGCCTGAAGTAACCCGAATAGACGAAGCACATGTATGTAGTTGGTGAAACATCGCCGTTATACTCATTGACTTGCCCAGCCAATTCTCGACGTCAAAATGGCACACTTGTAAAGGAAAAACAGGCGTATAGTGGGCGGTAAGTTTTGAGGGGGTGGCTGGCCGGTTTTTTCTCCTCCGAGTTCCGGGCCTGCCTTTTTACGCAGCTTTGCCTTCCATCATTCATTCCTTCCTGTCTGTTGAACAGTAGTTCGGCTGTTCTACGCCGGGCTGCCAACTAATCCGGGGGCATCCCAGCCCGCTCGCCAAGTCGGTGACGTTGCCCGAAACTCCGTTGAAAGTTAGCGACTCTCGACCGTCATAGGCTACGCAACCTTCACTTCCTCGGCAACAGCCTTCTTCGCAACCGTGTTCGCAAGCGAAGTCAACAGCGACGGAATCTCCCGGTAGCCCTGCACCTTGCGGAACTGGCGCTCGGCCACCAGCAAACCAGAGCCGACCCAGCGTTCGATGTGATCGCCGGCACGCCATCGTTTAACGTTGCGGCAAACCGTCTCCACGATGGAGAAGGCCGACTCGATCACGTTCGTGCTCGTTAGCGTGCGACGCAACTGGGCTGGAACCCGCAGACGATGCACCGTGAGCGTTTCTTCCATGCCTTCCTCCAGGCTGCGGGCGGCGCTCGGATTCAGTTCCATCAGCTCCCGATGCAATCGTTCCAGCGCACGTTTTGCATCGGCGTATTCGGTCATGGCGTAGGCATTCTGTAGTTTCTTCTTGACCGACGGCTTGTGCTCCTCGGGCAAATGATCGATCACGTTCCGCCGCTTGTGCACCTGGCAGCGTTGGATCAAAGCCGCCTCGCCGGCATGACGGCGCACCGCCCCCGCCAACGCTTTGCCTCCGTCCAGCACGTACAGCCTAGGGACGCTGAAGTCCAGCCCGCGCGCCGCCAGATCCTGGAGCAACGCGCTTACCACGCTGGCGTTCTCTGTCGCTCCTTCGCGCAAGCCCAATACAATTTTGCGCCCGTCCATGCTGATGCCCAAGGCCACGATCATCTGCCGATCCCGGAACGGCGTGCCGTCGATCAGCACCGTACACAGTCGCAACTCGCCCAGCGGCCGCTCCATCAACTCCTGCAACTTCTCCCGGCTGGCCTCGATGAAGCTGTCGCTCACCGCCGATTTCTCCACCCCGTAGGCTTCATGGAACTCCTTCACCACCGCGCCGTAGTTGCGCGTCGACAGCCCGCGCATCATCTTGTCCGGCAAAGCAGCAGCAGAATGGCGTAATTCCGCTCGCCGACGGCGCTGCTCTGATCGCACTGAGCCACAGCACTTGGCGAACTTGATCCGGAGAAAGGAACTTCGGGATAGTGGATCCTGGCCACATGGCCACACGGGGGACGCTGGCTGCCAGATCGCTGGTGATGCTCCCGCGCTGGCACAAATAGCGAAGGAAAACGCGCAGGGCTGTAATCAACAACTTGGCACGGCCTGGGCTGTGACGATAGGCGTGACGGCGGACGAATCCAATCACATCTTTTGCTGCGCGACCAACACATTCGCCACTGTTGGAAGTTCAATCACGCAATAGCAGCCAACGCTCGAGAACTCCCAGGACAGCTTGGACATGCCTCTCAATGAGTAGTCGGGTTGATCAACAAATGAAAAATTCAGAGCGCTGGCGAATCTGAAACTCCTGGACTCAGCGAACCGGCCCTGGAGATTTGCCATGGAGTTTCTAAAGGCCAACGCGGCGCACGAGGTGGGCGAAACGCGGGTCGAAACGCAGGTTCTCGAATAGGGGTTCTACATTCAAGTCCCTCAGCCTGACGTCTTTCTGATCATAAGCTTTCTCCAGGCAGGCGAAGGCCTGATCCTTCTGTCCGAGTCCTGCGTAAACAAACGCGATGCCGTACCACGATACATAAGTGCGCTTCGATTCCTCCAAGTAGGTTTCGAGTATGTGGCGGGCTTCCGCGTTCTTGCCAAGACGCGCGTACGCGTATCCCAATGCCGCGTCTCTCTCCGAGACCTTGAACAGGTTGACGGACTTCTGAAACTCCGCGATTGCCCTGCTCAACATTCCCTTTTGCAAATATGCCTTGCCCCGGTCATAGTTCGCTATGCTGAAGTTCGGGTCAATTTCCAGAGTCTTCCCCAGTTGCTCAATCGCCGGGTCAACTCTTCCGGCAAAAAGAAGAATCCTTCCCGCGATGGCGTTGATAATTAGGGAAAGCGGGTCGAGCTCTTGGGCCCGTCGGATCTCCGCGATGGCTTCGTCGTGCCGGCCCTCTTGGGACAATAGTTCGGCATACCACTGATGGGCCGTCGCGTAGCTCGGATTAAGTTCGATGGCTCGCCGAAACTCACTCTCGGCGCCTCGCCAATCCCACTCATAGTCCGCTCTGACTGCGCCCAGAGAGGTATGCGCTTCCGCCAGCGTCTCATCTAGCTCCAAAGCTTTCGCGGCCGCTTGCTGCGCCTTTGGGAGCGCCTCTTTGCTTGGGAGGACTGTGTACTCGGCCAGCAAGATATAGCTGTCGGCCCGCCCCGCGTAGGCCAGTGCATACTGGGGATCTTGGTCGATCGCCTGGTCAAAGTATTCGATCGCTTTGGTGAATCCTTCCTCGGTTCGTTTGTTCCAGTTGTAGCGCCCCCGCAGATACAACTGAAAAGCCTCGGAGCTTTCAGTTTGCGGTTTGACGAGACGGGCCATCTCCTCGTCCGTTAGGTACAGCTGTAGTTGTCTGGGGATGTCACGTGAGATATCTTCCTGGACAGACTGAATCTCGGCCAGCTTCCGGCGGTACTGGTTGTCCCACAGCAGCGAGCCTTTCGCGACGTCGACCAACTGCATCTGGACTACGAGTGTGTCACCATGTTCCAGCAACTTCCCGCTCAGCACGGCGCGAACGTGCAGATCCCGTCCTGCCTTTTGAGGGTCTGACTCCGCGCCTTTGTAACGGAAGGCGGTGCTGCGGGCCATGACCCGCAAGCCGGGGAGCCGCGACAGGTTGTCGATAAGGTTCTCAGTGATGCCATCGGCAAGAAAGTCCTGGGTGGGATCGCCCGAGAGATTTTGCAGCGGCAGCACGGCCATCGAGATCGACTGGCGGGAAGCGGCACCGGACATCCGACCTGGCCTGCGACTCAGCGCCCAACCAACCAGCAACAGGACCACTATGCAAATGACCGCCGCCATTCCGATCTTGGCGTTTTTCGATGAGGAGGGAACCGGGTCAATGGGCGGAGTTACTTGCGGAGCGGGCGTCAAGACAGACGGTTCCCGGTGACCATTGGCGACAAATGTCGCGGCGTAGCCGCCCTTTGGAACGCTAATCACGACTGGATCTTGTCTGCCCTCGTCCTCGTAGTACTCCCGCAGCTTGGCCCTCAGACGGCGAGCCTCAAGTCGCACGATTGGGTCTTTCTGAGGTTCATAGGATGAGCGGCGGCCAAAAACTTCGAGCCCTAACCGGTACTCTTTTAGCTGGTCGGCTTCACCGTGCAGGCTATGTTCGACCGTGTAACGCAGAAAGCGTCTGAGAGGTGGGGAGCCGCGGAAGCTCGCACTCGCTAGAATCCGGTCGAGCTCCGTGCGGACTGAATCCGGGCCCGGGCATTTCCCGTTGCCGTTCGGTTCCGTAGGCATCTCTCGCTCTCGGCCGGGAGAAGCTGATCCCATAGATCACCAAGAACTCGGATTGAGGGGAGGAACGCCGATTCGAGCCTTTATTTATTAATAGGTAGCCTACCGTAAAGCTACCTCAAAAGCCTTGCTAAAGTCGCTGAATTCTACCACAAATGCAGAGTCGGGCGAAGCTCTGTCTTTCGCCGGTTGGGGGACAGCCACACCTGAATGCTTGCAAGCGCGCACTTTCCCACTCCTTTCAATGCCTAGCGGCGTGCAAGGCTTTGAGAGAGCGGCGGAATTCCGCAGCCTTCTAAACTTAACTAGGGTACGAATTCTGGAGGCGACTATGAAATGGACACGTAGGGGATGGACACAAATGACTCCACAACGACCAGCCTTTTGCAAGAGCACCGTGATCTGCCGGACAGCGCAGATGCTGGTTTTACTGCTAGTCGCCTCTTTGGGAGCAGAATGGCTATCTCCCACCTTAGCCCATTCCCAGACAACCGCCGAATGGAATCAAGCGTGGTGCAAAGCGATTGGCAACTGCTCCTCCTTCTTCCGTTTCTATCATTGGCGCGTGAGTTCCCCCGGGGCCTTCAGAGCGGCGGTGAATAGTAGTGATATTCGGATGGCCCAGCCCAGCAGCAACCCCCGTTTCGCCTTTGAACGGTACAGAGCGTTCGGGATCCGCGGCGAAAGCCTCAGGCAGTACGTTCAACTCGGCTTCCCCTCGGCGGTGAGCCGCCCCGCCGCTCCCACCATCACCAACGACATCTGGACAGGCGGACCTGGGGACTGGAGCAACGCCAGCATGTGGACGGCTGGTCTCCCTAACACGAGCGACAATGCTCTAATCGACAACGGTAATAGCAAAAACTCGCCCGTCACTCTGGACATCAATGCAGCAATCAACAATCTTGCTATCACCACCGGCGACAGTCTGAGCTTCAACCCCGGCACATCTCTAACCGTGGACGGCGGCACCATATCGAATGCTGGGACGATCGCGATCAACAGCGCGAGCGACGCCAATGCCTTGCTCGTCCTCGGTGCCAATACGACTCTGAAGGGCAGCGGGACGATGACGTTGAGCACCGTTCTGAACAATGGCGGCCAAGCCTACATCGAGGGCAACGGCTTCACCCTGACCAACGCCGGCAGCGTAATTCAGGGCGACGGGATCATCGGGAATGGCAGTCTGGCGATAGTCAACGAGTCTGGCGGGGTCATCGATGCCAATTCGGCGGGCGGTTCAGCCCAAGTCGGGCTATACCTGAATGGTTCCGGGAACATCACCAATGCGGGCTTGCTGGAGGCGACCAACAGCGGCATCCTGGTGATCTCGAATGCGGTGAACAATGCTGGTGGAAACATCACCGCCAACGGCAGTTCGGCCGCGGTAGAAATGTCGAACGCCGACATTCAGGGTGGAACGCTGAACACGCTCAATGGCGGGACGATAGAAACGGTTCCCGGCGAACCGACTACCTTGGACGGGAGCACCAAGGGCGCGCTGACGTTGAGCGCGAGCAGTACCTACACGGGCCCAACAAACACCCAGACGAACATCCTGGGCGCGATCAACAACAACGGGAACTTTCAATTCAACAGCTCGAACGACGCCAATTCCATCCTTAACCTAACCGGCGACACGACGCTGCAGGGCGGGGGCAAAGGCACGGTGACCCTGAGCACCGTTCTCAACAACGGCGGCTACGCCTACATCGAGGGCAACGGCTTCACTCTGACCAACACCAACAACATTATCCAGGGCGACGGGATCATCGGGAACGGCAGTCTGGCGATAGTCAACGAGTCTGGCGGGGTCATCGATGCCAATTCGGCGGGCGGTTCAGCCCAAGTCGGGCTATACCTGAATGGTTCCGGGAACATCACCAATGCGGGCTTGCTGGAGGCGACCAACAGCGGCATCCTGGTGATCTCGAATGCGGTGAA
This sequence comes from uncultured Acidobacteriota bacterium, assembly GCA_963817925.1. GTDB lineage: Bacteria > Acidobacteriota > Terriglobia > Terriglobales > Acidobacteriaceae > JABDBE01. The sequence continues at coordinate 1,621,902 of CAWFQN010000002.1, forward strand.
CAATGCTGGTGGAAACATCACCGCCAACGGCAGTTCGGCCGCGGTAGAAATGTCGAACGCCGACATTCAGGGTGGAACGCTGAACACGCTCAATGGCGGGACGATAGAAACGGTTCCCGGCGAACCGACTACCTTGGACGGGAGCACCAAGGGCGCGCTGACGTTGAGCGCGAGCAGTACCTACACGGGCCCAACAAACACCCAGACGAACATCCTGGGCGCGATCAACAACAACGGGAACTTTCAATTCAACAGCTCGAACGACGCCAATTCCATCCTTAACCTAACCGGCGACACGACGCTGCAGGGCGGGGGCAAAGGCACGGTGACCCTGAGCACCGTTCTCAACAACGGCGGCTACGCCTACATCGAGGGCAACGGCTTCACTCTGACCAACACCAACAACATTATCCAGGGCGACGGGATCATCGGGAACGGGAACATGGCGTTGGTCAACCAGTCTGGCGGGATCATTGATGCTAATGCAATTGCGAGTAGCGGGGACCAACTGCAGTTAAACCTCAACGGTTCGGGAAACGTCATCAATTCGGGCTTGCTGGAGGCGACTAACAACGGAATCCTGGTGATCTCGAATACGGTGAACAATAAAGCTGGAAACATCACCGCCAACGGTAGCGCGGCCGTGGTGCAACTGGTGGAGGCCGACATCCAGGGCGGAACGCTGAACACGGTCAATGGCGGAACCATGGGAATTCCCACTGGTTACTCAGCAACACTGGATGGAAGTACCAGCGCCGGCGCGCTGACCTTGAGCAGTGGCAGCACCTATACGGGTCAGACGAACACCGTTACGAACGTCTTGGGCACGATCGACAATAACGGCAGCTTTCAGTTCAACAGCTCCAGCGACGCTAATGCCTTCCTCAACCTCGGCGCCAACACGACGCTGCAGGGTGGCGGCAAGGGTACAGTCATTCTCAACACCGCCGCCGCGAACGGCGGCTACGCCTACATCCAGGGCAACGGCTTCACTCTAACCAACACCAACAACATAATCGAGGGTGACGGGATCATCGGGAACGGCAGTCTGGCGTTGGTCAACCAGTCTGGCGCGGTCATCGATGCGAATTCGGCAGGCGGGTCGGCCCAGCTCCAGCTATACCTGAATGGCTCGGGGGGCATCACCAACACAGGCTTGCTGGAGGCGACCAACAGCGGCATCCTGGTGATTTCGACTGCGGTGAACAATAAAGGCGGAAACATCACCGCTAATGGCAGCTCGGCCGCGGTGGAAATGGCGAACGCAGGCATCCAGGGGGGAACGTTGAACACGCTCAATGGCGGGACGCTGGAAACGGTCCCCGGCAACCCGACTACCCTGGACGGGAGCACCAATGGCGCGCTGACGTTGAGCGCGGGCAGCACCTATACGGGCCTGACCAACACCGACACGAACATCCTGGGCGCGATCAACAACAACGGGAACTTTCAATTCAACAGCTCGAACGACGCCAATTCCATCCTGAACCTAACCGCCAACACGACGCTGCAGGGCGGGGGCAAAGGCACGGTGACCCTGAGTACCGTGCCCGCTAACGGCGGCCAAGCCTACATTCAAGGCAACGGCTTCACTCTGACCAATACCAACAACACTATCCAGGGCGACGGGATCATCGGGAACGGTAGCCTGAGCCTCATTAATAATTTGGGCGGAACCCTCTATGCCAACGTCTCGGGGCAAACCCTGCTCATCAATGGCTCGGGTAAGATCACAAACAACGGCACGATGAAGGTGGCCTCCGGCGCAACGATGCACGTCACCAATGGTGCCTTCACCAACTTCGCAGGCACCACTCTGACCGGTGGTACATACAACGTGGCTGGAACCCTCGAAATAGACGAGTTGGGTAACGCGGGCGGAGAAATTGTGACCAATGCGGCCAGTATTATCCTGAATGGAACAACCTCGAGCTTTATCGATGGAGGGGGCCAAAATGCCCTCTCGGAGCTTGCCACCAACGCCAAGGGGGCCCGTTTCACAATCACGGGCGGGAGGAACTTCGCCACGGCGGGCAAGTTTACCAACAACGGCACACTGACAGTGGGCAGCGCCAACAGCACATTTACGGTGAGCGGAAACCTGACCAACTTCTCAACCAGCACCCTCACACTGACAGGCGGTACATACAACCTTGCCGGCACACTGAAATTCAAAGGTGCCGACATTGTGACTAATGCGGCGAACATAACCCTGAGTGGATCTTCGTCGAAGGTTGTCGATCAGCATGGCAACAACGGTTTGGCGAATCTTGCTACGAACAATGGCAGCTTCACAATCAATAATGGCCGTAACTTCACCACGGCCGGAGCCTTCACCAATAATGGGACGCTGGCGGTGGGGAGCGGCAACAGCACTTTCGGCGTCAACGGAAACCTGACCAACTTCTCGGGCACCACGCTGACCGGCGGCACCTACAACCTTACAGGAACGCTGCAATTCAACGGGGCCAATATTGTGACCAATGCGGCGAACATTACCCTGACGGGAACTTCATCGCAGATTATCGATCAACACAGCAACAACGGCTTGGCGAACTTTGCCACCAACAATGGCAGCTTCGCTCTCGCGGGAGGCCGTTCGTTCACTACGGCTGGGAACTTTATCAACGCCGGCACCTTCACTGTCAATACCGGCAGCAGTTTCGCGCTGGGCGCATCAGGTATGTACACGCAGTCGGCTGGCACGACCACAGATAATGGATCGCTATCTGCCCCAGGCGCGGTCAACCTGCAAGGCGGCTCGCTGTTCGGATCAGGATCGATCACCGGAAACGTCCAGTCGAGTGCCACGGTGACCCCGGGCGACTCCTCGACGCTGACAGGAATTCTGACTGACACAGGCACTTACACTCAGAAGTCGAAGGGTGATCTGGACATCTCCATCGGGGGGACTACAGCAGGTAGCAAATTCGATGAGTTGAATTCGACCAACGCCAGCTTGAACGGCACTTTGAACATCGGCTTAGTGAGCGGCTACGTTCCCACGATCGGCAACACATTTAAGATCATGAATTTCACATCGGAGACTGGAACGTTTTCGACCGTGAACGGCCTCAACATCAACAGCAAGGAGCATTTCAAGATCACCTATCAAGGGACCGATGTCCTTCTTACCGTGGTCTCTGGCGCGTTGCCGACAGGTCAGCCGATAAACTCTCACTTCTTCCCCGGAGCTACTCACCAGCCGGCGATATTTGGGCGTTTCCAGATGGGTATGTTCTCCGACCTCTGGTTCCGGGGTCAGAGCCCTGACATCCCTGGCCGAGTAAGCACCCTATTCCATCCTGGGTTTGCGTTGGCCAAAGCCGGTTTTATGGCGGCGCCGAACAGGTTTGGCTTCAGTACTAATTTCCGAGTGCTGTCGACGGCAAGCAGTTTCCACTCGTTTATGGAGGCTTTGCCCCGACGAGCGAACCTCGGCGACCCACAATTTCAGGTCTCCGCTGCTCCTGCAACACTGCGCTCAAGCGTTTTCAGGCAGGCACTAGTCACGTCTCCTCTTCGTTTGACGTCGAACCCTGTCAACTTCGCAGCACTGCGCAATGGGAACCCAGGAGATAGTTTCGGAGCGGCGTTTGCTGGTACCAGTGTCGGTGCATCATCCAGCGCTCCGGGAATGGTGTTCCGCAGTTCTCAATTCCAATCCGTTTCTCGCAGCTTGGGCAGAGCAGCTAATTCCGCTGGTTCTGGCCTACTCGGCGTCAATCCTTCCGTACCTTCGGCGACGAGATGGGGAAGCGGCAACGTCCCAACAACCCGGACAAATTCGGGAGGTATGCAAGCACTTCATGGCGGTTCGGCGATGCGCAGTTTTTCAGTGTCTCTGTCAAACGTTATGACAAAACCCAAGGTCGGGTTTGCCATCCAGTAGATTGCGGTGACATCACCAGTTGGCCGGAGGACTGGCGGCATCCCGGACTGGCTTCCGCGGTGATGCACGTGCGGATGCATCTGCTACCGAGCGTTCATCAGGTTCGGCTCGCAATTATCATCGGAGTCACCACGAATTCCCGGAATACCGGTCCTTTGGGGGGAGCGTAGCTGTTGCTGCCAAGAATCATTACGGCTCCTCCCTCCTAAGGCCTGATCTCAGAGGTCCCGGTCTCTTCCCAGTCATCCGACGGCAACGGTACTCCCCAAATGTTTCGTGGCTCTGCGAGTTCGATGCCGCAGTGCAGCGGGTTGTCAGGATCGATATAAACCACCCGAACCGCCGCACGCTTATCCGTCAAGTACACGCGAATCGAGATTCTCATTCCCCTACTCAACCCAATCCGGTCGCGATCAACGCTCCATGCAGGTTGACCACAATGGTCTCGCCCTCACACGTCCGGCTCTCGGCTCCGTCCTCGATCGCAATTATCACTTTTAAAGGGACGCGAGTACTTCGTCGCGCTTCGCGAAACGTCACCGTAGAGACCACGGTTGAAAGGATACATCCGGCGTAGAGCCGACGAAAGCATGAACGCTTAAAGCGCCATCCAGCTCCCCAGCGACATTGCCGTCGACACTTTGCCCCAAAAAGTGCTTGACACGTTCCGGTGACAGAGCTCCTAAATGTGGCACTCCCATTAACCGGAGCACCGACATCAGCCTTATTTCTCGGACCCACTCATCACCGCGCCATTGTCCGGCTGCACAGGACGGTCGTGTCGTCATCGAACCCGTTGACTCATGGAGCAAAATATTCCCGCAGAGCTCGGACAATCCGCTCGCTTGCGCGACCGTCCCACAACGGCGGAATAGATCCTTTCTTCGCTCCTCCCTCGAGAATCCTTGTCAGCTCGGAGTCCAGCTGCCGCGGGTCCTGCCCAACTAGAACGTTTGTCCCCATGTTGACCGTCACCGGACGCTCGGTATTACTTCGCATGGTCAGGCACGGGACTCCCAAATAAGTCGTTTCTTCCTGCACGCCCCCCGAGTCCGTGATGACCACTACGGCGCGGCGCTGTAACGAGAGGAATTCGATGTAAGGCAACGGTTCAAGCAGATGAAGCTTTTCTATGTTGATGGCGAATTTCTCAATACGTTGGCGCGTCCGCGGATGCACGGGAAAGACCACTTCCAAGCGCTCGTTCACTTCAAGCAGCGACTCCAAAATATTCTTCAAGCTCGCGCTGTCATCGACATTGGAGGGGCGATGTAGCGTGACGAGAGCGTAGCGCTGGGGAAGGCCATTTGCGGAGAATCGCATAACCGCTGGCAGCAGCTGGATAAGAGAATCGATCATCACATTCCCGACGCGGTAGATCTTCTCTGCAGGAACACCCTCGCGCTGAAGATTGATATCGCCATCTTCCGCAGGGGTAAACAGCAGATCAGCGAGCTGGTCGGTCACAATCCGGTTGATCTCTTCCGGCATGGTTCGATCGAATGAACGAAGTCCAGCCTCAACATGTCCGACTCGAATACGTAATTTCGAGCACACGAGCGCCGCGGCTACCGTGGAATTCACGTCTCCGTAGACCAGTACGACGTCCGGTTTTCGCTCCAGAACCACTGGCTCAAGCCGTTTCATCACTTCGGCGGTCTGCACGGCGTGGCTGCCGGAACCCACTTCGAGGTTCACATCCGGCGCTGGCATATTGAGCTGGGAAAAGAAAATGTCAGACAAATTCCAGTCGTAGTGCTGACCGGTATGGACGAGCGTCTGCCGCGCGTCGGGCCACGTCTCGAGGGCGCGCATCACGGGTGCAGCTTTCACAAAGTTCGGCCTCGCCCCGACGACATGAAGAATGTGCATGGTTTCTTTGACAATGGTACCGCACCGGATTCCCTTATCGACTTCCCACGGTCAAACTAGTCATGCCGATCTTAACTGCCCAAATTCTTGATAAACCCTTCCGATGGGCTTCCAGCACGCCAGCGGCGTAGACGTCATCAGAGCCGAATTCCGGCAGAGGCACTATGATCGCGCGTCCGCGGATCTGATGATTCTATGAAGGGCCTGCTGCTGGGCGCTAAGGCGAGTCGGCAGAAGAGGCATCGCCGCGAAGTGATCTCAACCGCGGTGTTTGTTACTCGAACGTTTCAGCCTCTCGAAACGGTAAGCCGAGCGCATCCTTCGCGGAGATGATAGGTGCGCCTTCGAGCCGCCAATCAACATTCACGTCGGGATCGTTCCACGCTAACGTACGCTCACACTCCGGATGATAAAAATCCGTTGACTTATAGAGAACGTGAGCACCTTCCGAGATGACCCGGAACCCATGCGCGAGTCCGGTTGGAATCCAAAACATCAGCTTGTTCTCTCCAGATAAGGTGGTTCCGTGCCACTGGCCAAAGGTCGGCGAACTCCGTCGCAAGTCCACCGCGACGTCGAAGATCTCGCCAGTGACCACCCGCACAAGTTTTCCCTGCGGATGGCACAGCTGGTAGTGCAACCCGCGAACAACGTTTCGCGTGGAGAACGACTGATTGTCTTGCACGAACCGTTCCCGGATTCCGAGCTCGGCCATGACTTTTTCGTTATAGCTCTCCAGAAAGAAACCACGCTCATCCCCGAAGACCTTGGGTTCGAGAAGCAGGAGTCCGGCAAGCGGCGTGGGGGTAGCTTTCATGAGATCGGATCGATCGATTCTACAAGATTCGCTCCCGCCAGGAAGTCGGCGCAAATCTGGGAGCAGTTCTTTCGCCGAGACTCCCAACCGTACTGAACGGTGGCGTGGCATGCAGAACAAAGCGTAATCAGGTTCTGCTCTGAGTCGTCCACATGTGCCTCGCAGGGATTAGGGCGAGACATTCGGGCAATCTAAACTACATTCTTGTGAAGGAGAGATTGCGAGAATCGCAACAAGAGTGACAACAAACACACGCTTCCGCCGAGCGGAAAGTAGAAATAGATGCGGCAACACGATGCTGAAGGGCAAACGGCTTACTCGTCATCCCCCGATCGAACTAGCGGTGGCATCTGCTGCACGGAGAAGAGACGCGGGTGTGGGGTGACGGGGCTTATCAGGGACAAACGGAAGTGATCCGCCAGGGCGCGCCCCGAGCGCAAGATTACACGCAACGGCGCTGTCGCTCCAAAGGTCAGATTGTGGACGAAGTGGCGTGGGCGAAGAACCGGACGAAGTCGAAGGTGCGGGCGAAGGTCGAGCATGTGTTTCAGGTGATGAAGCTGAAGTTCGGATTCGTGAAAGTGCGCTACCGGGGGCTGAAGAAGAACGCGCATCGGTTGTTTGTCACCTGCGCTCTGGTCTACCTGTTTGTCAGTCGCAACAAACTGCTGCTGGCGGCGTGATCTCTGTCCTTCTTCGCATGGCTAAAGGCGCTCGGACGGGCGCGAGAAACAACTTCCGGATCGAGGGTCGTACCGGAAGTAGCATTTCCCGAGCTTTGACGTTACTCGATTTTAAGACCAGTGCTTATTCAGAGTGTCCCTAAGTCTTTTATTTCTGCTGAGCCAAATACGCCAAACGTGCTAGATACGCATCCCTGTGTACACGCTGCGTACACGGGCCCACGGCCTGGCCGCGTGACCGATTCTCTCGGCTACGCGGCCACACGACGGCTTCACCCAGCTAGTGTCCTCCATCCTTCGTCTGTGGCGGAACCTTCTATTGTTTCGCCGTTGCTTTCTTCCTCGCGGGATGATCCGGTACGACCTTTACTTGGGATTCATCCACGGGTTGCGTGCCTTCTTCCGAGAACGTAGCTCCTGCAGGCACGATCCAGTATTCCGCGGTCATTGTGCCAGCACTTCCAGTGCGGCACTCGATGCGGTTCGGATCGATTCCCAACTGCGCTTCACCGCTGGTCAGATACGCCTTCGAATTCACGGCACGTTCCGCTGCCAAATTCGGACGCTGCTCGCTTGGATCAGCGTTGCCAACGATGACCAGCTTGCTGTCTGCATTCTGCTGCAGGTTCTTGGCCACGTCGTCCAGTTTGCCCTTGCACTCGTTGTCCACGCGCCACGGCTTCTTGATCTTAGCCATGTTCGCGAAGTCGCAGTCCGTCAGCTTGCTGGCTTGCGGCGGAGGCGGAGGAAGATTTTCAACCGTCACCTGCGTGGAGGCCGGCGTACTCAGTCCGCGCGAATCCGTACAAGTCGCGCTGACAGTGATCGCACCAGGGGACGCGCCGGTAGTATTGAGTGTTCCGGTATTGCCGCTCCCGGAAACACTGCCGCTCGTGGCCGTCCAACTGCCTACCGTGACCGAAACGTTGTCCGGGCTCGTGCAGCTACAGGTGATGGTCGAACTGCCGCCTGCCTGCAGCGACGCAGGGCTGGCTGAGCAAGACATGGTTGGCGGATTCTTCGGTGGTTCCTTCACGGTAAAGGTCGCCGAGCAGCTCGCTGTGTTGTTCTTCTTCAGCTTTGGGTCGGTGATGGTCGCGGTTGCGGTATAGCTGCCGCCAGCGACTCCAGCGGTGTCGATGCTGGCGGTATTGTCCTTACCGGTAACTTTCCCGCCGGTTCCGCTCCAAGCGTAGGTCAGAGGATGCTTGGGATTGAAGTTGGCCCCTGAAGCCGTGGCTGTGATGGGCTCGCCCTGCATGACTTCACTGGGCTGCACCGAGCAGCTTGCGGTCGGCGTCACTGCAGGAGGATAGCCAAAGTTGAACACCACTCCAGCCTGATACCGGAAATTGCTTTGCGCGCTCTGGCCGGTCGTGTTGATCGACGAAGAGTTAAAGCGCGTATAGAGGTAGTCGAACTCTCCAGGCCGAAGCGCGATCGAACCTGACTTGTTCAGCGTAATGTCCAATCCGCCGCCCACCGTCATCGCGAACGCGTTCAAAGACGGCGCCGTGCTCCCGGTGGTGATGCCCGGAATCTTCGATATATTTCCGTAGACATTGGAGTGTGCCCCGCCAAACAGCAGCTCTCCAAATGGGCGGAACCGCCCGGTTCGCCGACCCACTTGCGGACCAGCCTGGTAGGTGAACAGATTGCCTTGGATGTTTGCCGTGCACCCCAGTGGGCAAAAGCTGGTACCTGCAGGAGCGCTAAAGTTTTGCGTGTTGCTGCCATATCCTTCGAACTCTACCTTCAGCCCAAGGTACTTGTCGAAATTGAAGTCAAACGAACCCCCACCTCCATCAAGACTGTAGCTGTTCTTGATGTAAATATGGCTCGGGTTGAATCGAGCGTAGCTGTAATCCACAGCTACCTCGAATTTGGGGAATTCGTTTTGGGCAAATGCAGCCAACTCAAGCAACATAAATACGCATAAAAGCAGCACGATTCTCATTCTCATCGTTCCTCTCCTTTATCTGTCGCCGTTGCAGCGACATTTTGATTTCGTGGTCATCGATCCAGCACGTGAGCTGGCCGGTCTTCTTCGGCTCGTCAACCGAGGCGAGGTATCGGGAAGGGCCCTCGACCTCCCTCTGGGACGACGATGAGCTTTGCTACGGCTGACATGAACGAAATGGAGAAAGACAAATCCGTTGCCCATCAAAGATGGGAACACGGAGTGAAATAAAAAAAATCTCTGAAGAGATTTCTAAGATCCTCACCCCAGCCCAAAACCCCCACCCCCGCCAATAACTCTTGGCAAGAGTGGGGCGGAGAAGAAAGGATACTTGCGGCTAAACATAGGGTTAACTCGGAGTCTGCGCAACTAGGGAAATCCCTAAGTAGGATCCGGAGCGGAAGGTGGACCAATACGGCTCAGGGGTTAAGTTAGGCGATTGCACGTTTGGATCACTGCCAATGGGCTCTTAGCGTAATCGAGATTTATTAACAGTTATGATCTCCGCAGGCGTAATACGATTCTGGCCTCCACAGGCAGTGCCAACGCCAGCAGCCCACTCCCGCTGCGCCTACCGCAATCACGTACATGTTGAGCTGCTGATGGACTGACTTGGAAAGGTCGGATGTCTCGCGGGCCCGGAAAGCCGTTTCATAGGTCCTCCTAGGCGGACGACGAATTATCTTTCTCGTGCCCGACAATTGTCACGGGAATTGTCCGAAATCCCTTTGCTCCGCACGTTCGCTCCAACTACAACCTGCCAGCGTCAGGACTGCTAATTCTGCCAGTTGTGCACTCCCCTGGCATCAATTAGATAGAGTGAGGGTACGCATCGTTTTGTTTAGAACCTGGACACGATATTGATTGTGGGAGTGTGTTCCTCGGCAAGAGTACGAACGCGCAGACCTGACTCCGAGCAGCTTGCGCATCACCTAAGAAAGGATGGGTAACCTTACTATGAAGCGAACATGGAAACCGATGGTAGCGTGTACCGCGTTGCTGTGCTTT
>CAWFQN010000003.1:0-709508 GCA_963817925.1 uncultured Acidobacteriota bacterium
CGAATCCCCCCCTCTCCGCCAGTTCCTGCAATCCCAATCATTTGACGTTTGGAGGATCCCGGGTTTGCCACATAAAGACAGACTGTCTGCGCCAGACTTGTTGCCCCGTACCCTAAGACCCAACCGTGGAATGGCGCGGCATCGGCGAACGAGGCCCAGCCAATATAAAGAACTCCATTCAGCAACAACAATCCCGGCCATTGAGATTCGCGGCATTTGTTGTCCCAGATTTATACCAATTTCAATCCGGTCACGAATAGAAGAGCGGCCACTGCGGGACGCAAAGCCCCCTCCGGAATGCGACTGGCGATAAAGCTTCCCATCCAGACTCCGGGAACTGATCCCAGCAGAAGACCTAATACCAGCGGCAAGTTCACGTCTCCCAGGCGCCAGTGGCCCAGCGCGGCCACACCAACAATTAGCACCCCGTGAAAGACATCGCTGCCAACTAACCGGTTCAACTTCTCGCCGGGAAACATGAGCAAGAGAGTTGTTACGATCAGGCTGCCGCTTCCGACCGAAGTCAAGGAAACCAGCACGCCAACAACGAACCCAAGCAGCGGGACTTGCCAGCTTTTCAGATTCTCATCCGTTGCGGACCGGGTGGCCGTCACGGGAAGCCAATGATGGATGTACGCTTTGAAAAGAATCCCCACCGCGACCAGAATAAGCGTTCCTCCCAGCAGTCGAACGATCAGATGGTCGACAAACTCGAGGCCGGCAGACTTTTTCAGCGAGCTCAACAAGTAGAGGCCGGTCAACGCTCCTGGAATGCTTCCGCTCGCCAGCCGCCAGACCAGCTTCAAATTCACATTCCTGTGGCGATAGTGGATGGCCGCGCCCACTATTTTCGTTAGAGCGTTCCAGACCAGATCAGTCCCGACGGCTACGGTTGGTGCTGCCCAACCGGTCCAGAGCAACAGCGGAGTCATCAGTGCTCCGCCGCCCATTCCGGTCAGGCCAATCAAGAACCCAACCAGCAATCCTATGGCTGCCGCACCCCATGGCATACAGGTACCCCTCACACAAACTTGTTCACGCCAAATCCCTCAGGACATCTCACGTTCTGGAAGCCAACTGACCGGGCATGGTGTATTCGTCGCTTTCGTGCTTGGGGGATTCGTAAGGATCCCGGGGAGCAACTGCGGAGAGCACGTGAAACCAGGGCGGGACATCAACACGGCAAGCATCCACCACAGAACCCGAGTCTTTTCGAAAAGTGCGAGCATGGAATTTGTCCTCCTCAATCACCGCCGGTCCCGCTCACGGCTTTAGATCAGACAATATACCACATAGTCTATCCAAATAGTATGGATTGTTAATGGTCGCATTTATCAAACTCTCTAATTCGGCTTGTGGCGGACCAGATCTCTACGTATGCCGTCAGATTTGCCGCGAGGCAGGATTCCGCAAGTGTATCTCTCCAGCTGAGAACCTGGAATTCGGGAAGCGTTTGGTTGGCGATCGGGGGAAAAAATGGCCCGCCGCAAAGAGGGGTTCTCCGGCGGGCTGGAAGACGAACATGGCGCTTATTTCAGCAACCTAATTCCGCTGTAGAAGCATTCTGCCTAACCTGCGCGAAAAAGGTAAATTGTAATGATGACGAATTTACTGTGCTAAAGATTAGATTGCTGTACTTTCATACAATCGAATGGTACGAAAGTTTAGGGCTTTGTAGTGGGGATTCCAATTCTCTCGGCCATTCTTACCAACTCAGGTAAAGAGTCCGCGCCCATCTTTCGCATGAGTTGGCCACGATGGACCTTGACAGTGGTTTCGCTGGTTCCGATTTCGGCGGCTATCTGCTTGTTGGGAAGGCCGGAAACAACCAGCGGCAGCACTTCTCGCTCACGAGGGGTCAGCCATTCAAAGCGATCCTTCAGGGTGGCAATTTCATCCTCGCGTTGGCGTCTAGCCCGGTCACGCTCCAGCGCGACGTGAATTGCATCCAATAGATCCTGATCGCGGAATGGCTTGGTCAGGAACTCGACCGCTCCCCCCTTCATAGCCCGGACCGACATCGGAATGTCCCCGTGCCCGGTAATAAAGATGATCGGAATGAAATTGTCAGCCTCGGCCAGCTTCCGCTGGAAATCGAGCCCGCTGATTCCCGGCAACCTGATGTCAAGGATCAGGCAACTAGGCACATCTGATCGTTTGCTTTGCAGAAACTCCTGCGCCGAGCCGAAGAGCTCAACCTCCAAACCGACCGAGCGGATCAGGCTTTTGAGCGCGTTGCGGACTGACGCATCGTCATCGACGACAAACACCATGGACTGTAGTTCAGTCATTCGTTTCTGTCCGCCTTGGGTAATCCGCTCTGGGCAACGTGAACTCAAAGGTTGCTCCGTAGGAAGCCCTAGGCTTAGCCGATAGAGAACCGCCGTGAGCTTCCACAATTGAACTGCTGATCGATAGTCCTATTCCAATCCCCTCGGGCTTGGTGGTAAAGAATGACTCGAACATACGGTCGCTGTTCTCGGGATCGAGTCCTTTTCCAGAATCTTGAACTTGAATCAGCACAGCCTCTGCATCCTTCGCTGACTTGATGAGCAGCGTCCTCGGCCGATCGGTGATTGTACTCATGGCGTCGATGCCATTCATGATCAAGTTCAGTACTACCTGCTGCAATTGAACCCGGTCGCCGAGCACGGCGGGCAGGCCGGTCGCCAGCTTCATTTTCGCGGTAACACCACCTCTGATCAGCTCGCTGCGGACCAGAGCCAGCACTTCGCGGATGACCTCATTCATATCCACCGGCCGCAGTTCTGGGGAAGCCTTCTTCAGCAGCGCTCGAATTCTCGCAATCACGCCGCTGGCCCGATTCGCTTCCTTCATGGCGTTGGCCATCGCTTCTCGCGCTTCGGCCAGGTTAGGTGGTTGAACGGCGAGCCAGTGCAGCGAGGCGCTTGCATTTGTGGCGACCGCCGCGAGGGGCTGGTTGATCTCATGCGCGATGGATGCCGTCAACTCACCCATAGTCGCGATCCGCGCCACGCGAGCCAGTGCGGCCTGCGACTCCTGCAACGCCTGCTCGGCCTGTTTGCGTTCGGTGATGTCCTCCGCGATGCCGGCAAGGCGATAGACTTCGCCTTTTGCATCGCGGACTGGGAAGCCGCGATCCGAAATCCAGCGTACGCTTCCATCGGGACGAATGATGCGGTACTCGTGTAAGAAGGGTTGGTGACTAACGAAAGTGTGCCGGGCGGCATCGCGGTCCTCGGGATGGACCGCGTCCAGGAAGGACTCTGGAGATTCGTACAAACTCTGGCAAGTGATGCCCCACACCTGTTCATAAGCGGGACTCACATAAAGAAGGCGATGGCCCGGCACTTCCGTCAGATAAAACACCTCGTGGATGCTCTCTGCCAGTTGGCGGAAGCGCTCCTCAGTGGCAAACAATGCCTTCTCCGCGCGCACCCGCTCGGTGACGTCGCGAGCCATGCCGCGGACAATAGGGTGGGGCACGCCCTCAGTGCGAAGGGTGTTGTTATATTCCCATATCCTGCGCTCCCCGGTCCGTGTGAGCACTGCCATTAGACCCTTGTCCGCGCCAACTGCCTTCATTCTGGCGAGATATGCGTCGAACTGTTCGCGATATTCAGGAGCGATCACCTCTCGCATTGGGATGGCCAGCAGTTCGGCAACTTCGTACCCCAAGATGCGCGCCGGAGGAGGATTAGAGGACAAGAGTCTGCCTTCCAAATCATGGGTGCAGAGCAAATCCTGGCTGTTCTCCACCAGATCCCGATAACGGTCTTCGCTTTCGCGCAGTGCATCGAGCGCTCGCTTGCGCTGGGTGATGTCGACAAAAACGCCTACGGCACCCCGGACCTTGCCTTCGCGATCAAGGAGTGGCGCCGCGTTGCCGAAAACATCGCGCGAGGTCCCATCGTCGAATAGCAGAGTGAGCTCGGATTCGCGAACTTCCTGTCCCGTGGTCGCGGCCTTCTGAAGTGGCAACTCGCTGGGAGGAAGTTCCTGTCCGTCCCTGACTACGCGGAAGGTCGAAGGCCGCTCTCCCTCGGGCGCGGACTTGGAAATGTTGGCGCCATATGGCAACCGCAGCAACTCATAAGCGACACGGCTGCCGGTGATCTTTTGGCCGCCGGGGTCACGAGTAATGAGAGCCATTCCCGGCACTGCATCCAAAATAACTGCCAATTCATCCGCCCGGGCCTTGGCCTCAGCTTCACTCCGCTCCAGAGCTTCATGCGCCTCTTTGCGCTCAGTGATGTCGCGGGCGATCTTGCAAGCGCCCATTACCCTGCCTTCCGAATCCTTCATCGGCGAAATGGCCAACGACACATCGACCCTCTTCCCCTGTTTCGTGAGACGGATTGTTTCGTAATGCTGAATGTGCTCACCGGCTCGCAACTGTTGCAGAATCCGGATTTCCTCCTCCAGAAGTTCGGGAGGAGCAATAATCGTAATCCGCTGCCCAAGCGCTTCCGCTTCGGTATATCCGAAAATGCGCTCGGCGCCAGCATTCCAGCTGGTGATCACTCCATTCAGATCCTTCGATATAATCGCGTCGTCGGATGATTCCACAATGGCGGCGAGCCTGAGCACCGCCGTCTCCGCCCGCTTCCGCTCGGTGATGTCCTGGCAAGTGCCAATTAGGCGCGCCGGCCGTCCCTGTCCATCATGAAAAACCTTCCAGTGCTCCTCCAAGACTTTGACGCGGCCGTCTGCCATGACAATCCGGTATTCGACCGTGGAAGGCGCACCCTTTTCGAGCGAAGCTTCAAAGGCCGCATCCACTTTCGCACGATCCTCCGGATGAACCAGTTCCATAAAGCCTGGACGCCTGGGGTGAAAATAGGAGGGGTCGGTCTCAAAGATGCGGTGTGTTTGCTCGGACCAGGTTATGTCAAGACTAGGCAACTCGGTTTCCCAACTGCCCACGTTTGCGACCGCTTGGGCCTCGATCAAGCGAGCGCGTTCTATCTCCAATTGCTCTGCGATCTTGTGCTGTTCCCGCTCGCTGGTTTGGAGGGCTCCTTCCGCCCGCTTACGCTTGGTGATGTCCTGCAAGACAGCGGCGACTCGGTCAACGCCATGGAGGCCTTCAATGGGAAAGTAAGATATCAATAGGTCCCTTTCGCCCAGTTTGGGATACTTGTGCCTCATCTCAAACGTGACGACGTTACCGCGTAAACACTCATCCAATTTTCCCTTGACAACCTTCTCAAACACTTCCCCACCCAGTATTTCTCGGGCCGAGTGACCTACAACTTGTTCTTTCTCCACGCTCCGATAGTTCAAGTACGCACGGTTTGCCAGTACGTAGCGGTAAGCCCGATTAACCACCACGATCATCTCTTCCAGGCCTTCCACGACTTTTTCGTATTCTCGCAGCCTTGCTTCTGCTCGTTTCCGGTCCCTGATGTCGCGGGCGATCGCTTCAATGGCTGGGGACCCTTTCCATAGAATGGGAATCGCGGCCGACTCGACATCCACCAAAGAACCATCGAGAGCAATAAGAACATGCTCCATTGGAGGAGCAGGAACACCTTTCTGGTAACAGTTCCGTATGCGGCTCCTTACGGATTCCAGCGAGTCGGAATGAATAACCTCGCAAATATGTTTGCCGACGATTTGCTCCGGCTTTTGCGCCCCCAACATTCTCACGCCGGAAGGATTGACAAACACGAATCGCTCTTCGCTGACAACAAAAATCGCATCGGGGAGTGCTTCCACCAGATCGCGGTATCGGTCTTCGCTTTCGCGCAACTCCTGTTCTGCGCGCTTCCGCTCGGTGATGTCGCGGATGGCGCTCGAAACCAGCACACCCTCCTTCGTTGCCAGCGGGCTCCGGCTAATCTCTATCGGGAACTCACGCCCTTCCTTGCGCAAGCCGTGCGTCGCCAGGTCGGTTTCCATCGGCGGTAATCGAGGCTCGGTGAGGTTGCCCGGGTGCTGACCCCGCAGGCGCTCGGGGACCAGCATCTCGATTTCCCGTCCCAACAATTCATCCCGCCGATACCCAAATAACCTTTCAGTTTGAGTATTGACGAGCACCATCCGGCCCGCTTGATCCGCCACCACCATCGCGTCCGGGGCCGCCTCCAGCAGCGCCCGGAACCTGCCCTCCGCGGCTTCCGAAGCCTTCGCGGTTTGAATCAGAGAGAGGATTTGAGGAACGGTGAAGGGAAGCAGTACGGCCGTCGTGACCGATACCAAAGCGGTGAAAATCTTAACGCCCGCGGAAAGCACGTAAACCGGAACCCAGACGGTAACGACTTCCATGAAATGCGTGCCACCGCAGGCAACGATGAACGAGCCGAAGGCCAGGAACATCCAGTGAAAAGGTATATCGTGGCGTCCTTTGTGCACCAGATAAACAAGTGTTCCGGAAATCATCACGTACGACAGACCAATGAGGGAGTCGGCAACTACGTGAGTCCACACCAATCCCGGTTTGCCGAGGTAGCAATACAGGTGGGGCAGGAAATTCGCAGCCAGAATACGATCTGCGAGGGCCGGCCAGATCAGGAACGGACCGACTGCAATCGCCAGCAGCGCAGCTATACCATAAAGCACTTGACGCGTGGGGAATTGCGGCGGTTCAAATAGGCCAGAGCTTATTGCAGGCGCTGGCATACGACCTCCTTCCGATCACTTGCTCGAGCTTGCGCCTCCAGCAAATGATGCACAAAAAGTTGACGATAGCAATTCGATTCTGATGCTGTGCGCGTCCCGCAAGATGGAGTGAGCCGCAGGACGCGGAGACGGACATGGAAACTGCGAGTGCGACGTGGAGTCGGTCGCGAGGAGCCGGCCATCGGCAAGGTTGCGGAGACTATCAAAACAAATCTCCCACACCAGTCTGGCGGCGACTCCTAGGCTTGTGTGCAAACCACCGAGTTCACAAACAAACTCCTACACCTGCTGCTGTCGACTGTCAGGTCTTTCGTAGCCAGTCACAGAGCAAGTGATGAAGCTTCCCGTATAGCTCAATGTGTCCGCACGCTTCACATATACCCGCCGAGACTGCCCCCGAGTAAGTAGAACCGTCCGGAGCATCTTGACGTGCAAAGTCTAACCTCACCAGACCGTTGACCCTATTAGAATGTTGACATGGTTCCGAAGCCATTCTCCCCCTCGCGGCAACCGGGCGGTGCTACATCAGCTCTGCTTCAGACGTCGAGCCAGGAACGCAATCTATTGGTTGCCTACAGAATGTGCCGCTAATCTACACCTAAAGCTCGGGTTGTCCAAGAGATTCTTCTCGCCCTGGATTCCTCCGCTAGAACTGACTTCGTGGGATCGCCCTAATACTTTCGTAAAGTCTTTCTTTGCAAACGTAGAGCCCCTCCGTACCAACGCAGCATGGATTCGTCACCATACCTGATGCTACGTTCGCGACAGTAGTGGTCGTCATCCTGGGACAGGTCCTGAATGCAACAGCAACACACTGAGAATGGCTTTGATGAGATCGTGGGTGAAAGCTCGCAGCTCAAGCAAACGCTGCGATTGGTGATCAAAGTAGCGCAAAGCGACAGTCCAGTCTTGATTCTGGGCGAAGCGGGATCAGGCAAGGAGTTGATCGCCCGAGCCATCCACCGTATTAGTGCGCGGAGAAACGAGAGTTTCCTGAAGGTTAACTGCGAGGCGACTGCGAGCCGTACGCTGGAGAGCGATCTGTTCGGACAAGAGCCAGGAAACGAAGGCGAGAGTCGGAGGATCGGCCATCTCGAACTGGCAAACCCGGGAATACTCTTCCTGGACGAAATCGCGGATGTCCCGATCACCCTTCAGGCCAAGCTGCTTCGGTTGCTGGAGCGCCGGGAATTTGAGCGACTAGGAGGCACCCACAGTATTCGGACGAATGTTCGCCTGATCGCGACCACCAAGTACGATCTGGGAGAGCGGGTTGCGGAACAAATGTTTCTTGGCGATCTGTACGACAAACTGAATGTATTCCCCATCCAGGTTCCGCCCCTGCGCGAGCGGCGCGATGACATTCCCCTACTGGCAAACTATTTCAGGCAGAAGTTCGCACGCCGAATGAACAAACCCGTCGAAAGTATTTCCGCTGAGACTACGAGTTGGCTCACGAATTCCGACTGGCCAGGCAACGTCAGACAACTCGAGAACCTGATCGAGCGCTCGGTGGCTTTGACGGATGGCGTCGCATTGCAAGTTTTACACGGGCCGTGGTTATAATCGGAAGCTGAAGCCGGTTAGCTGCGCTCAATTCAACACAAGACCTAAATCACAACAAAATCCTCTCCGCCGATGCTTCCACACCGGCGGAGAATTACCAGCCGAACTATTCGGCCGGGGGTGGTAGCGTCAGAGGCGCGGACAATCGGAAGCTGAGCGCCGACTCGGCCGGGATTTCAATTTGCTGGTTGCCAGTCAACGTCCCTCCCACCAATCCGGCGCCTGCGCCCACCAGTGCGCCGATGCCTGCTCCTTTGCCTCCGCCGGCGATGCCTCCAATCAACGCACCCCCGGCTGCTCCTCCGCCGGTCGCGACAGCGGTCCTCTTGCCTTTGCCTTTGACCGTTTGAGCTACTACGGCAGTCTGGATGTTATAGGTTTGCCCTCTCACCGTTACGCTCGTGAGTGCGAGGTCGAGTTCGCCTTGACCTTTTATCTTGCCCTTCGACTTGGCCGAGACCACCGTGCCACTGATGGTTGATCTGGCGGGGATGGCCGTCCTTCCTCCAACACTCACCGGTTGCGCCAGAGTACCGATAAAAGTTTGGCCCGTCTGACTGGTCTTGGAACTCAAAGACTGCCCCACTGTGATGGTAAGGGTAGTTCCCGACGGCACAACAATGGGTTGAGGCTTGGGTTTCTCCACCGGCGGGGGAGGTGGTGCCATCGCCTGCGCTGGCGCGGGAGCGGGAGCAGCCGACGCATCGGGCTGGACCGCAGTCTGATCATCCACTCCAGCAGCTCCCGGCTCTTCCCGGGCAATCTGCTCTATTTTCTGCTGGGCCGCCGGGGTCCTCACCTGGCCGGTCATCGTGACTTTGGCGTCCTTGGCCGCCACGTTGACCTGGGAGTCCTTTGTGTCCGGATCCGCCGCAATCTTGTTCTGAATGTCCTTCGCGATGGTATCGTCGCTGGGCTTCTTGGAGCATGCGATCGACAACCCGAGCAACGCGGTCAAGAGAACGATTGAAATAGTCAGCCTGTGTATGCGCATAGTTCCTCCTCCGTTGAATGGCTTATCTGAAATCTGGATCTCCGCAGAGAAAGTGGAGCATTTGGACCCGACCGTAGCACGCGAGCGGATCCTCCAGTTGCTCAAAACTGCATTGGATTGCAGGGCGCCGTTGCTGATCGATCAAGGGTAGCATGATCGCGAGCTTGTCAGAATACTCACGAAGTACCAGCACGGCAGACTAACACCAAAATACCAGTGATGTCACTAGTAGTTCTTGCAGTGGGACGCTCGGGAGAGGCAATTTAGCATCGTTCCGTAACTCCGCAGCCTCCGTGTTAGTCTTTGGCGTCCGTGACCCGGCATCGGAACTAATTCAGCCTCTCTCGTCCGGACCAACCGCAAAAAGGAGCTTGCCTCCGTTAGTCCGGGAAGGTTCTGGCCTTGCCCGGAGTTTGCAAATAGCATGAGAAGAAAAGCCACCATGAACAACCGAACTTTCATTCTGATTACTCTCCTTCTTCTTGCTGTGCCTCTCTTCGGGCGGGATAAAACCGATGTGCTGGTAATGAAGAACGGCGACCGTATGACCTGCCAAATCAAAGGACTCAACGGCGGCGTGCTGTACGTCAGCTTTGATTACATCGATGGCACAACCTCAGTGCAATGGTCGAAGGTGGCGCATCTCGAAAGCAATCAGCTGTTCATCGTGAAGACAGAAGACGGCGCGGTGTACACCGGTAAGCTCAACACTCCGGAAACTCCCGCCGGCCAGCCCGTAAAGATTCAGGTCGTCGAAACTCCGGAACATGAAGTGGAGCTTGAGAGCACCCAGATCGTCAAAATGGCAGAGACCTCGGACCGCTTTTGGCAACGCTTCAACGGCGAGATCAGCTCGGGAATTATCTACTCCAAGGGCAATCAATCCACTCAATACAACGTAGGCTCGGACCTCGCCTACGTTCGCGAACGTTGGCAAGCAGCAGCCAATTTAAGTTCGAGCCTTGCATCCAGCACCGGAACCAACGTTTCCACCCGCAACGATCTGCAATTGGGCGTCTCCCGTCTCCTGCGCTGGGACAATTACTTTTACGCGGGCCTGGGCAATTTTCTGCAGAGCTCGGTGCAAAGCATCCGAGTGCAAACCACTCTAGGCGGGGGCATCGGACGTTACCTGAAGAACACCAACAACGCGACCATCTCGGTGCTCGGGGGATTGGCCTGGCAGAGCACGGTGTACGACCCGTCCATCACGCCGATAGGTCAGCAAAATCTCGGCGCGGCGGTGATTGCCGCTAACGCGAAGTTTTTCAAGTTCAGCAAAACCAACCTGGATATAAGCGCAATCGTGTTACCGGCCCTATCGCAGCCTGGCCGGGTTCATTTCAATACCAACGCGACCTATTACGTGAAGCTCTTCAGCAATCTGAAATGGAATGTATCGTTCTACGGCAACTGGGATAATCAGCCGCCCCCCAACTTCTCCGGCAGCGACTACGGTTCCAGTTCCGGGCTAAGTTGGACATTTGGAAATCGTTAGGTGTAGGTTCGCGAAACCTTGGCCTTGAAGGCTCCTCATTGCTTTGGCGGTTGCGGCTTCGGATCGCGAAGCGTCCACGAGAATCCAAACACAATGGTCCGACCCTCCGGCCGCGCCTTCGCCAGGTATTCATCCTCATACTTGAAGAAAAGGTTCAGCCCCTTCGGCGGCAGAATGAAATTACTCTGCACACCAATGGCGTGAACCGAGTAGAACGGAACCGGAGCAGTAAGACCCTGATTCGCAGTAACCTGCCATTGATCGTAGCCGACGACACCCAGCTGCAGCAGCCGGCTGAAGTCTTTTTTCAGCGGAAGAATCTGTCCCAGTCCCCACTCATCCGTGAAGGCCTGGCCCGGCGTTATGTTGATTTGTCTCTTTTGCCCATGGATCTCCCAATCCGTCGCCAGATTCAAGCTCGTGCCCTTATTTTTCGTCACGTAGAACGTGGTTCCAGTCGCGAAGTTGTTTCCCCAGTATCCGGAACCGACGTTATTGCTGGCGAGAGGGGAAAATTTTCCCGTAGGCGCCACAAAAGCATAGCCCACCCAAACGTCCGCACGCTTGAAATTCCATGCGAGGTTCGCCGGCTGCACCCAGGTGTCGGCCATGCCTTCGCCGCCACCGTTTGACGAAAAAACGGGCGGGTTGCCCAAATCCGCGGTCAGCGAACCGTTCGCCAGATTCAACCCAGCCATGGTGAAGAAATGCCCGCCCAGAATCTTCTTTGCCGGCACGTAATAGAAGATGTTTTCAACCACCCAGAAACTATACGTTCCCGAGATGCCCGGAACTGAGCTTCCCGACGAATTCTTCAGCGAATCAGCCGAGTAATTGATATCCAGGTTGGCATAAGTAAATCCCGGGTCGGGCGCGATGCCTGCATTGAGCCCATATTGCCCCGGCACGTATTGCCCTTTCTGCTGTGCCATTAAGAACGACGCACCGCCTACGATCATGCAAATAACCATGCAAATGACAACGATGAGTCCAAGTTTTATCTTCATAGGATTCATTTCCGTTCCGTAGCCTTTTCATCTTCGTTACCGGCAGCCTTCAACATTCCCGCAGGCGCGCAGCCGTTTTAAGATTAGTAGTCGATAAAACGGAATCGCACGACTAGCAGAAGTCCTAGTTCAGATACGAAGAAGTTATTGACCCGGAGTCCCACGGCACAGCCTCGACACAAGAATAAGTTCGAATGGGCGAATATCAGGTCCACTTCGCCCTACCTGGATGGAATCATGTCAGAGAGCTCCCTCGTGTCCCCTAGCGGCTGCTTCCCGGCAGGAAGTCCGTTCTGCTGAAGCAAGTAAGCCAGCAGGTCGAGCGACTGCTGCGTAGTGAATGTCGTGCCTGCATATTGCGCCATCGGGCCTTTGATCTCGCCCCACACCGTCAACAACTTTGCGCCTCCATACAACTGCTGCCACGAAGCGCCCTTGAGAGCCGGCCCCGCACCGCCTTCCAGATTCGCGCCGTGGCAAGCTGCGCACGACTGAGCATAAGTCCTGGCTCCTGTCGCCGCCTGCTCTTCGCTGTACCATCCGTCCTTCTTAGTCTCACTCTGCTCGTACACGTGCCCAATGTTGCGATGGCACCGAAGGCAATCCACAGCCGTGCCATCGATCACTTCTTGGTGGACCAGAACCTTCATCTGGCTGCGCGCTCCACCGAAAGAATCCAACTTATGGCAGCCACGGCAGGTGATGTAATTATGAGAGGTCAGATAATTCTCAAAGGTCGCTCGTAGGATCGGCCGGCGTTTTTCCCACTCCTCCTGGGTAGCGATCGTCTTATGGGATTCATTCCAGAAGTCTTTTGCCCCGCGATCCGCCTTGAACAAAAGCAATTTCACATACTCGACTGGCGTCGCCCGACTCGACTCGTAGGGGATGTGACATTGCCCGCAGCTGGCGCTCACTCCGACCGCGTTTATGTAATGCGGCCCTCGTTTATACGCAGCAGAAGCCCACGTCATCGAATGGCAAAACGTTCCGCAGAATCGGTTGGAGCTCGACCAGACCACCGCCGAGTCAGTAATGGCGACCAGGACAACGCCTATTGCTACAAACGCGAGACCCGCCAAGCCGAAGGAGGTCCAGCGTCGCCGCTTTGGTCTTTCGTCGGTAACGTTTCTAGGAGCGGGGAGATTCTCCACGACCGATTTATAACGCGGATTGAAAGCGTCCTCAAACTGGCAGTTCTGCTAGCGCAAACCACAAATACTGACTGTCATGAACGGCCGGGCGCGTATGATAAAAATCGCCGCAAGCCACCATGCTCCCATTCAAGCTGGTTTATAGCGACGATTATTATCTTCCCATCGGAGCGCACGTCTTTCCGGCCGAGAAGTATCGTCGGATTCACCAGCGCCTGCTTGAGACCGGCACCGCTGCAGCTTCTGACTTTGTGACGCCGCAACTCGCATCCGATCAGGATGTGCTCCTCGTTCACACCCCTCAGTACGTGAACAAATTGAAGACAGGAACGCTCTCCGCGCGCGAAGAGCTGGAGATGGAAGTTCCCTACTCACCCGAACTAGTTCGAGCGTTCTGGCTGGCGGCTGGCGGTTCAATCCTGGCTGCCGATTATGCTCTGCAAGATCGCATCGCTTTCAACATCGGCGGCGGATTTCATCACGCCTTCCCCGACCACGGCGAAGGCTTCTGCATGATTCACGACGTGGCCGTCGCCATCCGCCGCATGCAGCGGGATGACAGAATCACTCGCGCCATGACCGTGGATTGCGATGTCCACCAGGGCAACGGAACAGCCGCGATTTTTGCCGGCGTACGCATTCCGACGGGGCCGCTGCCCTCGACGTCCGCTTCCACTCTGAATCCTGCTGCACCCGCCAAGGTGCGTAATGCCCATGCGGGAGACGTCTTCACCATCTCGCTTCACCAGGAAAATAACTATCCGATGTGGAAGCCGCCATCTTCGATCGACGTCGATCTTCCCGACGAGATCGGTGACGACGATTATCTGGCGTGGCTCGACAACGCCCTCAGCTCGGGCCTGCGTCA
The DNA here is from genome assembly GCA_963817925.1 of uncultured Acidobacteriota bacterium. Taxonomy (GTDB): domain Bacteria; phylum Acidobacteriota; class Terriglobia; order Terriglobales; family Acidobacteriaceae; genus JABDBE01. The sequence goes on from CAWFQN010000003.1 coordinate 13,694, forward strand.
ATTCGAACCGGAGTTGATCTGCTACATTGCGGGCGCCGATCCCTACCGCGAAGATCAACTCGGAGGTCTGTCGCTGACCATCGACGGACTCAAACGCCGTGACGAATTGGTTTTTCGGGTTGCCCGTGCTCGCGGTATCCCGGTGATGGTGACCTTCGCCGGCGGCTATGCCCGCCGGGTTGAAGACACAGTCACTATTCACTGCAACACGGTGATTGCCGCGAAGGAAATCTTCGCAGGTCAGTGAGATTGGCGGAAATCAGAGCCGCGAGGGGCCTCTGGTGGCGAATTCGCAAAGCCGGGGATTAGTTTTCGGGACTTGGAATAACAGCTTCTGGATCAGCTTCCACCGTGACTTCCACCTTGGCGCCCTGCTTCAAACGCACTTGGTCGCCGTTCTCATCAGTCAAATTGTTGGCGATGCGGATTTCTTTATACAGCTCATCGGCTCCTTCCACGGCGATTTGCGCCTTTTCCGGGTCGCTCGGATGCGGGGACTTAATGATTTTCTCGACAGTTCCGGGAAGGGTAGCACTCGGCTTCTCAGTCATGAATTCTCCTTCGAGGTCAGAGTGGCGTAGGAATAGCTTAACACGGGAATTGGCGCCCCACTTAGGTTACAGGCAATGCTCTGCATTCCAACTGCTAAAATAGACGTCTAAAGTTATGTTTGAGAATCTTTCAGAAAAACTGCAGCGCGCGTTCAAGACCCTGCGCGGCCAGGCCGTCCTCAATGAAGAAAACATTCAGGAGGCGCTGCGGGAAATCCGTCTCGCCTTGCTCGAGGCCGACGTCAACTTCAAAGTCGTTAAGCAGCTCATCGACCACATTCAAGAAAAAGCTGTTGGCCAACAGGTGGCGACGGCGCTTTCACCGGGCGAGCAGGTCATCAAAATCCTGCGTGACGAGTTGATCGAAACCCTTGGCCGCGATACTGCGCGTCTGAAGTTTGCCTCACAGCCACCAACTGTAGTGCTGATGGCCGGACTGCAGGGCTCCGGCAAAACTACCACTTCGGGCAAACTTGCAAATTGGCTTAAGAATGGCGGGCATCGCCCGCTCCTGGTTTCGGTCGACGTTTACCGGCCCGCGGCTCGCGAACAGCTCAAGGTGGTGGCGCAGGCGATCAAGGCGAACATTTACGAAGGCGCGAACGTCGAAGCCAACACCGCAACCGTCGAGCGTCTGGCGAAAGAAGCGCGTCGCGAGGCCATCAATACCGGCTCGGATGTGCTCATCGTGGACACCGCTGGCCGACTTCACATCGACGATCAATTGATGGAGGAGATGCAATCGCTTAAGCGGTTGCTCAATCCGCAAGAGATCTTGTTCGTCGCCGATGCCATGACCGGGCAGGACGCGGTGAATTCCGCCGATGAGTTCCATAAAAAGCTCTCGCTGACCGGCGTCGTGCTCACCAAGATGGACGGCGATGCTCGTGGCGGCGCTGCGCTCTCTATCCGCCAGGTCACGGGCCAGCCCATCAAGTTCATCGGCGTAGGCGAAAAGTACGACGCGCTCGAGCCCTTCCATCCCGATCGCATCGCGTCCCGCATTCTCGGGATGGGCGACATCCTTTCACTGATCGAAAAGGCCGAACAGAATGTCGACAAGAAGAAGGCGCAGGAGATGGCCAGCCGCGCCCTGTCCGGCGACGGTTTCTCGCTGGAGGATTTCCGCGATCAACTGCGTCAAGTGAAAAAGATGGGATCGCTGCAGAGCATCATGGGCATGCTTCCCAGCATCGGTCCCTTCGCCGGATTACAAAAGCACGCGGACAAAATCGACGAGAAGCAAATTAATCGCGTCGAGGCCATCATTAACTCGATGACAGTCCACGAACGCCTGCACCACGAGGTTATCAACGGCAGCCGGCGCAAGCGCATCTCGCGCGGTTCGGGCACAAGCGTACAAGAGGTCAATAACCTGCTGCGCCAATATGCTCAGATGCGCAAAATGTTCAAGCAGATGGGCAAAGCAAGCTTCGCGCGCAAATTGGCCGGGATGAAGTTGCCGGGGATGTAGCTCAAGCCTGATAGCTGAAAGCCGCTCCCATGAAATGGCGGTCCCTCGAAGAATCGGCTGCCGGCCCTGACGTCCGGCCCTTGCGCGAGATTTTCGCGGAGTGCAAAGACCTCATCGCGAAATATGTCCCTGCTGAAATTCAGGCCATCCACTCTCGCGCAATCGCGGAACTGAACGAAAAGAAAATTGCCGACAATAGTCTTTCCGTTGCCACGAAAGCCCCAGTTTTTCAACTTCAAGATCAGGACGCGAAACCGGTGTCCTCCGCCGACCTCCTGGCAAAAGGCCCTCTTGTCATCTGCTTTATTCGCGGTCGCTGGTGCCCGTTCTGCGTCGGTCAACTGGAAGCCATGAATCTAATCCTGCCGCAGATTCAGCGTGCTGGAGCCTCGTTGATCGCGGTTTCCCCTCAGACCGTGTCGCAATCCTTCTTCACGGCGGACCAGCACAAGCTGTGGTTTCCACTGCTCAGCGATCCGGGCAACCACGTGGCTCGTCAGTTCGGGCTCGTGTACCGTGTTCCCGATTATCAGCAGGCGGTGTATCGGCGAGTTTTTATTAACCTGCCCTTCGCCAATGGGGACGAAAGTTGGGAACTCCCGGTTCCTGCGACCTACATTCTCAACCGCAACGGTTCGGTGTTGTTTTCGTCGGTCAATGCTGACTACACCGAGCGCCCCGAACCGGCTGAGATTCTCAGTCAACTCGCCGCGGATTAGTTCCTCGCACAAGAAAGGCGAAAGAGTGGGGCACCGCACAGCACATCTACTTCAAGCCTTCCACCAGATAGAGGTCTCCCAGGGTTCGATGGAACCCGTAAACATAGGTCTTGCCATCCGGTGTGACTAGAATCGGTCCGATCGTTGAAACACCCGTAGGATCGACCGGAACAATCTGCTTCCAGAGCGTTTTCTTTCCCGTGGCTAGCTCCAACTGATACACCTTGGCCGGTACCTCGCCAGTCCGGTAAAGATAGATGGAGCGCCCGTCCTGGTTCCAACGGATGGGTATGTCACCCGGCTCCAGTCCATTCACCACGCGAGGCTCGCCACCAGCCGATGGATAGAAATATCCTTTTTGATCAGGACCAATCCCCAGGACCGACTCGCCATCCGGCGAAACCGCAAATGCCACGGCATCGACTCCTTCCGGAGAAATCGCCTTCGGCTTGCCTCCGGAAATGTCTTGCGCGTAGAGCCGAACCCCATGCCCCGGTTCATTGCCCGAGAAGGCAAAGCGCTTGCCGTCCGGGAACCAGCGCGCCCACTGATGGTTAATCGAATCGTTGGTCAGCGGCTGGGTTTCACCCGCCCCGGTTGGTAACAGGCGAAGTTGTTCCGGCGAACCCGGAGTCTGCACAATTACCCATTTCTGGTCGGGAGAAATCCCATTAGCAGCGCCTTCGCCGAGTCGAATGGCCGGAGAGCCGTCGGTATCACGAATATAAACCGCGTAAGTCAGCTCTTGCGCGTTGCCGTACTGCACGCCGCCGCCAACGCCCTCCTCATCAAAGAGAACGGTCTTGCCGTCGGCGGAAAGGTCCGCTGGATAGGAATAGTCGAGCCAGGAAAGATCTCGTTCTTTCGTCGCGCCTTCAGATAGAGTCATGACTTCGCGTCGTCGTCCAGCGCGGGCCAGGAGCACTCGCCCATCTCTCCAGATGTCGAACACAACCAGCGTGCCGGGGATGCGCGTCACCAACCGCTCTTTCCCGTCGATGCTGATTGCAGAGAGGTAGTGATCCACACCCAATTCGCTCGCGGTGAACCAGATTTCTCCCGCCGGCGACCAGGCAAGACCCTGCGTACCGTACCAGTAGCGAGTCAGCATTTTCTTTTTGCCGGACAGATCGACCACAGCCACAGCCCCGCCGTCGTCTCCCTGATTAGGATGGTCAATGAATGCCACGTAGTCGCCCTTCGGCGAGACGCGCGGATAACTGATCCAGCCGCCGCTGGTCTCATAGAGAACCTTGCCGATGGGAAATTCCAACCGGTCGCGGCCACCCACATTGCGTACAACTGCCAAACTGTTTCCGTCCGGAGACCAATCCGCCCATTCCACATTCTCGAGTACCGGACGGGGTGCCCCACCCGCCAACGGCGCCCGGGCAAGTGTACCCATGTTGACCCAGGTTCCGACGGGGCGGCTGTCCAAAGAAAGCGCCATCTCGCCCGTCGACGAAACCGCCAGAAGCTCGGCGCGGCCCAATCCGAGCGAGCGCGATTCGACGGTACCCTGCCGCGCGGCGAATATTTCACCGGGGTTCCCTTGCCACGCGGCGCTGTACAGGATCGTCTGCCCGTCAGGTGCAAATCGAGCCGAACGAATCTCGCCTCGCCGGAACGTGATCTCGTGGTACAGCGGAGCACTGGCTCCCGCCGATCCCCATAGCCGTTTGCCCGCGATCAATCCAGCTGCAAGAGCAATTAGAAAACCGAGGCAGAACAGCACGGGCAGAAGAGGACTCCGCCGCCGTGTCTCGCTTGGAACCTCCACCGCGCCGCTGGTCAGGGCTGCCGAGGCAACCGCTTTCACTCCGACACGGGAAGAATCGGTATCGCGTTTCAGCCGCTTCAGGTCGGCGCGAATCTCTGCCGCGCTTTGGCAACGCAGCTCGCGATCTTTTTCCAGCGCCTTGTTCAGGACAACTTCCATCTGCACCGGCAATCCCGGATTCAATTGGATCGGCGGAGCAGGAACCTTGTTGAGAATCGCTTCAAAGATGATGGCCGAGGTCGCTCCCGAGAACGGCTGCCGACCGGTTGCCATTTCGTAGAGCACTACCCCGAAAGAAAACAGATCGGTGCGATGATCCAGCGTCTCGCCGCGCGCCTGCTCGGGAGACATATAGCCAATGGTTCCCATCGCCGTGCCCGGAGTAGTGAGTTGGTCAGCACTGACCGCGGTCGCGGCCCCCACGGTTGGCACCGAACCATCCACAACGTTGCTGCCTTGCGGAGTAAGTTTCGCCAACCCAAAATCAAGTATCTTGGCCTGACCTCTCTGCGTGACAAAGATATTCGCCGGCTTGATGTCGCGATGCACGATCCCGCCCGAGTGAGCCGCATCGAGAGCATCCGATATCTGAATCCCCAGTTCAAGTAACTGCGCAATCTTCAGCGGACGTCCCTCAATCATGTGCTTCAGGGTCCGGCCGTCCAAATACTCCATGGCAATAAACGCTTTGCCATTCTCCTGCCCAATGTCGTAGATGGTGCAAATGTTCGGATGGTTGAGAGCAGAAGCCGCCTGCGCCTCGCGCTGAAAGCGGCTAAGGGCCTGAGGATCTTTGGCGACGTCGTCGGGCAGGAACTTGAGGGCAACAAAACGATGCAGCCGAATGTCCTCGGCCTTATAGACAACACCCATGCCACCGCCGCCAACCTTTTCGATCACGCGGTAGTGCGAAATGGTTTGTCCGATCATCGTTCGGCGATCATGCTTTAGCGATCATGTTTAGCGATCAACGAATAGAGCCCGCTCCGTGCGCGACTATCTTAGGGGCGGAGCCACGGCAAGTCAACGCACTGGAAAGAACCTAAGGTTGAGGCCGACGAGCCGTCAACGCCAGGCCGCCGATCGAGGTTCCGGGCCGAAGACCCGCCAGTCGAAGTCGGAAAATCAATGGTTTGCGGAGCACTTGCAACTTCTGCTGGGCCCGACGAGTCTTAGGTAATAGCACGTCGGTTACGTATCACCAGCCAAAGTTGGCCCTGTAGAGTAAACTTAATGCCTAAGACGAATCAGAAGAAGGAAGCTCAAATGGCTACATCGGCTGCCAAGCCAAAATCCGCAATGGATACTCTCTTGGAGAGCATGGACGAGTTGGTCGACTCCGCGGCGGAGAGAATGACTCCCGACGAATTGCGGAAAGCTCGGAAGGAAATCAACGACGTCGTAGATCGCGCTGTTGTCGCTCATAAACGGCGTCGCGAAACTGCTTAATCAGTTCCTTGCGTCTTATCTTCGTCATCTCCGGCTCTAGCGTATTGATCAAATCCACATAGTCGGACTCAGCTTCCAGCCCAATTTCTATGAGCTCCTGCAAGCGGGACTTAACATCTTTCCGCAGTTCTCGCTCCGCCTCATCATCGTAGGTGCGTCCAGGATCGCGGCGGGTGCGGGTCCATTTACTCATGGCAGATAAACATAAGCAAGAATAGCCGCACGAGCGGCTCGATCCGGGCCTTGGTGTTCGTCCTCAGGCGTCATTGTTTCTTTTTCCAACCGGGATTGAGCATTTCGCCCAAGTTTTGTCCGAATGGATTGGGAACATCGTCGTAAAAAGCGTTGTGGAATTTGAAAGGTCTCCCGCTGTCACTCCGCACAAGTTCTCCTTGGGTCGTCAATCTTTGAAGGATCGTATTGAAGAAAGCCAGAGGATTTGCTATTCCCTCAAAGGTGTAACCCCAGCTTTTGAGGGTGTCTCTCACCTGTACGGCGGTCGTCGGCTGTCCCGCAGCCTGATTGATCACTGTACGAACAAGGTCAGTCCACGCGATTTCGGCTCGCAATTGTTGACCGAGCGCGTTTTTGAGTCCGATTTCCGTAGCTCGCAATTGAGCGATTTCTGCGTCCAGCAAGTCGCGCCTGGTTCTTTTAGCAGCAATTTGCGCCCTGACTTGGAGGAGCGCTTTTTGGAATTCATCCGTCATGGCTACAGCTATTACAATACACAAGTCAAGCATAGCGTGCAAGCATAATACGAAAGAGAATGCGACTGTTTTCCTACAGGAGGAACTGAGCCAAACGAGCAACTCCCGGACGATCTGAGCAGATTCGCTCTGCAATCGCCGCACTCCGAGCGAAGCTTGAAAGGGGTATCGGTGGCCTCGATTTGGCAGCAAGCGATTGAATAAATCAGCAACACGAAATTGGGTCAGCACCTCGGCGACCTCCCCCTTGCTAATCCCGCGAACTTCTGCAAAAATAACTGTTTGTCCAACCCCTGCCAGTAGAACTAGGAAAGGAACCAAAGTTCTGTGTTAATGATTCGTCTGTCGCGCACTGGTGCGCGTAAACAACCGCAATATCGCGTGGTCGTGATTGAGAAGGAACGGGCGCGCAATGGCCGGCCGGTCGAGGTGGTGGGAACGTACAATCCCCGCACCAACCCTGCCAGCATCGAACTCAAGCGCGAGCGCATTAATTACTGGGTATCCAAGGGCGCCAAGATGTCGGACCGGGTTGGCAAGATCGTCGCCAAGCCCGCTCCCAGCGCCGTCCCTGCCGCCTGATTTTGGCGTGCACGCCAGTAGGAGTTTCCAGCCCACCCGATAGGAACCGCATATGAGCCAGCAAAGCGGGGACGTGCGAGCTTTGGTCGAGCAGATCGCGAAGTGGCTCGTCGACGAACCCGAACAAGTCTCGGTGAGCCAGCTCGAAGGCGACGTCCTTGAACTCAAGGTCGCCCCGAACGATGTGGGCAAGGTGATTGGAAACAAGGGCCGGGTGGCGCGCGCCTTGCGTTCCTTGATCGACGCAGCCGGAGTTCGATTGCACAAGCGTTTCACGCTGGAGATTTTGGAGTAATTGGAATAGGAGAGTCAGGAATCGCCGGCGACTTCATCACCCTGGCCCGCGTGCGAAAAACGCAAGGACGCCATGGCGAAGTCGCGGTGGAGTTGCACACGGACGTTCCCGACCGGTTCAGAGTTGGCCTGAAGTTGTTCGCTTTGGCGCAGGACGACAACCGGCGCGAGTTACGGGTCGAAGAACTCTGGCCTCACAAAGCGCTCCTGGTTCTGAAGTTCGCGGGGATTGATTCGATTTCCGATGCAGAAACCTTGATCGGCTGTGAATTGCAGGTCCCGAGCAGCGAGCGGGCGCAGCTTGAATCGGGATGGAATTACGTCAGCGACTTGGTGGGATGCGTGGTCTTCGATTCAGGTCGCGAGATTGGCAGGATTGAAGACGTTCAATTTGGCGCGGGCGAAGCGGCGCTGCTGATCGTCGTTTCCGGGGGCGGCACAGGAAGAAAACGCTACGAGATCCCGTACGCCGAAGCGTATTTGAAAAACGTAGACCTCGAGCGCAAGCAGATACAAATGCAACTGCCCGAGGGAATGCTGGAACTGAATGCGCCGCTGACCGCCGAAGAAAAAGAGCAACAAGCTGGTTCACGATCGAAGAAAGCATGAACCACAAAGGACACGAAGGTACGCAAAGGAAAACCTTAAGCTCTGAGTTCTAGATTTCCTTCGTGCACCTTTGTGTCCTCTGTGGTTAAAGCTCTTGGTGTTCCGCGATGAAGATCGATATTGTAACGATCTTTCCCGACTTCTTTCGCGGGCCGCTGGATCACGGCATCATCCGCCGGGCTCAGGAAGCCGGTCTGGCGGCAATCGAAGTCCACGATCTGCGGGCGTTTGCGCATGATCGCCATAAGACCGTGGATGACCGCCCGTTCGGCGGCGGCGAAGGCATGGTGCTGAAGCCGGAACCGATCTTTGAATGTATTGAAGCGCTGAATGTCGCATCCCGAGAGGGACGGAACGACGCCCGCGAGAGCGTGGTTTTGCTTTCGGCGCAGGGCAAGCGATTCGATCAGAGCGTGGCCAATGAACTCGCGGCGCTGGAACGGATCGTCCTGATCTGCGGCCGGTACGAAGGCGTTGATGAACGGGTGGGCCACTATTTGGCGGACAGCGAGTTGTCCATCGGAGACTACGTGCTAAGCGGAGGCGAACTGGGAGCGGCGGTGATTGTAGATTGCGTCACGCGGCTGATTCCCGGCGCGGTGGGCAATCAGGCATCCACGCAGCAGGAATCGTTCACCACGTTCTCGCAGAAGGAAAGTGGGGATGGCCCGAGTTCGACATGCACCTCGGGCGGATTGCTGGATTACCCGCACTACACGCGTCCTGCGGACTTCCGAGGCATGGGAGTTCCGGAAGTGCTGGCGTCGGGCAATCATGAAGAAATACGGCGCTGGCGCCGTCGTACGGCGCTTGAGAAAACGCTGCGCAACCGGCCCGATCTTTTGGACAAGGCCGCGCTCAGCGACGAAGACCAGAAATTGCTGGCCCAGATCACGGGCAAGAACTTATAGAACAGAGGACAAGATTATGTCGAACCTCATCATTGAAAAACTGCTGGCCAAGACCAAGCGCACCGACCTTCCCAAGTTCGCTCCGGGCGACTCCGTCCGCGTCCACGTCAAGATCAAGGAAGGCGACAAGGAGCGCACCCAGGCCTTCGAAGGAGTCGTGATCTCTCGTTCGCGAGGCCCGCAAGCCAGCTTTACCGTGCGCAAGATCAGCTTTGGTCAAGGGGTCGAGCGTATCTTCCCGGAGAACTCCCGCGTAATCGACAAAGTCGAGTTGGTGCGCTCCTCCAAGGTTCGCCGCGCCAAGCTGTACTACTTGCGCGCGCTACGCGGCAAGGCTGCCCGCCTCAAAGATGTCGACCGAGAGCACGCGGCCGCGGCAGCACCGGCGAAGTAGTCGAACGAGCCCTACGCTCTGGGGGAACCAGGCGGCTGGAAACTTGCCCCTGGTTCATCCCCTGGCCACACGGCCGTCAACGCTAACCCCACAACGATTCCCACCGTGACCTCAACAAAGCGATCAACCGCAACGATCCAGGCCTGTTTCGTGCGCGCGATGAGCATCACAATTGCTAATGTAACGCTGGCAAGCCGGTACGCGTCCTCAAGACGCAGCGCCGCGCAGATCAATCCAATCACGAATACGCCCAAGCCGAACCCAATCAAGTTTGATCCGAAGTAGGTCGTCAGCAGCGCGCCCATCACGGCACCCAGCGCGGTTCCAGCGAAGCGCTGCTCAGACACGGTAAGCGCTGCTCCGAGGGTCGACTGCATAATGATCAAAGTCGTGATCGTGGCCCAATAGGCTTCTGGAAGCCCGAGAGCGCGGGCCACGATCAGCGACACAACTGCCGCCAACGCGGTTCGAGCTGATTGCACCAATACTCGCCGGTTCACTCGATGCGAGAGACTGCTGCTCGTGTCCGGCATGTTCCCTCCTGCACGGCGTGGCCATTCTAGCTGAATGCGAACGAAGTTAGTTGGATTGCAAACCGGAGCGCAAACCTATAGATTCGTGCACTGCTCGACGAAACTCTTTTTTCACCTTGCTCCACAGGGCCGACCTCGGCGAAGATGCAATTATCTCGATCTTGTCGTCTGCGTGTCGGCCAAGCTCAAACTCGCTCCCGAGAAAACGATCTCAGCTTCCGCTGCCAAACTTCGTCTGCTCAAGCGTCTGCATTGCACCATGAAATTTGAGAAGCAGGCCTGGCAAGCGGGCGCACGCATGATCGCGGGCGTGGACGAAGTTGGCCGCGGTTCCCTGTTCGGACCAGTCGTTGCCGCCGCCGTCATACTCGACCCCGGTTATCGCATTCGAGGCCTACGCGACTCCAAACTGCTGCTCGCCGAGCGGCGCGAGGTGCTAGCGGAACGCATCCGCGAACACGCCGTTGCATGGGCCATCGCGGCGGTCGATGCTGCCCGCATCGATCAGATCAACATTTATCAGGCTTCGCGAGTTGCCATGCGCGAGGCAGTTATTCGCCTGAAGCCCGGCCCGGACCATTTACTAATCGACGCCATGCGCCTCGACTGCCAACTGCCGCAGCGAGCAATCATCCACGGCGACGCGCTCTCCGCTTCGATTGCGGCGGCCTCGATTCTCGCCAAGGTGGAACGCGATCGCATGGTCCGCGAATGGGATCCGGTCTTCCCCGTGTACGGTCTGGCTTCGAACAAGGGATACAGCACGCCTCATCACCTCGCCGCCCTGCGCCAGCACGGACCGTCTCCTCTGCATCGCCAGTCGTTCGCTCCGGTCTGGAATAATCCCGTGCCGCAAGAGGTTCTAGCCTTCATGCTGGGAGAGAAGCCGGAAGGTGCGTTCGAAGAAATCACCGAAACTGCAGTTTGAAGAATTGCCATGACATCGGCATTGTATTTCGTGGTCCATGTGCAGAAGTTTGCACGTTGACAGGCCCCGCACTTGTGCTCTAAAGTTGCGGACGCTCTACTACCGGGCATCGTTTACGCTCCAACCGGGTCCGTTTAGTTCTGAGCCTGCTGGCCTTACAGCCTGGGAATCTAACGAATCAAGTTTGGCCGGCTCGTCAAGGTAACTAAGTGGACTTCATCAGCGCGCGAATATCTCCCTACATTCTATTGGCGGTTCTCCTTGCGCCCCTCGGCCACGCGCAAGAATCTCGCAGCCCAAACCCCGCAACCTCATCAGGAAACTCCACGTCCATATCTGCAAAGCAGACTTCGGCGGCAGCGGACCGGGTGGTGCTCAAAGTTGGGGATGTGCAGGTCACGGAGGCAGAGTTCGAGTCCAGGATCGCCGCGATCGAACCGCAAGCCGACCCTGATAAGGACAGCGCCCCGGGGAAGGACCGAAGAAAGTTGGGCGATGACTACGCTTCTGTGCTGATGCTCTCGCAACAGGCCGTGGCCAATCACCTCGACTCTTCGCCCGAGGTTAGCCGGCAGCTAGCCATCGCTCGCATGCAGGTGCTGTCCGACGCCGAATTCGCCAGCCTGATGCGCAAAGCTACGCCAAGTTCCGAAGAGATTAGCCAATACTATTCTGCCCATTTGGCTGACTATGACGAAGTGCAGATTCGCAGGCTGTTCATTTGGAAACAGCGCGACAACTCCAAGACTGCGCCGGTTTTGAGTTCACAGGCTGCCAGGGCCAGCGCCGACCAGATTCGTAAGGAGTATGCGTCAGGAACCGACGTGAAGAAACTGTCAGAAGATGTCAGGAGGTCGGGCGAGGGCATGCTTGATCCTGAGCCGCTCACTTTTCCGCGCGGAGAGTTGCCACCGCAATTGGAGAAGGTTGCCTTCGCACTCAAGGAGGGCGAGTGGTCCGAGGTTGAAGATACTCCAGCGCGCCTTCTTCTGATTCAACTGATTAATCGCGACCGTCAACCGCTTGGGCAGGTGTCGGCGCGTATCGAAAAAAATCTGCAAGGCGAAAAGATGCAAGCGTTGTTGGACGATCTGAAAAAGAAAGCCGGAATCTGGATGGACCAACAGTATTTTGGGACTGCGGTGGCTCCTGTCCCGGGCGCGCAGCGGCGTGTTTCTGTCCCACCGTCGGAGCTTCAAGAATCAGCTAAAAAAGGGGAAAACAATGAAGATGAACGGCAGAAGTAGAAGCTTCTGTTATCTTGCGCTTTCAGTGTCGTTACTGGCGGCGTGCGTCTTTCAACCGTCGCTGGCCAGCGCCCAAATGACTTCGATGGGGGTCGACTGCGCCCAGATCAACGTTCCGTCGCTTATGATGCAGGACAACATGCGCGCCGGCCGAATCCTGATTGAATGCGGAATCGTGCAAGGTGGAGGGTCGACGGCGGGTGGCGTGACTCACAAGCCCACCGCTCCTCCGAACATCCGCGTTAGCAATGGATCAGATTGCAACTCCGGTTCCGACGTGTGTGGCAGTGAAAGTATGGTCGCGGCCAGCACCGCGGACAAAGGCCAAACCATAGTAGTCAACTACAACGCCAACTACGACGACGGATCGAGTTATACGGGTACGTCCTACTCCACCGATGGCGGGGCGACATTCCACGAAATTCAACCTGCGCCCTTTGCGACCGCCCACGGCTTCAATGCTGGGGATCCGATCGTGGTTTTCAACTCCAAGTTGGGCAAGTTCTTCGCCGGCGATTTGGTGGGGAATTGCGGTGGTCAGGGGGTCGGCTTGTGGACCTCTAAGAATGGCAAAAACTGGACGGTAGGAGCTTGCGCCCATAACGGCAGCTTCGACGATCGCGAGTCGATGTGGGCAGACAACGAGCCAACCAGCGCTACGTACGGCCGCATGTTTGTCACGTACAACGACTACACGACAAGCTGCGGGGTGGGTGGATGTCTTTTCGTTACCTACTCTGACAACGGCGTGTCCTGGAGCACTCCAAAGCAACTCAACACTGGAACTTTTTTCCGCAATGTGCAGGTCACCGGCTCGCCACGCGGGGCCACGTTGATTGGGAAGAACAGCACGGTATTCATTGCCAGCATGGATGAGGGTGGTGGTGGGAATGCTACCCGCCAGAACCTTATGTTCCGTTCAACTGACGGCGGCAAAACCTGGACTCAAGTCACGATGGGTCCGCGTTACAACCCGGTTGGTGATCAGAGCTGTGGATACTTTTACCAAGTCAACCCAATCATCCGGCACATGGGCTGGGGGGAACCGGCAGTTGGCCCCAATGGCGTGGTCCACTACGTCTATTCCGGGGCAGGGACGAACGGCGACCACGGGGACATCTTTTACCAACGGTCTACCGACAACGGCAAGACCTGGTCTAAAGCAATCAAACTCAACACCGACAAGGACGCTCCAAACAAGACGCAGTGGATGCCTTCGCTGTCCGCCACTTCGGACGGCAACGTCACCGCCTCTTGGTATGATCGTCGCAAGGCCACCAGCGCGTGCAACAGCGTCGGAGACCCGGGATGTAACTACGAGCGCGTAGGCCGTCAGTCAAGCACCAATGGTGCTTCTTGGCTGGCAGACATCACACTCAGCACAAAAGTGATCACGCAGCCAGCCCAGGACGACCAGTTTGTTGTCTCTTGCTACGCGGGTGATTACGATTACAACACGGCGTTGAACGCGGCTGACGCGGGCAACTCGACCGGATCTGCCTATATTACCTGGACTGACGGCCGAGCTAAGGTCGGCGGTGTACCGGTACAGAACGTGGATTTTGCCACGACCCCCGAGCCGTAGAACGGTCTGTTAACCTAAGAGGGCAGCCATTTCCGCTGCCCTCTTTTTGTCTTTGAGGACGATTGCTGTCCGTCACTCTCTCTGCCCTCAAAAAAAGCCGTCATCCTGAACCCGGCGTGAGCCGGGTGAAGGATCTCGCGCGGAGTGCGACCAACTGTGGGGGAGGCCACGCGACCGCTCTGTTTCTGCCAGTCCGCGCGAGATCCTTCGCGGCCTGACGGCCACTCAGGATGACGTCAAGGGAAGGGAATGACGCCCCGAAGCGGCGATAGCGCCGCGCGGGATCACGTCAAGTAGCGCCAACTCCGATGATATAGTTTCATGCTCCACAATTTTTCCGGGGGGCTGGATGCGATTCAGAAAAGGCAGAACGATCTTGTGGGCAATTCTCTGTGCGGGCGTGGCATTTTGCGCTCAGATATCCGCGGCGCAAGCAACGCTGGCGATTCGTGGAGGAAAGATTTATCCCATCAGCGGACCGCCGATTGAGCATGGAGTGCTGGTGGTCGCCAACGGGAAGATCGTAGCGGTAGGTGAGGAAGGCAAGATAAAGATTCCGCACGGCGCCACGGTCGAGGACGCGACCGGCAAGATCGTCATGCCCGGGATCGTCGACTCGCACTCTCACATCGGAATTATTGCGAACCCGATGGCCGAGGACTCGGGCGATGCCAATGAGTCGAGCGGCCCGATCGAACCTGGGCTGCGCGCCATGGATGCCATTGATCCTGCCGACCCGAATATCCGCATGGCGACCGCCGGGGGAATAACTACCGCGAATATTATGCCGGGCAGCGGGAATGTGATGGGCGGACAAACGGCATACGTCAAGGTGCGCGGGAACACGATTGAGCAGATGCTGATCCCAGGAACCATTGGCGGAATGAAAATGGCGAACGGGGAAAACCCGAAACACTACGGCGCCAAAGATAAAGCTCCCATGACGCGCATGGAGGAGGCCGCGCTTGCCCGCGGCATTTACGAAAAGGCCACGCAGTACAAAGCGAAATGGGAGGCTTACAACAAAGCCGTCGCGGCCGGCGACAAGACCGCGAAACAGCCGGATCGCGATCTTGACCTCGAGCCGGTAGTCGAAGTGCTCGAAGGCAAGCGGGTCGTCCACAACCACACCCACCGGGCGGATGACATAATGACGGCGCTTCGCTTGTCGGATGAATTCCACTACCGTCTGGTGGTTCAGCACGGAACCGAATCCTGCCTGGTGGTGGACGAACTTGCGAAACGGCACATCCCCGTGAGCTTTACGGTCGTGGATTCTTTGGGAGGAAAATTTGAGACGATCAACCTTGACCTCGGGTGCCCAGGCAGGCTCGAAAAAGCCGGTATCAAAGTCGCACTCAACACCGACGATCCCATTACCAGTTCGCGGCTCATCATTCGCCAGGCTGCGCTGGCGGTGCGCGGAGGAATGAGCGAAGACGCCGCGCTGAAGGGGTTGACTATCTATCCCGCGGAAATGCTCGACTTGGGCAATCGCATCGGGACGCTTGAGCCCGGCAAGGACGCCGATTTCATCGTATTGAGTGGGCCACCTTTTAGCGTCTATACACATGTGCTGGAGACATGGATCGAGGGACAGAAGGTTTTCGATCGCAGCAATCCTCAAGATCTACGTTATGCGACGGGTGGATTCGGCCTTGTTGATCGCTTTCCGGCCTCACCCCGAGGAGGGAACTAATGCGCCCGCTTCGCTGGTTCACTCTGCTGCTCTGCGTGGCCTCGGCAACAAGCCTGCCGGCGCAAAATTTCGCGGTGCTTGCCGATCACCTTTACACCATGACGGAAGGTACGCAAGGCGGACCAGGCATGGTGTTGATCCGTGATGGAAAAATTGAAGCTGTGCGCCCCGGCCCGCATCAGTCGTCGCCCAAGGGATACACGCCGCTTAAAGCCGCCTTCGTCACTCCTGGCTTGATTGACACCGACACGACGGCCGGAATCTCCGGCGCCTTCAACATTCCCGCCGATCAGGACCAGGACGAGGCGACCGATCCCAATACCGCGGATGTGCGCACGCTCGACAGCTTTAATCCCAGCGAACGGCTTTTGAAGGTTCTAAATCAATACGGCGTGACCACGGTGCAATCGGCGCCGGGGCCGCGCAATCCTATTGCTGGTCGCGCCGGTATTTTCAAGACTGCGGGGCCCGGCTCCACGCCCGCGACAGTGGAGCAATTGGCTGTTCGTCAGGAATCCGCCATGGTCTTTAACCTTGGCGAAACTCCCAAAGTTACTTACGGAAAGAAGGAAAAGGCTCCGACCACACGCATGAAGACGGCAGAGATCATCCGTCATGCACTGTCGGAGGCCAAGGCCTATGAGGAGAAATGGGACAAGTGGAAAAAGGATGGGGCTGACGTTTCCAAGCAGCCCGCGCGCGATATGAAGCTTGAGGCTCTGGTTCCTGTCGTGGACGGGAAGATGCCGGCGATCTTCAACGCATATCGTGCGGACGACATTGACACAGCCATCCGCATCGGCACTGAGTTCCATCTCCGCTATATGCTGGCTTCGGTGACCGAGGGCTATCTCATCGCTGATGCGATACGTCGCGCTGGCGTGCCGTGCCTGGCCGGTCCAGTCATGCAGCGCTTCGAATCGCTGGAGACCGCCAACGCGACTTTCGAGAATCCCGCAATTCTCAAACGCGCAGGAATCCCAGTCGCTCTCATGACCGGTTACGAAAGCTACGTTCCGAAGAATCGCATCGTGCTTTTCGAAGCGGGAATCGCCGCCGCAAACGGACTGGGCATGGAAGAAGCTCTACGCATAGTGACGGCGGACGCGGCAAAGATTCTCGCCATCGACGATCGCGTCGGTTCGCTCGCCCCCGGCAAGGATGCGGATATCGCACTCTTTGACGGCGACCCTTTCGAGTACACCAGTCACGTTGTTGCGGTGCTGACAACTGGCCAAATAAGCTACGAGCGAAGCAATGAATCGGCCGCTCTTCCCCATCTGTGAAAGAGTTTGCATCATTGACGTATCGCTGCACCAAGAGTAGCGTCGAGTCTTCGGCTTCCACGTTTTGTTTCCGGGCAAGCCAGCGAGGAGAGTTCATGCGATTCGGGTTTCGGTGCGTTTTTGTATTTGTCCTAGGTCTTACTTTAGCTTCGGCCGCTTGGGCCCAGTGGTCGTCTGATCCGTCCAAAAACCTTGCACTCGCGGACAGACGCAACGGAAACGACCAGGTGCAGCCAAAGGTTCGGCCGCTCTCGGACAATGGATGGTATGTGAGCTGGTTCGATGCTAATCCGAATAGCCCGCCGCCGATCGGCTACAGCGTTTTTTTTCAGCGTCTGAACCCGGAAGGCGTGGAGCAGTTTCACCACGACGGCATAGAAGTGGCCCACTTGGGCAATAGTTCGACGGAGGACTACGGCCTCGACGTGGACACGACAGGCAACGCTCTACTTGCCTTCCTTGACACACGCGAAGGAGCCAATCAGCAGGTCACTGCGGCGAAGATGAGCCCTGCCGGAAAAGCTCTCTGGGGAAAGCTTGGCGTGCAACTCACTCATGGCCAATCAGCTTCGAATGCCGCTCCCAAAATCGCTGGGACGAGCGACGGTGACGTCGTCGTAGCTTGGACGAGCAACAGCAATGTTGTACTGCAGAAACTCGACCCGAACGGTCACCCTCTGTGGGGTAAGGGCGTTGTGCTGAAAGAATCCGGCTACAACTACGGCTTGGCCGACTTACATGCGACCGCTGGCGGGTCCGTGATTGTATCGTGGACGCGCGACCATGGCTTTGGCAGCGACCGGTATCTCTACGCCAACAAGCTTTCGGCAAGTGGAAAGCTTCTGTGGGGAAAAGGGCATGTGCACGTACTCGACGGCGGTTCGCTTCAGTTTGGCAATTTCCCATATTTTGTGCCGGACGGAAAGGGTGGGGCCGTGTTCGCCTGGTACACCAGCAGTCCGTCTCTACAATGTTTCGCACAGCACATTCGCGCCGATGGCAGCGAGGCTTTTCCGCACAACGGCTCGGCGGCGTCGACCAATACAAGTCAGGTGAGGGTTTCGCCAGCAGGATCCTACCGGGGAGCCACGGACGAGGTGTTTTTGTTCTGGACTGAGGAGGACTCCAACCAAGTGTTGAATGGAGTCTACGGACAGAAGTTTAATAGCACGGGTACCCGAGAGTGGGGTGACTCTGGTTTGACGGTTGTGCCTTTGGGGGCGGATCAGCAGATTTTCGTTCAGAATGTGCAGATCGGCGTCGGCGCCCTGGCATTCTGGGTGGATCAAGCTGGGTTCGGGTCGACAACCATCCAGGCAGCCCGGCTCAACAGTGAAGGAAAGTTCATGTGCAAGCAGTTTCCCGTCTCCTCACTGCCTGCCAACAAGGCAGGGCTGTCGTCGGGCAAAGTTCCCTCGAGACTTTCAGCTGTGGCCTGGGAGGATGACCGCATCGGCAATAACGGCATTTATATCCAGAACGTCAACCCCAACTGTTCGCTGGGCCAGTAGCATCCGCGCTGGGCATTGCGAGATGGGTATATTTCTCTGATTTGTGTGGCCGGCCAGCTGCTCTTGTTGAGCTTTACAGGACGGGCGTGACGAACCGGCGCTCACATCATCCCGAGCGACGTTTCCACCTCCGCTCAGCGGAGGATGGAACCCAGTCCAGAACCTGCTGTTTGGCCACGGTAAGAGCAGGTTTATCGACTCCGCAGGATCATCCGCGACTGCGGATCATTTTGCTGCGCTCGAAATGACAATGCGAAATTGAGTGTCACTCTATTTTGCAATGCTCAATAGGTCTCTCTTTGCCTACCCGCGTGTCCCTCGTGGTTGATCCTTTCAAAATGCGTTTACCACAAAGGACACGAAGGTACACAAAGGAGCGGTGGCTAAACCCCTCGTCAGGTTGTGATTCCCAGCTTTGCACGCATCTGCTTCGCCAGAGCGTCCACAGCTCGCATCTTGGTCTCGGCAAACAAAGGAAGATTCGGTGCGTCCAGCACCATCTCACAAGAAAGCAGTAGCGCCGTGATCGAATCTTTCAGTTCGTTGCGCAGTGCCTGTTCCGCCTCCTGCCTTGCCACCAGCAATTCTCGCTTGCGCCGGTGAAGCGCTGACCGCAACTCGCGTGACACTCGCTCGATTCCATTGATAGCGAAGTTCGAATAAACGGGCACGGCGGTTCCCATGTGTTTCAGGATGGTGTCGACGTCTTCGGGTTCTGCATCCAGCAACAGTTGATCCATCACCACAGCTGAAAATTCGTGCGTCTGTAGTTGGTTTACAGCTTCGCGCAGCGTTGCCGCCACCTGTACGGACTCAGCTGCGGTTTCCTGAAGCGCTTGCACGCAGTCCTGAACTCTTGCCAGAGATGTAATCAATAGAATCATGCTCTAAGCAATTGCACGTGATGCACCAGACTCTCCGATTGATAACACGCGACTTGCGCAGTCTTGTCACATTCCTCGGTTTCATTGTGGGAAGCTCGGCCCGGATTCGAACCAACTAGGCTTGAAAGTCATACTCCTTCAGTTTGCGATAGAGCGTAGTCTTGCCAATGCCCAGCAGCCGCGCCGCGAGCAGCTTGTCTCCGTTGAGTTGCGTGATCGTGTTGAGAATCGTCTTCCTCTCCATTTCCGAAATGGGGATGATTTTCGCGGAACTATCTGCTTCGACCAGGCTGTGGCCGTTGCCTCCATTGAGGGCGCTGGGCAAATCGGCAACCTGGATTACCAGGGCGCTGTTCATGGCACAGGCCCGCTGCAAACAGTTCTCCAGTTCCCGAACATTGCCGGGCCAGTCGTAGGCCAGTAGGACCTTCATGGCATCGTCGCTGAGGGTGCGCTCCTGTCCAAAATCGCGGGCCATCCGCTCCAGAAAATACGCCGCCAGCACCGGGATGTCTTGCCGCCTTTCCCGTAAAGCGGGAATGCGCAGGTTGAGCACATTCAGGCGGAAGTACAGGTCGCGCCGGAAGGTTCCCTGCGCCACCGCCGCTTCCAGATCGCGATTCGTCGCGGCGAGGATTCGCACATTGATAGTCGTCCGCCGGGTACTGCCAACCTGGCGAATCTCCTTCTCCTGAATCGCCCGCAGCAGCTTGGCCTGCAGATCGATCGGGAGTTCTCCAATTTCATCGAGAAACACCGTACCGCCCTCGGCCATGGCGAGCAAACCTTCCTTCGCTTGCACCGCGCCAGTGAAAGCGCCTTTTACATAGCCGAACAGTTCACTCTCGATCAACGTGGGAACCAGCGAGCCGCAGTCCACGGGAATGAACGGCTTGTCCCGAAAAGGGCCCGAGAAGTGAATGGATCGGGCCACCATTTCCTTCCCGGTACCGCTTTCGCCGAGAATCAATACCGGGTGATTGCTGAGCGCAGCCTTGGCGATCATCCGGTAGAGCTTCTCCATTTCAGGCGCGCGCCCCACGATGCTGCCAAAACCCAGCTTTGACTTGATCTTCTCGCGCAGCATGCGGTTCTCGGTTTTCATCCTCAAGTGGGTTGCAACCCGCTCCAGCAGCAGCTTCAGTTCGTCGATCGTGAAGGGCTTGGTTACGTAGTCGTAGGCCCCGTTCTTCATGGCTTGCACAGCTGATTGCACGGTTGCGTAGCCGGTCACAACCACAACCTCGGCGTCGGGACGGCGCTGCTTGATCTTGTGCAGTGCCTCTAGTCCTCCCGCGCCGGGTAGTTTCAAGTCGAGCAGAACCACGTCTACGGCTTGCGAGTCGAGCAAGCGGTAGATATGTTCCGCCGACTCAGCCACCATGGTGTTAAAACCGAGGGACTGCGCTACTTCGCGGCACACATCGCGAACCGCACGTTCGTCGTCGACGATCACCAGATTTAACAAGTTCGCCGCTTCAAGCTGCGGAGGATTAAACGCGTGGGCGATGGCGCTGGTCATAGGGATTTACCTTTTCCTTTCGCTTTCCTCGGTCCTTGAATCTTCCGGTTCGGAGCAGGGCTGATCTTGTCCCCTACTCCGGAAACATTGGGCAGTAGGGATTTCGCTTCAACTCGGGGCAGGTGCACAAGCACCCGCGTGCCTCTTCCGGCCTCGCTTTCAACTTCGATCCTGCCCCCTTCGTGAGTCACAATTCGATGGACCGTGGCCAGTCCCAGTCCATTTCCTTTTCCCGGCTTCTTAGTGGTAAAGAAAGGCTCGAACAGCCGGGAAAGGGTTTCCGCATCCATGCCGCAACCCGTGTCGCAAACTACAAACGAAACCCAGGAATCGCAAAATTGGTTGCGCGCGTCGCGTTCCATGATCGGCCCGTCGCAGTTTCGCGTGCTCAGCGTGACCCGGCCGCCGTCAGGCATGGCATCACGCGCGTTCAATACCAGGTTCAGGATGATCTGCTGTGCCTGAGCCAGATCGATCTTCACCAAACCCAGGTCATCGGCGAGCTCGGACGCCAGTTCGATGTTCTCGCCAATCAGGCGCATGAGCAGATTACGGACCTCGCAGATGACATCATTCAAGCAAAGCAAACGAGGTTCGATCGCGCGTTGCCGGGCCACGGCCATCAACTGCTGGATAAGCCCCGCACCCTGCTCCCCGGCCTTGCGGATCTCCTCAGCAAAACGCCGTAAACGATGGTTCTCCTCCAACCCGGCCAGAATTAGCTCACTGCAAAGCACCATCCCGGTGAGCAGGTTGTTGAAGTCGTGGGCGACGCCACCAACGAGGCGGCCGATCGCCTCCATCTTGTGGGCTTCACGCAGTTGCTGCTCGGTCTGCGCTTGTTGGCGGTCTCCCGGTTCCTCAGTTCTTAAGTGAAGTTGTGCGATTGCGCTCATAGCTCGCGTCTGTCCGATCACAAGAGAGGTAGGAGTCACGCCTCCGGGCGTGCTCCCCATTTGGGAAGTTTAGGCGGGCTTCCCCGGGGAGCGCTGTGATGGTTGAACAGGAACTTGCGGATTCAGAACCGAACCAAAACGGGAGGAAGAACGTGGCCCCAACTCTTAGGCCCACAACGTACAAGTGCACTTCACAACAGCTTCAACCCAATCGATGCAAAGGCTGCGCCAGTCGAAAGGTGAAGCGGTGCCCTGTGGAAAACCTGATATCGCCCTGACTGGGAAGGAAAAAAGAGTCGCTGCCGCTTCTGGAATTCACCGCCGATTCTGCCACCTCGGCTCTGCCGTCAGCTTGGGAGCTGTTCACCGTCGGAGCTCTGCGCTTTTTATAGGACCCGCCTTTCGCGAAAATACTGAAAGTCTGCAAAGCAATCGATTTTCCGTCTACGGCCATCGACACTAAAGTCATGCGCAGGTAGCCGGGATCCTGCGGGCCTCCTGAAGCCTTTGCTGCCACCACGTTTCCGGTAAACAGCGTCCCACGCGGCAACACTGTCCTTCCAGCAACCACCACGGGCTCATCGAGCACTGCTTGAAAAGAGTCCCCGACTCGAGAATCTGCGCTGGAAAGGGCTAACTGCAATCGCACGGTGAACTCAGTACCGACTGGAATTCCGTCGGCGAGTCCGCTTGTGGGAGAGATGCCGCTGTTATCAGAGACGCGATCAAACGGGAGTTGACTGGCGTCAGCGGTTCCGCCCGATACAGGAACGGCGAGTTGGCGGGAGCATCCTGTCACCCAGGCCGCGATTCCGCAGGCCACGCTCAGAACTGCCGTCAACCTGCCGGCCCACCACCATTTCTTCATGAACGCATCCTGCCCGTTGGGAATTATTCATGGCAAGTCGCAAGCGAGATACCAACTCGCGAACGCTATGCAATCATGAGTTTAACGGCAGAAGCCGATCCGGACCGATGTAGATTTTGCCTTGGTGATGTAGGCGCGGGCGTCCGCACCCGGGCTCCGACAACAAACTCCGTAACACTCCCCAGAATTACGGCTCGCGAAACCCGATCATCCGTTTTCTCCGCGCACTCGGCGACCTCCGCGATTTAAGATTTGGTGTTTTCCGAAGCATTTTAAGGCTTCTGAGAGTTGACCATGGTCTATGACCATGGTATGATTATTTTGGGAAGCTCTATGGAAGAAATTGCCATCTCGAAGTTCAAAGCTACTTGCCTTGCCGTCTTGGAGAAAGTACGCAAGACGGGCAAGCCCATTCTCGTGACCCGCTTCGGTCAACCCGTCGCCGAGGTCGTTCCTCCAGCGCTGAAGCAACGTCCCACACGAGATCTCGGCGCTCTTCGAGGGACTGCACGAATCGTGGGCGACATCGTCTCCCCTGCAACCGATGAAGACGAATGGGAAGTCCTTCGTTCATGAAACTGCTGCTCGACACTCACATCTGGCTGTGGAGCGTGCTTGAACCCGAACGCCTCTCCCGTCGAGTCTCGAAGGAAATTCAAGATATGAGTAATGAGCTATGGCTGTCGCCGATCAGCGTCTGGGAACTGATCGTGCTTTGGCAGAAGGGGCGTATGGTTCCCAGTGAGGATATCGAAACCTGGGTTCGGAACGCGCTCCAAACCCTGCCGTTACGAGAAGCCCCTGTGACCTACGAAGTAGCGCGAGAGACCGGTCGTCTGCAACTAGCTAACCGCGATCCAGCCGATCGTTTTCTGCTTGCAACGGCCAAAGTCTTCGAGCTCACGCTGGTCACTGCCGATGAACATCTGCTCAAGTCTCGCGATGTTTCCGTCCTCGCCAACCGTTAGTGGCGTCCTGGCAATCCGTCTCAACAAAACAATTGCAGTTTCCGAACAAAACCCAGGTTGCAATTTCTTTCACCTTGACGAGAACCCGTGGCAGGGTCAAACTTTCAGGTCAGTGAATCGGACATCCGTCCGAAAAATCGAGATTAAAGATCAAGATCGAAGACCGAAGAGGAATTATGAACCCCAAAGCCATAATCGCCGCCGCGGTTGTGTTGACCTCGAGTCTCGCGCTCCCCAGCTCCCTGTCCGCCCAGAAGCCAGCGCAGAGCCGCCCAGAAGTCACCTACGACAGCTATCATGATACGTCGTTGCCGGTGCGCGAGTATTCCATGGCCACTCCGCAAGGACGCGCTCCGCGTGAAGTTGAGCACCCGCGACCGCGTCGCATTCTCTCCGGCGCCGCCGTCCCGGTAGCAGATCGCGCAGAGCAGACTTATGAGGCACCACCAGTGTCCGCAGCAATCGGGCTCAACTTCGAGGGGATTCCGAACTGGGTCAACGGCACGCTGGAAGGAATTCCTTCCGATGACAATCTCGCGGTGGGCGCGACCCAAGTCGTCGAAACCATTAATACGGCGTACCAGGTTTTTGACAAAGCGACCGGAAAGTCGCTGTACGCTCCGCAGCAGATCAGCTCCTTGTTCACCGGCGTCCCGGGATTGTGCGGACAGGGGAACACCTTTTTCTGGACTGATCCCGTCGTGCTCTACGACCAGTTCGCTAATCGCTGGATCATCAGCCAGATTGCCGCCGACAGCACTTTCAGCACCGGAAACGAATGCATTGCCGTCTCCGAAACCTCCGACGCGACCGGCAGATATCACCGCTACATTTTTGAGTTCGGGAATAAGATATTCAACGACTACGACAAACTCAGCGTGTGGCCCGACGCTTACTATGCCAACTATAATCTCTTCGGCCCGAAGTCGTTTATCGCCGACGACGCCTGCGCCTACGATCGCGCCGCCATGCTGACCGGCGCAAAAGCGAAGGCGGTTTGCTTCAAGAATCCCAATGAGTTTTCTTTTCTCCCGTCGAATGCCGATGGCGCTACGCCTCCTCCATCGGGCGAGCCCAGCTTTTTTGTTGACCTTTCCAGCTCAACCTCTTTGCATCTGTACCGCTTTCACGTGGACTTCACTGACACATCCAAATCGACCTTCAAGGGTCCAATCAGCATTCCTGTGAAGGCGTACACCATGGCCTGTGGAGGCGGAACCTGCATCCCACAGCCGGGAACAACGCAGCA
This sequence comes from uncultured Acidobacteriota bacterium, assembly GCA_963817925.1. GTDB lineage: Bacteria > Acidobacteriota > Terriglobia > Terriglobales > Acidobacteriaceae > JABDBE01. The sequence continues at coordinate 38,343 of CAWFQN010000003.1, forward strand.
ACTTGATTCCCTCGGCGATCGCTTGATGTTCCGCTTGGCCTATCGCAACTTGGGAGATCACGAATCCATGGTAGTGAGCCATTCGGTGATGACCAGCAAGGCCGCATCCGGCGAACGCTGGTACGAAATCCGCGATCCGAACGGTAAGCCCACGGTCTTCCAGCAAGGCACGTTTACCCACGGCGCCGATTCGCTGTGGATGGGCAGCATCGATATGGACAAAGTTGGAGATATGGCGCTTGGGTACAGCAAATCCAACTCCACCACTTTGCATCCCTCGATTGGGTTCACTGGACGCGTGCCTACCGATCCGCTGAACACGATGGAGAGTCCTGCCCTTATCTTCATTGGAAAGGGCTCCGCCACCGACGCTAATCGCTGGGGAGATTACAGCAGCATGGTGATCGATCCGGTGGATGACTGCACCTTCTGGTACGTGAACCAGTACATTCCAAAGACCATGCCCAAGAACGCGGTGACCTACCACACGCGCGTGGCCTCGCTCAAGTTTCCCACTTGCCAGTAAAAGCAAACTGTAGAAGAAAACAGAGGAGCGGCTAAGCCGCTCCTCTGTGGTTTTCTACTGCGAGTTGCTGGTTGATCAGTTGGTGCGCCGAGCTGCCGCGCCATTGGATGCGCTGTGATCGTCGTTCTCCGGCTGCATTACGAGGCCGTCAAACGGCGTGGCTGCCAGGAAGCGGCCGTGCACTACGCTGACTTGACGCAGCGGGTAGCCGGTGTCAGGACCGCGAGTCCAGGTGCGGCCGTTATCCTGACTCTCGAAGACCACGCCGGTTTCCGTACTGGTCGCCAGCAGGCGCTTGTTGTTCTGGTCGTAGCTGATCGAGCTGATGTTCTTGTCCGGGAGGCCGTTCTGCATGTGCTCCCAGCCAGCTCCACCGTTCGGGCTGCGGAAAGCGCCCTCTCGCGAGGCAAACATGATCTGCCCGTCAGAGATAGTGACGCCGCGAATGCTGGTCACGTGTGAGGACAAACCCGAGTCCTGCCAGGTGGAACCGTTGTCCTTGGAAACCAGGACATCGCTGCGAGTGGCGAGCGCGATCAGGTTTCCATCGGCTTTGACGGAGACGAAATCCTGCTTGCCCATCACCGCTCCGCCGCTCCAGCTCTTACCCTGGTTGGAACTGGTGAACAGTCCCGCGGAGGTCGCGGCCATCCAGGTCGTGGGCGTGATTTCGACATCGGTCACGCGCGCTGTCAGAATGGAGCGAGCTTCGGTCTTTGTCTTGGCAGTGTGCGAAAAAGTCCGGTTGATGACATCGTTGATCGGGCTCCACTCGTGGCCATTCTTGGGCAACACGAACATCCCGCGATTCGTGCCGGCGACGAGTTCGCCATTGCTGGCCTGCTTCAGGGTGAACACATCGCGGCCGTCGAGGCCCTTGGCCTTTTGCGTCCAGTGCTGTCCGGCATCCTGCGAAACGAAGACGCCGCCCATTTCGCGATCGTTTACCACGCCCACGAAAATGGTGTTGGGATCGTTCTTGTCGGCAATGATCGACGTCACGTAGCGATGGGTGTAGCCGTGATTGGTGGTGAGGAAGGTCTTGGCACCGTCGTCGCTAGCCAACACGCCAGCGCGATCGGTGGCCAGCATGACCCGCTGCGAATTGCGCGGATCGACCATCACATCGTTGACCACGACTTCCGGATTGGTCACGCGATTCCAGGTCTTGCCCGCGTCGGTGGTTTTCCAAAGGCCTTCCGTGGTTCCGGCATAAACGATTGCCGGATTGCTCGGATCCTGTTTCAGAACCCGGGTACGCCGCGCGGAAAACGGAATGCCCTGAATCTTCGAGAAGGACTCGCCGGCGCTCGTGCTCTTGTAAATGCCGGAGCAGGCGCTGGCAAATACGACCGAAGGATTGGTCGAATCGACGATGATCGAGAAAACGTCGGAGTCCTCAATCATGCCTTTGCTGATGTGGTGCCAGTTGGTGCCGCCGTCGTCGGTCTTCCACGCCAGATGCCAGGTACCGGCGTAGATCGCATTCGGATTCTTGGGATCGATGGCGATGGATTCAATGCTGTGGATGTCGGAGTTGCTGGCGGAAATCTTCTGCCAGCTCTTGCCGCCGTCGCTGCTGCGGAAGACGCCATCGACTGCGCCCGCAACCAGAGTTTTTGAGTCAGAAGCAGAAATGGCCATGGCGCGGATCGATTTGCCGTGCATGGCGGGCATGGTTTCCCAGGTCTTGCCAGCATCTTGAGACTGGAACACGTCACCGGCCTGCTGGGTTTCGACGCTCCAGGCTGCAGCGTACATTTTGTTCGTGTTCTGCGGATCGATGACCAGATGATCGATTACGTAATCGTCGCCGCTGCCAAGGTGGGCAAACTTTGACCAGTTCTTGCCACCGTCGGTAGAAGAGAAAAGGCTTCCCGTGCTGGTGCCCAGGAAGATGTGATCCGGGTTCTGGGGATCGTAGGCCAGGCTACGAACATCGCCCCCATCCGGTCCGAGCGCGGTCCATTGTCCGGCCCAAGCGGCGCTGGTAAGGCACAGCGCAAGTAGTACAAATAGCAGCGATTTGCTGCCGACAAAATGCTTTGCTTCGGAAATCATATAGCGGTTCGCCCCCAACGGAAGAAAATCCGTTCGCGGCAAGATTGACAGGGGAAGGCGGGGCGAGCAAGTTACCGAAGGAGAAGGAACAGTTGGTGTTTAGGCGAGAAAACGGTTTGTTGGCCGGCGGAAAGGCGCGTCTTCTTGCAGCCGAGTTCGTTCCGTTTTGGGGCGGAGTTTACTGTTTAGTACCGGGTACCCCTTCCCCCCCTTTGTCTGCAAAATCTAGAAAACAAGAGATTTAAATTTTGACTATGTGCTAGATCTTTGAGTTTTAAGGAGTTACACGCAAAATCTAGATAACATGGGAGTTAGGAGCAAGCTAAACAGGCGCTACGATCCGTTTTGGAACCGAGCCGCGAATTGGCTGCAAACGATAGAGAATCAAAGCGCGATCAAGAAGCCGCGGGCAGTCGCATGGTCGGATTGTCAAAGATCGTAATTATCTCGCAGAAAATCTGCCTTGGCTAATATTATCTTATTTGAAGCGCGCGTTCAACCAAAAAGGACTGGCAGCGGATTGGGACCCGGACCTCGAGCCCACGCGTTTCGAGCAAAACGCAAACTGGCAACCACTCCCGACCGGGGGTACCGCAAGGGCGCCACGGCAGAATCGGAGAAGCAAGGCCGAAACCGGGAGAAAAAGGGAGCCGAACCATTGTTCGTCCGTCGGTAACAGGTCCAGCCAAGTCAAGGGCTTTCTGATTTCTGCCGATGTAGTTCTCTGTAGTTCTCTGACGTCCTAAGAAAGGCTAATGCCTTGCGAACCGTGTTATTGGTCGAAGACAGCAAGCTTATGCGAGTTGAGAGGGAGCACGCGCTCAAGAAGGCCGGTTATCACGTCGTCACCGCCGTTGACGGCATGGAGGCATTGAGTGTCGCCCAGTCGAGCCATCCCGACCTGATCCTGTTGGACATGATGCTGCCCAAACTCGACGGACCCTCGGTGCTGCGAGCCCTCAAAGCTGACCCGCTTACCGCGGAGATTCCGGTGGTTGTGGTGACTGGGCTCTCCCAAAAGAACGAAGAAAAACTGATGCATGGCGGAGCGGCCGCATTCCTGGGAAAGGAACAATTGCTGACGAGCGTTGAGCCCCTTCTGCATACGATCAGGAAGGTTCTGGATGATTGCGCAGTTTAGACGGGTTTGAGACGCCTGGTCAGAAGCGGCACTCCACAGGGATGGCTGCGGCCAGTCTTACTGCCTCTACCGTCGTTCCCGATCTCACCCATGCGGTGGATGTTTCGTCGCTCGGCACCAGCGGAATCACGGTTGTCGGAGATCAGCTTCGTCCCAGGCCAGCTCTTGCATAGCCGGCAGTCTCTCCCTTGACCGAACACACGCAGAAGAAAAAGGCCGGTCGAGTATTGCACTCGACCGGCCTCCGTTCGACGGGCTTAGCTCGGGCTCTTATTGCTGAGCTGCGGGCTTCGCCTTCTTTTTGGGCGCGGCATGCGGATGATCCGGAACTGCTTTCACTACGGACTCATCCACGGGTTGCGTGCCTTCTTCTGTGAAGGTTCCACCAGCGGGAACGATCCAGTATTCGGCAGTCATGGTTCCAGCGCTGCCAGTGCGGCACTCGATCCGACTCGGATCGATGCCCAGCTTGGCTTCGCCGCTGGTGAGATAGGCCTTCGAATTGACAGCGCGTTCAGCCGCCAGGTTCGGGCGCTTCTCGGTCGGTTCGGCGTTGCCGACGATGACCAGTTTGTTGTCTGCATTCTGCTGCAGGTTCTTGGCCACGTCGTCCAGTTTGCCTTTGCACTCGTTGTCCACGCGCCACGGCTTCTTGATCTTCGCCATGTTCTCGAAGCCGCAATCTGTCAGCTTGCTGGCTTGTGGGGGTGGCGGTGGCGGATTTTCAACGTTGACCTGCGTGGAGGCTTGCGAACTCAGGCCACGCGAATCGGTACAAGTTGCGCTCACCGTGACCGGTCCGGCCGATGCACCTGTGGTATTCAGGGTTGCGGTGTTGCCGCTGCCTGAAACGCTTCCACCGGTGGCGGACCATCCCGCTACCGTGACAGGAACGTTGTCCGGGCTGGTGCAGGTGCAAGTGATGGTGGAGCTTCCACCCACTTGCAATGAGCTTGGGCTAGCCGAGCAAGACATCTGCGGCGGATTCTTCGGTGGTTCCTTCACCGTGTAGTTCGCGGTGCAGGTGGCTTCTCCACCAGTCTTCATTTTGGGATCGGTGATGTGGGCGCTGACGGTGTAGCTGCCGCCGGCGACTCCAGTGGTGTCGATGCTGGCAGTATTGTCCTTACCGGTAACTTTTCCGCCAGTGCCGCTCCAAGCGTAGTTCAAGGTGTGCTTGGGATTGAAGTTGGCCCCCGAAGCCGTGGCTGTGATGGGCTCGCCCTGCATGACTTCACTGGGCTGCACCGAGCAGCTTGCGGTCGGCGTCACTAAAGGAGGATAGCCGAAGTTGAACACCAAGCCGGTGCGCAGCCGTACGCCCTCGAGCGAGACCCGGCGCAGATCAGGAAATGCCGAGGACACGACCTGCGAGTAGTTTTGCCGCCCCCATACGTAATCCGCTTCGAACAGACGCAGATAGAACAGATGGGTAATTTTCAGATCCATGCCGCCGCCCAGAATGGCGCCAATGCCATTCCCATTGGGCAGGCCGTTCACGGCCAGGCGGTTGTAGCTCAACAAAGTATTCACGAAGAAGTTGGCGTTCTCCGTCCGGTAGGTGGCTTTCGGACCAACCGAAAGAGTCATCTCGTAGTTATCCCAGTTATGGCCGAAGTCGCCTTCAAGTCCGAAATACTTCTGGAAATTGTAAGTGAAGGAGGCGCCAAAGCCCTCCGGCATATCTGGAAGTTTCATGCCATTGGGAGCGTTGTAGTTTCCGAAGGGGACTGGAACAAAGCCGCCCGGGTGCAGCCACTGATAGCCCGCGAAGATTTCGTACTTCGGGGTCTCGACGTCCTGCGCCAGAGTGACGGCCGACAGCAGAACCACAGTTAACATCAGCAAGAAACAGGCACACAAAACACGCACGCTTCTTATCCTGGGACGAAACGACATATCTTCCTCCAAAACTTATTTAGTCAGCTTATATACCATGCACGCGTACAAGATTGGGAATCCACGCATGGCAACCGCTAGAACGTCACACATTTATATCTCGCGACGATTCTAAAAGAAGTACAGATTTCATACTAAGAAATTCAGAGCAAACATTCTACTTCAAGGTGGTGCGCGCGTCCAGCGATTAACTAGTAGAGTGTGTCTTGATTTGAGATTCGAGTGCTGGGTGTCATGGGCAGAGCCGTCTTGAACCGGGGAACCAGTTCCCGAAGATTGGCGATTTTGCCCACCCTTTGGGCCGTTTCCCGGCATCAGAAGGGAGCAATCCCGCTTGCAGCAATGGCGGCGAGCCTTAATAATGATTGGGGCGCGTCCTCCGTCAGCCAGGGAGCCATGGGTTTACGAGCCAGGGGTTATGAACCAAGAGAAAGTGTTGATTGTTGAAGACGAAGAGAACGAACGTACGGGGCTCGCGGAACTCGTGTCGGCGTGGGGTTATCGCGCTGAGACAGCCCGCGACGGGGCGGAGGGATTCGAAAAGGTATCGACCTGGGCACCGTCGATTGTCGTGACCGACCTCAAGATGCCTCGGATGGGAGGCCTGGAACTGCTGGAGCGCATTGCCGATGACAGCAAGACCGTGGCTGTAATCGTGGTCACGGCGCAGGGGACAATTGACAGCGCGGTGCAGGCAATGCGGATGGGCGCTTACGACTACATCACCAAGCCCATTGATACGGAGCGGCTGCGCACCATCCTCCAGAACGCATCGGCTCTGCTGGGAACGCGGGCGGAACTGGAGGTCACGCGGCGGAAACTGCGGGACGCGGGATCGCTCGGAAGCCTGGTGGGCGCGTCGAAGAAAATGCAGGAGCTTTTCCGCCTGATTGAAATGGTGGCGCCCAGCACGGCGTCGGTGTTGATCACGGGTGCCAGCGGCACGGGAAAGGAGTTGGTGGCTCGGACCATTCATGAACTCAGCCCACGCCGCAACAAGCCGTTCGTCCCCATCAATTGTGCGGCCATTCCCGAGACTTTGATCGAGAGCGAGATTTTTGGCCACGAGCGCGGCGCATTTACTGGAGCGCTCGAGCGCCGCACTGGCTGCTTTGAACTGGCGGAAGGGGGAACGTTGCTGTTGGACGAGATCGGCGAGATGCCAGTCGGCACGCAGGCCAAGCTCCTCCGAGTGCTGGAAGATCGCAAGCTGCGGCGCCTCGGAAGCAAGGTAGAGACGACGGTGGACGTCCGCGTTCTTGCGGCCACCAACAAGGTGCCCGAGGAAGCCGTTGCCCGTGGCGAGTTGCGCAACGACCTTTATTACCGGCTGAATGTTTTCAACATCAATATGCCGCCCTTGCGCGAGCACAAAGACGACATTCCGGCGTTGGTGGAATCACTTCTAAAGGACATGAGCGCCAAGCACGGACGCAAAGTGGCGGCAGTGAGCGAGGCCGTGCTCAATTTATTCCAAAATTATTCCTGGCCGGGAAATGTCCGTGAGTTGCGTAACACGCTGGAACGGGCGGTGATTGTCTGCGAGGGAGCCGTAATTGAGACCAAGTATTTGCCGCCCGGATTCGGTCAGGCCACGATTCGAACGTCGTCGGAAGATCCCGACGCAATCCACCTGGGTGTCGGGACGACGGTGGAAGAAGCAGAACGGCGGCTGATCCTGAAAACCATCGAGGCCACCAGCAATAACAAGACGCGCGCGGCAGAGATTCTCGGCATCAGTCTGAAAACCCTGCACAATAAGCTGAAGGAGTACGGCAACGCGGCCGCTGACGCCGCTTTGGCCAGGGAAGACTAGACGGGATAAGGATTAGTCCTGATTTCCGCCTTGGTGTGTTTCGGCAATCGAGGTGTTGCAATGCAAATTGCGGAATGGACCGTTAGCGAGCGAGCATCGACGCTGGTGTTGGCAATACTGATCTTAGTAAGTAGTGCATCCGCTGCTACGGGCGGAAAGGTCCTTTATAGTTTCGCGGGCGGGCGGGATGGGAGTAATCCCGCTGCGGGCCTGATCTTCGACGGGGCAGGTAATCTCTACGGGACCACCCAGAACGGCGGTGTGCAACAGGCTGGTACTGTTTTCGAGTTGACGCCCAACTCGGACGGTACTTGGACAGAGAGCGAAATCTACAGCTTTAAGGGCAGCCCCGACGGAGCAGCCCCCAAATGTAACCTGATATTCGTCGCCGGGAACCTTTACGGCACGACCATACAGGGCGGCGTGAACAACGGCAACGAAGGCGGGGACGGCACCGTATTTGAGTTGACGCCTGTATCCGGCGGCGGTTGGACGGAAACGATCATTCATAGCTTCGGGAGCGGGGCGGATGGAATCATTCCCGAAGCTGGACTTATGGCCGGCATTGCAGGGAACCTCTACGGTACAACGGTCCAGGGTGGAACCCACGGCCTAGGCACAGTATTTGAATTGACGCCTGCGTCCGAAGGTTGGACGGAAAGTGTGATCTACAGTTTTCCCGGTGGCAAGTCCGGCGCTGGTCCGATCACGGGCTTGATCTCGGACCCAACCGGGAATCTTTATGGCACCACTACTGGAGGCGGGACTCAGGGTCTAGGCAATATCTTTAAATTGACGCATGGCGCGCACGGGAAATGGACCGAGAGTGTAATCCATACGTTTACGGGGGGCCGGTGGGGAGCAAATCCCTACGGGGAATTAGTGTTTGACGGGATGGGCAACCTCTATGGAATGACGGCAGTGGGTGGTACTCGCAATTGGGGTATCGCGTTTGAGCTCACATTGAATTCGGACGGCAAGTGGAGCGAAAGTGTGCTTCATAGCTTCGCTGGTGGTCAGGATGGACGCAACCCCTACGCCAGCTTTATTTTCGATGGGGCTGGTAGTCTTTACGGCACCACGGCGCTGGGCGGAGGCAACGGGACCGGAGCTGTATTCAAGTTGTCTCCCTTTGGCGACCAATGGACGGAGATCGTTGTCTATGGTTTTCCGGGTAATCGTTTGAACGGGGAGCTGCCAATAGCCGGAGTCATACTCGACGCAGCGGGTAATCTCTATGGTATGACCCCTAAGGGTGGCGCACACGGTAAGGGCGTCGTGTATGAAGTCGCGCAGTAGGTCGTCTTGGTTCGCGGTGCGACCTCAAATCGCGTCTCTGTTACTTAGCCCGAACCTGCCGTCTTTTTTCGCGTAAGAGCTTTAACTGAGGTATGCGTCGAAAAACCCAAATCGTGCTCGCCATTACGTTCATGGTGGCGGCGATGGTATGTTCGCTGTCCTATGTTTATCTTTCGGAGATACTGCGCCAGCGAGTCGCATACGCGCGCGACACTGCGAACTATCTGGGTGAGCAACTCGCTCATATTGCGGATACTGAGACCCCGGACTTCACCAGCACCCACGTCGATACCAGCAATCCCTCGAAGCTCCGACTCGCTATTGCCGATTATTTTGCGACCAACCTTGATCTGAATGCGATGATAGAATCGGCCGCGATCGATTGGCCGATGATCCAAGACGCCGCCATCCTGGACGGGGATGGCAAGGCGATCCTCCACAGCGTTCCTTCCGTTATCGGCAAACCTATCCCCAATCGCCCTGACTTCAGTATTGTGCAGAGTGCCAAATTCCGGCGGCAACTCCGCCTGGTGTACAACCCTCCAATCGTTTACGACGTCAGCAAACCCCTGCTCTTCGATGGAAAGCCTTTTGGGAGTATCCGGTTGGGCGTCTCGACGGTGTTTCTCAGGAACGAAATCACTCCACGGTTACGGCAGGCCGTAACCTTCTCCGTAATCTCGATCTTTCTTTCTCTGTTGCTGGCGGCAGGACTCTCACACATTGCGCTCGGTCCCTTGGAGCAAATCAGCCGCAGGTTGGATAATGTCACCGCTGGGGAAGCGGACTCGGTCACCGAGGAGGAAGCGGGACGCGATGAATATGGACTCGTGACGCTGAAGATTGCGCATCTGGGCCGACAGATGCGCGATGCCCGAGAAATTTTCTCCGCGTTGAAGGACAACGTCGATCAGATCATGGGGAACTTGCAGGACGGTTTAATGTTGTTTACCCGTGATTCGCGGGTTGTTCTGGTGAGCGCTTCGGTGGAGCGTTTTCTCGGCCGTCCCAGGAGTGAATTGCTGGGTCGGACGGTGAAGGAGATTTTCACCCGCGACTCCTCGCTGGGCGCGCTTGTACTTGACGGTTTTCAACTGCGGCATCCCATCAGCCAGCGGGACGTGGAAACGTCGAACACCAAACGGGTCCAGGTTTCTCTAGATTTCATTCAGGAACGGGGCTCGCCAATCGGGGCTTTGCTGACGTTGCGCGACGCTGAGTCGGTGCGGCGCATTCAGGATGAAATCGAAATATCGCGCCAGATGTCGGCGAGTGGCCGTACTACTCGCGGTGTCGCCCACGAGGTTAAGAATCCGATCAACGCGATTGTGCTGCATTTGCAGTTGCTGCAAACCAAGCTGAAGCAGATCGATCCCGACACTCGTCGACACATGGACATTATCGGCAACGAGATTCATCGTCTGGATCGCGTCGTCCAGATCCTGGTGGACTTCACTCGGCCGCGCGATCTGCATCTCGAGGAAATCGATATGCGCCGCTTGCTGGAGGACGTGATCATGCTGGCTACACCTGACACCGAGCAGCATGGCGTGACCGTAAAGCGCAAGCTCGGGACCGAACCGCTGGGAGTAAGAGTGGACCTCGACGTGATGAAGCAGGCCATCTTGAATGTGATAATCAACGGCATGCAAGCGATGCCTAAAGGAGGCGTGCTGACCATCTCTGTCCGGCGGGACGAGGATAGCGTCGTTACCGAGATTCGCGATCAGGGCGTGGGCATACCTCATGAACTGCAGGAAAAGATTTTCGAACTGTACTTCACCACCAGGAAAGGTGGCAGCGGGATCGGGCTGGCACAAACCTATCAAGCTCTGCAGTGGCACTACGGCTCAATTGATTTCGAGACCGTTGAAGGGCAAGGCACAACCTTCCGCCTTCGCCTTCCGGTAGTCGAGATTAGAGGCGGAGCCAATATCGAGAACGGCCGCGCCGACGCACCGAGCTTGACCGTGCCAAATTCCTGAGCGGAGCAATTCACGACCCGTGTTTCTGAGCTGCGTTTTCTAGTCTTGAGTTGTGCAACGAACTCCATTCGGCGATAAACTTAGTGGACCAGATTGCTGTTTTTGGCACGCAGCGATCATCGAATAATTGAATATGCCTCTGGCCGCCATTCTCGGAGTGTGCCTGCTGTTGCCTTGGCCGCAGGCCAGCATTGTACTGGCCGCAACCGGCGTTTGGCAGTCCGCGCCGTCGAATGAGAACCAAGCGAGCAATATGCCCGCGCAAAGTTCCTCAGCGCGACAGGCCACCGAGCAGCAAGAAAGTCCGAATCGGTCAACCACACCGTCGCAACCGCCAGCCACAGCACCAAACTGCCCCGAGAATTCGCAGTCCGGTTCGACCGCGAAACCAGACTGCAAGCCGAAGCAATCCGCGAAAACCAAGAAGCACCATGAAACCCATAAGGCAGTTGCCCCCGCGCCGCCGGCGCCGGCGGGAACAACTCCCGAAAAGAAGGTCGTAAAAAACGGCGGCACAGACGAGCCTACCGTGGATCTGTCTCCCGACGTGAACCAGAAACAGGCGTCGGAGCAGGCGAAGCGCGCTGATCAACTCCTTGCCAGCAGCAACGCGAATCTGAAGAAAATCTCGGGTCGGCAACTCAGTGCGAGCCAGCAGGATACGGTCAAGCAAATCCAGAGCTACATGGATCAGGTCGCAACGGCCAAGAAGAACGGAGACATGCAGCGCGCCTACAATCTTGCTGTCAAAGCCAATCTACTCTCGGCTGAGTTGGCGGGGCCCTGAGACGAACAAGGCTTTAGCTCCGGGTTCCGCGCCCAAAGCGGGAAGTGCACACAATCCACTCTTGACATTCTTGCCGATAACGGTAGGATGCTTGGGCCGTGGAAAAGGGGCCATGCCATGCATACAGTCCAGTTTGAAGGTTCGATTTTAGGCATGTTCAGGCGTATGTCGGGCAACGTGCTGGCATTGTCCGTGTGCCTGTTAACCGCCGTGGTGGTTCAATCCGCGAAAGCGCAGACTTTCACCATTCTCTACTCCTTTACCGATGGGGCGGATGGGGGGCAACCCTATGCCAGCTTGGTACGGGACTCGGCGGGGAATCTCTACGGCACCACAGCGGTTGGCGGCGCTTCGAATTTCGGAACCGTGTTCAAGGTGGATACGGCGGGCAAAGAAACGGTGCTGTACAGCTTCAACGGCGGGGCGGACGGAGCCAATCCGTGGGCAGGTTTGACTTGGGGTCCGGGGGGCAACCTTTACGGCACAACCGAGGCTGGCGGGGCGGACGGGTTCGGAACCGTGTTCAGATTGAGCAAGACCGGCAAGAAGACCGTACTCTACAACTTCACTGGGACCGCCGGTGACGGAGCTTATCCCTTCTCACGCTTAATCTGGGATGGGGTGGGCAACCTTTACGGAAGCACCTACAAGGGTGGCACTTCTGGCAACGGGACGGTGTTCACGCTAGCAGCGGCGGGCAAAGAGACGGCGCTGTACAGTTTCAAGGGCGGAGCAGACGGTGAAAATCCTTATGCTGGAGTAGTTAGGGACTCTGCGGGCAACCTCTATGGCACCACTTTCGGCGCGTTCGGCGTGGGCTACGGAACGGTGTTCAAGCTGAATGCCGCTCATAAGGAAAAGGTGCTCCACGTCTTTACCGGAGGCGCGGACGGAGGCTATCCCTTCTATGGAGGCGTAATCCGAGATCCAGCCGGCAATCTTTACGGCACTACTTCGTTCGGTGGAGCGCACCAGTACTTTGGAACCGTCTTCAAGGTGAATAAGGCCGGCACCCAGACGGTCCTGTACAGCTTCACTGGAGGGGCGGACGGCGGCCAGCCCAACGCAAGCCTGATTCGAGATGCGGCCGGCAACCTCTATGGCACTACGATCGGAGGCGGAGCTTCCGGCCACGGAACCGTGTTTAAGCTCGACAAGACCGGCAAGGAGACCGTGCTGTACAGCTTCGCCGGGGGTGCGGATGCAGCCAGTCCCAATGCGGATTTGCTGCGGGATGCGGGCGGCAATCTGTATGGCACCACGGTGGCAGGCGGCGCATCAGGGGGCGGGACCGTATTCAAGCTCACGCCTTGATAGCGAAGGCGAGAGAAAGAGTGCAGCCAGCTCGGAGCGAAGCTTGCCGTCGCTTTTGGCTATTTGCCCTTGGCGCGCGCGGCATTCACCTTCGCCAACAGATCCTGCGAAGGTTGCTGCATCGGTCCTGAAATCTTCACCGCTTCCTGCAATACTTCCCGGGCTTCTGTAGTCTTGCTCAATTTCGCGTATGCAAAACCGAGACGATACAGAGCGTTCGAATATTGCAGATCGTCTTGTCCTTTCAGCAGCGCTGCGGCCGTTTTCAATTCTGGTATGGCCGCGGCCGTCTTGTCTTGCTTCATGTAGGCGTAGCCCAAGGTCGAATGTGCGACTCCGGCAGAGACCTTGCGGGATCGATCCGCGTCGGGAGCGTCGGCCTTGGCTGCCGTGATCGCCCGCTGGGCATATGTAACTGCTTTGGTCAGGCTGCCGGGCTTGGGGTCATCAACATACGTGTTGGCCAGCAGGAGCAATGCTGGCAAGTTATTCGGATCGGTGGTCAGTGTTTTTTCGGCGTAGGCGATCAACCGCGGCGTGTCCTTCAGATCCGACAGTGACATCATCGCGTAGGACGCAATCTGTTCCTGAAAACGTGAATTCGGAAACGCCGGCGTGAAGCGTTCGATATATGCCATGCGCTTCTTGGCGTCGGTTTCCCCGGCGATGGCATTGAACGCCGCCGCTTCCAGGAATTCGTCGGAGCTTTTGGACGCTTCCTTTTCCTCTTCTACACGCTGAGCAAATTCCGAGTCGCTCATTCCTTCCGGCTTGATTTGCTTGCCAATGGAGTTGTACAGTTCGCCGCCCCGGACGGCATAGTCAAAGGTCTTAGGAACGTCTTTCAATTGCTGAGCGATGCTGGCTTGCGACACGAGAATGTCGAGGTTGCGCGGAGAGCCAACTAAAGCCTTGTCGCCGGTTTCGAGGGCCTTCTGCAGATCTCCCGCCGCCTGGTAAGCCTGCGAGAGTTGCCAGTTGCCATAAGCCACGGCTGCTGGATTCGCCGAAAACTTCTGCAGGAAATCCTGGTACATCGCCAACTTTTTTTGCGGGTCTTGCTGGTTCGAAATCGCCGCCAGCGCCTGATCCTCCGGTGTGCCCGCGGGAATCGAGATTTTGTCCAGTTGCGCGCACCCGAAAACTGAGAAGACCAGCGGAAAAACAAACATCAGAACGACCGGCCAGTGACTGCGCTTCATAGTCGCCTCCCATGTTCGCGGGAATCGTAGCTCTGAATGGACAAGCTTGCAAGTGGAGGGTGTCTCATGGAGGACGGGCGTCGGGTGTCGTGGCGCGGGAAGAGTCAATGCTGTAGTCTGGGCCGATGCGTGGTGTAGATCGCGACGGAACGAACGCGCTTACAGCGACGAACCCGAACCGGCCGGACGAATCGGCGCGTCAGCCTCTTCATCATTCGATCCTGTTCATCGTTCTCGTTGCCCTTCTGCTGCGCCTCGCCGTCATAACCATCGGCCACACTTATCGCATCACGCCTCGCCGTGACCACTTTCAATATGGCTGGGAGATGGGCCGCCTCGCCCGCTCCATCGCTACCGGCCAGGGCTTTAGTGCACCGACAGATTTGCCAACCGGGCCCAGTGCGTGGGCCCCGCCTCTTTATCCTTACATCCTCGCTGGGGTGTTCAAGTTGTTCGGCGTGTATACTGCGCTTTCCGCCTGGGTGATTCTCGCCTTCAATAGTGTCTTCGCCGCTCTGACGTGTTGGACCTTATACCGGATCGCCGAGCGCATGTACGGCGTTACGGTGGCGCGTGCAACGGCGTGGACCTGGGCCGTTTTTCCCTACGCAATCTACTGGCCGGTGCGAGTGGTCTGGGAAACCAGCCTCACCGCATTTCTGCTGAGCTTGGCCTTGTTGCTCACTCTCCGCATGGCCGACGAACCGCCCCGCCACCGTATGTGGATTTGGTTCGGATTGGTCTGGGGCGTAATTGCGCTCACCAATACCGCGGTCGTGAGCATGTTGCCATTCTGCTTGCTCTGGCTGCTGTACCGATTGCCGCGCCGTCCCCAACAATTGGTTGGAGCCGTTTTGTGCGTGCTTACGGCGGCTCTGGTGGTGAGTCCGTGGCTGGTGCGCAATTACCAGGTCTTCGGCAAGTTCATCTTCGTGCGGGACAACCTTCCCCTGGAAATGCACGAGGCCAACAATGACCAGTCAGAAGGCCTGTGGACGCGAAACGAACACCCGGGAAATAATCCCGACGCCATGCGGAGATTTCAGGAATTAGGCGAGCTCGGTTTCATGGACGAAAAGCAGCGTGAGGTTCGCCAGTTCATCCGCGAGCATCCCGGACGGTTCCTGTGGTTTACGGTCGAACGCGCCGGTTACTTCTGGATTGCGCCTCCGCAGATGACCATCGTCGCGGGCTATGATTTGATGATTTCGCGCCACACCAATTTCTTTCTGGGAGCGGCGTTTGCTTTCGCAGGATTGGGCCTGACGATTCGCAATCGAAAGTGCGGTGCATTCCTGCTTGCCTGCTTTTTGCTCGTCTATCCGCTGCCCTATTATCTTGTGCAACCCTTCCCGCGCTACAAGCACCCCATCGAGCCGGAGATGATCATGCTGGCCGTGTATCTGTTTTACGAGGCCAGCAAGATTCAAATCCGATGGCCGATTCATAGAGCATCAATGTGATGCCGCGGGTTGGCGAGTTCTTGCTCTTCCATTTAAATTAGATCATGCGGTCCATTCTGCAGAAACCGGCGCTGCGTTTTGTTTTCGCGGCCAACGTGATTTCGATGCTGGGCAGCGGCATGAACGCCGCCGCGGTTGCCTGGTACATTCTGCAGGCTACTCATTCCGAAATTGCTCTGGGGACGTTTGCTGTCCTGCAGACCATCCCAGCCATGCTGATGCTGCCGTTCACCGGCGTCATCATCGACCGCGAGGACCGCCGCCGGCTGGTCATGTGGCTCGATGCCCTGCGCGCCGTCATTATTCTCACGGTTTCCATTCTGGCTTTCATGGGCAAAGCAAAAATCTGGGAACTCTACCTGATGAATACGTTGGTGGCGGCAGGCTTTTGGATGTTCTGGCCAACCATCACCGCCTTAATCCAGGAACTGACTCCTGGGGAAGAGTTCGTTCACGCCAATACCTTTCTGCTGGCGGGAGTTCAGGGCGGCTGGCTGATTGCTGGCTCGATCGTCGGATTCGTTTACAACCGCATCGGGCTGGGCGGAGTGTTGCTCATCGACTTCTCTACCTACCTGGTTTCGTTTCTCTGCTATTTCGCCGTACGCAAAGGACGACACGTTGTGCCACGACCAGCTGAGTTGCGCGCTGACATCGTTGCCGCGGAAACTGCATTCGAGCGTTTCGGGCGCGAGATGCGCGAAGGCATCCAGTTTCTTCGCGGCAAACGCAAACTGGTTTTGCTCGGAATCAGTTGGGCGCTGTTTCTTGCCGCGATGATGACCGGAGTTGTGGTCACTCCTCCATTGAGTGACAAAGTGTTTCACGCCGGTGCTGTGGGTTACGGTTGGTTAAATGCCGGATGGGGTACGGGCGCGTTCGTGAGCGCTCTCTATGCTCCCTGGTTCATCGCGAGTTTGGGCGCCCGTCGTTCCATCGCAATCTCCATGGGCCTGCTCACGATCGGCATGATTTTGGCGCCACTGTCTCCCATGCTTGCCGTCGCCGTGTTTATCTACGGAATGATGGGATCTGCACGCGGCGTTAGTGGTGTCGCCATCAACACCAGCCTGATGGAAGAGGTCCCGCCGCACTTCATGGGACGTGTGCAGAACACATTCTATTTCGCCGGCACAGCGCTGCAGATCTGTCTGGCACTGGTGGTTGGAGCAGTGGCGCAGGTTAGTCTGGTCGCCGGGTTTTCTGTCATCGGATTGGTGTACGCGGTCGCCTTTGTCAGCGCGAGCTGGCCGGTGCCAGTACCCGTCAGCGAAGCCACGCCGGTAGAATAAAAACCAATGGAACATAGAGTCACTGAGCACAAAGCTCTTGAATTGAAAACTAGAATTTTTCTCTGTGACTCCGTGTCTCTGTGGTAAATAAGCCCTTCCCGCGTTATCCTTTCAAATTCAAAGGGAGCCATGCATGTCTTCCAGCCTAGAGGGTCGGGTTGCGGTTGTCTTCGGAGTCGCAAATAAACGCAGCATTGCCTGGTCCATCGCGCAAGGGCTGCACAGCGCCGGAGCCAGGCTTGCCATTACGTATCAGAACGAACGCATGGCGCTCGAAGCCAAAGACCTGATCCTGTCGCTGGCCGGTGCCGAGGCATTTCAGTGCGACGTTTCGAACGACGCTGAGATCGACCGGCTTTTCGGCCAACTCAAAGAGCGCTACGGCAAGCTGCATGTTCTCGTACACAGCGTGGCCTTCGCGCCCGCGGACGAACTCAAGGGCGATTTCGTGAACACGACGCGCGAAGGCTTCCGCGTGGCTCTCGATGTGAGCGTCTACTCGCTCATCGCAGTCGCTCGCGCGGCCGCTCCGCTCATGGAGGACGGAGGATCGATCATGACCATGACCTACTACGCCTCGGAGAAAGTCGTGCCTCGCTACAACGTGATGGCCGTGGCCAAGGCTGGCCTGGAATGTACGGTACGCTATTTAGCCTTTGAACTCGGCAGGAAGAACATCCGCGTGAATGCGATTTCTGCGGGCCCAATCAAGACGCTGGCCGCACGCGGCATCTCCGGCTTCAGCGACATGCACAAGACTCACGCTGAGCGCGCTCCTCTCGGCCGGAACGTGGACGTAAGCGAAGTCGGCGCCACGGGAGTTTTCCTGGCTTCCGACGCCAGTTCCGGCATCACCGGCGAAGTAATCTACGTCGACTGCGGCTACAACATCATGGGATTTTGAATGCTGTTCACCACCGAGTCACAGAGACACAGAGAAAACATTGGTAGTTTGTTCTGTGTCTCTCTGACTCTGTGGTAAGAAATCTTAACGATGACTGCTGATCCGCACCCGGCGCTCATTTTCTCCCACGCGTTCCAGCGTAATCTCCACATCGCGTTCGCGTTCAAATCTTACAAACTTTTCTCCCCACTCGATCAGCAGGACACTGTTTTCCGCGATGAGGTCATCAAGTCCCAAGGTCTCAAGCTGGCGCGGAGTGTCCACGCGATATAGATCGATGTGATAAAGAATGGCTCCAGGTCCGCGATATTCGTGGATCAGAGTAAAGGTGGGACTGGTCACATCTTCTTCCGAGGCCGCGTGAAAGCCTTCCGCGATGCCTTTAACCAGCGTAGTCTTGCCCGCTCCCAGGTCGCCGCGAAGTACGACGATCTTCGGCGGGGGCAGCATCTCAGCCAGGGTGCGCCCGAGAGCAACGGTCTCCTCCGGCGATCGGGTGATGAATTCTCGGGTCTCCATGAGGCGTCTGGAGACCAGTATAGCGAGAGACTGCAGCCGCGACGCAGCGTAAGAGTGCGGAGATTGTCATTCCGAGCACAGCGAGGAATCCCCACTGCAGCAACAAAGTCCGGGTAGGGATGCTTCGACTTCGAAACAGATTCGCATTCGTGGATCTGTTCCTACGCTCAGCACGACATGGTTCTCAGACACGCCTGGAAGGCTTCTACGTTCTTTTTGGCGCGACCCACTGGCTGGAGCGGAGTCCGAGAAAATCCTTGTCGACACGGGAGTCGAGCGCGTTGCGTAACGTGAGGTGATCTTTGTCTTCTAATGCGATGAAGCGGAAGGGCTGCAAAATCCCGTCTTTCGACTTGCGCGTCGGCTGCAGGATCTCCGCCATGCCCTTCACTGCGCCCGCTGCCGTCTCGATGGTGACCTCGACCAAATTGCCCTGCTCCAGGGCCCCGGTCAATCTCAGCATGCCGCCAGTTTCGGAAATGGTTTGCAGTTTCGCTCGTGCGCTCCGCCCGTCATCGAGCTTGATGACGACAGGAACTGTGCTACCGAATTGAACTCGCTGGGCCCGGTTCTGAGGATGTGTCTGGGGGAAGTGTGTCATAGCCAGAATCACTATGTCATGGTAGGGGAATGTGGGGCAGATTACGGAAGCACTTGTCCGGATTCCAAAGCCGGCCAGCTCTTACAACTGACTTAAGTGCCGAAGCAGCAAACAGATAGACAATGCCAGGTGGACCAACCCCAGAGCATACTTTTTAGGAAACTATCGCAAAGCACCGGTTCGCTTGCGATCTAACATCAACTACCACGCCAAAAATCCCCACTTTCTGAGTAGCGGACCACTCGTCCGGAATCGTGCTGGATGGCAAGTCGTCAATCCCCAGGTATGCCGCTAACGAATTCCGACCTGTCCGCGCACGCTATCAATCAACTTTTTGGAATCGTAGCCGATCCCTGCCTTAAACACCGTCTCGACATTCTCGATCTCGTCAATTCGTTTTGAGGGATCGCCTTTGATCAAAACCAGGTCCGCTTGTTTGCCCAGCGCGAGGGTTCCAATTCGATCCTGCTGGCCGAGGTACAAAGCGCCATTCTCCGTGGCGATGTGGATGGCTTCGACCGGAGTGAAGCCCGCTTCCACGAGTAGCTCGATTTCGCGTTGATCGCCGAAACCTGGCAGTACGCCACCGTTTCCAGTTGGATCAGGACCGGCGAGCAGTAAGCCCCCGGCTTTGACGAATGCCACCTCAAAATCCATCTCTTTGCGCAGCAGCGCTGTCCGCGGAGAATCCAACGGCACTCGTGCGCGGGCGGTGAGGTAACTCTGCGCCGATTCTGCGGACATCGCATCCAGCGTGCGCGCCTGCAACGGCGGCCGCCCCGGGGCACCGGCTTCATAAACCGGCAGCGTCGAAGTCACCGCGACATGATGCGATACGAGATTGCGGATCATCTCCTGCACCTGCGCTCCGTTCACGTCCTGTTTGGCCCAACTGCTACTGCCACCACCCGCTGGGCACATATCCGGCTTCTTGTCCGCCACGAATTCGGTGTCGGTGAAGACTGGTCCATGCTCGAAATCATCGATCCCCAGAGCCACCGCTTCCGGCCAGGTCACCGAGCAAAGATGCCCTGTCAGTTTGAGCTTGTGTGCATGTGCCTGCTGGATCGCCACCCTCAACTCGTCACGCGTGATGTTCGTGTATGCCTTGTACGATGTCATGCCTTCCGCCGCCCAGTAGTCCACCATGCGTTTCGCGTCGTCCGGTCCGGTCAGTTCATGCATTTGCGCGAATCGCGTCGGGGCACCTTCCAGGTAGGGTGCCGTCGCATCGATGCTGGGTCCCGGCATCAAGTTCGCGTCGATCCGGCTTTTGACCTTCAAGTCGGCATAAGGCTCCAGGCTCCCGGTCGTCCGTATTGTCGTTACGCCAGCGGCTAGATAGAGTCGTGGCGCCGTATAAGGAATCTCGGCAAGGAACGCCCCCGGCTCGCCAGTCTTTCCATCGACAACTTGCAAGGCATAGGAGTCGGTGTAGTACAGATGGTCGTGCATTCCAACCAGACCAGGTATGACGGTGTAACCAGAGCGGTCCATTCGTAGCGCACCCTGAGGAATTTGGGCGGAGGCAGCGGCGCCGATGGACTGTATTTTGCCATTCGCGACCACGATTGTCTGGTCTTCCTTCGCCGGTGCACCCGTTCCATCTATGACTCGGACGTGGTTAAGAACGAAGACCGATGTATCAGCACTTATGAAGTCCGCGCTGTCACTCGCCTTCTGCGTCTGCGCAACAGTCATCGCGGCAACGAGCAATGACGCAAATAGAAACAGGAGACGCATCGTAAACCTCACAAGATCCGCCATTGAGAATTTGGCAGGGAAACCGCAATTTTACACCAGCGTTGGTGGACGCAATTAGCGGGATTTGGCAGCAGGTAGCGCGGCCTTAGGGTCATCGCACGATGCTTATTCGCGGAATTGTCCCCACCGAGGCAGCGTTCCGAACTATGGTTGGGAACGGTTAACGGGCAAATGGAAGTCAACTGCTGTTAGCGGCGACTCTACCCATTACCCGGAGCGCTGGTGCAGCGGAAAGGGAATCAGCCCCGAGTTTCAACATTAGAATTTGCCGCTGATTCGCGGACGAGGCGAAAGGCCTCCGGCAAGGCCTTCACCAGATCAGTCGCGACCAGCGAATGCTCGCCCATGCTTTTGCGGGCCACGTCCCCCGCAAGAC
Source organism: uncultured Acidobacteriota bacterium (assembly GCA_963817925.1). Lineage (GTDB taxonomy): Bacteria > Acidobacteriota > Terriglobia > Terriglobales > Acidobacteriaceae > JABDBE01. The sequence goes on from CAWFQN010000003.1 coordinate 59,292, forward strand.
CGTGGAGATGAACCGCGGCAATGACTGCTTCCACGATGCGTTGAGGATTTTGCGCGATCAACCCGGCCACCATGCCGGTGAGGATGTCTCCCGTGCCTCCGGTTGCCATGCCAGGGTTTCCGGTGGTGTTCACCCAAATCGTGCCGTCGGGCTGGGCGATCAGCGTGCGATGTCCCTTCAACACCACGATCAATTCGTGTTCGCGGGCGAATGTGCGCGCGACGTTGATGCGGTCCCGTTGCACCGCGACGACTGTCGATCCGGCGAGACGAGCCATCTCGCCGGGATGCGGCGTGATCACCAAACTGCGTCCTTTGCCATTGAGTTCGCTGGCTCGGCCTTCGAAGGCGTTGAGACCATCGGCGTCGAGGACAAGCGGAGTCTTGCTTTTCACGACCAGGCTGCGAACAAAGTCTGACGTTTCGGGATTGCGCGAAATCCCCGGCCCCACAGCCAGAACCGTCATACCTTTGATCAGTCCGTCCATGCGTTCGCCGGCGCGAGTTGAGATCGTGCCGGCATCGGTCTCATCGAGTGGCTCAGTCATGACTTCGGGATGAAACCCCGCGACGGTGGCCAGCACCGATTTCGGCGTAGCCACGGTCGATAACCCTGCTCCGCTTCGCAGCGCCGCCATCCCGGCCATTGCGACCGAGCCCGCTTTCCCGACTGAACCGCCAATCACCAGCACATGCCCGAAGTTCCCTTTATTCGCTGAGAGCGGCCGAGGGCCAATGAGGGGCGCAATCTCGCGAGCCGTAATCAGATTGAGTTGCAACGAAGAAACGATAGCTTCGTCCGCGGAGCCGATCGGAGCAATGAGTGTCGGCCCGTCGGTCAATCTTCCGAAGATGTGCGCCGGACGCGGGGCAGTAAATGTCACCACAGCGTCGGCCCGCGCGACTGCGCCGGTCTGTTCGCCCATCACGTCGGCATCGGCGCCGGAAGGAATATCGACCGCAACCACCCGCGTGGAGCTCGCGTTCAACAGCCTGATTGCCTCGGCGTAGAGTCCAGACACCGGCGGCTTGAAACCCGTCCCCAGAATCGCATCGAGCACAACTTCGGATTCGAACACGGCTCGCGCCTGTTCCTGCTCTAGCTCATCGCCATTTCGCGCAATCACGGGTGCGACCGGAAGTCTTGCGAACATCTCCGCCGCATCGCCCCGCAGTTCGGCTGGCTCAGCCAGCAATACGACTCGCACTTCTCTGCCAGCCGCTTTCAGTTTTCGCGCCGCCACAAAGCCGTCTCCGCCGTTGTTGCCCTTGCCGCAGATCACGCCAATGCGCTCCGCGGACGGATACCGAGCAACAACAAACTCCGCGACGGCCGAACCCGCGTTCTCCATCAGCGTGAGCGACGGCACGCCGAAGCGCTGGCTGGTGGCGCGATCGATCTCTCGCATCTCGGCGGCAGTAACGATCTTCATATTGGTCGATAGTCGATGGTCATTAGTCGTTAGTCAGAGGCCAAGGACGAACGACCAAAGACTAACGACCCGAAAACGACTATAAAACAAAAAGGCCTCCCGCGTTTGTGCGGAAGGCTTGGTTACGCGGGCGAGGGCGCCGCGCCACACGGCCTTTAATCTGCCATCGACGGTGCCGGTTTCCGTTCGTCTGCGCCCATTTGTTGCACCCGGCTGTGATGGCGGCTGTAGGTAAAGTAAATCACCAGCCCGATCACCAGCCAGATGATGAGCCGGGCCCAGGTTTGCCAGCCCAGGCTAAACATCATCAGCAAAGATACCGCGATGCCCATGATCGGGGTGAAAGGAATCCATGGAGTCACGAACGCGCGCGGTACATCGGTCCCACGCGCCCGCAGTATCCAAACCCCAGCGCAGACGATCACAAATGCGAGCAGCGTGCCAATCGAAACCAAAGAACCGAGAACGTTAATCGGAGTTAGTGCGGCGACCGTCGCCACAACGACACCGACGAGAATCGTCGAAAGATAGGGCGTACGGAAGCGCGGGTGAATGGCGCTGGCCCACTTGGGCAGCAGCCCGTCTTTCGACATGGAGAAGAACACGCGGGACTGGCCGAGCAACATAACCACCATGGTCGAACTGAGTCCGCAAATCGCGCCCAGCTTCACCAATCGGCTTCCCCAGGCCACGCCGGTCATGTCGATACCAATTGCGATCGGATCGGGCACATCAAGATTGGTGTACTTCACCAGCCCAGTCAGCACCCCCGCCACCAGAATGTAAAGAATGGTGCAGATGATCAGGGAACCGAGAATGCCGATGGGCATGTCGCGCCTCGGGTTCTTTGATTCTTGCGCCGCCGTGGATACAGCATCAAATCCTATGTAGGCGAAAAAGATGACGCCCGCCGCAGTCGCGATGCCCGACCATCCGAAATCGCCGTAATGACCTGGATTCGGCGGGATGAACGGAGTCCAGTTCGCGACCGCTTCGGAGTGATGACCCATGATGTAGTTGATGCCCAGACCGAGGAAGACTATCAGGACGCAAACTTTTACGATCACGATGAAGGAGTTGAAGTCTGCCGATTCCTTAATGCCGATCACCAGGATGACGGTCACCATCAGGATTCCAAGGAAACCGAACAGGTTAAAGGAAGAATATTGATGCGGCAGAGTCGCTGCATCGATGTGCTTCAGGTTCAGCGCTTTCTGGAACTGAGCCGTCAGCCGCTCCCAATGGTTGTTGTAAAAGAGAAAGACCGTCCCCGGACAACCCGCCCACCTGGGCGAGAGCCGGATGCCGAAATCACCGAGGAAGCTAAGCACGTAACCGCTCCAGCCGCTAGCGACAGTCGCCGCTCCCAGAGCGTATTCCAGAATGAGGTCCCAGCCGATGATCCAGGCGATGAATTCACCCAGCGTCGCGTAGCCGTAGGTGTAGGCCGAACCGGCGACCGGGATCATCGAGGCAAACTCGGCATAACACAGCCCCGCAAACACACATGCAACCGCGGCCAGGCTAAACGAGAGCACGATGGCTGGGCCTGCGTGATTGGCTGCCGCGGTTCCGGTGAGCACAAAAATGCCAGTGCCAATAATGGCGCCTATGCCGAGGGTGATCAGATTAGTCGGTCCGAGCGCCCGGCGCAGGCTATGCTCGCCGGTTTCCGAGGCTTCTGTAAGAATTGAGTTCAGCGGTTTTCTCGCAAAAAGATCAGACATTGAGCTCTCCCGGTCGCTTCAGGCTGAGTGCTTCTCCTCGCCGCGACCACAGATAGTAGACAGGAACTCCCAACAGCACGATGATCAATCCCGGCCACGTGTATTGCGGTTTATAGCGTAATAGTACGACATCAATGAACAGAGCCATCACAATATAAATCGCCGGCAGTATCGGATAGCCGATGGCGCGGTATGGCCGTTCGGCCTCGGGATGGGTGCGGCGGAGCACGAACAATCCGAAGATGGTCAGAATGTAGAACACCAGCACTGCAAAAACGATGTAGTCCAGCAGTTGCCCATAGCTTCCGGACACGCACAGCACGCAAGTCCAAACCATCTGCACCATCAGCGAAACCGCGGGCGTTTTATAAGTAGGATGCAGCTTCGCTACGCTGCGAAAGAACAGACCGTCTTTGGCCATGGCGTAATACACGCGTGCGCCCGCTAGAATCAGCCCATTGACGCATCCGAAACCGGAAACCATAATGGCTGCGGCCATCAGCAAGCCACCTGCCGAGCCGAACATCTGCGTCATCACGGCGGTGCCGACGCGCTCCTCCGTGGCATATTTAATTCCGCGTTCCAGGATGGTCGCGCCATTGGGCATACCATCGAGTGGCAGCACGTTCAAATAAACGAAATTGCAGATGATGTAAAGGGTGATGACTACGCCCGTGCCCAACGCAAGAGAAAGCGGCAAATTGCGATTGGGATTCTTGACCTCGCCCGCCGTGAAGGTCACGTTGTTCCAGGCATCGGCTGAAAACAGTGATCCAACTTGCGCCACCGCCAGAATCGTCAATGTGCCAACGAATACGATAGGTCCGCCCACCCCCACCTGCACGGCATGTTGAGCGCTGAGTCCCGAATTGTTCCAGAAGCTCCCGTGGAAGTTGGCGGCCAGCGCCTGCGCGTTGCGTCCAATGAACAAGCCCAGGAAGCCCAGCCCTAACAGCGCAGAAACTTTGGCAAAAGTGAAAACGTTCTGAATCAGTGCCCCGGTCTTCAACCCGAAAACGTTGATAACCGAGAGTGCAATCACGACCAAAATCGCCACGAGGTTCTGCGTATTCAGCCCAACGTCCATGTTGCCCAGAACCATGGGTCCGACCCGAATTGGCGGCACTTTCCAGAAGTGCAAGATCCAGTTCGAAGAAGAAATGGATGGAGCGAAAATGCCGAGAAACTTGCCGACGGCCACGCCCACCGCGGCAATCGTTCCCGTCTGAATGACCAGGAACAGCGTCCATCCGTAGAGGAATCCCCAAAGCGGGCCTAGCGCCTCGCGCAAATAAACGTATTGTCCTCCGGCTCGCGGCATCATGGCCGCCAGTTCGCCGTAGCACAATGCTCCGACAATCGTCATGAAGCCCGTGACCAGCCAGGCCGCAATCAGCAGCGCCGGAGAATTCACTTCCCGGGATATTTCGGAAGAAACAATGAAGATGCCCGAGCCAATCATCGAACCCATCACCAGCATGGTCGCGCTGGTCAGGCCGAGGCCTTTGACCAGTTCTTTGTCCTGGTGGCTATGGACCTCCCAGTCGCTGGCGATCTGTACTGGTGACTTCGTGTCGATGTTCAAGAAGCTCCTAGCCTCTGTCCTTGCGTGGGGACAGCCGCCCCCGGCTGTGCAGCCGAGCGCAGCTCGGCAGCGCTTTGACTCTATCCTAAGATGCGCAAAAAATCCGCTGCTGATTTTCGGGGCTCCCGCATCAGATCGGATATTACCGCGACCGAGTCTGCCCCAGCTTCGATGACCGACCGGCAATTGGCACGATTGATGCCTCCGATGGCCACCAGCGGCTTTCGGGTCAGGGAGCGCGCTTGGCGGACGCCTTCCAACCCGACAACTGGATCAGGATTGGCTTTGCTCGATGTGGAGAACACTGGCCCGATGGCGATGTAATCCGCGGAAGGCTTGTCGGCTTCCTTGATCTGCGCAGGATTGTGGGTGGACACGCCCAGCCAGAGTATCGTGCCGACCACTTTTCTTGCTCCCTCTGGTGACAAGTCTTCCTGACCCACGTGCACGCCATCAAAGCCCGCCGCTAAGCAAAGATCCGCCCGGTCATTCATGATCAGCTTGACCCCGTCAAGCCGCCGTTTCAGCTCCCGCGCCTGTTCCAACATCTCGCGAGCATTGCCGCTCTTGTTGCGGTATTGCAGCAGAGTGACGCCGCCCGCGAGAAGCTCTTCGGCTGTCGAAAACAAAATCTGGCTGCCAGAGAAGTATGATGCGTCGAGAATGGCGTAAAGGCGAGGCAGATGGATCATGGATTCCCAAAATCGTCGCGGATCTGTGCATCGCATTAGCGGTGCAAGAGCGCTGCCATTCCGCGCGAGATCCTTCGCCCGGCTGACGCCGGGACTCAGGATGACGGCTGGGCGCTGCTATTTGGCCGTCGACTTTCCATTTTTTGCCAGGAAGCGCTCAATAAAGGTCGTATCAAACTTGCCCGCGCGAAAATCTGGATCAGCCAGAATGCGCTGATGCAAGGGAATGGTCGTAAAGATTCCCTCCACGATAAACATTTCGAGCGCCCGCGCCATTCGCGAAACCGCTTCGTTGCGGTCTTTGCCGCGCACGATCAGCTTGGCGATCAGCGAATCATAATAAGGAGGAATGACGCCTTCGGCGTAGGCCGCGGTATCGATTCGCACTCCGGTGCCTCCGGGCGGATTGAATGCGGTGATCTTTCCCGCCGACGGCGTGAACTTCTCCGGATGCTCGGCGTTGATGCGGCACTCGATGGCATGCCCGCGATGCACAATCGGACCGAGAAGAACGTTTTCCATCCGCTCGCCGGCAGCCAGCAAAATCTGGCTCTTCACCAGGTCCACGTCGGTGACCATCTCCGTGACCGGATGCTCCACCTGGATGCGCGTGTTCATTTCGATGAAGTACAAGCGCCGGTCTTCGTCCATCAGAAACTCGATCGTGCCGGCATTTACGTAACCGATTTCTGAGAGCGTCTTCGACAACACTTTTCCGATTTCATCACGGAGCTCGGGTGACACTTGCGTGGACGGAGATTCCTCAAGCAACTTCTGGTGACGCCTCTGGATCGAGCATTCGCGCTCGCCCAGGCTTACTACATTGCCGTACTGGTCAGCCAGAATCTGGAACTCGATGTGGCGCGGTCGCTCGACGAATTTCTCCATGTAGAGATCGCCGTTGCCGAAGGCTGCTGCCGCCTCCGATTGCGCCGCTTTAAACAACCCGGGAAGCTCCTCCTCGTTGCGCACGATGCGCATGCCGCGCCCGCCTCCGCCCGCCGAGGCTTTAATGATCACCGGGAAACCGACTTGCCGCGCCCACTCCATGGCTTCGCCTTCACTGGCGAGTATGCCCTCGGAACCCGGCAGAATGGGTACCCCTGCCTTCTTCATGGCGGCGCGGGCCTTCTCTTTTTCACCCATCAGCCGCGTGATCTCGGGCGGCGGACCGATGAAGGCGATGTTGCTGGTCTCGGTGACTTCGGCGAAATTGGCGTTCTCCGCGAGCAATCCGTATCCCGGATGGATAGCGTCGACGTTCGTGATCTCAGCCGCGCTGATCACGGCGGGGATGTTGAGGTAGCTTTGCGCCAGTTGGGGCGGACCAATGCAGATCGCTTCGTCGGCAAACTTGACGTGCAGCGAGTGCCGGTCGGCCTCGCTGTAAATCGCCACGGTGCGGATACCCAGCTCTTTGCAAGCGCAAATGACGCGCAGGGCAATCTCGCCACGGTTCGCAATAAGAATTTTATTGAACATGTATTAAACGAGTGTGGAGCGGCCACTCTTGTCCGCTTTTTTGACCTTAATTCTCAAAATGCAAGAAATCCAAAACAATACCCACATCCAAGGCGGCGGACAGGAGTGCCCGCCCCACACGATCAGCTTCGCGGCCGGATCACAAACAATTCCTGCCCGTACTCGATCGGCTGACCGTTCGCCACCAACTTCTTCACAATCTCACCCGCCACGTCAGCCTCGATCTCATTCATCAGCTTCATGGCTTCGACAATGCAAAGCACCTGCCCCACTTCAACCATGTCGCCCGGCTTGACGAATGGTGGCGACCCCGGAGACGGACACTCATAGAATGTCCCCACGATGGGCGAGCGCACCGTGTGCAATCCAGCCTCAACCGCCGGAGCAGCCGTGCTTTCGGCGGATGGAACCGGCGCAGCCGGTAGGGATGAAACCTCCGGCCCCGAAGCCGGAGCGGTGTGCACGGAAACCTGGGTCAGCGGGGGAGTTGGAGCCACGCGCTCCACGCCCCGCTTGATCCGCACCTTCACATCGCCGCGCTCCAACTCGAACTCGGCAATATCTTTTTCAATTAAGAACTCAATGAGTTCTTTCAGTTCTTTCTGGTTCATGGTTTGCGGTGGGACTGCTTGCTGCTTCTCTTGCGCCAACCTGAGAGACCGGGCCTTGTCTCCGATGCCCGGGCTGAGATCTTAAGAACAGCTCGCTTTCAAATCGTGATGAGTTCCTTGCTCGTGGGCGTCAGGACTTCGCATCCGCGCTCCGTAACTACAACCATATCTTCAATCCGTACGCCCCCGCTGCCCGTCATGTATACCCCGGGCTCGACCGTAATCACCATCCCAGGACGCAGAATCTCGGTCTGCCCTGCCGCAATGCGAGGAGGTTCGTGAATCTCTAAGCCTACACCATGACCGGTCGAGTGCGTAAAGTGTCGTGATAAGCCATTTTGTTTCAGCACTTTGCGCGCACCTTGGTCGACTTCTCCAACGCTTATGCCAGCTCTGACCGTCTGTATGGCGACTGCCTGCGCATCCCGAACCGCCTCGTACATTCGGCGGGCCTCGCCCGTGGGACGGCCCACGTGCACGGTGCGTGTCCTGTCGGAACAGTAGCCCGAGAGTATAACACCGAAGTCGCAGACCACGAATCCCCGGGATGGAATCGCCGCTTTCGAGGCCCGCCCATGGGGCAGGGCCGATCGCTTTCCCGCGGCGATGATGGTCGGGAAAGACATCTCCTCCGCTCCGGCTCGCCGCGCGGCATATTCCATTTCCGCCGCTACCTCATTCTCCGTCACGCCCGGGCGAATTACTTCGAGTGCCCGATCAAACAGGCTGGCACCTAAAGCCACCGCTTTCCGCAAGCGTGCAATCTCGTCCGCATCTTTCACCATCCGAGCTCGTTCAATCAGTCCCCGCGTCTCTCGTAACTGGAAGTCCGACCGCAGGAGGCTGGCCAGCTGAGAGCGCCCGGCGACGGTTAAGTGTTCGCTCTCAATCCCGACCCTGCGTGATTTCTTGCGGCCAAGTTTGCCCTTGTTCTCCATGAGCCATGCGGCGGCAGCGGCCAGCGGAGGCTGGCGGGCAATCACCACTCGTGCTCCCTGAACCTCGGCTCGGGACTGTTCGCTGTAGCGACCATCGGTCAAGAACACGCCGCCGGCTTCGATGACTACCAGAACGCCCGACGTTCCCGTAAACCCGCAAAGGTATCGGATGTTGGGGAGATGAGTGACTAGCAACGCATCGACGGAGTTGCGATCGAAAAGGGTTTGCAACTGCCTGAGACGGCCTCTGTGGTCCATCCTAAAAGTTTAACAGTGGAGGCGAATCAAGCGCCCCGCTTCACGCGAGTTTTGCCGGCACAAAACAAAACCGCCGGTCCCTGACAGGTACTTCAGGAAACCGACGGCTGTCTTTACTGCTAACTTGTCGCTAGGTCTGGATGATCCGCGGAGTTATGAAGAAAATCAGCTCCTGGTTCGAGGTGCTGACGGTGGTGTGCTTGAACAGGTCGCCGAGCCACGGAATGCTGCCGAGGAGCGGAACCTGGGCCACGTTGACGGAGTTGTTGGTCTGAATGACGCCGCCGATGACCACCGTACCGCCATCAGTGACCAGCACCTGCGTGGTCGCCTGCTGCGTGATCAGGGTGGGGTTGCCGTTAATCGTACGACCGAAGTCAGGCGTCGTGTTTTCAACGTCCACGTTCAGGAAGATGGTACCTTCCGACGTGATTTGCGGGACCACCGTCAACCTCAGGAATGCATCGACGTAGGTGACAGTTGGCGGACCGCCCAACTGCGCCTGGGTCACGATCGGCACGCGCACGCCCTGGCGAACCAGGGCTTGAATGTTGTTCTGGGTCACGACCCGCGGACGAGACAGTATTTTCAAGAGTCCGCGAGATTCGGCCATGGTGAGAATGGCATCGATCCGTATTGCGGAGCTGGCATTGAGAAACGAAAGGCCGCTGGTCGGTCCGGTTGCACCCAAGTTAGAGAACAGCGGTATCTGCGTGCCCGTGGTCGCCGTCGGCAGTGTGGTTCCGACGATTGGGTAATGGGGGATGATGCCGAAGGTCGCAAGGGGCGAGGTGCCTACAGAGGACGCGCCGCCGACAGCACTTGGGTTGTTGCCCCAGCCAAAGCCCAGCTGGGTACCAATTTCCCGCGCGTAACTGCGGGTCGCGGCCACGACGCGAGCTTCAATTTCGACTTCCTGCGTCTTGCGGTCGAGCTGGGTGAGTAACCGGTCGATGTTTGGCATCACCGCGGGAATATCCGAGATGATTACCGCGTTGGTCCGCTCATCAGCGACCGCGTCTCCGCGTTGCGACAGGAATTTCTTCACTGTCATGAGAACATCTTTGGAGTGGGCATAGCTCAGGAAGCGCGTGACCGTCTGTTTATCGACTGCCAATGCTTCGGCTTCCTGCTCCGCCCGGCGGGACTCGGCTTCATGTCGCAGCGTTTCTACAGTTGCGATGCGTAACACGTTGCCGTCAAGCTGCCGCGATAGATCGTTGTTCTTGAGGACGATATCGAGCGCCTGATCCCACGGCACGTCGTCGAGCACGATGGTCAGCGCACCCTTGACATTGGGATCGAGCACTACGTTCAGGCCGCTGATTTCATGGATCAGGCGGAAGAAATCTTTCAGGTCCACATCTTTCAGGTTCACAGAAATCGGTTCGCCCGTGTACTTGGGAGTGCTGATCGGGGTAACCATGTGGCTTTCGCCTTTGCCCTCCGCCGCCAGATTCACCGCCGGTTGGATCGGGTGCGGTAGACCGCAGCCTGCGCCGCCTGGGGCTGCATGGCAGCGCTCGGCGTCGGCAGCAGATTGCCCTCGGGCTTGTCTACGAATTTCGTCGCCGCGCTGGCCGCACGGTCTGCGGGAGCGGCTTCGTCAGCCGTAACCGTGTCGGTCGCACTCTTCTGCTGGTACGACGGTTCCACGAAGACAAAGTCGGTCGCGGAAGCAGTCTGCTTCGAGGTCTTATCGGTGGCTTGAGCAGCGGCCGGAGCGGCGACGGGAGATGCCGCCGCGGGAGCTGGTTGGCTCACCGCGACCGCCGTCTTAACCGAGGCTGGCGCGACCGCCGAGGCGGTGGTCTGCAGCTTCGCCGGCGCGGGCGTTGCCGACTTCGTGCTGGCCTTCACCGCCGCAGGGTGCAACTTGACAATGATTCTGTTGTCGCCGCCCGGAAGCAGTTCGTATTGGCACGCCTGCACCAGGTCGATCACGACGCTGGTGGTTGGAGGCACGTGCCCATCGGTGCCGATGCGCACGCCCTTCACGCCATCGCTACCCACGCTGATGTGGTTCTGGACGGTGGCTGCCACGGTGTTCGGCAGAGTCACCAGCACGCGAGCAGGCGAGTCCAAGGTACTGAGCTTGGGCGTCACCTGTCCCTGGGCGGTGATCTCGACGCTGATCCCGTCATCCGCGTGCATCACGTCCACCTTCTGTACGGTGGCACGCGTGTCCGCGCCTGTGCTCGTGCTCTGGGTCTCGGCGCTCGCGATCAGGGCCAAGATCAGCAGCGGTAGCAAAACAGCCAGCAATTGCTTTCGCATTTCCCTTCTCCCCACGGGCGCGCGTTTTGCTCGCCGCGTGATCTGTCTCTCAAATTTCGTTGCCATACTCGCCGGATCGAACCGACGCTTCCACCCTGGGAGTTAAACCGCCGGGGTCGAAATCTTCTTGGTCACTTCCCGCGTGAACGATTTGCCTAACTTGTCCTGCATGGTCTCTTTAAAAATGATCGAGTCACCCGTAATCTTCACCACGTATCCGTTGAAGACCGGATCGTTTTCGCGCAGGAAATATGCTTTGTTCAAGGCGTTGACCACGACCGCGATCATGCCCGCGTCCGACTTCACAATTCCGGTCAGGGCAATCTGGTCGACGGCCAGGCAGCGCTTGCCGGTGCTGCAGCCCGATCCGCCCATACTGTGGTTTACCACCGGACTCACGAACGGATCGCGGCGCCCCCCTGCCATGCTGATCTTGTGTTCATCCTTCTTGGGGTCGACCGGATTCTTCTTGTCTTCGACTGCTACCGCCGGTTTTGGCTCCTTGGGCTGGTCGACGGCAACCTTGGTAGTTTTCTTCGCCGTGGTCTTCGGCGCGACCGCCTTGGCAGCCGGCTTGGGCGCGGTCGCCGGAGTGGCTGCAGCTTGCGGTTTCGAAGACTGCGCTGGCGACGCTGTTTGCGCAGGTGTTGCGCTCGCCGGTTTGCCCGCGGCCGGTTTTGCGGCTGAGGATTGCGGGGCTACACTCTGCCCCTGCGAAGTCCCGAGCGCGGCGTTGATATCCGCCGTTTTCTGCTGCTGAGCTGACACCAGTTTGGCTTTGGTGGTGTCGATGACGCTTGGGTTCTGCGCTCCCGCAGTTCCCAGCCCCATTCCCAGTATTAAGATTCCAGTCGCCAGCTTCATAGGCCTCCCTTACCCTTGGCCGGTGCACCCGCGGGCGGCGTCAGGTCATGACTAAAGAACGTCGTCGCGTCGCAAGTAGCCACGATGCTTTCGTTGGGCGCGTATTGATAGGTGTGTTTCACCTTGGCCTCGCTCGGCTTCTTGGTGCTCGCAATCAGCAAGCCGGACATATTCACAATCCGTTCCAGCTTTCCCACCCGATCGAAAAAGTTCAGCACCGAGAAGTACGGCCCGTCCAGTTCGACTTCAAACGGCACTTCGGTATAGAACTCGCGGGTCGATACCGGTTTGGCAGTGTAGCGTCGAATCTCGATGCCCGCTTTTAGAGCCTCCGCGTCCAGCATCTTGATGAAGCCGTCCACTTCCTTCTCGTCGGGAACGATTTTCCGCTCGATTTCCAGCTGCTGTTTCAGATTTGCCAGCTGCCGCTCCATGTCCTTGAGCTTGGGTGCGTAGGATTCGAGCTCGGCATTCTCTCGAAGTTTAAGTTCCAGGGCCGCTTGCGCCTGGTCATTCGCTGCCCGCTGGGACTTGAACAACGTGAAATGCAATGCGGCGGTGATCAGCGCTGCCCCTAATACCAGGGCTGCCCACTGTTTGAGACCCGATAATTCGCCAAAGTTCCCCATATTCTCCCGCCTTTAGGACTTCGCTTTTTCGCAGGTCAGAACGAACTGAAATGCCTGCATTTCCTTGAACGTCTCGTCCTGATACGTCTCTTTGATTTCGATGGTCTTGAAATATCCCGTCTTTTGCAGATTCTGAATCAGCGACGCCACGGCATCGGCGCTCAGGGCCATGCCTTCGATATCCACGCTGCCGCCCTGATCCTTCATGGTGTTGAGCCACACCGCTTCGGTGCCGTTGATGGTGTCCCCGATGGTGTTGAGCAGGTTCACCGGTCCGGACTGGCTGGCCCGCAGCTGATCGATCACATCGACCCGGCGCTTGTAGCTCTCCGCCTGGCGCTGCCGTTCGAGGTAACGCGCCTTCACGTCAGCCAGTTCGCGGTTTCTCTGCTCCGCGACCTGCATCTGGGCGGCGATGTGCTGTTTTTCCTTGTCCAGCCGGTACCAATACATCACGTTGAGTGATCCGGCCAGCACCAGCACCAGCAATACTTTCAGCTTCGGTGAGCCAACCTCGCCCATCTCCATTACGGCCGCGGCCGAAGCGGCGGCGCGTTTGTTCTTCGGTCTGGCTTGTCCCAACAGGTTGATTCGGATCATAAGTTTTCAAAACTCCTTAAGGCCAAACCCACCGCAACTGCCAACTGGCCAGCGTTCTGCTCAATCAACTCCACTCCCGGTCCCTCGACTGGCGGCGCGATCTTCTGGAACGGATTGAAGATCTCCACTGGCAACGAGAACTCCTGGCGCAATGCCTCAATCAGCCCAGGAACTTTTGAGGATCCGCCTGCCAGATAAATCTTCTCGATGTGCTCGCCCGCAGCGCTGGCACGGAAGAAGTCGAATGTCTTCTGAATTTCCAGCACAATGATCTCCGTCACCTGCTGCAGGATCGGGGTCTTCGCATCCTCGCTCACGGTGCCGACTTTGTTTCCCAACTTCAGCGATTCTGCGTCGTCAAAGCTCAGATCCAGTTCTTTCTGCAGCGAGTCCGTGTACTGATGCCCGCCCACGCTGACGTCACGGGGAAACAGCGGCGTGGTGCCTTTCACGATATTGATGTTCATTACGCTGGCGCCCAGATTCAAAAGCGCCACCACCTGGCCAGGCGCGGGTTCATAGTTGTACTCGTAGCAGTTCTGCAGCGCGAGGGCATCGATGTCCACAATAGCCGGAGTCTTGCCCGCCATCGAGAGTACGTTGGTGTAGTTCAGGATCTTGTCCTTCTTGACGGCGACCAGTAAAACGTCCATCTGCGGGTTGCCGGCATCTTCGGAAAGAATCTGATAGTCGAGATTCACATCCGCCAGATCAAAGGGAATGTGCTGCGCGGCTTCTTTCTGGATGGTCTCCGCCAGTTCCTGATCGCTCATGGAAGGCAGGGAAATCTTCTTCACGATGACCGAGTGCCCGCTCACCGCCGTGGCCACGCTCTTGGTCTTGATCTGATTGTCGGTGAACAGCTTGGAGATCGCGCTCGACACCGTGCCCGAGTCTACGATCATGGAATCCACGACGATATCCGGAGCCAGCGGTTCGAGGCCCAGGTGCGCGACTTCAATGCCGTTGCGTCCCTTCCTCAACTCGACTGCCTTAATGCTCGACGACCCCACATCCAGACCAACAATCGTTTTCGATCCGAATCCAAACATGTGCCCGCCTTTACTGTTGCCCGGCAGCTTTGGCAGCCGCCTTCGGTTTCTTTCTGCTCTTCGCTTCCATCTGGCTGGACTTCTCTTCCATCCACTGGTCGAGCTTCGATTTCTTGAAGCGCCAGCGATTGCCCAGTTTGAAAGCCGGAATCTTTTGTTCGCCTACGTACTTGTAGAGCGTGTCGGGACTCACTCCCAGGTACTGCGACGCCTGGCGAATATTCATGACTTCCCGCGAGTCAGCCATAGTTTCAAACCTGTTTCCACGACTTAAGGCTTCTTGCTTTCTATCGGCCTAAGTCGGGAAGAACTCCTCGTACAAAATGCGTTCGAGTGAATTCAGGTGTCCCGAGCATATATCAGCCCTGAAAGCACAAGGGCTGAAGGCGAATTTCCGAGATTTGCTGGGTTTTATGCCCGTTTTCTGGAAAGTAACCAAATGAGGGTTGGTGCGTATATCTATATGTAGTGGTTGAGCACAGATTCGATACAACAGGCAGAGGTTCCGATGCACGCCGTACCGCCGTGTCGCCGGAACCGTAACCAAAGTACTAGAGACCTTACGAAGGTCGCGGCACAGGCGGAAAAGCTGGTGTAACCAAGCACGCCAAGCCAAACCAGGCAGCTGACCCATACGAATGCCAAAGCTGCGTCTGCTTGACTGCCTAAATTATCGGCAAACGCCTCAGAACGAATGGCATACCTGTGGGTCCTGCGCGAGGAGAAACCAAAATCACGGCACGAATTACAATCCGCATGGCTGTTCTCCGTGCGATCCACTGACTGATTTCTGCAACCAGCCAGCAATGCGGTAATTCAGCTCTTACCGGAGGAACTTTCTTGCGCTACCTCGATCGTCTGCAACCGCTGGCCCTTCTGGTTTTGCGGATTGTGCTGGGCGTGATCATGATCGGTCACGGCCACAGCAAAGTATTCGGTGGCCTCTCGCATCACGTGCAATTTGTCAGCAGTCTCGGATTACCCGGCTGGCTGGCCTACGTTTCCGCGGTCACAGAATTCTTCGGCGGCATCCTGGTGATCGCCGGACTGCTTACGAGGTGTGTTTCGATCGCGATCCTGATCGACTTGGGAGTCGCCATCGTGAAGGTGCACTGGAAGAATGGACTGCTGGGCAATGGCGGGTATCAGTTTCCTCTCGCCCTGGCTGCGATCGCATTCGCGCTGGTATTTTTCGGGGGTGGCCCTATGGCTATTGATAGCCTCCGCAAGGGCGGCGGCAGGGTAAAATCCAAACCGGCTTAGCGTAGCCTAATTTTAAATTGGGAGGCGAAATCATGAGCATCGGAAAACGGGCGCTCGCGGAATTCTTCGGAACCTTCTGGCTGGTATTCGGTGGATGCGGCGCCGCTGTCTTGGCGGCGGGCTTTCCTACTGTGGGAATCGGATTCCTCGGTGTAGCCTTTGCCTTCGGCCTAACCGTCCTCACCATGGTGTTTGCCGTCGGACACATCTCAGGCGGCCACTTCAATCCCGCAGTCAGCACCGGGCTGGTCGTGGGCAAGCGCTTTCCGGCTTCCGAGTTGGCTCCCTATGTCGTCGCTCAAGTTCTGGGTGCGATTGCGGCCTCGGGTGTTCTATATGTGATCGCCAGCGGAAATGCCATGTTCGATGTGAACAACGGATTCGCCTCGAACGGATACGGAGTGCATTCTCCCGGAGGCTATTCTCTGCTGGCTGGGTTCGTGGCGGAGGTTGTGCTGACCGCGTTCTTCCTGATTGTCATCATGGGATCGACCGACAGCCGCGCACCCCAGGGGTTTGCGCCCATCGCCATCGGGCTTTGCCTGACCCTGATTCACCTGGTGGGGATTCCGGTCACCAATCTTTCGGTGAACCCGGCACGCAGCACCGGCCCGGCCATCTTCGTCGGCGGATGGGCCTTGCAACAGTTGTGGATGTTCTGGGTCGCACCGCTGATCGGCGGAGCGCTCGGTGGCGGGATTTACCGGGCTTTGTTCAGCGAGCCCTGAGTTCACGCGGGACCTCTAACGGGAGGTCGCCGATCCCAACGTCGTGCTCTTCGATGTTGGGATGGCGAAATCGTGGATGCGCCCTGCAACGGAAATCCCCGCCCAAGCGGAGCTTGGACGGGCCACCCTCCGCACCGGGGGCAGGATCCGTCAAGGAGGAAAACCATCACCCCATGACAAGACGACGCATGCTCACTCTACTAGTTGTTGTCGCACACTGGATGGTCGCGGTTTGGCACCTGTTCCTTGCGGCAAAGGTTCTGCCCGCCCCAAACAACCATGTTAGTTGGCTGGCCATAACTTTGATAACGTTCGGGCATTTGGCCGTATCCGTGGCGCTATGGATGCTCAGCGATAAGCTCGCAGGGTTGGTGTCGCTGATTTTCTTTTTGGCTGCTTCAAGCGCCGATCTTTATGAACACTTCCTGCATGCCTCGGCCAATAATGTTTTCACGGTGGCACCCAGTACTTGGACTCCTCGGTTCGACGCAAGTGTCTTCGTCCTTCTAGCGCTTGAGATCGCGGGATGCTTGCTTGGAATTCTGTTGCTCGGGGGCAGGACAAGGAACACCAGTCAAACCCAAGTTCGCCGGTTGAGCCAGCCCTAGAGATTGACATACTGCCAACCCGCTCAGTTTGCCGGATCGCGCTCGGTGAAGAGAATGCGCTTTACTTTGTTGCGGTCCAGCGATTGCATCGTTCCCGCCACTCGAACAAGCTCAATTGGTGAGGCATCGCCATTACACTCACAATCCTAGTCCTGACTCTAAACTCTTGGTTTCGTCTCGCGAAGCACGCTCGGTTGCTCCGGTGATACGCTGTTGGGCGGACTGGATCGAGTATGCCTATAGAAATCGGACAGGTGGAGGCGATCTTCCGCTATCCCGTGAAGTCCATGCGCGGCGAAGCACTCGAGGCCGCCAACCTGGGCTGGCACGGCCTCGAGGGTGACCGACGCCTGGCATTCCGGCGGATTGATAACCACAGCGGGTTTCCGTGGCTCTCAGCAAGCAAGCTTCCAGACCTGCTCTTGTTTACTCCGCGGCGTCGTGAAGGTGATTCGCGTGAAGACGGCGATCAGGAAGACCTTCCTCCGCACATTCGCACGCCGGATGGCGAAGAGATGCCCGTCTTCGGGGAGGAGTTGGCCGGGGAGGTCGGACGCCGCTACGGGGCTCCGGTGCAGATGATGCAGTTGAAGCATGGCATCTTCGATGAAGCGAGCATCTCCGTGATCGCCTCCGATACGGTGCGCGAGATCGCGCGACTCGCAGGTCGGAGCTTTGATGTGCAGAGTCTCGACATACGACGATTTCGCCCGAATGTTGTAGTTCGTTTACTGCGACCGGTTCCGTTCCAGGAGGACGAATGGCTGGGCGGTGAGCTCTCATTCGGCAAGAAAGATGATGACGACGCCCCCGCCATCGCCGTCACCATGCGCGACGTCCGCTGCTCGATGCTGAACCTCGATCCCGACTCAGCGACTCCGGCGCCAGAAGTGCTGAAGGCGGTGGTTCGTGTGCACCAGAACACTGCGGGAATCTACGGCGCGGTCACTCGCATCGGTCGACTGGCGCTCGGACAGACCATATTCCTCTGTGCGGCGGCCGAGAAGAAGGAATGTCGCACGAGCTAAACACCCGTTCACGCCAAACGCCTCTAAAAGCCCCGCCCTCTCGCAAAGAACGCGAGAAGGACGGGGCACCCCCGTTTTGTGCATAGGGAAAGCATGGGCCAGCCCCCGGGATAGCCCGCGGTGCCGAGTTTCAAACAGGCGTTCTTGATCTGGAGGCACATGTCCGGCGCTCCGGCGAACTGGGTCGCGTCAATGAGCATCTGGCTCGGCCCTGGCCCGGTCGTCATGCTACTGTTTCCGACGGTTGGCTCGCCTTGAACGTACTGAGCTTTTGCGCAAGTTGCAAAGAACACTCCCAGCAGTGCGAGAAAGAAGAACGACAACATTCGCGGATAGACAGCAGTGATAGTCACGGTAGCCTCCTAGGCTGTTGAGTTACAGCTCAGTGCTCCCCCCTCATCACGTAAAACTGTGTGCCGGATCCACCGTTTCAGAGCGATCCGGTGAGTGCTGTGCTGGCCCGGTTATGATCTCCCACCCCAGGCTTAGGCGCGAGTGCCTCTGTTGATGCCGCCCTGCGCAAGATCTTTCACCTTGACGCTTAACTACTTTGCGGGGACACTCTAATGGTGAGATTAAGGACAGAAATGAGCCGAAGGACATGGAGGTTCCTGTTGACTTTTTCCGCGCTGTCCCTAACCGCTGTGACCGCCTCGGCGGGCCAGTTCAAACGCACGGTGTACTATCCAGCCGGACAGAGGCCCTACCAAGTAATCGCGGCCCAGCTTACCCAGAGCGGCAACGTCGACTTAGCTGTAGCCGACTATCTCACAAACCAGGTTTGTATTCTCTTAGGCAACGGGGACGGCACTTTTAAAAAGCCGCTGAGGTTCTCGGTGGCGGCGCCGGTGGCGATAGCGTCCGGCGACTTCAACGGAGACGGTCAACTGGATCTGGTTGTGGTGGAATATGGGGGCACGGGCGAGAGCGGAATAGCGATCTTTCTCGGCGACGGAAACGGCAGGTTTCGACAATCAGCGGGCTACCACTCCGGCGTCGAAACCACGGGAGTTGCAGTTGCTGATTTTAACGGCGACGGTCACGACGACGTCGCTGTGGCTAATAACACCGGAAACGTAATGGTGTTCTTCGGAACGGGAAAGGGCACCTTGAAGAAACCGATCACGTACAAACTAGCAGGGGGTACTCCAGTTGCAGTTGCTGCCGGTGATTTGAACGGCGACCATCATTCCGACCTGGCTGTGGCACAGGCCGGCGAGGCCTCGGTCGCAGTTTTCCTGAATGATGGCACGGGTCGTTTCCTCAAGCCGGCACGGTACACTTGGAATGGATCTGCTCTGGACGTGAAGATCGCTGACCTGCGCCACAACGGCAAGCAGGATTTGGTGGTGGCCGACGGGGCCTCGGGTATGGTCGTCTTGCTGAATAACGGCGACGGCACCTTTGGCAAGGCTACCATCTACCCGCCCACCTGCCAGAACTGCGTCGCTCCCGAAGCCTGCGTGGTTGCCGATTTCAACCTCGACGGCCACCTGGACGTGGCCTGCGCCACCAGCATCGACGACTCCTACTTCTACTACGGCAACGGAGACGGCACCTTCGGGCTGGCGATGCACCTGAAAGACACCATCAATTTCAAGGGCGGCTACGGCATAGCCTCCGGCGACTTCAACCATGACGGGGCTCCCGATCTCGCCATTCCCATCGAGGAGTACGGCAAAGTCGCCATTTTGCTCAACACTCAATAGGCAATAGGCGGTTCGGGCCGCGCTGCGAACGCAGTGATTCCTAGCACCGAGAAAATTCAGAATCTGCCAGTCAGCAACGGCGATTCAGGCATTTAGACTTTACTCTGTGCGGTGCTGTTAACCGGAGGGGTGCAGGTTCGAGTCCTACTCCCCCGGCATGAGGCCGACGAGTTGTGCTAACGTCTGCCAGTGTCGTGGATGTGGGCAAGCGGGTGGGGCAGGCTTACACCGAGTCCGAGATCGATTTTGTGGCGGTCTACATTATCCCGGAAGATACTTGGTATATTCTGCCGGTGCGCGAGGTATTGGGACGCCGGACTTTGTTTTTCCATCCCATGGGACACCCGGGCCTTGACCCCTACGCTTACTATCGCGAGGCCTGGCACCTGCTGCGCGAGCCCGATGGCCTTACGTTCGGGTGACTGATCCTGCGATTTGATCGGGCAGCGGGATTTACACCCTGACGCGCTGAAAAATAACGGACGCCTCAACTTACGGTGTGATCTGAAAGACGACTCCCTGGCCACTGCCGCCGCCGATGGCGGTCGTCCCAAACAGATGCCCGGCCTGGTCGCGTATCAGTCCGTAGTAGGGGTTCCTGCCGTCGGACCCTTTCCCGAACCGATGCACGGTGCTTTCGCTCCACTTGCCGCCGGATTTGCGCGTGAGCTTGAACACGACGCCGTCGCCGTTGCTGTCTCCGCCGGCGGAAGTCGTGCCATACAAATCACCTTTGGCGTCAAACATGAGAGTCGTAGTTGGCCAGCTGCCGTCAGTCCCGCCCGTGAAGCTGTACAGAACGCTCTCAGTAAACTTGCCTGCCGATTTGGTGAGCTTGAAGATGGAACCCGCACCGGTTGCGCCGCCATAGTAAGTTGTGCCATAGAGATTGCCCTTGCTATCCGCAATCACGCCGCCGTAGGGGAATCCGGCATTGGGGGTCCCTTTGAAGGCGTCGAGCGTTTTGAATTTCCACTTGCCGCTCACAGATCTAAGTTCGAATATGGTGCCGCACTTGCAAGAAGGGTCGCCTCCGACCTCGGCGACGCCGAATACATTACCGGTTTTGTCGACAAGCAGCGGGCCCAGCGAGCCCACCGCGCCGTCCGTGCCGCCGGTGAAGGTGTGAAGCACGGTCTGCTTCCATCCCCCGCCACGGACCGGCGAAATCTGATAGACCACGCCGCAGCCAAGCCCGCTGCACTTGCTCAGGTTGCCTCCGTCGGGTGTGGTGCCGTAAAGATTGCCGGCGCTATCAAATACCACGGCCCCACCGGGACCAAAGCCGTCCTTGCCGCCGGTGAAGTTGTACATCACAGTTTCGACCCAGCGTTTGCCGGATTTCGACAGCAGGAACACGACGCCGCAGCCGTCTACACTGCAAGAGCCGCCCGATCCTCCGGATACGGTCGTGCCGTAAAGATCTCCCTTGCTATCCAACGCGACCCCACCGTAAGGATTTTTGCCATCGTTGCCGCCGGTGAAACTGTAGAGCACCGTCTCTTTCCACTTGCCCCCGGCGAGTGGTGACAACTCGAACACAGTTCCGCAGCCGTTGGTGCATAGCGTGCCGGTTCCGCCGCTGACCGTGGTCCCATAAAAGTTGCCGGCAGCGTCTTGTGCGAGGGTCGCTGCCGGATCGATTCCGTCGTTGCCTCCGGTAAAGCTGTGCACCACCTTTTCCGTATTCGCTGCCCAGACGCAGTTCACGAGAAACACTGCAACTGCAGCGACGATAACAACCTTGCTTACGGAAAATCTGTACGGTTCGCTTCCCATTTCTCTTCTCCAAATCTGTTCGATTAGATTACCAAGATCAGCAAGACTTAGCCGCGGGGTGGAACTATAGCACTTAATGACTCTCAAAACACGCACTCAACACGGTTTTGACAGTCCTTTTACAAATCTTCCGAGCCGACGAAGATGGAATAGCAGAAGGAAAGACGCCTCTTCTGAAGGGCAACTGCCGGGGATTTGGGGTCAACGACTCAGTACTCGGCCAATTCCTTCATCGCCCGCAACAGATCCTCGGCCTGGGGCAGGATGGCATCTTCGAGAATCGGCTGATAGGCGACAAAGACGTCTTTTGCCGCAACGCGGCGCACGGGTGCATCCAAGTGATCGAATAACTGGTCGGCGATGCGGGCTGCGATCTCCGCGCCGTAACCCCAACTCAGCGCATCTTCATACGCCACGATCGCTCGATTGGTTTTGCTCACCGAAGCGGCAATCGTCTCCCAGTCGAACGGATTCAGGCAGCGCAAATCGATCAACTCGACCTTCACTCCGTGCTCGCGTTCGAGCTTCTGCGCCGCTTGCAACGCCCGCGGAACCACAGCTCCGTAGGTAATCACGGTCAAATCGGTTCCGGACTGCACAACCTTCGCCTTGCCGAACGGGATTGAGTAATCCGGCCCCGGATACGGTGCGCGGCCGAAAGTCTCGCGATAAAGCCGCTTGTGCTCGAGGAATAAAACTGGATCGTCGCAGCGAATAGCGGTTCGCAATAGGCCAGCCGCATCCAGTGCGTTCGACGGAAACACCACCCGCATTCCGGGCGTATGCGTGAAAATGCTCTCGCCACATTGCGAGTGGTAAATGGCTCCGCCAGTCAAATATCCACCGATCGCAACCCGAATCACGCACGGAGAAGAAAACCCGTTGTTGGACCGCCAGCGGATCAGCGGCAGCTCATCGCGCAGTTGCATCATTGCAGGCCAGATGTAGTCGAAGAACTGAATCTCGACTACCGGCTTCATCCCACGGGTTGCCATGCCAATGGCGCGGCCCACAATATTCGCCTCCGCCAGTGGCGAATTGAACACGCGGTCGGAGCCGAAGTCATTCTGCAAGCCGTAAGTCAACTTGAAGACGCCGCCTTTGCCCTTGATCAGCTTCTCTTCGAGATACTGCTCGCGGCTGGCATCGGCTACATCTTCGCCGAAAATCACGATGCGCTCATCGCGCCGCATCTCGTCGCGCAGCGTGGCGTTGATCAGATCCGCCATGGTTTTCGGAGCGACCTTTTTGCCGTCCGCCGGCGCAACCGATAACGGTTCCGTCTGCAGCGCCGAAGAAGTGGGATCCAGATCGGGAGAGTAGATGAACTGCATAATTGTGTCTGGCGTGGGCGGAGCCGCATCCAGCGCCTGATCCACCGCAACCTGCAGTTCGTCTTCTACCTGTTTCTCCAGCCTATTGATACCCTTTTCATCGAGGATGCCCTCACGAATCAGGAACATCTGCATGCGCGTAATGGGATCGCGAGCCGCGTCGAGATTTCGTTCGGCCTCAGGCCGGTAAAGCCGCTCGTCATCGGAGAGCGAGTGCGAATACGGCCGGATCACGTGCGCATGGATAAACCCCGGCCCTTCCCCAGCCCGGCAGTAGGCTACGGTGCGCGCAAATGCCGCATAAGAAGCTACGGGATCGGTACCATCGATTTCCTCGAAATGGAAGTTCGGAAAACCGGCGATCAGCCGCGAAATATTTCCTCCCGCCGTCTGAACCTCGACGGGAACTGAGATGGCGTATCCGTTGTCCTCCACCACGAACAACACCGGCAACTTGCGATTGGAGGCAGTGTTCATCGCCTCCCAGAACTCGCCTTCGCTGGTGGCGCCATCGCCGAGCGAAACGTAGGTTACTTCATCGCCCTGGAACTTGACGTCTTTGAACTGGCGGTAGTCGCCGCCATTCTTCTTCGCGGCTTGCGGGTGCCTGGCAAAGTACCGGCCTCCTTCCGCGCAACCCACTGCCTGCAGAATCTGCGAGCCGGTAGGAGACGACTGCGTGACCACATTGAATTTTGGAAAGCTCCAATGGGAGGGCATTTGCCGGCCGCCGGACTGCGGATCATTTGCGGCACCCACGGCCATCAGCAGCATCTCGTGAGGCGTCGCGCCCAGCGCCAGGCAAAGGGCACGATCTCGGTAGTAGGGATAAAACCAGTCGTAGCCTGACTTCAGGGCAAAACCTGCTGCGACGCCAACCGCTTCATGGCCCGCGCCCGAGATCTGGAAAAAGATTTTTTGCTGCCGCTTGAGAAGGATCTCCCGGTCGTCCACACGCCGCGACGTGTACATGATCCGGTAGGCCTCAATCAGCCGCTCGCGGGAAAGACCTTCGTAGGTCTTACCTGCGCTCCTGACTTTCTCATCGGCTACTCCAGCCGGCTTGGGATCGGTTTTGGTCGCCATCCGTTCTACATTGTAAATCCAGACCGGCGATTGAGAAACAGCATTAAACAATGGGCAAACCCTAGCTGTAGAGACGTAGCTACGTCTCTACAAGCACAATTCGTCGGACTTGGCGCAGGCTGAGGGCTCTCAATCATTTATCCTAAAGTCTGTGATCAAATTCCAGCGCCAATTCGATTCCCGCCAGATCAAGCTGCTGATCTTCGACCTCGACGGAACCCTGATCGATTCGCGCCTCGACCTCATCCACTCCGTCAACGCCATGCTGAAGCACTTTGGGCGCCCCGAACTCCCCGGCGATGTGATCGCTTCCTACGTAGGCGACGGCGCTCCGATGCTGGTGCGTCGCGCCCTCGGCGATCCTCGCGATGAGGGCGTGATAAAGGAAGGGCTGGAACACTTCCTCGGTTACTACCGCGTTCACAAGCTCGACCATACCCACGTGTACGACGGCATCAAGGAAATGCTCGATGTGATTCGTAACTCGAACGGCATCCCTCGCCGGATGGCGGTACTTTCCAACAAGCCCGTCATTCCTTCGCGGACCATCGTGGAAGCACTCGGCCTCGCCGAATTCTTCACCCATGTTTACGGCGGGAACAGCTTCTCCACTAAGAAGCCCGACCCGCACGGTGCTCAAACCATCCTGCGCGAGAACAAAATCAGGCCCCAGGAAACTCTGATGGTCGGGGATTCCTCCGTCGATGTGATCACCGGCCGCAACGCCAACCTCTGGACTTGCGGCGTAACCTATGGCTTCGCCCCGCACACACTCTGCGAAGCGCCGCCAGATGTAACCGTGGACAAGCCCCACGAGCTAGCAGATCTATTCACCTGACTCCGAGCATTCCTTTGTGATCCTTCGTGTCCTTAGTGGTTAATGCCTTTTGCCCGACCCACCAGATAAACTCCATAAGAGAATGAACTCCTTTACTCCTGCCGAATTGCGCAAGCTGCGCAGCCTGAAAACCCCGCACGGAATCCAGCGCTTTCTCGACGGCATGCCCTACCACCTGGCTGACACTGCATGGTCCCCGCGCCGCGTCCTGCGCGAAAACACTTCGCACTGCTTCGAAGGAGCAACCTTCGCCGCTGCGGCCCTGCGAGCCAACGGCTATCCTCCGCTGGTCATCGATCTCGAGGCCGAACAGGACACCGATCACGTAGTGGCTGTCTACCGAATCAAAGGCCATTGGGGAGCCATCGCCAAATCCAACTACACCGGATGCCGTTACCGTGAACCGGTCTATCGCACGCTGCGCGAACTGGCCATGAGTTATTTCGACGTGTACTTCAATCTCCGGGCAGAGCGCTCCCTGCGAACGTTTTCGCGCCCTGTCAATCTCGCCCGCTTCGACGCCCGCAACTGGATGACCAGCGACCAACACTTATGGTTCATCGCCGAGTACTTGTTCACCATCCGCCATCACCCACTGCTCCGCCCCGGGATGGCCAAGCGCCTGCATCGTCTGGACGACCGTTCCTTCCGTGCGGGTTGCCTGGGGAGAGCGGAGAAGTAATCGATGGGTTGGAGAAGATTCATGAATTCCAAAGTTGTCATTCCGAGCGGAGCGAGGAATCTCTATTCCCGTTACAATCGTGTTGACGATAGGGATGCCTCGCTTCGCTCGGCATGACATCCTATTTATGAGCGAGGCCTCCAGAGATTTTTGACTGCTCACGAAAACTCGCCGGAACCGGACGGGTTCTAATCACGTAGCATGAACATGCGAGTCAAGCCCGCGCACATCCTTGTTCTGGCATGCAGCTTCGCCTTCGGCCAAGACCCAACCCCTGCTGTTATCCCCACCCCATCCCTTACCGAGGACCAGATCCGCCAACTCATTCGCCAGACTGCGGAAAAGGACATGGAAAACGACAAACGACAGCGCGACTACACCTACATCCAACGCGAGGAAGAACACAAACTCGATGGCAAAGGCCAGGTAAAGTCCACGGAAACCAAGACCTCCGAGATCATGGAACTCTACGGCGAGCCGGTCGAACGCCTGATCGCGAAAGACGACAAGCCGCTCTCCGACAAGGATGCGAAGAAAGAAGAAGAGAAACTCCAGAAGGTGATCGACAAGCGCAAGAACGAATCCGAAGAAGACCGCAAGAAGCGCGAGGCGAAGGAGGAAAAAGAGCGTGAAGAAAATCGCCAGTTCGTCCGCGAAGTAGCCGACGCTTACAACTTCCGCCTGGCTGGCATCGAGTCACTCGCCGGACGCGACACCTATGTCATCGATGGCGAACCCAAGCCCGGCTACCAGGCGCACTTGAAAGAAGCAAAAATCCTACCCAAATTCCGCTTTCGCGCCTGGATCGACAAAGACGAATCGCAGTGGAAGAAGCTCGACATCCAGTGCATCGATACAGTTTCGTTTGGCCTGTTCCTGGCCCGCATCCACAAGGGCTCGCGAATCATCGTTGAGCAGACGCGTATCAATGACGAAGTCTGGCTGCCGCAGCACATCAACGTAAAAGTCGACGCACGACTCGCCCTGCTGAAAGACTTCAACCTCGAAGACGACATCACCTACCGCGACTACAAAAAGTTCCGCACCGACACGAAAATCGTCCCCATAGGCGAATTGCAGGAACCGCCGTCACACCCATGAACACGTAGCCGGACGCCTCGTCCGGGTAGCCAAGCGAAGATTGAGGACTCGAATCAGATGGGAAGGAGCACGACTTTAGTCGTCCCGTAAACGACAGAAGGGTTCAGGCCCCGCAGGGCACCACAAAAGCTAGCACACAAATTCTCTGTCAAAAGCATACACACAAACCGGAAAGGTGACTAATCTACAAACCAAAAAGCTCCTCCCGCACCCGCGGGAGGAGCCAAGAAACCTGAAACCTAGAACGTGAACTTAGCCGCCAACTGAATTCCACGCGGCGCCCCACCCCCTAAGAACGGGTTACCAATACCCACGTCACCCGTCGCACTGAGCGCATAATGCCCTACGCCAACTTCGCGATTTCCCACATCCTGGAAACCATTGATCCCCGGGTCCGCAATAAATGCCGGCAAGAACGGATTAGCAAAGTTGGGATGGTTCAGGATGTTGAAGAATTCGGCGCGAAGCTGCATGCTGATCCGCTCCGTGATCGCCGTAGTCTTGTAAATCGCGAAATCCCACTGCTTATATGTCGGCCCACGCAGCGAGTCCCGTCCCATCGTCCCATAGTGCCGCGTTCCGGGTACACAGTCAGAGGCTGCACCGTTAGCGCCCAAGGCCGGATTCACTGTGCAGGGTATCGCAAATGAACTGAGTTGCATGAACTGGTACGGATTGTGATTGTTCTGAACGATCGGCCCAACCACATCGGGCCGGTCATAGCAGTCGCCTCCTCCGCTGTAGTCATCCTCGCAGTTGTAATTGAACTGGAATGGTTGTCCGCTTTGCAAGGTCACAGTGCTGTCCAAACCCCAGCCATTCTTCAGTCTTTGCATACTGCCGCTCGCTTTAGGAAATTCGTAGCCGAAAATCCAGGTGAACCGCTGCGGTACGTCAAAATTCGATGGAGCATACTCCAGCTGAGGACTGGTGCTGTCCTGAGGCTGACCGGCGTTCGGCACAAAGTCCTCGCCGTCGCTCGAATTATCCAGCGACTTCGACCATACATAATTCACAATCGACGTGATCCCGTGCCATCCGTTCACCCGCAAGCTGGCCTGCAACGAGTTGTAACTGGATTGACCGGTGGAGTTCTCCTGCATCACGTAGTAGGCACCATAGGGATTGCCAATTCCATATCCCCCAAATGGACGCGCCGCCTGTCCGAAGTCCTGGATTGTCCCGGCAACGCAGCCCGTGGAGGCCGGCAGTTGGCCAAGATCGCAGGCGTTGATGGTCGCTGAGCTGGGCTGGTTAATATCAAAGAAACGCCAAAGCCGGTGTCCCTCCGATCCCACATAGCCGATCTGCACCACCGCCTTGCTGGCGATCTGTTGTTGGAAATTAAAGTTGAAGTTCTCCATGTAGGGCGTCTTGATATTGCGGTTGAAGGAAAAGACGTCGCACTCCAGGCTCAAGCAGCTGGGTGCGCCATACGCCGGCACACCGGTAGCTATTGACCCTGTCGCTGTTGCCGAAATGATCTGATACTGCGCCGGTCCGACTGGGTTGTAGGCCGGCCCGGGATCGAAATACGGGGGATAGGGCAAATGCCCCAGGACCATGTCTTGTGAGAAGGCATCATAGAAAAGACCGTATCCGGCACGAATTACACTCTTCCCTTGTCCGGTAACGTCCCACGCCATACTCACACGCGGGGCAAAATCTTTGTGATCGGGCTGGTAAAGGCTGCTCAGCCCCGGCTGTCCTACCTGCGTAAGCGTGAATGTCCCCAACCCGGTCGACGGAGCAACACTGGTGATATTGCTCAACAGGTTGTTCTTCTCCCCCACTACACCGAAATAATCCCAGCGTAAACCATAGTTGAGCGTTAGCCGCGGAGTCACGCGGTAGCTGTCCTGCACATAGAGACCGTAGTTGTTCTCGAATGTATTTCGGTCCGTGTTGCCGGAGTACTGAAGACCGCTACCCACCGTGCCCGAGAGGAAATCCGTAAGGTCTGCGAACTTGAGTCGGCCGCGGAACCAGTGGCCGAAATACTGCGAGATGCTGGTGCGGTAAAAACCACCTCCGAACTTAAGGTCGTGCTTCCCTATCTTCCATGAAAAATTGTCCAGGATTTGATTGTTCGTATCGATGCGGTGCCGCGGTGTGCTGGAGTTCGCGCCAAGTTGTGAAAAAGAAGAACCGTTGATGAAGATGTCTGGCAGGCCGGAATTCGAGATGACGTTGCCCGAGCAACCGGCCGTTGTACTGGCCGCACACAAACCAATCGAGCTAGGCTGGAACGACTGGTCCTGCGGGAAAAATCCTTCTGCGAATCGGTTCCACCCGTAACGCAATTCATTCACCTTGTTCGTCCCGATCGTGTGCACATAGGAGATGGATACCAGTTGCACACGCGTCGGGGTATGGGTATTAAACCCGGGCAACTGGCCGCCAGTGGTTGCCAAACCCAGAGGGAACGACTGCGTGCTGTCGCCGAAGAAATAGCGTCCGCTGATGTTATTGCTGGGATTGAAAGTGTGATCGATCTTAACGATGAAACTGCTGAGATTGTTGAACGAAGGAGTAATCACCGAAGTGTTCGGCCCAACCGGGCAGCCGCTGTTCTCAGATCCTACTAGCGAGCCACCGAATGTCCCCGGAATGTTCGGCTGCGGCCACGGATTTCGAGCCAGAAGGTTCGCAATCACCGGATTGGTGGCGCCTCCATCGGCTGCAATCTGCGCGGGATCCGGTACGCACCCTAGCGTAACCACGCCGACGTTCTCTCGTTGCCCCTCATAGTCAGCGTAAAAGAAAGTATTGTCCTTCACGATTGGTCCGCCGACGGACGCACCGAATTGGTTGTTGTGGAACAAGGCTTTCGGCTGGCTTGCCAGGTTGAAATAGTTCCTCGCGTCCAGTGCATCATTCCGGAAATACTCCGCCCCGGTTCCGTGCCACTGGTTGGTGCCGCTCTTGGTCACAATGTTGACCACGGCTCCCCCGTTGCGCCCATATTCAGGCTCAAAGTTCGAGAGCACGCGCACTTCCGCCACCGCGTCGATGGGCAGAATCGCCGACGGCGTGCCGAACACGCCCGCTTGGTTAATTGCGGGATCGTTGCGGTAGCCATCATTCATATCGGTGCCGTCGAGCAGGTAGTTATTGGATCGCCCCCGCGCGCCGTTCATGGAAAACTCACCATAAGAGCCCGGTGAATCAGAAATCTGGTCTGGCGAGCCCGAAACTCCGGGAGTCAGATAGATCAGCTTGGTATAGTCGCGACCGTTCACCGGGAGGTTCTCCACGGTCTGACTCGTGAGCACCCCACCCAGATCGGTGCTAGTCGTCTCCACCTGGGGCAGGGTTTCGCCCGAAACTTCCACCCGCTCGGTCACTTGTCCGGGCTTCAGCGCAATATCCACCCGGCGCTCGCCGGCGACATCTACCGCCACGCTGCTCGTCACCGAGGTCTGAAATCCGCTCTGAGAAATGGTGACATTGTAGGTCCCGATCTGGAGTTCGGAGACGGTGTAGCTGCCGTCGGCGCTGGTCTGGGTGGTCCGGTCCTGCCCGGTGTTCACGTTATGGACCTTCACTGACGCGCCGGAGACGACTGCACCCGAAGCGTCCGTTACCGTCCCCAAAATGGTTCCGCGGAACGTCTGGGCAACCAAGGCCGTTGTCAACAGAACCACAAATGCCGCCAGGATCATTCGCAATCTCATGATCATTCTCCTCTCCACCCAAGTTGTCACTCGAAACGCCATCCGGTTGTGCCGAACGCGGCATCCAGTCTAGTGCCATTTCACCGGAAAACCGCAAGCTAAATTGTTCATCGATACCATCGGAATATCAGCAAGGCTCTGAAAACGGCACTCCAAGGAGGCCGTTTTCAAGAACAGGCATTGTAGCGCAAGCAGAGCACAATACAAGTGTGAAGCGGGCTTACCACCCCGTCGAGCTCTTATCACGAAAGTGGAAACTCTTTGCACACTAAAACACGACGCCCAGCCATTTTGGCTGGGCGTTTCATACCATAAAGCTGACAGGCGACAGGGGATTTACCTCTTCACCTCGTCTCTCTCCACAACTCCATCCTTAATGTGAACCACGCGATGTGCATATTCGGCAATGTCATGCTCGTGGGTAACCAGGACAATCGTGTTTCCTTGCGCCTGCAGACGATCCATGAGTGCCATGATTTCGTTTCCGGTCTGCGAATCCAGGTTCCCTGTCGGTTCGTCAGCGAGAATGATTGACGGACGATTCACCAGCGCCCGCGCAATCGCCACTCTCTGCCGTTGCCCGCCGGAAAGCTCATTGGGCTTGTGCATCATGCGTTCTGCCATGCCCACCGAGCCCAACGCAGCTTTGGCGCGCTCCGCCCTTTCCTCGGCCGGCACCCCGGCGTAGATCAAGGGCAGTTCCACGTTGTGCAAGGCAGTCGCACGTGCCAGCAGGTTGAAAGTCTGAAATACGAAACCAATTTCTTTGTTGCGGATGCGGGCCAACTCGTCATCATCCAGTTCGCTGACTTGCTGGTTATTCAGCCAATACTGGCCTTTGCTGGGCGTATCCAGGCATCCAATCAAATTCATTAGGGTGGACTTGCCCGACCCCGACGGCCCCATAATCGCGACATATTCGTTGCGCCGAATATTCAAATTGACTCCCCGCAGCGCATGCACCTGCTGCTCGGAGCCCATATCGTACGTCTTCCATAAATCCCGAGTGCTGATCATGAAAGCTTCAGGAGGGGCTGACACTGCGGGTTGCGCGATGTTGATTACTTCTGCGGTAGCCATTATTTTCTCCGTTTCCTCTTCGGACACTTGCCCGCGCTCCGATCTGTGCTCCCTTCGCCGGCTTTCCATTGGACGCTCCATCGGCGCGAAGGTTAGAACGCAAACTGCTAACTGCTCTCTTCTTCTTCCTTCTTGGGAGCCGCGTTATCTACCTTTACGCTGCTGCCCGGACGCAGGGTACGCAGCACTTTATAGCTGCCGGTCACGATCTCGTCACCTTCTTTAAGTCCCTTGATCACTTCAATATCGGTCGTGCCCGCAATGCCGGTGTCGACCGGCACGAACTCGGCTTTGTGGTTGCGAAGGATAAATACGCCCTGAATCTCCTGCTTGTCTTTATCTTTATCTTTCGACGCGTCCGTCTGCGGCGAGGCCGCCTGCACCGAACCCTTTTCATCCTTTGGAACAAGATCCGACTGGCGGCGAACCGTCAGCGCCTGAATTGGAATGGTCAGCGTGTTTCCTCGGGTCGCGGTCGTGATCTTGGCGGTCGTCGAAAGACCAGGGCGTAGATCATCCGGCGGATCCACCAAAGTCACGACTACCTTGAAGTCCTTGGCTTCCTGACTGGTGCTCGTCTGCTGCGACGTGGAAACGCCAGTTGAACGCACGATGGCGTTATCTCCAATCTGGGTCACCACCGCTTTGAAAATTTTCTTCGGAATTGCATCAATTGTCACTTGCGCCGTTTGGCCCATCTGCACATTCACGATATCGGTCTCATCCACCTTGACTTCGGCCGTGATCACCGACATGTCGGCCAGCGTCATGAGGGTGCTGCCCGGGGCGTTCTGGATTCCCATCACGACCGTCTCCCCTTCGCGCACCGGCAAATTTGTGATCACGCCATCATACGGAGCCTGGTAAGTGGTCTTCTTCAAAACGTCGGCAGCATGGGTGAGATTGGCTCCGGCCTGTCCAATGCGGCGATCCGCCGAGTCCTTCTGCGCCTTGGCCTGGGCCACCCGCGCTTCTGCCTGCGCCAACCCAGCGACCGCAGTTTGATGATTCGCTTTTTGCATGTCGTAGTCAGACTTCGCAATCAACGCATCTTTGTAGAGACCTTGTGCGCGCGTCCAGTCGAGGTCCGAACGTT
The DNA here is from genome assembly GCA_963817925.1 of uncultured Acidobacteriota bacterium. GTDB lineage: Bacteria > Acidobacteriota > Terriglobia > Terriglobales > Acidobacteriaceae > JABDBE01. The sequence goes on from CAWFQN010000003.1 coordinate 91,448, forward strand.
CCGCATCCGACTTCGCCCGATTGAGATCGGCCGCCGACGTATTCAGCGCCGCCTCCGCTGCTACCGCATCGGTACGCGCCGCCTCGAGCGACGCTTGCATCGCCTCCATATCCGCCGCAGATTGCACGTTCTCCAACTGCGCCAGCATCTGCCCCTGCTTTACCCGGTCACCTTCCTTGACGTAGAGCCGGATAATCTTGCCGAAAGCATTCGCGCCGATATTCACATAGGTCTTCGGTCTGATTTCACCGGATGCGCTGACCACCGCAACCAGATCCATCCGCTGCGCTTTGCCCGTCTGCACGGTGACCACATTCTTGTGGCTCTGGTAAACGGTGAAGCCGACGATGGCGGCCAGCAATACCACCGCTCCGGCACCGATCGCAATTTTTTTCCAGGTCTTCATAAATCAGGTGCTCATTCAGGTGCTGATAACCCCGTTGCCAGCTTCGTCCCCGTCCGTCTGAGGAACGGCCAGCCTGGAATTTCTTGTGAGTCGCCTTCGGCCGGTCCGCCGTCGATACACTAGGCCCATCCAGCTCCAAGGGGCACATCCTCAGATACGGGTCCCCCAAAGCAAAAGTTCCCATGGCAGAAAACGACCGGGTGGATGGCCCGAAAAACCAATGATTGCACAGGCCAACCCGCCATTATATCTTGCCTGCCCCGCAGGGGAAGTAGGCGGATGGGACCGGCACCCACCGATCCCGGAAGGCTTCGAGTGAACCGAGCGGGGGAGCTCCCGCAGGGTGTGGTCTTCACAACAGCGGGGCGGGGTCCTCCGATCAAGCCAGAGTGCTACCCCGCCGCGTTTGCCTATCTGAGACGTAACATCGCACCGCCTCGACGAACTACGGAGTGTTCGATGCTTGCCGCCGGTCCAGGCTCCGTTCACCGGAATCCTGAACAGCGGTGTGGGTGGTGGAAACAAAATTGTCGCCGGCAGCCGTTTTGGTGATGGCTTTGAAACCGAGGGTTGCGCTGGCGCTATTCAGGTAGCGTCCTACCATTTCGAGGGTGTCATTGACTCCGTCGGGTTTGGTCTCGGTCGAGGCTTTTGGATCGATGACATCGAAGTACTTGCCGCGGTGAAACAGGAACCCGATCTCGTCGCTAGCGGAATTGAAATAGGCACCCACGACGTCGCCCTTATTGTTTAGGGAGCGGGCAATAGTTCCTGTTGTGCTGGCATTTGGATCAGCGATTTTCTTGAAGGTCTTGCCATTGTAGACGAAGCTGTCGTAGCCTCCGGCTGAGTTAATGGCAAACACAACTATCTGGCCGCTGTTGTTGATGGCCCAAGCGTACGGGGTAGTATCGCCGGTCACGTCGATGCTCGTGTACTTGCTGCCCTTCTTCACGAAGCCGTGCTGGACGCTGGCGGAGTCCAGGTACGCACCTACTACATCGCCAGCATCATTGATTCCGATGGCCTGGGTTCCGTTTGATTTGGGGAAGTTGATGGCAGTGAATTTTCCGGCGGAATAGACAAATCCTGTGAATAGACCGGTCTTCGTGCTGGTGCAGAAGCCGGCGGCCGCACCTGCACTGTTGATGCCGTAGAACGCAATTGCGGCAGGGTAACCGCCGCTGGTCGTGCAATTCGGATGATTGACGGTCGTGAGCTTCTTCCCCGCCAGGATCATCGCGTGCTGGACGCTCTTGGCGTCCACGTAATCGCCGGCAATCGCGCCCGCGTTGTTGACCGCGAAGGTGTCCGTCTCGGTCGCTGTCTTGTTAGCGTGAACGTCCGAGAACGTGAAGGTTAACGGGGGCGCCGCGGCGATACCAACGGCGACGAACATCAGAACTATCAGCGTGCCAAGAATGGATTTTTTCACTGATTTCTCCTAGAAACTGAGGTGTGGTGACCGTTCCCGGCCCGTGGTGGAAAAAAGTCGTGAAGCGGTTCAGGCCGCAAATTATCGTCCCCATGACACTGGCGGTCAAGATGAAAGGTTTTGCACACTTCCGAATGGGCCAAGCACGCTTCGGGGAATGCTGAGCAATGGAGATCAGGGTTGGGCGAAAGGCGTTTTATTCCCGGTCGAGGCTTTCGTCGATTGCGACCTTGCCGTTCTTCTCCACGGTGATCACGCGATGAATGCTCTTGAATCCTGACAAGGTGATGTCGAGAACGTAATTGCCCGGGTCCAGGTAAAGCTCTACCGGCGAGTTCTTATCGAGAATGCGATTGTTGATGGCGACCTGTGCACCCTTTGGCGACGTCTTGACGCTGACTGCGCCCATTCCAGCAGTATCGCTGCCACCAAAGAGCTTCTTGAACTTGCCACCGATCTTGATGTCGTCGGTGTTGCCTAGCGCTTTCAGGCTGGGTGACAAGTGGAAGGTTTGCCCCACCTGGAGATTCGCGCTGCTGGTTTCATCCAGGTAGCCCTGCTTCTTGAATGCGAAGCTGTGATTTCCAGGCTTGTCCACGGAGATCTGCGCAGGAGTGATTCGGCCGGTATCCTTGCCGTCCATCCAGATGGCCGCGCCCGCAGGTTCACTGGTTACCGAAACCGTGGCCGCAAGCTGGGCAAGCTGAACACTGACGAATGACCTGCTGCCCGAGGCGACTTCAATGCTACGGGTGTCCGTCGCATAGCCGGGCTTGATGATGGTCAAGGTGTGCTGACCCGGGTTGAGTCCGGCGATGTTAAACGGTGTGACCCAGGAAGGATCGTTTTGTCCATCGATCTGAATCTGTGCGCCTGCTGGGGTTGAATTAACGTTCAGCTGCCCGGGAACAATCGCCGGAGCCACGGGCTTGGGCTTGGCTTTCTTCTTGTTGTTATTGTACTTTGGCTGCACCGAGACCGCGGGAGGCGCAACGGTTACAGGTTCTGGAGCCACTTGCACCGCAATCTGATTATTCGCGTTCGCTTCGGTAGATTGATTTGCGCTTCCATTCGACTGCGCCGGCGCACTGGCAACCGGAGCCGGCGGCTGGTTTGGTGCGTCATCATCGGCGTTTTCGGAGTGGATGTGCCATGCGATCGCAGCCACAATCAGCACGATGATGCCGATGGCACCTGCGACTGAAAACACGAAAAGTTGTGGAGGCGTTTTCTTAATCTCCGCGACAGCTTTTTTCGCTACCTCGCGCGGTTGGATTTTTGGCTTTTCGGGCACAGCATTGTTGAATACGGTGGCGTGCACGGCATCCACCGCTGGAGGCTCATCCGCAGGCCGAGGTGGCGGCGGCGCGACGTATACCTCTTTGAGAGGAGGCAATTCGTCGATCTCAGAGAAACTGCGGCTCGCGCCCGCGCCGGCTTTCGGGCCTTCAGCCATCATCGGATCGACATGGATTTTCGGAGCCTCGACCTCAGGCTCAACAATGGCAGCCGAAGACATGACTGCGGGTGCGCTGGAAAATGATTCGACGGAGAAGGTTTCGACGGAGGCTTCCGGTGAAGTGTTAATCACGGGAGCCGCCTGGTCGAGGTTTGGTGTAATGAGTCCGCTGGAGCTCGCGGAATTCCCGCCGCTTCCGCTTCGCCCGGCTGCAGCGGCCTTTGCCGCCGGGGGCGGAGTTGGAGCTTTCGCCACCGGCGCGGCTGGTTTGAAAGTAGGCTTCGGTTGCGTGACCGCTGGCGATGCTGGTTTCACGGGTGGCGCGCTGGCGGCGGGCGCGGGGGCCTTTTGCGCCCCTTGCCCCGGTTTTGCGGCAGCCGCGGCCTTCGTGGCGCTTTCCTTGCATCGCTCGAGATCGTTCACCAGATCTTGCCCAGATTGATATCGTTCTTCAGGCGCCTTGGACAGCGCTTTCATGATGACCTGGCTGAGCGCGGGATGAATCTTGCGGTTGATCTGATCCGGAGCGACCGGAGTCATTTCCGAGATCGATTGCCTGACTTGGTCCGCGTCTTCCCCATCGAAAGCCTTACGCTCGGTGACCATCTCGTAAAAAATTGCGCCCAGACTGAAGATGTTGGAGGGCGCGCCCAGCGGGTCTCCACGCAATTGCTCCGGAGACATGTAGTGCAAAACTCCCGGAGCGTTGCCCGAGGCTTGGGCCGCGAAAGCACTCATGGTGGAAATTCCGAATCCCAAAATCTTTACGGTGCCGTCCCACGACACCATAATCTTGGCCGGCTCAAGGGTGTAGTGCACCAGGTTCTTGGCGTGCGCGTGGTCGAGGCCCTGGCAGGTTTGGCGGGCAATGTCCTGGAGATCCCAAATGGAGAATCCCTCTTTGCGAGCCAGCATGGTGGCAACGCTGTTGCCCTGAACATATTCCAACGAAGCGCAGAAAACGCCGTCGACTTCTTCGGCACCATAGAGTAAGGCAATGTTGTGACTATTTAGAACCTTGCTGGCTTCCGCCTCTTCGAGAAGGTTTTTTAAAAGTGTGGCGGCCTGCTCGCCAAGCGGTTCCAGCTTGACGGTCTTCAACGCGACGGTCTGCGCGTTCTCGGGGTCGGTGGCCTTGTAGACGGAACTTATGTCAGAGTGCGCGATTTCGCTGAGTATTTCGAAGCGCCCGATTTTGTTCGACATTATCTTCCTACCTCGTTGCAGGCAGAGACCGACTTTCCCTCGGTGGGGAAGACCTCGGGCACGTCCTTGGGGGAAACGACGTGATCAGGATAGTCGGGAGTAGGGCTAAAGTGGAGTTACGAAAGTGTTCGTAAATTCGATTGCGGGGCGGATTGAAGAAACTTTAGTACCGTAAAGGGCTTCGACAGCCGCAGCTTGGGGCGCAGGTCCGAAGGGTCATTGATTCTTAATCCCCGGATGGACGGGCCGGCCGTCCTCCCATCAGCGCGAACTAAAGCCGTAACTTTTCATAGCCTCCCACCGTTCATTACTTAGGGAGAACTGTTGGGCGCGGTGTGACTGGGGTGACATTTGTCATTGAATCCCGGTGACGATCTCCACTGGTATCTGGTTTCGCAGTCAGCGATGCTGTGACTGGGAGGGCGTAAGGTTGTCCGGGTCCGCACCCATCGGCTATGCTTGACGTATTGTTGGGGCCCTCGTAGGTAGACCAGGTTTTCTTCCGGAGTTCGATATGACTCTAACCCGTTTTGTCAGCAAGAACGCCTTCCGCAACAAGCGCCGCAGCATCCTCACTATCTTGAGCATTGGAGGGTCTCTTCTGCTCCTGACGTTTCTAATCACCATCTGGCGTAGCTTTTATGACAGCAAGCCGTCGGAACAGTCGGCGCAGCGGTTGATCGTCCGCCACAAAGTGTCGCTGGTCTTTAATCTGCCCAGCTATTACCGGCAGAAGATTCAAGCCATCCCCGGCGTGAAGGAGGTGGTGAACCAGCAATGGTTTGGCGGACAATACATGGACGACAAGCCGGAACACTACTTTGCTCAGTTCGGCACTGATCCGCAGGAATTGTTAAAGGTCTACCCGGAATTCGCGCTGCCCCCTGATCAACTCGAAGCCTGGCAGCACGATCGGGCCGGCGCAATTGTGGATGTGGGCCTGGCGAACAAGTTTCACTGGAAAATCGGGGACCGGCTGAACATTACCGGGAAGATTTTCCCGGTTAATCTGGAGTTGACGATCCGTGGAATCTTCACGCCGCCGGATCCAACCCAGTCGATTTACTTCAACAAAGACTATATCGACGAAGGCTTTCCCAAACTCAAAGGCATGGAGGGTTTTTTCGGGGTTCTGGCTGATTCGCCCGATTCCGTCCCCAAGGTGGCGGAAGCCATTGACGAGGAGTTCCGCAATGCCGATCGTCCCACCAAGACCGAGAGCGAGCACGCTTTCCAGTTGGGCTTCATTGGGATGCTGGGCAACATCAAAGCCTTCATTATGAGCATTTGCCTGGCGGTAGTCTTTACCATCCTGCTGGTGTCGGCGAACACCATGGCGATGTCGATTCGCGAGCGGACCCGGGAGGTTGCGGTTTTGAAGACGCTCGGCTTCACCCGCAACAGCATTCTGGGATTGTTCGTCGGCGAGGCGGTTTCGCTCTCGCTGGTGGGAGGGCTGATCGGTTCGCTCGCCGGCTTCTTCATCGTGAGCCTGATGGCGAGTCAGGGAGGAATGTTCACCGGCATGAAGGTTACCCCGATCACGATTGCGGCGGCACTTCTGATCGCCGCAGTGGTGGGATTCGCCAGCTCCTTTATACCTTCATATCACGCCTCGAAGGTTAACATTGTGGACGGCTTGCGGCACATCGGGTGAGATCCTTTGTGTGCCTTCGTGTCCTTTGTGGTTGATGAAGTTCAAATGCCGGAGCCACAAAGGACATAAAGGTACACGAAGGTTGCGGAACCCTGAAGGACGAAAATAGAAATGGCAATTCCTCTCAGCTACAACGTACGCAATCTACGGCTGCGAAAGAGCCTTACGGTTATGACCGCGCTGGGAATCGCGCTCACGGTGGCCACTGCGGTCTTCATTATGGCGCTGTTGGCGGGCTTGGGGCGCGCCTTTGCCAGTACCGGCGATCCTCTGAATGTATTGATGCTGCGCAAAGGTTCAGATTCGGAGTTGGCCGCCGGCGGTGTGTCACGCGATGCGATGCAAGTGTTGAAAGATCTCCCGGGAGTCGCCAAGAACAGCCAAGGTGAACCACTGGTTTCCGGGGAAGACATTCTGGTGGTGGTGATGCCGCGCAAGGGCGGGACGGGAGAGACCAACGTGACCACTCGCTTCCTTACCCCGCTTGGCATCGAAATGCGGCCTCAAATCCGGATCGTTTCCGGGCGCTGGTTCACTCCCGGACAGCGTGAGGTCGTGGTCAGCAGTTCGATCAACAAGCGATTTGTGCACGCGAACATTGGCGATACTGTCCGCATTGGCAAGGGCGATTGGCCTATCGTGGGTATCTTTGACGGCAGCGGCACGGCACATGATTCCGAGATCTGGGGCGACATCAACCAGTTGGTCACGGATTTTGAACGTACCGTATACTCTTCGGTTCTGGTGCGCGCGACCGATCCGGTTGCGGCCATGGCGCTGAAAAACCGCGCCAACGACGATCAGCGCCTCGAACTCAATGGCCTGCTCGAACCCGACTACTATGCTTCGCAAACCAAGTCGGGCGCACCCATCAAGGTCGTGGGCTGGATCGTCGCCTTCATCATGGCAGTCGGCTCCTGCTTCGCCGCCGCCAACACCATGTACGCTGCGGTGGCCTATCGCGGGCGCGAGATTGCCACCCTGCGCGTGATCGGCTTTTCGCGTCCCAGCATTCTGACTTCGTTCATGCTCGAGTCGCTGTTGTTGTCCTTGCTGGGCGCGACACTGGGCATCCTCCTGATGTTGCCGTTCAATGGCATGACTACGGGAACGCAAAATCAGGTCACTTTCAGCGAGGTTGTATTCAGTCTGCAAATGACGCCGGTTGTGGTCTTCAGCGCGATCGTGTTCGCTCTCATCATGGGCGTGGTGGGTGGGTTCGCTCCTGCCTGGCACGCTTCGCGCCGCGACATACTGAGCGCTTTGCGGGATTAGCGACGCCACCCACATTTGTAGAAGGAATTTGCATCACAATTCGGAAACGTATCATCATTAGGCAAAATGCCGATTGACGCAAAACACGAAGACCTGCAAAGCCTGCGAATCGACCGTACCGCGCGCGCTGGCGGCGAAGGCGAGCCTCCCGCATGGGCACGCCGCTACATCCTGATCGGAATCGGCTTGCTGGTCCTGCTGGGTGTTGTGGCGACGGCTTATCGCCTGTTATCCCGCGACGCTGCTGAGGTGCAGGTGGTTCGCGCCTCGGCGCAGAACAGTGAGGTGGGCGGCGTAGTGCTTTCTGCCAGTGGCTACATTGTGGCTCACCACAAGATCAATCTGAATTCGAAAGTAACAGGCCGCGTGAAGTGGATCGGCGTCGAAAAGGGTGACAAGGTTCAGGAAGGCCAGATCCTGGTGCGTCTCGAAGATGATGAATTCCGTGCCCAGTACGAACAGGCCAAAGGCGCCGCCGACAATGCCCGGGCTTATCTCGAGGAACTGCAAAACGGATCTCGCCCCGAGGAAATTCAGCAGGCCCAGCATAATCTCGATGAAGCCCGAGCCACGCTGGTAAACGATAAGCTTACGCTGGATCGGACTCGCGATCTGGCGAATCAGGGCGTAGTCTCGAAGCAGTCCTTCGATGACGCGACCGCGAAGTTCGAATCGGACCAGCAGCGGGTGAATTCGCTGGAGAAAACTTTTCAGCTGGCCAAGATCGGTCCGCGCAAGGAAGAGATTGCACGGGCCCGGGGTGCCCTGGAACAGGCTCAGGGGCAGGCCGACTACACCAAGTCCTTGCTCGACGCCACGGTGATCCGGGCACCGGTTACGGGAACCATACTTGAGCGTGCCGCGGAAAAAGGCGAACTCGTGACCTCGGGGTTTGCCAGCACCGCCGAGGGCGGTCCGCAAGGCCTGGTAGTTTCACTGGCCGATCTGAACGATCTTCAAGTCGAGCTCGATATCGCACAAGACGATTTCTCCAAACTCGGTCCCAAGCAAAAGGGCGTGGTCACCGTGGACGCCTACCCTGACCTCAAGTGGGATGGGATCATTGCGGAAATCTCGCCTCAAGCCAACCGGGCTAAGGCGACGGTACAGGTGAAAGTGCAAATTCTCAATCCCGATTCCCATCTGCGGCCGGATATGAATGCCACGGTAAAATTTCTGGCGGACGAAAACAAACAAACGAGCATGCAGCCGCAGGGAGTTTTTGTGCCCACCCCTGCGATTCGCGATCGCGATGGCAAGAAGTTCGTCTTCCTGGCATTTGACGGGAAGGCGGTGTCCCATGAAGTGAAAATTCTGTCGCAACGCAGTGGCGGCGTTCTGGTGCAGGGCCTCAACGGGGGCGAAGACGTAATTACTACAGCGCCCCAAGACTTGAAAGACGGAGACAAAATCAAGATCAAAGGACAGTCATGAGCGCAGCTACCATTCCCCATACCGCAGTTCAAACCAAGGTGGTTCAGGCCCGCAACGTGAGCAAGATCTTCAAGCGCGACGCGTTCGAGGTCACAGCCCTGGACAACGTTTCCATCGAAATCGGTGGCGGTGAATTTCTGGCTCTCATGGGTCCATCCGGCTCGGGCAAGACGACGCTGCTGAATATGATCGCGGCCATCGATCGGCCCACGTCGGGAGAGTTGCTGGTGCTGGGCGAGAACGTCTTCCGCTTCAGCGATTCTCAGTCTGCCCACTGGCGCAACGTGCATATTGGATACGTGTTTCAGACCTTCAACCTGATTCCCGTGCTCACGGCATTCGAGAATGTCGAACTTCCGCTGCTGCTTACGAAGCTGAATGCGCAACAGCGGCGCGAGCATGTCATGACCGCGCTCAGGCTTGTTGGTTTAGAGGAACGCGTGAACCATCTCCCGAAACAGCTTTCGGGCGGGCAGGAACAACGAGTGGCGATTGCTCGAGCCATCGTCAGCGACCCGACGCTGCTGCTTGCCGACGAGCCTACGGGCGACCTCGATAGTCACTCCGCCACCGAGGTCCTCGAAATCTTGAAGCGTCTGAACGAAGACTTCCACAAGACCATCGTGATGGTGACGCACGATCCGCACGCAGCTTCTTACGCGCACGTCACCCGGCACCTGGAAAAAGGAATGTTGCTGCCCGCGTAGGGAAGAAAACACATTATTTTCGAAAGACGTCATCCTGAACCCGGCGTCAGCCGGGTGAAGGATCTCGCGCGGAATGCTGCGCCTTCGGGGGTGACCTCAAGGCCGGCGGTCAGCGCATTCCGGCAGTCCACGCCAGATCCTTCGCGGCCTGACGGCCCCTCAGGACGACGTCAACTTCAACCATACCTGCTCGCCGCGAGAAAACGCAGCAAGCTGCGTTTCTACAGTTGAGAAAGCGATGCGCTCGCGGCGTTGCCCGGCTGCGCTGGAACTGGTTCCGATACCCACTGCCACGCCCGTCGGCCGTTCTCTCGAACTACGCTGAGCGCTTCCCCATATTCCACCAACCGATTGAGCACGGTGGTCACCGATGCCAGCGGATCTTTGTGACGAAGTAACAGAGTTGGAAGACGCTGTTGAATCTGTTCGCAAACCTCGCGCACCGCTAGCGGCCGTCCGGCTTCCATCAAAACCATACGACACGCTTTCGTAAAACCGGGCTGGCGTCCTCCGGTCTTGCGGTCGACCAACTCCAGCAAGTCTTCTCCCAGAATGTCATCGCCGAACAAGTTGGCGAGACCTGAGATGGTCTGCTTCAGCGTGCCAATGCGTTTCATGATTTCAGCCCGCTGACGCATGAGCTGCCGCAGTTCTTCATGGGCCGTTTTAACCACTTCCTGGACATGAGGATCTCCGGTATGTAACAGAGTTCCATTGCCCGTCCCGTTGCTGCCATTCACTCCGCTCTGCATAACCCCCACCTCCAAACCCGCTGATCAGTGTTCGTGCCGTTTCCCTCTTACCCACACCACTCCTGCGCCTAGATACGCAGAGATGGGTTCACTCGTTCCATCGGAAACAACTCTGATCGTGGACCGTTGCGCATGTGTTCGTTTCCGGGACGAGATCATGATCCGTCCAACACCGAAACTGATTGCTTAGTTGGACGCTGCGACTCGGGAAAGGTGAGGCGATTTACAAGAATGTGACAAGTAAGCGAAAAGCGCGGACCAATACCGCTTTCGCGAGGACGAGGTTTGTGCGCCAGCGCTCTATCGTGTCCGCAAATGAACACTTGGGAGTTAGCTGTCAGCCGTCAAATGTCAGCCCCTCGTATCGATCTGACGCAGTGCACTCCACCGACTGCACGGCTGAGGGCTGCCGCTGACAGCTGGTAGCTGACAGCTAAGAATCACCGCTCAGATTTTCGCGCATCCAGACTGAGTGGGACGGCTCCGAATTGGGAGATGAGCAAAGCGCCCCCAACGATGGTCACATTCTTCAGAAACATTGCCATTTGCATCTGAGCCATCATCGGGTCTTTCACTGCCCAGAAGTTGTGCATCATGAGCGTGACCGGCACCAGGAAAAGGACAAGCAGCCAGGCACCGATGTTGGCTTTGTATCCGAGCAGAATGCTGAGCCCTCCCACTAACGCGAGAATTCCCGACGCCGGAACCAGCAGGTTAGCCATAGGCACACCTGCTTGTGCCGCGTAACCGATATCCGCCTGGGAGAAGTGCAGAAATCCAGACAGGATGAAAATTGCGGAAAACAGGATTCGTCCGGCAAGGGTAATGAACGAGCTAACAGATGTTCGCTCCTTCCCGTTCGTGGCGTTTAATACCTTGGCAGTTTGCAAACTTTGCGAAGTTGAAATTGAGTTGCTGGCCATATCACTCTCCTTAGCGAGTTGTTTTACCGATCGACTTTCTATTCCGGAATAGATGTTCTGCGCGCATAGGTTACTTTAAATAACTACTTGCTTTTGTAAAGTAGGAACTTTAAAGTAACTAAGTGAGGTAACAACGTGCGTCGCTATGCCCAATCGCCCACTCCGTGTCCCATGGGCGGACTCCTCGAGGTGCTCACCCGGCCTTGGACTATGCACATTCTGTGGGCCTTATCTACAAACGGACCCGCTCGGTTCGGCGCTCTTCGTCGCCAAATTGAAGGCATTTCTTCTCGCGTCTTGACCGAGCGGTTGCGCCTTCTGGAGCAGAAAGGATTCGTCTATCGCGACTACGAACCAACCATCCCGCCGTCTGTGACCTACGGCATTACCAAGCGCATGAAGGATATTCAGAAGGTGCTGGGTGAATTGGACCAACTGGCGCGAAAATGGCAGCAGGAGGATGTACCCGAACCGGGCACGAAGAGCAAGGATCAACGCGAGGGAGAAGCGACGTCTGCCGGTTGAGTCTCCGTTTCCACGTGATGTTCTTCCTTGACAAAACTAACTTTCCTGTTAGAGTGCGGCCAAATGCTTCACCCGAGAACGTTTGACGAGGGGACCCAGGTATGAAGAATGTCTATGAGGTTCTGAGACAGAAGGAACTCGAACTGGCGCGGTTGGAAAAGGAAGTGGAGGCCTTGCGCGTTGCAGCTCCCTTGCTATCCGACGACAAGGAGTCGATGCTGGAGGCCACCAGCAATAAACCGACATTAGCCACTCCCACCACAACACAGCAGCCCATCCGCATTCCGCAGGCCGCAGTCAACGCAAGCCCGCAACCGGCACGCGCAGCAGGTTGGGAAGACACAGCCAAGCGCTGGCCATAGCATTGTTGTTTCATCCTGGGACCCAAGCGCTAACCACAAAGGCACCCGCAAGGCGAATCAGGCACTTGGTAAGTTGCCCCGGTTTCCTTGGTGTACCTTTGTGTCCTTTGTGGTTTCGTGGGTTTAAGTGCGCTGAGGAAATCTGCCCTTCAGCAATGCTATACTCCAGCCAACAAACTCTGGCCGAAGCATTATTCTAATTAGCGCCTTCTGACATCAGCCCGAGATGGTATGCCCGTGCAGGTAGAGCTAGAACCATGACTGCCGCAGCGACGCAGGCGCCGGCCAGGGTGTTTACCAACACTCGCCGCGTCCCTCGTTTCCCCTTGGCCGTTCCCGCGGATGTTACCGTCTTGCGATCTGGAATCCCTTACTCAATTCCCGGGCGCTCGGTCACCCTAGGGGAACGCGGTGTCGGCTTGGTGATCGCCGGGGAACTGCATCCAGGCGATTCCGTGGGCATTGAGTTTCGCTTGCCGGATGCTGGCGGGCCGTTCCGCCTGAAGGCGATCGTGCGCTATCAGGCGCTGCTTCATTGTGGTCTTGAGTTCGTCAGTCTAACCTCAGAACAACAGACGCTGATCGAACACTGGACGCGAAGGAAGTCGGTTGCAGATCCGATCGCGTCACCGGGTGTTGGCGGTCATTTCTCCAATCTCTCATCGGGGGCTGCATTGGCGCCGTCGATCGCGGCTCCGCGTAAGATTGCCCAGCCGACGCGTGGTGGGAAGCGGTTCCGCCGCGCCACATCGGTAGCTGTTGGAGCGATGCTTGTGTTGGGCGCCCTCGGTTGGTGGCACTGGCACCAGGCCTGGGGCGAACTGGAATCGCAGATTCCGGCAAGCAAGCCGCCGTCGCAACAACCACCCACTTATGTTCCGGCGGCAGTGATGCAAGGACTGTTAACTCACAAGATCGACCCGATCTATCCAGAAGCCGCAAGACAGGCGAAAGTACAAGGCGTCGTGGTACTCGACGCGGTCATCGGGGCGGATGGGACTGTCGTGGATTTGCGCGCCATCAGCGGCCCGGATGAGCTCGCCTCAGCAGCGTTGGATGCGGTGAAATGGTGGCGCTTCCAACCTTACGTAATAAACGGTCAAGCCGTTCAAGTGAAGACGAGGTTAGCGTTGGAATTTCGGCAGAATTAACGTGCGTTACTTACTTCGTCGCCACTCACTTCGACGACATCCGGCCCTTCCGAAAAGCGTGCAGGATCATGGCACTGCTGATCGCGAAACTACCCACGGCTCCCAACGCCATAACCTGGGCCATCTGCCAACTCAAGCCGAGGAAATCCGCAAAGAGCGCAGCCAGGGCGAACCCTACGCCGAGGATGTTCAGCCACATTGGCGCTTGCACGGGAGTGGTGTGCTCTCGATTGTAGTAGCGGAGTTGCAGAAGCACCGCGGCCAGCCCGATCGCGGCCACCACCACCACCGCCAGTGGACTAAAGAAAGCGCTCCGCTTGGTGTACATCACGACTACACCCAAGCCGGCGCAAAGCAAGGCGGACGCAATCACGGTCCAGCGGCGAGAGTTGGATCGGTTATTGGTCACGAGGATTGGTTCCTCGCATTTATACAGGGCTTTGCCGTCAGTTTCAAACTTTGAACCGCTCGATTCGAAAGCCCGGTACGACTGCCTTCCAAATTCGTCGAGTCCTTATCCTCCACCGCCCGCGACCCACTCTGCTTGCCAAGAACCGCCGTGGCTCACCGCGTAGAGGACGAGTTCAACCCGGCTGGAGATCCCTAGCTTGTCGAAGATGTGGAACAGGTATTTTTTCACCGTGTGCTCGCTGAGCCCGAGTTCCCGCGCAACCTCGCGATTGCTGAGTCCGTCCGCAACCAGGGCCACGACTTGCTCCTCGCGTGGCGTGAGTAACCGGTTGCCCCGAGCGTTCACCATGCGCAAAGAAGGTACCTGGGTCACGGTTTCGATCAGGTACTGCAGTTGCTCACTATTAGCCCACACTTGTCCCTGATGAACACTCTGGATGCACTTGCACAGCAACCGGAACGGGTAATCGGAAAAGCAGAACAACCCCTTGACACCCGAGCGGAATGCGTTCACCACGGAGTCGCGATTCGATTCGCCGAGGACCAGAACCTTGGCGATGTGGGGATGAGCAAGATGCAAGCGGCGAACGTTGGCCATATCTTGACCGGCCAGCTTGGGGTGGTCGGCGTTCATGAGAATTACATCGACGGGGAAGCCCGAGATCGCATTCAGGATGACGTTCATATCCACGCCGCAAGAATGCACGCGGAATTCCGCCCGCCGGCGCAGCGCACTCACCAACAACTGGCACTGCATCTGGTTGGAGTCGGCGATCAGAACGCCAATCGTATTCGAAGTGGCAACGTTTAAGGATTCCATAAAATTCACGTGGACGTTATAACTCTTGCGTTAATCATAGGACCCGAGCCGATTGGAACGCTGTGACATCGCCACGCCTTGACGGACCTTATTCGTGTGCAAAACCTCAGGAGAATGTGCCAGGAATGGGAAGTTTCCCGATATTGCACTGCAGCCTGGTGAATAGCAGTTGTTGGTATTTGGCCCTTTGCGAAGCGATTGAAGCTTGTTCGCGACCTGCCCACTGAGGCTTCGTCAAGTCCACTTTGGTGGATGCAACCAAAGCAGTGGCTGCGGAACTGCACCTAGACGGGGGAGTTAAACCTTGCGTGCTCAGTAAAGTCCCAAAGGTTGAGAGCCCGCCGTGATACCGAAGCCGATCGCTGGTGCGTTTCGGGCTCGGTCTTAAATGTATACCTTCGTGGACGGTGCTTCCCATGTCTTGTGACTTCTCGTCCACCACGATAAGTTCAAGAAGTTCGAAACTATAGAAAGGTTGCAAGTTCCTCGATAGCGAGTCGAGGCCTGAACGGAAAATGAAGATTAACCGTAAAGCGGCCTATTGCGTTCTCGCTCTCACTTGCTGCTCTTTGCAGCAAGGGCTGATGGTAGCCGTGGCTCAAGAGCAACAGCCAAACGCGCCTGTTGAACAGACTCGGCCAGCGGTAACCACGAAATCCGGTGTGTCGGACGGCGCTCAGAGTCCAGCCCTGACGGGGGCGCGCCGTCCGCTTTACCGGCTTTGCAAGAGTGATGTGGTGGCGATTTCTTTCACCTTCTCTCCCGAGTTTGACCAAACCGTGAGTGTGCAGCCGGACGGATACATTTCCTTGAAGGGCGTGAAGCAGGTGCCCGCCGAAGGCGTAACCGTTCCCGAGTTGCAGGCAGCCATCGGCCGGGCCTACCTGGGCGTGTTACATGATCCGGAGGTGACCATTCTGCTTCAGGACTTCGACAAGCCATATTTCATCGTGGGCGGCGAGGTGAATCATCCCGCGAAATACGAATTACGCTCAGACATCCGAGTGACCGAGGCGGTCGCCATTGCAGGAGGTCTCACGCCGCGAGCCAAACATTCTCAGATCGTCCTGTTTCGGCGGGTTTCGGATGATCTCGTCGAATCTCACCTGCTGGACGTGAAGACGATGATGAAATCGCGAACGTTGACCGAAGACATTCATCTCAGGCCGGGCGACTTCTTATTCGTGCCACAAAATCTGATTTCCAA
Organism: uncultured Acidobacteriota bacterium; assembly: GCA_963817925.1. Classification (GTDB taxonomy): domain Bacteria; phylum Acidobacteriota; class Terriglobia; order Terriglobales; family Acidobacteriaceae; genus JABDBE01. The sequence goes on from CAWFQN010000003.1 coordinate 107,178, forward strand.
GATCAAGCAGTATTTGCCCACTTCCAGCTTGAGCATGTACGCGAGTCCAACACAGTTCTAGGAGAAACCGTGCGCAACCATTGGGACGAGGCCCGGACGAAGATAACCAACCAACAGAATAAGAAATGACCAATTGGACTTTCCTATGCCGGAGGAACTTAGGCTCATCCCGAGATCGACGCGCGTCCCTTCCCCGACCTTGCGCGACCTGCTGGCAGTTGTTTTTCGGCAACGTCGGCTCGCGCTCTTCTCGTTTGTGGCAGTCTTCTTCGCGATTGTTCTTTATGGGTTAATCGCACCTCCTTACCAATCGGAAATGAAAGTGCTGGTACGGCGGGGTCGCGTCGATCCTGTAGTCACCTCGACTCCCAGTCAGGCGGAATTCGAGCGCGAGGGTGTGACTGAAGAAGAGATGAACTCAGAGGTGGAGCTGCTGCACGACGACGAAATCCTGCGGACCGTGGTGCGGCGTGCCGGCCTTATTTCTGAAGGGCACTCGTGGTTCTGGAGCCTTTTCGGTGACAACGAGGAAAGACAACTGGCTAGAGCGGTACGTCGAATCTATAAGCGATTGACGGTCGAAGCAGTAAAAAAAGCGACGTTGATCACCGTCAGTTACAAATGCTCTGATCCAGCGCAGGCGGCCAATGTGCTCCATTCCTTGGCCGCCGCGTATCTCGAACGCCACGAACAACTGCACCGTCCCTCGGGCGAGTTCAAGTTTTTTGACCAGCAAGTCATTCAGTCGCGCAGCGGTTTGGAGGAAGCAGAGTTGCAATTGATGAGGTTCGGGGCTGACCAGGGAGTGACCTCTGCCGCTCTCGAACGCGACATGGCCCTTCAAAAGTTGAGCGAAGCGGATGCGGATTCCCGTCAAACCCAGGTATCGATCGCCGCAGCCTCGGAGCGTGCCCGTGTTCTCTCGAGGAAGTTGATCTCTTTGCCCGAGCGGGTCACGACCCAGATTCGTGACTCGGACAATCCGCAACTGATGGAACAGATGAAAGCACGGCTGCTCGAGTTACAGCTGAACCGGACCCAACTGCTTACTAAATACGAGCCTTCCTATCGCCTGGTTCAGGAACTGGACCAGGAGATTGCGGAAACCGATGCTTCCATCGCAGCTGAAGATAAGAAGCCGATCCGGGAACGCACCAGCGACCAGGATCCGGATCACGAATGGGCGAAGGCGGAGTTGTTAAAGACTCAGGTCGAACTGAACGCGATGACCGCACACGCCGCAGCCGAGAACGCGCTGTTGGACCATTACCGGGAAGCGGCGAGTCAACTCGGCGATCACGCCATTGAGCAAGAGCAATTACTGCACGACTTGAAGGCGACCGAGGAGAAATACTTGCTCTACCTGAACAAGCGCGAGGAGGCAAGAATTGGAGATGCGCTCGACCAGGGCGGCATTCTCAATGTAACCGTCGCCGAGCAAGCCACGATCCCGGCGCTGCCCGAACTTTCCGGACTGAGCTTCGGATTCATTGGCCTGGCGTGCGCGAGTACGGTAAGTATCACGCTGGCTTTTGTTACGGATTACCTGAATCCAGCATTTCGAACTCCGGACGAGATCATTGCCTATTTAGGAAGTCCGGTGCTGGCTTCATTGCCCCGTAGAAACGGATAGGAAGATGAGCATCTTTCAGGATTAGAAACCGCATGGCACGGAGTTCCGTATCGCTTGCGCTGTGCGACAGAAATCGCAAGAGTATTCGGTTTGAGAAAGGGACCAATGAGCACGTTTGTCGATCTATTACCGCAGTCGTTGGACGACGTCTGTGAACCAGAAATTATCGCTGTCGAACCCGAAGAATACCGCCGGACCGGACCAGCAGTTTGGGACCCTGAGTGCTTCGCCGAGGAGCAGATCCGCAGCTTGGTACGGCAGGTATTTCTTCCGGGCTGGCCAAAGCCGGCGCGTCAAGTTGTTCTAAGCCCCGTGGACCCGGAAACCGATATCAGTGCGATCTGCATGCAGGTGGGCCTGGCCCTATCCGCACAAGTCCGGGGAACTACGTGCCTGGTCGAGGCAAATCTGAACAGCCCCGGATTGGAACAGGTTGTCGAGAAAAATGGCCACGATCTGATTGCTAATCAGAGATCGCCATTTCGGGACCCATCCTGCCAACTCTCCAACCAGCTGTGGCTCGTGCCCAGGAGTGTCTTTCTTGGCGAAAACGAAAACGGCTTGTCGGGCACATGGCTGCGCGACCGACTATCCGAGCTACGCCAGCAATTCGACTACACAGTGCTCTACGGACCGCCTGCGGGGGCCGGTAGCGAGGCCACATTGCTGGCTAGTCTTTGTGACGGTATGGTCCTGGTTCTGAAAGCAAATTCCACGCGGCGAGTGGCTGCGCAAAAGGTAAAGGAAAAGTTGCACGCGACCAATGCCCGTCTGTTGGGTGTGGTGCTCAGTGAGCGAACATTCCCCATCCCGGAAACGATTTATAAAAATTTATAGGAACCTCAGCGTGAAGCTATGGCAAAGCCTCAATGCTCGCCTGAGCGAAGCAGTGTGAAATAAGAATTCTGAGCAGAGGGAACTTAGAAACGTCGTGGAAAACAGAGTAAAAATCATTCGGGACTCAATGAGCGGAGCCGCGTTCCAAGAATCGTCTTGATGGCCGCTGCACCCAACCTTTCCGTGCCACTCAGCCTGCAAGGAGCACACTGGTACTCGATTCAAACCCGCTACCGCTTTGAAAGAAAAGTAACCATTCAACTTCAACACAAAGGCCTGCAGACATTTCTTCCGTTGCTCGAAGAATTTCACCGCTGGAGCGATCGCCGTCAACCCGTCTATATTCCGCTTTTCTCGGGCTACACGTTCGTGCGTTTTGACTTGTCCTCCGGAGTGCGAATGGAACTCCTGCACACCGAAGGGGTCATCGGCCTGATCAGCATCAGAGGAGTAGCAACTCCGATTCCGGTCAAGCAAATCGAGGATCTGCAAAATCTTTTATCCCACAAAGTCCCATGCGCACTCCACGCGTTCCTGACGATTGGACAAAAAGTAAGGATTCGAGGCGGCTGCTTGGACGGATTGGAAGGAATTCTGGAGCAGCGTGGCGAAAAGAACCTGGTGATCTCGATTGAATCCATCCAGCGCGCCGTCGCCATCACTATAGAAGGATACGAACTGGAAATGATCTGAAGTGCGTTCCCCCCTGACAATCAAGCCTGTCACTCCGATCCGCAAATTTGCGCCTCCCTCCCGTTTGATTCCCGGAGTGCAAGCATCGGTCGACGCCGTTCGTAGGAAGAAATCCTCCTCGGCCATCGTGGATGGGCGATTCTGGGAATCGCAGGATCACGACAGTGTAGGGGAACCGAGAAAGCGTCATCTCAATGAGGTCCTCGCGGAGGCTCTCTTCCCGAGACTTTCGGTTCACGGCCAGCGCTGGAATCTTGCCCGGCAAGTCAGCGCGGACTTCCTCCTGATCATCCTCGGCTTTGCAGCGGTCGGTCATTTGATCGTGCTTTTGGAGTTCGCGATCCACCACGATCCCGCGGCATTACTCCGTCCCGAACCGTTTCCCACCGCTGGGCCGGGATTGTTGTTGCTCTATGGAGCTTTGTTTACCCTGCTGGGTTTTTCCGAACGGCTTTATCACCCCGAAACCGTTCAGACGCCACGTCGGGAACAGCTGGTCCTGGGCAAAGTCGTATTTTGGTCGGCGGCGCTGGTTTTCATGGCAGTGGGATGGTCAGGTCCTCACCTGATTTCGCTCACGACCTTGGCTGCCAGTGCCCCCCTGAATTTCCTGATCATGCTTGGCTGGAGGAACCATTGGCGACGCTCGCCCACGCAACCGGGGCAGAACGGGCGCGATGTACGGAACGTGCTGATTATCGGCGCGGGAAAGATCGGCCGTGAACTCGCGTTTCACATGGGAGAGGACCTTTCGTGCAGGCGTGTGGTGATGGGCTTTCTTGACGAACACGAACCCATCGGCAACGACGTGCACGGTCGAGTGCGAGACCTTTCCCGGATTGCGCGAGCCAATTTCGTAGACGAAATCATACTTGCCGCTCCGCAGCAGGCCGACATTGCGCGGCGCGTGATTCGAGAGGCGCGGCGCAACCAGATCGACGTAAAGGTGGTGCCAGACCTCTTCGGATTCGAGCCGGACGATCCGCTTGTTTTCGAAAGATTCGGCAACATACCTGTTCTCACTCTGCGCCAGGAACGAATGCCCACCTTCGGTTTCTTCCTCAAGCGCACAGTCGATGCAGTGTGTGCAGCAGTAGCCCTGGCACTCACCGCTCCCTTAATGGCGATCATCGCGCTGGTGATTAAGTTGGACTCCGCGGGACCAGTTCTCTATCAGGCCCAGCGGGTCGGCTTAAAGGGAAGGCGGTTCCGATGCTACAAATTCCGCACCATGGGTGCAGACTCCGACAAATTGAAAGAGCACCTGCGAGTGCACAACGAGCGCCAAGGACCATTCTTCAAAATGGTCGACGACCCCAGAATCACTCGTGCGGGACGATTTCTGCGACGCTACAGCTTGGATGAATTGCCCCAACTTTGGAACGTAGTGCGCGGTGAAATGAGTCTGGTGGGACCGCGCCCTCATCCAGTCGACGACTTCGAGCGCTACGACCTGGGCGATCTGCAGCGTTTGGATGTGCCGCCGGGGCTTACCGGGCTCTGGCAAGTTACCGCGCGCCGTGATCCCTCGTTTGAGCGCGGACTTGCGCTCGATCTCGAATACATAAGAAGCTGGACCCTTTGGAGGGACTTTCAAATCCTTTGCAGGACGATTTCCGTTGTTTTGCATGGAAGCGGCGTATAGCCATGGCCTCAACCGCATATCCGGGAACTCGAATTCCTGGCGGTAGTCTGCTCGCGTGGGCAATCGGTAATTCTTTCCGGCCGCTGCACGCATTGATCGTAGCTCCTTCGCTGCTCTTCTTGGCCACGTTGGCCCTGATGCTTTTTCATCCGCCCGACTTCAATTTCCATTCCATCGATCGATGCGCGTTTGGCTTGTTGATTCTGGTAGCGTTATTGCGCGCATGTCTGCTAAGGCAACTGCCGCGATTCCGCGCCCCGGCTACGTGGCCTATGCTGGCCATGCTTCTGCTGGCGTTCTGCGGAGCCGTTTCCCAAACCAACGAAGCGGAGACCTGGAGCCTTTTCGCGTCCAAATGGCTGGTGCCATTCGCGCTCTATCAGTTGGCAGCGTACATCTTCGATGACGATCAGTCGTTGCGAAGCTTCGAGACGTTTTCGCTGATCGTGCTCGGATATCTCAGTCTTACAGCCATATTCTTCATGATTGATGCCAAACAATTGATATTTCCCCGCTACATTCTGGACGAAAGTTTGGGCTATCACGCCGATCGCGCGCGCGGACCATTTCTCCAGGCCGTGGCCAACGGCGTCACTCTGAACTTGCTCGGGCTGGTTGCCCTCAATTCATTCCGGCGCAAACGGTTGCGGGGAGTGCTGGCGCTCCTCTTCCTGGTGGCATTGCCCTTGGCCATCGTCGCCACCAAGACGCGTGCTGTCTGGTTGTCTTTTGCCCTGTCAATTCTGGCGTTGCTGTTCTTTTCTCCCAACCGCCGGCTGCGGCGCGCCTGCCTGTGCTTCGCGCTCGCTGGCATCGTGGGACTCGTCGCGGTCGTCACTTTGGCGGATCGTGATACTTCGTTGGGCGAGCGACTGGAAGAACGTGGGCCCGTAATCTTCCGCATGCAGATCTATCAAGCTGGTTGGGAGATGTTTCTGGAGAAGCCCTTGGCCGGGTGGGGCGCAACCGATATGCAAACCGAGCTCTCCAAAAGGATCAGCGATTTTCACCAGGAGCAGTTCTTTTTTCACAACACATTTCTTGAGATCGTCGTGCAATACGGCCTCGTTGGCTTGCTTCTGTACCTCTGGATCGTCGTCGATCTATTCAAGCTAGGTCGCCGCCGGCACCGGTCCACCCGGCCCATGCACAACAGTTTCCTGGATCAAGAGTTCCGAGCGCTATGGCCATTGCTACTCGGCGTGTACCTGCTAAATGCTTCGTTTGTGGTCATGAATTACCAATTTGTGAATGGGTTCTTCTTCACAATGGCCGGCTTGCTGGTCGCACAAAACCGCCGCAATGCTGAAGCCGATCCCATTGCTTTGGCGAGTTGATGCCTACTATTGCCTACCTCGCAAATCAATTTCCCTCCTCGGTTGAGCCCTACGTGGCCGACGAAATTCAGGAACTCCGCAGACGTGACCTCGTGGTGATTCCATGCAGTGCCCGTCAAGCCGGAACGGAAATCGATCCCAACCTGAAAAGCTTTGCGGATGAAACCGTGTTCCTGCAACCGCTCCGGCTCAAGCTGGCGATCTGCGCCGCTCTCGCGTGCATTCTGAAATTCCCTATACTCAAAGATTTCTTTCATCGTGCACTGCTGCAGGGAAACGAGCCCGCTGGGCGCCGATTGCGCGCTCTTCTGCATACTTGGCTCGGAGTCTACTACGCACTCCTGATCGAGAGATCTTGCGCGGAGCACATCCACGTGCACCATGGATATTTCGCATCATGGATCGCAATGGTGGCGGCCCGCGTCCTGGGAATTGAATACAGCATGACTCTGCATGGGTCGGATCTATTGCTGCACCCCGCGTATCTTGATACAAAACTGAAACACTGCAAGTTTTGCGTGACCATATCGGAATTCAACCGGCGCTATATTCTCGAGCGCCATCCCGAGGTTCCACCGGGCAAAATTATCGTCAGCCGCGTCGGAGTCGATCCCGGCAAAACCGATATTCACCCTGTCCAGGCTCCTCGCGGAGGCCGACTGGTCATGCTCGCGGTCGGACGCTTGCATTCAGTCAAAGACCATGCATTCCTGGTGCGAGCTTGTCGCCACCTGAAGAACCACGACATTCATTTTGAGTGCGCGATTGCGGGCGACGGTCCGGAGCGGGCGTCTCTGGAGACGCTCATTGGTGATTTAGATCTTCAAGGAGAAGTCCACGTTCTCGGCCACTTGTCACGCCAGCAGCTCGACGCCCGCTACGTCGCAGCCGATCTCGTTGTCCTTACGAGCCGCAGCGAAGGCATTCCGCTGGTGCTGATGGAAGCGATGGCTCGCGGCAAGCCCGTGCTTGCCCCCGCGATCACTGGCATCCCGGAACTGGTCTTGGACGGCCAGAATGGTTTCCTCTATCACCCCGGTTCGCTTGAGGATTTTGTGGCGCACGTAGGGCTGGTCCACCGCCGCAGATCCGCCCTTGGCCCTCTTGCGCGGGCAGGCCGCCAGCACGTGCTGCAGCACTTCAACCGCGAAAAGAACCTCACAGCTTTCTGTGATCTCCTTCTTGCAAACATCTCCCCCACCCCCACCTCCCAACCCGTGGAGCACAATTTTTATGAGAATTCTGTTCTGCAATAAATACAATTTTCCCTTTAGCGGCACTGAAGTTTACATGTTTGAGCTCATGGATCTGCTGCGAGCTCAAGGGCATGAAGTCGCACTTTTTTCGATGGCGGATCCTCGCGGCCAACCCACGCCCTACGACCATTACTTCTTGCCAAACATTGATTTCAAAAGCCATGCCCACGGACTGTTGACGCGTGTGAAATACGCGGCCCATGCCATCTATTCCACTGACGCTCGCTGGCGATTGCGTCAGGTGATCGCTGATTTTCATCCCGACGTCGCGCACGTGCGCAACATCTATCACCACTTGTCCCCGTCGATTCTCTGGGAACTCAAGGCGCAGAGCGTCCCGGTGCTCTATCATCTGAACGATTTCAAGCTGCTTTGCCCCACCTACAACATGGTAGCCAAAGGACGCGCGTGCGAGCGCTGTCGTGGCGGACGGTTCAGGCACGTTCTCACCGAGGGCTGTTACGCCGGGCCGCCGGGTTCCGCGTTGCTTCTTATGGCGGAAGCCTATTTCCATCGTTGGTTGGGAACTTACCGGAAATGCGTCGATCACTTTCTGACCCCCAGCCGTTTTGCCAAAGGCAAGCTCGTGCAAAATGGCTTCAACCCGCAAAAAATAACTGTACTTCCCCATTTCCAGAAGTTGCCGATGCACGCTCCGCCAAATGCTGGAGCAAACGCACCTATCCTCTACTTCGGCCGCCTTTCGCCCGAAAAAGGAGTCGCCGACCTCCTGTGGGCGATGAAGCATCTCCCGCAGCTGCAACTCCAGATTGCCGGCGATGGGCCACAGAGATCCGAACTGGAAGCTCTGGCGCGCGAACTGGGTCTAGCCAATGTGAAATTTGTCGGCCACGTGGGCGGCAAAGTTCTGGACTACATGATTGGTTCGTCCCGCTTCACGGTCTTGCCCTCCCGAGCCTACGAAACTCTGGGCAAAACAATCCTCGAATCCTACGCATGGGGACGTCCGGTAATCGCCTCGGACCTCGGTTCCCGACGCGAGCTGGTCGACCAGGGCGAGACCGGGCTTCTTTACCCCCCAGGCAACGTGGAGCAGCTGGGCAAGGCCATTTCCTTTCTTGCCGAACGACCAGAGTTGGCGACCCAAATGGGCGCGGCAGGGAGGCGATTCGTGGAAGCTCAACACGCGCCCGACGCTCACTATCGCGCCTTGATGCGCCTCTATACCCAGATGAGGCCATGGCCACGAAAAGCCCGGAAAATCACAGCCCTCCCCGTCACCATGCCTCCCCTACGCGTAGCGTTCATCGGCGGACGCGGCATGGTCTCAAAGTACAGCGGGATCGAAACCTACTACGAGGAAGTTGGCAAGCGGCTGGTGGAGATGGGTCACGATGTCACCGTCTATTGTCGCAGCTACTTTACTCCTGCCCAGCCGAAGTATGAGGGGATGCGGCTGGTTCGGCTGCCCACATTCCGCTCAAAGCACTTCGAGACATTCGTGCACACCTGGTTGAGCACAGTCCACGTAATGTTCAGCGGTTGCGACATCGTGCACTACCATGCTCAAGGTCCGGCCTTGTTTTCGTTTTTCCCGCGAATGGTCGGAAAGAAGACCATCGTCACGGTACAGGGACAAGATTGGCAGCGAAAAAAGTGGGGACGCTTTGCCTCGCTCACTCTCCGCCTCGGAGAACTCGCCTCCGCACGGCTGCCGAATCGCACCATGGTCGTTTCCCAGACTCTGCAGCGGCACTACCAGACCGCCTATGGCGTTCAGACTACATACGTGCCCAACGGGTCCGTGATCCGCAGACGATTGCCTCCATCGCAAATTCCGGAATGGGGACTTGAGCGGGACAACTACATTTTGTTTCTAGGCAGGTTCTCTCCCGAGAAAAATTGCCATTTGTTGATCGAGGCCTACGAAAAACTCGACACCCGCGCAAAGCTCGTGCTCGCTGGCGGATCGAGTCACACGAATGCCTATGTCGATGAATTGCGTAAGCATCAAAGCGAGCAAATTCTCTTCCTCGACTGGGTCCATGGCCCTGCGCTCGATGAGTTGCTGACCAACGCCGCCCTCTTCGTCCTGCCGTCCGATCTCGAAGGTCTTTCATTAGCGCTCCTGGATGCCATGGGAGCCGCCGTCTGTGTGCTTACCAGCAATATCCCCGAAAACCGCGAAGTGATCGCGGGTACTGGCTTCACCTTCCAACCGGGAGACGCAACCGATCTGGCCCGTATGTTACAGATGCTTCTGTCTGATCCTGAGAGCCGAGCGGTGGCGGGACGCAATGCGCAAGCTCGTGTGCGCGAGCGCTATCTATGGCCCCAAATCGCAGCCGAGATTGGACACTCGTATGTGGAACTGACCGACCGAGCCACCGTTCTTGAGGCGTACCCGCCGGCCGAGGCACCAGCCACGGTAACGTCGGAACAAGTCGGCTAGCGCGTTCCAGCAATTCCGTCTCAGCGGCGACCGCTAAATCCAGCCCACGCCGGGAAAAGTTGAATTGCTCGCCCTCCTGAATCGTATTGCCGTCCTCTTTGCAAAATTCTTGTCAAGCCCCCTAAACCAGCCAAATCCTCCCAACTTATTGTTTCCAAAGTAAATATATTTTTGCAAATTTGGCGGGTTTACCCTATGCGATCAGCTATCATAGGAGAAGGTAGAAAATTCCGCCGTTCGATCCCGATTGCTGTTTATCCCGGAGTAAGCTTTAGAAGATAACTCCTTTAGAAGAGATATTTTAGAGGGTATCCCCACCTGGAAGAGACATTTCAGAGAGTATCCCTCGTAGGCATTACCTGTTTTCACAGACTTACGAAGCGAGCCTAGCTGTTTATCGGGGATATCCCTCGCGATAAGTCCTTTAAAAATGATATTTTGCGCGGGTATCTCTTTTTCTAACCCAATCAATTCATAAATTTACACGGAAAACGCATTTTCCGGGGTATATACCCCTGTCCGCTGCTTCGCCGGATCGCGTGACCGAGCAGACTTGAAGTCCACATAACCGCAAAAAACGAGGAGGATCACTTTGCCGCAACTTCCTTTTCAAGGAACTGCCCGAGCACTCTCTGCCACCGGGCTCACCACAGTTAGCCAGAAGCTGGGTGTGCACGCCACCGAAATTTGGACCGTGCTCGCGGTCGAAACCTCGGGCTGCGGATTCCTGCCCGACCTTCGACCGCTAATTCTCTACGAGCGCCATATCTTCCACCGGCTGACCCACGGCAAATACGACGACGGCGATATCAGCGACCCAACCCCCGGGGGCTACGGCCCATCGGGATCGCACCAATATGATCGGCTGGCGCGCGCCATCGCCAACGACCGGACGGCCGCGTTGCAGAGCTGTTCTTGGGGGATCGGCCAGATCTTGGGAGAGAACTATTCCATGGAAGGATTTGCGGACACAGAACAAATGGCCGCGGCCATGTCGGCGTCCGAAGATCAACAACTGGCCGCCATGAGCAACTTCCTGGTGAGTTCGCGTCTAAACGTTCCGCTCCAGGCGCACGATTGGGCCTCGTTCGCCCACGGCTACAATGGCTCCAATTACGCCACCAATCGCTACGACATTCGCTTGAATGCCGAATTCCAAAAGTATTCCGCCGGCGGCGTCCCCGACCTGACCGTACGCGCCGCCCAACTCTATCTCACGTATCTTGGTTTTCACCCGGGGCCAATTGATGGGAACGCCGGAACGCGCAGCCTGTCAGCGCTCGCCAACTTTCAGACGCAACACGGACTGGTGAAGACAAGTACAATCGATTCGCATATGGTGGAACAATTGTTTATCGAAGTGTCAGTCTCGCGATCGCACACCCGAGCGGCTTCAGCGTTTGATCCATGTGAATTGAGAATCTGATGAGCAAACCCGAAGCATTCTCACAGTAGAACTGAAGAGCATAATCATAGACAACGTCCGGAAACGCTGTCTTTAAATAATGCCCGACTCAAACCGAGTTTTTCTTTCTGCTGAATGGCGAGACCTCGTAATGTTGAACTACGAGGTTGAACCAAGCCTCTTGAGTCGATACGTTCCGCCCGGTACGGTACTGGATTCATTCCAGGGACGAACATACCTCAGCCTCGTTGGCTTTCGCTTCTGCCGTACGAAGCTGCTTGGTTGTTTCCCGGTTCCGTTTCACTCCAATTTTGATGAGGTGAACCTACGATTCTACGTTCGCCGCAAAGAAGGTTGTGATGATCGAAGAGGAGTTGTTTTTATTGCCGAGGTAGTTCCTATGCGCGCAATTGCAGCTACCGCCCGCATTGTATACGGGGAGAACTATAAACACTTACCGATGAGGCACCGCATTGAAACAGAAGGTGTGAGTAGGACAGCCGAGTATCAATGGCAACTTGGCGAGCAGTGGTGCGGGCTCTCTGCTCAGACTGTGGGTCTGCCAGCGTATCCTCAAGAGAGGAGCTTGGAACAGTTCATCACCGAACACTACTGGGGTTACGCGAGTCAACGAAACGGTGGTTGCGTCGAATATCACGTTTCGCATGCCCCATGGCAAGTGTGGGCGACCGCTAACGCTGGATTTGAAGGAGACGCCCGCGCTCTTTATGGGGCTGATCTCGCCAACGTTCTGCAGCGACGCCCTGATTGCGCGTTCGTGGCGGATGGCTCGCCCGTCATTGTCTTCAGGGGCAATAGATTTTGATGAAAACGCCGGAGCATGAATCGAAGTCTGTTCTGCCTCGCGCGGGCTGGATACTTTACGATGGCGGATGCGGGTTCTGTTTTCGTTGGGTTCACCTCTGGAAGGAGGTAGTTGCGCTGCGGGGCTTCGCGCTTAAGGACTTGCAGTCCGCTTCCGCCGACGGCAGCTTGCGAGTCTCCCCGGAGAATCTGCTGGACGACATACTAGTATTGACCCGCGCGGGAAAATTAGAATCAGGTGCCAACGCATACCTCTATGTGGCCCGGCAAATCTGGTGGGCATGGCCTTTCTATGCAATCTTCAGTTTGCCAGGTTTTAATTGGATACTCTGGTGCGGATATCGTTGGTTTAATCGAAACCGATACCGAATCTCGCGCCACTGCCCATTACCACAACGAGCCGCCGCCGGGTGCATTCCGAAGAAAGAAATTGAACGTCCTGCCACAAGTGGCAATGATCAAAGCCGGCGTTGCGACAACGGCCCGAATGACTATTCATGAGATAGCAGGCAGCAACTAGTCCGGCCAAATGCTCAGTGCGGTCTTGCTGAGAATCTGCTGCTTGATTTCCTCTTTCAAGGGCAGCGCGCGGAAATCATCGAGATTCTGTTTGATGTCGGGAACTCCTGGCCCGGGCCAGTCCGTACCGAACAGTGTCTTGTGGGCGATTTCCTCCAGCCGGGGAAAATATTTCAGCAGGCTTTTGGGCGGAATGCCGCTGATGTCCAGGTATACATTGGGATGGCGGCGGAGCAGGAAGAACGCGGTGTGCATCCACAGCGGACGTCCACCGTGGGCGAGCAGAAGTTTCATCTTCGGGAAATCGACGGCTACATCGTCAACATAAATGGGATCGCCATAGCGGTTGCGCGCGCCGTGAAAGATCGATGTGCCCGTGTGGAACATGACCGGGATTCCGTTGGCCTCGGCCGCGCGATAGATCACTTCCAACTCAGTTACACCATTCTGGTAGTCGTTGGGAAACAGAAGCTGATGGGGAGGATGAATTTTGATCATGCGGATCTTAAGCCGCAGAAGGTGCTCGACGTCGGCCAGAATGTTCTGGCTGTGTCGCGGATGCAGGCCGCCGCAGGAGATCAAACGCCTGGGGTTTTCCTTTACATAATCGGCGATCCACTGATTAACCGCAGCCGTAAAGCCGATGACTTCGGGTGCCACGTAGTTGATGAGCACGGCACGATCGATGCCGGCGGAATCCATGTGTTTGAGAAACGCCTTCGGTGAACGGCAGTACTCAGCGATCTGCTCGTAATTGTGCCGCTTGCGGCGGATCAACTCCAAAGCGTCGGGATGAAACATCTCCATCGGCGCGATATGAATGTGGCAGTCAGTGATCAAGGTCGTCGTCAGCTCTCAGCAGCGTATTCAAAACGCGTTGCTCGCTTCAACTCAACGCTGGCAACTGTTCAGTGTAGTTTCACAGAGGACTTAACGCCAGCCAGGAAACAACTGGGAACGAGTGTTTCCACCCCAGAAATTCGGGTGTAACATATGGGGCCGATAAAGGAAGAAGGAAGGATGAAGGAGCCGCGAGCCGTGACCATGCGTCAACCCAAGCTTCGCCAACCCCAGCTTCGTCAACCCAAGACCCACACTCAACTCGGCCGAGCCGCGGTCCAGATCTTTGCCGCCAATGATCGCATGAACCAGATTCTTATCGAACACCTTGACCCTGCCGCCTGGAGAGCCAAACCGCCCGGCAAGGTCCGCAGTATTGCGGCCATTTTCACGCACATGCACAATATGCGTTCCAAGTGGATCAGGCTTACCGCTCCGCACCTGAAGCTTCCACGACAGCTCAACCGCACGCGCTGCACTCCGCAGCAGGCCCGCGCGGGATTGGCCGAGAGCGCCGCTCGCTGCGCGGAGATGCTCGCTGAAGCGCTCGGCGATGGCGGGGGCCGCGTCAAGAAGTTTCTCAGAGACGGCTGGGGTCGGCCTTGGCCGGTTGGCCCGGAAATGCTCTGCTACATGCTTGCTCACGAGGCCCACCATCGCGGGCAGGTGTGTATGCTCGCGCATCAACTCGGATTCCCGTTGCCGATCGGGGTGACGTCTGGGATTTGGAATTGGGAAAAGTTGTGGAAAGAGTGCGGCTCGCCTGGCGGCCCCGGCCACAATTCTTAAGTTACTTGCTCGCCTTGGGAAGAATCTCCAGCTTCTCCAATTCCTTCACGACCAACTCCACTAATCCGTTGATCACCTGATGCGCCGAGCTCGGATCGAACGTGTCGCTGGTTCCGGTCCAGATGAGTTCGCCGTCGGGCGACGTGACGGAGTAAACATTGGTTTCAACCTGAACCGTCTTCTCCTGAATCAAATAGTCCGGCGAGTAAACGATCGGATACACCGCCCCGTAGTAACCGTAAAAAGAACTGTAGTAAGGAAGCAAGTAGGGTTGACCGGGTACATCGACAGTGCGGTTTTTCACCTTGATCAACCGGCAAACCACGACGGCATCAATCTTGTAAGCCGCGATCTGCTCCCGGAGATACACCATGTCGATGGGGCCTGCGGTCGGCCGCAACAGGATGTCAGTTCCCGCAATGGTAGTGATTCCGGGCCGGGCCATCTTGTTGGCCAGGGCAACTTCAAAGTCAGCGCGGGTCTCGAGATTGTTGGTCATCCCCAGCGCAAGAATTGTCTTGATCGGCTGGCCGGAGTAGTTTGGATTTTTCCAGCTTTCCTTCAACTTGGTCGAGGCCTCGCCGCTCGCCGCCGCAAAGAACAGGACCGCAATGAGCAATATCTGTTTCAAACCAGTCCTCCAATCCCGTTCCACCGATGAGCCCATGCGTGACACAAACGCCCAAGTAGACGCTCCGCAAGTCTACAACGAGTTCGATGCTCAGGGAGTCAGCGAATAATATTGACCAATAAAGGCCCTGACAGAGGGGAGCTGTATCCAATCATTGTCAGATGCTGCCGCTGGCGGAGGACGCGGTTGAAACCTGGTGAGCGGCTCGCAAGCGCTGCCCTACAAGAAGGACGTAGTGCATTGCGGAAATGATCGTAAAGGCAAAGGTCGCGCGCAAAAACGAAAGGCGGGCGATGGCTACCCATCGCGATCTGTTTATTTCGAACAGCAGCACAAAGAAGACGGCCGCTACCTGAGCAAACGTGTTCGCCTTGCCAAAGATGCTGGGACGAAAGTCGCGCATTCCAGCGATAGCGTAGAGCACGGCGCTCGCCATCAGAATCGAAATGTCCCGGCTGAAAACCACAACTGTAAATTTCCACGGAATCTTGTGCAAGATAGATAGCACCATAAACATGGTGCTGAGCAGCAGCTTGTCAGCGATGGGATCCAGATACTGTCCCAAAATCGTTTGCTGCTTGAGCGTGCGGGCCAGCAGGCCGTCGAGCCCGTCACTCATTCCCGCCAGGACAAATAAAATCAGGGCCAGCGAATAATGCCCTTCGACCAGCTTAATCACGATAAAGGGCAGGAACATCATCCGCAAAAGCGTGAGCTGGTTCGGAGCAGTCAGAAGTTGCGAGAGCTTCACTTCCGCTCCTCAGAGGTTTGTGCATTCACCGCAATGTGACGAATGAGCACCGCGGCGGGATCAAGACCGGTCTTGCTGGCGAAGCGTTGTGACAGCGATGGGATGCTGCCGTCGGGCAGATCGAGTTCCATGCGTTCTACCCGGTGCATTGGGACAAAGACCACGCCGGGCGAAAACGGCTCGCCGTCCTTGACCAGAGATACCAGATCGTCGAACGAAGCCAATTCGACCCCGCAGAGGCTCAACCCCTCTGTACTAAGAGAAAGGATGGCCCCCCAAAACTTCTCCCGGGGATTGCCCAGAGTGACCAGCACCATGATTCCAGGACGAAATGGATTACGGCCCGCAAGCCCAGCCACGTCGTTCTGATCGACATTCTCCACCAAAGCGATTGTCGCCGGGACATGGGCCACTTTGCAACTCCGCGCCCAACGCAAGCGCGTGCCGGGATTGCCGTGGGAGGATCAGCCCGGTACAATTGACCCAGACCGTAGGCGCGTAGCTCAGTTGGTTAGAGCGCTACCTTGACACGGTAGAGGTCAGGAGTTCGAGTCTCCTCGTGCCTACCATTTATCTTATCGAATTCACTAGCGATTCTGCGAAGCGTGGAGTCGGCCGCCTCTACCTGACACATCGCCGGTTCAGGGCCAATTCCTTTTAATCACTTAGAACCGTTGCAGCCCCTCTCGAGCGCTTGCGTCTTTTCTCGCCTTATCTCCGTATGTATCAGTAGTATGAACGCGACCGCCTTCTATTTCGAGAGTTCGATGGCGCAAGAGAGCACCGAGATCGCCCGTGGACTTCGACGTCGAGATCCGGATTTGCTCGACCGGTTGATCGAGCGATACCAGCATCGCCTTCTCCGCTACCTCATGTGCTTGACCGGACGCCGCGAATTAGCCGAGGACCTCTTCCAGGAAACATGGATCCGCGTGCTCGAACGCGGGCACCAGTTCAACGACAAGTACGCATTCGGCACTTGGCTTTTCGCCGTGGCGCGCAACCTGGTCATCGATCATATGCGCCGCAAACAACCCGCCAGCCTGGACGGTCTGCTGAATGACGGCGAAGCGGCTTTCGATGTGCCTGCGACCGGACAGGCGTCGGCTTTCGATACGACCTTGCAGCGCGAGCAAAACGAGCACATCGCGGCCGGCATGCAACATCTCCCCGCGGAGTACCGGGAAGCACTCGTGCTTCGATTTCAGGAGGGCATGTCTCTCGAAGAGATCGCGAGCGTGGCACACGTGCCGTTGGGAACTGTGAAATCCAGGATCTACCGCGGTCTGAGCGCGCTCGAACCGTGGCTAAAAGGAGCGGCGCTGTGAGTACAGACGCACATGAACGAGCACGGAAACTGATTGCACTAGCCGGTTCCGAGGAGCTTTCCGCTGATCGGATTTCCGACCAACCGTCTTCGAACGCATGGTTAGCGGCGCACTTGGAAACTTGTGCATCGTGCCGCGCGTTCGCTGAGAACGTCGGGGAAACGATTCGGGGGTTGCGCGCAATCCCGATCGCCGCCGAGCGGAGCCTGGTCTCGACGACGCAGATGAGAGTGCGCCGCCGCGCTTTGGAATTACAGCGCCAGAGAGAACGCCGGTTGCTGGTCTCGGTCAGTTGTACAGCCGTGGCCCTGTGCGCGCTACTCAGCACAGTCGCTTTGTGGCGCGGCTTCGAATGGCTAGGCATGCACGCACAATTAGCGTCATCGGTCTGGCAAGTGGGTTTTCTGGTCTTCTGCGTGATGCCAGCTCTGCTGGTCGGAATCCTGCTGCTGGCCAAGGATAAGCACCTGGCAGACCACACTGGTTCTTACACCGGCTGATCGAGCCAAGAAAGAAATTCTTGCTGGAGCGAGGTACGGAGTCCGGAGACTTGAGATGACAAGCATAAATCAACCTTCCACGCGATCCAAAGATGAGATTCGCATCTTTGCGCCTTGGGCCTACTACTTATTCACCCTGATCTTGCTGACAGTGGCCGTGCTCTTTGTGACCATCGCGGGCAGGGACCACGACGCACCTCGGCTTGTGGTTCGGTGTCTGATGGGCATCCTCGCGGGAACAGTAGTCGGCTGCTACGCCGTGCTGATTGGTTACATCAACCAGGATTCGGGGCGGCGTGGGATGAGCCGCGTGCTGTGGACGCTCATGGCAATCTTTGTCCCCAACGGGCTGGGAATCGTCCTCTATTTCGTCTTGCGCAAACCGCGCACCGCCCACTGTCCGCAATGCGATGCCGAGGTCGAGCCGGGCTTCAGCTTCTGCCCCCGCTGCCAGAACCGTTTGCAGCCCACGTGCCCCCACTGCCAACGCAGCGTAGACCCTAATAACAAGTTCTGTCCCTATTGCGGAGGAGCACTGGAACCGGCTGCTGGCGAGGCTTCCGCGGTGACAACGAGCCAGCCATGAGCTTTTGGTCGGTAATGGGGGAACGTGCGCGAGTCTTAAAGAAATATTCGATTTCGTCAGCGCTCTGGATTCGACTTACCGGAAGTGTCAACCGCCTGCAAGGAGCCAGGATCGGTTTTTGCTTCCATCGCTTGCTGCTTGCCTCGCGTCGTCACACAGCGGAAACCGAGATGGTTGGTTCCGGTGCTGATCTCGCCCTTGCCACGCGTCCCGACCATGTAGCGCGAGCAGTACTGATCGGTGCAGAGAAATGATCCGCCGCGATGGACTTTCTTCTTCTCGGTCGGCTCCGCAGGATCGAAGGGCGAATCCGGTCCTTGCGGATTGCGGGCTACGCCTCCTGCAGCCGCTAGTTGCTGGTAATAGTCGGGGCGATACCAATCGCTGGTCCACTGCCATACGTTGCCGGCCATGTCGAACAGGCCATATCCGTTCGGCGGATATTGCGCGACGGCGGCAATTCCGATGTGGCCGTCCTCACCGGTATCTTTCACCGGGAACGTTCCCTGATGAGTGTTGGCCATCCATTTGCCGTTGGGGCGGAATTGTTCGCCCCAGACGTAGGGCTTACCGCTTAATCCGCCGCGAGCGGCAAACTCCCACTCTGCTTCCGTGGGCAGCCTCTTCCCGGCCCACTTCGCATAAGCCATTGCGTCCTCGTACGCGATTTGGACGACCGGGTAGTTCTCTTTGCCCTTGATGTCGCTGTCCGGACCAAGCGGATGCCGCCAGTTTGCTCCATGGACGTAGTTCCACCATTGAAAGTGATCGTTCAGCGGGACGGGATGGTCCGGCGGAGAGAAAACGATTGATCCCGCGACCAGGTTTTCTGGCGGTGCGCCCGGATAGTCTTCAGCCCGCGGCTTGCGTTCCGCGACCGTGACATAACTCGTCGCCTTCACGAACGCTTCGAATTGCTGGTTGGTGACGTCGGTCTTGTCTATCCAAAAAGCATCGACGTACACGCGGTGGATGGGCCGCGAATCCTCTGTGGCCTTCATGCCGACATCGTTCATGTCAGGAGCGTCCGCTGCGCCCATGGAGAATTCTCCGCCCGGCAGCCAGACCATGCCTTCCGGTGCAGCCCCGGGTGCCGGCGTGGGACTTGGCACTGTGGGCAGAAATCCGGCATTGGAGATTGCAAGCGGATGCCCAGCGTGCGCGATGGACTCCCGATGAATCAGGTACACGGTGCAGCCGCCCAACACCACGAGAGCCGCAATCAAGAAGAACTTCTGTCTCGGCGTTGCTGATTTCGGATTGGCCTTTCCGCGACGTTTCTTGCTCATGATTTTGGGCTTTTACCTCTCGGCCAGCGCGTGTTCAGTCGACTGGCTCCCAGGTGTCGTCAAAGCTGTGCTTATTCCAGCGGACTCATGAACGACGGGGAATCAGAACGAAGTATCAGGATCGCACCGAAATGATGGGTGCGGCCACTAGTAGTTCTTACAGTGGACGCACCAACTGCGCGTTGAGTCCGTGCCGGCGATCGCCAAGGAATTCGCGCACCAGCGAAGTAAACCCCAGCGCGAAATCAGTCGGCGTTAAAGACAAGACGCGGGGCTTATGCTCATGGAAATGAATGACAGGCGTACCCATCAATGAGCGCGGGAATGTTCAGCATGAGCAAACCTGCGGCCAACCTTTTCCTCCCAATAGCATTCGCCCTCTGTTGCCTCGTTGCGATCTCCGTGGCTTTGTTTTACCCCGGTTACGCTTCCGATGCCAGTATCCTGGGAATGCTCATCTTTCTCGAGATTGTCTTAGCTGCCATTTGGAACTATGAGCAGAGATTCTTTGTGTTGCTGATTCTGGTTTTCTTTTTTGCTGGCGCTGGCGCACCCCCGCCGGGATTCTGGTCTGCTGGACGATGGTTCGTGCTTGGGGCAGGCACACTAGCGGGCGTTGCGCATTTTCTCCGAGATCACCGCTACCGTCTCGGGGGATTTCACTTAGTTGCATTCTTTTGCCTCATCGCGGCGGTGGCTTCCTGCTCAGCATCCTTATACGAGCGAGACGCCTTGTTCAAGGTATTCAGTTTCTCGCTTTTGTTTTTCTATGCAGCCTCCGGCATGCGCGCCGCGGTGCTGCGGAGGGAGCGGCAGTTCTTTTCAGGATTGCTATTGTTTTGCGAGCTTCTCACATACCTTGCGGCGATCTGCTATTTCGCATTGCACTACGGCCTCTTCGGAAACCCGAACTCCCTGGGTGCGGTAATGGGCGTACTTGTCGTTCCTACGATCTTATGGGGAGTCTTCGCGACGGAGGGAACATCAGCACAAAAACGCTTGGTCGTCGTGCTCGTGTTATCTGTTTTGCTGCTTGCCACCAGTCACGCACGCGCAGGAATACTGGGTGCAACAATCTCGTGTGCAGTGGTCTGTATAGCCCTGCGCCGTTATCAAGCTCTGGGATTGCTGGCCTGCACGGGGTTGCTGGCCGCGGTGGTTGTGGTGTTTGTTGCTTCTCCTGCTACCACCGATCAACCGCAATCGCTCACATCAGCATTCATCTACAAGGGACATCCCGAGGGTGGGTTACTTGGCTCCAGAAGATCCGCTTGGGAAGAAACAGTGTCCTCGGTGCATGAGCATCCATGGTTTGGTACTGGTTTTGGCACGAGCGCAACCGAAAGTGGCGTGAGTGAGAGCGGTGGTTACTTTGAGTCCGCCAGCCGAGATACTCGCGAACACGGGAACAGTTATTTGGCTATTTTGGAGTGGGTTGGCATGCTAGGAGTTTGTCCTTTCGCAGCCCTGATCTTGATGGTTATTGTGAATGTAGGCAAGTCGCTGAAACAGATACGAAAGTCTGGCACTACGTTCTCGCCGTTAATACCGATCGTCGGAGTGGTCATCGCCGGTTTAGTCAACGCCGGTTTCGAGGATTGGCTTTTCGCAATGGGGTATTACTTGTGCGTCGTTTTCTGGGGGTTGGCTTTCGTACTCGTTGATTATGTCTCTCTTCCAGAGTGCGGACACGATCTGAGATCCGGCTTGGCAGTCGCGGCAAACGCCAGCATACCGTTGTGACTTTGACGCAGCAAACCAGCAGCCGTTCCTGACGACCATCTCGCTACCGTTAAGGCTTTTCCAGTCGGCATCTCCACTGGTAGATTCTCAAATGGCTTTTGTTTTTCCTTTCGATCAAGGTATAAGGGTTAGAAAGTCCGAATGTCGGTGCCCATCCCACATCGATCTCAGGAAAGGCAAAGTATGGATTTGCGCGTTCGCACCCGCTGTTTACGTCCTCTAGCGCTCGGAATCGTTTTAACGGTGTTCGCCTTGCTACCGCGGGTATCCGCGCAGTCCCCTTCCGGAAACAGTTCACAACCCTGGATGGATGCGAACCGTTCACCCGATGAGCGGGCGTCCCTGGTGTTGAAGCAGATGACGCTGGACGAAAAGATATCCCTACTTCATGGAACCGGCATGGTTGGCCTGAGCCCCATGAGCCCGCTGTCTGTACGGTCGAATGGCGGCGCGGGCTACGTCGTGGGCGTTCCACGCTTAGGCATCCCCGATATCCAAATGTCTGACGCCGCGTACGGTATACGGAACAGCGGGGAGAACGGCCGTTACTCGACAGCGCTGCCGAGCAATCTCGCCAGCGCGGCGAGTTGGGATATGGATGCGGCCTACGAATACGGAGCTTTGATCGGGCGCGAGCTAAGGGCGCAAGGCTTCAACATGACGTTGGGCGGAGGCGTGAATCTGACCCGCGAGCCGCGCAATGGCCGCACCTTCGAATACCTGGGTGAGGATCCAATCCTCTCCGGCGAAATGGTTGGACACGTGATGAAAGGCCTGCAAGCCCAACACGTCATTGGCGACATCAAGCATTACGCGGTGAACGATCAGGAGAGCGGCCGGAACGCGGTCAACGTAAACATTGACAAGCGCTCGATGATGGAAACAGATCTGCTCGCATTTGAGATTGGATTGCGGGAATCAAATGCGGCCGCTGTGATGTGCGCCTATAACCGGGTGAACGGCCAATACTCCTGCGAAAACAAATACCTCTTGACTGATGTCTTAAAAAAAGATTGGAACTTCAAGGGCTTCGTCTTGTCGGATTGGCAAGGAACGCACAGTACGGTCAAAGCGTCCGCTGCCGGGCTCGACCATGAGGAGCCTGGTGAGTACTTTTATGGCGACGCGATGAAGAAGGCCGTAGAGGCGGGCCAAGTCCCCATGGCGGAACTGGATGATCACGTGCGGCGCATTCTCAGGTCAATGTTCGCCTGCGGCGTCGTAGATGATCCTCCGAAGAAAGGCGTCGTGGATGTGGCGGGTGGTTTTGAGATTGCCCAGAAAATTGAGGAACAGAGTATCGTGCTGCTAAAGAACGAGTCAGCGCTGCTTCCTCTTGATGCTGCCAAGCTTCACACCATTGCTGTGATCGGGGCTCACTCAGACGTCGGCATGATCTCGGGTGGAGGCTCGGCCCAGGTCGACCCTCCGGGTGGAAACGCGATTATGCCGCCGGGTAAAGGCGCAACGACATGGCAGGCGCAGATCTGGTTTCCCACTTCACCGTTGGCGGCAATCCGAGCCAAGGCTCCGGGAACTAATGTCCGATACGATCCGGGCTCGGATACTTCCTCCGCCGCCGCTCTGGCGAAAACTGCCGATGTTGCCATCGTGTTCGCCTATCAGTGGGAGAGCGAAGGGATGGACCTCGACAGCCTTTCACTGTCCGGTAATCAAAATGATTTGATCGAAAAGGTCGCTGCGGCGAATCCGCATACTGTCGTGGTTCTTGAAACCGGCGGTGCCGCAACCATGCCGTGGGCCGATCAGGTCAGCGGGATTCTTGAGGCCTGGTACGCCGGCAGTTCGGGCGCGCGGGCCGTAGCCAATGTGCTGTTTGGCGATGTCAACCCGAGCGCGAAACTACCCATCACATTTCCGAAAAGCGATGCGGACCTGCCGCACATCAGCATCGTGAAGCCTCCCGAGGCATCGACCACGAAGGACGGTGATCCCGATGCGTGGAAGAAAATTGCCGCGGGCCTGCCAGCATTTAAAATCACTTATGACGAGGGGTTGAAGGTTGGATACAAGTGGTATGACGCCGAGCACAAGCAAGTGCTGTTTCCCTTCGGCTATGGCCTCTCCTACACGACCTACACCTATTCCAACTTAAAGATAACCTCGGGTAAGAACGTTCGTGTGAACTTCACCGTGACCAACAGTGGCAATCGGGCTGGGGCGGAGATCGCACAGATTTACGCCGCCCTGCCTGCCACCGCGGGAGAACCGCCGAAGCGCCTGGTGGGGTGGAGCAAAGTCAAATTGAATTCAGGAGAAAGCAAGGAAATAACCGTGGAGGTCGATCAGCAGTATCTTTCCATCTTCAACGTTGATAAGAACACATGGCAGTTGACTCCGGGCGAGTACGAATTCTTAGTGGGTGATTCCTCGCAGAGTCTGCCGCTCAAGGAGGCGGTCAGCCTGAAATAGAATTCGATGCCAGCCAATCAACCGTCAACTCTTCCGTATTTTCTCTATGGCACAGCGTGGAAGGAAGATCGCACTCCGGCGCTCACCGAGTTCGCAATGCGCATGGGTTTTCGAGGAATCGACACGGCCAACCAGAGGCGACATTACTTCGAAGCTGGAGTAGGTCAGGGGCTGGCCTCCGCTTATCAAGCGGGAGTGGTGACGCGCGCAGATCTTTTTCTGCAAACTAAATTCACTTATCAACCGGGTCAGGACCATCGCCTGCCTTACGATCCCACATCGAGCCTTTCGGTTCAGGTCGCGCAGTCGATGGCCAGTTCGCTCGAGCATCTCGGGACCGACCACGTCGACAGCTATGTACTCCACGGGCCCGCTTCCGGCTACGGTTGGACCGATGATGACAGCGAGGTCTGGGATGCGATGCGGAAGGAGCGCGATGCCAGTAGGACGCGTCTTCTCGGCGTGAGCAATGTTTCCCTGCGGCATTTGGAGCAAATGGCGGCTGCGCACCTCGAAGCCCCAGTATTTGTACAAAACCGCTGTTACGCGCGCTTCGGTTGGGATCGCGATGTCCGAACGTTCTGCAGGGAACGAAAGATCATTTATCAGGGCTTTTCGCTGCTGACCGCGAATGCGGAGGTTTTGCACCATCCTCTGATCAGCGCCATCGCCAAACGCGCTAACGCAACTTCGGCCCAGGTTCTGTTCAGTTTCGCGCGTGCTGTCGGAATGCTGCCGCTGACCGGTACTTCCAACGCCGAGCACATGAAGCAGGATCTGGCCAGCGCTCAGATAACGCTTTCGGCGGATGAAGTGCAGGCGATCGAGTCGTTGGCCGGATGACAGCGCTCGCGTGACAGATGACACCGTGGGCAGTGACGGAAATCACAGACGGCAAAGGCAGCTGGGACAATCATGCATGGGTGGTGGAGGAGCCAGCATGATGTTCCCCCTTCTAGCTGTAGGCTTCTTAGGTGCGTTCTATACTTTCCTCGTCGTGGCCATTGTACGTCGCGCCACGAAACCGAGTTGCCGAAACTGTTTGTACTGGCATGAGTGCTGTCTGAATGCGCAATTGGGTCGGTCGGGCCGGGCAAGCGAAAGCTGCATGACGAACCGGTCGGAACTGTAGTTAGCCTCTCAGTTCCAAGCGGTCGAACCCTTCATTTATTATCTCATGCAGCTATGGAACGCCATGGCCTGCGGAACCGCCCCCGTCTCACTGAGAACCCCTCGATCGATTCCGGTTAATCAGGACAGCGGAATTCAATCCTACGAAGCGGTTTTTCTGCGGCGTTCGCTCTGATGGATGAGTCTCGAAGGCCCGAGCGGCGTGGTACACGCAAGGCAGGTACACCCGTCGTTTGGCGCGAGTTCCCAGGCGGCGACAGCATCCAGGCGATAGCCAACTCCGCGAATGGTCTTCAGGTAAGTCGGACTGGTCCGGTCCGGCTCAATCTTCTCCCGGATTCGCCGTATGCAGGCATCCACGCTCCGTGGCGTCACGAACTGCATGTCTCCCCACACCGCATCGAGAAGCAGATCGCGGGTGAACACCTGACCCCGATGGCGTGCCAGGTATTCGATCAGGCGAAACTCCAAACTGGTGGTTGGCACTTCACTTCCGCGGACCGAAAGTTTCATGGCTAAGCTATCGATAACCAGGTCGGCCGATTGCGTTCTGGATCGCCCGGTCCCGGGTGCGAAACGACGAAGAACTGCTTGGACGCGGGCCACTAATTCGCGCGGGCTAAAGGGCTTCACGATGCAGTCATCGCCGCCGGATTCCAACGCAAAAGCGCGGTGTTCCTCGGCAGCTTCCGGAATGAGAAAAACGATTGGAGTTCTTGCCAAAGTGTGATGCTCGCGGATACAGCGGCACAGGTCGAGGCCGTTGCCGTCCGGCATCATCATGGTGAGCAACAGTAGGGAAGGACGCTTCTCCTCTACTTCGCGTATCACGTTGGCGGTCGAAAATGTGCGCACGACATAGCCGGCCTCCTCGAGGCACTGCTGGGCCAGCTCACAAACTTCGTTCTCATCTTCCACCACGAAAATCAGCTGCTTCATGAATGCATCCCCACTAAACCCCCAGGCGCGCGGCTATGCGCACACGTTTTCCGAAAGATACGCAAAGAGGAACCGCGATAAGCTGCCGCAATGAAAGTCGCAAGGGCACGCCGCAACTCCGCCGCAACCCGCTCTATAAATTGATTTCGTACGACGCGAAAGGCAGGCCTTCACACGGATACTTTCGGCCTCTCCTATTCGGTGACGTAGTTTAGGCCGTACTTTGTTACGCTAAAGTGACCGCAAGGTGAATAACGTGTAAATTCTCGTCTCCGTGCCTTTCTCCTCACTGCTTGCCACGGTTTTGCAATTGACGCTATTCTGTTTCTACCCAGATCAACCGCTCCGCACCTGACAACATGCCTCAAGCGACGCCGCGCAAGTTCGACCGTGACGCCCGACGAAAACACACTGGCCCGGAGCACCTAGTCATCGGACAGTCCAAGATTGATTCTGACGGTTGCCACACTACGGCTCCGATTAAGGAGGGCACCTACGTTGTCGAGTACGCGGGGCCGCGCATTACGATCAAAGAGGCCGACGCACTCTACGACGACCATCCCCGAACCTATTTGTTTGGGCTCACGGATGGCAAACACGTGATTGATGGCGAAGGTGTAGCTGCGTTCATCAATCACTCGTGCGACCCCAATTGTGAGGCCGACGAAATCAAAGGCCGCGTGTGGATTATTGCCGCCCGGGATATCGCGGCTGGTGAGGAACTGACTTACGACTACAACTTGTACGACGGCGACCTGGATGACCCGTCGCCATGCTCCTGCGGCGCGCACAACTGCCGCGGCAGTATGTACTCTGCGGAAGAGCTGGTGAGGCGTGCGAAGGCTCTCCGCCGCCGCAGCATGAAGCAGAAAAAGACAGCTCAGTCGAAGAAAGCCGGAGCGTGAAGTTCAACCTCAGCAGTTCATTGGCCGGGTGGAATGGGCGTGCGTGATTCCATTTTCACCGTCGACAAACTTGCCGCATCCCAGCCGCCGCCCAGAGCTTTGATCAGCAACACGCTGTCCACCATGCGACGACCTGAAAGCTGCACCGCTGTCCGCTCGTCGCCAAGCGCTGTAAATTGCGCCGTGATGACCTCGAGATAGCTGGTCACACCACCTCGGTAGCGATTGTTCGACAGGGCCAGAGAGTGCTCCGCCGCTGCCACGGCCGCGGCTTGGGTGTTGGCTTCATCTTCGAGCAATCGCAACGCCGCAAGGTTGTCTTCCACTTCCTCGTAAGCCGTGAGCACGTCTTGGCGATAATTGGCCACGGTTTGATCGTAACCGGCGCGAGCCTGGTCGCTGGCCGCCCGACGCCTTCCCGCGTCGAACGCAGTTACCACCGCCGAAGCTCCCACCAGGGCGAACGCGCTTGGACTGGAAAGCCAATTCACGATCGTGGTGCTTTCGAACCCGGCGCTGGGAAACAGGTTGAACATGGGAAAATACGCGGCTTTCGCCACTCCGATTTGCGCATTCGCCGAGGCCATCAGGCGTTCGTTAGCGGCGATGTCCGGCCGTCGCTCCAACAACTCAGAGGGCAATCCTGGCGGGATCACTGGCGGGGTCGCATTCAGCGGAACAACCGGCAAGCTGAAAGTCGAAGCCGGCTCCCCGATCAGCACAGCAATTGCATGTTCAAACTGAGTCCGCTGCTCTCTCACATCAATGGCCTGGGCGCGCGCCGTTTCGAGTTGGGTTTGGGCCTGCGCCACGTCCACCTGCGACGCAACTCCTCCCTTATAGCGACTCTCCGTCAGCTGCAGCTGCTTCACGTAACTGGCGACGGTGTCATCGAGCAACTTCGCCTCGGCGTCCAACTCCCGCGCTGAAAAGTAATCCACCGCCAATTCAGCATGCACACTCAGGCTTACCGACTCGAGGTCCGCCAGGGAAGCCTGAGCATTTGCGCGAGCAACTTCAACTGTCTTACGGACTCTGCCCCACACGTCCGGCTCATAAGACATGTCTACAGGAATGATGAGGTCGTTCGTGGTTGTGACCGTTGAAAGGGTCGCGAATGGACGATTCTGGGAAAGGCGTTCCCGCGTAGCTGAGACTCCTGCCGTAATCGTTGGATAGTAATCCGCCCGATTGTAGCGAACCGTCGCGCGTGCTTGCTCAAACTGCGCCTGCGCCGCCTTCAGGCTCTGATTGGAGATACTGATTTTCTCTTCGAGCGCGTTGAGCTGAGGATCCTGATAGATCTCCCACCATTTTCCTCGCAGCGTCTGATCGGCAGGCTGCGCGGGCTTCCAGTTCTGCGGCGTCTCTTTGTAATCCGCCGGGACCGGCGCGGAAGGCCGTGAATAGCGAGGGCCTACAGCACAACCGCACAAAAGCATCAGACCGGCGAACAGCGTCCCACCGAGAAACTTAGGCATCAATTTCCTAGAGCCAGCGCGCGTTTGCCGCAAACCGGTCACTGTTGAGAGCCTCCCGCCGCCGGCTGTGCAATACGGACTTCTTCTCCCGACACAAGCGAATCCGGCGGATTGACGACAATCGATTCATCCCCGGTAAGCCCAGCGACGACTTCGACCTCAGAGCCAAAGTCATGGCCCAATGTTATCGGCCTAAGTTCGGCGTGCTTGCCGTCGGTTACAGCAGCCACGCGAAGTCCTTCGGATCGGAACAGCAACGCGTTCACTGGAAGAATGAAAGCTGAGGTCGCGGTGGGCAGCTTCAAATGCACTTCGGCATAAGCCCCGCTGAACAGCGTGCCGGTGGGATTGTCTACACGAATTTCCACCAGCAGAGTTCGCGTAGACTGATCGATCGCTTCAGCCGTTCGGACCAACGTTCCGTGGAAGACCCTGCCTGGAAACTCCGACAGCACCAGATCAGCACTCAGCCCGGGTTTCGCCGCCTGCGAGTAGACCTGCGGCACATTGACATACACTCGCAATTTGTCCGGCTGGGCAATGTGAAAAAGCTCAGTCCTCGTTCCGCCGCTGCTCCCTGAATCGATCAACGCGCCAATATCAGTGTTTCGCGCCGTAATCACGCCATCGAAGGGAGCATAGATCTTCTCGAAAGCTTGCAGTTCTTCCAGTCTTCGTACGTTGGCTTGTGAGGACTGGACGGTGGCCTGCTTGGCCGCAAAATCTCCCGCGGCATTATCCGCATCCTGTTTGGAAACGGAATCGGTTTTCAGCAAGTCCGCATAGCGGGTATTCGTAATCTGCGAAAGACTCAAGTTGGCTTCCGCGGTTGCTAAATCAGCGCGTGCCTGCCGCAGTTGCTGGTCGACTTCCGGAGTCTCAATGTCCGCTAACAATTGCCCGGCCTTTACTCGCGTACCGATGTCCGCGTACCAGCGTTTCAGATATCCATTGGTCCGCGCATATATCGGAGCATCAATGTAAGCTTGAACGTTCGCGGGCAGAACCACCTCTTGCGCCGGGGCGCCGCGCCTAGGGCGGATCACGGAAACGTTTGGAATGGCCATCTCGGCCGTTTCCTTGTCGAGAGCAGCACGGGCATGGATTCGAGGCAAGATTCCAGAAATGACGACCGCCACTACGATCACAAACGCAAGCACGGCAATCCACCAGCGGCGTGAGGGCTTACCCTGACGTTGGTCCACCAGTTTTTGTTCCTGTACCGTCACCGGCCTCTCCATTTGCACTGGCTTCTCAACTTCGTTTTGCGATTCAACCTTCATGAAGACGCTCCGTAAACTCTATAACTAAATCAATATAAAATCAGATCAATGTTTTGCTTCACCACGAGCTAACCGCTCTCTGCGCCCGTGCAGGACGCTGAAGAAAACCGGCACGAAAAACAGGGTCGCTACGGTCGCAAATAATAGACCGCCGATGACCGCCCGGCCAAGGGGAGCATTCTGTTCACCACCTTCGCCTAATCCTATCGCCATCGGAACCATACCGATGATCATGGCGAGAGCCGTCATTAGGACCGGCCGGAAACGCGTGAACCCGGAATTCAGCGCGGCCGCAATCGCGTCTTTTCCTTCGGCCAACTGCTCCTTCGCAAAGCTCACCACCAGGATGCTATTGGCCGTTGCAACCCCCACGCACATGATCGAACCGGTGAGCGCCGGAACGCTGAGGGTCGTGTGGGTAACGAACAGAAACCAAACAATACCCGCGAGGGCCGCGGGCAAGGCAGAAATAATGATGAATGGATCAAGCCACGACTGAAAATTCACCACGATCAGCAGGTACACCAGCACAATCGAAAACACGAGGCCGCCCAGAAGTCCTTCATACGAAGAACGCATGGTCTGAATCTGCCCGCGGACGATCAGTTGAGAGCCGCGCGGCAGCTCCTTCTTGCTGTCCTGCACGATCTGGTTGATATCGCGCGCCACTCCGCCCAGGTCCCGGCCTTGCACCGAACCGTAAATATCGATCAGCGGCTGAATGTCATAGTGTGAGACCACCGCCAGACCAGCGCCCCGGCGGATCGAAGCCAGGCTGGCCAGAATCTGAGGCTGGGCACCACTCGGGCCGGTCACCGGAATGTTCTCCAGGTCCTGCAGAGAATCGATGCGGTACTGCGGAGTCTGGGTTGCGATGGAATAGCTCACCCCGGTTTTAGGATCAACCCAAAACTCAGGAGTTGTCTGGAAACTGCCGCTCAGCGAAACCAGCAGGTTAGTTGCAACATCACGCTGCGTGTAGCCTACCTGTTGAGCCTTCGTCCGGTCGACATTAACGTGTAAATACGGCTGGTCAGATGGCTGCTGAATACGTAGATCGACGGTTCCAGGAACTCTCCGGACCCGCTCCAGCAGTTTGTCGGCGAATGCCCGGTTTGCATCCACACCATAACCCACAATCTGAATGTCAATCGGAGCAGGCAGACCGAAGTTCAAAATCTGGCTGACAATATCGGCCGGCAGAAACGAAAAGGTTACACCGGGAAACTCCTCCGGAAGTCTCAAGCGCAGATCGTGGACGTATTGCGCCGTTGGCCGGTGCCCGTTCGATAAGCTGACGAGAATATCGACATCTTCCGGACCGATCGGCGCCGAATTGCTGTACGAAAGATTGATGCTGCTGTAAGGCAGACCGATGGTGTCGATGATGCTGTCGATTTCCTTCGGCGGAATCTGCTCGCGAATCGACTGCTCCACCAGATCGGAAAGCCGCGCTGTTTCCTCGATGCGCGTTCCCGTAGGCGCGCGCATGTGCAATTTGAACTGGCCCGCGTCCACCGCTGGAAAGAAATCCTGGCCCAACCACGGGACTAGAAGCACCAGCGAGGTTACGCACGTGCCCAAGAAAATAAACAGGAAAGCCCGTTTGTGATGAAGGCAGCGCTCTAACAATCCGTGATAGCCCTCTCGAAAGCGCTCAAAGGCCGCTTCAAACTTGATCTGCATGGCGACCAGGGGATTTCGGCTTTGATTTGCTGCCAGCGTCTCCGCCTCATGGCCGCGCAACAAATATTTGGCCATGGTGGGCACCAGCGTTCGCGACAACAGGTAGGAAGCCAGCATGGCAAACACCACCGCCTCTGCCAGCGGCACGAACAGAAAACGCGCCACTCCGGTGAGGAAAAACATGGGCACGAAGACGATGCAGATGGCGAGCGTCGAAACGAAAGCAGGAACCGCAATCTGCTGGGCGCCGTCCAGAATCGCGTGCTCGACCTCTTTCCCCTGCGCCAAATTCCGGTTGATATTCTCGATCTCAACCGTGGCGTCGTCCACCAGAATGCCCACGGCCAGTGCCAATCCACCCAGCGTCATGATGTTAATGGTCTCGCCCAGCGCGCTCATCACAATGATCGAAGTCAGAATCGACAGCGGGATGGAAACCGCGATGATCACTGTGCTGCGCCAGTTGCCCAGAAAGATCAGAATCATCAGACCGGTGAGGCAGGCCGCAATCGTCGCCTCTTTTATCACCCCGTCAATCGACGCGCGAACGAAAAGCGACTGGTCAGCCAGCGGGTGTATGTGTAACTCAGGCGGCAAACCCGCCGCAATCTGCGGCAGCAGGGCTTTGACACCGGCGATGATATCGAGCGTCGAAGTTTGCCCGCTCTTCAGAACCGTGAGTAGAACCGAGCGCTGTCCGTTCACCCGCACGATATTTGTCTGCGGCGGAAATCCGTCGCGTACATAGGCCACATCGTGTATGTAAATGGTCGTGCTCCCGACCGTCTTGATCGGCAATTGGTTCAATTCCGCAACCGTCCTCGGACTGCTGTTGGTATCGACGGCATATTCGAATGTCCCAATCTTTGAAGTGCCGGAAGGAAGAATGATATTTTGCGCGCTGATCGCATTCACCACGTCCACCGGCGAAAGCCCCTTCGATTGCAGCGCGTTGGTGTCCAGGTCAATCTGTACCTGGCGCTGCTTCCCGCCGTAGGGATATGGAATGGCGCACCCCGGAACCGTGATCAAACGCGTCCGAATGAAATTTACGCCGTAGTCAAACAGTTGTTGTTCCGAAAGCTTCTGCCCCGAAAGTGCCAGTTGAATAATGGGCACGCTGGACGCGCTGTAGGTAATCACCAACGGCGGCGTGGTCCCTGGCGGCAATTGCCTGAGTTGGGTTTGCGAGATCGCTGTCACTTGCGCGATCGCCTTGGTAATGTCCGCATGAGGCTGGAAAAACACTTTCACTACCGCGATCCCATTCAGCGACTGCGATTCGATGTGCGAGATGTCGTCCACCAGCGTCGTCAGCGCCCGTTCCGTTTGGAACACGATGCGATTCGACATATCGTCGGGATTGAGGCCCTGGTAGTTCCAGAGGATGCTGACCACGGGAATATTAATATTCGGGAAAATATCCGTAGGCGTGCGTAGAATGACGATCGGACCCAGAATCAACAACAACAAAGCGACGACTACAAACGTGTAAGGCCGCCGCAGTGCAAGTCGGACAATCCACATAGTTTCCTCAGGCCTCTACAAAAAGCTACTGACCCGCGAGCACTCTAGCAATCATGATCAATCCGCCACACCCTGATTCTTGTCTTCAAATTCAATAACGAAAAAGCTAATCCTCAGATATGAACATTAAAAGTGATGCGAAGCGGTGGTCCTCGCGGACGTCCTAAGATCGTACCCAGCGCACTCGCCGCCGGATCATTAATATTCTATTGGATTTAGTTTCTTTGCCCGGAGATGCAGAGTTTTCCCGATTGTAAAGATTTGGGGTCGCGTGCGGGATATATCTAAGGGAAATGACTCTAGACTGCCGCATTACTCTCCGAACCGTCTTGGGAAGCCTTGTGGAACGCGGACTAGTTCGGTTTGCGAACTTTCCCGTCAGAGAGATACTGGAGCAGCGCGGTATCAGCGGCGCGTTTGAACTTCTCCGCGGCCGCTACCCTGGGGCTAACAATGCCCTCTTCGGCTGGTTTGGGGCCAAAGCTCTGGCGTAGCCGTTCGCCGTCCTCGGATTCATTCGTCATCACTTGCATGTAAAACCAGAGGAAGTGGCGCATCTGGTCGAGCGCGGATTTCAACACGTGAAGGGACTCGATCTCCGGCAACTGACAGAGAGCTTCCATCAGTTCAGGATCGCCGGGCGCTTGCATGGCTGCGCAGTTCAACGTTTGCTGAATCGCCCGCAGGTCTTCGGTCACCCGCAGAATTCGAACATGAACTTCGTCCAGAAAGTCACCTTTTTCCATGGGTCGCCGGCTTCCTCGATCGAGAAAATACAACCTCAACATCTCACCCGCGACCACGGACTAACAGATGTCCCACGTGCATGCGCTTTCGTAATTCGAGCTATTACTTTGGTATGAAGAGATTCGGCAGCGTGAATTGCGGGCAGGATGGTCCACATCTGCAGGCAGAAACCGATATGTGTCCCGCAAACCGGATCAGACTATCGCACGAAAGTGCCTACGAACGCGCTGCGCCTTCCGTGCGATTCCCAATCTACGTCCAGTCCCGGACCGCGATAGGAATCGGTCAGCGCTACGGCTGGCATCGAGTGTGTCAGTTGGGTCAGCGGCGGATAAAAGGTCGCTTCGTTCCCGCAGAGATGGTCTTTGTCATTGACGGGGCGGGTTTGCACGGTTGCGAACTGTCCAGCCCGCAGCAGTGCCACTCCGTGATGCTCGGGATTGACCACTAGTTCCATGGGCGCGGGAATTACTTGCTGTGCGTGACGCAGAAGTTCACCTCCCATTTGGTGTGCGAACGCGACCAGCGCCGAACTCTGCTGCGGGGTCGCCTGGTCGTCCACGAAAAGAACGGCCTGCGCCGGATAGGGATTCGCGTATGGATCACCCAGAGTGGCGTGGGCATGCACGGCGGCGGCGACAGTCAGGCCGTCCAGCGAAACCCCGTCCCAGTTGCCGCTTTGAACGTGCCACGCCAGGATAGCCTCGTCGCCTACGAGATTGACTTCGCCGTTGGCGAAACACTGTCCGGTGTATACATCGGCACTGCGGGTTTCGATGTAATCGCCGCGAATCTGTTGCCCGAGGGCCGCTGCCGAAAGAAGCAGGAGTCCAATGCAAAGAAATCCAGAGAAATGCCGCATAGGTCACCTCACCGAAACGATTCCTTCTATTGTCCTCCAACCTGGGCGGTTATGGAAAGTGCTCACGAGGCCGCAACTATCAGTCAGTCCGCGCAGGGAGGGATGCCTGCGTCTGCATTATGTTCTTCCTGAATTGGAACTTTAGTCACTTAATCTTTTCCGAACCCGCCCTCTGGCAGAGATGTTCCACGGCTCAACCTCCGATGAAGCAACTATGGGGGCGAACCAGAGAATGAGGCAACCAAGAACTTCCGAAGCTGGCAAACGGCAACTCCGATTGCTAGTGGTGGGAGGAAGCGAGGAAGACTTCGTCAGCCTGCGCGAGTTACTTGCAGGGACGGGCAATGGCACGCTATGCCTCGAACACGCTGCGTCGCCTGAGGAGGTGCTCAATCAGTTTGGGAAAGGAAGCTATGACCTTCTACTCTGCAGTTACCAATCGACTGATAACGTTGCATTTCAGGTGTTACGCCAGGTGCGCCAACATGTTTCTGGCGTTCCGCTCATTTTTCTAAGTGATCCCGTCAACAAGGACGTGATCGAGATTGCCATTCAGACCATCGCTGGTCACCACACAGCCCCGAGCCAATTTCCGGACGCATACGCAACCCATGCCAGCGCCTTTGACGCGCACTCGCCGGAACGCCAGCATCTGGAGTCCGAGGAAGTCCTGCGGAAACTTTGGCGTTCGGTGGAGCAAATGGCGGAGGCGTTAGCCATTATGGACGGATCCGGCGTGATGGAATACGTGAATCCAGCGTTCGAGGCTCTGACCGGATATACGCGGCAGGAAGCGATCGGCCAAACACTGGGAATCCTGAAATCTGAACAACAGACAGGTGACCTTTACGAGGAGATGTGGAACACAGTTCGCTCCGGAAACGTGTTCCGGGGAATCATCATGAACCGGAAGAAGAATGGGGAAACCCTAATTATTGAGGAGGTCCTCACCCCGCTACGAGACGGCAGTGAGGGAATCACGCATTTCATCTCCACGTTCCGCGACATCACCGAGCGTCGCAGGCTGGAATCGGAACTCCAACAATCCCAGAAAATGGATGCCATTGGAAGGCTGGCCGGAGGGGTGGCCCACGATTTCAACAATCTGCTCTTGGTGATCAGCGCTTACGCCGAGCTCATGCTGGACTCCCTGGTCGCCGAGGACCCCCTGCGGCGAAACGTTGCCGAAATTATGACCGCGTCCCGCCGAGCGGCCGACCTGACTCGCCAGTTGCTGGCGTTTGGCCGCAAGCAAATGCAATCGTTGCAAATCCTCGACCTGAATACTGTTATCGGGGAAATCACCACCATGCTACCGCGACTGATTGGTGAAGACATTGAACTGCTCTTCACTCCGGCGCAGAATCTGGCGAAGGTCAAGGCAGACCCCGTACAAATCGAGCAGGTGGTGATGAACCTTGCGGCCAATGCGCGCGACGCTATGCCTGGCGGTGGTACGCTCTCAATCGAAACCGCCACTCTTCGCGTCGATGAATCCTACGTACAGCGCCACTCTATAGTGCCGCCGGGCGATTATGTACTGCTCACCGTTACCGACTCAGGCCAGGGCATCGCGGCGAAACATCTGGCACACATCTTTGAACCGTTTTACACCACGAAAGAGGCGGGCAAAGGGACGGGGCTGGGGCTGGCGACCGTCTACGGCATTGTGAAGCAGAACGGCGGCTTTGTCTGGGTGTACAGCGAACTTGGACTTGGAACCACCTTCAAAGTCTACCTGCCTCAGGTTCAGTCGCTGAGTAGCGAGATCGTGATCACGAAGCCGGCCGAAAGCTCTCCGCGCGGCTGCGAAACTCTACTGCTTGTGGAAGACGAAGCATCCGTACGTCAAGCCGCCCGGCAGTTTCTTACTCGCAGCGGTTACACCGTGCTGGAATCGACCGATGGAGAAGACGCGATCCGCGCGGCGCGGGAGTACCGCGGCCCGATTCACCTGCTGGTCACCGATGTAGTGATGCCCAGAATGGGTGGTCCGACGCTGGCGGAACGATTGACGGATGAGCGGCCGGACATGAAGGTGTTGTTCGTCTCCGGCTATGCGGAAAACACTGTCCTGCAACACGGAAAGATCGACGTCCGCACACGGTTTCTGCAAAAGCCTTTTTCGCTAAAGACGTTGGCGAGAAAAGTCCGCGAGGTTCTGGACGCAAACGAGGCATCCGCGTTGGCGGTATCTTCTCGCGGTTCGGGAAACTCTGATTGACGTACTTCAGATTTGCACCACACGGAACTGGACGCCCGCACCTACATTGGCTGATCGGAGATCCTTTTCAGTTTACCGTTTTGTAAATTGAAGTGATCTCCGCGCCACACGATTCTGTGTCCGGCAAAGCTCACGATCCAGACCAACAGCGCAACTAGGTCGCGGACGGGAATCAATGCGAAAGAGCGCATGGCCTGGCGATCCTTTAGCACGTACTTCCCAAACACGATGGCCACGGCGAAACGCATCACCGCAGTACAGGCCAGCAACGCCCACGCCCAGGCTGCGCCACGGCTGAAAATCAAGGCCAGCAACGCCCAGGGCAAAGCGAACGTCAACCCCAGTCCAACGTATCCCCAGAAGCGGGAATCGCGGACGGTGCGCGCCCAGCGCAATTGGTGATCGAAGAAGCCGCGAAGCGTATAGCGAGGTAGAAATGTGTCGACCACGATGTCGGATAACTTTACCTTCAGCCCCAGCGCCGCGATCCGGCTGCCAATCTGATAGTCGTCGGCCAGATAGTCGACGAGAGCTTCGAACCCGCCAATCGCCTGGAGATCGCGGCGGCGGAAAGCGAGCGTGGAGCCTAATCCAAAGCGGATTCCGTTCTCGACGGTTTGCGCGACGAGCACGCCGGCAGCGAAGTCGGTGCTGATGCCGAGTGATTCCATGCGCGAGCCCAGAGTCGCATTGGCAATCCCGCGATAGAGGCAAGTGACCAGCCCAACCTTGGGATCGGTCAACGGCGCCAGCACCCGGCGGAGGTAATCAGGCTCGACCCGAATGTCGCTGTCGTTGACGATGATGTATCCGTGACGCGCCTGGCGCACCATCTGGGCGAGATTGCTCACTTTAATATTGCTGCCCAGCCTCTCTGGGCAAACCATTAAGCGGATCGCGCGTTGCGGAAACTCCGCTTTCAGTTGTTCAACTAACTGAATCGCCGGATCGTTCGCATCGCTGACCCCGAAGATGACCTCGTATTCCGGATAGTCCTGCAGGCAGTGGCTGCGGAAGCTTTCGTACATCTCGGGATCGGTGCCACGCAGCGGCTTGAGAATAGAGACAGGTTGTGTCGGGCGGACACTCTTGTCCGCCGCCTTTCGAGATTGCAGAAACTGTGCCGCACTCCACAGGCACAGGGCATAGTAAGCGGTGCCGGAGATGGCGCCAGCCACAGCCAAAGCTTCAATGATCTTGAGGGCCTGGTGAACCATTGAATGGCCTGAAGCCGCTTGCCTCGAAAATCGTCAGGGATCGGGTTTCGGGCTGCCATCTTCGGATAGCCGCACCGGCCGTGTCGATTGTAAGTCTATCAAAGAGCGGAACCGGCCCAACTTACCGTTGCAAGGAGCCTGACACCAAGTTGTTCGAGTCTGCCTGAATAAAAGGCTTGGTTAAAGCTCGTCGCATCCAGTCTAGGAAAATGTACTCTTCGCGCTTGAGCCGACGACCAACGACCAAGGGCGCTTTTGGTCTTATCGCATATAATGACTCTGTAGGCAGCTGGACCGGACGGTCGCTCTCGGCGCTTCCGCGGCGAGGGAGGAAAGTCCGAACTCCGCAGAGCAGTGTGCCGGATAACGTCCGGGAAGCCGGGTTCAAGCCCGGTTGACGGCTAGTGCCACAGAGAACATACCGCCTCGGCGGCAACGCCGAGGTAAGGGTGAAAAGGTGCGGTAAGAGCGCACCGCCGTTGCAGTAATGCAGCGGGCAGGGCAAACCCCACACGGAGCAAGACCAAATAGGGAGGGACCTGGTTGAAGTGAAAGCTTTGCCCGGGAGAACGTGCCGGCTCGGCGCGTCACAACCTCCGGGTAGGTCGCTTGAGCCTCGCAGTAATGCGCGGCCCAGAGGAATGACCGTCCTGCGGGAGCAATCCCGCAGACAGAATTCGGCTTACAGGTCCGGCTGCCACAAGTTTTTGTTTTCAATTACTTGCAGAACGCTAGATCCCGTTGTGACGCCGGTGTGACGCACTGGCGTCGCGTGCTCCGCCAAATTTAGCAGGAAATTTACCCCGTTGTCGCGCCGCAGTAGCCAGCCCAATTCATTGCTCACCATGGACGCACCTGCACTGCGAAACAGAACTATGACCAACGGCGCGCCCAGCCCGAGATCGCATATCCATAAGTTGATTTAATGGTCGTAACCATTTGGGTTTTCCGCTTTCTGGTTTCCGGCAGGCCGCGCAGATCGTGGTCTGAAGCTGTACCGGAATTTGCAGTTATCGTGACACACAACGCTCAAAACTTGATAGTAACTTTTCAGCAGGAATTGGCACAGGTTCCTCAACGAATGTCTGCAGCCCACAGGATGGGACGGAGGGTTGCCGCGTCAGAATCATCAGGCCGAGAAGGACGAGCTCGAGGCATTGCCATCCGCCGATACGGCGGGGGGCTGCCGGAATGGACTGGCCCCGGTCATCAGGCTTGGGTGAATTGATAATCTGGAACTGACGATCCATTGTTTCCTGTCGATTGCTCAAGCTTTATGAGCGATCGCACATTTATACGATCACCCTAGCGCTCCAACCAAAGACCTCGCCCCGTTATGAGAACCAACGTTTTCCACAGAAAATTCCAGCTCTTGCTTGACGCGCCGGGCGCAGTGTGACATAAATGGCGAAATATTTTCAGTCAGTTAAGCTTCTTCCCCGCAGTTCATCATGGTTCATTAATAGCTAGCGAGCGGCTACGACCCTATCGGGTCAGTACATGTTCCGACGATTTGCCAGGGGGATCCGGACTGCGCCGGACGCGGCCTTACGAGGAGATCTCAATGGGGTGATCACGGCAATCCTGCTCCTGGCCCTCATAATCCTGGTCATAGCCGTGCTGTTGCTGCTGGTGGTCATTCTCAGGCGACTACCGCCTTCGCCTCCTCCCCCGCCGCCCTACAAAATTCCCGATCAATTTAACGAGGCTGCGCTTGCATCAACGCTCAGCTTGCGCCTGGCTGGAACTCCAGCGGATGGATCGCAGATGCCAGTTGGAGCGGTTGCGCCAATGAAAGTGATCTGGGTGGACAAAGGAGACGAAGTGCTGGTGCATCTTGACAGCACCCAAGTCCGGCTGTTGGATGGGACTCTGCTGTTCTCTGTTGATCTGGAAACGGACCAGACAGGACGCTCACCGCTCGTGGTCACCTTCGCGATGGGGGGTGCGAACGATCCCGCAGGTTTGGTAGCCACGACCGATGAGTATCCGCGCGGCAACGGGCCGTTAGCCGCGCGGTGGGGAAAGGGGCTGCAGGCCGCGCTGTGGGCCAGCGTGCTCGGACTGGCCCAGGACCACGCCACAGAGCGAGGCTTGGCAGCGCGTGGTATTGCCCTGGCTCCGGGTCAATTGACTCTTCAGCCCACGGCACCCCTGAGCGCCTCAGCCGCGCTGACGGGAGGAAGCTAGTGATCGACGCCTCGCAGCTCGAGTCGGAAGTTCTCGATGTGGGCAAGAGCATCGGCCTGATTTCCGATGACGGATCGGTCGACACGTCGTGGTTCCAGGATCCGCTCAGCCGGCTTGAGTCTATTCTCACGAACAGTCCCAACCACTCGCAACGCGACGCGTTGCTCGACATGCTCGATGCCCTGCTCCCACCGGAACAACTCGACGGTTTGGCAGCTACGGAGAAATGGCATCCTCTGCTGGGACAGCAGACTCTCGGCAACGTCTACCTCACCGTCAATAACACGAACGCCGGCGTCCTATTCGGTGCGGCAGGGGAATATCATTCGAGTGGCGCTGGCGATCCACTGGCGCGACTGCGGGTTCGGATGCCTCTGGTCTCGACCGATGGCAGCAACCTTACTCTGGTCGCTGGGACGCAAGCTAGTCCTTTCGCGATTGAACTGCGTCTCAATCTAGGCTGGCAACAGCCGGCGCAAGTGATCGGGCTGAGCGCGGTTTCGGTGAGCGCACAGGTCTGGGTAGCATCTGGTACTCCTGGTGCGAGCGCAGTCATCACGCTCGAACAATTGCAGCTCGAGAGCGATCCGGCAGCTGATGTAACCATCAACCCGCTGGATCCGTCTTCGCTCGAATCGCAGACGCTGCACCTTGTGATCGGTCTGCTGCGTCAAGCGCTAAGCCAGATCAGCGGGGCGGCGGGAGAGGCCGCGGCAGTTATCGCGCACCTGCTGCCCTTGCTGGGATTCGGCGATCCGAGCATTCCGCCATTTCCGTTTCTGACCCTTTCAAGCCAGGGGGTCTCAGCGATCCAGTCCTGGTTCGCGTCGCTATGGCAAGGCGGCGGCACTCCGCCGATCGTCGCCTGGCTTGGCCATCTCGCAGGTCTAGTCGGATCGACGTCTGCACCGACGAACGACGGCACGAGCCCACAAGGACCGTGGCGTGTTTCGCTGCTGCCTTTTGGTGCGGGCAGTGCCTCGCATCTCGACGTGGTGTTGACGCAGAAGACGACGGGCAGCGCTAGCGCGATGTTGATTGGCGCGGAAGTGGTGCTGGTGCCGAGTGGAGCGAATCCTGCCGCCAAGGTAACAGCGAGTGCGACTATCGCCTCGTTTCCACTCGCAGGCACAACCGCATCGCAGGTCTTGCCGGCAGCGTCGGTCACTTTGATCGCTCCAGGCGGCGCGCCTCCGCTATTCAGCAACTCCACGATTACGGTGGGCTCGGTTGAAGCGGGCCTCACGTGGAACGGCAGCCAGTTGCAACCCCTGGTGATGTTAGAGAATGTTTCGCTGACGATTGCCGGCACGACCACTCCCTACCCGCAGCTTGATCTCACAAATGCCGACAGCGTAGTTGCCGCGGTAAGCCAGACGGTGCAAAACGAAATCGTGGCGGCGCTGGGGAATGGAGTTGGGCGTCATCTTGCCGCACTTGCAGGCTTCGTCGCGCCCGTTAACGATGGCGGCACCACGCATCTGATCAGTCCGGCGTTGCTGGTGACAAATCCCGCGGGTGCGATTGCGGCGGTGCATCGCGCGGTGCTCCTCGACCCGATCCACAACTGGTCATTCATGCTGGAGGAATTAGCGGGACTCGCGGGGATTGCCGGTGCGGTCGCGGGCACGGGGACGGTACTTGATCCGTGGCACGTGCAGATTACGTCGGCGGGCCCGGTGGCGATCGAACTTGCCGCCTGGAACGCCCAGACCTCGGGAAGCGCCGCCGATCCGCAGCAACTGCGAGTGGGGTTGCGAGCAGAGATAACAAGCGCGCCAATCCAGTTTGAATGGCTGGCCGAGTTGCTGGCGTTCGATCTGCCGGCCTCGGGCGCGGGAGAGGTGGCGCTGATTGCGGGGCAACATGCCATTCTCTCGGCGACGCCATTGCCTTCGATTCCGGATCTGGCAGGAGTGGGCGTGAGCGCGGCGGCGTTCGAGGCGTCGATGGATTGGACGCCAAAAACGAGCATGCAGTGGTCGGCATCACTCCAGAACGTAGTGCTCACATCCGGCAGCGATACGGTAACACTTCCCGCCATCAAGTTTCCCCCGCCCGCGGGATTCGATGTTTCGACGCCCGCAAATGTAGCGGCTACGGCGGCGAGCTTCGGTATCACCGTGCCAAATCTGGAGCTGTTGTTGCGCATGTTCCTGGTGCGCGCGGCGCTCGATTGGGGTGGCATTCCCGCTTTCACGCTGGCGGGATTGCTGGGATTGAACGATCAACTGCCGGGATTGCAAGTGGATTGGCCAGTGCTTTCCGACCCGTCCGGAGCCGGGTCGCTGTTCACCAACCCCGCAGATGCGCTGCGGGGATGGATCCTTCAACTGGTTACGAGCGTTTCGTCTGACGGCAGCGCATTTCTGCCGAACGCACTGGCGTGGTTGCAGGCTCTGCTGAGCAACGCGTTGCCCGGGACACTGCCCACAGGCGCACCGAACTTCAACGTGGCAATTGAAGGTTCGGGAACCTACGACGATCCATGGGTGCTGCCGCTTACTTCGGACGCCGCACCGCCTGCCGACGCCCTGGCGTGGATAGAACCGGCCGGTCCGCCACCGAAGTGGGCCACTGGCCTAATCGCGCAAGCGACCAGCGCTGCCGATATGCCAAGCCTGCTCAGCGTGACGCAGTCGGTCGCGGCGTTCCTTCCTGACCTCAGCAACACACTGGACGGGCTGGATACGGTTGCTCTGGTGAACGCGCTGAGCGAACTGGAGGGTTATTTCTCTAGTAGCGATGGAATTGTTCCGACAAGTTCGCAGAT
The DNA here is from genome assembly GCA_963817925.1 of uncultured Acidobacteriota bacterium. Lineage (GTDB taxonomy): Bacteria > Acidobacteriota > Terriglobia > Terriglobales > Acidobacteriaceae > JABDBE01. Next base: position 149,596 of record CAWFQN010000003.1, read on the forward strand.
TCCCGCGAGCGGTTGGACAACTGGAACGACGCTCTCATCCGCGCATCCCAAGCAGCCGCAAGACTCCGCCGCAATCTCGCAAATCCTGACACAAATCGATAGCTGGGCCGGCGGCGCCGGTGCCAGCCGCGTGGTACTCCTGTTAGGCCCCAGTTTTTCGGATCACCAGATCTGGCAGACACTACTGAGCGACCCCAATCTGCATGGAACGACCGATCCCGGCGCCAATTTCAATCTGCGGGTGAGCGGCGTGGATCCAGCGGCGGTGGATCTGAGTTCGGTCACGGCGAAGGTCGCTTATTACACGGCGGACTTGCAGGATGATGGCAGTGGGAACCTGACGTCGCTGGTCAACCAGATTGGGCGAGTGGTCGGGCAGATTGGACAGCTGCGGGGGGGCGCGAAGGTTACGCTGGTGGCACACTCGACATCGGGTGTGCCGGCGCGAGTCTTCGCTGCGGCGAATGCCGCGCTGGTGCAGGGATTGATCACGCTAGGAACCCCGCACGCGGGTGCATCGCTCCCATTCCTCACAGATCCCGACGCTGGGAACGCGGCGCGAGTGCTGCAACAGTTGCGCGCCAAGATGACGGGCGCTGATCCGGTAACCGACGCGCTCGACCACATCTTGCAAGCAATGGACGGATACCTTCCAGCCGCCGGGGCGGGGCAGTTGCCACAGCCCGCGCCGTATCCGGTCAGTTCGTTTAACTTCACCGGCGCGGGCGATCCCACCGTGCCGGGCCTAAATGCGCTGGCGCTCGGAAGCACGCTGGGTGGGGACTTGTTCACCACGCTCCAGACCGCGGTTGGCAACGCTGCCACGGGGGCATCGAGTCCACTCAATCCTCCGGCTGCTCCCACACACCTTGCGTTGGGAATGCGCGGACACTTGAGCGTGCCGGGTGCGGCAGCATCAGCGGTGAACGTGGATGCGTGGCTTCGCGCCGACCTGTTCCGCATCGCGCTGACCACGGGAGCTCCGCCTCCGCCGCGACCGGCGCACGCTCTTAGCGCACGCTTGAAACTGACAAGTCCAGGCGGATGGCTGGTTGGCGGTCCGAGTTTCTACGCCGGCAGCGGCCTGGCACCTTTTCAGGTTAGCGTTCGATGGGCGGAGCTCGGAGCCGACATCGTGCTGGGCACGGGACTGCAGGTGAATCCGTTTCTCGCTTTGCACCAAGTGGCCTGGAACGGCCCCGCGAGCACCAGCAGCGTTTTCACCGACGCCGGATCCCAGGCCCTGCTGGGCGCCGTATTGCAACAGATCGCTTCTCCCGCTCCCTTGGCCGGATCTCCGCTGGATCAGGTTCTCTCTGCATTGCAATCGCTCGGTATCGCCGTAGCGGACCCGCACGGTGGAATCGGCATCTCAGCCGATGCGTTTGCTGCGCTTGCCACCGACGCCACTGCTTATCTCGCGCCGCGTTTCGCTTCCGCGATCTCAGGTGCTTCGGGATTCCTGGGCTTTGTTTCCACTTCCCCAGGACAGTGGACGCTGCCGCTGGGCGCGCTGCCGCTGCAGGTATACCTCTCGCAATCGCAGACCGATTCGACATGGACGGCAGGCGTCCGAACCACGCCTGCGGGTTCCGGCACGCTTGCCTTGGCGGGCAATGTTTTTCTCGGCTTTGACGCCAGCGTCCATCTGCCCGACTTTAAGCCGGCTTTGAGCGCCACATTGGCAGTTGGATCATTCAGCGTTACGTGGACCCCGCAGCCTGCGCAACTGACCATGCAGGCGCAGCCGTGGCTCTCGCCGGTTGTACTGATTCCAGCGAACGCGGGCACGTTAAGCAAAGCGCTGAACGACGCGCTCCCACGTCTGTTGTTTTCGAGCGCCACTTCTGCCGCCCTGGAGGCTCTGCTCGGGGGCGGATTCCCTATCGGTCCGATCGACAGCTTCTTCAGCGCACCCGGTTCCTCTGCCAGCCAATCTTCAGCCCTTGGCAATGGCAGTTCGCTCGATGCGTCGAAGCTCACGATGATTCTACAGCTCATCAATTCGGCTGCCGGACTTCCCGCCGGTCCGGGAATCACGTTACCGGGCGGGCTCCAGATCACCGCCAGCGGAGCCGGGACTGCGGCCAGTCCTACCACGCTGAATCTCTCTACCACCGTGCCAATTGGCGAAGTGGTCAGCATCTCGGCGGGCGTAGCGATTGATCCTCAAATGCATATCACGCCGGTGGGCAACGCGTCAGTTACGGTGCCGCTCCCGGGTGGAGGAGCACTGCCCTGGACCGGAATCACGATCGCATTTGGTGCGGCAGCGAGCGGGATTACTCTCGCTGCAACGCCGCAGCCTGGCGACCCAATCCAGATTTTGCCTACTTTCAGCGGACTGGGATCGTTGGCGGCGGGCCTTGAGGCCTTGTTGCCTCGAGCACTCGACGAACTCGTGAAAGGCATCACTGCATTAGGCCCGCCATCATTCTTATTCACGGCGGCGCTTGACGTTGTGACCGCCGTCGGAATTTACGACTCGGTCGGCGGATTTGCGGCTCATGCGGACAAGATCAAAGCCCTGGCGGATGGTAATTGGACCGCAGCATTGGGTCTTTCTTCAAGCACTCAGCAGAATATCGCGACGGCCATTGCCGGCGTGTTTGGGGCAGGATCACCGTTCGCGATTACCGCTCCGGACAGCGTTTCAGCCAGTGGTTCGCTGGTGGTGTGGACGCACACCCTCGGTGGGGGCGATGCAGGAAGTCTGACGGTGGGGCTGGGGTGGGACGGTTCGGGCCCGACGGCGAGTGTTGGAATCGCCGGATTCAAACTGGGCGCTGGCGCTCTCACCATCGACCTTAACGCGGGTTATGGGTCAGGTTCGGTGCAATGCACGGCCGATCTTGGTGTCAGTCTGCAATCGAGTCTGGGGATTGCGATTGTTCCCAAGCTGCAGGTGCGGGTGGCAGGCAACGCATTCACGGTGAACTTCCTTCCGTTAGCCACGGGGACGGCGGATGGCGCGCTGGTCCTTGAAATTGCACCGACTCCTGGCCTCACCTCCAATTCCGACAGCGTGGTGCAATTTGTGCTCGATGTGCTGGTGCCGCTCGTGGCCGATGTCCTGCTGCACGCCGCAGTCGGGGAGCTGACATCTCCCGTGTGGCCAGGCTCGAGCCAGACTGTCGAAAGCGTCTTGGTCGAGACAGGACTGATCCTCAAAGGCGCGACGCCCGACAAAGACACGCTGGTGACGCCACTGCCCGATCTCGGGACCCTGGCGATGAATTTTGTGGTGGCCCTGGCATCGTCGGTTACGATCCCGCTGGCCGATGGACTGACACTTTCGCTAGTGGACGAGGCCGATCTTTATGGCGTTCGGTTACAGGGCGCAACCCCGGAGATCGATATCGGGTCTTTCGCACTCAAGATTCTATTTGGTGCGAGTACTAGCTGGGGCGCGGATGCCGCGAATGGCCTTACGCTTTTTATCCTCAAGAAGAATGGCGGCTTGAGCCTTTACCCCGTTCTTGACGTGGCAGGCTTCGGCCTTGAATTGACTGGTGCGGACGACGCACCGCTGATCAACACCTCAGACTTTCGACTCGGGGGAGTGAGCCTGTACAGCTTCTTCCACTGGGAGCCGATGGGGGCGACGGCGTTCTCGAGCCTCGGCGGCGGGCTGGAACTGGTTCAGTTCGGCATTCCGCTCGGCCTGGCGACCAGCCAATCCGGTGGGGACAACCCGGTCGCGTCCAGTTTGCTGAACTCCAATAGCGGAAGCAGTGGCGGAGACTCGCAACCGGTTAATCCGAACGTGGACATCTCGGCGTGGTACTGGGAGACAGCGACCGCGACCGGGGCTTCCGGGGGCGATTCGAACTTTCACATACAGATTGGAGACACGCCGGGTCAGGCGCTCTGGATCCCGATTCACGCCGGGTTCGGTCCCATCTACATCAACCAGATTGGAGTGGAGCTCGACAGCGTGCCGAGCGCGTCATTGCTCATCGACGGGAGCGTGAGCGTTGCCGGGCTGAATGCCCAGGTTGACGAGCTGACTGTCAACATTCCGCTGCATTACCTGACATCGCCGGACCATTGGACGCTCGATCTCCAGGGACTCGCCGTCTCTTACAACAACAGTGACATGACCGTCTCCGGCGGTTTCCTGAAGAGCCCAGGCCCGCCGGTGGAATACGACGGGATGCTTCTCATCCAGATCACCGAGTTTGGTTTCGTGGCTGTCGGGGCATATTCCACGCCGACAGATGGGGGCGACACCTACACATCTTTGTTTATCTTCGCCGGCGTGTTCATCACGATTGTGATCGCGCCCTTCTTTGAAATTGAGGGCTTCGGATTGGGCATCGGCTACAACCGCGAATTACAGCCTCCGACCGACCTCAACCAGATACCGAACTTCATCCTGGTGGCTGCGCTCGACCAGGGTGGGGCGCTCGCTAATGACCCGATGGGCGAACTGATGAAGATTCGGTCGCAGATTCCGGCGAAGCGCGGGAGCTTCTGGCTCGCGGTCGGAGTGCGCGGGAGCGTGTTCGTCCTCGTTCAAGTGACGGTAGTGGTCTACGTGGTATTGGACAAGGGGTTTGAGATCGGGATTCTGGGCTTGGCACAAATGGCGTTGCCCTCCGACGACACCGCCATTGTCAACGTTGAACTCGCTTTGAAGGCTCGGTTCAGCACGGCGGAAGGAATCCTTTCCATCCAGGCCCAACTGACTGACAACTCCTGGCTGCTGAGTCCGGACTGCCAGCTCACCGGTGGGTTCGCCTATTTCATGTGGTTCCCACAGCATCAGTTTGTGCTGACGCTGGGCGGATACCATCCAGCGTTCCAGAAGCCCCCGCAGTTCCCCGATGTGCCGCGGCTCGGCTACAACTGGTCGTTGTTCGGCTTGATCGACCTGAAAGGCGAATCCTATTTCGCTCTCACAAATACATGCGTCATGGCGGGCGAGCGCATTGAATGTACCTATGGACCGGACTGGATCCAGGTCTGGTTTACAGCCTACGTAGACGCCCTCATCTCGTGGGACCCGTTTTATTACAACCTGGGCATCGGCATCTCCATCGGCGCGACGTTCTCAATCGATATTTCGATCCCGTTCAACGGCGACATCAAGATCAGCATGTCGGTCTCGGTCGGCGCAACTTTGCAAATTTCGGGGCCTCCGTTGCACGGCGAAGTTTCCGTGAATTTTGCGGTTGGATCGGTCACGATTCCTTTTGGGCCGGACACAATTCCGCAACCGCCGCCGCTGCCGTGGGACGGAAGCAACGGAGTGGCTCAAAAATATGTACTTGGCGGCGACCCCAATGGATACGCTACGGCGATCCATGTTCTTACCGGATTGCTCACGCCGGAGCCAGCCGGGGCGAAGCCGTCTCCGGGCACACAAGATCAACCGTGGAAAATGGGTTCGGAATTCTCATTCCAGACCGAAAGCCGGATGCCTGCGATGGACTACCACGACTTCGTGAATGGCGCCAGTGGCCCACTGCCAGATGTGCGATCGCTCGCGATTAACCCGATGCAGGCCTCGGCGTTGACGAGCACACACGTGATCAGTTTGCAGGGACTGAACACGGAGTCAAACCAGTGGGTGGATATTGCAACGTTTGACGGTTTCCAGCCAACTCAGTTCGCGATCACGGGAATCGTTGGCGGGGTTTCCGAGGCGGTTTGGGGATTTTATCCCCCGGATCAGGTGCCAGCCGCGGCGCGCACGCTGCCTGCGGTGACGGGTTTGACCATTGTGGGTACGGCAGCACTCGAAGGACAGAGCGCGCTGATCCCCATTGGAACTCTGGTTGACGACCACAACCCGCGTCCGTTGCCGTTCGCTTCGGTTACTGGATTTATTCAGTTGCAGGGTTATGGCGTCTCGGCGGATGCGCTGGCTCAATTTGCCACCGATACCTCCACGCTGAGCACGATTGGCGCGGCGACGGACATCCTTTCCACGGGGCAGGTATTTGCGGCGGGAAGAGAAGCGATTGGCGGCACGCAGACGGGACTTACTCCGTTCGCCGTGAGGGCGCTCACGCAGTTGCGCTCGGCGCCTCCGTTGCTGACGCCGATCACGACAGGGCTGACCATGAAGCCGCCCAAGCTGCCTCTGCCGCCGACGATTCCGCAGGCAGTGGTGTCAGGCATTGTGACCCTGGACGCACCGCGACTGCGGGCGGTGTTGCGCAGCTACCCGCAGCCTGCCAGTGATGTACCGCTGGCGCTCCGCACGACGGTCTCAAACGCGCCCCCTGCCGCAGTGCGGATGGCCGCGCCTGTTCTCGATACGGTGGCTGGCGCACGGCTGAGTGTAGTAGCAGCGCCTGCGGCGGTGCGCTCAGCGCGGCTGGCGTCAAATTCCAAGACTCTTCGCACACCCGAACTCGGTTGGTCCGGGACCGGCGCGCAAAACAAAGCGTTGCGCCAGGCCGAGGCTGATTTCATCGCGGCCGGCGTGCACTTGGCGGCGGGCGTCACGCACGTCTGGGATCTTCCAGACTCCCTGTGGGCAACCGGGAACGGACCGAACCTCACTATCACGGGCAACTCGGCAATTCGGATTACCTGCCTCGACCTGGCCGGGGCGATTCTACAGGATCAGGAATCGGTGAATTCGCAGTCATCCACGTTTGCTATTCCGCCAAAGACGGCGATGCTTGCGGTCATGTGCCTGGGCAATCCGGCAGGAGTCAACATCGCGGGGAGCGGTTTTGGGCGAGTCAGTCTGGCCGCAGCGCCGGCTGGAAAGACGCCGGTTGTGGGCTGGCAGGCGGCGAACCAGGTGTTTCAGGCGGCGCCGTTAACTCTGCTGGCGAGAGGCGCAGCGGTAGTGCTCTCGCAAAGCAAGATAGCCCTTCGCAGCCTGCAGATGACAACTCAGTCAGAGGTTCGCGCTGCCGATGCGATTGGAGACAAGCTGGGAGTCGAAACCTGGCTGCCGCCTACGATCAGTGTGGTCATGGTGATGCTTGATCAGCAGAATCCAACTGCCGCCAACAGCTCCGATCTGTCGATTGCGGCGCAGGGAGTCACGCTCTCTACTTCGCCGCTTATCGTCAACGGTGGAAGCCGCACCGCACTGCTCTATGACGTGCAGAAAGTTGCGACGGATGTCAAATACGTCACGCTCTCCGTCGCCAGCCTTTCTGCATGGCGGGTGGCAGGCGTGGTGGGCGCAGCCGGAAGCGCGCAGGAGTGGGCGACGCGCATGAATGGTGGCGTGCCCGAGCAAATGGTTCCCGAAGGTCCACTTACTCCGGATGGCCAGGTTACGGTGCAGTTGGTAAGTCCTCCGGCCTCCGGCCCGCAAAGCTCGGTTGGTTCTCTTGGAGCGAAGTCAGGCTCGACAAGTTTGCCTGTTGCCAGTCGTCAAGCGCCCTTAAGTCATGCAGGTCCTCAGGGAGGTGTCTCATGAGCGATCCCCCAGCCCCGCCGGTGGGCAGCATGTATCTCTACAATTACATCACGCCGCCGCTGCTCGACGGGTCCTACCACTTCAATGTGCAAACGAATGTGCAGGTGAGCGGCAACACCAAGACGCTGCCCGCAGCGGACAACTATTTCGATATCGACGGGCCACGTTTTTCGCTCCCTCCGGCGGAGGTGTCGGGAGTTTATCCACCCAACAATGGGCACGGGGATTTCTCCGATACGATTGCGCAGGTTGCACTGACCCGCCGCACGTTGCCATGGGAGCGCGATTCATTACTGCCTCCGCCTCTCGATGCCCAAGGCGCAGTGATTCCCGGTATCAAGGTACCGTGGTTAGCGCTGCTGGTTTTCGAGGAAAACGACGACTACAACATCCTCAAAAATGTTCCCTTGCAGCAGGTTCTGCCGGCTGCGGTGTATCAGACGCTGGCGCCTCCGGCCGGGGTGCAGTGCGACGCTGTCGATGTGAACCAATTCCTGCTCGACAGCATTATGCCTTCGGTTGAAGAACTGAACCTGCTGACGCATGTGCGACAGGTCAACGTCGACGATCGCGAGTTGAGCGCGGGCGATAGCGGCGGTTGGTTCGCGGTGGTGATGTCGAACCGATTGCCGAACCCGGGAGTGAAGTGCCAGGCGTGTCTGGTCTCGCTAGAAGGGCGGTCGGATTTGGTGCCGCAAACTCCGCCCCCGAGCTACACGCCGCAGCCGATTACATTCACGGTCAACCCGGTCGCAGAGCAGGCAGTTCGTCCTGCCAGCGTCGGGGTTCAAGGCGCGGAGGCAGTAGCTGCGAAAGGCCCTGTGGCTGCGGCGAAAGCAGCGGTCACCCCTTCGTCCGGGATCGCAATAACCACGCCGCCCAGCCGGAACATTGATTTCAACAAGAATTTTTTGCGGGCGCGGCTGGTCCTGCTGTACTCGTGGAAGTTCGAAACCAACTTCACGGGGACCTTCCGCGAACTCATGCAGTCGCTGGACGTCGGGATGATCGGTAAGCTCGCGGAACTGGGACATCCGCCACTCACCGACACAGGCCATCTGCCGATCCCGCTGGGCGACAGAGCGGGCGAGCAGGAGACCGTTCTTTACCGCGGGCCACTGGTTCCGTTTCCCCTGACGCGTGATGCGCTCGGTCCCTACCATAGCGCGGACCAGTGCCGACGGGCCACTCCCGAAACCGGGACCGAGGATATTTCCTACGCGGCGGCTTTCGAAGTTGGGCGATTGCTGGCTGCCTCCGATGCACGGTTGGCGCAGGAACTGATGCGCTGGCGACGTGAAGGTTACAGGCAGGCGTCGCGCCGAGACGTGATGGTGGCAGTGCAGCAAGTGATGCCGATGTTCCAGGCGCTGGATCTGGAAACGCCGTGGATGCCTGTGATGTCCGCTACGGCGGCGGCGCGCCTGGCGACCGGGGCAGGTCCGATTGCGGATGCTTACGGGTTGGGAGCGGTCTCACGAGCGCCCGGGCTGGATGCCAGCCAATTGCAACAAGCCTGGAATCTGGCTGACGTGCAAACGGCAAGCGCGATATTGCAAGGGGATCCGGGCGGGATAGGTTTGACGGTGACCGCGCCAACGCAGACCGCTCGTGGTAATACGACAATTGACGCAGTTGCCGCCGATGCGGCTTCTCTGACGCGCTTGACGAACGCCCGCAACCAAACTCTGGCTAATGTGCAGGTGAAACTCGGAGGATAGTATGCGAACCGCTTGGGTGAACGGCAACGCGGCATTGCAGGCGCGCATGGTAGCGAAGGCGCAGGTGCCCGACACAGGCGCGGACAGCGGGCCTGAAGCCGGAATGCCTGCTTATATGGAGAGCTTTCTGGCTCATCTCAGGATGCTGGTCGGGGTTCCATTCGACTATCTGATCGCGGATTCCCGATTGCTGCCTCCGGAGTCAATCCGCTTTTTCTATATCGACAGATCGTGGACCGACCGGATGGTGGATGGGGCGATTGCAGTCGGCAAGATCGGCACTCGTGAGCAGGCTCACCATCAGGCCCACGCTCCCGCGATCCAACAACAACTCGATATTACGGAGCGGCTGGTGCGGGCGATGCAGAAAGGTCAGGGTCCGTTTACCGACTTGAAGACCACCAATGATTCGCAAAATAACTATCCCGCAACCGCGGTGACCGGGTTCCTGCTGCGATCGTCGGCGGTTTCGGGATGGCCGCAGATGGAGGTGCGTGCTTATAACCAGGTGATTGCGGAGCCGTTCGATCCGAAGAATTACACAGGTTGCAAGTCTCCGGGCGGGACCGACGACAAACCCTGCCAGTTGCGCACCCTGCGCCTCGAACTGCTCTCTCCCTCTGTAATGCTGGGTTTATTCGAGGGCGTGCCACAGCTGGTTCTTTTTGAAGAGCCACACCATGGAGTGCAATTCGGCGTCACCACCATCTCGGGGGCGGCGCAACTCGACTTGCGGGACGCTAAAGGCAATCAGATCGTAGACAGCCATGATCAAACGCAAGACATTCGCGTGCCGGTGCGAAGTTGGAACAACCGCATAATTGGGGTGACAGCACTGCGCGATGTGCTGGCCCAGCAACGGGCCACTTATCCAACCATGCCGATTCAGGATGGCAGCGCAAACTTTGCGGTGGAGGTGCTCAATCCGCCCTGGCGGCAGCGATTTGAAGGCACCCGGGATGAAGGACAGGGCGCCGGGGGTACGAACGTCAACTTTGTTCCCAAGTACACGATCGCAGCGCGGGTGCAGGACTACGTAACGGTGAGCGCGTTCAAACAGGCGGTGCTCGGTGGCGACTAAGACAATCGCAGTCCAGACGCTGAATCCGGCGCAGGTTTCGATCGCGGCGGCGCACGACATTACACCGCGCGTGATTGGGACTTGGTATCCGCAACTCCCGCGGACCCCACGGGTGCTCGTGCCGGTGCAACTCGACGCGTTAGTTGTCCGGCCGGGTGAGAACATTCCCGCGTGGGCAGATTGCCAGATGACGATCGCGACTGGGAATGCGAATCGCCGCCAGTTGCTGCCGCCACCTTTTCAGGAGCTCACCAAGGGGCGGCCGACGGGCGTGTATTTGCAGTGGGCGCTTCCCGATGCGCTGACGCATGGAGACACCGGTTCGAATTCGGTTTCGTTCCCGGCCATTCCGGACCGCTGGCTGGTGATCCGGATCTCGCCGGCGCCGGACAACGCAGCACGACGTGCGGTGCAAGGCTGGGTGCTGCGAGCCGGCGATCAAACACCTACGGCAACCGACCTCGACCAGTGGCAGGAAACGGGCAATCCACAAAGTGCGGGGCAACCGGCGCTCACGTCGATGGGTTTCGGTGATCCGGCTTGGGCCGCGTACTACGACAATGTGGTGAACCGGCTTGCGTTTTATGATCCTTTGGACCAGCCGCAGACAATCAACTCGGGGCCGCTGGCATATTTGGTGTGCGGCTGGTTTTTCGATCCCACGCAGGATCCTCTCGGCACGACCGAACTCCATTCGCTCACCGATTTCAACCAGAGGATGGCGACCCTGAACTGGGAACTCAAACCCGGCGAACTGGACGAAGCCATCGCCAGTTCCAACCGATACGTCAAGGGCGCGACGATGCTGGGCTTGCAGACGCTGGAAGCGGTTGGTGAAGGATCGTACGCCTCCAACGTTACCGCTGCCACGAACGCTGCGGTTTCAAATACCGCGCGCGTTTCCACCGGGCCACGCATTATCTCCGCGCAACTGGGCCAGCCTTACCCAACCGCAGTTGTCGGATCCTCCCCCGCGCCTTTGGATGCCTCCGGGCATCCGGTGGGTGGCGAGTACATCAGCAATGGGAACTGGTGGCCGCAACTGACGCTCTATCACGGTTCCGTGGTAGCGATCGGATGGCCCACAGTCGGGTACCCGGGAAACGAGGAAGGACTGCTCTCCGGCGAAGTGGGAGGTCCGCCGGCGGCTTCGGACATCACCGTGTGCGTGGGGAACACGACCAACGAAGCGCTCGCAACTGCCGTCGCCCAGACAGATTCGGCCCCGGACCAGGCGCGCGTTCTCGAAGCGTTTCTTCTGGGAGCACTGCGCGACCTTGACCAGCCGGACGGGCAGGCGCGCGTGGATGCGCTTCTCCACGCCAGTGCTTTTGCCACGCGCGATGGTGGCTTCGTGAATGACAGCATCACGCAACAAGGCCTGCCGCCGCAGACTCCGCCGATTCCGTCCACACCAGTGACGCCAAGCGATGCGGGGATTTTTGCCCAGGCGGGCGGGACCCAAGCGGCGGTCAACGTAGGGAACCAGGCAGTCGTGGATAAAACCGGTGCTGCGATCCAGGGAATCAGTGTCGCGGAGGGGGCGAGTGAGAAGATCCTGGGCAGTACTGTTATGACAGGGCGCCTGAGCGATACGCTGCGCCAAATCACTGCGGGCCAGCAAGCGCCTGCGCCGACTCCACCGTCGACGATCACAGTTAAGCGCGGGCAGCCGCGCTACTTCGAACCGGCCGATCCTGTAGTGCTGTTGCAGGGAGGCGCGCGCTCCTTCAAACATGGCAGCGACGGCCGTTATAGCCAGGATGGCAATCTGCTGTGCCGGCTGACCGGGTTCTGCGTTACCGAGTTAGCCTGCAATGCATCAACCGGCCAGCCAATCCGGCCCTCGATAGCGGGGGACGACCTACTGGAGCGGGGGATCGAGAATGGCAGCGTTCCCATCGAATGCGAGGACCTTCTCCGCGAGACGGTGTTGCTGGATCCGGGCTCTGCCAGTGCAGCGGCGACCACGATGCAGGCCATCAATCAGGCGAACAACATTGTTCTGTCGCCGTCGGCACAGTCGTTAACCCAGAAAATCACCGTTGAACAAACGGTGTGGTGGGCAACCCGCAATCCTGTACTGGATGCAGGTCCGATCATTGCGAACAGCGGACTGCAGGGCCTGCTGCCTTCTCCGATTGCGGTCACACCACCGGTCCGGCCCTGGACGCCGATTCATCTGGACTGGGAGGTACAGTTCGTGCCGTCCGGCCCTGGCGGAATCATGCTCTGGAATCTGGATGAAATTGATTTCGACCCCAATCAACAGCAGCCCCCTGATCCGAAAGACACCACATCGGGCGTGATCGTAAAAGGGCGTGCGCATTTGACAGGCGGGGCTGCGACCTCCGCTGCGCAGGCAATTCGGACAGCGCTGGCGCAGGCGGCTAGTGCGGGTTCCACAGCTCCGCTGCCGCCCAGCGGTTACTTGCGCTACCAATCCGGCTTCGCGCAGTTATCGCTTGGCTATGCCGAAAACCTTTCACTCTCGTTTAGCCCAACTTATTCAAGTTCCAGCGGCTTGGGTTCGAATGGGGGCGCGGTGCCTGCCGACGACCAGTCGATACTCGCCGACCTGGCAACCACGCTGGAGCAGATGGATGTTCTTTCGGGACCGCTCGATGGTTTCCTCGATTTTCTACGTGGCGGTTATACGGGTGATGGCAAGAGCGTGCCGGCCCAGGGCTCGCCTGTCCCGAGTCCTTTTTTTCCTGTGCGCGAAGGTTTCCTTCGCATCCTGCGCCTGCGACTGGTCGATGGCTACGGCCAATTTGTGGATCTTGCCGGCTCGAGCGACACCACCTTTGCCGACCCATCGCAAATTCTCAATTCGCAGCCCATGCAACTGGATTCGAATCATCCCGGCATCGAAGTTCTGCCTCCGCGCTTCACTTCTCCCGCCCGGTTGTGGTTTCGGTACACACCGGCCGATGGCAGCAGCAGCACGAGTGATGCTACCTCTGTCACTCCTCCTGTGTGCGGGTATCTGTTGCCGAACCACCTCGACGGCGATCTGGAATTCTTCGACGCCACCGGACTCAATCTGGGTGTGGTTCGTCCGGACACGACGGCGGGCATCGTGTGGGAAGATGCGCCCGGCGTTCCATCGACGGTAGGGCAGACTCCGGCACGCGCCATTCCCAATCAGTTTCTTGCCGGAATAGCACAGGGACTGCTCGACTGGGGGCTGGCGGACGTAACCTTTAAAGGCGGTCGCGAAGATGCGCTGAGCGCGTTGCTGCGCATCATCGATTCCACCTTGTGGGCGGTGGATCCTTTCGGCCATATTGGCGACGAGCACATGTCTTTGCTCGTGGGGCATCCCGTTGTAGTCATGCGCGCACGGTTGTTTCTCGAGGTAAACGAGCCCATTACTCCTGATCTGGTCAAACAGATGTCGCTGCCGGTGCGTCTCGGCGCACTCACGCAATGGCAAGATGGGTTGCTCGGCTATTTCGTGAACGATGACTATCGCACGCTTTACTGTGCCGATGCGGCGGTTGCGGGATTCGCTCGCGAGGTCGGTCCTAACCGCGGTTTTCTGCAACAGATCAATCTGGTGCCCGATTTCTACCAGACGTTTTCCGACGACATCACAGGTACGGGTGTCACCCAGGGCGACTCGCCGGTGCAGCATCCATATGTAGATGCCAGTGGAATACGCGTCATCCAGCCGAACCAGGAAGTGAAGCTGACGCTACTAGTGTCTCCCAACACGGTTGTGCATGCTACCACCGGACTGTTACCACGGAAAGGGATTGGGATGCGCCGGGACTGGATAGCAGCGGCGCTGGCACAACTCTCTCCCACATTCCGTTTTGGTCCGGTGCTCGTCGATCCCAAGACCATTCGCATGCCGGTACCATCGGAGTTACAGGGCACATGGAGCTGGGATCATCGGGCGGACATTTCCAAGTGGAGCGAGGATGCGGTTACCAATGCCACGTCCGACGCGTTGTTTCCACCAGATCCTACGACGGGAACCGAAGGCTGGCTGCGCTTCGAACCGGCCCCTGCAAACCCGCCAACGACAACCTCGACCGGGAGTTCAAATACTGGAAGTTCGAGCACTGGGAGTTCAAGCTCGGGAAGTTCAAGCAGTTGAGAGCACGCCATGGCAGACGACGGTCAAGATTCTGGTTCACCCGACAATCCGACTATCGTTAGTTTGGACGTCGACACAGATGGCCAGCCGCGGCCCGATTTGTGGCGGCATGGCGCAGACGATTTCAGCAAGCTGCAACTGGCTGCGACGGGAATCTGGGAGCAGATCGGCCCTGCTCCCCTGATGGAGACCGACCCCACCCAAACCCAGTGGATGGGGAGCGGGGCGCTTTCTGGCGAGCTCACGGGGATCGCGATAGACCCGAGCGGAGTGACCGACCAGGTGTTTCTGATCGCGACCGGCGATGGCGGCATTTGGAGGTCGCTGGACGGCGGCGACACTTGGACTGCGGTTACAGATTCCCTGCCATCCCTTTCGGCCGGGGCCGTCGCCCTGGATCCAGCCAATCCGTTGAACGTGTATGCGGGTACCGGCAATCCGGTAGAAGGCACTTTCGACAACATTTATGATTCGCCGCGCGGTATTGGCATTTACAAATCTTTAGATCGGGGCACGAGCTGGTTCATGGCCGATGGAGGTCCTTTTTCTTCGTGCATAGCCGGCTTTGCCGTTACCAAGATCATTGTGCCGCAGGCCGACGTCGTTCTGGTGGGCACCAATCACGGATTGTTCCGTTCGGTGGATGGCGGCCTGAATTTTGGCACGATCGCTCCCACCTTCAATGACGGGAAAGCGATTCCATTCGATGGCAAGACAGATTTCCCGATCAGCGATCTGGCGGTCGATTCTCGGACACCGACGACCGTCTACGCATGCGTTTCTGGTAAAGGCGTCTACGTTTCGACCGATTCCGGTGCAACATTTCCGTCAGCGTCGAACTTGTTCTCCAAACCGAAAGCTCCTTCCAGCTACACCGATATTTCTTTCGCCGAGCGCAATGGCACCATTTTTGTGAGCGTTGCGGGAAAGGGGACGTTCGTCGGCCTCTATCTCCTCGTTGCCGGTACACAGTGGATCGAGTGTCCAGATTCGAAGCGAGCGGAGAATATCGAAGCCGTCGCCACCACACAGGATCAGTCCGATTACGACCTGACAATTGGTATCGACCCGCAAGACGCGTCCAATCAGCGAGGGTTCCTCGGATTTCAACGGCTGTGGGTTGCGCAAAACCCGGGAGGTCCGGTCGCATTCGGCCCCGCTCCTTGTACCGGCCTGCCTGATAACCCTGCCAGCCCTAGCAATCCACCCGACCCCAGTGGACTGCGGCACAGTCAAGTTCATGCGGATCATCACGCCATCATTTTTAGCCCCTCCACACATCCGCCGGTGGCCAACACTCCCCGGATATACGTTGGGACCGACGGCGGGATTTTCGCGAGCCCCGACGGTCTTAAATGGTCCAGCCTCAACGGCAACATCGCGACCGCCCTGCTTTATTCATTCGACATCGGCCGGGGCAGCGCGGACAACAATGGCTTCAATTACTCTGCGATGCAAGACAATTCTCTTGCCTGTTCGAAGCTGGGCGGAGGAGGGCCTGAAACCTGGGGCCTGATTTGGAGCGGCGACGGATTCTGCATCGCGGTCGACCCCACGAATCCCAGCTGGGCATATGGGGTTGTGAATACTTTCTTTCTGCGCACCAGCAACAACGGAGCCCTTTTTGACACCAATGCGTCGAAGCCTCCGGTCGTGGGTAAGAACCTTCCAACCGCTGCCGGCACACGCCGCATAGTTTTGGATCAAACTGGAGCGGACCCAACCAACCGCCTGGTTTATGTCAGCGTGTCTGATCAGCTCTTTCAAAGCAAAGACAGCGGGGCAACCTTCACAGCCCTGAAAACGTTCAGCAGCGCGATCACCGCCCTGGCACTCGCCCCGACGGATTCCAAACGTATTTGGGTCGGGCTGGGCGATGGCACCGTGCACATGAGCAGCGATGGCGGCGGAAGTTGGGACGCTGGTTCCTTTACTAAAAGCGCAGGCGGTAGTGGCTATGTAGCCGCGATCGCCGTTGACCCGGCCAACATTGACACGGTTGCAGTCGCCTACGCCATGTTTACCGAGATCAATCCCGCCTACCGTACCGGCCACCTGTTCCAGACGCAGGACAACGGCAACAGCTGGAAAGATATCGGCGGCACGGATGGAAACGCAGGCACCAATCTGCCCGACCTTCCCATCCAATCGATCGTAATTGACAAGAGCACGAACCCGTCGACGATCATTGTTGGCACCGGATGTGGAGTAGCGCGCAGTCTTGACAATGGGGCGACTTGGCAGAGACTGGGAGTTGGCCTTCCAAGCGTGCGCTGTTCCACGCTGGCTTTCGATTCCGGCACCGGCATTCTGCGCGTCGGCACGTACGGCCGTAGTTGCTTTGAACTCCAGAAACAAACGGGAAAACCTTTTTGTGTCGCGGCCACGCAGTTGTCATTCGGACCGCTTCAGTTCCCCGGACTGACGCTTTCGCTCAAATACACTGTCTATAACCTGGGGGATGCTCCGTTTGACGTGACGGGATTTGTGCAAATCTTGGGCGATCCCCACATCTCCCTCAATCCCGCGTTCACTGCAAACGTAACCGTGGCCGCGGGCACGAGCCACGATTTCTCGCTTCAATTTCAGCCGGACAAGGCGGACACCTTTTCGGCCACGTTCCAGATCACGACCACTGATCCGGCTAATTCGAATGTGACCCTATTTGTGACCGGGCTCGGGGTGGCCGCCGGCACGCCGCGTCTAGCCGCCAACGCGAACCTGCGTTTTGGGACTGTCACGAAGTCGAATAGTAGAACTCTGGTCGCGCTTCTTTCCAATTCAGGTAGCGCCGACCTCTCCATCACTAGTATCACCAATCCAGAAAATGCAGCTTTCAAATTGACCGGGTTGCCCGCCCTGCCGCTCACGCTCCATCCCGGAGACAGTTCCCAGTTTTCCTGTGTCTACACTCCTGCCAGCCACGGTGACGATACCTCCAACATCGTGATTTCCAGCACAGATCCGCGGTCGCCGGTGACCATACCTCTCACCGGCAGTCCGGCAGGATTTACCAACTGGGTGCTGATCATCGTGCTGGTCGCGGTTGGTGTCGCGGTAGCCGGAGGCGGCGCATTAGCAATCTACGAGGCTGAGAAGAAATAGTCGCTGGTTGAACATGAAAGGAACTGTGTCGCAGTGCGACCGGCCACAGCGACCAGAGCCACCTAAGTTCGCGGAGTGCTGCAGCGGATCGGTGCCTACAGCGGTGCCTTGTGAGTGTGTCATGGTCGCAACAATGTTTCTTTCAGGGGATCAGAACAACTGGCCGGCTGAGTTCGAGGCAGCCGGTCTCGACGTCATTCCCGATCCCATGGTTATGCGCATTGCTGATCTATTTATCGGAGGTAGGAGCTTTGCGACGAAAACGCATCTCGATCCGGACAAGGTCTGGGAAGCGATCCAGCGGAACGTGGACGGGCTGATTGCTTTCTTTCACCTGTCGATGACACGCGATCGCATACGGCTGGTCGATTACGAGTACACATTCGACACCACGAACTTTGATGCGCTTGGTGAACTGGCGGTGGCTCTGCACCCACCGATATACGGCCAACTGAAGGAAATGGCCAGACAGAAACTCCTGACTATCGACCTCTCGAGGATCCCTGTCGGGAGACGTGAGGAACTCGCCGCAGAGCGTGTCAATGAGTTTGACGCAGTTGGGTACCAGTGGTTTCCCGAACCCGGAGCCCAGTTCACCGGGAGCGATAAGGTGCTCGGCAGGCTGCTACTTGGTGGGCTGATATTCGGCGGCTATGCTCAGATCAGCGGGTCCGACCATGTCCTGCAAGTTAGTCGCGGCAATCTGTTGTTGGAGCTAACACAACCAGACGATGCACCACTTTGGGTAGGTCAGCAAGAAGCGAAACTCTTTAGTCGCCTCAACGACACTGTGTCCCGAGATGCCCGAGTAAGCTCCCGGGATATTCAACTGCCGCCGACTGTTCTTCCTTTCTTAATGCAGCAGGGGGTGGCGAGTCCTCGGCACCTCTTGGATGAGGCTCTCCATCTGAGAGAGAAAGACGCGGCTTTCATCGCCTATCGCCGCTGTTATCGCGAACTGAGGGACGCATGGGCGAAGGGAACTCATAACAAAGAGCGCTAGAGGGACGTGCTCGATGTCACAGGAGAACTCACGAAACGCTACCACTCCGGCAAGACCTCGCTCGACGATCAGCCCGTGTGGTCGCGAGAGATAGGTATCAAAGCGACATTGGGCGCGGAGGCCGGCGTCAAAGGTGGAAAGCTTGGCACCGAGCGTGAACGCCACGGCAAAGGCAGAGATCGAGGCCGATTTCGGCAAAGTCATCGTAACGTTGCCCAACTGGATTCGAAACTGGCTCGTCGAGACCATTCAATTCCGCAGTCATAGGAAGATTCTTCTGCAGATGGCGGTGGCACAGCACTCTTTGACAATCTATTGCTTGGCTTAAAGAGGTTGTGGAGCTAAGGCCGGTGGAATCTTTTTCTCACGAACTTTTCACGAATTGCAGGCGTGACGCAAATGAGGCGAGCTGATACTCAGGAGGGATTTGGAATCGGGATTTCAGCATTAGTTGTCGCCTGCAACGCTTCCGAACTCCGCAAGAGCATTGTGACGCCGGTGTGACGCAAAACCTGCCGTCACTGCCAAAGTTGACATCATTGACACTTCACAGCGACTGATTTCAAATAACTTGTCTGTTTGCAATGCAGCCCGGCGAATTCGGCTTACAGGTCCGGCTGCCACAAACTTCTTCGTATCGTCAGCGTCGCTTGGTCACTGCCGCTGAAGCACGATGAGTTCTACGGCATCCGGGGCAAGAGGACTGGACAAATTCAGTGTCCCTCCTGCGCCGGATTTTTCTTCGACCAAGTCGAGATTCTGCGTCTCGCTAATTCGGTAACGCTTTACGCTGAATGGTTTTTCACCCCACGGCAAATTGGTGATCGTGAGACTGTAACCAGCGTTGTCACGGTAAACGATGTCCGTACGAGGCGGCAGGAACTTGAGTTTGGAAGAGTCCGGCAAAGGGGGCAATGCTTTCAGCGCTTCCGGCGGTATTTGCATGATGTTTGGCTTGAAGCTCGTCGGAATCGCATAATTGCTGATCAGTATCTGAACGGTTTTGCCATCTGCCGAACGGCCTGCCAGCGCCGCGAAACCGAAGCTGTCCGTCCCCTCAACTGCAAAGCGCTGTGGCGTGTCCAGCATTTTCCCCATGGCTTGGAACGTGTATGCGGTCTTGAAATACTTGCCTTGCAGATCGAAGAGTCCCATCCATGCTGCGTCGCCGCGATAGAAGTGCGCGTGATCAATGGGGGCGTCCTGAAAATAGCTGAGCACCGCGCCGATGTAAGCAGCGTTGTCCGCGCCCTGCAGTCTGGCCTTCTCCCGGTCGGTAAAGTCCGGCGTAAGATTCCACTCTGAGAGAATGCTCTCGGCGTTAGGGAAGCCGTGGGTGTTGAGCAGTTCGCGAATTTGCATACCGAGACGAACGGCGTCGTAAGGATCGGCGGAGCGATCGGCATACGTGTGCCAGGAGTAAAAATCGAGTGGCAGGTGGTGGGCGGCACAATAATCGATAAATCCTTCGCGGTACGGTCCGTCATCGGACGGGAGAGCCTTTGCATCTCCTCCCACCTTGAGAGTGGGATCAACGGACTTCAAGGCGCGAACCGTTTTCTCGTACAAGGAGTAAAACTGCTCAGGCGTACCCGACCAGAAGAGAGCCTCCGGCTCGTTCCAGAATTCCCAATAGCGAATGCCGTAGTGGAAGCCGTTCGCCCATCCCTGGTTGTAGTGCATGGCGATGTGCTTCACCACGGCAGCATACTTGTCGAAATCCGGCGGTGGTTCGATATTGGCGCCCCAACTGCGACCGACACGATAGTAGACTTCCGCTCCGCTGGCATGAATGGCGGCAAGCACGCTGTCAGTCGGCACAAAATTGTAGCTTTCGGGTTTTTCTGGATCGGCACTCCAGTCTGGAAAAATGATGCTCGCGTTGCCCGCTTTCACCACGCCAGCACGTTGGGCAGAATCGGGAATAAGCCAAGTCAAGAGTCCGTTAGCCGGGTCGAATTTTGAGTCTATCTCGGTGGGCCCCATAAAATCGTGGGTGCGAACCTGGTTGATGCGTAGTTCTTTATATTGCTGGACGAGGTTTGGAAGCCCGGCCATGAGCGGACTGGGTGGGCCGTTTACTCCCTGAAAAGAGCGGATCTCACCAGTTATCTTACTGGCATCCACATGTAAGGAGCGGAATCCCGCATTGGTTGCGTCCTGTGCGAAGGCAGCAGCAGCGCAGAGCAGCAACGGGAGAAAGTGACTGCCGAGAGTCTTCATCAGGTAAACTCCTTCGCGATGCATGCGCTTGACCGCACGCCGTCTCGGGAATTGATTATCGGTTCATCCTCTTCTGCAAAAGTGTAAGTAGCGGTCGATCTAGCTGGTGTCCCTGCCAGTTCTCGAACTTAGTCCCTGGACGATCCGTGTCGAGTACGCCAAAAGGTCCGCGGAAATTCCACAATGCCCATCCGGAATTCAATTCACCCAAAATGTCGAGTGTGTCGGCAAACCATGCCAACACGACATCGGGCGGCGTGTGCTTGTAACACCCCATTTCGCCGAAGTGAATGGGAACCCCCTGAGACGAAAGATCGGCCCAGGGACGAAAGGTCGTATCGAGCGTTTGGCGATCGCAAATGACTTTTCCCTTGTCGTCCTTTAGAGGCCAGCGAGGCACGGGCTCTGAGCCGGTAAGGATGCCACGCGCCCACTCGCAGTTATGGTGGGTAACTTGGACCGGATTGTAGGTGTGGCAGCTTTGCAGCATGGCGGTGCTGAAGAGATCCGGAATCGGCGAGCCTCCTCCGGGATAGCCATCGGTTACGACCAGGCGCTGCGGGTCGTGTGCGCGAATGGCGTCCGCAGCAGTCCTGGCCAAACGTGTGTAGTCCTTGGCATGACGTTGCAGTCGCTCGGGGCTAAACAGATCTTTGGTCGTAACGGCACCGTGCTGCTGGAGCTCTGCTAACTCGGACGCAGTCGGCAGTGGAATTGGCTCGTTGACCAGGTTGAAACTGAGCCGTTGGCTCGGAATGCCTTTATAGCGGTCAGCGAAGAAAGTCCACTGATGAATGAAGGCATCGAAGGTGTGCGGATCGGTGAAGACGTCGGTCTTTTCTTTTGTGACATCAATGCCCGTGAGTTTTACGTCCATCGTGTCAAGAATGCATAAGCCCGGGGCACGGTGGAGGCAAACGTTTACGTGGACACCGTATTTTTCTCCCAGCCTGATGGCTCGGTCTACCGGTTCGACATGCTTTTCGTTGATGGTGAAGAGATCAGGAGCAGTCCAAAAACGATAATCCATCGGCAACCGCACCCAGTTGAAGCCCCAGTCTCGAATCCAGCGGAAGTCGTCTTCGACGAACATCCCATTGTTCTTGTAGGGGAAATACTTCATCCAGTCGGGATCGGTAGAGAAGTACTCGAGCAAATTAAAACCGTACCACTGCGGATTCCGCGTGGGCGGCGTAGATTTCGAAGTAGATTGCGCTGCAAATGTGCACGGCCCTCGAAGTACCGCGCTCGCGAATCCAGATGGAAAGATAGCGGCAGACGCCACCGCGGCGGCGGATTTCAACAAACTGCGGCGGGTTAAGCCGAGCTCCTGGAATTTCGGTGAGCCGTCTTTTCGTTTCCCCATCGACTTACTCTGTTCGCGCATCGGCATCGGCAACTAAATCTGGTAATCGATGTCCTCCATGATCCTCTGGATGGAGGATGAGAGCGGTTCACTCGTGGCCTCTGCGCCTTCGAGTTTTTGAACCCGATCGCGCAGCCTGTTCACTTCGGTCGCCACTGCCGCCAGCGCCTCGGAGAGCGGGTCGTTGATTTGTTTGGGATCCGTGATCACAACTCGTTCGCCGTTGCGGAAGATGATATGGCCCGGCACGCCGACGACTGTGGAGTTCTCCGGCACACTTCGCAACACAACCGAGCCGGCGCCGATGCGGCAGTTCCGCCCTACAGTGATATTACCGAGAACTTTCGCTCCGCCGCCGATCACTACCTCGTCTTCGATAGTGGGGTGCCGCTTGCCGTGCTCTTTGCCTGTACCGCCCAGAGTCACGCCCTGATACAAGGTCACGTCGTCACCGACGATCGCGGTTTCGCCGATGACCACCCCAAGCCCATGATCGATGAACAGACGACGTCCGATCTTCGCACCGGGATGAATTTCGATTCCGGTGAGAAAGCGTGCCACTTGCGAGAGCCATCGCGCAAGCAACCAGAAACCATGATTCCAGAGCCAGTGATTGATGTGGTAGAACCACACCGCATGCAACCCTGAGTAGCACAAGAAAACTTCCAGGCGTGACTTGGCTGCAGGGTCGCGCTCTCGCACCGTGGCGACGTCCTCACGAATTGAGGCGACGATATGGGACATGCATCAAGCCGCGAGCGGTGATGTGGGAATCTGCAGCGCCTGGTTCCGGAGTGCGTCAAACAGAATACTCGTCAGGTAGCGTTCCCCGAAATCCGGCAGAACGACAACGACCAGCTTGCCTGCGTTTTCTTTCCGGCTTGCGACTTTGAGACCGGCGACCACGGCTGCCCCGGACGAAATGCCTACCAGCAGGCCTTCTTCTTTGGCGAGGCGGCGCGCCATGTTGATCGCGTCGTCGTTGGTCACCGTAACGACTTCATCAATGTAGTCGCGGCGCAAAATGCTGGGCACAAATCCGGCGCCGATGCCCTGGATCTTGTGGGGCGAAGGCTTGCCGCCCGAGAGTACCGCGCTGTCCGCCGGTTCAACAGCGACGGCTTTGAAAGAAGGCTTCTTCGGTTTGATATATTGGCAAACTCCAGTGATGGTTCCGCCGGTGCCAACGCCGGAAATCAGGATATCCACGCGCCCATCCGTGTCATTCCAAATCTCAGGCCCAGTGGTTTCCATGTGAATCTTGGGATTGGCAGGATTGTCGAACTGCTGTGGCATGAAACCGTTCGGGGTTTTGGCGAGAATCTCCAGAGCTTTGGCGATTGCGCCCTTCATACCGTTTGGACCCGGCGTGAGAACGATTTCCGCGCCAAAGGCAAGCAGAAGAACGCGTCGCTCCAGGCTCATGGTTTCAGGCATGGTCAGGATCAGCTTGTATCCTCGGACAGCCGCCACGAATGCCAGGCCGATGCCCGTATTCCCGCTGGTGGGCTCGATCAGCACCGTTTTGCCACGCTGAATTTTCCCCGCCTTTTCAGCCTCGGTAATCATGCTGACGCCGATGCGATCCTTTACGCTGGCGCAAGGATTCGAGCTTTCCAGTTTCGCCACGACCTCGGCTGCGCAGCCTTCCGTCACTTTGTTAAGTCGGACCAGCGGCGTGTTCCCAATGAGCTCTGTGACGTCATGTGCAATGTTCATAGTGAGCTTTGTCCCTCGACGAATTGGATGCGCAAGACTCGTATAAATCGCACTTAATCTATAGCCCGTGATAAAAGCGACGATGCGTTCACAATAGTTGAGCCGCAGTCGTCTGCATTGACAGTTCCCGCTATCTCCGGTTCAATCATAAAAGGCCGCAACGCGACCTCGCGAATTCGGGTTAAAGGTTCGGCCATCACAATCTTCGAATCATCGATTTCGAATCTAGATTTCGAATCATAGAACAGGAGCAATCCATGTCCGCACCCAGCCGTCGTCCCGAGATACGCCGTCGCCGTACTCGCAAAGAGAAAATTCTTAAGCTGCGCAAGAGCCTCGCCGCAGCTTCGTCAGAAACCGATCGTGCCCGCTTCCGCGCGAAATTGCATCGTCAGGGGCTGGTCTCGCCCGGAACGCCATTGCTCAAGAGCGAGTAAGCCGGCCTGAGGTCGCCGGTTTGTCTCCTCTTATTCAGAGCCTCTTCGTGCACGGTTGCTCACCAAAGGCGCGGACGCCCGCGCTTCACATCGCTTTTGCATAGTGACGGTCTTTCTCCTGTTTTCCTGCCACGGCTTCGTAAACCGCGATAATTTGCCGAGCGGACGTTTCCCAGGAGAATTTCTTGACCTGCTCGTACCCACGCTGTTTAAACTTTTCGCGAACCGGTTGATCCAGCAGTACGCGGTGCAGTGCGCGCATGATCTCGAAGACATTCTCTGGATTCACCAGCACTGCTGCGTTGCCCACCACCTCAGGCAGGGACGAAGTGTTGGAGGTAACGACTGGAGTTCCGTGCGCCATGGCTTCGAGCGGCGGGAGTCCAAAACCTTCGTAGAGAGAGGGGAAGACGAAGATCTTTGCTGCATCGTAGAAAACCCGCAACATTTCGATGGGAACGAATCCCATGAAGCGGACGTCGTTCTGCACGCCGCCGCGAATGACGGTGCGCCGCAAGTCAGGATGCTTCGAAAGTTCGTCGCCGATGATGATCAGCTTCAGGTCCGGGAACTTTCCCTCCTTCTCCAGTTCAGCCTTCAGAGCAGAAAAGGCTTCGATAATCCGTACCAGATTCTTGTGGGGACTGATACGGCCCGCATAAAGGAGGAAAGGATACGTGACAAGGTAGCGTTCGGCGAGGACTTGCCTTTCGGTGTCCGAGGCGTGGCCGTGGAGGAAGCGCTCGTCAATGGCGTTGTACACAACTTCAATGCGAGACCCAGCAATGCCGAATAATTTCTCGATGTCGCTCTTGGTGTACCTTGAGACCGCCAGGATTCTAGCTGCCCCTTTGAGCACTCGGCGAGTAAGGTGAAAATGCAGCGAGCGTCTCAGGCCGGAGCGGCCATGGGTGCGATACATATGCTCAAGAACATCATGGACGGTCATCACATACGGACATGGCAAAGTGCGCGGCATCCAGAACAGATGCGGAATGTGCACAAGATCACAATTCAAGCGCTTGAGAATGGCGCGGCATTCGAGATAGCCTTTGGCCGTAGTTCCATCATCCATCAAAGGGACCGTCTGAAAGGTTGGCGGGAGCGGACCGATCTCCGACACCTTCTGCGGTGAACCGATAAGAAAATATTCGTTCGAGTGATCTAGTCGGCCCAGTGCCCGCACGACATTCCGCGTGTAAGTGCCAACGCCGAACTCGGTTATCCGCCGAATATCAATGGCAACTCTCACGGAACAGATTTAACCACAAAGGGCGCGAAGGCACACGAAGGAATTCTGCTCATAGCGGAATGGCTCAAGCTCTGGCTTCTGCCTGCGCCCTGGCTCTACGCTCCGGATATAGCGGGAAGGTGTCGGCCAGTTCCAGCACCTGCTTGCGGATTTTCCCTAGCGTAGCTGCATCTGTTCGTTGATGCAGCGCCTCGGAAATCCACCGGCCAACCTGCTGCATTTCGGCTTCCTTCATGCCGCGCGTCGTCAAGGCGGGCGTGCCAATGCGGATGCCGCTTGGCTTCATCGGCGGATTCACGTCGAAGGGAATGGCGTTCTTGTTCACAGTAATGCCAGCCTGATCGAGCGCTTTCTCGGCCTCGCTGCCGAGCATGCCTTTGGAAAACACATCCACCAGCATGAGATGTGTGTCGGTCCCGCCGGAAATAATGCGGAAGCCTTCCGCCGCCAGCGTGTCAGCTAATACCTTCGCGTTGGCCACGATCTGCCGCGCGTAATCGCGGAAGTCTGGCTGCATGGCTTCGCGGAAGCACACCGCCTTGGCGGCGATAATGTGTACGAGTGGCCCACCCTGCATACCCGGGAAGACTACTTTATCGATCGCAGCGGCGTAGTCCTGTTTGCACAGGATCATTCCAGCACGCGGTCCCCGTAGCGTTTTGTGCGTAGTGGAAGTAACAATGTGCGCATGCGGAACCGGTGAGGGATGCACGCCGCCTGCGACCAGGCCGGCAAAGTGCGCCATGTCCACCAGATAGAGCGCGCCAATTTTGTCGGCGATTTGCCGCATGCGCGCGAAATCAATGATGCGAGGATAAGCGCTGCCGCCGCCGATAATCATCTTGGGGCGTTCTTTCTCGGCAAGCTTTTCCAAGTCATCGTAATCGATGGTCTCGGTTTCCCTGGTAACGCCGTAGGGCACGATGCGATAAGTCTTTCCCGAGAAGTTGAGGTGGTGTCCGTGGGTGAGGTGGCCGCCGTGCGCCAGGTTCAGGCCGAGAATGGTATCGCCAGGTTGCAGGACGGCAGAGTAGGCCTCCATATTGGCCTGAGATCCGGCGTGGGGCTGTACGTTCGCGTGTTCCGCTCCGAAAAGTTGCTTCGCGCGCTCCCGCGCCAGGTTCTCGACGATGTCTGCGAACTCGCAGCCTCCGTAATAACGCTTGCCCGGATAGCCCTCGGCGTATTTATTCGTAAACACCGAGCCCATGGCTTCAAGCACGGCCTCGCTGACAAAGTTTTCTGAGGCGATGAGTTCCAGTCCTTCATGTTGGCGGCGGACCTCATTATCAATGGCAGCGGCCACTTCGGGATCGGCTTCGTACAGCGGGCGCGACATGTTGTTGTCTCTCATCTCAATCTCCGGGGAAATCTGGCCTTCCATCGGCGCTGTGTTCATAAACGTCCGGGCGGTGAAGCTCCATGTAGTTCTGAGGCTTCTTCAGAGGCTCGAACCCAAGCCTTGAGTATAGCCCGTGAGCGTCCCGGGTGACCAAGCTCCAGCGGCGCAATCCCTGTAAGCGGGGGTGCTGCAGGACACATTCCATGAGCCATTTGCCCAGGCCGCGACCGCGGAATGATTCGAGTAAGAAGACGTCTCCGAGGTAAGCATAGGTCGCGTAGTCGGAGATGACGCGTGCAAATCCTACTTGCTTGCGCTCTGCAAAAACACCGAAGCACAACGAGTTCTCAATCGAACGGGCGACAACATCGCGCGGAATGCCCTTGGCCCAGTAGCACTCAGTCAAGAACCCGTGAACGACATCCAGGTCGATCAAGTCACGATCGGTACTGATGGTGAACTCGCCTTTGCGATACTCTTTCGTCTGCCCGGATTGAATGTTCTGTGTAGGCATGCTTCGCCTCGATCAAGCGACGGTCAACAGTCATTCTAAATAAGCAGTTGGCAGTTGGCACACCGCACGAATGCCTGAGACTTGTAAAGCTACGTCTCTACCGAGGCATGACTGTAGAAACGCTGCTTGCAACGTCTCACTGTCAGTGTCGATTGTTATCCCTCAAACGCAGTCCGCATAAACGACGCCAGATTCCAGCCATCGATGTATTTGTAGGGCGTTTCACCGGTTGTGTAGTGTCCGCACGGAAGCACCACTACCTTGTGATCCAGACTATGTCGAGCAAACTCATGCACGGCGCTGCGGGAGAACTCCGGCAGGAACGTCAGATCGTACTTAGCGTAAATAATGAGCGACTTCTTGCGCCAGCGCGCGAATTGCTGGAAGTAGGACATCGGGCTCACAGCGCTCCATAGAACGCGCAGACGTTCCAGATCGATCTGCGGTTCGAGCCCCTCCCGGATATGACGGGTGGATTGTCCGTGCCAGACGACATCGGCAACGTAGGTCGCAGCGTGATTGAAAGCTGCCACTTGAAGGCGGTGGTCGTGGGCGGCGGCTAGGAATGCGTAACAGGAACCAAGGCTGGTGCCCAGGATGCCAAGACGGCCATAGCCTTGGGATTCGAGCCAATCCAAGCAGCATCGGACATCGATCACGGCCTGGCGACAGGCGTCGAGCGTTCGTCCGATGTTGGCAGAAACGGCATAATCGGCGCGCAGGATCTCGGGAGGGGTCCGGATGTCATGGTACGGCATGGTCAAGCGCAAAACTGAAATCCCGAGAAGATTCAGCACCCGGCACAAGCTGTTATAAGCAAGGGCGTCAGAATTCCAATGCGGCAAGAGCACAATCGCTCGCTTGCCTCGGGCTGGAAACCAGCGAGCGTTGACCAGGTTGTTTTCTGGAAAGGGCGTACGCACAGGCGACGTGAAGCGCAGGAAATCGGCGTAGGTGTCCCGGACTCTCTCTTCGAGCGCCAGGTCGGGCACTGCGCGTGTGCTGAAAACTTTGACCGCTCGCCGCTCCAGGCGAAAGTCCGCAGGTTTGATGTAGGAAAAGAATTCATCGCTGGAGGCGATGATTCGCCGATTGTATTCGCGCAGATAGCTTTCGCCGTCTTGGGGAACATGCCCCGGAGCATAGCCATTGCGGCAAGGCCAATCCCGTGCCCACTCCACGCCCCATTCCAATGGACGCACCACCCGATTGTTGTCGACAGACGTGAGCCGGGTCTCCCAGTCGTACATCCACTGTGCGTAGCGTGAGGGCATGAACACTCCAGCATAGCAAATGGGGAAGGGCTGGTCAGGACCACGGCAGCGAACTGCGGCAATCAGCATTTGGAGCGGAGTATTGAGTCTTCAGCGGGACGACACTCTGGGTTGCGATCGGGTGATTTGAAGTGTCCCAATTGCGGAAAGTCCGACAGAAGTAGCAATCTCTTGACAGTATCCTGACAACTACTCCTTCCAGAAAGGTGAGGATTAATCTGACCGGCTGAGAAGTAGCAGGCGACGTCTCTATCGCGAAAGATGGCTGGCCAGGATGCATCCCCCGATTTTGCAGATGACACGCCAAGGTTCAGCTTCTTCGTGCTGTGATAGGGCTCAGCAAATCAGTGCCGAGTTGGCCAGCCTATTTCAACAGCAGATCGGATTGACCAGGCGCGAAGCATTGGTGGGACTAACGCCGGCAGAGTACGAGGAGTATGACAAAGTCGTAGACGCAATTCGCGACTCATACAGCGAACTGGCGAAGCTTCGATCGGGAACGTAGTCTTGTAAGTGTCAGTCGACGTGTCTTCGGGGTACGCGCTTGGAGATTCCGCAAAGAATTTCGTAAGGTACCGTCTCCGAAAGCGCAGCGTGCTCCCGGGCGTCAACACTTAACCCGTCCAGGGCACCGAGCAGTATGACTTCGTCACCAACGGAAACTCCAGGCAGCCCGGTGACATCGGCCAGTGTCAGATCCATGGAAATCCGTCCCACGATCGGGGCGTAGTTCTCACCCACAATCACTCGGCCCTGAGACGAAATTTTGCGGTTTAAGCCATCTGCGTATCCCACCGGAAGCACGGCAATGCGCGCGGGAGCTTTCGTGACGTAGATTCCGCCGTAACCCAGGGCCTGGTTGGCGCGCATATCGCGAAGGGAGAGAATGCGGGTTTTCCAGGTCAAAGCGGGTTTCACCGCAAGGCGCAACCCGCTGCCGCTGACCTCTCGACCGGCACGCTCAAAAGGCAAATAATAACCGTACAGCGCAATCCCCGGCCGCACCATCGTGTTCCAGGATTCCGGACGCGATATCACCGCCCCGGTATTGGCCGCATGAATCAGCGTCGGATTGAATCCTTCGTTGCGGAGAAAGTCGCGCACTTCATCGAACGACTTCAATTGGGCCGCAACCGACGGCTCGTCCAGCACCTCAGACGACGCAAGATGAGTCGACAATCCCTCGAGCTGCAGGTGTGGCGACGACTCCAATACGGCACAAATCCGTGGCAAATCCTCGGGCGCGACTCCCAGCCGTCCCATGCCGGTATCCACTTTCAAATGGATGGGATGCTTCGCAACGCCGAGCGCCGTCGCGGCTTTTTCGAACAATTCTATTTGCCCGGTCTCCCAGACCGTTGGGGTCAATCCCAGGCGGACGATTTCTTCCTCTTCGCCGCGCCAGAAACCGGTCATCAGCAGGATGCGCCCGCGAATACCGGCTTCGCGAAGGGGAATTGCTTCATCTAATGAGGTCACGCCGAACCAGCGAGCGCCCTCCTGCTCCAGTGCTTGCGCGCACTCGACCGCGCCGTGCCCGTAGGCATCGGCTTTTACGATGGCGCAAACCGTCACCCCAGCGCTTATATGTTGCTGCACCGCGCGAAAGTTCCGCCGCAACGTTCCCAGCGAGACCTCGGCCCAAGTCGGGCGAGTTGCGGTTCGCTTGGCAATTTCGATTGTAGCCACTTGCTTAGATTATAGCGGCCATGCCGGTCGCCCTCAGGTTACTGCCGTACTACTCCCTATGCAGGATGACCGAATACAGGAAGGCCGACATTTCCAAAGCCGTTTTCGCTATCCACCCGAGAGCGTGAAGTTCACTGTTACCTGAGTCTCCACTTCTACCGGCTCGTTGTTCAGGTAGTACGGACGATAGCGCCATTGCAAAACGGCATCCATCGCAGATTTCACCAGCAACGGATGACCGGTGATAACCTGCAGATTCTCAATCTTGCCCTCCCGCGAGATCATCGCCCGCAGCACCACGATTCCTTGAATCCGCGCCTGCCGCGCCAGGGGTGGATACTGCGGTTGCACGCGATAGATGAGATTTCCTTCCATTACGCGAGAAACGCGAGGTGGATGCACCGATGGAGTGGGTGGAGGCAGTGGCGCAATCGAGTTGAGGGCATTTCCAATTGAGTCCAGTATGCCACTCCGAGCCGTTGAATTCCCTGTGCTTCCGAGCACACCAAGTCCGCCGCCATCAACCGGAGGCGGCACATTCGATTCGTCAACAGGCGCTATTTCTGGCGGCACAGAACGTGGCGCAATCATCCGTCCATCTGGCGACAAGTTGCTTCTGTTCGCGCGAGCATTTCGCGCAGCCTCAGGAGCAGGTGGCGCGGGCGGCGGAGATGGCGCCACGAGCCGGGATACCAATTGGAATTGCGGCAGAACCTGGGTGTAGAACAGCGGCAGCAAGAACAGAATCCCTGCGGCGACAGCCTGCGCCGTAAACGAAGCCAGAGTTGTCCAACCGCGGCGAGAACGGTCAGCGCAACGAGGATCAGGTAGGGAATCAGCAAACATGGGTGTCCTCCTGAGTTTGGTGCTTCCTCTAAGGACACCGGCAGGCGCTCCAGCAACCGTCTTTCCGCAAAAATAAAAGGCCGCTTTTTGTGCGGCCTTCCAGGAACCTTCGTTGTGCCTAAGGTGTCTCTCGATTCTACTTAGGAGGTGGAGTGGTCGTTGCCGGTTTGGTGCCGCCGGCTGGCGCGGCAGGTTTTGTCGCACCGGTGGCCGCAGGCTTGGCCGTGGTGGGCCTTGCAGGAGCGGGAACACCCGACTGTGTGTTGTAGGCATCGACGATCGCCTTGGTGATGTCGACGGAAGGTCCAGCCCAGAGCACGGGCCCTTGGGGCCATGGATTAGAAGTATCCATGATCAAGCCGAATCCCTTGTCGCCCGCATACTTCACGATGATCGGAGCCATCTTCTGCAGGATGCGCTGCGCGATCTCGTTTTGCTGAGCCTGGGCATCGTCCCTCGCATCTTGAACCGAGCGCTCAAGCTTCTTCTGCTTATCCTCGACCTGCTTGACCAAGGCGCCGCGGGAATCGTCGTTGAGCGTGGGGCTTTGAGTGTTCAGCTGCTTCTTCAGGCTCTCGACTTCGTCGTTCATGTTCTTCAGCTCAGACTGCTTCGGCTCAAGCTTCTTGCTGAGCGCCTCGAAGTCGCGCTGGCCTTCATTGCTGGCAAAGATTGCCTGTTCGATGTTGATCGTGCCTATCTTGCTTCCCGTGCCACCGACAGTGGGGTCGGGTGTTGTCCCTGCGGCACTGGGAGCTGGGGGCAACGCGGGGCCCGCGCTGGCAGTTTGAGCCAGGGCGGTAACCGAAACAACAAACACGGTGGCCAGAAGAAATCGCGGAAACTTTCTTGTCATGGATTGCTTGAACTCCTTAGAAATTGTACGGGAATCTCGCTTCAGATCCTCGTCACGGATCATGCTGCGTCTTGCCTCGAAGCCAACCAGGCCGCGCGCTCAAACGGCAAGGCAGACCCTAGCACTCAGCATCTCACGCAAATCTGCCAGCGTGCGACCACCCCATACCGTTCGATTTTCAGGGTGCTGTAGTTTTCATTATAGGAACACTGCCACCTCAGCGTCAAACTGTTCGGCCAGTCCGGGCCTATCATCAAAGCCGAGAGCCTGGCGCCCGAGGCCTTTTTTTAGAACGTGGTTGCCACAGTGAAGCGGAATGTCTTGCGCGGCTCTCTCAATTGATAAGGGGGAGAAAAAGAATTTCGAGCCAGCACATACGTATAATCTCCCGCGGCTCCGGGCGGGAACATGGCACGGGTGATCGGAACCGGTGCGTTCACCGTAGTATCCAGGCGTAAAGGGTTATAGGCCCAGTAAATACGGAAGGGCGCGTTGACCACGGGTAAGAATACTTGCAACTCGAGACCCGTGGACATTCTGGGAGTCCAGTTCGTGCCGGCCACCGGACTAAGGTACTGGGAAAATTTCTGCGTAGATCCACCGACGCAGTTAAAGCCAACGTCCAGCGCAGGGCAGCCGTAAACCGTGCTATTGATCAAGTCGAACTGTCCGTTGTTGATCTTCAGCTGCGAATCTCTCAGGATCGGCTCGACCCCGAAGTCCATGAATGGAGCGATAGCCACTGGCCCCGCGATCGTAATTCGATATTCCACGTTGGTGATGGCGCTGAAGTCGCCGCCGGGGAAAACAATCTGGTCCAGTGGAACCGGGATGGTGTAGGCCCCTTGCAGAGGGTTGGCTGGATTCTTGGGCACAATCGAGCCATCCGGGTTGCGCAATTGAATCGACGTCGTATTCGGCAGAAACGAGACCGGCGAGATGGAGCGTATATCAAAACCCCGCAAGTCGTTTTCGCCACCGTCGTAAAAGCGCTGGAATGGGGGAGGCACTACGCCGCCGTATCCGGTGAGAAAGGATCCCTGAATGTTGAAGCCAAGCGCATTGCGCCCTTTGTTCATCGGCTTCCAATGGGTGAATTTCACAATGGGGCGAACCGTCCTGACTGTTCCGCCTAAGCCAGCAATTTCAGTCCCCACGTAGAAGCTGTTGCCCTTGTGAGGATAAAGTGCCCTGTCCAGGGAGTTTATCGTGAAGCTGGGAGCAATCTTGCTGGTAATGATTCCGTTCAGCGCGTTGGGACCGCTGATTCCGCTGAATGCGAGGGAATCGAACAGCGTTTGCGAGGCCGTGGTCAGGGCTACGATCGAAGAATCATCGTAAGAGTAACTGATGCCCACCCGCTTGAACGAGCGGTGCAGCGGATAAGACAGGTTCACCGCAAAGCCCCTGCTGGACTGGGTATAGTTCTGGAGATTCTCCTGTAAAGCCTCAGGCAGGTTGATCTGCTGACCGCTGAGGATTGCCGCCTGCCGCGCCTGATCGTATGTGAACTTCGTGAAGTACACAGTGAAACCGAGTTGCAGGGGACGATCGAATAAATAAGGCTGGGTAAAGCTGAATGAAACGTTGCGCTCTAGATTGCCGATGTTTGCCTGTACGCTGAGAGTCTCGCCCAGCCCGAGGAAGTTGTTCGTGCTGTAGCTCAGCCCGACAAACGTACCAGACAGACCACTAACGCCGCCGCTCAACCCGATACTGTTCTTGCCTTTCTCCTTGACCTTCAGGGTGAGATCTACTGTCCCGTCCTTTTCGTTCAGGTGACGCTCGGTGACGTTTGGGTCATCGGCTTTCAAATTGTCAAAAAATCCCAATTGGTTCAGTCGCTGGATGCTGAGCTCCCATAGTTGTTGGTTGTAAACCTGGCCTTCTTCCAGAACGATCTCACGGCGTATTACCTTGTCACGGGTCGTGGTGTTGCCCTGGAACTCGATGCGTCGCACGCTAAACTGCTTGCCCTCGTCCACGTCAATATCGAGGAAGACGAGCTTTTTCTCCTCGTCGAAGGTGGTATTCGGAATGGAAGTGAAGTTGATGTATCCTAATTGGCCATAGGCTTTTTGCAGGTTTTCCAAGCCCTTCGCGATCTTGCTGCGGTCAAAGGTATCGCCGTCTTTTATCACAAACAGACGGCGCAAGGCGGCGGTGTTGGTTACCGCCTTGTTGTTCTTGAAAGTGATTCCGCCCAAGCTATATTTGTCCCCTTCCTCGATGGGCATGGTTATGTCTACGGCCTTCCCCGGACCTTTCTGGAGCAGCGGGATGTGAAATCCCTGGTGTCCGGTGTCGTGGATCTGGGTCTTAGGCTCCTGCACCAAGACTTTGAAGTAGCCGCGATTCTGGTACTCGGAGCGAACCCGCTCCGTGTCTTCGTCAAGTTTGGTGGCGTCGTACGTCTTGGCGAAGAGGTTTTCCAGGAAGATAGAATGCGGAATACCGATAGGCTTCAGGTTCTTCATCGCGCTACGCAGAATGCGGCTAGGGACGTGCTTGTTGCCTTCGAACGTAATTTTGCCGACCTTGACCTTCGGTCCCTCCTTGATCACAAACGTGATGCTCACGGCGTTTGGCGGAATGGGGTGGATCTCAGTACGAATGGTGGAGAACTGTCTCCCATGCTCGGACAGCAGTTGCTTGATGGTCACCTCGGCTTTCTTTACCTTGGTTGGATCGTATTGGCTCTCGACCGACAACCCGACTTTAGCTTCTTTGAAGCGGTCCAGCACGTCGCTTTTGGAGACCGAGCTCAGGCCATCGTAGTTAATCTCCCGGATGGTTGGCCGTTCTTTCACTTCGATAATAAGGATCCATCCCTTGGCGGTCTGCGAGCGCTTAAAGGTGATATCTTCGAAGTAACCCGTATTCCACAATGAGTTGTAGTCACGCTCAAGCGCCGCCTGATCGTAAACATCTCCGGGGTGGGTAAAGATTCGGGCTTTAATGGTTTCAGCAGGGATGCGGCGGTTGCCGTGAACTTCCACGCCCACAATCAGGTCTTGCTGTCCCACTGCCCACGAACAGAGTAAGAAAAAAGTCAGCAGGAAACCGAGGAGCATTCCTCTCCCAGCTCTGCAACACCTTACAAATGAAGGAGATGACCCTGAGGAGACAACCAGGGGTCGCCATGCGCGGCCGTGCCTGCCCTGACTAAATGCAGGGCTATCCTGATGAGTGCGATGAATCGCCACTACCTCAGCTTATGGGAGTGTGGAAAACCGCAATTATACGGTAGAGCAGTGGACACCGTCCAAGCACATGCGCTTCAAGTCGCCCTCAGGATGCCGTTTGGAAAAGCTCTACTTCAACCAAGACGGAATAAAACGTAGCGGAGTTGCCCAAGTCGGTAAGTTTTTCCGAAGTAAGCACGTTAATATTCGTTCCCTCGGGACTCAGCTTCGCCCACGAGAGCTGCGCGCACACCACGCCGGGTTGCACCACACCGTCCACTCTCGCTCTTAGGAGTATATCGCCTCGTGGGTTGAAGACGCGCACCCGGTCGCCATCCGTGATTCCACGGGTTCGGGCATCGGCGGCATTCATTTCGAGCAGGCCCGCTTCTTCCATCTCCTGGATGATGGGCAAATTTGAAAACGTTGAATTGAGGTAGTTGTCGGCTTTACGTGCCAGCAACTCCAGAGGAAACACCTTGGCTCGCTCACTGTGTCGCGACTCGTTCGGAGGTTCAAAGTGCACTACCGGGTCTAAACCTTGAGCCCTGAGGGATTCGCTATACAGTTCAGCCATGCCGCTGGGAGTGAAAAAGTTGCCGCGAGCAAAAGGGAGAAATGCTGGATAAGTTGATTGCGTGGGGACAGCCGCCTCCGGCTGTCCACTACAGCAAAGCTCTTCCTTCCTGAAGTTCAGGCGAACCTGTCCTTCCCGTTCCAGGCGTTCCCGGTCGATCCCGTGCAGCCAGGGATGGTCCGTGTCCAACGCCGCATCGATCATCTGGTCAACGGATTCGCGGAAGCATTCGTCCTCGAATCCCATTCCCTCGGCGAGGGCACGAAAAACTTCCACATTCGACCGGCATTCACCCAAAGGCTCGATCGCCTGATCGGATACTTGCAAAAAGTAGTGCCCGTAAGCGGTCTGCAGGTCCTTGTGCTCGAAAAAGGTGGTCGCAGGCAGAACGATGTCAGCATAGTCGGTGGTGTCGGTAAAGAACTGCTCGTGGACGACGGTAAACAAATCGGGACGCAGCAACCCACGAATGACTTCGTTGTGATTGGGACACGTCGCCGCAGGATTACAGCCGTAAACGAACAGCACCTGGATAGGAGGATCGTCCAGCGAGTTCAAGGCTTTGCCCAACTCCACCATGTTCACTTCCCGGGCGTCGCGGCCGAGAGGCTTATGCATCAGGTGGGCTGACTTAAGAGCTTCTTTGTTCAACTTGAACGAACCGCTGGTCGAGAGCTGCAGACCACCGCCTATTTCTTTCCACGAGCCGGTGATGCAGGGCAGCATCGCGACGGCGCGCGTCGCCATTCCACCGCCTTCGGAGCGCTGCACGCCGTAATTCAGCCGGATGACGGCTGGATGCGTGGTTGCGTACCCCCGGGACAGCTTCACAATGTCAGACGCCGCGATTCCCGTCCACTGCGCCACCCGTTCTGGTGTGTAGTCCTGCACCTTGGCGCGAAGCTGCTCAAATCCCAGCGTGTAGCGCTCGACGTAATCCGCATCGTAGAGATTTTCGTTGATGATCACGCGCATCATCGCCAGCGCCAAAGCGGCGTCAGTGCCAGGGTTGATCGGCAGATACCAGTCCGCGCATGCGGCAGTGCGTGTGCGATAAGGATCGATCACTACCAGCTTCGCTCCCTGGCGGCGAGCCTCCGCGATAAACGGCCACAGGTGCACGTTATTGCCGTGGATGTTCGCCGCCCACGCGATGATGTAGCGCGAATGGCGAAACTGTTCCGGCTCCGTACCAAGTTTTATTCCATACACAGATTCTAAACCCGCCTCACCGGCGGCGGAGCAGATGTTACGCGCTAACTGAGAAGCGCCCAGCCGATGGAAGAAGCGGCGGTCCATGGAGGCGCTATTCAATATTCCCAATGTGCCGCCGAAAGAGAAAGGCAGGATGGCCTCGCTGCCGAATTCGGTCGCGATCTTTTTGAAGCGAGAGGTGATTTCCTCGAGAGCCTCGTCCCAAGTGATGCGCTGCCACTGTTGTGTGGCGCCGCCGCCCTCGCCTGCGGCGCACAGCCCTTTCGGCCCCACTCGCCGCATGGGATACAAAACCCGGTCCGGCGAGTACACCCGATCCAGATACTTGGCCACCTTCGCGCACAGAAAACCACGCGTTACGGGATGCGCCGGATCACCCTTGATTTTGGTCGCGCGCCCGTCCTCCACGGTAATCAAAACTCCGCAAGCATCCGGGCAATCGTGCGGACAAGCGGCGTGGACAACTTGCTTCATGATCTTCTGATTATAGGGTGAATTCTCGTCGGAAAGACACTAGAGCGAGTTCTATTTCAAGCCCAAGTAGATATCGACTTGGGAGTCCTGCGGATTCCGGCTTCGGTGGTCGTAAAGCTCGAAATCGGCTTTGTAGGCGCGAGCGCCACCGAGCTGTTTGTTGTCTTCCAAACTCCAGACTCGTTGCCATGCTTGCGGGACAACTTGCGCAACGGGTCCCTGGGCAGTCGGAATTACCGCGTATTTCCCCTTGGGCACATTCTTTGCAACCATCCCCGGCGGAACGTCGGATACACGGCTCACTTTCATCCCAATAATGAAATCGTATTCGCCGTCGCGGTCGCTAGCGTAGCTTGTGTAAACGGCGTAGATCGTGGAATCTACCTTGTGCGGAATCCTATCCGCGATTCCATCCTTAAAAAACTTGGCCCATTGCTTGGCGATCTCGCCACCGCCTGTGATTTCCTTGGCGTTGCTGGTTCGAACCTGAATTCCGATGACCGAGAACTCTGGTTGTTCCACAACTTTTGGTTCCATTGCAGCTCCCACGGCGGCGGCGGTTACGGCCAGTACAGTTGCTAGGCACGCTAAACCAACAACGACCGAACGAAAACGGGCCAGGCCGGAAGAACCCTCGCCGACTCCGGTCACTTAATCTCCATCACTTCCTTTTCTTTCCCCTTGCTCATCTCTTCCATCTTCTTAATTTCGTCATCAGTGAGCTTCTGGATTTCATCCATCGCCCGCTTCTCATCGTCCTCGGTGATCTTTTTGTCTTTCATCGCCTTCTTGATGGCGTCGTTGCCATCGCGCCGGATGTTGCGTACCGCGGTGCGATGCTCCTCGAGCACCTTGTGGAGGTGCTTCACCATATCCTTGCGGCGCTCCTCAGTGAGCGGAGGCACCGGAACGCGGATGATCTTGCCATCGTTCATCGGGTTCAAGCCGATATCCGCGGCGCGGATCGCTTTCTCAATTGCCGGCAGCGACGTCGGATCGAACGGCTGCACCGTGATGAGCTGTGGCTCCGGCGCATGCACTTGCGCCAACTGATTCAGCGGCATGTATGAGCCGTAGTAGTCGACGCTGACGGAATCCAGCATATGCACCGACGCTCGCCCGGTGCGCGTGGCAGCCATTGCTTTGCGGAAGTCTTCCACTGCCTTGTCCATGCGGGCCTTGAGTTGAATGTAGGTGTCTTTAAGGCCAGGAATTGCGGCCATACCAGCTTGAGCCATGGTCAGCTCCCCTGAAGATGAGTTACCAAAACTGTGAATTATAAACCTTTGAAATGAACGGTTGGTTCAGAACGAGCAAATCTGCGAAAATCTGTGAAAATCTGTGCAGATCCGTGGCAGCCTTTACGCGCTTACCAGCGATCCAATCTTCTCGCCGGTTACAACCTTCCTGATGTTTCCCCGCTGATTGAGATTGAAGATGATGATCGGCAGGTTGTTGTCCTTGCAAAGCGAGATAGCGGTCGAGTCCATCACCTTCAGGCCTTTTTTCAGCACGTCCATGTAGCTGATCTCGGTGAATTTCTTGGCATCTTTCACCAGCACCGGATCGGCGTCGTAGATACCATCGACCTTCGTAGCTTTCATAATGACGTCCGCTTTGATTTCCATGGCCCGCAGCGAAGCGGCGGTGTCGGTCGAAAAATATGGATTGCCGGTGCCCCCCGCAAAAATCACGACCCGGCCCTTTTCCAGGTGGCGAATGGCGCGCCGACGGATGAAAGGCTCGGCAACCTGGTTCATCTCAATCGCGGACTGCACCCGGGTATAGACGCCCTGTTTTTCCAGCGCGTCCTGCAGGGCCAGTGAATTGATTACGGTGGCCAGCATGCCCATATGATCCGCGGAAACCCGATCCATCTCTTTGGCTTGCTCCGCCACGCCCCGAAAGAAATTCCCTCCGCCCACCACGATCGCGATCTGAATATCAAGCGATTGAACGTCCGCCAACTCAGCCGCGATTTCGTGAATACGAAAAGGATCGACGCCAAAACCCTGAGTCGCGGCGAGAGCCTCGCCGGAAAGCTTGAGCAAGATGCGTTTGAAGACGGGAGTTGTCATCCGTAATTCAGTCTAGCATCCCAGCGGGAATGAAGGTCACGAAGTAAAGTCTTTCAGACAAAGAATCACGTGGGGGACAGCCGCCCCCGGGCTGTCCGCGGAGCGAGCTCCGCGGGGGGTGCGTTAGAATCTCCCAAATCGCTTCGGAGTTACAAAGTAAAACAGGCTGGCGAGCTCTGCTAGCCTGGACAGCCGGGGGCGGCTGTCCCCACGCGAGCTATGCAAGAAATTACTCAGCCTTTTGTTCAGGCTTGGTGATGGCGATAGTCTCGCCTGCGTCGCCGACCTTGAATCGAGCGAATCGGCGCACCGCGATGTTTTCGCCCAACTTGCCAATTTTGGTGGCAATGAGCTGCGCAATGCTGACGGTCTGGTCCTTGATGAAGGGCTGCTCCAGCAGGCAGACTTCCTCGTAAAACTTCGCCATCTTGCCTTCGACCATCTTCTCCGCGATGTTCGCGGGCTTCCCACTGGCAATCGCCTGGGCGCGATAGATGTCCTTTTCTCGCTCGTAGGCCTCGGGCGTGACATCTTCCTTGCGGACAAACTTGGGATCGCTGGCCGCGATGTGCATGGCGATGTCGTGCACCAGTTCCTTGAAGTCCTCGGTGCGGGCCACGAAATCGCTCTCGCAGTTAATTTCCACGAGCACGCCGATCTTGCCCCCGGCGTGGATGTAGCTGGCGACGGATCCTTCGCTGGTTACGCGGGTCGCTTTTTTCGCGGCCACGGAAACACCCTTCTTGCGGAGAACCACAACTGCCTGCTCCATGTCGCCCTTGGCTTCCGTCAGGGCCTGTTTGCAATCCATCATTGGCGCCCCGGTCTTTTCCCGGAGCTCTTTCACTTGCGTTGCTGAAATGTTCACGGTAGATGTGCTCATAATAAATAAAACGTCCTTGGTCGTTCGTCGTTCGCCATCGGCTACGAATGTCGCGACCAACGGCGAACGACCAAAGACCAACGGCTGCCCCTAACAAACTTCGACCCGCGCCGGACGACCCGCGCGGGTCTGAATCCCTCAGGGGCTAATGCCCGGAATCTAATCTCGTTCTAGCGGCACGGCTGAAGCCATGCCCTCCCGCAATTTCGATGGTCCGAACGCATGGTGCAACGAAAGCCGGAACTTGACGCTTGACACCAATGACCAACGACTTTTTTAATACGTCTGGGTCTCGACCTGCGGAACATCCTCGGCGACGCTTTCCTTTGCGGCAGCTGGCTGCTTGCGCGTGCCCGCCCCCAACACATCTTCCATACTGATGTCTTCGCCCGTGCCATCGTCGGAGGCGCTAATGTCCACCGTGCCCTCGGCGGCGCGTGCGGCCGCGTCTAGCTCGGCTTGCTGGGCGGCGCCAGCGGCGGCTGCCAGATCGGCGACTTGCTTGTCGGTCATTAGCTGTGCGCCTTCGGCCACGGAATCCGCAATCTTCGACGCAAACAAGCGGATCGCCCGCAGCGCGTCGTCGTTGCCCGGAATCACGTAATCCACTTCGCTCGGGTCGCAATTCGTGTCGACTACCGCGACTACCGGAATGCCGAGCTTGCGCGCCTCGCGCACCGCGATCTGCTCTTTGTTCGAGTCGATGACGAAGATCGCGTCCGGCAGGCGGCTCATGTTCTTGATGCCAGCCAGGTTGGCCTGCAGATGCTTGCGCTCGCGCTCCAGCTTGATGACTTCTTTCTTGGGCAGCAACTCGTAGCGGCCATCCGTGGCCATTTCGTCGAGTTCTTTCAAGCGCTTTACCGACTTCTGCACCGTCACCCAATTGGTGAGCAGGCCGCCCAGCCAACGCTGGTTCACGTAGAACCCGCCGCAGCGCGTTGCCTCTTCAGCAATCGCGTCCTGGGCCTGGCGCTTGGTACCTACGAAGAGAATGATCTTCCCCTCGCTGGCCAGTTCCTGCACGAACTTCGACGCCTCTTTGAACATCTTCAGCGTCTTCTGCAAGTCGATGATGTAAATCCCGTTGCGCTCTCCGAAGATGAATTCCTTCATCTTGGGATTCCAGCGCTTGGTCTGATGCCCGAAGTGTACGCCTGCTTCGAGCAACTCCTTCATGGTGATGTTAGCCAATTAACCTCCTCATTTGGTCTGCATCCGGCGCTCACCCTGAGGCTGCCCCGAATTGCCATTCCCGTCCCCGCGCCGCGAGGCTCGGGAAGAATTGAACACCTAAAACACACTTTGTAGAAACGTAGCTTGCTACGTTTCGGTTGTGCCTGAGACGCAGCAAGCTGCGTCTCTACAGCTGCTAACGCTTCGAGTACTGGAACCGCTTTCTCGCGCCCTTCTGTCCGTACTTCTTGCGTTCCTTGCCACGTGAATCGCGCGTGACCATGCCTTCAGCCTTGAGCTTCTTGCGGAGCTCGACGTTGAACAGCATGAGCGCGCGGGCGATGCCCAGTTTTACCGCGTCCGCCTGACCATTCACGCCGCCGCCAGAAACCCGCGCGACCACATTGAAGGTGCTCGCGGTCTCGGTCGAAAGCAACGGCTGCTTCGCGGCCGAGCGCTGCGCCGGGGTCACGAAATATTCCTCAAAAGCGCGCCCGTTAATCTTAAATTCGCCGCTGCCCGGACGCAGATAGACGCGCGCGATCGCCGACTTGCGGCGTCCTGTACCGTAATACTGCACTAGCTCTGCCATTCTTAGCCTTTAGCACTGAGCTGTTGGCGCTTGCCAAACCGCTCTCGTGCAAACCTTTCAAATAAGTCTTTGACGTCATCCTGAACCGGCGTAAGCCGGTGAAGGATCTCGCGTGTACAACCACAACTTACGCCCGAACTTCGAGCGCCCTTGCTTGCGGCTTCTGCGCCTCGTGCGGATGCTTCTCGCCACGATACACATTCAGCTTGCTGATCATCTGCCGCCCCAGTTTCGACTTGGGTAGCATGCGTAGGACCGCAGCCTCGATAATCGCTTCCGGTTTGCGCTCGAACCGCTTGCGGAACTCCTCGGTACGCAACCCACCCGGGTAGCCGGTGTAATGCTGATACACCTTCTGCTCCGACTTCATGCCGGTCGTTTTTACTTTCTCGGCGTTGATCACAATCACGTGATCCCCGGTATCGAGAAAGGTCGTGTATTGCGGATTTTCCTTACCCATCAAAATGCGGGCGACCTGTGACGCAAGCCGGCCGAGGGTCTGCCCGGAAGCATCCACGACGTACCACTTGCGCACAATTTCCCCCGCTTTGGGGAAATAGGTTGACATGCAAAATCTCCCAGAAATAAAAAAACGCAAAGAAGACCGCTGAGCACCCAGTGAGCGCCGAAGGCGCAGGGCTATCAGGCGGGCAACCGCAGGACTAGCAAAGTCTTAAAGATAACGTATTGCGCAGGTTATTGTCAACGAAGGAGCTGTACGTCCGTCTCGCCGCTCAGGCGGATTCAGGAAGAATGTCAGCTCCCAAGGAATCTGCTCCAGCCGAAGGCTCCATCATTCGTACGCTAACGCGTCAATCGGATCCTTCTGCGCCGCTTTGTAGGCCGGATACAAAGCCCCGGCAATCGCCCCAACGATGGCGATAATCGCCGACCGCAGCATCCAGCCGCCGGTCACCACCACCGGCAGCGTCGGCAACCGATGAACGATCCCCAGCCGAGCCGCCAAACTGAAAACAATCCCCACCACGATGCCGCCGATCGCCAGCAACACTGTCTCCCGCAGAATCACGTTCACGATATAAAGTTTCGACGCGCCCATCGACTTGAGGATTCCAATCTCGCGCGTGCGCTCCATCACCGCGGTATACATCGCCTGGAAGATAACAATGAACCCGATGATCACGGAAATGCCGATCACTACATTAATGAACGTCGACAAGCCCGGATAGTTGCTCGGGGTCATCATCGACAGGTAGTATGCCATCGAAGTCGCGACATACTTCTCCATGCCTGGAACTTCCCTGATCTCCTGCACTACCGCGTCGGCATTACTAGGATCGTCCAGCTTCAGGTAGAAGATCGAGGCCTTGTCTTTGGCTCCAATCAAATCCTGCAGAACCCCGATCTGCAAAAACTTTCGCGCGCCCTTACCTTGTTCCACAACCCCGGCCACGCGGAAATTATTGTTGAGGACTTCAATGGTGTCGCCGACGTTTACGTGTTT
The DNA here is from genome assembly GCA_963817925.1 of uncultured Acidobacteriota bacterium. GTDB lineage: Bacteria > Acidobacteriota > Terriglobia > Terriglobales > Acidobacteriaceae > JABDBE01. The sequence goes on from CAWFQN010000003.1 coordinate 193,173, forward strand.
GGACCTGGCATATAGATCATCCACCAGGATGTCGTTCGGTCCAAGGAATGGGCCACCCTCCAGGTAATGAAAAGGCCCAGAGAGCCGCTCGTAACTTTTCAGGTCGATTCCGGCGATCACTTCCAACGCCCCATTGGAGGCAACGTGGGTCACCACCGGTGCCACCACTACCACATGGGGCAGTTTCGCCAGAATGTCCCCGACTTTGATCGACATCGGCGCACCCGTGAGCCCCACGATGAATGACGAACCGGGAGGCATCACAATCACGTCCGCTCCAATGCCTCGCTGCCGCGCCCGGGAATCGTTCAGCATGCCCAGCGACAATCCCACGATCAGCAGAATGAGCGTCACCTCCAGCGCAATCGCGACGATGCTGATCAGGGAACGGAGCGGCCGGTGTATCAGGTTGGCGACGATCATTTTGTTCATCATAATGAGAACTTAATTTAGTGATGAGCCGTCAGCAATTAGCACTCAGCACTCAGTTTCTCCAAAGCTAGCAAAAAGCCCAGGTGCTGAGCGCTGACTGCCGATTCTACCTGCTGTGATTCCCATGAGGCGCAGACGACGATTGCGTCGCGGGCTTGTCCAGGTGGACGACTTCCGCCCCGGGCGGCTGGTCCAGTATGAATTTGTCATCCGGAAGCGGCTGGTTCAAATCCAGCTTTACGATGTTCAGGGTAATGTCGTACTCCTCTTGTGGCCGCGCAATCTCGATTTGCCAGGGAAATTCTATGCCGTTCTCAGCCTTGTAGTTGAAATAAAGCGCATTGGTCGTGACATTTCCATTGCTGTCATAGAGCAGTTGGCGGTGCGGCAGCAGGTCGGTGCGGCTGAAAATGATTTTGCGCGAGAGCGTCCAGCCGTGTTCCCCCTTATTAATCACGGCAATCACGTAATCCGCCCGCGATGCTCGGTGACTCTTGACGTCGCTCACCAGGTCGGTATCGTTTTCCATCACTGCGATTTCATTCTGCGGATCGATACGGCGCAGCAGCAACGCGTCATAGATATACTGCGGGCGCAGGTTTTCCAGGGGCTGCGTCGGATTAGGGCTCTCGATATCATTTCGGCCTACCACAAAGCGGTTCTTCGAGGGAATCCAGAGCTTGAAAGTCTGGCCATCGCTCACCATGTCGAAAGCTTTGTTGCGCACAATCGGCATCAGTCCGATCATTCGCAGCATCGCCGGTTTGCGCGCCAGCACGTACCCGCGGATTTCCTGGTAATCGGTGACTTTTCCCTTCTTAACCCCTCCCACCGTCGTATCAATATCGACCGTAGCCTGCATGGACTGAATCCCGGCGGCCTGTGTGTTGATGTAGTCGATCAGTTCCTGTTGTGTCGCAGTTTTCAGCTGGACCGCGTTGATGGGCGGCTCGACCTTGTGGGAACGAAACAAACAACCTGTCAAGGGCAGAACTGCCCATAGGACGAGCGCAACACGATATCGAAAGAAAAAAGCCATGAGGCGGTTTTGATTAGGTCTTAGACAGATGAGTATACCCAAGCTCGGGATTCAGGTTCGGGATGGCTCGCCGACGTTCCCGGCTAGTGGAGGAGCACAGTATTGCCTGCAGCCATCTGGCGTAATCCGCGGTCGAAGGTGACCAGCGTTAGTCCGGCTGCGCGAGCAAAAGCAGCGAGATAGGCATCCGGCCATTGCTGCGAGCGGGATCGGTTGTTGGAGGTCAGCTTCCGGAGGCCGGACTCCACCGGGTCGGGATCACCCTCGGTGCGAAATGACACTCGTTCGTCCCGAAGAAATAAATCGTAGACTTGCCACGCCTCAGTCTGATTCCTCACATCTTCCTGCATCACACTCGGATGAGTGAGCAGTCTCAGTAAACCAAGCTGGGTAAACCGACAAAAGTAGACGGTTTCCCCATTCAGCCTCGCAAACCAAGCTGTTGCGGACTCGTGATGTTGATGTCCCTCATATGCCAACGCCACCCACACGTTAACATCAGGGAAGTAGGATTTCATGAATGGTCTTGTTGCTAAGCCTCAGCCAGCCCGGACGTTTCGACTTGATCAACGGTAGCGCGACTCTTCCTTTTGTTTCTCCGCGCGTTTTTCCGTTCAGTTCGGCCTCCACACCGCGCAAAATCATCTCTTTCACCGAACACCCCCGCATAGCCGCTTTTGCCTTGAGCTGGCGATAGGTCGGATCCGGAATGTCCACGGTGGTTCTCATAGCGAGAAAGTGTACCATATTTATGGTTACACTACCATATTTATGGCTCTAGCGCCCGTTCACTGCCTTCCGGTACGCCGCCACATTCTTGTTGTGCTCTTCGAGGCTTTTGGCGAAGCGGTGATGTCCGTTCCCATTGCTGACGAAGTATAAATAGTCGGTAACCGCGGGATGCATCGCCGCTTCCAGCGAACTCTTTCCCGGATTGCCGATCGGCCCGGGTGGAAGTCCCGGATGGGTGTAGGTGTTGTAGTCAGAATTGAACTGCATATCGCTGTGGTGGAGCGCGCCGCTGTAGGTTCCCTGCAGAAGTTCGGCATAGATCACGCTAGGATCGGCCTGCAGAGCCCCGTGGCGTGCCATGCGGTTGTAATAGACACTCGCAACCAGCGGACGCTCTTCCGGCGCAGCCGTTTCCTTCTCGATGATCGACGCCAGAATGACAGTCTGCTGCACATTGTTGCTCTGCGCGTCCGTGGTCTGCGCAGCGGTGTTCTTAAGATCCGCCGTGTGCGCATCCGCCAGTCCGACCTCTTTCGCCACCTGGCGGAACTGTTTCACCATCGCAGCTGCCATCTCTTGCATGCTTTGCATACGGGTGAACTCATAAGTGTTCGGGAAGAGATAGCCTTCGAGAGTCTTGGCGTCTGGCGCGAAGTCGGAGATGAGGGCGGTATCCGACGTCGCGACTTTCAGGAAGTCCTCGCTCGAACCCAAACCGGCGTTCTGTATGGCTTGCGCGATGTCGAACATGTTGTAGCCCTCGGGAATGACCACCGTGTGGAAATAAACATCGCCATGCACCACCCGGCGGTGGACATCAAGCGAGGTCGCACTTCTCTCGAAGAGATATTCCCCAGCCTTCAGCGAACGTTTGTGATGAAGATAGTGCCAAAGCACGAAAGCGTCCGCACTTCGTATCACACCGGCAGATTGCAGTTCGGTCGCGATCCGGCGAGTGGAGTAGCCGGGATGCAAGAGGACAAACGTCTGCCCCACCGGCGTTACCGGTTGCGTCAGCGCCCAAGCCAGCCATCCTCCGAAAGCGAGGACAGCGAGCAGCAGAATTATGAAAACAATGCGCACCTTACGGATAGTTTAGATGAGCGCCGGTCTATGGTCGTTGGCCATTGGTCGTTAGCCGATAGTCACATCGGAGGTATGGTCTAACGATCAACGACTAAGTGCTGCTCCTCGCATCCATCCAGCTTTGCAGGATCAGAACCGCCGCCATCTGGTCGACGACTTGCCCCCGTCGTTTGATCGACATCTCGGTTTCGCGCAGGAGGCGGTTGGCTTGGGCCGAGCTGAGGCGTTCGTCCCAGAGGTGAACGGGCAAAGGGAAGCGCTGGCGCAGTTCCTCCGCGAAGCGCCGCATTTTCTCCGCCTGGATGCCTTCGGCCCCGCTCATGCGCAGGGGATAGCCCACAACGATTTCCGTCACGTCGTAGCCGTGGATCACCTTTTCCAGTTTGCCGAAATCGAGCCGCTTGTTTTGCCGATGGATGGTTTCGATTCCCTGGGCGGTTATGCCGAGCAGGTCAGAGACGGCCAGGCCAATCCGCTTGGAACCGACGTCCAATCCTAAAACCCGGCCGGGACTCCGTGGGCGCGACCAGTTCTGGGAATGGGTTGGCTCGGAGGACACCTGCGGATTATAAGTCCCAACGGAAAAAGCAGAAAATGGATTACGATGCTGAAATGGCGACGGGCGAAGTACAGTTGCAAGCCACGACAACACCGGTTCCGGCTCCGGCTCCGGTCGCGCCCGCTCCCAAGCCTCGCCCTCACTGGTCGATGAACATCATTGGCATCGCGGGAATTCTCACGCTCTGCTACTTCGGCGAATCCGTGCTGGCGGTGATGATGGTCTCGGTGTTACTGGCATTCATTCTGGCGCCGGTCGTTGACCTGCTCACCTGGCTTCTCTTGCCGCGCAGTCTGGCAGCCGCGATCGCCATTCTGCTTTTACTGGCCGCGCTGTGCGGAATTGTCTACACCTCCTACAATCAAGCGGCCACGCTGTTACAGGATCTCCCGAAGTACACTTCCAGGATTCGCGATGAGACGCTTCAGTTCCGCAAGAGCGCCGAGCGCCTGGAGGTTCTGCCTCCGGAGCATGAAAAGGGCGTGGTTAGCGTCCGCCCTGCGACCGACTGGACGGATATTCTGACCCGTGGTTTTGGTTCGGCAAGCGCGGCCGTTCTGGCAGTGTCGTTTGTACCCTTTCTTGTGTTTTTCATGCTGACCTGGCAACAGCACGTGCGCTCCGCCACGGTCATGCTTTTCCCCTTGCATAACCGTCACACCGCCTACGTTACCCTGGGTCAGATTTCAGCCATGGTGCGCAGCTTCATGGTAGGAAATCTGCTGATTGGGCTATTCGTGGGCGCCGTCAGCACAGTCATCTTCTGGATGATTCACTTGCCATTCTTCTACTTCGCGGGATTCGCCAGCGGCTTCTTGAGCCTGATCCCTTATATGGGTTTGCTACTCGCCTTGATCCCCCCGATATTTGTCGGGTTGGGGCACGCAGACTCCCAGGACGTCGTGGTCGTAGTCGTCTCCGTGCTTGTCCTGCACCTCATTGCTCTGAATCTCCTCTACCCGCGATTTCTCGGCAAGCGCCTGCAACTCAATCCCTTAGCCGTCACCATGGCGCTCTTAGTCTGGGGTGCATTGTGGGGAGCTATGGGTCTGCTGCTCGCCATTCCGATCACTGCTGCGATCCGGATCATCTTTGCTCACGTAGAGTCCCTGAAGCCCTATGGGGCGTGGCTCGGCGAATAGGCAACACGCTAAGCGGCAACCATGGGGCATCCGTATTTAGGCTTGGGACTTAATCCTCTACGTTGCAAAGAGTTGCAGGAGCTATAGGCCGGCATCTCAATCCATAAGTTCAGCTAGTGCCGAGGAAGTGTCCTTCAAAATTGCCTTTCGGTACCGATTCGGGTAAAATGAGGATGTGTTGTTCCTCCCGTTCCCTCTGCCTGTGGGTGGCTTTTCATGTTAAATGGCGATGGCAATTTCCATATAGGCGACAAGGTCGTCTACCCCAATCATGGAGTTGGAATTATTGAGCAGATCAGTAGCCGCACCATCGGCGAGAGTGTGGAAAACTTCTACCTGCTCAAGATCAAGTCCAGCAGCCTCAAAGTGATGGTGCCTTTCCACAACGTCGTCACTGTGGGTCTGCGGCGGGTGGTGAAGAACGGAGAAATCCAGAAGATCGTGGATTTTCTTGAAGATGGAGCGTGCGACAACAATGCCGACTGGAAATACCGCTTCAAGGAAAATTCTGAGCGCATGCGGACCGGCTCCTTGTTGGAAGTCGCCAATGTCTTGAAAGCTCTGTTGATTCTGAATCAGTCCAAGTCCCTCTCCTTTCGGGAAAAGAAGATGCTGGAGCGCGCCCGCTACCTGCTGGTTAGCGAGTTGGCGATGGCGAAAAACTGCGAAGAGCCGCATATCGAGGAGTTGCTCACGAAAGCCTTGTCCAAGTCAAACCTGCGATTCCCCGAAGCCTCGGAATTTCAAGCCTAGTTTTTATCCGCCGTCAATCGGGCACGCAGTCCTTCCTTTGTGAACCTTCGTGTCCTTTGTGGTTTAAGCATTTCGTATTTCAACAGCAATGGACAGGAAGACACACAAGGGAGTCTGTCTAAGCCCATAGGCCCAGCGCTCGCGCTAGGTTTATAATCCGGTGAGGCAATGACTGATCAAATTAAGAGAAAACTGCAGGAGGAAATGAACCAGCTCGAACATGAGCTGGTACATGAGCTCCCCAAAGAGATTAAGAAAGCCGCCGCGCTGGGAGATCTCAGCGAAAATGCTGAGTATCACATGGCGAAGCAGCGCCAGGAGTTCGTCAAGGCACGTCTTCGCCAGCTCGGCAAACGCATGGGTGACCTTGCGCTGATCAACATGGACAACATTCCCAGAGACAAGGTGGGTCTGGGATCGACCGTCCGGGTTTACGACAACGACAAGAACGAAGAAGTTGAATACAAGCTGGTCACCAGCGAAGAGGCCGATTTTCCTTCCGGAAAGATCTCTACCAGCTCTCCCATCGGGCGCGCCCTGCTGAACAAGAAAGTGGGCGACACCGCCATCGTGGTTACACCCAACGGCAAGCGCGAAATGGAAATCCTGCGCCTGAGCACGATTCACGACGAGGCGGCCGCCGGGTGACCGACGCCGCTGCAACTGGGCCACGGACTGGTTCTCGGACTGGTCCTCGGACGTGGACCAGTGCCTTCGGACGCGCCTGCGGCGTCCTGCTGGATGCCATCGTGCGCTGGCTCGCGCTGGCCCGCGTCAACCCGAACGTCCTCACCTTTCTGGGTCTGGTCGTCAATATCATCGCCGCTTTTCTATTCGGATACGCCAACGGTGACAACCAGGCTCGCATGTTCCGCTACGCCGGACTGGTGATCATCGGCTCCGGCTTCTTCGATTTGGTCGACGGCGCCGTGGCTCGAGCCAGCAATCGCGTGACTCGCTTCGGAGGCTTCTTCGATTCGGTGGTCGACCGCTACAGTGACGCTTCCCAGTTCCTCGGCTTACTGGTTTTTTACGCCCGCGGCGATCGGTTCTTCTACGTGGTGCTCACCGCGATCGTAATGATCAGCGCGATCATGGTCAGCTACACCCGCGCCCGCGCCGAATCTCTCATTGGTTCCTGCCGAGTAGGTTTCATGGAACGCCCGGAGCGCCTGGTGCTAGTCATCATCGGAGCCCTGTTCAACCGCATGGCCCCAGTCCTCTGGATTATCGCAGTGTTGTCCACGATCACGGTAATCCATCGAATCCGCTACACCTGGACTCGCACCGAGCTGGTCGATAGAGCCGCAGCAAATCCCGGCCAGGCAGCCTAAGCCCATGTAGAGCGGACACTCCTGTCCGCTGCTCCTGACGTTACCCAGAACCCCCAAGAAATACGGTAGACTGACCACCAACCGGCGCTTCAACAACATGTCGGTCCGCCCGTGAAAAGGCCAAACCCGAGCATCAGCGTGTTGTTCCTTCTGGCTTTGCTGGCCGGAGCCCTGCTCGTGGGTTTCTGGCTTTTCCGTCCCTTCCTTCAACCCATCGCCTTTGCCACCGTCCTCGGCATCGGATTCTATCCTCTCCACATCGCGATCCGCCGCATCGCCCGCGGTCCGAACAAATCCGCCCTGCTGACCACCTTAGCCGTAGTTCTCATCATCGTGCTCCCGGCCGTGCTGGTTGCATCCTCCGCTGGCGGAGAGCTGATCAAAGCCGCTCGCTACTTAAGCGACAAAAGCACCCAGGAAGGCGGAGCCAGCGTCTACCTGACCCGTGCGCAACAAAAAGCTCTAAGCTGGTTGGGAAAATATGTCGACGTCGAAGCCCTGCGACTGGAGGACACCCTCGCCAATCTTCCCAGCCTGGCCAGCAAGTTCCTGTTGGCTGCCGGCACCGGCTTAGTGGCAGGGCTGGCCGGTTTCGCCGGGGATGCAATTCTCACATTCCTGATCCTGTTCTTCGTATTTCGTGACGGCCCGGCCGCAATCGAGAACCTCACCGCCATGCTCCCGCTTACCTCGGAGCAGGCTGTGCGCCTGTTGAGCGGAATTCGCGACAGCATCGTCGCCAACCTCTATGGCATTCTGGCCGTCGGCTTCGTCCAGGGCCTGCTCACCGGAATCGCCTGCGCCGTTCTCCGTGTGCCGTCGGCCTTGCTGCTCGGGGTCGCGGCTGCGGTTTGTTCTCTTGTCCCCATCGTCGGAACCATGCTGGTCTGGCTGCCCTCTGCCTTCTACCTCATGGGCACCGGCCATCTTTGGAAGGGAATTATCCTGATCTTGTGGGGCACGCTCGTAGTCGGCACGATTGACAACATCATTCGGCCGTTGGTCGTTGGCAGCAAGGTCGAACTCCATCCCCTGCTTCTGTTATTCGCGCTGCTGGGCGGGCTGCAAGCGTTTGGATTTATCGGGATTTTTATCGGACCAGTGGTTATTTCCGTGATCGCCGCCCTGATCAATATCCTGCGGGAAGAACTGGCAGTCTCGCCTAAGGATGCCCCACCTATTGCCGCGTCTGCGTCCTGAAGACGCACAAGCTTACTTACGATTTCGCTCCGGCCCGTGCCAACGCACGCTTGATCGTTCCTTCAAGAGCTTGCCTCGCCGAATCGTACTCTTCGCCGGAAATCGTACCGTGCAAGCGGTCGATTTCCAGCCGGAAAAGCTCTTCCTTAAGAACCTCCGACGAAGACGCCAACTCCACCGTGCCCGCCTTAACGAATAATCGCTCTCCGCGCCACAGCCAGAATCCCCCAGCTCCAAGCACGAGGAAACCGCCGACGCCCGGATCACCACTCCTCCTCATCATTCGCCGACTCCCGCGACTCAATCGGTCGAAGCATTTTCTGTCGCAGCCGTCGTCGGCCGTGATGAGCGCCCAAACATAATCCCGGTCTCCACTTCAACCGGCTTCCCACTTTGCAGGTAGGGCTTGAACTTCCACTGTTTGAAGGCATCGGTAATAGCTTTTGCCTGATCGGGAAATGCACTGAGGAAGTGAATGTGTTTTACCTTGCCCTCTTTATCGATAATGATTCGGACGGGAACGGAGTTGAACCGACGCTCGGTGAACACCGGAGCGACCCGCGTAATCACGTGTTCGTCGCTCGCATAGTCTTTAATGCACACCGGAACCTCGTTCCCGCCCGTGCCCGCCGGGGGAGTGGCTTCTGCGGGCAATTCCATTCTGTTCAGGTCGAGCATCAGGCTCTCCAGCAGCTTCGTGTCGCGGCTGCTCAGGACAACCTCGACCGCGTGGCAGCGGATTTGCGTGGCCAGAACGTACCAATGCAGCTCCGCGACCGGAGACCAATAAGCAAAGAACGTAAACGGCCGGCCTGCGATTTTGGCTTGGGTAGGCGGCAGCTCCAATTTGTAATCGGCCTGCAGGTTGTCTTTTTCGTAATTGATGAGCTGCACTGCGTCGGTTGCAGGCAGAGCGGTGAAGAACATGTCCTCGGCGGTAATCAGGATCGTGCCTCGGGCCGGCCCTTTGAATGTGACGTCGGGCCTGATCTGGGCCAGCACGTAACGGCCGGTGTCCGATGGCGGCGGGCCTTTGTATTTTTCCGTCCAATCTTTGGGGAGCGGGTAGCTCATTCCGAAATACGCATCGCGGAAAACGTTGTTCTCCACGTTCCCGCCTTCGGGCACCGGAGTCACGGAATCACTAGCGCTCGACCATGCGCCCTTCACCAGAATGACATTCGGGGGAACCTTGGTTGCGGGCTGCAGGTTGTTCGAAAAATCACCACCGTTTTTCGGCGCGTTCTGTGCTTGGTTGTTTTGACTCCAAGCCAGCGATACAAAAAGAACAACGATGACCGATCGAAACAAAAATCGCGCGAGCATATCTCTCCTTCGGATCCGAACATGCCAAATGTAGGCGCGGGCGTCCCCGCCAGTGCAGCTCCCAAACCCATCGTCCTGTCATTCCGAGCGGCGAAGCCGACGAGGAATCCAGGTTTCCCCGGCCCCGCGAAAAACCCGGATCCCTCGCGTGCTCAGATGACAACAACTGCCGACTTTTACCCGCAAGCCGCTACAGCGAGCGCAGGAAGTCGAGGATCTCCTGCTGTTGGGTCCTGCTCAGGTTGTCGAAATTCTCCTCAACGTTGGTGGCCTCGCTGCCATTGCTTTCGTGAGCCGCGATCGCGGCGTTCAGGTCCGTAGTGCGGCCGTCATGCAGCAAAAAGATCCGCTGTCCCAGGCCCCACAAGGGAGCCGTGCGGAACTGGTCGCCGCCCGCGCCGCCTTGCGAAACGTTGTCCGCCAAGCCGCTGCCCATGTGATGGATCTCAATGTCCGAGAACGCCGGCACCGGGGCATTGCTCAACGCGGGAACGAAGTTTGACACCTGCGTACTCCCGGGCGTCGGATTGTGGCAACTCGCGCACCCAATCGAGCTGAACAACTGACCCCCGGCAGAGATCGTCGATGAGGAGACTTGTTGTCCATTCAGCACCACGCCACCGGGTGGCGGGGGAGCCAGGAACCGCATGAAGTTGGCAAACGCCGAAACGTCATCCAGAACTGCCGCCTGTGGCGTTAGCGTTGGATTGGACGCGTCTTCCGGGTACCCCGTTCCAGTCAGGTTCAGGCAATTCGACGGCAGCCCCGTGAGGCCGCTGCCTCCGTTGCCATCCTCCCCGGGCAGCGGACGATCTTGCGTGAACAGCTCGTTCGAGATCCCCATCTCCACGTTGTAGGCCTCACCGGCAAAGATGTGCAGCGATTTGTTCTGCGCCTTCCAGCCGAAACGGGTGATCGTGCCGTCGTTACCGCTGTGGTTGAAGGTGCCGGCTACGCCAAAATTGTTGTTGAGATTCGTTGCTTGGTTCTTCAGCAAGGTTGAATCGTCCAGGTTCTCGATCAGCCCGGCGCCAAAGGTGGGCGTCGGGATGCGGAAGATGATGTCGTTCGCCTGCTCTGCCGCAGCAAAGCTGGGCTGCGGCAGACTGCAGCTGCCGGCATCGCTACGCCCACTCACTGTGAACAGGTCTTCTACTCCACCATTGGGATTGCTGGTGTTGGCCGTGCCGTTGGCGTTAAAGAAGAACGGGAACCGGGCTTCCCGGGTTGGGCCATTGGCCGTAATAAAATACGGGGTCGAGTCTTTCGGTGCAACTGAACTCCCGGCAAACGCGAATTGGGGGTTGACCGCAGCGCCCGTCCCGCCCAACGCAGGTTGAGCGTGACAGGAACTGCAGCTGTTTGAGTTAAACCGCGGCCCCAAACCGTTGTTATTGGTCGGGCTGTTTGAAACCGATTCTACGGCGGCGAAGCGAGCCTGACCGTCTTGGAAAAACGGCAGGAAGCCGTTCGGGTCACTCGAAATGATGGTCGCGCCTGTGCCGCGGTTGCCACTCTGCACTCCAGGATCGGTTTGAGCAAATGCCATTCCGGCGAGGAACAGCACCGCCAAAGTTGAAAACTGACGCAAGCTTGGCTGCTTTGTTCACGATTCCTCCTTGATTGTCTGTGTTCCACAAAATCCCCGGGGGATCTCCGTCACGCAGACCAGACAACTCGATCTGCAAAAAACGTGACGGGTGAAGGGTTTTCGCTGGGCAGCTTCAAACACACGAATAGCGCCTGAGGCTGCATCCAGTCATGGAGCACACTCCAGTGAAGTCTTCTCGACTTTCAAGACGCGGAGGTTACCCAACGCAGTTTTGCTGGCGCGCAGCGCGGCGCACAGCCAACGGAAGGGACGCAAAAAAACATTTCGGCTGAGTGGCGACAGCCGGAGTGCGCGCGAGAGTAGTACACCCAAAAGTCAGAGTCAATAGAAAAGAGCCTGCTTATGCACTTTCTATTCGTCGTCGAACCAATCCCGTGCAAAATCTTTACGGTAGCGCGTTTCCAATTTGGGAAAGCTACCGAACGCAAGTCCAAATGCTAGACTATTCGGACATTAGAGAGGCTCTAACCATGGCCGAACAGCTCAGCGCAACCATTCAGAAGACACTCGAACTGGCGTCTCGCTGTGCCCAGTCTGAAACCAGCGATAACTACGGCGCTTTGGCCGACCAGGTCGAAGAACTCGAAGGTCAGGCACGTCAGGCCGTTCAGTCCCATATCGACTTCGCCTCCCTGCTGCGAAAACTGAAGGCAGGAAAACCCTTGACCCCGGCCGATTTGCAAGCGTTGGAGTTGCTGATCGTCGGAGACGCCGAGTCCTTCCTGAAGTACGGAACCGAATTCGATCACTGGAAAGGCGAGATCCAGGAACTGGTCGGCGAAATATCCAAGTTGCAATCTTCCGATCTGGACGTGGACGGCCTAATGCATTTGCGTGCCCTCTGCGACGAAGTTGGCCGCGTGCTGCCAGCCGTCGTCTATTACCTCGACAAAAAAGAGCGCACGAAAAAATTCCGGGAAGCCACCCGAGAGCAGATCGATCTCGAAGGCTATCGCGTCCTCAGGGAGATCGTCGAGCAAATGCTACTGTCCGACAAAACGTAGTCGGGAGGGCACGAGTTTACTCATGCCGCAATCGCTGAAAAGAGTTCTGGGGTCAGCCCCGACAAATTCCAAGCCCAGCGTTTTAGCCGCGAAGCGGCGCAAGAATGCAGCCCACGGCGCAAGCCGTTGCGGAAAAAGGATGATTCATGCAGGTTTTGGGAAGGGCCCGACTTCAGTCGGGCCGCTAAGTCGTCGAAATTGTGTCGGCGCTTTAGCGCCTGAGGTGCGCTCTTTTGTCCTCGGCGACTTTTTCCGCGACCTCGCAAGCCGTGGGTAAAAAGTGCGAAGCCGATGAGCCCCAGCGGGGCGAAAGACCAATCCTCACAGCAGACCTTTTCACCCAAGTCATATTAGATTCGTATCAGGATATGGCTTCAGCCATATCGCAAGCTGACCCATATAAATGCGGCTTCAGCCGCCGCTTTTGAGCGAGGAACAATCGATCTATGGGTGGCCCATGCTTTAGCCGAAAACGCCCACAATGCTAGACTGATCCTTCAGGGGAGGACCTCTCTTGCCGACTGATCCTGTTCTGGTTGTCCATGGAGGCGCCTGGGCCATTCCGGATACCATGGTCGAGGCTCATCTCAACGGCGTCCGCAACGCCGCTGCAGCAGGGTGGCAAGTGCTCAGCCGCGGTGGCTCAGCGCTCGACGCCGTCGAGGAAGCAGTTGTGGTCATGGAAGACGACGAGACCTTCGACGCCGGACGCGGCAGCTTCCTCAATCGCGATGGCAAAGTGCAACTCGACGCGCTGATCATGGAGGGGGCCACCCTTCGCGCCGGAGGCGTGGGTTGCGTGGAGCATTTGCGCAACCCCGTGCGTGCCGCTCGCAAGATCCTGAGCGAGAGCCCGCACGTATATTTCGTCGCCGAAGGCGCGGAGCGCTTCGCGGCCGAGCATGGCATTCCATTGTGCAAGAACGAAGACCTCATCATTCCGCGCGAGGTCGAACGCTTGCGCGAATTCCAGGCGCACGCCTCCGAAGAGAAGCCTGATCTGTTTGCCGCCACGCTCTCGCACGACACCGTGGGCGCCGTCGCGCTCGACGCCCGAGGCGACATCGCCGCCGCCACTTCGACCGGAGGCACACTCAACAAAGCTCCCGGCCGATTAGGAGACTCATCGTTGATTGGATGCGGCTGCTACGCCGACAACAAAACCGCGGCCGCCTCGACTACAGGATGGGGCGAGCCCATCATGAAACTGGTGCTGGCCAAGTGGGCCACGGACCGCGTGGCCTCAGGCTCTCTTCCAGAGTGGGTCGCGGCAGAGGCAATCAATTATTTGCAGGCGCGCGTGAGCGGGCACGGCGGAATGATTTTGCTGGACGCGCGCGGGCGTCTTGGCATTGCCCACAACACGCCCCGCATGGCTTGGGCGCTCAAGACCGTGAAGGAAGAGAGCTCTGGCATCAGCCGCCATGAGTGAGAAGTGTTCCACGTGGAACAGTGTGCGTACTGCAATATATGTACGGTTCTGCATGTACAACAATTGGAAACGGCGTGGTCTCAAGGAGATCAGAGTCCTAGAAGAGTTTTGACATTGGGGCTTCACGGCTGACATTGAAGCTTGTACGATATTTCATGCGACTTCCCGGATCACTGTTTGCGGTACTAGCCGTTGTTGGTTCAGCGTGTGCGCAGTCCTTGCCATCCCAACCGTCTTCGACTGGCCTGCAGTATCCTGACCTCGCACTGCAATCCGCCGTTTACGTTAAGGTGCAACTCGAGAAGACCGTAAAGGTTTCCGCATTGAAACCCGGCGACGTAATCGAGGGGAAGTTGGCGCAGGACGTCTATTCGGGCGACCGCGAACTTTTTGCCGCCGGCAGCCAAGTGCGTTTAACGGTGGATAAGCTGGGGCGGCGACGAAGAGTGCCCAACGATTACTGGCCGTGGGTGATCAAGGTTTTCACGCCTCGCCACGAGAATTATCCTACTTTCCAGTCTGCGACCGTCTCCTTGCCCGACGGCAGGGAGGTGCCTCTGCGGGTATCTCTGATCTTTATCAATCGGGAGACGCAAGTACACGCCCCACCGGAAATGAAAAAAGGGGGCCACCCGACAACGAGTTCGGCGGCCCAGGGTGGAGATGCGAGGGCGAAGCAAAGTGAATCCGGGAACGCCGGACCTCGGGACAGTGGTCCATTGGTGGCTTTGCAGGCCATAAATCCGACCGGGATATCGGCGTCTGGCGAAAGTTCTTCCAAATTTGCGTTGTCCGGCCCGGTGACATTGGCGGCTGGGACCATGGCGAAGATTATTCTTCTGGGCGGGGTGAGCGCTTCCAAGAGCCGGCCCGGGGATTCGTTCCAGGCGCGCCTGGTGGAACCCGTTCGATTGGATTCGATGGTCGTTTTGCCGGAGGGGACGCTGCTCGGAGGGAAGGTTGTGAGGAGCACGCCACCGCGGGTGTTGAGCCGAGCGGGGTCGCTTTTGCTCGCCTTCACGGACCTGACTTTGCCTGGGAGCACGAGCATTCCGGCGCTGGCATCGGTCACCGCAGCGGAGCTCGACCAAAGGTCGCACACCAAGATTGATCCGGAAGGAAAGCTGCATGGCGATCGGCCGGGCAAGCTTTGGATGGCGGTGAACATCGGGGTGACGGCGGGAATCGCCAAGGAGGTCGATGATGGAACTCAGTTGCTGGTCGAGGCGCTGGTTTCCACGGCCACCGACGCTTCTACGGCCGGAACTGCGAGGATTGTCGGAATTTGTGCTTCCACCCTGTTCTTGCTTACGCGCCATGGGCGGGATGTGGTTCTGCCCCAGTTCACCGAGATGAATGTCAGCTTTGACCGGCCGGTATTGCTGCCTGGTTCCCAGGCGCAACTGTCAGCGCCCTAAGCGCGTAGACCCAGATGCTCGTCCGTGGTGACGAGCGCATCACCTGGCATTGTCGCGGAGGTGCGGGGCTTCGCCGCATAAGCGCTAACTTAAGGATTTACTTCTGGTTTGCCCGTCATCCTGGACGAACTCAAGAAATCCTTGCTGCCAGGGGTCTTTTCAACGAATCGCGACTTATCGGTCAGTAGCCGACGGAAGCTCCATCGGGTTCAGCCCTTGGTGCAGCAACTCGTTTTCTTTGAGAAGCGAGTGACACAATCTCTTGCATTCCGATGATATAGGCTGCCATTTAGCAATGACCGGCCCGCTTAGACGTTCCGGAAAACTCCGAATACTATTGCGCGATGAGTTTTTGACCCCGCTCCGGTATTACAAGTAAGAATCGATGCTGATCCATCGGCAGCGCTGGAACGGAGGCACATAGTGAACGAGTTCGCTAGCAACGTCGAGCGTCATCGCCGCGAGCTGCTGCTCCACTGTTACCGCATGCTCGGCTCTTTGCCGGACGCCGAGGACGCGGTGCAGGAAGCTTTGCTTCGCGCCTGGCGGTATCGCGACAGCCTGAAGGAAGGTGCGCCGCTGCGCCCGTGGCTCTACCGCGTGGCCACGAACACCTGCCTCGATGCGATTGCCCGCGATGAGCGGCGCGCGGTCCTTGCGGCCAAGGCTGCGGCGGACGATCACTGGGCCGGCCAACAGGAGGACGTCGTCTGGCTGGGGCCCATTCCGGACTCAGTACTTGAACCCGCCACCCCGCCAGCGAGGACACCGGAGGCGATGACGCTGATGCGCGAAACCATCGAGATCGCCTTTCTGACGGTAATCCAGCTCCTCACACCGCAGCAGCGGGCCGCCTTGATATTGTGCGACGTGCTGGACTGGTCCGCCAAGGACGCTGCCGACCTGCTCGACCTCAGCGTCCCGGCCGTAAACAGTGCATTGCAGCGCGCGCGGGCCAGGCTGCGCGAGCGTCTGCCGTCTCGCAAGCCACCGTGGCCCGCCAACGTGGATGCCAGCGCGGCCGAGCGCGACCTGCTAAAGAAATACGTCGAGGCGAGCGAATCGGCGGACTTTCGGGCTTTCGAATCGATCATCCGTGCGGACGCGACCTTCCGCATGCCGCCCGATTTCGGCTCGGCCGAAGGCCGTGACGAGATGTTCAAGCTATGGGTCGAGGGCGGATTTGGCTCCGAACGATTTGGTCGCATCCGTTGCGTTGTGACCCACGCCAACCTGCAGCCAGCGGTCGCTTGTTATCAGTGCCGGCCCGGCGATTCCACCTGGCGGGCTATGGCGCTGGAGCTTCTTCGAATCGAGGACGGCTTGATCACGGAGATCGTGGTGTTCCCGCCGGATAGGTTCCCACTCTTCGGGCTGCCGATATTGATGGACGCGGCCCCGGAGAATAATTGCTGATTTGAGGAAAAATCAAAACTTTAAAAAGGAAATCAAATGAGAAAGGTAATCTTCGCAATCAACATTACTCTGGACGGCTGCTGCGACCACACCAAATTCAATCCCGATGAAGATACGTTTGAGTATTTTGTGCGCCTCTTGCGAGATGATGCTGACCTGCTCGTCTATGGGCGTAAAACCTACCAATTGATGGTTCCTTATTGGCCTGATATCGCAAAAAGCCAGTCCGAGACCAAAGCGGATATCGAATTTGCTCAAACCTTTGTCTCCAAGAAGAAGATTGTTTTTTCACGATCGTTGGCCAGCGCTGAAGATGAAAATACGAGAATTGTTCGTACCAACCTTCGCGACGAAATACTTAAACTGAAGCAAGAACAGGGCAAAAATATTTTGGTCGGCGGTGTAGATGTTCCTTCACAATTGATGGAGCTTGGCCTAATTGACGAATATCGTCTTGTAGTTATGCCAATCGTTGCCGGAAAAGGCAGGCGGTTGTTCGAAGGTGTTAGCCTGCCGGAGAAGTTGCGGTTAAAACTTGTTGAGACAAAGACTTTTAAATCAGGATGCGTTGCGCTTCGTTACTTGAAACAGTGACGGAAAAATCCCTGTGCTGCGGGTTGGGCCGACGCAGTGACTCGGAGCATCTCGAAGATGCAGCCCATATCGAACATGTAGATCGGTTCTTCCGCTTATGGGGCTTCGCTCCTACGTGTGGACGTCACGACACTGGCTGCATTGGATAGGTCTTTCGCCCCGCTGGGGCTCATCGGCTTCGCACTTTTACCCACGGCTTGGGCCGTGGGCTGCATTCTTACGCCGCCTCGCGGCTAACGACCTGGAGCTTTGATCCACCGTGTCGTCGAAATTCTGGTTCTCACGCACACACTGAAGAGCTCGTCGCCAAGGCTTTGTGGCGGGCGTGCGGTGCTTCGCACCGGCGGGCGCACGGGGCGTCCACCCCTACGGGTTCTTAACGACCTGGCTGCACTAGCATTGGACGCTGGTTTCTACATTTAACCAATCCGATGCTCCTTGGTAATCTGGCTTGCTTTCTGGTTGGGGCTTGATGTACAAAGCAGCCGAACGCGCCTTCTCACGAATGTTTGCTCTGAAGCCTGCCGACAAATTCGGACTGGCTATGGCCTCCTGCCCGCAAAAGCCGGGGTCTCCCTCGTCAGCCACGCTTATGGAGAAAACTTTATGACCATGCGGAAGCTCGTCTCGCTACTCGTTCTAACGCTGGCTCTGACCACATTCGGCTTTGCCCAAAGCTCGGCCACCGGCGATCTGCACGTGACGGTGAAAGACTCGAAGAACAGCCTGGTGACGACGGCCACGGTGACGGCGCGAGATCCGGCGAGAGCGGTGGAGCGTCCCGGAACCGGGAATGGGCAGGGTGAGTACCGCATTGCGTTGTTGCCGCCGGGGACTTATCAAGTAACTGCCGAGGCTGCGGGATTCGCGAAGACCACGATTGAGAACGTGGTCATTACGGTTGGAGAAGTCGCGGATTTGCCAATCACGCTCGCGGTTGCGGGGACGCAGGAAGTGGTCAATGTGAGCTCTGCGGCGGAGTTGGTCGAAACCACCCGCACTTCGACCACCGACACGATTGGACAGACGCGCATCGATAACCTTCCTATCAACGGCCGCAACTACATCAACTTCGCGCTGACGGACTCGCAGGTGCTGCTCGACAACGCTCCCAGCATCGGGGCAGCGCCCACGTCGGGGCTCAACATCAGCGGGCAGCGGGCGCGCTCGAACCTGGTGAATGTGGATGGCGCCAATGCGATTGACAACGCGACCAACGGCGTCCGCTCCACTGTCTCGCAGGAAGCGGTGCAGGAATTCCAGATCGTTACCAACAGTTATGCGGCGGAATATGGGCAAGCTTCGGGGGGCGTGATCAACATCATTACCCGCTCTGGAACCAATGAATTCCACGGCGACGCTTACGGATATTTACGGAATCGATACATCCAGGCCACGAACCCTTTCAGCAATGTGCCGCAGCCGGCGTACACGCGGGTGCAGGCGGGGACGGCGTTTGGCGGGCCGATCAAGAAGGACAAGACCTATTATTACTTTGCCTACGAAATCACGCGGCGGCAGGAGACTGGCTTCTCAGTGATTGGGCAGAACAACTTTGGGCTGGTTCCCTTTGACGCGACCAACATTTTTGCTCCTCCCGGAGTCGTCCTCCCTCCCGGTACCTTTAATCTCCAGGTCACACCGCAACAGGCTGCGTTTCTGGGCACACCGGGGTTGCCGCTGGGGCTTCTGCAGCAATACGCGTTTCTGGCAGGAGGATCGTCCGCGATTGCTTTGAACGGATCTTATCCGCAGTCGTTTGGATTGCTGGCGCAACTTGGGGCGATTCCGACTCCCTCGAACGGAACCAGTCCGTTGACCCAGTTTCCCAGTTCGTGCAATCCCGGCAATAGGCTTTGCAATGGCTTGCCCTCGCAGTTTCAGACGCTGAATGCGCAAGTGGGCAACTTCCCGGTTTCCGAGGGCACGAGCCTGTACTCGTTGCGCATCGACCACAATGTCAATGCCAACAATCGGATCACGCTGCGAGCGAACGTCAGTCCCAGCACCGTGACTGGGATTGAAGTGAATGGCGAGAATCAGACTTTCGGACAGAACTCATTCTCCAGGACTTCGCAGCAGACTTATCGTGATGTTGCCGGAGTCTTTCAGGATACCTGGACCATTGGCAACAACAAGGTTAATGAGTTCCGTTTCCAGTACGCGCGGCGTGGGTTGTCGTATTTCTACTCGAACGCACCTGGCGGCTCCGATGTCGCGGTGAACATTCCTGGCTTTGCGTACTTTGGCCGCGAACCGTATTCCTATATCCAGCGCGTCGAACAGCGTTATCAGTTCACCGACAATTTTTCCTGGACGCGCGGACGGCACGGCATGAAGTTTGGCGTGGACTTCAACTATATTCCGACCACGGCGACGTTTACCGTGAACTACGGCGGGGTGTATGACATGGGGGCGCTCAGCGCCGCCCAGGTGATCCCAAGTTCAATTTTCAATACGCTGCCGGCGAGCTTGCAGCAGGCCATTCCAGGGCTGTCTGGAGTGCAGGCCTACGGCTTGGGAGTTCCGCAGGATTTTATTCAGGGTATTGGAAATCCTAACGACTCGTTTTCCAACAAGCCCCTGGGAGTTTACTTCCAGGACTCGTGGCGAACGACGCCGAACCTTACGCTGAACCTGGGCGTGCGCTATGACATCGAGTTCCCGCCGCAGTTTGCGCCGCCAGATCCGCTGGCTCTGACTGCTTACAACGCGCTCGGGTTGCAGAAAGGTATTCAAACCGATACCAACAACATTCAACCACGCATTGGGATGGCCTGGGATCCGAAGGGGAATGGCAAGTCGGTCTTACGCGCGTCCTTCGGGATGTTCTACGATCATCCCTTGCTCGGCCTTTACTTCCTGGGTGACGCCTCGGACGGATCGAAGAGCGGCCAGTTACTGTTCGCCGGAGGGAGTCCTTGCGGGACGAACGCGGCTACGGTCAGCCCACTGAATCTGAATGCGACCAACATTTTCCAGGGCATTCAAACTGTGCCGACTTGCATCCCTGCTCCTTTTACGACCAACCTGGGATACTTGCCCAATCAGCAGCAGTTCCAGGCGTTGAATTTTCCGCAGTCGATTTTTATCAATCAGAATTACCTGAACCCGGCATCGCCTTTCCCGCTTGCGTTCCAGCCGTTTGGGTATCCGATTGGCAAGGGTTTTGTTTACGCCTATTCGGAACAAACCAACCTGACCTTTGAGCAGGATCTGGGTGGCGGCTTCGCTTTGAGCCTGGCCTACAACTTCAACGGCGGGCGGCACCTGAACCGGCCTATCAACGCAAATACGGTGCGCGGGGATTTGCTGGTGAAGAACTGGCAGAAGCGGTGGCCTTCGCCAATGCCGCCGGGATTTCCCCGACAAATCCGCTATATCCATCTGGCCCGTTGCAGGTACAGATTTGCCCTGCGCTCATCCCCGGAGTCCCCGCTGGCGCGTTCGCACCCGCCGCTATGTTGAATTTCTTCCGGCCGTCGGGACTGAATCCATCGCTGGCCGGTGGACCCTGCCTGGCGGACGCCGTTCTTTTGGCCAATGCCGACGGATTGGGGCTTGGTCCCACGGGAGGCAAATGCGATAACACTCTGCCGTTCAATTCTGCCGGCGGCTGCGTGGTGGTTCCCTTCGGCGATATGGATGCCAACTATTCCAACGGCAACTCCAATTACAGCGGCTTCACCGCGAATCTGCGCAAGACCCTCAGCCATCACTACCAGTTTCTCGCTTCCTACACCTATTCGCATGCGATTGACGACTCGACCGACTTGCAATCCCCGCTGGCGCCTCAGGATTCTTATTATCCCCAACTGGAGCGGTCCAACTCGTTGTTTGACCAGCGCCACCGTTTCGTATTCAGCGGCGTGTACCAGTCGGGTAAGTTGAGCGGAGATGGCTTTGCCAGGAAATTTTTCAGCAATTGGACGTTTGCGCCGATCATATCGGTGGCGTCGGGACGTCCATTCCTGATCATCACGGGTGACAACACGAACTTCCAATTCGCTCCCACCTCGGCACGTCCGAACGCGGTGACTGGCGCTTCCGCCGGCAATGGGTGCGGACCGCTGGTACCTTCCAAGTACTCGCCGACAGGATTGTTTCAGGAGGCTTGCTTTACGGCTACCTCCAACACCACGCTGCTGTCGCTCGATGGCAACCTTGCCCGCAACGCCGGAGTGCAACCCTGGACGCTGTTCAACGACTTTCGGTTCGCGCGCCGGCTTTACTTCAACGAACGGATCAGCCTGGACCTGATCACGGATATGTTCAACCTGGTGAACAAATTCAACGTGGCGTCGGTGAACCAGTTGTGGACGAATGCTGGGCAGCCCACGGCGGCTTATGATCCGCGGCAGTTTCAGTTTGCGATGAAAGTGAATTGGTGAGAAAAGAAGCTCTCAGCCGTCAGCACTCAGCAGTCAGCCAAACCAAGTAAGCGGTGCTCGCTGTTGAATCTGGAGGACACGTGCTGATTGCTGAGTGCTGACTGCTTTTGCTGCTACACTCTTTTCATCCTTCGCGATTGCCGGGAGTTTCTCCTGAATGCCACAACCTTCTGCTCCGAGTGCGCGGACGCGTCTGGTCCGCGAAGCTGACCGTGCGGTTTACGATCGCGCCGCCGCTTACCGAATTCTGGATGAAGGCTTCATTTGCCACGTGGGATTTGTGGTGCATGGGCAACCCTTTGTGATTCCGACCGGCTATGGCCGGGTGGGCGACAACCTCTACATTCATGGCTCGGCCGCGAGCCGTATGCTGCGTCGGGTGGATGAGGGCGTCGCGGTCTGCGTCACGGTTACGCTGCTGGATGGATTGGTGCTGGCTCGCTCGATTTTCAATCACTCGATGAATTATCGCTCGGTCGTGATTCTCGGGACGGCGCGGGCAGTGAACGATCCGACAGAGAAGCTGGAGGCTTTGCGGCTATTGTCTGAGCATATTTTGCCGGGTCGATGGGTGGAATCACGGCAGCCTAATGAGAAGGAACTTAAGGCGACATTGGTCATGCGGTTGCCAATCGAGGAGTTCTCGGCGAAAGTGCGGCAAGGGCCGCCGGTGGATGACGAAGAGGACTATTCCTTTGCGACTTGGGCGGGAGTGGTGCCGCTGACCCTGGTGGCGGGTGAGCCGATTGATGACGCGCGGCTGATGCCCGGCCTAAAGACGCCGGAATACGCGCTAGAATATACGCGCAAGCGCTGACCCCCAATGCGCAAGGTCTTCCATTTTGACTCTCCGTCTGGCCCCTATGTGGCCGACGCCGCCGTTCTCTGCTGCTTCGATCACCGCATCAGTAGGGCCGTGCGAAAGTTTCTCAAGAAGCAGGGGATCGAGCGCGTCGACATGATTGTCGTCGCCGGAGGGGCTAAGACGCTGGCCTCGCCGCGCAACGACTTCGAACAGGAGTTCATTCTTGAACAGGTTCGAATGTCGATCCGCTTGCACCGGACTGAACGTGTCTTGATTATGAGCCACTCCGACTGTGCCACCTATGGCGGGTTGGCTCATTTCAACGGCGACCGCGACGCCGAGGCTGAACATCACCGCACGGAACTGCTCCGAGCCAGAGACCTTCTTACCACGACTTTCGCAAAGATCTCCGTCGAACCCTACTTCGTGAAGTTCGACGGAGTTTGGCGGGTGAACAACGATGACCACATGGAATCGATTACGGATGGGGTCCGCAAGTTCGGTTAACTGTATTTTCCCGCGCTCAGGGAGTTCTCGTTTGCGGGTTCCTTCGAGTGCGCAAGTTCTCCCCTTCCGCGCAGAGAATTTGTCGCGCTCAGGATGACTTGTTTTTCTAAGGATGCGGTTACGGTATCAATAACAACTTTCCGGTCGTTGTGCGTCCCTCTAAGGCCTGATGTGCTCTGGCGGCATCGGCGAGCGGGTAGGTGTGCGCGATTCGCAGTTGCAGCTTACCTTCGGCGATCATTTTGAATACGGCGCTCGAGCGCGATTGCAGTTCCTCTCTGGTTGCGATGTAGTTCACCAGGGTTGGGCGAGTCAGGTAGAGTGAGCCCTTCTGCGAAAGTTGAATTAGATCGAAGGGCGGCACGGCTCCGCTGGATCCGCCGAACAGCACCATCATTCCGCGCGGCCGCAGGACGTTTAAACCTTTTTCGAAGGTTGTCTTGCCCACTCCGTCGTAGACCACGTCCACACCTTTGCCTCCTGTGAGGCGCTTGGTCTCCACTTCGAAGTCGGCCTGAGTGTAGCGGATCACTTCGTCGGCGCCGGCTTCCTGCGCGAGCTTGGCTTTTTCTTCGGTCGAAGCCGTGGCGATCACGCGGGCTCCGATGTTGTGTGCCATCTGTACCAGCAACCGGCCCACGCCGCCCGCAGCCGCGTGCACAAGTGCCGTCTGGCCGCGCTTGAGGGGAAAGGTGTCGTAAATCAAATAGTGCGCGGTCATGCCTTGCAGCATGGCGGAGGCTGCTTGTTGATCGCTTACGCCTTGGGGAACGTGCACCAGCCGGTCGGCGGGCACGGCCGCGTACTCGGCGTAGGAGCCCAGGATGCTGCTCCAAGCTACGCGATCTCCGGGCTTCAGGGATTTCACATCGGAGCCAACCGCTGTGACCACGCCCGCGCCTTCTTGTCCGGGCACGAAGGGGAGAGCGACTTTGTATCGGCCCTCGCGCTGGTACACATCGATGAAGTTCACTCCTGAAGCCGCAATCTTGACCACGGTTTCATTGGGCTTTGGTTGCGGGGCGGGCAACTCCGCCAGTTGCAGAACTTCTGGCCCACCGGTTTGCTTTATCTGGATGGCTTTCATGTTTGGGTTCGATTCTGATTGCGCGGTGGGAGATTCACGAGCCTTCCACCGACAATGTCATTTCGAGGAGCGCAAATGACGAGTGAATCTGGGTTGTTGACCGGTCGCGAAGAACCCGGATCCCTCACTTTGTTTGGGATGCCAACGACCCCGGCGAGGAGAATGTGGGAAGGGATCAAAGACCATCCCACAAAACCGTCCCCACAAAAGGCCATCCCATCACAGAATGGTTGCAGCCGCCTGGGTCGCTGAAGTAATATTCCCGCCTGTTCCTAAAGTAACTTGGACCAACCAAGTTGCAGATTGACCCATCAAAACAGGGATAGTAGCATTGAGTCTTCCATGAAAGCCAGAGGTTGATCGCGGTAAGTCATAGAGAAACATGAGGATTCGGAAACTCTATCTTCTGATCGCGCCGGTGTTTGCCCTGGTTTTGGGCAGCATCGCGTGTCAGACGGCACAGCGGCCCGCCACCCTGTTGCCTCCCGGAACCGCCACCGCGCCAAATTTGAGCGCCACTCCCGCACCCGCTCCTCAGTCCCAGCCTGATGCCAAGGCTGTGCCCAGTCCTGCAACCCAGATTGAAGCTAAGGCTGACCCCGTCGCTGAGTTGATTGTGCAGGTCGAGAAGGAATATCAAATTGGTCAGGGCAACTACAAAGCGGGGCACCTCGAAGCGGCCAAAGAGAACTTCGATCGGGCTTTCAATTTGCTGCTGGGAAGCTCATTGGACGTTCGCACCGATCAGCGACTGCAGCAGGAATTTGACCGCGTTCTGGATGGCGTAAACGGCCTCGAGCTGGAAGCCTTGCAACAAGGCGACGGCTTCACCGAGCAAAAGTCAGAACCAGCCCCGATCGATGAAGCGAACGAAGTTACCTACTCGGTGGACCCGAATCTCAAAGCCAAGGCCGAAGCTGAAATCAAGGATACGCATTCTGATCTGCCTCTAATGATGACGGATCCCGTAGCCGGCTACATCAGCTACTTCTCGACTCGTGGACGTGGAACTCTCGAGCGCGCACTTGCCCGTAGCGGCCGTTATGACGACATGATCCGCAGGATCCTGAAGGAAGAAGGTGTTCCCCAGGACTTGATCTACCTGGCACAGGCCGAATCTGGATTCCATCCGCTCGCCCTTTCCCGCGCGGGAGCTCGCGGGATGTGGCAATTCATGGCCAGCCGCGCATCCGGTTATGGCTTGGAGCGGGACTGGTGGGTGGACGAGCGCCAGGATCCCGAAAAATCCACGCGAGCGGCCGCGCACCACCTGAAGGATCTCTATAGCGAATTTGGGGATTGGTATTTGGCCATGGCGGCCTACAATTCCGGCCCGGGGACGGTCCAGAACGCGGTGAAGCGCACCGGCTACGCGGATTACTGGCAGCTCTACAAGCGAAACGTATTGCCCAAGGAAACGCGGAATTACGTGCCCATTATCCTGGCCGTGACAATTATGGCCAAGAACCCCGAGCAGTACGGGTTGGAGAGAGTAGTTACGGAGAAACCGGTTCCGTATGACTCGGTAAAGATCGATTACCCCGTCGACCTGCGCCTGGTAGCCGAATGCGTCGACACTTCCGCCAGCACGATGCAGGACTTGAATCCAAGCTTGTTGCGCCTGACCACGCCCAAGGATCGCGAGTTCGATCTGCATCTGCCGGTTGGCACCAAGGATCGCTACCTCACAGCGATTACCGCTATTCCGCCGGACATGCGCGTGTGGTGGCGCTATCACAAAGTCGCGCCGGGCGATACTTTATCGTCGGTCGCACGCTCGTTTCACACTACCCCTCGGGCAATCGTGCAAGCGAATAACCTCGATGGAGATGAAAACCTCCGGGATGAAAGCGAACTCATCATCCCGGTTGCCCCGGGCAAGCATTCATCCGACGAGTTAGCAAGCTATTCGCGCCGCGCAACCGCCTACAAAGTTCGCAAGGGGGACACTGTTGAAACCGTGGCTGACAATTTCGGCGTTCCGCCGGCCATGGTCCGCCGCTGGAACCATTTGAAGGGCGACAGCGTACGGGGCCGGCGTGTTTTGTATATCCACTTGCCGGTGGCGCCGGACGCCGCCGAAAGCCAGCAGGCAGTTGCATCTAAGTCGAAATCCAAGAAGAAGTTACAGGCGGACGCTTCCAAGAGCGTGGTGCACCACAAGGTCCAGCCCGGCGAAACTCTCTATTCGATTGCCAAGTCCCACAACGTTACGGTCGACGACTTAAAAGAAAACAACGGGAATCTCGCGAACCTCAGGCCCGGGATGGTATTAGTCATCGCCAATCCCAGTCGATAGTCCCCTGCTTCCGACCCCGGATTTTATCTGGATCTAACGCCGCATCTAAAGCGGAATTATTCTTTTCGCATGATCCCGGACAGAACTGGAAACAGAAACTCAAGTTCGGTGTAATATGCATGGGCAGGAGTGCGTCAACGAGTTTTTCGTCACTGCAATGCGAAAAACCACTGTGCTATAATCGCGGCCCGTTCAGTCTGTTAAAAAACTTTCGGTAGTCTTTTTAATTCTTGACGCATGCATTGCGGAGAAAATTCCAGGAGGAGAAATGAACGTTCACGAAACCCTCTATCTACGAGACGACGAAATGGATGAGTTTGGCGACAGCGGCGCCTATGGCGAATCGCTGGAAGAAGATTACGAAGAAGAAGAGGAAGAAGAGGAAGCAGAACTGCCGGGTGTGACCGACTCCGAAGTGGGAGTGGAAACGCCGATTCCCGCGCCGCCGGTGCCGGCGGGTGGCGGCGGTGGCGGCTCGTCCAAACCGGCCGCGAAAAAGGCTGCCCCTAAGAAGGCCGCTCCCAAGAAGGCCGCGAAGAAGAAGGCTCCGAAGAAGGCAGCGAAGAAGAAACCGGCCCGCAAAGCTGCCAAGAAGAAAGCCGCCAAGAAAAAGCCGACGAAGAAAGCGAAGAAGAAGGCTGGCAAGAAATCGGCGCGTCGTCGTCGCTGATTTCGAGTTCAAGAACTACGATTTGAGATCAAGCCGCAGCTGTTTGCTGCGGCTTTCTTATTTAACTGGGTTTACTTGATCGATTCGTCAAACCATCGCCGAGCCGCAGACGTGCCTGGACGCTCCTGCTACTTCTTTCGCTGCACCGCTTCCAGACACCTCCCGTAGAGCTCGAGCAGATGAGTGGCATAGTCTTCTGGTTTTGAGGCGGCGCCTGAGCCCTGAAAGCCCACGCCCGAGGAACTCGTTCGGCCATAGCCAGTCGTCATCGCGACAAATTTCATCAGGTCGAGTGCGATGTCTTCATTACGGCGTGAACCGGGTGTGCCGGCGGATGCTTCGTCCATGAATTCCTCCGTGGAAATACGAATGCTGGGTATTTCGTCGTCCATACTTCACAAAATGTGCCGCAGAAAAAATCATAGCAGAACGGGGAGAATCCAAGGGTATGATCGAGGTCCGAGAAATATCTCACTTTGCTCTGTCGGGTTCATCCGCGTCCTCTGCGGCTTTTTCTCACCGCCCTCCGCGATTTAGGACCTTGCTTTTCCTGAAGTTTTATCCAAATCTTAAAACGCAGAGATCGCTGAGAAGAGCCGCAGAGTGCGCGGAGATTGCGATCGCTCGTGAGAAACGGGACGAGCGCCCTACGCCGTTCGGGACACTTCGCTCATCAGCGCAAGGAGAATGTTTTCCGAGTCGCTAAAGAACGTCATCCCAGATCATGATCAGGCATTCTTGCATTCCACGTCATCAGCCACAAAGGACACAAACGGACGGGAAGGCAGGAGGTCACGGAACTACCACTGGACTCTCTCGCCTTAACTCGCCAACGTAATCGGCGAGCCCTTAGGTCTCGATTCCCACGTAGCAAACCCGGCCCACCAGGTAATTGCCTGCGTTTTTGTCTGCTTCGATGGGCACGATCTCGACCGGATACGCCTGGTTATGTGGACGCAAGACCAGGTTGTTCCCCGCTAATTCCACGTACTTCACGGTGGATGTGCCATCTTTGTTTACGGCATACATATTGGACTCGCCTTTGCGATAAGGCTTGAGCGAGTTGTAATGGCGGTCGATGAGAACGGTGGCTCCCGGCAAAAGGCGGGGATACATGCTCATGCCATCGCGACCATCCACCTGAATTACAACGAAACGCTCCCAGTCGTCGCGCTGCCCTTCCATCTCGGGACGAATGCTGTGCAGGAAGCTCTTCTTGAACTTGAGAATTTCCTTCACATTCATACTCATGATGAGAGGTTCGGTGGCGGCAATCGCGCCGTCGACCTGGAGAACGTTTTGGAACTCGTCCTCGCTCGGCGGCAGGATGCTGGCACGTTTGTTGACTTCGTTCGGGTCTAGCAGATCGAGCACGGAGAGGTGCTGCACTCTTAAGACTTTGTCCATGCCCTCGAGACTGAGGCCCCGCTTGCGGTTGAGGAAATTGGAGATGTGAGCTTGCTTGAACCCGGTTTGTTCGGCCAGGCGCAGACCTGTCAACCCTTCCTCTTCGATGCGGTGCCACAAGGTTTTGCGGAGATTTTCCTGCAGTACTTTGAATTTCATAACCGAGAGTATACCATTCTTTATAGCAGATCGCTATTAATAACCACAATCTAACATCTCAAAGGAAACAGCGTATCGGCGGAGCTCCCTGACATTTCCGGAGGGGTTTTCCACAGCCAAAATGCGCTCCTTTACAATAGCATTCTGATATTGTCATTGTTATCAGCAACATCTGTCAGAAAATAGTTCTTGACTTTGCAACCAACGAGAAGTTATAGATAACTAGTCTGTTATAACTACTCTGCTTATGGGAATGAATTTAATGACTTGCAACCTACAACCCGAAAATGAGGCAGGAGGCTTTGTCGAGTTCCGCCGTAAGGTGCGCTCGGCCGAAGTGCTCTCTGCCGCTATGGAACAACTCCTTCGGATACTGCAGTTTACCGGTAAAGTAAGTGTGGTCGTGCAAAACGGCCGCGTGTTGAAATCCGGATACGAGGAGGGCTACTTCCGCAAACCCCCGCTGACTTGATGAAGCGCAACTGCGACGAAGGGTTGGTTGGAAGCAATATACTCATAGCTAAATAAACTCTACAGGTTCTCCGTAAGAGAAACGGGCCCTGTGACCGAGCAATCGGCACAGGGCTTTTTTATTTGGGCGCGAGGCGTCAGCCTCTCGCCTGGAGTTCGATTAAGAGTTCAATGCCACGGAGGCAATCATGGAATTTGAAGGTTTGGAAATCGTCCGGATGGAACTTAAGTATTGCGAAAGATGCGGGGGGTTGTGGATGCGCACTTGGGGAACGGAAGACGTGTATTGCCCAACGTGTGCGGTGCAAATGTCGGATCTCCCCGAGGTCCGCAGACGAAGGACGCCGCTTTTACTGGTGAATGACCGAGTCGAGATCAAGAGCCAGTGCGAGGAGTGGTCGGCGTTTTTCGGCGAAGGGGGAAACGCATGAGCGGCACCGTGATCGCTCTGCTGAATGCATGTGCTGAAACGCCAGGGATGCCGCCATACCTTCCGTTCGATGACGGTTTGACGGATGGGAACGAACACTCTGCTGAACAAGTTGAGTGCACGCCCACTGATCTGGCGGAGCTCGGGCAGGAACCGGGGCTTGAAGGTCCGACGCCGGATGTGGCCGAGACAGCGATCTCCGAGGACACTCCTGGAAGAGACCCCGATCTCTGGTTGTACCGGCAGCGGACCGTTGCCTTGCTGCGGCGCTATCTGCGGCTTTCGATCGAAGTGGGTCGGACGCCATCCCTTCTGGGACGGGAGTTTTTTCGGACTCGAGTCACGTCTTACGGGTCTTCCACATTCGAAGACTCGGTTATCTTTGTACACGACGTCGAACGCAGCCTGGAAGAATTGAACGAGTTCGAGAAGAAACTCATCGGGAAAATCGTGCTCCAGCAGTTCTCGAAGGAAGAAGCTGGGCGAATCCTGGGCTGCGGGTATCGCACCGTGGAGCGTCTTTTTCCGGAAACGCTGGATCGGGTCAGTGAGATTCTGCTGAGAAGAGGAATTTTGACGGGTCTTCCCAGCACAAAACACGAAGTGCCGAAAAGTTGTCAAGGGGGTAAAAACGGTCCTTTTCTCGCAACCGACTGAAAATAATCCAAATATATTTTTCAAAATTTGGCGGGTTTACCCCCCTGAATCTGATACTCTTAATTTAGATCATAAAGATTTGCCAAGAGGGCGCGCTGACCAGAGCGCGCCCTAACTTTTTGGGACGGGATTGCGAGTAAGTAAGGCGGGCCAAGTCAGGGGAACCATGAAAACAGCCAAGACAAGCACGGGACGCAAGAGCCCGAAGAAAGCTTCGTCAGCGCAAGAGAAAGCGCTGAAGCAGGTTGATTTGGCCGTTGTCGGCGGGCAGATCACGAATCTGGTAGGCAATAGCGCGGTAGAAATGGTTCGAATCACGATGGACGAAGTGAAGAAGGGCCACTACCTGGCGATGAAATACCTGTTTGAAATGATCGGATTGTGTCCGGCAACAACTCCTGAAGGTCCGCTCCCAGAAGACTCATTAGCGAAAACTCTTTTGCGACGGTTAAAGCTTCCCGAGGAGACGGATACGGGTACTGAAGTCACGCAAGAGTGTGCCGCGGACCCGGTTGAGCAAGAGTGTGATGCCGTAAAATGAAAGTCAGTGACTGGGCAAAGGTTGCGCAGAGTTGCTCGTTGGCCGCTGGCCGTTGGTCGAAGGTCGTTGAAAATCGGGGCAACACGCAATCGCTGGCGCCACACAAGAACATGCTACACAGGACTTTCATGATGGATATGAGTTGGGTAACCGGTCGGATTGCGGTCGGGGGTGGAATCTGGACAGCGGAGAACATGATCCAGGCGGCGCGCGCCGGAGTAACTCATATCATCGACATGCAAATTGAATTCGACGACACACCGCTGGCTGTGCCGCACGGCATTCGGGTGTTGTGGAATCCGATTGACGATGATTTCCAGCCGAAATCCCCGGACGTCTTCCAGCGGGGTGTGGATTTTGCGCTGGAGGCCCTTGACGAGCAGGGAACCAAGCTTTTCGTCCATTGCGCCGCAGGAGTACACCGGGCGCCGATGATGACACTAGCGATCTTATGTTCGCTGGGATGGAAAGTGGCTGACGCCTTGCAGTTGATTGAAGCTCGACGTCCCGTGGTGGACTTCGCGGATGTGTACGTGAATAGCGTAAAAAGGTTTTTACATGAGCAGGTGAGGGCCACGAAGTAGCGAAGGGCTACTGCTTTTTTAGGTTCTTGATTCTTAGTTCGACTCCAAGAAAATCTCAGCGTATTTGGCCTTGCGACATGCAGGCGGACGCTGAAGTGTGAACAGTCGCGGAAATCTTGAGATGTACTAAGCAATGGAGGAGTTATGTTCGACGCGCGCCGCCCTTTGGGGTGGCTTTTTCTTTTGCTGCCGGCGATGGTGGCATTGGCGGTGTCTGCTCAAACACTTCCCACGACGACGATCAATGACATCGTGTACCGCGCCGATGGAACTCCAGCGGGAGGGACGCTGCTGATTTCATGGCCGGAATTCACGACCGCTGCTCAAGGGGCAGTCGCCGCGGGCAATACCAGCGTCACGCTTGGGGCGGGAGGCGCGTTGTCCGTCGGCTTGGTCCCGAACGCGAACGCAACCCCTGCAAGTACGATCTACTCCGTCGTGTACCAATTGGATGATGGAACCGTGAAGACGGAATACTGGGTGGTTCCTACGACTTCTCCGACGACGATATCAGCAGTGCGAACCACGTTGGGGGCAGGTAACTCAGCGTCGCAGATGGCGACGCAGCAATACGTGAATACCGCGCTGGCAGGGAAGGCGAACGATGCCGCTGTGGTCCACCTCAACGGACCGGAGACGATTGTGGGCACGAAGCAGTTTACCGTGGCTCCCGGCTTGCCCACGCCGGTGAATCCGACCGATGCAGCCAACAAGGCGTATGTGGACAATGCGACCCAGAACGTGGGCAATGGATCGTACCTCAGCACTGCGGGAGGTACAATGACGGGCCCACTGACGCTGAGCGGAGACCCCGTCGCGCCAACTCAGGCAGCGACGAAACGCTACGCGGACCTGGGACTTGCGGCGAAAGCAGACCTGGTCGCGGGCTTGGTCCCAGGCGGCGAGTTGGGAACGGGCACCGCGAACAACACGCTGTGCCTGCACGGAGATTCCACTTGGGGAGCATGCGGCAGCAGCAGCAATGCGGTTTCGATCCAGAGTGTTCCAGTGGCTACGACCGCGCCTACGAACAACCAAGTCATGACTTATGTTGCGTCGCTGGGAGAATACGTGCCGCAAGCAGGTGGCGGAGTGACGGCGGGAATGCAAGCCGTGAAGTACGCGACAGATTTTAGCTGGTCGCAAACGCCAGCCACTAATCTAAGCATCGCGGGCGCTCAGACAGTCAACCTGCCAGCGTGTCCGACAGGCGTGACTGGAACGGAGCCCTGGTACTATGTCTATATTTCTGGCACGGGCACACCAGAGGCGGTGTTAGTCACCGGCGGAACCTGTACCGGAAACGGCCAAGCCGGAACATTGCAGTTCACCACGCTCAATGCTCATCCAGCCGGATACACGATTGCGAGTGCGTCGAGCGGCCTGCAAGAAGCCCTCATTGCGGCGCGATTTGTTGCGAGCAATCCGTCGGGACCCTCACAATCTGGAAAAGTAATTGTACCCCCGGGAGAATTGCAGGCGTACGCACGGATTTCGGTTCGCGCTTCCAATGTGACGGTCGACTTTTCGGGGTCCATCGTGAACTGCTACATGCAGGACAGCTGCATTTTTGCGGGTGACCCTTCAAATTCCACTGCGTTCCTAGACATCACGCTGGTGAATCCGCGAGGACGGCCCATGTTAGTCAGCGGCCAGAGTCCTTTCATTGAAGTGAATGCCCAGAAGACGAGACTGGTCAACGTAACCACGAGAATCCCTCCGACTGGAGGCACTTTCAGCAGCTACGTTCAGGTGGACAACGATCAATCGTTCCTTCTGGATGGCCTGGACACGTCACTGGCCACAGGGTCGAGTGACTACGGGGTGCTCTGTAACGCGAGTGTCTGCAATCCGGTGATTTACGCGCCGGGACCGTTCAGCAGCAATGCCGCGGTGGGATGGCTGAAAAATTTGAACATCTCCCTGCAATGCGCTGGGAACGGAATCGACTGGCAGAGCGGCAACACGGTGAAGATTTCGGACAGCGTGATAGAGGGGTTCGCGCAGTACGGAGTGCGCGCAGGAACGAAACGCGGAGGCTATGGGGGATTCGAGCTGGACAATGTTTATGAAGAGGTCGGGAGTTGTTCGAATCCGGCGGGAGCAATCGGGGAAGCGGGCGTAATCGCCCAAGGGGCAACGGTCAAAGTGCAGGGATCCATGCTTCCGGTGGGATTCGTTCCGCAATTCGCGAACACGGGAAGCACCGACTATCGATATTACATCGTTGCGAACAGCACGACCTTCGGGGCATCGAACCCACTTTACGCTGGCCGGGCCCTGACGAACGGATCGGGAAACATAACAGTAACGACACCGGATGTTGCTGGAGCCAACACATTTGATTTGTTGCGTGTGACCTACCTGGCTCCTAATAACCCCAGGGAGCAAGCACCCTATGGAACCGGTTCGTATGCAGTCGCGAATCATGTGACTCGCGCTTCAGCTTGCTCCAACGGAGTTTGCACTTTCACGGACACACAGGCGACGCTGCAGTCTTACACCGTCGCAACGCCTGCTTATTTTCCGCTTTTGGATTTCTGGCCCGGCAACCTGTTACTGACGACCAACAAAGATTCAGGAAGCGTTTTGGATGCGGCGACGGCGTGGATGCAAGATGTGCCGAGCGACGTGGTTGGCGTGCAAGGTATGGGCGCGCCAGCGGTCATCTCCCCCAACTGCAATTCTATTGACGGATGGACGCCGCTTTGGCTGAGTTGCTACACATCCATGTCGCCCGGCACGTTTTTTGATCAGGGTGCGTTCTTGCTGGCAGTGAAGCCCAACCAGGACGGTGGGCTGCTCACAAACCTGAAGGGGCGTTTGAACTTTCCCACTCTCGGGTCGGGGCCAGGCCACATCATTACGCTTTCGGATTCGAACTTCCAAAAGACCATTGCTACCGCCAACAACCGTCCATCGAATGACGCCAACGATGCTTTCATCGGATACGACCAAGGCGATGGAAACCCGGCGCACGTGGGAATCAGTGTTGGGGCGCCAGTCTCGCTCTCGAACTACATCGGGAACGTGGGCGATGGGACGAACTGGCTGGAGCGGCTGACCTCGGTACTCAAGGAGTTCAAAACCAACGTGCAACTGGACAACACGCTGACGGTTGCCGGAACGGCACAGGCGAGCTCGTTGCTGACGACCGGAGCTGGATCGTGGGCGGTGCAGGGCAGTTATGGAACTTTGAGTCCGGCACTTGCGGGAACGTCGGCGATTGGATTCGGCGCCAGCGGGAAGCTACAGGTTTCGGAGAACGGCGGTGCCGTTGTAGAGGTCGCAAAACTCGATAGTAATGGTGATGTTTCTGAAAATGCGAACACCGCGACGCAACTGGCGCAGGCTCCCACGCAGTGCAACGGTAGTTTCGCGACCGGCGTCCAGGCGAACGGAAATGCAAATTGCAGCGTGGCGGACGTGATCCAACTTGCCGAGACCGGGCCGCCCACTGGTATTCCTAACTATGGAATTTTCTGGTTCGACTCGACCTGCCACTGTCCCAAAGTGATCAGCAACAATGGCCAAGCAGTGCAGTTGGGGCTGCTGAATGTTTTCAACTCTGACGCGAATACTCTCGAAGAGTATGACGGAGCGAATCCGCAGACCCTCAACGTCTATGGGACGCGGGCGGATGCTTCGGACTATGAACGGATGCGGCTTGGCTATGACACCACCGACGATTACTTCCTGGTAGGGGCGGATGCGGCTGGGACGGGCACCCAGCGCGGGCTGGGCCTTTGGATGCAAGGTTCGCTGCGCTGGGTTGTTGATTCCTCCTTCAACTTTAAGCCCTGGTCGGACAACGTCAAGGACGTCGGCACGCCTACGTTGCGGTTGAAGCATTTGTACTCCGGTACGTATGTCGATACGACAGCGGGCGCTCTGGTGACGGACATGCCCAACGCAGGAACGACCGGCACTACGATCAACAAACTGGCGAAGGTTACGGGTGCGCCGGCCACTGCGGTCGTGGCTTCGACATCCGATACTGGCGGAGTGATTGGAGTAGTGGTGGACGGCGCTGGAACCAGTGGGAATGCTCAAATCGCGCGCGGCGGACAAGCGTCGTGTGTGTTCGACGGGGCGACGACCGCAGGGGATTATGTTCAGATCAGCAGCACGACAGCCGGCGATTGTCATGATGAGGGAGCGGGTTATCCGGGGATTGGTCAGGTGCTAGGACGGGTGCTCGGCACGAATGCAAGTGCAGGAACATACTCGATGCTGGTAGCTGGATCCGAAGTGCAAGCTCCAAGTGCAGGGAATGTGAACACGGTTTTTGGGCGGAGCGGAACAATTACGGCTCAGTCTGGCGATTACGCGGTAACGCAGGTCACTGGGGCAGCATCGCTGGCGTCGCCGGTGTTCACCGGAACTCCGACCGCGCCCACGCCGGCGACAGGAGACAATTCCACCGACATTGCGACCACTGCGTTTGTAAAGAATCAAGGATACAACCCGATGACCAGCGCCAACGACATGGTGGTCGGAGGAAGCGGAGGAACACCGACACGAATGGCGACGGCAAACAATGCCATCCTGACCACAGGAAGTTCGGGAGCGGAGTCGTGGGCCAGCGCAGTTCAGATGGGGGGCGCAGTTGGAAGTCCTGTCAGCGTCGTGGAAGCAACGCAACAGGCGGGCGGCGATATCGAGACGCAGATCGCGAATGCCTGCACATTACTCAGTGCCAACGGCGGTGGGATCATGTATGTCACGTTCACCGGAATCAAGACCGGGGCACTGGGCAGCAATCCATTCGCGAATTGCCCGAACTCCGGCGGAAACGGTTTCGGGACCGACGTTATTTTTGCCGGCTCCTCCAACCAGGAGGTCGACACCAGCTACCCTTGGGTGCTCCCAGCCGAGACCAGAATCTACGGGACGGGCCGCGGCGGCACCAAGATCAAGGCTTCGTCCGCGTTCAAGGCCATCGCCAACGAGCGGAATGCCAGCATTTCGGCCGGCAGCGTAGTGCGCGCTTCCGGCGGCACTGTGACCGTGACCTTCGCTAATACCGCCGGAGCCTTTGGCCAGGCGGTGGTAGCCAAGGAACCGGTCCAAGTCGGGTGTGCCAATGCGTCAGACGCTGGCTTCGTAGGCGACTGGTATGTACAGTCCGCCAACTCTACGTCTATCACTTATTCGCAACCGCGGCTTTCAACTCAGACGTCGGTAGGAATTTGTACGATTATTGCGGGCACCCCGCTGGTTGACTTCGGGATCGGAACATACGGCACCACGACTACTGCCACATTCGGAATTGGACTCAAAGGGATAACGCTGGATTGTGACGATGTCGCACCTGCTACCGGGTGTATCGGCTTTCGCAACATCTATTCCCAGGAAAAAACTTACGTGGATGACGTGTCGATTATGAATTTCAACTTCATTGGCGCGGTCATCGACAACATGCAGTCGTCCGGAATACAGAACTCTGGGCCATACTCCAACCTTGAAATCTACGCGGCTCCCAACCCGGATTCCCACGCCAACAACTGCAACCCGACCTCGACGCCCGGCCCATTTCCGCTGGAGGCGATCTTCTTGTACGGCGGCGGCATTCGTGGGGTTGACGGCGTGACTGCCACAACCGGGAATTGCTCGACGTCCGTGCCGGTGGCCAACACGAACATGGCACAGATGGCCTTTGAAACGTCGCAGTTCGGACCATTTAGTTCGCGTTCGACGCATTGCGAGGGATTCAACACATGTTGGGAGATCGGGCAGCAACAGGCATCTACGGGCGGGGTGACCATCATGAACGTAGGCGGGCAGCCCACGGATGGCAACGGCAGAAGTTTCTCCTTGGCGGCTGATGCGGTGGACATCTCGGGCAACTACAGCACAACCGACGTCACATTAATCAGCACGAAGCGCAACACGGGCCCGTCCAACACCATCATCAACAATCAGAACGGGGACACGCTGAACAACATTTGCGATTCTACGGTTGCATTCTATGCGTGGGATGTTTCCGGCGGGAACAACACAGTCTCGACCACCTCCTGCGCAGTCGCAAATCGAATCGGAGCTGGAGGGCTGACGATTGGCGGGACGGCTACGGCAGTGACGCCGGCGACGGCCGACAACTCGACCAAGATCGCAACGACCGCCTACGTGCAGGCACAGGGTTATCTCACAGCGGCGCCGACGTGTCCGATGTGGTTTACGCAGCCGCACGCCTCCAGTACGGTCAGCTTCAGC
Source organism: uncultured Acidobacteriota bacterium (assembly GCA_963817925.1). GTDB lineage: Bacteria > Acidobacteriota > Terriglobia > Terriglobales > Acidobacteriaceae > JABDBE01. Next base: position 230,476 of record CAWFQN010000003.1, read on the forward strand.
AGTTCCGCTAACAAGGCGTCGCTGTGGGGCGCGGTTCTTAGCTGCACGCTCGCCACCACGCAGATTACTTATGACGTTTCGACGGCGGACAATACGGCGAATACTTACGACTTGGGAATCGTTAACAGCTCCGGCACGGTGGTGGCGCACATTGGAGTAACCGCGGGGACAAGCTTTGCTCCTTCAGCGGGATGGAAAACTCTGAACTGGACGGCTGCCGCCACCCTGCCTCCGGGGAAATACTACATGGCCATCACCAGCAGTTGCACGAGTTCCTGCGCGGTGCTGGAGGGTGGCTCGAGTGGAGTGGGATTCACCTTCGCGGGCAACCAGGCAGAGAACGTTACGACGGGCGGAACGTTGCCGGCCACAATCACGACGCCTTCCGACGCTTACACGGCGACCACGATTCCGGTCTGGTCGGTGCACTAGGGTCGATTCAGAGTAGCAGTTCTCAGATTGCGGTTCTCAGTTCTCGGTCTCAGTCACGTCTTCCAAACAAACAGTAGAGAGGGTTCTGGAATGTTGAGGCGGATTGCATTCGCAACGATGTTAGTGACGGGAATGGCTTCGGCGACGACCTACTACGTGGATCCGGCGGGCAGCAACGGGAACAGCGGACTGTCACCGCAGACTCCGTGGCGCACGCTGCTCAAGGTGGGTATCTCAAGGTTCCAACCGGGGGACGTGATTTTGTTCAAGCGGGACGCGGTGTGGAACGAGTGGCTGACCCCGCCATCGAGCGGAGCGGCGGGTAACTTGATTAAGTTCGATGCCTATGGCAACGGACGGCCCCCTGAATTCACAGGTCGCTATGCGACGACTGGTTCACAGTGGACGAACAGTAGCGGCAATGTCTGGCAGATCGCCCTGAGTGCCACTCAGCCCATCTCGCAGCTTAAGTTTGTGCAGTTCGGGACGATGTGGGGAAATTCGCAGAGCGCGCAGAATCTGTTGGCTCATGACCGGGATTGGTTTTACGACCCGGTCGCACAGAATTTATATGTATGGTCGACGGCGGGGAATCCGGTCACGCACTACGGTTCGGTGTCGCCGATCATCCTCAGCGGGCAGGCGCTGATTGACATCAATAACATCAACTACGTCGAGATCCAGCACATCAAGCTTGACTGGTACGACGGGTACGGGGTTCAGGTGCAGCAGGCGAGTGACCATGTGTGGCTGGCGAATATGATGGCGGACAGCCAGGTTCCGAATGCCACGGTGCCGATCGGGTTTTACGTGCATCCGACGGGAACGCCCGGCGATATTCATCTTTACAACACTGACGCTCATCGGAACTATGTTGGGTATCGGTTTGATGGGACGCCGACTGCGGTCGAGTTGAAGAACTGTCGAGCTTACGCGAACCGAACGTACGGATTGATGGACAACACAGCGGCGGTGACCTATTCGTACTGCCATCTGTATGCCAACAATCTCGCGACCGGTGTTTCCACCGACATCACAGGCGCGCCTGGCCCTATTAATGGCGGCAACAATGTGGCGGCGGACACGCCGCCCAATGTGCGAGGGTTCATGCAGTACCCGGCTCGGATCACGATCACGTACGACGATCCTGGATTGATCGATGGTTCGCACCAGTATATTGAATCGCTGTTGCCGATGATTCAGGCGAAAGGTATTCCGCTAAGCATTGCTGTGGTGACCGGGTATGACCTGTCGCAGCAATTGATCCCGACTTTCCAATCCTGGATTAACGCAGGATGGGATGTGAATTGCCACTCGGTCTCCCACCAGTATTTCGTTTTTCCGAACGCGTTCACGATTCAGTACACGGGGAACTCGGCCACGAGCGTGACGCTTTCGATTTCCAATAACCAATTCATCATTGCGGCGCCGGGAGATCCGAATGCGCAGGTCAGTTGGAACCTCAGTTCTTCGGGCACGGATATGGTGCCGGGAGGCTTGGATACCTTGGGTGGACTCGTCTACACGCTGAATCAGCGCGGCGTTTTTTCGGTCACTGAGGATCCGAACATGAAACCGGCGGTGAAGAGCGAGGATTTGGCAGATGTGCCCCCGCAGGACATCAAGAACTCGGCGTACCTGCTGCTTGAGGACAAGACTCGGTTGATGACGGATGAGATCGGGTGGTCCAAAGCCTGGATGAATACGAACTTGACGGGTTTGCCAGCAAACCGAGTTTACATATATCCGGGCAGTTACGAAGACAGTTCCACGGAGGCCATTACGGTTGCGGCCGGATTCTCAGGTTCGCGTGGGTCTGGCTCAATGGACCCGGCTCCGAACGCGGCAACGGTCGCGGCTAGTGGAATCGACGTGCAGAACGTTTTGAGTCAGGGAGCAGTCCCTAACTTTCAGAACTTAAGCGATAGCCAACTGGCGAACAAGCTGCAAGCGATGGTGTTCAAGTCCGCAGTCTGGGGGGTTCCGTTTGGAATGTTCTGGCATGTAAACGAACTCTCGCCGCACCAAGTTGGCGTAATGCTGGATACGCTGAAGTCCTCTGGGGCAACGTTGATGAGTAATACGCAACTGGTGAACTATCTACTCACGACTCAGCAAAATGCTGGGACAACCTACTACGCGGACGTGACCACTGGGCCGCCGGTGGATCCGAGACCGACGCAGGCGTCACCGGTGGTTGATCGCGGCGCCACGCTTGCGGCCGAATATCAGTATGACCTTATGGGAATCAATCAGAACCTGTTCGGTTCTGGTTGGGAAATTGGGTCGCTGGTTTTCGTGCCTGAGAATCTCGGACACGCCGAGGGCGGTCAGTGAGCAGCCGAATTGAGGGAACGTTGTGCACAAGCTGCATGGACAGGACGGTTGGCTGTGATGAGTGATCTTTCTCTACTTAGAGATTTGGGGACATCTTTGGATTTGAGGCCTTTTGAAAGTAGTCCGAGAATGACCACGGCTCTCCGCGGCTCGGATGTTTCTGTGCGAGATCTGCTCATTGAAGGTCTGCTCAAGGTACGGAGTAAAACTCGCGGACTGATTCCGCTGAGGCCGAACCGGGCACAGCTGGAGTTTTCGCGGAGCCACACTAAGCGAAGCATCGTTCTGAAAGCCCGGCAACTGGGAATCACGACCTATGTGGCGGCGCGATTTTTCATTCAGACCATCACTCAGCCAGGTACGGTGACAGTGCAGGTGGCGCACGACCAGGAATCAGCAGAGGAGATTTTCAAAATCGTGCATCGCTTCTGGGAGAACCTGCCCAAAGGGATGCAAGACGGTGCGCTCCTGACATCGCGCGCCAACATTCGTCAGATCGTTTTTCCGCGACTGGACAGCGAGTATCGCGTGGCGACGGCGGCGGATGCGAATGCGGGCCGCGGGATGACCATTCACAATCTCCATTGTTCAGAGGTCGCCCGCTGGCCCCGGGATGTGGAAGAAACCCTGGCTTCTTTGCGATCCGCGGTGCCCGAAGATGGCGAGATCGTGCTGGAATCTACGCCTGACGGCGCGGGTGGAATCTTCTATGAGGAGTGGCAGCGAGCCGAGGAGACTGGATACGCGCGGCACTTCTTTCCCTGGTGGTATGGCGACGAGTATCGCATACGCAAGAAAGGCGCAGCATTTGAGGCGCCCACGGACGAAGAAGAGCAGCTCATGCAACGGGCTGGATTGACCGAGGCGCAGATTGCATGGCGTCGTACGAAGTGGGCGCAGCTGCGAGGATTGGCGGTGCAAGAGTACGCCGAGGATCCTGCGTCGTGCTTCAGAGCTTCGGGGGAATGTGTATTTGATTTGGAAGCGATCGAGCGGGCTCTGCAGACTTGCAGCGAACCAGTGGAGGCGCGTGACAATCAACGACTGCTGATCTGGTTGCCCTCGCAAATTGGGAAACAGTACCTGATTGGCGTGGATCCCGCCGGGGGTGGCTCGGAGGGTGATTATTCCTGCGCGGTGGTCATCGAACGAAGCACAGGACTGCAATGCGCTGAACTGCACGGACATTTTCCGCCGCGCGAGTTGGCGGTCAGGTTGATCGAGCTGGCGAATTCCTACAACGAGGGGCTACTGGTGGTCGAGCAGAATAATCACGGGCACGCGGTATTGGCACACCTGCGGATGGAGGGTTGTATGAACGTCTTTCGCGACGGTGGGCACGATGGATGGCTGACCTCTGCAGTAAGCCGTCCAGCAATGATTGAAAACCTGGCGGCAGTGCTGACACTGGAGCAGACAATTTTTCACAGTCCACGGCTGCTGAACGAGTGCCGAACTTTTATTCGCCATGCGGATGGCAGTTCGTCTGCGGCGGCTGGCTCGCATGATGATGTCGTAATGGCGATGGCGATTGCGCTGGCCGCGCGACAAAAGTTGGCTGGACAAGTGTCGCGTCCGCGAACGGTTACTCTAGCCAGCTTGACGCTACAGCCTGAAATGGTAGCCGAGAAGGCTGCGGCAGGCTGTGGTGGAGCTTCCATCTCCGGTCGCAGCGCCTGAAGGCGCTCTCATATCCCAGTGTTGCGGCATGCCTGAAGGCATGCCTTGATACGGATCTGGTTTCTGCCACGGATTATTAGCAAACTCTGATCGAGCAGAATTTTCGAATGGGACCCGCACGGGCGAGGGCGTCCGCGCTACACAAAGAAAAATCATGAACATTACAGAGAAGTTGCGCGGCGCTATGCGCCGGATTGCAGGAGTGTCTTCGGCCGCCGCGGGGAAAGCAGAGGGCAAAAGGCGGACCCTGGCACTGCCATCCATTCTTAACGTCTACGGGCCAAGGGCGGATGCTTTCCCGAAACCCACACCCATCAACCTACGACGATTTTCCGAGACGCCGGTGGCACGCAAGGCGATCAACACGATTAAGGACCGGATCGCCGGAATGCGCTGGCGAATTCAGCCGAGGCCCGGCCGAGGGCCGGTAGCGGCTCCGGGGAGCGATGTGCGGATACAAATTCTTACCGACAACTTCGATGCTCCGAATCCGGACGATTCGTTTCGGTCGCTGTCGGAGCAGGTCCTTGAGGATGTGATTGTGGGCGGCTTTGGAGCGATCGAAGTGGAAAGCACGGGCGATCCGCGGCACCCACTGGTGATGTGGCCGGTGGACGGTGCGACCATCAGGATGAAGACGGACTGGGACGGGCTGCCGGGATCGGTGCGCTATGTGCAGGTCACGGGAAAATCGGGGCCGGAGGGAAACATTCTGCTCGATGACGATCAGCTGATTTACATCCGACTCAATCCGCGGACGCACACGCCTTTTGGATTGGGCCGGCTGGAAGTTGCGTTTGAGGCAGTGAACGCATTTCTGGGCGCACACCGATATGCGACCAAGCTGGCTTCGAACTCGGTGGTGGAATATGCACTGTGGCTGCAGGGTCTCACTCCAGAGCACCACGAGCGATTGATCCGGTGGTGGCAAGACGAGATTGAGGGCACTGGGCGCGTGCCAATCCTTTCGGCGGAGAACAAGCCCGAGGTTTTGCGCTTCGGCGGCGGCACCGATGCCGACTTGCGGCTGCAGTGGCAAGAATTTTTGCTGCGCATTATCGCCGACGCGTTCGATCTTCCTCCTCAGTGCCTCGGGGTAGAGCGCGATCTGAATCGTTCGACCGCGGCGGAGATGGCAGATGAGGCGTTTTTGCAAGCCATTGTGCCCACCGCACGACTGCTCGCCGAATATCTGACGCGGGATGGAATCTGCAAGAAGCTGGGTTGGAATGACCTGGAATTTGTTTTCACGGATGTGGATTCCGGTGGAGACGTGATGGAAGAGGCGCAGATCCAAGCGCTTCTGCTGCAGAACGGCGTGCTCACCGTCGGTGAGGTTAGACGGATGAGGGGGTTGCCTCCACTTTAAATTCGGTCTCAGGCTTCTGGCTTAAGCCGATTCAAACATGCTTTTCACAAACGATTGACTCGCTGAGGATGACAGCAAATGATGAATATTGACCTTGAATCAATGGCAATTGAGATGCCGGCAGTCTTTGGGCACCCGAACCGGGAGCCGTTCCGTGGTGTGTTGACGCTTGTCGATGTGGCTTCGGATAAAGCGCCGGCGGGAGCGCGCGGCCACCGAGTTGTACTGACCCGGTCAGCGGCAGAAACCGCGCTGGCATCGTTGTTGGGGATGGCGTTGGACTATTCCCTGTCTCTCGAGTGCCATGATGCGCAGCGCAAAGTCGGAGTCATTACCCGAGCGGACATCGTGGGGAAAAAGCTTGAGCTTGGCGGATATCTCTTCGCCAAGGACTTTCCCGAAATTCTGAAGCACATAGGGCGAGGGCGGCATTCTCAAACAAGCTTCGACGCGGCGAGTTCTCAGCGTCACGAATCCCTGGCGATGTCTTACGAAATAGCCGATGCGCGCGTAGCGGATATGAGCGCGAAAGTATGGACACTTACGAAAGTTACATTCACCGGAGCAGCGATCCTGCGAAGAGACAAAGCCGCATATCGGGACACCTGGATCGAATTGGACTGAGCAAGACAACCACTGTAAACCGCGCTGACGAGGAAGCAGCGTCGGGAACGCGGAACAATACCACAAGGAGAAAATATGGACACAGAAACTACGCAACAATTACTCGCAACAGCAGAACGGCTGGCAAGCGCAGCCGAAACTCTGGATCGGGTTCTCGAAAAGCTTGACGCGCAACAGGCGGCCCTCAATGCCAAGGTTGACCGAATTGCGGCGGCGGTCGAAGAGCGTGTGTCAGACGTCTCTGAAATCACCGATGAGACCAACTGGCCACGGAAACTGAGGGAACGCATCGCCGAGCTGGAAAAAGCGAACAGCGACCTCAAGGGGCAGGCAGCGCGTTTGTCGCGGAAGACTCTGTCCCCGCTGGTCACTGCCTTGCTGAGCAAAAGCAGCGTGGAAGTGGGCGACAAACTGGATTCCGGGGCGCTGGACAAGACGCTGCAGTCGCTAAGCGTGGAGCAGCGTATCGCGGTGAAGGCCGAGATGGCGCGGGCGGGGATGATCGAGTAGCGAATTCACTTTAAACTTCCCGTTCTCAGTTCGCCTGAGGAGGCGCGGCCAACGTCGTGCCTTTTTTATTTTGCCGAGTTTCACTTCGGCAGCGGGCGGCAACAACTTTCAAGTAACCCAACAAAATTCATTCTTCAGGAGAATACATGCACACACAATTTATCGATTTGAACGCGGCAGCGGATTTTCTGGGACCTGGCGCGATCGAGATCAACCGTTACCAAACCGAGATTTTCGACATCGTGCGCCGGCGGGGCGTGTTCGGGCAGCGCGTCCGGCAGGTGCCTGCAACCGGGCATCCCTCGCGATACTTCGAAGAGACTCTGATCAATTCTCCGACTGCGGCGCAGGCATTCGTCGATCCGCGAAACATTGTGGCCACCGTCGGCGCGCCAACCCGCATCGAGCGTACCGTGCCGCTGAAGGCGTTGGTCTCGCAGATCAACTACAACCTCTTCGATCTGGAAGTGGGTGCTCAGCAGAGCCAGTTCGCCTACTTGCAGGCGAAAGATCTGACGGATTCGGTGGAAGGGCTGCTGCGAACTCACGACGTTGCACTGTGGAATGGCAATGATACTTCGCTGACAACGCCGACCACATTCCAATACATGGGAGCGATCCCGCAGATCGAGGCTGGGGGCAACACAACCACAATCACCACTACCGAGAGCATCGTGGACGGAATCAAGGGAGTGATCGCCGGCATGGTGGCGAGTTCTTCCTATGAAGTTCGTCCCACGGCGATCTATGCAAATCCGGTGCTGCTTGACCTGATCGACCGCGAAATGAAAGCAGAGTTCAACGTCGTGCTTTCAACCGCTGAGATCACCGGCGGGCTAACCGTGAAGACTCTTTCAACCCAAGCGGGAGAGTTGCCACTGATTCCAGAGTGGTCAGTGCCCTACACCGGAATACCAGGTTCGGGCAATGCGGTCCTTCCCGCGTACATCGTGACGGAAGACCTGATCGAGTATCACTGGCTGACGGACCCGAATCCACGGGTCTTCCAGTTGGGACTGCTCGGAGCGCTGGCTTCGCAGATGGTGGTTGTGAAGTTCGGCGCAGTGGTGGTCAAGGGCGCGGCGTATGCGCACTACGAGGTGAAGGTAAACCGGTAAAGACAGTTGCCAGTCGTCAGTCGCGAGTTGCTGGACAAGGCGACGAGCGTTTGACGACTGGCAACAGAAATTCGGACTCTTATGATCTATCTCGCTCCTTCTGAATACGAGCTTTACGGTTTGGATGCAACTACGCCAGCCGCATTTGTGGCCGCTGCGTCGGCACTGATCGATGCGCACTGCCGGCGAGCAACTTTGGCGGTCGTTCAGTACGAAGAACGGCTGCGCATCGCTGCAGACCGCAATACAGTGCGCCTGACCTACATTCCGCTGGCGACAGTTCCCCCAGCGGTCACACCCATAGTTTCGGCCCAGGGACGCTACACGATCCCGCGCCGGGGCGATTGGCCTTTCGATGATCTTCGATTAGATGCTGCACTCATGTTCGGATTGCCTGGCATCTGGACGGGGATCAACGCTGCCGCAATCGATTTCGATTCCATCACAGGCGAGTTGACCTTGCCGCTGAATATCGTGGGCTTGTGGTTCAGTGAAGTGGACATCGTATATACGGCGGGGTTGGCCGTGATTTCCGACCCGGTGAAGTTCGCGTGCGCCCAGATTGTCCGCAATGCGCAGGCGACGCCCGCACTGAATGTGAAAACGGGAAGAGTCGATGCCATGCGCATGGACTACTTCTCTGACTCGCTGATAGATCAAAACGTCCAGGCTATGTTAGCGCCGTACGTAGCACAGAAGGTGAGCTGAGCATGAGCGACACAGGAATGAGTTCGGCAGCAGTAGTGCGCGCAGCTGATGCAATGCTGCGATCGCTGGGGGGAGATTCGGTCAGCATGCTATTTCCCCTGATCACAATGCCCAACGATCCTAGCGCACAGCTTGGCCTGGCCGATCCCGGAGTCGAGGAAGTGATTTTCTCCCCCGTGGTAGTCCGGACCCTGGTTACTCCGGCCACGGGACCACGAAGACGCTTGGAGTTTCTTTTGTCGGGCGCGGCTGTCTCAGAGGAGTTAACTTCACGGAACGTGGCATCGGCTGAAGCTCTTTTCGACGGCGCGCTCGGACTGTTGTATGACAACGACCTCTTTCATATCGAGAATGTCTCGACAGAGTTTTTCGCGGGAACTGCTTATCTCTACCGAGTGCTAGCCGTGGAATGAGAACAAGCTGCTAGCTTGGCTTCTACCTTCGGGCGCCGGCAACTTGGAGCTGAGAAGTTGGAAGTCAAGAGCTGGAAGCCAGGAGCTAGAAGCCTTTTATGCAATTCACAAAAGACAGTTTTTACATGGCGTTGTTAGAACGCTTGGTGTCGTTGAACCCACTTCAAACAGTTACGCTCGACGGCACTATTCGACCCGCGATCATCGTTGCGGAAAACGAATTGGTGATTTCTGCGAAGCCGGTTTCCGACGCGTTTTACATCGAGTGGGGCGCAGCCCAGATGGTGGAACGACAAGTAGGAGACAGAGGACTAATGCAAATGGAATGCGTAATTTCTTATCACACCTTCGGAACGGTCCAAAGTGGCGTGGATCGGGGTCGCGCGCTGGCCGCTCTCGATATGGAATTGTTGAGCATTTGTGAACCGCCCCGAACCTCCAAGCGTGATTACACGCAATCGCCCAGCGCCGACCTGGGCACCAGCATTCTGTGGACGACGCCGATACTAAGTAAGGTTACCGGTAGTGAGGCTGCGAGGAATGAGGGCCTTCCGAGGGGAAACGAAGGGGTGAGGCTGGAGCGTAGTGCAAGTCTGAAAGTTTTCTTCTTTCCCGAGGTAAGCTTCCTATGAGCACCTCACCGCTTCGCGCTGCGATGGTTCCGGTCACGCGCCAGATACGGACTTACTTTGCGCCGATGAACCGCGTGACAGACACCCCATCGATCTTCGATCCAGGCAAGTACGGTGCCTTCCTGCTGGATGCGCCACCCGCACCATGGCTCGACCTGGGATGGGTAGACAACTTTCAACGTTTGTGCACAACCCTTACCGAACCATTGCGGGCAGGCCTTCAGGGAGCACCCTCGGCACAGTTTCGTGGTTCGATCGATGCGCGGATTGAGTTCGACTTTCGCGAGTGGGGCAAGCTGCAGATGGCCCTGGCGTGCGGATCTGAGCACATGAACGTGCTGGCGTCCGATCCGAATGCTAACGCCCAGCCCTCCGGTGGAACGCCACTGCCGGCAATAGCCGTGCTTCCGGGATCGACTTCGAGCGAGATCGTTCTGGGAGTGGGTGCGGTGAACGCGTTTTCGGTAGGGGACGTGGTTGCCGTGGACGCCGACTACCAACAGCAGACGGGATACGTAGGAACGGGTATCGCAGCGGCGTACGTTAGCGACCCGGCGGACGTGAACCGCGACGCCAATTACGTCCGTCGAGTGACCTTCAACCTGGGGCGAGCTGCGCAAAAAACGACAACTTCATTGTTGCTGGCTCAGCCCTTATTAGGCGGGGCGCCACCCGCTGGAGCTTCCGTACAAAAAGTGGTGGCGTTCGTGGATCGTGACGGCGGATCGTTCTTTCAGGAATGGTCGGCGTTGTTTGTTTGGCAAGAAGAGTCGGGAGGGCGAGTGTGCTTTCACTACCCGAGGCTCAGCCCGACAACAGCGATCGAGTTGTCCATGCCACTGAGTCCCACCGCTCAGCCTAGGGCGGTCAAAGCGTTTCAGCGGGAGGAAGAAGTGGAGATCGCAAAACCGATCTCTTCCCTTGCTCTGCACGCCGCGTTTCAGGCGATGCCGCACGTGGATGAGAATGATGGCCAGACTGTAGTGTGTTATCGCAGCTACTTCCCTGCGGCGATGGCTGCGGTCTATTAAGGATCGGCGGCAGGCTGACAAGGTGGCTGCGCAGAGTAGTCCTTGCACCGGAACTCCGATCGTGCCTAATATGCGTTAGGATTCCACGGCCGGCAGTGGCCAAACACAACCCACGACCACTACGCTTTTGAAACTCGCTCCCTCGAAGGCAAAGAAGATACTCGCAGTTTTCGAGTGCGCTCGCGGGAAGTTGGCGGCTCTCTCCGCGTTTTTTTCCGTCACGCCAGCTACAAGAACAAACCGAATTACAGTCGGTGCAACCAAAGTCGAATAACTCATTCTTCTTCAATCCAAAATGAAATTACAAATCGACAATCTCGAGGGTCAGGGGCCGGTTGACTATACTTCGGCAATTGATGGGTCACGGTCTCCGCAGGTAGTCCGCAAACTGAACCAGCCATCTGAACTTCGGCTTAGCTTGGTCGCGGACTCACCCAACTTTGTAGTGCCGGTAACCGGAGCGCGGGTGACGTTAGGACTTACCAATGGCCAGGATGTGTTCACTGGGTATTTGATGCAGTCTCCAGTTTTTGAATACTTGGGATGGGGCGAACGTGGCCCCGTGTACCGGTACGATCTGGTGGCGCAGAGCGACGAGGGATTGCTCGACGAGAAACGGCTTCCTGATCGCTGCCCTTTCCTTGACCGGAGCGCGGGCGATGCGCTCCGGCAATTGACCCAGGATCTCATGCCCGGAATTTTCGATACCAGCGGAGTACAGGATCTGGATTCGCTGGCATGGTATGCGTCCGATCCGCGAAAGACTTGGTCGCAACACGCAGCAGAAGTCGCAACCCAGGCCCGCGCCAGCTACCGAATCGTCAATGGAGCACTGATCTTCGCGCCGCTGGGAGCAACCGCCTACGCACTCAATGAAACCGATATTGCTTTCAGCCCCCAGGGTCTGAAGTTGCGGCCTGTAAATGGAATGATCAACGACGTGACCGTGGTCGGGCAGAGCGAACCGCAAGCTTACGTCACCGATTACTTCGTGGGGGATGGGCTGACTCTTAAGTTCTATCTTTCGCACACGCCGTTCACCAAGACCAGCAAAACACTTTTCGACGAAGAGTACACAATTTCGCCGCTCGAGCCCGCGCTCTGGAGCGTGACCGATCCCACGAACGCGATCTCGGTGAGTGGAAGTGAGTTGCAGATTGCGGGTGGCACGGGAGTGGATGGAGCCACTACAGCGGAGTTCGCGGAGAGAGTGGAGCTTGGGGGCGCGCTGGTGCTGCAGCACGGCGATGTGGTGTTCAGTGCGGCGTCGAGCGGTGTGCTTGGAGGACTTTACCCTGGCGCAATTTCCATCGCAGGCTGTCTCGCAGGTTTTCAGATCACGCCAAACGGAGCCCAATCGAATATCCAAGCCCTGGTGAACGGTGCGAGCACTGGCACACTAATCACCACAGTCACGGGACATCATTATCTTCTGACTACTCGTTTGTACTCACAGGAAATCTACCGGAGACAGCAAATCTTTCACTCGTCCATCCATCCGGCAGATAGCGGGATTGGCGGGGCCGAGGTCGCCGCAAATGTGCGGGTCGTATTGGAGTTGCAGGACATTGATCCCGCGAACCCGGCGTCACAAGTTGCCCCGTCGACCGTGTTGTACGACGGCGTGATCTCTGCTGCCCCGGACTTCTGTACATGTGCTTTGGTGAACGCTTCCAACATGCAGTGCGCTATTGCGTTCACCCGTCTGATTCAGGCGATAGATGCAGAGGTGCGCAGCGCTCTTCCGGGGCAAAGCTACATTACGCAGCTCGTCGGTTCGTTGGAAGAAGGCGCAGAGTGTGAAATCACGTCGAGCGGCGCCCTGGAGTTTTATCCGCAGTACGCGCCCGCTGCCAATCAGCTCATCGAGGTTCATTACAGAAGCCTTGGTCCTGCCATTGCGCGGGTGACAAATCCAGCAAGCATTGCCGCTCAGCAGCGCGGCATCGACAACGGTTTGCACGGAGCTGTGCGACATATTAAAGAACCGCCTGCACGAACTGCCGCCGACTGCGAGAACGCCGCCCTGACACTTTTGGACGACACTACGGGTCCAGCCTGGAGCGGCGAGTATGACGTTTGGAGTGACTTTTTGCCGGGAAACGCTGCGGACATTTTCCCGGGAGACGGGCTAAGCATAATGGTTCCGTCCAGAGAAGCGACGTTTCCTGCCATCGTGAACGAGGTTGAGATCACTGCGAAGAACCTCGAAGGCGAGCACCTCAGTTACAAGATCAAGTTTGGGAACGACGCGGCAAAAGCTTTGGCATTTGAATTCGAGGCCACAAAAGCCACAACTTCTCTGTTTGTGACTGAGCTTACCAATGTCCAGGTCGGCACAACCTATCTGTCTGATTTGACGGCAGCGGCGATCACGGCAGTGTCTTCGACTACGGTCACCGTAGATGCCGGTATAGCGCCGGTGAGCGGCGGCGGAATTGAGGTCCGATGGAGCGATGCCGGCTGGGGTCCGGGAAATGACCGCAACTTGGTGGGACGATTCACGACGCAAACTTTTACTATTCCGCGACTGTCGCGGGTACAAGACTGCTATCTGCAGCAATACGACGGCTCGGTACCGCCAAAATATTCCCGATACACGGCAGCTCTGCACGTGGACTATCCACTCTAGCTAAACTTGCGCGTGAGGCAGTGCTGACATTCCCATTTTGGTTGGTTGCGCCAATATATGAACCCCTCGACGTTGCCACGGGTTGATGCGTATGAGAATCTTTCGGTATGGCACACTCTGAAAAGCCCGGGCACGATTCCCACCGAGAGTTGACATGGTTCCAGACCAACTTCTTCATGGGGTGGGGCTGCAGCCGGTGCCGCTGGCTGGATCAGATCCCGCGCACTCCGCCTTCTCAACAAGATCCATCTGAAGAAGCAAAGGAAGCGTTCGACAAGCACAAGTGCCGTGCCTTTCCTCGGTGTTAACACCTGATTTCAGAGGTATTAAAAACACGTAACTGAGTGTGTTTCAGTTTTGCTGCGTCTCCGAAACTGGCGACCGATTCCTGCGTACTTCCATACGAAGAAACTCAAACTCGAGGAGAATGCCTTGTCAAATCTAAACGATCGACGCAATTCAGTGTCCCTGAAAGAACACCTGCTCGCCCTGATCGCCGTTGAGAACGAAATGGCGACACAACACAAGGCTTTCGTAGACCTCCGCTTTGAATTGGCCGAAAGAGCATTGCAGCTCGACCATGTCGAGATGCTTCGGCGGCTGGATCTGTTGAATCACGCGCACGAAGACGCCCGCCAGAAAGAAGCGAGTTTCGTCGGCCGCGAAGTGTATGAGAGTCAAGTAAAGGATCACAACAAGTGGCGCGACGAGGTCAATTCTGCGTTATCCAATCGGCAGGGAAAAGCATCGGTGACGTCGGGTCTGGCGGGCGCGGTTGGGGGACTGGCCCTTAGCGCTCTGTTCGCGATGATTATGTATCTAGCGAAAGCGGTATTGAGCGGCTTTCCGAAATAGACCAACTCCAAACTGTTCCCTCTCACCTTGTCATTCCAACAAACCCAACTCTTCATTGGAATTCAGGAGATACAGCGATGGATTTTCTAGCCACACTCTTGCAGACAATCGCCTTCGTCCCCGCGCTGGTGAACCGGATTGAAACCTTATTCAGCCACCGGTCGGGAGCAGAGAAGAAAGATGCTGCCTTGTCCTTTCTTCAGGCGGCATTATCGATGAGCGGCGCGGTTGCTAATCGACAGATTGTTGATCCGGAGAAATTCAAAGACGGAATAGGGAAGGTCGTCGACGGCGCGGTCGAGTGTTTGAACGCTTCCGTATGGGCGAAGGCTAAGTAGGAACTGCCAGCGACGATTGCGTTGAACGTCACATATTGCGGCTATCCAACCTCCTCGCTCCAATTCTCAAGCGTCTTCTTCACAAAGGCCATGAACTGGTCCGCAACCGCGCCGTCAATCAGACGATGGTCGTAGCCCAGCGTCAGGTGAACGACGGAGCGAATGGCGATGGAGTCATTGCCGTCGTTGTCAGTCACCACAAGGGGAACTTTGGTGATCCCGCCTACGCCCAGAATCGCGGAATTCGGCTGGTTGATGATAGGCAGGCCAAAGACTGCGCCAAACTGTCCCGGGTTCGTCACCGTGAAGGTTGAACCCTCCACTTCGTCGGGCTTCAGTTTCTTTGAGCGCGCTCGCTCGCCGAGGTCCGAGATCCCGCGTTGCAGCCCGAGGAAATTCAACTCGTCAGCATTCTTCAGCACGGGAACAATCAGTCCCCAGTCGAGAGCCACCGCAATCCCGACGTTGACGTGGCGGTGATATCGGATGTTTTCGCCTTCGATTGAAGCATTGACAATCGGGAACTGCTGAAGCGCGATAATCACGGCGCGGACGAAGAACGGCATGAAGGTAAGCCGCGCCCCGTGCCGCTGCTCGAAAGCGGACTTGGTTTTGTTACGAAGCTGCACGATGCGAGTAATGTCCACTTCGAACATGGCATGGACGTGAGCGCTGGTTCGTCGGGATTCGATCATCCGCTGCGCAATGATCTTGCGCATCTGCGTCATCGGCACCAAATCTCCTGGGATTGTCGCCGCTGCAGGCGCCGCCGGCCTTGGCGAGGCTACGGACGAAGAAGCCGCAGGCGTACTCGCTCGAGCTGGCACCGCAGGAGCGCTCGTTGCCGGCCGCTCCAGAAATGCCATGATGTCCTGTTTAGTAATGCGGCCACCCATGCCCGTCCCGGGCACTTGCGACAAATTCACGTTGTGCTCGCGAGCGATCTTTCGAACCAGGGGCGAAGAACGGGCATGATCGTCGTCTTCTTCGCGCTCGGGCTCGGTAATGGGCTGCTCAGCTGGAGCGGCGGGCGAAGGCGCAGCTGCTTGTGTCTTCACTGGCGGCGCGGGTGCGGCCTTCGCAGGAGCAGAGGTCGGAGCTGCCGCTTCGCCGTCCCCAGCAATCGTTCCCACCACCGTATTGACCTGCACGGTATTCCCCTCGACCACTTTGATGTCCTGCAGAATACCTGTGGCGGGCGCAGGGATCTCGGCATCCACCTTGTCGGTGGAGATCTCAAACAGCGGCTCATCGCGCTGCACTTTGTCGCCGGGCTTCTTCAGCCACTTGGTAATGGTTCCCTCGAAAATAGACTCGCCCATCTGAGGCATTACGATATCGGTAGGCATAATTTCCTTCCCCGCTGTCCCAGCGGCTGTTCTCGGGCTGGGCGCAATCTTTTATTATATCCAACGATACATTTTGGCTCTGCTCACGGCTTGGCTTCGTCCTTTTCCGATCCCGCAGGCAGAGGACCAACCCCGAACGACTTTTTCCAGTAGTCCTGCACGCCCGGTGGCAGTTTTTGTATACGCGAAAGAAATGCCGTGACTTTCCAAATATCCTGGTCGCTCAGAGCTTTACTCCACGCCGGCATGCCGGTGTAACGAATTCCCGTGCGGACAGCGTAGTAGATATGCCACTCCGGGTCATCCAACGGATCGAGGATCAACTGCGGCACCGGCGGGTAGAACGACTTCTCCAGGGGGCTCGGCTTGTTGTCGAGCGTACCGTGGCACATGGAGCAGTTCATGGTGTAAACCTTCATTCCATCGATCAAATTCTCGTCGGTTGGTGGAATCGGGCTGCTGACTCGCGGTGCGTGCCGCTCCATGGAAGCGTCCAGCGCGCTCATGGCAATACGGCGTTCAAGCCGAGGGGGAGTCGCATCCGCATTGGTTGGCACCAGGCCCAGAGTCGCCACCGCCAGCCCAACCAGCCCGAGTACCAACAGCGTGACAACGATTCCAAAAACGAAATTGCGCATTTCCCCTCCTGGTTCTTTTCCGACCGCATCATGCAGAGTAATCTAGCGCGAACTCTAAGGTGTCAGCAGATGGTAAAACAAATTTGTAATTAATACGCTTTTAACCGGCGCACCTCCCGCACTACATCGCTCAACTTGGGCAGGAAATATTCCTCCTGAGGGGGCGAAAACGGCACCGGAGAATCCTGCGCAGTAATGCGGACGATAGGGCCATCGAGATCGTCGAACGCCTCTTCGTTGATGATCGCCGCGATTTCACCCGCAATGCCGCCGGTGCGCACGTCCTCGTGCAACAAGATCACTTTATTCGTTTTGCGCACGGTCTGGGCAATCGCTTCGCGGTCGAGTGGTGACAGCGTGCGCAGGTCGACCACTTCCAATTCTGTTCCCTCTTTCGCCAGGATATCTGCGGCATCGAGTGCAACATGTACCATCGCGGCATAAGTAATGACGCTCACGTCGCGACCCTCCCGGGCGACTCGCGCTTTGCCCAGCGGCACGATGTAATCCTCGACGGGAACTTCTTCTTTGATACGCCGATAAAGGTACTTATGCTCGAAGAAAATTACCGGATTGTTGTCGCGAATCGCAGCTTTGATAAGACCCTTCGCGTCGTACGCGCTTGCGGGACAAACCACTTTCAGCCCCGGCGCGTGCACAAACCACGCCTCCGGATTCTGGGAGTGAAATGGACCGCCGTGGACGTTCCCTCCGCTCGGCCCTCGAATCACCAGCGGTGCAGGCGCGCCCCAACGGTAGTGGGCCTTGGCCACCATGTTTACGATTTGGTTGAAAGCGCAACCGATGAAGTCCATGAACTGAAACTCAGCCACGGGACGCATTCCGGTGAGCGAGGCGCCAAAGGCCGCGCCGACGATGGCCGATTCTGCAATGGGCGTGTCAATCACGCGCTCGGGTCCGAAGCGATCGATGAAGCCGTCAGTCACCTTGAAAGCGCCGCCGTATATGCCTATGTCCTCGCCAATGCAAAAGACGCTGGGATCGCGTTCCATTTCCTCCCAGATGCCCTGGCGGATAGCTTCGAGATAGGTAAGTTGAGGCATAGATTGTTTTAGCTGGCAATCCATCGAAGACGGATGTCTATTTCAGATGCACTGCCGCCTGTCTTGCGGTAGCGATACCGGACTTCGCGACCCGAACTGTAGGTACTCCGTACTTCGGCTTGATTTCGTGGCAACTCGAATCGCAGTACACTCCTCCTGCCGCTGATTCCGGTTCTGGCATCGGCGAGGCCACAGCGAAGTCACGATCAGCTTCAAGCTCGCGCTCTACATCCGCGATCAGTTTTTCATTTTCCTGCGGAGTTACCCATTTCTTGCCCAACAAATATTTTTCAAAGCGCGCAATCGGGTCGCGTTTGCGCCAGTACTCGAACAGCGGCTTGGGGACATACTCCGCGGCGTCATGGATGGCATGGCCCTTCATGCGCATCATCTTGGCCTCGACGAGCGTGGGACCCTCGCCACGCCGAGCGCGTTCGCAGGCCTCATGGGCCGCGTCGTAGATCTGACAAGCGTCGGTGCCATCAACAATCACTCCAGGGATTCCATAGGCGATAGCGCGCTCGGCAAGGTCCTTCACTCGGAATTGCATGTCCGCCGGCGTGGAGTATCCCCAAAGATTATTCTCGACCAAGAGCACCAGGCCGAGATCCTGAACCGCAGCGAAATTCAGCCCTTCATAAGTGACGCCCGTCGACTGGCCGCCATCTCCAATGTAAGTCATGACCGCGATGTTGCGGCCCTGCAAACGCGCGCCCAGAGCTACACCGGCAAGCACGGGAATGAGGTCGCCCAGGGTCGAAATGGGCGCAACTACATTGCGCTTTTCGATGTCGCCGAAGTGCGACGATGCATCGCGTCCCTTGGTTGGAGAACCCGCTTTGGCCATGTACTGCATCATGATGTCGCGGGCTGAGAAGCCGCGGACCAGCAGCGATCCTTGATTACGGATCATGGGGCCGAGCCAGTCATCCTTATATAGCGCGTAGGCTGAGGCGCAGGAGCAAGCTTCCTGCCCGAGACCGAAATAAACCCCGCCCACCACTTTGCCCTGCTTGTACAGGTTCTCCAGCGCAGTCTCCATTTTTCGATTCAGGAGCATCCATCGATAAATCTCGAGACATTGTTTTTTGTCGAGATACTTCGATTCGCGGATGGGCGGAACCGGCGCGTTCAGATCGCCCGCCACTTGGTAACGAACTTCGTCGCCTTTGCGGACTTGACGAATCGTGAAGCTGGGCTTTTCCAGTCGATGGTCGACGATGGTATAGGTGCGCTGCGAGGAGTTCGATATGTGGAGTTGAGGGTCGTGACCGTTCAAACTATTTCGGCCCTGAGCTTTCGGAGCATTCTTGTTTTTCTTGGCCATTCGTTTGATGGTGGCTTGCGATTGGATCTCTGGAGAATCCTAACCCGGCTCGCCGGAATTGACCAAACTCCGGCGAGGGAGTTTGGCCAAAGTGTTAGACCCAGAAGATATCTTCTTCGCCATGCAATTTCTGCAATTCAGACGGCGGTTTCATAGGCACGCCGACGGAATGACCAAGCAGTGACTCCAAGGTTTCGAGCCACAGCATCTGGCTCTCAAACACCTTCCCGAAATTACGAGATATCGAATGCGCGACTTCCGGCAGCGGAAGCTGCCGACCCAATTCCTTCGCCATCGAGATCACAGGTTTTGAAGTGATTCCGCAGGGAATGATCAAGTCGAAGTAATCGAGATCGGTATTCACATTCAGAGCGAACCCATGCGAGGTCACGCCGCGCGAAATGTGAATTCCGAGTGCAGCGATTTTGGCCTCGGTAGGCTTATCTCGCTCGCTCGCTTCGGTTCGCGGGACAGCCGGAGTGCCTGTCCCGACGTGGGTATCGCTGAATTCGGGATTCGTCCAAACGCCAGTGAGGCCAGGAATGCGTTTCGCCGAAATACGAAAGTCGGCGCAGGTGCGGATCAGAACCTCTTCCAGCCGGCGCACAAACTCCACCGCCCCCAACGTCTTTCGCTTGCCATCCGTCGAAGTGAAACCGCGCAGATCGAAAACGGGATAGCCAACGATTTGCCCCGGACCGTGGAAGGTTACGTCGCCACCACGATCGCACTCGAAGACCTCTACGCCACGCTTCGCAAGTTGTTCGCGCGACGCAATCACGTTGGCAGCTTTCGCGTTACGCCCCAGAGTGATGACTGTAGCGTGTTCGAGCAACAAGAGAACGTCGCCGACGAGGCCATCTTTGCGAAGCTGAACCAGCTTCTGCTGTAGACGCAGCCCGGTTGCGTAATCGAGAGTCCCGAGTTGGAGAACGGAAATCAAAACAAACTCGTTACGGATGTTCACAGATCAGTAGAGCCTCAGCGCCCGTAAACAACCGCTGCACAATCTTCACGCGTTGATCGCCATTCCATACACGCTGTTCGATGCATCCAGCATCGCTTCAGCCAGCGTCGGATGCGCGTGGATAGTCCACATCAGATCTTCCACCGTGGCTTCGAGTTCGATCGCGGCCACTGCTTCTGCGATCAGTTCGGTCGCCTGCGGTCCGATAATATGGACGCCCAGAATCTCGCCATAGTCGGCGTCGGAGATAATTTTGATGAAACCCTCGTGCTGCCCGACGATCGAGGCCCGCGAATTCGCTGTGAACGGGAATTTCCCGATTTTCAAGTTATAGCCCGCTTCGCGCGCCTTTTCCTCCGTCAAACCGACGCTACCAATTTCCGGATGGCAGTAAGTCGCGTTCGGAATGTGTTCCGGGTTGATCGGTTTGCCGGGTTTGCCCGCGATCTTAGTTACGGCGACAATACCTTCCATCGCGCCAACGTGCGCCAATTGCGGCGTCCCCAGCACGATGTCCCCAATCGCATAGACACCGGGCTCGCTCGTCTGCATCCAGCTGTCGGTCTTGATGAAGCCCCGATCGGGCTTGATGTGTGTCTTTTCCAGTCCAATGTTGTCGGTGCGTGGCTTGCGGCCAACCGCGATCAGAATCTTCTCGGCTTCAATCTTCTCCTGCTTGCCGCCCACGGAGAAAGTCACAGCAACTCCAGATTTCGTCTTTTCAACCTTCTCGACTTTTGCACCAGTATGAAAATTGATGCTGCGCTTCCGGTAGACGCGCGCAAGTTCCTTGGAGACATCTTCATCCTCGACCGGAACCAACCGCGGCAGCATCTCGAGAATGGTGACGTCGGCATCGAAGGAGCGGAAAATCGATGCAAACTCCACGCCTACTGCCCCCGCGCCGACAATAACCAATGACTTGGGAATCTCTTTCAGGCCGAGAATCTCAATGTTGGTCAGCACGCGAGCATCCGGCTCCAAGCCGGGAATCATGCGAGCTTCGGAGCCGGTGGACAGAATGACATTTTTCGCCTTGATGAGGTTGCTCTTGCCCCCGTCGGTGACTTCAACCGACAGCACTCCGTTGTGTGCGGGTCCGGTGAGTTTGCCATAGCCCTTGATCGTTTCCACTTTGTTCTTGCGCATCAGGAATTCAAGACCCTTGGCGTGCTTGCTGACGATCTTCGACTTACGCTCCTGGATGGCTGTCCAGTTCAGTTTCCGCGATTCGACGCCCTCAATGCCGAACTCCTTCGCATCTTTCAACTGGTCCCAAAGCTCAGCATTAAATAAGAGGGCTTTGGTCGGAATGCACCCCACATGCAGACAGGTGCCACCAAGAAATCCATCCTTCTCGATTAAAGCCGTCTTCAAACCGTACTGTCCGGCGCGGATGGCGGCGGTATATCCCGCCGGGCCGCTGCCGATGATAGCGATGTCATAAATGATGTCAGCCAAAGTAGTGCTCCCTAAAAGGAATAATGATGAGTGTCCAAATAGGTGATTCTACGACAGGGCTTAGGGATTCGGAAACCGGCTGCGGAGCACAGTGCGACGAACTGGAAATAATCAGCGGCTAGACTGATTTCGATTTTTCTTTATGATTAAGAGAAAAAAGATGTAGCAATACTTCTAAGTTACGCCAGCAGTTTGGCCGCGTCCTTGGCGTAATAAGTAAGAATAATGCTGGCTCCGGCGCGACGGATCGAGACCAGCGACTCCATCATCACTCGGTCGCGGTCGATCCAATTGTTTCTCGCGGCGGCTTCGATCATGGCGTACTCGCCTGAAACTTGATACGCCGCCAGGGGCAGGTCGAAACGTTCGCGCGCCGCGGCGATCACGTCCAAGTAAGGCATCGCCGGCTTTACCATAATCATGTCCGCGCCTTCTTGGACGTCGAGTTCGATCTCGCGCATAGCCTCCCGCAAGTTTGCTCCGTCCATTTGATAAGACCGGCGATCTCCGAACTGTGGAGTCGAATCAGCGGCCTCGCGAAACGGCCCATAGAAAGCTGAAGCAAACTTCGCGGCATAAGAAAGGATGGGCGTATTGGCCAAGCCGGCATGGTCGAGCGCATTGCGGATGGCGCCAACGCGGCCGTCCATCATGTCAGAAGGAGCGATAATGTCGACGCCAGCGCGGGCCAGGGACACGCTGGTGCGGGCCAGTAGTTCGAGCGTTGCGTCGTTAACAATCTCATAATCCGCAGCGACCGCGGGAGGCGACGCAACGGCAGCCCCGAGCGATTGCGAACGGGCAGCACGCACGATTCCGCAGTGCCCATGCGACATGTACTCGCAAAGGCACACATCGCCCATGATGAGCAGCTTGGGAACCTCCCGCTTGATAGCACGGGCTGCCTGCTGCACGGTTCCGTCGTCCGCCCAAGCACCCGTTGCCAACTCATCTTTCTTTTCCGGCAGTCCAAACAAGATGACGGCGGGCACTCCCAGAGAGTGCGTCGATTGCGCTTCCTTAACCGCCTCATCCACGGAAAGGTTGAAGACCCCTGGCATGGAGCCGACTTCCTTACGCACACCTTCTCCCGGACAGACAAACATTGGGTATACAAATGACGTCGGAGAAAGCCGAGTCTCGCGCACCATGGATCGTAGTTGTTCGCTCTGGCGAAGACGACGAAGGCGCGTGATCGGAAATGCCATGTCACCAAACCCCAACGGGCTAACGCCCGTCTCAATCCATGATTCTAGCAGAGCAAACCCCCGCTTCTTGTAACATTGAATTCTGATGTCTGCCCACTTGCTCTCGCACACCAGCGCCCGAGTGCTTGAATTCGACTCCCTCCGCGACTTGCTGAGCGGGTACGCCTCTTCGCCCCTGGGACACGGGCTGATCGCTCGTCTCGCGCCTTCCACCGACCGCGAATGGATTGAGAATCACCAACAGCTCACTACAGAGATCCGCGAGTTCCGGCGGGTGGGTGGCCGCTTCGATTTTTCCGGCCTGCTCGATGTCTCGACACCGGTAGAGAAATCTCGAATTGCCGGTGCCGCGCTTGAGACTACGGACATTCGCGACGTGGTGCTTGTAGTCGATCGTGCCGCCGAATGGCGTGAAATCGCACTCAGCCCGCCTGCCGCCATGAAGCTGGAGTGGAAGACAGTGGCGCGGCTTTCCTCGGGGATCACAGACTTCACCGAATTCCTGCGAGCTTTTCGCAACAAGATACTACCCGATGGCACGCTCGACGACAAAGCCTCGCCGGAACTCGCCCGCATTCGCCGCGAAATTGAAAAACAGCGACGCTCGATTCAGGACTCGTTGCGGGGCTATTTGCGCCGGTTATCCGAAGGTGGCACGCTGCAGGACGAACTCGTCACAATTCGCGGCGAACGCTTTGTCATCCCGGTCAAGGTCGAGCAGAAACGGCGGGTACAGGGCGTGGTGCACGGCGCCAGTTCGAGCGGGCAGACGGTTTTCGTCGAACCGCTAGAAACCATCGAACAGAACAACGAGTTGGTGCGATTGCTGGATGAAGAGCAGTCCGAGGTCCATCGCATCCTGGTCGAGATGACACGCCGCATCGGAGAAAATGTAAGCCCAATTCTCGAGGCGGTCGATGTGCTCAGCGAACTCGAGTTGCAGTTTGCAAAAGCGCGTTTTGCCGAAGAATACAACTGCGTCCCAGTAGTTTTGACCGCGCAAGACTCAAATGGAGACGGCCGCCCCCGGCCGTCCACGTCGAGCAGAGCTCGACTCGTTCTCATTAAAGCTCGCCATCCTCTCCTCGAACGCAATCTCAAGGCAAAAGGCGGCTACGTCGTTCCGACCACGATTGAACTCGAAGGCGAAACTCAGGAACTTGTCATCACCGGCCCGAATACTGGAGGCAAGACTGTCGTCCTGAAGACGGTTGGCTTGCTCGCGCTGATGGCCCAATCTGGGATTCCGGTTCCCGCCGACCGCGCCGAGTTGCCCGTCTTCGACGCGGTGCTGGCCGACATCGGCGACTATCAATCCATCGAGCAAAATCTTTCAACCTTCTCGGCCCACGTCACGAACATTGATTTCATCTCCCGCACCGCGACCTCGCAATCGTTGGTGTTACTCGACGAGCTCGGCTCCGCCACCGATCCCGAAGAAGGCGCAGCCCTGGCGGTCGCCATTGCCGAGCACTTTCGCCGCATCGGATGCGGCACCATTATTTCCACGCATCACACATCGCTGAAGGTCTTTGGCGCAAACACGGCGGGAGTGATCAACGCGTCTGTAGGATTCGACGAAGCCACGCTGCAGCCAACCTACGAGCTCAAGATCGGCGTGCCGGGAGCGTCTGCCGGGATCAACATCGCGCAGCGGCTCGGGCTCAATCCCACAATTATTGAAGCAGCCCGTGCGCGATTGGGTTCGCAGGCGCGGGATGTCGGCGAATTTCTGGATCGCCTGCATTCCCAATTGCGCGACGTGGAAACCGAACGGTTGCGTTTGCGCGCTCGCGAAGACGAAATCCAACGAGAGAAGGCTATTCTTGCCGCGGAAGGCAAGAAAGAACAGCAAGCGAAAATCAAAGAAATGGAAAAGAAACTGGACAGCTTGCTGCGTGATTTCGAGTACCACGCCCGCGAAATAGTCAGCTCCATTCAGGATCGGACCGCGGCGCAAAAACTGTCCAAAGACGCCGAGCGACGCATCTCCAAGCTGCGCCGCGAATTCCGTGAGCAATTTGATTCGACCGTGGTGGCCCACACAACCGGCGCCGATCAAGGTGATCCCCATGCCCAGCCGCAACTGGTAAAACATGTTTCCGAAGGCGATACGGTCAAGCTGAAATCCGTTGGCAGGCCCGCAGTAATATCACGACGAATCGATGACAACCATTTCGAGGTCGAGATCGGCGTCATGAAGATGAAGATCGCTCGGAACGACATTGCCGACGTGCTGGTGCACGCGTCAGATTCTCCCATCAAAGCCGCCCGTGCCCGTGGGATCTCGGTGTCGCTGGAAAACGAGAATCAGAGTATGCCGTCAGAGATCAACGTGATCGGACGCACCGTCGACGATGCCACCCGGGAAGTGGAGAAATTCGTGGACCGCGCTTTCCTCGCGGGGTTGCCTCGCGTTCGGGTTGTTCACGGTAGCGGTATGGGCATTCTGCGTAAAGCGTTGCGCCAGTATTTGCAGAAGCATCCACATGTAGAGTCCGTCACCGAGCCTCCGCAAAATGAAGGCGGCGGGGGCGCGACGGTCATCGAGTTGCGAGTCTGATCTTCACGCCGCTCGACTGACAACCAAATTGTCATTCCGAGTGCCCCCCTTGTCATTCCGAGCGGAGCGAGGAATCTGTTGTCGCTTCGAGCCGCAGAACGTTGCAGATTCCTCGCTTCGCTCGGAATGACAGTCTGCTTGAGAAATCCACAGCGCTTCGATGTCCAAACGTCACATTCAAGCCCTCGAGAGTAGGCATAGGATGGCGTCTTTTGGGTAGTTTCGAGGACTTGCCTTTTGGCAGTGCTTGCTGTGCAACACGTGCGACGAATGCGAGGCGGAGCACAGGGGCACATGATGCGCTGCTCGGATGGAAACTTTTACGTGGTGAAGTTTCGCAACAACCCTCAGCATCTGCGCGTACTGGCCAACGAATTGCTGGCCACGCGACTTGCAGAAGCAGCCGGATTGCCAGTTCCACCAACCGAGGTCGTCGAAGTTGGCGACTGGCTGGTAGAGAATTCTTCTGACCTCAACATCCAGCTCTCCGGCAGCGTGATCCGGTGCCAGCCAGGACTGCAGTTTGGCTCTCGGTATGTAGTCGATCCGCTGCAAGGACAGATCTTCGACTACTTTCCTGCGACCATGTTGGAACGAGTGCGAAATCTCGGGACGTTCGCCGGAATGCTGGTGCTCGATAAGTGGACCGCGAATTCAAACGGCAGGCAAGCAACATTCTGGCGAAAGATGAGAGAGAAAAAATACACAGTGACCTTCATCGATCAGGGATATTGCTTCAACGCCGGCGAATGGACATTTCCCGATTATCCGCTGCGTGGCGTGTACGCCCAGAATGAAGTGTATTTGAGCGTGCACGGTTGGGATTCATTTCAACCCTGGCTCGCGACCATAGAAGGAATGAACGAAAACGTCATCTGGAACTGCGCGGCGGGAATTCCGCCAGAGTGGTATGCCAGCGACTGGGGCGCACTCGAAGAACTGGTTCGCTGCCTGCTTGATCGGCGATCAAAAGTGCGCGAGCTCATCATCGCGTTTCGGATGTCCTCGAGACAGCCATTTCCCAATTGGAAGGAAGACGCGTGAAATGCTCCGTCCACGAGCGCGGTTTGTACCGAGTATCTGGAAATCGAATCCTGAATCCTAGTTTCAAACTCCGATGGCTGATCTGAAGCAACTCGAGTTCTACCTGTTGCGGTATGTCCCTTACGTAGTGAGTGGAGACTCAGTAAGCATTGGAGTGTTGTTGGTCGAACCACGCCTTGACGGTTTCGGGTTTGCCGACGTGGGCATGACCAGCGATTGGCGCCGCGTGTACTGCCTCGACAGACAGGTCGATATCGAGGTCTTGCAAGGTCTTGAGACCTATATTCGAATGCAGTTGCACCATTCGCAGGATGTAGGTTTGCTATTGCACAAGTTGGAAGACTCATTTTCCAACCTAGTCCAAATGTCTCCTCGAGAGGTGTGCCTCGCAGAAGACCCAGCCCGAGAGCTAAAGACGCTGTGCTCAATCTATTTGGAAGAGCAGCTATCGAAAAAGGTACCTCGCGCAGCCCGCCCAAAAGGTGAACGCGCGGTAATTTATGGTCAGATGAAAGACGCCCTCACTCGAGCAGGAGTATGGGCTCTGGGCCTGGAGCACATCTCGGCGGGGCAATACACCAAAAAGAAGAATGATCCAGTCTTTTTTGATTTCGGATATGTGGTTGGCAGTGAGGTCAGATTCTTTCAAGCTGTTCCTCTAAAAACAAACAGCAACCAGACGCTTGCGGTTAACCTTGCCAGCCGCTTCCCCAAGATTGCGGACTGCATCTATACAGAAACCCACGCAAGCGCCCAGCTTACCGCTATTGTCGCCGATGACCTCCATCGCACACATCCCGATATTGAGTTTGCGCTGGATATATTCAAAGAGAATCAAGTACAACTGGCGACCGCAGCTGATATGCCATCGATTGCGGAGAGGGCCAGGCTGGACCTAAACGCATAGCCGCCCATATTAGGAAAATGCGCAGCCAACTTGTGACCGCCGTCACCGCCACCAATCTCCTGACTCTGTCCTTCTGAGCGCAGCATGCCCTGCGCTTTTTGCAGGGCATGCGGAGTCGAAGAATCCCTACCCCCGCCAAAGTTTAAATGGGCGAACGAAAAAGCTATCTCGTCTACATCATGGGCAGCCTGTCCGGAACCCTATACATCGGCGTCACCAGCCGCCCGGAGAATCGCGTCTTCCAGCACAAAGAACACCTGTTTGCCGGTTTCACCAGCAAATACGATGTGGATCGCTTGCTGTACTGAGAGTCCTTTGACAATGTGCTGACCGCCATCGACCGCGAAAAGCAACTAAAGGGCTGGCGCAGAAGCAAGAAGATTGCCCTGATCGAATCGCTGAATCCACACTGGCTCGATTTGAGCCGAGGCTGGTATTCGCAGATAAAAGACTGTGGCGCAACTAGGGATGCTTCGACTCCGTCTGGCCGGCCGCAAGCGGCCGGCCAGCCTACGCTCAGCATGACACCGCGTCGCGAAAAATAATCCCGGTGCCTCAGAGAGCCGTGCGAACCTCCTAATCTCTGTCATTTTGAGCGCAGCATGCCCTGCGCTTTTTGCAGGGCATGCGGAGTCGAAGAATCCCTACCCAGTTCGAACCTTCATGCCTCGCGGGCTTCGGCGCTGTTTTCCTCCGTCCTCAACGAAATAACCGCACCTTCCACAGCTTCTCCACAGCAATCCAGTTCGGATATAGTCACATTCCCGTAGTTCTTGCCTCACAATTCCTGGGACAGTTCTCACTCCACTCATGACTGACGCCCTCGACTTCAAAGAAATCGTTAAGCAGCAAGCGGACATCGTCCGCGTCGTCGGCGACTACGTCAAGCTGAAGA
Source organism: uncultured Acidobacteriota bacterium (assembly GCA_963817925.1). GTDB lineage: Bacteria > Acidobacteriota > Terriglobia > Terriglobales > Acidobacteriaceae > JABDBE01. The sequence continues at coordinate 258,578 of CAWFQN010000003.1, forward strand.
AGGCCGGAGCGCAGAACTATTCGGGCCTTTGTCCATTCCACAACGAAAAAACGCCTTCGTTTTCCGTCCATGCCACACAGCAGTTTTTTTATTGTTTCGGTTGTGGCGCGAAGGGCGACGTGTTCACCTTCGTCCAGAAGATCGAAAACGTCACGTTCGTAGAAGCTGTGCGAGCCGTGGCGCAAAAGTTCGGGATCGCGCTTCCCAAGCTTACCTATAGCAGCCCCGTGGAAGCGGAAGAAGCCAAGCTGCGCACGGTACTGCTAGAAATCCACGAGCGTGCCGTTGCATTCTTCCAGGAATGCCTCCGGCGGCCCGAGGGTGCCCGTGCCCGCGAATATCTCGCGGGACGTGGCTTGACCCAGGACGTCATCAAGGCTTTCCGCATCGGCTATGCTCCGGACTCAGGATTCATCTTGAAAGATCTCCTCAAGGGAGAGTTCGACGAAGAAGTCCTGCGCGCGAGCGGGCTTTTTTCGTGGAAAGAAAGCTCCCAGCCATCAGCCACCAGCTCTCAGCAAGGCAAGTCCCTTGATTCCACGGGAGAGCCCGCCGCTGTTTCGTCCGATTCCGCTCGGGACGACAAGCCAACGGCCAACGACCAACGGCCAACGACAATTTATTCCAAATTCCGCAACCGCGTCATGTTCCCCATCTCCAACGAAACCGGGCGAGTAATTGCCTTCACCGGGCGGACCCTTTCCACCGATGATAAAGCCGGGCCAAAGTATCTCAATTCGCCTGAGACCGCGATCTATTCCAAGTCCCGCGTCCTGTTCAATCTCGACCAGGCCAAAGAAGCCATTCGCAAGCTGGATTACGCCATCCTGGTCGAAGGCCAGATGGACTGCATTTCCGTCTACGCTGCCGGATTTCATAACGTGATTGCCAGTTCCGGAACTGCCTTCACCGAACTCCAGGCCCGATTGCTGGGCCGCTTTAGCAAGAACGTAGTCGTGAATTTCGATCCCGATACGGCGGGTGCCAAGGCCACGGAACGGACTCTCGGCCTGCTGGTTGAGGAAGAATTCCAAATCAAAGTGTTGACTCTCGAACCGGGATTCGACCCCGATCTCTTCATTCGGCGCAAAGGCAAAGACGCCTATGGCGAAGCCCTCAAGCACTCGCAGCGTTACTTCGATTACCTGATCGAGCGCGCCCAGAGCCAGTTCCCGATTCGTAGCGCGGAAGGAAAAGTGAAGGCTCTGAATCACCTGCTGCCGCATATCCAGCGCGTGCCCAGCCGCATCGTACGCGACGAACTGGCCCGCGAGATCTCACAAAAACTCGGCATCGATTCTGTCGTCCTGCGGCAAGAACTCAAACATGCCGCCGCCAACCGATCGACCGCCAGCGTAAAAGCTCCAATCGAGGCCCAAGTCACCGATGCTGAGAAACTCTTGATCCGGGCTTTGACCTCGGCCAGCGAAATTCAAACTTCCGAAGAGCACTTTTCCGCGCGCGAGGGCGCCGACGAAGAGTTCGATCCCGCCCGTCAGGCGCATTTTGTGCTCACGAACGAGCGCCTGCACATTGGATTGGCCACCGAGTCCCTCATCGAATGCTTGCTGAACTCCGCCGGGGAAGCGGTCGAAGTCATGGAATTACCGCTGCCTGATTCCGACCGCAATATTCTGGCGGCAGTCCTGATGAAAGCGGACGAGGAGCTCACGGCTGAGCGCTTGGAGGGCGCAGTGCGAGCCTTGCGGCGCATTCAGTATCGACGTCAAATGGACGCGGTTCAGCGGGAACTCCAGTCCGCGAAAAAAGACGAACCGGAGAAGCTACGCTTCTTGCTGCGTGAAAAAGACCGGCTGAAGAGGGCGCTCATGGACCCGGGCTTATCGGATCAAGGGGCAGTCCAAAGGCCGGCGTAAAGACTGGGAACCGAGAACTAGGAACTCCAACTGGGTTTTTGTGATCCGGTTGTGTTTGGGGGGAACCGATTTCCCAGCTTCGAACCTTGAAACTAAATGGCTTGTTTCGCCATCTAAGTTATTAACGGCGGGCAACATAGCGGCGGGCATGACCGGGGCGAACAGTTTTGGTCTGGCGCGATGCGTTCTCTGTGCTATACTTTGAGGGTTTGTGTCGGCGCTAATCCCGCCACTTCACGTTCCCACCGCTATAAACGACGTTTCGACGTCCTTCCATGGGACGATTTAAGGACAATCTTTCTTGGCTCTTGACGACAAGTACGACGACATTAAAAAGCTGATCGATACAGGCAAGGAAAAGGGATATCTCACCTACGACCAGGTGAACGATCTCATCCCGCACGATGTGCACTCTCCTGAAGACCTCGACGATCTGCTCACCACGATTGGCACGCAAGGAATCGATGTGCTGGAGGGACCGAAGCTTCCCTCCTCTGCGCTCGACAAGAAGTTCGACGAAGACGAAGCTGGCGAGGACGTCGAACTCGATCTCACTCCCGGTGCTTTAGAAAAAACCAACGACCCCGTGCGCATGTATTTGCGCGAGATGGGCACTGTTCCGCTGCTTACCCGCGAAGGCGAAGTTGAAATCGCCAAGCGCATCGAGCGCGGCCAACTGCGCGTATTGAAGGCGCTGTCCCGCTCTCCAATCGTCATCAACGAACTGCTGGCGATGGGCGAAGACCTCAAAAAGGGCGTCCGTTCCATCAAGGAAGTGGTCACCTTCGATGAGGAAGAAATCACCGATGAAATTCTGCAAAACCGGCTGAAGGAATTCACCGGGAAGATCGACGATTTGGCCAAAGCGTACAAGAAGGCCAATCATCTACTGGAGAAGTTCGCAGCCGTCTCGCAGAAGAAACGCCCCCGGGACTATCGCCGCTACCGCATCGCACTGGCGCGCGCCATTGTCGATGTTTCTCTGTGCGTCCGTAAGCTCGGCTTCACCAACACCGAGCGCAAGCGCCTCATCGACCGAGCCAACAAAACGGTCGACATGATGCGGTCGCTCGACCGCCAGTCCTCGAACCTGGAGAAAAAGGCGGACGCAACCCGCAGCGAAGAGCAACGCAAGGAATACCGCCGACAGTCGCGTGCCATCCGCACTGAACTGGAGAAGCTTGAAGTCGAAGCCGGAGTGTCGTTCCAGGAGCTCAAGCGCACCCAGCGCGAGATCATCCAGGGCGACATGGACGCGGAGCAGGCCAAGCGCGAACTGATCGAGGCCAACCTCCGCCTGGTGGTTTCGATTGCGAAGAAATATACCAACCGCGGCTTGCAGTTTCTCGATCTGATTCAGGAAGGCAACATCGGCCTGATGAAAGCCGTGGACAAATTCGAATACCGTCGCGGCTACAAGTTCTCCACCTACGCCACGTGGTGGATTCGGCAGGCGATTACTCGTGCAATTGCTGATCAGGCGCGTACGATTCGCATCCCGGTGCACATGATCGAAACCATCAACAAGCTGATCCGCACCTCGCGGCAGCTGGTGCAGGAGCTGGGACGCGAGCCTACGTCGGAAGAAATCGCCAAGCGCATGGATATCCCGGTAGCGAAAGTGCGCAAAGTGCTCAAAATCGCACAGGAACCGATCTCCCTCGAAACCCCGATCGGCGAAGAGGAAGATTCGCATCTGGGCGACTTCATCGAAGACCGCGCGGTCGTCTCGCCCGCCGAGGCCGTGATCAACGTCAACTTGAAGGACCAAACTTCGCAGGTGCTGCGTACGCTGACTCCACGCGAAGAAAAAGTCATCAAGATGCGCTTCGGCCTGGAAGACGGCAGCGAGCACACGCTGGAAGAAGTAGGCCAGTCGTTCGCCGTAACCCGCGAACGCATCCGCCAAATCGAAGCCAAAGCCCTGCGCAAGCTGCGCCATCCATCGCGCTCGCGGAAGTTGCGTGCGTTCATGGATGGGGTGAGGGATTAAAGGCTTTTCACCACAGAGACACAGAGTCACAGAGAAAACCAAGTAATTGAAAAAAGGCATGGCTTCGGCTGTGCCTCTTTTCTTTGTTCCCAAATCGACACTCAGTTCCGCATTATTTTCTGATTGCCCATAGATTCGAGTGCGAGACCAATAGAATTGAGCTGCGCGGGTACGCACACGAAGTTTTACAGGCACGAGTGCAAGTACGATTTTCCGGATGGGTTTGTCATGCCGCTGGTCTGGGCTTTGGGCGAGTTGATGGAGTATAAGGACGGTAAAGTCAGCTGGAAGGTCGACCCATCCCGCTTCATCAAGAAGAATCTCGCCAAGACGCTCAAGGTCTACTACGGCATGATCCAGATGGCCAATTACGACCCCCAAAAGGTCGGTAAGACTGCGGCGTGTTACTACTTGGCTGCAAATGATTTCAAGTCAAGGCTGTAGTCCGGAGCCCATCCTTTTTCGGGGACATTGCGAAAAAGGGTGGGCTCACCGCATTTCATCTTCCGGTTCGGGCGCGCCCTTCGGCGCGGTGCGCAGAAACTTCATCAAGCCTGCTCCGGTTGCCTTTCCTGCCCGCTTCTTGAAGAAATCGGCGGCGGTTTCGACCACTCCCCACCTTTGCGCGACCGCCGCGGCAATCCACTGATTCAGGGAGACGCCATCTTCTTTCGCGTCGTCCGCCCGCCCCTTGCCAAGGTGCGGCAAGGAGCGGGGCACCCAGCGCCCGGCGGAAACGCAAGGTTCCTCGACTCCGCTCGGAATGACAGAGGAGTTAGTGTTTCCCGTTTCGGGAATCGTTCCCGCTTTTTCTGGCAATTTTCTTGCCTTCTGCTTTCCAGCACGTTTCAATAAGAAGATAAGGCGGCATTCGCGAGTTTCCACGAATTGCCGCCATTTCTGTCTCTGAAGGTAGGGTGAATGAAGAAGCTGAAGATGGCGAAAATGAAGGACAAGAAAGTTCGGGGCGAGTGGGCGGAGATGAAGTTTATGACGGCGGCGGCCGAGCATGGGTTGTGCGTCAGCAAGCCTTGGGGAGACTCGAACAGTTACGACTTTGTGGTGGGGCGGCCGGGGCGCTTTGTGGCGGTGCAGGTGAAATGCACCGTCTTTAATACCGCGAACGGATCGGGTTATATCTGCTCGGTGTGCAGCAGCCATAAGCAGTATCCGCAGGGATCGTTCGATTTTCTCGCAGCTTATTTGGTTTGCAAGGATGTCTGGTACATCATTCCGGAGAAGGAGACTCGAGGGAAGTGGTCGATTTCTCTGGGAACGCAGTGTGCGGAATCCAGGTATGAGAAATATCTGGAGGCGTGGGATCTGCTGCTGCGGCCGGAGTTTGATGGAGACATACAGGCCTGCGCGGAGGAATTTCCCGGTGAGGCATTTCTTTCTTCTTTTCCTGCGCTTTCCACAGAGAATACTTGTCCTCCACAGCTTGTGCACAACTCCGCATGAAATTTCTGTTGCGGAGGTTTTGTGATTCAAGCAAAGTACCGCCAGTGCAGATGTGCGATGTCTTGAGAGCGCTGTTAGATTGCAGCAGAGCTGGCGTTTCCGGCGGTTCTCGAGGGTGAACTGCCGGAGGGTTTCTCAGAACGTGTCGGGCAACACGCCGAATGGCGCGTTCTGAGGGCAACCGGGCGTTGCGGCCTCCTCGAAAATCCTCCCCACAGGCAGGATTGAGCCGTCAGCTTGAGCAATCACTGCGAGCCATGGAACGCGGACCTTGTCCGCAGATTCACGGCTCGGAGAGTGTGCCCAGAAACGAGCGTTCCTCCGGGAACGCGGTTTCGAGAGGCGCCTCACTGCATGGTGCGGTGACAGAGCAGCGAGACGTCCACACGCAATGCGGTCCGGGTTGGCTGGACCTGGGCCGCATTTATTTTTGTGTTTGAGAAGCGTTTGCCACGGATTGCCTTGATCAAGAATGATTAAATGGAATTTTCGCCAGAGATGCTTCCGGATTGATCTTCGCTTTTATTTCACCTATACTCCGACGTAATGGAGCGGCGCTGGACGATACACTTTTTGCCACGCAACTGGACCACCGAAAAATTTGAGTTTGTCCTTCGTTTTCCGAAGAACATTCTTCACATTCACAACTCGTTCGTGAGTAGTATCGCTCTCGCATTCCTCTACAGTTCATCCAGACGAGTAAATAAGCTTGGCAACCACTGATTACAGTCTCGCGCACACTCTGCCGGCGAATGTTGAAGCCGAGCGCTCCATTCTGGGCGCGATCCTGCTCGACAATCTGGCCTACAACGAAGCCGCCGAGCATCTGAAGCCGGAGGACTTCTCGCTCGATTCTCATCGCCGCATCTTTACCCGCATGGTGGATCTGGCCGAGTCCTCGCGGCCGATCGACATGATTACCCTGGTCGAAGAACTCGATCGCCGGAAGGAACTGGAGGCGATTGGGGATGTCGGCTACATCTCGGGACTGGTCGACGGCGTTCCTGACCGGCCGAGCATCGAGCACTACATCAAGATCGTCCGCGACAAGGCGCTGCTGCGGGGACTGATTCACGCTGCCAACGCCGCCATTGCGCGAGCGTCCGACCAAAGCGATCCCGCCGAAGAAATCCTGAACGATGCCGAAGCCGCTATTTTCCAGCTATCTGAAAAGCGGATCGGCCGCGGCTTCATGGGCGTTCAGGACATCGTCAAAGAATCTTTCGGCTCAGTGGATGCTTTGCTGCAGCGCGGACAGCGCATCACCGGACTGGCCACGCACTACACCGATCTCGACGAGATGACCAGCGGATTCCAGCGCTCCGACCTGATCATCATCGCTGCCCGCCCCTCGATGGGAAAAACGGCATTCGCCATGAACATCGCCGAAAACGCTTCCATCGAAGATCAGAAGGTGGTTGGCATGTTCTCGCTCGAAATGTCGCGCGAGGCATTGCTGTTGCGTCTGCTTTGTTCACGAGCGCGAGTGGACTCGCATAAGATGCGCACTGGCTCGCTCTGGCGCGATGACATGACCAAGGTCGTACACGCCATGGAGCAACTGGCGCATGCCCCCATTTTTATCGATGACACACCCGGCATCGCACTCAGTGAAATGCGGGCCAAGGCCCGGCGCCTGCAACAATCACAAGGCAGGCTTGATTTGTTGATCGTCGATTACCTGCAGCTCATGTCAGGCGGCGGAAGGCGTTACGAAAACCGCACCCAGGAAGTTTCTGCCATCTCGCGCGGCCTGAAAGCATTGGCCAAGGAGTTGACGGTCCCGGTGGTCGCGCTTTCCCAGCTGAGTCGCGCGCCGGAAAGCAGAGGTGGCGATCACCGTCCGCAACTCTCCGACCTGCGCGAATCAGGATCGATCGAGCAGGACGCCGACGTCGTGGCTTTCATCTTCCGCGAAGAGGTCTACAAGCAGGACGACCCCGACCTGCAGGGCAAAGCGGAACTCATCATCGCCAAACAGCGCAACGGCCCTACCGGCCGCGTGAACCTGGCATTCCTGAAAAATTCGACCCGCTTCGAATCGATGCTGGCAGACGGCATGGCGCCGCCGGAATAGCTTGGTTTCCCGTCACAACCGCGAGCCCCAATGGCTGTGGAAAGGCTGTGGAACCGTGCATGGTGCTATCGGTCACTTGTGCCAGTGACCTTCTCATCATCTGCGCTGCGGCCACCAGTACCCCCGTAAGCCGTTTACTTATAAGGTATTTATTGGTTCTTGAGGCTATTCGAGTTGACCAATTGGGGGCGTCGTGAAAATTCCAGGCAACCTTCAAGATTTGCACACTCTGAGCTTCGTAGCGATCACGCTCAAAGGATGCTCGCTGAACTTTCGGGGCCTTCCGGGCAGCAGCCCTCCTTCACGTCGGTATGATGTTCCGTGCGAGCAGCTTCTATGTTGTCCTGGCGATGGGATCCGAGCAACTCCATCAAAAATTTAGCCTGCAACTCCCGCCGCGCACCTGCGTTCTTTACTATGGCGCGACGTGACAGGACAGGTACCGCCGTGTACGAAGGGATACGTCGGCTGGGAATCTTCTCTGCTACAATTTATTGACGCCGCTTGCGAACCGTCCGGAAAGACGGTTTCCCTGAGGGCCTTCCTAACATGCTGAGCAGTAAGAAGAAACTTCAACTCGTGGCTGCCTTTGCGACCCTCTTTCTGTTCGCCACAGGAGTGGCGTGCAACGGGTTTTTCGTTGACCCAGTGTTGACCTCGATGACGGTCGGCCCGACGGCGACCATTAACCAGGGTGGGACCGTACAGGAGAGCGCCATCGGGACCTATAACGATGGATCTACGAAAATCCTCAGTTCGGGCGTGCAATGGAGCAGCAGTTCGTCCACTACGGCTAGCGTAAGCAATGCGGGATTGGTGACCGGCGTCTCCCCGGGTACTGCAACGATCACAGCCGGCTATCAGGCAACGAGCGGCACTTCCAGTATCACCGTCAACCTCGGAAACGCGACCGCGCTCAAGATTCAACCCAGTACCGCCAACATCAGTGCGAATGGTGGGACGCAAACTTTCACAGCTCTTGCCACCGTGACCGGAGAGAGCGCGCCGGTTGATGTCTCGGCAACAGCGACCTGGTCTTTGAGCGACCAGACCGACTACTCGATAACCCAAGGGGCCGACCCTGCGACGGTCACGGCCCTGTCGACGTCTACCGCCGGACAACGGATCACAGTAACCGCAACTTATCAGAGCACGCAACAGTTGACAGCGACGGCGACGCTGACGTCCCAGTGACCTATGCCACAATGTCTGACATTCGCTGTATCGGCATTTGTACCGGAGGCGGAGATGCTCCTGGCCTGAATGCGGTTATCCGCGCGGCCGTGAAAGCGGCCATTCTCAAATACAACTGGCGAGTCATCGGCATTCCCGATGGCTTCGATGGCCTGATCTGGCCGGAAAAATCGCGTCCCCTCACCCTCGACGATGTCAGCGGAATTCTGCCCCGCGGCGGTACCATTCTCGGAACCACGAATCGCGGCAATCCCTTCCACTACTGCACCATCGAGAATGGCGTGGAAGTCGTCCGCGATATTTCGGATGAGGTCATCGCCAACTCGCGCCAGCTGGGTATCGATGCCGTGATCAGCATTGGCGGGGACGGTTCGCAGACGATCGCGCTCGAGCTTTTCAAGAAGGGAATGAACATCGTCGGTGTGCCTAAAACCATCGACAACGATCTTTCCGCCACCGAGGTCACATTCGGTTTCGATACGGCGCTCGTGACCGCGACCGATGCCGTGGACAAGATCCACACCACCGCGGAAGCGCACCATCGCATCATGGTGGTCGAGGTCATGGGCCGGGACGCCGGCTGGATCGCCCTCGAAGCCGGAATCGCCGGGGGCGCCCACGTCATCCTGATTCCCGAGATCCCGTTCACCATCGACAAAATCTGTGAGCACGTAGCCCTGCGCGAGTCCTATGGCAAGCGTTTTACAATTATCGTAGTGGCCGAGGGCATCAAGATGCCCGTGGAATGGCAAGAACAACGCCGGACCGGAGCAGTGGCGAATCGGATCGGCGATGCCGTTTCCAGGGGAGCGAAAAAAGACGTTCGGGTCAGTGTGTTAGGCCACATCCAGCGCGGCGGCTCGCCGACCCCATTCGACCGCATTCTCGCCACTCGCTTTGGGGTGGCCGCCGTCGATCTGATTGCTGCGGGAGGATTCGGCAAAATGGTCTGCCTGCACAATACTCGAATCGAATCGGTCAGTATTGCCGATGCCATCGGCCACTTGAAAACCGTGGATCCTCACGGACAAATCGTGAACACCGCTCGCGCCATCGGGATCAGCTTTGGCGATTGAGAGCTAGTGTGTCCGGAAAGCTTCCAGCGGGCACCCTGTCATCCTGAGCGAAGTGAAGGATCTCTGCACAGTGTTTGTAGCGCGAAAGTTTTACGCGGGCATTGAACGACAAAACAGATAGATCGCATATCGCCGACTCAAAACCGCAGGCTCGTACCCCTCCGCCTCTGCGGAATCTCTCAGCGACCCGTGCGTTTTAAGATTTTGATCCACCCTGCGCTATATTGTTTTGTGGTCTCTCTGAAAACGAGTTGGCGATCTCTGTGGTTTCTGGCATTGCTGGTGGTGCTCTCACTCTTCTCCGGTTGTCGCGGACGAGGCCGGGCGCAGGAGATCGCCTACGTCTCGGCACCGCAGGTGATACTTCGCGACCGCGTATCTGCGGTCTTCAGCAAGACCGGTGTGGTCAAGAACGGAGATAGAGTCCAGATACTCGAGCGCGAGAAACGGTTTGCTCGGGTCCGCACGGCGAGTGGCGTCGAAGGCTGGATGGAGCAGCGCTCTCTGGTGCCGGAGTCGGTTTACCAAGGCTTTCAGCAACTGGCGCAGCAAGAGCAGAACGCCTCCGTCCAGGCTGCCGGCACAACCCGCAACGACACTAACATTCACCTCGAACCGGGACGCGAAACCGAACATCTCTACCAGTTGAACCAGGGATCCAAAGTTGCCATCCTGAAGCGCGCTACCGCCGAGAAGACGGTGCCTGGCGCGGTCGCGAAGCCCGCAAATCCGAACAAGAACGAATCACCCAAGCCAGCCACGGCTGCGATGGAAGACTGGTGGCTTATCCGCGATCCAGATGGCCGCGTGGGCTGGGTGCTGGCGCGCATGGTGGACATGGATGTGCCCCTCGAAATCGCGCAATATGCCGAGGGCCAGCGGACCGTGGCCTTTTTTGTTCTGGACCAGGTGGCCGACGGAGACAAAAAAGTTCCACAATATCTGGTAGCCCTCAGCGAACCGAAGGATGGCCTACCCTTCGACTTCAACCAAATCCGTGTTTTCACCTGGAATGTCAAACACCATCGCTATGAAACCGCCTATCGCGAGCACAACCTGAATGGAGTCTTGCCGGTAACGGTGTCGCAGGAAAATTTCGATAAAGAAGGAATGCTGCCGGTATTCATAGTCCGCGTGAAAGACGACAACGGCAACATAAGCGAGCGCAAATACAAAATGAACTCGCCAATTGTGCGCCGCGTACTAGCGCCGGGAGAGGTAAAGCAACCCTCCACGTCGAGGAAAAAGTCGCGGCAGCACTAGGCGCGGATGAACGACTCGGAGCTACGAATAGAAATCTGCGATGCTATGAACCACGCATTTCTGTTCGGGCTCCGTCAGCTCCGGGAACATGGGGAGCGCCAGCACCTCAGCCGCGGCGCGCTCCGATTCTGGCAAGTCGCCGGCGCAGTAGCCTAGGTATGCAAAACAGGGTTGAAGATGCAGCGGGATGGGATAGTAGATCTCCGTGCCGATGTTTCTGTCAGCAAGAAACTTGCGCAGTTCATCGCGGCGCTGAGCCCGGATCACGTATTGATGAAAGACGTGAAATGCATGCGGGGAAGTCCTGACCGGTTTGACTGGTGAGTCGACTCTTTTCGACGCCAGTCCCGCATCGGCCAACAAACGATCGTAGGTTGCCGCACGTTGCCGCCGCTGCTGGTTCCAGATTTCGATGTGCGGCAGCTTAACCCGGAGGATGGCGGCCTGGATCGCGTCCATGCGGCAATTCCAGCCGAATTCCTCGTGATGGTAGCGGCGAGGGCTGCCGTGATTGCGCAGGTTCCGCATGTGCTCGGCCAAATTCAAATCAGAAGTTGTCACCATTCCCGCGTCGCCATACGCGCTCAGATTCTTGGTGGGATAAAAACTAAACGTCGCCGCTGCGCCCAGCGAGCCTGCACTCCGGCCTCGCCATTTCGCCCCGATAGCCTGCGCCGCATCTTCGACGATGGACAACTGGAATTCATCTGCGATCAGTTGCAACGCATCCATGTCGGCACACTGGCCGTAAAGATGCACCGGTAGCAGAGCACGGATCTTGTACGATCCTCCTGCACGGAGCCGAGCCTTGACGCCCTCCGGACTCAGATTCAGCGTCTCAGAATCGACGTCTGCCAGTACCGGCTTCGCCCCAGCGTGCGCGATGGCACTCGCCGAGGCAAAGAAGCTAAAGCCCGTTGTGATGACGGCATCGCCGGTCTGAACTCCAGCGCCGAGCAATGCAAGCCAGAGCGCATCGGTACCTGAAGCGCAACCGACGGCTGCGCTGGCGCCGGTGAAGGCAGCGATCTCGCGCTCGAGGGCTTCGACTTCCGCACCCAAAATGAATTGCTGCGACGCGCACACCCGCTCTACAGCAGCCAGCACTTCTTCGCGGATCTGCTGGTATTGCCGATGCAGGTCCAGCAAGGGAATGGGATCGAACTTTCTGGCCGGAGATTGGGACGCTCGCGGCTTTGCTGTGGAAGACTGGGTCACGGGGTGAGTCACGGAGAAAGAGCGATTCTACCACCCGGCGGGCTTCGCAGGGCCCAGCGGACGAGGGCGTCCCGCCGCTCCACGTCTTAGTGAGTGATATCGACGCGAGGCAGCGGCGGAAGCGGCGTGTCATGGTCGAGGGCTTCGCGCCATTGGCCGAGTGAGCGAAGCAGGGCCGTCAACTGAATCTCTCCAAAGATTCCCGCTGGCTGGGAAAGATTCTTTATCGCGCGCTCCAGCACCGACCGCATACCCACCCGGTTCCCAGTGGAGTAGTGATGGAAGGCCACGGCGACCTGAACCAGTCCCTGAAGAAATTTCTTGTTTTCGGGCGGTGCAGCGCGCCAAACGTCTTCGAGGGCTTCGTGAGCGTCGAAGAACGAAGCTTCGTTTAACAGGGCGATTCCTTGCAGATACTTATCGGACTCCACCCCTACATTTTGGCATAGCGGGCAAGGAGACGTAGCAAGCTACGTCTCCACAGTCTAACAGCTGCGGCCTAGCGACCGAACATCCCATAGTGAGAGCTGACGGCCATGAAAAACAGCAAAGGTACCGATAAAAAGAAATTCGTTCGCGACGCTAGGAATGCCTGTCGGGCGAGAACTGTGGCGTTGGCCGGCGGCGTCCCCGCAAGAGTCCCGCGAATGATTTTCTTTTGGTTGGGCCAGATGATTCCCCAAACGTTGAACAGCATAATGATCCCGAAGCCGCCACCGACGCCGATAGAGAGCACGTGATTGTCATCCTGGCCTACGGGCGTATAGGTCACGAACAGCCATGCTCCGGCAATTGCAACCACTGCGACGATGACGCCAAGAACATATCCGGTCGGCGCTTGCTTGATGACGGCAAAGAGAATCGCCCAAGCCGCGATCCAGATGAGCAGGAAGAGGCCAATTGTGCTCAATGGGCTAACCCCCATGCGCGCGGCGTCCGGTCCAACGAAGACTTGCCCCCAGTACCAGAAACCAACGAAAACCGTGACCAGAGCGCTCCAGCGGAACCAGTTCAGCGCCGGCAGCGTCAGGTATTGAAACACCTTTGACTTCATGCCAGCGTCCACCTGCTTCATGAAAGGCACGTTGACCAGATTGAAAAAGTAAAGCAATCCGACCCAGGTTATGCCGGCAATGAAGTGAAACCAGCGCAGAATGAGCGCCAGGGCTTCCGTGCCGGTATGCGTGGGCATGACCCATGAGGCTGCGAAAGCAATCAGATGTTGCATCGATATTCCTCCGCCATCCGTGAAGTGCGGCTAAAAAATTGCGCTGCTGAACCGTCCAATAACATCAGTTACGAGCGTCGAAGAATCGACTTCTAGTTCTCGCCTTACTTGCAGCGCACGAATGTTTGCATTTTGGTGTATTTATGTCAACCGGCGACGCGGCTTGAAAAGTCGAGGGAGAGGCCGTATTGTACCGAGAGTTGCTTTGGGTGCGGCGGCGGAAGCGGATGGGCGCTTACGCATCCCGAGCTTTCCCCCCTGGTCCCCAAGTGCCGTGTTGGCTGCGGCCTGAGGATCTGACCGTGTGCTGTACAGAAAGCTTTCGCGGTTGAGAAAGCTAAGGAGATCGGCATGGAAAACAAGCCGGCGCAAAATATTCAGGACACCTTCCTCAACACCGCCCGCAAAGAAAGACTGAATATCACCATCTACCTGTTGAGCGGAGTCAAGCTCACCGGACGTATCCGTTCGTTCGACAAATATTCCGTCGTGCTCGAGACCAATAATCAGGAGCAGTTGATCTTCAAGCACGCCATTTCGACAGTAGCAATGGGAAGGGTTGCCCATGGCCACGGCGATAAGCCCGCCATGGTTCCACCGCCAGCAGGCCCCGCTACCGAGTCTGGGCCGGCTCCCAGCGCGTCCGGTACGGACGGATAAGGCAGAGAATTTTTGCGCAGTTCAGAGTCAAGAGTGTCAGGCAAGACAGAGCGCACGCGGCGTAGCTCGATTTCGACGGCTGCAAGTCGTGCTCCGACGGAACGCGCGTTCCTGGTCGGAATTGACTACCGCGTACGCTCGCGTGTCGGGTCGGTCGCCAAGAGCGCGAAAAGCTCGCTGACCAGCGGTGCGCAAGCGGCGCGAGACAGCGCCTGCAGTGTGCCCGGAGCATCGAAAGCACCTCGCATACCCGAGTTCAGCGCAGAAGAGTCGCTGGACGAGTTGCGGTCCCTGGCAACCAGCGCTGGCGCGCAAATTGCCGGAGAGTTCCTGCAACACCGTGATAAGCCCGATCCCGCCACGCTGATTGGGAAAGGCAAACTGGAGGAGATTGCCGGGGCCGCGGCCTCAGTCTCCGCAGATCTTCTTCTGTTTGATCATGACCTCACCGCATCCCAGCAGCGCAATATCGAAAAAGTTGTTAACACGCGGGTGATTGATCGCACGCAACTCATCCTCGATATTTTTGCCAAGCACGCCCGTACCCGCGAAGGCCAGTTGCAGGTGGAACTGGCGCAACTCGAATACATGTTGCCACGGCTCGGAGGCCGCGGAATTGAGATGTCGCAACTGGGCGGCGGGATTGGCACGCGCGGTCCTGGTGAAACCCAACTCGAGACCGACCGCCGGAAAATCTACCGTCGCATTCGGCATGTCAAGGAACAAATAGAAAATGTCCGGCGCATTCGGACTCAACAGCGGCAGCGCCGCGAATCAGTTCCGGTGGCGCTGATCGCTTTGGTCGGCTACACCAACGCGGGGAAATCCACATTGTTCAATGCGCTCACCCAGGCCGCCGTGCTGGAATCCCCGAAAATGTTCGCGACGTTGGATCCAACCATTCGAGGGATCACGCTGCCCTCGCGCCGGCAGGTGTTGCTGTCTGACACAGTTGGATTCATTCGGAATCTGCCGCACACCCTGGTTTCCGCCTTTCGGGCGACGTTGGAAGAAGTGCAGCGCGCGGCGCTCATCCTGCAAGTCTCCGACGCGAGTAGCCCTCTTTCTGCCGAGCAGGATGCACAGGTGGAAAAAGTGCTCAAGGAACTTGAAACGGAAAAGAAGCCGAGGCTGCGGGTGATGAATAAGATTGACCTTTTACCTCCCCGACAGCGCGAGAGCTTGAGGGATGACGCCAACACGGTTCACGTCTCGGCTGCGAAAACCATCGGCATGAGCACCCTTATGGACCGGATTGACCAGATGCTGCAGGGAGACGCGTTGAGCCGGGTCCATTTGCGCGTGCCGCAAAAAGAAGGAAAGACGTTGGCGCTGCTGGAGGCGCGAGCGCGGATTTATTCGCGTAAGTACAAAGACGGATTGGTGGAGTTGGAGGTAGAAGCTCCGGAGTCGGTGGTTAGAAGAGTGAGGGAGTTCCTGGTGGGGTAGATCGGCGTCAACATCCTACAGCCTGACGGCGGCGACCTGCACCACCTATACACTGTGATACGAAAACGATTGTGGGTCGTTTTTTCGGCCCTGGCGACGGAACGGGTTGGATACGAGGTCCCGTATGTACAAGCTGAACAAGACGGAGAAGCAACTCACAAAACTCAAGGAGACGACTCTCAGCGACCAGGGGTTGCTAGAGCGATTCGATCTCGAGACGTGGATTGCCGGATCTCCCGGCGTGCTCGGGGAGGATCTGCTTGTCCTGGCAACCGAGTACGTTCTCCCGAGCAACCTGCGGATCGATATCCTGGCGCTCGATAAGAGTGCCAACATTGTCGTCGTCGAACTGAAACGTGACCAGTCCGGCAGCGATATCGAGTGGCAGGCGATCAGGTATGCCTCGTACTGTTCCAACCTGACCGCCGATGAAATCTATGCAATCCTCGCCAAGACGAAAATGATCGACACAGATGCCGCTCGCGATCAGATCCTACAGTTCATCGACGAAGAACTCGAACAACTCAACAACGAGCAGCGAATTATCCTTGTCGCCGGAGATTACCACCCGGACGTTGCCTCTGCCGTCCTGTGGCTTCGCGAGTACGAAATAGACGTCCGCTGGGTGCGAATACCATCATTCGTCGACGCGGAGGGGAACCTGTTTCTGAACCCGGAGGTTATCATTCCGCTGCCAGAAGCGGAGGTCTACACTACGCGCGTCGGGAGAAGAAGCAGCGGAAGCAGCGGGACCCCGCGCGAAGTCCATTCTCATTGGAGAAGGGGAATTTTGCTCCCGCAGAATTGGAGGAACAGCTACTTTCGACGCTCAACAGAGATACGGACCTTACACCCCGCCTCGCGGCGTTCATCGAGATTTTGTTATCCGCCAATCGAACATTTGGTCGCGAGGAACTGAAGGAAGCTCTCGTGGAAAGAGGTATAGGTGGTGAAGTTGGCCAAGCAGGCCACTTTCTGAGCAACCTATCTCAGTTCCTCACCAAGAAATCGAATCCTCACTTGAGGCAACTCATTACCTTCGAAGGAGGGAGCCAAGCGGGCGAAATCAAGGATAAGTTCCGGCTCGTCAACGAGTACCGTCTGCTTGCGGAAAAGGTGCTTAAGAGTTGGCGCGACGCCGATCACGCTACACAGGGTACTGCATGAAGCGATGACTCCGCCAAAGAGTGTTGCAGCACAGCCTGAAGCCAAGATCGCCTTTCGGCAATCAATCCACAGGTTCAGGAAACACGTGCCCGATCTCGACGCATATTTGCGGTTTGTTGTTAATCGTTGGCTTTTAGGTGCATCCCGCAGCGCTCCTTCGTTGCCTCGATATTCTGAATTGTTCCTTGGGTGCGAAGCGAAAGCCGAATAGCCCTTGCAACGCGTGAACTTATCTCCTATCGCGGATGATTGTCGCCGAGAGAGGCTCACCCTGGATTTTGATCGGGTGGAACTCCGAGTCTGGGTCTTGAGCCGGGGGTTCGACGCGAGGCACGGTAGCCGGACCTTTGCTTGCTTTCGGGGTCTTGTCACGAGCGTCCGACATCGGTAGGCTCCTAGGCCAATGGCCATTGACTAGCGGCCATCGGCGCAAATTTAAATGGGCCGGCAACCAAGAAGCGGTGACAGTCCTTGGCTATCGGCCCATTCGATCCTGAATTGGATCGGAGGTGATACTTCTATGCTAGACTCCCCATCCCAGAAGTCAAGCATTCTTTACTTAAAATGCACTAAGCCCTTGACAAGCCGGCAAAAGTACGTTCTTGGAATAACTCCTAGTCATTTCTCGGACAGACACTCGCGTTGACACTAAGCCTTTAGAGTGTTAGGTTTAATGGTTTCTTAAAGCCCTCTTTCGCTCGGGATTTTACCAAGCACGAGATTTTTATCAAACTCAAGACATGGACGAAACGCTCAAGCAAGTAGGGGAATTACTGCTCGGATCAATCCCGACCATTATTTTTATGGTGCTGCTCTATGGGATTTACAGCGCGGTTGTCCACAAGCCGTTGGTCAAGGTGCTTGCCGAGCGGCGCAGTAAGACCGAGGGAGCGATCGAAAAGGCACGCGCCGATATTGCAGCCGCCGAAGCGCGAACTGCGGAATACGAGCAACGCTTGCGTGAAGCTCGCATCACGGTCTTCAAGAATCAGGAAGCTCTGCGTCAGCAGGCTTTGCAGGCACGGGCCGCAGCAGTCGCCGAGGCGAGGAACAGGGCTCAGGTTCAGGTGGAACAGGCGCGAGCCTCCATCGAGAAGGACAAAGTGGCGGCGCAAGCCGGTCTTGAGGCGGAAAGCGGAAAGCTCGCCGCTGAAATCATCCGGATTGTTTTGCGGCCGGCGATGACACAAACTCCTGCGGGTGAAGGGCAAGAACGATGACACGAGCGCCAACTCGGCCAAGTTCATGGTTCACCGGACGCGCACAGACGTTCCTGTTGCGCTACGCCTTTGCCGCACTCCTGATCTTGACTTTTCCTTTGACAGAACGGGCAACCGCTTTGACCCGCTTCTCGGCCGTCTCTCACCAGGAGCCGAGCACACCCTCGCACGCCAACCATTCGTTGAGCCAGCAATTGGTGAAAGAATCGCGAGAAGCCGCTGGTGAGGACGATGAAGCGCAGTTCAAACATTCTCCATCCGTGCAGTTCGTAGCCAAACTCACCGGCTTGGATTTGGAGCATGCCTACTGGGTTTGTGTGCTGCTGAACTTTGTGGTGATTGCGGCTGCCCTTTTCTGGCTCTCGAAGAAAAATCTGCCAGGAGTGTTCCGCAATCGCACGGCTTCCATTCAGAAGGCGATGGAAGAGGCGCGCAAGGCCAGTGAAGATGCCAACCTCCGGCTGGCCGAGATTGAGGCGCGGCTTTCCAGGCTTGATGCGGAAATCAGCGGAATGCGCGCTGCTGCGGAGCAGGAAGCCGCAGCCGAAGAACAGAGGATTAAAGCTGCCGCAGCCGAAGACGCGCGCAAAATCGTGGAATCGGCAGAGCAGGAAATCGCAGCGGCGGCCAAGGCAGCCCGTCGCGAACTAACGGCGTACGCGGCCGACCTGGCGGTATCGCTGGCGAAAAAGCAGATCCATGTGGATGTTGCTACCGATCAGGCGCTGCTGCGCAGCTTTGCCCAACAACTCTCGGTCAACGGCGGCGATACCCGGAAAGGCAGCCAATAGAGCATGGCTTCAGTGACCAACACCTACGCGCGCGCCTTCGCCGACGCAGTCTTTGATGGCCATCACGATCCTGACAAGGCTTTGCAAGAGGCGCAAGCCGTAGCCGAATTAGTGGCCGGGAGCAAAGAACTGCGGGCGGTGTGGGAGACTCCCTCAATCATAGCGGAGCAGAAGAGGGCGGTGCTCGATGCGATTGTGGCCCGCCAGGGAATCTCGCGTACGGTGCGGAATTTCGTTGCGGTGCTGATCGATCATCGGCGCATAACCTTCCTGGGACCGATCGTGAAACAGTTTGAGCAGGAACTGAATCAGCGCCTGGGATTCACCGAGGCCGAAATAACCAGCGCCCACGACCTCGACCAAACCGGCCGGCAATCTCTCGAAGTCCAGATGGAAAAGTTGACGGGGAAAAAAGTGCGGGCACGCTACTCGCGCGATGAGTCCATACTCGGGGGCGCCGTCGTAAAGATCGGCAGCACGATTTACGACGGTTCGGTGAGGGGACAGTTGGAGAGGATAAAAGAAGCGATTAGCTCCTAGCTGCTAGCTTCTGGCTTAGAGCCAGTGAGCATGGTTTTGGAGAGGACCGCGGAAAGATCCAAAGATCCGAAGAAAAGCTAAGAGCTAGAAGCCAGGAGCTAGGAGCTAGAAGCTGACCTTATGGCACAAATCAGAGCAAACGAGATCACACAGCTGATCCGGCAACAAATCGAGAACTACGAATCCAAGATTGCTGTGGATGAAGTAGGTACGGTCATTACCTTGGGCGACGGAATTGCTCGTGTATACGGCCTCGACAAAGTCATGGCCGGAGAGCTGCTTTCCTTTCCTCATAACGTGGCCGGCATCGCCATGAACCTGGAGGAAGATCAGGTCGGCGTCGTGCTCCTCGGCGAATACACCGAGATCAAAGAGGGCGACGAGGTCAAGCGCACGGGACGCATCATGAGCGTGCCGGTCGGCGACGCTTTGGTCGGTCGGGTGGTGAATTCGCTGGGGCAGCCCATCGACGACAAAGGCCCCATCGCCACCGACAAGTTCATCGCATTGGAACGTCTGGCGCCGGGAGTCATTGACCGCCAACCGGTCCGCGAACCCATGGCCACCGGCTTGAAAGCCATCGACAGCATGATTCCGATTGGCCGAGGCCAGCGCGAGTTGATCATTGGCGACCGCCAAACCGGCAAGACCGCCGTAGCGCTCGATACCATCATCAACAACAAAGGGAACGATCTGATTTGCATCTACAACGCCGTCGGACAGAAAAGATCTTCCATCGCGCAGGTGGTAAAGATTCTCACCGACTACGGCGCGATGGATTACACGATCGTAGTAGCGGCCTCCGCATCTGAGCCCGCGCCCATGCAGTACATCTCGCCTTACGCGGCTTGTGCGATGGGTGAATATTTCCGCGACAACGGAAAGCACGCCCTGGTTATTTATGACGACCTCTCGAAGCACGCGGCGTCGTATCGCGAAATCTCGCTGCTGTTGCGGCGTCCGCCAGGTCGGGAAGCCTACCCCGGAGATGTTTTCTATCTTCACTCACGGCTGCTGGAGCGCGCGTCGAAACTGAGCGACAAGATGGGTGGAGGATCACTCACGGCGTTGCCGATTATTGAAACCCAAGCGGGAGACGTCTCTGCATACATCCCGACCAACGTTATTTCGATCACCGATGGCCAGATCTTTTTGGAAACTGATCTGTTCAATAGCGGTGTGCGGCCAGCCGTGAACGTTGGCATCTCTGTAAGCCGCGTGGGCGGCAGCGCCCAGATCAAAGCCATGCGGCAGGTGGCTGGAAGTATGAAGCTCGAACTCGCGCAATATCGAGAACTGGCCGCGTTTGCGCAGTTTGGCAGCGATCTCGATAAAGCGACGCAGAACCAGCTCAATCGCGGACAACGCCTGGTCGAAGTCCTCAAGCAGAAGCAGTTCTCGCCCTTGCCCTTTTCCAAACAGATTCTGATCATCTTTGCAGGCACGAGCGGTTTCCTCGATGACCTTCCGGTAGACCAGGTGCGGGACTTCGAGGCCGACCTGTACGAATATGTGGACGCGACCAACCCCGGCCTCCTGCGCACCATCATGGAGAAAAAGACTCTCGACGACAACTTGAAAGCCCAGATGACCAAAACAATCAAGGAGTGCAAAGAAACGTTCGTAGCAGAGAGACAGGCAGTAGCGAAATAGCTTCAGGCCACTAGCTTCTAGCTCCTAGCTTCTAGCTAGAAGCTAGCAGCTAGAAGCGAACGACCAACGACCAACGACCAAACCAATGGCCAATATTCTCGACATCCGGCGCCGTATCCGCAGCGTGACCAATACGCGGCAGATCACGAAGGCCATGAAAATGGTCTCGGCGGCAAAACTGAGGCGCGCTCAGGAGCACGCTCTGGCTGCGCGTCCTTATGCGCAGATGTTGACCAACGTCTTGAAGTCGCTGGTGTCGCGCGCGGAAATCTACGATCCGGATACGGGTGAGCCGAAACATCCCCTGCTGGCGCAGCGCCCGGAAAAAAACATCCTGCTGATCGTGGTCACAGGCGATAAAGGTCTGGCCGGCGCTTTCAACACAAATATCCTGAAAGCGGCGTCGCGGTTTTTGCAATCGAAGGCTGGGAAGAACGTCGAAATCGAGGCCATCGGGCGCAAGGGCCGTGACTTCCTACGTCGGCGATTTCCAGTTGCTCCCCCCAGAACAGCGGACTCTCAGGAGTCACCGCGAATCAAGCTCGTGGGTGAGCACGTCGGAGTGTTGGGTAAAGTGCAATACGAAATGGCTTCCGAGCTGGCCGAACTTGCGATCGATCGCTATTGCAGAGGCGAGATCGATTCGGTTTACATCCTCTTCAACGAGTTCAAATCAGTGATTGCGCAGCGGCTGATCGTGGAACGGGTCTTGCCGATTGAGCAGGTCGGTGAGGTTGGTGTAGCCCAAGCCGAGGATATGACGCTGAAAGAGAAGGAGCGGGCCCTAGAAGCGGCCAAGGGCGCGGGCGTCGGCATTCGTCCCGCCGACACGCGGGAAGCTGACGCGGCTGCTGCCAAGTTTGCCGCCGCTCCGGTTGACTATATTTATGAACAGCCCCCCGAAGAGTTGTTTCGATCGTTGTTGCCGAAGTTCGTAGTCATCCAGGTATTTCGTTCGCTGCTCGAATCTGTGGCGGCGGAACACGCGGCCCGTATGACCGCGATGGACGCAGCAACCAGCAACGCCACCGACATGATCGATTCGCTCACGCTGGCCATGAACCGGGCCCGTCAGGCGAAGATTACGAAAGAGATCATCGAGATTGTAAGCGGAGCGGCGGCAGCGGGCTAACTGCTAACTGTAGAAACGTAGCTTGCTACGTCTCGTTGTCGCCGCGGAAAACGTTGCAAGTTACGTTTCTTACAGAAGAAAGAACTGAATATATATGCCAGAAAATATTGGACACGTGATTCAAATCGCCGGCCCTGCCGTGGACGTGCAGTTTGCGGAAGCCACGATGCCGCCGATTTATCAGGCCCTTCGCATCGTGAGCGACGGCTTCACCGTACCCTCGCCGATCAATGTCATCGTCGAGGTGCAGCAGCACCTGGGCGAAGGCCGCGTTCGCTGCGTCGCCATGGAAGCAACCGAAGGCATGGTGCGCGGCATGAAAGCCATTGACCAGGGCGGACCGATTTCCGTGCCCGTTGGTCGCGGCACGCTTGGTCGCGTGATGAACGTAATCGGCGAACCCGTCGACCAACTCGGTCCCATCGCGCACACCATGACCATGCCGATCCATCGTCCAGCACCTTT
Organism: uncultured Acidobacteriota bacterium; assembly: GCA_963817925.1. Classification (GTDB taxonomy): domain Bacteria; phylum Acidobacteriota; class Terriglobia; order Terriglobales; family Acidobacteriaceae; genus JABDBE01. The sequence continues at coordinate 281,042 of CAWFQN010000003.1, forward strand.
GTTTGAAGACCAGGCGACAACCGCAGAAATGTTCGAAACCGGCGTCAAGGTCGTTGATCTCATTCAACCCTTCCTGAAGGGTGGAAAGATCGGCCTGTTTGGCGGCGCCGGCGTGGGCAAAACCGTTTTCATTCAGGAACTCATCAACAACGTGGCTAAGCAACACGGCGGATTCTCTGTGTTTGCCGGAGTCGGTGAGCGCACGCGTGAAGGCAATGACCTGTGGCTGGAGATGAGTGAGTCCGGTGTCATCAAGCCGGGAGATCCCGAGCATTCGAAAGCCGCCCTCATTTACGGCCAGATGACCGAGCCACCCGGAGCCCGTTTGCGTGTAGCTCTGACCGGTCTAACGGTCGCCGAATACTTCCGCGACGTTGAAGGTGCTGACACGCTGTTGTTCATCGATAACATCTTCCGCTTCACTCAAGCCGGATCCGAGGTGTCAGCTCTCCTCGGCCGCATGCCCAGCGCCGTGGGCTACCAGCCTAATCTTGCGACTGAGATGGGCGAACTGCAGGAACGGATCACTTCGACCAAGAAGGGATCCGTTACGTCGGTGCAGGCGATTTACGTTCCTGCCGACGACTTGACCGATCCGGCGCCAGCAACCACCTTTGCCCACCTGGATGCGACCACGGTGCTTTCACGTGCCTTGACCGAGATCGGAATTTATCCCGCCGTCGATCCCCTGGCTTCCACTTCGCGTATTCTCGATCCTCGCATCGTAGGCCAGGAACATTACGACGTGGCGCAAGGCGTGAAGAAGACTCTGCAGAGCTACAAAGACCTGCAGGACATCATCGCGATTCTCGGCATCGATGAGTTGAGTGAAGATCAGAAAGTCACGGTAGCACGAGCCCGCAAAATTCAACGCTTCCTCTCGCAGCCGTTCCACGTGGCCGAACAATTTACCGGCGCGCCCGGCCGCTACGTGAAAGTCGCCGACACGGTGAAAGGCTTCAAGGAAATCAACGAAGGCAAGTACGACGACATTCCAGAACAAGCCTTCTACATGAAGGGCCAGATTGATGAAGTGCTGGAAGCAGCAGAAAAATTGAAGGCAGTAGCGTAAAGCAGTCGTTGGCCGTTCGTCCTTCGTCGTCGGCCGTAGACGGCGATTTCAGGCGTTGCCAACGACCAACGACGAATGACCAACGACAGCATGCCAGACACTTTCCAACTCGAGATCGTCACTCCGGAAAAAATGGTCATCCGCGATGTGGCGGAGGAAATGCAGATTCCCGGCAAGGACGGGTATCTTGGCATCCTCCCCGGACACGCCCCGCTGATCACTGAACTGGCCGTCGGCGAGATCAGTTACCGCAAGGACAATCAGACTCGCTGCCTTTCGGTGGCGTGGGGATTCGCGGAGGTGTTGCCCGACAAAGTCACCATTTTGGCCGAAACCGCGGAGCGTGCCGAAGAGATCGACCCGAAACGCGCTCAAGAGGCCAAACAGCGCGCGGAATCACACCTCGGCACCTGCACCACAGAAGAAGATTTCAAGCGGATCGCAGGCGACTTGAAGCGCGCAGACACTCGCCTTGAAGTGGCGAGCAAGCAGAACTGAAATCTACACAATCCCACACATCATTTAAGCCCGACCCCATAAAGATAGGCGTACGTGTTGCCCGCAACCCACGGCAAGTTTGCCTTGAAGGAAGAGAATAAGATCGCGCGATCCATGAAACTTACGAACACATCGCGCCGTGACGTCGCCGTGGTCACACGGAAAGTAAAAAGGCCGAAGCAGGGGTCCTGAAGTTCGTTCGAGCCGTAGAGGTAAGAAGTGTCAGCGACCGGCGTCAGACTTGCCTGGACCAGCGTCGCACCATTAGTGTCCGTGACCGTAATCTGAGCATCGGCGCTGATGACCATGGTCGCGTTACCCAAGCTTGGAGTGCCTGTCTCCACATTTCCCTGGCCAGTTTGTGCACCCGTTTTCTGGTAGTAAATCACCTTGTAGTTCCCGGCAAAGGCCGGATCGAAATCCTTAGTGGCAGCTTTCTTCAGACCCAGAATCGTGCCGTTCGGGTTGTCCACGGCGAAGATGCCGTTGGCCGTGCCAAAAACGTAATCGGACGTGCCGTTGCCGTCAGACATTATTAGAAAACTTCCCGAAGGATCCACCTGAAAGCTGCTGCCGGGGAAACCGCCCACATGAAAAGCATTGCCCTGTCCGGCTCCAAAGGGCGAGTAAGATGTCAGGCTGATACTTGCCTGCGCGTCCCGAGAAATGGAGCCTACCTCAACACCTCCGGAAGAAGTCCGGAACTGCATGTAGTTGTAATCGTGGTCAGCCCACGTGGCGACGGAAATGGTGCTCTTCTGAACGGCAGTAACCAGGGCCAGGGTATCGTGGTTGGGGCCAGCCTTCGCCGCTTGCACAAGCAGAGCGTAGTTTGGGACCTCATAGGCGGCCAGAAGATTGTGCTTGGGATCATTGAGCGCATAGGTACCATCGGCGTTCACCGTGTAGGGAACTACCCCGGTGTCCCCATTCGAGAGATTGGTATAAGCCAGAGTCAGGGCGACCGGGTCGAGGGTGATGGCAAGGAAATCACCGATGGAGGCGCTGCCGTTATAAGAACGCTTCGACGAACCCGTCGAGACCGGGGCCACATTCGTGGAGTTGCAGCCCAGACCAGCAAGCACCAATAGAGAGACGAATAAAGTTCGAAGCCTCATGAGAACGTTCCTCCATCTCAGTCTTATCGGCATCTCTCCTCGGAACTTTAACGTGGGAGCGGTGTATATCGACTCATGATGGCACTCCTGTGCCACCACCCGGCACAGGTGGGCCATTACGAACGGACGCACTCGAAGATAGATTTATTCCCAAAGGACGGCGAGAGCTGCGGTGACAAGGGTTCTTGACTGAACGCTGGTCTTAGCTTTCGCCGTCTGATTCAGAATTCCTATGAAGCAATCAGTTGTTCGGTGTCCTTATTGCGTCTTGGGCGTTCAGTTCAGACCCATGGCTCCTCATCTGGACGGACGGTTCGTCTGCGAGAAGTGCGGCCACGTCGCGCTTGCAGATGGTACGAGCTTCGCGTGTGATTGCTACCGATGCATAGAGTTGAACGCGTCACGAATCAACGCGGATGTAAGTCCGATTCTCAAAATCAAGACTGTCGCCAGCTAGCAGCGCACTCCATTTTCTGTGGATTGATGCGGGATTCACCCGTTCGCCCTCGCGACCAGCAAAATCGCCCAGCAATAAAACACAAACATGAGGCCCAGATAGAACTTGGCGCGGCTTCCCGCGCCTTCAAATTCTTTCCACGCCAGCACCCCCCACAATGCTGCCACCATCGGGGCGGATTGCCCTATCGCGTACGAAATCGCCACCCCCGTGAAGTTCGCGGCTACGAGATTAAAGACCATCCCCGTACCCCAGATCACGCCGCCGAGCACTCCGAGCATGTGTCCGGAAGCGGGGCCGCGAAAGAATCCGCTGAAATTCACCGGCTCTCCCACCAGCGGCCTCTTCATGAAATAAACATTCCAGATAAAACAAGAGAGCAGCGCGCCCAGGGTCAAAAACACAGCAATGCTGTAGGGACCGAGCGTGTTGCCCTTGGTCATCGCATGGGCCACGAAGGGGGCCCACAGCCCCATCAAGACTCCGGAAACGATGCAGACGATAATGCTTTTCTTCGAGGTGGAGCGGCCCGCGCTGGCCAGACTCCCGTAAGCTTTGCCGTCCATGATTACGGCAACGACCGCGCAAACTACGCCGGCGGCGAGCAAATCGCCGTTGCCTCTGGGCTGGAGGATATAGCTTGAAACCACCCCAACTACGAGAGCAATCCCAATGGAAACCGGGAACGCAATCGCCAGGCCCGCCATATCAATTGCCGCAACCAGCAGGAGGTTCGCGAGATTGAATATCGCTCCGCCCACCATGGTAAAAACGATATTCGACGCATCCGCTGAATGAACATTGTTGAGGAAACTGGTGGCATTATTCCCAGTGCTTCCCAGGGTGAAGGCGAAAATCACGGAGACAAGGAAAATGCCGCCCGCATAGTCCCAGTAGAACAGTTCGAAGCGATAATTCTTGACGCCTTTGTAAGTATTAGCCCACGAACCCCAGCAGATGGCGCTAGTGATCATCATCAGCAGCGCGATGCTCAGACTATGCGGTGTAAACATTTCTTTGCGGAAAGATCAGCGAAGCCTAGCGTCGAGATTTGTGAGTGTCAAGGTCAAAGTGCGGGTGAGCTGGCAGCCGGGGTGACGCATTCCGAATCAACCGCACTAGCTTTCCTGCATTCTGCCGTACAATTACCTCGCAACATCGTGGCTGGCCTTCAGAGTCCGGCCGGCGAAGCTAAGAATCGCGGTTCTGGCGGAGAACATCTAAATGCCGGTGGAGCACAACAATCGTTCCGGGATCACCGACAAGGGAAGCCACGTCCCTGCTGACAGTGCGCTGCGGGATTCCAACGCTCCCTTGGCAACGCTGGACGGGCGCCCGCTTTTGTCCAATCGAGGCATACCGATCAGTCTGGACTGGGTAAAGCAGGTTCGCGTAAATACCAGCGCGGTGGAACGCAGGGCGCAAACCCATGTCGCGCGTCGTACGGTGAAAAAAGACTGGCAAGCGGCATGGCTGCTGCGCGCAATCTCCTGTATGGATCTGACAACTCTTTCGGGAGACGACACCGACGAGCGTGTCCGACGGTTATGCGCCAAGGGCCGGCAACCGATTCAGCCGGAACTGGCAAAACATCTGGAAGTGGAAGACCTTAACATTCAGGTTGCGGCTATTTGCGTATATCACAGGTTCGTCGAAACCGCGCGAAGAGCCCTCGAGGGCAGCCGCGTGCAAGTCGCAGCCGTTTCCACGGGATTCCCCGCAGGACTGTCTCCATTGTCCGAGCGCATCGCAGAAATCCGCCGCTCCATCGAGGCTGGGGCTCAAGAAATTGACGTCGTCATTACCCGCGCACACGTTTTTGGAGGCAGGTGGCAAGAACTTTACGACGAGATTGCTGCCTTCAAACAAGCATGCGGTCCCGTGCATATGAAAGTCATCCTGGGGACGGGCGATCTGCTCACTCTTCGCAATGTCGCCCGTGCCAGCGTCGTCGCGATGATGGCGGGCGCGGACTTCATCAAGACCTCGACCGGCAAAGAGCCGACCAACGCCACACTGCCAGTTGGCTTCGTCATGAGCCGTGCCATCCGCGAATACGCGCAGGAAACCGGCATGGCCGTTGGCTTCAAAGCAGCAGGCGGCATTCGTACCGCGAAACAATCGATGGAATGGCTGGCGCTGATGAAAGAGGAACTCGGCCTTCCCTGGATGAAGGCAGAACTCTTTCGCCTTGGAGCCAGCGGGTTGTTAAATGATATCGAGCGGCAACTCGAGCATCACGCGACAGGGCGCTATTCGGCGGATTATCGCCATCCCATCGCGTAGTTTGCTGGCTGGGGTGAACTGTTAGATGGCTGAAGGCTTGGATTTTTTGGGTGGCGCAGCGCTTCCAGCGCTGCGATCAGTGCCTCAAATAAATGAGGGGCTTCAGCCCCTGAGGTAGCAGGAACTGGTTTTCACAACAAGATGAGCATCGCTGAAAAGTTCGTGACTATGGAATACGGCCCAGCGCCGGAAGACGCGAAAGAGGCGCTGAGCTGGCTCGACCACCACAAGCGCCGCTTCGGCCACTTCATCAATGGAGTGTGGGCCGCGCCCTCTACCGGAAAATACTTTGACACCGCTGACCCGTCAACCGGAGAAAAGCTTGCCAGTGCTGCAGAAGGATCGCCCGCCGACATTGACGTTGCGGTCAAAGCCGCCCGCGCCGCCTTTCCCGGTTGGCAGTCTCTTAGTACGCACGCCCGGGCTCGTTACCTCTACGCCCTTGCGAGACAAGTACAAAAGCACTCTCGCCGCCTGGCCGTGCTCGAAACCATGGACAACGGAAAACCGATTCGCGAGAGCCGCGACCTCGATATTCCGCTGGTGGCGAGGCATTTTTATTATCATGCGGGCTGGGCGCAACTGCTGCAGCAAGAATTTCCCGACTATGTTGCTTGCGGTGTTGTGGGACAGATTATTCCGTGGAACTTTCCGCTGCTCATGCTGGCGTGGAAGATCGCACCCGCGCTGGCGACGGGAAACACCGTCGTTCTGAAGCCAGCCGAATTCACCCCGTTGACTGCGCTTGCATTTGCCGAAATCTGCCATGAAATCAAACTTCCCGCGGGCGTGGTGAACATCGTGACCGGCGACGGACCCACCGGCGAAGCCCTGGTCAAGCATCCCGATGTAGACAAGATTGCATTCACCGGGTCAACGGAAGTTGGCCGCGCCATTCGCAGCGCGACCGCGAAAAGTCACAAGCGGCTTTCACTCGAACTCGGCGGCAAATCTCCTTTTATTGTTTTTGAAGATGCCGATCTCGACAGCGCCGTCGAAGGACTGGTGGATGGAATCTGGCTCAATCAAGGACAAGTCTGCTGCGCCGGTTCGCGCCTGCTCATGCAGGAGAGTATTGCCGAACCGCTGATTGCAAAAATACGCGATCGCATGAGCACCCTGCGTGTGGGACCGCCACTGGACAAGGCCATTGACATTGGTGCGATCGTCGCCCGTGTTCAACTGGATCGTATTCAACGGCTGGTGGATCAGGGCGTAGCGGACGGCGCAACCTGCTGGCAACCCGCCATCGAGATGCCGTCGCGTGGACTCTACTTTCCTCCGACCTTGCTGAGCAATGTTCATCCCGCTTCCATCGTGGCGCAGCAGGAGATCTTCGGTCCCGTGCTGGCCGCGATGACTTTCCGCACTCCGACGGAAGCAGTCGAGCTTGCCAATAACTCTGTGTACGGTCTGGCGGCATGCGTCTGGAGCGAGAGCATCAATGTTGCGTTGCACGTTGCAGCGCAGGTCAAAGCCGGCGTGGTGTGGGTGAATTGCACGAACCTGTTTGACGCCTCCTGCGGTTTCGGCGGCTACCGCGAAAGCGGATATGGCCGCGAGGGTGGCAGGGAAGGCATGCTCGAATATCTAGAACCGGCGTGGTTCAAGAGTGCACCTCAACTGCCGGCTGCAAAGCCAGCTCCAGCGGAAGCTTCGGATGACGAAACAGAGCCCGCGACTTCCACTGTCGACATCGATCGGACCGTGAAGCTCTACATCGGAGGCAAACAGACGCGGCCGGATTCCGGCTACAGCATGGAGGTCCGGAGTAAGAATGGCCAACTGCTCGGCGAAGTAGGGCTAGGCAACCGCAAAGACATTCGCAATGCCGTCGAAGCCGCCCGCAAAGCGGCTGGATGGGCGAAGACCACGGCGCACAATCGCGCGCAGGTTCTTTACTACATGGCGGAAAACCTGTCGCAGCGCCGCGACGAGATTGCTCATCGGCTCGCGGCAGCCGTCGGAGAGCCGCAAGCCGCCGCTGAAGTCAGTTCGGGTATTGAGCGCATCTTCTCTTACGCTGCGTGGGCAGACAAGTTCGATGGTGCGGTGCACAATCCGCCGTTCCGCAATATTGCGATCGCGATGAATGAGCCGGTCGGGACGGTCGGCATCATCTGCCCTGCGGAAGCTCCCTTGCTGGGCTTCCTGTCCCTGGTTATGCCCGTGGTCGCCATGGGTAATACCGCAATCGTTGTTCCCTCGGAAACTTACCCGCTCATTACAGGAGACCTGTACCAACTTTTCGATACCAGCGATCTGCCGGGCGGCGCGGTGAACATCGTCACCGGATACTCATCGCAACTTCTCAAGACTCTCGCCGAGCATGATGATGTCGATGCCATCTGGTGTTTTGGAGATGAAGCCAACGCCGCCGCGGCCAAGTCGTACTCAGTTGGAAACTTGAAGCAGGTTTTCACCAACGAAGGCCGCGCCATCGATTGGTTCGATGCGAAGCAAGCCGAAGGCCGATGGTTCCTGCAACACGCCACCCAGGTGAAAAACATCTGGGTTCCCTACGGCGAGTGAGCAGTCCCTTTAACCACAGAATGACAGAAGCACAGAGAAGAAAAACCCAGAAAGGTTTTCTCTGTGTCTCTGTGCCTCCGTGGTGAATGCCTTTGAGCTGAAATCCATTGACAACGATCAACAGGGCTGACTAGACTCGGCCTTCTTATGGCGAAACGTCCTCGCATCGCGGTAATTGGCAGCGCGAACATTGATTTGACTACCTTTTCCGATCGTTTCCCTAAAGCCGGAGAAACAATCTTTGGCCAGAAGTTCGACCTTGGCTTTGGGGGCAAGGGAGCGAATCAGGCAGTTGCGTCCCGGCTTTGTGGGGCCGATGTTTTTATGATCGCAAGGGTGGGCAACGATTTGTTCGGTCCGGCGACGATCGAGAACTTCGAGAAGCTTGGGATCGATGCCACCCATGTGAAGCAGATCGAAGGAGTCTCCAGTGGCGTGGCGCCGATTTTTGTTGAGCCCAACGGGCAGAATCGCATCTTCGTGGTGAAAGGCGCGAACGATCTGCTGATGCCCGCCGACGTCGACGCCGCGTCCGACTTGCTGAAGACTGTTGATTGCATGGTCTTGCAGTTCGAAATTCCGCTCGAAACCGTTTACTACAGCGTCGACTTTGCGCGCAAGAACGGCATTCGCTGTATCGTCAATCCTGCCCCCGCTCAACCTGTAGATCTGAATGCTTTAGCTGGACTCGACTACTTCGTTCCGAACGAAAGCGAAGCAGAGACCATCACCGGAATGCCGGTACGCAACGTTGAAGATGCGAAGCAGTGTGCGGAGAAGCTGCTCTCGGGCGGGGTTAAGCGGGCAATCCTTACGCTAGGCGCGAATGGCTCACTATTGGCTGGCCGCGAAAGCATGGAGCATATTCCCGCATTCAGCGTGAAAAGTATCGACAGCACCGGCGCAGGCGACGCATTCATTGGCAGCTTTGCAGTGTTTCTTGGGGAAGGTCTGTGCGAAAGGGACGCCGTCCGACGCGCAAATCTTTATGCTGGACTCTCAACCACCGGCGTAGGCACTCAGAAATCTTTCTACGATCGCGCGCGTTATGATGCGGAGTGGGCGGCTCGCAAAGCCTAACCGATGCAAATCTTGAGGAACCGAATGAGCTCGCACCGATTTTTGTTTCTCGCTTTCAGTGTTTTCTTTTTTGTCCCTGCATCCCTTTGGTCTCAAGCGACAAGGCAGCAAGCCGATCTCATCGTCACTGGCGGAACCGTCGTCACAATGGACGGCCCTCGAACCATCTACGACGACGGAGCCGTTGTCGTGAAAGGCGACACGATTGTCGCGGTTGGTCCGCGTAGCGAGCTTGAAGCCAGTTATCTGGCCAGTCAGACAGTCGACGCCAAAGGGAAACTGGTTCTGCCCGGATTCATCAACGGTCACACCCACGTGCCCATGACCCTGTTCCGCGGGCTTCACGATGATGTGACGCTTAACGATTGGCTCTACAAATACATTTTTCCCGCCGAGAAGAAGAACGTCGACGAACAATTCGTGCGTTGGGGAACGCGGCTGGCTGCGGCAGAGCAGATTCGCGGAGGTATCACTACTTTCGCCGACATGTATTACTTCGAAGACGCCGTGGCTGAAGAAACAAAAGCGGCAGGGATGCGCGGCGTGCTGGGCGAGACGTTTATCGATTTTCCTGCGCCCGACAACAAAAGTGAAGTTGAAATGCTCGCGTATACCGAGAAATTCTTGAGAAAGTGGCAAGGCGATCCGCTGATTCACGCGGCCGTGGCGCCGCATTCGATTTATACGTGTTCGCAGAAAACCCTTCAGGATGCCGCGGCGCTGGCGAAGAAATATCACGCGCCTATTCTGATTCACACTGCGGAAATGAAAAAAGAGTGGGACGACAGCCAGAAGCAGAACGGGATGTCGCCGGTGCAATACCTCGATAAGATCGGCGTGCTGGGTCCCGACGTAGTCTCGGCGCACTGTATTTATGTGGACGAGGCCGACCGGAAGACTCTGGCGCAACGGCAAGTCGGCTGCGTTCACAATCCCTCCAGCAACATGATGCTGGCCAGCGGCGTCGCTCCGGTGGCAGAAATGCGCGCTGCAGGCGTGGCCGTTGGGCTCGGAACCGACGGACCGGCGGGCAGCAACAACGACTTGGATCTGATGGAGGAGATGGATCTGGCAGCCAAGCTCGCCAAGATTACGAAGATGGATCCGCTGGCACTGAATGCCAAGGCAGTGGTAGAAATGGCGACGATCGACGGCGCGAGGGCGCTGCACATGGAGAAGGAGATTGGTTCGTTAGAAGCTGGGAAGAAGGCCGACTTGATCGTCATCAATTTGGACGAACCCAACGCTGTCCCCATGTACGACGTCTATGCGCAGCTGGCTTATGCGTTGAAGGGAAGCGATGTGGAGACAGTAGTGATAGGCGGTCGCGTCGTCATGCGCGATCGAAAAGTGCTGACCGTGCAAGAAGCAGAAGCTATGGCGAAAGCGCGCGAGTACAAACAGAGAGTCGCCTTATCGCTGGGATTGCCGTAGATATCGGCGCTGCGTCGCAACGTTTACGATTGCGTTGATGATCCCTATCCCAAAAACTGATCACACCTGCGCCACAAAAATCTTGACTTTAGACCGTTCCTACAGTTAGATGGTTCGCATCATTGGGGACCTCCAGAAAAACTTTAGCCGGGAAAGGGCGATCCCGTTCGCCACTCGATGGGCGTCGCTTAAGGAGAGATCGATGCTGAACAGAAGAACGCTGCTCGTGGTGTTCGTTTCTTTTGTATTCCCCATTTGCCCACTCCTCTACGGCCAGGCGACCGGAAGTTTCTCGGGCACCGTTTCCGACAAAACCGGGTCCGTAGTCTCCGGGGCAACGGTAACTGCGACGACGCAAGGCACAGCGGTCTCACGCGTGGCCAAGACCGACGAGTCCGGACATTACCTTATCCCTTTGCTCCCCGTCGCCGACTTCACCATTCGAGTGGAATCTGCGGGTTTTGGCGCGGTCGAGCAGAAGGACCTTCGCCTGCAAGTGGACGAGCATCGCGAAGTAAATTTCACGCTTGCGCCGGCTGCCGTTGCGGCGACGGTTGAAGTAAGCGCCACCCAGGTCGCCGTGGAATCGACCAATGCCACGCTCGGACAGGTGATTACCTCCCAGGAAGTGGCTCAGCTGCCCTTAAATGGACGCAACTTCGTCCAACTGGCGACGCTGACTCCGGGAACGACCGCAGAAACCAACCCAAACAGTTTCTTCAATGGGGCCGCCAGCAGCGAAGCCTCGACGCGCGGGTCTTTTTCGCTTTCCGTGGGCGGGTCGCGAGCACAGAGCACAGATTGGATGCTCGATGGCAACGACAATAATCAGCTGGACGAAGGCGGCATCGCTATTTTCCCCAATCTCGACGCGGTTCAGGAGTTTAAAGTTTTAACCTACAACTATTCGGCGGAATGGGGGGAACGTGCCGGCCCAACGGTTCTGGTCACGACCAAGTCAGGATCCAACCAATTCCACGGAAGTCTGTTTGAATATTTCAGGAACACTGACCTCGATGCCCGCAACTATTTCGCTCCGACTCGAAACAAGTTTAATTTGAATCAATTTGGTGGTTCGCTGGGCGGCCCCATCCGGAAGGACAAAACGTTCTTCTTTATCGATTATCAGGCCAAAATGCAGCGTCTCGGTGTGCCTTTCAATGGGCTGGTTCCGACCACCGCCATGATGACTCCTGACGCCGCTGGTAACTATAACTTTAACCTCGATCCGTTCGGCAACCCGCGGGGATCGAGCACCTTCCCCATCCTCACCAATCCGTACGGAAATGGAGCCCACTTCCAGTGCATCCCCGGTACAGCCACGCCCGAGCCTGTCGGGGCGGGCGGAATCCAACCGGCGGGCGCAGATTGCAGTGTAATTCCGGCGGCCATGGTGAATCCTCTCGCCGCAAAGGTGATTCAGCTTTATCCCACGCCCAACGCGGCGAACGCAGCGTTAGGTTACAACTACGTGAACCAGCCAGTCAGGAAGCTTAACGAGGGGACGGGCGACATCCGCCTCGATCACAATTTCTCCAACAAGGACTCCATTTTTGGCCGCTTCAGCTACGATCAGGCGACGAATTTTGTGCCGGGAGGCTCGCCGACATGGGCTGAAGTCAACGCCTTTGGAAGTAATCAGTACATCGACAACCATGGGCGCAACGCTGCGCTATCTTGGACACACCTTTTTTCCGATCGCACCATCAACCAGGCGAGTTTCGGATTCAGCAGGATTTTCAATCACATTCTGTCTTTCGGCACCGGCACCTGCGAGGCTGCGGTCATCGGCATTCCCGGCGCTAATCTGGGAAGCCAGTGCGATTCCTTGACCGGTTACCCTGCCAGTCTGAACCAGTCAACCAAGGACTGCATCAGTTGCGGCATGACTTCGTTTCAGATGACCACCTACATGTCGCTGGGAGATCGCGGATACGCTCCCTACCAGGGCGGAACCAACGTCTACTCCCTTTCGGACACGCTCGACCTGATTCGGGGCAAACACGACATCAAGTTCGGAGCGACCATTCGCTTTGAACAGATGAACATAAGAAACAATGCATTCCAGGACGGTTTTATCTCCCAGGCCGGCGGAGCGACTGGCGACAACATGGGAGATCTCCTCCTCGGTAGCCTGGGAACCTTTGCCGCTCACGATCAGACGTTCCTCGGCGGTACGGTCGGCCGCCGCTGGAAACTATTCCGTCCATTCGTCCAGGATGATTGGCGCGTGACCGCCAATATGACGTTCAACATCGGACTTGCCTGGGCTCTGGCGACCCCCCAAACTGAAGTCGAAAATCGCCAGGCAAACTTCGATGTGCAAACCCTCCAGTGGTACGTTCCGTCGGGCAGCCCCGGACTGGCCGGCTGCGCTAATTGCATCGCTTCCGGTAGCCGCGCTGGTATCCAGTTTCAGAAAAACGCACTCGAACCCCGCATCGGCTTTGCCTGGAAGCCGATGGGAAGCACCAAGACGGCGATCCGCGCCGGTTACGCCATCTTCCACGATTCCGCCTGGAATCAGGGTGGACAAGGGTTGTGGCAAAATCCGCCCTTCTATGCCGAAGTGGATCCATTTCCTACGGGTGTTTGTCCCACTTTCGGCGGCACCGGTTGCGGCCTCTCGAACGGTTTCCTTCTACCGATCGGCACGCCTTCTACGACTCCCGTCCCGGGAGGCGGCGGTGCGATTTACAACAAACCAGTGAACCCCGGCAATTACACTGGCACCATCCAGTCAATGAACCGGAATTTCAAACAGGGCGCGGTCCAACAGTACAACCTCAATGTTGAGCGCCAGCTACCCGGAGATGTTGTTCTGACTGCAGGCTACGCTGGCTCCCACAGCACGCACATTCTGGTCAGCCAAGTGAACGAAAACATTAGCTCGCCTGCCGCATGCGGCACCGTACCTGGCTATACGCTGGGCTGCGGATTTCCGACCTTTCCATACGCATTTCCCTTCCAGTCAGTCGACAGCAATAACAGCATCGGCACAGCCCGTTACGATTCTCTACAGATCAAAGCTGAAACCAAAAGCTCGCGGCACGGCCTCTACGCTCTGATCGGCTACACCTGGTCGCGCACGTTCGATTCCGGTATGCCTGACGGCCTGGGCAGCAATCCCGGTGCGCTGTACTGGCCGCTACCCGGAGCTCAGGGGCTGGATTGGGGTTTGTCCCAACTGAACTTGAATGACGTCTTTACCGCGAGCGTTCTTTACAACCTGCCTTTCGGCAAGGGCAGGTACTTCGGCAGCAATTGGAGCGGAGCTACCAACGTACTGTTGGGAAACTGGCAGATAAACGTTATTGAGAGGGCAGAATCCGGTTTTCCACTTTTTGTGGTCGACAGCGCCGACGAGTCGGGTGTCTTCTTCTTCTACAACGGGCTGGTTTTGCAGCGGCCGAACGAGGTCGGCAATCCCAACAAGGCGGGGCAGGTCGCAGCCAATCCGAGTTGCATCGCGCCGGCTAAGATTCACACGCTTGCCAATTGGTTCAATCCCTGCGCTTTCGAGAAAGCGCCCGCCGGTGAACTGGGCAACGCCAACCGCGCACCCGCCTACGGTCCTCGTTTTGTAAACACGGATTTCTCGATAATCAAGGACTTTCCTCTGCCAGTCCGCGAGGGAATGAATCTGCAATTCCGGGCCGAGTTCTTCAATCTCTTTAACCATCCTCATTTCTTCTTGCCCGGCATCGCGGGCACCGGAGAACAGGACATTAATTCTCCTAGCAGTTTTGGGGTGGTCAGCCAGACGATCAACCAGACCGTGAATGATGCGCGCTCCATCCAGTTTGCGCTCAAGCTGACGTTCTAGATTGGGTCGAGGTGGTGCGTGGACTTGGGACAGGCTATTGCGGCTGCGCAGCAGAAGCCGGCTCCCGCAGCGTATACACAAATTGCCGAATCTCGCGCCGCTGGCGGTCGGCTTCTTCCGCTGTCTTCTTCAAAAGCCGATTGTAGATTTGCAGTTCGGCTTGAGCTTTCGACTTTTCGCCGCTCCGGCTGTAGGCCTGCGCTAGCCGATAGTGGGCAGCTACCAGCCCCGGATTAGCCGCGATTGCTTCCAGATAAGCGGAGACTGCTTTGGAAGAATCACCCGTCTGCGAATAGAGAACACCCAATTGCAAATAGGCGGCAGCCAGCTTCGGATCGAGACGTACCGCCTTCTCCAGCAAGGACTCCGCATGCGCCAGATCGTTGGCTTCGTTCCGTCTCAACAGACCGAGCGCGTAATAGTAGTTGGCTTCGGCATTTTCAGGTTGGAGACTGACGAAGCGCCCCAGTTTGTCCATCATGCAGGTTGACTGCGCGGTCTCGACGCTTTGCATTTTGCCAAGGAATAAGTAAGGGTTCGGGTCGTCAGGATTCAAGTCCGATGCTTGGCAGAGACGCTCAACGGCTTGGTCGTCGGAGCCGCGTGCATACCACGAAACACCCATCCCGGCCAGTATCCGCGCGGAGTGCGGGAACAGGCGGTTGCCCTCGGTAAACACTTCGGTCGCCGGCTCAAACGCGCGATGGATCAGAAGTTCGGTCCCCCAATCGAATAGATTCCCCTCGCTCGGGTTCAGTTCCGCTGCATGCTGGTATTCTCGAACGGCCTCCAGAGAATTGCCCAGTTTCTCCTCCACATCGCCGAGCAAGTGATGCAGTTCCGCCTGCTCTTGCAGATCAAGTTCCTTCCCGGCCGTGTGCTGCGCAGCCAGCATGGTTCGTGTCTGCGTGCGCGCGCGCTCGTATTGACCGTCGCGGGCATAAGCCAGCGCCAGTTCGTAAGCATTTTCGTAGTCCCCGGGATTTACCCGAGAAGCCCGTTCGAGATAGGGGATGGCTTCCGCAACCTTTCCGTCGTCGAGCAGCAATTTACCCAGTCGGCGATTTACATCAAAGTTTCCAGGTTCGCGCTCAGCCTCCTTCCGCAGAGAGTCTTCCACCGCCGCACCCGAGAAAGATGAAACTGCGGCCGTTCGGGAACTGGCGGCTTCCGTCTTTGACTCAGTAACGGGCAGCGAGGCCGTTTCCTTCGCTAGCGCTTCCGTAGTGCTCGTGTCGGAGCCGTGCCCACCCGGATTCATAGCCTCAGTCACACCCGCCACGGTGAATTCGGGCTCATCGAAAAACTCTGGTTTGTCAGACGATGATCCGGACGCTTTGGGGGACTCGAGCGTGAGGTCAATCCGTTTCGTTTCCTTTTGCCCGAGGATCCAAGGACCGAAAGTTGTGTCGCGGTATCCTGTCATCTCCGCGCGCAGCGTGTAAACGCCTTCGCGCAGTCCGGGAAAGCGGTAAGCTCCCTCTGAATCAGTGCGTGCGGTTAGGGTCTCCGCCCCGGCCTTTCCTTGGAGGTAAACCGTGGCGGCGGGAACGGGGCGACCGTGCGAATCCCGCACCCATCCTTGCAAAATTGCCGAGCCTGCGTGATCGTCAAATTGTTCCTGAACCGATTGTCCCTGAACCAGGAACGGACTAAGAAGCACACTTACTATTAAAACGCAGCTAACGATACCCGCTCCAAAGTATCCGGGTTGGTGAACGGTCACGCGGAAACGGACCATAAGACAAAGCGAATCGGAAAGGTGAAACGAAGTCAATCGCGCCCGCGTGGAACATTCTAGTCGCCGGTGTTCTCGTCCGCAATCGCCTTATAATTGGGGTTTTGTTCTAGGCTTCTGAACTCCGAGGTGAACCATGAAATTCTGCCGACTCTGGTTTTTGACCGCCGCAATCCTGCTGATGACTAGCCTCTCTGCGTTGGGCCAGAAGCGAAAAATCATCATCGATCAGGATGCGGCCGGCCCCGCCGGAACTGACCAGCAGTCAATCCTGTTGTTGATCCAGTCTCCGCAGACCGAAGTAATGGGCATCACCGTAGTGACCGGCGATCAGTGGCTCAAGGCGGAAATCGCACATACCTTGCGCATGCTCGAACTCATCGGACGAACCGACATTCCAGTCGTGCCCGGTGCGGAATATCCGCTGGTAAGGCGAAAAGAAGAAACGGAACTCTGGGAGCAGCGCTACGGCTCCGTAGCGTGGCTGGGAGCCTGGACCCCGCGTTTTTATCATCCAGCAGACGACCTCGGAGAAATGCCCGAAGGCAAGCCCAGTACCAAACCCGCCGATGAAGACGCAGCCCACTTTTTGATTCGCATGGTCCACAAGTTTCCCAACGAAATAACGATTTACGAGGGCGGTCCAATGACGAACCTCGCATTGGCGATCTCCATCGATCCTGAATTCGCCGGGTTGGCCAGAGAGTTGGTGTTCATGGGCGCCAGCCTGAATCCGCAGACCACCGACCCCGAGTTCGTCAATACTCCCCGCCGCGAATTCAACCTCTGGTTCGATCCGGAAGCGGCTCACATTGTGCTCCAGGCGCGGTGGAAGAAAATCGTCTGCACGCCAGTAGATATTTCGGTAAAGACAAGACTGACTTCCGAGCTGATCGACCGGGTTAAGGCCGCCAACTCTCCGGCTGCACGCTATATCGGGCAATATACCCACCTGCACGGCGAATACAACTATCTATGGGATGAGTTGGCCGCTGCCGCCTGGCTGGACCCTAGCCTCATCACAAAAAAAGAAACGCGGTTCATGGATGTCAATCTGGACCAGGGCTACAGCTATGGCGACACGATTACCTGGGCGGATTGGGACAAGCCTAAGATCGAGCTCCAGCCCGTCGAAGTGCAAGACGACCTCGACACCGAGAAGTTCTACAAGATGTTCGTGGACCTGCTGACCGCTCCGACCCCGAAGAAGCAATAGAAAGCGGTGAGGGCTCGTTCAACTCTGCATTTCCGCTCAGAAACCCGGCGGACGTTCGCCCGCCACGCCAAAGCTGCGTTCCAGCGCGAGCCCGGCGCTTGCCAACGTGCCCTCATCAAAGAGCCTCCCGATCAAGGTGACGCCGTGAGGAACCCGGCGCGGAGAAAACGACGGCAAGGGCATGCTTGGGTCCGGAGCCCAATCGCTGCGCGCCCTGGATACTTCAACAAAGCCTGCGCGCAGCGTGAGGGAGGGATGTCCGGTGAAGTTCGTGATGGTGAGCATTTCGTCGCGCAGCGATGGCACCAGAAGCAGATCGACTTGCGAGAAGACACGTGCCATCTCCTCCGCGACCTTGCGCCGAAGCCGGTCGGCCTGCACGAAATCCACGGCGGAAAGAAATCGGGCCTCACGAAAAATGTTAGGCCAAGCGTCCGGAGTCTGGACTTTCAGCTGATTCATCCCGCCGTTGAGCCCGAGCTCCTCAAACGCCGCCGCGCCTTCGGCAAATAGAATCAGATTCAGCGAGCCATACGGCCAGTCCGGAATAGCGACCTCAACCGAAACCATTCCCACTTTCTTAACCGCATTCAGAGCTGCGCGGTCAACTTCGGTCGCGGGCCTCTCGTTCATCCACGCGGGGAAATATCCCACACGCAATCCCTGAACGCTCGCGCC
The DNA here is from genome assembly GCA_963817925.1 of uncultured Acidobacteriota bacterium. Lineage (GTDB taxonomy): Bacteria > Acidobacteriota > Terriglobia > Terriglobales > Acidobacteriaceae > JABDBE01. The sequence goes on from CAWFQN010000003.1 coordinate 298,977, forward strand.
CGCGTCAAAGTCGAGCTTGCTGGGCACACTGTCCACGTCACCAGCGTCTGGCCCGGAGATGGCATGCAATACCAGCATTGCGTCCTCAACGCTCCGGGTCATAGGGCCGAGCTTATCCAGCGACCAGCACAACGTCATCGCACCGGTACGCGGCACGCGTCCGTACGTTGGACGCAACCCGGTAATCCCGCAGCGCATGGAAGGGCTCACAATGCTGCCGCCGGTTTCACTCCCGATCGCGAAGCCGACCAATCCGGCAGCTGTGGCCGCGCCCGGTCCTGCGCTCGATCCAGATGCTCCTTCTTCCAGTAACCACGGATTCATGGTTTGCCCGCCGAACCAAATGTCGTTGAGCGCCAGCGCACCCAGGCTCAGCTTGGCTACCAGCACCGCGCCCGCGTTGTGCAAACGTTTCACCACTGCGGCATCCTCCACGGGCACGCGGTTTTGGAAAGGCTCGGCGCCGTACGTGGTGGGAATGCCGGCGGTGTCGAGAAGGTCCTTGGTTCCCCAGGGAATGCCGTGCAGCGGCCCGCGATAATGGCCCGCAGCGATCTCTTCATCCGCTTGCTTGGCTTGCGCAAGCGCGAGCTCGCGCGTGAGCGTGATTACACACCGCAACTTCGGATTGAAACGTTGCAGGCGTTCGAGATAGAGATTCGTCAACCGCTGCGAGCTCAACTTTCGACTCTCGATCCAGCGCGAAAGCTGGGTGACCGAAGCGAATGCGATGTCCTCGTCGTTTGTCGGCAATGGGCCGGGATCGGAATCGCTGCGAATGAACCGGTCGCGTTGCGGAAGGGTTTTCTGGCCGGGCAGCACCGGGTCCCAGCGCGAGGCGGGAGCGAGCGTGGCTTCGAGCGCCAGCTTGCGAGGGCCTGTCCGTCGTTCATACAACCCTGCCATCGTCTTTCGCCAGCTAGCCGCCGCCATCACTCGCTCGGCGTTGCTCATCGGAACCTGCACCAGTTTCTCCGCCTCGGCGAAGGTAGAAACGGTCACGTCAGGTCCCACCGCAGGCCCAGTGCCGAACGCAGATGGAGACCCTGGCGGCAGATCTGCTGACACCTGAGCCTTGCTCAAAGACGCAGCGGCTGCTCCCAGTAGGGTGAGCGATGTAGCCGCCAAAAACTCCCTGCGCGATTTCGACATGGATCCTCCGCACTGCATTGTAACCCGCACGCAGCGAGGCCTTTTCGCCAGCGGATCTGCTCAACACGTCAAGAACTATTGCGGCAGTTGCTCGAGCATCTTCTGGGCTGAGGCGTGATCAGGATGCTGCTTGAGAAGTTCAAGAAGAACAGCCCGAGCCTTATCCAAAGCGCCCTCGATGGTATAGACCCGGGCGAGATTCAGATACGACTGATCGAACGCTGGCGCAACCCGGATGCATTCTTCAAAACTTGCGACCGCTTGGTCCCGTCGCTGCGTGCGCAGGTAAAGCACGCCGAGATTATTCAAAGCCTCGGGATACGCCGGACGAAACTTCAGCGCTCTCGTTAGATATTCGTACGCATGATCGCCGTCGTCCAACTGCGCGAAGACCATTCCCAGGCTGTAGTTCGCCTCCGGATCCTGAGGTCCCACAGCGACCGCCCGCTCCAGCACTCGGCGAGCTTCATCCCACTCCTTCTGCTGCCGGTAAGCGTTGCCCAGATTTTCGAGGGCGATCAAGTGATCGGGACTCAGCCGCAGAGCCTCCTGAAAATACGGAATCGCTTTCGCGGCGCGCCCTTCCCGCGTCGCCAGGAGGCCAAGGTTATTCCAGGCGTTTGGCAGCGTGTCAGGATAGCTCGCGTGCAGCTTGATCGTCCGCTCAAAGCAGTCGCGTGCTTCATTCGTCTTCTGTTGCTTGAGGTAGACACTTCCCATGCCGTAAAGCGCTTCGGCGCTCGAAGGATTGCCGCGCAGCGCCAGTTTGAATGACGCTTCCGCCTGATCGTAATAGCCTCGTTGAAAATAAACCGAACCGTATGAGAGATAGTTGCGCCGAAACTCCAACGTCTCACTGATGCCGGGAAACGGCAGCGCCTTCGCCATCCGTTCAACCGGAGTTTGTGGAATCTGCCGAATGTCCAGTTCGACGTGCTCGCTGACTATTCGGCCCTGATAGACCTTCACAATGTCTCCTTTGTCGTCAATCAGAAACGACGTTGGAAGTCTGAGATCACGGTGCCTGTCGAACAAGTACCGATAGAGAATGTTGTAAATGCCAGCCACGTCATCCGATCCGCGAAGGATGGGAAACGAAAGATGAAGCTCACGCGCCAGGGCTTGAGCTTTTTCACTGTTCGCAAAATCATCAACGTTCACCGCGAGCAGTTGAAGTCCAGGGTTTATCGAAGTCGTGCTCGTCCAGCGCTTGTAACCTTGATTGAGGACTTTCAAGTCTTCCCGCCAGCCAGCCGATCCCGTGGCCCAGAAATTGAGCAGTACGGTTTTGCCAAGAAGCGCGGAAAGTGTCTGAGCCTTTCCATTGAAGTCGGAAAGAGAAAAGTCCGGCGCAGAAACCGGCGCCAAGAGCCAGGTCTCAACTACATTGGGGAGCGGTTCGCCTTCCGTGGGTCCGGTCTTCTGGGAGGGCACAGCTTCAGCCGTGCCGCCCGAGGCCACAATAGACGCGGGTTTTAGCCCCTGAGGTCCGCTCTTGAACGCTTCCATCCGAACGGGTTCCGAGCCCTCCTCAAGCCAAATCCTATGGTTGAGCGGCAAATCCCGGAGCTCCTGCACCAGCCCGCTAGGCCACCGGATCGACGCTCGCACCGGGCTTTTCGCCTCGCCCAATCCGAAAAATACCTCCTTGCTATGCTGAGAAAGGAATCCCGATCCCGCTTGCACCATTCGAGTCTGCCGACCCAATTCAGTTTCCACCGTAACCGCCGCCCCGATGGCGTCCAAATTACTTTTCACGCCACGAAGACGGAAAGCAATCGACGGCGCGAGGCCCTTCATCACGTTCTTCAAAACTCGCAACTGCGGCGCATCGCGGTTCTTCAAGAAAACTTCCAGACGGCCGTCGTGATCGAAATCTGCCAGTGCGAACGCCCTTCCATCCTCGACAAAGTCCAGGCCCAGAACGCCTGATACATCCGAAAACGTTCCGTCCCGATTGTTCGCGTAGAATACGTTTCGCTCGAACCCGCTCCAGGTGCCGTCAGCGCGGATCAATTCGTTCAACGCGTTCCATCCCTCTTCATAATCATGCGAAGGTGTTGCAATGCTGGGCGAATTGGCAACCACCTGCCGCCAAAAGAAGCTATTCAGGTCTTCCGCTTGGGTTGGACGCGATGGGCCAGAGATCATACCGTTCGCGATGTAAAGATCAGGGAATCCGTCGTGATCAAAATCCCACGCGTCGCTCGACCACGACCAGCGTCCCATTGCAACTCCCCCGGAAGCGCTTGCGTCCTTAAATGCGCCGTCCTCATTGCCGGCGGACCCGGTATTGCGAAACCCGCTGTTACGAAACAAGGAATTGCCCATGGCGTGTTTGCGATACAGCGCGCGGACTTCTTCGGACGCGTCCTTCTGGAAAATATCCTGCGTCGAGACGCGCATCCCCGCAGCCGACCACATATCCGCGACATAGAGATCCTCAGCCCCGTCGTTATCGTAATCAAACCAGCAGACGCTCATCCCCGCGCCCATGTCCTCAACTCCAGCCTGCGGTGCGACATCGGTAAAAGTTCCGTCGCCATTGTTGCGATAAAGATTCTTGCGCCCGAAGTCGTTTACCACGTAAAGATCGGGCCATCCGTCGCGGTTGTAATCACTCCATCCACAGCAGAAACTGTAACGGGTGTTATTCCGGTCGAGCCCAGACTCGGTCGTCACGTCGCGAAAGGTTCCGTCCCGGTTGTTGCGCATCATGAAGTTGGGAGGCCCATTCTCCGCGTCATAGTAAGGAGAGGGATACCGATACTGATCCGTGCCCTGGTAATAAATGTAGAGGCAGAAATAGATGTCCAACCAGCCATCGCGATCATAGTCAGCGACGGCCGCACCGGTAAACGTCCCTTGCGGAGGTGCGGCGAACTTGAAAGCATCCGGCTTCTGACGAAACTTGCCACTGCCTTGGTTCAGAAACAACAGTGGGCCACTCGTGCGCACGACGATTAAGTCTTGACGGCCATCGTTGTCGAAGTCTGCAACAAGTGCACATGCCGTATTTTCGAGGATGCCAACTCCAGACGATTCCGTAACGTCCTCGAACGTTCCATCTCCCCGGTTCCGATACAGACGGTTGGGAACGCCGGCTGGCTGACAAACATAGAGATCGTCGAACCCGTCACCGTCGATGTCCCCGACCGCAACGCCGTTGTGCCCGTAAATATCGATGCCACAAGCCCCGTCGAGCACCGTCCGCCAGTAATCCGCTCCCCGCAGCAACTGCGAAGAGTACGACGGATTGCCGCCGAGCGCCTGCGCCGCGATATCCAAATAAACTGGGTCGGCAGCGCGACTCAGCGTCTCATCCAATGCGCGCCACGTCCGAAGACGAAACCCATCGCCTGAAGCCGCCGTCCATTCTAGTTGCCAATGCCCCACTCTTTGTTCGCGATAGAAATCGCGACCCGAGCCCACTATTTCGTAGCGCACGCGAGTCCGCAACCCAGCCGGAGGCTCCTGGATTGGCGTAGCAGGGACCGCTTCAATGCCAACCACTTGGAACTCAGCAGTGACAATCTTCAAGAAAGAATTCAAGGCGGATTGCAATTCCTGAACAAAACCATCTCTCCCAACTGAATTCGAGCGCGCCCACGTATTCCGACGAATCTCAAGCGCCGGCCCGGATCGCACAGCCCGCGATTCAACCGCCCGCAACGAAGACGCTGAGAAATCAGAGGCAAGAACCTTTTCAATCGCCCGCATGTCCCGCGGAGATTGCAGCCAGTTCGAACTCCATTCCGCCAGGATCGCGGCGATCTGGTCCTGATATTTCTCCGTGACAAAATTGTCCAGACTCGACTGCGTTTTGAGCAGCATGGCATCGAGCGGCATGTCGGCCCTATAGTGAGGATGCAAATGAAAATCGACATCAGCCTCGGGCGTGGTTGTATTTGTAGAATCGAAGATCGAAGGGAAGGCGAGGCCACGCAGCCCCGCGGGAATCAGCGCCGCGGAAGCTCCCTGGCAGCATCGGATCAAAAAGCTGCGCCGGCGAAAGTCAATCGAATCATTCGTCTTCGCCGGCTCAGTCAGACCCGTGACCTCCGAATATTCAGGTGGAACCGAAATCTAACAGCGCCGCCGCAGCCCGTCAAGGTTGAGTTGGAGATGTTGAGCTGGAGAGACCGCCCCCACATTCAACTTGGCCAGACGCGATTCCGCTGCCGTTCCATCGCCAAAAAGGGAGCGCATCTATAATGATCGTGCTCCTCCGAAAAGCCTCTGATCCGTTACGGGAGCCGAACATTCAATGAAGCTCGATAAAACGCTGCTGAAAAAGTTGCCAAAGGTACTTCTGCACGAACACCTGGATGGCGTGCTGCGACCTGAAACCGTGATCGAACTGGCAAAAAGCGCGAAATATTTAAAGCTTCCCACCAACGATCCTCAGACCCTTGCCCAATGGTTCCATCAAGGCGCGAACCAGGGCAGTCTCGCCAAATATCTCGAAGGTTTCGCACACACCATCGCGGTCATGCAAACGGAAGAAGCGCTGGAGCGAGTCGCCTTCGAACAAGTCGAAGACCTGAGCCGTGACGGCGTGGTCTATTTTGAAACTCGTTTCGCGCCAGTTTTCCACACAAAGAAGGGATTGACCCGCCAGCAAGTCGTCTCCGCTGTTCTAAAGGGGCTAGAGCGCGGTCGACGCACCTTCGGAGTGCCCTCAGGATTAATTATCTGTGCCATGCGCAACATGAACGTGTCGCTTGAAATGGCGGAGCTCGCCGTCGATTTTCGCGAGCGTGGTGTCGTCGGCTTCGACCTTGCCGGCGAAGAAGGTGGTTACCCACCCAAAAAACATGTGGACGCCTTTCACTACATTCAGCGAATGAATTTCAACATTACTATTCACGCCGGCGAAGGCTACGGCAAAGAATCGATTTGGCAGGCTATTCAGTATTGCGGCGCCCACCGTATCGGCCATGGAACGCGTCTGATCGAAGACATCGCTATCGCAGACGGTAAAGCCGTAAAGTTGGGCGATCTTGCGCAATACGTTCTCGATAAACGGATCCCGCTGGAAATTTGCCTGATCAGCAATGTCCACACCGGGGCCACGCCCAGCTTGGCGGAGCATCCCTTCAGGATTTTCTATCAGGAGAAATTTCGCGTCACCCTCAACACTGACAACCGCTTAATGAGCGACACGTCCATGACCCAGGAATTCGAAGCGGCAGCTACAACCTTTGGCCTTTCGCTCGATGACTTCGCAAAGATCACTATCAATGCCATGAAAAGCGCATTCCTCCCCTACAAGCAGCGCTGCGGAATCATCTATTCAGTAATCAAACCCGGGTACGCGAAAATCCGCGAATCTGCAGGATCCTAAGGTTGGCCTGCACATTCTTCCTTTGTGTACCTTCGTGCCCTCCGTGGTTAATGAAGTGCAAAATGCGAGAACAACCAACCACGCACGTCTGCTATATTTACCCTCTCGCGGAGGTGCATCCATGTCCCGCATCGTACGCTGTGGCCTCATTCAGGCAAGTAACGCGCTCAGCAGCGACCGTTCGCTACCCCAAATCAAGAAAGCCATGATCGACAAGCACCTCAAGCTCATCGACCAAGCCGCCAAGAAGAAGGTGAAAATACTTTGTTTGCAGGAACTGTTTTACGGTCCCTATTTCTGCGCCGAACAAAATATTCGCTGGTACGAGCTTACGGAACGAGTTCCGGAAGGGCCCACAACCAAGCTCATGCGGAAGATCGCAGTTAGGCATCGCATGGCGATCGTAGTCCCGGTTTATGAAGAGCAGATGCCAGGACTGTATTTCAACACGGCCGCGGTCATTGACGCCGACGGCAGCTATCTCGGCAAGTACCGCAAGCATCACATCCCTCACGTGCATCCCGGATTCTGGGAAAAGTTCTACTTCACCCCCGGCGATCTGGGCTATCCCGTCTTCAAAACCAAGTACGCTGCTGTCGGAGTCTATATCTGCTATGACCGTCATTTCCCGGAAGGCGCGCGCATTCTGGGCCTGAACGGCGCGGAGATCGTGTTCAATCCCTCCGCCACGGTCGCCGGCCTTTCTGAATACTTGTGGGAATTGGAGCAGCCCGCGCACGCCGTCGCGAACGGTTATTTCGTGGGCGCCATCAACCGCGTGGGCACCGAGAAGCCGTGGGACATCGGTGAATTTTATGGGAAGAGCTACTTCTGTAATCCTCGCGGCAAGATCATCGCTCAGGCGAGCCGCGATAAAGACGAAGTCCTCGTCGCCGACCTCGACCTCGACATGATCGCCGAAGTAAGAAAGACGTGGCAGTTTTTCCGCGACCGCCGCCCCGAAACCTATGGTCCGCTAACGGAGCAGACCGGACGAGCCCTCGCCGCCGACTGACTCCAATGACCACCCAAGAGTCTCTGCGTCCTCCAATCGAATCCAGTCCCCTCTACAACCCCGACCTCGCCCCTGCCACCAGCGACCGCCGTCACTGGGGAACCTACAACTACGCCGCTCTCTGGGTATCGATGTCGGTCAATATTCTTACGTACATGCTGGCCGCAAGCCTCATCCAGGGCGGAATGAACTGGAAGCAGGCCGTAGCCACGGTATTCCTCGGCAACAGCATCGTCCTCATTCCCATGCTGTTAAATTCGCATCCGGGCGCACAGTACGGAATCCCTTTTCCCGTGCTGGCCCGCGCTTCCTTCGGAGTTCTGGGAGCGAACGTGGCTGCCGTCTTGCGCGCCTTGGTGGCTTGTGGCTGGTTCGGTATTCAAACCTGGATCGGCGGAGAAGCAGTCAGCACCTTGATTGCAACCCTGTTTCCCGCCTGGAGACATTTCCCCTACAGCACCGCAATCTGCTTCCTGGCTTTCTGGCTCATCAATCTGGCCGTCATTCTCAAGGGCGTCGAATACATACGCGTTTTACAAGGCATCAGCGCGCCCGTTCTGCTGGCTGTAGGACTCCTTCTCTTGGCATGGGCGTATCGCCGCGCAGGCGGCTTCGGCCCCATGCTCGCCGCTCCATCTCGCTTCACCAGCTTCCCTGACTTCCTGAAATTCTTGGTTCCCGCATTGAATGCCACGGTAGGTTTCTGGGCAACAGTCTCGCTCAACATTCCAGACTTCACCCGCTTCGCCCGCAGCCAGCGTCAACAAGTGATTGGACAGGCGCTTGCTCTCCCGACCACCATGACCCTCTATTCGCTGATCGGAATCCTGGTGACCTCCGCGACAGTAGTCATCTACGGAACCGCGATCTGGGACCCGGTACAATTGTTGAGCCGGTTCCATTCACCGGTCGCCGTTGTCATTTCATTACTGGCGATCCTGCTGGCAACGCTGAACGTAAATATCGGCGCCAACGTGGTCTCCCCTGCGAACGACTTCTCCAACTTGTGGCCGCGCAAGATCAGTTTCCGCACCGGAGGCGTAATCACTTGCTTCATGGGAATCGCGATGATGCCCTGGAAACTCCTGGGAAGCTACAAAACCATGATCTTCGGATGGCTAGGCGGCTACGCTGCATTCCTCGGACCCGTAGCCGGCATCATGATCTGCGACTACTTCGTGATCCGCTGCCGAGTCCTGCTTCTCGACGACCTCTACCTGCGCGGCGGCGCCTATGAATATTCGCGCGGCTTCAACTGGCTGGCAATCGTCGCGCTGGCAGCAGGCGCAGGAACCGCCCTCGTGGGTTTAGTGATTCCCTCGCTGCGAACGCTATACGACTATTCCTGGTTCGTAGGTTTCGCCGTTTCCTTCGTGGTCTATTACGCGCTGATGATAGCTTACCGGGGGGAACCGGAGACGCCCGCAACAGAAGTGGCATCGTAGACTTTTTGGTGGGGCACTCTTATTCCTGGAACGTTACACACACCCCGTTCGGATCGATCGCGCCGAACTCTTTTGTGCCCCAGGGCTTCGTCTGCAACGGACCGTTAGGATGTACTTTGCCTCCGCGTTGCTGGTATTCGGCATACATGGCCTCAATGCCTTCTACGGCAAGACGCACCATGGTCTGGTCGCCGACCTTGCGCGCGAGTGCTTTGTCATCCATCCCCGCGATATGCAGATAAGCGTCACCGCGGTTGATGCCTGCGTAATTTGGCGGAGTGCCGTCGCGAAATGTTTCCTTGAACCCGCAGACTTCCGTCCACCATTTCAGCGACTCCGCAGTGTCAGCGGCCGGGAGGACCGGGATAGCGCCTTTGACGATCGGTTCCATGGCTGAAGTATAAATGCCGAGGTATAAAACGAGCTCGACTGGGATTTCTAACAATCCGTCGCGAAAGGACGATTTGTATCAGGGCACGCCTTCAGGCGTGCCGAAAACTGTGGAACGAATCCGCCTTCAGGCGCGGTCACTTCTCACCACAGGATACTGAGCGCGCTGACGGCTTACCGAAAGGCCGACAAGATTTCTTTCTTATAAATCTCCAGCGTGTCTTCCTCCTCCCCGCACATCAGATAAACATTAAACTGCGTTACTCCAACCCCGGCCAGCTTCCGCAGCTTCTCCCGATGCGCCTCCGCCGTCCCAACCAGACAAAATCTATCCACAACCTCATCCGTCACGAATTTCGAATTGCCGCTCTCCACTTCACAATGCTGCTGATAATCGTACCCGCCTCGATTGCGCACAAACGACGTCAACGCCGGCGGAAGCTCCTCCGGCTTGTATCGCGAAAGCAGATCCACCACATGATTGGAAACCAGCGCCGGAAACCAGCGCACCCTCTCCCGCGCCACTTTCAGATCATCGGAAACCCACACCGGCGCTGCCGCCATCACTTCGATCTTGCGCCAATCCCGTCCCGTTTCCTCTGCGCCCTTCTTCACGAAACCGAGGCACCACGCGATCAAGTCAGGATCGGCGAATTGCAAAATTACTCCATCCCCAACTCTGCCAGCCAGGTCCAGCACCTTGGGCCCATATCCCGCAATCCACACCGGAGGAGATCCCTTCGCCCACGAAAGCCGAGTAGGCTGGCCTTCATAATCAATCTCATGCCCAGCCGTGAGTGCACGAAACGCTTTCACCGCCCGCTCCAGATCGCCCGCCCCAACCGGCTTCTTGCCGAGCACTCGCCGCGAACTGTCCCCGCGCCCAATGCCGAGTTGCATCCGCCCTCCCGAAATCAGATTGAGCGTAGCGAACAGGCTGGCTGTCACAGTAATGTCGCGCGTCGCAGGATTGGTAACGCACGGCCCAAGCCGCATGTTCTTCGTGTTGCTCGCCATCAGCGTAAGCAATGGATACGGCTCCAGCCACAGCACGTGAGAATCGAAGATCCACCCATATTCAAAACCCACGGCTTCCGCCCGGCGCGTGAGGCCGACGATGCGCTCCACCGGCATGTCAGGTTTTATCGTGAAGCCAAAACGCATGTCATCTCCTTTGCCACATCAGCAGCAGCGTTGCCGCTCCTTTGTGAACCTTTGTGTCCTCGGTGGTTTAAGGGTTTTGTCTTGATCCGTGCCCCAAGGTGTCGCAGTTTAGCATAAAATGCCTGCTCTGCCAGTTCGACGGAGGAACCGATGGCCTTCGACACCATCATCGCAAACGGACGCGTCGTCACCGCCACCGACATCTACACGAGCGACCTTGCCATCAGCAACGGCAAGATCACCGCCATCGGCCAAAGCCTTCCTCGCGACAATGCCACCAAAATCATCGACGCCGCCGGAAAGTATGTTTTGCCCGGAGGAATCGACGTGCACACCCACCTCGACATGCCCTTCGGAGGCACCAACAGCGCCGACGATTTCGAAACCGGAACCCGAGCCGCCGCCTTCGGAGGAACAACAACTCTCATCGACTTCGCCATCCAGTACAAAGGCCAGACGCTCCGCACCGCCTTCGACACCTGGATGAAAAAAGCCTCAGCCAAAGCCGTCGCTGATTATTCATTTCACTGCATCATCACCGATCTGCCCGACGCGCAACTCGAAGAAATGAACGCTCTCATCCGCGAAGGCGTCACCAGCTTCAAGCTGTTCATGGCCTATCCCGGCGTATTCATGCTCGACGACGCCAGCATCTTCAAGGCATTCCGCGCCACCGCAAAGAACGGAGGCCTGGTCTGCATGCACGCCGAAAACGGCAGCGCCATCGACGTGATCGTCCAGCAAGCTTTAGCCGAAGGGAAAAAAGCCCCAAAATATCACGCCCTGACACGCCCGACCACCGCCGAAGCCGAGGCCACCTCCCGCGCCATCGCCCTCGCCGAAATGGCCGGAGCACCCGTCTACATCGTGCACTTAAGCTGTAACGACGCCCTCGAAAAAGTTCGCGAAGCCCGCGATCGTGGCCTTCCCGTTTATGCCGAAACCTGCCCGCAATACTTGTACCTTTCCATCGAGAACTTCGACGTACCCGGATTCGAAGGCGCGAAATACGTTTTCACGCCCCCATTGCGCGAGAAGTGGCACCAGGAAAAACTTTGGAACGGACTGAAGCAGGATCACTTGCAAGTAGTCTCAACCGACCACTGCCCCTTCTGTTTCAAAGAACAAAAGGAACTGGGCCGCGACGACTTCACCAAAATCCCCAACGGAGGCCCCGGCATCGAGCATCGCATGAGCCTCATCTATTCCGGCGGCGTCGCCCAGGGCCGCTTCAGCGTGAACCGTTTCGTCGAACTGGTTTCCACCACTCCAGCAAAGCTATTCGGCCTGTATCCTCGCAAGGGCACAATCGCAGTTGGCAGCGATGCCGACCTGGTAATCTTTGATCCCACCCGCAAGCACACCATCAGCGCAAAAACCCATCACATGCGCGTCGACTATTCCATGTTCGAAGGCATCCAGGTAACCGGCATGCCCGACGCGGTACTCTCCCGCGGCCGCGTAATCGTAGAAGGAGACAAATTCGTAGGCCGCCCCGGCGCCGGAGAATTCCTCAAACGATCCCTCTATTCCCAGCAATAATTAAACCGCTGCCAACGAAGAGCCTGCCCCGAGCTTGTCGAGGGGATCTCTGCACCCTCCGGCTGACGAGCCCGCACCACCCAAAGAAGCCTGTCATCCTGAGCAAGCGCGAAAGCGGGAGTCGAAGGACCCCGATACCGCAAATCGTGGCGAGGCAGCGTCATGGAATTCTTCCAATCCACCCAAGGGAAACCGCGAAAAAGCCACCACCGATAACACCCCGCCACTAACCAACCGCCAAACCGAACTGAACCAGGGACTCAAAAACCTCGAAGCTTCAATCGAAGGCGCGATGCGCGGCGACTGGCGCGACCTTCGCACCGTCTTCAACGCCATCGGCCTGACTCCGCCCAAACCCCCAACCTCGCAAAGAGCGGCCCCCCGCAAGAAGATCGTGTAGGCGCGAGCGTCCGCGCCCGTGCGACGACGATCCACAACCAAATTGTCATTCCGAGCGAAGCGAGGAATCTGCTGTTGCCGGGAACTATGAAAATGCAACGTCAGCTAAATCAGCATACCGGCAATCGACGCCGACATCAGATTCGCCATGGTGCCGGCCAACATCGCGCGCAAACCAAGCCGCGCCAACTCTCCCTTTTTATTCGGAGCCAGCGCGCCAATACCGCCAATTTGAATGCCGATGCAACTCAAGTTGGCAAAACCGCACAGAGCAAAAGTAGCAATCGTAAACGACCGCGGATCAAGCACGGCCTTCTGCGGTCCAAGCATGGAAAACGCCACCAACTCGTTCAGCACCATCCGGGTGCCCAGCAGATTGCCCACAAGCGTGCAATCTTTCCAGGGAATTCCAATCACCCATGCGACCGGAGCGAAAAGCTTGCCAGAAATGATTTCGAGGCTCGCGGGAAACCAGGGAAATCCGAAGTGCGCCAAACCATTATGAATTCCGTGCAGAATCCCATCCATCAACGCGATCAAAGCCAAAAACGAAATCAACATGGCCGCAATGTTCAGCGCCAGGTTCAAGCCATCGGTCGTGCCGCGAGCCACGGCGCCCAGCACGTTCTCGTGCTTTTCGGCTTCGATTTCCTCTTCGCTCATCACCACACGTCCGGCAGTCTTGGGTTCCTCAGTCTCGGGCACCAGCATCTTCGAAACCAGAATGGTGCCGGGAGCGGTCATTATTACTGCGCTCAGAAGGTGCTTGGGCTCAATTCCAAAAGCGATGTAAGCAGCCATGATTCCGCCAGAAACATGGGCCATCCCGCTGGTCATGACGGTCATCAGTTCGGACCGCGTGAGATCGGGCAAGAAAGGCCGGATGGTCAACGGAGCTTCCGTCTGCCCCATAAAAATGCTGGCCGCCACGTTCAGCGACTCCGCCCCGCTCGCGCCCATGACCCGGGTCATCACTCGCGCCGCCTGCTTGATGATGAATTGCATGATTCCGTAGTGGTACAGAACGGCAAAGAACGCGGCAATGAAGATGACCGTCGGCAACACCTGGAAGGCGAAGTAGAAACCAAGATGAGAGCCTTGCTTGCCCAAATCCCCAAAGACAAACTGGGAACCGACAAAGGCGTAGCTCAGCAGTTTGTTGACCGCGTCCCCGGCGTACTGAAAGATGCGGCGCCCGATGTCGATGCGCAGCACGAAGACCGCAAACGCAAATTGCAGCCCTAATCCCCATGCAACCGTTTTGCCGCGGATCGCGCGCCGGTTGGTGGAGAAAATAAATGCCAGCGTCAACATCGTCAGCAGACCTAAAATTCCGGTGAATCGCCCCACGTTTATACCCCCGATCCTCGAATCACGCGATGAACCAATTTCTTCTTCTGTGCCAACGGAGCGTCTGTGATGCGATAGCTCGCGAGCAGCAACTCGATTGCACGAGCTGCGCGAGTTTCGGAATTGGAATGCACCGTGCAAAGCGGCTCCCCCACTCCAACGGGATCGCCGAGCCTGCGATGCAGAACAATTCCAACCGCCGGATCGACCGTATCTTCTTTTTTCTCACGTCCGCCACCAAGAATTACGCAAGCGTGACCAACCGCCTCACAGTCGATGGACGTAACATACCCACCCTTTGCGCTGGCTACATCCTGACTAAATTTCGCGCGAGCCAGCCGGCCCGGATCGTCGATCGCGCGCGTGTCGCCGCCTTGCAGGGCCACCATCTGGCGGAACGTCTTCAATGCCTTTCCCGAGGCGATCAACTGCTCAGCCAGCATCTTGCCCTGCACCACAGTGTCCACGGCTCCGCCCAACTGAAACATCCGCGCCCCGAGTTCGAAGCACAATTCTCTGAGGTCCTCCGGTCCGTTCCCACGCAAAACTTCGATGACCTCGGCGACTTCCAGGGAGTTTCCAACGCACAACCCGAGTGGCTGATCCATGTTCGTGATCAACGCGATCACCGACTTCCCCATCCGCTCGCCAGTTTCCACCATCAACGCGGCCAGAAATTCGGCGTCCTCATCTTTCTTCATGAACGCCCCGCAGCCTGTCTTGACGTCCAGAACCAGAGCATCGATTCCTTCCGCCAACTTCTTGCTCATGATCGAAGCACAGATCAGGTAAGGGCTTTCGACCGTGCCAGTAACATCGCGCAGGGCGTAGAGTTTTCGATCGGCGGGAGCGATCTCGGAAGTCTGGCCAATCATGGCGCAGCCGCAGGCTTTGAGGACGCGGCGGAATTCTGGGATTGACAAGTTCACGTTGAACCCGGGAATCGATTCGAGTTTGTCGAGCGTGCCGCCGGTATGCCCCAGTCCCCGGCCGCTGATCATGGGGACGACCAAGCCGCCCGCCGCCACCAGCGGTGCCAGCACGAGCGAGGTTTTGTCGCCGACTCCGCCGGTGGAGTGCTTGTCGACTTTTCTTGCGGGGAACTCGGAAAGGTCCAGCACATCGCCCGAGTGCAGCATGGCGTCGGTCAACACAGAGGTTTCGGCTCGCGTGAGTCCGCGCAGGATCACGGCCATGAGCCAGGCCGAAACCTGATAGTCGGGAATCTCGCCCTTGGTATACGCGCTAACCAAATACTCAATCTCGGCGGGCGACAGCTCTTGCCCGTCGCGCTTCCTGCGGATGACATCGATGGCGCGAATTGGGGCCGAGTTTGCTTGCAGCTGGGTCACTTGAGGCGGAATCCTTCCGGCAGGAGTTCTTTAATATGACTTTCTTTCCAACCCTTCGCGCTCTGGAAATAGACGGTCGCGTCTGGGCCGAACTCGTAAATCACTTGCCGGCAAGCTCCGCACGGGGAGCACGGCACTCCCTGTTCATTCACCACCGCGATGGCGCGAATGTCGAGTCCCGGGCCTGACTGAGCGATGGCGGCAAAGATCGCGGTGCGCTCGGCGCAGTTCGACAATCCGTAGGACGCGTTCTCGACGTTGCAGCCAGAGAACACTTCGCCTTTCGAGGTCAACATCGCGGCACCCACTTTGAATTGTGAATACGGAGCGTAGGCCTGCTTCATGGCTTTCCGCGCTGCTGCGAGCAGGAGTTCGTTTTGTTTGCCGTCTTTCTTGGTTGGGTTCATCGAAATTCACGCAGACAAAAGAATAGCGCCTGATTTTAAACCTCGATTAACCTTTGCGCTACGGTTTTCGATGTCGGAGAGCCGAGCGTTGCTCGGCTGGACACCCGGGGCGGCTGTCCCCACGGGAGTTTGGCGCAGCCTACTTCTCCATCAGTAGAACCTTTTCCATGCCATCAATCTCTTTCAACTTGACTTCGATGACTTCGTTCATTGTGGTCTGCACGGTGCGGCCGATGAATGCGGCTTCGATGGGAAGCTCGCGGTGGCCGCGGTCGATCAGCACGCAGAGTTGCACACGGCGGGGACGGCCTTGCGAAAAAAGAGCGTCCAGGGCGGCGCGGATGGTGCGGCCGGTAAAGAGCACGTCGTCGACCAGAACGATATTCTTGTCTTGAATGGAGAAGCCGATTTCAGATTCGTGCACGACCGGTTTGGGTCCGACGGTAGAAAGGTCGTCGCGATAGAACGTGATATCGAGTGTGCCGACTGGAACCTGAATGTCTTCATCTCGGAACTCCTGGATGTGCCCGATCGACTTACTCAGCCGTTCCGCCAGTGGTACGCCGCGACGCCGGATGCCAATCAATCCCAAACCGTCCACTCCGTTCTCTTCCACAATCTGGTAGGCCAGGCGAACCAGGGAGCGGTCCATTTCAGAGGCCGACATCAGTTGTGCCTTCTGGCGAAGGCCGGTTGGTTGAACTACATTTTCAATTGCCATAACGGTTGCATGATACGCAGAGCGATGAGCGGCTGGCAAGCCGAAACCAAACTCAGGAAAGCTTTCTCTTGTGCCAGGCGACCAGCAAGGCCGATCCGATGATCATCAAGCCACCACAGAGTCCGATCCAAATGCCGAGCGCGCCCCATCCCAGCTTGAAGCATAAGACGTAGCCGAATGGAAGCCCCATCAGCCAGTAGGCGACAAAGTTGGCGAGCATGGGCGTTCGCGTATCGCCAGCGCCGCGCAATGCTCCGGTGGCTACGGTCTGCAGGCCATCGAATAACTGGAACGCAGCAGCGACCAATAACAGCTGTGCGCCCACTTGAATTACCGCGGGGTTTGGAGTGAACAGACGTGCAATCAATTTTGGCAGCGAGACGAACACCGATCCGGAACAGGCCATGAACCCGACGCCGATGATGATCGCGGACCATCCCGCGCGCCGTGCTCCCCCGGGATCGCGTCTTCCCAGTTGCTGCCCCACTCGCACGGCTGCGGCGGAACTGACTCCTAGTGGCACCATGAAGGTAAGCGACGCGCAGGTCAAGGCAATCTCATGACCGGCCAGGAGGACGGGACCGAGCTTGGCGCACAATGCGGTTGCCGCGGAGAACGCTCCGATCTCGCACAGGATCTGGGTTGCGGCCGGGGTTCCGAGTTTTAGCAACGCTGCCATTCTGCGAACATCAATCCGGATTGTACTCAGCCAACCCGGCCGGAGGCGTTTCGACTCCACTAGGACAAGCGTCACTGCGAGGCAAAGCGTCATGTAGATGCGGGCCATGCAGGTTGACCAACCCGAGCCGGTAATCCCCATGGCGGGAAACCCGAGATGCCCGTAAATGAGAACCCAGTTTCCAATCGCATTGACGATGTTTGCAGAGATCAAGGCAAACATGATGGGGTGGGCCACGCTTACCGCTTGCAGATACCGCCGGAGGGCGAAGTAGGCGAGTAGCGGAAGCGAACCCCAGTTGAGCGCGCGCAGGTATGGACGCATCGGCTCGACGAGCTCCACGCTGATCCCGAAGCGCAGCATCAGCACCGGCCAGAATGACACGGCAAGCATCAGAACTGGCGTGAGCGCGAAGGCGAGGAACAGGCCATTCACCAGGGAGTGACGGGCATCGTCTAAATCCTCGCGTCCGAATGCGTGAGCGACGAAGGTATCCATTCCAAGCAGCAGGCCGCCAGCAAAAATGGCGACGCTGGCGTAGAGACTCTGGCCGAGGCCGGTAGCTCCAATGGCGACAGCGCTGTTCGGCAATCGTCCTACCATGATCGTGTCGACAATTCCCATGCTCATCCAGCCGACTTCCGCAAAGATCAACGGCAGGGCAAGGCGGAGGGTCAGGCGAAAGTCCTGGCGCCAGAGCGGGAGAGAATTGCGGTTGAATTTCAACGGCATTTGTCTGATCGTGACTATACCAAGTTGGGTCGCGGGTGATGGTCAGGATTTATAGGGTCCAGAGCGTCGACAAGAGTATAGTTTCGGTGCCGCTCCGGTTTCACCGGGACAAGGCACCGGCGAGAGGTGCTCCATGCAGCGCAGATCATTCTTAAAGAGCGCGGGCGTTGTCACCGTCGTGGTTGTGGGCGGTGGAGTCTGGCGCGCCTGCGATCAAGGCGTCTTCAGTGTCGGCGAAGGACCAGCTTACCAACCCTGGAAAGACTGGCGCAAGGATGCAAACGATGGAGCGCTTGGGCTGGTGCGCTCTGCGATTCTCGCCGCCAGCCCACATAACACGCAGCCCTGGTTATTCAAGGTCACGAATTCCGCGATTGAGTTGTATATCGATACCAGCCGAAACGTCGGGGCGCTCGATCCCTATCTGCGAGAGGAGCACATCGGAATGGGCTGTGCTCTCGAGAACTTGATGCTGGCGGCGGTCGCCAAAGGCGACGCAGCCAAGCTTACGCTGCTTCCGGGGAAGCTTGGATCGGATCCGGTTGAGCCCAAGCCGCGGCTCTTGGCGCGCGTGGATCTCGTCCCGGGCACACGCGAGGAGGGTGAACTGTACGATGCGATTCCGCGGCGGCATACGAATCGTGGCGCCTACATTCCGCAGAAACCGATCCCGCCCGAGGTCATCGACAGTCTGAGCCGCTTGCCCGGCGATGAAACCGGGGTCAAGATTTTCCTCTTCACGGCGGATGCGGACCGAAAGAAGATTGTAGAAATTAGCTCCGCAGCCAACCGCGAAATCTATTCCGAACCGGACGTAGTTCGTGGCAGCGATCGCTGGATTCGGATGAACTGGAGCGAGGTCCAGAAGTTTCGTGATGGCTTGACCGTTGATGCCTTCGGCCTTCCGCCGATTGCGGCTGCTGTTTCCAAGATGATGCCGTTGTGGATGCTGCAACGGGTTGCATCGCAAGGCGAGAGAGATCGCTACTCGGAGTTGATGCTGAGTGCGCCGTTGATTGGCATCATTGCCGTGCGGGACCGTTACGACCGCGAAGACTGTCTGCGTGCCGGACGGATTTGGCAGCGCGCGCATTTGCTGGCGACGGCTCGCGGCGTGGCGGGACGGCCCTGCAATGAAGCCGTGGAGATGATCGACCATGAGAAGGCGCTGGGAAAACCGGCGCAGGTCGGTGGCTTGCTTGCTGAAGTTCTAGGAGACTCCGCGTGGCAGCCCACTTTTGTTTTCTACATGGGCTATCCGACGTTGACAGCCCGAGCCAGCCCGCGGCGTCCGATTGAGACTGTGGTTCTTTGAACCAGACATTCGATGGAGACCGATTGATCGACCGTTATCCCGATTTGTATGTCCAGACTCGCGCCGATTCCGGAGAACAGCCGTTGACCAATTTGCCCGATGCATTCAATGTTGCGACCTATTTCGTGGATCGCAATGTCCTCGAAGGAAGAGGGGAAAAGACCGCGATTGAATGCGGCGACGAACAGGTTAGTTATCGGCAAGTGCTGGAGCGGACGAATCGCGTGGGCAATGCGCTTCGCAGGCTTGGCGTACGCCCTGAAGAACGGGTTGTGCTTTTGCTGTTGGACACTCCTGAGTTTTTGTACTCTTTTTTCGGGACCATCAAGATCGGCGCCGTGGCGGTGCCGATGAACACGCTGCTGAAACCGTATGAGTACGAATATCTTTTGAACGACGCCCGAGCCCGCGTCGTGTTGGTGAGCGAAGCTTTGCTTCCACAACTGCAATCAATACAGCCGGAACGTCTCAAATATTTACGAGAGATTGTGGTCGTCGGCGAAAGCAATCGACAGCATCCCTGCCTGAGTGAGTTGATGGGCGCCGCATCCCCGGAACTGGAAGCGGAAGTCGCCCACAAAGATGATTCCGCTTTTTGGCTCTACTCTTCGGGAAGCACCGGGCGTCCCAAGGGTTGCGTGCACCTTCATCACGATATGGTGGTGTGCACGGAGCTGTATGCCAGAAATATCTTACGGATGAATGAGCGCGACCGTTGCTATAGCGTCGCTCGATTATTTTTTGCCTACGGTTTGGGGAATGCCGGCTATTTTCCGTTGGGCTGCGGGGCAACGACCATTCTTTCCCCGGCACGTCCCGCGCCGGCTAGTGTCTACGCTGACATCGAGCGCTACCGGCCGACCCTGTTCTTCTCTGTGCCATCGAACTATGCCGCATTGCTGGCTCACCGGCGCGAAGAAGAAACGGACTTCGACCTTTCCAGCGTGCGCCATGCAATCTCAGCGGGCGAATCTCTGCCTGCCCCACTCTTTGAACGTTTCAAAAAGCGCTTTGGCATCGAGATCCTCGACTCCCTCGGCTCTACGGAAACTCTGCAGATGGTCATCGCGAATCGTCCGGGTGAAGCCAAGCCCGGATCCAGCGGCAAGATCATTCCCGGCTACGAGGCCAGGATCGTCGACGATGACGGGCGAGCAGTGGCTCGGGGAGAAATTGGGAATCTGTGGATCAAAGGAGATTCCACCTGCGCCGGTTACTGGAACCAGCATGAAAAGACGAAGGAGACTTTTGAGGGCCACTGGTTTCGCACCGGCGACAAGTACCACCAGGATGAGGAAGGCTACTTCTGGTACGCGGGACGCGCGAATGACCTGTTCAAGGTTAACGGCCGCTGGCTGAGCCCGACAGAGGTCGAGAGCGCATTGATTGCGCATCCAGCCATTCGGGAAGCTGCGGTGGTCGCTCGCGACGATGAGACCGGACTCACCAAGGCGGCGGCCTACGTTGTGCTGAACGACGAGTTCACTGCCAGCGACCAACTTATCCGGGAGTTGCAAGACTGGGTTGCCGAAAGCATTGGCGCCTACAAACACCCCCGATGGATTGAGTTCCTGCCGGAACTTCCGAAAACCGGTACCGGGAAGCTGCAGCGGTTTAAGCTCCGTGAATTGCAACAAGATCAGAGCGCGGCCCCGCCGAACAACTTGGACCTCGGGGCCGAAGAGTAGCACTCGGATGAATCAGGTTGCGCATGGTGTCCAGTAGCTCATCCAACGTTGCCCCGCGCCCTACATGAGCATCTACGAAGATCAGTTCAACGGGCGGCAGAGCTGAAAAGCCGGACAGCAGTACTACGGGAACGTCGGGTTTGGCACTCTTGATTTTCTGCGCCAACTGCGAGCCGGTCAAATGTGGCATCTGGTAGTCGAGCAATGCCAGGTCGAAAGAACTTTTTCTGATTCGTGATAGCGCCTCGATCGGATCTCCGGCACTGACCACTTCAAATCCGCAACTCCTCATCACACTTGTCAAGAGTCTTCGCGACTTGGGATTATCGTCGACATAGAATATCGTTCCGTGATTCACCATGACCTTCGGACTCCCATTCTCATTTCGCAGGGTTAATTGCTGCCTACATTAGAAGAACGAGAAACGTCCGCTGAGCTTGCGGGGAGTTCTGTAAAAAGTCTGTCAGCATGGAGTAACGCTTCGTAAAGAACAGGGACTTGCCAGACATCCAGTTTCGGCATCAAAACGTTTACCGCTGGCCTTGGAGTTTTGATCGTGTTTAGACCCATCTGAAAGGCCTGAGTGGCGTTCGCAGGTGTTATGCTGTTTCGCTATATATGGCAATTGTGCTCCTCCTCTTCAAGTCCTTCGCGCTTACTTTCAGCGCACTCCTGCCATTAGTCAATCCACTGGGATCGGCGTTGGTATTTCTCGGTTTCGTTGGAAACGTGCCCGACTCTGTGTTTCGCGATCTGGCCCGCAAAATTGCGATCAGCACTACCATCTTCATGTTGGTGATCGAGCTCGTCGGGACGGGGCTGCTGGAGTTCTTCGGGATCTCGCTTCCGGTAGTGCAGGTTGCCGGAGGCTTGGTGCTTGCCAGCATGGGATGGAACCTGCTGAACCAGCAGGAAAGCAGCGTGAATCCCGATCGGACGGCAATCAGGGAGGATAATTTCTTGTCTATCGAGCAACAGGTTTTCTATCCGCTCACGTTTCCCGTGACCGTCGGGCCGGGCTGCATCGTGGTTATGTTGACCTTGAGCGCGCACGCTTCGGTGAAGTCTAGTGTGCTTCAGGATGTGATGGCTCATCTGGGAATTTCTCTGGCTCTCGTGGTCTTGAGCCTGACGGTCTACGTGTGCTATCGCTATGCCCCAAAGATCACCCAGCGGATTTCACCCCAGACGGCCCACGGCATCCTTCGAATCATTGCATTCGTGCTTCTCTGCATCGGAGTGCAGATCACGTGGAATGGTCTTGAGACCCTGCTGAAGCAAGTACTCTACGTTTAAGAAGTTGGATTACGAATCCACTCGTTCGCTCAGTCGGCGGCCATGCCTTGAGCTTCCTGCTCGTATTGGCCTCGGAGTTGTTCTTCCAAAGCTGCCAATTGGGCCTCGATCTCGTCGCTTGCCTTGCGCTTCTTGATGATCTCCTCGCGGTAGCGGCGTAAGAAGTAATCGATGGTTTCCACACGGATCCGGATCGAGCCGGAGGGTTTGTTTTCGTCGAGATCTTTGAAGCAGAAATAAGGCGTGCCCGACTGCTCGATGATGCCTTCGACGACTCCGTAGATAGGCGCGTCGTGGCCGCATTTGAAACTCGAGATTTCAAGCGCAACCAGGTTGGGATGGCGGGCGGTGAACTTTGCCGCCCAAACTTTGTGGTTGGTGCTGCAGGAATAAGAATTCTTCCACGCGTCCGTAATGTCGAGCGGATGGCTGATCACTCCGGCGCGAACTTCGTCGCCAAACAGCCGCTCCAGCAAGTCTTCATCGAGAGGCAGAGTGTTTTGCGAGAAGATGGGATACCCAAGCTTCTGGAACTCCTCCATGATTTCGTGATTGAGACCGGGATCGTGGTGATAGGGGCGGCCCAGCATCACGATGCCGATGCGATCTTCGCGTTCCAGTTGGTCCATCACCTGGCGTGCCCGCTTGCGAATGCTGGCCTCGTAATCGGCCAGCGCCTTGAATCCGACTTCGACGGCACGATCGTTTTCTTCGAGCGAGAGTCCCAGGATTGGCTGCCAGGCCTGCAGCATTTGATGTGCAAACAGTTTGCGATCGGCAAAATTCAGGATGGGATCGACGTACTTCACATTGTGCTCGGCGAAAACGTCGTTCTCCTTCGTGAATGCTGCTTTCACCGTTTCGGGAGTTGCGGTGACAGTCGGACAAGCGTTGGCGCCGACGATCTTGACCAGCGGAGATGTCAGCACGTCATACATCGGGAAGAAAATAACATCCAAGGGTTTTTTCCGATGCTTTTCCTGAATCAGGTTGTAGACGTGCGAAATACCGATCTTCGCAGGGAAGCAGGGGTCGATCGCGCCGCGGCTCGCGCCGGCACGATACAGCTCCGAGCTGGTGTAATCGGAGTAGATAATGTTTTCGGGCTGCACACCGAGGCTCTCGAGATATCCGTTGAAGAGCGGTGCGTAGGTGTAGATGTTCAGCACGCGGGGAATGCCGACGCGAAGCTTCTTGCGGTTTTCCATGAGCGGAACGCGTTCTTTGGCTGACTTATTCCAGAATTTTGTGACCGGAACGGGGTCGGCTACGGGCTTCGGATTAACCGGACGGAAGACCTCGCGGGCAGCGAAGTCCACGAAGTTGGGATACTTATCTTTGATTTCATCGATCCCGGCTTTGATCTCTTTCATGTCGTTTACATCTTCGACCAGGCCTTTTTCGCAGGTTGCGATGATCAATCGCTGCTCGCCATGCATTAACGGAACTTTCGTGACCTTCTGAATTGGAATGAGGCTCAGGTCATCCTTGGGAGCGGTTCGGATGTCGATGAAAGTGCGCAGGCAATTGTTTTTGCAGAAGTTGCAGCGCGTGCTTTCGTTGCGCGTGGTGCGGTACTGGATTTTGCGCACTGCGTCCAATCCGACAAAGCTCGTCTGCAGGCCATTGCGCCACAAACGGACAGACTCGACCGCAGCTCCGATGGCTCCGGACTCGCCACAGAACTCGTGGACGATGATTTCCGGTTTCTTGCCGGCGGCACGAAAGCTGTTGTGGATGAAGTCCACTTCCGCCTTCACCACGGCCATGTTGTTCTGCGTCCCACCTTGCAGGACGAAACGCGTGCCCAAGGCAGCGAGATTGGGAATGCTGGCCACGTACAAGAAAACATTCTTCGGAAGCACAGCCGCCAGGCCTGCGAGAATTTCTTCGGCCCGCCAGCCCTGACGCTGGAAATTCACGATGTCCGATTGCATGAAGACGGCGCAGCCGTACCCGAAAACCGGCATGGATTGGGCTGAGAACGCCAGATCGGCATATTGTTCCACGCTCAGCCCAAAGCCTTCAGCGGTTGACTGCAGGAAATAGCCGTTTCCGGCCGAGCATTGCGTGTTGAGTTTGAAGTCTTTTACCCGACCGTTATGCAGAATGATGATCTTAATGTCCTGTCCACCTACGTCGACGATGACGTGGGGATCCTCGTAAAACTTGAGCGCAGACTCGGTATGGGCCACTGTTTCCACTAACGCCACGTCCGCGTGCAAAACGTCCTTCAGGATATCTTTCGCATAGCCCGTCGTCGCCACGCCCAAAACTTCGAGCTTGGCGTTCTGCGCCTCCACCTGGCCGCGCAAGTTCTCGAACATTTCGATCGTGTCCTGAATCGGATTGCCGTTCGAGAGCTGGTAAGACTTGCACAGAATGTCGCCCTGCTCGTCGAGCAACACGGCTTTGGTGGAAGTTGAGCCGCCGTCGATGCCGATGAATCCGCCCACTGTTTTATGAGCGGGGAAGGTCGCGGGCACGAACGTCTTGCGTCGATAGTCAACCTTGAAGGTGTCCAACTCTTTGTCGTCGGTGGTCAGCCCCTTGGCACCAGCTTTGGCCTTTTCCTCCTGCCGTCCAAAGTCGATGTAGTGCACCAGCTTTTCGTATCCCTGATAGCAGCCGACGCAGTCTTCCTCGCTCTTGCCGAATTCAATGGCGCCCAGGGCGGCAAAGTATTGCGCGTTTTGCGGAACTTTAATGAGGTCTTCCGGCTTTGAACCGTCAGGAACCGCGACCTTGCGCTCCTGCCACATGCGGGGAATGTTGGCCTGCCAGGCTTCGCGCATGCCTTTGATGAAGCTGTTCGGACCACCCAGCAGCAATACGTGGGGCCGCAGAGTATGGCCGCGGGTCAGCACGCTCAGGTTCTGCAGCACGATCGCTTCAAAAAGCGAAGCCATCAACTCATCTGGCGGTGTTCCTACTTTTTGCAAACTGTTGATGTCGGTTTCGGCAAATACTCCGCACTTACCGGCGACCTTGTGCAGCTTGATCCCGTGATAACCCTGCAAGGCAAGCTCGGCGACGGGAATCTTCAGCTTCGCATTGATCTTGTCGATGACGGCGCCGGTCCCTCCCGCACACTTATCGTTCATTGACGGAATCTTTTTCTTGCGGCCGGTCTCATCGTCGTCTTTGAAAACGATGATCTTGGCATCCTGTCCGCCAAGTTCGATGACCGAATATACTTCGGGATGCATCTTCTCGACTGCGAGTGACACCGCTGTGACTTCCTGCACGAACTTGGCGCCGATCTGATCGGCGATGCCTCCGCCGCCGGAGCCGGTCATGAACATGCGCGTATTATGGCGATTGATGCCGACTTCCTTTTCGATACGGCGCAGAAATTCCAGCGTCTTTTCGGGCTGCTTGGTTTCATGCCGTTGATAGTCTTGCCACAAAGCCTTATCAGTGGCCGCGTCCACGACAACTGCTTTGACCGTGGTTGAGCCGACGTCGAGTCCGACCATGAATTCCGTGTGATGGTCGTGCGGTCGTTGCGCAGGCGCGGGAGCGATCTGAAATAGCTGCGGTTTCGGTTGTTGGCCCAGATGGTCGTGCATCGTCTCTCCAATCAGTGGCAAGAAGCTTTTCGAATTGTGGTGACCGCCGTCTCGCCGCGACGTGTATCGCAAACAGGACGGCGGTGTAGACCACGATCAGGCGGCGTTCGGTACTGCGAGCCCAGGAACGCGCGCACGCTTCCAAAGCCGCGTGCTCTTATCCATACGATCGCTCACGTGCAGCACGAACTGGGCCGCGGTTCCCGTGACGCCTTCACGATGCGGGACGTGATAGAAGGGCCGGCGCAGTTCCGGATGCTCGGCAATGTATTCCCTGATCTCCTCCATACTCTTGCCAGTGGATTTCAGACATTGCTCGAATTCGGTCTTGGCCTTTACCTTGGCTTCGCCAAGAGCCATCTGGACGCGGCTGTGGGCGTTGACCTCGCCCTCGCCCGAAGTTTCAATGGGCAGGAAGATCATCTCTTTGAATTTGTTGACCACTGCTGATTGTACGCCGTCCGACTGCGATGAAGGCATGCAGCCGAAGGGCTTGAGCGCCAACACCATGTGGCAGAGACGATGCACGGTGTAGTAGACGTTCTTGCCGACTTCGAGATGGCCTTCTCCTCCGCGCGCGAACTGGTTGTAGAAAGGATGGGCCATCTCAGCCAATTCGGTTTGCGGAACGAGATGATGGGTGATGCCACCCATGTTCTTGATCGTCCGGTGATAGAAGAAATTCCACATGCGCTCGCCGGCGCCAATACCCCATAGTTTTTTGCGCAAGCCGAAGTAATTGGCCATCTGCTTCTGCACTTCGTACCACTCGGGGTTGCGATGCGGTTGGTTCACCGGCCACTTCGCTTTCGCATGCGCCTTCGCTTGGTACATCAGATAAGCCACCCAGGTTGCGATCGGTTCCACTATGACCTGCGCACCTTCGCGCTCCAGGAAGTCGAACATGTGGAAGTTGCCATCGCCTTCGGTGATCTGCGCCCAGAATTCGCCCGTGATCTTGACGACCGGCTTGACCTTGGTGCGATCCACCTCGATGCGATTCATCTTGTCTCGGGCGGAAGCCAAGGCATTGAGATAATCTTTCCCCCACATATGCTCGTGCCACTTGCCAAGCACGTTAAAGGTGTTTCTCAGAACCTTGTTGCTCTTGAACTTGGGTTTTGCCCATTCCGGAGCCCGCTCCTCGATCTCGAAGGAATCGCGGTTCCGCAGGTCTTCGCACAATCCGTCGACCGCTTCATGAAACACGCGGTCCGTCTCGCCTTTATTCACTTCGAAGGGACGAATCTGGTAGATCAAATCGTTGATTACGTCGCCGAGGTGCATGGCGTTCAACATGCCGAATCCAAAGTCGATGGTGAACTTCAAACCGGGCTCGCCCGACGCAGCTTTGATGCCGTCGCTGTCCTTGAACAGCAGCACGCGGAAGCCGTCAAAACCGGCATTTTTCAAGGCGAAACGGTACTCCGCTTCGTACATGCCGAAGCGGCAGGGACCGCAAGAACCGGCGGTAAAAAAGACGTACTTATCCAGAATATCGCGGCGCGAGACGCCTTCTTTCTCCAGGAATTGTAAGTACTGCACCAGGTTGCCGACGGTGAAATAGGTCGGGTTGCACTGTCCGTTATTCCCGTACTCCTTGCCGATCTGGAATGCGGGGACGTCGGGCACCGGCAACTTCTCGCAGCGATAGCCGCATCCCTGGAACACGGCCCGGATCAAATCTTCGTGCTTCCAGGTAAAGCCTCCGAACAGTATTGTGACTTTGCTGCGCTCTTCCGCAGTGAAGGCTCGCTCCACCGGCCGGTGGAAGTGTTCGGGCCGATCCAACCCGGCGATCTTGCGCAATCGGGCGCGTTCCGCCGCTAACCGCTGTTTGATTTCCTGGTCGTTTTCAATGTGAATAAGATTCGTCGCCATTATCTTCCTCCGGCGTGTGCAGGCTTGAGACGGCTTGATGGGAGAGAACGAATGGCGGGACCGCCATCCGCGAAAGAGAAATTGAGGTAACAGGCAGGTCGCAGCCGTGCCGCGCACTCGAGGTGAGCGTGGTGCACGTCGGGCCTGCGAACAAAACGCACCGGAAACTCCTCACAGCTCGGGACAAGGAGGTTCGATGTTTACGCCCGCGAGAACCGATTGCGCATTCTCGTGAGCGCCTTACACGAGCGATACTACAGGTTTCCCAACAGCACGAGCCAGCGTGCGGCCAACGCCTGAGCTCTTTTGACGAAGCTTTGAAAACTGCCCGACGTTCCCAGTAATTTTACGAGCAGTTCTTTTCACGATCCCACGTAACGACTGTCAGTTTTGTTATAACAAAAACCCAGCTTGCGATTCAAGGCAGAGAACCAGTTCGTCTGTGACGACGCTTTCTCGACTTGAGACCGCCGATAGCCGAGCCGATGAGTTGCAAGCCTCGCCCGCTTCGCCGTTTGGATGCGCCACGCCGTGAAGGTGTTGTCACCGCCCTAGCGGAAAAGATCGCGGAGATCGCGTATCGAATCAGCTCTGCAAAGCTGTGCATCCATAAGACTTATGAAGGGGCAGAAAACTAGTAAGACTGCCAGTTGTTTGATCATTCCCCTTCTGCTCACATGTCGAACGGACAGTTGTACCGCATCCTGGTTGTGGTCGACTAGCACATCGCTCTGAAAGCGAAAATCGCCCAAGAGGGACCTCCAAAACTATTCACCCGCGGCTGTCGACCTCGTAGAGCCACAGCTGCAGCACCGGATGAAAGATAAAGATGAGGTGAGATATGAGCAGGAATCCAGAAGCAGCAAGACTCGAAGAGGCAAGCACGCTCGAGACCATCACATTCAAACAACAGGTGGGTTCCGGCAAGAAGCCCTGGAGAAAGTGGGGACCCTACTTGAGCGAGCGCCAGTGGGGTACGGTTCGCGAGGACTACAGCCAGGATGGCAATGCCTGGGACTACTTCACTCATGATCAGGCCCGATCGCGCGCCTATCACTGGGGCGAGGATGGTCTTGCCGGCATCAGCGATTCCAATCAGTTGCTGTGCTTCAGCGTAGGTCTGTGGAACGGCAGGGATCCGATACTAAAGGAGCGCTTGTTCGGGTTGACCAACAGCGAGAGCAACCACGGCGAGGATGTCAAAGAGTATTACTTCTACATCGACAGCACGCCGACCCATTCCTACATGAAGTATCTGTACAAGTATCCGCAGGCGGCGTTTCCCTACGGCGATCTGATCGAGACCAGCAAGCGGCGCAATCGTGGCGACATGGAATATGAGCTGCTGGATACAGGTATCTTCAATGGCGATCGCTATTTTGACGTTTTTGTCGAGTATGCCAAGCAGTCGCCAGAAGACATCCTGATTCAAATCAGCGTGAGTAATCGCGGCCCTGAGCCCGCCACACTGCACGTCCTGCCAACGCTATGGTTTCGCAACACCTGGACATGGTGGCCCGATACACCCAAGCCGTCCCTGAAGCAAGTCTCTGGACAGAAGGGCTATCAGGTTATTGCAGCGTTGCACGCCGATCTGGGGGAACGATATCTGTACTGCGAGGGAGACATCCCGCTACTGTTCACGGAGAACGAGACCAACAACGAGCGGATTTTCGGAACTGCCAATGCCTCTCGCCATGTTAAAGACGGAATCAACAACTATGTAGTTAACGGAAATCAAGGTGTGGTCAATCCCGAAAAGAGGGGAACTAAATCTGCGGCACATTACCAGTTGCAAGTGGGAGCGGGACAGACAGCCACCATCCGTTTGCGGCTAAGCGATGCGGCGCCGTCAGCCATCGGCAATCCCTTCAAAGACTTCTCGGAGATTATGCAGGCGCGTCAGCAAGAGGCCGATGAGTTCTACAAGTCCATAACCCCAGCCCGGGTCAGCGAAGATGAAGCGCTCGTCATGCGGCAGGCGCTGGCCGGGATGCTCTGGTCGAAGCAGTTTTTCTTCTTCGACGTGGACAAATGGCTCGAGGAGCACGGCGTCGATCCGATGAAGCCCGGCGGACGCTTCATGCGGAACAGCGAATGGTTCCATATGGTGAACCAACACGTTATCTCGATGCCGGACAAGTGGGAGTATCCGTGGTACGCCGCCTGGGACCTCGCGTTCCACACCATCGCACTCTCTACGGTCGATGTAGAGTTCGCCAAAGAACAGCTCGACCTGATGCTGCAGTCGTTCTTCCTGCATCCGACAGGCCAGATCCCGGCCTACGAGTGGAACTTCAGCGACGTTAATCCCCCGGTGCACGCCTGGGCGACGATTTTCCTTTACCGGACAGAGCAGGCCCTCAAAGGGGAAGGCGACCTCGAGTTCCTCCGGCGGTCGTTTGCGAAGCTGACCCTGAATTTCAGTTGGTGGGTGAACCGCAAAGACCGGTTTGGCAAGAATCTGTTTGAAGGCGGCTTCCTCGGGCTGGACAACATCGGTGTCTTCGACCGCAGCGCGCCGCTGCCGACCGGTGGCAGCCTTGAGCAGGCGGACGGCACTGCATGGGTCTCCATGTTCTCCCAGAATATGTTTGAGATATCCATGGAGTTGGCCGCCCACGACAAATTTTACGAAGACATGACCCTGAAGTTCGCTGAGCATTTCATCTGGATCGCCCGCGCCATGAATCAGACGGGCCCCGAGGGTATGTGGGACGAGGAGGATGGTTTCTATTACGACGTGTTGCGCCTCCCTGATGGCAGTGCGAGGCGGCTCAAGGTCCGGTCCATGGTGGGCCTGTTGCCCTTGTGTGCCACTACTGTGATTGAGCCCTGGCAGCGGGATCGGGTACCGAGAGTGGTGAACATTCTGCAGGAGCGCTGGCAGCGTATGCCCGAACTGCGCGACAGTATTCATCCAACCGGGAAGGGGCATCTAGGGTATGCCGAACGTGGCATTGCTGCGCTGGTGAATCCGGAGCGGTTGCGCCGGATTCTGACGCGCATGCTGGATGAGAACGAATTCCTCAGTCCTCACGGCATCCGGGCGCTCTCCCGCTACCATGATGAGCATCCGTTTATCGTCCATGTGGAGGGACAGGAATTCCGGGTCAACTATCTGCCGGCAGAATCCGATACCGGCATGTTCGGAGGTAACTCTAACTGGCGCGGCCCAGTTTGGATGCCGGTGAATGCATTGCTGATCCGTGCCTTGTTGTCGTTCTATCTCTATTACGGGGACAACTTCAAGATTGAGTGCCCTACGGGCTCGGGCAATCGCATGAATCTGTTTGAGGTGGCCCGGGAAATTGCCAATCGGTTGACAGGCATCTTCCTGCGTGACAAGTCTGGCCGGCGACCGGTGTACGGAGGGACCGAAAAATTCCAGACCGATCCTCACTGGAAGGATTACATCCTGTTCTACGAATATTTCCATGGCGATAACGGTGCGGGCCTGGGAGCTAGCCATCAAACCGGCTGGACTGGGATCGTCGCCAAACTGATCGAGCTTTTCGGCCGGCTCGACGGAGCGCAGTTACTCGATGCTGGTAAAGCAGGCGGGTTTGGCAGGAAGGAACCGGCGTTAGATAAGCGCGTCGCGTGACCGGGGCCGCGGCATAGAGGAAAGCCTCCGGGACGCGATTTGCGGCGCCGACACAATTAACCTACCTGTTCAGAGACAAAGGCATTGATGCGGGAAAGGCAAAACGATCTCGTGGGTCGGGCGACGGAGCCTCGGCCCACCGATATGTTCAGATTTCCCAGGCGAAGCCCCGACCGGCACGGAATAATCGCGCTCCAGTCCGACGGATCTGGACTGCTGCATTCCGCCTAGAAGAAGAGGCTGAGAATCAGTCCCAACTGGTTCAACTGCTGATTTGGACTTTTTCCAGTATTGTTCTGGTGCTCGTAGTACGGATTCAATTCAACGTACTTGCCTATCGGAAACATGCACCCGGCGTAGATTGCGGTGTCACTCCATTTGTTGTATTGGCTCTGGTAAAAGGGCTCCACGCTGGCATAGGGTGCGGGGTGATAGGAGTGAATGGTGAACCGTTTTTCGATTTGTAAACGATTGCGATAGCGCCACGAGAATTTGCCACTCTTCCAATCGAGGTCTGCACGGTTCCGGTCAGAGAGCAACAATCCCGCCTTCAGAGGAAAGTTAAAGGTTGCGACCGGCTCGATGCGGTTTTCTGCTGGTTCGTTCGGCGATGGCAGATAGCGGTAGCCAATCGCAAGCACCAGGGGCCGGGATTTGGAGTCGTCAAGATCGAACCGTGTAATTTTCTTTAGCCTGAGTAGCGGCTTCATATAGAACTCGATGCTCGGGCCGATCTCGGCTTGGGTTGGATCCCCGCCCTCTCTAGTCTCTTTCGCCTGGAAGCTCAAACGCACGTCTTGGGTCACCTTGTAATACGCGTCGATCTCGGGCAGGAATTCGTCCACTTGCGCGCTGGCGCATTGCCCCAGCGTCGGTATGAGGACTGCTAACCCAAGCCACAAGTTTCGAAGGTCAATCATTTGGTTCGCGACTCGCTCGAAAGAGGCCTCTCGATCCGGCTTCGAGCAGTTTCAGGTTTCGTCTCCCTTGGGTTAATGCACTACGGTCTCTGGTTGTAACAACTGTTGCTCGCGACAGGTAGAGCAAGAACCCCAGCGCTTTGCAGGGCGCATTTCCAAGCCGCTGATCCGTTTGTTCGCTCGGCTTGAATAGTGGCCTATCCTGGAGAGAATCCAGCGGATAACTCCAAAACGCATTATCAATAGTTCCGTTCGCCGCACAACTAGCACTTTTGACAGCTGCAGCAATAAATCGGGAGGCAGTGTTGTAGTTCCGGGATCATGCGCTACAGCTGCATTGGACCATCGAAAGAGTAAGCAACCGCAAAGAAACAAGGCGTTTTCTTACCGTGTGTGACGGATATCACAGTCAGCTGTGCTCTCCGCCCTAGCCGGGTCAAGAGCTGAGGTCGAAGATTGCAGTAGTGAAGGAGGGGCGCCCTATGCGGCTCTAAGAATGCCTTGGCACTTCCTGCACAATGCAATGTTTTTCGGCGGCAACGTGCGCGAGGCCATCCACGAGGGCTGCGCAGATTGCACACCGATCTACCTGAGTGAGATTGAAGGGCTGCAGCGGTATTTAGTTGTGGAGATAGCAGCAAACGAGGTGAAAGATGGCAGGCCAAGCGCGCGGTAAAGTCACGGTCGATGTCGAGGAATGCAAAGGATGCGGGCTATGCGTTGAGTCCTGCCCGCCCAAGTGCCTGGAACTGGCGCCAGAGTTGAGTCCCTACGGGGTTCATCCCGCCCGCTACACCGGGCACGACTGCACCGGTTGTGGAATCTGTTTTTACTGTTGCCCAGAGCCGGGCGCGATTACTGTCTACCGCATAAAAGCAAAGGGCAAAGCGTTCGCGGCAGCGCAAGGAGTCGAACATGCGGCAGCTCTGTAAAGGAAACGTGGCAGTGGTCAAGGGCGCGATCCTCGCCGGATGCCGCGCCTACTATGGATATCCCATTACTCCAGCCAGTGAAATTGCCGAGTCGGCCGCGCTCTACTTCCCGCAGGTCGGCGGAACGTTTTTACAAGCGGAGAGCGAGGTGGCCGCCATCAACATGGTGTATGGGGCAGCGGCGGCCGGGGTCCGCGTTATGACTGGATCTTCGGGACCTGGCCTCAGCCTCATGCAGGAAGGCATGTCCTACCTGGCCGGCGCGGAACTGCCGTGCGTGATCGTGGACGTAATGCGCGGCGGCCCGGGACTGGGCAACATCGCGCCGGAACAAAGCGACTATTTCGCCATGGTGAAGGGCGGAGGCCACGGCAACTATCGCAATATCGTGCTGGCTCCCGCATCGGTACAGGAGATGGCCGAGCTCACTATGCTGGCATTTGATCTCGCCGACAAATATCGCAATCCCGCAGTGGTGCTGGCTGACGGCTTCATCGGACAAATGATGGAACCGCTGGATCTCGAATATCGCGAGATTCAGCCACCGGAAAAAATCTGGGCGGTAAAGGGCACGCCGGAAACGCGGGCCAACCTGGTCAGTTCCATCTATCTCGAAACCGATGAATTGGAAGAACACCAGCGCAGAATGGAAGCCAAGTACATCCGCGCGCAAGAAGCCGAGCCGCGGTGGGAGCTCTACAACACTGACGATGCTGACGTGCTGCTGGTTGGGTACGGCATCGTGTCCCGCGTGTTGCTGTCCACAGTGGAAGCGCTGCGCAAGGAAGGCGTGAAAGCCGGACTGTTCCGCCCCATCACGCTGTGGCCCTATCCCTCGGAAGCGCTGGCGAAAGCCGCGGCCAAGGTACAAAAAGTGCTGGTCGTCGAATTGAGTAACGGGCAAATGCTGGAAGATGTGCGTCTGGCGTTGAATGGCAAAGTACGAGTGGAATTCTATGGCCGGGTAGGCGGCAACGTGCCTTCGGTGGCGGAGCTGCAACAACAAGTGTTGGAGCGCATAGCCGTAGCGGTGTGAGGACAACGAAAATGGCAAACGAGAGCGTGATCGACGCAATGGTTCCCGAAGTTAAATCTGAAGTCAATGACGACGGATACGAATCAGTCCATTCCAGATCGCCACTATTCTACGACCTGTACGAGCGCAAGTCAGAACTAAAGCACCAAACCCACTACTGTCCCGGCTGCGGACACGGCGTAGCCCACAAGCTGATTGCCGAAGCGCTGCAAGAACTGGGGCTGCAGGACAAGACCATCTTCGTAAGTCCCGTGGGGTGCTCAGTATTTGCCTATTACTATTTCGATGTAGGCAATGTGCAAGTCGCACACGGCCGCGCCCCCGCTTCGGCCACGGGGATCAAACGATCCTGCCCGGATAAGATCGTCATTTCCTATCAGGGAGACGGCGACTTGGCCGCCATTGGCACCGCCGAGATCGTGCACGCCGCGAATCGAGGGGAAAAGATAACCGTCTTTTTCGTGAACAACGGAATCTATGGCATGACTGGCGGACAAATGGCGCCAACCACCCTGGTCGGGCAGAAAAGCACAACTTCTCCCTGGGGACGGCGGCCGTCGAACGAAGGCTTTCCCTTGCACATGGCAGAACTCCTGGCCACGCTGGAAGCGCCGGCATACATCGAACGCGTCGCTCTTTCGGACAACAAGAACATAATGAAAGCGCGCCGGGCAATCCGTAAAGCACTCGAGATCCAGCGCGACGGCGCCGGTTTCTCGTTTGTCGAAATCTTGTCACCGTGTCCGACGATTTGGGGCAAAGATCCGGTGGAAGCGCGGCGCTGGGTCCTCGAGAAGATGACGCCGACCTTCCCGCTAAATGTTTTTCGCGATCGCCGCCCGGAAATCCCCATCGGCAATGAACCCCCGCAACGCCCGGTAGCGGATGTGCTTGAAATCACTCCAAAAGCGGAAGCGAACGACAAACCGCAACACACCCATCACTTCAAAGACGTGAAGATCAAAATTGCAGGCTTCGGCGGACAAGGCGTGCTGCTGCTGGGACAACTGCTCATCGAAATGGGTATGCGCGAAGGACTGGAAGTGAGCTGGCTGCCATCGTATGGCCCGGAGATGCGTTCGGGCAGCGCGCACTGCCACGTGTGCTTATCGAAGGAACGGATCGGGTCGCCCCTAGTCTCGCGCCCCGATGTGCTGGTGGCCATGAATGAGTTCTCGCTGCGAAAGTTCGCACCCGAAGTCGCGAGCGGTGGACTCATCCTCTACAGCGGCGCCAGCCTTCCTGCCGACTTCGTCGCGCCCGGAGTGCAGGTGTTCGCGATTCCTGCGGCGGAGATCGCCGACCGACTGGGCTCGACGAAGGCAGCGAACATAGTAATGATGGGCGCGCTGCTGGAAGAGACCGAGTGCCTGGCCCCCGGAACCGCATTCAGAGTCCTCGAAGACAAAGTGAAGAAACTCGATCTGCTGGAAATCGACCGGCAAGCGCTCACCGCAGGCCGCCTGTTTATCGACGATCAGGCGCACGTTGGCGCGGTCAGTCAGCCAGACGGTTTCGCTTAACTCGAGAAGGGCTTGCCATGTCTGCCTGGTCTGGGAATCGAAATATGCCCAGCGTTCGATGTATTGAGTTTGCACATCGCGTGGAAAGTCACCCGACTGAAGCTGGTAATAGCGGTAACCGGTCACGCATTCTTCCTTAAACCTGTCGACCTCCCTTTGATACTCTTTAGTCTCTTTCAATATCCATCCATGCAGCTGTTTTTCGCGCGCTACGCATGTGTCGGACTGATAGACCCAGTCCTCACTCCGAGCAGAATATAGAAAACCATTCCGCCCACCGGTTGAAGGCAGATGCGCCGCCGTCAAGTGATTCAAAGTTGTGGGGTAAAGGCCGTTAGCGGCATGGTATTTCTCCAACGCCGCCAGCAAGGGCTGTGTCGCGTCTGTCGCACTGGCGAGATCAGGTACCGATGTGGGATCTTCAGTAAACGTCAGAGGAAACACACGGTTGACGGCTTCTCAACACTCTAACGCGAGCGGCTTGACTATCCTGTTGATCTGCGAGAAGCTATCCGCCAATTGGGGGTTCTGTTACGCGGAGGCCCGCAGCCCCTCGGAGGCGAACGTGGGGTCGGCAGTTTCTTCTCTTATTGTCGCAGCCGAACGAGGAGACATCCAGGCCGGGGAAGCGTTGTTTACTGCCCTGTACGCCGAGTTGCATCGGCTGGCCAAGCGTCAACTCGCCCGGCACGGCTCAGAGGTAAGTATCAGTGCCACAACCCTTCTGCATGAGGCTTATCTGGACATGGCTGCGCGCGACGGCCCGTCGTTTCCCGACCAGGCACGATTTATGGGATATGCGGCTCGAGTGATGCGGGGACTGATCATCGATCATGCCCGAGAACGGCACGCTCAGAAGCGCGGCGGCCTGTTCGAGATTACTTCGCTCGACACTGATGCGATGGAGAATGCGGTGGACCACCAAGAGCTTGTTCGAATCAGCGAAACCTTGGACGAGCTTGGCAAAGTGGAGCCTGCCCTCGCCGTGATCGTCGACTTGAAGTTCTTTTGCGGCTTTTCCTTCGTGGAAATCGCCGCCATGCACGATGTTTCCGAACGAACCGTGCAGCGCAACTGGGAAAAAGCCCGTATTTATCTTCACCAAAGAATTCGCGCGGATTTGGAAGTCTGAGGAATCGCGATGCGCACCCTCAGTCCCGAGCGCTGGCAGATTGTAAGTCCGTATCTGGACCACGCACTCGCCATGACCGGCGATGCGCAAGCCGCATGGCTGTCGTCGCTCAGACACGAGAATCCTGAATTAGCCGCAGAGTTGGCAGCGTTACTGGACGAACACCGCATGCTGGCGCAGGAAGGTTTTCTGGAGAAAGGTTCGCCCGGGTGGTCGAATGCGCCAGGCCTCGCGGGCCAGACTATTGGGCCGTACACGCTGATCTCGCAGATCGGCCAGGGTGGAATGGGAAGCGTCTGGCTCGCCCGTCGCAGTGACGGCAGGTTCGAGCGGCGTGTGGCAGTGAAGTTTGTCAACTTGGCCCTGGCGGGGAAAGGTGGAGAAGAACGCTTTAAACGAGAAGGCAGCATTCTCGGGCGATTGGCGCATGAACACATCGCGGAGCTGGTGGATGCGGGTGTCTCGCCGTCTGGACAGGCATATTTAGTGTTGGAATATGTCCAGGGCGACCCCATCGATCAGTATTGTGACCAGCACAAGCTCGACCTCGAAGCACGGGTTCGCCTGTTTCTGGATGTGCTTGCTGCAGTAGCGCACGCCCATGCGAATCTGATCGTCCATCGCGATATCAAACCTTCCAACGTGCTGGTCACTACCGGCGGTGAAGTCAAGCTGCTGGACTTCGGGATTGCCAAACTCCTGGAGGGCGAAGGCCAGACGGGTGCGGCAACCTTGCTCACTCACGAAGCCGGCTCGGCCCTCACTCCCCAGTATGCTGCGCCCGAGCAACTCACCGGCCGGCCCGTTACGACTGCTACGGATGTTTACGCGTTAGGCGTGTTGTTCTACGTCCTATTGTCTGGCCAACATCCCGCTGGCTCAGGGCCGCACTCGCCCGCGGAACTGGTAAAGGCTGTGCTCGAGATTGAGCCGCCGCGCGTCTCGGACGCAATTATAGAGAACGACAGCAAGCTCGTCGCTGAAAGACGGGGCACGACTTTAGACAAACTCCGCCGCGAACTTCGTGGAGATCTGGACACAATTGTTGGCAAAGCTTTAAAGAAGAATCCGCAGGAGCGATACGCCTCGGTGACTGGGTTTGCCGACGATCTTCAGCGTTACCTGAAGCACGAACCAATTGGCGCGCGACCCGACGCACTTGCCTATAGAACCGTCAAATTTCTGCGCCGCAACCGCACAGCCGTGGCATTCTGCGCCGCCGCCATCGCACTCGTGATTGGAAGCTTGTCAACCGGCTTGCTGATTGCGAATCGCCAGCGGAGGGCTGCCGAACGACGATTTGATCAGGTACGCCAATTAGCCAATAAATTCATAGCACTCGACAATGACATCCGAGGTCTGCCCGGTTCGACGAAGGTCAGAATGCAGATTGTTTCCGACTCGCTCCAATATCTGACTTCGCTCGGCGGCGATCTTCATGGCGACAAGGATCTCGCGCTCGAGACCGCCTACGCTTATGTACGTGTGGCGCATGCTCAAGGCGATCCAACTTCGCCGAACCTCGGCCAATTCCCCGAAGCGGAAGCAAGTCTCGACAAAGCGGAGAACTTCGTCGATTCCGTACTCAAAGTCGACCCCAGCAACAGAAGAGGATTGTTTATCGCGGCAACAATTGCCCACGATCGCATGGTCTTGGCCGACGAGCAGAATCGCAAGGCGGAAATGGTGTCTTGGGCCGATACGACCTCTGAGCGAGTCGAGAGCTTCATGAGTCTTGGCAACATTGATCCTAAAGACGTTTACAGCATGGGATATTTTGAGTCAAACATCGCTTACACCGCCGGAGATGCCAGACATTTCGCGGAAGCGTTACGAGCCGGTCAGCGCGCACTGGATATTATCGAACCGGTTGCATCCGCCCATCGACTGCGGGGCAGCATCTTTGACGCGCTGACAATCGCGCGCTGGCAGTCTGGAGATCTGGACGGAGCGTTACGGACTGTTCAAGAGGCTATTCAACTCCAAGAGACGCAAGCCGCCAGCGGACACGCATCCATGCGGATCAATCTGGCCAACGCGTTGTGTACCGAAGGAATGATTCTGGGAAAGCAGGACGCGGAACCGAGTCTCGGCCGAAGTCGGGATGCGCTTGCTGCTTTACAAAGAGGTCAGGACATCGGTGAAGAACTGGCGAAGATGGACCCCATCGATTATATGAGCCGCCGTTCGGTTGCAACCATCGGCCTGGAAATCGGTAATATTCTCCGTCACAACGACCCGCAAAAATCTCTGGTGGTCTATGACCACGCTCTCGCCCGCATACGAGAGGCAAAAACCAATGTCAGCACTCAGCTCACTGCAGCGGACTTGCTGGCTGGTTCTTCTTACGCCCTGCGCTGGCTCGGCCGGGACGAGGAAGCCAGACGGCGTATAGAGGAAGCGTTTCAGCTTCTGCGTGATGCTCACCAATATCCCGCCGATGCCGTTGAACCGTTGAGTAGATCCGACCACGTGATCAGAGCGGAGGCCGACGACTATGCCGAAACCGGCCAACTCGACAAGGCCATTGCAGCCTATACGGAACTGCTCGACAAAC
Organism: uncultured Acidobacteriota bacterium; assembly: GCA_963817925.1. GTDB lineage: Bacteria > Acidobacteriota > Terriglobia > Terriglobales > Acidobacteriaceae > JABDBE01. The sequence continues at coordinate 338,131 of CAWFQN010000003.1, forward strand.
TGATGGCATGGAAACCCGATCCGCTGAATGACCTGCGCGACGCCACTTGTCTTTCCCGTACTTGGACGGCGCTTGCCAATCTTCTCCGCCGAAGCGGACGGAAAGATGAGGCCCTGCAGCTTGAAGCGCAGCGGACAGAACTCTGGAACAAGTGGAAGGATAAGCTTCCAAATGGGCAATTTCTTCTTCGCCAATCGTTAAGCCAAATCACTCCGCACGCAGGTTTCGGCGCCCTGGCCAAGCGCTAGAGAAATTCGCGCGTTAGCTGTCCGGAACGGGCCCCGTCAAACTTACCGGCTTGCCCCGCGTGAATTCCTTCATGTGCTTTGTCGTCTTTTCCCTCTCCTTTTCGATATCCCAAGTAGAGCCGAGTAATTCGGGTCGCTAGATAAGTCCTCTCACGACTGCCTTCAGCGTCGTAGAAAAAAAGGAGAATTGTTATGGCGCGCATAAAGTTATCTCTCAGTGTTTGGCTTCTGTTGATTTGCTCTGCAGTTTCGCTCTGCGCACAGCAAGCAGCTTTGCCTGCCGTGAATGCGGTCGTGCCGCCTGTGGTCAAGTTCGGCGGCGTTTTAACTGATGTGAATAACAAGCCAGTGACGGGCACAGTCGGCGTCACATTTTCTCTCTATAAAGAATCGGAAGGCGGGGTTCCGCTATGGTTAGAAACCCAGAACGTTACACCCGATAAAACCGGTCACTACTCGGTAATGCTGGGCTCCGCCTCCTCCCAAGGACTACCTGGCAGCGCATTCGCATCCGGCGAAGCGCGCTGGTTGGGAGTGCAGGTACAAGGACAGGCAGAGCAGCCACGGACGGTGCTGATGAGCGTGCCCTACGCCCTCAAGGCCGCGGACGCGGAGACCATCGGCGGTCTGCCACCGTCGGCCTTCGTGCAGGCCTCGGCGGCTGGATCTTCAACTGCGAGTGGCACCAACCCAAGCGCGGCTATCACCGGCACCGGTACGGCGAACCATATTACAAAGTGGCTAAGCCCGACCAAGCTGGGAAACTCGAATATCTTCGATGGCTCAGCTGGCAATGTAGGCATCGCCACGACGTCCCCCGGCGCCACCCTCGATGTCAATGGCACGGCCGTGATTCGAAGCAATGCAACGGTCAACGGCAGCCTCGGCGCTGGGCCGATCACGGCTACTTCCTCCAGTTCCGGGGGTACCGGGGTGTTCGCCAACGCCGGCTCCAGTACCGCCAGTAACGGAGTAATAGCCGAGGGCGCGACCGGCGTAGCGGCCTACACCACAGTTGCTGGTAGCATCGCACTGTACGGCGATGCGGGAAGCACCACCGGCAGCAATGGCGTGGTCGCCTATGGTGCGACCGGCATGGCGGGCTACGCGACCGTTAATGGCAGCATCGGAGTGTACGGTAATGGGGGAAGCAGCAGTGGCAGCGCCGGCGTCTCCGGAACTGGCGGCACGTACGGAGCGTATGGATATTCCGGCTCCGGCTATGGAATTTATGGGACGGTACCGTCGGCCGGAGTCGACGGAGTGCATGGAGTATCGGCTAGTGAAAACTCGGGCGTGGCGGGAATTAACGATAACAGCTCCTCCGGTTTCGGCGTGTATGGACAGGCTGCGAGTCCCAGCGGCGTGGGCGGAGGATTTTACAACACCTCCACCGGCGACGCTCTGTTTACCTACGAGCAGAATGGCGGCTACGCGGCATTTTTCGATGGCAATGTCGACGTCGATGGCAACCTCTCCAAAGCTGGCGGTTCCTTCAAGATCGATCATCCGCTGGATCCCGCCAACAAGTACCTCTATCACTCCTTCGTCGAATCCCCGGACATGATGAACATCTATAACGGCAATGCGACTACCGATGCCTCGGGCAGCGCCGTGGTCACCTTGCCCGAATGGTTTGAGACTTTGAACCGTGATTTCCGCTATCAACTCACGGTCATGGGCCAGTTTGCGCAGGCTATCGTGGCCAGCAAAGTCGCCAACCACCAGTTCACCATCAAGACGGATAAGCCCAACGTGGAAGTCTCCTGGCAAGTCACAGGCATTCGCCAGGATGCTTGGGCCAACGCTCACCGGATTCCTGTCGAGGTGGCGAAGGCGCAGGCGGATCGCGGACTTTACTTGCATCCCGAACTTTTCGGCGCACCGGCAGAAAAATCAATCGGGCTGGCGCACCATCCGATGATGCTGAAGATGATGAAACAGCAAGCGGCTACACCGCAAGCGCCTAAACCGCCCGCGGCTAGACAGCAAGCGCCTAAACCGCAAGCGGCCAAATAGCAGCCGCAATTCGGCGACGATAGTCCCCACCCTTCGGAAAACCTCCAAAGGGTGGGGACTTTCAGCATGGTCCCTTTCCGAGCCCGTGACCTCTGATTTTTTCGGCACCCTGTCGTCTTTTGCTATCCGTTTCCGATTTCTTAAGTAGAGGCGGGAACTCTCGGTGGTTTGCCCGACGGCTAAAGGCAAAATCCACGAGATCTCCAACCTCGGAAACCGAGGGGACTTGCTTATGGCTTCGCATTCGACTTCCATCTCTGCATTGAAGGTCAACATCAACCAGAATGTCGTTAGGGAGGAAAGGGCAACTGAAAGCTGTACGCCACTCACCCTGAAACAGGTCAAGGCTACGAATGCTGGGCGACCCGGGCAGCGGGAGTAAGGTTTGGTAGTCGCTGGATCGGGAGACCGGCAAGCCCGGGGAGAACCTCAGCCAAATAGTCCCGCACCGGGAGTCTCAACCTGCGGCAGCTTTCCACGACCACGAGAATCGCCCCGACTTTGGGACCCGCCTGTGGGCTGCCGATGTGGATCCAGTTCTTCCGGCTCAGAGCGAGGGGCAAGGGATTTAAACGCCATCCCTTGCCCCTCGCGCTCCCCCATCCAGGCTCAAACCGGAGATGGAGCAGAACAGAGTTGTCGGATTGCTCACGACCGTCTCGCCCTAGCGGCGGATGCGCATACTAACTGGTGCTCTTCCAGATCGCTCTTGGCACGCTTCATATCCACGTTCTTCTGGGCTGCAAACTCCGTGCTGACCTGATAATACGCAGCGGAACGGGCTTCGAAGTACTTACTGCGCCTAAAGTCAAGAGTTCGTTCCAGATTCCTGCAAATTAGGCAAGACATAGCTATGCTCTAGCCTTTCCTCAGACCCAAGGATGGCGGTGGATGTGCACCTTTTATCACCTCTGTTGGAGAATTTCCTTCTCGGCGCGGAGCCAGTCTTGCTCGTCCTGGCCGGGTTCACGACCGCGGATTTCATACAGCTCGTACGCCCGCTCTCTGATCTTGCTGTCTGACGGGACGGCGTCTGGCATCATTGCCAACTTGCCAGGAGAGCTTTTCGAGGGAACGACAACAGGTGGCTTCGCCTGCTTGTTAGCTTTGGGATCGACCATGGGAGTCCTCCGAATGCCGCACTAAGAGGAGCGTACTTCAGATGGACTGACTTAGTTCAGAGAACCTGAAAAGAGGAGAGGAACTGCTCACTCACCTTCAACACTATGCTGAACCAGAGCGTGTGTCCAATCTCGAAGTGACCGCCTGCGGCACCTTCCGATCCTATTCGGTTGGCGATAAATTTCTATAGCGCTCATTGCAGCAATCAGCTGGGACCATTCCATCCCGAGATTTAATTATCCAAGACTGGAGAACCATTAATCCTACTGCCGAGCTATCTCGCGCATACAATGACGCCATGAAAGACCTCAGGGATCGAGTGGCGCTTGTGACTGGCGGGAGCCGCGGAATCGGTGCCGGAGTCGCCATTGCATTGGCCCGGGCTGGTGCCCATGTCGCGGTGAACTTCCGCGAACGAGCCGACGCTGCGAACGGGGTCTGCGGCGAAATCATCGGGACAGGCCGGAAGGCAATCGCGATTCAAGCCGATGTATCTGTCTCAGCCGACGTGACGCGTATGGTTGCAGAGGTTGAGGCGCACCTTGGTGGCATTGATATCCTCGTCAACAACGCGGGTATCGCTCATCCGCGCAAATTGGAGGACATTACAGAAGCAGAATGGGACGAAGTGCTCACCGTCAATCTAAAGTCGGTGTTCTTGGTAACGCAGGCTGTGGTTGGCGGTATGCGACAAAGAAAGTGGGGACGCATCATCAACCTGTCTTCAGTCGCTGCACAGACGGGCGGGGCAGTGGGGGCGCACTACGCCGCGTCCAAGGCGGGGATCATAGGGCTGACGCACTCCTGCGCTTCATCGCTCATTCGAGACGGAATCACCGTGAACGCCATTGCTCCCGCGCTGATTGAGACCGATATGGTGACCAACAACCCCAACGCGAACCCGAATCTTATTCCGATGGGGCACTTTGGCTCGGTCGAGGATGTTGCCGCTGTTGCCGTCATGCTTGCCATGAATGACTACATGTCGGGTCAGACTGTTTCCGTGAACGGCGGGTGGTATATGAGCTAGTCCCACCAACTCTGCCCACTGGTCGGCGTGCAGTTTGACGATTGCCACGCTCATGTTGGATATTGAGACGGAATGGACGTTGAACGCATCATTGCCGACATCGAGCAGCTGCAGGAAATGTTCGAAGCGCCGGATATTAGACCACTCAGCGCAAGCGACATCTCTGCTGCCAATCGGAGGCACGACGAACGGCAGGCCAGCAGCCCGTGGTTTCGGCTCTGGCAGGATTTTGGCGTCTGTTGCCGAACCGAGTCGCCCGTACTTCGACTCGGGGAAAGGGAGAGCTAGACCTCCTGCGAATGGACGTAAGAAATGGCGTAGAAGAAAGCTGCTAATCTCCTGCCGAAACTCACAGAGACAGAACAAGACCTACTTGCGCACATCCAAGACGGATACCAACTTGAAACTGATCCGCTCGGCGGCAACCCAGTTCTGCGGCGGTTAAAAGATAATGAAGAAATACGCCCTCTGTCTGCCAATCGCAATACCATCAGGGCGATGGAACCGCGCGGACGTACACAATCGTGCCACGGAATCGTTTTAATAGTTGACAGTTTCGCCGCGACATAATCCAATACCCGCACATGGCATCCGCTTCCACTGGCACTCCTGCGGCCGCGCGTCTTCGGCGGACTCTGACTCTTTGGGACCTCATCCTTTACGGCGTCATCGTGATTCAGCCGGTCGCGCCTATGTCTGTATTCGGCGTGCTCAGCGATCGCGGCCACGGACACGTGGTCACGACGATCCTGATCGCGATGGTGGCAATGCTGTTCACCGCGATCAGTTACGGGCGCATGGCGCGAGCTTATCCCAGCGCTGGTTCCGCCTTCACCTACGTCGGGCAAGAGATCAATCCGGCGCTCGGCTACGTTACCGGATGGAGCATGGTGATGGATTACATGCTGAATCCGATGATCTGCATCATCTGGATCAGCCAACAGGCCCACGTGTTTGCTCCCGGCGTGCCTTACGGAGCCTGGGCCGTTTTCTTTGCGCTGGTCTTTACCGCTTTGAACGTTCAGGGAGTGAAGACCTCCGCTCGCGTGAACACTGCACTGGCAGCGGGGATGGGCGTGGTGATCGCGATATTCTTCGTGGCTGCGGCCCGCTACATCTTCGGAAATCCGCATGATGGGGCTGCATTCTTCACGCGTCCTTTTTATGATCCGCAGACGTGGAATACGAAAGCCGTGCTGGGCGGTACTTCCGTCGCTGTGCTGACCTACATTGGTTTTGATGGCATCTCGACGCTATCGGAGGAGGCCGAGAATCCGCGGCGGAATATTCTGCTGGCGACGGTGCTGACCTGCCTGGTGATCGGCATTCTGTCGGCAGTCGAGGTTTATGCGGCTCAACTGGTATGGCCCGCGTCGCAGCCTTACCCCAACGTGGACACCGCGTTTACATTCGTGGCTGGCCGTGCGTGGGCGCCGCTTTTTGCAATTATCGGATTCACGCTGGTCGTGGCCAATTTCGGCTCCGGCATGGGAGCGCAGTTGGGCGCCGCTCGCCTGCTTTATGGCATGGGCCGCAGCAGCGCCTTGCCTAAGTCTTTTTTTGGCGTGGTGGATGCGAAGCGGCACGTTCCTCGCAACAACGTGCTGTTCGTCGGTGCGCTGGCTCTGGCGGGGGCTTTCTTTCTGCCGGCAAGAGCTGGGGAAGCGACCGGCTACGAACTGGGTGCGAACCTTCTTAATTTCGGCGCTCTGATCGCTTTCATGGGCGTGAATGCGGCGGCGTTTGTTCGCTACTATCTCCATCAAAAAGAAAAGAAGCTGAGTAATCTTCTGCCGCCGGTTTTAGGCTTCGTGATTTGCCTGCTTCTATGGTCGAACCTCAGCACCAAGGCACTGATCTTTGGAGCCATTTGGATGGCTGTTGGTATCGCCTTCGGAGCCTGGAAGACACAAGGTTTCCGCGGCAACCTGGTGGATTTCGAACTGCCGCCGGAAGAGGCCTGAGCGCTTTTCAGATCGAATCGAGCTGCCAGTCAAGGAGGACGAATGCTGGGTGCAATCAATATTGTTGCCTTTGTTCCCACCAGAGACTCGGGAAAGGCGAGGACGTTTTACGAAGGGGTGCTGGGACTTCGCTTCGTCAAAGATGACGGTTTTGCTCTGGTACTGGATGCAAATGGGATCATGGTCCGAGTCGCAAAAGCTCCGGAATTCACGCCGGCGCCGTTCACGATTCTGGGATGGCGGGTTTCGGACATTGAGAAAGTCGTTGCCGCGCTCCAAGCAAAAGGAGTTCATTTCGAGATATTTGGTTTCCTCGAACAAGACAAGCTGGGGATTTGGACGGCTCCCAGTGGCGACAAAGTGGCTTGGTTCAAGGATCCCGACGGGAATGTTTTGTCGGTTAGCCAACACGTCTAGGGAATCGGGGCAATTGAAAGATTGGGGATCGCAGCGCGACGTTGAAGGGCTTGGAAAGACTTCCAGTCAGTTTCACAACACAGGTTTCGCTGTTTTGACGATTGTATGACGACAGATGGCCTGGCCATCACGAGACAAGTTTAGAGGAGAGCCGTACATTCACGGACTTGCCCGAATTCCGCAGCAAGACGGCCTCCGCAATCCTACGACCCCCCTTGGTTTATAATGACTAGCTCGCCCTTGTACTCCGGAGTGATTAGACAATGATTCGATTTCTGCAAACCCCTGGCCCGATCAAGAAGATCGTTCTTGGCGGCCTGCTCACCATGATTTCCGTTTTCATGGTGATCACCTTAGTTCCTGGCTTTGGCAGCACCGATTTTTTTGGCAGCAGCGGACCGGCCCGCGGTGTAGTGGCCAAGGTGGCTGGAACCGATATTACAAGCCTGGAAGTTCAGCGTCAGGCCCGGGAGATGGTCCGCCAGCAATTCCCGCGCGGTGGGGCGCAAGCCTCGATGTTGTTGCCATTCTTCGCGTCGCAGGCTGCCCAGCAGTTGATCCAGCGGCAAGCTCTGATTGCAGAGGCTGAGCACCTTGGCTTGCGTTCGACGGACGAGGCCGTGCGCGACGAACTGCAGCATGGCCGTTATAGCGAGACATTTTTCCCGGGGGGCAACTTCATCGGGCAGGCCGCGTATGAGGAGTTGCTGCAGCAGCACGACCTCACGGTAACTCAGTTCGAGCGCAGCGTGAAGGAAGATATCCTAATTGATAAGCTGCGCAGCCTGGTCGCAGGCGGCGCGATGGTCACCGACGCCGAAATTCGGCAGAAATTTGAGAAAGATAATGCGAAGGTCAAGTTCGACTATGCGGTCCTGCGCAAGGATGACATTCTCAAAGGGCTGCATCCCACCGATCCGGAGTTAAAGGCTTTCTACGAGCGCAACAAGGCGACCTACAACAACTCGATTCCAGAGAAGCGCAAAATCAAGTACGTGCTGATTGATACGGCGAAGCTGCAGGGCGAGGCTCAGGTCAGCCAGCAAGAATTACAGGCGTATTACGATCAGCACCGCGATGAGTTTCGCGCGCCGGAGCAGGTGAATATTCGCCAGATCCTGATCAAGGCTCCACTTCCCGGTTCTGACGGCAAGGTTGATCAGAAAGGTGTGGACGACGCTCAGAAAAAAGCGCAGGACGTGCTCAAGCAGTTAAAGGCTGGAGCAAAGTTCGAAGATCTGGCCAAGAAGTATTCCGAAGACCCGAGCGGAAAAGATGGAGGGTCGGTCGGTTGGATTAAGCGGGGCGGATTTCCCGTCCCGGACGTGGACAAAGCTGCGTTTTCCCTGGCCAAGGGTGGAACCAGTGACGTGATCAATGCTGGCTACGCCTTCGTGATTCTTCGTGTGGAGGACAAGCAGGACGCTCACATGAAGACGCTGGCGGAAGTTAAGGATCAGATCGAGCCCGTCCTCAAGCAACAGAAAGCTCAGCAGGCCGCGGATTCCGAGGCGAGCGCGCTCCTTTCTCAAGCTCGAATTGGTGGCCTCGACAAAGCGGCTGCAACAAAAAGCATGCCGGTGGTGGCAACCGACTTTATCAGCCGCACGGATTCGCTGCCGGGCATCGGTGCTTCGCCGCAGTTCACCGAGGCAGTGTTCAGCGCAGCCGAAAAGTCTCCGCCCGATCAGGTGCAAGTGCCACAAGGCTTCGTGATATATGAGTTGGAAGCCATCAAACCGCCGGCTACCCCGACATTCGAAGAGATCCGCAGCCGCGTGGAAACGGAGTTCAAGAACGAACGGGCCGGAACCCTGCTGACGCAGAAGACGCAAGAGCTCTCCGACCGAGCCAAGGCCGATCACGATTTGAAGAAGGCGGCAAAAGAGTTGGGCGCTACGATGAAGACCAGTGATTTGGTGTTGCCGGATGGGCAAGTTCCCGATATCGGCTCGATGTCAGGAGCTGCATCTGTCGCCTTCACGCTCAAACCGGGCGACATCAGCGGTCCAGTCGACAGCGGCAATACTGGCGTCGTGTTGGCGATTCTGGAGAAGCAAGCGCCGACGGACGCGGACTTCGCCGCCAAGAAAGATCAGATCCGCGATGCCCTGGTGCAGAACAAGCAATCCGAATTGTTCGGCCTGTTCATGGCGAACCTGCGCCAGCAAATGGAGAAGTCGGGGAAGATCAAGATTAATGAGCAAGAGATGAAAACCTTGACCAAGCAGCCGGCCGAGGGGGAAGAGGGCGAATAAGTTTTGCTTCCGGCGGATTCCGCCTCTGGAAAATTCTCTCAGCGAATCGGTACTTAGCAATTGGCACTTGGCATTTTAGCCTCCCCAGGAGTTGGCGCAAGGACTACCGGCTAAATGCTAAACGCTAACTGCTGACAAATAGGGGAGAAAGCCAATCCGGCTGCGATCCTGATGATCGCCTCATAAATCGGATGGAATAGTAAGTCATACATGCCATTTCCTCGTTTGACCGGAATTCTGCTCCACCCCACCTCACTGCCGTCGCGCGGTGGCATTGGTGATTTCGGGCCCGCTGCATACGAGTTTCTCGATTTTCTTGCGTCCGCGCGCCAGGGGTTGTGGCAAGTGTTGCCGCTGGGCCCACCTGCGAACGGGAATTCTCCCTACTCTTCGACCTCGGCATTTGCTGGCAACCCGTTGCTGGTGAGTTTGGAGCGCCTGGAGGAGCGCGGGTGGATCGACGCTTCGCAGCTGAATGGGCTTCCCTCTTCGGCCGGTCCCATCGACTACGGCCAGGTTCACGAACACAAGATCCCCACGCTGAATGAAGCGGCTCACAAGTTTCTGGACGCTGCTCCTGGAGCCGCCAGGACCCATTTCGAAAGATTCTGCGCTGAGAATGAGTGGTGGCTGGAAGACTTTGTTCTCTACGATGCCTTGCGGAATCGCTATGACAAGCAATGCTGGAACGTGTGGCCGTTCGAGCTCGCGCGTCGTGAAGCGGGCGCGCTGCAAACCGCCCGCACGGAGCTGGCTTCGGAGATGGCTGTCCGCAGGGTGATCCAGTTCTTTTTCTTCGAGCAGTGGCATGCTTTGCGTCTCTACTGCGCACAAAAGTCCATCCGGGTGGTCGGCGATATTGCTATCTTTGTGGACTACGACAGCGCGGACGTCTGGGCCAATCGAGAACTATTTCGCCTGAAAGACGACCTGGAGCCAGTAGCGGTTTCGGGCGTGCCACCGGACGCGTTCAGCGCCACCGGCCAGCGTTGGGGAAATCCTCTTTACGATTGGAACGCTATGCGCTCGGAAAGTTACAAGTGGTGGGTGCAGAGGTTACGGTGGGCCACCCAAACTTGTGACTTCATCCGTCTCGATCACTTTCGCGGATTCTCGCAGTTCTGGGAGATTCCGGCCAGCGAGCCCACTGCCATCAATGGTCGTTGGGTCGATGGCCCTAAAGATGAGCTCTTTAATGAGCTGAGCAAGGAATTAGGTGGGCTGCCGTTCTTTGCCGAAGACTTGGGCTACATTACGGCGGATGTGCATGAACTGCGCGAGCGTCATCACATTCCTGGTATGGCTGTGTTGCAGTTTGGCTTTGGCGACGTCGGTGCCCATGTATATCTGCCGCACCGGCTCACCCCAGATCGCGTGGTCTACACCGGCACCCATGACAATGACACAACCCTGGGCTGGTGGAATTCGAGCGCAACCGAATACGAGCGCCGGGCTGCGACGGCTTACGTTGGACATTGTGAAGAGGGAATCAACTGGGCATTCATCCGCGCGGCTCAGGCTTCCGTTGCCAGCCTCTCTGTGGTTCCTGTGCAGGACGTCCTCGGACTGGGCAGCGAAGCCCGCCTGAATACTCCGAGCGTAAAGACGGGCAACTACCTTTGGCGATGCCAGCCGGGCTCGTTGACTCCAAGTTTGGCAGAGCGGCTGGCCAACCTCGCCGAGGTTACCGATCGGCTGCCACAGCCCGTTTCAGTGCCGTCAAGTGAAGACTTCATCGCCTGATTGGCGATTTGTCCAATGCGATGTTTATGAAAAAAGGCGCAGGCCTCCCAACCATCTCTCCGCTTCGTCTGTGGTCCCTATTGCCGCAGCTCGAAACTTCGCATTTGCCTGACATGCTGATGTTCGCGGCGGCCATCGCGCTGTTCTACGGCCTTTTAATCGTAGGGCGAACCTGGCTCGGACCGTTTACGCCATCGGTTGAAATTTCGCAAAGTCCGCTGGCGCTTCCTGGTTATGCTGGTTTGTCTTTGTTGCGCATATCGCTTGCGTATGTCTTGAGCTTGGTATTCACGCTTGTGTACGGCTACGTCGCTGCCTACAACCCGACGGCAGAGCGTTTCATGATTCCGCTGTTGGATGTTTTGCAATCCATCCCCGTGCTGAGCTTCTTGCCCGGAGTGATGCTGGCCATGGTTGCACTATTTCCGAGCCGCCAGGTAGGTGTCGAACTGGGAGCGATACTCCTGATTTTTACGGGCCAGGTCTGGAACATGGCCTTCAGCTTTTATGCCTCGCTGAAGAGCATTCCGCGAGAGATGCGCGAAGCAGCCAAGATTTACGGATTCAGTTGGTGGCAACGCTTCACCGAGGTCGAACTGCCCTTTGCCGCGATCGGCCTGGTCTGGAACTCCATGATGTCCGTGGCCGGCGGATGGTTCGCCCTCATGGCTTGCGAGATGTTTGTTCTAGGCTTGCGCGATTTCCGCCTGCCCGGCCTTGGCTCCTATCTGCAGACGGCCGCCAGCGCTGGAGACACGCGATCCATTTTGTTGGGTGTCTTTACTATGATTGCGGTGATCGTGTTGCTCGATCAATTCGTCTGGAGACCGGTGATCGCGTGGGCGGAGAAGTTCAAAGTCGAGCAAGTCGAAAGCGCGGAGGTGCCTCATTCCTGGGTTCTTGATCTGATTCAGCATTCGCGCAGCTTGGCACAGCTGCGACAGAAAGCTGTCTTCCCGCTACGCGAGTCACTGATGTCGTATTTTTCTCGACGGCACAGGGCCGAGCCGGTCCCCGATGCAGGACCGCGCTGGAAGACTTGGCTTCTTGGGACTGTAGGCATTGCGGCCTTGGGGCTCACGGGATACGCGGTGGTTCGAGTCGCAATCTTGCTCACTGGACTCGATCACTCCGAGGTGTCTGAGTTGGGACGAGGGCTTGGCGCAACATTTCTTCGCGTGATCGCGGCTCTCTTGATTGGTGCTGCCTGGACTATTCCAGTAGGTGTGAAGATCGGTTTCAGTCCGCGCCTGGCGCGCGTCGCGCAACCGCTGGCTCAGATCGCAGCGTCCGTCCCGGCGAACGCATTTTTCCCTGTCATCCTGCTGATCCTGATTCGTTTGGGCGGAGGGCTCGGCATTGGCTCCATCCTGCTGCTTTTGCTTGGAACGCAGTGGTACATTCTGTTCAACGTCATCGCTGGGGCGATGGCAATTCCTACCGACCTGAAGGAAGTCTGCTCGGTATGCCGCATCAGCGGAGTGGAGCGCTGGCGAAAGCTGATTCTTCCCGGAATCTTTCCTTACCTCCTTACTGGCATGGTCACTGCGTCAGGCGGAGCCTGGAATGCGAGCATTGTCGCTGAGTATTTTCATTTCAAAGGGCAGACATTTTCTACTATCGGCCTGGGCTCGACGATAAGCCGGGCGACCGACACCGGAAATTTCGATTTGCTGATTGCAGCCACCATCGTGATGGCGGCCATGGTTGTCACTGTGAATCGCCTGGTGTGGCGGCGGCTTTATCGGCTCGGCGAAACCCGCTTCCGGCTGGAAAGCTAAACAAAAAGGCCGGGATCTCTCGATCCCGGCTGCAGTTGGCTGGTCGCCCGGAAAAAATTGCGGCGTTTGCGCGGCGTGAGCGAAGCGGGAGTCGCGCGCCGAAATCCTGAGCGCAGCGAAGGATCTCCGGTCAGCCCATGCGAATTTCTTCGTTATGCGCTCCTTCTTGGACGCACGGTCAAATCCCGCACCTGGGTCAGGATGCTCGACATCTGCATCCCATTCAACTGGTTTACGAAGGGCAGCATCTCCGCGATGAACGGATCCTGGATCAACTCGCGGACCTCTTCCTGCCGATTGCGCTCGCCGCCGCTGAGCAGGTCAGGCACGGTGACCTCCAGCGCTCGTGCCAGCCGCTCCAGCGAGGAGAGGGTCGGAGTCGCTTTCTCGTTTTCGATCTTGGAAACGTAGGTTCGTGGCACGGACATACGCGCCGCCAGCTGCCGCTGGCTGAGTCCATTGTGCAGACGCATAGACCGGATTGACGCCGCCAAGTGCAAGTGTCCGCGACCGTGGCCGTTGGTTGGCATCATCTGGGGCGGAGGCGGAGCCGCGACTACTTCGGGCTCGTCCTCGTCTAATGAAGCATGGCAACGGCGGCAGAGATCGTTACTGGTACGGAATTGAACCAGCAGGCATTTATCGCAACGAACAACTTCCCTGGAATCTACTGGGGCAAGAGTGGTGGCCATCTAAGGTGTGGGAGGGCCAGAGCGGGCTTCTCCTGGAACCGAGTGAACCAAACTAGATACGGTTCCCAACCTGCAGCGTAATCTGAGGTACAACCCCTGTGGATGTCAAGCACAATCTGGAAAGCAAACTCGAAGTATGATACCGGAGGACGAAATAAATTCTCGAAAGCAGGAGAAGGTCAGTCTTACTTTCATTCCTGATCGCACGTTTCGTGGGAAGGGCACGGCTTCAGCCGTGCCACAAAGGCCCCATGAATACTGGGGCTTTAGCTCCTGGGTTTAGAACTGCGATGGCATAACACGTCGCTATAATTATCAAGGTTCAAGGAACAAGATGACAATTGATCGCGAGTCAGCATGGTGTTTACTAACTGAGTTCACCCAGTCAGAAAGTTTACGCAAACATGCGTTGTCGGTCGAGGCCTGCATGCGTGCGTATGCTCGAAAATTTGCGGCTGGTTCCACGGAGGAAGAAGAGCTTTGGGGTGTCGTAGGCCTACTTCACGACTTCGATTACGAGAAGTATCCCAGCCTCGATGACCATCCTTTTAAAGGCAACGAGATTCTGAAAGAGCGCGGTTACCCAGACGAAATCCGACGCGCGATCATGTCCCACGCCGAATACACCGGCGTCACTCGTGACTCTCAAATGGAAAAAGCGCTGTTCGCTTGCGACGAACTCGCGGGTTTCATCACCGCAGTAGCGCTGATCAAGCCGGGGAAGTCACTGGCCGAGGTGGACACAAAGTCCGTACGAAAGCGGATGAAAGACAAAGCTTTCGCACGCAAAGTGAATCGAGACGACATCGTAAACGGCGCCGCAGCTTTGGGCGTCGATCTGGACAAGCACATCACATTCTGCATCGAAGCGCTAAAGCCGATCGCTGACAAGCTAGAACTCGAAGGAAGAGCTGCCAATAGCACCTAGAACACGTGGGGACAGCCGCTCCGGCTGTCCGGCCGAGCAAAGCTCGGCTAGTCGCTGCGAGGTTGAGCTACCTCAGCGCCTCCGCCACTTTCCCACTCGCGATCAAATCCGCAATCCTCACAAAATCCTGATACATCACGCGATCTTTATCCATAGTTGGAGAGACCGACCGAATCGCGGCGTAGGCCGCCAGTCCACGCTTGCCGGTCCTAAGCGGAGCCATGAAGTCCAGTGCCTGCGCGGCAGCCATGGCCTCGATCGCCATCGCGTTCCGGGTGTTTTCGACAATCCGTTTCAATTTCAGGGCCGCGGTCATTCCCATCGAAACGAAATCTTCTTTGTTGCCCGAGGTGGTGATGGAATCCACGGACGCGGGATGCGCCAGGATTTTGTTCTCACTCACCAGAGCCGCTGCAGTGACCTGCGGCATCATGAAACCCGAATTGAGTCCCGCACCCGCAGCCAGAAACGGCGGTAACCCTTCATTCAGCGCCGGATTCACCAGCCGCTCTAACCTTCGTTCCGAGATGCCAGCCAGCGCGCTGAGAGCAATTCCGAGAAAATCCAGCGCAAATGCCAGAGGTTCGCCATGGAAATTCCCGCCCGAGATCACGTCCCCTTCGCCGTCTGCCTGCTTAGGGTTCTTCACGAAAACCAGAGGGTTATCCACCGCCGAGTTCACCTCAGTCTCCATCACTTCGCGGCAATGAGCCAGCGTGTCGCGTACGGCGCCGTGAACCTGGGGCATGCAGCGCAGAGAATACGCATCCTGCACCCGGCTGCAATCGCGATGCGATTCGCGAATCTCGCTCCCTTCGAGCATGCGCCGCAGATTCTCCGCACTCTTTAACTGACCGGCGTGCGGGCGCGCCCCGTGAATGCGCTCATCGAAGGCCGCATCTGTTCCTTGCAACGCATCGAGCGTAAGCGCCCCGATCACGTCTGCGGTATCTACCAGCGTCTCTGCCGCGAGCAGGGCCAGGATGCCAACCGCTAACATCCCTTGCGTTCCGTTGATCAGAGAAACCGCTTCCTTCGCTTCCAGCACGACCGGCTTAATTTGGGCCCGACGCAAAGCCTCAGCTCCTGAGATGCGAACGCCTTTGTCGTCGAGGCACTCGCCTTCACCGATCAGGGCGAGTGCAAGATGGGCCAGCGGCGCCAGATCCCCGCTTGCACCCACGCTGCCCTGCGATGGGACAAACGGCGTGACGCCGCGGTTCAACATCTCGCAAAGTGCGTCGACGACCACAGCCCGTACGCCAGAGAATCCCTTGGAAAGGGAATTGGCGCGCAACAGCATCATGGCTCGGACCTCGGCTGCGGTCAGCGGCTCGCCCACTCCCACAGCGTGAGAGCGTACTAAGTTGACCTGCATTTCGCGAATCTGCTCGCCCGCAATGCGCACGTCGCTGAGTTTGCCTACACCGGTCGTAATCGCGTAAGACACTTTGTTGCCGGCGACCAGCGCGTCCACAACGGCGCGAGCACGGTCTACAGGCGCTCGAGCATCCGGGTCGAGCAGCACGGGTCGACGCTCGACCGCTATTTCCCGCACCGCTTCCAAAGTAAGATCGTTTCCGTTTATGTGAAGTGCTTTCAAGGAATTTGTCGATCAGCCTTCCAGATAATTAGGTACAACTCTCAGATGTCGCTCTTCATTCCCATCGCTGCCCGGAACGCGCTTACGTATTTTTCCGGCAGCGGTACTTTCTTCATTTCTGCGTCGACCACGATGTGCGTGGTGTCCCCCTCCGCTAGCAGCGTGCCGTCGTCGGCCCGCACCAATTCATATTCGAACTGCACCAGAGACTCACGAATATACTTCAAATGCGTGCGAACAATTACCTCATCGTCATAGCGAGCCGGAGCCTTATACCGGCAGCGTGCATCGATCACGGCGATACCGCAGCCATCTTTTTGTTCCATATCGCGATAAGAAAAACCGAGTTGTCGCAGAAGTTCCACTCGACCGATTTCAAACCACACAAAGTAATTGGCATGATAGACCACGCCCATCTGGTCCGTCTCGGCGTATCGCACTCGCATACGGGACTCGCTGACCAGGGGAGGATGGTTCGTTTCTCGGCTCATTCGCCGCTCCATTGCGGCTTGCGCTTTTCGAGAAATGATGAGATGCCTTCGCGGAAATCCTTGGTGGCACGGATCGCGGCATTCTCTCGTATCGCGGCCTGTATCTGCGCATCGAGCTGAACCCGCGCGTGGTCACTGAGCAGACGTTTCGTGCATACCAGCGATGCTGGGCTGTTCTCCATGAGTTGCGATGCCAGTTCCCGTGCTCGCTCGACCAACTTTTCCGCGGGAACGATTTCGTTGATGAGTCCGATGCGATGCGCCTCCTCCGCTCCGATGATCCTGCCGGTAAGCAGCAGGTCTCGCGCATGCTTTTCGCCGACCTGACGCAGAAGAAACGTCGAAACGATCGCCGGTACGAACCCAATTCGCACTTCCGTGTAGCCGAACTTGGACTCGGGCACGGCCAATGTTAAGTCGCATAGCGTCGCGAGACCGCAGCCTCCCGCGATGGCCGCTCCGTTCACCGCCGCAATTGTCGGCCTGGGATAGTCATAGAGCGAGCGGAAGAGCCGGGCCATGATTTCAGAATCTTTCAGGCTCTGCTCCGGCGAGCGACCCATGAGCGCCTTCAGATTGTCCAGGTCCATGCCCGAACAAAATGCTTTCCCTGCTCCAGTGAGAATCAGCACACGCGCAGACGAGTTGGCAACTTTGTCAAGCACCGCCAACAGCTCCTCGATCAGCTCGTAGCTGATGGCGTTGCGCTTGTCGGGACGGTTGAGCGTGATGATCGTGATACTGCCGTCATGTGCGAGATGGAGTGTTTTGAATTCCATTTCAATCAGCCGCCGCTGAATTTCCGTATCTCGCTCCTATTTCAGTCGTCGCCCGCAGCAACACATCGAGCGGCTTTAACGGCGGCAGAGCCGCGCCCCGGGCCGTCAACGCCTCGACCACCTTCTCCGTTGCAATATTGCCAACCAGCGCATCCTGGGCGAAGGGACATCCACCCAAGCCGTCCAGCGCGGAATCGAATCGCCGGCAGCCGGCATCATACGCGGCCGTTATCTTTTCAGCCGCCTGATCGGGGCGGCTGTGCAAATGTACGCCAATCTCAAGATAGTCATACTTCGAAATCACTGCCGAAACCAGTTCACCAATCTGTGCCGGCCCGGCCATGCCAACCGTATCCGCGAGCGAAATCATGTGAATGCCATACGATTCAAGCAGGTCGACTGCGTCGACGACTTCGCCCACACTCCAGTGATCGCTGTAAGGGTTTCCAAACGCCATCGAGATATATGCAACGGTTTCAAGGCCAGCCTCTTCGCCTTTGTTTTTTATCTTCTCCAGTTCGTCGATGGCTTCATCGAGCGTCTGGCGCTGATTGTTGCGTAAAAATGTTGGGGACACCGAATAGGGAAATCCCAAGGTGCGTACAGAATTCGTGTTGATGGCTCGCTGCGCGCCCTTTTCGTTTACGACAATGCCGATAATCTCGACATCATCCGGAGGATCGAGTTCTTTCAGAACTTCTTCCGAGTCGGCCATCTGTGGCACGGCCGAGGGGGACACGAATGAGACAGCATCAATATGCTTAAATCCCGCGCTGATCAAGGCTCGCAAATACTCCTGCTTGATGTGCGTGGGGATTTGCCCTGTCAGCCCCTGCCAGGCATCCCGTGGACATTCAACGAGCTTGACGGATTCGGGCATTCCTAAGCCTTGGCCACGGATTTACACGGATTCTCACACATGAATGCTGATCCACAAACTCCGCGCTTAGTCTGTATCTGTGCCGATCCGTGAAAATCCGTGGCTACGTTTGCAGTACTCCCACCTTGAACTCCGGCACGTCGGGGTTCAACGAGGCCGCTTCCAGAGCGATCGTAATCGCATCACGCGTTTCGATGGGATCGATGATCTTGTCAATCCACAGCCGGGCGGCGCCATATCGCGGATCAGTTTGTTCGTCATAGGTACGCTTCACGGATTCGTAAAGCTCTTTCTTTTCGTCTTCGCTTAACTTCTTCCCACTGCGCTCCAGTTGCTTGACCTTGATTTCCAGCAATGTCCCCGCGGCCGAATCACCGCTCATCACAGCATAGCGCGCCGTCGGCCACGCAAATAAGAAGCGCGGGTCATACGCTTTGCCGCACATGGCGTAATGTCCGGCGCCAAACGATCCGCCAACGATCACTGTAATTTTCGGCACAACCGAATTTGAAACTGCGTTCACCATCTTCGCGCCCGCCTTAATGATGCCACTCCACTCCGCGTCGCGCCCCACCATGAATCCGTTAACATCGTGGAAGAAAACTAGCGGAATGAGGTTCTGATTGCAATCCATGATGAACCGCGCAGCTTTCTCGGCGGACTCTGTATAAATTACACCTCCGAACTCGATGCGCTTGTGACCCTCGTGATCGATCGCCTGCGCATGCAGCTTCTGATTCGCGACGATTCCTGCTGCAAATCCGCCAATGCGCGCGTAACCGCAGACCACAGTTTTTCCGTACTCAGGCTTATATTCGTCGAAGCGGCTGCCGTCCACGATGCGCGCGACAATTTCCTTCATGTCGTAAGGGCGCCCGGGAGAAGAATCGTAAACGCCGTAGATTTCTTCCGCTGCCAGCGCGGGGTCTTCCGGCTTCTTGCGGTCCCACGGAGACTGCCGCCTGTAGCCCCACTTCTCGACAATCGCGCGAATCCGTGCCAAACAGGCTTCGTCATTCGGTTCGCGGAAGTCGACGGTGCCGCTGATGGCCGAATGCATGGCTGCGCCACCCAACTCCTCGGCAGAAACTTTTTGTCCAATCGCCGCCTGTACCAGCGCCGGCCCAGCGAGAAAAAGTCCGCTACCGTCGGTCATAAGCACGTGGTCGCACATCACCGGAAGATATCCCCCGCCCGCGACGCACATACCCATAATAGCTGCGATCTGCGGGATGCCCATGGCCGACATGACCGCGTTGTTGCGGAAGACGCGCCCGAAGTCATCCGTATCCGGAAACACATCCTCCTGCAGGGGAAGAAAAACGCCCGCGGAGTCGACCAGATACATGGTCGGAACATGATTCTCTATGGCGATGTTCTGAGCCCGGATGACCTTCTTTGAGGTCATGGGGAAAAATGCGCCAGCTTTCACAGTGGCATCGTTCGCGATAATCATCACCAGCCTGGTGTGAATACGTCCCAAGCCCGTGATTACCCCTGCCGCAGGTGCCCCACCCCACTCCTCATACATCCCGTAGGCTGCGAAGGAGCCAATCTCAAAAAAGGTGCCGGGATCGACTAACAGGCTGATACGCTCGCGCGCGGTCAGCCGGCCTTTGCTGTGCTGGTTCTCGATTGCCTTTGGCCCGCCGCCCTCGCGGATTTGTTCCTCCTCATTACGTACTTGAGAAACCATGTCCGCAAGAAAACGCATATTCGCTTCAAAACGCGGGGAGGTCGCGTCCACGTGTGTTTCTAGGACGGTCGAGCTCGAGGGCGTGCTGGATTCGTATCGCTCGGCCATGAAGGGCTGCCAGGAACCATTTACCGTATAACAGCCTAGCATCGCGACGCAAACTTCGATTCCAAACAGGCGGAAACGCGAGCACCAGGATGACTAAGTGAAGATCACCGAAGAATGAATTCGCTGCATCGCCTTTGCCACAGGGTCCTCTGCCAAACCATCAACCAACCCATGGCGCAGTGCATCTCCCGCGTGCAGCTTCTCGGCCGCCACAAACATTTCGAGCGCCTTTGCTTTTCCGACGAGTCGCGGCAACCGTTGCGTTCCGCCCCAGCCGGTGATTAGTCCCAGGGCCGCGCCGCGATGCGCGAGAACCGCATCCGGCGAAGCGATTCGCCGGTGGCAAGCGAGAGCCAGATCGAGTCCACCGCCCATGCAGTACCCGCAGATCGCCGCGTAGACTGGAGCGGGGAAGCGTTCTACCGCGGTCATTAGCGTCTGGCCTATGCGAGAGAATTCGCGAGCCTCGGACCCGGTCAAAGCCGCAATCTGGCTCAGATCGGCTCCCGCCGAAAAGAATCTGCGGCTTCCAGCAACGATCAACGGCTCCGACCTGCGCGCCAAGTCACGGAACCCATCGGTCAACGCCAGTACACCTGCCCGCGTCAGACGATTGGTGCCGTCGTCAGAGCGCAAACGCAACACCCGAACGCCGTCATGCTGCTCGAGAGAAAAAAACTCACGTGGTAGCACTTGGCACTTAGCACTCAGCCCCTGCAATTCGTGCTGAGGTTCAGCAGAGCCAAGTGCTAAGTGCTAAATGCCCAGTGCTAAATGTTTTTTTCAAGCCACTGGTCCAGTCGGCAACCGTCTTCTTCCAGCAGAAAGCTTCCCACCCCGAAACACTCGCCAAAAATCCGGTGCGATTCGGGATCGCGGGCCGCGCGCGGGATCCATTGTTTTCCAATCTGATATTGGCTGGCTGTGAACCACTTCTGCGGCAACACCTCGATCAGTCCTGCCTGCAGATAGAAAACGTACAAAGCGAACGCCGGGTCATCCTTTCCCTTCGCCGGGTAGCTGGTGGGGATAATCAGTTCATCAACCGACCTCATTTCCACCGGGACTTCAATCTTGTGCATGCCAGCGTCGAGACCAAGCGGAATCTCGAAATCCTCAATCGGGGCAGTGGCAGCGTAAATTCGTTCCGATGATTGCTTGAACCATCCCGCAATTTCTGCGAGATCGAAAGGTTTGAGTTGATCAGGATCGAAGCACGCGAGACGAATGCTCCGCCCCTCCGGGCACCAGATACCAAGATGCGAAGGCGGAACAAAGAATGGGCGGCAGTATGTATTCAAGGCCAGAAGCGGTTCGTCTGGCTCCTGTGCTGGAGCGAGCGAGATTACATAGCCCAACGGGCCCTCGCTTCCGTGATGGGTCCAAGCGAACCGCTGACCAGAGGCGGAACTGACTTGAGGGAAAACCTTCCAATACCAGGGAGTGGGTCCAATCATGCGGGCGAGGGTGTCGCGGAGACGGGAAGTGCCAATCTCGGTCATCAGCCGGCTGCCGGTACCGTGCGCGGCTTGATGTTGGCACGAATGAATTGAACGATAGCGTCCATCGCGGTACCCGGCTGAAAAATAGCAGCGACCCCAATCTGTTTCAGATGGGCGACATCCTGATCAGGAATGATGCCGCCGACAACCACGATCACATCGTCCATCTTGTTTTGTTTGAGCAGGTCCATGACTCGCGGCACAATCGCATTGTGCGCGCCCGAAAGGATCGAAAGCCCGATGACGTTCACGTCTTCCTGCACGGCAGCACTCACAATCATCTCGGGCGTCTGACGCAAGCCGGTGTAGATGACCTCCATGCCAGCGTCGCGCAGAGCTCGGGCAATAACCTTGGCGCCCCGGTCATGCCCGTCAAGGCCGGGCTTCGCGACCAGTACACGGATTTTCTGCTCAGAGGACATCTTCTTCGGCTGTATCCACCCGGCTCAACACGGAACGCTCTAGGATACAACAGGGAGAGGAGAATCAACCAATCTGATGATGCTTCGGTTTCCTTTGTGAACCTTCGTGTCCTTTGTGGTTAAGGTTTCCGGCTACACAGGCTTAATATCCAAACTGCGCCACAAATACCAGCAGGCGATGCTGCGGTAGGGTTCCCACGGTCTGGCGATCTTTTCCATCTGCACCGGATTGGGCAGCTTGCGTTTATGGTAATGCTTTTTCATTGCCATTCGGATGCCGAAGTCGCCGGTCGGCAATATGTTTTGCCTCTTCAGAGTGAATATAAGAAACATGTGCGCGGTCCAAACGCCGACGCCTTTGACTTGGGTCAGATGTGTTGTGACCTCTTCATCGGTCATCTCCGGCAGGTGAGTGAAGCTAAGTTCGCCACGAATGGCGCGCTCCGCCATGTCGCGCAGGTAAGACGACTTCTGCTTCGAGAGACCCACCGACCGCATCTGCTCGGCGGTAAGCTTCGCGATACCTTCCGCAGTGAGCGGTTCGCCAGCGAGAGCCGCAAATCGCTTGAAGATGGTTACGGCGGCTTTCCCATTCAACTGCTGATAGACAATGGCCTCGGCCAGGCTATGGAATACCGGCTCGCCGAATTCCATGCGATAGGGCCCGACTTGTTCAATGATGGCACGCAGGATAGGATCAGATTTCTTCAGGTGATTAATCGCTTTGCGCATGCGAAGATTTGACGAAAGTCGCGGTTAAAAGGATAGCAGACCGAGGCGGCGTTGAAACCATTTCATCTGTGTTGCCGCGGTGGACTGAAAACACCAACCCTGCATTTGGTTCTAAAGCCCCAGCCGTGTTACCGCTTCTCGAGCCGAAACGATAGGGATGCCCTCCACTGTCAACAACCAGAGCAAGTCGGCTTTATCGTTCGTGACCAGCCAGTCCGCCCGTCCATCCACCGCAGTTTCCAGGAACACGTCATCGTCGGGATCGGAACTCAGGTTGATGCTTGAGACGAGTTCGACGCGCTCCGTTTGATAAACAAGATACGCTGCGATGTCCGCAACAAATTCGTCAGTGATTTTCTTGAATCTTCGGATCTGGGGATAATCGAGCACCCGCAGATACTCTTCCACGATGGGATCTGAAACCAGATGGATGACCTTCTTGTGCTGAATCGCGCTTAATATCCGGGCGGGCGAACCTGCGGCGGAAATCAGCCCGCTCACGAAGACATTGGTGTCAACGACTAACCGCGGGCGGACCTTGTCACCGGCCACGTTGGCTTTTTCTAACCGCCTTCACCGCTCTCGCGACGGCTCGCTCGACTTCCGCAGCGGCGACGCCACGGTTGGCGGACTGCACTTCGGAGATCGATTTCCAGGGATCAATGTTCCTGAGGGCCCGTCTAACGATCAAGGCCTGAGCAAAGATCCCGCTTATGGAGGTTCTCCTCTCGAAGGCTTCCTTGGCAACCTCCTCGTGAACGCTTGAGGAGACCCGGACATGAATCTGACCATTGAATGGTCTGGACGTAGACGACATATACCACTATACCATGGTATATCTAACCAACGATGGTTATGTAAAGCTCGCCTCGGTGTAAGTTCCGTAAACCTCACGCAGGGCGTCGCAGATCTCGCCGACGGTCGCATACGCGCGCACCGCATCCACGATGTACGGCATAGTGTTCGCTGACGAAACTTCCCCGCTTGACCCAGCTTTCGGTTCCAGGATGGCGGCTTTTTTCAGCACACTGAGGCGCCGACGGACCTCCTCATTCGACCGCCGGGCCCGCAATGCTTTCAATTTTGCGCTCTGATGCCGGGCTACGCTCTCGTCGATGTAGAGAATGTGTGGCGGCTCTTCTTCGACAACGAACTCATTCGCCCCCACAATGATTTTTTCTTTCGCTTCCGCGGCACGCTGGAATTGATAAGAAGCCTCAGCAACCTCTTTCTGCGGATATCCGCGCTCGATGCCTTTCACCATCCCGCCCATCGCGTCCAGTTTGCCGAAATAGTCGAACGCACCTTTTTCCATTTGTAGGGTCAAGTTCTCAAGAAAATAAGATCCACCCAGCGGATCAACCGTTTGCACAACCCCAGATTCATAGCCGATGATTTGCTGGGTGCGTAATGCGATGCGCGCAGCTTCTTCGGTCGGCAGGGCGAGCGCTTCATCGTAGCCATCGACGTGCAGCGACTGCGTTCCCCCCAGCACCGCTGCCATTGCCTGAATGGCGGCGCGCGCGATGTTGTTTAATGGTTGCTGGGCGGTTAACGAAACACCAGCAGTCTGCGTATGGAATCGTAGC
Source organism: uncultured Acidobacteriota bacterium (assembly GCA_963817925.1). Taxonomy (GTDB): domain Bacteria; phylum Acidobacteriota; class Terriglobia; order Terriglobales; family Acidobacteriaceae; genus JABDBE01. Next base: position 362,135 of record CAWFQN010000003.1, read on the forward strand.
AACCAGGTCCGCTGGTTCTTTGCCTGGAACCGCTCTTTCATTACCTGATACCAGATCTTGCGCGCCGCCCGATATTTTGCGATCTCTTCGAAGAAATCGTTGTGCGCGTTGAAGAAGAAGCTGAGACGTGGACCGAATTCATCTACATCCAGACCACGCCGGCGCGCCCATTCCACATATTCCACGCCGTCATAAAGGGTGAAGGCCAGTTCCTGCAGCGCAGTCGATCCCGCCTCGCGAATGTGATATCCACTGATGGAAATCGTGTTGAAACGCGGCGTAAATTTCGATCCAAACTCGAATGTATCGATCACCAGACGCATGGACGGCGCTGGCGGATAGATATATTCCTTCTGCGCGATGTACTCCTTGAGAATGTCGTTCTGAATCGTCCCGGAAATCTTTTTCCAATCGGCGCCCTGCTGTTCCGCAACCACCAAATACATGGCCCACAGAACCGAAGCGGGAGAGTTGATGGTCATCGAGACGGTTGTGTTCTCGAGATTAATCCCTCCGAAGAGAATTTCCATATCCTCGAGCGAATCAATGGCCACGCCGCACTTGCCGACTTCGCCTTCGCTGGCGGGATGGTCAGAATCGTAGCCCATCAGCGTGGGCAGATCGAACGCAACCGAGAGTCCTCCGCCGCCATGTTCGAGCAGATATTTGTAGCGCTGGTTAGTTTCCTCCGGCGACGCAAAGCCGGAGAACTGGCGCATGGTAAAAAGCTTGCCGCGATATCCCGTGGCATGAATGCCGCGCGTATAGGGCGGTTGGCCGGGGTAGCCGAGATACTGGTCGTAGTCCCAGTCTTCGGGGAGATCAGCCTGAGTGTAGAGGCGGCGGATGGGAACATTCGAAATTGTGGAGAAGCGTGCATGACCGTTCTCGTCAAGGTTAGTGCCGGTGGGCGCGCCGATTGGCCGCTCAGGGGCCTTTTCCAGAGTCGGAGCCAGCGTTTTTTCGGCCCACTGTTTCTCCGCTTCGGAAGGATGGCGGTCCTCAAACACATCGGCGATTGGATTCTCCGCAACTTGCGGCCGGGCAGGTTTCTTGTCAGCCATGAACACCCCGTCTAGCTTTGATGATAGAAGAGGGCGCGGAGAGCCGCAAGGCGGGCGACGTAGCCAGCTACGTCTCTACGGAGATTCAGTGTGTAGAAACGTTGCTTGCAAGGTTTGGGCGCGACAGTTCCCATGCTTTGGCGTATTTCCAGGACACATATGCCGAGTGGTACAGGTGGAGAAGCAATCCTTCGCGTCCATCCAGAAAGCCGAGCCGGATAAAATAGTTGTAGCCGAAAGTCAGCAGCGGCCGAATCACGATGTTGCCAACGCTGAACCGACGGTGACCTTTGGCCGCCACAACCTCGGCGCCCATCGAGGAATAGCTGTTCATGTGATCGATGTAGCCCCGCAACGTCGGATAGGCGTCGTGCAGTAGCGCGTTGGAGAGCTTGCGGGTCGGCCCATTCACATTGATCGTGGGATGTGCGCCGTATTCCTCGAATCGCCCTGCCCCGCGGCGAATGAGACGCAACTTGGGGTCGGGATAGAAACCACCATGCCGGATCCAACGACCAAGAAAAAAATTCTTGCGCGGAATCCAGAAGCCACTGATCGTCAAGCCACCGACCGTCACGCTACCTTTCAGTGCAATCTCTATTTCGCTGGCAAGTTCCGGTTCAAGCCGCTCATCCGCATCTAGTTGCAGCACCCAATCCATCGACGCCTTATCCATCGCCGAATTTTTCTGCGCAGCGAAGCCTTTCCACGCCTCGACAAAAACCTTCGCACCAAGAGACTGCGCGATCTCGACCGTGCGATCGGTCGAGCCCGAGTCCACCACAATGATTTCTCCCTTGCCATCGCGCACCAGTCGCATCACGCTTTCAAGCGTGCGAGAGAGGTTGCCTTCTTCGTTCTGCGTGATCAAGACGACAGACAGCGTCACGCGAGGAAGGATACATCGGAGCGCAGGAAGACTGAAAGTGGAAACCATTCGGCCCTGCCGCGTGAATGCCAGGCGAGCAGGGCCAAATCACAATCAATAGCCCGGCGGCTGCGGTTGCGAAGCCGCTCCCGGTTGCGAATCCTGGCGTGGCGCGATGTAGGGCACATTCGGCATATGACTCACCTCGCCGCGTTCGGCGTCGGCCATCACGATTCCAGAGTGGTCGAGCAAAAGGCCGGTAGCGCGGTCTAACTCCACGCGCGCTTTTTCGTACGCTGCCTTGGCGGAAACGAGATTGGACTCCGCCGTGGTTAAGCCAGACTCGTCCTGCAGCACCGCAGTTGGGTTAGAAACTCCGACAGCCAGTTTCTGCTGTTCGGCATCCAGTGTCTGGCGCGCAAAATCAACCGCCGCCTGCGCAGCTTGGACGCTGGCTCGATTCTGCCGCAGTGCGAACTGTGCATTGCGCACCTCAATGTCGACCTGGTTCTGAAGTTGCCGCAGACGGACCTGCGCTTGGCGATATTCCAACTCGGCGCGCACCTGGTCCGCTTGGCCCTGTCGATTTCGAATCGGAATGGTAAGAGTCACTCCAATTCCTTTGTCGGGTGAGGTACCATCGACGAGCTGATTCAACGTCCCGGCGTAGCTGACCGGTCCACCATTGCGAAATGGGGGAGCGGCCGTGGCGGGAGAAAAGCACAGGGCGCTTCCGCCCGTCTTACAAAGGGGCACAAGCGGGTTCACGTTTCCGCCAATACCCGACCCGCCGTAATACGCGAACAGATCCAGAGTGGGCAGCATGGCATTGCGAACTGCTTTGTTGTTGAGTTCGCGACTGTTGAGGTCAATCCGCGACTCGGACAATTCCGCGCGATGACCGAGCGCGTCGCCGATCAGATCCTGTATGGGTACAACCGGTTCCTGGTCGGGCAGCTGCATCGTGGAGGTGGGAATCACGTCCGCTCCCGCAAGCGCTGGATCCTCGAGCGTACGGCTGAGCGCATTCTTCATCAGCAATTCCTGCAGCTCCAGATTGGTTTGAGCCAGGATCAACGCCTGTTGATCAGTCGAGACCGTGCTCTGCGCGCTCACCACCTGGATGGGCGGCAAAGTTCCGAACTGCACCTGTTTCTTGTTGTCGGCGAGTGTCCTCTCGGCAAAAGTCAGCGCCTCCTGCTGCACCCGCACATTCTCATAGGCGTAGACCAGATCCCAATACAAGTTTTCGATTTGGTCCACTGTGGTGATGACCTGCAGCCGGAAGGCCACGTCGGAAATCTCGCGGTTATTCTTGGCGATCCGGATAAAGCGCGTGTTGGGGACGAAGCCAAACCCTTGAAGCAAGTTCTGGGTAAGCCTGAACTGCAAACCAGAACTGATGCTGGGAGTGTACTCGCTGGTTGGATTGTTGGTCGTGACGTGTGTGTTGTTGAATCCCACAGCCAAGTTCGTACCCGAATGAAAACCCTGCAGGTAGCTGAAATTGCCGGTGCCCGTGTTGGTGTTTGCGATAGGTACCGGGCTGAACACGCTCGTAGATTGGGTGAAGTTCCGGTCCATCTGAAGTGTGCCCGTGACCACCGGATCAAAACTGGTAATAGTCGAGCCAATGCCCAGGGTCGAACTGACCAATCCGTTAGTACCGGTACCCACGCCGCCCGCAGCCACGCTCGTACCGCCGGCTCCCGAACCGACAGTTCCGCTGAGCCCGCCCACGCCGCCACCGGGCGTGTTTTGCACGATCCCAGTGTTCACGCCGAGAATGTTAGCCCCTGCGTCCGCACGCAGAATATCCGTGTCCGCAATGTTCAGGTTGTAACGTGCCAACACCAGATCGAGATTGTTCTCCAGAGCCAGTGCAACCGCGTCATTCATCGAAAGCATGATTTTGCCGTCGCGCATCAACTGCTGAACGCGATCCGTGTTGTTCAGGTTCGGCGGTGGCACGTATCCCGGCTTGTAAGGGGCGATGACGTTGGGAAACTGGGAGCGCGGTTTCGAATAATCTACCGGAACATACTGCTGTGGCTGCGGAGCTGCGGCTGGCGCAGGCTGAGGGGTTTGCGGTAACGCAGACGGCGCGGGCTGTGCAGTCTGCGCCCATCCGCTAACCGATAGCACACCCGCAAGTGCGAATCTGACGATTCCCCGGCTGGCGAAGTTTAATCGAAACAAAGCCATTTCTTTATCTCCTTTTGCCTGAAGACTGCTAGCGAATATTGCAGCATTTTTTCAATTTCGACATTGGATGCGTCCCCACAATTGCCAACACACTAGAGTAGCTTTGGTCACGAGCAAAAATGGTGATGAATTGTAAAGAATTATAAAGAGGGAGTTTTCGTGAGGATGGTCGGGCCAGCGCCGTCCAGGTACCGCATTCCCTCTCTGGGCACGGGCCCGGGGAGGGAAAATGCGAGACCGAGGTTGCCGGATTTACTTTTGAGGTTGCGCCTGCTGCCGGGGAGTTTCCATCACCGATTTTATATCTTGACGAGGCAAAACATGGGGCACAGTCGGCATATGCGATACTTGGCCGCGTTCGGCATCGGCCATAATGATGCCGTTGTGGTCCAACAACAGGCCGGTGGCCCGGTCGAGTTCGATGCGCGATTTCTCGTAAGCTGACATCGCCGAAACCAGGGTTGATTCCGCGGTTGCTAGGGCCGACTGGTTTTGCAGGACCAGCGTGCTCGTCGAAGCTCCAAGATTTAATTTCTTTTGCTCTGCGTCCAGTGACGTGCGGCCCAATTCAACCGCGGCTTGAGCTGCCGCCACTGCAGCCCGGTTCTGCGTCAGTGTGAACTGTGCGTTCCGCACCTCGATGCGGATCTCATTCTCGATCTGCTGCACACGCATTTGCGCCTGCCGATATTCCATCTCAGAGCGAATCTGCGTGGCTTGACCAGCGCGGTTGCGTATCGGGATGTTCAAGGTTACGCCTACGCCCTTGTCAGGGGCGCTCGAATCGATTGTTTGATTCAAGGCGGTCCCATAGCTGACGGGCTGGGCCGGTGGAATGTAGCTGGGGCTAGTGACCGGTATGGGCGGTCCGGCACAACCAAACGACTGTAGCCGACCCGACAAGTTGGCGCAAAGATTTCCTGGGTTCTGTGCGCCAGCCAAACCCGAACCTCCATAGTAAGCAAAAAGGTCCAGCGTCGGCAGCAGGGCGCTCCGAACCGCTTTATTGCTGACTTCCTGGCTAGCTAAATTAATCCGCGCCTCGGCTAGCTCAGGCCGGTGCCCCAAAGCGTCGTTCACCAGGTCCTGTGTGGGCGTGACTTCTTCTTGCGCGGAGAGTTGTATGGTCGACGTAGGAATTACCTCAGCGTCGGCTAATCGTGGATCCACCAGCGTGCGGCTGAGCGCATTTTTCATCAGCAGTTGCTGCAATTGGAGGTTGTTCTGAGCCTGGATCAGACTTTGCTGGTCCGCGGCCACCGTGCTCTGAGCGCGAACCACTTCGATAGGCGCCAGACTGCCGATCTGCACTTGCTTTTGAGTATCGGATAACGTTTTTTGGGCAAAGGCCAACGACTCCTGTTGCACCCTGACATTCTCATAAGCGAAAACCAGCTCCCAGTACATGTTTTCAATCTGATCGACAGTGGTGATGACTTGTAGCCGGAAGGCAACGTCAGTGATTTCCCGGTTGTTCTTCGCGATGCGGATGAAGCGGTTGTTGGCGGCGAAACCCAGTCCCTGCAAAAGATGTTGCGTCAGTCGAAACTGGAAACCAGTATTGAGCACCGGGCTTAACGTAGTGAACGGGCTGTTCGTGCTCTGCCGGGCGTTGTTAAAGCCGACAGACAAGTTGGTTCCGGATTGGAAGCCCTGCGTGTAGGCGAAATTATACGTCTGCGTGTTCTGCGACAGCACCGGAACACCGGTAAATACGCTGCTGGCCAGTTGATCAAAGTGGTCCCATTGCATAGTGCCGTTGAGGATGGGATCGAAACTCGTGATCTGCGGACCGAGACCCAGCGTAGACCCGACCAACCCGCCAAGCCCAGCGCCCGCGCCGCCCGCGCCTGCACTGGTGCCGCCGGCGCCGGCTCCAGCCTGCCCGCCGAATCCGCCAACCCCACCGCCCGGTGTGTTCTGCACTACGCCAGCGAACACGCCCAGAATGGCCGCGCCCGCCTTGGCCCGCAGAACGTCCGTATCGGCGATGTTCAGGTTATAGCGCGCAATCCCGATATCCAGATTGTTTTCCAGGGCCAGCGCGACCGCATCATCGATTGAGAGCAGGATCTTGCCATTCTGCATGATCTGCTCAATTCGCGGCGTGTTGTTCAGGTTAGGCGGCGGTAGGTACCGAGGTTTGTACGGGGCGATGGGGTTTGGAAAGTACCCTTGTGGCTTGTCAAAATTCTCCAGATGGAACTGCTGCGGCTGCGGGGCCTGCACCGGCGTGGATTGAGGCGTCGCCGAAGAAGCCGGCGGCGTGGACTGGGCTGAATCTTGCGCCCAACCGTTAACGGCTAGCGCGCCGGCGAGCATCATTGCAGCGACCAGACGACAGGCAGAATTCAAAGCAGACAAAGACATTCGCTTATCTCCATGCATTAGAACTGCTCGTGATGACGACAAAGGCTTCTCTAGGTCAAGAGTTATTACGCAAAACAGCCCGCCCAGGTTTCATTTTTGTGCTGTCCGGGCAAGGTGTCACGTTTCGTCGTAGACCGCCACGTGGAATGCAATAGTATAGCTGACGCGGCAGTCTTGATTCAGCTACGGCCCAACTGACTGCATCAAATTTGCAAAGACTTGCAAGCCGTTTCGATGTGGAATTTCGGAGAAAACTCCAGGCAACCCTCATGCGCAATTTCAAAATCGTTCTGGCATATGACGGCTCGGAATTTTCCGGATGGCAGATTCAGCCGGACGCCGCCACAATCCAGGGCACTTTGGCCTCGGCTATTGGACGAGTGACCGGCGAAAAGGTTTTGCCTCAAGGCTCCGGACGCACGGACGCTGGAGTTCACGCTCTCGCCCAAGTGGCCTCGTTTGTCCTGGAGTCGCCCATCCCGCCGCAGAATCTGGTGAAAGCGTTGAACGACAGGTTGGCGCCCTCTATCCGAGTGCTCGAGGCCGCGGAGGCGCCGCTTGAGTTTCATGCGCGCAAGTCAGCCCACGCGAAAACCTACCGCTACCGCATCCATCGCGGTGCCGTCTGTCCGCCCTTCCTAGCCCGCTACGTTTGGCACTATCCCTATCCGCTCGACGAAGAAGCCATTCGACAAGCGGCCAGCTTCGTGATTGGCGAACACGATTTCACTTCCTTTGCAGCAGTAGATTCAGAACGCGGGCGTGAGGATGAAATTTCTGATCTGCGTTCAAACGTGCGGCGCATCTTCGCCTCAACCTGGGAGCGCGCGGGAGAGGAATTGCTGTATGTGGTCCGGGGCAGCGGGTTCTTGCACCACATGGTCAGAAACCTCGTAGGGACGTTTGTACTGGTTGGAAAAGGCACATTGAAACCGGAGGATGTGGCCACCATTCTGGAAGCGCGCAATCGATCAGCCGCGGGAGCAACTGCTCCTGCGAGCGGACTATATCTGGTGAGTGTCGAATATTAGTAACTGGTGTGGCGCGGGCGCCCTCGCCCGCGTAAACTTTTCACAGGATATGGTTACCGACTTTCAAATCGCGGCCCGTAAAGTGGTCTCTGTAAATCCCGCGACCGGCGAGACGCTGCGCGAATTTGAATGTGCCTCCGAGCGGGATGTTCATGCTGCAGTGGCTCGGGCTCGCGCCGCCCAGCCCGCGTGGAACGAATTGGGAGTGCGTGGACGAGTCGCCGTCCTTCGCGAGTTTCAGCGGTTGCTCCACCAAAGAAAATCGGAAGTCGCGGCTCTGATTACTCGCGAAGCCGGCAAGCCGATGGTAGAGGCGCTGCTCACGGAAGTTCTGGTGGTGTTAGATTCTACGCGCTTCTGCGTCGAGAATACCTTTGCCTTCCTGCGGGAACAGCCGGTCCCGCACGGTAATCTGGCCATGAAGACCAAGACGGGACGCATTCTGCGCGAGCCGCATGGAGTAATCGGGATCGTCTCGCCGTGGAATTATCCGTTCTCCATTCCTGCCACGGAATCGCTGTCCGCGCTCGTAACCGGAAACGCGGTGGTGCTGAAGCCATCAGAACTCACGTCGCTGACCGCTGTGGAACTGGCTTCATTGCTGCATCAAGCCGGTGTGCCGAAGGATGTATTTCAGGTCATCGTCGGCGATGGAACCACAGGTTCGGCGTTGTTGAATGCTGAAATCGACAAGCTGGTTTTCACCGGAAGCGTTGCAACGGGCAAGCGCATTGCGCAGGCTGCGGCTGCGCGTTTGCTTCCTGTCGTGTTGGAGTTGGGCGGAAAAGATCCGATGCTGGTGCTCGATGACGCGGATGTGGACGTGGCATCGAGCGGCGCGGTCTGGGGCTCGTTCGCGAATTGCGGGCAGGCTTGTCTTTCGGTTGAACGCTGCTACGTGCATCGCAGTTTGTATAACGTATTCCTCGAAGCTTGCGTGCGAAAAACGAAACAATTGCGGGTGGGCAACGGGATTGATCCGCAAACAGAAATCGGCCCACTAATCTACGAACGGCAACTGCGGAATGTCGAGTCGCACGTCGAAGATGCGCGGGCTCGCGGCGCGCGTGTGCTGACCGGAGGATCGCGTCTGCCACAGCTCGGCTCGAATTTCTACGCTCCTACCGTACTCGCTGACGTCACGCACGCCATGCACATCATGCGTGAGGAGACGTTTGGCCCCGTCCTTCCAGTGATGCCCTTCGACACGGACGAAGAGGCCATCCGACTGGCCAACGATTCCGACTACGGTCTCGCTGCCAGCATCTGGACGCGTGATCGTGCTCGCGGAGAATCGTTGGCACGCCGCATCCTGGCGGGGACCGTCATGGTGAACGACGCGGTCGCGTGCTTCGGCATCAGCGAGGCTCCCCATGGCGGCGTGAAGGCCAGCGGCATGGGCCGCACGCACGGGCGCTTTGGCATGGAAGAAATGGTGCGCATCAAGCACGTGGACTCCGACCGTCTGCCGGGAATGAAGAAAATCTGGTGGTACGGATACGGCCAAGGGTTCTCCCGGCAGATGGAAGGCTTCCTCGACCTGATGTTCGCCCGCCGACTCGGTCAAAGGTTGCGAGGCGCAGTGCGCTCGGCGGGAGCGTATGTGCGAAAAGGGTGGCTCTAGGATCGCGTCCCCGCTTCTCCCAGATCGGGAAAGTTTACTGTTTAGTACCGGGTACCCCCTCCCCCTGTTGGCTGCAAAATCCAGAAAACACGAGATTTAAATTTTGACTATGGGCTAGATCCTTGAGTTCTAAGGAGTTACACGCAAAATCTAGACAACATTGGAGTTAGCCGTGCCCGGCAGTTCCGTTTTGGAACGTGCAGCGGCTTGAAGGTCGGAGAGTTGCCGCACCGACCGACGGGTCTAATTGTCAAAGAGCGGACATTATGCATTGGATAATGCTTTATGAGATAGATTATCTGGTTTGGAAGAAAGCAGTCAACGAGAAAGAGTTCGCAGACCTGAACCTCGGGCACAACCAGGTCAAATGAGCGTAACCGCAATTTTGTGCGACCGTTCTATTTGACTCCCTTGTTGATCGCGCTAGCGTACTTTTTGGCCAGGCCATTGCCGACAAAGTCGTCGTAGATCCACATGAACCCGCCGATGATCCCGCATTCATTGTGCCAGCCCCTCATCACCGTCTCCACCTGGCTTGGCGTGTAGTTCTTGTCCCACACGCCCGGGAAAACAGGAACTTTTCCAAAATCCCAACCCGAGCATGGATTGTTTCCTGCACCGCCGGCGTAGGCCTGAAGATGTACTCCGTCTACCGTGCCCGGGAGTTTGTTGTTGATGCCTGAAACCACACTCTGCCAATAGCTGGCGTCGACATAAGGATCCGGCAAGACGTGATAGCCGAGTTTGCCGACCATGACCCCGAACCTAACCGTAGTGCCGAGATCGTAGCTATTTTCGTCATCAAAATCGAGGGCATCCAGAGCCGGGATGGCTTTTTTCAGGGCCTTAAAATCCTTGTACAGAATGCTCTTCGGGCCGACGCCTTGCGCCTTCACCAAAGCAGTGATGTTTTCCCAGTCTCCATAGTTTGAGGAACCGATGCTGAAGGTGACTCTTTTGACAATTCCTGCTTGCTTTAACGTGGCCATATCCGCGGCAAATTTCGGATAAGTCTTGCCGCCCACATAGACGCCGTTCGACGTCAACGGAAACTCGCCGTTGAAGTTCAAGTCGCCCTGGCTGTTGACTTCAACGCTCCAGACGATGGCTTCGGAGAAACCGGAATGTTCAATTTCAGCGATGTTCTTCGGGACGTTGAAATTCGCAGTCTTATAAAACGGGCCTCCACCAAATATTCCTGTAAACCCCTTCGGAGCGGGCGTAGAGATTTGTTCCAACGAAGTCTGCGCCGGGGCTGACAGCGCGAGAATCAGGAGGCAGCTTACAAGCTGAAACAACGGAAACACGAGACTGCGACTTCCTTGGGAAAGACTTCCTTGCGAAAACCTGGGCAACAATCGAGTCATTGGAGATTCCTTTGATGTGAATTGGCATGTATTGTTGACGAGCCGTTGATGAAGTGACCAGAGGACCTGGCAGGTTTCCCAGGCGTGCGTGGCACGATTCCCCCAACTGGCAGCATCCAAGTATCCGCCTGCGATGGGCAGGAGTCAACCGTTGCAATCCCCCTATGTAGACTAGGCCATTACACGTTTTGACCGCTGGTCGACGAGTGTAACTGAGATTTAACGCCAATCTGCCCAGAGCCGCTGCGATACACTGTCATCCCCTCGGGAAAAAACCGTGAAACGAAGACGAGAAGAAACGTTATCCGCGTAGAGTGTGGGGTTTCTGCGCTCGTTCACGCAACTCCCGGCGCGACTACCTCTCGTTTTGCTGGCAGAAGCGCTAACAGGACAACTCCGATCACAAGGTTTACCATCACATCAGCAAAGCTCCGGTGGACGCCGTGAATCCACGCTTCCACGGTTTGAATAGCCATCACAGCGCCATGGGAGATGTTCCACCAAGCTGCTAGAGCAATCATCGAGCGATGCTCAGAGGGTCTCCTTGCGGCTATGAGTAGAAAGACCCCGACCGGAATAAAAAAGCTCAGAAACATCGGTCCGCACTCGCACTTCCCCTCCAAAAGCCAGCTGGAATGCCGCAGATCCATATAGAGAAAATAAATTTGGGGCAGATTCAACAGCCCCACGATCACCAGGACGATCTGTGTCAGGCGTTCTCTTTTCATATTGACCTCATTATTTGAGCGACCAGTTACGACGTGGGGACAGTCTCAACCCTAGACCAAGTCCACGCCTGCCAGATGATGACCGAGGTGCATACAGTTTCGATCGTCGCGAAGAACACGTACGCTGGAAAAACGGGGTCCCGAAAGTCACCGTTCGTCAGAGGCAGAACGAAGGTCAGGAAACCGTTTACAAGGGTCAGAATGCCACCCGCGATGATATTCGCCAACCGGTTCGCTCTAAACGGAAGCAGTCGACACGCCGGAATCATGGCGATGGGTATTTCCATCAAGACCGCTGAACCCAGCAGAGCCCATTGGGGAAGGTGTGGGGCTGAATTCGGCGAGCCAACGAAAGCGAACAGGGCAAGCACGTCCGCATACAGGTAGTTCAATAACGCGAATATCCAGAATAGAGACAACCGCTCCTTGGTGTCATGCATGTCAACCTCCTGCGGAACAGTTACGGCTCAGCGGCAGAATAAGTTTCAGATGGTCGCAGAGTTCTCCAGTTCTCCCAAAGGGCGAGAGAGAAAACCCCTGGAGGACAGGTGGTCTTGCGAGTATGCGGGTCAACCGGCTCGTTGGGCAAACTGACATTGCAAAGAGATTGCGGCGTCAGTTGGCGCTATCAGCGATTACACGTTTTGACTGCTGGTCAATGAGCGATACCGCAATTTTCGCCAACAACCCTTTCGAGATTATCGGCAACATGACTCGCGACAAACAGACGTGCGCGCAGAAGTGCGCCCAGATTGGCGGCCGGTACGTGTTCTAACGATCCGGCCAGAAAGGCGGTTTACACCTTGGACGACCAGGGGAAGGCCGCCGCGTTTGCCGGTCTCGATGTGCGCGTGCTCGGAACGCTCGAAAACAATCACCTTAAGATCGCAAGCATCGTGTCTGGTTCATCGGTGGCAGCTTCGGGCAAGTAAGACGGTATTTCACAGTGGGGCGGTTTTACTCGCGAGGGTGCGCTGGCCTTGTCTTTCTAGTTCTTGGGGGAGGATAAGGCCGGGGCTGACTGCGCGTTGCTTCGCGCCACAAGATCCTCTCCTTCCCGGACTCCTCGCAAACCTAGCATCCCGCAAAAGGCTTCGAGTAGAATGAAAGAGTTCGTAGCTGAATCTCGCGGCACATGGACCGCTTGAACTAGGGTGAACCTTTTGGCGACAAGCGTAACCTCCGGGACACAAACTCCTCCGCAACTCCCCAAGCACAAGGTCAAAATCAAGAAGCCGGGGCAGCGGGCTTGCAACGAGAAGAATGAGAAAGGCAAGTTCTGCGGCGGGCATCTGAAACGCTGGTTCTACACAACCGATGTGCTCGAGCAGGCTTGCGGGGATGTGGAGAAGGCTTGGGGAGGCGATGCCGAAGTCTATCGCTGCGAACATTGCAAGACACTTTATTTGCCTAATCCTGAAGAGTCGGGCGGTTTGAATGTGGCGGGGCCGGGGCAGATTTCTGTTTTCGGGCTGACAGTACCACCTAAGACTAAGTAGAGAAACATCAAGTGCATTAACCACAGAGGACACGAAGGTGCACAGAGGAAGTCATCTGTGTGGGGTGAACGATTTCCTTTGTGCTGCTTCGTGTCCTTTGTGGTTGGCGGGTTTTGACTACACGCGATGAAGTCTTCTGAACTCATTTACGACTGGAACCGGATTCATCCCGCTTCGTTGCGGCCGATGGGGCATGTTTTGCTCAACGATGAAACTTTGCGCGACGGTTTGCAATCGCCTTCGGTGCGCGATCCTTCCATCCAGGAAAAAATTCCAATACTCCATCTGATGGAAACTCTGGGCATCAACTCACTCGATCTGGGGCTGCCCGGAGCGGGGCCGCGCGCAGTCGAGCATGTGGAGGCTTTGGCGCGCGAGATCGTCGGCCACAGAATGAAGATTCGCGCCAACTGCGCGTGCCGGACCCACCCGAACGACATCCGTCCGATCGCGGAGATTGTGCAGCGCACCGGGCTGAAGATCGAGGCTGCGACGTTTATCGGATCAAGTCCCATTCGTCGTTTCACGGAAAACTGGAGCGACGACTTTTTGCTCGAAACGACTGAGAGCGCGGTGAAGTACGCGGTGTCGCTCGGCCTCGACGTCATGTACGTGACCGAAGACACGACGCGCTGCGATCCGGAAATGGTGAAACGGCTGTACTCGACGGCGATCAATTGTGGGGCGCGCGCCATTTGCATTTGTGACACGGCCGGCCACGCTACGCCCATGGGCACGTTCGCGCTGGTGCAGTTCATCATCAAGGAAGTGGTGAAGCCGTCGGGCGAGAAGGTTCGCGTAGATTGGCACGGGCATTGCGATCGTGGGTTGGCCATTGCCAACTCCATGGCGGCGCTGGTCGCGGGGGCCGAGTGCGTGCATGCGACGGCTCTGGGAATTGGAGAACGGGTCGGCAACACGCAGATGGATCAGATGCTGTTGAACCTGAAACTCATGAGTATTCCGCCGTGGGCGGATCAGGATCTGACCAAGCTGAAAGACTATTGCCTGGCGGTGTCGCGGGCTACCGGGGTGCCGATTCCGGCGAATTATCCGGTGGTCGGGGAGGATGCGTTTCGCACCGCCACCGGCGTGCATGCGGCGGCGGTCATCAAGGCCTACAAAAAGAACGACATCGAACTGGCGAACACCGTCTATTCGGGCGTGCCATCGCATGTGTTCGGCCTGGAACAGGTGATTGATGTCGGCCCCATGAGCGGGAAATCAAACGTGCTGTTCTGGCTGGAACGGCGCGGGATTCCGGCGTCAGACGATGTGGTGGAGAGCATCTACCGGCGCGCCAAGGCGTCTGATCATACGCTCAGCGAAGCGGAAATTCTGGAGTGCGTGGAGCGGGTTGCGCCCCGCTGAGAAAGCGCGGGGTCTCGGGATGACGTCTTCATAAACGATTGACCTTTTGATACGAACAAAGTCGGTTACGGTCACCTAAAGCCTGCATGATTTAGACTGGCCCCGTTCCCCACGGAGGCAGGTCATGCGCCGTTTGTTCGGCTTAATTGTGATTGCATTGTTGGTTCTTCCTGCTTTAGCTCAGAATAAACATCCCTTCACCTTCGAAGACATGATGGCGCTCAAGCGCGTCAACGAACCCATTATCTCGCCCGACGGGAAATGGGTTTTGTTCAGTGCTGTCGACGTCAGCCTGGAGGCGAACACCAAGACGCCGCATGTGTGGGTGGTGCCGACGGCCGGAGGCGAATCACGCGAGATCATTCACGTTCAGGAATCGGACCGTCCGCGGTGGGCGCCTGACGGCAAGCGTTTTTTGTTTTTGTCATCGAAAGAAGGCGGGTCGCAGATCTGGATCGCGGATTTTGACGACACCAAGGGGACGGTGACAGCGACGCATAAGCTGACTTCGATTGCTACCGAAGCCGATGGGCCGATCTGGTCGCCGGATGGGAAAAACATTCTTTTTGTTTCGAACGTGTATGCCGAGTGCCCGGACGAAGCTTGCAATGCGAAAAAAGTGGAAGAAGCGGAGAAGTCGAAGGTCAAGGCGCTGATTTTCACGCATCTGCTTTATCGCCACTGGAACGCGTACAAGGAGGGGAAGCGCAATCATCTTCTGGTAATTGCGGCTGAGGGCGGCGCGAGCTCGCGATCTCACTCCCGGGGACTATGATGTGCCACCGTTTAGTCTGGGCGGGCAGGACGACTATGCTTTCTCGCCCGACGGGCAGGAGATTTGCTATACCTCGAATCACGATGCGGTCGAGGCCCTCAGCACCAACAACGATTTGTTTATTGTTTCCCTGAATGGCGGAGCTGCGAAGAAGATCACGGACAATCCCGCGAGTGATTCGTCGCCGCTTTATTCGCCAGACGGGAAGTACATCGCATATCGTGCGCAGGTTCGGCCGGGTTACGAAAGCGACCGCTTCCGGTTGATGCTGTACAACCGGCGCAGCGGACACATCCGGAATCTGACGGAGAGTTTCGACCGTTGGGTGGGAACTTACACGTGGGATCCCGATTCGTCGAAAATCTACTTCGTCGCTGAGGAGAAGGGCGATTCGCCGGTGTATTCCATCGCGCTGGACACGGCTGTCATCGGCGGTGACGCAGGGAATGACACAACTTCCCATCTTACGAAAAACACTGTCAAATTGATTGTGCCGGGCCACAACGACGATGTTGCCGTAACGCATGACGGCAAAACTCTTTTGTTTACCCGCATGTCGGTCAAGTTCCCCAACGAAATCTTTCGGGCTACCTTGGCACAGCCCGGTGGCGTTGCTGCTGCTTCTTCTGCTCCGACCGTTTTCGAATCTCAGGAGGTGTGCACGGATTCGAGTGGGAAGATTAAGCCTGAGGGATGCAAGACTGCGAGCGTGGAGAAGAGTGAAGTACAACTCACCGATCTCAATCATGCCGTGCTCTCCCGAGTGGCAATGTCTCCGCTTGAATCTTTCTGGTTCACGGGCGCGGCTAACGATAAAGTTGAGGCCTTTTTTATCAGGCCGCCGAATTTCGATGCCAATAAGAAATATCCGGTCAAGTTTCTCATTCATGGCGGGCCCCAGGGAGCGTGGGGGGATGACTGGAGCTATCGCTGGAATCCTGAACTCTTCGCGGCCAACGGGTACGTGGTTGTGATGATCAACTTCCACGGATCGACGGGCTATGGGCAGAAGTTCATCGATGCGGTCAACGGCGATTGGGGTGGGGCACCGTTTGAGGATTTGATGAAAGGCCTGGATGATGCCGAACGCACCTATCCATTTATCGACAAGAACCGCGAGTGCGCTTTGGGTGCGAGCTTTGGCGGCTACATGGCCAACTGGATTCTCGGGCATTCGCAGCGGTTTAAATGCATCGTCTCGCACGATGGGACGTTCAATAACGAATCCGATTGGGGCACGACCGAGGAGCTTTGGTTCGAGGAGTGGGAGCTCAAAGGGCCGCCCTACAACAACCGAGAACTCTATCGGAAATGGTCGCCGCACTTGTCGGCGCTGAATTTTAAGACTCCTACGCTCGTCATCCATGGCCAGCTGGACTACCGGCTGGATGTGTCTGAAGGATTCCAGCTCTTCACCACTTTGCAGCGCCTGAATGTGCCGTCGAAGATGCTGTACTTCCCAGATGAGGGACACTGGGTGCTCAAGCCGCAGAACAGCCAGCTCTGGTACAAGACGGTGAACGATTGGGTGGATCAGTGGACGAAGAAGTGATGCTGGCACTTTCTCAGAAGTCATCCTGAGTGGCCTCGGGCCGCGAAGGATCTGGCGTGGAGCGGCAACCCGATGCATTCCCTCTACGCAAATTTCCTTCGCGGCCGGAAGTTCTTTTTATTCGCCCTCCTTAATCTGTCATCACTCCGTCATCGGCCACAGCGATTGCAACTGAAATGGGAGACTCCCAGGTCCAGCCGTGACTGTGCCCAGAATTGCCAAGGCACCCAGAAATCCTCCAGTAGATGGCTGGATGCTGGCAAGGCCGTTCGCGTCGGAGGTCACGAAGGCCTGCGACATCCCGAGGATGATCGGCATCGGATCCCTTGTAATGGTGGTATCTCCGCCGGACACAATCGGCGCATTGTTGGTGGTGCGTCCAAGCAACGACTGAAATAGCACGCTGACGCCAAGCACGGGGTCCGGGGGCGTGGAAGTGTCCGTGACCCGAACCGTGACCGGCTGAAAGGCAGGCCCAGCAGTAATGAGTTGGAGGTCGCCAGCGACGGCCTGTAGTCGTAGGGACGAAGCCGGCACCGCGGTTCCATAGAATGTCTGGCACGGTGCGTCGCCGGGTTCGACGCAGACACTCACCTGCACGTCACCCGGTAAGGACGAAAGCTGCAGAGTAGTGCTGGCGTATCCGCTAGTATTCGTCGTAGCGCTCGGCGGATTGAGCGTTCCAGAGCCCTTGTCCAGATAGTAGTTGACGGTCCGTCCATTCACGGGAACGCCGTTTGATAACACGCGTGCGGTCAGCGTCAGGTTGAGGCTGGCGCCTTGTGCAATCCAGACGTATGGGGAAAGCAGAGACAGGTCGAGTGACGACTCCGTGCCCAACAGCGTGGTCTGAACCTGTTGTGGACTGGTGTACGATGCTGGCGCGAGCTGCGCCGTAATCGTGATGGTGCCGGCTGTAAGCACGGTAACAAGAGTCGACGCCTGGCCGGATTGGTCGGTGACCACGGTACAACTTCCGCCACCTGAGCACGCCGAAAAGCTTACAGCGGGACTGGCGGTGAAAAAAACGCTGGCTCCCGCTATGGGAGTTATTCCATCCGGCGCAAGGGTCTGTACCCGAATGGGATTCGGGGCTTGCCCGCCCACGGGCGTCCTTGGATTCCCGCCGGCGACAAGATGAAGAGTGTCGTTCGGGCCAGCGCCGTAGGTCACAACTCCGCTCATGATCGAGCTCGCAAGAGTAGGGGGATCGGTGAGCGTCATGTCCTGCACGCCGTCCTTTTGAGCGGACGTCGTGACGATGATCTGGTTCGCGGACGCTGCCAGCGGCTGTGCGTTGCCGCTTCCGATGGAGACCCTTGTATTAGCCTGGAATCCGAAACCTGCAATCGCGAGAGCGGTGCCACCTGCAACACTGGCTCGCGTCGGAGTGATGTGGTCGCCGTAGAGGAGGCGCGCATGATAGCGATAGTCTGGCCGCCCATCGCCCCGGATGTCGGCGATTCCAACGCGGAAGCTGGTCGATTCCAGCAATTGCGCGTTGAGAACCGTCGTCCCAAACAGTGCGGAGTTGAAGGCTGATGGTGTGTTCGCTGGAGCTGGAAAAGTTCCTGGATCAGACAGCTGCCACATGCCGATTACCGGTTGAGCCTTATTTTCCGAAGGGGCGCTGTAGTCATCCAGCGCGGCCACTAATACCGAAACTGTCCGGTTTGCCTGGCCAGAAAACCAAAAATAGTCGAGCCCGCCGTAAGGGTCGAGCGAGGCTGCCCAATCGCCTGCGGCTGGCAGTGGCGCTGGAGAGACGTAGGTCGTCGGTCCAAACCAATCGGGCTTTTGGACGGCGCTGCCCCGCATGACAATGTCCTGCGGAGCATCTCGACCCAGGGTCACGTTCACGTTGATGGTCTGGACCTGACCGGATGGCAGCACCTGCCAAGGTTGATAAGGGCCCACGAAAGCCGACCAGAAAGGATCGAGAGTCTCGACCGTCAGCTGATACTGTGCGCTGTTCCCGCCGTTGGGAATCTGCAATCCGGCTAGATCAAAGAATCCTTCGAGCGTGGCCTGGTTCGAGCCGTAGCGATTGAAGGGTTGCCCCGTACTGTCGTTGAATCCGGTAACTGTGGTCCCAACATTTCCGGCAAACAGAAAGCCGGAAACGGAAGCGGCCGCATAAGCTCCCGAGGGTTGATTGGTATTGGGATCGATCCACCGGGCGACGACATTTACACCTTGCATGCCCTGACCCGGCTGTCCGCTCGCATTGGCGAAATAGACGTTGCCGTGGATACGCGCCGTGTTGGCGGAAAAGGTCGGCCCAGGATATAGGCGCGAGAGCGCCGCCTGATCGTCCATTTTCGGTTGGTAGGGGTTGACCTTACCGCCGTTCGAATAGCACAAGGCAATCGGAACGCAGCTGGGAGAATCAACCGCATGCATGATGCTGAAACCGACGTAGTCGTCGGCAGTCGGCGGCGGCATGCCGGTCTGCACGTTAAGGTTCATCTGCGACCAGCCGAGGCCCAGCACTTGCCCCAGCACGCGCACCAGCCGATATTCCACATCAGGATCAGGCAACTGGGCGACGCAGTTTCCGTTCAGAACAACCAGCGCATGCAGGAAGTAGGCATCGGTTCCGAAATTGTCGAGTCCGCCGAAAACCGCGTTCCCGAAGCACTCGGATGCATCGCCTGCGCCTTGGCCGAGAAGCGCGTCCGTGACTGTTCCGTCTACATCGTAGACGATGCCCAGAGGCGTACCAGTCGCTGTCGGCATAATGTCGGCCGGCATCGTGAGAGTGCCGTCGGCGTTGCGGTAGACGTTTGAGCCGTTGACATCTTCGGCGAGCTGTCCGGCGTGCGTTACTGATAAAGCGGCGGTCGAAATGGAGGTCCACTGGCTGAAGGCGTCGGCGACCAACGCATCCCCTTGCGGCCCGGATACCGTCGGACTCAGGCTGCCCTGATCGGTGTAATAGTTAACCACTCCCTGGGCCCAGGTCAGCGGCGTTCCGGCTGTTCCCGGGTTGAAGTAGCTGATACCCGCAATGTAGGCTGGACCCCCAGCTCGCGCCAGTTGCATGAATGTGAGCAGGAGCACAATTACTGCGGCTGTGGGACACATAAATTCCAAACGGTGCGTGACGCGTCGTAAGCCTGTCGAGCTATGTGGAGGGTTTACAGCAAAAAGGCAAGACCGTCGTCCATCCGCTATTTTTTTTGCACGTGAAGAAGAGGTGCTTGTCGGCATTTGTTTACTCTTCTTCCGCCGACCGCAAGAAACGAACAAGGTCACGAGGGCTGACACTCGTCGTTCCCGGTAACCGGCCTCCCATGCCCGGACGCCGTATCGGGACGCCAATTCGTCTCGGGTCGATGACGACCTGGCCATCGGGGCCGATTCTGAAACGGCCCGATGGTCCCCTGACCGGGCTCGTCAACCCCAACTTGCTGGGAGGATAAAGAAACAACAGAACTCGTTCCCCGGCACGATAACGCTCGCCCAGTTCCCATAAGCCGGCCCATTCGCGGATGGCCAGCGTCTGCCCGGCTCGAACTCCCAGCATCGCCTGATCCACATGAAAGCTGATCTGAACGGTCGCGACGCCGTTTCCCTTGGGAGCAACCCTCTCCACAGATTGAACCGTGCCGGCGAAGATGTAGCCCGCACTTCGGGTTAGTGGCGGCGGATGTCGTGGGTTTGGTGAATCTCGCGGGTTCGTTCCTGTTGTCGGTAGCCGCGTTGGTTGCTCTGCGACGGCCGTCAAAGAAACCGTAGTTAGGATCAAGACAACAACAACGAACTTCCAAAACGACGACAACATGAGCAAGCCTCGCTTCTGAATCGAGGCCAGCCGCTTGACGGGAATGGACTCATGCTACAGATCGACGGAAGGGATGGCTGTGTCCTTCGTCACAGAGTTATTGAGTTTCTCCTGAGGAAATCGCGGCAGGGAAATGAATCGGTAAATATCGCTGGCTGCCTCTCCCGCGATCAAGCTTTTCGCCGGGTCTGCCGTTGGGCCGATAAATGGGCTCCCGTGAGCAGCAACATTCCTGACAGAAATGCCCAAAACATCAGGCTTGCTGACAAGGCGAATGGGCCATAGACTTCCTGGAAATCCAGTCGCGGCAGCGCCAGAATGTAGCAATACTTCAAGATCTCGGAGAGCAATCCCATGATCACCGCTGCAGGCAATACTGCTCGCGCCGGCACCTTGCCGTTGGGCAACAACCAGTAGATCAAAAAGAAAATTGCGATACTGGCGGCGATCGCGAAAACCTTCATGACCAGGAATCCCAACAGTCGGATGGTGAGAAAGTCGTGACCGAAGGTTAAAGTTTTCAGCAGCACCACATTCCCCGCAGTCAATGCGACCGAAATCAGAGCCAGCATGCCGCAGCCGAATGTCAGGCCCAGTGCGATGAGTTGATTCCCCAGATAAGAGCGGTTCTCGGGAAAACGCCAGATCCGGTTTAGCGCCACTTCGAGCGGCATGAAGATTCCAGTCGACGTCACCAACAAAATTAATAAAGAGAATACCTGTGCCCGATGACGCGCATTGACCAGCGCATTCAAGTTGCGAATCACAAAATCTTGTCCAGCCGGCAAATAGTCGCGCAGCAATTGCACGACGACTTCATACATCGCGGGCGAGCGGAATACGCGCCGGATCAGAGTCAGCAAGAGCAGGACAAAAGGAAAAAATGAAAGGATCGCATTCGCTGCAACCGAAAACGCGAAGGTGTGAACGTCGGTGCGGAAGATATATTTCAAGGTAGAAGATAAGAGGCTTGCCCGAGAACTGGAGCCCTTCACCGAAGGGTTAGAGGCCGTCGCGACCGCCGAGATAGGGGTCGAGGGTGGGGGATGCTCGATCAATGTTGATCCAATATTATCAAAGGGATAGAGACATGCTAAATGACCCGAACGAACTGTTCGTTCAGTGCTGACGTCCTCACCGTACTCTCTGGAAAACCATGGGTCATGTTTAGCCGTTTCAATCGGTTTCGCTTTATTGTTAATTCTTCTCTTGCCAGAAAGAAAATTCCTGAATATTATTCCTGCCGTTGCCGGAATACCGGCAGCGACGTTCGTTAGTCTGGGTTGATGTTTTGCATATTGTAGTCGAAACTCGCGCCACCACGACAGGCTCCGGAGCTTCGTGCCGTTTTCTCCACCACGGCACGAAACTCAGGAGCCTTTCTTGTTGAACCAGGTTCTCGATCGCATTGCAAGGCAAAACCAAAATCGTCCACAGGCTTTGAGGGGGTAAAGTACACGCGCGCTTCGCGAAGAATGTGGATTTCTAATCTCAGCAGAGGCGAAAGGAGTTCATTGTGAGAGAGAAGGGTACAGTAAAGTGGTTTAACGGGGCTAAAGGATATGGTTTTATCCAGCGGTCCACAGGGGAAGACGTCTTCGTTCATTTCTCCGCCATCCAGGAGAATGGCTACCGCACGCTGAACGAGGGCGAAACCGTGGAGTTCGATCTGCTGAAGGGCCCCAAGGGGTTCCAGGCGGGTAACGTCGTCCGCGCCTGAACTCAAGTACAAACTAAGAGTCCGGAATTCGCGAACCCTCTCAGAATCCCCTGAGAGGGTTTGTTGTTTCAGTTCGCTTTGGCGCTTTCTTTCGAATGCGGTTCTATCAGCCGCTTCGTCAACAGCACCATCCCGAAGATTTGTGTCCACTCAGAAACGATGTTCCCCACTACCTGGCCCCACTTGGCTTCGGAATTCATGTATGCGTAGAGCGCGACCCAACCAATACCCGTGATTACCAGAAAGATGGTCAGCGAGTGATCGCGGATCCATTTGCGAAGCGGACTCAATCCAGTGTCCGCTGGTCGCCGGCTTTCCGCCGATCCTTTCTCGTACATGTATTTGGTTGCCAAAACCGTGACCACGACGCCCGACCAATCGGCAATCGCGTTTCCGAAGAATGATCCCACATGCGTGCTTGGATCGGAAAAGATGTACAGAACAATCCACAGAATGAGGATCGCGACGGCGGCGACGCCGAGAGAATGACGGTGGATGAAGGTTTGTGGTTGGTCCGATTTGTTCATCATGCGGCTCAGCCTCTGCGATCTCAGTTCTTGAATCCTGATCTTGCGAATGTTTGTGAATTTGGATCGTGTGAAACTTAACGTTCATTCAGATGCAGCGGGTGAACCGCTACTGCACTTCGACGGAAACCAGGTCCCCGTCGGCTTTTCCTCCCGCTCTGTAATTGACGGCTACCATGCGACCCTTCCAATCGCAGGAGAAATCGTCCGCACCGATGAGCGTCAGCGATTTGTAATCCGTGGTTCGCAGCTTGAGCACCTTCGCTCCCGCGGACACGGTCAGGATCGCCGAAGGAGCCTGAGAACAATCGACGGAGACTAATTTTCCTTTTAGAAACTGGATCGCACGTTTGTCGGGCTGCGCTGGAGTCGGAGGTTCGTCCGCGCGATCGACGGTGACTTCATCTGGTTCAGGACTCTGCTGATCCGTTTTTGTCTGCGGTGCCGCTGGTTTTCTTGACGTTGCCGAAGGCGCGGTTGTGGAGGGCGCGGTCGCAGAACGTGGGGATGGCGAAGACAGCGTTGGCGAAGACGACGACGACGAAGACGATGATGATGATGACGACGACGAAGGCGAGGACGCCGATGCCGTCTGCTGTGGCTGCGCGAGCGTCCCATACTTCTTCAGCATGGGCAATCCCGCCAGCTGCTCGCCCGCGGACTTCGCAACCTGCGGATCGGGACTGCTTTTGAGCCGCTCGAGCAATGCGGTAGCCGGCTCCCAGCTTTTCCCCGCCATGTAGATTTGCGCCATGTCCAACAGATAAGTTTGATTGCGAGGGCTGAGTGTCAGGGCGACTCGCATGGAATCCATGGCGGCGTGAACGCCCCCGCCCTCCAGTTGAGCCATGGCCAGCATGCTGCGGGCCTGGGCGAATTCGGGATCCCAGTCCAAAGCCTGGCGAAGGTCCTGCATCATGTTCGGAAGGCCGCCGGTGGCCTGTCCGGTTTGCGCCAGGTGGTACCGCACCAGCGCCAGATAGTAATGCAGCCAGGGATCCTTCGGGTTCAGGTCCCCGGCTTTGCTCAACTCCTCGACCGCGCGGTCGAATTCCTTCTTCTCCATATGCGTCCATGCCAACGCACGACGCGCGACCACGTTGTCCATCTTTGGCTGGGCTGTGATCGACTCCAGTTGCTGCACAGCTTGTTCGCGGTGCTCGGGTAGACGCACGCTCATTTCCGCGACCAACGATTGCCCTTCGGCCTCGGGAAGGTCCTGATTGCTGCTGCCGATCTGGTCGGGCGGGGCTACCTCCAGCGTCTGACTTCCCGCAGGAAGCGGCTGTTTACCCTTCTCTGGCGGCTTTGCGGGCTGGCCCAGCGAATGGAAGTGATCCTGCACCACCTGCGTGAACTGGGCGGAGCTCATTCCGTATGCCTTCTGAATCGCTTCCTCGACCGGGAGCTTCTGATTCTCGACCAGATCGAAATATGTTCCCGTCTCCGAAAGCTTGTCCTGGCTCAACAGGTAGTGCATTACGATCCACGATTGCGCGTAGAACAAAGTATGGCGCGAGCTCTCCTGACTGGCGTCGCGGCGTGTAGCGAATAGATCAGGGATCGAAAGCCACGGCGTCGAGTTGAGGATCTCGGTGAACGATTCCGGGTCTGCGCCGATTTGCGCCTGCTTGTTGTCGAAGCGCAGGCTGGAAAAGTATTCGGCGAAGCCTTCGTCGAACCACGGCTGCGTAGGCGGATAGTTGTAGTTCAGGAACACCAGGGCGAAATCGCGCGATACCGCTCGCCAACTCTCTTCCTTGGAAAGGTTCAGAACGAAGTAATCGCGGTCCGAGCCAGGAATGAAGAAGCCCATCGCAATCGCCGGCCCTTGGCGATTAGGCACGACCTTGCTGTATTCGTCATCGCTGCGCAGGGCGAGGATGTCGATCGGCTCCGACATGTTGATGCGAGTTCTCGCCAGCAGTTGGCCGAAGACGAGGCGCATCTGCTCGAATCGCGCGACTACGTCATGGCCCTTGAATTCGTCCACGTCGGTGACCACTGAAAAGTGACTGGAGTTGACGCGGATCCAGTGCTGCTGGTCAGAGCGCGCAGGCGCGAGCGGAGCACACAAGACTAGAAGAGCGAGACTAATAAAGATGAGCCGGGATGGAAGGGAATGGATGCGATCCGTCATGAGCCGTCGGGAGCTTCCGAGATAAGAAATGCTAACACGCTGCGGAGGTGCGGAAGTCACCAGGCAGATCGAAGCTCAGGTCGGTCGCGATGCTGTTTACTATTAAATTACGTGAATGGTGCCCCCTCCCCCCGATCTTTTGAAATCATGGGGTTAGGGACGGACTACCATCAAAATCTTTGAGGAATAAGGACTTATACGCAAAATATTCCGGAATAAGGACTTAGCGCGTTCTGCCGCCTCTGTTTTCCCGTTTCGGGCTGGTACGAGTCTCTGTCGCAACCGGTCTTTCGCCCCGTCGGGGCTGCGCAAGTTCCACTTACTCACCCACGGCTTCGCCGTGGGCTGCATCTTACGCCGCTTTGCGGCTGTCGCGCGGCGCATCCCAATCCACTTTTTCGGTCGCACGTTGGCTGCGACACAGTCACGGTACTGCCGTTCGTCGACGGTCAATTTGTCAAAGATAGGGAGTTCCTAGCCATTCTCAAATAGCTAAGGTCAATTCTTAATATCTTATCTAGACTCGCAGAATGAAATCAAGGAGAAAACGTATCGTTTCCACGGATTTTCCCGCTGATGCACCCGCCTTTAAAACGGCGGGGAGTCCGCGACTCCCCAGCGGCTCAGCGGGCGGTGTGCTGGATCCGCAGGCATGCCGGGATGCGTGAACTCAGTGCGCCTTGTCAGATTCATCCTTCACCCGTGTCTGATCCGAAATGAAATTAACTTCCCAGGTCTTGCCGCCATCGTCCGAGAATGACTGCTCGAAGTGGGGCGAATTCGTGGTCATGTCCGTCCAAGCATATCGAATAAGGATGGTCTTGCCATTGATCGTATCTTGGGCAAAAAACTCGCCGCGTCCATTCTTGAATCCGCCGACCTGGGGTGGGTCCATGATGCCAGTCTTGCTATTGGCCCAATAGAGCCTCCACTGGTGGGATTGAGGGTTATAGGTACGCACGGTCAGACCTTCAAGGCTTACTGGATCATTTATCTCAACCGTGTCCAGCTCGGCGCGGCCATCCCAAACCTTGAAGCAGACGCCGGTACCTTCAGATTCGACCCAGGTATTCGAGCCTGTCAGGGGATGCAGGCGGCGCTTCACGTGAAATTTCCATGCCCCAATTAGGGGGTCAAAATCGTGCTGCCCATCCCGTTCCGTGGAAATTTGCCCATCGCTTGTTGTCGACGCGCCGGGATTCTGCTGCGCGAACCCCTGTCGGGGCAGGAAAGCTAGAACCAAGCCGCACCCCATGAGATACGCCCGAATGTGTTTGAGATTCACCCTGCCTCCTTAAATAACAATTCGTCTGTTGACGCTGCTATTAAGTTAGACAGTCATTCAGCGTGTTTGGTTAGGAACGAATTGCGACGGTGGGCGGAGCTGTGAGTTTCCTTTAGAGACCTCGGGCTGACGGTGCAGCGACCGGCTCGAACCGTTTGGCGTTGAAGTCGGCGTGAAGCATCTTAGGCCGGGCATTTGGAAGATGCCCTTGCTGCGCCCGATCGTGCTTTACTTCAGGCCGAAGGCGTAGGCGTTGCCGTCGGCCGAGCCGAAATAAAGCACGCCATCCGCCACAATGGGCGAGCCATCCACATAGCTGCCGGTGGCGTAGCTCCAAAGTTTGGCGCCAGTCCTGGCGTCCAGCGCGTAGACGTTGTGGTCATGCGAGCCGACATAAACCACGCCGTTCGCCACTGCGGGCGAGGACTCGATGAGGTTGCCGGTGGTGTAGCTCCACAGCTTGGAGCCAGTCTTGGCGTTCAGGGCATACACCTTCCCGTCGTAGGAGCCGACATACACCGCCCCATTCGCTACGGCAGGCGAGGAATACACCCACCCGCCGGTGGCGTGCTTCCACAGCCTGGAGCCGGTCTTGGCGTTCAGGGCGTACATCTTGTTGTCTTTCGATCCGATATAAACCACTCCATTGGCCACGGCGGGCGATGAATAGACTTTGCCGCCGGTGCTATAACTCCACAGCTTGGCGCCGGTGCTGGCGTTCAGGGCGTACACCTTCTTATCGTAGGAGCCGACATACGCCACCCCGTTGATCACGGCGGGCGAGGAATCAATGTAGCCGCCAGTCGTGAAGCTCCAGAGCTGAGCGCCGGTCTTGGCGTTCAGGGCGTACATCTTGCCGTCCTCCGAGCCGACATACACTACTCCATTGGCCACGGCGGGTGCGGAATAGACCACGCCGCCGGTGGTGTAACTCCACAGCTTGGCACCCGTGCTGGCATTCAGCGCGTATACGTTGTGGTCGAACGAGCCGACATAAACCACCCCGTTCACCACGGCGGGCGAAGAGTAGATGTAGTAGCCAGTGGGGAAACTCCACAGCTTGGCGCCGGTGCTGGCGTTCAGCGCGTACACGTTGTAGTCATCCGAGCCAACATAAACCACGCCATGCACAACGGCGGGCGAGGAACACACTTCGGCAACGGCGGCGTAACTCCACTTCTGTTCGAGGTTCGCAACACTGTCGACGTTGAGCACCTTCTCACATGGGTTCGAGCGCTGCATGCTGTACCTATGGAACTCGGCCCAAGGGGTGTGGGACGCGCACATTGTCTGCTGGCTCCATGCCACGGACGCGAAGCACGTACCCACGATCAAAACCAGGATGCGGACGGGTTTCATACGAACCTCCGGGAGACAGCGTTGTCCGACCGACGACGCGATGAGGGAACACAATATTGTTCGCGTTTCCTTGGGTTTGTCAATGGTGCAAAGAGTTGCAGTTTTGGGCAGTAAAGGAGCTGTCGCGCGATTGGAGCGTGAGAACGCCGCTTAATACTCTCGCGCGGAGGATTGCGGCTTCGGAGTTGCCGGCGTGGATAGCTGTTCGAGACTCCACCGCGCGCTCGCCGCCACCACAGGATCATCGTCCGCTGCCAGTCTTTTCAGAACGGGGATGAAATGCGAATCCCCGCTGTTGCCCATGGCGATCGCAACATTTCGCCGCAGGCCGCTGCGTTTGGTCCTGCGAATGGGTGAGCCGCGGAACTTCTCCCGGAATTCTACGGCACTGATTTCGGCGAGCCACTCCAGTGCGGGGTTGACCAGTCCTTCTCGAGGTTGAAACTCAGCTGCGCTGGTCGCTGGTGCTTTGCGGTTCCAGGGACAAACATCCTGGCAGATGTCGCATCCGAAGACGTGGCGGCCCATGCCTTCGCGCATGTCTTCAGGGATTGCGCCGCGTTTCTCAATCGTCAAGTACGAGATGCATTTGTTGGAATCGAGTTGATAGGGAGCAATCAGTGCGTCTGTGGGACAGGCATCGATACAGCGGGTGCAACTGCCGCAGCGATCCGGCGCAGGCAGATCAGGTTCGAGTTCAAGCGAAGTCAGAATCACGCCGAGAAATAACCACGACCCCAGCTTCTGATTCAGGATGCAGGTATTCTTTCCAATCCATCCCACGCCGGCATATTTTGCGTAGACGCGCTCGACCAGGGGCCCGGTGTCCACGTAGCAGCGGGTTTGTAGCGGCGGCATCCCGTTGCCTGTTGCCATGGCGTCCTGAGCGCGCGTGGCAATTTCTCTTTCGCCCCGCTGGGGCTCGGCGGTTTCCTGCTTGCTACCCACGGCTGGCGCCGTGGGCTGCATTCTTGCGCCGCTTCGCGGCTGTTTCTCGAGAGCCAATCCGGATTTGCGATCGTAGCTTTGTGACGCGGCCTCGTCTTGACTCGGCTGTCCGAGCGCATTTCGAAGCGAGTTTTCCACCACACGCAGGCGGCGCATTACTGCTTCGTGGTAGTCTTCGTGGCTCCAGGCGTAGCGCGAAATCCATCCCTGCTGAGGATCGTCGACCTGCGTGGAGTACGGATGCGCCGTGTTGTAGTTGATGGCGCAAACGATTACGCTCCGCGCCCACGGAGCGGCGGACCGAAGAGAAGCGCGCTTGAGCTGCCCTGCGTCATCGCGCGCCTCCATGTATTTCATCTCACCAGCAAGTCCGGCTGCGATCCATTCCGGAAAATGTTTCAGCTCCGCGAAGTCGCGGATTGGGGCGATCCCAGCCAGCTCAAATCCTGCTTCGTGAGCTGTTTGCTTTACGAGATCCGCGATTTTGCTGATTTGATTCAATTGGTGTGCGCTGCACGGGCGAGGACGCCCGCGCCTATATTTTATCGGACGGGCGCCCGTCCTCCGGCAGGACTCATGAATAAAGGTAGCGAAAAAACCCCGCAGGTCATGAGGGAATTGGACCGGGAGTGTCGCTTTGAATAGTGAGCGGAAAAACTGGACAGCCCGACCGGAGTTGCAAGGGAAAATTTTATGTGCCGGGCAGGCCGCTTAATTCAAAACTTCATAAACGGAGAACTTCACATGAATATCGCAAGAAATGCTGCCCTGGCCTTTGTGCTTTCTTGTTTCGCGGTGGTCGCGCCCTCGGTCTCGCTCGCGCAGGGGGCACCGACCGCCCAGAAACCGTCGATCATCAGCACGGATGCCAACTTCCAAACCAACCAGATCACGATTGCCGGATCCAACTTCGGCACTCCCGAGCCTTACGTTACGCTGGACGGTCACGCCGCGACGGTCGTGACCCACACTCCGACTACCGTAGTGGTGGATATACCGAGCAATTTGGCGCCCGGCGCTTATTTGCTGACCCTGAAAAACATGTCTGATGATCTTGCGGGTTCCTTCGTTGTCACCTTGGGAAATGTGGGCCCGCAGGGAGCCCAAGGTCCGCAGGGACCGCAAGGTGCACAGGGTGCCCAAGGTCTGCAGGGACCGCAAGGCCAGCAGGGTCCTCCGGGCACGGGAGTCGCCTTCCAGCCTTTCTATGTGAGCGAGGTCGGTGTTGGGCCCGGGGTCGCTGAGCAGATCGACGCGTATTGCTCTACCGGTGGCGAGATGGTCAGCGGGGCCTGCGGCTATCCATCGCTGGATCAAAACGCTTTCAGTATCTTTGTTGACTTTGATGGACCGAACCCGGGAAACCCGTCGGTGGATTGGGAGTGCATAGCGCAAAATACCGGCTCGAATACGGTCGGCGTTTGGTTCGGAGCACTTTGCGTCTACCCGACTGGCAACGGCGGTCACAAATACGGTCCGGCAAAGCTCTTTTCCATCAAGAGTGAGCGCTTGATGTCCAAGTAGATGGCATCGAGAACGCCAATCCATCGCTGAATTCTTCACCGCCGTCCCTCTGTAGTTTCGAGAGGGACGGCATTTCCTTTCCCAGAATGCTGAACCCGGCACGCCTGAGTTCCTTAAAGAAAAATCCTGGATGCGGTGAGGGAACGCGAAGGAAAGTGTCGCTTTGAATAGTGAGCGGGAAACTTGACCGCCCGGCCGGAGTTGTAAGGGGAAATTTTATAGCGCCTGGCAGGCCGCTCAATTCAAACTCATAAATGGAGAACTTCACATGAATACCGCACAAAAAGCTGCGCTGTCTCTGGTCTTGGTGCTTGCGTGTTTCGCACTGGTCACGTCTTCAGTCTCGCTGGCGCAAGGGGCGCCGGCCGCCCAGCGACCCACGATCGTCAGCGCTGACGCCAACTTCCAAACCAACCAGATCACGATTGCCGGATCACACTTCGGCACCCCGAAGCCTTACGTCGCGCTGGACGGTCACGCGGTGACGGTCGTGACACACACGCCTACCACAGTAGTGGTTGATATGCCGAGCAACTTGGCGCCGGGCGCTTATTTGCTAACGCTCAAGAATATGTCGGACGGTTTGACGGGTCCTTTCGACATTTCGTTGGGTGTCGTGGGCCCGAAGGACCGCAAGGACCGCAAGGACCGCAAGGACCACAGGGTCCCCAAGGCGCACAAGGTCCCCAAGGCCAGCAGGGTCCTCAGGGCGCGGGCATCTCCATGTCAGTTTTTTATGTAAACGAATACGGTCTCCCTGGAAACAGCGCCGGCGAGATGGACGTAGTTTGCGGCGGCACCGGAGGCGAAATGGTCAGCGGAGCCTGTGGCTATCCCTCCTTGGGTGGGCCCGAGCGGAGTGTCTTCATCGACTACAACGGACCGAATCCGGGGAATCCTTCAGTGGATTGGGAATGCATCGCGCAGAACACCAGCCAGAATACGCTCGGGATCTGGTACGGCGGAGTGTGCGCCTTCCCAACCGGCAACGGTGGTCGCCGGTATGAAGCCGCGAAGCTTCGTTCCATCCAGACCCTGCGCAAGGAAGCACAATAAGCTGCCGCAGTAAGCCGGTCGATAGTTGAATCTATATGAGGCCATCCCTAGCGTGCCCGGGAAAGGGATGGTCTTTTCTTTTGCAAGGTGGGGGTCCTGTCAGGAGATCCCGGTACCGACCGTCTGGGATGGATCCCTCCCAGATTGTGACAGCACGTACACACTATCCCGTCGATCCGCTGACTCGCATCCTGCGGCCGTCCTGAGACGGCAGCTCGCCAGCACGATCATTGACCGCGACATCGGCACTGGCTTAGACTCAACACCTTCAAACAGGAGGGACCATGAATTTCGGAACATTCACTCGCAGGAATTTCGCCGGGCGGCTGGCTGCAGTGCTTTCCAGTGTCGGCATTACCGGAGCGGCGCTGGCGGGCAGCGCCGAAGCCACGGCGGATGAGGGCATCCGCAAGCTCGGCGACGACGGCAAGCCCGCCGATGGAAAACAGATGATCACGCCGATCGTGGTTCACAATGGCCTGATCTACGTGGCCGGGCAAGGGGCGCACGATTCCGGTCCCGCCGAGCAATTCGAGATTGGACATCACACCACCATCGTGATGGACAATGTGAAGAAACTCGTCGAAGCCGGTGGCGGCACCGTGGACAGCATTCTTCAGCTCAGCGTTTTTCTCGCCGACATCAAGTATTACGACGGAATGAACAAGGTGTTCAAGACCTACTTCCCGAACGGAGGTCCTGCTCGCACTACGGTCGCCGTAGCCGCGCTACCCGGAAATTCGCTGGTGGAAATCAACTGCATCGCGGTGGTGGTGAAGAAATAGCCAGGGTTCTGTCGTAGCATCACAATTTCTTTCATCGACTAACCTTTCCGCCCATAACGATGGCCCGCAACCGACATTAGGATCTGAATCACTGGCTGCAAAGAAATTGCGATTTGCCGAACGCGCCACACACTGCTAGAGTGGCTGCCGCTTGAATCGCACGAAAATTTGCTTCTCAAATCAGGAGAGACATGAAAACAAGAACACTTGTATTGACTCTGGCTCTATGTTTCGTCGGGGCAATGTGCTTCGCCGCCGATGCTGACATGATGGGCACTTGGAAGCTAAACGAGGCCAAGTCGAAGATAGGCCCGGGGGCGCCCAAGAATAGTACCGTCGTCTACGAGCCTGCGGGTGACAATGTGAAGGTCACGATCGACGGCACCGACAAGGACGGCAAGCCGACACATAACGAGTGGACTGGCAAGTTGGACGGAAAAGACTATCCCGTCAAAGGCGATCCGAATGAGGACACGCGGTCGGTCACGAAGGTCGACGACCGTACGTACGGATTCAACGTCAAGAAAGGTGGTAAGGTCAACGTTAGCGGCCGGATTGTCTTGGCAGCTGACGGCAAGAGCCGCACGGTTACCACTAGCGGGACCGATTCAAAAGGCAACAAGGTAAAGAGCTCCGCAGTCTACGACAAGCAGTAGCGGATCCCTCGCTTTCACCAAACACAAATGCGGGTGCCCCACTCTTCTCGCGTTCTTTGCGAGAGGGTGGGGTTTTAGACGTCTTGGCAGACCGGACGTGATCGGTCCTGGATGGCTCGTATTCCGATCGCGGAATCTAGCGGAGACTTTCGAGTGCTTGCGCTCACTCCAGCTCGGAGTTACCGATGGTTGTGATCATGGCGGGGCTGCCGGGCACGGGCAAGAGCACGGTCGCGCGCTCACTTACCGAGCGGCTTCCGGCCACGGTGCTCGATAAAGACACGATTCGGGCCGCGCTCTTCACCCCGGCACACGTCGAATATTCGCGGGTGCAAGACGATTTTTGTCAGCAGATCATGCTGCAGACGGCTGCGTATCTGCTCGGGAGGAGTTTGTCGCCGTACGTTGTTTTGGATGGCCGAACATTTTCACGGCGCTACCAGCGTGAGCAGGTGCTCGAGTTCTGCTCGCAATTGCAGACCAGTTGGGCCATATTGGAATGCGTCTGCTCTGAACAAACCGCGCTCGCACGCTTGGAAAAGGCGGCAGCGGAGCGGATCCACCCAGCCACGAACCGGACGCCAGACCTATATCACCAAGTCCAAAAAGCTTGGGAGCCGATTGACCACCCCAAACTTGTGATTGACACAGAAGCCAGCTTGCACTCATGTGTCGAGCGTGCCGCGCAGTACCTCGCCCAGCTTGCGCGGCCGACACGTTAGGATGGGTAAGGTGTTTTCATCAACTATCGGCTGTGGCTTCTTTCAAGGTGGGGATGTCGCGGTGCTCACTGCG
Organism: uncultured Acidobacteriota bacterium; assembly: GCA_963817925.1. GTDB lineage: Bacteria > Acidobacteriota > Terriglobia > Terriglobales > Acidobacteriaceae > JABDBE01. The sequence goes on from CAWFQN010000003.1 coordinate 395,171, forward strand.
GCAAGCCCATCCGACGCAGCAGGTCGGCGTAGCGTGGGTCGGAGCGAATATTATCTAAAGATGGATCGATCATAATCCAACTGAGTTCATCGTCTCGCTGTTGATAAGCCTTCTCCAGCCATTCAAATGCTTGATTTCGCTCTCCTAGCGTGCTGTAAACTTCCGCGATGTAAAAGGGTGAGACGTTACCGCTCTTTGACGCTCGGACAAGCTCATCGATGATGTTGTGGGCTTCCGCTCTTTTGCCTGCGGCCGCCAGAGCATCTCCTACTCCGGCAACGTATCTCGGCGCGCGGCCAGAATAGGACGCTGCTTGCTGTGCTTCCCTCATCGCTTCCGGGTAAAGCCCTCGGCTCCCATATGCTTTCGACACCCAGAGATGCGGTTCCGGGAAAGTCGGCGCCAATTCGAAGGTTCGCTTCAGCAGCTCGAAGCCACTTCCGTGTTCGCCCGCACTCATTAAGGTCACGCCCAGCGAAGTGTTAATAATTGGAGAAAGAGGATCAAGCGTTTGTGCCAATCTGCCTTCTCTTATAGCCTCGTCGTTTCGTTTCATCTCGCACAAGAAAAGCCCGTACCAGTGGTGAGCGGTCGGATAGTTGGGATTCAGTTCAGTGGCCCGTCGAAACTCCTTTTCTGCCCCAACCCAGTCCCACTCGAAATTTTGCTTCATCAGTCCCAGAGATGCATGGGCCTCCGCAAGGTCCGGGTCAATTTCCAAAGCCTTCGTCAGTGCCTCTTTTGTTCGTGGTGCGGCTACTGATGGTGCCATACTCCCATACTCAGGGAGCACGAGATAGGCATCGGCCAATCCAACATAGGCCAATGCGTAATTGGGATCTTTTGTAATGGACTGCTTGAAATACTCGATGGCCTTGTTGAGTTCTTCTTCAGTTCTCTGGTTCCAGTGGAATCTGCCATTGAGATAGAGCTGGTATGCATCCGCATTCCGCGTCGAACCTCTTGTGAGCCGTCTTTTTTCCTCTCCGGACAAACGCAACCGAAGCCCGTCCGAAATGTCGTTCGCGATTTGCTCCTCAATCGTGCTTACGTCCGAGACTTGCCTGTCGAAGTTTTCACCCCAAAGTTCTGCGCCATTCGCCGCGTCCACCAATTCTGCTTCAATCCTCAGAACATCGCCGTGTTTCGCCAGTGTCCCGGTCAGGACTGCACGCACTTTCAAGTCACGCCCTACCTTCTGTGGATCAACATCAGCGCCCCGGTAGTGAAAACTTGAGGTTCGAGCCATTACCCGAAGCTGGGGCAATTGGGACAGGCTGTGCATGACTCCTTCCGAGATGCCGTCACTGAGATAGTCGTTATTCGGATCGCCACTCGTATTGACGAATGGCAATACAGCAATGGAGTCGATCTGCGAAGTGCTTGCCTTCGAGCGCCAATACCAGATTCCAGCCGCGACGGCGATGAACAAACCGACCAGCAGGACGGGAGCTACAATCTTCCAGAGTCTCCCCGGCCGGACCACAAATGCTTCAGCAACCTTCACGGCACCCGATGACGGAGATGGAGCAAGTGCTGGGGAAGACCCAGATGCTGGCGACGGCGGTTGGGCGACAGGAGAATTGCCTTCCTGCGCCACGGCGACCGAACCAGAACTAGCCGCTGCAAATCGTCCTGTCTCTGTGTCTCGCTTCAGCCGGTGCAGGTCGGCTCGTATCTCCGAAGCGTGCTGATACCGCAAGTTGCGATCTTTCTCCAGTGCCTTGTTGATGATGTCTTCCAGCTTGGGCGGCACGTCGTGATTCAGCCGCACCACGGCTACTGGGGTGCGGTTCACGATGGCTTCACAGATCATTGCCGAGCTTTCTCCGTGAAACGGCAAATCACCAGTGGCCATTTCGTAGAGAACTGCCCCAAACGAGAATAGATCACTCCGCGCATCCAACTCCTTCGCCCGCACCTGCTCCGGCGACATATACGCCACCGTCCCGACCATCGTGCCCGGACTGGTCAGATGATCCGCATCCACCGTCTGCGTATTCAGAGACGCTATCTTGCTGGAAGAACTGCCTTCCAGACTGACCTTCGCCAATCCGAAATCCAGAATCTTGGCATGTCCGCGCTTGGTGACAAAGATGTTGGCAGGTTTGATGTCGCGGTGGACTATCCCTTCGGCGTGGGCTGCGTCGAGCGCGTCGGCAATCTCAATCGCCAGAGACAGAATAATCTCCGTTTCCATGGCCCGCCCACCGATGCGGTGCTTCAGCGTCAGTCCATCTAAAAACTCCATGGCGATGAATGCTTGGCCGTGCTGGTCATCAATTTCGTAAATGGTGCAGATGTTCGGATGGTTCAGTGCGGAGGCAGCCTTGGCTTCGTGCTCAAAGCGGCTGAGTGCCTGTAGGTCTTTGGCTACGTTGTCAGGCAGGAACTTGAGAGCGACGAAGCGGCCGAGCTTCACGTCCTCGGCCTTATAGACCACACCCATCCCGCCCCCGCCAAGTTTCTCGAGGATACGATAGTGCGAGATGGTCTGGCCGATCATTGGGCTGAAATCTTAGGACTGCAGGCAGGGCAAGTCAATGAAGACCAGTGGGTCGGCGGGGTCTCGCGCCGTGGTTGGCGAGAAATCCCGTGGCTGTTGAAAAACTCCAGTTTTCCCAAGAATCGACCCAAGATTAGTGACCAGGGCTGCCCTTTCTAATTATGAAATCGTAAATGGATGGCAAAAGACGACAGGATGCCGAAATATTCATGGGTCAGGAGCCGGCCCGGCGACCGGAGACTCGCCTTTCCGCAATCACTTCCCGCCTATTGCCCAAATTTGGGGGGGCAGGCCTCGCTTCCCCCAGTGACGCTCATCACCGACAGTCGTCGCCACGCGGTTTACTTTCAAACTGTATGCGCGGTTCGTCCGAGCGAAGCCGGAACCCGAGGAGACATCGATGCCAAGTAAGAAAAGCTTGATTTTTCGAGCCTTAATTTTGGCTGTAGTTTCCGCGTTCCTGGCCCCAATTTCTCGCCTCTTTGCAGCCAACAAAGCGCCATGCCAACTACTGCGTCCGACGATGATGGCGAAGGCGAAAACCTTCGGGCGGCAATAGCGGCTGAGCGGTAACACAAGCGGTCAAACGAACACGATAAGTCCAATGTTTGGAATATTTTGCCTGTAACTACCTTAAGAACCATAGATCTAGGAGGCAAGAAAATTTCCGTCCCTTTGTTTTCTGGATTTTGGGCGTAAAGGGAGCGTTTTTTTCAGCAAAATCTCGCACCAATAATGGCGCAGTCTATGGCTCCGCGCGCGGTCGATGCCGATTACGTTCCGCTCAATTCTGAGCCGAAGCTGGACGAGTTGCTGATCAGGGTCTCCACCGCAGCCGTAAAAACGGAACGCAGCTCTGGCACATGCGCCGGCGGGATCGATCTCGAAATCAGCAGCATCGCGGTTCCGTGGGCCATCGTCCACAGGGCAAGTGACAGGCGGGTATGGTCCGTAGCCGTCCCTCCCAGCCGCTCGGCCAGTTTGGTCTCCATGAATTGCATGGTAGGCCGGTGCTCCCGGAGGGGAGAAGCATGATCCGAGCGCGAGGGATGAGAGAGTTCGTAGGCATGGGTGTAGAAGAGTTCGTACTCGTGAGCATGACTCACCGCGAACTCCAGGTAGCGCTCGCATGCTTCCTCGGCACATGAGCACGGCCGAAGCGCGTCGATGACATCCTGCTGGATCCGGCGCAGCATAGCGCGCAGGATATCCTCGCGGTTCCGAAAGCGGCGATAGACGGCGGGAGTGTTGGTTCCGGCCGCCTCGGCGACCGCGCGCATGGTGAGAGTCTTTTCCGCTCCCTTTTTCCAGAGCTTCTGGGCAGCGTCCAAAATACGTTCTTGCAGATCAGGATCGGGCAGCCTTGGCATTTCTGTCCTCTGAACCTACATAAAACGATTGAATAATTTATGTTGACATCGTTAACGTAACGCTGTATACATAATCAATATAGGCCCCTTTCCCCGGTTTTGTATAGCTAAAATTCAGGAGTCCTTTAGATGTTTTCCTGGGACAATCCGGATGACCGTGTCGCCGTGGTTCAAATGAACTCTGAGCTTCGGCATGCCCGGCTGGAACTGCTCAGCGCGGAGTGTGCAACCCATCAGCTACGTCTCCGCTTCTCCGTTGAAGATCTGGCCCGCTTCGCCGAAGGCGATCTGTTGCGCAAGGCCATCGAGTCAGCGGCTGCTTTGAACGAGTTCTACGCCTCGATCGAACGACAAATTCCTTCTGCCACTGAGCCCGGCGAGGTCAGCACGCCTCCGCTGAGCGAAGACCAGGTCCGCGATTTCAGTACTTGCATTTGCTCGTATCTGCGCGAACAGCGCGACCGCTACTTTCCCATCGCCGCACCGTTGAGCGCACAGCGTAAGGCTACGATGGAGCCGTTCTTTTCTACGGCTTTCCTCAACCGCATTAGAATCGTGGAACTCATTGGCGAGCGGATTTCGGACCCGCCGTTTTACTCGCAGGCGAAAGATCTCGGCGTTACCAACCTGCCCAGCTTCCAGCAAATGGCTTCCCTGACGTTTCTGGACGTGGTGGTGTTCAACGAGAGAATCGCGGATCGCGCCCTGTTTGACGGGCTGGTGCACGCGGTCCAGTTTCACATCCTCGGCCTGAAGCGTTATTCCGACCTTTTTGTTCGCGGCTTCCTCAAAACCAACGCGCCTTTCGCGATTCCCCTCGAGGCCCACGCCCTGGCGTTGGCGTCAAGGTTCGCCCGCAATACCACGGCAAGTTTCTCGGTCGAGGAGCAAGTTCGCCTCTGGATCAGGGAAGGCCGTTACTAGTTTCTCCCCCGACAGCCTGCGGAAAAACTCACCCAAGCCGAGTTTTTCCGCACCAGCTGCTCCGTTCTTACATCCCAGCCTCATCCGCTGACGGGCCATAAATTGCCGGCACGGCGATGTTGTTCAAGCGCAGATAAACGCCCAGTTGCGCCCGATGATGAATATTGTGATTCATCACCCAAGTGCGTAGACAGGCCGCTCGCGGCATGGAGAAAACTGTCACTCCATTGTTCAGAAACGACCAGGATTTTCCGAGATCAGCATCACTGGCCTTCGCCAAAGCCGCGCGCGCCGCCGCCACGTTCTTGTCAAACAACTCCAACAGCTCTTTGCGCGATTTGGGTACTGGCGGTGGCTGAAATCCTTTGCCCCCGGGATTCATGTCGAAGCCATCTTTGGTGATGGTCTCAACCGCCCACTCCGGAATGTTGGCCAAGTGCCCCGCCAACCAGCCCATGGCTCCGGATTTTTCGTGCGGCTTCCAGGAGAACTTTTCGTCTGGAACCCGTTCCAGAGTCTTGCGGGTACTGGCCATTTCCTGATCGAACTCGGGGAGAAGAGATTGACTGAGTGACATTTTCGTTCCTCCGCTTATGATTTCCCGGGGCTCAACAGCGGATAAGATTATAAGCGAATAAAAAGCGAAATGTCAAGTAGAAATCTACGACGTATGCAAACTCGGAGCTGTAAATTCAAACGGACCTTCGTGTACCTTTGTGTCCTTTGTGGTTCTAGCATTTGCACTTCATTAACCACAAAGTACACAAAGGTACACGAAGGAAGGACGCGGTCTTTTCTATGCTCCTTCTGGCTTGAACACCATCCCCCGGCTGTTCCTCCCGTTCATGACCACCGCCAGCGGCTCCTCGAAGCGCAGATGCCGCACGCACCCTCGCTCCTCAACCGCGGGCGCAGAACCTAGCCATTCCCAATCCACAAAGCCCTCTCCCGCATCCGGATTCACCGTGAAGTATCCCACCTGAAATGCCGTAAGGTTCTGGAAGAAATGGCTGCCTTGCGACGGAGTTACGCGAAAGTCTCGGAAGCCTGCCTCCACAATCACGCGCGCTCCTGAAATCTCATCCCACTCGACAGGAATTCCGAGCCAGGGATCGTTCGATCCCCAGCGTCCCACGCCGATCAGCAGATACGGCGTTCCGCTTTCGTTCAGCTTGGCATTCAGGTGGGCCACCCCCTCGGCGACTTCCTGACTCCGCGCCCGCTCGAAGCGATGAAAGTCAACCACCACCACGTCGCGCAAATCCCGAACGCGTCCGTTGCCCAGCACCTTGGAGCTGTGACAGACCAGCCGCTCCGGATTCACATCTTCCATCCGCAGCTCTTCGCCCTCGCGCGAAAGCACCAGCGGACGTATTTGCAAGAATCCGAACTCGGCCGTTTCGCGTGGTCGCTGCGGCAGGCGCACTGCGAACTCCACTTCAACTGGCCGGCCGAATGCGTCGTCACCAACCCTCGTGAGCAGCTCAAGAATCGAGGCCAACGGAAACACTCCATGTTTGAGAATCGGAGCGAAGCTCACGATGCGGGTACCGGGCCGGCTGAGGCCGTCATAAATGACGTTGTTGTCGACCGAGTAGGTCGATCCCAGATTGTTCAAGGTTCCGTCGCTCTCCGCCACGTCCAGACCGAAGCGAGACTCTTTAAGCTCAAGCAGCGGATCGGAAGCGGGATCATCACGGCGCTCGATATGATCAAGCTCCAGCGCCCAGAACTCCCGCTGCGAGTTCGCCAAGATATCTTCCACCGAGGAAAACTGCAAAAGGTTTTGCGGATAACGCGGGCAGAAGGTCAGACATTTTCCACCGTCCACGACCGCTCGTCCAAGGCCCAATGCCACGGCGGCGATTCCATCTCCATAGCTCATGGGCGGCACCGGATAGAAGTTATGCGATCGTACCACGCCAGAAAAATCGGGGTAGAACCGCTGTCCGTCATGCGAGCCGTGAATCGTACCCACGACCTGTTGCACGATCACCGCCATCTTTTCTTCTTCCAAGCGGTAGGGAGTGGCGCGCACATATCCCTTAGCGTGCTGGCTGAAGGTCGAGGCATACACACGCTTGATCGCCTCCATCAGTTGCTCCAGCCGGACCGACAGATCAGGATGCTGATTGGCCAGCATGAAAGTTTCGTACACGCCGGTGAAAGGCTGGTATTGCGAATCCTCGAGCAAGCTGGAAGAGCGCACCGCCAGCGGATAATGGACCTCGGCCAGAAACGCCAGCAGATCGTCGCGCAGCGACGCCGGGAGCGATGCTTCCAGGAAGCGGCGCAGAATTTCGGCATCCTCGTTGCTATTGATCGCAAAGTCGAGCAGATTGTTCTCACTGAGGAAGCGGTCAAACATATCGGTCGCGAGCACAACGCTGGGCGGCACGGCGATACGGACATCGGAGAAACGGCGCGCGGTCTGATATTTGTGCAGCAGGTGACGAATGAAAGCCAGCCCACGCGCTTTTCCGCCAAGCGAGCCGCCGCCAATTCGCAGAAAGAATCCCTCGGTCGACTTGAAAGTGGATGCGTTGAAATCCCCGATCAAAACCTGGCTCTGCTCGTTGCGATACTCGGCGATCGACTCGATCAGATCGCTGCGCAAGTCTTCGAGCGTGGCGAAATCGGAGACCTTCCGTGGCCGGAGCTTCTGAGCCAGGACAAACTCAGTCCGCGCCCACAGCCAGCGCGAGAAATGGTTTCTCTCGCTGTGGTACGCGATACTCTCTGCCGGAACTTCGCCAAGCCGGGCCTCAAGTTCGTTCAAATCCCTCGCCCGCGCTACCTCGCTGCCATCGGGCAGACGGAACGCGAAGTCGCCGAAGCCAAACTGCTCGGTAAGAAAACGCCGCAGATCGCGCAGCAACGTGGGCGAGCGCTTCCGCAGAAACGAATATCCCTGAGCATGCGCCCGTGCTCGGAATTCGGTTCGGCTGGTCTGCAGGACGATGGGAGCATCGGGCACTTCTTCACGAACCATGTGGGCCAATTCGAATCCGGAGTCGGGGCTCAATTCGCCAGCGCGCGGAAATTCCACATCCGACACCACGCCCAGCAGATACTCGCGATATTTCATTACCTGCCGCGCCGCATCTTCGTAATTCGTCGCCAGCAGAATCTTCGGCCGAGCCCGCATCCGCACCAGTTTGTGCGCGACGTTCAATCCTTCGCTGAGCAGGCGTCGGGATTGGGTAATCAGCTCGGTATAAATTGTGGGAAGAAACGAGGAGTAATAGCGGATGTTGTCTTCGACCACCAGAATCACCGGCACGCCGATGGCGCGGGTGTCGTGTTCAACGTTGCGCTTGTCTTCAATGTACTTGACGATCGAAATCAGAATGCGGACATTGCCTTGCCACAGGAATATCTGCTGCAAGTCGGTGACCGGGTTGCGGGCTACGAACTTCTTGATCTCGCGGTAGTCGTAAGCGAGCACGACCACGGGTACGTCGAGTCCTGCCGCCTTAACCTCGCGGGCCAACTGCGCCGCGTCCATGTCTTCGACTTCGAGGTTGGTGACGATCAGGTTAAATCGGGGCTGAGATCGCGCCAGCTTCAGTGCTTCTGCACCGGATGAGACGTGGGTGATTCCGGGAATCTGCTGCTGCTCGAGCTCGAGCGATTCCCCGATCAGTAACTCATTCAACCGTCCGTCCTCGCGCAGAATGAAGGAGTCGTAAAGGCTGGAGACGAGCAGAATATCCTGTACCCGAAAGGGCATCAGGTTCTCGAAGCCCTCGAAGAGGCGCTCGGGGTCGACGATGGGGTCGGGAGTGTGAGTGAGGGTCATCTGGCAGTTCCAGAACTTCTGTCCTATCTCCGCAGCTTGACAGCCATGATTTAATCACAGGTGAATGCCAATAAGCCCGTCCGATCTTCCGTGGTGGGGTTGGTTGCTCTGTGCTGTAGGGGCCGGGATTGTTTCAGTTGTCTGTTATATGTCGCATGAAGAAGGAGACGGCGGCTGGATGGTTTTTGTAGTCAGCATCGTGGGCGCATTGGCAACACTTCTTCTTTTCGTTATTGGGCTCGTTCGCTTTGTGAAATGGATTTGGACATCATAGGCACTTCCGGCCAGGGTTCCCGCTTTCATTGCTTGTGTTCTCTGCGGATCAGGATCAGTGCAATCACGGGAATGCCGAGATGGATGAGCACGGGAACAAATAGCTCGCTCACATCGTTCGGGGAAGCTTGTAATCGCCCCATGCTCAACCCATAGATGATCCTTACCAACACTATCAGCCCGTAGCTTGCCCACAGGCCAGCGATCCACTCCAGTATCACACGAACAGTGGCGTTAAGCATTTGATCATTGCTTGCGTTCCGAGCCTCTCGGGCAGTCGAGATCAAGGTCCCATGGCACGAGGAATGGAGCCGCTGCTCGCGCTTCCTCTTGCTCGCAACAGATTTCGCAAAGCGAGTTCGAGTCAGCAGAGTCGAATTCTGAGGGCTCGTTCGATGCGGAGTCCATAATAGTTTCGCCACAATGGGCGCAGACACGTTGCATGATATTTTCCTTTTGTGAATCGAGAATTATGATCTGAAAACGTCCCCCATTCCGAATGATCCTGCGGCAGAAGCCACGTCGATCCACACCTGTTGCGCGGTCGATTTTTCGGAATACACCTTCAAACAGCTTCCCTGGAGGTGCCTGTTCACGATCTTAGAACTGTCGAACCCTTTTATCCAGAGACCCTGTAAATTCGTCTTCCTCGGATCGGTCGTAGAGCATTGCTCACGGATTAGCCTCAGCAGCTCTTCCATGAACTCGTCTTCTTCTCTCACGTCTATGTGAGTGGCATCTGGCGATAAGTGCAGCACGGCCCTCTGCCAACCCTCAGGCGGGGGCTCGTTTGTCCTTTGGAAGTAGCGGGCTAAAACTGTTGTGTAGTGGGCGTCGATAGGCTGTTCGTAGGTCACGGGCACGCTGCTCATGGATCCCCCTTCACCACAATTCTAGCCGTGCGGCCGCTCTTCACCTAGTCCAATGCGTTCCAAAAACTTGCGGGGTGGAAACTTCTTCCACCCCGCATCATAGCCACGCGAGACGTTGCGAGCAACGTCTCTACAGAGACGCGGGCGAGGGCGCCCGCGCTACACGACTAGCCACACAACCGCTACACCAAGCCCTGATCCAGCATGGCATTGGCTACCTTCAGGAAGCCGCCGATGTTGGCGCCGTTCACCAGATTGCCCGGGGTGCCGTATTTCTCGGCCGTCTCGAAGCAGTTCTTGTGAATGGCGATCATGATGTTGTGCAGCCGGTTGTCCACTTCCTCGCGGGTCCAGGTCAGTCGTGCGCTGTTCTGAGCCATCTCGAGGCCGGAGGTCGCTACGCCGCCGGCATTCGCTGCCTTGGCCGGACCATAGAGAATCCCAGCTTCCAGGAACATCTTGGTTGCTTCAAGTGTGCTGGGCATATTCGCGCCCTCGGCCACCAGCTTGCAGCCATTCTTGATGAGGTTCGCGGCGTCTTTCGCCTTGATCTCATTCTGCGTGGCGCTCGGGAATGCGCAATCGGCCTTGATGTTCCAGATCGGATTGTGCTCCAGCTTGATGTCGGTGGGCATGAAGATCGCCTTCTTGAACTTCTCGCCGTATTCGCGAATGCGTCCGCGGCGGACGTTCTTCAGCTCCATCACCCAAGCCAGCTTCTCGCGATTGATTCCATCCGGATCGTAAACAACGCCGTCGGAATCGGAGAACGTGAGCGGCTTCGCTCCGAGATCAAGCAGCTTCTCGACCGTGTATTGCGAAACATTGCCGCTGCCTGAAACCAGGCAGAGCTTGCCTTCGAGCGTGTCTTTGCGCGTCTTCAGCATTTCCGACGCGAAATACACGCAGCCGTACCCGGTGGCTTCCGGGCGAATCAGCGAACCGCCCCAGCTCAGGCCTTTGCCAGTCAACACGCCGGTGAACTCGTTGCGCAGGCGTTTGTATTGGCCAAACAGGAAGCCAATCTCGCGTCCGCCCACTCCAATGTCGCCGGCCGGAACGTCGGTGTCCGGACCAATGTGGCGTGACAGTTCGGTCATGAAGCTCTGGCAGAAGCGCATGACTTCGTTGTCGCTCTTGCCCTTGGGATCGAAATCCGATCCGCCCTTGCCGCCGCCCATGGGCAGCGTGGTCAGCGAGTTCTTGAACACCTGCTCAAAGGCCAGGAACTTCAAAATGCCGAGGTTGACCGAAGGATGGAAGCGCAGTCCGCCCTTATAAGGGCCGATGGCGCTGTTCATTTCGATGCGGAAGCCCCGGTTTATTTGAATTTCGCCGCGATCGTCAAACCAGGGCACGCGGAACATGATGACGCGCTCCGGTTCGGTGATGCGCTCAAGAATCTTCGACGATCTATATTCCGGATGCTTCTGCAGCACCAGCCTTAGAGAATCGAACACTTCCTGAACTGCCTGGTGAAATTCAGGCTCCGCTGAGTTCTTGGCTTTTACGATGCTCATTACGTCTTCAATGTAATCGCCCGAAGTTTTGACTCCGGGCGGGGTCATTACGCTCATAGGATTTCCCTCCAATGTGAGAAATGCTTTCAGAATTTACGATTTGTTGGTTTGAACATGGCACACTCATGAAACTTGGCCAACGCTCTATTTAAGGCTCTCATCCTGATTTCTGCGGTGACCTGCATCACCGGCGACCGTGACAATCTTACCGCCACAAGGCGCCAAATCGCATCTTTTTGTGGAAATGGACCCATTCGGTATGAATGCGCGGGGACGAACAGGAGAGTCCTTGCCTTGCATCCGCCTTAGTGGCATCGTAAGAACAGGTTTGCGAGGTGCTTAAATGATCGATCAGGAGAGGTTCCAAAAAGGGCGGGCTTGGGCGTATGTGGTCGGGATAGTCGCCTTTGTGGTTGTGGCAGTGTGGAAATTCGCCACCCGCTGAGAACGGCTTTTTGCAGCCTTATATTCCCAGCTTCTTTACTTCTTCGTTGTAATACTTGCGGTAAAGAATGTCCCATTCCTGGCTGCCTTCCAGGATGGTCCGCTTCTGATTCTCGATCTTGTGGCGGGCCGCCTGATCGATCTTCTCTTCCTGGTTTAGCAGGTCCTCGAGAATCTTGCGCACTTCCAGCCGGATCGTGTTCCGGTCCTCGATAAAATCCAGCGCATCCATCTCGGCCAGCGCGTCCGTGACCACGTGCGCCACTTTGTTCACTTTGTCACGGCTTACTCTCACAGCACCGCCTTATACTTACGCACCAGTTCGTTCTTCACTTTGCGGAACATCTCCTGATAATTGGCTCCGGTTTTTTGCATCTCGGCGGAATAGGCCTCCAGAATCACGCGGACTTCATCGTTGATACGATCCTCGAGCGAGAATTCATCGAGGATCGCCGCATGCACCTTCTCCGTGACCGCAGCTGCAGCCTTGGTCTCGATGAACTTGCCTGCAATCAGTTTTTTCGTGACTTCGCGGGCCAAATAGCCCACATATTCTTTGGAAAGAAGCATGGTGCGGATCGGAGGTTCGTCGTGAAACAACTAGTGTAGCACAGGGGAAGATCGTCGTTGGTCGTTGGCCTTTGGTCGTTCGGCTGCCGAGCAAGTCGCCAACGATTATCGGCCACCCCGCACTTGCCACGACCAACGACTAATCCACCAATGACCACTCCCATTTGCCCTCTCCCCCGCATTCAGGCATACAATGCAAATATCCAGAGCCCCCTTATGCCTTCCGTCTCCGACGATCTCAGCAGTCTCAAAGACGACATGGTCGCCTTCATCGAGGGCCACGGTATGCGCCGTTTTCCCGGCTTCGTCGACTACGAACAAGTGCAGAGCGTTACTTGGAAGTCGCAAGACAACCCTGACAGCTGGAAGGATTTCGTCGAACTCGCCAAAGCCGCGGCGGCGCCGTTCCTCACCATGGACTCGTGGCGGCTGGACCGCGACGAACTCGATGCCATGATCGAACGCCTGAGCTCGGCCGAGTTCACCAGCGATGAGGAGTTGGAAGATGCCCGCTGGCTGCGCACCTACATCGGCAAGACGGGATTCGTCCAACTCGGATTTGCCCAGCAAGGCGTCATGATGGTCTACGAATCCTCCACGCCATGGTACGAGCGCTACCAGAACATTCTCGAAATGGCGGACGATTTCGCCGGCCTCTCCATCGACGACCCCGACCAGGACGACGACAAGCCCTATTAAATGCGAGGACCTTATTAGGTGTAGGGACCAGTCTCCGTCCAGCCGAGCAAAGCTTGGTTCATCAATTCATGAAATGGATTCCCAAATCAGCTGACGTAAACCATATCGAACTCCTCGCAGGGGAACTCTTGCAAAACGCCACCCTCGGCCTCAAAACTCCGCAGCTAGCCTCGACGCTCGCTCGCCTTCTTTTAATGCGTGGAATCGACGACCCAGAAACCGCCGAGCGCTTTCTCGCCCCGTCCCTCGCCCATCTCCACTCACCTTATTTAATGTCGGGAATGCAGGCCGCCGTCGACCGTCTCGACGCCGCCATCGAACGCAAGGAAGGCATCCTGATCTACGGCGACTACGACGTCGACGGCACCACCGCCATTGTGATCCTGAAAACCGCGATCGAACTATGCGGTGGCGCCGCTGACTTCCACGTTCCCCATCGCATCAAGGAAGGCTACGACCTTCGCGGCGACGTGATCGAACGTGCCGCGGCCGCAGGCATTCATCTCATCATCAGCGTGGACACAGGCATTCGAGCCTTCGCCGCCGCCGATACCGCGCATCGCCTGGGTGTGGACCTCATCGTCACCGACCACCACCTCCCAGGCTCGGACGGCATGCCGACCGCGCTGGCGGTGCTGAATCCGAATCAGTCAGGTTGCGAATATCCCTGCAAGACATTGTGCGGCGCGGGCGTTGCCTTCAAATTGGCACAAGCTCTCATGGAGCGCCGACTCCCCCATCGGGATCAAGCCCCGCTGCTGAAGTCGTTCATGAAAATAGTCGCGATCGCGACCATCGCAGATGCCGTGCCCTTGACCGGCGAGAATCGCGTGTTCGCCAAACTAGGCCTCGAAGCCTTGCGCTCCGCAGTAAATCCCGGGCTCAAAGCGTTGCTCGAAGTCGCGCAGGTCGGCGGCAGGCCACTGACTTCCGGTGAAGTTGGATTTCGCATTGCGCCCCGCATCAACGCCGCCGGCCGCATGGACGTTGCCCGTGACGTGATCGAACTCTTCAGCGTAAAAGACGCAGCCCGCGCCCACGAGATTGCCAACAAGCTCGACCAGCTCAATTCCGACCGTCAAGCGGAAGAACGCAGAATTCTCGATGCCATTCATTCGCGACTCGAGCGGGAGCCTGCGCTGCTCGATTCTTTCTGCCTTGTCATCGATGGCGATGGATGGCATCGCGGAGTGATCGGCATCACGGCAACGCGCGTAGTCGAACGCTACTGCCGTCCCACGCTCGTGATCTCGCGCGACGGCGACGAAGCCCACGGCTCGGGCCGATCCATTCGAGCATTTCACCTGCTAAACGCGCTTGAGTCCTGCGCTCCATTGTTTACCCGCTTCGGTGGGCATGCCCATGCCGTAGGTTTCTCCATGCCCGCCGTGAACCTGCCCGAGCTGTGCGCCCATCTCGACGCGTATGCCCGTGCTCGCCTGACGCTCGCCGATTTCGAACCCATCCTCGACGTCGATGCCGAACTTCCATTGGATCAAATCAGCCACGACTTGTTTCAAGCTTTGCGGCGACTCGAACCCTTCGGCATGGGCAATCCAGAACCAGTCTTTGCCGCCCACAACCTGCGCGTGATGGCGATGCCACGAGTGATCAAAGAAAAACACGTGAAGCTGAAACTGTCGGCACAAAACGAAGACCTCGGCGAAGCAGGCGTTCTGCCCCGAGTCCACGCTCAGAGTTCTGACCGTGGCTGGCGAAAATCAATCGTTCACGATGCCCTCGGATGGCGCATGGCCGAGCGCATCCAGCAAGCAGAACTCCTCCCCGGCGACGCTCTGGATATTGCATTCACCCTCGATCACAACGACCACCCCGAATTCGGAGGACTGGAACTCTCCCTGCGCGACTTCAGGCGCCTGCAGCAAGCGGACAAAAGCATGGCACGAGCCGCGGTCGTTAAAACAACTGGCAACTGAGAGCAGCTAGGATAGGCTTGCCTTCACCGGCCATACATAATTGATCGGAGCATGATCGGCCAGCTCGCGCCACCTTTCATTGCCCTTCCGGAAGGCGTACCAAAGCATGTATGCCGATACTGCGAAGACATGATCCCAGAAAATCGCCTGCTCACGAGGATTGATCTTTATCTTGCGATTTCTCTTTATGTAATGCGGCTGTCCGAAATGCCTGTAGCCCAACTCCTCCGGCGGTATTCGCGCCACCAGGTCGCAGCAGTCAACGTAGCGATAGTTCGTCAGGCCCTGCAGCCCATCGACAAAGTCGCTGTCGCCCACAAGCGGGCTGCCGAAAGTATAAAGAGCATCCGGTCGATGCAAGCCCGCCATCAAAGTCGCCATGGCCGCGCCCAGACTGTGGCCTGTGTAAACCAACCGGCACGGTCTCACGCTCTCGATCGCTGGCTCCAGATCTTCCCGCACCTCGTCGAGCGCGCTAAGAAAACCTTCATGTACTCTGCCCGCTCCCTGCCATTTCACCAGCTCAAGGTCAACATCGAATACAAGATTGCTCGAGTCCTTCACGTCCGTTCCCCGGAACGAGACCACTGCAAGCCTGCCGTCCTTTCGTCCGTCATCCCGGACCGCCAAGAAGCAATGTGCCCCCTTTCCCCGCGGCCTGCTCGGGCTCTCGCAAAATCGCTGCGGCACAAACTCGACCCTTTCCAGGATCTTCGTGATTCGGTCCCGATCAAATCCAAACTGAGGTTCTTTTCTGCAATAGGCCAGCCTTGCCATCTCCGCGCACAAAGCCGCTTCAGATAGAGGTGCCGGAGAAAAGAAACCATCCCGACGCCCAGGGTTGAACAAATCATCCTGCGCAGCGCTATAAGAAATGAGTGGGCTCACTGGATCCTCCTGTTCGAACGCCCAGGGGTCGGCCCGACAATTCTAATTCTGGTCGCGTATCTTACACCCGAACGAACAGGTAGCGCACAGAAAACCCATCTGAGAACTGAGAACGATGAACTGACGACTGTCGTTACCCCCAGGCCCGAACTCCGAAGCCTGAAGTACACTAATCTCCAGATGTCCTCGACTCTATCCCGCCTGCGCCGCTGGTTTGCCGGCGCCACGATTGCGGCCATATTGCTCGTCGCGGGAGCATATTTTTACGCGCGTCATCGCATCCAGAACGCCCTGCAACAGGTTCCAGCCAAGATCGGCCTCGAAATTAAGCAAAGTGCGACCGGCTTCACGGTCTCGAAGTCCGAGCAGGGACGCACTCTGTTTACCATCCAGGCCAGCAAGGCAGTCCAATTCAAGCAAGGCGGACACGCCGAGCTGCACGATGTGCAAATCACTCTTTATGGAAGCGACTCCACCCGCTTCGATCAGATCCGTGGCGCCGATTTCGAATACGACCAGCAGTCCGGAAATGTCATCGCCAAAGGCGAAGTCCAGATTGATCTGCAGTCAAATCCCGAAGGCCTGCTGAATCCCGACCAGTCCCCTCCCACGGAGCTAAAGAACCCCATCCACCTGAAGACCAGCGGCTTGATCTTCAACCAGAACACCGGCGACGCACACACGAAAGAGCGAGTGGACTTCGATCTGCCGCAAGGCAGCGGATCTGCTGTCGGAGTGAACTATGCGGCAAAGGCAAACGTGCTGACGCTGCAGTCGCAGGTGAATCTAGCGTTCAGCGGCGCGACCGCTGCGACCATAAGCGCTGTCCGAGCGACCATCACCAAGGATCCACACCATGTCGTGCTCGACCACCCCCACGTGCAGAGTGGGGCTCGGCAGTGCAACGCCGACGAGGCCACACTTTTTCTTCGTCCCGACAACACCGTGGACCGAGTCCTGGCCCGCGGCAACGTTCTGGTTAGAGCCCAGGGCTCGCAGCCTGCAGAAGCCCGATCCGAACAACTCGAACTGATCATGGCCAAGCAGCACGACACCCTGCGAACCGCTATTTTTTCCGGAGACGTCCGGACCCAAGTCGCGAGCACACAGTCCATGGAGGACGGGCGTCCCCGCCCGTCCAATCTTAGCCCCGCAGCGAAGCCTGGGGATGAAACGCCAAGAGAGTGGCCCATGCGGGGCAAGGCGGGTCGGGTCGTCCTCGAATTCGCCGGCAAGAATTTTCTTACCAAGGTCCACGCCGAAGATAACGTGAAGTTACTGCAGCATCAGAATCCCACGACCGCCCCATCGAGCGCGCAGGATCTGGAGCTAGCCGCACAAGGCATGGACTTTTTTATGGCTGTCCATTCTCATGCGGATGAGGGAAGCCACATCGACCGCGCAGAGACCTCCGGCGCCTCCCAGATCAGCATTCGACCCGCCGCCGGGAGCGGACAACAAACCCTAGTCACTGCAGCCAAGTTTGAAGGTCACTTTGACAACTCCGGGCAATTCACTTCAGTGCACGGTGCTCCCGACGCCCGCATCGTCAGTCAGAATCCCGGCGAGCCTGACCGCATCAGCACCAGTCGCGTTGTCGACGCCACGTTCCAACCCGGCAGCGGCATCCAATCCATCGTGCAGCAGGGAAGCGTTGCCTACGTCGACGGAGAGCGCAAAGCTTGGGGCGACCGCGCCCGCTACACACCGGCCGATCAAGTGTTGATTCTCACCGGTTCTCCTCGCGTGACCGACGGCGGCATGACCACAACCGCCAACTCCATGCGCCTGAATCGTGCCACGGGAGACGCCTTCGCCGAAGGCGACGTCAAATCGACCTACAGTGACCTGAAGCCCCAGGCCGGTGGCGCGCTTCTATCTTCTTCCAGCCCCATCCACGTAACCGCTCGCTCGATGAGCGTCCACGGAACTTCCGCGATCGCCCTCTACACTGGAGACGCCCGGCTCTGGCAGGACGCAAATGCAGTGGAGGCGCAGTCGATTGAATTCAACCGCGACCGCCGTTCCATGGTCGCTGTTGGATCGGCCACGTCCCGAACCGTCTCGACCGTCCTGGTTCAGGCAGAGGAGTCAGGCACATCTGAACCATCGGCTCCGATTGCCATCACCTCGACTCGCCTCACCTACGCCGACAACGAACGCAAAGCGCACTTCGACGGCGATGTCACCGCCAAAAGCACCGACATCACCATCACCGCCAAGAAAATGGACGCATTTCTCGAAGCCCGTGGTCGTACCAGCCAATCGCTCTCTGGAGCGGGAAAAC
The DNA here is from genome assembly GCA_963817925.1 of uncultured Acidobacteriota bacterium. Lineage (GTDB taxonomy): Bacteria > Acidobacteriota > Terriglobia > Terriglobales > Acidobacteriaceae > JABDBE01. Next base: position 413,263 of record CAWFQN010000003.1, read on the forward strand.
TCGACAAGATCGTTGCCCAGGAGCAAGTCGTGATCACCCAACCCGACCGTCGCGCCAACGGCGATCTCCTTACTTACACCGCCGCGGACGACAAATTTGTCCTGACCGGCGGAACGCCTAGCATTTTTGATGCCGAACATGGCAAGATTACCGGCGTTTCGTTGACTTTCTTTAGGCACGATGATAGGGTGCTGGTTGAAGGCAATAATTCATCCCCCACCGTCACCCAAACGCGAGTGGCACGATAAATGCGTACACTAGCCACCGATGAAATCGGCAAATCTTATCGCAGCCGCCGGGTTGTAAACGGGGTCAGCCTGCGCGTCGAGCAGGGCGAAGTCGTTGGTTTGCTTGGACCTAACGGCGCCGGCAAGACCACAACCTTCTACGCCATCGTTGGCCTCATCCCCCCGGACACGGGTCGAGTCCTGATCGACGACGACGACATTACTGACGTCCCTATGTATCTGAGGGCACGCCAGTACGGCATCAGCTACCTCCCGCAAGAGGCTTCGGTGTTTCGTAAGCTCACAGTCGAGGAGAACATTTTGGCCGTCCTCGAGGCGCAGTCTATCTCCTGGCATGAACGCCGGGAGAAGATGGAGAAGTTGATCGATCAGCTGGGGTTGGAGCACATCCGCCAAAATCGCGGGTACGCTCTGTCCGGCGGAGAACGCCGCCGGGTCGAGATTGCCCGCGCCCTGTGCATTAGCCCGACATTCATTCTCCTAGACGAGCCTTTTTCCGGGATTGACCCAATTGCTGTACTCGACCTGCAAAAGATTATTAGTGATCTGAAAGCCAGCGGCATCGGCGTCCTGATCACCGATCACAACGTGCGCGAAACGCTATCGGTCACCGATCGTGCCTACATAATTAACGAAGGCCGGATTTTCCGCCAAGGCACGCCAGAACAATTAGGAGGCGACCCCGAAGTAAGGCGGGTCTACCTGGGCCAAAGCTTTTCGCTAGTGTGAGAGAAGACGTCGTTGGTCGTTAGTCGTCGGTCGTGGGCAAATGCAAGGTTTTCCTTTGTGAACCTTCGTGCCCTTTGTGGTTAGTGCCTTTGGGTTTTAATCGCCTTGTAACGAAGTTCAGAAAGCAATGATAACGACCAACGACCAACGACCAAGGACGAACGACTGAATTTATGGTGTTGTTGCAACACAAACTAAGCCTCAAAGTCTCGCAGAGACAGATCCTGACCCCGGGCCTCGTCCAGATGGTCAGCGTCCTGGCGCTCAACAAGCTTGAGCTGCGGGATATGATCACGGCCGAGATGGTGGAGAACCCGGTTCTCGAAGAACTGGAAGAGTCAGTTCCCCTGATCGACGACGTGAATCGGCGGGAAGAGGATCGCGACCGCCCTCCCATTGAAGAGAGCCCGACCACGGCCGCTGACGCCGAAAAGAAAGATCCCTTCGAAGAGATCGACTTCGGCTCTTTCTTCCAGGACTACCTCGACCCCGGCTATCGCAGCTCCCGTGAAATGGAGGACATCGAGCGCCCCTCCTTCGAGAATTTCCTTTCGAAACCCGGCAGCCTCACCGATCATCTGGTCTGGCAACTCGGCTCCATCTCCATGCGCCCCGAAGTGCAGGAAGCGGTTGAACGCATCATCGGCAATCTCAATGAAGATGGCTACCTGATCGCCAGCGACGAAGAGCTACTCGGAGTCGCGCCACCGGCTCCGCCGGAGTCCGATGCTGCCGTCGTCGAAAACGTTTTCAAAGAAGCCGCCGCTATCGGGATTAGTTCGTCCGACCCCAGTTCGTCCGAAGAAAGCGCGTCCGAACCAAGCGCGTCCGAACCGAGTCCATCTGAAGATGCCGGGCCCGAGGCTTCTTTGGAACTGGATTCGTCCGCGCTCGCTTCGCCGGAATCCGTTTCGACCGACTCTCTCTCGATTGATCTCGCCAGCGATCTCCCAGAGGCCGCAGCTTGGAGTGAGCAATCGCATGGAGTAGACCTCTCTGGCACCGCCGCTGCAACCGCACCGGAGCCAATCACTGCTCAACCAGCGGCAAAGCCAGTTCCAGCTCCGCATCCGGTGTTTCCGGCCAGCTTCACCGTCTCCGATCTCCACGAAGCCATTGAAGTCGTAAGGCAACTTGACCCACCAGGAATAGCATGCCGCGATCTTCGCGAGTGCCTGCTCTACCAGTTGCGCTATCACCAACAGCAACACGAGCTGCACAAGAACGGCAACGGAGAGTCCACGACCCAAACCCTCGCCGACGCGATCGCCATCGTCGATCAGCATCTGCGCGCTGTGCAGAACAAGCAATACAAGGAAATCGGCCGCGCGCTAACTCGCCCGGTAGAGGCTGTGCAGCAAGCGCTCGATTACATTCGCACCCTCGACCCGCGCCCCGGCCTGCGCTACAACAAAACCCAGCCGCGCCTCATTGAACCCGACGTAGCTTTCGTGAAGCACGGAGACGAGTGGTTGGTAGTCATGAACGACGAAGACGTTCCCCAACTCCGCCTGAACCCCGCCTACAAGCGTCTCCTCACCAAAGAGACCAACGACAAGGACACGCGCAACTACGTCAAAGAGCGCTACAAGAGCGCCATTCAGCTAATCAAAAACATCGAGCAGCGCAAGCAGACCATCGTAAAAGTCTGCTACAGCATCCTCGCTCGCCAGCAGGACTTCCTCGAAAAAGGCATCGACCAGTTAAAGCCCATGATGATCAAGGAGGTGGCCGAAGAAATCGGCGTGCATCCTTCCACCGTCAGCCGTGCCGTGGCCAGCAAATACGCGCACACCCCCCAAGGCGTGTTTGAACTCCGGTACTTCTTCAGCGAAAGCGTCAACGGTCCCCAGGGCGGCAACACGTCGCTGCTCATCCTGAAACGCCGCGTCAAGAAACTCATCGAGGAAGAAGATCCCGCCCGGCCGCTCACCGACGAGCAGATCACCCGCATCCTGCAATCCCAGGGGATACAGGTCACTCGCCGCACGGTTGCGAAATACCGGGAAGACATGCGCATCCCGAGTACTCACCAGCGCAGAGTAAAGAAGTGAAAAGTTGCAGAGCCGGCGTCTGCCGGCATTTTAGGCTCACCAATCTCCCAAGTCGTACAGGTTATGTTGTTCCTAAAGGACGAACAACAATCCCAATGAGGGGGCGCTCATGAACGTGGAATACACCGGCAGGCATTACGAAGTAACTCCCGCCATTCGCAAGGACGTTGAATCCGGACTTGTCAAAATCCGCAAAATTCTAGGCAACAAGTTTGAAACCAAAGTCGTCCTCGCCGTCGAGAAGCACCGCCACAAGGCCGAGATCACCATCACCCCGCGCAACGGACCTCTCGTCGGACTAGCCCAGGCCGGCGACATGCCCTCCGCCATCAGCGAAGCCCTCGATCATCTCGAGAAACAAGCAGTCAAATACAAGACCCGCTGGCGCACCAAGAAACGCCATAATCACAAAAGCCCGAATCCCAAGAGCCAGAGTTCCAGAACTCCAGTTGCACAAAAATGGAACGGCGACAGCTCCCAGGACGCGGTCGGAATCGCGGTTGGCCTTTCCGAACAAACCTCGGTCGACGTCGTCGTGCACAAGTTCCCCGCCGTCGCCCGCACCACCGAAGTTCACCTGGTCCGATCCGAGGATGCCGTCGCCCTGCGCCCCATGACCCTGGAAGAAGCCATCAAAGAAGCCCACTTCCGCGATCGCGATGTCTTCGTCTTCCGCGACCCCAAGGGCAAAGTCATGGTCCTGCACCGCACCCGCGACGGAAAAATGGAACTGATCGAAGCCCCATAGCAGCCCTCAGTTCTTGGCTGACAGCTTCTAGCGCCCTTAATATGACCGTCGTCATTCCGAGCCCCGCGTTTCTTAGCGGGGCGAGGAATCTCGCGCGAGCCTCCTATCTCCCACACAAAGTACTCAACACAGCGTATGATGCTCCTGCCGTTTCCCTCAAAATTTAACTTCCAAGGAGATCTATGAAAACGATCTACCGTCTCGCCGCGTTCCTGTTGTTGCTCGCTCCCGCAGTCCTCGCCCAGGAACATTACACCGAAGGCCCCGTCTGGCGGGTCTCGCTCGTCCGGGTGAAGCCTACGCAAATGGACGCCTATCTCACCAGCCTCCAACAATCCTCCAAGCCCATCCTCGACGCGGAAAAAAAGGATGGCACCATCATGGATTACAAACTCTTTCTCAAAGAAACCAAACACAGTCCTGAAGATTGGGACGTCTGCCTCGCCATCGAATACAAAAATCACGCTGCCATGGACGGTCTCACCGCGAAAGCCGAAATGGTTCGCGACAAGATCCTCGGCGGAAAACAACCCGCTCAACAGCTGGCCGAAAAGCGAGCCGAGATCCGCGAGCTAATCACCTCCGACCTCCTGCAAGAGATCATCCTCAAGTAAGAGCCTTACGCCGTCGCCCTCATTAGCGCAGGCCTTCGCAATGCGAAGGCCTGCCGACGAAGAGCCTGCCCCGAGCTTGTCGAGGGGATCTCTGCACCCGCGCAGCCATCTGCCGAAAACTTGTCAAGCCCCCAAAACCACCCAATTCCTCGCAACCCGTTCACCCTAAAGCAAATATATTTTTGCAAAGTTGGCGGGTTTACCCTATTCAATCAGCTATCATAGAACTAATGGGATAAATTGTGCTTGCGCGGGACTGAATTCTAGCCGCGGAGCGGCGCAAGAATGCAGCCCACGGCGCAAAGCCGTGGGAAAAGTGGGGAGATGGCAAGCCCCGTGGGGGCGAAAGAGCCCCTCACCCACACTGACAGCAAGCCACCAGGTATCCCTCAGCTAAGTCCTTTAAAAGAGATATTTTACCAGGGTATCTCTTTTTTGAACCCAATCAAATCATAGATTTAGGAGAAAAACGCGAATTTCGCGGTACATACCCATGCCTCTACATCCAAACGTTCGTCGCTGCACCCACATCCAGATCACCGGACACCGCTGCGGTTCCCCCGCGCTCAAACAGGAATACTTTTGCTACTTCCACACCCGCATGATCAAGGGCGTGCAAACCCGCGTCGATTCGCAGATCCACCCCGTGGCCCTGATCGAAAACGCCGAAGCCATCCAGGCCGCCATCATGCACATGATCGATGCCGTCCTCAAAGGCACCATCGACAACAAGCGCGCCAACATCGTCCTCAAAGCCCTGCACATCGCCGTGCGAAATTCCCGCAACGTCTACTTCCACATCCGCCAGGACGACATGGTTCGCGAAGTCCCCAACTTCGCCGAGCAATACCTGACTGAACACCCAGAACTAGGCCCACCCATCACCCACGTAGCCCCGGACGCCCCCGTTCGGGAAGCCGGGCAATGCTCGGCAGAAGATCGTCACCCTGAGAAAGCGCAGGCATCCGCGAAGCGAAGCCCTGACAACGAAGAGCCTGCCCCGAGCGTGTCGAGGGGATCTCTGCACTCTCCGGCTGACCCCGCCGCCCCGCCCAACGCATCCCTGGAAAAAGCAACCGCAGAACGAGGGACAGAGTCAACCGCAGAACGAGGAACAGAGTCAGCCGCGGAGCGGCGTCAGAGAGCAGCCCACGGCGCAAGCCGTGGGAACCAGGCAGAAAATCGTCCAGCCCCGGAGGGGCGAAAGAGCAGTTGCGATTCCCGAGTTCCGCCGGAGCGCGGCTCGGCAGCCGAAAAAAACTCCCTCCCAACGCCAAAAGAGAAGGCTCATACCGACACCGCCCCCCCGCTAACCAACCGCCAAAGCGAACTCAACCAGGAACTCAAAAAGCTCGAAGCCTGCATCGAAGGCGCCATGCGCGGCAACTGGCGCGACCTCCGCACCGTCTTCAACGCCATCGGCCTGACTCCCCGCAAACCCCCAAGCCGGCAAAGAATCGCGCCCGGCAAGAAGATCGTGTAGGCGCGACCGCCCTCGCTCGTGCTCTTTTTCACGCCCCACAGTGCAGCAGACCGTTACGGACTCTAATGTGCGGGAACACAGTAATAGACGCTAGAGATCCAGCCGCAAAGCGGCGGTACGTGAAAGCCCGGCACGGTAGTGCCGGGAAGCGAAAGGGAATCGACCGAGTCCCAAAAGGGATGCCCACCCCGCAGGTGACATTCGTAATCTTCTCGATGTGCTTTTGCATGGCTGAACGTTTTGCCAACTGTTATGTTTCTTGCCAGCGTACGCGCGCCTCCGGTGCGAAACTGTAAGCGCATGATCAAAACGAACATCATAAAGCCCACGATCAAGACAATCCTCTGTTGCGTTCTGCTAGCGCTTGGAGCCCTGGCGCAGACCGCACGTGACAAAGACGATCCCCAGTCGACCAAACTGGTCGTGCTCGAGCATCTTTGGAACGAGGCGCAGGTTCATCGTGACGAGCGCGCATTGGAAGGCATGATCGCCGATTCTTTCTCCAACACCGAATGGGACGGCGAGGTCAGCGAGCGCGGCAAGTTCCTGGCCGATATCAAAGACCCGAAGTTCAAGCCTGACTTGGTCACAATCCAGGATGTGAAGGTGAACCTGTATCACAATACTGGAGTGGTGACGGGGTCCTATCACACCAAAGGTTCCTACAACGGCAAGCCCTACGACCACCTCGGCCGCTTCACCGACACCTGGGTTTTCGAAGACGGCAAGTGGGAGTGCGTAGCCAGCCATACCAGCCTACTGAAGAAATAGTGTTCCAAGTATGTGATGCGATGGCTTCGCGCTAGCGGGATCATCCTGAAACCCCGCGCTTTCCCCAGCGGGGTGAAGGATCTTACACACAGCATTTTTGCCGAGCCGCGTCTCGAATGCAGCCAAATTGCGATGCGGGAGGGACGATCGTTCGACCTGACAGTTCGAAGTCACGAAAGAAGGAATTGGTCGGGGCGATAGGATTTGAACCTACGACCCCCTGCGCCCAAGGCAGGTGCGCTACCAGGCTGCGCTACGCCCCGACTTCTTCGATTATAGCTGACCGCTTTCGATCAGTTGAACCCACGCCACTCGCTTCCGGAGGTATAATTTCGGGTTGACATGCAAAATCCCCGTTATGCCCTGGTGGCTTACGTTAGGAATGCCGTCGGGGAATTTGTTGAGAACCTCCGGCAGGAACTTCATCCCGATCTACCCCATCTGCCCGCTCATGTGACCATCCTTCCTCCTCGCCGGTTGCAGGGTGGGGAACTGGCGGCACTGGAGACTCTCGAAGATGTTTGCAGTCAGGCTCAGCCTTTCGAGGTCACTCTCGGGGACGTCGAAACTTTCATCCCCGTGACCCCAACGGTTTTCATCCGGGTGGCCCATGGCGCCCACCGGATGCACGAACTGCACGATCGATTGAACACCCAGGCGCTCGCCTCCGTCGAGGAGTGGCCGTACATGCCGCACCTGACGATCGTGAAAGTCAGCAGCGAGGAACTGGCGCAGAAGGCGTATATTTTCGCCCGTGACCGTTGGGCGATGTTCGAGGGCAACCGCCATATCCCGCTAAGCGAGCTCACCTTCGTACGCGAGCAGGAACAGAATCGTTGGGTGGACCTGGCTGGAATCCCGCTGGGTCGCAGCCTGGTCCGCCCATGAAATGTGGAGTGGCTGGGCGTTTTAGTACTGCATGCGGGATCCTTCGGGCTGGAAGTCCATCAGGATTACGTCCTATGGGAGAGGAATGGCATCGGGCCAGGCTCAACACTCTTCCACCCGCCACGTGACCTTCTGATTGTCCAGATTCCCGCTTCCTTCGGTAGGTCATGTCCCTAAGTACAAATCCCTCCCGTGCGTTGCTAAGCACTCAAGGCGAGCGTAAACAAGAAGTTGGACTCGCTGTGCAAGCCGCCTCGGGCACCCTTCCCCCAGCGAATTCAGAGTGGGCTTCTGGAGGTTTCATGCAGATTGGGGTCTACGGAGCAGGGTACTTAGGTACAGTCGTTTCCGCTTGTCTCGCGGACTTCGGCACCCCCGTCAGCTGTTGCCATCCCGATAGCTCACAGATGGTCGCGATGGCCCAGGGCAACGTCCCGTTTCACGAAAAGAACCTTACCGAAGTCATCAAACGTAACGTGCGCTCCGGGCGGCTGGCGTATTCGACCGACATCGAATCCTTCGCCCGCAAGGCGCAGGTGATTTTTCTGGCCGAGGACAGCCCACAGCATCTGACTGATTTGGCGATTCGCATCGCGCGCGCAGCCCCTAAGCCTTCGATCCTCACCATCGTGACCCCGGTACCGGTCGGCACGGCGTCAGCGGTTGAGAAACGAATTGCCGAGGCCGGCTTGCGGGCCACAGTCGTTTCGCAGCCCATGTTCTTTACGCCGGGTTGCGCGATTGAGGATTTCAATTGGCCGGACCGCATCATCCTGGGCACCGATTCAAATGATGCTGTGCTGGCTCTCAAACAGATTTTCCATTCCCTGGTGATGCGCGGCGTTCCGGTCATTGTGACGAATCACGAGACGGCTGAACTGGTGCGGGAATCCGCAACAGCTTTCGTGGCCACCAAGATTTCTTTCATCAACGAGCTCGCGAGTTTGTGTGAACGGGTGAACGCGGACGCAGTCAGCCTCTCGCTCGCTTTAGGTTTGGATAAGAAGATCGCGCCTCGCTGCCTGCAGCCCGGAGCCGGAATGGGCGGGCTGTTCGCGGAATCTGACATGGATTCGCTGGCCGACTTGGCCCAGCGTAACGGAGTGTCGCTCAAGGTTTTGAGTGCCGCCCGCGAGGTGAATCACGGCCTGGCCGATCAGGTGATCGAAAAGATTTCGAAGTGCGTCCAGTCGGTTCAGAATAAGGACGTGGGAATTCTGGGCCTGGCTTTCAAGCCCAACACCAATTCCGTCGCTGGTTCGTCGTCAGTGCGTCTGGCCAAGAACCTGATTGCTCAAGGTGCGCGGGTACGAGCCTACGATCCCGTCGCCCTGCCGGACGCGCGCCTCGAACTGAATGGATCGGTGTTTTATTGCGAATCGCCTTACGCCGCGGCCGAAGGGGTGGATGCTTTAGTGGTCGGCACCGGTTGGCCGGAATTTCGCGGGCTCGATTTCAACCGCATCAAACAAATGCTTCGCCGTCCCCTCATCGTGGATACAAAAAACCTGCTCGACTCCGTCCGCCTGCGCGCCATGGGATTCGAGTACGTTGGAGTGGGGCGCGGCTAGCTGGCGCCCTCGTTTCTTAGTCTTTAATCTCCAATCTCTGCCAATCTCCATCCCCGCCGTCATTTTGAGGGACGCAGTCCCGAATGATCTGGCGCGTAGTACGAAAACCGCCGGCCTCACCCGAGCGCGCACGGCACTCCGTCCGAATTGTTATAATCGCAAGAACGCGGTGGGAGTAGCTCAACTGGCAGAGCACCGGACTGTGGCTCCGGACGTTGCGGGTTCGATTCCCGTCTCCCACCCCAGAACTTAACCCCTAGAGAGACCCCCGGCGCCAACGGTCCTTCCTAAGAATCTCAGGCGCGCCCTACATCGTTTCTGCATACGCGAAAGGCCTGTCTCCGCTGCTTTTCCAGAAATACGCAAGAATGATCACGCTCGCGACCGCGGTGTAGGCACACCACAGGGAGGTGAACGCGTAACGCTTGAGAGCCATCACGACCAGTAGAATCGCCAGGTTCGCGGCGCCGAAGAGCACCATGTCCTTGACCTTCGAGAAGAAGAGCGAACCGCAGGTTGCAATCACGTAGAGGACGGCAACCGTCATATTGTTTGTGGCTGGGTTGATGTACACGAGGCTATTTCCCTTGATGTACACCTGTAAAGAATACGCGGTGGGCCCCCACAGGATATAGAGCGTGGTCGCGGTGCCGATCGCCAGAAACGGCAGCATTCGCCTGCGGCTCTTGACGTCAGGCTCGAACAGCAACACGCTCAGCGGCAGAATAAATGGCAGGAGCCCCTGAGCATAGAGCATGAATGCCGCACCCATGTTGTGCGCAACCCTGGGCGAGAGCATGCCGTCCAACCCCAGCCAGACGAATCCCTCCATGAATTGATGAACGGCGAAGAGCCGCAAAGAGGAGTTCGCGCCTGTGTTTCACTTTCGTCAGTGTCGCTACACCGATCGTCCCCAGAACTCCGCTGCTGTCGCTGAAAAGCACATGTCTCCGTCCCTGCCGCGTATCATCAACGGCTTTTACCTTCAGGTTGCAGACGTCAGAGGGGTGACGGTCATCGTCACCATGATTTTGTGATCCGCGGACGGCACCACTTCGACTGCATTTTCCAGGATGTTGCTGCCTTCGACGCAAACCATGTGCTGCCATTCGTTATCGCCCAGATCGGATAATGCGCGCGCTCCCTCGGCCCACGGATTCCAGATCACGGTGGAGTTTGAATGCTGCTTGGTAACCTGGATGGAACGATTGAGGGCAGGATCGATCAGCTTCAGCGGGTTCTGGGTATTCATATAGGCGTTGTCGGTCGTCGAACTTATGACCACGTCGCCATTCTGCTTTTTCTTCTTGTTCGAGTCGGTGTTGTCCAGATAGGTGACGCCATCCAACCCGCGGACGCGAACCTTGCGGACGTCTCCCACCCTGTAATAAGTATGCAAGGCCTCTTCAAAGCGGAACGGCTTGGTGCCGGTATTGCTTACCGTAAGCTCGAGTTTCAATTCGCTCCCGAAAGTCACACGATAGAGCACACGGAAATCGGCAGGCCACCATCGTCGAGTGTCCGGGTCGCTCTGTGTCGACATGCTGACGGTGATGCCGTCGGCATTTTGCACGACGGATTCCAGCGTCCATATTTTTGTGCGAACGAAACCGTGCGCCGGGGCGTGGGAATCATCAGCTTTGGCCCGAAACCAGGGAAAGCAGATCGGTATGCCGCCGCGAATGGCTTTACCTTCTTCCCAACGAGCTTGACTGCTGAGGAAGATCACTTCTTCCGCGCCGGCCGGCTTCCAGGAAGTGACTTGCGCGCCGTGCAGATGCATCTCTCCGTTGCACCGTGGCGTGGTCACGCGCACGCTGAGCAGTCCGCCCTCATCCACGACAACCTGCGCGATGCCCGGGATTCCAAAGCGGCTATTGAGTTCTTCGATTTTGAGGGCCGCGTTCGTCATAGGTGACATTCAGGACGCCATGACTTTGTTTTTCGAATGCGAGCGTTCGGATGATCGCTCGATGGCACAACTACGGCTTTTCACAGTTAGGGTGCCCCCGGGCGGCTCTTGATCGAGGTCATTTTAGCTTGAATCCTGGGCTGGTGGATTCTTATCTTTACTTGCCACTTCGTATGGCTTGGTTTTTGGCCTCCTAGTTTTGCTAGTGGTGCAAGCGCCCGGCATCAAATATAAATTCGGGCTGAATTCTTAGGTCAGCCGGGCACACCAATTTTTACCCATGGCCGCGTGATTCGAGGCAGACATGGAAGCTTCAGCAAACCCGAAACGCATTCTCATCCTCGGCGGTGGTTTTGCCGGCGCTTATACCGCGGTCTACCTGCAGAAGGCGCTGTCCGGAGCGCCAGACATTGAAGTGATGCTGGTGGCGCAGGAGAATTTCGTCCTCTTCACGCCCATGCTCCACGAGGTGGCTGGAAGCGACGCCGCAGCCACCGACGTGGTTCAGCCGCTGCGCAAAATGCTGCGGCACACGAACGTGTTGATCGGGGATATCGAATCCATTGACCTAGAAAAGAGGCAGGTGCGAGTCCGGCAGAGCGATTTGGTGCACCATCGCGACCTGACCTACGATCACCTCGTTCTGGCATTGGGGTCGGTGTCGAATTTCTACCACACGCCTGGGATCGAAGAACATGCACTGACCATGAAGACGCTGGGCGACGCGCTGGCGGTACGGAATCGGGCCATTGATGCGCTGGAGTTGGCGGACGGCGAGCCGGATGAAGCGCTGCGCAAGGCCATGATGACGGTAGTTGTAGTGGGCGCCGGTTTCGCCGGGGTTGAGACCGTTGGAGCGGTGAACGATCTGATGCGGGAGGCGTTGAAGTTTTATAACAACTTAAGCGAGGACATGCTGCGAATTGTTCTGGTCGACGTCGGCAAAATGATTCTTCCAGAGTTGGGCGAGAACCTCGGCCGTTATTCGGAGACCCAGCTTAGACGGCGCGGCGTTGAAATTCACCTGAACACTGCGGTCAAGGGTTATGACGGGAAGGAGGTCGTCCTCGGGGACGGTACCAGAATCGCCAGCAATCTCATTATTTGGACTGCGGGCATCACGCCGGTTCCCATCGTCGTGAATCTTCCGTGTGGCAAAGAGCGAGGTCATGTCGTCGCCGACGAATATCTTCAAGTGCCAAGCTGGCCGGGGCTTTGGGCGTTAGGGGATTGCGCGCAGGTGCCGGATCTGACGAACCCGGGAAAGTTTTGTCCACCGACGGCGCAGCATGCCACGCGACAAGCTCCCGTGGTGGCTCACAATATTGTGGCGACCATGCGCGGCCAGCCTCTGAAGCCGTTCAAGTTCAAAACCCTGGGCTTGCTTGCCACCATCGGACGACGCACCGGCGTGGCGGAGATCATGGGCTTCCATTTCTCGGGAATTATTGCATGGGCGATGTGGCGCGCCATTTACTTGAGCAAGCTTCCAGGCCTGCAAAAGAAAGTTCGTGTGTTACTCGATTGGACGCTCGACCTGTTTTTCTCGAAGGACATCGTGCAATTGCGTGCATTGCCGTCGCCGACGTTGTCTGGCGTTAAAGGTAGTCCGGCCGTCCTCGTTAATGAAAAAACATCTCCCGAAGGCGAACGCAGGGAGAAGATTGCATGATCTTCGACCTGGTAAATAAACGGCTGATGCGGGACTCAAATTAGAGTTGCGAAGAGAAGCACTGGCTGCAGACCATGTACTGTCAATGGGCACTCAAACTGATTGTTGTTCTCTGCTGGTTAGGGGCAGCCTCGTTTGCTGGGGCTGCTGACCCGCCGTTGAGCCCTACGAATATCTTTGCGCCAGCTTCCACGCCGGCGAACACAATTTTCGGCCTGTCTGTTTTTGTGCTGGCCGTTACAGCAACAATATTTGTCGTCGTGTTCAGCCTCCTGGCGTATGCGGTCGTGCGATTCAGGAAGAGGACGGATGATGACGGTCGAGAGCCGCCACAAGTTTACGGCAGCAATCAAGTGGAGCTGGCGTGGACAGTCATTCCGGTGCTTATCGTAGTGGCGCTGTTCATGGCGACGGCGCGAGTGATCGGCAGCGTGCAAAAAGCTGCCCAGCCCAGCAACGCAATCGAGGTGATTGCTATCGGCCATCAGTTTTGGTGGGAGTATCGCTATCCGGCGCTGCATGTCGTGACTGCGAATGAACTGCACGTTCCGGTCAGCGACCCGGCGCATCCTACTCCGACCTTCATCAGATTGCTTTCGGCGGATACGGATCACAGCTTCTGGGTTCCGCGCCTCAATGGCAAAACGGACCTGATTCCCAACCATCCGAACAGCATGTGGATTGATCCGCATGAGACCGGGCTTTACCTCGGCCAGTGCGCCCAATATTGCGGAACGCAGCACGCCAAGATGCTGTTGCGAGTTTATGTTCAGACGCGAGATGAGTTTGATCGTTGGATTCAGGAACAAAGTCAACCCGCCCACTTAAGCGACGCAGCTTTCGAGGGACAACACATTTTTGAGACGACTGCGTGCATCAACTGCCATGCGATTGCGGGAACCGTGGCGGATGGACGCTTTGGCCCCGATCTGTCGCACTTGATGAGCCGGGACACAATCGCCGCTGGGGCGGCGCCGAATACGGCAGAGAATCTTCGGCGCTGGATTCAAAACCCCGACGCCATAAAACCAGGATCGCGAATGCCGGCGATGGAGTTAAGCGATCGAGAACTGGATGCCGTGACCGCCTATCTGACGACGCTTCGCTAAAGCGAGTTGAGGAGAAAAACGCTCGATGTCGACTGATTCAATCGCTTTGCCCGGGAGTTACGAGGCTTCTCGGCCTCTGGTCGATCGGCTTCACGAGTGGGTGACGACCGTCGATCACAAGCGGCTGGGGATTCTGTACATTCTTTTTGCTTTGTTCTTTCTCGTGGTTGGCGGGATTGAAGCGACGATCATGCGCATCCAGCTCATCCGGCCGCAGAACGATTTCGTCTCGCCTGAAGTGTTTAACCGGATGTTCACCATGCATGGAACTACGATGATTTTCTTCGTGGCCATGCCGCTCGTTTTCGGATTTGCGAATTATCTAGTCCCGCTGATGATTGGCGCGCGCGACATGGCATTTCCGCGTCTCAATGCGTTTAGTTTTTGGCTGTCGGCATTCGGAGGCATCCTTCTTTACTTCAGCCTGGTAGGAGCGAATGGCCTGTATGGGGCGGGGAATGCTCCGGATGTGGGATGGTTTGCCTACGCTCCCTTGACGGCGCAAACGTTCTCTCGCGGGCACAGCACGGATTTCTGGACGCTGGCGGTTTTGGTTTCGGGCTTTGGAAGCATTGGCACGGCGATCAATATCTTGACTACTATCTTGTGCCTGCGCTGCCCCGGCATGAAGCTGGGCAAAATGCCGCTGCTGGCCTGGCTCAACCTCGTGATGGCCGGTCTGGTGCTGCTTGCGATTGGTCCACTGACCGCGGCACAGATCATGCTGAGCCTTGATCGCTACCTTGGCGCCCATTTCTTCGACACCCAAGCTGGGGGCTCGGCTGTAGTCTGGATGCACTTTTTCTGGATCTTCGGCCATCCCGAAGTGTACATTCTCGTGATCCCGGCGTTCGCCGTCGTTTCTGAAATCGTTCCGGTATTTTCCCGCAAGGCAATGTTTGGATATCCGATCATGGTGGCCGCGACCGTTGCCATTGGCTTTTTGAGTATGGCCGTTTGGGCTCATCACATGTTCACCGTCGGGATGAGCTCGAACGCGAATACATTCTTTGTGCTTTCGACGATGGCTATTGGAGTTCCCACCGGAATCAAGATCTTTAATTGGCTGGCAACCATGTGGGGTGGAAAGATTCACTTTCAGACTCCGATGCTGTTCTGCATCGCGTTTCTGTTTCAATTCCTGATTGCTGGCCTTACCGGGATCATGTTGAGTGCCGCTCCCTTCGATTGGCAACTCGGCAATTCCTATTTTGTGGTTGCACACTTTCACTACGTGATCGTAGGCGGAATCCTGTTCGCCCTTTTCGGCGCGTTCTACTACTGGTTTCCGAAAATGACGGGAAGGATGTACGACGAAACCCTGGGCAAGCTGCACTTCTGGCTGTTTGTCATAGGATTTCACCTGACGTTTGACTTCATGCATGTTCCCGGACTGTTGGGCATGCCACGAAGAATTTATACCTACGAGCCCGGCCGCGGCTGGGATACTTGGAATCTAATTGTGACGATCGGGGTGTTTTTTCAGGCGTTGGGTATTTTGATATTTGTCGGCAACCTGCTGTGGTCTCGCGTCAAGGGGAAACTTTCCGGCAGCGATCCCTGGGACGCGTGGACGCTGGAATGGACCACCAGTTCGCCGCCGCCGGCCTATAACTTCGCGACCATTCCAACGGTGAAGAGCCGGCGCCCGCTGTGGGACCTCAAGCACCCGGAAGATCCTGACTGGAAGTACGAGTAGCCGAGGACGATGCAATGAGCGCGAACGTAGTGACGATGCCACAGAGAGAACGCAACTGGGAGCTGCCGTCGCGTGGGCACGTAGCGATGCTTGCTCTGATCGTTGCGGAGTCTGCGATTTTCGTGATCTTCGTCGTCGCTTACCTTTTCTATCTGGGCAAGAGTTTGACCGGACCCACGCCAAAGGAAGTTCTCGAAGCACCGATCTTTTACAGCATCTGTTTGCTTTCCAGCAGCATTACGATTCACTTTGCGGTGAAGGCCCTCCGTGCAGGGGAGATCCGGAGTTTCAGAGCCTGGTGGTTCGGGACAATCGTGCTGGGCGCCGCTTTTCTTTACGGCACCGCGCACGAATGGCATCGGCTTATTTATAAAGATGGACTGACCATCAGTACGAACCTGTTCGGGACAACCTACTATTCCCTGGTGGGGTTGCACGGGTTTCACGTGATTGTAGGCCTCATTTGCCTCTCCACAGTAATGGCGTTCGCATTGCTTGGGGACGTTCAGCAACAGCACACCTATCGTGTCGACGTATTGTCTCTCTACTGGCATTTCGTGGATGTGGTATGGGTTGTGGTCTTCACGGTGGTTTACATCATTGGACGATGAGGACGGCGGGTATGACCTCGGATCGGGTGAACACACGAGCGGATGCGCCGGGCAAAATTGAATTGCCGGCGCCGACGGCGTGGCCGATTGTCGCGGCTTTTGGCGTGGCCTTGTTATTCGCTGGACTGGTGACGACGACGACAGTCAGCATCCTGGGTGCAATCCTGACTGTCATTGGATGGGTCGGATGGTTTTGCGACGTACTTCCTCACGAGAAGCACGAATCCGTTCCGGTTTCAGCCGAAGTGATACCTATCGTTACGACGCGCCCCGAAGTGGCGCGAGTGGATTTGATTACCCACGAGCCACACCGGGCGCGCCTGCCTCTTGAAATCTATCCAATTTCCGCTGGAGTGAAGGGCGGTCTGGCGGGAAGTGTTGTGATGGCAGTTCTCGCGGTAGTTTATGGAATCGTTGCTTACCGCAGCATCTGGTATCCGATCAATATTCTGGCAGTTGGATTTTTCCCTTCCCTGGAGACGACGGAACAGATCTCTGCGTTTCATTTCGACGCGTTCGTCATCGCGTGCATCGTGCATTTAGTAACTTCGTTGCTAGTCGGGCTCCTTTACGGCGCAATGCTTCCGATGTTTCCGCGCCGTCCAATTTTGTTAGGAGGAGTGATTGCTCCGATTTTATGGACTGGGCTGCTGCACAGCGCACTCCAATTGCTGAATCCCGCGCTCAGCGACCGGATTAACTGGGCGTGGTTCGTGGTTACTCAAATGGGATTCGGCATCGTGGCTGGCATCGTCGTCTCAAAGCAAGAGCGGGTGCGCACCTGGCAACACCTGCCTTTCGCGATTCGCGCTGGTGTGGAGACACCGGGGGCGATGGAGGAGAAGAACGAAGAGGGCCGGCGGCCATGAAGGGTCAAACTTCCTTTCTTACTTTCGCACTGTTCGCCGTGATGGCTTGCATTGGCTGTAACAGTGCGCCCGGCCGGCCCGGCCCCGATTCTGAGGTTATCCCTCCCGACCAGATTATGGAGTTCAATGTTCTCTACGCGGGCAACTGCTCGGGATGTCACGGCGCGAACGGCAAAGGAGGCGCGGCGGTTTCTCTCAGCGATCCTGTCTTTCTCGCCATCGCAGACGATACCGTGATTCGCCGCGTCGCGACTAAGGGCGTGCCCGGCACCTCGATGCCGGCCTTCGCACGGAGCGCCGGCGGCATGCTTACGGAGAAGCAAATCGACGCCATCGTCAGCGGACTCCGCTCCTGGGCGAATCCGGATGCTTTGCGCGGCGTCAGCCCTCCTCCTTATGCAGGGCAGCCTGCTGGCGATCCGCATCGCGGCGCCGATGTGTACGCCACCTACTGCTCGGCCTGCCATGGTCCTGACGGTAAAGGAGGCGAGAAAGCCAGTTCGATCGTAAGCGGGTCATACCTCGCTTTAGTGAGCGATCAGGACCTGCGAACGAATGTGATTGTCGGAAGGCCAGAGTTGGGTGCCCCGGACTGGCGCGGCGATGTGCCGGGTCGGCCAATGTCAGCGCAAGAAATCTCTGACGTTGTCGCCTGGCTGGCGGCACAGCGGCCGCAGTTCCCGGGCCAGCCATATCCGAAAACGTCGATGGACCGCGCTGCAGGAGGGCTTCCATGACTGAAACCGACGGAGTATCACGGCGGGCGGTGCTGGTGAAACTCGGATTGCTTTTGAATGGTGTTGTCGGCCTGATTCTGGCAATACCGATTGTGCGCTACATCCTTTCGCCCGTCGCTCACGCGCGCAAGATCGGCTACGAGTCCTGGCTGTCTCTCGGCGATCTGGAACAATTTCCCACGGGTCAGACCCGGCTGGCCACGTATCGAAATCCAGTCGTGAATCCCTGGGATGGAGAGACCGCGGATATTGCCTGCTGGGTTCGAAATGTCGACGGGCAGAATTTCCAGGTCTTTGCCATCAATTGCGCCCACCTTGGGTGCCCGGTTCGCTGGTTCCCGCAATCAAACCTGTTTATGTGTCCGTGCCATGGCGGGGCGTACTATCAGGATGGTTCGCGCGCTTCCGGCCCTCCGCCCCGCGGTCTCTTTACTTACCACTACAAGGTTGCGGATGGAAAACTGTTCATCAAAGCCGGCGAAATGCCGACCACGGGGAGTCCAACCGCAAATAGGATCGCCGCGAGGGATACATGCGCGTGATCGGGGAAGTCTGGGAGTGGCTTGATCAACGGCTTCAGCTTGGCGCGGAAATTCGTCAAACCGCTGAGCATCGTGTGCCGCGCGAGACTGCAAGTTGGTTTTATGTTTTCGGCAGCGCTGCGCTGACCTGCTTCATTCTTCAGATCGTCACCGGAATTCTCCTGGCTCTCATTTATGTGCCCTCCGCCGGAGAGGCCTGGAACAGCCTGCAGATTCTCAATCACGGTATTTTGCTGGGTTGGTTCATTCGAGGATTGCATGGTTGGGGCTCAAACTTCATGGTGGCGATCGTCCTGATCCATATGGTGCAGGTCTTCCTTTTCGGAGCGTACAAGTTCCCGAGAGAGTTGACCTGGATGATTGGCGTGTTCCTTTTGCTGATGACGCTCGCGATGGCCTTTACCGGGCAGGTACTGCGATTCGACCAGGACGCCTATTGGGGATTGGGAATCGGGGCCTCGATTGCGAGTCGAGTACCGGTGATTGGGCCCTGGGCCGTGAATCTCATGCTGGGCGGCCCGATTATTGCAGGTGCGACCCTTTCCCGGTTTTTCGCGGTACACGTTTTTGTGGTTCCAGGACTGCTGATCGCATTCGTTGGCGTGCACCTGCTTATGGTGTTAAAACTGGGAGTGAATGAGTGGCCCATGCCTGGACGGATCGTGCGGCGCGCCACGTACCTGCAGGAATATCACGAACTGACGCATGAAGAAGGGGTTCCATTCGTGCCGTACGCGGTTTGGAAGGACGTCTTCTTTTCAGGCTTCATTCTTATCTCGATTGCCGCCTGCGCGGTCTTTCTTGGGCCGTTCGGTCCGAGCGGTCAGCCCGACCCGACGATTATTCAGACAGCTCCGCGTCCGGATTTCTTTTTTCTTTGGCTTTATGCGGTCTTGTCGTACCTGCCACCGTCCGCAGAAACCCCAATACTCATGATCGGGCCCGCAATCGGAATCGTCGCGCTGTTGCTGCTCCCGTTTATCGCCGGGGAAGGCGAGAAAAGCTGGAAGCGCCGGCCCATTGCCGTTCTCACGATTCTGTTGGTTGCGGTAATGCTGGGCAGTTTGACGCAGTTGGGACTGCATACGCCCTGGAGTCCGATCATGGACGCATGGAGCAGCGTGCCGATCCCCACTGAATATCTGCAAGGACGCACCGCTCTCGAACGCCGGGGCGCTCTCGTTTTCCAGGCCAAGCAATGTCGCAACTGCCATTCGCTTGACGACATGGGCGGTAAGCGTGGGCCGGCGCTCGATCGCGTCGCACTTCGCCTCACGCAGGACCAACTGATCCGCCAAGTGATCCAGGGTGGCGGAAACATGCCAGCTTACGGAAAAAACCTGAGCCCGGCTGAGACCACGGCGCTGGTAGCGTTTCTCGAGACTTTGCATCCGGCAGGACAACCTCCGGCCGGTAACGCATCCCGTGCTGCGCTCGGCGCTGGCGTTGCGGGATCACCGTCCACGGGCCCCTGAAGTCGCCTATGTCTCCCGCGATCCAAACCGTAGTGCATTCGTGGGTTCTCCCAGTGCCAGTTACGCTTTGTCTGGTCGCCACGGCGCTCGTGTACCTGCGAGGTTGGTATCGCTTGCATGGTCTTCTTCCGAACGTGATAGCGGTTTGGCAGTTGGCTGCTTTCATGAGTGGGCTGTTCGCCCTCTGGATCGCTGTGGGATCTCCTCTCGCAGCTTTTGATGATGAGCTACTTTCGATCCACATGATTCAGCACATCCTACTGATGGCAGTTGCTCCTCCTTTGCTTTTGTTGGGAGCGCCAGCTCTACCACTTCTGCACGGGCTGCCGCAGATGCTCGTTCGTTCCGGCTTGGGTCTGGTTCTGCGCTGGCCACCGGTGCAATGGGTGGGGCACACACTGACCCACCCTGTATTCTGCTGGCTGGCTGCTACCGTCACTTTGATTGGATGGCACTCTCCAGCTGCTTTTGAATTTGCGCTGCGTTCGGATTTCTGGCATGAGATCGAACACGCATGTTTCTTTGCGACCTCGGTTCTGTTCTGGTGGCCCGTGATCCAGCCGTGGCCGAGTGTGGCGAGGTGGCCACGATGGTCGATTCCGCTCTACCTTTTCATTGGAATGATGGCAAACGACGCGTTATCGGCGTTTCTTGCCTTCTGTGATCGGGTTCTGTATCCCTCGTACGCATCCGCTTCCCCGCTCTTCGCAATTTCGCCGCTTGACGACCAGGCGCTTGCCGGCGCTTTGATGTGGGTCTTTGGGAGCTTCGTGTATCTCATCCCGGCGGTTGCCATCACGCTTCAGATGCTCTCGCCTCATCGCGCATATCGCCCCAATTCTTACGATCGTAGCCCAGAGTCGCCTACAACCGCTTGATGATTACGGCTGTCAGGTCGTCCTGTTGTTTGGTTCCGTTGGAGAATTTCGTGACTGCGTTGTAGAGTTGCGCGATGATTTCTGGCGGAGCGAGTTGTCGTGAGGCACGAATCACTTCTTCCATCCGCTGAACTCCAAATTGTTCGCCTTGATCGTTTTCCCATTCGAAAAAGCCATCTGTGGGCAAGATCACCAGATCACCCGAGCCGAGCCGAAGCTGGGCTGGCGGATCCGAGCGGAAAAAAGGAAGGATGCCGAACGGAACTGCCTGCGGGCTCACATCGATGAATCGATCTTCGGAACGGGAATAAATGAAGAGTGGGCCATGGCCCGCGGAGAGGATCTGGAGCTCCGAACTATCAGGTCTGCACACAGCGGCCACGAAGGTGACAAAGCGTCCGGTCTGGAGGTCAGCGCCGAGGGCTTGATTGATGTGCTCGAAGGCTCCCATCAGGTCGTGATCCATGCTGAAGCTGGAGCGTGCGTAAGCATGGCAGATAGCGGCGACCAGCGCGGGACCGATGCCGTGCCCGGTGACGTCAGCCAGGCTCACGACCAGTTTCCCGTCGCGTTGTGCCTTCCAATCAAAGTAATCGCCTCCGGTATCGTCCGCGGGCTGGTTCCACCCGGCGATGTCAAACCCCGGAATCTGGGGGCGTTCTCTTGGAAGAAGAGACTGCTGGATGGATCGTGCGACTTGTAGATCGTGCTCAACCGCCTCCAGCTTTCGTTTGGTTTCCGCTTCGCGAAGAGCTGCCTCGACGTGCTTGTGGATTTGTCCCGCGACAGCAGCAGCGATCAAACCGCCGATCAGAAGAATAATGGCATTCAGGCTGACGCTGGTCTGCGTCACTGGCGCCGGCGTGCCGGGAACCGGAGGACGCCAGCCGAGGTAGAGAGCGGCAGCGAAGTAGGTACCACATGCGACCACTCCAGAAAGCAGGCAGATTCCGGGATTCAACCGCAACGTGGAAAGAATGATGAAGATAAAGAAAACCAGCACTGCGGGAGTCGCTAGCGGCCGATAGGCCGGCTCGAACTGTTCGCTGGTAAGGAAGGCGATTGCGAACGCGGGGATGGAAGTCTCCAGAATTGTGCTGAGAACCCAGAATCCAGGGGGAAGACTGCGCCGCGATCTCAGGGCGAGATTTACGCGCCACAGCATCCATACTTCGTAAATTATGATCGAGGCCGCCAACCCAAATTGCCAGGCCCATGGAGTGGTATTGGAAACCGTACGGATGACGAATACACGGATTACGGTAGCAACAATAAAAATCACGACGAAGCCGAGCACCCCAAGAATGCGGAGGCGCTCGCTCTGCAACTCAGCATGGTGGAACGCGGCGGAGTCGATATTATGGGCAGGGTTGTTCGGCTGGTCCTTATTCGCCACCGGACACCTCCAAGGTCTGGAACTCTTAGGTAATGAGCTGAAGCCTGCGTTTCTCGCGGCTCAATCGGTACGGCCGAACCCGTGCCCTGAAGCGGACCACGCCGAGCTTCTCTCGGCAGCCCGGACGGGGGCGTCCGGGCCTACGCGGTTGTCGGCTTCGTGCTGGCGTAAAGCACGACCACCGAGCGCGGTCCGACCCGATAGGTGTAGCCGGGCACGGATGGAGCGGCCTGCCATGCGACGATGTCCTGCGGTGAATCGAGACTTGTGTCGATCCATCGGCGCCACGGATCTTGACAGCCGTTATGTACGGGAGGCAGTTCGAAATCTAGCGGCTCCCAGTAGGCATTTGCGATCAGATGAAAAAGCAGGTTTTCTTTTGGCAGCTCCGCTCCGAATGCGAAGCTGCGGGAATCATCACCCCAATCCGGTTGGTTCAGTCTTACGCCGTGCCAAGCCTTGGTCGCCGACTGTAGCATTTGCTGCAGAGTTGTGCGTTGGAGTTCCGCCTCCAAGTCTCGCAACAGCCGCCGTTCGATCAGCAGGCTGAGGAAGCGATGCACGTCCGCATGCTTCTTCACGAGAGTCCAATCGAACCAACTGGTTTTATTATCCTGGCAGTACGCGTTGTTGTTGCCGAATTGAGTGCGCCGCACTTCATCGCCCATAGTGATCATGGGCACACCGAGTGAGAGCAGGGTGATGGTGAAGAAGTTCTTTACCTGCCGATTCCGCAGCTTCTCGACACGCTGATCATCGGTCGGACCCTCAACGCCACAATTCCAGCTTCGATTGTCGTTGGCGCCGTCGCTGTTGTTTTCGCGGTTTTCTTCGTTGTGTTTGTAGTCGTAGGAGACGAGATCGTTTAGTGTGAAGCCGTCGTGGCAAGTCACAAAGTTCACGCTCTGCTCGGCCTCACGTTCCTTGTGACCATAAATCTCCGGGCTACCAAGAAACCGGTCGGCGACGCGTCCTACGGAGCCTCGTTCACCCCGGACGAAACTGCGAACGTCGTCGCGGAACCTGCCGTTCCATTCTTTCCAACTGTCTCCGATAAAGCTGCCGACCTGATACAAACCAGCCGCATCCCACGCCTCGGCGATGATTTTGGTTTCCGCGAGCGAGGGATCTGTGTCAATGTCCCATAGCACGGGCGGGCTGGCCATCAACTGGCCTTGCGGATCGCGTGCCAGGATCGACGCGAGATCAAAGCGGAAGCCGTCCACGTGCATTTCCTCAACCCAGTAGCGCAGGCTGTCGACGATCATTCGACGGACGATGGAATTGTTTGCGTTGAGCGAGTTTCCCGTGCCGCTATAGTTGGCATAGCGGGAGCGATCCTGTTCCAGAATGTAATAGGTGGCGTTGTCGATGCCGCGGAAACTGAACGTCGGTCCGCAGTGGTCGCCTTCGGCGGTGTGGTTGTATACCACGTCGAGAATGACTTCGATGCCCGCACGATGTAGTGCTTTGACCATGTCGCGAAACTCGTTCACCGGGCCGAGCCGGTCCTGACGCGAACTGTACGCCTGGTGCGGCGCGAAGAACGAAACCGGTGCGTAGCCCCAATAGTTGACCAGCCCCGGCGGACAATCCTGGGCATCGAATTGAAAGACAGGCAAAAGCTCAACTGCAGTGATGCCAAGCTTCTGAAGGTACGGAATCTTCTCTATCAATCCGGCAAATGTACCGCGTATGTTTTTGGAAACACCGGAACTTGGATCGCAGGTGAAGCCGCGCACGTGCATCTCATAAATAATCGCGTGTGAAGACGGCCTCCCGAGTGGCACGTCGCCTTCCCAGTCGTATGTGCTCGGATCGATCACGACGCTCTTCATGGCGGTCGCGGCGTTGCCTTCCGCTTGTTGGGCAGCTTCGCGGCTGTAGTCCTTGGGAACCACGACACCCCTTGCGTACGGGTCAAGCAGGACTTTGCTGGAATCAAATCGCATCCCGATCGAGGGGTCGTGGGGTCCGTGAACTCGATAGCCATAGATCTGACCCGGTTGTAAGTCCGGCACAAAAACGTGCCAGTAGTGATAGCTCCGGTGAGTCGCCGAATCAATGGGGATCACCCGCTCCGGCCGGGGATCGTCTTCGTGGTCGAAGAGCAGTAAATCCACGCGAGTCGCGGCGCGGGAGAAAATACTGAAGTTGACGCCACCTTCGCAGATGGTGCTTCCGAGAGGAGCGCTTCGGCTTCTCTTCTCGACCGTTGGCGAGATTCCAGAGTCTGGTGTGACAGCGTGATCCAGCGCGATACCCATGGTCTACTTCCTGCCCAGTTGATTTTTCGCCGCAGCCACCACTTCGTCCGGCTGAAATCCGAATTTCCTTTGAAGCTCTTTAAGTGGCGCGGATGCTCCAAACGTATTCATCCCGATGGTGTGCCCCGAAGTACCGACGTAGCGCTCCCATCCGAAGGTCGAGGCCTGCTCGACTGCCACGCGAGCAGTCACGTCGGGCGGCAGCACGCTGTCCCGATATTCCTTTGTTTGGTGGTCGAAAATATCCCAAGACGGCATAGAGACCACTCGCGAACGAATGCCCTCAGACAGCAATTTCTCGTGAGCCTCGACCGCGAGCGAGACCTCACTGCCGGAAGCGATGAGGATGACTTCCGGCTTACCGCCAGGAGCGTCGGCGAGCACATAGGCACCGTGCGCGACTCCCGACGCAGACGCGTATTCGCTGCGATCGAGCGTTGGCAGCGGCTGACGCGAGAGTGCCAAAACAGCAGGCTGGTGGCGCAACTGAATGATGTAGCGGTAAGCCTCAACTACTTCATTGGCGTCGCCGGGCCGCAACAAAACCAAACCGGGTATGGCGCGCAGGGATGCGAGATGCTCCACTGGCTGGTGGGTGGGACCATCTTCTCCGTCACCCATGGCGTCGTGTGTGAAGATCAGGATAGTCGGCAACTCCATGAGGGCCGAGAGCCGGATGGCCGGTCTGGCATAGTCACTGAAGATGAAAAAAGTTGCGCCGAACGCACGGAGCTTCGATATAGATAGTCCGTTCACGATGGCCGCCATCGAGTGTTCACGGATGCCGTAGTGCAGCATCTTCCCGCCGGGCGTATCGGCCTGAAGGTTTCCCGCACCGGGGAAAGTAAACGTGGTTTTGTTCGAGGGGCCGAGATCCGCCGAGCCCCCAAGGAACCACGAAATATTTTGGGCAAGCACGTTCAGCACCTTGCCCGAGGCATCTCGACCAGCGATGCCCTTCGGGTCAGCAGGAAAAACGGGGAGATTGCGATCCCACCCTGTCGGAAGTTCGCGTCGCTGCATCATGTCGATGTCGGCCGCCAGGTCGGGATACTTGGCCCGGTACGAATCGAAAAGTTTGACCCACTGCTGCCGAGTCGATGCTCCGCGTGCTCCTACACCAGCCTCAAAGTGATCGTAGACGCCATCGGGAACGTAGAACTTCGCGTCCTCGGGCCATCCGTAGGAGCGTTTGGTCAGCCGGCATTCCTCGTCGCCCAGCGGCTCACCATGGGCTTCCGGCGTGTCTTGTTTGTTCGGAGAGCCGTATCCGATGTGGCTGTCCAAAACGATGAAAGTCGGACGCCCCGGGGTTTTGCGAAAAACTTCGAAAGCGTGCTCGATGCGGTCGATATCGTTGGCATCGCCGACCCGCAGAACGTTCCATCCATACGCCAAAAACCTGGCTGCAACGTCTTCCGTAAACGTGATGTTGGTGTGGCCTTCGATGGTGATGTGGTTGTTGTCGTAAACCCAGCAAAGATTATCCAGGCCGAGATGGCCGGCCAGCGAAGCCGCTTCGGAAGAAACACCTTCCATCATGCAGCCATCGCCGCAAACGGCGTAAATGTTGTAATTGAAAATTTCGAAGCCCGGCCGGTTATACCGGTTGGCGAGCCACTTCTCAGCAATCGCCATTCCGACACTCGTGGCCACACCTTGCCCGAGCGGTCCGGTTGTGGTCTCGACACCCGAGACCCAGTGATACTCGGGATGACCGGGGGCCCTGCTATCGAGCTGGCGGAAGTGGCGGATATCATCAAGTGAAACCGAAGGTTTTCCCAGAGCCTCATATTCGGCGTCGACCGCCTGAGTCTTGGCGAGATGGAGCACCGACCAGAGCAGCATCGACGCGTGTCCGTTCGAGAGCACGAAGCGATCACGGTTCGGCCAGATCGGATCCTGGGGATCGAAGCGCATGACCCGGTTCCACAGCGTATAAACCAGCGGCGCGAGCGCCATCGGCGTGCCCGGGTGGCCGGACTTAGCCTGCTGGACTGCATCAATCGAAAGCGTGCGGATGGTGTTGATACAGAGCTGATCCGCTTCCGTCTCTGTCATTTTCGGAGTGATTGGACGAACAAGTGCGGCACTCATGGTGATCCCTCCTTGATTATCTGCTCGATATGTCGCGTAGGCGCGTGCGCAGTTTCAGTACATTTCTCCTTTGTGGACTGCAACCCTTACGCTGCGAGCTGTCCCGCAGCTGCTTTATCAGCGAACACCACCGCTTGATCCTGGCGGACACGGCCGGCCGGGATCGACGTATCACCCTTACGCAAGCGGCCAAGCATTTCGACTTTTTCATTCCCCGTGACAAGCCACAGAATCTGCCGAGATCGATTGATAATCGGGTAGGTCAACGTCATTCGGCGCCGGCCTTGGTAGATTCCGGTAAGCGCAACGTCGGCGCTCGTCACATCGAGCACCGGGTCGCCCGGAACCAGAGAAGCAGTGTGGCCGTCGGGCCCGAGGCCTAAGTGGACAAGATCGAGTACGGGTGGCGAGCCGGCAATCTCGCGAAGAGTTGCCGCGTAGCGGGCCGTTGCGGCTTCCAGATCAGGAGACTCAACCGGCATGGCAAGAATTTGCTCGGGACGCAGTGGTGCATGCAGGCTCTCGCTCAGGTGAGTGAGGTTTCTGTCCGGGTCTCCGGCGGGTGCCACGCGCTCGTCAACTTGCGCCACGTAGACGTTTTGCCAGGGAACTTCTTCCGCGGTCAGCGCGCGCAACATCACCCAAGGAGTTTGGCCCCCGCTGACCGCAATGACGAAGCGACCGCGAGCGGCAACTCCCGCTCGAGCTTCCGCCGCAATGAGCGCCGCGGCCTGTTGGGCGACTGACTCTGCATCCGCAAACACTTCGACTTTCATGTTCTCTCCCGCTCCAACCATTCACGCAGCTTGCGCAGCGCCGGGTTTTGCGGCATCCGCAACCGTCGGGTTGTGCCAGCCTGCGGCAGGCGTGACCCGCTTCACCTCATTCGGCCCCCAGGTTTTCGAGTCGTACTGATAAACCGGCGTAGCCTCCTTCAACACTGGATCGACAATTCGCCACGCTTCTTCCACGTAGTCCTGCCGGGCGAATAACGTGGCGTCGCCTTCCATGGCGTCTCCCAGCACGCGCTCATAAGCGTCCATCTCCTCCGCGCTGGGGTGGCGGCTCGCCAGCATTTCCGCAGTTAGGCCAGTCATGTCGTCCCCCGGAGCCATCACCGTCATTCCCATGGCTATGGTTACATCAGGACTCACCCGAAACCGCAGATGGTTTTCCTTTAGAGCACTGGCAGGGAGCACTGCGGGAGGTTTGCGGAACCGGCCCAGGATTTCGGTGCACGTTACAGGCAAATTCTTTCCCGCTCTGATGTAGAAAGGAACCCCTTGCCAGCGCCATGAGTTAATTTCGAGTCGCAACGCTGCGAAGGTCTCGGTTTTCGAGTCGGGCTTCACTCCTTTTTCATTGACGTAACCTTTGAACTGTCCGCGGACGACGTTGTTCTTATCGAGCGGTGGCATTGCTTTCAGAACCTTGACCTTCTCATCACGGACGGCTTCGCTGTCCGTTCTGACCGGAGGTTCCATGGCCAGGTTGCAGAGCACCTGAAACAGATGATTTTGGATTACGTCTCGAATCGTGCCGGTTTCATCGTAGAAAGCGCCACGGCCTTGCACCCCGAAATCTTCGGCCATTGTGATCTGCACGCTTTCGATATAGTTGCGATTCCAGAACGACTCCATGAAAGCGTTGGCGAAGCGGAACAAGAACATATTGCGCACCGGCCGCTTTCCCAGGTAGTGGTCAATACGAAAAATGTTGCTCTCGCTAAAGGTTGCGTGCAGGATCCGGTTCAGCTCCTGGGCAGACGTCAGGTCGCTTCCAAAAGGCTTTTCAACAACGACGCGAGCACCTTTGGCGGATCCAGAGTTCGCGAGATGTTCGACGACGGGTCCAAACAGCGGAGGCGGAATGGCCAGGTAATGTGCCGGATGCTGAGCCCCACCAAGCTCTTTGCGAAGCGCGTCAAAGGTTGCGCGGTCTGAATAGTCGCCATCTACATAACGCAGCAAGCCGCTGAGCTTCTCGAAGGCCGCCGGATCCAGCCCGCCGTGTTTTTCCAGGCTGTCCTTGGCCCGGGCGCGGAGTTGGTCGAGGTTCCAGCCCGCCTTCGCGACCCCAATGACGGGTACCTCGAGATGCCCCCGTTTAATCATCGCCTGCAGCGCAGGGAAGATTTTCTTGTAGGCCAGGTCGCCGGTTGCCCCGAAAAAGACCAGCGCGTCCGAATCGACAGCATTATTCATAGTGATCTCCTTTAAGCGGCCTGAGATTTCTCGACTGGTTTCTCATGGTGTCCGCCGAACTGAAAGCGCATGGCGGATAATAGTTTGTTGGCGAAATCGGCCTCTCCGCGCGAACTGAACCGCTCGTAGAGTGCGGTTGTCAGAACCGGCGTTGGTACAGCCTCATCGATGGCGGCCTTGATCGTCCAGCGACCTTCGCCCGAGTCGGACACTCGGCCGGCAAACTGGGTAAGCGCCGGGTCCTGGAGCAGGGCGGACGCAGTTAAATCGAGCAGCCACGAAGCGATCACGCTGCCGCGCCGCCACACCTCGGCGACGTCCGGCAGGTTAAGGTCGTACTGATAGTGCTCGGGGTTGCGCAACGGCGTAGTCTCGGCGTCGATCGCGTGTTCCTGCTTGCCAACATTGGCGGAGCGAAGAATGCCTAACCCCTCGGCATAGGCGGCCATAATTCCATACTCGATTCCGTTATGAACCATCTTCACGAAATGGCCGGCACCATTGGGTCCGCAATGCAGGTAGCCCTGCTCAGAATTGCCCGAGGCCTTGTCGCGTCCTGGGGTACGCGCAATGTCACCGATGCCGGGAGCAAGTGTCGCGAAGATGGGATCGAGGTGCTTCACGATATCGTTCTCGCCGCCAATCATCATGCAATACCCTCGCTCCAGGCCCCACACGCCGCCGCTCGTGCCCACGTCCACGTAGTGGATTCCCCTTGGCACGAGTTCCTTTGCGCGCCGGATGTCGTCCACGTAATACGAATTGCCACCATCGATAAGGATGTCTCCTGACTCCAGGTGTGGCAGAAGCGCGGCGATGGTTTTGTCCACGACTGCCGCCGGGACCATTAACCAGACTGCCCGCGGCTTTTGCAAGTTCTTCGCGAACTCCTGCAGTGATGCAGAACCAACCGCCTTCTCCTGAACCAACTCCTCCACCGCCTTTGGCGACATGTCGAAGACCACGCAAGTGTGGCCATTCTTGAGAAGGCGCCGTACCATATTTGCTCCCATTCTTCCGAGACCAACCATTCCGAGCTGCATATTGTGACTCCTTATAGGGAAAGTTTGTTAGACCGCTGTCTAGCAGCGGTAATTCTTCGTGTGTCGAAACTTATACAGATGTCCGTCACGCCGCTTCCTTGAGTTTCCGGTAGCGACGGATCAAGGTGTTTGTCGAGCTGTCATGACTGAGCGCGGGTTCTGTTTTGCTTTCGAGTTCTGGAATGATCCGCTGCGCCAGCGCCTTGCCAAGCTCAACTCCCCATTGATCGAACGAATTAATGTTCCAGATGGTTCCCTGCGTGAAGACCGAGTGCTCGTAGAGAGCGACGAGCTTGCCCAAAATTTCCGGTGTGAGTTGCTCGGCAAGAATCGTGTTCGATGGGCGGTTACCCTCGAAAACGCGATGGGGCACAAGCCAATCGGGCGTGCCTTCAGCTTTGACCTGCTCCGGCGTTTTGCCGAAAGCCAGAGCCTCGGTCTGTGCGAAGACATTCGCCAGCAGCATGTCGTGGTGCCGACCGAGCGGATTCAGTGCTTTCGCAAAACCGATAAAGTCGCACGGGATCAGCCTCGTGCCTTGATGGATCAACTGATAGAACGAGTGTTGGCCGTTGGTCCCAGGCTCGCCCCAGTAGATGGGGCCGGTATCGTAATCGACCGGCGTCCCTTCGAGCGTGACATGCTTGCCGTTGCTCTCCATCGTCAACTGTTGCAGATAGGCCGGGAACCGCTTGAGGTATTGCTCATATGGCAAAACTGCGACCGTCTGTGCGCCGAAGAAGTCGTTGTACCAGATGGCGAGAAGTCCCATCAGCACCGGCACGTTACGCTCGAACGGAGTGCTGCGGAAGTGTTCATCCACCTGGTGAAAGCCATCCAGCATGGAGCGGAAATTCTCTGGACCGAGGGCAAGCATCGTCGATAAGCCGATCGCCGAGTCCATGGAGTAGCGCCCGCCGACCCAGTCCCAAAATCCGAACATGTTGGCCGTATCGATACCGAACTTTGAAACTTCCGCGGTGTTGGTTGAGACCGCAACAAAATGCTTCGCGATCGATTTTTCGTCGCCCCCCAGGCCCGCGAGCGCCCAATCACGCGCGCTGTGCGCATTAGTCATGGTTTCTAACGTCGTAAAGGTTTTTGAAGAGATGATGAAAAGTGTCTCCGATGGGTCGAGATCCCGTACAGCTTCCGCGAAGTCGGTGCCGTCGACGTTGGAAACGAAGCGGAACGTCATTGTCCGATCGCTGTAATGCTTTAGCGCCTCGTAGGCCATCACCGGACCGAGGTCCGATCCGCCGATGCCGACATTGATGACATTGCGAATGGGCTTGCCGGTATGGCCTTTCCACGCTCCGCTCCGCACCCGATTGCTGAAATCGGTCATCTTGTCGAGCACAGCATGGACCGCGGGCACCACATTCTCGCCGTCTACGACGATGGATGTTCCACGAGGGGCGCGCAGGGCGACATGCAGGACCGCTCGCTTTTCCGTGATATTGATCTTCTCGCCCCGGAACATGGCATCGATTCGCGCCTGTAAACCGGATTCTTCCGCAAGTTGAAGCAGAAGCTTGAGAGTTTCGTCCGTGACTCTATTTTTCGAATAATCCAGATAGATGCCCAAGGCTTCTACTGTCAGACGCTCGCCGCGCTTGGGATCATCCGCAAAGAGATTGCGGAGATGTGTCTTCTGGATGCTCTTATAGTGATCTTCGAGAGCTTTCCAGGCTGGGCGTTTGACGGCTGATTTTCCGGTGATTGGTTCGACGCGTGCTGCCATATCCATTTTCCTTTCGTCTCTTATGGCTGTCTGATGTGCCCGTGGCGGGAGTGGAAGGCCGTGAATCGCCGGCTTCCTCCCACATTCGAAATCCGCCGATGAAAGCGTTGGCATTGTTTCCGGCGCGGCAGTGCGGAGGCAGTTGCTTCAGTTCTTTGACATTGCCTCCTCCCAGAACTACATCGTCCGGTTCAAGGGCGGCGACCAGGCGTGCCACAACATCTGTCACATCACGCCGCCACTTTTTCTTGCCTCGTTCTTCAAATGCCTCACGTCCCACGTAGTCCTCATACGTGCCCTTCTTGTAGGGAAGATGGCCCAGTTCCATTGGCTCCACGATGCCATTCACCACTAAGGCTGAACCGAGACCCGTGCCCAGACCGAGGAAGAGCATCTTTCCGCCCTTGTAGCTCCCCAGGGCCTGCATCGCCGCATCATTAATGATCTTAATCGGGCACCCGAATGCGCCTTCAAAATCAAACCCAATCCACCCGGCCGCCAGGTTATGCGGATCCGCGACCGGTCTGTTCTGAACAACCGGGCCGGGATATCCCATCGACACCGCGTCATACTTCCAAGTTCCGGCCAGCCGCTTGACGCCGGCGACCATCTGTTGCGGCGTCATCTTGGGACCGGACGGAAACTTCCGTGGCGTATCATGCCCGGTGGCAAGAATTTTCACATGAGTTCCGCCAACATCGATCACCAGCACATTCATGAAGAAGCCCCTTCACTGCAAGAATGCATCGGTTGCTAACTCGCTGCTTTCAGGCTCGGGCCTTTGGATTTCAAGTCGGCTTCCTTGGTCTTGATGACTGTGAGCAGATCGGTCCATGATTTGACGAATGACTTCGCTCCTTCATCCTGAAGCTGAGCGGCGAGTGCATCGACGTCGATTCCGGCTTTCGCAAACTGTGCCAGCACCTGTTCGCAATCGCCACCGTCTGCCGGCAGCAATGGGCCGAGATCGGTGTGTTTGTCGAGAGCTTTCAATGTTTCTTCGGGCATGGTGTTTATCGTGAACGGGGCGGCAAGAGCCTGGACGTATAGGATGTCAGAAGCTTGGGGATCCTTTGTTCCCGTGCTGGCCCACAGAAGACGCTGCGGACGAGCGCCGAGATTGTACACGCGCTGCCAGCGTGGCGAACCGAGCAGTGTGCGGTACGCCTTGTAGGTACGCTTCGCGATAGCGATTCCAAGTTGGTCGCGTAGCACCTCAGGCACTTTCGTCGCGACAGCGACATCCCAACGGCTGATAAAAACCGAGGCAACGGATCCGACAGTGGGGTCGAGCCCTGCTTCGATGCGACGCTCGATGCCGCGCAAGAATGCTTCTGCTGCGGCCACGTATTGTTCTCGGGAAAACAGTAGCGTGACATTGATCGGTATGCCAGCGAAGATTGCCTCCTCAATCGCAGGCAGACCTTCTTTTGTGCCAGGAATCTTGATCAGCAGGTTGGACCGTCCCGCACGGGTGTGCAATTCTTTTGCAGCGGCGAGGGTGCTGGCTGTGTCGTAGGCAAGCAATGGGGACACTTCCAGCGACACCCAGCCATCCACTCCGTCCGTTCGATCGTGGATCGGTCGAAAGAGGTCGGCAGCGCGGGTGAGGTCTTCAAGCGCCAGGTCGAAGAAGAGCGCCTCTCCCAATTTGTTTTTTTTCAAACCTTCGTGGATCGCGCTGTCGTAATGGGTGCTGTTCTTGATGGCGTGATCGAAGATGGTCGGATTGGACGTGAGGCCGGTAACGGACAGTTCCTTGATATAGTTTTCGAGCGTGCCGGTGTCGAGGAGGTCGCGCGTGATGTTGTCCAACCAAATGCTCTGGCCGAGATCATGAAGCAGTTGCGTGGCTTTCATTGTTTCACCTCAGTAAATTGAAAACTCGTGCGTGAGTTCTCTGACCATCAGGCTCGGGGTCATGACGCCGCCTCCAGCAAGCTTGCCGTAGGACGCGCAACACCGACCATGCGGTGCGACATTTCCGTCACCTCCCGTAGCGATTGGAAAGCTGGTCCGGATAACATGTCTATGGTGCTCCGCCAGCGCCAGTTACCGTCGGCCCGGCCCGGTACATTCATGCGAGCGTCGCTGCCCAGGTTAAGCACATCTTGTAAAGGAGCGATTGCGAGCGCCGCTGGCGATGACCATGCCAAACGAATCAGATCCCACGCAGCCTCCTGAGCCTCGCCTCCGGGTCGTCCCAGATAATTCCAGAAATTACGCCGCTGCCAGTCCGGCAGGGCTTCATACCAGCCACGAGTCGTGTCATTGTCATGAGTACCGGTATACACAACCGTATTGTGCACGAAGTTGTGCGGGAGGTAGGGGTTATCCGGGTGGCCGTCAAAGGCGAACTGCAGAACTCGTGTTCCAGGTATGTGGAAAGAATCGCGGAGCGCAGAAACATCCGGAGTTATGACTCCCAGGTCTTCAGCTATGAACGGAAAGCTGCCCAACTCCCGTTGGACCGCGTTGAAGAAATCGGCGCCTGGACCCGGCACCCATTGGCCGCTTTGAGCGGTCGGCGCTCCGGCCGGTACCTGCCAGGCCGCCGCAAAACCGCGGAAGTGATCGAGCCGAATCACGTCCACATGAACCAGCAGAGCTCGCAAGCGGTCGATGCACCAGCGATATCCGGTCTGGCGAAGGGCGTCCCAGTTGTAAACCGGATTGCCCCAGAGTTGTCCTTGAGCGCTGAAATAGTCTGGAGGCACTCCGGCGACGAAGCGCGGCCGGTGTTTGTCATCGAGCAGAAACAGTTCCGGGTTGGCCCATACATCACTCGAATCCGGCGAAACAAAAAATGGCAAGTCGCCGATCAAGCGTACGCCTTTCGCGCGCGCGTAGTCCTTCAAGTGTTTTGCCTGGCGGAACAGTAGAAATTGCGCAAATCTAACTTGATCGATCAGGCGGCCTGCGTCCTGGCGCGCTTGGGCCAGAGCCGCTGGTGTTCGCTGGACCAACTCGATTGGCCACTCCAGATAAAAGGTGTTGTTGTACTTGGCTTTCAGAGCTCGAAAGAGAGCGTAATCTTCGAGCCAGTGCGCCTCGTCATGGCAGAACTGCTCGTAGTCAGCCCGCAGATCTTTGCGCGCGCCAGCAGCGAATTCTGTCCATGCCTGGTCGAGCAGCCGGTGTTTGAAAGGGATGACGGCGTCATAATCGATGGTGGCTATTGGAAATGTGGGTCGCGCGAAATCGGAGGTCAGCAGCCCTTCTTGAATCAAGTCGGCCGGGCTGATCAGGAGTCCGTTACCGGCAAAAGAAGAAAGTGATTGATAAGGCGAGTTGCCATAACCGGTAGGACCGAGCGGCAGTGCCTGCCACCAGCCTTGAACTGACTCGTGGAGTTGATCCAGCCATGCCAAGGCTGTTGGCCCCAGGTCGCCAATGCCGTAAGGCGATGGCAGCGACGTCACGTGCAGCAACACGCCGGAGGCGCGGTAGTCCGGCGGAAACGGGGAAAGAGTTCCGTGGCGACCGCTATCGCTCATGCTTGTCCCTTCGCCGGATCTAACGCATTACTCACTATTGCCTGCGCTTCACTCAGAATGGTATTCAAGTGAGCTTCGTCCTTGAAGCTCTCGGCGTAAATCTTGTATATGTTTTCGGTGCCGGAAGGGCGGGCCGCAAACCAGCCGGTGCCGGCTACGACTTTGAGGCCCCCGATCGGTGCGTTGTTACTGGGAGCGCGAGTCAGCTTCGCGGTAATCGGCTCGCCAGCAAGGCTGGATTCCTTGACCGCCTCGGGTGACAGTTTCTGCAGTCGTGCCTTTTCCTCTGGGGTGGCGGGCGCATCGATGCGAGTGTAATACGGGGTGCCGAACTCCGCCGTCAGGTCACGATAATGTTCGCCCGGATCCTTGCCCGTGCGGGCCGTAATCTCGGCCGCGAGTAAATCCATGATCGGGCCGTCCTTGTCGGTCGTCCAGACTGTGCCGTCCAGGCGCAGAAAGCTCGCTCCCGCGCTCTCTTCTCCACCGAAGCACATTGAGCCGTCCACCAACCCCGGCACAAACCACTTAAATCCTACGGGCACTTCGCTGAGTTTACGGCCAAGCTTTTTCGCCACCCGGTCAATCATGCTGCTGCTGACCAACGTCTTGCCCACCGAAACATGCGCTCCCCAGCGTGGACGATGCTGCAGAAGATATTCGATGGATACCGCTAGATAATGATTCGGGTTCATCAAACCAGACGATGGCGTAACAATGCCGTGCCGGTCCGAGTCCGGATCGTTACCGAATGCAACTTGATATTGATCCTTGAGACCAACGAGCCGGGCCATCGCGTAAGGACTCGAGCAGTCCATGCGGATCTTGCCGTCATGATCGACCGTCATGAACGAGAAGGTCGGGTCGATCACAGGGTTTACGACAACGACGTTCAGACCATAGATCGAGTTGATCGGCTCCCAATAGATCCGGGCAGCCCCGCCTAGCGGATCGACCGCCAGCTTAAGACCGGCGCCGCGGATCGCATCGATATCAACCACGTTCTTCAGGTCACGCACGTAGGGCAGAATGAAATCTTCTTGATGCGTGGTTGCTGCCTTTATGGCTGCAGAGAAGGGAATTCGCTTGACGCCAGAGTTATTGCCGCGCAGCAATTCATTGGCTCGATCCTCGACCCACTGAGTCACGTGGGTGTCGGCTGGCCCGCCATTGGTGGGGTTGTACTTGAAGCCGCCATCCTCCGGCGGATTGTGCGATGGAGTAATCACGATGCCATCGGCGAGATGATCTTTGCGATCGCGGTTGTAGACGAGGATGGCACGAGAGATGACCGGCGTCGGAGTTACTTTGTCATCTTCCTGGATGATGGTTTCCACGCCGTTCGCGGCCAGCACCTCGAGCGCGGTACGCTGCGCGGGTCCGGATACCCCGTGGGTGTCTTTGCCC
Source organism: uncultured Acidobacteriota bacterium (assembly GCA_963817925.1). Taxonomy (GTDB): domain Bacteria; phylum Acidobacteriota; class Terriglobia; order Terriglobales; family Acidobacteriaceae; genus JABDBE01. The sequence continues at coordinate 449,528 of CAWFQN010000003.1, forward strand.
ATATAGAGTGGGCCATCCGTGCCCTCACCACGACGGTAGTCGCAGATGGCCTGCGTCATGGCGAGGATGTGGGCTTCGGTAAAGGTGCCATGGAATGGCGAACCTCGGTGTCCACTGGTGCCGAAGACGACCATCTGATTGGGATCTGCGAGGTCGGGCCGGCGCTCATAATACTCACGTTCCAGCTTGGCCACGTCCACCAGCATGCTCTTGGGTGCGGGGAGGCCTGCAAGGGGCGAGATCATTTGCTTATTATCGCTCGGGCCGATTGCCTGTGGACGGGTTTCTAGGGCACTGGGCATGGTTTTGCCTCCCAGATCTGAGATGCGTACTCCCTGATAGTGCGATCGCTGGAAAACTTCCCGGAACCCGCCACATTGAGGATTGCCTTTCGCGCCCAGGCATCGGGGTTGGCATACAACTCGAGTAACCTCCGGTCCGCCTCGAGATAAGACTTGAGATCCGCAAGGTGCATGTAGTGGTCGCCATGAGTCAGGAGCGTGTCGCGCAGCGGCTCAAAGACACCCGGTTCATTGCGGCTGAAGTAGTTGGAGAAGATCAGATCCAGCGCGGCGCGGGTCTCCGGCTCGTTGTCATAGTGCCAGCGCGGATTGTACCAACTGGCGCTATCCTCCACCTGTTTCGCGGTGAGGCCGAACAAAAAGAAATTTTCTTCCCCGGCTTCCTCCGCCATCTCGATGGTTGCGCCGTCGCGAGTGCCGATGGTAAGAGCGCCATTCATCATGAATTTCATATTGCTTGTGCCGCTCGCTTCGTATCCCGCAGTCGAGATCTGATTAGAGACGTCACTGGCGGGGATGAGTTTCTCGGCAAGCGACACGTTGTATTCAGGCACGAACAGAACCCTGAGCCGCCCGCGCACAATGGGATCACCGTCGACCGTGCCCGCCAGGTTGTTGATGAACTTGATGATCAGCTTCGCCAGCTGATATGCCGGCGCGGCCTTCCCGGAAAATATAAACGTCCGCGGCGGCATCTTGAGATCCGGATTTTTACGGAGCCGGTTGTAGAGCACCACGATCCGAAGCGCATTCAGCAATTGCCGCTTGTATTCGTGAATGCGCTTAACCTGGCAATCAAGAATAGTGTCGGGATCCACGGTCTGGCCCGATGTCGATTTGAGCCAATCGGCAAATTGACACTTCGCCTCGCGCTTGGCCTTAAGGAAAGCGGCATGAAGGTTCTTGTCGTCAGCAAGCGGCTTGAGCTTGCTCAGTTGACTCAGGTCCGTGATCCATCCGTTGCCGATCGCTTCCGTGATGGTCTGCGCCAGCGGTGAATTCGCCAGCAGCAACCAGCGTCGGGGCGTGACCCCGTTTGTCTTGTTATTGAAACGGTCAGGGAATACTTCCGCGAGGTCTTTGACTGTCATAGTGCGCAACAAATGAGAGTGAATGGCGGCCACGCCATTGGTGCTGTGCGAACCTACGATTGCCAGGTTGGCCATGCGAACCTGTTTGGCCGGGCCTTCCTCGATGAGGCTCACGTGTTGGATTCGGCTTTCTTCACCGGGGAAGCGCGTCCGCACGGCATCGAGCAGGCGTCGATTGATCTCGTAGATGATATCCAGATGACGCGGTATCATCGTCTCAAACCACGCGACCGGCCATTTCTCAAGGGCCTCGGGTAACAGCGTGTGATTGGTGTAGGCCAGCGTCCGGTTCGTAAGATCCCAGGCCTGGTCCCATCCCAGCTGTGCCTCATCCACCAGTATCCGCATCAGCTCGGGCACTGACAGTGTCGGGTGCGTGTCGTTCAGTTGGATAGCCACTTTCTCGGGAAGAGCATTCCAATCAGAGTTATCGCGTCGAAAGCGTCGCACAAGGTCTCCTATGGAGCAGGCGACAAGAAAATATTCTTGCACGAAGCGCAGCGCTTTCCCCATGGTCGTAGAGTCGTCGGGATAGAGCACGCGCGTGAGCGACTCGGCGCTCAGAGTCTGGGCCAGCGCCGCGACGAAATCACCGCTACTGAATTCTTGAAAGTCGAAGTAGTCGGGAGCGGCGGCAGCCCAAAGCCGAAGCGTATTGATGTTCTTGCCGCCGTAGCCAACGACAGGTCGATCATACGGAATACCGATCAGGGTGGAGGGGTGACCAGGCACTCCACGTAAGCTGCCACCGTGCAGCTCGAACGAGCAATTCAGCTTGACTTCGACATGCTCGTGCCGGCGACGGACCTCCCACGGATCCGGACGGCGCAGCCAGTTGTCGGGCTGTTCGTGTTGCCAGCCATCCTGTATGGTTTGCCTGAAAATGCCATATTCGTAACGCAGCCCATAGCCCATGGCGGGCAATTGCATGGTAGCCATCGAGTCGAGGAAGCACGCTGCCAGACGTCCGAGGCCGCCGTTGCCCAAACCCGCATCGGGTTCCTGCTCGAGGATATTGAGCCAGTCAAGATTCTTTTGCTTGACGGCTTGCTTCATGATGGGATCGAGCAGAAGGTTGTTGACATTGTTGGCCAGCGAGCGGCCAATGAGAAACTCCATCGAGAGATAGTAGACACGTTTGGGATTCGCGCGGTCGTAGGTTTTATCGGTATAAATCCAGCGCTGCGAGAGTACATCCCGAACGGAGTGAGCGACGGCCTCAAAACGTTCACGCGCGTCGGCGACCGTCATGTCGACGACGTTGTCAAACAAGAGATGTCGTTCGTAAAGAGCGCTTTCCGTTCCCGTCACGTGAATCGGGCCAACGAAATATTGGCTGCGAAGCTTCGCAAGCTCCTCGGACGCTGGTGGCATAGGGAGGACCGACACAGGCTTTTCGGTGACTGGGCTTTGGCTGGCAGGCTTTGTGCTCATCAAAATATCCTTCGGCTGAGATTAGTGTTACTTTTGCCTCAAATGTTTCAGCGCAGAAGACAGCTGCGGTAGCGGTTCAAGCTGCGACGTGATGAGTGTCATTCCACAATCGGATTACTGGCCGGGAAATACTGCCCTCATAACCCAGCGCGCTCAGGCTCGCAGTCGTGAGCATGAAGTGAGCGCCGTTCGTCAATGGCTCGATGTCGGCCCAACGCGCAGCCAGCATGCGAATGAAATGTCCACTGGAAAAGAGCAAGACATTCCCCTCGATCGGGCGCACACGGTCCACTACGCGGTCAGCCCGTGCAGCCACTTGCTCCGGCGATTCTCCTCCCGGACAGCCGTCTCGAAAAAGGTTCCAGTCCGGCCGTATCTTATGGATATCGATGCTCCGGAGGCCCTCATAGTCGCCGTAATCCCACTCCACCAGGTCGGGGTCGATTTCGGCCGCGGATCCGAATCCTGCCAATTCGCAGGTCCGGACAGCACGCTGCAAGGGGCTGGTGAAGACCTTGGCGAACGTCAATCCTTGGAGTCGCTGTGCCAGGCCGCGGGCATTTTGTTCGCCGTGCTGCGTCAGGGGTAGGTCGGTAAGTCCCGTATGTTGCCCTGTGAGACTCCACGCGGTCTCTCCGTGCCGGGCCACGTAAATGATGGGAAGTTCGGCGTTCATGCGGCTTTGCTCCTCGCCATGGTTGTTACGTCTAGTGGCAGAGACAACCGGTTTTAGCAGACCCAGCCCCCCGGCATGCTAGGGAAGGGAAAAATCCTGACCACGGCAGGGTAGACGTAAACAGAGATTCTGACCACTAGCAGAAGTCGTAGCTTCCCACCAGAATCCGTCGTTCTTGGCTCCAGCCTAACGCTGGGGAACGAGACGTAAGTGTCAAACGAGCGCGTTTTTGTCTGAGGTCATGCATTCAAAAGCCAAGTTTTCTCCCGCATGATCATTCAGCTTTTGACGTCATCCCGAGGGACCGAAGGTCCCGAAGGTTCTCGCGCAACGCCACCACGCTTCACTTCACGCGAAACTTCACTTCCTCGATGCAATCTAAGGCTGCCACCCGCCCCCGAGCGACTGGTAGAGCTGAGTATAGTTATTCAATTCCGCAAACCATGCCTGCGCTAATTGTAGCTCGGAAGTGAAGTACTGTTGTTGGGTGACCAGGACTTCGAGGAAGCTGGTGTATCCGCCCTCAAAACGCACATTGGCAAGGCGCGCGGTTTCCTTGTACGTGTCGGTTTGTTCCTGGATCTTTATGCGGAACAAGCGGGATTGGGTGTAGCCGACCAGCGAATTAGAGACGTCCTCGAACGCCAGTTGCACGGTTTGCTTGTAGAGCAACTCGGCTTCATCGCGCTGGGCCAAGGCTAACCGATAGTTCGCTTTGATACGACCTCCTTGGTACAGGGGCTGTGTAGCTTGTCCCGCAACTGTCCACGCACCCGTGGTAGGTCCTGCCAGGAAGCTGGTCAGCGAAGCGCTTTGCACTCCGAACGCTCCGGTTAGCGCAATTTGTGGAAAGAAAGCCGCCTTGGCGACTCCGATGTTCGCATTGGCCGAAACCAACGATTCCTCCGCCCGGCGCACATCCGGACGGCGCTCGAGGATGGCTGACGGGAGTCCGGTCGGCACTTCGGGCTCATGAGGTTGCGCCGTAATGGTCAGCCCGCGTGTCACCGGTCCGGGATTCCGGCCGAGCAGAATGCTGATCTGGTTCTCGGTCTGCTCGATCGACTGTTGCAGAGTAATGACCTGCGCCTCAGATTGTTGCAGCAATATCTCTGCCTGTAATTCATCGGTGATCGCGGCGTCTCCACCTTTAAATTTTATGGTGGTGAGCTTCACCATATCCTTATCTGCAGCCACAGTCTGTTTCGAAATCTCGAGCTGGGAGTCGAATTCCCGCAATGCAAAATAGTCGTTCGCCACGCTGGAAATCAGAGTCACGAAAACAACCTTTTGTCCATACTCAGTAGCCAGCAGATTCGCGCGTGCCGCTTCGGTCGCCCTCCGATACTGGCCCCAGAAATCGAGGATCCAGGATGCCTGAACACTAATCGAGCCCAGAGTTGAGTTTCCCTGGAACGGCTGGGTGCGTGTGTTTCCCAAGGACCCGCCCAAATCAACCTGCGGAAACTGATTCGCCCGGGTAATCCCCAGAACAGCGCCCGCCTCCAGGATGCGCGCGGCGGCAATGCGCACGTCATAGTTATTGGTCAACGCTTCCTTGATCAGGCCTTGAAGCACTTCATCCTGGAACACGGCGGACCATTGCAATTCTGCGAATGGTTGACCGGCGGGTTGCGTTGTGTCCGGCGCGAGCCCTCGGTACTGCCCGGGCACGTCAACGGCGGGGCGCTTGTAGTTCGGCCCCACAGTGCACGCGCATAGCGGAAGAATCAGCACGAGGGCAGAAAACTTTCTCCAGATCATGCCTGTCCTCCTTCCTTGGCGGAGCCCGGCTCCGATTTGGCGGGTTCCTTCTTTCCGAAGTACTCACCAAAGCGCTCGACCACATCGAAGGAGACCGGAATGAAGAAGATCGCCAGTATGGAGGCTGCGAGCATGCCGCCGATCACGACGGTGCCCAGCACCTGTCGCGAAATAGCGCCTGCCCCGGAGGCTCTCCACAGTGGAACGCAGCCAAGAATGAAGGCGAACGCGGTCATCAGGATGGGGCGCAGGCGCAGCCTTGCGCCGGTGAGAGCGGCGTCGATCAGAGTCTTGCCGCCGTCGTATTCCATCTTGGCGAATTCGACAATCAGAATTGCGTTCTTGGCGGACAAGCCGATCAGCATGACCAGTCCGATCTGGGCATAAACGTCGTTGTCAAGGCGCCGGAAGTAAAGTGCGATGAAGGCGCCGAATACTGCGATAGGGACGCCCAGTAACACGCTGAAGGGGAGCGTCCAACTCTCGTATTGCGCAGCCATGATCAGGAAGACGACAAAGAATGCGAGGCCAAAAACTACGCTGGGGGAAACGCCCTGTGCTGCCTTCTGCTCCTGGTACGACATGCCGCTGTAGTCGAAGCCCATCTGGCTGGGCATGGTTTTGTGAAAGACGTCCTCGAGCGCCGCCATCACCTGGCCGGAGCTGTAGCCGGGCGCCGCCGAGGCATTAATCTGCACGCAGTTGAAAAGGTTGTAACGCATAACGAACTCCGCGCCGCTGCGCGGATACGTGCTCGTCAATGTGCTCAACGGTACCATTTCACCTGATGCATTGCGGACGTAGAACTTGCCGAGATTCTCGGCCTTGGTGCGGAAGTCACCATCAGCCTGGACATAGACCTGCCATTGCAGGCCGAAGCGGTTGAAGTAATTAACCAACGCGCCGCCCATAAACGTCTGTATGGTCTCGTACAGACCGCTCAGCTGGATCTGCTGCGTCATCGCCTTGGCGTTGTCAACCTTAACCCCGACCTGCGGAACCCCAAATAGCGCCGTGGTCATCACGCCCTGGAGTTCGGGGCGCTTGCGGAGTTCCGCCATGAAAATTTGCGTGTTCTTGCCGAGAAACTCGATGCCACTGCCGGACCGGTCTTCGAGAATGAACGTGGCGCCCCCCGAAGTTCCTACGCCAGGGATGGCGGGTGGCGGGAACGAGAACGCGATTCCGGACGGTACCCTAGAGAGTGCCTTTTGCAGGTGGGCCTTGATCCCCGCGTAGCTGGTCTCGGGAGTCTTCCGTTCGTCCCAGGGTTTCAACGACACAAAGAAGAACGAGCTGTAAGTAGCGTTGACGCCGCTCAACATGCTGTAGCCCATCACCGAGCTGACATACTGGACCCCGGGTGTCTCCATAATTACTTTTTCCACTTCACGGGCAGCTTCCGACGAGCGTTGAAGCGACGATGCGTCAGGCAGTTGAAGACCTGCGTAAAGATATCCCTGATCTTCGTCGGGCAGAAAACTGCCGGGTATCTTCTTGCCGAAGAAACCGGCGCCTACGGTCAGCAGGCCAAGCATGAGGAAGGCAAGTCCAGCTTTGCGGATCAGATGATGACAAGCACCGACATACCCGTCCGTTGCCTTCCCAAAAGCGCGATTGAACCAGCGAAAGAAAGCGCCGAGCGGTCCCCACGCCTCTTTCTTCGGCCGCAGCAGCATGGCAGAGAGCGCGGGGCTGAGGGTCAGCGCATTGAAAGCTGAGAACAGCACCGAAATGGCGATAGTAACGGCGAACTGTTTATAGAGTTGTCCGGTGATGCCGGGAACAAAGGCTGTGGGGATAAAAACTGCTGCCAGGATCAGGGCGATGGCAATCACAGGGGCGGCGACTTCATCCATTGCCTTGACGGTAGCGTCATGAGGCGATAGGCCATGCTCGATATGGTGCTCCACTGCCTCCACCACAACAATGGCATCGTCCACCACCAATCCGATGGCGAGCACCAGGCCGAAGAGAGAAAGCGTGTTGATGGAGAAGCCGAGCAAGGGGAAGACTACAAAAGTTCCGACGAGAGATACCGGAACAGCGAGCAGCGGGATCAGAGTGGCTCGCCAGCCTTGCAGAAAGATGTAAACCACCAGAATGACAAGGAGCAAAGCCTCGATGAGCGTCTTTTTGATTTCGTCGATGCCGGCACTGACCGCGAGCGTCGTGTCGAGCGCGACAATGTAGTCCAGCCCTTGGGGGAACCTCCCTTTCGCTTCCTGCATCATCTTGAGGACCTTCCCTCGGGTTTCCAACGCATTGCTTCCCGGGGTCAGGTAGATCGCGATGAGGGCCGCGGACTGTGCCGGCTTACTCGTTCCCGCAACCCCTAACCGCGCCATGTAGGAATAGTATTGCGATCCCAGCTCCACACGCGCCACGTCTTTCAGGCGCAGAATTGAGCCGTCGGGCTGAGCGCGCACGATGATCTGGTCGAACTCCTCTGCCGTCGGCAGGCGTCCAGGGGCGCGCACGTTATAGGTAAACTGCTGGCCGTTGGGAACCGGCTCGCCGCCGACCTGGCCCGCAGGATTAACCCGGTTCTGTGCCTGCACGGCGTTTGTGATGTCAGGCACGGTCACCCCAAGGCTGGCCAGCTTGTCTGGATTGACCCAAATTCGCATCGCATACGGTCCAGCGCCGAAAATCTGAACCTGCCCAACACCGGAAACCCGAGTTAGCGCGTACTGCAGGTTGATGGTGGCGTAGTTGGCGAGGAAGACGTTGTCGTACAGGCCACTGGCAGAATAGAGGTCGAGCAGCATGAAAGGCGCGGTTGTGCCTGGCTGCACGATCACTCCCTGCTGCGTGACCTGGCTGGGCAATTGCGAGTTCGCTTGCCCGCTCCTCATCTGCGCCAGTATCTGGTCTGTGTTGGAATCGGTTCCGAGTTGAAAATCGATATACAACGTCATCCCGCCGCCCGAACTCGCGCTCAACGAATACATGTAGTTCATGCCGCTGACACCCGACATCTGCTGCTCAATCGGGGTCGCGACGGATTCTGCAATGGTTTGGGCGTCCGCGCCGGGATAAGTCGCTTTCACCTGAATCATGGGGTCGGCGATGTTGGGAAACTGCGCCGTCGGCAGGCTGAGCATTGAGATCACGCCGACCAGAACCATGAGGATGCTGATTACGATCGCGACGATGGGTCGATTAATGAAGAACTTCGACATGGTCAGTTTCCGCCCTCCGCCGGTTTTGCTGGCGCATATGGCTTGGGACTGACGGGCACGCCTTCGCGGACCTTCATGAAGCCTTCGACAATCACTTTCTCACCGGGCTTCAGGCCTTCGCTGATCACCCAGTTCGGGCCGACACGTTCTCCGACCTTCACCGGACGGAAGCTGGCCTTATTGTCCGGTGTCAGCACTACGACCTGATATAACGACTGAACTTCGATAACGGCGGCCTGCGGAACTAACAGCGCCTTCTTGTCCATGCCAGTCTGGATGCGAACCTGCCCGTAACCTCCGGGACGAAGCGTGGCGCCCTCGTTCGGAAACTGCGCAGCCAACTGGATGGTACCGGTTTGAGTTCCGACCTGGCGATTCACGTAGATAATCTGGCCGCGCCCCGGGTAGGGAAGTCCGTTGGCCTGAATGAACTCCACCGGCGGAGTGTCGGCATTCTTCAGGCTTCCGGCTCCGCGGATGATCTGGGTAATTCGTGGGGCGACGTTGAGAAATGCGCTTTCGCTGACGTTGAAGTAGGCCCAGATGGGATTTACCTGGGAGATCGTGGTCATCTTGGTGCTCGTCCCCACCAGATCGCCAATCTGCGAATTCGTGACGCCGGCAATTCCGTCCACCGGGGAATAAACTTTGGTCCAGGCGAGGTTCAATTCCGCCTGCTGCATCGCCGCCTGCTTGGCTTGCAGTTGAGCTTTCCATGAGGCCAGATTTGCTACATCGTTATCGAGTTGTTTCTCCGGAATCGCGTTTTGCGCAGCCAGCGGAGTGTCGCGGTCGACGTCAGCTTGGGTCCGCGATACATTCGCATCCGCCACTGCCACCTCGGCCTTGGCCTGATCGAGTTGAGCTATGAAAGGTCGCGGGTCGATTGTGTAAAGCAGTTGACCTTTCTTGACGAAATAGCCGTTTTCGTAATTCTGCGTGAGCAGGTAGCCTTGAACTTTGGGAGTGATTTCGGCGTTGGTCGGGCCGTTCAGTTGCGCTACCCATTCCTGAAAGATCGGAACATCCTGTTGAACAACCTCTGTGAACTCGACCTCGGGCGGAGCCATTTGGGGGCGCGCTTCTTTTTCTTCACAACTCGTGAGCACGAGAGCGATCAGGCACCAGCAGGAAACAGCTGAGATCCGGAGAGAATTGCGGAAAACCGGTCCCTGGTCCAGTTCTCTCGCACTTATCTGTGATCTAAACTTCTTGTACTCCCCTTCAGTTCGCATGGGCACCCTCCAGATGACCGGGCTTACAGCCTAGCGGTGGTTCGACGCCGACGTAGGCAGGTTAGAACTTGTACGGGGCCGGGCGAACTAGCAGAATTTATAGTTCGGTGTGCAAATCTTTGGTGATATATGAAGAGCCTGATGTCCGTCGCCACTCCCCCTTCGAGGAACATCCTGCCCATTGAAGTGATTACCAGTCCGTTCGTGCGCTTTGCACGCATGGAGGCGGCTGGCGGCATACTGCTTTTGGTCAGCACTTTTGCGGCGCTTGTTTGGGCCAACTCGCCCTGGGAGCAGAGTTATCATGCGATTTGGAGAACCCAGGTCGATGTGGGCTTTGGCCGCTTCTTTTTGTCTGAAACTCGTCACCAATGGATCAACGACGGGCTGATGTCGGTCTTTTTCTTCCTGGTCGGGCTCGAAATCAAACGCGAAGTCTTGATCGGGGAGCTTTCCACGTTAAAGCAAGCCGCTTTCCCGTTGATTGCAGCGGTTGGGGGGACGATCGTCCCGGCCCTCATCTATATATCGCTCAACCACGGCAGTATTGCCCACAAAGGGTGGGGGATTCCTATGGCGACCGATATAGCGTTTGCTCTCGGCGTGCTTGCCCTGCTCGGGGACCGCGTTCCCGTGTCCCTCAAGATTTTTGTGACCGCTCTCGCCATCGTGGACGACATCATCGCGGTGCTGGTAATCGCTCTCTTTTATACCGTGCAAATTCATTTCCTCAGTCTTGCACTTGGTCTTGCCGGAGTGGCTCTCTCTTTCGGGCTGAATCTGTTGGGGGTTCGCAAACCGGCAGTCTATGCGTTCCTGGGCCTTTGCGTCTGGGGTGCGGTACTCAAGTCAGGGGTCCACGCTACCGTCGCCGGAGTTATGTTCGCCTTCACAATCCCGGCTCGAACCTATATTGATCGGGCCCATTTCCTGAAGCAGGGCCGCTGGCTCTTTGATCAGTTTGAAGCCGCGCGGCCGGATTCTTTCGAGGAGCACGCGGCAATTCACACGCTCGAAACTCAATGCGAGCTGATCCAGTCGCCGCTGCACCGCATCGAGCGCATACTTCAGCCGTGGGTTGCTTTTGTGGTGATGCCGATCTTCGCTTTCTCAAACGCCGGAGTACACGTTCTCGGCAAGGTCGCGGCAGCAGCCACAGATTCGGTCAGTCTGGGCGTGGCACTGGGACTCTTCATAGGAAAGCCCATCGGAATCTCGCTATTTGCCTGGTTGGCCGCAAAGGCTAAGGTTGCAACGCAGCCGAACGCGGTTTCCTGGGCGCAGATTTTCGGAGGCAGTTGGCTGTGCGGAATCGGCTTCACCATGTCGCTATTCATTGCGACATTGGCATTGGGAGAGGGGGCGTTGCTAGACCTGTCCAAAATCGGAACCCTCGCTGCGTCGGTTGCAGCGGCAACCTGCGGAAGCCTGTTCTTGTTGGGCAAGTTCGCTCGGGCAGAATGAAAAATCCCCGCCCAGGTCCTCTTCGAAAGTCCAGAGCGACAAGGGCGGAGCAAATTTTCGTTACGGTACTGAGTTTTGTGCCGCCTAGTTCGGTACCCCGTTCCCTCGCGCAGCTGCGGCTGCATCCCGGGTGCGCTCGCGAAGGCTTGCGCTGGAATCCTTCCAGCTGGCTGACTGGGGTCGATCGATGTAATGGGAATCGCTTGGATCCGCTCGCGGCCTAGTATTAGCGATATCGAAGTGTAGCGCTGATCCACGTCGTCGTACTCAATAATAAAGCGCACAGGTTGCGGACTTATGTAAGCGGTTGTGAACTGGCTGCCGTCACCACCAACGAAAAAGGCATTGTGACGCCGCGTAATCTTCCCGCCGTCATCAACCAAATCAACCCCTCCCCCCCCGACCAGATACTGGCGTCGGCTTGCAAATTGTTCTGGTTAGTTGTGTCAAAATCGCAAAACAGACGGGTGCCACTGCGGAAGCAACCGTATGCCGTTTGAGTCCAGCCGCCCGGCCACAGAAAACTTCCTACACCTTGCGCCGCAACCGGGGCGCGAGAATCGCCTGGCGCAGCTGCGGTACTGGTCGAACTGGCCGCACCATTCGTGGATGTCAATGCGCTCGCCGCGGTCGCGGCAGTCGAGCCTGGAGTGGAGGACAGGACGCTCGAAACCGGAGCCGACGACATGACACTCGAAACCGGAGCTCGTTGCGGAGTTAAGGAAGAAGATCAGGAACTTGATCCCGGACGTTTGTCCCCGAAGGCTGGTCGGGCTTACGCCGTGCGCATGGGCACGGATCCCCTGAAGCCGTAGTAAACGATGTAAAGATAACAAATCGCCGGGAGAATAAAGGAGTGGTGAATTCCAATCCGGTCTGCCAAGACCCCAACCACAACCGGCACTACGGCTCCGCCCACAATCGCCATAATCATGATTCCGGAACCTTCTCCGGTGAGCGGCCCCAGCTTTGCGATGCCCAAAGTAAAAATGCTGGGGAACATAATGGAGTTAAAGAATCCGACCAGCAGAATACTCCACATCGCAAGCGGCCCCACGCTCAACATGGAAACGATGACAAGCAGGCACGCCACGATTGCCGCTGTGCCCAGGACGATTCCAGTTTGTACTTTTTGCAGAATCGCTGAACCAATGAATCGGCCGACCATTGCGCCACCCCAATAGAAGGACAGGTATCCGGCGGCGACTTTCTCCGCGAGATGGCCGATGTTGGGTTGGCTCAGATAGTTCACCATGAAGCTGCCTATCGAGACCTCCGCACCGACATATACGAAGATTCCAACCGCACCGAGAATGAGATTCCGATACTTCCACAGGCTGGTGTGAGATGACCGGTCGCCGGTGTGGCGCTCGGCTTCCGGTACCGGGGGGAGTTTAAATGCCGCAATCGCAATTCCCAGCGCGATAGCAATTAATCCCAGGGCAAGATATGGGCCCTTAATGGATGAAGCCTGCTGCAATCGGTAGGCTTGAAGCACGTCGGACGACATTTGACGAATCTCGTCCATGCTTTTCGGCGCGGCGCTCAGGATAAACAAACCGCCTATATATGGGGCAATCGTGGTGCCCAGAGAATTGAAAGCCTGCGCCAGGTTCAAGCGGCTCGACGCGGTTTTTGCCGGGCCCAACACCGCGACGTAGGGATTCGCCGCAACCTGCAAGGCCGTGATCCCACCCGCGAGGACCATCAACGCGACTAAGAACAGGGGATACGACGGCACGGCGGCGGCGGGTATGAACAAAATGGCTCCCGCTCCCATGGTGAACAGGCCGGCTACCATCGTCCACTTGTAGCCGATCCACTCCACGATTCTTCCCATGGGAACCGAAAACAGAAAGTAAGCCGAAAAAAATGCGAACTGAATGAACATGATCTTCGCATAACTCAGATCGAAGATCGGCTTCAGGTGAGGAACCAGAATATCGTTGAGACAAGTGAGAAATCCCCACATGAAGAATAGCGTCGTGACCACCACTAGGGCGCTCTTATAGTTGCCGGAGGGCGCGGTGGTCGTGGCCGTCGTGTTTGGGACGTTCGTTGTCATTGCCATAAAAAGTTTGCTATGTAGTCGCCAGTTCCTTCTGCATCTCCTCCAAGGTGAGGCCTTTGGTCTCCGGATACACAAACAGAACCACGAAGAATTGCAGCACCATCATTACTGAAAAGAAGACGAACGGGTACGCACCGGAAGACGCGGCCATAAGAGGAAATATGCCAGAGATCAATGCGTTCATAAACCAGTGCGAGAAAGTGCCCAGACTCTGTCCTTTTGCCCGAACCGAGTTGGGAAAGACTTCCGAGAGATAGACCCAGATCACAGCGCCTTGCGAAAATGCGAAGAAGGCGATATAGCCAACCAGCAGCCACACCAGAAGACTCTCATGGCTATGGGTAAAGAAAATTGCGGACACTCCAGCCAGGCATATTGCCGTCCCCACCGAACCGACCAGCAACAGCGTTTTGCGGCCAAGCTTGTCGATCACTGACATGGCGATCATGGTGAAGGCAAGATTCGTGGCTCCGATGGCGACGGCCTGAAGATTGCCGGACATGCGGCTGAATCCAGCGTGCGCAAAAATGTCATTCAGATAATAAAGTATGGCATTGATGCCCGAGAGTTGATTGAACAGGCCGATACTGACCGCCAGAAAAATTGGAAACGCATGCTTTCTTGTGAGTAATTTCTCGCCTGTCTGCTTCCGCTCGACGTCAATGGATTCAACTATCTCTTGCAGGTCCCGCTCGTAGTTCTCGTCCCCGGTCATCTGCAGGACCGTTCTTGCCTCGGCCACGCGGCCTTTCTTGACCAGCCATCGGGGACTTCGCGGGATGGCGAACAACATCACAAAAAACAGAGCCGCCGGAAACGCTGCGACCCCCAAGTCCCATCGCCACTCCGTCGGGCCGAACTGTAGTAAAGCAATGATGTAGTTTGAAAAATACGCGACCAGAATGCCGAAGACTACATTGAACTGAAACAACCCAACCAATCTTCCCCGCCATTTCGCCGGGGCAATTTCGGCAATGTACATCGGAGCCAGCACAGACGAGCCGCCAATTCCCAGCCCACCGATGAAGCGAAAGACAAGCAGAGACGACCAGTTCCAGGCCAGCGCGCAGCCCAGAGCGGACGCTAAATAGAAGAGCGCCATTACTCGCAAGCTATCGCGCCGTCCGAAACGTTCGCCGATGAAGCCGGCGAGCATGGCGCCCACAACCGTGCCCCAAATTGCGATCGAGACCGTGATTCCCAAGCTCTTCGAAGATAGTCCGTAGACTTGTGTGAGTGCGCTAGTAGTGCCCGAAATGACGGCCGTATCGAAGCCAAACAACAGGCCGCCCAAGGCGGCTACGCCCGTACTCTTCAACAAAACCGAGTTCAGCTTCATGCCGTCTCCAGCCGTCCAATTGTTGCTTCAAGGGCATTCGCTTCAGAAATCGTCCAATCCGGAATTGCGCCCCGGCGGCTGGCGACCAGAGCCCCGACGCGATTGGCGAAGTCAGCGGTTTCCGGGGTGGGCCATCCATTGCCTAGACCGTGCAAGAACGCTGCCGCAAAAGCATCTCCGGCACCCACTGTATCCACAACTTGAACTGGATAGCCGCGTGCTTCGACGTATTGCCCGCCCATCAGAACCGCGCACCCAAGCGATCCGCGAGTCACGCATGCGCCCATCCATTTGTACAAGTCCGCGTAACTTCGACAGAACTCCTCAAGCGAACCATGCCGGGTGCCGAACATGCGGGCAATGGCTTCGACCTCTTCATGATTCAGCTTCACGATCGTTGCCCGCGACATGAGTGCTCGGATCAATTCGGGCGTGTAGCCATCGGAGCGTAGGTTCACATCGTAAAAGCGGCGTGTTTGTGGGGCTCGATCAAGAAGGTCCGCGGTCAGTTGCCGAGCTTGAGGATAAATCTGGCACAGGGTTCCGAAATAAATCCAATCGACGGGATGCGAGAACAATCGATCGGACTGAGCCGGCGTGAGCAATGGAAAATCATAAGCTGCAGGCCGGTGCAGAACAAATTTCGGTTGTCCATCGCCGGCCAGCGCAACCGAAGTGGTGCCGGTGGAATGATCCTTGTCCATTGCCAGATATTCTGTGGTCATGCCCAGCCGAGACATGCGATCGATGACCTTCTGGCCCAGTTCGTCCTTGCCAACAGCGCTGATGAATGAAACCCGGTGTCCGAGTCTGCTGAGGTGGGCTGAAAAATTGAACGTCGCGCCGCCGAGGTGTTCTTCTTGTCCGACGATGTCCCAAAGTACCTCACCGATGCTGATAACGTTCACGCGTGGTCCTCGGAGTCTACGTCTGGCGTGCGCATGGTGGCTTCAAATTCTGGCACAGTATACACTCCCGTCCAGAGTTGAAGACCATTCAATTTGCCGCGTAGGCCTCCGTGAGCGACGTGATTTTCAGCACACTCTTAAGTTGATCGATTGTGGCAGCTGACTTAACAGTGACGGTGGCAGGCTCTCCCGGGAGCAGATCGAAATAATTGTCGGAGGTTTCGACATCGAGATCTCCGAAGGAAATATTAACCCCGCGAGCGAGCTTCGATGACTGCAACGTGACGGTGTAGTCCGCGCCAGCTTTGTTGAGAGTGGCCTCAATCTTCGGCATGACCGGCAGATCCAGGCTGTGCATGGCATCAAAGAAGATAAGGTTTCGCGAAACCTTTTTTCCCGCCACTTCCAAATCGAATACTAGAAAACTGCGGTCGGGATCGCCCTTCGCCGCGAGTTCTGCTTTGTCGAACGTCAGATAGATCGCACTGGATTGAGCTGAGATTTGAATGTCTTTGGTTTGATCAAGCAAAGTATTTCCTGAGAAATCGAGCAGCCGCGTGTGAATCGTTCCAGAAAGCGGCTGCAGTTTATCCGAAACGACGTATACGTCCACCTTGTCGTCGTGCAAAAAGGGCGAGATTAGCAGATCGTCATAGAAGCGCCGGGCATAGTAGTTTAGGGCTTTCCAGCGCCCGTAGTAGTCGATGCTTGCCCACGAAGCCACCGGCCAGCAGTCATTCAACTGCCAGTAGAGTGAACCCATCACGCGCGGCTTCTGCCGGCGCAAATGCTCGGCGCCGATCTTAATGATCTCCGCCTGCTGCACCTGGCTCAAATACACGAAGGAAGCAAAATCTTTGGGCTGGCGGTATTCGCGCAACATGTAAGTCAAAATGCGCTCATTGCCTCCCTTGTTCTTCTGGTGCGCCTGCATTACGGTCGATCGAATATCGAAGTCCTCAGGCTTTTCGGCGAATGTCCGGATGGTTCGCATCTCGGGAAAAGACTGAAATCCGTACTCGGTCATGAAGCGGGGAAACTGCTTCGTGTAATCTTGCGCGGGCGCTTGTGCATGCCACACTTGCCAGTAGTGCATATCGCCGTTGTGCTGGTTATCCGGGATCTCCTCGAAGTCTGCGCTGGGAGAACTGGGCCAATAAGGCACGGGATCGGTATATTCGGTGACGGCGCTTTTGAGTATGTCTGCAAACATGATTACGTAATCCTGCCAAACGCGGTCACGAGTTTCCGGTGAGATGGAATTCTTAAATTCCTGGCGATCGCCCCAGTGGTACCAGCCGGTCTCGACCTCGTTATTTCCGCACCAGATCACGATGCTGGGGTGATCGCGCAGTCGCTTGATCTGGTCGACGGCTTCACGCCGGACGTTTTCCTGGAACGCTACGTCTCCCGGAATCATGTCTCCGCCGAAGGCGAATTCTTGCCAGACTAAGAGGCCGAGTTCATCGCAGATATCGTAGAAATTGTCGGACTCGTAATAGCCGCCACCCCATTCGCGGAGCATGTTCATGTTCGCGTCGCGAGCGGCCTGGAGAATTTTTCGGTGGACTTCGGGAGTAACGCGGTTGGGAAAACTGTCGAAGGGAATCACATCCGCGCCTTTGCCGAACACCGCAATACCGTTTACCACGAACTCGAAGCTCTTACCCCATTGATCGGGAACGCGGCGCAGTTCGACGGAACGCAGTCCGGTTTTCACCTGGGCTTGGGCCGCGACTTCGCGACCGGTTCGAATGACGGCAGAAAACCGGTAGCGGCTTTGCGCTCCGTATCCAACCGGATACCACAACTTCGGCTTAGCAATGCGAATTGGAAACGAAACGTGATTCATGCCGGCGTCGAGTTGCAGGGTCTGGGTTCCGTCGGCAGTTTGCGCCCCAGACAGTTCATCGTGAGCCAGGTTGAGAGTAGCTGTCGTGGCCTTGCTCGCTTCGATATCGAGTTCCGCTGTCACGCTGGCCATATCGGACGCAATTTTCTGTTGGTGAATATGGAAATTGTCAATGCGGAGTACGTCCCAAGTTTCCAGACGGAGTGGCTGCCAGATGCCTTCCGTCAGGAAACGCGGTCCCCAATCCCAGCCGTACTGGTAGGGCGCTTTGCGCGTGTATGGGGCGGTCGCTATGTTCTCCTCATTCCCAAAGTTATGAGTTGATATCGAGGGCAAAACATAGGGCAGCGACTTGACGTAGGGAAGCATCTTCGTGACTGCGGAATGGAAAACGATACGCAGCGTGTTCTGACCGGGTTTCAGCAGCGCCTTTGCCGGGATTCGCCAACTTCGAAACATATTGTCCGCTTGCAGAATCGCTTGATCGTTGAGATAAACATCGGCAAACGTATCCAGCCCCTCGAACACTAAATCGACGTGCTCGTGCCCGAGCGCGCCCGCGTCGACTTGAAACGTAGTCTGGTACTCCCAATCGGTCAGGCCGATCCACTGCAGGCGGAATTCGTTGTCCCGATCGAATGGGTCGGGGATGAGGCTGTTGCGCAACAAGTCGGTGTGCACGACTCCAGGAACCTGCGCGGGATGCCATTGCTTGATGTCAGCATGGTCCGTATTTCCGACGGCGTGGAATTGCCAACCCGAATCGAGAGTTCGCGAAGAGGGCTCGGACGCAGTGAGTGGCAACACTCCAAGCAGAGAAAAGAAGAGCACGGAAAATACGAAAGCACCGAGACGGTGACAGGATTGCGGCCGAGTCAAAATCATAAATAAGGGCTCCTTCTTAAGTGGTCAGAAGATACATCTTCGTGCATCGGGCAGTCTAGTGCGCTGAGGGGATCTGAAACAGTTTGATTATTCCGAGCAAAGCGCCGCCCCGCCGGCAATACCAGCATCCGCACCATAATGCGCCTTCAGCAAAGGAATCTCTCGGCAGCGTGAAATGATGCAGTACTTCGCAATTCCATCGGCGATATCGCCAAAAAATGGACTGAGCATCGCCGCCACGCCGCCGCCGAGAATGATCACATCCGGCTCCAGCAGATCGATGATGTTGCTCAACCACAATGAAAGCAGATCGACAGTTTCCTGTAATACCTGCTGCGCGACTGGATCACCGGCGGCATAAGCGTGGCCCACCATTTCGCTAGTGACGGCATCGATGTTGCCCTTGGCGAGATCAAGAATGGCTGAGCGGGGACCTTGCCCAGAGGCAAGTTTGGCACGCGCTCTGCGCGCGATTGCCGGTCCAGCAGCCAGAATTTCGATGCAGCCCGGCTTGCCGCATCCGCATCGTGGCCCGTCGTAGGCGATACTCATATGTCCGCCTTCGGCCGCCGCACCCGTCCGCCCGTTATAGATATGCCCATCGAACACAATGCCAGAACCGATGCCCGTGCCGACGCCGGCGTAAAAGATGTGACGATAGCCGCGGCCCGCGCCCCAGCGAGCTTCAGCCAGAGCCGCCGCGTTCGCGTCATTCTCGACTTTCACGGGCACGCGGTAGACTTTTGCGACTTCGGCAGCCAGCGGAAAATCGCGCCAGCACGGAACGTTGGGGGGATTGATGACGACTCCGGTTTTCGGATCCAGGGGCCCAGGTGCACAGATGCCAATTCCACGAATCAGAGTTCGCGCTTTCGGATCGTGGGAAAGAAGAAGGTCAATTGCGGAAACGACTGCCGCGAGTCCTTCGCCTGCCCCGCGGTTCGCCACCATCGGAGTGCGGATTTGAGATTTGATTTCACCATTGCGGTCCACCAGGCCGGCTGCAACCTTGGTGCCGCCAATATCCACGCCAACCACGAGAATTTCGTTAGTTTCTGTCATCGCCGGCTTTCTCGGCGAAACTCGTTGCGCGGGGCTTCACTCCGAATCTCGAGCAGATGGATTTGTACTACGTCTTTGTCGGTCCTGCAACGCGCGTCCAATCCCGCGTTCAGAACTCGCAAGTATACGCCGCCTACCTGGAGATCGCGGCGATCTTCTCGCGACGCACAACCGATCGCGTTGTGGCCACGAATCTTGAAATCAACTCCGCCTTGTCCGAGAGCCGATTCCAGGCGATACCAATCCGCCATTTTGCCTCTGGCACGCCGAGGTCGTGGAACCGCACTCCGGGAACGCCCATTCGCCTCGCGGCACTGGGGACCAGAGACACTCCGAGTCCCGCGCGGACCAGACTTAGGATGGTAAAAAGTTCGCTGGCCTCCTGAACGATGGTCGGAGAAAACCCCGCCCCGCGGCACAAACCGAGTACGTGATCGTGCAAAGTAGCGGAAGTCGCCCGGGGGAAAAACACAAAGGGCTGGTTTCGCAGAGCAGCCAGTCCTTGTCTCGAGTTGTACGACAGCGAGCTGGAAGTTACGACCACCAGTTGCTCATGAAAAAGCGGCAGACTGTCGAGTTCGGTATGGGCAATGGGTAGTCGGACAATCCCGATGTCAATATTTCTTTCAACCAAAGCGGCAATCTGCGCAGGGGTCGACATATCGCGCATTTTGAGTTCGATCTGGGCGTATGTTTTTCGAAAGCGCAGGATGGTGCGTGGCAGTATCTCTGAAACCGAGGCGATTCCGAATCCAATACGCAATGTCCCGGCGCGCCCCAAGGCAGCTTCTCTCGCGAGACTCAGGGCGGCCTCGTCCTCCCGCAATACTTTGTCAGCACCGGCCAAAAGCACTCTGCCGGCCTCCGTGATTTCTACTTTCCGGCGGGTTCGGGTGAATAGAGCGCCTCCAACTTTCTCTTCCAACCTTCGAATCTGTTTGCTGAGAGCAGGTTGAGAAACGAAAAGCCGTTTCGATGCTCTGCCGAAGTGCAATTCGTCCGCCAGGACAACGAAGGAGTGCAGTTCCTCAACTTGGAGATACATGAACTCAAGTTATCACAGACCAGAAACAAATTCATTGGACGAAAGACTGTGGATAGAGAGACTATTTACCAATACAGGAGACTCCAGTGCCCACAGAGCGTCGCAACGGTTCTCACGGTATCACTGCCGTAATTCTCGATTACGGTTTGGTGCTGGCGCGGTGCCCCACGGTTGAAGAGTTCGGGCGCCTGGCGGAAATGTTTAATGTGAGTTTCGACACGTTTTACGGGTTGTGGGAAGCCAGTCGAGGGCCGTATGACCGCGGCGACCTCACAGCCGAGCAGTATTGGTTGAAGTTGGCGGCACAAACCGGTACTGCGCTGGACCGCGAACAGATCGAGATGCTCCGCAAAATCGAGGTTGAAATCTGGGCCCATCCCATTCCGGGCATGTTCGATTGGGTGAGCCAGCTTCGTGCGGCAGGATTCAAGACCGGATTGCTCTCCAACATGCCTTTGGACCTGGTGAACCATGTGCGGACAAACTGTCGCTGGATGGAGAACTTTGACTTTAAGACATTGTCGGCAGAGGTGAGGTTGAGCAAGCCTGACCCAGCCATTTATCAGCACACTCTTAACGGCCTCGGCGTTTCAGCGGCGGAAACGCTGTTTGTAGACGACCGCGAGCCCAACATCCGGGCTGCCCGGGCATTGGGGATGTGTGCCATCCAGTTCCTATCAATCTCACAGCTCAAGGATGACCTGGAAGCATTGGGCTTTCCCCTATTGCCGGCGGGCGAGGAATCACCTGCCTCAGGATCGAAAGTGGCGAGTGCCGATGATCAACCCGATCGACAAAGCAAGTTTTCTGTTTTGCTGTAGAGATAACACCGGTGCGCGGCTGGCTAATGCGCCGATTCGTCTTTGCCGGAAGCTTGAGGCTGATTAGGGCCGGCCTGCAATCTTTGGAACTCCTGCATTTCATGTTGTGCAGTTGCCGTTTTTCCCTGTTTCCGATAGAGGCCTGCGAGCCCGAAATGCGCTTGAGCCGCGAGTGGAGTTTCCTTCTCGATGGAAAGAAGCCTGGTCCATTCTTTCTCGGCAGTTGCGGTATCACCTTCGAGCGAAGCTGCTTTTCCTAACGAATAGAGCGTCTCGGGCATGTCTGGCATCAGCTTGTCGGCGCGTACGAGTTCCGCCCGCGCCTCGCGCGCTTTTCCCTGCTCCAGCAACGCTGTCCCCAGACGATAGGCAGCCTCGGCGTTGCCAGGCTGCAGCTTGGCTTGCACCCGAAACTCTTCTTCGGCTTTCGTCCATTGGAAAGCGCCCGCATATACTTCTCCCAGTTCCAGGTGAATCTCGGGAGTATCCGGTCGCAGCCGCAGCGCTTCGCGGTACTCCTTCTCGGCCTCAGGCATTTGTCGTAGCACAAAGTAATTTTCCGCCAGCGCCTGGTGCGCGCGAGCAGAGTCAGGATAAGCCGCAAGCAGAGTATCGATCGATTGCTTTGACATCAGGCCACTGGCCCGGCCGAGGTAATACAGGAGATCCTGATCATTAGGACGTTCGGCCAACGCGGCTTGCAGATTTGCGACGGCCTCTGGCAGTTGCCCCGTCTGGATCTGTGCAATTCCCAGCCCGGTCTTGTCCTGCACTTTTTGGAGGTGAGGAATCGCTTGGGCCGCGTAGCCTTGCGCGAGCAGGGCATAACCCAACAACTGATGAGCTGGCGCCAAATCTGGATCCACCTCCAGCGCGCGCTTCAGCGGCGTAACCGCGGAAGCGAAATCATGCTTCTCCATGTAAGTCTGGCCGAGGCTGACGAATCCGTCCGCAAAGGTCGGCTCAAGTTGGGTGACTTTACGAAACTCGGTGATGGCAACGTCCAATTGTTGTTGTTTGTCTGCGGCGATTCCGGCCTGCATGTGCTGGGCCGCTTCCGGCGATATCGTCTGCGATGCAAACCACAAAAGTAATAGGGCGCGAATCACGGTTTCTCCGGCTCACGGACTTCCAGGAACTGGTCGGCGTGAACATCATTCAAAGTCTGATGAATACCCGATGGCCATACCACTTCCACCTTAGCGCTTTCCGCCGCTCCGAGTCCAAAATGAAGACGCTTGTCGCTTGCGGAAGCGTAGCTGCCCGCGGAAGTCGCGAATCGCGTTTGTCCGTTTACTTTGACCCGCGCGCCGAATCCATCACGGTTGCTGCGCGTGCCGCGTAGTGAAATCACCAACCAGTGCAGTTTGCCTCCGCGGTTCAGAAACACTTGAGGGTGGCCTCCGAGATAGGTCATCACGACGTCTTCCCAGCCGTCATTATTTAGATCGCCGAACGCTGCTCCACGGCCGGCTACGGGAGTCGTGCTTCCGGAATCGACGCGTTCGAAACGGCCATTATGATTTATCGCCACCAGCGGCAACTCCAGATAGTGCAGGGAAGGGTCGATGTGTTCGACGTTGTCCAACACATGTCCCTGGGCGACGAACAAGTCTTTCCAACCGTCGTTGTCAAAATCTTCCAAGCCTACGCCCCAACCGGAGCTTCCACTCGAGAGCACGCCGAGACCGGTTTCGAGACTGCGATAACTGAACGAACCGCCCCCGTCGTTGTGATAAACTCCGTAAATTTCTCTAGGCAGTTCGGTCACGATCACGTCGGGCCGGCCATCGTTGTCATAGTCTTGAAAGACGACCCCCATGCCCGACAATCGTCTGCCGTCCTCAGAGAGCGCCGCACCGGCCTCAAGCCCAAGTTCCGTGAAAGTTCCGTTCCCATTGTTGTGAAAAAGATATTGCTGCATGCCGTCGTTGGCGACGAATATGTCCGTAAACCCGTCCTCGTCGTAGTCAGCAAAAGCTACGCCCAAAGCTCGCCCCTTCTTGGCTGCAATACCGGAGCGTTGGCTCACATCGGTAAAGGTTCCGTCGCCATTGTTGTGATAGAGGAAGTTGGTGGTGGCGGGAAATTCCTCCGGAGGGCAGTAGGTGTGGTAATTGCCGCCGCAATCTTTATTGTGTTTCATATCCCAGTCCATGTACCGGGTCACGAACAGATCTAACTTTCCGTCGTTGTCATAGTCGAAAAATCCGGCGGAGACGGACCAACCTCCTCCGGCTACCCCCGCTTTCGCAGTCACGTCGGTGAAGGTGCCATCGCCGTTATTGTGATACAGAATGTTTTTTCCATAATTCGTGACGAACAGGTCAGGGTAGCCGTCGTTGTCATAGTCGCCCACAGCCACGCCCATGCCATAATTTCCGTCCCCGGCATTTGCCAGCCCCGCTTGTTGGGTCACGTCGGTGAAACTTCCGTCCTTGTTCTGGCGGTAGAGGCGATTCCAGTAACGCGGGTTCTGACGGTCGAAGTTCTCCGGCGTCTGCATCGGGCTGGTTATGCGGCCACCGTTCACCAGAAAGATGTCCAATAGGCCGTCGTTGTCGTAGTCGAGCAGGGCAACTCCTCCGGGCATGGTTTCGATCAGATATTTCTGAGGCGTGGGCGAATTCTGCAGCGTGAAATCTATTCCGTGCGAAAGGTTAACATCGAATACCGGCGCTACCATAGCGGTAGCCGCCAGCACCAACGTTACAAGGATCGATAGGCGCAACAGAAGATTCGACAACCTGGGATTCCTTCAGCCACTTAGCATATCGCGCCCGTGGTGGTAATTGCACATTCGGCTTCCGAGAGGTGCACTCGTTCCGCGGCGCTCACCAATATCCCCTTCCGCTGTTAACTATCTAGGTTACCGCCGGGTCGATTCCCGTTCCACCAGCTTTGGGGAAATCAGGATCTTCTTAGGCCTCGTCGAGCGCTTCAACATAATTCGCTCCATCAGGAGCTCAGCGGCCCGCGCTCCCATTTGGCAAGCGCCCTGATCGACGGTGGTGAGAGGAACCGCCAATTGATCGGAATAGTGAACGTTGCCGGCTCCGACGACGGAAACGTCTCCGGGCACCTTAAGGCCGGCCTCGAGGATCGCCTTAATCGCACCGATGGCAACTGGGTCGCTGTAACAGAAAACTCCGTCTGGAATCGGGCGTACCCGAAGCAATCGCCGCATGCCCTCATACCCCGACTCATCTCCGTGCCCGCCGGCTACGACGTAACGTGCGTGCGCACGCAACCCGTGATTCTTCAGCGCGTGGCGGTAGCCTTCGAAGCGTTCCGCCGAGATTCCTATCTCGGGACCACGCAGGTGACCAATGCAACGGCATCCGCGCGCGATAAGATGCTCCGTCGCCAATCTGCCGATGGCGCGGTTGTCGGCCCCGACGAAGGATGCCTGCGCTCCGAGAATGGGGCGGTCAATCAAGACATAGGGTACGTTTCGATCATGAATCCGCCGGAACAGTTCGAGGCAACGAACGGGCTGAGCCGAAGCGATGATAAGTCCATCGACTTGCCGGGCCAACAGGGAATCAGCCTCGCTTCGTTCCAATTCGGGATCTTCCTCGAAATACGAAATGATGACGTGATACCCCTGGGGACGCACAGTCTGCGCCACAGCGCGCGCAATCTCGGCGAAGAAGGGATGGGTGAAGTCCGGCAGCAGTAGGCCGATTGTGTAGGTGCGCTTCGTGACCAGGCTGCGAGCCACCCAATTCATCTGGTAATGCAGCTCTTTCGCCCGTCGCAGCACGCGTTTGCGAGTAGCCGCGCTGATCCGGCCCTGGTTGCGTAAAGCCTTGGACACTGTCACCACTGAGACCTTCAGGTCTCGCGCAATGTCCAACATGGTCACGGCCATGGCAGCGAGGATCATAACACTACAATCGCCCGAAGTAATCGATTACCCACGGTTAACGATTACCCTAAGGCAAAAAACGATTACCCGCTTATCAAGAAAACTGATGCTCTAGTGCAAAAAGATTACTTTTCGCTTGACAACGAGCGCTCATGTGTTTCACACTTCCGGCGTTCCAAAAAATGTGGTGTGGGGGTGTGTATGCCGTCTCGCAAGTTGTGGGCGCTCCTTTTCTCGGCGGTTTTGGTCATCACGACTTCTGTTTCCCTTTATGGTCAAAGCACCTACGGCACAGTCGACGGCTCCGTGTTGGATTCCTCCGGAGCGGCCATTGCCGACGCTCAAGTCACACTCACCAACAAAGGAACGCAGGATAAGCGCGTTCAAAACACGGGCGATGAGGGATTGTTCCAGTTCGTGAACGTGCTCTCCGGCCAATATCGGTTGGATATTGAGAAGGCAGGCTTCAAGCACTTTACCCGCGATCCCGTCGTGGTCGAAGTTCAGCAGGACAGCCACATTGTCGCCACATTGCCGGTTGGCCAAGTCAGCGAGACGGTGGAAGTAACTGCCGAGACTCCGTTACTCCAGGTAGAGACTTCGTCCCTGGGCCAAGTAGTAGAACAGCGCAAAGCCAACGAACTTCCGTTGAACGGTCGCAACATCTTTAACCTGATTACGATTTCACCCGCGGCGATTGCTCAAGGAGGATCAGGCGGAACTCCCGTCGGACAAAACCCGTTTAGCTGGGGCAATTATCAGGTCGGCGGTTCGTTCGCGAACCAGAGCGCCGAGTATCTTGACGGTCAGCCCCTTAACATCGGTTACATCAACCTCCCCATCGTGATTCCGACGCAGGATTCCATCGGCGAATTCAAGGTCCAGTACAACAATCTGGGACCGGAGTGGGGCAAGTTCTCCGGCGGCATTATGAATTTCAGTACCAAATCGGGAACCAATGCCTTCCATGGCGAGGCTTACGAATTTCTCCGCAACAAGGTTTTGAACTCGAACGAGTATTTCTACAAGCAGAGTGAGTTGGCGAGCGGCGCATCCAATACACCTCCGCCATACGTGCAGAATCAGTATGGATTCAATGTCGGCGGCCCGATAATCAAGGACAAGCTGTTCTTTTTCGTGAGTTGGGAGCAGTTCCGGCTGCGCACCGGTTCCGTCGTCACAACCACCGTACCGCTGCCTGCGTTCAAGACAGGCGATTTTTCTGCCTTGCTGGCACAGGGAATTCAGTTATATGACCCCTACACGGTGACTGCTGCAGGAACTCGGACGGCATACCCGAACAACCAGATTCCAGCGAGCGAGTTTAGCAAGGCTGGTCTTGCACTATGGAACAAGTATTTTGTTCCACCGACCGATCCGAGTGCCATTACCAACAACTTTACGTCGGCAAGCAGCAGCGGCGGAAATAACACTGAGTTCGTGACCCGCGCCGACTACGCCATCTCGGCCAAGACACGTCTCTTCGGACGGTTCTCATACTTTGGGCTGCTGGATCTTCCGACCAACCCCTTTGGCACCGGTTTGTGCCAGGACCGTTGCGCAGAGGATTACCACACCAAGGCTCTCGCCATTGATATCAACCACGTATTCAGTCCGAACATCGTCGGCGATTTGAATATCTCAGGAAGCCGATTCGTCTACCTCCGTTCGCCGATCCTTGCCGGTTACGATCTTACCCAGCTCGGATGGCCGTCCAGCTACAACGGCGAAGTTCCCGACAGCATGCGGACGCCCCCCACGCCGGCATTTCCGTTCCCCAACGATATCGGCAAAAGCCAGGGCAACAGCGCAATCGGCGACCACAACACGCAATACAACGTTTCGCCCTCTGTGACCATCATTCACGGTAAACACACCATTCAGGCTGGCGTTCAATGGGAGTTGGGCCTGGACAATTACTATCAGACCAACATCGCCAGCGGCGCATTTGGTTTCTCGGGAGCGTGGACGGCGAACCTTGCGTCCAACCCGAGTGCCAACACCGGTTTCGCGTTTGCAGACTTTCTGCTAGGGTTAGGCCAGCCCGGACCTGCTTCCTTCGTGAACCAGACTGAAGGTTCTGCCCAGGTTCCTGCCCAAACCGCTGGTCGCCAAACTTATCGTGGGTTTTATGGGAACGACACCTGGCACGTCACCCCGAAATTGACTCTGGACTTGGGACTCCGCTATGAACTTCAGGGCCCCTGGTCCGACCGTTACAACCGCTTGAGCTATTGGAATCCGAGTGTGACCAATGCGACCGTCACAGGCTGCAACGGTACCCCGGGATCGCCTTGTCTCGGTGACATCCAGCTGGTTGGGATAGCTCCAAACACGAGCAGGAACAACCTGCCTCTGGATAAGAAGGAATTTTCTCCACGCCTTGGATTTGCTTACAGTTGGGATCAGAAGACTGTAATCCGTGGAGGTTATGGCATTTTCTGGATTCCGAACTACGTATCCTTTGGCCTCAATCCAGACAACGACGTAATCAATTTGGCGACGACGCCTTTCGTAGCCACGACAAATCATGGCCTGTCTCCCAGTGCCACTCTTGACGGAAGCAATTGCACTTTGGCCGGCCAGACTTTTGCCAGCTTTACCTGCGCGACCCCGGGCCCCTTTGGCGCGGCTGGAATTTTGCCTCCACCAGGCAGATATGCCCAGCCAAGCACTTCGGCTTTTGTGGCCACCAACGGCTCGCCCACCTTGGCACCGTACCTTAACCCGAAGCCGGGATACGTTCAACAGTGGAATCTAGATGTTCAACGTCAGTTGCCGGCTGGCTTTTTTGCAGACGTCGCCTACGCTGGTTCGCACGGCGTCCACCTCCAACAGTACTCCACCAATGTCAATCAAATTCCGGATTCATTCGTCGCCCAGGCGGCTGCGCAATTCGCTGCCGGCCAGACTGTGGCGATCGCCCAGCCAGTCACAAATCCTCTTTCAACTCCGAATCCCACGCTCAGCACCCCCACCATTCTGGCCGGGCAGCTCAATCGCCCGTATCCCCAATACACCGGACTGAGTCTGGGCGGGTATGGATGCTGCGGCAGCACTTACAATTCACTGCAGGCTACCGTGACCCGTCGATTCCAAGGCGGCGGCACGCTGCTGGTGGCTTACACCAACGCAAAACTGCTCAGCAACACCGATACCCTTACCAGTTGGCTCGAAGGGCCGACCGGTGGTGTAGGACAGGTGCAGGACTATAACAATCTGAATGCAGAGAAATCGCTTTCTTCTCAGGACGTGTCCCAGCGTTTGGTTATCAGTTATGTGCTCGATCTTCCCTTTGGGCATGGTCAGAAATATCTCGCCGGAAGCACAGGAGCGAAAGACAAGATCGTGTCTGGCTGGGGAATTGACGGCGTGACCACCTTCCAGCGTGGTTTCCCACTCAAGATTAGCTGGGCTGGAGCAGCCACACCTCTGGAAAATGCGGGCTTTGGCATAAGCAACATACGTCCAGATGTTATCGCGGGATGCTCCAAAGGGGGTAGCCGTTCGCTGACCAGTTGGTTCAATACGAATTGCTTTGCGGCGCCACCGGCTTGGGGTTATGGTACCGAATCGCGCGTGGATGCTACACTACGCGCCAAGGGAATCAACAACTGGGATTTCGCCATATTCAAGAATACAAATATCACGGAAAGATTCGTGCTTCAATTCCGCACTGAATTCTTCGATTTCTTCAATCACCCCCAATGGGGCTTCCCCGGGCAGGGCTACAACGGTACGCCTACGGGGAACGGATTCGGCACCGTGACGTCCACGGTAAACAACCCCCGTCTGATACAGTTCGCATTGAAGCTTAAGTTCTAAATTGAGTCAAATTAAGCGGGCTGGGCATTTTGCCCAGCCCGATTTTCTTGTTTCTGAGGGATCTTCTCTTAACGGCAAGAATCTAAAATCGTGCTAGTGGCCTTATTCACCCAAATCTCCTTCAATCCGCATGAGGAATGTCCCCGTCATCGATTACTCCGAGGCCAAAAAGGTCGTTGATCTGATCGTAGAAAAGGCCGCACACAAGCAGAAATCGGTTGTGGTTGCCGTCGCCGACTCTCACGGTGAACTCATCGCTTTTGCCCGCATGGACGGCGCTCCCATTTCCTCAATCCGAATTGCCGCGAACAAAGCGTGGACGGCCGCCCGAGAACGAAAGCCCACAAAGGAAATCGGCGAAAAGGTGCGCCACCCTGAAAAGGGCCACGACATTGCCTACTACGGGGATTCCAAGTTCGTTGGCTGGGGCGGCGGTATTCCTATCTGGAAGGATGGTGTCGTTGCCGGCGCGGTTGCCGTCAGTGGCCTCTCGTCCAGCGAGGATATCGAGCTAGCTACGCTTGCTTTGGAAATTGTGTCTGCGCAGAAATCATCATGAAGTGAGACCGAATCTGGTCAAATAATTTGGCTAGCTCAGTAAGGTGGAGGTTCTAATGCCGCGAAGGCTTCGGCCTATTTTTCTTCTCTTGGCTTTCCCTGTTTTTCTGGCATGTGCCCAGGCGCAGACATCCTCGACAGACGTGGACACCCGCGTCGATTCTCTTCTTAAGAAGCTGACTCTCGACGAGAAGATCGACTTGATCGGTGGTGTGGACGATTTCTACATTCGCGCCAATGAGAAAATCGGGCTGCCACGCTTGAAAATGGCGGATGGCCCAGTTGGCGTGCGGAACTATGGGCCTTCAACAGTCTTTGGCGGCATTGGCCTCGCTGCCACCTGGGATCCAGATCTTGCGGCTCGAATCGGAGCCACCATCGGCCAGGACGCCCGTGCCCGTGGCGTGCATTTTATGCTCGGGCCAGGCGTGAACATCTATCGTGCGCCGCTGAACGGACGCAACTTCGAATATTTCGGCGAGGACCCGTTCCTCGCGGCACGCATCGCGGTCGCGTACATCAGCGGTATGCAAAGCCAGGGAGTCAGCGCGACCATCAAGCACTTCATGGGAAACAATTCGGAATTCGACCGTCA
Organism: uncultured Acidobacteriota bacterium; assembly: GCA_963817925.1. GTDB lineage: Bacteria > Acidobacteriota > Terriglobia > Terriglobales > Acidobacteriaceae > JABDBE01. The sequence continues at coordinate 479,511 of CAWFQN010000003.1, forward strand.
CAATACTGATTCCATCATCGATGTGCGCACCATGCGCGAAATCTACCTTCCGGTGTTCGAAGCTGCAGTCAAAGAGGCGAAGGTTGGCGCGATTATGGATTCCTACAACCTCACAAACGGCCTGCACATGACCCAGAACGGCTATCTGAACACGGATGTCGCCAAGAAGGAGTGGGGCTTTGCGGGAATCATGATGTCTGACTGGGATGCCACCTATGACGGCGTCGCGGCCGCGAATGGCGGTCTCGACCTGGAAATGCCCAGGGGAAAGTTTATGAACCGCGCGACTTTATTGCCAGCCGTCAAAGCCGGCACAGTCAGCGAAGCGACCATCGACGACAAAGTGCGGCGCATTCTGCGGACGGCGATTCAATTTGGATGGCTCGACCGCGATCAAACCGACTTGTCAATCTCGCTCTTGAATATTGCCGGAAACCAAACCGCGTTGGAAGCGGCTCGCTCGAGCATGGTTCTGCTCAAGAACGATAGCAATCTTTTACCTCTTGAAAAGGGAAGTATCAAGTCCATCGCCGTCATCGGCCCCGACGCCTATCCCGCGCAGCCCGGCGGAGGAGGCAGCGCCGAAGCCAAACCCTTCACGCCGGTGAGCTATCTTGAAGGTATTAAGGATTACCTGGGCGACGGCACGAAAGTCTACTACGAGCCAGGACTGCCAACATTCGATGAAATGTCGAAGCAGATGCAATTTACCACGCAGGCGACCGGGGGCCAGACAGGCTTGAAGATGGAGTTATTTAATAACTCGGACCTGAGCGGCTCGCCTGCGATCGTTCGATACGACAAGTACGTACACTACGAGCCCGCCCGCGGAACCGACGGTGCGGCGAGCAATGTCTCCATTCGCTGGAGCGGCTTCTTCACGCCGGCCGTCTCCGGACAATACCTTGCATTCGTACAAGGGCCGGGTGAAAACGGCGGCTATCGCCTCTATATCGACAAGAAACTTGTGCTTGATAACTGGACGCAGTGGTACGCCTTTGTTGGGGAGGTTTCCGTTGCTCTTACATCGGGTCCGCATGAGGTCGAACTTGACTATTACGCCAAGAACGGATGGGGCAAAACGACGGCCAACCTCGGCATTGTTCGTCCTGAAGCGCTGGTAAGTGCGGAGGCGAAAACGCTGGCTGCTCGCGTCGATGCCGTAATTTTGGCTCCAGGTTTTGACACGGCCAGCGAAGGCGAAAGCGCCGACCGTACGTTCCGCCTGCCTCCCGGACAGGACGAACTCATCAACCAGATTGCTGCCGTGAACAAGAAAACCATTGTGGTCCTGACTTCGGGTGGCGGAGTTGACATGAGTGCGTGGATCGATCGTGTCCCCGCGCTTCTCGAAGCGTGGTACCCCGGTCAGGAAGGTGGCGCCGCGGTAGCTCAGCTACTCTTTGGCGAATCGAATCCGTCCGGACGGCTGCCGATTTCTATCGAACGTCGATGGGAAGACAACGCGACGCATGACTCCTATTATCCGAAGGATGGCACTAAGAAAGTTGAATACAGCGAGGGAGTTTTCGTCGGCTATCGCCACTTCGACAAATCGACAGTCAAGCCATTGTTTCCGTTCGGGTACGGCTTGTCCTATACATCATTCGCGTATAAGAATCTGACAATATCTCCACCGTCATCCGATCAGCAAGTCAGCGTCGCGTTCGACGTTACCAACACCGGCACTCGCGCCGGCGCGGACGTCACCGAGGTGTATGTTGGCGATCGGCACGCTCCCGTTCCTCGCCCGATAAAAGAACTGAAGGGATTCAAGAGAGTAAGCTTGAATCCCGGCGAGACCAAGAACGTCGTTGTGAAACTCGACCGGAGAGCGTTCTCCTACTACGACATCAAGAGCCATTCGTGGACTGTGGCGCCGGGAGACTTCGATTTGTTTGTCGCCCGTTCGGCAGCCGACATTGCGCTGACGGGTAAGGTCGCTTTGCATTAGTCCCATTAACCTCAGCGCCTTGGCGCAGGTGTTCCTAAATGCAAGGGGGGGCACCTTTGTGTACGTTCTTTGTGGTTCCAGCATTTGCGCTTCATCAACCACGAAGGACACGAAGGTACACGAAGGGAAGATTCTCTGGCCAGCGTTGCTTATCCGGCGTCCCCGTCAAGACTCACCCAACCACCCGAGGCGGAAGATCGCTCAATCGCATGCAGGATTCTTTGCACGGCGAGCGCATCTTTGAAATCCGCATGGAAAGGCTCCTGCCGGCCTATCGAATTGAGAAAATCTCCAAGCGTCGCAATAAACGGATGCTCGTATCCCAAAACATGGCCTGGCTTCCAGAAGTTTCTCCCATATGGATGGTCTAGAGCCGTGACGGTTATGCTACGCTTGCCCTGCAAATTGGCGGGTTCGGTCGCATCGAAGAAATCAAGTTGGTTCATGTCGTCGAGAGTGAAACTCAGCATCCCCCTCGAGCCATTCACTTCAAACGTATTGCGATTCTGGCACCCCACCCCATATCGAGTCGCTTCGAACGTACCGATGCTACCGTTTGCAAAGCGGGCCATCAGCAATGTTGCGTCGTCCACATCCCGGCCAGGAGCAAATGTGTGCATCAACGCGGAGAGCTCCCTGATAGGTCCATTGAGATATAGCGCAATGTCAATGGAGTGGGAGAGCAAATCTCCCGCGGCTCCCATTCCGGCCTCACTCCGTTTATAACGCCAGGTGTTCGCCTTGCTGGGATCGTTGCCGGACTGATTCAAGTAGAGGGCCCGATAGTGAAAAGTCTGGCCGATGCGTCCTTCGGTGATGAGTTGTTTTGCAAAAACAACCGCCGGTATACGACGGAAATTAAACCAAACCAGGTTGGGAGTATGCTCTACCGCTTTGGTCATGCTTTGCGCTTCTTCAATGGATGACGCGAGCGGCTTTTCGCAGAGCACGATTTTCCCGGCTTCAGCCGCCGCAATCGCAATCGTAGAATGCAGCGCATTGGGGACGGCGATGTCGACTGCGTCAATATCTTTTCTTGCGATGACCTTCTGCCAGTCGGTTTCGACGTCGCCCCATCCCCACTGTGAGGCAGCCGTCTCCAACTTGGCCCGATTGCGGCCGCAGATGACCTTGCACACAACTTCGTATGGCGTGTCGAAGAAATGCCCAACTTGACGAAAAGCATTCGAATGTACCTTGCCGATGAAACCGGACCCGATCATGCCAACGTTCATTTTCTTCTTGGACATTCCCACCCCCATGCGATTTTCGCACGAATTCAACCGCGGATGGCTTGCAACGCTCTTACCCTGCGTCTCCGCACGACCACGGTCAGCTACGCGACGCCTGTCCACTTTCGAACGCTGGAATCCCACAACCGAACATACATCCGATGAATCCTGCCTCGTAACCGCCATGCGTATCAATCGTCTAAGTAAGAAGCTCGCAGGTTGCGCAAAGGCATTTAACCTGCAAGAAAGCGAGATAACCGCATCGGAGAACACCGATGGAAATTCTGCTGCAGGATCTTCGCTTCGGCATCCGTATGCTGCGCAAGAGCCCAGGCTTTAGCGCAGTGGTAATTGTCACACTGGCCCTGGGCATCGGTGCCAACACGGCGTTGTTTTCGGTGGTCGACGCCATCCTTTTGCGGCCGCTCCCTTACTCACAACCCGAGCAACTGGTGTCGGTGAAGGAAGACATTCCGGGAGCCAACCTGACAGATGCTGGCATGTCGCAGCCCGAACTCGATGATTTTCAAAAGCGCTCTGGAGTGTTCGAGCAGTTGTCGGCGGTTTGGCCTATCAACGCCAACATCACCGGACGAGAGAAACCCCAGCGCGTGGAAGCCAATGCGGTCAGTACGAGCTACTTCACGCTACTGCGTGCGCGGCCTGCGATGGGCAGGGTTTGGAACGACGCCGATTCCCGCGAAGGGTTTTCTGAGGGGGCGGTCATCAGCGACAGCCTATGGCACACCATGTTTGGGGCGGACCCGAACGTCTTGGGTCAGGCGATCCGGATAGATACCGATCTCTACACCATCATCGGAGTCATGCCGCCGACCTTTCGCCATCCCGGACGTACTCTCGGGCACGACGTGGAAGTGTGGGTGGCGGCAGGATACGCCGCCCCACCATTTCCGAAACCTCCCGTGCGCACCCTACGATTTATTCCTGGCGCCATCGCGCGCTTGATGCCTGGACTATCCGTCGCGCAAGCCCAGGCGAAGCTCGACGCCTTCGCCGCGCAACTGCGCGAGCAATATCCCACCGATTATCCCGCGACGGCACAATGGAAACTTCGACTCGTACCGCTGCAGCAGGAAGTGACCAGTAATGTGAGCTTGATGCTTTTCCTGCTCCTGGCCGCGGTAGGAGCCGTACTGCTGATCGCCTGTGTGAACATCGCCAGCCTGTTGCTGGCACGATCTTCGTCGCGTTACCGCGAAATCGCTGTGCGGCAGGCGCTCGGTGCAAGTAGCTGGAGATTGATTCGCCAGACCCTGACCGAGAGCGTCGTGCTCTCGCTCTGTGGCGGAGCGCTCGCCCTGCCCCTGAGTTTTTGGCTCAAGGACATTTTGCTCACACTGGTACCCGCAAACCTACCCAGACTTACGGAAGTCGCTGTGAACGGGCGTGCACTTTTCTTCGCCTTTGCGATTTCCGTAATCACCGGTCTCCTGTTCGGTGTGGCTCCGGCACTGCAAATGTCAGACCGGCGATTGATGGTCAAATTGGGTCAAGGGACCCGCGGTGCGGGCCTTGCCTCGGGTCAACACTGCTTCCTGAGCGCGCTGATCGCTTGCGAGTTCGCGCTCTCGTTCGTGCTCATGGTGAGCGCAGGCCTCTTACTGCGCAGCTTTTGGAAAGTGCTCGACGTCCAGCCCGGTTTCAACGCTGAAAATGTGGTGACCGCCCGGTTGTGGCTGCCAGTACCGAATGATCCCAAGAACAATCCTTATCCGACGCAGGAGAAACGTAATATTTTTGTGAGTGAGGTGTTACGTCGAGTCGGCACCGTGCCCGGCGTGAAGGAAGTCGCAATCGGCGGTGGAAACACTCCCTTTACCGGGCTGCGCAACTCCAGAGGCTTCGATATCGTGGGCCGCGTTGCCGCAGCAGGTGAAGCTCCAACCGCTCAGCTGGGTGTGGCGTCGCCGGATCTTTTCCATGTCCTTGCCACGCCCCTCATCGCAGGTAGATTTTTTACCGATGCCGACGACGAGAAAGGAGAATCCGTCGTGCTCATCGACCAGACAGCGGCGGAACGTTTCTGGCCACACGAAGATCCAGTAGGGAAGCAAATTCGCCTGCAGCTTGGCCCTCAAATACAGGTTGGCCCAAAAGACCCTGCCGTGCGGAGGATCGTGGGCGTGATAGGCAGAAGCAGAAATGAGGGCCTCGACGCACCCTACACTCCGCATTTGTTTCTCCCCTCACGACAGTTTCCGCTGAACGCGATGACTGTCTACATCCGGACCACCGCCAGCCCCGAGGCTTTAGAGGAGCCGATCCGCCGTGAAATCCAGGCTCTCGACCCGGACTTGCCGGTGTTCGGCGTGCGGGCGCTGCGCGGCATCATCTCCGATTCGTTAGCGCCGCGCCGCTTTGCCATGCGAATTCTTGGATTCTTTGCAGCCACGGCCCTGCTGCTGGCAGCAATTGGAATTTACGGGGTCATGGCTTACTTCGTCAGCCAGCGGGTGCGAGAAATCGGAGTGCGCATGGCACTCGGCGCCCAGCGCGCCGACGTGATGAAGCTCATCGTGTGGAAGGGAATGTCTCTTGCATTGGTCGGAGTGATGACAGGTCTGGTCGCGGCTATCGCCCTGACGAGGCTGATTTCGCGCCTATTGTTCGACGTCAGCGCCACCGATCCCTTAACCCTCGCGGCTTTTACCGCGCTGCTGGGCTTTGTAGCGTTTCTGGCAAACTACATTCCTGCCAGCCGCGCAGCCAAGGTCGATCCAATGGTCGCATTGCGATACGAGTGAAGCCGCCGCACTCAGGGTGCGTGCGGTTTAGTCAAGGCAGCGTGTCGCTCCATGATCGACGCCGGCACCTCAGGAAATCCCTGCAGCGGTTTGCCCATCGTGATGGCCCAGTGGTCGAGCCAGCTGGTTCCTTCTTCTCCCACATAGGTGTCGGGCAGGCTGTAGGCCTGATCGCTCAACGCGTCTTCGAGGGTGATGAAACGATATCCTCTTTTTCGCATCAGGTCAGCAAGTTCGCCGATGTGATCAGCCTCTAGCCAATTTCCATGCAGCAGCAGAATTTGCCTGGGCTCGTAGCCCACGATCTGCTTTGAAAGCCGCTCGTAGTATGCGAATACCTCATCACTGTGCGCCAGGTAAGAGCTGACCATCTCCTGCTGCACTGCGGTGTCGCCGCGCTTCCTGGCGTCTTCGTAGATGCTTCCGTACATCCAATCCCAGGCATCGAGCGTGATCGGAGCGATGCGGTAACCCCGTCCCACGAGAAAGGCCTCGGCATCGCGTCGGGTCTGCAGGTCGCGGCCGGTATCCAGGTAAGGATGCCGGAAATATCTCAATGGCATCTTGTGCTGCGCCAGCAACAGCCGGGTCACGCTCTCGCCCTGGATAACGTCGTCCTCCCACGCCTTTAGCCCAGCCTTATTCAGAGAGGTGTGACTGAAAGTATGATTACCCAGTTCCATCCCGGCGTCGAGCCACATGTCGAGAGCCTTGATGCGCTCATCCACTTCGCCCGTACGATACAGCTTCTTCTCATTCACGAAACCAACAGCCGGAATGTTCTGCTGGCGGAGAGCCGCTAGCAACTTTGTAGTCATCTGGGTAATGTCAGCGGCGGACATGTTATAGGCATTGCCCGCTGGCAAATCGTCAATCGTAACCGCGACCTGCCGGTCGGGTGGAACTGCGGCATGGCAGGTTGAAGCAAAGCACATGCATGCCGCCAGGATTATCAATCTCTGCGTCTTAGTCATGACACGGTCCTCACTAACCCCCAGTATTGTTACAAATTCTCTCCGTCGAATATGATCGTATAAGAATCGAGCAAGATCTTGAACTCCGAAGGACACAAAGGTACACGAAGAAATCTTTTTGACAAACCTTTGTGTACCGTCGTGCCCTCTGTGGTTAATGGTTTTAAGCAAATTCACCAAGACGGCAGCTTCTGATCTTCACAAGCAACGCTGGTAGGATTGAAGAGTGTAGCTGGAAATGTTTCCCTGCGCTTATGCTCGCCGTCCGAGACAATCTCACCGAATGCGTCAGCGCCCTGCGCGCCCACAAACTGCGTGCCTCGCTCACCATGCTGGGTCTGACGATGGGCGTGGCCACCCTCATCACGGTCATGACCCTCGTGCAGGGAGCGAACGTCTACGTTGAGCAAAAGATCGCCAACCTGGGCACAAACGTCTTTCAGGTCGCCCGCACTCCCTTCGCCGTTACCGACTTCAACATCGTCATCAAGGCTCTGAAGTACCGGAAGATCGAGCTCGACGACATGCAAGCCATCGCTGATCGATGCACCGCATGCGCCGAGGTTGGCGCCAGCGCCAGCAGCACCGTCCGCGTGCGGTATGGCAACAAAGAAGTGACCGACGTGAATCTCTCGGGGCAAACCGCCAGCATGGCGGACATCGACACGCGCACCGTCGAACGCGGTCGGTACTTCACGCCGTCGGAGGCCGAGCACCGCGCCAACGTCTGCTTGATCGGCGACACCCTGGTGCAGCAGTTATTTCTCGGTGTTGATCCGATGGGGAAGACCATGCGCATCGGTAACGACGAGTTCACGGTGATCGGCACCATGGAGAAAATCGGCAGCGTGCTGGGCCAGGACCAGGATAATTTCGTCATGGTTCCGCTCTCGGTTTTCCTGCGCATGCAGGGCGCGCATACCAGCCTCATCATCAATGTCAGGACCACTGCGGAGAACTTTGAACCTGCTCAGGATCAGGCTCAGCTCACTTTGCGCGCACGGCACCACCTCACGACGAACATGGAGAGCGACTTTTTCATCGGCACCAAGGAAAGTTACATGGCGTTGTGGCGCAGCATCAGTTCAGCATTTTTTGCCGTGTTCATTATGGTCAGCGTGATTTCGGTCGTGGTCGGCGGCATCGTCATCATGAACGTGATGCTGGTCAGCGTGACTGCCCGTCGTCGGGAAATCGGTGTGCGCCTCGCCGTGGGCGCAACCAAGCTGGACATCGTACGGCAGTTCATCGCAGAAAGCGTCACGATGTGTATCGCCGGAGGTCTGGTTGGGATCGCGCTTGGATTCCTGGTCGCGCTGATCCTGCGAACCTTCACCCCGTTTCCCGCTTCCGTGCAGAGCTGGGTCGCGGTGTTGGGAGTGTTCCTCAGTTCCGCGGTCGGACTGTTTTTCGGTATCTATCCTGCAGTCCGCGCGTCGCGCCTCGATCCCGTCGTCGCCATGAGGGCTGACTAATGGCGATTATGACGGCTTCGCAAGCTCGGGAGAATTGTCTCGCCGCACTCGAAACGCTGCGCTCGTCGAAGGTGCGGTCGGTGCTGACTGTGCTTGGCATCGTGATTGGCGTGTCCTCGGTGATCTCGATGGCCAGCATCATTCAGGGTCTGAACAAATTTGTACAAGATAAAGTAGAGTCCCTGGGCTCGCGGACGTACTTTGTCTCACGATTTCCGCCGGGCTCAGACCCATCGCGCTGGCCGCAGAGCATCCGCACCCGCAGATACTTCGATTACGACTACGCCGATTTCATCCGGCAAGCTGCTCCCGACGTGCAGATCGTGACCACGTTTGGCACTCGCGGCTTTTTCTTTGGCGACAGCAACCTGATCACCAACGGCGATCGTAGCGTCGAGAAGGTCATCGTGCGGGGAGTTGAGCCGCAGTATGCTGAGGCGATTCCGTTGTTCACGGTGGGACGCGGTCGTTTTATCAGTGCCTTTGATCAGGAACATGCGCGGCCGGTGGTAGTGCTGGGAGCCGCCATCAACGAATCACTTTTCCCCTACACGGACGCGGTCGGCAAAACGGTGCGGCTCAACGGCGACCTCTACGAAGTCATCGGCGTTTTTGAGCATGACCCCGGTTTGTTCATCGGCCCCGGTGTGGATGCGTTCGCCGTGATCCCGCTCAGCAACTTCAAGAAAGAGTACCCAGAAGCCAAGGAGCTGATCATGGCCTTCACCGTTCCGGAGAACGTGAGCCTACAAACTGCGCAGGACGAGGTGATTCAGGCCATGCGCCGCCTGCGGCATGTTCCCGCTAACAAGGAGAACGACTTCGAGCTGAGTTCGCCAGACTTCCTCAGCAATTTGTGGAACCAGCTTACCGGAGCCCTGGTGATCCTGACCAGCGTGATCAGTTCCATCGGTCTGCTCGTGGGCGGCATCGGAGTGATGAACATCATGCTCATCTCCGTGACCGAGCGTACCCAGGAAATTGGCCTGCGCAAAGCGATTGGTGCCCGCCGCGTGGATATTCGCCTTCAGTTCCTGGTGGAGGCCGTGATCCTCACCCTGGTGGGCGGCACCATCGGCATTCTGATCGGGGCCGGCATCTCGACGCTGGTCCGCACGTTCGTGCCTTCGATCCCAGCCACGCTTTCCTATCTGTGGGTATCGATCGGCTTCACGATCTCGGTAGCCGTGGGTTTATTCTTCGGTTTTTATCCCGCGAATTTGGCGGCCAATCTGGATCCCATCGTATGCCTGCGATACGAGTAGACGCACGTCACGGAACTTCTACTTCTGATTTCCGAAGCCACCTAAGCGGCAGGAAGGGGCTTGCTTCTGTACACCTGATACCCGCGCGGCGTGAGCCTGACCACGCCCCTCACTTGTTCCTCGACATAGCCTTCATTGCGCAACTCGGCGACTGCCACCCGCGCGAAAGAGGAATCGACGGTCTGCTGAGGCAGCCTCACGAATTCAAGAGGATTGTGCTCGTAGTGCTGGACGAGAGTGACGAAGAGCTCGGTTTGGATCGACTCTGGCTGCATTGAATTGTCTCTGCATCCAGTGTGCCCCCAAGCGCCATTTCCAGGAATGGCCCGTCCGTGCCAGCCCGGGTAACCTTAGTCGAGTGTACTAACGCGGCAGAGCCGCGACAGCATTGAACTTAACCGCTTCACCACAGGGTCAAAGAGTCGCAGAGAAGGCGAAGCCATGAGGCTGGATCGCGATAATCTGGATGAGCTTTTCTTACAATTCATCTCTGTGCCTCCGTGGTGATATGGGTTTTCTGCCAACTATAACTTTCCAGCGTAAGCCAATCACTTGCCACAGTTTGGGTCGGGCGCCAGCGGCGGATAATCAGGAATTGCACCCGGCTTCTGGGAGTCAATCAGCTTGCGGAAATCCGTCAGCTCTTTCGCTTTGAGCTGCTGCCACTCCCCAAAAGTATCGTTCATGGCTCCGCATACCTTCTGCAGGGCCGCGAACGATGCCTCCGAAGGCGCAAAATCAGCTCCATCCACGAGGGCGATTAGCGCCACCAGACTATCGTTCACGATTGTGAAATTTTTGTCCTTTGGGGTATCGAAAACCGAGAGCGGCTCGCCTTCAAGAGCCGCCGCTTTCGAATTAAGTTGAGTGGCCGCAGTTGCGATCGGGTCTCCTGCCGGTCGTTTGGTGAACTCACCCAGGCGCGAGCGAAGATCCTTCACCTGCTGATAACCAGCATAGTTTCGCCCGAGGACGGCGGAAATCTTGAGTTCCAAAGCCAGTGCGCTGTCCAATTGGTTCCGCGCGTAATCCACCCGGGGATCCATCTTCACTTCGAGTGGCTGGCGGTACGTCTGGCCATCCACCGTCAGACGGACTTCGTATTTTCCCGGCAAGACGAGCGGTCCCTGCGGCGGCAACGGCGTTTCACCCACGATCGCGCCCATGGGATAGTTGTAAGGAGTCTGGACGTGCAAAGCCTCGGGGTCGGGATAGCGAAGGTTCCAGACAAACCGATGCATTCCCGGCCCTTTCTCGAGCGGCTTGGGATGCGCGATCCAATATTCGGCGATTTGCAAGGGCTGCTCATGAGTCTCGGGCAGCGGCGCGCTCGAGTAGGCGCGAATCAGTTTTTCGTCCTGGTCATAGATTTCCAGTTGAATATCGATAGTCGCAGCCGACGCTAGAAAGTAATTGAGAATGGCCCCATCCGGAGGATTCTTTCCCGCCGGAATCTCAGGCGGCACCGGCGTATCTTGATTCTCATCCCGCCGCACACGAATCGCTGGCCGCGGCGCAAAGAGTGTAGCCTGTGCCGGCGGCGATTGCGGGTCAATCTGGCGCAGCGTCGAAATATCATCGAGAATCCAGAACGAGCGTCCGTAAGTTGCCGCGATCAAATCGTCCTGCTCGATGGCGAGATCGTGAACCGCCACAATCGGCATGTTCAAGCGTAGCGATTGCCAATGGCCGCCACTATCGAAAGACACGTATATGCCTCGTTCGGTTCCAGCGAAGAGCAAACTCTTGTGCGCTGGGTCTTCCCGCACCGCACGAACGAAGTCAGTATCGCGAATGCCATTCACCGTTTCCTGCCAGCTCTGACCGAAGTCATGGGTTTGAAAAATGTGCGGACGCAGGTCATCCAAAGGATTCCGGTTGACGGCGACGTAGGCAGTACCGGCGTCGAAGTGCGACGCCTCAATCAGTGGAATCAAGCTCCACTCCGAAACTGCGGGCGGGGTAACGTTCTGCCAGGTCGCGCCACCGTCGCGTGTCAACTGGACCGCGCCGTCGTCCGTACCAGCCCAAATAACTCCTTCTTTGACCGGCGATGGAGCAATCGTCATTAGCGAGCCCAGCGGTTTTTTCGGATCTTTCGCGTCCACCGGAGTCCGCGTCAGGTCAGGGCTGATCGCTTCCCAACTCGTGCCCCCGTTCACCGTCTGCAGCACAAATTGCGTGCCCAGATAAAGAACATGCGGATCCTGGGGCGAGAAAACCATGGGAATATTCCAATTGAACCGGTACTTGGTGCCGAAGGCGATGGGCGCGGGGGAAACATCCCGCACCTGCCCAGTTCGTTTGGATAATCGAACCACGCTGCCGAAGGGGCCAGCGTTGTAAACCACGTTGGGATCGAGCGGATCAGGAATGGTGTAGCCACTTTCGCCGGGGCCGACGGGAAACCAATCTCGCTCCGTGATTTGCCCATTATTGCCGCGGCTCGAAGTGCCTACGGTCCCGCTATCCTGCTGAGGTCCGTACACCCAATAGGGAAACTCATGATCGGTGGCCACGCGATAGAACTGACCCGTGGGCTGGTTGTACCAGGTGCTCCAGGATTCTCCGCCATTCAGGCTGATGGTCGCGCCCTGATCGACCCCCAGCATGATGCGCTGCGAGTTCGTGGGGTCAATCCACAGCGTGTGGTAATCGTCTCCGCCCGGAGCGCCCTTGATGACTGTGAACGTTTTGCCGCCGTCGGTCGAACGGTAAAGTGACTGCTTGGGAACGTAGACCACATCAGCATTTCGCGGATCGACAAAGATTTCACTCATGTACCAGTAGCCGACAATGCGATCGTCCATTGTGGCCCGCTGCCAGCTGGCGCCGCCATCGTCGGACCGGTACATTCCATTGTTTTTGTCCTTCGCTTCAATCAGAGCATAGACACGTCTGCCATGCGTGCCAGGCCCGACCGCCACTCCAATGCGGCCCCAATCCTTAGGCGGCAGGCCGTGCCCTGTAATCTCGGTCCAGGTAACGCCTTCGTCTGTCGACTTGTAGATTCCGCTGCCGGGCCCATACGACGTTCCCGTTTGTCCGGGCTTTCGAATGGCGTGCCAAAGCGCCGCATAGACAATCCGCGGCTCACCGGGAGCAAAGCAGAGATCGATGGCGCCGGTCACGTCATCCTTATATAGAACCTTCTTCCACGAGCGGCCGCCGTCGGTGGAGCGAAAGACACCGCGCTCAGCGTTGGGTCCAAAGCTGTGGCCCATGGCCGCGAGCAAAACAATGTCGGAGTTGCGGGGATCCACCAGGATTCGCGCGATGTGGCGGGTGTCCTCCAGCCCGAGGTGCTGCCAAGTCACGCCCGCGTCGGTCGATTTGTAGACTCCGTTTCCATAAGTGATGTCGGAATAAACATTGTTCTCTCCGCTGCCAACGTAAATGATGTTTGCATTGGACGGCGCGAGCGCCAGCGCCCCGATCGATGCTACCGGCTGGCCGTCGAAGACGGGTTTCCAGACCGTACCACCGTCGGTCGTCTTCCACACGCCTCCGCCATTCGCGCCAAAGTAATAGACCGCTGGATCTCCCGGGATTCCAGCGACCGCATTCACTTTTCCCCCACGATAAGGGCCAATCATTCGCCACTTGATCCCGGAAAAAAGATTGGGGTCGACCTGCTGCGCCAGCAAGCGCGCGCTGTGGGAAAAGCAGAAAATGACAAAAACCGTGAGGGCAAACCGCAAGGGACGACGAGTTGGTGTCATCAGGGCATATGCTCCGGGGAAGCGAGAGCATATCCTTTTTCCGACTCTGGTTGCAAACGGTGGGGAGAACCGAAGTAATGTGGGCCGCGCTGATCGGAATTTACTGCAGGCCTGACTGGGTCAGCTTCACTGCGCAATAGTTCCCGGCTCCACAGGGGCTGGTTCCGCTGCCCGGAGCTTGCAGCGTGCCAAAGTAAATGCTCGCTGCCTGGGGCGAGGTGCTCACGTTATCCACCGTGAACGCGCTGGTTCCACCCCATTCATTCGTCGCCGTGTTGTTCGGTGCGGTCGAGTTGGAAGTGATCCGCGTATTCACATTCCACTCGGTCACCAGGTTCGCTCCGGTGGTTGCGTTGAAATTTCCCGTGCCTACGAAGATCCGGTCCGTGGTGCCATCAAAAAAATCAAGCAACGGAGAACACGTGCCCACCGGGTTGCTGCCGCCATTAATGTTCCGGTTGTCGGACATGGCAGGCGTGATGTTCATCAATCCGTTCGGCGACGAAAAAGACAGCGCGTACAAGCTGGGCCTGGTTGAACTGCTGGCTTGGGTGCCGCAGCCATACAGCGTCCCGGTGCCGGCTTTCGGACCAGTCGTGAAATACGCGTTATCGAAGTCGCCGTCCAAAATGAATTCGTTTGCGGCGGTCGCATCGGGGCCAATCGCAGCCGTCACCTGCGAAGTAAGCGCCAGGTTCATCTGAGATACGATGGCATTCGTATTGCCCACGTTGGTCGCTGAAAAGACATAGACGAATCCATTAGTCGAATCGACAATAGGCGAGAGTACGATGGGGTCCGCGCTCGCATTGCCCGCAACCGCAATCGATCCCCCTGCAGTAAACCCGCTGGCTCCCGGTGTAAACGAGTACACCGAGAAACCGTCCGACACGAACACTTGATTGCTGACCTGATCGTAGACCGGAGATGTCAATTGCGCATTAGCCTTGACGGTTACGCAATACGCCACGGTTGGAGTTCCTTTGAATACTCCCGTGATCCTGTATAAGTTCCCGTTGTCAGCGCCAATATAGGCAACATCGTTCGTGTAATCGACGTATGGGGATGAATTGCTGTTGGGTTTGTTGCTGGTGCTGCATCCGCTGAGCCCGCTGTTGGCGTAGTTCAATCGCACTACCGAAGATCCGGCCGTACCGGGCTTCACCGGATGAGTCGCGTCGGTTCCTTGTCCCGCCGCCCAAGTCAGCACGTCAAACATCGGCGGGGTAGAGTTCTCGATGAAGGCCACCTTCGTCCCGTCCAGGGAAAGCGTAGGCGAAAGATACGACGCGGCCGTGCCCACCTCGTAAGACCACATGAACGTAGGCTGCTTATAGTCGGTGGTCGGCGGGGTCTGCGGCCCGTTCGGACAAGACGACGAAGCTGTGCCGGTATACAAATTGTTAAAGGCGACGATATTGGCCTGCGTGGCGCTCGGCGCTGCCGCAATCGTGTACACCACGAAGTCGTTGGTGCAGCTGTAATTCCCGGTGGTGTTGAAGCTGTACTTGGCCGGGCTTTCGGCGATCGGCATTCCGCCGGTTGACCCCAGCGACATCGCCCAATCGATCTTGTCCTGCTTTCTCTGTGGGGCCGGGAACGGGCGCGGGCGTTGCTCCGGGCCTCGTGCCTTTGGAAACACGTACGAGCTTCGCTGATTCCAATTGATCCAACTGCGCGGATCTCGCTCGGCCTTCGCAGCAACCTCCGGAGAAGCGCCATTGGTGAAGAGGATGTGCCGTGTGCTCCAATCGATAGGCACGCCGATGTGATCTTCTCGGGATTCCTGAGCCAGCAAGGGTTCTGCCGCATACAAAAGAATCAAAATCAGACAGACCAAGGTCCGACGGGCGTCCGTCGGATGGCTCACCTGCAAAGCATTTCTCACCGCTATAGGTTTCATCTTGATCGCACGCACAGCCGCCGAGGTGTCAGCTGTGCCCAGGCAAGCGTTTTGTTCCATTCTTAATATTCGCCGACATTTCGGGAATTGGGAGCCTTACTTTCGTAACTCAACGTGAACTGCCGGAGCCTCGCATGGTGACCAACGTGCCCGGAAACCAGCCCGGGCAATGCCTTCGAGAAGCACGGCACCGGTTTGCCGAACGCCTTCCAGACTCTCGCGCCAGTCTGGTCCTGCGTGCCGCCTGCCCTCTTCGAAGTCAAAGGAACAATTTCGGTTGACACTGCTCTGGATCGTTTTATAATGATTCTTATTCGATAATCATGCGCCTGAGCCATGAACAGTTCCGTGAGCGGGCCGCGAAGCACGGTTTGGCGGTTACGCACCAGCGTCAGGTGGTCTATGAGGCCGTCATCGCTTCCCACGGGCACTATTCCCCGGAAGACATTTACGCCACGGTCCGGCGCCGCATTCCATCCATTTCTCTGGCCACGGTCTACAACAATCTGCGGCTATTCATCGAGTGTGGGATGCTGCGAGAGGTCAGCCCTCATGCGGCCACGTTGCTTGTGGACGGCAATCTTAAACCTCACCACCACCTGGTTTGCTCGCGCTGTAAATCGGTGCAGGACATCGAAGGAGAGTTCATCGATTTCAAACAGCTGTCCCGGCAACTGCCGGACGGCTTTGATCTGACGCAGCCGCTGGTCGAGGTCTTTGGCCTCTGTCGCCGCTGCAGCGCCAAAAAATAGTTTTTTTACGCAGTATCAAGTCAAGATTCGAAGGAGGAAATCATATGGAAAATACACTCGCGACTTCATCGGGAAGTGTTGTCCCTGAAGCAAAAGAAAAAGATACCGCAACCGAATCGAAGTGCCCAGTAGCACACGGCGCTCGCAAATCTCACACGAATGTTGATTGGTGGCCGAATCAGGTGAACGTGAACATCCTGAACCAGCATTCCCCAAAGTCCGATCCGATGGGTAAGGAGTTCAATTACGCGCAAGAGTTCAAGACGCTCGACCTGAATGCCGTAGTCAAGGACCTGCACGCCTTGATGACGGATTCGCAGCCGTGGTGGCCGGCTGACTTCGGGCACTATGGGCCGCTGTTCATTCGTATGGCGTGGCACAGCGCGGGCACGTACCGCATTGGCGACGGCCGCGGCGGTGCCGGATCGGGCCAGCAGCGCTTCGCTCCACTCAATAGCTGGCCGGACAACGTGAACCTCGACAAGGCACGCCGGTTGCTCTGGCCGATCAAGCAGAAGTATGGCCGGAAAATCTCCTGGGCCGACCTCATGATTCTCGCCGGCAATGTTGCACTCGAATCGATGGGTTTCAAGACATTTGGTTTTGGCGGCGGCCGCGCGGACGTGTGGGAGCCCGAAGAAGAAATTTATTGGGGACCTGAAGGCACGTGGCTGGCGGACGAGCGCTACAGCGGCGATCGTGACCTCGAGAATCCTCTCGGCGCGGTGCAAATGGGCCTGATCTATGTGAATCCGGAAGGGCCCAATGGAAAGCCCGATCCCATCGCTGCGGCGCGGGATATCCGGGAAACTTTCGCCCGCATGGCGATGAATGACGAAGAAACCGTTGCGCTCATTGCCGGTGGTCACACCTTCGGCAAAACTCACGGCGCTGCCGTTCCCACTCAGTATGTGGGTAATGAACCAGAAGGTGCCGACATCGAGGAACAAGGCTTGGGGTGGAAGAATAAATTTGGCAAAGGTTTTGGTGCTGACACCATTGGCAGCGGCCTGGAAGTCACTTGGACCACGACGCCAACGAAATGGAGCAACAACTTCTTTACCAACCTGTTCAAGTACGAATGGGAACTCACCAAGAGTCCGGCCGGTGCGCATCAGTGGACACCGAAAAATGGCGCAGGCCACGGTACGGTGCCGGATGCGCACGATCCCTCAAAGCGCCACGCACCTTCCATGCTGACCACTGACCTCGCCTTGCGGTTCGACCCCGCTTACGAAAAGATTTCACGGCGCTTCTACGAGCATCCGGATCAGTTCGCAGACGCGTTTGCACGGGCGTGGTTCAAGCTGACTCATCGCGATATGGGGCCGATCCCACGCTACCTTGGCCCGCTCGTTCCGAAGGAGCCCCAACTGTGGCAAGACCCTGTTCCCGCCGTGGATCATAAATTGGTCGGGGAGAAGGACATTGCTGCTCTCAAGGCCAAGATCCTCGCATCCGGACTGTCGATCTCTCAACTGGTCACGACTGCTTGGGCATCGGCGTCGTCGTTCCGCGGCTCCGACAAGCGGGGTGGGGCGAACGGGGCGCGCATTCGTCTCGCGCCGCAAAAGGATTGGGAAGTGAACCAGCCGGCCGCACTGGCGAAGGTTCTCAAGAAGCTGGAGGCGATCCAAAAGGAGTTCAACAGCGCCCAGACTAACGGCAGTAAAGGAAAGAAGATCTCGCTCGCAGACCTGATCGTGTTGGGCGGCTGCGCAGCCGTCGAGGAAGCTGCGAAAAGGGCCGGACAAAAAGTCAAGATTCCCTTCTCGCCGGGGCGCACGGATGCTTCGCAAAAGCAGACCGACGTGCATTCATTCGCAGTAATGGAGCCAATCGCGGACGGGTTCCGCAACTATCTCCGGAGCGGACAGGTTCTGTCGGCTGAGGAGTTTCTTGTAGATCGGGCGCAGTTGCTGACCCTGACGGGCCCCGAAATGACGGTTCTCGTCGGCGGAATGCGCGCCCTGAATGCGAACTTCGGGCAGGCTAAACACGGCGTCTTCACCAACCGGCCTGAGACGCTGACGAATGATTTCTTCGTCAACCTGCTCGACATGAAAACGAAGTGGGAACCCTCCTCCACATCCGAAGGCGTGTATGAGGGGCGCGACCGGGCGACGGGCAAAATCAAGTGGACGGCCACGCGCGTCGATCTCGTCTTCGGTTCGAACTCGCAGCTCCGGGCGCTTGCAGAAGTCTATGCGTGTGACGACTCGAAGGAGGCGTTTGTAAAGGACTTCGCGGCTGCGTGGAACAAGGTAATGAACCTTGATCGCTACGACCTGGCCTGATCTCGGCGAAAAAGTAGGCGGTCATTTCGTGCTGTTGGTTGGATCGGCTAGGCCGAAATCGTCGCTTTTCCTAGCTGGCGGGGGCGCACCGTGCCCCCATGCCGCCGTTACCAAGGCAAGAATTTCCCGAATCGTCGGCCGACCAGATGGCCATCGGTTCTACGTGCCAGCGATGCCCTTGTTCTGCAGGATCCTGACGACCACCCGACGATTCTCGGCCTGACCCTCCGCGGTTGCGTCAGGAGCTACCTGAGTGCTCGTGCCCATTGCACCCGGAGCAAGCACATTCGTTAGGGGAATGTTGGCCTGCTGTTCCAAAAACTCAAGCACGTGATCTGCGCGTTCCATGCTCAGCCGTTGGTTCAACGCGGCACTGCCCACCTTCGAGGCATATCCCTGTACCTGAATGATGTAGGCAGTGATGCCCTTGGCCTTCTGCGCCAGATTCAGCAATTGTGGTTTGTATTGCGATTCCACCACGGTGCTGCCGTTGCCGAAGTAAACCGTCACTTCCCCCAGGATGTTGTAATCCGCCAGCTCGCCGAAGCGCTTGTTGTCGGCCGCGATCGCTGCCTTATTCGCAGCAATTGCCGCAGCGTTCGCGGCAGTCTTCGCCTGTTCTGCCTGAAGCTGTTGCTGTTCCTGCTGAATCTTTTGTTTCTCGGCCTGAATTTGCTGGTCGCTTTGCTGGATCTGCTGCTGGTTCGCCTGAACTTGTTGCTCGGTCGGAGCTAAGCCGGCCTGCATATCTTCTGCGGCCTTGAGGTCGGAGCCTTTAAATTTGACCGTGTCCGCCACCAGTTGGTTTTGGGCATTGTAAGACCCTTGCACCTGTACGGGGAGGCCTGGCACCAGAGCCGTGACACCCATCTCTTTCCTGCGAGCATGGAGCAACCCCTCAACTTCGTCGACCTCAGTGGAGGGCGTGAGGATCACCACCACGTTTCCGGAGTCCTGAGTCTGCAGCGTCATGGAGGCGCCACTTCGTCCGTTGATTACTCCTTGTAGGTTTTGTGCCGTAGCAACGCCACTAGCCAGAATGATTGCTAGCAATGACACACCAGCACTGAAGGCGATTCTTGCACTCCTGCTTTTCATCATGGTCCTCACTCCACTCTGGACTTGCCTCGTTTGGATTTCAATCCGCGGTCACGGTACGTGGACCGTCCTGCGCACCATTTCGGCGAGACTTTGACGTCCTCCGACAAAATAAGTCAGCCGGGAAACAAGCGCGACTGGCAGAAGTAATAGTTCTTGGCTGAAATTAGGTGGGTCGCCGGACCCTCGCTTCACTCGAACTGAATCAATACGATCTCGGGTTGTGTGCCGAGCCGCATCGGTGGGCCCCAGGTTCCGGCGCCGGTTGTGGTGTAGACCATCATGTTGCCGAACCGCTTCAGGCCGTAGGTGTATTCGCCGAAGATACGGCGGGTCAACCAGGTGAAGGGGAAGAACTGACCTCCGTGGGTGTGCCCTGAAAGTTGGAGCGAGATGCCAGCTTGTTCGGGAATTGGAAGGGCGTGGGGCACGTGCGAGAGCAGGATGCTGGCTTCCTCGCGCTGTAGTGTGGCGTGCTCAAGGACGGACCGGAATAGATCACCGTTGGAGGAAGAGTGGTGGCGTACCCCAACTACTTGCAGGCCGTCAACGGTCACTTTCTCGTTGTCGAGAACACGTATGCCGGCTCGGCTCACCGCCTCGAGATAGTTCGATGGATCGGAAAACTCTTCATGATTTCCGGTGATGAAGTATGCCCCAAGCGGAGGCGAAAGTTCTTTCCAGGGAGCAGCGAGGGTGACGGCATCGACTTTGGTTCCGTCGTACAGATCGCCGGTAAGGAAGACTACGTCGGGACCGAGCCTTGTGAGCCTGGCAACGATTCGCCGCATGAATCTTATGCCGTTGACGTGGCCGAGGTGAACGTCAGAAACGAGCGCGGCCACCCTTCCACGCCAGGTGTGAGGAAGGTTTGGCAGCTTCACCGTGATCCGCTTGACGCGAACCCACTGGGCATTGACGACAGCGTAGATGCCCGAGAGGACCGCGACGCTGAACACCACGCCGGCGACTGCGGAGAGATCCCCGTGTAAGCCAGTTAGACGACCTCCGAAATAGAGGGTCCAACAGAGGCAGGCCGCAAGAAAAAAGAAATTCACCATGCCCAGCCAGACAGCGGCAATCGCGTAAAAAACACGCACGAACCCGTTGAAATAGCGAAAGGCCAAGAAAGAGGCGGCGACAAAGCTTACCGACAGTAAAGCCAACGCTGCCTGTGGGACGGTAACGCCTGGTGGGTCGGCAACTGCTCGGAAGTCGATCCAAGTCCGGTAAATGAACCAATGGGCGAGCAAAAGGATCGACTGAATGATTACGACGAATACGGCAATTCTTGCGCGCAAACTGGGCGTCCTCAGGGGTTGAGATTCGAGAAGGAAGCTGCTCTGTCAGTGCCGATAAGGATTTCGTGGAAAAAAGCTGGAGCCGACGACCAGAGTTGAACTGGTGACCTGCCGATTACGAATCGGCTGCTCTACCAACTGAGCTACGTCGGCCCACGTTCGATTCTAAATGGGGGCGGAGGTAGCGTAAAGGGTGAGACTGCGACGAGGCCTTCCATCGCGCGGGCTCGTAGGCTCCGGAAAGCATGCCGCTGCTAAATGCGCTGCGGAGCTTTGCTCCGCCGGGACGGGCGAGGCCGCCCGTCCCCACGTGCCCAGTCGCCATACTGGCAGTCTCCATACGAGCAGCCCGCACTCAAACTGTGCTGACGCTTCTTACCTCTCTCTCGTACGCGATGTCGGACTCGGCTGGCAGGAGCATCCATAGCGTGTAGATGCCGAGGGCGGTACCGAAGGGGACGTTGAAGAAGAGCGAAACAAACGCGAGTATGACGGCAAGCGTGCGCGCCCAAGGCTCTCTTTGTAATAGACCCCAGCCCACGACAAATCCTGCGAAAGCTTTTACGATCACGACTGTTGCAATAAGGCTCAGGAAGGGATGCAGGAACGCGGGTCGCTCTGGATGGGTCCCCAGATTAAAAACGGTGTTGGCTACGATATAAGACGCGACCGCCATCAGGCCATCGAGTGCGGATAGCGCCAGCCAGAGAATTCCGAGCAATCGAACGTGCTCCCGGACACGGTTACGTTGCGGAAATCCCAGCAGCGGTCCCGCGACTTCTTTTCCGCACCGGCTGCAAAAACGCTGATCTCCTTGTAACGCGGCGCCGCATTTATCGCAGAACATGATTTCCTCCCGGCTGAACTGCCGTCGTGCGCTTAATTGAAATACGAACTATAACGCTGGGAGCGTTCCAACAAAACAGCCGATGGGTGCGACGAGTTCATGCGATTTGACAAGATCGGCGGGCGAGGGCGCCCGCCCCACACAGGCATGTGGCGACAAAATGAAAAGGCCGCCCGGCAACTTGGGCAGCCTTTTCTTTCAAGGGAGAATAGTTCTAACGGAGATCAAGACCGTCAAAACTTTCTGGCGAAATCTTATGAGCCTAAAAAGGGGGGTGTCAAGAAATATCTCGGAAATAAACACCTTTATTTTCAATGACTTAGAAAATAGGTTAATAGTCCCTGTGGGATGCTCATTGTGAGACAATCCTGCCCTCAGATCAGCTTAACCCGCTTTTATTGATGGACTTACCGTGTCACCGAGGGGATCGGGAGGGGTTTCCGAGAGGTGCAGCGAGATAAACTCGCGCGACTCCGCCCGGTCAAATCCGCGACCCGGGAACAGTCGCGGGGCGAGGATGCGGATGCCACCAAAGGCCACACCGGCGACCAGCGCGAGACCAATAATAATTAAGCTGAGAATGATGCCGTTCATCACAATCTTCGCCATGGTCGCGCCCTTACCGAAAGAGGTGTTCTCGTTCCAGGTGACGTTGGCGTCGTAGTTCACGGAGGCCAACAGCGTTTTAGCCTCGGCTTGCGAGAGCGCACCAGCTACGATCACCACCATGGGTCCGGTGCGCTTATCGAAGATCGGTCCTTGAAGAATCGGGATCGTAGCCGCGGCGTGCGCGTCGTTGGTTGCTTGCGAGTTTCCCTGGCGAGCAGCCTCAATGCGCCGCAGATGATCGGCTGCAATCTGCGGAGTCGGATAGGAGATTAGCATCAATGTGGCTTCGCCGGTTGAGCTGTTGTAATTTCCCACAACCACCTCAGCACCAAGGTTGAAGTCCACCAGTTCGGCGGGAACGGGAGCATCGAGCTTTTGCAGAGCCGCAGGACCAATCACGTACTTAGCCGTGTTTTTCACATAGGATTGACTTGGCAGATATGCGGGCAAATCCGGCAAATTGCGGGTATTGCCGAGCGGGAGCGGAAAGCCCTCCGCGAGTTCGCGCAACTCGGCCGCGGACATGGCCGACAGCTGCTGAAACACAGCGTCCACAACAATGTTGCCCCGGTAGAACAGCACCCGTTCGTTCATTGAGGCAGCCCCGTCCCCGATCTGCTCGGTCAACATCTCCCGCGTCTTGTAAAAGGTGTAAGCGCCATAGGCTCCGCTGGCATCCGCGAACCGGGCTGCCTTGAGAGCCAGTTTGCGGCCGTCGTCGCGGGTGTAGGTGGCGGATTCGAATCCGGTAAAGCTGTATTCTTTGAGAACCGCTGCATTCACAGGGTCGGCGACCGCAGGGTCGTTGCTGGTTCTTGACGCACCTGAAATCTGCCAACCGCCAAACTGCTGGGGAAGGATCGAAGAGCTCGCGTCGTTGGCGAAGCTGGGCCCAGTCAACGATATTGCAAGCGCAAGAACAGAGATGAGCTTAGAAAGCTTCACCAAGGCGGAATAGGCAGGGGACGACACAATCTTATGTTAATTAGACTACCGGGGAGCCAGGAAAGTTTCCAGAGAAGAGTTCCGCGATAAAGTCACACTGCCAGGTACCCTCCGTCGACCGGGAATACCGAACCAGTTACCCAGGAAGACTCGTCACTGGCAAGGTAGACCGCGAGTCCTGCAATATCCTCCGGTTGCCCCAAGCGGCCGATGGGATGCACGGCGATTCGCTCCGCTCGAACCGAATTCGGATTCGGGGCTTTGCTGATGACGGCGGCAGTGAGATCCGTTTCGACGAACGCAGGGCAGATCGCATTCACCCGGATACGTTCGTGGCCGTGGTCGATGGCCATGCACTTGGTGAGCAGAACCACAGCGCCCTTCGAGGGTGCGTACGAGGCGCGGGTGCGGGCTCCGTTGATTCCGAGGACCGAGGCCATGTTAATGATGGACCCTCCTCCCGCTTTTCGCATCGCGGGAAGCACGGCGCGGGAGAGCAGCCAAAGTCCACGAACGTTGACATTGAAGGTCTCGTCCCACTGCTCCTCCGTGATCTGCTCGGCGGTTCCAATGTGAAGGACTCCCGCGTTGTTCAAAAGAACATTGAGGCCGCCGAAATGTGCCACGGTCTGCTCGACGACGCGGGCAATTTCGTCTTGGGCCGACACATCCGCCGGCACGACGAGAGCCGAGTTGCCGATCTCTAGCGCCGTTTCTTCCAGCCGTTCTTTCCGACGACCGACCAGGACGACTTTGGCGCCTTCGCGGGCCAAAGCAATCGCGCAGGCGCGACCAATGCCGCTGCCCGCGCCGGTGACGACGGCGATTTTGTTCTTGAGTCGGGAGTCCAAGGGAACTAGTGTAGACGATTAAGCGAGCAGGCCCCAGCCAAGGCATTTCACACTAAACATCTCTCCTCAGTAGCCGCCGCCCTCGAGGCGTACTTTGCCACGGAACATGCGGAAGATGAAAACGAAGTACGCGAGCGCCAGCACGAAGGCGATGCACCACCAAGTAACGCCGACGACGAGCCCATGATGACCCGCGGCCGAGTTGTAAATGGTCAGGCTGTAGCTGGGATCGGTGCTCGCCGGCAGCACGACCGGGTACAGAGCAAAGGCAGCGCCGACCAGCATGCTGACAATGTAAAGGCCGGAAGCGACAAATGCAGGCTTCTCTTTTCCCCTTAATGTGGCCCATAGCATTGCGCCAAGAGTTGCTAGCACTACCAGCGGTATCAGCATGCCGACAGGATGCGCGCGGTAGTTATCCATGACTTCGGGTTTGATGGAGTAGGTTGCAATCAGGCTGACGACGGTCAGAAGCGCTTGGATCGGCCACATGACCAAGGCTACTTTCCGAGCGCGAAGGTTCAAGTCAGCTTCCGTCTTGGTTACGACGTAGAGTGCGCCGTGCGCCGTCAGCGTGACCAAGGCGATCACGCCGGCCATGACGGTGTACCAATCCAGAATGCCGGGATGTGCACCGACCCGGAAATTGGTCCAGAGCGGCTCAAAGAAGTAGCCATCCGGACCGAGCGGAACTCCGCGGATCACGTTACCCAGGGCCGCGCCGAGAAAGATTGCCAGGAGGGCACTCGATCCGAAGAAAACCACATCGAAGAAACCCTGCCAGACGGGATTCTCCATGTGCGTCCTGAATTCGATGCCGATGCCGCGCAGCATGAGCAGCCAAAGCACCATCATTAACGGAAGGTAAAAGCCGCTGAAGCTGGAGGCGTAGAGTTGGGGGAAGGCAAAATAAAGTGTTCCGCCGGCAGCGAGCAGCCAGACTTCGTTACCGTCCCATACGGGACCGATCGCACGCAGGATGGTGCGACGCTCCACGTTGTTCTTGGCCACGAAGAGATAAATCACGCCGGCGCCGAGATCGAAGCCGTCGAGCACTACGTATGCGGTCACCATCACCGCAACAATCATGAACCAGAGCGTCTCCATAAATCCTCTAATGCGCAGTACCCGGTTCCGCTGCGGGTCCGTGTTCAATCTCACGATGAACCAGGAACAGGAATAAAATCCCGAGCACCAGGTACATGCCCATGAATCCCAGCAGGGTAAACATGCCATTTCCGGCTGACACGGTTTTGGAGTATCCATCCGCCGTGAGCATCAAGCCGTAGACCAGCCAGGGTTGACGGCCCAACTCCGCCGTCATCCACCCCGCGGTGTTGGCGATGTAGGGAAAGGGAAGGCTGAGCAACAGAATCCACAACATCCAGCGCGCATCAAAGAGCTTACCGCGCCATAAGAGGAAAGCGGACACGATCATAATCGCGATGAAGATCGTGCCCAGGCCAACCATGATGTGGTAGCTGTAATAGAGCAGCGGAATATTCTGGGGCCACAGCCGCTCGGGAAACGAATCCAGACCCTCCACCTGCGCCTCCCAACGACGATAAGTCAGGAAGCTGAGCGCCTTTGGAACAAGCAGCGGGTTGTCAATTTTTCGCCCCACTACATCGGGCTGGCCAATGATCACCAATGGCGCCCCGGGTTGACTGGTGAAAAGCGCTTCCATCGCCGCTAGAGTGACAGGCTGATTGTGCGCCACCATCCGGCCCTGCCCGTCGCCGGTAGGAAAAAGTTGCAGGACACTGAAGATACAGCCTGCCCAGATACCGGTACGCAGGAAAATCTGTCCGTGCTTCTGATGCTTCTTGGACAGCAGATAGAATGCCCCTACAGAAGCCATCACGAAAGCGCCCGTGATTACCGCACCGCTCATGTTGTGCGCATATTGCCACCAGGCCCACAGGTTCAGGACTAGCTCCCAGAAACTACTGAGCTGCACGGAGCCATCGGGTGCTCGTTCGTAGCCCACCGGATTCTGCATCCAGGCATCGGTCACGATGATGAAGTATCCCGAAAGCCACGAGCCCAGGCATACCGCGACCGCCGACCACCAGTGCGCGCGCGGGCTCAGTTTCTTTTCTCCGTACAGGAACAACCCCAGGAACGCCGATTCCAGGAAGAACGCGAACATGCCTTCCATGGCCAGGGTCTGGCCGATCACGCCGCCGGCAAAGCGTGAGAAATGCGACCAGTTAGTGCCAAACTGAAATTCCATCGGGATGCCCGTCACCACGCCGAGCACAAAGTTGATGCCAAAAATGCGCGCCCAAAATCGGGCAGCCTGATTATAGGTTTCGTCATTGCGCAGCCCCAGCGTCTTCAGCACCACAATGAGCGGCGCAAGCCCCATGGTGAGTTGGGGAAACAAGTAATGAAAAGTGACCGTGAAGGCAAAGTGCAGACGGTGAACCAGCAGTGCGCTATCCATGAAGGACTCTCATTTGAGTGTGTGAAAAAAGTAACTCAAAGCAGGGAGCGACCGCTGTGACGCCCGTCACACGAGACCCTTCGCTAGCGCGAACTGCTTCGGCGTTCGAGATGCTCCCGGCGCATTTGACGGCGCTTGCCAGCATCGTCATAGCGGCGGCGCTGATCGTCCGTCTCAGGAATGACTGCAGGAATCTGGATACGGCGTCCGCCGGCGTCGACGGCCACGAAGGTCAAGTAGGCCGAACTCACGTGCTTGCAATCGTCGAGGATGTAGTTTTCCACCCAGGCCTTTACACCCACCTCCATCGAACTGCGGAACACACGGTTTACCGAGGAGCGCAGGATGACCAGATCCCCAACGTGTACCGGAACCCAGAAGTCCATGTGGTCAATCGCCGCTGTGACTACATAGTTTCGGGAGTGGCGATGCGCGGCCATGGCTCCGGCGAGGTCGATCCAATGCATAAGGCGTCCGCCGAGCAGGGCGCCGAGCGGGTTGGCGTCGTTGGGTAGAACAATTTCGGCCATCTCGGATTGTGAGTCCCGGACGGGCCGGGGCAATGCAAGGTCGTTGTTCTGGTTCATGGGGTTCCGATTAATGGAGTTGTGCCCGACGTCAGGCCCGCTGTGGCGGGCTGGATTCTACGCAGCAAGTACGATTGCAAATAGCATTCCGCCATTTTCTGAATGCGCGGATCGGTGTGAGAAGAGATCCACTGACCCGAAGGCAAATCATATTCCAGCGTTCCGTGGCCCGCGGGGCAATGACCGGACTCGTAAATGAACCAAAGGCTCAGCCGTGCTCCATGGTCGCGAGCAATCGAAAACCGTACCGCATCGGAAGTACGATCCTCGGGCAGCCGAGGACAGGCCGCAGCGTAACCCAGATTGCAAAGTTCCCGTACTTCCTCATTCGTTGGTTCCGCGCCTTCGTGCCCAGGTGCGGAACAGAGGCCAATCCATCCGCCGCCCAAAGGAAGCCGCGACGGATGAAGCCAGCCGCCATCTTCCAATTTGCTCGTCGGCATAAAGAATGGACAGGCCATTCGAGAAGACTCCTGTTGAGGGATAAAGGCATTGTACTCAGCAAAGAAATAGATCGCTAGTGTTGAAGGCAATTCGCGTCTTGTAGCGCCGGGACGGAGGCGCTACAAATATGAAGCAATGCCAACCAAGGCAACGCGATTCGGTCAAAGGAATTCACTCGGCGGTTATAGTAAGCTCGTATCCGAGTGGTTAGAATGAGAGCTGAGAGATGAAAGCTGAGGGCTGAGGGCTGAGGGCTGAGGGCTTACTTTATGGACCGACTTGCAATGCTCAACGAAATTCTTTCACAGAGCCCTGACGACGCCTTCGCGCGTTACGGCCTCGCCATGGAGTACTCGAAAGCTGGCGAGGTTGAACGCGCGCTGGAGGAGTTCGGAAAGTTGCTGTCCACTCATCCCGACTACACGGCGGGATACTTCATGGCAGCGCAGACGCTAGTCAGCGCGAATCGAGCTCATGAAGCCAAGAGAATGTTGGTTGACGGGATCTCGTCGGCGAGGCGCACGGGCAATTCCCATGCGCAGTCGGAGATGACCGCCATGCTGGATGAATTGAAATAATTAAAAGCTGAAATAACCTACTCGCGCTTTCGCACCATTTTCACCATCAACCATTCCACTAATCCCGGGAACAGTTGGTAGAGTCTGATCATCGGAATCATCGTCCAGGGGACAACCACTTCCCGCTTTTGCTTCAAATAACCTCGCAGCACCGCCCTGGCGACCCGTTCGACGGTGATCCCTCGGACTCGGCCAGGCCGCACTTGTTTCGGTTCTTTGCCTTTGACCGCATTGGCGCCGAAGTCGGTGCGCACGTAGCCTGGACATACGGTTAGCACATTGATTCCGGAGCTCCTGAGTTCGATTCGCGCACCCTTGCCGATCGCGTTCATGGCAAACTTGGTGGCACTGTAGACCGCATGAAACGGGATTGGAATATGCCCGGCGACGCTCGATATGTTGATGATCGACCCCGAGCCTTGCTGCTTCATCACCGGAATCACAGCCTGCATGGCTTCGACCGCCCCGAAAAAATTAGTTTCAAAGGTTTCGCGACACGCGGCCATATCCACGTTAGAGACGGAATCCAATATTCCGTGACCGGCGTTATTAATCCATACATCGATGTGCTGGAAGTGGTGGAGGGTCAGGCCGACGACGCGATCAATCTCCTCGCGATTGCGCACGTCGCAGGCCAGCGCTAAAGTGCGTTCGCTGTGGCCGATCCGCCCGCGGGCCGCCTCAGCCCGCTCGGCGTCGCGTGAGAGCAGCACGACGCTCGCGTCATTGTCCGCGAAGGTTTTGGCAATCGCTTCGCCGATGCCCATGGATGCGCCGGTGATTACGACGACTTTTCCCGAGACTTGCATATTGCTCGATCCCATTTCGTGCTTCTATCCTTCTGGCGCTCTCAAGTCAAGCCGGCCATGGTCGAACTCTGGCGTACAATCCTAGAAATTCGCGCCGTGAAGGATCTCGGAGGCTGTTCTTGAGCAAACTGCTGCCACTGTTTCCCCTCGACCTCGTTTTGCTTCCGGGCACACCCTTGCCGCTACATATTTTCGAGCCTCGCTACCGGGAGATGATTTCCGAATGCCTCGACCGCAACCAGCATTTCGGCGTGCTTCGAGGCAAAGACCAGGAACTCGCCGAGATCGGTTGCACTGCGGAAATCCTTACGGTTACGAAGAAATATCCTGACGGGCGCATGGACATCGTCACCGAAGGCCGCGCACGCTTCGAAGTTCTACAACTGAACCAGGAACGATCATTTTTGCAGGGCGAGGTTCTCTACCTGCACGATGAACCTGGGGTCGCGTCACAAGAGCAAATCGCGCAAGCAATGAAGCTCCACGGCGAAATTATGACCCTGGCCGGGGCGGAGCCAGAAAAATCCTCGGAAATCGACGAACGGCAACTCTCGTTTCATCTGGCCGGGTCGCTACCCCTTGATCTCGATTTCAAACAAACGTTGCTGGGGATGAAATCGGAATCCGAGCGCTTGCAGGCCATCATTTCGTTCTTCGAAACCATCCTGCCCACGATGCGCCGCACCGTGCACGTACGCAGCAAAGCCGGCGGCAACGGGCACGCGGGATAAGATTGGAGGGGCGTATAATCGGGACCAGAAAGCTGTTCTCCCTGGGGGTTTTTTAATCATGAGTCTTCCACGGACGCTCGGCGAGTTACGCCACAGTCCATTTTCCGAAGAACAACTGCGAAGCCGGCGCGTGAAGGACGAATTGCGCGATAACCTCATGGCAAAACTTCGCCAGGGGGGACCGATATTTTCCGGAATCGTCGGCTATGACGATACCGTGGTGCCGCAGATCATCAATGCCGTTCTTTCGCGGCATAATTTTATTTTGCTGGGACTTCGCGGCCAGGCCAAGAGCCGCATCTTGCGAGCTCTGACCACGTTGCTGGATGTCCAGACGCCTTACATCGCAGGCTGTGAGATTCACGACAATCCCTACTCACCCATCTGCCGCCGCTGCCGCGATGAGGTTGCGAAGCACGGCGACACCACGCCCATCGCGTATCTCACGCAGGAAGCACGTTATGTCGAAAAGCTGGCCACGCCCGATGTGACCATTGCCGACCTGATCGGGGATATCGATCCCATCAAAGCGGCACGGGGCGGCCATGAACTGGGCAGCGAGATGACCGTCCACTACGGCTTACTGCCACGTGCCAATCGCGGTATCTTCGCGATTAACGAACTGCCGGACCTTGCCGGAAAGATTCAGGTCGGTCTGTTCAACATCATGCAGGAAGGCGATGTGCAGATTAAGGGTTATCCGATTCGTCTGCCGCTCGACGTCGCACTCGTATTCAGCGCCAACCCGGAGGACTACACTGCTCGAGGCAAAATCATTACGCCGCTGAAGGACCGTATTGGCTCAGAGATTCGTACGCATTACCCGGCTTCGATTGAAGAGGGCATTGCTATCACTACGCAAGAAGCCTGGACGCAGCGCGATGGATACAAGCTGCACATTCCGAAATACGTGCAGGAGGTCATCGAGCGAGTTGCCTTTGCTGCTCGCGAGGACAAGAAGGTTGACAAGCGCTCAGGAGTAAGCCAGCGTCTGCCCATTTCGTGCATGGAGAATGTGATCTCAAACGCCGAGCGCCGCGCCATCCGACATAGCGAGAAGCTGGTGGTGCCA
Organism: uncultured Acidobacteriota bacterium; assembly: GCA_963817925.1. Lineage (GTDB taxonomy): Bacteria > Acidobacteriota > Terriglobia > Terriglobales > Acidobacteriaceae > JABDBE01. The sequence goes on from CAWFQN010000003.1 coordinate 510,171, forward strand.
CGCATAGGAGACGTTTATGCGGCCATGCCCGCGATCACGGGCAAACTGGAACTGGAGTATGAAGGCGAGATGAAAGGCGCGGATCATGTAAGTCGAGAACTGATCCGAACCGCCATCGCTAAGACCTACGATGGATATTTCAAAGGCACGGACATGAACCAGATCGTGCAGTGGTTCGACCTCGGCGGCGAGATCCAACTGGCGGATACCGCTGGTGCGGGCGAGGCCCTCCAATCGCTGCGCGGTATTCAAGGTCTAATGGAGAAGTTGGTCAAGCTGAACGTGGGACCGAAGGAGAACCCGGAGTCCCAAGTGTCAGCGGCAGAATTTGTGCTCGAAGGTCTGCACGCGCACAAACGCATCGGACGGAACGAAGAGCGTTTGTTCACCGCCGGAGAAAAGCCGCAGAAAGTCGCGGAGAAGCCATTCGAGCGCGAAGACCCGCCGTTCCGCGGCAGGAGGCCGTTTAATTAGTCGTTGGTCGTCGGCCATTGGTCGTTGGCAGTCGTCGGTCCAAAGATTAAAGCAAGGGATTGTCATTCCGAGCGAAGCGAGGATTTGCTGTTGCACTGCCAAAGACCGACGACTGAACGACCAACGAGCCGTTTCTATGAAACGCATTCGCTATTCAAAATACGTTCCCGACCCCGCCGGCGAAATGAGCATGGAAGACTTGCTCAGTGCGCTTTCCGATTACCTGCTGCAGAGCGGATTCCAGAATTACCTGTACGACGATTTCGGGGATGGCGAGCAAACGCTCGATGATCTGCGCCGCGCCATCGAGCAGGCCCTGCTCGACAGCGATTTGCTCGATGAACAAATGCGTCAGCAACTGCAGCAGATGCAGATGGAAGGCACGCTGGACGAACTCATCGAGCAACTGATTCAGCGCATGCAGCAGGAGGATTACATCAGCATCGATCAGCCCCACGATCCTTCACGGCAATCGAGTGTCGGCGGGCAAGTGGGCGAGGCGCAACAGCAGGTGAAGTTCGAAATCACCGACAAGAGCCTGGATTTTCTTGGCTTCAAAACGCTGCGCGATCTGATGGGATCGCTGGGAAAGTCGAGCTTCGGGCGCCACGACACCCGCGACTTGGCCACCGGCATCGAGGCCAGCGGCGCATCGAGACAGTATGAGTTCGGCGACACGTTGAATCTCGACATTACCGCAACACTCTCCAGCGCCATCCAGCGCGAAGGCCTGAAGCTGCCGCTGAACATCGAATACTCCGACCTGCAGGTGCACCAGTGCGAGTACCAATCGTCGTGCGCGACCGTGCTCATGCTCGACTGCTCGCACTCCATGATTCTTTACGGAGAGGATCGGTTCACGCCGGCAAAGAAGGTCGCCATGGCGCTCTCGCATCTGATCCGCACGCAGTATCCGGGCGATTCTTTGTCTTTGATTCTGTTTCACGACTCGGCAGAAGAAGTGCCGTTATCGCAATTGGCGCGTGTGAAAGTGGGTCCGTATTACACCAACACCCGCGAAGGCTTGAGGCTGGCGCAGCGCATTCTGCAGCGTCAACGCAAAGACATGAAGCAGATTGTGATGATTACCGATGGCAAGCCTTCCGCGCTGACTCTTGAAGACGGACGCATTTATAAAAACGCCTTCGGCCTCGATCCGCTAGTCGTGAGCCAGACGCTGGAAGAGGTTTCCAAATGCAAGAGGGCTGGCGTCATGATTAATACGTTCATGCTGGCGTCAGACTACGGTCTGGTGCAGTTCGTCCAGAAGGTCACGGAAATGTGCCGCGGCAAAGCCTACTTCACCACCCCGTATACATTGGGCCAATATCTGCTAATGGATTACATGTCGCGCAAGACCAAGACAATCCACTGAGTGTACCGGACTCAGATCTAACCATCCGCCTTTTTCACGGCCAGCTCCGCGCCTTGGAATCCGATCTTGCTGTGCGTCCCGTCGCAAAACGGTTTGTTGACTGATCCTCCGCAACGGCAGAGCGAAAAGGCCGGTTTGCCAGTTAGGTCATATGGGGTACCGTTAACGTCGACTAGTTCGATTGAGCCTTCAGGAGCTTCTACGCGATAGGGGCCGTTGGGTCGGACCGTGATTTTGACTGTAGCCATGAGACCTCCGATTGAAATGAGCCTGAGCTATGAAGATAACAGCTTCTAGCTGTTGGCTGCTAGTTCAGAACTACCTGGCTCGCTCTCACACCGTTGCGAAGGAAACAGCAGATTCCTCGGGGATAAAGCCCCCTCGGAATGACAAACGTTTACAGTATCGGTGAAGGAGGGAAAACCAGGGATGAGCAACGAAGAGCTAGTAGCTAGAAGCGTACTTACGCCACTGCCAGTCTGGCTCCGATCAAACTGTGATAAAGCCGCACATACTCGTCGATCATGCGTTTGGCGGTGAAGCATTCGCGTGCGCGTTGATAGGCACGGGTTGCGTAGCCGCGGCATAGGTCTCGATGCTCGTGCAATCGTCGAATTACATCCGCCAGGCTCTCCGCATCATTGGCTTGAAAGTAGATCGCAGCATCACCCCAGATCTCGCGGAAAGGGGGGATGTCGTTCGCCACGATTGCGCATCGAGAGAACGCGGCTTCGAGGGGTGCCATTCCAAAAGCTTCGTATCGCGAGGTGGCCGCGTAAATGGAAGCGCGGCTGTACAGGGTGCGGAGTTGGGCCTGCGTCTGTGGTCCTTTTATGGCTATGCAGACTTGATCGATTGCCAGTTTGACGTCGGTGCGGATGGGAATCTCGGAGTCGGCAACCGGCGCCTCGGAGCCCACGATGCACACCGGCAGCGGGTGCGAGTGTTGCGTCAACAGGCTCACTTGCTTGCTCGCATCGCTCAATCGTCCTACCGCCAGCACCGAATCGTCCTTGCTGACGTATGGATTAAAAGAGACCGGATTGCGGCCGTTGTAGATCACCGAATCGTGCCTGGGGCGCGTGTAGCAGGCGCGAATCGCATCCAGCATCCACACGGACGGAGCAACTACCGCGCTGGCATGCCACAAGCCGCGCGTCACCGCCTCCCTGTACCAGCGCATCCAACGACCTTCCTTGGGTTCGTGGCCATGGACTTCTTTCCACCAGCTGATCAAATCGCCGTGAGCAACGACCACGCGAGGAGTATCGACGGCAAGACTTCCATAACATAACTGGTTCAGGTGCAGCAGGTCGGGCTTGAGCTCTTTGACCAGCGCCGCAAGATACGCGGAAGAATCTTTGAGATCCTGTTCGGCTTCCTGCATCCAGTCCAGGCGAAATGCGGTTGGACGATATTCCAGACCCTCCAGATCATCCATCCAGGAAATCTGGTGCGGCAGTGGAATATCGCCGAGACTGACCAGCGTGACTCGTACGCCGCGGCTCACCAGGCCCGAAACCAGTTCTTGAGTGTAAGTCCACACCCCGCTCAACGTATCGGTGGTCACAAGAACATGCACGGGCGTCTCCAATGTAGGCGCGGGCGTCCGCGCTCAGTCGCGACCCATTCTATTTCGGAATGGTGGCGGATTGAAGCCTTTCTTTTGGGACCGCGATTCATCAGGAGTGCAAGATTTTGCAACTCGGCCGCAACCGACTGAGTCGCAATGCTCAAGTTACAATGAATCCATGCTCCGCCTGATGTGCATCACCGCCCATCCTGACGACGAGGCTGGGGGCTTTGGCGGCTCGCTCCGTCTTTGCCATGATCGTGGCGTGGAGACGTGCGTACTCTGCCTTACGCCCGGGCAGGCCGCGACCCATCGTGGTGGGGTGGCAAACGACCAGGAATTAGCGGCTCTGCGGCGGAAGGAGTTTGCGGCGGCTTGTGAAATCCTGAGAGTTTCCCATGGGATCGTGCTCGACTATCCCGACGGTCAACTCCACCGCCAGGATCTCTACAAAGTGGTCTGCGAATTAACCCTCCACATTCGCCGCTTCCGGCCGCACGTCGTGATCACCTTTGGTCCGGACGGCTCCGTGACCGGGCATACCGATCATTCCATGACTTCGGTTTTCGCCACGCTGGCGTTTCACTGGGCCGGACGCAGCAACCGGTATCCCGGCCAGATCGGCGGTGAAATAACTCCGCACCGAGCTCAGAAGCTCTACTACAGCACCACGAGCTTCACCCTGCCCGATCGTCAACCGGTCACGCTCCCGCCAGCCACCGCGATCATTGAAATCGGAGATTATCTTGAGAGCAAGATTGCCGCATTCAAGGCTCACACCAGCCAGGCGCCCCTGTGGCCTCTGTTCGAATCGCATGTTCGACAACGCGGACGGCAGGAGATGTTCCATCTGGTCGCGAGCATGACTCCCGGATTGATCGAACAGGAGACGGATTTGCTCGCTGGAGTTACGGATGACTTGTAGCGCCGGCATCATATCCTCGCAGAGGCGGAGGCAAAGACGCCCCGCAGGCCCTACTGCCCCCGCAGTTCGCGCAAGACCTGCAGTAATGAGCTATGCGCAAAAGGGGCCGGCGCCAAAGTAAGAATCAGCATCACCAGACCGAATCCCGCAATCCAGCGGCGGACGCCCGTCACGCCCGGCCATTCAGCCACCATAGGATGACGCATGCCGCTGATCCTCAGAAGAATTGCCCAGATCAGCCACCCTGCCCAGAAATAAAGTGCCATCGGAAGAAGCGCAAGAATAGTCAATCGCGAAACTGTCTTGTGCGCGCGCGGAGCGAGCGAGAAGACGATGTGTCCGCCATCCAGTTGGCCGCCCGGCAAAAGGTTAAGCGCCGTTGCAAACATTCCCACCCAAGCTGCGATTGCGGTGGGATGAAAATAAATCGAGTGCAAAGCAGACGAGCCAGTCTTCAGCGACCCAAGCGGAAGAATGTACCAGGCCAAGCGAAAAATCAGGGGGTATCCCAGTTGAATGTCGGGGCTGGCCATGGCCGGAGACATCGTCTTAGAGAGTGGCATGGCAAGTATCAGCACCGTTAGAGCCACGACGAATCCCGCGATTGGTCCGGCAATTCCAATGTCAAACAGAGAGGTACGGGAGCGAATCGGAGAACGGATGCGAATGAATGCGCCGAGTGTACCGATTAACGTTGGCGCGGGAATGAAAAAGGGTAACGTCGCATTTACGCCATAGTAGCGGCAGCAGAGGTAGTGTCCCATCTCGTGCGCCAGAAGGATCAGCATCAACGTGGACGCGAACGGTACGCCCAGCAGTAGCCGCGACGGTTCAGCCAGAATCCAGCGGAGCGGGAAAAAAGGCACGTCGTCATCATTCACCGAAAAAGCTGGCTGGTTGTGCTGGAAGTTAAATTCCATGCGCGCGCCCACCACGAGCGTAGTAAAGATCGTGGCCAAGAGCAGGACGATGTGCAGCCAGTAGCGCTGCTTCGGAGGCTGGACGACAAACACTTCGACCGGACGGTAATAATCTGTGGTCGAAGAGGAAGAAACTGGGGGAAGGAATTCAGGCATCAAGATTCCGCAGCTGTCAGGGCTAGAGCAAATGCGGGCGGGAACGCCCGTATCTCCATCGTACGCGAGAAACCGAACTCAGTCGATGGACTGCAACTCCTTGCCCGGCTTGAAGCGCACGGCTTTGCCCGGCGGAATGGAAACTTCGGCGCCAGTTCGCGGATTGCGCCCGATACCGGTTTTGCGTGGCCTCACGTTGAACACGCCAAACCCGCGCAGTTCGATGCGATCGCCTTTGGCGAGTGACCGCTTCATGCTTCCAAAGACGGTTTCCACCGCCAGTTCGGCTTTGGTTTTGGTGATTCCGGTCTTATTGACCACTTCGTTGATGATGTCGAGCTTGATCACGGGTGGCTCCCCCAAGCAATGGAGTCAGTACGACTGCACCAAGTGATTGATGCTAAGGAAGATATAAGAGATTGTCAACCGGAGGTTATCTTATCAGTTAAATGAAGAGAACCGACATCCGGCTTCAGGCTCCTCGGTTAAAGATGATGTTCAAGGCCCGGGACTATTTCCGTGCGTTCTCGCCTTCCTTATACATGTACTTGATCGAGGGCTTGTAGATCATCAGGTTGGGCGAACCGTTGCAGTTCACCTTGAGGCAGCTCTTGTCGTACCACTCGATGACGCCATGGATTTCTTCGCCGTCGCGGAGCACGATGACCATCGGAGTTCTCGCCTGCATCTGCTTCTGATAATAGAAATTTTCCGCGTTGGTTTGCTCAGGCGGAGGCGCCTTGCGACCACCGCCATTCCGGTCATTGCGATCGTTGCGCTCAAAAGATCGCTCCGCGCGATCGCGACGTTCGGCCACGGGCGCGGACGCATGGTTGTGGTCGGTGCGGTTTAGCGAAGGGCGAATCAGCTTCCGGTTGGCGAAACTCTCGGGTTCGATTGTCCGTTCGTCCGGCATGGAATCAACCGCATCTTTTGTAGCCATAGCACCACCTGTTTGACACGCTTTTTTACGCGGGCCACAACCCGGCGCGACTGTGATTGTGGATTGTGAAGGCGTGAACTTTCCACTACCGTAGCACAGGAGCGGCAGGAATGACAATCCTCAACTTGTGAGTTCTATTGAGGCTCGGGCTCCCAAGAACTCCTCGGCGGGGTGGGATACATATCAGCGGCGTCCGGCGATTTTCTCCCATCATCGTGCGACTGTCCAGCGGGAACCAGCGACTTAAGATAGCGCACGATCTGCCAGCGCTCGGGTTCCGGCAGCTTGGACCATACGGGCATACCGCGGCGGACAACTCCGTTCGTAAGTATCCAGAAAAGCGTGCCCGGCGTGGCCTGTTGCACCGGTTCGGCGAGCAGACTCGGAGCCTTCCGTCCACCTTCAGCCATGTCGCCGTGACACTCGGCACAATGCAGCTCAAACAGTTTTCCGCCCGCAACCGCGGCGTCGGGATCGTTTTCCAATGGATTGGGCCGAGCGACCGCTTTCTTCGGAGCTTTCGCCAGCTCAGCATATACGGAAGTGTCTTTCTTCGCCGATGCCGGGATTGTCTTCTGCGCAGCGGCGAGGGAAACGGCCAGTACCAGGACGCTACAGACGCGACGCGTGGCAACTCTCGTCTGTGTTTTCCCGGTGTCCGATTTCGTCGTGGTCACTGTCTGCATTGCGGTCACGGCTTGCGGCCTCCGAAAAGACGCTCGATGGTTTCGCCGAAGCCGGAGAACTCACGCGAAACTCCCCAGCGCAGCAGAAAACGGTGACTATTGTCGTTCAAGCCGAAACCCGGAGAGAGGCGCAGAGTCCAATCCGAGGGCAAATTCCAGGCGACGACCGGCGCGAGGTATTGCGAGGTATCGCGCAAGCCGAAACTGTGTCGATCTCCGAGTCCGCCGTACATTTCGACTCCGGCGATAAAGTTCTCACCGCAGAAATTGCACCGGTTTACCGAGGCTTTCAGGGCCAGTGGGCGGCTGGCGCCCATGGCATAGCCGAACTCCCAGGGATTGCCGCCCGTAAGATTTTTTGTAGCGATCGTATTTTCCGCAATGTTCCAGCCTTTGAAAGTGCTCGAAAGTAGAAGCTTAAATTCAAGCTCGTGATCGTGTTCTTGGCGAGCAAGCGTGTTGGGGACGGCGTAATCAGACTCGACGTCGTGGCCTTCGACTTCCTTCAGGATCTTGTCCGCGCCACTGGTTTGTTCGTATTCGATGTAAAGAACCGGATTGATCAAATGCTCGCGCTGCAGCAGACGAAAGCGGTTCTCCCAGCGAAAGCCGGTGAAGAGCGTGCTGTCGTCGAAGGTGGTCTGCCCGTCGAAATAGAGCTCCGTTGTCCACCACGCCGTTGCGCCGTATTCGAACTCGGTCCAGAAAGCAACAAAGTCATTGCCGCCGCGCTGCGTGCCAAAGGTTGAAAAGTACTCCACCTCGAGACTGCCGGGCTCCTCAAGGTAATGGTCATAGGTCACGATGTAGGGACTTTCCTGCGCCTGCGCGGGCGAGGCAAATCCGGCCAGAAAAACGACACCGAGAAAAAGGGAAAAGGCACTGAAGCGCAATTTCAGGAGTGTCCGGATGACGGGTGGAGATTGTGCATGGAACCTAAGGGAGTTCATGCGATGGGCTTGATTCCTTTCTACTGGGTAACCGGCGAACCGATATAATTCTTAAATGCGACTCATTCGCAACTACGGGCGATAGTTGACTCCCGACATTTGCCTGTTCTCAGCTCATAACGAGATATTCTAGTTGCAACCCAGTCGCATCTGAGGTAACATTCATAATATTGACGGATGGCTCTTGCTATCGTCAAGGACCGCCAGAAGATTCCGTCGCAGGACGATTGCGACCAGTTGCGACAATCGAGGAGCCGTCCTACAATGCCACTGCCTCAAACTGAAATGCCAGGCCGTCTGCAGGCCCACTTTGCCGACCGCGGAATCCGCATGACCCAGCAGCGCCGCGCCATCCTGCGAGTGATGGAGACGGCCAACAAACATCTGGATGCGGCACAGCTTTTGCGCAGGGCGCAAAGACTGGACGCCAGCGTCGATCGCAGCACGGTGTACCGGACGCTGCAACTGCTCAAGCGCCACGGGCTGATCGACGAACTGGACCTGATGCATATTCACGGCGAAGGACACTACTACGAGCGCAAGCTGAACCGGGACCATATCCACATGGCCTGCCTGCGCTGCGGCAAGATCATGGAGTTCGTCAGCGACATCTTCGAGAAGCTGAAGAGCCAGGTGGAGAAAGACTGCCGGTTCCGGATTGTGGTTTCGCGATTGGAGATTGGCGGATACTGCACGACATGTTCGAAGTAGAGAATCGCAATCAGGTTTTCCGAACGAGGTCATCCGAGGAGACTCCAACCATGAGAGCGACAGGGAGGAATCAAGACTAGAAGTTTTCCACTATTTGGCAATTGTTTTCAACCCAGTGGTGATCCCGTGTGGAAATACTCCATTTCTTTATTGAACCGTCGCGCCACTCGTGATTAGCTTGATCGGCACCATTCTTGCCACGTTAGGAAGAGGAATATGAGGATGTTCCGAAGGTTTGGGTTCTCGCGCCTGACTGCGGCGTTGGTCGCGGTTTGTCTGGTTAGTGGGTTTGCGTTCGGTGCGAACAAGCCCCACTACGTGGTTACAAATGACGACTCGCCCCCGGCCCTGGCATCGAGCGCCACCTTCTACACGGTTGGCACGAGTGGTCTGCTGAACATGAAAGCCAAGGTGTTAACCGGTCGAGGCGGTATCGCGGGGGGATACTTTGCGGCCAACCGGGTGAGCGTGCTCAACAGCGGGAATGCGCAGTGCGTCTACACTTCCCAGGCTCAGGCCGGCGAGATCGAGGGAATCGTCGTCAAGACGCTGGAAATTGGTGGTCATGCGGTGGGCTCCAGCAAGGACACCGGCGCCTCCAACGGCGTCGGCTTGGCAATGAACGCCAAATACCTGTATGCCAGCTTCACCGACTCAAGCAACATCGGAACTTTTCGAGTGCTGCCAGACTGCAGCCTAAAGTTTGTTGGCGACATTTCTGTTACCGGCCTGCAAGGCGGCGTGATCGATGGAATGGCAATCCACGGAAACATCATGGTTGTCACCTATGGAGACAATTCCATCGAATCCTTCAATATTTCAGGCGGGGAGCCGGTCTCCAACGGCGATGAACAGAATTCCACCGGTTCGCGCACAGGCAACACCTATCCTAGCGGTGTCGATATCACGCAAGATGGGCACTTTGCCATCTTCGGCGATACGTCCCCGTTCGCGATAGTGGAAGTGTCGGATATTTCCTCCGGCAAGTTGGCCCCGACGGCCGTCTACCACTTGGGAAAAGAGCTCAATTCCAGTAACGTACTGCTGAGTCCGGATGAGAGCCTCCTCTACATAAGCAACAATCAATCGGGCACGGTCACCGCTGCCTTTTTTGATAAGGGCACGGGTAAACTTTCAAAAGGGTGCGTCTCCCGGCCGCTCAAAGGCTTCGACGCCGACTGGTCCTATGTCGCGTCGTTGGCCTTGGATCAAACAACAGGAACTGGCGGAGTGGTGTACGTGGCCGAGTATGGCGCTCCATCCTCCATCGGAATGATTAACGTAAAATCGGCAGGCGGGAGGTGCACACTGACGGAATCCTCCCACTCGCCGGTGTCTGACCCAAACAGTCCGGGGTTGTTGTCGATTGGAGCTTTTCCGCCTCGGCCGTTCTAACATCAGTTAGGAGTTGCGCGTGCGATTCCTGTCCGGACATTTCCTTGCGTGACAGACTGGTCCTATCTGGGATCTTTAGCATTGGACGAAACCACCGGGACCGGGGGAACGGTGTACGTTGCTGAGTTCGGCCAGCCGTCCTCGATCGCGGAGATTAAAGTGACATCGGCGGGCGGGAAGTGCACGCTTAAGGAAGCTTCGAACTCGCCGGTATCTGATCCAAACAGTCCTGGGTTGTTGTCGATTGGAGCTTTTCCGCCTCGGCCGTTCCAAACACAAGGTAAGGTCTCTTTACCTCGAAGAGTTTCAGGGGTATGAGGAGTTGAATATGCGATCTATGTTGAGATACGTGCTTGCGATTTTGGTGTGTGGATTTTCATTTTTGAACCTGGAGGCGCAGTGTCCGAAGCGCCCCAACGCCGGTACCGTCGTCCAGGATGCCCTGAGTGTCAGCAGTGTGAATGGTGTTCTTAATGCCGAATTGACCATGAAGCACTCGGTCGATGACGCCGGCTATACCCACTATTGCTACAACTACGCGACCAGCAAAGGGGACGTAGAATCTCCGACGTTGCGTCTCAACCAGGGTGATCGGCTGCTGCTGGATGTAAAAGATCGCATCGAGACCGATGACTCCGCGGGGATGATGGAAATGCCTGCTACGTCCGGCAAGGTTTGCGGCGACGGCGGAATGATGATGTTGTCTTCGACCAACGTTCACTTCCACGGTCTGAATGTTCCGCCAATCTGCCATCAGGACGATGTGCTCACGACCCTGCTTCAGCCGAACGATCCGAAGTTCCGATTTGACATTCAGATTCCAAAGAACGAACCCCCGGGCCTTTATTGGTACCACCCCCACGTGCATGGCTTCACCGAGTTTCAGGTGAATGGCGGAGCAGCGGGGGCACTGATTGTCGAGGGGATGGAGAAGTTTCACCCTGAGGTGGCTGGACTCAAAGAGCGCGTGTTCGTGATCCGGCAGCAGTACCTGGTTCCATGGGTGCCCGGGCCCTACCAACTCACCATCAACTATCAGGTCGCGGCTTCCCCTAGTTTTCCTTCCCCCATCATCGACATGAAGCCTAACGAAAAGCAGTTCTGGCGAGTGGCCAACGCTACCATCCAGGATTTCCTGCCGTTGCAGGTGTGGTTCAATGGTAAGCCGCAGAAGCTGCAGTTGATTGCTCTCGACGGATATCCTCTGCCCAAGTCTCGATTCGAAGAAACCATTCTGATCCCTCCGGCCGGCCGGGCGGAGTTTATCGTGCAGGCTCCTCCGCAAAACAACGACGCGATTTTCATCGCGCTGGGGTATTCGACTGGCCCGACTGGCAATCCGGATCTCGAGCAACAGCTGGGCCGGATTCAAGTCAGCGGCGGTGAGGAAGAAGCGGCGGAGACAAAGCAGGAAACAAACGCCGTCGAAACCGTGCCCCAGGCTTCGATGAACAGCATCAAGTTCGCCGAATTGGAGAAACAGAAACCAACCACGCTGCGGAAACTTTACTTCTCCGAGGAATTCGGCGGCACCAACGGCCCCATCCAGTTCTACATCACCGTGGACGGACAAAAGCAGAAGGTGTTTGAAGCCAACGAAAAGCCCGTAATCACCACTCATGTTGGGGCGGTGGAAGACTGGATCGTGGAAAACCGCGCCCTTGAGACCCATGCCTTCCACATACACCAGATCCATTTCAAGGTGTTGGAAGTCGACGGAAAGCCCGTCGCCGATCAGGACCTACGCGACACGATTGAGGTCCCGTTCTGGGAGGGCCCGGGTCATCCCTACCACAGCTTCAAGGCTCGTTTCGATTTCCGCGATCCAACCATCGCAGGTACTTTTGTGTTTCACTGCCATATTTTGCTGCACGAGGATCTTGGCATGATGCACAAGATTCTAGTCCTGCCAAAATGATGCGTGGCACCGACAAGGAGGGTTCATGCGAAATAGGGTTCTGTTCGTCTTAGGTACCGCGCTTTTGTTTGTCACCGGATACTTCGTTGGAAACAGGAGCGCGACTGTCGCTTACGCCGAAACTCCAACCCGCGGTACTGTGCCGAAATCATACGGCCGTCTGGTTACGGCGATTGCAGACCAGATAGGTACTGGCCTGGTCTTTGAAGCCAGCGACGGCGTGATTCGCTTCGTCAGCATAACCGGTATGAAAGAGGGGGAGTTGGCCCGCTATGACCAAACCCCGACGCAGGGGGGAATCCCCAAGTCGTATGGTCGTCTGGTCACGGCAGTCGTGAACTCTGAAGGAACCGGGCTGATCTTTGAGGATAGCGAGGGCGTGATTCGGTTCGTCACCATTGCCGGTAAGAAAGAAGGTGAACTAACCCGAAACTGACTGTGCTGCGTCAGTCGTTCTGAGCGAAGCTACGTCTGGCGCTCCTTCTCTGCCGACACCGGCCTTAACCTGTGCTCGCACGCCGATGTGTTGATGCACGCGTCTCGCATCATCAACCGCTCGACCGGTTTTCCGCCCACGATGTGCGAATCAACGATTTCGTCGACGTCTGCCAGTGTCACTCTGCCGTACCAAACGCCTTCGGGATAGACCACCAGGTTCGGACCATGCTCGCACTGATCCAAACACCCGGATTGATTCGCGCGCACACTTCCCTTTAGCCCGCGTTCCGCCAGTTTTTGCTTGAACAGCTTCTGTAACTCTGCCTTTGCCTCTGGATCGCAACAGCCTCGCGGATGCCCCGGCGGCCGCTGGTTCCCGCAGATAAAAATGTGCTTCCTGAACTTGGCCATGAGAACAATGTACAGGAGCTCAAAAAAATTCGTGAGTCGCGGTCGGCAAGACCTCTGAGGGATTGTAGGAAATCTCCGGGATCCGGCCGCAGACGTCGGCTCAGTCCTTCAAAGGGACTACGGCCTGATTGCCGCGACAGAAGGTCGCGACATGCTGCAAGTCGCCGTTTGGCTGTTTCACCAGCATGACTGGACCGTAGCAGAAAACGGCATGACCAGTCTCCGCCATGTACCACATACCGCCCGCACGGGCGTGGTGGACTGCGGGTAGATCAACCGGCGGGGGCAGAGGCGTCGCGAACTTGGAACCGGGTACGGATAGAGCTAATAGTAGCGTTGCCAGGGCTTTCATATACTCGCCTGGCCCTGAAATTCAGATCGTTTCCACGATCCTGCGTCCGTCCACAATGTCCGAAATGCCTAAGGGCGGCTTCGGCGGCACCGCCTTTCGTGCTTTGCCTGCATTGTGGCTGCTCTGGGCGTTGCCTCCCGATTTGTCCTGGGTCATTGGAGCCTGGGTCATTGGAGCCTGGGCAGACGGGACTTGGGTCAACGGAGGTTGCGCCTGGGAGCGAGTTCCTGCCTTAGCCTGGGCCTGGGCGTCGGCATACTGCTTTTGAATCAACTTACCTTTAAGATTGCTCAATTCCGAGCTGTCGCCGAGCAGCGACCGGATCAAGTAACGCTGTGCAGAAATCGTCCGATCCTGTTCCACCGCTAGCAGGCACATCAACCCGTAAGAAACCAGAAATAGTACGATCAGAAGCGGGAGCAGCGAATGTTTGCGCTTGGGTTTCGGCGCAGGCAACGCCTGCGGGATTGCCACCACGGTGTCCTGCGTCCAGCTCAGCAAGTTGAGACCCCGATCTGCGCCCCAAGGCAGCGGGCATCAGGGGAAATGCAGCTTGAACACCATCGCGCCAAGCTTTCCCAAACTGCTAGAAAACTGACACTTAGCCCTTATTCCCTAGCCCCTGGCGGGTTCGGCAGGTGCAACAGGATGCACATTTAGGTAACAGAAGTGGGGCAACGTGCGGAGGCTACTGCCCGGTCAGGCTCGACCGGTAACGTCGGACTGGACGCCCCAGGTCAATACGAGCTTGCCGTCAACGACGACGCCCGTCATGCTGTTCAGGAACACCTTGGGGTTTCCTTGAGCGTCGACTTCGTGCGATTCCCTCTGCCATACCTGATAGCCGGACCGGATAAACGCCCGCGTGAGTTCGATGTTATCGGGATCATCGGGCACCACCATATCGGTCATCCGCTTGCCGATCAGATCCTGTGCCGAATTCAGACCGTACATCTTGGCCTGTGAATCGTTGCAGTCGGCTACGTAAGAGTCGCGGATAATGTGTTGAATCTGCTCGTCCTCGGGCAAATCCACGGACATAGGAGAATCCATCTCTACACAAAAGAGGCCGTCTCGGCTTGCGTCCACCGACAAGCGGTAGCCTTCCAGTCTGGCACGCGGTTCCGTCAGTTCTTGCGCCGCCAATCCCTCACTGACAAACTGCTTGCCCTGCAGAACCGCTTCCACAGCGGAAAGCAGTTCGCTTCCGGCCTGAATCTTAACCACATATCCTCGTGCCCCCAGGCTGAGGGCTTCATGCACCACGTCGTCAGAAGATTCTTGACTCAGGAAGAGTATTTTGGATTTGGGAACAAGCTTGCGGATTTGCCGGGCAGCTTCAATGCCATTCAATTTCGGAAGGCCGATGTCCAGGACAATCAAGTCCGGCTGAAGCTCTTCGGCCTTCTGGACGGCTTCTAAGCCATCGGAGACACCAGAGATCACCTCTAAATCAGACTGCCCCTGAAGCGTCGAAGAGACAAAACGACGCCAAGGTTCCAAGTCATCCACCACCAGAATGCGGACTACTGCCATGGTACCCCCAACCCGGGCGCTATCGACGTGCTCCAGACTAGGCTCCTTTGCGGCTGTACGGAATGGCTCCCATGTGCTATCAGGCGGCACCATCGGGCAACAGGGAACCGCAACGCAGTGCAGAGTCCAACGATGTCAACTATCTTCCTCCGTAGAAGGGGATTCAACAGCAAAAACTACTAGTCCTGCACGAATAACGACTCAGTGCACCCATACTTCCACTCCGCCCGAAGCCGGTCTCGACGCTCGACCTCCGGGCCTTGATATTGGGGTTTAGAATGTCAGTAGAGGTTCTAAGCGTGGCTACCCTTCGCGAGATCGTCGACCAGCACGTTCGCGAAGGCGAACTTTACGAAAAACTCGACCGCAACCGGGTGCGCTGTTACGCCTGTGGTCATTGTTGCCCAATCCCCGAAGGTCAGCCCGGAGTCTGCAAGGTGCGCTACAATCGCGGCGGAACTCTGTACGTGCCTTGGGGATACGTCGGTGGCGTCCAGTGTGATCCTATCGAGAAAAAACCATTTTTCCATGCCTACCCGGGTGCGCTAGCTTATAGCTTTGGAATGCTGGGATGCGATCTGCACTGTGGTTATTGTCAGAACTGGGTGACGTCGCAGGCGTTGCGCGATCCCAATGCAGTCTCGCCGCCCCTCGAAGCATCGCCGGAGGCGTTGGTGCGGGACGCGCTGCGGCAAGGTGCAAAGGTTCTGGTCAGCACCTATAACGAGCCCCTGATCACCAGCGAGTGGGCGGTCGCGGTGTTCAAAGAGGCCAAGGCTGCAGGTTTGATCACCGGATTTGTTTCGAACGGCAACGGCACGCCGCAGGTGCTCGATTATCTGCATCCGTGGATCGATCTGTATAAGGTCGATCTCAAGAGTTTCGACGATCGCCACTATCACGAACTGGGCGGACGCATTGGACCGATTCTCGAGACCATTCGCAGCCTGCATCAGATGGGCGTTTGGCTGGAGATCGTCACCCTTCTCATTCCGGGCTTCAATGACTCCGAACAAGAACTGCGTGGACTGACCGATTTCCTTGCCAGCGTCTCCCCTGAGATTCCCTGGCATGTGACCGCGTTCCATAAAGATTACAAGATGGAAGATCCGGATGACACGCGGCCGAAAGACTTGTTGCGCGCGGTCGAGATCGGCAAGCAGGCGGGGCTGCGTTACGTCTACGCCGGAAACTTGCCTGGCATGGTGAGAGATCACGAAAACACCAGGTGCCACCACTGCGGCGATACGCTGATCAAGCGGCGCAGTTATTTCGTCGAAGAATACCGGTTGACTCCGGATGGCCGTTGTCCATCCTGCAACGCCGCAATTCCGGGCCGTTGGGCGCCTCAATTCGAGGGACAGATTACCGATCGTCCTTTCTTGCCGCGCCGCGGCTCGCGTTTGGTTACAATCCTCAACTAGATTAATAATTCGGCTCAACCAAACTTCATGCGGAATCTGCGAATCGCGTTCGCCCTGGGATTTCTGTTCATCATCGCCGCTTGCTCGCCTCGCGATTTTCTCACCCGGCGTTTGGCCTCCGACCTGATCGCCGCTTCCGATACTTTCAAGAGCACGCAACAGTTCTTTCTCCGAACTGGGGTCATTTCGAACAAAGATTACCTCTCACCGGAATATCTTGTGTTGCAGCGTCGTGGCTGGATTACTGGCGCGAGCAGCCCCTGCCCACCGGACGTAAGTCCTCCGCCATGTTGGGAGGTCGTGCTGACTCCGATCGGAGTTGAGACGTTTCACGACCTGATCCCCACCGGAGCGGCTGACGCAAAATTCTTCGGCGTTCCCGTGGCCCGCAGACAGCTGATCGGGATCACGGGGATCAGCAGAAACGGCAACGCCGCCGATGTGGACTTCCTGTGGAAGTGGGTTCCGCTAAACGAAGTGGGAGCCGCGCTTTACGTCGGCGGTGTGCAGTACAAATCCACGGTGGGCTTTCGCCTATACGACGATGGCTGGCGAATCGTCGAGGGCAGCGCACCCAAAAGCAATCAGGGCCTCGACGACGCTCTGAAGGACTCAGAACCCGCGCCCTGAAGTTGCGATTATGGCAGAGGCGATGGGCCTAGCGTCCGCTCCCAGCATACGAGCTTCGATGCCCGCAAGGGCATTTTCTGTGATGAGCGATGAGTTCTACCGGAAAATGAGAGCCTATCGTCCCGTCGCCTTCGCCGAGGCGCTAGCAATCTTCACCGGCCGATTGGACGCCTCGTAGTGCGCAATGCCACTATAAAGCGCTTCGGCAATCTGCTGGCGGTAGGTTGAGCTCTGCAAATTGTTCTCGTCGGTCGGACTGCTCACAAACGAAACTTCAGCCAGAATTGCGGGCATGGAGGTTCCAGTCAGCACGACATAATGCGCTTCCTTCACGCCGCGATTGGGCAGGCCGGGATTCTTCGCCGCGAGCATCGCATACAACGACCGCTGCACGCTAGCTGCAACCCGTCGCGACTCGTGCACCTTTTCGCGGATGTCGACATTCGTCCAATCGACGGCTTTCACTCCTGCTGCCGCCGCTTCATCCGCTTCTTCGGTTCTCGCTTTTACGGAGGAATAGGTGTTGGTGTAATAGGTTTCTACGCCGCGAGCCGAGGGGTAATCACTGTAATTGGCATGCACGGAAACGAAGAGCTTGGCTTGCGCCACGTTCGCGATTTCAGCACGCTTCTCGAGCGCGAGATAGCTGTCGTCTTTCCTCGTGTAGATGACCTCGGCTCCAAGGCGATTCTCGACCAACTGACCAAGGCGTTGCACAATATCGAGCGTCAGATCTTTTTCCAACAGTCCCTTGCGGCCAACCGTCCCCAGATCCCAACCGCCATGGCCAGCGTCGAGCACAATGCGCAGTTTCGGCGCAGAAAGGAACGGGACCGTACTTAGCGGATTTTGGTTCAAAGGAACATTGGCCGGCTTCTGATTCACCGCAACCTGATCCGCCGGAGGCAGATTGGATGGAGCTTGCTTGGTTGCAGTCTGGTCCAAAGGCGCCGAATTGACCGGAGCGAAAAGATCTACCTTGGTTCGAGCGCCGGGCTTGGTTCCAAGCTTGCGAACTTCAATCACCAGACGGTACGGGTTCGCTTCCAGGCTTACCGAGAAATCCGATGCGCCGTTGGTCTCGAGCACGACGCGGGTCACACCCGCCATCGGCTGCGCGACGCGAACTCGTTGCAGCAGCGCATCGTTCACCGCGATAATCCGATTCGAGAGCGCCGCCGCCAGCGTAGTGTCGTGCAGGTCGAAATAAATGCGCTCTGGGTGCGGCAGCCGATGAGCCTCGTACTGCACCTGGTCCTGTATGTCAATCACCACGGTGCTGGAGTCGGCAGACGACCAATGCCGAATGTCAGTGACCTGAGGCAGCACACCAGATTCCTCCGCATTTACCGGCGAAGCGTCGCCCGAATCTTCTGAAACCGTTTCTGCGGCCGGCACCGGCGCGCTTGCAACCGGCTCTGCGGGCGAAGTTGCGGACTGTGGAGAATGTGGCGTTGATGCTGTAATCGTCCGAGCCTCTGCTTTTGTCGAGCGTGCACGATGGCCGAGGGTCCACCAGACTCCCGCGCCCAGAGCAATCGCGAACAACACGACCACAGCAACCACCGCAAGGCCGGGCCGAGAATGGTCGAGTTCCGCTCGCTCCGCAAGGGCACGCTCTGCTGGAGCGACGGGATGGTCGGTTGATTTCAAAACCTCGACCGCAGCCAATTCTGAATTCTCGACTAGGTTTTTCTCCCACTCGTTCTTCGGGTTCAGAGATCCCGGGCTACAGCTCAAGTCCGCAGGTGATTCGGGATCCAATTTTGCGACTTCACTGCCCGCAGAAGAACTCTCGCTTTGGACGGAGAAGCCACTCAGTTCTGAAGTTGGTGGATTGACCTTTTCCGCAGTTTGTTGGGGCTCAACTGCGGCCGCATGGACGACTCGCCGTGAAATCTCGCTGAGCCGGTCTTCCTCTTCCGGCTTCATCGCGGAAAGAATCAGCTCCGCCAGTAGACCCAGACTGCGAACATCGCTGTCATTGAATCCATAGGGCTCATTGGAGAAGGCCTCGATCAAACCAATGACACTTTGTTTCGCCGAAAGAGGCACGGCCAGCATGGAGCGGACGCCAAGCCGGCGGCAAGCCGCAACATTCACTCGCAGGTCGCTCTCGGCATCGTCGCAGCGCACGATGCGGCCGGACACCAGGCATTCCCCCGAAAACCCTGAGTTCGGATCGAGGCGAATTCCCGGATCCGGTGCGATGCTTCCCGCTGAAGCCCGGCAGACGATGGCATTGCCTTCCGCCAATGCGATCGCTACACCGTTAGCCCCAGTGATTGCCAGCGCGCGCTCTGCCACCAGTTGCAGCACTTCATCGAGGACGAATTGCTCGAGTTGCCAATCATCCTCGGGGCCCGGGCGCCCGCCATCGCGCATCTGCTTTGCACGCCGCGTACGTATCTGTTCGTGCAGGGCAGAGAAGGCGAGCAGAGCCTGCAAAGCTTCGTGGCCTAGGGCTTCGGTTGGCGAAGGCGAAGGAGTTCGAAGCGCGCGTGCGGGAACTTCCACGGCTTCTTCTTTGATCAACTCCAAGCCCGCATTATTCAGACTCGCGCTCATGGGAATGGCGAAAAACGCCCACCGGGACCATCAGTCCTAATCGGCTGGCCTCACGCTCAATTTTGACCGTCAATCTTGGGGGAGAAATATTGTTCTGATGCATCATTTGAACTTCCGCAGATGGCCTCTGCGGAGTTCCTTGCCTTCGGCCGTGGCATTACTCGTAAGTTACAAGGGTTTGGCGGTAATCGCAATATTTTCGGCGCACGAAGGTAAGGATCGGCGCCATGCTCTTTGGTAAGCCGCGGAAACCTTGCCGATTCATAGCTTTCCGAAAACCGTTGCGCGCTCCTCGATTTCAGCATATCCTTAGCCTTTGGAAGGACTTACAGGTAGTGGCAGGTGAGTGAACAGAAAAAGAAGTCGGGTTGGTTGTGGCCTCTGGGTGTGGTTGCTACTGGGCTGGGAGCGGCTGGAGTAGTGATCTTCCGCGGTTGCTGGCATGGCAAGATGAGTTGGCCGGTTCGCTTCCAGGATCACTCGTATCAGGTTTGCCTCGGTTGTGGCATCAAACGTCTGTTTGATGAGCAAGCCTTCCGCGCTTACGGACCCTACAGCTATGACCTCAATCGCCTCATCGCCCGGGAACTGGCTCGAACCCAGAAGACTCATCCTGAAGCCGAGCCCGCCATTCACCGCACCGCTTCCTGAAGCCCGAACCTCTACGGTTACTGAGGCGCGTCCTGGTCAAGGCTAAGATTTAGTCATGGAGCCACAGTCGAATCTGGTCGAATCCCAAAGGGGTAAGCTGGCGGGCGTCCCACGCATCTCGCGACGCCCTTATCGGCAGAAGATTCGCACCCTGGCCCACGTGAACCTGGATGCCGCCAACGGAGCCATTCTCCGCGATCTCAGCGAATTCGGGATCGCCATGCAAACCGTCACTCCACTGACTCCTGACCAACCGGTTCAAGTTCGCTTTGATTTGCCATCTCCAAAGCTGCGCATCGAAGCTTCAGGTCGAATTGCCTGGACCGATGCCTGGGGACAAGCCGGAGTCCAGTTCGTCGATCTCCCCGAACGTTCACAACGGTTGCTGAAGGAGTGGGTTTTTATTCAGATTCTCTCAGCGGCGTATCTATTCGCGCCCTGCGAGTCGGCAGCGGTCAAGGGAAATCATGCCGAGGGCGCGACCGAACTGCTCTTTTCTGCTTCTCCGCGGCCGGCCATTCCGCTTGAGCCGCCAGTGGCCACTCCGATTCTTCTGCCGCGTCCAGAGCCCCAACGCGTGCGGCTTCACTGGTGCCCGATTCCCATTTCCCTGAACGCGCTCTCGAAGATGTTGGACGGCCTGATCCTGCTGTGCGCAGTCCTGCTCTTTGCCGTGATGGCCATGGCCATGACCGACATCCTACCCACATGGCTGGTCACGCTACCCCTCGCCATCGCGGTCACGGCGATCTTCGTCGGCCTCTACTGGTTTCTATTTGTGTTCTGGTTCAGCAGCACGCCCGGCGAACATCTGGCTAGGATGGCATGCTTCGAGTCGGGAATGTACGGCGAAGAAGAAGACCATCCGCAATTCCGCTAATGTAGTCTGCCAAGTTCCACGACATACCTTCACGCTGTCATCCTGAGCGGAGCGAAGGATCTCTGCACTCTGTTTGCCCCGCCAATGCTTACCCATTTGCACAAGACCGTGCGCGATTTATGCCGAGTGCTTCATTCAGACACACCGCCTTTGTTCGTCGCGGGTGGCCCACTCTAACGTCGTGCTTTTCGACGTTAGGGTGGGGATTTTGACATGTGACATTTTTCCACCGCGGGGGCTGGGGTCTCTCGGATTTGCAAAGCAATCGGCGCTTACTTGGCCGCCAATGCCCAACGACGATCGACCAACGACCGCCCTAATGCGTGAGATACTGCTGCGCCAGCCAAAGTTGCAAGTCGCGCCTCACTTCCGGCTTCATCCCCAGGAAGCGAATTCCGGCGTTGCCCATTTTGTCCGTCCAGGCAACTTCTCCCTGAAGCTTCATTTGAATCTTGCTTTCCGGAAGCTGAAAGCTCACTCGTACCGGACCGGGCAACGCGACCGGACGAGGCAGGCGGATCCCAACTCCGCCTTGGCTGAGATTCATCAGATGGGCCTCGACCTTTTTTCTGGAGCCGTAAGCGAGAGAAACCGTCAGGTCAAGAGCGTGCCGATTATAACGGAGCCTGCCGTCCAGAATCATGTTGCGCGCTGCCGAAAGCGTCCGAACGGCCTGCTCGACTGAGATCGGCTTCTTGAAAACAAATGTGGCGAGTGAGTCCTGCTGCTGCGTGTGCCCATTCGTACCGCTAACAATCACCAGCGGCACCGCATTGAGGCCCGTTCCCAGACCACGCAGGAAACCGGTCGTCCCGTCAAGATCGCAATCCACGATCAAGGCGTCGATTTTGGATTTCGCCAGCTTGGCGCGAGCCCGCGCCGGTTCCGGTTCTACGTCCACACCAATGTGCAAACCACCAAGAATGCACTCCAACACACTGACTTCAGCCCAGTCGCGCGAAACCACCATAGACGAGAGTGTCATACCGCAACTGTAGTCCGCTGCGTAACCCGGCCACAGATAACCAAGGTAATGAAGGGGAGAATAAGGCTTCAAGCTTCAGGCCACAACCTTCATCGCAATCTTCGCCGCGGAAGCCCGAAGCCTGCCTCTTCACGCCCTCGCCGACTTTTCCCGCGAGCGATACCAATCGACGGTGCGCCGCAACCCTTCTTCGAAGTTCACCTGCGGCTTGTATCCCAGATGTTTTTCCGATCGTGACAGATCAGCCAGCGAGTGCTTCACATCTCCTGCGCGCTCCGGACCATGTTTCACCTCACCGGGATACCCCGTGAGCTTCTTGAGCACGCCAAACATTTCATTCAGATCAATACGTGTGCCGGTCGCCACATTGAATACCCGTCCCGCCACTTCGCCCCCAGGCGCTTTGCAAGCCAGCAAATTCGCATGCACCACGTTATCCACGTAAGTGAAATCGCGGCTCTGCGAGCCATCGCCATGAATGGTCGGTTGTTCTCCCTTGAGCATCTGCGTAATAAACTTGGCCAGCACCCCGGAGTATGGAGATGTCGGATCCTGCCGCGGTCCAAAGATATTGAAATACCGCAGCGCCACCGTTTCCAACCCGTAGCAGCGAAAAAAAGACGCCATGTAATACTCACTCGCCAACTTCGCCACCGCATAGGGAGAAATCGGATTCGGCGACATGTCTTCCCGCTTGGGCAACGTGGGAGTATCTCCGTATGCCGAAGATGAAGCCGCATAAATCACCCGCTTCACCTTCGCATCGCGAGCCGCCACCAGCACGTTAACCGTTCCATCCACGTTAGCCTGATTACTCTCCAGAGGATTCAGCACCGATCTGGGGACGGACGGAATCGCAGCCTCATGCAAAACGTAATCGACTCCCTTGCAAGCCGACTGCATCGCTTCCAGATCCAGCAAGTCGGCCTCGCGCACGTCAATCCGATCCAGCAGTTCGGCGATGTTACTCCGCTTCCCGGTAGAAAAATTATCAACCCCGCGTACATTGTCACCCTGCGCCAAAATCGTCCGCGCCAGCGACGACCCAATAAAGCCCGCAATTCCAGTAATCAGATAAGTAGACATAGACTGCTAGATCATAACGGATGTTCACCAATTGAGAAATTCGCGCAGGCAGGGAAGGGCACAACCTCAGGCGCGATGCTGCTCCACCGCGGCCCGGATCTCCTTCCACAACTCTTCTTGCCCAGCCGCGCTCTTGGCGGAGAACGGAACAATCCGCGCCTGAGGATACTCTCGGGCAAGCATCTGTAGAGAGTTGCGCAACTGGTTCCCCGACAGCTTGTCACTCTTCGTGCCAACGATCAAAAACGGACGCCCGCTCGACGTAAGAAAACCCAGCAACTGCCGATCGCTCTCCTGCGGCGGCACGTTGACATCGACCAGCACCAAACACAACGCCAGCGAAGCACGCCGCTCCAGATAAGGTTCGATAAAGCCGGCCCACTGGCTGGAAATCTCCCGCGAGATCTTGGCATATCCGTAGCCCGGCAAATCGGTGAAGATCAACTCCGCCTGCGGCTTCCCCGCCCACCTGAGCTCAAAAAAATTAATGCTCCGCGTCCGTCCCGGAGTCGAACTGGTCTTCGCCAGCTTCGCTCCCACCAGCGAATTAATCACACTCGACTTGCCCACATTCGATCGGCCCAGGAACGCAACTTCAGGAAGAGTCGGAGCGGGGAAGTGGCTGGAGTCCATCGCCGACATCATGAATCGAGCCAAGACGCGCATGACCCAGTGTGCAGTCGCGGCCGCCAAACTTGCAAGCGAACCGCGAATCCTATCCCAACCCGAGCGGTCGCTTGTTCTCGATATCCTTTTCCTGGATCGGCCTCAGCTTATGCCACAGAAAGAGAATTCCCGCCACCACCAACCCGATTGCCAGGCTGATCAGGAAAAACCAGCGGTACGCCGGAAGCGCAATCAGAAGGATCACCACCACACCAACGGCAACAATCAAACCCGTCGCGCCGCGGAAGGACGCCTTAGGCTGGGCGGGTTTCAAAGGTTCCATCGCAGCACCCCGCTGACGTCTCCATTTTAAACGACACACTCATCGCCGAAACTGTTTGCTCAGCGTCAGCGCTTGCTGCTGGTACGACGAACCAATCTGCAACCCATAAATCTTTTCCGGCTTCGCCAGCAGAGGCATGTAAGTCAGCCGCCCGACAAACTGCTCGTGTTCAATCAGGAACGGCACTTCATGCGCCCGCACTTCCAGCACCGCGCGCGTCCCCTTGATGTCGCTCGATCCATATCCGAATCCGGGATCAAAGAAACCTGCATAGTGAATCCGAAACTCCCCCACCGAAGGATCAAACGGCACCATCTCCGCCGCAAATTCAGGAGGCACCCGCACTCGTTCCTTCGAAGCCAGAATATAGAAATCGCCCGGCTCAAGAATCAAACGATTGCTGCCGTGCCGCCGGGCTTCCCAGAATTCCTCGGGCGCATAATAATTAATACGATCCAGTTCGATCGACGGAGCGTGCTTCCGCGCCTTGTATGCAATCACCTCATCCGGCGACGCCCCTTCCAGATTCACCGTGATTCTCAGCCCGCGATCTACCGAAGCCTTCACCGGACTCACCTCGTCCATGTAAATAAGCTGTTGTTCCTCATCCAACCGGCGAATTCGATTGTCCGAAGAGACCGGATTCCCCCGCACAAATCGCAGTTGATTGAGCCGCATCCCAGCCCGCACCGCGACCGTAAAAGTGCGCGAAACAATCTCAGCGTAGAGTCTTCCTTTGTAACCCGGAGGTACGCGCTCGAATTCCATTCCATCGTCGGTAATCAAACGAATGAAAATGTCCAGCCGCCCGGTCGTGCTCTTCGGATTCGCCTTGCCCGAAATGTCCCTCGGCAGATCCAGTTCCTCGAGCAAGGGAACAATGTAAACGCACCCTTTTTCGAAAACGGCCGCGCTGGTAAGGTCCACCCGCGCCATGCGGAGTTCTTTGACTTTGGTTTCCACCTTGCCGCCGGGGCCAGGAAGAAAACTGGCCTGCACGCGATGCGCGATGTCACCCAACCGCAGGTCAAGGCTCGCCGGCTGGATCTGCTCTTCAGTGATTGCGCGGTTGCCAATAATTCGTCCCTTCGCAATCAACTCCCGGATCGCCTGCGACGGAAGTATGCCCGTCGTGCGTTCGTCGCTCCCCGCAGTCGGCATCTCCGGAAACAATCCAACTTCACCGTTCCTCACCTCGGAACTGGACATGGTTCAACACTCCTGGTTCTTCTTGCTGGTCTCTGAAAGACGGTGTCTCCCTCAGTTCATTCTAGGCTGGAAAGTGCTGTCAATCTACGGGTCTTTGTGCGCTGCTGTCAAGCCGTGGCGTTCGATGGCCGATTTTGGTTTTCGAAGGGCGTCATCCCGAAGCCCGCAGGGCGAGGGATCTCGCGCGTAGTATTTTAAACCCGACCTGCGCTCAGCCTACTGATGCGCTGTAGATCCTTCCACCGGAGGCGCTAAAGGCGTAATCGTCTGCGCACCCTCAACTTGAGGCACCGGCTCGGGCAGCGGACGCTCCAAAGCCACAGCCAGCACCTGGTCCATGGTATCGACGAAATGTAGCTTCATCGCGGTGCGCAGATTTTCCGGCACTTCGGCGAGATCCTTCTCATTATCCTGGGGCAAAATGACCTCAAACAACCCGGCCCGATGCGCCGCCAAAAGCTTTTCTTTCAAACCGCCAATCGGCAACACCTTCCCGCGAAGCGTAATCTCCCCGGTCATCGCCAGATCGCGCCGAACCGGAATCTTGCTCAAAGCGCTGGAAATTGCGGTAGCGATCGTGATGCCCGCAGATGGCCCATCCTTCGGAATGGCGCCTTCCGGCACGTGCACGTGAATATCGATGTTGCGGTAGAAGTCGCGCGGCAATCCCAGCCGCTGCGCCCGCGAACGCACATAAGACATCGCCGCTTGGGCTGACTCCTGCATCACGTCGCCCAGCTTGCCGGTCAGCGTAAGCTTGCCCTTGCCATCGACTACAGTAGCTTCCGTGCTGAGGATCGAACCACCGACTTCGGTCCAAGCCAACCCGGTGACCAGTCCCACTTCACTGCGTTCATGCGCCAGCGTATCGCGGAACTTGATTACGCCCAGGTAATCATTCACGTTATCCTGCGCGATGGCGATGTTGTAGTCCGCCCCTTCTTTGACCACTTTGCGCGCAATCTTGCGGCAAATGTTTCCAATCTCGCGCTCCAGGTTGCGCACCCCCGCCTCGCGCGTGTAGGAGCGGATCAAGCCGGATATCGCCTCGTCCGAGAACTTGATGTTCTTATCCGTGAGCCCGGCCTGCACCATCTGCTTCTTCACCAGGAACTGCTTGGCGATTTCAACTTTCTCCTGCTCGGTGTAGCCATGCAGGCGCAGCACCTCCATGCGGTCCTGCAGCGCGGGTGGAATGGTGTGGATCACATTGGCGGTCGCGATAAAGAAAACCTGCGACAGGTCGTACTCGACATCCAGATAGTGATCCACAAACATAAAATTCTGTTCCGGATCGAGAACTTCGAGCAGCGCGGCAGATGGGTCGCCGCGAAAATCCATGGACATTTTGTCGACTTCGTCCAGCATGAAGACCGGATTCTTTGTCCCGGCCTTCTTCATCATCTGAATGATTTGCCCCGGCAAGGCGCCGATGTAGGTTCGGCGATGGCCGCGAATTTCGGCCTCATCGCGAACTCCGCCCAGCGACATGCGCACAAACTTCCGGCCCGTGGCCTTCGCAATCGACATGCCCAGCGAAGTCTTGCCCACGCCCGGAGGTCCGACGAAACAAAGAATCGAGCCCTTGGGATTCTTCACCAACTGGCGGACCGCCAAGAACTCAAGGATGCGCTCCTTGATCTTCTCCAGCCCATAATGATCTTCGTTAAGAACCTTTTCGGCGCGCGAGATATTGCGGATCTCCTTCGACCGTTTTTTCCACGGCACCGCCAACAGCCAATCCAGATAATTGCGCGAGACGGTCGACTCAGCCGACATCGGCGGCATGGCTTCCAGCTTCTTCAGTTCCTGCACCGCCTTGTCGCGCACATCCTTGGGCATCCCGGCAGCGTCGATCTTCTTTTTCAGTTCGTCGAACTCGCTCTTCTCGCCGCGGCCCAATTCCTTCTGAATGGCTTTGATTTTTTCGTTGAGGTAATACTCTTTCTGCGCCCGCTCCATCTGCCGCTTCACCCGCGACTGGATGGTGCGATCCATATTCAGTTTCTCGATCTCGATGTCGAGCACATCCCCAATCCGGCTCAGGCGCTCGGCAGGATCAAAAATCTCCAGCAGTTCCTGCTTTTCTTCGATCGAAAGCTGCAGGTTGGCGGCGATAGTATCCGTAAGCTTGGCCGGATCTTCCATGCGCACAGCCGCAATCATGGTCTCGTAGTTCAACGATTGGCAAAGCTTCACATACTGCTCGAACAAGCCCGTCACCCGCTGCATGCCCGCTTCGATCTGCGGATTGGTCTCGATGGCGTAGCGGGCCAGGCGAACCGAAGCCTGCATGAATCCCTCGGTCTCCGTGACCTGCAGAATCTTGCCGCGCTCAATGCCTTCGACCAGCACCTTTATATTGCCGTCGGGCAGCTTCAGGCTCTGCACAATGTTGACCACCGTGCCCACCTGATAAATCTCGTTGGGCTTGGGTTCGTCGATGCTGGCGTCGTGCTGCGTGGCTAGAAAGATCTTCTTGTCCGCGGCCAGCGCCTCTTCGAGCGCATGCACGCTCGACTCCCGCCCCACCACGAACGGCGTCATCATGTAGGGGAAGATGACCACATCCCGAATGGGCATCATGGGCAACTTCTTCGTCTCGAATTTTTCCTTGGATGTGGTCACTGATTCTCCCAAAATCGTTTCTAGCTGCTAGCTTCTTAGCTAAATATCTCAATCACGCTGTCATCAAGTCCCCACGCTGTCATCCTGAGCGAAGCGAAGGATCTATGCATTCCGTTCTCAGCCTACACACTCGATATCGGAGGGCGTTCAAGCTAGCAGCCAGAAGCTAGCAGCTTGCCCTATCCCGCCTTCTCCATCATCGCGAACGACGCACTATGCTTCTCGACCATCTGCTGCGTCACTTCGAATTCCTTTACTTTCTTCTGACTCGGCAAATGGTACATCAAATCCAGCATCAGTTCTTCCAAAATCATACGCAACCCGCGTGCGCCCACCTTGCGAGCCATGGCCTGGCGCGATACCGCCCGCAGAGCCTCCTCGCTGAACTTCAAGCGTACATTCTCAAACTCGAACAACCGCTGGTATTGCTTCACGATGGCGTTCTTCGGCCGGGTGAGGATTTCAATCAGCGCAAACTCATCCAGATCTTCCAGTACTCCAACCACCGGCAAGCGTCCGACGAACTCTGGAATCAGCCCAAACTTGATCAAGTCCTCCGGCTGTACGTCGCTGAGCAGCTCGAAATTCCGTTTGCGTGCCACCGTCGGCTCTTCAGTTTCAGTCTCTTCTCCCATCTTGAAGCCGAGCGATTTTTTGCCTGCTCGCCGGCCGATAATCTTTTCCAGACCAACAAACGCGCCGCCGCAGATAAACAAAATGTTGGTCGTATCTACGGGCGTGAATTCCTGATGCGGATGTTTCCGTCCACCTTGCGGCGGAACATTGGCAATTGTGCCTTCGAGAATCTTCAGCAGTGCCTGCTGCACACCTTCCCCGGAAACATCGCGGGTGATGGAAGGGTTCTCGTCCTTACGTCCGATCTTGTCCACTTCGTCGATATAAATGATGCCAGTCTGAGCCCGCCCCACATCCCCATCCGCCGCCTGCAGCAGTTTCAGGATGATGTTCTCCACGTCCTCGCCGACATAACCTGCCTCCGTCAAGGTGGTCGCGTCCACGATCGCGAAAGGTACATCCAGCATGCGCGCCAGCGTTTGCGCCAGCAGCGTCTTGCCCGTCCCCGTCGGACCGATCAGCATGATGTTCGACTTGGTCAGCTCGATCCCATCGCTGGTGCGCTGACGGTTCATGTAGATCCGCTTGTAGTGGTTGTATACCGCGACCGCCAGCTTCTTCTTGGTCTGCTCTTGGCCGATTACGTACTCATCGAGAAAGGTTTTTACTTCTTGCGGTTTGGGAAGCGTGTTGGGTGTCGCCGCCGCAGGCGTGGCGGCGCGGTCATCTTCCAGGATCGAATTACAGACCGCCACACACTCATCGCAAATGTAGGCCCGGGGATAGTCGCTTGGCGATGAAATCAGCTTGGCAACGGCGTCCTGCGATTTATGGCAGAACGAACAGCGTAGGATTTCCTCAGTGCCTGTTCTGTTTTTCACTCGGCTCAACTCCTTAGTAGTACTTTACCTCCCGGCTCCTTCGCGCTCTTTGCCCGCGGGCAAGTGGGGAGAGACCGTTCTGCGCCGAGACCTCCTGAATGCAATCGGCGAATGCCGATCATACCCTTCATCTGGTCTTATAGATGATATCGTCTATGATTCCGTATTCCTTAGCCTGCTGCGCGTTCATAATGAAGTCGCGCTCCACGTCCTTCTCCACCTTTTCCAGCTTTTGCCCCGTATGCTTCGCCAGTAACTGGTTTGTAATCTCCCGCATACGCAGGATTTCCCGGGCGTGAATATCAATATCCGTGGCCTGACCCGAAAGACCGCCCATCGAAGGCTGATGGATCAGAATTCGCGAATTGGGCAGCGCCAGTCTTTTCTTGTTCTCTCCAGCCGCCAGCAGAAGCGCAGCCATCGAAGCCGCCTGCCCAATGCAAATCGTGGTCACGTCGTTCTTGACGTATTGCATGGTGTCATAAATCGCCATACCCGCGGTTATCGACCCGCCCGGTGAATTCACGTATAACTGAATATCTTTCTCCGGATCTTCCTGCGCCAGAAACAGCATCTGTGCGATCACCAGATTGGCAATGTTGTCGTCAATCGGCGTCCCGATGAAAATAATATTATCCCGCAGAAGGCGCGAGTAAATGTCATAAGCCCGCTCCCCCCGCCCCGTCTGCTCAATCACCATCGGCACAAGCACTGGTCACCTTTTGCCTTTCACGTTGCCTTTCACACTTCTGCTCCCTGCACTTTAAGCTTCTTGGGGGATCGGAAGCGAACTACGCGGACTGATGATATAGAAAGTCGAGGGTCTTTTCGTTGCGGATTCTATTCCGGATTCTATCCAGCGCCCCCTCGCGTGTCAAACGCGACCGGATGATCTCGAGCGACTGTTTCGACTGCTCGGCCACCGCTTCGACCTCGCGATCGATTTCCGCATCACTGACCTCGATCTTTTCCTCCTCGGCGATTTTTTCCAGCAACAGCGCGGCTTTCACTTCCTGTATAGCCTGTTCCCGCTGCCCTCCCCGCAAGCGGTGGAGATCCATTTTCTTCATGTCTTCGGTCTTCATGCCCTGGGCTGCGAGCGCGCGCAGTCCGCGGTCGAGACGAATATCGATCTGGTGCTCGACCAATGCTTCGGGCACTTCGAAGTCGTTGCGCTTTACCAGTTCAGCGACCAGCTTGTCTTTGGCTTCGCGCTCGGCGGTGTGTTTTTTCTCGGCTTCCATGCCTTCGCGGATTCGTTTTCGTACTTCCGCAAGGTCGACAAATTCTCCCAAATCTTTGGCAAACTGGTCGTTCAATTCGGGCAACGATTTCTGCTTGACGGCCTTCACCTGCACTGTGTAAGTAAACGTTTTTCCGGCGAGCCGCTGATCGGAGAAGTCCTGCGGATAATGCACATCGAACGTACGCTCATCGCCAGCGGACGCGCCTCGCAAATTCTCGGTGAACTCAGGCATCGTTCCCTGACCGCCGATCTCCACCAGAATGTCGTCCATGTGCACGGGGTTCGATCCGGTGGGGCCGGGCTTGGCCGAGCTTGCGGCCTCGCC
Source organism: uncultured Acidobacteriota bacterium (assembly GCA_963817925.1). Classification (GTDB taxonomy): domain Bacteria; phylum Acidobacteriota; class Terriglobia; order Terriglobales; family Acidobacteriaceae; genus JABDBE01. Next base: position 540,972 of record CAWFQN010000003.1, read on the forward strand.
CTCGGCATCCTTCGGTTTTCCGTCGAGTGAAACCTGGGCAAAGTCGCCATCGCCCAGCGGGCTTCCCTCGATGGTGGTGAAGGTGGCGCGCTGCTCCTGCAGATTTTTCAGCGACTGCTCGACTTCTTCGTCGGTAACTGAAATGTCCGGCTTGTCTGCGCGCAGCTCTTTATAATCTTCGACCCGGATGGTCGGCATGACTTCAAAGCTGGCCTTAAATCGCAGGGGCTCACCGTCGTGTACGTGCAGATCGGTCACGCGCGGCTGCGACACCGGGGTTAGCCCAAGTTTGTCGGTTTCCTTGCGGAAATATCGCGGCACGAGGGCATCCACGACATCGCTCTTGATGCCTTCGGCAAAGCGCTGCTTAATCACGGAGGCGGGGGCATGGCCGGTGCGGAATCCGGGGATGCGGGCCAGCTTCTGGTACTTCTGGATCAGGGTCTCGGTTTCGCGGGCAACATCGGCGGCCGGGATCTCGACTTGGATCTCCCGTTTGGTCGTGCTGCTGGTTTCAGTGGGGCTCACGTTTACCTTTCGGTGTGTCCGCCCGCGGCGTCAGGGGCCCAATTTGGTCAGCCCCCAAGCCACCGGCGTACATTCATGAGTGTAAAGAGTAAAGGAGAGCAGCGTCAAACGCCGGAGGGTATTTTTCTGTGCCATTTTGGGACTTTAGTAACCAATCGCGTTTGACGTGCCGCAGCAACCCAGAGCATAATGTGCGCCGGGCCCACCGACGTTGCCCCGATGTTGTGTGCTCTGCTCGTGGAGGTCTTAGCCGAAGCCCGAGCGAAATTCATATTCTCAACCCGAACGAAACGTTGATCTGTGGGTGTTCAGCGCGTACTCTCCGATTCGAGAACCACTATGAAACTGTACATTTGGGCTTTAACCGCAATGGTCGCAGGACTTGTTATCGCTTCGCCTGAAACTTTCGCTCAACTCTCCATGGGCAGTCATTCTCGGCGGTCGCTGAACCCCGTATCGATGTTGAGCACGCAACTGGGGCATCCAAGCCACTCTCGCTTGGAGTCACCGCGATCTGACTTACTTAGGTGCTCGCCCGCACCTTGCGTGCTTGGGAACGTGCTCACCTCACCCAACCCGGCGGTCAACACAATCATCGCCGTGAATCCAACGAACCCCATGCAGCTGCTCTCGGGTGCAGAACTCCAAGGCTGTGCGCTCGCTTATGGGTCGGCTGATGGAGGCTCGAGCTGGTACTTTGGCAACCTTTCTTGTCTGGATGGCGGGGATCCCGTTCTGGCTTACGGTCGTGACGGCACCGCCTACTTAGCGGGGGGAAGCAATGACATTCTGTTGGCAACCACTCAGGACAACGGCAACACTTGGAGCGAGCCCACCATTGTTGTGTCTCCTATTTTCAACGGCGGATCGGTGCTGACGCCCTGGCTAGTCGTGGATAACACCAAGAGCAGCCCTTTCTACAACCGGCTGTATATTGCCGCCACCCAGCAGGGCTCTGGGCAGGTGCAGAGCCAAGTTTCCGTTTCCCACTCGAGCGATGGAGGGCAGACTTGGACGATAACTACCGTCGACAAAGTGCAGACCGAGCCCAACCTCGATGAGTTCAGCCGACTTTCGATCGCTTCTGACGGAACCGTTTATGCCGCGTGGCAGAGATGCACGATGACCGGCCGAAGGATCAACTGCGGTGGTGCCAAAGCGTATATGCTGCTTTCAAAATCGTCCGATGGGGGTAACACGTGGTCAAGTCCTCAGCTCATCGGCGGCGTGAGATTGGTCCCCGATAGCTGTGATTGCGCTTTCTTTGGGAACCTCCCCCACACCGACGAACCGGTAGCTAACCCTCCCCTCCTTGCCGTGGACGACAGCGGAGGCAAGCACGCCGGGAATCTCTATGCCGTAATGTACAACTGGACTGGCAAGCAGATGCAGGTTCAAGTTGTAACTTCCACCGACCACGGCCAGAGTTGGGGAACACCTGTCACGGTGGCCCCTGCTTCGGCGACCCATGACCAGTTCTTCCCGTCTCTCTCCGTAAGTTCGACTGGGGTGGTTGGAGTCAGTTGGCTCGATCGTCGCAACGACAAACACAACGTCCGATATCAGCCCTTTGCGGCATACTCGACGGATGGTGGCGCGTCTTTTTCGGACAACTTCGCCCTTGCGAAACCCCTCTCGAATCCGTTTTTTATGAGCACCTACATGGGAGAGTACACCGGCAACACGTGGGCAGGCGGAATCCTTTACGCAGCCTGGCCCGACACGCGAAACCTTATCATGCAGGAATTCGTGGGCGGACTGCGCGTCAAGTGAGAGTAGGGCATCGCTATTTTCGTCTGCGGAACGAACGACAAGGCATGAAAGCGAGGAGAATTGTTATGAGAAGGTCGGCGTCCTACAACTCCGTAAGAATGTGGGGAGCGGCGGTCTTGGCCGTTCTTTTATCCACCTGCGCCTGGGCGGGTAGTGCCGCAAAAGTGTTATATCGCTTTCCGGGCGGTCGTCACGGCAACCTTCCCCTCGCTGGCGTGGTCTTTGATCAAGCAGGAAATCTTTACGGCACGACTTTCGACGGCGGCGCTTACGGGTGGGGCACGGTGTTCGAGCTGGAGCGCGGCGTCAAAGGCTGGAAGCAAGTCGTCCTGCACAGCTTCATGGGTGGGGCCGACGGGGCAAATCCTGAGGTGAATCTGAGCTTCGATGCTACTGGAAATCTATACGGCACAACCCCGCAAGGCGGGAACAGCGGCGCCGGCAGCCTGTTTGAGCTCAGCCCTTCAAATGGCAGTTGGAAATACATGTCCGTGTTTGAATTCCCTGGCGGCGATGCCGGAAGCGGTCCGTCTGGGGTCATATTCGACCAGTCTGGCAATCTCTATGGGGTTATTGGAGCAGGAAACGCATCAACATGCCAAAATGGCTGCGTTTTCGAATTGAGTCTCTCAGGTGGCGTCTGGCATGAACAGATCCTCTACAGCTTCGCGGGCTACCCCAACGACGGCGCCGTTCCCTCTTCCCCGTTAGCTCTGGACAAGTCTGGCAATCTTTACGGCGAAACGCTGGAAGGGGGACGCGAAAACGAGGGCGCAATCTTTGAATTACAACAGCATAAGAAAGGTTGGAAGGAAGTCGTGCTCTACTCTTTCTCGGGAGAAGGCCGCGTTTATCCCGAGGGCGGCTTGACCCTCGATGCAGCCGGCAACCTCTATGGCACCACCGAGGAGGGCCCTAGTGGATATGAATCCGGTGACGTCTTCGAGCTGAGAAGCGCGAAGACCGGATGGACTCTACAGGTGCTCTACAGCTTCACTGGCGGAACCGATGGCCTGTATCCATTGGCTGGCGTTATCTTCGACGCGGCAGGCAACCTCTACGGCACAACGGCGGAAGGTGGATCGAAGGGGTTAGGTACCGTCTTCAAGCTGGAAAATAAAACCTGGAACGAGACGGTGCTCTACAATTTTCTCGGCGGCAGCAACGGTGACGGCCCTGAGGCCGGCGTTACCCTCGGGCCTGATGGCAACCTTTACGGCACAAGCTCTTCTGAGCTCTCGCGTTTCTACGGCGGCACTGTTTTCGAGGTCAAACCTTAGCTCGCCGGAACGACAAAAGCTTATCGGGTAAGAAGAAGCCACTGTTCGTTGGGGGCTGGCCCGTCCTTTCTGCGGAGTTGGAGCGTTTCGCGTTTTTGCGAAGGCTGGGGAAGTTTGGCGTCATCGAGATGAAAAGCCCGCCCTATCTCTCCAAAGAGCGGAGAGATAAGGGTGGGGCACCCGCTGGGTAAGAGAAGGAAAAGCTGGGCGAGTCCTCAGGGGGCATCGATGGTCCGCTTTTGTGTCGAGGGCCGCGGACAAGAGTGTCCGCGCTACACTGGCGAAAGACGGGGACCCTAACTCCGCATTTTTGGCGACGCGGGTTGGAGTGCAGAGATCCTTCGTTGGGAGTCCTTGGCTTTGCCGCGGACTCCGCTGCCTCAGATGACAGGTGGTAGGGGAGGGAAGTTCGTTGCCCCAGCGCGCCACATACCTGTCGGAATTCCCTTCTGCTGTATTTCGATCTGCGGCGCTGTAGGGATCTTTCGACTGCGTAGCTTCTTCGCTTCGCGACGAAGCTACTTCGCTCAAGATGACAGTGCCCGGGGAGAAATGGGAGTTGGCTGCTGCGATGGCGTCGCGCCCTGCGGGGCCGGAATCGAATCGAGGCGTTGTGGCACGGCTGAAGCCATGCCCTTCCACGAATCATGCGGGGCCCTAGCCGAAATTAGATAACGTATCAAGGCACGATTCTGGCGAACTAATCTTTCGCCCCGCTGGGGCTTGTCGTTTCCCCGCTTTTCCCACGGCTTGCGCCGTGGGCTGCATTCTTGCGCCGCTCCGCGGCTGGGAGTGTCCTCGGGTCAACGGCCGCGGACAGGAGTGTCCGTGCTACACCTGCCTGATCAGATCGCTGGGCTGGTTGGTTTGCCAAGAAGGTGCCAGGCTTCGCGGTACTTGGCCATGGAGTTCTTGCGGGGATATGAGCGGGGTGGGAGCAGGATGGTTCTGCGGCCTGCGACCTCGCTTACTGGCAGGATGAACCAGGTTTGTTCGAGCATCAGGTAGGCCACTATGAAATCGACTTCAGATTTCTTGTACGCCACGAAGCGGCGGTGAATGATGCGCTGGACACAGAGCTGATACAGGTGGTCACGCATGCAGGTGCTGGTTTTTACCTGCACGCGCCAGAGCTTTTTGCCGCCTTCGACCATGAAGTCGTAGCGATGCATTTGTCCGTAGGGCTTGGCGACCACGTAGCCGAGGCTCATGGCTTTGTGGACGAAGGCCACCTCGCCAAGGTCGCCTCGGCGAGTGATGCCGAGGCCGCGTGCCTGGGCCGCCTTGCGGGCAGAGTTCTCCCGCGACGCTCGGGTGCGTCGGGGTGAAGCCGCCTTGGCTTTGCGCATTGCTGGTTCGTGCTGGAATCAGAGTCGTTGCAAAAGAAAAGGCGCAAGCTGGGAAGCTTGCGCCAAACTTGATCTCTATTTCCAGAGTAGCAGATTCGAGGGGGTAAACCCGCCAAATTTTTGGATTTATTTCTGCCGCTGAATCAGCGGGTTGGCGGGAATTAGGTGCTTCAGGGGGCTTGACAAGATTTGGGACAAAAGCGGTTTTTGTCCGAATTGGGCGGGTTTGGCCCGGGCCCCACGGATTTCGTGGGCGTGAATCAAACCACCAAAGTGAGCAATTTGGACCAGCTATTTTATAGCGCTTCAGCGATTATGACGGTAGAGATGCATCGCTTCTCTCTTTCAGGTTCTCTGAGCTAAGGCAGCAATCTGAAGTCTTCTCCTCTTAGTTTCGTGCCTCGAAAGGGGCAATTCATGAAAAAGAACATTTCACTTCGGCGAAAACGAATTTGGAAGTCTCCGAGGACCGCGCCGGCTCGGTAGGTGATTTGTCCGGCGCGAACAGAAAAGTCAATGAGCTGTAAATGGAGGCAACATCTATGAAACTAGCAGGAATTATCGGCACCGCAGTGCTGTCTTTGACCCTGGGGGCCGCGGCTCCCGTTTACGCGCAGGAAGAACACCCTCAGCAAGAGGAACACAGCCAGCAGGAAGAGAAAAAGGCGCAACCAGAGAAGCCTGCCCAGGAACAGAAGCAGGCGCAGCAAGAGGAGAAGAAGGCGCAGCAGGAAAAGCCCGCCCAGCAAGAAGAGAAAAAGGCTCAGCAAGAAGAGAAAAAACCACAGCAAGAGAAGCCTGCCGCGCAACACGAACAGCAGGCACAGCACGCCGATAGCAACCACGGCCGCATTCCTGACGACCGTTTCCGCGCCAATTTCGGCCGGGAGCACGTGTTCGTAATTAATCGCCCGGTCATTATCGAGGGGCAACCTCGCTTCCAGTATGGAGGCTACTGGTTCGGATTCAGTCAGCCGTGGCCAGTCGGCTGGCTTTACACCGACAACGTTTATGTTGACTACGTCGACGGAGGATACTTTTTGTACAACCCGTTCCATCCCGGCATTCGCGTCGTCATAATCGTGATCTGACGTAGCGGCTTTCGGGACGGTATTGAACCTGTCTGAGTACAAGACATAAGGAGGAAGAAAATGCTTGGAACTGTATTGATCGTGATTTTGGTTTTAGCGCTCTTTGGTGCGTTGCCGCGGTGGCAGCACAGCCGGGAGTGGGGTTATGCCCCGACCGGCGGCGTCGGGCTGGTTCTTTTCATCGTGGTCATCCTGCTGGTTCTTGGCCGCATTTAAGCCATGCGCCGGCCGTCCATATCGTCAGGCGCCCTCACTAAAGGGTGGCGCCTGTTTTTCACACGCGTCGCGGCATCTCTTCTCATGGTGTTGATGTGCAGTGGCGGCTCGTCTGCATACTCCGTTCTGACCCACGAGGAAATCGTCGATCTGCTATGGGCCGATGAGATCCGCCCGCTGCTGCTCAAGCGATATCCGGGCTTGTCGGAGGATCAGATTAAAGAGGCACATGCCTACGCCTATGGAGGCGCAGTCATCCAGGATCTGGGGTACTACCCGTTTGGCAGCACGGAATTCAGCAACCTCGTGCATTACGTTCGCAGTGGAGACTTCGTTCACGAGTTGCTGATCGAGAGTCAGGATGTGAACGAGTATGCCTTCGCGCTCGGCGCGCTGGCGCATTATGCGTCCGATATCGCCGGCCATCCCGCCGTGAACCAGGCGGTGGCGATCGAGTATCCGAAGTTGCGAGCGAAGTTTGGCAAGTCGGTCAAGTATGCGCAGGATAAAACGGCGCACTTAAAGACCGAGTTCGGCTTTGACATGGTGCAGGTCGCGAAGAATCGTTACGCGTCGCAGCAGTACCACGATTTCATCGGGTTCCAGGTGTCCAAGTCTCTGCTGGAGCGGGTCTTCCCCGTCGTGTATGGGGTGGAGTTGAAGGACGTTCTGGCCCACGAGGATCTGGCGATCGGGTCGTATCGTTACTCCGTCAGCCGAATGATTCCAGAGATGACCCAGGTTGCCCTGCAGACCCATAAGAAAGACATGATGCGCGAGCAGCCCGACTTCGCAAAACGAAAGTTTTTGTACCGTCTTTCCCGCTCCGAATATGAAAAGAATTGGGGAAAGGACTACACGAGGCCTGGATTTGGCACCCGTGTCCTGTCAACCCTATTGCGATACATGCCGAAAATCGGCCCTTTCAAAGCGCTGGCCTTCAATAACCCGACTCCACAAACTGAGGACCTGTATTTCAAGAGCATCAATACGACGGTCGATCAATATCGTGCCTTTCTCGAAGCGGTGCGCACGGACACAGTGGTGCTGCCGAATAGTGACCTGGATAGCGGCAAGTTGACCACGGCAGCCGAATACACGCTGACCGACGAGACTTATGCAAAGTTGCTGGCGCAGTTGTCAGAGCGGAAATTCGACGAGACTTCGCCGGAACTGCGCGCCAACATTCTGAGTTTTTATGGCGATCTGTCCGCCCCGATTGAGACGAAGAAGAACCAGGATAACTGGCAGAGCGTCCTGACATCCCTTGACCAACTGCGATTGGTCACTCCAGCCCCGCTTGTCGCAGGCAGCGCCACGCGCTGACCCCGGTTCCGCGCCTTTTGCGACCTTGTGAATCCCTCCTATTTGCACAGAAGATAAAGCGGTGCTTTCCACGGTCTGCGTTCATCTAAATTCCGAGCATATGGCAGACCGTCCTCCAACGCTCAACGAGGCGCCGCCCGAGATTGCCGGGGACGAGCCCACGTCGACTTCTTCCGCGCCGTGGCGCCCCAGTTTCAATCCCTGGCTGATTGCGGTTGTGGTGGCTTTGGCGGCGTTCATGGAAGTTCTCGATACCAGCATCGCCAATGTGGCGCTCCCCTATATTGCGGGCAATCTTGGAGCGAGCAATGACCAGAGCACTTGGGTGCTCACTTCTTATCTGGTCTCGAACGCCGTGGTTCTGCCGATTAGCGGATGGTTTGCCAGCGTGCTCGGCCGCAAATGGTTTTTCATGACGTGCCTGGCGATTTTTACTGTGAGTTCGCTTTTGTGCGGCTTCGCGCCCAGCCTGGGGGCGATCATTGTGTTTCGCATCCTGCAAGGCACGGGCGGGGGAGGACTTCAGCCCATGGCGCAGGCGATTCTGGCGGACACGTTTCCGCCGGAAAAGCGCGGGCTGGCGTTTGCGCTGTACGGCGTCACGGTGATCGTTGCCCCTACGGTGGGACCAACTCTTGGCGGCTGGATTACGGATAACTACACCTGGCGTTGGATCTTCTTTATTAATGTGCCGGTAGGGATCGTGACGCTGTTGCTGGTTTATCGGTTGATCGAAGATCCTCCCTGGGCGAAGCGCATTAAGGGTGCGCTGGCGCGGTTCGATTACGTCGGTGTGTCTCTGCTGGTGCTGGGAGTTGGTGCCTTGCAAATCATGCTCGACAAGGGTCAGGAGGACGATTGGTTTGGATCGCATTTTATCCTGACGCTGGCGATTCTTACCGTGGTCGGCCTGGTTGGTTTGGTCCTGTGGGAGTGGTTTTACAAGAAGCCGATCATTGATGTGCATATGTACAAGAATTTGAACTTCCTGAGTGCGAACGGAATGATGTTTGTGCTGGGGATTATGCTGTTTGCGAGCCTTGTGATGATGCCCCTGTTCCTGCAATCGCTCATGGGCTACACGGCGGAGTTGGCGGGCATGGTGCTTTCGGGAGGCGGGCTTTTGCTACTGTTTCTGATGCCGATCGCGGGGTTTCTGTCGTCCAAGGTGCAGGCCCGGTACCTGGTGGCGTTTGGCTGGTTGACCCTCTCCCTGGCAATGTACTATTCCACCCAACGGCTCGACCTGCAGATTAGCTTCTGGAGTGCCAGTCAGTTACGGTTGGCGCAGGTGTTTGGGTTGGGCTTTCTGTTTGTTCCCATCAATCTGAGCTCGTACGTGGGAATGCCGGTGGAGAAAAGCAGCAGCGTCGCTGGGCTGGTGAACTTTATGCGCAACATCGGCAGCAGCGTGGGAACTTCGATGGTCACCACGCTGATTGCGCGCCGGGCGCAGGTCCATCAAGTGTACCTGGTGGCGCATGTCACGCCGGGACAACCCAGTTTTGCGGGGGCGGTTGCGGGGCTGACGGCGCGGCTGATCGCATCCGGCGCGGATGCCGATCGGGCAGCGAAGCAGGCTTATGGCATGGTGTATCGGACAGTGATAGCTCAAGCGAGTACCTTGGCCTACATTGATACTTTCAGGGTTCTCGCGATTGGAGCGGCGATCATGTTTTTGGTGTCGTTCGCGTTGAAGAAAAATGAGCCTGGCGGACGTCGGGTTGCGATGGACTAGCAGCGCTATGATTGATGGGGCGTTATGATTGATGGGTCCGTGATCCGGGTGATTACGATCGAGCGCGAATACGGGAGCGGTGGCGCCGATATCGCGAAGAGAGTTGCGGATCACCTGGGCTGGAAGTTGTGGGATCAGTTGCTGACCAACGAAATCGCCCGACTGATGGAGTGCGACTGCCGAGTGGTGGAGGAACACGAAGAGAAGAGGGATCCGGTCTTCTACCGGCTGCTCAGGGCTTTCATGCGAGGCAGCTTCGAAGGCAGTTTGAATGCCCCGCGGCTGAAGATGGCAGATACCGATTGCGTCCGGGAGGTCACGGAGCGCGTGGTGAAAGGCGCTGCCGAAGGCGGCAAGTGCGTCATCGTTGGGCGCGGCTCGGCCTACTACCTGCAAAACCGACGCGATGCCTTTCACGTATTTGTCTACGCGCCGTTTGAGGGGAAGGTCCGGCGGTTGCAGGCCGGCGGGAAGAGCGAGAGTGACGCCGTCCAGCTTGCCGAAACTGTGGATCGCGACCGGGCAGCTTTCATCAAGAAATATTTCGGCGTCGAATGGCCGGACCGGCACCGCTTTCATCTCATGATCAACTCTACGATTGGCGAGGAACTGGCGGTGGAGACAATACTCAACAGCATCACGATTCTGGAGAAGACGACTGGCGCTCAGTCTTTATCACACTGAAAACTCCGATTCAAAAAATCATTTTCAGAGCCATTTGTACCTGCCGCGGAGCATAAGAGTTCGTCGCCTGCAGAGGATTTCTTGGAATCTGGAAATGGCCTGGGTAGTAATTGACTCCAAGTTCGTTGCTGATCTTTACGAAGTACGCCGTATCAGATTGCAAGCCGTCCTGGGTGATCAGTACGCGCCTGTTGTCACGATTCAGCAGATTGAACGATTCAATAATCAAATCCAGCTTCACGCGTTCGCTAATAAAGAGGCGGCGGGTCAAGCGGACGTCGGTGGTGGCGTAATCGGGGCCGATAAACGAATCGCGACCTGCTCCGGGAAGCCGGTCGTTGGTTTCGTTGCCGTCCTGATTAGGATCGCCTGAAACCATCACATTCTCGGGCCGGCCGCTGCCGAAGGTGAGCACGCCCGCCAGCTTCCAGTCATTGAACACTTTGGCCATCACGGGCTGCTCGCGGCCAAAGAACTTAGGATCGGCAATCCATGCAAACATCAGGCGGTGGCGCTGGTCGGTGACGCTGAGACCCTGCTCGGCGGCGGTGTTGTAAGAATTCTGGACGACGGCGGGTACGCCGGCGACCAAGGCGTCCTGTCCATCGTCAATGGCTTTGGCGAAGGTGTAGGCGATCCGAAAGTAGAACCCGCTGGTCATCTGGCGGTGAATGGAAACGGTCATTCCGTTGTAGGTGCTGGAGGCGGCACTTTCGAAGACATCGATGGCGCCGAGTTGCGGGATCGGCCGGGCGAGGGGATTGATGCATGGAGGATACGGGCAGGTAAAAGAGGGAGTCATCTGCCAGGTGGAAAACGAAGCCACGTTGTAGAACGTACCCAGAAAGTTAGTGCCGGAGCTGTCGTACACCGGATACTCGACGTTCACCGGCGGCGGCAGGTTCACGTCGCGGGCGCGAATGAGATCGACTCCATGGACGTACATGTAAGCAACACCCACAGCTAAACGGTGGGCCACCTCTTTCTCGAAGCCAAGACTGGCCTGCTCGACCTTTGGCGTTTTGAAGTTTTGGGAGAACGCGGAGACTCCAGCTTGCGAATATTGCGTCAGGCTGGACGGCAAAGTGCAGGAAGTCGCGGTCAGCGGGCAATTCACCAGCGCATTTGGATACTGCGGGAAGACCTGATGATCGTAGTAATTGGAATTATTCAGGAAGAGATTGGCGGAGGTGAATCCGTTGTCGGTCGCAATCGTTGAAGTGTAAATCTGCGGAATGCGAGTGTAGAACCAGCCGTAACCCGCGCGTACGACCAGCGGGTGCTCATCCCCGAACGAATAGGCTAGGCCCACCCGCGGCGCGTAGTTGTTCGGGTTGTAAGGAATTTTGCCGGATTCGGGCCAGAGCGGATTGGTGAGCAGTCCTTTCTTAGTGAAGGTCTGCAGGTCGTAGCGAGCGCCGAGGCTGATGGCCAGATGGCTGGTGGCGCGGATCGTATCCTGCACAAAACCCGCGTATTCGTTGGTGTCGGGATGGCTGGACTGAGACCCGAAATTCTGAATGTAGTATTTCGGGACATCGTGCGCGTAAGCCCGCAACGGCGTAAGCAGCAGGCCCGCCTCCTGCGGCGCGAAGGTGAAGGGATCCACCTTGATGAGATCGAAGATGTACTCTCCGCCGGACTGCGCCGGGAAATAGTTATAGATCCAGGTGAGCAGGGCGTCACCGCCAAACTTCCAGGAATTCCGCTTGCCTTCGAGGCTGATGGTCTCGGCCAGATTCAGGCGATGCTCGCGAGTTTGCCGGGGCAGGATGTTGGAGCGTCCGAAACCGTCGGTAGTGCTGCGCACCACTGTCAGAGGATCGGTGGTGTTGCTGAAGGATTGCTGCAGATCGCGCGAGAACTGGGCCCGCAAATGGCTGATCAGCCGCCAGGAAAATGTGCTGGTCAGAGAGACCGAAGCGGTTTCCGTGGCCACCTGTTCCTGACCATTTTCGCTGATGGCATTGGTGGTGAGCGGGCTGGAGGGATCGAGGAAGACATTGTTCAGACCGTAGTAGCGCGAGGTACTGATACGCGCGGAAAGCGCTTCGTGCGGCGTGAGGGTGAAATCCAGTTTGAAGAAGCCGGCATTGCCCACCATCTGGGACGGGAATTCGCCGGCGAGCGTGGACAGGCGGGCGGCGGCCGCGAACACGACCGCCTGATCGCTGGATTCGTAATCGCCGTTGTGCAACGGTTCCTGGCCGGCTTGTGGGACAACCGTCGAGCCTCCGTTCACAAAACGAACCACCGTAGGCACGTGAAAGATGTGCTGATCGAGCCCGCCAAAAAAAAAGATGCGGTTGTGGTGAACCGGACCGCCCAAAGTGAAGCCGAATTGTTGCTGCTGGGCGTGGGGCTTGAAATCGAGCGTGGGTTGTGTCGCCCCGAACGCGCTGTCTCGAATGAAATAAAAATCGGTTCCATGGAACTGGTTCGATCCCGATTTTGTGACCACGTTGATCACCGCGCCTCCGGCCCGTCCAAGTTCCGCGCCATAGGTATTCGACGAGACCCGGAACTCCTCGACGACTTCTTCGGAGAACTGATAAGGAGCGCGATAGCGGCCGCGCGCCTGGGCGAAGAACGCGTTGTTGTTGTCAGCGCCGTCGACCAGATAGCTGGACTGATATCCGCGAATGCCGCCAAAAGCCAAATCGCCATTCGACCCCGAAGTCAGCCCGCGCGGGTCTTGGGTCACTCCAGGGGTGAGTAAGGCGAGGTCAGTGAAGCGGCGGCCGTCCAGCGGCAATTCCTCGATTGCGCGCTTGTCGACCAGAGACGACACGGAGTGGGATTCGGTTTCGACCATGGGAGGCTCGCCCGTAACGGTGACCATCTCTTTGGCGCCGCCGACCTGGAGTTTGAAGTCGAGTTCGGTGGTCGCGCCTGCGTGCACCTCGAGCTTGGGCGTGAGTTCCGGCGACATATCGGGGGCAACGGCACGCGCGGCGTACTCTCCGGGCGGCAGGAATTCAAACACAAATTTTCCCTCGGAATCGCTGGTGACGAAGTAATGAAAGCCCTGCGCGGAATCCACGAGAGCGACAGAAGCGTCGACAATCGCGTGGCCGAAAGAATCAGCCACGGTTCCGCGAATCGCCCCGGTTGAGGCGTCCTGTCCCACGAGGGATGGCACACAGAGGATCAACAACGGCAGCAAGAAGATGCCGCGAGAATGGCGTGCCATAGGACGATCACCTGCCTGCAAAAAGAAGTTTCAGGTGAGCCCAGTCTGGACGGGAGACAGTTTCTGTATATCACTGGGGGACGGGCGATGTCTGTGACGATGCAGTTTTCTTTTACGCCTGGTTCCAGGTTGGGAAAGCTGGACGGGCGGGGACGCCCCGTACTCCAGCGAATCACTGAGATATTTTCCGCTGCACTAACTCTTCTACCCGCTGCAGCACTTCGTCTTCCGACAAGCGAGTGGAATCGACGATGGTTGCGTCCGCGGCTGGCGTGAGCGGCGATGCTGCCCGGGTGCGGTCGCGGTGGTCACGCTCGCGTAACTCGGCTGAGGTGGCCTCGGCTGCGGTTCCCCGCAGATTCTGTTGCTGCAATCGCCGCTGTTCGCGGACTACGGGATCGGCATCAAGAAAGATCTTCACGTCCGCATTGGGAAAGACTTTGGTTCCGATGTCGCGGCCTTCCATCACTACGCCTCCACCCGCTCCCAGTTCTTGCTGACAGGCGACCATCCACTCGCGCACCTGGGGATGGACGGAAACGCGCGACGCCCCGGCGGTCACATCGGTTTCACGCACGCGCTGGCTCACGTCGCGCCCGTCGAGCAGGACCCGGGTGCCGCTCCCCGTCGGCTCCAACTGGATGCGCGAATCGTGCGCCAGCTTGGTCAGGGCGGCTTCATCGTCGAAGGAAATATCCCATTCGATGGCTTTCAATGCGAGGGCGCGGTACATGGCGCCACTCTCAAGGTTGGCATAGCCGAGCTTGCGGGCGAGGCGGGACGCGATGGTGCTCTTGCCCACGCCGGCAGGTCCGTCGATGGCAATGATGAGCTTGCGCTGTGAATCGTGGTTCATTCGGAAGCTATGAATTGTACACGCTGGGCGAGTGCGGCAGTCGTGGGCACACCGCGGCTGATTGAGTTCTCGTTGAAGTACGCATTCTGAGGAGGGAAGGCGGACGATTTTCGCTCGGCTCTTGCCTCCTTCAACTCTGACCAAGAGCCGCAAAGTGGCGGAAGAATACAGCCCACGGCGTAAGCCGTGGGTGGAGAAGCGGCAGACGACAAAGCCCCAGCGGGGCGAAAGATTATGGCAGCGAGCCTTCGGGGGCGCCGCTTGCTATACATACGTTAAGTTCCCGTTCCTGCCAGTGGAACCGACTGTGGACTGCCGCCTCCATCGTCGGTGACGGAAACGGCCCCCGACCTCTGCCCGGTCGCGGTGGGTGTAAATGTGACCGAGATGGTGCAGTGACCATGCGCGGGAACACTCTGCCCGCAATTGTTCTTCTGAGTGAAATCGCCGGAGTTCTTTCCCGATATCGTGATCTGTGTGATCGATAGGGTGGTCCCCCCTTTGTTGAACAGTGTGACTGGAACCGGACGACTTGAAGTCCCGACCTTCTGATCGCCGAAGTTCACACCCAGCGGCGAGAAAGTGACCACCGTCCCAACCCCCGAAAGCGAGACTGTTTGCGGACTTCCCGTAGCATCATCGCTGACGGAAAGCATACCTTTCGCCGCACCTTCCGCGTGTGGAGCAAACCGGACCAGAATGTCGCAGTTCGCGCCTGCCGGTAAGCTCGAAGGGCAATCGTTGGTCTGGGTAAACGGGCCTTTGGTCGAGATCGATGAAATGTTGACCGGTCCCGTACCCATATTCGTCAATGTTGCGGGCTGAGGTGAACTCGCGGTGCCAACCAATTGCGTGGGAAAGCGCAATTTTATTGGTGCTAGTGACACCGTCGCGGTCACGCCGGTTCCGTCCAGTGGCACAGTTAGCGGGCTACCCGTGCCTGCGTAGGCCACGTTCAGAGAGGCGTATCGATCCCCGATCGCTTGTGGAGAGAAAGTGACTTGTATTTGGCAGCTACCGTGCGCCGGCAGGCTCGTACCGCAGTTGCTGGTCTCCGAGAAGTCGCTAGAGTCCGTACCGCCAATACCGATGCTGTCGATCTTTAGTGCGGAGGGCTTGAGGTTCGTAAAGGTGACGGTCTGCGCGGCGCTTGTGGTGCCGAGAATCTGGTCACCAAACTCAAGCGATGAAGGAGAGGCAGTGACTGGCATCTGCAAATGCAAAGTGCCATCATTTGTAACCAGGTCGAGCAAGCCGTCTCCGTTGAAGTCGCCCATACCGAATCCTAGACCGTCCGTCTCAAACTGCAAGCTCGCGAAAGGCAGCGGGCCCTGCAGCGTGCCGTCGCCATTGCCAAGGAACAGCACAACTTCGTCGGGTGGCGTTTCAATAGGCAAATAAAACACAGCCACATCGGGAAAACCGTCGCCGTTGAAGTCGCCCACTTTGATGTCGTTATACAGTTGTATGTACTCTGCGAATTCGACATTCCCGGCCAACGTGAATGTCCCGTCACCTTTTCCCAGCAGTATCGCCACTCCGGCCTGGCTGTAGGTCACCAGGTCCAGTTTCCCGTCGCCGTTCATGTCCGCAGCGGTAACGGAAACGCCCCCATATCCTGCTTGATAGCTAACCGGGGGCTGGAAAGTACCATCCCCATTTCCCAGGAAAATGCTGACGGAACCTGCTCCATTTCCCAATGCCAGATCGAGAAAGCCATCGCCGTTGAAGTCACCGACTCCGGGAGCGGCGGTGTTGTTTCCAGGTATGCTTACAGGCTGCGCGGCTTGGAACGTGCCGTCGCCGTTGCCCAGGTAGATCTCGAACTGGGCCGGGGTGTTGTATCCCGGGTATTCGCCGCCGACGTACAGATCTAGTTTGCCATCACCATTGAAATCACCCGCAGCCAAGAAGTTGGGCCCGTCGACGGACCCAAATGGCTCAGGTTGACTGAATGTTCCATCCCCGTTCCCGAGGAAGGTACCGATGTTCGAATTACCGTCAGACACTGCCAGGTCGAGTCGCCCGTCACCATTGAAGTCCGCGGCCAGCATGGCGTATTGGTGATAGAAGGGCGATGAAGTGGCAATGAGGTTCTGAAAGGTCCCGTCCCCATTGCCCAACCAGACATAGACTTCCTGGTTTGGATTGTCAGATCCTGTAGCTATGTCAAGCTTGCCATCGTTGTTGAAATCGCCCACGGTGAGCGCAGTGCAACAGGTCGGCGAACTACTCACCATTGCCACCGTGGAGAAAAGCTGCCGGATCGGTAGATAAACTACATTCGACGTTCCACCGCCGGGAGTGGGATTCGTCACCGTGATGGAAGCAGTGCCGGCCTTCCTGATCTTGGCAGCGGATATTTTTGCCGTTAGCCGGTTGGCGGACTCCACATTTGTCAGAATCGGCGATCCGTTCCAGTTGATCACTGCCGTGGATGCGAAGCCCGTCCCGTTCACCGTTAAGACGAACTCTTTGCCGCCGGGCTGGACGCTGACCGGATCCAGAACCTGATTCACAAACGGGATGGGATTGGACTGCGCGACCACCATGGTCTGGGTGAAGACCACCAATCCGCAGCAGAACGAAACGAGCTTCATGTAGTCCTCCAGTTGGCGCCGCTGGTATCGCCCATATTGGTCGCGGAATCACTTTCAATCGTAAGGGACTTGCAAGGGGAGGATAAGTACCACTTCGGTGCTGAGCTGAAACGGCCGGGGTGAACTTCCGGGTGAAGTGAAAAAGACGAGGCGCAGGCCGCCCCTGACTGCGAAAGAGGGCACTACTTTGGGAGACTTGTGGGCGTAGGCATTCGGTTATAGCTTCGATCCCATTCATACACCTTCGGAGCAGACCAGGAGATTTATGTTTCGCCGATTCGCTTTCATCCTCGCGGTTTTCACACTGGCCGTCGCACCGCTGCAGGCCGGAACCATCCACGAAGTCTTCAACCAGACCTATACCGGCACCGCCGCTCTCAGCACCATCGATCTGTTGACCCCGCCAACCAGCGACCGGAGCTACCTCGTCACGATCTACTACGCCATCTCCGGCACTTCTTCCGTAGGCGTCAAAGATACCGTCAGCCCTTATTTCACCTGGACGGACAACCTGGGAACCGAGCAGTTGGGCAACGGACTCTGTCCCTGGAATGAGAATGGCACACCCAAAAAATGCTCTCTCGCTCAAACCTACGGCCCCTGGCTTCAGCCCCTGCAGGTCTACGGCGGAACGACCGGCACGCAAACCAACGCAGGCCCGCTCGCGGTCACCTTTCCCGTCCGCGTCCTGGCCAACAGCCATCTCACACTCACCATCCCAGTCTCGAATCCCGACAACCTGACCTATCAGGTAAACGTCCAGGTCCAAGGCTGGTAGCAAACGTGTAGGGCGGACACTCCGGTCCGCCGCCGTTGATCGCGATTTGAAACTCCCAGAAACCGAACGGACTCACCAAACCTTGCAAACCTTGTCCGGCGCTTTCACCATCGGCTGGCCCGCCTTACAGGAAAATGCGCGTGAGAACTCTGGCATGTTTACGACGACACCGTTGATGCGATATTGCGCGGTCGAATGCGGATCGGTCACCGCCCGCACTCGCAGATCCTCATCGCGCATGTTGGCGCAATCCCATTGCGCAAAGCCGATGAAGAAACGTTGCTCAGGCGTGAGGTCGTCGATCGGGTGCAACGTCTTGTCCTTGGTCGCGTCTTTCCAGGCCATGAAGGCCAGAATCTCACCACCCAGGTCGGCCACGTTTTCGCCCAGGGTGAGTTCGCCGTTGATGTGGATGTCATCAACCATGACATATTGCGAGTATTGATCGGCAACGCACTTGGTGCGAGCGTCGAACTTTTCGCGGTCTTCTTTGGTCCACCAGTTCTTCAAATTGCCCTTGGAGTCGAACTGGCTGCCCTGGTCGTCGAAGCCGTGAGTGAGTTCGTGGCCAATGGTGCCGCCGGTGTCGCCGTAGTTGGGAGCGTCGTCCATTTTGGGGTCGTAGAGCGGCGGTTGCAGCACGCCGGCAGGGAAGTTGATGTCGTTCATCTGCGGGTTGTAATAGGCGTCCACCGTGGCCGGCGAAATGTCCCACTCGCCGTGGTCGACGGGCTTGCCAATTTTATTGATGTCGCGATGCTGCTCGAACTCGCCCCCTCGCTGGATGTTCCCGGCAAGGTCATCAGGCATGATCTTGAGCGAACTGTAGTCGCGCCACTTGTCGGGATACCCGATCTTGTTGCGAATGGCCGCCAGCTTGGCCAACGCCTGTTGCTTGGTCTCCGGGCTCATCCAGTCGAGCTGCCGGATGCGCTGTCCCATGGCCGCTTCGATGCGATTCACCATGTCGAGCGTGCTCGCCTTCAATTCAGGCGAGAATACCCGGCGGACGTAGACCTGTCCCAGCGCCTCCCCCAAGTTGTAGTCGGTGAATTGCACGCAGCGTTTCCATCGCGGCTGCATTTCTTTGGCGCCACGGAGATACTTGCGGTAGAACTCAAAATTCTCTTGCACAAAGTTTGCCGACAAAAAAGGCGAATACTGATCGGCCACGTGGAAGCGCAGATAGTTCTTCCAATTCTCCAGCGGTTCACTGGTGAGTTCCGTGTTCAACTGTTTATAGAATGCAGGGGCGTCGACATTGAGGATTTCGAACTTCGGATACTGCAACGCTCGATAGTAAGTCTCCCAATCAAAGTTCGGCACCAACTGAATGAGGTCCGCAAGTTTCATTTTGTTCTTGAGCTTATAAGGATCGCGGCGCTCCACGCGAGTCCATGAAGCCTTGGCCAGCGCCGTTTCCATGCGCAGGATGATCTCCGCATTTTGCTTCGCGGCTTGAGGACTGTCGCCCAGCAGCTCGAAGATCTTCTGCACGTGCTGGACGTAACGCTCGCGAGTTTCTTTCGACTTGGCATCGTCTTTGGTGTAGTAATCGCGATCGGGCAATCCCAGACCGCCCTGGTCGAGATCGGCAATTTCCTGTTCAGAGTTGTCGGGGTCTTGGGTTGAGCCGGCGACAAAGAGAACCGTCCGGCCGAAAGGAAGGGGCAAGCGAGCAACTAGCGGAGCCATGTCGCGTGGGGATTTGAGAGCAGCAATCGCATCCAGTTGTGGCTGAATCGCTGTAACACTGCGCTTGTCCGCTGTGGTCTCGTCCATGCATGATGCGTAGAAGTCGCCAATCTTTTGCGTGACCGCATCGCGCTGCGGCGTGCTCGGGCCGGACTGCTCAAGAATACTTCGCAAGAAGAACAGATTGTCCTGGTAAAGCTTGCCGTAAACGCTCCACGAAGTCTGGTCCGGCGGAATGGGATTCTTCTTCTGCCAGCCTCCGCAAGAGTAATGATAAAGATCCACGCACGGATCGACGGACTTGTCCATCGCAGTGACATCGAGGCTGGGGATGTAAGGCAATGCCGGCTCGTCCTTGGCGGGACTGCTGGTTTGAGCGGCGGCCAGCGATGCTGCGACTAGGGAGAGAGAGAAGATGCAGAGCGCGAAGATTCGCTTCATATTTACCTTGGACTTAGGTGCCAGCAAAGAGTCAACCAGCGACCGGATATAGTAATGGGAGCATGGCTTCTTCGCCAAGTGAAGCTGTCGCGCGGTCGCTTCAGTTTTTTCAGAGAATGTCATCCTGAGCGAAGCGGAGGACCCATGCATTTGCCCGAGCCGTCGGAGTGCAGAGATCCTTCGCTACGCTCAGGATGACACCGCTCAACTCTGTAAGAAATCTGCGGGACACTCCACCGGTGATGGAAAAAAGTTTTCGGAGTTGCGACGCATCAAACTCGCGGCGGCAAGGACCCTTTCGGCAGCCGAGGCCTTTCGCGTGGTCCCGAAGCGCGTGGAACCGACTCGACTTTCGCGGCCGTTACTTGAATCAACGACCGATTGCCCACGCGAATGAAGCTCAACTCCCTCGCAGCCAGCAGGGCGTTGACCGCTTCCTTCACCCGCGAGCGGGGAACGAAGTTGCCGAAAAATGATTCCAGCTCCTGCTGATCGGCGGCAACCACGCAGTCCAGGTACTTTGAAATGAGCGCGGAGAGCGATTCTCCTACCGAGAGGTTTATGCCTTCGCGCACCGCATCGGGTGACCAGCGAAAGAGGACATCCCAAAATGCGCCTTCATCCGGATTGTAGTCGACCCGCGTGATGCGCAGCCGGGACCACAGCTCGCCCAGCGCATGATCGAGAGCCGTGAAAGATACGCTGCCGCCCAACTCGTCACGCATCTTCTGCTTGGAAATGGGGCCATCCCGTTGGATCAGCTCGAACGCGTCGCAAGCCAGCTGCGAATATTCCGAGTGTGGCTTCGGTTTCGGCGCCAGCTTGGGGTTGCGCTCTCCGACCAGCGCATAGAAATAAGGAAAGATGGAAGGCGCAATCAGGAAAGCATTGTTCTCATCGAACCGGTTAGCTTCGTAAGCCGCGCGGTCCCGCAACAGACGAACCATCAGTTCGGTAGCTTCCTGGGCCCTTGGGTCAGCGAAAGCATGCTGCCAAGTAGGCAACTGCTGATCCGAACCAGTCCACGCCCCGATAAACGTGGGCACCAGCGCCTGCTGGCGCATGGGATACATCATGCAAAACCCGACCGATTCGAGGAACGAGCGGGCATCGTCGAAGGTGCGGACGGCACGCCCCGTGAGATGCCACTTCTCCCGTCGAAGTTCATTGAGTTCTTGATCAGTCATAAGAGCAGCTCCGGGCTCTAAGCCCGCAGCTCTCAGTTCTTGTTTCTCTCAGATTCTCTTGAACGCTTTCTGAATATCCTTCATCGAGTATCGCAGAACTACCGGACGCCCGTGCGGGCAAGACATTGGGCACTCCGTCTTTGCCAGCTCTGCGAGCAGCCACTCCATTTTATTCTGCTGCAGCGGCATGTTGACTTTGATGGCGGCGTGGCAGGCGATGGATGCGGCAATCCTCGCGCGCACTTTTTCCATATTCAGCATCTGCTCTTCACAAGAAAACTGGTCGAGCAGTTCGTGCAGCATATGCTCGATCTGGGAAGGCTCCACGCCTGCCGGGGCGACTTTTATGGCGACGCTTCGGGTTCCGAATGGTTCAGCCTCGAAGCCGTTCTGGTTGAGCTCTTCGGAAATTTCGGCGAAGATCGCTTGCTGGGCGGGCGTTAGTTCGAGGACCAGCGGCATGAGCAAACGCTGGCTTTCTACTTTTTGTGCTGCCCGCTGCTTCAGAACTTTTTCAAACAGCACCCGCTCGTGCGCCACGTGCTGATCCACGATCCACAGACCCTCGCGATTCACCGCGAGAATGAACGATTCGCGAATCTGTCCCAGTGGCTTGAGAGACGCCAATGACGGGGCTAGGTCGTCCGGGGCGCTCCGACTCTTCGGGAAGCGGTGGCGCGCAGTTGTCATTTTCTATCACCTCGGAAAGCGCATGCGGCGCACGAACCAAAGACAGGGCAGCGTTGCCGTCGACCGCGATTCCATCGACTCCAAAGTGAAATCGCTCGGTGGTGGGCGGTGGCGCCGGCGCTTGCAGAGCGAACGTTTGGGGCTCAGCCTGATGGCTAAGTGTGCGCCACGCGGCTGAATCCACCGCGACGGAACGAGTTCCATCAGAATGAAAACCAGGAGTGAGCGAGGCACTCGCGGTGGGGTGCGCATTGATCTCCGTCATGAACCGCGGCACAGGGCGCGCCTTCATCAATGCAGCTCGGACGGAGTCTCGCACAAAATCATGCATGACCGATTGCTGGCGGAAGCGAACTTCTGTTTTCGACGGATGGACATTTACGTCCACTTCGCCGCTGGGCAATTCGAGAAAGAGCAGCACCACGGGATAAACCGTGGGCGGCAGAATGTTTCTGTAAGCCTCGATCAACGCATGCTGGACCAACCGGTCGCGGATCAGGCGCCCATTGACA
Source organism: uncultured Acidobacteriota bacterium (assembly GCA_963817925.1). GTDB lineage: Bacteria > Acidobacteriota > Terriglobia > Terriglobales > Acidobacteriaceae > JABDBE01. The sequence continues at coordinate 562,909 of CAWFQN010000003.1, forward strand.
AAAACGTAAATCGAATTGCGATTGAGTTTTTGAATCTCGGGCTTCGAGACGAAGCCATGCACCCGCATTTCACCGGGTTCGACCGGGCCCTGATCCTCTTCATCTTCTTTTTCTCGGCGCCACGGCGGGGGCTGTGGCAAGCCAACGTGCGCGAGAGGCTGCACAGCTGCAATGGGAATAAGCTGGTCGAGAACGTCCTTACCAAACACTTGGTACACACGCTCGCTCGATCCCGCCACCGGCGGCGCAACCAGGATCGCGTTCGTGGCGGAATGCAGTTCGAAGTGCTTGTCGGGGTGGGCCAGCGCGTAGTGCGTCACCAGCGATGCAATATGTGAAAGCTCGGTGGACTCTGCCTTCAGGAACTTCTTTCGTGCCGGCGTGTTGAAAAACAGGTCGCGGATGGTGATCGAAGTTCCTGCCGGGAGTCCGGCTTCTTCCACTTTAAAGATTTTTCCGCCATTGATTTCGACCACGGTTCCGGAGTCCTCATCTGCGGCGCGCGTCTCCAGGTGAAGGCGGGAAACCGAGGCAATCGACGGCAATGCCTCGCCGCGAAATCCCAGGGTGGCCACGTCGAGCAGGTCTTCGGCATTCTTGATTTTCGACGTCGCGTGGCGCTCAAAGGCAAGCAAAGCGTCGTCACGAACCATGCCACATCCATTGTCGGTGATCTGGATGAGCTTCTTCCCACCGGCTTCGACCTGAATCTTGATGCGGGTGGATCCGGCATCAAGCGAGTTTTCCAGGAGTTCCTTGACCACCGAGGCGGGACGCTCGACCACTTCACCGGCGGCGATTTTGTTGGCAACGGATTCGGAAAGAACGTGGATGCGCCCCATAGCCTAGTCAGCTGCAAGTGTCGCAGATGAGAAAGGACAAAGCAAAGGCGGCCACGGATTCACACGGATGAGCGCGGATCGAACTTCGCGCCTACGCCCGCGCCCGTGTTATGTTTAATTTCTTCTTGTTTTTGCTTGGCGCATTGATAAAGGGACAGCCTGAAACATGATCCGTTCTTATAAAGGCATCACGCCGACCATTCCGGCTTCGTGTTACGTGGACGATTCGGCGCAGATCATCGGCGACGTGGTTCTTGGCGAGCACGCCAGCGTTTGGATGAACGCTGTGCTTCGCGGCGACGTACACTCCATTCGCGTGGGCGCGCACTCCAATGTGCAGGACTGCAGCGTACTGCACGGGATGAAAGAGCAATACGGAGTCTTTCTCGGCGAATACGTCACGGTTGGACATTCGGTGACGCTGCACGGCTGCGTGGTCGAAGATCGTTGCCTGATTGGGATGGGGTCGATCATTTTGAATGGCGCGCGCATTGGCGCCGGCTCGATCATCGCGGCTGGCACGCTGATTCCGGAGAAAACTATCGTCCAGCCTGGATCGCTGTGGATGGGTTCTCCGGGCAAGTTCCGCCGCAAGCTGGAGGAGACAGATCAAGAGAACATCATGCGCTACGCGAATAATTATTTGGGATACAAGGAATCGTACTTGCGGGAGCGTTGAGCGCCAACATTTCTTAGAGATGTCATCCTGAGCGCAGCGAAGGACCTGCGCAACTCGCCGGCACCAGCGAGTACAGAGATCCTTCGCTACGCTCAGGATGGCAATGCTTTAAGCCAGAAGCAAATGATCAAAGCTGTCCGAGGAACGCGTGATCTTCTCCCGCCGCAAACGGCGCTGTGGAACTTCGTCGAAGCCACGGTTCGCGATGTCTTCCGCGCCTATAACTTCCACGAGATTCGCACGCCGATTTTTGAGGAGACGCAACTTTTCGCCCGCTCGGTGGGCGAAGAAACCGACATCGTCGCGAAAGAAATGTATACGTGGGAAGATCGCGCCCGGGCAGGCAGCCAGCAGCTATTAGAGTTGCTGGAAAATATTCAAGAGAGCCTCGGCGGCTCGCCGACTGAGACGCTGAACTATATTTCGTCCTCAAAGGCGCAGATCGAAGCGGAAAAATGGAAGGCGCAGTCCCTTACTCTTCGCCCCGAAAACACTGCGGGCGTGGTCAGGGCATACATCCAGCACGATTTGGAAAAGCGCGGCCTGAACAAGCTGTACTACATCGGGCCGCAGTTTCGCCGTGAGCGTCCGCAGAGGGGACGATATCGGCAGTTCTATCAAATCGGTGCCGAGGTCATCGGTCCAGCGAGCGCGGGCAGCGAGTCTCCTGCGCGCGACGCCGAGATTCTGGAACTGCTGGCGACTTTGCTCGATCGACTCGGTATCGAAAACTGGATCTTGCAATTGAACTCGGTCGGCTGTCCCAACGATCGCGCCGCTTATAACGAAGCTCTGCGCAAGGCGCTGGAGCCAGTGGTCGGACAAATGTGCTCTGATTGCCAGCGCCGCGCTGTGACGAATCCGCTGCGCGTGTTTGACTGCAAAGTTCCTGCCGATCAGCCCATTATCGAAACTTTGCCGCGCATCAGCCAGTTTCTCGATGAGCCTTGCCGCCGGCATTTCGAGCAGGTGCAAGAAATCTTGAGGTCAGTTGGGGTTGAGTTTCAACTAAACGACCGCCTGGTTCGCGGCTTGGATTATTACAGTCGAACCGCGTTTGAGTTTACCCACGGCGCCTTGGGTGCCCAGAATGCGATTCTCGGGGGCGGGCGCTACGATGGTCTTTCAGAATCGCTGGGCGGCCCCAGCGCTCCCGGGATCGGGTTTGCCATTGGCGAAGACCGTCTTGTGCTTGCTTTGAAGGAATCGGCGGAAGCCGTGCAGCGCAAGCCCGATGTCTATATCGCTCCACTCGGCGAGGGCATGAATAAAGAGGCTGCTCGTCTGGCGCGCGAGTTGCGGCGGCACGATATCGTCGCTGATTTGGGTGACGAAACTTTTCGTCTGAAGAAATCTTTTGAGACGGCAAGCAAGCTGGGTGCGCGCTTCATTCTGATTGTGGGTGAGAACGAAGTCAAAGCCGATGCCTTCGCGGTGAAGAATCTGGAGAGTGGTGAGCAGGTGTCCGTGCCTCGCGCCGAACTGGCGCAGAAGATTCAGTCGAGCCATTAGCCGAAGTCATTAACCACGAAGGACACAAAGGTACACAAAGAAAAGCTTCAAGACTTTTGTGCCCTTCGTGGTAATTGGGTTTGTTCGAACGCACCGTAGCAAGCGGGACGCGACAACAGGCAGAATCGAACCGTCACCATTTATAATTTGGAATTCCTTTTTTATCTGAAAGGCAAACCTTGCTCGACTTCTTAGGCGACCTGCAACGCACCCACCGCTGTGGCGCCCTACGCGCCTCCGATTCCGGGCAGCGAGCCGTGCTCATGGGATGGGTGAACCGCCGCCGCGATCTTGGCAACCTCATCTTCGTGGATGTCCGCGACCGTACGGGCATTACGCAGGTCGTGTTCAACAAAGAACGCGACCCGGCGGTCCACGAGAAAGCGAGCCAGCTGCGCAACGAATACGTGGTTGCCGTGATTGGCAAGGTCAAGCAGCGCACGGCTGACACAATTAATAAGAACATCCCCACCGGGGAAGTCGAATTGATTGCGGAGGAGTTGCGCATCCTCAACGAATCGAAGCAACCGCCGTTTCTCCCCGGTGACACGGTTCTGCCCAATGAGGAAATGCGGCTCAAGTATCGCTACATCGATTTGCGACGCGATGCCATGCAGCAAAATATCGAGCTGCGACACAAAGTGGCGATCGCGATTCGCAGCTATCTTTCGGGGCAGGGATTCTTCGAAATTGAAACGCCGTTCATGACCCGTTCGACGCCTGAAGGCGCGCGCGACTATCTTGTGCCCAGCCGCGTGCAACCAGGAAGCTTTTACGCCCTGCCGCAATCGCCGCAGCTGTTCAAGCAGATTCTGATGATCTCGGGCTTCGACCGCTATTTTCAGATTGTGCGCTGTTTCCGCGACGAAGACTTGCGCGCCGACCGTCAGCCGGAGTTCACTCAGATCGATTTGGAAATGTCGTATCCGCAACCGGAGCGCGTGTGGGAGGTGGTCGAAGGATTTCTGACCGCAGCCTTCAAAGCTGCCGGACACGAAATCAAGACTCCGTTTCCGCGCATGAGTTATGACCAGGCGATTCGCTTGTACGGCAGCGACAAGCCCGACATGCGCTTGCCCGCGATGACGGATGTGCGCGCAGCGTTCACGGGAGAAAATCTCACGACCTTGGCTGTGAGTGCGAGTCTTCCGGTTGTTGCCATCCGGATTCCCAAGGTTGGCGAACTCTCGCGCAAAGATCGTGATGAGATCAAGCCTCTATTCATCGCGAAAGGTGGCGCGAAGCTGTTTGAAGACTTCAAGCGGCTGGAGAAGAATTTTCCCGAAGCTGCGGCCAAGATTCGGCAAGCAACCGGAGCTGAAGTGGACGACCTGCTCGCGGTCGTTGCCGGCGATGGCAAGCCGGCTGAGCACAAATCTGAAGGCGGCGTGAAGCCTGAAGTCAAACAGCATGACCACGCTGTTTATACTGCTGCGGGCTTGCTGCGTCTCGCGCTGGCCCAGAAATATGCCGACCGGCATGGTGCTTTCAAAAAGAGCGGCGATCCAGGAAAAGATTTCCGCTTTCTCTGGGTCACCGATTTTCCAATGTTTGAGTGGGACGAAGAGGGCAAGCGCTGGGCAGCCGCGCATCATCCGTTTACGTCGCCCCACGAGCAGGACATGGATAAGCTCGAATCGGATCCAGCTTCCGTGCGCGCGCTCGCCTATGACGTGGTGTTGAATGGCACTGAGTTAGGATCGGGCTCCATTCGTATTCATCGCCACGATATTCAGAGCAAAATTTTCCATGCGCTCGGCATGACCGAAGACGAGGCCCGCGCCCGCTTCGGGTTCTTCCTCGAAGCGCTGGAATATGGCACGCCTCCGCACGGAGGCATTGCTTTGGGATTGGATCGCATTGTAATGATCCTCGCGGGAGCCGAAAGCCTTCGCGAAGTAATCCCGTTCCCGAAGACAGCCCGGGCTGTGGACTTGATGGTGGATGCGCCCACCCCGGTGAGCGAGTCACAACTGAAAGACCTGGGGATACAAGTCAGAAAATAGTTTTGAGCGTCGTGCTCAGAGCTTCGTTTCGTCTGGAGGGGCGGGGACGCCCGTCCTCCACCGACTCAATTCTCGGTCACTTGCGGGGTCTTCGGGGGCGCTGGCGCGCGGGGCGCTTTCGGTGCTTTCGGGGCCGCTGGCGGTTCCGGCGCGCCTTCCGGCATTGATGACGCTTTGCGAATTTCGATGGTGCCGTGTTCGTTGTTGACGACCATGCGTGGCCCACCTCCCCCTATCGTGCCCGTGGCAATCGCTTGATCGTTCGAGTTGTCGATCTTCAGTTGGTCGAAATCCGTCTCGATCTCTCCGTTGCGTGCGCGCGCGTCCACCTGGAAGCCCGCTTTGTCGGGCAAGTAAATCTGGACGTCGCCTTTGCGATTGTCGACCTGGATGCTGCCCATCTTGTTCACGTGCAGTTCGATCGAGCCGTTTTCATCCTGCAGCCGCACGTCGCCCGAGACGCCGGTCAGGCGAATGTCTTTCGATCTCGTGTTCAAGCGCAGGGGGCCGATTAGGTCCGACGCTTGCAGATCGCCCGAATCCAGATCCAGGTCGCCGTCCAGGCGCGAAAAATCCATATCGGTGCGGGATGACTTGAACATGACGGGCTGGCTGATCTTGGCCAGCTTCACGCTCTCCATGAATTCGCCATCGAGATGCACGGCGCCTTTGACGTCCTCGATCGAAACATCGTTGGCGCGGCCGTTAATGGAGACATTGGAGCTGACTTGTGAAATTCGCGCGGAGCTGTGATCGAGATTGAGGCTGACCTTTCCGTCAATATCTGTATTCGTGACCTCACCGTGCTGACTATTAATGTCGAGGTTGCCCTCGCGGCCGATGATGCTGACGTCGCCGCGTGTGGAGGCGAACACGGCGGCCTTGCGGGGGAGGGAAATATCCAAATCCTCCTCCACCCAATGATCGCCGGCTCCCTGATTATTCGCATTCAGCGTCACGACGCTTCCACTGACGGTGATCTGGGCTTTCGTGCCGGCGTTCCATTTGTCGGCATCCCCCTGACTCTCGGCGTTGATGCGCTTGTGGACGACCACGCGAATCTGATCGTCGTCGGAGGCAATAATATTTACGGCGCCACGAGTGTTGGTAACGTGGAGGCTGGCTCCGGCAGGGAAGGTTTGAGCCAGTTGGTCGTCATAGTTGTACTTGGAGCCAAAGATTGTGAAATCGTTGTCATCATTGATGTCGATCTGGTCTTTGAGTTGTCCCCAGTTGAAGTGGGACGCCTGGGTCGCGAGCAGGCCAAAAAAGATGATGGCGATGATCAGAAATATTCCACCTGCGCTGAGCCCGGAGGCCCGCGTGCCCTGTCTTTGCGCCTGCTGGTATTCGATCAGCTTGATGACGCCCGAGATGATGAGCAGCACGGGCCAGTAGTGCGCAAACCAGCGCCCGAGATTGTGCCAGTCCAGCACGCCCATGGTGCCGAGTAGGAACACGGTGCCCACGGCGATCAGGATAATCGGGCCCGAAAAAGAGCGCCGGTAGCGAGGCGGGGGAACCTGAACGGGGCTAACCATTTCTCACCTCAGTTGGAGAAACCTGAGTTGGAGAAGACTGGACATCGCTGGTTACCGTGCCCGTTGGTCCGGATCCGAGCGGCATCGTTGGCGGCGGTGGCGTCTTGCTTTCCAACAGCTTGGTTATGCCGATCGCAAGAAGCAGCACGGGCCAGGTACGGTGCCAGCGCGGACCATTCATGTCCTCGAGAAGCGAAAGAAATCCGACGGTAATCAGCACGACCGGGCCGACAAAGCTGTTTCTCCGGCGAATCCGCGAATAAGAATTAAGCCGAGAACCAACGTAGCCCAAGCGAACGGCGAACATCCAGATTCCGAGGCCGATGAGAAAGAACGGCCAGAGCCTGTCCCACCCAAATGAGAAGACACCCGCAGTCTGCAATAGGAACAAGACGCCCAAACCAATCAGAACCACAGCAGCTGTGGGAATCCTGGCCTGAGCAGGCGTTTCCGTTGCTGTTGTCGCTTGCATCGGCTGTCCGGGCTGTGCCGGCTCCGCGCCAAATGCTTGAGCAAGCCCGAGCGGATCGGGAGCTGGCTCACCCTTCTGGATCGCTTTAGCCGTATGCACGGCATCGATGATTTGCCACACGTAAAAGAAAGCGATCCCCAAGGCTAGAATAGTGTTCAGCCCGGCGTTATCGACAACTGACTCGCCCCATACCAGAAGAGTGAAAATCACCAGGTGTGCGAGCCCTTTAGCATATTGTCCGCAGTAAACCGCGCCCACGCCGAAGGGAAAGAATCCGGCCAGAATGCCAGCCAGCGCCGGATTCGGCCCCGAACTCGGGACGACTGGTGCGGGAGCCGATGAAACGAATCCCGCTGCGGGTGGCACGGCGGCGGGCTGTACACCCTGCAGGCGATCTGCCAGGCAGTTCTCGCAATAGATCACACCCTTCACGTCGCGGGTGCAGGTGGCGCAGAGCGGCTTGCCGCAAGTGCGGCAATACGCGACCGGCGCAATATCGGGGTGGTTGGCGCAGTTCATGAAAACCTCCTGTGTGTGGCCAGTATCACTACAGGTGGGTCATCGTTGAGGGAGGCAACTATCACCTGGCTCCCTTCTTGACTGTAGTTGCGATCCTGTCTGGGTTCGGGCTGTCCACTGGTGTTGTCGTTCCGGTGATGCTTATCTTTCTGTTCTTCTTGCGGCGCAGGTTCGACGGGCATGGTGGCTCGTTTGAACTCCCGCACGCGCGATTCGATCTCATAGACGAAGCGGATATTCTCGTAATACTTCGTGACTTTGCCGGACGTCTCGTAATAGTTGCGTTTGATGGCGCTGGGCCGCAGATCGGCATGACGCAGGTCGCTCAACTTGACCCCCGCCAGGCTCATCGTAATGGAGAGAGAAAAGAATGCCATGCCAAACGACATGGCGAAGCGTGGTTGCTTGGCGACGCCGAGAATCGGGCTGACCAGCATGGTCGCCCAATCCTGCATGCGCTCGAACCACGAAATCTGTGCCGGAGCTCCCGCGTCTGCGCGCAAGCGGACAGTGTCCACCCCGCTCGTGGCGGCCAGGATGTTGTCCATCAGGTTGACCGGAGGATCAACTTCCACGAGTTCGTGCAGCCAGCGCAAGCCAGCATCGGCTTCTGCCAGCAACGGACCGCAGGTCGGACAAACCCGAGCGTGAGCCTGGAAGCGCTCCAGTCTTTCCCCGCTCAAGCGCTGGTCGAGCGCGTCGCTCAGAAGAGCGTCGAACTCGCTGCATTGCATGCCGTTCTTTTGGTCCGCTGCCATCACATCACCTGTTTATATGTACGTTGTAGCAGGCGCGCAAGTTCCACTCGCCCGCGGTTTATTCTTGACTTCACGGTCCCTTCCGGAACCTTGAGGACGGTGGCAATCTCCTTGTAATCCATGTCTTGCAGGTCTCGAAGAATGACAGCCTCGCGCAAGTCCGGAGACAGCTTCTGTAGCGCCTTGTGCACCGTTTCTTTGACCTCGCGGCTCTGGGCCTTTGCATCGGGGGTTAAGGCATTATCGTGGATTTGCTCGCTCAGCGGCATGGCATCTTCGTGCTCGGAGAGCGGCGCGTCGAGGGAATCGGTCATGCGATCCTGCTTGCTCTTGCGGAAGTGGTCGACCAGCAGATTTCGCGTGATGGTCGTTACCCAGGTCATGAAGGCCCCGCGTTCGACATCGTAGGACTGAAGCGTGCGGTACATCTTAATGAAGACCTCCTGGGTGAGGTCCTGGGCATCGTCGCCCGAGCCCGCAAATCGGTAGCAGATATTGTAGATGCGCCGGTGGTAGCGCTGCACAATCTCCTCCCACGCAGCCGCGTCGCCCGCAATACAGCGGCGTACCAGCATGGCGGCGACTTGCGCGTCTTCCAACTTGCACTCCTGGAACTCCTGGCTTCGACCCGGTTGTGGCGAATCAAAGCGTTCAACCGCTTTTGTACCCCAACCCTAACACTGCATAACAGATACGTGTCTATGGCCCCAAAAGTTCTTGAATTCTATGAGACTAGGCATTGTAACAGCGCTGTAAAGGTAGGCGAATAAAAGACGAATTACTGGGTAAGCCAGCGGCTCCGCACCGTAGAGACGTTGCTTGCAGCGTCTCGGTCAGGACCTACGATCCCGGCTCATCGAGCACTCGGCGCACGTTGCGCGCCAAAGCGTCGAGTGAAAAAGGCTTTTGCAGAACCGTGGCAGACGGATCCATCTCTTCATTCTCACCCTCCAACCCGGAGTGTTCCGAGTAGCCCGACATGAAGAGTACCTTCATCTGTGGTCGGAGGGGCATCAGGCGTTGCGCCAGTTCGCGGCCTCCGATATTCGGCATCACCAGATCCGTTACCAGCAAGTGAATCGGATCTGGATAAGCGCTAGCCATTTGCAGAGCCTCATTTCCGTCGACGGCAATGAGCACCTTGTAGCCGTTACGCCGCAGAGATTCCCTGACGATATCGCGAATGCCATCCTGATCTTCCACCACCAGAACGGTTTCGGTGCCTCTTGGTGCGGTAGCGAGAGAAGGCGCGGTTTTGGATGGCGCTTGAGATTGTTCAGTACGAAATGGCGCGAGTTGAGGCTGCTCGGATTTTTCGACGCGCTCTTCGACCCGGCATTCTTTAACCCCAGCTGCATCGACTCGAGCTTCTTCAACCCGGGCCTCTTCGAACCGGGGAAGATAGATCTTGAAACTAGTTCCGCGCCCCGGTTCACTGTCGACCCAGATCCAACCGTCACTATGTTTAACCACTCCGTAGACCGTAGCGAGCCCCAATCCAGTGCCTTTGCCGGGTCCCTTCGTGGTGAAGAAGGGTTCAAACATGTGAGCCTGAGTTTCACTATCCATCCCGCTGCCCGTGTCGCTGACTGCCAACATGACATACTTGCCCGCGGGTGCTCCCTCGTGCTTTCGAGAATCGTCTTTGTCCAGTTCGACGTCACGGGTTTCGATGGTCAGCCTTCCGCCATTCGGCATGGCATCGCGCGAATTGACGGCGAGATTCAGAATCATCTGCTCCATCTGGCCGGGATCGGCATTGACCCTCCCCAGCGAGCGAGCTGGCTCTACTCTCAGTTCAATATCTTTTCCAATCAAGCGATGAAGCATTTTCGCCACTTCGGCAAGCACCATATTCAGATCGAGCACTTTGGGCCGGAGCACCTGCTTCCGGCTGAAGGCCAGCAACTGGCCGGTCAGCGCCGCAGCGCGAGTTACCGCTGTTTCAATTTCCTGAGCATCTTTGTTGGCCGGATCGTCTGCAGCCAACCGGTCGCGGAGATGCTCGTTGTGAGCCTGAATCAGCATTAACAGGTTGTTGAAGTCGTGGGCCACGCCTCCCGCTAACTGCCCGACTGCCTCCATTTTCTGCGAGTGCCGGAGCTGATCTTCCAGGCGCTTGCGCTCGGTGATGTCATACATCACTCCCTGCATCAGCAGCCCTTGCCCACCGGTTTCCTTCAGTAACACACCTTCGTCGCGAAACCACAGCAGCCTGCCGTCGCTAGCACACATGCGGTATTCGGCCTGAAATAGCTCGTGGGTTTCCTGAAACTGTTGCTCCGCCGCCAAAGCGATCTCCCGATCATCGGGATGGATGTGATTCATCCAGTTCATGGGATCGGAAAGCCATTCCGCAGGCGAAAAGCCCAGCATGGTTTCGATCTGCGGGCTCACATAGTGCCAGGGGCCGCCGGCACCGAGTTCGGCAACATAGGTAATCGCGGGCAGGCGTTCCACCAGAGTGCGATACCGGGCTTCGGCGGCCCGAAGCTCAGCCTTTGCCCGGTCTTGTTCGATCGCAATGCCCGCCAGATGAGTGGCGTGCGCGATGAGCTGCAGATGCTTCGCAACCGGAGTGCGCGGCTCCCGATAATAGATCGCGAACGTTCCCAGAATCGTGCCGTCCTGCGAAGCAATGGGGGTTGACCAGCAAGCACGTAAACCGTGAGAGAGTGCCTTCTCTCGACAGCTTGCCCAGAGCGGATCGGTAGCGATATCGGAGACGATGACGGGTTCTTTTCGATAGGCAGCGGTGCCACAAGATCCAACCGAAGGACCGATCTGCACTCCGTTAATCGCCTCTGTGTATTCCTTGGGAAGGCTTGGAGCAGCGCCGCTACGCAAGGTCGTGCCATCGGCATCGAGAAGAAGAACGGAGCAGAGCATATCGGAATGCCGCTTCTCGATTTGCTCACAAATGACTGCAAGGACCTTCGGAAGCGGGGCCTGCGCCCTTATCATTCCCAATACAGTTTCGTTCAGCTGGGACAGGGCTTCCGATAACTCCAGCTTGTCTTCGTTCGAGGCCCTCTGAACACCTGTGGACATGCGACTCCTACTGTGGGCTCAGCAGAACTTGCTGAGCGAGGCCGACCGATTAGAACGGCCAAATCATTATTCCTTACCGGTAATGGACGCTAAAGTTACTACAGTAACCAGCCGTTCCCAAAATGTCATCGAGAGAAATGGCGAGCGGAGCGGAGATTTTTACTCGCTGGTGAAGTAATCCACGGTGACCGGATTTTCGAACAGGGAATAATCGCGGGTCACGACCGTGATTCCGCTGTCGGTGACGAAGTAGCGCTGCCGGTCGGCTTCGGGATCATAGCCGATGGTTGTGCCTTCGGGGATGTGTACGTCGCGATCGATGATGGCCTTGCGGATGCGGCAATGCCGGCCCACATTCACATGCGAAAAAAGGATGCCATCTTCAATTTCGCTGTAGGAATTTATACGCACATCCGGGGAGAGCACGCTGTTCTTCACCGTGCTCCCGGAAACGATACAGCCAGCGGAGACAATGGAATCGAGCGCGGTTCCGGTGCGCCCGGCTTCGGCGAAGACGAACTTGGCTGGCGGATACTGGCGCTGGTGAGTGCGAATAGGCCATTCCGAGTCATACAAATTGAACACCGGCGAGACGGAAACGATGTCCATATTGGCTTCGTAGTAGGCCTCGAGCGTTCCAACATCGCGCCAGTAGAGCGCTTCCTTCTTGTTCTCATCGACGAAATCAAAAGAGTACACGCGATACTCGCCCGCCATCTTCGGCAGAATGTCTTTGCCAAAATCGTGGCTCGACTGCGAGTCTTCGGCATCCTTCAGCAGCGCGGGAATCAGCACATCGGTGTTAAACAAATAAATGCCCATCGAGGCCGAGACTTTCGCCGGATTGTACGGAGAACGCAAATCGGTTTGCTTCGGTTTCTCCTGAAATCCGTTCACGCGGTGGTCGCGGTCGATATCCACCACGCCGAAGCGGGCGACCTCGTCGGGGTCAATCTGGATGGTCGCTAAGGTTACGTCTGCCCCCGAATCGATGTGCTGCTGCAGCATCCTCCCATAGTTCATCTTGTAGATGTGATCGCCGGAGAGAATGAGCACGTGCTGCGGCTGCTCCGAGCCAATGGAATAAATGTTCTGGTAAACCGCGTCCGCCGTGCCCTGATACCACTCCTCGCTGACCCTTTTCATGGGCGGCAGTACTTCGATGAACTCGCCTACCTCGCGCCCAAGAATGTTCCAACCTTCGCGCACGTGGCGGTTCAGGGACAGCGCCTTGTACTGGGTCAGAATGTAAACCCGGCGTAAATCGGAGTTCAGGCAATTCGAAAGAGTGATGTCGATAATGCGGTAAATGCCGCCGAAGGTGACGGCAGGTTTGGCGCGATCGCGGGTAAGGGGATAAAGACGTTCGCCTGCTCCTCCCGCTAATAAGACTCCGAGGGTGTCTTTCATTGGCATCGCATCGAAACTGGGCTCCCGCTTTTGGATGACGGTTCGGGGTTTTGCAGATGCACTGTGGGTCTTGTTGGGGGCAACTCGAATCCAACGGCGCACCGGGAAACGCTAAATACTAGCACAGCGGAAAACTTGCTTGGCGGTTTCAGCCATACCCACATTGGGACGAACTTTACTGGTTAGTACCGGGTACCCCCTCCCCCCCTTTGGCTGCAAAATCTAGAAAGCAAACGACATAAATTTCGACTATGTGCTAGATCTTTGAGTTTACAGGACTTACACGCAAAATCCAGAGAACATGGGAGTTAGCACGGGCGCAACCGGGTCTCGCGTCCCATTGTGGAACTGGGATGAGCCTAGAGGCCAGGCCTCGCGCCGGGGTCAGGTTGTCAAAGATCGTCGATTATCTTGTAGATAATGTATCTTGTAATAGGTTATCCGATTTAAGATATGCCGTCAATGATAAAGCGCGCTGCGGCGGAATCGGGTTGTGATTTGGGACTCTGGCTTACTACCTACGACTGCGCGAGGGGGATTCTTTGCTCGGGTTGTGATTTGGGACTCTGGGTTTCTACCTACGACTGCGCGAGGGGCGGATTCCTCTTGCCCCGGCATCTTGCCGGCCCTCTGGGGGGCGTAGCCGCTTTCGGGCCGCCGGGACGGCGGCGCTACAATTAAGCCCTGGTGATTGTGACGAATATTTCCTCACCGCTCAACGAGAGCTTTGCCCCGCCGTTTTGTGTGGCGCTCGCCTCCAGCCGGTCTGCAAGCAATTCATGCCGTAGATAGGACTCGTGGGCGGCGATGGCTTCGGCGATTCTTGGGGAGGCGGAATAGCTGACTGCGATGCGATCGGAGATGTTCAGGTTCATGGCTTTCCGCTGATCCTGGACGAGCCGGTTGAAGTCTCGGGCCAGGCCTTCCTGCACCAGTTCCGGCGTGAGTGTGGTGTCGAGCGCCAGGAACGTGCCTTGCTCCTGGATGGCCTTCAGGTTCTCCGGACCTTCGTAGGAGGTGAGGATTTCTTCTGGCGCGAGTTCAAAGGTTTGTCCGTCGACTTCCACCGTATGTGGGCCACCCTTTAGTCAGAGCTTTGGGGTCGGCCTGACTCAGTGCCTGCGCAATCGCCTTCAGGTACTTTCCGGCGCGCGGACCCAGTTTCTTGGCATCGGGTTTGAAGCTAACCTTCACCAGCTTGGTCTCGTCGTCGATGAGAACGAGTTTCTTGATGTTGGCTTCTTCCAAAATCTGTGCAGCATACTCAGGATTCTCCAGGACGCGGCGGTCGGCCGCATCTCTGGGGCGGACGTACAAGGTGCCGAGTGGCGTGCGGATCTTGGTTTTGCTCTGCGTCCGCAGGCTCAGGGCAAGGTTCTTGATGCGGATGACCGCGTCGATGCTCTGCTCCAGCGCCTCGTCGATCAGCGAAGCGTCCACCTGCGGATAACGAGTCAAGTGGACGGATGCGGGAGCCTGCGGATCGACCGAGCAAACCAGATTCAGGTAAATCTCCTCGGTCAGAAACGGCAGCGCCGGCGCCATCACCCGGGTCACGGTTGTGAGCACGGTGTAGATCGTTTGATACGCATCGGCCTCGTTGGCCCAAAACCGGCGGCGCGAGCGGCGCAGATACCAGTTGGAAAACTCATCGTCGAAAACTTGGAAAGCTTCGATCAAGCGATAGTGCTCGTAGTTATCGAACGCGCCGCGTGCTGCTTCCACCAATCGTTGCAGCCGGCTCAACACCCAGCGGTCGAGTTGGTTGGTGATCGGAACCGCGGGGCCCGGCGTCCAGCCATCCGATCGAGCATTGCTCACGAAAAAGCTGTAGCAATTCCAAAACGTCAACAATTTCCGCCGCGCCTCGCCGTCGATGGTCTGGCCTACATTGCCGGTCGGATGCAAGTCGGGAAAGTTGAGATTCTGCGCGGTCTTTTGTTCTGCATAGATGTAGCGCATGACCTCTGCGCCGAGCGCTTCCGCCGCTTCGTCGAAGGCAATGGAGTTACCCTTCGACTTATGCATTTCTTCGCCGCGTGCATCGCGGACCAAGGCATGCCCCAGCAGGGCCTTGAAAGGTGCGCGGCCATCGATCATCGCGCTCATTGCCAGCATCGAATAAAACCAGTTGCGGAATTGTCCAGGGAAACTTTCGAGCACGAGGTCAGCGGGGAACCACTTCTCCCAATATGCGCGGTCGGTGGAGTAGCGCATGGTGCTGAAAGGCACGATGCCCGCGTCCAGCCAGGGATTCCCCACATCGGCCACGCGTGAAGCCAAGCCGCCACACTTCTCGCAGCGGATCTTGACTGCGTCGATGTACGGACGGTGCGGCGAATTACCCTCGAACGTATCCCAACCTTCAACCGCGCGTTCTTTCAATTCCTCGCGACTGCCGATGACCGTGAAGTGTTCGCACTCGTTGCAAACCCAAATGGGCAGAGCGAGCCCCCAGAAGCGCTTCTTCGAGATCATCCAGTCGCGCATGTTGTGCAGCCAGTCGAGTTCGCGCGCCTCGCCCTCGGGCGGAATCCAGCGGATGGTCGGCACGGTGCGCTCGATGCGGTCGCGCCAGTCCATGCGGATAAACCATTCATCGACGGGGCGGAAGACCAGTTCCGACTTGCAACGCCAGCAGTGCGGGTACACGTGGGGATAGCGTTCGCGGGCCACGAGCAGCCCCTTAGCTTTCAGCGCGGCGACAACATCGTCGGATACTTCATTGGCATTGCGCCCGGTAAGCGGTCCGAAGCCATCCTGAAAAACCGAACTCTCATCAAGTGGAGCAATGAAGGGTAGATTATTTTCGCGGCCGAGTTCCTGATCTTCCGCGCCGCAACCCGGTGCAATGTGAACCAGCCCTGTACCTTCCGCCTCGCTCACCTCTTTCCATGCGATAACGCGGTGAGATTCAGCGGCAGTCTTGCCGCCTCCGGTTTGCCCGTAGGGGAAAATGCCGCCGGGCGTATTCTGCGCCGGCAAGTCGTCGAACGGGCCGGTATAGGTGAGACCCAGCAATTTGCTCCCGGGGAGTTCCTCCAACACTTCGATCGTGCCGCTGCCCTTCAGGATGGTGCGGATCGAAGGCAGTTTGTGACTCTCGTGCTTGCCTTCAACCTGCAACTCCTGCAGGCGGTCGCGCTCGAAGTTCGCCTTGGCCACGTAGTAGGTCCAATCGCCGTGCCGGACTCTTAAATAAGTCATCTCTGGATTCACCGCGACCGCAACGTTAGACGCGAGCGTCCACGGAGTCGTCGTCCATACCAGCAGCGCAGTCTTCTCTTCCCCTTTAACAGGGAAACGAACGAACACGGAAGTATGGGTAGTGATGCGGCGGCCTTCCGCCACTTCCATCTGCGAGAGGCCGGTACCGCAGCGTCCGCACCACGGCATGACGTCGTGCCCGCGGTAGATGAAACCCTCGGCGTGGCACTTCTTGAGAAATCCCCAAATCGTGTAGTTGTTTTCGTCGGAGAAAGTGAAATAGCTGCCGCCATATTCCGCTGAGCCGAGCTTGCGAACAATCTCGCTGGCTCGCGCCGTCTCGACGCGGCCGCTGGGGAGTTTCACGGTTACGACTCGATCTCCGCCCGCTAGTGCGTCGCGTAAAGCGATCAACACTTGAGGATCGTCCCAGTCGCACCAATATCCCAGGCGGATGGACTGCTCGGTCTGCCGTGCCGCGTAAGTGAGAACGCGCTCCTTGCAGGCGCGGACGAATTTCTCGATGCCGTAGTCGCGAATCTCGCGCTTGGTCTGGAGCCCAAGGCTTTTTTCTACCTCAACCTCGACCCACAATCCCTGGCAATCGAATCCGTTCTGGTAGCGCTCCGCCTGGCCGTTCATGGCGTGGTAGCGCTGATACATGTCTTTCAAGGAGCGCCCCCACGCGTGATGCACCCCCATGGGATTGTTCGCCGTAATCGGTCCGTCGAGAAAAGACCAGCGCGGGCCATTGGCATTCTGCGCGCGCAGTTTGTCGAAAATACGATGCTCTTCCCAGAAGCGGAGCATCTCGCGCTCCATGGTGGGGAAGTCCGGCACTTTTGGCACTGGTTTATACATGTTCATCAATAATATCGTCTCGGGCTTGTAGGCGCGAGCGTGCTCGCTCGTGCTCCTTTGCTGCATGGCGATAGAGACGTAGCTAGCTACGCCTCTACAGGTCAATTGTTCGCGGAATCTTGAATGGCTGGAATACGATTGTCTGCGCGAAGTCTTTACGCGGCGTCGTCCTCAACCTTAATGCGCAGCGACTTGAGGAACTTGAGGTCCTGATCGTTGATCTTGAATTCAGTGGTCATCAGGGCCGGCTTTTCGCTGGATTTCTCGCCCGGCTTGCTGACTCCGATAGTGGCTTCCAGCACCAGGAAAATATCGTACCCGCCTTCTTTAATTCGGGAAACGACATCGGCAATAGGCTCGGAGTCCGCCAACGACTCGTTGATTGCCTCGCCCAGTTCCTTCATTAACTGCTTCAATTGCTGGTCCACGTAACCCCCTCGTAGGATCCCACTTACTCTGAGTTTACTTCCGGGAGGGAGCGAATTCCACCCTCACCCTCTAACTGATTAGATGCTATCGCGGTCGCAACGTTTCGCGACCAAACTGCCTACGCCCGCGATATTGTACCCCCGAAACTCGGCAAACGAAACCCAGGTCGCTAAATATTGGTAAAATCATGGGAATGTCGAGCGTCTCCACTGGTAGAAAGCTGGGCATCGCCGCACGGGTTGCCGGCCGGATGATGTCGCAGCGCGCTCACCGCAACCGAACATTCGGCGCGGTCACGAAAGCCGTACGCGCCACGGCATCTCACTTCGGGCGCGTACTCAGACAGCTTTGGCTTGAGGTGACAGGTTTTGTTTTCTTAGCCTTAGCAGCGATCGGGGTTATCGCGTTCTTTCGCGAATACGCCAAGTATCAAACCGGCCACGCAACTTCCAGCCGGATCGTACTCGCCGCATGCTTTGCTGGGCTCTTTGGGTGGTTCGGAGTAAGCTCGTTCTGGAGGGTGTGGAGGAGGGCTCAAAACCATTAACCACAAAGGGCACGAAGATTCACAAAGGAAAGACGTTCCGACCGACCTCTTAATCCTCGCCGGCACGAGGGTAGTGTTTCCGCCCTCCTTTGTGAACCTTTGTGTCCTCTGTGGTTAATGGTCTTCGTCATGACCGACAAAAAACTAGCTCCCAACCCCGAGACCGAATCCCACATAGCCGTTCGCCCCCTTTATACCCCGGCCGATCTCGAAGCGTGGGACTACGACCGGCAAGTCGGCTACCCGGGCCAATATCCATTCACTCGCGGCGTGCAAGCCACCATGCACCGCGGACGCCTCTGGACCATGCGCCAGTATGCCGGCATGGGCGACGCCGAAGAATCCAACAAGCGCTACAAGTATCTACTGGCCAATGGAACCACCGGGCTGTCCGTTGCCTTCGATCTGCCCACCCAAATCGGCCTCGATTCTGACCACGCGCTGGCCGCCGGAGAAGTGGGCAAAGTCGGTGTCGCCATCGATTCCATCGAAGACATGCAGCGCCTATTCGATGGTATCGAGTTAACCAGGATTTCCACCTCGATGACCATCAATGCGACGGCC
Source organism: uncultured Acidobacteriota bacterium (assembly GCA_963817925.1). Classification (GTDB taxonomy): domain Bacteria; phylum Acidobacteriota; class Terriglobia; order Terriglobales; family Acidobacteriaceae; genus JABDBE01. The sequence continues at coordinate 581,307 of CAWFQN010000003.1, forward strand.
TCGATCCTGCTCGCGCTTTACGTTGGGGTCGCCCGCCGTCAGGGCGCGGACATCCGCAAACTTTCCGGTACGGTGCAGAACGATGTCCTCAAAGAATTCATCGCGCGAGGAACTTACATCTACCCGCCCAAGCAGGCCATGCACATCATTACCGACCTGTTCGCATGGACGAACGAAAACGTTCCCGAGTGGAACACAATTTCGATTTCTGGTTATCACATGCGGGAAGCTGGATCGACCGCGGTGCAGGAAGTCGCATTCACCCTCGGCAATGGCATCGCCTATGTACAAGCCGCCATCGACGCCGGGCTCGATGTGGATAAGTTCGCGCCGCGTATTTCGTTCTTCTTCAACGCGCATAGTAATTTTCTGGAAGAAGTCGCCAAGTTCCGCGCCGCCCGCCGCATGTGGGCCCAGATCATGCGCGAGCATTTTAAGGCCAGAAGTCCGCGTTCGTGGATGATGCGCTTTCATACCCAGACAGCGGGCTCCACGCTGACCGCGCAGCAACCAGAAAACAATATTGTCCGCACCGCCATCCAGGCCATGGCGGCGGTTCTCGGCGGCACGCAATCGCTGCACACGAATTCCTACGACGAAGCCTTGGCCCTGCCGACCGAACAGGCGGCGCGCACGGCTTTGCGAACCCAGCAAATTGTGGCGTACGAATCCGGGGTGCCCCAGACCGTCGACCCGCTCGCCGGGTCTTACTACATTGAAACGTTGACCAATGAAATCGAGAAACGTGCGCTGGAGTATCTGGACAAGATCGAGGCTCTCGGCGGAATGCTGAAAGCCATCGAGCGCGGCTATGTGCAGCAGGAGATTCAAAACGCCGCCTATGAATATCAGCAGCAGGTAGACCGCGCCGAGTCCGTGGTGGTGGGAGTAAACCGCTTCACGGTAGAAGAAGAAAAGCCCATCCCCACCCTGCACATCGACGAATCCCTGGAACGCAAGCAGGTGGAACGGTTGCGCGCCCTGCGCGCCCGCCGCGACGTTAAACCTTGGGCAGATTCGCTGAAGAATGTCGAAGACGCAGCCCGCTCCGGAGCAAATCTGATGCCGCATATCGTCGCTGCCGTGGAAGCTCACGCCACGGTAGGCGAAATCTCAGACACCATGCGGAAGGTGTTTGGGGAATACAAAGAAGCGGTAATTATCTAGCTGAGGACTTCTAGGCTTGTTGTCATCCCGAGCGCAGCGAGGGATCTGGGTTCTTCGCGTCGCGGGCAAACACCTAGATTCCTCGTCGCTTCGCTCCTCGGAATGACAGCCGGATAGTGGCTCCTTCAGATGTAACTTAACCACCAATCCTTGCGGCGCTGCTTGACCCCCTCATACCAGCGGCACGGGAAATACAGAATGACGACCACCGTGATCCACATGAGGTAAACGAAAAACAGATTGTATCCCCAGCCGTCGGGAGCACCGAAGAAGCTGCCGTGAAAAAGCCACGCAACCGGCTGATGAGACACCGCTGCCACCAGCACCGCCAGCGAATGAATGAGATAAAGATGCAGGATGTAGAAAAACATGGGCACCCGCCCGAACGTCAAGAGCGGGGACAGCGCCGGCGAAATACTTTGCCTGCCGTCTTTCTGATCGAGTTTCTTGTCGAGCCAAGCCAGCAGCAGCAGAGAAGGGCCAAGCGTCATCAGAAGGAATTGCAAAGACGGCGGATACTTCTCGACATCGAAGAAAAGAATCACAGTCTTTTCCACGGTCGGCTGAATCTGCCAGGGGCCTTGAGAAACACCACCCAATCCGACGGGAGGATTTCCGTACAGATTGGTCAAGCGAAGCACGATAAAAGCCACGGTCAGGCCCAGACCGATCTGCGCGATCAGCTTTCGCCGGCGCTCCTTCTCCAGCGAATACACTGAGCCAAAAACATAACCTGCGGCCATCACGCCGACCCAAGGAATCAGCGGAAACAGCACAAACTTCTGCACGTGAAAGGGAAGCAATACGCCACCCCGAACGTGCAGGATCGTCCACAGCCAGGCGAGCGAGCCAAACTGCCGCGGGCGAACGGGATCCAGCAGATCGTGGCCCAGAATCATGACTCCAGAGAAGGCCGCAACCCAACGCAGGGGCATCCGGACAATCGCTGCCATCAGGACCATGCAAGCGCCTAAGGCCCAGATCACGAGAAAATTTCCGAAAGGAAAGACAAATGTCCAGCCGGTTCCGACCACGGTGAATTCGAGGATTATCAGCCAGAGTCCGCGCGTCCACAGAAAGCGGGTTAGCGCCTGCGGCGTTCTGCGCCTGCCGTAGAAAAATGCGCCAGTGCCCGCCAGAAAGAAAAACAAGGGCGCGCAGAAATGAGTAATCCAGCGGGTGAAAAACAAGGCGTAATACGTCTGAGCCAGATTCTCGGGCTCGAAGCGGAGATTGGTGAAGAAATCCCGAGTATGGTCAAGCGCCATGATGACCATAACCAGGCCACGCATGATATCGAGTGAAACGATGCGCCCAGAGCCAACTCCCGCGACTGCACCGGAAGAGTTGGGCGCCGCGACCGCGACCACCCGTGACGATAAGGTCGACGACATAGCCGTCTCCTTTCGACGAAAATACTACTCCATAACTCTCTGGTGTGACGGACGCAGTGCAAGGAAAGTTAGCAGACGATCGATCCCAAGCGCCGGGAACTGGAAGCTAAAAGCTAAAAGTTGGAACTCGAGCCCGACTCCGCAACGATATAACCGCACGCTTCGCGGCAGGGCTTGCAGTAGTAGAGGCCATCCTCGCACAGGCGGACTTCCATCAGCGATTGGCAAAGGCAGCAGTATTTTTCGCAGTCGCAGCGGTCTTCCGTCATCTCGCATTGCATGCAACGGTACTTCCGGTTTGTGGTGGTGGTGGCCATGGGCGAACTGTAGCGCGGCCGGCAGGGAAGAGGAAAGTGCCGTTGGTAACCCGAGGGCACGCGCCGCCGCACCCGCCACTGCCGAAATGTTGTCAATAGGCAGAAATTACACGATTCCGTCCATCCCTTTGTGTCCATTGAAAATATAAATTTCAAAATTTGGCGGGTTTACCTATTTCAATGTGATATAATGAGAACATATTGATTAACTAAGGCGCGACCCCTCCGGGTCGCGCCTTTTTATTGGCCGTTACCCAACCCAAACCAGCACTTCCCAGGAAATCACCTTCATGACAAACCGAGGAGTGGATATCAAGAACCGCAAGCAGCGGGGCGAGTGGGCCGAGATGTGTTTCATGGCCCGCGCCGCCGCGCACGGATTATGCGTTGCCAAGCCTTATGGAGATTCCGCGCGCTATGACTTTGCCATCGAGTATCAGGGTCGTTTTCTGCGCGTGCAGGTTAAATCGACCAAGTACAAGCGCTTCGGCTCTTATATTTGCCGCACCACCTCAACCAGTCGACCCTATCGCGCCAACCAGATCGACTTCGTCGCCGCCTACGTAATTCCGCTCGACGTCTGGTACATTCTGCCCTCCGCCGCATTCCAAGGTAAGGCCATGGTCTGCCTCTCACCCCACCGCAAGACCTCGAAATACGGACGCTACCGCGAAGCCTGGCACCTTCTCCTCGCCAAACCATCAAAGTCCCGCGCCGCCAAAGCCGGACGTTAGCGATCCCAGACACAGATGACAGATTGTCATCCTGAGAACGCGGAGTCGTTCGCTCGCGAACGACTCCCAACGAAGGATCTCTGCACTTGATTTTGATCGTCAAAAATGTATTTCCCGCGGATTGTCACAAGAGTATCTTCTACGAATTGTCATCCCGACCGAAGCTACTTGTCCCCAAAGGGGATGAGTAGCGCAGTGGAGGGACCTTGTGTCTTCCGCGGGTGCCCCATTTCTCGCGTCCTGTGCGAGGAGTGGGAAAGCGGCCAGAATTCCCAGAGAAGCTACGCCCGTGCTGATGGAATGATTCTCAAAATGTAGGCGCGGGCGTCCTCGCCCGTGCAACTGGGTACCTCCATGCTCACAAAATCGGTTTCGGGAAGGGCACGGCTTCAGCCGTGCCGCTAGGACCAGCAAGAATGCGGGCTTTAGCCCCTGAGGGGACACGCCAGTCCACCCCTTCGGCTGATTAATGAGATGGCTTCCAGAGACCGGAGGAATTGGGACCGCGGAATTGGGGGACACGGAATTGGGGGACAGACGGTGGGGGAATTGGGGGACAGACGGGACGTTCCCCGACATGGAATTGGGGGACAGACGGGACGTTCCCCAATATTTTGCTCCGGAAATCGGGGAACGTTCCGTCTGTCCCCGGTTTTCCCCGGTTTTCCATATCTGAGACATTCGGGATGTTCTGGGCACCTTGCCGTTGACATCTATCCCGATTCGGACAACAATTCCCACGGCTTAACGGGCTGTCCATCGCTTTCGCCGAGTTCCCGTTATAGCCCTCGGAATTACGAGTCGGGGGATCTTCTTCTATATTTGGGTGTAGCGTCGTTGGGTCGAACCCTTCGGAGGTAAAGAATCATGAAACCGGTAGTGATCGGAATCTGTTTAGTGCTAGTGATCGTCACCGGTGCGAGTCTAATTCCCGGACGAGCGCAGAATGCGGGCACGCCACGACAACAGCCGCCGAGCAACGGCTCACCGCCAGCGAACCCGCTGAAGGTGGCGTTGTTGAAGTGGTATCCGGCAAATCTGACTACCAGCTTCAAGGTCGGCCGTAACCCGTATGGGCTCGCCTTCGACGGAGCGAACATGTGGGTGACGAACAACCGCGACAGCACGGTGAGCAAGCTGCGGGTCAGCGACGGAGCGAACCTCGGGACGTTCACCGTGGGCGGCTCGCCGATGGGCGTGGCTTTTGATGGAGCCAATATCTGGGTGGTGAACAGCTTTCCGAACACGGTGACGAAACTGCGGGCCAGCGATGGCGCGAATTTGGGCGAGTTTGCCGTGGGCAAGGTGCCGTTTTTCGCCGCTTTTGATGGAGAGGCCATTTGGGTGACCGACACCCAGAGCACCTCAGTCACCAAGCTCCGGGCCAGCGACGGTAAAGTGCTGGGCACGTTCCCAGACTACGGCGGCCCGATCGACATCATCTGCGACGGAACCCAAATGTAGGTGACGAATTTCGATGGCACGGTGAGCCGGTTCAAACTGGACGGAAAGCCAGCGGGGACCTTCAAGGTGACGACGGGCGGCCTGCTCGCTCTGGCCTTCGATGGAGCGAACATCTGGGTGCCAAACGACGGCGGCACAGTCACTAAGTTGCGGGCCAGCGACGGAAAGGATTTGGGAACCTTCACCGTTGGGTGCGATGGGTCGGGCGTAGCCTTCGACGGAGTGGACTTGTGGCTCACCTCGGGGCCGTACATTATCGAGGTGAGGCCAGCTGACGGGGCCGTTTTGCACACGAAGCGACTGAACCAAACCCTGCAAAGCGTGGCATTCGACGGAGCCAACATTTGGGTCGCGGGTTGGGGGGCCGATAGAGCTTTCAAATTGTAGGGGGCTGGCCCACCCAAAGCCTCTGATTAACTCCCGAGGGTGCCCCGCTCAAGCTTCGCTTGGGCGGGGGTTTTGTTCGTCGCGTGGAAGTGGCGCGGTTCCAGGCAGGCCCCGGTTGATGCCGCTAGCATCCCCATGTTAGGGTAGTGAGTTTCACCATCCCAGCAGCCCACTGCTCTGATCGAGGGACCTTTGCCCGCTGTTCAATCGACCACGCTGACTATTCGCAAGACCGCGCTCAACGCCGTCCATCGTAAGATGGGCGCGAAGATGGTTGAATTCAATGGCTGGGACATGCCGGTCGAATACCCGTCGGTGGGCGGCATTATTGCCGAGCACAATGCGGTTCGCACCGGCGTGGGCATCTTCGACGTCTCGCACATGGGCGATATTCGCCTGCAAGGGCCCGAGGCCCTGGCTGCGGTTCAGCATATCTCCATGAATGATGCTTCGCGGCTTGCCATCGGACAGGCGCAGTATTCGGCGCTGCTTTATCCGCAGGGAACGTTTGTGGACGACGTGATCGTGCATCGTCTGGGCGAAGACGATTACCTGCTGGTGATTAATGCGGGAACGCGCGAGAAAGATTTCAACTGGGTGCGCGAAAACACCCGGCAATTCAACTGCAAAGTCGACAATCTCTCGGACGACTTTACCCAGATCGCGATCCAAGGGCCCAAGGGCGTGAATCTGCTGCAAAAGCTCACCGACGCTGAGCTTTCCGCGGTGAAGTTTTATTGGGTAACGCACGGGACCGTCTGTGGGCTTAAGAACATTCTGATCGCGCGCACAGGCTACACCGCGGAAGATGGATTTGAAATCTACGTGCCCGCCGACGAGGCTACCAGCGCCATGGTCTGGAATAAGGTGCTGGAGGCGGGCAAGGAGTTCGGAGCGATTCCTTGCGGGCTCGGCGCTCGCAATACGTTGCGGCTCGAAGGCAGCCTCTCGCTGTACGGGCACGAAATTTCGGATACGATCAATGTATGGGAAGCTGGGCTCGGCCGTTTTTGCAAGATGGAGAAGCCGGACTTCCTCGGCCGCGCAGCGTTGGAGAAATCGAAGACCGCAGGCCTGAAAAGAACATTGGTCGGGCTAGAAATGATTGAGCGCGGCATTGCCCGTGATGGATACAAGGTTCAGGATGACACCTGTCGAGAGATTGGCTACGTGACCAGCGGATCCTACGCGCCATTTCTAAAGAAGAATATTGCGCTGGCCTATGTGCCCCCAGAGTTCGCGGATGTCGGATCAACTGTGAAGGTGGAGTGCCGCAGTCAAGGTGTGAGAGCCCAGGTTGTACCAACGCCGTTTTACAAGCGCCCGAAGAAAAGTTAGCAGGCCACAAGCTGGAAGCTAAGAGCTAGGAGCCAAGAGCGATTATGCCCTATCCGACCGACTTCAAATACACCAAAGAACACGAGTGGATTAAAGTTGACGGCAACAGTGCAACCGTTGGCATCACGGACCACGCGCAAGAGTCGCTGGGCGACATCGTTTTTGTCGAACTGCCCAAACCTGGCACTGAGATTACCAAAGGGAAGACGTTTGGCTCGGTGGAGTCGGTCAAGGCAGTGTCAGACTTATACGCTCCCGCTTCGGGCACCGTCTCTGAAGTGAATGGCGACCTGGCGACGTCTCCGGAGAAGATCAACAAGGACGCGCACGGCTCCTGGATGATTAAGCTCACGCTCAAAGATCCGAATGAATTGAATGGCTTGCTCGCCGCCGCCGACTATGAGAAGTTCGTCGCGGAAGAAGGCGGTTAGTCTGGTGTTGCCGGTAAAGCAGGACAAGAGCTTCCTTCGTGAACCTTCGTGTCCTTTGTGGTTCAAGCTTTTGAATAGGGGCGGAACAATCGATCTGACTTTGACTTACATCTAAGCTCTATGCGCTATCTTCCGAAATCTCCCGCCGACCGAGAAGCCATGTTGAAAGCCATTGGCGCGCGTTCGATTGACGACTTGTTCGCGCCCATTCCGGCCGAGTACCGGCTCAATCGAGATTTGAAGGTTCCGCGCCAAATGGCGGAGTCTGAAATCGTGGACTGGTTCCGCGAGCGCTCCCGCGAGAACGGCGAGGCCTATGCGACGTTTCTCGGGGCTGGCGCTTATTACCATTACCGCCCGGTGATTATCGATTCGCTGATCTCACGCGGCGAGTTTCTCACTGCCTACACACCGTATCAAGCAGAAATTTCCCAGGGCACACTGCAGTCCATTTTCGAATTCCAGAGCATGATTTGTGAACTTACCGGTATGGAGGTAGCCAACGCAAGCATGTATGACGGCTCGACCGCGGCCGCGGAAGCTGCGATGATGGCCTGCCGCGTTACCGGGCGGCAATGCGGTGGCGATTGCGCGCAGCGTCCATCCCGAATATCGGGAAGTCTTGGCGACTTACGCTCATCATCAGGGCATGCCGCTGGCCACTGTGCCATTCACCGACAACGGCCGGGTGAACCTGAACGAACTGGACAAGGCCATTAGTCCCGACACGGCGTGCGTGCTGATTCAATCGCCGAATTTCTTTGGCACCGTTGAAGATGTGGCCGCGATCGCCGACATTGCACACAAACACGGCGCGATGCTGGTGGTTTCGATTGCGGAAGCGGTTTCGCTCGGCATCATCGAACCGCCGCGGCAAGCTGACATTATTGCGATGGAAGCGCAGTCGTTTGGCGTGCCCCTCAGTTTCGGCGGGCCGTACTGCGGCGTGATCGCTACCCGCGAGCAATACGTACGGCAGATGCCCGGCCGACTTGTGGGGCAAACGACGGATAGAAATGGCAAGCGCGGTTTCGTGCTTACGCTCGCTACTCGCGAGCAGCATATCCGGCGTGAGAAGGCGACCTCGAATATCTGTACTAACCAGGCGTTGATTGCGTTGATGGCCAACATCTTCATGACGATTTACGGGAAAGTCGGCTTGCGCGAATTGGCGAAACAGAACCTGGCGAAAGCTGCGTACGCCGCCCAACAATTCGGCAAACATGCGAAAGTGCTGTTCTCCGACGCGCCACGCTTCAATGAGTTCGTTGTACAGACCAGCGAAGATCCCTACGCGATCAATAACCGGCTTCTCGAAAACAAAACCGTCGGCGGGTTTCCGCTGAAGAAGTTCTATCCTGAACTCGGCAATGCGGCTTTGTGGTGTTGCACGGAGATGACCCGCCGGAAGGCGATTGATATCGCTGTTAGTTCGGTAGCAGAGGGTGAGCGTTCGGCGAAGCTCTCGAAAGAAGCAGCCGACGTTCAGGAGGTGGTGCGATGAAGCACATCACGCGCAAAGCCACCCGCCACGTCAATCAGAATGAGGGATTAATCTTCGAGAAATCCTCGGCAGGGAAAGCCGCATGGAAACTGCCTCCGCTCGATGTGCCTGAAGTGGATACGAGCAAGCTTCTCGGGTCATCGGAGAGAAAAGATCTGGGCAACATGCCGGAGGTGAGCGAGATCGAAATCATCCGCCACTTTACGCGGCTCTCGACGTGGAATTACGCCATCGATCTCGGCATGTATCCGCTCGGCTCCTGCACCATGAAGTACAACCCGCGGGTGAACGAAGTGGTTTCACGATTGGACGGACTGGCCAATGGGCATCCGTACCAGCCGGAGAAAATCTCGCAGGGAGCATTGCGGATCCTCCAGACTCTTAGCGAATGCCTGATCGAAATCACCGGTATGGATGCGATCACGTTGCAGCCTGCTGCTGGGGCGCACGGCGAGTTGACTGGTCTGCTACTGGTGCGGGCTTACCATCAATCGAAGGGCGCACCCCGCAAAAAGATTCTGATTCCTGACTCTGCTCACGGAACCAACCCTGCAACGGCCGCGATGGTCGGCTACGCAGTGGAGAACCTGAAGTCGAACGCTCAGGGAATGGTGGATGTGGCGGCGCTGGCGTCGCAGATGAACGAAGAAGTGGCGGCGCTGATGTTGACCAATCCCAACACGCTGGGCATTTTTGAGCAGGAGATTCACAAGATCGCCGACATTATGCACGCCAAGGGTGGCCTACTCTACATGGACGGCGCCAATATGAACGCGCTGGTCGGCAAGGTGCGTCCTGGCGATTTCGGCGTGGATCTGATGCACCTGAATCTGCACAAAACGTTTTCGACGCCCCACGGCGGTGGCGGACCTGGGTCGGGGCCGGTGGCAATCAAAAAGATACTCGAGCCGTTTCTGCCAACGCCAGTGGTCATCGCCAAGCCTGACGGCACTCTGGGTTTCGAATACAACCGGCCGCAGTCGGTGGGCCGGGTGCGTGCATTCTATGGCAACTTCGGAATGTTTGTTCGCGCGCTGGCTTACACTCTGGCCAACGGGCCAGACGGTTTGCGCCAGACCACGGAAGACGCGGTGTTGAATGCCAATTACATTCGCAAAGGCCTGGAAGGCATCTACGATTTGCCCTATGCCACTCCGACGATGCATGAAGTGGTTTTCAGCGATAAAGTGCAGGCGAAAAAAGGCGTGAAGACCATGGACATCGCCAAGCGGCTGATCGATTACGGCTTTCATCCTTATACGACGGCGTTCCCGCTGATCGTGCCCGGAGCCCTCATGATCGAGCCGACCGAGAGCGAGCCCAAGGAAGAATTGGACTTGTTCATCGAGGCCATGAAGTCGATCGCGGAAGAAGTGGAAGAAGATTCGCAGATGGTTCTGGCCGCGCCCCACACTACTCGGGTGTCGCGTCTCGACGAGACGGCCGCCGCCAGAAAACCCGTGCTGCGGTGGAAGCCGGCTCAATAGAAGCATCAACCACAAAGGACACGAAGGTAGACAAAGGAAAATCCGTAGCCAGACTTTGTGTCCTTTGTGGTTAAGGGCGCTAGGTTATTTTTTCTCGCCGATGTCCACGGAAGCTTGTGTGTTTTCCCAGCTGATGGTCATGGTGCAACTTCCGCCCATCGAGACCAGCGCGATGGTGAAGTTCTCGACCGGCGCCGATGTGGATGAAGCTTTCATGTCCACGCGCGTCAGTTCGTCCGCTTCGTACTTATAGGGGATGCCCCACTCGCCGGTTTTCTTGTTGATGATGAGCGTCCACTTGTCGGGGTTGGGGACGGTAAAAATCGTATAGCTCCCCGCAGGAACATCTTTGCCGCCCACGTTTACGTTAGCGTCGCTGACAAACGTTGTCGCTGCGTTGGCCCCGGTCCGCCAGACTTCGCCATAGGGCACGAGCCCTCCGAACACCTTGCGGCCTTTGGCGCGCGGACTGGAATAGTTGACCGTAATGGTTTTGCCATCCGAGAGCTTGCATTGGGCTTGGGCGGGAGGGCTTAGAGGCTTCTTGTCCTGGCAGGCGGCGAGCACGGTGAATGCGAGCAATAGAGAAGTTAGAAATACAATTTTCTTCTGCATGAGTTTCTCCTTGTAGTATTTGGCGTCTAGCAATTGGCAGTCGGTCCCGAAGGTCGGCCGCCTGAGACTGGGTCGCGCTCCGCGCTGGCCAAATGCCAAATGCTAATTGCTAGAAGCTTTGACGTAGAAACGACTGACTTGGACAGCAAGCTCCCACAATTATGCGCCACGGCGGACAGCCGTTACAATCTCAGCATGCCGGTATTCGACGAGAAGCAGGAAGAACTGGAACACTACGAGACCATGTTGGGTGTTCCGCGGGGGCGACTGGCCGTCACCATGGACATGATCACGGACGCCATGGCGTTAGTCGGACAGCACGGCGTCTATTGCCAGAGCCAGCGCTGGCCGGGCAAGCCGGTGATGGACATCCAGATGGTGATGAAAAATCTGACCGATGCGAAGGAGTTGATCCAGAGCGTGATGGAGAAGCTGAAGGCAGCTTGACTTGGCGTGGCGTAGGCGCCCTCGCCCCCAATCTTCCCGTCTTAAATCTCTGCGCAGAAGTACGGTCGTTCGCGAAGCGAAGGATTGCTGAACCTGCCCGAAACAGCAGGTCCCTCCACTCCGCTTCTCATTCCCGAAGGGAATGAGAAGCTCCGGTCGGGATGACAATCCGTAACGGGTCTCAGCAAAGCAAAAGCGGTTCTAAGCCAGTGTATACTTTCCCCGCTCAATCACCTTCTGCGCGATCTGCTGGCGTAACTCAATGGTGTTGAAGGGCTCATGTTTCGCCAGCCGGCGCAGAATCGCCAACTGGGTGCGCAGCATGTCGCCGTCGGCGACGGCAGCGATAACTTTCTTAGCCGCAGCTTCGATTTTCTCCATCGCCTGTGAGAGATAAACGCGCGTCATGGCAATGGGCAGGGAAGCGGCGTTCTCGCCATTACGTTCCGCAATCTTTTCTGCTCTGAGGACAGCCGACTCCATCGCGTAGGTCTCGATGACCATATCCGCGATCGCTCCCATGACCTCCTGCTGATCCTGAATGGCCTGCATGTATTTCTGCGTAGCCGCTCCCGCCACGAACAAACCAAGCTTTTTAGCCGACATTACCAGCTTGCGTTCTTCGGCGAGGGGGCCTTCGAGATCTTCTCCAACTGAAGGTCCGGACAAAACTTCGTCCATCAGCTTCTTGATTGCAGGCATCAGCGGCAACTGGCCCGACATCGCACGCTTGAGCAAGAATCCGGTGATGATGAGCCGGTTGATTTCGTTGGTGCCCTCGAAGATGCGGTTGATACGCGCGTCGCGGTACGCCCGCTCGGCAGGATATTCTTCGACAAAGCCATAGCCGCCGTAGATTTGCACCGTCTCATCGACCACGAAGTCGACCATCTCCGAGCCCCAGACTTTGATGATGGAGCATTCGACGGCATACTCCTCGATAGCCTTGCGGGTTTCTTTCGCAGCATCGGCTGCGGATTTGTCAACCTCGGATAGCGCGACGTCCATCATGCCGACGGTGCGATAAACCATGGCCTCGCCGGTGTAAATCCCGACCGCCATGTTGGCCAGCTTTTCGCGAACCAGGCCGAAGTCCGCGATCACTTTGGCGAACGCTTTACGCTGCTTGGCGTAACCGATGGCGTTCTCGAGCGACAATCGCGCGCCGCCAACACACATAGCGCCCAGCTTGAAGCGGCCAACGTTCAAGATGTTGAAGGCGATGACGTGTCCCTTGCCAATTTCGCCGAGCAGGTTCTCGGCCGGGACTTTGCAGTCGTTCAAAATGATGGGGCAGGTAGAAGATCCGCGGATGCCCATTTTGTGCTCTTCGGCACCGACGGAAAATCCGGGAAAGGTTTTCTCGACCAGAAAGGCCGTGAACTTTTCGCCGTCAACCTTGGCGAAGACGGTGAACAGGTCGGCGAAGCCGGCGTTGGTGATCCACATTTTCTCGCCGTTGAGAATGTAATGGCGTCCATCTTTCGAAAGCTCAGCGCGAGCGCGGCAGTTGAGGGCGTCGGAGCCGGAAGAAGCTTCGGAGAGAGCATAAGCGCCGACAATCTCTCCTGCCGCAAGCCGGGGCAAATATTTCTTCTTTTGCTCCTCGGTACCGAAGTAGACGATAGGCAGCGTGCCGATTCCGGTGTGTCCGCCCCAAGTCGTCGCGAATCCCGCATATTTCGCGATGTGGTCAGCGATCACGGCAGCTGTGACTTTATCCATCTCGAGGCCGCCGTAAGCTTCCGGAATCTCGGCCGAACTGAGCCCGAGTTCGCCGGCTTTTTTCAGCAGGTCGCGAGTGATGGAAAAGTCCTTGTGCTCCATCTTCTCGATGTTGGGCACGATCTCGTTGACGGCAAACTCCTCCGCCGTCTGGCCAATGAGCAGATGCTGCTCGGTGAAGTCTTCGGGGGTGAAGACTTCGTCGGTCTTGCGCTCTTCCAGAAGAAAGCTGCCGCCGGAGATCTTGGCCTGCGGAACTGCTGTAGTCGTCGCCATATTTGATCGAATCCTCAACCAACAAATTTCACCACAGAGGCACGGAGACACAGAGGCAGCTTTAATTCTATAGCTAGAGAACCAATAAATCTCTGTGCCTCTGGGTCTCTGTGGCGAGTGGAGGTGCTTGTCCTTTCGTGCTTACGAGAGGTTTTCGAAAATCCCGGCCGCTCCCATGCCGCCGCCCACGCACATGGTCACGAGGCCATACTTCGAGTTGCGCCGCTTCATTTCGCGGATGATTGTCGCCGTGAGCTTCGCGCCAGTACACCCCAAAGGATGACCGAGGGCAATCGCGCCGCCGTTGGGATTGACGCGCTCAGGATCGAGCCCTGCTTCTTTGATGACCGCCAAGGACTGTGCGGCAAAGGCTTCATTCAATTCGATCACATCGATGTCGGAGAGTTTGATCCCTGCCATCTTCAGCGCTTTGGGGATTGCGAATACCGGCCCCAGCCCCATTTCTTCTGGCTTGTACCCGGCCGTAGCGAATGAGACGTAGCGAGCCAGCGGCTTGATGCCGAGAGCTTTTGCGCGCTCGGCGGACATGACCACGGCGGCTGCCGCGCCGTCCGACATCTGAGACGAGTTGCCTGCGGTCACCGTGCCCTTGGCGTGGAATGCGGGTTTGAGCGAGAGCAGCGCTTCGAGTGAAGTGTCGGCGCGCGGGCCTTCGTCCACTTTGAAGGTGATCTCTTGCCGCTTCGGTTTCGAGCCATTGGGCGTGGTGAAACTCACCGGCACAGCGACGGTTTCGTCCGCGAACTTGCCAGCCTGAATCGCGGCCAAAGCTTTCTGGTGGCTGCGATAGGAAAATTCGTCGGCTGCCTCGCGCGTGATGCCGAAGCGTTGCGCGAGCCTCTCAGCGGTCAAACCCATGGAGAGATACGCGTCGGGATAATGGTCGACCAGCCAGGGGTTGGGTGAAATCTTGTGGCCGCCCATCGGGATCATCGACATGGATTCGGTCCCGCCGGCCACGATGATTTCCGCCCCACCACTCATGATGCGCTCCGCCGCCATGGCAATCGCCTGCAGGCCAGACGAGCAGAAACGGTTAATGGTCAGTGCCGAAACCTCGACGGGCAAGCCAGCACGCAGCGACGCAATGCGGGCCACGTTCATCCCTTGCTCAGCTTCGGGCATGGCACAGCCGAGGATGACGTCTTCGATTTCTCTTGGGGTTGATCTCCGGCACACGTTCGAGCGCGCCTCTTGATGGCGACGGCGGCAAGTTCATCAGGACGAGTGGCACGGAGCGTGCCTTTGAAGGCGCGTCCCACAGGCGTGCGGACGGAAGAAGCGATGACGACTTCACGCATAAAGAACTCCTAGACTAATCTTAGATTGTTGATCGATGGTTTTCGATTGAATGATTGTGAGTGGCAAACCTGACACGATTCAGTTCCTCAGCGTCTTCCCGGTTTTGAGCGTGTACTGAATTCGCTCTTGCGTCTTCTTTTCGCCGCACAGCGATTTGAATCCTTCGCGCTCCAGGTCGAGGATGTATTGTTCACTCACGGGCGTGCCTGCGGTCACATTGCCGCCGCATAGGACCTCGGCGATTTTGGTGGCCAGCTTTACTTCGTATTCGGTAATGTAGTCGCCCTGGCGCATGAGATGGACGCCCATCTTGAGAGCGGCGAGGATGTTTTCGCCAGGGGCGGGAATGTCGGTGCGCGGCTGCGGAGGCTCATATCCAGCGCGGACCAAGTCTAACGCACGGGCCTTTGCGTCGCTCAGGACGCGTTCGCGGTTCATGGTGATGCTGTCGGAATCTCGCAGGAATCCGAGGCTGCGCGCCTCATGAGCCGACGTCGCCACTTTAGCAGTTGCGATGGTCTCGAAGAGTTTCTTCATCGCCTCCATCAACTCCACAGACTCGCCTCTTCCGCCGGGTCGAATCGATTCGGCGGTGTCGATGGCGCGCAGCAGCATCTCTTTGCAGCCGCCGGCTCCGGGAAGCAAACCGACGCCGACCTCGACTAATCCCATGTAAAGCTCAGCATGAGGTTGTAGCGCGGGAGCGTGCAGGGAAATCTCCGTGCCTCCGCCTAACGTGAGGCCGAAAGGCGCAGCCACCACCGGCTTCGGCGAGAACTTGATCGCCTGCGTCATGCCCTGGAAGGTGCGAATGGCGAGGTCGACGTCGTCCCACTCTTCTTCTTGAATCGACATGAGAAGCAGCATGAGATTGGCGCCAACGGAGAAATTCGTGGCGTCGTTGGTAATGACGAATGCCTCGAAGTTGTCGCCGGGGCCACCGGGCTTCAGACTCTGCGAGATGAGCTGCACGATGTCAGTGCCAATCGTGTTCATCTTGGAGTGGAATTCGATGCAGGCCACGCCATCGCCGAGGTCCACCAGCGACGCTCCGGAGTTCTTCTTCACCACTCCATTTGATTTTTTCGCCACTTCGACCGACCAGACGCCGCTCGAGACTTTCACTGGCTCATAGTTCGCACCTTTTAAATTCCAGTAGGCACGGCCAGAAGCAGCTTTAGAATCGTCCAGATACCAGGTTTTCTTTCCCGAGGCGAGCAACTGTTCGACATTTGGCGCAACCGGCCGATTTTCTTTCTTCATGCGTTCGACCGTGGCTTCGATGCCGGCCGCGTCCCAAAGCTCGAATGGCCCGAGTTCCCAGTTGAAGCCGAGGCGCATGGCACGATCAATCTCTACAATGGAATCCGAAATCTCCGGAATGCGATTGGCGGAATAGATCCAAAGATCGGATAGAGCCGACCACAGGAACGCACCAGCTCTATCATTTTTCTGTGGACCGCTGCCGTCGAGGCCCAGCAGCATCTTCAGACGTGCTCCGGTCTGCTCGACGTTCTTGGCCATGTCGAGAGCGGGGAACTTGGGCTTCTTGCGCGGATGGTATTCCAGCGTTTTCCAATCGAGGGCGAGGCGTTCGTCTTCTCCACCTTTGCCCCCCTTCACCTTCTTGTAGAAGCCGCCTTTGGTTTTGTCGCCGAGCCATTTGCGTTCCAGCATCTGTTTGTAAAAATCCGGCAGCGCACTAGTGTGGGGCGGGCGCCCTCGCCCGTCTTCCTCCGACATATTGCTGACCACATGCCCCAAAATATCCAGCCCCACCAAATCAATGGTGCGAAACGTCGCAGACCTCGGCCATCCCACGGCCTGTCCGGTGAGCGCATCCACATCTTCAATGCTCAGATCCATCTCCTGCATCAGGCGCATGACGTTCAACACCGAAAACGTCCCGATGCGATTTCCGATGAAGTTCGGCGTGTCCTTGGCGACAACAATGCCCTTGCCGAGATGAATGTCGCAGAAGTGGGCAATCGCGTCGATGGCCGCGCGATCAGTGTCGGGCGTAGGAATGAGTTCCAGCAGCCGCATGTAGCGCGGCGGATTGAAGAAGTGCGTCCCAAGCCATGAGCGGCGAAAATCGACGGAGAATCCTTCGGAAATTTTCCCCACGGGCAGCCCGCTGGTGTTGGTCGTAATAATGGTCCCGGGCTTGCGGATAGCTTCTACCTTCCTCAGCAAAGCCCGCTTGAGATCGAGGTTCTCGACCACCGCCTCGATGATCCAGTCCACGTCGGCCAGCCGTTTGAGGTCATCGTCGAAGTTGCCGATGGTGATCAGCCGCGGCAGTGCGGCATCCATGAAAGCGGCCGGCTTGGATTTCTTTGCCGCATCCAGCCCGGCCGCGGCGATCTTGTTTCGAGCGGGCCCGTCCGCGTCAGGCGGAACGATATCAAACAGATAACTGGGGACACCCGCGTTCGCGAAGTGCGCAGCGATGCGGGCACCCATGGTCCCGGCACCGAGGACAGCGACTTTGTGAATATGCTTCATCGATCAAACACTCCCATCCCTGAACAGGCAGCCAATGCGTCCTTCTACAAAGGTAGCTCTAGCAGCCATTTCGATTGCTCACGAGCCAGACTTTCTGGTTTCATGCGAAAAATGTCTACTCCGCTACGAGGCGGTCCCTCATCAGGCAGACTTCGGTATCGATCTCGGACTTGACAATGTGCCGTGGTAATTGCATCCACAGAACCGCGCTCACAACTGCAAACAGGGTAACAACTGGCAAAGCCAGCAATGTGTAAATCGGAAGCTCCGCTACCATCCGCAGCCTGGATGCTGGTTCGAAGATCGAACACAGAGCTAGGCCCAACGCCGCACCCCATTGCCAAAGAAGGCAAGCCCAAGTTGCCTTTGCCAGGGCGCGAACAAGAAAGCCCATCCGACGAATAGCATCGGCCGAAGCCACCAGAGCCAGCAATGCTGGCAAGAGCAGAAGCTGATAATGGGGGGCTTGGGCCGTTAGTGTTACCGTCGCGGCAACAAGCAAAGCCAATGTCCAGGCGAACTGGTTGGAGCCGGGCTGAGCTTTCCTCCACTGCCAACAGATAACTCCGACGAACACCAGAAGCATCGCAATCACCGGAATTGCGAGAATCGGCGGAAGCAACATTTGAAAGATGGAAGGGCCCATCGCATACGATCGATAAGCCTGGATGGCAGCCCAGAATCCTTGCATCCAATTGGGAGAAATAGCCGTAGCGGCGGCGAGCAGGCTCAGCCATGTGATCACAAAACTCCACACCAGTCGTCTACGTTCTTTCCAGTCGCTCATAGCCCACAAAAGCATCCACGCAATCAGAAGTACGGAGAGTTGTGGCTTGATCGTAGACAACGACAACAAAAAACCGCTCAAGGTCAACCAATGCCGCACCGTCGCGGCGACTGAGCATGCCAGCAGCAGTACAACCAGAGCGCTTAGGTTCTGCTGCCGATCTTCCATCACAGCCGGGAAGTTGCTTACTGCGAGCATCATCGCCGAGGCCGTGAATAGCCGCCTGGGATGGAACCCAACCGCATGCATCCAAAGCGGGACGCTGCAGGCTATACAAATCAGTAAGAGCCACCGGAATATTTCCGCCGCGTTAGCAAACGGCAGCGTTACCGTAGGGGCCAAAAGAAACACCACGTATAGGGGATAGACGAAAGCCTGCAAGTTCGTGGGGTCGGCAGATTTTCTGGGGTCCAGTTCTCGCCCATAAAAGCCCTTTTGAATGTCCGATGTCAACTGCCTGCTGTAGGGTGTTCTTCCCTGTGAGAGCACTTCCACTGTCGTTAGCCAGACGGGGTAAAGGTCAGAGTTGTTGCCGATCGGTCTTCCTCGTGCTATTGCGTTTGCAGTGTAGACGGGTACCAGGACGTGATTCGCCCAGCGCCAAACCCCAAAGGTAACCAGCAGCGACGCAGCCACAACGAGCCCAGATCGGACGCTCACCTTCATTGACTGCTTCACCTCTGAATTCTAAATGGAAAATCAATTCTCAGCGGAATCACGTCATCCCTTGGAAAGACTGCGACGACTTGCCAGCGACCGTCCCTATAGGAAAAGACTTTTTGACGCAATACGTTCATCACGCAGTCGTTCTTACTTAATCATAAGGGGACGAACCAGGAAAAGACCCCGGAAAACACCGCAGGCGCGTGCCGCATTAGATGTGGGGTGAGGATGGCAGCGGCACGCGCCTCAATCAAGTTGAGTTCAACATAGACTTCGAGCGAAATGGAGTCAAGGTTAGATATCACACATGTGCGTGACGAGTGCACGTCCTGCGAGCGCTAAAGTTCCGGGTGAGCCTTCAGATACGCCTGCGCCCGCCGAACCATGTCTTTTTCGCCTCGATAGGCCAGTTTGCGCACTGCGTCTTCCAGGGGAATCCACAGCGCACGCTTGACCTCGATCCGCATCTCAGGCGCGATTTCGTCGATCTGGCCAGACTGGTAGCGAAACAGGTAGAAGCTGACGATTTTGAAAACCCGCTCTTTCCCGCCCCAGGTGCGCACGTAAGCGTATTTGATGTCGCCGAGTTTCGTTACCGGGACGGCGGTCACACCAGTCTCTTCCGCCACCTCCCGGATAGCCGTTTGCTCGGGTTTTTCACCGGGATCGACCAGCCCTTTGGGCAAAGCGAGTAACATTTTTTGCGATGTTTTCTTCTTGGCTTCCCCGGGGAGGACTGCCGCAGATTCCTTTTGCGGCTCAATGACGGCCATCTGCCATTCCTCGTCGATACGCCTTACCACTACGCCGCCGGCAGAA
Source organism: uncultured Acidobacteriota bacterium (assembly GCA_963817925.1). GTDB lineage: Bacteria > Acidobacteriota > Terriglobia > Terriglobales > Acidobacteriaceae > JABDBE01. Next base: position 600,693 of record CAWFQN010000003.1, read on the forward strand.
ATCTCACGAACCATGGGTTTAAGTTATCAAAAACACAGGAGTTAGTCACACGCGGGAGGAGGTCCAGTAACCACCAGTAACCCATCAGCCCGTAATCTGGTGCGACCGCCCTCCCTATGAAACGATTAGTACTGAAGTGGCATCTTACTTGCCAGCCTAACTTGGGGTGAGAGGTTTGGTTAGCGAGTAAAGACAATAGCCGGGCAAAGCCGGGAATGGTGTGAGGTCCCCCGTGAAGAGTCTGGATAAGATCATTCGTTCGGTGCAGGCGTTCGGACGCGGCCTTTCCGGTCAACCCGCAGGCCTGGGTTCCCAAGCGGCAGGCGTGGGGATCGGTCTCGCCCTCGGTGGAGGCTTCGCTCGCGGTATCGCGCACGTCGGCGTTCTCAAAGTCCTCGAAGAAGAAAACATCCCCATCCGCTATATTGCCGGAACCAGTGTGGGCGCACTCATCGGCGCCGCCTATTGCAGCGGGATCTCGGCCGCGGAGCTCGAGCAAGTTGCCGCCCGCGTCCGCTTCAAGCACATTGCCAGTTGGACGCTCTCGCGCTATGGGTTTGCCAGCAACTCGCGCATGATCGGGTTCCTGAACCACCTTCTCAAGGTTAAAACTTTCGAGGAGTTGCGCATTCCGTTGGCGGTGACAGCAACCGACTTCTCCACGGGAGAGGGCGTGGTTTTTCATTCCGGACCGCTGGTCGATCCCGTACGCGCAAGCTGCGCATATCCAGGAATGTTCTTGCCGGTAAAGATTCGCGGACGCCTGCTGATCGATGGCATGCTGTCGCACACCGTGCCCACCCGGCCGTTGCGGCAAATGGGAGCGGATCGCGTGCTAGCCGTGCATCTGAAAGGCAACTGGGCGGGCGGCGAAGGGCCTCGCCATTTATTCGATGTAATCGGGCAATGCTTCGCCATCGCCCAGGAGATGAACAGCAGCCAGTGGAAGCAAGCCGCCGACCTGGTGATCGAACCCGACGTCAACGGCTACAAGTACGATGCCTTCGAGCAAAGCGCTGCCCTGGTGCGCGCCGGAGAACTAGCAACCCGTGCCGCCCTCCCGGAGATCCGGAAGTGGCTGCAGACTGAAGCACCCCGCCAGAAGACGGCAAGAGTAACCCAGCCAGCCGCAGTCCCGGCAGATTAACAAGAATCACGTGGGACAGCCGCACCAAGGTGTCCAGTCGAGCAAAGCTCGACAGCACGTGGCACGGAGAGGAATCGAAGAAAAGAAGCTGAGAGTAGAACCGTAGCTAGCTACGTCTCTCCAGTTATTTCATTACGCCACGTTGCGCAATCCCAATATTGTCCCGCGAAGTGTTCTTCACCAGATACATCATTTCATCCGCTTGCCGAATGATGTCGTGAGGCGTCTTGGCATCGTGAGGATAGGTAGCTACCCCCATCGAAGCCCGGACATTCAGATTCAGACCTTCTTCTTTACAGAACATGCTGGTGCGCAGGCTGTCGCGCAAGCGCTTTGCCACTACCAAAGCCGAATCCTTTCCCGTCTGCGGCAGCAGTACGACGAACTCGTCGCCACCATAGCGGAAAGCATAGTCAATCAAACGCAGTTGGGCTTTAATCAGATATCCAATCTCAGCCAGCAGTTTGCTTCCAACCAAATGCCCGTTGGTATCGTTGACTTGTTTGAAGTGATCGAGGTCGATAAACAAAACCGTAAATTCATAACCAAAGCGCGATGACCGATAAACCTCGGTCTCGAGCGTCTTGTAGAGATGCCGCGCATTGTAAAGCCCGGTGCAATCGTCGGTGATGGTGAGTTCCTGAATCTTCTCCACGGCCCGCGCATTTTCGATCGCGATCGCCGCGTAGTCGCACAGAGACTGGAGGAAGAATATCTCCTGATCGCCAAAGTGCTCCATATCCACGTTCACCAACTGAATCACGCCCAAGACACGCAGTCGCGAGCTGACGGGAAAGCAGACAATCGAACGGGTCTCCCATTTGGTCATTTCATCAATGCGCTTGGCGAATCGAGGATCGGTCATGACATCGGGAACAACCAGTCGCTCCCCGTGCTTGGCCACATAGCCGGCAATGCCCTCACCCACTTTCAGCCGGATGTTCTTCAAGGCCTCGGAGGCACTCCCCACCGCAATGGCGAAGTACAGTTCCTCGCGCTCATCGTCCACCATCAGCAACGACCAGGTATCGGGACGGAAGTATTCCGCCATCTTTTCCATGATGGTCTGCAGAATGGAATCGAGATCGAGCGACGAGGTCAGAGCTTTGGCCACATCGTGGAAGATGGTCAATTCCTGACTCTGCCGATTTTGATCGGCCCCGGTGACCCTGGTCATGAACCACAACCTCGCATTTGGAGCGGGAGTGACGGAAATTATAAGCGGCACTCCAGAACCCCCGGCAACGAACCATGGTAACCCGTACCCGCAAAGGCACGCCCAGCTTCCCCGCAAATACTAATGGGGCAAGCGCCGTCCAGGCGGAGCGAGCCCGCACAGATCGCCGCAAATCCTGAGAGACGTCAAGCGCTACGGAAACTGCCGGCGCCACCGAGTCCTGATTTCACCTTTCGCCGCTGGTTTTTTCGTCGCTCTCCCTTGCGCCTCTCAGTTCCTCGTGGCTCGAGAACGGATTTCGCAGGGAGCCGCGAAATCGTTTCTTTGGCGTCGTCAACCATTTCTCTAAGATGTGCGAGCTGGCCTCGAAGAGCCGCTCTCAAGTCGGAGAACACCCGGTTGAACTCTTCCGGATCCTCGACGCTGACGGCCCTGGCAGAAAGGTGGCTAATGCGTTCTTGAAAAGGGGAGAGGGCCATGGTCCGAGTACCATGCCACAATGTGCCACTCTGTTCGATACCGTACACACTGTAGATCCCCCTAAGGGTTCGTCGTCAAGGAGATGCATGCGATGTAGACTTCGGAGAATCGGGTGCTCCACCCCGGCCGGTAAAGTCTAGTCCGGCAGGATGGCTTACCGTTTGTCGCTCATGCATCATTTACAGCTTTGGTGCGGCGGAGCCTTATTTTGCCTAGGCGGTGTCCGTTTCGTTGCAGTCGGGCCTGTTGTCGGAGAAGCAGTTCTGAACGCGTGTTTTCGCAATCCAGCCAAGGCACGGTGGAGTTGCTATACTTGGGCGGGGACGCCCGTCCCCGCGCGACCAGGATGATCCCGATAGTAACCATCCTTGCGTTCGCGCTTCCCATGTCCCGTTATGGGACGGCGAGTCTATCCTTCAGCGTAACAATTGTTTAGAAGAAGCGGCGGGGTAACTGTTACCTTTGGTTACTTTCGTCCATTGACCCTTTCGCCAGAACTGGTAAGGTCAAGAAGCGAGAAACGGGGGAAGACGCCCGTAGGCAGCTGTGACAATGAGCTAAACCCATGCATGTCAATCTCAAGGATGCGCTCTGGATCGCCCACCCAGTCCTGGAGTTGTCCCTGGCTGGGGTCATGTATTGGCGCCGTCTTCATCGCACCTTTCCAGTGTTTTTCGCCTACATTGTTTTCCAGGTTGTGAATTTCCTGGTCTTGTTCCCGATTTATCAATGGGGCAGCGGCCCAAGCGCAACCGACCGTGCGATTACGGCTTACTTCGATGCCTACTGGATCAGCGCTGCGATCAGCGTGGCGATAGGATTCAAGGTCATTCACGAGATTTTTCTGGATATGCTACGCCCGTACCCCAACCTCAAGGACCTGGGGACTCTGTTATTCAAGTGGGCTGCGCTGGTGATGTTATTGGTCGCGATGGTAGTCGCGGTGGCGAGCCAACAAGGAGACGACGAGCCGCTAGTCCAGGCCGTGATTATCATGCAGCGCAGCGTGCGCTTCATTCAGTGTGGCCTGATCTTGTTTCTTCTATTTTTTTCGCGCCACATGGGCATTTCCCGGCGGCAACTCAGCTTCGGCATCGCTCTTGGGTTTGGCAGTTTCGCCTGCGTCGAACTGGTTGGACTGGCTCTGCTGTCAGGTAGGCTAATCCACCACCCGACGGTAAACATGATCACAACCCCGGCGTACACTTTGGTGATTCTCATCTGGATTGGATATGCCTCGTTGAAGGCGACATCTCGGGAAGGGTCTGCCAAGCTCCTCATGTCACAGCGCTGGGACTTGGGCCTCAGTGAGGCACGGCATCCGGTGGGCAGCGATTCGTTGATTCCGATGTTCGAAAGCATGGTGGACCGGGCGTTCTCGCGTGCTCCGAGAGAGCCTGAACGTGGAGAAGTCGAAGACAAGCACTTGGTCCGAAAAATGTCAGTCGCCGAGAAAATCGTGCCTTCGTTTTCTCGTCGCGCTGTCCCTGGAGACCTGGCCCGCTAATTGCTTTCGTCTAAATTCTGGCACGGTATTTCGGAATCCGTAAAAACAAACGGACCGGGATTGTCTTAACCCCGCACGAGTCACCCGTTTTGACCAGTAAAAGAGAAGCGATCGAGAAGGTCGTTCGCTTTTCGTAAACTGCGCGCCAAAATCATTTTAGTTAAAACAAAACTGCGCAAATCACTTGACACGACCCTGTATAATCCCTGCCAAGTCAGGGTCGCCGCTCCCAGGGGACCCGCTAGGAGAACAATCCATGAAACGTGCGGTCAGGATGTTATTCCTGATGGTAGGTATGATTTGCGCGTATACAGCACTTGCCGCTCCGGTAGTTCCGGCACCGGAGGACGGCGCGCCGATCCCATCGTGCACAGGACGAAACTGCCGCTAAGGGCACCTGTGTACTTCCGAGCTGCCCCTAAGCGGCTCTTGAAATTCAGTAGGCTGGCGATTGCAAGGCAACGCCAGCCTCTTTTTTTGTTTGCGCGCGGCTCGACCGGATTATCGCTTGGTCAACAAAAGTTCGCGCAAGTTTCGCGCCAGCTCGACAGGGTCAGAGATCGGGGGCTGGCAGGTAAATCCGGAACAGACCAGCGCAACGCTTTGGTCTTCCTTGACCGCAGGCAGTTGCGGAACGCTCTCGGCCAGCGTTGGTGGAAGATTCTGCGGAACAACCTGGTTAGCCGACAACTTAAGCACGGCCTTGCCGGCAGCGTAAGGAGCAAGCGCCGCATTGTAGAGTCGTCCTGCCAGCTCATCATTTCCAACGATCACGATTTGTGTGTGAGGATGCCACAGGTGGACTGCGGCGATTCCATAGGTTGCTACGAATAATCCGTACTGTGCCGCCAATCCCGCGATGACTTCGATGGTCTGCTCCGCCTTGTCGCGCAGATTCTTATCATTGGTGTAGGCGTGCAGCCGGAGCAATGCGATCGCAGCCACGGAATTCCCGGCGGGAGTAGGCGAATCCTGGAACGGCTTGCGACGCGTGCTCAACACGCCGAGGACTTTCTCGTCGGATGAAATTTTTCCGGTATCAAAGAAGCCCCCGGAGACCGGATCAAAGAACTGCTCGATCATCGCATCTGCAATGCGCCTGGCGAAATTGAAATAGCTGAGATCCGTCGTGGCCTCGTAGGCGTCGAGGCAGGCAAGGGCGGCGAAAGCGTAATCGTCCAGCACACCGGGGATTTGGCGGCGTTGGGCCTTGGCATCAGAATAAGCGAGGACGTGCAACAATCCTTTTTCCTCGTGCCATCCCTCGGCCAGGATGCGATCCAGCGAACGCAGCGCGAAATGTTCGGCAGCTTCGAGTTGCAGCACTTTGGCGGCTTCGAGATATGCCGAAATACAGAGCGCGTTCCACCCTGAGTAGACGGTCTTATCGACGTAGGGAGTAGGTCGCTTCAGACGGGCGGCGTACATTTTGTTCTTAGCCGATTGCAGCAGAGTCAGGACCGGTTCCTGTGGCAGAGTGAGCCGTTTCGCAATCTCCTCGATCGACGCACGCTGGTACAGGACGTTCTTCGCGGGATTGTGGTGCATCTCGCCAATTTCGTTGATGTCGTAGTGCAGGCAGGCCACCCGAGCTTCTTCTTCGGTGAGAACAAACTGCGCTTCCTTCAGGGTCCATGTGAAGTAATCGCCGTCGTCGTCCATGGAGTAATCGGCGTCCTGGGAAGCGTAGAAGCCGCCGTGGTCGCGGTCGCTGAGCCATTCATCCATCCAGCGAATGATGTCGCGGGCTACGTCGGCGAAGAATTCTGATCCCGTGGCTTGATAGGCGTGAACATAATTCTTCAGCAGTTCGGAGTTGTCGTAACACATCTTCTCGAAGTGCGGGACGATCCAGCGTTCGTCGACGGAGTAGCGGTGAAATCCGCCGGCCAGTTGGTCGTAGACGCCGCCGTGGGCCATCTTTTCGAGGGTGCTGACAAACACGTTCCGCAGTTTTTCGTCACCAGATCGAACGTATTGGTCGATCAGCAGATCAAGAGCAGCCGGATGCGGAAACTTGGGAGCGCTGCCGAAGCCGCCGTTTTGCGGGTCATACATCTTCAACGCTGATTCGACGATGGCGTCAATGATAGCGGGCGAGAACTCGGCGCTTTTCCCGGTGAAGGATTCGGCGTGCGAGATGGCGCCTTCGACCATCTTGGCCTGTTCCATCACGTCGGCGTTCTTTTCGTGATAGGCGTTTGCGATCGAAAGAAGGACGCGCTTGAAACTGGGACGGCCATAATGATCGTCGGGGGGGAAGTAGGTTCCGCCGTAGAACGGCTTGCCGTCGGGAGTGAGAAACGCGGTCAGCGGCCAGCCGCCTTGTCCGCAAATCGAACTGACGGCGACTTGATAGCGGCTATCGATGTCGGGACGCTCGTCGCGGTCTACCTTTACGGCGACGAAATGCTGGTTCACGATTTCCGCGATTTCGGGATTGTCGTAGGACTCCCGGTCCATCACGTGGCACCAGTGGCACCAGACCGCGCCGATGTCGAGCAGGATCGGTTTGTTCTCGCGTTGCGCGTTGGCAAAGGCTTCCTCACCCCACTCCTGCCACTGGATCGGCTGGTGCATGGCGGAGCGAAGATAGGCGGAAGACGCCTTGCAGAGGGAGTTGAGCGTCTGGATGGTCATGGTTCAGTGTATCGCGATGGAAGAGGAAACAAGCCTTTCAGGTGTGCAAACTGGAGGCGCTCATCGCTCATGAAGCTTGTCTCACGAGGCGGGAGGCGTCCACTCCAAATCAAGCCCTTCTTTGCGCAGACGGATCAAGGCGCGCTCTCGCGCTCGCTCGTAAGCCTTTCGATCCCGCACGATTCGTTCGAACTAGCGGCAAGCAAGGCACTGATCGAGGTTCCCTCTTCGTCCGCAATAGCTTGGATTTCGCTGAAGAGAGTCGCGTCCAGCTTGAGTGTGATATTGGCTTTCATGTTTTGCGCACAAATGCCTTGGGCACCATTTTACCGTTTTCTCTCGTTCTATTGGCCTTCGGGTGGGCAGCATAAATCGACAACCGACGGATTAGATCGGCTGACCCCCAGTTGCGCGCCCTCGCGTGACGTGCCTTCAAAGCAGATTCGAATCTAGCCCAGCGATAAATTGAATGCCGGGAATTAGTTTGCCCACAAGAGCGGTGTCGTTGGTCAGGAACAAGTCAATGTGCGCTTGGGCGGCGCAGGCGAGATGGATCGAGTCGGCTGGTGACACGCCATGCTTAGCGCGAATCCGAGCATAAAAGTCCGCTGTCTTTAGTGTGTACGGTATGACTTCGACAAACGGAGCACTGAAAACCTCTCGAATTTGTCTGGCAGTCTCCGATGCGTCCATTTTGTAAGGGCCCACCAAGATCTCTCCCACGGTAAATGAGCTGGTGCAAAGCTGATCCTGCCGCTGCTTCATTTTGTCGAGGATGTGGCGCACACGCTTTGCATAGAGGGGATGGTCCTCCAGCCAGTAGACAAATAGCATTGTGTCCCAGTAAATCCGGCTCATTGTTTGTGCATCCCTTCGTTTCACAGGCTGCGGAAGACCTCCGATTTTGAGCAGATGCTCCCAAGTCAGTGAAGGCACGAGCCAACGACGTTACTTGCTAGAATTTGAAAAGCTTCTTCTTTCTTCGCGGATGAAGGCTTCTCCCCCGCCCAACGCTCTGAATAAATCCTTAGCGATGCCGCGAAGTCCCGACAAAGTTTCCTTTGGGGCAGAGTCCTGTCCGTTGCTGCCCGTAATTTCGTAGGTAAATGTTACGGTCGTGCTTTGCCCCGACGGCGGGCCGGTTTTCGAGATTAGCTTTAGTGCGTTCTCCTCCAGGAATTTCTTGGATTTGAGTGCAGCGCACACAAGGGGTACGCGATTACTCAGCCCGAGAATCTTGTGCACCGCACCTACATTTACAGAAAAGCTCTTTTCGCCGCGACGGCGAGCGGGCCGCAAGTACGCATCGCGCGCGTGCTGCCTAACAAGGTCCGAAACAGAGTGTGACGAGAAGTCGTCCATAATCGGTCTCCTTATGCATGCTATTATTGCATAGCTATGCATAGCATGTCAATCTGATCGCATTTTGAGCCTCCCACGTCGCTTTCGCGAACGGTTACGGGAGCGATATAGGTTGAGCTTCCACACTCAGCCCGCCAGCTCTTTCGCAATCGCACAATACAAGTTCACCGCGTCACTTAGTTGCTGCTTCTCGATGTACTCCCCCTCGGTGTGGGCGACATGGATTGATCCGGGGCCGATCAACAGCGGTTGGCCCCAGTTGGTGAGCGCGGGAATGTCTGTGGTGAAGGCCGCGACCATGGTGGGCAGTCCGTCGAGCGTGCGCAGGCGGAGGAAGGGGATTTCCAGAACGAATTCGACCTTGGCCAGGCCCGCGACTGCCTGCTCAATCTCACCCCGCAGTTCTTCCGTCGGCCCGATCAGGCGATAGAGCAAGTGTGCTTTTGCTTTGTCCGGAATCACATTGGGAGCGCGGCCGCCTTCGATGATTCCTATATTTAATGTGCAGGGACCGATACCTTCCGCAGAGGGTAGCTTCATGGCGCGCAGCCGGCGCAAGGCTTCCAGAAGTTTGTCGATCGCGGACTCGCCCAGTTCCGGATAGGCGGAGTGGGCCATCCTTCCGTCGGCAATCACGTTCACCCGGAGCGTTCCCTTGGATGCGCTTGCCATCCGGTTCTCGGTGGGTTCGCCGTTGACCAGAAACTTGCAGCCGGGAGATTGCTGATTAGCCACCTGTGCGCCCAGGCTGTTCCGCTCCTCGCCGACGAGGAAAAGCAGTCCGACGTAAATGCCCTCGGCCCGCAACCGCTCAGCTGCCGCGATCTGGGCGGCGATGATTCCTTTGGCATCGCACGATCCCCGGCCGTAGATCCGCGTAGCGTCTTCGGAAGAAGGAATAAAAGGCGGGACGGTGTCCATGTGGGTCGAGAAAACAATCGTGGGTTTGGGTTGCTGTGGCGACGTGGCGTACACGTTGCGGCGACTGCCTTCGACGGGCAGCTTATTTGCCTGGTATCCGAGGCGAAGGAGCTCGCTGTGAACAACGTCGCCGATGAGAGCTTCGTTGCCGGTGATCGATTCAATGTCTACGAGTTGACGAGTGAGCGCGACGACGTCCATGGGAAAGAGCATAACCCACTCGGATGCGTGCCAGCACGGCAGCTCTGTGAGACGTAGCAAGCTACGTCTCTACAATTGCGTTCTGTAGAGACGTTGCTCGGCAACGTCTGGCCGTGGCTGGGCGCACTGGACTACTATTCTGTTTGATTGAAATGAGTGCACAGCATAGTTCGATCCACTCCCTCTTCCTCGATGGCTCTGCCGGCAGGCTGGAAGCCTTGCTCAATATGGGTTCGGAACACGCCACGCACGCCGCCCTGGTGTGCCATCCGCATCCGCTTTATGGCGGAACTCTGCACAACAAGGTGGTTTTTCACACCATGAAGGCGCTGAATCACTTCGGCTATCCGGTGCTGCGGTTTAATTTTCGCGGCGCTGGATTAAGTCACGGCGAGCACGATCACGGCAACGGCGAAGTGGACGATGTGCGGACTGCACTCGACTGGCTGGATCGCGAGTTTCATCTGCCGCTGATCTTCGCTGGATTCTCCTTTGGGGCAGCGGTGGGATTGCGTGTGGCGTGTCCTGATCCTCGCGTCAGCGCAGTCATAGGGCTTGGGTTGCCGGTCAGCGCGATCGACGATCGAGTCTATGATTTCGAGTTTCTGGGCAGCTGCGCGAAACCTAAGCTATTCGTAAGCGGCGACCGCGATCAGTTTGGACCACGGGCGAAGCTTGAGGGAATCGTTCGATCACTTCCCGAACCAAAGATGTTGAAGATCATCGAGGGTGCGGATCATTTCTTTGAAGGGCGCCTGCGTGAGCTGCGGGAAGCGAGTGAAGCTTGGATCCCGAGAGTGTTGTGATGAGGATGTTTTTCTCGGCGCACTCTGTGGCCTGTCTCTGCGTGCTCTGCGATCAAAAGACTCTTATCGCAGAGGCCGCCGAGGAACCCGCAGAGTGCGCGGAGAAAAGCCAATCGCTTTTATAATCCACCCATGTCTTCAGCTGCGGCCAACCGCGAACGCCTTGCCATCGAGATGCGGGTTACGGCGCGGCATCTTTTCGAACGCGCTCTTGGCGAATCCAGCATTGATCAGGCATTCGAGCGTCACGTCTGTTGTGAACGTGGCGTGCTGCGCGTGTGCGAAGACCTTTACGATTTACATGCCTACAACCGCGTGCTAGTCGTCTCGATCGGCAAGGCGGCGCACACGATGGTAAGCGCGCTGGAAATTCAGGCCGGAGATAATTTTGAAGGAATCGTCGCCAGTTCGGTGCAGCCGGCTTCGCAAGCCCGCGGGTTCCGTTATTTTCACGGCGGACATCCTACGCCGAATCAAGAATCAATCCGCGCCGCCGAGGCCATGCTGAAGTCATTGAGCGCGCAGAACGCCTCGTCGCTGGTGATTTTCATGCTGAGCGGCGGCGGGTCTTCAATCGCGGAGAAGCCCATTGATGACGAAATTTCTTTAGCCGACCTGATCGCGACCTACCGCGTGCTCTTGCATTCGGGCGCACCCATCGCCGAAATCAATGCCATTCGCAAACATCTTTCGGCGGTCAAGGGAGGAAGATTGGCCCGCGCCGCCTTGGCGGCGCAGCAGGTTTCGATCTTGGTCTCGGATGTTCCCGACAATACGCCGGATGCTTTGGCCTCCGGCCCGACCATGCCCGACTCCACCAGCGTCGAAGATTGCTACGCGCTTGCCGCCAGGCACCGACTGCTGGAGCAGTTCCCAGCCTCGGTGCGCGAATTATTTCAGCGCCATGCCCTGGAGGAAACTCCTAAATCGGATGACCCGGCCTTCCATCGCAGCCGCTGGTGGACGGTGTTATCGAATTCAACTCTGCTCGAAGCCTGCAAGAAAGAAGCCGAGCGCCACGGCTTCACGGTAGAGGTCGACAACAGCTGCGACGACTGGGACTACGCTCGTGCGGCCGATTATCTGTTGGAGCGCTTGCGAGAACTCCGCAACGGAGCCGAGCGGGTCTGCCTGATCTCCGGCGGCGAAGTCACGGTGAAGGTCACGAATGGAGGCGTGGGCGGCCGCAATCAGCAGTTCGCGCTGGCCTGCGCCGAGAAGATTGCCGGTGAAAACATCACTGTGCTCAGCGCGGGTACAGATGGAGTCGACGGCAACAGTCTCGCAGCGGGCGCCATCGCGGACGGAACCACGCAGGAACGAGCACGGGCCCGCGGGTTGGAGCCGGCTGCCAGCCTGCGAAGCTTCAGCGCCTATCCGTTCTTCGAAGCGATAGGCGACACGATCATGACCGGGCCCACCGGCAACAACCTGCGAGACCTGAGAATCCTGCTGGCGTATTAAGCCGACTTGGGCATCTTGGCGAATGCCTTCTCTTGCTCCTGCTCCATTTCCTCCGGCGACAAATCGCGGGTGTGGGTTGCGAGCGACCACTTGTGTCCGAAAGGATCGATCACTACGCCGTAGCGATCCCCCCAGAACATATCCATCAGGGGCATCTTCACCGTGGCGCCGGCCGAAAGCGCGCGCTCGAATGCGGCGTCCACGTTCTCGAGATAAACGTGGAGGGCGACGCCCGAGCCTGCGGCGGCACTTGGCGCGCGATCCCCCCCATACTCCGGGAACTCATCGTTCAACATCAGAATCGAATCCCCGATCTTGAGCGCAGCGTGCATCACCTTTCCTCCGGGCGCCGGAGCAACGTGAAGAACCTCGGCTCCGAAGGCCTTCTGATAAAACTCGAGGGCACGGTGTGCATCGCGAACTGTCAGATGGGGTGTGATGGTATGGTATCCGTCCGGTATAGCTTTCACTTTGTCAGTCATAGAACATCCTCCGGAGGAAGAGTCTAGACCAACCAATGTTAAAAGTTGTTAAAAGCGCTGGTGGCCCACTAAAGCCGATTCTTGCCGTGAAAAGAGGGCTTGATTGGGGCACCGGCTTGTTAACGTTCGGGGCGCTGTTTGCGACGGCAAGGGCCGGCCGCAGGTTGCCGGGGGCTTGGCGATGCACATATTATGGTGCAAGATTTCACTCAAAAAAAACTCTCATTTCGGCGCAAAATCCAGAAAACAAAGGACCGGAAATTTTCTTGGCTCCTAGATCTATGGTTCTTAAGGTGGTTACAGGCAAAATATAGAAAACATGAGAGTTATCGCTGTGTCTGGCCGCTTGCGGTTCCGTTTCGGGACCACGGGGATGGAGCTCGGCAAGGATTTTCGCCTTCGCCGTAGTTTGGTCGGATTCGCAGTTGGGACGACCAAAGCGCCAAAGCTGCGCCGACGGTCGGGTTGTCAAAGATCCGTTGTTGCAATGATCAAATTATCTTCTAGATAACCTGCGTAGATCCATATTATCGCAGGCGAGAGGATGGGAGCAACAAGAAAGTGGGTGGCTCGGGGAGCCGGTTCCCATTTTGGGAATTCTGGCAGCGACGACGTCAAAGGCCCGCTGCCAGCCTGAAACACAAAGTCCACTGATCTTGACAGAAGGGCTTCTAAAGACCCGTCCTCCCGCAAAGAACGCGAGACGGACAGGGCACTCGCGTTTTGTGCACAGAGAAAGCGTGGGCCGCGCCCCCATCCGTTTTCCTATTTTTTCGGATACGTGACCCTCGTGGTGACGATCTTTCCGGTGAAGGCGAACGGTGCCTGGTCGAAATAGTCGAGCGACACGGGCGAGCCGAGGTCGCTGCCGATGTCGAAGCAGTCGTTGGCGGTGAAGGCGAGTGCGGCGGTGATCGGCACCCGGCCTTGCGCCGCGACCTGACCATTGACTCTCAGCGTGACGTCCAGCGGAGCGCCTGGTTTGGGAACTGCCAGCGTTGACTCGACTTCAATCTTCACCTTGCCCGTCGGCAGCTTGTCTTTCGCCTTGATGTGCGTCCGGTCAATCTCGAAGAGGTTGTATTCGTAGCGAAGCTCGCCATCGATCACGTATAAGGAAAGGCCGCCAGAAAATCCGCCAAGGGCGTAGAGGACACCATTGGCGTTCGCCGGCACTTCTACCTCCATGCTGACGGTGTTGTTGAATTTTCCGAGCTTGGGCGCGGTGAACTCCGGCATCCCGGTGATGGGGCCGCTGAAGGTCCATTCGGTATAGGGCGTCGAGGGCGCATCTTCCGGGTGCAATACTGGCGTCCACAGACCGCCGCCGATGGGCAGGTTCTGGTTCTTGGCGGACTCGAGCAAGAAGAGGTTCTTCATGTAGGCGACCCTTTCCGGCATCTTTGCGGCGAGGTCGTTGGCCTGGCTCCAGTCTTGGTTGAGGTTGTAGAGCTCCCACACGTCGTTGTTTGGATCCCAAGTGGTGATGCCCTTGGGCAATCCCGGCATCCACGGAATGCGGGGGCCGAAGGTGTCTGCGAACCAGCCGTCGTGGTAAATGCCGCGGCTGCCCATGATGTCGAAGAACTGCGTAGTCTTGCGTCCCTTCGCGGTCGCGTCGGCAAAGGTGTAGGCCATACTGACGCCATCGATTGACATCTGATCGATGCCGTTGACCACGCGCGGAGGGGTGATGCCAACCACTTCATAGATCGTCGGGACGATGTCGATGACGTGATGGAACTGCGGGCGCGGGGTGCTGTCGTGCTTGATCTTTGCCGGCCACGAAACCGCCATCGGCTGGCGCGTGCCGCCGAAATGTGCGGCGACGAGTTTGGTGGACTTGTAAGGCGTGCCTCCGGCCCAGGCCCAGCCGGCGTGATACATGTTCTCGGTCTTGGCTGAGCCGAGCACAGCAAGGCCACCGAGTTCGTTCATCGTCTTGATGTGCTGCTGGATGGTGCTTGGAATGCCGTTCTGCGCGAGCAGTTCGGAGATGGTGCCGTTCTGACCTTCAGCCGAAGCGCCGTTGTCGCCCCAGATGTAGAAGATGAGGGTGTTGTTGAGTTTTCCTTCTTTCTCGATTTCGTCAATGACGCGGCCGGCGTGGTAGTCGGCGTGTTCGGCAAAGCCTGCGTAGACTTCCATCAAGCGGCGCTGGAAAGGCTTTTCGTCTTCTGGAACGGAATCCCACGAGGCGAGTGTCGCCGGGCGCGGGGTCAGTTGCGTACTCTGCGGAATCCAGCCCATGTCTTTGGCGCGTTTGAATACGCGCTCGCGATACTTGTCCCAGCCGTCGTCGAACTTGCCTTTATACTTGTCGGCCCATTCCTTGGGGACCTGGTGCGGGCCGTGCGCCGCGCCGGGAGCCCAATACATGAAGAAGGGCTTGTCGGGGGTGAACGCCTGCTGCTCGCGCAGCCAGTTGATGGCGTCGGTGGCGATATCTTCGGAGAGGTGATAACCCGGATGCTCATACACATGCGGGTCCAAGACCGTGGTGTTGCGCACCAGACGCGGCTCGTACTGCGAAGCCTCACCGGCGAGGAAGCCGTAGAAATATTCGAAGCCATAACCGGTGGGCCAAGCGTCGAACGGCCCCTTCGATGTCGTCAGCTCGGCGGGCGTGTTGTGCCACTTGCCCCAGGCCGCTGTGTTGTAACCGTAATCCTTGAGCACCTCGGCCACGGTGGCCGCGGACTTCGGGATCCTGCCGGCGAAACCGTCAAAGTCGTTGGCCAGTTCGGCGATCTGTCCGTTGGCGACGCGCGTGTGATTGCGTCCTGTCAGCAACGAGGCACGGGTGGGCGAGCACATGGCCGTGGAGTGAAAAGCATTGTAGGAGATGCCGAGCTGCGCGATGCGCGTGAGCGTCGGCGTGTTGATCTCGCCGCCATAGGTTGAAGCTTGGCCCGGACCGACATCGTCCATGAGGATGATCAGGACGTTCGGCGCGTCAGCAGGCAAGTGCTTAGGGTCAACGCGCTTCTTGTAGATGGAGTCCTGCATCGTCAACCCCGCAGTGGAGGCAGATGGCGTGGGCGGAAACGGCAGGACTTCCTGCGCCCCTGCCGGTAACGCGATGGCCCCGCCGACTAAGAGGGCGAAGACAGTGAATATGGTTTTCATTTTATCGTTGCTCTTTCTGGGCTTGATGTTTCCTTATTTCGGGGGTTCGATCTCTCCCCGACCCGCCACGTCTTGTCGAACCACGCTTCGAGCGGAATCCTACACAGGCGGGTGGGCGAACAATCTCCTGACCAGACGGACTGGCACCCGCGGCAAGAATCTATAGAAACAACGGTGGCCGGGTAACTGGCAAAACTAACAGTGTGGAAGGAGCACAGTGCCTAATTGCTGCTGGCAAAGATCCTCCCACACAAACGGTAGTGAGGATACGGACCCTTGAGAAAAAACGCTCAGCCGTTGGTTGCGAACATTGTCCTGCGCAGACGCGATTGCGACTAAATAGGTTGCGACCGCGACCGCAAATCCGTGTGTTCGGACACCGCCCCAGACGACGTTCATAGCTAACGAATGTCTCCTAGAAGAACCGGGTCACGCCCTCTTCCAGCACCAACACGCGATCCTCAATCCCCGCCGCCTTCGCTTCCTGCTCCAGCAACTGCAACGGTTCATCCATGGGTTCATGGGAGAGTTTGAAAGTTCCGTAGTGCATGGGGACCATCCAGCGCGCTTTCAAATCGAGAAAGGCGCGGGTGGCGTCGGCGGGATTGGCGTGGACATTGCGGAACGACGGCGGGTTGTAAGCTCCAATGGGCAACAGCGCCAGCTCGGGCGCTAAACGTTGTCCGATCTCGCGGAAGCCGGAAAAATAAGCGGTGTCGCCGGCGTGATAAAGCGAGTGCTTGCTGTCGCGCAGCACGTAGCCGCCGTAGCCGCGATGAGAATCCTTGATGATGCGCGCGCCCCAATGCCGCGAAGGAACATGCGTCACGGTGAGTTCGCGATGACGGTAGCTGTTCCACCAGTCTAGCTCTACCACATCGCAGAAACCCAAGTCGGAGACTAGATCGAGCACGTGATGGGGCACCACGATGCTGGGCGGTGCAGCGTTACGAATTCGTGCCTGCTGAACGATGGCACGCAACGATGGCCGGTGCAAATGGTCGAAATGGGCATGCGTCACCAGCACCAGGTCGATGGGAGGAAGGTCGTGAAGCCGCACTCCCGGCTGGCGCAGCCGCTTTAGCACAAACAGCCAGCGGGCGAAATTAGGATCGATGATGACGTTCTGCCCACCGATCTGAACAAAAAAGCTGGCGTGCCCGATGAAAGTTAAACCCAATTCTCCATTGCTGACCAACTTCGGTTTGTAGGCTTGGCCGATTCGCGGAGTCACTGCCGAGTGCCGCACCAGAGTGCCAAACGCGCGCGCGCGTTTGCGGAGGACGGGATTCGTAAGCGTTGGCTTTAACATCTGCTCCTGGCCGAAGTGACGGCTCCGAACTGCTTAAGCGGGCGAACCGCTGAAAAAAACTGTTTCCAGCGCGTTTGCCACGTTTGGGCGCGAAGAGCTGGTTTCATTCTAAGACAATTCGCCGGCGATTGCTTGACCGATGTGCGGCGGTCAGTTCTAATCCCTATGGGAGATTCCTCTCAGCGAACTCGGCGGACTTTCTCCGCGCCCTCTGCGATGAAAAGCTTTTGATCGCAGAGCACGCCGAGAGCGGCCGCAGAGTTCGCTGAGAAAGCATCTTCTTTCAGAAACAAATACAGGAGCGAAAATGCGCGTTGCTTTCTTAGGGTTGGGAATTATGGGACGAGCGATGGCCTCCAACTTGGCCAAGGCCGGCCACGAAGTTACGGTATGGAATCGTACTGCGGGCAAAGATGTCGAAGGAGCACGAAGCGCGGCGTCTCCGGCGGAGGCCGCGCGTGACGCCGAGGTGGTATGGCTGTGCGTCTCCGACACCAAGGCCGTTGACAGCGTTTTGTTCGGGCCGCAAGGCGTCCATGAATCCTTGACGCAAGGCATGACCATTGTGGATTCGAGCACGATCTCGCCCTCCGCCACGCGCCAATTTGCGGAGCGTGTGCGGGCGCAGGGAGTGCAATACGTGGACGCCCCAATGACCGGTTCCAAAGCTGGAGCGGAAAGTGGCACCCTGATTTTCATTGTGGGTGGCGAGGAATCAGCCATTGAGAAACTAAAGCCGCTGTTTGCTGCCACCGGCAAAAAGTTTTTCCGCATGGGCGAGACCGGCAAAGGACAAGCCGCCAAGCTGGTGATGAATCTGCAAATCGCGCTCATCTATGAAGGTTTTGCCGAAGCCCTGACTTTAGCTGCGAAGCTCGGAGTCGATGCCGAGACCCTGTTGCCATTGATCCAGGCTTCGATGGTGAATTCAGGCGTGGTCGAGTACAAGGCTCCGTTTGTCCTCAAACGTGACTTTTCTCCGAATTTTCCATTGCGCCTGATGCACAAAGATCTCCGCTTGGCGTTGGAGGCAGCTAAAGAACTCCGGGTCAGACTCCCAGGGCTAGAGACGGTGGAAGAAATCTACGACGTGGCCGACGAAGACGGGCACGGCGATCTCGATTACGCCGCCACCTTAACTTTGTTGGAAAAATGGGCCGGCGTCGAAGTAAAAGGCGCGTCGGCCTGAGCCGCAGCCCCGGTTTGTATCTTTAGATTTTTGTCCGAGGAGAGTACCGAGCGAGTACTTCCGTAATGCCAATCTCGCCTGCTTATTACAGAACTATTACACACCGCCCCGATGGTCCCTGCTAGCCTAAGTTCATAGCACCCACAACGAATACAGGACCCGACAATGGAACTCGAAGCACTTCACCGCGAACCAGCCGCCGACAACGAAATCAACTGGGTAACCGCAACCTTCATGGGCCTGTTTCATGTGGGGGCGATTGCGGCACTCTTCTTCTTTACCTGGAAAGCTCTGTTCGTTTCGATGTTTCTATGGTGGGTTTCGGGAAGCCTGGGCATCGGCATGGGATACCATCGGCTGCTGACGCATCGTGGTTACAGAACTCCGAAGTGGGTGGAATATTTCCTCACCACGTGCGCAACTTTGGCTCTCGAAGGCGGACCAATCTTTTGGGTAGCGACGCATCGCATTCATCATCAATATTCCGATCAGGAAGGCGATCCGCACTCGCCCATCGACGGCAAGTGGTGGGCGCACATGGGCTGGATTCTGACCGGCAAGTCCATGCATCACGACACTACAACCCTGGCGCGTTATGTGCCTGATCTCGCGAAAGACAAGTTCCACGTCTGGATCACCAAGTATCACTACGTCCCCATGATTGTCCTGGGCTTGATTCTACTGGCGATCGGCGGCTTGCCGTTTCTGCTGTGGGGAGTCTTCATGCGCACGGTCGTTGGCCTGCATACGACTTGGCTGGTGAATTCGGCGACGCATAGCTGGGGCACACGCCGCTTTGTCACGAAAGACCTTTCGACCAACAGTTGGTGGGTCGCGATCCTGACTTTTGGCGAGGGCTGGCACAACAACCATCACGCGCACCCGGTTTCCGCCCGGCACGGCTTGCGATGGTACGAAATTGATATGAACTGGTACGGCATCTGGACCCTCAAGAAATTAGGCCTGGCGCGCCACGTGTACCGCGTAAGACTCTCGGAACTGGAACGCAAGCAAGAAGCGAAAGCAACAGCCTCAGCTCCAGAGTTAGCTTCGGTCTAGGTCAACATCCTTTGTGAACCTTCGTGTCCTTTGTGGTTGATGCCTTTAAAAAGCCTTAACCACAAAGGACACGAAGTACACAAAGGAACCTTTCGAGCCGTTCTCCGGTTTTCCTCCCTTCGCGGTAGAATCACGCTATGCGCATTACCAGCCGGCGCAAAGCGACCATCACCTTTCTTGTCCTAGGCGTCGGTCTCGCGGGCGTTGCCGTCGCCGTTGGATTCGGCTGGATCATTCTCAACTGGCGCGAGGGGATCAAAGTCTTTCTGGGCGTGATCTTCTTCGGCGCCATCACTACAGGACTGGTTCTTAATACGATCTTCTTGCTGCGCGAAATTCGCCGCAACGAACAGCACGACAGTTTCATCAACGCAGTCACCCACGAACTAAAGACGCCCATCGCCTCGATCCGCCTCTACCTGCAAACGCTGCAGCATCGCGATGTCGACGAATCTCAGCGCCGCGAATTCTATCGCCGCATGCTGGACGATACCGATCGTCTGCTGGGCACCGTCGAGCAAGTCCTGAAAGCTGGAGTCGCCGGCCACAGAAAGAGCAGCCGCGAGCGCATCCCCATCGATTTCGAGACGCTGGTTCGCGAGTGCGTCGAAGTTGCCCGCACTGGCCATCATCTTCTGCCGCAGGCATTGCGCTTCGAGCCCGCGTCCAACAATGGAACAATCGTTACCGGCGATCCCGAGGAGTTGCGCACAGCCGTCACCAACGTGCTCGACAACGCCATCAAGTATTCCGGAGACTTGGTGGATGTTTCCATCCGCGTTGAGGCGCCTGACGAAAAGCATGTGAGGCTCAGCATCCAGGATCATGGAGTCGGCATTCCTCCGGGAGAGCTGAAGAGCGTCTTCAAGCGTTTCTATCGCGTTTCCAATCGTTCGCTGGCTCACATCAAAGGAACGGGTCTCGGCTTGTTCATCGTTCGCGCCATTGCCAAGAAGCATGGTGGGCGCGCGTTTGCGGAAAGCCTGGGCGAAGGACACGGGACCACGGTGGTCGTCGAGTTGCCGCGCGACGTTTCTCGGCAGAGTGAAGTCAGAGAAAGCCACGCTGCGGAGAGTGCGGTTCGGGAGAATCGGGCATGAGCCGCGTGCTGATCGTCGAGGACGAAGCCCATTTGGCTCAGGGGCTGCGTTTCAATCTCGAAGCCGAAGGCCACAGCGTCGAAGTTGCTGGCGATGGCGAGAGCGCGATTGAGTTGCTGCTCGGTCATAAGGAAAACGGAAAAAAGGAAAACGGCAGACGCGGAGCAGGGAAGCAGGAACGAAATCAGCGCGAAGAGTTCGATGCTGTCGTGCTCGATGTGATGCTTCCCGGCAAAGATGGTTTCGCCGTCGCCACCGAGTTGCGCGCCGCGAAGAATTTCGTTCCTGTGCTCATGCTGACGGCCCGAGGACGGCCCGAGGACGTGCTCAAAGGATTCGCCTCCGGCGCCGACGACTATCTTCCCAAACCTTTCGAGCTTCCTATCCTGCTGGCACGGCTGCAGGGTTTGCTGCGGCGTCGCGAGTGGATGGGCGTCAGCCATGCGCCCGCCGCCGATGCTTTCTCCTTCGACGGGCGAACTCTGGATTTTGGCAAGCTGGAACTGCGGGTCAACCGCAACACCATCCAGCTTACTTTGATGGAGGCGGAGCTGCTGCGCCATCTGGTGCGCAACAGCGGCCAGATTGTCTCGCGCAAAGCCATCCTAGAAGAAGTCTGGGGATTGCACGAAGACACCGACACCCGCGCCATCGACAACTTCATCGTCCGCCTGCGTCGCTACATCGAAGACGATCCCGCCAAACCAAAACATCTGCTGACCGTCCGCGGCGTGGGATACAGGTTCGTGCCCGAGCCAGGCGGAAACTGAACCGAAGCGGGCGTTGCTCTCTAACGGAAACCCCGCTTTGAGGACGTTCTAAGACGGTTATCAGGCCATTTGCTCACCTAGCGATTCTTATAGTACCAACTTGGTCTGTCCTTTATTACACTCCGATGAATTCGAAACCAAGGAGTCAGCGCTTTGGGAGGGTGAACATGCCAGCCGCCACAGCCGTCGCACTAAGCCGTCAAAATGGAAAAACCACACACTTGCCGAAGGGTCGCGAGCCGGTTACCCCCAGCTGGGTCGGGCGCGTCCCGCAACTTAAGCCGGGCCAGTACGCCGATGGGATGCCCATCCATTCGCCCGAATACATCTGCTGCAAGCTGATTCTGCGGCCCAACAAGTTCCATTCGCGAGAAAGCTTCTTTGACTTCGGCAAGGTGATGCGCGAGCCGGCTAAAGAGCACGGCGTGAAGTACACGACCGAAGGCTTCATAGAACAACCGGTCAAGATCCGCGAAGTGCTGTTTATTGACACGGATGACTTCCGCCTCTACAACAACGCCTTCATTCTGCGCCGCCGGATACCGTACAAGGACGGTTTCCCGATCGGCGAGCCCGAGATCGTTTTCAAGTTCAGGCATCCCGAATTGCAGGCCGCGGCCGAGACCGACGTGCGGCCGAATATCCTCGGCGATCACCGCGTCAAGTTCAAGGTCCAAGCGCTGCCTTTAAAGGAGAAGCTGGGCGGCATCCGTCTGCTTTTCTCACACAACGTGCAGTTCACCCGCGGAGCCATTGGATTGGGCCGCGAGAATATCCGCGACATGGACTCTTTGATCGAGATGCTGCCGGTGCTAGGGAGAGTCAGGAAGACCCCGAAGGAAGAAATCCATCTGGTGAGCAATACCATCGTCGAGGAGGTGCTGCAGGATATAGGCCTGCTTGATTTCGGTTCGGGCCTCACTTGCAAGGCCAACGTCTCAATCTGGCGCACCCGCGGTGAGCACCGTCCGCTGATCGGGGAGTTCGCTTACCAGTTCAAGTTCAAAGACCGTACGCAGCTCAGCCCGGAGGCATTGCGCCGAACGGAAGCCTTCTTTATCGCCCTGCAGTATGCAGCCGAGGACTACATCGCGCTGAATGCGACGAAGACGGCCACTGTGTACCGGCTGCTGGGCAATCCGCCCAAGTCCCATGAGTGAATCGCAAGCTTCGTGTCCGAAAGAAGGAATCATGGGGGTGAGCCATGCCTGATACTGCTGCTAAACCCGCAATACAAATCGGGGAAACTGCTGCCAAGGCGGCAGCAGTTTCCATCTGGGAGATATTCCTGGAATTTCTTATCATCGGCGCCACCAGCTTTGGCGGTGTCGTGCCCTATTTGCGCGGCAGCCTGGTGACGAAGCGGCAGTGGATTGACGACAAAGAATTCGTTGAGATGCTGTCCATCAGCCAGAGCCTGCCGGGACTCAACGCCACGAACATGGCGGTCCTGGTGGGAGAGAAGCTGCGCGGCGTAATGGGCTCAATTGCCGGGATCATCGGCATCTGCCTTCCTGGTGGATTGCTGATGTTCGCTGTCGGTATCTTTTACCACCACCATGGTGAGCACGTGTGGATCACTGCCGCATTGAAGGGTGTGGCGGCGGCGGCAGTTGGGCTGATCTTGTCCACCGTTGTAAGCCTAAGCAAAAAGTCGCTGTCCCATAATTTCGATTTTGTGTTCATGGCAGCAACGGTGATTGCGGTGAACCGGTTGCACCTGGGGGTGCCGCGTACGCTGGTCGCGGTCGGGGCTCTGGCCATTCTCTTCCACCATCCGCGCAAGGCGCAAAAAGAGGATGTGCAACTATGAATCAGATTCCGGCCTTGATTCGCGTGTTTGCCTATCTATCCATACTTACTGTCGGTGGCGGCATGGCGGCGTTCCCCGAAATGAAGATCCTGACCGTCGATGTGCACAACTGGCTTACGTTCCCGCAGTTAATTCACTTGTACAGCGTTGGCCAGATGGCACCCGGCCCCAACATGATGATGATCGTGTCGATTGGACAATGGGCGGGCGGAATCCTGGGCGCGATCGCTGTTCTGGCTGCCTTTTTCGGGCCGACGGCTGTGCTCGCGTTCTTGGTTGCCAAAGGCTGGAAAAAGCTCGAGAAATGGCCGTGGAGAACGTCGATTCAGAAGGGACTGGCGCCGGTATCGATCGGGTTGCTGCTGGCCGGCTGTTTCAGCATGGCCAAAGGCGCCATTACCGGAACCGAAACCGCGGCCATTGCGGTTGCTGTACTGCTAATCCTGCTGCAGTACAAAGTTAATCCGGCCCTGCTAGTCCTGGCCAGCGCAGGCGTAGGTATTCTTACGTTCATGCCCAAGTGAGCTGTGCATGCGAAGGCTCCTTCCTTTCCGAGAAGCCTTTGGTCCTCAAACCTAGACTACCGGTTCGATCGAGCCTTCGCTCTTATCCCCTCAGTCCAAGCTCCGCTTGGGCGGGGTTTTCTTCGACGCCCAAACGGAACGCCGCCCTTTGTGTTCCTCCCGAAGAGGACGCCAGATTCCCAATTTGGAACCGGCTGCGCAGTCCGGCCACTTTGTGCTTGAGCTCAGCCTATCAAATACGATAATATAGGAACGTAGATGTTATCTACGAGATAATATAGGATCTTTGACAACCTGACCGCAAGCGCAGCCATGGGCGATTCCCTGCGCACAGCCCGAATCATAATTAGTTCGAAAACCGTTGGTCAGCCAAGTTCTACACCAGGCCCAGAACGGAAACCGTAGTCCTCCAACGCCCGCTAACTCCCATGTTTCCAAGATTTTGCCTGTAACTACCTTAAGAACCATAGATCTAGCGGGCAAGAAAAATTACAACCTTTTGTTTTCTGGATTTTGCGAGGAAATGAGAGTTTTTTTCTAAGGTAAATTCTGCACCATAAACTGTGCAATCCGCCGATGAAAATCCCGCCAAGCGGAGCTTGGACGGGCCACCCCTTAGATGGAAATGAGTACGACAATCCCCGGCACTTGCAGGGCGCACCCATGCTACGATGGTGCCGCAAAAACGTTCCAAAACTTAACGAATCCTCTGGGGTTGGAAGAAAATAGGAGGCAGACGTGAAGACTATTTCTGGCAACACCGTACTTACAATGTTGGCGCTCGCGCTACTTGGAACAACGATGGCAGCGCAGACCGCCGCTCCGGCGCAGGCGCAAAGCAACAACCCAACCACAAGCTCGGCGCCCCCGCCATCGCCAGTCGCCCCAGCCCCGCCAGGGCTTGGGCATGGAGCTTTTCCGGTGAAGGTAATCAGACCG
This sequence comes from uncultured Acidobacteriota bacterium, assembly GCA_963817925.1. GTDB lineage: Bacteria > Acidobacteriota > Terriglobia > Terriglobales > Acidobacteriaceae > JABDBE01. The sequence goes on from CAWFQN010000003.1 coordinate 624,715, forward strand.
CTGGACTCCAGCAAGCTGAAGCCGGGCGACGTGATTGAGTTCAAAACAACAGGAGCATTTGTCCTTCCTAGCGGGACGCGGGTGCCTGAGGGAGCGAAGGTAACGGGACACATCACGGCAGCGAAGGCCCGCTCCAAGGGTGATTCCCAATCGGATCTGGCGATTGTTTTCGATCAGATCAATCTTGGTAATGGTAAACAGCTAGCCGTTAAAGGGACGATCCAAGCTATAGCGGCGAGTGAGCCCGATGAGGGCCCTGGCGTAGCCAATGGACCCTCCATGGCGAAAAACTCGGGACCCGGTGGCGCGGGATGGACGCCAACCACAAATATCAAGTCGGGCTCAAATTTGAACACTATGAATGACGCATCGCCCCTGCTCACCCCGAAGTCGACCGGGGTACAAGGAATGCATGGTCTCCAACTGGGATCGGATGGTGTTCTCAGTTCTGATGGAAAGCATGTGAAGCTGGACACGGGAGTGCGAATCATCGTGCACGGTCAAATCCAGGAATAGATGACCGTGAATACACTCCCGGCGCTGCGACCTATTGGCGGTGAGTCGAGGCTCCGGCAGCCAGGTCGCGCAGGACGCCCAGGAATCCGGCGGCCGCGCGCTCGTCGCAGAGGGCTTCGAGGTCGATGGTGGCGGCCAAATGCGGGGAGTGTGGACGAAAGCGAACGGTGAGCAGATTATGCCCGCGCGAGGTCATTAGCGTATTGATGACGGGCGGCAGTTCCTGCTTCCACTGCGTGCAAGTGGTCAGGACCACGGGGCCGGGACGGACGACGGTCCAGTCGCGGGATTTGCGGATCACCTTATTGTCGCTGTGAGTGAGCCAGCGATGACGCAGTACTTCGAGGTGAATGCCGGGCGCGCAGTCGAGATCCGCCTCAAAGGTTAACGTTTCTTTTTGTTTGTGCCAGGCACTTAACAGCCACTGTATGGGCAACGGTCGAGGCAGCAATCGGATGGTGACCTGGGCGTTCTCGAACCAGTGGGTGGCGAATTGTAAATGTGCCTGGACGCGGGAGGAGCCGAGCCAGCGAGCTTCGGTGAGTTTGCCGCGATGGGAGCAGGCGGCTTCGACCCAATGCAAGGCCTTCGTCCCCCGCCGGTGGTTGTAACGGGCAAGGCAGAAGTACCATAGCCCTACCAGGGCAAGCGCGCCAGCCGCGTCAATCAGAAAGAGGCGCCCCACAACTATCCTCAGATGCGCATGGTACGTCTTAGGGTGCAACGCAGGCAACTCTTTTGCGGACTATTTTTGAGGAGTTCTTAAACCTCTGAAAGCCATGGGGAAGGCCGGAATATTTGAAGGCCTGCGGATACAATAACGGGGTGGATTTTGCCCTGCGAGACTTTCAGCGCGAAGATTTCGACAGCTTGTGGCGCATTGACCAGGAATGCTTTGCCCCGGGAATTGCCTACTCCCGGATGGAGCTGGCCGCCTACATTCGGCTTCGGGGTGCATTTACCGTGGTTGCGGAGCCTCTTCCTGGGAAACAGGAAAGGACTGCGAATAATGGAGGACCGCACACCGAATCTTCACCGAGGGTTCTGGGGTTCATTGTGGCGCAGGCGAACCGGCGGGGAATAGGACACATTCTTACGATTGATGTGCCGCCGGCAAGCCGGCGTCTAGGAGTTGGCTCGAAGTTGCTGGCTGAGGCCGAAGATCGCCTGCGTGCCGCCGCTTCCCGCAGCGTAGTACTGGAGACTGCTGTGGATAATTCAGCTGCCCTGGCTTTCTACAAGCGGCACGATTACAGCGTAGTGAAGACCATGCCGCGCTATTACTCGAATGGCGTGGATGCCTTCGTGCTGGAGAAAGAATTGCTTTCGGGCTCCCGTGACAAGTAAGTTGCTCCTATGAAGGTTGCCATCCAAGGCGAAGCAGGTTCGTTCAGCCATGAAGCGGCGAAGCGCATGGTTCGGGGTTGCACAATTGTGCCGTGCGCGCGGTCGGCGGAAGTCTTCGACCGGGTGGAACGCGGTTCGGTGAAAGTTGCTGTGATTCCGATCGAGAATTCGCTGGCGGGATCGGTCGCCGAGCATCTGGATCTTCTCTTGGCGAAGAATGTTTTCATTCAGCAAGAATTTCGCTTGCGGATCGTACACAACTTGATCGCACCGCGGGGCGTGAAGATGGGCGATATCCGGCGGGTGTATTCGCACCCGGTGGCGCTGGATCAATGCCGGGATTTTTTCCGCAAGCATCCGAAGATTGAGGCCACGCCGTTTTATGACACGGCGGGTAGTGTGAAGCACGTGGTGGAGAACGGGTTGAAAGACGCCGCGGGGATCGCCGGGCGCCAAGCGGCGGCGGTTTACAAGGGCCGGATATTGGCGGCTGGTATTGAGGACGACAAGCGAAACTTCACCCGGTTCTTTTTAATCCGCAAGGGACGCCGCATCGTTCCCGGCGCCAACAAGACTTCGATTGCTTTTACCGTGAAGAACGTTCCCGGCACGCTGTTCAGGGCTCTAAGTGTATTTGCGTTGCGGGAGATCAGCCTGAGCAAGATCGAATCCCGGCCACTGCGAGGGAGGCCGTGGGAATACGTTTTCTACGCAGATCTGCTTTGCGGAGATGACGAAGTCGCGCGCAAGGCGCTACGACATCTGGCCGAGAGCGCGAGTCCAGTGAAGGTGTTGGGAGTGTATCCTGCGGCGTGACGATGCGGGAGCTGCTTCTTTCGGGACAAACGTCACAGAGACGGGTGAGACGCGACACAGTACATTCTGGGTTTCCGCAATATTCTGGTTGCGAGCGTTCAATTTCGACGCCTAAAACGGAGGCCTTATGTATTTGATCAGACTTGCAGCTGTAATTTTGGTATGTGTTCTGGGATTGACCCTGTTCGCTACTGCCACCCAGAATGAGCTTGGAGTCGCAGACAGCAGTAAAGTAACGTTTACGGAGCCCACACGGGTGGGCAACACGATGCTGCCCAAAGGTGATTATGAGGTGTTGCATAGCATGAACGGCAGCCAACACATCATGACCTTCAGGCAGTTGTATACTGGCCATCCTGCTGGAGTTCAAGTGCAGTGCCAGTTGGTTCCCCTGCAGAAAAAGGCGCAGCGTACGGAGCAGGTCTATGTGCTCAATGCCTCCAACGAACGAGTGCTGCAGAGTCTGACCTTTAAGGGCGATTCGGCACAGCACGTGTTCTAAAGGTTGGATCGGGTGGATTCAGGGACCCGCCTCGTCGGGCCGGGAGAATAAAGGCAGGATGGGGAGGGTCCGGGTGTTTTCCAAATGATGGATTGCTGGTTTAGGCCCCGGAAATCACGGGGTGTTCGGTGCAATCGTCCTGTGCACCTTGGTTTGGTGCAAACCCTCGCCAGAAGGTTTAGAATTCGTCAAGTCACAAGAAAACGATTTCCGAAGGGCAGTTGCATCCTCCGGCAGACTTACATCATCAAACTTGAGCATATTACACTCAAGGTGAAATTATATGGCACAGCCGTCGCGCGCTGAGCGCAATACGAAAGAAGTAAAAGAAGTCAAAGAAACGAAAGAAGTCAAAGAAAACACAAGGAATAGTGAGCCCGAGGACCGCGCGCTGCCTATCCTTCCGGTAAGGGATACGGTGCTGTTTCCGCACGCCGTGCTGCCTCTGACTGTCGGGCGGGACAGCTCCGTCCAGTTGATTAATTCGCTGGGCGAGGACAAGACGATCGTGGTCGTTGCCCAGCGGGAAGCCCGTGTCGACTCACCCCAACCCACCGATCTGTACACGGTGGGGACCTTGGCCGTGGTGCACAAAGTCGTCAAGATGCCCAACCAGAGCCTGTTTGTGTTCGCAGAGGGCCTGGAGCGGGTGCGGTTGGTGGAGTTTGCTCAACTCGCGCCCTTCATGAGGGCACGAGTGGACTCCGTCCCCGAGGCAATTCCGCCTAAGAGTTCTGAAGTCGAGGCGCTGCAGCGCAACGTTTTGACTCTGTTTCAGCAGATTGTGGCGGGCTCGCCGACTCTGTCCGACGAACTCTCGACCGTGGCGATGAATATTGAAGAACCTGGACGCCTCGTCGATTTTATTGCGTCGTCGTTGCCATCGCTGTCCACCGCGGATAAACAGGACGCACTCGAGACCACCGACGTACGGGTTCGACTGGAGAAGATCAATCAGCACCTGGCGAAGGAATTGGAAGTTCAACAACTCCGCAACAAGATTCAGTCGGAAGTGCAGGATCGGGTGCAGCAAACCCAGCGCGAATATTATCTGCGTGAGCAGATGAAGGCCATCCAGAAGGAGCTGGGCGAGCAGGATGAAGGCGCGCGGGATACGGAAGAATTGCGGCAGAAGATCGAGTCCGCGGGAATGCCCGACGATGTCAAGAAAGAAGCGCTGAAAGAACTGGGGCGGCTCTCACGGATGTCGCCGATGGCCGCGGATTATTCGGTGACGCGCAACTACATCGAATGGCTTGCGGTGCTGCCGTGGGCGAAAACTTCCGGTGGCGATGTCGACATTATCAAAGCCAAGGAAGTACTAGACACCGATCACTACGATCTGAAAAAAGTGAAGGATCGCATTCTGGATTATCTTTCGGTGCGTCGTTTAAAGCCGGGGATGAAGGGACCGATTCTTTGCTTTGTCGGACCTCCGGGCGTGGGAAAAACTTCGCTGGGGAAATCGATCGCGCGGGCGCTGGGGCGCAAGTTCGTTCGCATTTCGCTCGGCGGCGTTCACGACGAGGCCGAGATTCGTGGTCACCGGCGAACCTACATCGGCGCATTGCCCGGGCAAATCATCCAGGGCATTCGCCGCGCCGAGACCAAGGATCCAGTTTTCATGCTGGATGAAATCGACAAAGTAGGGCGCGATTTCCGTGGCGATCCCGGTTCCGCACTTTTGGAAGCGCTCGATCCGGAGCAGAACGCCACGTTCCGGGACAACTATCTCGATGTACCGTTCGATCTGTCGAAGGTGCTCTTCATTACCACGGCAAACATGCTGGATCCGATCGCGGAGCCGTTGCGTGATCGCATGGAGATCATCGAACTGCAGGGGTACACCGAGGAAGAGAAGATACACATCGCGTTTCAATATCTGATTCCGAGGCAGATTGAAGAGAACGGAATCACGCCAGAGCAGATCGAGTTCCCGGAAGAAGCTGTGAGCAACATCATTCGGCATTACACTCGCGAAGCTGGGGTAAGGAATCTGGAGCGCAACATCGGTACGGTGTGCCGCAAACAGGCGCGCCGTCTGGCCGAGGGCAAGACCGAGAAGTTGATCGTGACCCCCGAGGTCGTTCAGGAATTCCTGGGCGGCATCAAGATTCGCAGTGAAGGTGAAATCGCGGAACGTACGAAGCGAGCGGGCGTCGTTGTGGGCCTCGCGTGGACTCCATCTGGTGGCGACATTCTGTTCATTGAAGCCAACACGATGAAGGGCAAAGGCGGGTTCACCATGACCGGACAAATCGGCCAGGTCATGCAGGAGTCGATGCAGGCGGCTTTGACCTGGGTGCGGTCTAACGCGGAGCAGCTCGGAATTCCCGAGACCTTCTTCGCGGAACATGACATACACATTCACGTACCCGCGGGAGCAATTCCCAAGGATGGCCCATCCGCGGGTGTGACCATGGCTACGGCGCTGGTCTCGCTGCTTACCGGGCACCCAGTGCGTCCGCTTACGGCGATGACTGGCGAAATCACGTTGAGCGGGAATGTGCTTCCGATTGGTGGAGTCAAAGAGAAGGTTCTGGCCGCTAAACGGGCGGGCGTGCACGATGTCATCCTGCCGGCGGAGAACCAAATGAATGTGGAAGAGGACCTGACGCCCGAGCAACTAGAGCACTTGAGTATTCACTACGTCAAGACCATCAGTGAGGTTCTGGAACTGGCCCTGCCGTCCTCACCTCGCCAAGAGAAGCAGGATGCGGAGGAACGTGAGAAAGTTCTCAGCGAACAGCCCGTCGGGTAAGCAAACATAATAAGTTTACAAAGAAGATGCCAGCTTTTAAAAACGAAGGCTGGCATGTTTTTGTCTGGAGTAAGTTACTTCCGTGCAGGATTTACGGTATGGAACTTATCAGACGGGGCGGGGTTAATAGACAATGTAGACCGTGTTTGTTAGAAGCCGCAACGAGGAATATGAAACTCATGAAAACTCACAAAGCCTTGGTAGCCGGAATTGCACTGGCGGGAGTATTGCTGATGTTGCAATCCCCGCTCAGAATCGTAGCCCAGGAGCCACAGGATCAGGGACCGCCCCCGGAACAGCAGGGGCCGGGGCAAGATCCTCCAGGCCGGGTGGCGCGACTCAGTTATTCGCTGGGATCCGTCTCCTTTCAGCCGGGCGGGGAAGGCGATTGGGTGCAGGCAGTCGCCAATCGGCCACTGACTACCGGTGACAATTTGTGGGCTGACAAGGATTCGCGAGCTGAACTGCAGAGCGGCTCGACATCGATCCGGATCGATTCGGAAACGAGTGTGACATTCCTTGATCTCGATGACCGGACCACTCAGCTGAAGCTGTCTCAGGGTTCCATTTTCGTGCGCGTGCGACATCTGGATGACGACGATCACTTCGAAATAGACACGCCGAATCTGGCGTTTCAGATCCAGCGCACCGGGGAATATCGCTTTGACGTGAATGCCGACGGAACTGAAACCGATGCCCGAGTCTGGAGTGGGCGCGGCGAGGCGACGGGCGGCGGAAACTCGTACGACGTAGTTGCCGGGCAGTTGGCTAAATTCACGGGTACTGACCAACTGAATCATGAGATCGACCAGATACCCGATCGCGACGATTTTGACAACTTTGCATTCCAACGCGATGAGCGTGAAGATCACGCCGAGTCATCCAATTACGTTTCGCCCGACATGACCGGCGCGTCCGACCTCGACGAATACGGCCACTGGCGCTACGTGGCCGATTACGGTCCGGTATGGTCTCCTGCCGTCGTCGCTCCCGGATGGGCTCCTTATCGCTACGGGCACTGGGTTTGGGTCGCGCCCTGGGGCTGGACTTGGGTCGAAGACGAGCCTTGGGGTTTCGCTCCCTTCCACTATGGACGATGGGCGTTTGTGGAGAGTTCATGGTGCTGGGTGCCGGGTCCGGTTTACGCCCGCCCGGTGTATGCGCCGGCATTGGTCGTGTTCGTGGGCGGAGGGGCTTTGGCCTTTGGAGGTGGCGCCGGCGTGGCATGGTTCCCGCTGGCTCCGCGTGAAGTGTACGTGCCCTGGTATCGGACCAGTCCTGGCTACGTCAACAATGTGAACATCACCAACACGCGGGTGAACGTGACACAGGTGACGAATGTTTACAACACGACGATCATCAACAACAACACTACGAACGTGACCCGGATTAACTACGTCAATCAACATGTGACGAACGGAGTTACGGCGGTTTCACATGAGACTTTCGCGAATGCGCGTCCGGTTCAAGCCAACCTTGCCAAAGTGAATCAGCGGGAGATCGAGAATGCTCCCGTGGTCCACAGCATTGCGGTGCAGCCGGTCCGGCAGAGTGTCATGGGAGCTGGCCGGCCCGTTACTGTAAAGCCGCCCGCAACCGTGATGAACCGGCAGGTGGTTGCGACCAGACAGCCTCCTCCTCCGCGCGCGCCTTTTGGGCAGGCGCACGCCACACAGCCAAACGTGCGCACCGAGACTCCGGGACAGCTGCAAACCGCGGCTCGTGCACCGGCAGAGGCGCCGCGACCCGGACAACCCGCGGCTCGACCAACTGAACCCACGCGGCCGCAGCCGCCGGCAGTGCAGGCCAACCAGCCTCCGCGTCCACAGGAGCCGGCAATCAATCATCCGGCGCCACCGCCGAGCGCAGCACGACCCGCGCAGCCGCAGGAAGCAACGCGTCAACCGGAGCCGTCGCGTCCAGCACCGCCGCCAGCGCCACGTCCGCCTGCGGGACATCCTCTGGTAAGGCAAGCACCGCCGGTGCAGGAGAATCCTCAGCACCAGCAGAATGAGCAAACCAAATTCAATGCCTGGCAGCAACAGCGGCAAAGTGCTCCGCCACGACCGCCGGCGCCACCGCCGGCGCCGGCGCCACGCGCGGCGCAAGCTCCTCCCGCGCATGAATCGAAACCGCATAAGTAGTAAATGACGTTTTGATCGGTTTGCCAGGAAGAATCCGCCAGTTCTCGCAAGGGAACTGGCATTTTTCTTTTTTCGGAAAGCTGGCAATAGCGCGGTCGCGTTACACTACTGGCAACTGTCTGACCCATCGCGGCAACTGGGATTTCATGCAGGTTCGCGTTCTATTTTTCGGCATGCTGAAAGATCTTGCGGGGCGAGGCAGTGATCTCCTCAACCTGCCAGAGCATGCCACTTTGGGCGACGTCTTTACTTATTACGAAGAGCTCACGCCAAAGCTCGGCGAACTTGCCGCTTCGATTGCGATTTCCATCAATCAGGAATTTGCCGGGACGGATGCGAGGCTGAAAGAAGGAGACGAGATCGCGTTTCTGCCGCCGGTGAGTGGAGGTTCGATGGATACTGAAAGCGACATGTCTACGCAACGCCGGCGTTTCTCCGCGATCGTCCGCGAAAAAATTGACACGCAGAGTGTGCTTGCCAAACTCAAGCAGCCCGCGGACGGAGCGGCAGTCGTATTTGAAGGAGTGGTACGCGACAACACACGAGGCCGCCGTACTGTCTATCTGGATTACGAAGCCTACGAGGAGATGGCGCTCAAACAGATGGACGCACTGGCCGAGCAAGCCCTTCAGCAGTTTCCCATCCGCGACCTTGCCATGGTGCATCGTTTGGGGCGGTTGGAAATCGGGGCGGCGAGCGTCTTGATCGTTGTGGCTTCGGCGCACCGGGCTGCGGCCTTCGATGCCTGCCGCTGGCTCATCGACACCCTCAAGCGCACCGTACCCATCTGGAAGAAAGAGTACTTTGAGGATGGCGCGGTCTGGGCGGATGGCGAGCCTTTCCCGGATGGGATTCCCAAGGCCGAAAGCAGCCATTCCGGAAGGTCTGCATCTAAGTGAAAAGATTGTCTCTTCGTGATCCCTACAGATTCTTGTGGCGAACTTTGCGGTCAAAGGCTCGGTTCGAGAAGGCGCCCATGGGCAAAGTTCGAAATGATAAGCATGCGAAGAATGACAATTTCAGCTTCTGCATGCGACATCTGTTTTTCTTCCTGATTATCGTGGTCACAGTCTCGCATGCTCAGGTCCCCAAGCCGCCGTGGGCAAGTGGCGGAACAAGCCCGGCGAAACCGGCATCCTCTAACAGCTCGAAGAACAATGACGCTCCGGACAGCGCAAGTTCGGCTCAGAGTTCCGAGACTACCCTCAAGGTTGACGTCAAGCTGGTGAACGTCTTCGTCACCGTCACCGACGAGCACGGTGCTCCGGTCGGCGGCCTGAAAAAGGAAGACTTCACGCTGCTGGAAGACGGAAAGCCGCAGACTATTTCGGTGTTCGACAAAGAATCGGCGTTGCCGCTTTCCATTGTTTTGGATATCGACACTAGTCTAAGCACGCGCAAGGACCTGCCACTCGAACTGTCTTCCGCACGCCGTTTTGCGCACGCCATTCTTCGACCCGTCGATGCGATCTCTCTCTACGGTTTCAGTGAGATCGTCAGTGAGGTGGTGCCATTCACCTCCGATCTCAAGACAATCGACCACGGCATCGATCGTATTCGCATGGGATCGGCTACCGCTCTTTACGATGCGCTCTACCTCGGGGCGCAGGCGCTCGATACGCGCAAAGGAAGAAAGGTTCTGGTTGTGATTACGGATGGTGGCGACACCGTCAGCCGGGTGGATTATAAGGAGGCTGTGCGTTCCGCGCAGGAAGCGGAAGCCATCGTCTACAGCATTATTGTAGTTCCGATTGAGGCGAGCGCAGGACGTGACACGGGCGGGGAGCACGCCTTGATTCAGATTTCCGAGGACACGGGCGGCAAGTACTTTTACGCCGAATCAGTGCCGCAACTCGACGACGCCTTTCGAAAGATCAGTGACGAACTCCGCACCCAATACCTGCTGGCTTACTATCCCGCGCAGCGGCTTTCCGATTCCAGCTTCCGGCGCATTGAAGTCAAAGTGGATGGGTCATCCGTGGGCTCATCGCTCACCGTGCGCCACCGGACCGGGTATTACACTACGAAATCCAAGTTTTGACGCGGCTTTCGCGCTCGCCCTGATTTCATTTTCAATAATAATCTACAGAATATGGAATCGACCACCCTCGCCCGAGGCTGGATGAGCTCAACAATAACTGCACATAAGCTATTGACATAATTACAGATGACGTGCCAAAGTGTGTGCGTTCATTGTCTTGGTCCGTCAATTGCACTGTTAATCGCCCAAGGACTTGCTTGGATTTTGGTGGGAGGCTGCGGTCGGCCTCTGATTTGCTGGCGGGAGTCCTTGGCAAAAAACAGATAATTGTTGTTCCGCCTGACTCGACTGCGAAACGCTATTCAGCTTGGGAACGTTGACTCTGAACAGATTCTGAAAGGAAGGTGGACGATGTCCCTGAATTTCAACCGCCCTCTCCGTTCCGCCGGAATGTTCTTAACATTGGCTCTGGCGATAACTTTTTTGCTGTCTTCCACTCTCCTGTTGGCGCAAACGAACGTCGGCAACGGCAGTATCCAGGGAAGCGTCACGGATCCCTCCGGCGCCGTGGTTAGCGGAGCAAAAGTCACCATCACCGAAAAATCTAAGGGAGTGGCGACCGTCAGGACCTCGGACTCCAAAGGTTCGTATACCTCGGGTTCGTTGATCCCTGGCGTTTATTCTGTGAGGGTCGAAGCCCCGGGCTTCAAGACGACCGAAGTGCCGGTGACTGTGCAGGTGGACAACACCGCGACCGCAAACGTGAAATTGGAAGTAGGCCAGACCAGCCAGGTGGTTGAGGTAGAGGCCAGCTCAGTTCAAGTGAACACCGAGCAGCCCACCGTCCAAGGCGTGATCACGGAAAATCAGATCGCCAACCTGCCGGTGAATGGCCGCAACTTCCTTGATCTGGCGCAGCTCGAGCCCGGCGTGCAGATTCAGGATGGTCAGAACTTCGACCCCACCAAAGCCGGTTACTCTTCGATCTCTTTCGGAGGCCGCTTCGGCCGCACCGCCCGCATCGAGGTAGATGGCGTGGACGTCTCCGACGAAACTGTAGGAACGACCACGACTGACATCCCGGCCAGCGCGATTCAGGAATTTCAGATCAGCCAGTCGAGTCTGGATATGTCGACCGAGCTGACTTCTTCCGGCGCTGTGAACGTGACCACCAAATCCGGAAGCAACGCCTTCCATGGCGATGCCTTCGGTGCATTCCGTGACAGCGTCTTTTCGGCGGCGCTACCCACACCTGTGGGTTTCACCGCGCCCTTTCAGCGCAGCCAGTACGGCGGCGATTTCGGCGGCGCGATCATCAAGAACAAACTGTTCTTCTTCATGGACGGCGAGCGAACGATTCAGCATACGGCTGTGCCCGTGCCTATCTCGGCTCCGTTCTCCTCCTACTCGGGTACCTTCCAGGATGGATTCCACGAGGGCAACTTGCTCGGCCGCCTGGACTACCAGCTCACGAAGAGCGCGCGCGCCTTCTTTCGCTTCTCGGATTTCCAGAACCTTCTGGGAGCCACCTTCGGGTACGGATATTCGGTCTATAACAACAAGGACATCACCCGCACCTTTGTGGGCGGCGTGGATTTCAACACTGGCACCTTCAGCCACGCGATCCGCTTCTCGTACCTGAAATTCCAGAATCAAATTGTCGATGCGACCACGGGCAGCACTACGCTGCCGTTTGCCAACATTCACGCGGAACTCTTCATGGGAGCGACCGGCTTGGTGGCCGGGCCTAACCTCTTGTCCCCGCAGAGCACTCCGCAAAGCAACCATCAGATCAAGTATGACGGCAGCAAAATCCTCGGAGCGCACGTGATCCGATACGGGATCTCGTACAACCACATCCAAGGTGGTGGATTTGCGTCGTTCTTCAAGAATGGACCGCAGGTCGCCTCCAACGTTGATAGTGGCGAAATCGCCGCTGCTGCCTCTGGTCCATTTCCCGGCGGCGCTGGCAATCCGTACAACTACCCGGATGATTTCGTTCTCTTATCTAACGGCTTGGGCTATTCCACTACCAAAGCAGCGATCGGATTCCCAGCTGGCGGCCTTGGACCCGACAACCGCATTAGTTTCTACGTGGGAGACAGCTGGAAGATCAAGCCAAATTTCACCCTGACCTACGGGCTTCGATATAACCGTGACACCGGCCGCACGGATAGCCAATATCCGGCAATATCTGGCCTAAACAACTTGATACCGGGTGAGCCGAATCTGGGCGCGCAGGTCAACCAGCCAAACAATAACTGGGCTCCACAACTGGGGTTTGCGTGGGATCCATGGAAAGACGGCAAGACTTCCATTCGCGGCGGTATCGGCTTGTTCTACGAGAACGCCATCTGGAACAACGTGCTCTTTGACGGCCCACCTCGCGAGGCCACCGGTGCATTCCTTCAGTTCTTCCCAGCCTGCGCCGCTGCGGGAGCGCCAGCAACGTTGCAGACGGTGAATGGTCCAATTAACCTCCCTGGTAGTGCGACTGCGGTCGGGGTGTGCGGACCCGCGGGATCTACGAGTTTCCCGCTAATTGGCAACGCTCTGCCATCAATCGTCGCATTGACGCAACAGTATATAGCAGGGAACCCCCTGAACCTGCAGGCGCCCAACCCGGGTTATGTTCAGCCTGGCTTGGTCGGTTGCAGTACCCCCGGGGGCGCCGGGTGCTTCTTCCCGACGGGCAACTCCATGTTTAACCCTGATTACAAATCGCCTCGTTCGGTGCAGATGAACTTCGGCATCCAGCGGGAGCTCCATCGAGGCATGGTGTTGAGCGTCGATTACGCGCGCAACGTCCAGACCCACTATCTGCTGGGCGTGGACCAAAACCACACCGGCGATATTAACACCTTCAATCTGGCTGGGGCCAACGCCGCGATTAACGCCACTAACACACATTTCGGTTGCCCGGCGGGACCCGCTGGGGTGGGTTGTGCAATCGCCGCTGGGGCGTCAATGAGCGACTATGCCGGTAACGGCTTGGGTGCTACGGGCGACTTCGGCGGCTCAAGTTGCCAAGCTGCGGTCGGTCACCCTTGTGCCTTTGGTGGCATCAATCCCAATGCACCGGCGATTGGAATGCTGTCGCCTGTGGGCCGTTCCGTGTATGACGGACTGCAGATGAAGTGGGTAGACAACGTGAAGGCGCCATTTAAAGGTACAACGGGCCTGAACTTCACGGCTTCGTACTCTTTGTCCAATTTCAGCAACACGGGCGGAGGCGTAAGGGCGGGCTCCCCTGTTACCGCAGCCAGCGGCGACCAGGATTTCATCGTTCCCGCTTTGGACAACTCCAACGTCAACCGCTACTTTGGGCAATCCACACTGGACCGCACCCACCAGATTTCCTTTGGTGGCTACATGGACTTCCGCTACGGGTTCCAGCTCGGCCTGATTGGGCATTTCGACAGTCCGTTCTCGACCACCCCTACCGTTCCGAACACCGGCAACGGCGCGGGTGAAATCTTCCGCACCGATTTCACCGGCGACGGCACGACGCAAGATCCGTTGCCGGGAGTCCACGTCGGAAGCTTTGACCGCGGCATCAACGCCGGCAACATCAACGCGGCCATCGCCAACTACAACGCCACGGTAGCAGGACAGCCAACACCAGCAGGCAACGTGCTGATCCAGAATGGCCTAATGACAGCGTCCCAGTTGGTGGCCCTGGGTGGGGTAGCTCCGGCAGTACCCCTGGCGCCTCCGGGCCAAGTCAACGAGGCTTGGTTGCGGACTATGGACATGACGCTGGCGTGGACCTACACCATCAAAGAGCGGCTGACTATCAAACCGTCAGTTGGCTTCTACAACATCATGAACTTTGCCAACTTTGACCTGCCGGAAAGCATGATGTCTGGTCTTCTGACCGGCTCGACGGGCAGCATCAACGGCACCAATTACGCCGGAGCGTTCGTGAACCGGGTAGGTGTAGGCACTGGCGTCTACTCGCTGGGTTCACCGCGCCAAATCGAATTCGCGCTGAAGCTCACCTTCTAAGCGAATTTGGCAACTTCCGACACCAGCTCCATTAGGGGCTGGTGTTTTTTTCTTGCCGTTTAAGGAGCAAGTTCGTTGCGCAGACGCTTGGAAAGCTTTTCCATCTGCTTCAACTTATCGATCAAATCCTTCGGAAGCATGCCCTTCCCCACATCGTCGATCCCGGAGTGAATCGACTGAGACAGGATCACCAGTTCGTCGGCGTCGCTTTTGACTTTTACGAAATCCACTGACGATTGCTGGCGAGTTGGAGGAGGCACGGTTTTCTCGAACTGGTTCTCGGCTTTGTCAGCCTGCCGCTGTCCTGTGTTGCCGTTACGCGCCGCAGCTTGCGGCCAGGCTAACGATGCCGAAAGCAGAACAGCGAACAGGAGAATTGGGGTTCTCATGACGAAACCTCCCGGCGGGAGATACGGTCGGTTGTATTTTACTCCGGCGCAACAGCCCATGGTATAGGTCTGGATTCAACGCTGCTGGAGGATTACTTGTTGCTGGACAGAAGCTTGGCTCTGGTCGCCGCTTTTTGGGCTTCCGTCTTTTTGCCCAAGCCGGAATAAGCTTTCGCCAGCAGATCGAAGACATGTGCATTCTTGGCCTGCACTTTCGATAATGCTTCCAGCGATTGAGCCGCCTCCGCGAAGTTGCCTTTGCTGATCTGCGCCTCTGCCAAACCAAGCTGCGCTTCCACGCTGCCCGGCTGCAGCAATAACGCTGCTTCGAACTGATCTTCGGCGGCTGCCGGGTCCTTGAGGTCCAAGTACACCTGGCCGAGTAGCAAGCGAGCGTCAAACTGTCCGGGCACGAGCTTCAGACTGGCTTCGAGCGCATCCCGCGCACCGCCCAGATCGTGCGTCTTCTCTAGCGCTTGCCCCTCGTGAAACAGGGCTGCTGCGTCATCCGGGCGGACTTCTGTGGCGGCCTTCAAATGACGGGCCGCTTGGACATAGTCTCCTGCCTGCAACTCCAACTCACCTAGCTGTAGCAGCGCCGTAGGCGACTTGGGATCGAGAGCGAGAACCTTCTCGAGGATCTTTCGAGCATCTGCGAGGTGATTGTCTTCCGCAGCGACCATCGCCGCGTGCAAGAGGTTCTGCTCTTCAATTTTGTCTTTCGGGTCAGGCAGCGAAGACGGCTCCGGAGCTGCGCTTGAGGATCCTTGGACTTGAGCCTCTTTGGATCGTAGTTCCGCCAGCATAGCACGCGAGTTTTGGACGCGTGCGTCCTGAGGTTCGTATTTATTGCTCATCTCGGCGGGATCAAGCGGCAAGTCGTAAAGCTCGGGCCGTGGTGCCTCGATAAACTTAAAACCCTCGCTGCGCACCGACCGTAGCGGGGCCCAGCCGAAACGCAAGGGGTAATCGGTTTCGCCGAAGGCGGGGCGAGCGGCTTCACTTTTGCCGTCAAAATAGGGTTCCAACGAGTCTCCATCTTTTTTTTGAGGAGCCGAAGCGCTCGCCAATTCCAGGAGAGTTGGCATAATGTCCAGGGTCCGCACCTGCGCCGTCACCACAGTGCCGGCGCCGCGTGCGCCAGGCAACTTGATGATCAAGGGAACGTGGGTAGTCGAGTCATACAGGAAGATCCCGTGGGTGTCTTCATGATGCTCTCCCAAACCTTCGCCGTGGTCACCGACCGCGACGATGACCGAATTGCCATACATACCGCTTCTCTTAAGATAAGTGATGAAGTGCGCCAAGGCGGAGTCCGCGTATGCGATCTCGCCATCGTACAAATGATCCTTGTATATCTGCGAATAGGGCGCCGGCGGTTCGTATGGATCATGAGGATCGTAGAGGTGAACCCACACGAAATGCGGGCCGGCAGGGTGCTTGCTCAACCAATCTTCTGCGCGTTGAACGACGTCCATGCCGCGGCGCTCGAGGCGTCCCCAGCGCGACTTGGTCGACGAATGCTCGGGAAAGTTGTCGTAATAATCGAAGCCTCGATCGAATCCCGGAGCCAGGCTCTTACTGTCGAGGATCACGGCCCCGATAAACGCGGCGGTGTGATAATTTTGGGCTTTGAGCAACTCCGCCACGGTTGGATGTGACATCGACAAGGGCACGCCAAAGTCCGTCACCCCGTGCGAGCCCGGCATTAGTCCGGTGAGAATGCTGGCATGGGATGTATTGGTGATCGGGCTGGGCGTAAAAGCCTGGGTGAACCGTGCACCGTCCTTCGCTAACGCGTCGAGCGCAGGCGTCGCCACACCGGTGTACCCGTAGCAGTGAACGTGGTCTGCCCGAAGAGTGTCGATCGTTATAAGGAAGATGTCCGGAGGCGGCGTCTTCGCGGGCGCAGAGGATGCCGCAGCAGACAGAATCAGCACTACATAGAGCGTGCGAGGAACCTTCACCGGTTTCATCAGCCTAGCACAAATGACGCTATCCCCACTTGGGCCTGGCGGCTGTCAATCTTTCGTCTGAACTGCTCTGGCTCGTTCTCGAGCGCCGTCCTGGCTGCGTCCCAGGTGTTCGTATACTTCGGCCAGCAGGGAATGCACGGCGGAGAATGCCGGCAATCGCCCTGACGCGATTTCCAGGTGGACGGCAGAAGTCTTGAAATCGCCAGTCTTCATCAGGCTGAGACCCATCATGTAGTGCGCGAACGCAGAATCGGGCTGCAGTTCGATCGCTTTGTGCAAGTATCCAATAGCCTCTGCATATTGCCCTTGCTGAACCAGAGCAAAGCCCATTCCATACTGCGCCAGGTAGAAGGCGGGTTGCACGGCAAGCATCTGACGTAGCAGCGGGACTGCCTTCTCCGGTTTTCCGTCGTCCAACTCGAGCATTGCCGCGAGGGTCTTGTTGATGGCAGCGATGAGCTCCTTGGGATCGGTTCCCCCGGTTGCGGCATTTACTCCCGCGCCGCTCTTCTGCAGTCCGACGTATCCCAGGGAAGCCAGTTTCTGCATCTCGCTGGAGGTCAGTTCTGAGCCAGCGGATTTGCCGGGTTCGTTTCCGATATGGTTGTCGAGGGCTTGGAGTTGTGAGGCCATGGTTTCAAGCGTGGCCTTCGAACTCTGTGCGAGGTCGCGGGTGGCATTCGAGTCAACCGATAGATCGTAAAGTTCCGGCCGGGGAGCGCGAATGTAGAGATATTTTCCTGCCCGCCACGACTCGATCACGCTGCATCCGAAGCCCTGCTGTGGAAGCTCGCTGCGCGAATAGGCCGGTTGGTCGTTCTGGGAGCTGGCTTCAGCCACTCGCATCAGCGACTGCCCCTGCATTTGTGCGGGAACGGGGACACCGGCTACCGCTAACACAGTGGGCGCAATGTCCAGAAGGCGTGCGCGATTCCTGATCTGTTTCCCAGCCATCTGGTTTTTCGGCAATTTCAGAACCAGTGGCACATGGATGGTTTCGTCGTAGAGGAAAATGCCGTGCGTTTCCTCTCCGTGCGCGCCAAGACTCTCGCCCTGCGACGAAGCGATTACGATCAGGGCATCGTCATAGAGCGACTGGCTGCGTAGAAAACTTACCAACTTCCCCACTGCGGCATCGGCAGACGCGACTGCACGATCATATGAAGTTGGGTAAGGGGCGTGTGGATCCTGCAGATGCACCCAAAGGAAGAAAGGCCGCTGCTTGTTTGCGGCTAGCCAGTTCGTGGCGCGCGCAATCACCTGGTCCCCGTGGCGTTCGACCGACTGGAAGCGGCTTTCACCGTGGTGCGGCTGGTGGAAACCGGCATCGTATACATCAAAGCCGCGATCATAGCCCTGGAAGGGGCCATTTCGGGGATCCAGCATAATCGACCCTACAAACGCAGCAGTGTGGTATCCGCTGGAATGAAGCAGGTCCGGCAAGTACGGTAGCGTCGTCGCCAGGGGAACAGCAAATTCGCTGGCCCGATGTGTCTGGGGATAGGTGCCGGTAAGAATAGTCGCGTCGGAGGCCACCGTGGCGGGTGCTTGCGCGTAGGCCTGGGCAAAGACCAATCCCTGGTGTGCAATTCCGCGGAGATTGGGAGTCAGGCCGCTGTGCGTGCCCATAAAGCCCATGCGGTCGGCGCGAGTCGAGTCCAGCGTGATAAGGACAAGGTTCGGCTTGGCCGCGGCCAGGGAGTCGACCGGGAAAACAACCAGGGTTAGAATGCCAAGTAAGAACCACGAGCCCAAACACCGCAGCATGGATAGAAGTCTAGCAACGTTCCGAGAACGTGTCACAAGTGAAACGAGGATCTCTGAGGATTGAGTCTCTGAAGAAAGTATGCTGGGTACTGTGTTCTTCGCTGCTTCTAATTGCAGCGGCGATGCTACCTTCGTGCCGGTCCAGCCCAGCACCTTCGCATAGCGATCAGCGCCTGATCATTCTCGGCATCGACGGCATGGACCCTCAACTCCTGCATCGGTTCATGCACGAAGGAAAGATGCCTAACTTCGCGAAACTAGAGGCTCAGGGAGATTTTCGTCAGCTCACAACCAGCATTCCGCCGCAGAGTCCGGTAGCGTGGTCAAACCTCATTACGGGCATGAATGCAGGTGGTCATGGAATCTTCGATTTCATTCATCGCGACCCGAAGACCTTGGGACTTTATTTTTCGGCTTCGCGGGTCGAGGGACCGAAACACGCGATCCATCTTGGCAGTTGGGCGATTCCTCTTGGCGGCGGCAGCGCTGAGCAGCTGCGAAAAGGCGTGGCGTTCTGGCAACTGCTTGACCAGCACGGCGTCCCAAATACAATCTTCCGGATTCCCTCCAATTTCCCTCCGGTCCCAGCCAAGGGAAATACCCTCTCGGGCATGGGCACTCCCGATCTGCGGGGAACTTACGGCACATTTTCTTTTTACACCGATGATCCCGCGGCCGTCGCCGGTGCCGTCGAGGGCGGGCAGATTATCCCCGTGCAGGTTGAGAACTCGCGCGTCACGGCCAATCTGATCGGGCCGGACAATTCGTTTCGAAAAGGCTCTCCCGCCGTCGTGGAGCCCTTCTCAGTTGCGGTTGACCCTCTGGAGTCCGCCGCCAAAGTCACGGTGCAGGGACAGGAATTTGTGCTGCGCGAGGGCGAGTGGAGCGACTGGATTCGCGTCGAGTTCCAGTTGCTTCCTTTCTTCGCAAATGTAAAGGGCATCTGCCGCTTTTACTTCAAGCAGGCGCACCCCCGCTTTCAGTTGTACGTATCTCCGATCAACATCGATCCCGCAACTCCCGCGTTACCGATTTCGACACCGTCCAGTTATTCCCGCTTTCTGACGGACGAAGCAGGAGAGTTCCATACCCAGGGAATCGCCGAAGACACGAAAGCTCTTTCGGATGCCGTGCTCGACGACAACGAGTATCTGCAGCAGGCGCGAACCGTTCTGGCAGAGCATCGCCGCATCTTCGACGCTGAGTTTCCTAAGTTCGATCAGGGCGTATTCTTTTTTTACTTTTCCAGCCTTGACCTCAATTCGCACATGTTCTGGCGGTTGATGGACCCCAAGCATCCCGAATACGATGCCACGCTTGCGGCCCAGAACGGCTCGGCAATCGAGGACTTTTATGAGCAGATGGATCAGGTGTTGGGGGAAGTGCTGCCTCGACTGGATGACCACACGACGCTGCTCGTTCTCTCGGACCACGGATTCGCCCCATACTATCGCTCCTTCAACCTGAATACCTGGTTGCTGGACAACGGATACATCAAACTGAAGAGTGACGCAAGCCGCAATGCCAGCGAACCATTTGCAAAGGTTGATTGGACGCAGACGCGCGCGTACGGTCTTGGGCTGAACGGGCTGTACATCAACTTGCAAGGCCGCGAGAGCAATGGAATTGTCGAACCGGGAACTGCGGCCGACAGTTTAATGGCGGAGATTCGGGCGAAGCTGCTCGCAGTGCAGGATCCAAAAGCAAAACTGCCGGTGATCACCCGCGTTGACCTTGCCAGCGAGGCGTATCAAGGGTCCTATGCCAGGGAGGGTCCGGATTTGATCGTCGGATATAACCGCGGCTATCGGGCCGGATGGCAGACGATTTTGGGCGCTTTTCCACCGGAAGAAATCGAAGACAACACCAATCCCTGGAGCGGCGACCATTGCATGGACTACACTCTTGTCCCAGGAGTTTTGCTCAGCAATCGGAAAATTGCAGCTGAGGCGCCCGCCTTGACAGACATTGCCCCGACCATTCTTGAAGAGTTTGGAATCGCCAAGGCAAAGGGTATGATTGGACAATCCGTGTTTCAGTCCGCTAGCGCGACCCACTGATTTTGCAGGAGATCGAGGTTCGGAAGATCAATGTTCGGCTCTCACAAAGTGAAGCTAGAAGGCGAATTGCTGGATAAAGTGAAGCAGTGCGCGGAGGCGTGCGGCTACGCGTCGGTCGACGAATTCGTGGTGCATGCTCTCGAGAAAGAAGTGAACAAGGTGCTGCCTCCCAGCGAAGGCGGTTCCACGTCGAAGGAAATCGTAAAGAAGCGGCTCCAGGGGCTTGGGTATATCGAGTAGCGTGGCCTCACCGCTTTCCGCGCCTATGGGCACTCTTGGAGTTAATGTTCCAGCTGTAATTGTTGTCGGGATATCACTCGTTATCGGTCTGGTGATGGTCCTTGTGTTTCGCTATACCTCCGACCAGAAGGCAATCCAGGTCGCCAAGGATCGCCTCAAGGCCCACCTGTTGGCGCTCAGGCTTTTTCAGGATCAGATCCCCGTCGTTTTGAGGTCGTATGGTCGCATCGTGGTGGCGACCGGCCGTTATCTCCGCCTGGCATTCAAGCCTTTGCTGCTTGTAATCGTGCCTCTGATATTTCTGATCGTGCAACTCGATCGCTATCTTGGGTCGATGCCGGTGGAGGTGGGACACCCATTTCTGATAACGGTGCGGATGGACAATCTAAAGGCTTCGAATGAGGCATCGCTCCAACTGCCGGATGGGCTGGCGACTACGGCCCCGGCAGTGCACGTGCCTTCGGAAAACGAGATTGCCTGGAGAGTTGTCGCCGAAAAACCGGGACAATACATCGTCAATATTCAAGCCTCTGATGAGACTTTTTCGAAACGACTAGTGATTGGGGCGGGCCTGCAGCGCTTGTCGCTGGTCCGACTTCGCGGGAAATTCTGGGAGCGTATTTTTGTATCTTCGGAAGCCGCTCTGCCAGAGAACAGTCCTATCGAGTCAATCGACGTACAATATCCTGCCCGAGAGATAGCTTTCGCTGGTTTCGCATGGAACTGGATATGGCTGTTCTTTGTTTTATCTTTGGCGGCAGGTTTTCTTTTCAAGAGTATTCTTGGGATTGAAATATGAAGTGGAGCGAAACAACATCTCCGGCTAAGCATAGGCGGATTCTCGCAAGCCTGGTGGTTCTCGGAGTCGTACTACTCCATCCCTTACGCAGCCACGCATACGCGGGGCCTGGAGCAGGTTTCGCGGTCCTCTCGTCTTTCTGGACGCTTTTCGTTGCTTTCCTCTATTCCGTGTACGCATTTTTTGCCTGGCCTTTCCGGCAGTTATTTCGCCTGTTGCGGCGACGCAAGGTTTACGGAAAAGCACAGATCAAACGGGCCATCATTCTTGGCTTCGATGGCATGGATCCGGAATTGACCGAGCGATTCATTGCCGAAGGCAAGCTGCCGAATCTCGCGAAGTTGCGCGAGCGAGGGACCTTCCGGAAATTGCAGACCACATTCCCGCCTATTTCTCCGGTGGCGTGGTCCACGTTTATGACCGGCGTGAACCCCGGCAAGCACAACATCTACGATTTTCTCGCCCGGGATCTCAGCAACTATCTTCCCTACTTGTCCTCGGCCGAAATCAAGGGACCAAAGCGCAGTTGGAAGATGGGCAAGTACACGATCCCGCTCGGCAGCCCCAGAATCAAAGGCATGCGCCGCGGAATACCTTTCTGGCACTGGTTGGGCGAAGCCGGCATTTTTTGTTCCGTGATTCGGGTGCCGGTGACTTTTCCGCCGGAGAAATTCTCTGGAGTTCTGCTGTCCGGCATGTGCGTTCCTGACCTCAAAGGGAGCCAGGGAACTTTCTGTTTGTGCACAACTCGGCTGCGCGGTGACAAATTTCGCGAAGGCGGGGTTCGCGTTCCGATCGAGCGCAACGGCTCGTCGTGCAGATCCTACGTTCCCGGCCCTGAAAATCCGTTGCAGGGTGGTTCTGGCGACGAACTGCGCGTGAACTTTGAGGTCTATCCTGACAAAGGGAGTCATGCCCGCTTCACGGTGGACTCACAAAGGTTCACGTTAAAGGTTGGCGACTACTCGGAGTGGATTCCGGTGAAGTTCAGAGCTGGTGTAGGCTTCAGCGCACACGGAATCTGCCGCTTTTATCTCAAGGAACTGTCGCCCGAGGTCGAGGTCTACGTGACGCCGGTGAACATCGATCCCGGCAAGCCCGATCTACCCATCTCACACCCAGTGACGTATTCCATTTACCTGGCAAAATTGTTTGGTCCTTATGCAACCCTGGGGCTGGCGGAAGACACATGGGCTTTGAACGAGGAAGTGCTCGACGATCAAGCTTTCCTCACGCAGTGTTATGCCAATCATGACGATCGCGAGCGTATGTTGTTCGACGCTCTGGAAAAAACGCAACAGGGTCTATGCGCCTGCGTTTTCGACACCACGGACCGCGTGCAGCACATGTTCTGGCGGTATCTCGAGGATGACCATCCTGCTGCCCGCGGTGTGCCTCGCGATCAGCGTCCCAGCGTGATCCAGGATCTATACTCCCGCATGGACAAATTGATCGGCCGCGTCATGGGGCAGATAGACGACAAGACTCTGCTGATGATCGTCTCCGACCATGGATTTAAGTCGTTTGCTCGCTGCGTCAATCTGAATGCTTGGCTGCACCAGAACGGATATCTGGCGCTGAAGGCCGGAAAGACCGAGAGCGGCGACTGGTTCGACGATGTGGACTGGTCTCGCACGCGCGCTTACACCATGGGCCTCAATGGACTGTACCTGAACCTCAAAGGCCGTGAGCGGGAAGGCATCATCGAACCAGGCGCCGACGCGGCCGCTCTGAAAGACGAACTGCGGCACAGACTCGACGGACTCATAGACCCTGCGTCTGGCCGCGCCGGCATCACCGGCATCTTCGATTGCGACTCCGTGTATGCGGGTCCCTACGTTGACAACGCCCCTGATCTGATTGTCGGTTATGGCGACGGGTTCCGCGCCTCTTGGGATTCCGTCATGGGCAAGGTCACCAGCCAGATCTTCGAAGACAACCTGAAGGCGTGGAGCGGCGACCATTGCATTGATCCGCGGCTGGTTCCCGGCGTTCTCTTCTGCAATCGCAAGATCAGCGATGAGAAGCCGGCCATTGTGGATGTCGCGCCAACGGTTTTGAAACTATTCGGGTTGGCGCTCCCCGGGCACCTTGACGGGAAACCGTGGACCGTTGCGCCGTCCACCGCGCCGTAGCCTGGCCGCACGTAGCTCGGCAGAGCGCGGTCGTGGCACATTACTATGGTCGAATCGTGATCACTATTGTTTCGGGCTTACCGCGCTCTGGTACATCGCTGATGATGCAAATGCTGGCGGCCGGTGGCTTGCCTCTGCTCACCGATCGGGAACGCAAGCCGGACGTCGACAATCCTCACGGCTACTGCGAATGGGAGCCGATCAAACTCCTGCCCAAGGAACCGAATCGCATCGACGAAGCTGAAGGAATGGCCGTGAAAGTGATTTCTCAGCTTCTTCTTTCGCTTCCCCAGGGCAGGAGTTACAAGCTGATTTTCATGGAGCGACCTCTCCCCGAGGTACTTGCCTCGCAGGATGAAATGCTCAAGCGCCGTGGATCGATCCAGGCCGTGGATGCCGCGCGGCTGACTTCCGCCTTCCGCGATCACATGAGAGGAGTCGTCGACTGGCTCGATCGCCGAACGGACATCCCGGTGTGCCGTATGGGATACCGAAAAGTGCTGAGTGATCCAACGGGCTCGGCAAAGGCGATCCGCGATTTCCTGGGTCTTGACTTGAACGTGGAAGCGATGGCCCTCAGGGTGGATGCTTCGCTATACCGCAACCGGCGGCCCTGAGACGTTTACTTCTTCAGGGTCCGCCCATTGTTTTCAGCCGCTGTGCCTCGGCCAATTCGCGGCGCGCCTTCTCCTCGTCTCCCAACACGGTGTACACATTGCCCAGAAACTTGTGCGCATCCGGTGATTGCGGATCCAGCTTCACCGCCTTTTGCAGAAGTGGCACAGCCTCCTTGGGACGATCCTGCATTGCCAGCAGACGCCCCAACAGCAGATTTGCCCTGAAATTGTCAGGGTTGATGTCGAGCGCTGCCTGGTATTGCTTGACGGCGTCACCAATACGGTCGATTTCCTCATAAGCTGAACCGAGATAGAAGTGCATCTCGTCGGAGCCCGGGTCTTGGGCCACTGCGGCTTCCAGTTGCTTCGCCGATCCCGCCCAGTCCCCCATCTCCCCCAACGCCGCTCCCAGTTCGTAGTGCGCCTCCGCTGAGTCCGGCGTGAGCTCTACCGCATTCTGCAACCAAGGCACAGCCTTGTCGTACTCTCCCAAGCTGTTCCAGGCGCGGCCCAATTGCAGGTTGGCCAGCGCTATTTTCGGGTCGGCCTTAAGTATTTGTTCGAACAGTAGAATGGCCTCGCGGTAGTTTCCTTCCTCCGCGTCCAGCAAACCTTGATGCAATGAATTCGCGATCTGAACCTTGTCTTTAGGATCAGCCCCTCTTTGCTTTTCGTCGCTTTCCCGCTTGCCGGACCCGGAACTCACGTAGCCGAGCGCCTGCAGTTGCTCGGCCTGACGGGGCGTGAGAGCCACTTCGGCCTGCCCGGCCCGACTCGTCTTGTGGCGAAACTCATCGAGCTGCGAGGCCATCGTGTCCGTCACACTGGGGGCGCTATTCGTCAGATTGTGAGATGCCTCGGGATCTTGCGGCTGATCATAGAGCTCGCGTTGAGGCGCATCGATGTACAGGTACTTTCCCGCCCGCCAGGCGCGCAACGAACTCCAGCCGAAGGCGCGATAAGGGTAGTCGGTCTCCGCAAATTCCGGACGATCCTGCGCATCTGCGTTCGATTTTGCCTTCACCAGCTCCAGCAGAGACTGACCCTGCATCGCCGAAGGCGCGGCAATTCCCACTTCTTGCAGAAGCGTTGGGGCTATGTCTACCAGGCCAACGCGACTCTCGATTAGCCGGCGACCTGAACCCGCCGACGGCAGCTTAATCAATAGCGGTACGTGGATGGTCTCGTCGTAAAGGAATAGACCGTGACTCCATTCCCCGTGTTCTCCAAAAGCCTCGCCATGGTCGGCCACGACGACAATCAGGCTTTGATCGTACAGGCCACGTGAACGAAGAGTCGTCAACAGCTTGCCAACAGCGGAGTCCACATAAGCAATTTCGCCGTCATAGGGCGAAGCCGCGTATTGCGCTTTGAACGGCGGCGGCGGATCGTAAGGATCATGAGGGTCGTAGAAATGCAGCCAAAGAAAGAAGGGACCTTGCGGATGTTGGTCGAGCCAAGCCGAGGCGCTGTCCACAACCGCCATCCCTCTGCGCTCCACGCTGTGATACCGGTCTTCACCCTGTCCGCGAATGTGGAACGGCGCGTCGTAGGTCTCAAAGCCACGGTCAAACCCCGGCGCGGCCGCGCTCTTCGGATCGAGCACCTCCGATCCGACAAATGCCGCGGTTCGATATCCGTGCTGGCGCAGAATGTCGGGCAGATATGGCAAGTCTTTTCCCAGGGGTGATCCCAAATCGCTCACGTGGTTGAACTGTGGGTACGTTCCCGTGAGAATGGTGGCGTGCGAGGGCGTGGTCAGCGGAACTTGCGAGTAAGCGCGGGAAAAAACCGCCGCTTGTTGGGCCAGGGAATCAAGGTTCGGCGTAAGTCCGCGTTTGGAACCCAAGAAACCCATGCGGTCCGCGCGGGTCGTATCCAGGGTGATGAGGATAATGTTGACCGGTTTAGCAAAACTCGCGAGCGAGTTGCCTGCCAGGAAGAGCAGACACACAAACGACCGACACCAAAACATTCAAACCTCGCCTTCCATCTTTTTCATTGCAGAAGGTAATTTTACACTGGCGGGATTGTTCCCGGTCCTAGCGGCTTGAGTGCACTTCGCTACTTGCAAAAGAGGCCAGCAGCGGTAAGTGCGTAACGATCGAACGCCGGCGGGCACACGTCGGAGTCGCCGTACAAATCGACTTCGCTCTGAAGCTGACATTCCGAGCGAATTGCCAGCAACTGCCAGCACCAACTCCAGCGGGCCGGTATTTACTTGCTAAGGCTCAAGGAGTTAATTCGTTGCGCAGACGCTTAGAAAGCTTTTCCATCTGCTTCAGCTTATCGATCAGATCCTTCGGGAGCATGCCCTTCCCAACGCTGTCGACGCCCGAATGAATCGATTGACACAGGATCAGCAGTTCATCCGCGTCACTCTTAACTCTTTCAAAATCCAGTGAGGGCTGCTGGTGAATTGGCGGAGGAACGGTTTTTTCGAAGTCGCGCTCGGCTTTGCCAGCCTGCACCTGTCCGCTGGGAGGAATCGGACCCTGCGCAAAAGCTGCGGCCCCTGAAAGAAGAAACGCAAACACGAGAATTGAGCTTCTCATGGCGAAACCTCCTGGGAAACGATTGCCGTATGCTACCACGATCCACCGCGATTAAGCCTTGATTTCTATCTTTGGACCATCCGCAGCGGCCACCCGTAGCCACGTGTAAAATGCTGGTATGGCATTCAACGGACAAGCAGGTCCCTCCGCCCCTCGGAAAACCAAGAGCACTCCTCCCGAGGAAACCTCGCAGGAGGCCGCGTATTTGAAGTCGTTGGGGGAGAAACAGAAGCCGGTCCGGATCAAACTGGCCGACGGCGAAGTCGTCTACGGCTGGATTGAATATTACGATAAGAATATGGTCAGGCTGACGCGTGAAGACGGGCCGAATCTTTTCATTTTTAAACACGAAATTATGTACATCGCAGAGGACGGCGCTAAGGGCCGGTAGCCTGCGCCGGCGCAGTTATGCAAATGAACGACTTCCCATCGAATGACATTTCCCTCGAATAGCAACGACTTCCTCCCGGCTATGGCGGAAATCGCGCGCGAAGCCGGTGCGCTATTGATGGACTACTTCCGCCAAAACGTCAAAGTGGAATACAAAGGCGAAGCGGACCTGGTCACGGTCGCGGATCGCAAGTCAGAGGCGCTGATTCGCGAGCGAATCGCGCAGCATTGGCCTACCCACGACATTCTCGGCGAAGAAGAAGGATTGCGGGACACGGGCAGCGACTACCGCTGGTATGTCGATCCCCTCGACGGAACCACGAACTTCGCTCATGGCTTCCCGGTTTTTTGCGTTTCCCTGGGTTTGGACTACAAGGGGAAGCGGATCGCCGGGGTAATCTACGATCCCACGCGGGACGAATTATTCGCAGCCGAGCAGGGAAGCGGGGCTTACCTGAATCAGCGGCGAATTCACGTTTCGAAGACTGAGAATTTGGCTGAGTGCTTGGTGGCTACCGGATTTCCCAGCCATAAGCGGCATAAGAATCCGAACATATTTTTTTACCACCAGATCACCTTGCACACGCACGGAGTGCGGCGAGCGGGTTCGGCGGCGCTTGACCTGTGCTGCGTGGCTTGCGGACGCTTTGACGGATTCTGGGAATTCAACCTCAATCCCTGGGATACCGCGGCGGGCGTACTGATGGTGCAGGAGGCGGGCGGGAATGTGACCGACTTTAAGGGTGGGCCATTCCAACTGCACAGTCGCGAAACTCTGGCCTCGAACGGGTTAGTGCATCTGGCCATGATTGGCGAGTTCGAACAGGTTTTCACCGGACGCGACTTGGAACCGTTGCCCGATGTGCACCAGTTCAGAAGATAGTTGGACGACGAGAGAGGTTGAGAGAACTTGACTATGAAGCGAACCTGGTCATTTATATTTGCCTTGGCGATCGCGATGCAGTTCGCCGCCTTGGCTCTCGCAGACAAGAATCCTTCGCCTCCCGCACCCGATGCGGCATACATTCAGTCGTTCGATAAATGGAAAGCTGAACTGGTCGACGACCTCAAGGCGAACTGGCTGTCGTTGGCAGGCTTATTCTGGCTCAAACCCGGTGAGAATTCGTTCGGCAGTGACGCGGGCAATGCTATCGTGTTTCCCAAGGGGCCGGCTCATGCCGGAGTTTTCGAGTTGCGGGCGACGGATGTAACGGTGAAATTCGGCCCGGACGCCCGCGCCACCATCGACGGCAAACCCGTGACCACGGCCAAGCTGCAGCCCGACACCTCCGGTAGCCCGACAATCGTTGAACTGGGAAGTCTGCGCATCAAAGTTATCGTGCGGGGTCAGCGCATAGGCATTCGGTTAAAGGATCTCGATAGCGAGCAGGCCAAGAATTACCACGGACCGATTTTCTTCCCGCTCGACCTGTCCTACCGGGTGACCGCGACCTGGGTACCCTCCGACGGAAAGAGAACGGTAGATGTGCCCAACGTTCTAGGCGACACCACACCCACGCCGGTGGCCGGGACCGTCGTCTTTAAGATCAACGGTCAGGAAGTGCGACTGACGGATCTGGGTGGCAATCCTTCGAAAGGCCTCTCGTTCGTTTTTAACGATCTGACCAGCAGGACCGACACCTACCCGGGTGGACGTTTCCTGGAAACCGAGCCTGTCGTGAATGGAACCGTGGTGATCGATTTCAACCGAGCTTACAATCCACCCTGCGCAGTGACTCCTTACGCCACCTGCCCGCTGGCGCCGAAAGAGAATCGTCTGGCAGTCGCGATCCCGGCCGGGGAGAAATATGATCGGACGCACGGACACCACTAGCCACGCCATGAAAGACGTCTGCTGCGCGAGTTACAATAGGATGAGTATCGCTCACTACTTTTGACCTAGGCTATCGATCGTGATCAGCTCACTTCTTGAACGCAAAATCGAGAAACGCCCCGACAAGGTTCGTCTGCAGGGCCGCGTTCTTTTTCTTACCGAGGATTCCGAACTCATCAAGCGGCAGCTTGCAGGGGAAGACTTGCCTTGGGACACAAAGAATCCCGCCAACAATCCCAAGCTGCGTGACGATATCTCGACTGACGAGATTACTCCAGCGCACTACTGTTTTTATTTCGACGAGACTCTGGGCGAGATTCCTTACCTTGGCCTCAAGTGCGGTAGCGTGTTTCCCATAGGGCGTTCTGATGTGAAAAAGGGTGGATTCGTTTGCGCCGTCAGCGGCAAACGGCGGGGGAAGGGATCGAGCCGGGAGCAGTCGCCTTATGCGGAGATGTGTGCCGGCATTCGGATCGTTATCGCGGAGAACATCGAGCGCATCTATAAGCAGAATTGCCAGAATCTCGGTGTGCTGACTTCAACCAATTTTTCCTTGATTGACCAGATCCGCAGCGGCCAGGAGATCGCTCTCAGTGAATTCACCGCCGGAGAAGATGAGATTACGCGGCAGGTGATCGAGTATGGTGGTTTGTTTCCTTTTAACGTTGCGCGTATGCAGAAGAAAGTCTTTCTGCCACCGATCAAGACAGAAAAACGGCCGATGACCGTAGCGGAGAAGATCTTCGCAAGACACATGCTCGACGACAAAGGAGATGCTGGCGTGCCGTTTGTGAAGCCGGGCGACACAGGCTTTGCCCGCGCCGACTTGCGTTTCAGCCACGAATACGTGACGCCGATGGCCGCAATTTTCTTCGAGCACTACGTCGGCAAGGACGCAAAAGTGAACGATCCCGCGAGCATTCTGTTTTTCCGTGACCACCTCACGTTCCTCGATGAGGTGATCTCGGAGGAGAAGAAGAAGCTGGGGTTACTTGATCTGGCGACGCAGCTCAAGCTGAAGCAACAGGACTTCGCGGCGAAGCAAGGTATCAAGCTCCATGGTGAATTGAAAGACCGCAAGGGTTCGGAAGGCATCTGCCACTCGATTGTTCTGGAAAGCTACGCGCTGCCGGGACAGTTGAATATCGGTTCCGACTCGCACACGCCCCACGTAGGCGCAATCGGGTGCGTAGCCTTCGGCATCGGTACAACGGATGTCTTCAATTCGTGGATCACAAAAGACGTCCGGGTCAAGGTGCCAGAGTCGGTGAAGATTGTGATGCGCGGCAAGAAGCACCCGAACGTTACCGCAAAGGATTTCATTCTAAAGATTCTCAGTCTCGACTACGTCCGCCAGGGCAAAGCGCTGGCCAAGGTCATGGAATACGCAGGCGAGGCCATCGAGGAACTCAGCGTCGACGAACGTGCCACCATGACCAATATGGCCGCGGAAATCGGCGGCTTCACCGGGATTGTGGCGCCCGACGGCAAGGCCGTGGATTTTCTGGTCGAGCGCCGTGCGATGGACCGCAAAAAGGCCGAGGCCATGATCCAGGGTCTTTCCAGCGATCTCGATGCGCAGTACGCGCACATGATTGAGTTGGACGCCGCGGAGATTACGCCCATGGTAGCCACGCCGGGCGATCCGGGAAACGGCAAGTACATTCGCGAACTGCATACGCCCGTGCCCGTAGAACTCGCTTATGGCGGCACCTGCACCGCAGGCAAGAACGAAGACATGGACATGTACGCGCTCGTGCTCGCCGATGCCCTCAGGCAGGGCAAGCGCGTGGCAGACTCGGTGAAGTTCTACATCCAGTTTGGTTCGCAGGAGACGCGCGATTACTGCAAACGTAAAGGCTATCTCGAGATTTTCCAGAAAGCCGGGGCGGATGTGATCGAGCCCAGTTGCGGCGCGTGCATCAACGCCGGACCAGGTGTGACCACGCGGCCGGAGCAGGTTGTCATCAGCGCGCAGAACCGCAATTTTCCGGGCCGCAGTGGGCCCGGGCAGATGTACTTGGCCAGTCCGCTGACCGTGGCGGCGAGCGCCGTGGCGGGGCACATTGTCGAATACGAGCCAAGCGCCCAGCGGGAACTGGTGGAGGCGTAGGAGGCACAGAATGTCCTGCCGTCGTATACGCGAGGGTTCCACTGCTCGGGCAGCACATTCCCTGCTGAATGCTGTACCACCGGCGGGATTCTTGTTAGAATTAGCGGTTCTGTTAAGTTCCGCAAACATCTCAGGGAGACACAGATTCTATGGCTTACGTAATTGCAGAGCCGTGCATCGGCACCAAGGACACTGCTTGTGTGGACGCCTGCCCGGTAGATTGCATCCATCCTAAGAAGGATTCGCCGGCTTACGCCGAAGAGGAAATGTTGTACATCGACCCCGTCGAGTGCATTGATTGCGGAGCCTGTGTTCCCGTCTGCCCGGTATCGGCGATTTTTGCGCTGGATGACCTGCCGGAAAAGTGGAAAGCTTTCACTGAGCGAAACGCCAAGTATTTTGGCCGGTAAAATCAAGTTCCCAATCGGGTAGGGCGCGCGTCTTTTGTTCATGGGCGTGCGCTTTTTCCTTTTTGGTGAAGTGAAGCGATGAGTCTGTGAAGACGCTGAACGAACTATATTCATCACTTTCTTCCCGGCGCCGTTACGAAGTCTGGTTTCTTCGTCTCGGACTTGCGGATGGTGACGGGGCGTGGTGGTTTCGATATCTGCTGATGAATCCTGGGCGGGACGGTTGCGTAGGTGATCCGCGTGGAATGCCGGTGCAGGTATGGGCCACGTGGTTTCCGAGGGACGGAAAACCGCAAAGCTTCATTCAAGGGTTGCCTTTGGAAGGTTTGGATCTTAGCGCCAGAAAGCAAAATCCATTCCACTTCCGAATCGGCAACAATGAAATCGGCGAGGGCTCCTGCCGAGGAACATTGCAAGTTGACGGACACTCGATTTCATGGGATGTCCGGTGGCGTTCCACGTTTCGCGTCACATTAAGCAACAAGGGCTGGATTGGATTCTCGCGAACCCCGCATTCCGACGCGATTTTTTCCGGAAAGATCACTTTGGATGGCCGGAGTTTTGAGGGGAATCCTTTGGGGTTCGGAGTTCAGGGGCATAACTGTGGGTACCGGCATCGTAACTTCTGGACTTGGACGCATGCATATTTTCCCCGCGTTGACGGCGGTCCGAGCACCTTGGAAGCCTTGGTTTACGAAATGCCGTTTGGGCTCGTTTTTCGTAAGGCTTTGCTCTGGCATGATGGGCAGAAACGCGAATTCGGCAATCTGCAAGAGATCAGAAGAGACTCAGATAAATTTGGCTGGAATTTTCGTTGTTCGAGCAAGGATGGATGCCGATTGGAAGCAGCTATCGACGGCGATGGGCCGAGCACCCATCGTCTTCCCTACGTGAAGACCGATTGTGAGGGAAGCTTTGAGGTGGCAAACAACAGCCTGGCGAAAGCGGTACTCCGCCTGGAGCGGCAGGGTCGGCCGGTTGAAACATTAGAGACCAGTACCGGAGCCGTATTGGAGATGGTCGGCCACTAAAGTCATTCGGACGATTGCGCCATCGCTAGGCGCTCGGCGACGATCGCATACGCCGACGGATTGAAGGCCATTCCAATGTGCGTGCCGGGAACTTCAAAGTCGGCTTCGGGATTCCGGGTTCGGCAATAGCGCCAGTCGACAATGCCGTCATCGCGCGTGTAAATCGCGGTCTCAACCATGGAGTCCGGAATGTCGTGCCGCAGCGAATCAACAAAATTGCAGGTGCAGCGACCGGTGTAGCAGTCGGGCAACACGCCTCGACCGTGCTCTTCCAGGATGCGCTGGCGAATGGCTTCGGCAGCGTGGAGAATAGTTCGACTGGTGGCGGTACCGCGAATGGGCGCGGCAAGCGTGATGACCGAAGCGACGTCCCGCGGTCGCTGGCCTGCAACCGAGCGCGCGATCACGCCTCCGAGGCTGTGGCCGATCAGGTGAATTTTCCGCCCGGTCTCAGTCAGCGCTCGTTCTATGGTGCCGTTCAGATGGCGCTGGACTAGCAGATTCGGACACTCGGCATTGATTCCGATGCCGGAAAAATACGGCCTGTATCCGATGCGCCCCAGCCACGCGTGGAGCTCCATTAAGTAAAGATCGGTGCCCAGAAAACCGGGGATAATGACGACGGCGGAGCCATCCCCGCGGGGTACCCCGAAACCGTAATAAACAGGAGTCGCGTGCAGCAAGAGAATCTCAGCCGCAAACAGCGCTTCTGTCCACGGAGAGATGTCAGCCTGTAAATCGGCCTTGTGAGTGTGCTTCCGACCCCCCGCCTTCGATGAAGCTGTAACCTTTTTCTGTTTGCGGCGCAATTTCGTCCCAAGTCTGTCCGGCATTTACGCACCCTGTGCTAGCGCGCGCGGCGGGCGGATGCTTGCCCGCTGCAGATTATACGCTGCTTTTGGGCTTTCGGGTTGATCTTCGTTTTGCTGGCACCGGTTTTTCCAACCGGGCTTCGAGTTCCGCCACCCGCTTGCGCAGGGCATCGAGTTCCGGCTCGGCCCGGGCTGGCGGCTGAGATGGCGCCTGCGCGCCGATCAGTTGCTTCATCATGTCCACTGGCGACAGAATTGCAGACTGGACCTCGCCCAGGCGGCTCTGTACAGCATCCTGCACCTTCTGATAAGTGTCGAAGGCGGATTTCAGATACCACATTACGAACTCTTGGCGCACCTCGTCGGAGGCGACGATCAGTTGGCGCAGCAACTCGAGTGGCAGCCCGGTTGGCTTTTCTTTTGCGTCCTCGGTAATGATTTGTGTCAGGGTGACACGGGTCAGATCCTGGCCGGTCTTCGCGTCGACCACCTGGACCTCCCGGCCTTCCCGAATGAATCCCGCGATATCGTCAAGATTCACGTACTTGCTGTTCGAGGAATCGTATAACCTGCGATTCCCGTATTTCTTGATAACCACTGGAGCTGGCTTCATTTCCTGGTCCCGTTCATGCTGCTCTGCACACTAGATAAATATATCTTGACACAAAGGGCCTACGCTCGTATAGTTTAGTTGATGCTGCAATGCAGCAAATTTGGAGGTGTCAAATGGCAACAACTGCAAAGTCCGAAACCCACCGAACTCATCCTGGGGAGTCATCCTTTGTTTCTCTTTTGTCAGGCTGGGCACAACAGGGCGTCCAGAGCTTCTTTGCCACACAGCGGATCCTGCTGGATCTAGCGATGCGGCAAAATGCAAGCCTGATGCACTCTCTACGGCAACAATTGTCTGATCCCACCCATTCCCCGACCGCCATTTTAGGCGAAGTGACTGCCGAGGGGATGTCGAATTTCATTGAAGGGCAAAAAGTTCTTCTGGAACTGGGGCAAAAGCAGAACGAAATTCTGATGAGCGGCGTGAAGGAGCGCGTCGGAGAATGGCCTGCAGCGCAGGCGATCACCGACCTGCTGCGGCGCAGCGTGGAGACTTTCATCCACATGCAACAGGAGTTTCTGAAGATTGCCGGGAAGCAGACTCATAACTGGATAGAGGCTGCCAAGGCCGGGAAACCGTACCAGAGCGAGCATGTGGTCGAACTGGCCCGCGAGGCGATGGAAAACTTTGTGAAGGCGCAGAAGCACTTCATGGACGTCATCGCCGAGGAGACAGCGAAAGCCACCGGCAGCAAGCACACCAACGGGATAAAGAAGATTAAGAAGACTGAACTGTCCCAGTTGGCGCGAGAAGCCACGGAGTCGTTCATCGAGGCACAACGGAAGCTGGTTGATGTGGCCGGGCGACAGATGAACGCCAGTGTAAAAACCGCAGGCAAGACTCTGGAACTTCTGCGGCCGTTTCCCTTCTTACCATTGGCAGAGTTGACGCGTGAAGGCGTGAAAAGCTACGTCGACGCCCAAAAGGAGTTGATGGATGTCATGGTAAAGAATAATGGCGCTCACAAACCCGCGCACAAGCCAGAGCATCGTGCGAAGCGGTCGCCAAAGAAAGCGGCGGCGGCAGCTGCCTGACGCGGAACAAAGTAGAGCTGTCACCTTGAGCGGAGTATGGCCCGCACGAAGCGCGGGCCATACGAAGTCGAAGGACCCCTGCAGGGCCGAGCGCTCCAGCGCCTGAGGGCGTTCTCGGCAAGAAGCTGGCTTCGTGCGTGTGAAACAGCACGTGAGAATCTCGAGCGAGGCTGGGTTCCGTACGCGCACGCGGGTCCTTCGACTCCCGCTGAGGATGAGAAATCAGCTTCAATCGACCATCCAGGCTAAGTATCGCGCTGGCGAGTTCCTGCCAACGGATACGTGTCATCCATCGGGAGGCCCAGATGAAAATTCCACTCACTCCCATCCGTTTCCTACGCTATGCGTGTGAACAGTTTCCGGACAAGGTCGGAGTAGTGTGCGGCGAGCAGCGGTTCACCTATGCTCAATTCGCCGAGCGCGCAGCGCGCTTGGCTGGCGCCCTCATCGCTGCGGGAGCAAAACCGGGTGATCGCGTCGCTTTTCTCAGTACCAACTGTCATCGTCTGCTGGAGGCCTATTACGGCGTTTTGGAAGCCGGTTGCATTTTGGTGCCATTGAACATTCGCCTGGGGCCGCAGGAACTTGCTTTCGTTTTGAATGATGCGCAGGCAAGATGCTTGTTCGTCGAATCGGCCTTCTTGCCACTGGTAGAATCCTTTCGAACCAGCGTCCGTTCGGTCGAAACCTCTTTTCTTCTGGATGGTCAGCCGCAAGCAAACTGGCTGGCGCCAAATAACTACGATGACGTTCTGTCGGCTTTCCCACCGTTCCAATGTGACTTTATGCAAATTGATGAGGATTCGGTTGCCGAGATCTTCTATACCAGCGGCAGCAGCGATCGCCCGAAAGGCGTGATGCTCACGCATCGCAACGTCTATCTGCACGCCTTGTCGGTGATCGCCGCAGGACAGACCTCCACCAGCACGCTCGGAGAGATGTCCTGCAAATCGGTGTGGCTGCACACCATTCCGCTTTTTCATGCAAACGGCTGGGGCATCGCCCATATCATGACGGTGGTCGGGGGTACGCACCTCATGATTCACCATTTCAATCCGGTGGAGGTGTTCCGTTTGATTGAGCAGGAGCGCGTGAGCAGTTGCGCTCTGGTGCCCACGATGGCGACAGCTCTGGTGAACTCTCCCGCAAGGACAAAATATGACTTGAGCAGCCTGCAGGTTGTCAGCATTGGTGGAGCTGCCTCATCGCCTACTCTGGTGGAAGAAGTTGAGGAGAAGCTGGGTTGCACCTGCATCTCCGGATACGGCCTGACCGAAACTTGCCCCACGCTCGCCAAATCAGCGATCAAATCAGATCTCCCATTCAAAGGGGAACAGCGCTACGCGCGCCAGGCGATGACCGGGTTTGCAATCCCCGGAGTGGAGCTTCGAGTGGTTGGTCCCAACGGGCAGGATGTACCGCACGATGGCTCTGTGATGGGTGAAATCGTGGTGCGAGGCGACGTCGTAATGGACGGCTATTGGCGTCAAGAGGAGGCCACGGCGGCCGCGATGGAGGGCGGTTGGTTTCACACTGGCGATATCGCCGTTGTGGATCGGTACAACTACCTTCAAATTGTTGACCGTAAAAAGGAGATCATCGTGAGCGGTGGGGAGAACATATCTTCCTTAGAAGTGGAAAAGGTGCTGCTCTCCCACCCCGACGTCTACGAAGCGGTCGTGATTCCTGTTCCTCATGAGAAGTGGGGCGAGATACCAAAGGCGCTAGTGACCTTGAAGCCGGGGTCACAGGCCAGAGAACACGATCTCCTGGAGTTCTGTCGTTCACGGCTTTCGCACTACAAGTGTCCACGCGCGGTCGAGTTTCTCGAAAGCATGCCCAAGACTGGATCCGGTAAAGTTTTGAAACGAGAGCTACGACAAAAGTATGGGATGGCGCTGAAGAGTACAGTTTCTTAACGTTCAAGGAGATTCGATCGAGGTGAAATATGGCTACGCTTGCTGCAACAAACGCTCCCAAGATTTCTGGCGGAAGTTTCCTGATTGAGGATCGCACGCCCGACGAAGTATTCACTCCCGAAGATTTCACCGAGCAGCATTTGCTGATTGCGCAAACCGCGGAGGAGTTCGCGCTCAAGGAAATTGTCCCCAATGCTGAAAAAATGGAACACAAGGATTTCTCGGTCAGCCGTGAACTGGTGAGGAAGGCCGGTGAACTCGGGCTGAGCGGAGTGGATATTCCCGAAGAGTACGGTGGCATGCAACTGGATAAAGTCACGTCGGCTATCGTTGCCGACCGTATTGCAAAATACGCCGGCTTCAGCACGACCTGGGGCGCTCACGCCTGCATTGGGACTCTGCCTATCGTTTATTTCGGCACGGAAGAACAAAAAAAGAAATATCTGCCCGGACTGGCCAACGGCACGACGGTCGGCGCGTATGCGCTTTCAGAATCGTCGTCGGGGTCCGATGCCCTCAATTGCCGAACCCGGGCTGCGCTCTCCGGCGACGGCAAGCACTATCTGCTGAACGGCGAGAAGATGTGGATTACCAATGCGGGCTTCGCCGACCTGTTCATTGTGTTCGCCAAGGTGGACGGAGAGAAGTTCACCGCGTTCATTGTCGAGCGTAACTTCCCTGGCTTTGCGGTGGGTGCCGAGGAACACAAGATGGGTATCCGCGGGTCCTCCACTTGTCCACTCATTCTCAATGACTGCAAGGTGCCGGTAAAGAACGTGCTTGGAGAAATTGGCAAAGGGCATCACATCGCCTTTAACGTTCTGAACGTGGGCCGCTTCAAGCTCGGCGCCGGCGCGATCGGCGCTGCCCGCAATTCGCTGGAGAGCGCTATCGCTTACGCCAAGCAACGCAAGGCCTTCGGCAAGGTCATTGCCGATTTTGGGCTGGTGCGCGAGAAGCTGGCCAACATGGCTGCCGGCATCTTCGTTGGCGAAGCCATGGCTTATCGCACTGTCGGCATGATTGATGCGGCCATCGAGCAGCTTGGCGATGCCCACAGCGACATGGCCCAGGCTCGCAGGGTATTTGACGAGTACGCGGTCGAGTGTTCGATTCTGAAAGTTTGGGGATCGGAGTTTATCGACTACGTTGTCGATGAGACGGTGCAGATTTACGGCGGATATGGCTTCGTGGAGGAGTACCCGGCTGAGCGCGGTTACCGCGATGCTCGCATCAATCGGATTTTCGAAGGCACGAACGAAATCAACCGGCTGGTCATTACGGGCTTCCTGCTGAAGCGGGCGATGTCCGGACAGCTTCCTTTGATGTCAGCGATCAAGCAACTGATGGATGAAGTGCTGTCGGGCACTAGAGACGGCGGCGTGGAAGGGTTACTGGTAGAGGAGCGGAAACTGGTGGCGGCGGCCAAGAAGATCGGACTGTTTGCCGCTGGAGTTGCCACTCAGAAATACATGCAGGCGATCCAGGATCAGCAAGAGATCATGGGAGCGATCGCCAACATGACCATTGAAACCTACGCCATCGAGTCGGCCGTGCTGCGTGCCCAGAAACTGGCGACGCAGAAGGGCGAAGCTGGGGCGGCCAATGCCATTGCGATGACTCGCGTTTATATGGCGGGTGCGCTGGATCGAATTGAAAGCGCAGCAAGAATGGTGGTTGCGGCCTCGAGCGAAGGCGACATGCTGCGTTCGCAGATAGCGATCCTGCGTCGCTTGTGCAAGTACGAACCATTCAATACTGTGGCTCTCCGGCAGACGATCGCGCAGAGAGTTATCGAAGCCGGCAAATACATGTTGGCATAGCGTAGTAGAGGAGGAAGGGAACCCCGATCGTAGGCGAAAGGATCGGTCCCCCGACTTCGTCCGGGTTGCCCACGAGACGACTAGTACGCCGGCGAGACCCTGCCTCGGTAGCAGCGTAAGCGGGTCCGCCGCTGTTTTCACCAGAGGTCTACGCCCAACACGTGATGATGGTATGTAGATTTCTCGACGGTAGCTTCCGAGTCGCCGACCGCCAAGCCG
Organism: uncultured Acidobacteriota bacterium; assembly: GCA_963817925.1. Lineage (GTDB taxonomy): Bacteria > Acidobacteriota > Terriglobia > Terriglobales > Acidobacteriaceae > JABDBE01. The sequence continues at coordinate 663,526 of CAWFQN010000003.1, forward strand.
GAATCGCGGCTGTATAAGAGCGATTGCTGTCCGAATCTTCTTTTGACAAGAGCAGAGCAGAGGCCTAGACTGATCGTTGAGCGAGTTACGCCTTCCACTCTTTCAGATCCCCTGAACTAAGTCAGCCCATCTGAAGTTCTCCCACCTTAGTCACCCGACGACGTGACACTTCATCCCATGAACTTTTTGGCCCAATTGTGACCACATCACAATGACGCGTGACGTGTGCTACCGACTTAGCGCAGCACTGAGTGATGTAGTGAATTTGGTGGTCCTGATTTGAGACCGTGAGGAAATCCGATGGATCTACGTAAATGGTCGAAGTCGAATGCCGATTATGGCCGGGAGCTTTTGCATTCCGGAATTGAGGGAGCGCGTTCGGGTGGAGAGGCATTTCTTAACGGGGATTCTCTTACTCCGCTCCTTAGCGAGTCAGTTCGAAACGCCTTGAAGCCCGCCGTTCTTGGAGCGTGCCTGGGAGTGTTAGGTAGTCGTCCAGGCTCTCGAGAGAAATCCGTAAGCAGAGCGTTTGCGTACGGTTTGCTGGGCGGCGTAATCGGCTTTGGCGCAGCAGTTGTTTGGGAAAGCCGCTGCTTAACCGCGAGCATCGCTGGTGGCGCTTTGAAAAACATTGGCAGGGTACGCGATGAGCATTGGTTGAGCAACCATCCTATCGACTACGCGTAGAAACGAAGGACGTTTACCGGCGATCGAGCGTTGGTCCTTATGGTCGCGAGTGTTCTGGGAACACCAAGAGCGAGCGTACTCCTCACAGGCAGTGCACTCCAAGGGACTGGCATGGGGGTAGTAATGAACACGAGTGAAGCAGTTCTGGAACGAGTTCAGATCCCGGTTGCCGCAGATAGCCTCAGCGAAGAACGGATTGCTTACCTTGAGAGAGTCGTCAGTCAAGCCAGAACCGCTGCCGCCGTCTTTACCCAATTCAGTCAAGAAGATGTTGATCGGATCGTCAAGGCGATGGTCCTGGCTGGCCTGGAGCAAGCCCAGCCTCTCGCCCGCCTTGCGGTTGAGGAAACCAAGCTCGGAGTCATGGAAGATAAAGTCCTCAAGAACATGTGCGCCACGGAGTTCACCTATAACTACATCAAGGACAAGCGTACGGTTGGCGTCATTCGTGAATTTCCGGAGCGCAATCTGGTGGAGATCGCGGAGCCGATCGGGGTCATCTTAGCGCTCACGCCGATTACGAACCCCACTTCCACGGTGCTCTTCAAGTGCATCATGGCGATCAAGACGCGCAACGCAGTCATTTTCAGCCCCCATCCCAAGGCGTGGCGTTGTTGCGCCGAGGCCGTAAGGATCATGTATGAGAGCGCACTCAAGCATGGCGCGCCCGAAGGAGTTTTTTCCTGCTTGGAATCGCACACCCTGCAGGACAACGCCTATCTCATGCGGCACAAGAACATTGGTCTGATTGACGCCACTGGCGGGCCAGGGGCGGTTAAAGCGGCTTATAGCTCCGGCAAGCCAGCCCTGGGTGTCGGGCCGGGCAACACGCCGGTCTACCTGGAGAAAACTGCAGACCTGAGTACGGCCGTAGTGGACATCATTCTCTCGAAAACTTTCGATAACGGAACCATCTGCGCTTCAGAGCAAACGGTGGTGATTGACGATGAGGTTTATGACCTCGTCCTGAAGAAATTTGCGGAATTGGGCACGCACATCTGCAATGAGAAAGAGACGGAACTGCTGGCGCGCACCGTCATCGATCCTGAGACCGGATTTATGCAACCCGCGGCAGTTGGGCAGAAGGCTACGGATATCGCCCGTCTTGTCGGTCTTTCCGTAAAACCTGACACCAAACTCCTGATTGCGCCGATTCAGGGCGTGGGCCGCAAATATCCCCTGTCGGTGGAGAAGCTGTTCCCGGTGCTCGCGGTCTATCGAGCGAAGTCCGCCGATGAGGCGCTCAAAGTGTGCATCGACGTGAATCATGCCGGTGGGCTTGGACATACAGCGGTCATTTTCTCGCGTAATGACGAGGTCATCCGCAAGTTCGGTGAGGTGATGAATGCGGGGCGGATCATTGTGAACTGCCCAGGATCCGTGGGCGCGCTGGGCGCGGTTTACAACGATCTGGTGCCCACCTTCTCCTTCGGATGTGGCACCGGCGGCGGCAACAGCACCACCGATAACGTAAATATCTATCACTACCTCAACATCAAGCGAATGGCTCGGAGGACACAAGCCCATATGTGGTTCCGGGTTCCCAACCAAATTTATTTCAACTTGAATGCGGTGGAGAACGTGCGCCGGTTCCCGTCGCGCTCCACCGTCATCGTTACGAATCCGGCCTTGGAGCAAATGGGCCATGTCGATCTTGTCCGGCGCTACATTCCGGAGGGCACCCGCGTCCATGTCTCGATCATTCCCGATGCGGAGCCTGAGGTCAAGGTGATCATGCAAGGAGTGGAAGATCTCAATTTCTACAAGGCAGATCAAATCATCGCGCTGGGCGGCGGGTCGGTGATCGATGCGTCCAAGATCATGAAACTCAAGTACGAGTCACCGGATGCTGATCTGGAAGAGCTGGCCGCGCCGTTTCTGGATCTGCGCAAGCGCGTGGTTCAGTACCCAACGGAGAAAATGAACCGGGCGCGGCTGGTTGCGATCTCGACCACGAGCGGAACCGGCAGCGAAGTTACTCCCTTCGCTGTCCTGACTGATAAAGAGCGCGGACGCAAGGTGACACTGGCGGACTACTCGCTGACTCCGGATGTGGCCATTGTTGATCCGCAATTTGTTATGTCGATGCCCAAGGGCCTTACCGCGGATACCGGCGTCGACTGTCTGACCCACGCGCTGGAAGCTGTAGTTTCCAGTTACGGTTCGGCCTATACCGAATGCAACGCCATGCAGGCCATCCGTATGGCGTTTAAGTACCTGCCCATTGCTTATGAGCATCCCGGAGACGAAGAGGCACGCTGCATGATGCACAATGCCGCGTGCATTGCGGCAATGGCGTTTGCCAATGCTTCTGTGGGCGTGAATCACGCTCTGGCGCATGCGTTCGGGGCTCGCTTTCACGTTGCCCACGGTCGGGCCAATGCGCTCATGTTGCCGCACGTCATTTCGTATAACGCGTCTGTGCCCACCAAGTTTGTGCCGTCGCCGTATCAGAAGGGGTATCTCGCGCATAAGAAATACGCGACGGTCGCGGATCTGCTGGGTCTCGGAGGGCACACGGTTGAGGAAAAGGTAAAAAACCTGATCGTGGCGACAGAGCAGTTGCTCGACCAGTTGGGGTTCCCGCGTTCGATCGCTGACCTGGGAATCTCGAAGGAAGAGTTCGAGCGGGCAATGCCTGAGTTGACCAAGCTTGCCTTCGACGATCCGTCGTGGCGATCGAACCCTCGGATGCCACTAATGAGCGAATTGGCCGACCTGTTTTGGAAGGCTTATCAGGGGCGAGGCCTGGAGAAGGTGGGAAATGCATCGCTGCAGCAGACCGCGTAGCGGATGGTGGTTCTTATGGCAATGATGACCGTGTTTCTCAAGATTGACGAAGAGCGCGTTGTCCAAGCGTTGCAGGATGCTGGAGAAAAACTGGACAGTGCCGAGGGCGAAGTGGTTTTGGATTTCTCATCCGTGCTCTGGATCGATGCGAGCGGACTCATGGCGATGGACGAGTTCGCGGGAAAGGCTGACGGCAAGGGCCTCAAGGTTGCATTGCGAGGCGTCAACGTGAGCGTGTACAAAGTGCTGAAGCTGGTGAAACTCACATCACGATTTTCTTTCGTGAACTGATGAATAGGAGAGCAGCCGTGCAGAGCCAACAACAAGGTGACCGCCTTTCCTGGGGAGACACAGTTTTCCTCCATCTGGAACGCGAGGGCATGCCTCTCAACGTGGCCTGTGTCTGTGTGTTTGACGGCAACATCCCTTACAAAGCTTGCGTCCAGTTTGTCGAGTCGAAGCTCCCGCTCATTCCCCGCTACCTCAAGCGGGTCGTGCCCCCGCTCCTTAATATTGGCCTGCCCAGTTGGGAGTACGACGCGACCTTCGACATCCGGAGACACGTCCGAGAGGCGATGCTCAAGCACGGCACCGACGCAGAATTGAAGACGCTCGCGGGAAAGATTCTGAGCACAGTGATGGACCGGCAGCACCCGCTATGGGACATGACCCTGGTCCATGGGCTGAAAGGTAATCGCAGCGCCTTCATCTTCCGTCTGCACCACTGCCTCGCCGATGGCATCGCCGGGGTTGGGATCATGAATGTAGTTATGGATACGAGCCCGGTGGCGCCCCGTCTGCCTAAGCGAAAGCTTCGGTTCAAAGTCCCACCGCCTCGTGATCCTTTGACTTCGATCACTACCGGGTGCATCGACTCCTATTCTGAATTGGTCAAACGAATTCTTGCCGCGCTGGCGGACGTATCGAGTATGGCGGAGCGCGCCGCGGCAAATGGTGGGGACATGGCCACCGATGAGTTTACCCGTCTGCTTCCGGAACTGAGTGTGTCCACACAGCGGCTGCGGTTCAACGTTCTGTACCGCGGGCCACAGAAATTCGCCTGGGCTGAAGTTCCGCTGGCAGAAGTCAAAGCTATACGGCACTCCTGCGGGACCAGTGTGAACGATGTCATTCTCGCGCTGGTGACCGCGACCATCCGGCGGTACCTCGAACTGCATGGCGACCGCGTGAAGGGGCGGATGCTCCGCATGATGGTACCAGTCAATCTGCGCGGCACTGACGGTCCGGGCGAGTTGGGAAACCGCATTTCCCTGGTTCCGGTCACCATTCCGCTGGACATTCGCAACCCTCGAAAACTTCTGGCTTCCGTCCATAAGAGAACGGAGCTGCTCAAACGAGCGCATACCGCCGAATTGGTGAGTTTGGCCGGTGGGTTGATCGGTATGTTTCCAAATTCCGCACAGGCGCTCGCCGGCCACATCATCAGTCGACTGCCGTTCACGCCTTTCAATATGGTGTGCACGAACGTGCCCGGACCGCAACAACCGCTCTATTTGCTTGGCCACAAGATGCTGTGCCTTTATCCGTATGTTCCAGTCGGGGGCGAGATGGCGCTCAACTGCGCCATTTTGACTTACGACGGCACGGCGTATTTCGGGTTCAGCGGATGCACGCACGCCGCTCCCGATCTGCGGCGTTTGGAAACTTTTCTAAAGTCGAGTTTCACGGAGCTGCGGGAATCCGCCGGGGTTCGACCCCCACAAGAGAGAAAGAAGAGGATACACACGAAGGCCAAGGTTGCATCGAAACCCGCGCCCGCGACAGTTCGTGTGCCCGTAGCCCTTCGGCCGCTCGTTTCGGTCGATTCAACAAAAATAGCAGTTCCCCCAGTTGAGGAGGAAAACGTCTTGACGCGATTGATCGCTTAGTAATCGCCAATAGGAGAGTAGAGAAGTGGAAGGCATGCAGTCAGCTGTGCAAGTGACATCCTGGTTAGTCACGGGCCGAGTCCTATTCTTAGTCATTCATATTCTGGGTGTCCTATGTTTTGCGTACATCGTGGCCAAGCGTCTGGTGCCGCTCTTTCGCGGCCAACACGATTTGCGTTTTGACCAACCGTTTGTGCGTCTGGGAAGGGTTCTTAAATTCTGGCTGGGGCAGTGGAAGCAGCCGCGTTATAAGATTGCAGGAACCATTCATATTTTCATTTTTGCGGGTTTTATCGTTCTGGCGATTCGTGCCTTTTCCGTGTTGATTGTCGGCGTCTCCAAGAATTTCGTCATGCCCGGCCTCTCCGGAAGGGCGGGTGAAATCTACAACACAATTACGGACTACGCCGCCACCGTTGTCTTCCTCTGCATGGTGATCGCGGTGATTCGCCGCCTGGTTTTCAAACCAGCTCGCTACGCTGTGCCGGCAAGATTCGGCAAAGCTCACACCGCCGATGCCATCTTCCTTCTGTCGCTGATTGCAATCCTGATGGTGGCCGACAGCCTCTTTGCCGCCGCGAAAGCTGCCGCCCAGTCGCAGCAAGGCCAACCGCTTGAAGTGTTGGCCGTATTTTCATTGCCCTGGATGTTGCAAGGCGTTTTCACCTCGACTGCATTGCCCACTCTCGGCAGGGTCTACTTCGGCGCTTATCTTCTCCATGAAGTGACCTTTTACTTCCTGCTCTGCTATCGGCCCTTTGGAATCCAGTTCCACGTGGAAACCTCCCTCTTCAACATCTACTTCGCAAAGTTGAACCGGGAGATTCTGAAGCCGGTGCGATGGGGCGTCAGCGATGACCGTCTGGATCAGGTAAAGTCCTTCGGGGTAAAGACGTTCGAAGACTTCACCTGGAAGCACATGCTCGATTTCTATTCCTGTGCCGACTGCGGGAGGTGTTCTGACAATTGCCCGGCCAACGCGGTGGGAAGGCTGTTGTCGCCTCGGTTCATCACCACCAAGGCGAGAGATTACGCCTTCCAGCACTATCCGGTTCTCGGACGTGCGGGCAATGGCACGGCACTGGTCGGCAGCAAAGAGTCCGGCGGCATTTATTCCGAGGATGAAATCTGGTCGTGCACCACCTGTGGCGCCTGCGAAGAAGAATGCCCCCTGCTGGTCGAGTACATCGACAAGATCGTCGATTTGCGGCGCGGCCTGATCGATGACGGGAATGTGCCCCAGTCCCTACAAAAGCCGCTGAAGGCACTGGAGAGCCGTGGCAATCCTTACGGCAAGATGGAGAAGAAGAAAGCCGACTGGACGAAGGCCAAGGAGTTCCAGCAAACATGCGACGTCAGAGTCCTGAACGGAAACGGTGGTGCGGATACTCTCTATTTTGTCGACAGTATCACTTCCTACGATGACCGCATGCAATCGATCGGACGGGCCACGGCGAAGATCCTCAACCACGTCGGAGAGAATTTTGGAATTCTCGGCGCCGCCGAAAAAGACAGCGGCCATGAAGTCCGGCGGTTTGGCGAAGAGACGCTTTTCGTGGCTTTGCGAGATCACAACGCAGATGCAATCAAAGCGTCTGGAGTCAAGCGGATCGTCACCGCCGATCCGCACGCTTTCAACGCGTTGAAACACGACTACAAGGATGTGCCGCCGGTCGAGCACATCAGCCAAGTCATCGCCAGAGAAGTGAGGTCGGGCAAGATTAAGTTTGATCCCGTAGAAAACGCATCCAGCGTCTACACGTATCACGATCCCTGCTATCTGGGACGGCACAACAAGATCTACGACGACCCCCGCGAAGTGCTTGACGCGATTCCCGGTTTGAAGAGAGTCGAAATGAGCCGTTCCCGAGACCGCTCGTTCTGCTGCGGTGGTGGCGGACTGATGCTGTTCTACGAACCGAAAGAAGATGAGCGGATGGGTGTGAAGCGAGTCAGAATGGCCGCCGAAGCTGGGGCCAACGTGATTGTGACGGCGTGCCCATTCTGCATGGTGAACATTGAAGATGCAATCAAGGTCGCAGGCATGGAAGGAAAAATGACCGCCATCGATCTGACCGAGCTGGTGGATCAACAAATCGCACGTGGAGCGGAAGCGAGAACTAACGGCTTGTTGAACAACTCAAGTTCTTGTCATCCCGAGCAACGCGAGGGATCTGCAGTGCTGGCTGGGACAACTGCAGATTCCTCGTCGCTCCGCTCCTCGGAATGACAAAGGCCTGACTTGGAGGATGAATTATGGAGATTCTAGTTTGCGTGCGAAGAGTGCCCGACACTTCGGAAAACGAGATTGAGCTCAACAGTTCGGGAAACGATATCGAGCGGGAAGACTTGGTCTACTCGATCAATGAACCGGACAACTACGCGGTCGAAGAGGCCCTTCAGATGGTCGCCCGTGTCGGTGGCAACGTCACGGTCACCACGGTCGGCGGCGAAGATGACGAGGAAATTCTTCGCCGAGAGATGGCAATGGGCGCGAACCACGGCGTGCTGATCACCGACGAAACCTTCAGCGGATCGGACGGCAAAGGCATCGCCACGATCCTAAAAGCTTACGTACAGACGGGAAGCTACGACCTGATTTTGACTGGAGTCCAGGCCGAGGACGGTGGCGCGCAGGTCGGCGGAATGCTGGCGGCGCTGCTCGACTACCCATTTGCTTCTTTGGTCAATTCGATCGAAGTGCTGGACGGCAATAAGCTGAAGGTCAGCCGCGAAATCGAAGGCGGCAACAAAGAGATCAGCGAGATCGATTTGCCCTGTGTGCTCTCGATTCAGACCGGCATCAATGAGCCTCGTTATGTCGGCATGAAAGGCATCCGGCAAGTGGCCTCTATTCCCATCCCGACTTTCGGTGTCTCCAATCTTGGGTTGGACCCAAGCGCTGTAGGGAGAGCGGCCGCGAAAGTGAAAAGGGTGGACTACTTCATCCCAGCACTGGGCAAGGGAGCAGAAATTCTGCACGGCACCCGGGAAGAGAACATCGACAAAGTTCTGGAGCTAGTGGCAGCCAAAGGAGGGCTGAAATAATGGCGCGCATTTTTGCTTACATCGTACATAAGGGCGGCGTGGTCGACGATTCCGCGTTCGAACTGGCGGCCGCTGCGCGAAAGATCGATCCCGCTGCGACGCCGACAGCCATCCTTACTGGCTGGGGCACCGATCTCGATGCCGCGTGCAAGGCCCTCAGCGCGTCCTACCCGGAGATTTGGAAAATCGCCAACGAAGGTCTTGCCTACCCCAATGCTGAATTGATCCGGAAAGCTCTGGTCAAAGTGCTGGCGAGAGGCAGCATTCTGTTAGTTGCTCACGAGCATTTCGGAATTGATCTGGCGCCCGGTCTTTCCGTCAAGCTGAATTCGGCTTTTGTTTCCGACGTGCTGGACATCGCCGGAGGTGAAGCCACCAGCCTCAAAGTGGTTCGCCAGGAATTTGGCGGACAGGTAAGTGCTCACGTTCAATGTGACATTTCATCCGGCGCAGTGATCACGATTCGACCGGGCGCATTCAAATCACAAGACGGCGCTTCTCGCAGCGGAACCGTGGTCGACAAGTCCGCTGATGTCGGCTCGCTCACCGCGGCACGGCGCTATCTCGAAACGGTCGCCGCCGAGGCAGGTGATGTCGACATCACCAAGCACAACATTCTGGTTTCGATCGGCCGTGGCATTCAGGAAAAGGAGAATGTGGCCATCGCGCAGGAATTGGCCGACGCCCTGGGTGCGGCGGTGAGTTGTTCGAGACCCGTAGTCGACGCCAAGTGGATGGAGAAGTCGCGTCAGGTGGGGTCATCAGGCAAAACTGTTAAGCCCAAGGTCTATCTGGCATGCGGCATCAGTGGCGCATTCCAGCATCTGGCTGGCATTAAAGGTAGCCCGTTCCTGATCGCCATTAACAAGAATCCCAAAGCTCCCATATTCCAGGTTGCGGATGTCGGAATTGTCGATGACCTCCTGGAGTTCTTGCCGGAGTTAACCGCCAAAGTTCATGAAATGCGCGCTGTCGCAGCAAAGTGAGGAGCCGACCATGATTACAAGCAAAACGCTGAAGCTCAGTTTGAAGTCGCTCAAGGACTTCGCCAAGAAACGCCTGCCAGACGAGGTTCTCCGGGAACTCGATGACAGGGACGAATGTCCGTTGGAAATCGTCCGCCACATGTGCAGCCCGGACAAGCTGGGCATTCAACTCCTGTTCATTCCCGAAGAGTTCGGCGGAATGGGCGGCGGCACGTTCGACGTGTATTGCGTCTGCGAAGAAATGGCGCGCATCGATCTAGGTGTTGCCACGGCGGTACTGGCCACGTTCTTAGGCAGTGACCCGATCACGGTCGGCGCGACTCCAGAGCAGAAGAAGCTTTGGCTGACTCGCATCGCAGAAGAGGGATTGTTGTTTGCCTATGGTGCCACGGAGCCTGAAGCCGGAAGCGATCTGGGAGCACTTCGCACCACGGCGGACCCGGTTGTCGAAAACGACCGCACCGTCGGCTACAAGATCACCGGCAACAAGCAATGGATTAGCAATGGCGGAATTGCTGATGCCTACACGATTCTAGCGAGCACGCCCGCCGGTCCAAGTTGGTTCGTCGTTGAAAAAGGAGCGAAAGGTTTCACCCACGATGAGCCCGAAGACAAGCACGGCATTCGCCTCAGCAACACTGCAGCGCTCGCCTTAGACAACGTTTATGTCGATGCCGACCGGTTGCTCGGCGGTGTGGAAGGCCAGGGACTCAATCAAGCACAGGCCGTGTTCGGCTACACGCGTCTCATGGTCGCGGCGTTTGGCCTTGGGGGCGGATGGGCCGCACTCGATCGAGCAATCCCATATTCCACCAAGCGCATTCAAGCCGGAGCGCCACTCTCAGAAAAGCAAGGCTATACCCACAAGCTGATTGTGCCCAACGTAGCACGACTGGAAGCCGCTCGCTCCTACATTGAAGAAACCGCAGAGCGCATCGACGCCGGAGTCGAAGGCAGCTTAAACACCGAAGGCGCCATCGCGAAGTACATGGCGACGGAGGCCGGGAATGCAGCCGCCGAGGCCAGCATCCAGGCGCTAGGTGGTTACGGATACACGCACGAGTACATGGTGGAGAAGATCAGCCGCGACGTTCGCATCACCACGATTTACGAAGGCACGTCCGAAATCATGGAGATGACTATCAGCCGTGACCGCTGGCAGTCTCACCTCAAGACGCGCGGGCAGCACTATCACGAGCGAGCCCGAGAATTCGAAACCTTGCACGCCCGTCACGCGAACGTGGGCGCTGATACTGCCGCGCTGGCATTGCACGCCTTGGCTGAAGTTATGGAAAAGGCCCGCGTGGCGCGCCTGACCCGCTATCAGCACATTCTCCTGCGCCTGGGCGAGTTGATCGCCTATGCCGAGTGCGCCGGAAGTTTGTCCCGTCGCGCTGTGCTTGCGGCCGACGGCAAGCTGAACGAAAAAACTAACCGCCGGTTCGACGTGGCGGCGTTGGCCGCCATAAGCCGAGTCTTTGCCCGCGAGGCCGCCCTCAAGGTAGCCGAAGAGGGTTTGCGCTGGGTCATCGGAGCCGGTGGCATTAGCAACACCGAGATCGCAGGCTTTGAAACGAGTCTGGGATTGCCCGCAATTCATCGCGCGCAGGTAGGCCTTATTTCGGATATGGATTACATAGCAGACGTACTGTACGGTCGCGCCGCCAAGCGCTTGGAAGCGGCAGCGTAGCTTTTTACAGATCGATATTCATAGGAGTCTCGTCATGGAAAACACTTCATACCGGGCGATAGCAATCGTGGGAGCAGGAGCTATTATGCCTGACGCCGCGAACGTTCCAGCGTTCTGGGAAAATGTGAAAAACGGTCGCTACAGCATCACCGAAGTTGACCGTGACCGCTGGGATCCCGCGCTCTACTTCGATTCCGACCATAGTGCGCCGGACAAAACCTATTCAACCATCGGCGGCTGGGTGCGCGACTACGTGTGGGACCCGATGAAGTGGCGTCTCGGTGTTCCTCCCCGCGTCATCGCCGCCATGGATGAGGCACAAAAGTGGGCGATCGCGTGCACTCGCGAAGCGCTGGAGGACTACGGCTTCCCCAAGCGGCCTCTGAACACCGATCGCACCGCGGTGATTCTCGGCAATGCCATGGCGGGAGAAAAACATTATTTCACCGCCTTGCGCTTGTACTTTCCGGAATACGCTCATGAACTGGCCGAGAGTGCCAGCTTCGCGGGCCTGCCAGAGACGCTGCGCCGCGACATCACGCGGGAATTGCACGACCGAATGGGCAAGCGGGTCCAGGACGTTACAGAAGACACCATGCCCGGTGAATTGGCAAACTGCATTGCTGGCCGCATCGCGAACATTTTCAACTTCCACGGACCTAACTACATTGTGGATGCGGCCTGCGCATCGGCCATGGCGGCCATCAGCGCGGCAGCCGAGGGTTTAGTGGCGAACGATTATGACCTCGCGGTTACCGGTGGCATTGACCGCAACATGGGTGTCTCGAGCTACATCAAGTTCTGCAAAATCGGTGCGCTCTCGGCAACCGGCACTCGTCCCTACGCGGAGGGGGCCGACGGCTTCGTTATGGGCGAAGGAACCGCGGTCTTTTTGCTCAAGCGTCTGGCCGATGCGGAGCGGGACGGAGACAGGATCTACGCCGTGCTGCGCGGCATAGCTGGATCGAGCGACGGCAAGGGAAAGGGCATCACTGCGCCGAACCCGATTGGCCAAAAACTAGCCATCGAACGCGCCTGGCACAATGCCGGGTTGTCTCCGGCTACTGCGACCTTGATCGAAGGCCATGGCACATCCACCAGCGTGGGCGATGTCGTCGAAGTGCAAAGCATGATCGACGTGCTCGGCAGTTCCAATCTTCCTCACGATTCCGTCGCGCTTGGTTCGGTCAAGTCGAATATTGGGCACCTCAAAGGCGCTGCCGGTGCTGCGGGATTGCTGAAAGCCGCACTGGCGCTTCGCGACAAGGTTCTGCCGCCCAGTGTGCATTGTGAGCATCGCAATCCCAACATAGATTTTGCCCACTCTCCCCTCTACGTCAATACCGAACTGAAACCATGGACCATGCCATCTGATGGTGTACGACGGGCCGGTCTGAGCGCCTTTGGCTTCGGCGGCACCAATTTTCACGCCGTTCTCGAAGAATACATTCCCCACCGATTGAACGGAAACGGCAAGCGGTCGGTTGCGGTTAGTGAGATACCGACGACCGTGAAAGAGTCGATTATGAATGCCGAAAATGTTTCTCGCGCTTCTAGCCTATCTTCTTACAAAGCACCGCTACGCGGAGCACTGGTGATCGGCGCTGCCTCGGAAGCTGCGCTCATCGAGCGTTTGCGGGGCGTAGAGAAAGATGCCAAAGCAGGCAAGGCACCCGCGCCATATGCCCCGGCTGAATCCGACCTGCGCGCGTCCGAGCGTGTGGCCATCGACTACGTCGACGCCGCCGAACTGGCGGCCAAAACAGGCAGTGCACTCAAAGCGCTAGCGGCGAATCAGCCAGCGGTGTGGAAAGCCCTGCGTGCCCAAGGCATCTTCCGCGGTCAGGGCTCCGCTCCAAAGGTAGCGTTCTTGTATACCGGCCAAGGATCGCAGTACGCGAACATGCTCAAGTTGCTCCGAGCCACGGAGCCGATTGTGGCCGAAACCTTTGCTGAAGCCGATCGCATCATGACTCCCTTGCTCGGCAAGCCACTCAGCAAATTCATCTTCGTTGACGTCGAGGACGCCGACGCGATTGCCAAAGCTGAAGAGGATCTGCGCCAAACTGAAATTACTCAACCGGCTGTGCTGGCTATCGACCTCGCCCTAACCCGGCTTCTGGCGGCTTACGGCATCGAGCCAGATTTCACGATGGGACACAGCCTGGGCGAATATGGAGCATTAGTCGCTGCGGGTGGCCTACCCTTTACCGATTCGCTGGAAGCCGTCAGCGCTCGCGGCCGTGGAATGACCCAGGTGGCGATGGACGACAACGGCCGCATGGCCGCAGTGTTTGCTCCGCTCGAAGAAATCGAACGCATCCTGAAGACAATCGACGCCTATGTCGTGATTGCCAACGTCAATAGCAACCGCCAGGGAGTTATCGGCGGCGCGAGCAAGGCCGTCGCGCAGGCCATGCAAGCCTTCCAGAAAGCTGGCTATGACGTCGCCGCGTTGCCCGTCAGCCATGCCTTCCACACTAAGATCGTGGCTGGAGCCAGCGAGCCGCTGCGGCGGGTTCTGGAGCGGCTGCATCTGCAATCGCCGCGTTTGCCAATCGTCGCCAACACCAACGGCGAGTTTTATCCCACCGGCCCCAACGTCGTACCAAAGATGCTCGACATTCTCACCCAGCAGGTCGCTTCTCCCGTCCAATTCATTAAGGGCCTGCGTACGTTGTACGATGCCGGCGCCCGCGTGTTCGTTGAAGTTGGACCGAAAAAAGCATTGCAAGGATTTGCCGAAGATGTCCTCGGTAGCAACAGCGACGTGGTTTCATTGTTTACCAATCATCCGAAAGTCGGCGATATCGTCGCGTTCAATCAGGCGCTGTGCGGTCTTTATGCGGCGGGACTGGGCCGCGGAACCGCGGCAGAAGCCTTAAGTGAGCAGGCGACGACTGCTGTGCCGGCCGTGTCAACTGCCACGACGGTTTCCCTACAAGCGGAATCGTCCAAACCGATTGCTGTGGCGACCCGTGCAGCAAGCGCGTCTGCCGCAACAAATTCTTCCGCGCCAGTCGCCCCGTCGAACGGCGATCGCTACAACGAACTCGGCCACTTGTTCGCCGACGTTCTCGATCGCGGGTATGAAATCTATCGCGGCAAGAATGGGCGCTCTACTTCCGATCCCGTTGTCATCACCGGAGCCGCATTAGGACTGCCCGGCACGGAGCACGTCTTCGACGATGCCAACATCGCCCGCATTCTGCAAGGGGAGCAGTTCATCAACTTGATCCCCCCACAGTTCCGGCAAGCTATGCTCGACAAACACATAACGCGCCTGGTGAAGAGTGAAAGCGGAGAAGCCAGGTTTGAGACCCTCACTGATGTCGCCGACGTCATCAAACTGGCAGGCCGGGGAGGCGCTTTCGATTTAGAAAAGGAATTCGGAATTTCCTCCGAACGCGTGGGCGCCCTCGACATTGTCACTCAGTTGGCGATCGCCGCGGGTATGGACGCATTACGCGACGCCGGCATCCCCTTGGTTATGCGCTATAAAACCACCACCAAAGGCACGCAATTACCGGAGCGCTGGGGATTGCCGGACGCATTACGTGACGATACCGGCGTGATCTTCGCTTCCGCCTTCCCCGGGCTAGACGCATTCGCCGATGAAATGGCGCGCTACTATGCGGACCACGAACGCCGCCAGCAGTTAGCCACGCTTGAAAGCCTACTCGTCCGTGCGGTTAAGGGGAACGGCCATTCCTCGATGGTGCAGGAACTCGAGCGGCGTATCGACGAACTGCACGCCGCCATCAACAAGGATCCATACGTCTTCAATCGGCGCTTCCTGCTCCGAGTCTTGTCCATGGGACATTCGCAGTTCGCCGAATTCATCGGCGCCCGCGGTCCCAACACTCAAGTCAACTCTGCCTGCGCGAGCACCACGCAGGCGGTATCGCTGGCGCAGGACTGGATCCACGCCGGGCGATGCAGCCGGGTTATTGTCATCTCGGCCGACGATGTCACATCCGATCATCTGATCGAATGGATGGGCGCGGGCTTCCTGGCTACTGGAGCCGCCGCCACCGACGAAGTGGTTGCAGATGCAGCCATTCCCTTCGACCGCAGACGGCACGGCATGCTGATCGGCATGGGCGCCGCAGCTCTGGTAGTGGAGAGCGCCGCCGCCGCGCGGGCACGCGGAATACAACCTATCTGCGAGGTGCTGTCCACCACGACCAACAACAGCGCTTTCCACGGCACTCGTCTCGATGTCCAGCACATCGGCCAAGTGATGGAGACCCTGGTAGCCAACGCCGAAGCGCAGAGTGGTATTTCACGCCGCCAGATCGCCCCGCAGACGGTTTTCGTTTCTCATGAAACCTATACCCCAGCGCGCGGCGGCAGCGCCTCCGCCGAGATCCATGCCCTTCGCCACGTTTTCGGCGACGTAGCGGATCGTATCGTAATCGCCAACACCAAGGGCTTCACCGGTCACGCCATGGGCACCGGCATCGAAGATGTCGTCGCAGTCAAAGCGCTCGAAACCGGCTGCGTGCCCCCGGTCGCCAACTTCAAGGAAGTGGATCCCGAGCTGGGACAGTTGAACCTCTCGAAAGGCGGTTCCTATCCCGTCGAGTACGCCATTCACCTCGGCGCGGGATTCGGGTCGCAGATCAGCATGATGTTGCTGCATTGGGTGAAAACGAAAGATGGAATTCGTCGTCGCCCGAACGCTCTGGGCTATGCCTACCGCATCGCCGATCAGACTGCCTGGAGTGCCTGGCTAACTGGGATCGCAGGCTATCCCACTGCGGATTTGGAAGTAGTCCAACGTACGCTGCGCGTGCGGGATCAAGCATCGGCAAAGCGTCTCGCCGACATTGCTCAGGGTTTGCACTCGGCGCAGGCCGCGCCGACGTCCACCGTTCAAGTACCGCCGCTCGCAATGCCTACCCTGCCGGCGAGGCCGGAGCCAAAGCCCGTTCCGAACAACGTGACCGAACAAAAAATTCAAGCTCCACTTGTCGTTGTTCCGTCCGCACCGTCAAAACCGGCAGCAAAAGGCGATCACGTAAAAGAAAAGGTTTGGGCATTGGTAGCGGGAAAAACCGGCTATCCGGTTGACATGCTCGATCTGGATCTCGATCTCGAAGCAGATCTGGGCGTCGATACAGTTAAGCAGGCTGAGGTCTTTGCGGCCATCCGCGAAATCTACAACATTCCGCGAGACGAGAGCCGGAAGCTGCGCGACTATCCAACACTGGCGCACGTCATCCGTTTCGTCTATGAGAAGCGGCCGGACCTGGTCTCGGCCCCGACGGCGACCAAGGAAGAAGTTAAACCCGCAACTCCGCAAACCACACCCGTGTTCGAGAAGTCGGCACACACTGCGAAATCTACACAAGATGCAGGAGACGCCATCAAAGAACGCATCCTGGCTCTGGTGGTGCAGAAAACAGGCTATCCCAAAGACATGCTTGATCTGGATCTCGATCTCGAAGCCGACCTCGGCGTCGACACCGTGAAACAAGCAGAAATGTTCGCAGCCATCCGCGAGATCTACAGCATTCCGCGCGACGAGAACCGAAAACTGCGCGATTATCCGACACTGGCGCACGTCATCCGTTTCGTCTTCGAGAAGCGTCCTGACCTCGTAGCAACTCTGCCGGCAGCGAAAGAAGAAGTCAAACCAGGACCAACGAAAACCACTGTGATTGCAGAGGAGTCGGCACCCGCTGCTAAATCATCTGCGCAAGTCATCGCCGGCAACGACGTCGAAGAACGCATTCTCGCCCTCGTGGTAGAAAAAACCGGCTATCCGAAAGACATGCTTGATCTGGATCTCGATCTCGAAGCCGACCTCGGCGTCGACACCGTCAAACAAGCCGAAATGTTCGCGGCGATTCGCGAGATCTACAACATTCCACGCGACGAAAACCGCAAGCTGCGTGATTACCCCACGCTAGCGCACGTCATCCGGTTTGTCTTTGAGAAACGCCCTGACCTGGCTATAGCCCTCGCGGCAGCAAAGGAAGAAGTCAAACTTACCACTCCCAACACTTTGGTAGCTGAGAAACCAGCCCTGGCAGCGAAGTCTGCGCCAGAATCTGTCGGCGACTCGGTCAAGGAACGCATTCTCATTCTGGTGGTGGAGAAAACAGGCTATCCAAAAGACATGCTTGATCTGGATCTCGATCTTGAAGCCGATCTCGGCGTTGACACCGTGAAACAGGCCGAAATGTTCGCGGCCATCCGCGAGATCTACAACATTCCGCGCGACGAGAATCGCAAATTGCGAGACTACCCTACGTTGGCTCACGTGATCCGATTCGTATTTGAGAACCGTCCCGACTTGGCTGGGATACCTGAGACTCCATCCACACCGGCCATGAGCCAGCCAACCGCACCCACACCGCTACCAGTCGCGGTTCAAACGCCAACGGACGATGCGATTCGGGAGAAGGTACTGGCGATCGTCGCTGAGAAGTCGGGCTATCCCAAAGACATGTTGGACCTGGATCTCGATCTCGAAGCCGATCTCGGTATCGACACCGTGAAACAGGCAGAAATGTTCGCGGCGGTGCGAGCGGCATACAACATTCCGCGCGATGAAAATCTCAAGCTCCGCAACTTTCCAACATTGGCCCACGTGATCAAGTTCGCTCGCGACCGGCAGCCTGGCTTGGCCAAAGTGCCCGATGCGAGTCCTTCCGCCGTGCAAGAGAAACAAGAACCGGCGCCAAAAAAACCGGCGGTGCCTGCGTTTTCTGGTTTGAAGCCGATTTCGCGTCCGCTGCCTGCCAGTCTCGACGCGGCCAATCGGATTCCTCGCCGCGTGCCTGTTCCAAACTTGCGTCCGCCTCTTGCTCTGTACAAGCCAACCGGCGTCACGCTATGTCTTGGACGCCGTGTGGTCCTCATGCCGGACAAGTCCGGCGTGGCAGACGCGCTGACGCAGCGGCTTCAGAGCTTGGGTGTCGAAATTCTGCGGATTGAACACACGCCGGATGTGGAGCAGCTAGCGAGCCGACTCAAGACTTGTCTGGCCGCAGGTCCGATACACGGAGTGTACTGGCTGCCTGCGCTGGACAATGAGGGTGACCTCACAGCCATGGACTTCGCCAGTTGGCACGAAGCGCTTCGAGTACGCGTCAAATCACTATATGCCACCATGCGCATTCTGTACGAGCAGGTTGCGAAGCCGGGCACCTTCCTAGTTTCGGCGACGCGGCTCGGTGGACAGCACGGCTACGACAAAGCCGGCGCGTTAGCGCCATTAGGCGGCGCAGTCGCGGGCTTCACCAAAACCTACAAGCGCGAGCGGTTGGACGCCCTGGTCAAGACGGTTGACTTTGAAGCAGTGCGAAAGCCGTCCGAGATTGCCGACATTCTGATTGAGGAAACTCTCGGCGATCCGGGCGCAGTCGAAATCGGCTACAAGGAAGGATTGCGTTGGACAATCGGCTTGCAAGAACAGGCCGCAACCGATGGCAACCCCGGTCTGACCCTGGACAGCAACACCGTGTTCCTTGTCACCGGCGCGGCCGGAAGTATCGTATCCGCGATTACCGCCGATTTGGCGACCGCCTCCGGCGGCACGTTCTATTTGCTCGATCTCGTGCCCGAGCCTGATCCAGACAATCCCGATCTTGCGCGCTTCGCCACTGACAAAGACGGCCTCAAGCGCGATCTCTTCGCCCGTATCCAGGCGCGCGGTGAGCGAGCCACGCCTGCCCTGGTTGAAAAAGAGTTGGCAGCTCTTGAGCGAGCACAAGCCGCCCGCAACGCCATTGATGCCGTGAAAGCAGCTGGCGGCACCGCACACTACTTTAGCGTCAACCTTACCGACGCAGACGCTGTCACCAAGATCATCCAGCAAGTGCGCGAACGCAGCGGTCGGATCGATGTGCTCTTACACGCCGCCGGAACTGAGCGCAGTCACTTCCTACCTGATAAAGACGCGCGCGAATTCGATCTGGTCTTCGACGTCAAGACTGACGGCTGGTTCAATCTTCTGCATGCCATCGGCGACATGCCCCTCGGAGCAACGGTGGCGTTCAGTTCGATTGCCGGACGTTTCGGTAATGCCGGACAAACCGACTACAGCGCGGCCAACGATCTGCTATGCAAGATCACCTCAAGCTTCCGTACCACCCGGCCGTCAACGCGCGGCGTCGTGGTCGACTGGACCGCGTGGGGTGGCATCGGCATGGCCACCCGCGGCTCCATCCCCAAGATGATGGAACTGGCCGGCATCGATATGCTGCCGCCTGACGCGGGGATTCCGTTAATTCGCCGCGAGCTGACCGCCGGAGGCACGCGCGGCGAAATCATCATCGCCCAACGTCTCGGTGTCATGCTGAATGAGTGGGACGCTACTGGCGGACTCGATACATCAGCAGCGGAAATGCTTACGCGATCTGCACCAGAACCAATTCTCGGCAAGATCGCAGCCGTTGGCCTGCACAAAGGCCTCAAAATCGAGACCACCCTCGATCCGGCCAATCAACCCTTTCTACACGACCATCAAATTGACGGTACACCAGTGCTGCCCGGGGTCATGGGCATCGAGGCATTCGCCGAAGCTGCGCTGTGCATGCTTCCTGGTTGGCATATCGAAGCGATCGAAGACGTAAACTTCATGGCGCCGTTCAAGTTCTACCGGAAGGAACCGCGCACCCTGACGGTCGAAGCAGCCATCTATCCGCAGCGGGACACCTTGCTGGCGGATTGCCGCTTGACCGGCCGACGGTTGTTCCCCAACCAGGCCGAGCCACAACTCACCACCCACTTCACCGCCCGGGTACGGCTCACAAAGCAGACACTCAAAGCCGTGACCGTGCCGGCGCTAGGCACGCCGGTTGGACACATCATCGAAGCCGCCGAGATCTATCCTCTCTACTTCCACGGACCCGCATATCAGGTGGTGGAGCGCGCGTGGTGGGACGGACACCGGATTGTCGGGCTGATGGCGAAAGGCTTGCCCCCAAACCACGTACCCTCGAATCTGCCGACCCTTATGGCACCGCGCCTGATTGAGCTCTGCTTCCAAACTGCCGGGCTCTGGGAGATGGGCACGCAGGGCCGCATGGGTCTGCCGCAGCACATCGATCGCGTCTCGTCATTATTAATACCGGAGTCGGCTGACACCCGTTTGTATGCCGTGGTCACCTCCGAACCGGATCGTGGCACCTTTGATGCGCAGGTTGTGGATGCAAAGGGCAACCTCTACTTGCAAGTCAGCGGGTATCGCACGATAGCGGTTCCGAACGCGGTGGATGCCGGACGCTTGAAGGCACTGCAGGCGGCGATGTCACTGGACGCCGTCGCCGCATGAAGAAATGAACTGATTGCCCTGACGATCGGATGATCGGGGGACTTATGAAGCATGAATTTCAACGCGTAGCTATCGTGAATCGCGGCGAAGCCGCCATGCGTTTTATCCACGCGGTCCGCGATTTCAATCAGGAAAATGGCACATCATTGCGCACGATTGCGCTTTTTACCGAGCCCGATCGCCATAGCATGTTTGTGCGTGAGGCCGACGAGGCTGTGTGTCTCGGTCCCGCGCAGATTGTCGACCCAGACACTAAGCAGACCAAGAGCAGTTACGTCGACTATGGACGGCTCGAGCTCGCGCTAGCGGAGGCACGCGCGGACGCGGTATGGGTGGGCTGGGGTTTTGTGGCCGAGCACGCCGCATTTGCCGACCTCTGCCATCAGTTAGGCATCGTGTTTATCGGACCGAGCGGCGATGTGATGCGATGCGTGGGCGACAAGATCGCCTCAAAGCGATTGGCCGAGCAAGCGCAGGTACCCGTAACTCCCTGGAGTCACGGCCCGGTGGAAACGATCGATGACGCGTGGGGACATGCCGAGCGACTGGGTTATCCCCTGCTTCTTAAGGCGACCGCCGGAGGCGGAGGTCACGGGATCCGCCTGGTGCGCTCCGCAGATCAACTTCCGCAAGCCTTTTCGAGCGCCCGGGCTGAGGCCTTCAAAGCTTTCGGGGATCCAACCATTTTCATGGAGCAGCAGGTGCAACGCGCGCGCCACGTCGAGGTTCAGATTATTGCCGACCACTACGGGACAACCTGGGCCGCCGGCGTACGCGACTGCACCGTGCAGCGGCGCCACCAGAAAATCCTCGAAGAAGCGCCTTCGCCTGCGCTTTCTCCCGAGCAAGATCAGGCACTGCGCGAAGCGGCGGTGCGGTTGAGCGAAGCAGTGGGCTATCACAACGCTGGAACCGTCGAATTCCTGTACGAACCGGAAATCAATCGCTTCTCCTTCATGGAGATGAATACGCGGTTGCAGGTCGAACATCCGGTGACCGAATGCACGACCGGCCTCGATCTCGTCAAACTTCAGATTCATGTCGCGCGTGGAGGCCGCCTGGAAGGCGAACCTCCACTCACCACCGGTCATGCCATCGAGGTGCGGCTGAATGCGGAAGATCCGGACAACGGCTTTTCTCCGGCTCCAGGCGTCATTGAAAGGTTCAGAATTCTGCCCGGGCCGGGAGTGCGCATCGACACCGGAGTGGCGGAAGGCGATGCCATCCCGGCGGATTTCGACTCCATGATCGCCAAGATTATCGCTTACGGCCGGAACCGGAAAGAAGCGCTTTCCCGCCTGCAGCGGGCGCTACGCGAAAGCGTTGTCGTCATCAAGGGCGGCGCCAGCAATAAAGCGTTTCTGCTGGAATTGTTAAGCCGTCCCGAAGTACAGAGTGGAGAATTTCACAATGGGTGGCTGGACACTTTAGCGGCCACCGGTAAGCACCTCTCCAGGCAGTACGCCGATGTTGCTCTGGTTCAAGCCGCGATCGAGTCTTACGATGCCCAGTTGGCAGTGGAGCAGGCGCAGTTTTATGCATCGGCGGTGCGCGGGCGCCCGCACGTCCATTGCGAAGTAGGCAGAACTGCAGAACTACGTTATCGAGGCAATTGCTACGCGCCCAAGACTTATCGGCTCGGCCCTCGGCGATACTGCGTGGATGCAAATGGTTCACGGATCGAAGCCCAGATCGACCGCTTGGGTCAGTTTGAAAGTCGGCTCACGGTTTTCGGACGTCGTTTTCGCATCGTCTCCGTAGTCCATGGGCTAAATTACTTGATCGAGGTCGACGGCGTTTCGCACCGGATTGATCGAGATGACGGGGGCGTGGTACACGCGCCAGCACCGGCAGTAGTGGTTTCCGTTGCAGTCAAGCCCGGCGACACGGTCGCGGTCGGCGACCGTCTGGCTGTGCTCGAGGCCATGAAAATGGAAATGCAGGTCGTGGCTCCATTTGCCGGGAAAGTCCGTCAGGTGATGACCATACCAAACGTGCAGGTGGACACGGGGGCCCCACTCTTGCAGATCGACCCCGCCGCCGATGGCGATAGCGTTGCGGACAAGGAACGAGTGGTCTTTGGCACGGCGGCCGCCTCGGGCGGAAACGGACAAGCCATCCAGTCCACGTGCCGTCGGAGCCTGGATGAACTCCGCCAGCTCATGCTGGGATTTGACGTGGATCCGAAGCACACTGCGCGGGTACTCGGCGAATGGAGCCAAAATTGTCCCGTGGACAGCGATGAAATCAGACAAAGCGAAGATGAGATCCTCAACATCTTTGTGGACATATGTTCGCTGTTCCAACGCGAGCCGGAGGTAAACCATCGGGCCAGCGGTGAAGAACGCAGCGCGGAGGCTTATCTCTTTTCCTACTTGCGCATGCTGGAGACGCGAGGTGAAGGACTCCCGTCCGCCTTTGTCAGCGCGCTTAAACGCGCGCTGGCTCACTACGGTGTGCGGACGCTCGATCGTTCTCCCGAACTGGAAGAAAGCTTGCTCTGGATTTACAAATCGCATCAACGCGTCGAGCAGCAAGTCGCGCCCATTGTAAGCGTTCTCGAACGACGTTTGCGTCGCATCCAGAAGCAGTCACCGCAGAACGACGAGGCTTTTCGAACGCTTCTCGACCGAATGGCCTCCATGAGCAATGGGCTCTTTCCCGCGGTCACCGACTTGGCCCGAGAGGTGCGCTATCGCTACTTCGACCAGCCTCTGTTTAAGCGGGCGCGCAAGCAAGTGTATGAGCAAGTAAAGGCGCACCTTGATTATATGGCTGCCAATCCCGGCGCCACCGATCGCCGCGAAAGAGTAGGGGCGTTGGTCGAATGTCCGCAACCGCTGGCGAGCCTGCTATCCAGCCGGTTTGCGGCCGCCGACCCGGCCCTGCGCATGTTCATGCTGGAAGCGCTCACTTGGCGGTATTATCGCATTCGAAACCTCACGAACTTTCATACCCTGGCAGTGGGCGCTCAGTGCTACGCATCGGCCGAGTACGATCATGAGGGAAAACGCATTCATGTCTTTACTACCCACGCCGAGTACTCCCACCTCTCGGAGGCGGCGCGGACGATGTTTCCAATGATCGTGGAAGTGCCAGCGGACCATGACATCGTCATCGACTTTTACGTTTTCCATTCTGGCTGGCTGGGCGACCCAGAGGTTACGCAGCAGGAAGTGCGCTCGGTGCTTGAACAGGCCGGCTTCCCACGCTCGATCCGACGCATCCTGGTCACAGTCGCTGGTCCCGGCCACGGTCAGGGCCTGACCGACAGGCACCAATTCACCTATCGCCCCAGCGGGAATGGGTACGAAGAGGAGAAATTCTACCGCGGAATCCACCCCATGCTGGGCAAGCGCTTGCATCTCTGGCGGCTCAGCAATTTCAAGATTGAGCGGCTGCCGTCAGTGGAAGACGTGTACCTCCTCCATGCCGTCGCCCGCGATAACCCGAAGGATGAGCGCTTGTTCGCCTGCGCAGAAGTTCGCGACGTAACCCCGGTGCGGGACGAGAACGGCCGCATCGTACAACTGCCGCATCTGGAGCGCATGTTAACCGAAGCGCTCGCCAGCATCCGGCTGTTTCAGTCGCGGCGGCCCGCCTATCAACGGCTCTATTGGAATCGCGTCCTGCTTAATGTGTGGCCCCCTCTTACCCTTCAGCCTGATGAATTGCGTGATCTGGTGCGCAAACTAGCGCCCGCAACCGAAGGCCTGGGGTTGGAACAAGTTGTAGTCCGCGCTCGCATTCCCAATCCAGCCACCGGTGAGTTGCGCGAAATGGTGGTGCGTATCTCGACCCCAGGTGGAAGCGGTACCCTTATCAGCTTCCGGCCCGCGGACAAACTGCTGCCCATCCGGCCGCTGCCCGAATACGATCAGAAAGTCGTCCGCATGCGGCAGCGTGGGCTCATCTACCCCTACGAAATTATCAAAATGCTCACACCCGCTCCGGAATACACCCGGGCGGAATTTCCCGCTGGCGATTTTATCGAGCACGATCTTGACTCCACAGGCCGTCTGGTCCCGGTCGACCGTCCTTATGGCCAGAACAAAGCCAACATAGTCGTGGGCGTGATCCGCAACTTTACGACCAAGTATCCCGAGGGCATGACACGGGTCCTGATGCTGGGAGATCCGAGCAAGGACTTGGGCGCCATCGCCGAGCCGGAATGCCGGCTCATCCTCGCAGCTCTGGATCTGGCTCACGCCAAGGGCGTTCCTCTGGAATGGTTCCCCATCTCCGCCGGCGCCAAGATTTCGATGGCCAGCGGGGTCGAGAACATGGATTGGATTGCCCGCGTTTTGCGGGGCCTGATTGAGTTCACGCAAGCGGGTGGCGAAGTGAATCTGGTGGTCAACGGGATCAACGTCGGCGCGCAGCCTTACTGGAACGCCGAAGCCACCATGCTCATGCACACCCGGGGCATTCTGATCATGACTCCGAAAGCCGCCATGGTCCTGACCGGCAAGCGCGCGCTGGACTACTCCGGCAGTGTTTCCGCCGAGGACAATCAAGGGATCGGCGGTTACGATCGCATCATGGGGATCAACGGCCAGGCGCAGTACTGGGCACGCGATATCGATGAAGCCTGCCACATTCTGTTGCGACACTATGACCACACCTACGTGGCCCCGGGCGAGCGTTTTCCCCGAAGAGACACGACAACAGATCCCACTGACCGGGATGTCCGAAACTATCCGCATGGCAAGAATGGAGATGAGGGTTTCGAACTTGTCGGCGATATCCTATCGGACGAGACCAACCCTGGGCGCAAGAGAAGTTTTGATATTCGCAAAGTGATGAAGGCGGCCACGGACCAGGACCACGCGCCGCTGGAGCGCTGGGCCGGTATGCGTGCGGCGGAGACTGCGGTCGTGTGGGATGCCCACCTCGGCGGCAATCCTGTTTGTCTGATCGGTATCGAATCCCGGCCCGTGCCTCGGTTAGGATTTGTCCCCGCCGACGGGCCCGATCAGTGGACTTCAGGAACACTCTTCCCGCAATCCTCCAAGAAAATCGCGCGCGCCATCAACGCGGCCAGCAATAATCGACCGGTCGTTGTCCTTGCTAACCTGTCGGGATTTGATGGCTCCCCAGAGTCGATGCGCCGGTTGCAGCTGGAATACGGTGCCGAGATCGGGAGATCAGTAGTGAACTTCAAAGGTCCGATCGTCTTCTGCGTGATCTCCCGTTATCACGGCGGTGCTTACGTGGTCTTCTCGCGGGCGCTGAATGAAAGTGTAGAAGTAGCGGCCTTGGAGGGAACCTATGCCTCGGTGATCGGCGGAGCTCCGGCCGCGGCTGTGGTGTTTGCCGGCGAGGTCGAAGCCAAGGCGCGCAAAGATGCGCGTCTGCAGCCGCTGAATGAATCGATCGCTAAGGCTGAAGGCGCGGAGAAGGGCCGTTTGCGTGCCCAGTGGGACGAACTCTTTAAAATCATCCACTCCGAGAAGCTGGGGGAAACGGCCGCCGAGTTCGACCGCGTTCACAGCGTGCAGCGCGCTCTCGCGGTCGGCGCCCTCAACTACATTATTCCACCTGCAAACCTGCGCCCTTATCTCATCCACGCAGTCGAACGTGGGATTGCAAGAGTGGAGGAATCGGAAGCTGCAAAGCCGGAGAGCAACGTATCGGAAATTGCGATAACGGAGGCGGCCTAACTCTGGCCAAGAGTGACTTTGATGAATGTGTATTGGTTGGAACAATCTGAAGCAGATGTACCCATCGAGAATAACTGGCTCAGCGAAAACGAGGTAGCTCGTCTGAACGGCATGCGCTTTGCCAAGCGCCGCGCCGACTGGCGGCTGGGACGCTGGACGGCGAAGCGCGCTTTGTCCGTTTGCATGGATGTGCCTGCTCATCCCCAGGTATTCAAGAAAATGGACATACGTCCCGCGCCGTCTGGGGCACCCGAAGTCTTCTTTGCCAACCAGCCAGCGGCGGTCACGGTTTCACTCAGTCATCGAGATGGCGTCGCAGCGTGTGCGGTGGCGAAGTCCGGAGTGGAAATAGGTTGTGATCTGGAAATGGTCGAGCCGCGTACCGATGCCTTCGTCGCCGACTATTTCACGATCGAAGAGCAGGCCTTGGTTGCGCGCGCGTCTGCGGAAGACCGCCCCCGGCTCCTGGCATTGCTGTGGAGCGCGAAGGAGAGCGCCCTCAAAGCGCTGCATGAAGGGCTTCGCCTCGATACCCGGTCCGTTGTAGTTAACCCCTTCGATGGGTCCTTCGATCTAAATGGCTGGAGCCCACTCCATGTTCGTTATACCGCTGGCGTCCTCTTCCACGGTTGGTGGCACCTCGCAGATAACATCCTGCGAACCGTGGTCGCGTCTCCGCGGCCGGATTCGCCGACGCCCTTAACCATCCCAGCCCGCTTTTTCGACGGCGCGTCGCGTTGCGCGTAGCAGGTAGGCGATTTGCAACAGGGACTATATGGACCGTAGTAACGAATTCGATTTCGACTTCATCGTCATCGGATCCGGTTTTGGTGGTAGCGTTTCCGCCCATCGCCTGGTAGAGAAGGGTTACAAAGTCGCGGTCATCGAAATGGGCCGGCGCTGGACGCCGGAAAATCTCCCGCACACCAGTTGGTCCGTCCATCGCTGGCTCTGGCGTCCCAAGCTCGGCTTGCGCGGCTTCTTCAACATCCAGTTCTTCAGGCACGCAACCATCTTCCACGGCAGTGCGGTGGGCGGCGGATCAATTACCTACGCCTGCACTTTGCTTCAGCCCCCTGAAAAAGTCTGGGGAGCAGGATCATGGACGGGATTGTCCAACTGGAAAGCGGAAATGCCCCAGCACTACGAAACCGCTGCGCGCATGCTGGGGGCGACAGAAAACAGAATCCTCGGACCCGCCGACCATCTCCTGAAGAAAGCTGCGGAAGCTTCAGGCACTGGTCACACTTTCTACCGCACAAAAGTCGGCATCTTCGAGCCTGAGGAGGGAGAGCCGGGCAATCAAACCTTCCCCGACCCGTACTTTGGGGGAGAAGGCCCGGCACGAACCACTTGCATCGGCTGTGGTGGCTGCATGATGGGTTGCCGTTACGGCGCGAAAAATACTCTGGATCTGGGCTATTTGTATTTGGCCGAAAAGCACGGAGCTCAGGTCTTCCCCGAGACGAGGGTGGTGAACGTCATACCTTTGGGCGACGCCAGCGATGGTAGTGCAGGATACGAAGTGAGCACCGTCAAGTCGACGGCATGGATTCGTCGCCACCCCCGGCGTTTCACTTGCCACGCGGTCGTCTTCTCCGCCTCGTCGCTCGGCACGATGGAACTTCTTTTTCATCTCAAAGCAAAAGGCTCGTTGCCCGCCATCAGCCGCCAACTCGGCCAGCACGTCCGCACCAATTCTGAATCGCTCATCGGGGCACGCACGCCGGGCTACTCTCAGGATGTATCGGAGGGTATCGCGATCGGCTCCGGCGTCTATATTGACGAGCACACCCACATTGAAGCCGTCCGCTACCCACGGGGCTCCGATGCAATGGGATTTCTGACAACAATCCTGACCGATGGCCGCCCCGGTCCGCAGCGGATTGCACTTTGGGCAAGAAATGTCGCAGCCTCGATGCTCCGCCACCCGTTCAAGACGCTGCGTGTTTTACAGCCAATAGGCTGGGCTCGGGAGTTCGTGATCCTGCTCTGCATGCAGGCGCTCGAGGGAGAGATCGAGATGCGCTGGCAGCGTCCCTGGTTCTGGCCGTTCCGGAAGTTCTTAGTAAGCCGCGGCGAAAAGGTTCCCACCTACATTCCGAAAGCTAACGAGTTCGCGAAGACACTGGCGCAACTCACCGGCGGTTTTCCCATGAGCATGCTGCCCGAGATTCTCTTCAACGTTCCGGGTACAGCCCATTGCATCGGAGGCTGCGTAATCGCCGACAATTCCACCCACGGCGTGGTTGATTCTCGCCACCGCGTCTTCAACTACAAGAACATGTACATCTGTGACGGCTCCGTAGTGGCGGCCAATCTAGGGGTCAATCCCAGCCTGACGATCACCGCACTCGCCGAACGGGCAATGAGCTTTATCCCACCCGCGGCTGACACCGATTGGAACGATTCATCGGAAATTTAGCACCGCCTTCTCGGCGGCTGTCGTGGGGCCTTCTCCGTCCCGCGGGCGAGGCAAGTGCCGGTGCTACAAGAGAGCCGTGCCGATCGAATCACAAGAAGACCGAGCCTCAGCCCCTGAAGGTTCTTTCAGGCAGTACTACGTTGCTGCGGTCGCTACCGGGGCCGTCGAACCCGCAGGCAGCAGGCGATCCAGAATCGCCTGCTCGCACTGCAGCCACAAACGCCCGGTGTAAAGCAAAGCGCTGCACTGCAGCGTGACCCAATCTCGAGTCTTCAGAGGCGAGCGGAACTCTTTGCGGTTCGCGATCCAATGCTGGGCGACATGACGTGCGATGGCGAAGCCTAAGCCGCTGTCGGATCCTCCGATATCGCCCAGAATTCCATCCAGCGTAAACATCACCTTTGATAACATGATCAGCGGTCCGGGAAACTTCACACCCTTCATGGCAAGGCGTTCCAGAAGCAGCATCGCATCCACGCCGCTGGGCAGACGCACCACCGGCAGTTCACCAAGAAAATTCGTGACAAACTCGGCAACCATTCGCCCCCGCGGTGAAGCACTTCGGATATGCTGCTGGCTGAGCGCCAGAACTTCGTTGCAGGTACCCACCGGATCGCGCAAGGTCACCATCAGAAACAAGAGCGCAAGATGGCGCCGCTGATCGCGGCTCAGGCGTTCCCGGAGCGCCCAGTCGATGATCGTCAACTCGCCCGTGCGA
Organism: uncultured Acidobacteriota bacterium; assembly: GCA_963817925.1. Classification (GTDB taxonomy): domain Bacteria; phylum Acidobacteriota; class Terriglobia; order Terriglobales; family Acidobacteriaceae; genus JABDBE01. Next base: position 692,711 of record CAWFQN010000003.1, read on the forward strand.
TTGTCATAAAGAAGATTCCCGGCATGCGGATCGCCGTGAAAAATGGCATCCTCCTGCGCCGCCAAAAGCGGCACTGCAATCAGCGCCTCGATCAGTTGCTCGGCAACTTTCCTGCGCCGCGCCACCGGCAAGCGCGCCGCCGCATTCGTCACTTTGATCCCGCGCTCCTCGGTAAGCGCCGTAATTCGGGGCGTACACAGCGGCTGAATCAGTCGAGGCACGCGAACACCCTTCATCGACCGGTACAGGCCCCACGCTTCCACCAGCGTCTTCTGCTCGCGCGCAAAGTTGACTTCGTGCCGCAGCAAGCGCCGGACTTTCTTGAAAGTGTCGGGCAGCAGCTTCGCCGGAAATCCGTAATTGTGTTCCTGGTCGCTGAAGTATTGCGCCAGCCCCTGCAGATAGTCCATGTCCTCCGCAAAATACTCAGGGATGTGAGGCTTCAGAACTTTGAACACTCCGCGCTCCCGCTTTCCGCTCTCCGGGTTACGCCAGGTGAAGCGCACCACCGCGCTGACGCTGGCCTCCGACAGAATAGCCGGCGCGACCCTCACGTCGTATTTCTCGACCCGCGGCCCCAATTCTCGCCGAATGATCGCGACCACATCCTCCGGCCGGACATCGCGAATCCCATTCTCCAGTCGCTCCAGCGCATTCCGCAGCGCCGGACGAAGATGCTGGTTGCGCGCAATCACTTGTCCCAGCTTCTGCAGCCCAGGCACTTTCGCAATCAACCGCAGCAAGCGCACTTCCGCCGAAGTATCCAACGGAAGCTCAAGCTGCTCGAGCAATTTGGGGGCAAGCCGCGCCGGCGAAAGCCGCGCCACCACAAACATCATCGCGTCCCGAACCGGAGGACGCCACTTGATGTAAGCCTGCGGCACTAACCTCTCCACCGGAACAATCTCGTCAACAATCCATCGCGCCATCGTGTCCCGCATAGCTTGGCCAGCGGGACTTCGCAGCCCAGCCTCGATAGCGCGAGTCTGCTCGTCCGCCGTTGCCCCTTTAGGCAAGAAGTTTGCAAGGGCAGCACGCAAATGTTCCGGAGCCATCTGGCGCAATCCATCTTCGATGGTTGACGAGCTGACGACAGTCGCAGACATAAGGGTCACCTTCTATACGATAGACCCAACGCAAGGGACCCGCAGTGATTGCCGTCACCGGGTCATGAAGGTTATCGAACCCTAGCGAATTACACTGAGGGCGCCGCGTTTGGCCATCGGCACAAATTCGCGTACTTGGTGCCCGGTCCAGATCTGTCGTGGACGCGCAATCTTCTGTTCTGCGTCGTTCAACATCTCCTGCCACTGCGCCAGCCACCCCACCGTGCGCGGAATGGCAAACAGCACAGTAAACATTTCTGGCGTGAATCCCATCGCCTGATAGATGATTCCCGAGTAAAAGTCCACGTTCGGATACAGTTTGCGCTTGATAAAGTAATCGTCCTCAAGCGCGATGCGCTCCAGTTCAAGCGCGATATCCAACTTCGGGTTGCGCCCGGTTACTTCGAAGACCTGCTCGGCGGTCCACTTGATGATCTTGGCGCGTGGGTCGTAGTTCTTGTAAATCCGGTGCCCGAATCCCATCAGCTTCCCATGCCCTTCCTTGATTCGCTTCACATAAGCCGGCACGTTGTTCTTGGAGCCGATCTCATCCAACATTTTCAATACTTCTTCGTTAGCGCCTCCGTGCAGCGGCCCGGCAAGAGCTGCAGCCGCCGCCGCGGTAGCCAGGTAGGGATCAGTCTGCGAACTGCCCACGCACCTCATCGCATTGGCGCTGCAGTTCTGCTCATGATCCGCATGCAGGACAAACAAAATGTCCAGTGCGCGTGCCAGCACCGGATTCGCGACGTACTTTGGTTCCACCATCTTCCACAGCATGTTCATGAAGTTTTCGGCATATCCCAGGTCGTTGTCTGGATACACATAGGGATAGCCCAGATTGTGCCGGTAAGCCATGGCAGCCATCGTGGGCATTTTCGCAATCAGGCGCTTCACTTGCAGCAGACGATTGACGGGATCGTGGATGTCCCTCGCCTCCGGGTAAACCGTGGCCAGTGCTGCCACGGAGGTCACCAGCATCGCCATGGGATGGGCATCGTATCGAAAACCACCCAGGAAGTTTTTGGTCGATTCGTGCAGCATGGTGTGATGGGTGATGTCGTTGACCCAATCTTTCAGCTCATTCGCGCTGGGCAACTCGCCAAATAACAGCAAGTACGCAACCTCAAGAAAACTGCAGTGTTCGGCCAGCACTTCAATGGGATAGCCCCGATAACGCAGGATGCCGCGCTCACCATCAATAAACGTGATCGCGCTGCGGCATGAAGCTGTATTGGTGAAGGCTGGGTCGTAGGTCATCAGTCCGAAGTCCTCAGGGCTGGTTTTGATCTGTCGAAGGTCCATGGCCCGAATGGCGCCGTCTTCGATGGGCAACGTATAGGTCTGTGCCGTGCGATTGTCGGTAATAGTGATGGTGTTTTGCGCCATGGGAGATTCCTCCTTGACCACTCCTGGTCGGTTGAAATCCGAGTCTGTACGACCGTAGTTCTGATTCAGACCTACAAAGTTAAGAGATCCTCGTCGCTCTCACGGTGAGCTAGCTCACCGCTTCATGTGACCGACGTCACAAGTGTGGAGATGGCATGTCTATTCAAGTTCCGAAGAACAAAGCAGTGTTGGATAAGACCTGCCTTCCCATGGCCACGCTTACATGGACTCCAACCGATGGGTCGCAAGGAGCGCGGAATCGCGGACAAAGCTTCTGTGAATGGTGAAATGGTTATGGATAGCTCCATGATAGATTGCGGGCTCAACTCCTAGCCTTCCTCACAAACCCGTCCTCGCTCCACTCTTCCGAGCCCACGCCGTTATGCACGAAAAACAATCCTGTCGCATCGTATTTCTTTTTCACCGACGCCAGCCGTGCGTAATTGCTTCCCCAGTACGCTTGCTGCCAGTTCTCCTGAAAAAAATTGCTCTCCGAAACGTACGCTCCGTCATCCGGCACGATCGCGCGCAACTCATTTACGCACTTGTGGATCTCTTGCCGAGATTTTCGTCCGGCCTCAACATCCGGCTCATGGCCGCGTACGCCCGGATATCCGCCGCCTGCGTCGCCTACGATAGCCAGCGCAAATGCATTCAGTACTACCGGGTTCGTCGCTGTATCGCGTGTCGCTTCCATTGCCTCACGCGGCGCTCCCGCGAGCCCTTTGTTGAAATGCAACTCGATGTCTTTGTGTCGCGAACCGGCAAACAGCGCCTGCGCGAGCCGCTCCTGCGAATCATCTTCGAGCAGAGACGCCGGCATCCACAACGATTCGTATCCGTAAAGGAACCACGCCACTTGCCCCGCGTCTCCCGTCCACCACGCATTGTTTGAACTCGCTCCCGGCCGCTGGTCCAAATTAAAAACTGCTTGATGGTTCTGCTTCCTCCACTCCACGTCCCACCAATGCCGAGCCGGCATACTGCCCAGAATCGGTTGTCCCTCGATTGTGTAAGCAGCCGGCGAGCGCGCCACCCAATCCAGAAAGGGTTGCCATATCTTTTTTACTTCTTCCGTACTCAAATCGTGGCACACCATCAGCAAGTCGAGCACATTGTCCCCCGCAATTTGCGCGTGCTCCCCCCAGTGATGGTTGAAAAGATTTTCCCGATAGAACCCGACAAAGTAGCGCAACAAACGCCGAAACGCGTCATCGGATGCGGCCTTCACCGTAAGAATCGCCGCGCCCCAGAATTCCGGCAGTTCCCGTACGCGCAGCGTCACTTTGCTGACAGCGCCGAATGTTCCTCCTCCACCGCCCTTCAGCGCCCAAAACAAATCTGGGTTCGTACATGCATTCGCGACCCGCACTGTCCCATCTGCGGTGACTACTTCTGCCTCCAACAATCCCGCCGCCGCGGTTCCGTAATGCTTCGAAAAACTTCCGAAGCCTCCGCTCTGGACCAGGCCCGCCACGCCGACTGTAGTGCATCCGCCGCCTTGCACATACGCGCCGCCTTTTGTCGTCACCGCGTCGTACGCTTGCATCCAAATCGCACCGGAGTCGAGCGTCACCGCGCGTTGTGGTGCATGCTTGCCCTGGCATCCTTGTGCAACAAATGTTTCATGCATCGTGATGTCGTGCATGTGCCGAGTCCACACGAGCAGGGAATCGGCCGCGTTCGAGGTTCCCTGATAGCTGTGCCCGCCACCCTTCACCACCAGCCGCAAATCATTTTCCCGTGCGAAGTTCACCGCCGCCGCGATGTGATCTGCCTTCCTTGCCGCCACCACGTAAACGCTGGGTTTGCTCACCCACGCGTCCACCCATCCCAACGTTTGCGTCAAGCCAGGCTGGTCTCCGATGTAATAGGGATTGTGAATATTGTTCAATAGACTATGGCAGCCTGCGCTTCCCGTGTCTTTGACGCAAGCCTCGATCGGAAATTCCACCGGAATCAAATTTCCGTCGACCTCATCATTTAGCTGCTTCCACGCTGCATGCGAAGGCCAATTCGCATCCGACGGCCGCCGCCGAATCCCCGCACCAACCCGCGTCGCATTCCGCAGGTCCACAGTTCCCGCATCGCGCGCAAGATTCTTTGCGGCTCCCCATAGCTCGCGCGCCCATAGCAGACCTAGCGCCGCCATTCCTGATCGGTATAAGAATGTTCTTCTATCCATGGAACTAGGAATTCTGCCACGGCTTCCACCTTCACCGCTAAACCGTTATCGGCAGCTTCTTATATTAAAGGATTTTTCTCACGAAAACTGAAGCCTCTCGATTCGCCGTTCACCAAAGGAAGCCGGCCGCTGTGGGCTTGCCAAGTGCTGAAGGATTACGTGCAGCCGGCGGCGGTCAACGCGGGACTTCCGAAGATTGGCTGGCACAGTTTTCGGCACACGGTCAGCGCATGGGGAAAAGGAATCCGGGTTTACGCTCGAAGAGTGAAGACTTTGCTTCGACACGAAAACATCGCCACCACCTCCCAGGTGTATGGCGCGCCGCAAATGGAAACCAAGCGAGAACTGCAACGGCGTTTGAGACTTTGTGAAGCAGAGAGCGGAACAGGAAGGCTGGAAACCGAAGGAAGATTCTTGATCGAGTGCCCAACAAAGACGGCCTCGGTTCAGTAACGAGTGTTTGTGACCCTTATTTGACCCAAACGGAAACCAGTGAATCCCGCTAAGGACACTGAAAAGGCTGGTTGCGGGGGGTGGATTTGAACCACCGACCTTTGGGTTATGAGCCCAACGAGCTACCAGACTGCTCCACCCCGCGTTTTTATGATAACAACCTGTCTGCGCAGCGTCAATTTTTGAGCTTGGGGCGCTGGCAAGCGTCCACGATTTTCGTGGGGTCGATGGCGGAGCTGTCGATCTGCTCCTCGAGGATTTTTCCGTCCTTTCCGATTAAAAAGTTTACGCGGCGTGCGGCTTTGTATTTGTCTACGTAGACGCCGTACTTGCGGGTTGTGTCTCCGCCCCAATCGCTGAGCAGGGGGAAGGTTACGCCGATTTGGTCGGCGAAGGCTTTGTTGGAGAAGGGGCTATCCATGCTCACACCCAGGACCTGGGTGTCGGTGGCTTCCAGTTTTTGCAGATTCTTCTGGAAGTTTTTCATTTGCTCGGTTCAACCCCCGGTGAAGGCGAAGACGTAGAAAGCCAGCACTACATTTTTCTTGCCGCGATACTGGCTCAGGGTTACATCTTTCAGATCGCTTCCGTCGAAGTATTGCAGCTTGAAGTCTGGCGCGACGTCCCCTACTTTCAGCGCAGGCGGTGGAGAGGCTGATTTGTTGTCGGCGGCTCGCAGCGGGACGGTGAGACATCCTCCCACCAGAAGCCAGGCTGCAATCGCGGTAATCGTAAGTCTTGGCATCGGATACACTCCTTTCGCAAGTGCGGGTGTTTATTGTCTCAGCAGAAGGGGGGGTAACACCAGTGGGACGGGTTGTTGCCAACGGTTTGTGAAAGAAGTACATTTCTCTCGGAGATCGAACCTTGTCGTGCGAAATTCCAGTTTGTGACTTTTCTTTCGCCCCTTCGGGGCTTGGTGTCGCCCGATGTCTTACCCACGGCTTGCGCCGTGGGCTGCGTTCTTGCGCCGCTCCGCGGCTGAACCTCGCGTTGCATTGTTACGCCGCTCCGCGGCTGAGGGTCCGCGACTTTGTCGTTGCTCCGTCGGTGGTTGCATTCTTGGATCGCCCATGAGTCTCCGCACTCTCAACGAAATATTTTTCGCGGTGGTGGATCGGAACGATCGCGTGGTGGTAATGCACCGGCGGGCGATCCAGTGGGTTTCCATTTCTTCGTCCGAGCTCTATCAGAGCGTTGTGGGCGTGGCGCGCGCGCTTCGGGAGTGGGGCATCTCCAAGGGCGACCGGGTTGCGATTCTGAGTGAAAACCGGCCGGAATGGACGATCGCGGATTTCGCTAGCCTCCTCATCGGCGCGGTGGTCGTGCCGGTCTATACCACGTTGACGGGTGAGCAGACGGCATACATCTTGCACGATTCAGGGGCGCGCGCGATTTTTGTCTCGACCGAAAAGCAGCTTCTAAAAGTGCAAAGCATTCAAGACCAAACCGCGGTCGAACGAATGGTCGTAATGGATGACGTGGAGACGGCACACGCTGTGCACGTGCAGCGGCTGATGCATGACGGCCCAAAGGAGCGCGATGTGGAATTTGACTCGGCTGCTCGCGCCCTCGATCCCGATGATCTTGCCACCATTATCTATACCTCGGGAACCACGGGCACTCCCAAGGGGGCCATGCTCACTCACGGCAACATGGCGTCGAACATCGCGCATTCACTTTCCGGCTTTGCTATTCGCGGTGGCGAAATCAGTATTTCGTTCCTTCCTTTGTCCCACGTTACCGCGCGGCATGTCGATTTTGCCATGCTCTCCCGCGGAGTGACGTTGGCTTACGTTTCCTTTCTTGATCAGCTTCCGCAGGCTTTGCTGGAAGTTCGCCCCACAATTTTCGTTGGCGTGCCGCGAGTCTATGAAAAGATTCACACGCAAGTGGACCTCAAGGCGAAAGGCTTTCCAAAGGAATTTCTTTATCGCTGGGCGCTGTCGGTCGGCAGGGCTCATCGGAGCGAGATTCTCGCCGATGACAGGCCGGCATCGTTAGCGTGGAAGCTTTGTGACCGGCTGGTGTATTCGAAAGTGCGCGCGGGCATGGGTGGGCGCGCGGAAGTGTTTATTTCTGGGGGCGCGCCGCTGGGACGTGAACTGGCGGAGTGGTACGCGGACATTGGCGTTCGTATCGACGAAGGCTATGGATTGACAGAGACTTCCCCCGTCATCGCGGTCAACAGCCCGGCATCGCATAAGCTCGGGACAGTGGGGAAACCGCTGGCCAACGTTGAGGTTCGGATCGCAGAGGACGGCGAGATTCTGGTCCGCGGTCCTTCAGTCTTCAAGGGATATTGGAAGCAGTCGCAAGAAACGCAAGCTGCTCTGACGGATGGATGGTTCAAGACGGGCGACATCGGAAATATCGATGGCGATGGCTTTTTGTCAGTCACGGACCGCAAGAAAGATCTGATCAAAACTTCCGGCGGCAAGTTTATTGCTCCGCAACCGCTCGAGAACTCTCTTAAGCACAATGCTCTGATTGGCGAAGCTGTGGTTCTCGGCGACAAGCGCAAGTTTCCCGCGGTTCTGATTGCGCCCTATTTTCCGGTGCTGGAAGACTGGGCGCGGGCCAACCAGCTTGCCTTCTCCTCACGAAAGTATCTGGTCTTGCATCCCAAGGTGAGGGCGCTATACGAAGGCATTGTCGCGGACCTGAACCGCGATCTGGCGCGCTTCGAACAGTTGAAGAAGGTGATATTAGTCGCGGAAGAATTTTCGCCGGAGAACGGAGTGCTTACCGCGAGCATGAAGCTCCGGCGGCGGGTGGTGGAGGAGCGCTATCGGGCCCAGATTGAGGCGATGTATGTGGAGGCGGAGGCTTCAGGGGTGGTTTCCAAGGGTGAGTAGTGCCTTGGACGGTTGAGATTGGTGACGAAGTTAAGGTCTGGCTGTTCGCCCTGTTGTATTGTCGCCTCCCACCCTTCCGCACAGAACGCGGAAGGATGGGGCACCCTCATTTTAGAGTCGATTCGTTGGTCAATGAACTGCTGTCGGCTGGGACTGCTGCGCCTGTTCTCTTATCGCGCTTACAATCTTGCGGCCCATTTCCGTGGTGCCGATGGCGAGTTGGGCGGGCTTCGCTAGATCCCGCGTGCGATTCCCGGCGCCGATGACAGAGGCGACCGCAGTTTCGACGCAATCGGCTTCGGCATTCAAGTGGAACGAGTAGCGAAGCATCATCGCGACCGAAAGGACGGCTCCTAGAGGATTCGCAATGCCTTTCCCGGCAATATCTGGTGCGGAACCGTGGACCGGTTCGTAGAGCGCGACAGGTCCGCCGATGGAGGCCGATCCCAGCATCCCGATCGAGCCTACGATGGCGCCGGCCTGGTCCGAGAGTATATCTCCGAACATGTTTTCCGTGAGCAGGACGTCGAAGTCCGTGGGATGAGAGACCAGAGCCATGGCGGCTGAATCCACATAGGTGTGGCGGAGTTGCACTTCGGGATATTGCCGGGCCTCGCGGGTAACCACTTCGCGCCAGAGCCGGGAGCAATCGAGGACATTCGCTTTGTCGACGGACGTGACGCGGCGGCGACGAGACTGGGCCAGTTCAAAAGCGACGCGTGCAATGCGCTCGATTTCCGGTTCACGGTATCGCATGGTATCGATCGCAGTGCGGCTGCCAACGGCGCCTTCGGTCGAACGGGGCTTGCCGAAATAGATTCCGCCCAAGAGTTCACGCACGATCAGGACGTCAGTGCCGCGAACCACTTCGGGGCGAAGCGGGGAGCAATCTTCAAGTGCCGGAAAGCATACGGCTGGCCGCAGATTCGCGAACGCTCCCAGTTCCTTCCGCAGTCGAAGCAAGCCCTGTTCGGGGCGCAGCTCTTTTGGGACATTGTCGAACGCTGGGCCTCCGACCGCGCCGAGCAGCACGGCGCCGGAGGCGAGACAGGTTTGCAATGTATCTTGCGGCAGCGGATCACGGCTGCTCGTATAGGCGGCGCCGCCGACATCTTTTTTCTTCAGGCTGAGTTCGTGAGCGAACGTGGTGGCGACGGCCTCGAGAACACCAACGGCTTCATCGGTGACTTCGGGACCGATGCCGTCCCCGGGGAGGATTGCGATCTTCAGGAGCATGGGTTCTATTGTAGTGCGGTCGCGGCGTGGGTCTGGCTGAAGAATGTTCCGTGCGAAAAATGCTGTTCACATGAGGAACATCGAAACCCGGCGGCTAAAGCCGAACCCACTTCAGCTACTCACGGTATGCCTGAAGGCATACCCTGATACGAGTCGAGGATTTCACGGAATGCCTGAAGGCATACCCTGATACGAATCTAGGATTGTTCCGAAATAATGGGAAGGCGTGCCTTTTCGCGAAAATGTGGCAAGCTTCGCTCGCGCCCCGGACGGGGCGTCCGGGGCTACGGTATTGCTACTTCACACGCCCCACAAATAATCTTCCTGATCGCCGTGATGTTCTGCCATCGGATTCAGAGGGAAACTCGCAAGTCCCGCTCCGCTTGAAACAGATATCGACCGCAGAAGCTTGGAATGTCCATGTCCGCTGTCTGGGCGCGCAGCCGCGAACGCTGGGACGTCGAGCGGAATTGATTGCGCCTGCGCACGGTCGTCGGCTGCGGCGATGCGGTCCTTCTGAATCGCAGAGATCAGTTCGAGCAGATGAACATCCTCAACGTGCTTGATCTGATCCGCGAGCACTACGAAGAGGCGGTAGACTTCGTCGAGTTGATGACGATCGAATTGATGGCCCAATTGCTCGCAGCGCAGGCCCAGCGCGTGGCGTCCCGAATGCTTGCCAAGCACCAATTTCGAATCGGGCACGCCAACCGATTGCGGGGTCATAATTTCGTAGGTCAAGGGATTCTTGAGCATGCCATCCTGGTGAATCCCGGCTTCATGGGCAAACGCGTTTCGCCCGATGATTGCCTTGTTGGGTTGGACCGCAACTCCCGTGATCTCACTCAGCATCTGGCTTGCGGGGAACAACTCCTCGCTCACGATCTCGGTCTCGTAGGCAAGCCGGTCGGGGCGTACGCGCATGGCCATGACGATTTCTTCGAGCGAGGCATTCCCGGCCCGTTCGCCGATGCCATTGATGGTGCATTCCACTTGCCTGGCTCCGGCAGCGATTGCCGCTAACGAGTTGGCTACGGCGAGTCCGAGATCGTCGTGGCAGTGGGCGGAAATAGTGACATCCTCGATCCCGCGAACGTTTTCACGGATGGTGCAGATCAGTTCGCCGAATTCCACGGGCGTCGTATATCCAACCGTGTCCGGAATATTGACCGTGGTGGCGCCTGCGGCTACGACGGCCTCGACGACCTGACACAGGAACTCGGGATCGGTGCGAGTGGCGTCCTCGGGAGAAAATTCGACATCGTGACACAAACTCTTGGCGAGGCGTACCGCTTCAATGGCTTGTTCCAGGCACTGCTGGCGTGAAATGCGAAGCTTGTATTTCAGATGGATGTCGGAGGTGGCGAGGAACACATGGATGCGGGGCCGGGCGGCGCCTTGAAGGGCCTGCCAGGCGCGTTCGATGTCCTTGGAGCAGGCGCGGGCGAGGCCTGCGATAATCGGACGCCGCACGACCGCGGCGATGGCTTGCACGGCGGCGAAGTCACCTTCGGACGCGATAGGAAATCCAGCCTCGATCACATCGACGCCCAAGCGGTCGAGGTGATGCGCCATGCGCAGCTTCTCCGGCACATTCATGCTGCAACCGGGCGACTGCTCGCCGTCGCGCAGAGTCGTGTCGAAAATCGTGATGCGTTCCATCGCGGGCCCTCCTAGGGGATCAAGGCTCAATCCTACGTAGACAGGCATATTAAGCAAGCTTATAATCCTACAATTATCATTAGTTATAGTTATCATCATAAGCGGAGCTAATGAGGCTTGAAGTTCCGCTAAAGGAATGGGGCCGATGGATCTGGCGCAACTCGAAGTGTTTCTGGCAGTGGTGAGGGAGGGGCGATTCTCGCGCGCGGCCGAAAAGCTTTACCGGACGCAGTCGGCGGTGAGCCAGTCGATCCGCAAACTCGAAGACGAACTGGGCGAACCGCTGTTCGATCGCTCGTCGCGGGAAGGCGTGCTGACCGACGCTGGCCGCGTGCTCCAGGAATACGCGGAGAGATTATTGAACCTGCGCGGAGACGCCCAGGCAGCGCTGGTGGAACTAAGAGAGCTGCAGAAAGGCAAATTGGCGATCGCGGCCAATGAATTCACCGCGCTGTACCTGTTGCCGGTGCTGGCGGAATTCCGCCGCCTGCATCCGATGATCAGAATCACGGTGCGGCGCTCGCTGGGCAGCCACATTCCCGACGACGTACTGCGCCACAGCACCGAGCTTGGAGTGCTCACGTACGACCCGCAGGAGCCGCAGCTTTGTTCGACGGTTGTCTATCTGGACGAGCTGATTTTCGTGGTTCCTCCGAGTCATCCGCTGGCTAATGCGCATCAGGTCAGCATTCGGCAACTGGGGGCCGAGGCGTTTGTGGCGCACAATGTGGCGTCTCCCTATCGCGAAAAAGTAATCCAGGCTTTCAAACGGCACAAGACGCCATTGCACATGGACATCGAGCTGCCTACCCTGCAAGCCATCAAGCGCTTTGTGGTGATGGGCAATGGAGTCGCGCTGGTCCCCGAGATCAGTGTGGAAAACGAACTGGCTCACGGCGAGCTGATTCGCATTCCTGTGCGCGAGTTGCGGCTGCACCGCAAGCTGCGATTGATCTATCGCAAGTCCGCGAGTTTGTCGCACGCCGCACGTGCTTTCCTTAAAGTGGCTGAGACCGTTGCGCGGGAGCGGCGCGGAAGATACCGCTTTCAACGAGAACACTGAGAGCATTATTTTGAGTTCGCACGGGCCTGGACGCGCAGGCTTCCATTCGCGTGCAAAACAAAACGCCCCAGCACTCGTTAGAGTTTCTGGGACGTTCGTCGAAGCAGCCCTCCCCCGAAGTCTGCTCGAGGACTAATGTAGCAGTAGGCCGGTCGGGCGGGAATGGCACTTTCAGGCCATATGGAAATCTACGGTAACCGTGCCCCGGTTACAGCCGGGGGAGGCAGCAAAACCTTTTATATTGTGGGATTTAGCGACGCACCCGAAGAACAAAACCCTTCGGAAGCCTTAGTTCGATACTTTCTGCAGCTCTTTCTGGTGCTTCAGAGAAACCTCGGCTTCTTCCAGGTTGGTGCCGATCCCGAAGCAAAAATCGGCTCCCTCGATGGTGGTGATGCGCCCATCCAATCCACAAACTGCAAAAGGCTCGCGCCGCAAACGCTGTTGGGCCTCTGTGAGTTTGAGGTTTAGTTCCTGATAGGACTCTCCCTTGCACAGGAACTCATCGCCTTTGTCGTGATAGGCGTCTAGACCGACGCTTGTGAGTACCTCGGCAAATCTGCGGATGAGTATGTCGCCGGCGGAGTAACCGTATTGGTCGTTCAACGCCTTTAGGCCGTCGACATCGCTCATGGCGATGAACGGGCTCGCCGGGCCGTCGTCAAAGGCGCGCCGGTTCGGGCCGCCTGTCCTTTCGGAGACTAGTAAGGCACGTCTCATTTCTTCTGGGGACATCTCCGCTACTCGCTTGCGCGTCAGATGGTCAACTCTGCGCTCGATCATTCTGCGCTCGATCATGGAACCGCTCCCCGGGGGAAGATCAACTGCGATCTCGGGGCCCCGTTCAAATAGGCCCACCATTTTGCTCGTCTCTCGTGTTGGCTGCCAGATTACTTTGGTAACAGAGTTAGACGGTAAGTACAGTCGGAAAAAAAGCGAACTGGGAAGGGCCCTTTCCTTACACATTAGATTGTGTAATACTCTACACATGGCGACGAATCTCGCTCTCGACGACAATCTGATTGAGGAAGCCCGCCGCGCCGGCCGTCACAAGACAAAAAAGGAGGCTGTCAACGCCGCTTTGGCCGAATACGTGTTGCGCCGGAAACAGCTCCGCATTCTCGATGCATTCGGGAGCTTCGACTTCGATCCTCAGTACGACTACAAAGCGGAGCGTCGCAGAAATCGCTCCTGATCATGCTGGTACTGGTGGACACGCCCATATGGTCGCTTGCTTTGCGCCGCAGAGACGCAAATCTTAGCTCGCGTGAGTTGCGGCTTACTCAAGCTTTGCGAGAACTCATTCAGGACGGGCGCGCTCAACTTGTGGGTCCTGTCCGGCAGGAATTACTCTCCGGCCTACGCGAAGAAGCCAGCTTCAGGAAGCTACGAGACCAACTCCGAGCCTTTGAGCAGGTCTCGTTAGAGGTTGCCGACTACGAAGAAGCCGCCCGACTGAACAATCTATGCCGCGCGCGAGGCATCGCTGGATCTGCGATCGACTTCCTCATTTGCGCCATCGCTCTTCGCCGACGTTGGCAGGTTTTTACTACTGATCACGATTTCCCCCGCTACAGCACAGTCGCTCCCTTGCGGCTCTACGAAGTGACCTAGGCGCGATCAGTGGCTAAGCCGCGCATTTTCTGCGTCAGTCCGGGCCTAACCCCTCTCATTGCAAAGGATCAGGCGGTGGACGCCAATTGACAAATATCAAATCCGAGAATGGGTCGCAAGATCCGCCCCTTTGAAAAAAGGCCGGTCGCGAGTTAGATTGGATCAATCCAAAACCATGGCTGAGAAGTTCACACTGTTTGACAAAATCTGGAACGAGCACGTGGTCTGTGTTCCATCCGGACGACTGCCGCTGCTTTACATCGATCTGCACCTGGTGCACGAGGTCACTTCGCCGCAGGCCTTCGAGGGATTGCGTGTGGCAGGCCGCAAAGTGCGCCAACCTAAGCGCACGGTCGCGACGGTCGATCACAACATTCCGACCGAGCCTCGCGGCACGCCCATCACCGATCCCATTGCGGCGCGGCAGATTCAGGCCCTGCAGCAGAATTGCCAAGATTTCGGCGTGCCTCTGTTCGACATGGATTCGTCCGAGCAGGGCATCGTGCACGTGATCGGTCCGGAACTTGGATTAACTCAGCCGGGGATGACGATCGTCTGCGGCGACAGCCACACCAGCACGCATGGTGCGTTTGGAGCGCTGGCTTTCGGCATTGGGACCTCGGAAGTCGAGCATGTGCTGGCTACCCAATGTCTGCCTCAGCGGAAGCCTCGGAGCATGCGCATCGAGGTTCGTGGCAAGATTGGAGAAGGGGTGAGCGCGAAGGATCTCGCGCTGGGAGTGATTGGACAGATTGGGATCGACGGCGCCACCGGCCACGTGATCGAGTATACGGGCGAGGCGGTTCGCGGGCTTTCCATGGAAGGCCGGATGACTTTGTGCAACATGAGCATTGAGGCCGGTGCGCGAGCCGCGATGATCGCACCCGATGAGACTACCTTTGCTTACATGAAGGGCCGGCGCTTTGTCCCGCGGGATTGGGAAGAAGCGGTCGCGCGCTGGCGAGGGCTGGCTTCCGATCAGGGGGCGCGATATGACGCGGTGGCGGAAATTGATGCTTCGCAACTGGCACCGTTTGTTACCTGGGGCACGAATCCGGGGATGATCGCGCCAGTCGATGGACGTATTCCTGAATTGCGGGATTTGAAGATGCCTGCGGACCGTCCTGCGGTCGAGCGCATGCTGGAATATATGGGACTTGAACCGGGCACTCGTATCGAAGACATCTCTGTCGATCGTGTTTTTATTGGCTCTTGCACGAACTCACGGCTGGAAGACCTGCGGGCTGCGGCTCGCGTCGCCAAGGGACATCGCGTTGCTCCCAGAGTGCGGGCCATGGTGGTACCGGGGTCGCAAGCGGTGAAGCACGCGGCGGAGCAGGAAGGCCTGCACAGGATTTTTATGGACTCCGGGTTCGAATGGAGAGAATCCGGGTGCTCGATGTGTCTGGGGATGAACCCGGATATTCTGCTGCCTGGCGAACGCTGCGCTTCGACCAGCAATCGCAATTTTGAAGGCCGCCAGGGACGCGGCGGGCGCACGCATCTGGTGAGTCCGATGATGGCTGCCGCGGCCGCGATCGCCGGACACTTTACCGATATTCGCAACTGGCATTTTCGTTGAGGAGACTTGATTTAATAGGAGTTCGGGCGAGCGCGTGAAGTTTTCATGAACATCCTTTGTGTACCTTGGTGTCCTTTGTGGTTTTAAGCATTTGCACTTCATCGACCACAAAGGACACCAAGGTACACAAAGGTACACAAAGGAAGAAGGTGGCAAAACTTAACGACCTGGCAGTTAGTCGAGCAGCAATGAAGGAGAAAATTTTGAGGTAACCATGAAACCCTTTCGCATCCACAAAGGTCGCGTCGCGCCGCTGCATCGGGCCAACGTGGACACCGATCAGATCATTCCCAAGCAATTTCTGAAACGAATCGAACGCACCGGGTTCGGTGATTTTCTATTTTTTGATTGGCGTCGCGACGCCGACGGCAACCATGATCCGTCATTTGTTTTGAACCATCCAAGCTATGCGGGAGCAAGTGTTCTGGTGGCGGGAAAGAATTTCGGTTGTGGATCTTCGCGAGAACATGCCGTCTGGGCGTTGGAAGATTTCGGTTTCCGCGTCCTCATTGCACCATCGTTCGCTGACATTTTTGCCAACAATTGCGTGAAGAACGGTGTCCTGACCGTGGTTTTAAACGAGGAAGAAGTCGCCGAGATCGCTCGGCGGGCGGCCGAGCATCCCGACTATGAGATCACGGTCGATCTAAATCAATGCAAGGTGCACGACGATCATGGATTATCCGCCGCATTCCAGATCGACGAGTTCACCCGCCATTGCCTGCTTGAAGGGCTGGACGACATCGGACTCACTCTACAACACGAATCCGATATCGCCGCTTATGAAGCCCGGCATTCCCCGACAATAAAATGAGCTGATCCGGGCGCGGCACGTCTGCTCGGTTACAATACCTTGACCCGCACAAGCGGGTAGACGGTGGAGGAGAATGCCCGAGGCTTGGAAGAAGTGGGAAGGCCAAGTCGTGAATGAGGAGTTCCCGTTGCTGCGGTATCTGGGCGGCTCGGAGCGTAGCGCTGTATTTCTCACCAAGCGAACGGATCGCGAACCTGAGGACATGGCGATCAAGCTTATTCTGGCCAATGCGGAGAATCCTGAACTTCAGGTCTCCTGGTGGGAACTCGCTGCGAAATTATCCCATCCTCACTTGCTTCGCCTCTTTCAAACGGGCCACTGCGAGATCGAGGGTACGCAGTTGCTTTACGCCGTAACCGAATACGCCGAAGAAAGCCTTTCGCAGATTCTTCCTTATCGAGCGCTCACCCCCGAGGAAGCACGGGACACGCTCCGACCTGTTCTTGATGTCCTGGCGTACATTCATGCGAAAGGTTTCGTGCATGGCCACATCAAGCCGGCAAATATTATGGCGGTTGGCGATCAGATAAAGATTTCGAGCGACGGGCTCTGCGGAGTTGGCGAATCAAGCCGGGTTCTGGGCACGACGAATGGCTACGCAGCACCGGAGGTCGCGGATGGGGCAGGCATGGCGCCGGCTTCGGACGTTTGGTCATTGGGCGTAACCTTGGTCGAAGCTCTGACCCAGAATCCGCCGGTCTGGAAGGGAACGGACCAGGCGGAGCCAATATTGCCAGAGACTTTGCCGCCATTTTTCGATATCGCCAGTCACTGTCTGCGCCGGAACCCACAGCAGCGATGGACGGTTGGTGAAATCGAGGAAAGGTTGAATCAGG
>CAWFQN010000004.1:0-350345 GCA_963817925.1 uncultured Acidobacteriota bacterium
TCTGCGCACCTTCATCAAGATACTTCTGTCCATCCTCATCTTGACTTATTTCGGATTTGGAGCGCTCTTTTACTTTCAGCAAGATCAAATGACCTTCCCCGCGCCTTCGCACTACGCGAAGGCGAGTCCAGCGGATGTTGGGATTGCTTTTCAAGACCTTCACATTCCCGTCGACGGATCGGAGCAGTTGCATGCCTGGTGGATCCCGGCAAGTCAGCCCTCAGACAAAGTTCTGCTGATGTTTCACGGCAATGGTTATGTTTTGGAGCAGGCCGCGGGCTCAGGGGGCGAGGTGAAATCTCTGCATCACCTCGGCCCAAATCTCCTGCTGGTGGACTACCGAGGATACGGCTCCAGCAGTCCGGGTACTCCTAACGAGACTCGCGTGTACGAGGACGCCCGCGCGGCTTTGACTTATCTGATCGACCAGCGGCACGTTAGCATCCACGAGGTCATCTTCATGGGACGCTCGATTGGCACAGGGCCAGCCACACAACTTGCGTTTGAACATCCTGATGCTGGTGGGCTGATATTGGAGAGTCCCTTCACCAGCGTTCCGGAAGCGGCCAAAGCAATTTGGTACCTGCGAGCTTTTCCGTTATCCCTTTTTGTTCACAATCGGTTTGACAACCTTTCGAAGATCGGCTCGGTTCACGTGCCGATCTTCATTACCGTCGGGACCGAAGACACTCTGACGCCTCCGGAAATGGCGAAGGCATTGTTCCAGCGTGCGAATCAGCCCAAGGAGTTGTATCTCGTCCCTGGAGCAGACCACAATGGCATCGTTGGAATCGGCGGGCAGACATTGGAAAACCAAATCAGTGGATTCCTCAATGGCATCCACTGAAAAGGAAACCTTCAAGATTCAGTGCGTCAGGTTGGTTGATCCTGAGTTCTTACTCCCCGCCTAAAGCGCAGCGGAGACGCCGCGTGTAGGGTATTGCAAGCATCCAAGCAAAACCACGAGTCGAGTCATTTGTTCGTACCGTTCCGCGATGCCGACTGCCGAGATGCGCGCGCCCGGGAGAGCCATACCGAGGTAGAGCTTGGGGATAGCCTGCAAAGCATAAAGGCGCAGACGAAGCGCATTTTGAACCAGTTTTTCAGCCGCTTCCGCTGTCGCCGGATCTGGACTACGACGCCCGGCATCGGCCAGACGCAGCAGAACCGCTGCATTTTGAGCCGCGCAGGAGACGTATTCCACCGCAGCCCGCAGCCGCTCTCGCTGAATTCTGCGAAACTCCGAGGAAGGAAGGTTGGTACGTAGAAACTCCTCCTCGTCGAGATCAACCAGGTTCCGAAATGCCTCAAGGTCCACGGCGCGCATGTGCTCGGTTGGGTTTTCCAAAACCTGAGCTGGGAGGGTACGGCCTTTCGCCAACCTGATCAAAAATCCCAGGGCTAACAATGCGACGGATACAAGAACTAACGTGATAATCATTGCTGCAGAAGACGCTCCAATTCTTGGTTCCAAATTTCCAAGTCGTATGTAGGCAAACTCTTAAGCTCGAATCGAAATTCGGGCTCCGGTCGCACTACATACAAAATCCAGATCAGCACACAGAGGTGATAAATTCCCATCGCAGAGCGGTCATAAAACTTGTTGCTAATTGGCACGTAGAGCCGAAGGGCCGTTGTGGCGAACTCCCCGATTGCAAACGTTCCCATGCCCAAGGCGATGCCGAATGCAGGACTTCGCCAGGAGAGTACGAAATAGCGGGAGAACAGGAACAGCGAAATCAGCAGCCCACCTTGAAGAATGCTCACCGCCCGATCGGCCGCGAAGGTCGTCGTTCGCAACGCTACGTAAGTCGCATCGTTGAGCGAAGCAGCCGGAGTGTTACCCGGTGCGGAAACAGCCAATCCGAGAGCTATCAGCAGAAGCGCCAAGCTCGCGCCGCGGAACAGCAACTTCCCGGCCCCGCTGATTGCTGGGTAACGCCGGAAAAAATGGCAGAACAACTCATAGATGACGGCAAATCGGATGGCGGTGCTGACGGCCAACCCCACGGCATACACCTGAATGTAAACCTGGCCGAAGTAGGAAACATACCGAGACACGGCGAGCAGACAAAAACACTGAGCAATTTCAAAAGTGATATAGAGAAAGAACATCGGGAACTGCCGATGCAGTCCGCGACGCACCATGGCATACAAAACGATCCCCTCAAGGACGTGGGGAGCTATCCACAGGTAGTAAAACAGCATTAACGAGGCAGACATGGGCTATCGCGCAGAATATACACCCTTTTGCGCCAGCCCACAACAACAGCTTTAACGAAATCTATTGACCCGTAACTACCCTCGGCGGGCCCGTCGGATTGCCATCCGGAGGCACTGGCGGGGTCGGAAGAGTAATCGGGCCCGTCGGGGCGTCAGCAATGGCTTTGAGGGTTGCCGGCAAAGAAACGGTAGTGGTCAGCAGCAGCGCAACAGCCAACCAGCGTAGGCTTATTTTCACGGTGTGAATTCCTTTCCAATGTGGGATTACCCCGTGATAATCTATTGCGGCCAGCCTTTTTGAATAGATTACTTTAGTAATTTCGAATTTCCAAAAATGTAACAATGACCCTGCATTCGGCACTCGAGGACCTGCAAGAAACCACGCTCAGAGCCTTTAGTGGCTGTCTGAACCGGCTGGAGTATCTTTCTGGGTTGCGGGACAAAGAGGGAAGCTACTTCCACTGGGGTTTTTCCCGCGTCTACGGAGACTTGGCGGCGCAGAAAGCACTGGCGCGAGCGCACCGCTCACTACTCTCCAAGGTTCTGGCTATGCCGATCCGGAAGCTGGTACAAGATGCGGAACAATCCAGTGAAGTAGCGGGAGTTTCGCCGGCTGCCTACGTCGAACGACTCGCGACCACGAGCCCGAATCTCTTGCCCCCGGGGCCGGGCGCCGGATCTGCCCGCCATCTCAGTTCAGTACTTCACGCGCTTTCGAGTTTGTTGAAGAATCCAAAAGCGGACGCCAATCCCCGAGCCTGATTGCAACCCCCACAACTTGACCAATGATCTCCGCCTCTTGCGGGTATCGCAGGGCGCGAGCTGCAACCGGCGAAAGAGGGTGCGGCTGCAGAATAATCTCTTCCCGCGTCATCGTGCACCAGCAGCAGGTGTGGCCGTCGCGGGTTTCCACAAAATAGATGGGACGTTCGTATTCCGACCTCCAGCCGCCTTCTTCCGCTTTGTTCTTTGACTCATCAATCTGCACGAAACTCCCCGGCGGCAGAATCGGATACATCGTCAAATCGTCGCTGCCGATATAGCCATAGGTGTACTGGCAGGTGGCAAATTGCGCCAAGTACGCTAAGGGCACTTGGCCCCACTGTTCCACCATTCGTCCAAAGTTCACTGTGCGATGCGGATCGAAGCTGGGATCCAGACGTATCGGCATCTGAATGCTGGAGAGGTTCGCCAAGGCTTCGGAAACGTGCGATTTCGGTGGGATGACGAAATCCAGATCCGCCGCCATTCCGTTCAAATCGACTCCGTACCACGACAAGAGTTCCCGAATGTCCCTGCGATAGATGACCGCCAGCGAATACAAACGGTAAATGCTGGGGATGACTCCTTTCGTCTCAACATCCGAAAGGCGACTCGGCGGTATGGCAAATTCGTCGTTCGCACGTTTCTGAGCGATCCGTGTGCTGGCGTTTTCGACATCCCTCATGGTCAATCCCAGTTGCTCGCGCAACACGCGCAAGTTCTGTCCGCCTGGAAACATTTTTGCCCCCTCCCACATCGGCAGAAGTAACTGCAATAATAGCAACTTAGAGCCATTATGGCGCTAAGAATTGCATTTATTATCGCGAAAACCCGCCTACAGTCGGCGCTATAAGAAGCGGGTATCGACGGCTCACCGTTTCTGTTCCGAATTCGTAACGAGAACGGATTCCGCCAGCTTCTACTTGATTCCCCAAAAGTGCTTCCTATCTTGAACGCGCGCTTCGCCGAAGTCAAGCGAATCGGTTGGCGAAGAGGCAAAAATAAGGACCGGTCTGGGACCAGCCCTGACCAGCCCTTATCCAAGGCTTTCGCCGCCATGCGAGTCAGTCTGCGGCAACGGAACCGTCAACGGCTTCGACCAGAGGCATCGTTACCAGATGCTCGCTTATGAACCATACCTGCAGTTCGTTCGTCCGCAATACATCACTGACGACCACATCGTTGGTCCCGTCATCTCCCAGGGTTGAGGCGCGTTTCGCCAGTTCACGGCAGTCCCCGATGATGATCTGGTGGGCGTCGAGCAAGCGCGAGAGTTGCACCGGAACTTCTTCCCTTCCCTTGGGTGGCCGTTCGATTCGTGTCGTTTCCGCCACATCAGGAGCCATCGCGATACTGAGGCCGCCGAGCAACTGAATCCGTTCGGCGATGGTGTCGACAAGCTCCGATTGCTCATTGAAGTGCTTGTCGAAAAGCAGATGAAGCTGATAAAACGTCGGACCAGCGACCTGCCAATGTGATTTCTTATACAGATCGCGGAGAGTCATGGTGTCGGCAAGCAACTGGTTGAGTCGTTCCGTCATTTCCAGACGCACCGGCTCTTCCAGTTCCAGGGGTAATGCATGGTTCACGGTGCCATACTGCTGAATTTCGCGCGCCCGCTGATGTATGTGTGGCTGGGCATTAAGTTTCGAAGCAGGTTTTTTCGGCATGAGGAGTCTCCTGTTTATCGCGAGTTGAATGGAATGTTTGATTCTGCCTGACTTGGATGCAACCTATCTGTAACCGTTACGGCGTAATCGGCACTAAGTAACCTGGGGTTCTACCACTCGCCAGTATGGATGTTTTCGACGGACCCAAGGATTCCTGTTGTTTCAACACAAAATATGACTCCGTCGGCAGCTTCGTCCGGAAGTCGCCAGCAAAATTCTTCGCGATTGTCTATCATGGAAGAATTCCTGCTCATAAATGGAGAAACCAGACGTGGCTGAGACCCAGACGAACGGATTGGAAGTACTCGAAACTCGGGAATGGCTTGATTCCCTCGACTATGTGTTAGCTGAAGGCGGTCCGGAGCGTGCCGGACGGTTGCTGCAGCAGTTGTCGTTACACGCCAAGCGCGCCGCAGGAGTTAACCTCCCGTTCACGGCAACCACCCCTTATCAGAATACGATTCCTTCAGTTCAGCAGCCGCCATTTCCCGGCAGTCAGGAGATGGAGCGCCGCATCAAGAGCCTGGTTCGCTGGAACGCCCTGGCTATGGTGGTGCGCGCCAACAAACTGCAGGAAGGCATCGGCGGGCATATTTCGACCTTTGCCTCGGCCGCTACTTTGTACGAGGTCGCGTTTAACCATTTCCTGCGCGCCCAGACCGAAACCGGCGACCGCGACCTGGTCTACTTCCAGGGCCATGCCGCTCCCGGCATGTATGCTCGCGCCTATCTCGAAGGTCGCATACCACGCCAGAAACTGGAGAACTTTCGCCGTGAGCTGAAGCCCGGCGGCGGACTCTCTTCTTATCCTCACCCCTGGCTCATGCCTGATTTCTGGGAGTTCCCCACAGTTTCGATGGGATTGGGACCTATCCAGGCGATCTACCAGGCCCGCTTTATCCGCTACCTCGAAAATCGTGGCCTGAAGTTGTCGACTGATGGCAAAGTCTGGGCTTTTCTTGGCGACGGCGAAATGGATGAGCCCGAGTCCCTGGGCTCCATCACGTTGGCTTCGCGCGAACGGCTCGACAATCTGATCTTCGTCGTGAACTGCAACCTGCAACGTCTGGACGGCCCAGTTCGCGGGAACGGCAAGATCATTCAGGAACTTGAAGCCATTTTCCGTGGCGCCGGCTGGAACGTTATCAAGGTCATCTGGGGCGGCGACTGGGACACCCTCATCCGAAGCGATCGCGACGGTTTGCTGGTCAGGCGCATGGGCGAGATCAGTGACGGTCAGTATCAGAAATATTTCGTCGAGAGCGGCGCTTACTTCCGGCAGAACTTCTTCGGAACCGATCCCCGTCTGCTCAAGATGGTCGAGCATCTTTCCGACGAACAACTCGCGCGCATGCGGCTGGGAGGACACGATCCCATCAAAGTGCATGCTGCATACAAGGCGGCTGTAGAGAACCGCGGCTCGCCGACCATCATTCTGGCGAAAACCATTAAGGGCTATGGCCTGGGCGAGGCTGGCGAGGGCAAGAACATCACCCATCAGCAGAAAAAACTGAATGACGATGAGCTGCAAATGTTCCGCTCACGCTTCGGCATCCCCATCCCCGATGATGAACTTCACAATGCTCCGTTCTATCGTCCCGCGGACGACAGTGCGGAAATCACCTACATGAAGGAGCGCCGCAAGCAATTGGGCGGCTACCTGCCCGAACGCAAAGTGCGAGCGAAACCGATCAGCCCGGTCTCTGAATCGCACTTCGAGGAGTTTTACAAAGGCACCGAGGGCCGCGATGTTGCCACCACCATGGTCTTCGTCCGCCTGCTAGGGAAACTGTTGCGCGACCCAGAAATCGGCAAGCTCATCGTGCCCATTATCCCGGACGAAGCCCGCACCTTCGGCATGGAAGCGCTGTTTCGCCAGGTGGGTATCTACTCCAGCGTCGGCCAGCTTTACGAACCGGTCGATATGGACACCCTGCTCTACTACAAAGAGGCCAAGAACGGACAGATCCTCGAAGAAGGAATTACGGAAGCCGGCTCGATGTGCTCGTTCATCGCTGCCGGCACGGCGTATGCAAATCATGGAATCAACACCATTCCATTTTTCATTTATTACTCGATGTTCGGCTTCCAGCGTATCGGCGACTTGATCTGGGCCGCAGCCGATATGCGCACCCGTGGATTCCTGATTGGAGGCACGGCCGGCCGCACCACCCTCGCCGGCGAGGGATTGCAGCACCAGGACGGCCACAGTCACGTGTTGGCACTCTCCGTGCCAAATCTGCTCGCCTACGATCCAGCCTTCGCTTACGAAATTGCCATCATTATTCAGGATGGCATCAAGCGTATGTACGTCGATCAGGAGTCTATCTTCTATTACCTGACCGTCACCAATGAACCCTTGCCGATGCCCGAGATGCCCCATGGTGCGGAGGTCCGGGACGGCATTCTGAAAGGTCTGTATCGTTTCAAAGCCTCAGAGAAGAAAGATGCGAAACTGCGCGCCCAGCTCTTCGGCAGTGGAACCATCATGTTCGAAGTGCTCAAGGCGCAGCAGATTCTGGAAGAGAAATACGCAGTAGCCGCCGACGTTTGGAGCGTGACTAGCTACAAACGGCTTTATCGCGATGGCAACGACTGCGAGCGCTGGAACATGCTGCATCCGGGTGACACTCCGCGTGTCCCATTTGTGACGCAATGTCTAAAAGAAGCACCCGGGGTCTTCGTGGCCGCATCGGATTATATGAAGGTGCTTCCGGAATCGATTTCGCAGTGGGTGCCGCGTCCGCTGGTGGCCTTGGGTACGGATGGTTTCGGCCGCAGCGAGGGTCGGGCTTCCCTCCGCGACTTCTTCGAAGTAGATGCGAAGCACATCGTGTTGGCCACGTTGAACGCCTTGGCGCGCGATAAACAGATCAGCCCGGAGATACTCCAGAAAGCGATAAAAGACCTGGGCATCAATCCGGAGAAGCCGAACCCGGCCAACACTTAGTAGCGACGCTGGAACAACGGAGAAAAAGTTAAAGTGACAGAATTCAAGCTACCGGAACTCGGCGAAAACATCGATCAGGGAGACCTCGTCCGGCTGATGATTTCGCCCGGCACCGCCATCACCGAAGGCCAGGCGGTGATGGAATTGGAAACCGACAAGGCCGTCGTCGAGGTACCCTCCACAGTGAGCGGCGTCATAAAAGAGGTTCGCGTCAAGGAAGGCGAGAAGATCAAGGTTGGGCAGGTGATCTTCACCTTTGAGAACGGCGCGGGTGCAAAGTCGAAGGCGCCAGAACTCAAAGCACAGCAGGCCGCTGCGTCAGCCTCAGCAGCAACCGCCACAAAGGAGCGGCCCACGAACGAGGCTCAGGCCGAGCCCCCTCCATCACCAACGCAAAGAGACCGGCGGGCAGCGCCCCTTGCGCAGGCCGGTCCTACCGAGTTCAAGCTTCCCGAACTCGGAGAGAACATCTCCCAGGGCGATCTCGTCCGCCTCATGATTTCTCCTGGCATCAAGGTCTCCGAGGGCCAGCCGGTGATGGAACTTGAAACCGACAAAGCGGTGATCGAAGTACCCTCCTCGATCAGCGGAATCATCAAAGAAGTCCACGTAAAGCAGGGCGACAAGATTAAAGTTGGCGACGTTATCTTCACGCTCGAAGGTGCCGCCGCGCCGCAAGCGGATCGACCCAAACATGTTCCAGTCGAGCGTGTCACCGGGCAGCAAGGAGCACGGCTCGCTTTCCAAGCCGCGATCCAAGCCGAGGGCAAAACGGAAGAACAGGCGCTTCCACGCGATCAACCACAAACGCTTCCCCCTAGCTTCACCATGCCGGCTCAGCTGGAAAAAGTGGCAGGCTCCGAGCGTGGAGCGCCAGTCCCCGCGGCCCCGCATGTTCGTCGATTAGCGCGCGAGATCGGCGTCGACATTCACAATGTGAAAGGAACCGGCCCCGGCGGCCGCATCAGCGAGCACGATGTCAAAGCGCATTCGAAGGCGCTGCTCGCTTCGGTGGCGGCGGCTGCGCAAGCGCCGCACGGAGCCCAATTCGCTCAGCCGGAGTTGCCAGATTTTACCAAGTGGGGAAAGGTCGAGCGTGTCTCGATCCGCGGAGTGCGCCGCAAGACTGCCGAACATTTGTGGCAGGCGTGGACCACGGTCCCCCACGTCACGCAGCACGATAAAGCTGACATCACGGAACTCGAGCACTTGCGCGCGCGCTTCGCTCCGAAGGCGGAAGAGGTTGGCGGCAAGATGACGGTCACGGCAATCGCACTCAAGGTGTGCTCGTCCGCGCTGAAAATCTTTCCTCAGTTCAATGCCAGCATCGACCTGGCCAAAGACGAGATCGTCTACAAACAATACATCAACATCGGCGTCGCCGTGGATACCGACCGTGGTCTGCTGGTCCCTGTCATCCGTGACGTCGACAAGAAGAACATCGTCGAGCTCGCCGCCGAACTCACGCAGCTTTCCAAGAAGGCCCGCGAAAAGAAGCTCACCCTCGCGGAAATGGAAGGTGGCACTTTCACGATTACCAACCTTGGCGGAATCGGCGGCACTGGATTCTCTCCTATCGTGAATTATCCCGAGGTCGCGATCCTCGGCCTTTCGCGTTCTAGCATGGAGCCGGTGTGGCTCAATGGAAAGTTCGAACCGCGGCTGGTGCTGCCAGTGTCATTGTCTTACGATCACCGGCTGATCGACGGCGCAGACGCTGCCAGATTCTTGCGTTGGATTGCGGAAGCTTTTGAGCAACCATTCTTGCTGTCGGTTCAGGGATAAAAAAACAAAATCTGGAAACCACAAAGGACGCAAAGTTACACGAAGGAAAACTTGAACCGGAAGCTGACCAGCATTCCTTTGTGTACCTTCGTGTCCTTTGTGGTTAATGGTTTTTCATGGCAGACACTTCGAATCTACACATCGCGATAATCGGAGGAGGGCCGGGCGGTTACGCCGCCGCCTTCCTCGCCGCCGATCTAGGATTGAAAGTTACGCTCATCGACCCGGAACTCAATCCGGGGGGCGTCTGCCTTTACCGCGGCTGTATCCCGTCCAAGGCCCTTCTCCACATCGCTAAGCTGATCGACGAAACCCGCCACGCGAAAAATTGGGGAATTGACTACAGCGATCCGAAGATCGACCTATCCCGGCTGCGTTCCTGGAAAGAAGGCGTAGTCAAAAAACTGACTGGCGGCTTAGGCGTGCTGTCCGAACAACGAAAGGTCGAATACATCCAGGGCAGAGCGGCGTTCGAGAATTCGAATACGCTGCGCGTCAGCCGCACAAACGGTGCCGAAGAGTCGCTGACCTTCGACCGAATCGTCATCGCGACCGGCTCGCGGCCCGCGATCGTTCCCAGCCTCAAACTCGAAACCCCGCGCATGATGGATTCCACATCTGCGCTAGACCTGAGCGAAGTGCCCGGCACTCTACTCGTAGTCGGCGGTGGCTACATTGGCCTGGAACTCGGCACGGTGTACGCCGCCCTCGGCTCCAAAGTCTCCGTCGTGGAGATGCTCTCAGGACTCTTGCCAGGGGCTGATCGCGATCTTGTCCTGCCTTTACACAAGCGAATAGAGAAGATTTTCGATTCCATCCTGCTCAACACGACCGTCGCTGCGGTGAAAGAAGAGTCCGGTGGAATTCGCGTCACCTTCGACGGCCCCGAAGTGAAAGAACGCGAGAAGCTATTCGACAAGATTTTGGTTTCGGTCGGACGCAAGCCCAACTCCGAAATCCCGGGCCTCGAAAAGACTCAAGTTAAAGTCGCAGAACGCGGATTCATCCAGGTAAACAAGCAACTGCAAACCGACGACTCCGCCATCTACGCCATCGGTGACGTAGTCGGCGAGCCCATGCTTGCCCACAAGGCTTCGCACGAAGGCCGCACTGCGGTTGAAGCCATCGCCGGACACAAAGTCGCCTTCGAACCCAACGCGATTCCCGCCGTCGTTTTCACGGACCCAGAGATCGCCTGGTGCGGCCTCACGGAGACTCAGGCGCAGAAAGATAATCGCGAAATCAAAGTTGCCAAGTTCCCCTGGGGAGCCTCGGGACGCGCCATGACCATCGACCGAACCGAAGGCATGACCAAGCTGCTTATCGATCCACAGACCGAACGCGTGCTAGGCGTAGGAATTGTCGGCGTCGGCGCGGGCGAACTCATCGCCGAAGGAGTGCTCGCCATCGAGATGGGCACTCTCGCCAAGGACATCGCACTCACCATCCACCCGCACCCGACGCTCTCGGAAACGGTTATGGAATCAGCCGAGGTTTTTTTCGGCACCAGCACTGACGTCTATCGGCCCAAACGTCCATAAGAACTCAAGCCGATTCCGCGAGGTTGGCTTCCCTTTCGGTACAATGAACTCTCGCTCCGCTCAGGCATCTTTCGCGGGCGCATGATTCGCATTAATTCGCGCCCTTCCTCTGGAGAAGGAATCATGTTTTCGTTTTTCTTTAAGCGAGCCTGCTGGCTGGTGTTGTGCGCAGTGATCTCCCAGACCGCCGCTGCGCAACTGCCAGGCGTACTCAAGACCACGCCCGAGCCTACCACCCAGCCAGTAACAGACCCACTAGGCCGTGACACTCCCAACGGCACTATATACGGATTTCTCCATGCCGCTCAGGCGGGAAACTACGCCACTGCCGCGCAGTATCTGCAAATGACCAACGCCAAGCGCTCCGCGCAAGGTGAGGAACTCGCCACCAAGTTGAAGAGTGTGATGGACCGCGCATTTTCCGGCAACCTGAGGCTCATCAGCAATCAGCCGGAGGGATCTCCACAAGAAGGATCTTCTCCAAATCAGCAGCGCCTCGGTGCTTTGTCCGCCGCAGATGTCGATGCCAACCTCGATCTGGTTCGCGTCACCGATTCCAGCGGCGCGAAAATCTGGTTGATCTCCTCTGACACCTTGGCCAAAGTTCCCGACCTTTACGACCGGCTCGAGGTCCATCAGGTGGAAGC
This sequence comes from uncultured Acidobacteriota bacterium, assembly GCA_963817925.1. GTDB lineage: Bacteria > Acidobacteriota > Terriglobia > Terriglobales > Acidobacteriaceae > JABDBE01. The sequence continues at coordinate 11,579 of CAWFQN010000004.1, forward strand.
CCATCTGCCTGATTTTTTGGTACAGTACGAGTTCTTAGGGATCGCGATATGGCAATGGCTGGCTATCTTGCTAGCCATCCTCATCTCCGCGGCCTTGGGTTGGCTCACGGTCCGGTTGCTGGGCCTGTATCAAAAACTGCGCCGCCATCCTCCAATACCCCGACCGGGTGCCTGGAACGCCATCTCGAACCCGCTCTGGCTTGTTTTTGCCACCGTTTATGACGTCATGTTGGTGCGACAGATCGGATTGCCGTTATTGGCGCGCCACCACCATCAGGAAGTAACCGGCGTGGTGTTCATCGTCGCATGGGCCTGGTTGCTCTCTCGAATCGTTCAGCAGATAGCACGGCGGGTTCGAGAACGCGCAATCCGCGCCGGCCGCACCGGCACTGGGTCGCTCCTGCTTCTCGGTGAACGTGTCCTCAAAGCCATCATTTTTATCGCCGCTATCTTTGCCATACTCAGCTCTCTCGGCGTCAACATGACCACCGCGCTCGCCGGACTGGGCATCGGCGGAATCGCGATCGCCTTCGCCGCCCAGAAGACCCTGGAGAATCTTTTCGGCGGCGTTTCTCTGCTTGGAGATGAAGTCATCCGCGTGGGCGACATATGCCGCTTTGGCGACAAGACCGGAACGGTGGAAGATATCAGCCTTCGCTCCACTCGCATCCGCACTCCTGAACGCATCGAGCTCTCCATTCCCAATGGCTCGCTCGCTACCATGAACATCGAGAACCTGAGCCGCCGCGACAAAATCCTTTTCAATACCAAGCTGAGCCTGCGCTACGAAACCTCAGCCGACCAGTTGCGCTACGTGCTCGCCCAGATTCGCCGCCTGCTCTATGAACATCCCAAAGTCGAAACCGACGGCGCCCGCATTCGATTTATTGGATACGACAACAGTTCGCTCAACCTGGAGGTCTTCTGCTACATATTAACCAGGGACGGCGCGGAGTTCCTCGCAATTCAGGAAGATCTTCTGCTCAGAATCCTGGATATCGTCGAGGCTTCAGGCACAACATTCGCCTTCCCCTCGCGCGTTCTTTATCTCGGTCGCGACACCGGCTTGGACCAGGAGAAGACTGCGTCAGTCTCGCACCAAGTGCAACAGTGGCGAGAGAGCAGCAAGTTGCCCTTTCCCGATTACGCGCCGGCCGACATTTCCGACTTCAGCAATTCCCTGCCCTACCCGCAACCGGAGTCGGCCCTGAGGAGCAAAAAATGAAAATGAAGAGGAGCAGGAAATGAACCAACCCCGCCGTTTGACGCTACTCGCGATCGCTATCCTGTGCGTCACCGTGCCACTTTGCTCAGAGGAGATTTTGATGCAGAACGCTTCCACCACCGCCAAGACATCCGCGGCAGCACCATCCTGGATGAACGCCTCGACCACCAAACTGCAAAACGAACTGACCGTGAAGTACGGCGCGCAACAAAAACCTCGCCTCGACCGCGGTATTCACCAGGTAACCGAGTTCTGGCGCGCCGAAGATGGCGATGCCACCGTGTTCGAGGAATTCGTTCGCACCAATTTCGCCGGCGACCAGGCCACTCTCGACACCATGTTCTATCGTTTCCAGAGTATGCTTGAACAACTCGATGGCCACATGCAAGAAATCCGCCGCGAGTTTAATCAGCAATCCGATCTCGATCTAGGCCCGGTGCTCTCTTTCGACGAAGTCTTCGCGGGCTACGATCCGTCCGCCCACGTCCTTGATGATTTCTTCGACAATAAACTTGCATTCACGGTTCTGCTGAACTTCCCCCTCACCACCCTCGACGAACGCCTGAAAGAGGGGCCCACCTGGACCCGCCGCCAGTGGGCCGAAGTCCGGCTCGCAGAACGTTTTGACAAGCGCATTCCAGCCGAGGTCAACCTCGCCATCGCCCAGGCCGCAGCCGAATCCGGCCAATACATCTCGCAGTACAACATCTGGATGTACCACCTGCTCGATCCCCAGGCCCAGCGTCTTTTCCCGCCCAAAATGCGGCTGCTAAGCCACTGGAACCTGCGCGACGAAATCAAAGCTAACTATTCCGACCGCCAAAACGGTCTGGCCAAGCAACGCATGATCCAGCAGGTGATGGAGCGCATTGTCACTCAGACCATTCCGCAAGTCGTCATCAACAATCCCACTGTCGACTGGAATCCGTTCACCAACGAAGTCAAAGCAGCAGCGGCAAAAGATTCCGACGCCACAACCAGCCAATCGATCACAAGTGCCCCCGAACCCGACACGCGCTACGCAACGCTGCTGAAAGATTTCAACGCTGCCCGCAAGGCCGACCCATATTCTCCAACCGCACCAACGCTGATTGATCGCCGCTTCCAGGAGGACCGTGAAATTCCCGAAGCGCAGCTGAAAGCCATGCTGGAGCAGGTTCTGACTTCCCCCCTGGTGGCGCAAACTGCGCAGCTGATTCAGTCTCGTCTCGGACGTCCGCTCGAGCCCTTCGATATCTGGTACAACGGCTTTCGTCCCGGCAGCCAGTACACCGAAGCCCAGTTGGACGAGATCGTCGCGAAAAAGTATCCCACCGCCGAAGCCTATCAAAAAGACATTCCCAACCTGCTGATCAAGCTCGGCTTTTCTCCGGATCGCGCCCAGTACGTGGCCGCCAACATCATCGTCGATCCCGCCCGCGGCTCCGGCCACGCCATGGGAGCCGGAATGCGTGCCGAGAAAGCCCACCTCCGCACTCGCGTGGAAAAAACCGGCATGAACTACAAAGGCTTCAACATCGCCGTGCATGAGATGGGACACAACGTGGAGCAAACTTTTTCGCTCAACGACAACGATTTCACCCTGCTGCAAGGCGTTCCCAACACAGCTTTCACCGAAGCACTCGCCTTCGTCTTTCAGGGACACGACCTCGAACTGCTCGGCCTTCCCGCTCCGGACGCGAAAAGCCAGGCGGGAAAAACCCTGAACGACTTCTGGGGCACCTACGAAATTGCTGGCGTCGCGCTGGTCGATATGGCGGTCTGGCACTGGATGTACGACCACCAGAAGGCCACTCCGAAGCAACTCGATCAGGCCACGGTTCAAATCTCGAAAGACATTTGGAACCGTTACTACGCTCCTGTCTTCCACAAGAACGACGTTGTGCTGCTCGGAATCTATTCGCACATGATCGACTCGTTCCTCTACCTGCCCGATTACCCCATCGGCCACCTGATCGCCTTCCAGATCGAGGAGCAGATGAACAAAGCCGGCAGCATCGGCCCCGAGTTCGAGCGCATGGCCAAGATGGGCCGCATCACCCCCGACCTATGGATGGAACGTGCCACCGGCCGTCCCGTAGGCCCGGAAGCCTTACTGGAAGCCACCCAGCGCGCGCTAGCCTCGGTAAAGACCACCCCCTAACCGGCACCAAGCCAATGGAGGACAGGCGTCCCCGCCCGTCCCATGATGCGATCGAACAAACGAAGCCCGGACCGTCCAAAAACAGCCGCGAAGCGGCGCCCGGGCGAATAGCTCCCGTAACATTGACTTGCCTCAAACCCTGTGTGACAATCCGCCCATAACCGCTTGGGCTGCTTGCGTCGCGGAGCTGCCTGCCCGAACTTTCTGATGCCTACTCCAGCGCCGCAAATCACGGCCACAATCGCATGGCCATAGCCAGAGAAGGAGTCTTAGTTTTGCCCGCATTACTCGCCATCGCCGCCGGATGGGCCGATTACCGCTCCCGCCGCATTCCCAACTGGCTGACCGTCCCCGGCCTCGTACTCGGCATCGCGGCAAATTCGTGGCTGCGCGGCTGGCCCGGAGCCAAAGATTCCCTGCTAGGCGCCGCTCTCGGCTTGGCGTTGCTTCTACCTTTCGTCCTGATCCGCAGCCTGGGCGCCGGCGACTGGAAATTCGTAGGCGCCCTCGGAGCGTTTCTAGGCCCGCAAAATCTGCTTACAGTATTGCTGCTCGGAATTCTGGTGAATGGTCTAATGGCGGCAATCATGATTGTCCGGAAGAAGCGCGTCCGCGAGACCGCCCGCAATCTGGCCCGCATGCTGGCCGCGTTCCTGACTCTGCACTTGCCCGGACCCGACCTGACTTTGGATAATCCAGACTTAGTGAAAGTCCCGTTCGGCGTTGCCGTGGCAATCGCGGTTATTCTATACACAGGCCGGCAAGCCTGGGGATTTGCATAATGATCGAGCTTGCACAATGCAGCGACAAACCAAGCTCCTGTCATTCCGAGCGAAGTCGAGGAATCTGCAGTTTGATCGGCGGAAAAACAGGTTTCTCGGCTCAGCTCGAAATGACAAAGCGAAATTTGCCGGGTGAGTATGTAAGCGCGCGCGTCCCCGCGCGTGTAGGAGTGAATGAAAAGTGCTTAGGCTGAAAAAAATCGCGACCGGAACCACCGGCTCAGAAATCGCCGAAGCCGCCCTGGTCCTACCCATTTTCTTTCTGATCATGTTAGGCATCTACTGGTTCGGCCGCGCCTTCAACATCTATGCCACCATCAATCACGCCGCCCGGGAGGGCGCACGTGCGGCCGTGGCGCAGACCTGCGCCGCCTGTGCGCACGCCCCAACATCTCCCTGACTACGGATCAGATTGCCGACCCAAGTCGAGCAGTCCCTCCAGGCTTCCAGCCTCGATCCGAGTCAGGTACAAAATCTCGGTGGAAGTCGCACTGCGTGCGGAGGCCGGGACCGCGAGCTGCCAAACACCCAGCGCGGGAAACCTCAGATTTGCGTCTTCTACAACGTGCAACTCCCCTGCTACTTTGCCCGCTGGCTCCGGCGCACCCGCCTGTGGGGTTTCGGTTCAGTTCCAATATCCTTATCAATTCTCCCTTCCATACACTTCTCTGAATATGCAGAAAATCATGCTGAACGCCGGCGTGCAGATGACGGGAGAATACTAGACCCATGTTCCGCGAGAACGAGAGCTTATTGTTGTCATCCCGAGCGAAGCGAGGGATCTCGGCTCTTCCCGTCGGCGGAAATCTCGAAACATTTGCCTTTGGGTGGCGCAGCGCTTTCAGCGCTGCGATCTACGCTCTCCAATCAGCGACGGCTTTAGCCGCTGAGGTAATAAGGGCGAACCATTCAGACTCCCCAACAATCCTGGCCAATCAGCATAAAAGCATCTCGAAAGACGAGAGGGTCGTCGCATCGAGGCACCCCCGGCACGGTTTCTGCCTGCTTCGTGAGACCGAGGCCGCCGCCCTGATCGAATTCGCCGTCGCTCTACCGCTGCTCGTGGTGTTAGTCGTGGGAATCTTCGACTTTGGCGGAGCCTTCAACCTGAAACAGGAACTGAACAACGCGGTGCGCGAAGGCGCACGCTTCGGAGCCGCCCAGCCAACAAATGACCTATCAACTCCCAACCTCCAACCGCCATCCGTGAACGCGATCCGCTACCTGGTCGACTCCTACTTGCAAACGGCCGCAATCAACGACTGCGGTCTCAGTGCGATCTCCGGAGCCACCTCAGGGCGGAGGGCTCGCATGGGTCTACAACGCTTCAACTGGAGCACCGGTTGCACGATAACCCTGACCGTGAGCGCGCCAAATTCGGTGCAGGTGACAATCGGGGGAAACACGGTAAACATGCTCTGCACCACCGTCAATATCTGCTATCCGTATCAATGGCATTTCAATAACGTCATCCAGTTGCTGGTCCCCGGCGCCAACTACACTCTCGGGAACATTCAAAGCAACGCCACTGCCGTCAATATGAATTGAGGTTGCTCATGCAGAGGGAGATTCTTTCGCGACGGCGCCACAACGAACGAGGGCCAGACCATCATACTCGTCGCCATATCGTTGGTCAGTCTGCTGGCCATGGCCGCATTGGCGATTGATATTGTCACGCTTATATTCAGCCCGCAGCGAGATTCAACGAGCCGCCGATGCCGCCGCCCTGGCTGGCGCTAAGGCAATCGCAGATTCTGGTATCACGTCCTTTTGCTACGGACCCGAATTTCACGACGGTGCAAACGTGGGCCACGACTGCGGCCACGAACCAGGTCAACGGTGTGGCTGCAGAACAATCGATTGCTGGGGCGCGCTCGACACGGTTACGCCGACTCATCGACTGGACCCGCCAGGGAAATCCGCACATCACCGTCAGCTTGAAGAGCGGCAATCTACCTACTTTTTTCTCCAAAATCTGGGGAGGCAACGGCACTCCCAGCGTAACCGCCACCGCCACTGCCGAGGCCTACAATCCCGCCAACGCTGCACGAATTTCACACCCATCGCCCCATAGAGCCTGAAGCCATGGCTGGTCGCCAACGTCGATCCCAACGAGCGCCACTCCAGCTACCCCATTTGTTAACACTGGACTGGGGCTGTTGAACCGAGAACGTGATCGGAGAACAGCTTCAACCTGCATCGCCGATTGTCGAATTCCAGCCCGAATCACCGTGTTGGAGGTGGTCACAACCCTCCCGGGAATCCAGCTGGAATCACGCCATCTGCAGGTCGATTACGTCCCATGCAAGTCTACGCCCCCAAACTCCGCGAACGTGTGCCCGACGCCGCTGCCGCATCCCCGTCGGGAGCGACCGACTATGAACAGAGTATTGCAGTGTGCCGATGTTCGACCACTTATCGTAGCACCTCGACCTGCGGAGGCGGTGCTACCAATGCGCAATGGGACGACACTGTTAACCCGGGCGGAATCTGCGGCGGCTTAAGCGCCATCGGAACAGAATGTCTGATAAATGCCGGAGGTCCCGGGCCTGGGACGGATCACTAGACTCCAGGACCAGCTCACCAATCCCGGGTGGCCTACGAACCCAGCCACAGATTAAGGCAGGAACCGGCGCCACAGAACTGGAAATCTGGTCACGACAGCAGTTCCATCGTCACCATCCCGATTATCGACGTAACGCAATCCGCTTCCTGCAAGCCCCGGCGCATGTCACAGTGGTGGGGTTCATTCAGGCGTTCATAAACGAGGTCCACGGTGGAACGCTCCCGCGGGGGACATCAACGTCACCGTCCTAAACATCGCCGCCTGCAGCAACACCGACAATGGCGCCGAATCCAATCATCGGGGGCTCCGGCACTTCTCCCGTACCCGTCCGCCTGATTACGCCCCCGTAGCAACTTACATCAGCCCTCTTATTGCGAGGCACTGCGACGCGCGTTTACTCGACGGCTACCAAATTCCGACGCCGCCTGCATGCTATTCTCATTGATTCCGTGTTTCCAATTGGATAAGCTAAATACAAATTCATTATCCATTGGATAATGGCGATCTTTGACAATAAGCGGTCGGACCCAACAATTCTCGCGGCGACGCAAGCTTTAGCCGCGGAGCGGCGCAAGAATGCAGCCCACAGCGCAAGCTGTGGGTCGCCAGCTAGGAAACCTGAGCCCCAGCGGGGCGAAAGAATAGCGCGGACAACGGCACCGTCGTCACTCGATTTCCACCAGTGCCAAAACGGAACGACGCCACCCGCAACTCCCATGTTCTCTAGATTTTGCGTGTAACTCCTGCAAACTCAAAGATCTAGCACATGGTCGCAAAAGTAATCCTTTGTTTTCTGGATTTTGCAGCCAAAGGGGGGAGGGGGATACCCGGTACTAATCAGTAAACTTTTGTCCCATCTTGGGAACGCCCAAAAAGCAAACCGCGCGGCTCACTTCGTCAGCGGCGTCAAAATTTCTCCCAGCACATCCGGACCTTCGATTCGCTCCAGATGCGGATTCCTGATTCCATCGTGATACGCAATGGAGTAGGTCTTGAAGAACTTCGCGTTCTCGACCAGCAAATCGATCGGCTGCTGGCTGTCTTTGGAACTGCGCAGCGCGTCCAGCAAGACATCTCTCGACCAGGCTCGACCGTTAATCGCAACCAGCTTCATCCCCGGACCAATCCCGGCCGCGTAAGCCGGCGAGCCATAAATCACGTCCGAGAGCACGCCGTCTTCTCGGACCACGAAGCCCAGGGAGTAAGAAGCGTCCACCGACTTGCGCAATTTTTCTCCCGTGTGGATGAACAGGTTGGGCTGATCGTTGTATACCAGTCGCCATCCGCCCCGTTCGATGCCGCCAAGTGGCGCGTGAGGGCCGGTTGAATTCACCCGCGTCTTTAAAAGTCCTGCCCAGTCATACGGCGTGACCTGGTTCAGCGTCCGCACCACATCGTCAAAGGTGTAAGGCACAACTTTCGGAGGACCGCTTTCGCCGCCATAAAAAAGACGGCAGAAATCATTCAGCGACTTCTCGCCGTGACTCTGCTGCCGGATGGTCGCGTCCACCTCCAGCCAAATCAGTTCCCCTTCCGGATAGTAGTCGAGGCCGCGCCGCCAGCTCTGCCACTCCGGACCCTGCAACCGCAAAATCTGTACCGACCGCGCCGTATCCTCGAGTGGACGCCAGGTGCGTCCAGTGCGATGGTCGAGCATCGCCGCGGTTTCCGCCAGGGCTTCGCGATATTGTTCGGGCGTCCACAGCCCGGAGCGCGAGGTCAGAACGTTTCCGAGATACTCGGTCAGGCCCTCATACACCCAAAGCAAATCGCCAACCATAGGATCCTGATAATTGCGCGTCGCCAGTCCCGCAGGACGCCGGTATTTGCCATTCCACGAATGCGTAAACTCATGCGGCAGCAAGCCCGCTTCCGTCAGGCGCAGATCGGGTTCAACCAGCGTGCGCTCCTTTACGCTGTTGTCGCTCGACTGATGATGCTCAACGCCGTGATGACCAGCCTCGTCGCTGAGTGTAAGAAGAAAGTGATATTCCAGGTAGTGACGCGCCCCGAACAACGCCCCAGTCTCCGCGACCAGCTTGCGGTACGCAGCCTCGTCCGCCGCCGTCATCGCCAGGCTCGAATCGCTCTCGCTAACCAGGTCGATGACGTGCATCGGAGTTTCTCCGGGCTTCGTCAGCTCGATCCTGCGGTAGTGATCGCCTGCAATCAGGGGAGAATCGATCAGCGTTGTCAATGAGACAGGTTTGAAACGAATGAACTCATTCGTACCGCCCTTGGTGACAGTAGCGACCGGCAACGCGGTCGCGAATTTCCATCCTTGTGGCGGCTTGACCGACGCCGACACTTGCACCGCATCCGAACTCGCTCCCTGCGGATAAAGCACGACTTGATTCCAATTTAGGTCGAGAACGTTGGTGGTCGCCGCCGGCCCGCTAGCGCCGGCGCTGCCGTCGTTGGTGAGAGTATCGAACGAAACCTTCAACTCGCTCGCGCCCGAGGGCACGTCGACGTGGAAGGCATACATATCAATGGGGTCGCGTTGCCACGCCAACGTCTGCCCATTGGCTTCCATTTTTATGCCGGTAACGTTCGCAATTGGTCCGGCGGGACGGTGATTGCCCGGGATCCATTCCGGATAAACCAGCGTCAGCGGACCCGGTTTCACCTGGATGGTCAGCTGCGAATGATAGATATTGCGAGGCGCGTCGCTCAGATCGACTGACAGTTGAATGGACTGAGCACCTGCGACGTTGGCAAGAAATGAAAAAACCAGAGTGAGTAGAGATCCAGCAGAGACGGAACGCCGCACTTGTGACTCCCCTCCGGCAAAACTCAGGAGGAAGTGAGCTTAACGGAGACGATGGCACGGACGCAACTCAGGTAAAACCAGCGACCAGGCGTGGGACAGAGTCAAAGTCAAAATCCCCGCCCTAACGTCGAAAGGCACGACGTTAGGATGGGGCACCCATCGTTCTTTATTTGTCCAGGTCCAGAATCGGAGGCTGCTTGGCGCTCGCGGAGAGCTTTTCGATTTCGGCCAAGCCCTTCCTGGCGAGATCTACATCCTCGGGCTGTTTGGCCAGACCGAGAAATTGCTGCATATGTTCAGACGCTGCCTGGTAGTTTTGCTTCTGCAGCAGGATCATGGCGAGCAGGTATTGCAGCTTCGGAATCTGATGAGCTTCGTCGACTCGGACGCCCTGTAGAGCGCTCTTTTCCGCCTGATCGAAATTCTTCAAGTAGTAATTCGCCACCGCGCTGTCGTAATAAGCGTCAGGAAAGTTTACCGGATTCAAGACGACCAGCTTGGAAGTTGCATCCACCACAGCAGGCCAGTCGTGTTGCATCATCGCGATCTGTGCCAGTCCGTCGTAGGGATTGACGTACTTGGGATCAGCCGCCACCGACTGCTCGAAGGAGTGCTTGGCTGCCTGCAAGTCCTGCTGGGTGGGCGGCTGGTTGCGCAATTGCAGCCCTCCCAGTTGATACCAGGCGGTCGCATAGCGAGGGTAAATCTGAACCGCTTTTTCGAACGACTTCTGGGCCTCATCCCACTTCCCCTTTTTCTCCTGCTCCAGCGCCTTCGCATACGCCTTCTTGGCGGCAGGAGGGGCGAGGTAACTGGTCACGCTGACGCTGGTGCCATCCACATGTTCCAGGCGGTGCAGCGTGAGGTGGCCCACGTCGAGGTTATTGGTCAGGCCCACGTGGGTTGAGAGCTCTATCGGTTGAGAAGAAAAGCCGGCCAACTGTGCCTGGAGCTGACACTCCTGCAGATTCGACGTCGACTGCATGCCCGTTTGGTCAACCACATTTGAACTGCTGGCATCGCTAATGGCAGCCGCTGTACTTGGGGTCGGATCGCCAAATCGAAAGGTGAAGTTGCCCCGTCCGTCGGAATAGGTCTCGCGGTGTCTCCGGCCGCGACAGATGGTCTGAATCACGGCGGGCTCGGTCAGTTCAGATCCGTCATCCAAGACTACTTTGCCGGTAATGTAAATGGCTGACGAGGAAGGAGGAGTAATGGTGCCCTGTCCCGGCTGAGGGGCGATGGTGGGCCCCAAGGAGCCACCGGAAGGTCTGCCTCCGCCGGAGCGACTTTGGGCCAGGACAGAAACACTCAACGCGAGAATGAGAAGAGCCCAACGGAAAAGCGGGGATAACATGACCGGCCCCCAAAGGTTGCTTAACCGAAAGTATATGCCCGTAGGCAGGTGGTCGAGACATTTATGTGGCAATATTTCGAAGATTTTACAAATGAGATCGCAGACGCGCGGATAACCACCGAACCGCCCTAAGCCGGGAATCATGGGGTGAATACGGAGTACTAAAGTTTTCCGCCTCGCAGGACGATATTCCTAACAGATGAGCGTTCGTCGATTCGGAAATGGTCATCGAAGGAAGGACGAACGAAGCGAGCATCTGAGGAGTCCCAGTGAAAGTCCTAATCGCTGAAGACGAACCAGTTTTCCGCAAGATTCTTTCGCAGTTGCTGTCCCCTGAATTCGAGTTAACCGTGACCGAAGATGGCACCACGGCGTTGGCGCGTCTTCAGGAAGAAGATGGACCGGTTCTGGCAATTCTCGACTGGGTAATGCCTGAATTGACCGGTATCGACGTGTGCCGGGAACTACGAGCCCGCCGGTCAACTGCAGGCATTTACGTAATTCTGCTCACGGCACGAAACAGCGCTGCTGACATCGTCGCCGGACTGCGAGCGGGCGCGGATGACTACGTAACCAAGCCGGTACAGGCGGAGGAACTTCGCGCCCGGGTGCAGCTTGGCTGCCGGATTATCGAACTGCGAGCGGCGCTCAAAACCGAGGTCGGAGCGCTGGCGGTGGCCTTGGCGAGCGAGAAACTGCTGCTCAGCCGGCTGGGATTGACTCCGCGCCCCACGCAACGGCGCGAACAGAAAAAACGTGTTGCCACGCTGGTATAAGAGTTTCAACCAGACCTGGTGTTGACGCTCGTGGACACGGACCGAGCGTCCGGGCTTGGAGTGTTGCCCGGTCAGTGTTTCAGCAAGCCAAATACTGCAACGCCGTTGGTAGTGCCCACGTAGACTTTTCCGTTGACGATCATGGGGAGATGCTTTCCGAATGAGCCACCCTCCGCGTCGCCACTGCGGATGGGATGAGAGTTATGGACAGTTTCGTTCTCCATTCGACAGCAGTCAGCGCTGAGAAGCCCAGACGGGGTTCCCTTTCTCGTCTCGCAGGACGAACGTGTCATTTCCTTTCACCACTTCCCGAGCAAGAACAAGGTCTGCCTCGCCGTGTTTCACTTTCGAGCCGGTGAGCGCAACCTCATCTCCCTTGCTGAAGCTCATGCCCATGTCGTCGAAAAAAGACTTGGGGCACAGGTACACGTCGACGGAGTCTGCTTCGATCCTCACCTGCAGGTGAGCAACTTCCTTCTCGCTGCCCTTTGGAGGAAGTTTCACCTCTTCCACCGTTGCTTTCATCTTCGTCTCGGTACGCAGGTCGTATTTAGGAGGGCTTGGCGCTTGGTTCTTTTGTGCGATCGCCGGTAGAACGCACAAAGACACGAGAAAGAGCCCAAAGAAAAGAATCTTGCAGGGATGGATCTCACACGCAACACACATGGCTCCCCCTTCCTCGAAATGCGTCAGGAGCCGGTGCGGTTACAAGACTGACCGCGTTAACGTCTCCTTAATCGCTACATAGGATGAAGCCAGCGTTCCGCACACATCATACTCCACTTTCAACCCGGAACCGTAGGTCGTGCTGCGGTGGGCACCAATCGTGTCAATCTCGGTTCGGGTCCACGCGGCTATCGGGCGGAAATCGCGGAGAATCAATGGAGATTGAGTCGGCCCGGCTGGGGGATGACTGGACCATTCTTTAGATTTAGGGAGTAAGCATGGACGCGCGAACCGCCTCGCGTTTACTTCGGCATGACCTCCCGAGCCAAGTGACTTGCAACCACTTCGCGAATATCGCTTCGTTTGCGCGCCGCTTCGAACGCAGCTTCGCGTGACCCATAGTGTTTCACCACGATGGTCGCAGCTTTTGCATCGATCTGGTCAAGAGACGCCCAACTTGGATAGAGGGTCGCGACAGCAACGTCCCAGTCGTTAGGCTGATTGGTAGTCGGGTTGATGAACGCCTTATAGTCGGAAATCAACCCCTGCTTCTTCTGTTCATCAAGTACCGGCTTTATGTTTTGCCGGAAGTCGTTCCAGAAAGCATCTCCCATGCCGGGCTTGAGATGCATGTAGGTCACGCGCCACACCGCTCCGACATCGTAGTTTGGACTCTGCGCAAACCCTAAACTTGTACTCAGGACGGCAACAAGAAACACGACCGCGATCGTTTTTCGCATGTTTCCTCCTTGAATGTGAAAGTCGCGGCCATTGTACACCTGTCTCTTTCTTCTTGTTATTTACGCCCCGTGGGTTTCTCCACTTTACTTGTGTCCCTGTCCTCTGCTCGCCATTCGAGGACAAACGGCCGGTTGGTCCGTAGGTGTGAATTTTACGAGGTACGCAGTCCAGACCGACGCTCCGCACATTCAACCATCGATTCAACTGCCGAGGGATTGTGATTTTTCTCGGCGCACGCTATGAGTTTTGCCAGTTCCCAACAGACAAAATGTCCGCCAGTCTAGCGACTCAGGCCAATCAACCTTTTTTGCACATATCCGCCAGGGAAAAGGTCGGCAGTCGACTCTGATACAGGAGAAGGAAATGAACTATAGAACGAGCATTCGACGACTAATTCTGGGAGCGCTTGCCGTGTCGATTTTCGTGACGGCGTGCGGTGTGACCCCAAGCGCAGCACAAACGCAGAAGCCCAACATCCTGTTCATCATGGGTGACGACATCGGCTGGATGCAGCCCAGCATCTACCACCGCGGCTTAATGGTCGGGAGAACACCCAACATCGATCGCATTGGGAATGAAGGCGCGCTCTTCACGGACTACTACGCCGAGCAGAGCTGCACCTCCGGGCGCAACGCCTTCTTCACCGGCATGCATCCGCTGCGCACCGGCATGATTCCGCCGCAACTGCCCGGCAGCCCGTCCTACCTTCGGCCCGGCACGCCAGCGCTCGCGGTGTTCCTGCATGATCTCGGCTATACCACCGGAGAGTTCGGCAAGAATCACCTGGGCGACCACGTGCAGGCACTGCCGACGGCGCACGGCTTCCAGGAGTTCTGGGGCTACCTGTACCACCTCGACGCTATGCAGGGCGTAAGCTTTCCTGATCTCAATAAAACCCCATTGGTGCAGGGCATCGCACCACCGTGCAAAAACACACCGATTCCCGGCCTCGCCGAGGTCCCCGGCGCCGTGGATCCGAGAACCTCGCTCTGCCTGACGCCCCCGCGCCCGGTACTCTGGTGCCACTCGTCCGATGGAACGGAGAAGAACCAGACGTGCCAGGATCAGGGCCCGTTAACACTGGAGCGATCGAAGACGGTGGACGAGGAAATCTCGTCCAAGGTCATCGACTTCCTCGGCCGCAACGATCCGAAGACGACTGGGAAGCCCTTCTTTGTTTGGTACAACCCGGCGCGCATGCACATCACGACCGTGCTCTCGCCGAAGTACGAAGCCATGATCGGTGAGCCGGGCGGCATGGACTGGGGCGCCAACGAAGCCGGCATGAAGCAGATGGACGACAACATCGGTTACGTCCTCAAGAAGCTGGAAGACATGGGCCAGCTCGACAACACCATCATTGTCTTCACTACGGACAACGGCGCTGAGGTCATCACCTACCCGGATGGCGGCGCTACACCCTTCAAAGGCGGGAAGCTGACCACTTGGGAAGGCGGCATGCGCGCTCCGTGCGTCGTTCGTTGGCCAGGCCACATCAAGCCAGGAACCGTCTTGAACGACATATTCGCATCACTAGACTGGCTGCCGACGTTTGTCGATATCGCCGGCGGTCCCAAGGGCGACGGGCTGAAGCAGCAGATCGAGGCTGGCAAGTATCCCGGCATCGTGAAGACGACGCTCGACGGCGTCGATCAGCGCGCCTATCTCGAAGGCACATCGGCTAAATCGGCGCGCGATACTTTCTTCTACTATTCAAACTCGACACCTTCCGCAGTGCGTTACAAGAACTGGAAGATGTATTACACCATGACCCCCACCAGCCCGACCGGCGCGATGCAGGGGAAGATAACCTATGGCTGGACTATGGTGGACAACATCCGGCGCGACCCCTTCGAGATCGCTGGCGGGTTGGACGACCCAAAATCCGCCCTGGGGGTCGGGGGTGCACTGGCCTCGCCCTCTACCGCCTATCTGTACGACTGGAACATGCTGCCCCTGGGCCAGTTATTGTGGGAGAAAGAGCTTGAGTCGTACATCCCGTACCCGCCGCTGCAGGCGCCGGAGAGCTACAACCTGAGTCAGATCTTGCAGCAGGTCAGGGCAGCAAGGGCGATTAGTCACGCCGGCGATTGAGACATGAGGGTCAGGGGACGTAGGGGTATTTGAAAACACGGACCCGGGAGAGTTCGGACCATCAACGTGGCAGCGAGGAAGGCGGAACATCGTTCCTCGCTGCCCAACTTTGTTTCTTCTCAACTGAATGGAGTCGAGTATGGACCTAGCTGCAGGTGTTCGAAAAGTGACGCTGGGAGCGCTCGCGGTAATGAGCCTTCTTGCTGCCGGCAATGCAACCGCCGATGCGCAGGCAACTAGCGGCAAACCACCCAACATTCTCGTCATCTTTGGTGACGATATCGGCTACTCGAACATCAGCGCTTACAACCTGGGCATGATGGGCTACCACACGCCGAACATCGACCGGGTCGCGCAACAGGGGGCTATCTTTACCGACTATTACGCGCAACAGAGCTGCACGGCGGGCCGGGCGGCGTTTATTACTGGACAGAGTCCGTTCCGCACCGGGCTGCTGAAAGTCGGACTCCCCGGTGCCGATCTTGGTTTGCAGCCTCAGGATCCTACGATTGCGGATTTGCTGAAGAGCCGCGGCTACATGACTTTCCAGAATGGCAAGAACCATCTTGGTGACCGAAACGAATTCCTGCCAACGGTTCACGGTTTCGATGAGTTCTTCGGAAACTTCTATCATTTGAATGCCGAAGAAGAGCCGGAGAACGTGGACTATCCGAAGAACCCCGCATTCATGGCGAAGTTCGGACCGCGAGGTGTGTTCAAGTGCAAGGCCACCGCCACGGAGAATCCGGCGCCACCCGATCCACGTTTTGGTCCGTGGGGCAAGCAGGTCTGCACAGACACTGGACCGCTGACCAAGCAGCGCATGGAGACGGCTGATGAAGAGTTCCTCGCCGAGACCCTTGCCGATATGGACAGCTCGGTGAAAGCAGGCAAGCCGTTCTTCATCTGGCACAACACCACACGCATGCATATCTGGACGCACCTCCAGCCGAAGTACCAGGCCATGGTTGCGGAAAAGGGACTCTATGGCGCCGGCATGACGGAATTCGACGACAACATCGGCGTGATGCTCAAGAAGTTGGATGATCTGGGCATCGCCGACAATACCATCGTCATTATCACCACCGATAACGGCGCAGAGACATTCTCCTGGCCCGATGGCGGCACCACTCCCTTCCGCGGCGAGAAGAACACCAACTGGGAAGGTGGCTATCGCGTGCCTTTTGTCATGCGCTGGCCCGGCGTAATCAAGCCCGGGACGATCATCAACGATATTTGTGCGCACGAGGATTGGGCGACAACCCTAATGGCAGCGGCGGGCGAGCCTGATGTTAAGCAGAAGCTGCTGACGGGATATCAATCGAACGGAAGAACCTTCAAAGTCCATCTCGATGGCTACAACCTCACCGACCTGCTGGCCGGCAGAGCTGCTGGACCGCGCAAAGAGTTCTTCTACTGGACTGACGATGGCGAACTGGCCGGGCTCAGGTACGACAAATGGAAACTGGTTTTTCTGGAACAGCGCGAGCATGGCTTCGGCGTGTGGGGTAATCCTTTTATTCCGTTGCGTGTGCCCTTGATCGAAGACCTGCATGCCGATCCCTATGAGCGGGCCTCGTATGAAGCCTCGGATTACGACCATTGGATGATCGATCGTGTTTACCTGCTGGTTCCGGCGCAGGCATTCGTCGGGCAGTTCCTGATGACGTTCAAGGATTTCCCGCCACGGCAGAAAGCAGCCAGCTTCAGCCTGGACCAGGTGATGCAGAAGCTGCAGGAAGGGATTCGAGAGAACAACTGAACTTCTCGTTACTCGCCAATCGTTTCAACCGGCAGGGCGCGGTTGCTTCGAATTTCAATGGTCGCTTACCTGATCGGCCGTTTTTGCGCGGTCGGTCTGAGATTAGGAGAATAAAAATGGCACAAATCGATAGCAAAGAAAACTCGGTTGTCGCGGTCTACCCGCTGCATACCGATGCTGAGAACGCAATCAACCTGCTCAAAAAAGCTGATTTCAACATTAAGAAACTCGCGATCGTCGGTAAGGGATACCACACAGAGGAACAAGTTGTCGGTTATTACACCGCCGGCGACCGCATGAAGCATTGGGGAAAGCAGGGTGCGTTCTGGGGTGGGCTCTGGGGCTTGCTCGTGGGATCCGCTTTCTTCATGATCCCCGGCGTCGGCCCGGTTATGGTCGCCGGCTCCGCGGTGGCGTGGATTGTGGGTGCTCTGGAGAGTGCTGTTGTCGTCGGTGGTTTATCTGCGCTGGGAGCGGGGCTTTACAGCATTGGAATCCCAAAGGACAGCGCGCTGAAGTACGAGAGCTCGATCAAGGCGGGCAAGTTCTTGCTCATCGCACATGGAACGGCTGAAGAAGCGGAGGCTGCACGCCGCATCCTTGTCAACACAGGCGCAGAAGAGCTGAACGTTCACCAGCCGGATCGACCTGCCGTAGCGGCCTAGACGAGTTTGGACTCCGGGGCTTCAGTGCGGACCCGCCCCAGTTCGCGTTGATGAAGCCTCGGGGTCCAAGCACTTTGCCGTGCCGTAACGAAGGTTGCAACGAAGGTCAGTGAATGACATCACCGTGGAGCTGTCAAATGATCTCTCAAGACGCAAAACAAATTCTATCGGTGGCCCTTAGCTTCGTTCTCGTCACCACTTCATCACAGATCCTGTATGGATATCAGACTGCGGCTTCCCCTCCACCTGCCGACAGTGGGAATCCCGCGGACCCGGCGCCGCAGAGCGCGGCGGAGTTGCAGTCATTGGTGGCGCCGATCGCCCTGTATCCGGATGCGTTGGTGGCCCAGATTCTCACGGCATCGACATTCCCAGACCAGGTCGCGATTGCTAATTACTGGATGCAGCAAAATAAGAATCTGACCGGGAGCGCCCTGATGCAGGCTGTTAACAAACAATCGTGGGATGCAAGCGTGAAGGCGCTCACAGAATTTTCGTCAGTGCTCACGAACCTGGCGAACAATCTCACCTGGACGTCCTCGCTGGGAGAGGCTTATCACGACCAGCAGGCTGAGGTGATGACCGCAATCCAGACTTTGCGGGCACAGGCTAAAGCAGCTGGCAATCTCAAGTCCAGCTCCCAGATCACGGTGGTGCAGCAGTCGCCGCAGACGATCGTCATTCAACCCGCTAACCCGCAAATCGTTTATGTCCCTGAGTACAACCCGACGGTGGTTTACGGCACTCCGTACACAACTCCCGGGTACAGCGCGGGAGACGTGGTCGCAGCCGGCATCATTGGGTTCGGTGCAGGTATCGCGGTCGGAGCATTGATGAGCGGCGGGTGTTGCGGGTGGGGGTACAGCAGTTGGAACTGCGGCTGGCACGGAACAGCGGTGGTCTATCACGGCGGTGCGTACTACGGAAACTCTGCCTGGCACGGCGGTTATTACAACGGTGGCTACCACGGTGGTTATGGATACAACAACGCCTATAACCACTCGAACAACTACAACAATTCCTATAATCATTCAAACAACTACAACAATTTTAACCGCTCGAACAACGCCAACAGCTACAAAGGCGGCGGCAACACCTACAACCGAAACGTGAATAACACAGCTAACGTCAACCGACAAAGTGCTCAGAACTTCCAGTCCAGCCACCCTTCGGCCTCGAACTCCTGGGCGCAGCACAGCAATTCGAGCAGCGGACGATCGAACGCGTTCAGCGGCATGAGTGGACACTCCGGCGGCTTCGGCGGTGGCGGCGGATGGTCCTCGCGGGCAGAGAGCAGCCGCGGTTGGGGAAGCATGAGATCCAGCGGATTCAGCGGTGGCCGCTTCGGCGGAGGCGGGTTCGGCGGTGGAGGATTCCGTGGCGGAGGCGGTGGGTTCCGGCGCTAGAAGAGACCCAGTAGGGCACCCATGAAAATGCAGTTTGGGAGGATCGGTATGTCAGGAATAATTGGGAAGCAGAAACTTTTTGTCTCACATCTCTGGATGTTAGCAATCCTGCTCGCATTTGTCGGTTTCCTGATCTCCTGTAGCAAGCAGGAGAACACCACAACCGAGAAGCCCGCAGCTCAGAAGACCTTCGCATCTCCGGCCGACGCTGGCGCTGCTTTCTTCGAAGCTGCGAAATCCGGCGACCAAAGTGCGTTGCTTGCGATCTTCGGTCCAGACGCCAAGGACGTCCTGTTCTCAGGAGACCCGGTGAAGGATAAGGATGCACTGCAGGACTTCGTTGCCGCCTACACCCAAATGAATCGCTGGCGCCAGAGCAAGGCAGGCGGTGAAATTCTCTACACCGGCGCAGACAATTATCCTTTCCCAATTCCTCTAGGTCAGAATCCCTCGGGCCAGTGGTACTTCGACACTGCAGCAGGCAAAGACGAGATCCTGGCGCGCCGCATCGGCAAGGGCGAGTTGACTGCGATCGAGGCCTGCGGCGCTATCGCCGACGCGCAGCAGCAATACTTTAGCCAGACTCACGATGGCGACATGGTGAAGCAATACGCTCAGAAGTTCGTGAGCGATCAAGGCAAGCAAAACGGTTTGTACTGGAATGCTCCAGAAGGTCAGACTCCAAGTCCCCTCGGCCAGCTTGGTGACTTCGCGAAGGCCGCAGGCTACACCAACGCCGGCGATAAGCCCCAGCCCTTCAACGGCTACTACTTCCAGATCCTGACCAAACAAGGAGACAAGGCTCAAGGCGGCGCGAAGGATTACGTCGTGGACGGAAAGATGACCGGCGGATTTGCCATTCTCGCCTATCCCGCCGAATACAGGAATTCAGGAATCATGACCTTCATCATCGACAAGGACGGTACCGTTTACCAAAAAGACCTGGGCGAAAAGACCGCCGATGTTGCCGTAGCTATGACGGAATATAATCCCGGCGACGGCTGGGATAGCGTGTCGGGCGTGGAGTCACTTAAATGACAAGAGGCAGCAGAGCAGTAGCTGCACCCTGAATCGAACCCGCAACGCTGTTCCCCACAAACGATAAATCCCTATCGAAACTGCCTCGCCCAGACGGGCCTGCGCATCCTCCGCGTTTCTTTTTCAGGTGATCGAAACCGCAGAAAAAGTCGGCAAGCGCTTGAGAAGATTGGTGGAGCTAGTCGGGATCGGTCTATTTCGCGGTATTGAAACCTCACAACTTATTGATTCGTATAGAGCCCCAAAGGTCAAGAAAGGCACCATTACCGAGTCTTGGGTACGATTTGGGTACAGTGATTTTTCTCTTTACAGGCGAACAAATCGCGAAGTTTGGGGATGGCCCTTCCTTACGATTGCAGCCTCCGCGCTCCGGCTCAACGAAAGGCTTTCGCTGCAAACTTGACCTAACCTCGCCAGACCGCCGCACTCGGAGCCGAAAGTCTTGAAGGACATATGTCGCGCCTCCCTCAGGGATCTCGTCCGCCAAAAGACATTGCCGACCGCGCCGGCACCTTCCGCACACCACTCGCACCCCACCCGCAAGTACCGGTCGCTCTGTCGAGCGGCAGCGAAGTCCGACAGTGTGCGATCATTTGGCGTCGAGTGGGCAGCGCACACCTAAGGTGATTGGCTTGAAAGCATTTGATCGTGAATTCTCGAATCTTGAGGCATCCGTCGCGGAGGTGAACCGCCTGCGGGAGGAAAACGCTCGACTGCGCAGTCTTTTGGTTGAGCACGGCATACAGGCACCATCAATTCAACACGCAGGCGGGGCTGCGGAGACATTCCCAACCACAAACACATCGCCCGAGGTTCGTAGGCCAACAGTGGCCACGGCGGAACAGCGGATCGAGCTGTTTCGCAGTTTGTTCCGTGGCCGCGAGGATGTTTACGCCATCCGCTGGGAGAGTGCTGACGGTCGATCTGGGTACATGCCGAAGGCAGATCGTGATTGGAAATCATATCTGCGCGCTAAAGAGAAAGACCGCAAGAAGGTTGATCGCCAGACGAGGAAGTTCTTGCCCGTAACGGAAGACGTTGTGCGTGGCCATCTTCTTGGAAATCATACAGTCGGAATCTATCCGCTCTTGCGAGACGAGACCTGCTGGTTTCTCGCCGTCGATTTCGATAAGAAGACCTGGCAGAAGGACGCCGCCGCGTTCCTCGCGGCCTGTCGCGAGATGAATGTGCCAGCGGTTTTGGAACGTTCTCGCTCAGGGAACGGCGGCCATGTTTGGATATTCTTCAATCGAGCGATTCCCGCGACCATTGCGCGAAAACTAGGATGCGCAATTCTCACTCGAACCATGGAGTTCCGGCACCAACTGGGTCTGGAGTCCTACGACCGATTCTTTCCTAATCAGGACACGATGCCTAAGGGAGGTCTTGGCAACCTGATCGCTCTACCTCTGCAAAAGATTCCGCGCGCGGAAGGAAACAGTGTCTTTGTTGATTCAGAATTCCATCCGTACCCAGACCAGTGGGCATTTCTGGGGAGCGTGGAAAGAATGTCGGCGGACGCTGTCGAGGCAGTCGTGCGGGAGGCTCAAAAACGAGGAGATCTCATCGGTGTCAGGATCAGCATTATGGACGACGCCGAGCAAGATCCCTGGGCGCTGCCGCCGTCACAAACGAGAATAGATCGCCCAATACCAGGACCGTTTCCACTCGCGGTTCAAATCGTTCGCGCAAACCTTCTGTATATCGAGAAGAATGGGCTGCCTTCGGCGATGCTGAACCGTCTGCTTCGTTTGGCCGCATTTCAGAATCCTGAATTTTACAAGGCCCAAGCAATGCGGCTTCCCACATTCAACAAGCCGCGAGTAATTGCGTGCGGCGAGGACCTCGCCAACCACATTGCTTTGCCGCGTGGGTGTCTGGCCGAGGTAATCGAACTGTTTGAAGCGCATCGCATCAAGCCAGACATCCGTGACGAGCGGTGCGCGGGACATGCAATTGACGTGGAGTTCTGCGGCCAATTGCGCCCGTCGCAGGAGGACGCTGTTTCGATGATTGCTGAACACGACGAGGGGATACTCTGCGCTCCTACTGCTTTTGGCAAGACCGCAGTGGCCGCATGGCTGATCGCGGCGCGAAGGGTGAACACTCTCGTACTGGTTCACCGCCAACAATTGTTAGATCAGTGGCACGCGAGATTGGCGATGTTCCTCAATCTTACGGACAAATCAATCGGCCAGATTGGAGGCGGGAAAAGCGAACGCAGTGGCACCCTGGATATCGCCATCATCCAAAGCACCCACGGCAGAGAGGGAGTCAAAGACTTCGTCGCCGAGTACGGGCAAGTCATTGTCGATGAGTGCCACCATCTGTCGGCATTCACTTTTGAGCAGGTGATGAAGCAAGTAAAGGCGAGGTACGTCCTCGGCCTGACGGCAACGCCTGAGCGCAAAGATGGACACCACCCGATCATCTACATGCAGTGCGGTCCGATACGACATAAGCTCAGCGCACGTTCGATGACCGCAGTCACTCCGTTCGAACATGAAGTGGTTCCTCGGTTGACTGAGTTTTGCATGCCGCCCGAGCGGATCGATACAACGATTCAGGAGGTGTATGCTGCACTTGCAGACGACCGTGCTCGCAATGAAATGATCCTTGACGATCTGCTGCGCGCAGTCGGTGACCGGCGCTCACCGCTGCTTCTCACCGGCAGGACCAATCACTTGAAGTACTTTGAGACGGCGCTCTCTGGCAAAGTGAGTAACGTGTTTGTGCTAAAAGGCGGCATGGGCAAGAAACAGCGCCGCACGATTGCGGAGGCGATTGCGGCTGTTCCGGAGAGCGAGTCAAGAGTCATCCTTGCAACTGGCAGTTACATTGGCGAGGGCTTTGACGATGCTCGTCTGGACACGCTGTTCTTGGCGATGCCGATTTCCTGGAAGGGAACGTTGCAACAGTATGTTGGGCGTCTCCATCGGCTTCACGATGCTAAGCATGTCGTTCGCGTCTACGACTATGTCGATTCTCAGGTGCTGATGCTGGCGCGAATGTACGCCCGGCGGCTAAGAGGCTACGGCGCCATCGGCTACAGAATTGGCCCTGCGGCCGCCGAGGGGCCGTCGCCCAGCGATTGAACGCTTCTGACGGGAATGAAGGGATATGACGCACCAGAACACCAATCCCGTTGTGGTCAACATGGATGTGCGCAAGCTGAAGCGCGAACCTGACACCAATCTTCCATCATTCGGCAAGCCGAAACTGGGGAAACTGATTGAGAAGGCGGTCGTAGATGCGTATACCGAGTAGGAGCAGGCTATCGGTTTCCTCACGATGATGCAGGAGCATCTTGCCCTGCCTTTTTCCACCAATGTCCTCGGTGTTGACGTTGTTGTGGAGAAAGTGGATATAACACGAGGTGGCCAGATTGTCGCGATTTGCCGCCGGGACGAAAACCGGCAAAGGATTGAAATCCTCGATCTGCCGTTACCAACGCCAGCGCCCGCTGGTACGGAACGGATCGCAGCTTACCGCTACTGGCGCAGAGGATTCTGAATGAGCGAATACCAGTATTACGATTTTCGGGCAATAGACCGCGCGCTGACAAAAGCTGAGATGGCCGAACTGCGGTCCGTCTCCACGCGCGCCGCGATTACTTCAACGAGTTTCACGAATCACTACGAGTGGGGGGACCTGAAAGCAGATCCTCTCAAACTTCTTGAGAAGTACTTCGACGTCTTTCTCTACGTTGCGAACTGGGGAACGCGTGAGTTCTATCTCCGCCTTCCGCAGGAATTGGTTGACTACAGAGTGTTCAGGACCATGCTCCCAGGCGAAGCTGCTCACGTGCGAAAAGCCGGAAACTCTGTGATCGTCGCGTTTGAAAATCAGTCTGAGGACGATGACTGGGACGACGGGACAGGATGGATGGGCTCGCTGATGTCGCTGCGCTCGGACCTTCTGCGCGGCGACCTCCGCTGCCTCTATCTCGGATGGCTCCTTTGCGCGCAGAATGATGAGTTCACCCAGGACGAACTGGAGCCGGCAGTGCCTGCTGGTCTGCGCGAACTGTCCGCTCCTCTCCATTCGCTGATCGAGTTTCTTGGAATAGATGAGGATCTAGTTGAAGTTGCTGCATCGGCTTCGGCGCCGCTGAACGCTGGCCCGGATCGGGAGGAACTGGCGACCTGGATTCAGAGCCTGCCCGAAAAAGAAAAGGCCAATTTGCTGGTTGCCGCGGTTTCAGGATTCGGTGAACGGTGGAAGAACGGACTGCTGCGACGTTTCGAGCAACAGAACGCACGACGCACTTTGTCCGCGCCCGACACAATTTGTCGGCGCACTACAGGCGATCTTCTGAGACTGGTTCATGCCCGTGTGGAAGAAAGAACCCGGTTGCTGTCGGCAAAGCGAGCGGCGGAAGCTGCGCGACGGAAGGCAGAAGACGAGGCTAACCGCTCTCGCTATCTGGACCAACTGGGGAATCGCGAGGACGCGACTTGGAAGCAGATTGCAGCGCACATCCAAAAGCGACAGCCCAACGAATACGACAAGGCGGTCAGTCTGCTGATTGACCTGCGTGATCTCGCGGTCCGGCAAGGCCGGGTGGCTACATTCCAGTCCGCACTGGGGGAACTCCGTCAGGAGCACGCCGCCAAGGAGAGTCTTCTGCGCCGGTTGACTAAGGCACAGCTGTAACGACCGGGGTGATGAAGAAACCGGGATCGCGTTTAGTTTCCATTCCGGATCAGACGAGCCTATAATCCGAAATAGACGAACTACCAATCCGAATTAGACGGAGCTTCCACCCTGCATGGACGATACCGATCACTCGCTCTTTCCCCGCTTTTCCGCCGGACTGGTGGCCACCGCGCTCAGGGATACGCCGGTCGTCATGGTTACGGGGCCGCGCCAGTGCGGCAAGACCACCCTGGTCCGGGATTTGGTCGCGGGCAATCGCGAATTCCTCACCATGGACGACGACACGGTGCTGGCTGCGGCACGCAGCGATCCCACTGGATTGGTGCGCGCTCTCGATCGAACTACCATTGACGAAGTACAGCGAGTGCCCGACCTCCTTCGGGCTATCAAGAAGTCCGTGGATGACGATCGTCGGGCTGGCCGGTTTCTGTTGACAGGCTCAGCCAATATTTTGGCTCTTCCTCAGATCTCAGAAAGTCTAGCGGGCCGCATGGAGATCGTGAGCCTTCTGCCCCTCTCACGGGCTGAAATCCGAGGTAAGAAGCCGGGTTTCCTAAAAGCCGCGTTCGATGGCAAACTTGGCAAACCCGCGGAGCTGATGATCGGCAAAGACCTAGTACAAGCCGTGCTGACTGGCGGCTACCCCGAAATGCTGCGGCGCGAAGATCCAAAGCGACGCCAGACATGGGCGCGGGATTACATAAGAGCCATCGTGCAACGGGATGTGCGCGAAGTAGCCGACGTGGAAAAGCTTGATCAAATGCCAAGGCTGCTGCAGGTTCTCGCCCATCACTCTGGCCAACTCACTAACTTCACGCAGATCGGCGGCCAAGTTGGCTTTGACGACAAGACAACAAGAAAATATGTAGGCATTCTGGAGCACTTGTTCCTTGTTCGTCGGATAGAACCATGGTTCCGGAACCAATTGAAGCGTTTAGTGAAAACGCCGAAGCTGCACTTCCTCGATTCCGGTCTTCTGGGAACCCTCTTGGGGGCCACTGCCGAACGAATTGCAAAAGACCGTTCGATCTTCGGGCCTGTGCTCGAGACATTTGTGTTTTCCGAAGTACTAAAACAGGCGTCTTGGTGGCTTGAGAACTGCGCTCTCTATCACTATCGGGACAAAGACCAAGACGAGGTTGATCTGGTGATTGAAGTTGGGAGCGGTGCACTAGTCGGTGTCGAGGTCAAGGCGAGCGCTACCGTGAGTACAGGCGATTTCAAGGGGCTCCGTAAGCTGGCGGACGCCTCCGGCGATAAGTTCAAACTAGGAGTCGTGCTCTACGATGGTGGAAGGCTCGTTCCTTTCGGCGACCGCCTGCTTGCCGCGCCAGTCTCCTGTTTGTGGGGGTGATTTCATTTGCTCCATTGGCCAGCGCACAGCGCCAGCGGCCCGATGCTCACGTTCGTTCCATGCCGGGCTACAGCAAATGGTGGACCTGGCCGGGATCGAACCGGCGACCTCATCGTTGCGAACGATGCGCTCTCCCAGCTGAGCTACAGGCCCATATACAACAAAAAACAAAGGGCGACACGACACACTTCCCTACCTTTTTTGGGTACTAGTCGGGCTCGAACCGACGACCTCATCGTTGCGAACGATGCGCTCTCCCAACTGAGCTATAGCCCCACTGTGTGGGAAGGTACAGAGCGATTTTATCAGTGTTCGCCTGCGTGGGCCAGACGTCTCCCGTGGTTCAGCGCCGCACGACCTTTCCCTCTCCCCCCGCTTCGCGCTATAGTCTCTGTCCGGTTTCTTTTGGAGGCGTTCATGGCTACTCACACCAAACCTGAAAGCAAGGCCAGGAGTTTTGGCCAGAACATCGAGAGCGATCTGTCGTCGAGATTTCTCCGAGTGGTCGAGACCGCGGCCATCGCGTCGGCTCACACCATGGGCCAGGGCGAACGCAAACTGTCAGACCAGGTAGCCACCGAGGCCATGCGTCAAACCATGGACAGCATTCCCATGCGTGGAACCATTGTGATCGGCGAAGGGGAGCGCGATGAAGCTCCCATGCTCTACATTGGAGAGAAAGTGGGCGCGGAATTTCCCGATGGCCGCGAGGTCCCCGAGGTCGACATTGCGGTCGACCCGCTCGAAGGGACGAATCTTTGCGCTACCGGAGCGCCCGGCGCCATTACCGTACTGGCGGCTTCCGAACGCGGCGGCTTGTTGAACGCCCCCGATTGCTACATGGAAAAAATTGTGGTCGGCCCTTCCTGCAAAGACGCCGTGGAGCTGGATGCGCCGGTCGCTGAAAACCTCAAGAACATTGCCAAGCGGATGGATCGCGACGTGGAAGACCTGGTCATTATTGTGCTGGACCGCCCGCGACACGAGAAGCTCATCGCCGATATCCGTGCCGCGGGCGCCCGCATTCGACTAATCGGAGATGGAGATCTCTCGGCCGGCATCGCGGCCGCGGTAATTGGCACCGGGGTCCACGCGGTCATGGGCTCGGGAGGCGCTCCGGAAGGCGTGATCACGGCTGCCGCCATTCGCTGCTTGAACGGCTACATGCTCGGACGCCTGGTGGTCGACAAGCCCGAATTGGAAGAGCGCATCGCCCGCATGGGCATCAAGGACAAGAATAAAATTTACGAGGCCGAGGACCTTGCTCCCGGCAAGCAGTTAATCTTCGCCGCCACCGGCGTGACCGAGGGCGCATTGTTGAAAGGCGTTCGCTTCTTCGGCGAAGGCACACGCACTTCGTCGGTCATCCTGACCTTCCGCACCGGCAAAGTACGCTTCATCGACAGCATCCACTTAGAAAAAGGCCCGGATGTGAAGGTGCGCTTCGCGTAACCGATTCGGAGGAAATCTCAGGGAAGCTGCCAGTCCGGCACGTAAATTTCTTCCGAGCTTTCGTCGCGCAGCAGTAGCGGTGGATCATTGTCAGTAAAAGCTCGAGAGACGTCATCCTGAACCGGCGTCAGCAGCTGAAGGATCTCGCGGGTAGCGCCAGCACTCGCCTGAAAGCCTCAACGACATTGTCAACCGCACTCCCGCCAATCCGCGTGAGATCCTTCG
This sequence comes from uncultured Acidobacteriota bacterium, assembly GCA_963817925.1. GTDB lineage: Bacteria > Acidobacteriota > Terriglobia > Terriglobales > Acidobacteriaceae > JABDBE01. The sequence continues at coordinate 39,263 of CAWFQN010000004.1, forward strand.
TGCCCCTAACGGCCCGTCAGGATGACACCAAGGAAGAGTAGAGCTTCAACCCCGGTGAAGGTCGCTGAGCCAGTCCCTCAGACAAACGGGTTCTCCACCTGTAGGCCTTCGATCTGCCGCCCGTGCTGGAAGTCTTCGCTATAAAGCGTGTCGCATCGGCCTTCCAGAGCCGAGGCGACGATGATCGAGTCATACCAGGCCAAGCGGTGCTTCCCTGCGATCCGTAGCGCATCGACATACAAAGCTGGGGAGGAGTGAACCGCCAGCAGGGGACGGATTACAGTAATCAAGTATTGCTCGGCTTCGGCTCCGCTCATCGGATGCGCAAAACGTCGCAAGGCTACATTGAAGAATTCCTGTACGACCTGATAGCTTACGATTCCCTTCCCCGTATCGACCGCGTCGCGAACCAATCGCGCCGCCTTCTGGGCCTTGGCAGGCGCGGTCGTATCAAATAGGTACACGAAGACGTTGGTGTCGAGAAAGAATTTACCGCTCATTCATCTCGTCCCGTGTATAGGGACCGGTCGAACGAACGTGGCGAAGACGGCGCATCAGCGCATCGACCGCCGCACCGCCGCCCGCCTGCGCCGCATACTGTTCCAGCCACTCCCGAAAAGCCGCATTGAGGGTCTTGTGCTGCGATCGAGCTACCAACCGTGCCTGCTCGATGAGGTTTTCATCAGCGCTCAGGGTAACGTTTTTCATACGCATGCAGTGTACACGATTATCGTGCGAATCTCAACCGGGCTTCCTAATTTGCCCTTGTCCTCCCTATGTCGCCGGAACTCTCGGCTCCGGAGGAAAATCCTGCGAATACCCCTTGAACATTGCGACCGTCTTCTCGGCACGCTTGGTCCCATCATGCACCGCGATCTTGTGTGGCTTGGACGGCGAGTAACCTTCCCATAGCGAAACCCCCGCGTAGACCCCGTCTTTACGCACGATGTAATAAGTCATGTCCACGAAGCGCAGCTTGGCCATATCACCGTTGTAATTCCGGACAATGCGCTTGAGCGCGTCCGTCCCCGCGTCAAGCGGCGACATGCCGTGGCGCATGTTTTCGACAATCGTGTGCGCCCCCGCCACCTTGATATTCTCTTCTCCGCTGCCCGTCGCGCCCGCCGAGCCCACATCCTGATCGGTATAGCACCCGGCTCCGATGATCGGAGAATCGCCCAGACGTCCCGGCAATTTGTAAGCCAGGCCGCTAGTGGTCGTGCAACCTGAAATCTCGCCCTTCGCGTTCAGCGCCGAGCAATGAATCGTGCCCGTAGGCGGAAACAAAACTTTGTGTACCGCCTCCTCTCGCAACTCGGGCGCGATGCCAAGATCAGCCGCGCGCTCTTCGAGGCGACGAAAACGTTCCCGCATCTTCTCCGATTGCGGTTTCGGGGTATATCCGGAGGCTGCCATCGCGGATCATCCAACCCCGGTCCCCACCAATCTTCATTCGAGTGATACTCCTTCCACAGCAGCCAGATCTTGCGCGAATGATCAGTCAGCAGATTCTCGCGTGGAAAACCAACGGCCACGGCAAACCGTTCCGCGCCCTCGCCCACCAGCATCACATGCCCGGTTTGCTCCATCACAGCTTTCGAAACCAGCGAAACATTCTTGATATTTCGCACCCCGCCGACCGACCCCGCCCGCCGCGTCGGCCCGTGCATGCAGCAAGCATCGAGTTCGACCACGCCTTCCTCGTTGGGGATTCCCCCAAGCCCGACGCTGGTGTCATTAGGATCGTCCTCCGGCCCCTTCACCACGCGCAGCGCCGCGTCCAACGTGTCTCCACCGCCGGCGAGGAATGTGTATGCGTCGTCGAGATAGTTGAATCCGTTGTTTGCACAAACAATGATCGGACGAGTAACGACCGGACGCTTGCCACCGGCCGAGCTTGGCTTAGGATTTGCCGAGTCCTGCACGCCACTCGCAACGCCCGGCAACCCCACCGATAAAGAACCCACCACAGCCGTAGCCAGAAAGTCGCGCCTCGAAACCGTCATCAAATCCTCCCAGGAAAGCTAACGTTGGAAAACGTCCGCCAGAATAGCACGAGCCTACGATGCTCGTACCATACGGCAGCCGAAGGGGAAACCCGCCACGGTGTACAACTTTGATATTTGAAATGGAATTTGGACCGGGCGCCTGAATGGCCTTCACGCCAATGCCCAAAAGTGCATCGACGTGAGGCCATTAAGAAACGTCAATCGGTGAGGCCAACTCTCAATCGCTTACGGCGTCCGCGTGAATCCGTGCACGCCGCCCGCGGAGTCAACATAGAGCCCCACGATGACACCGCTAGGGTTAATCCCTGTCGCCTCAGTAAAGCTGGCTCCGGGGTAGTCGAACGACGTGTAAGCGCCATTAAACAGAAAACCGTGTCCGTTGCCCGAAGCATCGGTGTAAACCCCTACGATGCTGCCCTCGGCGTTGGCCCCTCCGGCAAACGTAAACGAACTGCCCGGAAAATTGATTGTGGCAAACGATCCGTGGAACCGCATGTAACCCTGGCACTGTGTGGAACATGTCGTTCCAGTTGCGTTTGTGGAAGCACCAACGACTGCGCCAGAAGGGAGCACAACGCTGCTAGTACTGCTGACTGCGCCGGGTGGATCGAAGGTCGCCGAAAAGACGCCTTTCTTGGACACTAGAAAACTGTGGGTAACGTTGGTAGCGCCAAAGACGCCGCAGGCAGGGTCGGAACAGGTAGCGCCTGACATTTCCCCGGATGGGTTAACGCTACTGATCACGGTACCAGCCGCGCCCGGGTAATCAACCGTTGTGTAAGTCCCTCCACTCAGAACGAAACCGTGGCTGACGCCACCAGCGTCGACGTAGGCACCCACAATATCTCCTCGCGGATTGATAAAGTTAACAGTCGTAAACGTGGAACCCGGCGGGTCGAACGCCGTAAATACCCCGTTCCTTAACGTAAAACCATGCAGAGGACCGCCAGCCGTAAGGGTGTAACCGCCAACGCTCGTGCCCTGTGGATTGGGGCCTCCAATTAGTTCGGTGAGTGTTGCGCCGGGAAAGTTGACCGCCGTATAGGTCTGTGACCACGCGATTGACAATGTTCCGAACGCAACGCTGATCGTGCAAATTGCCAAGAACCGAAATACTTTGATCATGGAATTTATCCTCCTGGTTTTTTTTCGAAGTGGCGGACCGAAAATGCTGGTGAATGCCGGTCCCACGGTTCGAATACGCCGTGAGCGATTGAGTACAACGTTTGGCCAGGTTGGGAGGTTCGTTGTTGACTTGGGAGACTGAAAGCACTTTACTGCCGACTCGCCTGCACGGTCCTCCCGTTACCGTTCAGCCTGTGAAAGGATTCCTTGGTCTGAGCGCAGGACCGTCACAAAGATAGGCAAGCAATTCTTGGATACGATCCTGAGCAATTTCCCCACAAATACAGTGAAATTATCATGCAATGCGGTTGCCATGAATTCCGCCAGATTCGTGAACGGAAGACTCTTTCTTAATAACTGGATACAGCGGTTATGCAGGGAACTGGACGCCAAATATACTGGTTTTTAGAGAATTGTAGCGTCGCCTCTACTAAATAACGGAGGCGGTGTCTCAGGTGGAGTGTCGCAGCCAGGACCGTCGAGAACTGGATTAGATCATGTGGGGACAGCCGCCCTCGGCTGTCAGCGAGAGAAGCTCGCTAGGGTTGCCCGTCTAGCGCGCGCCCTCGCCCGCGAAGACTGCGAAGGGCACGGCTTCAGCCGTTCCGCAGAGGACTTCAAACTCGACTCATGCCCCGCAGAGAACCAACGCTCTCTCCAAGTCACTCGATATTCTCTCGCCTCAAGAGCCGACCCGGCCTTTCGCATTCTTCGCAGGCATCTCAACCTGTTAAACTCCCCCCTATGTCGACGTTCGTCCTTGTACACGGCGCATGGCAGTCGACGGGAACGTGGGACCTCTTAGCCCCCCTACTGGAAAAGCACGGCCATCGGGTGATAACACCGCTCCTCAGCGGGATTGGCACAGATCAAAGCCGATTGTCTCCCGACATTACGCTACGGCAACATGTAGAGGACGTTTCCCTCGAGTTGTCGAGGCTCTCCGACCATGTGATCCTTGTAGGTCACAGTTACGCAGGCATGGTCATAAGTGGTGCGGCAGAGACAAACCCCACTCAAATCCAGCGATTGGTTTTCCTGGATGCCTTCATTCCGAAAAATGGCCAAAGCGTACTGGATTTGCTTCCGCCCGAGATTGGCACCTATTTTCGTGACGTCGCACGACAGCACGGAGATGGCTGGCGGCTGCCAGGCGGGGAAGGCCAACTTGACCTCGGGGGATTGAAGCCAGGCGAGGCGCGTGATTTCGTACGCGCCAGGCTGTGTGATTTCAGCCTGCGTTGCTTTGAGGAGCCGCTTCGTCTTCCGGCCAATCGGAAAACCAGCATTCCAGCCACTTTCGTTAGGTGCGTCGCGGAAGGATATCCCGCAAGGTCGTTTTTCGAGCCGTTTGCCAGAAAGGCTCGCGCTTCCCGCTGGGAGGTCATCGAACTGGAGACTGGCCACGATTGCCACGTCGAATGTCCTAGCGAAGTCGCGAACATCTTGCTATCGGCCGCGCTGTCCCAATGAAGCTCAGCCTCCACCGATCAGCAGCGAGACAGCCCGCGCAAAACATTCCCGAATTGGAACTGAACCCGCATCCCAGGCGCTTTTCTCTTGACCTCGTCCTTTCGTTTGCGATAACATTTATACAAAACGATTATCTACAAGATAATCTTAGATCTTTGACAAGCGATGCATCCCGAGCAGTTAGCAAAGGAACTGAGGCCAGCTGGCACGACGCTAACTCCAATGTTTCCAAGATTTTGCCTGTAACTACCTTAAGAACCATAGATCTAGAAGGCCAAGAAAATTTACGGCCCTTTGTTTTCTGGATTTTAGCCAAAACGAAGAGTTTTTTTCCGACGAAATGTTGCACCACAATGTGTGCAATATTTCTCACGACGCCGCGCGCAAGCCTCCGCCTTTGCTTTGATCGGCACGGAAGCGTAGCAGCGCGGCGATGTTTCCGGCGCGGTCAAACTCGGGATCGTCCCTTACGAAGAACAATTCAATGTCGCGGCGGATGGCGGCCGGAATGATGGCTTCGGTGATGTCTTCAATTTCGCGAGTCTCGTGACCGCAGGCCGGGCAGTGCCGCACCATATGCGCGTCGAGATGTCCGCAATTCGTGCACTGTACCGCCAAATGCGAGAATTTATCGCCGATTAGCAAGGTTTGCACTTCGCCCAGTTCGAGCGACTTTAACACTCGACGCAGCCCGGTCACTCCGCGGGCGTTGCTCTTGGCCTGGCTGATTGCTTCTCTCGCCAGCTCTTTGCAACGCTGATCGAGCGATTCGCGCAGAATGCGGCCGGCTTGTTCGCGTATCTGCTCATTCGTGATCCGCGCGAGATCGGACGCGAAGTGGCCCAGCAGCCGCTGTTTCACATAAGGATGCAATTGGGGTTCGAGTTCGTGCCAACTGGTCTCGTGGCAGCCGATGATCAGCTTCTCGAACAGCCCTTTCTCGAGAGCTGCGCTTAAGTGCTCGGCCACGCTCTTGAAGTGGTGCAGGGCTTCGTCGTTGACGCGGCGCTGGGCATGCCCGCCGTCGTATCCGGCATAACCGTCGCCGCGGCCCTGACGACCGGGAGGAGTGCGGAACATCCCGTCACGCTCTTTGAGTTCATCCAGCCGGAGATCGAAGAACCGCGCCTTTTGGCGATCGACAAGTGCGACCCAAAGACGAGGCTGGGCGCCAAGCAGCAAGGCCAGCGGCTTCAAATGGAATTGGCGGTTCACGAACAGCTGGGTTCCCGGCAGTTGCGAAGGCAGATCGAACTCGCGCCAGAAATTGCGGCTGCCGCAGGCAAACACGGCTCGAGCGCGCGCCTGGTTGCCGTGCAGATTCTCGGCCATTTCGAGGATGCGATTCAAGTCGGCCCGTGTGCTGCCGTTCTTGCTGGTCTTCTCCGCCTCGTGCAGGGCGCGGCGAACCAGATCTTTCGCGAGAATGGTTTCTTCGTGATGCGATTTGTTCTGCGGCGTGCGCGGCTCGAAATAGAAACTCAGCGCCGAGCCTTCGTCGCCGTTGGTGTGGAATTGAGCTAGCTCACGGATGTCTTCGCGGGTAATCATCACGATTTCTCCTGAGTGCTGTCGATAGTTTCAACCTCTTGCTGAAGCCCGGGCCAGCTTTTCCGGCTTTGGCTTGAACCGGTTGGCCAGCGGCGCCAAGTGGCGCAAATGTTGGCGTGCCAATTCGATGGAGCTTCGCACCTCGTCCGGCTTGCGGTCGGTGATGACGCCGATTTCATCGAGCGAAAATCCCTCGATGGCGTGCAGGATGAAAGCTTCGCGGTCGGAGCGATCGGCACCCTCAAGAGCAAACTGCACCAGCGTGACCATCTCGTCCGAGGAGGCGATGTCTTCTGGCGTAGATGTGCGCTTGTCGGCAATCACGTTTTCCCCGGTCAGAGTTTCGTCCGGCTGATGGAACTGCAGTTCGGGTTCGTCGCTGGCGCGGACGTTGGGGCGCCGGGCGGAATCTTCGAGATGAAACGAGAGCAGGCTCTCCGGGCTGCGGGCCGAGAGATCCTCGATGGAGCGGAGCGCCAGCCGGTAGAGCCACGGCTCAAGGGCCAGGCTTTCCGGCTTCTCGGCTCCGTTGGTCCCGTTACTGAGTGCACGCGCGATGGCTTCGTCGATAACTTCTTCTTTAGTTACGGAGTCGGGCGTGATCTCCTCGGCAGTTTCGCGGAAATAGAGTTCGCGCTCAACGAAACGTTCCAGGCGGCCGAGACTGGCATTCACGTAGGTGCGAATATCATCGGATGATGCGGTCGGAACGCGCACCGCTGCGACGGTGTCTTCAAAGGCGACTCCCGACTTGGGGCGGAAATCCGCCACCCGCCGGCGCTGCCACTTGTGCGAGTTGCGCAGCAGGTCTTTGTGTTTGCTGATCTGCTGCAGCAGGTCGTCGAAGGCCGCCTTCACCGCCGATGCGGCGGTCGAGGCCGATTTCTGCACCGCCATCTGGCCCGAGGGCAAGCGCAGGTTCAGCGATACCGTGGTTCCCTCACGCGGCGAATTCTGTTCGACAACGCCCTTCAGATGCACCAGTTCAGGGCGGAAAACCTGGAGCCGCTTGCGCAGCTTCTCGATCAGGTGGTTGATATCTTTTTCTATGTCTGGAGATTTGCGAACTTTATAGCTGATGTGGACATTCATCTCAGGCCTCGGATCACGGAAGAGATTCCGTGAAGATTTCCGGTTCCTTACAAGCCGATTCTACACCCGCCGCAAGAAGGGAGAATGCAAAATTAAGGATTCCAAACTAATCACTGCACATTGTGACGACCGCCCTTGCGGAGGCACGGGGGTGAGAGGGACAGTTGGGGGATCTAGACCGCGACCGTGACCGACGTCTCGGTCCGCGTCACTGGCCGATACAGAGTATCGCGTTCAATCGGTTCGCGACCGGCTTCGCGGATCAGGCGTACCAACTCTTCGCGGCGCATACCTTGCGGCGTGGTCGCGCCGGCATCGTGATAAATCTTTTCTTCGATGACGGTTCCATCGATGTCATCGGCGCCGAAGCGTAACGAAATCTGCGCCATCTTGGCTGTCACCATCTGCCAATAAGATTTGATGTGCGGGAAATTGTCCAGAACCAGCCGACCCACGGCGATCTGCTTGATATCGAGCATACCTGTCGTCTTTGGCAGATGTTGCAGCGGGGTGTTGTCGGGATGGAATGCTAACGGGATGAAGGTCTGGAAGCCGCCGGTTTCATCCTGCAGATTACGGAGCTTGAGCAAGTGATCGACGCGGTCTTCGTCATTTTCGACGTGACCGTAGAGCATGGTCGCGTTCGACTTCAGACCGATCTGGTGAGCCAGCTTCGCGGTTTCCAGCCACTGGTCGCCATCAATTTTGTGATCGCAAATGATGTGGCGTACCCGGTCGGCGAAAATCTCGGCACCGCCACCAGGCAGCGAGTCCACGCCCGCGGCTTTAAGTTGCTCGAGTGTCTCCGCAATCGATAGCTTGGCGCGTTTCGCCAAGTACGCAACCTCAACCATGGTGAAGGCTTTCAAATGCACCTGCGGAAAGCGCTGCTTCAGGCCGGAAATCAGGTCGAGGAAATATTGAAATGGGAGATCGGGATGCAAGCCGCCGACGATGTGGAACTCGGTAACCGCTTCGCTGTAACCGGAGGCGGCCGTCTGGAAGGCTTCTTCGAGGGCCATCGTGTAAGCGCCGGGCGTGTCCTTCTTGCGGCCAAAAGCGCAGAGCCGGCAGGCAGCAACACAAACATTCGTGGGATTGATGTGGCGATTGACATTGAAGTACGTCTTGTCGCCATGCATGCGCTCACGCACGGAATTCGCCAGCCAGCCAACCGCGAGGATGTCTGGGGAGCGGTAGAGGGTTAGGGCGTCGTCAGCATTCAGGCGCTCATGGGCCAGGACTTTGTCCTTCATGGCAGCAAGGCGACGGTCGTCACTCTGAAATGGGTGGCTCGGGGATGGCTGCGTGCTGGGCATTGTTTTGATCATACCGCACCAAAGTAGCGGAAGTCACAGCCGCGATTCTTCCCAAATCGGGACGGAGTTTACTGTTTAGTACCGGGTACCCCCTCCCCCCTTTCGGTGCACAATCTTGAAAACACAAGATTTATTTTATGACTATGTGCTAGATCTTTGAGTTTACGGGAGTTACGCGCAAAATCTAGACAACATTGGGGTTGCAGGCGTTGCGATTGCAGTTCGCAGTTCCGTTTTGAAACTTCTGCAGATCGATGTCCGCTCCGATCCTTTTCGGAATGGTTGAGAGCCCCGGCATTGGGAAAGTGGGGCGCAAACACCCGCGTCAAATTGTCAAAGATCTGTATCTCCTACAGATAATATTGTTTCGCTTATGTTATCTGGCATGAGCTGCCGCGTCAAGCCCAGCAGGAGCGGCGCTCACAGCTGAGAGAAAGGGAAGAGCGAGTATTGCTGCGAAAATACTGTGCGCGAGATCCCTCGCCTGCTGGAGAAAGCGCGGGCTTTCGGGATGGCACCCAGGAACCGGGACTCCAAGATCAGTCCACGTAGGATCAGTCCACCACGTTGACAGGCGGGGCGGCATCGGGGATAATGTGCGACGGTCGGCGGTGGCTGCATCCCCAGCAGCCCTGTGGTTCCGGCCAGCGACTCACGACTTGTTATGTGAGTTTGCCAACATCAGTCTGTAGTCTTGGCGAGAGGATTCCCAATCATGAAACTGCGAACGGGAGAACTGGTTACTGGTGTATCTGCGCGCAGGCTCAAAGTCGGCCTGGGACGACGTGGGTTATGGAAGACGATATGCGTCGTGTTTGTGTTTTGTGCGGGGGCAGCGATATCTTCCCACGCAACCATCACCTTCAAAACTCTGGTTAGTTTTGACGGGACTGACGGTGCTGTTCCCTATACATCGCTCGTGCAGGGACTAGACGGCGAGCTATTCGGGACTACCTCCGTATATGGCGATGGCGGATACGGCACAGTTTTCAAAGTAACCACCGGCGGCGTGGTGACGGCTATTTATAGCTTCAGTGGTGCTGACGGCAGCGCTCCGGTGGGAGTGGTTCAAGCCACCAACGGGGATTTGTACGGATCAACCTTCTCAGGCGGGGCCAACGACGCCGGCACGCTCTTCAAAATAACCGCCGGAGGAAAGCTGACCACGCTCTACAACTTCGACCTTACCGACGGCGATGGCCCGACGGTGCTAGTCCAAGCCAGCAACGGGAAGTTCTATGGGGCAACCTATCAAGGCGGGGCCAACGGATCCGGCACGATTTTCAAAATCACCGCCGGGGGTACGCTGACTACTCTTCACAACTTCGACTATACGGATGGCGCCACCCCCTACCCTCTCGCGGGTCTGATTCAAGCCAACAACGGGGACTTGTACGGGACGACCAGCAGTGGGGGAACGGTCGGGTTGGGTACGGTGTTTAAAATTACTCCCGGGGGCACGCTGACCACGCTGAACAGCTTCGGCGGTACTGACACTGGCAGCCCTTACGCCGGACTGGTCCAAGCCGCCAACGGGGACTTCTATGGGACGACTTACGGTGGCGGAGCCAACAACGACGGCACGGTTTTTAAAATTACTCCTGGGGGGACGCTGACCACGCTACACAGTTTCAATGTCAATGACGGCCAGTACCCTCTCTGTGGACTGATTCAAGCTACCGACGGGAACCTGTACGGCACGACGACTCAAGGCGGGGCCAACGGCTACGGCACCGTTTTCGAAATCACCTCTGGGGGAAAGCTGACCACGCTGCACGATTTCGACTCGACCGACGGCGCCAATCCGCACGGGGGGCTGGTTCAGGCGACCGACGGGAATCTATACGGAACAGCGGAGCTGGGCGGGGCCAATGACGATGGCACAATCTTCAGTCTATCAGTTGGACTTGGCCCGTTCGTCCAGACCCTGACGGCCTCCGGCAAAGTGGGGGCGCCCGTGCTCATCCTGGGAACCAACCTGACGGGTGCGAGCAGCGTCAGCTTTAACGGAACCGCGGCGACGTTCACTGTTGTCTCAAAATCCGAAATCAAGACCACCGTGCCCAGCGGTGCGACAACCGGATTTGTAACTGTAACAACGCCGGGAGGAACGTGGAAGAGCAATAAGACATTCCAGGTTAAGCCATAGACTTTGAGCGCGGGTGGCCCATGCCTTTACCACACGCCCACCTTTTTGCATGGGGAAATCCCGGGTCAAGTCCCCGTCCATCACGGTTACTATCTGGCACGGTTACTATCTGGCCTCGTACGGGCGGGGACGCCCGCGCCTACATTCACTACGCTTCACCGCAGCAGTAAATCCCCGGCCACGAAGAAGAAGAATACTACCGAGATCACGCCGTTCATGGTGAAGAATGCGGCGTTAAGTTTTGAGAGATTGTGGGGCAAAACCAGCGAATGTTCGTAGGTGAGAAGTAGAGCTACGACTACGACTCCAGCAATTGCCAGCTTTCCCAATCCGAAGACGGCCACCAGGCTGATCAGCAACAGAATCATGATCAGATGAAAACATCGCGAGATCCAAAGCGACTTGCTGATGCCGAAATAGCGCGGCACGGAGTGCAGCCCGGCCTGTTGATCGAAGTCGAAATCCTGACAGGCGTACAGCACATCGAAGCCGGCGCCCCAGAAGGTGACCGCGGCAGTAAGCAGCAGGATGCGCGGATCGAGCGAGCCGCGGACGGCGATCCAGGCGGCGGAAGGCGCGATTCCCATAGCGAAGCCCAAAACCAGATGAGACCAGCGAGTGAACCTTTTGGTGTAGGAGTAGAGCAGAACCACGGCCAGCGCGAACGGAGAAAGGATGAATGAAAGCCGATTGAGCTCGGAGGCCGCGAAAACAAATAGCGCGCATGACACCAGCACGAATGCGATCACGAAACCGGGGGTGAGCGTGCCGGCAGGGAGGGCGCGCGTTTGGGTTCGCGGGTTGGCGGCGTCGATCGACGCGTCGGCGAGGCGATTGAAAGCCATCGCCGCCGACCGGGCCGTGACCATGGCGATGATGATCCAGACCAATGCGTGTCCGCTCGGGAAGCCGTTCGCCGCCAGCATGGCTCCGCACAACGCGAATGGAAGCACGAAGATGGAGTGCTCCCATTTGATCATTTCGAGGGTTATGCGCAGGTTGTGAAGAACGGGCACGAGTAAATTGTAACCTTGGATTCCTTTGAAAGTACCTCCCTCATTGCATTCCTTGGTGAACCTTCGTGTCTTTTGTGGTTATGAATTTAAGGCATCAACCACAAAGGACACGAAGGTCCACAGAGGAAACAAACGGGAGAATCTTTACCATCCTGAACGGTAGCCTTCGCTGCCAATCAGGGGAACGAATCGGCATCCTTCCATACTGGTGACCACCGGCTGGCCTTCGTGTTTGCGCACTAACTGTAATTCCTGAGCATGCGCTGGACCCACGGGGATCACCATGCGTCCGCCCTCGCGCAGTTGTTCGAACAGCGGCGGAGGGATCTGCGGTGCGGCTGCGGAGACGACAATGGCGTCGAAGGGTGCGAGATCAGGCAGGCCATGGCTCCCATCGCCGACGAACACTTCCACGTTGCTGAAACCAAGCCGGGCAAGCGTGGCCTGTGCAGCGCGGGCGAGCGCCTCGTGCCGCTCTATGGAGTACACGTGGCGAGTGAGTTCCGAGAGGACTGCGGTTTGATAGCCGGAACCAGTGCCTATCTCCAGAACTGTATCCGACGGATTGAGCGCCAAAGCTTCTAACATGATGGCGACGATGTAGGGTTGCGAGATGGTCTGGCGCTCACCGATTGGAATCGGGTGATCTTCGTACACCTGGTCGCGATGCTCCTCAGAAACAAATTCGTGGCGCGGAACGCGAAACATCGCCGCGAGCACGCGCTCGTCCCGGATTCCGCGAGCGCGCAACTGCGACTCGACCATGCTCCGGCGTTGCGTGAGGAAAGAATCGATTTGGGTATCTGGGGCCACGGTTTCGTGGCCTCTAGAATAGCGCGAATCTTCGCGCGAACTCGCGAATCATCTAACATTACGGTTCTAGTACCATGCATTGACAAATCTCGGAGGCTGCTGAAAAACTCGATTCTGTTATCTCAGCGGCTAAAGCCTTCACCCATTTAAGAACATTTACCGCAGAGCTGGAAGCGCTGCGCCACCCAAAACCAGAGTTTTTTTAATAACCTGCTAGAGGGATAGACCAGTGAGTAACGAACGATACGCTCCGGGTTGGCCGGGGATTCGGCCGCGCTGGACTTCCAGCGCAAAGAGTGCCGTGGGCACGGCCCTGAATCAGCATAGCCGGGTTTGGTTCACCACCAGCCACGGCATCCTGAACGAAGTTTATTACCCTCGTGTGGACCAGGCTTGCACGCGTGACATGGGATTGATCGTCACCGACGGCACAAGCTACTTCTCCGAAGAGAAACGTCACTGCAAGTTTGAGAACATCCCGGTCGCGCCCGGGGTGCCCGCGTACGAGCTGATTAATACGGAGCTACAGGGGCGGTACAGAATCGAAAAACAAGTGCTGACGGATCCCTATCGCAACGTCGTGCTGCAGAAGATTCGCTTCATCCCGTTCCGGGGAACTCTCGCCGACTACCATCTTTATGCTGTACTGGCACCGCATCTTGCCAATTGGGGATTCGGCAACACCGGGTGGGTGGGAGATTACAAGAGCGTGCCCATGCTCTTCGCAGAGCGCGATGACTGCGCCTTGGCCTTTGGCTGTTCGATTCCGTGGAAGAAGATGAGCGTGGGCTTCGTCGGATATTCCGACGGCTGGCAGGATCTCTCGCAGAATTTCAAGCTTACGTGGGACTACACCCGCGCCGAGAACGGCAATATCGCCATGACGGGGGAGATCGACTTGGCCGCGTGCGAAGGAGAGTTCGTAATCGCTCTGGGTTTCGGCGGCATCTGGTCAGAGGCTGGGCAACAGGTGCGAGCCACCTTGCTCGACTCCTACGACGACCTTCACAAGCGTTACGTAGAGCAGTGGGAAACCTGGCATGAAGGCCTGATGAAATTGGATTCCGTCCCCCGTGAGCGCGATCTCTACCGCGCCAGCGTAGCGGTGTTGCGCACTCATGAATCGAAAGACTTCCTGGGAGGCGTGATTGCGAGTCTCTCCATTCCGTGGGGCTTCAGCAAAGGCGATGAGGATCTTGGTGGATACCACCTGGTCTGGCCGCGCGATCTGGTAGAAACCGCGTTCGGATTCCTGGCTGCGGGCGCGGAGACTGACGCAGTTCGAGTGCTCCGATATCTTGAGTCAACGCAGGAGGCCGACGGACATTGGGCTCAGAACATGTGGTTAGATGGGCGTCCGTACTGGATGGGCCTGCAGATGGATGAGGCCGCGTTTCCCATTCTGCTGGTGGATTGCCTCCGGCGGAATTGCCCGTCTACATTAGGCGGCTTGAAGCGCTGGTGGACTCTGGTCCGGCGTGCAGCCGGGTTTCTTGTTCGCAATGGCCCGGTTACGCAGCAGGATCGCTGGGAAGAGGATGCGGGCTATTCGCCATTCACGCTGGCGGTGGAGATCTCCGCATTGCTGGCGGCGGCGGATATTGCGAGTGCGGTCGGAGAGAAGGCCATCGCGGGGTACCTGCGGGAGACGGCGGACAACTGGAATGACAACGTTGAGCGCTGGACCTACGCCATCAACACGGATCTCGCGCGGCAGATCGGAGTCGAAGGCTATTACGTCCGCATCGCTCCGCCGGAGACGGAGTGCGCGCCGTCACTCTCAGAGGGATTTGTGCCCATAAAGAACCGGCCACCGGGGAAGAGTTCGGAGGCAGCGACTCATATGGTCAGCCCGGACGCGCTGGCGCTGGTGCGATTCGGTTTGCGGGCAGCGGATGATCCGCGAATTCTGAACACCATCAAAGTGATCGACGCTCTACTGCGGGTGAAGTTGCCGCAAGGCCCCTGTTGGTATCGCTACAACGGCGACGGCTACGGAGAACATGAAGATGGGTCGCCTTTCGACGGCACTGGAATCGGCCGGCCATGGCCATTGCTGGCGGGCGAACGCGCGCACTACGAAATCGCCGCCGGACGGCCCCAAGTCGCCGAAGAACTCTTGCGAGTGATGGAACTCTCTACGGAGGGAGGACGCCTGATCCCGGAGCAGGCCTGGGACGCAGCGGAAATACCGGCGCGAGAATTGTTCACCGGAAAACCCACAGGCTCGGCATGTCCGTTGGTGTGGGCGCACTCGGAATACATCAAGCTACGGCGCTCGCTGCAAGAAAGAAGAGTTTTCGATCAACCGCCTCAGACCGTGCAGCGATACCTGGTGGGAAAGGGGAAATCAACCTACTTTGCGTGGCGCTTCAACAACAAATGCCGAACCATGCCGCAGGGCAGGAAGTTGCGGCTGGTGCTGACCGCGCCAGCGACCGTGCATTGGAGCTTCGACAACTGGCAGACCGCGCAGGACATCAACACCAGCGACACAGGCTTGGGCACCTGCGTGGCGGACCTGCCAACAGACCGATTGTCCGGGGGAAGTGAGATCATCTTCACATTTTATTGGCTGGAAGAACAACGGTGGGAAGGCGCGGACTTCTCCGTGGTTGTGGAAAGATAGGTGGTTCTTTATGAGGTGGGCCGAGTAAACTCGCGATCAGCTGCCTGTGTACACCAGTTCCACTACGGTGCAATCGTCGTTCAGGGGCGTACCGCCGCAGAAGGTAGAGATCGCGGTAAAGATTTGTTCTAACGATCCGGTTTTGGCGGCGAGCTCCAGGCGCGAGTCTTCGAAGAAATCTCCCCGCGAATTTTCGGCTTCGGTCACGCCGTCTGTCACCAGCACCAGCCGATCACCCGCTTTCAATTGACAGTGATCGCTTTCGTACTTGGCATCGGGCAACAATCCCACAGGAAGATTGCCGTGCGCTGGCCTCCACACTTCTCCTTTGGAAACCACCAGCGGCTGAACGTGCCCGCAATTCACATACTCCAAGTCGCCACTATCGCGGACGCGGGCGATGATCACTGTAGCGTACTTCTCCCCAATATTTTTGTCTGTGAAGAAGCGATTGACGGCGGTCACGATCTCGGTCAAAGGCATACCGGCTGTGAGCTGCGAATAAATCATTCCTTGCAAGGTCGACGCCAGCAAAGCTGCGGAAACTCCCTTGCCGCTCACGTCGGCCAGCACGATGGTCAAGCCCTGGTCGGTGTTCACCGCGTCGAAGAAGTCACCGCCAATCTCTTTACAGGAGAGGTTTCTTCCCGCCAGCTTGGCGAATGGAACCTCGGGAATCGTCACTGCCATGAGGCGTTGCTGAATGGAGGCCGCGATTGATAATTCCTGCTGATATCGCCGGCCAGCCTCTTCAGCTTGCACCAGACGGGCGTTCTCAATGAGCGAAGCAGCTTCAGTCGCGATGGCGTGGAGAATGTCGTTGCTGACGCCGGAGATGTCTCGCGAGGCAAAGCGCGAGTCCACGTACAAGGCTCCCATGACTTCGGCGGAAGGCGTAGCTGCGGGAGCGTCGGCGTCGCGAGTGGCTTGCACCTGCGGCTTGCGCAAAGGAACGCAGATCACGGTGCGGAGATCGTAGGCCACGATGCTCTTGCGTCCGGTAAGGTCAGCCGACCGGCTGGTATCGGTGAGGACGAATTCGGAGTTGGACTTCAGCGCATCATCCAGAATCGAGTGTGAAATCGTCTTGTCGTCCAGCAGGGGCTCGCCCTTCGAGTTGCGTCCCGCAGCGAGCCGCAGGTCCCCTCGGGCATTCTTCATGTAGACGTAAGCCCGCTCAGCCCGGGTCAGCTTCAGGGTCACGTCCAGCAGGGTCATCAGGATTTCGTCGAGCACACCGATGGTGTTGAGCTTGCGGGCCGCTTCGAGAAACAGAACCAGTTTTTCCAGGTCCGTGGTCTCGTCCGAGATGTGCATCCCGGAGATCTGGCTCAGGAACTCTCGTGCAGAATTGGTGGTCCCGTGCTGCGGATTGAAAATCACGTAAGCGACTTCACGAACTCCGAACTCCAGCCGGTCGTTGCGCTCGAGAGTCTTGCGGTCCACCCGTTCGCCGTTGACGAATGTCCCATGCTTGCTGCCCAGGTCCACGATGCTGAAGACACCGTTTTCCGAGATGATCTGGGCGTGATCCCGGGAGACACGAGGGTCCGCGATCACCAGATCCTTATCGACCTTTCGGCCCACGCCGAAAGGACTGTGGTCGAGATTGATCACACGCTGTTCGTTTCCCTGGACAAATACAAGGGTGGGGAACACTCCGGAACCGGTTCCAGAAGAAGGGCCAATAATGGTTTGGAAGTCCATGCAGTGCCAGCAAAGCTCCTTAAAGTCGCTAAAGGAATAATGACAGCATCGAAGGCCGGTGGGAAGAGGCTAAGAAGATTTCACCAGCAGACCATAACGGCGGCCGCTGCCATTCAATTTCAGGCCGCGCCGCGATGGAACGTAGCAATCGCCTCCTGCTCGCTGTCGTAGACCTCGAACACCGTAACCAATTTGGTAATTTGCAGGACATCTCGCAAACGCTGGCCCAGTCCGGTCAACTTGATTTCGGCGCCGGCGGCGCGCGCGGAGGAATAAACGCCCACCAGGGTGCCGAGGCCGCCGCTGTCGATATAGGTCACGCCCGAAAGGTTGAGCACGACCTGGCGAGTGGATGCCAACACGCGCTTGAGACCCTCGCGAAGTTCGGTGGCCTCTTCCCCAAACATGATGCGGCCCTGGCATGAGACGATCGTGACTCCGTCGGCTTGCCGTGTCTCAATCTTCAGAGTCATTCGATCCTCCGGAAACGTCGGGTGCCCGAGAAGCCTAACGCGGGCGGCGCGGGAATGCAAGTTCATGAGCCAGGCAGGCGGGATTCAGGGCCGGATTCTTCAGCTCGGCTTGCCTCGTGAACTCGCGGAAGCTAACTGCAAGCAGCACAGCCACGGCAAGAGGAATTGCGCAGCTCGTCCACATTGGCCAGGCCCAGGCTTTCTGTATGGCGTCCATGGGCAGGCGAAACGAAGCGAGCGTGAGTGTGCTTGCGGCCAACCAAGGCCAGAAAATCAGCAGCCCGCAAACCATGAGGAGAATGCGCGACGCGCGGTTCTTATGCCAGAGAAGGTCCGCCAGCCCGCCAGCAGCAAGATAGCTGGCAGCAAGAGGACCTGGTTATAGGGGGCTGCTTTGGGGACGATCACGACAGTTATCGCGAGAAGAAGTCCGAGCATCAAGTTGAAAATGTTTGAGTCGATTCGGGGCGCGCCGGAATTTCCAGGCCAGTTACTGCAAACGCGACCACGATCAGCGCCGCAAGGGGCCTTCCCCACTCCGGCGTGAGCAAGACGTCCAGCACCGATCCGGCGCCGTCGTCGTATTGCCGGTAGGCCGTGATGGCGCCACGAAAACGCCCGACCCAGCCCGGCAGCACATACTCGGCGCTCGCGAAGAGAACGCCGATGGTCGACGACAAATCCCCATATCAGATTCTGGCGATGACGCCAATCACTAAACGCCCACAAGAGAAGCCAGCCCACCAGCGGCAACAACAACTGCGGCTTGATGGTCGCAACGTGCCAGGAAAATTCCCGCGAACGCGAGATATCCTTCGGCGAGCAGCAGAGCGCATCCCGCGATCAGCCCGCCAACCACCAAGCTCAACTGTTGCAGCTTAATCCCTTGCAGTACCTGGAAACTGCCCAGGGTGAGTGTAATCAGGATTGCCATTACTGTGATTGAAGGACGCCAGCGCAACGTGCGCAACCAAAGCAACACTGTGGCGGCGGTCAAGGCCACGAGGAACCATCGAAATCCGCTCTGAACGATGGGGAACGGAGCACCAATGGTCGGCGCAAGAAGAAACACAACGAACACGGGATAAGCAAAACCCTGCTGATCTTTCGGGTCCGACGGGCGACGGGCGTCTAACTCTCGTCCGTAATAGCCGATCTGAATCTCGCGGGTAAGCTCAGGGCTGTAAGGATCGCGATGATGCAACAGCAACTCTCGCGCACCCAGCCAGCGAGGATACAGATCAGAAAGATTCCCACGCGGCGTTCCATGAAGGGCAGCTTCCGCTCGCTGATGGGGAATCAAAATGTGCTGCACGTAAAACCACATGCTTCCCGCGAGAAGCAGACCCAGAGCCAGACCGGCCTTGGAATTCTTGCCCATAGTTTACTGACGATCAGGGAGAGCCCTTTGAAGCCTCCGTTCGAGAGTCAGACAAGAAACCATGGTGCCCCCGATGAGCGTCCATGGGACAAGTGGGGAAACCCACACGGTTCTCAGCCCGAATCTGAGTAGAGCGATCCATCCCAGCAGCAGAAGAGTACCGTTCAAGAGTGGTATAAGCCTGTGCCGATCAGTCCATGGAATTTTCAGGGCGCACCCAGCGTGGATCATCAGCGCAAACGGGAACGCCGCTATCAAGTCGATGAAGTAGTGTTCACCCAGGCCTAGAGTCGAGAGCACTGTACCCGCCAGAAACAAGAGCAGGAAAAGCTTCGTCCAATGCGAGAGTCCTTCCGCGTACCACCACGCGAGCACGGCCCACGCCAAGTGCAGCGACGGAAAAGCATTTCGGGCACCAGAGACCAGCAGGGGCTGCACCAGCATTTCTTTGAACTGCAGACCTGTGGGGGGTGCGAAGGGAAACCTTGATCCGAAGAGGTAAATGGGGCCACACGCCGGAAACAGATTATAAAAAACAACCGCGACAGGACCGGCCATGAAAAAACCGAGAAAAACAGCCATTGCGGCGCTCCGGCGCCGGACCAGTTGCTGGGCGTAAACCAGCATCACCGGAATGGGAAGCGCAAGGTAGAAAAGCAAGGCGATTCGAGTGAGCCATCGCGACCGCAACACAAATTGCCCCGCCTTGAAGCTCGGTTGCACACCCATGCTGGCGTCGAAGCTGTAAAGAAACATATCGAGCGTCTTCGGGTGCAGTCGGCCGGTAATCGCAAGCGGCGCCGAACCTACATATCCAAGCAGAACAAACAACAACGGGGGCAGGAATGCGTAGTGCAACCGCTCGCGATCTTCTTCGTTCGCACTCCAGATTCTTTGCCAAGCCAAAAAAGCAAGACTGCTCACTCCCGACAAAGCCAGCGCTGGCGCGATTCGCAATGGCACTCTGAGAGCGGTGCATTGCAACAGGATTAGCAGCGCGGCTGCGACAACGACGTGCAGGGCCTCCGCCAAAGGCCGGACGTAAAGAAAAACTATCGATGTGCAGGCCAAGGTAATTGAGAAAAACAGATCGGTTGCGCACTGATTGCAAAAGTTTCGGTTCAGCGCAACAGCCGCGACGATGACGATCACGAACCCTGTTGCTGCCCACCGCATACGCTCGCTCACGCTGCTGCTCCCGTCTCACGGCTGCGCAAAGACAGTTGCCCGGCAATACCGAACAACAACGACAAAACCGCCCAACCCATCAGTGCCAGCCGGTTACCCCGCATCAACAGGACCAATTGAAGCGGCGAGAAGAACAATACCGCGATCGCCGCGGCAGTAAGAAAATCGGGCCATCCACGAAACGTGCCCTTGCCGAGCAATTCGTTGGCAAGCAGTACGATAGGCAGCATCAGCAGGCTCAGGTCGTACCCCAGGGTGTGATAGCTGACGAGTACTGTCGCAACCGCGCCCAAGGAGACCTTCAAGTCAAAAAGACCCGCTCCCGCGAAGCAACGCCGTGCCGCGAAGATGAGCACTGCCACCGACAACGCCAGCGTGACCACCCCGGCGTACGAATCGCCATGCAGAAGCAAGTACAAAACGCCTCGCAGATTCGGCATGTCCGAAGGCATGATCGCACCCCGCGCCATCGTGTCCTCCAAATGCAAGACGTAGCGTGGGTATTGCAGCATCGCTTCCCTACCCACAAGAACAATGGAAACTAACACCAACGCCGCTCCCATCGGAAAAAATCCATACAGGACCTTTTTCTTTCCCTGCACCAGTAAGAGGAAAATGAAGGGCAGAATGAGGTGAGGCTTGAACAGCCCAAGTGCAAGCCAGCCCCCGGCCAGGGCGTCGCGGTTTTTTTTCAGGCAAACGAATGCGAGTGTGTAGAGGAACAAAAGCAGGATGGCATCCTGTCCCTGAAGCAGGGTGAAAAAAATCGGAAAGAAACCCAAACTGGCTAGGACCCAGAACGGCCTCGAATAATTTTGAAGATGCTGCACCTCCGGCTGCAGTAGGAATGGCAAGCTAATCAGCATGGCTAGATTTGCCAGCGCCCACAGCGCGAACGCGAAGGGATAAGAAACGTAAGTGAACGGGGCGAAGAATGCTGCCTCAAAGGGTGGGTGATTGTAAGGCAGTGCATCGAGGCGAATAGCGACTTCAGGAGAGAACTCCCGTTGCACCTTGAATTGGGTGATGTTGTCGTAGAGTTGATGTCCGAGTCCGCTTCGCACAATCGTCCCCGCGCAGTAGTAGATGGTGAAGTCCGAGTATCCCTTGCGGACTGACTCTCGAACGCTCCAAAAGACCGCGCCGTGGATCATCACTATACCGGCCAAGTAGAGGAGAACAGCGGATTTCAGTTTCGCGGGTTGCATGCTTGAAGAATTACAGATCCTCGCTTCCGCTGGGGACGACAAACTCTTGCCTAAGAAACACTCCTCCAGCAGGGCGAGGCGATTTTATACCGTAGGACGGCGGGCAAGGTATTATCTTCGGACTGGTGATGGAGTTCCTCCAAACGCGGCGCATCTTTGTGGCCATCCTTGCCTTAGGTCTTTTCACCATGGCAGCGCGCAGCGTCACCGATCCTGATGTGTGGTGGCATTTGCGCAGCGGACAGCTCATCGTTCAAACGCACAGAGTTTTCCATACTGACCCTTACTCCTTCACGCGGTTCGGACAGACCTGGGTCGATCATGAGTGGCTATCCCAGGTTTTAATGTTCAACTTGTATCGGCTGGCGGGATCGGGTGGACTCATTGCGGGATTCGGCGCGGTCATCGCAGCAGCGTTTATGGTGGTTTTCCTGCGTTGTCCGGGGCGTCCTTACGTCGCTGGGGTGCTGGTGCTATTGGGAGCTTTCGCGTCGGCTCCGAGTTGGGGTGTTCGTCCGCAGATGCTTACACTGCTGCTGGTCAGTATTCTTCTTCTGATCCTGGAGCGTTCGT
Organism: uncultured Acidobacteriota bacterium; assembly: GCA_963817925.1. Classification (GTDB taxonomy): domain Bacteria; phylum Acidobacteriota; class Terriglobia; order Terriglobales; family Acidobacteriaceae; genus JABDBE01. The sequence continues at coordinate 60,969 of CAWFQN010000004.1, forward strand.
ACCAGCGTCCCAAGCTTCTGTGGTGGACACCTTTGCTGATGCTGCTTTGGGTAAATCTTCACGCGGGATACGCAGTCGGCCTCGCGCTCATGACATTATTCCTGGTTGGCGATGCGCTGGACGTCGCCTTCGGTTTTAAACTTGGGACTCCAGCCCGCGCTCGTTTTCGCGTACTGATCCTAGCGGTTATGGTTTGCGCCGCGGTCGTCCCCCTGAACCCGTATGGGGTCGCGCTATATTCTTATCCGCTCGAGACGCTTCGTTCGCGAGCCATGCAGAGTTACATCGGCGAGTGGTTTTCGCCCAACTTTCACCAAGCCAGGTACCTGCCGACGCTTGCATTGTTCCTCGGGACGGTCGCTTTAACCGCGCTTTCGCCCAGGCGGTTGCGTCCGCGAGAAGCTCTGCTGTTATCCGTAACGATGTATGCGGCGCTGCGTTCGGTACGGCACATACCGATTTATGTGCTAGTTGCGATCCCTATCCTGAGTGCGATGGCGCTGCCCTGGCTGCAGGCGTGCGGGGTTGCGAAGTGGTTTGAATCGAAGCCGGCCGGTATGACTCCAGTCAAGACTGTCGTGAACGCAGTCTTGCTGGCTGGCCTTCTCGTTTTCCTGGTTGTGCGGGTGCGTTATGTCACGCGGCGACAGCCCGAAACGGAGGCGAAAGAACTTCCCGCAACCGCAGTTTCGTTTATTGCTGCACAACGTCCGCCTGCTCCAATACTGAACCACTACAACTGGGGCGGATACTTCATCTGGAGGCTGTATCCGGAGTATCGGGTCTACATCGATGGCCGAGCAGACGTGTATGGCGATGCCTTTATGGACGACCTGGCCACAACCTACTATCTGAAAGGCGATTCGTGGCGGAGTCCATTTGAGAAATGGGGAATCCGAACCGTGGTTCTGCCGCCGGATGCTCCCCTGGTAACGGCGTTGCGAGCCTTGCCCGATTGGGAAACGATCTACGCTGACCCTCAGGCTGTGGTTTTGACCAGGAAAGCTCCTTAAAGGGGTTTTTAATCTAGGTTCTCCCTTGAGCTGACAACGATACCCGAAGAAACCAGGGAAAGATCCCGGGATTCGCGCTGCTTGACGCACAAAACACGTACTTTCGGGGGCCGAGACCCTTATCCGCGTGTCCTCTGGCTGCTATTACCTAAGAAACTATGGTCACTTCCGGGAGGCCAAGGCGTGTAACAAATTGTCGCTCTGATGAGATGCCTCGGGTATGATGGTGAGGGGAATTGAGGGCGGCTACCTTCCTCCCCGTAAACCTTTGATTCGAAAAAAGCAAGTCTTTGGCGCAGCAGGACGCAAGTGCGCATAGAATTGCACAGCACCAGGCAAGGAGTGTCTTCTCCTCGGCTTGGCGCATGGAGGTAGAGAGATGAAGAATGTTTTCCGGGTGCTGTGGTCGGAGGATCGGGGACAAGATATTGCCGAGTACGCGGTCATGCTGGCGGTAATCCTGGTCATCGTTGTGGGTACAATCCGTCTCATCGGTGCTAACGCAAACAATGTCTTCTCTTCCGTTGCCAGTTCAATCTCGCAATAGTGCGTGCGGAACCGCTGTGTATGGTTCGCGAGTTCTCGTGATGGAAAGCGCACCTCGGCTGTTCGGTTGTGCTTTGGCCACCAGGCCGTGCCTGAGGCGGTCAACACGAGATTTCGATTCCTGAGGAGCAGTGATGAATCGCAACCGGCTCTTGTTAATCGGATTTATCGCCTTGGCACTGGGCGCGTTTGTGAGCCTTGTCGTCTATCGTAATCTGCAGTCCAGGGCAGGATCCAAAGCCCCACCGGGCGAAGAAGTGGTTGTCGCGGCGGACGATCTGCAGGTTGGAACGAAGATCGAAGACAAGGATGTCCACTTGGTCCACTTCCCCAGTGGCGAACTGCCTGCAGGTGTCTTTCACCAGAAGAACAAGGTGGTGGGCCGAGGCATAGTGCTGCCAATTGCCAAGGGAGAATTCGTTCTACCGCTCAAACTGGCGGGCGAAAATGCGGGCTTTGGTCTGCCGTCATTGATTCCACCAGGCATGCGGGCAGTTTCTGTCCGGGTGAACGACACCACTTCCGTTTCCGGTTTCGTATTGCCCGGTACCCGCGTGGATGTGTTGCTGACCGGCAATCCGCAGGGATCCAGCGAGCAGCAGACTACGATCGTCCTGGAGAACGTTGCCGTCATCGCCACCGGCCAGAGGCTGGAGCGTAACTCCGCCGGCGAACCACAGAGTGCTCCTGTAGTCACCCTCCTGCTGTCTCCGGATGATGCGGAGAGAGTCACCTTGGCCAGCTCTCAAGGCCATATTCAACTGGCGCTCCGTAATCCGCTCGATACCCAACAGACAGACGTAGCCGCAGTGAAAGCCAACTCTCTTTACAAGGGTGGCCCCGTGCCAACGCCGTCGGTCGAGCCGCACAGCAGCCGGCCCAAGCACGTTACAGTTCAGACCACTCCCCCACCGCCTACCGCTTACACCGTGGAGGTTTATAAGGGAGACAAGAAGGAAGAGGACAAGTTCTAAGCACAAGTCAGGGTTGCGAGGTTACAAAACATGTCGATCCGCTCCCGCAAGTGGGAGGACCGTGAAATCCAAGTTGGCAAACTGGTGGGAATGACGTTTGGCATTCTGGTGCTGCTCAGCGCTCTTGCGGTGACACAATCTCAGGACCAATCGCCACCCCAAGCTACGCCACCGCAACCTGAGCAACAACAGGCAGCGCCTCAGGCTGTGCCGGCACAGGAAGCGCCTCCGGTCGCACCATCACAGGAAGCACCTCAAGCCGCTCCGTCGCAGGGGGCGCCTCAGGGTCCGGCAGCCACAGCACAGACTTCTTCAGAATCTGAGTCGCACGGCGCCGCCCCGTTGCGGGTAATGGTGGGCAAGTCCCTGCTGATCAATACAACGGAGCGGCTCAAGAGAGTCTCGGTCACCGATCCCGGTGTGGCGGATGCCATCGTGATTACTCCCACGCAAATCCTGGTGCATGGGCGTGCCGCGGGCGAGGTCTCTTTGCTGATCTGGGACGAACTGGAGCGTTCGCGGAGCTTTGATTTGCGCGTCGATGTGGATGTCAGCGCGGCTTCGGAGGAAGAAAAGCGTATCTTCCCTGATGAGCAGATCACGGTCACACCTTCTCGTTCCGCCATCGTGCTTTCCGGTCACGTCACCACTGAGGATATCGCCGCTCGCGCGGGCAAGATTGCCGAGGCTTACTCGAAGAATGTGGTAAACGTGCTCACCTTCGGTCCGGTGGGCGCGCAAGAAGTGTTGCTGGAGGTAAAGTTCGCGGAGGTGGATCGCAGCGCAGCCTTGCAACTGGGAGTTAATTACTTCACCCCCGGCACAGGCCATACCGTGGGAACCTTGAGCACGGGGCAATATGGAGGGTCGACGATCTCGACCAGTTCTACGACCACCCAAACCAACGGAAGTGCGACTACGACCTCCACTGCACCCACGGCTCCTACCATCAACCTTACCAACCCATTGAACCTTTTTCTTTTTCGCACTGACATCAACTTTGGGGTGGTAGTTCAGGCGCTGCAGCAGCAGAACCTGTTGCAGATCCTTGCGGAACCGAACCTGATAGCAGTGAACGGCAAGGAAGCCAGCTTCCTGGCTGGTGGAGAATTCCCTTTTCCCATTGTCCAACCGGGACAAGGCTTCACCGCAGTCAGCATTTCCTTCAAGGAGTTTGGCGTCAGGTTGAGGTTCACCCCGGTGATCATGCCAAATGGGAACATACACCTGCGAGTGGTGCCCGAGGTGAGTCAATTGGATTTCACCAATGGACTTACGATTTCCGGCTTCAACATCCCGGCTCTGAGCACGCGCCGGGCGGACACTGAATTTGAACTTCAGGACGGGCAGAGCTTTGTGATCGCCGGTTTAATCGACAATCGTCTAACCACGATTAACGACAAGATTCCGGGGTTGGGCGACATTCCGATTCTGGGCAATCTGTTCAAGAGCAAGAATGCGCAAAAGAGCAAGACTGAGTTGATGGTGTTGTGCACAGTACACCGCATCGCGCCCAGCAACCAGGAACCGGCTGGTCCAGCCTACCCTCAGCCGTTCCTCGACGATAGCAAGTTTGATGGAAAGAAGCCGCATGGCAGCAAGTAAAAGTAGGAGTCGTCGCCCGGCGAATGTGGCCTTTTTGTAGCAGGGAATATGTAGGAGAAGTGGCAGAGTCATGCCTGAACTTTCAGTTGTAATTGTTGCAGCGGACAACGAGCAGCGTGCCGTCTTGCAGGTTTTGGTGGACGGTACCAGTGTGGCACGGGCAGTGCACACTCATGCCAGTTTTCCGATAGCAGCCAACGACCCCCTCGTGCGCCGGATCCAGGCGACCAAGGCTGATGTTGTTCTGGTGGACATTCCCGCGGATAACGCGATCCTAGCTTTACGGGCGATCGAACTGCTGCATCAGGAATTGCCGAGTATGGCGTTGTTTGCCATCGGCAGCATCTCGCAACCTCAGGTGATTGTTGGCGCCATGCGTGCCGGGGCTCGTGAATTCATCGAACGCCCCACGACCACGACCGATCTCCTGGAAGCATTTGTCCGTCTCACGGCGGCCCAGCGAAAGGTAAACCGGGAAGGAACCAGCGGCAAAGTCTTTATGGTGGTGAACGCGAAAGGAGGGAGCGGTGCCACTACGGTGGCAGTAAACCTCGCGCTGGCTTTGCAGTCCGCCCATGGCAACACGGCGCTCGTCGATCTGGCTCCGCTGGGACATACCCAGTTGCACATGAATCTGAAGCCGCTATTTAACGTGACCGATGCGATCCGCAACCTGCATCGTCTCGACAGCTCTTTGCTCGAAAGCTTCATGACCAGGCACAACGACGGTTTGCAACTGCTGGCCGGCCCTAATGTACCGGTCGCAGTGGAACCATCGACTGCTGAGTTCGCGCGATTGTTCGATATGCTGATGGGGCAGTTCCGCTATGTCGTGGTGGATGCCTCTACGCGCATTGACCCGACTACGCGGCTTGTCTGTAGCTTGTCCCAGACCGTTTTGATGGTGGTCAACGCCGATGTTGCTTCTTTGTGGAGCGCAGCCCGAGTCCAGCAGTATCTCGGCGAATCTGGCGGTGGCCGCGAAAAAGTGAATCTGGTGCTGAATCGCTTCCGCAAGATTCCGGGCTTCAGTGAGTCCGATGCCGAAGCCGCGGCTGGGGTAAAGTTGCTATGGAAGATCCCCAACCAATACTTCGCAGTGTCCACGGCGATCGACCGCGGAGTGCCGGTGATGGCGCAAAACCACACGGAAATCGCGCGTTCCTTTACCGGTCTGGCGGCGCGCCTGACAGAAAATGATTTGGAAGTAAAACGCAAAGCTTGGTCTTTATTCAAGACAGTTTAGGATTGAAACGGCTTTAGGAAAATCAGGCAGGATTCATGGCGAATTTGCAGACCTTTGAGAGAACTGAATACCAGCAGGTCAAGGCGGACCTCCATCGCAAGATTCTCGATCGTCTTGACCTGGAGAAACTTGGCAGAACCCCGAGCGACGCCGCCCGGGATGAAGTCCTCCTTTTAATTCGCAATACGGTAAATAGCGAAGCCGTGCCTCTGAGCTTCGCCGAGCGGGAACGGCTATCGCGGGAGATTCTTGACGAAATCTTCGGCCTCGGGCCGCTGGAACCTTTACTCAAAGATCCTACCGTCTCCGACATTCTGGTGAACCGTTTTGATCGAGTCTACGTGGAGCGCGCCGGCAAGCTTGAGCCCACCGGATTGAGCTTCAAGGACGATTCGCATCTGATGCAAATCATCGATCGGATTGTCTCCCGGGTCGGCCGGCGCGTGGACGAGTCCTCGCCGATGGTGGACGCACGTCTTCCGGATGGCTCCCGTGTGAACGCCATTATTCCCCCGCTCGCGATTGACGGGCCCTGTCTTTCGATCCGCCGTTTCGGCCGCGACCCGGTCACCGCCCGCAACATGATTGAAAACAAGACTCTGACCGAGCCCATGCTGGAGTTGCTTTCCGCCATGGTGAAAGGCCGGCTCAACTTGCTGATCTCCGGTGGAACCGGCGCCGGCAAGACCACCCTGCTCAACGTGCTCTCCGGCTACATTCCGAATTCTGAACGCGTGGTCACCATTGAGGATGCCGCCGAACTGCAAATGAAGCAGGAGCACGTTGTGCGCCTGGAAACCCGCCCGCCCAACATCGAAGGCAAGGGCGCGGTGCGGCAGAGGCAGTTGGTAATCAACAGCCTGCGTATGCGCCCCGACCGCATTGTGGTGGGCGAGGTGCGCGGTGAAGAAGCGTTCGACATGCTTCAGGCCATGAATACCGGCCACGAGGGTTCGCTGACCACCGTGCACGCGAACGCACACCGCGACGCCCTGGCGCGACTGGAAAGCATGGTTTCGATGGCCAATCTCAATCTCCCCGAGCGGGCGATGCGTATGCAGATCGCCTCCGCCATTCATGCCGTAGTGCAGATCGCGCGTCTCTCGGATGGAACCCGTAAAGTGATTTCTATTTCGGAGGTCACGGGAATGGATGGTGAAATTATTGGCCTGCAAGACATCTTTGTGTTTGACCGGACGGGGATCGACGAAAGTGGCAAGGTAAAAGGTGTTTTCCGCGCCACTGGAACCCGGCCCCAATTTGCCGATCGTCTGGCTACCGGTGGATGCCGCCTGCGTGCAGGTCTATTCGAGTCCCGGGTGGAGGTTTAGTGGAATCTCGCCAAGCCCTTTAGCGGAAAATCATGCTAGCACTTATCGCCATACTGGTTTTCGTCGTGGTCGCCATGGGCGTCTTCGCTGTCGCTTCCTTACTCGATCAGCGCAGCGCCCAAGCTCGGCTGCTTCGCGAACGTCTGGCAAGCGTCCAGGAAGCGGCTGCCCGCCAGCCCAGCGAGGAACTTGCCTTGCTGCGCGACGAAATGTTGAGCAAGATCCCGGCGATCGACAACCTCCTGCGCCGCTCTTCTCGAATTTCGAACCTGCAGCCGTTCCTCGAACAGGCCAACCTGAAAATACGAGCGGGCAACATCCTGATGCTTTGCGCGATCAGCGCGGTGGGCCTGGCTGGTGTGGGGTTCCTCGCGGCTGGGTCGCTGCCGCCAAACCAGGCTTTGTTGTTTGCCGCCGTTGGTCTCGTTCTTGGCGGATTCCTTCCCTACTCGTACGCCTCGTATCGCCGCACCAAACGTTTTCAGAAATTCGAGGAATTATTTCCCGAGGCCATCGACACCCTGGCCCGAGCCGTGCGCGCTGGCCACGCTTTTACTACCGCGCTGGAATTGATTGCGAACGAACTCTCCGAGCCTGTGGCATCCGAATTCCGCAAGCTCTTTGAAGAACAAAAATTCGGCCTTCCCGTGCGGGACGCGTTGATGAACCTGGCGGAGCGCGTGCCCCTGGTGGACGTAAAATTCTTCGTTACCGCAGTAATGCTGCAGCGCGAAACCGGTGGTAATCTGGCTGAAATCCTCGATAACCTTTCTTACGTGATTCGGGAACGATTCAAGATCATGCGCCAGGTGCGGGTTTACACGGCGCAGGGTCGTCTCACCATGATGCTTCTCATGGGGCTGCCTCCCGTCATCGTGATCACGATGCTGACGACGAGCCCGGCGTTTATTCGGCCCCTGTTTGCCGACCCCATCGGACACTTTCTGGTTGTAGCCGGCATTGTGCTGCAGACACTTGGTTATTTTGTGATACGGAAGATCATTCGAATTCAGGTTTGATGAATGGCACTTGCGCTCACTATCGTAGTGTTCCTGACCATCGCTCTGGTCGTGTTTTCGTTTGGGGCAGCAGCCTACGCGCCTTCTTCCCTACTCGGTTCCCGCTTGCGAGCGCTGGGATGGCAGCGAGCGAAAGCCCCAGAGAAACCTGCTCTTAAAGAGCGTCTGGAACAAGCACTCGATCCCTTCAGCAAGGCCATACCGCTCTCCCCGAGCGAAGTCTCGCGCGCGCGGCGTTGGTTGATCCAAGCCGGTTATCGGGAATCGCGTCACATGACGGTTTATGTTGGCAGCCGTCTGGCGTGCGCAATTTTCGGATTCGCGCTGGTGATCCTCGGGAGTGGCTTCGACTCTCCCGTCTTGTTGGTGAGCGTGGGCGCTTTCGGGTTTTTTCTGCCCCGGTTTGTGCTGAAGCGGCTCATCAAGGGCCGGCAACAGCGTATCAAACTCGGTTTGCCCGACGCCTTGGACCTCACCGTGATCTGCGTCGAAGCTGGCTTGGCCCTCGATCAGGCGTTGATGCGCGTGGGCCAGGACCTGCATCACGCCCATCCCGAACTGAGCGACGAATTCCACCTGGTAAACTTGGAAATGCGCGCTGGCAAGCCCAGAGCCGAGGCTCTGCGTAATCTGGTGGATCGCACCGGAGTTGACGATCTCCGTTCCCTGGTGGGCACCTTAATACAAACGGATCGCTTCGGTACCAGTATCGCCCAGGCGCTCCGAGTGCACTCCGATTCGCTGCGCACCGAACGCCGGCAACGGGCGGAAGAACAGGCTGCCAAGACGACCATTAAAATGGTAATTCCCCTGGTTTTATTTGTCCTCCCCTCGATCATCTTTGTCACGCTCGGCCCGGCCATCATCGAGTTGATCCGCACGCTGGCGCCGGTGACGGGACACTGATAGAGCCGACGAAAGATAGAGCCGACGAAGATAGAGCCGACGAATCAACTTTGGAGACGACGGACCGAATCCAGCAGTTCTGAATCAGGAGTTTTGATGTCGTTACAGGCCGCCACAGGATATGCGTTCAATCGGACGCGCAACGCCTACCTGGCGACCCATCTGTCCGTGGCTGAAACGCACTGGTCCCGCCTGTGCGGGCTTATGGGGAAAGACGCCGCAAGTTTTCCCTCCGGGGATGGCCTTTGGATTGTTCCATCCCGTGGCGTACATACGCTCGCCATGAAGTTCCCTATCGATGTCCTTTACCTGGATCCGAATAAATTTGTAGTCCATGTGGAGAGGAATCTGAAACCGTGGCGAGTGGCGCGAGTAAGCATGCGAACCGCTTCGGTACTCGAGTTGCCAGGCAACACGCTCAAATCCAGTGGGACGGCTGTTGGTGACGAAATTGAGATCGCATTGGGCGAGACCACGATGAACCGGGCGCGGGAAGTGAGCGAAGCGTGAACGGCGAGCTCAAACTCCTGGTCGAGTGGTCGTCGCCGTGGCAGGAATTCGTCACTGCAATTCGTCCCGCACTGGCGCGCTCTCCCCAACCCCTTGCGGGAGAAGCCAGAACCGGATTGGTTCCCTACCGCGGGATGTTCGCCTCGTGGATAGTGGAGGGTGCCGTCCTAGTGTTGGGTATCTTGATGTCTCAGAAGCTGGCCAGCCTGCAACCGACTGTGCTGCCTTCCATGCCCAAGTACGATGTGATTTATTTCTCGGGCGAGGAACTGCCGCGTACCGAAGACGCAGGCGGAGCGCAAGCCGGCCGTTCCGGGCGTGCGGGTGGACATGAAGCTCATCACCGGACCCAGACAATCCGCGTGGCCCGTGGTGATTCGCTACGCGAAAAGGTGGTAGACGTTCCCAACCTGAAGCTGCCGCACTCGGATTCGGCCGTCGCCAATCTGCTGGCCTTCAATTCGAATCCAGGACCCGCGCCGGCGGAGGGCCTGAAATCCTCACCGCGGACCCCGGCACTTAGTGAAGCCGTGGTTGCTCCCACGCCTGAAGTTCGAAGTGACAAGATCCAACGCGCGCCGGTGTTGAATGCGAACGTCATCCCGCCAACGCCTGACGCTCGACGCGAAAAAATGCGGTCCGCGCCACCGCTGAATGCTGCCATCGTTCCTCCCAGTCCCAGTGCTCCACAGCGCGATATTCCGTTCGTCCGCGTGCCAGGTTCGCAAGCCGTGACCGTCATTCCGCCGCCCGTGTCCGCTCCCGAACAGGCCACCAATCTGCATCCCAAACTCACGCTTCCTGCGCCATCGGTGGTCGCACCACCTCCGTCGCAAATTACCCACGACATCAGTCCCCGAGGACCCGGATTTGGCGCAGGCGAGTTGCAGAACCAGATCGTGCCGCCTCCGGCGTCGATGGCAGATGCCTCCGCCTCGCATCACACATTCGGCGGTCTGGGGAACGCCGCCGTGGTCCCGCCTCCAATTCAGTTGAACGGCGCGGCGACGGGCACCCGCGCCGTGGCTGGTTTGGGGAACGCCAGCGTCGTGCCTCCGCCAGTCCAGGTGGGCAGCGGTTCGCTGCAGCGTCCGGCGATGACAAGCTTGGGTGGAGGAGGTCTAGGCGGAGGAACTGCCGTCGTGCCTCCTCCGCCGTCGGCTTCCGGCGCAGGCTCGCCCTCTGGCCTAGGTCGCGGAAATCGTGGTGCGGGTCTCGGTGGTCCAATGGATGCAGGCTCAGTCACCGCGCCGCCGAGCAATAACGGTGGCAGCGGAAGAGGAACCGGCATTGTGGTTTCGAATCAACCCGGATCCAAGATCGGCGTTCCGGGTAACAGTGGCGCAGGCTCGATTGCCATGTCCCCGTCTGGAGGAGACAAGCCCGGACTAGGTGGATCGGGAGGCGGATCAGGCATCGGCCGGGGCGCTGGTCCCGGCAGCGGCTTATCTGGAGAAGGCTCCGGAGCGGCGAAAGCCGATGCCACGAAAGACGGCACGGGCCGCGGATCTGAGACCATGGCTCGCGGAGGAATCTCCCCTTATCCGGGCCCTGGCGGCGCCGGCAGTGGGACCGGGGGTAAACCGCCAATGCCCGGAGTCTCCGTAAGCGGCGGAAGCAATATTGTCACGCTGCCCAGCTTCGGCGCCGACGGAGGCGGTCCCAATATCGTCGCGCGTTCCTCAGTCGGCAAGGATCAGCAGGGACCGGGCATCACCGTGGTTGGCACTGCCCGATCGGGAGGCGCGTTCAACTACTACGGCAAGCTGATTGGCGATAAGAACTACACCATCTACATCGACACCATCCTCGGCACTGCGGTGATGCAGTACGCCGATCCCTCGTCCGCAGCGCATCCGTACGCTGAGGACCTGGTCGCCCCGCAACCCATGCACTCCGATTTACCGGCCAACTTGAAACCCTCGCGGCTGGTGATCGCGTGCATCCTCGATCGCACCGGAACATTGCGACATCTGCAGGTCTTGGAATCGGGCGGGAGTGAGATGACAACCAAAGTCCTGGCGGCGTTAACCAACTGGAAATTCCGCCCCGTATTTCGCGGCGACCAACCGGTCGAAGTAAACGCGATTCTAGGTTTCAACATCGACACCCGCTAACGATTCTTATTCACGTTCCCTCGCGGTGAAACAACACTGCCGTCCCATCCTCATGAATCAACTTCCATCCCGAGGTCAGCCCGAGGATCGTCCCTAACGACGAATTCTTCTGCACTAGCACCCAGTTCACATGCTTTTCATCCAGCACTTTGCTCCACTCAGGTTGGACAAAAATGACTTTCAGGTAATCCTCAAAGAACTGATCGCCATACAGATCATGACGATCGTCCACCAGGACCTTGGTGTGTGGATAGAGCCGGTAGATCAGATACCCTCCCCACAGGTCGGGACAAAAGATCGGCTCTCGAACATCGCGCTTGGCAATGACATCAGCCGCCTCAACTGGAAAGCGTTTGTCATCGAAATACGCATTTATGAGCTGAACCGAACCGAGCCTTCCGCCGTGCATGCAAGCCCACAAACCCAGAACGAACGCGAGCACAATCCAAAGGTGACCTTGAAAACGTAGCTCCAGTTTTTCCATGCGAATGCCGAAGTTGTTCACCCGGGAAAGCAGACCGCGCAGCCAGGGCGCGATCTCCGCGTTCTCGCTCGCTCGCGCGACGGTCTCCGAAAGCATGGGAGCAATCATCAACGTAAGCAGCATCGAAGAGACTGGAAGATTGCGCGAAGCATAGAGACCACTATAAGCAGCCAGCAGGATTACCAGCAAATGGGTGGGCTCGGGTTTTCGGCGCGCACTCGCCAATGCCGCGATTGTGATCAGCAACATCACCGCGAAACACTGTTGCGCCACTCCGTGAAAATCGGGCGACAGAAACTCGGTGACGTGGTTCATCAGAAATCGGTCAGAAAGATACCGGTAAATATGAAGGTGGAGCTTGTAGCCGTAGGGGTTGACGAAACTGGCCAGCAGCGTAAGCACGCTAACCAGCCCCAGCCGCCTCAACCGACTCCCGATTTCTGCCCGCTGCTCGGGACGACTAAAATACCGGATCACGCCGCCGACCAGGTACACACCCAGTAATGCGAAGCCCAGAAGAAATCCGCCGTGCAGATTTACCCAGAAGAGCATCAGAATGAGCAGCCAATAAAGCCGCCCGGCTTTGTTCGCTCCGGAATCGAGATCAGGTTGAGGGTCGAGACCACTTGCCGAGTCCAGCAGCTCGAACCAGATCACCGTAAGCAGCCAACTCAAAACATGCGGCCGCGCCAGAAAATGGACGGACGCGGCGCCCAACGACAGCACAATCAAGACCAGCGTAATCGGCAGACTGCCACCGCGACGCATGGCCAGATGGAAGACCAAAACGAAGCTGACTGCCATGACTGCTGCCGAGTAGAACACCACGCCGTTCAGTCCAAGCACGTGGTGGATAACCGCCATCAGCACGTCGTACAGCCATTCCCACGCATACCAGGGATGCCCGCTCATGGTCGCCGAGAACGGATCGACGCGGGTGATCGAGTGCGTCTGCAACATCAACTCCCCGTCGCGGATGTGCCATCCCGTCCCCGCATCACGCAACAGCAGCCGTCCCAATGCACCGCAGCTCAAGCCCAGAAGCAGCGCAACAAAAAGCAGATCGGAAACGGAAGGCATCAGAAACTGAAGCCAACGCGAGACACCGCCAGAGTGTGCCGCGGTATTGGATTGAGGCTCTGTTTGCGAAGGTTTCAAATGCAAAGCGTCTGCTCGCACCCGACCCCGTCATGTTACCCGATAAACGGAGCAACGCGCTGTTCGCTCGATATCCAGCCAATACCGGTTGCCGACAGGGCTTTCACGGACGGTACAACAGATATCCGATTCCGACCCGCATGTGATGAAGCAAGCTATCTGGAAGACTCGCTGCAATGGTAAGTCCGAGCGCAGCGTGTACCAATCCCAAGGGAAAAATATTGCGATAGCGGCGGAACATTTCGCAGAACAACAGCCCGCCGATGAAGCTCATCAGGGTCAGCACATGGCTCGGGAGGTGTGCGAGGCAAAACAGAAGCGCTGTGCCCCACACTGCGCGGCGGCTGCCCAGAAGCGATTCCAGCCGCACGTAGAAGAATGACTGCAATATAAATTGCTGCTCCAATGCCCAGAGCGCATATTTCCAGACCTTTTCCCAAGGCACCCTCTGAGCCGGCCCCAGATTGTGGATTGCCGATCCAATTGCAACAATCGCAACGATCAGAAACGCTCCACACATGATCGTCACAACTGCCCCGGAGCCAGGCCGGGCCAGCCCCAATTGGCGAACTGAATAACGACCGCGTACGGTGAACCACAGAATGCAAAGCGCTGCCAAAAGATTGCTGACGGTATTGACACGGCCCGGCGGTATCCACACCGCGACCATGATCAAAGCGAAGACCAGTCCGACCTGGAACGCCAGACCTACAGCCGAAGTTCCGGCTGACGCGGCTGATTGAAACCTCTGCGATGAGACGAGGCTGCGATCGGCAGCAACCCTCGAAATCAAATTCTTCGACTCGGCCGACATGACGGGAATCTACTAAAGTGAGATGCACGTTTTCCTGGCGCAGAATATTCTAAACGCCATGAATCTCGGTGGAGGAGTCTGATGAACGGCAAACCCATGCCGCAGGTCGTGATTGTTGGCGCTGGATTCGGGGGTCTTAACGCAGCTCTCAAGCTCGCCCACGCTCCGGTTGAGATCACCTTAATCGACCGCAGAAATCACCACACCTTCCAGCCTCTCCTTTATCAAGTGGCGACTGCCGGATTGTCCCCTGGAGAAATTGCTGCTCCCATTCGCTGGATCCTTAGCGGCCGTCGCAACATTGAAGTTCTTCTCGAAGAAGTACACGAATTCGATCTTGACCGGCGCGTCGTGAAACTTGCCGATCGTGAGCTCCCTTACGACTACCTGATCGTTGCGGCGGGCGCGAGCCACGCCTATTTTGGACACGACGAGTGGGAGCCGATGGCACCCGGCCTGAAGACCATCGAAGATGCGCTCGAGATCCGGCGCCGCGTTTTGCTCGCGTTCGAACTCGCTGAACGTCACGCCGCCAGCGGCATGGGCCAGGTGCAGTTGAATTTTGTCATCGTCGGCGGCGGGCCTACGGGAGTGGAATTGGCAGGGACCCTCTCTGAGATCGCCCGCCGCGCGCTCCAGGACGAATTCAGATCCATCGATCCCGAACGCACGCGAATCATATTGCTCGAAGGTGGGCCTCGTGTTCTGCCTGCATACCCGGAGGATCTTTCCCGCAGCGCGGAAGAACAGCTTCGCGCACTCGGCGTCGAGGTCCACACTTCCGCGATGGTCACCGGTATCGAACCCGCCACTGTAGTCATGGGAGAAACTCGGATTCCTGCCGCGGTGATTTTGTGGGCGGCCGGAGTGGCCGCGTCGCCCCTAGGCAAGAAACTCGGCGCGCCCACCGACCGCTCGGGGCGCGTCTTCGTGAATCCTGACTTGAGCGTTCCTGGTCATCCTCACATTTTTGTCATCGGAGACCTGGCCTCGCTGAAACGGGAAAATGGCGAACCTGTGCCGGGCGTGGCTCCGGCCGCGATCCAGGAAGGAAAAGCGACCGCCCACAACATCTTGCGCGACCTGAAAGGACAGCCGCGGAAAAACTTCCATTACGTAGACAAGGGCAACCTGGCAACCATCGGCCGCGCCGCCGCAATCGCGCAGTTTGGCAAGATTCACGTCTCCGGTTTCCTCGCCTGGCTCGCGTGGCTAACGGTTCACATCTTTTTCCTCATCGGATTCCGCAACCGGCTAATCGTGCTGATTCAGTGGGCGTGGTCGTACCTCACCTTCGAACGCGGAGCCAGACTCATCACCGGAGATCAGAACCTGCCAGGCTGGACGGAACTGCAGCGTGATGAGCACAGCCCCGAGAAAGAAACAAAAATGACGGCCTGAACAATCCCCATGCAAGACGTCCCTCGACTCTTATCAGATTCGCTCGGCGAATCTGATATTCCGCTCGGGATGACCGTTCCTAACGAAAACTGCGGCTATTTGTGCGAAGCATCCGCAAACACATTCTGCGAAGAAGGCGACGCCTTTGACGCTGCGGAAATGCTCTTCGACTCCGGCTGTCCGAAAACTTCCGGATGCAAATAGTAGCCCTGCTCCTGAGCTGCTTTATCTTCCTCGACCGGTATGCGGTACACATTGGCATAAGCGTCGTGCCGAATGCCGGTCACCTGCCACGACACTTCCACGTGAGGCCGACTCGTGCGAATCACAAAGCGGTTGGCAGCGATCTTCTTAGCCACGATCGCCTGTGCGAATTGCCCAATCACGGTTAACTGATATCGAAAGTCGCCATTGAGCGCTTCAAAATAATCTGGCAAGTTCACGGTCGCGAGACCATGCCGATCGGTGGTGATGTTCCCGTTGTAGACGTTCATCATGTCAGGCGACTCGACAAACGAGTGGGACAAATACTTATTCGCCGGATCAAGCGGATGATCAATCTTGAAGGAGCCGCTGCCTTTGGTCAGCTTGCCGGTCACGTTAAGATTGCCCGCGAAGTAGCCGTTGCCGGAATTGTCGACATTAAACTCACCGGTCTTGCCGACGTAGGCATTGACGAGAAACGTCGTTCCGGCGAGATCTACGGCGACCCCAGTTGAGGTGTTGCCGCCGTGAACGCCGACGCCGCCTGGGCTTGCAGTGAGGCCCTGCACACCAAAGTTAACACCGCTGGCGGCGGTGGCTGAGCCGAGGACTCCCGTACCACCGACGGTTTGCCCATAGACCCCTGCGGCAAAACAGCATGTACTGGACGAGTTGCTGCCCGTGACGCCGCTGCCATTTGCGCTCGCGCTAAGACCGGACACTCCGTTGGTATTGCCGCTCGTCGCCGTTGCGTTACCGACCACCCCGGTTCCCGATGTGCTCGGTGTGCTACCACTGACGCCATAGACCTGACCCGTAGTAGCGGGTTCATAGCCATTAACTGCGGCAGCCCCATTGGTCGTGCTATTCGACACCCCAACGACGCCATACACTTGGCCAGTCGTAGCGCTCGCATTCCCGCTCACGCCAGCAGCAAAATTCGTCGCACTGGTAGTTGATCCAAAGACTCCGAACACCTGCCCCGTCTTCGAGCCTTCGTAACCGTTTATTCCGCTGGCACCGCTCGTGCTGCTGTTTGTTCCGCCAGTGACGCCATAAACTCGCCCGGTAGTGGCGCCTTCAAAGCCGGTCACGCCCGCAGCAAAATTGGTGGTGCTATTGGTTCCGCCGCTCACGCCATAAACCTGGCCTGTGGCGGCTCCCGCGTATCCGCTGACCCCCATGGCGTTGGTGGTCGTGCTGTTCGTGGACCCAAATACACCGTATACCTGGCCGGTGGTGGCGTTTTCGTTGCCCACTACTCCCGCGCTCCCATTGCCAGTACTCGCGCTCTGACCGGAGACACCAGCCGAAACTCCGGATGTCGCGTTGTTAAGGCCTTGGACGGCGGTCCCGCCCGTGCTCGAATTGACCACCCCCTGAACACCAAATCCCGCGGCACTTGTGGTTACGCCTTGGACTCCGGGACCCGTTTCCGTATTGGCTGCGCCTGTAACTCCAGCCGCATTGCTCCCTTTGCTAGTGTTGCTGGCCAGACCATACACGGCCGTATTTGACTTCCCGGTAATCGCACCCGCAACCGCCGCATGAGTAGTGGCGGTAGCCGTTAATCCGACTCCCGTACCCTTCTGGGTTACTGTCACAATTTGAGTCGTATTGGTTCCCACAAAACTTGTCGGGCCATTCGCTGCTGAGGGCAGGCTCGAGCCAGTGGCACCATTCGAGATAGCCGGAGCGTTATGCGCCGTCGTGGGGGCCGCTTCACTCTTGTTCAGGAGTACGAAGTCCGAAATGCTTTTTCCAGACAGCGTTTCCGCCTCATGCGCTTTGAGCGCATAGGGAACGCTGACTAGCAAGACGCGAGGCTGCGAGGGCTGGCCCTGAACCTGAACGCCCAACCACCGCGCTTCCCCGGAACTGAACACCTCCAGCGGGACGCCTTCTGCACTCGCCGAGCCCAGCATCGCCGTGTAGTGCCCAGTCGCGTCGGCTTGGACGTTCTGCGTCTCTAGCCACAACGGACTGCCGCCTTGCTGGTCTTTGTAAAGGGAAAAAGTGATGCCGACGGCAACACCGCTCACCGGCTTGCCCGATTCATCCTTTATAACACCCGAGTACCTGATAAGCCGAGGAACCTGGGCGGAAGCTGGAGTTGAGTCACTGACGCCATTTTGGGCCAGAGTCGTGCTAACGGCGGCTAACAGAAGGCTGACGATGATCAAACCGACGCGGAGCTTCATGAATTTGCTCTCCTTTTTTGATCGTGCCCCAAACCGGCTATAGAAGCGCTAATTCCGGCAAGGTGGCGCGTGGCGCAAGCTACTATTACCAAATCAACAACGCAACAACTCTTTTGTCTTAAGAAACCCGCACCAATTCAGAGTTGCCTAACGGTGCGACGCCTCCGCCACAACATCCGGCGAAGAAGGCCCGGACTTCAGCGCAGCCGAGATACTCTTCGATTCCGGCTGTCCATATACTTCCGGATGCAAATAGTAGCCCTGCTCCCCAACCGCTTTGTCCTCCTCCACCGGGATGCGGTAGCGATTTGCATAAGCGTCGTGCCGAATGCCGGTCACCTGCCAGGAAACCTTAACTAACGGTTTATTGGTCTTGATCGTGAACTGGTGGTTCTCGATTTCTTGTTTCACGATGGCCTGCGCGAACTGCCCAATCACCGTCAACTGATAGCGAAAATCCCCATTGAGCGCTTCGAAGTAATCCGGCAAACTCACCGTGGCCAGACCATGCCGGTCAGTTGTGACGTTCCCGTTGTAAACGTTCATCATGTCAGGCGACTCGACAAAGGAGTGAGAGAGATACTTGTTCGCTGGATCTAGCGGATGGTCGATCTTGAACGATCCACTGCCCTTGGTCAGCTTGCCCGTAACATTAAGGTTACCCGCGTAAAAGCCGTTGCCGCTCGCGTCAACGTTGAAGACCTGGGTGAAGTTGCTACCGTTCCCAATCAAGACCAAGCCCTTTCCGCCGCTCAGGTTAGTGAATGCGCCACCTGCTCCGCCCGGACTCGTCGTCTGTCCGTTGACCCCAATGGCCGGTCCACTCGTGGCACTGGCATACCCCGCTACCCCAGAGCCGCCGGTACTAGCCGTCCCTCCAATGACGCCGCTCACCACGCCTGTGGTAGCGCCCTCGTAACCAGTGACGCCAGCGGCTCCGTTGGTCGTGCTATTGGTCCCTCCGCTCACGCCATAAACCTGTCCCGTCGTAGCGAGCTCAAACCCAGTCACGCCAACTGCGCCGGTGGTGGTGCTCGATGCAAATCCGCTGACGCCGTGCACCTGGCCACTCGTGGCGGTTTCATTGCCGAGCACGCCGCTGGCGCCCGTGCTCGTGCTTGTCGCAAAACCAGCTACACCATACGACTTGCCCGAGGTGGCATTGGATTGCCCAATCATCCCGATACCTCCCGTCGTGGCGTTGGATTGGCCAATCACCCCGATGCCGCCCGTCGTGGCGTTAGATTGTCCAAACACTGCGTTGCCCGCCGGATCGGAACTCTGCCCATACACGCCCGTCGCACCCCCGCTCGTGGCGGTCGCGATACCCGCAATCGCTGCCTGGGTGCCCGGCACAGTCGCTTGAATGCCGAGAGTACCGGTGCCCGCGACATCAACGACCGCTTTCGGAGTCTTAGTGCCAATACCCACGTTGCCACCGGTCTCGTAGATCACTGAGTTCCCCAGCGTTGTGCCTCCCGTCCAAACAGGGACGTAATTCTTTGTCCCCTTTCCTGTAACACCCGCGGGAGGGACGGTTCCTGCCGGCGTGGAAGCCAGTGAACCTGAATTGGCCGCCACTCCGCTTTGATTCGCGTGCATGAACGCAGAAGCGGGCAATCCGCCCAACGTTTCCGCATCCGCTGCCTTCAACGCATACGGCACGCTCATAAGCAGCACACGTGCGGACTCCCGCTGTCCTGAAATCTGCGTGCTGATCCAATGCGCCTCCGCCGAACTGAACAGACCCAAGGGAACGCCATCCGCGCTGGCAGAGCCCAGCATCACTGTGTAGTGTCCCGTCTCGTCGGCTCGAACATTCTGCCCCTCGACCCACAACGGAGTGCCGCCTTGCTGGTCCTTGTACAACGAAAAAGTAATCCCGACGGTACCGCTGACGGGTTTGTGTGTTTCGTCCTGCGCCACACCCGAAAACTTGATAAGCCGCGGCACCTGATTCGAAGCCAGGTTTGAATTGGGAGCCGCTGTTTGGGCCACAGTTGTGCAAACCACTACCGACAGAAAACTGACGATGACGAAGCAGGCGCGAAGCTTCATTGAAGATTCTCCTCTCTGCATTTAAGTTGTTGTCGAACACCGGACTGCGGGGCAAACTTAAACCCTCCCGTCAGCATGGCGCACCCTTATATCACCGAAGCAGCGCCTTGACAATGGCTTTTGCCCCCTTCCGGCGTCGGAACAATCGCCAATGCCAGCCTGCGCAACTAGGCCTTAAGGAGAACGTCCAGAGTCTTTCAACCCACAACCAAAGCGCCGTCACCCGCTATAATCTAGTTGCCTTGAAACTTCTCCGGCTCAGCGCAATCATTATTCTCTTGACCACAGCGGCCCTCGCCCAGGGACCGGCCACCGCCGGTCAGACCGTGCTGGTAGTTCCTTTTGAAAATCAATCCAAAGCTCCGGGCATCGAGTGGATCAGCGACTCCTTTCCCGAACTCTTCCAAGAGCGCCTGAATTCCACGACGCTATTTGTATTGCCGCGCGAGGATCGAGTCCGTGCTTACGACCGCTTAGGTATCCCGATCGCACTTCATCCTTCGCGCGCCACTCTTTACCGGATTGCGGAAGAACTGGACGTGGACTACGTCGTGCTAGGCGCGTACCGCTTTGATGGCCGGACCTTCAACGCTGCAGCGCAACTTCTGGACATGCGTCGCCAACACTTGCTGCCCGAAATGAATGAGTCCGGCCCGTTGCTCCAACTCATCGACATTCAGACCGCGCTGGCATGGGACGTTCTGCACGCCCTCCGTCCGGAAATCTCGATCACAAAGCAGGCATTTGTTGCCGCCGCGCCTCCCCTCCGGTTGGACGCGTTCGAAAACTACGTGCGCGGCGTCACAGCGCCGAGGGCTGACGAACAGATTCAGCATTTGCACGAAGCCGTTCGTCTAAGTCCCAGCTATCCCGATGCATTGTTACAACTCGGCAAAGCCTACTACCGTGCGCGACAGTATGAACCCGCCGTCGCCACTCTGGCGCGCGTGCCCGAAAACCATCCCCTCGCCCGCGAGGCGAATTTCTATCTTGGACTTGCAGCCTACTACCACGGAGATTTTCAGCGCGCCGAATCGGCATTCCACTTCGTTGCCGCGCTCATGCCTCTGGCCGAGGTTTACAACAACCTGGGAGTCGTAAGCTCTCGCGCGGATAGAAAGAGCGCTGCCGAATATTTTCAGAAAGCCATCAATGCGGATCCGAATGATCCCGATTATCACTTCAATCTGGCCATAGAACTTTACCGAGGTGGCGACGCCGCCGGCGCGTCTCGCCAACTCCACGACACTCTCTCCTTACGGCCAGGCGATACCGCGGCCAAATCTCTACTTGAAACGGTCTCGTCGGACTCTGGCGCTTCAGCCCAGCGGGCCATTGTGCCGGCGACTCAGAAGATTCCAGTCGAGCGCATCCGCGCCAACTACGACGAGAGCTCGTTCCGCCTGCTCGCCTTGAAAATCGACGCAGCCGCCGAGCAGCGTTTGGCGAAGACCGATCCTCGTACCCATGCGCAATTCCACACCGTGCGTGGACATGAACTGCTGGCGCAAGGCTTTCTTTCCGAGGCGGAAGTCGAATTCCGCGAAGCGATTGCACTCAACCCGTCGAACCCGGAGGCGCATGCCGGGTTGGCGAGTGCGCTGGAGGCCGAAAACAATCTCACCGCAGCCCACACCGAGGCCGAGGAGGCATTGCGGTTCCGTCAATTCCCTGAGCCGCTTTTGGTGTTGGCGAAGCTTGATTTGCGAGACAATAGACCTGAAGCGGCCGCGGAGAAAATAGATCGGGCTCTGCGTTTAGAGCCAACCAATGCGGCCGCGCTGGCGCTCAAGCGCACCGTCGCAGCCAAGCTCGCGCAGGAAGCGCAGCCACTGCCTAATCGATGAGACCGTTTTTCGTTTCGCGCTTTTTCCCCGCCCTTCTAACTGGATTGCTGTTGTTCGTCCTCTGTGCCGCTTCTTCCGCCGAAGTATTGAAGATCGTCGTGAACGACTCGATTCATCCCATCACCGATGAATACATCGGCCGCGCGATCGCCGAAGCGGAACGCAATAAAGACCACGCCTTGCTCATCGAGATCAACACTCCCGGCGGCCTGCTCGAATCCACACGCGACATCATCGAAAAAATCCTGGCGTCGACCGTGCCGGTAATCATCTACGTCACGCCCAGCGGAAGCCGGGCCGCGTCCGCCGGATTTTTCATTCTCGAAAGCGCCGACGTTGCGGCCATGGCGCCTGGAACCAACACCGGCGCGGCTCATCCCGTCACTCTTGGCGGCGGCAAGATGGACGACACGATGAAGGAAAAAATCGAGAACGACTCCGCCGCCCTGTTGCGATCGGTAGTCGCCAAGCGCGGCCGCAATGTTGAGATCGCCGAGACCGCGGTCCGACAATCCAAGTCTTTCACCGATCAGGAAGCCCTTTCGCAAAAGCTGATCGATTACGTAGCACCCACCCAGGACGACCTGTTCAAGCAATTGCAAGGCAAGCAGATAAAGCGTTTCAGCGGGGAGGCCATCACGCTCAATTTAGTCGGCGAACCGGTTCGTCCTTTTGGCATGACTTTAAAGCAGCACATTCTCGCCTACTTGATGGATCCGAACGTAGCCTTCATCCTGCTCGCCGTCGGCGCATTGGCTCTTTATGCGGAATTCAATCATCCCGGCGCGGTGGTCCCCGGAACGGTCGGAATCGTCTTCATTCTTGTCGCCGTGTTCGCGCTGAACTTGCTCCCTACTCGTTTCGCCGCGGTAGTTTTGATTTTCGCCTCGTTCATCCTGTTCGCGCTCGAAGCTAAGTTCGCTGCGCATGGAGTATTGGCAATCGGCGGAATCGTTACCCTCACCTTGGGCGGATTGTTGCTCGTGGACGCGCCCATTCCCGAGATGCGAGTCCATCTGCTGACAGCATTGGCGGTCAGCATCCCTCTGGGACTCATCACTGTCTTTTTGATGAGCATCGCCCTGAAAGCGCGGGCCAATAAAGTTGTCACCGGAGTCCAAGGATTAATCGGAGAGATTGGCCTGACCCAGAGCGCTCTATCCCCGCAGGGAAAAGTCTTCATCCACGGCGAACTCTGGGACGCAATCGCTTCCGCCAATGTGCCTGCGGGACAGCGTGTGGTAGTGCGCCAAGTAAAAGGGTTGCAGTTATCAGTCGACCCAGCCCCATCCGCCCAGCAAACCACCCAAGCCTAACCAATGGAGGAAGGACGGGCGTCCCCGCCCGTCCACGATGCCCACGGACCGCCCTCATCCGCATCGTTGCTTTTCCTTTGTGGACCTTTGTGTCCTTTGTGGTTTACGCCTTTAGGTTCCCAGAGCCCCCACGCACCTCGCCAGACAACCCCGCACTCCTTTGAAATGGCAGTCCCACCCGCCCAATTGCGATACAATCCGCCTCAGAGGCATTCCTGACAATCAGGCGCGGAGGCCCAGATGGAACTTGGCTTTGGTTTCACGACCATCGTAATTATCATCTTCGCTTTATACCTGCTAAGTTCAATCAAGATTCTAGCGGAGTACGAGCGAGGAGTGATCTTTCGCCTGGGGCGTCTGCTTCCCGAAGCCAAAGGTCCCGGGCTCATTTTCGTCTTTGCCCCGCTTGATCGCATGGTTCGCATCTCCTTGCGGCAGGAGGCTCTCGAAGTGCCGGCGCAGGACATTATCACGCGCGACAACGTCACCTTGAAGGTCAACGCCGTCATCTTCCTGCGCGTGATCGAGCCGAGAAAAGCTGTGGTCGAAGTTTCCAACTACGTGTACCAGACCTCGCAGTTCGCGCAAACCACGCTGCGTTCCGTACTCGGCGAACAAGAACTGGACGAACTCCTCGCCCATCGCGACAAGATCAACCTGCGCCTGCAAAGCATTCTCGACACCCACACCGCTCCTTGGGGAGTGAAGGTGGCGAACGTCGAAGTCAAGCAGGTGGACATGCCCGAGTCCATGCTGCGGGCCATGGCCAAGCAGGCCGAGGCAGAGCGCGAAAAGCGTTCCAAGATCATTCACGCCGAAGGCGAGTTCTCCGCCGCGCAGCGTCTGGTGGATGCAGCCCGACTGCTGGCCACTGAACCCGTGAGCGTGCAATTGCGCTATCTGCAAACCTTGACCGAAATCGGCGTGGAGAAGAACACCACGGTAGTCTTTCCGGTTCCGGTGGACTTTTTTTCGAGCATTCCAAAGTTATTCGCAAGACACGATGGAGACGCGCCGGCTGCTGCGAAGGGCTGAGCGGCCTCCATCGAAAACAACAACGAGGTTGAAATGGCAACGGCTACATCACAGGACACGGAAATCACGCTGGGCACGGGCAAGATGCTTGCCCTGTTTTTTGGACTCGTAGCACTATGTGCAGTTTTTTTCGGCATGGGATTTTCCCTGGGACGAAGCTCGGTGAGAATCGCGTCCCCCGACCTCCCCGCTGCGACTACCGTCAGCATTGCCGGCACACGGCCTTCTGCGGTCAAGACCACCAGCGCCAATCCGCCCGCCGACATGACGTTTTACAAAACGGTTGAGAGCAAGGACGTAAATACCCAGCCCGTCCCGAAGGAGGTCTCAACCTCTGCGTCCGACAACACCGCGCCTCCGGCCGCAGCCGCCATCGCCGATCCCACTGCACCGCCCGCGAACAGTTACTTCGTGCAAGTAGCCGCGGTCAGCAAGGCCGAAGACGCGGCAGCCCTGGTCGATGCGCTCAAGAAGAAACAATATCCCGCATTCTCAACCAATACGCCGACCGACAAGCTTATCCACGTGCAGGTTGGACCGTACCCTGACATCAAAGATGCCGAACTGATGCGTGGCAAGCTGGTCAGCGATGGCTACAACCCCATTCTAAAAAGATAGATCTCATCGATGGAAGACGGACGTCCTCGCCCGTCCACCAAAATCATTCTGCGCCAACATTGACAACCATCGATTCCGATTCTATTACTATCGTTGCCATGACTGACCCGGAGCAAACCCTCAATCGCATGCTGCACGCCATCGCCGACCCCACCCGCCGCCGAATTCTGCAGGCTCTCAAGGAGCGCGGAGCTTGTTCCATCGGCAAGGATGTGGGCCTATGCGCTTCGGATATCGAGCCGCGAGTTCACCTTTCGCAGCCGACGATCTCCCATCATATGTCGATTCTGACAAAAGCGGGCTTGGTGGAGGCAAAGAAGCTGGGACAATGGATGTGGTACCGCCGCGACGAGACCGCCCTGCGCGAATTTGTCCACAAACTGCGCGAGACTCTTTAGCCGCCACAGCCAGTGGTGCGGGCGCCCTCGCCGGCGAGGAACACCGACTCGATCAAAACTGCTGTCCTTGGAAAAGATCCCTACTCCGGGGATGCGACTCTGGTAGCAATTCTCAATGAGCGCTATGGCCTGTTTTCGTCAGTTATACTGCCGTACTGATGACAAACGAAATCAAACTCGCTTTGGGTGTTCTCGTCGGCCTGCCGCTGTGGGCGTTAGGGCGTGCAGTCGATTTGGCGTGGTTTGAATTCGGCAAACATGGCTTTTACTTATACCAGTGGTAGCCCAGTCTAATCTGCACACCGTTGAACTGAGGATTAAATGGACCCAAGTTGGCGTTCGAAGCATGCAACCACTGGACACCGACGTCCAGCGATCGCCGATTCCTAACAGACACGTATACCCCGCCGCCGCCCCTGGCGGTGACGTTAAAGGTGGAAGTATTTCCCGGGGGCAGATTCGCGGAGGTGACTAACCCTCCGCCTGCTCCTTCGATGTAAGGTGCCAAGTGAGCCGTATGGAAGCTGGAGTTCCAACGAAAAATCACCGGATCAAAAGCGACGCCGTGAACATTCTGATTATTTGAGGTTACGAATACCGGGATCAGGTCGAATCCGTACTCCATGCTATTGCGAAGCCAGCCTCTGCTGATTTCACCACTGATCACTTTGCCGCAAAAAACGCCCGCCGCAAAAATCTGGGACTGCGTGAGAGAATTGGTCGTTTCCTCACCGCTAGCTCCGGCAACCCAAGCGCTGAAATCCCAGTTTCCCTTTTCCAGCGCAGGAGAAGGAACTTGCGCACACGAGGCAGAGGAAAGGAGGATCAGAATCAGGGTGGCAATTCGAGTGGAGGCGTCGCGTCGAGCCATTCGCTTCACAATGTCCAAGTAGGTCTCGGAGGAAAAGCGGAATAGATGGGGTCCGAAATTTGATTCTTGGACTCGAAAACGGTAGCCATTCTAACCCATCGCACTCGCTGGCGACACGATAGCTGGCGTAACATCGCGATTACGCTCATTGACCGTGCAATGGGGGCCGGGTGGCCCGTCCAAGCTTCCGCTTGGGCGGGGATTTTTCCAGCCTGCCACGGCGAGGCGCTCCCGACTGCGATCCGATCTCGCGTATTGTCTCGAACCCGTCCCTTCTTCCCATTTCGGGACCCCACCACTCTTTTTCGCGCAATTTCCTTGACTTCACCTCAGCTATAAACGATAACCAATATATAGCTCATTCCCCGAAATGCCCTCCCCCAACCACAACCCGTTTCTTTTCAAGATTTTCCCCGTAACTCCTTTGAACTCAAAGATTTCAACCCTAGTCCCCCGCTATCCCTCTGATTCCAAAAGATCAGGGGGGAGGGGGGTGGAGACCAATTATGTCGTTATATCCCGCTAGCATTCCCCGTTGCGAGCACCTCAAAGTCAACGGCACCCAGTGCGGATCGCCCGCCCTAAGACGCAATCACTTCTGCTATTTTCACAAACGCTGGCAAGAAACCCGCATCGTCCTCAACGCCAACCGCGCCCGTCGAGGACGCGCCGCGCTCGATCTCCCCGTGCTCGAAGACGCTAACTCCATCCAGGTCTCGTTAATGCAGGTAATGCGCCTGATCCTCAGCGGACAACTGGACCCCAAGACTGCCGGTCTGCTGCTCTACGCCCTGCAGACCGCTTCCTCGAACCTGAGCCGGACCAATTTCGAGCCCGTCATCAAAACCCGTGTAGTCATTGATCCCCGCACGGTAGACCAGACCCCGCTCGGCGAAGATCCGTGGAGCGAAGAAGATTTCGAAGAAGAAGAAAACGAAGAAGACGAAGTCTCCGAGCCAGTCGAGGCCAAGTCCGAAGACTTCGGCGAAGACAAAGAATGGACCGCCGAAGTACCAGTCCCAGACATCGAAGCCCAAGCCGAGACCGGCGAGAAAGCAGAGCAAATCATTCCCCAGATTCAAGCCGTCGCCAGTGTCTCAGTCCGCGCGCACGGCGCACGTAGCCCGAAACGCCCGCGTCCGGCCGGGCCGAGCCACGCGGATCGAAACTCGACAGCACAATGGGCGATTGTTCCGCACTACCCTCCCATCTGATTGAGAAATGCGGGGCGGCCGAGGCGTATAATTCACGGCGCTGTGGAGAATCCTCGTGCAATTCTCTGAATTGATTGGCCAAGAGGTTGGCGTACTGATTCCAAGAATCGATAAGGTTAAGATATTTCACGTAAAGATACTTGGAGTAGAAGGCGGAGGAATATGGATTTCCAGTCAAGCCGCTGCCAGGGTCCTCCTGCAAGTATTCCAAATCCAAACCGAGCCAAAAGAGTTCGTATTCTTCCTCCCCTATCACGAAATGACATTGGCAATGGTAGAGGCCCACGGGTCGACAGCCGACGAAAAATCGCCTCGCGGATAAGTTGGTGAAGTCGATACGCTCCGCTGGAGGTGGTCAACGGCAGCGGACAGGAGTGTCCGCCCTAACGATTGGGTCGGCTTCGCTCGACTGGACAGCGGGGGCGGCTGTCCCCACGTGATCTAGGTTGCGCTTGCGGCTTGGGCCTTTTGCATGAGGCGGCGGGCGTGGGCGATCAGGTCGGCTACTTCGAAGGGCTTTACCAGGCAGGGGATGTTTTTCTCCTGCAGAAAGCTGCGTACTTCCGGCTCGGCTACGGTGGAGAAGGTGAATAGCAGATGTTTCTCCATGCCGGAACAGTTTTCTGCGAGCCAGCCGTAGACTTCTCGGGCGCTTCCGTTCCCTTGTGCCTTGCCGTCGATGATGATGGCGTCGAACTGCTGCTGGCGCAATAGAGACTTCATTTCTTCGACGTTCATCGAGGTGACCACTTCGGCTCCGGCGCCGGTCAGGACGTCGCGCTCGAATTCGAGCACCGCTTCTTCGTTCTCAATCAGCAAGACGCGTCCTGCGAGGGCTGCCTCACGACGTGCGGTTGGAGCTGCCTTTTCCGGAGTTGCGCTCTCGCCCGCGGACGGGAGGACGACTTCGATCACGCCGCCGCCGCTGGTTTGGTTCCGGGCAGTGATTTGTCCGCCGTGCTCCTGAATAATTCCGTAGCAGATGCTCAGGCCGAGTCCAGTGCCTTTGCCGACGCCCTTGGTTGTATAGAACGGTTCGAAGATGCGATGCGGTTCCTTGATGCCCGGACCGGAGTCGTGGAATTCGGTGTGGACGTTTCCATCTTTGGTGCGGACACACACCTTCAAGGTGCCACCCTGGCCGGCTTCCAGCATGGCGTCCACGGCGTTGTTGATGATGTTGAGAAATACCTGCTCGAGTTGGTGAGGATCGGCCGTCACTGCGGGAGTCGGGGCTTCGAATTCACGCTGCAGGTTGATGCCATTCACCTTCAGGTCGTAGTCGCGCAGGGCAAGGGTTTCGTCGAGCACCTTGCAAATGTCCACCTGCTCTTTCTGCGGCTTGCGCTGGCGGGCGAAGGACAACAGGCTTTGCACCACGCGATGCGTGCGTTGCGCCTGCTTGAAGAGCTTGCTCACGAAGTCGGCGGCGTGATCGTTGAGCCCTTCACTTTCGAGAAGCTGCGCGTAGCCGAGAATGGCGGTCAGCGGATTGTTGAGTTCGTGGGCCACGCCCGCAATGAGCTGTCCGACGGCCGACATCTTCTCGCTTTGCAGCAACTGTTCCTGAGTCTTGCGCAAATCTTCGTAGGCGCGGCAGGTCTCTTCGTAGAGACGGACCTTTTCTATGGTGGTGGCCAGCTGGCGGCCGATCGCGACCAGCAGATTTTCATCGTTACTGGTGTAAACGCGGTTCTCGCGGCTGCTGATCCCCATCATGCCTATGGGCGAATCCTTGCTCCAAAGAAGTACCCAGATCCAGGAACTTAATCCGTCGGCGCGGATGAACTCGGCCACGAGCGGCGGAAGGTGCGGCAAGTATTCCGGAGTAATGACTTCGGTTCGGGAGCGGGTCACGAGATCGCCGAAACCGCCGTGAAACTGGACTTCCGATAAGCGGGCACGATCGGCGCTGCGCTGTCCCCAACCGGCGCGGCGACGGAACGTGGTCTGGTCGGCGTCACCGAGATAGATCGATCCGGTCTCAGCGCCGAGCAGAGAGATTACCTGGCGCAAGGTCAGGTTCAGGATTTCGTCCAGATCGAAAGACTGGGTCGCAATCACGGCCATCGCATTGAGCGCGTTCAGCTCGCGGTTGCGTTTGCGGATTTCGTCTTCGGCTCGTTTCTTCTCGGTGATGTCGAGCAGGAAACCCTGGTAGCGTTCGATCTTGCCGAGGGAATTGCGGGTGGCGAAGCTGCTCTCGAGGACAGTGATCAACACGCCGTCTTTCCGGCGCAGCGTCATTTCAAAGTTGCGGACATAGTTGTGGGCTTCGATCTCGCGGTGGAAGGCATCGGTCTGCTCCGCGGACGCGGAGAGTTCCGTGTCCAGATCCATGGCCATCAGTTCGGCGCGGCTGTCGTAGCCCAGCATGCGCACGAAGGCGTCATTGCAGTCGAGCAGTTTGCCGCCGGGCGTAGCCACGAAGACGCCTTCCTGGGCTTGCTCGAAAATCAGGCGATACTTTTCTTCGGCGTCGTGCCGATCGGTAGTGTCGTGCACAACGTGGATGGTGCCCTTTTGCTGGCTTCCGTGCTCGCTGTAGGACGAGGTGGAAATCATGCAATTGCCGCCGAAGCAGGGATCTTGCGCTTCCTGGATGCCTTCTTCGGCGGCGACGCAGTAGGGGCATCCCGACCATTCGCCTTTGCGCGGCAGCACGAATTCGCAGGGCTGGCCGATCACGTCCGCAGGGGCTTGCCCGAGGCGCTGGAGCAGAGCCATGTTGGCCTTCATGACTACGAATTCGGCGTCGTGCACCAGGACCAGGTCCTGAATGGAATCAAAAGTGTTCGCCCACTGGCGATGCGAACGCAGAATCTGTTCCACGAGCCGGAGATTCTCCACGGCCAGTCCCAGTTGATGCGCGCTGGTGACCAGGAACTCCATATCGTCGGGAGTGTAGGAGAAGCGGTGGCGACTGCCCAGGGACAAGGTCCCGACCACCGACTTTTTCCCCAGCACCGGGAGCATGACCACGTGATGAAAGCGTTCCCGCTTCAGATGCGGCCGCGTGGTGTCCGCCGCGCTGGAGGTTTCAATAACCATGGGCACGGTTTCGGTGAGCATGGCCTTGGTAGATTCATCCAGAGGGACGGAGAAGCGATCGCGAACATAGTCCGAAGAAAGTCCGATCTGGGTGGTGAGGACCAATCTCTCGCCTTCCAGCAGGCGAAACCACGCCGCTTTGGCTCCCATGAGAGTCTTCAACTCTCCAAGGGCGGTCTCGGTCATCGGTCCATGCTGCTGCGAACGCGTGATGGTCGTAGTCAGGGCATTGAGCACACCCAATCGTCGAACCCGCATTCTGGAATCGTCGAACACCATGAGCAGCATGCTCAATCCCAGCAGCAGATCGACCGCGAGGCTGAACCCTGGCGGCAAATGCGTGTTCACTGGAGTCCAGTCAAGATGCACCGCCAACAAGCTGATGCTCAACATCCAGGGCCCGATCTCCCAGCGTGCCCAACGGAAACGGATCAACTGCAGAGCAGCGCCAAAGGTGATGACCCGGTAGGAAACCTCGAGCACCACGCGAAGCGCGAACGAATCCGGCCAAAACAGCGCGCGCACTGCCGCATAGGCGACAACTGCAACGGAAAACGCCAGCAGCGGCGTCAACACTTTGCGGGCATGGCTATAGACAAACACCGCCGCCGAGAACAGGCACAAGGCCAGGACGAATTGCGATTGGGAAACGGCGACCGCATAGCGGGAGGTCGGGTCGACGCCGGGATGGTGAATCGTCCAATTGGAAACGAAGTATGCCAGCCAGCCCAGGATCCAGACCAGCAGGTAGCGCTCGCGAAACGTGCGAAACACCAGCAAACCCGCGGCCAGGATGACCAACGCAGCGGATTCCACCGCCACGAACTTCGGCAGCGGGAGTTCCACCAAAGCGTACCAGGCAAATAAGGCAGAGCTATTCATCGCGAAAAGGGGCCGAGCGCACCTTTCTTAATAACATGCCACCCCCTGCAGCCAATGAGGTTTCCCCTTATGGGTGATTACTTTGGGAACTTCTGGATTAGCAGCTTCCAATCCAGGAAGCTGCCAAATCCAGGCGTATTTCGCGGTACACTAGCAGAACCATGCCCGTTGAACGCATCCTGGTTGTCGACGACGAAGATCCCATCCGCGAGATCGTTTGCTCCATGCTGGCCGCTGCCAACTATAAGACCCGGCAGGCTTCTTCCGGGCTGAAGGCGTTGGCTATCCTCGATGCCGGCGAGGAATTCGAGCTTATGCTTTCCGACCTCATGATGGCCGATCTGGATGGTATTGGCCTGCTCGAACGCACCAAGGAGGGGTATCCGGACATGCCTGTGGTCATGGTGACCGCGGTGCACGATATTGCGGTTGCCCTGGCCGCCATCCGCAATGGCGCCTACGATTACCTGCTGAAACCTTTCGAACGCGAACAACTGCTGGCCACCGTGCGCCGGGCTTTGGAGAATCGGCGCCTCAAGATGGAGAATCGCGCGTACCAGACTGATCTCGAAAGGATGGTCGAAGCCCGTACCGAGCAGTTGAAGAGTGCGATGGCCGATCTGGAGCGCTCCTATGACATCACGCTGGAAGCCCTGGGCGACGCCCTGGACGCAAAAGATGCGGAAACTGAAGGCCATTCCAGGCGAGTTACCGCATTCACTATCGCCATCGCCAAGCGCATAGGGTTGCCGCGAGACCAGATTGCGGTGATTGCGCGGGGCGCGTTCCTTCACGATATTGGCAAAATGGCGATTCCCGACGCCATCCTCAACAAACCTGGCAAGTTGGACCCGGACGAGATCATGATTATGCGGGAGCACGCCTACCGGGGCTACCAGATGTTGAAGAAGATTCCCTTCCTGACCGAAGCATCGGAAATCGTTTACTCGCATCAGGAAAAATACGACGGCACGGGCTACCCGCGTGGACTGAAGGGCAAGGAGATTCCGCTGGGAGCACGTATTTTCGCGGTTGCTGACACTCTGGATGCCATGATTAACGACCGTCCCTATCGCGCCGCGCAAACCTTGGCCGCTGCCCGCAAGGAAATTGAACTCTTCTCTGGACGGCAGTTTGATCCCGAAGTAGTTAAAGTATTTCTCGACATGCCGGAGAATATTTGGGAAGATCTGTGCAAGGAAATCGACTCCCAAATCAATCGCTTCGCCTACTCCTCCGCTAAGAGTTCAACCTGAGAACTTCTCTCTGCGGTTGGTAGTCAAGTCTCCTCCTGTCGCCTTACATGGATTGGAGAACGTCGCCGCCCACCCCCCGCAAGTTGTCATAAGTTTTCCGTTCTTCTATTTAGTCAAGTCATTGGCGTATAACTTTCTTTTCAGTTATGCGGGAGGCGCACTATGAAAGCTGCTGCCACATTGCTCTTGGTTTTCCTTCTTGCTGGGCTTGCTCTGGGACAGGATCGACCTACGATTACCGCGCAACCCAACACCGTATTCGTTGGAGCAGACGGGAAATTTGAGGCTCAGCCCGGACACGGCCCTGATTCAATTCAACATCTCTGCGCAGGAAAACAACTCGCGCGCGGCCTACGATCGGGCCTCGAAAGCGGCGGAGCAGGTTCGCCAGATTCTGCGCTCCAATGGCATTGATCCTACGGCTGCGCAGCTCGGCTATTTCTCCATTGAACCGGTCTACGACTACAAGCAGGCGAAACGCAAGCTGGTCGCATACCGGGTCAATGTGAATGTGTCGCTGAAGCTGAAAGATTTCACCAAGATTGCGCCCATCGTGCAGCAACTGGCCGACGGTGATATAACCAGCGACCAGTCCATCAGCTACACGCTCGACGATATCGACGCTGCCAAGATCAAAGCCGTAGAGGACGCCTACCGCCGCGCCCGCGCTTCGGCGGAAGCTGTGGCGCGCGCCGGAGGGCGCACGTTGGGTGAGTTGTCTTACGCCTCGGTGGATACGTTTGAAAATGTTCGTCCGATGGTCATGCAGCCGATGGCGAAGATGAGTGCAATGTCAGCAACACCCGCGCCGACCGAAGAATTCAGTCCTCAGACGAGTTCGGTGACGGCTCACGTAAACGCGATGTTCACGCTGAAGTGAGCAATCGGCAGGCAACAATCAGCACTCAGAAATGTGGCTCTGATCGTTACCAAAGACCTGCTTTATCGCTGATCTAGGCTCTGTACCATCCGCATCTGGAGCGGGCTCGGCGCGCTCTTTAGACTTTTGCTGATGCGAGCCTCGGTGAGCGCTTCATCGCAGGCAGGAATCCCCCCGAACACTTCAGTAACCACGATTGCGGTTGCACGGCGAGGAGCCAATCGGTTCTATGCACATGCAGTCGATCAATTCCCACAGCATCCCTATTTTCAGCCTGGTCAACTACATCCCACTGGTGGCGACGGTGGTTACTTGCGTTCTGAGCGTGATTCTCGCCCGCGCCACGCTGCGCTATGCCGAGGCAACCGACAAAAGTCTGGCCCTTGCCCGCGAGGAGTTCGAGCGCGAATGGTCGCCCGAACTCCACATTAAGCTGGAGCGGCTCTCCGCCAGCGAGACGCGAATCGTAGTCACCAATCTGGCCAAGATCTCGGTCCTGCTCCAACTCCTGCAGTTGCGCAAGATTTCCCACGCCGTGCCCTTCGAACGCTGTTTTCTCAATGATCCGCTGGTCGGTGGCATGACTTGGACTCAAGACGTCGGCAAGCGCCTCGTAGTTTGCACGGGACCGGATTTTCAGGGCCTCATTGCCGCCTCGGTCACTTTTTATTCCTCAGGCCGCATGTTCCGGACCGACTGGTTCCGCTTTTACATCGAAGTGGACGACGGACGAATCGTCCGCCTGAATCCCACGAACGTGCCCGCGCGGAGGGTACGTGTGCTAGAGAACCGCAAAGGACCGGAGCGGCGGCGGGAGTTTGCGCAAGATGTGACCGCTGGCATTGCCGGAGCTAAGCACTCAGCAACGTAGTAAAAGACGAGCTTCGTACTGTGAGCGCGATACTATTTTCTCACTGAGGATTCGACGAGTACGCCCTCGTGGTTGCGGGCACGCGGCTGGCATCGAGCGGAACATCGCGCTGGATGACGATCTCCATAGTCGTGCCCGCATCCATCTTTACATCGTTCCCGCGAGTTAACATCGCGATCGCAGTCCCAACCGCGCCACCAACTCCCGCGCCGATCAACGCACCTTTGCCGCCGTTGCTCAGCCCGCCGGCCACAGCACCCGCGCCCGCGCCTGTGGCCACGGTCCCGGCTTTTTGGCCGGTCTGGCTATCGGCGCGAATCGTGCCTTCCTCATCGTTCACCGATGTTTTATCCACTCCGGGCGCATTTTCCACCGCGCCCGGCAGAAGCACGGTGTACCCGCTGGGATAGATCAGCGTGGTGAAATGCATCTGAACTTCGGCGCGCCCTTTGACCCGCCCTCCACGCTGGATGTGGCTGATCCTTCCTTGCACATAGGTGCCCGCCGGAATCATCACCCGCCCGTTGATCACGACCGGAAATGTGGTCTCCGCATAAACTCCATCCCCCTCGTGCGTGCCCTTGCTCGAGACCGCATGTTTTAGTTCGACCGGGAATTTGGTTCCCGCGGGGATTGTCAACTCGCTAGTGGTGGTAGGTGTGGGAGTGACGGCACCGGCATCCGGTTTCGTGGCCGGAGTGGATTGAGCTGAGGCCAAGGCAGCCAAAAATAAAACGCTCAAAATGACACGCATGAAACACCTCTCCGAATACAGTAACCCGCAATCGGGCTAGTTGTTGCCCGCAATCGCGCTCCGCATCAAGTCTCGATGAAAGTACGATGCACGAAACATAAAGAAAGTTAGTCGCTGTTCAAGATAGGCCTTCACCGTCCCGATCGTTTCAGCTCGTTCTCCCTGACGTTCCCCATGTATTGTGATTGCAGCTTTTGCGCACAAAGCTCCCCGCACACGTGCAAGGTACCCTCGCGGGCGGCGATCTCTTCATCCCATGGACACAGATAAAGCAGCGGACGATCGTACTCACCGAAAGAAGTCCACATGAGCCACCAGCGGTCGGTCGAACTTTTCAGCAAACCGCAGTTAGGACCGGCACAGCGGTAGAAATTATTGGGGATCGGAAAGTTGGGGCTGGCGGCTTGCATGACGGGTTACGTCTCCTGGCCGAGTAGGCTGAAATAACGCGCACCCATTCTA
Organism: uncultured Acidobacteriota bacterium; assembly: GCA_963817925.1. Lineage (GTDB taxonomy): Bacteria > Acidobacteriota > Terriglobia > Terriglobales > Acidobacteriaceae > JABDBE01. The sequence goes on from CAWFQN010000004.1 coordinate 96,011, forward strand.
GCCAATCTCCGAGCCAGAAGCACGATGCTTCTGCAAGCCTCATTTAGACCCAGATGCCCCCGTCCGGGCAGCGAGCGAAGCTCGCCAGATCTGATTATTTGTAGATGAGATACTTTTGCCGAATCTGCTGAAACTTCTCCAGCGCCTCGCGCCAGTCCTCCGCAATGCGCCGCGGATCTTCGCCTTTCGCAATGGCATCGTATGCCGATTGGTTCACCAGCAGCTCGATCATCCGTTCCATATGGAACTGCTCTGGATAAAGTCTGTGCAAAGCAGATGCCAGCTCCACTCCCAGTTCCGGCGCATCGAAGGCATTCCGATCGATAAGGATAATGTTGATGCCCTGGCACTTCTGCCCAGCGTACGTGCTGGCATTTGGAGTAAAACTGACAGGCACGAAGCGCACCCCGGAAATGTTCCGCGCATTCAGATATTGCAGCTAGAGCTCCGGCATTGATCCACGGAGCGCCCAGCAATTCAAACGGTGTATCCGTACCTCGTCCGACGGAAACATTCGTCCCTTCGACCAACGCCACGCCGGGATAGAGGGTCGCCTCGGTAAGGCTGCGAAGGTTTGGCGAGGGATTGATCCACGCCAGTCCAGTCGAATCGTACCAGTCACCCCGTATCCATCCCTCCAGGGGGACGACCTGCAGATGCGCATTAATGTTGCGCTCGCCATTAAACATCTTCGCCAGCTCGCCCATGGTCATGCCATGACGCACGGGCACCGAATCATAGTTGGTAAAACTCTCATAGCCGGGATCGGGAACCGGTCCCTGCACAAACGACCCGGTAATCGGATTGGGCCGGTCGAGCACAATGATTTCAATTCCCGCCTTGGCCGCGCCCTCCAGAAAATATCCCAGCGTGGTTTCGTAGGTATAGAAGCGCGCTCCGGCATCCTGAATATCGATGACCACCGCATCCAGCGTCTTCAATACGTCGAGCGACGGCCGCCGCGCCGCATCGGTCGCACCGTAGACGCTGTAAACCGGAACACCCGTGGCCGCGTCCTTCGAGTCGCCGATCTCGGTCGTGTCCAGAGAGCCTGTCACTCCATGCTCGGGGCTGAAGATGGCATCAAGCGAGACTCCCGGTGCCTGCGATAAAACGTCAATCGTGCGGCGCCCTTGCGAATCCACTCCGGTCTGGTTCGTCAGCAGGCCAATCTTTTTCTTCGCTGTTGTGCCGCGAATCAGATCAAAGCCGTGAGCCTCGAGCACATCGATTCCCGTCTGTACCGTTCCGTTGCGAACCGCTAATCGACGCGCCGCCGTTTCCGCCTCGTCGTAACCGGTGATGCTCTTCCATCGCAGTTCGTCACTTTCAGTCACCGTGAGCGGCAGAGCCACCGCTACGGCGGTTGCGATCTTTGATCGCAAAGCGATCGCACTTCCCTTGCCCCGAGGATGAACTGCATTGGTCAATATGATGATGTACGTCCGGGTTGTGGGATCGATCCACAACGAAGTCCCGGTAAACCCGGTATGGCCAAATGAACCAACCGGCAGCAGATCGCCGCGCGGGCTGGAGAAGGGCGAATCGATGTCCCAGCCAAATCCGCGCAGTACTTGCGATGTCGGCGGCTGCTGCGGCGTTGTCATTTTCTCGATCATCAACGGAGAAAGAATCGAACTTCCGTCCAGCAAAGCCTCGGCAAACGTCGCCAGGTCGTCCGCCGTCGAGAACAGCCCCGCGTGTCCAGCCATTCCACCCATTCGTCGAGCCGTGGGATCGTGCACAACTCCGCGGAGCATCTTGTCGTGTTCGTCATACTGCGTTGGCGCAATCTTCGGCGCCCACGATGCCGGCGGCAGAAAGCGCGTGTGCGCCATCTTCAGCGGACCAAAGATATTCTTCTGGCAATATTCTTCCAGCGACATTCCTGATACCCGCTCCACGAGCGCACCCAGCACAATAAAATTGACGTCGCTGTACAGGAATTGCGATCCGGGTGCGTAGATGGGCTTCTCCGCATAAGCCATGCGTAATGCCGTTTCGCGTCCCTCCCACGGTTGCAACAAATCCAGATCTTTCGGCAGACCGGAGAAATGCGTGAGCAGTTCGCGAACCGTGATTTCCTCTTTGCCATTCTCCGCGAACTCCGGAATGTACTTCGCCACCGGCTCGTTGACGCGAACCTGGCCTTGCTGTACCAGTTGCATCACCGCCGTGGTGGTCGCGACCACCTTGGTCAGCGAAGCTATATCAAAAATTGTGTCCACGGTCATGGGCTCGCGGTGCGGTTCGAGCGAGCGCTCGCCGAATGCCTTGCGGTAAATCACTTGGCCGTCGTGCCCGACCAGCACCACCGCCCCTGGAACCTGCTCATCGCGGATAGCCTCTTGCACGATATCGTCGAGCACACCGAGGCGACCGCCTGAGGTGGCGGTTTTCTGCGTCGCAGCGAGCGCAGGTGGGGACAGCGTACCGAGGACAAACATCATCGACAGAAAGCCTGAGACCCTTCGTCCGAGGCCCAAATTCAGCTTAGTCATGCGGATACTCTGACTCTACACAAGCCCAGCAGCCCGCTCAACAAACCGAAGTAAGCAGGTGCCATCTTTGCCAAATGGAGGACGAGCATCCCCGCCCGTCGAGTCGAAACAATCACAGTTAGGAACAATATCGAAGAGGACTTCCACCTAGGATTTCTTTTTAGTCACACGCGTCTTACCGGGCTTCTTCGCCCCTTCAGTCTTTTCAAGCGTAGGGATACGGGTCGCGTACTCGACCGCAACCCACTGCGCGATCATATCCCGCAGGATGTCCGCAATCCGTTGGCCGGTCAGCTGGTGGTAATACCGCAGGTATTCCATCTGCTCGGCGTCAATCCGAACCGTACCTCTCGACTTGCCGATCCCCTTTTTCTTCATATGCGTCATTGATAGAAATCTATGGCAACCCATGAAACCGGTCAACAGCCAGATGGCCACCCGACCGGTTACTTTGATTCATTGTTCGTCAGAAAAAAGGCGAATCTGAGTACAGGGTGATTCGTCATCTTTACCCGAATGCAGAACTTTGTTATAAACCGAACATCGAACCCACAGCCTTTTCCCCGAGACGTTTCCCTGGGACGAATTCCGCCACTGGGAGCGGAAGCCCATTCCCCGCTCCGGCCCATGAGCAACAAGACGCCGTTTTCGCGCCCGCTTTTGAATTAATCCAACAAGCCATTGCGGATCGCGTCTTTCCCGCGGCTTCGATTGCCATCACGCACCAGGGGAACCTTGTCGGACTCAAGGCCTTCGGCCGTTTCACCTACGAATCCGATTCGCCCGCAACAACCACCGGTACCATTTTTGATCTCGCTTCCGTGACCAAAGTCGTCGCCACAACCAGCATGGCCATGATGCTCTACGAACGCGGACTCCTCGACCTCGACCTGCCCGTTGTGGCCGTCGTAGCAGAGTTCGCCGGAGAAGATCCCCGGCGAGACGGAGTCACGTTGCGCATGTTGCTCGCGCACTCCTCCGGGTTACCCCCTTACGAGAAGCTTTTTTTGCGAGTCAACACGCGAGACGAACTTCTTTCCGCCGCCTTGGCAACGCCGCTCACCGCCAATCCTGGCGCCAAAACCGAATACAGCGATATCGGTTTCATCCTCCTGGGCGCAGCTCTCGAACGAATCGCCGAAGAATCTCTCGACCGCTTCTGCCAACACGAAGTCTTCGGCCCCTTGGCAATGACGCACACCGCGTTCAATCCCCCATCAGCTTGGCAAGCTTCCATCGCGCCGACTGCCAACGATCAGTCGCTTCGCCGCCGGATCATTCAGGGAGAAGTGCAAGACGAAAATGCCAGCGTGATGGGTGGAGTCGCAGGCCACGCCGGCGTGTTCGCCAGCGCCGAAGATCTCGCTACCTTTGCTCACGCTATGCTCTCTGGCGGACGCCCCATCCTTCGCCCCGAAACGTTGGCGGTGTTCACCCGCCGAGAGTCCTCTCCGCCAGACACATCGCGCGCATTAGGATGGGACACGCCCTCATCCCCGTCACAATCCGGAAAATATTTCTCGAGCAATTCGTTCGGCCATCTCGGCTACACCGGAACCTCGCTGTGGATCGACTCAGAACGCCAGCTGTCCATAACCTTGCTGACCAACCGCACCTGGCCCGACTACAGCAATCAAGCCATCAAGCAACTGCGCCCTAAATTTCACGATGCGGTCATGGAGTCATTGAAAGGCTCCTGACTCAGAAGGCTGAACGGCCATAAACCGCATACACTAGTATTGTTCGCTACCTCACGTTGCTAGAATCAATCCACTTCTGGCCGGAATGGGGTACAGTACGTCATGACTTGTAGATTGTGCGGATCGAACAACCAGACAGAATATGGCGCCGAGATCAACATTCACCTTCCCAGAGATGAGGATAAGGCGGCCGTGTTGGTATTTCCGAAACTCGTTGTCTGCTTGGATTGTGGCGTTGCTGGGTTCACTGTTCCTGAAGCTGAGTTGCGCCTGATGGGGGAACGAGGCGCAGCATCTACTGCTGGGTAATCGCTCGTTCATCTCTGGCGAACACAGTCGGCGGCCCGAACTCCACTCCACTGCTGACAAATTGCCTGCCCTCTCGCACCGCTTCCAGAGCAACTTGCAGTTCGCTTCCTGCGTGTACCTTTACGACATAGCCCATCGCCCCTAAGCTCAGAGCCTCTTCGATTACTTCAGGAGAGGATTCCTGGCTGACGAATAGTATCTTGGAATGAGGTGAGAGCTTGCGAATTTGGCGAGCGGCTTCGATGCCGTTCAGGTTTGGAAGGCCTATGTCCAGGAGGATCAAGTCCGGCTGCAGTTCTTCTGCTTTCTGGACAGCTTCTAGTCCATCGGACACTTCGCAGATCACTTGCAATTCCGAACTGTCTCCCACCGTCGAACAGACAAATCGACGGAAGGGTTCGAAATCCTCTACCACCAGAACACGGACGGATGACATGTTGCTACCCGACTCTCCCATTTTCACCTGTAACGCATCTGTTATATCACAATTGGTCAGACCACTGTACCAATCGTTTTACAGCGTCTTATGATCTGGGGCGCAAACGACAACAGTTAAGAATTTCGAGTGCGAGTCAACCAATTCCCGCAGACCTCCGAAAGCAAGTCGATTGCCCTCGCGAAGCTGGGTCCTCAATGAGCTGGGGCTTCGATTGCAAAGATCTCTTGTGACCGAACCTCCTTAGCCACTAAAGTGGAGTACTCGACCCATGGAGACAAACCGTTGACCCGACCACCCAGCAAGGCATTTGCGAGATTCAGCCATCTTCCGACCGAGCAACCCAACGCGGCCGCCGGGAATCTCGACCTCAAATCCTCCCTGGAAATCGCCAGCATCATCAACGCCCAGGACGCCAAAGTTGACGCCGCCGTGAAGCCCGCCTTGCCGCAAATCGCCCGCGGAATTGATCTGATCGCAAAAGCCCTTCAACGAGGAGGCCGCCTCATCTACGTTGGCGCCGGAACCAGCGGCCGTCTCGGCGCGCTCGACGCTTCGGAGTGCCCACCCACCTTCAACACCGATCCAAAAACTGTGCAGTTCATAATCGCAGGCGGCATCAAAGCGCTGCACAGCGCCACCGAAGCCAGCGAGGACTCCCGCGAACTCGGCCAGCGTGAGATGGCCAAGAAAAAACCTGGCAAGAACGATGTGGTAGTTGGAATCGCCGCCAGCGGACGCACTCCCTTCACCATCGCCGCCGTCGAGTACGCCCGAAGTCGTGGCGCCAAAACCATCGCTGTCACCTGCAACGCAGACTCTCCCCTGGAAAAAGCCGCGCACTTCGCCATCGTTGCCGAAGTTGGCCCCGAAGTCATCGCCGGGTCCAGCCGCATGAAAGCCGGCTCCGCTCAAAAAATGATTTTGAATATGCTCTCGAGCGGCGCCATGACTCGCCTGGGCTACGTCTACGGCAACCTGATGATCAACGTCCACGTCAAGAACTACAAACTACGCGAACGTGGTCTAACCATTCTGCAACAAGCCGCCGGAATCGATCGCGAAGCCGCCGAGCAAGCCCTGCAAGCGGCAGGAAACGATGTCCCCGTAGCGCTGGTAATGTTGCAAGCGAATGTAACCCGCCAGCAGGCAACCACGGCCCTCAAATCAACCTACGGCCACGTCCGCCAAGCCATACACACAGCCCGAGCGCTGTAGCGAACACTCACGTGGGGACAGCCGCCCCCGGCTGTCCAGCCGAGCAAAGCTCGACTTCTTCTCCCTTTGGCAAAGATCCGTCCGACCACCCCACCGGGTGCCCCAGGTCTCGCGCTTTTCGAGACCTGGGAGAGCGATACTTAATGGGTGGCCCATGCTTTACCTGTGAACAGTATGGGTGCCCTACCCTTCTCGTGTTCCGCTTGGGCGGGGATATTCCTCGGCTGAACCTATCCCCTCGCTTTACGCAGTCGCTGTCTGCGCTGCTTCCATGAAGCTGACGTTGGCTAGAGCACCGGTGCGGGAGATGGGGGCTGCCTCCGACGGACGGCTGGCTCACCTTTGCGCGCTTTTGGGAGGCGGGAACCAGGCCGCCCATTAGTCGACTAAAAGCTCGCCGTTTTCGCCCGCAAGCAATGGCGCAATCCCGCAGGCCGTGCCCTTCCGATTAACTAATTCACATCCACCACAAACCCGTTTCGCCATTACAATATCTCAGCGCCACAGATTGGACGGGACCTCATGAGCCTCGCCGTTGCTCACGGTCTACCAGCGTACGATACTCATATGGATAAATTCGTAATTCGCGGCGGCAATCCGCTGCTAGGAACAATTCGCGTCAGCGGCGCCAAGAACGCCGCGCTCCCGGCCATGGCCGCCGCTCTGCTGACCGATGAGCCGGTGATCCTCGAAAACATTCCTCAGGTTCGCGACATCGAGACCACGCGCAAGCTCCTCGCGGCCATGGGTGCCGAAGTCGAACTCGGATACGGCCGCGCTCAGCATCGCACCACGATCTCCTGCCGTAATCTGACTTCGCCCGAAGCCTCCTACGAACTGGTCAAGACCATGCGCGCTTCGACGCTCGTTCTCGGCCCACTCGTAGCCCGTTGTGGCCGCGCCCGCGTTTCCCTCCCCGGAGGCTGCGCCATTGGGGGAAGGCCGATTGATCTTCATATCAAGGGACTCGAGGTTCTCGGCGCAACTATCACGCAGGATCACGGTTACGTCGAGGCCACGGCAAAACGGCTGCATGGGGGAGAAATTCTTTTCGACAAGATCACCGTCACCGGAACCGAAGATCTGTTGATGGCAGCCACTCTAGCCGATGGTGAAACTGTGATGCTGAACTGCGCCCGCGAGCCGGAAGTTGCCGACCTCGCTGACTTGCTGAACAAGATGGGCGCTCGCATCGAAGGTGCGGGCACTTCGACCATTCGAGTGAAGGGCGTCGCTAAATTGCATGGAGCCCGGCACCGTATCATTCCCGATCGCATCGAAGCCGCCACGTTCATCATCGCTGGCGCGCTGACCGGCGGAGACCTCAACGTTGCCGGATGCGATCCAAATCATCTGGGCGCGTTGCTCGAGAAGTTGAACGAGGTAGGAGTAAAAACATCACGCACTGGCGACTCCGTTCGCGTGATGGGCGACAATCCTCCGAAAGCCGCCGACATGGTCACCGAGGAATATCCCGGCTTTCCCACCGACGTGCAGGCGCAGTACATGGCCCTGGCAACCCAGGCTGACGGCGCCTCGATCATCACCGAAAACATTTTCGAGAACCGTTTCATGCACGCCCAGGAACTGGTGCGCATGGGTGCGAACATCAAGATTGAAGGACGCCGCGCGGTCGTTCGCGGCAAAACTCCGTTGAGCGCAGCCGCAGTCCTGGCCTCCGATTTGCGAGCCTCGGCGTCGTTGGTGCTCGCCGCCCTGGTCGCGGATGGAGAAACCATTATCGACCGCGTCTATCACATCGATCGCGGCTACGAACACATCGAAGAAAAGCTGCGCGGTGTGGGAGCCCAAATCCGCCGCATCGGCGAGATTCTGCCCAAAAAGGCAGCTGCGCCCGCCGCCCGAGGATGACCTTATCACGGAAGACGCAGCATCAAAAGGGGACTGGGGGAAGGCGAACTTTGGGGGGGCGATCGTGAGGGTCGGAACGTCAGCCTCGCTGAACACTAACCCTTGATCGCCCAATGTACGCCGTCGAACGTACCCACTGTAGCTGATCGATGGAGCCCAGCCAATACGGTGAACACTGTATTCCGTCCCTGCAAAACACCGTATGACTTTTAGAAAATTCAAAAGCCGCGACCTTGTAATCGCGGCTTCTTGCTGTCTGTGAATTGTTCCTTCTGCGACTACGCAGCCTGCCGGGTGGCCAGTTCCTGTGCATAGTGCCGCGCTTCGGACTGCGAGCCGATGACCCTCATCTCTTTCCAGTCATAGGGCAACTCCTTGCCGCAATCCAGGCACACCACGTACATCCCTGTCAGCGCTGCCGCTGTGGAGGGCCGCGAACCCTTGCGGGACGCAGCCTTCATCGTGATAGGAAAACTGTAACGATTGTGCCAGCAACCGAAGAAAGCATCGACCAATTTTGCGATCATGTTTGACCTCCACAGCCAACTGCTTCAATGCCCTTACCTGAGAAACCAGAAGTGATAGGATCCGTCAAATTGTCTTCTGCAGCTATCCCCTTAGATTCCATCCGCGAGGAAAAGGTTTCGCCAACTGTCAATAGTGACGAACCCGATGAGAACGTTACAGTTGCGGATGCGAAAAGGCGCGCGGCGATAAGAAATCAGGCGGAATGCGCAGGGTTCAAACGCGCTCCGGACCGGCCTTCTTGCGGGCATGACACTTGGAGACGATAGCAGTGCGAAGGCGGGTGCGAAGGTCTTCCGGAAGTTCGTAGAGTTGAGAGTCGCGATAAATTTCGATCGTCTTCTTGGTGGTATCGCAGACCACGTAGCAGTTGTGGCACCACGCCAGATGATCTTCCAATTCAGCTTTTGTGCGCGCATCAATCACGCCATCAAGATAGTTCGTCAGTTCACTTAGGAAATCCGCGCACTTCACTGGTTGGTATCTCCGATTTCGGGCTTTTCTTTGCCGTTTTCGCGTCGCTGGAAGAAACGGCTGAGGCGCTCGCGTAATTGCAAGCGAGCCCGCAACAACCGTGACTTCACCGCCGGGATGCTGAGATCCAGCGCCTCGGCGGTTTCTTCCGTCGACAATCCTTCTACATCACGCAGGACGAAGACCGTTCTAAAACTCGCCGGCAGCCCCTGGATGGTGCGGGTCAGAATCTCCCGCAACTCCGCCTGGTTGTACTGCTGCTCGGGATTCGGACTCCAGTCCGCAACTTCGCGCGGCAGAGAGTCTTCCTCGGTCTTAACTTCTTCGTCGAGCGAAACCATGCGCTCGGGGCGACGGCGGCGCAACCGCATGAGCGCCTCGTTCACCGCAATGCGCACCAGCCAGGTATAAAACTTCGACTGGCCCTGAAACTGATGAAGATTACTGTAAGCTTTCAGGAACGCGTCTTGCACCACATCTTCCGCGTCTTCGCGGTTCTGCGTGATGTGCTGCGCGATCCGAAATACGTTCCGGTCGTACCGCCGAACCAGTTCCTCGAAGGCACCAACATCGCCGCCCTTGGCAGCTTGTACGAGCGCCAACTCGTCGGAAACTGGCTCATCTACTCTGGGTTGGATGGTACTCATTATTCATCCGATGCAACAATTTTCACGTGGCGCGGCACAAGGAACTGTTATTTTACTCGTAACCAGCGCTTCCGCGTAACTCTTTTGACGTAACCTGAGTGGAACAGTGTAGCAGGATTCCAGAACTGGTGAAGAAACGTCGAAAGCGGCGGCCGAAGCCGGGTTGATTCGACGGCGTTTGTCGATAATACAAATCGCGCGAGCTATTGGTATGCCTGAAGGCGTGGCTGAAGCCGCATTGATTCGATGGCGTTTGTGATATGGCTCAAGAGGGTGCGGAAAGACACATTTTTGTGGCCTCGGGGTTAGAACCCCTTATTCCTTATTGGACTGTTGGCGCAGCGCTGGAAGCGCTGCGCCACCCAAAATCGAGGTTTTCCGCAGCCTGTGAATCTGACCGCACTTGGTGGCTGGAAGACGTTACTTCGGTCATCCGTGAAACTCGGCGAAGTGGCCTTATAATCAGGACTTTGCTGAGTACGTGAGGGCGGGAAACCGCGTTCAGTGCCGCGAGAGGACGCTGAAAACCTGGATTGAGTTATGGAATTCGTCACCTCAGGGGCTGAAGCCCCGCAAGTATTTTCGGTAGTGGGCGGCACGATTGAAATCGTGCCCTCCCAAAAGGCACTCGGGAAGCTGCAAGGCGGTCAGGGCCACAATGGCACAAAAAAATTCGATTGATCAAATTGTCGAGAAGGCAGTCTCGCAGGTCCTGGAAGGGCATCTTCCGGAATTGCGGAAAGAGCTGGTGCGCCGCGTTCTGGAGGAAGTGCAACCGCATCTCGGAGGGTCGGCCGGTGCGGGCGGAAAAGGTTCGACGGGGAACGGCGCCGCTGATCTGCTGCACGCAGTCTCCGCGATTCATGCGGGGACGACGCAGAAGGAAGTTTTGCGCGCCCTGCTGGAAAATACCGCCAGCTACTGCGGGCGAGCTGCGTTGTTTGTGATCAAGTCGGGGTCGGCTACGGGATGGCAGGGGCGCGGCTTTGATAACAACGAAGATCTCAAGGATTTTTCGCTGGATGTGAGCAGCCGGGCGCCTGCCCAGGCTCTGCAAACGCGAGCCGCGGTTAGCGCAGGTGCAGCGGAGATGGATCCCCGGTTCATTTCGCAATTCGGCGCTCCCGCGGAAGACCGCATTCTGCTGCTGCCGCTTCATTTGAAGGACAAAGTGGCGGCGCTGGTGTATGCCGATGCGGGGACGGGAGCGGGCGGGAAGTTGGATGCCGCCGCGCTCGAACTGCTGGTATCGGCGACCGGGGCCTGGCTCGAAGTCGCTTCGCTGCGGAAGCAGGCGTTGAAGGAAGGGGCGGCCGAGGCTGGGGCTCCCGAAAAGTTTGAAGCGCCTCCGGTGCAAACCGTCTCGTCTTTTTCAGATCCTTTTGCGGCCCATGTGCCGAAGCATATGGTTGCGGCTCCGGCTGAGGAGCCGGCGATGGCGGAAGCCACGGCCGAAGTCGTATCTGCGCCTTCGGCGATGGCAGCAGCAGCAGTGGCGCCCGCTACGGATGCGTTTGCGCACATGTCGCCGGAGGATGCTGAGGTCCATCGCAAGGCGCAGCGTTTTGCGCGGCTTCTGATGGACGAGATCAAGCTGTACAACCAGGCCAAAGTTGCGGAAGGCCGCAAGCACAAAGATCTCTACGATCGCCTGAAGGAAGACATCGACAAGAGCCGTTCAACCTACCAAAAGCGCTACGGCAACACCCTGGCGGCGAACGCGGACTACCTGAGCACTGAGCTCGTCCGCAGTTTGGCTGAGGATGATGTTTCGTTGCTGGGGCCGAACTTTCATCGCTAATTCCTAGAAGCGTTTTGGGCGGGCTGTTCGAGAACGCTCCATACCTTTCAAAGCTAGCAACATTTCGGGCGCCGCGCTTTGGCGGTCCCATGTTCGCGAACGAACGCGGCATAGGCATTGGGGCAAGAACTTATTGAGTGTCGTGCGAGAAAGCGCGCGTAAGCAGACTCATCGAAAATCTCCCGGAGAGTGCTAAGCAACAGTCTTATCAAGCCGGTAAACCACGTAGAGACGGACGCCCTCGTCCGTCCAGCCGAGCAGCACTCGGCCGTCGGTTTTGCGTTCGAACCCGGCTTCACCGTAGAGCTACTCATCCCTGTTCCTCCGCGGCAAAACGGGTCGGCACAAACGGCGCTTCCCGCACTCTCGCCTGCATTCGGCCGGAGACCACGCTCACCCACACCGAAATCGATTCCAGCAAAATGAGCGCAACCATACAGACCAGGACGCCCGCCACGGCAGCGTCGAGCCGGTCGTTCAAGATCAACCGCGAAATTTCATGAGTTGGGCTTGCGGAAGACGTAAGTTGCCGCGCGTGCGCCAGAAATCCGATCCTTGGATTCGGATCGAAAATCTTGTGCCAGGACGCTGTGAAAGTCACCGCAACCAGCCATAGGAGCGGAACCAGAGTCACCGGCGAATAGCGGGCCTTGCCCATCTTGACGATGATGGTCGTGGCCACGCACAACGCCACGGTCGCCAGAAGTTGATTGCATATCCCGAAAAGCGGCCACAGCGAATTGATTCCGCCTAGCGGATCCTTTACTCCTTGCCACAAGAACGATCCCCAGGCAGCCACGATCAGCGCGCTGGTAGCCAGAATCGAGGGATACCAACTGGTACGACCGAGTGGCTTCCAAAAATGGCTGAGCGCATCCTGCACCATGAAGCGGCCCACGCGCGTGCCGGCATCAAGAACGGTAAGAATAAACAACGCTTCAAACATGATAGCGAAGTGATACCAGATCGCCATCACAGCCTGTCCACCCAAACTGCTGGAGAAAATGTGGGCCATCCCGACGGCAAAAGCGGGTGCGCCACCAGTACGATTGAACAAAGTCTGCTCGCCAACGGCCTGCGCCAGCGCATGCATCCCGGTAGCTGTAACCGGGAATCCCCAACTGCTGATGGTCGCGGCTGCACTTTCTGGCAACTGGCCCACAACTCCCGCAGGACCGTTGATCGCAAAATAAACTCCTGGCTGGAGCACGCAGCAGGCAATCGTTGCCATAATGGCGACCATCGACTCGGCCATCATCGCGCCGTAGCCAACCATGCGGGTTTCTGGTTCCCGCCGAATGAGCTTCGGGGTCGTACCGCTCGAGATCAACGAATGGAATCCGCTGATGGCGCCACACGCGACGGTGATGAAGGCGAAAGGAAAAATCTTGCCGGCAAAGATCGGCCCCGATCCGTCGACAAACCGCGTCAACGGCGGCATGTGAAGCGTAGGACGCAGCACAATGATTCCTAAAGCCAGCAGGCCGATCGTCCCCAGCTTGACGAAGGTGCTCAAGTAATCGCGCGGGGCAAGCAACAACCACACCGGCAACGCCGAGGCGGCGAATCCATAAATGATGATGACGATGGCCAGCGCGGGAGCGGTCAGAGTGAACCAAGGCGCGACCGTCGGAGTCTGCGAGACCCATTGTCCGCCCCAGATCGCGAGCATCACCAGAATGAATCCAAGAAACGAAACTTCCAGCACTTTGCCAGGACGCAAGTGGCGGAGGTAAAAGCCCATCAACAGCGCGATTGGAATGGTCATCGCAATGGTGAACACGCCCCACGGACTCGACTTCAGCGCGTTCACCACGATCAACGCCCCAGCACCGAGCAGAATCACGATAATGCTGATCACCGCTGCGTAGGCCACGAAGCCACCGACGACGCCGATTTCCTCGCGGGCCATTTCCGTGAGCGACCTTCCATCCCGCCGCACGGAGAAAAGCAGGATGACGAAGTCCTGCACACAGCCGCCAAAGACGGCGCCGGCCAATATCCAAAGTGTCCCGGGAAGATAACCGAACTGCGCGGCGAGCACTGGCCCCACCAGCGGGCCGGGCCCGGCAATGGCCGCGAAGTGATGCCCGAAGACCACCCATTTATTGGTGGGAACGAAATCGCAGCCATCCTCTAATCGCTCGGCCGGAGTAGCCCTTTGAGCATCGAGGGCAAGCACCTTGGCGGAAACAAACTTACTGTAGAAGCGGTATCCCAAGGCGTATGCGCAGAAGGCCGCAACCACCAGCCACATTGCGTTAATCTCCTCGCCGCGGTGCAGCGCAATCGTGCCCAGGGAAAGCGCACCGAGAATGGCCACGCTAAGCCAAAACAGAATCTGGATAAAGTTTTTCATTTAGGTTTTTTCGCTGCCACGCCCGGCGCCCGAACAAGGCCGACGACACCGACGCCAGCAAGGATATTGTGCCGAACCCTGGGCGGCGCCCAGTCAAAGAAAAAACCATGCGCTCGACCCCGCGCGCGGTATATAGTGTGGGGCTGTTACGAAATCCCGCTTGTTGCATCGGCACCCGTACATTTTCTGATTCCGGCTGCCTCCGATAACGGCCCGGATCAAAGTCGACGGATAGACTAACAGGAGATCCCATTGCGTCCAAGGCCGCAATGATGCTCGGAGGGCTCGCCGTGGTCTCAGGGGCGGGTCGCCCTTCCGGGCTGATGTGTATGGGTGGTCAGTGGAGAGAAACGCGGTTCTTCGAGGTAATCCGGCTAGGTGGCGTCTCGATCTGCGGGCTCCTGTTCCATGTATGCGCTCGCCTTTTTTCATCGGTCTTGTCGCTTTTCTTGTGCGCATTCTCGCGTTGAGCCTGGTTCAACCGTGGCCATTCAATCAGGCGTCTCCGTTTTGGAATTCAGGATTTGAGATGGTGAATATCGCCTCTTCCATCGCCACTCTTAGAGGCTTCAGCTCCCCTTTCGGCATTGAGAGCGGCCCTACCGCTTGGATACCGCCTGTTTATCCGTACTTTGTTGCCGCGGTATACATGCTTCTGGGACTACGTTCCAACTTGGCGGCGATGGCCATTCTCTCGACGCAGGCTTTGTTCTCAGCGCTGACTTGTATTCCTCTTTATGCCATTGCAAAACGAGCCTTCGATGAAGATTGCGCCGTCTTTGCAAGCTGGGGATGGGCGTTGTTTCCATATGCAATATTGCTACCGGAGCTATTCGTATGGGAGACGTCTCTTTCCGCTTTCCTACTAACTCTTCTTTGCTATCTCTGCCTGGATCTGCCGAAAAATGGTTGGTGGAACTGGGTGGCTGTGGGAGCGCTGTGGGGAGTTGCGACTCTAACAAATACTACCCTCGTTGCTGTACTGCCGGTCTTCTTACTCGTTCCTTACCTCAGGCCACTTCAGGTTCGCGGTAAGCCGATTGCTACTGTCGTTCTGGTTTCAGTTTTGGTCGTCACCCCCTGGATTATTCGAAACCTGCATGCCTTTGGTGCTTTTGTTCCGGTGCGCAGCAACTTCGGCGAGGAGCTGTGGCAGGGCAATCACGAGGGCGGGACTGGCAGAATCAACTTCGGATTCGGTCCTGGCGACAACGACGCTGAACGTGAGGTTTATCGCAGCGTCGGCGAGATTCCCTACGTGACACGGCGACGAACAGAAGCAATAAACTTCATCCGTGCAAGCCCTATCCGATTCCTGCGCCAGGTCTTTTATCGACTTCGTTACTGGTGGTTTGCTGAGGGCGAAACTGGCCCATTCTTTACGTGTTACCGCCTGCTGACGCTGATTTCGCTCGTCGGCATAATACTAGCCTGGCGCCACATCATGAGAGGACCGGTTTTCACGATTCTTGCCGCTATTTGTTTCTACCCGTTGGTCTATTACCTTACAGATGTATACGCAAGATACCGTTACCCAATCGAGCCACTCATGATGGTATTCGGTGGATTTGGCGTCTCTCGCGCTCTTGTAATCCGCAAGAAGAAGGTCGGCGATCCCTAATCGCTCACTCGCGGACGGCCATTTTCGGCTTCTGGTCCGTACATAATTTGGTAAATTGCTCGGGGTTTGTTATGACAACGACAAACCACGTCCTCGCCGGAAACGGCACGCTAAGAATCGAGAGCGCTTGAACACAATAACCTTGCTCATCGAGTTAGAGCTGGTCCTGGCAATCACTGTCATGATTTTCAGGCGACGACAGGCCAGCCCGGAACCCTCGGGCTTCCGCACGGTGCGGCAATGGTTCGCCAAGCTAGCCCGAAGAAAGACATTGTCGGTCGCAATTGTGGGACTCCTCGTACTTTGTCTTCGGGCTGCTCTAGTTCCGGCCCTGGGCATTCCCGAACCGGCCGTCCATGATGAGTTCAGCTACCGGTTGGCTGGCGACACTTTCGCACGAGGTCGCCTGACCAATCCCGCTCATCCCATGTGGGTTCACTTCGAGAGTTTTCACATCATTCAGCAGCCTACCTATATGTCGATGTACCCGCCTGCTGAGGGTGTCGTGCTGGCATTGGGAGAGCGCCTGGGCCATCCATGGATTGGGCAGTGGCTGGTAACGGCTGCCATGTGTTCCGCCCTGTGTTGGATGCTCCAGGGCTGGCTGCCGCCAGCATGGGCGCTTTTCGGCGGCATGCTGGCCGTCTTGCGCCTTGGCATTTTCGGGTATTGGATGAACGGCTACTGGAGCGCTTCTGTGGTTGCGATCGGCGGAGCTCTTGTGCTCGGTGCGCTGCCGAGAATTCAACCTCGCTGCCGCGTACGGGACGTCCTCTGGATGGCCGTGGGCTTGGTGATTCTTGCCAACAGTCGGCCTTACGAGGGGATGGTTCTCAGTTCTACGGTAGCCGTGGCCATGCTGATTTGGCTTATGGGGCCGCAGCGCCCGCGATTATCTGTTGCTCTCGGCCACCTCGTCGTGCCACTTGTCCTGACCCTGACCCTTGCAGCGGCGGGAACCGGCTACTACAACTACCGCGTAACCGGAAACCCATTGTTAATGCCGTACATGGTGAACCACCGAATCTACGGGCAGACGCCGTTGTTCTTGTGGCAGAAGTCGCTCGCTCCGCCTCCTTATCACCATGCGGTAATGCGCGAGTTCTATGAACATGATCTCGGCATATACAGATACGAACGCACTTTCAATGGATTTCTTTGGACCTGCTTAGATCGAGCCTGGATGATGTGGGGTTTCTATCTTGGCCCAGCCCTTAGCATTCCGCTGCTGGCCTTTCCCTGCATCGTACGCGACCGCAGGATGCGGTTTCCTCTGGTTGCAGGTGCTGTTTTAGTGCTGGGTCTCGCGTTCGAAACGTGGATGCTTCCCCATTACGCAGCTCCCGCGCTTGGCCTTCTTTATCTCGGCTTGCTGCAGTGCATGCGACACCTGAGGCATTGGCGCTGGCGTGGAAAACCGGTTGGCTCTGCGCTGGTGCGGATGGTTCCGCTAATCCTTTGTACCATGATCATTCTTCGACTCACCGCAATCTTGGCGCATGTTCAAATTGAGCCAGCATGGCCGCCCGGGAACGTTGCTCGGGCACAAATCGTTCGTGCCTTGCACAATGCGCCTGGCCAACACCTGATCCTGGTACGCTATGGCAAAACACACGTCCCCGACAACGAGTGGGTTTACAACGCGGCTGACATCGACAATGCCAAAGTGGTGTGGGCACGCGATATGGGAGAGCATGATAATAAGGAATTGGTGCAGTATTTTAAGAACCGGAAGGTCTGGATTGTAGAGCCGGATGCGTGGCCGGTTCGCCTGGAACCTTCTCCCTCATATTCCGCTCCCACAACCCGATAAAATGCAAGCCCTTCCCGAAAACACAATCGATTGGGCTCGGATACAAGCCAAGTTCTGTCATTTCCGCTGTAACTTTCAGATCGAATTGCAAGCGCAACTCGCACCATTGCTGCGGTGACAAATAGTTGTATGGCAGCGGCACCCCGAACCGCGAATTGCCAACGTAGTCCATGAACCGAAGCCCCAAAGCAGAAATCGCTCCCCTGAGTAAGTGATCTTTCACGACGAACCAGCGGCGAGACACTCGAATCGCCTCTCGCAACAAGGACACTGGGTTGTCAGTGTGATGGAGCACATCGATAAGCATAACTCCATCGAAGCTGGCTTCGGCGAATGGCAGGCGCATTCCGTCAAAGGACTTTACAGGCAACCAGACTTGGTCTCGAACCAGAACGTCGACTCCCTCGATCTGAAGGTCAGGACGTTTATCGAGAAGCAATCGTGAGATTTTCCCATCGCCGCAGCCCACGTCGAGAAGACTGCAGCCCGAAGGAATCAGTTCGGAGAGAAGTTCAGAAAGACGGCGAATGCGCCTGCCATGAATGTAACTTTCATGGAGATGTCCGAGCAAAGTCATTTGCGCGCCAAGCCGAGAATGCTTAGGAAGAAACTAGAAAAAATAATCTCCACACCCAGGGTAATTGACACAATCGCAGCCGCCACCAGTCGCACCAGAACAAAAGGGTTCATCGGCCCAAAGCCAGAGCGGCTCCAAGTGTAGGCGGAGTAACCAGCAGTTGCAATGCCGGTCAGAAGCAACATTGCACCCAAGAGCAATCCTTTTTCGAGAGTCAAAATACGAAACGCACGCGTCAGGCGGGGGTCCTCCGGAAGAAGACCTTCGGTTATGCCAAACACCTTAGTGAAGAACGCGAAGACTATTGCCTGAAACCCGGCAAGAATGGCTACCACCGCATACAAGAGAGTGTGGATGTCCAGAAAACTGTGGCCGACCCTCCTGGGGCCCGGCAAGAGCCACACGGCAGCCGCAAAGCCAACAAGGAGGAGAGTGAGTCCAGGATACAAGAACAGCCAGCGCGGACTGTAGAGTAGCAGGAAGCGCAGACCTCTGAAACCATCATGCCAAGTGCGCAAATGTGATTTCCGAGCACGGCCGTCTGGCGAGAGAGTTGTTGGAACTTCGCATACCGACATTCTAAAAAGCGATGCCTTGACCACCATTTCGCTGGCAAATTCCATTCCAGTTGTGCGGAGGGTCATGCTTTCGTACGCCGCCTTGGTAAAACCGCGCAAGCCACAATAAAAATCGTGGCACTTTGCCCTGAAGAAAAGACGGCCGATTGCGGTCAGCAAGGGATTCCCTAAATAGCGATGCAGCGCAGGCATGGCGCCTGGTTGAATGCCACCCTCGAACCGGTTCCCCATCACCAATTGGCAGCCTGCTCTGAGCTTGTCCAGAAACACGGGAATGTGCGTGAAGTCGTAGCTGCCGTCTGCGTCTCCAATAATGATGTATTGGCCTCGAGCCGCATTGATCCCTCCCATAAGCGCGCTCCCGTAGCCCCGCTTCTCAACCAACACTACACGGGCTCCCATCTCTTCCGCTATTTCGCGGGATCGGTCCGTGCTGCCGTTGTCGGCAACAATGATTTCGCCTGAGATACTATGGTTCGCGAGCGTCTCTATCACTTGGCGAACGCAGAGACCGACCGTCGCCGCTTCGTTCAAGCAAGGCAATACCAAGGAAAGCTCTGGCGGGTACGGCGACCGTTGCCCACCAAACTGGGACGCGCCTGGCGTTGGGGACGACATAATCTCTTTTTAGCTGGTTTGCAGATTTACCCGTTCCTCGATGCTGCGCGAGTTTCGCAGTGTCGCAAAATGTCAGCTCGCCGATCATGCCGCGGAGACTTTGCCACGATCCCTACTCCCGCACAAAGCGCTGACTCCGCATTGGTGAAGGGCATTGTAGCAGCGTACGGCGGCATCGACCGTCATGAATAGGCATAAACCTAGCGCGCCCTATCTTCCAAACAGAAAACTCAACGCATCCGGAAATCGCTTCGCCCATTCCGCCTCGTTGTGAGATGCGCCCTCGTCGATTTTGACCAGCAAACGGCGCTCGTCCAGTCCCGCGCCGCGCAGGCTGCGTTCGAGTTCGCGGACATCTTCGACAACTTGCCTGTCTTTGTCCTCGCGACCCGCTTCCCGGGTGCCTATCGCCAGAAACACTTTTGTCGGCCACTTTCGAAAATGGCGCGCGTTCTTCAAGATCCTTCGATTGGAAATAAACAGCGACGGGCTTTCCAGCAACAGATGATCAAAAACTCCGGGCCGCGCGATCACCGTGTAGAGCGAAATCAGCGCACCCAACGAAGACCCACCCAGCCCGGTATTTTCCTGACCTGTTGCGACGCGGTAGTGCTCGCCCACGAACGGAATCACCTCATCGATCAGGAAGGCCGGATAGCGCTTCCCCTTCGGCCGCAGGATCGGGGGATGAAACGAACGGTACGGCACGTACTCCTTGATGCGCTCACTTTGGGCATTGTCGATACCTACAACGATCAGCGGCGGGATTACCTCTTGCCGGATTAGCCGATCCGCAGTCTCGTCCACCTGCCATTCCACGCCGGCAAAGGCCGTGGCGCGGTCAAACAGGTTTTGGCCATCGTTCAGGTAAAGCACGGGATAGCGCCTCGTAGCGTTGCCGGGCGCGTCGTAGCGTGGAGGGAGCCATACCCGCAACATCCGCGTATTGTGAAATACGCGGCTATGAAATTCGTGCAGCCGAAGATCGCCCGTTACGGACTCGTTTGGCGGCGCGACTTGCTGGTGAACTGTTTCTTCCATCGTCTAATGTAGGCGAGGGCGTCCTCGCCCGTGCTAGCCCGGAAATAAACGCTTGATTGGCTCGCGCTCAACTCCGGCGCAACCCACCTGCCACCAGAAACGACGCCAGAGTTGTAATCAGAACAATCAAGGTGAGCGACGAAAGGCACAAAATGCACCAAGTCGCCAGCACGAACTTTTCGATATATGTGAGATAGAGAGCGAAAGCCAATCCAGCCGCAGAGGCGACCAGGAGCATGAGAGGCGTTTCCGCTTTCGTCCGATAAAACGCCGCCAGAGCAAGCAGCAGGCCGTAGCCAAAAATGCCAATCAGCGCGTCCGGAATTCCAAACACGGTCGAGTAAACGCTGCGATTGACGATGTCGCAATTGAAACTGGCCCCGAAATCACAATAGTTCGTTTGCGAAGTGCCATAGTGGTGATACAGCGAAACCGAAGACACGACGATGCCTGCCAATGCCAGCAGAGCGATCAACTGAAAGACCCGCCTCACGGCTGAGTTCATGGCAGGCTGCATCCCGTCTCCTCACCCAGGAATTCCAACTCGTGTTCGCCCTCGACCCGGGTGCCATCCGCAAAAATCCAGGTAGGAAACCGTTTGATGCCGGCTTGGGTGCAAACCGATGCGATGCCCTGTGAGCCTTTAATTCCACACTCAATATAGGGAGCATATTGGAACGATGAGCCGAACTTCTCTTTCTGCTCGTCGCAATGCGGGCACCAAAAGGCGCCGTACATTTTGGCTTGTTTTGCCGTCAGGCACTTGGCGAAGGCGTCCAAACGGCTAGTGCGCTTGTGCCAAATCAGGTAATAAGCGGCCGCAAAGACCACCACAATCACGATCGCAATCATTATGTAGCGCAGCCGCGCCGGGTTCGGTTGATCTTGCGCTTGCCTTTGCTCTTGCCGTTTTCTGCGTTCTTGGGACATAGGGATAAATTCTTATACCACGACGCGCAAAGCCGATGGCAAGACATCCAGCGTCTGGCATTGTAGTGTGAGTACCTCGCCATCCACCATCACATCCACAGGACCGTCCAAGTGGAAATCAATTTGCTTCGCCTCGCGTCGTTCGGCCAGCGGATGATGAATGTGCGTACCGTCATAGAGCGTCGGCAAATTACGAATCAGTCCCAGGCGTCCGATCGGCCCCCAACGCACATATTCGATGAGGCCATCGTTCACCTCGGCGTTGGGCGCAATCATCATGGTTCCGCCGGTAAACTTGCTATTGCTGAAAGTCAGAAACAGACAGGGGCGGCGGTCGATCTCTCCTTTGCCATCGACTTGCAGAGGGAAAGGCCGGCGGCGGAAGCGAGCCAGCGAAATGAAAATGGAAGATTGATAACCAAGCTCTCCCCACCCGCTGAAACTCCGAGCCCGTAAGGTCGCGACGTCCGCCGCAAACCCCATGGCCAGCAAGTTAATGTAGTGGAGAACTCCTTCTGTGTGGCGCAATCGCAAGACATCACACGGCTGAGATCGATTCGCAAGCAACGCCTCGACCGCGTGTTCCACTCCACGGTCAGTGAATTCGCGCAGGAATGAGTTGCCGGTTCCCAAAGGAAGAAACGCCAGCGTGGCAGGCTGGTCCGATTCTGCTTGAGGAAAAACTCCATTGACGATCTCGTACGATGTGCCATCGCCCCCCACGGCGATGAACTTACGATACCCGCGGGCGTAGCCGTCGCGCGCCAGCTGCGTTCCCTGTCCGGGGCCAGTGGTTTCGACCACATCCAGCTTGATTCCGCCCGTCCGCAAACGATCAAGCGCTTCCGAAACGAGCTTGCGACACCGCCCTCCGCCGGCGGCCGGATTCACGACGGCAAGAAAAGTGTCTGTGCGGCTCACAGTTCGACCACGGCAGCGCGGCCGAGATTCGGGCGAACCTCCTCGGCTAGCACTGTACGTTTGATTTTCATGGACGCAGTTCGTGGAAAATCCTTATTGCAGAGCAAGTATCCGCCAACTCGCTTGAAGTCGGGCAGTCGGCGGTTACGGGCAACGATCTCCTCTTTCAGCGCGTCTGTGAATTCCTGATTTTGCTCCAAACGGAGAAGTAGAACCAGCATCTCACGACTGAGAGTCTTTGCAGGCCAAAGATAGTTTGCGGCAAAAATGCAATATTCTTTGACCGGCAGTCCGTCGAAGGCGGCTTCGATGTCCTCAGGATAAATATTCTTACCGCCCTCGGTCACGATCATGTTTTTCTTGCGCCCGAAGAGCTGCAAGTGTCCATTGCCGTCAAAGCGGCCGAGATCGCCCGTGACCAGCCAGCCGTCCACGATGGTCTGCGCCGTTAATTCAGGATCATCCAGATAGTGTGACATCACGGTCTTGCCGCGAGCCGCGACTTCGCCGATCCCGTCGGAATCAGGACTGAGAATGCGCAATTCGACTCCCGGCAAAGGCTTGCCCACGGTGTCCGCGCGAAAAGGGTTAAGGTCGTTCAGCGTAAGCGATGTGCCAGCCTCGGTGAGGCCATATCCGTTGGCCACCGGAACGCCGAGATCGTAGAAGAACTGCAAAGTCGAAGGCTCCATGAAAGCGCCCCCGGTAAACATCGCCCGCAATTCTCCACCGAAGCCCTGATGCACCTGCGACAGAAGTTTACGGCTGAGACCGACCTTGGGGTGTGAGCGAGTAAGAGACTTATTCAGCGCGATCATCCGATTCAGCAGGAAACGCCTCGCGCCAGAGAGTTCGTCAAACTTGCCGCGCAGCCCGCGTTCCAGGTTCTTCAGAATCATGGGAACAAGAGCGACATAAGTGATTTTGTACCGAACGAAAGCATCGCGCACAAACTCTGGCCTCAGCGTGCGCAGGTGCACCACGCAAGCACCGCAGACGAATGGGCCGATGAAGCCAACCATAAAATCAATCGCATGATTCGTTGGCAGAATACTGAGATAGCGCACGCCCGGCCAGAACGGGTACCACGCCGTGAGCGACTTGCACTGCTCCAGATAATTCTCATGGGTGAGGACGCATCCCTTGGGCCGCCCGCCCGTACCCGAAGAGTAGACAATGCAAGCCACATCCGCCCGCCCTCGCGAAACAAAAACAGGATCGCCCTTGCGGCGGAAATCTTCCCAACGATACGCACCCGCGAGATCGGCTCCCAGAGGCGCTTCCGTGACCAGCACCTTTTTGAGCTTGTGATTTTTGAACTCCGGCGACTGCGTGATTGCCCGCCACAGATAGTATTCGACGATCAGAAACTTCGCTTTGGAGTGCGCCAACAGTTGCAGGTGCTCCGCCGCTGTTAATTTGAAGTCGAGCGGCACCACCACGCCGCCGCGATAAAAAATGGCGTATGCCGAAATCAACCATTTCGACTGGTTGGTCATGATGATTGCGGCCCGATCGCCCGAATTGAATTCGGCATCCTCGAGCGCGCGGGCCAGAGGCAGAGCTACGTCCTTGAAATCAGAATAAGTGAGCCGCGTCTTCTCTCGATCCCGGTCCGCCTCGATCAAGCAAGTTTCGTTCGGCCAGTGATCCAGCGCATCCCGCAGAGCATCGCCCACACAGGTGTATTGGTCGAGATTGAGCATTAAGGCTTTATTTCACCACAGAGGCACACAGACGCAGAGAAAAGCATGTTTATCAATTCACCACCGGCAAGACTGAGAACAAGGAACTGGAACCTGAGTTCTTGTCCGCACCTGGAAATCACAACCGAGCCTGGATCCGGTCGGCCAGCGTTCTGAAATCTGACACGCCCTGGAGTTCGTAGTCCGGCAACTCGATGCGAAAATGATTTTCCAGCCGCGTCAGCAGATCGAGCGCCTGCAGGCTGTCGATGCCGAGCGTCTTAAAGAAATCGTCGTCCGGTGCGAGCTTCTCTCGCGGCACTTTGAAGTGAGCCGAGGCAAGGTCGAGCACTTCATCAAGCGTTTGTTTATGTATCGTCATTATCATATTACCTTTGGATAGATTGTCGCCCGAGCGAAGCGAAGGATCTCTGCATTTTGCGCGACCAAAATCGTCAAGGTAAATAAGGCAGCGCATCCTCGCTTTCGACGAACTTTCTCAGACCAGCTTCCACCGCTGGCTGCGAAAACAACTCGCAGAAGAGATCGATTTCCCGTTGTAACTCTTCATACGGGATTGGCTTGATAAATTTCTTCGCCACAATCGCCGTGCGCCGGTCAAACTTCCCGAGCTGAGCCGCGGTGGCTCGCGCCACTCTCAGCGATTCTCCCTCCCCCACTACCTGACTCACCAGGCCAACTTGTTGAAGCCTGGTCGCATTAAAACTCCGTCCGGTGAGCAGCAGATCGCGAACCACGGCGTTCCCCAGATCGCGCTTCAGGCGCGGAATCCCTCCGAAACCAGGGATCAATCCCAGCCGCAACTCGGGGAAACAAAATCTGGCCATCTTGTCAGCGACAATCAGATCGCATACCAGCGCGAGCTCAAAACCGCCGCCAAACGTTACTCCATGCACCGCTGCGATGGTGGTTAGCGGCGAAGCATCGATCGTGTTCAAAACCCGGTGAATGCGCTCCAGATAATCGCGCACACCCTGGGCCGCTTCCTTCCGCTCCAATTCCTGGGAACCGGCGATATAGCTCCCGTAGATCGGCCCCGGCACAAAATCCAGCCTTCAACTCACTGTAAATAATGATCGCGTGAGCTTCGTCCTGGAAGTCATCGAGAGCTTGGACGAACCTCTCGAGTTCTTCCAGTGTGAGCGAACCAATCTCGTTGCAGGGCTTGCGATGCAGCGCCAGCTCGACCACACCGTCCTTCAGCGACCAAGAGAGTGCCTGACCGCAAAATAATTCCATGCCCCGTCCTGTTTCCTTTGTGAACCTTCGTGCCCTTTGTGGTTAATGCCTTTGACTCACGAAGCCTGCTTCACCCCATACATCTCTTCGATCTCATCTTTCAAACGAGCCGCAATCAAGTCCCGTTTCAACTTGCCATTTGCTGTCAGCAATCCGTTCTCAATCGAGAACGGCTCGGAATAAATGTGAAAGGCTCGCACCTGCTTGTAATGCGGCAATCCGGGATTCACCGCATCCAGCGCATCCTGCACCCGCTCTCGCGTTACATCCCCGGTCACGACCGCCGAAAGATATCCCCGCCCATTTCCCACGAGCACGACCTGCAGCGCGCCCGGCAAATTGCGCAGCAATTCTTCTTCGATTGGCTCTGGCGCGATGTTGTGACCCGAGCCCAGAATAATCAAATTCTTGATGCGACCGACAATCCGCCAGTTCCCTATAGAATCCACCTCGCCCTGATCGCCGGTATGAAACCAGCCATCGCGCAATGCCTTCTCCGTCTCCTGTGGACGATTCCAGTATCCCGGAAACACATTCAGCCCGCGCACCACAATCTCCTCGTTCTCGTCCAGCTTCATCTCGACGCCGCGGATCGCAGGTCCCACGCGGCCCGGCTCCACATGACCGGGATCGTCCATGGTGCAGATGGCGGTGGTCTCGGTCAGGCCATAGACCTGCAGAACCGGAATGCCCAGCATCATGAAGTAGAGCTGCGTTTCCACGCTAAGCGGCGCCGAACCGCAAATGAGCGCTTTCAGATGAGCCCCAATCATCTTCTTGCGAATCGTCGGAAACACCATGGCATTGGCCAACGCCACCCAGCTTGAATCGGCGAAACTTATCTGTCCCTTCTGCTTGCGCACCCATGCACTCTTGGCGCGGCTGTAAATGCCGAGAACCATGCCGCCAGTCTTCCAAAGCTGTTCGTCAACAGCTTTGCGCATCCGTTCGAGAAGTGCCGGGACGTTGAGAAAATAGTCGGGCGCGACCCTGCGCATCTCGCTAGCAATCTTGCTCAAGTCCGTATTGAGGGTCAGCGAGCTGCCTCTTAGAAGGCAAGTCAGCAGCATGATCCACGACCCCGCAAAACAAAACGGAAGATAATGGAACACGCGATCCTGTCCGGCTTTGCCCTGCATGAGTGCATCAAGTCGCTCGGATGTGCAGACCAGCATGTGGCCAACATTGCCCGCAGTGAGAACCACCCCTTTCGCATCACCCGATGTACCGGACGTATAGATAATTGTCACCGGATCGGAATCAACGTGTGATGCAAGCGCACCTGCTCCCGAGGCCGCCGGGTGCCCCATCCTTTGCGCCATGTGCAGAGGGCGGGAGTCATCATCAAACACGTCCTCAAACAACACTTGCGGCGCAGCCTCTGGCCAGTTTTTTCTAATCCCGTCACGCAGCTCCGCATCCCCGCAGCAGATCAATGCCGGAGAGCAATCCTTCATCATGGCCACCAGTTCCGAGGGCGCCTGCCGCGCATAAAGCGGCACAACGATCAGCCCTTCGGCCATGATGGCCAAGTCCATCGCAACCCAGTGCATACTATTGTGCGCAAGTAAAGCGCACCGGTCACCCTTCTTCAGAGCCCGAGATGCGAGAAAAGCCCGCGCCATCGCTATCGACTGGAGAAGGTCGCACCCACTCTGTAAAGACGCAGCTTGCTGCCTGTCTCCGCGAAGCTCCTGCAGGACTATGTTCTCCCCCGCCGTCTGAAGCTGCGCAAATATGTCGTCCAGAAAACTCATTGAATTTGTTTTGCCACGTGTCTTTGCATCTTGCAACGACCGCTAGCTGTACGCCTCAGCCAAGCTGTGCAGCCCCGCACTCATCGTCGGCAAGTAATCTTCCCAACTCCACTCCCCCCCGCGCGTCGGAAACTCCGGATACCGCCGCTGTACTTCTTCCTCGAAGTACACACCCATGCGCGCCATCACTTTCAAATTCCGCACCACTGTCCGCCCGATCCCATCGGCAATCTTTTCGCCTTCCTGGCTCAACTTGATCAGCGCCGCCAGCAGCTTCGGTTCGAGATCCGGGTCGTCCACATTCATCAGCAGATCCTCATGCCCACGCTCGCGCATGAGGTTTCGAATGCGCTCATCCATGGTGATTCCCGCCGACGGCACCAGCGCCGGCATACTCGTCACAATCCCGTGATAGCGCGACGAAGCCATCATATGGCAAGCCCGCAGCACGCTTACCAACTCATACATGTTGTAGTCTTCAGAACTGAGCACAGGCACTCCGCCGAGCTTTTCTGAAATTCGACCCGCCGGACGCGAATCCAAACGCTCCGTCGCCGCCAGAATCACGAACACCTTTCGCTGCTTGCGGAATGCATCCACCGCATTCGCGATCCCAGTCAGGTAGCGCTCGTAAGCGCGGTCGGCCTCTGGCCCCGAGTTATGAAAGTAGACCGAGCGGTAGTGGCTATCCTTATATGCTCCCACGAGGCCGTGCAGCGCGAACTTCGCCACCGAAGCCTTCACCGGCCATTCAAAAGGATTAATCGGACACACCACCAGCACGGGCGTACTCCCGTCCCATCCCAGCTCGCGGAGCACCTTCCTGCCAAACTCCGCGGGATGCGGCTCGAAGGTCCACGCCGTGTCCGTGCCCAGTTCGTTGGGTACTCCAAGTTCTCGCAGGATGGTGCGCGATTCCTCGTTCCGCGTAATGACGAGCGAGTTCTGGCAGTAGCGCGCACACATCTTTGCCACCAATGGATCCATATGCCCGGCCTCAGCGCCGTAGCCAACTGACAGCTTGTTCTGCGCCGCCGCAATGCCTAACGATCCGATCATCATCGTAGTCAGAGCGTTGGCGAACTTGCTCTTGAACATCGAGCCTTCGCAAGCCACGACACCGTGATGTTTGGGCACTTCGTCCGACAAAAACGGCGGGAAAATATCCGGCAGATGCACCTGCGCCGTACTCTGAAAATATCCCTGGGAAAATTTCGGGACTTGCGTCATCACGCTGAACGCGACCCGCTCAGCACCGAGAATGTGACGAAGCTGCCGCAGCATCTCCTCTACGCGCACGTCCGAGCCCATGTTGCGCGTCCCGTTGTATCCCGCAAACAACAGCTTTAACTTTTCTCCCGGCCGCCAGGGCTTCCCTTCGCCCAGCATCCACCCAGCTTTCGACTTTTCGATCAGGGCGCTAACCCACGTTTCGAGCACGAAGTCCATCATGCCGCGGACCCTCCGATCTGGGCAGGCCAGTCCTCATATCTGTAGGAAAAGTTGGTCTCCCGGCTGAACTTCAACAATGGATAACTGTATTTCGAAAATGGTACCGGCTTGCGGCCCAGCTCAGACGTCACCCGCGTATTGTCGAACACGGTATTCCAGAGCAGATATGGCATAAACACTTTCATCAGCGAAGCTCCGTGAGCAACCGCGCCTTTACGATTCGCCAACGTGTTCACGGTCCCGGAGAAAGGCCGCGCCAGCACCGGCACAAACACGGGTGCGCGTTTCTGTTGAGCGCTGGCCAGCGCGCTGGTCAATTCACGAAACGTCTGCGATTCTCGGCCCGAAGAAAGATGATAAGTGTCGTACTGCGGGCTATCTTTTTGATGCAGCGTGGCAATCGCATCCGCCACGAAGTCGACGTTTACAATGTCAATCTTGTCAGTCGGACGAAACGGAAGTACCGGCAATCCAGCCAGGAACACAAACGCTTTGACCATATCGAACTGGGTAGTCTCCGCGCGACGGCTGTCGCCGAGCACGATGCTCGGACGAAAAATCGTAAGCGGCACTTCCGGTAGAAGCTGCCGGATCATGTGCTCGCAAAACTTTTTTGTCCGGGCATACGGATCGTAATCCGACCGCTCCCAATCGATCGACTTATCCTCCGTGACCACTTCATCCTTACGTTTGCCGGCCACAGCCACGGTGCTCACATGGCTAAAGCGGCGGAGCCCATGATAGTGATGCACCCGCATGGCAAGCTGCAAGACTTCCAGCGTCCCTCGCAGGTTCACGTTAAGGCAACTCTTCTCCGACTTCCTGTTCAACGACGCTGCACAATGAATGACCGAATCCGTCGTATGGATCAATCGATCGTAATCATCCCGGGCCAGTCCGAATTGCGTCCCAGTGAGATCACCGCGAAAGATCCTGATCCGAGTCTGCAAGTACTCGTAGAAACGCGGAAAATCGAGATGCAGTTGCAAGGCATGCCACAGGCGCAACTCCGCCTCGCGCGGATCGCGCGCCCGCACCAGCACGTTCAGTGAAGCCCCGTGCTCTTCCAGCAGATTGGCGGCGACGTGCCCGCCGATGTATCCAGTGGACCCGGTCAGGAATATCGCCACGTTGCTCCGTTGGTGCCGGTTTTGATGGTTTCTCCGTTGCTCTCCGCCTCAGCCAGCTGAAAACTCCGCGATGGCCGCGCTTCCAGAGGGCGCCCCTCAATCAGCGGATATGTCCATCGCCGCAGCGCCGGAATATGAATGTTAATCCAGTACTCCCACCAGTCGATGCCGCGCGTGTCGTAACCGAAATCAGCCCTCTCTTCAGGCACCAGCGCATACGCGAGTTTCTCCACGTTCTCCGCCACAAAGTCATGCTCGTTCAGAAGAATAAACGGCTCGAACAGTTCAATCAGCTTTTCAACTTTTTCCAGATTGCGCTCTGCCCGCGCCAACGGCGTCTTTCGCAGAGGAAGCGGCGACATAATCCGCTGTATGGATTTTATGATCGCCTTCTGCGCCGGCGCCGACATGCGCTCGTAACGTTGCTTGGAAACTGGAATCGCATCGAAGCGTAACCTCAGCCAGCTTTCCAGACCTTCCAGAGCGCGGTAATGTTTCCGATGCGCCAAAGAGGTCAGTTCAATCGATCGGCGCATGTCGCAGGGATTCGTGACCGATGTGGCCAGCTGATAAATCTGCGCATTCCTTCGTTCGATGATGGCGGCCGCGATGAGAGTCATGCCGCGGCACACCGCGTCCACCGGAATCACGTCCAACCGCTTGCGCTCATTCGACGGCAGCTGACGAAAGTACGTTCCCAAAAGATAGGAGAGTGCCGCCGAAGTGTTGATGCCTTCATTCCAGCCAAGAAAAGGCTTCTCCACCGAGGTTTCGACAATGGACGGCCGCACCATCGCAATCGGCAAACCCGCGCCATACTTGTGAATCAACGACTCCGCCAGGCTCTTGGTCAGCGTGTACGTATTCGGCCAACCCAGCTCATTCGCACGTTTCTTGCCCGCTTCGGTCAGATAATTTCGCAACCACCGAACCCGGTTCTTGCGAAC
Organism: uncultured Acidobacteriota bacterium; assembly: GCA_963817925.1. Taxonomy (GTDB): domain Bacteria; phylum Acidobacteriota; class Terriglobia; order Terriglobales; family Acidobacteriaceae; genus JABDBE01. The sequence continues at coordinate 126,183 of CAWFQN010000004.1, forward strand.
CTGATTCTCCAGCGCCGCGCCTTTCAGGTCCTTGGACGCGTGCTCTTTCTGCAGCGCTTGCTGTCGCAGTTCGGCTGTAACCTCGGAGCTCTCTGCCTGCTCCGTCACCCGCGCCACCAACTCGTGCAGCGAGCGCCATTCCGCATCCGCATCGAAGTTCGCCACTCCAGCCGGAGTGTAATTTGGCCGCAGCGTTTCGCCGACTCGCCCATCCCGCGCGCCCGCCACATAGCACGTCGAAAGATGCAACAAGCCCGCATGATCCGACCTGCGTACAAATTCGACGATGCTCACCGCCGCATCCACGTTCGTCAGCAGCGCATCCCGCAAATCAGGATTGAAGTCGGTCAACCCCGAGCTGTTGACGATAAGGTCGAGATTCTTTCGCAAGGCTTCGGACTCACCCGGCGCGAGCCCAAGATCTGGCTGCGACACATCGCCTTCCACCACTTCCACCCGCTCCCGCAGAAACCGCGCTAACCCTGCGCCATAACGCTTGTACAACGGATCGAAGACCGGCGACTCTTCGACCAGCTTCTCAAACCGACCTTCCGCGGGATTCGACTTCTGCCTCCGGATCAGCAAATAAATCCGCCCGATTTCCGGCAGATCCATCAGCAGGTTGACCAACCAGACCTTCCCAATAAAGCCAGTCACGCCAATCAGCATGATCCGCTTCCCTGCCAGCGTCGCGCGAACCGAAAGCGGCCCTGCCTGTGACCCGCCATGGAAGTGCACGATCGGACGCTCCAACGCCGGCAGGTGTCGCGATGCAGGAGTGACCGCAGATTCCAACGCATCCATCCCGGGCAAGCCCGAAACATCCAGACCCAGATCCCGAACCAATTGTTCTGGAGCGCGCGTTCCATCCGGACCCACGCCAGTGATCCTCGCAAACACTCCCCTCGGACGAATCACCGGATCCAACAATCGCCCGGTGGCGATGCCGTCGCGAAACTCAAGTCGATTCGCAATCACCCACTTCGCGCCCAGATGCCGCGCCAACGGCCCCATCACTTGATCCAATCCTTGGCTAACCAGCACCACCTCGACGCCTGAATCGATCAACCCCTTAAGTTCTTTTACTCCTGCAGCTTTCAACTGCGGCTTCAACTTGTACTGGAAATATTCCTCGCCCAAGAGATCCAGCCGGTCCCGGCTAATCCCGCGCAGCACCGTATGAACCACCCGCGTTGCGAACACCCGGTTCGTGGCATATAAGAAAGGACGTAGCAAGGCCATCACCAGGACCAACCCCCGCCGCATCCAGCGCTCGATAAAGGTCTGCCCGTTCCAGGTAAAAAACGCGATCGGACGCACGGTAGTCAATTCCAGAAGACTGCCTTCCACGCGCCAGTACACGCGCGCAGCAGCCCCGCAGTCGCCCGAATTGTGATTCGACTGGTTCAAATTCTGTTTGGCCCCACCCATAGGGGCTCACCAACTCTTTCCCTATTGGGGATAAGCTATCTATTGTAATCAATAGCGGCAAAAGGACGAAGCTTAACTGATACCTATCGGAAGGAATTGTGCCGTGGCTTTGGCGGACGGAGGAATCTCCAGCGTCCACATCTACCGTATCTACCGTGCGGTTTGACGATTCAAAGCCCGTCGGATCACCGCCAGGCGATGAAGCATATCTGCGGATTGCAAAAGCGGCATCGCCGCACTTCCTTGAAACGTCACCGCCTTCGGACCGAACCACGCTTCATACTCCATGACCACCACATGGCTGTTCTCGTCCACAACCAATGGACACGACGGTTGCGAGGCCGCGACTGCAGTTAACGGCTCAAAAGGCGACAAGAAAAGGATGGCCCCTGCCAGCAAATACCGATGAAACCGTCGCTGGAGAAACCACCCTCCCCGCGACACCACTTCAAAACTCTCGCTCACAACTGCTCCTTCTCCACTGATCCTGCCAGTCGAAAGTTGATTCTGTCATCCTGAGCGAAGCGAAGGATCTATGCATTCTGTCTCTAGCGCCGATCCTGACGTGTAGCATGGAATGATATAGATGCGGACTTGCGCACATTTCAGGGACACCCCATCTCGAACACCGGATTCCGGTATTTGTCGCATAAAACCTTGGCCGCAACCTCATCAAACCTGCCCAACAACTTGAGCAAACTTATCCAGATCAATGTTTCCACCAGAAACAATCGCCACAACCTTCCCCAAACCCGCGCGGCCTGACAGCGCCGCAGCCACGGCGCAAGCCGCAGCCCCTTCAACAATCACCCGATTCCGCTCCGCCACCAGTTTCATAGCCTGCGCCGCTTCCGCCAGAGTAACCACAAGCGACCCATCCAGCAGCCTCCCGGCCCGTTCAAACATATTGGGAAACACCATCTTGCTGCCAATCCCGTCCACGAACGAAGGCTTGTATTCCACCGTACGCGGCTCGCCCGCCGCGAGCGACGCTGCCAAGGGTGCCCCACTCTCGATCTCCGCCGCGTAGATCCTAACCCGCGGCGTCCGCGCCCGCAACACCGCCGCAATTCCGCACGATAACCCTCCACCACCCCACGGAATCACCACTGCATCCACTTCCGGCAAATCCTCCAGCAACTCCAACCCAATAGTCCCATTCCCCGCCATCACATCCAGATCATCGAAAGCGTGAATGAAAGTAGCCTCCACGCCCGGATACGACCGAGTCTCAAACGTCTTCCACCATTCGGCAAACGGAACTTTGATCACCCGCCCGCCCATCCGCTCGACCGCGCTAATCTTCGTTGCCGGCGCCGTTTCCGGAGCCACAATCGTCGCCCCAATCCCCATGCGCCGTGCGCAGAACGCAACTCCCTGCGCCATGTTTCCAGCTGACGCCGTCAGCACCCCGCGTTCCAACCGCTCCCGCGGAGTTCGCGCCATCACGTTCGCCGCTCCCCGGATCTTGAACGACCCAATCGGCTGCAAGTTTTCCAGCTTCAAATAGATCTCCGCCGGCGCGTCCGCATTGAACCGTACCAAAGGCGTGCGCAGCGCCACCGCAGCAATGTTGCGCCGCGCTTCTTCCACCTGAGCCAGCGTGATAGGCATCTCCATATCTTAACCGCATTCCGACTCCTTCCTCGTTCAAGCCTGGAGAACCCCGAACTATCAGTTCTTACAGTTCCCGCAGGTCCAGGTAAAGCGCACAATGACTCCGACTGTGGAGAGAAGAAATGATCAGGACCTTCGCGAAACAGCTTTTGTCAACCGCGTTATCTTTCCTGCTGGTCATCACGGCTATGCCATTTCAAGCCGGAGGTCAACAACCGGCTCCAGCGGGATCGCCCGGATATTCAGGACAAGGTGCGCCCCTGTCCGCGGATGACCTGCAAGGATTGGTCGCGCCCATTGCACTGTATCCGGACGCTTTGGTGGCCCAGATTCTTGCCGCCGCGACCTTCCCCGACCAGGTCGGAGTGGCGGACTACTGGCTCCAGCAAAACAAGAACCTGACCGGCACCGCCTTGATGCAGGCAGTTGACACCCAATCCTGGGATCCGAGCGTTAAGGCGCTCACGCAGTTCCCTTCGGTGCTCGACAACCTGGCGAAGAATCTCAGCTGGACTTCCGCGCTGGGCGAGGCTTACCACAACCAGTCCGCCGACGTGATGGCCGCAATTCAAACCTTGCGTGCCAAGGCCCAGGCGGCAGGCAATCTCAAGTCCAGTTCTCAAATCACGGTCGTGCAACAGTCGCCGCAAGTCATCGTAATTCAGCCTGCGAATCCGCAAATCGTCTATGTTCCGCAGTACAACCCGACGGTCGTATACGGCTATCCCTATGTCACGCCCGGATACAGCACCGCCGCCTTAGTGACAACCGGCATTCTGGCGTTCGGTGCCGGAATCGCTGTGGGTGCAATGATGAGCGGCGGTTGCTGCAGCTGGGGCTACAGCAGTTGGAACTGCGGCTGGCATGGCACGGCGGTCGTGTATCACGGCGGAGCTTACTACGGCAATTCGGCTTGGCACGGAGGTTACTACGGAACCTCCGGGTCCGCTTATGGAGCTTACGGCTCCGCCCACTACAGCCAAGGCTATAACCCATCGACCGGGACCTACGCGCGAGGCGCGTCAACCAGCACAGCCTACGGTACCCAAAAGGTGGGCCAGGCTTACAACCCGAGCACCGGAGCCTACGGTGCCACCCATCAAGGTTCGAACGCCTATTCGAACTGGGGAAGCTCGACGGTTTCAAAAAATGGACAGTCCGCCTATTCGCAGCACTACTCGGATGCCCAAGGGTCCGTGGGATCGGTCCAGGGCTCCAACGGAGGAAAAGCGGTTGGCGGAACGGGCGCTTATAACAGCGCTGCGGCTGGCGAGACCGCAAACGGAAACAAGTACGCCACTGCCAACGGGAATCAGTACAAGAACACCGGCAGCGGTTGGCAGAAAAACGAGAACGGAAGTTGGAACAACGTCAGCAAGCCGAGCGGATCCAGTTATCAGAACACGCCGCATGGCTACGGGCAGCAGGACCACAGCGGCGGATCAGCGTTCAGCGGCTCGGGCGGCGGCGGCTGGGACTCAAGAGCAGCGAGCTCTCGCGGCTGGTCGAGCCGTGGGGGCGGTGGAGGTTGGGGTGGCCGAAGGTGATTTTCGCCATTGGTCGGTAACCAGGAATGAAGCAGCTTGGAGGACTGGGTATGTCGCAATTGCAATTGCTGAGACACCGCAAGATCAATTCCCTACACGGGTGGATGCTGTTCACTCTTCTCGCGCTCATCCTTTGCCTCGCTTCGTGCAGTAAGCCCGAGACTCCGGCTGCGGCTACGGCCGAAGCCAAGACATTTGCTTCCCCGGATGAAGCCGGCAAAGCACTCATGGCCGCAGCGCAATCGGCTAATCAGGATGCCATCGTCGCCATCTTCGGCCCGGAATCGAAGCAACTCATCGCCTCCGGCGATGCCAACCAGGACAAAGAAACTGTCGACGCGTTTGTTGCCGCATATAACACCATGAACCGCTGGCGCAAGATGGACGACAAATCACAAATCCTCGTGCTCGGTGTTGACAATTTCCCCTTCCCCATTCCGCTGAAGCAGAATGCAAGCGGGCGCTGGTACTTTGATACCGCGGCGGGAAAAGACGAAATTCTCGCCCGCCGGATCGGCCGCAATGAATTGGCCGCGATAAAAATCTGTGGCGCGCTAGGCAACGCCCAAGCCGAATACCACTCGCAGCCTCACGATGGCGCGAAGCAATACGCCCAGAAGTTCATCAGCGACGATGGAAAACAGAACGGCTTGTACTGGAAGGCAGCCGAAGGACAGCCCCAGAGTCCTCTCGGGCCCTTGGCAGCATTCGCGACCGCCGAAGGATACACCGTGCAGCCGAACGCACACCAACCCTTCCACGGATACTTTTACCGAATGCTGACCAAACAAGGCGCCCAAGCCAAAGGCGGAGCGAAGGACTACGTGGTGAATGGCAAAATGACGGGTGGCTTCGCTTTCGTTGCTTACCCGGCCGAATACGGCAACTCGGGCGTCATGACCTTCATGACCGACCAGGACGGCATACTGATCCAAAAGGATCTGGGCAAGACCACAACAGAAACCGCAACCGCCATGACCGAGTTCGCTCCCGACGACACCTGGACCATCGTAGTGCAATAACCCTGCCAACCAAGAGGGTGCCCCATCCTTCCGCGTTCTTTGCGGAGGATGGTGCGCGAACCTTTACTTCTGATCCTGCTGCAACTGTTGGTTCAGTTTCCTCTGATCGCACAGCTGCGCCGAGATGTCCTGCCCTCGATAAGGAGGGAGTTTGTTCTGATAGGCCTTGCATAGCTCCAGAATGTAGTTCACGTCATGCTCCGACTTGGCCTTGTCCGCCGTCAATGCCGGCGCTGCTGCTTTCGATTTTGCCGACGCCGTCAAAGGAGTGAAACTCGGCAGCACTCGCTCCTCCGCCGCGATTGGTACCTGTACCAGCGCCTGCGCCGGTTTTTTCTTCGCAGCCATCGCCGCGGAGAACGCTCGTATCCCCGCAGCATTCTGCTCCCCTAACTGCTGTTTGGCCTGGCGCAAATATTCTTCTGCACTTTCGGCCTCATTGGGAGCAGCCACGGCGGCTCGCTTGACCAGCCCTACAGGAGGCGCGGTGCAGGCGGGCGCAGGAAAGTTGTTCCAGCGCAGGTGAATCTCAAGTTCCGCATAGGCCAGCGTTTGTTCGGGAGAGGGCAGAGTGAAAGTCACGACCGGCCCCCGTCCCGGCCAATAGCTCACCGTGGGAAACGCAATATTCGAACCGGGCGTGGCGAACATTTTGTTCATACCCGGGATCAATGTCGCTCCGCCGCTGCCCGGATCATCCACCAGCAGAATGCTGAGTTGGTTGTTGGGAAAATTGACCAGGTGACGGTACTGGCTGCAATAGCCCCCCGTCCCCCAATTGCGCACGAAAAGAACCCAGGTGTTGTCGTTCGGATCGGCTTTGGTCTCGACCGCAAACGCCAGCACCGGATGTACCTCGCTCTTGCAACCGTGCTCGCAGTCGAGTCCGAATATTCCGACCACGGCCGCCCGGGGATTCACCGCCGGATTCCCCGGGTTTAACAACGCACCGATCTCCGCCTGATGGCTTTGCTGGCCATTGTCTTCCAGATCGACCTGTTCCCTGACCGACGTCCACGTCGGCAAATCAGCGTTCACCAGCGTCTCGGCAAAATCGAATTCCAGCCCGATGAACTGCCCGTTGTTCTTGGTCAGCCCCGATCGATTGCGATTAGGCGGAAACAGCCGGAAATTGTAGTCATCATCCGGCGTATGTCCCTCCCAGTCCACGCAACCCTGCTGCGTCGCCACAATCCAATCGGCGTGGCCGTCAAACGGGGCCGTGAAGTTTCCAATCTTGCAAATCACGCTGTTGGGAAACAGTGGCGGATCCTTCACAATGCCCTTGTTCTCCGTGCACTTTCCCGCATACGGGTCCAGTTCGCAGGGATAAGGATGCTGCCCCTGTTCCCGCGGAGGAATCTCATTTTGTATCTTCTCCAGCCCCCAGTACGGATCGAGCGGTCCTCCGTTCGCATCCTCCTTATCCCACACCAGCGTGAAGTCCTCCTTGGGCGGTTGGATCGAAGGTGCATTAGGAACCGGCTGCCAGGCGTGAGGACGATGACACGCCACGTTCGTGGATGCACATAAGGCCCCGAGAAACAGCGGTGAGATCAGCTTCCGAAGAGTTGTCATATTCCCTCCAGATCCAGCATTGAGTCGGGATCTCCAGCCTTTCGGCGGCAAACGAAAACCGGGCAAGCCCGTTCACAGGGCCTGCAACTCACGCCGATTCTCTCCATCGATCTAAAATCACCGCACGGAGACAAATAGCCTGGAGCCCAGAGGGAAGGACCTGATAATAGTCTCGAGTTTGTCCGCCGTCAACCGCACGGGCCAGTCGGCAGTGTTTTAACGAATGTTCTTGAGCAGTTACGGCAACGGGAACGCTGATTGCCCCGTTTGATTCTGCCGAATCGTTTGGACTCGGTCTGGCAATTGTCGCACGTCATTTTGGCCTTGCTTTCTTCGGGCCCAAAGAGCCAAAATGAAAGCGGGTTTCCAAACCCTGTCCTTGGCCATACCCGAGGACGTTCCCCCTGAGCGGCTGGAACCGATTGCGGGGAGGATTTAAACGGTGGAGCTAGTCGGGTTTGGACCGACGGTGGGTCTGCCCGTCAAAGCGATGCCCGTCGCTACCTGGAGCCCCACGAAATAGCTAGGCCAACGTCCCTTGGGTGCAGTGGATGTTGGCCTTTTGTTTTCATATATCTGACTAACATGATAAATTTATAATGTAGTGGAGCCAAGAAAATACTTGCTAATATGATTTTTTTATCATAGCCTATGAATGAGTGGTTGTTCTTTGACTACATCGACGAGCGTGGCACCAACCCCATTCAGGATTGGCTAATGGATAGACGTGCTGTGCCAGTCAAAGCGCGAGCTAAGATACAGAGAATCCTGTTGCAGTTGGCCGGTACCGCACTATGGACTCGCCCGCTTGCCAGTAACCTAGACGACTACGAGGGGATTGTAGAAATCAGGATTCGCTGGATGAACACTCAATATCGCCTGCTTGGGTTTCGTGGACCAGATGCAAGGCATTTCTCCATTCTGGTACCAGCCATTGAGCAGGGCGACCAATTTGTACCCCTGAACGCACCCGGTACTGCCACGACGAGAATGGCAATTGTCATAGCCGATAGGAGACGAATCGTTGAGCATCGCTACAGCTAAACGTGATCTTATGAACAGCATGACAGACCGCGAGTTTCGAGCCGCCTTCAATATGGAGAACGTGTATACCACGATCTGCTTCCAGCTTCGTGCACTTCGGGAGCAGCGCGGACTCTCCCAAGGCGCATTCGGTAGGAATGTGCGGATGGCCCAAGAGAGAATCTCAATCCTCGAAGACCCGAACGCCGAAACAAAACCGATGTTAAACACGCTGCTTCGGTTGGCGGACGGCCTAGACGTAGGGCTTGAGGTGCGCTTTGTGCCGTTCAGCAAAGTGCTGGATCGCGCTACGCACACCGACATGCAGGAGCTACAGGTTGACAGCTTTGACACAGAACTGCCACTCATCGAACAGGCAATTGCGTATGAAGCCGCACTTGAGAACGAACCAGGAGACGTATTTCATGACTTGGCGTTGAGAGGACTGGACAGAGGGACCCCAAACGTAAGTAAATCCCAATCACGTTGGTTAGAAGAAGCCATCAGTGCCACGCAGAATAAACAAGCGCTCCCGGCACCGAAGAAGCAGCCATCGTCCGAACACAATGTAATTTTGATTCAAGGAGAATTGGCTAATGCAGCTAGCGTCGGTGCCACTGGCTAGAGTACTGGCATATATAGAGACCACGGAATTGAATCCGCGTGGCTCGGCATTCTTTCCCGAGTTGATCCAGAGGATCGTCGAACGTTTTGAGTTCCAAAAATATCCGCAGAGCTTCGAAGAAACGAACGAAGAGAAGGGGGTTAACTTCTTTGAGGGACGATGGAATGGCGTAAACGTCAGTAAACTCACAATCTTTACGGGGGCCTTGATCGTCGATACAAGCTCATCCACGGCTGACTCCGACACAATCGTAGAGGAAGCGTTGCTTTGGGCTGCAACTGATCTGGGCCTTAATTACAAGCCCGGAATGATCAAGCGAAGGCAGTACATTAGCGATCTGGTATTTTACAGCGACATCCAACTATTGGCTGTTCACCCTGCTTTCGTGAACTTGCAGAAGGCCGTCACCGAGACAGCAGCACAGTATCTCTGGCAGCGGCGGGAATACGATATGACCCACTTCGGCCTTGACTTCGACAAAACCTTGACTCCTCTCATCTCAGCGCCCTTCAGCATCCAGCGCCGTGGAAATGCGCTATTTACGGAGAATAAGTATTTTTCGGAGGCTCCATTTCCGACAGATGTGCACGTAAAACTGATAGAGCAACTGGAAGCCGACCTGTCAGGTTAGCCAGCAACACTCTAATGGGACACTACCCGGTCAGCCTTCGGATAGTCGGAAGGTGCGCAAGAAAGTATCCACGAGGGGGCTGGCCCAGCCTTTAGCCCTGCCAACCAAGGGGGTGCCCCATCCTTCCGCGTTCTCTGCGGAGGATGGGTCGCGAACATTTCCACCAGTCGCAGCGTCAACCCTAGAAAAGACGGGGAGTGCCGTATCGACGACGCCCTATTCCGACGTTTTCAGCACATTTGCTCGGTTCTGGTTTCCGCCTCGTTCATAGGGTTTCTTAAAGCCCGAATTACTCTGAAATCTCGCTTCGGACTCATGGCACAAGCCGAAAAGCGCGTTTTTGGGCAGAGCGATACACGCCAAAATCTCGCCTGTCGAGGGTGAAGATTGTATCGATCCCTTCGCGGTCGGCCAGGTAAACCAGCGCGGCGTCGGCCAGTTGCGGACGGATGTCCTGGTACTGCTTCATGACTTCGGCAATAGCACTGGCCTCCGCTCCGGCCAAGGGAAGAAGTTCCAGAAAGCCGCCTGGCTTTTCGGAAAAGCAGCTTCGCAGAAGCCGCTGGATGGCGGGCGGATGCGACCGCAACAGCCACACTGCCTCGGTGATCACCGGCCAGCAGGAGAATAAAGGGCCGGGCAATTGATGAAGGGCTTTGACGCAGGCGGCGTGGTGCTCGTCCACGCCGGAGAGAATGGCAACCAGCGGGCCGGTGTCCACCAGTACGCGCCGCTTCACTTGGACTTCCCAAAACCTTCCAGGTGACGGGGATTTGTGCTGAGGTCTTTTGCCGGAGACTTCGGGCCACGCCCGATGCAGCCAATCAATCCCGCTTCTTCGGCCAGTTCATAGGCCGGCCGCGCCTCGGTGGGCTGTCCCAGATAGGTCTCCAGAGCTTCGCGGACGAGCGCCGACTCGGGCTGCCCTCGCATCCGCGAGCGATGGCGCAGGCGCTGCCCAAGCGTCTCCGGAATGCGAATGGTGATGCGGTTGGACATGTCAGACATTATAGCATAAATGTCCGACATAGCCATCGGGGAGCCAACCCAGAGGGTGCCCCATCCTTCCGCGTTCTTTGCGGAGGATGGGACGCGAAACATTCAACGAGTCGCAGCGTCAACTCCAAGAAGGTGACAATTCGGCCGGTCGCGGATTGTAAGTGCGCGCCCCCACAGCTCTCGGTGGCAGGGCACGCACGTTTCCAGCAACATGCCATAAGCTTCAAGTCCTCACCCGAAACCGTAAACGCAAAAAAAAGGCCGCCAGGAACTGGCGGCCTTTTTTGCAATCAAGACTTTCCTGAACTAGTCCCCCAAAACCGGTTCTCCAACTTCTGGTTTAGGCTTGGAAGCAGTCAAAGCCCCTAGCGGAATAAACCCGTTCTCCGCCACCACCGGCTTCTCCTGCAACACAACTTCGCGATAAAGAGCAGCCATGCGCGCATTGTACGCCGCATCGTCCTTCTGCGGACCCCGCGCAGCCGCCTGCTTGGCGTCACGCGCCCGCTTCTTCTCTTCGCCAGAGTTCTTCGCGATGCCGAGCTTATCGAGATCGTGCTGCTCTTCGTTCGTGACCAGTTCATCTTTAAGCAGCAGGGAGTGCGCGGTCGATTCCATCTTCACATTCTTTCCGCCCGCAAAGATCTCGTGCCGCCCATGCTCCTCGTACCACTTGGTAAGCGTAGCCGTCATGTGCATCTTCTCGATGATGTTCCGCCAGCCCACACCCGTGTTGTAAGCGCAGAAAGAAATCTCTCCCTCCTGCGTGGCATAAGGAATAATGCACTGCTCCGTCCGCCGGAAATCGTAGTTGAACAGATCCTGAAACCACATCCCCGCGATAAACAGGAAATTCCACCGGTCCTGCCGCCGCTTCATCACGTCCTCAATCGTCCGGTCCGGACCAACCTTCCCGTAATTCTTCCCGGTAGCATTGAAGTTCTTATCGAACTTCTTAAGCAGGTCCATCAACTTGAAATGCGTCGGCGACTGAAACGGATCGTAATTCTTCATCAAACACAAAGCCATCCCCACAATCGTAAGAAACTTCCCCCGAGCAGCGTCGTTAACTTTCTGAATATCCAGAGCCAGCTGATCACCTTTAAGAAAAGCAGTAACCGGCACGGCCTCCTTGGTCTCCTTATCGATCATCACAGCCATCCCCGTCCCGCAATTCGGATGGCAGCCGCAGGAGAGCTGGCCCCAGTTGTTCTTGGGATCGTCTACGTGCATCAGGTCGGCCCAATCGGAGAAGGTGCCCATGAAGGAGATGGGGAACCAGTCTCGGCTTGGCTCGCCCAGGCCGGTTTGATTTTTTACGTCGTGGGCTAAGTGGGAGAGGGTGTAGCGCTGGGCTTCGCGGCGGTCATCCGTGACAGCCTCGTCGCGGCCGGTGAAGCTTACCGGCTGGAAGGACAAAAATCCGATTCGCTTTGGGTTATCCAAGGCGAACTTGATTATTCTTCCTACTTGCTCGTTGTTGATGCCATTCACGATGGTCACTACCGGGACAATTTCTACTCCGGCGGTGTGCAGGTTTTCGATGGCTTTTAATTTTACGTCGAACAGGTTGCCGACTTTGCGGTGGGCGTTGGCGGCGTTGCCGATTCCGTCGAATTGGAGATAGGCGTAGCGCATTCCGGCTTCGGCGGCTTGTTGGGCGAACTCCAGGCTCTTGGCGAATTCGATTCCGTTGGTTGCCGCTTGTACGCTGTTGTATCCGACTTTGCGCGCGTAGCGGACCGCGTCCAGGAAGTACGGCGAGAGCGTCGGTTCGCCGCCGGAGAACTGCACCGACATCTGCCGCTTCGGTTTGATCGTGATGGCGTTGTCGAGCATGGTCTTGATATCTTCCCAGCTCAACTCGTGGACGAAGCCAACCTGGTTGGCGTCCATGAAGCAGGGGTCGCACATCATGTTGCAACGATTGGTGAGGTCGATGGTGAGGACCGAACCGCGTCCGTATTTCACGGTGCTCGAGCCGTGGTGATGAAGCTTTTCGTCGTTATGGGCGACGATATCGCGGCCGGGGAAGACTTCTTCGAGGTGGCGCGAGAAGTCGGTGTCAATCGACATTACGTCTTCGAAGTGACCATGTTTCTCGCAATCCTTGACCATGAGGATCTTGCCGTCGCGCTCGATGATCTGGGCTTTGATCTCGCCGACCTTTTCATTGCTGAGGACTTCGACCGGCAGCTTGCCATCGAGAATCTGCTGGCGGATTTCGGGGACACACTTCGGGCACAGCGAGTCCGTGGTACGAGGCCAGCCGAGCGGAGGCTTGGTCTTCTCATAGGACTTGAGCAGGGGCTTGTCCGACCACTTGGGCTTGGGAGACGGATTCTGTTTGATCCGGTTGAGGCGCTCGAATACCGCCCATGCGCCTGTGGCGGCGACTGTAACGGCTTTCTCCACATACTTCACTGGCTTGTGCATGTCCTCTCGCTTTCCACTGCTTGGGATTGTGGCAAGTCAGGCATCTGCCACTTTTCCCTGGTACTTCAAATCAAGTTTCTGAAAACGGTTGAACCTGTAGAGCCCTACCCCTTTACTGACCTTCACTCTCTGCGCGGTTTCATCAGACGCTTACCCAAAAGCACATCCCGAAGCCATTGATGAAACCAGTTACAAACGGAAAAGGGCCTTCTCGATGGACCTCTCCCTGGATTTCTTGTTGTGACTATCCTATTGAAAGCAATGCTGGGATGGCACGCGGAACCCAATGAAAGGGTAAAAATCGGGGTTCAGCGGTGGAATGGTGCATTAGATGGACGTAAGTGATTGAAAAAGAAAGACAAGGTTGGCATCTGTGGGCACATGCGGCATCCGCGGTGACACTACGGGTAATCGCCAGCAGGAACTGCGGATTGGGCATATTGCTGAAAGGTCTAGGGATTCGCCAGGGCAGCTCCTATCCTGAAGGGTGAGCAATCCAGGCAATCCGATGGTGCTGGAAAGCAGGCTCGACGGGCACCGGGTTGAGGGAGGGCAATCATGAGCGTGACGGCAGTCAGTCCGGTTTCTTTTCTGAACGCGACCTCTTTGATCAATCAAGGACAGCCTCAGGCGCAGAGTTATCCGCAAGAGGGCACCGAGAAAGCGAAGGCGCAGATTTCGTCAGACGTCTCATCGTCGGGCAGCGCAGCGGTGGCAATGCAAGCATTCACGGCGTTTCAGCCCGATGTTCAACCGATCGCCAGCCTCACCCCCACCAACGATGGGTCGCAGGCTTTGCCGGTCAGCCAGGGAGCGGATCTCAGTGGCTCCATGGCGCAGTGGTCCGGGGGTATGGTGGATGTGTACGCTTAGGATTGGGTTCGGATTTGAAGATATGCAGCGGTAACTTTGACCTCCTATCTGGTTTGCCAATAATCAATTTTGCAGTTGGACAGGTTATGTCCCGGGCTTTTGTTTTCATGGGGTGGGTAATGGGCTTACGATTCGTTTTGGAATGGCGGCATGGCGGCCGTTTGGCGTTTGCTCTCTGGCCTCCCACCCTTCCGCAAAGAACAAAGAACGCGGAAGAATGGGGCACCCCTCTTTCTTGTGTGATTCAGATTTCGTTAATGAATGGGTGGGCCAGCCGCCCTTCTAACTTCTAGCTAGGAGAGGTCCAGGGCCATCTTCAGGGCTTGATCCAGTTCGCCTAGTTTCTGTCTTGCCAATGAGCCGAGGAACTGGGTGAGGTCGGTTTTGTGGAGGCTTACGAGGTTGTCGCACATGATCCAACTGGGATGTTTCAATCCTTCGTCGGGTCCGACCGGCACCTGCGTGGACAGGCCCTCGCCGTGGGTAAACACGGGGGCGCAGACGACGGTAGAGAACCGGGAATCGATGAGGATCTGGCGGCTGACAATTACGAAGGTGCGGTACTGCTTGGGATCGCCTCCGGGCTTGTAGACGCGATAGAGTTCTCCACGCTTCACGCGAGCTCCAAGAAGATCGTCATTCGGCTTCGCTCGGCGCCTGGTATTCCATGACGTCGGAGGCCTCGGCGTTGAGGCGCTGGGCGGCGGCGTTAATGCGTTCGAGATCGCGAGCTTGCACCGCAGCCCGCGCGCGTTCGCGCAGGAACTCCCGGAGTACGCGCTCGATGAAGGCGGAGCGGGACTGCTTCGAGCCGGCGATGCGGTCAATGGCGGCCAGGACGTCGCCTGAAAGTGTGATCGAGGTCTTCTCTTTCATACTACCATTATACTACCGAGTGTTTGACTGGGATTCATTTCGGGGTGGCGCGCCAAGGCGGTTACTGGTGTTTGCTTTCTCGCCCCCACCCTTCCGCAAAGAACGCGGAAAGGATGGGGCACCCGGTGTTCTGTTGGTTATATTAAGTTAATGGGTGGGCCACCCGCCCCACTGAGCGCGACTCCGCGTCTCAGGATGACAACGCGGGGGTTGCTTTTACGTCTCCGGCTCTTCCGGCAAAGAACGCAGAAAGAGTGGGGCATCCTAACGCGAACTGCCCACTCAAGCTAAAGAACGGCTGGAAAAGGGGCCACCCGCCCTGGACGCCAACGCGGAACCCGAGTGCATTAGCAGCTAAGGTGTGACTTCGAACACCGTACCGACGCCGAAAGTGCCGCCTCCCTGGGTGGTGCCGTAGAGGTTGCCGGCCGGATCGAAGATCACGCCGTCGTAGGGACTGAACCCGTCCGTCTGGGTGGGGTTGAAGGGGAATTCATGCAGCACATTCTCGGTCCATCCTCCGGCCGCTTTGGGGGATAACTCGAAGACCGTACCGCCGCCTCCGCCATTGTTGTCTTGTTGGGTCGTGCCATACAGGTTGCCGGCTGCGTCGAAGATCAGGCTCGAGGGAGCGGATTCCATGTTGTTGGCGCCGAAAGCGTGGACAATCTTCTCCGCCCAGCCTCCGCCAGACTGGGGCGTCAGTTTGAACGCCGTACCGAAGCTATATTTGCCACCGAAGAAGGTCGTGCCATAGAGATTGCCCGAGGCATCGAAGATCAGCATCGAGCCGGGATCGTTTCCGTCCGTGACGTCGGGTCTGAAGCGATGCAAAATCTTCTCCCTCCAGCCCCCGCCAGACAGCGGCGTCAACTCGAACACGGTTCCCTGGCTATACCCCCAGCTATGAACCCCGCCGCCGTCTCTGGTAGTGCCGTAGAGATTGCCGAGGGCATCGAAGATCAGGCCGGCCACGGGACTCTGCCCGTCCATGCTGCTTTTGCCGAAGTTATGCAGAATCTTCTCCTTCCAGTGCCCGCCCGCTTTGGGGATCAACTCGAACACGGTGCCGCAGCCCCCGTTGCAGGCAGTACTGTTGCCGCCGTAGAAGGTCGTGCCGTAAAGATTCCCGGAGGCATCGAGGATCAGACTGGCGTAGGAACCGCTTCCATCCGTTCCGTTGGTGAAGTTATGCAATACCTTCTCCTTCCATCCGCCGCCCGCTTCGGGGCTTAATTCGAACACCGTGCCGCAGCCCGCGTTGCAGACAGCACTGCTGCCGCCGTAGAAGGTCGTGCCGTAGAGGTTTCCGGAGGCGTCGAAGATTAGGCGGGAGTAGGGACCGCTTCCATCCTTGCCGTTGAAGTTATGCAGCACCTTCTCCGTCCAGCCCCCACCCGCTTTGGGGGTCAATTCGAACACCGTCCCCAGGTTGTAAACGCCGCCTGCGAAGGTAATGCCATAGAGATTGCCGGAGGGATCGAAGATCAGGGCGCCGTAGGGAGTGGATCCGTCCGTGGCCTTGTCGCCGAAGCTATACAGCAACTCTTCCGTGGCAGTGGCCCAGGCGCCGGTCGCCAGAAGTGCCACGACAAAGATCGCTGCAGTTGCTCTCAAACCGATGGACAATCTATGGACTCCCACGAGCAATCCTCCTTAGCTTAGAGAAGCGGTGATTTCCTGTGGAATCCGCACTCCGTGGGGGTTTACACCCATCTCGCCCGTTCGACGACCGTATTAATTTACCACATCGCTGCTAAGGGAGCGTCCGTGGCACGGGTTCCAGGAGGTGCCAGGCTTCGCGGTATTTTTCCCAGCGAGGGTTTTTGCTGACGATGTCGGGATACAGGCGGAGGCTTTTGCTGGGGGTGAAGGCTTCGATGGGCAGGATGTACCACACGTTGAGGGGGACGATGTAGGCCACGAGGAGGTCGATGTCGTCGGCGGTGTAGCCGACTTTGCCTTTGCCGTAGATGCTGTAGATGGCTTGGACGTCGTAGCCGCGGGCGCGGAGGACCTGGGTGCATTTGAGTTGCACGCGCCAGAGGCGGGAGCCGGTATCGAGGATGAAGTCGTAGCGCTCGCTGTCTCCCCAGGGCTTGGCGAGATGGAAGCCCAGGGTTTCGGCTTTTAGGAGGAAGGCGGCTTCGGAGAGCTCTCCGGTGCGTTTGGTGTTTCGATGCACAGGTTTGCGAGGGGCTTCGGTGGTTCGTGGCTTCATGGACGGTGCCTTTCGGTGGAAAAGAAAAAGGCGCAGCTATTGGCTGCGCCTTTATTTGACTTATAGATATAGTCTAGCACATTGGAGGGGGTAAACCCGCCATTTTTTGAACTTTATTTTTGCCGTGGAATCAGGGGCGTAGCGGGAATTGGGGGCAAAAGGGGGCTTGACAGGTTTTCGGCAGTCGCGAGGTTAGGGCCGACATGGGAGGTTCTCTAGTACAGGCGCACCAGATTGTTGGCTACGAATCCGCCTTCGACGGCGACCATGGTTCGGGTGGCAATCCGCTCGGCTTTGTAGTGATGGGTGATGTGCAGGAGATAGGCGGTTCCGACTCCGAAGCCCAGGCCGAGGGCGGAGGCTGCGGCCTCTCCGGCTACGCCGCGGGTTACAAGGGGGCGCATGATTGGGTTGGATTCGGTGAAGCCCTGGCTCAGGCCGTGCTGGGTGGTAATGGCGTCGACGGTGATCTGTCCGGTGAGAATGGAGAAATCAATCTTGTTTTCGCGGCTCCAGAATTTGTGGGTGCTGGGAGCGCTGGGCGAAGGGCTGGCGGGGAGAAAGTTCTGTTGGGCCTGGGCTGCGCCGACGAGCAGTAAGAGGGTAAACAAAGTTGATTTCATGGGGTCTCCGGTTTGTCGTTACTTTGTTCTTTGTTCTTTGTTTTCTGCGACGCAACCACTAAGGCAAGAGTAGCGGGTGGGGTCCCGGGAGTACATGGCCTAAAAGTGCCCTCGAAGCTGCCTTTAGTAATCCCGATAGTAACTTGGAAAATGGTTACCGTGAGGCACGGAGGTATGGGTTTTGGGATCAATTGTTAGTGCATGGGCTCTGCGCTCGATCTAATTGCTATGTTCATATATTGTCGTTATGTGTACATGCATCGCGCTAATGGGTCGAGGCTACTTGGAAGAGGATTCGGTTTAACGGCGCTTGTTGGGGAGATTGCAAGGATCACGGTGGAGCGTGGCTTTTGTTCGGGAGGCGCGCAGGACCCGACGTTGGTCCAGCCCGCCTGCTTTTCGTGCAAATTGGAAACGGTCGCGGCTTCGACTGGTTGGGGACGGATTCCGGGAGATGTCGGTTAGACCTCGATTCTCACAGATATTTCATTTTGCCGGTGCGCTGTCCTTGAGGGGGTCGCCTAGTCTGCCGCGCACGACGGTGAGCGAAGCGGCTGGCAGGGTGTAAGTCGAGTTTTCGTTCGCGACAAACATGGATGTCACCGGCGGACCGTCCGGATCTGCATAGCCGTTCCGGCGATTTGGGTGCCATTGGTATTGGGCCTTTCCGAAGGTAATGGACGTGACCGGCCCAAGCAGAGAGTGATTCGAGTCACTGTCCGCATCGTGAAAAACAATATGCACCGGGTGGGGGTTGTCGTGGTCTTTATTAATGAGCATCAGCGACCACTGGCCGTCGGGGCGCTGCAACGCATAGGCGGTCACCAACACGTGTCCGTTGGAATCCTTC
Source organism: uncultured Acidobacteriota bacterium (assembly GCA_963817925.1). Taxonomy (GTDB): domain Bacteria; phylum Acidobacteriota; class Terriglobia; order Terriglobales; family Acidobacteriaceae; genus JABDBE01. The sequence goes on from CAWFQN010000004.1 coordinate 144,535, forward strand.
ACGTCGCTTGAGGCGACGAAGAGTTTGTGCTCGGCATCTTTCGGTTCCGCCCACTCTTGGGTAATAAGTTGTGCCGCGAAGAACTGCGATATGGGTTGCCGGATTTGGTAATGCTGGTCGACCATGAACATGTGGTAAGTTCCCCAACTGTTCGCGCACGCGGGATGCGGCGGAGAATAGGGCAAGTCGTGATAGTAGTGCGTTGACTGTCCTCCCGCTGTGAGAAAGCCGCCGAACGAATCTGCGAGCCATAAAGCGCCAAAGATATCTGCGGCGGCCTCGCCTCCGTGATCATTTGTCTCTGTATCGAGCATGGGGACGTTCGGCGGCAAGCCATCCTCTCGCCACACTTGCATGATGTGGGTGATCAACTCCGGCTCCTGGTAAAGATTTTCCCAGGGCGTTTCACAGCCATCGTAGGGATAGTGCTCGAAGGACATGAATGCCAGATCCTGAAGGCGATCGTGAGCCTTCAGGTAAGCAAGAAAACGTTTGAACCACGAATCCTGGCCGTGCGCATCGGGCCAAACCTTAATGTCTTCGGTCACGCCTTCAAAGACTGGCCCACCCAGCTTGAACGCCGGGTCAACGCGATGGAGAGCGGTTGCGAATTGTAGATAGAGACTGGCGTAGTCCTCGGGCAGCATGTACTGGCCGTCGGGCTCTTCTCCCATCTCGACATACGAAACGGGATAGCCTCGTTTCTTTATGTAGGTCATCTGCGCCGCCGCATCCTCGGGCGTTGCGTACAGCATGGCTATGGGAACAATCGCAGGCAGGTTACGGGTAATGCCGCTGGTAAAGAAGAGGTCGAAGCCCGGCTGATCTCCTGATTCCATGCGGTCAGGAGCGACATACAAATCGGAAGGCTGATGCCACGGATCGACCGAGGAACAGTATGTGAGGGTTTGCTTCTGATCGCGGGAGTGGTGGAGCAGATCGGTAAACTTGCCGTGATCGTCGATGGTTCCGACGTAGAGTTCGCGAATGGCGTAGCCGATGCAATTGCGGCGATCGCTGGAACCATGACTGTCGCAGGTGTTGGAGGATTGCGTCATCAGGATGCGCACGTATTTCGTGCTCACCGGGGAGGAGTCGAGATGTAAGGTGGCAGTGCTTCCCTTTCCGTCCGCGACGGCTCCTGAGGCAAATGTTTTCCAGGCTCCCTTGTCTTGCTCGTCCATGGCGTCGCCGTCGCCAACCCAGTACTGGACTTCGTACACCCGGGCGTAGGGTTCGGCCCAGGCGATGCGAATTGCGTTCACCTTTTGCTTTTTCTCCAGGTTGATCACGACCCACTGCGGATGCAACGAATCGTCCTCGCCTGTGAACGTGCTTGTGAGATAGGGATTGCTCTTCCAATAGGTCTGGAGATCGCCATCGTTCAGCCGCGAGAAGCCATCGAACTCGGTGCCGTTGTTGCGCGTGAAACCGCGATGAGGAAGCGAATAGCCGTAAGAGTGCCGGATCATTTCTGTGGTGGGAGTCGCGTCACCGACGAAATATCCTTTGCCTGCAGGATCGCTCCACGTGCCTTTGGGATTCCAGTGCCAGGCCTGCACAAACAGATCGGTGTTCTGCCGATAACTAATGACGCCCCAACCAGCAGAGAGGATTTGCTTGACTTGGTCTGGCCGGAAAAACGTATCCGTGGCATTGCTGGGTATGCGATCGACGGTCGAACCCAACGCGTAAAGCGGACTGAACTTGTTGGCAACGTGAGTGGGGGTCGCGTCCACCCGCACAGTTTGCGCAGTTGCGCTTTGCAAGATGATCAGCAGGAACGCAACCGCGCTCAAATTTTGAAGCAATCGACCGGACGATGACGATTTCCGATGCAAACGATACCTTCTCTGGATGTGATTTTGATCCCGCGTAAGAGTCATACAACAAGTAGCTGTGATTCCGCCATTGCACAAAGATTTGTTTTCACGTGATGAAACTCGCGATCATGATCCCGCTACCTTGAGTTTATAATTCTGGAGCTCTGACGATCTGCTATTTCTCTTCCCTCTGATTTGGAGGCTTGCCTGATGCTGCTGAAGGTATTCAACGATAAAGTTGCTCTCGGCAACGCTGCTGCGGAGCAGGCGGCAAGCGCGATTCGCCGGGCGATCGCGGAGCACGACCGGGCACGCATCATCGCCGCTACGGCTGCGTCTCAGCTCGAATTTCTGGACGCGCTTACAAGAACGAAGGATATCGACTGGGCAAAAGTCGAAGCTTTCCATCTCGATGAATACGTCGGCTTGCCGATCTCGCATCCCGGCAGCTTTCGAAAAATGCTGTTAGAGCAGTTGGTTCGCAAAACGGGAATCAGCAGCTATCATTTGCTCGATGGTGACGCAGCCGAACTCTCCGAAGTTTTACGTCGAGTTGGAAGCGATCTGGCTTCGGCGCCGATCGACATCGCGTTTCTTGGAATCGGCGAGAACGGTCATATCGCCTTCAACGATCCGCCCGCTGACTTTGATACCGAAGAACCTTACCTCATCGTGGATCTCGATGAGGCGTGCCGACAGCAGCAGGTGGGCGAGGCCTGGTTCGCCGATATTTCGCAAGTGCCGAAGCATGCGATCTCCATGTCGGTGCGTCAGATTCTCAAGGCCAGGGAAATTCTCGCGGTCGTGCCCGACACGCGCAAAGCACAAGCGGTGAAAGCCTGCTTTGACGGCGATATCAGCTCCATGGCGCCGGCATCGATTCTGCGCACTCATCCCAACGCGACGGTGTATCTGGACAGGAATTCAGCCTCATTGTTGAGTCCCGCTTTGCAGAATGCTCTCAAGGACAAATCGCAGGTGCTGGTCACTCGTTAGGCCGGTCCGCGAAACCTACACATGGCAACTGTCTGGAAGCCGACTGGCGCTCATTCCATCCCTTCCTTACGCTGGTGGATTGCCGGGATATTGTTCGCCTCCACGGTCATCAACTACATCGACCGGCAAACGCTCTCGCTTCTCGCTCCTTACTTGAAACTGCAATACCACTGGACTAACAGCGATTACGCGAATCTTGTCATCGGATTTCGGATCGCGTACTCGATCGGGCAAACCGTTTTCGGCAGGCTCATGGATCGCATCGGTACCAGGCGTGGACTGACGCTCACGGTCGCGTGGTATTCGATAGTGTCCGTTGCCACGTCTCTGGCCAGAGGCTTCTACAGTTTTGCGGGATTTCGTTTCTTGCTGGGGGCGGGAGAATCTGCGAACTGGCCGGCGGCTACAAAAGCCGTTTCAGAATGGTTTCCAAAACGCGAGCGGGCGCTGGCGACTGCCATTTTCGATAGCGGGTCTTCAATCGGAGGCGCCATCGCGCCTTTCATCGTTTTGCCGATCTACTTTCGCTGGGGTTGGCGTCCCGCATTCATGATTCCTGGCGCTCTTGGCTTCCTATGGTTGATCGGCTGGCGCTGGCTGTATTTCCCGCCAGAGGTGCATCCGCGGATAAGTCAAACTGAGCTGCAGATGATCGTCGCGGACAAGTTTGAATCCGATGCTCAGCCACACAGCCAGACGCGAACTCGCTGGAGCGATCTCTTAAAGCTTCCGCAGACGTGGGGAGCAATCATCGCCAGAACTTTCACTGACCCGGTGTGGTTCTTTGTGACCGATTGGTTTCCAATCTACCTGGTAGCGAAAGGGATTGAACTCAGAAGCGGCCTCATCGCAGTGTGGATACCTTTTATCGCTGCCGATCTCGGAAATTTTTTCGGGGGCGGCATGTCTGGATACTTGATCAAGCGCGGATGGGCATTGGAATGGGCACGAAAAGCGCTGGTGATTTTCGGAGGTGTCGGAATCACGCTGCTGATTCCGACCATTTTCACCACCAATCTGTACGTGATCACTTTGCTGTTCGCAATCGCGACTTTCTGTTATGCATCTTTCAGTACCATGGCGAACGTGTTACCGTCTGACCTTTACCACAGTGATTCGGTGGCATCGGTCAGCGGGCTGGGCGGCACGGGAGCAGGCATCGGAACCATCGTTGCATTCAAATTGATTGGATATTTCTCCGACGCACGCCGAGCAACTGCCACACACGCATTCGATCCGATTGTCATTGTGGCTGGCTTGGTTCCATTTCTGGGGATGGTTCTGGTGTTGCTGCTGGTCCGTAACACGCAGGCCACCGAGGACGGGTTGGTGCGGCGAATCTGAAGCTGGAATGCACCCGGGAGGGTCTGTGGGTTACAGTCGTCTGGAACTGAATGACAAGGTCGCCGTTGTTATCGGAGGAAGTTCTGGCATCGGTCAGACTCTCGCGCGCGGGTTGGCTGAGGCGGGGGCGGACGTCGTGCCGAGCGCCCGTCGCGCCGAGCAGGTTAAGGCCGCAGCAGATGAGATTGAATCTCTCGGCCGCAAATCCTTGTGCGTGACTTGCGACGTCACCGACCGAGGATCTTTGGAGCAATTGCTGACGGCCACAGTCCAGGCGTTCGGCAAAGTGGATATCCTGGTCAACTGTGCCGGGTTTAACCAACGCACTCCCACGTTGAAGCTTTCCGAAGCCGACTGGAACCGGCTTCTCGACACCAATCTGACGGGTACTTTGCGAAGCTGCCAGATTTTTGGAAGGCACATGATCGAGCGCGGTTATGGACGGATCATTAATATTGCGTCCATGGGCTCATTCCTGGCCCTGTATGAAGTGGCAGCGTACTGCGCCAGCAAAGCGGGCGTGGCGTCGCTGACGAAGTCGTTGGCCATCGAGTGGGCGCGCCATGGAGTTTGCGTGAACGCCATCGCGCCTGGATACTTTCGCACGCCGCTGACCGAAAAACTTGTCATGGGCACGCCCCGCGGCCAGGAGATTCTGTTGCGTACTCCGATGAAGCGATACGGCGAGCTCGAGGAACTGGTTGGGGCAGCCGTCTTTCTTGCGTCAGATGCGGCCAGCTTTGTAACTGGCACTCTGCTGGTGGTGGATGGCGGCTACCTTGCGAGCGGAGTGAATCAATAACATCTCATCGCGTTTCGCTTGGGTGGTGTCTTTCGAGGACTGACTCGCGTGCCGTGAGGACTGCGCCAACCAACTCGCGAGCGGCTTGCTCGATCTTCGCCAAATTTCCCTCTCGAAGTGCTGCAGCGTTGACTAGCTCCGCGCCGACGCCGAGAGCAAAAGCTCCAGCGGCAATAAACTCGGCGGCGTTTGCGGCATTTACTCCTCCTGTCGGAATCAGGGCGGCGTCGGGAAAAGGACCTCTTAGGGATTTCAGATATTTGGGACCGCCAACGTTTCCGCAAGGAAAAATCTTGATCAGCTTGGCACCGTTTTGCTGGGCATTCATCAATTCAGTCGGCGTCAGCGCGCCCGGGATCGCCAGTTTTCCACAAGCCTGTGCCGCCGCAAGCACCGGAAAGGACAATCCCGGACTCACGATGAATTCCGCGCCCGCGGCAATGCACTGCTCGGCCTGGTGCGCAGTGGTGACGGTGCCAGCTCCAAGTAGAACGTCTTTGCCGTATTGACGCGCAACCTGGCGAATGACCGTGATGGCATCGGGAACGGTCATCGTTATTTCGACAATCGGAATGCCACCGGCGCAGATCGCCTCCACGGCCCGGGTTGCTTCGTCGACGGCGGCAGCGCGCACCACCGGTACGATCCCAATTTCTCCGATCCTGCGAATTACGTCATCGATGGTCATAGGGTTATTGGCGCTTCCCGAACTTCAGCGTTCAATCCGTGCCGTCTGCGTTTTCATCACTTGCAAAACCTCGGCCAGGCTTGCCATGGAAGTATCGCCCGGCGTCGTCATTGCGAGCGCACCGTGGGCTGCCCCGCATTCGACGGCCCACTGCGGGTCTTTGCCTGATAAGAATCCATAAGCCAAGCCGGAAACAAAAGAATCGCCGCCTCCGACGCGATCGAAAATTTCCAGATTCTCCCGCATCGGGGCCGTGTAGAAATGGCCGTCACGATAGCAGATGGCGCCCCAGTCGTTCAGGATCGCGGTTTTTGCATTTCGCAGAGTAGTCGCAACGACGGCGAGGTTGGAGAATTCACGAACTACCTTTTCGATCATCCGTTCAAAGTTTGCCGGATCGAGGTTGGAGTGTTGCGTATCCAGATCAGCCACCGGAAAGCCAAGCGCCGCCGTGAAATCCTCTTCATTCCCAATCATGACATCAACGAGCGAGGCCAGGCTGCGATTGACCTCTTGAGCTTTCTCTTTTCCGCCGATTGCCTTCCACAGCGACGGACGATAGTTGAGATCGTAGGAAACAATCGTGCCGGCCCGCTTCGCCGCTTCCATGGCTTCGCGCGCGACCAGCGGCGTGGTCTCTGAGAGGGCGCAGAAAATTCCGCCAGTATGAAACCACCGTGCTCCGTCCTGGGTGAAGATTTTGTCCCAATCGACGTCTCCGGGTTTCATTTGCGAGATCGCGGTATGACCACGGTCCGAACAACCGAGGGCAGCGCGAACGCCAAACCCCCGCTCGGTAAAATTCAGGCCGTTGCGCACACTTCTGCCAACCCCGTCATAAGGCACCCAACGCACGTATTTCTGGCTCACGCCTCCTTGCAACGTGAGGTCTTCCACAAGACGACCAACCGGGTTGTCAGCGAGTGCCGTCACAATTGCCGTGTCCATGCCAAAACAGCGTCTAAGTCCACGAGCTACGTTGTATTCGCCTCCACCTTCCCACACTCGAAACTGACGCGTTGTCGATACACGATCGTCTCCGGGGTCGAGTCGGAGCATGACTTCCCCGAGGCTGACCAGGTCCCACATGCACTTGTCTTTCGTTCTGATCTTTAGTCTCGCCATGGTTTACCAGCTAGCAAAAAAGCGCATCGCGAAATCTGGTTGGCAATTGTTAGTCAAGCCACGGTGTGATACTTTCGCCGTCACTGTGAAGTTAGTCCTTGAGCTGGAAAACTTATGATTCGGTCTGCTTACTTTGTCGGGATAGCCACTTGGCTCATCGGCGCACTGACTCTTCCCGCGCATGCGCAACTCGATCTTTTCTCGAAGGAGCAGCGGGTTGAATTCACGCCGGAGTGGCATGGTGATCGGTTTCCCGATGGACGTCCGAATGTTTCGGATTTGGTGCTGACGCGTTTGAAAGACGTTACCGCGGACGAGGCTTGGGATGTGCTGCAAGATGCCGGCTATCGCAACCAGTTCGAGGGCGGATGGAAGGTGATCAACCCCGGTCCGAGGCTGGTCGGCCGCGTGGTCACAGCCGTCTTTATGCCGCAACGTCCAGACGTGGATTCCGTGATTCGCGCCAACGGCAAAAAAGAGAACCGCATTGGAGACGAGAACTCGTGGATCATCGACATTCTGAAACCAGGCGACGTTCTGGTCGTCGATCTGTTTGGAAAGATCCGTTATGGCACGATCGTCGGCGACAATCTCGCGACTGCAATTTACGCCAAGAGTCACAACGGCCTGATCGTAAACGGCGCGATCCGCGATGTGACCGGCATCCAGGAGATTCCCGGATTCCAGTGCTATGTCCGCGGGGTCGATCCCTCCGCTCTCGAGAACGTCATGCTGACCGGAATCAACGTTCCCATTCGAATCGGAGAAGTGACCGTAATGCCCGGCGACATTGCGATTGGCGATCCGGAAGGAATCACTTTCGTTCCTCCGCAACTGGCAGAGAAGGTCGCCGACGACACGGAGATGGATCACCTGGTTGATGAATGGGGCCACACGATGCTGCGTGAAGGCAAGTACACGCCCGGGCAGATTGACGCCAAATGGACGAAACAAATGGTGGAGGAATTCAACGCCTGGCTGGAGAAAAAGGGATCCAGACTCCGCATGCCGTTGCCGTAACTCAATCGATTTCGTTTTGTGAAGACGGCATTTCATCGACAGCATCTTCTCCTGAGATCCCGACGTTGCGATTAGGCCGAGTGCTGGCGCAAAATGCGCGATAGTTGCTCGGCAACAATCTGGTCTTCGCCGGGCTGCAACATGAACGAGTTCATGGCCAGTCCCGGTTTCTCTTCACCGGCCGACATCACAATCGAAGGCTTCGAGTTCCGCAAAAGTTGTGAAACCTGCTGCGGCGTCAAAGAAATTCTTGAGTCCCAGGTGATCTGCATGTGCGGAACATGATTGGCGATGGCGGGCCTGAAGAACTTCGTACTTACGCCGGGAATCCTGGTGATTTCGCGAGAAATTAATTCCAACCGATCTTGCCATTCTTTGTCCAGGGCGTCGTAGTCCTCTTTCAGATGGAGTTCGAGCGCCTTGATCATTCCGATGATTTCTTCTTTCCCAACTTTCTGACCGCGGCCTAGCGTGTCCTCGTACGGACTGTTGTTCAGCAACGCGTAATGAATCAGGTCTTGTCTGCCGATCAGCAATCCAGCGCACTGCGGACCACGAATTGCCTTGCCACCGCTGAATGCCACCAGGTCATAGCCCATGTTGGAGTAATCCCAAAGATGAGAAATCGGGGGAGTGTCGGCGGCCGCATCGTTGAAGCACGGAAGCTTGTATTCCTTGGCGAGCTTCACCCATTCATCGACCTTGATCTGCCCGGCGTCGTTCGCGAAGTTGGTGAAGTGCATCATGGCGGTGCGATCGTTCACCGCGGCGCGCAATTGATCGCGAGTTTCAATCTCAATCAGCTTTGCGCCTGTGCCTCGGAGCTGGTGATCGAAAGGATTACGATGCGATTTCTGGATGATGACTTCGGACTTCATCCCGGTAAGGTCGGGGAGTTGTTTGATCAAGCTCTCGTTATCGCCGGTTAGAATGCCTGCCAACCCGGACTGAATTGCAGCCGCCGCGCCTGAGGTCACAAGCGCGCTGTATCCCTCCGGCAACTTGAGCATCTGCGCGATTCGCTTCCCCGCTGCTTCTTCCAACCCGGGGATGCTGACGAAATGCCGCGAAGCCTGGGCCATAATCACTTCGACTTCTGGACGTATCAGCGAGCCGCCGAGCGTCGTCATGGTTCCTTCGGCGTTGATGACGGTCGTCACTCCCAGTTCTTCATAGGGATTGCCCGTCTCGCCGAAGCCGGTCAGGCCGGTAGTTTTTTTTCAGGCCCATTCCCGGCAAACGTTCTTCGTGGCAGTGCGAACAAACTTGCCAACGCTGCTACGCCACCGAGAAATCCCCGGCGATTCCACTTTGAGTTGAGGCGCATGATGTGCTCCTTTGCTTGCGAAGACTCAATTACCAAAATGTCAAACACTACGGCAACGCGAAACTGAAAACGTCACTGCCTGCGGCAATCGCTGCGTACTGCTTACCTGCGATGGCGTAAGTCATCGGCGAGGCACTCATGTTCTGCCCGGCGTTGAAGTGCCACAATGGCTTACCAGTTTGCGCGTCTACGGCCTCAAAGGACTCAGCGTCGTCCCCAAAAAAGACCAGGCCCCCAGCTGTTGTCATGGTCCCACCCGAAGAGCGCGCACGGCCCACTTGCGGATACCTCCAGGCAAAGGCACCCGTATCCAGGTTGTACGCCACCAGAATCTTCTGCGAGTTTTCCCCGGCAATATGCTTTACCCCGCTGGAATAGTACATCTCGCCTTCTTTGAAGCGCTGCGGCTGTGTTTTCGAAAAGTAGGTCTCGCATTGCTCCAAGGCCATGAAATATACGGAATGGGTGGACTCGTTATAGGACGGGGCGAACCAGTTGGTCGCGCCGGCGTATCCCGGGCACACTCGGGTTCCGTTCGGCGTAGGCATAACGTCGCTGCGGATAGGCCTGCCTTCCGCATCGATTCCCTTCGCCCAGTTGAGCTTCTCGACGAAGGGTGTTGCAGAAAGAAATGTTCCGTCCATGCGATCGAGCACGTACACATAGCCATTGCGATTCGCCTGCACCAGCAACTTGCGTGCTTTGCCCTTGTAAGCAGCGTCGATCAACATCGGTGTTTCCACGCCGTCGTAGTCGAAGAGATCATGCGGGGTGAACTGGAAATACCATTTCAGTTTCCCTGTGTCAGGATCGAGGGCGAGGATGCAATCTGTGTAGAGGTCATCGCCTGGACGCACGCTGCCTTCAAAATCCGGCGCGGGATTGCTCGTGCCCCAAAAGATAGTTCCGAGTTCAGGGTCGTAAGTTCCAGGCATCCAAGTAGTACCGCCGCCGTGCAAGTACGAATTACCCGGCCAACTTTTCGAACCGAACTCGCCGGGAGCCGGGATCGTCCAGAATCGCCAAGCCAGTTTGCCTGTCATAGCGTCGTAAGCGGCCACGAAACCCCGGACACCGTCATCGCCGCCCGAGGTTCCTACCAGCACTTTGTCTTTGACCACCAGTGGCGCACTCGTGGCGCCGTAGTTTTTGTTCCAGTCCGCATAAGCCACATCCCAGATGACATTACCCGAGCGCGCATCCAGGCAGACGAGATGGGCATTGTCGGTTTCCACGTAGACCCGGCTTCTCCACACGCCAACGCCGCGGTTGATGTGGCTGGATGCATCGTCAATCAGGCCTCCCGAGATCGGGCGCGAATGGTGCCAGAGCACGCGCCCGGTACTTGCGTCGAGAGCGAAGGCATCATTGGCAGCGGTTACGAACATAATTCCGTTCACGACCACGGGCGTGACTTCGAGCCGGCTCGTGTTGTGCGCGTGAAATACCCATGCGGCTTTCAACTGTCCGACGTTTGTCGAATTGATCTCGGCAAGGCTGCTATAACGGCGCCCGGAGTAGTCTCCGTTATATGAAATCCAGTTTGACGCGGGCGGCTGAACCAGCAGATCCTCTGCGCGCACATCGACTGCCGTAGAAATAGGGACTGGTGACTTGTCGGTCGCGAGCGCGATCACACAAATCAACAAAACGCAGATGTTCAGCGCCGTCCGCATGGTTACGTGGTCTTCTCCGGTTTCACAATTTTGGCTTCGCCAAGACTGCCCCGATCGACTCCCTGTTGATCACTCAGGTGAACGGAAACTCGATTTGCTGGTTCGGCCACGCTGATGGTCTGATTGAGTTCCACCGGGTTGGACGGATCGACAGCTTGCAAGTCGACAACCGCAATCTCAGCGCCCCGAGGGTCGAGCACATGCGCTCTCAGTATTCCCGGAAAAAACACTGCGAAGACGCCAGAAACCTGGAGACCTTTCGATATTAAAGAAACCGCTAAGGGCTGACACACTACCCCAGCAGAGGTAATGGATTTGGGCTCACCGTCTGCACGAGCGGGAAACCAGTTCGTGTCCATCGCGTACGAAGCGCCCGGATCCAGTTTGATCATCGGGCTGTTGATCTCCGCCTCCATGTAGTAAGGAGCGTCTTGCCAGTTCGTGGAGCGCAGAGTGGGCATGCCGTCTTTATTCAACTCCAGGGCAGCGCCATTCTTGTAGAAGATTACCGACGCCTTTCCCGGGTATTCCGCGGAAGGAGCATATTGAAACCGTTCGATCATCGCGTATTTGGTTGCGTTGTCGAGCACCGCGACCCAGCCCGCATCTGAATCCAGCCACACTTCATTTTCGAGATAAAGCCAGTGCAATCTGAAAAGACCATCTCTTACTTCAAACGAGGGATCGTCGGCGAGGCCGGCAACCACGTGATAGCCGTCGACGAATGCACTTTGCGGATTGATTGGGGCGAACGCCCAGAAATCGCGGTTGTATTTGGCAGGATCGCGGGCATCGGCAGTGTCGTACTGGGTCACCGATTGCATCGACCAGCGAATCGGGCGACTAGTCGCATTCTTCATTACCGCATGAAACATAATCTCGGGAGATTCATTGCCGATGCTGATCTGGCGCGAATATTGCAAACCTGTTGTCGGATCGGCGGGACCGTCGAGACGCGCCGCGCAGGTTTGACTCTGCGACACGATGCTGAATTTGTATCCGCCGTCATCGAGCGCATCCGAAACAGGCCCAGCCCAGTGCTGGTCGTCGCCATGGCCTTCTGGGAGCGGCCAGAGTTTGTCGCCTCCGTAGTTAATCCATTGGCCCATTTTCGCGGCTTCGCTTGGAGGAAAGTACTTGCCCTTGTATTTGGGATTTACAAAAAGGTAGTCATGCCCGTTGAAGGTTACTTGCATGAGCCTGCCGCCGAGTTGCGGCACGATTGTCAGACGCACCCAATCGTTGCCAAGCTCTTCCGCTTTCCATCCCTCAAAGGTTGTAGATTGCACTCGACAAGGCGCGTGCGCAGCCGTCGAACCAGACTCGAGCCAAACTCGGCGTTGCAAGCAATCCGACGCTCATGACCGTAGCCGCAATCCGAACAACGATTCGGGGTACGAGCATCGAGTCAAGAAGCTCGGTTCGCAACTCGAGCCTCCGCAATTTCGCCTTTCCGCACCGGCAGCTGGTTCGACGGTTTGCCGTTTTTCGGATATCCCAACTCCATTGAAATTCGGAGTCCAGCCTCCTGAACCAAAGGCGCGAGCTGCCGCAACCTGCTGACCGGCATGCGCACCATGGGCGCAGTGAGGCTCAGGCTCGCGGACACGCTGCAGGTGTGATCCCAGATCGGCGCGGCGACGCAACGAATGTGGAGTTCGTGCTCCTCCATATCGCAGGCGTATCCGTTCTTCCGGACCCGATACAGCTCTGTCTGCAGCTCTTGCAGGCTCCCAACAGTATTCGGAGTCAGCCGCTTGAGTTCAAGCTGGCGAAGAACCTTGTCCTGCTCGTCTTTCGGCATATAAGCCAACATGACCTTGCCGACGGCCGTGCAGTACAAAGGAACCCCTGCCCCGATCCGCGAGTAAATGCGCAGTTGCTCCGGCGAATCGAGTTTCTCGACATACACCGCGGACAGCCCATGCCGCACCGTCAAGTGGATGGTTTCACGCGTCTGATGATTCAGTTCCTGAAGATATGGCAGACTGAGCCGGCGAATATCGAGTTGGCCAAGAGCGGCCTGCCCGATGGCGAAACACGCAATTCCCAGGTGGTAAACCCCGTCTCCCCCACAGTTCAAAAATCCCGCGCGATGCAGGTTCACCAGGAAGCGGTGTACCGTGCTGACCGGAAGGCGGGAAAGACTCGCAACTTGCTTTGCGGTGAGTCCGCGTGGCGATTCACTGAAGAGATGGAGAAGGTGCAAGCCGCGTTGCAACGCCGTAATGTTGTAGCTTCGTCCTGGGACGTCAGTCATGTTTTCTTCCGCGGGCACAAAAATGAAAGTCCGAATTATCTGATGAAAAACGATTTTCTGCAATAGTGCAGCTGCGTCACAACCTGCCGGACTTCTTCACCGCCTCCTCGATCGATTTCATTTGCTCAATCTGCGGGTACATCGAGTGCTCTTTGAAATCCAGTTGCTGGGCAAGCTTTAGTACTTCCTGAGCTTTGTTGGCCGGAACCACGACGACCCCGTCACTGTCCGCCGAAACGATGTCTCCCGGATTGACCGTGACCCCATCGCAAGTGATCGGAATTTGCCCGCCCGCAAAACGGTAGTGTCCTACGGAGGTCGAGGGAACGATGCCTGTGGCAAATACTGGGAATCCTATTTTCCGCAAATAGGCCACATCGCGTACACCACCGTCGATCACGGCCCCTGCATAGCCGCGCGCTGCCATGGCTGTCCCCATCAACCCGCCCATGCCTGCAATGTCGGCGCCGTCTTCAACTGCCATGACATAAACGGAATCGGTAGAGCCTTGATCAATGGCCGCCAGCATTCCGTTCAGGGCGGACGGGTCTTTGTTGCCTTCGTCCCTCTTGAGTTGGACGGTTCGCGCGTAGCCAGCGAACTTTGCGGTAAAGATCGGCTGCATGCGATGACTCATATACATCCGTTTGCCGGTAAGCTGTTCAAGAGCATCCGAGACCGAAGCCACTTCGACCCGCCGAAAATCAGCGATCAGCGCACTTTCGGACGCAGGCGGCGTCGACTGCGCGCGCAGAAGCCGCCCCCGGCTGGCCAGCGCACAGAGAATGCACACCGCAATCAAAACTCCTGTCTTCTTGCGCGATTTCGCAAAGCGCGTGAGTTTGTCCATCAAGGCCTCCCTGTTGTATATATGTCCGCGGACTCTAACACTGTTTTTCGTCTCGTGGAAGAGTCAATGCAGAGCCGTTCGAGAAAGGAAACCATGAAACCACTGAAGACAACTGCGCGCTTTTCCATCTTTGCTCTGGCGATCGGCCTGACAATTTTCTGCGGCCAACTGGGTCACGCTCAGGAACACCACGCAATAAATCTGTCGACTGCGAGGGGCTTGCCGTTTAGTGATGGAATCGTCGTTGGGAACACTCTTTACATCGCTGGACAGGAAGGGACTGATGACTCCGGCAAGTTGGTCGCAGGCGGCATTGCCGCCGAGAGCAAAACAGCCCTGGAGAACATTCAGAAAGTGGTTAAGGCTGCGGGCTTCGATTTGAAGGACATCGTTTCCGTGACCGTCTATCTGGCGGACATTCACGAATTTGGCGACATGAACCAGGTTTACAAGAGCTTCCTGCCCGATCCGAAACCGGCGCGGGCGACCATTCAGGCAGCCGCCCTGGTCAACAACGCTCGAATTGAAATTTCCGCCATCGCAGTAAAGCAGAAGTGAGCGTGGCGTTCTCAGGATCAATGGTGTGTTTACTCTTGTGGGCCTCCACTTTCTGGAATCGGGGAGTTTCCGCTTGTAAAACGTTTTAATTCGTGCAAGAAGTTATTGACTTCCCACCACAATTGAGATAAACCGTCCTGTCAGACAGCAAAAATGCTTTCACAACTTCAAGAACCATTTTCACCAGATGAGAGAGCTGGGGTCTGGCCGTGCATTCGTCTGGCAGGAGGTCGGGTCATGCGTAATCGTCAGCGCGCTAGCTTGTCACTGTATCTGTTCCTATTTCTGGCAATCGGAATCACCTGGGCCAGCATCGCCGGCAGCATTTCCGGACTCGTGACCGACTCGACCGGCGCTGTAATTCCCGGCGCCACAGTCGTTGCAACGGATACGCAGACCGGAGTCAAGACGACGGTCACCACCGATGCCAAGGGTTTTTACAGTCTTCCCGCCCTTCCGGTCGGCACCTATGACTTGCAGGTAGGTCAGATTGGATTCAAGACTTATACCGAAACCGGGCTGGTGATCAACGCCAACTCCGCTCTCCGGGTCGACGCAACTCTTTCGGTAGGTACCATCAACGAGAAGATCGAGGTCAGAACTGACGCCGTCCACGTGGAGGCGGAAAGCACGCAGATGGGCGAAGTAATCACGGGGAAGACCATGACCGCGGTTCCGCTGAACGGCAGAGCTTACACCGACCTGTTGGCACTTCAGCCAGGCGTTTCCCCCTACAACGCGACTGACACCGGAACTGGGGGCATCGGTGACCGCCCAGTCGACGGCGGCCTGAACGCCGGCAACCAGTCGGTCAACGGGCAGCGCGAAGCGGCCAACGGCTTCATGGTCAACGGTTCCAACGTTGAGGAAGGCAAGAACAACGGCACCGCAATTATCCCTAACCTGGATTCCATTGCGGAATTTCGCATCATCACAAACAACTTCGACGCTGAATATGGAAACTACAGCGGCGGGCAAATAAACGTAGTCACGAAGTCTGGTACCAACTCTTTCCACGGAAGCGGGTTTGAATTTCTCCGCAACACCGCGCTGGATGCGAAGAACTACTATTCCTTGCCGACGGATAAAACACCGGTGTTTCGGCAAAACCAGTTCGGAGGAACGTTCGGCGGGCCCATCGGAAAGACAAGACGTTCTTTTTCGTTGACTACCAGGGCACTCGAAGGACCCAGGCTCCAACGGTGAACACCCAGATGCCGTCGGTGGCGAACTTTGGTGGGAATTTTCAGGACTCAGCCAGTTCTCTAACCGGTGTTGTCAATGGACCAGCGTTCGCCAGCCTTCTCTCCAACCGGCTGGGCTATACAGTCACCGACCAAGAGCCTTATTACATGCCAGGTTGCACCAGTGCGAATTGCGTATTTCCAGGCGCGGTCATCCCCCAGAACGCCTGGTCCCCCGTTGCGGTGAACGTGCTGAAACTCGGACTTATACCGCAACCGAACGCGCCTAACAACTTCTTCGAATCATCTCAGTACGCGCAAACTCTAAACAACAATAAGGGTGGCGTTCGTGTCGACCAGAACACGCGATTCGGTAACCTGTTTGCGTACTACTTTTTGGATAACTACACTTTAAACGATCCAGCTCCCAACTCTGGGGTCGGCAATGCGGTTCCGGCTTCTACCTTCGCCTACAGCGCCAACACCACCGGCCGCGCCCAACTGATCAACCTGGGTGACACCAAGAACATCGGATCGTATGCAGTCAACGAATTCCGCTTCAGTTACGTGCGCAACGTTCTCCAGCTTGCCACCCCACAAGGCGGGGTCGGATCAAATTACACCCTGGCGAATCTGGGTTTCGTCACACCGTGGAATGCCACCACCGGAGGGATCAGCCCGATCCAGCCATCCTTGGAAGGCGTGCCCACCTTCGTGTTCAATAATTTTCTCATGGGAGTTCCCGAAGTCACCACCCGGCAATACAACAATTCATTTCAATGGCTGGATAATTTTTCCAAGGTGATCGGACGGCACTCGCTGAAATTTGGCGGACAATTTCATTACGACCAGATTAACGAACGAAATTTCGCGGCAGAAAATGGCCAATACCAATTTACGGGCAATGAAACCGGTATCGACTTTGCCGATTTTCTCATCGGTGCTCCCAATAGCTTGACGCAAGCGAGTCCGCAAATCCTGGACTCCCGCTCTAAGTACTACGGATTATTTGTGCAGGACAGCTGGCGCGCCACCCCCAACCTGGTCTTAAACTATGGCCTGCGATGGGAAGCCAGCATGCCGTGGTATGACACACAAAACAAAATCGAGACCATAATTCCAGGTCAACAGTCGGTAAAATTTCCGGGCGCGCCGTTGGGCTATGTGGTTGCTGGCGATCCCGGTGTTCCTCGAACCCTGGCGCCTACTCAGTGGCACAACTTTTCGCCTCGCCTCGGTTTCGCATATTCCCCCGACGCAAAAACCAGTATTCGAGCGGGCTTCGGTCTGTATTACACCTCGGTGGAAGATCTCTCGCAATTCCTCGAAGTCGGCGATCCGCCCTACGGACTCTACTACGGCAGCGCTAACCCGCCGCTACTCGAGGCGCCCTATCTGACCCGTTCCACTCTGACCAGTGTCGGACAGCGCTTTCCGTTTCCATATCCTCCGACCAACGTTTCGCCGTCGAACCCTGATACCACTTTCCCCTGGGCGCAAGTCGAGCCTCTCTCCTACGACTTCTCTTTCGATCACCGGAACAAGCTGCCTTATTCCGAGGACTACGAGCTTTCCATTCAGCGCCAGTTCGGGGCGAACACTGTGCTTACGGCCAGCTATGTGGGAAACGAAGGCCACCGGTTGGTTACATCCATCGAGGCTAACCCCGCCAACCAGGCCGCGTGTTTGTTCTTGAATAATCCGGCCAATCTTGCGCCGAACAGCGCCGGCCCGTGTGGTCCGTTCGGCGAGACTCCGCCATTCCAGGTGAATGTCGTTAACGGGCAGAGTATCGGAACCAGCACTCCATGGGTGACCGCAAATGGACAAGTGATTCCAGCCGTGCGGCCGCTGGGTCCGCTCTTTGACACCAATCCCTTCGTTTCCACGGTGGCCAACTCCCACTACAACTCGTTCCAGGCCAGCCTTAGTCATAGCAGCGGTTCGCTAAGCTTTCTCGCTGGTTACACGTACAGCAAGTGCATGGACAACGCATCCGGCCTGCAGGATTCCACCAATCCCTTCAATCCAGCCCTTAGCATTTCCCTCTGTAATTTCGACGTGATGCACAATTTCGTTTTCAGCTACAACTGGCTGATGCCGTTCGACAAGTACGTCACGGCGGGCTGGGCTAAGAAGGTGGTCGGCGGATGGAGTTTGTCCGGGGTCACAAACTTCGCTACCGGACTGCCGATCACGATGTCGGAGAATGATGACAACTCGCTGATTGGCGCCAATGCCATCCCGGTTGATGTTCCCAACTTTGCCGGCGGACACGTCCTGCAGACTACCAATCCGCGAAAGGGTGGCACTTATTTCAATACGTCTCTCTTTAGCAACGAACAGCTTGGACAATTCGGGAATTCTTCGCGGCGTTTCTTCCATGGCCCTGGCCTCAATAACTGGAACATGGCACTGCTGAAGACGACCCCAATTACGGAATCCAAGGAACTGCAGTTGCGCTTTGAGGCATTCAATCTTTTCAATCATGCTCAGTTCATGAATCCGACGGGCGAGATCAACTCCACATTTGGAGTGGTCACCAGTGCGCGCGACCCTCGCATTATGCAGGTGGCAGCGAAGTTCCTTTTCTAGGATTCTAGGCCCAGGTCAGTCGCGATCCGCGGAAGCAAGAGCTTCCGCGGATATTCGAAAAAGGAGCAGTCACATTCACAAGAGATTGTTTCTGTTCCTTTTCGCGACCGGTATCTCCCTTGCTCAGCAATCAGTGGCGCCGCCATCCTCGCGCTCAAAATCGCAACTCAATTCAGCCAATACCGCAGGACAGAAGATTTTTGCTTCCACTTGCGCAGGCTGTCACGGGTTGGACGGTCGAGGTGGAGAGCGCGCTCCAAACATCGCTCAGAATCGCGAAGTGCAGCGGCTTTCGGATGCTCAGCTGACGCGCATCGTTCAGGAAGGTGTCCCCGGAACTGGAATGCCAGCCTTCCATTCGCTTGCAAGTTCTGACGTCAAGGCAGTCGTCGCTTATCTGCGCATTCTCCAAGGGATCAACAAAACGTCCGCCTTGCCGGGCAATCCGACGCGCGGGAAGGCCTTGTTCTACGGGGATGCCGGCTGTTCCGCCTGTCACATGGTTGCGGGCAACGGCGGATTTATTGCTTCCGATTTGTCCGGCTACGGGGCTACCCATTCGGTCCAGGAGATTCGAAGTGCGATCACCCAGCCGCCTTCGGATCGGCAGGCACAAAGCGCAGTCGTCGTCGTTCGCACCGGTCAACAATTCACGGGCAGGATACGCAACGAAGATAATTTTTCTTTGCAGCTGCAATCGCTCGACGGAACATTCCATTTCTTCCTTAAGTCCGATATCGAGCGCCTGGAATACAAACCGCTCATGCCCGTGGACTACGCTTCAAGGCTCAGTGCCAGAGAGTTGGATGACCTAATGAGTTATCTGATCAGTTCCGCAAAGCAGAGCGAACCAGAACACGCACGAGACGATGAGTAAAAGCCAGTCTGACTTAGTAGAAGGGATGCATTCATGAATCAAAGAGTGACCATCGCATACGCCAGCATCCTGGCAGCGTTGCTCCTGATTGCATTCCACACGCGAACCTCCGTGAGTGCCGCCCACTCCGCGCGAGAGTTTCAGCTGCAAGCCGCATCGCCCGATTTTTGGAACCTCGTAGATCACAACGCGCAACTCAACACTGTGGCAACCGGTTTCGGATTCACCGAGGGACCGGTTTGGGATCAAAAAGGATTCCTGTACGTAAGCGATGAAACTCTAAACAAGATCTTTCCGAGTCCATCTCGATGGCAAGAAAGAAGAAGTAATCGCGCTCGGCGATCCCGATGGCAACACCTTCGACCGCCCGCATCGCCTGATCGACTGCGCGAGTGTTTTGCGCGCCATCATCGAAGTGACGCCCGACGGAAAATACAAGATTCTGGCCGATCGCTACCAGGGCAAGAAATTCAACAGTCCCAACGACGTAGTCCTCGGTCCGGACGGCGCACTCTATTTCACCGATCCTACGCTGGACCTGGTCGCCGGCGAAAAACAGGAGATCCCCTTCCAGGGCGTCTACCGCCTCGATGCCAACGGTAACGTAAGGCTGGTTACCAAGGATCTGGCGCAGCCCAATGGCCTCGCCTTTTCTCCGGACGGCAAGCATTTCTACGTCGACGACAGCGAGAAGAGAAACATTCGCGTCTACGAAGTTGCCGCCAACGGAACGCTCGAAAACGGGAAGATTTTCGCTGAGGAGCCCGGCGAAAAAGACGACGGCGTGCCCGACGGCATGAAAGTCGACAAGAACGGCAATCTGTTTGTCACAGGGCCAAAGGGCATCTGGCTGTGGGATGCAAAAGGCAATAAGCTGGGCACCATCGTGATGCCTGAGCAGCCCGCAAATCTGGCTTGGGGAGACGACGATTACGGTACACTGTACATAACAGCGACCACTTCTCTATATCGCCTGCGCACGAAGGCGCATGGTTACGTACCCTACTCAGAGATACGGTAACCAGAGCGAAACTCTCAGGCCGAAAGCTCTGCTGTTACCAAAGTAGCAGGCGGAATCTGCCGTTGGTCAGGGCTGTGGGGCCTCTAGACCGACCGTGACTTATGCTCGGATAATTGTGTTGTGCAGAGAAGATCCGCTTCATCTCGGTTGAGCCTTTTAGGCTACTTGTTAGCAGTGCCTGCGATGCTCGCGCTGGTCGGTTGCCAGGGCGTTTCCTCTGCTTCGAAACAGTCTACGACGGTCAACGCGGGACCTGGGCAGCTTGCGGTTGCGCCCACCACGATGAGTTTTGGGAACGTGGCAGTAGGCAGCAAATCGGCCCAGAAGGGTACTTTGACAGCCGGGACTACCGACATTACGGTCTCCTCCGCAGCATGGAACGGTCAAGGATATGCGCTCAGCGGCATTACCTTTCCGGTTACAGTGCCAGCCGGACAGAGCGTTCCTTTCAGCGTCACTTTCGATCCGCAGGCCTCCGGAAGCACGCCCGGCAGCGTCGCATTTGTAAGCGATGCGACGAACTCTCCAACCACTGAGACTTTGTCAGGAACCGGAACGCAACAACAACAGTCTCAGCACAGCGTTGCGCTTTCCTGGAATCCAAGCAGCTCGCAGGTGATCGGCTACAACGTCTATCGCCGCCCATCGGGCGGCTCCTACGCAAAGATCAATCCATCGGTAAGCGCGACAACCAGCTATACAGACTCGTCCGTCCAAAGCGGGACGACCTACGATTACGTAACCACAGCGATTGATTCGAGCAACGTGGAGAGCGCTTATTCGAACCAGGCGACCGCCACGATTCCGTAGCGCGCCCGGCCCTCAGAACACTTTTTCTGTCAGCAATTGCAGCAGGTACGCGCCGTACCGATTATTCTTCATCAGAGATGCCGTCGCCTCCAGTTGCTCGGCGCCGATGTATCCGAGACGGTAAGCAATTTCTTCCGGACACGCAACCATTAATCCCTGCCGAGTTTCGATGGTCTGGATAAATAAAGAAGCCTCCAGCATCGATTCGTGCGTTCCCGTATCCAGCCAGGCCATGCCTCGACCCATCACCACGACGTCCAATTGCTTCTGTTTCATGTACTGCTTGTTGACGTCGGTGATTTCCAGTTCGCCGCGGGCAGAGGGCTTCAGCGACTTTGCGACATCCACCACCTGGTTGTCGTAAAAATAAAGTCCGGTCACCGCGTAACGTGACTTCGGAACCTTCGGCTTTTCCTCTAGGCTCAGAGCTTTGCCTTGGGAATCGAACTCAACCACTCCATACCGCTCAGGATCCTGTACCGGGTAGGCAAACACCCGCGCGCCCACAGTCTTCGAGCTGGCTTCCTGCACGCACTTCACCAGATCGTGGCCATAGAAAATGTTGTCGCCGAGAACGAGGGCGCAACACGAAGAACCGGATAAACTCCTGGCCCACCAGAAACGCCTGCGCGATGCCCTCTGGCCGCGGCTGTACCACGTATTCAAAGTTCAGGCCGAAGCGTGATCCATCGCCCAGAAACTGCTGGAACCGCGGCACATCTTCCGGTGTGGAGATGAGCAAGATGTCCCGTATCCCCGCCAGCATCAGCGTGGACAGCGGGTAATAGATCATGGGCTTGTCATAAATCGGCAGCAGACTCTTGCACACCGCATGAGTCACGGGATAAAGCCGCGTGCCCGATCCGCCCGCCAAAATGATGCCTTTGTAATGAGAACCGCGCGTGGTTTTGTGAGTTGGCATTCGTCTTCGTTTACAGTGCGTGTTTTTCAGTGTAGGACAGAAACGTCACACTGAATATTGGGTCGCAATCCACTCGCGGTAATGCCCACTCGTGACTTCTCGAATCCAGGCCTCGTTAGCCAGATACCACTCCACAGTCTTGCGGATCCCGCTTTCAAACGTCTCCCTCGGTTGCCAACCCAGGTCGCGCTCAATCTTGCGCGTATCCATGGCATAACGCCGGTCATGGCCGGGCCGATCCTGGACATACGTAATCAGCTTTTTGTGCGGGACGACAGGATCAGCGGGCCTCAGTTCGTCGAGAATCGCGCAGATCGCGTGCACGATCTCAAGGTTCGGCTTCTCATTTCGTCCGCCCACATTATAAGTTTCGCCAACTCGGCCGCGGGCCAAAACGGTGCGGATCGCGTCGCAGTGATCCGCCACAAACAACCAGTCGCGAACATTCTGCCCATCGCCATAGACCGGGATCGCCTTGCCATTCATCGCATTCAGAATGGTCAGCGGAATCAGTTTCTCAGGAAACTGATACGGTCCGTAATTGTTCGAGCAGTTGGTGGTGAGGACGGGCATCCCATAAGTATGATGATAGGCGCGCACCAGATGGTCAGAAGCCGCTTTGGTGGCCGAGTACGGGCTATTGGGAGCGTAGCAGGTTGTCTCGGAAAATGCCGCGTCCTTGGGCCCGAGCGATCCGTAGACCTCATCGGTCGAAACATGAAGAAAGCGAAACCTTCCTTTTTCTTCTTGCTCGAGTTCCGTCCAATAAGCTCGCGCTTCCTCCAGCAGGCTGAAGGTGCCATTCACATTGGTACGCACAAAATCATCCGGCCCATGGATGGAACGGTCCACATGACTCTCCGCTGCGAAGTGCACGATGGCACGCGGACGGCTGCGCCCCAAAAGATCGCTGACCAGCTTTCGGTCAGCGATGTCTCCATGGATGAAGGTGTACCGCGCATCGGCAGAAATCGTTATCAGATTGCCGAGATTTCCGGCGTAGGTAAGCTTGTCAAGATTCACCACCGGAGCAGCTTCGGCCGCGAGCCACTGCAAAACGAAGTTGGAACCAATGAAGCCGGCTCCTCCGGTCACCAGAATGGGTTGGTTTATTTCCAGGATCGAAAGCCTCAGCCGGCAACTTCTTCCAGCAACTTCTGATCGATATCGAAGTTGGAGTGAACGTTCTGCACGTCGTCGTGCTCCTCGAACGCCTCCATCAGCCGGATCATGGTGCTCGCCGCCGGCCCTTCCAGCTTGATGTAGTTTTGCGGAATCATGGTCACGCTCGAAGATGTCGGCTCAATGCCAGCCTTCTTCACCGCTTCCAGAACCGCTTCGTAAGCCGAAGGCTCGCACAGCACTTCCCAGTTCTCGCCATCGTCGCGCAAATCCTCGGCGCCGGCATCGAGCACCACAGCCATCAGGTCGTCTTCTTTGACCGCTGACTTCGGCACCACGATATCGCCCTTCTTATGGAACATGTAGGACACCGCGCCAGCGTCGGCCATGTTGCCGCCGTTCTTGCCAAACACGTGGCGGATCTCGCTAACCGTGCGATTGCGATTGTCCGTATTGATGTCGAGCAGAATCGCGACGCCGCCTGGGCCATAGCCTTCGAGCGAGAACTCCTCATAAGTCGCACCCGGCAACTCCCCGGTGCCGCGCTGGATCGCCCGCTTGATGTTGTCCTGCGGCATGTTCTCCGCCTTGGCGGCGAGAATCGCGCCCCGCAAACGCGGGTTGGTGTCAGGATCTCCGCCGCCATTCTTGGCGGCAATCGAAATTTCTTTGATCAGACGGGTAAAAATCTTGCCGCGCTTGGCGTCCAGCGCGCCCTTCTTATGCTTAATTGTGGCCCATTTAGAGTGCCCAGACATGGCAGTACCTCGTATTCAATAAACTTTGATTGCGCTGATCTTGATTCCGCTGATTCTAACGGACGCGCCCGTAGAGGAGATCACAGAATTACCCTCGGGATTTGCCTCGAAAACAACAGCAGGCGACGTAAAAGTATAGCACGGAGCATCGCCTGATCCATTGTTTCAAGGGACGGGTGGCCCGGCCTTCCGCGTTCTTTGCGGAGGCCGGGGCTTTTAGCGAGCTCTTGTGTGTGTGGTTTGGCGGACGCGCGACGCCCATCGCTCCATCAGGCAGCGGTGCCCGCCAGCGTGCTCTTGTGGAGCGCCTCTGTGATTCCAAGCTGCGAACGGCCCAGTTCGGTCAGATCCGCAACTGTGCCCCGCCCCACGAAATCGACTTCGAAATTATCGGCAGGGAAATCCGGCGGAGTCTTCCCGGCGACGAAGGTCAGCGCCTGCCTTTCGAGGTAGGCACTGTTCTTCGGACAGCCCGGCGCCGATCCGATGTACATGACGTTGCTGTAGTCGGCTCCCCGATGTTCGTTTTCGACGGCGTGCACCACATCGCAGTGCCAGAAGACCGCGTCCCCGGGCTCCATCAGCGGGATCGACGAGACCGCGTTCAGCAGCAGGCTGTGATACCGGTCGCTAATCGAAAGGGCTCGTCCCGGCTGGGCGCCGCAAAGGTCATCTTCCGGCACATCATCTTGTATGGCGCGCAGCAAAACATAGACCATCGATTCGGCAATAGGAATCAGCTGCAGAGTCCCATCGCCCTTACCCTGGCGCGTGAGCGCCGTCCATCCCTGGTACGTGCGGAACATCGAGCACACCGCGGGCGAGGGCACTTCGCGCACCTCCGGGCGATAGGCCGCATCGAAGGCGTTGTACTTCCGCCAGTTCCCTGCGAAAACGTGCCGGTAAACTTTCCGGTAATTTTCATCGAGCCAACGCTCGACGGAGCCACCATCCACGTGCGGCGAAAGACCAAGCGACGCCGAACCCGGCGCCCGGCGGCGGATGCGATCGGCATATGCAGGAGACTCATTCGGATTGATGTGAAGAACTCCCTCGCTCTCGGCCTGCCACAAATTGTTCAGAAACACGCGTGCCTTGGTCAATGACTCCGACTGCCGCGCCTCAACCTGGGGACGTGACCAGTAAATTCCGTAAATCTGGGGCTTGGCAGCGGCCAGCGTGCCAAAGTATTTGTCCTCAGCGCGATTCGCAAGCTTTGCGTCCAGGTTGTTCCGTTCGACATACGCCGCGATCGCATCATCCCAGCCGGTGGCCTGTTCTTTGCTGAATGTCTCCCGCACCACGCAGGCTCCACGCGCCTTGATCTTCCCCATCAATTCGGCAGGGACTTTCCCAGAGGCGACCTCCGCGTATTGGACAATGGGAATGACGTCGTGCCCAGATTCACGCTCGCTGACGATTTCTTCCACGCGTCGATGCATATCCGCCTCAACTTCGCGGAAGATCTCCTTGTACTCGGGCAACGTTGCGCGAAGCTGTTGTTTCGTACCCCGGATCGCCTCCGGCAGATTCTCAATTACTAAATGCATGTCATTGCTCCTTTTCGCGACCCAAGAGGACCGAGGCCACTCCCGCCTGCGACGCCGCAATTCTAGCGCATCTTGAGCAAATGCAACGCTTAAACCTAAGCGCGGGTGCCCCACATCTCGCGGTTACATCATTGCGAAGGGAGTTCAGTTGACCCGGAATGCCTGCCTGGAGCAGTCCGCATCAAGAGACGGAAGACGATAGCTGGACTAGAATAATGCTTTTCGGCATCAAGCGAAGGTCGTAAGGAGAAAGCCATACGTGAAGCGAATTTGCGGAGTTTTTTTAACGCTGTTCCTGACGGTCTGTTTGGGAAATCGAGGGATCGGCCAGCAAAACTTCGATTCCACAACTTCCGCCCCGTTGACGCCTACGGGCGCCATTCCACTCGCGAATGTGCAGGGGCGCATCGATCATTTCGGTTTCGACCCCGGGAATCGGTTGTTCGTTTCTGCTCTGGGCAACGATAGCGAAGAGATTATCGGTCTCAGCGCACAGAGAGTCATCCACAGCATCACGGGACTGCCCACTCCTCAGGGGGTAGTGTATTCGCCCGAGACCAACAAGCTTTTTGTGGCGAGCGCCAAAGGCAAACTTTACATATTCGACGGTACTTCTTTTGCCCTTATTACAACCATCGACTTTCACGACGATGCCGATAACCTTCGGTACGATCCTGCCAGCAAGCTTGTCTATCTCGGTTACGGAGACGGCGACTCAGCGGCAATCGCCGTCATTGACGCGACCACAAATCAGCGTCAGCAGGAATTCAAGGTCGGTGCCCATCCCGAGTCCTTCCAACTGGAAACATCGGGTCCCAACATTTTTGTGAACCTGCCCAATGCGAAGCAGATCGCGGTTGTAAATCGAAAGAGCCACGCAGTGTCAAAGTGGCCGCTAACGCTGGGAGGAAATTTCCCCATGGCTTTGGATGAAACGGACCATAGGCTCTTCATCGCAACGCGGACACCAGCACGCCTCGCGGTGTTCGACACCAACTCAGGCCAGATGGTCGCCGCGCTGCCATGCGTGCAGGACGCCGACGATTTGTACTTTGACGCGGACCGCCGACGCATCTACATCCCGGGAGGGGAAGGATACATCAGCGTGTTTCAACAGAAGGACGCCGATCATTACGTGCCGATCGCCAAAATTCCTTCCGCTTTGGGCGCACGGACGGCAGGATATGCGGGAAAAATTGGCAAGAAGGGCTTCGACCGCTTGTACCTTGCAGTTCCTGCCCGCGCAGATCGCAAAGCAGAGGTATGGATTTACACGCTGGAGGACTGATCGAAATCGGGGGAGATTTCCCAATTTGGACCGGGTTCCGACTTCCACTTTTCCCTTGACCTCGTGCCTCCAATCCCGATAACATAAGAACATCTAGATTATCTAGAAGATAATTCTAGCTCTTTATCTAGAAGATAATTCTAGCTCTTTGACAATCTAAGGTTCGAACGAGAATTGGTGGAGGCATACCATCCCCTAACTCCAATGTTTCGAATATTTTGCCTGTAACCACCTTAAGAACCATAGATCTAGCGGGCAAGGAAAATTCCGCTCCTTTGTTTTCTAGATTTTGCGCGAAATCGAGTTTTTTTTGGGTGAAATTATGCACCAGAAAAGGTGCAACTACCCTAAAGGCTCCGCAGGCAGCTTCTGCTTCGCGTGCCACGCTTTGTAGGCATACACGACCGCCAGCAGCGGCGGCGCGAGCAGCACTCCCCAGAACGGAATCAGAATGCCCAGCACGATGGGAGTGAGCAGAGAAGCCCAAATCGGCACCCTGGCCACGCGCTTCATGATATAAGGCTGCAGGAAAAAGCCATCGACCACAACGATCACGGCATAAAGCATCAGAACATAGAGAGGATGCTCCCAATCTCCCCAGCGCAAAGCAGCCGCCAGGACGGGCCCGATCAGTCCCAGCACCGGCCCCAAGTGCGGAACCACTTGCAAGGACGCGGCCAGCAGCGCCCACAGAGGTGCCCATGGCACTCTCAGCGCGTAGAGGCCGATCAGCCACAACACTCCGACCGCGAGCGAGTCCTGCATCTGCGCGATCAACCAGTTCTTGAGCGCGCCGCCGGTAATTCGAACATGCTCGCCGAGAGTCATGTGTTATCTCTGATGCTTCCCGTTGATTCGAGCGACTGCATGCCCATGTTAAACTCAAAATACAGCCCACTCAGCGAGGAATTCGCATGAAATTCGGCGTCATCATTTTCCCCGGATCGAACTGCGATCACGACGCATTTTGGACCATCCAGCAGGTGGCGAAGCAGCCGGTCACATTCCTGTGGCACGAATCGCATGACCTGCAAAACTGCGACGCCATTGTTGTTCCCGGTGGTTTCGCGTACGGCGACTATCTGCGAACCGGCGCCATCGCCAAGTTTTCGCCAGTGATGGAATCGGTGAAGAACTTCGCGGAGGGCGGCGGCCTGGTTCTGGGCATCTGTAATGGCTTTCAGATTTTGTGCGAGTCCGGATTGCTCCCCGGCGCCCTGATGCGCAATGTGGGACTCAAGTATGTCTGCAAGCCGGTTCACGTGAGAGTCGAGAACGCCGATACCCCGTTCACCCATGCCTGCCGGCAAGGCGAAGTCCTGACCATTCCGATCGGCCACATGGAAGGCAATTACTTTTGCGATGAGGCCACTCTGGCCGAACTACAGCGAAACCATCAGATCGTATTCCGTTATTCAAGCCCGGAAGGCGAGATCACGCTGGATGCTAATCCCAACGGCTCGTTGAACAACATCGCAGGCATCTGCAGCCCAGGCCGCAACGTGCTTGGAATGATGCCGCACCCCGAGCGCGCGAGCGAACCAGAGCTTGGCGGTACCGATGGCTTCAAGATTTTCGAATCCCTGGTCGGAGCGATGGCGGAAAAGTAATCGGGGCTTTAAATTGACCCTGTTTTCCTCAGGATTTTCGTTATCTCATCTGAATTAGCACTTCCCTTTCACATTTTTCTTTGCTAGCGTGAAGTCCCCTTCGCTTCCCGGACTGCCCGGTTCTTGGATTAGTGTCTTTTCCGCCGGGAGGAGTCCGATGACAGCACGAGAGATGATCGACAGTCTCTCCGGTACCCTGTTGTGCGACGATCGCATTCTCAGCGTGCCCGAGAGAAACCTGCTTGCCAATCTGTTGCAGCGCACACAAACCCAGACCAGCGCCCCGGGAAATGACGTAGCCGAGGCAATCACTCGCACCGTTGGGGAAATCATCGCCGAACGAGCCCTCGGAGTCTTGGGGGAGAGCATGACCAGGCAACTGCTCCAGCCGCAATTTGTCTCGTCCCTGCAACAAACCGTGCCGGTGATTCGCGCAGGCACGCCTGGAACTCCACCACCGAGTCCTTCACCGGGAACACGTCCGCCAGGTACGAGCCCGCCGCCAATCAGCGCGAGCACCCCGGGAACTCCACCGCCGAGTCCTTCACCCGGAACACGCCCGCCAGGTACGAGCCCACCGCCGATCAGCGCGAGTACCCCTGGAACTCCGCCGCCGAGTCCTTCACCGGGAACACGTCCGCCAGGTACGAGCCCGCCGCCAATCTCATTCGCGACCGTAACCTCTCAACCAAAGACAGGCGGGGTCGCTGTGCTGGAGGCGGAGGACTACGTGCCCGCTCAATGTGTGGTGCTCGACGAGTTCCTGACCTTGACCGAACTCAACACGCTGAGGCAATACGTTCTCGAACGAGAACCGCAATTCGAAATCAGCGAAGTGCTTTCGCCGGGCGTCCACGGAAGTGCCGTGGACTATGAGCAGCGTCGCTCCCGTGTGCTGATGAATCTGGGCGGGCATGAACGGATGATTACCGATCGTGTCCTAAACTGCTTGCCGCGGGTTCTCCAGAAATGGGGACGCGATCCGTTCCCGATCTCCCGCATCGAGACCCAAGCTACTGCCAGCAACCACGGCGACTTCTTCCACTGCCACAGCGACAATGGCGCGGAGGCAGTCGCGGCTCGAGAAATCACTTTTATCTATTTCTTCCATCGCGAGCCGAAGCAGTTCAGCGGCGGCGAGCTGCGCATCTACGACTCGCGACGGGAAAACGATAACTACGTCCCCACCGCAAACTACCGCACCATTGTCCCCGAGCAGAACCAACTAGTCCTGTTCGCCAGTGGTCTTTCGCACGAAATCACCCCGGTCGATTGTCCGTCCGGACAGTTTGCCGACAGCCGTTTCACGGTCAATGGATGGATCCACAGGTAATGGATTCACAGATAAAAGACGAAGCTTGGCTGGCATGGATTGAGCAGCTCGCAATCGCACCCGCGAGTGCTGATCGGGAGAACCAACTTCCCCGATCGCTCTTCCACTGCCGCCTGGACGATCAGCCGGACCATCTGGTGCCAGAACGCCTCCTCCGGCCAGAGTACTGGGAGGGTCTGTCTGATCGTCCGTTTTATGTGAATCCCGCCTGCTTCTTCACTCCAGACGAAGGGTTGCCGGCGGCCGCTCCCCGCGCTGGTTTCGCCACGCAGGGCCGGATGGTTTGGGTCAGAGATCCGGCATACGATGCTTTGCAACCCTTCTGGCTAGGCCCCGAACTCACCGCCATGCTCTCCGGCGCGCAACCCGGAGACCCAGCTCCGTCCACGCTTTCGCCACAAGCTCGCCGCATTCTATGTATGGCGAACGTCCTCGCGACTGACGACTACCCTTCCCTTCGGCGCCAGCAATGGGCTGAAGTTGTTTCCATCGCCGGAGCGAAATTTCAATCGCAAGGGTACGCTCCCGTGGGCCGGCTGCTTCATCCCTTTCACATCGCAGCCCTGCGGCGCTTTTACCGTCACCAACTCCGCACCGGAAGGCTTCGCCTCGGAGACAGCCAGTGCCCTGGTCGTTACGTCTCTGACAACGACCCCGTAGCCCGCTTCTTCCATCAACAGCTAACCACGGCCGTGGCGGCTTTGGCGGGTGAACCGTTGAAAGCGTCTTACGTGTACCTGGCTTCGTACCAACCGGGGGCCGTCCTTAAGAAGCACACCGACCGCGAGCAGTGCGACTTCAGCGTTACCCTCTGCCTCGACTATTCACCCGAGCCGCGCAACGCAACTCCGTGGCCGCTTTATCTGCACAAGGAATCAGGAAAGGTCACAGTCTTCCAGGGCATCGGCGATGCGCTGCTCTACCGCGGCTGCCAACTACCGCATTCTCGCGAAGCATTGCCCGAAGGACACACGTCCACGTCGATCTTCTTCCACTACGTGCGGGAGGACTTCGGAGGCAGTCTGGGTTAAGCGCTACTACGCGTTCTGACACGATTGCCATCCTGAGCGCAACAGCCCCATCGCGAAGCGAAGTGGCTGCGTAGTCACCCGTTTTCGATCGCTGCGACGTGCGCCAGGACATTGAAGCCATTCCCGAAACGGGACAACCCAATAATATCTTGCAGGCGAGATATACAATCCGTGCTATTCTATATCTTCCTTAACAATCAAAAGGTAAGCTTCACAACCGCACCTCACGCTTGGCCCAATATTCACGAGAAAAGGATCCCCGATGTCAGCTATCGAAGTTCTTCCCTCTTTCACCGGTTACGAAGTTGGAGACATCTACGCCGAAGCCGCTGAACTAAGCGGAGAAACCCTCATCCGCAACCGCACTCCAAAGGCCTTGGGCGAGCTGGCAGAAATTGCATTCTCCTACAAAGCCGCCACCTTGGGCTTCGGCCTTTCCAAGCCCATGGGCGACAACGAGCCCTTTGACTTCGTCCTGAATTCCGGCCACCGATTATGGAGAGTGCAAGTCAAATCCACGTACCACTTGGGCAAGTCCGACGGGTACAGTCTGCGCGCCGTCCGCGCAGCCCTCGGCGGAAGATCCCGCACCTATACCGCCAATGACATCGACGTGCTAGCGGGCTGGATCATGCCGTTGGACGTCTGGTACATCATTCCGGTACAAGCCTTTGCCCCACGCAAGACGATCGCCGTGTACCCGCACCGCGAAAACCACACCGGCCAGTTCGAACCATTCCGCGAAGCCTGGTGCCTGCTGACCTGCTCCGAGCAACGCACCCCAAACAGCCGAGTCCAGATCGACCGCTGCCAGATGAACGAGAACCTGATGCGCCCCTCCGGCCCGGGCTCACCCTGCCCGCTGAAAGAACTCCTGTCCCAACTGGAATCCAAAGCCCCCGGAAAAAGACTGCGCCTGCCGCGCCGAATGTAGCCCGCCACCGACCGCGAAAGCCCGCATAGACAGCAAGCTAGGGACAGCCCCGGCTGTCCAGCGGAGCAAAGCTCCGCAAAAGATGCGATGAGCAGACTCAACCGTGGCGCCCAGAGAGTTCACGGCATAAGTTCACGCTGTCATCCTGAGCAAAGCGAAGGATCTATGCATTCTGCCCGTGGCATCAGCGAGTGGCCTACCCTCCAACGTTCTCCGCTGTCATCCTGAGCGCAGCAGGCACTTCGCAAAGCGAAGTGCCTGCGGAGTCGAAGGATCTGTGTTGTCCATGTCGGCCAAAAAGTGTCGGGGCATTCTCACCGTACACCCGAACCTACACGGCTGCTGGCCGGACGGTATGAGGCGCACTGCTCAACGCAAAAGCCGCTTCCACAGCAGTGCGATCACAAGAACGAGAATGCCAATCACGATGCCGATCGCTCTCGCTCTGCTAGTCTTTTCCGTCATACTTTCATTCGCTCCGGCACACTAACACACAGGCCCAGGTTGGTCCTTCGCCCGGAGGACGAGGGTGCCCACTTCAAAGCCTATGCTGTGATACCAAAGACTTGACCCTGCAGGCCATCCTGTCGAACGGGGTCGCTACTGTCAGGCAGATTCTTAGCCGGGTGTTCAGCGCAATGGCTGCTGAGAGGGCGAAGAAAGGGCGCAAGCTTGTGATAAGGCCTGTTTATGACCGCCCGTCGGAGGAGTAGAATCGCTAGGGTTCAAGTGGAGAGAAAATGCGCCAACCTAGATGGATGACGGGGCTAGCCCCAAAGCTGACAAAGGCTGCCCTGGCGTTGGCCAGCTTGCTCATGTCGGTAGTCCTCGCGACCCAAACCGGGCAGGCACAAACATTCCATCTTCTTCATGCGTTCAATGGCACGGACGGGGCAATGCCCCGAGCCTCCTTAATCCGGGACTCCGCTGGTAACCTTTACGGTACTACGCTCGAGGGCGGCGCTAACCAGGGTGGAACGGTGTTCAAGTTGGACAAGACCCACACGCTGACCGTGCTGCATACCTTTACAGGGGGGAGCGACGGGGACCAGCCTTACTCATCCTTGCTCCGCGACGCGGCGGGCAACCTTTATGGCACTACGTCGGGGGGCGGCGGTGCTGGCCTTGGAACCGTATACAAGATAGATGCTTCCG
Organism: uncultured Acidobacteriota bacterium; assembly: GCA_963817925.1. Taxonomy (GTDB): domain Bacteria; phylum Acidobacteriota; class Terriglobia; order Terriglobales; family Acidobacteriaceae; genus JABDBE01. Next base: position 177,194 of record CAWFQN010000004.1, read on the forward strand.
GAACCGAGACCGTGCTGCACAGGTTCAATGGCAGCGACGGCAGTCTCCCCTACGGACACCTGGTCCGGGATGAGAGCGGCAATTTTTACGGCACAACTCTTGAAGGCGGATCATCTGGCAGCTACGGAACGGTATTCAAACTGGATAAGACTGGCAAGTTAACCACGATCTACACCTTCACGGGGGACGGGTCCGCTCCGAGCGGAAGTTTGGTGCGGGACGCGGCGGGCAACCTCTATGGAACCTGCGAGTCCGGCGGTACTGGCAAAGGAATAGTGTACAAATTGGCCGCCACTGGCACGCTGACAGTCCTCCACACTTTCGATGGAACAGACGGATCATCCCCGTACGGAGGCTTAATTGCCGACGCAGCGGGTAACCTCTATGGCGCCGCCGCACAGGGCGGTAGCAGCGATGCGGGGACGGTGTTCCGGGTGGCGGAAACGACCGGGTCCTTCACCCTCCTGTATAACTTCGCCGGCGGGAGAAACGGTGCGGAAGGGGGAGTGCCGTTCGCAACATTGGCTCGGGACCCTGTCGGCAACCTCTACGGTGCCAACATTTACGGAGGAGGGGGCTGCAAGCAATTTGGCGGTTGCGGGACCATATGGAAACTGGATACCAACAACCAGTTGACGGTATTGACCAACTTCGGAAAGGGGAACCAAGGATTAATACCCTACGGAGGTGTGATCTTGGATAAAGCGGGCAACCTCTATGGAACTACTAGCCGCGGCGGAAGCCGCGGCTGTGTCATGTGCGGAACCGTGTTCAAGATCACACCCTAGGCACAATGGAACGATTCTTGGCGTAACATCGCGAGATTACACTCAAAATCCACCCAATCGAACACCCCCTGTGTCTAATACGCAGAAATTCACCAACGCTGTCCGTAAGGTCGAGTCCAAGCTATTACATCTAAGCTCCCCGTTTCGTCTTCAGCTCCACCAGCAACTGCTCGATGCGATCTTCTTTTTCAAGCGCGGCCAGGCGCTCTTCCATGTTGTCGGCGGCGATCTCGGACTTCGCTTGGCTCAGGGCTTCGCTGTGTGCGACTTTACGTTTCATGCGATCGAAGGCAGCGGCGCTCGATCCGTTGTCGCCCGCCATCTTCGCGTCGCTGGCTTTGCCTACGGCCCGTGCGCGGCGATGCTGCGCGATCAGCAGGTCGGCCTTGGCCTGGGCTTCGGTGAGCTTCTGCTCTAGTTGTCGCAACGCGGTCTTCAGGTTCTCCACTTGCGCTTTCTGATCGGTGACCTGCTGGGCAAAGCCGTCGGTCAGGTCCCGGTAACTCTCCACGCGTTCGAGTGCGGCGCGCGCCAGGTCGTCCTGCTTCTTGTCGACGGCCAGCTCGGCCTTGCGCATCCACTCCGCCACTTTGCCTTCATTTTCCTTGCGCCGCTTTTCCAGCAGATGCTGGTCGGCAATGGCAATCGCCACCTGCGTCTTCACCTGCAGAAGCTGGTTGTGCATGTCGAGAATGACTTGCTTGATCATCTTTTCCGGGTGCTCGGCCTTATCGATCAGGTCATTGAGGTTGGCCCGGACCAGTGTGGAAACTCTCTCTAGTAATGCCATGGTGAACTCCTTTGGTCAGTCGTTGGTCGTTAATTGTCGGTCGTTAGTCTTATGAGAACTCGTGCGCGGGATGGCGACGCCGATCCCGATGCCCACGGCGATCCCTACCGCCAGCCACGCGCTTCCCGCTCCGAGAATGATCGAGAGAGCCGCGCCTAATGCAGCTCCGAGCGCGATGCCGAGTCCGATCTGCAGGAATGTTTTTTTCATGTCTCCACTCCGTCTCTTGCAGGGGACGGGCGCGGACGCCCGTCCTCCATCGTTCGCTTACTTGGCGGGGCTGGACGCTGGCGGAAGCACGTCGGGCTTCGCCGGTTTGTCCCCAATCATTCGCACCTTCGACAACAGGTCGGTCATACTCATTCCGGAAAGCGTTTCAAATAGCGCCGGAACTTGCGCCGCCATTTTGGTGAGGTCGCCGGTGATCTTGTTCAATCCCGCGGCCTCGCCGTTGCCGGTCGAGACCACGGTGATTTTGTCGACATTCGCCAGAGGGCTCGCCAATGCTCTGACGATCTCGGGCAAGCTGGTGAAGAGTTTGTCGATCACTGCAGCCTGGTTGTACTCCTGATAAGCCTCGGCTTTGACGTTCATCGCCTTGGCTTCGGATTCGCCTTTCTTGAAAATGATCTCGGCTTCGGCCTCGCCTTGCGCCCGAATCGACGCAGCATGACCTTCCGCTTCCGCCGTCAGACGCTGCTTTTCGGCTGCGGCCAGAGTTTCGATGCGTTGACGCTCGATCTCTGCGCCCTTCAACACGGTGGCAATCAGTTCCTTCTCGCGGCGATTGATTTCCGCTTCCTGTACTTTGACCTGCTGCTCTTTCTCGACCTGCTGCACCTTGACCTGCTCAGCCACAACCTGCTGCTGCATGATGTTGGTCTGAATGTCGTAAGCTTTGTCGGCTTGGGCTTGCTGACGTTTTGTGATTTCGAGATACTGGGCTTTCTTGACTTCTAAATCCCGCTGCGACTCGGCCTGCTTCGCCAGGGAAAGCGTTTCCGCCAAGACTCGCTCTTGATCGGCTTGCGCCTTAGCCACCGCGGATTCCCGCTGGGCCAGCGCGCGTTTAATCGCTGTGTCGCGATCAGCCTCTGCCGCGGCCACATCCGCATCGCGTTTGATCCGCGCCACATCCGGACGGCCCATGTTGGTGATGTATTCGTTCTTGTCGCGCACTTCTTTAATAGTGAACGAGATCACCTCCAGCCCCATTTTGCTGATGTCATCGGCGCAGGTTGAGCGCATGCGGTCGGAGACCATTTCTGGTTGCTTTACGATTTCTTCCACCGTGAGTTGGCCGATGATGCCTCGCAGATGGCCTTCCATCACCAGGCGGATCAGGCCTTCGCGCTGCTGATCGGTTTTGGTTAGGAATTGTTCTGACGCGGTCAGAATTGATTCAGTGTCGGACTTTACTTTTATCTGCGCTACCGCTTCGACTGTTACTGCTACGCCTTGCTTGGTGTAGAGGTCTTGCTGCGGGGCGACGTCGAAGGACATTAATTCCAGCGAAAGGCCGCGGCAGTTTTCGATCATGGGAAAAATGACCGTGCCGTGTCCCTTCACTACGCGCGTACCGCGGAAGCCGTACACCACCAGCGCTTCGTGCGGCCCCGCCTTGCGATAGAGCTTTGCCAACATGCTCATCAGGAGCATGACGGCTAGAACCATCAGCCCCACAATTACCCAAATTTCTATTGCCATGCCGAACATATCCCCTCCTCGTTCAATTCATTAATCCAAACCCACAAAAGGCATTAACCACTAAGGACACGAAGGTCCACAAAGGAAATCAGTGCGTTATTGAGTCCAAATCGCGAACGATGCGATCGGGTTCACTGTGTCCCAGGAAAACTTCGCCGTTGGTGGTCTCGATCCGAACCCCCTGGTCGCCCCACACGTAGGCGCGGCGATTGCCGATGCCGCGAATCCCGTAGCCACGAAGCGGGTTCCAGCTTTCCACCGCGTATTGCCTGATGTCTTCAACCGGAATCGACCGCAAGCGGAAACCCAGGGTGCGGACTTCCACTCCTGCGCTGCTGAAGAAGTACTGGAACCCCGTCCAGACGTGGACAGCGATTACCGCGAACAGCACGCAAAGGATGATCGACGCGATGCGCACGGGGGGAGTCGGTATCACGACAGCGGCCGCGAACTGCCCCAGCAGCAAGGCAATGAACAGCAGGCTCCAGGCTCGCGAGCCATGCGACTCTTCCGCAATGACAGCCGCAAACGGCAAACTGGCGCCGCGTTTTGTGCCAAGGAAAATCGCAACCAGTGCGACCATCGCTACCGGAACAAGGACGGTCCAAAAGTCTATTCCCACACGTTGTCCATCGAGATTGAACTGGACAACGCCGCTATTGCCGGCGTAGACGAAACCAATGATCAAGTAGAAGAAACCCAGAAGAGACCAGGACAAAAGATCCGGGGCGTGGGTCTTGTGAGCGACGTAAGATATGACGGTGAAGACCACGACCGCCAATGCCGTAACTCCAAGGGCAAAGTAAAGGGCGGTTTCGCGCGGCATCCAACCGTTGGGCTGACCATTGAGGTTGAAATGCGTCGCCATCCGAAGCGGCAGGCGATCCCATGCCAGCCAGAAGCGGAATGCCGTTATTGGCATCGCCAGCCACATTAACCAAGTCAACGCTTGAAAAACTTTGCGGTTCATCTAGCTCAACCTCTGCACTCAAAAAGCTTTCGCAACCGGACGGGCGAGACGCCCGTCCTCTATTCATCTCAGTTTTCTCCGGCCTCGGCAGACGGTTGTTCCCCCGTCATTTCGGTCCATAGGCGGACGTAGGCGATTCCTTTTTCGTAGCGGGTCACGATTACTTCGACTCCCTTCGTGATGGCGGTGCCATCTTCGGCGCGTGCGCCGCAGGTTTTGCGGGTTCCCGCTTGCGAGTAGATAATTTCTCCTGTGCCGCCCTGGCGAATGGGAATGGAAGTGCGTCCCAGCACGCCGGCCATCTCGTAGTCGGCGGGATCCAGATTCTCCTCTTCCGACATCAGCACTTTGCTGAGAAACAGGTAAATGATTCCCGCTCCAGTCACGCCGCTGAGCAGCGCTATCCCGAGGCCCATGGCAAACCATATGGTCCAAAAGCGTGTCAGCAGATAGCCGGTCCCGCCGAACCATGCCAGAAACGCGGCGAAGCTCACGAAGTTGAAGGGCGAGACTTGGCCCGACTGTCCACGTGCCCCACCCTTTACCGAGGCTGAATGCCCGCCCGCTACGGGACCATGTGTGACGGGCGCATGCGGCAAATGAGGCAAGTGCAAATGCCAGCGCACGCCTGCGGTAAAAAACGAAAGCAGGGAAAACGCAAGTCCCACGGCAAAGCAGACGAGATAGAAAGTCGCCCAAGTCATTGCGCACACCTCCCTCCGCTCATGCGATTGATTGAGACTCGTGCGGCTTGTGGTTTCAAGGCTTCGAGCAATCGCTCGGCGAGGCCGGGCGTGTCGAGTATCGCACCCAGAAGAATGAGACATCGCCGCGTGTCTTTTTCGCGCGCGGCCTTGATCATAACTTCGCTTACATCCGGATCGCTGGCGAAACGCTCTGAGCCCTGCAACAGCCACACGTCGAGTTGGCCTTCCATCGTTCGCAGATCGGAGACCAGTTCGGTGTGATAGCCGACTGGATCGTCGACCAGGAATCCGGGATGGACTTTGAAAAACCTGGCCAACAGGGTGCGCGTGGATTGCGTCATGTGAGGACGGGTTCCGCTTTCGATCTGCGACACGTACGACTGGCTGATGGTTTTGCCCAGCTGTTTGCGGATGGCGCGCACCAGTTCGAGTTGAGTCATGGGACGGTCCAAGCCGCGGAGCGAGCCTTCCACTTCGCGCAGGTAGCGGATTTTCTCGCCGAGCGTCATATCAAATATCGCAATATTTATATTGCAATTTGTGATTGTTGTCAAGAACTGGATTTGGCGTATTTACAAGCGGTTGGGGGTGTGGGGCGAACCGCGCCCATCAGATTCCCGGGCAGTGCGTCGGTTTCCGAATTGCGCGTGATCGGGCGGCGGTTTTGGGTGCTATGGCTTGTTCGCCAGCTAATGATTCTTTTGCATACGTCTAAACCGGAGGAGACGCAGGCAGCCCAAAGTCAGAGACACGGCCCTTGAATAACACTTCAAGTTCGACGACGCCGACGCCAATTATGCGGTCACCATCCAAGACGCGGCACTCCAGTTGGAAATGACCTACTCGTTCTGCGTCAACGAACTTACGAGTCCGCTTCAGCATCCGCTGGTGACCCTCCTCAGTGATTTGCTCAGGGGCCATCGACTCCTCGATCCTTGTCACAAATCTTCGGGCCTCGTCATCGCGTTCTGTCGTCTCGAGTGGAATATGGGCGTCGAAGAAAACCGATTCCGTTTCCGTGTCATAACCACCACGCTCGTCCGAAATATTGGCAGTAAATCGCCATTTCACTCATTGAGACGGGCTGGACAGGACTTCATAGTGGGTCACGCGCGGGCCTCGTTCGACCAGGAATTTTTCATCTTCGGGATAGAACACGGCATTCTCCGGATCAGGGCCAGCGAAGGCTTTGATGGCATCCCATGAATCCCAGAGCGAGATCAGAGTGAACTCGGATTTTCCGTCGTCCACACGCCGCAAGACCCACACGCCCTGGTTGCCGGGAATGGACGCGTATTCCTTCAACCCTGTTTTCTGAAGATATTCGAAGTAGGTATCTTTGTCGGCTTCGCGAGTGACGCCTCGCCAGATGCGCGCAATCATAATTTCTCCTGAGTACTTCGGATTTCGAGTTGGATGACTTAGAGGCCGGCTTCGATGCGCGAGCGCGGATCGAGAAAGTCGCGCAGGGCGTCGCCGATGAAATTGAATGACAGGACGGCCAGCATCACGGCCATGGCAGGAAAGATTACCAGATGGGGCGCGTCAAACAGGTGAGCACGGCCATCGTTGAGCATGGTGCCCCAGCTGGCGGTTGGGGGCGGTACGCCTAGACCGAGGAAGCTCATCGTGGCTTCGGCGAGAATTGCACCTGCCATGCCGATGGCGGCTTGCACGATGATGGGCTGAATAATATTGGGCAAGATGTGGCGTACGATCACGCGCAGATCGCTGGCTCCGAGGGAGCGGGCGGCTTCTACGAATTCACGCTCGCGGGCGGCGAGCACCTGGGCGCGAACCAGGCGGGCGTAGCCCACCCAGCCTCCCAAGGAGAGCGCCAGGACTAGATTGAAAATACCCGGTCCGCGGAAGGCCACGAAAGCGATGGCCAGCAGAATTCCTGGGAAGGAGAGGAAGGCGTTCATCACGACCACGTTGACAAAGCGATCGATACGTCCGCCGTAGTATCCGGCGATTGATCCCACGATTAGACCCAAGGTCAGCGAGGCGGCAACTACGCAACTGCCGACCAGCATGGAAATGCGCGAGCCGTAAATGAGGCGAGAGAGGATGTCGCGGCCGAGTTCGTCGGTGCCGCACCAGTGGGTTGAGGATGGCCCGGCGAGGCGCGTTGGCAAGTCGATGCGGGCTGGGTCTTGTGGCGCGATCCAGGGGGCGAAGAGAGCGCAGATTACGAGGATCGCAACCAACACCACGCCTGTCGAGGCCAGGACATTGTGGCGGGCGGCGCGTTGGAGCGAGATGGCGGTTGTGGACAAAATGGAATATTGCTACGCGGTCTTGTGGCCGTCCGAGAAATATGTTTTGATTATTAAAGACTATCGCTGCGGGCCAACCGCATGCGCTCCATAAACCAGCACCTCTAGCTTACATTCTGAGGAGAAAAATCATGAGCAAAGTTTCGTATATTCCCAAAGATTACAACTCCGTCACACCATACCTGATCGTCAAGGATGCAGCCAAAGCCATTGACTATTACAAGAAAGTCTTCGGAGCGACTGAAACCGTTCGCATGAATGGCCCGGACGGCAAGGTCGGTCACGCCGAGTTGAAGATTGGCAACTCACACATCATGCTGGCCGACGAAAATCCCAGCATGGGACCGGGACACACCAGTGCAGCCACCGTCGGCGGAAGTCCGGTGAGCCTGTATGTATACCTTCCCGACGTCGATAGCGTGGTTAAGCGCGCGGAGGCGGAGGGGGCGAAGATCCTGAAGCCGGTGCAGGACCAGTTTTATGGAGACCGCAACGGCTTCATTCAGGATCCGTTTGGACATCTGTGGGGCATCGCCACGCATGTGGAAGATGTGTCGCCCCAGGAGATGAAAGAACGGATGAAGAAAATGATGTCGGCCGCGTAGGTTGGTTTGAACCAGAGGCGGGGCAGCCATGCCCCGCCTTGGAATTTCGATTGCTTCCTCGCTTCACCACACTTCCAGCTTGAACATGCTGTAGCGACTGATCAGCCTGCGCGATTGGCCTTCCCCTACGTACTTTTTATGGTACACTAGATGGAACGCGTTGGAGCCATGGTTGCGGAGAAAACGCCCCGAAAGATCGGACTTGTATTCTTCCGCAACAATGCCGGCGGCGAACCGGTCCGCGAATGGCTGAAGGGATTGGGCGAAGTAGAACGGCGCGCCATCGGGACTGATCTCCTGCGAGCGCAGTGGCGTTGGCCAATCGGCATGCCGCTGTGCCGTCCGATGGGCCAGGGTATGTGGGAAGTGCGAACAGACCTTCCCGGCAACCGCACGGCGCGCGTGTTGATTTGCTTTTACCGCGACCGCTTGGTTGCTCTCCACGGGTTCATCAAGAAAACGCGAGCCACGCCCGAGGATGATTTAGCGCTGGCGCGGAAACGCCAGAAGGAGCTGGAGCAATGAGTAAGAAGAATCTGGGATCGAGCATTGATGACTTCTTGAAGAAAGAAAACATCTTCGCGGAGGCGCAGGCGCAGGCCATCAAGGAGGTCGTGGCCTGGCAGTTGGCGAAGGCGATGAAGAAGAAAAAGATTTCCAAGGCGCGCATGGCGGTCTTGCTGAAGACGAGCCGCTCGCAGGTGGATCGCATTCTCGATCCGAAACGCGACATCACGCTGTCAAGTTTGCAGCGGGCGGCGGCCTTGGTGGGGCAGCGGGTGATGATTGAGTTGGTTTGAATGGCACCTCTGCAGCTCGCTTGTTACGCGAGGGATGGGGCATCCGAGCCTCACGTCATTTTGCCTTGTTGGCATCGATGACCGCGATGTCTCTATCCCGTTGGAGCATCGGGCTGTATAGCAAATCCTTCAACTGTTCGACGGGGACAATCATTGCTATGCCACTATTGGCATGGATAGTTCCTTCGTAGTCCGTTGCAGCTCGAAGAGTTAGTTGGTCGTCCTCCCACATATATCCGCTAACGATGCCCAGGAGGCCGTAAGGTAGCTCCCCCTTGCCTCCCACGACTAGGCCCCCAAGTGTCGATGGCGGGGCAAGAAACAACGGGGAACCGCTGTTTCCAGGAATTATATGAAGGTCGGCAAGATACACCCTAGCATTACCCCCAACAGGGACGCTCGTGATGTCGTCAGAAACCATCGCGAGTTCCCTTCACGGATGATCGGTTGAAATTGGTGCGCGCCGGGATAGTACAGGAAGTACCCGCAAGTGAGCACTCTGTCGCCGGGCCCGATTCCAAATTTCGCCCAGACGTCGGGCGTAAAAAAGAAACCGGGTTCTATCGAAGTCACATCGTAAGCGTCCTCAAGGGGAATCGAGGTTACGGCCAAGTCAATTGATTTGTCCTCCGGGAAGTACCAGTGCATCCTCCCACGAGGCGGAAGATCGATTGAGTGCGCTCTCGTTCCATCTACGATCTCCTTCAGGTTAAGGATCGCCTCCATTTCCAGAATGTTGTGCGTCTCGGGCTTACCTTCGGCGTTTGGAAAAATGGCCTGTGCAACATGACGATTGGTCACGAGATAAGTAAAAAATGCACCCCCCGGCAGTCGGCTGTCGGGGACACCGACCAAGAATCCTGTCGCGTTAATTGGCAGCAATACGCCTTCAATTCTTCCAGTTATGCGGACAACTGTTTTTGACAGTGTAGTTGCTGGCTTCGCTACATTGCCGGGCGGCGCGCTTTGAGTCTGGGCTCTGGTCGAGGGGGCCAACATCGAGATGGCAGAGAGCAAAACACCGGCTATTCTTCTCATACTTAAGATTCTCCCTATGTCCCAGATTAGAGCGCACAGAGGAAAATTTCTTGCATTTTCCTTGGCCGGGTCCGCGGTGTGCTTTGCGATTCCAGCCTCCAAGATTGACCATGCAACATCCTGGCCCTATTGCCTGATCCTTGGGTTCGCAACTGAGTACAGCAAATCCGTCAGGAAATTTACGGCGATGTAGGTTAGGCCGATCGCGAGGATGCATCCCTGGACCAGGTAGTAGTCGCGGTTGCCGATGGCTTGGATGGTCAGGCGGCCGATGCCGGGCCAGGAGAAGATTGTTTCGGTCACGATAGCGCCGGCTAGCAGCGCGCCGAATTGTAATCCCAGAACCGTGATTACTGGGATCATGGCGTTGCGCAGGGCGTGGCGATAGACTACCGTACGCTCCGGCAGGCCTTTGGCGCGGGCGGTGCGGATGTAGTCCTGGCCTAGTTCTTCGAGCATGGATGTGCGGACCATGCGGGTAAGGATGGCGGCGAGGGCTCCGCCCATGGTGATGGCCGGTAGAACCAGGTGGGCGAGCGTGCCTGAGCCCGAGACTGGAAGCAGTCCCAGCTTGATGGCGAAGAACAGGATCAGGATTGGGCCCAGGGCGAAGTTTGGGAAGGATAGTCCGAAGAGGCTGACTACGCTGATGAGGCGGTCGTCCCAGCGATTGCGTCTTTGGGCTGAGCGCACGCCGGCCGGAATTGAGAGCAGAATGGCTACCAGCAACGCTGCGAGCGTCAACTGCAGAGTGTATGGGTAGCGCTGGGCGATGAGAGTTCCGACGTTCTGATTGAAGCGCAGCGACGGGCCGAGATCACCGTGCAGCACGCCCTTCCAATAGTGGATGTACTGCTGGCCCAGGGGGACATCGAGGCCGTAGGCGTGCCGGGTGGCTTGGATGTCGGTGGCGGGGGCTCCTTCTCCGAGCATTTGCAGGACGGGATCGCCGGGCACCAAGTGGATGAGGATGAAGACGAGAGAAACTACCAGCCAGACTACCGGCAGCGTGTACACAACACGATGGATGAGGTAGCGGAGCATGAAATTCAGTTCTTAAGTTTTCAGTTCCCCGTTCTCAGTTTCCCTACGTCAATCCCAATGTGGTTTAGGTGATGCAGCATGTGGTCGATGTAATCTTCGAAGACAAATTTTAGCGTGAGTGGCTGGGAGTCTGCGATGGTGCAGGTTCGCGACCAGGCAGAGTCGGGCACGGCCTCGGCGGCTGCGAGCAGTTGCTGGTTGAGGGCTCGCCAAAGTTCGATCATTTCTTGCCAGTTGCGCTGCTGATACTTGTGGAGTTTGACCCAGGCGTCGCCGTCGTAGCCTGGCATTTTGGGCTTGTCTTCGAGTTGGGTGCGGACAATTCTTTGGTGGTTGTTGGCGGCGGAGTCCAAGAGATGTCCTAACTCTTCCTTCGGCGACCACTTGGACGGTGATGGTTTTAGTTCCACTCGGGCGATCTGAAGTTCTTTTAGCCGAGATGGAATTTCATCGATCAGGGCGCGCAGTTGTTTTAGTCTTTGCATTTTCTTATCCAGTTGTCAGTTCCCGGTTCCTTGTTCTCAGTCTCCAGCTTTCCCGACTGCCGTCGCTTGCAGCTTCTCGATTTGTACTTTGGCAATGCGATGGCCTTCCATCTGTTCGACGGTGAAACGGTGGCCTTCGAAGTCGAAAGCGTCGCCGACGCGGGGAATCTTTTGCAGGCGGGCCAGAACAAATCCGGCCAGGGTCTCGAAGCCGCCGTCGCGTGGCAGTGAAAGCTGATATTGCGATTCGAGATCGCGAATTCCAAACGAGCCTTCGAGCACGAGGGCGAGCTTCCCGGAGAGCACCGGCTGCTCGGGTGGGGGCACGTCGAACTCATCCTCAATCTCGCCGACCAATTGCTCCAGAATGTCCTCGACGGTGATGACGCCGGCGGTTGAGCCGAACTCGTCCACGACCACAGCCAAGTGCCGTTTGCGATCTTTGAATTCTTCCAGCATTTCGGTGAGCACCTTGGTTTCGGGAACGACGAGAACGTCGTGCATGATCTGGCTGATTCGATGGGCCGAGGCTCGGGCTGCCAGGGGCTGAGTGAGGCGGAGGCGAGCCCAGCGCATCAGATCCTTGGAATAGAGAACTCCGACGATGTGTTCGGGACCACGCAGGGGGTCATAGATCGGAATGCGGGAATGCTGCTCTTCGACGACGCGGGCCAGGGCTTCGTCGAGCGAGAGGTCGCTCGGCAGTGAGAAAATGTCCGGCCGCGGCACCATGACCTCGCGCACCGTAATGCTTTCGAGCTCAAGGGCGTGGTGAATCATCTCTTCCTGGAATGGGGGGATTTGTCCGAACTGGCGGCTGGCGGTGACGATGAGCTTGAGTTCGTCGGGGGAATGTATGGGGCCCTGCCGGACCTTGCGCGATCCGAAAACCCGCAGTACCGAGCCGGCCGCGGCGCTCATGGCAAAAATGAAAGGCCGGGTCAGGGTGAGGAAAACTTCCATGGGGGCGGCGACGGCCAGCGCTACTTGCTCTCCGCGCTGCAGCGCGAGAGACTTCGGAACCAGCTCGCCCAGGATCACGTGCAGGCAGGTAATCAGCCCGAACGCGATCGCGATGGCGATGCCGTGGGCGTAGACGCTGGCGTGAGGAACCTGGCCGAGAAGTTCCTCGACGATGTGCGCCAGGAGCGGTTCGCCAACCCAGCCCAGAGTCAGGCTTACTATGGTGATTCCCAGCTGGACGCCGTTGACGACTTCGTCAAGGTTGCGGTGCAGTTTCTGGACAATACGCGCACCGATGCGGCGGGCTTCGATGAGCTGCTGAATGCGGGTTTCGCGAATGCTTACCAGGGCGAATTCGGCCGCGGCAAAGAAAGCGTTGGCTGCGACCAGGAGCAGGATCAAGAACACCCGGATCAGCACAAATGCGATCATGGATGGGTAATTCTAACATTTCAAAGGCTGTACCGCATTCCCAAGGGGCGAAAGTCGTTGTAGAATTGACCGTACGGCAGAAAAGTCGTACTCGTACTTTACCTCTGGAAATCCACCTTCTTGCACGGAGAAGATTCTCTGCTTCCATTTCTGAGCTTTGGCGGTCTAACGCAGCGGACATGATTGATAGGGATGGATAGGTCCGAACAAGTTTTATCCGAGGAACAAAACCCGAAAGATTATCGTAGTAACCATCTAGAAGGCTGAAGACCTTGATTTAGCCCAGGAGGCGGATGTGAACGGCAACAGCAATGGTAAAAAGAAGCGGCGCAAGCGAATCATAATTATTGGCATTGTTGCAGCGGTGCTGTTGGTGTTTGCGGGCGCGCTTTTCGCCTTCACCCGCGGCGGCACCAAGATTGACCCCACGAAACTGGCGAAAGTCGACAAAGGCGATTTGGCTAAGAGCGTAGTGGCCACTGGCAAAGTGACTCCCATCACCAAGGTAGAGGTCAAGTCCAAAGCCAGTGGGATCGTGAAGAAGCTCCTGGTCGAGTACGGCGATACGGTAAAGAAAGGGCAACTCCTGGCGCAGTTGGACAAGGTTGAGATCGAGGCACAGGTAGACCAGTCTCGTGCCGCGTTACAGGCCGCTCAGGCCAATTTGGCCAGCTCGCAGGCCGACTACGAGCGTGCCAAAGTGGATGCCGAGGGTCCCGATGTACCGTTGCTGAAACGGGCTTACGACCGGGCTGTCGAGATGGAAAAAGATGGCGTTGTTTCCGATTCCGCACTCGACGATGCGCAGAAGAACTATCAGATGGCCCAGAACAAACAGAACGTCTCCAAAGCGCAAGTCACGGTTTTGAAGGCGAAGATCGCGCAGTCCCAGGCAGAAATGGCGAGGGATCAGGCAAACCTGAAGCAACTGGAAGAACAGCTGAGTTACACCGATATTGTGTCGCCGATCGATGGCATCGTCCTCTCGCGCGACGTCGAAATGGGCGACGCAGTTAGTTCGATCCTGGTGCTGGGTTCTTCGGCCACGTTGGTCATGACTTTGGGGGACACCAGCGAGGTTTACGTAAAGGGCAAAGTGGATGAGAGCGATATCGGGAAGGTCTATCTGGGACAGCCGGCGCGGATCAAAGTGGAATCCTTCAAAGACAAGACCTTCAATGGCAAGGTGACCAAGATCTCCCCGATGGGCGTGGAGAAGGACAACGTGACCACCTTTGAAGTGCGCGTGTCCATTAATAACCCCGGCGGCGAATTGAAGGCGGAGATGACCGCTAACGCGGAAATCATTCTGGAAGAGCACAAGAATGTGCTGCAGATTCCGGAGGGCGCGATTATCTACGACAAAGACAAGAAAGCATCGGTCGAGATCCCTGACCCTAAAGCCAAGGATGGAAAGAAGAAACTCGCGGTGAATATTGGCATCTCAAATGGCGCCAAGACGGAAGTTCTTAGTGGGCTGAAGGAAGGCGATCAGGTCGTCCTGCAGTAAAGCGGTGGCGTTCGAACTCGATTTGGCGAATTCGAGGGCACGGATCAGGATCAATGATCCGTGCCTTTTATTTTTTGTTCACTAACCTGTACCAATCCGAATCCTAAAGTTGTATCCTCCTTCCCAGCATTCAATGGAGCTCCCCCGATCCATGAATCTCCTGGAAATCACCCGGCAGACGCTCGCCACGTTCAAAGCCCACAAGATGCGGATTTTCCTGACGATGTTCGGCATCGTCTGGGGGATCGCGTCGGTGATCCTGCTGGTGGGGCTGGGCCGCGGATTCAGCGTAGATCAGAAGAAGCGTATGGAGACGCTGGGGAAGGACCTGGTCATCATCTGGGGCGGGCGAACTAGTTCTCAGGTGGGAGGGCTGGCGGCGGGACGCGAAATCACTTTGACGGTTGACGACGCCCGCCTAATCCGCGACGAATGCTACATGGTAAAGAATGTGAGCCCGGAGCTGAGGCGCGCGGTTCCAGAGGTGAGCCAGTTCAATTCGGCGAACCGCGAAGTTGTCGGCGTTTGGCCCGCCTTCCAGACGTTTCGTTCCCTGCAGATCAGCGAAGGCCGGCTGATCACAGAGGAGGACGAGTTCGAGGGTCGGCGGGTCGTGATCCTGGGAGACGCCGCCCGCAAGCAACTGTTCAGCGGTAAACCTGCCGTGGGCGCCAATTTCGAAATCAAGGGCGTTCCCTACACCGTGATTGGCGTGCTCGAAAAGAAGACGCAAAACTCGAACTACAGCGGGCCCGATAACGATTTTCTATTCGCACCCTACTCGGCCGTGGCTCGGGATTTCCCTCGCCCGGAAAAGAAGGGGGTGGTGCGCGGCTTTGTGGATGACATCGTGTTCGAGGTGGGCAATCCTGATGAACACGAAGAAACAGTCCAGCAGGTACGGCGGTCGCTGGGCCGCGTCCACCATTTCGACGAGAAAGACAAAGATGCCCTTTTTGTCTGGGACACGATGGACGGGGCCAAGCTGGTCGAGAACATTTTTACGGTCATTACGATCTTTTTCGGCTGCGTCGCCATTATTACCCTATGCCTGGGGGGAATTGGGGTGATGAACATCATGCTGGTCTCGGTGACCGAGCGCACCCGAGAGATTGGCGTCCGCAAAGCGCTGGGAGCCACTCGCAACGACATTCTGCGCCAGTTTTTTGCCGAATCTGCGATTCTGACCGTGGTCAGCGGTATTTTGGGGCTAACGGCTGGTTTAGCTCTGTGCGCGGCGATGTCCGCGATTCCCCTGCCTGATTTTGTTCCTCACCCAATCGTCTCTGGCGCGTCTATCGTAGCGTCGGTTCTGACGCTCTCCGTGATTACGCTGACGGCCGGCATGTATCCGGCACAACGCGCAGCCGAAATGACACCGGTTGAGTCGCTGCGCTACGAGTGACGACGGTCCGGGAAGGAACTTCCTCTATAAACCAAACTTTTCTCGAGCAAATTCGTATAGATCAAGTAGGTATCGATCAAGGTCACGCTTGCGCGTTAATTGTTTGTTGGTGACTTGTGAAGGAGGGAATAATGAAATCCAGGCAGAATTATTCTGCGATCTTGGCCGGCGTCTTTGTCGTAAGCCTGGCTTGTCTGCTGCCCATGTCCGTTGCGGCATCGTCGGAAGGCTCGTTCCAGCGCACGCTGCAGGTCACTGGCCCGGTCAACCTCGATCTCAACACCGGATCAGGCAGCGTGAATGTACGCACGGGAAGTTCGTCGGAGGTTCAGGTAACTGGGCACATTAAGACTACCAACTGGCTCGGAGGCAATGCCGACGAGCGAGTCAAGCGGATTGAGGCCAACCCTCCCATCCAGCAGAGTGGCAATGACATTCGGATTGGCCACATCGATGACTCGGAACTGCTGCACAACATTTCCATCAGCTATGATCTCGTCGTTCCGGCGGAGACTGAGTTGCGATCCCACACCGGGTCCGGTAGTCAGAGTGTGGAAGGCCTGCAAAAACAGATCGAAGTCGAGTCGGGATCGGGAAGTTTGAAAATTTCCGGCATTGGGGATGCGGTTCACGCCGAGACCGGCTCGGGAGGAATCGAGATCGATCGAGTGAAGGGAAATGTGCGGACGAAAGCAGGGAGCGGCTCGATCCGCGCGACCGATGTGGCCGGCGGATTCGAGGCCCATACCGGCAGCGGACACATCACCCTGGAGCAGACCGCAGCGGGGGCAGTGCGCGCTGACACCGGGTCCGGAGGTCTGGAACTGCGAGGTGTGCATGGTTCGCTCGATGCTGAGGCGGGAAGCGGCACCATCACAGCCGAGGGTAATCCGACAGGTTCGTGGACCGTGCATTCCGGTTCCGGCAACATCCACCTCAAATTGACGTCGGACGCTGGCTTTGACCTCGATGCTCACACTAGCTCGGGATCCATCTCGGTGAGCCAACCGGTTACCGTGCAAGGAACCATGGGACGCAAGGAATTGCGGGGGAAGGTTCACGGCGGCGGGGTTCCGGTGCAGGTGGAAACGGGATCGGGAAATATCGAGATTCAGTAGATCATTTGTGTACCTTCGTGCCCTTCGTGGTTAGAGCATTTGAACTTCATAAACCACAAAGGACATAAAAGTACACAAAGGTGCCCGGTTGGAACCTGTGCCTGATCCGAGTTTCCTCAATGTAATTTCCAATTGACAAATCGATATCCGGCAATTCAACTGGCTGCGTGTTCCTCAAAGAACTGATCTCCCAAAGCTGGCAGGCGCTGATGCGCAACCGGCTTCGGTCGGTGCTCACGATGCTGGGTATCGTGTGGGGATTGGTCTCGGTCGTCATCCTGCTGGCCTACGGGCAAGGATTAGGCGGCAGCGTTCTGCATGCGTTCTTGAACATGGGCGACAACGTGATTGTGATCTTTCCCGGACAGACCAGCATGCAGGCCGGCGGGGAGCGGGCGGGTAAGAAAATCAAGTTCGAGGAAGAGGACGTTCAGGCCGTCCGAGAAGAAGTGCCGATCGTGCGCGCGGTCAGCGGCGAGGTAAACCGGAATCTTGCGTTCAAGTACGGCACGCGCGTGGTGTCGCTTAAAGTGCGAGGAGTGGATCTGCCTTACGGGCCAATGCGCAAGCTCGACATCGAAGATGGCCGCTACTTCAGCGACCGCGATTTCGTCGATCACGACCGGGTCGTGATCCTCGGCAATGTTGCGAACCAGAGGGTCTTTCAGGGCGCGCCTTCCGTGGGCCAATCGGTGAGCATCGGGGGCTTGGATTTTGAAGTCATCGGAGTTTTGCGCAACAAGATCCAGGATTCCTCCTACAACGGTCCGGATAATAACGATGGATTCGTTCCCTTCGATGTCTACCGCGACCTCAAGAATATTCGCGACCCTGATCTCATCGTTATCCAACCTACGGCTCCAGAGCTGAACAAAAAGGCTCTGGCGGCCGCTCGCGAAGTCATAGCGCGACGGCATCACTTCGATCCGAAAGACGAAAAGGCGACGCCGGTGTGGGACACCATCGAAGATCGGACCATGCTGGATGGGTTCTCCTTCGGCTTGCAAGCGGTGCTCGGTCTGATTGGGGCGGTTACGTTGGGAGTCGGCGGCGTGGGCGTAATGAACATCATGCTGGTTTCAGTAACCGAACGCACGCGTGAGATTGGGTTGCGCAAGGCGTTGGGAGCGCGAAAGTGGCAGGTGCTGATGCAATTTCTGCTGGAGGCGCTGGTGCTGACCTTCTGCGGCGGTTTGATCGGCATTGGCGTAGCCGTTCTTCTTACCTGGGCGATTCCGCCGATGCCCCTTTACAGCGACCTCTATAAGACCGCTAATCATGAGGGTGACATCTTTCTGCACGCCTCGCTGGTTGTGATTGCCGTTTCCTTTACCATCCTGTCGCTGGTGGGCGTAGTTTCAGGGTTTTTTCCAGCGCTGAAAGCGTCTCGCCTCGATCCGGTCGAAGCGCTGCGGTATGAGTAAGCGGTTCCGCGGCGGTTGGCCAATTACCTCCGTGTCTTGACGCCGCTCTCTGCGGCAGGTTACTTTCGAGTTTTCCGGGCAGAGTTCTGCTTCGGACAAGGAAGAACATTGGCGAACCGTCCTCTTATCACTCTGACCACCGACTTCGGGCTCAACGATCATTTTGTCGGGACTATCAAGGGCGTCATCCTGGATATTGCTCCAGAAGCTGAAATCGTGGACATCTGCCATGCAGTACAGGCGTTCGATGTTCTCGACGGAGCCCTGGCCATCGCCCAGGCATACTCGTATTTCCCCAATGGGACGATCCACCTTGTTGTCGTCGACCCGGGCGTAGGCACAGCGCGCCGGCCGATTCTTTTGTCCACTGGACGACACTATTTTGTGGCGCCGGACAATGGCGTGCTTTCCCTGATCTACAGTCATGCGGAGCGCATCCAGGTGCGCCACATCGACGCGGAACATTACTACCGGCAGCCGGTGAGCAGCACTTTTCATGCGCGAGACGTTTTCGCGCCCGTGGTTGCGTACCTCGCCAAGGGTGTCGAGCCGGCCAAATTTGGCGAAGAGATCACCGATTTTGTACGCTTCAATGCGCCCAAGCCCAAGCCGGTCGATGCGCAAACCTTACGGGGCGTGGTTCTGAGGGTGGACAGGTTCGGAAACATTGTCACCAACTTCACCCCGCAGGACGTGCCGGCGCTGTTTCAGGCAAACCCTCCCGCGTTCAAAATTCGTGTGGGCAAGCACGAGATCACCGAGATCCGCGCCAACTATGCCGAGGGTGCGCCGAACCAGGTGTTCGGCATTCTAGGGAGCATGGGGTACCTGGAGATTTCCGCCAATCGGGCCGCTGCCGCGCAGATCATTGGCGCCGGCAAGGGCAGCGAAGTAAATATCGTTCTGGAAGGCGCGTCAGCGGCAACCAACAGCCAGTAGAATTACGAACTTTTCGGCTTGGGATGGACGTAGCGTTCCATTTCCGCGGTCCATTTCAGAAAGCGCCATAGATTCTTGCGCTCCCGCCAGGTGAACTCCCAGAATTCCAGGACTCCAATCTGTTGCATCTTCACCCCACAATAAGTTTCGATCCGCCACAGCAGGTAAGGACTCCGCCAGGGGGTAAGGTGGTGGCCGCGGGTCGCGTTCCACAGGAATCGGAACATGTAGGACATGGGGTTATCTTAACTGATCGCTCCCGAGCCGGACCGTCCTACCAACCATGTGGCGACAATCGTCAGTAAGGAAATGACCGTCACCAGGGCCACGCCGGTGAGGAACAAGGGAGCGGTGTAGTACTCCGGCCGGCGCATGAAGACCGCAATGGATGCCGGGAGGGTCAACAGAACGATTCCGTTCACCATCAAGATTCGCCTCGCCCACGCAGCATGACGATTCTGGGAGGCGGCGGCGACCCATGTTGTGTAGCCCAGAGGCAGGAGAAGAATACCCATTAACACATGATTCAATAAAGTCGGCCCTACGGCGCGCTGGTATACCTCGGTGGAACTTTCTCCCAATAAATCTCGGATATGAGGTGTCGCTATCGTATGAACTACTCCGAGAACGATGAGCAGCACGCCCATAGCCCGCAGGAATCCCGCGGCAATTTCTTGTGAGCGCATGTTCGCTCTCCCGCAACTCTGACGACTATACCGCTCTTTGTCTCCAATCGCCCGACAAAACGCACTCAGGTAATCAGCTTCGTCGGGGCCAGCCGCCGTTGCATGCTAGAATCCATTTTCTGCCTGAGGATTCGTGTTTCCATGGCCGACCCTGAAGCTCGCCAAAAAGCCGAAGACCACTACTATGCCGCTCTGGACTTGGTCTCCGAGGGGGAGCACGAGCGCGCTGTGCAGGAATATGAGAAGTCTCTGGAAGCGGATCCGACTTTCACCGAAGCCATGCACGGCCTAGCCCGCGCTCTGCAGGATCTCGGACGACTCGACGAAGCTATTGTCGTCGCCAAGCGCATTTCGGAGATCGATCCGGATGACGTGTTGGCCTATACGAGTCTGTCCGTTCTCTACCAGAAGAAGGGCATGATTCCCGAAGCAGAGGCCGAAGGCGCCAAGGCGAGGGTGCTGGGATGGAAGCAACAGTTGAAGAAAGGAGTAGCTCGTAGCTTCTAGCTCCTAGCTTGGACCTCCTAGCTTCATCGCAAGATCCAAGCCAGAAGCCAGCAGCTACAACTCGTACTTCTTCATCAAATGCCGGAACGAGCGGTAGGAAATCTTCAGCAGGTCCGCTGCGCGAGTCTGAACACCGTTGGATTGGCTGAGCGCAGTCAGCAGAAGCGACTTCTCGATGTCGGCAACGTACTTCTCCATATCCATTCCGTCGGGTAGTGCGCTCAGGGTTCCGGTCGTGGCCGCACCTGGCAGGCCCACTCCGGCGGCCGCAGCTCGAGCCTTGGCTTTTTCCGCCGGGAGATCGACGCGCAGTTCATCGCCGGTCTCCAAAGCGACCGCGCGCTCGATCGTATTTTCAAGTTGGCGGACATTGCCGGGCCACTCATAGCCTCCCAACGCTTCCAGCGATTGCGGGTTGACTCTCTGAATGCTCTTGCCCGCTCCGGGCGCGTACTTCTTGAGAAAGTGGTTCACCAGAAGTGGAATGTCTTCACGGCGCTGGCGCAAAGGCGGCACGGAAACCGGAATGACGCTGAGCCGGTAGTAGAGATCCTCGCGAAAAGTACTTTCCGCGACCTGTTTGTCGAGATCGCGATTGGTGGCGGCGATCACGCGCACGTCAATGGGAATTTCGGTCGTTCCACCCACCGGTCGCACCGAGCGTTCCTGCAGAACCCGCAGCAGTTTTACCTGCATGGTCAGGCTCATCTCGCTGATCTCGTCGAGAAAAATGGTGCCCTGGTCCGCGACTTCAAACAAGCCGCGTTTGTTCTGGTTGGCACCGGTAAATGCGCCTTTCACATAGCCGAACAGTTCGCTCTCCAGCAGAGTTTCGGGGAAAGCGCCGCAATTGATGGAGACAAATGGCTCGCCGGCACGTGGAGAACATACATGAAGTGCTCGCGCCACAAGTTCCTTTCCGGTTCCGCTCTCGCCGTAGATCAGGACGGTGCTTTGCGTGGAAGCGACGGTGCGAATGGTCTGCTTCAGTTTCTCCATCGCGGGACTTACGCCTACGATGTTGTCTAGAGAGTTGCGAGTGGCGGCGTCGCGTTTGAAAGCGAAATTCTGGCGGCTCAGAGCCACCTTCTCCAGCGCCCGATTGATGGCCAGCTTGATTTCGTCGACCAGGCCAGGAGACTTGCGGATGTAATCCGTGGCGCCGCCAGCTTTGACCGCCTGAACCGCGGCCTCATAGTCGTCAACCGCTGTCATCAGAATCACGGCTGAGTCCGGGGAAATCTGGTGCGCGTGGCGCAGCACCTCAATGCCATCGATCTTCGGCATCTTAATGTCAGTCACGATCACGTCGTACAGGGCGCCGTCGAGTTTTCTCATCGCGGCCTCACCCGAGTTTGCCGTCTCAACCTTATGACCTTCGCGGCGCAGGGCGATGTCCAGCATCTCGCAGATAGAGCGCTCGTCATCGCAAACGAGAATGTTACCCACGCGCTCCTCCTGCCGTGGCCGCGGAGGTTGTGTCGACGAGCGCCGCGGGGGCCTGATGTGCGGACGCTATTGGGGGCGCAGCCAAAGTTTCACCCACCACAAAGCGACGCAAGCGAAGCACGAACACGCTGCCTTGGCCCAGCTTGGAGCGCGCCCAGACCTTGCCTTCGTGGGCTTGCACGATCTGGTAAACGATCGCTAAACCAAGTCCGGTGCCACCTTCGAATTGCGACTGAAACGGCTCGAATATCTTCTCGATGAGCTGTTGGCTCATTCCTGGGCCAGTATCGGCGAAATTGATTTGCCAGTCTTCACCGCTAGCCTCCAGCGAGACAGTCAGGGCGCCTCCGGCACGCATGGCGCGCACAGCGTTTTCGCAGAAGTTCCAGAAAACTTGTTTGAGTTTGTCTCCATCCGCCGAGGCCCAGGCTTCTTTCACCCCGTAGTTTCGTTCCACCCGGATGCCGGCATTTTGTGCGGACAGGCGATGCTCCAGCAGCGTGAGCGTGTCTTCCAGGAGCGGCAGCAAATCGACTTTCGTGAACCGGTATTGTCGGCCTCGCGAATAGGCTAGAAAATCGGTGATGATCGTATTGAGCCGCTCTGATTCTCGAGTGACAATCTCCAAGAGTCGTCGATGCTCGTCGCCCAGATCTGGAATTTCCGAGAGCATGCTTACCGACCCGGCAATTGAGGTGAGAGGATTGCGGATCTCGTGGGCGATCGCCGCCGCCAGCCGCCCTACCGCAGCCAGACGGTCCTGCATGCGCACTTCGCGCTCCAGCCGCCGGATTTCCGTCAGATCATCGAAGGTGTATACGAAGCCCAGCGTGCCCCGCTCCGGCACCGCCAGCGCGGAGACCAGCACCCGGAAGGTCTTGCGATAGCCATTGGGCGCAACCCATCGGACTTCCCCATGAGCCGGTTCAGAGTCAACATGAGGCAGAGGATCCAGAAAAAGTTGCTTGACCGGCTGACCCAGCAGGTTCTCTTCGGAGCGATCCAATAGTTTCTGCGCCGCGGTATTGACCAGCGTAATGTGTCCGTCGAGCCCTGTGGTGATCAGCCCTCCAGTGATGGATTGGATGATGTTCTCGTGCAGAGCTTGCAGATTTTCCAATGCGCCGCTGGTGTGCTTCAGTTTTACGTCCACCTGTCGTAACTTATTTGCCAGCAGCCCAGCAAGGTAAGAGACCGCCAAGTAGCCGAACAGGTTGACGAAAATAATGGCTTGCAGTGCCTTCAGTTCCGGATGGGTCGTCGAGTAGGAAGGAATAATTGCGAAGTAGGTGAGATCCAGAACCGTTCCATAAAGAATGAACGCCAGCGCCGCCGTAAGATACGCCCAGACCCGCGGCAAGAGAATGCAGGCCACGATGATGACGAGGGGATAAAGAAAATTCAGCGAGCTGTCTACGCCTCCAGTCGCGTAGACGACCAGGCTCACGAGCGCGAGATCGGTGAGCACTTGCAGCACGGCCTGGACGCGGTATTCCCGCCAGAAAGAGAGCAGCAAAATGTAAAAGATCGAGATCGCGTACCACAACAGGATGGCATTGACGAACAGCCGTAGCGGTAAAGGAGTGGGAGTGAGCCGCGAAATGGCAAGCTCGATTCCCAATAGAAGTGTAAGGATGAGGATGCGAACCTTGACCAGCCAGGCCAGCCACTGCCGCTCATCGAACATGGATTGCATGCCTGATCCCAATTTCTCTGCTCTTCCTTCGGAAGGGGCTTCGATCACGTAGCCGGCCCCCCTTCGGAAGACCTTTTTCACTTCGGGCGGAGTTCCACAGGCTTCTTTTCCTGAAGCCCTGCGCTCCGCCCATCATTTTTCGTGACTAGCCGGCCAGCTTGGCGATCATGGAGAACAACGGCATATACAGCGAAATGACGATGCCGCCGACGGCAACACCCAGGAAGGCGATCAAGAGTGGCTCCAGCATGGCAAGCATGTCCTTGGTCGCGGTATCGACTTCATCCTCGTAGAAGTCGGCGATCTTTTGCAGCATGGCATCCATAGCGCCGGTGGCTTCGCCAACGCCGATCATCTGGGTCACCATGCTGGGAAAGACTCCCGATTCGCGCAGTGGATCGACGATCGTGCGGCCTTCTTCAATAGCCTTGCGCACCTTCAGCAACGCTTCTTCCAGAACGGCGTTTCCAGAGGTTCTGGCGGTGATGCTCAAACCCTCAAGAATAGGCACGCCCGAGGTAATCAGCGTGCCAAGAGTCCGGGTAAAGCGCGCCACTGCGATCTTGCGGAGCAGCATGCCAAGGACTGGGGTTTTCAGCAGTCCATAATCCAGATAGTAACGTCCCTTGGGATTTTTGCGGATCTGCTTCACGCCAAAAAATAGAGCCACAACGCCGACAATGAAGAACCACCAGAACTGTCCCACGAATGCGCTCAACCCCATCACCACGCGGGTGGGCAGTGGCAAAGCCACACCTAAACCAGCGAAAAGGTTGGCGAAAATCGGAACTACCCATTTCAGCAACGCGCCCACAACCAGGACGGCCAGACTGATGACGGACACTGGGTAGATCAAAGCAGATTTCACTGCACCCTTCAGCTTCACCGCTTTTTCGACGTACTGCGCCAGGCGCTGCAGAATGATGTCGAGAATACCGCCAGTCTCGCCGGCCTCGATCATGTTGGTGGACAGGTCGTCAAAGACCTTGGGATACTGCCGCATGGCGTTGGCCAGGGTTGAACCGCCTTCCACCGTGGTCCGCACACCCGTCAGAGTTTTTTGGAATGCCTGGTTCTCCTGGTTGGCCGCGAGGATCTCGAGACACTGCACCAGAGGCAAACCAGCATCGATCATGACCGAGAACTGGCGGAAGAAGATGGCGATCTCCTTGGTCTTGACCTTTCCCGAGCCGAATGTCGGCATGGCAAACTCTTTGCCTTTTTCCCGGATAGCCCCGGCATTGATACGCTCCTTGCGCAACTGAGCGGCCAACGCTTGTTTATTGGGCGCAACCCTCTCGCCGCTGACTTTTTCTCCGTTTTCGCTCTTCCCGGAATATGTAAAAACTGGCATGGTGGACCTCTCCTCGCTTCCTAAATCGTTCCTTCCGCAGCGCCCGTTCGTTCGCGCTACGGTTTTCTACTGCAAAAACTGCTCACTCGAACTGACACTAAACAGTTCGTACGAAAATCGCTTAGCGCTTTCCAGTAGCTGCGCCCTTGACCGCAGTCGCGGACTGATTGCGGTTTAATAGTCCAGCGCCGCGGTTGATCATTTCTTGCAGTTCGTCCACGTTACTGGAGCGAGCCATGGCGACCTCCAAAGTGATCTGCTTCTGGAAGTAAAGGGTCGCCAGCGCCTGATTGAATGTCTGCATGCCAAACTTGTCCTGACCCGACTGCATCGAGGAATAGATCTGATGGATTTTGTCTTCGCGAATCAGGTTGCGGACGGCTGCGTTCGGCACCAGGATCTCCATACCCATAGCTCGACCCTTGCCATCTGCGCTGGGTAATAAGCTTTGGCACATGATGCCTTCCAGCACCAGGGACAACTGCGCCCGGATCTGGGGCTGCTGGTGCGCCGGGAAGACATCGATAATTCGGTTAATGGTCGACGACGCAGAGTTAGTGTGCAGCGTGCCGAACGTAAGGTGGCCAGTTTCGGCGATGCGCAACGCCGACTCGATGGTTTCCAAATCGCGCATTTCGCCGATCAGCACCACGTCGGGATCTTCGCGGAGCGCGGCTCGCAGCGCGTCAGAAAAGCTTTTGGTATCGGCGTGCAATTCGCGTTGATTGACCACGCAGTTCTTGTTCATGTGCACGAATTCGATCGGATCCTCGATGGTGAGGATGTGGTCGTGCCGCTCGGTATTGATCTTGTCAATCATGGCGGCGAGCGTAGTGGACTTGCCCGATCCGGTCGGGCCTGTGACCAGCACCAAGCCGCGCGGCTTGTCGCACATCTTGCTCACCACAGCGGGAAGTCCCAACTGGTTAAACGACTTAATCTCGAAAGGAATCAGACGGAAGACAGCCGAAGTCGCACCCCGCTGGTTGAACACGTTGGCACGGAAGCGAGCCAGCCCTTTCAATCCAAACGAAAAATCCAACTCTAGATTCTCTTCGAAACGATGCTTCTGCGAATCGGTCATGACGCTGTAAGCCAGTTGCTTGGTCTCAGCTGGCGTCATCTGCGGCAGGTCCAGCGGCACCAGGTGCCCGTGCACGCGGATCTGCGGCGGCGAATTGGTTGTAAGGTGAAGATCGCTTCCCGACATCTCCAACATTCTTTTCAGCAGATCACTTAATGCGAGCGACATCTTTTTTATTCCCTTCTTTCTCGTTACGATCTTTAGTGAATAGTCTCGCGAGCCACTTCTTCGAGCGTGGTCATCCCGGCGGCAACTTTGATCAGCCCGCTGCGCCGCAGGGTAATCATTCCGCGCTCGATTGCCTTCTTTTTCAATTCCACCGCCGACGCGCCCACCAGCACCAGTTCTCTGATTTCGTCATCTACTTCCATGACTTCGTACAAACCACAGCGGCCCTTGTAGCCAGTGTTGTTGCAGACACCGCAGCCCTTGCCCTTTTGGATCTTTACGGTCTTGACTTCCTCTGGGCTGTACCCCTCCTCGAGGAGGGTCTGATGGGGAACATCGACAACTTCCGCACATTCTTTGCAGATACGGCGAACCAAGCGCTGCGCGCAGATCAGGTGCACCGAGGTGGCGACCAGGAAAGGTTCAATGCCCATGTTCATAAGCCGGGTAATAGTTTCCGGTGCGCCGTTGGTGTGCAGCGTGGAGAGCACCAGGTGTCCGGTAAGAGCGGCTTTGATCGCGATTTCGGCGGTTTCAAAGTCTCGGATTTCGCCCACCAGAATGATATTGGGGTCTTGCCGCAAAAAGGCGCGCAGGGCGGTGGCAAAATTTAACCCGATCTGCTCCTTCATCTGGACTTGGTTTACACCGGCTAACTGGAATTCGACCGGGTCTTCCGCGGTCATGATGTTGGTATCCGGTTTATTCAATTGAGAGATCGAGGAGTAAAGCGTGTTGGTCTTGCCCGATCCAGTTGGCCCGGTCACCAGCACCATGCCGTAGGGCTTCAGAATCGCTTTCTCAAACTTGATCAGAGACTCCGGCTCGAAACCCAGCTTGGTCATATCCAGGCGGAGGTTTTCTTTGTCGAGCAAGCGGAGCACGATTTTTTCTCCCCACAGCGTGGGCAGCGTGCTGACACGGAAATCGAGTTGCTTCTTGCGTCCGCCGATGTTCATCTTCAGCATGATGCGGCCGTCTTGCGGCAATCGCTTCTCGCTGATATCCAGCTTGGACATGATCTTCACGCGCGAAATGATGGCATCCTTCAACTTGAGCGGCGGCGTCATAATGCTCTGCAGCACACCGTCGATACGGAAGCGCACGCGAAATTCCTTTTCGTATGGCTCCATGTGGATGTCGCTGGCCCCCCGTTTCACGGCGTCGGTCAACACTAAGTTGACCAGCTTGACGATAGGAGCTTCATCGGCTGCCTTCTCCAAGTCCGCCAGTCCAAGCTCCGCCTGATCGGCCTGCAATTCGACGTCGGATTCGTCCATCTCCGACATCGACAGCATTACCTGCTCGAGGTCCTCCTCCTTGGTGTTGCCGTACGCTTTATCAATGCCCTCGAGAATTGAGCTTTCCGACGCGACGACAGGCTCGATGTTGAACCCGGTCATGAACTTGATATCGTCCATGGCGAACACGTTTGTCGGGTCCACCATCGCGATGGTCAGAGAAGCACCCACCCGGCTCAATGGCAGAATTTGATAACGTTTGGCAGTTTCAAACGGAATCAGCTTGACAACTGCGGGGTCAATCTCGAAATAGGAAAGGTTGATGGCGGGTACGCCGTACTGCCGGGAAAGAAAGTTGGTGACGTCTTCATCAGTCAGGAATCCCAACTTCACCAGGGCAGCTCCCAGGCGGAGGTTGTTTTCCTTCTGAGTCTTCGTTGCTTGTTCCAACTGCTCTGGGGTAATGACCTTCTCTTTCACAAGAAGATCACCCAGCCGTTGAGACATACCTCGATCTCCTATCTGAGCGGCAGAGGGATGACGTCGACTTCGCTTTGCTCGCGCGACTTCGCTGCATATTAGGGGAGAAGTTGCAGCCTATCGCGTTGACACAAATTGTCACAGCAGATGCGTTACTTCACCAGTAACTTTGGTACTTGTACTGCGCGTAGGAAAACGGGGAACGGTTTTACACCGCGTGAAATGGCCGTCAGACGTGCTCAGGCAGGACAAGGAAGGTCGGAGGGGCATGAACTTCGGTAAGCCCAAGGGTCAATCTGGTCAAGCCGTTTCCGGACATTAGAGTTCTCTAAACTTGGCGCGGGGATTGGGCGGGCTTTGCGTTTTCACGGGCCTTATCGGTGATCCTCAAGCTAAGGCTTCCAACCTCCATCCCTTTAGACAGGCACCCGCATGGTGTCCAACTCAGCGGAGGATGGTTAACCGGCGAGTGACCGCTTGGGGATGCGTCCGCTTATAATGAGCCAGACAAGCCTGCAAGCTTCATTGATCAAAGTTGCCGGCTGTCAGCGGACGTGGCTGCTTCCAATCCAATTCGACCAGACCGCAAACCTTCCAGCCGGAAGAAGGTGATTATCCCGCTGGCAGTGGGGATTGTGCTGCTCTTTGGCGTGCTGCTTTCGCTGACCTCATTTGACCTGCCTCTCAATCCCAATACCAACCAGCAACTGCTGTTTTTTGCTTCTCTTTCGGCACTGATCTTTCTCCTGTTTGTGGCCCTGACGTTCGTCCTGGCCCGAAACCTCCTCAAGCTCTTTGCGGAGAGAAGGCTGGGCGTTCTGGGATCGAAATTCCGCACCCGCCTGGTAGTGGGCAGTCTTCTGCTTTCGTTTCTGCCCGTAATCGGCATGTTCTTCTTCGCCTACGTGCTGATGAACCGCTCGATTGATAAATGGTTCTCCAGCCCGGTGGAAGAAGTGCGGCGGGATACAGCGACCATGGCATCGCTGCTTTCGAACTATGCGGCACAGAACACGCGGGCTGAAGCCGAAACCATAGCAGCTACGCCAGAGACGCAATCTGCTTTTGCAAGTGGAAACTTTTCCGCGGTGACCAGATCGTTTCAGCGTCACGCGCCCACACTGCAAGGTGGGTTCGCGCTGGCGATTGTCGACGACGAGGCAGAGACCAGCTTCGGCTTACCCGTTCCCTGGCCTCAACTGAAAGCCAAGCTTCTTCTGGAGCGTGCAAAATCAAAGACTCCGACTCCTTTTACTTGGGAACAAACCGAGTACATTCTGGGCGCTGCGCCGGTCGGTGATCATGGTTTGATTCTGGTAGGCATACCCTTGCCCAAACAGTTTTCTGAAACCGTCAAACAGGTAGAAAGCAGCCAGCAGCGTTATCTTGACCTCGCCCGTGAACGCAGACTGGTTCGACGAACCTACATGGAAGTATTGCTTCTCCTCACCGTGATGGTGCTTTTCGCTACGACCTGGTTCGCATTATTTCTCTCCAAACTGGTTACGCGTCCGGTGGTCGCACTGGCTGAAGCGACGCAGGAGATTTCTCGTGGACGGCTCGATTACCGCGTCGAAGTCCGCGCTGCCGATGAAATCGGCGATCTGGTGCACTCGTTCAACCGCATGGCTGAAGAATTGGAATCCAGCCGTCAACAGATTGAGGCTTCGAGCCGCGACCTTGGCGCCGCGAACATTGCCCTGGAGCAGCGGCGCCGCCATATTGAAACCATCCTGGAAAGCATTCCGAACGGCGTGCTTTCGTTGAACGCGGACAGACTCGTCACCCACGCGAATCATGGTTTGCTTCGTTTATTCCATCCTTCAGGTGCGGAATCTGGGGTGCCGAGCGTTCTAATCGGCGCACCCTTGCGCGATGTGTTTGCTCCCGAAGTGCTCGAAGATCTTGATCCCTTGCTGCGCCGTGCCGACCGTATGGGCACGACCACAACCCAAATGGAAATGGTGGTACAGCGCGCCACCCTGAACGTTGCGGTGACCGTGGCTACCCTGAAGCACGATGGACAGGGGTTGGGATATGTTCTCGTGTTTGAGGACCTCTCTGAATTGCTCAAGGCGCAGAAGCAGGCCGCATGGCGCGAGGTGGCCAGACGCGTTGCTCATGAAATCAAGAATCCTCTGACCCCGATTGCGCTCTCCGCGGAGCGCATCCGTAGGCACCTTGAGCGCGGTACGCCTCGCGATCCAGCTTCGCTGCAAGTGCTCCATAGCTGTGCCGAAACCATAGCCGGAGCCGTGGAGACGGTTCGCACGCTGGTCGATGAGTTTTCAACTCTGGCGCGCTTCCCCACGGCGCGGCCACAATCGGCCAATATCAACTCCATCGTGGAAAGCACTCTGGCTATGTTCAACGGCCGCCTGGACAACATCCGGGTGCG
Organism: uncultured Acidobacteriota bacterium; assembly: GCA_963817925.1. GTDB lineage: Bacteria > Acidobacteriota > Terriglobia > Terriglobales > Acidobacteriaceae > JABDBE01. Next base: position 207,261 of record CAWFQN010000004.1, read on the forward strand.
TACTTCTTTGGCACCGGAGTTACCGAACGTGATGGCCGACGCCGAAGCCATCAAACGAGCACTAGCCAATCTGCTGGACAACGCGGCTGAAGCGATGCAGGATGCGCTCTTTCGCGAGATTCAGATTTCCACCGCGCTGGTGGCTAGCCGTGATGTAGTGGAGATTACCGTCGCCGATACCGGCCACGGTGTTACACGGGAGTTGAAAGAACGGCTCTTCCTGCCGTATTTCTCCACAAAGAAGCGCGGCACCGGACTTGGGCTTGCCATCGTGAATCGTATTGTTGAAGATCACCACGGGTCCATTCGCGTGGAAGAGAATCAGCCGGTCGGCGCCCGGTTTGTGGTCGAACTGCCAATCGTAGCGGACGCTGTCGCTGAGCCCTCCGTCAACCAACATGCATAACATCCTCATCGTTGACGATGAACCCACGATCCGCCAGTCGCTCAAGGGCGTGCTGGAAGATGAAGGCTTCAAAGCGACAACAGCAGAGAGCGGCGAAGCTAGCTTGGAAATCATCAGCAAGCACGCATTCGATGTAGTGTTGCTGGACGTGTGGCTGCCCGGAATCGACGGCTTGGAAACCCTGGAAAAGATTCGCGAAAAGGAAAACGCTCCCGAGGTCATCATGATTTCAGGGCATGGCACGATTGAAACCGCGGTTCGCGCCACCAAACTCGGCGCATACGACTTTCTGGAAAAGCCGCTATCCATTGATAAGACGCTAATCCTCATCAAGAACGCGATTGATGCCAAGCGATTGCGCGAGGAGAACCGCGAACTCAAGAAGCAGCTCATTCCGAAAAGCGTGATCGTGGGCGATAGCATCCCCATGAAGGCGCTGCGCCAGCAAATCCAGATCATGGCCCCTACCAATGGCCGGGTTCTCATTTATGGAGAGTCGGGAACTGGCAAAGAATTAGTGGCCCATGCCATTCACGCCCAGAGTCTGCGCAAGGACGAAATGTTCGTCGAGGTGAACTGTGCAGCAATCCCCGAGGACCTGATCGAGAGTGAGCTCTTTGGTCATCGTAAAGGTTCGTTCCCCGGAGCCACAGGGGACAAGGAAGGAACCTTTCAGAAAGCTCATGGCGGCACGCTATTTCTCGACGAGATCGGTGACATGAGCCTGAAGACGCAATCGAAGGTTTTGCGGACGCTCGATGAGCAGCGCTTTGTCCCGGTCGGCAGCGATGAGTCGATCACCGTGGATGCCCGCGTGATTGCTTCGACGAATAAGGATTTGGAAGAGGAAATTTCCCGAGGAAATTTTCGCGAGGATTTATTTTACCGGCTGAATGTTATCCCTTTTTCGGTGCCCCCGCTACGAGAGCGCAAGGAGGACGTCCCGCTTCTGGGGCGTCACTTCCTAAAGGAGTTTTCCGCCACATATGGCCGCCGCCTTCGCGAGATTACCGACGATGCCATCGACACGCTCATGCGCTATTCCTGGCCCGGCAATGTGCGGGAACTGCGCAACGTAATCGAACGCATCGTGATCATGAATCCAACGACCATCCGGTTCGAACGCAAGCACCTGCCGCCGCTGGTTCATCGCGATGGCACGCGGCGCGCTGCAGGCAGCGACTTCTCTACCCTGCACCAGGCACGCGCCGCTTACGAGCGCGACTACATCCTGAAAAAAATGGACGAGAATCATGGCAACGTTACCCGCACAGCAGAAGTGCTTGGCTTGGAACGCAGCCATCTTTACCGCAAGATGAAAACGCTGGGTATTGCCGCGAAGGAGTAGAGTTCTGTAAAGTTTTACCGCTTGATCATGTGGATCTCGGTGCCGTTTTTCAGGAACTTCACCTCGTCCATAAGCTGAGTAATCAGGTAAACACCGCGACCATGACCGGAAAAGAGGTTTTCCCCGACCACCGGGCTCGGGATTGTCGCAGGATCGAAACCATCTCCCGGATCGCGCACCACAATTAGCAGGCTGCGGTTTGCATCGCAAGCCACATCGCATTCGACGATTTTCGAAGCATCAGACTTGGCTCCATGCACGACGGCATTGGCGAGGGCCTCTGAAAGGGCCAGTTCGATTGCCGGTTCTCGTCCGCCAGCACAATCCTTCTCGCGAATGGAATCCATGATTCGCTGCACCACGGCATCCACCGCGGATTGATCGGCAGCCAGCGTGACCTGAAGCTTGAAAAGTAACTTGTCAGCCAGGAAGTCAAAGGTTGGTTCGGAGTTGGTGGGCATTTAATGAAGTCGGTCTAATGGCTAATCGCGGCCTTTGCTATTGCGATTCTACAGGCCAAGTGCCAGTCCGGCAACGTCGAAAACAGCGCAAACAACCCGGTGTCGGCCTATTTCAAGCCTTTTCGGCATGGGTTAGCAACTCCAATTGCCGGCGCCAGTCCAGTTCCTCGATAAACGAGTGCGACTCTCGCCAGTCCGGGCTCACTTTCACGAAAAGCTCCAGAAATACACGAGTACCGACCATCCTTTCGATCTGCAAGCGTGCGGCCGTACCAATTTTCTTGAGCATCTGAGCCTGCTTGCCGATCAGTATCCGCTTCTGCCCCTCCCGCTCACAGTAGATGGCCGCGGCAATTCGCGTGAGTTTCGCTCCTTCCTCGAACTGTTCGACCAGCACCGTGGTTGCATAGGGAACCTCTTCACTGGTCTCCGTTAAGACCTGCTCACGGATGATCTCAGCGGCCATGAAGCGCGCCGGTTGATCGGTCACTTGATCTTCGGGGAAGTAGCGTGGGCCCTCTGGCAACACATCGATCACCTTCTTCAGCAGCAGGTCTAACCCTTCGGGCTTGCGGGCCGAAAGCGGGATAATTTCCTTGAAAGCGTAAAGCTTGCTGTATTCATCGATGATGGGCAGCAACTTATCCTTCTGACTCCGTAACAAATCAATCTTGTTCAATAGCAGAAACACCGGGGTTCCAGATTTCTTCGCCAATTCGAGCACGGACTCATCGGCATGACTAAACTTGCGGGTTACATCGACAATCAGCAGGAGCAAGTCGCACCCTTCCAAGGCTTCCCGCACCTCAGACATCATCTTGCGGCCAAGTGAGCTGTCTGGCTTGTGCACTCCGGGAGTGTCGATGAGCACAATCTGCCCACCCGCTTTTTTCTTTTGCTTGGGAATTTGCACAATCCCCAGGATGCGGTTGCGCGTGGTCTGCGGCTTGGGACTGACAATGGCCAGCCTTTCGCCCACGAGCGCGTTCAGCAAGGTGGACTTGCCGGCGTTGGGACGGCCAAGAATGCAAACGAATCCGGAATGAAAGACCATAGGAATAAGCTACTAGCTTCTGGCTCCTGGCTGCTAGCGATCAAGATTGTTCACGATCTGAGCATCGTCGCTCGACCAAAGCCAGGAGCTTGGAGCCAGCAGCTAGCAGCTTCCTTTAAATCAGCCGCATCTGTTTGGGTTCGACCGCCGAAATTCGAACTCGTTCCACTCGCCGCTCAGTTGACTCTAGCACTTCAAAGCGCAGGCCGTCGTCTTCTATCACCTCGCCCTTCTGCGGAATGCGCCCCGCCAACTCACTTACCAATCCCGCCACCGTGGCCGACTCTTTACCCTCGGGACGCGTTCCCAGCAACTCATCCAACCGGTCGACATCCATGTTTCCGGGCACGATATAGGAGTGATCGCTCTCGCGCACGACTTCCGCTTTCTCGTGCTCGTCGTCAATCTCGCCAACAATTTCTTCGACCAGATCCTCAATTGTCACCAGTCCCGCCACACCGCCGTACTCGTCAACGACGATGGCCATGCGGATATTGTTCTTTCGCATTTCGCGCAGAAGCTCGCTTCCGAGCTTGCTTTCGGGCACGAAATACACATCTTTGCGCATCAGCGTGTCGACCGTTCGGGTGTGAGCTTCCGTGTCTGGGACCTGCAGGACGTCTTGCGCGTAAACGATTCCTTTGATGTTGTGAATGGTCCCCTCGAAAACCGGCACTCGCGAGAACGGCTTCGTCCGCAGCAACTCGATGAACTGCTCGACCGTGGTATTGGTCGGTACGGCGACGATTTCCGGCCGCGGCTTCATCGCCTCCCGTACCGTCTTCTCGCCAAACTCCACGACCGACTGAATCATGTCGCGGTTGCTTTCATCCAGGATGCCTTCTTCCTGGCCTGCTTCGATCAGTGCGTCCACGGCTTCCGCCTGGGTTTCCGGCTGCTCATCCGAATGGCCCTTGGTAAGAGCGGCGACCGATTGCAAGAATCCCAACACCAGGGTTACTGGCAAAACCAGGTAGATAAGGACCCGCAAGAATGGCGTCCAGCGGATCAGCCATTGCCCTTTCGTCCGGGAGAAAAAAACGAAGGGCAGAAATTGGTTACAAACGATCACGATCAGAATCAGGGTCAGTGTGGCCTGCAGAATTTCGTAGATGCTCCAGGCCCGGTCACGGAATACGGTGAAGCCTACCAGCATGGCAATCGCTGCCGTGGTCATCTGGGTGAGCACAGCCATCGACAGTGCCGCGCGAGCGCGGCTCACATGCAGCCTCGGCTCCACGTCGTGTTCGAAAGCGTCGATATTGTCCTGGAATTCGCGGGAAAGGAATTTCCCAATCTCGGTGTAGAGGCGTTCTACGTAGGAGACGAGAGTCAGCAGCCCGAGCAGCATCAGCAACACGATAGCGATGACGAAGTTCATCGGGATGCCCGTGTGGCGCGAGAGCCTGACCCGGTGCGCTTGGCCGCCGGTCTACGAGACCGCGCACCGTTAGGCGTGCTCTTGCTCTTTCCCGTCAAGACCTTTCCGCGGTCGGGCCGTTCTCTTCTCTCAATCAATCCCACCGGCAGCCCGAGCGACTTCCGCAAACGCGCTTCCTTGCGTGCCATTTCGCCGTTGTCCTGTTCGTGATCGTATCCGGCGAGGTGAAGCACGGCGTGCAACGTGAGAATTTCGATTTCCTCCGCCGCTGTATGACCGAGCCGGCGAGCGTTACGGGCCGCAATTTCCGCGGAAATAGCGACATCCCCCGCGAATCCGCGCATCAGTCCCGGTATCGCGGGAAACGATAGGACATCCGTCGGCTTATTCTTTCCGCGGAAACGCCGATTCAATCCCTTCAACTCCCGGCTGCTGGTCACCAGAACACTAATAGCCCCTCGAAGCCCGATCGCCCGCCGCGCACGCGTCACAAACTTCGCCAGAGCCACCTCAGTCAACCCTGCCACTCTTTCTTGAATGATTACCAAACTTTCTCCGTGGGGAATTCGTCCAAATAAACAGGAGGGCCAAAACCGCAGCCCTCCCAGCCAGTCATGCTCGTTTTATTCTTTTGCGTCAGCTTCCGCGGGCATTGCAATATTCTTCGGCAGAGGCGCATTTTCGGCCCCGTTGCTCTTGCCGTTCGTACTCCTGGGTTCGAGCAGCGACAACTGCTGTTCCGCCAATTTTGTCTTGTGCTCGTCATAAGCCCGAATAATTCGCTGCACCAGGTGATGCCGCACAACATCGCCTTCATCGAAGTAAACGAACGTCAATCCTTCGACGCGCTTCAGGATATCCACCGCTTCCAGCAGTCCGCTGCGGCGAGCGTTGGGCAGGTCGATCTGGGTGACGTCGCCGGTGATCACCGCCTTCGAGTTGAACCCCAGACGCGTGACGAACATCTTCATCTGCTCCGAGGTCGTGTTCTGCGCTTCATCCAGAATCACGAATGAATCGTTCAGCGTGCGTCCCCGCATGAATGCAATCGGGGCAATTTCGATGACATTCTTCTCCAGATAGCGATCGACCTTTTCTGGATCAAGCATGTCGTAAAGCGCGTCGTAAAGCGGACGCAGGTACGGATCGATCTTGTCCTGCAAGGTCCCTGGAAGAAATCCCAGGCGCTCGCCTGCTTCAACTGCTGGACGCGCCAGGATGATCCGGTTCACTCGTTTTGCCAGAAGCGCCGAGATGGCCATCGCCACAGCCAGGTAGGTCTTGCCCGTACCGGCAGGACCGATTCCGAATACCATGTCGTGGTTTTCGATGGCCTCGACGTATCGTTTCTGATTCAGGCTCTTGGGCTGTACCGTGCGCCTTCCGAAGGAGCGCTGCCGCCCAGCTTCGGCCAGTCCGCGCAAGGTCGCTTTTGGGTCTGAGATCAGCACGCGCAGCATGCTGTTCAAGTCGCCGTTATTGAAGGCGTGTCCAGAGCGCTGCAGATGGTTGTAGTCGGAAAAGACTTGTTCGGCTCGGGCAACATCGCGCGCTGCCCCTTCCAGTTCAATGGAGTCGGATCGAAGGTCAATGTTAATGTTCAGACCGTCTTCCAACACATGCAAGTTCTCATCCCTGGTACCGAACAGGGTTTCAATGTGAGGAGTAGTCTCGATGCTCTTCTTCATTCAGTTTTCGCGCATCCCTCCGTCCTGCGGCTGCGCGTTGCGTTCCGCGCGCCGGTGCTTAGATGGCGTCGCGGCGACACAGGCACACTCGTACCGGTCTCAGCGACAACAAAATTCTTCTCTCTGCAGGTGGAACCAACCGGAATGCTCGCTCCCGAGGTGCAAGCAACAACCATTGAGATAAGGGTACGCCGGGGGTCGGATGGGAGTCAATGGCAGGCATAGACTGTGGGGTGACGGGTCTTTTCGACCCGTCCGGCGGGTCCACGACCCGCCGCCACACCAGCCTGCTTTCGATCCCATCCATTTGACCAGCAGCGAGTTACTCCCGTAGAATAGCTGTTCGTACCCACTCGAAATCTCTTTGCTAGAATCCAAGCAAGAGAAAACCAGAGAACAAAGGTGAACGAGATTACATGGCAAATCATTTTTCGGCCCTGAAACGCGCCCGTCAGACTGAGAAACGCACGGCTCGCAATCGCGCCAACACTTCCCGCCTGCGCAGCGCGTTGCGCGACCTGCGCGAGTCGCTGGCCAAAGGCGACAAGCAGGGGGCCGAACAGATTTTTCGGCAAACTGTCTCCGCCCTCGACAAAGCCGTCCAGAAGGGCGTGCTTCACGAGAACACTGCGTCGCGCTACAAGTCCCGTTTGAACGCGCGCTTGAACGCGGTCGCGAAAAAGTAACCGCTCAGCGTTCAGAACAAAATCTCAAAGTATTTCTTTGGCGCTGCTGACCGCTCCTCGTCCGACGCGAGCAGCTGTTCCTCTCGGGTCCCATTGCGGGTAAGGATCAGCCTTCGGTCTGCAACCGTAATTCTTCCATCCGGTGTAGCCTGTGAACACACGATCTTGCGTGTGAACGGCGACTCTGGCGATGTTTGGTGGTAGTGGCACATAGCCGCGAAGTCGTTGAGGCTCCGTGGCGTCAGCGTGAAGGAATACTACCGATTCCAGATGCCGTCGCGTTCCGCTCTCTCCATGCGCAACGAGTTCCGTGCATCCACCACCCGATACCTTCGGCCATCATGCGATCCCTCTACACCAGACCTCAGCTCAAGCGGCTCGAGGAAAGAGTCCCCGAATCCCACGTCTGCAAGCCAGGGTTCGTCCAAGTCGATCCTCAACGCAAGATGATCGAACTCGGGACCATCGCTGCCGTCTTCGCGTGGCACGCGAGCCGAGAGCAAAGTAACCTGAAACCCTATTGCGCGCAGCAAGGCTGCAAACGCCCCGTTCAGCTCGTAGCAGAAGCCGCCACGGTGCCGCTCCACGATCTTGTCGATAAAGGCATTTTCGTCACACACGATCTTTCGACCCGCAGCGATATCGAGGTTCTCAAAGGGGACGCTGAACAGATGAGCTCGATGCAGGTTACGCAGCACCTCCAACCTGGGCGCCAGTGGACCGGCGTACGCGATGCGGTCGAGATAGGCCGGGACGTTGCGCATGGCAGGCTGCCGAGCTACGCTCGGCCAGACAGCCGGGGGCTGCTGTCTCCCCGTGGGCATTAATTAAACCGGCAACTCTTCCTGCATCCAGCCAGCTTCGGGTTTCGGCTCTGAGGTCAGATCCATCACCAACTTCTCCAGCACGATTCGTTTGCTTGGAGGATTGGAACGCAACGCGAGATCAGTCTTGGCCACCAGTCGAATGGCGCGCGTAAGCTCTCGCTTCGACTTGTAGCGTCGGGCCTGCTTGATGATGTCATCGGCGGCAAAGGGAGGCACTCGAAAGCCCTGCCATAGCGCGGCCCACAGCATGCGCTGGTCGCGCACGTTGCGCTCCAAGATCACCAGCATCTGCCGAAAAGTTTTGGCCAGCATGTAGAGATGCCCGATGGCAGCCTCATCTCCCTCACCCGTGGTGAGAATCGAATCGAGCATCTCTAACGCCCGCACCCGGTCTTTCGAGGAAATCGCGTCGGTCAGCTCATACAAAGATCTTTGTTTCGCGGCCAGCACCATGGTCTCGACATCACCCAGCGTGATGCGCTTCTTTTCGCCCACGTACAGAATCAGCTTCTCTAGTTCGTTCGAAACCATCATCATGTCGCCGCCAAGAGCATCTACCAGTTCGCGGGCGGCATCGGCATCGATCTTGACGTCCCGCGTGGCACCGTACTCGCCGATCCAGCGCACAGCCTCACTTTCTTCCACTCGCGCCAGTTCGACAATGGCGCAGTATTGCCCCAGCGTCTCGCGGATACGCTCATAGCGTTCTTTGTCGGTTAAGTCCATACGTCGCGGGTCGGCGGGAATGCTAATGTGGTCAGCAACAAAGATCAATACCGCAGCGGGATTGGGATCTTTGCAGTAGGCTTCGATGGCTGCGAGTTTCTCTTCGTTGGAGCCGCGTCCGAACAGGTTTTTGACGCCTCTAACAAAGAACACTTGAAAGGGCGCCATCAACGATGGCGTGCGCGCGCGATCAAGCACCTCTACCAGATCGGTTTCCGCCAGATCGAACTCAAAAAGGCTGAAGTCCCGCAAATCCGGTGTGACCAGGTGTTCGAGAATCGCTTCCCGGCAACGTCTGCGAAAAAAGACTTCGGCTCCCACAAACACGTATGCCGGACGCAGCTTGCGGGCTTGTACCTCGGATACAAAACGGTCGGCCTGGGCGAAGGCTCGCATCAGAAGCCCTCCAGAATGTTCGACACCAGGGCTTGCGCAAAGTCGCGCGAGAGACGTTGAAATGCGGGCGTGTCTTCCTCGAAAAAACTGTTCAGGTCGCGCGGGACCTCGTACTGCTCACGAAACAGATACGAGGGGTTCTGGTAAAGGACCGTGCCCTTGGTATCGACCAACGACACTTTCATAGAGACCACAACCATCACGCTGGCGGCCCGTCCAGTCTGCGAATCATAGGTAAGTGGATTGCTGTAGGTGGCAAGCACGGTCCCGTGCAGCACCGCGTCCGCATCGTCATTCACCTGGTTGACGACGTGGTAATGGGTTCGCGTGACGAACTCTCTTGCCACAGCCGCGGTCAGCATCTGCTCGATCTTGAAAGTTTGAGTTTGGTTCACGAAGGCCGGGATTGCAATGGTCCGGACATTATCAGGAATGGTTACCGTGTGGCCGGCGGTGTGATAGCCGCATCCTGTGCAGAAAATGCTGAACAGCACAGCCAACGCCACGCCGCCGCTCATTCTCATTGGATTTTGCCTCGAGGCCGGGTGGCCGCCATGGTTTCCGCGCACTCGACCGCGGTTGCTGCGGCGATGCGCAGATTATCGGACGCGGCCCACAGCCAAAATCCATTCGGCTGACTTGCATCCGCGGCAATCGACACTTGAATATCGACCTGTCCCGCGGCATTCACATTCGTAGGAGCGTCTTCGGCTCCAAGCGTGAGTTTCACATGCTCGCCGGCCAGTGCTCGCGAAATGCTTTCCACATCCGCCACTTGTCCGAGTTCGACGTGGATCGCAAAAGCGTGTCCGTGAAAAATGGGAGCCTGCACCAGCAGCAGAGATGGCAGCGGAGCATCCTTGCCAGCAATTCTCTGATATTGCTTCAGGACTCGGCTCTCCACGGTTGCCAGCGCCGGCACGGAATGTTCACCATAGCGGGCTACCATGTTGAAAGCCACTTGGGTATCGAAGATGTTCTTCGGCAGTTGCTGGAACGAAAGTAAATTCACTGTCTGCTCGTGCAGTTCGTCCATGCCCTTCTGACCGTGTTCAGAAGCAGGCTCAAATACCGTGGCCACAGCCCGCTTCACGGGCGCGGCTTTCTGTACGCGCAGCAAGAGGAGCGCGAGCACGACCGCTGCGGGATGCGCGACCACTGCCGGACCTGGCTGCAACTGAGGAATCAAAGGCTGACCCAGTTGCCGCTCGATCCACGGCGAACGCACCGTGGCGTCCGGCTCGTATTCCAGAGCAGAAGTAAGATCGATGATCGCGCTGCCCGCGTCGCGCGCTGTCTTCCAGTTCTTGCGCGTGGACTCCGGGTCTGAAGCAAAAAAAGTAAAGTCTATATTCTGGAACTGTTCGGTGCGGACATTCTGGATAAACGTGACCTCATCTCCTACCGTTTCCAGTTTCCCAAGCGCCTCTTCATCATCCAATAACTTGACATCAATCGAAGGGAAATTACGATCGTTGAGTACTTCCGCGACTTCCTTGCCCTTGAGCGAGCCTGCACCGACGATGGCGAGGCGGTAAAAGTTGCCTCCGCGCACCGGTTCGGGGTGCGACGCCAGAGCGGGTTTGAAATTCGAACTCATGAGGTCTGTGAGGCCTCTTTGTATTGCGGAGGTGGCGGGTTCCGTTTGCGCCGGAAAATCCATTGCAGGCGCCAGAAGACCCCGGAAAACATATAGGTCAGCGCGATGACGAACAGCACCCACTGGGAGAAAACCCAGATCGCCGCGAACAGCAATCCTAACAAGATCACCAATTGGAACGGCTGCCGGGCCCGGAAATCGATGTCTTTGAAACTGTAGAAGCGCCACGTGCTCACCATCAGATATCCCGCCGCCACGATGATGAGCATCCAGGTAATGCAACTCCAGAGCGAAGAAATCGGATCGCCGCCGGAGAAGTGCACGACAGCGGCGATCACGCCAGCTCCCGCAGGAATGGGCATTCCGACAAAATATTTTTTCCCCGGCCGGCCCGGATTCGATGGTTGCGGGTTCGATGCTATGTTGAACCGCGCCAGGCGGCTGGCGCCAGCCATCAAAAACAGGAAGCTCGAGATCGAGCCCAGTTGAATCATTTTGCCGGTTAATTCGCTGGATCCTAAGAATACCGGCAACTGCCGGAAACCCCACATCCATGCCAATAGCGCGGGAGCGACGCCAAATGTGATGACGTCGGCCAACGAATCCAACTCCCGCCCGAAGTCGCTGCTGGTGTGAGTGATGCGCGCGATGCGTCCATCCAAACCGTCAAACAGGACGGCAAAGCCGATTGCTTTGGCCGCAAAATCAAAATGCCAGGGTTCCGTAGCCGTGGCATGGGTGACCTGCAAGATGGCGTAGTAACCCAGCGCAATATTTGCCGCCGTGAAAAGCGAAGGCAAAATATACATGCCTTTCCGCAACCGTCCCGAGGGTCGGTCTTCCTTACGCCGCTTTGGAATCACTGGAACTTCCGGGTCCATTACGGTGCTCCTCGCTGAGCCTGTCCAGCGCTGCCCGCCGCGAGTGGTCGCTCGGCGTTCAGGTAGGCCAGCACGCTCGATCCGCCTTTCACGTGATCCCCAACTTTAACTTCGATGGCCGTGGAGGCATCCAGGAAAACGTCCACCCGCGAGCCGAACTTGATCAAGCCCACGCGCTCCCCGCGTTCTACCCGATCACCAACCTTTTTGGTGAAGACGATCCTCCGTGCCAGAAGTCCGGCAATCTGCTTGAAAACTACGATCTGATCATCGCCTTCGACGGTTACCACATTCTGCTCGTTTTGTTCGGCCGAAGCCGCATTCATGGCATTTAAGAATTTTCCCCTTTGATACCGCACTTCGCGAATGACTCCGCTGATGGGAGAGCGGTTCACGTGCACGTTAAAGACATTCAGGAAGATGCTGATCCGAAGGCGCTGTGCGCCATTCAGAATCGATGGCGAGACGGCCGTGACCTTCCCATCCGCCGGTGACACGAGCGCACCCACCTCACCCGGGATCACCCGCTCGGGATCTCGAAAAAACCATAAAAAGAATGCGGCCAGCAGCACAGCCGGCAACGCCCAAAGCGGACCTGCAAGCCAACCGATCAGTGCGGCTGCAGCCAAAAGCGGAAACGCGTAGTAGTAAGCGTCACGAACCATTTGGGAGATTAAAAAGAATTATAGAGCAGGCTGAGGGTGCATCTCCGTCTTTCATGTTAAACGCAAATAAAAAAGGCGCTTACGAGCGCCCTGCGTAGAGACAGATAACCCCTCCTGCGGCTGAGCCGCACAAGGTTGGAGCCTAATTAAGCGACCTGGTTTTGCTGCGGCTGTTGACGGAACTGCCGCTGAATACTCTCCATCTGATCTTTAAGACGGAGTTTCAGTTTCTTCAGTCGCACTTCTTCCAATTTTTCGTCGTCAGTGAGATAGCGTTTTTCGGTGAGTGAATCAAGACGTTTTTCGTAGAGCGTGTGCTCCGTCGCCAGTTTTCGAAATTCATCGTGACTGGCAAAGAGCTGGTCCCTAGAAGTTAGCATCCAGCAGACCTCCTAACCGGGTTTTCAGATTCCAACTTACCACACCACCTAGCCCGCTTCAACGCGAATTTCAGTAGGAGGATCTCCTGAGCTCCCAGCCATTTACGACTGATTGCACCACTCCTGATGCAGTATCAGGCAAGCCCCAGGCGATACACAATCGCATCCTCTTCCGGCTCGCGATAGTAATCCTTGCGTCGACCAGTCTCCAGAAAGGCCCACTTCTCATAGAGCCGGCGCGCCGCAAAGTTGGATTCGCGGACCTCAAGGAAGACCTCCTCTGCACCACGGCCTCGAGCCCAGTCAAGAAATTCTCCCAGCAGACGTGTTCCCAGCCCACTACGCTGTACGGGCCCTGCGACCGCGATGTTCTCAATTTCCCACTCCTCGCCCACTGCCCTGCCAGCAATGAATCCCTGCACGTCCGCTTCCTCCTCAAGGACCAGCGCCACACGGGATTCGTCGGAGAATACGGCTTGATACTGCTCCGCAGACCAGTGCGCCGCTGAGGCAGCGCGCCTCTCCAGCGTCATCATGGTAGGAATATCTGCAGGGGTGGCAAGACGAATACGCATTTGTGGCGCCCGCATCTCGACGGCTTGACTGTGATTGCCTAACCGCCTTTGGCGAAGAGCTCCGCCTCCGAGCGCCCAATGTAGTTCGCTTCGAGCGCCTCAGGCGGTACGGTTTCTCCAGTCACAATCTTTCCCCATCCAAGCTGCGCGATCACATCGCTCCGCGGCCGCTCCACTTCGACCACGCGCAATCCTTTGACCCGCGCTGCTTCGGCAATCGCGTGGTCGGCGGTGACGATCAATTCCTCGCTGGCAGACTCCAACCATTGGTCTCGGGTCAGCAGGTATTCACGAATCAGCTGCGTCCCCGTGTTACCGACCTCGTACTCACCGAGGAAAACCTCGTTTCGCCCGGCATCGAGCGCAGACAGAACTCTTCCTCGCGGGCCCTTACTTGCCAGCGCTTCCAGTAGCGACACAGCAGCAATGGGTTTCCCGAGTGCGTCCGCCAGCGCCTTGATGACTGCCAAACCAATGCGCAGCCCGGTGAAGGATCCTGGCCCTGAAACCACAGCGAAGGCGCCAATGTCCGCCTTGCTCAATCCGTGTTTATCGAGCAAGGTCGCAATCTGCGGAACCAGCTCGGCGGAGAATGTGCCTCCCGCGAGCGCGGAGACTTCGACAACTTCGCAAGCATCATTCGGCCCGCAGAGCGCGATCGCGATGCTGCCTTGCTTACCGGAAGTGTCAACAGCGAGAAGAAGCATGATTGAGAATTGCTGGTAACGCAGATCCGTGCCGAACCGCGAAAATCCGTGGCCGCTTTGAATCAGTGCCCGGCTTCCACCAACTCCAGCAGCACCCCTCCGGCGCTCGATGGATGTACGAACACGAATCGATGCCCGCCTGCGCCAATCTTGATTTCGTTCGACACCAGCCTCACGCCGTCTTTCTTCAGGCGCTCGACGACCGCAGTCAAGTCCGGCACTCGCAGGCAGACGTGATGCAGGCCCTCACCGTGTTTGGCAATGAACTTCGCAACCGTCGAGCCGTCCGACGTCGCCTCCATTAGTTCCAATCGACTCTCTCCAACCGGCAACATCGCGACCCGCACCTGCTCGCCTTCGACCACCTCTTCCGCCGACGCGGTCAATCCCAGCTTCTCGTAGATCCCCTTCGACGCCGCCAGCGACTTCACCGCAATACCGAGATGGTCAATGGTGAACATAAACCTTGTCGATTACCGTTCTCCTAATTGTTATTGTCATCCCGAGCAACGCCCGAGTCGCGCTCGCGCGATGAGGGCTAAGCGAGGGATCTGCATTTTCTTTTTGCGCCTTAAGAGCCCGTCTTTCCTAACCGTCCAACAATCTCTTCCACCAGCGTATATGGATCGCGCTTATGCTCGGCGACTTCTGCCGCGTAGCGAGCAACGTTACCATCTTGCATTTGTTCGCGAGCCTTTTCCAGCAGCGCATCGCGCAGCATCTCGATCAGCCGTTCCTGCCAGTTTTCAATATTGTGCTGCAGGACCAGGTTTTCCTTCTGCAGATACGCCTCATAGTCCGCAATCGCCGTGACCAGTTCATCGATTCCCGTCCCGTCGCTGGCTACGGTTTTCACAATCGGCGGAGTCCAGTGATCGCTGCGAATGGCCAACGATTGCAAGGCGCGAATCTCACGCTCCACCCGTTCAGCTCCCTCGCGGTCGCTCTTGTTGATCACAAAAATATCCGCAATCTCCATGATGCCGGCTTTGATGCTTTGCACATCGTCGCCCATCCCCGGCACCAGAATCACAACCGTAACGTCGGCCAGCCGCACGATATCAACTTCGTCCTGCCCGACGCCAACCGTTTCGATCATGATCAAGTCGCGCCCGGAAGCATCCATTACGGTAGCCACATCGGCCGTAGTCCGCGCCAACCCGCCGAGCGAACCGCGAGTGGCCATGCTCCGAATGTAAATCCCCGGATCAGAAAAATGCTCCTGCATGCGAATGCGATCCCCCAGAATGGCCCCGCCCGTGTAAGGACTAGTGGGATCGACCGCGATGATCCCGACCGTACGATTCTCTTTGCGATAGCGCTTGGCCAACTGATCGACCAGCGTACTCTTGCCCGCACCAGGCGCGCCGGTCAAGCCCAGGATCCGCGCCCGCCCTGTTTGCGGAAACAAGGCTTTCAGCAACTCCGCCCAGCCCGGCGAGCGGTTCTCGACCATGCTGATCGCCCGCGCCAAAGTTCGCGCATCGCCGGAACGCAATCGCTCAATCAGTGGTTGGAAGTTGTGGCTCAATCTGTCAGTGTAAAGCAGTGGTATGAGAAACCGAAAATCTTCACCTTTACACTGATACGAGAACCTTAAACGCTAGGCAGAATCGCCAGCTTGGAAATGCGCTCGCGAATCAAATCTACAACAGCGTCATAACTACTTCGTTTATCGCTTCGGGTTCGGTGCCGGGCTCGGCCGACCTCGTTGATCGTACTCGCGATCGTCGGTTGGAAATTGCAAAGCGGCGAAGTCCCCCCACGCGCGTTCCTCGCCAATCTCCTCGTCGGTGAGCCAGTCGTAATAACGGGTAACCGCGGCAGAAATCTCCTCTAGTCGCTTCGGTTTTTCTGTCATCGGCTCCTCAGTCCTTGAGCAACTGCCGCGCAATCACCAACCGCTGCACCTCGCTCGTCCCTTCGCCAATCGTGCACAGCTTCACATCACGATAGAACTTCTCCGCCGGATAATCCTTGATGAATCCATATCCGCCGTGAATCTGCACGCCCTCATTGGCGCAACGCACGGCTACTTCGCTGGCGTACAGCTTCGCCATGGACGACTCCAGCGTACTCTTCGATCCCGCATCTTTCAGGGAAGCTGCCCGGAACGTCAGCAGCTTGGCCGCTTCGATCTCCGTTGCCATATCCGCCAGCTTCCACTGGATCGCCTGAAATTCGCTGATCGCCTTGCCAAACTGCTTGCGCTGCTTGGAATACTTCAGCGCCGCTTCGTACGCGCCCTCGGCCATGCCCAGCGAAAGCGCCGCAATCGAAATGCGTCCGCCATCGAGCACGCGCATGGCGTCGATGAATCCGTCACCTTCTTTGCCCAGAAGATTTTCCGCAGGAATCACGCAGTCTTCAAAGATCAGCTCAGCGGTATCGCTCGCCCGCAGCCCCAGCTTGTTCTCTTTCTTCCCCGGACGAAACCCTTTGGTGCCCTTTTCCACAATAAATGCGGAGAGCCCATGAGTGTGCGCCGCGCGGTCGGTCACTGCGATCACCACCAACGCATCGGCATAGTGCCCGTTGGTGCAGAATGTCTTGGTGCCGTTCAACACCCAGGTGTTTCCCCTTCGCACCGCCGTCATCCGCGCGCTCCCCGCATCCGACCCCGACGACGGCTCCGTCAGTCCCCAGGCCCCGATGTAGTCGCCCGTGGCCAGCTTACTGACATATTTCTTCTTCTGTTCCTCGGTGCCGGCAATAAAAATATGATTCGAACACAGCGAAGTGTGTGCCGCGACGATGATGCCCACCGAACCGTCCACGCGAGAAAGTTCCTCGATCGCGGTGACGTATTCGATGTAGCCCATCCCGGCGCCGCCGTATTCCGTCGGGAAAACCGTGCCGAGCAGGCCCAGCTTGCCGAGTTCCTTGATGATGGACAGAGGGAACTCGCCCGCCTCATCCCATTTCATGACATTGGGAAGGATCTCCCGCTCGGCAAACTCGCGCACGCTCTTCTTCAAGTGAAGCTGTTCTTCATTCAATAAGAAATCCAAGGCTCCTCCGGTCAAGCTTCGTCCGCTCAAGGATGGGCAGCCGCGCCGAGGATTCAATCCTCGCCCGGCAAGTGCAAAACATTTGATTAGAGCACAGTGCGCGCAAGGAGTGAAAGTGACCTTCGGGAGCAAGCAGCTACGCCCATCTCGACTCTTCTATGGTATGCGTGCGCTTAGCACCGGAACCATCCAAACCGCGTATCCGTGCGGATCGCGAATATTAGCGATCATCTGATCGAAGTAAGCACGCGCCGAATCGCGCGAAATCGGCGTCAGCTCGCCGATCGGCTCAGAATACCCATCGCGCCAAGCTTCGAGGATCGCCGCGAACGTATCGCGCGGAACCCGCACCGTGTCAACGATCGCGTAGTCCACCGTGATCGCATCGAGTTTCATGGCGGCGAGGATGCTGAATGTGTTCCGTCCAATAAACAAGTCCGTGCCCGTCTTGGACTCAAAACCGGGTGGAACCACGTGCCAGAAGTCCCGCGGATCGAGAGCGCCTCGTTGGAAGTGCAGCATTCCGTAATCCTCCGGAATGAGGTGCAGGTACCCTCCACTACGCGTGACCCGCGCCAACTCGGCCAGCACGCGGTCGGGATGAGGAATCGAATGCATGACGTGGCGGCAAACCGTAAGGTCAAAACTATGGTCTGGAAAACCGAGTTCGAATATACTTTGCCGCTCAAACCGCAATCGGTCGGCGAGCCCGGCGTAGCGTGATCGCGCGAGTTCCAGGTGGCTGTCGATAATGTCCACTCCGAGCACTTGCGCTTGCGGAAAAAGTTCGGCCAATCGCGACGATCCTTCGCCCGTTCCACAACCGGCATCGAGAATTCGCGCCTCCGCCGGGATCGCATAGCGGCGAATAACTTCACGTTCCTGCGGCCAAATTGCCCGGGCCTGCGCATCCAGTCCTCGCACCATGGACTCGTCAGCCATCTGCTTGGCTTGCGGGTTGAGGTCGGTCACAACACTGTTCTCCTGAATGCCTGATCATCAGAGCAGGAACCTCGTCCAGTTCTAACGGCGATGAAGCGTTCAAACACTTCGTTGGAAAGAAGCCGGCCCTTCGCCGTTAGACGAACCATCTCTCCCTGTTTCTCCATCAGTCCCATTTGTCTTAATTCGGCAATGGTCTCGCCCACGCCTGCGATAGCGTCTTCCCCAAATGCCGAGGCGACCTGCCGTAAATTAACCCCGCCGGTCAGCCGCAGGCCCAGGAAAAATGTCTCCTCGAGCGCCGCGGCCGGTGAAACCTGGCTCCGGTTCAACGGACCTCCGGCAACATAGGCTTCCAGCGAATCCGGAAACGAAAATCGCATCGCTTCGCCGGCGAAACCCGGCAGCATCGAGTGCGCGTCCACGCCAAATCCCAAATACGGCTGCCGGGTCCAATACTTCAGATTGTGCCGCGACTCGTATCCCTGCCGCGCAAAGTTGGAGATCTCGTACTGCCGCACCCCCGCCGCCTCCAACCGTTCACATGCCATGGTGTAAAGATCCGCTGTGAGGTCGTCATCTGGCACAAAATGAGCGTGGTATCTTGAACCGCCAGCGATCAGTTCGCGGCCCAGACGGGAGTCGTCGTCCACTTCGAGCATGTAGACGCTGGCGTGAGGCGCTTGGCTCGCAATGGTCTGCTCCACCGACAACGTCCAGCTATCGACAGTCTGATGCGGCAGCCCAGCTATAAGGTCGATGTTGATGTTTGTGATCCCGGCGGCACGCAGGCGTGCAATATCATCGAGAACCGCATTCCGATTATGCAAACGCCCCACCGAAGCCGCTTCCTGATCGACAAACGATTGCACGCCCAGGCTCACACGATTCGCGCCGCATTGCTGCAGGCCTTCAAGAACAACCGGATTCAGCGTCCCCGGCGCGCATTCGACCGTAACCTCCGCACCCGCCTGAACCTCAAAATTTTGCGAAATCGCCACAAAAAGCTGCCGCAATTGCGAGATATCCAGTACAGTAGGAGTTCCGCCGCCCATGTAGATGGAGTCGATAATCCGGTCGGTGCGCCCGCCCATCTGTGCTACAGTCGGGTTGTCACGCATCATGTCAGCGCACACCCGGTCCGCGTAGCGCTGAAACACGGAGCGGGAGAAGACATCGGAAGCGAAGTTGCAATAGCTGCACTTGGTACGACAGAAGGGCACGGAAATGTACAGGCCAAGCGGCACCCGACGATTATCCCACGTCGGAACTTGCTGGCGGCTGACGTGCTTTATCTTGAGCGAATCGGAGTGGGAACTATAAATTGATGACTCTTCCGCGCGTGGTTATCACTGGAATGGGTGTGGTCAGCCCCAATGGCATCGGCAAAGAAGCCTTCTGCCTCTCAGTTCTCGCAGGAAAATCCGGCGTCAAGCGAATTTCGCGCTTCGATCCCTCCGAACTGCCGGTACAAATCGCCGGCGAAATTCCCGAGTTCGACGAACTCGCCTGGGTGGATGCTCGTGAGCGCAAACACGTCTCCCGAGTTGTGCCACTGGCGGTGGCCGCATCAAACGAAGCCATCCAGGACGCCGGGTTGGACCCCGCCGCCATGTCGATGGACGAGAAGCGCGAAATCGGCGTGATCCTCGGCACCGGCGGCGGAGCCCAGGAGTTTTCCGAAGAACAATACCGGCTTTGGCATTCCGGACACATGAAGCAGGTCAGCCTATTCTGTATTCCGAGCGGCACCATGGGCACGATCCCCAGCGAAATCAGCATGCGCTTCGGCTTTCGGGGCTACAGTCACGTGGTTACGGCAGGTTGCACCTCATCCACCGATGCCCTCGGTTACGCCTATCAGCACATTCAAGCCGGAGTGCAGCCCATGTTTCTGGTCGGCGGCGTGGATTCGCCAATCACTCCCGGCATCATCAAGGGCTACACTCTGTTGCGCGCACTCACCCCATCTTGGAACTGTGCTCCGGAGCGCGCCTCGCGCCCATTTTCCGCTGACCGCGATGGCTTCGTGATCGCCGAAGGTTCCTGGATGTTTATTCTGGAGGACTACGTCCATGCTCGCGCGCGCGGCGCCCGCATCTACGCCGAAATCACCGGGTACGCTTCTACCTGCGAGGCGTTCCACCGGGTCCGCATGAGCGACTCGCCGGAAGAACCCGCCCGCGCCATCACTTTGGCTCTCGAAGAAGCCGGCATCGCACCCCAAGACGTTCACTATGTCAACCTTCATGGCACTTCCACCGAAATGAACGATCGCGTCGAGACCCGTGCTCTGAAACTCGCTCTCGGAGGACAAGCGAACCGTATTCCAATGTCCGGACTCAAGTCACAGATCGGACATGCCCAGGGTGCCTGCGGCTCAGCCAGCCTGGCCGCAACCCTGATCGCGATGGAACACGGAAAGATTCCGCCAACCATCAACCTCGACGTTTCGGACCCCGAGTGTGATCTGGATTATGTGCCCGAGGCAGGCCGCAAAGCGCAAATCGAACACGCCATTTGTAACTGCGTAGGATTCGGATCGAAGAACTCAGCCCTGGTCCTGAGAAAAATCGCGTAGGAATGGCCCAGACCGTCTTTGTCATTCCGATGACTTGAACCATTGTCATTCCGATGACCTGAACCATTGTCATTCCGAGGAGCGAAGCGACGAGGAATCTGCTTTCGCTCGCCACCACTAAACTCACGGACTCACTTCGTCCTCGATGACATTTTCCATCCTCTCCTGCTACTTTCCCATCTATCTAAGGTATCTTTGAAGCGTAAGCCCCAGACACTAGCCGCCTCATGGCCTCAGAAGAAGAAGTATTAGGCAAAGCGTATGACAGCCGGTTGATGAAACGGCTGCTCACCTACCTGCGTCCCTACAAATGGCAGGTGACGGTTGCGCTGGTTTCGATTTTGATCAAAGCCGGCGCCGATGTACTCGGCCCTTACCTTACCAAAATCGTGGTGGACCGTTATCTGGCGCCGGTGCGCGGCCTGCGTACACCCCTGGATCGGTTCTTAAGCAACCAGCCGCTGGTTGGGGTCGCGCAGATTGCCGCGCTCTACGTCGGCCTTCTGATCTTCAGTTTCCTGCTGGAATACCTCCAGACTTATTACATGCAGTGGGCGGGGCAGAAGACGATGTTCGATATGCGCGCCCAGATCTTCCGTCACCTGCAGCGCATGCACATCGGTTTCTACGACAAGAATCCCGTCGGCCGCCTGGTCACCCGCGTCACTACTGACGTGGATGCCGTGAACGAAATGTTCACCTCCGGCGTGGTCTCAATTTTCGAAGACGTCTTCGTGCTGGCTGGCATTATCGCCATCATGCTGCGCATGAACTGGAAGCTGGCTCTGATCACGTTTGCCGTGCTGCCCCTGATCGGCATCGCTACCAAGATTTTCCGCGACAAGGTCCGCGATTCCTATCGGCGCATTCGCGTGGCCATCGCCCGAATCAACGCCTACCTGCAAGAGCACGTGAGCGGCATGGTCGTTCTGCAGCTCTTCAATCGCGAAGACCGCGCCTTCAACAAGTTTTCCGAAGTGAACGCCGTCCACATGGACGCGTTCAAAGACGCGATCCTGGCGCACGCCGTTTACTATCCAGTAGTCGAAATTCTTTCTGCGATCGCGATTGCCTGCGTCATCTGGTTCGGCGGCAACGACGTGATCCGCGGCGCCACCACGCTGGGCGTTCTGGTTGCGTTTATCCAGTATGCCCAGCGTTTCTTCCGGCCCATCCAGGATCTCAGTGAAAAGTACAACATCCTGCAATCGGCCATGGCTTCCAGCGAGCGGATTTTCAAGCTCCTGGACACGCCTGCCGAGATCATTCCGCCTGCCGTGACCAAGGCACCAAACGGCCCGGGCCGCATCGAGTTTGACCACGTCTGGTTCGCGTACCGCTCGACTCCCGATGCCCACGTGGGGACGGCCGCCCCCGGCCGTCCGGTCGAGCAAAGCTCGACTACCTCCGGCTCCGATTGGGTTCTGCGCGACGTCAGCTTTGCCATTGAACCCGGGGAAACCGTCGCCTTTGTCGGCCACACCGGAGCCGGCAAAACCACGATCATCTCGCTGCTCATGCGCTTCTACGATGTGCAGGAGGGTGCGATCAAGATCGACGGAGTCGACGTTAAAGAAATGGACCTGGTTGACCTTCGCCGCCGCTTCGGCGTCGTGTTGCAGGACCCGTTCCTGTTCAGCGGAACGGTGGCCAGCAACATTCGCCTGGGCACCGAGGGGATCGACGACGAGGACGTGGAAAAAGCCGCCGAAGATGTAAACCTGGCGGATTTCATCCGCACTCTTCCGAACGGCTATCAGGAAGAAGTGCGCGAGCGCGGCAGCACGCTTTCGACCGGACAAAAGCAGCTGATCTCATTCGCCCGCGCCCTGGCGCACGATCCCAAAATTCTCATCCTCGATGAAGCCACGTCCAGCGTAGACACGGAAACTGAATTCCGCGTCCGCGACGCCCTGAGCCGCATGGTCGAAGGCCGCACCTCCGTGATCATTGCCCACCGGCTTTCGACGATCCAGCGCGCCGACAAGATTGTCGTCATGCACAAAGGCCAGGTCCGCGAGATGGGCTCCCACCAGCAACTGCTGGCCCAGCACGGCATCTACTTCAAGCTCTATCAACTGCAATACAAAGATCAGGAAGTCTCGACCGGCTCCCAGGTGACCGCTGACTGAGCGCCGACGCGAGGGAACTGCCCAGCTCTTCCAGGTTCACAGCTTTCCGGGTGCCCCACCCTTCTCCGCGTCCTTTGCGGAGAGGGTGGGCGCGAGGCTTTCAATTCGTGCACTGGGCACGCATCCATCAGTCCCCAGCGTAATAACTTTGCCCTCATTCACCGTCTCGCGACGTCCCTTTTTTTCGGCTTGACCCGGCATTTCTACTCGGATAACATATAGGAAACAACATTAGCTGTTCGATAAACAGCAATGAGCAACTCCGGCTCTTTGACAATTGAAACGCTCCAACCGCAGGTGGCAAACACGCCAAATCCTCCCAAAAAGGCATCCGCTAAGTCCTTTAGAAGGGATATTTTAGAAGGTATCTCCAGCCCACCGTCTGTTTTCAATAACTTACAGAGCTGGGAAGCCCCGAATATCCCCCCTCCGTAAGTCCTTTAAAAGGGATATTTTACGAGGGTATCTCGAAAACAGCCCCTTTGTTTTCATAGATTTGGCTGGAAAACGCATTTTTTGGGGTATATACCCGTCACTATTCGGTGACTGCTGCGAGATTGAATGTACCAAAGAGTAAATAGAAGCCAGGACCTGGGTCCCGTTGAGATTTTCGCCTCCCACCCTTCCGCAACGAACGCGGAAGGATGGGGCACCCCCATGGTTGGCGGAGCAAAGATTGGCAGAGCGAAGATTGGCAGAGCGAAATTCGATGCGTCAGTCCCCGCGACGCTTCCCAAGTACAATGCTCCCGTGCTGATTCTCATTTCCGCTGGCGAGGCCTCAGGTGAAATGTACGGGGCTCAACTCATCGAGGCCCTGCGGCGTCGCGATCCGTCTTTAGAATTCTTTGGGGTGGGTGGGGATCGCATGCGGGATGCCGGGTGCGATACCGTGGTCGACGCAAAAGATCTCGCGGTCGTCGGCATCTCCGAGATCGTCAGCCATCTTCCCAAAATCTATGGGTTGTTTCATATGCTGATCGCGGAGGCCGACCATCGCCACCCGGACCTGGCCATCGTCATCGATTCTCCTGCCTTCAACTGGCGAGTTGCCCGGCAGATGCGAAAGCGCGGAATTCCCGTCGTCTACTATGTTTGCCCGCAGTTCTGGGCTTGGCGGCAAGGGCGGGTGCGGTTGCTGCGCAAATACGTCGACAAGGCGCTGGTGATTTTTCCCTTCGAAGAGAAGTTTTACCGCGATCGTGGGGTGGATGCGACTTTCGTCGGGCATCCGCTTGCCGACCTTCCTCTGCCTGCAATCGATCGCGCCGCCTATGCTTCGCAGAACCAACTCGACACCGCGAAACAATGGCTCACCCTGATGCCGGGCAGCCGGATGAAAGAAGTGCGGATGAATTTGCCCACGATTTTGGAGTCGGCCTCGAAGCTGGGGCCGGGATACGAATTCCTGCTTCCGGTTGCGCCCACGCTGGATCGTAGCTTTCTCGAATCCTTGATTGGCGGCGGCCAACGAATCCGCCTGGTCGCCGATTCCTTGCCCGCCCTGGCGCACTCGCGCGCCGGAATCATCGCCAGCGGCACGGCCACAGTCGAGGCCGCGATGATGGGCACGCCGTTCGTGATGGTGTACCGCGTTTCGCCACTAACTTATTTTCTGGGACGGTCGCGCGTCAAGGTGCCTCACTTTGCCATGGTGAATTTGATCGCTGGCAGAGAGGTTGTCCCGGAACTGGTGCAGCAGGACTTTACTGCTGAGAAGGTGGTCGCGCGGCTTAAGGAGATTCTCCCGGACGGGCCCAAACGCGACCGGATGATTGCAGGCTTGGCCGAGGTGAAGGGGTTGCTTCGCGGTCCGCAGGCAGGCCGGCTGCATCCGGCGGAGCGGGCGGCGGAGGCGGTTATGACGCTTCTGAGAGCGCGCGTAGAAACGTAGCTAGCTACGTTTCTACAAGCAGACGAGGTAAAAACCGTCTAAGCCTTGTCCTAGCACATCTTTTGCGTAACAATCTTCATCATAGAGCTTAGAGACCTGCGGGATTTCCCGGGAGACGTTCTTGAATGTTCTTTGAACCTCGGCGCCAGCGTCGGGCCCTTACACACCTTGTTGCCTTAGTGCTGCTTTTGGGTTCGCTGCATGCATGGGCGGCGGAAAAGGCGCGGCTGCGGGTGGACGACTATCAGATCGACGCCGAACTGACGCCCCACACCCATAAAATCGCGGCTCGCGCGAAGGTGAAGTTTACTGCACTCGAGGACATCACTGCCGCCACGTTTGAGCTGCATAACGGCCTGCGCGTGACCAAGGTGACCGATGACACCGGCAAGACACTAACCACCGAGCGCATCACTCAGGACTTTACGGTGCGAGTCCTGTTGTCGAAGCCCCTCAGCAAAAACAGTTCGACCACGGTCACCTTTGAATACGATGGCACGCTCGACACCGGCGATGACAGCCCGGTGCAGGGACTCAAGCTGGCTTCGATCAACGACGAAACCAGCTACCTGCTTTATGCCGGGCGTTGGTTTCCGGTGAACGCCTACGGCATTAACCGGTTCACGGCCACGATGAACATCACGGTGCCCGCCCACATGGTCGTGATTGGCAGCGGGAAGGAGACGGCCGGCGGCGCTTCTGCCGCCAAGAAATCAGGCACGAGCACACTGCCAACCAAGACGTTCACCTTCGTCTGGGACAAACCGAGTTTCCCCGGGACGATCGTTGCCGGAACGTTTCAGGAATTCAAGAGCGATGAAGCCGGGGTCGACCTGCATGTCTTTTTCAAGCCGGTTCACCAGAATCTGGGCGCGATGTACGCAGAGACCGCGATCAAGGAATTTACTTACTACGTGACCCTCTACGGCGCGGCGCCTTCGACCAGCCTTAAAGTCGTGGAGCTTCCGGATGACACTGTGCCCTCCGCGTGGGCTCCGGAAATGGCGGCGGTCGCGAGCCGGGCTGTAACCGAGAAAGTAAATTACCGGTTATTGGCAAACACCATCGCGCACCAGTGGTGGGGAGTTTCCGTGAGTCCGGCGACCATCGACGACTGGTGGATGTGCGATGGCTTCGCCCGCTACTCCGAGGCTCGCTACGTGGAAAACGCCGCAGGAAGCAACGGTCTCGAAGAAGTGGTGAAAGATATGTCGGTGGGAGCGCTGGCTTACGACTCGGTGCCGCTGGCGACGATCGGCAAGCTGGATATGTTCTCGCCCGAGTTCCAGTCGCTCGCGACTGACAAGGGTGCGATGATTTTGCACATGCTGCGCTGGGTAGTAGGAGATCAGAAGTACGACCAGACGATGCGCACTTTCGCTTCGAAATATGCGGGCAAGTCGGCATCGCTGGATGATTTCACCGCCATCGCGGAGCAGGCTTACGGCGAGAAACTCACCTGGTTTTTTACGCAGTGGCTCGATTCCACCGGTGCTCCCGAATTCAAAACCAAGTACACGGTTTACCGGCTGGGTAACAACAAGGGCTTTCGCGTTGTCGGGGAGATTACGCAGGATCTCGATCTGTTCCGGATGCCAGTCGAGCTGAAAATTGACACCGATGGCAAGACGGAAGAAAAACGGATTGAGGTGGTCGGAACCGATTCGGCGTTCGCGATAGAAACTTTCGGCAAGCCACGCCGGATCTCGATTGATCCGGACAATCGCGTGCTGAGAAATTCCTCTGACGTAAAGCTGCGCGCGGACATTCAGCGGGGACAGGCCCTGGTGCAGCAAGGCGATTTTGCCGCGGCGCTCAGCGAATTCAACAAGGCCCTCGAGGTCAATAAGAACAGTTCGCTGGCGCATTACCGCATTGCCGAGGTCTTCTTCCTGCAAAAGAATTACCAGGCGTCAGCAAACGCGTACCGCGACGCGCTGAACGGCGATGGCGATCCTCGCTGGACCGAGGTTTGGAGCCACATCCAGTTAGGCAAGATTTTTGACGTGACCGGCCAACGCGAACGCGCGACCAACGAATATCGGCAAGCCCTGCAGACGAACGACAACACGCAGGGCGCGCTCGAGGAAGCGCGGAAGTATCTGCAGAAGCCGTTCGAGCAGCAGAAGAACACTAGCGGCGCAAACGGCGAGTAGAGGCCTCTGTCAGTAGGCCCAGCGCAGCAACGTAGCACCTACCGTGAATCCGGCGCCCACGGATGCCAGCAGCACCAGATCCCCCTTCTTGAGCTTGCCTTCCTGACGCGCCGTGTCCATGGCGAGTGGAATCGTGGCGGCAGTGGTATTTCCGTAGCGATCGATATTGATGATTACATGTTCCGGCTTCATGGCTAAACGATCGGCGGTTGCCATGATGATGCGCTGGTTGGCTTGATGGGGAATGAAGGCATCGACGTCGGTGCCCTTCAACCCATTGCGCTCCAGGAGTCTCTCGCAGACTTCGGCCATTTTGCGGACGGCGTACTTGAACACCGCGCCGCCGTCCTGGTGGACGTAATGCATCCTCTGGTCGACGGTTTCGTGGCTCGAGGGGTGCAGGCTGCCGCCCCCGGGCATGTACAGAGAACATCCTCCGGAACCGTCGACCTCGTGGATGAAGTCGATCATTCCGAGGCCATCGCCATCGGCTGGTTCGAGGATGACGGCGCCAGCCCCGTCGCCAAAAATAATGCAAGTCGCCCGATCGGTGTAGTCGATGATCGAAGACATGGAGTCAGCTCCGATGACCATCACCTTTTTGTGAGCGCCGGTTGCGATGAACTGCGCTCCCGTCTGCAGGGCATAGACGAACGCCGAGCAGGCAGCGGAAACGTCGAAGCCCCAGACGTTCTTGGCGCCGAGTTTGTGCTGTACCAGGCATGCGGTCGACGGGAAAAACATGTCCGGTGTGACCGTACCGACGATGATCGCATCCACATCGGAGGGCGCGAGGCCGCCGGCAGCAAGGGCCTGCTTCGCGGCTTCCACAGCCAAATCGCTCGTGGCCACACCCTTATCGACGATGTGCCGCTCGCGGATTCCGGTGCGTTCGACGATCCATTGATCGGTGGTTTCGACCATCGTTTCGAGATCGGCGTTGGTCAAAAGGCGGGGCGGGACGTAGGTCCCCAGAGCGCTGATTTTTGCTCGGGCAATGCCGGCGCGCACAGGTTGGCTCACTCTATGAGTTCTCCGGTTAGGATATAAACTTGCTATTCTGACGCACGAAACAGGCAATGTCCAACTTATTGAGGCTGAACGCGGGCAGCAACGACTTCAACTGCTCCGCCGGTCGCTGAACGGATTTCCGCGAGATAAAAAAGCCAGACACCGGCGACCCACTGCACACGCAAGAGCTCGTTACCGTTGCTTCCTTCCGGACCTGGCGGGGTTGGCGAGAGTGCGTCGCGCGGGACCGATGCCTGACCTGTTCGATTCTAACATCCCGATCGTACTCTTCCCTTTCCGGACGGAATCGCCAACAATGGACAAGTGCGTTCCATAGAACTGATTCATGACTCTTGCGGGTAGCCCACAATCCGAGATCGCTCCACTGCCCACGGCGGTACAGCGCTACTTTGAAGTTGCGCTGTATTTGCTTGTGCTGTGCGGGTTCGTGACCCTGGTTTCGACCGGAGCCTTGGACCTGCCTACGATTCTGCTTGTCAGCGCGGCGATTGCGTTTCGGGGATACCTGCTGGCCACGCGTCGCACTCTGCTGATTCCCGAGAGCTGGACGACCACTCTCACGCTTGCGTATGTGGCGTTCTATCTCGCGGATTACTTTGTGTTTTCTGGTTTGTTCGTCACGGCAACCGTGCATCTCGTGCTTTTCGTTATGGTGGTTCGGCTGTTCTCCACCAAACGCGATCGCGATTATTATTTCCTTGCGATTATCTCCTTCCTCATGGTGCTAGCCGCAGCTGTACTCACCGTGAACAGTACGTTCCTGCTGGCATTCGCCGTATTCATGCTGATGGCGGTCGTGACCTGCATCCTGATGGAGATGCGGCGCGCTTCGGCCCAAGCCACGGTGAGGGCCAACTCCTCGGGTGATGATTCCGCTTACCGGCAGATGGCGTTCTCTGTGGCTGGAGCCGCGCCCATGCTCGCGTTCCTGATCATGCTGGGCGCAGCGGCGATTTTCTTTGTGCTGCCTCGCATATCGACCGGATACCTCAGCGCCTTCGCGCGCAGCCGTGAGATCAGCACCGGCTTCAGCGACCGGGTACAACTCGGGCAGATCGGCGAGATACAACAGTCCAGTTCGCTGGTGATGCATGTTCAGATCGACGGCGATCCGCATGGCGCATTACGACTTGAAGTGGCGCGGCGTAACCCTGAACGTGTTCGATGGCAAGACCTGGTTCAATCCGCATGCCCAGCACGTAGTGACCAGCATGGGCGAGGGGCGTTTTCTCCTGCTTCAAACCGGTTCACGCTGGAAAAATCTTCGGCTTTCGGAGCCGGCGCGGCCGATTCACTATCGGGTTTTGACGGAGCCTCTGGCCAGCAATGTTTTCTTCCTTGCGCCCACTGCGCGGCTTCTCCAGGGCAACTATCGTTTGCTGTCGATGGATACTGGAGATGCCGTCTTTGATCTCGACCCCGAGCATCCGGTCGGCCGCTACGAGGCCACGTCTGACATTGCGCAGCCCAGTCCTGGCGAGTTGCGTGCGGCCTCGAACGATTATCCGCCCGA
This sequence comes from uncultured Acidobacteriota bacterium, assembly GCA_963817925.1. Lineage (GTDB taxonomy): Bacteria > Acidobacteriota > Terriglobia > Terriglobales > Acidobacteriaceae > JABDBE01. The sequence goes on from CAWFQN010000004.1 coordinate 236,302, forward strand.
GATTCTGTTGAACTATCTGCAACTGCCTCCGCTGGACGGTCGCGTGGTATCTCTGGCCCAGCAGATCGCGGCTTCCTCGGACAACACTTACGATAAGACGACCGCGATCGAACGATATCTGCGCACCCACTTTGGATACACGCTGCAGCTTCCGCGCACGGTTCCGCGCGACCCAGTGGCCAATTTCCTTTTCGAACGTAAGCAAGGGCACTGCGAGTACTTCGCTTCGTCGATGGCCATTATGCTACGCGTCGTGGGCATTCCTTCGCGGGTGGTGAACGGTTTCCGCACCGGGGAATTTAACGACGTTACTTCGCAGTACCTGGTTCGCGCCAGCAACGCGCACTCCTGGGTGGAAGCCTATTTCCCGGGCTATGGTTGGGTCAGTTTTGATCCCACTCCGGCGGCGCCCATGCAGACGCGCACTGGTTGGAGCCGGGGAGCGTTGTACCTGGATGCGATGGCTTCATTCTGGCGGGAGTGGGTCATCAACTACGACGCGGGCCATCAGTACAATCTGGGTCGCGAGGTCTCGCGCAACAGCCTGGAGTGGTTTCAACGGACACGAATCTGGATGCACCGGCACCATGAGGCGCTGCTGGATGTGGCTCGTCGAACTTCGCGGACGATTTCTGATTCTCCCGTGAAGTGGAGCGTCGCGGGAGCGGTGGTCGCACTCGCAATTGTTTTGGCAGCTAGCGCTCGGCGGCTGTGGCGAGCGTTTCGCAGCCGTCGGCTGGCGGCTCGTCCAGAGAAATCTCCGAGCCTGGCCGCAACCATCTGGTACGAGCGCATGACGCGAATGCTCGCCAAGAAGGGCTGGCGCAAGTCCTCAGCGCACACTCCGAAAGAATTCCTGATACTTATTCAAGATGACTCTATGCGAGAGTCGGTGGCAAGGTTCACCCGGCATTACGAGTCGGCGCGCTTCGGGGGTTCGGCAGAGGATGCGCAGCGCCTGCCGGACCTATACGAAGAGATTTCGACAGCGGCTCGCCGCTGAAACTGGATTCCGGCTAAGCAGTCAATTTGAGTTTATTGCAAGCCACCAACGGCGCACGGCAACAACCGACCAAATCGCCTCCACAACTCCGAAGGGCCAAGCGCCTTGGAGGAATCCATAAGCAGAACCCAAGAGACATGCGCCGGCGAATGCCAGGATGAACCATCGGTTCCGGTCTTCGAAGGCGTAGCAAACCAGCATCGCCGTGACGGCGAACAAACCAAACCACGTCAGTCGACTCAAGTCGGCACTCCTGTTGCGTTATTTTCTACTGTTTCAGTGATCCTTCCAAGCTCCAACTGGCGTTGGGCTGTGTCTCGCGAGAACAAACTCTCAACGGAGTAACCAATCGCTCCTGAATGTTAGAATAGAAGGATTCCATGCCTCATCAGAAGCCTACTGTAGCCATCGAAAATGTGCTGGCAAACGGCGGTCCGACGCCCGGATCCCGGCTCAAGGTTGGATTTGTCAGCCTGGGCTGTCCCAAGAATCTCGTGGATAGCGAGGTCATGATGGGCATGTTGGCACAGGCGGGAGCTGAGTTAATTTCGCGTGCCGAAGACGCCGATGTCATCGTGGTCAATACCTGTTCGTTCATCGCCAGCGCCCAGCAGGAATCGGTGAACACCATCCTCGAAATGACGCGCCACAAGACCGATGGTCGCGCACAGAAGCTGGTTGTTGCCGGATGCCTGGTCGAACGCTTTCGCGACGACATCCGCAAGAATATTCCGGAAGTTGATGCGGTGGTGGGGACAGGGGAACTAGAAACGATTCTTGCGGCAGCGGGAGTCGCACCCGCGCCAGCCAAATCTTCTCCGTTTAACATTTTGAGATCACGCCCCGAGGGCGACGCTCGCGAGTCCCAAGGACGCTTTTCGCGCGAATCATGGGACGGCGCCATCGCTGACCTGCCCAACTACCTCTACGATGAAGCAACGCCTCGCGTCCTGGCCACGCCGAAATACACTGCCTATATCAAGATCGCCGAGGGCTGCGACCATCCCTGCAGCTTTTGCATTATTCCTCAGCTACGCGGCAAGTTCCGCTCCCGTCGATTTGAATCCGTCGTCGCTGAGGCCGAACGGCTCGCCCGCTCTGGAGTGCGCGAGATCACGCTTATCGGACAAGATACAACCTGCTACGGCGAAGATTTTGGCCTCAAGGATGGGCTCGCGCTCCTGCTCGAAAGACTAGCTGGCATTGCCGACTTGCGCTGGATCCGTTTCCTCTACGCCTATCCCAACAAAATTACGGGCCGCCTGCTTGAAACCATTGCCGCCCACGAAAAGATTTGCGCTTATGTGGATGTGCCTCTGCAACACGCTTCGGCGGCGGTTCTGAAGCGCATGAAACGTGGCGGAGGCGCCGACGTGTTTTTGCGTTCGATCGAGAAGATGAGGCGCACGATTCCAGACGTTACCTTGAGAACGTCCTTCATCGTGGGCTTCCCCGGCGAAACTGAAAGCGAATTCGAGCAACTTTGCGAATTCGTCCGCCAGGCCGAATTTGACTGGATGGGCGCGTTCGGCTACTCCGACCAGGAAGGCGCCCACGCCTTTGCGCTGGACGAGAAGCTTTCTGTCCGCGAGATCGAGCGGCGGCGCAAACACCTTATGCAGATTCAGCGCCGCATCAGCAAGAAGAGAAAGAAAGCGTTGGTCGGCCGGGAGCTCGATCTGCTGCTGGAAGGAGTGTCCGAAGAGAGCGACCTGCTGCTCGAAGGACGCACTCCGAGGCACGCTCCTGAAATCGATGGCAAAGTCTTTGTGAACGACGTTCCCGAAGGACTCCAACCGCAACCGGGCGAGTTCTACCGCTGCCAGATTACCGAGGCCCACGACTATGATCTGGTGGCTAGAATCGTATAGGAATCTATGGCACGCAAGCGCACTTTGAACCTGCGGTGTCCCATTTGCAAGAAGCCGGTCAAGAGCGGGGATGCGGAATTTCCGTTCTGCAGCGAGCGCTGCCGCCTGATCGATTTGGGCAAGTGGGCAAGCGGAGCGTACGTGATTTCATCGCCGGTGCAGGACACGTCAGACAGCATTTCAGGTGGACTCCCGGACAATTCCGATGAAGACTGAGTCGGATCAAAAACCCGACTCCAACACTTTTCTGCCTCCGTCGTGCCGCCGCCGCGCACCGCTCTGGGCAAAGTTGACCGCGACTTTTTTTGGCACGGGGCTGCTTCACCCCGGGCCCGGGAGTTGGGGTTCGGCGGCTACGGTCTCACTATGGTGGCTGGTAAGCGGCTGGATCAACCCGCATTGGCAGCCCGCTGCCGCGGTGTTTCTGGCGGCCGTGGCGATACTGGTCGGTATTCCCGCAGCTACTCAAATGGCTCGCTCCACTGGCCTGAAAGACCCTCAGTTCGTGGTGATCGACGAAGTTGCCGGTCAACTCATCACTTTGATTGCGGTGCCGGTCTCGTGGAAATCTCTGTTGCTGGGCTTTATACTTTTCCGGGGGTTCGATATCGTGAAGCCTCCGCCGGTTCGTCAACTGGAACACCTTCCGGAAGGAACCGGCATCGTACTAGATGACGTCGGGGCTGGGCTTTACGCGCTGGCGCTTATGCAACTGGCGCTCCATTTCGGCCTTTTGCCGCGATAGCTTTTTCGGCGGACGCATAACCAAGGAAGTTGGAGTCGATGGGAATTTCTGACCGCTTGCTGGGTAAGACGAACGTCAACGGGAAGCCGCATATCGAAGGGGTGTTTCCCGCCGCTGCCATGCCCGGTGGCGAGGTGCGAATTACCGGTCACGGTTTGCGTCCCCAGGATTTGCGACGGCCTCGGGTGCGCTTTGGCGAAATCGAGGGCGCGGTGGTCATCAGTTCTGACGAATTCCTGGTAGCTCGCGTACCGCAAGGCGCGTCCTCGGGACCCATCGTGGTCTCGACCAATGGGCACTCCAGCAATCCTCACCAGATCAAAGTTGCCGTCCCCATTGCAGAGAATCTGCACCCGGTGACGAATCCTGCGCTCGACGCCGAGGGCAATATTTACGTCAGTTTTTCCGGGAGCCGGGGGCAAAAGGTTCCCGTCGCCATCTACAAGATCGACACTAACTACAACGTCAAGCCATTTCTTGCGGACCTGATGAACGCCACTTCAATCGCCTTTGACCGGGCAGGTCAAATGTACGTTTCGTCGCGATTTGATGGGACGGTGTATCGGGTCGCTCCGAATGGGACTATGTCCTCCTACGCCGAGGGGATGGGCATTGCTACCGGCGTTGCCTTCGACCGCGCGGAAAATCTTTACGTCGGCGACCGCAGCGGCACAATTTTTAAGATTGGTTCCGACCGTCAGATCTTCGTTTTCGCAACTCTCGAGCCCAGCATTTCCGCTTACCATTTGGCTTTCGGTCCCCACGGAGACCTGTTCGTGACCGGGCCGACCACCTCGAGTTTTGATTGCGTCTACAAGATCACTCCGCAAGGGAACGTGTCGACCTTCTTCCGTGGCTTGGGACGTCCTCAGGGCGTTGCCTTCGACGTGGAAGGCAATCTCTACGTGGCCGCGTCGCTCTCAGGCAAACGCGGCATTGTAAGAATCACTCCCGCTGGCGAAGCATCGCTGGCAGTGGCTGGCGCTGGTCTGGTCGGTCTTGCGTTCGCGCCCGGCCGTTCGGTCGTTCTGGCAACCAACAGCGCGGTGCATCATCTTGCATGGAACATCGAAGGATTGCCGTTGGCCGACTTCCCTGCTTGAACCGAGCATTCAGCCTAAGAATTACCGCGCGAATCCGTGCAAATCCGTGGCTGATCTTCGTTTCTCCCTTTTTCATTTACACTTTTATTCGTGAATGCCGAGATCGTCGCCATTGGCTCCGAGTTGCTGACTCCTTTCCGTCAGGATACGAACTCGCTTTATTTAACGGAGAAGCTCAACCAGCTTGGGGTTGAAGTGATTTTCAAGACCATCGTTGGCGATAACCGTGAACATCTCACGGGAGCGGCCAGCCTTGCCGTATCGCGCGCCGAGATTGTTATCTTCATGGGCGGACTTGGCCCGACCGAAGACGACCTCACTCGCGAAGCGGTAGCCGACGCGCTTGGACTGGGACTTCAGCGTGACCCGGCGATTATTACCAGTCTCGAACAGCGCTTCGCCGCGCGCGGCTGGAAAATGGCGCCGAACAACATCAAGCAGGCCGACGTCCTTACGGGTGCAACCGTCTTGCCCAACGCCAACGGCAGCGCCCCCGGGCAGTGGATGAGCGGTAAATATGAGGGCCGGGAGAGAATCATCATCTTGCTTCCCGGGCCGCCGCACGAGTTGAAGGCTCTCTTCGAGGAACAGTGTCTGCCTCGCCTGCGGGCCAAGGTTCCGGCGCAATTCATTGCCACTCGCGAACTGAAAATTACGGGACTGGGCGAGTCGGCATGCGACGCCCGGGTTGCCCCCATTTACAAGCTCTATACGGATGTGCAAACGACCATCCTGGCTGGAGCCGGCGAGATCCAACTGCATCTTAAGACTCACGCCGCTTCTCTCGATGCCGCGCAGGCTAGAGTCGATGAACTGGTGGCGAAGATTGAAGAAGAACTTGGAGATTGCGTCTACTCCGACAACGGCGATTCGATGGAACAGATCGTCGGCTACTATTTGCAGATGCGCAACGCAACCCTCGCGGTCGCGGAATCCTGCACCGGCGGATTATTGGCCGAGCGCATCACTTCCGTCAGTGGAAGCTCCCGTTACTTTGTGGGGGGCGCCGTTGTTTATTCGAATCAATTGAAGACCGGGTTCGCCGACGTTCCCCCTGAACTCATCGACAAATGCGGCGCAGTGAGCCGCGAAGTAGCCGCTGCTCTGGCGGAGGGAATCCGTCGGCGCACCGGCGCAACTCTGGGCGTGGGGATTACGGGTGTTGCCGGACCGACCGGCGGGACCGACGCGAAACCGGTTGGATTGGTTTTCCATGCTCTGGCCAGCGAGGGTGGAACCGATGTCGTGGAACGAAAATTTTCCGGAGATCGCAAACACATCCGCCGCTTCGCCAGCCAGCAGGCGCTGGATATGGTGAGAAGAAAGCTGATGTAAATCGGTCTTTGGCCGGTGGTCGTTGGCCGGATCGATTTTGGCCAACGACCAACGACGAACGACCGACGACGGTTATGCGAATCTTCATTGCCCTCGACATCGACGAGGCCATCCGCCAGCGCATTCAGCGCTTCATGGAAGGCGTGAGCGGGTTCGCGCCCGATGCGCGCTGGGTCCGTCCTGAGTCGCTGCACATCACTTTGAAATTCATTGGCGAGAAACCGAACGAGATCGTGGAAGAAATCAAGCGCTCTCTTTCCGGCGTCCGCTCCGAGTCCTTCGAGATTACATTCCGCGGTTACGGCTTCTTCCCCACCGCAAAAGCTGCCCGGGTCTTCTGGGTCGGAATCGAATCCGGGCCGCAACTCTCATCTCTCGCGAAAGCCGTCGATGACTCCACTTCCGCTCTCGGAATCCGGAAAGAAGATCATCCCTTCGCTCCTCACCTCACGCTGGCGCGCGGCGGCGGACGCTCCGGAGCGCCCCGCTGGCGCAAGGGTGACGCTACGAATAAGAACTTCCAACATTTACAGGAGAAATTGGCCGCTCTGCCCACACCTGAGTTTGGTACCATGGCGGCCCACGAGTTTTTTCTGTACCAGAGCCAGCTGTCACCGGGAGGTTCGCGCTACACAAAGATCGCAGGATTCGCCTTAACGTAGCGCCGACATCCTACCCTCGCCGCCAGGGAAAGCAAGGCGCTTGTTCAAACATAAGATGGCCTTCGTTCTCACTGCCGCGTATAGCTACCTACTGGGCTCGATTCCTTTCGGCTATCTCCTGGTGCGCGTATTTCGCGGACAGGATGTTCGCCAGACAGGCAGCGGCAACATTGGCGCGACCAACGTTTCTCGCACTTCGAAAGGTTTGGGCGCTCTTACGCTGGTTCTCGATGCGCTGAAGGGACTGGCCGCCGTTGTCATCACACGGATGACTTTCCCCGGCAACAAAACACTACTCAGTGTCGCGGCATTCTTCGCTATCGCAGGTCATATGTTCCCGGTGTGGCTGCGTTTTCGCGGCGGCAAAGGAGTAGCCACCGGACTGGGTTCCTTTATCGCGCTCACGCCTAAAACCATTCTGGTGATGCTTGCGATCTTCCTCGTGATCTTTCTGGTGTTCCGCTACGTATCTCTCGCCTCGATCGTCGCCGTGGCTCTCTTCCCGCTGCTGGCGTGGATTCTCGAGCCTGAGCGTGCTACTTCCCGGGTGCTTCCTTTCATAGCGGCAGCTTCCCTTCTCATCATCGCAAAACACCACGAGAACATCAGCCGTCTGTTCGACCACACGGAATCCCGCTTCCAGTGGAGGCGCACGTGAGCGAGATTGCGGTGGTCGGTGCGGGCGCCTGGGGTACGAGCCTGTCTATCGTCCTGGGCCGGAAGGGCACACATCGCGTTCGCCTATGGGCCCACGAAAAAGAGGTGCGCGATTCCATTTCGTCGCGCCGGGTGAACGAGCTCTTTCTTCCAGAGCACGCCATTCCCGACTGCGTTTCTGTCACCGGCAGTTTTGAGGAAGCTATTCATGATGCCGAAATCGTTGCTAGCGTCATGCCTTCGCAACACTGCCGTGGCCTTTTTCAGAAAATGCGTCCGTTCCTCACGTCGGACATGCTGTTTGTAAGCGCAACGAAGGGTCTGGAAGAGGGAACGTTGCTGCGCATGACGGAAGTGATCGCGGTCGTCGTTGGATCAGACGGAGGCTTCCAGCCCCGCATCGGCGCGCTGAGTGGACCAACCTTCGCCAAGGAAGTAGCACGCGGCGATCCCACCGCCATCACCATCGCTTCACGCGACGCTGGACTGGCCGAGACCGTTCAGCGAGCGTTCGGTGATCCGCGCTTCCGGGTTTACACCAACACGGATGTCGCTGGTGTCGAGCTGGGCGGCGCGCTGAAGAACATCATTGCCATCGCTGCCGGAGTTTGTGATGGCCTGGGCCTCGGGCACAACTCCATCGCTGCCCTGATCACGAGAGGCCTGGCGGAGATCACGCGCTTGGTCATAGCGTGCGGCGGCCGCCCGGACACGATGGCCGGACTCGCGGGCCTGGGCGATCTCGTCCTCACCTGCACCGGCGGCCTTTCGCGCAACCGGAGCGTCGGAGTTGAGTTGGGACGTGGACGCAAGCTTCCCGAGATCATCGCAGCCATGCATGGCATGGTGGCCGAAGGCGTCTTCACCACGCATGCGGCCGTCGAACTCGCTCGTTCGCACGGAGTTGAAATGCCCATCACCGCGCAGATGGACGCCATCCTGCACCACGGCAAGTCGCCTCGAGATGCCATCCATGAGCTGATGACTCGCAGTGCCAAGAGTGAAAGCGGGTTCGATCCGGGCAATCCCCCGGCTTGATCGCACGCCTCACTTGCTCGGGACTCTCACAAACCTACCTATCTCGCGTTCGCTTTCCGTCAGGTTCTCGCACTGCTGATCGAGAGTCCTGTACTTAGCAAGCTGCCGCTTCCGAAAATCGTCGTAGGCCTGTCGCGACTTCCAGAAATCCAACGTCATATAAGTCCGCTTGCCGTTCAGGCTGTGGACTAAATCTGTTCCGATATATGATTCATCCTGAATAAAGAGTCGCGCCCAATCGCCTTCCGATCCATAGATTTTCTCGAAACGTTTTTCCATCCCTGGGCGGACTTGAAATTCCCACATAATCAGATATCCCCATTCCCCGCGCATCCGCTTGGAGGACCGGTCTTTAGCGTCTGACCTGCCAGACTTGCCGCCCCGAAGTGAAGTCATATGATCACTCCATCAGCCACTTAGCCGGAAAACAAATTGCATCCAGCAGGCCATCGGTCAGAGCCTGTAAATCCTGTCAAACCGCCGAAGGGCACCGCTTTTCGGGGTACCTTCGTAACAATATCCGACCGCGATATCACGCTACACTTAATGTATCGCTGAAGCCTTGGTTGAGTAGAAAACGCCGCGTGCAGGGGTCACTTGTCGCTGAATTTGCCAACGCCATCTCGCCTGCCTATTCTGTACGTCATTCTAAGTGTGCTCGTACTGATCAGCGTGGTCCCCATGTATTTTTACTCGGCCCAGGTGGAGTCGATCAACCGGGACCGCCTGATTACCAACGAAAGGCTCCTGCAGAATACGGTCACGCGCTCGCTCGCGGATGACATTTCGCAGCACCAGGAATCCCTGCGAATGATGCAGGCGAATCTGGCCTCTGCGCTCCAGGTCGCCAGTGGTGGGGACATCACTTCCGAACATGTTGAAGCTCCCGAGTTGCGCGCTTTGCTGGAAAATTTTGTTTCCTCTTCCGACGACCTCGCCTATGCCACGCTGTTAAATGCCGACGCCAAGGGAATTTCCGCCGGCCGAATCGCTCCCGACGCCTTTCTACAGCGCGAATTGGAGCGCGCTTATGCCGCCGCCCGCGAAGCTCGAGTCTACAACGGCCAAGCACTTGTTGTGGGTACTGGCAAGTCGGCCCGCACCGTGATGCTGGTCAGCACTCCGGTGATGTACGGTGGCAGCTTCCTGGGTATGATCGGTTCCGTCGTGGACCTGCAATTCCTGATACGTCGCCTGCAGGAGGTCAACCGAGGCGGCCTCACACCGTACGTAGTGGATAGCCAGGGGCGACTGGTCGCGGGTGCCACTTCTGACTACGCGACCGGTCAGGATATGTCGAACCTCGAAATCGTGCGGAATTTTGTCGAGGCGGGTACCAAGGTGCAAATGGTGGCCGCGACCCGGGAATTCAACGTCCGAGATGGCAACGCCAACACAAGAATGCTCGGCACGTACAGTCCCGTAACCAACCTGGATTGGGCCGTAGTGGTGCAAAAACCGCGCGCCGAGGCTTACCGTGGCGTGTATGAGATGCAGCGCAACGCCCGCAATCTGGCAATCATGGCCATTGCCCTGAGCATCGGCATCAGTATTTTCGCTGCCCGCCGGATTACGAATCCGCTGCAAGTCCTTACCCATTTCAGCCGAGCGATTGCGGGTGGAGATTTTTCGCAGCGCGTCCATGTCAAGAGCCGCACTGAAATCGGCGAACTAGCCGACACCTTCAACGTCATGTCCGAGGAGCTCGAGCATTTCGTGCTCGACCTTAAACGAGCCGCAACCGAGAACCGTGACTTGTTCATGGGCTCGATTCAGATGCTCGCCGGAGCGGTCGACGAAAAAGATCCTTACACTCGCGGTCACTCCGACCGTGTCACTCGCTATTCCATGATGATCGCCAAAGAAATGGGCGTGTCGGAAGAGTTCATAGAGACCGTGCGCATCTCCGCCCAATTGCACGATGTCGGCAAAATTGGAATCGAAGACCGCATCCTCAAGAAGCCGGGCGCACTCACCCCGGAAGAATTCGACATCATGAAAACGCACACCACCAAGGGCGCCAATATTCTGCGTCCGGTGGCGCAGCTGAAAGACATGATTCCAGGAATCGAACTGCACCACGAATCGCTCGACGGACGCGGTTATCCGCATGGCTTGAAGGGAGACGAAATTCCGCTTCTGCCTCGTATCATCGCCGTCGCCGACACCTTCGATGCACTCACCACCAATCGTCCTTACCAACACGCACATTCCCCGTTGGACGCCTTGAAAATCATTCACAATCTATCGGGCAAGCGGCTCGATCCAACTGCGGTCGCAGCCATTACCGCAATCTATGGACGCGGCGACATTCGCATTCCGCGCCAAACCACACCCGCGCCGTCCATACCAGTTACCTCCGCTGTGCCCGTTCCCCCGGCGCCTCCGGCCGCTGCTCCGGTCGTTTCCGAAGCTCCCGCTTAGTCGGTAGCTGCCCCGCTCCGTTCTCAATCGTTACCTGCCGCTATAATTGATATTTAGCGCACGACTCCCAACGTCTATGATTCAGACCCTGTTTGGCAGCCTGGACGAGCAGCAGAAGCCGGGCCTCTTCGACCGCATGAAAGAGGCGGTAACGCGTACTCGCGAAAACCTCAGCCAGCGCATCGAAGAAGTTGTTTCCATCGGCAAGGAAATTGACCGCGCCACTCTGGACGACCTTGAAGCCACCCTGATTGGCGCCGACCTTGGCAACACAACTACCCGTGAAGTCCTCGACAAGCTTCGTGAAAAAGCCGACCGCAAGCAGATCAAGAATACCGACGAACTCAAACGCCTTTTGAAAGAAGAGCTGCTCAATATCTTGAATGCCGCCAACATCCGTCCGGTTCAGAAAGTCGACGGCACCTCGGAGGTCATCCTCGTGGTCGGGGTCAATGGCACGGGCAAGACAACGACCATCGGCAAGCTTTCGCAAGTGTTTCGTTCGCAGGGTAAGACTGTGCTGCTCTGCGCAGCCGATACTTTCCGAGCCGCCGCCATCGAGCAACTGGAAATCTGGGGGCAACGTACCGGTACCGAAGTCATCCGGACTAAAGCCGGCGGCGATCCGGCAGCCGTGCTCTACGACGCTCTGCAAGCCGCTTCCGCCCGCCATACCGATTACGTGATCGTCGACACCGCCGGACGTCTGCACACCAAAACAAACCTCATGGCGGAGCTCGACAAGATGCGGCGAACCGCGCAGCGAATCATTCCCGGCGCCCCGCACGAAACTTTATTGGTGATGGATGCCACCACCGGGCAGAACGGTCTGCAACAGGCGCGCCAGTTCACGGATGCGGCAGGCGTGACTGGAATCGTCCTCACCAAGCTCGACGGCACCGCTAAGGGCGGCGTGGTGATTGCAATTTCCCGAGAACTAGGTCTGCCCGTCCGCTACGTCGGCGTCGGCGAAAAGGCAGGGGATCTGCTGCCCTTCAACGCGAAAGATTTTGTCGATTCACTGTTTGCGTAGTTTCCTCACCGCAGAGACACAGAGAAGAACGTAACTCCTGCGCGGAAGTTGGAACGCGGGCGCAAACGCAGTCGGGACAAGTCAGTTCCTGCTTTCTCTGTGTCTCGGTGACTCGGTGGTGGAAAACGTACAATGCCCAATCGCGATACTGACGAACTCTTCCTCCACCGGGCCCTCGATCTGGCCCGGCAAGGGATCGGTTTGACCTCGCCTAATCCATGTGTGGGAGCCGTCATTGTCGACGCGAAAGGCACAGTCGTCGGCACGGGCAGCCACACCTACGACGGCCTGAAGCATGCAGAAGTCCTTGCCCTCGAGCAAGCCGGAGAAAAAGCTCGTGGCACAACTCTTTATCTCAACCTGGAACCGTGTTCGCATCAGGGCCGAACTGGACCTTGCGCCGATGCGCTGATCGCCGCCGGAATCAGTCGTGTAGTTGCTTGCATGCCGGACCCGAACCCGCTGGTCAGCGGCCAGGGCTTTGCCAAACTTCGCAGCGCCGGGATCAACGTCTCCGCCGGCGTGCTGGAAGAAGAGGCCCAAGCGCTCAACGAGTCCTTCGCCAAATACGTTCGCCGGCACATTCCGCTGGTCACGCTAAAGGCTGCAATGACGCTCGACGGCAAAATCGCGCCACCTCCAAATCAATCGCCGAATCCCCCAGTTGGGAACACGACTCGCACCGCCTGGATCACCGGTGAATCCGCTCGCGCGCATGTACAGGAACTTCGTCATCAGAGTGACGCTATTCTCGTTGGTGTTGGCACCGTGATTGCCGATAATCCACTGCTCACCGACCGCAGTGGCCGTCCTCGCCGCCGCCCGCTGCTTCGCGTGGTGCTTGATTCGCGTCTGCGCTTGCCCCTCGAATCCCGAGTGGCCAAGACCGCCCAGGACGATGTTCTAGTGCTGTGCTCTTTCGCCGAAGAGAAAAAGAAAAAGCGACTCTTGAAGCTCGGCATTCGCGTGGACCAGTTACCCGTGGCAAACTCGGAGGGCCATCCCGACATGGCCGCTGTGGTCCGCTTCCTTGGTGAGATGGCGATCACCAGCCTGATGATTGAAGGGGGCGCCATGGTCAACGCAGCCGCGCTTTCCGCAGGCATCGTCGATAAGGTCTTTCTATACTACGCACCAAGAATTCTAGGAGGCACCGCTTCCGTGCCGTTTGCCGGGGGCGCAGGATTCGCGAGCATCAACAACGCGGCCTACGTAACGTCCACACGCCTGCACCGTTTTGGCGAAGATTTCGCGGTTGAAGGATACTTGAAAGATCCATATGCGGATTGAGACACATTTCACCACCGAGGCACAGAGACACAGAGAAGGCAAGATAGGAAAATCACAGAAATTAAATGGATTCTAGTTTCTCCTCTGTGCCTCTGTGACTCTGTGGTGAAATGAAGGAGATTCCATGTTCACCGGCATCATCGAGGAAGTTGGACGCGTCACCAATATCGGCCACGAAAACGAGAACCGCCGACTCACCGTTTCTTCTTCCAACCTGGTCAAGGAGTTGAAGAAGGGCGACAGCATCGCGGTCAGCGGCGTCTGTCTTACGGCTGTCGAGATCACGCCCAAATCCTTCGGCGCAGATCTGGCCGAGGAGACCTGGAATCGTACGTCGTTCTCCCGAATCAAACCGGGCGCGCTGGTCAACCTCGAACTCCCCATGCGCGCCGATGGACGCTTCGGCGGACACATCGTCCAGGGGCACGTCGATGGCACCGGCAAGTTCGTCGCCCTCGACGAGATCCCAGGTGCCGACAACTATTGGCTGCGCATCGAGATCCCACCCGACCTGGCGCGCTATGTCATCTTCAAAGGCTCTCTCTCGATTGAAGGCATCAGCCTCACCGTCGCAAAGGTGGAAGGAACCGAAGTGACCGTCGCCATTATCCCGCACACCACCGAAATGACAAACCTGAAATCCCTCAAGCCTGGCGATCCCGTGAACCTGGAAGTGGACATGATCGCAAAATACGTGGAGAAAATGATGAGAGGCGATTCCACCAACAGCTCCATCAATGTCGAACGACTGGTGCGAGAAGGATTTTAGAAACGATCCGGATCACGAATCACACTCGCCTATAGCCTGCCGCTTCCCTACGCTTCCAAGGTTAGCCTATCCAGGTCCAGGAACTCCTGCACGATCGGCTCCTGGCATTTCTCCATCTCTGAATAGGTGCCAAAGAAAAGCACCTTGGCTTCGTGGAGAAATACAATTCGGTTCGCCAGCTTCTCGGCGAGGCGCATGTCGTGGGTTACAACCACGCTGGTCAGGTGCAATTGGGTCTTGAGCCGCTTGATCAAATCGCCGAGCAACTGCGCCATCAGCGGATCGACCATGGTTGTGGGTTCATCATAAAGAACGCACTCCGGCTGGGCCGCCAAGGCTCGTGCGATCGCCACCGACCGCTTCATTCCCGTGGACAAATCCGAGGGAAGCAAATCGCGCATTTCTTTGACTCCCACCATTTCCAACAGTCCGTCGACGATCTGGAAAATCTGATCTTCCTTCAGATCGCGCCGTTCACGCAGGGGAAATGCCACATTCTCACCCACGGTCAGCGAATCAAACAGCGCGCCATTCTGGAACACCATGGTGACTTTCTTGCGGATTCGCTGCAGGTTTGCCTCATCGTAGTCGGTGATGTCCTCCCTGGCCACGATCACCCGGCCTGAATCCGGCTTGAGAAAACCCATGATATTTTGCAGCGTAACTGACTTGCCCACACCGCTGCGTCCCAGGATGCAAACCGTCTCTCCCGCCATCACGTCGAAGTTGACATGGTCAAGAACGCAGTTCTCCCCGAAGGCCTTCGAGACCTCTTTGAATTCGATATACGGTGCCAATTCCCCGTTGCTGGCCATGTCGCTGTTTCTCAGTCCTCTGAAAATACTAAATCACAATCGAATCGCGTGGGGACGGGCGCCGTCGCCCGTCCAGCCGAGCATAGCTCGGCAGCAGAATCCGCTTCAGACCCCAAACACGGAACGCTCTCCCTTCGCCTTATCCAACTCCTCCGGCGTGTTCAGATTCCGAAACATCTCTACCGAGAAACCCGCGCCCACGAACTCATCCTCTTCGATCACGCAGGTTTCAACGCCCGCGAACAGCGAATCAATCTTGTTGTTCCCTTCCCGCAACGATTGCTCCGCTACCTCCGCAAACCCTCGCCGATAGACTGCGCAAAGCGGCTGCAATCCCCCGCCCGCCCGCGGAACCGTCACCATCGCACCCGATTCCCGCGCCCGCGACAACAGATACCGCAGAAACGCCGGCGTCACGAAAGGCAGATCGACCGCCAGCATCAAATTTAGCTCGGTCGTCGAACCTGAGAGTGCCGCATGAATTCCTCCCAGCGGTCCCCGCTCGCGATACACATCCTCAACCACCCGGCCAAAGGCTGCAAACTTCTTAGCGTCGCCTACAATGCAAACTTCGCTTACGACAGCACTCGTCAGCTTCAGTGCTTGCGAGAGAAGAGTCTCGTCACCTAATCGAAGGAAGGCCTTATCGCTGCCCATGCGAGAGCTTTTGCCACCCGCCAAAACAAATGCGGTAACGCCGAGTTTAATCCCTTCCTTCACGCGCCGATCATACACGTCACCACAGCCTTCGACGATGCAAAGACACGAATTCAGAGGAGCACCAACGTGATCCCCTTGTTGCCGCGCCCCAAATCACTGTCTAATACCAGTTGCGGAACCTTCTTAAAGAGTAGTTTGCTGCGCTCGTCGAAACTGGACCAACTCTCTCCGTTGACGAATGCTGCAATCTCACCTTTCTCTTTTCGCTGACGCAAGAAGCCGCGAATGGCAAACCGCAGCACTCCGCCCGTACCGGTCGAGCCATAACCGTGAATCACTTTCAACGCCGGGATGCCGTCTTTCCGCGCGCGGGCCAGTGCGGCTTCGAGCTTCTGGTACGCCTGATCGCGAGTTGGGAATCCCTCTTCGAGATTGATAACCCGAACCGCTGTGGACATAACTTTCCCATGTGAGGTGTTTCGTACCACTTTAACTCCTTACGTTGCAAACAACGAACAACGAGAAGCACTCACTTCGGCTTCAAACCGCCTGTAGAATCAGCGCGACACGAATGACACGAAAGTAACCTACACAAAATTACGCTGTCGTTAGATGATGGGTCTTCCGGCGATCCCGTCCCGGAAAGACGAACATGCCTCAGAAGTTAATGGACGTTCTTATGTTAGGCCGTTGCTCCCACGAGTTTTCCTGGCCCCGGCGGGCTGCCGATGGCCAGTTCTACCAGGTTTGCCTTCTCTGCGCTGTCGAATACAGCTATGACTGGACCACCATGCGCCGCACCGAGCGCGTGGATCGCACCCAGTCTGTCACGGAAGCGGAAGGCACGAGCGCGCGCCGCAGCCGCACCCGTGCTCGCAAACCTACATGGGTTCCGCGCGCCCGGCGCCTGAAGCTCGACACGCCAGTGCGCTACCGGGTCAAGAATCTCGGCAGTTGGTACGAAGGCACGATTGCGAACCTCAGCCAGTCCGGCGTGCTCCTGCACGGACCGCAGCGTTTTCCCGACAACACATTGGTGGAGATGGTTTTCGAGATGCCCGAAGAGATTTCCGGCCAGAAAAATAGCACGGTGCTTTGCCAGGGACGCATCACTCGAACCAAAGACGTGCAAGACAAAGATAAAAAAGAAACGCAAGAAAAAACCGAGACATCGAAACTTGCGGCCAGCATCCTCGATTACAAATTTCTGCACCAGACTTAGCCAGCGTTACGGTAATCGTTTGTGCTCGCCCTGGCTTCCCCAAGAGGGGCAAAACTTTGGTTGCGGCAGCTTTGCGAACTCTAATGACAGAGAAGCTTCCGCAATATTTTTCCATAAAACTCGGCTGATCCATGCATCTAAACTATTTATACCGGACTTACACCAAGAGGAGTGGTTTTATGAAGGCCAGGCTTTCTCTCTACCTCAGCGCGGTCGCATTGCTCGCCATCTTGGTGGGCGTCGGCTGCTCCAAGGCTCCGACGGACGCCCAGATTGCCAGCGATATCCAGAACAAACTGAACACCGATTCCGGTCTCCAGGGCAAGCAACTCATCGTTCAGGCGGACAAGGGAAGCGTTACGCTCTCCGGCCAGGTGGACAACGACGCCCAGCGCGACGCAGCCGCTCGCTATGCGTCCAGTGAAACAGGCGTGAAGCAGGTTGTAAACAATTTGCAGGTCGCCCCACCGCCACCCCCGCCGGTCGAGGCACAAGCACCGCCGCCAGAGCAGCCAAAACCGGCTCCATCAGTAAAGCATCGCCGCAAAACATCTAAAGACCAAGACGACGCTGCGAACGCTCCGGCTCAGGTCGCGCAAGCAGCGCCAGCCCCGGCTCCAGCGCCTGCTCCGGTAGCTCCAGCGCCGCCACCTCCTCCACAGCCGCCGCAAAAGGTCACCATTCCCTCGGGAACAACCTTCGCAGTTAGGCTGGTGGACGCGATTGATTCAGAAACCGCGACTCAAGGCCAAACTTTCCACGCCACGCTGAATTCTCCGCTCGCCGTTGACGGTGCGACCGCGATTCCTACCGGCTACACCGTTGAAGGCCACGTCGTGACCGTGCAGAGTGCCGGCAAGTTTGCCGGACAATCCTTACTCGTACTTCAACTGGATCGCATTTCGGCGTCAGGGAGTACGTACAACATCCAGACCGATCAATACAAGAAGCAAGGCAGCTCGCGGGGCAAAAACACGGTGGAGAAGGTAGGAGCCGGCGCTGGAATCGGAGCCATCATCGGCGCCATCGCCGGTGGCGGCAAAGGAGCCGCCATTGGAGCCGCAGCTGGCGGCGGATTAGGTGCCGGCGCGCAAGCCGTTACCCACAGTCAGCAAATCAAACTGCCCTCGGAAACCATCTTGAATTTTACCCTGCAAGCGGCTCTAACCGTGATTCCGACCACGCAAGGGCCTAATGCAGGACGTCAGACTCTGAACACGCAGCAATAGATCAGGCCGTCAATCAGCAACAGAGGCGCGGAGAAATTCCGCGCCTTCTCTTTTTCCGCATGTTCCTCCCATACTCACAATTGCGCGACTGCACCCTATCCTGCTAAATTGATCGCCTACAGCTGCGTTGTTTTCGGACGTTCCAGGTTTGCTCACGCCACCCCGCCTTTGGGATGGCTTGTCCGTCTTTCCTATGGCATCGCTCGACATTCCGCAATCAGAGAATGCCATGGAGTCGCGCCATTGGATCATCCGCTACACGGCGCCGCTGGTCGCGACCGGCGTTGCGCTGTGCATCTGGTTTCTTTGGCCGGTCATGCAAAAGGATCCGTTCGCCATCTTCATCGCCGCGGTCATCGTGAGCGCCCGCTTCTTCGGCTTCGGACCAGCGCTGCTCTGCACGGCCGCTTCGGGACTCGCAATCGACTACTTCGCCCTTGAGCCACGCTTCAGTTTTTCTATTTCCGCGAATGACTATGGGCGGTTGTTCGTATTTATTGCCGTTGCGGTACTTACCGCAGGCCTCGCCCGCCAGCGTTCCCGCGCGCAGACGCGCGCCGAACAGACTCAGCGCCAGATGGCCGCCATGGTTGAATCTTCCGACGATGCCATTGTCGCCGGAGACATAAACGGAATCATCACCAGTTGGAACCCGGGAGCCGAACGCCTCTACGGATACTCTGCCGCCGAGGCCATCGGCATGTCGGTTAAAATGCTGGCTTCGCCAGAGCATCCCGACGAGATCCCCGGAATCAGTAGAAAGATTATGCGGGGCGAATCGATTCAGCACCATACCTCCGAGCGAGTCCGAAAGGACGGCAGCCGGGTCGCGGTGGATGTCTCGCTGTCACCGATTCGTAACGAGCGCGGAGAAGTGATCGGCGGATCCAGCATCGCGCACGACATCACTGCGCGGCGGCGTTCGGAAGAAGCACTGCGCCGCAACGAAAAGCTGGCTACCGCCGGACGCCTGGCCGCGGCCGTCGCGCATGAGATCAACAACCCGCTGGAAGCGGTCCTCAATCTGATCTATCTGGCCCGCCACCGTCCCCAGAATCAGGACCAATACCTGGAGATGGCGGAAAAAGAAGTGCTGCGCGTGGCTGCCATCGCTCAACAGATGCTGGGGTTCGTCCGCGAAACCTCATCGCCCTCTCCACTGAACGTCGCGGCCACTCTCGACGATGTTCTCCAACTCTACTTGCGCCCGCTGAGCGAAAGGCATATCCAAGTTGAGAAACAGTATGACCCGGCTGTCGAAATCTACGGCTTTGCCGGCGAGCTCCGCCAGCTCTTCTCCAACCTCATCCTCAACGCCCTCGACGCTCTCGACGACGGAGGTCGGTTAACTCTCCACGTCGCCCCCAGACGCCAGTGGTCCAACGACCATGAAAGTGGAGCGTACAGGTCCGGAGTCCGCATTACCATCGCCGATAGCGGCAGCGGGATTCAACAAAGCGACCTGCCTCGCATCTTCGAGCCGTTCTATTCCACCAAGGGAGACGCAGGCACGGGCCTGGGCCTCTGGCTCTCGCATGGCATTGTGCAGAAGCACGAGGGATCGATCCGCGTCCGCAGCCGCACTACGTCGGGTTCGAGCGGCACGGTGTTCTCCATTTTTCTGCCAGACGGCGCTGAGAGACTCCCCAGTGCAAGCGCATCCGCCGAGTTGGCATCATGAATCAACTAATCATCGACGAAATCAAACGAAGTTGCTCATTGCTGGGGCAGAGCAAGCCCAGTTTCTGCGCCGAATATAAATAGCCTCCCACCGTGACCACCACCTATACGCTGGACGCGACCAACCAGTACAACCGTTCAAAGAAGAAAGTGACGGTCACGATCCAATAACCGCGGCGTCGGTTTTGTTGGATCATGAGGTCCGAGTTGCACATATTTTCTGGTGCAAAAAACTCTCGTTTCGGCGCAAAATATAGAAAACAAAGGACCGGAATTTTTCTTGCGCCTAGATCTATGGTTCTAAAGGTGGTTACAGGCAAAATCATGGAAACATGGGAGTTACGAACGCTTCGAAGTGCCCCGTTCTGTAACTAAAGCAGTCTCGCCTTCAGGATCGGGCCCCGTGAGCCTGGGAGATTGGCAGGTTGTCAAAGATCCTAGATTATCTTATAGATAACCTATGACTTTCTATGTTATCGAAACTGACGGCGGAGGGTCAACAAGAAAGCGGAGTGGCTGAGAGCATTGGTTCCAAAATGGCACCAACGATGCATTGATGCAACGAGAAAGCAGTAAGAACCAATCACTTGATTGTGACCGCTATCACTAGATTGGGTAACCGCAGTTACAGCATTGACACTCGCCCCACGGTATTTTCAGAGCATCGCTAAAAGGCCGGTTTTATATGGTGAAGGTTTTATTCGGACTGCCCTGTTCTCGTTGTCACATTTAGCAGCAAGAAAGAGGCTTAAAATGAAACTACGCGGATTTACCCTGGCGTTTATGCTTTTCCTGCTCGCATCATTCGCCTTCGCGCAATACGCCCCGCCGCCTGTCCCACCACCACCCGTTCCTTCTGCTCAGATGCAGGCAAGCGCCCTATACCAGCGGATCGCCCAGCAAGCCGGACCGGGTGAAGTCGGAGTCTACAACTCTAATTCGTTCGCATCGCTTGTCTCGCCCACGACTTTTACCTGTCCAGCGGGCTTGGGGGGTAGCTCCGTACCATCACACTGTCTGGTCACCGTGACGGTGGTTGCGGAAATGGATAATTCAGACCCAAGAAGCGCTGGAACTTACGGAGTTTTCCGCATCGATACTTTGAATGACAGATTCGTTGCGAACGTCAACCAGGGCTTGACGTCTTTCGACCATGTTTGGAAATCCGACGGCAGCGCGTCAACCAGCGGTGCCAATGCAACAACTACCCGTTCTTTCACTTTCCTTCTGTCAGTTCGCAGCGGTACGCACACATTTCAGGTCGAATTGGGTTGTCTCAATGCGGCCGGTGACAACACCTGCTACCAGGGTACGTTCGGAGATGACCCCTTTGACAAAGCAGCAAATCCGGTGGCAAAAGGTGGACCAGCTATTTCAGTCATTACCGATGTGTTCAAACCCGCTCCGTAGTTAGGGCAGGAAACCTATGAGGCGGCCTTCAGACCGCCTTTTTCCGCATTAAAAGGGAGAGTTCGACTATGCGGCTTGGGGAGCCTCATAGAGTCCGATCTGCTTGAGCATTCCTAACTGGTCCCAGTTGTCCCATCCCTCGACGATCTGTTGGTTTGCGATGCGAGCGATGGTGATTCCGGTGACTTGCACGCGCTTGCGAGTAGCGGGCATCCCCAGATGATCGCCGAAATGGGTCATCGTGCCCGACCAGCGCAGCACAACCTTATCGTCGGTACCGAAGACATCTTCAACGACAATATTCATGTCGGGAAAGGCGCCACGAATGCGCTGGGCGAATGCTGCGAACTCCGCGGGTCCACGAAGTTTGGCCCCATCTTCAAGTTCGCCGACTGCCACCGCATCGGGAGCGAGAAGCTCATGAATAGTTTGGAGCTTGCCCTCGTTCCATACTTCCTGGAACCAACGCCGCATCAACTTCACATTTTCTTCGACTGACATAGAAGATCACTCCTGTCTGGAAAGGCAGGCCATTATCCGTCCGGCTCGGGTCGTAGTCAACTTTGGTGCCCGTCGGGTTATGGGCTGTTTTCAATTTCTTGGGGTAATGACGATGTTTCATTGATTGACGTTAGAACTTGTGGCAAAACCACCATTCAATCTTGGTTAGCTGTGAAGCAGGTTTACGCCTTGACGTTGGCCCTTTTTGAGCGTACTGTGCCCGCCAGATACGGGAAGCCTCTTCCTGGCCGGTCTCTTTTGACCCTCCGGGGCTCTGGCTTCTAAGCCCCATTTCGGACAGCGCTATAAGGAGACTTCGATGAAAACCATCAAATTGATGCTGTGTGTATTTGGGTTTCTGCTGCTGTTCACAATCGTCGCGGCAAGTGCAGCCGACGCGCCAAAACTGACCTTCACGTTCACTAACGTAAACCTGCATGGGGAATTCCAAACCCAAGTTGCTGAGATCAACAACAGCGGGGTGATGGTCGGGTATTACCAGGATGCGAAAGGCTACTATCACGGTTACATTCTCGACGGCAAGAAGTTGACCAGGCTGAATCATCCGAAGGGCACAAACACTCTCGCCACTGGTACTAATTTCAACGGCCCGATTAAGATTGTCGGCTCTTACACGAATTCCAGCGGCAACTCAGTGGGATTCCGGTATACGCCTGTTACCAAACAATTCACGGATATCGCCAATCCTAAAGGCGCCACATCTGTGTACCCTGGAGGTATGAATGATCGGGGATGGATCGTTGGTTCGTACCCAGACTCAAGCGGCGTCTCCCATGGGTTCCTCTTGCAAGGCAAGAGATACACGACCCTGGACGTGCCCGCTGCCACTGCTTCGTATGCGTACGGCATCAACAACAAGGGTGACATTACCTTGACTTGGGTTAATTCGAGCGGCGCGTACGAAGGGGCTCTTTACAATTACAGCACCAAGACGTACACGACAATCAACGTCCCTGGCGCCCATGGTTCCGAAGCCTCCTACATAAACAACGAGGGCGACATCACCTTTTGGTGGCTTGACTCCAGTGGCACAGTGCACGGCGCACTATTCGTGCACGCTGCGAATGAGTTCTACGAGATTGACTACCCCAAGGCGGCGGGCGGGACCTATCCTAACGGGATCAATGACAAGAACGCCTTGGTAGGGCAGTACCAACACTTTGTCAATGGCCCGGTGTCGAGCTTCAAAGCGACTTTCAAATAACCAACACTAATTATCGACCGAATTGGCCTGCTTGAGTTTAGGTAGGCTTGAGCGGGTCTCTTCTTGGCCCAGTTTCCCCCCGCATCTACCCGCCCGTGCGACGATCGCAAGGAGCGGGGTACCCGGCTGGAAAAACCTTGGACCTTCACGTTGGCTGGCGGAGGCGGTGGATGCTTTCCCCGGTTTTCAGCTCGTAGGCCATGTACAGCACGATCGCCACATTGATGAGAAAGACCCATATGTGGAAGGGGCTCGGGTGATGAATTAGTTTGTAGATTTCGAAGGGCAGGTACAGCATTCCCGAGACGAGGGCAATCCACTCGGCCCAGGCTTTTGCGTACCAGAGTCCGTAAGCCTCGGCGAAACGTAAAACCGAATAGGCGACGGCGACCCCGGCAACTGCGAACACTTTGGTTTCGGTCAAGGAGTCGGCCCAGTTGAGGAACACTTGAGCAAAGTGGTGATCGGGGCTGATATGAAGGAGTTTGAGGAAACCGTCGGCAATGTCCCAGGGATCTTCCCGATGTACCAGCAAGAGGACGCCGCAGGCCGACAGCAAAACGATCATGCCCTTAGCGAGCTCCAGAGCGGCGACGGTGCGCAGGACTTGGACGGTCCCGCGGTGCTTTGGTTTCGTCAGTGCGACGCCGGTGTGCACGCCAGAACTCATTACAACATTATCTCCCTGTTTGCAAACTCAATTGTTGCGCCGGGGTAAAAATTCGGTCCCGAATCAGCAACGTACTGACCAGCGAGGTCAGGCCGGACGCGGCAAAAATCATGGCCAGCACCACGAACTGGTACACCGCAGCATACACTGGCCGGGCCCCGGAGAGCAGCATACCCGCCATTAAGCCGGGAATCCATACGATGCCCAGCGAGCGAATGGAGTCGATGGCGGGAATCAGGCTGGCTTCGATGCTGGCCTGCACGTAAGGGGAAACACTGGTCTTGGCTTCCGCTCCGAGCGCCAGCGCAGTTTCAATTTCGCCGACGTGGGCGAGTACGTCCGACCGGAAGCGGTTGAGCGCCAATCCGTTCGTGTTCATGGCATTGGCGACGAGCATGCTGCCGACAGGCACCAGCGAAGTAATGGCGGTATCGATCACGCCCAGCCAGGTCATCAGCGCGATCACCGAGCCCGCGCCCAAGGCGATCGACCAGGCAGAAACCCGAAACGCGTCGGGCATGCCCTTGGCGCGACGCGCCGAGGTTGCCCCGGCGGCGGTGATCATTCCGGCGAGAAGAAGTCCGCTGGTCCAACGCGGGCCGCGCAGCAGCAACAGGAGGATGGATCCGACGGCGACGATCTGGACGATGCCTCGAACCATCGCAATCAGCGTATCGCGCTCCAGATGAATGCCACGTTTGCGGGCGAGCAATACCACGACCATGGCTGCAAGCGCAGCGACGAGAGCTTGCGCCAACCCCAGATACAGTTGATTGCTAAGAAAAAGCTTAAGCATGCAACACCTCACTGACGGAGCCGATGCGCACCACATGCCCGGCTTCGAGCAATAAAGCCCGCTCGGCCAGGCGCGCGGCCTGCGCGGTGTCATGAGTAACCAGTACGCAGGTCAGTCCATGGTCGTGCACAACGTTTTGAATGGCTGACTCAACCTCCAGCTTGGATGCTTCATCCAGCGCGGACGTAGGCTCATCAAGCAGCAGCACCAGCGGAGAGTTGGCAAGCGTGCGAGCGACGGAGACGCGTTGGGCCTCGCCTCCAGAAAGATTCGCAACATTGCGGCTGGCATAGCCCTTCAGGCCAACGCGAGCCAGCAGTTGCTCGATCGATTCGTGCGACAAAGACTCTCCGCGCTGCCGCGGACCGAATTGCAGGTTCTCTTCCACCGTGCCCGGAAAAAGGTAGGGACGCTGGTTCACCAGGCCCAGCTTCCGTCGCAACTCGCGGGGCGCGATTTGGCGATAGTCGATTGCTTCGACATAGACGGTGCCGCTGCTCGGTTCATCGAGGCGATTCAGCAACCGGAGCAACGAACTTTTCCCCGAGCCGCTGGGGCCGACGATGGCGAGAACTTCGCCAGTTCGCACTTCGAAGCTGACGTCTTCGACCAGAACTTTGTCTTTGACCACGCGGCCCAGGTGCTCGGTTCGCACGATGGGGTCGGAGGTGGGAGGCGTGGTCACGGGAATCGGCCGCAAGCTTCGGAATTATTGTCCCTGCGCACGCACTGCGGCGCGCAGCTCTTCCACGATTTCGCGGGCGGCTTTGCGCGCGGCCTCCTGATGAGTGACGTCGAAAGAGATGGCGCCGACCCGGGCGTGTCCACCGCCGCCGTAGCGCTCGCAGATCTTCGCCAGGTTGACCACTGGCTCCGAAGGCGCCCAGGGATTCGATCCCACCGATACTTTGACCCGGAAACTGCTCTTGCTCAGGCCCACGCTGTAGACGGATTCGGGATGCAGATAGTAGGGAACGAATTTGTTGTAGCCCTCGAGCTCATGATCGGTGACGTCGAAGAAAAGTGTCCCATCTTTCGATTCGGTGCGTTCGCTGAGGATCGCGACGGATCGTTGATGACGCTCCAGCAGTGGCGGCAGGAGGGACGCGACGAAAGGCTCTTCAATGATCTCGGCCAGGGGCTTGCTGCCAAGAAGTGGGATCAATCGAGGGACAAAATCGTGGGTCTGATTCGATTCGATTATCATGGTCAGCTTCATTGCCGGAGCTTGCATTTCGACCGCGGTGCGCGCGTCGGGATACATGGCGCCATCTACAATGTCCGTCCAGTGAACCAGTTCGGCCACGGGTTTGGGATCGAAACCGAAGCGCTCCTCGGCGATAGTGGCGATGAAACTGGTGCAGGATTTGAAGTCCGGGTCGTAGAATTTTTGGTTGCTCTGATCCTGCTCGAAGTGGGAGGCATCGGCGGGCGACAAAAACGCGCTCTCGTGATGATCGAACCACCAGGTGATCTTGGGGGAACTGGAATATTTAAAGTCCACGATGGCGTTCTCGTCGCCGTCAAAATTTTTTTCATCGAAGAGGGAGCCTGCGCGGTGCAGCAAGCCGGAGTACACGAACTGGACGTCGTTGCGAATCCGTTCGCGGTAGAAACGGGAGAAAAGTGCCGCCGATGAGGCGCCGTCAAAGCATTTATCGTGATAGAACACTCGGACTCTCAATCGTGTCTCCCCTTCCAGCTAGAATCAGACAGACTACCCGAAATCGGGCCCGAATCAAAAGTAAATAGGAATGGCGTGCTGGCGAGCTTGAAATAGTCCACGCGAGATCGTTCGCCCCGCTGAAAAGCGCGGGACTCAGGATGACGTCTTTGCGTTATCTGTGGGTGCGGGGCTCAGGATGACGTCTTGCGTTTTGTGCGAGTGCGGGGCTCAGGATAACGTCTTTTCAAAAATAGCGGGGCGGTCTGGACGCACGTCACAATACGCTTCTGGTGGACTCCCGAACTGCTAGTTCCGGGGCTACTTTGCGGTGCACGGCGGCGACTTCGCGCTTCTCCTGAACTGCATTGATGCCGTCGACGACAATGCTGACCGCCATCGTTCCCATAATTTCCATGGGCTGGCGAACCGTGGTCAGGGACGGTGTGTACAAACTGGAAGCGGCCACGTCATCAAAGCCGATGACTGAGCAGTGTTCTGGAACACGCATGCCAGCCTTTGCCAGCGCGCGGATTGCTCCAAACGCGGTCATGTCGTCGAAGGCCATCAGCGCGGTGAACGGGCGCTTCTGTTTGAGCAAATCTTCGGTTAATTTGCAGCCTGCTTCGAAACTCGAAATCGGGTCTCGCGATTCGGGCAAATCGAGAATCAGCCGCGCATCCAGTTCAAGCCCGCTCGACTTGGCGAACGTTCGAATTCCCCTCCATCGCGGAGCGCTGTCAGCCAGAGTCTTGGGGCCGCGGATGAAGGCTATCTTGCGATGCCCCAGCGAGTGCAGATGTTCGAGAGCGGCATGAGCCCCGAGTTCGTTGTCGACCATGACGGAACTGACGGTGTCGGTTCGCAACTCACGTCCGATCATCGCCGTGGGGATGCTGCTCTTTTCGAGGTCGGCCAAAACGTCGATATCGACGAATAGCCAGTTTGCCACCACAATGAGGGCTTCCACGCGCCGGTCTAGCAGCATCTCGAGGTAACGCTCGAAGCGGCTACGCTCGTTGTGAACGTCGGTGAGAATCGGAAGGTAGGAAGACTGATACAGAGTATTCTCGATGCCGCGCAGGACGAGAGTGCAGTAAGGGTCGGTCATGTCGAAGACCATGACGCCAACGGTATGGCTGCGCTTACTGCGAAGCGAACGGGCAAACAGGTTGGGGCGGTAACCCAGCTTCTTGGCGGCTTGCTCGATCCGCTTCTTGGTGACGGCCGGAATGTAGCGTGCGAGCGGAGCATTGTTCAAAACGATGGAGACCGTGGTCGACGAAAAGCCACTCTCCTTCGCCACATCTTTAATGGTGACGGTTTCAGCTTTCATCGCGAGTTTTTCATCCTTGGCGCGCATTGCCGTGAATCATCGTGGCTTGAATTCATGTTGCTGCTGGCGGACACTACAGCAGAGAGTGAAAGCAGTGTCAAGCGCAACCATGCGAGTTTTACTGACGTTTCTGTGGCTGGCCGCGGCGGAAGCGGCCGGTGCGCACGGGATGCAGCAGGCTCAGACGCAAAAGCCAGGCTCTGCGCCTGCCTCGCAGAACGCCGATCCTCAGCAGCTTTTTCAGCGCGGTGAGGCGGCGTTGAAGAGCGGAAACCTGGAAGAATCCGAACATGCGTTTCGAGGCGTGCTTGCGGTCAATCCGCAAGTGGCGGGCGCGTACGCGAATCTGGGTGTGATTTACATGCGCCGCAAGCAATGGCCGCAGGCATTGGAGATGTTGCGAAAGGCTGAACATCTGGCGCCGCAGATTGCGGGAATCCGGCTCAACATCGGACTGGTTTACTATCGCCAGAATGATTTTCGCAACGCGATTCCTCCCTTTGAGTCGGTGGTGCACGATGCGCCGGAGTCTTTTCAGGCCCGCTATTTGCTGGGGCTGTGCTATTTCTTCGTCGAACGTTATGGCGATGCAGCAACCACGCTCGAGCCGCTCTGGTCGCAGGCTTCCGGCCAATTGAATTACCTCTACGTACTGGGCATCGCGGCCAACAAGGCGGGGCGTGCGGACGTGGAGCAGCGGGCGCTAGGCCATTTGGTGGAGATCGGACAAAACTCTCCCGAGTTTCATCTCCTGATGGGCAAAGCTCACCTCAACCGGGAAGAGTATGACGAGGCCATGGCCGAGCTTGAACTCGCGGCCAAGGGCGATCCTTCCCTTCCCTTCGTCCACTTCAATCTCGGAATGGCTTACTTGAAGAAGCAGGATCTGGAACACGCAAAATCGGAGTTCCTCAAAGATATCGCAATCGAGCCCGACGTCACTTACAACTATGACCAACTGGGACAGGTGTATTTCCTTCAGCAGCAAGATCAGGAAGCGGAGAAGATGTTTCGCAAGGCGCTGCATCTCGATCCTCAGCTCGCCAGTTCCCACTTTCAACTCGCGAGGGTTTATCAGCGGGAGAACAGATATGCTGAAGCGCTGACCGAGGTTGACGCCGCGCTTAAGCTCGATCCCGACAGCTCTGGCATTCACTACTTACGCGGACAAGTGCTGCAACGCCTCGGACGTGTGCAGGAGGCCAAGGCCGAGATGCAGACATTTACGGAAATGTCGAATGCCGCCCGAGAAAAGCGGCATCAGGAATTGGAGTCAGGGCCGATGCCTAACCCGGAGCTTACACAGGAACCTCAGTAGCGGCTCTGAGGGCAGCCCGCTTGCTATAGCCGGTTTGCTATCGCCGATTTGCTAAGGTAAGACATGACCCGGATCTCTTGCCGTGCGCTCCTGTTCGACCTGGATGGCGTGCTGATTGACTCCACGCCCGCGGTCACTCGCGTTTGGTCGCGGTGGGCAATCGCACACGGTTTCGATCCCGACGAGGTTGTTCATAGAGCGCATGGACGGCCTAGCGTTGCGACTATACGCGACTATCTTCCGCACGCCGACCATGAGGCCGAGAACCTCAAAGTGGAAAGCGGCGAGATTCAAGATCTCGAGGGCGTGGTGACTTTGCCGGGCGCGCGCGAACTGCTGAGAGCTCTTCCTCCGGACCGATGGACGATCGTGACCTCGTGTACCCGCCCGCTGGCGGAAGTCCGACTGCGCGCGGCTGGTCTGCCGATTCCCGAGCGGTTGCTCACTTGCGACGATGTGACAAACGGAAAACCGGATCCCGAGCCCTATCTGAGAGGCGCGTCGTTGCTGGGAGTGCCGGCGACAGAGTGCGTCGTGGTCGAAGACGTGCCCGCAGGCATTCGCGCCGGCAAAGCCGCGGGCGCCCGGGTCATCGCCTGCAGAACCACGGCCACTCAAACGGAACTCGAGGACGCAGGCGCTGATTGGATCGTGGACGGTTGCAAATCTATTTCGGTGTCGCAGGCAAACGGCAAATTAACGCTGGTCTTGACGGGCGAACGCACGATCCACAACCGATAGACCAAGCTCTCAGACTGCAGCCTGCATCGTAGGGAGGTGAAAATAATCAGTACTTTCGCCGTCGTTTTGCTTCGGCCGGATGTACTTCGCAAAACCGGTCCTGACGAGCTGAGAGAGAAAACCGCACAAGCCACATCGACATCAAGCGCGACGCGCAGGCGACGGGCCTCCGCGATAATCTGGAAACGTCGATTGTCTCCTGCGTACTAGCATGGAGTGTTACCCTCAGCAGCTAAAACTATGATCGCCACCTGGATCGGAATCCTGACCTTTTCTATTTGGCTCTACCTGCTTGCCGGCAGGGGCGGATTCTGGCGAGTGTCGAAGGCAGCGACTGAACTGAGGCTGTCGCTTACGTCCGCACCTCGAATTGCGGTTATTGTGCCGGCACGCGACGAGGCGGAGGTCATTGGGCTGGCAATCCGCTCCTTGCTTGAACAGGATTACCCAGGGCGGGCACAGATCTTTGTGGTCGATGACCACAGTTCCGATGAGACCGCGAATGTGGCACGCCGGGCCGCAGGAGACAAAGCCCAACAAGTCACGATCAGTTCGGCTATGCCTCTGCCCGCGGGCTGGACAGGAAAAACGTGGGCGCTATCGGAAGGCGTGCGGCAGGCAGCGCAGTTTGCGCCTGATTATTTCTTATTTACAGATGCGGACATCGTCCACGCCTCCGATAGCATTACTTCTATGGTTGCCCACGCACAGGCGGACAAACTCGACCTGGTCTCGATCATGGCCCGGCTGCGGTGCTCGTCGCTGGCTGAGCGTGCGCTCATTCCGGCATTCGTGTTTTTCTTTTTCATGCTCTATCCGCCCGAGTGGGTGAGCAGCCCCACGCATAAAACTGCGGCTGCTGCGGGTGGCTGCATCCTGGTTCGCGCCGAAGCGCTGGCGAAGATCGGAGGCGTGGCCGCCATCCGCAACGAATTGATCGACGATTGCGCTTTGGCGCGGGCAATCAAGCGCAACGGCGGCGTGTGCCTGGGGGCAGCCAAGAACACGTACAGTACTCGCGGTTATGACCGCTTCGGCGGAGTTGGGCGCATGATCTCGCGGTCCGCGTTCTACCAGTTACGGCATTCCGGTTGGCTGCTGCTGGCGACAATTCTTGGAATGGCGACCACATATCTGGCGCCGCCAGTTTTGGTCTTCTTCGGCGGATGGGCTGCGCTTTGGGGCGGTGCGGCCTGGCTGCTGATGAGCGCTGCATTCTGGCCAACACTTCGCTTCTACTCGCGTCCGCCGCTGTGGGCACCTCTGCTGCCTGCCATTGCGCTGTTCTATACCGGGGCAACGATCCATTCGGCGGTTCGATACTGGCTGGGTCACGGTGGCGAGTGGAAAGGTCGATTGCAGGACGCGAAGATCCACGTTTAACCTTCGCGGCTTAGGCTGGACTTCCGAGCAAGAATCTTGTCCAGAAACTTGTTGGCCAACAGGTGGCGGTTACGTCTAAAACGGCGTAGAGTATCGTTTCCTCGGAATCTCGCTGTTTCAACTTTACAGGAGCACGTTGCATGCGTTATTGGCTGGTTGTATTGCTCGCAGTTGTCTGCTTCAACCTTCATGCTTCTTCCCAAACCGCGGACGAATTGGTCAACAAGAATATCGAAGCCAAGGGAGGGATGGACAAGATCAAAGCCGTCAACACCTGGCGCATGACAGGCAAACTTATTGGCGGCGGCATCACGGCCACCGCAGGACAAGAAAACATGCGCCCGAACCTCGTGCGCGAAACTTTTTCGCTTCAGGGCATGACTGCAGTGCAAGCTTACGACGGCTCTACGGGCTGGCAAATCCAGCCGTTTGGCGGGCGGAAGGATCCCGAACTGATGGGAGAAGACGATATGCGGGATCTCTTGATTGACTCCGACTTCGACGGGCCGCTGGTGGATTACAAAGCCAAAGGGAACACGGTTGAATATCTGGGCCACGACATTGTCGACGGCGACGATGCCCTCCGGCTCAAGGTCACGCTGAAAAATGGCGACATTATCTACTACTACCTCGACCCTGACACCTTCCTCGAGATTCGTAAGGAAACTCAGGAATTCATTCGCGGTTCGGTGCGAGAGAACGCCTTCGACCTCGGATCCTACAAGCCCATCGGGGGCGTAATGTATCCCTTTTCGATCGCATCGGGACCCAAGAACGATCCTACCTCATGGCAAACGGTAACAGTCGAGAAAATCGAGGTCAACGTGCCGTTGGATGCCTCCGACTTTGCGTTACCGGCGTCGCTTAAAAGGGGAGTATCCAAAACCCAGTGAGTGATCTTGAAACGGGCGGCCGATCTTTTTCGCGACCACATTTCCGGGCACTTTACGTCAAACAGCATTTGCATTTTGAAGAGGACCTTTACAGATGACAGTTCACGCCATTTCCAAAAACCTGCTGCGAACTCTTTCGCGGTTACTCAGTCTTGGATTGTTCTTCCTATCCGTGGTGGTTTCCGCGCAGCAAGCGACGAAGTTCGACGCCGCCACGATCTCTGGATTGCCGGCTCGCAACATTGGTTCTGCGACCATGAGCGGGCGCATTGCAGCGATAGCCGCGGTGAACGAAAACGGGCGGCTCACTCTATTTGCCGGGTCAGCCAGCGGCGGAGTCTGGAAGTCGGTGAACGGCGGAACCACGTTCAAGCCGGTTTTCGATCGTCAATCGGTTCAGTCGATTGGAGCGCTCGCGATTGATCCGTCAAATTCCAAGATCGTTTGGGCGGGCACAGGAGAGGCGTGGCCCAGAAACAGCGTTTCCATTGGCGATGGCATTTATAAGTCCACCGACGGTGGCGAGAACTGGACGAACATGGGGTTGAAGGATTCCGAGCATATCGCGAAGATTCTTGTCGATCCCAAGGACGGCAATAGTGTTCTCGCCTGCGCTACTGGCCACGTTTGGAACGACAATGACGAACGGGGAGTTTTCAAAACCTCCGACGGCGGCAACACCTGGAAGAAAGTTCTGGCTGGGGCGAACGGTTCCACAGGCTGTGGCATGCTCGCCATGAGTCCGCTCGAAGCGAAAACGATCTTCGCATCGATGTGGGATTTCCGCCGCCAGGGTTGGACGTTTCGTTCAGGGGGCCCGGGCAGCGGACTCTTCCGGTCCAGCGACGGCGGTAGCAGTTGGACGGAACTGAATGACAAGAACACCAAGGGCCTGCCCGACAAACCCTGGGGACGTATCGCAGTGGCAGTAGCGCCCGCTAAGCCGCAAGTCGTGTACGCCATGATCGAGTCAAAAAAGAGCGCGCTATTTCGCTCCGACGATGGCGGCAAGACGTGGAATCGCCTGGATGCCAGCCGGTTCATGATCTGGCGCCCTTTTTATTTCGCCAATCTGATCGTGGATCCCAAAGATGAGAACAAAGTCTTCAAAACGGATGGGCCGCTGCTGCTCAGCGTGAACGGTGGAAAGAGTTTCAGTTCAGTTGGCAACGCCGCGCATGGCGATTTCCATGATGTTTGGATCGATCCCAGCAATCCGAATGTGGTCTATACGGGCGATGACGGCGGTCTGTGGCGCAGCGAAGATGGAGGCACGCGTTGGATGCACCAGAACAACCTTCCAATTTCGCAGTTCTACCATGTGAGCGTGGACAACGCGAATCCCTATCACGTTTATGGGGGCCTGCAAGACAACAGCAGTTGGATCGGAGACTCGTCGTATCCCGGGGGCGTTACAAATTCGCGTTGGGAAAACATATATGGGGGCGATGGCTTCTGGGTTTTTGAGGACACTTCCGACCCGGATTACATCTACGCCGAGTACCAAGGCGGCACGATCGGCCGCGTCAATCGACATACGCTTGAGATTCGGCCCATTCAGCCGCTTCCCAACTACAACGAAAAGAAGTTACGCTTCAATTGGAACACGCCCATTCACATGAGTCCCAACGAGAAAGGGACGATCTATATCGGCGCGCAATTTCTGTTCCGTTCTCGCGACCATGGGCAGTCGTGGGAACGCATCTCGCCCGACCTCACTACCAACGATCCTGAAAAGCAGAAGCAGGAAGAATCCGGCGGAGTTACCGTCGACAATTCCTCTGCCGAAATGCACACTTCGATTTACTCGATTTCGGAATCACCGAAGAATGGTCAGATCATTTGGGTTGGAACCGACGATGGCAATCTGCAGATCACGCGGGACGGCGCCAAGACGTGGACTAATGTCGTGGCAAACGTCTCTGGGCTCGCCAAGAATTCCTGGGTGTCGACCATCGAAGCCAGCCGCTTCGACGAAGGCACTGCCTACGCCACGTTCGATCGCCATACTTTTGGCGACATGAACCCCTACGCGTACAAAACTACGGACTATGGGAAGACCTGGACTTCTTTGCATGTGCAGGGAAACGGCGCCCTCGGCTATGCCCACGTGATCAAAGAAGACACAGTCGATCCGAATCTTCTTTTTCTGGGAACGGAATTCGGCCTTTGGATCTCGGTCGATGGCGGGCAGCATTGGGGACAGTACAAGGGAAGCAACTTCCCTGCAGTAGCGGTGCGCGACATTGTGGTGCAGCCGCGTGAGTCCGATTTAGTGCTCGCGACTCACGGACGCGGAATCTGGATCATTGACGATATTTCTCCGCTACGCGCCCTGACGCCGGATCTGATGGCAAAGAACGCTACCCTGATCGAAGGGCCACCAGCCGTTCAATGGCTCAACGCCAACGGTGGCTGGGCTGAGGGCGACGAGACTTTCAACGGGCCCAGCCGGCCCACCGACGCGTTCATCGATTACTACCAGAAGCAGCGTCATATCTTCGGCGATCTTAAGATCGAAATCCTCGATCAGGACGGCAAGTTGGTGGATACGGTTCCTGGCAGCAAACATCGAGGGGTCAACCGGGCGAAGTGGTCGATGCGGTTGAAGGCGCCTGTTGTCCCCCCGGCAGCCAGCGCCCTCTTTCAAGCCGCACAAGGGCCGAGGGTCCTGCCTGGCACCTATACGATCAAAATGACCAAAGGAGATCAGGTCTACACGGAGCCGTTGAAAGTCGTTCTCGATCCCCGCGCCAAGTACACGGTTGAGGATCGAAAGGCACAGTTTGCCCTCGCCATGAAGTTGGACGAAATGCTGGGGCACATGAGCTACGCTGTGAGCGCCATCGAAGGAGTGCGCGATGCCGCTGTGGCGCGTGGCGCGAAGCTGCCTGAGAAAGATCCTCTTCGTGGCCGTCTCCAGCAACTCTCCGCTGAGTTGGATAACCTCCGTTCCAAGATCGTGGCGACCAAAGAAGGTGGAGCGATTACCGGTGAAGAACGCATTCGCGAACATCTCGGAAACCTCTATGGCGACGTGAACACTTATGAGGGCCGCCCCACCGATTACCAAGTGGCCCGCGCCGACTCTCTTGGACATGAACTGGAAGACGTAATTACGGATTTCCGCAAGCTGATGGACAAGGAGCTATCCGCAATCAACGCGGCTTTACAGAAGAAAAAACTTGAAGCGATTTCGGTGCTGACAGAAGCGGACTGGACGAAGCAGCACGATGAGTCTTCAGCGAAGTCGGCCGGAATGGAGCTTCGCGAAATGGATTGAAGGCCGCGTCCGGTCCGAGTTTCGCGCTACTGGCTGCGAACGTCACTCAAGAGTTTCTCTGCGGCTTCTCCGGGATCCTGGGTAGCGAAGCTCTCGTCCAAAATAAGAAGCGAAACCGCCGGATCAATCTCCTCCAGCGACTTGCGTGTGGGTTTGCCATGTACGGATTGCATGCGCGCGGGGATCACGACCAGTTTTGCCTTCGTAGCCTTCAGCAGGATCAAGGCGTCGTCAATGGTCGCAGTGGTTAAGGCGTTGTATCCGGCGCTGCACAGCACTTCCCGCAAAAACGTGCGGACGTCCGTCGAGTCGTAAACGCAAAGTATGCGTGGCCTGGTGTCTCCGGCTTTTGCCCGCGAATATCGCGAGCCCAAATAGGCGGCCGTAATCGCTTCTTCGATGGTGTCGTAGGTTTCAAATTGCGAGAGCAAGCTGGTCATCTCGAGCGTCTTACGGATCTTGGCTGGCACTCCGCTGAGTTTGAGGTCTCCTCCCTTCGCTCGCCCGGCTTGCATCAGGCGTACCAACGCTCCCAGTCCGCTGCTGTCGATGAACTCTACCTCGTCGAGTTGCAGCACGATGTCGCCGTATTTGATGAACGAGTCTCCAACGTGAGAGTGCAGTGTGAAGACTTCCTTCCCGGCAATGATCCGTCCGGAACACTGAACGATCAGAACATCGCCGACCGGGCGGCTCTGCATACGCAACTGCATCACGCCTCCTTATATTCGAAATTGTGACTCAATCACGGTTCCGTCCTGGTTCGGCTGGGCGTTGCCGTCAATCACAGAGCGATGGCAAAAATACACCCTCGCGACGGCTGCCAGTCTAACCAGCAAGCCTCGCCATGGCAACCCGGTAGGTCGAACTGGAGTTTGAAGCTTCTCGCTCGTGTGGCGGATCGCGTTTCGAAGAATACCGCACATAGCCCGTCCCTTGCGCGTTTGACAGCCCTCTGCGATGGCTCCTATACTTGCTCCGCGCCGCGAATCCCCGTCCGGAGAAGACTCCCATGTTCAGACGCTCGCTAGGTGTTTTCCTGATTGCCGCTTTCGCAACCCTCGCCTTTGCAGGAGATCAGTGGAAAGGTCACCAACCCAAACTCACTCCGCAAAAGAGCGGCACCACGCAACTGCTCATTTCGGTCAGTCCGGTGGACGACCATGTGGTCTGGGCAGCCGGGACTGGCGGTACTTATGTCCTCACGACTGACGGAGGAAAACATTGGAAAGCCGCAGTCGTGCCAGGAGCCGAAAAGCTGCAATTCCGCGATGTGCAGGGCGTAAGCGACAAGATCGCGTACTTGATGTCCGTTCCCAATACATCGGGCACTACGGATTTTCGCATTTACAAAACGGTCGATGGCGGCGCGACCTGGAAGATAGAGTTCACCAACCACACTAAGAACGCGTTCTACGATTGTTTCGCCTTCTGGACTCCGGACCGAGGCATTGCGCAGAGCGATTCGGTCAATGGAGTATTCCCCGACATTCGCACGACCAATGGAATGACCTGGAAGAGCATCAGCGCCAATATGCCGCCGGCATTGACGGGGGAAGCCTCGTTCGCAGCCAGTGGAACCTGCGTAGCAGCCCAGGGTCGGGGGAACGCATGGATCGCTACCGGCGGGGCTAGTATCGCGAGGATCCTGGCCACTAGAGATGGGGGCGACACCTGGAACGCGTATGACACTCCGTTGGTCAGCTCGTCCACGGCGGGCGCGATCAGCGTGGCCTTCCGCGACCCCCGGCATGGCGTCGTAGGCGGCGGTGACCTGGCCTCAAACAGTAGCGCGGACATGGCCACGTCGAGGGATGGCGGTCAAACCTGGCAGCTTACCAACCAGCCCCCCGTTTCGGGAGCCATTTTTTGCCTGAGCTACGTGCATGGCAGAGGCCACAGCGACGCTGAAGAAGGAGATGGCCACGGGGCCCGCACGGTTGTAATCACTGCTGAGACGGAGCCAAACTTTACCTCAGGACCAGCAGCCTGGACTCCAGATGAAGGACAAACCTGGTTCAAGCTACCCAAGAGAGTGAGTGGCTACTGGGCAGTCGCTTTCGCGGATCCGCAAGCCGGATGGTTCGTGGGCAACGGGGGGAAGATCCTGAAGATCAGCTTCTAATCTCTCTGGCGAACCGCGCGCTGCGTCTCAGCGCAGCGCGCTTGTTGCCTCGAGCGTCCTCACCATCTTCCAACTTCTCACTCGTAGCGGAGCGCCTCAACAGGATCCAGTCGCGAGGCTTTCATCGCCGGATAAATACCAAAGAACAGGCCAACGCTCATCGATGCCGTTACCGCGGCGATCACCGACCAGAGCGGCACTGCCGAGGGCAAACTCGGGAATAGCTTGTTGATGGTGAAGCTGATCCCCGCTCCCAGCGAGACGCCGATGATTCCCCCGGCGCCCGTCAGGGTCATGGCTTCGGTGAGGAACTGGCGAATGATGTCGCGTCGGCGGGCGCCGATGGCCTTGCGTACACCGATTTCACGGGTGCGCTCGGTGACTGACATGAGCATGATGTTCATCACGCCAACTCCACCGATAAGGAGTCCGATCGAACTGATTACGACTACCGCAATGGCAATCGCTCCCGTGATCTGACGGAACTGGCGCGCAATTCCCTCCGAACTGGAAATCGCGAAATTATTCGGCTTATCGATCCCAACCCCTCTGCGCCGCCGCATCAGGCCGATGATTTCGTCCTCGGCCTGGGCCTTTCTGCCCGGGTATGCTTGTGCGCCAATAAAATGTTCGTCGTCCTGGGGATTGTGCTTGCGGTATGCACCGTAAGGAACAACCACAACTTTGTCCGCCGACTCATCTCTGAAGAACTGGCCTTTGCGCTTCTCCAGCACGCCGACAACCTGGTAGAAAGCACCTCCGACCTCGATGGACTTGCCTAACGGATCTTCGTCGTGGAACAGTCCCTCGGCTAGATCGTGCCCAATTACCGCTACATCCATGTGATGCAGGTTTTCCGCTTCGGTAAAGAAGCGGCCTTTCTCAGGGTTGGCGTTATAGACCCATTCGTAGGACGGAATCGTGCCGGTAAATTGAAGACCGTAGACCTCGTTCTTTTTGTAACGCGCCGGCACCACGGTGATGGGCTGGCCCGGTTCCAGACGCGGGGAAACCTCCACAGTCACAGATTTCACGTCGGGGCACTCATCCAGGATGGCCATCGTGTCTTCATAGGTCAAGGGCTTGCGATTGCGTTCTTCCGCCGTGAGCGAACCGCGAAATCCGAAGTCAAAGCGAAACACGAACAGGGTGTCGGTACCATATTGATCGAGAAATCCGCGAATATCCCGGTCCAGGCCGACCATGATCGAAGCGACGGCGACGATGGCCATGATTCCGATGACCACGCCCAATACAGTCAACAGCGACCGCGTCTTGTGCTGGCGAAGAGAATCAAATGCCAGGCGCGTGCTTTCGCCGATTTCAAGGTGCATGGCTGAAACCCTTTAGAATTGCATCAACAAGCCCTCAATAGGCTACTGGAAAAAATCGACTATGTACCTGAGTGGCTAAAGCCTTCGGTCGCTCACATCACCGCAGCGCTGAAGCGCTGCGCCACCCAAAATCATTTCAGCCTGCTAAACCTCAAAACGCAGAGCCTCGATAGGATCGAGCTTCGAAGCCCGGCTTGCTGGATACAGGCCAAAGAACAATCCCACAGCCGTTGAGATTGCAAGCGACAAAATCACCGCGCCAATTGGCACTTGAGATGGCACGGGCGTTAGGACCCTGACCAGCGTGGAGAGAAGGTAGGCAATAGCAACACCCGTCGCACCCCCCACGGCCGACATCACGGCGGATTCCACCAGGAACTGCATGAGGATGTCGCGCCTTCGCGCTCCCAGCGATTTGCGCACGCCAATCTCGCGAGTCCGCTCAGTCACGCTGGCCAGCATCACATTCATGATGACCACGCCACCGATGACCAGAAACACTGAAACCACTCCGACCATGGTCGCGGCAATCGCTCCGGTGAGGTTCTTCCATAAGCCCATAATTGTGTCAGACGCCAAAATGCCAAAATTGTCGTCAGCCTTCGGATCAAGGTGGCGACGGGCGCGCATCATGGTGCGGGCTTCATCCTCGGTTTCCTGCATCCACTCCGCGCCTCGCCCCTGTATGTTGATGGCCATGTCTAAACCCTGGCCGTGTTCGCCGTACCGCTTCAAAAACGTCCGGATCGGGAGGTAGACAAAATTGTCCTGCGATTGGCCGAAGACAGTGCCGATTGGCTTGGCTACGCCTACGACCTGGAAGCCCATCCCATCGACGTAGATTGTCTTGCCGATGGGATCGACCGTGGGAAAAAGTTTGGTAGCCACGTCCTGTCCGATAAATGTGACGGTTGCCCTGCCTTCATTGTCCGCATCAGTTATGTAGCGGCCGGTTTCGGGTTCCTCCACATCCATGTCGGCGATGTTGGCCGTCACGCCGCGGATATTAATGTCGTCTAACGCCTGTGTTCCCAAACGAACCTTGCCGTTGGTGCGCGTCTCCAGGCCGACAGCCTTGGGCAACTTCATGCCGTCATGCAGGCCTTCGAAGTCCTCCCAGGTGATATTCCGATTGCGACGCATCGCTTTGAGGAAGTCCTGTTGATTGGTGATGATGGGGAAGCGGACCACGAGAAACACATTGGATCCGAGATTGGCAACCCGATTCTGAATGTAAAGGTTTGCCCCGGTGATAATCGACACGACCAGGATGAGCACCGACACCGACAAAGTAACGCCAAGCAGCGTCAGCGCTGAACGAAGCTTGTGCGCGCGTAACGCTGCCAGAGCCTCGACCGCCGGGTCGCGAAAGACGCTGCTGTGACGCCTGAGTTGTTGTCCAACTCGCGAAACATCAAACTTCCGAACGCCTTCCCGCGGAATCGCGGCTTCCGTCGTTGTGGGGTTCGTGGCGTCCACACTGTAATCGTATACGAAGCTTGGCCGGAAATTGTTCCAAAACCCTTCGTGGCGGATCAACCCCGGTTTACCGTGGCGAGAGAACAGATCCCTCTACTGTGGGCTCAGATTAAAGTCCATAGTGTTGGAATTCATGCCCCCGGTGCGAACATAAACCGGAATCATGCCCCAATAACTGAGGTTTGTATCCGTGAGCGCTGCCATGAGTTGGCTCGAAGTAATGAACCTTGTGTTCAGGGGCGTGCCGTTCCAGAAAACGACGGCGTCCGTGCCGAAGTTACTGCCATTGATTGTCATGGTGAAGGGCACGCTGTTGACTGGCACACTGTCCGGTGTCAATGCCGTTATCGCGGGTGGAGCAAATACGACGGCTTTGAACGGATCACCACTGTTCTTGACGCCATTGCCGCATCCGATGGTGAGTAAGCTGGCGAGCACAAGACTGACGTATCGCATAGCGACCTCCTGCAGGTTTAGGAAAATGCCGACACGCCGTAAAAAACAAGAAGAGGGCATAAGTTTGTCCGCTTGAAGAGTGCCGGTCAAGATGAAAGAGTTTGCACATAGGCAGGATTTTGCAGTTTCCGGGCTGATTCCGGGAATCCAGACTCTTGGCTCTAATGGGCTCTGGTTGCGGTGAAGGCGCGAGAGAGCCGGAACAGTTCGCCGGGTGTATTCTGAGCCAACTTGTGGGCTCCAGCGGGCCTTTGCTGTCGGAAAGGAGCTACCGTGGCATCAAGAGTGGACCTCTACGACAATGCTTACTCTCACTACGATGCTGAGGTGTACCGGCAGATTCGCGTCGAGACTTACGGGGAAGATCTCGGCCAGACCAGCTGGGTAACAACGGAAGAGTCCGACGAGATACCGCGGACGTTAGGTCTCGCGTCCACTTCGTACGCGCTCGAAATCGGCTGCGGGTCAGGACGATATGCCTTGCAGGTTGCCGCAACCGTGGGTTGTCGCATTCTTGGTGTCGACGTCAACGGCCCTGGTATCCACACCGCGAACCAGCTTGCGGCGGCTCGAAACATGTCCGCCCAGGTGCGCTTCGAGATTTGCGATGCCGCGAAGAAATTGTCTTTTGGCGACTCGACCTTTGATGCCGTTTTCTCGAATGACAGCTTGTGCCATCTTCCCGGACGTTCCGCCGTCCTGCGTGAACTGTTTCGCGTCCTTGAGCCCGGTGGACGGATTCTTTTCAGCGATGCCCTCATCATCGGCGGAACGATTTCGCATCAGGAAATTGCAACTCGCAGCTCGATCGGCTTTTACATATTCAGTCCTCCAGGGGAGAATGAACGAATCCTCAAGGAGCAGGGTTTTCGCCTGGTGAGCGTTAATGACACAAGCGAGATTGCAGCCTCGATCGCGGAACGCTGGCGTGACGCGCGCCACAAAAGAACGGATGACCTGATGGCAATCGAAGGCAAAGCAAATTTTGAAGGCTTACAACAATTCCTTTCCACGGTGCACGCCCTCACCAGTGAAGGGCGGCTGCGGCGATACGTCTACGTAGCGCAAAAACCGGGGAGAAACGTGACGCGGGAAGTATAATCCTGGTGATGCGAAAGTTGTCTGTGCGCAACCCAAAGTGGGACGATGCCCGAATCGATTGACTGGCCGCGGACGCAGCCGCCGCGACATCGCCGCCGCTTCCTTCTCATTCTCGCTGTCCTTGCCGGCATCCTCTTCGCGGCTCGGACGACGCTGTCGTATTACGTGGATGTGCTCTGGTTCGAGTCGCTAGGCTACGGCGGCGTGTTCTGGAAAACACTAAGCCTTCAGTGGGGAGTCTTCGTCGCTTTTGCCGCAGCCACGTTTCTTGTTCTGTACGGATCGTTCCTGGCCCTGAAGCGGGCGCATCTCCCCGATTTGCCGAGTGGTCATACGATTTTCATCGGCCAACAGCCGGTGAGACTGCCGGTTGAACCTGTGCTCCGCCTCATCGCGCTCGGCGTTTCGCTCGTCATTGCCGCTGTAACCGGTGCCGGCATGATGGTCGAATGGCCGACGCTTGCGCTCTTTTGGTATGCGCCCGAGTCCACCGGCGTGGTGGACCCGATCTTTGGCAAGCCGCTGAACTTCTTTCTGTTCACCCTGCCTGCATGGCAGTTGATCGCCAGCTGGCTGCTGACGCTCGCTGTAATTACCTGTGCACTTGCGGTTTTGTTCATCTTCATCTCGGGTGGAGCGAGTGTCCTCGCCCGCCGCCGCAGCTTCGTCACATTGCCTTGGCGCGGGTTCTCCATCACATTTGCATTCCTGTTGCTGATCCTCGCGATGCTGGCGTATCTCGGTCGCTTCGAGCGCTTGTTCGAAGATCACACGATCTTCGGAGGCGTGAGCTACACGGATGCCCACGTCACGCTGACGGGGATGCTTGTCGTGTGTGTTGCGCTGGTTCTCGGTGCGGTGATCGCATCCGTCAACGCCGTGTCGATGCAACGCGGGCGCTGGCTGGTGGCTGCAATCGTTCCCGCGGCTGTGTGTTATTTCGGTGTGCAGATCATCGGATGGTACGTCAGCAGCTTTATCGTCAAACCAAACGAACTGGTTCGTGAGCAACCGTACATCGCCCACAACATCGAACTGACGCGGCAGGCCTATGGGCTGGACCGGGTTTTGCAACGCGAATTTCCCGCAGAAACGACCGTCGAGGCGGCAGACCCGGCGAACAATCAAGCTACGCTTCAAAACATCCGGCTGTGGGACTGGCATGCGCTGCAGGACACGCTGCGTCAGATCCAGGAAATCCGCACCTATTATGATTTTCCCGACATTGACATTGATCGCTATGAAATCGAAGGCACGACTCGCGAGGTGATGCTGGCAACGCGCGAGTTGAACGTCGACAAGCTTCCGGAGAGCAGCCGCAACTGGATCAACGAAAAACTGATCTACACTCACGGCTATGGCATCACCATGAACCCGGTAAACGGATTCACGCCGGAAGGGTTGCCCACTCTCATCCTGAGTAACATGCCGGTACAGAGTACTGTGCGCAGTCTAAATGTGACGCGGCCAGAGGTCTATTTTGGGGAGTTGACCAATACCGACGTGTACGTAAAAACACGGCAGAAGGAATTCAACTACCCGCAAGGCCAGACGAACAATCTGAATTCCTACGAAGGAAATGGCGGCATTCTCCTCGGCGGCTTCTTGCGGCGTATTATTATCGCGCTCGACCGCGGCGACCTTGCGAAGCTGCCGTTCAGCGATGACGTGACCCCGGACAGCCGACTGCTGATGCGGCGAAACGTACGCGATCGGGTGGCGACATTAGCGCCGTTCCTCACCTTCGATCCAGATCCGTACATTGTGCTCGACGACGATGGCCGGCTCTCGTGGATGATGGACGGGTTCACGAGTTCAGACAGCTATCCGTA
The DNA here is from genome assembly GCA_963817925.1 of uncultured Acidobacteriota bacterium. Taxonomy (GTDB): domain Bacteria; phylum Acidobacteriota; class Terriglobia; order Terriglobales; family Acidobacteriaceae; genus JABDBE01. Next base: position 279,384 of record CAWFQN010000004.1, read on the forward strand.
CTCGAGCCATTTCCGTCTCGATGGCAACTCTATCAACTACATGCGGAATAGCGTCAAGGTGGTCATCGACGCGTACGACGGCACGACCACCTTTTACGTGTTTGATCCGGAAGATCCGATCATCGCGGCGTACCGCCGCATCTTTCCGACTCTGTTCAAAGATGCGGCCACGATGCCGCCCGGGCTGCGCAAGCATGTGCGCTACCCCGAATTGTTGCTCAAACTGCAGGCTGAAGTTTACGGTCTGTATCACATGACAGACCCAGAAGCGTTCTACAACCGCGAGGATCTCTGGACGGTCGCCACTGAAGTCGGTATGAGCGACACGGGTGAGCAAAGAACGCAAACTATGGAACCGAATTTCGTGCTGATGAAGCTGCCGGACGAAAGCGGCATGGAGTTCGTAGAGATTCTGCCATTCACACCGGCCAACCGGAATAATCTGATTGGCTGGATTGCCGGGCGCAGCGACGGAGCACACTACGGCACGTCGGTGGTTTACAACTTTCCCAAGACGAAGCTGGTCGACGGACCGCTGCAGATCGAGGCGAGAATCGATCAGAACGCGCAGCTTTCCGGGCAGTTGACGTTATGGAATCAGCAAGGTTCGCACGTGCGCCGCGGGGCTCTGCTGGTGATTCCAACCGGGAAAGCGTTGTTGTATGCGGAGCCGATTTATCTGCAGGCGGAGCGAAGTCCGATGCCGGAGTTGCGTCTGGTCGTCCTCGCAGTGCAAGACCGGCTTGCCTACGGACCAACTTTCGAGTCGGCGATGGCGGCCCTTTTTGGTGGCGCGGCCTCATCGCTAAGCGCCGCCGCAGCCCCCGCGGAGGCGGTGCGGCACACACCACCCTCTGCCGCATCGCCCCAGCCTGCAACGGATCTCAACGCGCTGATTGCGCAAGCCGCCAAAGACCTTGCCGACTACCAGCGTCTCACGGCGGAAGGTAAACTCGGCGAGGCTGGACAGAAGCTTGAAGAATTGAAACGAACGATCGAGAAACTGAACACGCTTCAAAAGTGATTCAGGACGGTCACCACCGCAACCCACTGCCTTCTCCCCATATCCACGCGAACCTCCACGAATGTGGCCTCCGCAAAAAGCCGGTGCTAACATAAGAGACCAAAAAGGTGAGGAACCGCGACTCTTCCGCCTAATCATGGTGCTCAATGAGGTTGGGGAAATCTATCAGTCCCAGTTGGGAACGACTTCTCACGCTGATCTTTTGCATGGTGTTGAGCGGCTGCCATGTGCGGCAAAGTAGCACCGCACCCATGATCGGATTCACCAAGATTCCGCCCGCAGCACAAGGTGGCCGCGAAAAAGTGGATAGCATCGCAGGAACCGTTGCGGGTGCACGTGCCGGCCAGCAGATTGTTGTATATGCCAGGAGCGGACCATGGTGGGTTCAGCCTTGGCCCGACAAACCTCTCATTCCAATTCAACCGGATTCAACCTGGAGCACTCCAACCCATCTGGGGTTTGAGTATGCCGCACTGTTAGTCGAACCAGGGTATAGTCCGCCGCCTACGATGGACGTGGCCCCAACCCAAGGCGGTTCTATCGCCGCCGTGAACATCGTCAAAGGCACTGGCTCCGTAGTGCTGGCGCCCACGGTGCCGCTTCATTTCAGCGGATACGATTGGCAGGTTCGCACCATCGCGGGTGATCGCGGAGGTCTGAACAATCCGTACGACGGAGACAATGCCTGGACAGATACGGGCGGAGCTCTACATCTTCGCATCAAGAAAAAGGCGGGCCGGTGGTCGTGTGCAGAAGTGGAGATTACACGCAGTCTTGGATACGGAACTTACATCGTGGTTGTGCGGGACATTTCTCGTTTGGAGCCCGCTGTAGTTATGAGTATGAATACATTCGACGATTGGGGAGGAGACCAACATTACCGCGAATTGGACGTTGAGATGAGCCGATGGGGCGACGCAGCCAGCAAGAACAATGCGCAGTACGCAGTTCAGCCTTTCTACGTTCCAGGCAATGTAGCTCCGTTCACGGCACCTTCAGGCACGCTCACCCATTCGATGCATTGGGAGTCTGGGCGCGCGAGCTTCAAAACTGTCCGTGGATCTTCTATGCAAGCTGGAAGCTCGGTGGTTTCCGAACACGTCTTCACTTCCGGCGTACCTTCACCGGGCCAGGAGAGGCTACAGTTTCTGTTCTACGTTATCGCCAGCGACAAGAGTCCTATGCAAAATGACAGCGAGGTTGTAGTTGAGAAATTCGAATATCTTCCGTGATGGGTATTAAATGGCACTGGCAGATGAAGGGCATCATCATTGGAGTTGCCGTGGTGTGCTTCGCGAATCCAGCCCGCGGGCTGGACCCCAATCGACTGATCTCGCAGTATATGCGCGAGTACTGGGGAAGCGAGAAAGGATTCACCGGCGGATCCGTAACTGCCATCGCGCAAACCAAAGACGGTTATCTATGGATCGGAACCGAGAAAGGTCTGATTCGTTTTGACGGATTGAACTTCCGTCTTTTCCCGCAAGCGATTCCCAGCTCACTCCCAATCGGTCCGGTTCAGGGATTGTTGGCGGACTCCGACGGAAATCTTTGGATCCTTTTGCAGACGACCAGAATCCTGCGTTACCACGATGGAACATTTGAGCCCGGCCGCGAGGAAGCAGAGTTTGGAATCACCTCGGTCCTCAAACGACGAGACGGTGGTGTTCTCCTCTCATCGCTCGCGCTCGGCACTCTCACTTATCGCGGCGGAAAATTTCAATCTCTTACCGACCAGGCTGGTCCGACAAAGTCAGCGACGGCTGCCACGCCGGAAACCGATGACAATCTTTCCAGCCGTCTCAGTTGGGCCACTGGCGTCGCGACGCACCGCTTTGCCGCGCCCTACTCGGCCGTAATTTCGATGGCAGAAACCACTGACGGCAAGGTCTGGCTGGGCACCCGCGATAAAGGCCTCTTCTACCTGGATGGAGGGCAGATTTCCGCGGTTGTAAAAGGATTGCCCGAGCGGAAGATTAATTGTCTTCTAGCTCTCGATAACGGCGAGTTGTGGATTGGGACCGACAACGGCGTCGTGCGTTGGAATGGAACGGAGTTCACGAGGCCTAGTTTACCTCCCTCTCTCAACCACATCCAGGTTCTCGCCATGATTCGAGATCGTGATTCGAACATCTGGCTCGGAACTGCTACGGGGCTCTTACGGTTCAACGCCCAAGGTGTCTCAATGGAGGGGCGCGATGAGGGGAACAGCCGAGCAGTGGCCGCACTGTTTGAAGATCGGGAGGGAAACCTCTGGACGGATAGTGCGCTCGGCATTGAGCGTCTGCGTGATAGCGCATTCGTTACCTACACGGTAGCCGACGGTCTGCCGTCGGAAAGGAATGGACCGGTTTACGTCGACCCCGAAGGGCGCACATGGTTTGCTCCCTTGGATGGGGGACTGCATTGGCTAAAGGGTGGGCAAACTGGAAGCGTGACCAACGCAGGGCTGGCCCACGACGTGGTCTATTCCATCTCGGGTCATGGAGACGAATTGTGGATCGGCAGACAACAGGGTGGACTTACGCTACTCAGCGATAGAGGCGGCTCGGTTACGGCGAAGACGTATGCGCAGACCGACGGACTTGCTGAGAATAGCGTCTACACGGTTCATCAAAGTCGTGATGGAACCCTGTGGGCAGGAACCCTGAGTGGGGGGCTGAGTGAGTTCCGGAACGGCCGCTTCACCACTTACACGACCGCGAACGGTATCTCCTCGAACACAGTAACTTCAATTGCGGAAAGTCCTGACGGGACGATGTGGTTTGCCACGCCGAACGGTCTGAGCGCACTCTCGAATGGCCAGTGGCGCGTCTTTACCGTCCGCGACGGTTTGCCTTCAGCGGATTTGAACTGCCTGCTGACAGATTCCGCGGGAGTACTCTGGATTGGTACCGCGTCCGGGCTTGCCTTCCTTTCTTCCGATCGTATTCAGCTCCCGCACGACACGCCGGAGCCGCTACACGAGCCGATATTCGGCATTGCGGAAGACAGAAGTGGCTGGCTTTGGATCGCAACCTCCAATCACGTCCTGCGCGTAAAGCGGAACAGACTGCTAGGTGGCGAATTCAGTGACACCGATGTGCGCGAGTACGGGCTAGCTGACGGCCTGCACGGGATGGAAGGCGTGAAGCGGCATCAATCCGTTTTTGCCGACCCGTTTGGGCGAATCTGGTTTTCGATGAATCGCGGAATCTCCGTTGTCGACCCAAGTCGAACCACAGGCGGCTCGGCGCCGGCGCTGGTTCACGTCGAGGCAGTCTCGGCGGATGGCAGTCCCATTGGTTCACGAGGCCCCATCCGCATTTCAGCTGCTCGTCAGAGGATCACATTCAACTACACGGGGTTGAGTCTTTCTGATTCCGAGCGGGTCAGATACCGATATCGGCTCGATGGCTTCGATCGCGATTGGAGCGAGCCGGTCACGGCACGCACGGCGATCTACACCAACCTCAGCCCCGGACGTTACGACTTTCGCGTGATGGCGTCTAACAGTGACGGCCTGTGGAATGGCTCGGAAGCCGCGTTCCCCTTCGAAGTCACACCGCTGTGGTGGCAGACGTGGTGGTTCCGTTTTTCGGTTCTGCTCGTCGGCGGATTTGCAATCCTCGCCTTTTATCGCTCGAGACTGCACCGCCTGGCTCAGCAATACAACCTGCGCCTGGAAGAGCGAGTCGGAGAACGAACGCGCATCGCTCAGGATTTGCACGATACCCTACTGCAAGGCGTCCTCAGCGCGTCCATGCAGCTTCACGTGGCAGATGACCAGTTATCCTCAGACTCACCGGCGAAGCCCATCGTAAACCGCGTACTCGAGGTCATGGGGCAGGTGATTGACGATGGTCGGAATACGCTTCGCGGCCTGCGTTCGTCCAATAGGGGCCCGGACGATCTTGAACAGGCATTCTCCCGGATTCCGCAGGAACTCTCGGTGCAGCGGCCAATCGATTTTCGCGTGATCGTGGACGGCCGGGTCCGGCCATTGCATCCGGTCATTCGTGATGACGTCTACCGGATAGGCCACGAAGCATTGTCCAACGCCTTCCGCCACTCGCAGGCGAGCGGCATTGAAGCCGAGATAGAATATGCGGACAAACAATTACGCGTTCTTGTCCGCGACAACGGCTGCGGGATCGACCCGCAAGTCCTGCGCTCCGGGCGGGACGGACACTGGGGTTTGTCGGGCATGCGCGAGCGAGCAGGTGGAATTGGTGCGACGCTTAAAGTTTGGAGCCGTCCAGCGGGCGGAACGGAGGTTGAATTGTCAGTCCCCGGCCATGTCGCTTTCCAGGATCACTCTTCAGGTCGCGGGCTGCGATGGCTCCCCCGATTGCGTCGCCGAACAGTAGAGCACAACGTCCAAGAGCGAAGAAACGGACCAAAGCCATGAGCGAACATGCACGCATTCGCGTCTTCTGTGTCGACGATCATCCATTACTGCGCGAGGGGATCAGCGCTGTCATTAATAATCAGCCGGACATGCAGATGGTTGCCGAAGCCTGCAACGCCCACGAGGCGATTGAGCAGTTTCGCAAGCACAAGCCCGACGTGACCCTCATGGACCTCCGCCTTCCCGGCGTAAGTGGGATTGACGCGATGATCGCGATCAGGACGGAGTTTCCCGAGGCCAGAATCATCATTCTGACGACGTTTGAGGGCGATGTTGAAATTCAGCGTGCTCTCGAAGCTGGAGCGCGCGCCTACATGCTCAAGAGCATGCCTCCGAAGGATATGATTGACACCATCCGTCAGGTCCACGGCGGGAAGAAGCGTGTTCCACCGGAGATCGCGTCCCATCTGGCTGAACATTACAGTGACGAAGCGCTTACCACTCGCGAAGTTGAAGTGCTCTCCCAGATTGCAGGCGGAAATCGTAACCGGGATATCGCGGACAAACTCTTCATCACCGAAGAGACTGTGAAGGTGCATATCAAACACATAATGGAAAAGCTCGGCGCCAGTGATCGCACGCAGGCGGTCGCCATTGGAGTGCGCCGGGGGATTATTCAGCTCTAAGCCAAAATCCCCGTCCATCCAGACCTACCTCGAAAGTAGTACGAAAAGATTCCGAGCAATAGGGATTCATTTTATGAGCAAGGCCTCTAGCCTAGATCCAGTCATGAAGGAGTCCGCCACTGCTCAGAATATTTTCTGCGTTTCCGGATGGGTGGCCCGGCGCAGGCCTACTACTCTTGCGAGTAGCCATTGGAACTGCACTTGTTGTCCAGGGTGCTGCCTACTTGCTCGTTTGGCGTGAGCTAGGGCTCGTGACCTTAGGGGTGGCCTTGCTGGCGTTAGCGAGCGGCGTTCTACTGCTGATTGGCTATCTGACTCCGTTCGCGGGGGCGCTGGCTGGACTGATTAGTGTGGGCACTGCGTTCTCATGGTTCCCGCCTCCTAACCTGAATTTGTTTGAAGCCGGGTCGACCGCTGCTCTCACGACCGCCATTGCAGCTGCCCTTGTCTGCCTTGGTCCAGGAGCGTTTTCACTCGATGGCCGCCTGTATGGACGCCGCGAAATCGTCATTCCGGATACGTCGCCTTCGTCGAACTCCTGAACTAGCACCTATGTTTCGGTCTCCGTCAAATTGTTTTCGTAGTCCGGCCAACTTTTCTGCTACCCCAAACGTGGTATTCGATCCCCCGCCTTCGGTGGTATCAAAAAAACACTGCATTGCGGGATGTGTTCTTTTCTGCGATCCCGCAGAATGATTCACATAAGCCAACCGAGTGGGACAGCCAACGTGGGGCATCGTGGAAAATGTTAAGGTTCCGGTAACCGCAGTCAGCGCATGTGTAAGGCTCTTCATTGAGTTGTTGCTCGATGGATCGCCCAGAGTCAATGCGAACGACGTAGCTGCGGGTCGACCCGGCGAGGCCACACAACGGAAGCCCTTTGGCGACGTATTGATGTAGAAGTCAAAAGGAATTGAATCGATGATGGCACACAATCTATCAACCAAGGTGACTCATGTTTTGTCTTGAAAAAGTAGAAACCGTATCCTTCCGGGCTGACTACGCAAAGCGCGCTGACTTCTGCGAGATATTTGAGAGAGAGATGAAACCCTTCTATCTTCTCGCATTTTTGTTGACGGCAAATCACCAGGACGCTGAGAAGTGTTTCGCAGCGGCGGTCGACCAGGCATTGGAAGAACCAGTCGTGTTCAAGCCGTGGGCCGAATCCTGGGTCAAGCGCAGCCTGATCAGAAATGCGGTTGGCATCGTGTCTCCTGTGTCGACCCGAAGTGGCGGCAACCGTGACCTCTGGAATAGAGGACAAGAGCAAGCATCTGGAGACAGTGAAATCGATGCCGTGATCCAACTTGCCCCGCTGGAGCGTTTCGTTTTTGTCATGTCGATTCTGGAGCGCTATTCCATTTGGGACTGCTCTCTTTTGCTGGGCTGCAGCATGAAGAAGGTCGTCCAGGCGCGAATGCGAGCATTGCGCCGGCGTTCAAATCCGGACGCCAGGTTTCCGGAACTTGAGGCGCCAGTATCACATTACGTGGCCGTCGCTTGACCTGACCGTCAACCGAGGCAACGTAGTTTAGGGCAACTGTCAACGAGCTGAGGTGAGGAGATCTGGATTCGAAAGTCGAAGCTGTATTAACGGCTGCGGCCAAGTGAAGTAAACGTCGTCAGCTTTTGAAAGGAGACGCCTCATGATTCTCGGGATGTCGACAGCAACCTACACTTTCCTGCACGTATTAATCAGCCTGATTGGAATCGGCTCAGGATCGGTCGTCATGTTTGGGTTCATCACGGGGAAACGGCTTGACAACTTGACCGCAGTCTTTCTGACCACGACGGCACTAACGAGCATTAGCGGTTTTGGTTTTCCGTTCGATCACCTTCTCCCGTCTCACATACTTGGGATCATCTCGCTAGTGGTGCTGGCAATTGCGATCCCCGCGCGCTACCTCTTTCATCTCGCGGGTTCGTGGCGGTGGATCTACGTGGTTGGGGCTTCGATGGCCCTCTATCTCAATGTCTTTGTGTTGATCGCGCAGCTCTTCATGAAAGTGCCGACTCTGAAAGCATCGGCACCGACGCAGTCCGAGCCACCATTCCTGGTCGCGCAGCTTTTGGTTCTGTTGATATTCGTCGGACTTACGATTCTGGCGGCGAAGCGGTTCCACCTCCAACCGGCGCGAGCTTAGCGTGCCGTCGGCAACAAAAATCACAATTGAGGAGAAACTTCTATGAGTACGATTACTGTGAAAGACGGCACTCGGATTTACTACAAGGACTGGGGATCGGGACAACCCGTGGTCTTCAGTCATGGCTGGCCACTGAGCGCGGATGCCTTTGAGGATCAGATGTTTTTTCTGGCTCACCGAGGTTATCGCTGCGTCGCCCACGACCGCCGCGGCCATGGACGATCCGGCCAGCCGTGGACTGGCAACGACATGGATACTTACTCTGACGATCTGGCCACGCTGGTCGAAAAGCTCGACTTGAAGAATGCGATTCACGTTGGTCACTCGACGGGCGGCGGCGAAGTCGCACGTTACATAGGGCGCCACGGCACGAAACGTGTGGCCAAGGCGGTGCTCATCTCAGCTGTCCCTCCGCTGATGGTTAAAACAGCCGCCAATCCCGCTGGTTTGCCAATTGACGCTTTCGACCAACTCCGCACAGCTGTCCTCACAGACCGCGCCCAGTTCTTCAGGGATCTTAGCGCGCCGTTCTATGGCTACAATCGGACCGGGACCAAGATTTCGCAGGGGGTACGGGACTCGTTCTGGCTGCAAGGGATGCTGTGCGGGCACAACGCGGCCTACGACTGCATCAAGGTGTTTTCCGAGACGGACTTCACCGAGGATCTCAAGAAGTTCGACGTGCCAACGCTCATCCTTCACGGCGACGACGATCAGATCGTGCCCATCGGGGCCGCAGCGCTTCTTTCTTCCAAGCTTGTGAAGGGAGCGACACTGAAGGTCTATCCGGGCGCGCCGCATGGCATGTGCACGACGTTGAAGGACAAGGTCAACGAGGACTTGCTCACATTCTTTACGCGCAGCGAGCAGGTGGCAGCGTAAGTATCCGGTGGCTGCGGCCTTCACCTCCAGCGCGAAGGCCGCGGTTGCTGCTCAGATTCGCCTCTTTGTATTTAATTTTGGGATTGATTGGCGTGGTTGCTATTGCTTACCCGCACAGCCTCTGCGTGCGGCTTTTTGCGATGGTGCGCTACCAGGGGATGTATCTGTGTGCGCACTTCGCGTTCCGCTTGCTTGGGCTCCTTGTCATAGTCTGGGTCAAACATCGCGATCACGGTTACCGCACGACCGGTATAGCGCCGCGCCCAGTCACTTTGGATGAGTGTGCTTTGCACGGTTTTCCAGTGCTCGTCTTCTTCTTGAATACTGCCTTCCTGAGTGCCGCCCTCGGCTTGCGCCAAGTCCCGGTAGCTTGAGTGGTCATTTATGGCGCTGAGAAACTCCACGAATTCCTCAAGATTCACACCCATTTGATAAACGAGTTGGCTCAGTGCCATCTGCTGCGATGCTGTCAGATGATCGAAATCGTCGCAATAGGCTCTTGCATTGTGGATGGCCTCCAGAGTAGAGATGCGCAGCAAATTCGTGGCTTCTTGCTCGCTTATTTCCGGAGTCAGTTGATGAGTCCTGATCTTCCTTCGAAACTTCTTCTTCTGCCATGTCTTCATATCGCGATCGAACTGGTCGAGTATGCTCTGCAGCCGTCCCAAATCGAGTCCAGCATCCTGCCACAGTTCAGCTGTTGAAGGCTCGATAAACAAATAGGGATTGAGAGGGTTGGTCTGAATGTGCTGGGTTGCCGAAACATCGAGATTAAATCCCGCTCCGATAAGCGGTCGGCCAGTTTTTGGGTCCGGGTAAGCCGCCAGTACCCAGCTCTCATGTTTGCTGTCGCGAAGGATATCCATCAGGGTCTCCAGCTTGAACTTGATGTCGGAATCCTTGAAATCAAACAACAGTTGGGGCGCCAACGAAAACTCGGGCGCTGGAGGGAAAAAAGATGGGGTCTGATTTCCGGACGAACGGTACGCAGATGGCGATTGTTTCCGGGTTGCAGATAGCGTTGTTTGCGCCAGTGTCGTGCCTCCGTAACTGGCGACGGCGAATAGAAGTGTCGCCGCTAAGACGCGTTGCTCGGCAAGGCTCATCTTCCTCAGCGCCAGGGTCAAGCGGCGCCATTTCCCATACGATAGTTGAAAATAGTCAGGTTATGAACTGGCAGATTCACCAGTCTGCTGAAGCGAGCGAGAGTATCCGTATTTTAGGTGTCGGGGATTAGGAGGTAATCAGAAAAGTGCACGAACCAGAAAAATTTAAAGGGCCGTGACATTGGTTATGCTCTAGCCGCCGACTCCTGCGAGGGAGTCAACAGCGTGGAGGCACGTACCGTCACAGCCCCCGATGCGATCACTGCTTTCGCAGTTCCAAACCCCAACTGTTCCTCGCAGATCCAGTCGGTTTTTTCAGGTCTGGTTGCTCCGCCGGTTACCCGGCCTGGCTGATCACCCAATCTACTTCGGACTGGCTAATTTTATTTGAACCAATCCTTTCGATCATCGACGGCGCCAACGTAAATGCTATCGTCCGTTCTTGTCAATGCCCCTTTTTGGTGCAAAGTCCTCCTTCTTCGAGAGGCTCCTGAGAAATTGCAATCGATTGAGTTCGAGGATGTTACTGATCTGAAACTTAAATCTTCCTCTTTTTCCACAGATCCTTGCACACTGCGAATTTTACTGCGGGAACCAGCCAAGCACCTTGACGGCACAGAAGTTCTCACGCATGTTATATTTTGGATGGTCAGGGTGGTGGGATGTCGCATCTCGTAGCCTATGTTGACGGCGGCTCTTTGGGAAATCCTGGGCCGTCCGGTATTGGCGTAGTCATCGACGGCGTCGAAGGTGGCAAGATCAGAATCGCCAAATGGATTGGCCACCAGGATAACAACGTGGCGGAGTACGTCGCCCTGCTCGAGGCCTTGCAGCATGCCTTAGCCCTGAAGGCCCAGGCGCTTCATGTTTTCTCCGACTCCGAAGTGGTGGTCAAGCAAATGACCGGCGATTACAACTGCCGCAGCCCTCGCTTGTATTCTTTGAACTGGATCTGCCGCAAGCTCGCCCGTTCCTTCGATTTCTCCATCTCCCACGTTCCTCGCGAGCACAATGCGGAGGCCAACGGCTTGGCCAGTTCCGCGATCCGCACTCAGCTTTCCGTGGTCTGCCCGTAGATTTCGCTTCCTTGCGATTATCTGAAACTGCCTCGGCCTCGTTGCTTTCTGCACAACAATAACCAAACCTGCATTTGTCGGATCGAAGTGGCGCCCCACAAATCGGATGGTGGTTTCGACGAGCCGGGTTTAGAATGATCACGTTTCCGGCTAGGGCTTGTCCCAATGCCGACTGGCGAATGACAGATTTCCTGGAGGTGTGTGATGGCGACAGTGAATCCGACCGAAGGGTTGCGTGGACCCGGCACGATTATAAAGAAGGGCGCGGGCTGGTTTACAGCGATGGCCGTAGTGTTCATCATCCTTGGGTTCATGGCGATTTTGGAGCCTGGGATTGCGGGCTTGGCAGCGACCATCCTAGTAGGGTGGCTCCTGATTTTTGCGGGTGGGGCACACCTAGTCGCGGCGTTCAGCGGCGGTGGAGCGGGGCGCGTGATCTGGCAGGTGATTCTCGGGATTATCTACGTCATCGGCGGATTTTACTTTCTGACGCATCCGCTGCTGGGGCTAGGGACCCTGACCCTGTTCCTGGCGGGAATTATCGTGGCGGAGGCGGTTCTGGAATTCATTGCCTATTTCCAAACTCGAGGCCAAGGCGGGTCCGGCTGGCTGCTGGTAAACGGGTTAATTACGCTGTTGCTGGGCGGGCTGATCTGGATGCACTGGCCGTCAAGTTCGGTCTGGGCAATCGGGACGCTGTTAGGCGTGAACCTGCTGATGACAGGAATATCGCGACTAATGCTGGGGACGGCGTTGCGAAAGCTGGCAGGCCGAGTGGAGGGCAACAGTAAACTCGCCGCCTGATCAAATATTCCCTTACTCCTGGGCGAGGCACGGAACTCGAAGCTGCGGGTGTCGGTGCCGCGACCTCAAGTGGCGTGCCGGTCCTCGCTGGAGAATACGCATTGTTGTGGAGCGACCTACCTAACAGGTTGAGTCCTGCCAGGTATCACGCAATCTTTGGGTTGAGTCGCGCTTGGATCTTCTCCAGTAGTCCAGCACAGGCTTCCCCGGCATCACGGCTGGAGAAGTCGCTACCCAGTTCGATCACCGGAACCTTGGCACACGCAGCCTGGAAGCCGCTGTGCGTGGCCGCGAATGAGCTCAGTTCCGGGCCGATCAACACCAGATCGAAATGCGAGACCCGCATCAGGATCAGAGCGTCGCCCAGGCGGCTGCTGGTGTGGACGTGGTAGCCGGTGCGGTGCAGCAGCTCGCGTACGCAGGCGAGAACGTCGGCATTGCCATCCAGGCAAAGAACGCTTCGGCCGGTGAAAACAGGGGTCTCGGCCTTGGCGCCTCGGTGGTAAAACGCGGCGACGGCGTTCTCCTCCGACTCGTGCGCGTCGAACAACTTCGTCAGCTGCGACAGTTCCAGAACCTTGCGTACATGTTCCGGCACGTTGCAGAGCTTCAGGTCGCCATGCACCTGGCGGGTGCTGGTGAGGCTGCGGACTATGGTGCCAAGGCCGCTGCTGTCAATGAATCCAACCTCGCCCAGATGCAGGACGATCGCGCGGCGATCGCGCAATAGCCAAGTGACGTGCGAGCGCAGAGACTCGCTCTCGCTGCCTGCAACAATCCTCCCGTTGCAGCGCACGATGGTGACGCGTCCGACTTCGCGGGTTTCAAGTGACAGGCGCATAAGCCTCCGACGCGGATGGGATCAAGTCCGCAAAATCGCCACATTATAGCCTGAAGGTCGCGAATCGGTGGTACGAAAAACCGTGCGGTAATTCTGTGGCGAGCTGCGAACGGCCGAAATTCACCGGAATGACTGCTTTGATTCCCTTCCCAACAGCCATGTGCCGGCCCTACCGCTATCTGCTAAGCTGGCGCAGACTCTGCTGATTTCCGCCTACGAGAGCCAGGAATCAGGCGCATGGTGCTCACCTTACATAGCAACGACGGACGGTCGATAATCTCATCCGCTTCCTTTAATCCTGAAGCACTTGTCACGTTCGTGCTCTTTTTCTTTTCGCGGGAGGATTGATGAATCCATTGCGTCGTTTTCGTGCGTTTTCCTGGCTTCTTCTTGCAGGCGTTCCCCTGGCGGCGCAGACGAAGGACCAACTCAATCCAGCGCATGTTGGCCGGGTCACCGACTGGAGTTACGGCCACGTTGTGGTTAGTGGTGGAGCGTCGGCGGCCAACTTGGAGGCTGCGAGAACTGAGCCCCGAATTCTTTTCCACTTGGTCGAACGCAATCTGCTGCAAGTTCATGACGGCATGCTATCCTCCCCTGCCCTGCTCGACGCGGAGAATCATGTTTCGGCGATTCCACCGAACCACCCCATAATTATTGACGGCACCAACGTAAGAAACATGAAAAAGAAGAATCTGAGGACCGACTGGAGCCTCAGCTTGGGCACGGGTAGTGTGGCACAAGCCATGTTTCCCGCCAAGTTCGGATTCAACATCAACGGTGCACCGAGCTGCGCCAATGACTTTGTGGTGTACGGCTTGAACGTCGCTGGCGTCACTAACGGTCAGGCGAATGTAGTCGGCGTCAATAATCTCTATGCGGGAAGCGGTCCCGCGGGACTCTGCGGCGCCAATCCCACGGTCAACTGGGCTTATAACGGAAGCACGGCTGGAGGTTCGGTGTTGACCTCCTCCTCGATTTCGCTCGACGGCACAAAAATTGCCTATGTGGAAAGTACCGCGACATCTTCCATCTTCCATGTGCTTACCTGGAAGGCGGGACAAGGAAGCTCCGCGACCTCAGCTGCCGCTCCCACACTCAATGGCGCCTGCACGGCCACTTCTTCTTGCCTCAAATCGGTGACTTACTCCACGACCGCTACGGACACGCTGGCGTCTGCATGGGTGGACTACCAGACTGACAAGGCTTTCGTTGGCAGCGATGACGGCAAGATATATCGGATCAGTTGCGTCTTCACTTGTGCGCTCAACACGCAGCCCACGGTGGACTGGACTTTCATTCTTCCCGTCGCAGGCACAGGCGGCGCGCCGGCCACGCCTAATGGCCCGGTTTATGACTTTCCCAGCGGGCGTTTATTTGTCGGTGATCAACTGGGCGAGGTTTGGGTGATCAATGCCAGTGGCGCGACGGCGACTCTCAATGCTGGGCCAGTGATGATCGGTGGCGGAGGTTGCACCACCGCTCACCCTCCCGGCCGCACCGGCACCGGCGCAGACTGCACGGCTACAGGAACTGCTTATGGCATTCCCGACTCGATCATCATGGATGCCTCCGGCGGGAGCCAGAGAATCTTTGCCTTATCCGGCAACGACGGTACTGCAGGCGCGAGCGCAGTATTGGCTCAACTCAAGATGAATCTCACTGCGGAGGTGAGCGTCCCCATCGGGCTCGGAGGCGTCAACCTTCATACCGGAGCCTTTGACAACGGATATTGGGGCATCACTCCTAACTCGGGTGACCTGTTCGTGTGTGGAACCGGCCCCACCGATACGACGCCTACACACTATTGGATTGGCTTCACTTCCTATCCCACGATGAACTCCACGCCCACGGGACACTTGCAGCGTTTCAACGTCGCGAATCTCCCTTGTGCTCCCTACACCGAACTCTACAATCCCAACCTGGCCCTTGGGGGCAACGCGAACGACCACGATCTCCTGATGAGCGGGCTGGTTGGCGCGGGTGCGGACGGATACGTGATCACCAACGACATCAGCTCCGGGAGCATTACCGCCGGATTGAATAGCACTAACTACCCGGGAGGAATCAGCGGCATCATCATTGACAACGTGAGCACTCAAAATCAGGCTTCCAGCATGTATTTCACCACATTGACGACTTCTACCGTGGGGACGTGCGGAGGCACCCACTGCGCCGTCAAGCTGCGACAGCTGAATTTGCAATAAGGTCTGGGCAGGACCAATCTTTCTCGTACTCCCGGAGAAACGGGTGTAGAATTTCGCTCTGTGGTCTAGTGCGCGAAGGAGGTGTGTATGTCCGCCCGCCTCGTTTCCCTGCTTGTGGTTCTTATCGCAGTCCCGGCCTTCAGCCAACAGCCGTGTCTTTCTCAGCGAATCAACCAGAGAATAGATTCGCGCGAACAAAGGATAAGCCAGATTGCGCGGGAGCCCAGCCCGGCCGAACTTGACGCTAGGGCAGTCCGCCTTCAGGCAATCCAGCGCGACGCGGAAGAGCTGTCGGGATTGAGCGCATCCGTGCAATCAGATCTGCAGCAGCTCGGGAAAGGCCTCCTCGCCAAAGACTTGGACGCGAGACTGAAAAAGATGGAAAAGCTTTCCAAGAGGCTGCGCCAGGAACTCGAGCAGTAGCCTCACCTCTTTGCTCGTCGGACAAGTTCGCAACGCCGCAAGACCGTTTTTCATCTGCCACTTCCTTGAGAGACTTTCTCTCGATCTGCCTCTAAACTGACCCAATGCCGTTCTCTGACCTCGCACTGTCAAAACGCCTGGAACGCGCGGAAGGACATGCATGTGTTCAGTACGCCGAGGCACAACATCGTCTGTTTCCCAACAGCGGTGCGGCGTGGATTGAATGTGCCGGGGCATACGCAGTTTTCAACGGGGTCGACTCTCCTATCACTCAGAGTTTCGGACTCGGCCTATTCGAGGAGTTAACTCCCGTTTCGCTCGATGTGATTGAGCGCTTCTTTCTCGATCGAGGCGCTCCGGTCCATCACGAGGTGAGTCCTTTCGCGGGGGTACATGCGCTGAATTTGCTTTGTAAGCGAAACTACAGGCCGATCGAGCTCAGCAACGTACTTTATCGGCCAGTTGAGCAGCCCGCGACTGAAACAGAGGCTGATGTTCGTGTGCGCGTCACGGGTCCAGAAGAGGCGCAACTCTGGGCTGACATTAGCGCCATGGGCTGGGCACACGAACATCCGGAACTTCGGGAAGTTGTTTTACAGCTCGGCACCATCATCTCAGCGCGCGAGGATGGTCCATGCTTTCTGGCTGAGGTTGACGGTAAACCCGGCGCCGCGGGCGTGCTGTCGATACATGACAAGGTTGCCCTGCTTGGTGGCGCGTCGACGGTTCCAGAGCTGCGGCGTCGCGGACTGCAAACAGCGCTCCTTCACGAGCGAATGCGCTATGCCTTCGAGCACGGATGCAATCTGGCAATGATGGTGGCTGTGCCGGGAAGCGATTCCCAGCGCAACGCTGAGCGTAAAGGATTCCGAATCGCTTACACACGGACGAAATGGCAGCTGTGTTCTTAGATAGAGCTGATCTGATTGTCGATCAGCAGACGACTGCGGCCGTTAGCAACTAGGACGCGGCGCGGTTGTAAGGTCTCGAGGTTTGCTGAATCGCTCGGCAGATGGCGGGCCCATCATCGTCAAAACAACAATCGAGCGCCCCGGCATCCAACGCTTCGGTCCACATGAGGTCGTCTGGCGTATGGTGCGTGCAAACAATTTCCATGCCCTCACGACGCAGCCCGACGATTTCCTGAAGGGTTACCAACTGCAGGTCCAGGACTCCGATCTGGATGGGAAATTGCGATACGAGCCTCCGGAGTTCGAGCAGCGACTGCACAATAAATACCACCTCAGAAACCGACTGGACCTTGGAGACCAGATTTTGCGCACGCGCGGGATCGTTCTGCAGGATTACGATCGCGTTGTGCATGTGGCAACTCCTCCCGCGCGCGAATCAAGCCTGAGTCATGCGAGCAAACTCACCGCAGTGACTTCACCAGGCGGATCTCATGTCACTGGAAGTGCCCCCAGCCGCGGGCACGTAGCACTTCAGGGTGTAATCCATTACCATGCGATCGGCATTGAAGCGCCAGCCGAGGGTGCGGATGGTTCGCTTCATGCGCTTGATCCAGCCGCGCGGCAAGCCGTCACGATCGCGCTGGTAGTACAGCGGAATCACTTCGTCCCGGAGCGCACGGTGCAAATCCTCGCCGTCGCGCGTGTCGTGCACGCTCATGTTAGAGTGCGTTCTGCCCGTCCCGATGGCGAATCCATTCATGCCGTCGTAGGCCTCGGCCCACCAGCCATCGAGCACGGAAAGATTCAGCCCGCCGTTCAAGACCACCTTTTGACCACTCGTACCCGATGCCTCGAGCGGACGGCGCGGGTTGTTCAGCCAGACATCAACCCCCTGCACGAAATGACGTCCGACGTTAATGTCGTAGTCTTCGACAAAGACGAACTTATCTGCGAACCGCGAGTTGCGCATCAATTGGGCAATCTGCTGCAGAACCCGCTTCCCGGGCTCATCGTTAGGATGCGCTTTGCCGGCGAAGACAAACTGCACCGGCCGTTTGGGATCGTTGACCATGGACGCGAGGCTCTCAATGTCGCTCAGAATCAGGTTGGCTCTCTTGTAAGTCGCGAAGCGGCGGGCAAAACCGATGGTCAGCGCGTCCGGACTGAGCACCTTGCCGAGCCTCTGCAAAACCTCTCGTGATTCTCCGCGGCGCTCCGCCTGCTCCACGGCACGGCGACGTACGAACTCGAGAAGCTGCGATTTCAAGCTGAGGTGCGTCTCCCAGAGCTCGCCGTCATCCACGCTCTCGATGCCTTCCCAGATGCGGGCTTCGCTGCTGTGCTGGTGCCAGTTCGTACCCAGATGGCGGTCATAGAGCCGAAACATTTGCGGCGCGAGCCATGAGGGAACATGAACTCCGTTTGTGATGTGACCGATCGGGACGTCGTCTTCCGGCTTGCCCGGACAGAGCCCCGTCCACATCGCTCGGGACACTTCGCCGTGCAGCGCGGAAACCGCATTGGCGCGGCGCGAGAGCCGTAGGCCCAGCACGGTCATGCAAAATGTCTCGTGCTGGTTGTTTGGATCCTCGCGTCCCAGCCCCATCAGGCTTTCCTGGGAAAGCCCCAGCGATTCGCGCATCGGTCCCAGATGCTCTTCGATGAGATCCACATCAAAGCGATCGTGACCAGCAGGCACAGGGGTATGGGTGGTGAAGACCACCTCCCGCGACACCCGTGGAGCGGCGGCGTCGAATCCGATGCCCTCTTCTTCCATGCGCATCCGGATCGCTTCCAGGACGGCAAATCCGCTGTGCCCTTCGTTCAGGTGAAGAACGC
Organism: uncultured Acidobacteriota bacterium; assembly: GCA_963817925.1. Lineage (GTDB taxonomy): Bacteria > Acidobacteriota > Terriglobia > Terriglobales > Acidobacteriaceae > JABDBE01. The sequence continues at coordinate 297,657 of CAWFQN010000004.1, forward strand.
CTGGCACGATGCCCATGGCTTTAAGGGCGCGGAAGCCTCCGACGCCAAGCACCAACTCCTGCCTGATTCGAGTTCGCGCGTCTCCGCCATAGAGGCGGGAAGTCAGTTCGCGGTCGTCGGGAGCGTTGCCTTCGACATCCGAATCGAGGAGGAACAGGTCGCAGCGTCCAACTTTCACGCGCCAGACTTTGGCATGAATCGAACTGCCGCGAGTTTCGATTTGCACCACAACCGGCCGGCCGTTCTTGCCGATGGCAGCTTCCAAAGGAAGTTGGCTGACGTCCGTCTCAAGATATTCTTCCTGCTGCCAACCGTCGCGATCCAAGCGCTGGCGAAAATATCCTTGCCCATAAAACAAACCGATACCGACCAGCGGAATGGCAAGATCGGATGCGCTCTTGATATGGTCCCCGGCCAGCACGCCGAGTCCGCCGGAATAAACCGGAAGCGATTCGTGCAACCCGAACTCCGCGGAAAAATAAGCCACCGGACAAGGCCGCAAAACGCCGGCATGCCTTGTTCCCCAGGTGCGGTCCGCTTGTAAATATTCCTGCAAGCGGCGACAGGCGTAGTTGATGCGGCTGTGCAGCACGAGTTCCGCGGCACGACTTTCCAGTTTCGCCAGAGGAAACTCCGCCAGCAGCGAAACCGGATTCTGGTTCAGCTGCCTCCAGCGCACGGGATCGAGATCGCGGAACAAGCTTGCGGCATCGTGGTCCCAACTCCACCACAGGTTGCGAGCCAGTGCCCACAGGCGTTCCTGGGCAGGGGCGATGAAGCGATCCAGCGTGCGCGCCTCACTCACGACCGGAGCCACCTGGGCCGCCGCCTGGGCCAGCATGTGAACTTCATCTTCGCCGAAAATCCGAGGCTCCACGGTTTGCACTACCAGAACGCCCTGCAGAACCCCTCGATCGATCAGCGGCACGCCGAGAAACGATTGATAAGCGTCTTCGCCGGCTTCCCGAAAATACTTGAATCGCGGGTGACTCTGCGCCTGCTCCACAGCGACGGGCCTCACCTGTTCCGCTACCAGGCCAGCCAGGCCTTCGTGGATCGCCATTCGCAGATTGCCAATACACTCCCGCCGCAGGCCAACCGTCGCGGCCAACACCAAATTGGCCCGGTCCGGCTCGAGCAGATACGCCGAACAAACGTCGGTCTCAAATCGCTTGGCAATCAAAGCAACGACGTTCATCAGGGTTTCGGCAGGTTGGCCCTCGGCCGCTGCAAGGTTGGCGATTTCCTCCAGAGGGAGGACGTGGATGACTTCGCGTGCGTGGCCAGTCAGATCCAAATCTTGAACTTCGTTTTGATTCTCTTCCAATCCAAGGCTCTCTGGTTCCATATTTTATCCGCTAAATCCGGTGGGAGCACCTACCTCGTCATCATCAGGCAAGCTGAAACGACCAGCCGCCAAAACACACTTCCGCGATCGAATCACGCGGCAATTGCGCGTACCACCCTCCCGAGCTAACTTTACGTGCGCACTCACACCGAGTCCAATCGAAATTATTGATGGTGGACATAAACGAGTATAGAAGGAGGGATTCAAGGACGGGCGTACTCGCCAACGTAGGCAACAAACGAACGTAACAGACAAGTCAAGAAATTCTCTTTGACTTGACTGCCTTTGGCCAGCCACCAATCGTGGACAGAGGACATGCTCGATGGACTCAAGCGCCGAATCTCTCGGCTGCGCGAGCTTTCGCTCTTGCGGCCTCTTCTTCTCGATTCCTTGGCGGAGCATTGGTTTGGAGCGAGCGGAGAAAGCGAGTCGAGACGTCGACTACTTCATCGACTGCATTCAGGAACGAGGCTTCGTTTGCTTTCGACGGTTTGTTAAAACCGCTGATTTTTCTCACGAACTGGAGCGATGCGGCTCGAATTTCTTCGTCCGTGACCGGCGGATCGAAGTTGAAAAGAGTTCTTATATTCCTGCACATTCAGTATGACCTCAAAATCTTGGAATCTCCACGCGCCGTGAAAGCGCCAGAGTTTTCCATCACGTTTCATCTTAAACCAGCCCACGTTTTAGGTGAACACGGAGCCATAAGGCCGAAGATCTATTGCGGCAATCCGAGCCGGCGCATCAAATCCGCATAGCGGGGGTCCGAGCGTATGGAATCGAGCGCCGGATACCGAATGCAGAAGAGGATTTCATCGTCTTCATTGGAGAATGCCTTCTCCAGGTATTCGAATGTCTTGTCACGATTTCCCAAGAGAGCAAAACTTACGGCGATGGCTGCTACGTCATCATCTTCGGCTGGCCCGGCGAGCGCTAGTTTGTTGTAGCCTTGCGCGTCTGGGCTCCACGAGCCTGGAGCGTCTCTGTATTTCTTGAATTCACTCACCGCTTCCGCGAACTGACCGGTGGTCGCCAGGAGCTGGGACAGTTTGTAGTGGGCTGGTCCGAAGTTCGGATCACGATCCAGAGTCTTGCGGAATTGGGCAAGCGACTCGGGATAACGGTGCGCCACCATGAGCACGGTCGCGTAATTCGTGTTGACGATGGAAGACAGCGGGTCGAGCGACAAAGCAATGCGAAATTCCTCCAGCGCCTGATCGATCCGTTTTTCCGGCACCAGGTAGCTAAAGGCATAAAAGTAGTGAGCGCCGGCGCTATTGGGGTTTAATTCGATGGCGCGTGTGTACTCTTGTTGAGCCTCGCTCCACCGCCACGCCATGGACAGCGCGCCGGCGCGAGCAGTGTGGGCTTCTGGCAAGGAGTCATCGAGTTCGAGCGCTTTGCGGCTCGCTTCGTCCGCCAGCAGACGTGCTTGCCGTGGCGTAATACCGATGCCATAGCTGGAAGCGACGTTGTAAGTATCCGCGAGTCCGGTATAGGCAAGCGCATAGGATGGATCAGCGGCGATCGCCTGTTGGAACAAATCGATACTCTTCTTGAGGCCCTGAGGTGTGCGCCCATACCAGAGCTGGCGGCCTTCCAGGTACAGGCGATAGGCTTCCGGGTTGGTGGTGCCGGCACGGCCCAGCCGCTGCTGTTGGTCGCCGCTCAAGTGGACTCGAAGGCTGCTCGAAATATCGCGGGTGATATCGCTCTGCACCTGCGTGATGTCCGCCTGCTTGCGTGCGTAGTGCGAACCCCACAGCTCAGTGCCATCGGCGGTATTGACCAAATCGGCTTGGACGCCCAGTTCGTCACCATGCTGCGTGATGCGCCCCATAAGAACGGCGCCAACCTGCAGATCGCGGCCAATCTGCCGAGGATCTTCCTGATTTCCCTTAAAACGGAAGACCGTGCTGCGCGCCATCACTTTAAAGTTGGGCAGTTGCGAGAGCGTGCCGATCAGGCTTTCGGTTAAGCCATCGCTAAGGTACTCGTTATTTGGATCACCGGTTGCATTGACAAAAGGCAGAACGGCGATGGAATTGACCGTGCGCTTTTCGGATCCTTGGCGCACAAAGTACACGCCGACCGCCGCTGCAACGGCGAGTAGCACGACGCCCGCACCCATGGCCACTTTCTTGCGGGAAAGACTCGGTGCCACAACGGGCGGAGCCGAAGAAGCAGCCGACGAGCTTGAGGTAACACTGCTCACGGCGGAAGCGCTCGACGAATGCCCGAAGTCGAAATCACGCTTCAGGCGCGCAAGATCGGTTCGCAGATCGGCCGCACTTTGGTAGCGCAGGTTGCGATCCTTCTCCAGCGCCTTAGTAATGATGCGATCCAATTCCCCGGGAATGTCCGGATTGAGCCGCAGGGCCGGAGCCGGCGCCGCATCCAGAATGGATTTGAAGATCTCCGCGGAACTGCCTCCGCGAAACGGGAGCGTGCCAGTCGCCATCTCATAAAGCACAGCACCGAAAGAGAACAAGTCGCTGCGCGTGTCCAGTTCTTTGGCTCGAGCCTGCTCCGGCGACATGTAAGCGATGGTGCCGAGCGTAGAGCCGGGACTGGTCAGATGCTGTTCTTCGATTGCGGCCGTCATCGTGTTCGCCGACGCAACCTCGCCCGAAGAGCTGGCTTTCGCCGCGACTTTAGCCAGCCCGAAATCCAGAATCTTGGCGTGCCCGCGTTTGGTGACAAAGATATTCGCCGGCTTGATATCGCGGTGAACGATCCCTTGCGAATGCGCGGCATCCAACCCGTCGGCAATCTCAATCGCAAGCGAGAGCACGCTTTCGTTCTCTAACGGCTTCCCTGCTATGAGATGTTTCAGTGTCGTACCGTCCAGAAACTCCATGGCAATAAAAGTCTGGTCGCCGTGTTTACCAATTTCGTAGATCGTGCAAATGTTGGGATGATTGAGGGCCGACGCCGCTCGCGCCTCCCGGCGGAAACGTTCCAGCGCCTGCGGGTCTCGCGACAGTTCATCGGGCAGAAACTTGAGGGCGACGAAGCGGCCAAGCTCGGTGTCCTCAGCCTTATAGACCACACCCATGCCACCACCGCCAAGCTTCTCGACGATGCGGTAGTGCGAAATGGTCTGCTCAATCAATGAAGAGGTCTCGCCATGTGCGCGAATTGCGGGATGCTTCCAAGTACTACGGAAACCGTACATCCAAACTATAAATCTCCTGCGTACTCCGATCCCGCATCATGAGAAGTGAGTCATCGGGCGTCAGCCCGATCCAGAACTCCCACGGATCGAACCCGCGCGGAACTTCTTTGATACTGAGGAGTCGTTCCACTTTTCCATTGGGAACCCTCACCCGCACCAGGTCATCGGTTTTGTCGGAATAATCTTCCGCATACAGATACTTTCCGTCGTGTGACCAGTTCTCAAAACCGAACCGCGACACTCCCAGTTGCGTCCAACTCTTTTTTGCCGTGTCGTAGAGCATCAGCTTCGTTGAGTCCGTGGAAAGCGCCACCAGATATCGTCCATCCGGTGAAGCACGGGGACTAAATAGATTTTCAGAGTCTGGTACATCTGAAATCTCGGAAGTCTTCAAGTCCGCGATGTGAATGTTGGGCCCGGCTGCGGCTCCGAATTCCAGCCAGGGCATTCCCGCAAACACAATCGAATCACCATTGGGCGTCCAGGTGGGATCGCCCTGATTGTGGTCGCCCGCAGTCACTTCACGCGGCGCTCCGCCTTCGGCAGGCATCACGAAGATCTTCCAGGATTTTCCCGGACGCGATGCCATAAATGCGATCTGGGTTCCATCCGGCGACCAGCGCGGCATATGCGTCTGCATCGGCGAATACGTGAGCTGGGTCCGGGAACTTCCGTCCAGCTTGCTTCGCCACAACGTGAGTTCAGGATGCGCCACGTACGTGATCCATTCGCCGTTACGTGTGATATCGGCCTCGCCCGCCGACACACCGGAAAGGTAGATGGCGAACTGCGGCGATTTAGTATCCAGGCGGATTAGATCGAACCGCCGCTGCTGGCCGATCACGAACACCTTCTTTCCATCCGGGCTCGGCGTCGGACTGCTGAACATGAGCGGCCCCACCGTCAACTGCGACGGCTCAGTACTTGCCTTACGAATCAGGGAGGCACGCTCGCGTGAGGCCCAGATGTTCTGGGTGTGGTCGCGAGTTGATTCAAACAGGAAGTAGTCCCCGTTGGGCGTCCACGCTCCACCGAACTCTTGCGCGGGTTTGTTCCACTCCGGCAACACCGGGTGCAGATCCTTGCCGCTGGCCGAAACCTCCCACAATGAAGACGTGCGCTGATTGGTATCTCTTATCGTGAAACGCAAGCGCTGGCCGTCGGGTGAAAATCGAGGCGCAAAAGGAACTCCCTGTACGGTGATGAGTTCCCGCGAATCGGTTCCGTCCGTATTGCACGCGTGCAAACTTGAGTTCTGGGCATAAACGATGTGTTCGCCATCGGGCGTCCACGCGGCTGCGTGTGCAAGGATGTTTCCGACAGACCGCACCGTCCCGGCCGGCAACGGCAATACCCAAACTGGGGACTCCGTCTCCGAACCCTCCGCAACGCCTTTCACCAGCAATTCAGATCGTCGCGGATAATAATCGTAGATGTCGGCGCTGGGAAGTGAGATAGGTACGGGCGCCGTTTCGCCGCCCGAAGTCGAAACTTGCCTCAGAACTGAGTGGCCGCTCACATATTCGGAAAAGTACAGCCGCGCGCCGTCCGTGACCAGAGATCGTTTTGAGGTGCCGTCGTTTGTAATCTGGGTTGACGAAACCACAGCCGGCGGCGGCTCTGGCGATCGCACGTAGAGGGCAAGGGCAATCAACACCGCCGCTGCAACCAGACTCAATGCTACCCATGTCGCAACGCTCACCTTGGGTTGAACGGTCGCCTCGGCTGCAGCGAACATGGCGCGGATTCTCTCCTTCGAATCCGGTAGCGCCCTGGGGGTCGACCCGGCAAGCTGGGCTTGCCCTGCCCATATTTCCCGGCGCAGGCGCTGCAAATCACCGCGCATCTCGGCGGCCGTTTGATAGCGCAGCCCCGCGTCTTTCTCGAGGGCCTTCTTCACGATGCGCTCAAGCTCGGGAGGCGTCGAAGGGTTAAATTGCAGAGGCCCGGCCGGCTCGCTGTGAATGAGCGACTCGAAAAATGCGGCCGTAGTCTGTCCCTGAAAAGGCAGGACTCCCGTCGCCATTTCATACAGAACGACTCCGAAAGAGAACAGGTCGGTGCGGGCGTCCAGCGGCCGGCCCAACGCCTGCTCCGGCGACATGTAATGGATGGTTCCCAGAGCGGAGCCTGAGCGAGCAACATCTTCCGGCGACTGCGTGACGCCCCCGAACGTATTGCCGCTGACGCTGGCTTCGTGCCCAACCGTCAGCTTCGCTAGACCGAAGTCGAGAATCTTGGCGTGTCCGCGCTTGGTGACAAAAATGTTGGCCGGGTTAATATCGCGGTGGATGATGCCATGCGTATGGGCGGCGTCCAAAGCATCGGCGATCTCAATTCCAAGCGTCAACAGAGTTTCAATTTCCAGCGGTCGCCCCGCGATACGATGCGCCAGAGGCAACCCGTCCAGAAACTCCATTGCGATGAAGGTTTCGCCGTCCTGCTCGCCAATGTCATGAATGGTGCAAATATTGGGATGATTCAGTGCGGATGCGGCTTGGGCTTCGAATTGAAAGCGGGCCAGCGCCTGCTGGTTACTCGCAACTTGCTCACTGAAAAATTTAAGGGCGACGAAGCGATGTAGCCGCGTGTCCGAAGCCTTGTACACCACTCCCATCCCGCCGCCGCCGAGTCTCTCGATAATGTGGTAGCGCGAAATGGTTCGCCCGATCATTGGAAGCAAGAATCCTACGTCTGCAAAGCAGGCAAGTCAACGCAAGCCAGCCTTTGGTTGGCAAGGTGTGTATCGAGCTGCGGAGCCAGACATTCTACGCGAGCAATATGATGAGAATAGAGAAATGAAAGCGAGCGGGCGAGTGTCGGCAAAGAACGACGGCAACGCTAAGAGATTACTACTGGAGATAGAAATCAACGAGAACAGCTTTGGATCGGAGTTCGTCAGCTGGAGTGGGCAGTACGTAAAATGCGGCGCCGCTTCCCGGATATTAGAATTCCAACGAGGATGGCGAATCCGGACAGCAGGAGGTAGGGCATCGGCGTCCCGCCTTCGGGAACCGACATATAGTTAAAGCCTCCCTTATTCTCCCAATTGTAAACTCCTCCGAAATCCTTATACTGACCGGTCTTAAGATTGAGAACGATTGTGTCCCAAACCCAATCCCCATCGGATAATTTTGTTTGCCAGGAGTACCCGCAAAATCCGAATGCGCAAGTTCCCTGTCCGCCGCCGTTTGACGCCTGATCTTTCCCAAACACACTACCGCCAAAAGAGAGGGAAATACCAGAAAAAGTATCGGTGGAAGAGTTAAAGGCGAAACCGCCGGAAACAGTACCAGAAACGCCGGTGAGATTTACATTGCTAAAACTGTCGTTGGAGTTTGCGAACGCAGACAACGACGCAGCCAGCAGAAACAGCGCGCTAACGCTCGCCAACTTCAAATACCGCATCATGACACTTCTCCAACCTTACAAATCAACTCTTGCTGGGAGTTTATACCCATCGCTTAACCTGTCAAGACTGAGAATTCTTGCAACTAGTTGCAAGCGTTTGCAACATCTACCGTAAAGTATTACAGCACAACGCTTTACATCCATATTGCCAATCTGACTTGCCAAGCAGATCGGCCGTAAAAAACTGCTGCGTTCATATTTTCTTGGTTGCTTCCGCGCAAGCACGAAGTTGCCCTGGAGCAGCGACACCACTCTTTGAGTCTGGCATTCTCCTTAGTCTATCCACCAAATACAACAAGAGTGAAAATCGATGAGCGTAGAGAAGAGTCGTCCCCGGGCCTTCCCCATCCGCTTCAGCCTCAATCCCTGGCCCTTTCTCTGGGCAATTGTTGGCGCCTGGATGTGGTATGGCGCCCTGCACCTTGCCCATATAATTTAAGACCCTTTGCGATGGATCACTGCCGCAAAGAGCCGCAACGACTCTCACGAACGGGATTGTCGTTGTAACCGCCATTTCTCATCCGCCATCTGATATCAGGTACAATCTCCGTCCTGTGCGCATTCATTTGCGCAGCTTCATACATCCGCGAGGAGATATAGATCCTTATGCGCGTTGGAGTCTTCACTCCCCTGCTGTCGCAGCTGTCGTTGCCCGCGGTTCTCAAGAAACTCAAGGCGCTGCAAATCGATACCGTCGAGCTCGGCACCGGCAACTATCCCGGCGATGCCCACTGCAAACTCTCGATGCTCGAAGATCCCTCCGCCCTGACCGAGTTCAAGAAAGTTCTGGCCGATCACGGCGCCACCATCAGCGCCTTAAGTAGTCACGGGAACCCGCTGCATCCGGATAAGGCTCGCGCGCAGCATGACCGGGAGATAAGCCGCAAGACCATCATGCTCGCCGAAAAGCTCGGCATCCCGGTAGTGATCGACTTCTCAGGATGTCCCGGCGATTCTCCCCATGCCACTGCTCCCAACTGGGTGACCTGCCCCTGGCCTCCGGACTATCTCAAGGTGCTCGACTGGCAATGGAACGAAGTGGTCGCGCCTTACTGGATCGAGCACGCAAAGTTCGCCGCCGAACATGGCGTGAAGGTCGCCATCGAAATGCATCCGGGATTCGTCGTCTACAGCCCCGAAACGATGCTCAGGCTGCGCTCCATTGCAGGCCCCAGCGTGGGTTGCAACTTCGATCCGAGCCATCTTTTCTGGCAGAGCATCGATCCCATCGCCGCGATTCGCGTGCTTCAGGGTGCTATCTTCCACGTTCACGCCAAGGACACGCAGATCTACGCTGCCAATCTGCCGCGCACTGGCGTACTTGATACGAAGCTGTACACCGAAGAGCGCAAGCGCAGCTGGATCTTCCGCACTTGCGGCTACGGTCACGGTGGCGAGTGGTGGCGTGAGTTTGTCTCCACGTTGCGAATGTTTGGCTACGATTCCGTGCTCTCCATCGAGCATGAAGACAGCCTGCTCTCGCCCGAAGAGGGCCTGACCAAGGCGGCCCACTTCCTCAACGGCATCGTGATCCGCGAGCAGCCCGCCGCTGCATGGTGGGTCTAGAAAGCGTTATGGGAAAGAAACCAGTCAGGACGGCGATCTTCGGCACCGGCTTCATGGGTCGGGTTCATCTTGAAGCAGTGCGGCGGCTGGAGTCAGTCGAAGCCGTTGCCATCGCAGGCCGAAACGCAGAGGCGGCAGAACGACTGGGCACTGGCTTTTCCATTCCCACGATCACGACTGACTATCGCGAAGTCTTACGCGATCCGGCCATCGATGCGGTCCACATCTGCACGCCAAACGCGCGGCACTTCCCCATGGCCAAGGACGCGCTTCAGGCAGGTAAGCATGTGCTCTGCGAAAAGCCACTGGCTACAACCTTAGAGGAGGGCCAAGAACTTGTCGCCCTTGCTGCGCAGCAAGGAGTGCGCAACTGCGTCTGTCACAATTTGCGCTTCTATCCCATGGTGCAGCAGATGCGCGCGATGCGCGAAGCCGGGGACCTCGGCGAGATTCTCGTCGTCCAAGGCACATACTTTCAGGACTGGCTGCTGTACGACACAGACTGGAACTGGCGCGTCGATGCAAAAGCCGGTGGGCCTTCGCGCTGCATGGCCGACATCGGGTCGCACTGGTTTGATTTGGCCGAGCACGTCACCGGACTACGTGTTACTTCTTTGTGCGCCGACCTCCAGACCTTTCACTCCACGCGCAAGCAGCCGAAACATTCAGTCGAAACCTTTGCCAATAAGCTACTGGGACCGGAGGACTACATTGAAACCGTCGTCGAGACTGAGGACTTCGGCGCGGTCATATTTCACATGGGCGCGCGTGCGCGTGGCAACGTCACCGCCAGCCAGGTGTCCGCTGGACGCAAGAACCGCTTCAACGTTGAAATCTATGGGACACGATCTTCGGTCGCGTGGAACCAGGAACGTCCCGACGAACTCTGGGTGGGCCACCGCGATACCGGCAATGAAATCTTGATCAAAGATCCGTCTCTGCTCAAACCCGGGGCGCGCAGCTACGCCGATCTTCCTGGCGGACACAGCGAAGGCTACGACGACACCTTCAAGCAGATCTTCCGCCGCTTCTATGCTTCGATTGCTACACCGGGCGCTACCCCCGAGTACCCGCAGTTTGTCGACGGACTGCGGCAACTGACCATCCTCGACGCCGTGCTCCAGAGCCATCGAACACGAAGCTGGATCGATGTTCCCGGGCTTTCCGAGTCATGAAACTGGCAATTGAAAGGAACCCCGCCGCGTGTTGATGCTCGCCGCCATTATCGCCATCTTCATCTACGGGATGATTGCCGCGATGCTGGGCACCATCCTGCCCGAACTATCCGATCGCTTCCATCTCTCGCCCAGCCAGAACGGCACCATCGCTTCTGCGCAAGCGCTTGGACTGATCCTCGCTTCGCTCGCCGCCGGCCCGCTGATTGACAACGAAGGCAAGAAGCTTGGCCTCATCCTCGGACTCGCCTTCATCTCGATCGCACTCTTTGCCCTGCCGCGCTCGCCGGGCTTCCGGGCAGTTCTGCTCTTGATGTTCCTGCTCGGCGTAGGCGGCGGCATGCTCGTGACCGCGGCGAATGCTCTGGTCAGCGATGTGGGCGAAGCCCATCGTGGCGTCGCGTTGAACCTGGTCAACCTCTTCTTCGGCATGGGCGGACTCGCCACACCGTTTATCGCCGCCAATCTGTTTGGGCGGAACTGGGTCCGCCTCTGCTACACCGTTGCATCTCTCACGGTAGTCACGCTGGTGATCCAGATGTTCACCAGAATGCCTGCACCCACCGGCGCCGGCGGCTTCGTGCTCGCGAATGCGGGTCCGGTGCTCGGGCGCCCACTGCTATTTCTGATCGGACTTTTCCTCTTTCTCTATATCGGCTGCGAAGTCGGCATGTGGAACTGGTTGGTCCGCCATCTGATTGCGCAGGGCATCCCGGAATCGCGCGCGCTCAACATTCTTTCTTTGGGATTCGCGCTCGGCTTACTGATCGGCCGTGCCGGCATCTTACCGATTCTGGTTCATGTGCCCGCCATCACGGTGACGCTGATCGGATCTGTCGCGATGGCGGTCACGACGTTCCTGATGCTGCGGACCAACAAGCCTTCCGCGGCCTTGGTGCTTGTTTTTCTCTGCGGGCTCTCCATGGCGCCGGTGTTCCCTACCACGATCGCTATCGTCGGCGATGCCTTTCCGCGAATGAGCGGAACGGCTATCGGCTTCGTCATTACCTGTGGATGGACCGGCCTCGCGGTCAGCTCGCGCATCATCGGGGCTATCGCTGGTGGCGACCCGCTGCGGCTGAAGAAGGCTCTGCTGGTGATCCCCGCCTCGGCCGTGTTGATGGTGGGCCTGGACCTCGTGATCCGGAGCATGCTGCGCTAGAGTGGCCCATCCTTTTGTGTGCTTCGTGATTGACTTTGTGAAAGGCTTCGACCACAGAGGACACAAAGCAACGATGTTGCGATACTGCTCTGCTTCTCTGCCCTTACGCCGTGAAGTTGCGCATGTAATCCGCGTCGACCTTCAGCGCTTCCATCGGGGGCATGTCGAACTCTTCCTGCTCGACGAAGGCGTGCTCGATATGCGCCTTTTTGGCCGCCGCAAAAATAGGACGGTAGTCGATCGTGCCCCGTCCCAACTCAGTCGAAGGTGGCGCGTTCGACGGATTTGTTGTGGCAGTGATCTTGAAATCCTTCACGTGCAGCATGGAAATGCGAGTAGGGTAGCGCGTCAGCAGGTCTACTGGATTCTGTCCCGCTACGATTGCCCAGCCGCAATCCAGCTCCATCGCAACTTTCGACGGGTCAGTCAAACGAACTAACTCGTCGTAGAACGTTACGCCATTCTCCGAGCGGAACTCCGGGGTGTGATTGTGATAGGCAAACTTCATCCCCGCCGCATGTACTCGATCCCCGATACGATTGAACTGTTCGGCGTTCCAGCGCCAGTCGTCGAGTGTCATCGACTCCCTGGCCGCACGAGATCCGGGATCTTTGACGCGCGACGGATCTTTCAACGCGGGGGCGGCGCAAACGATGTAATTCAGCCCCAAATCCTTGCAAAACTGGATTATTTCGTCCAATTTTGGATTAAGCTGCGCCATGGGATAGTGGGCGCTCACACATTGCAGGCCTGCATGATCCATTGCTTGCTTCACCTGAGCGGGGGTGTGGTCGAAGAAGCCGGCGGCTTCGACCTCGCGATAACTGATTGCGCCCAACTGCTTGAGCGTTCCTTCATAGTCTTTGGGCAACAGATCGCGCACCGAGTACAGCTGCACTCCGAGCGGCAGGCCCAGGGCATTCGCCATCAGCCAAGGTGCGCTGTTCCATAGCGCCGCGCATGCGGCCGAGGCGGAGGCGGTTTTCAAAAAGCTCCTTCTGGAAATGCGAGGCATAGGCTTGCTCAATTACTAGTCGAAAAAAAACTCTCTGTCTACGCAAAATCTAGAAAACAAAGGGCCGGAAATTTTCTTGCCTTGTAGATCTATGGTTCTTAAGGTAGTTACGGGCAAAATCCAGAGAACATTAGAGTTATCGTCGTGTCCGACGCCCCATGTTCCATTTTGGGACGCCGCGTCAAACTCGCGTCCTGGCTTTCGGCGATTCAAAACCTCTTTCGCCCCCGCTGGGGCTTATCGGCATTCCGCTTTTACCCACGGCTCGCGCCGTGGGCTGCATTCTTGCGCCGCTTCGCGGCTAGATAAGTTGTCAAAAATCGCGGATTATCTTCTAGATAACCTATGTGTCCACATGTTATCGGAGTCGGAGGTCGAGGTCAAGGCCAAAAACTCGCTAGTGCTGCGCGGTGGGGACAATTTGCGGAGAGTCCCACGCCGGTCCTAGGTCCTGCGAAATAGTCCGCACCAGATCCTTCGGCCCGCTGGAGAAAGCGCGGTCCTTCAGGATGACGTCGGGCTAGAGGTTGTGTTTAAAACTCGTGGGCCTATCCCCGGATGCTCTTTGCCGCGGCATCCCAGGTTGCGATTGTGTTTTTGAAATAGGCGTAGTTCGCCAAGTGGCATCCGATGGCCGCGTTATTGCCGAACACTTCGTTCTCCACGGTTGGCTTGCGGGTTCGGACTGCGTTGAAGAAGTTCGCCTCGTGGGCGGACACGTCGCTGTAACCGTCCGGGGCTGAAAAAGTCTCGGCCTCGACTACCTGATAATCGAGCGGTGCGGGTTGCGGATGTTGCGCCGCCCACTGCGCCAGATATTCCTTGCGCAGGCGTTCCGGCCAGCCTTTCGTCGAATAGGTTTCCGGCTTGGGGGTTATGTCCTGAGGAATGAAGGTCAGGGTTTGCCCGATGATCTCCATGGTGCCTTTGGTCCCGTGGAATTTGATCGGTTCCCCGCCGGCGTTATTGAGATTACATCGCAGCACCACGCGGAATTTCGGGAAGTCGTAAAGCGTCTCGATCACATCGGGGAAGTCGCGTCCGTCCTTCCAGCGGAAACAGTCCGCCGCTGGTTTGCGCGCGCTTCGGGGCTTCGTTCGTTCCCGAGATGAAGAAGATTCCCGAGAGCAAGTGGACGAACAGATCTCCTGCCAAGCCTTCGCCGTAGTCGGAGAAGCAGCGCCAGCGGAAGAAGCGCGTCGCGTCAAATGGTCGCTTGGGCGCGCCCATCAGGAATGCGTTCCAGTCGATGGTCTGCTCGCTGGCGTCGGGCGGAATCGGATAGACCCAGGCGCCGCTCGGCGAGTTGCGATCGGAGGAGCCTTCGATAAAGAACACGTCGCCGAGCGCCCCCGACGCGTAGATTTCGCGCGCCTTCTCGTAGACGATCGAACTGACACGCTGGCTGCCGACCTGCATGATGCGATTTCCCTTCTGCACGGCATCCACCATGGCGAAGCCGTCTTCCACGGTGTGCGACATCGGCTTTTCGCAGTACACGTCCTTGCCGGCGGCGCAGGCGTCTACCACGATGCGGCGATGCTGATGGTCCATCACAGCTACGATCACCGCGTCTACATCTTTGCGGTTGAGGATTTCCTGATAGTTGCGCGTGGCAGGGACCTGCTTCTGCACGGCCTCTTGCGCGGCCTGATGGCGGCTGTCGTAGAGATCGCAGACCGCGACACATTCGACGCCTGGGACTGCAAGCGACGCCGCTAGCAACTCGCATCCGCGTGTGCCCGTGCCAATCGATGCAAACCGGACCGTATCGCTCGGCGCAACCGGACGGCCTTGGCCCCAAAGCGCAGCCGGCTCCAGCAGAGTGACTTTTGCTGCAGCTCCGGCAGCTACCGAGCCTGCGCCGAGCCGTATGAAATTACGGCGTGTCAAAGAACGCATTTTGTCCCTTCTTCTTTTACGCTTCCGCGGCGATACCCACCGCGGAGCTTTCGACGATGCGGTAGTGGGAGATGGTTTGCCGGATCGCTGGAGCAGAATCCTACGTCTTCGAAATGTGCAAGTCAATGAAAGCCGCAGGGCTGGCGCCACTCAGAAAGAGTTGATGAAAGATCGCCTCACATCAACGTCGGGGTTGCGAGTGCAATGGCTTGGTTACGCCAGTTACCAAGGAGGTTGAAGAGGGATGAGGAGATTCATGCGGCGGTGTCTATTATTCTGAGGTACATTCCAAGGTCCGATTCGGATAATGGACGCGAAAACACACTTTCCGTTTGCCCGCCGGCTTGGCCGAGTGCTGACCGGACGTTGGGCTACCCGAGTCTATGTCGCCATGCTTCTTTTCACGTTGCTTCTCACGACCACAGTCCGCCTGCGCTCATACTTCATGGCCCGAAAAATCCAAACGGTGTTGCGGGGGTTGGGGGAGATACGTGTAGATCAGACCACCGAAGAACAACTGACCAAGATGGTTCCGTATTTGAGTCAGAAAGATTGGAAAGTCGGTGGCAACTGGCGTCGTGGTTTTTACGTGCATATCTCCAACGAATCCGATCGGTTGCCGGGGGTCATCGTCGTCGCCTTGAGCGCGGTGCAGTCGGAAGAACTCATGCTTTGGCTGGGGCACCTCGTGGACTGGTTGGGCTACCGGTTTATGAGCTTCGATGCAAGCGTGCTGGTGCAGGATGGGAAAGTGGCGCAGGTCGACTACGGCTTGGCAAACCAGTGGGTGCGCCCGCAATATGCGGGCTACACCGGCTACATCGTGTCGGCAAGAAGTGTCCATGGATTCTGGCTTCCTCGCCAATTTCCGCTCACAGTATCCAGCGAAGATGATGAAAGCCCACAATATCGTCCGAGTGGGGGTGAGAAGGGTTTAAACGTGGTCTACACCAGCGATGCGCCATTCAAACTCACCGAACGCGCGTTCCAATTGAATCTCAGTTGCTTCTGGAGCCTACGCGGGTGCAATGATGCTCGCGAGATTGCGCCTGCTCTCTGGCAAGACGCGCAAGCGATCTTGCATGCCACTTACCAACAATTAATTTCCGAAACATGCCCTGACTCGATAATCGAGGGACGGATGCGATATCTCACTGACATCAGCGTATTGCTGCTCGAGGTGGCCGGCTCCAGGCGGATCGAGGTCAACGAAGAGGGGGATAGGGCGGAGGACTGGTTTACAGATTACAAGGTGAATGAAGTGATTCGGGGCCAGAGTTCTGGATCTTGGAGGAACGTCCGCTTCAGGCGAACGATTCCGTCGCCAGAGGATCCCACACGCACAATCGCAAACCAAATCTGGCCGCAGACAAAGATCGGGACCCAGGTTCTGTTTTTCGGGAATCCAAAGTTCTATTCCTGCCGCTTTGTTCCCGCCACGCCATCCGCACTTGAGATTGTCCGCAAAACCCCGGCACCACCGAAAAGAGGCGAAGATCAGATTCCGAGGGGATTGATGTGAGCCGTCCGCAGCATCTCTGACCAGCGCGAATGATTCAAGACAGTTGTAGCCTCGATTCCAGGCCTCTGAAGGGCTATGCCGTTGGTGATCTGCCTCCAGGATTAGAACCTCCTTAGAATTGGACTTCAGTTGACGCTTTTCCGACCTCCTCTGGGCCGACGATTGGCGCAAAGTCTGCGCGTGTACAAGCGACAAAGGTGATCGAAACTAAACTCTAAGGGAGGCCATACGCATGGCTACTGGTGCTGTTACCGCACGCGAACCGAAAGTGGATGTAAAGACCGAGACGATGGAAACTTCCGAGGCGCAGCCTCTGACGTTGAAGCAGCGCTTCGTACATCTGCTTCACGAGATCTTCAAGGGACACGAAGAGCACCTTGGCTGGCGCCAGTAGGCACAAGCCGCGCTGAAGCATTAAGGTGCGGCTTGGCCAGGTCCACTCGCCAACTACTCTGCGGAAGGCGGGGCGAATCGTTGGCTCGCTTCCTCGTCTGAAATCCACTCCGGGGAATTCACCGAGTTGGTTACCGTTTCTGTAACTCCTCTTTCCATCCTGACCGCTTGCTGGGTGGGTTCAGGGCGGTGCTGGCGATCTGCTCCAAAGGCACGACGAAGCTGACTGCACCGCGAGAAATCGCTTCTTTGGGCATTCCAAACACAATGCAGCTGGCTTCGTCCTGCGCGATCGTTGCGGCTCCAGAATCTTTCATCTCGTAGAGGCCCTGGGCGCCGTCGTCGCCCATGCCGGTCATGATGATGCCTACGGCCTTTGAGCCTGCGGAGGCTGCCACCGAACGAAAGAGGACGTCAACACTCGGACGATGGCGCGAAACCAGCGGCCCATCGATGATCTGGACGACGAGGTCTTCGGCGGCGCGATTGACCAGCATGTGACGGTTGCCGGGAGCAATCAATGCCAGGCCGGGTTGCAGCCGGCCGCCATCGCGAGCCTCCTCGACTTCGATTGCGCATTCCTTGTTCAGGCGTTCAGCGAAAGCCCGGGTAAAGACTTCAGGCATATGTTGCACAATGACGATCGGAGGGCAGTCGGTGGGCATGGCCGTGAGGAAGACACGCAGGGCCTCCGTTCCACCGGTCGAGGCACCCACCGCGATTAGCCCGTTCGGCACCGCGGCAGCCGCGAACCTTGGCTTTCCGAGGCAGAACCTCGTCGGCCGTCAAACGAGGGACTGCCGCCATACGTGGTCGCGGCCTGACCTGCGCTTGAGAGGCGCTCCAGACCGCATCTACGAGGGTCACGGCCGATTCGTGCAGGAACTCGCGCACGCCAACCTTGGGCTTGGTGATTACCTCGACCGCGCCTTCTTCGAGCGCGCGAAGTGCGAGTTCGGTGCCGCGGGCGGCGAGGCCGGAGCAGACCACAACTGGCGTAGGCATTTCCGACATGATTTTTCGAATGAAAGTCACTCCGTCCATGCGCGGCATTTCGAGGTCGGTAATGACGACGTCGGGCGGTTCCTTTTGCATTTTCACCCATGCAATCAGCGGGTCGGCCGCGACGGTGACTTTAACGCGGCTATTGGTGCTCAAGATGGCCTGCATAACCTGGCGAACCATTGCCGAGTCATCCACGACCAGGACGTGCAGGTCTTCTCCATGCATAACTCGATACCTTTTTCGCCTTCATCGGCCGAGGAAGTTCTCCTCAACGCGGTGCTAACAAGTCCTCGTTGTTTCCTGTTTTCGTGTAGATGGTTGGCTCAAGACTTCGCAACTGGGGGAACACAGTGGTCAGGTTCTCGGCGTGACCCACGAATAAAAGACCGTTAGCCATCAGATGGCGAATCAGGCTCGTGACCACTCTTTGTTTTGAAGCGGCGTCAAAATAGATCAGAACATTGCGGCAAAAAATCGCGTCGAATGGACCTTCAACAAGATCGGACTCCCGGTCGAGATTCAACCTTTGGAAGTCGACCATTTGCTGGATTTCGATTTTCACTTTCATCTCGCCTTGCCGCTCCGCCATTCCGCGCAACATGAAAGTGTGCAGCAAATCTTTAGGAAGTTCTGCGGACCTGGCGATGGGATAAATCCCTTTGCGCGCCTTTTCCAATACGCGAGTGGAGATGTCGGTGGCCAGAATTCGTGTGTCCCAGCCTTGCTCGGCGGGAAGATGCCTGGCAAGCAGCATGGCTACGGTGTACGGCTCTTCTCCGGAAGAACATCCGGCGCTCCAGATCTTCACTCGCTTGGGCCGCAATCCGCGTTCGGCGTCCGCCTGCCAATGAGGAAATACTCTCTGTGCCAGGAACTCGAACTGCCTGGGCTCTCGATAGAAGCGAGTTTCGTTGGTGGTGATGGCATCGATCATCCGGGCGCGTTCTTCATGCTGCTCCGGCTGTGAAACGCACTCGTAGTAGCTTTGCAGCGAGTTGATCTCAAGGGTGCGAAGCCGTCGGAAGAGGCGTCCGCACAGTAAAGCAGTTTTTGAGCTTCCCAGCCAGATTCCGGTTTCGGCGTAGATTAGTTTCTGGAATTTTTCGAATAGCGCGGGACTGACAGAAAGATGAGGTGGCTGCTCAAGGCGTGGCTCGCCGAAGCGGGACTTGGCTGAATCCTTGCCTGGAGCGGTTCCAGCGGGCAAACGTTACGCTCCGGTCTCGAAGTGCGCTTTTTTGGCCGGTGCGTTGACGATCACGTCGTTCGCATGGCTGCCATCGGCAACCGAATCCGTGACGGCGAGCAACTCGTCGGCGGAGAGTACTTTGTCGATGTCAAGAATCAGGCAGAACTTCTTACCCAGCGCTCCCATGCCGAGCAGGTATTCGGTCTTGACGCGAGTGCCGAAAGGCGGAGTCTCTTCGATTTCATCGGCGGAAAGATCGATGACCTGGCTCACCGAGTCGGCCAGGACTCCCATGGTCAGTTGCTCGCTCTGGAACATCACCTCGGTGATGATGATGCAAGTGAATTTGGAAATACGGCTGGCGGGCAGACCGAACTTTACCGCCAGATCGACCACTGGGACAACCCGGCCTCGCAGATTGGTGACGCCGCGGATCCAGGGCGGAGTGTTGGGCACGGTGGTGACAGCTTCGTACTCAACGATCTCGCTCACCTTCACAATACTGATCGCATATTCCTCGCCCGCAGTTAAAAAGGTAAGGTATTGCACCGTGCTCAAAGGGAGTTGGTTCTTCGCTTGGTTCTTCGCTTGGTTTGGCGTTCCCATAGTTTCACTCCTCGCGTTTCTGCCGTTTGCTTCGTCGAATGCGCTCGGCTCTTCTGGCAGCGAAGCCAGTAGGCGGGCCCGCAGGCCACACAGCATTCGCTTTAGAACGGAGCGAAGTTAGCTTCTTCCGCCGCCTTGCCGTTCGCTGGCTTGTTCTGGCTGCGCTGGGCGAAATCGCTCCTGAACGGAGGGTTTAGAGGCATAACCACACGCTGTTTGCCATCGCCACCGCGGTTCGTGGGCTGCTCTCCAGCTACACGGAAGAAAGTCATCAACTGCTGCAGTTGCTCAGACTGCGCAGCCAATTCTTCGGCCGTGCTTGAAAGTTCTTCCGCCGACGATGCGTTGCGCTGGGTGACCGTGTCGACCTGGGACATGGCTTTGTTGATCTCCGTCACTCCGCCGGATTGTTCGGTGGAGGCCGCGGCAACGTCCTGCACAAGCTCGGCCGTCTTCTTGATGGACGGCACCAGGTCAGAGAGCAATTGGCCAGATCGTTCGGCTACGCTGACGCTCTTTCCGGCGAGCCCGCCGATTTCCTGAGCGGCCAACTGGCTCCGCTCGGCCAACTTTCGGACTTCGACTGCCACTACAGCGAAGCCCCGGCCTTGATCGCCTGCGCGGGCCGCCTCGATCGCGGCGTTGAGCGCTAGAAGATTGGTCTGGTAGGCGATCTCTTCGATCACTGAAGTCTTGGCAGCAATCTGCTTCATGGCTTCGACAGTCTCTTTAACTGCATCGCCGCTCTCTTCTGCTGCCGACGCTCCCTTGGCCGCTGCCTGCTCCACTTGCCTGCTGTTGTCTGCGTTTTGCGTGATAGACGCGTTCATCTGTTCCAGGCTGGAGCTCATCTCCTCGACCGAAGCAGCTTGTTCACTGGTTCCCTGAGAAAGACTCTGCGATGAGGCCGAGACCTGCTGAGCCGCGGAAGCAACCGCCGCGGAGCCT
Source organism: uncultured Acidobacteriota bacterium (assembly GCA_963817925.1). Lineage (GTDB taxonomy): Bacteria > Acidobacteriota > Terriglobia > Terriglobales > Acidobacteriaceae > JABDBE01. The sequence continues at coordinate 318,077 of CAWFQN010000004.1, forward strand.
TCGCGGACGTCCCGGATGATGCCCGACAGCCGGCTGCTCATTTCTCGCATGGCCTGTTGCAATTTGCCAGTCTCGGAGCTGTTCGTGACCAGAATCTCTTTGGTCAGATCGCCGGCGGCAATACGCTCGGCGTGCTCGACCGCTTGCTCGATCGGATTGGTAATGCTCTTGGTAACACTGATTGCCGCGAACGTCGCCAGGAACAGAGTGGCGGCCAGGAGGAACAACGCAATCTTGCGTCCTACAGCGTAAGCCTCCTGACTCTCCTTCATGCTTTGCTGCATGGCAGCAGTCTGAAGGTCAATGAACTTTTGCCACATAGCACGATACTTGTCGAGTACGGGGATCACATCCTCCCGCAACGCTGCCATCGCCTGGTCCCGTTTCTTGTCGGCCAACAATGCCTTGGCTTTGTTCCTGGCCGAAATATAGGCCTGCCGGTCCTGAGTGACGACCTCGAACATGTCTCGCTCCTGGGCCGAGCTGAGACTCTTTTCGATTTCCGCGACCTGCGTGCTGATTTCGTGACTGATCGCCTCGTTCTGCGTATTCAATTTCTTCTCTTCTTCGGGATCCGTGGTCTCGAACAGCTGCAGGGTAATGCGAGCGTTGGTGATTGAGTTCTCAATGGTCTGGTGCGTCAGCTCGACCGTGTTGTAACGCTTCTGAACCGACGCCGAAAGGTTGGAGTTCAGGCGACCGAGCCAGCTCAGCCCAAATCCGCCAACCGCAATTACGCACAGGAGGATGGCCCCGAAGACCACTCCCAGTCGCGTGCCAATTTTCTGATCTTTCCAAGTTTTCATTGTCCTTCACCTCTCCAATGACTGCCGTGTTTCTCTAAGCTTGTGCTTGCAAAGTCGATTGCATCACTCCGCGCAGAAGACTGGGAACGTCGAGGATCAAACCGATCCGACCATCCCCAAGAACCGTAGACCCGGCGATCCCCGGGACGCCTCGAAACGCCCTGCCCAGCGGCTTCACCACCGTCTGCATGCCGCCCAGCAGTTCGTCCACTGCGATTCCAGCGTGGAATTCATTGATCTTGACGACGACGATGTTTTCTCGCTTTGGGGTCTCGCCGGAGAGACTGAACACGCGCCGCAATCGAACGTAGGGAAGCGCGCTTCCACGCAGGCGAAGGATCCCACCAGCTTCCCGGCTGCGCTGTTCCGCGGGCAGTTCCGTGCACTCGGTCACATGTTCCAGAGGAACGATAAAAGTTTCAGAACCGACCCTGACGGAGAACCCTTCAATGATGGCTAAAGTCAGGGGCAGGCGAATAGTGATGGTGCTGCCTTTGCCGGCTGTGCTCGAGATCTCCACCGTCCCGCGCAAATTGTCGATGTTGCGGCGCACCACATCGAGCCCGACGCCACGGCCGGAAAGATCGGTCACCGACTTGGCCGTGGAGAATCCGGCGCGGAATACCAGATCGTAGAGCTCCTCGTCGCGAATCTCATCTTTGCCGGACAAAAGTCCAAGGCGTTTCGCTTTGTCGAGGATGCTTGCGCGGTCGAAGCCTGCTCCGTCGTCCTCCAGCTTCACGATGATGTTTCCGCCGCTATGCGCCGCAGTTAACCGGATCAGCCCGCAGGGATTCTTGCTTTGGCTTTCGCGCTCAGCCGGCTTTTCGAAACCGTGATCGACCGCGTTGCGCAACAGGTGCAGGAGGGGATCTTTCAACTGTTCGAGCACCGTGGTGTCCACTTCGACGTCTCCTCCTACCACTTCGAGACGGGCCAATTTCCCATGGCTTTTCGCAAGGTCCCTCACGGGACGGACGAACTGGCGAAACAGAGGACCTACAGGGACCATGCGGATGCTCATTACCTCACTCTGCAGGTCCATGTAGAGGCGCTCGGCCTCGCGATGCATCTCCAGGATGGCCCGCCCCTGCTCAGCGTCGAGTTTCTCGATCATCTGACGCAGGCGGGTTTGGGCGATCACGAGTTCGCCGGTGAGGTTCAACATGTGATCGAGCTTGTCGACATCGGCGCGCAGCGTGCGGTGATTGGCGCCCGGGAGCATGTCAACCTTCACAGCTGAACCCGATTCCTGGTTGGCCTCGCCGGCTGTCATTACTCTTTTTGCCCGCTTTTCTACCTCCCGCGCAATTTCCTTCCTGAGCTTTTGCTGTCCCGGCGTAAGCTCTGGCGGCCCAGCCGCTGCCGCGTTTGAGACCATGGCACGAAGCTCATCCACAGCCTTCAGCAGCACCGAAATCAAATCTGCCCCGGGCAGCGCTTGCTGCTCACGAAAGACGTCCAACAGGTCCTCGATGACGTGGGCAAACCCTGCGAGTTCACTGAGCTCCAACGAGGTTGCGTTGCCTTTGAGAGTGTGAGCGACGCGGAAAATACTATGAAGAAGTTCCGGATCGGAAGGACTCGATTCCATCTGAACCAGCGCTTGCTCCATCAAATCCAGACCCTCTTCCGACTCGACGAGGAACGACGCCAGAACTGCTTCACGATCAAAGTCCGCCAAATCCATTGTTCCTTCTCTCGTCGTCCGCGCTAGCCATCAGCGCTGTTTTTCTAAACCTGCTCGAAATTCTTGATCGTCGTCACACCATCGGAGATCTGAAAAACCAGCCTGCGGCCATGCTTTCCCGAAACCTCTTTTTCAACCACGGGGATGCCGTGCGAGCGAAGAAAGGTTTCTGCCAGCTGAACGTTCCTTGCTCCCAGCGACTGCAAAGGATCGTTACCAAATGCGCAGGAGCCACCGAAGATTTTGGCTTGCAAATATTTAGTCTCGCATCCCAACGCCAGGACTTGTTTCAGAAGTTCAGGATTGGCGACATTGCCGTAGCGAAAGCGGTTCGGTCCTTCACCCTGCCCCTCAGGCAAAAGATAGTGGTTCATTCCTCCCGCCTTCTTGTGCCGGTCCCAGAGACAGATGGCCGCGCATGATCCGAGTATGGTCGAGATAACGATCGGATCGCGGGTTACGAACAACTGCCCCGGATAGAGAAAGTGCCTCGCCTGTTCAGAGCCCGCGTGCTCAAAACTCTTCATGAACTCCGTGGGCAAGACTGCGGGATTGAATTTGGCCTCGCTCATGCTCGGATCCCTGATCCCCCAGCCGCTGCACTGGACTGGGCATTTGGACCAAACAAAGGCTTGGCGGCCTGGTCGGAAAGAACCTTGAACAGTTCCATGTCGAATCTGTCGAAGCCGACCTTCTGAGGAAGCAAACGCAATATCGCAAGTATCGCGACCGTCTGGTTCGCGAAACGGAGTGGAATAAACGCCTTGACCTTTGCCACTGCGTTGGAGCGATTGTGATCCGGGGCCTCAACGTGGCACTCACCGCGCATCACGTGTTGAAGACCGGCATCGCCCAAGGCTCGCGGCAGATCGTAGTCTTCGGGGTCGATTCCAAAAGCCCAAAAGACATGGAAGGTCGCGTTTCTGCGATCCACTTTGAACAAAACAATTTCCTCCGAGCCGATGAAGTTGGCCACGATCTCGCGCAGGCCTTCGATAGCGTCCTCTTGACCCTTGCTCTCAGCCAGCCTCTTGCGTGCGGCCTCCAAGCGCAGGTCGTTCATCTCGCCTCCAGAGGGCTTCGACCCCGATCTGTTGTGCTTGTCACCCTTCATGAAGGTCCTTATTAATACAGCCAACCGGAGGAGACTCTTCGTTGAGCTACTCTCCTAGATAGCTTTGCAAAAGCGCTACCAACTCGGCACCATCCACCGGCTTCGTGATGTAGTCGTTGCATCCACTTTGGAATCCAGCTTCCATGTAAGACTCTTCACCGCGAGTCGTGACCAGCACAATGGGGATGTCGCGCGTGCCTGGTTGTTGACGCATCCTCTTGCAGGCCTCAAATCCATTCATACGCGGCATGACTACATCCATCAAAACCAGGTCGGGGCGCTCCTGCTGCGCCTTCTCAACCGCTTCCTGCCCGTCGCTCGCGGTCACGCACTGATAGGTCGTACGCCTTTCGAGGATCTCGCGCTCCATCATCAAGGCCGTCTTGGAGTCGTCAACTACAAGGATTTTCTTTGACATGGTTGTCTCGAACTGCAGTGCCGAGGTTACGAAAACTGGGGTCAACACAGCGTTGCCCGCGGCGACCCACAATGATGTTTAGCACAGCCGGTAATTACGTCGGTAATTACGTCGGTAATTTAAAGCTAAAGTTCGGGCAGTTTGGATTCTGAGATAGGTAGCTGGAATGCGTGTTCAAGCAGGCTCGATATCGGCTCCGTGCTCTTTGGAGAACCCGGTGCCCCAGGTTCGCGCCCGTTCCTCAGGGCGCGCTAACCTGGGACCACGGCAAAGTCGGATGCCCTAGCTTTTCTTCTCCAGCGGCCGGAAGCGAGCAGAGCGAATCAACTTATGGGGCGAGGCCAAGATGAAAATCCGACGCCGGCAGACGACGATCCTGTTCTGATACGACCGGAGAATTGAGCCCCATAAGGGGCTAGCCGCCGTATCAATTATCAGACGCTAAACGCGACGCAGATTCTGAAACAGTTGCAATAAGCTAGCTATAGCTAGAAGCAGAGAATTCCGTTCTGAAGCTCCCCGCAGGATCTGAAGTTTGAATTTTCGGTTCAACATTCTTGATTCGAAAGCGAGGGTCAATGAAAACTACAAGATTGTTCTCGGATTGTTGAGCGGTTTGTGCCTCCTCACGTTCACCGCGCCAAGCATACACTCACAAGACAAGAATGCTCAGGGCGCGGTCCAAGTCCACCTGGTTGTCACCAACGAGGCCCAGCGTGGTGACGAAGTTCCCACTCTGCAGCAGGGCGACGTAAAGGTAAAACAAGGGAACAATTTTCTGACCGTGAACCAGTTGATCCCAGCCAAGGGCGACAATGCTGCGCTCCAGCTGTTTGTCTTGATCGACGATACGCTCGGCACTGCGATCGGAAGCAATCTCAACGACATTCGCGATTTCATCAACGCCCAGCCGGTTACAACCGTGATTGCTGTCGGCTATATGTCGAATGCGGCCGTCCAGGTTGCCCAGAACTTCACCGCCGATCACGCCCTCGCCGCCAAAGCCCTCCGCCTGCCTCGCGGAAGCTTGTCGACGATGGATAGTCCGTATCTGTCTCTGATCAGTTTGGTAAAAGGATGGCCCCAGCAGAATGTCCGGCGTGAAGTCCTGATGGTGTCAGACGGCATCGACCGGCTTCGCGGAGAGCAACCCGGACGTTCAACAACTCAGCCTATGACGCCCCGCTCCGGACGCACGCCCGGGTCTTCGCGCCTGGGCCCGGACTACGGCCCCGTGTATCACAGCATGCCAATCATGAGCCCCGATGTGAACTCCGCTAGCGAGATTAGCCAGCGCTACAACGTGATTGTCTACTCGCTCTACGCCGTCGGCGTCGGACGAGCTGCCCGAAGTTCGTGGGATCTGCAAATTAGCCTTTCTGGCCTTACCAAAATCGCCGATGAAACCGGCGGCGACTGTTTTTCTCTAGGCACTTCAAGTCTGGTCAGTTTCAAACCCTACCTGGACCGTCTACAAAAGATGCTCGACAACCAGTACTACGTAGTCTTTCAAGCCATATCTGGAAAGAAGGATGGCTTGCAGCGTGTCAACTTAACCACGGAGGTGCCGAATTCCGAAATAGCCGCTGCCGACAACGTCTGGGTTCCGGCAGCCAAATAAGTAATCCCACGAAGAAACCGCAAGTCCTTGGTCAATTTTGGGCGTGTGCGATACAGGGCGCTTTCGAAATCAAACAGGAAATTAGCCGCGCGAGTCCAGAGAGTTTCTCTACTATGCTCGCCGCCATCGAAGTTCCTCGGCCAAGTCTCATGGTTCTTCTGGATTCGGAACTCCGCAAGATAGGGCGCAGTTCGGCTGTGGCGAGCGGACAATCTTGCTTTTGTGCGGGACCCTGAAGGCGAGCGAGATGCCAAAAATTTCATTCGTGTCCCAGCCACTGGGCAGGTTAACCGACTGTAATAAGTAGTAAGGCCGAACAGAAAACGAATCGGCGATGGGCAGTCGTACTCCCACTTGGAAGCGGTTCTGGGTGTAGCTGCTACCGCCATTGGCGAAGGGGTTGTTTCCGGGAACGATAAAGAACTCGTTGCTCACCACCAGCACCGGCTGCCGCGACGTGCGAAGCGGTAAGGTGTATTCGACGCCCGGGCGAAATCGAAGACGTGCGGAAGCAGGCCGGTTATCAACAAAGCGTCCCTCGATGAGCGTGCGGAGTGTCGGTCGCCACGGGCCACGGGATGTACTCAGGGTGAGATTGAGCTGCAACCGGTTTTCGTAAGCCTGTGTGGGATTCCCAGGAAAGCGCTGGTAACGATAAATCGGTATCAACGTGAACCACGGCCGGAGACGGAAGGCAAGGCCGCCTTGAACGAAGTACTCAAACAGGTTGGACGCTCCCTCGTCGAACCGCTCGTGGAACTCGATATCTAGAGATTTATTCGCCGAAAGGCCAGTGGAAATTCCCTGATCGAGCCAGAGCCCTATCTGCTTCTCATCTTCGGGGTCCTCGGGCAGCGCTTGTTGCTGCGCCCGAGCCGGGACGGCCAAGACGCAACTGCACAGCACCGCAAGGACACAGAGGATGTGCCACCTCGTTGTCATCCACCTAACCTGCGGAGCCGTCTCCCGCGCTCTGGACACCTGCGGTAACTCAGCGAAAGCACCGCCTTGACCCATTTCACTTTTTGCAGTTGCCAGATGCGGGCTGCACTTTCACAACCCTGAAGTGGGGCATCGGTTGCGTCCTTCCCGTATCCGTGCTCGGGGTCGCGGATTGATCTCACACGAGGCTGACAGACTGTCCGACATAGAAATTAAGATGAACCGTTGTACTATAAACGATGTTCGTGACTCCCTTTTCGTCCACGAGTTGATATTCATGACTGCTTCCGGTACCGGCCAGGCAACCGGTAATTGTCTCGTGAGTTTTTGGTTTTGGGGACTGAGCAAGAACTGGCGCAACCATCGGAATCGCCAGCATAAGTAGACTCCCTCTCATGACACATCTCCAGCTGACAATTTGAAAGCCTCGGCACCGGCGCGAAAAATTGTAGCCATGTCCAAACCTTTTGTAAAGTCGGTTTGTTCCGCAGTCCACCAATCCTTTTCACTCCCCTTGCATGTTGTCGAAAAATCTCTATTAGGCTCATTGACACCGAATTGCCTGATGCTCAACGTGACAGGAGCGGCACCCCACCTCACACTAGTTCCTCGGTCGATCGCGGCCGCGCAGCCTTCGATGCACGCTGAACCCTGAGCTCTGGCGCGTTTTCTCGTTGACTGCGTGCTTCAAAGTGCGATAACCTACGACACGATATATTATCTACAAGATAATCTGGATCTTTGACAATCGAATTCACGGGATGGCCTGGCTTCTGAACCGATCCCAGTTCCAAAACAGGACGCAGGACTATCGCTTGCCGGCTCGTAACTCCCATGTTCTCTAGATTTTGCGTGTAACTCCTGCAAACTCAAAGATCTAGCACATAGTCAAAATGTAAATCGGTTGTTTTCTGGATTTTGCAGACAAAGGGGGGAGGGGGGTACCCGGCACTAAACAGTAAACTTCGTCCCAAACTGGGAAAAAGACCGCCCCTCACCGACTTCAGAAGGCGAAAACCGAAGTTACGCCGCGCCCCTGCTCGATCGCGTCCCGGCTTTTTCGGAACTAGACTCTGCATTTCAACCGCTGCCTGTAAAGGATGACAACGATGGCAAGCTACATCGGCGCCATTGATCAGGGAACGACCAGCACGCGCTTCATCGTGTTCGACCGCTCGGGACGCATCGTGAGCAGTGCGCAAAAAGAGCACGAGCAGATCTATCCCAAACCGGGCTGGGTCGAGCACGATCCGGAAGAGATTTGGCGTCGCACGCACGCTGTCATCCGGGAAGCCATGGACGCCCGAGGACTGCGTCCGGCCGATTTGGCTGCGATCGGAATCACCAACCAGCGCGAGACCACCGTAGTCTGGCACAAGAAAAGTGGAAAGCCGGTTTACAACGCGATTGTCTGGCAGGATACGCGCGTTGCTCCTGCAGTCGCGGAGTTCGCTGCGTTTGGCGGACAGGACCGCTATCGCAGCCGGACCGGCCTTCCCCTCGCCACCTATTTCAGTGGCCTCAAGATTCGCTGGATTCTCGAAGAGGTTGCGGGCGCACGTGCACAAGCCGAAGCCGGCGATCTGCTGTTCGGCAATATCGATAGTTTTCTCATCTGGCATCTCACGGGTGGCCCACACGGCGGTTTTCATTTGACCGACGTGACCAACGCCAGCCGCACCCAACTGATGAACCTCAACACGCTGGAGTGGGATCGGAACATTCTGGATGATTTTGGCATTCCGATCCAGATGCTGCCAAAGATTGTTTCCAGCAGCGAAATATACGGCACCGCGCGATTGGCATCCGTTGAGGGAGTTGCGATCGCAGGCGACCTCGGCGATCAGCAAGCCGCCCTTGTCGGTCAGGCCTGCTTCAAACCGGGAGAGGCCAAGAACACCTACGGCACCGGCTGCTTCATGCTGATGAACACTGGAGAAAAGGCAGTGTTCTCGAACTTCGGCCTGCTGACCACGCTGGCCTATAAATTCGGCACAAAGCCGGCATGCTACGCCTTGGAAGGGAGCATCGCGATTACCGGTGCGTTGGTGCAATGGCTTCGTGACAATCTTGGGCTCATCGAAAAGAGTTCAGACATCGAGGCGCTCGCCCGAACCGTGAGTGACAACGGCGGTGTCTACTTCGTTCCTGCGTTCTCCGGCCTGTATGCTCCGCACTGGAAGGACGACGCGCGCGGTGTGATTGCTGGCTTGACCCGCTTTGTGAACAAAGGCCACATTGCACGCGCCGTTCTGGAGGCGACCGCATTGCAGGTGCGCGAGGTTGTCGACGCCATGGCAAAGGACTCCGGGATCGCGCTCGACGTCCTGCGCACCGACGGCGGAATGGTGGTCAACGATCTGCTGATGCAATTCCAGTCCGACATTCTGGCCAAGCCGGTAGTTCGTCCGCTGGTGAAAGAGACCACGGCTCTGGGCGCTGCCTACGCCGCCGGGCTGGCAGTCGGCTACTTCCAGGATACCGACGAACTCGTCGCCAACTGGGCGGTCGATCAACGGTGGGAACCGCGGATGGACGAAGAATCTCGCGAGCGGCTTTACCACTTCTGGAAAAAGGCAGTGGCGCGATCGCTCGACTGGGTGGAATCGCCTTAGGCCATCGGGTTACGGTCTGGGAACGAAATCGCCTGCACTCCATTTCGAAAAAATCAAGAAGGAGATCGGCCATGCATGGACCATTTCTGGGCGAATTTATGGGTACGCTGGTCCTGATTCTGTTAGGCGACGGTGTCGTGGCGAATGTCCTGCTGAAGAAATCGAAAGGGGAAAACTCCGGCTGGATCGTCATCGCAACGGGATGGGGGCTGGCCGTGTTCGCGGGCATCTTCACCGCCATCGCGTTCGGTAGTCCCGATGCTCATATCAACCCGGCGATCACCTTGACCGTGGCGCTTCTATCAGGAAACTGGTCGAACCTCGGCCTTTTCTGGGCAGCACAGGTACTGGGAGCTTTCGCCGGCGCCAGTCTGGTCTGGATGACCTACCTTGCACATTGGAAAGTAACGCCCGACGCGGAAGCGAAGCTGGCGATTTTTTGTACCGTGCCGGCCATTCGCAACCTTCCCGCCAATCTGCTGACCGAAATTATTGCGACCTCATGCCTGATTGTGGTTGGCTTCACTTTCGGCAGCAGGGCTGTGTCCTCGAGCGGCCTTGCAGCCGGCCTCGGTCCGGGATTGTGGGGAGCGCTGGTGTGGGCGCTGGGCTTGAGTCTTGGGGGGCCGACCGGATATGCGATGAACCCCGCGCGTGACTTTGGTCCGCGGGTGGCCCACGCTATCCTGCCCATCAGTAATAAGGGAAATTCAGACTGGAGCTATGCGCTCGTGCCGATCGCCGGCCCGTTGATCGCTGGCGCGATCGGCGCTGCAATTATCAAGGTAGCGGGTATCCGGTGATCTGGAACCCGCTTCCATGACGAATATTTTGAAGGGGAGGGTGCTTCCCTTTGGCAATCGCTGTGGACTTCGAAATCAGCCTATGCTCGATCTCATCGCAGGTGCTTGTCGCCGCCTCAATAGCATGGCTGCAAAACATGACAGCCCAGCTAAGAGCAAGTACATCGCGGCGGAACCGCCTTCCGGCATCACCTCGAAGAATTCCTGACCCGGGCAAGAGCCGGGGCCGTTGGTGCAGCCTTGTGGCGTTAACAGGACAAAATCAGCAAACTGACCAGGTGTCAAATTCCCCGGAACTTTCATCAGCCAGCTTTCGACGCCCGCGAGCTGAGTCGAATTCAAGTGGCTGAGCGCGTTTTGATCGAACAACGACCAGATGGCGAACGAAAGATATCCCACCTGGGTGGCGTTACTCGAGTTGCCATTCAAGGAGAGCATCTGAAGGGTGAGCCACGCCGCTGCCTCATAGTTGTTGGTCTGGTTTCCCCAGAGCGCGCTCCCTAGCGTTGAGAAGTTATTTGCGGTGAAATTCCATGAATGGCCGATGACGCTATCGTCCGCGAAGTCGTCGCAAATGACGGGCGTATTCGCGACGCCGTTCACGGTAGCTGTGTACGGACCGACGTACACTCCCGCCATGACATTATTTCCCGCACCGGTCATGGTCAGATTGCTATTGGCGAACGCGCAGGGCGCGAAACATAAGAGTGCCAGTACAGCCACACCCCACCACTTCTGGGTTGAGTAATTCATTTTTTCTCCCTACCGGCTAAACTTTGGGGGATTTGATCTTCTTGTCGGGGGGGATTTACCGGGTATCGGCGACTATCAGGAGGGGGCCCGTTCACCTAAAACCGTAAACCACTTACAGCGAATGTAGCCTGTAGGACGGACCTGGTCAAGACTGATAATTCTTGCAACCTTCGCAAGCGCTTGCAACTATCCCGCAAGCCCATGTCAATTAAGTAGATATGCTGGGGAGTGCGCGGAAACTGGCTCTGCAAGCCGCTTCCCCGGTTTCCCACCCGGGACTGGCGCAGTCGAAATCAGCTCACAAAAAGGCACAACGCGATTGCGAATTGGAATTTATGAAAGCGGCCGTATCCACTTCGATCGGTTGTCCAGAAGAACGCGACTCGGCCGCACGCAGGGTCGCGAGCGTCGTCGATACAATTTCATCAAAGGGAATTGGCGGTTCGCCTCGGCCGCAGACTGCAGCGGCGAAAGCCTGCAGCTCGCCGCGATGCCCCTTGTCCTGGCGGAATGGCGAGCGAAACGTTTTTTCCCGGCCATGACGCACGAGTTCCAGTCGACGAAAATCTTCCAGCACGGCCACAGCTCCTCCGCCGAAGATTTCCAGTCGCTCCTTTGAATAGGCCCGGTCGCCGTTCGCCAGATAGCTGATCGTGCCTTGAGATCCGTTCGCAAAGCGTAGCGAGATGACGACGTTGTCGTCGCTGTACTGCTCGATACTGTTCAGGCTGCGCGTGTGCACTTCGATCGGTAGAGCGCTGGCCATAAAAGTCAGGAAGTCGACAAAATGGCAGACTTCGCCGAGAAGACGTCCGCCGCCTTGCTCGGGATCGTTCACCCAGTGATCGCGCGCGATAAAACCCGCGTTGACTCGGTAATGCAGTGCCATCGGCTCTTGTACCTGCTTGATAAACGCTCTCATCTTGATTGCCATGGGAGCGAACCGACGGTTGAAACCAACCATCACGAGGCGATCGCGGGCAGAACTCGCGTAAGCGCGAACGATTTCTGCCAAATCGATCTCACTCAGGCAAAGTGGCTTCTCACAAAAAACGTGCTTGCCAGCCGAAAGTGCGGCCAACACCTGCGTCGCATGCAAATGATGACGAGTGGCAATCACAACCGTGTCGATGTCAGGGTCGTCAACGATTCTCTGCTCGTCGGTTGTACAGTACTGGAAGCCAAACTTCGCTGCCGCGTGACGAGCGTGCGAGCCGTTGGCTGCGCACACTCCGACCAATCCCACGCGATCAAGCTGCTTGAGCGCAGGCAGCAGCGTATCCATCGCAAAGCTGCCAGCACCCAGAACTCCGATCCCCATTGACGTCTCGCGACCAAGAGTAGCGGCAGTTCCCTTCCCGACCAGTTGGATTTCGTGGCTTGGTTCCGCCTGCTCGGGATACGTAATCAACACACCCATGAATGGCTGGCCCATCCTTCCCGTGATCAACTCATACGCACCCTGAGCGCGCTCTATAGGAAAACGATGAGTGATCAGCGATTGGACATCGAGTTTCCCGTCCGATAGAAGTTGGAGAAAAGCCTCCATATTTCGAGTTTCGGTCCATCGCACGTAGCCGATCGGATAATCCCGTCCCTTCTGCTCATAGGCCGAATCGTATCTGCCTGGTCCGTAGGAGCGCGAAATCCGGAAGTCCAACTCTTTTTCAAAATAGAGCTTGCGTTGGATGTCCATGCCGACCGTTCCCACCGCAACCACAACGGCACGATCGCGCGCCACCTCTCCCGCCACGTCGACGGGTTCGCTGCTGGGAGTCTCCGCCGTGATCAGAACAGCATCGGCGCCATGTCCATTGGAATGCTGGAGGCACAGGTCGCGCAAACCATCGCGCGAGATACAAACATCATCCGCGCCTAGGTGCAACGCCAGTTCGGTGCGCTCAGGAGCAATATCCATTCCCAACACGCGACAACCCGCTGCCTTGAGTATCTGAACTGTCAGTTGGCCAAGAAGCCCGAGACCGATGACCGCAACGACGTCGCCCAACTCCGCATCAGCGGTGCGAACGCCATGCAGAGCTACGGCGCCAAGCGTGCCGAAAGCAGCCTCTTCAAAACTAACCGGCGAGTTGGGATGAATCCTGGCGGCCAGCAGGCGAGGGATGCAAGCAAATTCGGCGTGCACAGCGTAGCTCGCACCGGCACAGGCAACTCGATCACCCACGTTAAGATCGGTTACACCTTGTCCAATTCCAATGACGGTGCCAGAACTGCTGTACCCCAAAGCGTTCGGCAGATCGAGCCGGCTGCGAACTGCAGCGACGGCAGAGAACAAACCATCTCGCCGAACCTTGCTAATGACTTCGCGAACCAAATCCGGCCGCGCACGGGCCTTCTGCAACAGGTTCTTGCCGGCAAACTCGCAGGAGGCTCGCTCGGTCCCGGCCGAAACCAGCGATGCCGCCATCCGGACAAGAACGCATCCTGGAAGCAGTTTGGGAGCGGGCACATCCAGGACCGCAATCTCGCCCGTACCAGCTTGCTGGAGTATCTGTCTCATGATCTGCCAATCGCTTGGTTGCCATATTACTCGGAGTCTGCCGATCTCCCGATTGACACACTAGGCACATCGACGTCGACGTTCGAAAGTGAACCGGAAGTGCCCAGATTCTTTTATGTTGCGCACGCAACATTAGTATGTTGTAATAGCAACATGGAGGCACCCATGAGCCCGACTCTGGAAGCTATCTTTCAAAGAAGAGCGGTTAAGGTATTTGAACCCGTAGAAATTTCCGAAGGGATGCGCGAGCAAATTCTCAATGCAGCCCGCCATGCCCCCTCAAGCTTTAACAGCCAGCCTTACAAGTTTTATTGGGTGCGGTCCGCGACAAAGAAGGTCGCAGTGGCGAAACTGTGCCTCGGACAGAAGCCCGCAGAAACCTCCTCCGCACTGGTCGTGGCCGTTGCAGACCTGGGATCGCTGTCTGCCACGGCGCAAGGCCAGTTGGAGTGGATGCGCAGGAGCAACTTCACCGAAGAAAAAATTCGCGACTTCGAGCGGAAAGCAAAGATCGGCCGGATCCTGTTCATGCCTGGGCCATTCGGAATGTTTGCTGCGATCAAACGGGCCTTGTTCCGGCTGCTAAATCTGCGGAAGGTGATCGGGGTGCCGCCGCTGTCCCGGCAGGACTTGTTCAAATGGGCGACAAAGAGTACATCCCTGGCCTGTGAAAATCTGATGATCGCCGCGGAAGAACTGGGACTGAACACGTGTCCCATGGAGGGTTTCGATGGCCGCAGACTCTCGAAATTCCTGGGGCTGTCCTCGCGATATCATGAGATCGTGATGGTCATCGCGATCGGGAAGAAGTCGGATGCCGATGTGATTGAGCCGCGATGGCGCAGGCCGCTCGACGCCACGGTCACGGTCCTATGATTGTTGTCGAAAAGAAACTGATCCCGGCCGAGATACTGAAGGACTCAGTCCTGCTGCATCTGGCTGCCGCCTATTTTTCAATCGGGAAGCGACTTGAACAGAAGACTCAATGCTCGCAGACCCGCGGCTTTGTTCTGTCTACTCTTCGCGGCGGGGCCGTGCTGAACCAGAATCAGATTGCTAATCTTTTAGGCTTCGACCGCACGGTTGTTCATCGCTGCATCCGGTCGATGATTCAGGAGGGCTTGGTTTCAGAAAGAAAGGCGAACTCCGGAAGAGCCCTTCTGGTCCAGTTGACCCCGAAAGGCACGCGTTACAGGGAGTATTTGATTAAAGAGCGGCGAGAAGCGGAGGAGAAGCTTCGCAAGGAATTGACTCCGGAAGAGTGCACCACCCTTGTTCGACTTCTCGAAAGGGTAGCGGAATTGGAATTATGAGGCGGGTGTTGGTTTTTACAGGCTCTTGGCTTGGGACTCCTGAAGATCAAGCCTTAGTTGCCGAAGTCTGGTCGCCTTCGCCGGGTCAATTCCGGGCTGCAGATCAGTTTCTTCCAGGAAATAACGCCAACCCGAGCCGCGGTCTTCCTGGCTCTGGCACCATTCGAAATCGTTGAGAGCTCTTTGAGCGCTCTCCGTCCCTTTGACGACGGCCACAACTCCGCCCGACATGTAGGTTTTCTCGTTAAAGCGAATGATCGCGAACGAATAATCAGAGTGGTGTGTCATTTCTTGATTTCCCCCTTGGAAGATTCAGACGACAAGCCTCTTGTCATCGAGTGAGAGCGCGGCAATCTTCAATGCCCACGGCGCTCTGATCGAACCAGTTCGCCCAAGAAACTCTTCGCTGCCAAAATACTTTTCCTCAGAGATTTCGTAAATGGCCTCTTGGTGGTAGGAGGTAGCACACACTGGGTAAGGCGCGGGACGGCCGATTCACGGCAGATTCACAACGTGGGAACTCAGCCAGCGCAGATTTTACGCTTTCGTCGGCGTCGCGACCGTTGCCAGCAAATCCTGCTTTGGAGCGGATAAACCTTGTGTTGACAAGAACGGCATCCCGAGGTAGCCTCGGGCGGAAGTTCTGACGGGGTCGTCGATTCTTTCTCCCAAGAGAGGGCGTATGAAGAACCATAAAGTATGTTTGTTTGCGTTGTCAGTTTTCATTTGCCTGGCAGGAACGAACGTGATTGCCGATCCCATCCATCCGGCGCAAACCACGGCAGCGACGCCTACGCCCGCCACGGCAGCGGCGCAGACGCCCGCCGCGCCACCGGCGCAAGGCCGCAAGAAACGCGTGGCTATTTTCGACTTCGACTACGCTACCGTGCATGCCGGAGTGTCAGGAATTTTTGGGCAGGACGTCGATATTGGCAAGGGCATCTCGGACCTCTTAGTGACCTACCTCGTCAAAGATGGCAGCTACTCCGTGATTGAACGCAAGGCACTCGACAAAATTCTGGCGGAGCAGAACTTCTCCAACAGTGACCGTGCCAACCCCAATTCGGCAGCCAAAATCGGGAAGTTGCTGGGTGTGGATGCCATAATCGTGGGCAGTATCACGCAATTCGGCAATGAGACCAAGAATACGAATCTCGGCGGCACAGGCGGAGGCTGGACGGGCATGGGCATTGGAGGATTTGGCCACAAGAAGTCAAAAGCCATCGTGGCTCTAACGGCGCGTCTCGTCGACGTTGACACCGGCGAGATCCTGGGTGTGGCCGAGGGCAAAGGAGAATCGCAACGCGAAAGCACTTCGATGCTCGGAGGCGGCAGCAACTGGCACGGGTTTGGCGGAGGCAATGCTGATTTTGGCAGCAGCGATTTCCAGAGCACTATTATCGGGGAAGCCGTGAAAGCCGCCGTGGAGCAGACGAGCACGGAGGTGATCGCGGACAAAGATAAACTCGTGACTCGCACCGTCACCGTACAGGGGTTGGTCGCGGCCGTCGATGGCGGCCAGCTTATCCTTAATGTAGGTGCCAAGGCGGGCGTGAAGGTCGGCGATCAACTCAACGTGGAACGCGTGACTAAAGAAATCAAAGACCCGGCGACGGGGCAGGTGCTCCGCCGCTTGAGTTCGCCGGTGGGAGTGGTAAAAGTCACGGATGTGGACGATGTTTCTTCGATCGCCACGCCAGTTTCCGGATCGGGGTTCAAGACGGGCGACGCGGTCAAGACTGTAACGCAGTAACGGAACGGTCAATCCCCCGAGATCAATCTCCTGAGATCAATGTCCCGCAGTTAATGCCCGAGAAAGTGCTCGAGCGTCTCAGCGTCGACCTCGCCCAGGTCCGCGCGCTTCTTGGCGGTCGCCAAATCTCCGCGCTCCATCGCGCTTTCCGCCTTCGACAAGTTTGTATTCATGCTTGCCTGCCGGGCTGCCATGTCGCCGCGAAGACCGTATCCGGCCGCGCTCTGCTGCTGTTGCAGCCTGTCCAGACTACCGTTCACTGCAGCCGCGCGATTGGAAAGTTGATCGACCTGACGCTCCACGTCATCCCGATTGATTGCGGCCGCTGGTTGCACCCCAGGCATCGGCTCCGGATTGACTTGATTCGGCTCACGGACGATAGCCTGGCCGGCAATGGGAGCGTTCTGCGCCGCATTCGAGATCCCGTTCGCAGGCGCAAGCGGGGCCGGTTGCGTCGCATGAGGTGTCCGCGGTTTGGAGACAGCGGCCACCGGCGCAGTTGTCGGCTGCATGGTACCGGGACCGGCATTGGGTACAGCCGCGTCAGGTACGGCCGCGTAGGGCACGGTCGCATTAGGCACAACCGCGGGAGGCGCCGTCGCGGCAGGCAGAGTTGGCTGAGCTTCCCCTTTTTCCGTTTCGCCTTGTCGTGCCTCCGTCTTGCTGTGACGCGGCAAGTAGATTCCTCCAACCACCAACACGGCGAGCACGATCAACGCGCCCAGCGCCATATACAATCCCCGGTGACTGCCCGGTAAAGGTGCGGGCGGAGTAACAATGGGTGCTGGAACTGAAACGGCGGTCGGCTTAGCGTCCGCCATCGGGCGAGCCGAGGTAACCGGTTGTTTCGGAGGATTGGCCGGAATGCCTGGAGGGATAGCGTACTCCGCCGTGGAAGCTTCCGAAGCTTTCAGTGCGGCAGCGTTCGCGGCGGAAGCCGCCGCGCTTACGCTACTGAGGGCATTTGCGAAAGCCTCGGCTGATTGGAAGCGTTGCGCCGGGTCTTTCGCAATGGACATAAGAATGATTTCGTTCAACGCAGGAGGCAGTCCCGGCTGCAGCTCGACCGGCGGCTTCGGCAACTCTCTGACATGAGCTGTCATGAGAGAAAAATCACTATCTGCCCGGAAGGGTCGCTGCCCCGTGACCATTTCGTAGAGTGACACACCCACGGAATACAGGTCGGAGCGCGCGTCCGTAGCCTCCCCTTGAACCTGCTCCGGCGACATGTAGCCGAGCGACCCAAGTGTCGTACCCGTCATGGTCAGGCTGTGTCCATCACCGGCGCGGGCTATTCCAAAATCCATGAGCTTCACCGCGCCCTCGGGCGTGACCATAATGTTTGCCGGCTTGATGTCGCGATGGATCACATGCTGGCGATGCGCGTAACCTAACGCATCCAGCACCGCGCCGAGATAATTCAACGCCTCGGGCACCGGAATCGGACCGTGTTCCATTCGGTCAGCCAGAGTGCTGCCTTCGACATACTCCATAATCATGACTAACTGGTTATTCGCCGTGAACGCGGTTCGAAGCTGGGCGATATTGGGGTGGTTGAGGCTGGCCATGAGCTTGATTTCGCGCAGGAAGCGAGTGGCTAACTCTTGCTGTCCAACAAGGTCAGGCAACAGAACTTTCATGGCTTCGATGCGATCCGAGATGACGTTTCGCACCCGGTAAACCCGGCCCATCCCTCCGCTGCCCAACTCGTTGAGAATCTGGTAGTCGCCAATGCGCTTGTTGATTTCTTCGCTCATGGACAGAACTCCTTTTTGCCCGGAGACGTGTGCGCCGTGAATTCGATCATTGCCACCCGGCTAATCACCTACGACCAGCATGGGATCGAACTTCAGGTCCGCAATTATCCTCCGCTACCCCCTGCGGGTCAAGGTTTTCGGCAGGGTTATCTGGAAGTCAGACGCCAATACCAAGACCGCATTGAGCCAGTCCAAATTGCTCGATTGGCTCGCCTGGCGGCTAATTTGCTGATCACGCGTTCGTCGATTCCCATCGGGTTCGAGCCACATTCAGCTTGTATTTCGCAATGTTCAAATTGTTCGTGGCTTTGTCTTGCATCTCTTTCCAGCTTTCGGGCTTGGAGGGATTCCCGCTCCGCAGAATTCGGATGTTGGTTTCTGCCTCTCCGGCATAGAGCGCGGCCGCGCCCATGTTCTCCGCAACAATTGGGTCGATTGCATTGGCCCGTTGGGTCGCGATACCGAAGTCAGTAGGGAGAATCCTGACCTCGTCCGGCAGTTGCGGAAACGCGACCGAACCGATTCGCTTAAGCCAGTCTTCAATGGTGTGAATCGCAACCTTCAACTGCAAGCCCACGGTTGCGAGGTCTGCGGTTCGCTGCTGCTCAATCTGTTTGCGCAGGATCGAGAGGGTTTCCGCGGCAATTTCTCTCTGCCGGTTTGCTGTGTCCACCTGTGCGCTGCTCGCATCTGCCTGTCGCTTTGCGTGCCACGCATAATACATGTTGATGGAGACGAGGACCAAAACCAGCATCACGTTCGCGATCGCCGCGTACGCCATCACTTGATTAACACTGAGTCCGAAGACCTTGTCTGACATGTCAGGCACCATCCGCGAAAGTATAGATCGTACGCGCTTTCACGAATCCTGGGGAAAGAACGGCGGTGGGAAACAGAGCTGGGAAAAGGTAAAGGCCGTGATCTTGGTTATGCTCTAGCCGCCAGCTCCTGCGAGGGAGCTGACTGCGTGGAGTATGCACCATCACGGCCCTTGATGCGATCACTGCTTTCGCAGTTCCAAACCCCAACTACCCCTCGCAGAGCAGTCGGTTTTTTCGGGTCTGGTCGTTCGCCGAGTCACCCCGGCGAACTAATCACCCAGCTTACTTTGGACTGGCCACGGTTTATTTTAGCCAACCCTTTCAGCCGTCGACGGGGGCAAAGGTAAACACTTGTCAGATATTTGTCAATGCCGCTTATTGGTGCAAACAGCGCACCCAATTACTTGAAAGACGAAGGACGCAGATCATTGAAGAGCCGCAGTTTACAGAACGAGAAAATTGTATTTCCTGTTTTTCCACAACATTATGCACAGTGACTCGGAAATCCTGATCGTCGCAACAAACCAAGAAACAAAGAATTAGCTCAAACCTATTAAGCATCTTGACATCTGGTATACCTTAACGACGCTCTCGTCGAGCAGTTCATCCGTCTCTGCAGCGACCAGGTGCGGGAACGTGGCGCGATCCTGCTCGATATCGATTCCACCGACGATCCCACGCACGGCCAGCAGCAGCTCAGTTTTTTCAACGGCGCCTACCACCAGCACATGTACCACCCCATGCTCATCTTCGAGCGCCACACCGGATGCTTGCTGGCGGCGCGCCTGCGCCCGGGAAATGCCTCTAGCCATGCCCGCATCGTGCCCATGCTCTTGCGTCTGGTGCCGCGACTGCAGGCGGCCTTTCCCGGCGTGAAAATCAAGCTACGCGGCGACGCTGGTTTCGCGCTGCCCCTGCTCTACCAGTTCTGCGAGTTCTTTGAGATCGAGTACGTCCTCGGCATCCCCGCGAACTGCGTTTTCCAGTGCCGCGCCGAACCTCTGCAGAAGCAACTCAAGCGCCGTTATCGCCGCACCCAGCTACCACAGCGCAGCTTTTCCAGCTTCCGCGGCTAAGGGGTCTCTAACCCACGTTGGTTGCAGAGGACACGACAGAATGTCAGACTTGGTAGATACCGTTGTAGGTATTTTGATCCTTCCTTGTCGTAGTTTTCTGTTCCAATCGTCAGTAGGATTTCGCAGATCTGAGAGATGCTCCGTGCCTCACGACTGGCAATCTGCTGGAGAGCTTTCTTTAGGTCGCCCGGAATTCACTGGGCACCTATTTGATAGAACATGACTCTCCCAGAGGGATCGAGTTGCTGCAGGAAGTCAAAGTCCCGAACGTTGCGGGACAAGACTGCGCACCCGTATTTTCGAGCGGTGGCGAAGAGCAGCGCGTCGTTCAAGACGCGCCGCCGTTGTTCTCGTCCGTATCCCTGGGTCCGGGCCAGCGTGCCGGACAGCACTCCAGCTTCCCGCCAGATCTCGGGATCGGGCGTGATCGTCCGGTAGCTGGGCCGCCGGTCGATAACCGCCGCAACTTGCTCGATGATCTGGAGCGTTTGAGAGTGAGCGGGATCGAGCAGGCCGCAAGTCGCCGCCAGTTCGGCTTCCGTGACTGGGGAATGCCATGCCTCGGTCGCCCGCAGCATCGCCTCGCCCTGTTGCGGAAAACGGCCTTGAAGAATATCAATGTAGACGGTTGTATCGTAGAGCAGCTTGGCGGGTCGATGGCTGGTCGTTCCCATGAACTCAAGCTCCGAATCGGCCCGCGGTCTGAGCTGCGCTCGATGTTGGTCGGGTTTGAGCCGCCGGAGAGTGCCTTGAAAATCAGAACTCAAGGTCAGCCTCGCTACTAACCGTGCCGCTTCGGGAAAACAGCCAGTCCGCGTAGTCGTCGGCTACCGCAATGTTAGCCAGCGCCACCTCGATCAAGTCCGTGTCAGAATCAATCCCGGTGCGCTTTTTTGCCCTTGCCACGAGCGCTTCTGGCATTCTTCCGCGGACGACTTGGGTGCGTTCGCCACGCAGTAGTCCCTCCTTCTCGGCGATCACCATTACGTCGCGCAACTTGCGAGAGCGCACAGGACTCCCCTCCCCCATGCCCACATGTTTTCTTCTTCGTGAGGAACTGGATTGGGCGCCACGCTTCACGACTCACCTCCTCGGAAAACACCCTGCATCCCGATTTTCTTGTAGCACAATATTAGTAGTATTGTAGCACACGATTGAGCGATTCGCTGGCGCCGATACTCCGGGCAGACTAAGACTTAGCCGTGATCCCCTTTGCGGCGTCGTTCGTTCGGCCGGCGCTTGAACGCATCAGACTCTGTCTTGAGCATTCGAGCTAGCTTTAGAACTAGCCTCCGGAAAAACAGATATGACCAACATGGTCATGTCAGCTATAATGGAAGTATGAGAACTGTGAATATCAGCGATCTGAAAGCTCAGCTCAGCGCCCATATTCAGCTGGTCAGGGACGGCGAAGAAGTGTTGGTGTGCGACCGCAACAAGCCCGTGGCGCGGATCGTTCCCTGCCGTCTTGAAGGCCACTCCGAGCAGGAGCAGCGATTGGTCGCCCGGGGCGTTCTCACGCCTCCGCTGAAGAAACGGCCCGCGTCGGTCTCGTGGCCAGAGCCCCCGGGAAATGTTTCCGATGAGGTCATGGAGCAAGTATGGCGAGAAGAACGGGAAAGCCGGTAACGCGGCTTTCGGCTTTTTGGGATGCGAGCGCACTGGTTCCTCTCTGCGTCCGTCAGGGCATTACGCCTCGGGCCATCGCACTGTACAAGAGCTACGACGCAATCGTCTGGTGGGCAACCCCTGTCGAGATTGCAAGCGCCCTCGCCCGACTCGTGAGAATGAAGCAACTAGACTCCGGTGATTGGACGAAGGCCCGCAAGCTGGCGAAAAATCTTGCTGATTCATGGTCCTTGATCCAGCCGTCGAACGTCTTGCGTTCTAGGGCGGTACAACTGGTGGAGCGCTACGACTTGCGAGCGGCCGACTCCCTACAATTGGCAGCGGCCCTCAGTTGGTGCGAAGACGTCCCGCAAGGACGTGTCTTTCTGACCGTCGATCAAAAGCTGAGGGAAGCGGCCCTACTCAGCGGGTTCGATGCCAAGGAGATATGATTTCTTGATCTCTCGCGCGCCTGCCTCCATACACGTCGACGATTGACCGCGTCCCGCACCGCAATGGCGTCGTCCAATGTCGGCAGCGGATCGCCACTTTCGGCGGCAGTCTGGCGCTTGCTCCTGCCCCCGATACTCCGGGCAGACTCAGACTTGGCTGTGGTCCCCTTTGCGGCGTCGTTCGTTCGGCTGGCGCTCGGACGCACCGGATAGAAAGCTTTCGAGGATGAACTCTATTTGCTTATTCAGCGACCTATGTTCACGCTTGGCGAGATCGGCAAGCCGATCCTTCAGCCCCTGCCGAATTCTGAGCAGCAACGCAGTACTACGCTCTGGCATTCTCTGACCGCCCTAATTGCAAGCAGTGCCCCTTGAACGGCTAGATATCTTTGCGATATCATTTTGATAGCACAAGAGGACATCTACTATGCCGGCTTCCGATATTGGACCTAAAGCAAAGCTAATACGTGACAACGTGCGCACAGTCAAGGAACTTTATCCACAGGTCACCAATTCGCAAATGCTAGTTCTTCGAGATATGACCCGTACACTGCGCCTCTCGGTACGAGTCGGCGACCTGCTTATGCTGGATGGAAGATGGTATGTCACTCATTCCGGCTTGCTGCGAGTGGCTCAAAGACGGAAGTGTTCCGGCATAAAGACGGAATTGGTGGAAAACGTTTCCAATCCTAGCGAGGGCCGTTGGGTCTTTAAGGCAACTGTTCTCAAATCGGAATCACGGAGCTTCGTCGGCTACGGAGATGCCGATCCTTCCAATGTCTCTTTCCTTGTCCACGGCGCCGAAATGCGAATTGCTGAGACTCGCGCCGTCAACCGGGCCTTGCGCAAAGCCTACGGAATCGGCATCTGCTCCGTCGAGGAGATTGGCTCCTTCACGGATTCGTCTTCGTCTTCCCAATCGAAGAAACTTCCTCCGCAACCTGCCAACGGAAACTACGGAGGACGAACCGTCCGTGACCACCTCTGCCAGATTATTCGTCAGCATCAGCTCGAAGCCACCTTGGTCAAGTCGTACGCAACTGACTTCTGCGGAGTCAAAACTCTTCGTGAAGCCACTCGCGAGCAGGTCGAAAGCTTTGTCGCGCACTTGGCCGATTGGGCAAGCAAAGACCGCGATGCCCTACTGTGCCAACTCAACAGCTATCTCGGCACAGAAAGAAGGTGCCGCGTGAGACGCCAGATCCAAGGCTTGCACGCGGCCGATCAGTCTGTCCGCTCTCAAGTTCGCGATGGCCTGTTCCTCGTTCGCGTCGAGCGAGCGCATCATCGCTGGGATGCACGAAAACCTTTCTATCTCCTTCGCTTCGCAATCCTCGAGCCCAAAGACCTCACCGGACATTCGGTTTCCAGCCGCCTCTACTGCACTCCCAAAGCGCTGTGGAAACTCAACTGGTTTCTGCGCGACTTCGGCTACGATGTCGAACTGCTCGGACGAGATGAGATCGACGACAAGAACCTAGTCGGCCTCCGCGGTGTCGATCAAGATCAGCCATGTCGTCGTCAACGGCACTTCCCTGCTCAATCTGGATGGTTTCGCGCCCGCTGGTCGAATGGGAACGAGTCTCGAGTTCGTCACCCGCGAGCCTCGCTGTATGGGAGGCGTCCAAGTGACCTACAGCTACACCCAGATCAGCCAGTACCTCACCTGCCCGCGCCGCTATCGCCACCGCTATCTCGATGGCTGGCAAGAAAAAGATACTCGCGCGGCCATGCTTTTCGGGCGCGCCTTCGAACAAGCTCTGTCGCGCCTACTTTCTCCGGGAGGACGCTGCCGCTGTCCTTTTCCGCGAATGGTCGGTTTACCAAAATCAGGGCTTGCACTACTCGAAGGGCGACACGTGGGATCGGATGCTTCAGCAAGGAATTCAGCTCTTAGACCGATTTTGCCAGGACGACCGCATTCGTATTCGTCAACCGCGGCGAACTGCAGATCAAGTTCACGAGGCCGGTTTCTAGGAACAATGACTTCGTGGCCTACGTTGACGCCATCGGGAAGCTCGACGGAGAGCGCTGCCTGATCGAGTGGAAAACCACATCGAGCCGCTACTCGGAAGAACCTGACGGGCTGCTGGCACTGGATCCCCAACTGGTTTGCTATTCCTGGATGACCGGCATCTCTCAAGTCGCCCAGGTCGTCTTCGTCCGCAAGCGACTGGTCGAGGTCCAATATTTACGCACCACGATCACGCGATGAACAGCGTCGAGAATTCGGCCAGTTGGCAGAGGACACGATTGGGCGAATCGAGTCCGCCCACTTCTTGCCTCACAGCGGGATTCGCTTCCCGCAAAATCCCTGCAGCAACTGCCCATATATCGGGACTTTGCCTGGGGAAACAGGAGATGATCGAATCCCGCTCTCGTGCGACGGCCAGGAGCAGAAAACCTTGGTTGGCTTGACGAGCTTGCTTACTAGGAATCCGCCCGTGTTGCCCAAGCTCAATCGTCGACGAGCGATGTTCGTGCTCACGCAAGATCGACGAGATTCTGGCCTGGGAGAGACAGAAGGAAGCAGAGCGGGATACCCGGTTCGTCGAACTCGGGCGTTATCTGTGCGAAGTGCGCGCGGGACAGTACTGGCGGGTGGAAAACGTGAAGTCCTTCGATGAATTCCTCGAAAGACGATTTCCGGAGTCGCGAAGAAAGGCGTACTACCTGATGTCGATCCACGAGCACCTGCCTCCACAGGCCAGGCGGGAGCTGAAGGAAGTCGGATGGACCAAGGGTGTGGAGTTGGCGAAGATCGCGAGGAGGGACAGGCAGGACTTCGATTGTGCAACCTGGTTGCACAAAGCCCGCGAGATGCCCAAGGAGCAGTTTAAGCAGGAGGTCGAGAAGGAGTTAACCGGGCGGGAAACGGAACCGTGGGAGATTATCTACTTCAAGTTGTACAAGAGCCAGATCCCGGTGGTCGAGCAGGCGATCGAGACCGCAGCCTTGATGCTGGGGACGGACAAATCCCGGGGCTATTGCCTGGAGATGATATGCGCGGACTTTCTGGCGGGAGCGAATCTGGAGAATGAAAATCCTGAGATCCTCTTGCAGTCGGCCTTACGGTTCTTCAAGTTCCTCCCCGGCGAAGAGAGGCAGACGTTTCTGCACCACGTGACCGAGAAGGCGTCGTGAATCGAATCCGACCGAAACGTGCTCGCCTCCGGCTCGATCCCGAACTCTACGAACAACTGCGCGATCGAGTACTACGTCGCGATGGCTGGAGATGCCAATCCTGCGGCACAAGGTCAGGTCTTGAGGTCCACCACAAGGAATTTCGCAGCCATTCCGGCGATGATTCAGAAGAAAACTTGATTACCCTTTGTACGAGTTGCCATAACGCCGTGCATCAGTGCTAAAGACTTGGGATTCGTCGCGGTGCGGGTCTGAGGCGCTTAGGTTTCTTCGGCGTAAGGCGATACCTTCGGGGATGTTAGCGCCGGACCAACTTCACTTATCATCGAGAAGGAAAACTCCTGCTTGGTCTCGGCGTCCTACTACGCCCAGTGATACTGACGATAGTGACTTCGCCCGAATATATATTCGCGATTAAGTGCGTTATCCGGTTCGGGACGCCGATTCTGTTAGGAAGGGTGATTCTGGTCGTTGCCAAACTCGAACGAAGCGCGGCAACCCTTGCGGGTTGCCGCGGATCCGATCTTTCTACTGCCCCACGGGCTTGTTCAATGGGATATCGGTTGACACGCCCCATTGTTTCGGTGGAAGCATCTGCTGGTTGTGACTTTGTATGACATACCAGACTCCAGTTGACGGACGCCACACCGCTACGTCCGCTTTGAGATCGCCATCGTAGTCTCGGGGCACCGGAATATCTCCGGTTGTTCCCCACGCTTTCGGATAAGGAACCTTGGTGCTGCTCGGAATGATATACCAGATCGCCTGAGTGCCAGGCCGCCACACGGCGACGTCAGTCTTGCCGTCACCGTCGTAGTCGGCGGGAACAGGTTTGTCGGTAGACGCGCCCCACTGATACGAGACCATCTCGTTGTTGCTGCTTTGAAGGATGTACCAGGTCCCGTTCGAAGGTCGCCATACTGCGATGTCCGTCTTGCCATCGCCGTCGTAATCGCCCGGCACGGGCACATCACCCTGTGTTCCAAACTGCACTCCATACGACTTGTCGGTGGTGCTTGGAAGGATGTACCAGGTTCCGTTCGAAGGTCGCCATACCGCGACGTCCGTTTTACCATCGCCGTCGTAATCGCCCGGCACGGGCACGTCGCCCTGTGTTCCAAACTGCACACCGTACGACTTGTGTGTGCTGCTTGGAATGATGTACCAGTTCCCGTTCGAGGGACGGAAGACGGCGATGTCAGTCTTACCGTCGCCATCGTAATCGCCGATGACTGGAGTATCAGTGCTCAGGCCCCAGTCTAAGCTCAGGAAGTTGCTGCCCGAGGTATCGATGATGTACCAGGTTGCATTGGAAGGCCGCCACACGGCAAAGTCGGCCGTGCCTTCGCCAAAATAGTCGACTTGTTCGGCGAGAGATGCGTAAACCAACCACGGGCTGGTTTGGTTGATGAGGACGCCCGCGTACCCGGTCCCTTGGCCACAATTAGCGCTGGAGCAGTTAGCCGCTACGATGTCAGGCCTGCCGTCCCCGTTGACATCCCCCACTGCCACCCCGAAGGGAGTGGTTCCTCCCGAGCCGAAACTAACCGCTGTCGGGAAGGTTCCGTCGCCCTTGCCTAACAACACGGCTACATCGCCGTCAGAATGGGCGCAGGCAATGGAGCTAGTGGAGCAGTTCGACACGACCACATCAGGTTTGCCATCCCCGTTCACGTCCGCCAACGCGACCGAGCCGGCACCGAATCCGCCCCGGTTGTAAGGAACAGCTGTCTGGAAGGTTCCGTCGCCCTTGCCCAACAGCACGCCTACATTGCCTGCATCTGTGCCCGTGGTGCTACCGTTCACCACAACCAGGTCGAGTTTGCCATCCCCGTTCACGTCTCCGATGACGACCGAGTTGGCAAGAAGGCCGCCCGAATTGTAAGCCACCACTGTCTGAAAGGTTCCGTCGCCGTTGCCCAACAGCACGCCCACGGAGCTGGCTGTGCAACTGCTGTCTGTGCACCAGTTTGCCACCACCAAGTCAGGCTTGGCATCGCCGTTGACGTCCTCAACCGCCACCGAAAGGGCAGTAAACCCGCCTGAGGAATAGGTGGTCACTGTCTGGAAGGTCCCGTCGCCGTTGCCCAACAGCACTCCCACGGCGGAGCCGGTCGCTACCAGCAGGTCGAGCTTGCCGTCGCCGTTAACGTCCGCTACCGCTACCGAGGTGGCACCAAATCCGCCTAGGGAGTAACTAACCGCCGGTTGGAAAGTTCCGTCGCCGTTGCCCAACAGCACTCCTGCTTTGCCACCTGAAGCAACGCAGTTGATGATTTTGGGGAGGCCGCAGGTCCCCACCACAATGTCAGGTTTCCCGTCGCCGTTAACGTCCGCGACCGCGACTGAATCGGCATAAAGCCCGCCCGAACCGTAGGCCACCGCTGGTTTGAAGGTTCCGTCGCCGTTGCCCAACAGCACTCCCACTGAGCTGGCCACGCAAGTGCTATCTGTGCACCAATTTGCCACCACCAAATCGGGGATGCCATCTCGGTTCACATCCGCTACAGCTACCGCGTTGGGACCATTTCCGCCCGAGAGATACTGCACTGCAGAGGCAAAGCTTAGCGCCGGCGTTTGCAAACCGCCTGAAAACTCAGCACTCCGCTTAAGTGCTCTAGCCCTGTGCTGGGCGAAAGAGGTGCTGCTGGACTGCGCTAGTAGCTGCATGCTAAAGAGGACAGCGAATAAGCAGACAGAGGAAAACACACGTAGACGGGACGGCATGGACAACCTCCTGCGAATTCACTTCGGATTCACTTGCAAAATCATATATTGCAGAAATGCGGGGCCCGGGGTAGACCGAGGTTACACTCTCACCGAGGAAAGAACTCTCTCCCGTCCGCAGAGCGATCGGAAGACCGATGCTGTATTCTAACCAGCCGGGATGTTTTGTCAAGCTTTTTCGAGAGCCAGCGAATTCTTAGCAGCGACCCATAACCCGCTACCGGCGCGGCATTTGACGTGTGTCACCTCCCCGGCGGCAAAGCAAAGCCTGACCTCGGATGAGTCTGAATTACGTTTTGGTCAACATCGCTCAGACCAACCTGTCCTTTCCAGCAGTCATAGACCTACGCTTCCTCGGAAACGCGGACACTAAGATGCCTGTGCAGTGGGAACGTTGCCTTGGTACAACAGGACGGTTTCAACAATACGCGTAGGTTGACATGATCTGGCCTCGGCGGCCCGCGAACCAGTCGGATTCACCATAGGACAGCTGTGGATTGCGTTGAGAACTGGCCAGACCCCCACGGCCATGGTCTCGATGTGTTGCCCGGCAATGGACGTCCCCTTTGCCGCTGGACGAGCTCCGTTCGTAAGGGGCAAAATTGCAATCTCTTGACAATTGTGTGACATCCTGCCCCGCGACATTCGGCCAAACTATCAAGACACTTCGACTTCAAGCTCGTTCCTCGAAAATGGGCCTCGAAGGATTGACCGACGCAAGAAAAAGAAAGGGATGGTGAATGGCTGAGGTCCCACCGCAACTAGCAGCTGCGCTGGCTGCGCTGAACCTCCACAGCCCTAATCCAGGAGCTTTGCGCATCCTGACCGACTCCGAGTGGCAAGACTTTTTGCCACTTTGCGATATGATGCATTTGACCATCCCCCTGCGACGAACCTGTGGTAGCGATCTTCCGAACTGGGTCCGATCGCGCATCGACGCGAATATATCCGACAACTCAAAACGATTCGAGCACTTCAAGGCAGCTTACTTGGAGTTGGCGGACGCACTAAAAAACCAGAGCGTGGAATACCTAGTCCTTAAAGGATTTACCCAGAGTCCGGATTTCGTAGAGGATCCGCGCCTGCGCATGCAATCCGACATCGATCTTTATTGCCCCCCGGAATCGATCTTCCAGGCGCGCGATGCTCTCTCGAAGATAGGCTATGAGCCCGACCAGGGGCTAGAACACCAACCCGACGACCATCTACCCACAATGATGCGAAAATCACCCTGGGAATGGCGAGGAAATGCCTTTGACCCGGAGATGCCTGTATCGGTGGACCTTCACTTTCGATTCTGGAACGGGGCCACGACGCACCTGCATCCCCGAGGGATGGATCAGTTCTGGGTGCGACGCATCTCGCGGCGCGTTGATAGCGTAAACTTTCCAGGTCTCAGCCGAGTGGATAGCCTTGGTTACGCGGCCCTCCATGTGTTTCATCATCTGCAGGTAGGCGGGCTGATTCCCTATCATGTATATGAACTGGCTTACTTCCTGAATACTAATGCGGACAATGGGCCCTTTTGGAAAGAATGGCACGACCTCCACGATGATTCGCTGCGGCGTCTCCAAGCAGTTTGCTTCCGACTGGCTGCGATTTGGTTTGGGTGCTGCCTGTCGCAGGAGGTAGAGAGAGAGATCAATCGTCTACCCGAGGCGGTTCAGCGATGGTTTCTCAGGTACTCGGATTCTCCCCTGAGCTCACTAGTACACCCGAACAAAGATGTGTTGTGGCTGCACCTGAGTATGCTCGAATCCGCTAAGGATAGGTTCTTGGTTTTCTGTGACAGCCTGGTGCCAATGCGGGTGCCTCCCGCGAGAGCCGTCCAGCGCTGGTCTCTGCGCATATACGCCAGGTTCTTGAAACATGCTGCTTCCCGGCTGAGTTATCATGTGCGCATTATCCCCCGGACCCTCCGGGAAGGCGTTCAGTGGTGGAGGTCCACGGCGCCTCCTGTGAAAATCGATACGAAGTGAACCGTCGCAGTAATTCGCCTACAACAAAGATTCAAAGATGTTCACGGAAGCAATGCCGAGGTAAAATGCTGATGGCCGCGTGTGTGAACGTTAGCGCGGAATGCAGAGGACTTGTCATTCAATTCGCGTCTCGCGACTTGGTGTTTGCGGGGTCTGTCGGGATGACTAGCCACTCAGGGGCACACTTGACAACGTGCCGCCCAGGGCTTCGCATCTTATAACAAGCTCCGCAACTGGCATTCTGTTGCAGGAGGAGTTATGAGGTTGCTCCGGTTTTCTTCAGCTCTTCTGCCTCTTCTCTCCGGATTCATACTTCTTTCCTGTGGGGGAATGAACTCCCCTTCGCCTTCAAATGGTACAGTTTCCGGCGGAGCGAGTTCCCAGGTTCTATACGTGATTGACAAAGGCGCTGTTTCAACTTATGCCGTTGATAAAAACGCGTTGACGTTCACTTCCTTGGGGCAGCCCGTCAATTTAATTCCAACCGGTTCCCTGCTTCAGTTCGTGCCCGCCCCCGACGATAACTTTCTGTACGCGTTGTGGTCCGATCCCGCAAACCAACAACATATTTCTGTGTACGGAACCGACACGTCAGGTATTCCGCAGACGCCCGCGGTGCAGACAGTTGATGCGCCCTCGCTTTATCAATTCAACATCCACCGGAGCGCACGCTTCGTCTATATGATGCAAGTAAGCGCCGTCGGTGCGGGATATATCTCGACGGTGCGATTGTTTTACGTCAATTCTGCCGACGGCAAGTTGCATGAAGATCCAACGATCCAAGGCAGCTATGGCCCCTATGATGTTTTGCCGGCTTCGCTTTACGGCTTCAGCGCCGATGGAACTAAACTTTATCTGAGTCGGCAAAATTCGGAGGGTCCGTTCTATGACCAGCGCTCCCTCAACACACAGAGCGGGATTGTTGGTCCGGACGTTGTCCTCTTTCAACCGGCCGATGGTTGGATAAATTCGGACATGCTTGTGATCGGCACCCAGGTGATGGTCGACGAGCACCGTGCGGCCGGATCGACAGGCTACCTCGATGTTTTGCCGCTTGTACCCAGACCCCGACATCACTTGTTTCGCTGCTCGGGTTCTATGCTCCCTGCCTGCGCGACTGCAACCAACGTTCAGATCGATCCGGCTGGAAAACATCTCTTTTTGACCGACCCGCCCTCACAACGGGTTCACGTGTCACGGATCCATCTTGACGAAAAGAAGGTTGAAGATACAGGGAACTCCATTCCAATGACAGCGGAAACCCCAGGATTCGCCTTCAGTCCGGACGGCACATTGGTGTATGCAGTACTCGCTAGCGATTCAAGTGTGCACGTGTATTCGTTTAATCCGACATCGGGGCAACTTATAGGGGGGGAGACTCCGCTGCCGATCGGCGGCAGTTACGGCTTTTGTCCTGCGTTCCGGCCATGACGCCGCCCCGTCCTTCCTGCGTGCTACATCCTTGTATGTAATTTCGCGCTTGGTGTTAATGAAATTCGGCGACACATTAAACTGTTGACTACTCCTCGGTGTCGTGTATTATTTCCGGACTGGGCCGAAGGCAGCGGTGCAACACGAGGGATTATCATGTGATTTTGTAACGGCTCCACCTAAACGAGGGGGAATGCTTTGAAGATCCGACGCATTGGTGTGTGGTTCGCTCTTTTTTCAGGCGCTCTGTTAACTCTTGTGACCGTGGGCTGCGGCTCGGGATCACCCAGCACTCCCCAAAGCTCAATCAGTGCAACCCAAAACCCGCTTGTCGCCCAGTACAATTTGACGCTGCCGTGGCAAAACTCGGGCGCGTGGGTCGAGTTCGGGCCAGACACCACTTATGGCAGGCAGACGTCGATGACAGCGGGCTCTAACCGACAAACCGTTACGATCCTGGTGGCGGGAATGAAACCCAGCACTACCTACCATATGCGGGCCCATGTCAACTGGTACGGCGGCGGATCCTGGGTGGATCAGGACCAGACGTTTACCACCGCTTCACTCTCCTCGGTCGGGCTGGTTGTGCCACAGATCAAGATCACGCGACCAAGTCAAAGCCTTTCGCCCAACCCAGGGGTCGAATTGATCGATGGCCTCATAGTAGGGCCTCCCAACCCGAGCTTGCTAACCACTTTCGTGACCGATCTGAAGGGGAATGTCATCTGGTACTACCCTGCCAGCTCGTTGGAGGGTTACAAGTTCATGCCGAATGGATATGTCATAGGAAATTTGGGCTTTGATTTGCGCGAGTTCGACCTGGCTGGGAATACCATTAACGATGTCTCGGTCGCGCAGGTGAACCAGTCTCTTCGGAGCCAGGGGTATCGATACCAAATTACCGGGTTTCATCACGATGTTCTTC
>CAWFQN010000005.1:0-465203 GCA_963817925.1 uncultured Acidobacteriota bacterium
CAACGCAGAGGCCCGGAGAAATAGACTTCACTCCTGCAATACCAAACCTTATTAAGTATTAATGCTAATGGCAGACGCCAAGCCCTTCTGGTCTGCTCTCTACCAATCGTTAACCCTAACGGACAGAGAGGATTATGAACATCGAACAGGATCGATTTACAAGAATATCAGCGCGATGTATCGGATTAAGGATGAGAGTTAACCTATTGAAGACCAATGATTTGGTGGCCAGGGAGGGAGTTGAACCCCCGACGCCAGCCTTTTCAGGGCTGCGTACTACCAGCTTATCCGCCTGGTTATTCAACAACTTAACTATGCAGAGTGGCCCCAGTTTTGTGACCATTCTGTGACCAGCGCCCATGTTCGCCTAAGCGTCGGCGTAGAAAATGTTCAGGATTGAAAGTCAATAGAACGGGGTTAGTGGAACTGCGGTCTCTGCTGTGACAGGGCATAGGAAAGTCGTAACTTTCTATGGCGCACATGAGAATCTCGAAGGGCCTGTCACCGAAGGAACAGTACTCATGGAATTTCTGGCCTGGCTAACGCTACGTCGGCATCGCCGCCGGCTCAGCTTTTCTTCGGCGCACGTCCCGCCGTCAGCGCCTTCCGCTCTGCAATCACCCGCTTGCGCTCGCGCACCGGCATCGCAAGCACATCGCGCGTCCGCTTCGGTAGCTTCGCCGAGATGATTGCGTGCGCCGCCTCCATCTCGCTCTGCCACTCCGCCTGCCGAAACACATCCCAGCGCTCCACCTGCACCCATTGCGACCGCGGAAATTCAACAGAAGACGACACGCCCTCCCGCTCCAGCAGCTCGGCGTACCGCTCCGGCCCGGCTGCATAAGTGATCACACCGTTCGTCTCATTCACCGGATTCATCATCGCGAACAGCTTTCCGCCGATCGATTTATCCGCCGCCCAGAACAGAAGGTACGTGCTCCACGCCACTGTCTCCGCCACATGCGGCAGCTTCAACATCATTGCGCGCATCCGCTCAGCGTCCATGGTTGCCCCCAAACTGAGAGCATCGCCGCCACCCTCGATGCGTATGTTCTCTCAAATCCCTGGCTTTACCGCTTGCGCCGAATACCACAAGACCGCCGGGTTCACACGGTCGGGATATATCGCAATCATCTCGTTGTAGAGCTCAAGCGCGGTCTTGGTCTGGGAAGCAATCTTGTCGAAATCGCGAATGTATTGTCGCGTCGCTTCGATGTTGTTTGGGGTGTCTGGCGCGTCGGGTCTTTTGTGTCCAGCAATCGCGGCCACAGGCTTGAGCGACTCTATCATATCGAGTGCGGCGATCCACTCCTTGCGGCCTTCGGCATCTGATTCGCCAAGATGAAGATGGACATCGTTGTAGAGGGCATCGCCGCAAACGGCCAGCCTGATCGAGGGGACGTGAAGGCACGTCGTGCTCTCCGTATCGGTATGCCCGAGAGGAACGCTGACGAGCTGTTCTCCTTCGAGTTCGAGAACGCCTTCCACGAGCTCATCCGCGATCACCAGGGTCGAATCGATCTGGCCGGGGAACCGTGGTTCCCAATATGCGCTGACGACGGGAACCGATGCCTGCTTTCGCATGACCTCAATAGCCTCCCGCGTCGCAACGAAACGCGCGTTTGGAAATCGCTTCTGGATTCTGTTCACACCAAAGAAATGATCGCCGTGGCCGTGAGTCGCATAGATCGCCGTCAAATTCTTGCCGCTGCTCACGATCCAATCGACAAGTTTCAGGTTTTGGTCGACCGTGATCGGCGTATCTACGAGCACGGCATCACGCTTACCTGAAATAAGCGTGGAAGAAATCGGCGACCATTTCATTTCGGTTGCACCGGGCGCAAGGTCGTTGGTGACGACCGGAATCTGACCGCTGACAAAAACTTCCCACTTCAAGCGATTGCTCATCCGTCTTCTCACTTTTTCGGTACGCCGAGATCGCCGAGTACCTCAGGCCAATTCTTTTCAAACGTGGTGTCGCTTTGCAGTCCGCGTTCAAGCACCGCTTTTACGCGGTTCTGGGCCGCAGGCCAGCCGAGTGCCGTCCCAAATGATCTGAAGGCGGCGAGAAGCCGGTCGGCTGAGGGCAACGAGACTTCATTAACGAGATGTTTGGCCGCAGCGAGAGCCGGCCGATCGAAGGAGCCGATCCGGCGCGCAAAAGCATCGACGAAACCGTCTAGTTCGGCGTCCGGGAATGAACGGTTGACATAGCCATATCGTTCTGCCGTGTCTCCATCAAAGTCGTTAGCGCTGAGGACGATTTCAAGTGCCCGCCCGCGTCCGACCAGATGGGGAAGACGCTCAGTGCCTCCGCCACCGGGATGCAAACCGACCCCGAGTTCCGGGTGACCCAGCTTCAGATTCTCCCGCGAGGCGAAACGAATGTCGCAAGCAAGAACGAACTCGCTGCTTACGCCACGCACGCAGCCCCTGATCTTTGCGAGGCTGACGACCGGCACCTTCGTGAGCCGCACGAAAGTGTCCATCAGAACGGGCAAGCCCGAGGGCCCGATACCCGTCATGACATTTCCGAGCTTGCCGGTCAGATCGAAATGCGATAAGTAGAAGTCGGGAAGCGCACTCTCGAATACAACCACACGCAGGGTTTCACTCGTCTCCATCCGGACAAGAAGGTCCTGGAGCGCTTGAAAGACTTCCCCATCGACCACATTGAAGGGTGGATAGTCGAACACCGCTCTCCAGTAGCCAGGCGTTTCCTCGATCACCCGTATCGGCGTCGCATTCGGTTTTGACATGACTAATCCTCCTTTAGGCCTCGAGCGAGCGGGACGGGTCTGTGATCTTCTTTGCTTCGTAAGAGCGCATTCGCGCCAAGGCTTCGTCCGAGACGCACAATCTCATGAAGAGATTCCGCTCAAGCGCCAGGCCTTCCGCGAGAGGGGTATCGATCGCACTGCGGACGAGACGCTTGATGTAGGCGAGGGATTCAGGTGTATGCGAGCAGAACCGTTTTGCGACCTCCATCGCGCGATCAATAGCCTTTCCGCTCACGGTTTCGTGCACAAGACCCCTCTTTTCGGCCTCTCTCGGAGAGAGCGGGTATCCCATAAGGATGTGCCACAGGGCCGCCGCTGGGCCGATCGTACGCGGCAGTCTCTGTGTGCCGCTCGCACCAGGCAGTAGACCGAGCTCGGTCTCGGGCAGGCCGATGAGATAGTCGCCGTCTTCTGCGATGCGAATGTCGCACGCAAGCGTGAACTCGAAGGCTCCCGCAAGAGCGGTCCCAGAAATCGCGGCGATGACGGGCTTCGGCATGCTCTCGCACAGAGCCAGGGCTTTGTCGAAGAATCCCCCGTGGTAGGCCGCATTGTCGGGCCACTCGCGACCGGAGGCGCGCACGGCTTCGGCGAAGCCGATAAGAGCAGGAATGCTGAAATGACGGTTGAAATATCCCGGTGTGCCGCCGGTCACGATCACGACGCGGACTTTGGGGTCGCCCGCGAATTCCTGCAGGCTCTCTGTTAACGCGTCGCCCATTTCGGCGTCGAAATACATGCGCTTCGCGCTACCTAAGGTGATAACGGCAATTCCTTCAGTAACTTTGGTCGACAAGACGTCCGCGTTCATCGTGATCTCCCTGCGGTTTGAGATGTTCCGACGAATCGTAGCTTCGTCGCTCAAAGGATATGAAACCGCTTGGCCAGCGGTATTGCTTCTTTAAACCAAGATTGCTCACTACTACCAAGAAAGACCTTAACGCAACGGACCTAACCATTCGTGTTTGACCGAGGATTGTCGAAGGGCTGTCCACGCCCCGGTACTCCAAAGCGCCCAGGCGACCAGAACAGGCTGAAAGAAAAGTCGGACAAGTCGAGCCGTGTCCGTGTCCAACCCAAATGCCGCGCGGTGTTCTGTGTATTGAGCGATGTTGCCAGGGAAAACCGCTACAAAGAACAGAGCGGCAGTGATGCCGACGTACGCCTTGCGTCGATAGAGGGCCATGAGGGAAAGCCCAAGTATGATCTCTACACAGCCTGAGAGCACTACGACAAGATCCGGGGTTAGCGGAACCCAAGGCGGTACTTGGGCCTGAAATGGCTCTCGCAAATAGGTTAGGTGAGACACACCAGAGCTGACGAGCATCAGTCCAAGCAAAATGCGGCCAAGCAGTTGCGCTTTTGATGTTTTCGGTGCTGCGTCAAGCATATGTAGTCCGTCCTAATTCGGTCCTTAGCTCTACACTCCTGGATTGCTTTGAAGCTATCCTCAATACTTTTTCCGAAGAGCGATACTCATTTCGAACAAGTTTGGAAATTCAATGTGCATCGGCGACCGCCCTCATGAGTTCTTCATGGCGGAAACACTCAACGAGATGATCGTTCACTAAACCAGCCGACTGCATGTACGCATAAATGACCATAGGTCCGACGAAACTGAATCCCCTCCGTTTCAGGTCCTTGCTAAACGCCTCGGATTCCTTAGAGGTCGCAGGTATCTGAGTGTTCGCCCTCCAATGATTGAACTTGGGCCGCCCGTCGACAAACCTCCAGCAATAGGAATCAAAACTGCCAAACTCTTCACGAACCTTGAGGAACGCACGGGCATTGGTCACCGCGGATTTGATCTTCATCCCGTTACGAATGATCTCCGGATTACCGATGAGACCGCGAATTCGCTTGTCGGAGTAGCGAGCGATCTTTTCTGGGTCGAATTTGTCGAAGGCACGTCGATATCCATCGCGTTTTTTCAAAACGAGGGACCAGTTCAAGCCGGCTTGCGCGCCTGAGAGCACCAGGATTTCGAAATGCTTTTTGTCGCCGTGAGCAGGAACGCCCCATTCTTGATCGTGATATTTCAGCAATAATGGATCGTCTTCATTCACCCAGGAACACCGTTTACGTGTTGTAGGTGCAACGCGCATAAGGAGGTTCCTCCCCGAGTACGAAGCAGAAGTCTTTGATGCAGCTCTACTTCTTCCCTAGAGCTGCGTCTTCGATCACCTTTGCAACTTCTTTAGGATGGGAGAGCATGGCGACATGGCTTGACGCCAGAACAGTAGTCGTCGCGTTCATCTGCTTCGCCATACTCTTTTCTTGCTCTGGTGCGATCATCCGATCATTGCTGGAAATGACGTACCACGTCGCCTTGTTATGCCATGCCGCTGCGGTAGGCTTCGCGCCAAAGATTGCGCCGGCGGTCTGGGGCTGAACCGCAAGGACGAGTGCCTTTTCTTCCTTGGTCAGGTCCTGAGCGAATGCCGTCTCGATGCCTTCAGGCGTGAGCAGAATGAACCCATCAGTTAGCGGCTTCACCATGCTTAGGCCGGGAGGCGGAGGGAAAGGCTTGCTGATCTCTGTGATGTTCTGGTTTGCGTCTGGGGCAAACGCCGCGACGTAGACCAAGCCAGCCACTTTCGCGTCGTTTCCTGCCTCAGTGATTACGACTCCACCATACGAATGGCCAACGAGAATCACTGGGCCATCTTCTGCCGTGATTGCGCGCTTGGTGGCTGCGACATCGTCGGCGAACGCAGTTAGCGGGATCGCAACTGACGTGACGTGGTAGCCTTTCGCTTGAAGCAAAGGAATTACCTTCGACCAGCTAGAGCCGTCAGCAAAGGCGCCGTGGACTAGGACAATGTTCTTTACGGGGGCACTTTGTGCCATGACCCAACCTCCGCTGACGATTCCTCCGAGTGAAACAAATGCCAAGATGCCTTTCAGATACCAGCGCATGCTGCCTCCTCTTTGTTGCACAAACTCGTTCGTCTGAGATTTCCGCCGACTGCTCGGCCCTTTGTTGCTGATTACATCCCTCTACTCCACGCGAGCTCTTTCCCTCGACATCCACTCCCTGATATAAGCCGGACAGTTCATCACAGCGACGCCGTTCGCCTCGCATCGGTTGAGGAACTGAACCCCGTC
Organism: uncultured Acidobacteriota bacterium; assembly: GCA_963817925.1. Taxonomy (GTDB): domain Bacteria; phylum Acidobacteriota; class Terriglobia; order Terriglobales; family Acidobacteriaceae; genus JABDBE01. The sequence continues at coordinate 5,889 of CAWFQN010000005.1, forward strand.
GAGGTCGACAAGGGCCACCTCTTCAACGTCCAATACCGCCGAGGTCCCGCAGCGCTCAATCTCAGTTTTGACTTGATCCAAATCCTCGGATCGAAGGTCCCCGCTGAGCCGAACTCGCTCTCGGAACCGTTCAATCTTTAGGGTCACGATTGGCGGCTCCCGGCTTCGGCGCTGGGGGTGCACTCCGGCTACCATTTGCAAGCTACTGAAAAGAAGTAACCTGTACGGTCCGGATATCCGGATTTTTCAGCAATTCCTGATATTTAAGGGTTTATCCAACGCGAACGGGTTAATTCGATTAGACGGCTCGGGGGGCTTTGAATCGAAATTTGTTGATTCCAAGGCGCTTTATCTTCGAGTCGAGAGTCTTTGTTGGAATGCCCAGTTTCATCGCGGCCCCGTCTGGACCGGAAACTCGGCCACGAGTTTCGGCCAGGGCGGATTCGATCATTTCTCTTTCCTGTTGGCCCAACACGTCGTGCAGTGCAATTCTAGGATCACGGATTTGCGGGGATTCCCATGTCAGCCACGCTTCATCGATCGAGATGCTGTCTCCCTCACTCAGGATTACAGCTCTTTCAATCACGTTCTGAAGCTCTCTGATATTGCCCGGCCAACTGTAATCTTTGAATAGTTCGAGCGTTTTCTTATCGATTGTCCTGAACTTCTTTCCAACTCGATTTCCAAAGCGGCCAATGAAATATTCGACCAACAACGGAATGTCGTCTTTCCGTTCGCGTAGTGAAGGCATTTTGATCGGCACCACATTGAGCCGATACAGGAGATCTTGGCGAAATCTTCCTTCTGCGGCGAGCGCAGTCAAGTCGCGGTGAGTGGCTGCAAGTATCCGCACATCCACCGGAATCGGTTTGCTTGCGCCGATGCGCTCGATTTCACGTTCTTGCAGGACTCGCAATAGTGCGATCTGAATGTCGGCGGGTAGGTCGCCAATCTCATCAAGGAAAATTGTTCCGCCATTCGCCGATTCAAAACGCCCCAGCCGCCTTTGAGTCGCGCCAGTGAACGCTCCCTTTTCGTGGCCGAATAGCTCGGAAGCAATCAACGACGGGGGTATTGCTGCACAGTTTACGGCAATGAAAGCTCGATCCGCGCGACTTGATCGCTTGTGGATGGCACGAGCTATCAGTTCCTTGCCGGTGCCCGTTTCGCCCAGGATCAAAACTGTGGAATCGGAAGGGGCGACCTTGGCAACCTGGTGGAGCACTTTACGAAGCGCTTCAGAGGACCCAACAATCTCCTCAAACATCGATTCCCGATCAATTTGCTCGCGCAGAGCCAGGTTTTCGTTGCGTGTTCTCTCTTCCGCACGAACCCGCTCATCAATGTCAGTTCCAGTCGCATACCAGCGAATTACTTCGTTCCTTTCATTCCGAAAAGGATTGTAACGAATCAGGAACCAACGGTATTGCCCGTCCTTACGCAGCGCTCGTTGCTCAATCTCAAACGGAAGTCCGCGCGCCAAAGCAAGCTTCCGAAAGTCGCGCAGTCTCTCCAGATCGTCTGGATGGAAGATTCTTTGTCGGAAGCCCGGAGATATTACGTCTTCAGCGGTAAGGCCCGTATAATCGAGCGTCGCTCGATTGGCGTAAACCGGAGTGCCGGAGGGATCCTGAACGACAATTGCTTGCGGTATTGCGTCTGTGATCCGGCGGAGTTCGCGTTCTTCTTCACGAAGTTTTTCTTCGGTTTGCTTGAGACTCTCAATGTCGGTACTTGTTCCGTACCAGCGCAAGAGTTTGCCGGTCTCATCGCGAAAGGGTTCGACTCGTATCAAAAACCACCGATACACTCCGTCGTAGCGACGGAGACGTGCCTCCATTTCGCCTGACTCTCCGGACGTTAATAGCTCGCGCCATCGCTCCATTAACGGAGGTAAGTCATCGGGGTGAAAAGCCGTTTGCCAGCCCCAGCCATTCGACTCTTCAGGCGTGAGGCCAGTGTATTCATGCCAACGTTTGTTGAGAAACTCGTTTGGGCCGTCCGCCAGATTGCACCAAGCCAGCGTCGGAATAGTGTCGATTACCTGGCGAAGTCTGGCTTCCGAGTTCTCAATTCTTTTCAGAGCTACTCTGAGAGATTCCTGTGATCGCTGACGTTCAATTGCAATTCGAGCGATATGTCCCGCGGCTTGAATGAGCGCGAGATCCTCGTCAGTCGGAACTCGCGATTCATGCGAGTAGAGTGCAAAAGTACCGAGCACTTCCTGATCGTTTGCGAGGATCGGCTCGGACCACGCAGCTCTTATGCCGTTCCTAATCGCTAGGTCACGATATTGATCGGGCCAATTTGGGTCTGTCGCGACATCTGGAACGATGACCCGTTCTTTCAAGAATGCCGCTCTCCCGCATAATCCAGCTTCATCGATGGGAACCGGAACGATCGCTGAAATCCATTCACGTGAGACACCAAGGCCGCCACCATGCGAAAGGCACTCTCGATCAACTTCCTTCAGAAGAACCGTGGTGACAGATGGCGCGACCTGTACATCGATGGAGCTGCATAATTGATCTAGAACGTCCTTGAGGCTCGCTCCATCGGCGATCAACTCCATTGTTCGCTTTTCCGCAGCGTGCAGCGTCTCGCGCTGCTTGATGGCTTCGATATCAATTCCTGTTCCGAACCATCGAGTCACTATCCCGCTTTGGTCGGGTAGAGGTTCTCGGCGAAGTGAAAACCATCGGAACACCCCGTCGAATCGCCGCAGCCGGACTTCACAAGTGTCGGTGACGATATCGCGAGATCCCTCCCAATTCTTCAGCAGTCCCGGTAGGTCTTCGGGATGCATCGCGGCCTGCCAACCTTCGCCGTAGGATTGTTCTGAAGACAAGCCGGTGTACTCTTCCCATCGGTTGTTAACAAAGTCCACCGAACAGTTTGGGCGACTGGACCAAGCAATTGCAGGAATAGTGTTGATGATGGTTCGGAGTTCGCTGCGCGAACTCTGAATCTCGCCAAGCACCGTTTCGATCTTCTCTCGGGCGTCCATATGGTGCCGTCCTAGATTCTCGCACGCCGAAGCAGCGCGAATTACGAAGAAGATCGACGCCTTCATGCGGCTGATTCGCGCAATCTGATCGTCAAGTGAGACGAAGAAGGAAGGAATCCGGTCCAAGTGGAACCATTGACCACCTTGCCGCGGTGCGGATTCTTCTTCTTAATATTTGCTGCATCTTCACTTCGTCTCAAAATCGGTGGAGACGCTGAGTTTCTTCCAAATTCGTGCTTCCTCTAGCCGCGCAAGATCATTTTTCTCCGCGGCGGCGTACGCATCGCTGCCGAGCAAGAGTCGCAACGGAGGGTTCCGTTCTTGCGTCAACTGAACGATCGCCTGAGCTGCCTTTTTGGGGTCACCAGGCTGCTTGCCGTTGTAGTTCCGCTGAAATCTTGCGGTAGCTCCAACCGTCGAATCGTATTCAGGATGACCTTCGCTAAGTTCGGTGGAACTCCCCGCGAAGTCTGTACGAAAGCCACCGGGTTCAACGATGGTGACCTTGATGCCGAGCGGTGCCACTTCGCGCGACAGTACCTCGGAGAAGCCTTCGACACCCCACTTCGCCGCCGAATAAGGCCCACGTCCCGGAGGGCCAATCCTTCCGCCCACCGATGAAAACTGAATGAACTGACCTGCTTTCTTTTCCCGAAAATACTTAAGAGCTGCCTTCGTCACAATAATCGTTCCAAAGAGGTTCGTCTCGATCTGTGCCCGGAATTCCGATAGAGGCGTGTCTTCGACGGACGAGAGATTGCCATATCCCGCATTGTTAATGACTACATCCAGCGAGCCAAATACATCGACAGCCGCCCTTACCGCGTTTGCTGCTGCTGCTTCGTCGGTGACATCCATTGCGAAGAGCTTGACCTGATCTCCATATCGTTTCGAGAGATCAGCCAGCGACTTAATGTCCCGAGCTGTCGCCAACACCTTATTGCCCGCAGCAAGGCCCGCTTCAACAATTGCGCGACCCAGACCACGAGAGCTGCCGGTGACTAACCATACCTGCGCCATTCATCCTCCCCTATCAATGCGGCGAAACAGCGATCGCCCGGCCTGTGTCGCGACAAGGCAGAGGCAAGACGCCGAAATCATCTCTCCTACACGATGATACCGCCTGCTACTGGTTGTTCTCCGCTCTGCTATTGTGAGGCGCCGAAAAGAATCGGGTTCACCATGGTTTCAATCCTGGCTGCCATCTCTTCCGCGGGGATGCGATTGGGAGTCTGGAACCAGCGGCGTGCGGCTCCAAAAACGGCCCAGGCAGCGGTGGTCGCCAGCAGGGCCGCATCGACACCAGGCGCAATCCCATGAAGGGCGAGACCTTCCTTGAACATGCCTTCGACTACGGGAATGATAGAGCCTTCGAGCGGTATCCGAGCCAACTGCGTTGGGCAGCTTGTGTTCTCTGCAAGATAATCGCAGACGCCTAGGGCAATGGCGCGCAATGCTCCACTGCAGTCGGTAAAGGTGATGCTGCGGCGCTCGATCAGGTCGCGGAAACGGACTTCTGTCATCGCTTGCAGCAACGCGTTTTTGTCCGCATAGTGCAGGTAAAAGGTAGCCCGGTTCAACGTGGCTTCGTCAGCGATCTCCTGCACGGCGACGTCTTCGAACTCCTTTTTAATTAATAGCCTGGCCAGCGCTTCCATGAGCATGCGGCGACTCCGCAGGATGCGCGGATCCGTCGTTTCGGTCGCGGGTTGGAGAAGCTGGGCCATTTCTATATTGATGAAAGCATACCCGCTTACGGACTAAAGCGACACTTGTTTATTTTCCTGAATCGACATATGTCTATTATTCATCATATGTCGTGCAGGAGGAAATCTCAATGCCAACGCTACTGCATATCGATTCCAGCCCACTTTACGGTCGGTCGGTCTCCCGCGAGCTAACCGCTGCGTTCGTCACCCAATGGAAAGCTGCGCACCCGGATGGAAAGGTCATTGACCGAGACCTCAACGCAACAGCCATAGCACCCATCAACGCGGAATGGGTCGGTGCCGTCTACACGCCGGAACAGGCGCGCACTCCCGAGCAAAAGGAATTGCTTTCGCTCTCCGACTCGCTTCTCACCGAGTTGGAGGAGGCGGATGAGTACGTCATCGGAGTGCCGATGCATAACTTCGGCGTGCCTTCGGTTCTCAAGCTCTGGATCGACCAGATTGCGCGCGTGGGCAAGACCTTTGCCTACAGTGAGAAAGGTCCGAAGGGCCTGATCACGGGCAAGAAGGTGACCTTCATCATCGCCACGGGCGGCATGTATGACGCCCAGACGCAAATGGCCTCGTTCAATTTCGTGGAGCCGTACCTGCGGTCCGTATTCGGTTTTCTTGGCGTAACGGACGCGACTTTCCTCACCGCAGGTGGGACCAGTGCGCTGAACCAGGGAAAAGACCGGAACACATTTCTCGCACCACACATTCAAGCCGTGCAGACGCACGCGCAGACCTTCTAAGAGAGGACACTCATGAAAACTACTTCAACCGTCGCTCGCTATCTACTAGGCCTTCAGTTTACGGTCTTCGGGTTGAACGGATTTCTCAACTTTATCCACCAGCCGCCGCCGACGAATCCGCTGGCGTTACAGTTTTTCGGCGCCATCGTCGCATCGCACTTTGCCGCTTTCTTCTTCGCGGGGCAAGTGTTTGGTGGACTGTTGCTGCTCTTCGGCCGATTCGTGCCACTTGCGCTCACATTGCTGGCTGCGGAACTCTACAACATTCTGGCGTTTCACCTGACGATGTCACCGGGCACCATCGCGCCTGCACTAGTCGCTTGCCTGTTGTGGATTCTGGTTTTCCTGCAGTACCGCGAAAGTTTCAAGGGCCTCTTCAGCGCGAAGGCGGCGACGCAGGCATAAATTGCGTCGCAGTATGAGATGAACAGTACTTGCGTACTGAGTGCATGATCGGCGATACAGAACTCGAATGGCGTAAGCGCCCGTTCAGTACTCGTTTTGAGTGAGCCGGGAATTGATTTCGGAAGGAGAAAGACATGTCGCAAGAACGCGGTATCAGTCGCGTAGTCAACGTTCCTCCAGCGGCACCTGGCTTTGTCGGACCGGGACATCTAGCTGCACCTGTCGTGTCTCCAGAGAACTTCGAGATGACCGACCCCTTCATCCTGTTGATGGACGATCATCTTGACATTGGCGACCGGCCAGTTGGTGGTCCTCACCCGCATGCGGGTTTTGAAACTGTGACGCTCATTCTCGACGGCGCGATCTTTGACCGCGATGAGGGCGGCACACTCAACGCTGGCGAAGTGCAGTGGATGACCGCGGGCAGCGGCGTTATTCACAGCGAAGACGTCAGGACCAAAGGAAAGGTCCGCCTGCTTCAGCTGTGGCTTACCTTACCCAAGAACAAACGCTGGATAGCCCCGGAATTTCAAACGATTATCGTCGATGAGGTTCCGGTGCACCGCGAAAAAGGCGCTGAGATCCGAGTTTATAGCGGTTCCTCCGTCGGCCTTCAGTCAAGCACACAAAACCATGTACCAGTCACGATGGTCGAGATCAATTTAGAGTCAAACGCCTCGGCTGAGTTGGACATTCCTGCATCCTACAACGGCTTTGCATTTGTCATTAATGGTTCGGTTCGAATCGGCGACACCGAGCTGAACACACGACAGGTCGGTTGGCTCGATCGGCCGACTGACAGCGGTAGGAGCGTGTTGCGTGTGGTCGCCGGCGAATCCGGAGCGCGGCTGGTGTTATATGCGGGACAACCCCAAGGAGACCCAATCGTATCCTATGGCCCATTTATAGGAGACTCGAAACAAGATATTGCCAGACTCTTCGCTGAGTATCAGTCGGGAAGATTCCCCCGCCTTAGCGAATTGAAAAAGCAGCAGGTCTAACTTTTCGACGTTCCTCTGCTTCGCCAGCCTTATGAAGAAAGCCAGTTCACCTTGATAAATTTCTCTGGGTTGCGGGTGCCTCGGGCATTCGGACATGCCCGTAGCCGCGATCTTCGCAGACGCCGACATGGTGATCATATTGTTCGACGCCACCGCCACTGCCAAGGACGGCATTCCATACCGCAACACCTATACGTGGTACTTCCAAATGAAAAAAGAGGGCAAGGTCATCAAAGCGATTGCATTTTTCGACACGAGAGACTTTGACGAATTGTGGACCCGAGTGTCGCCGGTGATTTGAGACTCGCAGCTTACTAGAAGGATTGGTGAAAGGGAGATGCCATGAGGGAAAGTCGGTGACAGGGCAGCGTTCTAACAGACTCGTCTGCTGGCCAAGTCGGCGGCTGCGCTAGCGAACGTTTCGGACTTCTTATGTGATTCATTTGACCCCCTCTGGGCCATGCCCAGGAGATGAATCCCAGTCTCACCGAGCGGCCAGAAGCCGAGCCGAGACCAGTACGCCTTCAGCTTGCGAACGGCTTCATCCCGTCCAACGGTTGGTGCTTTCAATCTTTTCAACGCCTTCGGATCGCGGGCGAAGGCAGGAGTAAATTGCAGCGGCCAAGGTTTGCACGCTACCAGCCCACAACCAGGACCGAAGATGTCAATAGTCCTGTCGACGGCAGCCGGGCCAACCCCCAATCCCCGCCATCTCGGACGAATCTCCAGGCAGTCGATGATTAGCAGGTCACATCCGGAAGCCTCATATTCATCTTGTATTTCTTCTCTCCAGTAACCGGTTTCCAAGTCGAACAGGAGTTCCCAGCATTCCGCAATGCTTCCCTCGACGCCGTCTCCTAGCCTCTCGGTGCTAATTCCATGGTCCATGGCTTCGCCGAATTGCACTAAGGACGCCCTTATGTAACCAGCGTCTTCCTCTTCTCGAAGATCCTCAGACTTGGCGAAAACCCTGCCAAAAATGCAATGGACAAAGTCTGCATCAACGTATTCTCTGCGCAACGAGGCCCGCACCGCGAACTCGACGCTCGCAACTACATTCGTCTTCGCTTCGTTCGTCTTCCGCGAAAAGGCGGCTTCTTTTTCAGTCTTCATCTCGCACCTCATGCCGCTGTTTACCGCAATGATCGGAATTCGTCAAACGGAGTAGTCAACTCGTCATAGTCCATGCGGGTTTTCAGCTGAGAACGCTACGGGTGGTGACTCGATCGGCCTCGGCGATAGGAGCTTTCAGCTGTTTGTGTACTTATCCGCATAACCAGTGCGGTTCAAAGCACTTACGAGTAGCATCGGGCGGCTACATGGCTTTTTCCACCGCCTGTATAACCGACCGGACTGTGGCGCCATCAATGCGCCAGCGGCGGCAGTTGACACGAAGCGCTAAACGATGACGCGGCAACAGGTTACTCAACGCAAAATCACACGCTTCAACAAATTGGAGAACAACGCTGAGCAACGCCGTTTGACCAATATCTGCTTTCCGCTTAAATAGAAACTCATCGAAGGCGTGCTGTCGTTCGGTGGCTTCTGGCGGGGTCACTGGGCAGTACGAAAGTCCGACGAGATGAGGACCCCAATGTCGACCCAGCCAGGTCCGGCAACACCAGCCCTTACGACACACTTTGAACCCTACGTGTCAGTTGAGAAGGCCGCTGAGTATCTCGATGTCGCACCCAAAACTCTCTTGGAGAAAGCACGCAAGGGTGAGGTTCCGGCATACCCCTGGGGAAATGGAATGCGCAAGATATGGCGCTTCAAAATCTCGCAACTAGACGAGTGGATGAAAAGAAAGTTACACTCGGATCGCCGCCCGCCTCTTTCTGAAAGGAAAGGATTTCAATGAGAAAGAGGCATACGAGTAAGGGCTTCCTCAGCACGATCCAAAGGAAGTCCGGTGCTGTTTTGGTCTATCGATGGTATGACCCTGGAACTGATGGTCGGCCCACAGAACGCAAGCGTGTACTCGGCTTAGCTAAGGACTTTCGAAGCGAGGTCGCGGCACGGAGAGAGGTTCAGCGTCTTGGCTTGGGTCGCCGATCTGGGGATGGTCCTAGCGCCTTCAAGGAACTGGTGGATCACTGGCTACAGAAAGAGTGCTCAATGGAAACAGATCCTAAGAGCCGGCGAGCTTTCTCAACCAAGGACAACTACCGAAGCTACTTGCGGAGATGGATCATTCCCCGATGGGGTGAGGTAGCGCTGGAGGAAGTGAAGGCAATCGCTGTGGAGGATTGGCTCTCACCACTCAAAAAGCCGAACGGGAAGGCTCTGGCTCCAGGGACCAAGAAGAAAATCAGAGACCTCATGCACGTTCTCTACGCACACGCCATTCGCTACGAATGGATTGACCACAATCCCATCTCGGCCGTTCGCCAGGGTGGACAGCGTCTGTCGACTCCGAGTCGTCTTAGCGTCGATCAGCTATCCCAGCTCATTTTCGAAGTATTGAAACCGAGGGAGCGCATCATGGTTCTGCTCGATTTCGGTACGGGCCTCCGCAGAGGGGAGTTGAGCGGCGTCAAATGGGAAGATATCGACTTCGGCGAAAGGAAGCTCACCCCCAGGCGCTCAATTGTTAAGCAGCACGTGGGAGCAGTGAAGACAGAGAAGTCGAAGAACTCCATTCCGCTAGACGATGACCTCCTTGATGAACTGTTGGCTTGGCGACAGGAGACCCCTTATGCCGAGAACAGTGACTACATCTTCGCCAGCCCGAAAATGAAGGGCAAACAGCCGTACTGGATGAGTCGCATCATGCAGCACCATATCAAACCTGCGGCGAGCGAGGCAGGAATCGAAATCAAGGGATGGCACACGCTACGCCATTCCTATACCACACTGCTGCGGCAGAATAACGGCGATCCGAAGGTCGTCCAAGGGCTGCTGCGCCACAACTCCATCAAAGTGACGATGGATATCTACGATGAAGCGATGTCGGACGAGAAGCAGATGCGCACCGAAAGGTGCTTCGCTTGGTCACTCGCAAACAAGACCGTACCGTAATGCGTACCGCGTCGGGAACTGGGGTTCCTGCAAGTACTTGATTTTGTTGGCGTAGCAGACGGAAGGATTTTGAACCACTGGATGCGGGCGTTTTCGTTCATTCAGCGAGCCGCGTCTCGAAAAGCCGCATAAGATCACCCGGCTCTAACGCTCAATGACCCGCCTGCCTCACTCGCGATATCCCTAACCCTGCCGCACGCGGCGCATCGGAATTTTGGCAAAAAATACCCGCCTCCCCGCCTACTCATCCTCTTACACTCAAGCGGGAAGTTGAGCAGATGGATGTTGCGTGGCCAAGTCAACCTGGGCGGTCGCCTGAACTGACCACGCGGCCAACCGCTTTTCTAGTACGGATTTCCGCGTAATCGTGAATTCTAAGAGGGTCTTACCGAAGCATCACTGCAGATCGCGACTGCGGCATGTGGCTTCTTTTGTAAATGCACGATGACATAGATTGGCCGCAGCACTAATTAAAAATTAAGTTTTAATGCGAGTTGTCCAACACGAGGCGCTACGGAAGTACTCGTGATCTGCCCAAACGCGGGCACGCCGTCGCTGAATGTGGTATCCGGATTACTGAATTGCGTGCTGTTGAAGGCGTTGAAGAATTCGGCTCGGAACTCAAGAGCGATCTGCTCGGTCAGTGCAGTCGTTTTCCTTAGGGAAAGATCAACGTTGTGCTGGGCGGGTCCGCGCAGCAGTCCGGGGGTCGTGTTGCCAAAGCCAGTTCCGCCGTCTGTGCTGATCACCGGAGGACTGGTAAAGCAATCAGTATTGAAATATTCATTCAAGCGACTGCTTACAGAGCCGCCAATTTCGAGACGTCGGTCGCATCCCGGTGCACTGAGATCGAGGTAGGCAAAGTCGCTCGACGTGCCAAGCAGATTGTTCGAATTGGTATTGAGAAATGTGAGCGGTGTTCCGGACTGGAGAGTCACTACTGTGGACAGGGCCCAGCCACTCAACATTTTTCCCGTGATGCCAGGTCCTCCGTGAAGACTGGGCAATTCGTAAATAGCGCTTACGATAAAGCGGTTCCGCCGGCTGAAATTCGCTTCACCGTAACCCGCATAGAGATTGTTTTGATTGCCGATCGTCCCCTCTCCGAAAGTGCTCCCTACGACGTTCGCGGCCCCGGTGGACATGGTCTTCGACCAGGTGTACGCCGCCAGAAATTGCAATCCGTGGCTGAGATTCTTCTTGAGAGTAACCTCAAGGGCATTGAAGTTGGACCGTCCTTCCGAGCCTTGTTCCATAAATCCTGCGGGGTCCCACCCTTGGTACGGAACCCTCAAAGCGAGATTTGACAAGGTACTGGTAGTCTGTCCGCGGATTGGATTCTGCGGAGTGGCCAGACCCGCCTGGTTGATGGAGTGCGAGTAAATCAGATGGTTGGCATTCGATCCGACGTAGCCAATCTGTAACGCCAACGTTGGAGTAATTGCAGTTTGTACATTGAATGCGTACTGCTGGGTTATCGCAGGACGAATCGTCTGCTGGGTGGCGGTCAAACTCAGGTCGCTATTGGGCGTATAGGGATCGAAGAACGGAAATTGGCTGAGCGGGGGAATCGGTTCTTGGAACGGATGCGCCCAAGAGGCGCTGCCATTAAAGGGCGGGGAAAAGACACCGATCAGCGCCCATGGCAAGCCGCCTACGGACTGGAACTCGCTATTGCCAGTTACCGCCGAATAATAGATCCCGTACCCGCCCCGCACTACGACTCGGTCACTGGTGAGAGGCAAGCTGTACGCAAACCCAATTCGCGGACCCCAGGTATTGTTTCCGCTCCCAGGTACGAACCCATCGATGCCAGACTTCACAACGCCTGCTGGAACTGGATAGGTCCAATTCGCCGGTACAACATATCCTGCCAGACTGCCCGCTGGCGGAGGGTTGGGGTTCACTAACGCGGGGTTTATATTTGTCGCTCGGCCGCTGGTATTGGTGAACGGCGGCAGCCACTCCCAGCGCAGGCCGAGGTTCAGCGTCAACCTGGAGTTGACACGCCAGTCATCCTGACCATAAGCCGATATCTCCCAGGTCCGCGCATGCCCCGCCAATACACCGAGCACCTCCAGCGAGTACAAAACATTGCTGAAGCCGTTGGGCGGAACACCTGCCATCCCGGCGGTTCCGTTTTGAGCACCGCTCATTCCTAGGAGGAAGTCCGGCCAACTGGGGAAGTTCACCTGACCGTAGTATTCTTCCCCACGGTTATTCAAATACGCTCTCGTAATTGCGCCGCCGAAGCGAAGACTATGCCGGCCGTGCACCCAGGCAATGTTGTCCTCGAGGTTGAAAACGTTTTGCGCAAAAGGGAAGTAGAAACCGGGGTTAAAGTTATCGGACCCGGCGATGGTCACCGATGGCTTGTCATCATTCTGGGCGGAAGCATTCACGCCTATACCCGAAAAAGTGAATGGCGAATGCGGCGTGGTAACCGAAGAAATTCGATCGTAGCCTAACCGAATTTGATTAAAGAGATTCGGCTTGAAGACGTATGTGTCGGTCAGCGAGGCCACCAGATAGTTCAGGTCATCGGTCGAGGGAGCGCCGGGCAGATTGCCTCCGCCCGCGAGAACATTCGTAGTATTACTGAGCGCAGTAAAAAATCGGCCCTGGATTGTGTTCTTCGGTGACTGCAAGAAATCGAAATTTCCCATGTACTGATTCTCGTTGAAGCTCGCAGGCACACTCAGGGAGACCGAGTCGTTTGCTGGGTTGGCAGTCGGGAACAGATATTGTCCGTTGGGCAATTTTTCCTGGAGAAGAGTCAGAGCCACCGGGTTAATATTCGATCCGTTCGCAGCAATAGCAGGTCCAAACCCCGGAGGGCCAAAAATATACTGGAGGCCCTGCTGTCCTGCAAAAAGCGCCCCGATTGAAGCGGCGGAACGATCGTTTGTAGTGAGTGGCGAAAAGAATGTTTGGCGGCCCGATACCCCATTGATCTGCCGTGTGCCCTGATACGAGCCAAAGAAAAGCAGTTTGTCCCGGATGACCGGCCCGCCAAGCGTGCCTCCAAATTGGTTCTGCTTCAGTTCTGGGCGTGGCACGCCATTCTGATTGAGAAAAAAGTCGTTCGCATTGAGTACATCGTTCCGCCAAAACTCGAAAACGGTGCCATGGAAAGCGTTCGAGCCCGTTTTCGTCACCAGGGTCACATTCGCACCGGCATCCCGGCCATATTCCGCATCGTACATTCCGGTCTGGACCTTGAACTCCTGGATCGTATCGGGGTTGGGGATCGGTATACCGAAACCCGAGGCGTCGTAGTCGTTCACGTCCACCCCATCCATTCGAAAATTGATGTCGCTGGCGCGGGCTCCATTGACGTTTTGCCCTTGCCCTTCGGTTGTGGGAATCTGGCCCCCGCTTCCACGCCCTAATTCCGCCGCATTCGTCACGCTGGCGATCACCCCTGCCGAGAGGGTCATGATCTGGGTGAAATTCCGATTTACCAGAGGAAGAGCCTCGACTTGTGCGGGAGTGACAACATCCCCAAGCGCATTCGTGTTGGTTTCGACGACCGGTGGTGATCCGTTCACTTCGACTGTTGTCGATGCACTGCCTACCTTGAGGCTGACGTTTTCAACGTTCGTTTCCGTTACCGCTATGAATACCGAAGAAACGGTGGTGCGAGCGAAACCCTTAGCATCAATATCAACCCGATAGGCCCCGGGCGGAAGTAGCGGCACAGTGTAGGCGCCATCCGCGTCTGTCTTCACGGTCCGTACCTCGTTAGTTCTCTCATTCGTCACTCGAACATCTGCATTGGAGGCCACCCTACCTGAAGGATCGGTAACCACTCCTTTTAGAAGGCCTGTCGTGGAGGTTTGGGCCCACCCTGTTGGGCAAAGCCCCAGAATCGTCATGGACAAAAGCGTCAATGGCAACAAATCTACCGCCCAGAAAGGAATTCCGATTTTCGTTGACGGCATAGGTTTCATGGCTACATCCGTCGGTGCCCAACCTCATCGCTTGTGGAGGGCCGTGAGCACGCCAACTATCCCGTGTCACCGGAAGCGTTCAGACCAGGGGATATTCATTTTTCCGACAGACGACTCTGTAAACAGCATACTTGCCGTCGCCGACGAAATCTAAACGGGCAAATTATCACAATCCTGCTATAAATTGTCGACGAAAAGCTGAATGGCGTAGGAAGGAGCACTCCGGGGTAGAATATGTTGCCGATGAGAACGAGAGGGCACTGGCAGACAAGAACTGCGATTTCGCGCCTTGTGTTTGGCGCAATAAGCCTGTTGGTGGTACTCTGCCCTCGCGCTCCCGCGTTAGATCCTTCACTCGACCTCACCCAATACACGCATACAGCCTGGACGGCGTCCGCAGGTTTGAAGGGCAGCACCCGGTCAATTGCCCAGACGCCCGACGGTTATCTTTGGCTTGGCACGGAATTTGGCCTGGTTCGCTTCGATGGTGTGCGATTCGTCCCATGGAGTCCACTGCCGGGCCAGCATCTCCCGAGCCCAAATATCTTAGCGCTCCTCGCTACGCGAGACGGCACTCTCTGGATCGGAACCTTGGAGGGCCTTGCAAGCTGGAAAGAGGACAAGCTGATCCAGTATCCCGAGATTCATGGAGGGGTAATGGCTCTCCTGGAGGACCACGAGGGAACGGTGTGGGCTGGAGGCTCTGGGAAGATTTGCGCGATTCGGAGTGGCAAAGTTGCGTGCCAAGAGACTACAGGTGGTGCGGAAACAGGTCTGAATTATCGCTACGGTAGTCATAATGTGCTTTCCTTATATGAGGGCACCGACGGCCGTCTCTGGGCCGAAACCGAGTCAGGCCTGTGGCGGTGGAAGCCCGGTCCTCCGCAACTGTATCTGCCTAATCCAAGCGACAGCCAACAGACGCTGGTTCCAGGGGAGCACGCAGCATCCGTGATTGTCGGAACCAGCACTGGCCTGGAACAGGTCACGGACAACAAGGTGCAAGGCTACGATCTCCCAGGCATCCAGCCCTTTGCACCTTCCAAGCTGCTGCGGGATCGCGACGGTGCTCTGTGGATCGGAACTTATGATAGCGGGCTATTACGTGTTTTCCACGGAACGACGACCCGGTTTGGGCTGAGGAACGGGCTAACAGGCGATCTTGTCACGGCTCTTTTCGAGGACCGCGAAGGCACCATTTGGGTAGGCACGACCAATGGCCTGGACCGCTTCCGCGAACCCGTCGTCTCTACGATCTCTGGGCACCAAGGATTGTCTAGTCCGGCCTGGTCGGTGCTTGCAGCCCGCGACGGTAGTATCTGGGTGGGTACGCTTAATGGATTGGACAGGTGGAATCGAGGACAGATGACTGTCTATCGCGCCGCCCCCGCCCACTCGAGGAGGTCCTCCGGAGAAGCGAACGGCGCTGCCCGTGAAATCCTGGATGCCGGGCTACTTGACAACAATATCGGTTCACTCTTCGAGGATCAACGCGGCCGCATTTGGGTGACCAGCAAGAAGGGAGCTGTGTGGTTTGAGAATGGCAGGTTTACTCGCGTGACTGGCGTGCCGGTCGGATCTGCCAACGCAATCTTGGCTGATCAGCACGAGGGGGTCTGGATCAGCTATCCCGAGCATGGTCTGTTTCACGCGGTTGACAACAGGGTAGTCGAATCGGTGACTTGGCCATGGTCGAAGCTGGGGCATGATCAACGCCTGTCTGCGATCGTATCCGATCCCGCCCAGGATGGACTGTGGCTTGGATTCCTCGACGGAGGCATTGCGCATTTCAAGGATGGCCGAATCGATAAAACCCTCGGCCACAAGGATGGCCTTGCTGCCGACCTTGTTTGGACTCTCTATTTTGATCATGAAGGCACGCTTTGGGCCGCCACGGAAGGAGGCCTCAGCCGCATAAGAGACGGAAACATCTCAACGCTCACCACCAAAAACGGAATGCCTTGCAACGCGGTTCACTGGGTCATCGAGGATGATGCTTCCTCGTTATGGCTATCCGCGGCCTGCGGTCTGGTGCGCGTTGATCGCAGCGATTTACAGGCGTGGGTGTCGGACGCAAAACATCTGATCCATGGCACCGTGTTTGACGGCAGTGACGGGTTCAGAATGCACGCAATGCTGACCGCCTATAGTCCGGTCGTGCAAAACGCTCCCGACGGGAAGTTGTGGTTTGCGCACCATGACGGCGTCAGCGTTATTGATCCGCACCACCTTCGTCTAAACTCAATTCTTCCACCTGTGCACATTGAGCAGATTACGGCAGATGGCAAGACCTATGCTCCTGCCGAAGGTTTGCGCTTGCCATCCAGAGTTCGGGACCTCGCCATCGACTACACCGCCCTGAGCTTGGTCGCGCCGGAGAAGGTTCGCTTCCGCTTCAAACTCGAGGGACAGGACGAGGACTGGCGCGAGGTAGTGAACGACCGGCAGGTGCAGTATTCGAACCTTGCGCCGGGCACCTACCGATTCCGCGTAATCGCCAGCAACAACAGCGCGGTATGGAACGAGGAAGGCGCGGTTCTGGATTTCGCGATTGCGCCCGCCTACTACCAGACGAACTGGTTCCGGGTGCTCTGTGTGCTCACGGTCATGGCGATGCTGTGGACGGTTTATCAGCTTCGCGTCCGCGCTTTGGAGCGGCGCCAGGCCGTCTTAGAACGACACCGGACCGAGATTCGTGCGCTGAACGAACAGTTGATCAAAGCGCAGGAGGCGGAGCGGATGCGTATCTCCGGAGAGCTGCACGATGGCGTTCTCCAGCAGATCACCTCCCTTACGCTTAGGTTAGGCAAGGTGAAGCGTCAGGTGCCACCCGATTCGGAGGCAACGGCGACGGTCACTGGTTTGCAGCAAGAACTCATCAAAATCGGAACGGACATCCGTCACATATCACATGAACTTCACCCTGCATTACTGCAAGAAGCGGGCCTGCCCGCGGCCCTGTCGGCCTACTGCGAGGAATTCAGCAAGGTACGCGGCCTCCTTGTGTCGTGTGAGACGGACTCGAGTGTGAAGGAGTTGTCACCTGGGGCGGCGCTCTGTCTCTACCGGATCGCACAGGAAGCGCTGGGCAATGCCGCCAAATATTCGGAGGCAAAGAAGGTGGAGGTCCAGCTCGCACGATCCAATGGTACCGTTCGCCTTTCTGTTTCCGATGATGGCGTGGGTTGCGCACTCGAGCAACTCGGAAAATCGGGAGGGCTGGGCGTAATTAATATGCGAGAACGCGTGCTCCAGCTGCACGGGACATTTGAATTCGATAGCGCCCCAGGACGCGGAACCACGGTGAAGGCGGAAGTTCCTTTCCGGCCCGCGTCGTAAGTCTACTGCAGGCTCCTGCGGTGGCATCCTCGGCACATCACAATACCACAGCACCTGAAGTCAATTGATACGATCATGAACCGACGACCACTGCGAAAAACGAGACGCTCAAATTTCCTTTTCCAAGGAATCTGCCAAGGATGCGATTCTGCGTGAGAGAATGAGAAACGACTGTATCTGTGGCGTGAGCTGGTGCTGTTGGATGGACGAACCCTTCCATGCCGCTTGTTCGAGTTGGGCATACGCACTTGTCAAGTCGTCCACCCGTGTCGATGCCTTACCGTCCATTCGATCGGCCAGTCCGTCCAATGCCATAGCCAAGCGGTTGTCAAACTTCTGCTGTGCCGGCTGGATTGCTTTCGGCAACTCGAATCCCGGCAGCCCAACTCGGTACCTCCACAAGACGATGCGGGTGATGAACAGCATACGCAAATTCGGTTGCCATTGTCGGATGCGATCACGCAACGCGAGATCCTGCTCGCGGGAAGGCCCGAATTCGAACAGAACACCGTCTGCAAGAGCTCGTACCTTGTCCAGATTGGCATTGATTGTCTCTCCAAGACTAAGACTCCGCGCGATTGCAGTTTTCCGGTCTTGCGAAAGCGGTTCTCTCGCGAGCTGCGCGAATAGCCAAAGATTGGAAATGAACTTCCTCCTCATTTCAATCACGGCGGGCGCACCCCATAACTGATCAAACACCAGCCACATGATGAAGAGACCCAGCAAAATGCCCGCCACGCGATCTCGGGCGACGGCGAGTGAGGTCTGCATTTTGAATTCGCTCACGTTGACCAGGTAGAAAGCCAGAGCGACCTGAATTCCGAAGTATGACAACCGGGGACTCGATGTCATGAACCAGGAAGACAAGGCGGTGACAGCAACGAAAAGAACGACAAATCCGGCGATCGAATCGAGATAGGGCAGGATTAATATTTGCGAACCCATCCCGATTAGAAAGCCGCCAACGACAGCGCCTGTGATACGAAGAAGCTGCTTTTGGCGAGATGAACCAATCGTGGAGAGCGCGGTCAGCAGACATGTAGTCACGGCCGTGCTGATGCCCGGCCATGCAATCGCGTTGTAGATGACGTAGCAAGCACTCGCGGCCAGGCAGCCTTTGAGCGCGAACTGAAGGTGCTCAGGGTTGCGGAAAGCGTCCGGGGCCAGAAGTGTTCGTTGCCCTTTATCCTCTGTTGTTGGCAAGTATTGTTGGATTGATCGGGAATCCGCAAACGCGTGGGGGATAAGGGTAACTGTATGCTCCATCTCGCCTAGTAATGGCACGAACGCGGCAGATTCTTCATTTGTATCGAACTGAACCGCACCCGGAGTGCGCCGGCTCATCAGATCATCGCGAGTACTTCGGACGGCTGAGGCCAAGTTCCGGAATCGTCTCTGGTCACTGGCGGAAAGCTCGATGCTGAGCTGAGGTAAGGTCGCTGCAAGGTCGACGAGCCTGCCCACGAGGGCTACGACACCACCCATCTCGACGGAATACTCGGGCGAATAAGCCGCGCGCCGCAATGCCCGCCGTAATAAGGATGTTCCAAGCGTCCCGAGCCGCATGACTCTTTGCTCGATACTCGGAGCTACGGTTCGGCCCTCAGCGTAGCAAGTCAATAACTCTTCGACCGCAGACAATCGGTCGCCAATGGGCAAAACGACCTCGTCCCCCGGCCGCATTCGCACAAACGCGAGTTCTACAGCGGCAGTGATCACCACCGCTACCAATACGGCTAAGCACAGCCAAAGTGTATCCTCCACACTCGTTTCGACCGGTACACGTCGATCCCACAGTGGAATTCCAACGGCGGTCAGGTTGACGAACGCCACAGCCGCTGTATAGTTCGTCAGCGCACTCACCGCATAGAAAGCGAGGAAGAAAGTCGCAATAACCCAGAGAAAATGAAGCAGGGGAATATTGATAACAAACCAAACAGATGCTATGAGATATGCAGCGCCGATTCCAGTCACCAGGAAAATCGTTGCCGCAGACTGCAGCGTCGATCGAGTGTTTTCACGAGAAACCATGAGTGCATAAACCGCGCCTTGCCAGCTATACGGAATGCGGAAAGTCATTCCGATGATCATGATGAGGGTGGCGGCAAGGGTCATCCGTCCTACCAGTGCAGTCCTGCCCGGGTACGGGGCGAGTTCCTCTTTAAGAAATTCTCGCAGCCAGGTGAGTGCGCTGGATGGGCGAGGCAGACTTTGGGCGATTGTTGCCATTCTCAATCGCCTCGAATCGTGACTACGGCAGACTCACTGATTCGAAACAGGTCGGGGGTGGGATTCTCCACCCGTACACGGACCGGGAAGCGCGACGCGAGATGAACCCAGTTTAATGTGCGCTGCAGGTCGGGAAGGCCCGGTTGCAAGCTGCCGATTTTATCTGGGTCCGGAGTGACTCCGAATCCGACGCTATCAACCACACCAGCAAAGCGGAGATTCGGCATCGACATCAGATAGACATCAGCCCGCATGCCTGGCGAAATACGCTTGAGTTGTCCTTCTCGGAAATTACCAACTGCCCACCAAGTACGGGCGTCGATGAGCGTGAACATTTGCTGGCCGATGTGAGCATAAGCACCCTCGGAAATCGTAAGGTTGGTCACACGAGCATCAAAAGGCGCATAGATGCGGCAGTTGTCCAAATCGTAGCGAGCCTTCTTCACCGCTGCGGATTTTGCCCCACGCTGATTGATCAAGGGTTCGAGCGTTGTGACAGCATGCCTGGCCTGTTCGTGCTGGGCCAAGACAGAGTTCAATTCCGCCTTCGCCAGCTGCAGTCGAGATTCAGCTTGCCTCAGGGCTTCAACTTGTGCAGTTTCAGAAGATCTCGCCTTATCCACCTCGTCCACCGTGACAAACTGCTTCGCCAGCAATGGTTCGATGCGATGTAAATTGTTGTTTGCATAATTCCATTCGGCGCGTGCCCGGTCGACGCCCCGCTCCGCGTTTACCACCTCGGCTTCCGAGCTGTGGATATTCGCTTGTGCGACGGAAACTGCGCTCTCCAACGCTGCTATTTTTCGTTGCTCGTCCCCGACTTGCCCTTCCAGAGTGCTCTGCTCCGAAATCGCGCTTTCGAGGGCATATTGATAGGAGCGTTCATCGATTTCGTACAGCAGTTCGCCTTTCTTCACGAACTGGTTATCTTTCACGTTCAGCCGGATCAGAGGACCGTCGACTTGGGGCGCCATACCGATGAAATTGGCAAATATTTCGGCATCTTCGGTCCGGGGATAATAGTTCTCGCGGTAAAGTACGGTGAGTCCAAGGATCACTGCGGCCGCCACGATCGCGATACTGATTGTACGACCCAGAGGCTTGCGCCACCTCCTCTCCGACGTCACGCTATCAAACTTGCGCCCATGATTCCGGCTTGCTTTCGTGACCGTTTCTTTATCCAAAGGAACAGTTGTCATAAAATTCACCGAAACAGAACAATCCATAAAGCGAATGTGAACACGGCCGTCAAACTCGGATAGACGAGAACCGGCCAGACGATTTCGACGGAGCGCGACAACAGAGCTCGAGAAACAACCGTAAGCACAATGGAGACCACAAGACAGACAAGCCACGCAGGAAAGAACGAGCCGAGAATGTCGAACGATGGAGCCCGTCCGCACCCCGTCAGCAGCAGCAGCAGATTGGGCACGAACACACCGCATGCAAATCCACGGATCGTATTCATGGCCGAGGCCTCCCGTCGGCGCGAATCGAATCTCCGGTTCGGAACGCCAGCTCGGCGAACGAAATGAGCACCTGCGTTCGCGCCAACACATCTGCTGAGCGGGCTTGTGCCAAAGTACGCTGAGCCGCAGTTACGTCCAGCAAGTTGCGCACGCCGTAGTTGTACGATTCGAGGGCCGCGCTGTAGGACTGACCGGCCGATTCGAGGAGAGCTACTGCCGCCTGGCGCTGCCGAAAGGCAGTGTTCAGATTCGAGTAAGCTGTCCAAACCTCATCGGCGATCTGATTGCGTTTGACGTTGGCTTGTGCTTCTGCCGCATGTACGTTGGCCCGAGCCTCGGCCAGCCGATTCTTTCGCGCGCCTCCATCAAAGACAGTCCATTGCAGATTGAAGCTCAATCCGCCGGTCAGATCAGCAGTATTAGCCCAAGGATATGGCGACTGTATGCCATAGAGCGATGGGACGGATGGGCTGGCGGTGAAGCTCAACGCTGGATCGTATGCCGCCCTGGCTTCCTTGACGCGTGCATTTGCCGATCGTATTTCGGCCACTTGTTGCATCAGATCAGGGCGTTGTCCGAGCGCACGGTTGATCGCCTGGTCGGCGGTATCGCCGATTGACTCAGGAGTGGGCATCTGATCCAGAGGCTGGACCTGGATCCCAGCGGTCGCCGAGGCCCCAACTGCTGTTGCCAGGTCGCCGCGAGCGATCTCCTCAGCCCCGAGGATGGCTTGCAGATCGTATTCCGCCTGGGCAGTGGAACTCCGTGCTTCCAGTACGTCTGGTCGAGTCGCAAGACCATTTTTCAAGCGTTCTTCGGCTGCTTGCTGCACTGATTGTGCGTTCGACAGACTTGCTCGTGCGGCCTCCTCCTGCCCCATCGAACTCAATAACCGGTAATAAGCCTGCTGCACTTGGTAAATGACAGTGCGATGGGTGTCGTTAAAGGCGAAATTCGCCGCCAACAGTTGCGCTTTCGCGGCATTGATTCGACCGGAGCGGGCGCCAAAATCAAAAACGGTGTAATTGAGATCTAGCTCCACCTGAAAATCCTGGACAACCTGCCCATAGAAGCGATCGCCAAAGAAGGCCTCCTGGCGGTTTGTCTGCGATAGCGCAGCAGCTGCGAGCGTGGGAAATAAATCGCTTCGCGATACGCCCAGTGCCGCCGCTCGAGCGCGAGCGCGCTCCCAAGAAACGCGAGTGGCTGGATTGTGTGCTTCCGCCAAATCAATCAGCTCCGACAGCGAATACGTCTTGGTCGAATCTATGGCAAACCTCGAGTCGGGAATATTTCTGGCATCTGCTTCGACGCTGAGCTCAGTAGATGTGTGCCACGGATGATCCGGCGAAACAGGTGCATTCTGAGCCGAGACAGCCGTGGTGGACAGCACGAGAAACGAAATTACCCCAGCCACACATAAGACGGGGAATTGTCGTTTCAAGTACATGGACATTACGTTTCAGCCTCAAAGAGCTACCTTCACCTTTCACATACAGAATTCCTCAGAGGGGATGAGTCATCTCCCCTGGGTGAACCCATGCATCAAACTGCTCCGCGGTGAGAAACCCGAGCTTCAAAGCGGCCTCACGCAAGCTAAGATCTTCGTGATACGCGGCAAGTGAGATCTTCGCCGCCTTCTCATATCCAATGTGCGGGTTGAGAGCAGTTACCAGCATCAGCGAATTGTCGAGATGCTCTTTAATGCGCTTTTCGTTTGGCTCGATCCCGGTGGCGCAGCGATCACGGAAAGAAAGCGAGGCATCGGCGAGTAGCTCAATCGACGTTAAAACGTTGTGCAGCATGACCGGTTTATATACGTTCAGCTGGAAGTTACCCTGCGAACCTGCAAACGCCACAGCGTGGTCATTGCCAAACACCTGAACAGCAACCATCGTCAGCGCTTCACACTGAGTGGGATTGATCTTCCCCGGCATGATGGAGGAGCCGGGTTCGTTCTCGGGGATTTTGAGTTCGCCGATCCCGGCACGCGGACCACAGGCGTGCCAACGCACATCGTTACCGATTTTCATCAATGCCCCGGCAAGGGTGCGAAGTGCTCCGCTCACACTGACCATGCAGTCGTGCGCCGAGAGTGCCGCAAATTTGTTGGAAGCTGAGATAAATGGCCGACCGGTCTCTTCCGCGATCCGCCGCGCGGCTGCTTCACCGAAGCGGGGATCGGCGTTGAGTCCCGTGCCGACTGCCGTACCTCCGATCGCGAGTGCGTAAATTCCGGTGAGAGTTCGGCGAATGCCATCGATAGCCTGGTCAATTTGCGCTACCCAGCCAGAGATCAATTGGCCAAGAGTAAGCGGCGTAGCATCCTGAAGGTGTGTACGCCCTACCATGACGACATTGCGATACTGTTGCGACTTCGCGTCGAATACGTCGCGCAGGCCGCGGAGAGCAGGAAACAACTGGTCCTCGATCTCCTCCACCGTCGCGATGTGCATCGCCGTGGGAAACGTATCGTTGGAGGACTGGCTGTGGTTCACATCATCGTTGGGATGAATTGGTTTCTTTGAGCCAACGACACCGCCTGCAAGCTGGATCGCACGATTGGCGATGACCTCGTTGGCGTTCATATTGGTCTGCGTGCCAGAACCGGTCTGAAACACGACCAGCGGGAACTCGTCATCCAAGCGACCGTCGATCACTTCCTGGGCGGCGCGAACGATCAGATCGATTTTCTGCTTAGGAAGCTGACCCAATTCGCCGTTGGCCAAGGCCGCACATTTCTTCAGGATGCCGAGCGCTCGAATGACGGGCCGGCCCCAACGAAAACGCTCGACACCAATTGGAAAGTTCATGTGAGAACGCTGGGTCTGCGCACCCCACAGGTGCTTGGCTGGAACCTGGACGTCGCCTAGGGCGTCCTCCTCGGTACGATACGGGTCACGCACTACTTCTTTGATCGCCATATTCAAAACCTCACGGGCGCGTCGCAGCGGGCTCGGGCGACTCCGCCTCGACATGCGCCTGAGCCTCTTCGTGAAGAGGCCGATAGACATCCTGTTGAAGTTGTGTGCGAACGCCCTCATCAAATTGCTCGTGAGAGTCCTCGGCAGATGGCAGTTGCACAACGCTGGGAACAACCAGTGGCTCCCGGTGTCTGTGCCAGACCGCTCCCATCAGATCGCGGTTCATCTTCCCGATGAACTCCAGAGGTATCCGTTTGGGGCATACCGCTTCGCATTCACCATGATTCGTGCAGCTTCCGAAGAGTTCATTTCTCATGGTGGCCACCATGCTCAGGGTCCTCTGGTCGCGCTGCGGCTGACCTTGCGGGAGCGAGTTCAAGTGAGTGATTTTCGCCGAGGTGAAAAGCATGGCACTTGCATTCGGGCAGGCGGCGACGCAGGCGCCACAGCCAATACATGCCGCTGCGTCAAAGGCAGTGTCTGCATCTTCTTTCGGAACCAAGATCGCATTGGCGGCAGGAGTGCTTCCCGTCGGTGCGCTGATGAAGCCTCCAGCCTGAATGATCCGATCAAAAGCTGAGCGGTTCACGATCAGATCGCGGATCACTGGGAACGCCCGGGCCCGCCACGGCTCGAGCGTTAGCATATCGCCATCTTTGAAGAAGCGCATCGAAAGTTGGCATACAGTGGTACCGCGCTGACCTCCATGGGCCACACCATTGATGAGGAAACCACACGAGCCGCAGATACCTTCTCGACAGTCGTGTTCGAAGGCCACAGGCAGCTCTTGCCGGCTGATCAAATTCTCGTTGAGCGCGTCAAGCATTTCGAGGAACGACATGTCGGGTGTGACATTGTTTGCCTGATAGCTTACGAAGCTGCCCGCAGCGTTTGCGTTTTGCTGGCGCCAAACTCTGAGCGTGAGGTTCATGGTTACTTGTAACTCCTTTGCGAAAGCGGGACATACTCGAAGCTGAGCGGTTCTTTGTGCAAGGCGTGCGCTTCGCCTTCACCTTTCCATTCCCAAGCGGCCGTGTAGGCAAAATTTGCATCGTCACGTTTCGCCTCACCCTCGGGTGTTTGGCTCTCCACTCGAAAGTGGCCTCCGCACGATTCTGTGCGTTGTAAAGCGTCGGTGCACATGAGTTCGGCTAGTTCGAGAAAGTCCGAGATGCGGTTCGCCTTCTCCAGACTCTGGTTTAGCTCTTCGCCCGTGCCCACGACACGAAGGTTGTGCCAGAACTCGTCGCGTAATTCCGGAATTCGATCGAGGGCCTCACGCAATCCTGCATCAGCACGGGCCATGCCACAGTCATCCCAAACAATTTTTCCGAGCTCTTTGTGGAAGGAATCAGGACTGCGTTTCCCATTGATCGCCAGTAGCTTGTCAATGCGATCCTGCACCTCGGCTTTGGTCGCCTTGAAGGCGCCGTCGGACGCGCTCACAGGATCCAATTTGTTGGCAGCAATGTAATCGGGCACAGTGGCCGGGAGAACGAAGTAGCCGTCGGCGAGACCCTGCATGAGAGCGCTGGCGCCGAGCCGGTTGGCACCATGGTCCGAGAAGTTCGCCTCACCGCCCACGAACAGTCCGGGAATGGTTGACATCAGGTGATAGTCAACCCACAGTCCGCCCATCGTGTAGTGCGGGGCGGGATAGATCCGCATTGGTACGGCGTACGCATCTTCTCCGGTAATCCTTTCGTAAATCTCGAACAGGTTGCCGTACTTCTCCCGAACGGTTTCGAGGCCAAGCCGGTGAATAGCATCCGCAAAATCCAAATAGACACCCTGGCCGTGCGGGCCCACGCCGCGTCCTTCATCGCATACTTCCTTCGCATTTCGCGACGCAACATCGCGAGGGACGAGGTTGCCAAAGCTTGGGTAACGGTTCTCGAGGTAGTAGTCGCGCTCACTTTCCGGAATTTGATTTGCAGCTCGCGTGTCACCCTTCTTCTTCGGTACCCATATCCGTCCATCATTCCGGAGCGACTCGGACATCAGCGTCAGTTTGGACTGAAAGTCGCTGCTCAACGGGATACAAGTCGGATGGATCTGGGTGAAACACGGATTCCCAAAGAGGGCGCCCCGGCGATGGGCACGCCAAATCGCGGTGCAGTTCGAAGCCTTGGCGTTCGTCGAGAGATAGAAGACGTTGGAATATCCTCCGGTTGCCAGTACAACCACGTCGGCAGCGTGGCAATCCAGTTGGCCCGTCACTAAGTCCCGCGTCACTATGCCGCGCGCTCTGCCATTGACAAGGACGAGGTCAAGCAGTTCACTCCGGAAATGCATCGTGACTGTCCCGGCCGCTATCTGCTCTTCGAGTGCCTGGTAAGCGCCGAGCAACAGCTGCTGCCCCGTCTGACCTCGCGCGTAGAAGGTTCGTTCGACCTGCACGCCGCCAAAGGAGCGATTGTCCAGGAGTCCGCCGTAGTCCCTTGCAAACGGCACGCCTTGAGCCACGCACTGATCGATAATGTTGCCGCTGACTTCCGCCAGCCGATACACGTTCGCTTCACGGGCGCGATAATCGCCGCCCTTGACTGTGTCCTTGAAGAGACGCAAAACGCTATCGCCGTCGTTGCGATAGTTCTTGGCAGAGTTAATTCCTCCCTGAGCTGCAATCGAATGTGCCCGGCGTGGGGTGTCGTGGTAGGAAAAGCAATCGACGTGGTAGCCTTGCCGGCCGAGAGTCGCAGCTGCTGCCGCTCCGGCCAGCCCTGCTCCCACTACGATGATCGAGTGTTTGCGCCGATTCGCGGGATTCACCAGCTTCATCTCGTAGCGGCAGTTGTCCCACTTCTGCTCAATTGGACCTGACGGTATCCTGGCTTCCAACATTTCTGTGCTCCTTCAATAATGCAATCAGCGATTAATGCAACCAGCCTGCCCAGACCGAGACAGGAACTGAGCTGAATCCAAGAAAGACCACGATTGCGATTGCTCGTGATGCGATCTTGAGAGTTCTTTCGTTTCGAGCCGTATTCCAGCCGAGGGTTTGCAGCATGCTCCAGATTCCGTGGTCCAAGTGGAGGCAAAGCGCACCCAAGGCAATGACGTAGAAGAGCGCAACGGGCAAGACTTTGAAAGCTGCCGTCACATTCTGGTAAACGGCGAGATGTCTGAACTGTCCGGCATGGAACCCAACGGCGCCTACAGTCAGGTGGAGAAGATGAAAGATGATGAAGGCAACCAGCAGGACTCCACCCCAGCGCATCAGGCGCGCCGAGAAGGTCGTTTCTACATTGCGCTTGACGCTATACCCAACCGGTCGCGCAGCCCAGCTCATCCGGCTGAGCTGGAGCGCGGCGGTGATATGAAGGGCCACACACGTGAGCAGGACGGCTCGCACGATCCAGAGTAGTTCTCCATAGGCAAGCCCAGGTGAGCCCACTTCCCTCAGGAACCGTGAGTAGGCGTTGATCTCTTCCGGTCCCGTGAATATTTTGAGATTGCCTACCATGTGGGCGATCACGAATCCAACCAGCACCACTCCAGTAACCGCCATGACGACCTTCTTCCCGATCATGGTGTGCCAGAAGGCCATTGCAGGATGGCTAACCGCTACTCTTTGTGTCGTCACATGCCCAACTGGGTGGACCAGATTCCCGCTCGTATTGCTTGCCATTTCTGCCTCGTTTTCTGAGCGTTTGTTATTCCAACGCGGTGTAAGCGGGCGTCCACTGCGCCTTCAACACTCGTTCACGCAGTTCGTCCTGACTGAGCTTTGGGGCAACGCCATCTTTTTGTGCCTCGACTCCAACCGCGAATGCGATCTCCGCGGCCACTCTCCTGATTTCCGTGAGGGGAGGAAGCAGCGAAGCGGAAGAGTCTTTGAGGGCAGGAGAATTTTCTGCGAGTGCGCGGGCCGCAGCCAGCATCATCGGCTCCGTTACCCGGCGAGCGCCCGAAGCAACGACGCCAAGTCCCATTGCAGGGAAGATGTAAATGTTGTTGCATTGCGCGATAGGTATCCTGCGGCCGCCGTAACTGACGGGGGCAAACGGGGAACCGGACGCTACCAACGCGCGTCCATCGGTCCACTGAATCAAATCCTCGGCTTTCGCTTCCGATTTTGAGGTCGGATTCGAGAGTGGGAAAATGATCGGCCGCTCGACCTTGCGAGCCATCTCGCGAACAACTGATTCCGAAAAGGCACCGCCGACGGTTGAAAGACCAATCAGAATGGTCGCGTTGACTTTTCCAATTACGTCGGCAAGACGGATTTGTCCGTCGGACGTTCGAGGCCAACCAGCGATTTCGCTCTCTGGTCGGGCATAAACCACCTGCTCAAGAGTTAGTTCTTTTCGGCCTGAGTGCAGAAGGCCATCTTTGTCGATGACCCAGAAGCGGCTCTCTGCCTCTTGCTCGGTCAAGCCCTCTTCCCTCATGGCTGCGCGTAGACCGTCCGCAACTCCGATACCGGCTGAACCCGCACCGAGCATGACGATCTGCTGCTGTTTCAGGTTTTTTCCGGTCACCTTGACGGCACCCAGGACGGCGCCGAGGGCAACCGCCGACGTCCCCTGGATATCGTCATTAAAGGTCAACAACTGGTCGCGATAGCGATTGAGAATCGGGCGGGCATGAGGAGTCGCGAAATCTTCCCACTGCAGGCATGTTCCGGGAAGCTCCTGTTTTACCGCCTGCACGAACTGATCTACGAAGTCGAAGTATGCTTGCCCGGTAACTCGTTCATGACGCCACCCGAGGTATTCGGGATCTTTCAGTCGCTCTGCGTTGTTCGTTCCCACATCCAACACGATCGGCAGTGTTCGTTCCGGACGAATGCCCCCGATTAGGGTGTAGAGCGAAAGTTTGCCGATAGGGATACCGAGTCCGCCTGCGCCCTGGTCACCAATGCCCAGAATGCGCTCGCCGTCAGTCACGACGATTACATCAACGTCCTTATTCGGTCGATTTCGCAGCAGCTGCGGAATAGAGTCGCCGAGCGGATAGGAGATGAATAGCCCGCGCGCCCGACGATAGATGTGGCTGAATTGCTCGCATGCCAGCGCAACCGTTGGCGTGTAAACCATCGGCGTCATTTCTTCGATGTGCTCCAGAAGAAGGCGGTAAAAGAGGACCTCGTTCGTGTCCTGCAGAGCTCGCAAGTAGATATGCCGCTCAAGATCATCATCTTTTCTCTTGTAAGCCTCGCAGGCGCGGACAACTTGCTCGTCGAGAGCCTCGAGATGCGGCGGAAGAAGCCCGTGTAGGCCAAATTCCGTACGCTCTTCCTCAGTGAATGCCGTGCCCTTGTTCAGAGCTTGTCGATTGAGAAGATCCAACCCATGAGGAATAGTCGACAAATCTGTTGGCGTGATGGGTAGTGCGGTGGCCATTTGCATATCTCCCTTTCTTCTTGCGGTCGAACGTTATCAGCGGAGCAAATTGACTCGCGCGAGATCGAGAATTTCATCACCGCGCCCACTGAGGACCGCTTTCATCATGAAAAGACTGAAGCCCTTTGCCTGCTCATAAGTGATGGTTGGAGGCATGGAAAGTTCCTGTCGCGAGACCGGCACCTCGACCAATGCCGGGCCGTCATGTTTCAGGGCCTGCGCGATCATCGGCTCTATGTCGTCCGAGGTTTCCGCTTTCAGTCCGAGCAGGCCCGCTCCCTCCGCAATCTTCGCGAAGTCCGGGTTGCGCAGGTCCGTGGTGAAATCCATGATCCCAGCAGCCTTCATCTCCAGTTCGACGAAGGCCAGCGAATCGTTTTCGAATACAATTAACTTCACCGGCAATTGATGTTGCCCAAGTGTCAGCAGATCACCCATGAGCATCGCGAAGCCGCCGTCTCCTGACATCGAGATCACCTGCCGGCCTGGATAGCTGGCCTGCGCACCAATCGCTTGGGGCAGAGCGTTGGCCATGGACCCGTGTGTAAAGGAACCGATAATCCTTCGTTTGCCGTTCATCGTGAGATACCGCGCCGCCCAGATGGTTGGCGTTCCAACGTCGCAGGTGAAGACCGCATCTTCGGACGCGAGTTGATCGAGCACGCGGGCGACGTATTGAGGATGGATCGGGTTGTTGCTGGAACTGGGTACGGCTAGGTCGTCCAGGCTCTTGCGGGTCTTGCGATAGTGCTCAACCGACTCCTTTAAATGCGTTTCGTACTGGTTTTGCTCCAGCTTCGGCAGCAGGGCGCGGAGCGTTGTTTTTGTGTCCCCAACAAAGCCGAAGTCCACCTTGCTGCGCCGTCCGATCTGCTCACCGCGAAGGTCGATCTGCACAATGGTGGCATGATTGGGAAAGAACTGCTGGTACGGGAAGTCCGTGCCAATCATAAGGAGCACATCGCAGTTCAGCATGGCGTGATAGCCAGAGGAGAAACCGAGCAAACCTGTCATTCCCACATCGAAGGGATTGTCGTATTCAATGAATTCTTTTCCGCGCATCGCGTGCACGATGGGAGCTTGTAACTTGCCCGCAAGCTCAATCAGTTCCGCATGAGCTCCCGCGCAACCCGCGCCACCAAGGATGGTTATTTTCTCCGACCGATTCAACAGGTCCGCCAGGATGTTGACCTCGTCCTCGGAAGGGCAAATAGTAGGTTTTGGCTCCGAGAAGCGAAGCCGCGGCCCTTGCTCGACGGCATCTCGCAAGGCCACATCGCCCGGTATTGCAACCACCGCAACGCCGCGCTTTGAAATTGCGGTCTGCATGGCAATCTCAAGTACGCGGGGCATCTGCTCAGGTTGCGAGACCAATTCGCAGTAATGGCTGCATTGCGCGAAGAGATGCTCAGGATGAGTCTCCTGAAAATATCCGCTGCCGATTTCGTTACTTGGAATCTGAGCGGCAATTGCAAGGACGGGAACGCGGCTCCGATGACAGTCGTAGAGACCATTGATTAAATGCAGATTCCCCGGACCGCAGCTTCCGGCGCAAACTGCCAATTTGCCCGTGAGATGCGCTTCGGCCCCGGCTGCGAACGCTGCCGTCTCCTCATGGCGGACATGCACCCACTGAATCTGCTCTTGGCTGCGCATCGAATCGGTAATTCCGTTGAGGGAATCGCCGCTGACGCCGTAAACTCGCTGAACGCCTGCTTCCAACAAAACATCCACAAACAAGTCAGCTACTCTCTTTGCCATGTCTCTTCCTTTGTCGACTTCCTTGGCCGATGACTACGCTCCACTTTCTTCTTGCCAACGCAGCAAGTCACTCGTTAGCAAGACAGCGCTATCTGGAAGTGCAATTTTCGTTCCACGAAATTCGAGCAAGAACATCTCCCCTGCTTGCAACCATCAAGTTCGCCAAACGGTCCAATTGCGGACCCAAAGAGTCATCTCTCGCAGGCCGATCGAAAGACGGTTTAGTTAGGATTTCGACCAAAACGTCAAAGCGCTGACGATGTCAGTTATATGTCTGAAGTGCCGCGCCACGCTTGGTAACGGACAGTGAAATCGGTGGGGTTTATCGCGGTCCTCATAAGGTACAAGAGTCGTACGTTTGGTAGCACGCTTGCTCTCATTCGATTCGTGGCGGAGTTCTGACAGTTTAACGACAAAGCAACGTGCCAGAGCTGGAAAGAGAGTCCGCGCTTCAGAAAGAAAATCGTTTGAGATCGAAATCTGCAAGAAGAGAAACATTGATGCGGCGAATGAAATTTCTGAGGTTCCGGGCCGTACTGCAGACTGTGATGCTCGCTTTCCTGTCCATTGCTTCACATGCGGCGAGCGAGCCTACCAACGGTACGAACATCTTCGCTCCGGCGTCGACGCCGGCGAAGATGGTCGCTCACCTCTCTGTATTTGTCCTGGCCATTACCGGCATCATCTTTTTCGTCGTGTTTACGTTACTGGTCTATTCCGTCATTAAGTTTCGCGGGAGAGCTGTGGATGCCGGACGCGAACCGCCCCAGGTGTACGGGAGCACCCAGATTGAGCTGGCCTGGACGATCGTTCCCATCCTCATTGTTATCGTGTTGTTCTTGGCTACGGCGAGAGCAATCCATGCCGTTCAGGATGCTTCCCAACCCCCGGGCGCCATCGAGGTCACTGCCATCGGACACCAATACTGGTGGGAGTTTCGCTACCCGAAGCTGGGGGTCGTTACAGCGAATGAGCTGCACATCCCGGTGAGCGATCCCGCGAATCCGACTCCTACGTTCTTGACCTTGCTTTCCGCTGACACCGACCACAGCTTCTGGATCCCGGAACTCGCCGGCAAGACCGACCTGATTCCCAACCATCCGAACAGAATGTGGATGGACCCGCAGCGCACGGGAATCTTTCTTGGCCAGTGTGCGCAGTACTGCGGCGTACAACACGCCAAGATGTTGCTACGTATCTCGGCGGACAGCCCTGAAGATTTTGCCGCCTGGGTCCGTGGCCAGCAACAGCCTGCAGTTCAGGATGCAAGCGTAGCCGCTGGCAGGCGCGTTTTTGAGAACACCGCCTGTATCAACTGCCACGCCGTCGGTGGCACAAATGCCAATGGACGCTTCGGTCCGGACCTCACACACTTGATGACCCGGGCCACGATCGCCTCTGGGGCAGCCAACAATACCCCAGAAAACCTCCGCCTTTGGGTTCAGGACCCAACCGCGATCAAGCCCGGCTCGCTGATGCCGGCCATGAAATTAAGCGCTTCGGACCTGGATGCGGTCGTGAGTTATATGGAGACACTTCGTTAGAGGACGTTGAAGGCTAATATGTCATCGAATGCGATCACGATTCCCGGCGTGCAGATTGACGAGAAGCCATGGGTTGACACCCTTCACGGATGGTTGACCACGGTTGATCACAAGCGGTTGGGCGTTCTCTACATTCTCTACGCCCTGCTATTTCTGGTTATCGCCGGTGTCGAGGCGCTCATCATTCGCATTCAGCTGATGTTCCCGCACAATCATTTTGTTTCGCCGGAAGTCTTCAACCGCCTGTTCACCATGCATGGCACAACCATGGTTTTCTTCATGGGCATGCCAATCCTGTTCGGCTTTGCAAACTATCTTGTGCCATTGATGGTCGGTGCTCGCGACATGGCGTTCCCTCGGTTGAACGCCTTCAGTTTCTGGCTTTCGGCGCTCGGTGGATTTCTTCTTTACTTCAGCCTGGTCGGCGCAAATGGGCTCTACGGGGCGGGTAACGCGCCAGATGTGGGATGGTGGGCGTACGCTCCTCTAACAGCACGGGCCTTTTCGCCAGGCCATAGCACTGATTATTGGACGTTGGCGCTGCTGGTTTCCGGATTTGGAAGCATTGGAACCGCAATCAATATCATCGCGACTATTCTGTGCATGCGCTGCCCGGGCATGAAGCTCAACCGCATGCCTTTGCTGGCATGGCTCAACCTGGTGATGGCCGGAATGGTTCTGCTCGCCGTTTCGCCCCTGACCGCGGCACAGATGATGCTGCTCATCGATCGATATTTAGGAGGCCATTTCTTCGACACGCAGGCTGGTGGCTCCGCCGTGCTTTGGATGCACTTCTTTTGGATATTTGGACATCCGGAAGTGTACATCCTTATTATTCCCTGCTTTGCTTTCATGTCGGAGATCATTCCGGTGTTTTCACGGAAACCGATTTTCGGATACCCGGTTATGGTCGCGGCTACCGTCTGCATCGGCTTCGTGAGCATGAGCGTGTGGGCGCATCACATGTTCACCGTCGGAATGAACTCTTACGCGAACAGCTTTTTCACGATTACCACGATGGCGGTCGGTGTTCCAACGGGAATTAAGATCTTCAATTGGCTCGGAACCATGTGGGGGGGAGGATTCAGTTTAAGACACCGATGCTGTTCAGCATCGCATTTCTCTTCCAATTCCTCATTGCCGGCCTGACCGGTGTCATGCTGGCAA
The DNA here is from genome assembly GCA_963817925.1 of uncultured Acidobacteriota bacterium. Taxonomy (GTDB): domain Bacteria; phylum Acidobacteriota; class Terriglobia; order Terriglobales; family Acidobacteriaceae; genus JABDBE01. The sequence continues at coordinate 39,521 of CAWFQN010000005.1, forward strand.
GTGCCGCCTTCGCTTCGCAGCTTAGCTTGTCGTATTTCGTGGTCGCCCATTTTCACTACACACTGGTAGGTGGGGTTATCGTTGCCGTGTTCGCCGCCATCTATTACTGGTATCCCAAAATCACGGGAAGAATGTTGAATGAAACCCTTGGCAAGTGGCACTTCTGGCTTTTTCTGATCGGTTTCCATCTCACATTCGACCTCATGCACTTCCCCGGCCTCTTGGGCATGCCGCGTCGTATCTATACCTACGAGCCGGGCCGCGGCTGGAATACTTTGAACCTGCTCATCAGCATCGGCGCGTTCGTTCAGGCAATCGCCATCCTGCTGTTTGTGGCGAACCTGATTATTTCTTATTTCAAGGGCGCCAAGGCGGGCAACGACCCCTGGGACGCCTGGACGCTCGAATGGTCCGTGAGCTCTCCGCCGCCTGTGTACAACTTTGCTTCGATCCCAGTAGTCGCGAGCCGGCGGCCATTGTGGGATCTGAAGCATCGGGAAGATCCGGACAGCCGCTATGAGTGAAGGGAGAAAGCAATGAACGCAATGACGACTCCATTCCCCGTAACCTGGAGTCTTCCCTATCGCGGCAAAGTCGCGATGGTCGGACTTATCATTGCCGAGTCGGCCATCTTCACGATTTTTGTCGTAGCCTACCTCTTCTATGTGGGCAAGAGCCTCAGGGGACCGACTCCGCGCGAAGTGCTCGAAACGCCGATCTTTTACACCATCTGCCTATTGTCGAGTAGCCTGACCATTCATTTTGCCACGAAGTCGCTTGCGCGCGACAAAGTGCTCGCATTTCTCGGTTTATGGCTGCTCACCATCGTATTGGGCAGCACCTTTCTGTATGGCACTGGGCAGGAGTGGCACCGGCTCATTTACGAACACGGGCTCACCGTCTCAACGAATTTATTCGGAACCACCTATTACTCGCTGGTCGGTCTGCACGCCTTTCACGTCACCGCAGGCCTGGTCATGCTCTTGATTGTCGCGATCTTCGGGTTGGCGGGGCGGGTCGGTGGGGAGCAGTCCCGCCGCGTAGAAGTGCTCTCGCTGTACTGGCATTTTGTCGATGCCGTCTGGGTTGTGGTTTTCACTGTGGTTTACGTTCTGGGGCGCTGAGGGAAACAAATGGCAACACTGCTGACGACCGAGCAAATGAGCGAAAGCCCTCGGGCTTCGCGCGAGATTGAGGTGCCCGCATCCACCGCATGGCCCTTTGTTTTGGCTTTTGGATTCGCGCTGTTGTTCGCCGCCCTCGTCACAAGCATTTCGGTCGGCTTGCTTGGTGCCGTGCTTGCTCTGGCAGGCTGCATCGGCTGGTTTCGCGAAGTTTTTCCGCACGAGCATGAAGAGATTGTGCCCGTGCTTCCCGAAGACATTCGTATCACTACCGACCGCCGGATCGTCGATCTGCTTCCCATTGGACGCTATATGCGGGCGTGGCTCCCGGTAAAAACCTATCCGGTATCCGCGGGAGTGAAGGGCGGATTGGCGGGCGCGGTAGCCATGGCCGTTTTGGCCTGTGCATACGGGGTGCTTAAGACTGGCAGTATTTGGTATCCCATCAATCTGCTTGCGGCAGTCGTGTACGCCGAATCGCTGAAGCTCGGGCCTGCACAGCTTTATTCATTCCATGCCGACACCTTCGCGATTGCTTTGGTGCTACACATCGTTGTATCTGCGCTGGTGGGTGTGCTCTACGGCGCGATGCTCCCCATGTTCGCGCACCGCCCAATCGTGCTGGGAGGGCTGATCGGCCCGGTCCTGTGGTCGGGGCTCCTCTACACAATGTTGGGTCTGCTCAATCCATTGCTTGCCAGTCACATCGACTGGCCCTGGTTTATTGCTTCGCAGGTGGCCTTCGGAATCGTGGCAGGTTTAGTGGTGGTGCGCGAGTCGCCGATGACGACGCGGGAGAACCTGTCATTCGCCATTCGAGCGGGGATCGAAGCTCCGGGAATTACCCCGCCCCGAGAAAACGGAGAGGAGCGTCCGTGAACCGATTTCGCTATCTGTGTGTGTCCGCGTTGCTGAGCTTGCTGCTCTCAGGTTGTAGCTCTCCTCCGCCTGGTCAACCCCGAAAGGATGCGGAGGCCGTAGCTCCGGACCAGATTGTGGAATTCACTACTCTCTATGCGCAAAACTGCGCAGGCTGCCACGGCGCGCAAGGACGGGGAGGACCTGCGATTGCCCTTGCGGATCCCGTTTATCTCGCCATCGTAGATGAAGCGTCCATGCGAAAAGTCATCGCCAACGGCATACATGGAACCTCCATGTCAGCTTTCGCCCAAAGCGCGGGAGGAATGCTAACGGATAAACAGATCGATGTGATTACGAGCGGGATATTTTCCCGTTGGGCACGCAAGGGAATTCTCGACGGAAGCAATCCACCTTCATATGCGGCAAAAACTGCAGGCAATGCCGCGAATGGTGAACTCGTTTACGGGGCATATTGTGCATCCTGCCATGGCCCAGGAGGTCAGGGCGGGCGCAAGGGCAGCGCCGTAACGAATGATTCATTTCTGGCTCTGGTCAGCGACCAAGAACTGCGCACGATCGTCATCATTGGCCGGCCGGAATTGGGCGCGCCAGACTGGCGCGGCAACGTTCCGGGAAAACCAATGACGGACGAGGAGATCACGGATGTTGTTGCCTGGCTCGCGTCACGCCGTGCGCAAAACCCCGGGCAGCCTTATTCCGCTTCGAATTATGTGCAGCACTAGGAGTTCTGATATGTCGACTAAACCTGTCCTTTCCCCGTCGAGCGTTGCCCCGTCGAGTGACGCTACGATTTCGCGCCGCGGGTTTTTCATGAAGCTCGGAATCCTGTTCAACGGATTCGCGGCCATGGTGTTGGCGGTGCCGGTGGTGGGCTTTCTTTTTTCTTCGGTTACGCGCGGTCGTGCGAGCGGCTATCTCTCGTGGGTGCCACTCGGGTCTGTAAGCGACTTCCCTGAAGGCGAAACGCGGCTCGCTACTTTTCGGAATCCATACGTGATGCCCACAGATGGCAAGACGGTGGACACTGCCTGCTGGGTCCGGCGTATTGCTGGCGATCAGTTCCAGGTGTTTGCCATCAACTGCGCACATCTCGGCTGCCCGGTCCGCTGGTTTCAGCAATCCGGTTTATTTATGTGTCCCTGCCACGGCGGAGCTTACTACCGCGACGGCTCGCGGGCTTCGGGACCGCCCGAGCGAGGGCTGTTCGAATATCCCTACAAAGTTGAGAACGGCCTGGTGACTATTCAGGCTGGTGAGCTGCCCACGCCGGGAGCGGCGATCGCATCTCTCACCGGGGAGAAGCCGCCATGCGCATCATGATTGGAAAGATTGGAGAATGGTTCGACCATCGCTTGCAACTCGCGGCGCCGATTCGCGAAGCCGCCGAACACCCGGTACCACGGAATACGGCGAGCTGGTTCTACGTGTTCGGCAGTGCTGCGCTCACCGTCTTCATCCTTCAAGTTGTGACCGGAATTCTGCTGGCATTGATTTACGTGCCCTCAGCCGGCGAGGCCTGGAGCAGTCTGCAAGCTCTGAATCATCAGGTGGCGCTCGGCTGGTTCATCCGCGCCATGCATGGATGGGGCTCCAACTTCATGGTGGCGATTGTCCTGATCCATATGGCACAGGTCTTTCTGTTTGGAGCTCATAAGTTCCCGCGTGAACTCACCTGGGTCATCGGCGTTTTCCTCTTGTTAATGACTCTGGGCATGGCCTTCAGCGGGCAAGTGCTTCGCTTCGATCAGGACGCCTATTGGGGATTGGGAATCGGAGCTTCGATCGCCAGCAGGGTTCCGATCATCGGTCCGTGGGTAGTGAAACTGATGTTGGGTGGGCCGATCATCGCGGGCGCAACGCTCTCCCGATTTTTCGCCTTGCACGTGTTCGTTATTCCCGGGATGCTGATCGCTTTCGTGGGTCTGCACGTCCTGATGGTTCTGAAGCTCGGCATCAACGAATGGCCGATGCCCGGGCGCATTGTAAAGCGAGGCACTTACGAACACGAATATCACGAAATGACAAAGCGAGGAGGTGCACCCTTCGTTCCCTATGCGGTTTGGAAAGATCTGTTCTTCGCGGGTTTTATCATCCTGGCCATCGCCGCGTGCGCTGTTTACTTCGGTCCGTTCGGGCCGACCGGCCAGCCCGATCCGACGATCATCCAGACGGCCCCCAAACCGGATTACTTTTTTCTCTGGCTTTACGCGCTCCTGTCACTGCTTCCTCCGTCAATGGAGACGCCTTTTCTTCTCATCGGCCCGGCTGTGGCGATTCTCGCACTAATCCTTTTGCCATTTCTTTCCGGCGAAGGAGAAAAAAGCTGGAAGCGGCGGCCGATTGCGGTCCTCACAGTGTTGATGATTGCCATTACCCTGGGGACCTTCACTCGGCTTGCGCAGTTCGCGCCGTGGAGCCCGCGGATGAATGCATGGAGTGGCGATCCCGTTCCTGAGCGGTTCATACACGGGACAACTGCAGTGGAGCGCCAGGGAGCGCTGGTGTTTCAGGTGAAGCAGTGCCGCAACTGCCACTCCCTTGGCGATACCGGTGGGAAGAGGGGGCCCGCCCTGGACAGTGTCGCCGTGCGAATGACGCAAGATCAGCTGATCCGTCAGGTGATTCAAGGCGGCGGCAACATGCCTGCCTATGGAAATAACTTGAGTCCCGCGGAGACCACTGCGCTAGTGGCATTTCTGGAAACCTTGCATCCCGTAGGGCAAGCGCCCGCGCGCGACGCGTCGCATGAGATTGTACTTGGCGAAAACGAGCAGAAAAGTACCAGGGCTCAACCATAAGGTCGTAATCATGCCACATGCTCATCACGCCTCTTTGGACTTGTTGGTGTCCGTGTCCTTAATTCTTGGGGCGTTGATCTACATGCTGGGATGGGTTCGCATTCGCAGGCTTGAACTGAACAGCGTTGGCGGCTGGCGCGCCACCAGTTTTTTCTTGGGACTATTCTTCATCTGGCTTGCAGTGGCTTCACCGATAGCTGCCCTCGACCACCAACTCCTGACAATCCACATGGTTCAGCATCTGCTGCTTATGACACTGGCTCCTCCCTTGATATGGCTTGGGGCGCCAGGCAAGGCGCTAGTGCATGGTTTCCCGGCGCGACTCGTGGAAGTAGTCAACCAATTTCTTCGCTGGACACCACTGCAGCGACTGGATAGGGCAATTGGACAGCCTACCGTTTGCTGGCTTGCAGCCGCTGCCACTTTGATTGGATGGCATATTCCTTCTATGTTTATGTTCGGGCTGCAATCAGAAATGTGGCATGCGATTGAGCAATTATCGTTCCTGGCAGTCGGACTTTTTTTCTGGTGGCACGTTGTCCAGCCCAAACCCACGTCCTCAAATTGGTCGGAGTGGTCGATCCTCTTGTATCTGTTTCTCGCTACGTTGCCGTGCGATATCCTGTCCGGATTTCTTGTCTTTTGCGACCGCGTGGTCTACCCGGTTTATTTTTCCTCACCACGCACACTCGAGTTTTCCGCTCTTGAGGATCAGCAGTGTGCCGGCGCGTTGATGTGGACTTGTGTCACCGTCGTTTATTTGATTGCAGGAGCAATTGTCGCGGCGCGGTTACTCTCGCCTGAGAGCTTGCGCCAGTGCCAGGTTCTGAAATCGGATTCTGGACTCAGGACGGCACCGCAGACGACTCGGCAGAGTATGGAGGCTGTCTAAATGTCCGGCAAACCTCTTATCACCGCGCCGACTGCGCCCGCAATGAAAGGCCGCCGTGTCACAGCATCCGCATTGCTCTCCGATTACTGGTCGCTGACCAAGCCAGAAGTCAATTTCCTGATTTTGATCACAACTGTTGTCGGGTTCTATCTGGGTTGTGCGAGCGCAGGACGACAGTTGTCATTTGTAGCATTGTTCAATACTCTGCTCGGGACATTGCTGGTTGCAAGTGGGACCGCGACACTGAACCAGTACATCGAACGCAGCTTTGACGCACAAATGCGCAGGACCGCCCGGCGTCCTGCCGCGGCAGGCCGTCTTGAACCGCATGCCGTCCTCGCCTTCGGGATCGTATTGTCGGTGGCCGGTTGTATCTATCTCGCGGTAGCCGCCAGTGGGCTTGCGAGTCTGCTGGCGCTTCTCACGTTACTGTCTTATCTATTCTTGTACACTCCGCTCAAACGGAAAACGCCGCTGTGCGTGCTCGTCGGCGCCTTTCCTGGCGCGATGCCTCCGCTGATCGGTTGGGCGGCAGCATCGGGAACATTGAATATGGAGGCGTGGCTGCTTTATACCATCCTCTTCCTGTGGCAGTTTCCACATTTCATGGCCATCGCATGGATGTATCGCGAGGACTATGACCGCGCTGGCTACTTGATGTTGCCCAAGGGGCACGCGAGAGCTGCCTTCGTGGTTCTGCAAACCGTGCTGCCGCTGCTCGCTTTAGTCCCAATCAGCATCGCGCAACTACCGCCGCAGTACACAGCCATTTCTTATTGGGTGGGATTACTGCTGTGTCTAGGTTTCCTCTACTTTGGTTTGGAATTCGTGCTTCAGCGTTCGAGGGGCGCCGCACGACGACTGCTCGCAGCGTCGATAGTTTATCTTCCGCTCTTGCTCATCCTGAGAGTCACGCTCCGGTAGCGGGCACTTCTGCTACATTCAACGGCTCCGAGATTCAACACGTAACCATTGCGAATACAGGCGCGTGTGTTTTCGCATTGGGCTCCAGGTCGTCGCTGACTGCGGGCTGACGCGCGATCAAAGCATGACAGTCAGTCCGTCGTTAATCCTTCGCACGGAACTCTAGTCTCTTTCATTTCAATCACCTAAGCAGCCCCCGGAGCAACAGCCGTTTGGCAAGAGTCTTGCACCCTCATCTTGGTTCTGTCTTGTGTACGTTAAACGTGCCCTCGCGGGACTTTTGACCCTGACCGTACCGGATCTGGACGGTCGGAAACTCGTGATTGAAGCCAGATGATATGCCCTCGACAAAACCGGGTTGGAAAGCAACAAGCAAATGAATATGCCACCTGCCGGGACTTTCGCACCCTGTTTGCTGAGCGCCTGGATGATCTCTACCAGCTTTCCTTGCTGCTGACAGGCGATCCCGAAAAGGCAGAGCAATGCTTCGTCGCCGGTCTGGAAGACTGTGTCAAAGCAAACGGGGTTTTCAAGGGCTGGGCCCGCTCCTGGGCGAAGCGCACTATCATGCGAAACGCAATTCTTGAATTGAAACCGTGTCCAAGCGTTGCCAGCTCGTCTTCGTTTACTTTTGCCTCCCACATTGGCCGATTGCCGAGCGGCGGGGACGCGCATTTCGAACTCGCCGCCATCTTGGCACTCGAAGACTTCGAGCGCTTCGTCTTCGTGATTGCTGTTCTGGAGCGCTATTCCGAACATGACTGCGCCCTCCTTCTGGGCTGCACGCGAGGGCAAATTAAGCAAGCGCGGATTCGAGCTTTTGCGCAACTGCTGGACTCATGCTCAATCGTGTCCTCCAGTGAAATCCACTTCGACGAAGTCCAGAGATAAATCGAGGCCCCATGCTGCTTGACTCCTCATATTGGTCTTGGGATCTTTCGGATTCTCACGATGGCGGAAAGCGGTCGCGGCGATGCACCACAGCTAAATTGAGTCTTAATGCGGGTGGACTGAGCAGCCTATGATCATCGTGCCCGAAGGCTATGTAACGATCGTTCTCGTGACGCTCACACTTCTGTTGCAAAGCATTGGCATGGCCGTTCTCATCGAGTGGATAAAGGGCCAGTTTCCCCATGGCATTCGGCACCTGGGCCTTTTCCGCTCCATTATGCTCGTGGTGCGATTCACAAGTCTGCTTGTCTGCTTACACATGTTGGAAATTCTGTTGTGGGCATCGTTTTATCGCTGGAAGAGTTTCGCCACCTGGGAAGCCGCTTTCTATTTTTCGGCGGCTAGCTATTCCACGGTTGGATCTGGAGATCTTTTTCTCAAACAAATGTGGCGAACGATGGGGCCCGTAGAGAGCGTTACAGGTGTACTGATGTGCGGGCTCTCCGCCAGCTTCGTATTTGCCATTGTGAACCGCCTGGTTGAGCACGAGACCCCCAATCCACCACACGGCGCTGCCCCTTACGAAACCAGAGGACTCGGCAAACAGCCTCGGTCGAGACAACCGGAAACTGGACATTTGAGATGCTTGCTTCAGAGCAAAGCGCGGACAGCCGTGGTCCCGCCATTTTGCAGACACTACAGCTGAAATGACCACCACGGTCGCCCTGTCTTCCGGAAAATTGGGTTGGCTGTCCTACAGTCCGCGCAAGACGTGACCGAGCTTATTTCGCTTGGCTGTAAGATAGCGCCGGCTCGAAGGTGAAGAAGGAATCTCGAGGGGCAGCCATTCCGTGACCGACAGTCCGTAACCTTCAATGCCGACTAGCTTACGGGGATTGTTGCTTAGAAGCCGCATGGAACGGACGCCGATCTCGCGCAGGATCTGCACCCCAATGCCATAGTCTCGCTGATCTGGTTTGAAACCAAGAAGTTCATTGGCCTCCACGGTGTCAAAGCCCTCGTCCTGCAGACTGTACGCGCGAATTTTGTTGGCGAGGCCGATTCCCCGGCCTTCCTGGCTCAGGTACAGGAGCACCCCGCGCCCTTCGGTGGCGATCCGGCACAAGGCTTTGTCTAGCTGCGCACCACAGTCGCACCGTACAGAACGGAGCACATCACCCGTGAGGCACTGCGAGTGTACGCGCACAAGCACATCCTGCCCATCGCCGATATCGCCGCACACAAGAGCGATGTGCGTCTGCTTGTCGATCTGATTCTCGAATGCGTGGAGCCGGAACCCTCCGTATTCGGTGGGGAGATTTGTAGAGGCTACGCGCTTGACTACCGACTCCGTCCGCAACCGATACTTGATCAGGTCCGCGACTGTGATCAGCAGGATGTTGTGGCGAAGGGCAAACTCGCGGAGTTCGGGCACCCGCGCCATCGAGCCATCCTCGTTCATAATCTCGCAGATAACGCCGGCAGGGTGAATGCCGGCGAGCCGGGCCAGGTCTACGGCCGCTTCCGTTTGCCCGGCGCGTACCAACACCCCGGCATTCCTCGCCCGCAGCGGGAAGACGTGCCCTGGGCGGACCAGGTCGGCAGGCTTCGTCGCTGGATCAATGGCCGCGAGTACGGTAGCGGCACGATCTGCAGCGGAGATTCCGGTAGTCGTCCGTTCCCTCGCCTCGATGCTGACGCAAAACGCTGTCTCGAATCGCGAGCCATTGTTAGGCACCATGAGCGGGATTTCGAGTTCATCGAGCCGCTCGGGCGTCATAGCCAGGCAAATCAACCCACGGCCGTACTTCGCCATGAAATTGATGGCTTCAGGGGTGATCCTTTCCGCTGCCATGGTCAGATCACCCTCATTTTCCCGATCTTCGTCGTCTGCGACGATAACCATCTCACCGGCTCGTATGGCCGCGATGGCGTCATCAATGTGGGCGAATGCCCCACGGTGCATGTCGGGAGCCGCATTAGCTAGTTGATGCCGTTGCGCAGCTAGAGTTCTCATTTTGTAGTGACTCGCCAGGAAGATTAGATCCAGGAGCCTCGGTTGACTGTCGTCAAGAAACCGCGTCCCCTCTCTTTCTGAGCCCTAATCGTAGGAGCATTCCATTGACCACATGCCGGGGTTCCGCGCCTGCTGAAAAAGGTGCTTTTATGGTATTCGGAACTCGGTGTCAACAATTGGACATTAGCGTGGTTGACGTTTGAGCAGGAGTTGACAGGCACTTGGTATATGACGTGCATCCAAGCCCTCTCCTATTTTCCCGACAATGAATTAGCCCGCGATTCCACGATCCTTCCACTCTTGCGCCAGCCCGCCTTATGGCAACGTTCGTGCTCTATCCCCAATCGAGTGGGAGGCAAAATATGAACAGCGATTACGTATTCCTATGTGGGGTCATGTGGTGCAGCTACGGACAACAAGACGCCGGCAGTGAGCTGATGCGGGCCGCCCAGTGCGACGATCCGGATCTGAGCTCCCTCGCGCTAGCCATGTTGCAAGAAGGCTACAGATCGGTTCCACAGCACAGAGCAGTCAACTAAGCACCATCAACCAGTCGGTTCGACGAGTGGCCAAAGCGCCACCGCCATCGATGTGAGCTGAGTGATAGAGAGGCACAACCATGAACACGCAGAATCTCCCAATGGATAAGCACCTCCTCTTGCAGTTCAAGCGTGGGTTGCAAGACCAGCAACGTGAGCTGTCACAGGCGATCGAGAAAGCTGAAAAGGAAATACGGGATTTTGCTGGTCGGTTCCTCTCGACCCTATTGACCTCGCTTGTTTCACCGCTTCGAAGGAATCCTTGTTCACAAGTGCCAGTCAAAATCGCAACCGCCTGCATACGATTCAGCACGCACTGGAGCGGATCAGCGATGGCAGTTTTGGAATTTGTGTGGACTGTGGAGGCCCGATCCGCCTGAAACGGTTGCAAGCCCTCCCCTGGGCGAGCCACTGCATTCAGTGTCAGGAACAAACTGAGGTCACACCAATGACTGGAAAGGCGATGCTGCACCTTTCCCCCGACAGCGCTCAAGCTTCTGGCAGTTAGAAGTCTTTTGACTGCAAGTTTGTCCAATGATCGCGGCTCAACATTCCGAGCTGGTAAACTCTGACTACAGTCTCGCTCGCTATATCTTTGCTGTTTTCATTGCTTGCGCCATCTTCGGCCTAATTCTGGCTGGCGCTTTGGTGACCAGCAATGATGCGGGACTCTCAGTACCCGACTGGCCGACGAGCTTTGGATCAATCTACAAAATCCCGCCCATGGTTGGCGGCGTCAGATTCGAGCACGGCCATCGCATGCTTGCTGAGTTCGTTGGTATTTTTACCATCATCCTTGCACTCTGGACCTGGCGAGCGGACGAACGCCAATGGATGCGACGTCTGAGTATCACCGCTCTGGCTGTTGTGATCATGCAAGGCATACTAGGCGGCCTCACGGTGCTGTATTTTCTTCCTCCCGCAGTTTCTACCGCTCATGCGGCTCTCGGTCAAACATTTTTCTGTATCACAGTGATCATTGCGATCTTCACTGGCCGGGCGCCCGTGGCAACTCCGGAAAGGTTTTCCCAACCCGCCGGGCGGCGAATCGCCCGTCTGGCCTTAATTTCGGTGGGAGTGCTGTACGTCCAACTCATTCTGGGCGGGCTCTTCCGACACGGGGGCTTGAGTTGGTGGCCGCATGTCGCAAATTCGATCGTGGTGATCGCGATGCTTGCATGGACCACTTCCCTCGCGCTATCGAACTTCAAGGACGTCGACCAGATCCGCAAACCTGCGTTGCTGATTTTGATTCTACTGATGTTCCAGCTGTGCCTGGGTAGTGCAGCCTTCTACACCCGTGTTGTACAGGGACATGAAGCCCTGCAGCCGCAACTTCCCATGGTTATTTCTACGGTGGCTCATGTGGGCGTAGGTGCGCTCCTACTGGCAACGACTGTGATTTTGACCATCCAAGTCTGGCTGATCGGTTTGCAACCAGCAAAGATTGGCATCAAACTAATCCCGAACCGTGATATCACAGGAGGAGGTCGCTATGAGCACATCGTCCCTGGGAACAATCGCGAAAGAGTCAGTTGGTTGGTCCATCGGTCTTAGTGTTCTGATAATTATTGCCGGCGTTCTTGCCATCGTAATTCCACCGGCAGCAGGAATTGCCGTGCTTGTCGTTGTTGCCTGGCTGCTGATGTTGAGTGGCGCAGTCCATCTGGTGTTCGCGTGGCATACGCGAACGGCGGGCGGACTGATATGGGAGCTGCTGCTGGGCGTTCTCTACATTTTCGTTGGTGTGTATGCGTTGCTTCATCCCGTGGCAGGCTTGGCATCCCTCACGCTTGTACTCGCGATTTACTTGTTCGCGGAGGGGGTCTTAGAACTCATCTTGTCATTCCGCCTCCGTCCGCTGCCTGGATCGAATTGGCTGCTATTTGACGGGATCATCACCTTGATCTTGGCGATCCTGATTTGGAGGAGCTGGCCATCAAGTACCGAATGGGTGATCGGCACTCTGGTTGGGATCAGCATGCTTTTCAGCGGCGCCGCGCGTTTGTCGCTGTCCCTCGCCGCCCGCCGCGTGCTTGCCAAGTTGGCTTGAAAAAGATAAAACTACACGGGGCTTGAGACCCTCGGCACAGCCGTGCCGTGCAGTGAGCCCGGAGACAATACAGCGTGGGAACTGTAGTCCCATTATCCGATGCATCGCGACGTCCCAGACATTTCCCCACCATGACGGCGTTGATCGTACTGGTCAACGTCGCCGTCTTCGTGGCGGAACTGACGAATGGGAACGCGTTTGTTCTGAAATGGTCGGTCGTTCCTGCCGACATCGTCGCCGGTCATCAGTGGACCACAATTCTGACGGCGATGTTCCTTCACGGCAGCTGGTCGCACATTCTAGGAAATATGGTGTTCTTGTGGGCTTTCGGCCCGGAAATCGAAGACGCCATGAATCCGCTTGCGCTTTCTGGTGTTCTATCTTGCCGGAGGGCTGGTGGCGATGCTGGCACAGGTTATAGCCAGCCCCAGCTCCACTGTGCCTAACCTGGGAGCAAGCGGCGCGATAGCCGCCGTGATGGGTGCATTTCTGGTGACCTACCCTCGCGATCGGATGCGTTCACTTCTGGTCATCTTTGTTTTCGTTCGTGTCACCTTTATTCCGGCGGCGCTTTTGATCGTGGTGTGGTTTCTAATTCAGCTCTCAAATGCTGGAGCCGTAGCTAATGTGCAGACAGGCGGCGTTGCCTATCTGGCGCACGTTGGCGGCTGCATTTTCGGGGCTATCACCGCGAAGTGGTTCGAGGATCCTCAGCGCATTGCAGAACAAAGATCGAGCGAATAACTTTCCGACGGCGAGCCACTTTACGACGCGGGACGAAAAGGAACTTCCGCTTTCACCGTGGTTCCGCGGCCTGGGGCGCTATCGAACTCAAACGTCCCGTGCAGCTGTAGGACGCGTTCTCGCATATTGATCACCCCCAAACCTCCCGATCTTCTAAGTTCGTCAGGCGTACAGCCAACGCCATCATCGGAGACAGAAAGGCAGAACGGTACTATTGGATCGTGTCAGCCGAACCTCGACCCTCTTTCCCTCCGAATATTTGGCGACATTGCCTAGCGCTTCCTGAGCGATGCGGTAGAGACACAGCGCGGCCCCAGGCGACAACTCCTCCACAGTCGCGTCCGCCTCACACGTCACCGGCATCCCGCGCACCTTACCGAACTCCTCGCAGTAAGACGATAACGCCGCTGGCAGGCCTGATTCTTGCAGTAGTGCAGGATGAAGTTCATGCGATATGTGACGGATGTCCGTTCCGATCTTGATGAGTTCTTGCTGCAAACCAGTGACCGTTGCCGTAGCCTCCAAATTGGGCGGCACCTGACGTTTCACCTTGCCTAGCCTGAGAGTTAGGGAAGTGATCTGCTGGAGAACGCCGTCGTGCAGCTCTCCGGAGATGCGCATCCGCTCCGCCTCCTGCGCTTTGATCAACTGTTCGTTCAGCGCGCGAACCTCGACTTGGTGCCGCTCTAAAGCTCGGACGCGCATCTGATAAACGGTCCAGAACATTGCCAGAAATGTGAGCACACACAGCGATATGATTGTCATCGGTACCACTACGAAAGCTCGCCTCTGTACGCTTCTAATGTTCAGCACGGCTTCAGCCTCTTCTTCGGCGGCTTCTTGATCGACTCTCTCGACGAGCGTTGATGCAAGCGATTCCAGGGGTCTTACCTGGTTAGCAAGGCGGGCGCGCACACCCCTCCAATCTCCCACGGCGGCTAGGCCGGTGATCGCTTCAAGCTCCGAAGGTAGTGCGTTCTGAATCGTCAGAAGCGTAGGCAGGAGTTCGCGATTTTGTTGGACATCAGAAGGCAAGAGACTGAGGACAGTTCTTGCCCGCTGCGCGTCTTCCAAGACCGCTGTACGAAGCGGGCCGACTTCTTTGGCCAGTCGATCGGCGTCTTCGGACTCCGCCAGCGCTTCCAGCCTGTCATGAAAGACCAAAAGACTCGCATGAACGCGTAACAGAGCGTTGAGTTTCTGGTCGATACTATTCAGTCGCTCGGCGTGAACGCGGACGACGTGAAATTGCCAAAGAATGACCGCATCACCCATCAGCATCGACAGGATGATGAACCCAAAGCACGCTAGTATATACGGACCAATTGTGACCCGAGGAAGAAGGGGTTCATCTTGGGACGGTTTTACCCAGCGACTAAAATCCTTCGTCGTGCCACGCCTCATCGCTTATCCCTATCAGGCTCGTGCCGATCCCGAAAATCAACTACGCGCCTCATCTTTTGGGCACGAAGCGGAAGCTAATCGGGATCGCCCAATGGTTTGGCTTCGAGCTTCTCTTCCGTATGTTGTAATCCCGCCGGAGGCGGTCCAGTCTTGAAACCGGTTATGCGGATCAACTCCTGCTCCAAAGCCGCAGCCGCTTCTCGGGCGCTCTTTTCACCAGTCAGCACAGCGTGCACCGCCTGCATGTAAGCGTAGGACACGTCCTCGTATTTCTTGCCAGTGATATGCGAGGGGCGGGAGATCACGTCGTTCCGGAGTGCTTGACTTGTTAGGTCAGAATAGGGATTTGGTTCCAATCCTCCAATCGGTCCATAGGGTTGAGGTAGCGTAGGCGGGCCCGAAAGTATTCTGGACCGCCTCACTTGTACGTCTTCGCTTGTGAGAAACCGGATTAATTCTAATGCTTCCCTTGGATGTGACGAGAACCGGGAAACTGCCAACCCGCTTCCACCCAAAACACTAACGCGTCCTGCTTGATCCCCGGGGAGAAGACTTACATCGAACCGATTTCGGATTGGCGACCCTGGCGCCTGACTGCTCGCGTAGGCTATTGTCCAACTCCGCATGAACGCCGCCTTACCTGCGATCCAAACGTTCTGCGCGTCCCAATCATTGTATGCGATCACACTGGGCGGCGAGATTGAGCCCACCCACCCCGCCGCTCTTTGCCACGCACGGATCGCGTGCGGATTATTGACGCTGATCGTCTTGTCCTGCTCGATGATCCGACCACCAGCTTCAGCAGCTTGCCATTCCAACGCGTTGCAGGTCAAGGCTTCGACCGCCGCGCCTTCCCACACAAAACCCCAAAACTCCTTGTTACCGTGGGCTCGCTCGCCCGCCTGAATTCGCGTCGCCATGGTCTGCAGTTCGTCCCAAGTCCTAGGGGGCGCGCGGTATCCATATTGTCGCAGAAGGTCGGCGCGATAAAACAGAAGCCCGAGGTTGACGCGATACGGCAGGGCTACCAACTTGTTGTCCACGGTGTACGCGGCGACCACCGCGGGAAAATCGCGGGAGATTTCATCGGCGAAATACGGCTTGAGATCTATGAAATTTTCGTTCAGAATCCCCGGCCAGATCACGTCGATAGTGTATACGTCGGGACCCGAGGCACCTGTCCGGAGCAGTTCTTGACGGAAAGCTAGCTGGTCCCGGGTGGACTCTGGAGACGGAGGAAAGTTGACGCGGATTCCTGTTCGCTGTGTGAACTGCCTCAACTCTTCCTGGTATTCCTCGACGTACTGCTTGCTCACCCACTGCTGGTCCGCGAAAGTCAGGGTCACGCTATTCGGTTCATGAACCGATGGCTGGGTACAACTGTCCGGCAGCAACAAAAGCAACATCAGGCAAACAGGGCTGGCCATCTTGCGCGAGTTCAAGCTTCCAGCGCGAAGACGGCAAATCTGCTGTTTGCCCAACTTGATCTCTGCTCCTCGCGTCGTAATTGTTGCACCCGGAAGTAGATATAGGGACAGAGTCTTCACAGCCCTGCTGGTAATGCAGGCGGCCCAGGCGTCATGAATTCGTCCGGCGAGGCAACGCGCCGCAATGGCTGGTAGATGCCAAGCTTCTTCATCCGATAAATCAGCGTTGTCCGGTTCAAACCCAGCTTTAGGGCGGCCCCCTTGGGCCCTCCGATTCTGCCACCCGTCGCTTCCAGGGTCTGGAGTATAAGGGCGCGTTCAGAGTCTCGAAGCGTCATTGACCCCGCAGGCTCGGAGTCACGGGACACCTTCTTTATGGAAGGGAGGAGAGCTATTGGCGACACGGACGGGGGCAGTGGATTTCGAAGCACCCCGTCTTGTGACAGTATTACGGCACGCTCCACAAGGTTTTGTAGTTCGCGTATATTGCCAGGCCAGGAGTACGACGAGAAGGCAGCCAGAGTTTCCGCAGGAATGTGGCGGACATTCCTTCCCATCCGTCGGCTGAAAATATCGACGAAGTGCTCCACGAGAGCTGGAATATCTTCTCTTCGTTCACGAAGGGATGGCAACGAGATCGGAAAAACGTTGAGCCGGTAATAGAGGTCACTGCGGAATTCGCTCCGTTCCGACATTTCCATCAGGTTTCGATTGGTGGCAGCCACCATCCGTACGTTCACCTTATGAGTGCGTCCGCTACCCAGGCGCTCGAACTCTTGCTCTTGAAGCACCCGCAGCAATTTCGGCTGGAGCGCCGGAGGGATGTCCCCGACCTCGTCCAGGAACAAGGTGCCGCCGTCAGCCATTTCAAATCGTCCAATTTTCTGTGTTATCGCTCCGGTGAAGGCGCCCTTCTCATGACCGAACAACTCGCTTTCCAGGAGATCGAGAGGAATAGCCGCGCAATTCAGCTTGATGAGCGCACGTCCGCACCGCGGACTTGCTCTGTGTATAGCATGGGCGATCAGTTCCTTGCCTGTGCCGGTTTCGCCGTGAATCAGAACTGTGCTATCAGTGGGCGCAACATATTCGACTTGTTGAAGCACGGATTCCAACGCAGGGCTGTTCCCGACAATCTGCTCGAATGCGCGATTGGATCGGTCCGGCTCAGCGTGTTCGACTGCTTCGAAGCTGTTCACTGTAGACCCCCACTGACGTGGCGCGCGGTTATCGGTTACTTACATATCGAGTGCGGCGTGAAGTCGGCTCAGTAAGACTTGATCGTCAAAAGGCTTCATGAGGAACTCGACTGCGCCTTCTCGCATGGCCTGTATCCGCACTCTCGCATCTCCATGTGCGGTGATAAAGATGGTCGGAATCCTATATCCATCAGCCTTAAGCTTAGCCTGCAGCTCCAGGCCCGACATTCCCGGCATACGGATGTCTGTTATCAAACACGCCACTTTACGCTGCAAGCGGGACTCGAGAAATTCTTCCGCTGACCCAAAGGTCCTCGCCGAAAACCCATCGGCTTCGACCAAGTCCTGCAGAGCGCTTTGGACTGATTTATCGTCATCTACGATTGCGATCAAGTGGCTATCCTGGCCTTTCTTCATGGCAATACCATAAGGCGACGATCCATCGGAAAGCAATCACACTCTTGGACCGCCCAATAAGACTTTGGGGCAGAACGTCCCGGGAGAAAACGGCAGGAACGGCTACTGGGAAACCTTGAGCTTGTCCGCCATTCTGACTAATTCGGGTAAAGATTCCGCCTGCATCTTTTGCATGACATGCCCGCGCTGGATTTTAACGGTAGTTTCACTGGTCCCCAATTCTGCTGCAATTTGCTTATTGAGCAACCCGGACACCACAAGACTCATGACTTCTCGTTCGCGGGAGCTGAGGCCAGCATATCGGTCTCGCAACTCGGCTAACTGTTTTCGCTTTTCGCGGACCACGCGATCACGGTCGAGCGCACGCTGAATCACATCGAGCAGATCCTGATCCCTGAATGGCTTGGTGAGGAACTCGACGGCGCCGGACTTCATGGCTCTTACGGTCATCGGAATGTCTGCGTGGCCGGTAATGAAAATGATGGGAATCTTGATTCCTGCCCTCCGCAATTCATGCTGAAGATCCAAGCCGCTGATGCCGGGAAGTCTAACGTCCAACACCAGGCAACTAGGACCGCCTCGCCCCTCGCATGACAAGAACTCTTGAGCCGTGGCGAAAGACACAGCATGCAGGCCCACCGACTCCACCAAATCCTTGATCGCTTCACGCACTCCCGCGTCATCATCGATGATGAACACGGTCGTTGCATCTCCGACGCTCATTTCTGGACCTCGGCCGGCAAAGTGAAATGAAATATCGCACCGCGCTGTCCATTAGCCGTCGCCCACAACCGTCCACCATGGGCTTCAATGATCGAACGACTGATTGCCAGCCCCATGCCGGTGCCTTCAGGCTTAGTCGTGTAAAACGCATTGAAGATAAGGTCTACTTTTTCGCTGGGAACGCCCACGCCGGTATCGCTGACCGAGACGAGCAGTAGCCCATTCTCCGGCCTCTGCGACCGGATGCTAAGTTCGCCGGCCCCGTCCGTCATGGCCTCGATGCCATTGAGCATCAGGTTCATCAATACCTGTTGCAATTGCACCCGGTCTGCCATGATTTGCGGCAATTGCGGGGCAAGTTCCGTGCGTAGTGAAATTGAGCGCCGCGTTGCCTCATCGCGAAGGAGCACAATGATTTCACCGACTACTTCATTTATATCGACCAACTCGCGATGCGGCGGAGCGCCTGTCTTGTAAAACATCCGCAGGCGGTGGACGATTTCGGCGGCACGGCTTCCGTCTTTCTCAATTCTCCCTGCGGCCGCGCGGGCTCTTTCCAGGTCCGGCGGATCATGTTTGAGCCATCGCAAGCAGGCACTGGCGCTTGTGATTGTGGCCGCAATGGGTTGGTTTATTTCATGAGCCAGAGAACTGGCCAGCTCGCCCAGCATGGTCAGCCGGTTCATGTGCGCGAGATCTGCCTCTAACTGGCGCAATCTTTCACGCTCTTGCTCGGCGCGCTTGCGTTCCGTGATGTCGATGTGGGTCCCCAGTACTTCAGTCACCTGTCCGCTCGCACTGAAAACCGGATGGCCCACTGCCTGGACGTGTCTCACGTTTCCGTCCGGTAACACGATTCTGAACTCCTGGACGAAGTCTTTACCCGCCCGCACCGCTCTCTGGGCATATTCGATCTCTCGTTCGCGATCCTCCGGATGCATTCGTTGATGCACTGTTTCTATATCGGGGACGCCCCGTCGCGGATTAAATCCCCAGATCCGGAAATTCTCCTCAGACCAATAGAGAGCGTCTCCCCCGGCTTCATAAGCCCAACTGCCCGTATGGGTCAGCCTCTGCGCGTCGGCCAGATAAGCTTCGCTGCGGCGCAGCGCTTCTTCGGCCCGCTTTCGGTCCGTCACATCTGTCATCGTGCCCATGAACTCGACAACTTCTCCCGCGGCATTTAAGACGGGATGGCCTGTCCCCTCCATGTGTTTCACCGTTCCGTCCGGCATCAGGTACCTGAAAGCGCTGGTGTAATCAGCTTTTTGCTTGTAGGCCTTCTGAAGTATCTGGCGTAGCTTCTCTCGGTCCTCCGGGTGGATGCGGCGCCACACCGTTTCGCGATCAGGAAAGCCCTGCTCCGGATCAAAGCCCGAAATTCGGAAGGTTTCCGCGGACCAGTAGAGAGAGGCTCCGTCAGGTATATGGGCCCAACTGCCCGTTTTGGTCAGCCTCTGGGATTCCGCCAGATAAGCCTCGCTCCGCTTCAAAGCCACTTCGGCCCGTTTACGGTTCTCGATGTTGGTACGGGTGCCGTACCACCGAAGAACGCGTCCTCCTTCATCCCGCAACGGATTGTCTTGGATCAGAAACCAGCGATATACTCCGTCTTTTCCCCGTATTCGCGCCTCCATCTCAAAAGGGGCTCCGCTGGAACTCGCCTGTACACGAGCGTCTTCCAGATTCTTCAGATCGCCGGGATGAAAGACTCGGGCAACTGCGTCTTTTGACTGGATCTCTGCCGAAGTAAGACCGGTGTATTCCAGTTCTCGGCGGTTAGCAAAAAGAGGACTCCAGTCCGCGTCGAAAACAAAGACCTGTTGCGAAATCACATCGACGACCTGGCGAAGCTCCTGTTCGCTCTGCCGAATCTTTTCCTCGGCCTGCTTTCGGTCCGTGATATCGCGAATGGCGCCGGAAATCAGCATGCCCTCCTCGGTTTCGAGCGGGCTGAGGCTGACCTCCACCGGAAACTCCCGTCCATCTTTATGCAAGCCACGCAGTTCCAACCCCGACCCCATCGGCCGCGGTCGAGGGTCGCCGACAAAGGCCGCGCGATGCTCCGGATGCTTACCCCGGAACCGCTCCGGCAGCAACATTTCGATTTTCTTCCCCAAGACCTCCGCTCGCTGATAGCCGAACATCTTCTCCAGTTGCGCATTGACCAAAACTATCTCGCCTTTACGATTCACGACCGCGACCGCATCGGGTGCCGATTCCAGCAACCCGCGGAATTTCTCCTCGGCCTGCTTGCGATCCTCGATGTCGGTCGTGACTCCGTACCATCTCAGGATGTGTCCTCGCTGGTCCAGCAGCGGCACAGCGCGCACCTGGAACCAACGATATTGCCCATCGCTTCGACGGAAACGCGCCTCGTACTCCAACGGCTCGCCGGAGATCACCGATATTCGCCATTTCTCGTGAACCCGGTTCAAGTCATCCGGATGAACTGCAGCCTGCCAACCTGAGCCTGCCGCCTGCTCAACGCGCAACCCCGTATACTCCTCCCAGCGTTGGTTGACGAATGTGCGCGAGCCGTCGGGAAGAGCCGTGAAGGCCATGGCCGGAATTGTCTTGATCGCTTCCCGAAATTTCCATTCCTGCTGCTGCAGTTGCCGAATGCGAAGCCGAAACAGCCCCCAAACGAGCCCGATGGCAAGTGTCGCACACAATGCGCGAAACCAATTCGTCTGGTAGTATGCCGGCACAATCGCGAAATCCAGAACCGCGCCTTCCTCGTTCCACACGCCGCTGTTGTTGCTGGCCGTCACACGGAAGTGATAGTTCCCCGGCGGAAGATTCGAGTACTCGACCCGGCGCTCGTTGACGACTAGTCTCCAGTCCTTATCCTGGCCCTCCAGCTTGAAGCGAAAGTGCATTTTCTCCGGCGCGACAAGGCTCAGTGCTGTGTAATCAATCGTCAAATCGTGGACCCGTGGAGGCAGGCGCAATCCGTTCGACGCATCGTAAGTTTTGCCATCGGCGGTGATCTGCTCAATGTGTACAGGAGGAGGGAGTTTATTGAAGGGAAGATGTCGCGGATCGATGACGCTTACGCCGTCCGGGGGTGAGAACCATATTTTCCCATCTAACGACTTGGTCACCTTTCGTCCGTAGGGGCCGGGAAGGGCGCGACTCCTCACTCCATCGGAGCTGTCGAAGACCGTGGTCTGGACGCTCCGCTTCGCATCACTCACCCAGGCATCCAACTCGGAACGCGCAATCCGTACCAAGCCGCAGCCCATGTACAACCAGAAGGAATGATCATTGTCTTCCATGACCCAGTTAGCGGCATCACAGGGCAAGCCGTTACTGCTGGTGAGAGTTATGACGCGGCCATCTTTTACTCGGCTTAGACCGCCCTGTGTCGCGGCCCACACAGCACCGTCCGAACCAAGTTGAAGGTCGCTCACTTCGCCACTGCCCATCCCGTCCGCGACGTTGTAGGAAGCGCGTACTCGGCCATCCTTCAAGTAAGCGATTCCGCCGCCAAAAAATCCGAGCCACAGGCCGCCCTGCAACTGATCAGGCAGCAGAGCTACCGCCCCATGCGTGTGTCCGAATTGGCCCCAAGGAATGCGATGAATGGTACCTTCTGGCGTCGAAGAGAAAAGGCCCTGGTCGAGACTGCTGATCCAAACCTTCCCCTGTCCATCCCTGGCGATTGAAGATATATTTCCGCCCGGGACACCAGGAACCTGCTCAAAGCGGCCGCGTTCGAAGTAGAACGCACCTTCGCTGGTTCCACCCCACAGTCTTCCCCGATCATCCTGCCCCAACGAATAAACGGCGCCTCGAAGCCCGCTGTTCGCGATTTCGGTTGTCCTCGCGTTGATAGTGGGCTCTCGCTGATCTGTTCGCCTGTCTTGGCCCCGCCCACTTGGCTTGCCGTATACCGTCACATGCCCGTTTTGCCAGCGATTCAACCCGTCGGCCGTAAGAATCCAGATACTTCCGTCTGCAGTCGCTTGCAGCACCGTCACCGCGGAAGTTGAAAAACCCTCCTCGTTCCCCGAAATTGTCGGCACCACGAATTCACGAAAGCGATCGATCCCGTTTTCCGTGCTGACCCATACGCTGCCTTCGCGATCTTCAAAAATACTCCTTATGAAATTGCCGGAGAGACCGTCCCCGATTGAGAAACTATCGATCTTGCCCTGGTGCAGGTGCAACAAACCTTCCACAGTGCCGACCCACAAACTGCCGTCACTGCTACGGAACAGGCAAGTGGGCCTAAACTGGCCGGCCGTCCCCGGAAGCGGGTAGCTCAGAATTTTCCCGCCCACAAGCTGCTTCAGCCCATCGATCACACCAGTAACCGAACTCGCCAGCGGGCCGGATCTACCGGTTGCCATCAGGAGCGCGCCGTTTTCGCCTCCGATCAAAGCCTTGGCCTCAACTGCACGATCGGGCAACTGAAATTGATTTGGAGGGCCAGGCGCCCATCGCCACAGACCGGTTTGAGCCGAGGCCCACAGATTGCCTTTATGGTCCTCGTACAAGGCAGTTACGGACCAGCCGAAACTCCCGGCTCCATAGCACTGCGTCTTGCCAGCTCGGACGGCGCAGAGCCTGCCGGGGTCCCTGATCCCAAACCAAAGCGTTCCTTCGACATCTTGCAGCAGAGAAGAAACAGCTTGCCCGGCAACTTCCGGATATTTAGTAAGCTTTCCGTCCTTCCAACTGGCAAGTCCCTTCTCGGTACCGACCCAAAGGGTGCCGTCGCGCGCAACCAGGAGGGACTTGATCCAGGTACTGGGCAGTTGCTCACCATCTGGCGGCTGCCACGGGATGGCTCGGACACCATCGAAGCGGACTAACCCGAATTCCGTGCCGAGCCATAGATAACCGTCAGGCGTCTGCGCCATCGAAAAGATGGTGCCCTTGGTGAAGCCTTCGCGGATCTTCCACGCTGTGTGCGCGTACTGGCTAATATCGAGTGAGGGGTCTAAGGCAAAAGCGCAAGCGCTGCATGCCAGCAGCAGAGCCAGCCAGACGACTGCCTTTGTTTGCGCTTTCCTCATATGGCACTGCGCCGTGTGAACTGCGATTAACGGAGGCGCCTCGCACAGACGCTGACTACGAGGAATACATCTTAGCCCAAGCTGCAATTACCGTGCCGCCGTCGCCAGTGGTCCCCGCCGAACATTCGTAATCGAGCAATTGATGCACGGCGCACCGGAAGTGTACTCTAGCCTGATATTTTGCGTGCTCGTACGTCAGCTGGATCACAGTATCGGAAGCTAATCCTCGGCAACCCCATTTGGCTGTCAGGAGGGCAAGCAAGGCGTGTCTGACAACTGTCAAAATACCAACACTGCGTTGACGCTGTCTTCACGCGCAGCCTTGGGCCTTCTTTCCGTCGCGCTATTCGGCTGGGTGGCAGCTTCACTGTATGCGCAGGTCCCTGGCGCACGCATTGCCGGGACAGTCACTGACGGTACAGGCGCAGTCATCGCCGGCGCTCAAGTGACAATCAAGAATACGGCGACGAATCTCACGAGGGAGTTGGCTACAAATAAATCTGGCTTTTACAGCGCGCCGAATCTGTCACCCGGCTCTTACATGGTTACGGCGTTAGCAAACGGCTTCAGATCCGAGGCTGTCACCGGTCTCACGCTCACGGTTGGTGCAAACATCGAAGTGAATCTGACCATGGCGATTGGCACCGCCAGCGAGAATGTTCAGGTGCAAGGCGCAGCGCCGACAGTAGAAACAAACGACGCGACATTAGGCGCGGTTGTAAACGGCCAGACCATTCGCGAATTGCCACTTAATGCCCGCGACTGGACTCAACTGGCAACTTTAGAGCCAGGCGTGGCACAGATCCGCACCCAGACGGCACCCGCTGACTTCCTGATTCGGGGAAATCGCGGGCTGGGAACGCAGATAACAGTTTCCGGAGGGCGCCCGCAGCAGAACAATTACCGCATTGATGGGGTCAGCATAAATGATTATTCGAATGGAGGCCCAGGCAGCGCGCTCGGCATCGATTTGGGAGTTGATGCCATCCAGGAGTTCTCAGTCGTCACCGCAAACGCTGAGGCGGATTACGGCAAGACTTCCGGCGGAGTGATCAATGCTGTTACCCGGCAGGGTACCAATACGCTGCACGGGTCCGTCTACGAATTCTTCCGCAATAGCGCGCTTGACGCGCGGAATTATTTCGATCCGGCCATGATTCCGCCGTTTCACCGCAACCAATTCGGAGCTGCTCTGGGGGGGCCAATAAGGAAAGATAACACCTTCTTCTTTGGAGATTACGAGGGGCTTCGGCAAGACCAGAGTGTCACTCAGCTTGCAGTTGTGCCGACGCAGGCGGCGCGCAACGGCGAGCTCGTTGCCGGAGCTGTGACCGTCAGCCCGCTCGTGAAACCATATCTGGCACTTTATCCGTTGCCGACAAGCAACATCAAAGGTGACACTGGCACTTTCACCTCAATAACCCAGCAGATTGGGAACGAGAACTTCTTTATTACCCGAATTGATCACAATTTTTCTTCTACTGATCTGGTCCAAGGAACTTACATGTTCGACGACAGTTCGCTCACGTCACCCGATCTCTTCCAAACCGTCGTGTCAGGCACACCAACTCGGCGTCAGCTTGCAACAGCCGAATACACAAAAATTATCACGCCGGCCTTCGTCAACACCTTTCGGCTGGGCTTCAGCCGCGTGCGCGCCGATGTAATAAAGCCAATAAAGGCGCTGGTCCCTTTTGCAGAGGATCCCAGCAATGGATTTGTGCCCGGCAAACCTGTCGGGTTCATTGGGGTTACGGGCATTTCCAATTACACGGGCGGCCCCGGCGCGGGTGGAGAGATCAACTACGGCTTCAATTCAATCCAGGTCTACGATGATCTGTTCTGGACGAAGGGGATTCACTCGTTGAAGTTCGGAGCCAATGTTGAACGCCTGCAGGACAACGAGCTTGGCACCTCAAAGCCGAATGGAGTCTTTAATTTCACGTCGCTCGCGAATTTCTTGACCGACCAGCCGGCCGCATTCAGCGCAGCGCTCACCCAAAATGTCGCCCCATTCAACTTTCGTCAAACGATAGTCGGAGTATACTTCGAGGACGACGCTCATTTGGCCGCGAATTTCGTCGCGAATTTTGGGCTGCGATATGAGATGTCGACTGTGCCAAGCGAAGTGAATGGCCGGCTAGCGAACCTGCGTAACATCACTGACTCTACTGCGCATCTTGGTTCCCCATATTTCTATAATCCAACGTATCGAAATTTCGAACCGCGAATTGGATTCTCGTGGGACCCCTTTCATTCCGGCCGTACTGCTGTGCGAAGTGCTTTCGGCATCTACGACGTTCTGCCTCTTACATATGAATTCGGGGCCAACGCCTACATGGCTGCCCCGTTCTTCCAACTCGCGACGATCTCGTCAGGACTAACGGCAGGAAGCTTTCCTGCGGCCGCATTCACCTTGCTGACAGCGAATCGGCTGCGCTACGAGCATATTGATTTATATCCCAAACGTAACTATGTGATGAGCTGGAACTTTAATATCCAGCAACAATTTGGTAGCAATCTGGTCGCAACGATCGCATACGTCGGTTCTCACGGAGTCCATCAGCCATTCCAAGTTCAGGACATGGACATCGTTCTACCGACCTCACACACTTCGGCTGGTTACTTCTGGCCCACTCCTGCAGGGAGCGGTACGCGCGTCAATCCCAACGCTGGGCAAATCACTGGAGTTCTATGGAACGGTAGCAGCGTCTATGACGCACTGCAAACCCACATTGTGCGGCGCATGACGAAAAGCCTGCAGTTCGGTGCCTCGTACACTTGGGCTAAAACCATCGATACCAGTTCCGCCTCTGTTGCGGGAAACCAGTTCCTCAATTCCATATTTAACTTACCCTGGTTCGATACGAGCGTGAACCGCGGACTGTCCGACTTCGATATTCGTCAAAATGGTGTGTTCAACGCAATTTGGCAGGTTCCTACCCCCAGTAACGAAGGCGGCGTGCGCTGGTTCGCTAGCGGGTGGCAAATTGGCGGAATTTACCAAGTCAGCAGCGGCATGCCGTTAACGCCACTAATCGGAGGGGATCCTCTCGGTTTGAAGACCGCGTACCCATTTGATTTCCCTGACCGGATATTCGGGTCGGGTTGCGAGTCAGCCATCAATCCCGGCAATCCGGCAAACTACATCAAGACTCAATGCTTCTCGTTCCCCGCGCCCGCCACGCGAATGGGAAACGCGAGCCGAAACAGCCTGATTGGGCCTGGCCTCTCGAACTTCGATCTTTCACTGTTCAAAAACAATCAGATTAGGCGCATTTCAGAAACCTTCAACATTCAGTTCCGCGCGGAATTCTTCAATGTTCTGAATCACACGAATTTCTTGCCCCCTGTCGCCAACAACACCTTATTTAGTGCCAACGGAGCCGCGGTAACGACCGCGGGCCTGATTACCAGTACCTCGACATCCTCCCGCCAGCTTCAATTCGCATTGAAGATCGCATGGTGAACGGATGTAATTCACCCGCTCTTCCAGCACAATGAAACGCGAGCCGGTCGATGTTCATTGTCCTGATCTGTTAGGATCGGATCCGCGCTTCCAAGACCTGTGGCGCGGTGTTGACCTGCCGCTATAGGTACGTGGTTTCAGCCTCCCTGGCTCAACCAAAAGTCAGCTGACGCACAGTGTCAAAGTCGCGATGTCAGAATACTGCCGTCTGCACAAAACCATCAACCTAATAAAGCCTGATCGACTGCGCAGGCACGTTCGCAACGAGGCTGCGGAGGCCCAAGATGTGGAACATCAGGTGCAAAAGGGGTATCTGGGTAGGAGTCGTAGTCGCTTTGGGATGTACAAATGAAAACTCCGCCCTCGCCATATTTCGTGCCAATCAAGGAGTGTGATTAATGGCTGCGTCCCCCGTCCCCGTCGAGTCTCCAGCACCCGCAGCGAGGCCGGAACTGCCAAGGAAAGAGCCGAGCGTAGCTCAGCCTTCTTTTGGGTGGCAGAGATACCTCACGCCCGTCCTGGTTGCAATGCTCGCTTTTGCTGTCTTGATTACGCTCACCCGGAACTGGAATTCCTGGGAAGGAGGTAAAGCGAACCAGGTTACAGATGACGCATACGTTCGCGGCGACCTCACCCCGCTCAGCACCAAGGTTTCCGGTATTGTTGGCGCCGTTCACATCTCTGACTATCAGCAAGTCCACAAAGGCGACCTACTAATCGAACTGCAAGACGACGATTACCAGGCCCAGGTTGCTCAGGCGAATGCCGCGGTAGCGGCGGCGAAAGCGGCCATCGAGAACAACCGGCGCCAGAAGCAACTGCAGCAGGCAAAAATCGACCGGGCGCTCGCCGGAGTATCGCAGGCACAGGCCGAAATTGCCGCGGCGGAAGCGGGAATTGCAGCCGTGCAGGCCGATCTGGACCGCACACTTTCAGAGCGTCGCCGTCAGGAGGCTCTAATCGAGACCAACTCCACCACTCGCCAGAAAGTTGAGCAAGCGGTGGCCGCAGAACAAGGCTCGCGCGCGCAACTACTCAGCCGGCAAGCATCGCTGGAGCAAGCCAAGGCAATGTTATCCAGTAGTCAATCGGCAGTCGAAGCCGAACGCCGCGGTTTCGATGTTCTGAATTCCCAGGAACTCCAGCTCATCGCTGATCTGCGAGGCAAGGAGGCCGCGCTTACCGTCGCACAGGTGAACCTGGGATACACGAGGATTGAATCACCCGCAGACGGCACGGTGGGCGAAAGGCAGGTTCGACCCGGACAGTTGGTCTCCCCTGGCACGCAAGTGATTTCGTTCGTGGGCAAAGTGAAATGGGTCCAGGCGAATTATCGAGAGACGCAACTCACCAACGTGAAAGTTGGTGACCCAGCCGAGATCCGCATTGACGCCTATCCCGGGAAAGTCTTTCGCGGCAAAGTTATCGAGATTGCGCCGGCCAGCGGTTCGCAATTTACGTTACTGCCGCCCGACAATGCCACCGGAAACTTCACGAAAGTCACGCAGCGGATTCCAGTAAAGATTGGGTTGGAGGATGCCAGCTTGGCCGAACTGCGACCGGGTCTCTCGGTAATTGCCACAGTCCGCACCAGACGATAGCCGGGGTATCTCATGGCCGCCATTGCTATAAACCGCCCACCTACGACAGCAGAGATCGCACATGCGGCGGCTGTGGCAATTCCCTCAGAGATTTCCACGCGGCCACTGTTAGGCATCCTCGGGGTCGTTATCGGCGCTGGACTCGTCACGCTCACCGGTCGCATGCTTTCGCTGGGGCTTGCAGATCTGAAGGGCCACGTCGGCATTGGTTTCGACGACGGTGCATGGCTCGACAGCGCTTATAACGCGGCCCTCATGTTTATCGGACCCTTTAGTGTCTACCTCGGTGGTCTGCTCGGGCCACGGCGCATTCTTCTGTTTGCGGCAGGAATATTCACCGTGACCTGCGCCCTACTGCCGTTCATACACAGTTACAGCTTGCTGATTACGGCATTGGTTGTTGCCGGGTTGACTTCAGGCACCTTTTATCCGCTCACCCTTACTTTTGCCCTTCGAAATATTCCGTTTCGGTTCCTTCCGTTCACCATCGCGTTCTACGCGACCTTTGTAGATGGGGCCGTCAATATAGCGCCGTCACTCTACGGCTGGTACCGCGATCATCTCTCGTGGCACTGGATGTTCTGGAATTCAGCCCTGATTGCGCCGGTGATGATGATCTGTATCTATTTCGGCATACCGCCCGCCCCTGCCCGAAAAAAGGACAGTCCGGCGCCCAGCTTTGTTGGGTTCCTGTACCTGAGCGCCGGACTAGCCCTGCTGTTTACCGCCATCCAGCAAGGACAGAGGCTCGATTGGTGGCGCTCCGGAGTATTCAACGGGTTGTTTTGGTCCGGCTCGTTCCTGTTAGTTTGCGCGCTCATACGGCGACTGCGTGGTCCCAACCCTCTGGTTGCCCTCCCTTATCTCTGGCAATGGAATACGGTGCTGCTGGGCACCTTGCTGTTCTGGTTCCGGTTTACTCTCACCGGAACCATCATCCTGATTCCACAGTCGCTGGCCATTCACGGCTTCGAAGCCGACCAGATCGGGCCGGCTGTGATCTGGAGCGCAGCTCCCTTGTTGCTGATTGCGTTTACTGCTGCGCTCCTTTTGCTTGGCAAACTGGATCCGCGGCTGGTAATGGCAGCAGGCTTTGCCGGAATGGCCTTCGCCGTCTGCTTGAACGCTGAGTACACGACTGCCTGGTCGGCAGCCAACTACTATCGCACCGAGCTGCTCACGGGCGTCGGGCAAGCGTTTGCTTTCATAGGGCTTGTGGGATGCATTGTCCTGCAAGGAGTCTTTTCGGGAGGGCTGACGAAGCCTCAATGGATTCTGACCTTCTCCGCGATGTTTCATACGATTCGCCTATTTGGTGGAACGGCTGGGGCCATATATATGGGCCACTTTCTCGCCGACCGCGAAAAGCTGCACTCGAACCTTCTAGGGCTGCACGTGACCCAGGGAAGCTGGATTACAGACGGAAATCTTCACGCCTTGGCTGCGGGTGTTTACGCCAAATCATCCGGCGCGGTTGCGGCGGGCGCCCGTGCAGTCGATCTGATCGCGGCTCGGCTGCGTCTTCAGGCATACGCCTTGAGTCTCATCGACGGCTTCCTTCTGGTGGCATGGGCTTGTTTTCTAGGCCTTGTTTTAACCGCATTGCTGCGCAAATCACCGCTGAACTACGGCGACCTCAGCAAGCTGCAGCCAGTCAAGGAGACGCGCTCATGAAATGGAAACTACAGCTGTTAATCACCATCGTGCTCTCCCAGGTTCCCGCCTACGGCGGAGAGCCAGGCGATACTCATTCTGCTCGGCACATTACTTTGCACGAAGCCGTGCAGTTAGCCATGCAGCACAACCACAATGTCCACATTGCCGGATACAAAGTCGAGGAAATGCAACACGCCAAAGAAGTTGCGAGAAGCGCATATTTTCCCACCATTCGAAACGAAAGCAACTTCCTACATTTGACCGACACGCAGCTGATACAACTCTCAGCGGGCAGTCTCGGCACCGTCGCAGGTAGCCTTGTTCCCCCTGTGACCTCGACAATCAATCAGGGTGGCGTGAACCTGACGACCAGTGGCACTCAACTCACGCAACCCTTGACCACGCTGCTAAAGATCCGACCCGTGAACGACATGGCGCGAGCGGACTTGAAGGCCTCACAGCAGAAAGCGCAACAAACGGAGAACGATGTTGCTCTGGAAGTTCACCAACTCTATTACAAGGTTTTGATCGCCCAGGTTCACCGTGCCGCTACTGAAGCCAGCATTAAAGCGTCGGAAGATCTGCAAAGCGAGCGCGTGCAGCAGGTGAAATACGGCAGCACAATGGAAGAGAATTTGATCGAAAGCCGGGCGGAACTGCTGCAGGCAAAACAGGAACTGCTGACTACCGATTTACAGCTCTCCGACCTTAACCTGCAGCTCAACGATGCCATGGGACTGCCTCTCGCAACGGCGCTCGATCTTGACCCCAACACTGCGGAAGTGCAGCCAGCCTGCGCGCGCGAAACCTGTGTGGCTGAGGCACTCGCATCCCATCCCGAGATAGTGGAAGCGCGCAATGAAGTCGAGAAAGCAAAGGCTGCGGTTCGCCTAGCAAAAACGGACGTCTATGTGCCCGATGTGGACGCCTTTGCTCGTTACAGCTACCAAGACAACGTTCCATTCCTGGCCCGGAATTTCGGGAGTTTTGGTGTTCACTTCAGCTACGACCTCTTCGACTCAGGCCGCAAGCGTGCGCTCCTCCGTGAGCGCGAGTCTCAGTTGTCGCAGGCGAAAGAAAACCTTGCCCGGCTAAGCGATGAGGTCGAGCTGGCGGTGCAAACGGCATACAACAAGCTGGAAAGGACCGAGCAAATGCGGAAGGTGTCTGAGGAGCTGCTGGCCTTGCGCAGCGAATCCAGTCGAGTTCTACATGAGGAACTCGTACGGGGAGAGGCTCTTACCTCCCAGGCCGATATGGGAACCGCCCATGAACTCGACGCCCAGACTTTGCTCTTGCAGTCACAGCTGGATTACACCCAAGCGAACGATGAGATCATCCACGCTATGGGCAGGACACCTGAATAGATGAATGTTGACGACTCAACAAGCTCAATGGAGCTCCGGTAAGTCCGTGTAACCCAACCCCAGACGATTGCCGCTTAGACGAAGTCTCGAATCTTTGACGACCTCCCGAATTTCGAGTCGATCCACACATAGAATCGATTTAGCTTGCCGCAACCTCCTCTGTCTGCGCAGTTGGGACCACTACCAGCTGTAAGCGGGTGATTGACGATCGGGTTGGTACTGCCATTATGCGATGGATGTAAGACCCGCACCCACTACTTGCCGAGTGTGTCCATGAGTTGACGATTTCGTCAGGCCGTCAACCGATGTCGGAATGCTGTCTCGCTTGCCATGCGACAAATAAAACGGATCAACTTTTCCTGCTGATAACAAAGGTCGATCCTGACGCCGGACGGAATTCCTTCTTTGGAAGGGCGCGTGCTTTCTCAAATCATGTTGGTTAGGAGGATCACGGATGCCGTCTTTGCGCATGCTCGAACACCCCGCTCGCCACGCCTCATTTGCACAACGAACAAGCTGGTGTTGGAGTCTCCTGGTTGTATTTCTGATCTGGGTCGCTGCTGCTGGGCATGCGCAAAACCTCAACTGGGAGGGGCAGACTGGAGCCTTCGTGACGCCTTTCGCGTACACCAGCCCTTCGCCGGCAAACAACTTCGGACTTCCGGTCGTAGGTTTTCACTATCTCGATGGCGGTAGTGTGCTCGGAGGGTTCTACGAACTATCGGGCACAGTCGGGTTCCTGAAAAGATTCGAAGCTGGATATACACGCGCGTTGAATTCGGATGGATCCGTAGCTGGGCTGAGCCCGCTGTTCAATGGCGGCTTCAACATCTTTCATGGCAAAGCCAATCTGCTGCGCGAAAACGCGGGAAAGCACAACTACATTCCTGCGATCTCCCTGGGATTCGTGGCACGCACCAATGTGCAGCGCGTTGGCGGAGTCCTCAACGATAAAGATACGCACAATGAAGACTTCTATATCGTTGGCACGAAGACGATCACATACTTCAATGTTCTGCCAATCGTCGCCAGCTTCGGCTTCAAAGCCACAAACGGGTCCGTACTGGGCATCGCGGGCAATGCCGCTAACTGGCAGGGGCGGCTCTTCGGAGCCGCTGGATTCGTGGTTCCAGGGCCAGTAAAGAGCAAAGTGGTGTTCGGCTCGGAGTTTCTGCAAGAGCCTCGTCAGATAGAAGGTCTCCCCGCAGCCCAGCTGCCGACGACGTTGACCTATTTCGCGCGCGTGATCCCCCGCGGCGAACTGCCCTTGAATGTTGATTTCGGTGTGGCTCAAGTGGCCAACCAGATAGCTCCTGGTGTGAAGCTGCACGCGCGATCGCAGTTTGCGTTGGGAGTTTCATACCGCTTTTAGTTGATCGCCAACAGAGGAGCAGGACAGTTTTCCAATACACAGGCCCAAACGTTGTGACCCATGAAAAGGCATGCCTTCAGTTACGGCGGTCGAAGACAAAGAATGACCGTTTCAGTTGTGCCTGGTTATTCGATTGCTCGTGAATATCAAAGGGGGATCAATGCATCGAAAGTACCTGTTCGTTGTCGCAGCACTGGCCGTACTACTAGTGCCAACTCTTAACCTGGCTTTTTGTCAGAGCTCTGTTTCGCAGCAGCATAAGCCGGTCGCGTCGGGTGGCAAGTCCGCCCAGGGCGACGACGCTCAAGCGCAAATCGAAGAAAACGTCGACCTCCTCAGGAAGGACCTACGATCACAGAAGAAGCAGATTGTCGCGGCCAACATGAACCTAACGGACGCCGAGGCAGTGAAATTTTGGCCTGTTTACGACCAGTATGCGGCCGACCTAGCCAAAGTCAATGACACGAAAGCCGCGCTGATTAAAGACTACTTTCAGACCTTCGACACGATGAACGGCGAACAAGCCGAGACCTATATTCGAAAGCGGGCGGATGTTGAGGAATCGATCATGCAGGTAAGACTCAAGTACATTCCAGCCTTTCGCAAAGTGCTCTCCGGCCGGCAAACGGCATTGTTTTTCCAGATCGATTGGAGAGTCGGCCTGCTAATCGACGTGCAGTTGGCACAGATGCCTCTGATTGATCCTTAAACAATAGCGACGACCGAGAAGCACCTGCCAGAGAGGGGAAATGGGTTGACGAGCGGCATAGTCAGTGCGACCGATCTTCAGATCACGGTGGATGAGACCAGCGAAGGCACGCTGGTGCGCTTGCGGGGGCATCTTGGCATTGACTCTTCGCCCGCCTTTCGGGATCGGCTCCTCGCCGTGCTGCAAGGGCAATCGATGGAAACCGTCGCCGTCGATTTGACTGAGGTCTCCTACCTGGACACATCGGGCATTGCGACTCTCGTCGAAGGACTCAAGGTCGCGCGCAGTCGCCGTAATACCTTGCGCATTCAGGGACTGCAAGGTCGAGTGCTTCATTTATTCGAAGTGACCGGATTGTTGGATATCTTCGAAATCAATGGCTATGGACGTGCTTCCACAGTGGTGAAGGTTTCTTGATGGCAACCGTTCTCGAAAACGTCGGGAGAGGGACGATCGCCCAGCTTGACTATGTCGGGAGTCTGAACATTCAGTTGTGGGCCACGCTGCGCGCCATGGGGAGCGCCCTACCGTTGGTCGGGAACCGTTATCGGTGGCAGGCAGCGGTACGCCAGATGCTGCAGATCGGCGTGGATGCGCTGCCCATGGTATCGCTGATGGCGATTTGCAGCGGCTTCATCCTCGCCATGCAAGGGGCCTCGGAACTACGACGCTTTGGAGCCATCCACTATGTCATCGATCTCGTGGCCGTAGGCTTCACGCGTGAACTCGGCCCGCTGCTGACCGCCATTGCTGTCAGCGGAAGGTCCGGATCGTCTTTCGCGGCTGAGATCGGAACCATGAAGGTGACCGAGGAGCTCGATTCCCTTCGAGTCATGGCACTCGAACCCGTGGAGTTCCTGCTGGCTCCAAAGTATCTGGCGGCGCTGATTACCGTTCCTTGTCTCAGTATCATCTCGAATGTGTGCGGCATTTTGGCGGGCGGATTGTTCATGTTCTTCAGCACCCGGCTCGCTCCACTGCTCTATTTCCGCTATGTATTGGACTCCATCGTGCTGCGCGATGTGATCACCGGACTCATCAAGAGCGTGGCCTTTGCCACCATCATCGCTCATGTCGGTTGCCTCGAAGGCTTCCGTGTCCGCGGAGGGCCCGACTCGGTAGGCCGCTCCACGACCAGTGCGGTGGTGAAGTCTACTTTTCTCGTAATCGTCGCTGATGCCGTCTTCACTGCCATTTTCTACTTCACGGTGAAATCCTGATGCCGATCATTTCGATTCGCGACCTGGTGGTTGAATACGATGGACGCCGGATACTGGACGGGCTCAGTCTCGACATCGAGCACGGAGAAACCATGGTGCTGTTGGGCGGCAGCGGCTCAGGCAAGAGCACGCTATTGCGGCAGATCCTCGCCTTGGAGCGTCCAACGTCAGGCAGCGTCTTGGTGAAAGGGATTGACGTTACACGTTGCTCAAACGCCGAACTGAAATCTGTCCGGCGCTGCATCGGTGTGGCCTTTCAAAGCGCTGCGTTGTTCAATTCGCTATCGGTACAGGACAACGTTGCTCTGACCCTGCGAGAACACACCAAGCTCGCGCCTTCCATCATCGAGCTGGTCGTATGGATGAAGTTGGCTGTGGTTAACCTGGGAGAATTCGGCAAGTTACATCCACAAGAACTGTCCGGCGGCATGAAGAAGCGGGCTGCGGTCGCACGCGCTCTCGCGCTTGAGCCTGAGATTCTTGTGCTCGATGAGCCCTCCGCGGGACTCGATCCCATCGTCGCGGCCGAACTCGATGAACTCATCCTCCTTCTTAAAGAGGCTTTCCAGATGACGGTCATCGTTGTGACTCATGAAATGCCGAGCGCATTCCGAATCGCCGACCGCATCGCGATGCTGTACAACGGCAGGTTCACGTCAATTGGAACCAAGGACGAAATCAGGGCGAGCCAGAATCCGCGC
This sequence comes from uncultured Acidobacteriota bacterium, assembly GCA_963817925.1. Taxonomy (GTDB): domain Bacteria; phylum Acidobacteriota; class Terriglobia; order Terriglobales; family Acidobacteriaceae; genus JABDBE01. The sequence continues at coordinate 74,677 of CAWFQN010000005.1, forward strand.
GTGCGACAGTTCCTGGATCGTGTTCCTGATGATATGACGAAGACCCCTGCAATCGCCGCTTACTTCGAGAAATACCTACAGACTCAGGAGGCCTCAAAATGACAACCGAAGCAAAAGTCGGGGCCTTCGTCCTGGCATGTTTCTCGATCCTGGCATTCACCATCATCTATCTGATGCATGCTCAATTCGGCGGGGATACGGTCCCCTATCGAACCTATCTGCGTTACGCCGGCGGCCTTGAGCCAGGAGCCGATGTGCTCTTTGGTGGAATCACTGTGGGCAAAGTAACAGCCGTACGGCCGTGGACGGAAGACCCGACTCGAATTGAGATTCGGCTCGACGTGAAACAAGGTACGCCCCTCAACGAAAAGTCCGTGGCCAAGCTGGGCCTGGTGAGCCTCATGAATAGCGCTGCGTTGTCGATCACCACCGGCAGCAATGACGCGAAACGGCTAGCCCCTGGGTCCGCAATCCCGTCGAAGGAGGCTGCCAGCTTGGACGAGATTGCGGGTAAGATGGCCGATGTCGCCGACAGCGCCAACGCGCTCATCATGCAAGCCCAGGGAGAACTGGAGAGCATCACCGGTGACGCGCGAAGTCTCCTGGCCAATCTGAATACCATGACCGGCCCGCCTACGCAACAGAAGGTTCAAGCTCTGCTGGATCACGTCAACGGCATACTGGCGACCGAGGGTCCAAAGATTGATCGTATTTCCGATCAATTGATTGTGCTTAGCCGGCACGCGGATGACACCATCCAGAACGTGAATGGCACGGTCACCGATATGCGGGAGCCGATTCGCAAGGATCTGGCTGAACTGCAGAACACTTTGCAGCAAGCCAAGCAATTACTAGCGGACCTGCAGGTCATAGTACGTGCGAACGACTACAAGATCGACGACACGGTGGAAAATCTGCGCATGGCCACCGACAATCTGGATCAACTGACCGACTCGCTGAAGCAGCGTCCGTGGAGCCTGATTCGGATCAAGCAACCGAAAGAGCGACAGGTCCCGCAACAATAATAAGGATTGGTGGATATGAAAAAGCATCTGAAAGCAGTTGGGTTGGCGCTGGCAACCCTGATCCTGGCTGGCTGCGGGGGCCCGGTGAAGTACCCGAACTACTACACGCTACACCTGCCGCCTCCGCCGGATCCACCGGCGGCAGCAAATGTCCACTCAGCGTTGGCCGTGCGCGAATTTCGATCGCCCGTTTACCTTCGGCAAGGAGCTATTGTTTACAAGACCTCTCCAGAACAGATCGGCTTTTACAATTACCACCGCTGGGCGGTGGATCCGCGTGATTTTGTGACCAACGCCGTAACCGACCGGTTGCGCGCGAGCGGCAACTTCGCGCAAGTCAGAACCTACGATGGGCGTTCCGACGTCGACTACGTTCTCAGCGGACGCCTCGAAGAGCTCAACGAAATCGACTACGAAGGCGGGGTCAAGGTCCAGGTTGTAATCTCCGCCCAGATGGTGAGCCTCGCTACAGGCGCGACGGTGTGGACCAACTCTGTTTCCGAGACTGGAACAGTCAGCCAGCACGATGTGCCCACCGTTGTCTCGGCAATGAACGGCGCGATGGGGCGGGCGATAGATAAGCTGCTGGATCCGGCGCCCGCTCCCGCCTCAGTTCAACCGACGATGAGTAACACAGTTAAGCAGTCTGCTCTGAACTGACGGGAGCGGCAGTCGCCCTCGGAGAAATCTGCGATGGGATTTCCGGACCACCGTACGCTTAACGTCGTGCTGACCACCCTGCTGGTCGCGTGTGGGTGTATCCTCGTGTACAGAGCGTGGCCGATCATCCTAGTCTTTGTACTCGCCATCTTCTTCGCCTACCTGATAAATCCGGTCGTCAAGTTCCTGGAGCGGCATTCCTTATTTTTTCGGAACTTGAGAGGTCCGGCCGTGGTGGAGGTCTATTTGGCCTTCTTGATTGTGATTGCGTTTCTGGGTTATGGACTTGCGCCGGGCGTTGCGAGCAGGACGGTCACACTCTTCGATGAAGTTCCCGCAATACTAGACGGATTGTCTACCGGGGAGATCGCGACGGATCTCGGTAAAGACTATGGTTGGACTGACAAGCAAGAGGTGCGCCTCAAATCATTTCTTCTTCGGCATAGAGATAACGTTCAAGACCTGGTGAGGGTAGCGGATCGCTACATCTCCCATGCTGCGGAGGGGTTCGTCTGTCTTCTGCTCATCCCAGTCCTTGCTATTTTCTTTTTGCGCGATGGCGATCACATCGCGGATGCTTTTACCAGACTGGTCTTTCCGGAAGACAGCCGGGAGACCGTCCGTGCTCTCACGGCCGAACTGCACAGCATGCTCACGTTGTACATAAGAGCCCAGGCAATTCTTTGCGGCCTGTCGTTTGCCTTTTATTCCACAGCTATGCTGCTTTTCCAATTTCCGCACGCAATCGCACTGGCTGCTCTTGGCGGAGTGTTGGAGTTTATACCGGCGGCGGGCTGGATGACCACAGCAGCCCTGATCATTGGCGTGGGCGTAGTCAATCATGCGCGTTGGGTGTGGATGATCCTGCTTCTCGTCATCTGGAGGGTCACGCAGAATTACTTCACGTATCCGAGAATCATGGGACGTCAGTTGGAACTCCATCCACTAGCTGCGATCTTCGCGGTGCTCGTCGGAGCCAAAATCGGTGGGATCGTGGGTATCTACCTCGCAGTTCCTCTAACCGCGGCATTGCGCGTACTATGGCAAACGTATGCTGTCCCGAAGCGGTCAGCCGGGCAAACTCACCAACAGAAAACAAAGAGCGCTGATCCCTGTAGTCTGGCACAGGCAGTCGCGAACTGACTCAGATCGTAAGCACTCATACTACTTCAGCGCTTCGGGGTCAGTTCGGGATCACCGAGTAGTCTCGAGGTAATCCTTCTGTGGCTCCAGCAACAGGAATTTGCGCCCCTCAGCGATAACTGCATTCTGATTCACGGTTGGATCGGGTCGCAAGCGGGTTCCCCCCGCTGGGTAGAAGCCGTCAACAAGATCCGAATAGCAGAACACTTTACAGCTCTGAAAGCAGCTTTGGGCACTCTAAACCCGCAGTAACGTGCCACCGGTACTCAACGTCGAAGAAATTTCAATCGCCTGGGCCAGGACCCGGTGAACGGGGCAATTATTGGCCACGTGCAGAAGCCTCTGCCGTTGGATCTCGGACAAGTCGCCAATGAAGGTGATCCTCTTCCCGATTCTATTCACGATTCCTTTCTTACGGCTGCATTCATCACAATCTACGGCGTGAATTCTTGAGAATGTCACCTGCACACGTACTTTCTCAAGCGGCCAACGTCTCTGTTCAGCGTACCTACGTACCGTCATGCTGGTGCACGCGCCCAACGCAGCCATCACCAGTTCGTATGGGTTGGGACCGGCGTCAGTACCGCCGACGTCGGTGGGTTCGTCTGCTAACAACTGGTGAGGCCCTATCGATACGTTTTGAACGTACGCTGAAGAGCCAGAATTGACTAGCACGTTTCTGGTCACAGTCTCTCCTTCGTCTGGGAATGCTACAACGGAGCGCAGTTGGTGCCAGTGCGTAGTGAGCGGCCAGAAACAATACTGCAGCGACTACTGCTCTGTCGCTGTCTGGCACAAGCGCCAACAAACTGACCCGATGACAGTCCGATCCTATACACACACATCTCGAACCCAGCTCTCAGCTTGCGCGAAGTCGCGGAATGCGCGTACCACGCAGACATCCTCGACCAGGTTCTCCAGCATACGCATGACTCCGAAGGCGATTGGGCTAGAAACGACTACTGCGGTTGGACCGAGATAGTGCTGACGCGAAAGCGAGCGCAGAAGGTCCACGATTTCCCGAACTTCTGCCGGCGACAAATCGATCCAGGCATGGCGAGCGTCTATGAGTTCGCGGAATGGAAGTGCCGAATCCCGTTGCTCACTCGATAGGTGTTGGCGCACGTCCGCAGCCGAAAGCGCGCCTTCGGCGACGGTGGTCACCAGGCGTTGCTCCACGTCGGCACTGTAGCCAATGCCTGATTTGTGAGGGACGACCCTGGTCCATACATGACTCTTGCCGTCCTTCAGCGCCTGAATCAGCCAACCATTCAAGCCCCCGTCGGACACCAACTCGATCCCCTCAGCCATCATTTCGGTGAGCAAGGAATTGGCTCCTTCGTCAATTTCGATCACATGGTTGAGGTCGCAAATAATCCTCCGAGGAGGAACCTGAGAGCGACATTGCTCCCAAACCCTCCGCAGCTCTTGAATCGAAGGGCCCATGATTCTCCCGCTGAGCGTGATGCGACGTTCCGATGGTGTATCCGTGATCGTAACCTCGAGCATAGGCGTTCCGAAGCCGATCAATGTGGACGGCAAATCATCGGCTGTAGACCGCGTCACAGAGTGTTCACTGGCTGACCGGTCCGCGCTGATCATTTGTCACTTCCTACACGTTGTTTATGCCACTGCTGACTTGCTGGGGGTCTCCTTCGTAGCCTTCGCTGGTTGTGGTTCATGGTACTTCACAATGAGCCGAGAGCCCCTCTGGCCAGTTAAATACGTCCAAACCCATTGCAGGAAGACCGTCACACGCAGACTCGATGTCGCCAGGAACTGTAAGTGCACGGCCGCCCAGGTGAGCCAAGCCCCAAAACCGCTTACTCGTACTTTGTGACTCTGCAAGACAGCAAAGCCCTTGCCGACCACGGCCATGTTGCCTTTGTCGAAGTAGCGAAAAGGAGCTGGAGGCGTGCTGCCGGCTATGCGGCTGTATATGAGTTTTCCCGCATATCGCCCTTGTTGCATAGCCACCTGCGCAACGCCAGGGAGCGACTTGCCATCTTGCTCGAACGCCGCGGTATCTCCAACCACGAAGATCTCGGGGTGTCCTGGCACAGTGAGGTCTTTTTGAACGCCCACGCGGCCGGCGCGGTCGGTCTCCACTTCCAGCCACTTGCCCGCAGGCGATGGTGCAACTCCCGCCGTCCAGATCACTGTCTTGCTGGCAATGCGCTCTCCCGCGACTACGATCCCGTCAGCGTCAATTCGATCTACGCTGTGCCCGAGCCGTACCTCGACGCCCAGTTTCTCGAGCCGTCGCTTTGCAGCTTGCGAGAGATCCTCCGCAAACGGGGACAAAACTCGCGGCGCCATATCGACGAGCACAATTCTTGCAGAGGCCGGATCGATCCGACGGAATTCTGATTTGAGCGTGATTCGGATCAGAACAGCTAAGGCGCCGGCCATCTCCACACCTGTAGGACCCGCACCGATCAGTACAAACGTCAACAGGTCTCGGTGGCGGCTCGGATCTTCTTCAGCCTCCGCTTCTTCGAACGCCTGCAAGATTTTGTTTCGGCTCGAAACGGCATCGGCGAGGCTCTTCAGTCCCGGGGCGAACTCCTCAAATTCGTTGTGACCGAAATAGCTGTGTGTAGCGCCCGAAGCCAGGATCAGGTAATCGTAGGTAACAGCTACTCTCTCGTGATCCGAAATGCTGACCAGGACGCACTTTCGATCTTTATCCACTCCGGTGACTTCACCGAGGATGACTGTAGCGTTCTTTTGATTACGAAGAATGCTGCGGATCGGGGTCGCAATTTGGCCGGGAGTCAGCACTGCCGTTGCCACCTGGTAAAGCAGCGGCTGAAACAGGTGGTGGTTGGTACGGTCAATCAAGATCACCTGCGCAGGGGTCCCCTTGAGGGCCTTGGCAGCCGCCAATCCTCCAAAACCACCGCCGACTATAACAATTCGTGGCTGAACCATTTGCTCCTCGATTCGCTTCAATTTGGCGCGAGCTGATTCCCAGCCACATCGTGCGCCCAGATGGTCGAAGTATCATCTACCGGCAATTCCCGGTTCATCTTTTTTTCTGTCCTTGGCTATCAGCGCCTCGTGATTTCTTAAGCGCGATGGTTAAGAGCACTCTATTTGCCAAACGCTCCATTTTCGTAGCTCGCTGAAAACGTGCTTTTCGCGGTTCTGTCCTACAGGCGTTCAAGCTCTGATGAATATCTGACATCAGGGCTTTGACTCTTGCATAGATGTTGACAGGCGTTAGAGGTGCGCACTTCACCATTTTTTCGACATTGGCTTCACACATCAGAATCCTAAACGCACATGCTTATGAACCATTACGTTTGCCCTCATCGACAAACCCACAGTGGGTGTCCGGGCTTTTCGCAGTGCAGTGCAACAAATGCGCGCCGTCGTCTGTTTGGTGACGCGATTGCTCTACTCTCAGCAGGCATTCGCCGTAGAAGATCGGAGACACAAATAGGGCATATGAATTCGTCTAATTTCTCTACCGTAAACCCGGCCACCGATGAGCAGATTGAAACATTTCCTTTCTTTACTGCCGAGCAAACAGAAACTGCGCTCGCGCTCGCTGATAAGACCTTCAAGTCGTATGGGAAGCTGCCCGTACATCGACGCGCGCAGCTACTCTCAAAGCTCGCCGCGACGTTACGGAAGAACAAGGCACAACTGGCAAGAGTGATCACAACAGAGATGGGAAAGACCCTAGCGGAGGCTCAGGCAGAGGTGGAGAAGTGCGCCTGGGAAGCAGACTGGTACGCCGAGCACGGGCCGCAGATGTTTGCCGACGCACCCGCCGCAACCGGCAGGGTCGAAGCATATGTTTCGTATCTACCCCTTGGGCCAATACTCGGAATCATGCCGTGGAATTTCCCACTGTGGCAGGCGACGCGCATGGGCATTCCGACACTGCTGGCCGGTAACGTAGTCCTGGTAAAGCACTCGCCCAACACACAGAGGAGTTCGCTCGAGCTTGAGCGCATGATTCTCGAATCAGGCTTTCCGGAAGGGGTATTGCAAAATCTGATCCTCAAGACGGAAGACATCGTCAACGTGATCAACGACCCCCGCGTCCAGGGCGCCTCGGTCACGGGAAGCGTGCGCGCCGGTTCCGCGGTCGCCTCCGAGGCCGGAAAGGTAATTAAGAAGACGGTGATGGAGTTGGGCGGCTCCGATGCTTTCATCGTCCTTGAAGACGCTGATATCCCGAAGGCAGTTGCCGCAGGTATCAAGGGACGTTTCAGTAACGCAGGTCAAATTTGCCTGGCCGCAAAACGGTTCATTCTGGTCGGAAAAACCGCCGACGAGTTTGAAGAACAGTTCGTAAAGGCAGCGCAGGCGATCAGGGTCGGTAATCCGATGGACCCAGCAAACCAGATGGGGCCAATGGCACGCACCGACCTTCGCGATTCCCTCCACAAGCAAGTTGAAAGCAGCATTGCAGCAGGCGCACGCGTGCTCTGTGGCGGCAAACCCAGGGACGGCAAGGGTGCCTTCTACATGCCCACGGTGCTGAGCGGTGTGACGCAAGGGATGTCTGCCTTCGACGAGGAAATGTTTGGGCCGGTCGCGACGATCACCCGCGTCCCCGACGTTGATGCGGCCCTTGATGCTGCGAATGCAAGCCAGTTCGGACTGAGCGGGAACATATGGACAAGGGACGTTGCCCTGGCCCGCAAGATGGCGCGCGACTTATACACGGGTGGGGTCTTCATCAACGGTGTGACGTCGTCTGACCCGCGCGTGCCCGTCGGCGGCGTCAAGAACAGCGGGTATGGCCGGGAGCTATCGCATTTTGGCGCGCATGCTTTTGTGAATGCCCAGACTGTCTGGATCGAGAACGCGGCTTAACATCGCGGGGAAAACTGTCTGTGCATGAACGACAACAGAAGTAAGGTGCCTCGTCGACAAAAGAGTGTTTGAAAACTTCGGAGACCAATACGCAATCCGGAAACAAAATAAGGAGCTTTGACATGACCACCCAAACAGTCGAGAAGAAAGTGACGAAACAACCTTCGGATTTCGAGCAAAAGCTGCAGAAGTTGCGGGAGCTTTACGCCGACGCGGGCGATATTTCGAGAACGGCGCTGGAGAATGTGATCCGCGCCATCGAATCCGGGGCATCAGCCACCGCCTCGGCCAAAGAAAAGATAGAAAGTGCCGGCCGAATCGGCGCCCGCCAGGGTAAGGTCTCGGAGTTGACCGTGATCGCGCCACTCAAACCAGGCGGAGCGAAGCGCATGCGTGCTTTTTTTGAAACCTTGCATGGCAACATCGGCAATCAAAGCGTGGAAATGGTTGGGACTGTTCACGACATGCGCTGGGTTTTCCTGGACAACGACACGAAGCTGCTCTTCGCCAGCACTTACGACGGCGACTGGGATCCTTACATCGACGATTTCGCCACTAAGATTCCGGACATCCTCGACCTCCAGTTCGGTGAAATCGACGGTTGGCCCGGGGTTCGAAACCCAGCAGTAAAAGATTTCATCGTGAAACACCAGATCCAGGCGCACTTCTGGTATGTCGCCAACCCGAATTTGACGGTGGTGGAGACCAAGCGGCTCGAAAAGATCGCTCCAGCGCTCGACGAATTCCTCGACAAGGTGGCGTAAGGGACGAATCCGACAGCAACGCTGACCGCACGATCCGAAGACCTGGGATCAGCCGTTCAGCAGCAGGCGAAATTTTGCGTTGCAGTTTCTTTACCAACGCCGAAAACCCGGGGCAGGTTTTTGACCGGTAATCCATAAGAGAGAGGTGGGCTTCCATGGAGTATCAAACGATTAATCCCTATTCTGAAGAACTGGTTGAAACATTTGCGCAGCAAACGGACGCGCAGCTCGAGTCGATCATCGCGAAAGCGGAGGAAACATACGCGACCGACTGGAGTCTGAGGTCGCTGGCGGCGCGCAAGGCCGTTGTCAAGAAGGCGGCGGCGATTCTGCGAGAGAAGATCGACGAATTCGCCAAACCTGTCACCCTGGAAATGGGTAAGTTGTTTCGCGAGGCGCAAGAGGAGGTCAAACTTAGCGCCGATATCCTCGACTACTATGCCGACAAAGCGGATGAGTTTCTGGCGCCAGAGAAACTCGCGGTAGACGAGGGAGAGGCCGTCATCGAGAGTGCGCCCCTAGGCGTTCTTTTCTGCGTCGAGCCCTGGAATTTTCCTTACTACCAGTTGGCGCGCGTCGCGGGACCGAATCTCATGGCGGGGAACACGCTGATCGTCAAGCATGCGCCGAATGTGCCGCAATGCGCGCTGGCATTCGAGAAGCTTTTTGTCGACGCTGGCGCACCGGTGGGAGTGTGGACGAATGTCTTTATCACCAATGAACAGTCTGCCAATGTGATCGCGGACAGCCGGATCAGGGGAGTCGCGCTGACCGGCAGCGAAAGAGCGGGTGAGGCGGTCGCTTCCGAAGCGGGTAAGGCACTCAAGAAGAGCACGATGGAACTCGGTGGCAGCGATGCATTTATCGTACTGGATGATGCGGACATGGACACCGCCGTGAAATGGGGAGTTTGGGGGCGCATAAACAATACTGGACAGTGTTGTGTCGCCGCTAAGCGATTCGTGCTTCACGAGGGGATCGCCGATGAATTCCTCGATCGATTCAAGACGGAACTGGAACAACTGGTTTCTGGGGACCCGATGGATCCGCAGACAACGCTTGGCCCTCTTTGCACCGAGGGGGCGCTCGACCTGGTACTGAAACAGATCAAGGCTGCAGTGGATGGCGGCGCGAAAGTGTTGCTGGGTGGAAAGCGGGCTGACCGGCCCGGGTACTTCCTCGAGCCGACAATCCTGACGAACATCACGCCGGCGAACCCAGCCTTCCATCAGGAGTTCTTCGCTCCGGTTGCGCTCGTTTTCCGCGTGAAGAATGAAAAAGAGGCGATCGACCTGGCGAACGACTCTCCGTACGGCCTGGGTGGATCAGTGATCACCAAGAATGTTGAGCGGGGAAAGCGTGTCGCACGCCAGATCGAGACGGGAATGGTTTTCATCAACCAGGCGACCTGGACTGCGCCCGACCTTCCGTTCGGCGGGGTGAAGAACTCCGGCTACGGACGCGAGTTGTCGCATCTGGGCATCGGCGAATTCGTGAACAAGAAGCTGATTCGCGTTGCTTAACACAGGTGGAGGGAATTTTTTCTGGCTTTCGACGCGCTGGTTGCGCGGCGTGTTTCTATAGGCGCGGATTTACACCATGACCAAAATCGAAAAGGTTCTCTATACCGCAAAAGCTCACACCACCGGCGGCCGCGACGATGGCGCATCCCGCACCGACGACGGTAGGCTGCAGGTTACGCTGTCGCGGCCCGGCACATCGGGGAGTGGCACCAATCCGGAACAATTGTTCGCGGCAGGTTGGTCAGCCTGCTTTCTGTCGGCGCTCAAGCTGATCGCCGGCAAAAGGAAGATTGCGCTGCCAGCGGAAGTGGAGGTTGATGCCGAGGTGGATCTTGGCACCACTCGTGGTGGCGTCGGCCTGGCGGCCAGGCTGAACATTAGCCTCCCGGGCATAGAGCAGGAAAGTGCCCGGTCCCTCGTGGAAGCCGCGAGTCACGTGTGTCCGTACTCGTTGGCCACAAGCGGCAACATCGAGGTTACGTACAGCGTGATCACATCCGAACCTGTGGATCGCGTCAGTGAAATACAGCATGCCTGAATCTGGCATCCAACGTCGCCGGAGGTTTCTTTGCGCAACTTAGCTGCGCGGTTGTAGTTTTCGGCAGGAAACCGGTCGCCGGTTTCATTTGAAGACATAGAAGGGGGGTGCAGTGGCTGTGTTGGAAGAGCACGATCAAAAGCCGGCAAGCAACAGTTCCGTGACACTTGATCTGCACGAGATCCAGGCAACGGTGCTGCGCTATCGGCCGGAGCCGTACTACGGCACGCACATCAAGATGCACATCGACGATGCACGCAGCGGCCGTGAGTTCCTGCGGAGGCTCGCGCCGCATGTGGCTTCCGCGGCCGATTGGTGGAACGCGACAGACGCCTGGATTGCAGTCGCAATCAGCTATACCGGTCTGGTGGCGCTGGGTGTGCCGGAGGAGTCGCTGCAAAGTTTTCCCGAGGCTTTTCGCGTAGGAATGGCTGCGCGTGCCGACGTCCTTCTTGATCGCGGAGAGAACGATCCGAAAAACTGGGACCCGCCGTTCGGCAGCGGCCAAATTCATATCGCCATCAGCGTTTTTAGCGACAGTGAAGAAAAGTGGCGCCACACCATGACGTTGGCGCGGCAGCAGTATCACGGATTTTCGGGCGTTTCGGTGGTGGACGTTCAGGACTTCGGCGCTCAACCGGGCGACCTCAATCCTCTCGGTTACAAGGACGGTATTGGCCAGCCCGCAATAGAAGGCAGCGGTGTCGATCCACTACCCGGACAAGGTCGCCCCATCAAAGCGGGCGAATTTATCCTCGGTTATCCGGGGGAAGCCGGAGTGCCGGTTGCGACGCTGTTACCCGATATACTCGGGCGCAACAGCACCTTCATTGGCGTACGCAAGTACCAATCGCGGGTCGGAGCATTCAACCGATTCCTGCGAGACAACGGTCAAACCAACGAAGAGCGTGAACTGCTGGCCGCGAAACTTGTTGGCCGTTGGCGCAGCGGCGCGCCATTGACGCTTGCACCGGTCAAGGACGACCCATCGCTCGGCCAAGACCCGCAGCGGAACAACGACTTCAGCTATGCCAACGATCCTCACGGCAAGCAGGTGCCGCTCGGCTGCCACATGCGGCGGGTGAACCCACGCGATACCGAGATGCCGGTTCTCACGGATGTGAACATCCATCGCATCATCCGGCGCAGCACGACCTACGGAGCACCATATGACCCGAACGCGCTTTCGGAGCGAGATGATGAAGTACCCCGCGGGATCTATTTTCTCTTCATTAGCGCCAAGGCGATGGCCACGATGGAATTTCTGCAACGGGAGTGGATCAACAGCGGAAATTTTACGGGGCTTGGCGAGGAACGCGACCCGCTCGTGGGCCTGCAAGAAGAAGATGCCACGTTCACGATTCCCAAGGATCCAGTGAGGCGGCGCATCCACGGCATCCAGTCGTTCAACGTGCTGCGCGGCGGTGAGTATATGTTCATGCCGAGCCTGTCAGCGCTGAAATGGCTGGGGGATCTCAAAGCATGAAGCGCGGGAGATTCGCACTGAATTAAGGACAAATCAGCATGGATAAGATTCTCTATGACCGCGGGCTCGCCAAGCGCCGACAGGTGCTGGGCGATTCCTATGTGGACCGCGCGCTTGCAAACGTCAATGACTTCAACCGCGAATTTCAGCGGCTGGTGACCGAATACTGTTGGGGCGAGATATGGGGCGAAGAGACGTTGTCGCCTCGCGAGCGCAGCATTCTTACTCTCGGTATGGTCGCCGCGCTTGGCAAGATGGGCGAGTTCGCCAACCATGTCCGCGGGGCACAGGTCAACGGTCTTACACCGAAGGAATTGGGCGCGGTCCTCGTCCAAATCGCTGTCTATTGCGGGATTCCGGTCGGCGCCGACTGCTTCCAGACAGCAGAAACCATTCTTAACGAGAGCAAGTAGCCACCTAGAAGGATTAAACACATGTCCGATCACATATCCGGGCCTCGCGCCATCGCTGATCCGGTCATCGATATTACGGATGTCTATGCGTTCCCTTGTCCGAAGAGTCCGCAGCATCTTGTCCTGATCATGAACGTATTTCCGTACGCCGGCCCGTCAGCCCTGTTTTCCGATGCGGTCATTTACAGGTTGCGTGTGCGTTCCATATCCATTGCGCCTGACGGTCGCTCCTTCGCTGTGGCAGCCGACGAATCCACTTTTGACTTCACATTCAGCGGTTCACAACCGTTGCAAGAGGGCCGCTGTGCGCTGCCCAACGGTGACGTCATCAAATTTCGCCTGAATGAGGAGAGTGGCGACAGCGGGAAAGGCCTGCAGATCTTCGTAGGGCAGAGGTCCGATCCATTCTTCCTCGACGGCCCCATGGCTGAAAGAACCATCGCGACAAGGCAGCTCGCCTTCAAGGAAGTCGGCTCCGACAGGCTTTACGGCAAGAATGTGTTGGGCATCGTACTCAGAATCGAATGGGCGACCGTGCTCAAGGGGGGGCCGATATTCGCTGTGGTGGGCGAAACGCTGAGTGCGGGCAAACGGGCGGTGCGCCTCGAAAGAGTCGGGCGGCCGGAAATCAAGAACATCACCCTGAGCGCGAAAATCTTCGACACCGTGAATCGGGATCTGGAGATACGCGACATCTATAACGAAGAAGACGCTTTCAATCTTTCCAAGACCTATGCCGGAGCGTATCGTGCGCGGTTAAACGCTAATCTCGCCTTCTTTGACGGCCTTGACGGCAAAGTTGATTGGCCGCTCGACCCGCACGGGAACCATCCCCTGACCGAACTCCTGCTTGCCGATTTCCTGGTTGTGGATGCGTCCAAGCCTTTCTCAGAGACGAGCTACTTCGGAATCGAGCGGGCGATGCTCGAAGGGCGCACGCACGCTAGCTGTGGAGGACGGTGGCTCAACGAGGATCTCGTGGACTCTCTTCTCACGTTGTACGTCAATGCCGGAAAGGGTCCACTAATCCGTGACGGCGTGGACGCACCGATTGCCTGGTCGTCAAAGGTGTTCCCATACATGGCGCCGCCAAATCGACCAGAGGCGGGCAAGTCATGATAGACGAACGGCCGCTCACCGACGGCAAGATTGCTTTGCTGAATCTTGAGGCCCAGATCGACGCCTTGGAGCCGGAGGTCCGGCTTGGCTCCGCAAACGTCGAAACTCGAGCGGGTCTCGCCGAGCTGATCTCGCTCCGTGGGCTCATCGTCGGCCGCATTGCTGATTACGACAGGGCAAACGAGATCGCGGAACAGCTCGTACGCGACGCTCCCACGGACCCGAAAGCCCATCTGGCACGCGCGCGAACGCACGCTGGCTTTCATCGGTTCAAAGAGGCCCTAGCCGACATCGAATGCGCCGAGCGGCTTTCACTCGATGCCGAAACGGCCAATGGTGAGCGGGCGGTAATCTTCCAAGCCCTCGGCCGCTACGACGAATCCCTTGTCCTGCGAGAGGAAGCCGTAAAGCGCAGAGCGAGCTTTGAACATGTCGCAGCCCTGGTCGGGTTGCATGCCGAGCGCGGCGAAATTGGGGCAGCAGAACGGCAGTACGAACAAAGCCGCAGTGCGTACCGCGGCGTCTCGCCGATTCCCCTGGCTCTTCTCGATTTCCAGCTAGGACTCATGTGGATGAATGAGGGCCGGCTGGATGATGCACGGAGGTGGTTCGAAGTCGCACGACGCCGTCTGCCGGCTTACGCCCCGGCGAGCGGCCATCTCTCCGAAGTCGAAGCGCAATTTGGGGAGATTGATTCCGCCATCTCCCGCCTGTACTCTCTGGCGGGGTCCTGTGATGATCCTGACTACCCTGCACAACTCGCGCACATTCTGGGGGATGCAGGTCGTGACGACGAATCCGAACACTGGCGCCAGGTGGCGGAGGCGCGCTATGACGATCTGATCGCGAGTCATCCCGAGGCCTTCGCCGACCATGCAGCCGAATTCTGGCTTGCTGCGGGTGCCGACCCGGACAAGGCGCTCCGGTTGGCGAGAATGAATGTGGAAGTTCGCAATACACCGCGCGCCCGCGCCCTGCTGGCACGGGCCGTTGCTGCGCAAGCGTAACCCTGACGGCCCGGCACGGTCGCTGCCCAGCGCCAAATCCGGCTTTCTAAGCAGCTAAACGAATGCAGGACTCAGGATAGTCCCTGCGAATGGCGTGGCGGCCAGAATGTGTTGTTCAGGAGTCCGATGAAAGCAGCTTCGTATTTCAAGCAGCTAGAGGCAGAGACGAATTGAGGACGACACCTGTGATTGATATGGATCCTCCGATGTAATCCTCGGCAATTCCTTGGACGGGAACCTGGCGCACATTGGCGGCTGCGTTTTCGGGGCTTTGACTGCGAGATGGTTTGAGGTTCGCCGAACAAAGATGTCATAGGTCTTTGCGAGCCTGCTGATCGTAATCGCGTTCCTCGGCAGCCATTCGTCCCTCTTTGTTCTGGACCTCATTCACCACGTAATTCTGATGTTCGATGGTCAGAACCTTTGTGCCATACAACCGGACTTGGACGAAAGTCTCATCTTTTTGAGGCAGCCAGAACCCATCAATCTTCTGGTACTGCCGCACGAAGTCAGCTCGTTGTATCCAGAAAGACAGTTTTTTCGCGGGATGCCCCTCGATTCGAACCACCGCGTAGTCGTGAACATCGATCCACAGCTTGCCCTCGAACAAATACTTGTCTTTCCGTCTGGGAACCGCCTGCGCGACGAAACAATGGTAAGGTCCCACCTGCTGCTCACCGAGCAGGTCCAAGGAGTAGTTCGCGGCTGAGATGGCGCTGTCATGATGTTCTTTGCCGGCAGCTGCTTCGATCTCGCTAGCAATAAGGGGACTCAACGCCTGATGACGAATCAACCCCGAGCCCGATTCGGATGTAACGACAAATGTTTTCTTGTCCGGTGCGCGGAACTCCATGCGCCCGATTTCCTCTGCATGCACCTTTCCCGTTAAATCGACCACTTGATATGTCCTAAGGGCTGTGTAGTCAAGCAGAGCCGACTTTCGAAGCTCGTTGTGGGCGTCCAGCTCGGCGAAAAGCTGGCTCTCGCCAATACCCGGACGCAAAGGTTCGAGAGGTGTTGTGAGTTTCGGTTGACCGTCCTGGTTGGACTGCGCTTTCGCGTCCACTGCGAACATCGTCATTGCAGCGAATATAACGGCTAGCGGTAGGAGTACGAGTCTTTTGGTCGATGTTGCCATATCTTTTCTCCGCATGTTTTTGGTTCTACTTCTTCGATCGTCAAAGGCGCGCATGTTGTCGCTGTTACACGTTGTGGTTCAGAGTTGGCCGCTTTGTACTGGAGCCGGGTCCGAAGGCTCCGGCAAAGACGATTGCGTGATGATCTTCGCCACACTGTGGGCCAGGTTATGCGTCGCTCGCAAGTTGCTTCCCATAAAACGGACGTTGCCGCTCACTGTGTGCTCCAGAATGACCTGGCCGTCCGGTGTGCACAGTTCGCTACTGACCCTTAATTTAGTCGCCCCGCTCACGGTAGTCACGGCACGTCGGGTCTCGCTTCCCGGCGTGTATTCCTGCACGGTCGTTTTCAGAATCAGCAAGTCAGGTACACCCTTGGCGTTATGGTCGCCGTCGCGAAGCACCTGTCTAAATCGCTTCGTCTTGCTCAACTCATCCAACAAGCTCTCGTAGATGGCGATCTGGAATGCAGGTTCGAGATTTACGTCGCCGGGATCAACCTTCTTCACCTGCACGCTCCACATGGAGCCGTTATTGTCCCCTTCGGTAGAAGGCTTCGGCTCCGCCATTTGAGCCGACAGCCGAGGCAGATGTGCCACGGTGATCGTCAAGAGTGTCACCGCCAATAGAAGTAATGAGACTCGTTTATTTACTTTCATTCGACACCTCCGCGGTGGTTTGCTGCTTGGACTCGTCTTCGCTGCCGCTGACATGTGCACCCCTGGACACCAGGTCAGTCCTTAGAACGTGCCCTTGCCCTTTGTTCAGCTGGAAGATCGCTCCATGAACTCCGCCATCGGTATCGACATATTCCAGAGTCAAAGTGTCGTATTTCCTGTGGGCGAAGAGACTAACCACTCGGCCACCGCCATACGGAGCAGCAGCCTTTCCCAAAGTCATGGGCAAGCCGCCGACCTGTTTGCTCTGCTCGCCCAGAAAAACATTCTGGACAGCGGCGATCTTTATTTCCACCGGAGGTTTTCCGTCTTTTTGGAACTGCAAAGCGTTGTCATGAATTGAAAGAGTCCCGTTGGTGTTTTTCTGAGACCCTTCAAAACCCATAAGATGAGTAGCGTGAGCACTGAACGGTGCAGTCAAGTTTGATGGTTGACTGGCGCTCTGGGCGAGCGCGCCTGCGCTGCACCAAGTCAACAAGATCAGGAACCCCAAGGTCGAACTAGATTTCCCCCGGTAAGCAGCCGTCTTGCGGTCCACCGAAAGAACTGTGTGATTCATGTTTTCTCCAAGTTTTCCCATCGAATCCTCTAACGTCGACTGGGGCCCTACCAAATCGTTACGTAAATACCTGAAGCATTCAAGGGTCCAAACTTGGACCGTGCCCTAGCGACACCCGCACTTTGCAAGTTGAATCTCGGCGCCGAGCCCAACCAAACGGAACTGACGCTACTCGGACCGCTTTGCTTCCGTAGCTCGTTTTCGGCTAACGATCGGCACTTCTGACGCTAATATGTCGTTGTACCGAATTGTCTTATCCCCGACCAATACCAGGAGCTCGCGTCCCGCAGCATACTTCACCGTGCTCATGCCCAAAGGTGGCGTGTATGAAACCACATAAATCGTGTTGCCTACCTTAACAGTAACGTCGTAGATGACGAGATCAGAGAGGCCATCCGAGACGCCGGTGATAGAGACGACTTGATGAATCTTGACGTCCATGATTGTGCCCACTTGATAGCCTGCTGCGGGCTGGCAAAAAGCCGGAACCGCAATCAAACAGATACAGATCACACACATTGTTTTAAACATGTATCGTCCCCTCGCTTTCACGACAGCGACCGAAGCCCTGCGACGAATCGAGTAAGGTTCTGGACGTCGGGTCCTCGACATCAGGCTGCACCTTGCCTTGAAGCACTCAAGGCTCCAATCTCCTGTCGGGCCCGAGTAAACGGATTGAGCGCTTCCTACCAACGATGTTGATCGATGCCTACTGCCAGAGCCAACCCGATCCTTGGCGGAGGTTTGGCATTTGATCGGTAATCGACACTAGTGGAGAAATCTGTCAAGAGTTCAACACCTACCAAGTCCGCCACGCTGAGACCGTCCCAGGATTCGCGTCGCGAGTCCTCCACGTCAACACGTCCAACGCGCAATTGCTCAACGGCTTGAGTCATTCGCATCGGCTTTGAAGGTTTGGACACCGCATTGCAATGAATCCCGCCGAAAGGGAGCACAGCACATGCGAAGAACTTCACTTGTCGCCTTCTCGATTCTGATGCTCCTCATCCGCTGTTTTCCCCAAGACGCCTCCGCCGCACCAGGATCAATTCGCTGCGAGGTCGTCACCAAGAATCAAAACGGAGAACTTGCCGTTTTGCCAAACGCACGCATCGCCCTTCACGGGCCTACAAACAAGGAGACCCAGTCGGACGCACAGGGAGCATTCACTATTGATGGCCTTCCCCCAGGGATGTACAGCATCGAAGCGAGTGCTCCCGGTTTGAATACGACGCTCGCAGTGGAAGTGAAGCCCGGCAACGCTTCTGTCGTGTCAGTCGAACTCAGTGTCGCCGCTGTTACGGACACGGTAGACGTGACCGCCAGCGATCCTCCTCCAGCTGAAGAATCTGCTCAGAAGAACACTATCGGACAGTCGACCGTAGAAGCGGCGCCTAACCAAGAAGAGAAAATCGACAGCCTGCTTCCTCTCGTTCCGGGAGTTGTTCGTGGACCGGACGGGCGAATCAACATGAAAGGTGCACAAGCCACCCAGGCCGGTTGGCTAGTGAACTCGGCCAACTCGACCGACCCCGCCACCGGTGGCCAAGCCATCAATCTGCCGATTGACGTGGTCTCCTCGGTCCAGGTGATTTCTAATCCTTATGACCCCGAATACGGGAAGTTCACGGGTGGGATTTCAAGCGTCGAAACCAGCACTGGCAATTTCGACAAGTTTCACCTCTCCGTTCAAAACCTGATTCCGCGAGCCCGGGACCGCGATAGTCACATCGTGGGAATCGAAGCGTTCACCCCGCGGCTTACGTTTACGGGGCCCTTGCTGAATGACCGGGTTGCTTTCACCCAGTCCTTCGAATATCGCTTCGTTCGCACTCCGGTAGAAAGTCTCCCGCCGCTGCAGCGGGACACCACGCTTGAGAGTTTCGATTCGTTCAGCCAGTTGGATCTAAAAATCAGCGAAAAACAGACGGCCACATTCTCCGTCGCAATATTCCCGCAAAGACTCGAGTATCTGGGCCTCAATACGTTTACTCCTCAGCCCGCTACGCCAAACCTACACCAACGGGGTTATCAGGGCTCTGTACAGGATCGTTACATTACGGATTCGGGTGGGCTGCTTACTTCGCAAGTGACCTACGAGCGCTTCGACGCCGACTTATTGCCAGAGGGCACTGGTCAATACCAACTGCTCGTCGAAACCACCCAAGGCGGATTCTTCAACCAGCAGAAGCGGCGAACCAATCGCGTCGAATGGCAGGAGATCTATCAATTAAGTCCAAAGCATTTCCTCGGCGCGCACCAACTGAAGGCTGGGCTCGATTTTTCGCATAGTTCCTACGACGGGCGTCAACAGTTTCAGCCCGTAGACATCGTTGGTACAGCGGGATACACGTTGGAGCAAATCGAGTTCGGTGCTCCCACAACTTTCTCCGTCGACCAGAACGAATTTGCCTGGTTTGTGGGCGACCAGTGGATTGTCTGGCCGCGCTTGACGTTCGATCTCGGGCTGCGGTTTGATCACGACTCGGTAACCGACTCCACCCACGCAGCTCCGCGAGCCGGATTCACTCTTGCATTGACCAGCGATCGAAGAACTCTACTCAAAGCTGGCGCCGGGCTGTTCTACGACCGCGTACCTTTGAGCATCCCGGTCTTCCCGCGATTTCCTGACCGCACGATTCTGGCGCTGGATCCAACGGGCCAAGTGCTCAGTTCGACACCTTACGCAAATGTGATCTCCGGCGGACTCCGGAATCCGCGAAGTGAAACCTGGAATGTCGAACTCGACCGGCAGTTCCTGGACAACTTGCTGGTCCGAATCGCTTATCAGCAGCGGAATACTTTCAACGACTTTATTGTGACACCGCTCGCAATTGTCGGTGTTTCGTCGTTTTTGTCCGTGGCCAATCGCGGTGAGGACTTCTACCGGGAGTTCCAAATTACGGGCCGCTACCAGATACATCGGCAGACGCTGAATGCTTCATACGTAAGATCCAAAGCTTCCGGTGATCTGAACGACTTTAATCAGTTCTTCGGGAATGATCCGGTCGCGGTGATCCAACCGGACGAGCGGGGGCGCCTTTCATTTGATGCACCCAACCGGTTTCTCGCTTGGGGAGAGTTCGCCGCCCCGTGGAAGCTGACCTTAATGCCGGTTTTCGATGTTCACACCGGCTTTCCTTATTCGGTCGAAAACCAGCTGCGCGAGTTTGTCGGCCCGCGGAACGATGAAAGATTTCGTCGCTTCAATTCTTTTGATCTGCAAGTCGTAAAGCAAGTCAGGTTGCCCTTCCGGGGCAAAGAGCACACCGCAAAACTAGGGTTCGGAGTTTTCAATCTCTTTAATCACTTCAATCCCCGGGATGTGCAGAACGATTTGGACAGTTCACGCTTCGGTGAGTTCTTTAATGGCCCGCCACGCACTTTTAGAGGGAAGCTCGTTCTTGGAATCTAGTCATGACCCAGGCCACACAAAATTATCGGAATGCATACGGCAGACGGTCGGATCGCTGGGCCTCCGATCCCGCGCTGATTGCCTTGCTTGCTCTCAGACATCACGAAAGGCCGGGGGGTACGAGCGGATTCTGGCGAGGAGTACGGTTCGCCTTTCTTGGTGTCGCACCGTTCTATCTGTTGGTGATTTACATGTGGCTCCGATGAACCTCGAGGTTCATTCGCGCGATTGGGTTTGGTCAGAAACTTTGCGTTCAGGAAGGTCATTTATGAAAAAAGTGAATCAATGTCTCATTCTCGCCGCGGGTAACGGGACCCGCCTGCGGCCCGTGTCGGCGGGACTACCCAAACCCCTTGTGCAGTTTCGGGGTAAACCCATCCTCGAACACGTTATTCTCCGCGCACACGAAGCCGGTATCGAGAACTTCGTGATTGTCGTAGGATATCGCTCTGATCTGATTCGTCGCTGGGTTGACAGTCGATGGCTGGGGAACGTCTCTATAACCCTGGTCGAAAATCAGGACTATCACAAGGCCAATGGTATCTCCGTTCTAAAGGCCAAGAATGAAATCCATGAGAAATTCCTGTTACTGATGGCGGACCATATCTTTGAGCCCGAGACGGCGAGGGCACTCATGAAGCAGCCCCTGACCCAGGATGAGGTCATCCTCGGAGTAGATCCCAAGATTGACCGCGTGTTTGACCTTGATGATGCAACCAAGGTCCGACGCGAAGGCGTCCACATCGTCGATATCGGCAAGGAAATCTCCAACTACGACGCATTGGACACCGGAATGTTCCTGTGCAGCCGGGTGCTGTTTTCCAGACTCGAAGCCGCAATCAGAGATGGAAACTGCTCGCTTTCCGATGGCATGCGCCAGTTGGCCTCGGAGCGAAATCTGCGTGCCTATGAGATCGGCGAGGCGCAGTGGCAAGACGTTGACACGCCCGAAGCCCTGGCTCATGCCGACGACATTTACGATGGATATTTTGCCCGACGGCCGATCGGCGAAAGGTCGGCCAGTGTCTAAGATTGCAGCGAGAACGCGACTACCACTGCGGTTGCTCGCAGGCATGTTTGGAGGTTTTCTTCTGACGTACCTTGTGCGGCGAGCCGGTCCTGCCAGGCTCATGGAAAGCCTCTCTACTATGGGCTGGGGGCTTGCACTGGTCATTGCTCTGGGTGGAGTTTCGCACCTCGTGAAGACCTGGGCTTGGCGGCTCACACTCCTGGACAAGAAGCGTGGCGTTTCATTTGTGCGCATGTTCGGACTGCGGCTCGCCTCGGAAGCGGTTGGGCAACTCGGCGGGCTCGCACAGCTGTTCGGTGAAACCTTGCGAGTGTCACTCTTGAGCCCGACGATGCCCCTCGACAGTGGGATTGCATCGGTGACACTGGACCGTGCGTTCTTCGTCCTCAGCGCCGCCGTGGTAAGTATAGCCGGCCTGGTAGCCGTGCTTGTTGTCCTCCCGCTTCCCCATGCGCTGTCGCTTTACGCGGGCCTATTCGTAGCCACGCTCGTGGGCGTTGTTCTTATGACTGCGATCGCGGTGCAACAGCGTTGGCCGGTGTTTTCGGGAACAGCACGAATCCTGAGCCGTATCCGTTATCTCAACAGCTGGATGGAACGCAAGCATTCGTTGATACGTTCTGTAGAGAATAAGCTGCTAGATTTTTATCACCAGACACCGGGAGCGTTTTGGGGCAGTTTTGGTCTGAATCTAGCCTGCCACGCCGCGGCAGTCTTCGAGGTGTATCTGATTCTGTGGTTCATGGGCGCCAAAACTAGCCTCTTCGCCGCGCTTGCGATTGAAGCTTTAACCAAACTGGTGAATATTGTGGGCACGTTCAATCCAGGAAACGTCGGGACCTACGAGGGGGGAAACATGCTTATCGTGCAAATGTTCGGCCTGAATAGTGCGGCCGGATTGACCCTGGCATTCACTCGAAGAGTGCGCGCCATCTTCTGGGCAGCCGTAGGGGGCGTCTGGTTGGTCGCGCTGTCCAAGTCCAGAAAGCAAAGTGATTCAGACGACCGTACCGAGGCCTCTGTTGGAGTTCGGCCAGAGCCAATAACGTTGCCCGAGCCGCAGAAAACCAATGTGTTGGCCGGCAGGTCACACATTGCAGTTATTCTTGCGAACAACCTGCGTGAAAGTGTCGGATTCGGGTCAGCGATGCCGAAGGTTGGCACGCTTCCAGTTTTGCTCCGAGCGATTCTAGGAGCACAGAAGGCAGGTGCTTCGAGAATCGTAGTTGTAGTCGAAGGGGTAAAAGGGCTGCGCGTACGGCATGATCTGGTAAAGATTGGACGTCTTCCCCGATTCATCGAATGGTGTCAGTTTGACGCCCGGGAGACATCTCTTCC
Source organism: uncultured Acidobacteriota bacterium (assembly GCA_963817925.1). Taxonomy (GTDB): domain Bacteria; phylum Acidobacteriota; class Terriglobia; order Terriglobales; family Acidobacteriaceae; genus JABDBE01. The sequence goes on from CAWFQN010000005.1 coordinate 97,346, forward strand.
CTCGCTGTTAGGGCAGCTCGTTCGCAAGTCGCAGGGACACTTGGTACTGATAGCCGGAGACAGGACCTATCATCCGCAACTGCATCGACATGCTGGTGAATGGAATTGTGAAGGCGATGCGTTGGCGCTAATGACCGCCAGCCAGCTTGTCGGAATGTATGCCCTCTCACGAGATGCCTCGATTGACGTTGCCAACCTCTGTCCGTCAGGCACAGGATCCATTGAGGAATTGCATGCCTGGCTGACTTCGAGTCTCTCACTCCAGTACGAAGCGGTCGAGGAAGACAAGTGGCAACGCATCCTCACGCCGCTGGACTGTCTGTTGGCTGAGCAAAAACTCGATCGCTGGCTCGTCAAGCCCACAGACGGCATTTACGCGAGAATGAATCGCAGAGTCTCCGTGCCTATCAGCCGTCAGCTCATCAAATTTCCCATCACACCGAACATGGTCAGCCTATTTACTCTGGGTGTCAGCTTCCTTTCTGGCGCGTTCTATGCGTTCGGTGGTTATTGGAATATGCTGACGGGCGCGATTCTGTCGGTGTCTGCAAGCGTTCTCGACGGATGTGACGGTGAGGTCGCTCGCTTGAAACTGCAGGAATCCGATTTCGGTTGCTGGTTGGAGACGGTTTGCGACTACCTGTACTACCTGTTTATCTTCGCGGGAATGGCGATAGGTTTTTTCAGGACTTCGGGACAGGTGTCTTACCTGGTGTGGGGAGGGCTGCTGTTTTCGGGTGCGATTGCGAGCTTCCTCACGATCGGGCTCCAGCGGCATCAGTTGGCCACAGGACGTCCCGAACAATACCTGGGAATCTGGCAGGCGCAGGCAGAAAATCGACAGTCGAACCTCTTCTTGTACATCGGCCGGAATTTTGAATTCGTCATCCGGCGCTGCTTCCTACCCTATGCTCTCTTGTTTTTCGCTCTTTTCGACATCACCAAGGTAGCTTTTATTCTCTCCGCCGTGGGCGCTAATGTGGTCTGGCCCATCGCGCTTTACTCCTATCTCACTTTTGACGCGGTCCAAATGTCAAACGTGGCGAGCCCTTCTCCTGCTGCTTAGGTGGAGGACTGATTTGTGTGAGCCGCTGATGGCTCGATTTTGGTTATGGATTGGCCGAACATTTCTGCTCAACTTCCTGCAGCCGCAGCAGAGTGAATATGCCCATGCAAGAGATCATCACAGGCAACTTTGCGCCTTTCCGCTGGGTGCTTTGGCCACCCAGTTCGGTACGCATTGTAGATTGGAATATTGACCGTGGCTTGCAGCTTCAAGGCGTACTGGATTTTCTCGCGGGCACGAACGCGGACGTTCTCATCCTGCAGGAGGTGGACCTCAACGCCCGCCGCACTCAGCTCCTGAACATCGCCGAAGAGATCGCCCGTAAGCTTCAGATGGACTATGTGTTCGGACGCGAGTTTGAGGAACTTGTCCAGGGATCCAAAGCATCTCCTGCATACCATGGGCAGGCGATTCTCGCCAGATGGCCCATTTCCAACCCACGCCTGATCCGTTTTTCTCGACAGTCGCACTTTTGGCAGCCCCACTGGTTCCTGCCGCGGATCGAACCCTTCCAGGAGAGACTTGGAGGAAGAATCGCTCTGGTAGCTGAGGTCAATGTCGGCGGATGCAAGCTCATCGCCTACAATCTTCACCTGGAAAGCCGTGGATCTGACGAATTACGGCTTTCACAGGTGCAGGAAGTCTTGTCGGATGCGGCGCGCCAAGGCCCTCAGTGTCGCTTAGTGGTTGCGGGCGACTTCAACCTGGATGCTTCCAAAAGCACCGTGACTAAGGCATTTGCAAGGGATGGATTTCAGGACGTGATAGCAGACCCGCGCATCCCCACCACGCCCTCACGCGGGCTATTTGAGCCAGGACGCCGGATTGATTGGGCATTCGTTCGCGGACCGATACGAGCTAGCTCTGGCCGCGTACACAACCAGGTAAGAGCATCAGACCACTACCCAATATCTTTTACCCTGAACGAGCCACACGGTTGATCGACCAGACGCCACACTGCTGGTGATTTACGAGCTTCGCACCAGTAACCGGTGTTCTATCCAGACAGATTGAGGGACGCCGGGTACACTACTGAGCCGCCCATGGCGTGTTATGCAGACTTCTTTGCCGACATGGGAAAACGAATGATCTTCCCGCGCTGGTCGGGAGGAATCCATTTTCCGACATTATTTTGGACTTCTTTAGGTACGTAGTACTCAATCACTTTTGCCATGGCTTACCACTCCCAGCCGCACTCGCAGTGAACGTGATCGGATAGCCTGACTTTCCTAAGCACCCGTCTACACATCGCACAACATCGCATCCACATGTTGACCTCCGGCATCTCCTACGCGTGCGAGCTTGCTGACTCGCTAACAGCAAATGCACTTCCAAAACCTCGATCGCCTCATGAACGGCTGCCCACCGCCTCTTACACTTTTGGAATCTCACAATCCACGCAGGCGAAGCTCGCACAAGGTGACGAAAATGATTACAAGAATAGCCGCCAGAGCAGTCATGGCGTTGCGAGTGGTTACTTTATCTTCTATCTCGAAATCGAGATAGCGTATGGAGGACCAGATCTCCTGGTCTGAGGGAGTCGTTTGGTCCAGCGATTCCTTCTGCTGATTGAACTCGGGCATGTTTATCTCTCCGCCACCACAACGGGCAAGCAGACCGGAGGCCAGCGACGCGGAATCCTCAAACGGGCAGCCTCACCTGACCTCCACGTCCGCCTTGTTCGAGGGGCGTGATGGATTACAGGTAAGCAAGTCAATTTCCAAAGGGCGATCGGATTCGCGCGGAGAGCTGAGTTGAAGGCTGGCCTTTTCTATAGACGCCGTGAAATCACTGGAATCCGCTCTGGAGGTTTACTGCAAAGGTGTCGACAAATTGACGAAGACAGTCCTGCAGCGTCAGAAAAGTCATTCCGTAACCGCGTCGCGTTCTTTTCAGTCATGTTCCCGCAAAAGAGCCGGCTGCGCGCAGGATATGTCGGAGGCATATCAGCTGGATGATTGGCCCGAATCGTGCTCCTTGATTGTGTTGCAAAGAGAACCCAGTTGGGAATTGGACCGGAGCCGAGATGAAAACGTCAAGAACCTCGTCCGTGCAGTATGCAGTAATACAGGTCCGCGAGAGCGACGCTGGCACGGAACGCTGCGTGATTGGGTACCACGACGAGCGGACCTTGCGACAACTCCTGGCTGAACGCTCCATTGTTGCCACAGGCTTTTCATCTCGCGATGAGGCAACGAAACGGTCGTTTACGGCAGGAACTGGGAATCGCGGTCCGTTCCTGAAAGTCGTCTCCGGGGTCCGCCCCTCGCCGGGCTTCTGCCAGCTCCGCATGTTGAAGGTGCGAACGCTTTCTCGGTTGCAGGGCGTCGGTGCTCTGAAAGTCAACAACCTCGTCCACATTGCACGTTTCGCTCTCTACATAATTCGAACCCGATTGACACACACTCGGCGTCGACTGGAACCAGCCGTGCAGTGATGGCGAGTGCAGAAAAGAGGGTCTGCAATGTCAGCGACGGGAACGGCACTCCAAGCATTCGCAAACAGCGGCTGATGAACCGGAATTCCGAATTCCGTCTCGCCCAGCGCATCCGGCGAGAAGCCGCTCCGCTCGGGGAACTCTTCAGCTTCATCAGCAGCCTGTATTTTCGCGGCAAGCTCGCTTACACCGAAGCATTTTCGCAATCGGGCACCGGTCATCGCGGAAATGGTCTTTTGGGTCGCAAAAGGTCCAATTAACTCCAAACCGGAGCGAGATACAACAACGCTTCGACCCTTTCAGCTGCCTCGGCTTGCATATGTGGCAGCACGTGTGAAATAAACGTCCAGAATGAGTGCCGCGCTTGCATGCCCCAGTTGCTCAGAAACGACCTTGGGTGGGACACCGCCAGAGCAAGTGTTGCGCCTGAGTGCCGGAGATCGTAAAGCCGGATCATCGGAAGGCCAGCCCCTTGCAGAATTGACTTGTGCTGTCTCGCGAGCTTATCCGAATCGATGGGCCGTCCCATAGTTGTCTTGAAGATCAGTCCTGTTCCCCCACCCCACGATCTGCATTCGGGTTCCGAGTTAGTCTTGGTGTGCAGACGATTCAGCACTCCCAGCACCCAGCCCTGCAACTTGATCATGCGCCGGCTGCGCGCTTGTTTTGTCTCCGCGAAACGCCAGCCTCCACTCACTCTCTCGAGCGTCCGTGCGATGCTCACGGTGCCTCGCTTCCAGTTGATGTCCTGCCACTTCAAGGCGAGGTACTTCGCCTGGGCGCATGCCGGTGGTAAGAGCGATCGCAAACACTGGACCGCAGTGGGTCTTGAGCACGGCCGAGAGAAAGATCCGGGACTGTTCTGCAGTGAGCACGCGCATCTCGCGACGTCCGAGCCGCGGCAGTTGAGCGCCATCGGTGGGATCCTGAATCATGAGCCTCCAGCGGATGGCCTGGCGCATAGCGGAGCGGAGCACCGAGTATGCGTACCGAGTGGTGCGCGCCGAGAGACCCCGCTCGGTCATCCTTTGACAGGCGGCCTGCACGTCGAGCGGCGTGATTGTGGATAGGATTCTCCCGCCGAGTACGGGTCGGATGTAGCGCCGCAGAAGGCTCTCATAACTCTCATAGCTCTTCGCGCGCAGTTTTGGTTTGGCGGCGGTTTCGAGCCATAGATCCAGGTATTCATTGAGCATGATCTGCACGCTTTCCGCTTGGCGGCCGAGGTCGTGATCACGCAGCACCTTATTAAGGTAGGCTTGTGCGTGCCGGACGGCGCCGCGGACAATCCGGCTGTGGTAGCGTCGTTTGCGGGTTTCGCGGTCGCGACCGACCCGCGACCCACGATTTGTCCCGTCTTACGAGCCAAACGCGACCCCTCCCGAAAAATCTGACACACCACTGGCACACTGGCGCCGTTAATGATCTCTTCGATTCAATGACTTAGGGGGAAGGAGGAGTGAGAGGGAATCAGTCCGCTCTGCACCAAGGGCACGATAATAATGACGACCATTTACCGGAAAAGGCTCGCGTCCGAGGCTGGCTCATAACCGGCACGCTGGATTGCCCAATTCCAGTAAACCGCAGTTTTCGACTGATTCATAGTCAGTCGGTTCAATGCAGTGAGCGACTCATCAGAAGTCCCGTGAGCCGCTGTCGGTCAACGAGGATCGTTGGGTTTGTAAACCAACGATGTGCGCCTCAGAGTCCGACAAAGGCAAAGGCGACAATCTCGGAGTGGGAATCACCTCAACTGCCCTTATTATTATTATTATTCGTTCACCCGCCAAGTAGCGTTTTGCGTCACTCGGTCTTTTCGAGAGCGTGCTCGTCTGCGGTAAGTTAGGTCGGCGATTGGGTGACTTCATGGGTGGCTGCCACAGCCGTCATGTCCTCGTCTTGGGAGCTGCGACACCCATGAACACGCAAAAGCCTAGCACGGACAGATGTTTCCCTACTGCCGATAACTTAGCATTCTGAAGAACGTCATGAGCACCCTCCCGCGGCGCGTCCTGGCACCCTTCTAGGCGCCACGAAGGCAATCCTCGTCCGGTTGGTGTCAAACATATGAATATACGAAACTTACAGCGCATTGGACCCCGGAAGTCGCTGAGGCCGATTAAACGCCGCGCGAACGAGTTTACGCAGCGCAAGCCCTCGCTGACGAAGCTAGGAAGCCTTCAGCGACGGCGAGCAAACGCAACCATGCGCTCAACAGCGCAGCCCTTCGCTATGGGCCAATTGGTTTGTTCGTCGTAGTCAAATCGTTGAATCCATCCCAGTATACTTCGTCAGGAGTGCGCGGTTCGGCTTCAGGGCGCGAGATCGGCGCAAGCCGCACCAACAATCGTACCGGCGCAGACGGGGGTTGCAGCGCACAAATCGGCTTCGCGTGATGTCGGCGGTGAATCGGCCTTATAGTTTGTGTGCTGCTGCTTGTTGGGCTTCGAACTTCGCCCATTCTTTTGGATGTCTCGCCTTGCGCTCTAGCCATGCGTCGTAGTCGTTTTTGTAGTTAGCGTCCGCTGATTGTTTCGCCCTGAACGACAATCCCCATACGTCGGGCTGCTCAGGCTCTGGATCATCAGCGGGGTTGTATGCCTTTGCCTTTCGGAGTCGGGCATTTCGGTGGGCGAGCAATTTGTTCTTGCGCCGAAGCTCCTCTCTCTCGATGTTGTCGAGGCGCACCATACAATAATCCTTGCGCTCTTGAGTCGTAGCCGATTCGAATTCCGCCTTCCAGTATTCTTTCGACTTTTTGTAATGCTCGTTGACCCGCGGCATCACCCCTCCAGTGGATGTTGACCGCTCATCAGATTTTGAAGCATCGGCATATGTGACACGGTTGTCCCATTTTTCTTCCCACTTCTGAAACAGCTGCGGCTGCTGCGGGCTCGTGAATCGAACAAATTCGCCCTCATAGATTTCCTTAGTTGAAATGATATTTGAATCGTCCTGAACGAAAAAGATTACGTCCGTGTGGAAGAAAGAGGGATGCGCTCTTTCGTACTGAACGCGGATAGCGCCGATTCGCCCTTGCAATGCTAAATGCTCTGCAGTCGCGTTCTCGGCGGCCATGGTGAGCTACATAACGGAACTTGTCCAGACTGGTCGGGAATAGCCGGTCGCCTTCCAGCTTGAAGGGACGGACTGGTGAGCCATTTTCAATTTTCCGCACCCTCGCCATGCGCTAGCCGCTTCTCCTGGAACTCCGGTGTCGGTATCCAGCGGAGTAATCTGCTTAAACTCGGGTGGGAATCTACTCGTATAATGATCATTGTTCGGCTCACTATCTCCCGAGCTTGTTGGTTGGATTCCCCCCCCAGCATCAGGCGTGAATTGAAATGACTCCATGACAATGTCGGCCTCCCAGGCCCGAGTAAACATTTGACCTCAGTCAAAACTTGCTATGGGCTGATTACGGGGATATGGGAGACGGTTGGTGAGTGTTAATGCGGGCCTCGAGCAATCGGGATAATCTGTTGGCTGCGGCTGTCGCTGGAGATCTCAGATGCACGCCATGGCGGCGTATACTGCGGACGAGAATGCGGCGTTCAACTGGCCCGTTCCTATATTTGGGAAGTCTCATTTGTACCCCATTAAGGTGCCTTTTGGGCACGGAAAACGAGCGAATCAACACGTAAGTCATTGATTTAACTATGGCCACTTTGGTTGTGCTTGTCACGATCGGTAAGGATTTATTTTATGCCTAGTGCTACCATGACAACCATGGCCTGGCCAGCCCACGAGGTTTTTGGGGGGAGCAGGGATACGGGGCTCTGGGGCGACGGGAGCCAAAGAAAAAAACGAGCCTCAGGGGCAAACGGGCGTACGTCGTACACCTGGCTCTTCCCTCATTCCCTCAGCAGGTGCGGTGGGCCGACCTGCGGGATGCCGTCTCCTTCACTCCCTTCGCTGCCATCGTTCTGACCGCAGGGCCGAAATCGCAAAAGGCTCGCCTTCGCATTCATCGCATCTACGAACTCCGATTGGGCGGCACTCTGCACGGTGAAATCTGGCCAGCCCACGAGGTTTTTGGGGGGAGCAGGGATACGGGGCTCTGGGGCGACGGGAGCCAAAGAAAAAAACGAGCCTCAGGGGCAAACGGGCGTACGTCGTACACCTGGCTCTTCCCTCATTCCCTCAGCAGGTGCGGTGGGCCGACCTGCGGGATGCCGTCTCCTTCACTCCCTTCGCTGCCATCGTTCTGACCGCAGGGCCGAAATCGCAAAAGGCTCGCCTTCGCATTCATCGCATCTACGAACTCCGATTGGGCGGCACTCTGCACGGTGAAATCTGGCCAGCCCACGAGGTTTTTGGGGGGAGCAGGGATACGGGGCTCTGGGGCGACGGGAGCCAAAGAAAAAAACGAGCCTCAGGGGCAAACGGGCGTACGTCGTACACCTGGCTCTTCCCTCATTCCCTCAGCAGGTGCGGTGGGCCGACCTGCGGGATGCCGTCTCCTTCACTCCCTTCGCTGCCATCGTTCTGACCGCAGGGCCGAAATCGCAAAAGGCTCGCCTTCGCATTCATCGCATCCACGAACTCCGATTGGGCGGCTAAGGCGGGACGCATCCCTAGCTCCCGCGTGCGGGTCCGCCGTACGCTTCGATGCTCGTCACGTCATCGATTGGCTGCGGAAGCAGAGACGCTGAGGGAATTTTGGGGTAACCGTACGGAAGTGCCATAGACAAGCCCCGAACAATATGAGATTCTGACCGTGCATCAAGAGCGGGGTGCCCACGCGGCATCTCCGCCAACCGAGGACAAAATAGCGTTCCACGGTGGCCGCCTACTAAGGCAGATGCGGCAGGTGGGAAGGACCTGCAAAAACAAAGTCACATGAAAATTAAAGCCAAAACTACGCCCGATGTATTGGTGCGTAATGAAGGAACCGTGTTCGTGTTCTGCCCACTGACCCCACAGGCAAAGGAATGGATTGACGAGCATGTTCAATCCAATGCCCAGTGGTTCGGCAACGCTCTCGTGGTTGAGCATCGGTACGCTTGGGGATTAGCCCAGGGTATGAAGGCCGAAGGGCTGGCGCTCTCATGGGCTGTTTTGTTTGCGAGGTTTGCGGCGGGAGTGACGGAAAGCACGCCTCCGGTTGTGGGTTGCTAGCTCTCATTGCATCTGTGAATGAGGACCCAGACTTACGCCGGAAACGTAAGCTGTTGGCAGACGTTACGTTTCTGAAGGCGTGCGGGATTGAAACAGAGGAGGCAGCATGGCTCGACACAATAATAATGAAGCACTAGAAGCTGCGCTAGATCGTACGTTGCACTTGAGAGCAGAACCTAAGCATAAGCCTAAGCCAAGTCCGGAAGAACTTGAGGAGCAGGTGTTACAGTTTTTGAACGCCCTGCTGAAAACACTCCGGGAAGGAAAACCAGAGTGACCGTGTCACCCGGGATTCGTGTGCTGCTGACAATCGCGGACTTAGACCGACTCAACCCGCTGCCTTGCATCGACGCCTGCCCAGTGTGCGGATCGGATCAGGTGCACGGGCAAGCCTGTATCGCGTCTCGACTGTTCAGGACAATCACACGCCTCGGTGACCGGGGAATCCGCAAGGCAGAGATCGCGGCCGTTGACGCTCGGTTTCTCAAAGCACGCGGTATTAAACCACAACAAGGCGGAGAGCGTCAGACACACCGAAACAGGAAAGAGGGAGAAAAGCCCATGTCTCCATTCCAGGCGCAAAAACAATGGCGAATTCAACAGACCTGACTTAAGGGCACCAGCAGGAACAAACCATTCAGCTAGCAAGCACAACAAGAAGCAAAGGCCGCTCTCTTTTGTGAGACCTGCGCCAAAGCAGTTGAAACCACATAAGAACGAGCGCGCCTCCGGGGGTTGAAAGCCATTGCCGTCGAATGGTGTCACCTACCCGCCACATGTGTACTGACGGCCGATCAGTCGTTCTTCGCTACCCTCCGGTTTGTCCGTTATACGTGTGCAAGTCTCTGTTGCAGCGCTCGTTCAACGAGTCGCCGGCAGGATCGGAACGATAGATCGCTGAACTACCGCAGCTTCCCGCGAATCACGGTGATCGACCCCGCCGGGAGTATGTACATGCCATCGGGCGTGGCGGCAATCGTGATGTTCCTATCGTCAGAAGGAGTGTTGCAATACTGCACAAGAGCTACAGGTCCGACGAACGGATGGCTGCCGTGCTTGGCATCATCGATGACGAGATGAACGGGATGCGCCGTGATCAGATCGTGGTTAATAAGCATCAACGACCAGTTCCCGTCCGGCCGTTTGACCACGTATGAGGTAACTACAGTCCGGCCGGCAGCGTCCTTAAGGTCGGCCGATGCCGGGAAAATCTTGTTCGCTCCCGCCTCGTGCTGCAACCATTCGAAATTAATGATGTGTGCGGAAGAGTAGGGAGTGTATGCCGGCGTGCCATAGGCCCCGCCCCCATCAGCGCCACCTTCGGGGCTGAGGCTTCCGTGACCAGCGGCGCCATTATTGATTGCCGGACGATAAAACGCTGTGCCGCCTTGCTCAAAGAATGTGCCAAACGCATCGCTCTCCCAGATGGAGCGGCCAGTCACGCCCAGGTATCCCGGTCCGCTTCTCCCCGCTACGATTCCACTCTCGGAGATAATCAGCGGCACCTCCGCGGGGACGCCGTCCTGACGCCACATGTGTAGCACGTGCTTCATAATTCCGGGTTCCATGTAAAGTGTCGCCCAGTCATTCGGTGGAGTGAATCCATTGATCATGAATGGATAGTGTTCGAACGACATAAATGAAAGATCCTTGAGATGCCCGTGGGCTTTCAGGTAATCGACGAATCGCTCCAGCCAGGAAGTGCGTCCCTCATCGTCAGCCCACAGTGTGATGTCTTTATCGACGCCTTCGAAAATCGGACCGCCCAACCTGGCGCCGGGCGTTAACTTGTGGACCGCATCCGCCACTTGAATATAGATCGCGCCATAATCTTCCGGCGTCATGTGCTTGCCGTCGCACTCCTCCCCGACTTCAATTCCGACCACTGGATAACCACGCTTGTGAATGTAGGAGACCTCATTAGCGCAATCTTCGGGAGTGTCATAAATGGCCGCACATGCAACCAGTGCCGGATGGCCCATGGTCAATCCACTGGTAAAGAAATTGTCCATGCCGTTGTATTGATCGCGGCCCCCAGTGATCAGGTTGTCGGCCTGGTGCCAGGGATCGATGGAAGAAGCGAAAAACGATCCGGCCAAGTCTGCCTCCGAACCGGGAATCACTTCCTGGTCTCCGGCGCCTTCGAGAGCTGGCGGCGGACCGGGTGCGGGCTCTACGCCGTTAGCTGGATAAACAACCGCGTATTTAGCGGCGGCATCGATCGTACCGGCGGACAACGTCTGAAGGGCGTAACCGACGCAGTTTCGAATATCCTGCGCCCCGTGCGTATCGCAAGTTCCGGAGGATTTCGACATCAAGACGCGGACGAAACGCGTCGTGACAGGGTCATCCGAAAGCTTCAAACGGACATCCCCGCCGCTGCCGTTCAACACCGCGCCCGATGAGAACGCTTTCCACATGCCGTTCGGGCCCATGTCCCAGTCCATCGCATTGTTGTCGCCGACCCAGTACTGCACCACATAAACCACCGCATACGGATTTACCCACTGGATATGGATCGCGTTGACCGCGCGCGCGGTGCCCATATCGATTACGACCCATTGCGGGTGCAGTGAATCGCTCTCGCCCGTGAAGTGGCTGGTTAGATAAGGATCGCTCTTCCAGTAACTTTGAAAACCGGCAACCAGGGGTGAATCGCCGCTGGTCATGAAGTCGCGGTGAGGCAACGAATACGAGTAGCCGTAGTGGATCGGTTCGCCTAAATCAGCGCTGCCGACGTAATAGCCGCTCTTCGTCGCGGGATCGCTCCATGTGCCGTTTTCGTTCCAGTGCCACGCTGAAAGGCGCAACTCGCTGTTGTTGCGTATGGTGATGGAACCCCAACCCAAGTTCTTGACGCCCTGAATCACCTCGGGCTTGCTCAAGTTGTCCACCTGCGCCTTACTCAGGTCGTCCATCCACGCGCCGGTCGCGGTGTCGGGATAGATCGTATTCAATACGTGCTCGGGCGTAACGTCAACGTGGACCGTGGCAACCGAATCAAGCGTTCCCACCTTTGCAACTGAATCCGCCGGGAGCTCCTCCCGACGCGGTCGTGGGTGAGGCGTCTGCGCCTGACCCGTCTGTCCCTGAGCCGTTTGTGCATGGACGCGCAGAGGAAAGTGCATGGACACCGCTACCAGCCCGAGCGCCGCGACAATGGCACACGGCCAAATGCGACACGAGACTCGTGGGTCAGAACCGGTAATCATGACGTTATCGCCCCTATTAAAACGATTAATTATGGATTTAAAGCGCACGTTGAGTGTACATGAATGGCAGACAACCGTTTGCAGCAATGGATGTTGCCGCTGGGCAGGCACGAACTATTCCGTTGGTTGGCCCGGAGCACTGGATGGACATCGATCCCTTCAACTCGGTTTTGTGCGCGAACTCTGTGTCAGATGTCCAAGGATACTCAAATTCGAAAAAGCGATAATCTGACTTGCGGCCGATCAGCCGTCATTCCTCGAATCGACCTATCAATCTCCGCTAGCAGCCCCCGGCAGTGTGCGAGGAGTGTGCCTCTCTTGCGAGAAAAGGACGGAAATCTCCAGACTCGCACCATCCGGGAGGAAGTTGGGTTACTGTTCACAAGCGCGTTTTATGGGGACCAATCCTGAAAACGAAGCACAACTCAAAGGTCAATGAGTGCATTGGCCTGAAGTCGTCAGTCGAGAACACTTGGCCACGCTGCTCGTATCCGGAGTTGACAATGTACTCCGGTTCTCAGCTAACTTGTTCGGAGCTTTGTCCCGCAAAATAAGTCATCTCAATGGGCCATCAGGCCGCCCATTCATCGAATCGGCGCATAATCTCCATGAGCTTGCATCCCATCAGAATGACAGAGCCCCACAATATGAAGGGAACGCCATAGAGTAGGAGATGCTTGCGCGAACGGGCTAACTCAAACACTCCTACTTTCACGATGGCGTATGTATTCGCTGCGAGATAAGCAACCACCAAAGAGCTCACTACTAGGTTGTGCATCTTCTTGGTCCTCCTTTTACCGGCCTGCATCTCCGCGCCGCTACTCATCGGTTGCTGTACAGGAGCGGCGGTAATCCTCTGAGGTGTGGCTCATGCTGTGCCTTCCCGTGGGAGTTCCGCGCCGGTCGTGATGGTCGCGCCGAACATGATGTTTCCTCTTGGGAGGAGCGCGCAGTGGCGACGACCGAGCCGCCGCCACTGCGTTCGCTATTGCATCAGATGCGCAATGGTATGCGAGTCATTGAAGACCGTTCTCGATGCCAGCTTACCCTCCCGGACGGTCCACACCTTAGAGTTGAGACCATCCTCCGTCTACCGGAAGTTCGGCGCCGGTCGTGAAGGTCGCATCGAACGCGAGGAAGAGGACGGCCTTGGCGATCTCGTCCGACGTCCCCCAGCGCTTCATGGGAACCATGCCGGTCATCTTCTCCTTAAGCTGGGCGGCTGCGTCTTTATCGGGGAACATCTTGCCCAAGATCGGCGTGTCGATGGGGCCGGGCGTCACCGCGTTGACGCGAATCTCGCGAGGAAGCAACTCAGCGGCGAGCACCCGGGCGAATGATCGCAGCGCGGCCTTGGCGGCTCCGTATGTGGCGTTGCCGGGCATCCCCTTGACGTTGGAGATTGAGGTCGTGAAGACGATAGAGCCTCCCCGGTTGATCAGCGGCGCGAGCTTCTGCACCGCGAAAAGCGGTCCCTTGGCGTTTAAGTTGAACATCTCGTCGTAGACAGCCTCGGTGATGCTCTCAAGAGGCGCCCGGATGCTGAACCCGGCGTTGACGAAGAGCAGGTCGAAGGTGTCGAACTCGGCCTTCACCCGAGAGGCCAGGGCGTCGAGGTCCGTCAACGAGCGCGCGTCGCTCGAAACCACGATGGCGTCCTTTCCAAGATCTTTCTGCGCCGATTCCAGGCCGGCCTTCGAGCGACCCGTCACCAGAACGCGCGCGCCCCCATCGAGGAGCATCTTTGCCGTCGCGAGCCCCATGCCGCTCGTGCCGCCGATAATCACCACCTTTTTACCTTGGTACCGTTCCATGTGTATTCTCCCCGCTAGGTTAGGGTTGCTTTGCTAATTTTGAACTGTTTGGTATGATAATCAGGCGCGGAGGCTGTGGTCAAGGGAGTTTTGAACTATTTATTTCACAATACCGCAAGACCCGCGACCGGCTATCCTTCAGGACACCGCGCTCAAGTTGCTGCGGAAGATAAATCGACGCCAGAGACCTTGACGACGGCCTGCCACGCGGCATCCTGGTTGGCGCGATCGTGAAGGTGCGGATGACGCTGCGCCTCAATTGGGCCTGAGAACTTCCCTTGGGCCGAGGCGAAGAATTGACCTGAGACGTCGGTTCCGAACTCGGACGCCTGGAGGTACCGACGGGCCGCGGTCTCCGGCGTCTGATTCATGCCGGGAATGAGGTTCACGATTGGGATAAACAGATACTTCAACAACGGGCCAGCGTTTCGCACCACCTTGGTGTCGGTCGCCCCACCGGGCGATACGGCGTACACGGCCATGCCGCAGGGCAGCCGGCGGGCCAGCGCCGCGGTCCACCAAGCGATGATGAGCTTCGCGTCAGCATACGCATTGTTGGGCACGTACTTCACGTTCGGCCCGTTGCGCAGCAGGGCTTCAACAGCCGCGGTTCGGTCACCCCGATAGTATTTGGCCGCGAAGGCTGGCACGTCGGTGTACTTGAACATGGGTACGCCCCCGCGGGCAGGCTCCGCGCCGGCGATAACAATCCGCGCGTTGGGGCTAAGAAGGTTGGCGCGAAGCAACCCGACAGTCAGTTGATGATGGCCGATCAGCGGGGCCTGAGAAGCCTCAACGCCCGCCGCAGTCATCACGCGCTTCTTGGTTGGGACCAATCCGGCATTGAGCAGTAGGAAGTCGATCGGCTGACCCCGCTTGACCAGCTCGGCAAGCGCGGACTGAACGCTGGACGGCTTGTCCAGATCCAGCGCCAGCGGCGTGAAGATCACTGTTTTGTTCTCAGCCGCGAGTTGAGCGGCCGCTTGCTGGGCCGCGGCCAGGCTGCGCCCGGTGACGATGATCTCGTGCCAGCCCTCTCCGGCGAGCAGGCGGGCTGCCGCATGGCCGAGCCCGGAGGTGGCGCCGGTGACCAGCGCGATCGAATGTTCCATGGGCATCTCCGTGGTGAAGTGTGAAGGCCGAGCCGTGAGGCCCCGCGAGGCCAGAGCCAGCTTGCTAATTTCGAACTATTCAGTTATATATTGTGAGATGACCATTGTCAAGGAGTTTTGAACTAAATGATTAAAAATACCGCTAGGCCGCGGGGTCGACCACGCAGCTTCGACGAGACGGGGGCGCTGGAAAAGGCGACTCAGGTGTTCTGGTCGAAAGGCTACGACGGAGTGACGATTGACGATCTCGTCGCCGGGATGGGTGTGGGACGGCCGAGCCTGTATGCCGTCTTTGGGGACAAGCGGGCGATATTCTTGCGCGTCCTTAGGGCGTACGCAGAACGGAAGGGCGCATCAGCCGCGAAGGCACTCCTCTCGCCACAGAGTCTTCGCGACTCGATCGCGGGCTTTCTGAGGTACGCCGTCGAAAGTGCGACCGAGAAAGGGTCCGCCCGGGGCTGCCTTATGATGTGCGTCGCGCCGCTTGTGAACGACGCTGAGGTTCAGCGGTTCCTGCAGAGCGCGGTCGCGGGCGGCGCGGCGCTGGTGGAGCGCCGTTTCCGGGACGGGATCAGCGCGGGTGACATCCCGCCTGACTTTCCGGTAGCCGTGCGCGCGATCCAAGTCACGGATTTTGCTCGTGCTCTGACCATGCGTGCGCTGATAGGCACGCCGCGCAAGACGCTCCTCAAAGAGGCTGAGGAAGCGGCCGACCTGGTGCTCCTGCCGCGCCTGAAGGCCATCGGCAAGCAGAAGCTATAACTTTCTCTCGCCGACGCTTGAGCCGGGTCCTGGGCCTGGGTAATGGCCGCCCACGCGAAGTTCAAAGCACTTCAGGGCCAATCCTCTAAGAAATCTGCTCTCAACATAGTCTGGGGATGTTGAACTACGGCGAGCCCCGCTCTGAAGGCTTCATATAGATAGTGAGCACGCAAGCATTTGGATATCGCTATATCACTCATCGAGCCCGGTTTGGTAATGATATGTCGGCTTCTTGTCAGGAACTGCCAACTGACGAGAAGGGCGTTTATGGTCCCTCTCCGGTTGGCCTGCAGAACACGCAGAAGTGCCTGTCGTGCCCTTCGCTATATAATGACGCCCGCACACACTTATGGTGCTGACCTCGAGTAGGAAAGTTTGTCCCTGTGAAATTCAATCTCCGCTGCGTGCAGGCGGCATGGAAGAGCTCTGGCGCGCCCCAAATGTAAGGCTAGGACGAGATGTCCCTGTGAAAGTTATCGAGCATAAGCTGCAAGGAAATTGGTGATGAAACCGCACCTCGCGCCACAAACCATTCTTGTCTTCCTGCTTGTGGCGCTGTTCTCTCCCAGAGTTGCGGGGCTTGACTCTTCGCGAAAAATCTCCCAGTACGGCCACAATATGTGGAGAATTCAAGATGGGCATTTACCTGCTCCCCCCGACGCCACTGCCCAAACAGCGGATGGTTATCTGTGGGTCGGGACTCCGGCAGGATTAGTGCGTTTCGACGGTGTGCGTTTCGTCCCTTGGGCCTCCCCGAAGGGTGAAAAACTTCCCAGCGATCAGATCCTTTCCCTTCTGGGTGCAAGCGACGCAATGTGGACCTATCTGAACATTCCGTTTCTACTTGCCAGACCCGGCGTCGAGTCAGAACAAGTGGAGCCGTGGCAAGAGTCGGGCGAAACGTGGCGCCGTTTGAAAGTCCGCTTCCCCGCGGATATCGCGACCCACAGCACAGAGCAGACACTCTACTTCGACCGGCAAGGATTGTTGAGGAGACAGGACTACAACGTCGAAATCGATGGCACCGCTGGAGCCGCACACTACGTCTACGATCACAAAGAGTTTTCTGGCATTGTCTTCCCGACGAAAAGGCGAGTCTTTCGTCGGCAACCCGACGGACACCCCGCTCCCGAACCGTTGATTATCTCAATCGACATCAATCGGATTGTCCTCAGCTAGAGCGCACAACTACGCATTAAGCAAAGATGGAAATTAGTCGGCATCACACGTATTCAACAGCCACGCCTGATTACGTCAGCTATCGGCAAACGGCAAGAGACGAGGCAGGATTTTTTAGCTACTGCAGTTTCGCGTATTCCGCTTTCGCCCGCTTGAGTACAGGGATATCGGGATCAGCGTTCAGCCAAGCCACAAGGAACGCCGCGTAAGCTTCACGGGCCTTTCCGACATCACCAGCCAGCTTATAGGCGCGACCTAATTGCAGGTGTGCGAGTGCACCCAGCGGAAAGTTCGACACGATACCACGATGGTCGATCATCTTCTGGAATTCAGTGACAGCCTGCACACCGTCGCCCGTGCGGAGATACGCTTCGCCGCGGACATAGACCGGGTACAGGGTTCCGTGAGACGGCCATTGTACGGGCATTCCAAGTTCGTATTCGGAAGACATACTCAGCAGTTCGACTGCTTTTTGAGCATCGCCGCGATCGACCGCAATGGCGGCGCGGATGGTTGGCAGCCAGTAAGCTTGAATCATGGTGTCGCGTTCGAATTCCGCAGCGACTTTGTCGGCCAGAGCCGAGGACTGTACTGTGTCGCCGATGCGTGCGAGGGCTAGGGCCGCTAAGAGTTCGATATCAGGCTTCGAGCTCAAAGCCATCGCGTCGACAACAGCCTTGCGAGCGAGGGCGGTGTTGCCGAACTCGGCTTCCCGCAAAGCCTCGTTGACCTGCCAAAGTGCCGCGGTGTCGACGCTTCCGTTTCGCTTAGCCGATTCCACCGCCTGTCGCGTGAGCTCGCGGGCCGCCCGCAGGCGCCCGTGGTAGGCTTCTGTGTCAGACTCATCGGATAGCTGCCCATCCTCCGCTCCGGGTTTTCCCCTCGCCCACGAGGACTGCTCTTGCATAGCGGGCAGGTCATTTTCCAGAAACGCTAAGTGATATCGATACAAGTGAAGGTCGGGAGTATCCAAGTTGCGCCTACTGGCCTCGTCCAAGGCAGCTTTAGCGTCTTGGGTTCGATCTAAAGCAAGGTAATCGTCGGCAAGATTCCCATAGGCAATCGCGTCGTCGGGTTCAATGCGGAGACTTGCATTGGTTTCTTCGGCTGCCTTCGCGTATTGTCCGAGCAAGTTGTAACTGTCTCCCAGGTCACCATGGGGAACGTAATTTCCAGAATAGGTGCGCGCCCATTCCGTATAGGTCTGAATAGCCTTATCGATTTCGCCGGTTACGTAACCGTAATAGAAAGCCTCAATGAAGAAGCGTTCCGGCTGGGTCACGCGGTCGCGTAATTCGTAGGCCTTCCGAAAATTATCCCTTGCCAGGCTCGCCTGGTTCAGGTTGCTGTAGCTGGCGCCCAAGGAAGCATAGGCGATTGCAAAGTCCGGGTCCAGTTCGATCGCTCTTTTCGCATAGGGAATCGCCGCGGCGTCCCCTTGTTCCAGTTGTACTCTCCGATCCTCGCTGTACTGCTGCAGAGCCTCCAGAGATGAGGTTGTCGCCTCTTTCAGGGACTGGTTGTATTTTGTGACCGAGGCCAGCGACTCGCCAAGTTTTCCGCGCAACTTGGCGGCGGCCTTCCCTAACGCTCCGAGCACCTCCTCTTTGCGGTTAGCGGTTGCCTGTTCCTCTGCCAGCACATCACCGGTTACGCAAGACGCCGCCCGCAACCCTAAGACATACTCTTTACCAATTGCCGAGATAGAACCCCCGATGTAGGCCTTGCTGTTAGTACGTTGGCAGACTTCGCGCGCCACGTCATTTGTGATTTGGGTGTTTGGCAGACGAGTCATCATGGTCAGGGTCGCGGCGACTCTGCTGTCGGAAAGGATATTGAGAAATGGTGACTGGCGCAGAGAGACGGAAAGCGCCTGCTTCAAAGTGTTATCGAACACTGGCTCGCCCGTGGAGTTCGTGAAGTCGGCGAGCACAACTGCGTCCCGTTCGTTGAGCTTGGATGCTTGAGATCTACGTCGGTGTGACAGACCAAGAATGACCGCTGCCAGCAAAGCGAGGAGGAGGATAAGGCCAATTGGAAGCGCGATCTTCCATCGATTCTTTCTGGATACGGCCCTCTCGCGGCGTGATGTCGCGATGCTCCTGAGATCTGCGGATGGCGGCGCGGCCGCTGGCGTGGCTCCTCTCAACTCTTGCAGGTCGTTACGGATCTCCGAGGCATGCTGATAGCGTAAGTTCCGGTCCTTTTGCAACGCTTTGGAGATAATCTCGTCGAGTCTTGCAGGCACCTGGGAATTCGAGTGCTTTGCGAGTTCCGGGGATTCATGCAATATGGCGGCAAAGGTCGCCCCAACGGTCTTACGTTCAAACGGCAAACGCCCGGTGGCCATTTCGTAAATCACAACCCCAAAGGAGAACAAGTCGGTGCGGGAGTCCAGTTCCTCGCCGTGTACCTGCTCTGGAGACATGAAGGCGATGGTGCCCGGGGTGGTGCCCGTGGCGGTGAGATCCTCGGCTGTTATGGTGCTGGCCTCGTGAACCATGTCAGCACCTTGCAAGTCGGCGGCTGTCGTCATTTTTGCTAGGCCGAAGTCGAGTATCTTGACATGTCCGCGCTGCGTCACGAAGAGATTGGAGGGTTTAATATCGCGATGAACAATCCCTACTGCGTGTACCGCATCCAAGGCATCGGCTATCTCAATGGCCAGTGAGACCGTGATGGCGGTCTCCAAGGGATGCCTGGCAATGCACTTGCGTAGCAACATCCCATCTAGGAACTCCATTACAATGAATGATTGGCGCTCGTGCTCGCCAATGTCGTAAATCGTGCAGATATTGGGATGATTTAATGCAGAAGCTGCCTTGGCTTCACGGCGGAATCGCTCCAGTGCCTGAGGATCTTTGGCCAAGTCTTCGGGCAGGAACTTGAGAGCTACAAAGCGGTCGAGTCGAGTGTCTTGGGCCTTGTAAACAACACCCATCCCTCCGCTGCCGAGCTTTTCGATGATGCGGTAATGCGAGATGGTCTGGCCGATCATGGATCGGAGCCCGCACTCTCAAGGTGCCATCTTACCGTATGTGCTGCGTCTCGATTAAATAGGCCGGGGCGATTTCGTCTTGAGGCCAACCTTACATTCATGCCATTGGAACTTCTCTCGCAGGTACATCTCGGCCTCGACGGGATTGTTCTTCAACTCGCTCGGGGTGAAGAACTTCAAATGGCAGAATTCGCAGGCCGCCAGCGACGGAGCCTTTCCGCTATATTTCAAGATCGCGAATCGACGTTCCGGCATCGTTCTACGATTATCGTACCGCACAGATCAACCGCACGCTAGAAGGTGACGGCCAACGGAAAAAGCTGGTCAAAAGTAGACAGTCTTAGGGGCATTGCGGTCCGAGAAGGCGGCGATTGCACATAGGGACACGAAGGGCTAGACTGGCGGCATCATGAATCATTCCGAATCGCTAGCGACAACCCCGCACGAAGAACAAAGTCGACTGCTGAGGTCCGAGCGGAAGATTGAAAGCCAGAAACTGTTGCAGCTTACAGTAAAGCTACAGGCAGCCTCAAACGCCAAGAAATCCGTAGCACGGGCGGCGTAGAACGTCACAACAGTCGCGAGAGCCAGCACAGATCCCTCGGGCCAACTATCGTAAAATCGAGAACGGTGGCGCCGAATACAATCACATCAGGACCGAAGAAGCTACCCACGACCGCGCCGACGGCTGCCCCAAACTTGCCTTTAACAGTGGAATTATTTCGTCAGCTTGCCTTTTTCATTCTGAGCCGCAAGCCCATATCGTATTGCCGCTTCAAGCGTATCGATGTTTATATCCTTTAGAGCTTTAAACCGAATGCAATATCCAGTCACGCTCGCCTTGCCCAGTTTTTTTCCATACGTTTTGGCTAAGTACTTCTTATCTTTGAGACCAAGAATATAGACAGAGATTCCGGTTTTGTTTCCGCTCACACCAATTTGAAAAAACTCTCTACTTCTTCCATCGGCATATTTTATTGTGTGAAATCCGTATCCAATCGTAGGGTTGGAAACAGTATGATTCTTGCTGTCTTTACCATCGAAGAACCATAATTTGCATTCTGGTGAAACTTGAAGTGTGAGCCGATGCAACTCTCGCATGTCACTGCGTTTTGGCTCCGGTTGGTTGGTAATATACTTCTTGATTTGTTCTTGTACGTTCATATGTTCTGCTCCCCAGTTGCGCGCACGAGATTATACGACGTTCAATCCTTCTACCCCTTGCAAGGGCGGGCGGCCCTGACAGTTGAGGTCACTCGACCGCGAGGGCGCCCCGCAAGCCGTTGTTGGGTGGAGCTTTTCAGAAATTTCCCAAAGGCTTGAAATGTGTGGAGCGCCGAGAAGCGGGCAGAGGGGCTGGAGTACATGCACCCCAAGCCGAGTTCACATTCCGGACGTATTGTTGGCAATCCAGAAACTGGCCGATAGGTGACAACTACGGCAATGGAGCGGCTGAATAAGTTGACTGACTGTCGGTTAATCTAAGGGCCTCTATTCTTTGATGATAAGGTGCAGGTCGTGTGTCCGCAGTGGGCCACAACTGTCCCTAGGATTCTGGCAATCAGCAAAGGCTGGTTGAAGTAAAAATCTGTATGAAGAAGTCGTCGAACGCGTCTAGAACTGCTATCCCTAATACCAAAGCCTTACCAAAGCCTCTGCTCGAAAGACTCTTGTCCCTGCCCGCAGACTCGTTCTATGCTGATTCGGCATGGCCGCTGTCGCCTACATCAGAGTCAGCACAGACAAGCAAGCAAAGCAATCACACAACCTGCCCAATCAGCAGGCGAAGGTGCGCGGGCATTGTGATCGCGTTGGATTCTCGATCATGCGGGAGTTCATTGATACCGAATCAGCCCGCACCGATGATCGTCCCGCCTTTCAAGAGATGCTCAGATTCTGCCGTAAGAATCACGGCAAGGTCACGCATGTCGTCGTGGCCGATTTATCTCGACTCGCCCGCAACGTCGTAGATCAGGGCACAACAATTGCAGAACTGCAACGTCTCGGCATCGCACTAGTGTCAGTCGATGAGCCGATTTTGGACGCGACAGCCGCAGGCCGACTCAGCGCAAATATGATCGGGGCGATGAACCAGTTTTTCTCGGACAGCCTGAGTGAACGGATCAGGTATCGTATGCGTGCGGGATTCGAGGCTGGGCGATACCTGCGGGCCGCGCCGATTGGGTACATGAATGCCGAGAAGGCACTCGTGCGTGATCCTGATCGTGCACCGCTTGTGAAGAAGGCGTTTGAATTAGTCGCATCAGGCTCCAGCATGGCTGCCACAATGTCGCTCACGACCGCGTTGGGCCTGCGTACGCGGCGCGGGAATGAAGTTGCAAAGCAGTCCTTCGCACGGATGCTGCAAAACCCGATATACGTCGGTTGGTTGGTGAGCGGCGACGACCGGGTAAAAGGAGCACATGAACCGCTGATTTCGGATGCCTTGTTTCAATCCGTGCAGGAACGGCTGAACGGGAAGAGCAGCCCACACAAAACGCTGAGTGAAGACTTCCCATTACGTGGCATAGTGCGTTGTGAGAAATGTGACAAGCCGTTGACGGCAGGCTGGGTCAAGGGCCGCAAGGAAAGGTACGCGAGATACTGGTGTTGGAACAAAGAATGCCGGGCGGTAGGCGTGAGCCGCGAGGTGATAGAAGGTCAATTTGTTTCCATTTTGGAACGAATCCAGCCTGATGCGGACTTGCTCGCGCAACTGCCAGAGGTTGCTGCCAGAGAATGGGAGAGTCGCAAAGGGCGCATTGCTAAAGACGCGGAGAGGCTTTCGAAGCGACTAGCAGAGCAACGCACTTTGAACCAGAAAGCGATTCGCGCACGGCTCGATGGAGAACTCACTGAAGAAGATTTCACGACACTGAAACGGGGCATTGCCGAAGAGATTCTCCAAATCGAGGCCGCGATAACGGCATTGGATTCTGAACGTTCCACGATGCATGACATGATGCAGCAAGCGAAGTTGCAGGTCATCAATCTCGCTGAGACATGGAAGCACAGCAGCGCCGAGCAGCGCCAAGAGATGGTGAGAGCGTTCTTTCCAGCGGGTATCTGGTATTCGCAACAAATGACCTACTTTAAACCGCGCAACTCCAAGATCCTTCAACTGTTTGCGAACTACCTACAGGACGAAAGTCTTGTTGGCGTCCCCGACGGGATTTGAACCCGTGTTACCGCCGTGAAAGGGCGATGTCCTAGGCCAGGCTAGACGACGGGGACTGAAAGGCAGGAGCCGCGGGCCGATTCATCGATGGTAACAGTGCCTCTACGCAGTGTCAAAAACCGATTTCAAATATGGGAGAGAAGGCTCACGGTGTATCTCATTAGCGAGATTGAAATGTTTGATTGAAAAACGCAATGGACACGTGGCTGTGAGGCTGCCTCGAAACAGAAAGGCCAATCAGCGCCGCGGGGCACGGCTTCGTGACAATGAATTGCCTTCTTCTGAGTGGCGAGGTCAAACGGGCTGGCAAACATCGAGCTGCGTCTCTCACAAGATCGCGCCCGACCTCCCATATGTTCTAGAATCGATGCGTGCGCCCCAGCCTGGGGCGGGAGCAACTTGTGGCCGATGCACTTTTTCTCAGCCTGTGGTTTCCGAGTTTTGAGTTGGACGATATGTTGCCGCGGGTTTTTGCGGTGATGCGGCAGTTTCCATTTTCTGTCCTGCAGCCGGGCATAACTTACGTGGCCATGCATCCCGTTTCCTGGAACGAGCCCACGATTTTCGAACAGCGTTTCACGCCCGGTGTCCCACCTGAGCAGGCGGTGGTTCTCGCCTCCGATTTGCTTCACGAAGACTATGCTTATTCGTTCGAAGCATTCTGGGATCTTTGGATTCTTCCCCCTGCACAGCACGAGTGGATTTTGCAGCCGTCACTGGTAAAATTCCTGGTCCACGGAGTGGAGTTCGAAGATGGGGTCTACGAGCACGAGGGCCATGTCGAGGTGGACTTCGGCATCGATTCGCCTTTCCTTCAGGACGAAGTACAACTCACCGGGGAAGCCGAAAACCGAGTTCGCTCCAATGTGCAAAAGCTCGTCGACTTCACCAATAAGGCGGAAAAAAGTTCTGGCGCTAGTGGACGTTTGTTGTGGTCGGAGTCTGAGGAGAACCTTGCTCAGAAATTGATTGCTCGCCTGCAGAAAGTGCAGTAAATGAAAAAGCGGGGTCGCAGATCCGCGAGCCCCGCGTCCAAGCAGTTGAAGTTATTTCGTTCTTCCGCCTTCAATCTTCAACTTGTCGCTGGCCCCGGCCTGCGCCGCTGCGAGGCGCGCAGTAAGCACGCGAAATGGTGAGCAAGCCACGTAGTCCATCCCCACCTCATGGCAGAACTTCACTGAGTCGGGATCACCTCCGTGCTCTCCGCAGATCCCGACCTCGAGACCTGGGCGGGTTTTGCGTCCGCGTTCGATTCCGATGCGAACCAGTTCACCGACACCCTCGCGGTCGATCACCGCGAACGGGTCCTGTTTGAGGATGCCTTCTTTCAGGTAGGTCGGCAGCACTTTGTTCACATCATCGCGCGAGAATCCGAATGTGGTTTGGGTGAGATCATTGGTGCCGAAGCTGAAGAACTCGGCCACCTTGGCGATTTCCCCAGCCAGTAGCGCCGCTCGCGGCAACTCGATCATGGTGCCAACGAGGTAATGCACCTTCTTGCCTTTCTCGCGGAAGACTTCCTCCGCTACGCGGCGCACGATCGCTGCCTGGTTCTCCATTTCCTTCACCGTCGCGATGAGCGGAATCATCACCTCCGCGTGCGTTTTTATTCCCTCCTTCTCCACCGCTACAGCCGCCTCAAAGATGGCACGTGCCTGCATCTCGGTGATTTCGGGATATGTGATGCCTAACCGACAGCCGCGATGTCCGAGCATCGGATTGAACTCGTGGAGTTCCTCCACACGCCGAAGCAGAGTTCTGAGTGTTTTCAGTTTTGACGATTTGGGCTTGGTTGCTTCAAGCACCGCGATCCCGACCATCAGTTCTTCGCGCTTGGGCAGGAACTCGTGCAGTGGCGGGTCCAGCAAGCGAATGGTGACAGGGAGGCCATCCATGACGCGAAGCAGGCCGATGAAATCCTGGCGCTGCATGGGCAGGAGTTTTTTTAGCGCCGCGCGACGGTCTTTCTCGTTGTCTGCGAGAATCATGTCGCGCATGTGCTCGATCCGCTTCTCGGCGAAGAACATATGCTCAGTACGGCACAATCCGATGCCTTCGGCACCAAAGGCGCGCGCCTGTTTCGCATCGCGTGGGATGTCAGCGTTGGCACGCACGCCTATCTTGCGAAAGGGTTCCGCCCAGCCGAGGAACTTCATCAGTTCAGGATCGTCAGGCGCTGCGTCAAGAGTATTGAGTTTGCCTTTGATGACGCGGCCCGTGGTTCCGTCGAGAGAAATCCAGTCGCCTTGCTTGAATACTTGGCCCTTCACCCTCATCTCGCCAGCGCGTTCGTCTACCCCGATGTCGCCTGCCCCTGCGACGCAACACTTCCCCATACCGCGCGTAACCACCGCTGCGTGGCTCGTCATACCTCCGCGCGAGGTCAGAATGCCCGCGGCCACTTCCATGCCGTGAATGTCTTCCGGAGTAGTTTCTGCTCGTACCAGGATGACTGGATTTTTCTTACTCCCGTGGCCCGCCTTTTCTACCGCTTCATCCGCTGTGAACACAATTTGCCCGACAGCGGCGCCCGGGGAAGCGGGTAGGCCTGTTGCCAGAACCTCGATCTTGGCTTTCTTCTCGTCCAAACGTGGAACCAGGAAGTCATAAAGCTGGTTGGGCTCGACTCGAAAGATCGCTTCTTCTTTTGTAATGAGGCCTTCTTCCACCATTTGAATGGCCACGCGTACAGCCGCAAGTCCGGTCCGCTTGCCGTTGCGCGTTTGCAGCATGTAGAGCTTGCCTTCCTGAATGGTGAACTCGAAATCTTGCATGTCACGATAATGTTTTTCCAGCCGCGTGGTGATCTCGCGGAGTTGGTCGTACACCGCAGGCATTTCCTTCTGCAGTTCGAGGATCGGCACAGGGGTGCGCACCCCAGAGACCACATCCTCACCTTGTGCGTTCATCAGAAACTCACCGTAGAACTCCTTGTTGCCGATTGCCGGATTACGTGTGAAGCCCACTCCCGTGCCACTGGTATCACCGAGATTGCCGAAGACCATGGCCTGCACATTCACCGCAGTGCCCAAGTCGTCGGAGATGTTGTTGATGCGTCGATAGTGTTTGGCGCGGTCGTTCTGCCAGGAACGAAAAACGGCGTCGCGCGCCATGACCAGTTGATCGTGAGCATCCTGCGGGAAGTCATGCTTGGTGTGCTTCTTGACTACCTTCTTATAGTCTGCGATGACTTCCTGCAGCGCTTTGGCGTCGAGATCGGTATCGAGCTTGGTTTTTTTCTGTTTCTTCTTCGCGTCGAACACTTTTTCGAATTCTTCCTTCTCAATGTCCAGCACGACATTGCCAAACATCTGAATCAAACGGCGGTAGGAATCGTAGGCAAAGCGCGGGTTGTTGCTGCGCTTCGCCAGCGCCTCGACGCTCTCGTCGTTCAAGCCGAGGTTGAGAATCGTATCCATCATGCCCGGCATGGAAAACTTCGCACCCGAGCGGACGCTGACCAGCAGCGGGTTCTCGCCCTTTCCTAGCTTCTGGCCTTGCAGTTGCTCGAGGTGGGACAACGCCTCTTCCATTTCGCGATCAACTTCTTTCGACACGCCTCCGTGCCTCATGTACTCGCGGCAAGCTTCCGTCTGAATCGTGAAACCTGGAGGTACTGGCAACCCGGCGTTGGTCATTTCAGCGAGCCCGGCGCCCTTTCCGCCGAGTTCGTCCTTCATCTTTCCGTTGCCGTCGGCTTTGCCGCCGCCGAAGAAGTAGACATATTGGATGGCTGGTTTCTTGCTGATTACCGTTACTTCTGCTTCGGGGAGAGTTTGCGTTGCCATAAATGCGTCCTTTAGTGTTTCGAAGATTCCTTGGATTCTTTGCCTTCCGTTACTATCTCTGAAAAATCGGCAATGGTGGAGAATTCCTTTAACAACGACTGCAACAGCGCCAGGCGATTCGCACGAACGCGTTCGTCATCGACCATAACCATTACTTTATCGAAGAACCGGTCCACGATAGGCCGAAGTTTCGAAATCTCTATGAGAGCAGGTTCGTAGTTTCGTTTGATGCGCAGGGCATCAACCACCTCAGCTGTCCGCGGGATTTGGGCGGATAGTTCTTTTTCCACCGGTTCCTGGAGGGCGTCCACGTCGATTGCAGGAGCCACGCGATTTCTGGTTTCAGCTGCCTGACGAAGAATGTTCTTGATTCGCTTAAATGCGATCGAAATAGATTCAAAATCCGCAGATGGACGCACTTTGGCAACCGCTTCAGCACGTGCGATAACGTCCACTACGTCGTCTGATCCCGCGGCCAGCACGGCATTCACCACGTCATACTTAAACCTGAGCACATCGCGGAGATAGAACTCCAGGCGCTCGCGGAAGAAAGTCCGCACGGCAGCTGCGTAATCAACATCGCCTGAAAACTTTCGTTCCGCAGCTGACCCGCGATAGACTTCGCGCGCGTCAGCAAACAACTCAGTCAGGCTGAGCGGCAGCTTCTTCTCGGCAATCGTCTTCACAATTCCATTGGCTTGACGCCGCAACGCGAATGGGTCTTTCGATCCCGTCGGCTGCAAGCCAAGCGCAAACATTCCGCCAATGCTATCGGCTTTGTCGGCGATAGAGAGAACTGCGCCCTCGATGGAGCGCGGAACCGCGTCCTCCGTGGATTCCGGCTTGTAGTGGTCATAGATCGCCTGCGCGATCGCCTGGCGGGTCGCATCGGGCATGCCGCTGTCGAGTTCCTGTACGCTGGCGTACAGCCCGCCCACGATCCCCTGTAGTTCGGTAAATTCTTTCACCAACTCAGTTGTGAGATCCGTTTTCGCCAAGGATGCCGCCTTGTGCACAATGCCAGGTCGAATTGGCATTCCGCTATGGCGAATGATTTCGCAGAGCCAACTACATAAACGCTGCACCCGCTTCGTCTTTTCGTAGTATGTGCCCAGGTCCTTCTGAAAAGTGACATTCTTGAGCCACGCCGTCCGCTCGCGCAGGGGATGCTTCTGATCGGTCTGCCAGAAGAACCGGGCATCGTTGAACCGTGCCCGCAGCACGCGTTCGTGGCCATGGCGAATGATGCCATGCGGGTCGCCATCGGTATTCAACACAGCCAGAAAATGTGGCAGCAGCTTGCCGCTGGCATCTTCGACTGCAAAATACTTTTGATGATCGCGCATCACCGTGACCAGAACTTCCTCAGGCAATCCTAGAAACTCGCGGTCAAAACTGCCCAGAACTACCGATGGAAACTCGGTGAGGTTGACGACCGTATCCAGAAGAGTCTTGTCTTCGCGCCAACTCGCGCCGGGAATGGTGCGAGTGGCGGCGTCGAGCTCTTTGCGAATCTGCCGCTCGCGCTCGCCACGCCCCAGAACTTTAGCGGCGCGTAAAGCTTCAACATAGGCAGAACCGGCACTGGAAATAGGAATCGAGCCTTCGGCCAGGATCCGGTGACCTCGCGTTTCGTTCCCGGCACGAACACCATCGAATTCGAGCGGAATCACTTCGCTGCCGAGCAAAGCTACGAGCCAACGCACCGGTCGCACAAATTTTTCGCTCGGCTTGCGCCAGTACATGTTCTTTGGCCAGTAAATCGAGTTGATCTCTTTGGGAAGCAGTTCGGATAAGACTTCAGTCGCCGGACGGCCCTTCTTTGTGATCTTTGCGGCCAGGTATTCGCCTTTGGAAGTTGTCACTCTCTCCAGTTGAGAAACATCGACTCCAGCTTTCCGCGCAAATGCATGAGCGGCTGCCGTAGGCTGTCCATCCTTGAAGCCGACGTTCGCTGAAGGCCCGGTGACCTGATCCGTGACGTCGGGCTGAGCTAGTGGGACTCCCTCGGCGAGAACCGCCAGGCGTCGAGGAGTATCGAGACTGAAAATTGTTCCGGTCGCAGACAGACGTTCCTGTGCCAGCAATTGTTGCACTCGCTCACGCAAGTCGAGTGAAGCGGCATCGATCATTCGCGCCGGAATCTCTTCGCAACCGATTTCAAGCAGAAAGTCAGGCATCTATAAAACTTTCATTCTGGGCAAATCAATAACATCGTGCCGGACAGCCGCGCTACACATTGACGGTCTCGTTTCTTGTTTTCGGTCTCTTATTTACAGGTTCTTCCTCGTCGGATGCCGTTTCGCCTTGCTGCTGATCCAGGTACGATTTCGCGATTCCAACCGCTAGCGCACGCACACGAGCGATCACTCCCACGCGCTCGGTCACAGAAATTGCGCCGCGAGCATCCAGAATGTTGAACAGGTGCGAGCACTTCAGGCACAAGTCGTAAGCGGCAAGGACGGGGAAACGCTTCTTGTTCTGTAGCCGTCCATCACCAGCAATCTTCTCCTTGCTCAGCGCGGCATACTGATCAAGCAGCGATTTGCATTCTCCTTCGTAGAGCTCGAAGTGCCTCCATGCTTTCTCGACATCGGCTAGTTCAAAGTTGTACACGGAAAACTGCTGCTCGTCCGCCAGCCGTACATCGCCGTAGGTCGTAACCTTGCCTGTTTCCGGATCGCGTGCCCACACAATGTCGTAAATTGAATCTTTGTCCTGCAAGAACGCCGCGATGCGCTCCAAGCCGTACGTCAACTCCGCAGATATCGGATCAAGATCCACCCCACCACACTGCTGGAAGTAAGTGAACTGGGTGATTTCCAGTCCGTCCAGCATGACCTGCCAGCCCACGCCCCAGGCGCTCAGCGTCGGCGCTTCCCAATTGTCTTCCTCGAACTTGATATCGTGCTGGCGCAGATCAATCCCCATCGCACCCAGCGATTCCAAATACAGCTCCTGCACATTCTCCGGCGGCGGTTTCAGAATCACTTGCAATTGAGTGTGCTTATAAAGACGATTCGGATTCTCCCCATACCGCCCGTCGGCGGGTCGGCGGGAAGGCTGCACATAGGCCACTTTATACGGACTCGGTCCCAAGACGCGGAGAAACGTTTCAGGCGCCATGGTTCCTGCACCGACCTCGACGTCATAGGGCTGTTGCAGCACGCATCCCCGTTCCGCCCAGAAAGTCTGAAGCCGCAGGATGAGTTCCTGAAAAGTCAGCGGATTGGAGTTGGTCTGAATCAAAGTATGGTTATCGAGCACTTAGCAGTTGGCATTTAGCACTGAGTCTTAAACATCCGGGCGGCTGTTGCCGAGGATTAACAAGACGTCCCAACAACCCAATGCTAAGTGCTAACCGCTGATCTTCTCCAGCATTCCTGCTGTTACGAGCCTCTTCTCCATGTGTCGTTGAAGAGCTTGCAGGAGAAACTTCCGCAAATCGGCAGCTTGCGCCTTGTGCCCTGGCATCGCCGAAAAGCTCTCCACCGGCGCGCGTAGCATTCGGCTGGCTAGCGTCCGCGATTCCGCAGAAATCTCGGATGACGCCAACCGCTTGTCATCGGCACACATCAACCCGTCGCTCAACGCATGAAAGAATGCCCTACTCCCATTCAGTGACCTTCCGCAGACGATGCACTCGGAAAGCTCCGGAAGATAACCCATCAGCCGCGTCATCCACAGCTCGAAATACGTGATCGGCATCCAAACATCGGCGTCGCGAAGCCCAGCCAGTACTGCAAGGGCAAGCCGGAATACATCATCGTTGGCTTCGCGATCCGGCAGCAACTCATCCAGCAACTCGGCCACGTGACCTAGTGCGACCGCACGCTCGTAACTCACTTCAAACGCCAGAGGTGATTCCAGCACCTCGCACGAATCCAGCCGCGCCAACTCCTGCCGCTCGCGATCCTCGTAATAAACGCGGACGTAAGTAAGTGGCTCTAACGCCCCGCCAAACCGTCGTCTGGACTTCATGGCCGAGCGGGCCACCCCGCGCACCTTCCCCTCCAAGCGGGAGAACAGCGTGACCAGCAGGTCGGCCTCGCGCAACGGATACGTCCGCAAAACAATCGCTTCCGACTCCTTCAGCGCCATGGAAGCTCAGCAGGTAATCTTCGATTGTAACGGAGCGGTGCTGAGATGGAAAGGCGGGGACCCGAACCGTCGCAGCAGAGTCGCCGCCATTGACTGACGTCAGCCAGCCATCATTTCGAAACTGCACCGATGTAAACGGGAAAACGGCTCGAGGAGCAAATGCGAGAGTGAGCTCGCTTTCGATCCTGCTGCCATTGTGGTCAACAGGGTACGCGCGGTTTTTGCATCGAAGACATGGGGCGCGAGCTCGAAGCTCACCTGCTGAGCGGGGGGCAGTCGCGCGGAGATTCGCTGGCCCAGCGGGCTAGTGGATCAGATGAAAGCAATCAAGCCGAACAACTGGTCTACGCGAAGGAGGGTGAGGGAACTGTTCACCGTACAATTCGAGCACGCCAAAGGAGAACATTGAAATAGCCAGGCTCCTCGTGAATCCCGCCGCACATTATATTGCCGTTATCTCCTAACGGATGGCGGTCCTCCCGCCGATAGAGCAATCATGAACGGCGATGCTCGTGCCCCACGGCCCACTCGCAGGAATCGACATGAAAGTGGAACGATGAAGCGACTCCTCACAATCTGCATGATTCTGATCTGCGGCCTGAATGTGGGCTTTGCGCAGGGGATTCGAGGCAGTGTGAAACTCACTGGCAAGGCGACGATCGTCACCACCGGGCATTCGGTCACTCTCACCTGGAACGCCAGTCACGGCGCGACGAGTTATAGCATCTACGGCGGAACTACCCATGGTGGCCCATACGGAAAGATAGCCTCGGGAATCATAGGAACGAATTATGCCGATGTACAAGTAACTCATAATCGAACGCTCTACTACGTAGTCACGGCAGTTAGCGGCAGCTACGAGAGCGGCTACAGCAACGAAACTATAGTCGTTATCCCTTAGAGATCCGGAGATGAAATGAAGAACTGTTTACTCGTCGTTATGCTGAGTCTGCTGTCTGGAATCTCGTGGGCGCAATGCACTACAGGCACTCCCGGCACGAATTGTAGCGGACCGTTGAGCGTGCAGCCGCAGACCGGAAACAACACGCAATCGGCGATTACTTTGGTTGACCTTGGCCTACCCGCGCTAGCGCCGGCAGCGGGTCAATACACATTGTCGATTGCCAGCGGCATGCTCGTAGAGTCGGACAATGGGAACAACTATCACTCCCTGGTGGGATCGCAAGGACCACAAGGAACGACGGGAGCGACCGGGGCAGTCGGACCGCAAGGCACCGTCGGACCGATTGGTCCGGTGGGAGCGACGGGAACCGCGGGGGCAGCCGGAGCGATTGGACCTCAGGGCGCGGTCGGGCCGATTGGTCCGGTAGGAGCGACGGGAGCAGCCGGGGCCACAGGGGCGGCTGGACCGCAGGGCTCGACGGGTGCGGTTGGTCCGCCAGGAGCGACGGGCGCGGCGGGAACCACAGGGCCGATTGGTCCTCAAGGAACGACAGGCGCGGTTGGGCCGATTGGTCCGGCGGGAGCAACCGGAGCGACAGGGGCCGCGGGAGCGGTTGGTGTGACCGGAGCCGTTGGGCCGATCGGCCCGGCAGGAGCGACAGGGCCGGCTGGTCTGCAAGGAGCGGTCGGACCAGTCGGTCCGCAAGGAACCACAGGGGCGACGGGAACGACAGGAGCGGTCGGACCGGTTGGTCCGCAAGGAACGACGGGCGCGGCAGGAACAGCGGGAGCGATAGGACCGGTTGGTCCGGCGGGTGCGGTCGGACCAGCGGGATCCACCGGAGCGACGGGTCCGGCTGGTCCACAGGGGCCACCAGGAAGTACAGCCGCTCCGTCCGACTACAGTTTCTATTATGGGACCGGGTACAAAGCGGGTGTGGGCACGGTTGAAGTCGGGGGCTCATCCGATCGCGATCAGATCGACATGCTCAATGCGACGTCAGTCCGCCTTGTCGTCACGATTGGACCATCGGCTCTGCCGAGCGGAAGCTACGCTCAAGCCGAGTACACGGCAGACGGAACGAACTGGTTCGCACTCTCGGGAGAAGCACCTGTGGTAACGCCAAACGGACTGTACTCGAGTGGATGGCAAGGCCTGCCGACCGGAGCGAACGGCGATTACGTGGTACGCATTGTGGTTTTGAACGCTGGGACTTCATCTCAGCAGATTGGACTTCGCCAGTTGCACGTACAATTCAAGTAGGCCAGGCTCTTGTCTTTGTCAACTACGAGAGCCTTGGTCGCGACGCACTGCTGTCCATTCTAACCCCAGACCATTATCTTCCCCTTCTCTATGTCCTCGGTACAGGTATCGGCGGAGAGCGCCTCGGCTGTTCGGTTGAGGGAGTAGATGGAGGCTCCATTTCCACCCTGGGCATTCAAATCGGCTGAAAGACACCGGGCTGATAGAGAGCCGCTTTTTCCACACCTGGAATTGTTGCGGTCATTCTCCGGCGCGAGTATGCTGTGTAGACGCCAATGCCGATTTCTGGCGTCGCCTGTTTTTGACTGTGGACTCCTGTAGCTGTTTGATCGGAAGAATCCAATAGCTTCCGGTTGCGAAAGGATGGTCAGACTCATGCACAACACCCGGAGAGATTTCCTGAAGGTCAGCACGCTGGGAGGCGCAGCGTTAACGTTGTTTGGGTTTGACCTCGCCCCGGCCTACGCGCAGCTTCGCCAACTCAAGATTGCCCGAGCGTCCGAAACGCGATCCACTTGTCCTTACTGCTCGGTAAGCTGCGGCATAATTATTTATACGATCGGTGACAAGGCCAAGAACGTCACGCCCCAGGTGATTCACGTCGAGGGCGATCCCGACCATCCCATCAATCGTGGCACGCTGTGTCCGAAGGGAGCTTCCCTCGAGCAAGACATCCTCAACGAGCGCCGGCTCCTGAAGCCGCAGGTACGGCGCCCAGGTTCGGATCACTGGGAAGACATCGGCTGGGACCAAGCCATTGATGAGATCGGCCACTGGGTGAAGAAGACGCGCGACAATACGTTCGTTGAGAACGACGCGCAGGGTCGAACCGTAAATCGCTGCGAGAGCCTCGCGTGGATCGGCGGCTGCACCGACACCAACGAATTTAATTATCTGGTCGTCAAGACCATGCGAGGCATGGGTCTCACCTATATCGAAAACCAGGCCAGGGTTTGACACGGCCCCACGGTCTCAAGTTTGGGACCAACATTTGGACGCGGGGCCATGACCAATGGCTGGGTCGACATCAAGAACACCGACATGATGTTGATCATGGGTGGGAACCCCGCCGAGAACCATCCCTGCGGCTTTAAGTGGGCCATCGAGGCGAAGCGTAATCGTAACGCCAAGATGATTGTGGTGGATCCGCGCTTCACGCGCACGGCGTCGACCTCCGATCTATTCCTTCAGATTCGCGCGGGCTCCGATATTGCGATGCTTGGTGGAATGGTTCGCTATGCCATCGAGAACAACCGCATCGCGAAAGATTACCTTGTCAACTACACAAACGCAGCTTTCATTGTGAAAGAAGGCTTCAAGCTGCCCGAAGATGGGCTGTACTCGGGTTTCGATCCTGCGACCAAAACTTACGACAAATCCACCTGGAACTATGAGGAAGCAGGAGGGGGCCACGCCCCCGCCACGCCGGCCGGGCCGGACAAGCCAGTTCCAACTCTTCCTCCGAACGTGGCATACGATCTGACGTTGCAGCATCCGCGCTGCGTCTTCCAGTTATTGAAACAGCAATACTCGCGCTACACGCCGGAGATGGTCGAGCGTATTACCGGGATCCAGAGAGATCAGTTTTTGAAGGCCGCCGACCTGTTCACTTCTGTCCGTAAAGATGGTGACTTGAAGAAGGTCGCCACGATTATGTACGCCGTGGGCTGGACGCAGCATTCCTTCGGCACGCAAATCATCCGCACCGCTGCAATCTTGCAGTTGCTGCTCGGGAATGTGGGTCGTGCGGGCGGTGGCGTAAATGCGCTGCGCGGCCATTCCAACATCCAGGGCGCTACCGACATGGGCGGCGTGTTTGACAGTTTGCCGGGCTACCTGAAGGTTCCGAGTCCCGCTGATACCGACCTCGCTGCCTATCTGAAGCGAATTACTCCCACGGCCTCCAAGCCGGCTCCGTGGGATTCTTTTAACTATTGGTCGAACACTCCGAAGTTTGCCGTCTCCTACTTGAAATCCCAGTTTGGCGACGCTGCCACGAAAGAGAACGATTTTGCCTTCAACTACATGCCCAAGGTCGATCGCAACTATTCGTGGACGCAGATCTGGGACAACATGTATCGCGGCTCGGTCAAGGGAATGCTCGCCTTTGGCATGAATGGAGTAGCCATTGGGCCGGATTCGCAGAAGAACATTGACGCGCTGAAGAAAGCTGATTTCCTCGTTGTAGGTGAGATTTATCCCGATGAGACCAGTGAATTCTGGAAGTCGCCGGGAATTACTGCCGAAGAAATGAAGACCATCAACACCACCGTCTATCGGCTGGCCTGTGCTGGTTTTGCCGAGAAAGACGGATCGATGACCAACTCGGCGCGCTGGCTCCAATGGAAGAACGTGGCTGTGCCGATGCCGGGGGAATGCCGTCTCGATCAGGACATTGTCGCTAACATTTTTCTGAAGGTGCGGGAGCTCTACAAAAAGGAAGGCGGCAAATTCCCCGACCCAATCTTGAACCTGACGTGGTCTTACGCGACTGCCCATCCGTCGCTCGCCGAATTGGCGAGAGAAATCAACGGCAAAGCGCTCGCCGATCTCACCGATCCCAAAACGCAGCAGGTGATCAAGCGAGGACAGCAATTGCCGGGCTTCGCCTGGCTGAAAGACGATGGCACTACTTCTTGCGGCAACTGGATTTATTCCGGATGCTGGACCGAGGCAGGCCCGCAGCTTGCGCGCCGGGGAACTGAAGATCCGTCGGGTCAGGGTATTTATCCCAACTGGGCTTGGTCGTGGCCAGCCAATCGCCGCGTTCTCTACAACCGCGCATCCTGCGATCCCTCCGGAAAACCTTGGGATGCGGAAAGAAAACAGGTCTGGTGGAACGAATCGGCACAACTCTGGGTCGGCAACGATGTTCCCGACTTCAAGCCGGATTCTCATCCTAAAGAACACATGGGCCCCTTCATCATGACGCCCGAAGGGACTGGCCGAATATTTGCGCCGTTAGGCGCATTCGCCGATGGACCCTTTCCCGAGCATTACGAGCCGATCGAGAGCCCGGTGCAGAATGCATTTCACCCCAATCAATCCAATAATCCTGTGGTGAAGAAATTGTCCACGCCAGCGGACAAGTACGCGACGCCAGGCGACGGATTTAACATCGTCTGCACGACGTACAGGCTTACCGAGCAGTACCACTATTGGACCAAAAACAATCCCATGAACGTGCAACTCATTCCTGAGCCGTTCGTCGAGATTCCGGTCGAACTGGCGCAGGAGCTGGGGATTAAGGGCAACGACAAGGTGAAGGTGACGAGCGCTCGCAGTTACTACGTGGCAAAAGCTTTCGTCACCAAGCGCATCAAGCCGATGATGATTGATGGCAAGAAGGTCTATCAGATCGGTCTTCCCATTCATCAGGGCTATCGCGGAATTCAGGAAGATGCGGGTCGGGACGCGAGGACGATCGCCAATCGTCTTACTCCGACCGTGATCGATCCCAACGCGTACACCCCCGAATTCAAAGGATTTCTGGTCAAGCTAGAAAAAGCGTAAGGCAATGTTATGAGCCAGGCAACTTTGCAAATCGTCAAAATCTCGGGCCACGCCGGGCCAGTTCCAGGCGCTGGAGTTGAGCGGGCCGAGCAGGTCTGCAAGCTGGTAGATACGACCACTTGCATCGGCTGTAAGGCCTGCGAAGTGGCTTGTCTGGAGTGGAACGGTTACACGTTTACCGAAACCGTCTTCGACAACAGCTATCAGACCATGCCGGAGACGACGTGGAACTACTGGAACCTGATCAAGTTCAACGAGCATGAACGCGAGGACGGCAGCGTCACCCTTCTGATGCGCAAAGATCAGTGCATGCATTGTGCCGAGCCGGGTTGCCTGGCGGCGTGTCCAGCGGACGGCGCCATCGTGCAATACTCCAACGGCGTCGTAGATTTCCAGCAGGCGAACTGCATTGGTTGTGGATATTGCGTCAGCGGCTGCCCGTTTAACATTCCGAAATTCAATCCGGCGACCAAGAAGATGTTCAAGTGTACGCTGTGCTCGGACCGGGTGAATGAAGGATTGGAACCGGCCTGCATCAAGTCTTGCCCCACCGGCTGCCTGCATTTTGGCACGAAAGATGACATGAAGGACCTGGCCGAGACGCGAGCCAAACAACTCCGCGAGAACTTCGGTATCGAGAAGGCCGGTGTTTACGATCCACCGGGCGTGGGCGGAACCGGGGTCATCTATGTGCTCCACGATGTGACCAATCCCGAAGCCTATGGCGGATTGCCGAAAGACCCGCACATTCCGTGGGTGGTGAAGTTCTGGAAGGGACCGGCGAAGTGGATCGGGAACCTCGCCATGCTGGGCGGCATTCTGGGCGTGACTCTCCACTACTTCCGGTACGGTCCGAAAGAAGTGCATCCCGAGACGCATGAGAACGGAGGGCAGCCGTGAGTTCGCACGCCATCTCCTCGCAACGAACTACGGGCGAACCCGGAGAGCGCATCCTCCGCTACACGCTGATCGAGCGTGTTCATCACTGGGTGGGCGCCCTGTTCTACGTCTATTGTTTGATCACCGGCTTGGCTTTCTGGTCCCCATATATGTATTGGCTCGCAGCACTGGTGGGCGGCGGGCCGACGGCTCGTTTCTGGCATCCCTGGATTGGCCTCGCCTTCGCGGCATCTATGTTTTGGATGTACAAGATGTGGCGCCGCGATATGGCTACGACCGAAGCCGACTTGCGCTGGAGGAAGGCGGTCAAGCATTACATCGAGAACGACGACCAGAATCTTCCGCCCGAGGGCCGCTTCAACTGGGGACAGAAAGTGTTTTTCTGGCTGATGTTTTATGGCGTGATTCTGCTGGCGCTTTCGGGGCTTGGGCTGTGGTTCGTGGAATCGATCCCGTGGAGTCTGCACTGGCTCCGACTTTTGTGTGTCACCGTACATGTTGTTGCCGCTCTCGCCACCATCGGCGGCTTTATCATTCACGTTTACATGGGAACTGCCATGATTCGCGGCGGATTTACTTCAATCATTCGCGGCGAAGTTTCGGTCGCCTGGGCGAAGACGCACCATCGCCTCTGGTACGAACAGGTCACCGGCAAGCTGCCCCCGCGGAAATGAAGAGATCCAAGTGGGATCAGCGTATTCAGCGTGCGGATGAATTGACATCCGCACATCCTTTCGCGGCCGAGGCGATGCGCTTCTACAAAGGAGTCGCCACCTTCCAGAAGGAACTCTACGCCCACGTCGACGCAGCGCGCGGGAATGGTTCAGGGAAAAAGGCTGCCGGCTTATTCAATGAAGATCTCAATCTTCCGCTGCTGTTGCCCAAGTTTCCCGAGTTCCTTTCCCGCGTGAGTGCTTTCAGCCCTCGTCCAGTTGCCGAGTCTGCTGCTAGGTTGAGGACTCAGCCGGCCGCCACAGTTGAGGAGATGCTCGCCTTTCATTGGCGGAAAGCGTCAAATTCTCAGCCCGCTCCGAGCGAAACAGAAACACTGCTGGCTTGGATCTTTCTACAACCATACGCGGAATGTCTTGCCGATCGCAGCGAGCACGAGCCCGGTAACGACAGTCTTGCGCTCTGTCCTTTTTGTGGAGGAAAACCTCTAGTTGGCGTGCTGCGTCCCGAAGGTGACGGAGCAAAACGATTTCTGATTTGCGCGCTATGTTCCACGGAGTGGGCGTTCCGGCGAATTCTGTGTCCCGCGTGCGGCGAAGAGTCCGTAGAGAAGCTTGCCGTGTACACGGCAGCCGAGTTCAACCATGTGCGTGTCGAAGGGTGCGACACTTGCCAGCATTACATCAAGACAGTGGACCTCACGAAGAATGGCCTCGCGGTGCCGGTCGTCGACGAACTGGCAACCATCCCTCTCAACCTCTGGGCCCAGGAACACGGATACGTGAAGCTAAGAACCAACTTGCTCGGAATCTAGATGAGTCCCTACGGAGCGTGAGAAGCAAATCGCACCTTGAGCGTCTTGATCTCATACGGCTTGGTATGCACTGTGACGATGCCATCGTGCACGGCAAGATCAGCAATCGATCTCTCCATCAGATCCGTTTCTGACGTCGACTGCGCTCCGGCCGGAAGCTGAAGTTTCACGTCCACTTCTTTCCCAGCCCACTCGTAGAAACGCAGGACAAGAGAGTCATCGTCCTCAGACTTCTTGACTGCGGTGAGCACAACGTTATCCGATTCAATCTTCACGAAAGAATATTCAGCTGGTAGCGTTCCATCGTGTTTCTGCGACCGGATGGCGAGCAGCTTGTAGTTTAATTCGTATCCGCGGCGCACGGTCTGAGCGTCACGCCAGGTTCCGGCATGCGGATACAAGGAGTAAGTGAACTCGTGATGACCTTCATCGGCATGCGGATCGGGCCACTCTGGCGAACGCAGCAGTGAGAGGCGGAGCACGTTGCCCTTCACGTCGTATCCGTACTTGCTGTCGTTGAGCAGGCTGAAGCCGTGTTTGGTATCAGAAAGATCGGCCCAGCGCTGCGCGGGCACTTCGAATTTGGCCTGTTCGGCTGCTGTGTTCCGCGTGGTTGGACGCTCTATCGATCCGTAAGGAATCTCAAAAGTGGCGTTGTCGCCGTGTGCGCTCAAAGGAAAAGCCACTTTCAGCAGAATGTGTTTCTCGTGCCAGTCGGCCTGCATCTTCACGTCGACCCGCGGCACGCCGGCGTACATTGTGATGTCTTGCACGAAAGTGGAATTCTGGAAATGCTTCTTCACCCGGATGATGGCCCGCAGTGGCCCACTCTCAACCAGCTTCACCTCGTCAGCTTTATCCAGATCCCAATGTTGTTTCTCGAAATCTGCATCGATGTTCCAGGCATCCCATTTCTGAGGTTTGTCGTAGAAGGCCTGCAAAAGGTTTCCGCAAGCGGACGTCTTGGGTCCTCCTGTGTCGGTTTCGGAGGGAGCGAGTGCTTCTGTCTGATTTCGTAGATCGTAGAGGCTGGTGATGCATCCGGTTTGCGGATCGACTTTGACGCGAACGGATCCATTCTCCATCGTATCGTCAGAGGCCCTGACGAACTGCATTAGGCGGCCATTGTAGACATCCAGGGAGTTCGTCGGCTTCGGCGTGGAACGCACAAAGTAAGTTGTGTAACCCATTGCTGGCGTCGCGGCGAGGATAAGCAAACGCGCCCGGTGCGTACCTGAGTCCATCGCGAGCTCCTCGGATTCAACTCGGTGGCCTGCAGCGTCGACTACTTCAACCTGCTTAGCTTGGCCAGGAAGCTGCGCTTCGACCTCGATCACTTCGGTTCGCGGCCAGGAGAGCGAATTGAGAACCACAACCGGCACACCGTCTCCTTTGGTATTAATGTGAGCCAGAATCTCGTCGAGCGCACCATGCGTGAGCTCGCTGGCAGAACGGGCAACATCTTCCAAATTTCGCTTGGCGTCGAGATAGTTCACGGCAATTCCGGAACCGGGCATGACATCGTGGAAGTGATCGAAAAGCAGATTCTTCCAGGCGAGTGTGAATTGATCTTGTGCATACGGCCGGCCGAAGAGGGAGGCCACGGACGCATACTTCTCCGCGTCGAGCATCAGTTCCTCGTCGTGCCGAATTCGTTCTTTGGTGTCCGCTTGCGAGGTGTACACGCCCCGGTGATATTCGAAATAGAGTTCGTCCTTCCAGGTAGGCACTTTGAGATTTGGGAGTTCCTGGTTCAGGTCGGCGAAGAATGCCTTCGCCGTGCTGAAGTCAATCTTGGGAAAGACGGTGTTCGGATCACGAAGGCGATTTGCCTGATCCAGCATGGTGCGAGTCGGTCCGCCGCCGTGGTCGCCGATTCCGTACAAATAAAGCATTTGCGGCGAATCCGTGACTTTAGTCCCGTAAATCAGCGGGGAATAGAGCGACAAGTCCTTTGTCATCTGCTCAGGGTTGAAGTCGTTGGCGTATTCGTGCGGAAAATATGTCAGCAGACGACTCCCGTCGGGCGCTTCCCACCAGAACAGCCGGTAGGGGAACTTTGTGTAATCCGTGGCCCATAGCAGTTTGCTGGTCACGAAATAATCGATGCCGGATTTCTTGTAGATTTGGGGAAGCTGCCAGTTGTATCCAAACGAATCCGGATTCCAGCCGATCTTGATGTCAGCACCAAAGTTCTTCTGAAAATACCGCTTGCCGACAAGAATCTGACGCACCAGCGATTCGCCGTCCGGCATATTCAAGTCAGGTTCGACCCACATGCCGCCAATGACTTCCCAGCGTCCCTCCTTCACCCTTTGCTTGATCTGCTCGAACATGTCCGGATATTTTTCTTGCATCCACTCATAAGTTCGTGCCGAGGACATGGTGAACTTGAAATCCGGATACTCGCGCATCAAGTCCAGAACGCTCTGAAAGGTATTGCGCACGACTTCGACCGTTTCCGTCCACGGCCACAACCACGCCATGTCGATATGGGAGTTCCCGACAGCACGAATGGTGAACTGTTTCAACCACGAGTTCAACGATTGCAGTTTGTCTTGCGCCTGGCGCAGCGACGCATCGAATCCCGCTTGGTCGTTGTTATCGAGTGGCGAAAAATCGATTGCCTTGACGGCCGCGTCGAGCTGTTGCTGGCGTTCCGCGCGACCCTGCTCATACGCCGCAATCATCGGACGCGCCGCCAGCATCTCCACTCGCAGCATCACTGGATCGGGTCGATTGGCAGAAGGTTCAATACTCAACTGGGCGTGATGAAATTCAATTTCAACATCGGGGGCGTCGATCCGCACCGCGATCAGAAACTTCTGCCCGGGCTGTGCGTTTTCCGTGAGCGGGATCGGCTGCTGCATGTCGTCGTCTCCTCGCGACACCAACGATCCATTCGAGAATACTGCGATCGTGACCGGACCCTTGTTGTTCCAATTGAAGTCGAACCTGATGTCCAATTTTGCGCGGGCGCCCGGCACTGCATAACCGTTGATCTTCTGCGGAATCTCGATCCAGCGCCGCAGCACACGAGACCCGGTCGACCACTTGTCCCCGACTTTTAAGGTCTCCCAGCCGGAGTCATCTAGAGACGGATCCTCGGGATGTGGTACGTCCGGGTGAAACCGCCACTCGGGGAGCGGTAGAGCAGTTAGCGATTGCAGCCGATCCAAAGTTGCGTGATAGGAATCAGTTGCTTTCTGGCTCGGTTGTTGGGCGGAAACAAAGTTGACTGGTACGAGCGCGAGAAGCGCACACACGATCCATCGCTTCAATGGACATCCCTCCTTTGTGGATTCGGATGGATAGATAAATGAACGAATAGGGTACTCGCTCCGGTTGCGTCTTACCAGCCTTTAGCAAGTTCGGGCCTAGCCGCCGGCAATTGCCCCTATGATGAGAAAGGGCTCCGCCCCTGACGCGACGACGTCAGGCAACGGAGCATCCGGTGATTCGTGGGAGAGATCTTCCTCGCAGGCAAAGAACCTCAGGAACGGTCGGCGCTGTTGGGTGTCGTGCTCGCGGATCGTTCCGCGCAGCATGGGATAGCGCGCCTCGAGCGTGTCGAGGACCGAGCGCTGCGTGACCGGACCCTTGACCTCGAGTTCCAACTCGGTGCCAACGTGCGCCAGCGTTCGTAGGTGGTGCGGAAGTATGACGCGGATCATAATGGCTTGATCATTCCAGCGTCTGTACCTCGACTGAAAGCACCGCTGGAAGATCTCGGACAATGGGTGCCCAACTATCCCCGGCATCAGCCGACGCGTACACCTGCCCGCCGCTGGTGCCGAAATATATGCCGCATTTGTCGAGCGAGTCGACGGCCATAGCATCGCGCAACACGTTGACGTAGCAGTCTTTTTGCGGCAGGCCTTTGGTCAGCGGTTCCCATTCATTTCCGCCGGTGCGACTGCGGTAGACGCGTAGCTTGCCCTCGTGCACGAAGTGTTCCGAGTCGCTCTTGATGGGGACAACGTAAATCGTCTCCGGTTCATGCGCGTGAACGTCAATCGCGAAGCCGAAGTCAGTGGGCAGGTTCCCGCTGACCTCTTGCCACGAATCGCCCGCGTTGTCGCTGCGCATCACGTCCCAGTGCTTCTGCATGAAGAGCACGCCCGGCCGTGATGGGTTCATCGCGATGTGGTGAACACAGTGCCCGACCTCGGCATCCTGATCGGGGATGTACTGCGAACGCAGTCCGCGATTAATCGGCTTCCACGTCGTACCACCGTCGTCGGTGCGAAATGCGCCCGCAGCCGAAATAGCGATCCAGATCCGCTGCGGGTTCTTCGGATCGAGAATGATGGTGTGCAGGCACATACCGCCCGCGCCCGGCTGCCACTTGGGACCGGTGCCGTGTCCGCGAAGGCCGGGGAGTTCGTGCCAGTTCTGGCCGCCATCGGTCGAGCGGAAAATGGCGGCATCTTCCACGCCGGCGTAAACCGCGTTTTCATCAGTCAGTGACGGCTCTAAATGCCAGACCCGCTTGAACTCCCACGGGTGTTGCGTGCCGTCATACCACTGATGCGTGGTGAGCGGCTTGGCGGCCGCGTCGTAGGCGAATTTGTTGCTTTCGCTTTTGGGGGGACCAGGCGTAGCGGGCTGGCCGGCGGGCGTTCCGGGTTGGTGCCAGGTTTTGCCGCCGTCGTCGGAGCGCTGAATGATCTGCCCGAACCATCCGCTGGTCTGCGACGCGTAAATTCGATTCGGGTCCGCCGGAGAACCCTTCATGTGGTAAATCTCCCACCCCGCAAAGTGCGGGCCGCTGACGTCCCATTTCGCACGCTTACCGTCTGAGCTGAGAATAAAAGCGCCTTTGTGCGTCCCAACCAGAACTCGAACTTTACTCATGCGTCGCTCCGTTTCAGTGATTTGGAATTCATTCGTTCCTCATCCGCGCTGTGTCCTGCCCGAGCCTTTTCGAATCTAGGCCGTTTGCCCGCAGTTGATCATCCATGGGATGCCGAATTGATCCACGAGCATGCCAAATCGTACCGCCCAAAATGTCTCCTGAAGCGGCATCTGCACCGTCCCATTTTCTGCCAGCGCGCTGAACACGCGTTCCGCTTCTGCCGCGTCCTTGGGATCAAGCTTCACCGAGAAGCCCGCGGGTTTTTGATAATGATCCGGCGGACAGTCAGCTCCCTGTAATAGCCGGTCGCCGACCTGCAGGCTGGCGTGAAGGATCTTCTTGCGCCAATCGCTGGGGACATCGTTCGCCACGGGAGTGCCCTCGTGCGGCATCATGAACGTGATTTTAGCGCCCAAACACTTCTCATAAAACTTGAATGCCGTTTCGCATTGACCGTTGAAAGTCAAATAAGGATTCAGTTGCATAGCGACCTCCTTCGCTCAACTCGTGGTTGATGAAATGCCGGTGGGATTCCACCTTTCGCGTTCGAAAGGCGGAATCCCACACAATCGCGAATCGGTCCTCAAGCCGCTTTTGCAGGCTGCGGACGCATTTGCTTCATGAACTCGCGCATTTTGGCGAGGTGACCGGGCGAGCGCTTGTCCATCCAGACCTCAAAGCGCTGCGCGGCCTTTTCCAGATGCGCAAGGAATTGCTTATTGGCCCATTGTTCTCGTCCTTCCGCGATCGTTGGTTTGATCCGCTCCCAGACGCCGAAAAATTCACCGCTGGTTTCGAAGAACAGGTCCTCGTGAAGCAGACCATAGTTCAGCAAAGCGCAGGTCTGTTCCCAATAGCTCACCACCATCATGAAGTTGGTGCCGCCTTCGGTGCCGGGCGCCGCGACTCGCATGGCGT
Organism: uncultured Acidobacteriota bacterium; assembly: GCA_963817925.1. GTDB lineage: Bacteria > Acidobacteriota > Terriglobia > Terriglobales > Acidobacteriaceae > JABDBE01. The sequence continues at coordinate 141,956 of CAWFQN010000005.1, forward strand.
CGTTCCAATTGTCTGCGAAGTAGCTCTTGAAGAACCAGTCTCGGGCCTGCCGAAGCCGGGCCTCGCGGCGCTCTTCAAAGACCTGCAAGTGCAGTTGTGCCTGTTCGTGTGTGGGTTTTGTTTCCATGATCTTCGTCTCCTTAAATTATTACTTCTTGTTTTTATGAATCGACTGCTTGAGCTTCAGCTTTCGGATCTACTCGGGATGTTCTTGTTCACGCCCCGTATGCTTCTTTCAACCGCTGAATATCGATTTTATTCATCTGAAGCATTGCTTGCATGACTCTTTGTGACTTCTGGGGATCTTTGTCGCCCAACATTTCACCCAGGGCTTTAGGAATAATCTGCCAAGACAAGCCGTATTTGTCTTTCAGCCAACCGCATCGTTGTGGTGTTCCCCCGCCCGCCGTGAGCTTCTCCCACAGTTCATCGACTTCCTCTTGGGTTTCGCAGTTGACGAAAAACGAAACGGCCTCCGTGAACTTGAATAACGGGCCTCCATTCAGTGCGAAAAAGTCTTGTCCATCGAGTTGGAATCTGGCGGACATTACCGTTCCCTTCGGCCCCGGCCCCGCGTCCCCGTATCGGGTAACACTTCCTACCTTTGAATTCTTGAAGATCGAAACGTAGAAATTCATTGCCTCTTCAGCTTTGTCGTCGAACCACAAGAATGGGGTGATTTTGTGCACGCGATTTTCTCCTTCTTATTTGTAACTACTCCGCCCTACTCCATCGGGGCAGCCGTTCCATCGGACCACTTGCCAACTGGAACCATGAATACGGTGATTGGCTCGGGTGCACCGTGAAACTGCAGATTCAGCATCATCGGGGAGCCGGGCAGATCAGCGCCCCATGCGGCACCGTCCATGAGTGGAACGTAAAACATGAGATGAGACATGTTGTGCCCGTCCGAATCGGTAAGGTACGCGTCCTTCGACATCATGTAGCTCATACCGCCGGGTTCCAACGCTGGCAGTTCATGCTTATCGTACGCGGCCTTTGTATTGTCGATGATCCGAGCTTTGGATAGTCCCGCCAATACCATCTCTGTCCTCTTGTAGGTAATGGGCAGGACGGTTCGTGCAGCAGGCGGATTGAAGCAGATCGGCCCGCGGAGCTTGGGGTTCCAGAACTCCGGGTTGTCGAATGGGGACATCCACGATCTCTCCACAACGCAGACCCAGCCGTTCTTGCCCTTGACCTCGGTCTCGTAGCCATGCCTCGCGAGGACCAGGATTGTTGCTTCCCTAGAAATTGCCTCGGGTGCGGCGCTTCGGGCCAGAGCGATCTCGGCACTGCGGTCCGTCATGAGATATTGATCGATCGAAGCCATGCTCGAATACGATGCTTTCGCGTCCTGGGCGTTCCCTTGCCATACAAGGCTCAGTACGGCGATCAGTGCGAGGGTTCCCCGACCGATCGTCTTAAATGTTTTCCTCGCCATAGAATTTCTCCGTGCTCCTTCAGTTCTTGGCTCGCGGCCATACTAAGCTGCGGGCAAGTTTGGGATCTCCACCACCGGCCGAATTTCGACTGTGCCCTTGCGTGCGCCCGGGATGCGTCCGGCGATGTCGATGGCCTCATCGAGGTTCTTGGCTTCCACCATAAAGAAGCCGCCAAGCTGTTCGCGCGTTTCGGCAAACGGACCGTCGGTCACCAGCCGTTTGCCCTCGCGCACCCGAACGGTTGTCGCTGTCGACACAGGCTGCAGTGGAGACGTGCCCAAAAACTGGCCATTCGCCTTGAGCGTGTGAGCAAGCTGGGTTGATTCTCCGTAACACTGCCGGCGCTCGGCGTCGGACCAGGCGTGTTCGTCGGCGTAAATCAGCAACATGTACTTCATTCTTTCCCCTCCATGAGTAAGTCGAACAGCCAATGTCAAAATCGACAGCTTAAAAAACAAAATTTTATGGCAGGGTCTTGCTCGACGCCAATGGCCTGGGGCACCTTATTATGTGCTTCCGACTATAAGTCGAATGCCAAGACTCCAAATCGACACTCTGCGACGAAAAAATCTACAATCAGACATGTCCCAGGATGCTGTGGTCGCCGTAGACTCAGTTTATCGCTCCGATTGGGGCCGGATCGTGGCTACTCTGATCGGGATGGTCGGCGACTTCGACCTTGCCGAAGAGTCTGCACAAGAAGCATTTGCGACCGCCGTAGAGCAATGGCGGGTCTCTGGCGTCCCTGAGTTTCCGCGGGCATGGATCATCCAGACGGCTCGGCACAAGGCTATCGACCGCATCCGGCGGAATGCAAGGTTCGAGGAAAAACTCGAATCATATGCCATCTCGGGGTTGCTTCGCACCATAGAAGAACCTGACTACGACACCAGCGAAATTCCCGACGATCGCCTTCGCCTGATCTTCACCTGTTGCCACCCGGCCCTCGCCCTGGAAGCGCAAGTGGCTCTGACCCTCCGCACGCTGTGCGGCCTGGAGACGGACGAAATTGCGCGGGCATTTCTCGTGCCTGAGGCGACGATGGCACAGCGGCTAGTGCGTGCGAAGCGCAAGATTCGCGACGCCGGTATACCGTACAGCGTGCCCGAGACAAACGATATGGCGGCCAGGGTCGAAGCGGTGCTGACCGTCCTCTATCTGGTCTTCAACGAAGGTTATGCCGCCACTCGAGTTGGGCCGCTGGTGAGGACCGACCTCTGCGCTGAGGCCATCCGGCTGGGGCGCCTGGTCAAATCGCTGACGATGCCGCAGCCCCCGGCGGAAGCAACCGCTCTCGTTGCACTCATGCTGCTTCACGACGCGCGGCGCGAAGCCCGTGTCGATGGGGCCGGCGATATCGTAGTTCTCGAAGAACAAGATCGCAGCCGCTGGGATCAAGCGCAGATCGCGGAAGCAATTCCGCTGGTCGACGAGGCTTTGCGCGGCCGGCCTGGTCCGTTTGCTCTGCAGGCGGCGATCGCAGCTGTGCATTGTCAAGCGGCCAGGCCTGAAGATACGGATTGGCCGCAGATCGTGCGTCTCTATGATCTTCTCAAGCGAGTGCAACCGTCTCCCATCGTGTCACTGAACCGCGCCGTAGCCGTTGCGATGGCAGACGGTCCTCAACCGGGTCTCGCGTTGATCGATACGCTGGCAGAAAACAACGATCTGGCCAACTATCACCTGCTGCATGCCGCGCGCGCCGATCTGCTACGGCGCCTTGGCTCCCCAGTCGAAGCGGCGGAGAGCTATCTGCGAGCCCTCGCTTTGGTTACGAATGACAGCGAACGCCGATTTCTCGAGCGGCGGCTGCGGCAGGTTCAATCTCAGATCGCGTGAAACGGATTCAGGAGTTCAGGCGAGAAGAGAACCGTCGCTTCGCGGAAGGTTTGGGCGCCCGCTCCTCATCGAACGCGCCGGATAGATGAGAAGAGCAAGCCTGCGAAGTCTCTGTTGCTCTGATTTTCGGGAGGCAGAACGGGGATGTCAGTATTGCGAAAGCCCTCTGCCCGCAATGGGTCGACGGCATACTCAACATCGGCTTGAGTCCGATAAATTCCGAATGCTGCTGTATTTTTTCCGGCCATGAAAGAAACTCCTTCAGCGGTTAGAGGCTAAGTTGCTCGTCGTCCGCGGCATCCACGATGGCAACGGAGGAACTGGGGATGGCCCGCCGGGGCCGAAACTAAAATACTGACAATCCTATGGCAATGACTCGCGGACCGGAGTGGTTGTCGATGCGGTGTTGACAGAATGATCCGTGTTGGTCATTTTCAGCTTTTCTAATTCCTCTTGAGCTGTTCTCCATGCCTTCGAATCTTTCTTCGTCGTAATTGGGGCATTCGGATCGGAGTAGAAGCTGAGAATGTTTTGGCGAAGCTGGGGAGTTGCCTTATCAAAGTTGTGTTTTGCCAGATCGTTCAGCAGATGAGCATAAGTCTTATCGGCCAGAGAATACTCTCCAGCCCGAGTCTCACGGCCGGTATCGAAGTCCATGTCCGCGAGTCTGAGCTGCGCTTCTCGTTGCTGGCCTAACAGCGCGCCATAGTCGTCCACGGTCTTGTTGACGCTCTTGATATACATGTCCTCGGTCTGCGTGGTCGGAATTTTGAAAGCCACGGCCTTGAACGGGCCTACCTTTGGGACGATCTTCAAAAAGAACGCCAGTATCCGACTCCCAACTCCCGGCTTGCGGTATCCGTTTCCCCATTCTTTCTGATACTGGGCCCGGGAAAGGTGATAAAGGAATTCCTTTTCGTTGAAGTTAGGCGTATCGCGGACGATCTCCTTGCGACGCGATATTAAGGCAACGCGAGTCATGTCGGGGATGAGTTTGCTGATGGCATGCCGAAAGGTTCCGATCGCCAAATCTTCGTTGCGGATAACATCTTGCAGTTGGAGACCGTAGGTATCTGCGAAAGCCCGTTCAAGCAGAGGCTTGGAAATGTTGAAACCAATAAAATCGTGGAAGTTGTCGGAGGTGTAGCGGTTTTTCGCCACCTGCACCATATCGAAGCCGAACTCGGTTCGAATGTGGGCTGTGGGATTGTCGACGTAAGTTACTTCGGGTCCGTATTTCTTCTGCAATTTGGGAAACGACAATGCGACGACACGATTGATGGTCGGATGACCGCTGTTATCAGAAGCGTAGTGTGCGAGCGCTCCCAAAGCGAAGGCGTACTCATCAAGGTCGGAAGAGTCCTGGATGAGAGCCATCACAAAATCACCACTACGAACGTAATGCACCAGATCGCTGAAATACTTGCTCCCAAACGGATAGTAACCCATGTCCTGAACCACGCTTCCACCGTACGCGTAAGAATGGGCTTGCTTTAAATCCTCTTCGCTCGCCCGAGGAAAACGATCAAGCAGCATGGGTCGAAGCTGATCCTTCCACAGCAAATCGACGATCTCTTCGTGGGTAAGTACCGAATATCCGTTCCCGGATCCGGAGCAGACCAACACGAACAACAGGAAGGCGACGACTCTCGAGACGACCTGTCGAGTTGATCGCATAATACAGAATTTAGATTGCGGTTCTCCGTCCACTCACGAGGTTGATTACGAGAACCACCAAGGCCAGGACCAGGAAAATGTGGATGAAGCCTCCCAATGTGTAAGAACTCACCAGTCCCAATAACCACAGCACGATCAGTACGACGAATATCGTCCAAAGCATTTCAGTCTCCTCTTAATCGCATTAGCGTTGTGCGTCCAAATTCCGCGTAGGCCGCATCGCCAGCCGAGAATAAGTCCGCCGGGGTGTTCGCGCCATCAGGTGAACGTGGTAAATGGCCACCGTACTCGTCGTACCTGGGTTTGCACGTGTCTACGGGCATTTCGCGGGTTAACTACGGCTCGAACTGGATTGGCAGGCATCGGCGCAGGAATTATGGTCAAGATGCAAGCGGGTTGGCGGGGCGGTTCGGAATACGAAGCGAAGCGCACGAAGGCAGAGTTAAAGAGGGTGGCATCCTGCTCTCCGTGCACTGCGACAGCTCTGAGTGGATCAAGCGGGCGAAGCAGGTCCTGGAACGCACAGGTGCCCAGGATGTTTCTTCGAGTGGAGAAGCTAGTTCCGACAACGCAATGACCACAAGGGATCTGCCTCGCGCGGTTTAGGAGGCAGGCTTAATAGCGAACATAAAAAATAAAAGGAGAAGATCAAATGAACTCGGACCAACTGCAGGGCAAGTGGAAACAGATGAAAGGTTCGGTAAAGGAACGCTGGGGCAAATTGACCGACGATGACATCAACGTTATCGATGGAAAGCACGATCAATTGGTCGGGAAGATTCAAGAGCGGTACGGTATCGCGCGCGAGGCGGCTCAAAAGCAGGTGGATGAGTGGAACGCTGTCGACTCCCATCAGGCTGAGCTGGACCAAAGACGCAAGGCAAGCTAGCGCGAAATAGCATTCTTTTCGATGGGGACCGGTTTCACGGGTCCCCTTTCTTTCTTGGACAGGACGGCTCGCAAAGCCAAACGATCTACAGCGAATGCTGTAGGTCCCCCAACCATTGCGAATAGAAATCACATCGAAGCAGGTAGAAATTTCACGGCGGTCGGAGAGGCAATTAGAAATCTCTTGAGAAGAAAGAGAAGATCGCGATGGCAATTCAGTTGCCCCTATTTGTCCCGCGGGCATCGTCTTTCTGAGGATCTGATATGAAACAAAAGTTTGCCTGGATTGGGTTGGCTTTCCTCGTCGTAGTCGTGCCCTTGGCATTCTCGCAGGACGGAACTCCGCAGCCTTGCCCCGACGTCGAACCAGGAGTTCTTGGATGCGAGCCGGTAGCTTGGTCCAGACTGCAGGAACCGATGCCGCTACCGGAGCCAGACAGAAAACCCGCGCCTCCCGCGGATCGGCAAGCCGGCCAATCGTCGAATTCTCCAAGCCAGCCACAAACGCCCAAGCAGAGCATTACGGGCATCATCGTGAAACAAGGGAAAAAGTACGTTCTGAAGGCGGGAGACAACACGACTTACCAACTCGATGACCAGAGCAGAGCCGCGCAATATCAGGATAAGCAAGTGAAGGTTGTCGGCAGATTGGATGCGGACAGCAATACTACTCTCCACATTGAGAGCATCGAAGTGGCGTCCTGATACCGTCGAGGGTAAGGCCAGTCCGCGACCGTAGCTACACGAATGTATCTCAGCAGAACGAATACGGAACGAAGAACAACGACTTCAGGAATTTTCCTTGAGAGAGTAAGGGGTCCGCTCGATGGCCCGGAATGCGCGGAAGCCTCAAGCTAATCGTGACATGGGTTACCCCTTGATCGGAGGCTGTATGAACACCAAAGCAACTGTTCTATGTCTTGTTCTGCTCTCAGCCACTTGGATAGTGGCCCAGAGCGCTGGTTCCGGCAGCGCCGGATCGGGAGCCGGGCACGCCGGGACGGCCGGTCAGAGCACCACGCCAGGGCAGACGACTTCTCCCAGAAACACGAATCCAGCCCCGGGCACCGCGGCGCCGACTCCCGGCACTGCTGCGCCCACGCCGGGTACCGCGGCGCCGACACCTGGAACTGCCAGTCCCAACCCTGGAAGGGCTCCCAACACCACTGGCTCTACGCCGCAATCGCCGAACGACCCGCCGGGCACAACTTCACCGGGATCGGAAACTCCTGGAGCTACCACCCCACCGTCAAAGCAACCGGCGCCCAACAGTCAGTCACCAAACAATGTCACGAATGGCAGCCCGACAGCGCCACCTTCGAATTAGTGGAATTCGGAACGCGAAGTTCAGTGCAGGGAGTTCCATTGTTCTGTTCGAGCAATTTGGAACTCGTGCACAAGCTGCAGGATAATTCGGACTATGCCTGTTTTCCGCTTACGCTGCCGAGCCCGGATTTTGATATTGCGTTGGGACTTGTACCTGGATGATGTTGTTCTTCACTGCGTAAACAACCAGATCTCGGATCGAGTGGAAGCCCAGTTTCCGCATGATGTTGCTACGATGGGTCTCGGCAGTTTTTGTACTCAAATTGAGCACGCAAGCTACTTCCTTCGAACTTTTCCCCTCGGCGAGAAGCTGAATGACTTCGCGCTCCCGCGCCGTCAATTTCGGCAACCTCGGAGGTTCGCTATTTGAGCCGTTGTGCCCTTTGTCCAGAAAGCCTGCCAGCACCATGTCGTTTACGCGGGGAGTAAAAAACATCCGGTTACGCTGCAGCGCCTCGACTGCAGAAACCAGGTCCCGAGCGGCGTCGGATTTCAAGACAAACCCTCGAGCACCTGCGTCCAGAGCCTCCCGTATAACCTGATCTGAGTCGGTGATGGTCAGCACGATGACCTTGCACTGAGGGTTGTGCTGCGTCAATTGCCGGGTCGCCGCCAAACCATTGAGATTCGGCATCCCGACATCCAGGATCACAATGTCGGGTTTCAGTTGACCTGCCTTTTCGATGGCTTCTCGCCCGTCCTTCGCTTCGGCGCAAATTTCCCAACCCTCGTGTGCCTGTAAGAGCGCACACAGCCCGCGCCGCACAACTTCATGATCGTCAGCTATCAAAATTCGCAGCTTCATTTCTCACCTCGGCAAGTTTTATAACGATTCAACCGCCGGACAAAAACTCGACCACACTTTCAGACGGAATCAGCGGACTGCACATTCAGTGTTGTAAAGGGCAGATGCTGGCTTACCGCCTCCACCGCCGCCAATAAATCGCGAGACGCGTTGGACTTCACGACATAGCCCCGGGCTCCCGCTTCCATCGCCTCACGCATCATATGCGGAGAGTCATGTTGAGTGACGATCAGGATTTCAGATGCCGGTGTCTTTTTGCGGATCATCCGGCATGCTTCCAGTCCACTCATATTCGGCATCGTTATATCGAGCACCACGACATCAGGCTTCAGATTGGCCGCCTTAGCGACGGCTTCAATTCCGTCTGCCGCTTCATCGACGATTTCCCAATTAGGATTTCCCCCCAGCAAAGTCCTCAGCCCGTGTCTTACAACTGGGTGGTCGTCCACAACCAAAATGCGAACTGTCATAAATTCGTTTCTAGCTCCGGGGGAGGGCTGAAAACCGTTGTTCAGAGTATCTCGACGTACTGTTCCTCCACGAAATCGTCTGACTTCTCGGCCCGCAATGCAGCAGTTTCTTATGCACTCTGAGCGCAATCGGGAGGAACCGGTATTGCGATTCGCATCGATGTACCTGTGCTCCCCGATTCGATTTGAATCGTTCCCCCCAGCTCACGTGCCCGCTCGTGCATACTCATAAGCCCGACGCCGGTGCCTGTTCCCGCCTCACGAAACCGATCGAGCATTTCTTGAGACATTCCATGGCCATTGTCATTCACTTCCAAAATCACCTGTCCAGACGATCGCCGGATGAGAATGTCCGCCGCGGCAGCACCAGAGTGGCGATGGACATTAGTCAAAGCTTCTTGCAGCACCCGAAAGAGCGCGAGCTCGATTGCGTCGGGCAAACGGACCGGATCATTGGGCGCATCGAGCGTCAACTTCAATCCGCTTCGGAGACCAAAGCCTTCGACATACCAGCGGGCGGCTGAGGCAATTCCCACCGCGTCCATGGTGGGCGGATGCAGTAGGTAGGAAAGAGTCCGAACCTCAGCAATGCATCGTTCCATCAGCTCTTCCAATTGCGACCACAATTCCATCTGCGCCGGAGATCGCCGCAGGATTTCGATGTTAAGCTTCAACGCCACCAAGTACTGCCCCAAACTATCGTGCAACTCGCGGGCAATTCTGCGCCGTTCAGTGTCCTGCAAATTGAGCAACCTTGAGGAAAGCTGTCGTAATGCGGCGGTGCGTTGCTCTACCAAAGATTTGAGCTCGGACTGACTGCGCCGCAGTTTCTCCTCGACCAAGCGACGCTCTGCGATCTCGGTCTCAAGAGCCGCTGCTTTTTGCTGCAACTGAGCGATGCCACGCAGACGTTCATCCTCACTCACTAGGGCGGTATAGCTCTCGCCGGGAATTACCCCTGAGTGTTTGTCGCAGATCTTGAGAAGCAGGTCACCGTGTTCCCCCCGACAAAAACTCGACATCGGATAGGCGCACCGCAGCGCAAACGCGTGGGTGCGGGCCAAGTCGTTCCACAATTCTTCGAGCCGGATCGCTGCGTCCGCCTTGCCTTCCATCAACAACAGAGCGACCATTTCCCCAAACGCGGCGACCCGGCGAGTTTCGCTGCCGCTGGCGACCCTGACCCTTTCAATCAACCCGCCCATTACCTCGGCGAAACGGGCCGCGTCTGGCCAACCATGCAGCATGAATTTTGCCAGCGTCTCGGCCGCATCCACCGCCACGTACCGTCCCTGTGTCGCGGGCCATGTCGTGTCCAGACCCCACATTTTCAATCTTCGGGCCAAGCCATCACGGTGTTCCTTGGTGGCGATGACGACAGCGGCCTCTCCTGCTCCCAGAGCGGTGCCTATGAATCGGCTCAATTCGTCCAGGAGGAAACCATCGTCTCCGTAGAACTGGACTACATGCGCTGGGTTTTTGTGGTCGGCCCAATGCGCAAGTGGCGCCATAGGTACAGCGTCCGAACTGTTGGCGGTGCTCATATTGATGCGAACCTTTGTTGTATCAGCGGCACCCACCTTCGTGTGCCAGGACGAGACGAAATTCCCAATCAACTATTTGATTCTAGTTCGTACAATCTCATGCGGGATATACGGGAAACCCTGTAGCCCTCTCTCGGAATGACTGCAGCGTGGCTGGACGCCGCACCACAATCGACGCCGATGGACCGCGAAGCCGTCATTTGACCTCGCCCTCGGCCTTCCAGATGTAGAAGTTGTCTTCGTCCGACAGAGTCTCAATGCCCAAGCCTCGTGAAGTCGAGGCGCGATGGACAGCGGATCGCAGATTCGCTAACGTGATTCCATCCAACTCCGCTAGCGGTATCTTGATCGCCGAACCGCTGGGCAACGTTTGCAAGTCCTCGAAGACTCCCCGGAGCAAATCGTGATGTTTTCCGCGTCGTCTCCTTCTAAGATTCGCCAGAACCACGCGATCGTAATTCAGCGCCGGCTTTTGGTTTTTTATGGATTCTTTAGTCATATCTTATGCATGCCTCAAATGCAACATTAGTAGCTTCTTATAAAATCCCCATTTGAGTTTGTCAAGAAGTTTTTGTTGTTGCATCCCGGATACGTTTATCATATACCGCTAAGTCGTTCGCGATACTTTCACGGCGCCTTAGTTTCTGCTGGCTTCTTTAACTTTTACGGATGTTCTTTTTCCACCCTTTTTTAGTGGGGGTCGTATTCTTCGCCTAGACCGCAGGTTGGGAGACAGAGAATGACAACGAGTCCTTCGTGGCGGGAGTTCTATCAGGCGGCTCTGCTGGAAACCCAGCATGAAGAATTGCGACGGCGAATTGACGAGGCGGAAAAGGCTATTTATCAGCGAAGCGAAGAGCTAAAGCAAAACGGTAGCCACTCCAGCGAGGAGCAGCGCGAAATGGCAGACGCCATTCGAGCATTACGTTTCCTTGCGCAAACCGAGTGCCGAAGTTCAACAGGGATCAGTAAACCTCAAAGGGAAGTAGCATCGTGAACCGCTGCCCGCGCTCCAGAACCAGGTGTATCAAGACCCAGCGTTCGACAGCCAGAAATTGCCGCAACTTGCTCGTTTCGTCACGGGTTAGAAGGGAAGTGATGGCGGAAAACCTTGATAAACTGTGGCTTGAACTCCGCCAGCACGCCGCTGTCGAGACGGATCCACAGAAGTTATGGCAATTAGCGGTCGAACTGGAAAGACGCAAGCAACTAGAAGTTTCTTCGACATAACGTTGGGCCTCGCCGGAATGCGGGAGCGCCCGCGCGAACCAGGGGGTCAGCTGGAGATTCGGTCAGGGCACGGCACAATCGTTTCAGTGACCATGCCGCTCAGGGAATCGACGAAGGCTGTCGATGCTTCCGCTGCCGATTGAAGCCCAACTCGCGAGAAGTAGGGAATTCGAAGCTGGCTAGAAAACCTGCGCGATCCCATTGCGGAGAGCATAGAGGGTCAGGTCGGCAATAGAATGAAGATCGAGCTTGCGCATGATATTGGTGCGGTGGGTTTCGGCTGTCTTTACGCTGAGGTTCAAAGCTACCGCCACTTCCTTGCTTGTTTTCCCTTCCGCTAGAAGCTGCAGCACTTCGCGTTCGCGCGGGGTTAGGCGACTTCTGCGAGGAGGCGCCTCTTTCTGGTCTCGGTTTAAGTATCCGCCCACCACTATTTCCGTGATCTGGCTGGTGAAGAAAGTTCTTTGGTTCTGCACGGCTTCTACCGCCGTTACGAGGTCACGACCCGCGTCTGATTTCAAAAGAAAGCCGCGCGCTCCCGCAGCCAGTATTTCGCGGACGACCTGTTGTGAGTAGTGCATGGTCAGGATGAGGATATAGGTCGCGGGGGAATTCGCAAGAATTTGTCGCGCCGCATCTATGCCATTCAGGTTCGGCATTCCGATGTCAAGCAGGACCAGGTCCGGTTTCAGTTTTCTGGTTTTTTCGACTGCTTCGCGCCCGTCCCCAGCCTCGCCGCACACCTCCCAGCCCGGACGATGTTCGAGCAGAGCACGGATCCCTCGCCGAACGACTTCGTGATCATCCGCGATCAGAATCCGAAAATCCTTCATGCCTTATCTCCGGTTAGCCGGCCTGGACTACTCCGCTCTTTTCCGACACCAAAACAGTGCACAAGATGTGCCAAACAGACAGCGGATGAAATTCCGTGACCTCACGCCACTTAACTAATTGCCGACAAGGCGGTCGCGTGTAATTCTGTCCAGGCATCGCAGCCAATACCGACGGCTATCCCCTCAAGACCATACGTTCATGAGGTGCGAGTATCGATCAGCTAGATGCTTTAGATTGCGGCCGGAGAGGCTGTAAAGGAGATGCCCGGACGGGAGAGGGAACGTGACTCGCCTGACAGTCGTTGCGCTTTGGTCGAGTCCAAGGCAGGGAAACGACAAAAACCTGCGCCGGCTCCACTCCCGGCTGGAACTTTCGCGAGGCTAACACGAAACGGACGCTGCTGAAATCGGGTTTTTCACATAGAAAGCGCTCAAGGTTGCGTTAAAGATGCTGTGCGCAACCTTCGGAACATCGTTATTGCTGCGGGCGCAAAAAAGAACCCGGTACAGGATTCACTGTATTCACTTTTTTACCCTGTTCTACCAATATGACTCTTGCAATTCCTTTGGGGGTGAGCCGTGGAAGCTCGGCTACACAAATCTCCGTCTGGCAACGATTGGAAAGAGCTCTACAGGGCCGCAATTTTCGAGGATGACAGTGTCAAGCTCGTGGCGCGCATTGCTGAAGCGGAGAGGGCTCTTGCAGACCGAGCCGCTGAACTATTCGGCTCAAACGAGACTCCAGCTCGTGAACAACAGGCGATGGAAAACGCCGCCTATTTCTTGCGGCTCCTGCGGAAAACAAGCGGAACGCCTAACCCTTCATATGAACCTTCCAGCCCTCCTCAAATTTCCGCGCCGCAACTATGCGGATGACCTAAGCGCTTTGTTTTCCCGAACTACGCAAGTTTTACATACCAACCCTGAACGTGCCTATTTGCTATGAACAACTTAATGTTGTGGCATGGTAGTTGCTTTCAGTTAATCCCGGTTTCGATACGGTCAATCAGGGAGCGTTGGAGATGGCTGAAGGCAATCGCACTGACTGGCGGCAGCTTTGCGCCGCCGCCGCTACGGAAACGGACTCTGAAAAGTTAACCGATCTCATCCACCAACTTATCAAAGCCCTTGACGAGCGTGGAGAGGGATTCGCATCGCCGACGCAATTTGACCAAAGTTTCTAGGGTGTGGCCAACGAGCCCGTTGAACTCCCTACTAGACTCGCCCCATCAGTACCAGAATAAGCAAAATCACAAGCACGAGACCTAGCCCGCCGCTCGGAAAATATCCCCAGCCAGTGCTGTATGGCCATGTAGGTAGCGCGCCCACCACCAACAGCACCAAAATGATCAGCAGAATTGTTGACATTAACTCGCTCCTTTAAGCACAAGTCACCTGGCGGGTGAAGCCGGTGCGCATTCAGATGTCCCCACGTCCAAGAACAATTACTCATGGATCGGGACTAAGCCGGGCCGTGCAGACTCGCGCATCCGGCTCTCACCACAGTCAAGCTACAGCATCCGGACGTGGACCTCACATCGGGTTGATTGGGTACGACCCGTCGTTTCATGCCGTACCATTGAAAGAATGTGGAAGTTAGGCCTAGCGCCCGGCTAAACGTCAAACACGCGGTAGGCAGCCGGTGGTTGCTGCGACTGAAGGAGCGTAATGGCCACGTTGAATGGCCGCACGACCGGCGGAATTCCAGTCCACTATCACTCTCGGCGAATCGCGATGCGCGCTGATAAGGTGGCGCAAAACGAAACGGCCAGGCTCCCAGACCTGGCCGTTGCTGCTGCGCGGTTCACGCTACTGGCGTTGTGTGTTTGCAGATGCGGTATTGGTCGGCGTCGTGTCGACTTTGCCCTGCTCTCGTGCCTGAGTGGAATACTTCTTCACCGCCGCCAAGAAGGGTTCGCTTGCGGCGGGAGGTGTAACCTTGCCGCTCAAAATGTCGGCGAAGGGAATCGGTTTGCCGTAGAGTAAAGTCGTCTCATCCTTATCTTGGTTGACGACAGCGCCGCTCAAATCGATGCCGGCGAAGACACCGCGTGCTCTGGAGTAGGTCAGTACTTCTGCTCTCATCGAGATATCGGTGTCAGCAGCGGTATCGCGGCCAACCGGCCCTGCGGCGGCCGAAGCATCTGCCCCGAGTTTGAACTTGCTCGAGAGCAGATGCTGCATTCCCTCGTCATTGGTGACAACCATTACGAGATCGGTTGCCTGACCACCCAGTTGCAGTCCCCAACTGCCGCCGGTGATTGTAATCGGAGCGGGAGCACTCCATCCTTTAGCTGTCCTACAGGTGGCGACGCCCTTGCCGTGCTGGCCACCGACGACGAACGCGACCTTGATGACCGAGGGCACTACAGCGATACACTTCGCATGGTCCATGACTTTGTCGGGGATCGCCTTATCAGGAGTTGCCATAATTTCGTTGAGGACCTCAGCCGACTTCACAATACGCTTACTGATATCGGACTGATCTTTGTCATCGACAGCGGCCCAGGTCATACTGGCCAGAATCAAAACTACGCTGGCGAGCGTCAGGAGGTACTTCGGTAGTGCACGATTTCCTAGTCTCATCTCAACCCTTTTCCGCCCTGGTATGTGGGCACGCAGAAATCTCTTTCTTTTTTTTCTTTCTTTCTTTCTTTCTTTTAAATTCTATCTGTGCGTATCAGTTCCGTTCCATCCGGTTGATCCCGTACATGCGTCGTGCCCATGCCTTAGTGTTTTCGGGCTCATATCCCCGGTCCTGCAAGTTGGGGCATGCCTGGAGCGTGGGGCAGAGCTGCCCCCTCAATTGACATATCCCACGTCTCAAAAACTGGCCTTGTGGGTTCGGTTCGCGAACGTTCCGTTTTCGTCGTTGCAGCCCGCGATTCTGTCGAATGGGCCAGCAACTGTCGAATTCGCAACTTTGCTTTGTGGAGTTGCGACTTCGAATTTCCCACCGAGCAGCCGAGCATTTCGGCAATTTCCTGATGCTCGTAGCCCTCGACTTCGTGTAGCAAGAAAATTGTCCGGTACCCGTTGGGAAGCTCTTTCATCGCGGACGCCAATGCCACCCGGTCGACGCAACCCGCCAGACGAGTGTCTCTGGTGCCGTACTCGCGGCGCACCTTTGCACCGTCGCTGTTGCTGTAGGGCTCATCCAGAGAAACCTGGCTCAACGACTTCTTTCGAAAATGCATCAGCACCGTGTTTACCGCAATGCGGTGAAGCCATGTCGAAAACGCAGAGTCTCCACGAAAGGTGGCGATCTTGCGGAACACCTGGAAGAACGCGTCTTGGGTGAGATCTTCCGCTTCGGCGGCATTGTTGGTCATGCGCAAACATACGGAGTAGATTCGTGCCTTGTGCGCATGAAATAAAGCGGCAAACGCATCCGAGTCGCCCTGTTGGGCGCGCTTCACAACATTGGGATCCATAGGAACTGTGCCCACGCTAGCAGAGTCGCTATTCACCAGAGTCTCCTTTCCAGTCTCAAGTCCAGTTGATGTCGAACGAAAATCTTCGTCGTATTCACATTGTGGAGAGTAGAGTCGAAAACGGAATTGGTCTATCCAGTGCAGCCTGTAGGCGTTTCCAGATGTTGCTGTATCGAATGGATTGTGCGGAAAAACGTAATACTTGTTTCTTCCTGTAACCTGCTCCGTTTGTTTACAGTTCCACTTCTTTCTGTTTTCCTGTTCTGATTATCCTGTGCTCCTGTATTCGCTTGCCGGAAGCAAGCACTTGCTACAAAGAATCCCTGCGAAGAGTACAGAGTCGGTGGGATTGTCCCCGCCTGTCTGTCGACCTATGCTGTCTGGCATGGAATGTTCCCTCAACGTGCCCACCTATCGAGCAGGAGCTGGCTTAACAGGGCTGGCTCCTGCTTCTCGCCCTCGGCAGCGGTGTGGACGCCGGTAATCAGTGTGTTCGATCTGTAGTGCCATGTCCGGGTCGTTTTAATCGTTCAACTATCTATTTCCCGGAGGCGCAAAAGTGAAAGTCAATTCCCTGAATGATTTGTATCTGGAACAACTCAAAGACTTGTATGACGCAGAACAGCAATTGATCAAAGCTTTGCCGAAGATGGCGAAGGCATCCTCCTCGGCAGAACTGCGTGGAGCTTTTGAGGAGCATCTCGAGAACACCAAAGAGCACGCTCGACGCATTTGAAACCATTTTCGAGGGAATGGGAAAGAAGGCGAAGGGCCAAAAATGTAAGGCCATGGAGGGATTGATGAAGGAAGGCAACGAAGTCATCGAAGAGGACATGGAAGATGGAGTGAAGGATGCCGCTCTGATCGCAGTGGCCCAGCGGGTTGAACATTACGAAATGGCTGGATATGGCTGCGTGCGGACGTATGCCAGTCTGCTCGGAGACACCAATGCTGCAGCTCTTCTCGAGAAGACACTAGAAGAGGAGAAGGAAACAGACGAAGTGCTTGGAGGGATTGCTGAGGAAATCAATGTGGAAATTCCTCGAGCACAAAATCAGAGGGCACAGTCGACGGGGAACAGGGATAGTCAAAGATCGAAGGCGGCAGCCCGATACGTGGAAGTTGGCGCCATGGGGAAAGACGCTTTCGTTAGGTTCGTATTATTTTCCCGATGGCGCACTGCTACAGGTTTTTCAATTCGGCTTTACAGAGTAATCCGGATCGTCATTCACTGCGCCACAATCTAGGTTGGGGGTGACAGGACAAACAGACAAGTAGTTTCGAACGGAGGCACTATGATCTATTGGGCATTGATGTTCTTGCTGGTTGCGTTCATCGCTGCGGTCTTTGGCTTCACCGGCATAGCGTTGGCCGCAGCGGGGATCGCGAAGCTCCTGTTTTTCATTTTCCTGGTGTTGTTCGTGATCACACTGGCTACACACCTGACGCGCACAGGCAGCACCAGAATCTAAATTTCAGATCGGTTGCAGAGGGCCCGGCCAAGGCAGACAACTCTTGCCCTTGGCTGGGTCGATTTTTTTTCTGGGTCCCATCGCTACACATCCCTCTTGATGTCATGCATGAACTATCTCGGTTACTTCCGGCAAGGGAGGATCGTAGAAGGACCGACTCGGTGACGCCATCAGGGAACTGTCTGCGGCAAATACAGAATCGGCCCGACGGCTTTTTCTGAATGACAAATTTATTCCTTAGAACAGCCCCAACGCGAGGGGCGGAAGGCAGGCGTTGGATCGTACCTTCTTCTTTAAATACCTGCGCTTGCCTTCTGCCCTAATAAAGTCGCTGGGATATTCCTTTGCTCGCGTCCGACCAGCGTGAAACGCTTGAGGTATCCGCTACGACACGAACTCAGCACCGGCAGGCTGGCTAACTCCTTTGAGGCTAGCTCTTACCGCCCAACCTCCTAAGGACCTACAGTAAATACTGTAGAGCGAACCTCTAACGTTCGTGATAAGAAATCCACGAGGCCGAAGTTCTATCCCGTGTTTTTTGACACATTGGAATGGATGCCTGCACAAAGTGCGGCTATTCTGTCGCAATGCTGATTTGTCGCAGGGAGAAATCGCGACGTTTTCCATTGGGAACGGCCCATTTTCCGTACCAGGGATTGCATGGAACGGCTGACTCTTCGTTCACTGAGAAAAGACCATGAAAAGAAATGATCGTAACGCAGCCACCGCGACCATAGAAAGCGCGCCCAAGGCGAGCGAAAAGACCAATGGGCATTCGAGTGTAACCGCCGAGCATGCGTCAGCTGATTTCACGGCGATCCTCGCGAGCCTCCAGACCGTGCGCGATGGAGACTTTTCTGTACGGCTCCCAGGCTCCTGGACGGGCCTCGCCGGCAAAATCGCTGACACCTTCAACGAGATTGTCGCTGCCAACCAGCAAATGGCGCATGAGCTAAAGCGTGTAGGGCAGGTTGTGGGCAAGGAGGGACGAACCCGCGAACGAACGCGATTTCATGAGTCCAGGGGTGCGTGGGGCGAGATGGAAGTCTCGGTCAACACACTAGTGGAGGACCTGCTTCGTCCGACGACAGAAGTTACGCGCGCCATCGCGGCGGTTGCTCAGGGCAACCTGACCCAGACTGTGCGGCTGGACGTGGACGGGCGGCCGCTGGAAGGCGAGTTCTTGCGGTCAGCCAACATCGTGAACACCATGATTCAGCAACTGGGCGTGTTCACAGCGGAGGTCACGCGCGTGGCCCGCGAGGTAGGTACCGACGGCAAATTGGGCGGCCAGGCGCAGGTGCCCGGAGTGGCAGGTACGTGGAAAGACCTCACCGACTCCGTCAACTCGATGGCTAGTAACCTGACCGGGCAGGTGCGCAACATCGCCGAGGTAGCGACCGCCGTGGCTAGCGGCGATCTCTCCCGGAAAATTACAGTGGACGTCCGTGGCGAAATCCTCCAGCTGAAAGAAGCTATCAACACCATGGTGGATCAGCTACGGTCATTCGCGTCAGAAGTGACGCGCGTGGCCCGCGAGGTGGGCACCGACGGCAAGCTGGGTGGCCAGGCCGTTGTGCCTGGCGTGGCTGGCACATGGAAGGATCTTACTGACTCCGTCAATGCGATGGCCGGAAACCTGACGGCGCAGGTGCGCAATATTGCCGAGGTCACTACTGCCGTGGCTCGCGGCGATTTATCGCGCAAAATCACCGTGGACGTGAAAGGGGAAATTCTCGAACTCAAAGACACTATTAACACCATGGTGGATCAACTCAACGCCTTCGCCGGAGAAGTAACGCGCGTGGCCCGCGAAGTGGGTACGGAAGGCAAGCTGGGCGGTCAGGCGCAAGTGCCTGGAGTGGGTGGCACGTGGAAAGATCTTACTGACAACGTGAACTTCATGGCCAGCAACTTGACTGGTCAGGTGCGGAACATTGCCGAAGTGGCAACGGCCATCGCTAGTGGCGATCTTTCCCGCAAGATCACCGTGGACGTACGCGGTGAGATTTTGCAACTCAAGGAAACTCTCAACACTATGGTGGATCAGCTGAACCGCTTCGCTGGCGAGGTGACTCGCGTGGCACGCGAAGTGGGCACTGAAGGTCGATTGGGCGGACAAGCGAATGTGCCGGGTGTGGCTGGCACTTGGAAGGATCTCACTGACTCCGTCAACTCCATGGCCGGAAACCTCACCGGGCAAGTACGCAACATCGCCGAAGTGACTACCGCGGTGGCCCGTGGCGATTTGTCGCGCAAGATCACGGTAGACGTGAAGGGCGAAATTCTCGAACTGAAGAACACGATCAACACGATGGTGGATCAACTCAATGCCTTCGCCGGCGAAGTAACTCGCGTGGCCCGCGAAGTCGGCACCGAGGGCAAACTCGGTGGTCAGGCGCAAGTCCCAGGCGTGGCCGGCACGTGGAAAGATCTCACGGACAACGTCAACTTCATGGCCAGCAACCTGACCGGACAAGTGCGCAACATTGCTGAAGTGGCAACCGCCGTCGCCCGCGGCGATTTGTCGCGCAAGATCACGGTCGACGTGAAAGGCGAAATCCTCGAGCTCAAGGACACCATTAACACCATGGTGGACCAGTTGCGGTCTTTCGCTTCAGAGGTGACCCGCGTGGCCCGCGAAGTCGGTACCGATGGCAGGCTCGGAGGCCAGGCGCAGGTGCCCGGCGTAGGAGGCACTTGGAAGGACCTTACGGACTCGGTAAATTCGATGGCCAGCAACTTGACCGGGCAGGTACGCAACATCGCCGAAGTGTCCACGGCCATCGCTACCGGGAACCTGTCCAAGAAAATCACCGTAAACGTCAGCGGCGAGATTCTTTTGCTCAAGGAAACCATCAACACGATGGTGGATCAACTGAATGCGTTCGCCGGTGAAGTAACACGCGTGGCCCGCGAAGTGGGCTCCGAAGGTCGACTCGGCGGTCAAGCCAACGTACCTGGGGTGGCCGGCACTTGGAAAGACCTTACCGACTCTGTCAACTCCATGGCCGGAAACCTCACTGGGCAAGTGCGCAACATCGCCGAAGTTACTACGGCGGTAGCCCGCGGCGACTTGTCGCGCAAGATCACGGTGGACGTGAAAGGCGAAATTCTCGAATTGAAGAACACCATCAATACCATGGTGGACCAACTCAACGCATTTGCTGGCGAAGTAACTCGTGTAGCCCGTGAAGTCGGCACCGACGGCAAACTTGGCGGACAGGCGCAGGTGCCAGGTGTGGCAGGAACCTGGAAGGATCTCACGGACAACGTAAACTTCATGGCCAGCAACCTGACCGGTCAAGTTCGCAACATCGCCGAGGTTGCCACGGCCATTGCGACGGGCGACCTCTCCAAGAAGATCACTGTGGACGTGCGCGGTGAAATCTTGCAACTCAAAGAAACCCTCAATACCATGGTTGAGCAACTGCGCTCCTTCGCGGCAGAAGTAACACGCGTGGCCCGCGAAGTGGGTAGCGAAGGCCGCTTGGGTGGACAAGCGAACGTGCCCGGTGTCGCCGGCACATGGAAAGATCTTACCGACTCGGTAAACGCTATGGCCGGAAACCTCACGGCGCAAGTGCGGAACATTGCCGAGGTCACCACTGCGGTGGCCCGCGGCGATTTGTCCCGCAAGATTACCGTCGACGTGAAGGGCGAAATTCTCGAACTCAAGAACACGATCAACACGATGGTCGACCAACTCAACGCCTTTGCGGCCGAGGTAACCCGTGTAGCCCGCGAGGTCGGCACCGAAGGCAAACTGGGAGGCCAGGCGCAAGTGCCCGGAGTGGCGGGTACGTGGAAGGATCTTACCGACAACGTCAACGTCATGGCCGCTAACCTCACCGAGCAGGTACGCGGCATCGTCAAGGTAGTGACGGCCGTAGCCGATGGCGAGCTCACGCAGAAACTAACTGTAAATGCCAAGGGCGAGGTAGCAGCCCTGGCTGAAACCATCAACAACATGACCGACACACTCGCCACCTTCGCCGATCAGGTGACGACGGTGGCGCGCGAAGTCGGCGTGGAAGGCCGTCTAGGTGGCCAAGCTAACGTGCCTGGTGCGGCTGGCACATGGAAGGATCTCACTGGCAACGTGAACCTGCTTGCCGATAACCTCACCAATCAAGTGCGCGCGATCGCCGAGGTCGCGACCGCCGTTACCAAGGGCGACCTCACGCGTTCGATTCAGGTGGAGGCAAGTGGTGAAGTCGCGGAGTTGAAAGACAATATCAACACCATGATCGACAACCTGCGGCTCACCACGGACCGCAATACGGAACAAGACTGGCTCAAGACCAACCTCGCGCGCTTCACCAGCATGTTGCAAGGCCAGCGCGATCTGACCACCGTGGGACAAAAGCTGCTCTCGGAGTTGGCGCCACTCGTGAGCGCCCAGCAAGGCGTCATCTACCAGATGGAGACGGAGGAATCCGCCGGCATGGTGCTGCTCTCGGCGTTCGCTGCCGACGGGCAGGACGGGCATCTGCGGCGCATAAAGTTGGGCGAGGGCCTCATCGGGCAGTGTGCAGCGGAAAAGAAGCGCATGTTGATTAGCGATCTGCCAGAAAATACGGTGCCCATCCGATCGGGTCTATTCTCAGCCGTCCCCCGAAACGTCATTGTGCTGCCCGTGCTCTTCGAGGATCACGTTAAGGCGGTCATTGAGCTTGCCTCGCTGAACAGCTTTACAGCTTCGCATCTCGCCTTTCTTGAGCAGTTGACGGCCAGCATCGGCATTGTGCTGAACAGCATTGAGGCGACGATGCAGACCGAAGGGCTATTGAAGCAGTCACAGCAATTGGCCACCGAGCTGCAAACCCAGCAAAGGGAATTGCAGCAGACCAACGAACAGCTCGCACAAAAAGCCCAGCAGCTCGCAGAGCAGAACGTCGAAGTCGAACGCAAGAATCAGGAAATCGAGCAGGCCCGCGGCGCGTTGGAAGAGAAGGCGAAAGAACTCGCCCTGACTTCGAAGTACAAATCGGAATTCCTGGCCAACATGTCCCACGAGTTGCGTACGCCTCTCAACAGCATCTTGGTGCTTGGTCAACAACTGACGGACAATCCCGATGGCAATCTGACGCCGAAGCAGGTCGAATTTGCCCGCACCATTCACGGAGCCGGAACCGATCTGCTGAACCTGATCAGCGACATTCTCGATCTCTCGAAGATCGAGTCAGGAACCGTCTCAGTCGAAGCCGAGGAGGTTTTCTTCGCCAGCCTGCTGGACATGGTCGCTCGCCCATTCCGGCACGAAGCCGAGAATCGGCGGCTTACGTTCGAGGTACACTCCGATCCGCACCTCACGCGCAGCCTGGTCACTGACACCAAGCGTCTGCAACAGGTGCTCAAGAATCTGTTGTCCAATGCGTTTAAGTTCACCGAACAAGGAGGCGTGCATCTTGCGGTAGCGCTCGCCAGGGATGGTTGGAGCGAAGACCATCCGATCCTCAATGCCGCAGCATCGGTCGTGGCCTTCGAAGTTACCGATACCGGTATCGGCATTCCATCTGAGAAGCAACGCATCATCTTCGAAGCATTCCAGCAGGCCGATGCCGGCACCAGCCGTAAGTATGGCGGAACTGGCTTGGGGCTTGGCGATTAGCCGAGAGTTGGCCAGCCTGCTGGGAGGCGAGATTCAGTTGCGGAGCGCCCCGGGCAGAGGAAGTACCTTTACCTTGTATTTGCCTCAGACTTACGTGGGCCCCTCCGCCGCCAGTGCCACCACCGTTGATCGGAAAACCCGATTAAATGCTCCGCCCCTTCAGCTGTCCGCAGTTCGGGCGACAGAAGCGGCAGTCGAACATGTGCCCGACGACCGCGAGAATCTGCAGCCTGACGACGCAATCCTGCTGATCGTCGAGGATGATCCTCATTATGCCCGCGTCCTATGCGACCTTTCTCGCGATACCGGGTTCAAGGTACTCGTAGCCATGAAAGGCGCGGAAGCCCTCGCGCTGGCCCGCGAATTCCATCCCACAGCTGTGTCTTTGGATGTCTTCTTGCCAGACATGCTGGGCTGGACCGTGCTCAATCATTTAAAACAGGATCCGGCCACGCGCCACATCCCGGTCCAGATGTTGACGCTGGACGAAGACCGGCATCACGGCCTGGCGCGAGGAGCCTTCTCTTTCGTGACCAAACCGACCACACCCGAAGGTTTGGGAGCGGCTTTGACCCGCATCAAGGAGTACACGACTCCGCGCCGGAAACGCTTGTTGGTTGTGGAAGACAACCCGGCCGAGCAGTTGAGTATCCGTGAACTTCTGGGTTATGACGACATTGACGTTTCGGTCGCAGCTAGCGGGAGCGAGGCGCTTGCTACTCTTAGCGAGAACCCGGTCGACTGCATCGTGCTGGACTTGCGCCTTCCCGACATGTCGGGCTTCGACGTTCTAGAGCGTCTGCGCGACAACCAAACACTCAGCGATCTGCCGGTCGTTGTGTTCACTGGCAAGGAGCTGTCATCGGAAGAAGACGCCCGCCTGCACACGCTGGCGCGCAGCGTGGTCGTGAAGGGCGTCGAATCACCCGAACGGCTGCTCGATGAGACTGCGCTGTTTCTGCATCGCGTCGTAGCCGATCTTCCGACGGAGAAGCAGAACATGCTCGACCGGCTGCACCGTTCCGATGACGCTCTGGTGGGGAAGAAAGTGCTGGTGGTGGATGACGATGTAAGAAACATCTTCGCTCTTAGCAGCGTGCTGGAGCGCCGTGGAATGACCGTGCTGACGGCGGGAACGGGACGCGAAGCAATCGCAACCCTCGAGTCCACTCCTGACCTCGCGATCGTGTTGATGGACATCATGATGCCCGAGATGGATGGATACGAGACCATGCAGGTGATCCGGCAAAACGCCTCGTTCCGGCGCCTGCCGATCATCGCGTTGACCGCGAAAGCCATGAAGGGCGATCGTGAGAAGTGTCTCGAAGCCGGTGCGTCGGAATACCTGGCAAAACCAGTCAATACCGAACAGCTGCTCTCTGCGCTGCGTATGTGGCTTCACAGATAGTTCGCTCATGATTCGAGTGTTTGCAGATGCGGATGGAGGCCGAAAGCACGATGACTGCAAATGAAAAGGTCAATATTCTCATGGTCGACGATCAGCCGGCCAAGTTGCTCAGTTATGAAGTAATCCTGGCTGAACTTGGGGAGAATCTGATCACGGCAACCTCGGGGAAGGAGGCTCTGGAACAGCTTCTCAAAACCGATATCGCCGTTGTTTTGATGGATGTGAGTATGCCGGATCTTGACGGGTTTGAATTGGCCGATATGATTCGGCAGCATCCACGATTTCAGAGGACCGCGATCATCTTTATTTCCGCCGTCTACCTGACCGACCTGGACCGCCTTAAAGGATACCAGCGTGGAGCGGTGGACTACATTTCTGTTCCCGTCATTCCTGAGCTGTTACGGGCGAAGGTCAGCATATTCGCCGAGCTGCATCGCAAGGCGCACCAACTGGAGACTCTCAATCGCGAATTGGAGGCGCGGGTTGCCGAACGAACCGATGAATTAGAAAGGAGAGCGGAGACGCTGCAGGAGCTTAATGTGGAACTGGCGCGAAAGAACCAGGAACTTGACGCTATTGTGCGCACCGCGCCCGACATCATCTTCAGTCGACAGGCCGACGGTTCGAGGGACTACATTAGCGATTGGTTTTACGAATATACCGGCGCCGCTACGGGTTCCGGGAAGGGCTTCGGCTGGCTGGACTTCGTGCATCCCGAGGACAGAAAGCGCAGTATGGCTCAGTGGATGCACTGCGTGCAGTCGGGTGACAACTATGAATCGGAATACCGCATTCGCGGTAGGGATGGAGAGTACCGCTGGTTCCGGGCTCGTGCCGTTCCGATCCAAGATTTCGAAGGAAAGATCGTGAAGTGGTATGGGACCTGCTCCGACATCCATGACAGCAAGTTGCTGGAGCAGTCGATCCGTGACAGCGCCATCGAGTTGGAGAGGCTGGTCGATGACCGCACCGCTGCGCTCCGACGCCTTTCTGGCCGTCTGCTCACTATGCAAGATGACGAGCGGCGCCGCATTGCGCGGGAACTGCATGATGGTCTAGGACAGGAGCTTGCCGCGGCAAAGATGATGATGGACGGTATTGTCGAAAGAAACTCCGCCCAATCAAACCGGCGGGCTGCTATGGAGGCCAGCGAAACAATTGATCGAGCCATCCAACAGGTTCGGAGTCTGTCCCATCTTTTACATCCGCCTTTACTGGATGAAGTCGGCCTGCTCTCCGCGCTTCAATGGTATTTGGACGGTCTGACCAAGCGCAGCGGCATTGAAACCTCGCTCGACGTTCAGCCACCCGAATTTCCGCGCCTGACGGTCGAATTGGAAACGGCAATCTTTCGAATCATTCAGGAGGCCCTGACCAATGTCTATCGGCATTCGGGAGCGCAAAAAGCGTGGGTCACCCTGACGCAGCACGAAAAGCGCGTCGTGGTCAAAATACAAGATGACGGCAAGGGAATCGAACACCCCATAGCCCAGCTGCATCCAGGCAGCATCGGCATCGGCATCGGAGGAATGAATCAGCGAGCAAAAGAATTTGGCGGCGAGTTGCGGCTCCTTAACGCCGATCCGGGAACAGTTGTACAGGTCGAGATTCCTTCACTCAGTCCGCAACCACGAAAGACGCACGCCATGGCGTGATTTGGTAGAAAGCCTGGCCCTCGCTCACTAACCCGCCGTCCCGGTTGCCCCTTCCGAAGAGAACTGCCTCCGGACTCGGTCACCCATGTCGTGGACCTTGCCCGCTATTACGCTGCGCGTTTCATCCCCGCTGGCAGGAGCGAGAATCAAGCCGACGCCCACACCGACGCCGATACCTGCAGCAAAAAAAAGCGTGTTGCGGAGCACGTCGTTATCCTCGCCACGAATGGCTCTGGATGCCCTTCTGACTCGCTCCGTCGCAGTTTCGTACTTCTCCTGCGCCGCATCGCGCAAATCGTCCATCCGGGCAGCGGCCCGGTCACGCGCGCTCTTCGTGGCGTCGTCCGAACGCTCGAGTAAATAAAGGCCAACACCCAGAAGAGTCTTCAGCAATGTATTCATAGACTGTCCTTTCGATTTCGTCACGATTCTCATCTAGGTCAGAGTAGCATCTGAATGTTTCACTTGCCATCAAGTCGATGCTGTAAGCGTACGCGTTAATTTGCCTACTGTTCCTAGAGTTCGCAGCGGCAGTGAAGTGGTCACTGCGGTTGAAACCCTTTTGAGCAAAGGTACATTCTTCGATATCGAAGTATCCTCGACCGCTCATGGCTGACCGCATGGGATACGGTATTCACCCGATAGCTTGGCATCGCCATCGTGCGCTAACCTTGTAGTAGTTCGTATCTGCGCCTGATGTCGGTAGGTTTCGACGCGGGTCAAGGCGGTCATGGGTTAGTGTCGGCAACACCGACGTTCGGACCCTCACGACCGCCTTTCATATTTAGTGCGGAGTAAATGGCGATAGCAATCCTCGAGGTGGGTTCGGTATTATGGTTATAACGGGGCTGTGAGACGACATGCTCGCACAACAAAACGTTCACTTTCTTTCGGTACCCCTCACGAGACACTCGATATAGGTTCTGAATAGGTTCTGACTATGGAGGAGGAGAGTTTCTGGATCAGCTGGCGCGAGCGCCTGGCCGCTCTTCGTAATGTGCCGCCGGTACTGGGAATCGTGTGGGAATCGGCGCCCGGAGTCGTGGCGGGAGGGCTGATTTTCCGCGTCTTCGCTTCACTGCTCCCCATGGGACTGTTGTGGATCACAAAGCTGATCGTCGACAGCATCGTGGGCGCAGTTTCTACCCATCATCCCGTACAGCCTCGATTCTGGTGGCTGGTTGCGGCGGAATTCGGGTTAGCTGTTTTAGGCACTATTCTCACGCGAATTATCGATTATTTGGATTCTCTTCTGGCCGACAAGTACACCCGCCACGTCAGCATCCGAGTGATGAAACACGCGGCCGAGTTGGATCTTTTGGCCTACGAAAACCCGGTCTTTTATGATCGGTTGGAGCGAGCCCGGGTACAGGCGACGGACCGGCTGGGAATGATTCAGTCGATAGGACGGCTTGTCCAACAGGTCGCGACTGTAGTCTCGTTGTCTATTTCGATCATGCTGTTCTCGCCCTGGCTCATGCTCCTTCTTGTGGCCGGTGTAGTTCCAGCGTTCCTGGGCGAGAGTCATTTTGCATTCCTTGGCTACGCCAAGAACTTCCGTCAGACTCCGATCCGACGCCAACTGGATTACTTGCGGGTGTTGGGCGGCAGCAGGGAGGCCGCGAAGGAACTCAAGCTGTTCGGCCTGAATCAGTTTCTCACCGAACGCTTCACACGTCTGTCCGACGAAATCTATGACGAAAACGTTGCATTGTCCCGTCGCAGGCTGATTATCGGCTCGTTTTTGTCGCTCGTCGGGACTATGGGCTATTACTCGGCCTACGTGTTCGTGATTTGGCGCACAATCTCGGGCGCCCTCAGCATCGGCACACTGACCTTTCTGTCCGGCGCCATCATGCAGGCCAGCAGCAATATCCAGCAGATTTTCTCGACCCTCTCCGGCATCGCGGACCAGGCACTCTTCCTCACCGACCTGCTTGCGTTCTTTGAAATGCAGCCGACCATCCGCTCCAAGCCCAATGGGCTGGCGGCTCCGAGACCAATCTTGCGTGGATTCGAGTTTCGTGACGTCTCGTTCCGGTATCCGGGTAGTCCTCGACTCATTCTCGACCGAATGAATTTCCGTCTTCAGCCGGGAGAGCGAGTGGCGTTGATCGGGGAGAATGGGCAAGGCAAGACAACCGTGGTGAAACTGATCACCCGGCTCTACGATCCCACGGAAGGACAAATCCTGCTTGATGGTGTGGACCTGCGCGAGTACAGTCTCGAAGACCTTTATCGCGAGATCGGCGTCATCTTTCAGGACTTCATGCGATATGAAATGACGGCCCGGGAAAACATAGCAATTGGGCGGGTCGAGGAAGTTGACAATCTGGCACTCTTACGGACGGCAGCCCGGAAGAGCATGGCGGATAATGTAATTGCGCGACTTCCGCGTGGTTACGAACAAATGTTAGGTGCTCGTTTCGATGGCGGCATGGATCTTTCAGGTGGGGAATGGCAAAAGGTTGCCCTTGCTCGTGCCTACCTGCGAAACGCGCAACTTCTGATTCTCGACGAGCCCACAGCCGCGCTCGACGCCCGAAGTGAATTCGAGGTGTTTCATCGCTTCGCTGAACTGACGACCGGAAAGATGGCGCTCTTTATTTCACACCGATTTTCTACCGTGCGTATGGCAGATCGCATCGTAGTACTCGACAACGGAAGGATTGCCGAAGAGGGAAGTCACGACCAATTGGCAGGCATGGGCGGCCGGTACGCCGAAATGTTCGAAATGCAGGCCGCCAGCTATCGCTAGGAAATTCCAGGAAACCGAAGAGATGCCACAGGACGTTCATCTGGAAATGATCGACGGAGAAGCCGACCGGAACCTCGCGACTCCGGGAGTGGCGTCGAACGAGCGCGCATTGCGCTCAAGCGCGGCGGAGTTGGCGCGTAATCTGTCGTGGCTGCCGAGCGAAAGCCCATCACGAGTCTTTGCCGATCGTTTCCGTAAGCTGACCAAAGCGCTTAAGCCGGTGCTGAGACGGGTTACGGTACCGTCTCCGGGCACAGCGATTTCAGACGACTCCCGCTGGCTCTATGACAATGTTCACCTCGTAGTCTCCGAGCTTGACTATGCGGGCGAAACATTTAAGCGCCGGCAAAAACTCCCTCATGTTCGCACGCCGACCGCTGCGATCGTTCCCAGAGTAGCGGCCCTGGCCGAGGCGTTTCTCGGCGGAACGGGATACCAGTTTAGTACGGCGACGTTCACTTCCTACGTCGAGGCTTTCCAACAACAAAGCGTTCTCAAAACCAAGGAGCTATGGGCGCTTGTTCCTGCGCTCAAATTGGTTTTGTTGGAGCAAATCGCAGCTCGTGGTTCCCAGGTTATTGCCAATCCGTCCGGATCGTATGACATCGGCGCCTGCGTGCGCAGTCTTCGCGATGTGATGCAGACGTCCTGGAAAGACGTACTCGAGCCGCTGATTCTATTCGATAACATTTTGCGCCGAGATCCAGCCGGCACCTATTCCCGGATGGATTTTGACAGCCGTGACCTCTATCGAACCAGGCTTGTAGAGATCGCTGAGCACTCCGACTTCACCGAGACGGAGGTCGCCAGCGAGGTGCTCGCTCTTGCCCGGGATGCCCAGCAGCGAAACGAAACAGATCCGCGGGTAGCCCTGCGGTGCTCGCATATTGGCTATTATCTTCTTGCGGAAGGAACCACCTTGCTTCATCAGAGGGTGGGTTTCACACCTTCGTTGTACCAGCGAGTATGTTCAGTCCTCCGCCGGTACCCTGATGAGTTTTACCTCTCCACGATTCCGTTGCTGACTCTGGGCTTGATGTCTGCGATTGTGTTGCTTCTGATCGATGCCCAAGGTTCGCCCGGGCTCGTTCTGTTCTCCATGCTCGCGTTGTGTCTGCCTTGTTCCCAAGCGGCTGTTCAGCTGACGAATTATTTGATCACCTCCCTGCTGGAGCCGCAGATTTTGCCAAAGCTCGACTTGTCGGAGGGAGTTCCGGACGACTGCGTCACGTTCGTGGCTGTTCCAAGTCTGCTACTCGATGAAGGACAAGTTCGCAGGCTGGTAGATGAGCTTGAGGTACGGTTTCTCGGCAACCACGATCCCAACATGCATTTTGCTCTCCTGACCGACTTGCCCGACTCGCCCTCGGAGCCTCGGGAAGACGATCCATTGGTGGATCTGTGTGCGGAATTAATAGGTGGCTTAAACGAGAAATATGCAGGTCGTGGGATGGGGTCCTTTCTTCTCTTCCATCGCCACCGCGTCTACAACCCGCGCGAGGAAGTCTGGATGGGATGGGAGCGCAAGCGCGGCAAGCTTATGGATCTGAATCGGCTGCTTCGAAAGCAGTACGACAGCTTCCCAGTCAAAATTGGAGATCTCTCCATCCTGCCGCTGGTTCGGTTCGTGATCACGCTTGATGCGGACACAGAAATGCCGCGAGGCTCGGCACACCGGATGATTGGAGCTCTGGCGCACCCTCTAAACCAGGCAATCATGGATCCGGACAAGGACATCGTCGTTGCCGGTTATGGCATCTTGCAGCCGCGCGTCGGGGTGAGCGTTCAAAGTACCGCGCGCTCCCGGCTGGCAAGCATCTATTCCGGGGAGACCGGATTCGATATCTATACCCGCGCAATTTCTGATGTCTATCAGGATCTGTACGGGGAAGGCATCTTTGCGGGAAAAGGGATCTATGAAGTCGACATTGTGCAGCGGGCGCTCGATCGCCGGTTCCCCCGCAACGCTTTGCTGAGTCACGATCTGATCGAAGGTGCTTACGCGAGAGCGGGTCTGGCGAGCGACATCGAGGTGATTGAGGATTACCCTTCTCACTACAGCGCTTACAATCGTCGTAAACATCGCTGGTTGCGCGGGGATTGGCAAACTGCCGAGTGGCTGCTGCTGAAAGTTCCGGATGAGTCAGGACAGCGAGTCCGTAATCCGATCTCGATTACCGCCCAATGGAAAATTCTCGACAACCTGCGGCGAAGCCTGGTCGAGCCTGCTACCTTCCTGTTGCTCGTGCTGGGGTGGATCGTCCTGCCTGGATCGCCAGCGTTGTGGACGCTGGCTACGATTGCAATTTTGATTGTGCCTACATGGTGCCAGTTTGTTTTCGAACTGATCCACGCCGCGATCCAGCAAAAATCCGTAATGGCTCGCGACGCTGTCGACACTCTGGTTGCAGCGAACGTTCATGTCTTCTTAACGCTGACATTTCTCGCGCACCAAATGTTGATCTCACTCGACGCCGTCGTACGCACACTGGTTCGGCGCATCGTGACCCGGCAGCGGCTCTTGCAATGGGAGACTGCGGCAGAAGCGGAGATTGGCGGTTACAAGCGCACCCGGCTGGACAGCTATTTGGATTGGACGCCAGCGCTTGCGGTCGCATTGGGTTTTCTGGTGTGGTTTGTGCGGCGCAGCGCTCTTCCTGCCGCATTGCCGATCCTGCTGCTCTGGACCTGCAGTAAGCTATTGTCGCGATGGCTGAACCGCCCGCCTCGCGCTCTGCGCAGCCAAGTTCCTGAGCAGGATGAATTATTGCTTCGGTGCGCCGCGCTCCGTACCTGGCGTTATTTCGCTGAGTTCAGTACCGAAGAGCACAACTGGCTGGTACCGGACAATGTGCAAGAGAAGCCGCTTACGATTGCGGCCCGCATTTCGCCTACAAATCTGGGCCTTCTGCTGAATGCAAGGCAGGTTGCGTGCGAGTTTGGCTATCTCACCATTCCCGAGTTCGCCGA
This sequence comes from uncultured Acidobacteriota bacterium, assembly GCA_963817925.1. GTDB lineage: Bacteria > Acidobacteriota > Terriglobia > Terriglobales > Acidobacteriaceae > JABDBE01. The sequence goes on from CAWFQN010000005.1 coordinate 173,324, forward strand.
GCAGACGATACGTACTCTGGCCACGGTGTCGAAACTGCAACGGTACCGCGGGCATTTGCTCAACTGGTATGACACGCGATCGCTTGCGCCATTGGCTCCTGAACTGGTTTCTGCCGTCGACAGCGGCAATTTGCTGGCTTCGCTATGGACACTTCAGCAGGGATGTCTGGATCTCCTGCACCGTCCTATCTTGCAGACTTGTGTATCCGACGGCTTCCTGGACCACCTTCGCGTACTGGTAGATCTTCGTGCGTTATCTCGAAAGCGCTTTTCTGCTTTTCAACGAGAGGTTAAGAGAAAAAAGTGGCTGTCACATTTACTGGGCCTCCCGAATGCGTTTGTCGAGGAGATCCACCAGAGATCCGCTGCGTCAAAGCATTTGAAAGATGTGCGGTGGTTTGCCGAGCAGGCGAGTTCGCGACTGGAAGCCTTTCGGCAGACAGTAAGCTCCTATGCGCCGTGGTTGCTGCCAGAGTTTGCTTCGCTGTGGGACGACCCTGCCGTCAACTTGAAATCAGCGCGGGAGCTTCCCGCGCTGGAACGAGTGCCGGATTTCATTGACGCTCTTGCCGCTCGCCTCCGCTTCGTCATGCAGTCGACGGCTGTTGCAGAACAGAATTCCCTGTATCGGCGTCTCGAGGCTTTGTTGCCCGAGGCGCGGTCAAATGCGATACGCCTGGCGCGAGATCTTAAAACGATCGCCGCCAACGCGGGCAAGCTTGCCAATGAAATGGATTTTCGGTTTCTTTTAAACCAGCGCAAGCTGCTGTCGGTCGGATTCGACGTCAAGACTCAACAGGTTCATGCCGCCTGTTACGATCTGCTCGCAACTGAATCGCGCACGGCTGTTTTCGTAGCGATTGCCAAGGAGGACATACGCCAAGAGAGCTGGTTTCTGCTTGGCCGCGCGCATAGTTTGGATCACGGGCGTCCCGTTTTGCTTTCATGGACCGGGACAATGTTCGAGTACTTGATGCCGTTCGTGTGGATGCGCTCCTATCCGAACACGCTTCTGGAACGCTCGGCGAGCGCAGCGGTCCGTTCGCAACAGGAGTATGCGGCGAACAAACGCATTCCGTGGGGCATATCGGAATCCGCTTACTCTAGAGTCGATGAGGCCGGTAATTATCAGTACTATGCTTTTGGAATTCCTCAGCTCGCGCTTAGCAAGCATGACAATCCGTTTGTTGTTTCTCCGTACTCAACGGTCCTGGCGCTGCAGGTGTGCCCGTCGGATGCTCTGAAGAATCTGCATCGAATGAGTAACGACGGGTGGTTGGGAGCCTATGGATTTTACGAAGCTGCGGACTTCACTCCTTCCAGAGAACATTCGTGGCGTCGTCGCTACGAACTGGTACGCTGCTGGATGGCTCATCATCAGGGTATGAGCTTGCTCTCCATTGCCAATTTCCTTCACGATGGCGTCGTACAGCAGTGGTTCCACAGTGAGCCGCGCGTGCAAGCCACGGAGTTGCTGCTTCATGAGAAGCCAGTCGCTCATGTCCGCGCAACGCATGGCTATGGGGCCGCTGCCGCATGAGTTCAGCCCGCGGGGCTGCATCCCAGTTTCAATTGAGTTGTTTCAGCGGTTTGATTTCCATCTGCTAAGGTGCTTGATGCGGAAATCTTACTTAGTCCAGACTTTCGCCATTTTCGTCGCGATGTTCGTTCAAGGTGCGCTCACGTTGAATGCTCAGGTCAATCCGAATCCGGACGTGATTGTTGTAGACGCGAACGCGCCATCGCATCCATTCCCGCACTTTTGGGAGAAGATGTTCGGATCCGGACGCGCGGTGCTTAGCCTGCGAGATAGTTACCGGCGCGACTTGCGCGAGGTCAAGCAGGCAACCGATTTCGAATACCTGCGCTTCCACGCTATTTTTCACGATGAAGTTGGTGTGTACGACGAAGACAGCCAGGGTCGCCCTGTCTACAACTTCTCCTACGTCGATCAGATCTACGATGGATTGCTGGCCAACGGTGTGAAGCCGTTTGTTGAGCTGAGCTTCATGCCGCAGAAGTTGGCGGCTCACAATATCCTGCACAGTTTTTGGTACAAGCCGAACGTCTCTCCGCCGAAGGATTGGGTCAAGTGGGACGACCTCATCGCTGCGTTTGCTACACATTTGGTCGGTCGTTACGGCATCGATGACGTCGCGCAATGGTACTTCGAGGTTTGGAATGAACCGAACCTGGATTTTTGGGCCGGAGAGCCCAAGCAGGCAAGCTACTGGGAACTTTATGATCACTCTGCGCGGGCGATTAAGAGCGTGAATTCGAGGCTTCGAGTGGGAGGCCCCGCTACCGCGCAGGCGGCATGGGTGGATGCTTTTATCGAACATTGTGCCGAGAACAAAGTCCCCGTGGATTTCGTCTCGACTCATGTCTATGGCAACGATAGGGCTCAGGATGTTTTCGGAACCGACGAGAATATTCCACGCGACAAAATGGCCTGCCGCGCAGTGAAGAAAGTTCACAATCAGATCGAAGCTTCAGAGGTGCCGCATCTGCCATTGATCTGGAGCGAATTCAACGCCAGCTACAAGAATGAACCCGAGGTGACTGACTCAACGTACATGGGCCCGTGGCTGGCCGATACCATTCGCCAGTGTGATGGCCTGGTTAGCAGCATGTCGTACTGGACCTTCTCCGACGTCTTTGAGGAGCAAGGCGTGGTGAAAACGCCGTTTTACGGTGGCTACGGATTGATCGCCGCGGGCGGCATTCCGAAGCCTGCGTACAATGCGTTCAAACTACTGCACAAGCTCGGAGATCAGCGCATCGCGCTCAATTCCGATTTAGCCCTGCTCACGCGCAGGAACGACGGCACGCTGGCGCTTGCGATCTGGAACTATGCTCCGCCAGGCGAGGCGGGTTTGGCAAATACCATCACTTTGCGGTTCGAGAACACCAAAAAACAGTTTGTTGCGATTTCGCGCCTTGATCACGAACACGGGGATTTTCACTCTGTCTACGAAAAGATGAATTCGCCCCGCTATCCGACAGTCTCTCAGATTCAAGAGCTGCGTCGCGCCAGCGAGCTTCCCGAGCCAGAGACGCTCAAGTTAAAAGGGGACGAACTGACCCTCACGCTGCCCGCACACGGCTTGGCGCTCATTGAATTGAAGTAACTGCAGGGTTTTGTTATCCGGTCGTTTCGGTTGCTGGGTGCACATAGGTCTGGAACCCGGCGCGTTCCATGCCGCGCTTCGCCTCAGGGTTCTTCATAAACGTTTCCCAGACGAAACCGGTGCGCGCGTTCTCGGCCATCACCATCGTGATTCCGGTGTCGATGCCGATCACATCGGTGTCGTACCAGTTTTTCAATGGATTGAACGCATTCACGAATCCATAGCGGCTCCAAGCTGCTCCATAATGATTCTTGATGTTTTGGAGGACGCGCATCACTGGCTGCGGTAGAAAGGGAAGGGAGCCGGCCGACGCGCTAGGGACAACAGTTCCGTCGATTGGCCCCATCGAAGGTGGGCCACCCCAGATCACATAGCCTTTTTGCGAATCCGAAGCCGTGATACCCCACAGGTCGTCGCTATAGTCCGGAAACTGTTTTGCCAACTCCAAACAGAAACGGCGATGCACGTCGGTGGCAATCGTCGAGTTATGAAAGTAGTCCGCATACTTGTCGCGTTTGCCGCGGAAATCAAACCAGGCCTGCGAATATTGGTGCACGAACAAGGGCGCAAACGACCCAATGTACCGAAGGCCATCATATTCAAAGGTGGCTCGTTTCCATGCATTCCAGGCTTCGACTCGGAGCGGATACGCAGCCGATCCCAATCCCAGGAGATACATCATCATCAGCTCACTATAGTTATCCCAGCGGTAGGGCAAGAAACCGATTTCCGGGGTCCATCCGTGTGGTAATAAAGATGTGTCCTCTGAAAGCCACGTCCAATCTACGCGATTAAAAATCTCGTATGCCAATAGGCTAATTTCCGAATGCTGGAAGTGCTGGCGGCAGGTAAGAATCCCACAAAGCAGGATGGCCGTATCGACGGAAGAAACCTCGGAGTCCCAAACTCTTTCGCCTGTGTTTATATTGGCAAAGTGATAGAAGAATCCACGATGAGTGGGCAACTTCTTCCACAAGAAGCGCAAGCTGGCCACTGCTCTCTCGCGGGCCTCGGACAAAGAAACATAGCCGCGTTTTTGTCCAATGCAGAGGGCAGTCAGCCCGAAGCCCGTAGCCGCAATACTCGCCACGATTCCGGTGTCATTCGTGCGCGTGTTACATCGGTCCTTCACCATCCCGGTTTGCGGGTTGCCCTGCTCCCAGAAGTAGAGGAAGTTTGCTTTCTCCAACTCCTCCAACAGAGCGTCATCGGCCGGTGACAGCGATGTTGGCGCTGGAGGAAGCGCTGGCTTAAGGTGTTGTTCATCCGCAGCGGCTAAAAGGGGATAAAGTCGCCCTGAAAAGGGCAGGAAAAGACCCATGCCAGCCATCTGCTTCAGCAGATCCCTGCGCGGCAGGTTCTTATGTTTGGGGTTTTTCTCGTGTTTCCCGCTCACCTAGTGAAGTGTAGACGATTTCCGAGCTGCACGTAGAGTCCGGGAACCACGAAAAGCAAAAGACCTTGCGCTCGCTGCCGACAGTTTATCCGTGGAGCCGCGCATCCAACTAGTCCACACCAGTGTCATAGAATGTAGGGGACGCATGACTGGCAAGCGAAAGATTGTGCTTTGGGCTTTTGGGATTGCAGCTCTCGGTGGCGTCTTCGCCGCAGTGCTCGTTGCCATTCACAAGGCACAACCGATAACGATAAAGGGCGCTGTCCTTCGCGAGGACACCGATCCACAAAAGCAACTGCCTATTGCTGACGTGCAAATAATGGGAACGGACGGTTCGGGCATCAGCAGTTCCACATCCGATTCCGCGGGCTTCTTTAGTTTGACTTTGCGCCGGGGACTCAGGAGACGTCAGCCACTCATACTCCGATTCCGGCATCCAGATTACCAGCCACTCGATTTGAACGAATTTGTGGGGGACAAAATCTACATCGCTCGTATGGTGCCAATCTCTCATGAGATCAAGCCCCGTGCGCAATCCGATCATAGCGATGTCACGGTTTCCAACGTCCGAGTTCGGTATTCCGTAAAGGCCACGACGGAAGCGGACGTCGGCAGCGCGGTAAAGACGTTCCAAGTCGTGAATACCGGCGATGTTCCTTGTAAGGGACGTCACCCGTGTTCGCCCGACGGGAAATGGAAGGCGGCGTTGAGTTCTACATCCCTCGATGCGGGCGACGGGAACGAGTTCCGAAACGCCAGAGTTTCTTGCATTGCGGGCCCGTGCCCCTTCGCGCGAGTTGAGTTCGAAGATCTTTCGCGCGGAGGCCGGAAGGTCAACGTTTCGGTGCGGAACTGGTCTGACACGACGACTTTCCTAGTGGAGGCTGAGGTGGTCCACCCTATGGTCAGCGATCTTGTGCGCGAATCGTATCCGGTGATTTTCGGCCAGGCGTTGAATTTCAGTTTGCCGCTTTTAGCGGAGGGACCAAGCATTGAAGCCGAGATAAATGGAGACTCAATTGTTTTCCCGCTGGGGCCGGACCTCTTTCTGAGCTGGGCCGACTGTCACGTCAGAGTCGACAAGGACCAAGCCAAAGCCTTTCGCTGTGAGCTGAAGCCTGGGTATCGGTTTAAATAGTTGATTTTGGCTAATCGGGTGAAACCCAGATCAAAAGCGGCGGCAGTGTTGACTTGATCTGCTTGACGATCTCTGCCTCCGGTAAGGAAGCGTCGATTGTCACGGCGTCGGTCGGTTCTTCCAAGCTTGCAAACTGGCTAGCCAGCAAGGTTTCTCTGGCAAAATGCGCCTGCCGCTTTTGCAGCCGGGAATAAAACAGCTCAAAACTACCCTTCAGAAATACGATCTTCATCTCCATTCCTTGCTGCAATTGCTGGCGGTAGCTCTGCTTCAGGGCCGAACAGGCAAGCACGACATTTTGCCCTTTTCTTGTCTGGTCCACAACGAAGTCGTGGATCGCCCGCAGCCATGGGCCGCGATCGGCATCGTCGAGGGGAACACCGCGGCTCATCTTCTCTTTATTCGAGGCCGAGTGGAAATCATCGGCATCGACAAACATCCAGCCCAGAGTTTGAGCGAGCAATTGTCCAACGCTCGTCTTGCCTGAACCTTCCACGCCCATGACGAGGACTACCAAGAAAATGCTCCAGGGCAGTTAAGTGTACCAGCCCGTTGGAATCAATTGGGCAGGCGGTTACGTCTGTCGCACGGCGTTGTTGTCCACGACAGTGTTTTGCTGGGCCAGCATGCGTCGTTTCAGGGTCACGTAGATGGGTTCGCTGTCGAGTAACGTCGCTACCACCATCGCGCCAAGAGACGCCACGAGCAGAGCCAGGGTCAGGTCTGCGCGTCCGGTCATTTCAACTGTAAGCACGACGCCGGTTAGAGGCGCTCGAACACTGGCGCAGAACAACGCCGCCATTCCGACTACTGCAAAGGCGACGGGAGAAAAACCCATAGCGGGCATGACACGGTTCAGGGCCTCCCCGAGAAGTGCACCCGAGGAAGCGCCTAGCAATAAGAGCGGCGCGAAGAGACCTCCAGGCGTGGCTGCGGCATATGACCATGGTCCGATGAGAAAGCGCATGAGGAAAATGATCAGCAGCGCTTCGATAGCGTGTCGCTCGGAAAAAATTGTTTGAGTCAACGCGTCCCCGCTGCCGGCCAGCGTTGGGGCGAACCATGCGGTAAGTCCGACCACCGCCCCAATGAACGCAGCCCGAGTCACGGAGGAGATAGCAGCCAGGCGGTCTGAAAAACGAAGCAGGGCTAAAATCAAGCTGTTGTACAGGGCACCAACCGCACCCAGCAACGCGCCCAGCGTGAGAAATGGAAAAAGCAACCAGGACTGGGTTGAACTGACGTGCTTCAAAGTGAAGTCCAGGTTGTTGCCTAGAATTATTCGCATGATCCAGACTGCGACGGATGCAGAGGCGAGGGTCGCGATCAGCAGCCAGGGAGTAAAGCGGGTCGTGAGTTCTTCGAAGACGAAAACTGATCCGCCAATGGGGGCGTTGAATGCGACTGCGAGACCTGCCCCTGCAGCGGCTGCATCGACCACCTTGCGGTCTTCCTGCTTGCGCACGACCCACTTGGAAACCAGCGAGCCGAGTGAGGCGCCCATCTGGACGGTAGGCCCCTCGCGGCCAAGCGCGAGGCCGGAGCCCAGAGCGAGCAGGCCCCCGAAGAACTTGACCGGCACGATAACGGGAGAAGATGGTTTCATCTCCCCCGTCAATACCGCCTCGACGTGTTGAACTCCGCTGCCCGCGGCAAAAGGCGCGAACCGAACCACCAGAGCGCGGGCCAATCCGGCCGCGACAGCGCCTAGCACGACTGGCGCTATCCAGCCGGTGTGAGGCCATGAGTGCGCCCGATACACGAGCGCATCGCGGAGACGGTCTGCTTCAACAAGAAAAAACCGGAAAGCAGCCCCAATCAATCCGATCATGGTTCCAGCCACAAGGCTGGCTGCGCCAAGTCGGCCCACACGCGAGTTCAAGAGTGCCATGAAAACAAGGCTCCGTTGCGACCGGGAATAACAGAACTGACGAGTGCTCGTCGGACGGGTCCTGCAGCTGAAAATAGATCCGGGCAAACCGCGCCTTGCGAAACAGGGCGCAGTGATCACGGGCGCCCGATCTCGGTCAAGTTTAGTGACAGCTTTGACGCTTCTGACCTGTAAGTTCTACCAGTTTCGATCGCTTCATAACCTGGGTAGTCTTGGATCTGCCTTTAATGTCAGGCGCCGTTCGCCCCACAGCGCTGACCTGCGGAATTGCTCGGGGCGGATCTTTTGTGTAGGCTTGCCACTCCGGACCGTATACTCTCCAAGCAGTGGCGTGTCAGTCTGACGAGGAGGAAAAATGCGATTCCAGCAACGATGGTTAACGACCATTCTCTCGGTTTTTTCGTTGTATGCGTGCTCGAGCGTAGCCGCCCAAACCGCAAATGCTACACCCAACTCTGATTTGCCGCAGACATATGCGGCCACGGCATTTGGACAATCCGGTGCTCTTGCTGGCAAAAGCTTTGGGGTGACGGTATACGTCACGGCATGGACCAGCGATCAGGAAGTCCACAATTTCTCGGCCGTTCTGAAAAGTGGTGGCCCCAACGGACTGGTCAGCGCCCTGGGAAAATCGCAGGACGTTGGCCGCCTATCCCCCACTGGGTTCGTCGGCAGCGCCTTTCGCATTGCACGGCTGAAACCAGCGGCTGGGGGAGAAACCAAAATCATCATGGTGACCGACCGCCCGATCTCTTTCGGTGAAGCGTATAACAGCACACGTTCCCGCGACTACCAGTTCGGCATCGTGGTGCTGAACTTAGATAAGGATGGCAATGGCACGGGAACCCTGGCTCCCGTATGCAAAATCAAATTCAACAAGAAGGATGAACTGGAGATCGAAAACTACGGCCAGAAACCCCTGCGCCTCGCCAATGTGCGGCGGATGAAATAAGGACACCTAAGATCACTCCGCCTTGTGCCAGGTTTTGTCCGGCGCGTACCCCGTTATAGTGCTGGCCAGTTCGGCTGTATTGGGACCGAGGTCTTTCTGATAGATGACTCCATCCTGAGCGACGATGAAAGTCATCACGCCTGAGGAACGGTAGTCAGCGGGATAGGCCAGGAGGGCGAAGCCGCCGGTCATCTCGCCGTTCACGATGTAACTCTTGGCGCCGCCCGGCGCACTCTTTCCTTGTGCAGTCAGTATCCGGTAATAGTAGCCGTGGAAAGGCGAAGGTCCCTCGCCCTGTTTCTTGCCGTATCCCTCGCCAGCGGCATACGCAACTAGCGGGCCGGCGGGACTCTCCTGTTCGCCCTCGGACGTCTTCCAGTACAGCCCGTTATGCTGGCCTTCGTCGCTGGCAAACTTCTGCGCATACTGCTGAGGCTTGCCATCACGCGGCTGGCTGTAGTAATCGTTCTCGGCATCAATGAGGGCTTCCAGAACCTCCATCGCCGCGAACTCATTCTTGCCGATGCGGCGGAACAGAATTTCTTTGGTGGCAGCTTCGGTGTCGAAATACCAAACTCCACCTTTGCTAGCCAGCGGTAAAGGCAGAGGCCAATTCTCAGCGCCAACATAAAGTGTCATGGTCCCGTCCGGCTCTTTTGCCAGCCGATGCATTTGCTGGTATTTGGTGACGAACTCATCCCTGCTCTTCTTGTCCTGCACGTCGTCGCTTGAGGAGACGATTGGGGCCCCTGCCGGTCCCAGAATTTCGAGCATGGCTGACTTGTCACCACTCTGAGCGGCGGCGAAGAAGGCCTGACTTGCGTCGTCTGCAGACGGAAAGTTCTTCTGTCCAGGCTGCTGGGAGAACCCAATCCCTGTCAGGATGAGCAGCAACAAGGGCAGGCGAAAGCCCACAATTGCCAAATAGTATTTTTCCGTTTCTTGAATCAGCGAGCGGTGCGACATTAGCATCTTCTCCATTTGAGTAGGTCCGATTGTTGTATGCGTCATGACTGCGCCATCCTCAGCGTTTTCTCGCGCCGCCCCCACGCGCGGCTCCGCCACTGGCTTGTGCCGCCCCACCTCCGCCGGTATAGCTCGATCGCCCTCGTGCTTGCGTGGCAGCAGTGCTTCCCCCTGCCCCGTAGCCACTAAAGGCGCCGGACTTCGTTCCTGGGTCGCGGTTCTGGCCGTATCCACGAGCGGCCTCAGTCTGCGCCCGATTTTGCACTTGCGCCTGATTGTTTTGCACGTTGCCCCGATTCGCGGGCAACTGGCTCGGCTTATTGGCATTCGCAGGCAATTGGGCTGGCCTATTCGTGGTGGTGTTCCCGCCCGGGTTGACATTCACGGTATTGCCGCCACGATTGACGGTGTTGCCGCTCATGTTGCCGCCACGATTCACCGTATTCCCACTGCGATTTACGTTGGCGTTTCCGCTACGGTTAACATTGGTGTTCCCGCCATACGGTGTTGGTCTCGGGTAGTTGTTGGGATTGCGGTAGTAGGAATTCCGATTCACAAACACGTTGCTGTTGGATACGTAAACGTTGCGGTTGTACATCACATTCCCGCCGTGCCAGTTGCAGTTCCAGGAATTCCATCCCCAACCGCAGCATCCTCCGCCGTTGATCGCCGCTCCGACCATCATTCCTACGCCAAACGAGATGATGGCGGCTGCAGCTACGTCGGCGCCGCTGTAGCCGGGATAGACTGGCACCGGAGTGCCGTACACGACTGTCGGGTTGTAAGTGGGAACGTAGACGACTTGGGGATTGGCAGGCTGGACGATAATAGTAGTCTGGTTCCCGGTGCCCTGGGTGGTGACCGTCTGTTGCTCAGTGGTCTTGAGATTGCCGGCGGCTTTCGCCTTTCGGCGTAGCTCCTGCACGGCTTTCATCACGTCCTGCTGCTGGTTGAAGTATGCATCGCCCAGCGCCGAAGTCCAGGAGAGATTCTTGCTCATGTTGTCGAGCACCGAAGGAAACTGCGTCAGTGCTTTCACGCTCTCGTCCCACGGTTGCTGGTCGACTGCCTTGCCAAGGTCCTCACCCTTCAGGTTGCTGTTTTGCTGCATCCAGCGGTCCGCTTCTACGATTTGGGTGGGGTAAGTCGATCCAGCCAGAATCTGCGCCACCAGAGCATCCGGGTAAAGGGCGATGGGCGCCACCAGTTGCTCCAATTGCTTAGCCGACTGCCCGGCTGGAGCTTGCTCAGTTGGCGGCGTCGACTGGTAGGCATTGGCCTCTAGCGGACAGATCGTCATCACCATGGTCCATGCCAGGAGGAACGCCGTTATCTGTTTCGAAGTCGTCATTGTGCTCTTCACGCTTCGTCTCCAATCGTGATGCGATGTTGCTACTGCGAGACAGTTCTACGCGCGTCTCCTAAATTCAAGAGCATGCAGAATCGGTCATCTGCCTGTATGATTTTTCTGAATCAGAATAGTGGTCAGCAAGAAGACGCGCGACTAGCAAAACTCATAGTTCAATAGCGAAGCTTGAGGAACGACGCGCAGATATTTCACCTGGACTACGCAACCCGCTTCGCTGCCAGAGATGTTGCGAGGCTTGTCCTTTCCTCGGCGGCGGATACGATTTTCATTGCATTCCAGTCATAAGGAAGCTCCTCGCCGCATTCGAGGCAGACCACATACGTACCTGTGACGCTGGCCTTCCTGCGGCCGGAACTAGGGCGAAGGGTCATAGGAAAACTGTAGCGAAGGTGCCAACATCCGAAAACCGCGTTGAGCAATTTTCCCAACATATGCCCTCCCAACACGCTTCCGCTTCGTCCAAAACCGAAACCGGGCTCCACGCCTCAAGATAGAAAGGCGCTCCCTCACACCGCTCGGCGGCGCCAGGAAGCGCTCTGGCGGCGAGGAACGTCACTGTGCGGTGTCGCCGCCCGTTTCCGTATTACAGCAGGGACGCCCCCACAAATGGAACTAGCAGAAACACTAGAAAACGGAAATAAATTGCATGTCAGTCTGCCAGTCCAATCTTGAGGTTTTCAGCTGCTTGCACCGAATCGCCCTCTCGCTCGCCGTCTTCGAGCCGATACGAGATTGCTCTTGAGCAACGACGGGAACACTCCCACGTGTCATCCTCTTGAGTCATCAGTTCAGCACCGCCAGGTCCGCGACTTCGGCTTTTGAACTTTGACCAGGCGGAGGCTGTCAATTGCCACAAGTTCGCACTCTCGTGGTCGATGATTTTTCGTCCTTCCGGCGTCGTGTCTGCTGGATGCTAGAAGAAAACCCCGAAGTGCGACTCATCGGCGAGGCCGCCGATGGAGCGGAGGCGGTTCAAAAAGCCGTAGAATTTCAGCCAGATCTCATTCTGCTGGACAGCGACCTTCCAAAACTAAGTGGAATCGAAGCTGCCCGACAAATCCGGAAAGTCGTTCCCAAGTCCAAAATACTGTTCGTGAGCCAGGATTCAAACCCCGAGGTGCTGCAAGCCGCCTTTCAGTTGGGTGCTCGAGGTTACGTCATAAAGTCGGATGCCGCACGGGAATTGTTGACTGCGGTGAAATCAGTCATCCAGGGCGCGCGGTACGTGAGTCGCGCATTGGCGGGTTTAGATCTAACCGACGCAGCGAACGAGTAGTCCAGCGCGCAATCTCAGATCGTAATCAACTACAAAAGGAGAATACTTCAACGTGACCCTTAGATGGCTAGCAAGAACAATTCTGTTGTGTATGCTTTTGGCTGTTTCCTCATCGGTTTGGGCTCAGACTGCCACATTTCAAATGCTGACCAGTCCGGTTCAGAATAGCTGGGCAAACTTCGCCCTTTCCCGCGACGGCAAGGTGATGGCTGCCAATTACGGTGGCGAAATCTACCGCTGGACGCCGAACGGCGGATTCGTCGATCTCGGCCCCGGAGATCCCAACAGCAGCTCTGTCGCTATTTCGCATGACGGTTCGACCATCGTCTCATCGTTCCTAGGCTCCGACCAGGCCGGGACTCCCGGATTATGGAAGCAGACAACGGGCTGGACTAATCTGGGCCATCCCGCCAACGGATGCAACTTGGGCAACGAATGGGGCAGCGGGTATGGCGTAAGTGGCGATGGCACGGTGGCCGTCGGACTGGCCTGGTACTGCCCGGGAGCTGAGGGTTTTCGCTGGACTAAGAAGGACGGTATGAAAGCCCTGTCACATCCAGTTGGTAAGAGCAGCCGAGCATCAGCCATCTCTGCCGATGGAAATACGATTGTGGGTTTTTCCGAGGACCCAATCGGAGGTTATCGTCGGCCAGTGCGATGGATTTCCGGAAAAACCGAATTGTTCGCCGGCGCCCATGCGATCGGAGAGGCATCAGCCGTGAGTTTTGACGGGTCACAGATCGTGGGTCAGTACACGACGTCGGCTAACGGCATTTACGCCTTTTACTATAGCCAGCGGCACGGTCTCGTCTCGCTCGGTACCGTCTCCGGTATCGCAACCGACCAGAGTTTCGCCAACGGCGTCGCTAGCAATGGGATGACGGTCGGCTGGAGCGGCGACCCGTTCGGCAGCGGCATTCAGGCTTTCGTGTGGACTCCAAAGCTGACCATCCGCTCGCTCACAAAGTACTTGAAGAATCACGGCGCGAAGATTCCGAGCAACATCTACCTCACGACTGCGCTCGACATCTCTGCGGACGGATCAACCATTGTCGGAGTGTGGCAGGACGCAAACTTACATCAAGGCGGATGGATCGCTCACCTCAGGTAACGGGCAGCGATCTCACAGAAGGCTTAGACCGGCCGTCGACCACGGCCGGGCTCCAGCCTAAGCGAGCCGTTCCAGGGAGTGGAGTAAAATCTTGCCGCGGCTCTTGGTCACGACTCCACTTCGTTGCCACCCGCTAAACAGACGGCTGGCAGTGAACGGCGTGACGTTCGCCGCGTTGGCCACTTCCTCATTCGTGACATCGAGTTCGATGCCACTCGGAACCTGCTCACCGATACTCTCAGCAAGACTCACCAAAGCTTGAGCCAACCTCTGCCGGGCGGTATGGCAGGTCAGAGCTACGTGGGAGGCGAGGTGCCAGGCAAAATAGTCGCACGCAATTAACAACGCATTATCCAGCAGCTTTGGATACCGCGCCGCAAGGCCGCGGACGGTCGTGCGGTCCCACGCCAATACGGAACTATCCTTCAGCGTTTCCGTGCTCACGAGATAGTGAGAAGGTCGCGACAAAATCGCCGCACCGCCAAACACGTCCCCCGGCAGAAGCCAATGAAGCAGAATCTTCCTGCCGGTTTGGGTGATGAAAAAAAACCTGGCCCGGCCTTTAGTAAGGAGAAATACACGTTCCGCGGGGTCTCCCTGGTTCACCACGACAGACTTGACCAGGAATCGGCGCCTGGTCGCGGCCGCCAGAATCACGTTGCGGTCGGCCGTTGACAATCCGTCCAGTAAATTCGGCTTCAGATCCAATGCAGCCGCAACTCCCGCTGCGATCATGTCCGATCCTCTCTCGTCCGATCGATTTTATGCTCCGGGCGTGTTGAACGCCGACTGCGCGGAGAGAACCACCGAACCGTCGGACTGACATGCAGTCTTTCTCGGGAGCCAATTACCAGTCGACCTTAAGTAGTTTGCCTCGTTGTGCGTACTGGCAAAAATACTAGTGATTCCGCAATTTTGAGACGGGTTGTTGAAATGAGGCGCATCCTCTCGTCAACGTGCCCCGGCGACCATGCCCAGACGTAATCCCAAGCCGCTCCAATGGCAAAGATATAATGGAACGCAGATCGTCCCGGACACCACTCGAAAGCTGATGTGGCCGACTACCAGCCCCTATGGAACAGAACCCTGAGAGTGAATACCATGCGGTTCATTTGCTGACGAATCAGGGTCGTGACTTAACCTTTGTTTTTCTCTGTTTCGCCACCCTCCTATTCACTCCTTGTGCGCAAGCGCAATCTACCGACGAGGTGCACGTGGTGCCGCGCCATGAATCCGGCCACGCGACTCCCGCGCCAATACTCGAGCCGCCCGGCAGCGACTCCGCCCTCAATGCGCACAGCAGACCCTTGCGCGCCGATGTCGACCTCGTGCTTATACCTGCGACCGTTACCGATGCAAAGAATCGACCGGTGATTGACCTTCAAAAGCAAAATTTCACCGTCTACGAGGAAAACGAGCCGCAGGAGATCCGGAATTTCTCCACGGAGGATGCACCGATCTCGTTGGGGCTGATTCTCGACGTCAGCAAGAGCATGAGCAACAAGTTCGAGGTTGAACGCAAGGCAGTCTCTGAATTCTTCCAGAGCGCGAACCCGGAGGACGACTACTTTGTGATCACCCTCGGCGATCGCCCCAGAATCGTCGCCGACACGACCGAGTCGCTGGAACAAATACAAGCCAAGCTGGCCACGGTGATACCAAACGGAAACACTGCCTTGCTGGATGGGATTTATCTGGGAGTGGACAAATTGAGCTCGGCGCGATACCAGCGACGCGCGTTGCTTATCATCTCCGACGGCGGTGACAATCATAGTCACTACACGTCCAAGGAAATAAAAAGGTTGATTCAGGAAGCCGACGTACTCATCTACTCGATCGGTATTTTCGATAACATGCCGGTCCCGGTTTTTAAGACGATCGAAGAAAAGTTGGGCAAGCGCTTATTGACCCAGATCACCGAAGAAACCGGAGGGCGAACTATCGCCGCTGATGACCGCAGCAAAGTTCCGGAAATCGCCGAAGACATCAGCCGCGAATTGCGTCAACAATACCTTCTCGGATATCGGTCGAGCAACGCCGCGCATGATGGCAAGTGGCGGAAGATCAAGCTGCAAGTGAGCGCGTCGACCTCAGCGGATGCCATCCCGCCCCTGCACGCCTACTACAAAAAAGGCTACCTCGCCCCGGAAAAGTAGGTCTGGTGCGAGCCAAGCAGACTCGTCGGTGGCGGCTGCTACTTGGAAGGATACTGTTTAAACATTTTTATAACGGCCTTCTCTATTATTTCGAGCGACTTTTCCTGTTGGTCGGGATCAATGTTGGCTTGGGCAACGCCACGCCACCTGAGTTTCTTCGCCGAGCGTTCCACGACATCGATCACCAGCGTTCCCTTGTCGATCAACACGGCGTCACTCCCATGCCCTATGGCGCCCGGGTTTCCCTCATCCCACCATGGACCATCCAGACCGGGCATGGCGTAGACGTTGACGTCGTATGAGACGTTGAGACTTCCGTCGAGTGCGCCGTAGGCGTTGACTAACAGGTCAGGGTTACCTGTCGTCTTTGTCAGGCCTTTGGCTTGGAGTTGATCGTCGACTTCGCCCATAATATCCATGACCATAAATGGGTGGGAGTTGGCGGATTGTTTCATCCATGAATAAGTCTTGAATGCTGAAAAGTCTTGCTTCTTGTTGTATTCGACTCTGATCTTTTGCGCCTGGACGCTGGCTGCACAGGTCAGAAAGAAGCAGGCCAGTAGCAAGAGTTGTAGCCAAGCCGATCTTCGGTTGTATTTCACGTTGATGCTCCTTATCACGGTCGCCAGGAAGCAGTTGAAGCTTCACTGTAAGGTGTAGGGATCCCCTGCGCTACTATCAAAACTCGCAGTGGATCAACAGATAGCAAATGATCGAAGAATGCCGCCCGGTCGCTTGCTGCAAGTTTTACTAGTGTTCAGCGACGAGTTGCGCGACTAACCTCTTTGGTGGCCGGAGTGAGTCTCAAAGGCTCACAATATTCCGCGACGTAAAGGCATATGAATTCGCAGTTGAAACCCTTCATTGTGAAGAACGTACTTCTAGTCGACGCAGATGAGCAGATACATGCTCTGCTTCCGAGTGTTTTCAAACCGGGGGAGTGGGCCATCCAGCACGCGCCTGACAATGCAACCGCACTCGCAATGGCGCGTTTGAAAGCGTTCGATCTTATCCTGACCAGCGAAAAAACGTCGGGCAGGGAGGACATCGAACTCCTTCGAAAACTTCGCACCGTACGTCCCCATACGCGCTTGATCATCCTGACCAATGAAAGCGCGCCACGGGACGTGATCGACGCCATGCGCGAGCGTGCCTTCAGCTATTTTTCTCCGCCGTACCAATTGGATGTTCTGGCTGACATGGTCCAAAAAGCGGTTGACGAACCCTGCTGGGACGATGGCATCGATGTTATTTCGGCGACGCCAGAGTGGATTCGCGTCCTGGTTCGCTGCGACCGGAAGACCGCCGAGCGGGTGCTGCAATTTTTCAATGAAATTGCCGACCTGCCCGAGCCCGAAAGAAGTGCCGTCGGAATGGCCTTTCGTGAGATGCTCCTGAATGCCATCGAGCATGGCGGAGGACTGGATCCGACGAAAATCGTTGAGATCGCGTATGTCCGTGCCCGCCATATGGTTACGTGCCAGATCAACGATCCGGGTCCGGGCTTTACCCTGGACGAGATTCCCCACGCTGCCATTGCAAACCCGGACGAAGACCCGTTCCGCCACGTTGCCCATAGAGAGGCACAAGGAATGCGTCCCGGTGGCTTCGGCGTGCTGGTGGCGCAGAAACTGGTTGACCAGCTTATCTACGGGCAGGACGGGAATGAAGTTTTGCTGGTTAAGTATCTCGACCCTAACCGGCTCCGAGTAGCATAAAATCGTCTAGCTGTGCGATTCTAGATGGTTGGCGTAACAAAGCGAATGCGTAAAACATGTCTTGAACTGTGTCCCGCCACTGCGGACCCGCATTTGACGCATCGAGTTGACCGGCTTCCGGCAAACTCCTTATGTCCGGCTGTAGATCTAAATATCGAGTCCTGCCCGAGGAAATCTCACTTATGAGTTCGAAGAAGATGCAGTTGGTTCATCGCAAACTATTCTTTGCGTTGTTGGGACTTCTCTGTGCCACCACTCTCTGGGCCGAACAATGGAAAGTTTTAGGGCCGGACGGCGGAGACGCCCGCAGCCTGGCCTACGACCCGCGCAATCTCGACCACATCTTCCTGGGTACGGGCACGGGAACCATGTTTGAATCGTTGGATGGTGGCCAAAACTGGTCTCGTTTTGCCCACTTAGGCAAGGGCGATGACTACGTGCTCGACCACATCGTCATCGATCCGCAGAATCCGGACGTTATGTTCGTTTCAGCCTGGAGCGTGGAGGATCAGAAGGCCGGTGACTTGTTCCGCTCCCGCGACGGCGGAAAGACCTGGGAAGCCCTTCCCGACATGCGCGGAAAATCCATTCGTGCTCTGGCAATTGCTTCCTCCGACCCGAAGGTGCTGACCGCGGGCGCGCTCGACGGCGTATACCGCAGCACCGATAGCGGTGAAAAATGGGTGCACATTTCACCCGCAGGCCATGCCGAGATCAAGGATATTGAATCGATTGCTGTCGATCCCAAGAATCCCAACGTAGTGTACGCGGGGACTTGGCACTTGGCCTGGAAGACCGACGACGGCGGGGTTACCTGGCACCACATCACCAAAGGCATGATCGAGGACTCGGACGTGTTTTCGATCATTATCGACTCGACGAATCCTGAGGTCGTCTACGCCAGCGCATGCTCCGGAATTTACAGCAGCGACAACGGCGGAGAGACCTTCCGCAAGGTACAAGGGATGCCGTTCTCCGCGCGCCGAACGCGAGTATTGAAGCAGGATCCGCACAATTCCAAGATTGTCTATGCCGGAACCACCGAGGGTTTGTGGAAAACAACCGATGCCGGAAAGACCTGGAAACGGACCGGCAATCCTGACACCGTAGTCAATGACGTGCTGATCGATCCCCGAAATTCGAAAATGGTGCTTCTGGCGACAGATCGCAGCGGCGTGATAGCGAGTGATGACGGCGCGCAGACTTTCCGACCTTCCAATCACGGTTACGCGCATCGCTACGTCACTGCAATTCTGGCCGACAAGAATGATCCCGACATGATATTTGTGAGTGTCGTCAACGATCGGGAGTGGGGTGGAGTGTTTTCCTATCGCAACGGTGGAAAACGCTGGGAGCAGAGCAGCACCGGCCTTGGAGGCCGCGACGTTTTCACCCTGCGGCAAGCGGACAACGGTGCATTGATTGCGGGCACCAATCGTGGCATTTTCATCCTCGATCGCAAGGCGGCTAAGTGGCGACCAAGCAACACCATCACGAACGGTCAGCCTTCACCGCCGACAACGAAGAAGAAAACCAAGGTGGCTGCCAAGCCTCCCGTCACTTCGGTTCTCGACGCCAGAGTTAGTGAAATCGAAGTTACGCCTCAGCGGTGGCTGGCTGCCACATCGACGGGACTGTTCACGAGTACGAATGCAGGGAAGACTTGGAGCGGCGGTCCGGTGCTCGGCAAGAACGATTTCGTTTCTGTGCAGTCCGACGGAGACCTGGTCGTCGCTGCCACTCGCGGAGAGGTTGTGTTTTCTACCAACGGGGGAACTACCTGGCAGCAGGCGGCTCTGCCTGCGAACGTCAAAGTGATCCGTGGTGTGACAGTCACCCCCGGCGCCCAGATTTTGGTGGCGTCCCGGGAGGGCGCATTCCGCAGTACCGATAGCGGAACAACCTGGCAGCGTATGCTGAATGGCCTGCCCGACAGGGACATCAGCTCGATCTCATACGACGAGTCAGGTAAGAGCCTCCTGGCTACCAGTATGGCGATCAGCACGGTTTTTCAGAGCAGCGATGGCGGACAGACTTGGCATCGCGGCCCTGACTCAGGTTATCCCCTTCGGCTGATCAGCGTGGTGCGCGGGCGCTTCGTAGCCGCAACGCCGTTTGATGGTGTAATCGTTCAGCCGTAAGCGTGAAAAGATGCTCTTGACTGGGGTTTATTGCACGTTGCGGGACACAAAGCGATGACCGGCGAGCGCGAGTTTCGTAGCCTCAACTAAGTCGGGTATCAAACGCAGTTTGGTTACGTAACCCAGTGCGCCAGTTTCTGAGGCGGCCTGGCACATCAGAAAATCCTGGTTGGCGGTCAGGAAAACAATTTTCGCGCTGGAGTTACTTTGCCTCAGACGCGAGGCAGCCTTGATCCCATCCAAAACGGGCATCGATATGTCCAGGACAACGACATCAGGATCCAACTGGGCAGCGGCATCCAGTGCCTCCTGCCCATTGTGTACGGCTGCCACAACGTCGAACTCGGATGCCAACGTTGAAGCCGCCTTCTCGAGTATCGCGGGGTTATCATCGGCTAATAAGACACGGACTTTGGACATGAGCAGACCTCACAACTGAAGGACTGCTTGCACCCTAGCAATTGATCCTCCATCCAGAAAACGTCGAGGTACGATGAAATAGCAAGACCCGGTGAGTCCAATCAGTCAAGTCTGCAGGAAAACTCCAACAGTCGATCCTCCCCCTTTTGTTCAAGATGTTGAGCTCACTCGGAATTTTCACGATCCCACGACCCAACCTTTATGATCCGGTACCGAATGAGCCCGTCCCGAATTGCCGACGTCTGAACGTCTAGTGCCGGGCACATGTTGGTTACGTTGGCGGGTTCACTGACGATCGGGAATCCGGCGGGCTACAGAGTGGAATCAGTATGTGCGCGACTCGAACGGCGCAGGCTTTGAGAGCGAGGTCTCGCCAACGTCGCGTGTTTTTGTGGAGTGCAGTGCTGAAGGACGCGCTCCGTTGCCTAATCCGGCAAGACATCTTTGAGCGCCCGCTCAATGTGATCTACCTCTTCACGGATCACTCTAATCGATTGCTGGTTCCTCGACGGGTGTGCCATTGGGGAAATTGCTCCCAAGGCGTGTCGTATCCTGTGGTTTCGGTCCCAAATCAGATGGAGTCTCGCGGTCGTTTGCTTTCGGTGCTGGTATACGTTCTTGGCCAATTTCGTGGCCAGCCAGCCCAGGACTAATCCGAACAAGGCCTCGATGGGGAGGCGATCTCTCGCTCCATCAAAATCTGAGAACGCTAGCCGGTAAACCGCCTCGCCGAGACCCAACGAAGCAAACAACACCGTGGTTCCGACCAGATAAACTTCCAGGCCTTCCGCCTGTTGAAAGCGTATGAAGCGATCGCCTGTGCGGCGCGTCCGCATAAACTCGATTGCCATAGGGCCCCCAAATGCTGTTATCGCCGTCCCGGTTGTTAGTCTCTGTTTGGAGACAGTGATCAGTCGTTTCTCTGCATCAGTTTACGACATAACTGAAAATCTATGGTGGCCGTCGCGCGTCATTTTTCTCTTATATTCATTCTGGCCGGAAAGCCCCCGTATCGACCCCAGATAGGGGTTTCCTTGGAATGGCGGATGTGGCTATGGATGGACAGCGGATACATAACTGCTCGTAGAACAAAGTATCAAATAAGCCGCGAGGCCTGTTGTCGCCAATCACTATCTCCAATGTCTTCCCCACTGCGACAGGTCATCTGTAGTGAACCAGTTGAGAAATCTTCGCGGGTCAGCGCGCGACAGACGGCGGATCTGTCCCTTACCCTGCGCTTTCCCGCAGCCGATTCCACCCACACCCGAGCAGCACAGGGGACTGCTCACAGTCCCCTTGCTTAAACACATCCAGTCAGAAGTTGAATACGACACCCGCCTTGTACTGGAAATTGTTCTGACCGCTGGCGGCGGAGTTGTTGAAGCGAGTGTAAAGATAATCTATCTCGGCCGGCCGGAATGCGATTGTACCCGTATGGTTGATCGCAATGTCCAGGCCTCCGCCAAACGCAAGGGCAAAGCAATTGCCAGAGGGGGCCTTGGAGAACACCACGCCCGACGTTTTCAGCAAATTCCCGTATACGTTGGAGTGCGCTCCACCCAGGAGGACGTGGCCGAAGGGCCGGATTTTTCCGGTTCGGATCCCGATTTGTGGACCGAACAAATAAGTGAACAGGTTCCCCTGCACGTTGGCGCTGCAGCCGAGTGGGCAAATGCTACTCCCCGCGGCGGCGGTGAATCTTTGCGTGTTGCTGCCGTAGCCCTGCAGGTCCATCTTGATACCAATATACTTGGTGAAGTTGAAGTCGAACGCGCCACCACCTCCGTTGAGACTGTAGCTGCTGGTGTAGGCGTGGCTGGCGTTGTAACGAGCATAGCTGTAATCCGCGGTCACCTCAAATTTCGGGGCATCATCTGCCATCGCTGCCAGCCCGGTCAGCATAACGACCCCTGCGATCAGTACGTTTCTGAGTTTCATGATTTCCTCTCCATTCGTTCAAGTTTAGAAAAGTCAAACCCGCATCGCTTCCACAGTTCCTGAGCGGCCCATGTTTTCCACACACCGTCGAGCGCCGCCCGCTTGTTATTGAGCATGTCTAAGATCACTTCTACCTTGTCAGGGGTATCTGCGCGACTAGCAAAACCGACAGTTGAACCTCAAAAAGTTCGCTGTCCGAGACACCTGAGTTCACAATCTCACTGTTCCCACCATAAGCAGTGAGTGAAGTCGCGAAGGAATCAATGCCATCAAGCGCCACATAGTCCCTCCGTAACAACTGTCTGGAGCATTCCGGTCATCCGCTCGATTGTGATTCTGTGAGTTTTTCCCCACCCCCCTGTAAGACTTACTAGTTCCTTCGTCGACGACTCTCAGCTAGCTTGAATTCATGCCTCGGCGGTCTCAACCGATTCCCCCTGCTCACTCGACTGCCGGCGCTAGATCACGATAGTTGGGCGATATCTGCTCAGAGACTCTGTCGGTGACTGACATGACCACAGCGATATTAGGCGTGCTGACGTTTGTGTTGCTCACAGCGGGCTTGACGCTGCACGGGATATACCTCGAAAGCAAAATCGATTTGCTGTGCAGACCCTCAGCCGGACCCGACCCAACGTCGGACTCGGTTAAATCGCGCATCTTCGGCAGGCGGTCGAGAATTCCCGCGGCAGAAGGGAGGGTAGTGACTTCAGAGGTTAGGGTGACTTCCGGCGATAAGAAGGTATCCCCTGAGAGCTATGAACGAAGTTCTTAACGTGAACACAAAAAATATGGAGGGATCCGTGAAAAAGATTCTAGCAATTCTCGCTTCGATGCTCCTGATCTCAGTGGCCGCGTTGGCACAACAGGTATCGGTGAACTACAACCACAGCCAGAGTTTTGCTCAATATCACACGTATGCCTGGGGATCACAGAATCAGAACCAGATTCAGAATTCCATTCTCGCCCAGGTAGCGCAGCAGGATATCAACAACGCAATGCAAGCGAAGGGCCTGCAGATGGTGCAGGAGAGCCAAAATCCAGACTTGATCCTGACCGCCAACGGCGGCCTGAGACAACAAACTTCCTACAGTGCATGGGGCATGCGCGGCATTGGCGGTGGAATGGGTGGGATTACTCCAGAACAAAACGTTGAGGGAACCATGATCGTGGATCTCTATGACGCGAAGAGCAAGTCTTTGGTTTGGCGCGGGATCGCCCAAAATACGCTGAATAACAATGGCAACAAGAATCAGCAGATGGTGGAGAAGGCGGTCCAGAAGATGTTCAAGCAGTGGCCCAAGTAAAGCAGTGGACAAAGCCGCAGCCAAGTATTTCAGAAGTATCTGTCACCGCTAGAAGAGTATCAGCGATGAAGCGGAGACGATTTGGATCCTCAAACTTTGATTCGAGGCAGTTCAGCTGATCAAGCGGTTTCTACGAATGCGCCCGCTGGCGACGCAGGGCCGGTCGCCGAGGGACCGATTGTGCCTTCGACGAGCACTGCGCACCACAGTCACCGCTCGGTTTGGCTGCTCATTCTTATCCTGGTGTTTCTGATTTTGAATCCGCTATTGGAAAAAGATCAGATGGGCGAGGCGATTCTTTTGTTCTCCATGTATGCGACCCTGATTTCTGCTACGCGGGCACTGTCTGAGCGAACCCGCGTGCGATGGCCCGCGACGTTGCTTGCTGTCACTTCGATGCTGGCGATGACCGTCGCCCATTTTTTCCCATCTCGACCCCTTTGGATCGTAAACTGGGCAATCTTAGCCGTGTTCTTTGGATTCATCTCGGTGGGATTTTTCTCCTATCTGGGTCGGCCTGGCGCCGTGACCGACGACCGCATCTTTGTTTCGGTAAGCCTGTATCTCCTGTTGGGGATGCTCTGGTTCAGCCTCTACAACCTGCTGGAAGCGGTCCATCCCGGCTCGTTCGCCCTGCAGTCTACACCGCTGTCGTCGCTTCCTCGCGGTACATTGCTCTACCTGAGCCTCGCCACGCTGACAACGCTGGGCTATGGCGACATCGTTCCAGTTACACCAATCGCGCGTATGGTGGCCGCTCTCGAGGCGGTGGCCGGCGTGCTCTACATTGCGATTACGGTAGCGCGTTTGGTCGCAGGCTACCGCGGTGGCAAAAAAGAAATAGCGTAGTCCTAACAATGTAATCGAAAAAAGAAAGAAGGAAAATAGAATGTCGAATGCTGATCCGAAGCCGTGCAAACACATGCCCTGCCGTTGCGTCGTTCCACCCCATCAAGATTACTGCAGCGACATCTGCCGGGATGCGGGAAAAGACGATGTGGAGATCGCGTGCGCGTGCGGCCATCCCGCGTGTCCGCTGGACGCGTAGCGGGCACGACAGTCTGTAAGAGAACTACACTCAGTCTCTGGGCGGTACTCGGCTTGGTCTGTTAGCCGCTAGAGGCTCTGCCATTTTTCCGGCCAATGTAGCAGCCGCGCATGGGCTGCCTCATGCGTCGTGGGCGTTGACCTGCCCCCAACCTAATCGACAGAAACGTTAGTTGCCGCCACCGACGACGATCACCTCTCCGTTTGCGTTCCCGCACATTCCATAAATGGCGCCCGACACGCAGGCTCCGGCGGAATACTTGTAACAGCCCGGCTTCTTCGCCACGACGGAGACCGAGCGATCAGAACCGCCGATGATGGTTCCACCCTGTGCAAACGGATCAGAAGGGCCGAAGTCCACGACGAAACCTGTATTTTTGGAGGCGCTTTGCCAGGTTAACGTCGTGCCCGCGTTCACGCAGAACGTTGCATTCCCCTTCGGCTTCGCAATACTCGCAACGGCCTCAGCTGAGCTCGCAGTTCGTTTGACGTCCACGGTGCAGGGAGTGGAAGCAGATCCGCAGGTGATACTGGCATTGCACAATGCCGCCGGGTTCGCTTCCAAGCAAGCATACTTGCTGGCATTCTTGGATTGCGCCTGCGCCACCACGCAATTGAGCAGCACGAAAAGCGATAGCAAGAGTGAACTGGAGCAAATCGCAAAACTGCGCTGGGTCTTCATAAGGTACCTCGCGAAATTAGGAATTCAAAAACCAAACGGCCGAATACTTTCTTAAGAACGGTAATTGAATCAGAGGAAGATTCAGCACGAGGCACCATCTTCCTCTGCAAAGGACGAGCAAGAAAGGTCAGCTCGCCACAGCCAGTCGACGCAAGTCAGCCTCGCTAATTGACGCCTGGAGTTCCCTTCCAATCGAGAATGTCAACCAGCTTCCAGGGGTTCTGATTCAAATCCCACTGCAATTCGCCCTGTTTGTCGAGGACGAGCTGCGCCGCCGGATACAGGACGCCGGTGCTCTTGCTCTTGTCCTGATCGTTGATTTCGATGATCCCTGCGGTAAGGTCGTAAGACATCGTCTGGCTATCGGTCCAAGCCTCCGCAAAGCGGATCTGGCGATTCGTCACAAAGACGATTTTCCGCCCAGTGGGCGTCGGAATCACCCGGATAAAGGAGCAATCGTTGCCGAGCGTGCCGGTGATCTCGACATGGCCTACGGCCTTCATCCTTTGCAGCGCGTTGACCAATCCTTGGTTCTGGCCCTTCTCGTACGCTTGCACCAGAACTTGTCGGTCTGCTGGAGTCGAGAACTGATAAATATTCAAGGTCACGCCAATATTCCGTCCTAATTGGGTGCCCGTGCCGAAGGCTGTGGCGTCGATGGTTTCGTCTTTGTCTCTCGCGAAGCCGGGAAGGCTTGCTACCAACAGCAGACCACTCAGTAGCAAACTCGCGACCGCGAGCCGGTGAATGCTGGCAATTTTGTTCTTGATATGCAACATTTCCTTATCCTTTCCTGTGAACCACGGAATCGAGTTATGGTGAAATTCGCCCTTTCATCCTTAACTCTCGGCGCTTTCTAGTACAGCTGCTGCGGTGCGCAGCGACTCATTCCGCAAAAGAACAACCCAGCGCGCTTGTAAGCCCGTAACTCACGCGCTTTTGCCGTGCTCGGTGTGGAGAGCAAGGTCTCCAGCGTCCTTCCGATCCTCAAGGTCTGCCAGGAGACCTTCATCCGTCAGGTCGAGAGGATGAGAGTTTTCCCAGTCGTGGTGAACGACTTTGTGCAGCCGTTCAATCACGTCGTCATCGCGGACTTCAATGGCCAGTTCGCGCCGGCTGTCGAAGCTACCCGGGGCCAGGTTGATCGAGCCAACGATGGCGCGGACTCCATCGGAAAAAAGCATCTTGGCATGAAGCTTCAGATGTTTGAGCTTGTGGACCTTGATCCCTACATCGTCCATAATCCGCAGGCCGCCCACACCCTCCACCAGCTTCTCCTGCTTCAGGGTGTGCGGAGGACGTGCCATCACATGAACCTTCACCCCTCGTTCTTTCGCCCGCACCAGGCGCTCGATGATGATGGAATCCTGATACCGTTCGTTCTGAAGAAACAACGTATGCTTCGACTGGTCTATAAATTCCGCAATCTTGTTTCGCCCGTTGCCACAGCACCAGATGAGGTGCGCGTGTTCGCCAGGATCGAAAGACTTCCGGTGCCAGTCCGCCTCAAAACAATCGGTAATCTCGTTCACCTCGTGCGCGTGGTCCGTGACCACGGCGTAGTCACGGGTCTCGGTCAGGTTCTTGGTCTCCCAGTTGAGGGATTTTATGAACGCTGTCCGGTCATCCACCACCATCGATTTTTCATGAGTGAGATCAAACGCCGGATTGCTGTCAAGGACCTCGACCCCCGCCTTGCTGAGGGTTTTGCGGGATTCCTCATTCTCGGCTTCGCCGCTGCGGCGGGCTGGGTTCAACATCACCCGCACCTTGACCCCGCGATGCTGCGCTTCGATAACCGCCTTCAATAACGCGGGGTCGGAGAACACGAACATCTTGACGCGAAGCGATTTGGCCGCTCCATTGATGGCATCAAGAATCGGCTGGGCGGAGTCATCGGGAAGAACGACTAGGGAACGGGACATACTACCTCCAGGGAACAGGCATGCGCTCGCGGTTCTCGACGACCGATCAAGCAACCACGAGCCACGGCTGGCGATAACGTGTATCTAAGAAGCAATGGTTTCCGATACTCCATCAACTTGAACGCGATGCAACTCGGCATAAACACCGCCGAGGGCTATTAGTTCCTGGTGTGTGCCTTGTTCCGCGACTACGCCCCCACTAAGGACAATTATCTTGTTGGCATCACGAATGGTGCTGAGACGGTGGGCGATGGTGATGACGGTGCGTCCCTTCATGAGCCGCTCCAGCGCTTCGATCACGAGTCGCTCGGATTCGGTGTCAAGAGCAGCAGTGGGCTCGTCGAGGATGAGAATCGGCGTGTTGCGAATCACGGCGCGCGCGATTCCGATTCGCTGCCGTTGGCCTCCGGAAAGGGTAAGCCCTCGCTCACCGACCATCGTGTCGTAACCGTGGGGCATTCGGGAAATGAATTCATCCGCGTTGGCGAGTTTCGCCGCTTCCTCGATTTCCTTCTGAGTGGCGCCGGGCCGGCCGTAGGAAATGTTGTCGCGTATCGTTCCCCTGAACAACACAGTGTCCTGCAGCACGAAACCAATCTGGTCCCGGAGCGGATGCAGTTTGTACTCGCGTATGTCGACACCATCAATCCGCACGCAGCCGGAAGTTGGGTCATAAAAGCGTGGAATCAGGCTCACGACTGTGGATTTGCCGCCGCCGGTGGTGCCAACAACTCCGACTAATTGGCCTTGCTTGATGGTAAAACTGACGTCTTTCAGTACTGGTTCGTCTTTGTTGTAGCCGAAGGCCACATGGTCAAACGTGATCTCGCCGCGGGTTGCTCCTGGTTCGCGCGCATCGGGATGCTCAGGAATAATCGTATCTGTTTCGAGGATGGCCTGAATGCGCTCCACGCCTACCGCAGCCTGGGCGATGGCATTGGTCATTTTGGCGAGATCCGAAACCGGTTTGAAGAACTTGTTTAGATACGAAAGAAAAACGGTCAACGCACCCACCGTCATGGTTCCGATCAGAATGAGCGACGCGCCCCGCCAAAGCACAAACGCAGTACACAGAGCCACAGTTACAGTCACTACAGGCGAGAGCATCGATTTCACTCTGCGAGCTTTGAGCGCTGCATCGACCGTAGCGTGGCTTACTTCACTGAGCTCCTCTTGTTCGAGATCCTGCCGTCCAAAGGCCTTCACAACGCGCATCGATTCGAGCCCCTGCTGGACGACCGCAACAATGTCGCTCTGACGATGCCGCACTTCGTGCGTTGCTTTCTTTACTGCCCGCTTAAACCGCGACACGAACAGCAGCAAGAACGGCGTGACGCCCACGGCTACGAGGGCAAAGTCCCAATCGAGCCAGAACATCAAACCGAGCATTCCGACAATCGTCAGCAGATCGACAAAAATACCCAAGGTCGCAGAGGATGCGAAGCTCTGAATGGTCTGGATGTCATCTGTAATGGTGCTGAGCAATTGGCCGGTCTGATGGCTGTCGTAGTAAGCCAGTGAGAGGCGCTGCAGATGGTGATAGGTTCGCATGCGGAGATCATGCGCTACCCATTGGCCGACGCTTTCGGTGTAGTAGTTATCGATGTAGGAAGCGACCGAGCCGATGATCGCGATCAGCACTGCACCAAGCGCCGCTACCGCAGCGATTTTCATTTTGCCGGGGCCTAATCCGGCGGTCACCGCGCCTAGAAAGTCATCGAACCATTTAGGAAGGTGATGCGATCCGACGACATTATCGAGAATTATTTTCAGTGGCCACGGGCCAGCCAGACTCATCAAGGTTTCGACCATCATGGCGAGGAATATAACGAGAAGCGTTCCTCGATAAGGCCGTATGAGTTCGCGGATCAGGCGCGACATACCGCTTCGTTTTTTGCCGATCGGTTCGGCCATTGAATTTGGCTTGCCCCCGTCCATCATGCGACCAAATGTAGCGCCCCACGAACCGATATTGCAGCTAGCAAAACTAACAGTTGCGCGGTATGTGCGCTGGGGTGCATTGTGGCAGTCCCAGTGCGAACCACATCAAGTCGGGGCAGGACGCCGAACCGAAAGGAAGCAAGTGATGACGTCGATCACGGAGAGAATGCCGGAAGCGGAAGCGATCGAGAAGGCAAGGAACGGCGATGTGACCGGCTACGAGTCCCTCTATCACTCGCACCGGCACCGGGTTTATTCCTTGTGTCTGCGGTTCACGGGCAACGCGTCGGATGCGGAGGATCTTGCTCAGGAGGTATTTCTGCAGGTGTACCGCAAGATTTCCACCTTCCGGGGCGACGCAAAGTTCGGTTCATGGCTGCACCGGGTTGCTGTAAACCTGGCCCTGATGCGTTTTCGACGGCGACGTCCACGAGAAGTATCTCTGAATGTTCCCGAAACGCTGACGCCGCATCCAATGCAGTCGAAGTTGCGCGATCAATTTTCGACTAGTTCGTTCCTGGTTGAGCGTGTGGCCCTGGGACGCGCGCTGGGCAGTCTTTCGAAGGCGAAAAGAAGCGTGGTTCTGCTCCACGACGTGAATGGATTTACTCACGGAGAGGTTGGCCGGCGTTTAGGTCTGGCCGCCGGGACCAGCAAGTCTCAACTTCATAAAGCCCATGTGGAACTGCGGGACATCCTGGGCCGCAGGGAAGCGCCCAGAAACCTGAATTCGTGAGTACTCGCAAACCCTACCGGGACCCCTCCGCCTCCAAAATCGCAGGCCTGGGGTCACAAACTAGTAGTTTTAACAGTAGCGCCGCGAGGCTCCGGCGATTAGTGTTGTGGCGCAGCGAATGCCCGACACCTGACTCGCAATTTTATCTGGTAATTTCAGGGGCAGTGCGGTAATATGCCCGGCATTAGTGTGCTGCGCTGACTAGGCCCCGAGTGTATCCTGAAGCCGTTTCAACGAAGGAGCATCTATGACCCGGCCACGAATCATGATTGCTGACGACCACGCCTTTGTAGCCGATGCCTGCAAGAAGCTGCTTGAACCGGAATATGACGTCGTAGCGACGGTAGGTGACGGGCGAGCCTTGGTGCGCATTGCTGCCACACTCAAGCCGCAGGTGATCATCATCGACATCGGAATGCCCCTCCTGAACGGTCTCGACGCAGGACAGCAAATCAAGCAGATACTGCGTTCGGTAAAGCTAGTGTTCTTGACCATGAATACGGATCCGGTTTTGGCAGCCGAGGCCTTCCGGCGCGGAGCTTCAGCTTTCCTTCTGAAAACGTGTGCCGCATCCGAACTGTCTGTGGCGATTCGGGAGGTTCTGAAGGGCATGTCGTATCTCTCTCCGGCCATCGCCAAGGAAACAGTCGACTTCCTGCTGCGCCAGGACAAGGAATTTATTGACGAGGGGCAAAGGCTTACCGAACGGCAGCGCGAAGTGCTGCAATTGCTGACGGAAGGGAAGTCGATGAAGGAAGTTGCGCACGCCTTGAATGTCACTACGAATACGGTCGCGTTTCATAAGTACCGGATCATGGAAATCCTGAATGCCAAGAGCAACGCCGAGCTGGTGCAATACGCGATCAGAAATCACGTTATTGCGGCCTGAGAGGCAGCTCCGGCGAGCATCATGGTTTTCCGCGATGTTGATTGGTTGAACCGTCACCAGAGTTCTTGCCGTAGCGTCGGGACTCCTCCTACCAGTTTTTTCTGCCTCCACTAATATTTCTCCAGTACCAAAATCCCCCCAAAAAGCCTACGGTCACATCGACGGGTCCGCCGATATCGTATTGAGGATTGGCTCTTTATAGGCGACCAAATCGCCGCCCAGGACAGTACCGAAAATAAACGGAAATGGCATGGAATCCAGCAAATCAATGGTCTCCAATCGGAGCTTGATCGTTCATTCCGCCGTGGTCAGCGGAATGTGCCTCTTGGCCGCCGTGTGCGGCTTGGCGAGTGGCGTAGCCACCCGAAGGACAGCGTCCTCGTCTGAATGTAAGGATCCGTTCCCGCTCACTGAAGCGCAGGCGGCGCTGATCATTCCGAGAGCCGCTTCAGGCGACGTTCAGGCTCAGTGCCTGCTGGGATTTGCCTACCATCGAGGGTCTTCATTTAATCAGGATGACGGCGAAGCGGCAAAGTGGCTCCTGAAAGCTGCCGACGCTGGAGTTCCGCTAGCTCAGGCTGAGCTGGGGTACTTTTACGAGTCCGGAGCCGGGGTTCAGCAAAGCGATTTTGAAGCGGTCAAGTGGTACCGAAAGTCTGCTCAACAAGGAGTGGACAAGGCGGAGAACAACCTGGGAAATATGTATTTTGCAGGCCGTGGTGGGATGCCGCGAAGTAGCGAAGAAGCCGCAACCTGGTTTCGCAAAGCTGCCGAGCAGGGATTAGCGGCGGCGCAAACGAACCTGGGAATGCTATACCGGCTCGGTGAAGGAGTTGCCCGGGACTACTCCGAGGCTCTGCGGTGGTATCGCAAAGCTGCTGCCCAAGGCTATGGCGGCGCCGACGCTGAACTCGGAATCATGCATCTGCACGGGGAAGGCGTCGCTCAGGATTATGTCGCAGCCGTCGCTTTCTTTCAGGCGGGCGCAGACCGTGGCGATCCCTCCGCGCAATCTTGTTTGGGTTACATGTACATCAAAGGTTTCGGCGTTGAACGAGACTATGCGGCGGGCTTTAGATGGACCCGTGCGGCGGCAGAAAGAGGGATTGCAGCTGCCCAACAAAACCTCGGCCATATGTACGAGAGTGGGCTGGGCACCATTCGTGACGACCAAGAAGCTTTCGATTGGTACTTTGCGGCAGCGGCTCAGGGTCTAGCTGAGTCCCAGAACAAGGTTGGTTATTTTTTTGAAACTGGCAGGGGAGTTCCACGGGACGAAGTTCAAGCGGCCAAGTGGTATCGCAAAGCCGCTGAGCAAGGGTATGCAGTCTCGCAACTGAACTTGGCGATGCTGTACGCGACCGGACCCGGACAGGGAGTATCCTTCGACCGTGTTGAAGCTTACAGGTGGCTTATTTTGGCCGCGGCTGGCGGCAGGGAAGACAGCGCGGAGGCTTTGCGTCGTCTGGGGAACGTGATGACGCAGCAGCAATTGCGGGAAGCGCGCCTGCGTGCTTACGGATGGCGATCACGACCGGTCCCGGACCTCGCTCAAGAACCTCTGTTCGCACGGACGTCTGTCGCTCTCAGCGACGTGATCGAACCGTAGCTCTTCGCCCATGCCATCGGTCGACGGACTGTAGTGTTTCTCTCCACAAACTGCGAAAGTTGCTAGTTGGGAACTTCTGATCCTCGTCCTATAACGGAACAAGAGAGACCGCTGTCAAACGGTTTCACGAATTAGCAAGCGCAGGGTTACTCCGATGAGAGATCTGAGTCGGCAAGAATGGATCGGCGGGAACGGCTCCCACGTTGGTGACTGTTATGTCTGGGCGGAAATTAATTATCTCGACTCTGCAACCGACTATCGTGAGTTCCTCCCGTGCAATGCTCCGTCTCCGATGCCTCCAATTGGCGAACTGGTGATGCTGGACGACGGAGCCGCCTTTCCGCGGACCATTCTCAGTTGGTTGCTTGCGGCGTGTTCGTGGCTTTCGGCAGTTTGACCTGCAACCGTTTTCATTCTTGCCTGTCACTTCTGCTAGTTGAGACGATCAGGTTGTCCGGTGATACTTGGGCCTGCGTGCAGTGCCTTTTCTCAAAGGAGACATTCACATGAGTACTAGAACATTAGGCTCAGAGGAGAACTCGGTAGTTGCCGTCTTTGGCGAACACTCCGGGGCGGAAAATGCCATCAAGGAACTGAAGAGGACGGGTTTCGATATCAAGAGATTCTCGATTGTGGGACGGGACTTCCAAAGCGAAGACAACGTTATTGGTTTCTACACAACGGGAGACCGCATGGCTTATTGGGGCAAGACCGGTGCATTCTGGGGCGGTCTTTGGGGCTTACTGGTGGGAGCAGCATTCCTGATAATTCCTGGGATCGGCCCAGTGGTAGTTGCGGGCCCAGTGGCGAGCTGGATCGTTGGAGCGCTGGAGGGCGCAATTTTTGTGGGTGGAGTGAGTGTGTTAGGAGCAGGGCTGGTCAGTGTTGGAATCCCGAGAGACAGCGTCTTGAAGTATGAAAGCTCGGTCAAGGCGGGAAAGTTCCTTCTGATTTTACATGGGACGGCTGCGGAAGCTGAGAGAGTACGAGATGTTCTCACTGCCACAAATGCCGAGATGGTTGACGTTCATCGCCTGCCCGTAGTGCCAGCGCGTGTTGCCTGAAGGCTATTTCACTCTCGGAAAGCTGTCAAACTAGATTCTTCGGAGACCACGGGAGCATGCGCCGCACTCGGACTAATGCGCGGTGTGCGCGAGCGTCTCAAGAACCATACCTGTCTTAGCCCGCTGGGTGGCATTCAACGACAGTCCTTTGGTCATCATGAGTCGTTGCAATTCTGCGTACGTGGACGGGCCTGCATCAGGCCCAACTTTGGTTGACAGCTCGAGAATCCTGCCCCCAGGCCACTCCCAAAGCTCAAGCGTGAGTTTGCGGAAGTGGGGCTGGGCTTTGGTTTGCCAACTGGCTGCTTGGATGTCTGCGATTCTCTTCACGCGGGTCCAATCAACTGAGAGTTGCGCTTCCGTCAGTAGTTTCTTTTGTCCCGCATCGAGCAGATTTGAGATCTCGATGCCAGTTTCCGGCACATGCGTCGCAGTGTACCTGCTCCGCACGGTGTAGGACGGGCTCGCAGCACCGCCAATTAGGTCGATTTCGCAGTCGAAGTCCTCGCCAATGTTGGAAGGAACAGACGGCTTTGCGTTACCTGGCGGGCGCAGCTTGATGGTGAAGTCGTTGCTAGCGCCTTGCCGCAGCCTGACGATGAGCCCCTGAGAGAGTAAATCGAGTGTGTTGGTATCGAAAAGGTAGACGCGACCCGCTGCTTCTTTTTCAAAATTGAGCGATGTGACGGCAGCTTGAGTCTGCGTCGGCGAAAGCAAAAGCTTGACCTCAACATTGCATCGGTCTTGGGAATGCAATGTCGAACTCAAACATAGCAGGACGCACAACCCGAAAATGCGAGGTGACAAGGTGCGCAGTACCGGAGTTAGGAGACCAGAGCAACCGCGATCACGAATCAAGGCCACCATCATGTTTCCGCGCCCACCTCGATCAAGCCGCTCTCGATAAGACTCGGTCAATACGCAGCCATCCCGTCGGAATTTCTACGATGTCTCCGACGCTACTGCCAAGCAATGCCGCACCGAGGGGAGTAATGAGAGAGATCAGGTGGTCAGAATTTTTCGCATCCTGTGGAAAGACCACGGTGTAGACAGTTTGCCGTTGAAGATCCAGGTCTGTCACCACGACCGTCGAATTGACGGTCACTACGTCCTGAGGCATGGCGCCCGGCAAGACCACTCCGGCGTCGCTCAGCGCCTGGTCGATCAATTCCACGTAAGGCCGGCCCTTCAAGAAATGTTTCGCAGATCTCACGATGGGTATCAGTCTGGCCAAGTCAGTTTCCGTCAGCAAGAGCTTTCGTCTTGGTAGAGCTGACTGCTGGTTTGGAGGTTCCGTTGATCTCATGCGGTTCCTTCTAATCGGAATTGAGGAGGCGACCGCAATTCGCGAACCCCTGTCTCGCCTGACTGGCGTCAGGTCGTAGCGGATCACGAGTTGCGGCCGCTCGCGCACGTATTGTGCCGCTTTCAATACGTTAGTGATAAAAGCTCTGTTGGCAAACTGGCAAAATTGTTAGCAACACGAGAAATATTTTGCAGAGATTCGTGGAAGGTTTAACCTGAGCGGACCCGTTTCGCCCTGAGTCAAACCTACCCGCTGCGAGCCGAAGTGTGCAGTCCAAAGTTATCTTGTCCGTTAATCGGTACAGTGGTCTGCTCTAGTGATGCGAATCGCAGCAGGCGACGCTTGGAAGGCGGTTTTCTTTCTTGTCTTGATGACGGGCTTCGGCGGGTTTGCAGAAGCCGCAACCCAAAAGGTATGCACCGAAGCCGAGGTCAAAGAAGCGCAAAAAGAGGCCGACCAACTGAGAGACTGGGACAGCGTATATCGCTCCTTCAAGCGTTTCGCTCATTGCGACGAGGGAGGCATCGCCGAAGAGTACAGCGATTCGGTTGGCCGTCTTCTGGCTCGTGATTGGAAGCATCTGAACACCTTCGTGCGCCTCAGCGCAGACCAGGATTTTGAGCAGTTCGTGATTCGGCATGTCGACGAGACCATGTCTGAAGACGAGGCGGCCCTGGTCATCAATAATGCACGCCTGCATTGTCCTTCCGGAGCGAAGCGGCTGTGTAAGTCGATTGCAGATTACTAGCAGGAATTGAATCGGCTCTTTTCCGCCGTCCCGCGAATAGCCATGCCGGGTCCCAGAAACTCAGAATGCGCGGGGTTACGGCTGCGACGCAGCGTTATGGTCAGATTCCGCTCTGGTGGCCTTGCCTTCCATGACAGTCGACCACGTGCCTGTCTGCGTAAGAGTCTCGTATTTGAAAGTATATGAGGCTGGAGAGACCACCGTGATTGTGTAACGTCCCTTCGCAATCACACCATTCATCTGGGCTTCGGACGTCCACATCCAGACATTGTCCAGGACGTGGCCGGTCGCCATCTGGTGCTCTCCCAGGCTGTTATAGGCGTTATAGGTGTAAACCTTGTCGGCGGGGTTATATTCCAGGACTCTGACGCCGCGAACATCTCCCATCACAGAATGCATGGAGGTGTGAGTCTCGAGGAAAAATCCACCCGATACCCACTCGCCATGCTCGGTCGAGGTGAAAGCGGTACCTGGAGTATTCGGGCTAATCTTGGTTGTGCCTTGCATTTTCCAGTCGCCGGCAAAGTAACCCATCTTCTGGTGCTCCGGAGTCGGCGCTTTTGGCTGTGCGAACTGCGCCAAGCAGGATGGCGCACAGCAAAGGACGACAAATGCAAGGATTACACGTCGAGGCTTCGATTGGCGGACCATGATTAAGATCCTTTCTCCTGATGGCGTCGTTGAGGTCGTACCAATTCTGTCTGGCCAACTCCGTTGGCCAAGAATCTTCCTATGCTTAAACCATCGGGACGCACCGTACCACTGGCAGAATTAGCAGCCCTCGAGACTCCGAATGAAAGAGTGATCAGGCTCCCTGAGTCTGATTCCCCTAATTGCTGTAGAGCAACGACGAGTCCTTCGAACTCCAGTAGTTTTAAAGACGGCGGTGTTTTCGTCGCCGCTGCAAAGCCTGGTCGCGGCTGTGTTTTCGCCGGGCCAGTCGTCCTCCCAGCGGCTCGAACACCGCCGGATGAACCGCAGCGCTGCAAACTCTACAGTAAGGACCCAGTTCTGAACGTTGAATAAGCCCCGAGTTTTGTTGGCCGATGACAGTGAGCAAATCCTCAGGACCGTTTCCCGGCTCCTGGATCTCCAATTTGAGGTGATCGGCTCCGTGCTGAACGGAGAGCAGGCCATTGAAGGAACGTTGCGGCTCAAGCCCGACGTACTCGTCCTCGACATCATGATGCCCGTGATGGACGGCCTTGAAGCCGCTCGCTGCCTGAAAAAAGTTGGCGCACCGACGAAAATCGTATTTCTCACTGGCCTTGAAGATCCAGCTATTATGGAAACGGCAATAGAAGCCGGCGGCAATGGTTACGTCTTTAAGTCGCAGCTTCTGACTGACCTTCCGCTTGCAATTCATGCTGCGTTGGCCGGACGCACCTTTCTTTCCACCGAGCCCGGTTCCCGGGGACGGAACCAGTAGGCGTTTCCTGCCCAGATCCAATCCAAATTGCGGCCATTGGACGCCGCGAACAACCCAGCTATAACTTTTACCAGTGGTAAGTCTCAGGTGCTCACCGTAACGTAGCTTTGCACTTCAAAGGAACAGGAATCCGAGGAGAACAATACCAATGAAGAAGAGTGTGCTTGCAGTTTTGATTCTTGCCGGTGTCATGCTGGCGAACGACCGCGTTCTATTCGCACAGGCCAGCGCCAATTCGACCGTCACCGACCAGGACGTTCAGCTGTTGCGGAAGGACCTGCGGTCCCAGAGAAAACAGTTGATCGCCGCAAACCTGCCGCTCACGGATGCTGAAGCGGTAAAGTTCTGGCCGGTTTACGACCAATATCAGGCCGAAATCACAAAGATCGGCGATACCCGCCTTGCTCTCATCAAAGAGTACGCGGCGAACTATAACACCCTGACGGACGCGCAGGCGCAGGATCTCATCACGCGCTCCATCGGGGTCGACGAGTCCTTTGTGCAACTGCGGCAGAAGTATGTTCCGATCTTCCAAAAAGTTCTGCCCGGCAAGAAGACGGCGATGTTTTTCCAGATGGACAGGAGGGTCGCGCTGATGATCGATCTTCAGTTAGCGTCGATGATCCCTATCGTGCAACCGTAGGCGAAAAGCGAAGATCGCGTGGCTGGCAGCAGAGGGCCGGAATTTAGTTCATTCCGGCCCCGTTGGTGGGCAGGGCTTCGCGCCCAAACTTAGTCGTTGCGAACGAAGTCGGCCTTCTTCGCGGTTTGGTGCTCTTTTCTGAGCGCGCGAGCGATATCTCCGAGAGGAACTTTAGGGGACAGAGGCTGCACTTCCCAGAGGGGTCGCTCACCCTCAACAATAAAATAACCGGAATGGTCAAACAGGCTCTGTTCCAGAGCCATGGGTGCCTGCGCAGCGCGTTCCGGATGGCTGGTCATCTGAATCGTACTGCTCATGCTTGCGCTGCCAACAGAGCCGCCAAACGATTGTCCGAGTGCTGCCGTGGCGCAAAAGAAGCACAAAGCAAATAATGTAGTCTTCATCGTATTCATCTCCCCTGTTCCGAAACCCTGAACAAGCCCGTCTTTGGGGCTTACCATGACTATAAGCAGGCTCCATACCAATCCGACAGGGCTGAGGAATCTGGGCCTTAGAGGGACGGCGAGCGCGGAGAGTGCAACTGTTTGCACATTAGTGGAGGCAGTCGAGAGCCAATCCTCTGGCCGATCGCCGAATTTCCCACCTTGGGACAAAGTTTACTGGTTTAGTACCGCCCCCCCTTTTGCGTGCAAAATCTTGAAAACAAACGACCTATTTTATGACTACGTGCTAGATCTTTGAGTTTAAAGGAGTTACGGGTAAAATCTAGAGAACATGGGAGTTAGGCGAACCCGGCAGTTCCATTTAAGGAGCGCGCAGTGCCTAAGGACGCTGCCCGACCCGCGGTCAAATTGTCAAAGAGCGGACATTATCCGGTAGATAATGCTTTATAAAGGTAGATTATCTGGTTGGAAGAAAGCAGTCAACGAAGAAAACGTCCCCGAAATGGGACAACAAGGGGAAGCGCGGCCTCGAGGGCTCGGCCAAATGGAGGCGGCGATCAACGGTCAGGCAAGCACTATAGTTACTTACAACAGTTACTTACAACGTGGCCGATTTTGCCGAGGCGGGCGCGCGGTTTGCGATTTCCATCCTGCGGCCAGCAAAACTGTTAAAGAAGGTGAAACCATGAGTAAGGCAACTTATCCGTTAAAGCTTCCTGTCTCGATCAAGAAGGCGGCGCAGCGCCTGGCGAAAGAAGACGGGGTCTCGCTGAATCAGTGGATTGCCGCGGCGGTCGCGCAAAAGGTAGGAGTGGTCAAAACCGCGGCTGATTTCTTCCAGAAGCGGGCAGGAAAAGCAACCGGAGCGGGCTTGATGAAGTTTCTCCGCACCGCCCCGAAGGCCGCGCCCGAGCCGGAAGATGAAATCCGGTGAATGCGACCATGTCCCCACCTTTGCAAAGCACAAAAAACGGCGTGAGTGGGCCACCCGCGAGCGGGTTAACGAAAAAATCCGCCCGCCGTAACTTTGTACGGCGGGCGGTCGGCTCGGCTTCGAGCACAAAAACTGTGAAGGATAGGTCCTACTCCGTGCCCTGGAAGGCCTGGGGCACGGTCTTGCCCGAGGGGTTGTAAGAGCCGACGATTAAGTTGCTGTCATTGATGCCCCCGGCTCCGGTGTTGGAACCCTTGGGATAATCGAAGACGTAGTAGTCTTTCCCGATTTTCACCGCGCCGTGTCCGACTCCGTAGGGGTCGGATATGAAGTAGGCGATGTCGCCGGCGGTGTTGATGCCTTGCACCTGGTTCACCGCGGCTCCCGGGACGTTGATGGTGGTGTATTTCTTGCCGTTGTAAAGCGAGGCCTGGAAGTAGCCAGCCGAGTCTCTCCACTGCATCGTAACCGTGCCGGCGTTGTTGATGCCACGGGCGAGCGTGAATGACGCGCCGGGGACATTCAGGGCTTTGTACTTGCCGCCGGTCAGGACGAATCCGTGGCCATTCCCACTACTATCGACGTAAAGTCCAGAAATAGTTCCGGAGTCGTTAATTCCGAAGGCAGCACTGGCGACGGAACCGGCGGGACCCGGTATATCTTTGAATTTTCCGGATGTGTATTCGAACCCATGCGGATTGCCGGAGGAATCGCTGTATAAACCGACAATGTCGCCGCTGGTGTTGATGGCAAAGCAGGTGGTACCGACCCCTTTGGAATCGTCGATGTTCTTGATCTTGCCTCCGGAAATCATCATGCCGTGCTCAGTCCCATTCGAAGCTACGTAGTCTCCGACAGTAACGCCAGACTTGTTAACGCCCCAGATTTGCGCTTGCTGGTTGCCGGGGACTTTGACCGTGGCTAATTTGAAGGCTTGTGGCGAGGCCAGATACCCGGACAGCACTCCGTCGACGCCCCAGTAGTAGCCAACGTAGTCTCCTTTGCTGTTGAGCCCGAAGGTGCCGGCGAAGTCGGTGCTTGAATACTTCCCTTTAACGTAAGTGAAGCCATACGTTAGTCCAGCGGTGTTCGTATAAGTGCCGGTAATTTCGCCGGAGTCGTTAATCCCGTTGCACGTGGTCGTGACCGCGCCGGGGTAGGCGATCTGAGTGATGGTTCCGCTGGCGCTGCGGTAGTAACCGTGCGCGACGTTGCTGGAGTCGAAATACTCCCCGACGACTTCATCGGACTTGTTGATGGCATAGGCATAAGTCGGGTCGGTGCCGTTAGCGTAGAACTCGGTTAGCTTGCCGCCGATGTAGGTGAAACCCTCCAAGATGCCCTCACCTGCGTTGCCTTCGGCGCCCGCGAAGTCTCCGGTGCTGTTGACTCCAAAGATGGAAGTTGAGACATTGCCCCCCACGTCGAACTGCGTATAGGTTCCGTTTACATAGGTGAAGCCATGGAAAATTACGCCATTGGAATCAAGCCAGTCACCTACGACCTCGCCAGCATCGTTGATGCCGAGAGCCCGGGTGTAATTGTCCGATCCTGTCCAATTGATAGTGGTGTATTTGCCCCCGGAATACAGAAATCCCACCTTAGCCCCCGACGATGCCGTGCCATAACCTACGACGGCTTCGCTTGCGTTTACGGCAATAGGAACCGTGGTATTTGCCTGGTTGCCGGGAACCTCCAGTTGGGTCATTTTGAAGCCTTGTGCCAGCGCGCTTTGCGCGCTGAGCATGAGAAGAAAGGGCACTGTAAGCGCCACGAAGGTGCGAAAGAACCTACCTTTTTGTCGGGTGTAATTCATATAGCCTCCTGAGGTTGCCAAGTCTTGCTGATGTTCGATTAACGCGCACCAGAAACCACGCTAAGGGTCACATTATTCGAGTTGTAGGTCACGGTGAAGTGCTCGCTGCTATTGATCACGGTCCCGTTCACGGTGGCGAAGACAGCGCTCACTTTTCGCGCCGACAGAATCTCGAAGGTCGCGCCAATCGATGGCACAAAGTTGTTCAGCAGCTTGATGTTCAGAGTTCCGCCGAGGGTGGCGGTGCCGGTGACGTTGAGCACGTTGAACTGGCCGGAGTTGGCGCCTGTGATACTGGCGTCCAGCGCGCCTGCTGACAATTGAGTGTAGGCGCCAGTGATTCCCAGCTTGCCGGTTGTGGTTAACGAATCCGCCGGAATTACGGTTCCAGAGGAGGAGACGTGAGCGGCAATGGTTCCTCCGTTGCCCAAGAGCGAGCCTTTGACAATCCGGACGCCGGTGGCGCCAGGGTCGGAGTCGGAAGCGGGTTCGTCAGGTTTACCCTCAGCAGTTGAGAGGGTGAACTTGCCGTTTACGGTAGTTCTGCCGCTGGTCTGAAGATACGATCCGCCCGACCCCACCGTGAAGGTGCTGCCCTTGCCAACGACAATCGCTCCCTGGTTGGTGAATGTGCCCGCGGAGGTGAAGGTCTGGCCTGCCTTGAGGTCAAAGCTGCCCTTGGAGGCATTGGTGAGAAAGCCTGTCAGAGCGTTGCTGCTGGGGTTCAGGATCTGTGATGCCTTCCCGGTGAGCGTGATTTTAGCGTCGTTGGTGGTGATGTTGCCGGGAATCAGGAGGGTTCCCGTGACGTTATAGGTGCCCCCCGTCAGCGTGCCATTAACGAGATTGAGAAATGGACCGCCGTTATTGTTGAAGTAGATTGTGCTGCCGGATGCCGCGTCCAGCGTGCCGGTATTGCTGAAGCTGTTGTAGGGATAAATCTGGAGCATCCCGCCCTTCGAGGCCTCCATGGTTCCGTTATTGACGATTCCGGAGGTTCCCTCGCAGCAGACGTTGAGCAGAAGACTATTGGTGCCGACGGGAACGTTAGCGTTGATCGTGCCACTGTTGATAAGGCCCAGAGTACCGGACGCGATAGTGCCGGTTCCCTCGATAGTGGACTGGTTTGTGAAGATACCGCCGCCGCCAAAATCGTCGCCGATCACCGGTTGATTGTTATAGGCGTTGTTGGTTCCATCCCCCATGATCAGCGTACCGCTGCCAGCGAGCGTTAGATTCTCCCCGCCGACAAGCTGCAAGAAGATCTGAGCTCCTGAGGCGTTCGGCAACAATTGGATGGTCCCCGTGTTCTTGAGCGTCCCTTGAGCATTGATGTTTGGAGGGTTGCCCACGCTCGGCACGATCAACGTCCCGGAGTTCGTCACCGGGTTCGTGGTCCCGTCAAATGTGGTTCCTCCATAGGCGTAAACAACGCCCCCGCCTGAAGTGGTGTAAGTGCCACCGCTGGTGGTCAGCCCCGATGTTCCGAGAGAACCAACTAAAGAGACGTTAGAGTTCGCGCCTACTGCTTCGATGATGCCGCCGGTGTTGTTAATGGTAGTGCTGCCTACAACCAGCACTCCGCCGTTCGTGGCCTCAATGGTTCCAGTGTTGGTGCTGGCGCCGGCCCGGCCCAACTGAAGCTGCAGGTTATTCGTACCCGTGGGAACGTTGGCGTTGATGGTGCCGCTGTTGTTGAAGCTGGCGAGATTTAAGACGTAGCCGCTTCCCTGGACGAGTTGCTGGTTCACGAAAGTGCCGCCGCCGCTGATACCCGTCTGGTTGTTGTACGAGTTGCTCGTGCCATCCCCCAAGGTCAGACTGCCGCTGCCCATCAGCGTAAAGGTCTGGCCACCAGGAATGTTCAAGCCGACCTGGTTGCCCTTCGACAGCACTTGAATGCTACCGGTGTTGTTGATGGTTCCTTGAAAATTGCCGCCCGGGTGCCCCGCGCCGTCAACCAACTGCATGGTTCCAGAGTTGGTGATGGTGTTCCCATTGGTGCCGTCGAGGAGCGCGGTGCTGTCAACAACCTGAATCACTCCTCCGTTTGCGGTTGTCCACGTGCCTCCGGTGAAGGTTTCACCGCCCTGACCTTCGCCCTCGAGTTGGACGTAGGAGTTTTTGCCCGACGCTTTAATTGTCCCGCCCACGTTGTTCAGGGTGAGGCTCCCCATCGCGAGCTGGCCGCCATTGGTGGCTTCCATCAGGCCGGTATTGGTTGAGGCGCCCTGGGCCTGGTTGCGTCCCACGACCAGTTGAACTCCGGATTCGTTGGCGTTGATCACGCCGGCACTGGCATTGTTGAATGTCATGTCGAAGCCGCCGCCGCCCTCGATCGTCGACTTATTCAATAGCTTCGCGCTGCCTCCGATAGAGTCGCCGCCGAAGGAGTTGGCGTTCAGGGTAATCGTTCCGCGGCCGGATAGGGTCACCGTCCCGCTGGACGAGAACCCCAAAGACGTCGTGCCAAACTGCACCGGAACGGCCAAGATAATCTGGCCGCCGTTTGTGAGTGATGAGCCATTGATGTTGAGGCCATTGTTCGTGTTAGTTACGGTGGGAAACGTGAGGCTGTCGGAGCTGCCGAGGGCGAGGTCGGCTACCCCGTCGGCGGCGTCCAACAAAACTGCGGCTCCCGATGTCTGAATGCAGACGTTGTCGCTGTTACCCGGCTCCATGCCGTTCGACCAGTTCGCGCCGTTACTCCAATTGTTATCGCCTCCTCCTCCGGTCCAACTGTCGGTGCACTGGGCAAATGCGGGAGTCGCCCCGGCAAGCGAGACCGCAACCATCGCGGCCGCAAATAACACGAACCTACGCAAGTATTTTCCCTGACGCCGGACGCAGTTCATAAAGCCTCCTGGACGAGCAAATGAGTCCTTCTGACTTCTCCCAGTTGTTTTGAATTTGGCCTTGCAGCCCGGTGAAAATCTCCTTGAAGTCTGAGACTCGCCTGGGAGTGTGCAAAACAATGCACCTTGCAAAGTTTGTCAGCCCATTTCGGGCAGCGAACGACTGCGGGGGGCGTAGTCACAATATCGGCAGTCGCGCTATACTCTAGGAACTTGCTCCCCCAAGCAAGGGACATCACAGGACAACTCAGGACATTTCAGGCCCATGCACGCTCGCGAGCAGCAGGCATCGAACCGCCGATTGGATTCGTGGAAGGAAATCGCCGCCTTCTTCGGGCGTGACGAGCGGACGGTCAAGCGGTGGGAGAAGGAGCGGGATCTTCCGGTACATCGGGTGCCGGGAGGCTCGAGGAGTGGTGTGTTCGCGTATACCGGCGAGTTATCCGAGTGGCTGAAGGACCCAGTTCCGGTTGCATCTGAATCCTCTGACGGACCGGTCATGGTGGCAGGGGGAAATGGTTCCCCCGTCGGCGCGCCTCTGGAGGGAGATTCGACAAGCTCCGGGCAGGTTCGTGCGCCCCTGGTCGCGTCGGCTAATCCAAAATCCCAGCTGGCTCGAATCCTGGGATTACTGCTCGCCGTCTTGCTGGGATTTCTTATCCTGAAACATCAGATCCCACGGCAGCCAACTTCAGCCTCGGCGATCAATATTCCTCCGGCAGCCCATCGACCAAATCTGGAGGCTGAAGATCTCTATCTGAAGGGACGCTATTTCTGGAACAAGCGGACCCCGGAAGATCTGAACAAAGCTCTCGACCTTTTTACCCAGGCGATCGTTCGCGATCCCGGCTATGCCCAAGCCTACGTCGGCCTTGCCGATTGCTACAACTTGATGCGCGAATACTCCGTGATGCCTCCCAACGAGGCTTATCCGCGGGCACTGGCGGCGGCCAAGAAAGCTGTGGAATTAGACGACAATTTGGCTGAGGCGCACAATTCTCTCGCCTTCGCCACATTTTATTGGACGTGGGATGCCCCCACAGCCGAGCGCGAATTTAAACGTGCGATTGAGTTGAATCCCGACTACGTTGCCGCTCACCACTGGTATGCAACCTTCCTGATGGTCACCCGGCGGTACCCGGAGGCAATCCGCGAAATTGAAATAGCCAGGAAGCTTGACCCTTCTTCTACGCCGATCGTGGCGGACAAGGGTTTCATCCTTTATTTGGCGGGCCAGCCGGCGCAGGGTATTGCGCTGTTAAAGCAGATCGAGACCACAGAACCGACTTTTCTTTCTCCCCATCTTTACCTGGCAGAGATCTACCTTGCCGGCCAGGACAATTCGAACTACTTAGTGGAATCGAAGAAAGTCG
Organism: uncultured Acidobacteriota bacterium; assembly: GCA_963817925.1. GTDB lineage: Bacteria > Acidobacteriota > Terriglobia > Terriglobales > Acidobacteriaceae > JABDBE01. The sequence continues at coordinate 217,635 of CAWFQN010000005.1, forward strand.
CATCGCTACGGCACGATCCCGTGGCCGTGGCAGTCGTTAACGCGGCGGAGAAAGGCTTCGCTGCCGGTGGGGTCCAAGGTATGTGGGAGAGCATGTTGCCGGTTCAGAAGAAGTTTTATCTGCAAGGCAAGTTGTCGGCCTATGCATTGGCGCAGACATACGCTCGGCTGGGGGAAAGCGAGGAAGCTCTGATCCTTCTGCATGAGGCCTACGACAAACGAGATGCGGCCATGTTGTATGTAGACGGCGACCGCTCATTCGATGCCCTGCGCGACAATCCTTCTTTTCAGGACCTGCTGGCGCGGTCAACCCAGCCTAGATCGGATTGAGTTGGGGCTTGCGTAACACCGCAGAGGGCCGACTTCCCTGAGACTTTGTGTCAATCTGAGACATCAAGCCATAAGACGAGTTTCCCAAACATCCACAATGCCTTAACTATCCTATTGATAATAAAAAGCTTGCTGTTTCTCTAGGGTGGCACGGATTTGGCCGCGATCGTGCATCCTTATTGCCCGATGCGGTCCGGGTGCCTCAGCCACGCTAACCGGCGGACTAGGGAATCCAGGCCGCATCGACGACCCCTGGGAATCAGGAACAATGAGGAACTCTCTGTCCAAATCGGGCGCTGCGGCTGCTCCGGCGCGTGAAAGCTCCACTACCAAACTGGCAAAATTCTTTCCCAATGCGACCCCCGTCCGTATCCCCGTACACCTGACCCGCGTGGTGAGTGGCAACGGCACGCTGACCGAGAGCACTGTCATTGAATTTGGTACGCCGAAGGAAGTACTTTTCGCCTCAACCTTGCCGCTCGAGTTCGCGGACAAGCTTCGCCTGCGGAATTCCGATGGCACGCTGGATACCGAGGCTTGTGTCGTTGCGGTGCAATACAACGGAGGGCGCACCGCCGTCGCCGCGCGCTTCACCGGCGAAGTCGCCAACTGGATCGTGAAGCCTGAATAGTGAAAATATGACACCCACATCTCAACTCAGTGAACTGGCGGCAGAGTGGCGTGACGCGCGTCTGCTCTACCCGTTGTACGCTGCGCTGGCACGGGAATTTGTGATCGATCTGCCATCGCACGCCGATCTCGAAGCTGGCGTGGATGCCCCGCCGCAGGACTCGATCGAACAGGCCCGGCAATTGTTTTCCGACTTGGATGCCCGCATTCAAGTGCATCAACTTCGTCAGTTCTTGCAGACGACGACCATCAGCAGTGACGAAGCTCTGCGGACCCTGTTGCTTCATCATTTGCATCGGCAGGAGCAAACCGATTCCGACCGTGACAAGATTGATTTCCTGCTCGTTCAATTTTTTTCCCACTGTGCCCCGTCGCGCCTGGAAGATACTGACGTCGACATGGCCTATGTGGCCCAGATCCTCGAACCTGTGCTGGGGCCGGTGGACCTGAATGTCCCTGAGTGGTTGAATCCGCTGGATGAGGTCATCCAAACCGCCAATGGCTGCCGCAATCTGAATCAGTTGCTGACCAGCCGGATTCTTGAAAAGGGAAGAAAGTTAAAAACTTCCTGCGGCAAGAAGTATTTTCTGCCCGCGGCTATGGTCGCCTTTACCCGCTTCAGCTTTCTGATGAGGCGCATTTTCTTCCGGTTAATGCATCAGGACCTCAACGCCATTCTTGATGGCTTGCGCGAATTGGAAAACCGCGGCGTGGAGACACTCGACTGCCGGCGCGCCCAGTTCTCCGCCGAGGAACCCATCGCCCGCCTGCGCATGATCTGCCAATCGTGGAAAGTGATGTTTCACGCTGAATATTCATCCGGACAACCAGTGTCGATGCTTGTCGACCTTCGCGCCGTAGTGGAAGCCGCTTTGGCAAAACACGCCAAGAATGCGAAGACCGCCGCTACCGCCAAGCCGGATGCTGCAAAAGCACGCGCCCAGGCTGCTGCCGCTGCGAACTCGGACGTCCCCGACTTTGAGGTCGCCAGCAGTTCACCAGACTGGAGTGGGCAGGACGCTGACAATAGCAAACCGAAATAGCAGCGAAGTCTCGGCGCCAGGCTTCAGGCTTCCGGCACTTCAGCCAGGAACATTGAACGCGTGAAGCCTAACGCCCGAAGCCTGGATTTTCGAGAAACACAAAAGGAAAACGTGGATCAACCTTCCATCCTTATCATTTCAGACGACGCGGAACTTTCTCGCGCCGTGACCGGACGCTGGCAATCGGAGCGGCGCGTTCCCGCATTCACCCTGATGAGCAGTGACGTCTGTCTCGGTTTCGATCCTGACACTTTCCATCTGGCCATCGCCGGTGGTCTCCGGCCCGAGGCACTCTCCGTGGTCTTGGAGGCCATGGACGCGGCGGGAAAGCGCGTGTTGTTCGTGACGGAAAATATGCGGCTGGTGCAGACGGTCCGCGATCGCTGGCCCGGCATCGCGATATTGCGTCAACAGGAGAACTGGTTGGATACGTTAATCCTTGTGGCTGGGGAGATCCTGCATCGGGTCAGCGCGGAAGCGGATGCCCGTCGCTTCGAACAAGCCAATATCTTGCTCGAGCGACAAGCTCTCCTTGGCCGCTACATGCTGGAGATGCGCCACACCTTGAACAACACTCTCACGTCCGTGCTCGGCAACTCCGAGTTGCTGCTGCTCGAACCGGGATCGCTTTCCGCCGGAGCCCGCTCCCAGATCGAAACCATTCGCAACATGTCTTTGCGCATGCACGAAATCCTGCAGCGCTTTTCCTCGCTGGAGAAAGAACTGACCGTGGCCGATCGCCAGGCTGAAAAAGAAAGCGGAGCAAAGTCACAGGCCGTAGGCGTAGGTCTGTAGACCATTCGTTCCCCCAAAGGCTCACACCGACGTCACACGTGCACCAAGCGTACATGCGCTTTCTTGCACGCCCGGGCCAGGTCTTCGTTCAAGGTAGCCAATGGCAATCCACTATCGAGAGCCAAATCCAGGTAAGCCGCATCGTAAGCAGTCAATCGGTATTCGCGGCTAAGATGCTGAATCCTGTCAAAAATCACTCCTGCAGGAAACTGTTTCAGCACGATGGGCAACGTCGCAAGATCATCAAGGAAGCTTCGCACCAGCTCTTTAGAAATGCGCTTTCGTTTTTCTCCAACCAGCAAGGCGTTCAAAACCTCGTGCGGCCAGAATGATGGCGCGGTCGCCGTGTTGCCCTGCTTGAACAGGCCAGCCACATGCTGTGCCCGAGCATCATTCTCATCGGGAAAGCACCAAGTGAGGACTACGGAGGCATCGAGGACGAACCGGCTCACCGGCGTCCTTCATTGATCAGATCTTTGATTTTGAGCCCTCGCAGAGAAAGTCCGTGGCGCTTGCCGAATCCTGCCAGCCGATCCATTGCCTCCGCAGCGGAACTGCCGTTGACCATCATGCGCTGCTTGAGCAAGGTGGCCAGCAAACGCGAAACGCTGGTATCCTGGCGCGCCGCCTCGATGCGGGCCCACTGGGCCACATCCTCTTCCAGGGTTACGGTTACATTGCGTAGACGACGAGTAGATGACACGATTTCAGTGTAACACAAGATTCGTGTCAATCGCGTCAAGTAATCCTGTCCCCTAGGCAGAAAACACCAAAGTTCCTAACCGTATGAAAACATTGCAAATATGTTAATGTCGAGACTTGCCGGTGCGCCCTCGAAAAGGCTCCGCTTTAAATGGAGCCAGAATAGAGGCGCCGCTCCACAGTCGGCGATTTTTCTATTTGGGACACCAAGGGAAAACGTCGACGGACGTGCGCGACTTAGTGGCTCGTCTCTGCGGTCTGCTTCGGTCGCCAGTTAGAAATCGCGGCGGCCCCTCGCGAGAGATGACCGAGTGTCGTCGGTTCGACGACAGCTGGCCCCTTGGTCTGCCCAGTAACGATGGGCTTATTTGGGATGGTCTCGTAGGCGTAGCCGGTGACCGTAGCACTTATGGCGTGGAGATAAACGCAACTGACATTCAGGCGTGCCCAACCGAAGTGGGTTGTCCCTCTAATAGCGAATTTCAGTCCCAGATACCGCTTGTGAGCTTCTTTCCAAGGACCAGCGCACCTAGAGTGGAAAAGATCGTCAGAAGCCATCACGTCAACCGCACGCCGTTGAAATTTCCCTTTAGGTCCGATTTTCACGCCAGCAGGCAACGCGGCAGCAAAACCCTGATACGAAAAGACCTCGTTGCTCGCATTAACGGGCGAGACCCACAAGCCAATCTGCGAGCTTGTCCTGCTGTAGAAATTAACAAAGGAAAAATCGTTGATTCCGTCGTGGTTGAGATCCAGGTATAAACCCGTCCCGAAGCCTGGTGGGATCTGCTCCTGAGCTGGCGTGTACACAATCTTCCCCGCTGCGGGCGGTGCCAGGGCTAGTATTCCAACTCCTGCTGCGCTGGCTGCAAAGGCATACATGTTGAGTTGCTGGTAAATAGACTTGGAAAGCTTGGCAGCGGTACGTACCCGGGGAGATCGCAGCATAAAACCCCTCCATCCGCAAACGGCACACATTATCCGTCCGCGCGCATTAGCAGTCAACATGATTGCCTCTTTTCATCCTGATGCAGAGGAGCCTCTCAGCAGAACCAATACATAACCTGGCCTGCTGTCGTCATTGAATGTCTCTCTTGCGATTCGGGCGCAGCTGAGACGCATCTGGCGCCTTACGCTGAACTCCCGGTTCAGGAGGAACGGGAATTGTTGATGGAGGGTCACTGGAAGGAAAAGAATCTGCTAACGTTTTGTCCAATCCCGTCTCTCGCGCTTCGTCCTCCGAGGTCGAGCGACCGCGATTATTGGGATCACGCCTTTTGGTGGGGTTCTCGGGAGCGATTTCGTTTGCCGGTGGCCAGTGCAAGATCGATCGCGCCGCCTCGGCCAAACTGAGCAGCTCTTCGTAAAGCTCATGAATAAATTCCCGTATCCGCTCGCGTTCGGACCGCTCGTGTTCGGACCTCGTCGGGGGCTGTCCATGATCGAGATTTGCGCCGCTGACTTTGTCCGGTTCTTCATGGGTAAGCTTTTGCAGTCGACGTCGTACGCCCCGGTCCCTCATGGCACCCCGCTTAAGTGAAGTGGCGTCAACTAAGAGGAGCGGTCTTCCGGTTGGGTTGGCCGGCTGCCAACATTGTTCACACCTAACGCTTTTCATGTTGGTCCTCCACATTCTCTTAGACTCATTCGAGCGGGTGCCGCTTCAAGGCGAGCGGCCCGACCCGAAGCGGGTCGGAAGTGACTCCGCGTCGTGTTGTATACTCATCAATCTACGAGATTAGAATGCATTTTCAAACGGTGGGGGCGATCATTCTCGGACTTACCTTAAGCCCCGCGCCGAAAACGAGCCGCCTTCGCCGTCAGCGCCGTGGCGTGTCTGTCTGACGGGTTCTGAAATGGGCTGCATACCGCGGCTGGAGAATCTCTACCCGTCGCCCAGGATGGGCGCTATACGGGCTTTGGCTGTATACATAGCTATGACCTTCCTGCACCGCGTCGTAATGCTCTCTCGCAGGCGCAAGTCTGGCCGCTATCCAGGGGCCGGATGGGCGAATTGCGCCTTTGGGACGATTCAAGCGTCCATCGCATTGCTAGTGCTGTTGTCGCTGGTGCATCCAACGCGGGCCTTCGCGGCGAATCCTGATCTGGAGACTGTGGTGGCTGGCTCGCGCCAGCGTATTGAGAAATTGGACTACCGCGCGACTGGGAGACTCACACGGGTGGAAGGCGATGGCAAGCGCACGAGCTACAAGTTTGTCGCCAAGGCTCACTGGTTTCCCGATGGTCTGCGTGTGCTATTTGAGATCTCGGGGCCTGGATCGGAGAAGACGAGCTTTCTCCTGCAAATGAGCGCAAGTGGGCACGTGACCGTCGAGGCGTTGCTTCCTGGCGAGAAGGCCGCCAGCGTGTTGCCATTCGAACGTTGGAACGACCCACTCGTGGGAACAGACTTCTCCTATGAAGACATGGTAGAGAGCTATTTCTTCTGGAAGAATCAGGAACTCCTGGCACCGGAGAAATACGGCGCACGGGATTGCTTTGTCCTTAAGAGCATGTCCGGCTCTCAGGACCGGACTTACTACGATTCGGTAACATCGTGGATTGACCGAGGCATTTTGTTCCCTGTGCATGTGGTGAAGACGCTTCGCGGGAAGGGACCGCAGAAGGAATTCATTTACTATGGGCTGCGGCAGGTCGGCGGCGCTTGGTCTGCGTCGCAAGTCGAGGCAAAGCTGCAGGGCAAGCCCGGCTCCTCGATGCTTGTTATCGAAGGGGGCTCGGGAAAGGCAAATCTTGGACGCAAGGATTTTGTTATCAGCCAGTCCAACGCTCAAGGAGAGAAAGCGAAATAAATCGCATCGCTTAATCAGGCTGAAAGGCCCTGTGCTGTCACTGGAGTATCCACGGTGTTCACCGTCATGGGACAAGCTCCTTTTCAGGCGTCGCAGGAGCTCCAGATAAGCCAAAGGGCCACCAATTCCAGTCGCCGGCAAGTTGCAATAGTGCCGGCCCCACGACCATCCGCACCACGGTGGCATCAATGAACACCGCCACAGCAAGCGTAAAGCCCAGCATTTGGACGACCAGAAAGCTTCCCACAGTGAATGCGGCGAAGACGGCAATCATAATCGCCGCGGCGCTCGTAATGAGCCCGGCCGTCCGCGCCAGGCCCTCGATCACCGCCGATCTTTCGGATAGACCGCGCCGCCGTTCTTCGAGGACTCGGGCGACCAGGAAGACCTCATAGTCCATGCTCAATCCGAAGACGATGGCAAACGCGAGAATCGGCACGATCGGGTATACGCTGCCGGTCGGTCCTTCGAGCCCAAGGAGTTTGCCACCGTGGCCTTCCTGAAAAACGAGAACTAACGCACCGAATGAAGCGCCAACGGAGAGCAGATTGAGCAGAATTGCTTTGACAGCCGCAAATAGGGAGCGTAGCCCGACCAGAAGCGCCAGCAGGCTCCCCAATATGACGCCAAGGACCACCCTTGGCAACCGCTCTTTTACCACCGAGTCATAATCTGCTTCGAGTGCGGGAACGCCGCCGACGCGCAGCACGGCGCCGGGCACGCCGGTTATCGCCGCGACATCGGACGAACGCACGTCTCGTACCCACTGTATCTGGTTGTTGGGCGAAAGAGCGGCGGTGGGCAGCAACTCGATCAAAGTAGCTTGGCCATCGCTGCGAAGAAAACTCTTGCGGATTGCCTCGGGCACTTCGTCGACAGCATCCGCAGTGTCGGACATTCCTGTGAGGGTCGGAAGAGATAAGACCTCTTCCGCTCTAGGATCGCTCTGGAAGCGCTTCGTCAAGCGACTGACGGCAAGCCAGCCAGCCGGCGAGAGGGCCGGAGACTGCGGCGGCAACTCCAGGATCACTCGGAGAGACTGCACAATACCCGACCGCCCCATGCCCTGAAGCGTGTGCAGTGCTTGCACCGACTCGGCCGCGGCCGGGAGCGAGTTGTGGTCAGGAACCCCAGGAGAGATTCTCCGTGCCTGGGATGCGAGGATCAGTAGCGGAACCCCAGCGACCAGCAGAGCTGTCCAGGGCCGGCCGGTTATGATGCTGCCCCACCGAACCCACCGCTCACTCGCCGCGCATAGGCTTTCCCGCGTTTTGAATCGTCTGGCTCGAAGTCGCACTCTGGCGGCATCGATGCGATGCCCTAGCAGACCAAGCACCCAAGGCAGAATGAATGTACACAGCATGACACTCAAAACAGTCACCAGCAGGCCAGCGATCCCGATGGAACGCAGTTCGCTGATGGGAACAGTCAGCAGCGCTGAAAATCCGATGGCAACTGTCGTGGCCGAGATTATCAGGGTCCGCCCCGCCCACCCGGCAGCAATATCGGCAGCCTGGCCGGGATCATATCCCTCGGCCAATGCTTCGCGAAACCTGCTCACCATCAGCAATGCATAGTCGATGCCCAAGCCAAGGCCAAGCATCGTCGCCAGATTCTGCACCAGAATCGACAGCTGCAGATAGTGCGCGAGTAGCGCAGCCGCACCCAGCGCCATCGAGATTGAGAGCAGTCCAACCCCCAGCGGCAATAGCGCGGCCACGCAACTGCCGAAAGCCAGCAACAGCAGCACGAGAGTTACCGGCATCGCTCGTTCCTCGGCATGGTTGACATCATCTGCACTGACCTTGCGAAGATCGAAGTTCAGTGGCGTTTCACCCGTAATCTCCAGTTTGATATTTGGGTATTGCGACCTGAGCTGGCCTTCCATCCAGTCTGCTTTTGCCCGTAGTCTGGGGACCAACGCCTCGACATTTTCGTTGTGCGGGTCCAACCCGACGATGATCAAGGCCCCGCCATTGTTCCCAGTGAAGAGAGAATCTGGCCAATCCAGACTCGATACGGCACCGGACACTCCCAGCACACTTCGCAATGAACTGGTTAAGAAGCCCAATGCATCAGCGCCTTCGGCTGAATCCGGATTGGGAATACCGCTGATCACCAGAACCAGGCGGTGGGCGTACGGAGACTGGAAACGCTGCGCCAGTTCCAGGTCAACTTTTTCGGATTCTCCGCCCTTGATGTGAACAACTGTCTCCAGGCGACGTTCGACTTTGTAGGAAAAGGGCAGCAGCACAAGCGCCATGACAAACCCCGACATCGCCAACCAGAATCGGCGGCGAGCGGCATCATGGCCGGTCTTCAAGCTTGGCCTTACCATGGAAGATCCACGTCGTTTCCTGGTTTGTTGGAGAGCAATGAAACGGCTCCGGTGATCGGGTACATCCATGATAAAGCGTCAAACTGGATATTCATTGGGGTTCGGCCTACCTCAGTCAAGGATAAACGATTGATGTGGGGAATTGCCCATTAACCCCTTGTCAATCGAGGGACGTGGCTGACGAAAACGTAGACTGAAATCTGAATTCGACACCAGAATTGGGTTCGCAGCCTTCCCTTCGATCCCCTATCGGTTTTGCCAGTTGCCTAGGAGTCGCCGATAGCCTAGAACTACTCACGGGTGATAGCCGAGCATTGTTTGGGATTCACTTGGTTGCTTTCTGGCAACCCACAGGAGGAATCATGTCTAAAAAACTCACACCCAGCACCATCCGATTAGCTGTGCTCTGTCTCTTAGCATCCGCTATGTTTCCGTTATTAAGTCGAGCCCAGGTTCCTGTTTTCAAGATTACGACGGAAGACAGCTCAGTTAAGTTCGCCGTGAAGGCATCGGTGGCCATAAACGGTACTTTCGACAAGTGGGACGCCACTCTCACCTTTACTTCTACTGACCCGACGACTGGTGTGCTGGACATCAAGATTCAGGCAGACAGCGTCAATACCGGGAGTGGCATGAAGGACGGCAAGCTGAAGAGCAAAGATTTCTTCAACGCCGATCAGGATCCGTTGATCACCTTTCTGTCAAAGAAGATTGTACAAACCGGCCCCACCACCTTCGATGTCCAGGGCGATTTCACGATCCGTGGAGCGACTAAGCCCCAGACGCTGACGCTAGCCGTTTCCGGCGTGGGGACAGGCACCGGCGATATTCATGGGACCATGGTCTTTGACCGCAAGGACTACGGGATGAATAAAGGCATTCCCTTCGTCCACATCGGCGACAGCGTCGACGTGACTGTCGACCTCCATGGGAAGCGAATCAGTGGGCCTCCATTGGTGGTTAAACAATAGCCAGCTTGCAACTCTCACGGCTTCTGTCTTTCACTGCGCCGCGCCTTTACCCGAGGGCCGGCGATCCCTCTTGCGGAATGGTAAGCTGGGTTTCACCTGCGTTGCTTCGAAAGCTGCTTATGCTCGATGGGCCCAGCGCCAGCGTCGATCCCATCGTTGCTTGCAGCACGCCCATCGCGGAGCCTTTGAAAATGGAGCCCCAGTATGACCGGTCGTTTTATTTTGAAAATCGGCGATCATCTCGAGAACCCCGAAAAGAAGAAATACTATAACGAAAGACTTTTTTCCGAGGTCGCGCCCCAGTACGATTTCATTACCAGACTACTTTCCTTCGGACGTGACGCAGCATGGAAGCGCGCGTTGATTTCATCGCTTCCCCCTTACGAATCCCCCGTTTGCGTTGATCTTGCCTGCGGGACCGGCGACATCTCCTTTCTGCTTGCCAACAAATACGCGCGTGGCCGTATCGCCGGACTGGACATCACAGAGCCGATGCTGGATATCGCCCGTGACCGCAATGCTCATCCGAATGTCAGTTTCGTCAAGCAGGACATGGGATCGCTCGAAATCGAGTCGGAATCCGTGGACATCGTCACCGGTGGATACGCCCTGCGGAATGCACCGAACCTCGAAACCGTTATTGACGAAGTCGGCCGCGTTCTGAAACCGTGCGGCGTGGCGGCCTTTCTCGATTTCTCCAAACCGGGCGCAATCCTCCCGCAGAAGATGGAATATTGGTGCCTGAAGATTTGGACAGGACTATGGGGCGTCCTTCTTCATCGCAATCATGAAGTCTATAGCTACATAGCCGAGAGCCTCGATCGCTTCCCCAACCGGTGCCACTTGCGGAATATATTCCAGCAAAAGGGATTTTCTGTCGTCGATTCCCGCCTTTTCTTTGGAGGGATTACCGAACTGTTAGTGGTCCAGAAACTGCCGCGTGCCGAAGCGCCGTGACCAGTGCCTATCTGAAGCGATATGACATGGGGCGAGCCCTTGCGCTACGCGACGGCGTCCGCCGGTTCCCGGAGTGTACTCTCCGATTCAGCATCCATTTCTGGAGCTAGCGTGTGCGTCTTCGCCACGAGCATATAGATCGACGGCACGACGAACAGGGTGAAGAGTGTTCCAATGATCATGCCGCTGACCAGCATAATGCCGATGCTGTTGCGGGCTCCCGCTCCAGGGCCTTTCGCGAGCACCAGTGGGAAGTGACCGCACACGGTGGCGGCCGTTGTCATCAAGATTGGGCGCAGCCGAGTGCTCGCCGCTTCAATGATCGCCGCGAGTTTTTCTTTTCCTGTTTCCTGAAGATGGTTCGCGAACTCCACGATCAAGATGCCATTCTTAGCTATCAGGCCGACCAGCGTGATCAAGCCGACCTGGCTGTAGATGTTGAGCGTCGTCAGTCCAAGAAACGAGAACAGTAGCGCTCCGGAAAGGGCTAGCGGCACTGAGCCCGCCAGAATGATGAACGGGTCGCGAAAGCTTTCAAACTGAGCTGCCAGAACCAGGTAGATCAGGATGCCTGACAGCAAGAAGGTTCCGAGGAATTTGCTTCCCTCCACCCGGAGCTGGCGCGATTCCCCTGCGTAGTCGACCGTGAATCCTTGCGGCAGGATCGTCTTGGCCTCGTCTTCCAGAAAACGCAGCGCCTTGTCGAGCGGCACATTCGGAGGGATCACTCCTTGAATAGTGACCGCGTTGAGCTGCTGGAATTTGTTCAGTTGCCGCGGCTCAGTAGTGGTCTTCAGCTTGGCGAAGGTAGATAGAGGAACGAGTTTGTTATCTGATCCGGTAACGTAGATCTGTTCTAGTTGCTCCGGAGTCAAACGTTCCGCGCGTTTGATCTGCGGAATAACCTTGTAGCTCCGGCCCTGGATGCTGAAGCGGTTGACGTAGTCTCCCCCAAGCATGGTGGAAAGATCCTGGCCCGCCTGGGTTAAATCAACTCCCTGCGAACGGAGTTTGTCACGGTCGAATACGACCTCAGCCTGCGGCTGATCGAATTTGAGGTCAGTGTCGGCGTAAATGAAGAGGCCACTCGCGAACGCTCGCTGCACGAGCTGATTGGCGAACTCGCTGAGCTGCCTGGGCTCGGCTGCCGAGACAATCACGAACTCAACCGGGAAGTTTCCGCCACCCGGCAGCGGCGGAGGCGTCAGCGGGATTACGCGAATGCCCGCAATTTTCGACAGTGGCCCGACGGATTCGACCAGCAATTGCTGGGCTGTCTTTTTGCGCTGGCTCCACGGTTTCGTCACCATGCCTCCGAAACCACCGCTCGGAGAAGTGATTTGAAAGATGCTTTCGCTCTCGGGGAACGAATGATAAACATCGTAGACCTGAGTGGTGAACAGATTGGTCTGATCAATCGTCGAGTTCGCGGAGGACTGGATGACCCCGAAGACAACTCCCTGGTCCTCAGCGGGCGCCAGTTCGTGCTGCGAGAACATGTAGAACGGCACGATCAACGCCACGACAATCGCCCAGAGAGCAAAGACCACAGGCCGGTACTGCAACGTCCCGGCGAGCAGGCGTGAATAAAGACGACGCACGCTCTCGAAGTGACGATTGATCATTCCGGCAAAGCCGCGCTCGGTGTCTCCGGCGCGCAGCAGCTTCGATCCCATCATCGGAGACAGGGTCAGCGCGACCACACCAGAAACAATCACGGCGCCGGCCAGGGTGAACGCGAACTCGCGGAACAACGCACCGGTCAGACCGCCTTGGATGCCTATCGGCGCGTATACCGCGGCCAGCGTGATGGTCATCGCGATGATCGGGCCAACCAGTTCGCGGGCAGCATCAATAGCCGCCCGGTACGGTGTCTTGCCGAGGTGAAGGTGCCGCTCGACGTTCTCCACCATCACGATTGCGTCATCCACCACCAGGCCGACCGACAGCACGATCGCCAGCAAAGTTAAGAGGTTGATGGTGAAGCCAGCTATCAGCATCAGGAAAACTGCGCCGATGAGCGAAATCGGAATGGCAACGACCGGAATGAGCACGGAGCGAAACGACCCGAGAAAAAGAAAGATAACCACCACGACGATGAGGAGGGTCTCCGTCAGTGTATGCAACACTTCGTTGATCGCGTCCTGAATATACGCCGTCGAATCGTACGGGACGCCCACTTTCATGCCTGGGGGAAGTTGCGACTGGATTCCCGGTAGCGCGGCGCGGACTTGGCGGATTACCTCGAGAGAATTGGCCGTTGGGAGCACCCAAATCCCCATGAACGTCGCGGTCTCGCCGTTGAATCGAACATCCTGGTCGTAGTCAACTGCGCCCAGCACGACATCTGCGATTTCGCCGAGCCGGACGACTACGCCCTTATCTTCTTTGACCACCAACTGGCGAAACTCTTCCGGCGTGCGCAGATCAGTATTCGCAATCAGGTTGACCGAGACCATCGAACCCTTTGTCTGCCCGAGAGCCGAAAGATGATTGTTCTTCGACAATGCGTCACGCACGGCCGAAGCCGAAATGCCAAGCGCCGCCATTTTCTCGGGCTTCAGCCAGATTCGCATCGCGAAAGTACGGTCGCCGAGGATGTCCGCGCGCTGTACGCCATTGATGGCGCTTAACTTCGGCTGTACGACCCGCGTCAGATAATCCGTGATCTGATTCTGATCGAGATTGGCGGACGAAAAGCCGAGGTACATAGCGGCAAATTCCTGATCCGCCGTCTGCAGGTCGATGACCGGCGCCTGGGATTCCGGCGGCAGGTCATTGCGAACCTGAGCCAGCTTCGCCTGGATCTGCGTCAGCGCCGCGGTGGTGTCATAGTTGAGCTTCAGGTGCACGATAATCGTGCTCAGACCCTGTGCGCTCGAAGACTCCATGTAATCGATGCCGTCTGCACTGGCGATGACGCGCTCGATCGGAGTGGTGACGAAGCCGCGTACCAGGTCCGCGTTGGCACCCACATACACCGTCGTAACCTGGATGATGGCGATGTCGCTGCGCGGATACTGACGCACACTCAATGAGCGTATGGATTGCAGGCCCGCGATGAGGATAACCAGGCTGACCACCATCGCGAGGACCGGCCGCTTGATGAAGAGGTCGGTAAACTTCATTTAACTGTCCTCAGGCTTTGGAGCGGGATTGTTTCCCGGTTGAACTTTGTTGTTGACTTGCACGGCAGCGCCGTTGCGCAGCTTGAACACTCCTGAAGTCACCACCTCGTCGCCGGGATTGACTCCCGAAATAATCGCGACCTGATCTCCGTGCGATCCCTCAACCTTGACGAACTGCTGCTGCACGCCGCGGTAGGTCTTGCCGCCTGGATCTTTAAGATCGGTGATCACGAAAACTGAATCGCCGTAGGGCGCGTAGTTAATAGCAGATGCGGGCAGCGCGATCACGGAACGGGCCGCGCCCAATGGAACCTCCACTTGAACGAACATACCGGGGCGCAGCTTGCCGTCGGGATTGGAAAGAGTCGCCTGTATCTGAATATTTCGGGTTGCCTCATTCACGACCGAGTCGACGGCCGTGACTCGCCCTGAGAACGCCGCGTTTGGTAGATCTTCCTTGGCGACGTGCACGGAGTGACCGATAACCATCTGGGAAAGTGTCTGCTGCGGAACTCCGAAGTTCACATAGATCGGATTCAGCGCCTGGAGAGAAACGATAGCCTGGCCTGCCGACAGATACTGCCCCAAGTTGACCTGGCGGATGCCCAAGATTCCTGAAAATGACGCTCGGATCGTCTTCCGTTCGATGGTCGCCTTGATTTCGGCGACATTTGCTTCGCTGGCCTTTCGTTGGGAAGTGGCCTGGTCATACTCCACTCGGGAGATCACGCCTTCATCCACCAGTTGCTGCGCCCGGTCGAAACTCACACGCGCAAGATCCCGCTGCGCCTCGAGCGATGCCAACTGGGCTCGCTCCTGGCGGGTGTCAAGCTCAACCAGTACGTCTCCGACCTGAACCGACTTGCCGGATTCGAAATCGATGCGCTCGACCTGGCCTGGAAGGTCGGCGCTAACCGTCACGCCATGAACGGCTTCCATCGTCCCAATGACGCTCAACGTTGCTGGCCACTGCTCACGGTGCGCCACAATGCTGGTGACAGCTTCCGGGGGTGGTTGAAACGCAGAGGCTTGCACAGCCGACTGAACTTGTTTGAACTTTATGAAGCCCAAGGCGCCGAGGACGACTGCCGCCACCCCCAGCATCAGGACCATTCTTTTCGCCATTTATCTGCCCCTTTTGAGCCGCCCCGGGGAACCGTCCCTAGCGGCATTGCAACTCGATAATCTCATTGGATTCACGGCCTGAGGGGAAGGATTCGGGCTAATTCGCTTGCCATCGTTACCCCACAGGACACGGACCATTTGTATTTGGACGCGTATTTGCTTTTTTGGTCTACACAGGCGATTCTCCATTAATAGGTCGAACGGAGAGGGGCTAAATCGACACCGGGATCGGAGAATATTCACAATTCGAAATTTGGCTGGAGACTGCTGCTTCGTTGTTCTCCGTCAGTCCCTGCTGGCGGAACCCATGCCTGCGAGGACGCCTCGCATATAAGCGAAGCTGGCAATAACGCCCGGCATGGGATCTTCGGGATGGATTTCATACTCCAGATCAACGAAGCCCTTGTACTTCGTGGCGATAAGAGCTTCGAACATTTTGCGCACGGGCATTATGCCGTCTCCTACTGCGACCTGACTTTCTTTACTGTCGAAGTTCGTGAGGTCTTTCATGTGGACGTTAAACAACCTTGGGCCTGCTTCGTGGATCGCCTGCACCACATCCGTGCCGGCGCGAACGGTATGTCCGACATCGATGCAGCACCCTATGCGCGGATCCATCTCGTTTACCGCCTTCAATACATCCAACGGTGACCGCCAGAACTTGTCCTCGGGCCCGTGGTTGTGGATCGCGATGCGGATGTCGTATTGCTTTACGAATTTTTCAATTCGCGGGAGAGTCTCTGGTGCGGGATCCCCGGCGACAATGACGCTAATCCCTGCTCGCTTGCAATATTCGAACTTAGTGTGGATGTCCGCATCTTCATCTTGCGCAAAATAGATGGCTCCGGCAGCGTGCAGCTTGATGTTCGCGGCCGCATAATCGCCGAGGGCAGCCGACTCCCCTTGCGGATCCATCGGGAGATGATCTTTCACGTCCTTCGCATTCAACCCGAACACTTCGAGCTGTTTCATGAATCCGATCAACTGCGCCCGATTGAAATTCCGGAAGGTGTAACTGGCCAGGCCCAAGCGAACCGGCGATGCTTCGCTGGTCGATACCGGAACCTGGGCAAGTGCGAAGACACTGCTCGGAGCGGCCAACGCTGCCGAAACCAGCGCGGTGGAGCGTACGAAATCCCGACGTGACACAGTGTCTTTCTTAGACATGCGGCGCCCAACCCTTCTCGTACTCGCGTCCCCACATTTTCATCGCCTCCGAGTCGTTCTGGATACGTCCGCCTTTTGTGTCGAGATGAAGTTCCCGGTTCACTTCCCACGCGATGTTGGAAAGCTCGAGCATCGTAACCGCGATGTTGCCCTCAGACACCGGAGCGTTCAACTTTTCGCCTTTGCGGATTCCCGCGATGAAGTTCGCGAAGTGAGCGTCGGTCATGGAATCGCGGCCAATAAGATCCGAAGATGTGCTCGCACTTCCAACCCTGAATTCGCTCGTTTTATTCCCTTTGAGATCGTAGATCCCATAGCCATCGCGATCGACCAGTACCGTACCGGCCGTTCCCATAATTGTCGAACCACGATCCCGGCCGTAATATTTCATTCCCTGGCAGCTTTTGCCCTCCCATGAAATCATTTTGTCTTCATATTCAAAACTCGTGAGCAGCGTGTCGTAAAACTGCCAGTCATCTTTGAACTGGTATCGGCCGCCCGACGAGGTAACTCGTCTCGGATAGTCGACACCCAGCGCCCAGCGGCAAACATCGACTTCGTGCGTGCCATTGTTCAGCGTCTCACCGGTGCCATAGGTTCGGAACCAGTGCCAGTTATAGGGATGAACATTGTCTCGGTACGCCTGGCGCGGCGCGGGCCCTTGCCACAAATCCCAATCAAGGTTCGGCGGCACGGGAACTTCTTTGCCGGTGCCGATCGACTTCCTTACGTTGCTGTACCACGCCTTTGCGAAGTAGGGCCTGCCTATAATTCCTTCATGAATTTTCTCGACGATTTCTATTGTGTGTGGCGAGGAGCGCTGCTGGTTGCCCATCTGCACCAGCTTGCGATATTTCTGCTGCGCCTCGATCAGCATTTCCCCCTCGGCGGGATTGTGGCTGCAGGGTTTCTCGACATAGACGTGCTTGCCGGCTTGTAAACCGGCGATGGCCATCGGTGCATGCCAATGGTCGGGAGTGGCGATCGCGATCGCGTCCACATTTTTCTGCTCGAGAATCTTGCGAAAGTCTTTTTCCGCCACCGGGGATTCGCCCATTTCCCGTTGCGCGGCATCGGCAAACTTCTTGAGAATGTTGCTGTCCACATCGCAGACGTGCGAAATGCGAGCTGACTTCTGGTTCACTTTGAGCGACGAGAGATGAGCGTAGGCGCGGCCATTCAAACCAATCACAGCAAAGTTGAGGCGGTCATTCGAACCAAGGATCTGAGCATAGCTCTTTGCCGTCGTTCCTACCGCAAGTCCCGCCGCGCCCACGGCAAGTGCATCGAGAAACTCACGTCGTGTAACCGTCATGTTTCTTCCTCATAATGAAGTCATCGCCTTTTACCAGCCGAAAGGATCGGTCGGGATCAGCAGGAAAACCCAGCTTTGGTCAACATTTTCTTGAGCCCGTCCATGCTGATACGTGTGGACGCTTCAGGCGTCCCTCCGCCGCGCCAGTGGGTTTCGAGGCTCAGGCCATAGCTGAAACCGTCACGCTGCAGGGCCTGCAGTTGCCCAACCCAATCCACGATGCCGCTACCAACTGGAGCCCAATCGTACTTGTGATCGGGCTTGCTCACCACATCTTTGCAGTGGCAGTGCCCAATGCGATCTTTGGGCAGCGCGTTGTAGCCGGTTGGATAGGGCGTGCTTCCTAGGGCTGCGGCGTTGCCGGGATCCCAGTTCAGCATGAAGCTCTTGTTTGGAATCGCCTTCAGCACGGCAGCGGCCTCTTCTCCGGTTGCGGTGTTGCACGACATCTCGTTTTCGAGCAGCAGGATTATGTTGTCCTTGGCGCAACGCTCCGCAGCCTGCTGCAGTTTGGCATTGATTGCCGCCCGGTACGGCTTCTGATCATCCAGTCGCCAGTAGTCGAAACAGCGAATCCGCTCCGTATTAAAGGATTTGCAAAGCGAGATACAGTGCTCGAGTAGTTTGTCCTGCGCGGCCGCGTCGAAGTCTGCGTGAAACTGGTCGCGCCTTTCGCTCTGAGACGAGCGCGGCGCTCCGGGCCAATCCGTCTTGAACAGCGGGCTTGCGATATCCGTGACTTGCAGTTTGTGTTCGTCGAGGATCCTCCGTGCATCCTCAATTTGTTTTACGTCCAGTTCGGTCACGTTCTTATCCCACATCGAGCGCAGTTCAATCCAGTGCAGCCCAAAATCGCTGGAGACAATCTGGCATGCTTTCTCGAAATCCTGCCCGATCTCGTCATTGATCACGGCTAGCCGGAACGGGCACGCGCGTGCACCTGACGACACAGGTTGCATTCGCGAGAATGCTGTGGCTTTCTTGACCAGAGACGGCACTAGCGCCCCGAGCCCCGTTATTCCCATGGCGGCGAGCATCCTGCGTCGTGTGTACCCCATGCATCTAACCTCCCGCTCTGCGGACGATTCCAGATCACCACGTTGCAACATCTTAAGCCCTGTCATGTTCTCTCCGCCGGTCCCGTAATCGCTTTCAGCACCTCCGTGGCGCAGTCGAGGTTCACGCGGAGAGCTCCGCCTTCCTTAGTCCGGGAGCCAGCACGCACAGAACGATCAGAGCCAATAAGTACGCCGTGGCCGCGATGCCGAACAGGCTCGCATAGCTATGCGTGAGTTGCAGAATGTGGCCGGCGAAAAAAGCAAAAAGAGCGCTGCCGACGGACCCCGCCATGCCACCGATACCGACCACCGATCCCACTGCGCTGCGCGGAAACATATCCGATGATGTCGTGAAGAGATTAGCGGACCAGCCTTGGTGCGCACCCGCGGCCATGCTGATCAGCGCAATGGCGGTCCACACCGACTTCACACTGCTCGCCGTGTAGATGGGAACGACCAAAGCAGCGCAGAAGAGCATTGCCGTAAGCCGCGCGTAGTTGAGCGAAAGGCCGAGACGATGGAAGGGCGCGGGCAACCAGCCTCCGCCGATGCTGCCAATCGCCGACACGTTATAAACGATGATGAGTGGCAGTCCGAGATGCGAAAGGTTCAGATTGAACTTCGCGCTGAAGTACGACGGCAACCAGAACAGATAAAAATACCAGATCGGATCGGTTAGAAACTTCGCGATCGAAAAAGCCCACGTCTGGCGGCACCTCAGCAATCGTCGCCAAGGCATGGACGGGCGCACGTCCACAGCTGCTTCCTGATAGATGTGGCGCAACTCCTCGCCGGTCAGCGTGTCGTGATCGGTCGGGCTTGCGGTAATGCCGAAACCACCACAGGATCCAGAACAAACTGAAGAGGCCGGTGGTCAGGAAGGCCACGTGCCAGCCCCAACGCAGCGTCACCCAGGGAACGATGGCCGGAGCCAGGATCGCTCCAACATTTGCGCCGGAGTTGAAGATGCCTGTAGCCAGTGAGCGCTCGCTCCGCGGAAACCACTCGGCCACGGTCTTGATCGCGGCGGGAAAGTTGCCGGATTCGCCGAGTCCAAGGAAAAAGCGCGCGAAGCCGAACTCCATCACTGTGCTGGCCAGCGCGTGGCCCATGGCGGAGAGACTCCAGACTGCCATCACCAACATGTAGCCGATGCGTGTGCCCAGCTTGTCGATCAACCGGCCGGCGGCTAGCAGGCCAATTGCGTAGGCGATCTGGAATGCGTCCACAATGTAGCCGTAACTCACCTCGGTCATGCCGATGCTGTGCTCGAGCGTCGGCTTGAGGATCGCGATCACCTGGCGATCCATGTAATTGATCGAGGTGGCGACAAACAGCATGGCGCAGATCGTCCAGCGCACGCGCCCCAGGGGCGGGCCCGGAGACGATCCACTTTCCGTCCGGCTGTTGAAAGCCGCCGTCTCTGCCATGCCGCACTCCTACAATCGATATGCTTTTTTTGCTAGTCGATAAGCTAAGTCGTGGGCTACCTCTAAAGCTTCGTCTTCCTCGATCCGATGCTCCGCGACCAACTTCGCCAGGAAGGCACAATCCATACGCCGCGCCATGTCATGCCGCCCTGGAATGGAGAGGAAAGCCCGTGTATCGTCGTTGAAGCCCACCGTGTTGTAGAAGCCCGCCGTCTCCGTCACCTGCTCGCGGAAGCGCATCATTCCCTCGGGACTGTCGTGGAACCACCACGGCGGCCCCAGCCGCAGGCACGGATAGTGGCCAGCAAGCGGAGCCAGTTCCCGGCTGTAGGCAGACTCGTCGAGCGTGAAAAGAATGATGGTCAGATTGCGCTCATTGCCGAACTGGTCGAGCAAAGGGCGGAGCGCGTCCACGTAATTTGTCGGCGTGGGGATGTCGGCACCCATGTCGCGGCCGTATCGCTCATAGAGCTTGCGATTGTGGTTGCGCGCGCTGCCCGAGTGGATTTGCATGACCAGGCCGTCTTCGATGCTCATCCGCGCCATCTCTGTCACCATTTGGGCACGAAAGAGCTCTTGTTGCTGGGCATCTGCGCCGCTGTTGATTACCCGACGAAACAGTTCCGCAGCTTCAGACGTGGGAAGATTCGCAGTTCGTGCAGTGGGATGCCCTTGATCGGTTGCCGTGCAGCCGAGTTCGCGGAAGCGGATGCGCGTCACTCGCAGCGCGTTCAGGTAGCCCGCCCACGTCGAAGCGTCTTCCCCGGTTTGCTCTCCGAGCTTTGCGATATTGTCGGCGAATCCCTCAAATTCTGGATCGACGACCGGGTCTGGCCGGAAGGTCGGCAGTATTCTCGCCTTCCATTTCGAGTCGCGGATAGCCTTATGGTCGTCCAGCGAATCCAGCGGAGAATCCGTAGTCGCCAGCACTTTCAAATTAAAACGCTCGTAAAGAGCGCGCGGCCGGAACTCCGGAGTCTGCAATTTTTCCGAGATATTGTCGAAGTACAAATCAGCGGTCTTTTCTGACAGCCGCTCCTGAAGCCCGAAAAGCTCCTGGAAAGCGAAGTCCAGCCACATGCGCGCTGGCGTTCCGCGGAACAGATAATAATGACTGGCGAAGATGCGCCAGACGTTGCGTGGATTCTTCAGTGCCGGTCGCCCAATCTCCAGATCCTCGAGCGAGACTCCCTGGCTGTAGAGCATGCGGAAAATGTAGTGGTCGGTCTGCACTAAGAGTTTTGCCGGATCAGGGAAGGGCTCGTTCCTCGCAAACCATGACGCGTGCGTATGCCCGTGAGGACTGACGATGGGCAAGGGGCGCACATGGTCATAGAGCGTCCGGGCCATCTTTCGTGTGCTGGGCTCGGCCGGAAACAAACGATCTGGATGGATCAACATAACTCCGACGCTACCTTGTTGCTCCGCATCGGCGAACGGCGATGCGGGAGCGGCGCTGCGATTTAGCCAACAGCATACACGTCGCTACTGGCGGAAATTGCCGATTTTGACTCGTTGGCGAAGACCCGCAACCGTGGTGTACTCGAACGCCACGAGGAGGTCACTCTTCCTGGTCCAAGTAGCTAACCTCTTCATTCGTTGACTAGCAGAATCCACGCCGTTAAGATGGAGCGGCCCGGTAGCCGCATCTCTTTTGAATGATCGACCAGATAATCTCGCATTACCGCATCGTCGAGAGACTCGGCGGCGGTGGCATGGGTGTGGTCTACAAGGCTGAAGACACCCGGCTTCACCGTTTTGTGGCCCTGAAGTTCCTGCCTGACGAAGTTGCGCAGGATGCCCAGGCGCTGGCGCGCTTTCAGCGTGAGGCGCAAGCCGCGTCGGCCCTGAACCATCCCAACATTTGCACCATTTACGACATCGGTGAGCACGACGGCCATGCCTTCATCGCCATGGAATTCCTGGACGGGATGACGCTGAAGCACCGCATCGCCGGTCGAGCCATGGATCTGGAAAACATCCTGCCGCTCGCGATTGAAATGGCGGATGCGCTGGACGCCGCCCATACAGAAGGAATCGTTCACCGGGACATCAAGCCCGCGAACATCTTCGTGACCAAACGCGGGCACGCCAAAATCCTGGACTTCGGGCTAGCCAAAGTAAAGTCCTCGCCTGGGAACGCCGCAGAGGGGATGACAGCAGCGACAGCGGGCCCCGACCTCGAACTCCTGACCAGCCCGGGGACGGCGGTTGGAACGGTGGCATATATGTCGCCGGAGCAGGCCAAGGGAAAAGAACTGGATCCGCGCACCGACCTGTTTTCATTTGGTGCGGTGTTGTATGAGATGGCGACGGGGAGGCTGCCATTCCAGGGAGAGACTTCGGCAATTATCTTCGACGCCATTCTGAACCGGGATCCGGTCTCACCGGTTCGTTTGAATCCGCAACTGCCGGCGAAGCTGGAAGACTTGATTAGTAAGTTGCTGGAGAAGGACCGCGAGCTCCGCTATCAGTCCGCCGCGGAAGTCCGCAGTGATCTGAAGAGGCTCAAGCGGGACACGGAATCAGGACGTTCGGTTGCGCCCTCGGGCAGCGAGAGTGCGCAAGCAAGTGCGGCAACGACTGGAGAGGGAAGGGAAGCGACGCCCGCGATAGCCACTTCGTCGTCGGGTGGTTCGTCGTCCAGCAGTTCGTCTTTGGCGACCGCGGCGCGGGAACACAAGACCGGGCTGGGGGTAATTACGGCAGTGGCTTTGCTGTTGTTGGGGGCTGCCGCATTCGGAATCTACTCGCTCTTCTTCTCTAACCGCAGTGTGCCGTTTCAAAGCATCAAGATCTCGAGGGTCAGCGGCACTCACAATGCACGCCTCGGCGCCATGTCGCCCGATGGCAAATATCTGGCGTACGTCCTCAATGAGGAAGGGAACGAATCCCTGTGGCTGCGGCATATGGCGACTGAGAGCAACGTACAAATCGTCAAGCCGGAGCACGTTCACTACGAGGCGATGTGTTTTTCTTTGGATGGAAGCTACATCTACTTCACCCACTCGGAATTGGCCAGCGGCCCGGAGTCGCAAGACTACGATCTCTACCGTACTCCAGTGCTGGGCGGGAACCCGCAAGTTCTAATTAAAGACATCGATTCCACACCGAGTTTTTCTCCCGATGGGCAACGCTTCGTATTCTTGCGAGCTAATGATCCAGAACCCGGCAAGTACTTCGTTCTGATGGCGAACGCAGATGGCAGTGGCGAGAAAACTATCTTCACCGGCTCGATGACCGTTCCGCTGTTTGCGCCGGTTTGGTCCCCGGATGGGACAGTGATTGCTGCCCTCGTGTATCCGCAGTCGGAAGGCGACATTACCTCAGTGGAGACGATCGATCCTGCGAACGGCAATTCGAAGATAGTGTACCGATCGAAAGACATGGTGATCCAAGACCAGGCGTGGTTGCCCCGGCAGAACGGGCTGGCCATGATCTTCTACGGTCCGGACACTTTCTTCCGGCAGAGACAAATTGGCATCATCAGTTATCCGCAACTGCAGTTCCGGCAGGTTACGGCGGACACCAACGATTATTCGAGCCTGAGTGTTTCGTCCGACGGCTCAACTATTGCCAGTGTCATGCGGCAGTCGACCCGCGACGTTTATGTGAGCACTGGTGCGAAGCCGGATTACTCGGACGCGAAGCAGCTCAGTTCTGGCGAAGTGCTGTGGACGGTCTCATGGAGTAGCGACGGTAAGGTCCTGGCCGAGCAGGATGCCACGATCAAGCAGATCGGGCTGGATGGGATGGGCACATCGCTGCCCGGGGAAAAGGACACAACTGCGCAAAACCCGCATGGTTGTCCTGATGGTCTCGTGGTCTTCACCCGCACCATCGCCAAGACTGGTACGCGTAATCTCTGGGTGAGCGCGGCAGACGGCAGCGGCCTGCGGCAGCTTACGACCGGGAAGTTTGACGATCTGGGCGCCTGCTCTCCCGACGGCAAGTGGGTCTTCTATTTTGGAGGAAGAGACCGCACATACATGAAAGTGCCGCTCACCGGCGGGAAGCCGGAACCATGGGTAAGCCCGGCAGCGGAGGGGCGCGCTGGCTTCGACGTAACCCGCGACGGCAAGACGGCGGTTCTGGGAACCTACGACTTCAAACTGCGGAGGCCGAATATCGCCTTGTTCTCGCTGGAGCCTGGGCAACTGATAAGAAACTTCGACTATGACCCACGCCACGTTGGCGCCCTGCGCTTCAGTCCAGACGGGAAAGGGTTTGTGTATCCGATCCGCGAAAAGGGCGTGGACAATCTTTACCTGCAGCCATTGGATGGCGGAACGGGACGCCAACTGACGAATTTCACTTCACTGAAGATCTATTCCTACCAGTGGTCACCCGACGGCAAGAAACTTGCGCTGGTACGCGGGGATTCGCCGTCAGATCTGATCCTAATAAAAGACACAAAGAGCGACAGGGGTCGCTAAGCTCTCGCGGTCATGCCAGACGCTTGCCCCGGTCCGGCTTACGCAGCTTTGGCTCCCGCGCACGGGAGTTCATGGTGAGCTTTTTGAGTTCTCGAGTGAGCTGTGACAGTTCGCTTTCGAGAGCGGCACAGGCGCCCTGAGCGGCGTCAAGGTTGCCGTTCTTGCCCATGGTCTCCAGTTGGCCGGCTGTCTCGAATGCTCTCTTAGCGGCGAAGTTACCGACCGAACCCTTCAACCCGTGCGCAGCTCTTCGCAGTCGCTCCGCGTCTCGCCTTTGGATTGCAACTTTGATCTCGGCAATTTGTTTGGGGCAATCGGCCAAAAAGATCCGCGTCAAATCCCTAAGCAGCTTGCGATTGCCGTCCATGCCAGCAAGGATGGCAGCCTCATCAACGATGCTGTCTTCAGCTGTGCTTCCGGCGTCACTCAGTTTTTTCGCCGCCATCGCCTGTGCGAAGGCTTCTTCAACGTCTGCAACCCGGATCGGCTTGGAAACATAACCGTCCATGCCGGCCGCAAGGCAACGCTCGCGATCGCCCTTCATGGCGTGTGCTGTCATAGCGATGATCGGGATATGCTTGCCGGTGGATTTTTCCAGTTCCCGGATCGCAGCCGTCGCTTCGAAGCCATCCATCTCGGGCATCTGCACGTCCATGACAATGAGATCAAACCGGCCAGCCCTGGCCGCCGAAAGTGCCTCGCGTCCGTTGCTCACGACTGTCACTTGGTGGCCGAGGATTTCAAGAATCCGGGAAGCCAGCAACTGGTTTACGGCATTGTCTTCCGCCAGCAGCACGTTCAGCCGTGGACGGGTTGACCGCGGTCCACTGCGCGGCTTAGGCCCAACGGACGGCTGCTCCCGCGAACTGAGGACACTGACGATCACATCAAACAGTTCCGATTGTTTCACCGGCTTCGTGAGATACGCGGAAATCCTCAACGTCTGGCAGCGGGATACGTCCTCGGGTTGGCCCGCCGAGGTTAGCATGATGAGCTTGATCCCACGCGATCGGGGATCCTGCTCAATGCGCTCCGCCAACCCGAATCCATCCATCACCGGCATGTGCGCATCCAGCAGGATGATTTTGAAAGGATGATTCTCCGCGATCGACTTCTCCAGTGCAGCCAGCGCCGTAGCGCTTCCATCGGCCGCAACCGGGTGCATGTGCCAGTTGGTCAGCACTTCTTCGAGGATTCGCCGGTTGGTCTCATTGTCGTCCACAATCAGCACGGGTAGATCAGTCAGTTGCTGCCCGAGAGAATCGGGTTGCAGCACGGCGGGGCGTTGCACCTCGAACGTCGTCGTAAAGTGAAATGTACTGCCCTGACCAGCGTGGCTTTCCACCCAGATTCTGCCGCCCATAAGCTCGACGAGTTGCTGCGAAATTGCTAACCCCAGCCCCGTTCCCCCGTAGCGGCGGGTGGTGGAACTGTCGGCTTGCGAAAACGCCTCGAAGATCAGCTTCTGTTTTTCTGCCGGAATTCCAATGCCGGTATCAGTGACCGAGAAGTGCAGGCGGACCTCACCATCGACGTGGGATTCGGGCTGGACGCGCAGCACTACCTCACCGTGATCCGTGAACTTGATCGCATTTCCCACCAGATTCACCACCACCTGGCGAAGGCGCAGAGGGTCTCCTGCCAACGCCTTGGGTACCTCAGGGCGAATATCGCACGCCAGCTCCAGACCCTTGTGGTGCGCCCGCAGCGCGAGCACCCGGATGGCGTCCTCGACGGTGTCGCGAAAGTTGAACCCGACGTGGTCGAGTTGCAGCTTCCGAGCCTCGATCTTTGAAAAATCCAGAAGGTCATTGACCAGCGTGAGAAGGGCATCAGCCGAGATCTTGGTAGCATCCAGGTACTCTCGCTGTTCCCGAGTGATCTTCGTTTGCAGCGCAAGCTCGGTCATGCCAATGATGGCGTTCATCGGCGTACGGATCTCGTGGCTCATATTCGCCAGGAACTCACTCTTGGTCCTGGTAGCCTCTTCCGCGACCTGCTTGGCGGTCTCGAGATCGCGCGCGTAAACCCGCAAAGCATCTTCCGCCTGGCGGCGCTCGATGAACTGTCCAATCTGGCTTCCGATCGCGCCCATCATTTCCAGCAACCGGGCATCAGGTTTCTGAATTTGACGACTGAAGAATTCGAGCACTCCGAGAACTTCGCTATCCACCAGGATAGGGAAACCGATGGCGCCGTGCAGGCCCTCCTTCACGGCAACGTCTCGCCGGAGAAAGTTGGCATCTACAGCTACATCCTCGATACAGACGGGTTCAGCTTGAGCCCAGACCCGTCCTGGGAGGCCGACGCCGCGAGCAAAAGTGTGTGCGCGTGTGCTTCG
The DNA here is from genome assembly GCA_963817925.1 of uncultured Acidobacteriota bacterium. Lineage (GTDB taxonomy): Bacteria > Acidobacteriota > Terriglobia > Terriglobales > Acidobacteriaceae > JABDBE01. Next base: position 244,213 of record CAWFQN010000005.1, read on the forward strand.
ATCGAAGTCCAATAGATGCTGTGGCAGGACTTGCCAGGCCTCAACGCAGCGCAGCAATTTTTCTTTACTGTCCACCTGCCATATGGCTGCTGCCTCCCAGCCCAGACTCTCGCACACCGCTTGGAGGATTCGCGAGCCTGCACTTGCCAGAGTTGGGGCTTCAGCCAGCACGCGCGTGACGGCGTGCTGAGCGGCCAGGCGTGCCTCCTCGCGCTTGCGCGGTGAGACGTCGCGCGCACTTGCGTAAATGACTCCCTTTTCCGCACGCACCGCGCCAGTCCAGCGAAGCCACTTATAGGAACCGTCCTTGCATCGGAAACGGTTCTCGAAGATGAAGGTCTCGCGACCTGCCGCCAGACTGTTGGCTTCGGCGATGGTCGCCTCACGATCTTCGGGGTGAACGAAATCCACATAGGGTCGCGACAGCAACTCCTCCTTGCTGTAGCCGAGCGTTTTTTCCCACGCGGGGTTGAGGTGCTTGAAGTAACCGTCAATGCCGGCAATACACAGCATGTCGATCGACAAGTCGAGAAACTCTCGCAAGTCGTCTTCTGTCGGCGGATTGAAACGCGACGCGGTGCTCATGAGGCCGGGGACTGACGCAATCCCGAGGTTCCAATTGTGGTGCAAAGAAGGCATCCATGCAACCGCCTTGATGGGTTGCACTTCAACTGCAAGGTTGACCCTGCTTTCCGACGGGCGTAGCATGGCGGCCAATCGCTGACTGCCATTCGCCAGCTCGAGGTGGGATCGATGAGCCACATCCCCGCGACAAGACAGAAGGTATTGGTCGCCGACGACGACCGCACCACCCGGCACGCGATAAGCCAGATGCTGCGCGACGCAAACTACGCGGTCACCGCTGCCAAAGATGGCATTGACGCGCTGCGCAAGGTCCAGCAGACGGAATTCGACCTGGTCTTTCTTGACATCTGGATGCCGGGAATGAGTGGTCTTGAGGTCCTCGCCTGTATTCGCGCGGGGAAGTTTCACCCCAAGGTCATCATCATGACCTCAGACACTACTCCGCAGTCGTTACTGCGTGCGGTTCGTGAGCAGGCTTACGAATACATCAGCAAGCCCTTTCCGCCTAAGGAAGCTGTCGAGGTGGCACAGCGAGCTCTGGAAGAAGGCTCTTCACCGCCGATCGAAGTGGTCTCCGCTCTCCCGCACTGGGTCGAGTTGCTCATCCCCTGCACCCGCGACGCGGCGGAGCGCATCCAAAACTTTCTGCTGAAACTGGAGGCTGACCTGCCGGACGAATTGCGCCATAGTATCGCGATGGCCTTTCGTGAACTGCTACTGAATGCCGTAGAGTGGGGCGGCAAGCTCGACCCCAATCGTAAGGTCCGCATTGCCCAGGTGCGTTCGTCCCGCATGTTGATGTATCGCATCGCGGACCCCGGTGCAGGCTTCAGCTTCGAGGGGCTGGGCCATGCTGCCATCGGGCAGCCCGCCGACGAACCGGTCGGCCACGTGGCTCTGCGAGATCAAATGGGGATCCGCCCCGGAGGCTTCGGTATTCTCATGACCCGTGCCTTGGCCGATGAGCTGCTCTACAACGAAGCGCAAAACGAGGTGATCTTCGTTAAGTATCTGGGCCCGTAGTAGCTGATGCAAATCGCAAACTACGGGCGCAGGATTCAGTGCGGAAACCGCCGTTCTTGCTGTGCAGGTCAATTCGGCAAAGAAAGACTCGCCGACAATCCACGACCAACTTGAAGGGGCTCGGCTGTGCATGAACTGGACGGCTTGCGCCGCTTTTTCTTGTCGTCCTCCTCTCGCGGCGAAGTTGTCGCCCTTCTTTAGCTCGCTTTCTCCTCTTCGGCGCGCCTTCGGGCGGCTTCTTGAGGGTCGGTTATTATGTCGACCCACTTCTGGTTAGACGAGGCCTCGGCGTCGTAGTTGTCGTGCCAGTTCCACCACTTGTACGGCGGGGTCTGGGGGTAACCCGCTGGCGAATCTTCCCAAGTCTCCTGTCGGCCGAGCGGCGTGATATCGAGGTAGCTCCAGGTGCTCCCCATCGCCTCGTCGCCGCGGCTGTTGATGAAGTACGTGCGGAACACTCGCTCGCCGTCGCGGAAGAACACATTGTGGCCGTGCCATTCATCGACGCCGAAGTCCACGTCGAATGTGCCGGTGATGGTGTACCAGGGCATCTCCCAGCCCATCCGCGCCTTCAGCCGGGCGATGTCCGCCTGCGGCGCTCGCGAGGCGTAGACGAGGGTGGTGTCGCGGGCGTTCAGATGGGCCAAGTGCGAGACCTGATCGGCGCCCAGGGAGCAGCCGCGGCAGGCGTGCTCGGGCCAGCCAAACACTCCGGGCTCGAAGAAGGCGCGATAGACGATCAACTGAGGGCGGCCCTCGAACAAATCGAGCAGGCTAACCTTACCCTTGGGCCCCTCGAACTCGTAATTCTTCTCGACCAGCATCCACGGCATTCGTCGACGCTCGGCGGCCAGCGCATCGCGGGAGCGGGTGAAAGCCTTTTCCTTCACCAGCATCTCCTGGCGCGCAGCCTCCCACTCCTCCTGCGACACGATCGGAGGTGTCTTCATCGCGAGATGACCTTTGCCTTGTTCCTTGTCTTTTGCTTTGTTCGTCGACATCTTCATTTCTCCTTGTTATTCAGATTCTGGACGATTTCTTCTGCTCCGTCCTTTTTGCGAGAAACTTTCACAGCCAATGCTGCCAGACCGCCGGTAGAAACCGCCCCGGCGACGACTAATCCCATGGTTGCCAAGCAGAATGGACACATCGTTCACCTCCTCGGTGCCAACTTGACCGTTAAGCCGCCTCTATAAGGGTGACGGGTAGGGCGGTGCTATTTCGACAGGGAAAACAAAAAAATTATCCCCGCCTTTGGAGCAAAAACTGTCTCACTGCCGGGTCCTCGGCGAGGCCGATGGCCCTGTCGAAAGCATCCAAGGCCTCAGATGTTTTCCCGAGCCGTTGCAACAGATGAGCGCGGACCGCCCAGTAGGGCTGATAAGCTGAGACGGCGTCCGAGTCGATCCCGTCCAGCACCACCAACCCGGATTCGGGTCCATTCGCTTCGCCAACCGCTGCGGCGTATCCAGTTCGCGTGCCGAGCGTCGGCGATATGCGAACGAGTTGCTCATAGAACAACATGATCGCTTTCCACTCGGTCCGGCCGCTGCGGGCCCGCTCGGCGTGTACCGACTGAATCGCGGCCTCAAGTTGAAAACGGCCGGTGCCACCGCGACTCGCTGCTTCTGCGAGATGGCGTTCTGCTTCCTCGATTAAAGGAAGCGACCATTGCCGTGAGTCCTGCTCCGAAAGAGGAACGTATCGGCCGTCTGGCCCCCGCCGCGCCGCTCTGCGGGCTTCGCAGTGGAGCATGAGAGCCAGCAGTCCACGAACTTCTGCTTCTCTCGGCATGAGCTGCAGAAGTACACGAGCGAGCCAGATCGCCTCCTCGGCCAAGTCCCGGGCGCTCTGGTCAACGCCCGCCATGTCATCCCAGCCGATCCCGAAGGCGGCATAAATCGCTTCCAGCACCGCGTCCATGCGCTTTGGCAGTTCACGCTCTTGCGGGACTTCGAATTGAATGCCGCCGCTGCGGATCTTCGTCTTGGCTCGCACCAGGCGCTGCCCCATCGTGGTGGGTGAGACCAAGAAGGCTTGGCCAATACGCACCGCATCCAGGCCCAGAACAGTCTGGAGCATAAGGGGCGTGTGCAACGCCGGATCGATTGCCGGGTGGGCGCACACGAAGAGCAGTTTCAACCTCTCATCCGGAAAATCCGCCGACAAGGTCATCTCGCGTTCCTCCCTCAGCAGTTGGAGAGTGGGCTCACTCGCTTCAGCAACTCGCCGATGGCGCACAAGATCGATAAAGGAGCGGCGCGCCGCCGTCACCAGCCAGGCCTCCGGATTTTGCGGCACGCCGTCTCGCGGCCAAGCCGTCAGTGCCGCTACCAATGCATTGCTGAGAGCGTCCTCCGCGGTGGCCAGGTCGTGTGTGTGCGAGGAAAGGTAAGCCACCAGACGACCGTAGGACTCGCGCGCCACTCTCTCGATCGTCCGATGAGTGCTCTCCTCGTCGCTTCCGTTCATCCCGTGATCCGCCGCTTCATGTCTGGCGCGAGTGGCCGGACCTCCACGGCACCGAGCGAGGCTGCAGGGCAGCGCGCTGCCCAATCGAGGGCTGCGTCAAGCGACGGGAGTTCCAGGATTGTGAATCCCCCAAGTTGTTCCTTGGTGTCGGCAATGGGGCCATCCTGTACACGCCGCTTTCCTTCCCTAAGCCGAACCGTGGTCCCCGTCTCTGGTACTTGCAGGGGATCGCCGCCGACGTAAATACCAGCCTCGACCAGGGCCTTGTAGTATGCGCGCCAAGCGCCGGTGTAAGGGTCGGTTCCGTCGCTGTTTCGTGCTGCAAAACCTTCTGGTGATTCGTAGATCAGCAGGGCGAATTGCATCAGCTTTTCTCCTTGGGTTCAGTTGTGCGCCTTTGTGCGCCTAAAGATATGACGGATGGGATGCGGCCTGTTCGACAGATTCCAGCAAATCCGCAAGAATTTCAAGCGGTCCCAAGTGAGTTGAAGCACGTGACCCCAGCTAAACCGGGAGTTACGAATGGGGCGGAGCCCAAGCTGACGTGCATAAATCCAACCACTTCTGAGGAAGAGATCGAGGCTCTGTTGCGATTGGTCGTCGACCAGAAGATGGACACTACAAAACGACATTCCTTCAGAAGTATGCAAGAAACTGATAGCAAGCAACGATAATTCGCATGCGGCGGCGTCAATACAACCATTGACGAGCCCCACCCGCTGCTCTAGAGTACGCAAAGAGTTTTCCCAATGCAGCCCTTGGCATCCAACGCGGACCGAGCTCCACGCGAGTTACAACTGCGTCTCCTCGCCCTTAGTGTGGCCATTCTTGGCCTGGTGCTTGCACCCCTTGGAGACGTCGGATGATACAGCCATAAGTCAGACAGAATTTCCAAAAAGGGCCATCATCCACAACCGATGATGGCCCTTTCGTTTTGGGACGAAAGAATTGTGCTTAGACCGGGAGGGGCAACTTGTCAGAAGCAGAGCAGGTAACCATATTCGATACTACGCTACGCGATGGGGAGCAGTCTCCGGGCTGCAGCATGACCGCTGATGAGAAACTGCGCATGGCGCGCCAACTCGACCGCTTGGGTGTGGATGTAATCGAGGCCGGATTCCCCGTTTCCTCCGATGGCGATTTTCACTCCGTGCAGCTTGTAGCGCGGGAGATTCGCCGGCCCGTGGTCGCTGCCTTGGCTCGCAGTTGCCGCGCCGACATCGAGCGAGCCTGGCAAGCCGTTAAGGCAGCCGCCCGCCCTCGTATCCACACTTTCCTGGCAACTTCTGATATTCACTTGCAGCACAAGCTCAAGCTTTCCCGCCGAGAATGTTTGGAACAGGCGCGTGACGCGGTGGGCTTCGCCAAGTCTCTCTGCCAAGACGTGGAATTCTCACCGGAAGACGCTACGCGCTCGGATCCGGATTTCCTTTGCGACGTGCTGCGAGCGGTAATCGAGGCTGGTGCGACGACAATCAACATTCCCGATACCGTCGGTTACACCGTTCCGTGCGAGTTTGCCGAACTGATTCAGACCATCCGCCGGCAAGTGCGCGGAATCGAGCAGATAACTATTTCCGTGCACTGCCACGACGATCTAGGTCTTGCGGTGGGAAACTCTCTCGCGGCGGTGAACGCGGGAGCACGGCAAGTGGAATGCACAATCAATGGCATCGGAGAACGTGCAGGCAATACCTCACTGGAAGAGCTTGTGATGGCCATGCGTGTCCGCACTGACCGTTACCCGTTTCGCACGGGCGTTGTGAGTGAACAGCTTTTTCCAGCGAGTCAGTTGCTGACCGACATTACCGGAGTGCCGGTCCAGCCCAACAAGGCAGTCATTGGCCGGAACGCTTTCGCACACGAAGCTGGTATCCACCAGGATGGCATGATCAAGAACCCATTGACCTATGAAATCATGACTCCGCAATCCGTGGGCGTTCCCAGAACTCGTCTCGTCTTGGGCAAGCACTCTGGGCGCCACGCGCTCGGGCTACGCTGCGTAGAGCTGGGTTTCCAGTTGGACCGCCACGAACTCGATCAGACCTACCGTCTGTTCCTCGCCCTGGCCGACGCCACAAAGACTGTAGAGGACAGCCAGATCTTGGAACTCATTCGCAAGACGCAGCGGGAGCGCTCGCGTGCGAGCGTTGCTGCAGAATCGCAACACGCTTCCGCCTTCAGCTCGAGAAATACAGCCGACCATCCGCGTCCTGGTCCTGCCGTCGCGGCACATCTTTCAAAACACGGTAGCGGCTGGAACGCAGCCGCACCGTCCGTGGATCTGGGCGCACACGAAAACGAGCAGCAGGAAGATTACATGTGGGGAGTGTGATACCGAGCGCGAGTGACCGCCGCATTACTTCCGCGTTGCCAACTAGTGTGAAACGATTCTGTTTCGCGGATACAGGCGCATTTCTGGCGACTATCACTTTTGTCAATCGAGGCACGTTTCCCAAAACGGACCTAATGAAACTTGCTAATAAGCCGCCTTCTGGCCCTGAAAAAGTGCCGTTTAGCTGTGGCTCGGAACGATCCGAAGAGCCGGCCCAAATCGGTCGCGACGCCCTTCTCGCACGTGGCACGGTGACCTGCATCACTGCGTGCTGGGGTGATCGGCTTCATGTTGGATATGGATGAATTCGCACTGGGCAGCGGCGCGAACTTGTTGGGAAGTGTCAGCGAGCCTTTTCCCCGGGTTGGGAACATTAAGAAACAACCTCGAATCGCCGGCTACAGGCTACCTTCTTCCGCCCACTCTCGTTGCCCTGGTGGTGATGTTCATGATTTGGCGGCTTCAGCGCCGTGAATGGCAACGAGCTTGTGAAGCCCTGAATCAAGCGGCGGAACAGAAGCGGCAACTGGAGCGGGATCGCGACCTGGCGCAGGAAGAACTATTTCGGCGCCTGTACGAGGATCGTGAGTTGAACCAGCAGAAGTTCCAGTTCCAGGCTCAGCTTGCCGAGTACGAAAAATACTCCACGCTCGCTCAGTTGGCCCTTGGGGCAGCACACGGAATTAACAATCCACTTCTTGGCATCATGTCGCACCTGGAACTGGAGTTGAAGACCGCCAGCGATCCCGACCAGCGCTGGGAAATCGAACAGTGCATTGCAGGAACCAAGCGTATTTGCGCTACCTTACGCGGGCTGGTCAATTACGCTCGCCCTGGCCCTCTCGTGTTGAGTAATCTCAGCCTGCATCGCCTGGTTACCGATACGCTCAGTTTTCTCGAAGGCCAGCCGGTGCTCCGCGGCAAACGGGTACAAAACCAAGTTCCCGAAGATTTGCCCAATATCCTGGTTGATTCGAACCAGCTTTCGCAGGTGCTCATGAATCTGCTGATCAATGCGGCCGAAGCGACGCCCGACGGCGGGCAGATCACGATTTCCGCCAACAGGCTGACCTTCACCGACAGCATCGAAATCCGAATCAGCGACAGTGGCTGCGGTATCCCGCCAGACATCCTGCCGCACGTCTTCGAACCTTTTTTCACCACCAAGCGCGACAAAGGGACCGGCCTTGGCCTCAGCATCAGCCACACCTACGTACGGAGAAACAAGGGTGAGATTCGAATCGATAGCGTCTTGCAACATGGGACGACCGTCACCATCACGCTGCCCATCCGGCAGGAGGAGTCACATACAGCCAGAGAACAATTCGAACTCGTAGCTTGAGACTTTCAATATGCCCAATTCCGCCCTGATCATCGACGACGAAGAGCTCACGCTCCGTACTATCTCGCGCAGTTTACGGCAGGATGGGTTTGAGGTATTCACGGCTCTCTCAGGCGAGGATGGCTTAAAGCTCTTTCGCGACGAGGAACCCGATCTCATTTTGTTGGACATCGTCCTTCCCGGCATGGACGGCGTCGAAGTGCTACGCCAGATCAAACAGGCGAACCCAACTGCCATCGTGATCATGATGAGCGCTTATCATCTGGTGGAACGTGCCGTCGAAGCCATGAAGCTGGGTGCCTTTGATTATCTGGTCAAGCCCTTTCCTCTGGAAGACCTGATGACCACCCTGCATCGCGCGGCCGAGGTGCTCACGTTACGAGTGCGGGTGCGCGATTCGGTGGAATCGGAAAAGGGGCGTTACAATTTTGGACGAGTGATCACTCACAATCCGACCACCATCAAGATGTTGGAGGTCGCTCGCAAGGCCGCCGAAACCGACCATACCACCATTCTGATCCAGGGTGAGAGCGGTACCGGCAAGGGCGTACTGGCGAGAGCGATTCACTACGCCAGTCCTCGCACCTCGATGCCATTGCTGGAGATCAATTGCGCTGCTCTTCCCGATGCTTTGTTGGAGAGCGAGCTTTTCGGGTATGAACCCGGAGCTTTTACCGACGCGCGCCGTCGCAAAGAGGGTCTGCTGGAGCGCGCCAGCGGGGGCACGGTTTTTCTGGATGAAATTGCCAACATGTCGGCCAGCGTGCAAGCCAAGATGCTACGGGTGCTCGAGGAAGAAACGTTCATGCGGCTGGGAGGAACGAGCACGATCAAAGTCAATATCCGATTGATCGCGGCCACCAACGAAAACTTAAAGAACGCCATCAGTCAGGGACGATTTCGGGAAGATCTTTACTACCGCATGAATGTGGTCCAACTATACATTCCTCCTCTGCGTGAGCGCAAAGAAGATATCGTGCCTCTGGCGCTCGAAATCCTGCAGCAGCTCAACCGCGAATTGAAGAAGAATTTCACCGCCTTCACTCCCGCCGCCGCCGACCTGCTGGAGCAGTATCCCTGGCCAGGCAACATTCGCGAATTGAGGAACGTGATCGAACGCACCATGATTTTAAGCGCGCGAGGCGAGATTGACGCTTGCGATCTTCCGGAAGAGATTCGCGACCAACATCGCGATAAGAAGGCCAATGGGACATTCTCCGCGGAGGACATTTCGCCAACAGGAGACCAGTTCCTCAGTCTGCGTACGCTGGAAGACAACTACATCGAACAGGTTCTGGCGGCCACCGGCAACAATAAAACCCAGGCGGCCCGCATCCTCGGCATTCATCCCACGTCGTTACAGCGTCGGCTTAAGGTGTTGGCTTTGGATTAACTTTGTACAGGCAAATCGAGAGTGGATTAATTCCGCAGAGAAATGAAAGGCCCCGGATTTTTAATCCAGGGCCTGACATGGAGCCCCCAGTTTACGCTTCGGCGGGAGTGACCATAACTAGAGCCGGATTCCGCGGCGGGTTTTTTGGCAAAATGTCCAAATAGATCACTGCGTAACGGAAAGCCACTACCGCCGCCGCGATGGTCGCCAGCGTGGCCGCGAACTCTGTCCACTTCGGTACATAGTAAATGCCAGCGCTGGCTTGCAGTCCTGTGATGGAGACGTTCAAGCGGTTGGTCATGAATCCCATCACGATTACGGCGCAGGTCCAATACAGATTGTGCGGAGTGTTGCGAACTTTCTCCAGATTCAGTAACACGAGAGGCACAATTACCAGCAACGCGATCTCAAGCCAGAACAAACCCGTTTCCTCGCGCCACATCCACAGATATTGCGTCGCACCGCGGTGGATCAGATCGACTGCGCGGAATACGCCATAAATTGCCAGCAGCGGCGCGATCACGCGGCTCACGTCGCTCAGAATATTCATGTCTACGCGCGCGTTGAGTGAGCGCACGCAGAGGTAAATGGCCATAATGGTTACGGCCAATCCGGCAGGGATCGCCGAAAGGTAAAACATCGTGGTGAGGTAGGGCGAGTACCAGAGCGGATCCAGTCGGCCCTTGGTGATCAGATAGAGTCCGCCAAGAAACGATTGGTGCATCGATGAGAGCAGCGTGCCCACCAGTACCAGAGCGATCAGGATGCTGTGGTGCCAGCGCAAGTAAAGCTCACGCGCTCGGACCCACGGAATCTTTTCTACCAGCGCGGGCGAGAACTCGAGCGCCAGCACCGTGGTGTAGAGCATCACGCACCACGACACCTCGAACAACACCGAGTGCCGGTTCCACATTACGATGGGATGCCAGATTCTCCAGGGTATGCCGAGTTCGTACAACATGCCGACACACACCGTGCAGTATCCCAGGAACGAGATGAGCACCGACGTACGCAGGATCGGGCGGTAGCGCTCAAAGCCCAAAAGGTAGACGGACGCCGCGATGGCGAAGCCGCCAGCCGATAAGCCGACGCCGCACAAGGTCCCTAACCCGACCCATAAACCCCAGGGTTGTGGATCGGTGAGGTTGGTGGCGGCTTGGAAGCCTAGCGCGAACCGGGCGTACATCGAGTAGAGGCCAGCGGCAAAAATCAACGCCACGATGGTACGCCAGAAACTGATTCTTGGAAATCCTATGGCAGTTTTTCCTGTGGGAGTCTTTCCTGTGGCAGTCATGGTCAGCTCCTTTCCTTTGCAGACTTCTCGCGGGCTTCAGCTAAAGCGACTTGGGCCCGGCGTTGTGTGATCCAATAAAGGCCAGAAAGCAGAGCGCCACCGACCAGAATCACCGTAGGTCCGTCGCCCAGCGCACTCGCTGTCAATAACGGCATTGGCTGTTTTGGCGCGGCGACAAAGCCCAGCTTCTCGAAAGGCACATCGGAGATGAAGAATACCGATGTTCCGCCTGCTTCGTCGCTGCCATAAATATGCTTCACGTATTTCGAATCACCGAGGATCCGACGTTGCGCTTCTTCGAGGATTTCTTCGCGATTGCCCGCAATCGAAGCTTGTACTGGACAAGCCTCCACGCACGCCGGTGGTTGACCTTTGGCCAGGCGCGCGGCGCACAGGTCGCATTTCGTCACGTAGGGCACGAGCTTGCTCCATTGGTAACGGGGCACGCTGAAGGGACACGCTACCAGACAGTAGCGGCAGCCGATGCACTTCGCCGCGTCATAAGTGACCGGGCCGGCAGCGCTTTTCTTGAGCGCGCCCACCAGGCAAGCCGATGCGCAGGCTGGATCCTGACAATGCATGCACATCCGCCGCACGAAGCGGTCACCGCGCTCTTCCACAATCGTGAGCGCAGTCGGTGAAAGTTTGGTCTCGGTATTCGCGGGGAATCCGTGGATCTGTTTGCAAGCTTGCTCGCAGCTCCGGCATCCGATGCACTTCGTGATGTCGACCAGGATTGCTTCAGTGGTTGCCATGGCATTTCTCCTTTTCGTGGCTGAGTCCTGTTACGTTAAGAAGAACTCGTGCACCACTTTCTGCCGCACCTCCGGCGTGAGCTGCGGAAGCAAACCACTAATCGGTGCTCCGCCATCTTGGGCCAATGCAGGCGTGGGCGACACCATCGCGTTCAGCCGGCTTAGACTGTTCTGCATCCACGGGGCAACCATCGAACCCTGGATCAGATTTTTCTGATTGACTTTGAGGTCGGGAGATCTCACGATCGCGATCCAGCCATTTGCGTAGGGATCGGTTGTAACCAGACTCGGCTCTCGCAACGCATCGTCGTTGATTGCCGTGACCACGCCCTCAATGGGAGACAGCAGATCGATGCTTGTTCCATTGCTGGTTAGCGTGATGAGCTTCTGTCCCTGGCGAACCCAGCGGTCGACTCCGCGCACGTCGATGTGATCGATCCTTCCCATCAGATTGGTGACGAATTTGTCTACCCCAACCCGCGCATCGTCGGTCCCCTGTTTCATGACCCACGTGTGCCCGAGATGAAAGCAATAATCCTGCGGTATCTCGAAGCCATACTCGCGCTTCACGACCGGCAGTTGGAGTTTGGCAACGATCTCAGGCTCCAGAGCCGGTTGAATTGTTGGTTCGATGAAATATCTGACACTGATGATCAGCAGGAACATCAGCAGAACAAACAGGATTGACATAGGCCCTCCTCTCGAGTTCGATCCCGTCACTTGGTTGTCCGGCGCCTCTTTTCGCGCCGGCCTGCATCATTGCTTAGTGCACGTGACGGGCAAATTCGAGTGGTGACGTGATTTGTTGCAACCCAAGCACTTGCACGAAAAGATCATGCGGGAATGCGATTAGGGTCACCGCATTTTGCAGTAGCCGAAGCATTTTGCAGTAGTGGTGGTATGCTTTCGAAGAATTGACATCGTTAATGATAGCCACAGCTGCGAGGAAGGCACTTTAGCGATAATTCGTATTCATAGTTTCGCTGCGACAAGATTTGTCGAATTTTTCCCATCTGGTATAGCATCCATTGGACGAGGTTCACCATGACACCGACCGCAACCTCACCGAGAACTGACGGAACCACAGCGGCCCACCAACCGCAAGCTGCGAACGGTTTGGCAATCGTGCGCGTGACGATCGGCGCGATGTTAGTGTCGGTCTTCTTCGAGAATTTGGGTAAAGGCCTCTACAGACCGGCGAGTTACGCGAGTCTGATCAACTACTACATCGAGAAGGGTCATTCGCCAGCCGTGTGGAAAGCGGTAGAGGGGCTGGTGGCGAGCCACGCCGCGATGGCGGCTCCCATGCAGGCCATGACCGAGATTTCTCTCGGTATCCTGCTCATCATCGGTCTGCTCACCCGGCCGGTCGCATTCGTGGCCTTTCTGTATCTCGGCAGTCTCTGGGTTTCGGAGTGGGGCACCTCCTGGATCTGGGAACTGCTGGTTCCGGTGATGGCATCGCTCGGGCTCGCGATCGGACGCGCTGGCGGGAGATGGGGCGTTGATGCGTGGCTTGCGCAACGCTGGCCATCTTCGCCGTGGTGGTGAACGGGCCTGGTTCACCTGAATAACGCTCACTTGAATCACGATCACGTGCGAGTGTCCGTCATCATCCCTACCCATAATGAAGCGCAGGCGATTGAGCGCGTTTTAGCGGATCTCCCGTCGGATCTCGCGACCGAGGTCATCGTTGTTGACAGCAACTCGAATGACGGGACGCCCGAGATCGCCGCGAGCATGGGAGCCCGCGTCGTTCAGGAACCGCGCCGCGGCTACGGGCGAGCGTGCCTCACGGGTCTGGCCACGGCAAATTCCCCTGACGTGGTTGTGTTCCTTGATGGCGACTACAGCGATCGGCCCTCCGAACTGCCAATTCTCTTAGCGCCAATCACTGAGGGGCGTGCGGACATCACGCTCGGTTCCCGCCTGCGGGGGCGGCGTTCCGGGAGGGCGTTGCCTTGGCACCAGGCGTTTGGAAACCGTCTCGCCGCCGGCCTGATCCGGCTTCTGTATCGCGTAGAAATCACCGATCTCGGCCCGTTTCGCGCTGGCCGCGCCGATGTTCTACGCGCGCTCGCCCTCGAAGAAACCACCTACGGCTGGGCGGTTGAGATGATCCTTAAAGGCGCCCTCGCTGGATTCCGCGTGGTTGAAGTCCCGGTGAGCTACCACCCGCGTATCGGGAAATCGAAGATCAGCGGTACGCTGAAGGGCACGGTCGGCGCCGCCTGGTTCATTCTCAGCTTGATCGTGCGCTATTATTTCCGGCACCGAAGAGCCGGAAAGCCGCGTGCTGCGTGAGGCCTGGCATAGCGATTTTTTTGTCCCTTCATATATGCCTTGACACGTATATGCTAATTGGAGTATATAAAGAGAGTGGAATCTGTATTCGAAATCATTGCGGAGCCGAACCGCCGTGCGATATTGAGCCTCCTGGTCTCGTCCCAACAGTCGGTGGGAGAGATCGAGCGCCAGCTTCGTATGTCGCAGCCGGCCGTGTCAAAGCACCTGCGTGTGTTGCGCGACGCCGGTTTCGTCGAGTCCACGGTGGACGCTCAGCGCCGTCTCTATCGGCTGAAGCCAGAACCACTTCGAGAGATGGATGCCTGGCTGGCTCAGTTCCGCCGGTTCTGGTCCGCTCACGTGGATGCTCTCGAACGCCACCTTGATCGTATGGATCAGGATCGTATGGATCACGACCGCACGGGTCAGAAACCACCAAAGAAACGGAAGACAAAATAGAAGACGACGCGGCCCAAACCGCGAACGTGATAGAGGAGAAACGAAATGAAAATCAAATTGACCAGCGTATACGTCGACGACCAGGACAGGGCTCTGCGCTTCTATACCGAAGTACTGGGCTTTGCCAAGAAGGCCGATTTCAGTCAGGGCCCATTTCGCTGGCTGACCGTGACCTCGCCCGACGAACCGGACGGCACTGAGCTGCAGTTGGCGCTGAACAACAACCCCGCCGCCAAAGCGTATCAGCAGGCGATTTTTCAGCAGCGCCAGCCCGCGGCTAATTTTATTACCGACGACGTCAAGGGCGACTACGAGCGGATCAAAGCCCGCGGCGCCGAGTTCACCATGCCGCCCACCGACGTGACCGGCTCGACCATTGCGATGCTGAACGACACCTGCGGCAACCTCATTCAGTTCACCCAGTTGGCACACTGGTCACCCTAAGGAGAAGAAGATGCTCGATCGCGAGCAGTACGCACCGGGTCCGGCCAACATAGCGCGGGTACAAAAAGACCGGAGACAAAACGGGGAAGAGAAGTGGACGCTCATTCTCGTCCGCGAACTGCGGCACTCGCCCGAAAAAGTCTGGGAGGCGATAACTGACCCGGCGCATCTGCGCGAGTGGGCTCCCTTTGTGGCCGACGAGAGCCTGGGGACGGTTGGAGCCACGGTGAAGCTCACCACGGTGGCAGCGCCCAAGCCGACGGTTTCCGAAACAACGGTGACGCGAGCCGACGCTCCCAAGCTGCTTGAGTACAACTGGGGCGATCACGATATGCGCTGGCAACTCGAAGCCTCAGGTGGCGGCACGCGGCTGACGCTGTGGACCAACATCGGTCGCCGCTTCATCGCAATGGGTGCTGCGGGGTGGCACATTTGTTTCGATGTTCTCGATCACCTGCTCAGCGGAACTCCCATCGGGCGCATCGTCGGCCCCGAGGCCATGAAGTTCGGCTGGCAGCGGCTGCACGCGGAGTACGCCAAGCAGTTCGGTATTGAAATGCCCAACTGGCCGCCTCAGGCGGCTGAAAAGTCGTGAAATGGAGCGTAAAGCTCCCGAAAACCAA
Organism: uncultured Acidobacteriota bacterium; assembly: GCA_963817925.1. Classification (GTDB taxonomy): domain Bacteria; phylum Acidobacteriota; class Terriglobia; order Terriglobales; family Acidobacteriaceae; genus JABDBE01. Next base: position 259,224 of record CAWFQN010000005.1, read on the forward strand.
ATTGAAGGAGAGACATCATGGCCACATCTGCCAATGCAGCAAACATCGTGAACCGAGGCATCACGCGTACAATTTTTCGCTGGATTCACATCGTCTTTGCCATTCCGATACTCGGTTACATCTATAGTCCGTTTGAAAAGCTTCCAGACTACGCCTTCAGGACTCGGTTTGTCTTTGTTCCAGTAATGGTCCTTTCGGGATTGTGGATGTGGAAAGGCCATGTCGTCCGGCGACTGATTTCGCAGAACCCTTCGGCTTCGCTCAGGGCAGGCTCGGTGCGCCGCGCGGAGAGAACATCGTAGGATGAATCGCATGACGCAAGAATTGGAATTAGACTGCCTCGACCAGTTGCAAGCGACCCCCGCGATCCTGCGCGGATTGATGTGCGACCTGTCGGTCGAAGATACCGAATGGAAGCCCGCGCCCGACCGCTTTTCGGTAGCGGAAGTGCTCGCGCATCTTTCCCATTCCGAGGGCCACTGCTATCGAACACGCGTGGACCGGTTGGTGAGTGAGGAACTGCCGGAGTTCGAGAGTCACTCTGGTTCCGCTAACCTGAACGGTAAGCCGCACCCAACCATAGTGGGGTTGCCCTTTAAGTTTGAACCTCAGGCCGAGGTAGCGACCGCTGACGTTTACCCAATTGCCACCTGAAAAAGTCCCACCCGGATTGTAAACAGCCGAAGCCAGCAGTGCAGGCTTGTGGTAAAAGGCGTGGCTGCCTGGAATCCGCGCTCCACGGCGGAGCGCTTCGGCAAGCTCCTGCTGGAAAGTGTGGGAGTTACTGGCTTCAACACCGTTACCTTGGGCAGCTTTTTCGGACAGTCTGTAAAACCACGTGCTTGTGTTGTGATATGAAGTGTTTAGGATTGTGAAGTCTGCGATTCCATCATGATTCAGATCGAGCTTGTAACTATCGTGCAGCCGAATTGTGACATGTGCTGGGGTATAAATAATCTTCGCTTCAGTGGATTGCGTGCTTGCGATGAATCCCACTCCAGCTGCGCTCGCCGCAAGAGCATACATATTGAGCCGTCGATTGACCGAGTCAGGAAGGTCACAACTTGTCTTACGCGGCTGGCGAAGCTTTTTCACGGAACAACCTCCGAATTCGCTCCAAAGTGATCCTCAATGAGTGATCTCGAACACAACGCCGAAGCCGTGTGGACCACCCTGAGTCGCGGTACCGTAGAGGTTGCCTCGGTTGTCGAGAGTCACAGCAGCAGCAGGATTGGCGCCGTCCTTGCCGGTGAACCTGTGCAGAACGTCATACTGCCACGTGCCGTCAGAACGGGGCGACAGCTTGAATACCACGCCACAACCAACCGCGCATGCGCCGAAGATGCCGCCGTCAGCGGTTACACCATACAGATTCCCTGCTTTATCAAACACCACCCCGCCTCCTGGTCCCTCTCCGTTCTTGCCCTGCCTAAAGTTGTGCAGGATGGTTTCTTTCCAGTGACCTTGAGAGTCGCGGGCCAGCTTAAACACCGTGCCGCAGCCGGCGTTATAGCAGGTATATTTGCCGCCCGTGCTAGTCGTGCCGTAAAGGCTGCCAGAGCTATCTCTCACCAAGCCCGCATAGGGAACTTCGCCGTCCCCTGGAAACGCCTGAAAACTATGGAGCAGAAGATGCTTCCAGCCGTCGTTCGCGGTGTGCCTCAATTCGAACACCGTGCCCCAGTCTCCGGTTATACCCTTACCTCCTAGTTGCGTCGTCCCGTAAAGATTTCCGGCTGCATCCCAGATGACAGCATTGGGGGCTTCCCCGTCGATGCAAGGAATTTTCGGGCAGAAATTGTAAAGCGCTTTCAGTGTCCAGCCGCCAGAGCCATGGATCAATTCTGAAATTGCGCCCCCGTGGCCGGTACCCCGCCCGAAGGCACCGTAAAGATTACTCGCCTTATCAAGAAGCAGGCTGGAATCGGAACCGCCGTTGTACAGCACACGGAAGCCCCAGGCGTCGCCATGGGGTGAAATCTCGAAGATTGCTTCGCGGCTGGACCCGTACAAGTTGCCGGAAGGGTCGATCGCCAAGCCCATCATAGGCAGTGAACCGTCAGAACAGCCACTCTTCGGACAGAAGCTATGAAGGATGGTCATGATCCATTTACCACCGGCAGAGGGGGTGAGTTCAAACACCGTGCCAAGCCCGTAAGCTCCGCCGCCGGATGTCGTACTATATAAGTTGCCTTGCTGATCGAAGATAAGAGCAGCAAAGGGTCCGCCGCCGTCATTGTCCCCGCCAGCGAACGCGTGAAGTATGTTGTACTGAGTTGCAGCAAGACCGTTTTGGATCGCCATGCAACCCAACACGATCACACAGCTGATGAGCCCGCTACATCGCCGTACGCGCTGCATTCACAACTCATTTCACGCGGAGGTCAGAAGAAGAGCCGCCGCCTCTCAGCGGCGGCTATTATACCCAAATTTGCCTGCGCCATCCAGAGCTAATCATCAGGGCCATCTGGGCTTTGCGGATCGCCTTGAAAACTTGTGAAGTAAGTGGGGGAGTTGTAAGGAGGATCGATCGGGATCGGTGTGAAATCCCTGTACGGAAACTTCACGAAGTCTTGCAACGGAACGTTGCCTACTGGGTGGTTTAAGTCCGGCGCATAGGCGTCGGCAAAGAGATACGAGGGGTCGATAGTCCCGATCCCACTCGCGCCAAGGAAATTGTACTCAATAAACGCAAGAATGCTTCCGAAATCGTGAGTATATTGCAGAGGAGGCGGGTACGTTGGCTGACCCGAAATCGCTCCGGAAACATAGCCAGCCTGAGTGTAGGGGGAAACGAACAACAGCGGCACCCGGAATCCGTAAGTATAGCTCTCCCCCCAATGTTGGTTCCCCTCGCCGCCGAGCATGAACGGGGGCACATGATCGTACCAGCCGCCCCAATCATCCCACGTAATGATGATCGCAGTGTTATGCCAGTAGGTTTTCCCGTTGTCAGAATCGACGCACGTGCTTTCGCCGATGGCATTCAGGATATTGGCTACGTAGTAGGGTCCGGTGCCATTGTTCTCACCGGTTCCGGGATGGTCGGACCAGCGCACGTCCGGTATGACCCAGCTTAAGGCCGCCAGATTGCAAGTCTGAATATCGTTGAATATCGGAGTTAAATTGTTGTGGCTCTCAAAGATCACATTGTTCGCGTACTTCCCGCCCGTGGCAAAATTCGGACACGAGCCTTGCCCGATTCCGCCGCAGATATGTTGGATCGCGGTGGGCGCACTCCAGATTGACCCTTGGGAGTTTGCGTAATACTTCCAGTTGAAGCCCGTGGGGAGAATGTCAATCAGAGTTGGATGGTCGTAACACGGATAGCCCTGATTGAATCCGGGTGGAGTGTACCCAAGCGACTCAGCACCAGATGGATTGATCTCTTTGGAGGTTTGACCCGATGGCGCAATACAACCAGCGGCTGCTTTTTCGCCCATATTTTCCGCATCAAACCAATCAAAAAAGTTGGCTGGGTATTCCGTCGGGCCAGAAGTTCCAGAGAAGATGAATTGATGAGCGGGGAAACTGGGTCCTTCATTCGTCTGAAACATGTAGTTTGCGAAACCGTAGTTCAGAGCAATATTGAAGTACGGTAACACATCCGATTTCTGGACATACGTGTATGGGGGACACTGCAAGCCATTCGGTTGGCAACCCTTATAGTTAACACAGGCACCATCCATCTGAGGAACGCCCATTACGAGATCCAATTGGTTGGTGAATGCTATGTGCGCATGATTGGGGTCGATACAGGTGGAGAGCGGTTCAGACACTAAGTAGGTTGACATGTTGGTTACTTTGTTCGGGCCGCAGTTTTCGATATCCACGCCCGGCTCAAACGGATCCTCCGAATTGCATGGCGTCCGGGCGGGGCCGCTCCCGACAAATGCGGGGACAGACGGGACGTACCCGGTTTCTTCACGTCGCTGAGCCGAAAGAAAAACTGGTGAACGTCCCGTCTGTCCCCACATTCCGCCCGCCGCGGTCTCCCAGCCTATTCCGTGGAGCGCAACCAATTTTGCAGGCGCAGCCCCCTGACCCGGGAGAATTCTCTTTCGTTGTCGGTGACAATCACGCAACCAAGCGCCAGGGCCTGAGCCGCAATCAGGAGATCATTGGCGCCGATTGGTGTTCCCGCCTGCTCCAGACGGGTACGTAGCAATCCGTAGCTCGTGTCCGCCGGGGTCTCGAAGGGTAAGACTTCCAGCGCCCCAAGCACGGCGTCTAACTGGGATGAGAGCCGCGGCGAGCCTTTCTTGTTGGCTCCGTAACGCAACCCCGCAGCGACGATGATGCTGGTACAGACATGCTTTTCGCCAACCGCGCGAACGTGCCTTGCCACTTTTCCCTGCGGGTTGCGGACGAGATCGGAAACGATGTTGGTATCCAGAAGGTAGCGCATTACAGCTCGACCGCATCAGGCGGAACATCCAGAATGGGAGGGAAATCCTCCGGCAACGGCGCAAGCTTCGCCAAGAGAGCGAGTAGAGATTTCGTGGGAACGGGCTCGATGACGAGCCGGTCTCCTTCTTTTCGCATGATGGCGTCCTCACCCGGAAACTCAAACTCACGGGGAATTCGCACGGCCTTGTTCCGTCCATTCTTAAAGACTTTGACGTGGCGTTCGGGGCTTGTTTTGGCACGTCTCGGTGGCATATGTCAAGCATATGCTAAAGCGCGTCGTTTGTCCAACTCTTCGTTTTTACGCCTCTTTTCGGCCATGATTCCGTGCTTCGAATGCGGCGTTAATCGACTCATCCCGGGCGCGAATTTCCCACGGCCCGCCGCGCAGTCCCGGATGCTTCGAGATCAACTCGATGGCATGTTTCCGGTCTCTGGCCTCAAGGATCAGGATGCCGCCCACCTGTTCTTTAGTTTCCGCGTACGGTCCGTCCGTGACAATCACTTTGCCCTTATTCAACCGCAAAGTGGCCGTATTGCGGGGAGCCTCCAGCGCCTCGCCGCCAACAATGTGTCCGCCCTTACACAGCACATCGTCATAAGCAAAGCATTCCTCCATGAACGCCTTCCGTTCGGTTTCTGACAATGCTTCCCACTTCGTGTCGTCAAAATATCCAAGACATACGAATTTCATTGCTTCCTCCAACTGGAACTGACTGCTTCCACTCTATAATCGTTCGGCGGCGTGCGAAATCGACAGTTCGGGAAAAAAAGATTTAAAGGCGCGAAGGTGAGCCCAACCATGGTCACAGGTCAATAAGGAGAAGATCAAAATTCCCACCCTAACGTCGCAGAACCAGAGTGAGGATTAGATTGGACTATTTCGGCGACGTTAGGATGGGGCACCCCGACAGCCACCGTCCGATGCAAACATTAAACAGCAGGTCCCTCCACTCCACAGCTCGTCGCTTTGCGATGATCTGTTCCGCTTGATTGGATAACAACGACGGCTCCTCGCGAGCGCCGAGTAAACTTGAGTTTTTGCGAAGAACCAAGACTCGGAGCGAAAGGAGCCGCCAATGAAGATTATAGGCTGTGATTTCCATCCGAGTTTCCAACAGATTGCCATGGTCGACACAGAAACCGGAGAGCAAAGCGAAAAGAAGCTGACCCGGGGTGGGGCCGATTAGCGCTCTGGCGTATTCGCTCACCCTGGGAGACATCAGTCGATTTGCGCACAGCCGGCAGGTGGTCAGTTATCTGGGGCTAAATCCGGCGGAGCATTCCAGCGGCGGCCGGCAGCGGCTGGGATCGATCAGCAAGCAAGGCAATCCCATGTTACGCAGTCTGTTGGTGGAGGCGGGCCAGAGCGCGGCCCGTCTGGTACCGGAGTTAAAGCGCGCCTATCAGAGACTGAAGCACAGGAAACATTCTTCTGTGGCTAAGGTGATGGTGGCGCGCAAACTGGCGGTGCGGCTGTATTGGATGTGGAGAAACGAACAGCCGGATTCCGCCACTCGCATGCAGGGCAGCCCGAGTCATCCTGTGGCTGAAGTTTAAAGCCGTCCGTTTGAGTGGGCGCCCTGCCTCCCTGGAATGAGTCGGGGAGTTTGAACGAGCAATCATGGTCGAAGTTGCGACCGAATAGATGGTTGGTGGAGCACAAGCTGCCACCCGTGATTCAACGTTAATGCGCGAGTCTTGGTCCTCGTGAAAAAGTCAAAACCCCATAGAGAGCGAAATGGCGCTTCTTTAAAACCCAGAGCGTCGGCGCTCCCGTACGCCCTTGACACCGCCGTCGTTGTTATAGACAGGATGACAAAGTTGGGGAGATCGGAACATCCCCAGTCCGGGAGAAATTCGGGGACAAGCGGAACGTCCCTGACAGGACATTTTCACAGCAGTTATGTTCCGGGCAGGTGCGCCGCGGAGGTTGCAGGTTACGTTGAACGCAGTTAAATTAGGTGCGAGAGTTGGAGGAGTACATGAAAAGGCCCGTCGCGGAATCTGCCTCTGCATCCATCTCCGCTTCTGCATTCATCGATGAGAGGATCAAGGAACTTGGGGACTGGCGCGGGAAGATGCTCGCGAAAGTTCGCGGAATCATACACGAGGCCGACCCTGAGATCGTGGAAGAGCGGAAGTGGGTCAAGGCGACATCGCCGGGGACTCCCGTCTTTTCCCACGGCGGCATCGTCTGCACGGGAGAGACGTACAAGAACGTCGTCAAGATAACCTTTGCCAAAGGAGCTGCGTTGAAGGACCCCGCAGGTCTATTCAACTCCAGCCTCGAGGGGAATGTCAGGCGCGCCATCGATATCCACGAAAGCGACAAGGTCGATGAGGCCGCTTTGAGGGATCTCATCCGCGCTGCCGTGGCGCTCAATCTCAAGGGCAAGAACAAGCCGACGGCCCGGCGAAAATCCCCACTCTAAATTTCGCAAAGAACGCGAAATTTAGAATGGGGTACCCGCAGCAAGTGGGCCGACCGGCTCCCAAAAGCAATCTGCTATGGAATCCTCCAGCGAGAATAAAGCACAGTCGCCCAACGAAGGTCGAACGCTCGTTGTTATGGCAAAAGCACCCAGGCCGGGCATGGTCAAGACCCGTTTGGCCCAGAGCCTTTCAGTTGACGCCGTCACCGAACTCTATTGCTGTCTTTTGGACGACACGCTGGCGCTGGCGCGGTCTTTGAAATTGGGCGATGTGGAAGTTGCGATTATGTGCCCGGACTCGGACGTCAGGGAGTTGGCGCGGTTGGCAGGCAACGAAATGAGCGTCGTTGCGCAGAAAGGTGAAGGTCTGGCTGCAGGCCTCACTTCGGTGTTTGCGCACTTCGCAGAAGGTCGTCGAACGAACGCACTTCAGCGACGCGTCATTGCCTTCAACAGCGACAGCCCGCACCTGCCGCGTTCTGTTCTTGAAGACGCGTTCGAAACGCTGACCGCGCATGACGTAGTTGTTGGACCGACGCACGACGGAGGCTACTATCTCGTCGGGGCAAAAGCTTCTCATCCTACGCTTTTCGCAGGCGACGGAATGGGCACCAGCAGCGCGCTGGAGAGACTCCTGACGCGGGCACGAGCGCTTGAGCTATCCGTAGGTTTGGCAGCTCCTTTCTACGATATTGATGTAGCTGACGACCTGACTCGGTTGGCGGAGGAGTTGCGGCTGGCTCCGGCAAGGGCACCACGCACGGCGGCGTGGCTTAAAGAGTGGGACTCAACCGCTCATTGACCGGGACGGTTGGTCGGCCGATTCTCAGTGAGCGCTATGGCCGTTCTCAACAATTAACAATGTGTTAGTTTGAAGTCTATCGTGCGGCTAGGCAGCGAATGAAGGCCTTGATCGAATCATTATCGCTTGGCTCGGGAGCCGTTCTGGTAGCCATCTTTTCAGCGGGCATCGTTTGGCTATTATGCTCCGTGTGCCCGGAACCCCTACGCAAAGTTTGGGTTGTGATCGTACCCTTAGCTCTTGCGTACTGCCTTTACTGGTCTCCGACTTGGCTCACCAACGGGTCTGAATTCGACAGGGCACTTATAAGGTCTGAATACCACACTTGGGCGTTCCTATTCATTGGTGCGTGGTTTCTAGCCGGCGCTATTCCGTCAGCCCTAGTCGTCGGCATGCTTCGAAAGCGCCGCGTCCCCTAACGTATCGAGTTGAACGAAGTTGGATTGCCATCGATCTTGTTCCGCGATCAATAACGTGAGGTCTTTTCAACTTAGAACGCAATTCTCACTTTGCTTAACATCGCCATTTCGCTCATCGATCGTGTAGGGGCCGGTGCAGGAGGTGGGAGCTCGTCACAGCGCAGTCCCGGACGGGCACGGGAGAATTGTAATAATTGAAGATCACCGCCGCGCAGCGCGTGTACATCCTCGGCGCCACGTTGTGTGTGGCGCTAACCATCTGCTCACGCAACTTCGGCGATCGGGGTGGGCCATACTTCATGGCCTCTTTGACCGTTGCCGGAATCGCGTACCTCTTCGCGGTCCGTAAGTTTTTCAGCACGCCTAGATTTGACCGGCGGGTTGTTGTCATTGGGCTTGTCCTGGCTGCTGCGTGGAACATTGCATTTCTTCGGCTGCCCGCGGGCGCCAACAATGATGATGATATTCATCGCTATGTTTGGGATGGCCGCCTGCAGAGGCTTGGCTACAACCCTTATCTTGTCGTTCCCAGCGATCCTGCGGTTAGAGGGCTGCATACTGGGGAAACCCGCAACTTGAACAACCCGGATCTGCCGAGCCCGTATCCACCGGGAGCGCAGCTTTTTTTCCGCGCGGTAACCGCGATTCACGAATCTACTTTTGCATTCAAAGTAGCATTTGTAATTTGCGAGTTCGCAATTGTTTTCGTGTTGCTCGATGTCTTGCGTTTAACGCGGCAGGCAGAGCATCTGGTTCTGGCGTTCGCCTGGAATCCATTGTTGGCCGTTGAGGTGGCGGGAAGCGGTCACATTGACATTGTTGGCGCGCTGTTGCTGGTGGTGTCCGCCGCTGCGCTGGTGCGCCGATGGCGGGCGACTGCGGCCATCGCGCTTGGGCTGGCTATCGCAGTGAAATTTCTGCCGGTCGTGCTCTTGCCCCTCTACTGGAAGCGGGTTCGCATTCGCGACGCGGTGCTGGCGGCAGCCGTGGTCGCGCTGTTGTACCTACCATTTCTGAATCATGGCCGCATTCCGATCGGCTCGCTGGGTACGTATGTGCAGAGTTTCCGCTTCAATGGGCCCGTGTTTGCGATGCTCGATCGAATGGTGACGCCGCAGTTATTAGTCGGGCTGGCAGTGCTGGTTGGATTAACGACTGCAACCTGGTTGAGGATAAGAAGCGCGGCGCCCGCGTGGTCTTCGGAACAATTTGCCTGGCCCATGGCCGCATCTCTTTTGTGTGCGCCGGTCGTATTCCCGTGGTATCTTCTCTGGCTGCTGCCATTTCTGACATCGGCCTCGACGCTGCTGATCATCATCTGGACTGTCAGCATTTTCCCGACTTACGTCATGTGGCACTTGCGCACACTTGGACGTCCGTGGGGGGCGCTTCCTGGTTGGGTCATGCTGCTGGAATATGGATGCGTAGCAGCGGCCGGTGTAATTCTCGCTTTGCGACGGACTACGCCATCGGCTGCACCTCAACGCCAAGTGGACCGGGCAAAGTAAAAGCAACTGCAGCACGCGCGATTCCTGTATCCGAAAGCTTTTGCCCGTCATCCAAGATTTCATCCGTTCAATTCACCGAGGAGCGAACTCTATGAGAAATGCCCGCCGTTTAACCATGATGGGTCTTCTGTTTTGCGGAGTGCTGGTCCTTGCTGCAAACTCCTGGGCGCAGCAGCGCCCGCCCATTCTCGAACAGATTGCCAAGACCTACGGTATCGATTCGTGGGACAAATTGAGGCCATCCGCTACACCTGGAGTATTGACATCCCCGGACTATTCAAGGCTTCTCACAAGTGGGAGTGGGAGCCGAAGACCGGCAAAATCACCTTTGAGAGTACAGATAAAGACGGTAAGCCGGTCAAGGTTTCGTACGACAGTTCGCATCTCAGCAGTCAATCCGACCAGGTGAAGAATGAGGTCGAACCGGCTTTCGTCAATGATAATTACTGGCTTCTTTTCCCCTTCCATGCTTACTGGGACACCAGCGCTACCGTGACCGATGAAGGCATGAAGAAACTGCCGGTGGGCGCCGGCTCAGCCACGTTAGTCTCAGTGAAGTATCCCGCGGAAGCCGGCGGTTATACGCCCGGCGACACTTGGGAACTCTATGTCGGCAAAGACATCCGCGTCGAGTACCTTGTCTTCCACCACGGCGGGACCAAGAAGCCGAGCCTGGTCAACGCAAGCTGGACCGGCTACAAAAAGGCAGGTCCTCTGCTCGTCTCCACGGAGCACCGGGGGACCGCCGACGGCAAGCCCCTGCACATTTTTATTTCGGATGTGGCGGTTAAGCTGACGGGTTCGGACAAGTGGATACCCGCGCAATAAGAGAAATAATTGAAGAGTGCCCACTCAATCATAGACTGGACTAGCAGCATGGAGAGGAAGAAGAGTGGCCCACTCAACGCATAGACGGGGTCTAGCAGACATAGACAGGCTGAAGTGGGCCGCCCGCCAGTCAACAAGTTCATCGGAAAACAACAATCCACCCGACGGCACGTCAGCTAGTGGCCTTGAACTTCGCGACGATTGCCGTGATGTCGTCGTGTTGTTCCTGAAAACTGAATCGCCGAACACCATCCACGATTGCGCTCAATAAAGCCTGGCACGGCAGGTCCCGATGTTGCTGAAGCGATTCAATCAGGCACCGCTCGCCAAATTCCTCTCCTTGCTCGTTACTGGCTTCGGTGATGCCGTCCGTGTAGAGCGCAAGCACGTCCCCGGGAGAGAACTCCTGTTCCCGCATCGAGCAATTCCACTCTCTGAACAACCCGAGCAGCGTGCCGGTGGACTCGAGCCGATCGACCCTGCCATCGCTTCTTACCAAAAGACCTGACAAATGGCCGCAATTAACGTAGCGCAGTCGCCGCGCCGCCTCGTCGTAATCGGCAAAGAAAAGCGAGGCGTAGGCACTGTCGCCGGTGTTGTCATAGAACAGGCGGTTCACAGACCGGAGCAACGCCTCGGGCTGATCGAAGGCCAGCGCCGACTGGCTCCGCAGGCTAGCCTGCAAATTCGCCATCAGCAGAGCCGCGGCGATTCCCTTGCCGGAAACATCGCCGATGATCCACCCCAGCCGCTGCGGCCCGAGATTCAGGAAATCGAAATAATCCCCTCCCACCTGGCGCGCCTGCAGACAGATACCCGCGTACTCGACCGTTTTCAGCTCCGGCTGAATCTGCGGAAACAACCGCGCCTGCACCTGCCGCGCGATTTCCAGCTCCTGGGCGGTGCGGCGTTCGGATTCGAGTTTCTCGGCGTGCGCCCGCCGGCGCAACTCCAGGTTTTGTCTCACCTCATCGAAGCCTTCCAGGCCAAACGCATTCCCGTCCGGATCCTCGAAACGCGCATAGGTGCCGCCCCACCCCGGCGTCTCCGGAGCAGTTGTGAAACGAACCCCGCGTTCGCTCCATTCTTTGTACTTGGCGTGAACATCTTCGGTCATGAACAGGACCCAGCGGTAGCCGCCAATGAGTTGGTATTCCGGCGAGTCGGGCTTTGGTTCCACCAGCGCGAGATCCGCGCTACCGTCGGGAGGCGCCACTTCGATCCAGCGTTCGCCGGTGGGAAGGCGTTGTTCCGTGATGAGTTCGAAGCCCAACTGTTCCAGGTAGAACCGCTTACTCACCTCCAGATCGCGGACAAAAACGACGATGTCCTGGATCGACAGGTAGGGCTCTTCGCGGCCCGGGCGAAGCACGGTCCGGTTCGCCCACGAGAGAAAGGCATCGCTGGCCATCGACGCGATTATAACGGCCCGACTGTAAGTTCGTTGTCGGAACTACAGGACCTTAGTTCGTGAAGCGGTGCCAAATAAGACTACCTGGCGATCACGACGGTGGTGCAGGAACTGCTCAGTTTGGGTAGATCGCGATTTGCGGCCATGCGAATCTCGAGTCGTGGGCGCTCGCCCCGAATGATCGGGCAATAACAATCAGGCTGCAATAGTGCGCCTTGCAAGCGTCGTCGTCCGGCACATCCGCCGTGGCACGACTCGCGGAACTCGCAAGGCTGGCACGCGTCGGGAAGGGTGCGGGCTTGGCTGAATGGTGCGGAGTGTAGAATGTCGAGCCCCATCGAGATCAAATCTGGAAGCGGCTCCCCCGATCCTGGCCAATAGACGCAGGGTTGTGTCGTGCCTCTTGGTGTCACTCTTACGGTGCTCACGCCACAACCGCCTCGCAGCGGCGGAAGGCCGGCCATCGCTCGAACCAGCGGCTCGCCAATGGCGATTACGTCGGTCTCCTCAAAGAGGCGCCGGAACCCTTCCCAGTACTCTTCGTAGCTCAGGGCATAGATGTCCGATCGCACAGCCTGGTAGACATTCACTCGCAAAGGAGCCTCAAACTGTTTGGCCACTCGCGCCACATCCGCTAAACGCAAGTAGTTCGACTTCATCATCACGGAGACGATGGTTACAGGAATATGCAGCTTCCGACACCGTTCTGCCTGCTGGTGGATGAGTGCCCAATTGCCAGGCCCGCGCTGTGCATCCTGTTCGGCTTGCGCGGCGTAATCGAGCGAGAACTCGATGTCATGGAAGGCTCGCAGTTCATTGTCCTCCAACACAGCGACGCTATGACCGTTGGAAGTGATGGTGAGCTTGACCGGTTGCGTTCGCAGGTAGGCCAGTATTGCCTTGAAGTCGGGATGCATGCCGTTCTCGCCGGTGCCGAGATTCACCGAGCGCACGGGCAAGCGTTCCATGACTGACTTCACTTGATCCAGGGAGAGACGATCGGCGCGAGTTGGATCGCGGTAGCAGAATGCGCAGGCGAGATTGCATTCGTTGGTAAGGCCGAGCCCGAGCGAAATACCGGCGTCCGGTGTGATGCGAGATCCGGACAATGAAGACTGGGCTATGACGTTGTTCATGCGCCGTCCTTCATCACTGGGCTTGCTATCACCGGACCTGCGCGATGCGCCAGACAATGCGTGTAGCGGGCGACTGCGGCAAACTCCGGTCGCCTGCCCAGCTTGCACTCTAGCTCAAGAATCCGCTGGTACTCATCATTTCGGGAAACGCTCGGCGGCAAGTAATCCGACAGGACCCGAATGCCACGCTCCGCAGTTACCGTGAGTGACGATTCGAGCAGCATGGCTTTCAGGCTCTCCGCTGTAAATAGCCGCACCTGTCCTCCGTACAGGGACTCATGTCCCCACTCAGCGGTGAGATTACGCTCGGCCGCGGCCAGGTCGCCGTCTTGTATTGCGGCCTTTAACACCTCACCTGCCTGATTACGCACCAATACCGAGATTATGCTAGACGGATCTCGCAAGGCGCGAGCCGCACTGCGCAAAATCGCACGCGCGTCGTCAACATATTCCAGGATATTGTGGCAAAGAATTACATCAAACGACTCGGCGGGAAACAAGTTTGCGAATTGGGCGGCATCGCCGTGTTTCAGTGTAATCCTCTCCGTGACTCCTGCTTCCCGTGCTGTACGCTTGGCGAAATCCAGCATGGGTACAGACGCATCCAGCAACGTGACATGAAGGCCAAGTCGCGCCAAGCGCACCGCGATGGCGCCAGTACCGCACCCAAGATCAAGAGCGCGTAAAGACCGTGTGGCCCGCGGCAGAAACTCCTGCAAGTTGGCGAAGGCGAGGTCGAGCCGCAGTCGGCCCTCGGACGTCTCGAGGTAGGCGGCGTACTTCGCTGCCCCGGCCCGGAACCGTTCGAAGTCGTCATCGTCATTGGCGGTCATTTCCTTCATGCGTCACTCAGGCGAAGTCGCACCAGTTCGACTCGCGGTTGAGTACCAGAGCGTATACCGAAAGGATTTGGAACAACAAGTGGGCCAATGGGAAGTCGCGGGGTAGCTGGACACGAACCAGGTGCAGTCGCAGGTGGCATCACGAAGCTGCATCAGAAAAACTTGCTCTTGAATGCTTCGTGTCGCTGGCGAGCCACATTCAACAGCGCATTGAATTCAGGCTCATTTCGCAGTCCGTTCAAGAGCGGATCGGTTGCGAAGTACGGAGAACAGAAGAACCCACCATCAATGCTTCGACGCAATACCCGGAGGGCGGAGGGTTTGTCTCCCAATATCGAGTAAGCTTGTGAAATCTTGTACATGGCTTCGGGATCACCAACTCCGCGATCGCCGATCTTGTCCTCCAAACCATGGAGCATTTGCGGAAGATATGACCGAGCAATGGAAGAAGATGAACGCGCTGTCAAAGATCACGCCGGAACAAGGCATTAAGCCGCCATCGATTCCCAAGGTGCCTGGCAAGTCCGGTATCAATCCATTGCCCAAGCTAAGCGCTCAGCGCTAATTGGCAGGCGGGAGGACAGGTACTCCGTCCACCCGCCGCAATTCCAAGTTTTTCGATCGACGAGGGTGGAAGCTTTCTCATCTTTCTGATCCGCTCGGCGGCCCCTTGTTCGGCTTGGAGCAGTTGATCCAGCCACAGGGAGAAGAGACGCGATAGTTTGTCGATTCTTGACAATCACCTGCTCTCGTCTCCGTGGACCCTATCAACGAGTGCAGATTTTACGCGCTGCGGAGTAAACGGTAAATCCCGAAGACGGGCACCGGTCGCGTCGAAAATAGCGTTTCCGATCGCGGCGGGGGTGACTGTGATTGCGGTCTCTCCTGCGCCGGTTGCGGGCACATCCGCTGGCGTCACAAAGATTGTCTCGACCGTGGGCATCTCGTAATCCAGATGCAAACTGTTATAGGACTCCCAATCAACCGAGGTTACTCGCCGGTTGTCCCATCTGATTTCTTCCACCAAGGCACGGCTCATGCCCTGCAGAATGCCACCTTCAGTCTGATTTCGCAGACCATCAGGGTTCGAGACCGGACCGCAGTCCAATGCAATTACAAAGCGCTTCGGCCGGACCGTTCCTGTTTCTAGATCTACGTCAACCTCGGCCACGAGTGCAGCATAGCCGTTGTCTCCTTCATACGCGACGCAGGCGATACCACGTCCGCTTACCGTTTGAGCCCGGGAGATGTCCTTCCTCGGGGAGGGCCGGGCCTGCCAACTCGCCGCATTGGCGACAGCCTTGAGGACGCCGATGACTCGCGAGTTCCGCAGATGCAGCAACCTGAAACTCACAGGGTCGGCCCTGGAGTACGCGCAGAGTTCGTCCATGAAGCATTCGTTGGCAAACGTATTCTGAATCCGCAACGGTGAGCGGAGCGGCCCGGTGAAGAACGGCGAACGCACGGTATGAGTCAGTGCCCGTTCACTGCGGATGGTTCCATCGCCACCACAGTCGCCGGCAACACACCCTGCGAAGTAGGATGGCACGCTGTTGCTCTGGTTACGAACCTTGCCAGCAGACGGCTTGGCAGAGCGAGGCTCAGGCAACTCGGGTTCATACCCCAGCAGCATGCCGGTGATAACATTCCCCGGTTGATCGTAGCCCGGTCGA
Source organism: uncultured Acidobacteriota bacterium (assembly GCA_963817925.1). Taxonomy (GTDB): domain Bacteria; phylum Acidobacteriota; class Terriglobia; order Terriglobales; family Acidobacteriaceae; genus JABDBE01. Next base: position 274,685 of record CAWFQN010000005.1, read on the forward strand.
CTACCCCGGGAAGCTACCCAGTCCTCCCGATCCCAGGCAACGATGCGTCCATCGTGTGCCAGCCCGGCGCGATGTTCCACCACACACGCGGAACCGAAGTTCTCCCACATCATTTCGTCCTGACGTGAAAACTGCAGTCGGACCGGTCTTCCCACCGCCTGAGAGAGTATGGCCGCATCAAAAGAGACGGCATCGGCACCATTCAGTCCATAGCAGCCCGAGCCGCGCACATAGATCACACGCACTTTATCAATCGGCAGATCCAAAAGCTTTGCAACGATGCTCCTGGTCGGATAAACCGACTGAGTTGCCGACCAAACGCTTGCACTCTCCGGCTTGACGTCGGCCACCGCACACGATGCGCCTACGGATCCGTGCATTTGGTACGGATACGTGTACTTAGCCCGGATGACCCTGCTCGCGGCAGCGAGCTGAGCGTCTGCGTCCCGGGAGTCAACGCTAAGAACGTCTTGCGAAGGCTGTCTCTGGAGATAGTCGAGGAAGCCATTCTGCGACGGAAGCTCCGGCCCGGGATTCCACTGAACCGCTAACTTCCTGGCTGCCAGTCCTGCCTGGTACTGAGTCTCGGCCACGACGCCGACAAAATTCTTACGGACGACGACTTTCACTAGACCTGGAACACTCCGCACCGATTCTTCGTCTACACGGGCAACCGTTGCTCCCATCTCCGGAGGCCGCACGACTCGTCCGTGCAGCATTCCAGGGATCCGAACGTGGTGGACGAACTCGAACTGACCAGTCATCAGGGCGGTTCTGTCCAGTGAAGGAATTGGTTTGCCGAGGACCGTCCAATCTGCAGCAGATCGCCGCTTGGCTGTAGCCCTTAGCGGGAGATTGAAATGCTTGTTTCCAATAAGCTCCTCGTACCGGACGTGACGTCCCATATTGCTCGTGATGACGCCATCCGTCACTGTGAGCTGCTCGACCTGCACTCCCAATTTCACAGCAGCGAGGCCCAGCAGGGCTTCGCGAGCGGTGGCTGCTGCTAGTGCGAGATTTTCCGAGTTAAAGTTTGTCGGAGTCGATTGACTTCCAGACGTGGTTCCCTGATCCGGACAGACAGATGTATCGCACTGGATAAGCTTGACGCGGCCAATTGGAACGCACAGTTCCTCCGCGACCAGTTGGGATTGAGCGGTGAAAATGCCCTGACCGAAATCGCATTTTCCGGTATATGCCGTGACGATCCCATCGGTTCCGACGGCTAGCCACGAATCGAGCTTTTCCGGATCAATGTGGGAGGGATGGGTGCCAAACGGTCCTTGACCCTGGGCGGACAACAGACTCAACGGCCCACTGTTAAAACTGACAATCAGCGCACCGCAACTTTTCAGAAACTCACGGCGGGACTGGGTCATGATCGCTTTGCCTCTGCATACTTTCGAATTGCCCGCAACATTCGAATGTGGGCGAAACAGCGACACAAGATGCCCCCCAGAGCGTCCCGAATCTCCTGATCAGAGGCATTCGGGTTTACGTCGAGTACGGCCTTCGCCGTCAGAATCACGCCGCTGAGGCAAAACCCGCATTGGGCGGCTCCTTCCTCAATAAACGCTTGCTGAATCGGGTGAGGCTTTTCAGGCGTGCCCAAGCCCTCCAGCGTGGTGACTTCGTCTTGGCCGACTGCGCTTATCGGCATGACACAAGAGCGCACGGCCTGGCCGCGCATGATTACAGTGCAGGCTCCGCACTGAGCCATGCCACAACCGAATCGGGGTCCGCGCAACCCAAGCTCGTCGTTCAGAACAAACAGCAGAGGCGTTTCTGCATCAACCGTTACCATGTGCTGCTGACCATTCACATTCAGGGTGATCTTCATCGGATGGGGTTTGCTCCTTGTATTTTCCCCCTGCGAAATCGGACCAGCTCTGCGCCAATCATTCGAGAACGATCCGTAGAAATGTGGCGTCATTGTTCGCACCCTCTTCCGGGCGCGAGCGGGCAAAACAGCCTTTGCCCGTAGGATAATCCAATTGTGATCAGTGCGTCTTAGTGCTCGCAAGGGCGTTCCTCGGTACTAATCCGACGGACGAACCGATAACCTCCGGATTGCCCATTATCCGACAGAATCAATCGAGCCAATTTCACGGCACGCTTTTTCAGTCCATTTCAGTCATGATTTTTCTACTTCGTTCAGTTCCGGCAGTTTGCGGCGCCGGAGCCAATCCGCCCGGTACCAGATCACCGGGCTGCAATTGCTCCATGGTCACGGACTGGTTGACATGATTCTTGGCCTGGGCGATTTGTTCACCGGCGATCAGGAACCACATAGTTAGTAGCAAACGTGATTGGACTGTCTCAGTCGCTCGCGGCTTCAGATATTCACTGCGAAAGAAGGTTTCGATCGATAGCCATTCGAGTGCTAGAATCTCCGGTGACGCTCGTAACCTGCGAGATTAGGGCAATTTGAGCTGGATGCTCCATATAACCAGCAGCACAATTGTGAACGTCCTCACAAGAACGGCTGGCGCAAAGTTGCTGGCTTGCTTATGTGTCGCTCTGCTACTGGTCGCCACGGTGGCCCAGGTAGCCCATTCCTGCGGTTTCCAATCGTTCGACGTGCGGGAAGGGACGCAGTTGCGTGCGGATTCAGCCAACACTACGCTGTGCCTGACTTGCTTGATGGCGCAGTCGGTTGCTGCCATCGTGCTCTCCATCGCGTTCTCCTCCATCTTCCGCCGTCGCCTCCAGATCTCACAGCCGCAGATGCATCCGCGGTCCTTTCTCGAGTCCTTTCAGTTATATGTACGTCCTTCTCCTACTCGCTAGAGCTTTCTGTGCTCTCCTTTCTCGGTGTTTCCGAAAAGTGACCTGAGTTTTTCAGTACGTCTTAGCAGCAAAGTAAACGGCTTCCGGCCAGCCAGACTTGATCGCTTTCGTTGAGTGCTGGCGCCCCAACGATGTTGTATGAGGAATTTGGAATTCGAATTGACCTTACCACGCTTCAGAACGCCTTCACTTCGCAGGCACCTGCCTGTCAGAATCGATCGCTTTGGTGTGATGCTCATGGGCTTCCAGCGATTTCTCGCCTTCGCCATTGTGACGGTCTTCTTGTTCATGGCGGTCCGGGAGAGTGCGGCGCAAGCAGCGACTCTGATTGGTCTGGATCAGGCCATTGATTTGGCATTAGCCCACAACCATGCGCTCAAAGCCACTCGTACTTTGATCTTCCAGAACCAGGCGCAGGAGATTACGGCGAACCTGCGTCCCAATCCTGTCCTCGGAGGCGATGCTCAATTTATTCCCATCTTTTCTCCCAGCGATTTTTCGACCGAGGACCTGGACCTGGCGCAGCAGTTCGATCTCGGCCTCTCCTATCTCTTTGAACGCGGACACAAACGACAGAGCCGGCTGCAAGCCGCGCGGGATCAGACTGCGGTCACCCGCGCTCAAGTCACGGACGCAGAGCGCACGCTCGCCTTTAACGTGGGACAGCAGTTCGTCAGCGTCTTGCTGGCTGAATCAACTCTGCAGTTCGCACTGGAGGATATGAAAAGCTTTCAGACGACGGTCGATATTTCAGAAGCCCAGTACAATGCGGGCGCCATCAGCGAAGGCGACTATCTCAAGATCAAGCTTCAACTCCTGCAGTTTCAAACCGATGTGTCCTCTGCCCGCCTGGCGAAGGCGCAGGCACTGGTCGGCCTCAGGCAGTTTCTTGGGTACGACGCGGTTCCGGCCAACTACGACGTCATGGGTGACTTGGCGTATCAACCGCTAAAAGCGAACCTTGAGGATTTGCAGGCCAAGGCGCTTAAAGCGCGTCCCGATTTCCAGGCTGCCCTGTTCGGCGTAACCGCTGCCCAGAGCCAAATTCGGCTAGCAAAAGCCAACGGCAAAGTCGATGTGAACGGTACCTTCGACTTTACCCACACGGCGGGACAGAATACCGCTTCGATCTTCGCCAGCTTCGAGCTTCCCATTTTCAATCGCAATCAGGGCGAGATCGCGCGAACTGGTTACGCGCTCACGCAGGCACAGGAACAGCAGCGAGCAGCCAGCGATACGGTTCTCTCCGATGTTGCCAATGCCTACGAGGCTATGAGGAGCAATGACGAAGTGGTGCAACTCTATGTTGGCGGTTATCTTAAGCAGGCGCGGGACTCGCGCGACATCAGCGAATATGCCTACAAACGCGGGGCCGCGAGCCTGTTGGATTTTCTCGACGCCGAGCGCAGCTACCGGGCCGTCCATCTCGCCTATCGCCAGGCCCTGGCCTCCTATATGACCGCGTTGGAGCAGTTGAAGGAAGCCGTGGGGACGAGGAACCTGCCATGAACTTTCGCAAGCGGCTTTGGTGGCGGTTGGCTGCATTGGCCGCCGCGTCGGCGATCACGATGGTGCTTGGCAGCTGTCAGGGGTCAGGGTCAAATGCCGCCAACTCGACTAAGAACTCAGACCACCCGGAACTGTTTACTATTCCGCCGGAACAGATGTCGCACGTGCAGGTGCTAACCGTTCAAAGCACGACGCTGACTCGAACCCTCCGGCTAACCGGGACCGTTGCTTACAACAGTTTTCGCACCACGCCAGTCATCACCCAGGTGAGCGGACCGGTCAGCCGTGTCGTGGTGGTTCCCGGGCAGAACGTACGTCAGGGCGACCCCATGTTGTACGTCGCGAGTCCTGATTATTCGCAGCTCCGTACCAACTATCTGAAGGCCAAGGATGCTTATGCCCTCGCACAAAAGGCCAACGCCCGAGCTAAGGACTTATACCAGCACCACGCGATCGCGGAACAGAATGTGGAACAGGCGCAATCGGCCGAGGTTCAGGCCGGCGGCGACCTGGTTGCGGCGCAAGCGGCGTTGAAGGTCATGGGAATCACTGATCCTGACGCCCTTGTGAAAGCCCCGCCCTCTTTTGAGGTTCCGCTAAAAGCGCCGGTCAGCGGCCTAGTCGTCGAGCAGGATGTATCTGCGGGACAACTGATTCAACCGGGCGCCACCCAATGTTTCATGATTTCCGACGTTAACACGGTCTGGGTGTTGATCAACGTCTATCAGAAGGACTTGCCGTACGTGAACGTAGGAAACGAGGTCACAATTCAGACCGATACTTATCCTGAAGCGTTCCACGGACGCATTTCCTACGAGGCTGCCTCCTTGGATCCGAGCACCCGGACCCTTCCGGCCCGCGTCGAGACGAACAATCCGGGCGAAAAACTGAAGAAAGATATGTATGTCGTCGCAACGGTAAACGCAGGCACGATTCCAAATGCCATTGCGCTCCCGGATGCCGCCGTCCTACGCGATAGCGAGAATCAGCCTTTCGTCTATGCCGCGGTGTCGGCGAACCAGTTTGGCAGACGCTCGGTGACGCTCGGAGAAGGTCTGAACGGAAAAACAGAGATTACCAGCGGCTTGAAGGCTGGCGATCGGGTCATCGGCGATGGCAGTTTGTTCCTGCAGTTTGCGAACTCGCTGCAGCGCTAGCCGGATCGCGCGCACACTTGGAACAACGTCCCAGGAAATTCTGACAAGGATTTGTCTATACAACTGAATGATTCACCGAATCGTCCAAGCGGCCCTGCGGCAAAGATTTCTGGTGCTCATGCTGACCGCTTTCATCACGGTCGGGGGAATCCTGTCTTTTCAGCGGATGCCCGTCGACGCTTATCCTGATCTCTCGCCTCCGCAGGTCGAAATCATCACTCAGTGGCCAGACCATGCTGCGGAGGAAGTCGAACGGTTGGTCACGCTTCCGCTTGAACTCCAGATGAACGGCGTCCCTCACATGGTGGTGATGCGTTCCATCTCGCTCTACGGATTATCCGATGTAATCCTCACCTTCGAAGAAAGTACGGACAGTTATTTTGCGCGGCAAATCGTTTTTGAGCGGCTTGCTCAAGCCACGCTGCCAACCGGCGTAACTCCAAGCCTCGCGCCACTCTTTAGCCCGAGCGGCCTGGTCTATCGCTATGTGCTGGAGAGTTCCGACCGCAGCCCTCAGGAACTGAAAACGATTGAAGACTGGGTGATTGAGAGAGCTTATCGATCGGTTCACGGTGTGGCTGACGACTCGGGCTTCGGCGGAACCGTGATGCAATATCAGGTCCTGCTCGACCCGGCGCGCATCTACGGTTATCACTTGACCATTCCTCAAGTCACCGCTGCTTTAGCGGCCAACAACTCGAATGCGGGCGGCGGCTTTTATTCTCAAGGCGGGCAGTTCTACTACGTTCGCGGGATTGGGCTGGTCCGGAACACGGACGACATCGGGAACATCGTAGTTGGCGCCAACAAAGGCGTTCCTATCCGAGTGCGCGATGTGGGAGATGTAACGATTGGGCACGCGCCTCGCCTGGGAGAATTCGGCTTCCAGAAGAATGACGATGCGGTTGAGGGCGTCATTCTCATGCTGCGCGGAGAGCAGACCCAGAACGTCCTGAAAGCAGTCGAAGCAAAGACCAACGAATTAAACCACCAGATCCTGCCGCCTGATGTCAAAATTCGTCCTTATTATGACCGCAGTGAACTGGTAGACCTGACTACGGACACGGTGGAAGGGAACCTGCTTCGCGGCATGGTGCTGGTTTTGGTGGTGCTGATTTTCTTCCTCGTCAGCTTCCGCGCTGCCGTGATTGTTGCCCTCACCATTCCACTCTCGCTTTTGTTTGCCTTCATCGTGCTCCACGCGCACGACGTTGCCGCGAATTTGCTTTCCATCGGCGCGATTGATTTCGGAATCGTCATCGATGGCGCAGTGGTGATGATCGAAAATATCTACCGCGAGCTGGCGCTGCGGGAGGGACAGCACTACAACCTGAACGAAGTCATTCTTGCCGCGGCGAAAGATGTGGATCGCCCGATCTTTTATTCGGTGGCCGTCATCCTCGCTGGTTATCTGCCGATTTATGCGCTGAGTGGAGCCTCGGGGAAACTGTTCCATCCCATGGCTGAGACGATGTCGTTTGCCCTGGTGGGCGCGCTCATCCTGACGCTCACGCTGATTCCGGTGCTCGCCTCCTATTGGTTCAAGAAGGGCGTGCGCGAGAAACCGAATCGTGCTTTTGAATGGATGAAGCGGAAATACGCCGTTCAGCTGGATTGGTCGCTCGCGCGGCCCAAAACAACCATGTTGATCGCAACCCTGATCTTCGCCGCCACGCTGCTGCTGGTGCCCTTCATCGGCGGCGAATTCATGCCTCACCTTGATGAAGGAGCCCTCTGGGTGCGAGCTACGATGCCGTACACCATTTCTTTCGAAGAGGCTAGCAAGATCGCTCCTCAGATACGCGACATCCTGATGTCTTATCCGCAGGTGACTGTGGTGGGTTCAGAATTGGGGCGGCCCGATGATGGCACGGATCCTACCGGCTTTTTTAACTGCGAATTCTACGTCGGTCTGAAGCCCTACAAGGACAAAGCATGGAGCGGCGAGATCAGCGAGAAAAAACAGCTCATCGAATCCATCAATAAGAAACTTACTGCCTTCCCAGGGATCATTTTCAACTATACCCAGCCGGCGGAAGATGCCGTGGACGAAGCTTTGACCGGGCTCAAGAGTTCTTTGGCAGTCAAAGTTTATGGCGACGATCTGAACGTACTTCAGGACAAAGCGATCCAGATCAAGAACACGCTCTCCAATGTGCCCGGGTTCACCGATCTCACCGTGGTGCGCGAACTTGGCCAGCCGAGCCTTCTGGTCGACGTCGATCGCGACAAGATTGCACGCTACGGAATCAATGTTGCGGACGTGGAAGCTGTGATTTCGGCCGCAGTAGGCGGGCAGGCGGTTACTCAAGTCATTCAAGGGGAGAAGCTGTTCGATCTGGTTGTCCGAATGCAACCTCAATTCCGCAGCAGCGCGCATGAGATCGGCAATCTGTTGGTGGGCACACCCGACGGGCAGCAGATCCCACTTAGCCAGCTTGCCAATATCAGCCAGGGAAACGGTGCGTCCTTTATTTATCGCGAAAACAACTCCCGCTACATCGGGGTACAGTACAGCATCGAAGGGCGTGACTTAGAGCGGGGGGTGCGAGACGCGCAAGCGGCGGTCAAGAAGGCTGTGACCCTGCCGCAAGGCTACCGCATGGAATGGGGCGGCGAATACAGCCAGTTGCTCGAGGCCAAATCGCAGATGTACATTATTGGCCCCCTCGCCGTAGTGCTGATTTTCATGATCTTGTTTGCCCTCTACGGAAATTTCAAATTCCCGGTCACCATTGCTCTGGGCGTAATTATGACTGAGCCAGTAGGTGCACTGGTTGCGCTGAAGCTCACTCATACTCCCTTCAGCGTTTCCTCGGTCCTGGGTCTCCTGGCTTTGCTCGGAGTTTCAGTGGAAACTGCCGTCATTCTCGTCTCCTACATCAACAAACTGCGCCAGGAGGGGATGGATATCCGCACGGCCACACGGGAAGCTTCGCTCTTGCGGCTCCGCCCGATCATGATGACGGCTCTGGTTGCCTGCCTTGGATTATTGCCGGCCGCGCTTTCTACGGGCATTGGATCGGATACGCAAAGGCCGTTCGCCATCGTCATCGTGGCCGGTCTCATTTCCCGACTCTTCATCGGATTTTTCGTCAATCCTGTGTTGTACGAAATGGTTGCCCGAGACGGCGATGTGCTGCAGGTCTAGACGAAAATCGTCGTAAGCCGAAACACTCATCGAATGTGGCGTGCCGGGTACTGACAATCGTACGTGTCGATGGTATCCGCGATTTGCGTGATCGGAAGGCCCCTGCTCAGCAGCTTTTTCACGGACGGCCAGCCTAGCTGTCTAGCGCCAATTGGGCCTGAATCGCTGGCAGCCAAGCGATTGAATCTGCGTGTTCAGTGGGAAGCGTCCCCCAAGTCTCGGGCTAGAGACTCGGCTCGCACCGTATCGCCCGCCATGGCAAACGCAAGTGCCGTTTCGATCTCCACACCCTGGCTCGCGCGAGCAAGTTTCAGAGCGGCAGCAACGGACCGCCGCGCTTCCGCAGAGTTACCGTAAGCCGCTTGTTACAGAATTGCTTGTGACACAGCCAGAATCCGTGACCTGCTACTCCCCCTCGTGAGTTAGGCGTCCCAGCCTTGGGTTCTCCTCGTCCCCTAAAATTTGTGTAACATCCTTCGATCTGCAGCGTACTGCTCTATGGATGCCAAGGGGAACATGGCGAAAGAACCGCAGCCCGGCGAGGGCGGAACCAGGCAGATGGAGGGGATGGATTTGGAGAGCGTAATCGAGTGCGCGCGGGGTCACAATGGGGAGGCCCTGGGAGAAATCTATCGCCGTTATGCCCGGCGCGTATTCGGACTGTGCCGTTACATGCTGGAGTCACGGGAGAGCGCAGAAGATGCCACCAGCGAAGTCTTCCTCAAGCTGCAGCGCTCCATCGAGAGCTACGACCGTTCGATACCGTTCCCCAGGTGGCTGCTACGGATAGCTGGCAACCAATGCATTGACGCTTTGCGACGCCGGCAGCGCGGGCGGCGGGCGATTGTGGAAGTTGAAGACGGAGCTGCGGTCATCGAAGCACCCAGTTCGGAGCCCTCACCGCTGGGTGTTGTCATCAGCAAGGAAGAGAGGGCGAGGGTGCGGGACGTCATCGCACGCCTGCCGGACAATTATCGCGTGCCGCTGGTCCTGCGCTATTACGGCGAACTGAGCTATGACGAAATCGCGCAGCAGTTGGACCTGGAAAGGAACTACGTGGCGGCGCTGATATTTCGGGCAAAAAAAGAGCTGCGCCGGCGTCTGCCCCCATAGGAGCAAGTGATCATGAAATGTTATTCAGAACAGACCTGCGCCCTCGCGGTGGACGGCGAACTGGCGGCGGACGAGGCGCAGCGCCTGCGAGACCACCTGACCACGTGCCAGCGCTGCCGGGCGTTAGTGGACGCATTGCGCGCGGAGAACCGCGTACTGAGCGAAAGTCTCAACGAGCTTCCGGAAGAAGCAGCCAGCCCGGCGCCATTCTCCCTACGGCGCTGGTCCTGGGGGTGGGGCGACCTGGCGATCCTGGCCGTGGTGCTGGCACTAGGTTCGATCGTTTCCGGTTGGTTCAACGAGCTGAGTATTCCGGCTGCGCTGGAATGGTTCAATCCCTTCAGCGTAAGCGGCCGCACGAACCTGACATTCCAACTGTTTGACTACTTTGCACACGGAGGTACTGCCATGCTAGCCGATTATGCTGCTGTCGTGGGCTGGATTTGTTTGCTGTTGCTGTTGGGCGGCGGCGTAATGCTACTTGGACGCCGAGGGCGGCCACACTACCCTGGCCTGCGCCTGCTGATCGTGTTGCTTGCGTTGTCGTTGCCCAGCTTTGCCCTGGAACGGCGTCACGGCGAGTTCGTCACCGTGGCCGCGAACGAGACTGTGGACGACACTCTTGTGGCCGCCGCTAACGTGGTCCGCGTAGATGGCGTGGTGAATGGTGACTTGATCACTTTTGGCCGGACCGTGGAGGTGCGCGGCACGGTGAAGGGCGACCTAATCAGTTTCGCCCAGAGGACTGAGGTCAGCGGAACCGTGGAAGGCCACATCTACACTCTTTCCCACACGCTCGACCTGGAAGGGCAATTGGGCCACAGCATCTATGGCGTGGTGCAATCCTTGCATATTGATGACCGGGGCCGCGTAGGTGAGGGTATCGTGGTTGCCGTCGGCGACGCCAGCTTCGAGGGTGAGGTGAAGCGCAGCGTGAACATCGTGACGAGTGGCAGTGCCGATGTGAGCGGCAGTATCGGCCGCGATCTGACGATGGTCGGTCGCAGCCTAACGCTGACGAACACGGCACGGATCAGCGGCAACCTGAGCGCTCGGGTGCGCCAGTTGAAGGAGGTGCACATCGCCGATGGCGCGACCATCGGGGGCAAACGTGACATTCAGGTGAGGGTGCGGGAGAGCAGCTTCACGCGTCCCAGATTCTACTTTCACCAAGTTGTCTGGTTGGCTGGCGCCATACTGGTGGGATGGCTCGGCATGCTTGCGTTTCCCGGCTTCTTCCAGGCGACGACTCAGCTGGTGGGCTCAGGCTGGCTCAGTCTGGGAATAGGGGTTGGGGTCCTGGCGGGCGTGCCGGTGGCCATCGTCGTCATAGCCATAACGCTGGTTGGCCTCCCGCTCTCGCTAATGTTGCTCGCGCTGTATTTGGCTGCGATCTACCTGGCGAAAATTTGGGTTGGAGCCTTCCTGGGGCGAATACTTCTGAAGCCATCCGGAGGCACAAAGGGCGATTGGTTGCTGGGACTTCTGGTGGGCCTGTTGATCCTCACCATCGTTGGGTTCATCCCGTATCTTGGCGGGCTAGTCCGCTTGGGTGTGATTTGCCTGGGTTTGGGAGCGTTTGGCTGTCAGCTTTATCGGGCTTCCCGACCGGTAATCTAGTCGGCCATGCAGAATCAATGTCGTCGGGCAGATCGGTAACGGGATCTCGGATCGAACGATGCCACGCTGATACGTGCCGCTAATGCAGAATCCGCTCTCTATAGAATGGGAGGAATCTTTGAACATTTCCAGTTCCTTGCGAAAGCCACGCCTGTCCCGAAGCTACAGCGCATTGCGTGGGCTCCTCACCTTCGCGTTGCTTTTTTCTTTCGTGTTCTTTGTTAATTCGGCTTTCGCGATCGGAACTCCAAAACAGATCGGGAAAGACCTCTACGCGTGTATCGCGGACAATGACGCGAGCGCCAATTCTACCTTTCTGGTCGGTAACGCAGGAATTCTCGTGGTTGACTCCGGGCTCAATGAAATAGAGGCGGGGAAGTGCGTGGCGGAGATACGCAGCGTTTCGAGGCTGCCGATTCGTTACGTCATCAACACTCACTATCATCTCGATCACCAGGGCGGAAATAAGATATTCAAGCCCGACGCGAGCATCATCAGTACAGGGTGGACCCGCATGCGCACGATGGAGCTGCGCAATGACTCGCCACCGAGGCTTCCAATCACCGTTGTGCCTGCAGACGTCACCTTTGAGTCCGCTCTTACGATTCATCTTGAGCCTTACACGGTTGAAGTTATTTCGGGCGCTCCTGGGCACACCCTGGGTGACGCGTACGTCTACTTCCCGGAGCAGAAGGCGATCGCTACCGGCGACCTCTTTATGGGCCATGCGTGCCCGGCCATGGACGAAGGCAGCGTTTCTCACTGGATCGCCACGCTGAATGCGCTCCTGGCAACACCCAGCGAGGTATTCGTGCCGGGGCATTTCGAAGTGGGCGATCGCAAGGACCTGGTCTTTTTTCGCGACTATCTCTCCGACCTGGAGGCTCAGGTGGTTGCTCTTTCGGCACAGGGAATGACACTGGAGCAGGTGAAACGAAAGATCAAACCCGGACGCTTCGCCGGATTGAGGCAGTTTCCCCAGTATGAGGCGACCTTCGCCGATAATGCTGCATCGATTTATCTGCAGCTTCATTCGACGAATCCTGAGCGGACGATTAAGTAACTTCCGCAAGGAATCTTAGGAGTGCACGCATCAAGGCCTCGGATCCGTAAGCACTCTGGCTGTGGATCGGCAGCATGGAACCCCTGTATTTTGGAGCGGAGACTACACACAAGCGCTGAATCCAGCCATGCCCTGACTTCAACCTGTACCTGTTTCGAATTGAATTCCTTTGTATACTGGCTCGACGCATCGGTCGCAAGACTAAAGTCAGGGTTGTCGAGGACACCCTCAGTTCTGGGTCGTAGAATTACCAGTCACCAGGTGCCAAGTGGTCAATCAGCAGCTGGGCGCATCCCGAGCCGTCGCCTTTCCGTCCGATCGCGTCCGGTCGCTGTTTCCCGCGCTCAACCAGAAGCCCACCTTCATCTTCTTCGATAACGCCGCCGGCGCGCAGATTCCGCAAGTCGTCTTCGACGCGATCCACGGCCATCTTCTGCACCGCAATGTGCAGCGAGGCGGACGCTACACCAAGAGCATGGAGGTGGACGCCGCCATCGCTCGCGCCCGCGATAGCGTGGGCGTCCTGATCAACGCGCGACACCGTAACGAGATTGCCTTCGGCATGAACGCAACCTCGTTCTTCCGCGTACTTAGCCTCGCGATTGGCCGCACTCTCGAAGCCCGCAACGAGATCGTGGTTACCGAACTCGACCACGAAGCGAATATCGCCACCTGGCTGCAACTGGAGCGCGAGGGAGCCAAGATCGTGTGGTGGAAGATGCGCGAAAACAACAATCTTCATGTGGAGGACCTGGCGCCGCTGCTCACCTCGAAGACTCGGTTGGTTGCCTGCACTGTGGCTTCGAACGCCCTTGGTTCCATTGTCGATGTCGCCGCTGTTGCCAAACTGGCGCACGCCGCGGGTGCAGAGGTCGTTCTCGACTGCGTGCACTATGCGCCGCATGCAATTATCGACGTACAGGCATTCGACTGCGACTATCTGATTTGCTCGGGTTATAAGGTTTTCGGTCCCCACATGGGCTTCCTGTGGGGGCGTCTAGAGCTGCTCACCGAACTCCCCACCTTCCGCGAAGACTTTATTCCTGACGCTCCTCCCGGCAAGATTGAGGCCGGAACTTTCATTTATGAGAATGTTGCCGGGATAGACGCCGCTGTCAGCTATCTTGAAACGCTCGGGGCCAGCCTCGCCCGCGAAGAGGAAAATACAACGCTCGTATCCCGGCGGGATTTCCTTGTCCGCGCCATGACAGCCATACGCGAGTATGAAGCGACACTCTCTCGGGAGATGCTCGAAGTGCTACACGCCGCCGCGGCCACTGTGTATGGCATCGACGACTCCACCCGCCTCCCTGAGCGCGTTCCCACACTTTGCTTCAACCTTCCGAACGTTGCGCCGTCGCTTGTCACCGAGGCTATGTCGGACCGTGGAATCGGAATTCGCGACGGCCACATGTATACTCCGCGATTGATGAAGCGCCTTGGAATCAGCCTTGACAGCAGCGTCATCCGTGCCTCGCTTCTCCACTACAATACTGTCGAAGAAATTCACGAGTTCGGGAACGTACTCGGTAACATTATTAGGAGTCAGTAATCCCGCCACTCCAGCGTCAATGCCTTCTCCATCCGCCACATCTAACCCGATCGAGAACTCCCGGGCCTATGGCCTCGGATCGAAGCGGACCGCGACATCCACTGTTCTTTCCTTTTCGTCGACAGACTCGCGGACGCTGGTATTCCAGTCCCCGATTTCTTTGTAGGCCTGCTCCACAAACCGCCCAGGATAACTGGAGTCGTACACATCTCCCGGCCGCAGAGTCCAGTCGTTCTCAAGTCGGGCGGTTGCCCTGGAATCCAGCCCATGAATCTTCAAGTCTCCCATACGATAAACGTCACCCTCAGAAATGCGAATCAGGTACTGCACAGTGGGCCGCGAGTCGTCTGGTCTCGACTCCAACGTCACAATAGCTGCCACATATCCGCGTGTACCATAAGCCTGTTTGACAGCTTGCAGGTCTTTTTCAAGCTGAATGGCATTGGCTGTCTCCCCGGCTTTCACATGGATCAGGCTTCGCAAGGTCTCCACGGGTACAGCCTTGCAGCCGGCGATTTCAAGTCCGCTCACCGTGTACTGCTTTCCGGGATGCACGGGGAAGGTGACGTCCACCGATACGTGCTCATCTTCGGTCGAAACCACGTGAGCTTGCGGATCGCCAATCGCAGCTTTCAGATAACTTCGCTCATGATAAACCGGCAGGAAATTTTTGTCGGCCATACTACGAAGAGTGGGCAGCATATATTCCGCCCCTTTCAGTCGCCTTGCGCTAGCCACGAGCAAGGGCAAATCCGCTGCATCAGCGCCTGAGAATTCGATGTTCCGAATCGTAATATGGAGTCCGGTCACGGTAAACGTGAAGGCCTCGATAGCACCGTCGTCAGGTACTCGCCGAGTGTCAACCTGTCCCACCACTTTTTTCTCATCCAGCAGCGCCTGCAGGGTGTCCGAGATCTGATTCACCATTTGGCCGGTGACCGGGACTTCGCCATCGAACAGAGGGACGCTGGCATGTAGCTTGTTGAAAAGTTCCTGATTGCTGAACCAGACCAAATTATCGAAGTTGACAGGAACAAACTTTTTGGAATCCCGGACCGTCAACTCCACCTTGGTGCCGGCGGGGTCGAACTCTAAACTGTAAGAAATGTCGGTAAAGGCCCCGCTTTCTCCCAGAAGCCGGACCACATCTTCGAGATCTTCTTTGTGCACTAGCTGGCCGAGTTGCAGGCGGGTGGCCCGGATTACATCCTCCGGCTTGTAACGCTTCGTGCCGGTGACTTTGATCGAGACGAGCTTGTATCCCGAGGGAGGGTGGTCTTTCCCCGAATGCTGGTGCATCTGCGCGGGAAGAGCGATTGAGAGCAGCAAGACCAGAACGAGACAAAACGAAACGATGGGCAGCTTCCGGGCGATCATCTACAAAAATCTTACCTTAATCGCGGCTTTTCGAATGTCTCAATGGTTATTACATGGACTCGTCCACTGACAAATCCCACGGTCACGGTCTTTGGAGATGCCGCCTCGAATTGACCTCTGCGCATTTCTGTTAGATATTGTGACGGATGGACGTTGAACGGACCATTGCCGAAATCGAGTCGCTAGAACGCATCTTCGCCGTGCCGGACACCAGACCGCTGAGCGCGAGTGACCTCTGGGCTGTGAATAGAAGGCACGACGAAATGCTCGCGCACAGCCCGTGGTTTCGGCTTTGGCAGCAGTACGGCGTTTCCTGCCGCTCGTGAGCTCGTCACTGTACATACCAATCCGAATGCGGCGACCATAGGGCGCACGACACTTGATGGTGACCGGCTTTCTCATGGAAGGCCATAGCACTCACGTAAATTTAATTGAAAATATAGCTGTTCCAGTCCATAATACCGGGCCAGACTCGCACTGTGGCTCATCCCTGTGAGGCCGCGGTCGCTCGTTGTTTCTCGACCGTATAGTGCCTGTCTTAACGCTTTCTTTTGCGGGTTCCTCCGCGGAGGACAAGAATATGAAAGCAGCAAGAGCGTTCGGCATCCTGTTGGTTGTCTTGATGGGATTTCGTGGTATTGCCTTCTCGCAAAAGTGGCGAGCCTTAAATAGTCAACCCAGCTTTGGCGCCAGTATCCCGCTGTTGCTCACCAATGGAGACGTCCTGGTACAGGAAGATAACCCCGGCAATTGGTCGCTCCTAACCCCGGACCGGTTTGGCAGTTACGTCAACGGGACCTGGAAGCGGGCAGCTTCGTTGCCGCCCGGATACGGCCCTTCCGCTTTCGCTTCCGCCGTACTGCCGGATGGCCGTGTCATCGTCGAGGGGGGAGAATATAACTTCGGTCAATTGGAGTGGACGAACCTGGGTGCAATCTACGATCCGAATGAGGATGTTTGGGCGCCTGTGAACCCTCCTCCGGGATGGACCATCATTGGTGATGCGCAAAGTGTTGTACTGCCCGATGGAACCTTGATGATGGCAAATTGCTGTGCTTTTCCATTCACGGCCGCGCTGTTAGACGCCAAGTCCTTGACATGGACCTTCACCGGCGAAAACAAACAAGATTTGTACGACGAGGAGGGTTGGACTCTCCTGCCCGATGGCGCGGTGTTGACGGTTGACGCGGAAAACGCCGCCCACCCTACTCACGCCGAGAAGTACATCCCTAACCTGGGGAAGTGGATCAGCGCCGGAAGCACAATCGTACTCCTGAGCGATCCTCCTACCGCCGAGATCGGCCCGGCTGTGTTACGGCCGGACGGCACCGTGTTCGCCACCGGAGCCAATTCCAATAAGACTAAAGCCGGGCACACCTCTATCTATCATCCTCCGACTGGTCGCATGAAGCCGGGAACCTGGGTGCCTGGTCCGGATATTCCGGATGAGAACGATATGGGTGATGCTCCCGCAGCCCTGTTGCCCGATGGCAATGTGCTGTGCGATACCAATCACGGTATCAATAATCCACCTACTACCTTCTACGAGTTCGATGGGACGAAGTTCATCAAAGTGCCGGGTCCGCCCAATGCCGGGAAGGATGCAACCGAGCAGGGAAGTATGCTGGTTTTACCGACGGGGCAGATCTTCTTCACCGATGGTTCGTCCGACGTGGAGATCTACACAGCGAAGGGGAAACCCGATCCTTCCTGGGCACCGGTTATCACTTCTTCTCCGGGCAGCGTTACTCGCGGGAAGACCTATGTAATTTCGGGCATGCAATTCAACGGCCTCTCGCAGGGAGCCATGTATGGCGACGATGCGCAGATGGCCACGAATTACCCGCTGATTCGTATCACTAACAACGCTTCGCACCATGTTTTCTATGCGAGGACGTATGACCATAGCACCATGGCTGTGGCGACGGGTAAGAGCAAGGTCTCCACTCATTTTGAGGCACCGACCGAAATGGAAACGGGCGCAAGTAAGCTTGTCGTGGTCGCGAACGGGATTGCTTCCAAGCCAGTGACTGTTACCGTGCACTAGCCTTGCACTTTCAGGAGTACGTTCGTAATGAAAAGGAGAACTATTGTGGCGAGCATAGTGCAAAAGCGGAACGTGAATTCAGCGGAACGTCGGCGGGTGGGAAATGCGGGTATGGAGCTATGTGTTCTGTTGCTAACCGCGTTTGCCGCGAGTTCCTCACAAGCGCAAACTTTCACTACCCTCTACTCATTTAATGGTTCTACCGGGGCATATCCTGTCGCAGGATTGATCGTTGATGCAGCGGGAAATCTGTACGGGACCACACAACAGGGCGGCAGCTACGGGCTTGGGACGGTATTCAAAGTGGATCGCAGCGGTGTGGAGACAGTACTGCACAGTTTCAAAGGGGGGAAATCAGACGGAGCTTTTCCCAGCGCCGGATTGGCATTTGATACAAAAGGGCGCCTTTATGGCACGACGACCTTGGGTGGGCATTCGAACCAAGGAACTGTGTTTAGGGTAACAGCGAACACGACGGTGGTTTACAGCTTCAGCGGGACTGATGGGGACGGTGCATACCCCGCCGCAGGTCTAGTCGCTGACCGTGGGGGCAACGTTTACGGAACCACACAGCAGGGCGGTACTCACGGCTATGGCACCGTGTTTAAGCTGAACCCGGCCGGCAAAGAAACTGTCTTGCACAGCTTCCGAGGCGTGCCGGACGGAGAGTATCCCTGTGCGGGATTGATCCTGGATGCAAAAGGCAATCTTTATGGCACCACCCAGCTCGGTGGTCCCGCGTCGCAGAACGATGGAACAGTTTTTAAAGTGAATACGAAAGGCAAGGAAACTGTGCTCTACAGCTTTACCGATGCAAATGGAGATGGGGCTTATCCGATCGGCGGCGTGGTCCGCGATCCGGCAGGGAACCTCTACGGCACTGCCAGCGATGGGGGCACGAATGGCATCGGTATTGTGTTCAAGCTGGACACGACTGGCAAGGAAAGCGTGCTGTACAGTTTCGGAACGAACACAGGGGATGGAGCGTATCCGTTCGCAGGGCTGGTTCGGGATGCAAAAGGGAACCTTTATGGCACGGCGGAATTGGGTGGTGCTAACGGCCCTGGCGTAGTCTTTGAGGTGACTCCCACCGGTACGGAAACCGTAGTGCACAGCTTCGGTGGGACCGATGGATCATATCCATTAGCAGGACTGGTGCAGGACGCGCAGGGTAACCTCTACGGGACAGCGACCGAGGGTGGCGCCCACAACGACGGCGTGGTGTTCAAGCTGACTCCCTGAAGAAATGCCGCAGATTGATGCGAGATTGGGGCAAAGCCGGCGCTCAAACGACCGGAAGTACTCTTCACTATTGACGAGCGGCGGTTCCCGCGATTGTTCCCGGATGGGGGCAAATCGGACCTTTATGAATCGGGCGGAGCAGCTCTGGATATTGCTTCGGGTGTAAGCGTCAAACAAAGACACGGTTGAGTCCGCAGCGTCAACACTGCGTGGTAGTCCGAGCGATCCATGCCGGTCAATGTTGGATATATCGCGTGGGTGTTGAAAAACTCCTTCCCGCGAAATTCGCAAAAATAAAATCGCGTCAGCATGTCCTAAAAACGACGTTCTCGATTTTCCTAGACAGCCCCCGGCGTCAGCGCGGTAAACGGCGCTACTCCGAGAACCACCTCCGTCGAGAGTGACCGCCATCACTACCTCCTGTGACTTCGATCATCGCTCGCGAGAAGAATCTAGGGTATTGAAGTATATTGGCAATTTTTGGCCACAGATCGCGGCACGGTGACAGGAAAGCGAACTTGTTCAAGGACATCGAACACCTCATTCGGCTGGCAGCAGTCATCGCAGTAGCCGTGATGGCATTCGTGATCCTGCGGGCTGCGGTCGTACCCCTCAGTTTTGGGCAGTATGGCCACTATCGAGGGGCGGCGATCGGCGAGATCGCGTCCCGGCCGGTCGCATTTGCCGGGCACGACACCTGCGAGACTTGCCATACCGACGTCGTGGATCAGAAAAAACTTGGCAAACATGTAGTGGTCGCCTGTGAGGCTTGCCACGGGGCGCAGGCGATGCACGCGGACGATCCCGGTTCGGTGCAACCCAAAAAGCTGGACACAGCCGTCTTGTGTGCCCGTTGTCACGAGACCAACAGCGCCAAACCGAAGGGCTTTCCCCAAGTTGCCACGGCGGATCACTCTGGAGGGCTCGCCTGCGACACCTGTCATCAGCCACACCGCCCAAAGATTGAGACAGCAAAGATTGAGACGGAGAGGAAGAAATAATGGACATCACTCGCCGTCGATTGCTGGTGCTGCTACCTGCGGCTGCAGTGGCGTGGAAGTACGTTCTCGCGGGCACTCCGGAAGCAGCGCCCAATTACAAGATGACCGAGCACTGGTGGGGTATGTTGATCGATATCACCAAGTGCATCGGGTGTGGCAGTTGTGTGCGCGCCTGCGCAGAGGAAAACGACGTTCCGGAAGGCTATTACCGCACCTGGATTGAGCGCTATCACGTGGCTGACTGGAAGATCGAACGGCCGGGGGTGGAATCGCCTGATGGTGGCAAACAAGGCTTCCCACCACATGCCGACGACGGCGGCAAGAACTTCTTCGTCCCCAAGCTCTGCAACCACTGCGCGGAATCTCCCTGCACGCAGGTTTGTCCGGTGGGCGCGACATTCATCACCCCGGATGGAGTCGTGCTGGTGGATAAGAGCTACTGTTTGGGCTGTCGCTATTGCGTGCAGGCGTGCCCCTACGGATGCCGCTTCATTAATCCCAAGACCAACACTGCGGAAAAGTGCTCGCTCTGTTATCACCGCATCACCAAGGGCCTAACAACCGCCTGCTGCGAAGTCTGCCCAACGGGTGCGCGGCAGCTCGCGGACTTGAAGAATCCCAAAGATCCGATTCATGAGTTCTTAAGGACGCACACGGTTCAGGTCCTGAAACCCCACATGGCGACTGGGGCGAAAGTTTTCTACAACGGCATGGACGGTTCGGTGCGCTAAGGAGGCTCGTGCAAATACCCGTCGAAGGCTTCATGTACCCGAACGAAGTGGAGCTCCAGTGGAGCATCCTGATTGTTCTATATCCGTTTATCACGGGGCTAGTAGCGGGCGCGTTCATCCTGGCTTCGCTCGAACGTGTGTTCCGAGTGCAGGCGGTGAAGCCGACCTATCGGCTAGCCCTGCTTACCGCACTCGCCTTCCTGCTGGTGGCTCCACTGCCGTTGCAATTGCACCTGGGACACCCCGAGCGTTCGCTCGAGATGTATCTGACGCCGCACCGTTCCTCTGCCATGGCGATGTTCGGCTTTGTCTATCTCTGGTACCTGATGGGCGTGCTGCTCCTGGAGATTTGGCTCGATTACCGGCGTGAGATTGTCGAATTCTCCCAGACCGCGAGCGGATGGAAACGTCGGATCTATCGTGTCCTTACTCTAGGCTCCTACAATGTCAGTGAACGCTCGCTGCGTATCGATGAGAGACTCGGGTATTTCATCACCCTCATTGGAATTCCTTCCGCGTTTCTTCTGCATGGATACGTTGGCTTTATTTTTGGTTCGATAAAGGCAAACCCCTGGTGGTCGTCGCCCTTGATGCCCATCGTGTTTGTGTTCTCGGCGATGGTGTCGGGCATCTCCGCGGTGATGTTACTTTACATGTTCTCGACGCGCCTGCGCGGGCAGCGGATCGATATGCGCTGCCTGGACACGATCGCGCGCTATCTGCTCTACACCTTCATTATCGACTTCAGCCTGGAGATGCTAGACCTGCTGCAGCGAGTCTACGAAGCCGATGAATCTTTTCGCAGCCTGGATTTCATGGTGCACACGCGACTGTGGACATCGCATGTAATCATCCAGATCCTGCTGGGCACTGTGACCCCGATTGCGCTGCTGGGCCTGACCCAGGTTCTGAAGTTCACTGACATTACCCGGAAACGCGTTTACGGACTGGCCGGATGTTTGACCATGATCGGTATTTTTGCGATGCGCTGGAATGTGGTGATCGGTGGCCAGCTTTTCTCCAAAAGTTTCCTCGGCTACACGACATATAAGATGGCTTTCGCTACGCGGGAAGGGTTGTTGACCGCGATCGCGCTGCTGATTCTTCCTTTCATCATTCTGTGGGTTTTGGTGAAACTCCTGCCACCCTGGCCGGAGTCCGCCTCCTTGCCCGGTTCCGGCGTCGCCCCGGCGCACGGAACCAGCTAAGCCCCGGTCTCATCGGGGCAGATGCGGAGAAGCGCATGGCACAAGCTCTCGACGGAATCGCATCGGATAGAGACCAGCTCAGCGAGCGGGTGCGGGAACTGGAACGTCGGGTTTCCGCGTTGGAGGGCCATCCTGAGATTGAGAGTCCTGCCCTTCCTGCATCTGGAAGCGTTGCGCGGACTGAATCGTGGCCTTCAGAGCCGGGACGGGGATTCCCGACAACGAACTTGCCTGCAGGGGCGCTGCCCGTGTTCGGGAAAGCCGTCCTGGGAATTGCGGGGGCATACCTGTTGCGCGCGGTCGCTGAGTCGGGAACCCGAGCGAAGTTGCCCTTGCTGGTTGTCGCTATCGTGTACGCGGGTATGTGGCTGGTCTGGGCAGTCAGGACTCACGCCACCAATCGCTTTGCCAGCGGCACCTACGCAATCACGGCGGCACTGATCCTCTCGCCTCTGCTGTGGGAGTCCACCGTGCGTTTTCAAGTGTTGTCGCCGGTTTTCACGGCGGCGGTTCTGGTTGCTTTCGTTGTGCTTTCCTTGGCACTGGCATGGCGGCAAAACCTGCAGGTGATTCCATGGGTGGCGGATCTGGCAGCGGTGGTTACAGCTCTGGCGCTCATCATCGCCACGCGCGAGGTGGTGCCGTTTACGGTTGGATTGCTGACTGTGGCCCTGTCTACCGAGGTGGTAATTTGCCTCGGACGACAGCTCAGTGTGAGAGCGGTTCCGGCGCTTACGGCGGATTTTGCTGTGTGGTTGCTGGTCGATGTGATGACGTCTCCCGAGGGTGTGCCACCGGAATATCGGCCGACGAGTGCAACTACCATTACGCTGCTTTGCCTGGCGCTGCTTGCGATCTACGGTGGAAGCATTGGCGTACGGAGCTTTGGGTTGCGCCACCGGCTGACGATCTTCGAAATCGTACAGGGAGTTGTGGTGTTCGTGCTTGCGACTTTTGGGGCGCTGCGCGCAAGTCCTGGCTCTGCTGCTGCACTCGGCGCCTTTTTCCTGGTGGTTGCGGCAGTGTGCTATTGGGGCGCACTGTCGCGATTCACAGGGGCTGGACAAGATCGAAATCGTCGGACGTGCGCGATCTATGCGGTTGTACTTCTGCTGGCGGGGACGTTGCTGCTTTTTCCCCCGAGCCTCCAGGTACCATTCTTGTGCTTGGCTGCGGTGACCGCGGCTTTCTTGTACATGCGTACCGGCAAGCTAAGCCTCGGAATGCACGTCTCCCTGTATCTGGCGGCGGCGGCAATCTTGTCTGGCCTTCTGAGTCTGGCGGGGAACGCTCTGGCCGGAGGTGTACCGTCCTCTGTGGATGCAGGTGCATGCGTGGTCGCAGTCTCCGCCGGTCTGTGCTACGCAATCGGATGGCGGGCTCCGACCGATCAATGGAAACCGCGGCTGTTGTGGATCGTCCCCTGCGTGTTAGTGGTAGGCACGGCGGCGGCGCTGGCGGTGATGATGATTGTGCGGCTAGGTTCGGCGAGCTGGATGCTAAATGCTTCGCGTCTCTCAGTTGTCCGAACCGTGGTGACTTGCTCGATCGCGCTCATCCTCGGCTTCAGCGGCTCGCATTTGAAACGTGCGGAACTCCTATGGGTTGCGTATGTTGCCATAGCATTGGGAGCGCTTAAGCTCCTGTTCGAGGACCTTCGTTTCGGCAACCCTGCGTCGCTGGTGGCATCGCTTTTGTTCTACGGCCTGATTTTGATCCTGATTCCTCGGCTGACGCGATTTGGCGGCGACCGGTCCTGATCTAGACCCAACCTCTCCCGGCGAAATCTCGACGCGATGGCTCTCGCCCCTATTCGATCGCATGATTCAGGATGAAGCGCGGCACGCGGACTTCTTGGATGCTCAACTATAATCCATCAAGGAAATGAGCATTGCCAACTAAGTATCGCAGCAGTTGTAGGGGGAGCGAAGACCTTCCATCGTTCTGTCGAATTGAAGTGATGGATTTGTTCAACACTTCAGTGACGAAGTATGAGGACTCTGTTAAATGCTCGCGACTGTAATGAAGTGCGTGACCGACTAGCCCAAGTGCGCCCGGAAAGTCAGCCGCGTTGGGGAAAGATGTCGGCGCATCAAATGATTTGTCACCTGAGTGATTCCTTGCGGGCGGCACTGGGCGAAAAATACATCAGTCCTTCCCCTAGCCTCTTCAAACGCACGATCCTGAAACCGCTAGCGCTGTGGGTGCCCATTCCGTGGCCGCACGGCTTCAAGACGCGCCCTGAAATGGATCAGAGGCAGGGTGGTACGCCACCTGTAGGGTTTGCGTCGGACTTGGAGGAGTTGGGTGTTCTGTTTGGGCGCTTCTGTACTCGGGAGGGTGAATTCGCTCCTCACGCTATGTTTGGGCAGATGTCAAAAACCGAGCGAATGCGCTACGCCTACCTCCACATGAATCACCACCTGCGGCAGTTCGGGGCGTAAAACTTACTGATGATAATTGCCGCTGCATTCGATCCAAAGACATTCCTTTCGATCATCAACGGCGGTAGGGAAAACTTGGCTTTTCCCAAAAAGTATACGATCTTTGCTCAGGGTGACTCCCGGTGCTGTTTTTATATACAGAAAGGAAAAGCTGTTGTGTCGAAGGGCGGGAACCCACATCACCAACTGCTGCGCCTCATGCGCCTTCACGGCCCGCCCCGGCATTACATAACAATCCGTCCGGCTCAGAGAAATCAGGCAGGTCAGGGCGTGAGCCGGGTTCGGGGCTTCTAGTCACAAGGTTCTGTGTCCAGGGTCACTGACTCCCCATCTTATGGGTGATAATTTTACTCGCACTCCGACTCGAAAACTCCCCCGGGCAATGAGGAAGCTTCCGGGTCTCTGACTCCAAGAGGAGAAGGAGAGTCTCGTATGTTTGCCCGCATCGTTAAGTGCATCCCCACGCTGGACAAGAAAACAGAGTTCCTGAAGAAATGGCGCCCGGCCACTCAAACGCAACAGGTCGTGGCTGGCAACGCCATGACCCACGACGAGGCCATGTTGGAATGGGCACGAGGACTGGCGCTTATCTTATTTCTCGTGTTGATCGTACTCGTGATTTCGATTGCTAGTAGATAGCAGAGGGTGCCGGTTCTCACGAGCCCGCCGTCGCATGAAAACCGGAAAGCCGCCTCCATCCGCGCAGGAAAACATTATGACCGAACGCCGGAACATCCGATTGCTGAAACATCGGAATGAGATCGAACTGAGCTGCCGAAACTGGGTCTTGGCTGCGCTAGAACTCTCGATCGCGCTCGGCATCGCATTTCTCGGTGGGTACGCCGTGTATTGCTTTATGACGAGATTCGGAGAGTGATCAGTGGTCTAGCGATTCGAGGAAGCTTGGCCTTAAAGCAGCGCTTTCTCCGTGGCTTGGGCCAACCGTGAATCGCGGAGGGTCCTGTGCTCCGCCCTCTAAGGCAATCTTCTCCGAAGAAATCCCCCGTTCAGAATGCCGATTGTGGCTTCCTTCCCGCTCTGCGACACAACGGTGAGTTTTACTTTCCTGTCTGAATATAGAAAAAGCGTCGGAAGAGTCCGCCTGAGCAGAGGTCGTCGGCTTATTGGGGAAAGCTAAGATCTTCCTACCGCCGTTGGTGATATCAAGGAAAGCCTTCGGATCGAATTGCCTGCGTTCTGTAGGTGTGCAAGCTCGACACCAACCTCTTCCTCCAAATCAGGCGGTAGATGCGTCCTTCTCCCTCGTGGGTTGGCGTTCAGGAGGATCTGCGATCGACGAGGGTGGAATCTTTCTCATCTTTCTGATCCACTCGGCGGCCTTTTGTTCGACTTCGAGCAATTGCTCCATGGTCATCGACTGGTTGACATGTTTTTTGGCCTGGGTGATTTGTTCACCGGCGATCAGGAACCAAATGTAGGCGTGCACTAGGTCCGAGCGGACGATCTCAACCGGCAGCCTTAATCAGGTCGCTCAGCTTGTCCAAGTCCTGGGCGCTCGTGTCGCCGATCACGAAATAGCGAAGGCCGTTGTGGCGCCAGGTCCGAACTTCAAAGGAAAGGGCGGTCCGCACAGCTTCATTCTCGCGTGTCTCTCTGAGTCCGCGCTCCTGGAAAATAAAGACTGACATCTGATGCTGCCGGACGCGAAAAATGAGTTCGGCGCCCGGCGACTGGCTGACGTAGCTGACCTTTCCGCCAACCAGAACGAAAGGTGAACCCTGCAGCTCGGGCAGGTTAAACGTGAAGGGAATCTTGCCTTCAAACCACGGCTTCACAGTATGACGGTCCGTCGAGACGACATCAACCGGATTGGCGCTGGTGAGTGTGGCCACGTGCAGGTCCACCAGTTCGCTCAGCAGTTGCTGTTCGCTCCTGCGGTCATGTTGAACAGTAAGAAAAAGAGTACCGGCAGCCAGCAGCGCGGCGGCGGCAGTCAGAAAGACTGGTAGCCAATGCCGTCGCCACGGGGACGGCTCCGGCGCCGCGATGCTCTTTTGAATTCGCGCAGGCAAGGCAGGATCCGGCGTGAACCTCTCGCCGGCAGCCTTGACCGCTAGCTTCTGCCGAACTTTCGCCAGGCCGTGAGCGGCGCAGGTGGCACATCCGCGCAAATGTTCATTTAACGCGCGCGCCTCGTCGGCAGGGAGTTCTCCGTCGAAGTAGGCGTCAAGTTTTTCAGTCCAAGCCTTGATCCGGGTATGACCAATGTCGAGGCGGTGTCGGAAATGTTGAAGCCCTACGATTACGAATTTTGGAGGAAGTTAGAGATCATCGAAAAAAGCGATGAGGAACGCTGCTAATAGCGTAGGACCTCGGGTCCCATTCGGGTGCAGGGATCATCTTTCAGCCGCCGCTCGGCGGGCGCATTTCTCGTCAGCGGTCACTTCTTTCCTTTTTCGTCCGTGCAACTCTCGAGCGAGCGCTCAAATTTCTTGGCGAGTGTAATGCTGTTAACGGCGAGATGCAAAGTTTGGTCGTGCTCGTCTTGAAACCAGTTGGCGACATCGTTGAGGTTGTAACCGTCATTGATGCGGCAGTCGGTGAGAACGCCGTTGACGCCCACCTTGCAGGAAATCGGAGGCCTCGAGTCCGTAACGCTCTTGACCGCGGTCGTAGGCATGTTCGAATCAGCGCTCTTCGTAGTCAGGTTGCTGGCTACACGGACATTTGCAAGCGGCTTGCTGGCGTCAACCAGTGCGCGCGCGTCATCTGCAGCAAGTGGCTGACCCAACCCACAGCATAGAGCCATTACTACGATTGCAAACCCTGCGATTGAAGGAACGAAATGGGCACGTGTGTTGCGGTACATAAAGCCTCACCTCAGAAACGATCATGCTTGTTGTGGACCATCTAAAGTCCTGTGCCGCCGGTTGTCGATCAGGCTGCCCCTGTGCTTTCCTGGAATCGTTGGTGTAAGCAAGGGTTAGTTTTCCTCTCAAAGCTGGTGGCCTGATTTCGGCACGCCCGGCATACTTGGATCTTGGCCGACCACAACCCTCCGGTCAAAGCGAAATCAAATGAGAGCTTTACTTTGGTAACTTCCGCCTGATGCTGGTACCGTTCTGGAATCCTCAGACCTGACCTCGAAAATCGACGCTCCGGTTTTATTGGTGGAATCGCGAATGGTTCATAGCCGATGAGACAGCTTGGGCCGTAGTCGTGGGAATGGTCCTGCTCCGGCCAGCGGAAGCTGCACGGCATACTGTTGGTTTTGCTAGTTGCACTGGACCGATGGCGTCGATAGGGTGACTTCTGTTCGCCCTTTCGATTGCGTCTCACCTTTACCGTTGTTCGGTGGGGTGGGACACCGCCGCGGGGAACTCTCGACGCAGTATTTAAGTTTTCCTGTCAAAGATGGTGCGATTTCACCCCGGGGCGGGCGGCACCCACTGGGAGTTTTCCTAGTAGCGGTGCCCCAATGAAAGGTCGATCATGTTGCGTGACCATCGTAATGACGGGAGGAATCCCGTCTGAAAACCAAAAAAGGAAATGGAGAGGCAAATTGTATGAGCAACAAACGTCGAACGATTGGAACGAGTCTGTTGGCAGTGTGTTTTCTAGTAACGGCATCGGCTTTTAGCGCTGCCCAGAACGTCAAAGTGAAAGGAATGATCTCCGGCCGCACCGGAGAAACGTTGATCTTGAACACCCCGAACGGGAACGTCACCGTGGTCCTCGATGATTCCACAAAAGTGCAACAGCCGAAGGGTCTTGGCTTACGCAAGAAGCAAGTCTCGGCCGCTGTCCTGATTCCTGGACTCAAGGTGAGCGTCGATGGAACGGGCGACTCGACCAGGGTCACAGCGAAAACAATTACCTTCGATGCCAGCGATCTGCAAACAGCCGAAATGATCCAGGCCGGCTTGCACCCCACGGCGGAGCAAGTGGCTGCGAATCAGAAGAACATCGCGACCAACCAGCAAGATATCGCTGCCAACCAGCAAGCGACCGAAACCAACGCGAAGAATATCTCTGCTAACCAGGAGGCGACCGCGGCTAACAAGGCGGATATTGATAAGAACATCGCCGACATAGAGGCCAACACGAAGCGCTTTTCTGAGTTGGGCGACTATGAGTTGAAGGGCCAAGGAACCATCAACTTCAAAACCGGAAGCGCCAAGATCGCGCCGGAGGACCAAGCGCGACTTGCCAACCTAGCGCAAAAAGCCAAGGACCAGACCGGATACATCATCGAGGTACAGGGCTACGCCGACTCGACGGGTAACGCTGCAATGAACACAAAGCTGAGCCAGGCCCGGGCACAAGCGGTGATCGACTATTTGGTCCAGCATGGTGTACCGATACGGCACATCACGGCTCCGGGCGCGTATGGTGAAACCGACCCAGCGGCATCGAACGAGACCGCATCTGGCCGGGCTGAAAACCGGAGGGTTGACATCAAGGTCCTGATAAACAAGGGCATCAAAGGTAGCTAGGGACCTTGTGCCATTTGGACTTTGCCCTGGCGGCTTTTTGCTTGCCTTTCTCTTTCGGCTGCGACGGCAAAAGGGGGGATGGGGGATTTCTGATTCCCCCCGCCCCCGCTTTAGCCTGGAAGAGTGCCGAACAACTCACGTCGCCCGTCTAGGGCCGTTCTTTTGCATTACGTCGACGGTGGTTTTGCGGCGACTAACACTAGCGGTGACTAACACTAACGGGCGATTGGGCTTTTTGACCGCCGGTCAATGAGCCATCCCCGTCGAATTCGTCGCTGCCACGAGCGAACCAGACCTTACTGGTTAGGGGCGTAGTCTTTTTCAACGCTGCGGTACCCTTTTCGGCTGTGGACGCGCAGGCCTTTCGGGTTCAGCGCTTGAACTTCGATAGTACGGTACTGCCCATCCAGCTTGAACGCCGCCGGCTTGTAGGACAGTGCGTACTGGCTGCGCAGTTCTTCCTGAATAGCCGCGAATGCGTTAGCTACTCCAGTGATCTGGGAGGGCACATACGATCTCCCACCGGTTGCTTCGGCAATGTGTTCCAAGTTTTTTTGGCCGCGTCCGCCCGAGCGGGTGAGGCTGGTGCTGATGGTGTACACCGAGACTTCGGCCCGCTGGGCCATCTCGATGGCTCTTTCGCGGCTTACGGAGCTTGCGTTGTCGTTCCCGTCGCTCAGGAGGATGATGGCGCGCCGGACAGGGCCGGCCTGCGGCTGCTTCAGAAGCCTGTCACGGCACGCAAAGTAGAGGGCATCGTACAGTGCTGTTAGGCTGCCCGGTTGCAGCATGTGAACGCCGGCAGAAAGCTTCTCTAGGTCATCGGTGAAATCCTGAGTGACCTGAGGTTTAATGCTAAAACCGACGACAAAGGCCTGGTCAGATTTCTGCCGGAGGGTCTGCTTCAGAAACGCGATAGCCGCTTCCTGCTCGAACGTAAAGCGATCGTGCACCGATTGGCTGGTATCGATCAGCAGGCCGACTTGCAGGGGAAGATCCGTTTCGCTTTGGAAGCTGAGGATCTGCTGCGGCGGCTTGTGGTCGTCAAGAATCTTGAAATCGTTTTGCTTCAAGTCCTTGATGTAGTGGTCGTGCTTGTCGGTGACGGTGAAGACCAGGTGGACTTCGCTCACCGCCGCGCGTAGGGTGAGGAGCGACCCATCCGGTTCCGTCGGCGCACTGGAGCCAGTTTCCTTTGCAGGCGCATTCTGCGATTTTCCGATTTGAGCAGAATCCGGAGTGCTTGTCCCGTTCTGCGCCAGCTGGGTAACCGCCGCTTGAGCACCGCTCCGTTTCGTCGGAGAAGATGCTTCCAGCTGAGGATGAGGTTCGCCATTCTGTTGGGCAGTGGAGAGTGGCGAGGGCAAGAACAGCACCAGACCGATTAGCAAGGAGGTGACGGGGCTGAACTTCATGATTCTCCGAATTATAGCTGCTGTTCTTTCCCCTAGCTCAATCAAATGCCCGGTAGAAACTGGTTCGATTCCTATGACGCTAGCCTTCCGAACGGCAGTAGTCGCAAACGACCGGGACGTAGTTCAGTAGAAATACAAGCACAGGCTGATTGTTTTGCTAGTTGCTTCGGCCTGCTGGAGTAGTTAAGGTAATTCCCGTTCGTCCTTTCGCATCCGCTCCGCCCTTGCCCGGTTGTCGGTCGGGGTGGGGCGGGTTCTCAACATCGTAGGACTTCTTCAGGAATAGTAGTTCGACACGGCTCGCGTTATAACTTCCGGTTGGCCGACTATACGTCCAATTGCAAACATCACAGTGTAAACTTCCGGCAACGGTTGCTCATTCTGTTGAAGCGGGTGACGTAGGCTGTAGCTCGAAGGCTCCTCCCAGATTGGCGGTGGCTGTGTTCTCAAACAGTGACGGATAGAAAATGGAAAACACAATAATGTCTGTGGTTGGGTGCTTGATGTTATGCGCCTCGGTATCCCCGCAGCAGCGGGAATTGAGGGGCGGTGGCCACTTGCTCGGCGAGACCGCCGTGCGGTTCTTCTCCGAGGGATTTGTTGGGGACATGCTTCGAGCATGCCAGAGAAAAGACTGGAAAAGTGTGAACCAGTTGTCCAAGAACGTGGGCCATGCGTCTAAAACCAATGCAAAGGATTATTGCGCGAAAGAGATGCACGCCAAGCAGCAAGCAACCAGCGGGACACGTCTGGAATACGATGGCCACGGTGACGAGGAGACCATGAGAGCAGATACGTTCAGCTTCGACGGCGGCCATTTGGTTAAGATAGACATGGTCTATGTTGCCCCGAGCGCGAACATTGAAGGATATCGTCCGAAGTCCTTTGGCGAGCTGTTCGCCGGACTGCGGGAAGCCTACGGACCGCCGTCGAAAAGCTACAGTGAAGCCGTGCTAAACGCTTTTGGGGTAAAGTACGACGCGCACCGCGCCGTGTGGATGGGCAATCAGGACGTAATCAGCATCATCGAACAGCCGGGCGAAGGCGGCCGGACGGAAATAATCGCGGAAACACTTGCAGAATACAATCGCACAGCACAAGCGCCAAAGACCGCGAATCCTCTGCAATAGCCAAGATCTCCTCTTCCCAGGTTACGTATCACCTCGATTCTGTAAAACGATCCGGAAGGTTCATGCTCGCGTCGTACCAATTGCGTCAAAGTCGGAGGCACGCTGGCCGTCGAATGCTCGTGGCGTCACATTAAAGGGTGATTGAAGTCACTGCGTTGCCGGGGGAGCGGATGTTACGGTGGCCCGAATTGTATCCAGGGAAAAGAAACTCCAGCCCCGATTTTTCGGCGACGAGTGCCGACTTGCTCCCTGGCAAGAATAAAGATGACCGAGAGGTGAGCCCATGCTCCCGTCGAATCACTCCTTATCTGGCGCCCTGCAACAGAAAGGCATCAATCGCCGTCGCTTTCTGAAGTTCTGCACCTTGATGACAGCCACTCTGGCGCTGCCTCCGCGCTACGTCGCCCAGGTGGCCGCTGCACTGGAGAAAGCCCGGAAGCCCGTGCTGGTCTGGTTGCAATTTCAGGACTGTGCTGGGAACTCCGAGTCTATCCTCCGTTCCAGCCACCCCACCGTGCTGGAAGTGGTACTAGATCTATTTTCCTGGGAATACCACGAGTTGGTGATGGCCGGCGCCGGCCACCAGGCAGAGGCTGCGCTGGAGCGCGTCGTACGCGAGGAAAAAGGCAAGTTCATTGCGGTGGTCGAGGGAGCAGTCCCCCTCGCGGACGGCGGTGTGTATTGCACAGTGGGTGGCCGGACTGCACTCGATATCGCACGCCACGTCTGTCCAAACGCCGCGGCCACGATTGCCGCTGGCGCCTGCGCGTGGGACGGAGGACTGGTTGCGGCTCACCCCAATCCTACTGGTGCCGTCGGAATTTCGGAGGCGGTGCCAGAGGCCACGGTAATCAATCTAGGTGGCTGCCCGCAGAACCCGGCAAACACTGCCGCCGTGCTGGTCCACTACCTGACCTTCGGACGGTTGCCCGCAGTGGACCAGTTCAACCGGCCTTTGTTCGCTTACGGGCGCATTATCCATGATCAATGCGAGCGACGCGCCCACTACGATGCCGGCCGTTATGTTCAGGAGTGGGACGACGAAGGGCATCGCAAGGGCTGGTGCTTGTACAAAATGGGCTGCAAGGGCCCGCAGGCGACCTTCAATTGCCCCTCGGTCCGTTGGAATGATGGTACGAGTTGGCCGGTGAAGGCCGGCCACGGTTGCCTGGGCTGCGCCTCTCACCGCTTCTGGGACACTCGCTCTCCTTTCTACGAGCGGCTGCCGCAGGTTCCAGGCTTCGGCGCAGACGTGACCGCTGGCGAGATCGGTCTGGGAATCACTGCCGCAGTGGCGGGCGCAACCGTAGTCCATGGGATCGCTAGCGCGGTTCGTGACCGCAGGCGGCCCATGCCCGCAGCAGTACCACCGTCGGCGGGCAATGAGCCGCCGAGGAAAGCATAGGAGGAGTCTATGGCGCGCATCGTAGTGGACCCGGTGACCCGTATTGAAGGCCATCTGCGCATCGAGGCAGAAGTCAACAGTGGTGCGGTGTCCGATGCCTGGAGTTCAGGAACCATGTTCCGTGGCATCGAACTGATCCTCCGCGGCCGCGATCCACGGGAGGCCTGGGTCTGGGCACAGCGCATCTGCGGCGTGTGTACCACGGTCCATGCGTTGACTTCGGTGCGCGCTGTCGAGGATGCGCTTGGCATCGAGGTCCCGGAGAATGCCAGCTTGATCCGAAATATCATTGGCGCCAGCCAATATGTGCAAGATCACGTGATCCACTTCTACCACTTGCATGCGCTGGATTGGGTGGATGTGACCCTCGCGCTCAAGGCTGATCCGGGGAAAACTTCGCAACTGGCCGAGTCCATTTCGCCCTGGCCGAAATCCAGCCGCACCTACTTCAAGGCAATCCAGGACCGGGTGAAGGCACTCGTCGAGAGCAAGCAGTTGAGCTTGTTCAGCAGCGGGTATTGGGGCCATCCCGCATACCACCTGCCGCCGGAGGCGAATCTGCTGGCAGTGGCTCACTACGTGGAAGCGCTGGAATTTCAGAGGGACTACATCCGCATCCATGCCGTGCTGGGCGGGAAGAATCCGCACCTCCAGACTTATCTCGTGGGCGGCATGTCAACTGCGATGGATCCCAACGAGCCACAGGCGACCATCAATCCCGAACGAATCACCTTTCTCGCCGAGCTGGCCAGCAAGGCGCAAGCCTTTGTCGATCAGGTGTACGTTCCGGACGTCCTCGCGGTCGCCGGCTTCTATGCCGACTGGTTCGGACGAGGTGAGGGACTGGGGAATTTTCTCTCCTACGGCGATTATCCTCAGGCAGGCGTCAAGGATTCTTCTCGCTTCTTCCTACCGCGCGGGGCCATCTTCAACCGCGATCTGTCCAAGGTATACCCCGTTGATCCGAGCAACGTGGCGGAGTACGTGACTCACTCTTGGTACGAGTATTCGGAGGGAGATCAGAACGGGAAGCATCCCTATCAGGGGGAGACCAACCCAAAGTACACGGGGCCGAAACCACCCTTTGAACATTTGCAGACCGACCAAAAGTATTCCTGGCTCAAGTCGCCGCGCTACCAGGATCATCCGATGGAAGTCGGACCACTCTCGCGGATGCTGGTTGCCTATGCTTCAGGCCACCAGGAAGTAAAGGACCTGGTGAACGGGGCTTTGGCCAAGCTGGGCGCACAACCAAGCGCACTTTTCTCCACCCTGGGACGCATCGCTGCACGTGCCATCGAAGCTCAACTCATGGCACGGCAGGTCAGCAAGTGGGTCGATGAATTGGGGGACAAGCTCGGGCGCGGCGATCTGCGGGTGCACAACGGCGAGAAATGGGACCCTGATACCTGGCCGAGAGAGGCGCAAGGCTGGGGTTTTCATGAGGCGCCGCGCGGCTCGCTGGCGCACTGGGTTCAAATTGAAAACAAGAAGATCAAGAACTACCAGGCGGTGGTGCCCACGACGTGGAATGCTGGACCGCGCGACGGCAAAGGCCAGCGGGGTGCCTACGAGGCGTCCCTGTTGAAGACCCCGATCGCCGACCCGGAGCGCCCTCTGGAGATTTTGCGCACCATTCACTCCTTCGATCCCTGCCTGGCTTGCGCCGTGCATGTGGTCGATGCCCATGGGCGGCGTTATACCGTGCAAAAAGCGAGCTGAAAGGAGGCCGCAATGGCTGAGTTAAGGAAGTACGGGTGGGGTGAGGCCCACCGGCCGGAACCGGCGTTTCCTACCGTGCGGGTCTATGTATGGGAACTGCCGGTCCGGGTTTCTCACTGGTTCATATTCCTGCCGGTCGTTGTGCTTTCCTTCACCGGATACTACATTCACAATCCATTTATTGTCGCTAAGAGCTCCACAACCTACTTGATGGCGACCATGCGCTTCATACACGTGGTCGCAGGCTTTGTGTTCATTAGTGCATTTCTGCTCCGGCTGTATTGGTTTTTCAAAGGGAACAACTGGGCGAACTGGCGGGCGTTTATTCCGATCCACCGCCGGCAGTGGCGGGGCATGGGCGGCATGGTGGCCTATTACAGTTTTCTGCGCAAGGACCTCTCGCACCACGTCGGACACAATGCGCTGGCCGCAATGACCTATCTGCTGATGTTCACTTTGATGCTGATAGAGATCATTACCGGCCTCACGTTGTACACACAGGTTCGCGGGAAGTGGGCACTGAGCTGGCTATTCGGCTGGGTGCCAGGTGTGATCGATATCCAGCACATTCGGCTGATTCACTTCTGCATCATGTTTGCCTTCTTCGCGTTTGTGATTCACCACGTTTACAGCGCAGTGCTCGTGTCCTGGGAGGAACGGAATGGACTGATCGAGAGCATCTTCACCGGCTACAAGTTCGTTCCGAAGGCCGAACTGGAAGAAGAAGAGCCAGAACTGAGTAAGGCGGACTGAATGGCGGCGCCAGCAATTTGCATTGTGCTCGGCCTGGGCAACACCCTGCACTCTGACGACGGTATCGGCCCGCAGGCCATCGAGAGACTGAGAATCGATTCACGTGTGCCGGAGGACGTCACCCTGATTGAGGGCGGTACACTGGGCCTGGAATTGCTGACCTACATCTGGGACTGTTCCTATTTGCTGGTGCTGGATGCAGTGGATGTGGGGCAGCCTCCCGGAACGCTGGTGCGGATGTCAAGTCAGGAACTGCAAACCTTGCCCGGCAAAGGAAGTGTGCACCAACTGGGGGTTGCGGATCTGCTGGTAGCGCTGCGGATTCTGGCAAGTCGAACTCCCGAAGTTGTGCTGCTGGGCGTGCAACCAGCAAGCACTGAATGGGGTACAGAGTTGTCGCCAACGGTCGCGGCTGTCTTGCCTGCGCTCGTAGATGCTGCAGTCGCAGAAGTGTGCCACAGCAAACCACACATGCGGTCGGACAGCAGCCGGGTATTCCCGCATCCATCAGGACCGGGATAGACACCGCGATCCGTTGTGAGCAGATAGCGGTCAACGGTGGTCATCACTTTCAGGCGTGACGCTCGTCACAGATCGCGGGAACGACTAGTATTGTACTGACTGTGGGGAGAACTGCTGTGTGCCTCGCAATACCAGGGAAAATCCTCGAAATTCAAGAACTGGGCCAGATGCGTGCGGCCCGCGTGCAGTTCGGCGGAATCGTGCGCCAGGTGTCCCTGGACTTTGTCCCCGAGGCTGGCCTGGGTGACTATGTGATGGTCCATGTTGGCTTCGCCATAAGCCGTGTGGATTCGCTCGAAGCCGAGCGCACATACAAGCTTCTCGAAGAGATGGGAGCGCTGGAAGAGGAATTACCGCGCGCGGAATAGTAATTTTCGACGGCACTCACTGCAAGGCTTCGCCGGGTTTGTCCGTGGGTTCGCGCCATGAAATATCTTGACGAATACCGTGACCAGCGCATTGCACTGGCCCTGGCGGCTGAGATCGTCCGTTGTGCGACCCGGCCCTGGGTTCTGATGGAGATCTGTGGCGGCCAGACCCACACCATCATGCGCTACGGCATTGACGAACTGCTGCCGCGCGGGATCGAACTGGTGCATGGTCCGGGCTGCCCTGTCTGCGTCACGCCGCTGGAAACCGTGGACAAAGCGATCGAGTTAGCGCTGCGCCCGGACGTCATTTTGGTTTCTTATGGAGACATGCTGCGAGTGCCTGGGTCGCGCTCGGATTTGCTTCGGGCCAAGGCGCAGGGCGCGGATGTGCGCATCGCGTACTCTTCGACTGAAGCATTGAAGATAGCCCGTTCGAATCCCGATCGTAAGGTCGTGTTTCTGGCGATTGGTTTCGAAACCACAGCTCCCGCGAATGCAATGGCCGCATGGCAGGGCAAGCGCGAGGGCCTCACCAACTTTTCCATGTTGGTTTCGCACGTGCTGGTCCCGCCTGCAATTCGCGCCTTGATGGTTTCTCGCACCAACCGGGTCCAGGCTTTCATCGCGCCTGGACATGTTTGCACCGTCGTAGGATGCAAAGAGTACGAGGATCTGGTTCGTGATTTCCGTGTACCGATTGTGGTCGGCGGATTCGAACCGGTAGACATCTTGGAAGCAGTTCTCATGCTGGTGCGCCAACTGGAAGCCCGGCAACTCGGGGCGGGAGACGCGAAGCTGGAAAACCAGTACGTGAGATCGGTGAGCTACCAGGGAAACCTGCCGGCCCAGCGGATCATGGCCGAGGTGTTCGAAGTCGCGAACCAGAAGTGGCGTGGCATCGGTCCGATCCCGCGGAGTGGTTTGCGTCTACGCGAGGAATACGCCGCCTACGACGCCGACCGAGTTTTTGATTTGGGCGAACTCTCGGTGGACGAACCCGCCGAGTGCATCAGCGCCCAGGTTTTGCAGGGATTGAAGAAGCCGACGGATTGTCCCGCTTTTGGCATGCGCTGTACGCCGGAAAATCCATTGGGAGCGCCCATGGTTTCCACGGAAGGGGCATGCGCGGCTTACTATCACTATCGGCGCCATAAGGTCGCGAGTTAGGAGAGTGTGTGTCAACGAAAACTATCGTCGAGCTCAGTTGCCCGCTGCCGCTCCCGGCCAAAGACACAATTCTGCTGGGGCACGGCAGCGGCGGCAAGCTGAGCGCCGAGTTAATTCGCGACGTTTTCCTGCCCGCGCTGCGGAATCCGGTGCTGGCCCGCCTGGATGACCAGGCAATTGTGAACGTGAACGGCCAGCGCCTAGCCATCACCACCGATTCCTTCGTAGTGAAACCGCTGTTCTTTCCGGGCGGCGATATCGGCTCCCTCGCGGTTCACGGTACGGTAAACGATTTGGCGATGGGTGGCGCAACCCCGCTGTTTCTGAGCGCCGCTTTCATCATCGAAGAGGGCTTCTCGATGGACGAACTTCGGCGCGTGGTGAATTCGCTGCAGCAAGCCGCAGCGGAAGCGGGCGTGCAGGTTGTTACCGGCGATACCAAGGTTGTCGAGAAGGGCAAAGGTGATGGGCTGTTCATCAATACCACCGGAATTGGACTTGTGCCAGAGGGAGTCGACCTTTCCGCCGACCGTGCCCGTCCGGGGGACAAAGTACTGCTGAGCGGTTCGATCGGCGATCACGGTATCGCGATCCTAGCGCAACGCGAGGGGCTGGAATTCGAGACTCAGATCCAAAGCGACAGTGCTGCCTTGCACACACTGGTGGCCGACATGCTCGCCGTAACTCGCGAGATTCGCTGCATGCGCGACCCAACGCGAGGCGGCGTCTCCAGCACGCTGAACGAAATCGCGCACCAGTCGCGTGTCGGGATCGAGCTGGAAGAACGCACAATACCCGTGTGCGAAGAAGTTCGCGGTGCCTGCGAATTGCTGGGGCTCGATCCTTTATATGTCGCCAACGAAGGTAAGCTGATCGCAATCGTCGCGTCCGAAGCCGCCCAAGCAGTGCTGCAGGCGATGCGGCGTCATCCCCTGGGATCGGGGGCACGGATCATTGGCACAGTAAAGAAAGAAAACCCGGGCCTAGTAACCATGCGAACAACGCTGGGTACGACGCGAATCGTGGACACGCTCGCTGGCGATCAACTGCCCCGCATCTGCTAAGGAAATATGCACGAGATGGGAATCGCGAACTCGGTGCTGGAAGCAGTCAGAACTGAGATGGGCCGCCATCCTGGAACCTATCCGTCCAAAGTCGGTGTGCGGATTGGCGAAATGGCAGCTATCGATCAGGAAGCATTGCGCTTCTGCTTTGAAGCGATCACTCTCGAGACCGATCTGGAGTCGCTTGAGCTGGGGATCGAGGTCTGTCCCCGCCGCCATCGTTGTCAGGTCTGCGGACGTAACTTCGTCGTGCGCGACTACGACTCTCGCTGTCCGCAATGCGAAAGCTTGGAAACCACATGCATCAGTGGAGATGAGTTGGAGTTGGCCTATCTGGAGGTGGAAGAATATGGAGCGAGTACGGCTGGAGCGAAAAGTACTCAGTGAGAACGACCGCATCGCGGCTGAACTGCGTGCCCGGTTTCAGGAGCACGGCATTCTGTGCCTGAACCTGATCAGTTCGCCCGGTTCCGGCAAAACCAGTCTTCTGGAGCGCACCCTGGAAACCCTGCCGCGCCACGATCACGTGGCCGTGCTGACGGGTGATATTCAGACCGAAAACGATGCGAACCGGCTGAAGCGATTTCATTTCCCTGTAAAGCAAATCACGACCGGCGGTACTTGCCACCTGGATGCTCGCATGATCGAGCGGCACTCGGCCGACTGGTGTCTCGAAGACCTGGATCTGCTGCTGATTGAGAATGTCGGCAATCTGGTTTGCCCAGCCAGTTATGACCTTGGCGAAGCAGCTAAGGTCGTGGTGTTGAGCATCACCGAGGGCGAAGACAAGCCCCTGAAATACCCTTCCATATTCTTCAAGTCCGACTTGCTCGTGCTGAACAAGATTGACCTGCTTCCCTACGTCCCATTTGACATCGACGCGGCGGCGGATAATGCCCGCAAGGTCCATCCGGGGATGGAGATTGTGAAAGTGTCCTGCCTGACCGGCAACGGTTTGCAAGAATGGATGAAGTGGTTGGAGCGGCGACGCAGAGCACATAAACCGCTGGTGCAGGAAACTGCGAGCTGATGATGCATGGATGTGCGGCGCCAGATCGAAGTGTCAGGCATTGTGCAGGGAGTTGGATTCCGGCCGTATGTCTATCGTCTCGCCACCGGTCGGCAACTTAGCGGCACAATTCGCAATACGTCCGCCGGAGTAACCATCGAAATACAGGGGCCAGCAGAAACGGTTCAGAACTTCGTTGAGCACTTACCAGCCGAAGCGCCGCCCCTGGCGCGGATCACGAGCTTGGCCGTCCACGACGTACCGTGTAATCGCGATCAGGACTTTCGCATAGTTCATAGCCACGAGGGCGAAGAAGTTCATACGCTGATTTCGCCCGACGTCGCGATCTGCCCGGACTGCCTGCGCGAACTCTTCGACCCGAAGGACCGGCGCTATCGCTATCCGTTCATTAATTGCACCAACTGTGGGCCGCGCTTCACCATCATTCGCGATATTCCTTACGACCGGCCGAGCACGTCGATGGCGATGTTTCCCATGTGCCAGCCATGTCTTGCGGAATACGAGAATCCGCTCGATCGCCGCTTTCACGCTCAGCCCAACGCCTGCTGGGAGTGCGGGCCCCGGGTGGAACTCTGGGATAAGTCTGGACAACGGATCGAATGTCGCGATCCAATCGCCGAAGCGGTCTCCGGCCTGCACGCTGGACTAGTCGTGGCAGTCAAAGGTCTAGGCGGCTTCCACTTGGCCGTCGATGCAGCGAATCCCGCGGCGGTGGCTCTGCTCCGTCGGCGGAAGCGCCGGGTTGAGAAGCCGTTCGCGGTGATGGTTCCGGATTTGCAGGCTGCTGAGGAAATCTGTGAATTGGACATTGCGGCGTCGACTGTTTTGCAGTCGATCCAGCGGCCTATTGTTCTCCTTCCGAAAAAACTACCCAGCATGATTCCGGACGAAGTTGCGCCGTCCAACCGCTACCTGGGACTTTTGCTCCCGTACACGCCGCTTCACTACATGCTGCTCGCGGAGGGAGGGTTCAAGGCTTTGGTGATGACCAGTGGCAACCTGAGCGAGGAGCCGATCGCGATTGATAACTGTGAGGCGGTCACGCGCTTAAGCAGCCTCGCCGACTACCTCTTGGTTCACAACCGGGACATCTTGCTGCGCTGCGATGATTCCGTGGTGCGAGTCGCGGGTGGCGTCACGCGGCACTTGCGGCGCTCACGCGGCTTTGTTCCGGTTCCGGTTTTCTTGAAGGACGAGCAGCCTTCGGTGCTGGCCGTGGGAGGCGAACTAAAAAACACCATTTGCCTCACCAAAGGAAAGCACGCTTTCTTGAGCCAGCACGTTGGAGATTTGGAAAATGTTGAAAGTTACGCCTTCTTCAATCAAGCCATCGAGCATCTGAAAAGAATCTTGGAAATCCGGCCAGAGATCGTCGCTTACGACCTCCACCCCGACTATTTCTCCACCAAATGGGCGCTGCAACAGTGTGGAGCGCAGTTGCTTGGCGTGCAACACCACCACGCACACATTGCAAGTTGTATGGCGGAAAATCACCTTGAAGGCCGCGTGATCGGCTTTGCGCTAGACGGAACCGGCTACGGTACTGACGGACACATCTGGGGCGGAGAAGTGCTCACCGCCGGGTATACAGACTTCGAACGCGCTGCTCATTTTGAATATGTCCCCATGCCGGGGGGAGCAGCGGTGATCCGCCAGCCGTGGCGCATGGCGGTGAGCTATCTCGCTCATTACTTCGGGAGAGAGTTTCTGGGTTTGTCGATTCCGTTTGTGAGACAGCTGGACCTGCCGAAGACCGAGATGCTGTTGCAAATGACCGAGCACAAGCTGAATTCGCCGCTGACTTCAAGTTGTGGGCGTCTGTTCGACGGGGTTGCAGCACTAGTTGGAATTCGACAACAGGTCAATTACGAAGCCCAAGCAGCGATTGAACTGGAAATGACCATCTCGGCATCGGAGGACGAAACTGGATATCCCCTGGAACTGGTGCCGGATGGTGATAGCTGGATCATCGGCACGCGGTCCTTATTTGAGGCACTGCTCGATGATCTCGGCCGGAACCTTCCTGTCGCAGCGATCAGTCGGCGTTTTCACAACGGGTTGGTTGAGGGTTTCGTCCAGCAAGCAACACTCCTACGAAGGAAAACTGCTCTCCACCGCGTGTGCCTGAGTGGCGGGACCTTTCACAATATCTACTTATCGCAACGACTCGAAGCACGGCTGTTCGAAGCTGGATTTGAGGTGTTCACACAGAAAGAAGTGCCTTCGGGGGATGGCGGTTTGAGCCTGGGACAGGCGTTGGTAGCGGCGGCAAAACTTTACGCCTAGGAATGCGTGACCAACCGTGCGTGGGGCTCAGCCTGATACTTTTGTGGAGCTAACAGCAGAACTGCCAAGCTAACGCTCGCTTAGTCGGGTCCTGAGCGAAGCTCTTGGTGAACTGATTACGACAGTTACGTGAGACCCATCACATACTTTCACACCGACGGCCCGTAATCTCGCTCTAGTGAAGGCGTGAGCTTCGGACTATGGCATCATTTTGTAAATGTCGAAAGGGCCGAAGCAAGCCCACTTCTTAAGAACTGTAGGGAAGCTTGCCAGCGTCGGTGAACAAGCGGGCTTCAGCATCGAAGAAATAATCGAGATGCTCAATTCTGGGATGAGTGTGGCTGACTTGCTCGATCTGATTACCTGCCGCTTATCTCAGTTATCTCAAGGAAGGAGTTGGTCATGGATAGCTTCGGTTACGGCAGATGCTCGCAATGCGACGAAGAAAACGTTTTTGCGGATGGCTCAAAGTGTGCAGCCTGCCTCGGCCTAGTTTGTGTGCCGATTGACGACGAGGACAACGTGGAAGAGTCATCGAGTATTTCCTTGGACCGCCTAGCAGCAGCGTAGTGTTGCGGTCAGACCCTCGTCGCTGAGCGTTCGTTGCCAGAGCGTGAAATTTAGCCACACACCCAACCGTGCTTACCGCACCCGCCCGCAGCGCGAGTTTTCCGTCACTCGATGGTGTGAGGCCCGTCACTCGGTGGGGCCTTGACAAGAGTGCCGTCAGGGAGCGATAAGCGTTGCTGCAAGGGTTCGTGGGCGCGTTATTCGGCGCAGCGTTTTTCCTCGCCTCCCGGGTTCGGATAACAGAACTCGGCAGACGAGATCCGCTGGGACTGTCCAGAGTCTTGTTCGCCATCACCGGCCTGCGAACCTTGGCCCATCCAAAGCGGTCAACAATTCGCATTCATCTAGCACGGTGGCGATGTACATGGCAACTCTTGTTTACCTCATTCCCGTAGTACACTCTCGTGACAAACGGTGAGTTCATGGTAGCGTCGCACAGATTTCTTGGATTCGAGGTCGAATCTCCACGGGCCGCGAATTTCCTGCTCATAGTTCTCGGCGTCTGTTGGCTCGTAAGCTCCCTGGCCGCGCAGAACAGTGCGCCGACGGCCAAGTACCCGGACTTGCCCAGTGAAACGCCGGCCAGAATCGACCCTGTCACCGTCAGCTTTGATTACACCAAGCGCGACGTCATGATCCCGATGCGCGACGGGGTCAAGCTGCACACGGTCATCATCGTGCCAAAGCGAGCAAAAGGCGCGCCTATTCTGTTAACGCGTACTCCGTACGATGCAAGCACACTCACGAGTCACGCCCAGAGTTCGCATCTCGGTCCCATCCTGCAGGGGTATGACAACGCAACCGACGTGATCGTCGAAGGCGGCTACATTCGCGTGGTTCAGGACGTGCGCGGGAAACATGGCTCCGAAGGCGACTACGTAATGAACCGGCCGCTCCATGGGCCGCAGAACCCCACGCCCGTCGATCACGCCACAGACACATACGACACCATCGACTGGCTGGTGAAGAATATT
Source organism: uncultured Acidobacteriota bacterium (assembly GCA_963817925.1). Lineage (GTDB taxonomy): Bacteria > Acidobacteriota > Terriglobia > Terriglobales > Acidobacteriaceae > JABDBE01. Next base: position 317,556 of record CAWFQN010000005.1, read on the forward strand.
CCCGAAACGAATGGCAAAGTCGGAGTCCTCGGCATTTCCTACGACGGCTTTCTGCCCCTGATGGCGCTCGTCAACCCGCACCCGGCGCTCAAAGTTGCGGTGCCGATGAATCCTATGGTCGATGGCTGGATGGGTGATGACTGGTTTCACAACGGCGCCTTCCGCGAACAGGGCATGCCCTACATATATGAGCAGGAGGCAACGCGAGGGTCCGACGTCAAATGGTGGAAGAGCTACTTCGACGATTACGACATGTTTATGCAAGCGGGGTCAGCGGGCGAACTCGGGCGTCTCCACGGTTTGGAGCAAGTCGGCTTCTGGCAGAAGATCCTGAAACACCCGAGTTACGATGCCTACTGGCGCGACCAGGCGGTGGACCGCGTGTTGGCCGCTGAGCCGCTCAAGGTGCCGGTGATGCTGGTGCACAGCCTCTGGGACCAGGAAGACATCTACGGGGCCATCGCTGTCTACAAGGCAATCAAGCCCAAAGACACAAATAACGACAAGGTGTTCCTGGTGCTGGGCCCCTGGCATCACGCCCAGGAAATCGGCGACGGCAGCACGCTCGGCCCCTTGAAATTCGGCAGCGATACCGCGCTCTATTTTCGGTGGGAGATTCTCCGGCCATTTCTGGATCAGTACCTGAAAGATGGTGCGCCGAAAGCCGACATTGCGCCTGTCTCCGCCTACGAAACCGGCACCAACAAGTGGCTGCGCTTGCCAGCGTGGCCGGCTGGATGCGCAACGGGCTGCGGCGTAAGGCCGACGCCGCTCTATCTGAATACAGGTTTGAAGTTAAGCTTTGCCGCGCCCACCCGCGGCGATGCGGCATTCGACGAGTATGTTTCCGATCCGTGGAAGCCCGTGCCCTTCCGCCCGCGCCCCATTGATGACGAGTCTTGGTCGCGGTGGCTGGTGGACGACCAGCGCGAAGCATCGGGCCGCCCCGACGTTGTGGCGTTCGTCTCTCACGTCTTGACCAGGCCGCTGAAGATCAGTGGGCAGCCTATCGCCAATCTGGTCGCCTCCACCAGCGGCACTGACTCTGACTGGGTGGTGAAGGTGATCGACCTCTATCCCGATGAGGTAGCGGGCCAACCGGGACTTGGTGGCTATCAGTTGATGATCTCGGCGGACATTTTCCGAGGCCGCTATCGTGAGAGCTTGGAAACGGCGAAGCCGATTGTGCCCGACAAGCCTCTCCCCTACATTTTTGCCTTGCCCACGGCGAACCATGTCTTCCTGGCCGGCCACCGGATCATGGTCCAAATCCAGTCGAGTTGGTTTCCGCTTTATGACCGTAATCCGCAGACGTTCGTGCCCAACATCTTCTGGGCCAAGCCAGCGGATTACCGCAAGGCCGAGCAGCGTGTCTACCACACGCCCGACAAGGCAAGCTTCATCGAGTTGCCGGTAGTCAGTTCTCCCTGACGCTCTGCTCCGCGAACAACTTGCCCGTGAGCGTTGCCTTTTGGGGGCAAGTCCATTTTGATGCTCAAGAACTTGGTCACGGTCTCCTCACTGCTCACTTTTCAGGTCGCTGCATGGAGTTTGCAGGGCCAAACGGCTCCCAAAACTCCACCCGCCGGGTACAAGATCGCTCCTGAAGCGGCGAATCAGAGCAATCCTGTCAAGCCCAGCCCGGAGTCGCTCGCCAGAGGCAAGAAGATCTATGGCTACGATTGCGCCGTCTGTCATGGCGTGTGACGCTCATCACTGCGCACGTTCTCAGTTCCTGAGACAGTGTTGCTGCGCCAGGGAACCGAGGATGGGCTCATGAAACCGTCGCAATCGTTAGCCCCGATCACACAGGTCAGCCACTCGGAGGAGATTGACGAAAGAGACACATTTCTCTTGGAACAAGCCGCCGATAAACTTGTGCGGTTCGGGCAACAAGTCGGTGTCACTCCCGAGGAGATGATCTCGTTGCTCGACTCCGGGATCAGCGTCCCTGATCTGCTGGTATTCCTAGCCTCGAAAATCTCATCAGGAGTCGCGTAGAGATGGGCACCGCGACGGACACCCTGATGGTCGTTCGCTGCCCGTATTGGGTCATTGGCGAGGAGTTCAGGCCGATGGTCGCCCATCTAGACGGAAGGCGCATCTGCGCCAAGTGTGGTCACTTGGCGAATACTTCTGACAAAGATTTCAAGTGTTGTTGTCCAGAGTGTTCTAAGCTAAAGCCGGCAAGAATCGGCTAGAAAGTTGTCACGTGAACGAATTGCTAGCGTTGTCGCAGGAAATTCAAATAGGAGGTTGATCTTGTCAGCGGCTTACAATGGCGAGATGAAGATTGATTCAGCGCATATCCGACAAATAGAATCCAAGGTCAAGGCGGAAAGAGCGGAGGTATCCGCCCTCGATAGACAGCTGACAGAAAATGGAGCGCCGTATTCAAAATGGAAACTTCAGCAAGCGATGTCTAGGTTGAACGAGGTGGAAACGTTCCTACTGCCGCAAGCTCTCAAAGCCCAAACAGAATATTACGCAGCCAAGTGGCTAGAAACAGCCGAGTACGAGATTGCAGCAGCAGTGCAAACGCGGCAGAACGTTCAAAAAGACTCCGATAATTTTGGTCAGGATATGGCAGAGATTGGCGGCTAAGTTTTCCCTGCGCTCCGCCAGTTCATGTTGCGTGTTCTGGAATCTCCTCGCGTTCGGTCGTCTTCCATCCAAACCTACACCCGATCAGAGATGTTGTACTTAGCCATCCCGAGATTATCTCGCGGTATTCAGTACTACGGACACAGTCTCTTGGTTTCATCGAAGGCACCGCTTTTTGGTTTAAATTCTCGACTTTAAGTCGAAACAGTTGCCGGCCGTCTTGAACCGCGCTAAACTCACGCTCTGAATGCGAAATGCAGAAATGCGTTTTCTGTTGCGGTTGGAAGTGACGTATGTTCGAACGGCTCTGGATGCCTCGGAGATGTGGAAGTGCAAGCACCGGGGCAAAGCGATCGCCAAGAAGGCGTACATTGGCAGGAGGCGATCGAAACCTGTCCCAGAAAGGGACTGTGCCAATGATTGTGGAAAAATCGGACGCCAACACGCTCTTAATCGGCAGCCGAGAAACCATAAACCGAGTGCCTGACACCGGCCTCAAGGCCGCGATGGCGAAGGTCCCGAATCCTTCGCGGCAAGGCTTGCAATCATGACACCCGAACATCACCTTGTGCGCAACTTTGCTGTTCGCGAACTGCCCTATGAAACTATGAAAATGGGAGACCGATAAAGGTTGACCGGCTTGCAGCCACGCTGGGACTACCCACCGCAAGGGTTCATGCGATTGTGGAAGACCTCGAACGCCATCTCTTTTTCTTGGTTCGGAATGAGGCTGGAGAAATCAGTTGGGCATTTCCGGTCACTACCGAGCCCACGCCTCATCGCTTGAAGTTCAGCACTGGAGAACGCGCGTATGGCGCTTGAGCAGAAGATGCTTTCGCTACGCCCTTCGTGCAAGGGCGCCTCAGAGGAAAAAGCTTTCCATTGAACTCGAATCCGAGCGCGCCCATTGCGCAAGGGTACTTCACATCTCCGTGGACAGCGAATTGAATTCCCAGGTAAGGGAAAAAGACGCCGAACCATTGCTTTTTGAGCCGGATGTCGATTGGAAGACTTTCAAAGGCACGAACATCGAACATCATCAATGATTATTGAAGGAATTCCCTCTTCTTCTGGTCAGAAGAACACGCCAGGATTGATCGAGCTTCGCGAACTAAGGTGGATGGCGCCTACCTTACGATGGCGCAAAGCGTTTATACCGAGAGAATTGCCCAATCCGCGCTCTTCGGTTTTCAATTTTAGTTGACCTTCCGTCCCAGGTCCAAAACAGAACATCCTTTGCCTTACGTCACGTATGCGCACCTTCAAAATGGAAGCATCAAGGTGCGGCTGCACGATCGAGTTCGTCGAGGAGATGTGCTCGCACTGCTCGGAAACACCGGCAATACGACCGACGCGCATTTGCATCTGCATGGGACCGATCGCGACTCGGCCTTGCAATCACAAGGCGTTCCTTTTGTATTTGAGAGTTTCACCTACCAGCCCCCTGTTCGGCCTCGAGCAGTTGTTCCATCGTCACATGCCGAGCATGCTTGGCCGGCGAACTCACTTGTGTGCTTGCGCGGGCTGAAATTGGGAGTTCCCCAATTGCCAGAACAAGAAGGCCACTTCATCAGCCAGCTCCTCGTCGCGTTGTGTTTTGGTCGAGCCCATTCCGTGTCCTGCGTCATAGTCGACGCGTAGGAGCACCGGCTTGCCGCTAGTGGTGGATGCCTGCAAGCGGGCAGCCATCTTGGCTGCCTGCCACGGCGCCACGCGAGGATCGTTGACACCCGTGGTTAGTAGTACTGCGGGATACGTCGTATTGGGCTTTACGTGTTGATAGGCATCCATAGCATACAGCGCCTTGAAACCGTCGGGCTCCTTGACCGTGCCAAACTCAGGAATATTGGCGGGCCCGCTGGCCATGAGTTCGGAACGCAGCGAGTCGGAATCGCCCACTCGAATCAAGGCCGCACCGAACAGATCAGGACGCTGGGTAATGGCGCCGCCGATCGTGATGCCGCCCGCACTGGTGCCTTCGCCGGCAAGATGAGCGGGTGAAGTGTATTTGTGCTCGATCAGATACTCTGCCCCAGCTAGCATGTCATCAATGGTGTGTTGCTTGGTCAGCTTCTGGCCGGCGAGATGCCAATCTTCACCGTATTCCCCGCCGCCGCGGACATGAGCCACGGCGTATACTCCGCCACGTTCAAAGAACGCCAGCAGCGTCGGACGAAACACCGGATCGAGAGTGATCCCGTATGCACCGTAGCCTTCTAACCAGGTGGGATGAGACTCATCCAGCACCATCCCTCGCTTGTGGACAATCGAGAGCGGTACCATGGTGCCGTCCGCGCTCTTTGCCTTGACCTCTTGCGATTCGACCTGTGAATAATCCACAGGAGACGATGGCACCAGACCCGTGTCGGTCAGCTTGCCGGAACTCGCATCCAGCGCGTACCACAACGGCGATTTTGTCCACGACGTGAGCTCCAGCCAAGCTCCAGATTCGGTCGGATTTGTAACCAGGGACTGAATAGCACCATCGAACGGAAGCTTCACCGGCTGAATGGTTGCGCCGTCATAGGGCAAACGTCGCAACCGTCCGACGCCGCCATCTAGATCTTGCACGTAAAGCGCATCGCCAGCGGCGGAGATATTAACGACCACCACGTCGCTCGCCGGAACGACCACCGTAGCATGGGCCAAATCAGGATTCGCGAGGCTAGTGAGCAAAACCTTGTAGCGGGAAGCGTCTTTGTGGGAAAGCAGGAAGAGACTATTCTCGTGCAGGTCGAAACCTGTAACCGCATCAGCTTCATCGGCAACTTTCTTCCAAGCCGTCTTCGCGCTAGCGTCGTCCTGAAATGCAGACGCGTACAAATCAACCTCGCGTTTGACCCCGTGAATTACCAGTCCCAAGAGATACTTGGGAGCACCCGGCGAGAAGGCAAGGACAGAAAAATCATCTTCTGTCACCTTCACATTGGGAGACACCTGATATCCAAAAACAGCCGATTCTTTGTCAGGATCAGCACCCAACACATGGTGATAAGACCGTAGTTTCTGATACTTCGCTGTGGGCGGCGCATCAGGTGGCAGCTTCTGCGTGCGCGTGTAGAAGAATGAGCCATCGGGCAGCCAACTGGGCTGTCCGAACTGGGCGCGATCAATAAGGTCGCTCAATACTCTGCCGGTCGTGCTCTCGACTACGTGCAAAACGCTATCTTCCGACCCACCCGGAGAAATCCCGTAAGCCACATACTTCCCGTCAAGTGACGGTTGAAAGTAATCGATGGAAAAATGCTTGCCATCTGCCGTAGTCAGCTTCTCCGGATCCACGAGCAGTCGCTCGGCTGCATTGACGTTGTCACGCTGATAAAGCTTGCGATTGTCTGAGCCGGGCTCGGTCTTGAAGTAAAAGTAGTGACCACCCCAGACCTGGAGTGCCGAGACTACGCTGCCTGCGTTGTCGAGCGCTTTGATGCGATCCAGCAGCTGATCACGGCCGGGGATGCTTGCCAATACTGTCCGCGTGTAGTCGTTCTGCGCCTTCATCCAGGCCGCTACCTCGGGATCTTTTGTATTCTCGAGCCACCGGTAGGGATCCGTCACCTTCGTGCCGAAGTAGTCGTCCGTCACTTCACGCACGGGTGCATTAGGCAGCTTGGATTGGGCAACAGCAAGATCAGAACCGATCACGGCGAGAACGAATAGGAACTCCATTAGGCGGCGCATGACCAATCCTTATCCTTTCGAGTCCAAAAGGAAATCCTCGTTAGATTTGCGAAAACGGGAGCCATTGTACATCCATTTCACCTGCTCGCGACGATGCGGAATTAGCACGATTTGCCCACCAGCCCGCTAACCTCGTCCTAGCGGCGCGATTCGGCCCAGCATGCACTTGTAATCGCGATCGCCGCAGTAGTCTGCGGAGAGCGCTTCGCCCTCTTTAGGCGGTATCCATAAGCGGTGGCAGAGAAATCGGCGTTTACTTCAAGCCGTCGACCACATAGAGGTCGGAGAGCACGCGGAACGTGGAATAGGCATAAGACTTGCCGTCAGCGCTGAACCTCAGGCTGGGAATGCTCTGCACCCCCGCCGGATCGGAAGGAGCGACTTCCTTCCAGGGCTCGCGGTGGCCGGTAGCGATATCGATGCGCGTTACCTGGACGGGAAGTGAGCGATTGCGCACGAGCAAACTTTTGCCGTCGGCGAAGAAGTTCATAGGGCGTTCGTCGGAGCTGAGGGTAATGTTGAGCTTTTGCGGCTCACCACCGGCAATCGGGTAAAGCCAGCGCTCGCGTTTGGCATCTACGGCCAGAAGAAATTTGCCGTCAGGAGTAATCAGACCTCCCGCGGTACCTTCGGGAGTCAGAGCGCGCGGGGCGCCACCTTGCAGGTCGAGCAGGTAGGTGTGAGCCGCGTGACCAGGTTCGGCGGTGGAGAAGGTAATCGACTTGCTGTCGGGCAGCCAGGCGGCCCCGAAGTGATCGGTTTTGTTATCGGTGAGCTGTCTGGGCTCACCGACTCCGGTAGGAAGAAGTACCAGCCTTCGCGGGGAACCGCTGTGGTCGAGCACCCATTGACCATCCGGGGAAATCACCGCTTGGCCCCCTTCGCCGAGACGAATCGCAGGAGAGCCATCGGACTTCCGCAGAAAAATGCTGTAGTTCGTGCCCACAGCTTCGCCGGTCTCAGAAAAGACGAGGGTCTTGCCGTCGGCAGACATGTCGGTGAGCAGGGACCAGTCAAACCAGGATAGGCTGCGTTCACGGGTTTCGCCGGGCGGAAGCCCCGACATGCTGATGCGAGACTTGTCCGCGGTCATCAGCACGAGGCCACCACGGCTGATGTCGTGGATAGTCAGCCCGCCGGGCGAACGATAGATAAGACGCTCCTTGCCAGAAAGATCCAGCGCATAGATGGAGCGAGCGGATCCAGCAGGGACAGCAGAGAACCAGACTTCGTTGCCATTCGGACTCCAAGCCAGTCCCTCGACACTCGAGTAAAAAGAAGAACTGGATTTGCGGTTTCCGCGCGGGTCCAGGATTACGACACGACCGTCGTCGCCGCCGGGGAGATGATCAGCGATAGCCAGCAAATCACCAACCGGGGAAAAACGCACATGGCTGACCCACCCTTGCGGTTCATAAATCGTTTGCCCAGCTGGAAATTCCAGATGCGCGACTCCGCTCGGGCTACGACGAACGACCGCGAGGGATTGACCATCGGGAGTCCAGTCCGCCCAGTACACGTTGTCGAGCACCTCGCGCGGGGCGCCTCCAGCCAGCGGGACACGCGCCAGAGTGCCGGACTGGAGGAACGCGGCAGTATCGGTCGGGTCCAAGGAGATTGCGATCTCGCCCTTTGAGGAAATGGACAAAACCTGGGCGGACCGCAAGCCGATCGGCCGGGAGTCGCTACTGTCGAAGCGGGTGGAGAAGACCTCCTGAGGCTGGCCATCCCAGGCGGCACCATACACGATGGTCTGGCCATCCGGCGCAAACCGGGCGGCCCAAATGGTGCCATTGCGGAAGGTGACTTCATGGAAGGTCGGGTTGCTAGCGGCTCCGCGATGAGCGAACCGATAGATGGCAACCCATGACGCTAGTAGCAGCAAGCCACCGAGCAACGGTAACAACCAGCGACGTGTGGTCCGCTCTTCCGGCATGGCACGCACGACGTCAGGACTAGAGATCGAAATGTCGGTCAGAGCTTCGAGGTTGAAAGCTACGTCGCGAGCGGACTGGAAGCGCTCAGCGGGATTCTTTTCGAGGCAGTGATGGACGATGCGCTGCAGCGCGGGCGAGATGTTGCGATTGGTTTCGGCGAGTTCGGGCGGATCCTCTTTCAGGATCGCGCTCATAACGTCGGCGGAAGAATCGCCGTGGAAAGCGCGCTTGCCGGAGAGCATCTCGTAGAGGATGGCGCCGAAGGCAAAGATGTCAGAGCGCGGATCTGCCGGCTTACCGCGAACTTGCTCGGGCGCCATATAACCGACCGTGCCCATTACCGTGCCGGCGTCGGTGCCGACCTGCTGCGTGGGAGCGTCGCCAAGGGTCTCGCCGCCTTCGGGGCGGGTGAGCTTGGCTAGGCCGAAATCAAGAATCTTTACGCGCCCGTCGTTGGTAAGGAAAATGTTTTCCGGCTTGAGGTCGCGATGGACGATGCCCTTCTCGTGGGCGGCGGCGAGGCCACGAGCGACCTGCTGGGCATAGTCGATGGCCTTGCGAGAGGAGAGCGGTCCGTTGCGCAGGCGGTCGCGGAACGTCTCTCCTTCTAACAGTTCAGAGACCACATAGGGTGCGCCGCGATCGTCACCGATATCGTGGATCGAAAGAATGTTAGGGTGGTTGAGCGCGGCGGCGGCACGAGCTTCCTGCGCGAAGCGCTGTAAGCGGTCGGGGTCGGAGGAGAATGATGCAGGAAGAATCTTGATCGCCACATCGCGGTTGAGGCGGGCGTCGCGGGCGCGGTACACTTCGCCCATCCCGCCCGCACCCAGCGGCGATTGAATTGCATAGGGACCGAGTTTCGTGCCAGAGGTAAGGGCCATTCGTGCGCATCATTATATCCTGCGCACTACAGTAGAGGCGGATAGTACGATTCTGGACGAACCGCCTTCCTCCGAATCAGGCGGCAGATGCGTTGGGAGGATTTTCGATCGACGAGGGTGGAATCTTTCTCATCTTTCTGATCCACTCGGCGGCTCGTTGTTCGGCCTCGAGCAGTTGCTCCATGGTCATGGACTGGTTGAGATGGTTCTTTGCCTGGGTGATTTGTTCGCCGGCGATCAGGAACCACATATAGGCGTGCACCAGGTCCTTCGGTCCAGCGCGACGAGCGGCGTAAAATTGTGCCAAGGCGATTTGCGCGGTAGGCAGGCCCTGCTCGGCAGCTTTTTCACAGATGGCCAGCGTAGCTTTATCGTGTTACGCCAGCCGCTTCAATTCGGACTTCAAATTGAGGTTCTTGATCAGCCGATGCAGGTACTTGGGATGAATTCCTAACAGCCGTGCCGCTTCAACGTGGTTCCCTTTAGCATCGTTCATCGCCGTGATTACCAGTTGCTTCTTCGTCTGGTAAAGCGTGTTGTGATACAGCGCCGCCATGTCCGACGACTGCTCTTCCAGCATCGCTTCAGGAAGATCTTCCGGCAGGATCTCGTCCGTCAGTCCCAGCACGATGGCATGTTCGATGGCGTTTTCCAGTTCGCGAACGTTGCCGGGCCAGCTATATTGCATCAGCAGTGACCGTGCCTCCAGCGGAATGCCTCTGAAGCCCCGTTTGGACTTTGCCGCAAACTTATTGGCAAAATGCAGCGCCAGCGCGGGTATGTCTTCGCGATGCTCGCGCAGGGGCGGCAACGCCACCGAAACTACATTCAGGCGGTAATAGAGGTCCTGCCGGAAGTCGCCCGCCTTAATCGCCTGCTCCAGGTTCTTGTTGGTGGCGGCGATGACGCGCGCGTTAAACGGTAGCAGGCGGGTGCCGCCGAGCCGCTCGAACTCACGCTGCTGCAGGACCCGCAGCAGTTTGGCCTGCAGCAGTGGAGCCATTTCGCCGATTTCGTCGAGCAGCAAGGTTCCGTCCTCGGCGGTTTCAAACTTGCCCTTCTTGATCGCAGCCGCGCCGGTGAAAGCTCCCTTCTCATGCCCAAACAGTTCGCTCTCCAGCAAAGCTTCCGGAATCGCAGCGCAGTTGATGGCCACGAACGGCTTGCTGGGGCGCAGGCTGTTGGCATGAATGGCGCGGGCCACCAGTTCTTTGCCAGTGCCGCTTTCCCCGCGGATGAGAATTGTCGAATCGCCCTTTGCCACGCGTCCGATAAACTCGGTGACCCGCGACATCGCGCGGCTCTCGCCGATCAGCGTCGCTGCGCCCACGTACGCTCGGAGCCGCTGGTTTTCAGCCCGCAGAGAATCGAGCTTTAACAGATTCTCCAGCGATACGGCGGCAATGCGGGAAACTGAGGTCAGGAAGTACGCGTGGTCCTCGCCGAATGGGGGTGATGTTGCCGGCGAAGTTAGGTAGATCACGCCGAGGATGTTCTCCGTCGCGACCAGGGGAACGCACAACACGTGTTCAGCCGTCGCGGGTGCAGTAGACGCGGTTGTGAAGACAGCACAGCGTTCCCACACGGCTCGTTGCGCCCACTCCTCCCGGATAACCATTTCTTGCTTTGCCTCGCCGTCGCGGTTCCACGTGCAAGGCGGGTTGAGTTCCTCATTTGCACTCGGCTGCAGCACAATAGCACCTTGCGCGGCCGGGATCACCTCGAAAATCAGCCCCAGCAACTCGCGCTGTAGAGTTTCCACGTCGTGGAAGGAGTTGACGAGATTGGCAATTTTGAAAAATGCTGACAGGTCGCGCGCCATCCGGCCTATGCCCGGGGCGTCCGATGGCAATCCTGAACGCTGATCGAGGAACAACGCAGTCAGCGTTCCGCTGGTCGTTTGTTTGCCGGTGCCCGATGATTGCGGGCTGGCGTCCTCATCCTGACCGATGAGGAACACAAACTCGCTGGTTCCGATGCGAATCCGGTCTCCGTGTTGAATGGGCGTACGGATAACCTGAATCCCGTTGACGAACGTCCCGTTGTGACTGTCGAGGTCGGAAATTTCATAAATGCCCTGGGTGACTTGGCTGATGGCGCAGTGCTTTCGTGAAACTGCGGAGTCGCCGATCATGACCTGGTTGGCGGGGTCCCGCCCCAAAGACAGCGGACCGTCAGTTATAGTGTGGACCGTACCCTCCAGCGGCCCTGACATCGCGACCAACCTCGGATTCAAGGAGTCTCCCTCCTCCGGAACAGTCTAGCCGACTTTCCTTTGCGACGCGTCGTCGAATCGATTGGCTTCGCGCGCAAGCGCCCGATCAGGATGATCTCCTCAAGCTTCTCTTGCTTGAGTAGATTTTTCGCGGGGAACCTGGCGGTTCTCGCCGGTATCCGATCGGCTACCGCATGTCGGCCCGGAAACCATGTCGACGTCTTGGGCCAAAACTCATCTTGTTGCAAACGCAGCAGAATGGTCCAGCAAAGAAGCCCGGCTCGACTTGGCACCATGCTTGCCTTAACAAATGCGTCACAGCAAGTATTCAGCGGAGGCGTTGAAGACTTCGAGAGACAAAATTCAGTTTGGGCTCCACTGCAAGGAGCCCCAAGGGAGGACGTCATGAAACGCAACCTTATCACGATCCTGTCGCTGGTGGTCACGTCACTGTTGCTCAACGCCACCGGTGCTTACGCTCAGTCCTACGCGAAGGCCGAAGTGCCGTTCGCTTTCAACGTTGGCGCGAAACAACTCCCGGCCGGAACCTACGAAATCAGGGTCTTAGGCCAAAGCCCGAGCGAGATCATGATCCGGAACACCGAGACCAACTCGGCTGCATTGTCGATCGCCAGGACCGAGAGTCCTCGCAACACCGAAAGCAAGCTGGTGTTCGACCGCATCGGTACCCAATACTTCTTGACCGAGGTTTGGAAGGGCTTGGGAGCCGGAGGAATGATTGTCCCAACCTCCAAGCACGAACAGGAACTGAAGAAGGAACTGCAGCTCGCCAAAGGATCGGCGGACGGCAACGAACAAGTTATCGTCGCTCTTAAGTGAGAGGTGCTCACTCAAACCACGAAGCCGGAGCCAACCGCTCCGGCTTCAGCGTGTTTGGTGCAACAAGCTCTAATCGATACCCTGACGATCCGCACACCACGCAGACTGATCTACCAAGGTTCACGGTACGTTGACTTGGGTATGCTTAGGGCCTACCATTTTATCCCTGCACGGGGGCGTGCCGATCTCATTCCGGGCCGCGGACTATCAAACAAGGGGCCACAAGAAATATGGCAGTTGTATCTCCTATCCTCGGACGGACGCTCGGGCACTATCGGGTTGTTGAACAAATCGGAGCGGGGGGCATGGGTGTGGTTTACCGGGCTCATGACGAGCGATTGGATAGAGACGTCGCTCTCAAGGTGCTCCCGCCCGGAACCCTGGCCGATGATGCAGCTCGCAAGCGTTTCCGGAAGGAAGCCCTCACACTCTCGCGCCTAAGCCACACTAATGTTGCCCACATCTACGATTTTGACACCGAGGATGGCATTGATTTCCTGGTCATGGAATTCGTCCCGGGGGTCACGCTCGAACAAAGGTTGACAGAGTGCCGTTTTTCCGAAGAAGAGGTTGTTCGACTTGGTGGACAGATCGCAAGAACCTTGGAGGAAGTCTCGGAATTTGGGATTGTCCACCGTGATCTCAAACCGGCAAACATTATTCTCAGCCCCAAAGGTGACGCGAAACTCCTCGATTTTGGGTTGGCAAAACTCCTGCGCGCCAAAGAGACCGAGGTTACACAGACTTTGGGCAATACTAAAGAGTTTGCCGGAACCTTGCGGTACATGCCCCCTGAGCAGTTGAAAGGCAAGCCCTCTGATTTCCGGAGCGATATCTACTCGCTAGGCGTCGTCCTGTACGAAGTGGCTACCGGAAAACAGGCCTTCGACAGTTTGATTCCGTCAGTCCTAATTGACGAAATCGTCCGCAGATCGCCGATTGCACCGCGTCAGCTGAATCCCGACCTTTCTCCCGGCTTGGAAAGAATTATCTTGCGATGCTTGGCCAAGGATCCAGCTCGTCGTTACCAAAGCGCGGCCGAGCTCTCAGCTGCCCTGAAGCCTCTGGAATCTGGGTTTAGCGTTGTTTCACCCAGCCCAAAGGCTCACATATCGCGCCAACTCGGAGTGGCCGCCCTGGTGTTGCTCATAGCTACAAGCATCTTCCTGGCTTGGACAAGACATACTGGCCCACCCTCGCCCACAGGCGCCGTTACCCGGGTAAACGAGTTAGCAATCCTTCCCTTGGGCGCATCGGGCACCGATAGCGAGACGGCGGCATTTGGTAACGGGCTGGTCCACACTCTGACAGCACGTCTAGCGCAGCTCACGGGGACTCATTCCTTCCAGGTGGTCCCGGCGAGTGAAATGCGGGCCAAAGGTGTGTCCAGTCTCCGAGAAGCAAGCCAGGAGTTCGGAGCAAACTTAGGATTGGAGCTCAACATCGAGCGCTCTGGAGAAATGCTTCGCGTCAACTATGCGCTGATCGACGCCAAATTGCACCGGCAATTGCAGGGTGACACAATCACTGCCTCGATGTCCGACTCTTTTGCAATTGAGGACAAAGTAGCAGACAGTGTTGTTAAGGCGCTGCAGATCGAATTGCAGCCCGAGGAGCAAAAGGCACAGGCAGAGCACGGAACCAACCACCCGGTTGCCTACGACTATTATCTGCAAGGCCAAGGGTATCTGCAAGATTACAAAAAACCGGAAAATGTTGAGAACGCTATCGTAGAATTCAATCACGCACTCCGATACGATCCGAATTATTCGCTCGCATTTTCTGGCCTCGGAGAGTCTTACTGGCGGGAATACGAACACACGAAGCAAATCGATTGGGTAAGGCAGGCCAAATCCGCTTGTGACCGCGCAGTGCGCCTCCGCCCCACTCAGGCTTCCGGGCACCTATGCTTGGGATTGGTGAATGCCGGCACAGGTGAATACCAGAAGTCTGTCCAAGAGTACGAGGTCGCTGCCCAACTCGATCCCACTAATGACAGCGCATACAGTGGCCTGGCCAGCGCATACGAACAACTCGGCGTACCCAAGGAAGCCGAAGAGACCTATCGTAAGGCAATCAGTCTTCGTCCCAGCTATTGGGCCGGCTACAACAGGCTTGGCGCGTTCTACCTCAGGAGCGGGCGCTATGCCGAAGCCTCGGACATGTTTTCTCAGGTGATCGCGCTTGCCCCTGACAGCTTCGTCGGTTACAGCAATCTAGGCATAAGCTACTTGCTCCGCGGGGATTATGCCGACGCCAGTCCCGCGCTTGAGCATTCGCTTGAAATTCGTCCTACTGCGGAAGCCTGTTCGAATCTCGGTACCGCTTATTTTCAACTCCGACGATATTCGGACGCCGCTCGCATCTTCGAAAAGGCAGTCACGTTGGACAATCACAATTACGAGGTCTGGGGAAATCTGGCGGATGCTTATTATTGGGCGCCAGGAGAACGTGCGAAAGCGAAGGCTGCGTATCAGACGGCTTTAGGTCTGGCGGTCAAATCGGTCGCCGTAAACCCGCGGGATCCCAGCTTATTAGGATTTATTGCGGATTACTATGCCATGTTGGGCAAGCGCGAACCAGCCCTGACCTACATCAATAAGGCACTTCGTATTGCTCCGAAGAGTGCAGATCTCCTTGCTACGGCGGCCCTGGTGTTTAACCAGGTCGGGGACAGTGAAGATGCTTTGAGTTGCTTAGAAAGGGCTGTGGCTGCGGGCTATTCCAAAACTTCGTTGCGCGACACCCCGAACTTTGATAACCTTCGCGACCAGTCCAGATTGCGGCGATTACTTGACCTCAATTGATCTTCCACTTCTGGGAGGAGCGATGAGTACTCAACGGTGGAGACTTGTCAGCGGATTCGTAGTCCTTGCACTCGTTGGTTGCGGTATCTATGGCTGTAACGCGCGCGAAAAGAAGTTTACTTTCGAATGCAGCGGTCCATCGAAGAATGTCACTATCAAATTCTCAAAGGACGACATTCCGGCTCCTAATACAGGTACGCTGGTATGTGCCAAAGACACCCTCCAGTGGGAAAGCGACGTAGATTTCAAAATCGAGTTTGAGAATACGGATTGCTTTGACCAGCAGATCTATCCGTCTAGCGGCCACAAAACAGCTCAGACTCTCCCGATAAGAAATCCAGCATCCGGCAGCACTACTTCCCCCATCGGCGTATGCAAATACTCAATTTGGGTGGGAAGCGTCCGGCACGATCCACATGTCATCATCATGCAATAAGGTAGCGCCGGATGATCGGGTGCATGGACGACAAGGTTTTTCCGCTACTTTTCGCGTTGCAGAAAATTAGGAAGCAGGGTTACGCTTGGATTCCCGTCACCTGGCTGGATGATCGAAGAGAGATGAGGATTCCCGGTGCGATCTGGTCCCTCACCCGAAAAGCAAGTCAGCGGCGGCAAAACCTTGTACACCAAGACTCAAAAGGTCAAGAACCGGGCTGCTATCGCCCCGCGATTAGGAGCCTCGTGTTTGTACCACGCCAAAAACTACCTTAGGACTTGTCCAGCGGTGTGCTGCGGAGCAGACTTCTCGCCAATCATCCGAGAGCCTCCATGAGGCGTGGAGGAATGAGGAAAATTACGTCCCAGACACCTACTCGAATGCGTACGTCTCTATGTTACAACCCAGGCGGATTACCTGTCAGTGATTTTGCGCGCATACCGGTGCTTAGAGAACTGCTCAACCGGTTCCCCCGTCCAGTAAATTGAGGGTTTAGCCATTTCCGTCCACCCGGACGATCGCTCCGGTGATGGCCAACCATGAAGTTATGAAGCACAACGATGAGTGCGAATTGCTCCTCTGTAGCCCATTTGTGCGGAGACTTAACACGCCGGTGGCGTCCTTGACTCGAATGAGCCTTGGACGCTTTCTCTTTTGGGACCGCAGGGCAGCGCGAGCACCGATAGCCGCCGCTGCGGTTCAGTTGGGCCGAGGATCATCCGATTATCGGTGACTAGCGTACCTTAGCGGAGCAACTAGCAAAATTACCCGTTGTCATTTTCGGTGACTGGCATATCCTAAGCGGGAGCGGTCGGGTTGATGCCAGCGACTACTAAAGACGAAGCCATCATTAAGGGGCACATGCTCCACCTCGGACTTTATCGTCATCGTCGCGTGGCCAACAAGCTAGAGGTTGACCCTTCCTATGTAAGCCGAGTTGCTACCGGCAAGCGAAAAAACTTGAAGGTTCGACGTGCCCTCCTGGACGAGCTTCGCAAGTTACAACGCCTGTTGAGGTGAATGTCGGGCTCTACCGTTTGTCCGTTTAAATCACCGTTCCAGGGCCGAGCACTCCGATCCCGCTCGCGCACCGCGTCGACCAATCAGTACATATGGGTAATTCGACGGCACGGGGTTGCCCAAGACCGATTCCGAGACTCGGGAGATTATTGGCGATCGCGGTAGGGATAGCCACCCGTGGCGTATCGTCTCTTTATATTCTGAAACCTGAGCAATTTCGGAGTCGCTTATTGTAATGCGAGATCCCTCCGCTGAATCAGGCGGTCGACGCGTTGGAAGGGTTTTCGATCGACGAGGGTGGAATCTTTCTCATCTTTCTGATCCACTCCGTGGCTCGTTGTTCGGCTTCGAGCAGTTGCTCCATGGTCATCGACTGGTTGAGATGGTTCTTGGCCCTTCAAGCCGTTCGACTACATAGAGGTCAGAGAGCACGCGGAACGTGGAATAGGCAGTAAACGCCGATTTCTCTGCTACTGCTCTTATGGATACGGCCTAAAGAGGGCGAAGCAGCTCTCCGCAGCCCCCTTCGGGTGTGAATACTCATCGCTGGCGAACAAATCAAGATGCCTGGGCAGCCAGGTTCAACAGGCGGCGAAGCGCACTAATGTCTGGGCGTATCTGATTCGGAGAAACATCTTTTTCATCGCGGCGCTCCCAATCGAGAAGCAGTGCTTCCACCATTTCCTTGCCGTCTGGATCACGAACGGCTTCCAACGGCGTACGTCCACCTAACGCCGGAATGTTTTGATGAATCCAGCTTTCGACTTGCTTCTGCATCACGGCTTGCAGCTGCTTTCTCACTCCCGGGTCACGCAACATCGCTTCCATCCCGGCCTCGTGCAGTTCCGCATCCTCGGCCTTCTCCGGTGGGGCATTTTCCCGCATCTCTTCGAGCGTTAGAGCGCGGGTGCTCTCGTGGACCGCCAGCGAACCGAGCCGCTTCTCAATCTCTTTGCGCAGCCGTTTGGCGCGATTCTCCGAGTTCACCTCCGCGATCACACGTCCCTCGGAAATCTTGATGTGGCCCAGGATGGTGTTGTCCCAAGTCTTAAACTTACGATTGCCTTCCTTGATCCAATCGATGTCCACCTTCCGCAGATTCCCGTCGTCGCCCAGTTCCGCATCGTCGAGCAACTCCTCACGGGAATGTCCCACTGCGAGCGGAGCCAACGCGTCGAACGCCGCTTCCGCCGACTCAATCCCAAACGTCAGCGTGTGAAACAGCAGCGGGTCGCCGTCCGTATTGCACAGCATCGGCGGAGCGAATAGCCGGTCCCGAATGTCCAGGTAGGTGGCGCGAATCAGATCTGCATATCGCAACAGGTCGTGCGGTGCTAGATAGCGATTCTGTTTGGCGATTCTCTTCTTCAAGTGTTTTCGGAGTTCAATGACCTCGATCTTCTTGTCCGGCGGAATGCAGATGGGAGCCATACTGCCAAACACGGCAAGTTCCGGCTGGTGCCAGATCTGGGCAAAAAGCAGGTCTCCCTGCCGCAGGTGCCGCGACCCCGATCGCTCGATGACTTCGGTTTCTCCGCCAACCAGAACATCCCACACCGTCATGCGCTCACCGGGTTCATTCCAAACCACCTCGTAGAAGCTCAGCGGCTGTGTTGTAGCCTGCTCCAAAAACATCCGTTGCATCGCGGTCAGGTGCTTCGACTTCTCCAGCAAGTACCAGCGAGCCACTACGCCGGCCTGCCCGCGCGCGGTGGTACGCCGAGCGGCCGGGTTCCACTGGAACAAGAAATAGGGCATGAAGATCTGACGTTCATCTGCGGCCTCTTCCAGCGGCTTCGGAACGTCACGCATGTTGAAGTCTTGCCACGCTTCATGGATCCGTTCCCCGAACTTACGAAAGGCAAACCTGGTGATCTCCCCCGTCAGCCGCTCCGACTCTGCGTGCTGCCGCGCCCACAGGCTATCGATCGATGGAACGAAGCCAGGCAGGCAGCAGTGCTTGTACTTCTTTCCGCTGCCACAGGGGCAAGGATCGTTTCTACCAGTCTTCTCACGCGCATGAAGGGGCATAACGTTGCGACATTATCGCGCGGGGTTGTGGAAAGGCAAGGGCATACTTGGTGGATTTTCTTTCGTCAGGAAAACCAACATGTCCCGATCAATACACGCTGCACAAGGCGAGTTGTTAATTCCCGCACGGGGCAAAGTTCAGCAGCTTCGTTCCGAGAGGAAGATTGAAAACGAAAAACTTGGGCAGCTGAAAATAAAACTTCAGGCCAACCGCAAACGCTAAGAAGTCCGTAGCACGGGCGGACTAGCGAAGACTGAATCTCACTCGCGAGCGCCTCGACCGCCCTTCAGTGCAACGCAGGATCACGCAAGGCGCCAACCGAGAGCTTAGGGAGATCATGCACAAATTACGATCCATAACTGACTGGAAGAAACCGTGATGGACAAAGAAAAGCCGCCCGCAGCAGAGGATGAGCGTGCACCAGGTCCTTCGGTCCAGCCCGGGCGAGCGGCGTAGAGTTGTGCCAAGACGAGTTGCGCGTGGACAGGCCTGCTCGGCAGCTTTTTCGCAGATGGCGAGAGTAGCTTTATCATGACGAGCGCCATTGGTGGGACTCGCAAATAGAAATGCAACCAGCGATTGTGCGGGACTGGCTTGGCTGAGCGTCATGAACAACAGTTCGACGAAGCTCGCGATTACGTTCTATTTGCCGACAACACACCCAGAATTATTGCCATCCGCGCGTAGAGTGATGCACAGGCTATAATTACGCGCACGAATGGCCCTAACCCCCGGCACAAAGCTCGGCCCTTACGAAATCCAGTCACCTCTGGGCGCTGGCGGCATGGGCGAAGTGTATCGTGCGCGCGATACGCGCCTAGACCGGACGGTTGCGATCAAGATCCTGCCGGAGCATCTTTCCAGCGACCCGGAGGCCAAGCAGCGGTTCGAACGCGAGGCACGGGCGATCTCATCGCTCAACCATCCCCACATCTGCACGCTGTACGACGTCGGCCACCAGGACGGGACGGCCTATATTGTCATGGAGTTTCTGGAGGGGGAAACTCTTGCCGACCGCCTGCGGAAGGGACCGCTGGCAGCGCAGCAGGTTTTCAAGTATGGCATCGAGATCGGCGAAGGTTTGGACAGAGCTCACCGCACAGGAGTGGTGCACCGTGACCTGAAGCCCGGCAACATCATGCTGACGAAAGGCGGCGCCAAGCTCATGGATTTTGGCCTGGCGAAAGCGGCCACGGTAGCCGCGCCGCCTTCATCCGGGCTGACCATGACTCAGTCCACCCCCGCCGGGGCGCATCCGTTGACGGCCCAGGGCACAATCGTGGGCACGTTCCACTACATGGCTCCCGAGCAGATCGAAGGCAAGGAGGCGGACGCACGCAGCGATATTTTCGCGTACGGCGCAGTTCTCTACGAGATGGTGACGGGCCGACGGGCCTTCGAGGGGAAGAACCAAATCAGTGTAGCTGGTGCGATTCTCGAAAGAGACCCCGCTCCGGTCAGCGCCGCGAAACACGGCATTCCACCCGGACTGGCGCGAGCCATCGCGATTTGCCTGGCCAAGGACCCGGAACAGCGCTGGGCAAGCGCACACGATGTGGTGTTGCAATTGAGTTCGTTGGCTAACTCCGAGGCCGATCGGGGCGAGCCCGCCGGCGGGCGTTTCGCGAGTCGCGCTGTGTTCACCGGCGCACTGGTGGTTCTAATTTTGGGTGCGCTTATCGGAGGACTTGTCTCGTATTGGACTCGACCAGCGCGACAAGCGGGTCCGACGATCCGGTTTTCCATGTCCTTTCCGAAAGATGCGCCCCTGGAGCTTCCAAATCCGATTCCCACGTTGGCGATTGCGCCCGATGGCTCGGCGATTGCCTATTTGGCAGCGATTCGATCTTCGGCATCGGCTGCAAGCGATGCCCGTTCCGGCCCCGAACAAGGCAGCGCGTCGATGAGCGCAGCCGAGGGCGGCGGGTCGGATCGCCAGGCGTACGCCGAGCTTGCTGGATTAAACAGCAATGCGGGCGCCAGTTCCGCTTTGTACCTACGGCGCATGGATCAAGGCGTTCCCGAGCATGTCCCTGGCAGTGAGGGGGCGGTGAACCCATTTTTTTCGCCGGACAGCCAATGGCTAGCCTGGATCTCCCACGGATCCTTGAAGAAAATGATGCTCGGGGGCGGCGCTCCGGTGACGGTCTGTGAGGTCGCCAACCTTTTCATGGGCGGTGCCGCGTGGGGGGCCGATGGGTATATTTACTTAACCCCATCGGATCTCGTGCGTGTACCCGCAAGTGGGGGCCACCTGGAAGTGTTGGCCAAGGTCGACCCTGGTAAGGACGCCGGTTATCAGTCGCCCCAGTTGCTGCCTGGAGGGAAGGCGGTGTTGCTGACCCGCCGCCCACTGAATATCACCAGCTACAACGAAGCGGTAATCTTTGCCTATCGGCTCGACACGCACGAAAGCGTGACCCTGGTCGAAGGCGGCTCGGCGGGCATGTATCTGCCTACGGGACATTTACTTTACGCTCGCGGAGGCTCCTTCTTTGCGGTGCCGTTTGATGCCGCACGGCTCAAGGTGATGGGCTCGCCGGTGGAGGTTCTCCGGGGCGGCATGTTGAGCGAGAATGCGGGAAACGTAGCACTGGCAGTTTCCAGTAATGGCATTCTGGCATATGTTCCGGGCGGTCCCATGCAATACGATGGCGAAGTGGTCGCGATCAGCCGCACTGGCGCGGTGCGCGTGCTCTCACCCAACCCGCGGTATGTGTCCGAGCCGGTGATGTCGCCCGACGGACAGAATCTAGCGGTCACGATACGCGCGGCCAACGACGATATATGGCTGTTGAATCCGGGGCGTGGCGCCTTCACGCGATTCACCTTCGCGGGCGGAGACAATCAGGTCCCAATCTGGTCGAGAGACAGCTCCCATGTAATCTATTCACGATCAAACCGGACGCGAAACTTGTTCTGGCGGCCGGTAAATGGAGGCGCGGAAGAACGACTCACCAGCGGCGATGCCGTGCAGTTTCCGGATTCTACGACCCCGGATAGCAAGCTGCTGGCATTCACCCAATGGACGGGAGCCAACGCCGACATTTATGTGCTGCCGCTCCACGGCACGCATACGCCCCGGCCGCTGATTGCCACGCGCTTCAACGAACAGAGTGGAATGTTCTCGCCCGACGGCAAGTGGCTGGCCTTTGTTTCCGACGAAAGCGGAAACAATGAGGTGTACGTCCAGCCCTTCGGCCGCGAAGGTGTGCGCAGTGTCGTCTCCACCCGGGGTGGCGCGCATCCGATGTGGAGCCACGATGGCAAGCGACTGTACTACTCTGTCGGCAATGCCATTATGGAGGTCGCATTCGATTCGGTGACCGGCAAGATCGGCCAAGCCCAGGTAACGTTGCGTGTTCCGGCGCGTACCGCAGTCTTTGACGTAACCGGCGGCGGCGAGTTCATTGGCGCACGCACACTAACCGAGGACTACACTGCACTTGAACTGGAGATCGTCACAGAGTGGTTCCGAGAGTTGAGCGCCCGCGTACCAATGCCGCACTAATTCCGAACGCAGTGAGCCGACGCGTGACTCGAGCGGCAGATAATGCCCGTCCCAATCCAGGGAGAGGCTGAGTTGTCCGGCCTGGAAGTGCTCGCGATTCTCAGCCGACCAGCGGTGCTTCTCTGGACTAATCGGGAGTCACGGACCCGGCGCAGCGCTCTGATGTGGCAGTTCTCGTCGGCCACCTCACCGCCTGGCTCAGCAGGAACAAAATTCAGTTTGGGTTCCACTGCGAGGAGCCCGAAGGGAGGACGTCATGAAACGCAACCTTATCACGATCCTGCCGCTGGTGGTCATGTCGCTGTTGCTCAACGCCACCGGTGCTTACGCTCAATCCTACGCGAAGGCCAATGTGCCGTTCGCCTTCAACGTTGGCGCGAAACAACTCCCGGCCGGAACCTACGAAATCAGGGTCTTAAGCCAAAACCCGAACTTGATCATGATCCGGAACACCGAGACCACAATGACATGCGTTCTTAGCTGGTGAAGCGGACAACGGAACGCTCCGCAACGAAGATCACTCAAAACCCCCGCAAACGTCAATCAGTGCTATCGAGATGTAACCTCACCCATCCATCACGCAAATCGTGGCCCCGAACGGAGGGCATCGACTGGTGGGTCATCATTGGAGTGTCTTCACGAGTTCTACCACGAGCCGAAGAACCTGAAAATTGTCAGCCGTCCCGCAAAACCCTCGAAGACTCTCGGGCTCAAACTCAGAAAGGAAACTTCAAATCAGGCGCATGGCGGGGAGGGGTCGGATGCTCCTCGCCGTTGCCTATTTCGGTGGCGCCCGCAGGCTGTACAAACAACGCCGGATCAGGGAGTGGGTCGAGGGAAAGCTCAACAATCTTTCCTTCCAGCTTTCGGTGTCCTTCCTGCAAACACCGTAGCTCATGAGGGAAAAAGGAATCCCAAAACTTCTGATAGTTGCCGTACATGCAAGAGTAGTCCCCAAGGTGGCTGCCAATCGTCTTTGGCATGGTTGTCTGCATCAGGAGTCCGCTTTCCTTGTAGAAGCAAAGTGCGTATCTTTCGCCATCTTCCCCCGCCAGCGTGATTACGCATTGAATCGCGACGCCACTTACGACGTGATCCGTTGTCGCCTGGAAGGTGAATCCCTGCCACCACGAAGGGCTAAGCTCCAGCAGACTGGAGAACCGTTGGACTTCGTCTGGAAGCGGAGGCCCACTCTTCAGCAACCAGTGCCCGGTCGCCCCGCCGACTTCAACGCGCCGCGAGGCGCCGACCACCGTCTCCCGCCGCCATTGTGTGTTCGATACCCAAGTCTCTGTGTAAGTACCTTCTAAAGTGGCCAGGTCTCGCGTGATCGCGGTGAAGGTAGCTTTTAGTCGAAAAGCAGGCGCGCTCGGAGAACGTATGTCAGACAGACTCCGTGCCCGCTCCAGCAATCCCTGGGCCTTCGACTGCTCGTCTTCAGCGAACGAGACGGCGCTCAGCAAAGTAACGACCGCGGTCAGTAGAAATACGGCGCAAACCCTCATCGCCGGGAGAATCCTTTCGTCTTAGCGTAGCTCAAATGCGCAAGTCTTAGCCAGGACGACATCCCCCCGCACCCAGCAATGCGAGTCGCTACTCTTTGGAGCCGGCCTGGTTCCAGTCGATAATGTTGACCAGCTTCCAGGGGTTCCTATTGAGCTGAAACTCAAGCTGGCCGTCCTTGTTGATGATCAGCTGCGACGCTGGGTAGAGAAAGCCCGTGCTCTTGCTCTTGTCGGAATCGTTTAAGTCGATTTCGCCAGCGGTCAAGTTGTAGGCGATGGTTCTCGAATTACTATAAGCCTCACCGAATCGGATCAGGCGGTTCGTAGCGAAGCGAATCTTGCGGCCGGTGTCGGTGCGGACCAGGCGAAAGTAAGCGACGTCAGAACCAACCGTGCCAGTGATTGCAATACGGCCCACCGGCTTCATCTTCGATAGCGCGTCAACCAAGCCCTGATTCTGTCCCTTCTTAAAGGCATCGACGAGGACTGCTCGGTCTTCCTCGGTGGAGAACTGGGAGATGATCAGTTTGACGCTGACCGTCTTGCCCAACTGGGTGCCTGTTCCCATCGCGGTTGCGTCAATCGTCTCTGCTTTCCTTGCGTCCTGGGAATTGGCGAGGGTGACCGCTGTCAGCAGCAGAGCAGCGAGTACAAGTCTGCTATATGCGAACTTGCGAATTGTGAAATTGGAATCCTTGCTGTGTGTCAATGTAATGTCCTTTCCGAAGGAGCGGTGTCGATGGCATGCACATCTGGCTTTAGTGGGTACATGACAATATACCCTAAGTCGTCGAAAGGGCATTACACTCAGAACCTCTCAATGAGCATGAAACGATCGAGTCGGGACAAGCAACTGGGATCGGCATTGCCGCTAGAAAGTGCGACGAGCCAAAGCGGCCAAACCAATCACCCTTCCGAGAATGAGACGGGGCTGGATGTAAATCACCACACCCCGCATCTCTCCGAGGGGCGGGGAGAAGTATTTTTTCTTGACATCCTCTTTCATAGGATGAGCGTTATCGCGATTTTACGCCACCTAGTGACCGCCCGGCACTTGAGAGGCGGCGGAAGTCGGGAGGAATCTCAGCGATTGTCAGCGGTGGACTTCCGGGAAGGCCCCTTCTGGCTCGTTTCGCCAAATTCACATCGACGAGTACCGCGTTTGTCAGGCACAACCCTTCGACGCTGGAACTTTGTTCCCATTGAGCGTAGACTCCCTTCCGTGTAAAACACTGGACGAAGCCCGGCAATTGGCATAACGATGAACCAGTTCGCAGCCAACCTAACGGAAGCGGCTTTGAACGAACTGCGAAAGGACACTCGTTCAAAGACGAATTGGCGTGCGATCAGGCTTGCAGCTATACCCAAACTTGTATTTCGGGGGTGGGCGGTCATCATGGCCCTGGCCAGCATTGCTGCCCTATCTCTCGTGGGCTCGGTTTCCCTCGGATGCTATGGTGCGGCCATGCTTCTCGGTAAGGTTCGTCCCTTACCCGAGGCGTATCAATTTCTTTCCCGGACATACGATCGGTTCCTCGATCTGCTCGGCCAAGAAGTTTTGCGGGACTACCGAGACACGCCCGCGCTACGAATCATAGTCTCGCTCAGCCTTACCGCCGTGCCAATTTTCGTGATCCAACTCGTTTTGGGGAAGCCTCGGCTGCTGCTCGTGATCGCTTTCTATCTTTCCCTGTGTGGTCTCAAGTTTCAGCGGTCTGTGAGGATGTTCAGCGCCAAACACTTGGAGGCGCACCGGCCCCAAGGGTACTTCTCGGAGAAATACGCTAAGGTCTTCGGCCGCTATGTTGAATTCTTCCTCGGATATTTGTATGGGGACCTTCCAGAACTAGGTCGGACGGTTCATGTCCGTCTCCACCATAAAGAGAACGGTGGACCCGACGATAATGTCTCCTCCAGTGGCTACGATCGAACGAGTCCACTGGATTTCCTTTGGTATCTTTCGGACAACATTTGGACGGCCCTGGGGCTCGCTCCATACGCCTACTTTAAAGCTAGGGGCGACGTAAAAAACCGAAGACGAATGTTATGGGGAATGACGCGATACTACGTTTATTGCGGGGCTGTCTTTATTTACGATTGGAGAATTGGGATCCTGTACGTGTTAGTTCCTTTTCTGTGTCTAAACCTTATCATGGCAATCACCTCATGGGTTCAGCACGCCTTCTGTGACCCAGAACATCCTGAGGATTATTTTGCAAATACCGTAACCATCTTTGATGAGGTGAACTTCATGAACGAAGGGTATCACCTCTGTCATCACCACCGATCTGGCCTGCACTGGACCGAGATGCCCGCCCATCTGGAGCGGATTCGCGACAAGATGAGAGAGTCCGGCTCGTTGGTCTTTCGGGACTTGGATTTTATGGAGCTTTTCATCGAGTTGACCCTCCTGCGCCGAATGGATGTGCTTGCCAAGAAACTTGTCCCGTGGGAGCCCATGAATCACGAACAGAGGCTGGCTTTGCTGGCGAAGAGAACTAAGCCATCGAGAGTGCTTTCGGCTTGAGGCGTCGTGGGTGAGGGCTGGGACTAGAAATGAAAGTTTGTTCTTCCTATACATTAAATTGCCGGAGGTGTTCGCGAGGGAAGATGAGTGAAATCGCGATTTTACAACAGGCGTCATGAAGCGCCGTGTCCTTGCACTTCCCGCTAGTTAACTGCCATGAAAATGGCGGGTTTGCGCACCGGCTCCTTTGAATGTGGGCCAGAAATCGAGTCTATGTTCCCATGTGCCCAACCACTTCTTTAAGCGTCCAAATGTGGCTTGCAATCCCTGCCTGCAATCCCGGAGTAACACGCGAGGGCTGGCCAGACGCGGACATTGTAGTACATGAATAGTAGGGTTATTGACGGGTCGGAGGAGGAGAGGTATGCTTTGCGACCGAGGCTGCTCCGCGTAGGTCTAAGGCGAGCACAAGTCCTCGAAATCCGTCAGCGACCCGCTGGTTTCGGTTTTTCGAATCCATGAATAGGAGCAGAGCTACTGATTGGTGATGCTCCGCTTTTGCGGATTGTGTACGGCAGAAAGATCTGAATAGGGAAGGTCCGGCACCTTACGGGCCCGTCAATGTCTGATTTTGAACCAAGGAGGATAGCAATGAGAAAAATTCGGCTCATTCTACTCGCACTGCTTGTTCTGGCCGTGGCGGTAGCAAATGCCACCGCGCATGCCCAGGGTTTTTCCGTGCTGTACAACTTCGGAAGCAACACCGGTGACCCATTAAAACCTGCATATTCAGGCATCATTGCCCAGGGCCGGGACGGCAATCTCTACAGTACCGCGCCCGCAGGAGGCACCTGCTGTGGGGCCGTATTCCAGATCACACCGGCGGGGAACCTGAAGATCCTACACAACTTCACGGGCAGCAACAACGATGGCGCGTTCCCTCAAGGGGGCGTGACGCTCGGTAGCGATGGCAACTTCTACGGCACTACGTACGAGGGCGGCTCGGTAACGGCAGGGGCTGTGTTCAAGGTAACGCCGGGCGGCACTGCCACGACCCTCTATAGCTTCACCGGCGGCAGCGACGGAGCGTATCCTTACGCGCCACCCGTAGAGGGAAACGATGGAAATTTCTACGGCACAACAACCGAGGGAGGGAATACCAAAGTGTGCGGTAGCGGCTGCGGGACGATTTATAAGATCACTTCAGCAGGAGCACTCACTACCCTCTATCAATTCGACATCACCCACGGTTATTTTCCGTACGGGCCTCTGGTCCTGGGCACGGACGGCAATTTCTACGGAACGGCTCCAAACGGGACAAGTGCCAACTCCGGCGTTGTCTTCAAGATTACCCCCGTCGGCAAGTTTACTTTGCTTTACAGCTTTGACGGCACCCACGGGGAAAACCCTTTCTCCGGCCTGGTTCAGGGCGCCGACGGGAATTTCTACGGGACCACGATCAACGGGGGCAACACTGGCAGCGGAGTAGTCTTCAAAATCACCCCGTCGGGCAAGCTGACCGTCTTGCACAACATGAATGGAACCACGGACGGAGCCAGACCTTACGGCGGTCTGGTGCTGGCGAGCGACGGCAACTTCTATGGCGCAAACGCCTACGGAGGAACTGTCAATTCTAACTGTGCGGATGGCTGCGGCACAGTTTTCAAGATTACCCCCAAGGGCGCTTATTCGGTGCTCGACAAATTTGATTTCACGACCGGAGCGACGCCCGAGATTACCCCTTTCCAGCACACCAGTGGAGTGATTTACGGGGACAGCCAGATAGGAGGCACTGGGGACATGAGTCCCTGCACTGCAGGACTTTGTGGCGTCTTTTATAGCTGGAAGAGCACCAGTCTGCCAGCATTCGTCAGCCTATTGCCGTACTCTGGCAAAGTTGGCAAGACCATCGAATTTCTGGGCCAGGGTTTTGTTTCGGGGAAGACCACGGTGTCTTTCAACGGGACTACCGCTAAGCCGACGGTAGTATCGAGCACATATTTAACGGCTGCGGTCCCTAACGGCGCGACAACCGGCTCTGTGAGTGTGACCACATCTGGTGTGAAGCTGACCAGCAACAGGATATTCCGCTTAACGCCGCAGATTAGAAGCTTCAAGCCCACCAGTGGGGCAGTGGGAACGGTGGTTACGATCACAGGAGTCAGCCTGATTCAGACGACGAAGGTTACGTTTGGCGGAGTAGCCGCGACCAGCTTCACCATCACTTCCGACACGCAAGTGAAAGCAACAGTACCCACGGGCGCAAAGACGGGCCACATCGTAATCACCACGCCGGGCGGCACCGCCACCAGCCCCGGAGTCTTCACCGTCACCCAGTAGTTCAACCCGCAAGCGAATACGAAGCCGCTTTCTTGGGAGGCGGCTTCTCCCTTGCAGCAGGGTTGTTGACGTAAACAGATGGGATGAGAAGAGCCGGTCTCCGGCGGGATGCGATAGGCTCCCAAGTTATCGACGCGCTCGAAGCGCAAGAGATAAAGGAGACCGGCAATGAAGAAGATTAGCACTGCAGGGGCAAGGCAGAACAAGAATTTTGCAGAGCAGAAACTGACGATTGGTTTGGACCTGGGCGATCGATCGAGCTGGTATTGCGTGTTGGATGAAGCGGGGGAAGTAGTTCTGGAACAGAGGCTGGGCACGACTCCGAAAGTGATGAAAGAAGTGTTCGCGAGGATGCCGCGGAGTCGGATTGCGTTGGAAACGGGAATGCACTCGCCGTGGGTGAGTCGGGGGTTGAGCGAGTTGGGAGACGAAGTGATCGTGGCGCATGCGCGCAACGTGCGCTTGATTGGAGAGAGTCGAAAGAAGGACGACCGGCTGGATGCCCGGACTCTGGCTGGGTTGGCGCGGATCGATCCGCAGTTGCTGGCTGCGGTGCAGCATCGCAGTGCGCAAGCACAATCGCATCTGATGGTGATTCGAGCAGGAGCCGGACTGGTGCGGGCGCGGACGTCGTTGATCAACACGGCGCGAGGACTGACCAAATCCTACGGGGAGCGGCTGCGCGGCTGCAGCCCGCGCAATATGAATGCCGAGAAAGCGCAGAGTCTGAGCCCGGAACTGCAAGTGGCACTGGAACCGTTGCTCGGAGCCATCGAATCGTTGAGCCAACGGATTTACGAATACAACCAACAAATCGCGAAGATCGCCAAGGAAAGTTATCCGCAAGTGGCGCGGCTGGAACAGGTGAAGGGAGTGGGAACGCTGATCGCGCTCACCTACATACTGACGCTGGAAGATGCGCAACGTTTTCGCAAGAGCCGCGACGTAGGCTGCTATGTTGGGTTGCAGCCGGGACGGCGGAACTCGGGGCAGAGTGAGCCGCAGCTGCACATCAGCAAGGAAGGCGATGCGTATTTAAGGACGTTGTTGGTGCAGGGAGCGCACCCCATACTGGGGCCGTTTGGAGCGGACAGCGATCTGCGGCGCTGGGGTCTGAAGCTGGCCGAGCGTGGAGGAAAGAACGGGAAGAAACGAGCGGTGATCGCGACCGCACGAAAGCTTGCGGTGTTGCTGCATCGCTTGTGGGTGAGCGGAGAGGCTTACGAACCACTGCGCAACCGCCGAGCGATGCGATTGCCGGCAGCCGCATAGTTTAAGATTCATCGATCGGAAGCACCGCGCCCCAGCGCCGAGTTCCGGTGACTGCGTTAATGGCCTGGCCCAACTTCCATCGCGAGATGGGAGGAGAGGTCGACAAACAGGTGGCAGCACCGGCTGCAACGAGAACACCCAACTTGCACCGAGCGAAACAAAAATCGCTCATCGAGAGTGCGGATGGAAGGGTGGCGACAGGGTTTGGTTTGGGCGCGGAGGAAGAGGAAGAAGAGGAAAGACCAAGAATCCCCAAGCGACTGTCCCTTTCCTTCCTGACGGAATGGTGACAGATCGGTCCTCGCCGTCAAGGGTTCGCTGACGCCGCAAAGAACGCGCCCTTGACCGCTCCGGGCCGCTCTGAACACCCTCCCGTCATGAAGGAAAGGGAGATTTTAGGAAAGACAAATCAAAATCTACTTGACGCGGACCGGCATTCTCATGGAAGGCCATTACACTCAAGTGCCCAGCGCAAGGCCATGATGAGTGTAATCGAGATTTTGCAACAACTGACACTTCGACAGACCGCCAACTTCCTCACATTCATTGACTTGCCCAGCCTCCAGTCCTAAGATTTCAGCCGGATGATCGGCCAGACTATTTCACACTATCGCATCGTCGAGAAACTGGGCGGCGGCGGGATGGGTGTGGTCTACAAGGCCGAGGACACCGAGCTTGGGCGCTTCGTCGCCCTGAAGTTTCTGCCTGAAGACCTCGCCCAAGACCCACAGGCTTTGGAACGTTTCCGTCGCGAGGCACGCGCTGCGTCCGCTCTCAATCATCCCAACATTTGCACGATCTACGAAATCGGCAAGCACGATGGTCGTTCTTTCATCGCCATGGAGTTTCTCGACGGCGCTACCCTGAAGCACCGCATCGCTGGGCGTCCGCTGGAAACCGAACTGATTCTATCGCTCGCCATCGAGGTCGCCGATGCACTGGACGCTGCCCACTCCAAGGGGATCGTTCATCGCGACATCAAACCAGCGAACATCTTCGTGACGAAGCGAGGACACGCCAAGATTCTCGACTTCGGGTTGGCGAAGGTCACGTCTGCCCTAGGCTCGCCGCATGCTGGTGCGACTGAACAATCTACCGTGACCTCAGAGGAGCATCTGACCAGCCCCGGCACAGCAGTGGGAACCATCGCGTACATGTCGCCGGAACAAGTGCGCGCCAAGGAATTAGATGCACGCACTGATTTGTTTTCGTTTGGCACTGTTCTGTATGAGATGACGACCGGAACGTTGCCCTTCCGAGGCGAAAGCACGGGTGTGGTCTTCGAGTCTATCCTGAGCCGGGGAACTGTTCCTGCGGTAAGGCTCAATCCCGATGTGCCTCTCGACTTAGAACGAATCATCAACAAGTGTCTGGAAAAGGATCGCAACCTTCGCTACCAGCACGCCTCCGACATCCGCACCGACCTGCAACGGCTGAAGCGAGATACGGAGTCGGCACGAATACCCGCAGCGTCAAGTGCTGAAGCCAGCACTCACTTACGAATGCACTGGAAGGTCACGCTCTCAGTTGCATTAGCTGTGGTGGCACTCGCCGTCGGCGGTTACTTCTATCTTCACCGCCCACTCAAACTCACCGAGAAGGACACTATCGTTCTCGCTGATTTTGCCAACAGCACGGGCGATGCGGTGTTCGACGACGCGCTGGAGACTGGGCTCCGCGTCTCGCTGCGGCAATCGCCATTTCTGAACATGCTATCTGACAGCGAAGTCGCGAAGACCCTGCAACTGATGACTCGTTCGCCCGGCACGAAACTCAACTCGGACGTAGCCGGCGAGCTCTGCCAGCGGACGGGCAGCAAAGCCTACGTTGCCGGAGCGATTGGCAGTCTGGGCACAGAATATGTCCTGGGGCTGAAGGCGGTAAATTGCCAGAGCGGAGACATACTCGCACAGGAACAAGTGACGGCCGCGTCCAAGGAGAAGGTTCTCGACGCACTCGGGGCGGCGGCGTCCAAGCTGCGCAGCGAGTTGGGCGAATCGCTGGCCACGGGGCAGAAGTTTGATGTTCCCCTCCAGCAGGCCACCACGCCTTCGCTGGAGGCACTGAAGTCACTTAGCCTGGGTAGAAAGGCAGCGAACGAGAAAGGCGACGAGGCCGCCCTGCCGTACCATCGACGTGCTATCGAACTCGACCCGAATTTCGCCATGGCTTACAACGCATTGGGCGCCGATTATTCAAATCTGGGGCAACTGGAGCGGGCTAACGAGTATTACAGCAAAGCATTCCAGCTGCGGGACCGCGCCAGCGAGCGGGAAAAGCTGGCCATCACCGCCGACTTCTACTTGAATGTAACCGGCGAACTGAATAAAGCAGCGCAGACCTACCAGGAGGAGATTGAGAGCTACCCGCGGTCGTCAGTTGCGTACGGCGATCTGGGAGTAGTGTTCGCCCTTCAGGGGCAGTACCAAAAGGCTACGGAGGCTACTAAGCAACTCATACGCCTTGCCCCGGATCAGGTTTCTTCGTATGTGAACCTCGCTGACTATGCGCTTGCCTTGCAGCACTTCGACGAAACCAGACAGATTATCCACGACCAGGGGCCGAAGCTGGATGATTTCGCATTTCACGATGCCCTGTATGCGCTTGCTTTCCTCGGAGCGGACTCCGCAGCGATGGCGGAACAGCAACAGTGGTTTGCCGGTAAGCCCGAAGCTGAGAACTACGGACTTTCGTTGGCATCTGACACCGAAGCGTTTGCCGGTCATTTAGGCAAAGCGCGAGAACTGACCAGGCGTGCCGTGGACTCCGCCGTACGGGTCGACAGCAAGGAAACTGGCGCCATTTTTCAAGACAATGCTGCTCTGCGGGAAGCGGCTTACGGCAATCCTGCGGAAGCGCGGCGGTTGGCAGCAGACGCTTTGAAGCTCGCTCCTGCCAGTCAGGGTGTCAAGAGTGAAGCTGCGCTTGCATTTGCCATGGCGGGCGATACGTCGCGAGCTGAGTCACTGGCGGAAGACCTGGAGAAGCGCTTCCCCCTGGACACCCAGATGCAGTCGCTTTGGCTGCCGGCAATTCAGGCACAATTGGCGCTGGATAGAAAGAACCCGGCTTCAGCTTTGAATATCCCGCAAGCTCCGTCACCCCTCGAGTTGGGGCAAATTGTGTTCGTCAACAATCTCTCCTGCCTCTATCCCGTATTTGTGCGCGGAGAGGCCTATTTAGCAGCCGGCCAGGATAGTGCTGCGGCGGCGGAGTTTCAGAAAATTCTCGACCATAGTGGTATTGTCTGGAACTGCTGGACGGGAGCGCTAGCTCATCTAGGAGTGGCTCGTGCCAATGCCTTGGAGTCGAGAACCGCGCAGGGCGCAGATGCCGATGCCGCGCGCGTCCGGGCGCTCGCCTCCTACAAAGATTTCTTCACGCTCTGGAAAGACGCCGACCCCGACATCCCCATCCTGAAGCAAGCTAAGACGGAGTACGCGAAGCTGCAATAATAAGTAGATAAGCAGTTATCCGACCCGAGTGGAAAATCTTCCTAACTTCTGTAAACAGGCCATAGCACTCAGAACCCCCGCAAACGTCAATGAGCGCTATCGCGATTTTATCGAGAGTTACACGGCTTCGGAATCATGTGATTGCTGGAACCACAGCAACCGTATACGCACCAATTGCTGTAACCAGGCCAGCGCTCAAAACTCCCTTTCAAAGGTCAATGAGCGTTATGGCCTGCCTTGAAAAGAGCCGTAACTCACTGCAAACAGATGGTTGGCATGGACCTCTTGTCATGCTTCGTTGTGACCGGATTCCGATTTCATTAGTTGAGCCGCATTGGTCTACCTTCCGCACCCGGATCGTACTTAGCATCCGTGGTGCATGTAGCTGATTTTCTACAAAGCGGGCGCGTAGCCGGGTGCGCGATCTTGCGACACAGTTGGCAACCGGCCTGGAGATACGGCGGCAACGAAGTCGCTGCTGACGATTCCGGTTCGAGAACAGCAAAAGAACGTGTACCACGAGCCTGCCAACGCGGTTTCTCAGTTCCCGCGGCGTGCCCGCTCCCACAGTTTCCGCAAAACCAGGCTCAGGTTGAACGCGCCCACATGCACCAACTGCCCCTTCAGAATGTTGTCGCGTCCGCGCAGATGGCAACGTCGCATCCCGCCGTCTCGTAGCAGTGCGCGAAGCTGCGCTCGACCAACTCGCCGCGCCGCCGCAATAAACTCTTGCCGTACTCGCCCCGCACCCGCCGCCGGTTCGCATACACCGCTTGTTGCTCCGCCGGCTTGCCCGCCCAGTTCCGTCGCCCCTGCTGCTTCTTCTCCGGAATGTAGCTGCGCACGCCGTACGCCTTCATCCGCTTCACCACGCGCCGCTGTGATAACCCTTGTCGGTAACCGTCTCCTCGATCCCGGCCAGGTTCACCTGCGGCGCTTGGTTCGGTCGCAACTCCGCCTCGCGCCCGACCTGTTCCGCCACTGCCATTCCGGCCTCGCATAGCGTCTCATCCAGCGTGGTCGTGTCGCCTTATCGGCGCTTTGCAGCGTGACCGCCAGCACCGCGCCCGTGTCCAGATCCACAGCGTGCTCCGCCTTGTGTGCCAGATGCGTGCGTCCGTCCTTCATCTTCGCAATCCGTGCATCTTCGTCCGCCGGACTCTTCCACTCCTTATTCGACGTGCGCTTCTTGCGCTTGCGTCCAACCGCGCCAAGTCCTCCCGCGTCGGCGTCGCGATGCCCGACGCCTTCGCCAGCCCGCGCAGAAACTCCTCGTAACTCGCCCCCGTGTCCCGCCGCACAATCGAGCGCATCGCCGCGTTCGCCTCCAGCGTCGTCGCATCAATCGCGATCCGCTGCCCTTGCAGCAGCCCGCGATCGGACAGCACGCCCAACACCCAACTGAATACTTCACGATGTGTATCGAGGTCGATCAATCTTCGCGTGCGCGAGATGGTCGAGTGATCCGGAGTGTACTCGTCCAGCGCTATGCCCACGAAGCGCCGCAGCGCCAGCGAGTCCGCCAGTCGCCAGGCAATCCCCCGCTCCGCCCCGATGCCCTCGAAATACCCGATCAGCAGCGAACGAAAGTAAATCCCCGGCGTCAGCGACGGACGCCCGTACTTGGCCGCATAGAACTTCGCACACCGCTGCTCGACAAACTCGTCGAAGCGCTCCGCCTCCAGCAGCTCATTCAAACGCTGATAAAACGGATGCCCCGGCGCCGACGCCAACTCGGCGTGCGCGATCCAGATGTCCTCTTGCTTCTCCCGCTGCTTGCGCGTCCCCATCGCCATGTGCCGATTCTACAAACAAAGTCTGTGGATACCGCAGAAGTTTTGGCTAGAATCTTAGGGATTTCCCTAGTTGCGCAGAGATCGAGTCAACCCTAGGGTTGTTCTTAGCCCACTGGGGCATTCAGCGCAGCGGTCCGCATGTTGTGCCTGCTGCGATTTCGCAACCCGAATCGCCGGATCTGGATGAGTTCCAAAGAAGATTCATCTGGATGTGGAACTCTCAACGCGATGATATAGACACCAATGCCCACTGCTTCTATACAAGGCATCCTACTTAGATCAGCTGGAACGTAGCTTGGTTTGCCAAGTTGGGAGCATGTCATGCTGCATCAGAATCATCACACCAATACACCTATGGGAGCTGCGCGCCAGCGGTTAGGCTGCGTACTCTTGAGCTTGATGTTGCTAGTGTTGGGATGCGCATCCACAAGAAAAACCTCGTCGATCAAATCAACCAAAAATGTCCAGTCGTCCGTGGCGGAACTCAGTTCGCGGAACCAGTCCCTCCTGGGTCTTTACTCGGCGGAGATTGAAGCCGCAGCCGACAGGATTATTCTGGAATCGCACTCACCCGAAGCCCGCAGACAAGCGCTGATGTGGAAAGCCGAGGCGATTCCGGTTTTGCAGACGACTTTGCTGAACACCGACCCGGTGGCTGCAGTTGTCGATACCTGGGCGTTCCTGTTTCAAATGAAGGCGCACATGGAACGGCCCGCCGTGAAACAAGGATTTGGCAAGTTCCATTTCGTTGTCGCCGAAACCCTGAAAAACATGGACGCCGAGATGGAACTGCTTATCCAGGTGGCGGCTCCGTCAGCCAACGTCACTGACCTGCGTCAGAGAGTTGGCGCATGGGCCGAAGCTCATCCCATCCAAGCCGGTCTGACCGGCCGTGAATCGGCCGATCCGGACATGATCCGGAAGGTCGGGGAATCCGACTTGGGAAGCATAGCCTCCTTGAAAGCAATAGGGGAGAGCCTGGGGGATCTTAACGCGCGCTTGGATTCGTACAACGTTTACCTCCCCAAACAGGCCCGTTGGCAAGCCGAACTTTTGCTCACGGACATCGCGCGCGACCCTCAGGTTGACGCGGTCATGTCCAACGTCGTGGTTCTGTCGAGCGCGCTCGCCAAAACGTCAAGCAGCATGGAACGCATGCCGGAAACCATGGGGCAAGCTCGGGAGGCAATCAGGGCGGACGTTGACGGCGAGCGTTTGGCTGCTCAGGCCTTCCTGCGAGACGAGCGCCTGCAAACTCTCGATGCCGTGCGGCAAGAGAGAATCGCCACCATTGCCGCCATGCATAACGAACGTCTGGCCGCTACCGCGGATCTCCGTGGAGAACGACAGGCAGTGCTGGCCGCTCTTTACAACGAGGAAGCAGCAGTCATGAACGACGTCAACGCTCAAAGCGAAAGAACGCTTAAGGATCTCGACAGCAGGGGCCGCGGCCTGATAGATCATTTCTTCCTGCGTGCTCTCGAACTGGTGCTGCTCACCCTGGTGTTGTGCTCTCTGGTGTTGTGGATCCTGCTGCGGTGGTCTATGCCCCGGCGCGCCACCCCGGCACCGAAGGAGTTCGCCATCCCTGCGGCATAGTACTACGTTCGCTTAGAACTATTCGCTGCGACTTGGGTTTTCGTTGCAGGGACATTGTGGTGATACTTCCTAGCCCCTCGTATTTATCGCAGACGGTCACGACTCAACCAATCGAACCAACCGGGACAAGTGACGAAAACAGGCGATTTACGCTCAAAACCCCTCAATAAGTGTAATCGCGATGTTACACCAATTGACTTTCGGCAACTGCCACGCGGTCGCTTTTTGATCCTACGGGAGCACTCGGAAGGGCACATTGCTGGTCAATTTTCCGCTGGACGTGGTCACTGAAACGTAACCTGTCGTCGCTCCCGACGGAACTGTAGCCTTGACGAAAGTGTCGGAAATGACGGTGAACTTCGCGAAAATTCCATTAAACGATACGCTGGTAGCT
This sequence comes from uncultured Acidobacteriota bacterium, assembly GCA_963817925.1. GTDB lineage: Bacteria > Acidobacteriota > Terriglobia > Terriglobales > Acidobacteriaceae > JABDBE01. The sequence continues at coordinate 354,348 of CAWFQN010000005.1, forward strand.
CCTGTGAATCCTTGTCCGAGAATGCCGCTGGAGTGGCCGACTTTGCCCGAACTACGCACGAAAGCCACGAAAGGTTGCAGACCAGTCGAGAGTCTGAAGACGGTCCCATAATTCTCTCCACCATTGCCACCATATTGAGTCGTCCCGTAGAAATCCCCATTTGTCCGCTGTACCAGTCCACCCGTAGGTTGGTAACCGTCCGAAGGTGAGTCAAAACGGTACACAGTTTCTAGAGACCTGTAGACATGAACCTGAATATTGTGCCGCAGCCCACAACTTGCGCTGCGCACTTTGGGTTACCCAGGTCCCCGCCTTCCGATGTGGTTCCATAGAGCGCTCCGTCAGTCGCCTGAATCAATCCAGCCCAAGGAGTTGCGCCGTCAGCGCAGTCAGATTGTTCGCAAAATCTGTACAGGGTTGAAAACTTTCCAGCGGGCGTCATCTTGAAAACTGTTCCGCAACCCCCGCCTTGATAATTACCGCAATTCTTTAGACCGCCAAATGGAGTGGCGCCGTAGAAATTACTGTCAGTAGCAAGAAGCAGTGCTTGAGCACCGTTTCCGTCAGCGCAGTTCGCCTGAGAGCAAAAAGTGTACAGTGTTGTAAATCTACCGCTCGGACTGACTTTGAAAATCGTTCCAAACAGTCCGTTACCAGCAGTGCCGTAGAAGTCGCCATCCTGGCCTTGAACTAATGGTCCTATTCCAGGTGAACAACCCGAACAACCAAAACTGTACAGGGCGGTGACCGCCCCAGTCATGCTGATCTTGAAAATCGTACCGCCCTGATACGCACCTCCTGCATTTGTAGTCCCGTACAGATATCCGTCGGAACCCTGGATCAACGGTGCGAGCGGATTGGCACCATCCTCGCAATTCTGCAGAGAGCAAAAGCTGTAAATCGTTGTGAGTTTGCCGTCGCGAGTGATTCTGAAGAGCGTGCCGCACCCCAAAACACAATTCTTGAATGGCCCGCCATTTTCAGTTACTCCGTAGAAGTTTCCGTCGGTAGCCAGAACCAGTCCCGACCAGAGGAACAGACCCTCACTACAGTTCGATTTTTGGCAATGGAACTTATATAGAGAGGCCAACTTGTTGCCGGTGACCTTGAAGACCGTTCCACAACCAAACTTGGAAACGCAGTTGAGGATACCTCCGGCATAAGTAGTTCCATACAAGTTGCCATCAGTGAAGATAAGGCGAGCAGCTGGAAATGCTCCGTCGGCGCATTTCGTGAGGGAGCAGAAGTTATAGAGCACACTCTCTGTCCAGCTTCCGTCGGCGTTTGAGGCTAGCTTAAAAACAACACCGCCCCCTGAGGCGCCGCCGTACACCGTTGTACCGTACAGATTTCCTGCCGCATCGAAGGTCAGGCCGGCATAGGAGCTACCTCCGTCGGCGCAGTTCGTGAGGGTGCAGAAGCTATAAAGCACGCTCTCCGTCCAACTCCCGTGCGAATTTGGGGTTAGCTTGAAAACGGTGCCGGCGGTTCCAGCACCGCCGTTGGTCCCGTATAGGTTTCCTGCTTGGTCGAAAATCAGGTCGGCAACGGGATACTCTCCGTCCTTGCTGCCCGAAAAGTCGTACAGCGTTTTGAACTTGGCTTGTGCCCATGCGCCAGGCAAGAACACCAGAGTTAGTATTATTGAGGAGACCAGCAGAACGGCGCCCCGCATTCCCAAAGTCTTATTGCGATTCATACAAGCTTCCTCCGGAGGATCATCGCCAGAAAACACATTCTCTCGCCCGGGCGTGCCTGATTTGAGGCCGCCACATTATAGACGGCAAATCAGGGACAAGTACGGTTAAATGACGAAATCAGGCCATTTCACTCAAATCCCCCGGTTGCAGGGGTCAATGAGTGAAATCGAGATTTTACAACAGCTACGAGCGACAATTTTGTGCTCCGGCCACTCGGTCCTCAAACTCCGAGCGGCCAAAGAAACCAGCTACGGCGTAATCTCGAACACTGAACCAAAGTTCGTAGGACCCTCTCCATACGTCGTGCCGTAAAGATTTCCTGTCGTATCGAAGATCACGCCCGCGGTGGGATAGGCTCCTGGATGCTCGGCGAAAGTGTGCAATACCGTCTCGTGCCATCCGCCATTCGAGTCCGGCGCTAGCTTGAAGACAACCCCTTTTCCATAGGTGCCGCCCGAGACCGACGTGCCGTAGAGATTGCCTGCCCCATCGAAGATCACGCCCGTATACGGATAACCCCCGTCCTTCCCGTTCGAAAACTGATGTAGAACCTTCTCTTTCCAGCTTCCGTCCGGGTTCGGAGACAGCTTGAAGATGGTCCCACAGCCGTAACTTGGGCCGCAATTGAGGTTGCCGCCCCAGAAGGTCGTGCTGTAGAGATTTCCCGCCTCGTCGAAGATTAGGCCCCCATACGGATAACTCCCGTCCTTTCCGCCCGTGAAGCGATGGAGTACCTTTTCTTTCCAGCTTCCGTCCGGGTTCGGGGTCAACTCGAAAACGACGCCATATCCGTAAGCGCCGCCCTCCCACGTCGTGCCGTAGAGATTTCCTGCCTGGTCGAAGGTCAGTCCGGCCTGCGGCTCAGATCCGTCCTTGCTGCCGGTGAAGCTGTGAAGGACGCTTTCTTTCCAGCTTCCGTCCGCGTTCGGAGACAGCTCGAAAGCGACGCCATATCCGTAAGCGCCGCCGAAGTACGTCGTGCCGTAGAGATTTCCGGCGCTGTCGAAGATCAGCCCGGCCTCTGGAGCCTGTCCATCGTTCGTTGTGAAGCTATGTAGCACGCTCTCCGTCCAGCTTCCGTCTAGATTGGGTGTCAGCTTGAAGACCGCGCCACAGCCTCTACCGTAGCAGTAACTGAGATTGCCGCCCAAGCCGGTCGTGCCGTAGAGATTTCCGGCGCGGTCGAAGATCAGCCCGGCCATCGGATAATTTCCGTCTGTGCCGCCGGTGAAGCTGTAGAGCACGTTCTCCGTCCAGCTTCCGTTTTGATTCGGTGTCAGCTTGAAGACGGTGCCGTAAGCATAAGCGCCGCCCGAATTGGTCGTGCCGTAGAGATTCCCATCTGTGTCGAAGATCAAGCCGGCATCGGCGAAGCCTCCGTCCGAGCCGCCGGTGAACTTATGCAACGTTTTATATTTGCTGGCCGCCCAGACGCCAGGCGCCAACACGAAAATTACAATGACGATCATTAAAGTCGCGATCGCAGCTCCCAAGGATTTCTTATAGTTCATAAAGTTTCCTCCTGATCTTGCGGATCGAATGAACCCAGGTCGAGGCATGAATGCTCTATGCGCGTTGAAGTACACGATCCTCGTGGGGTGCTCAAACCCGAGCGGCCAGGGAAGCCCCGCTACGGCGTGATCTCGAAGACGACTCCGCACGCGCCGTGCCAGTACTCGATGTAGGAGCAACGTGGGTCTCCGCCAGCCGTTGTGCCGAAAAGATTCCCTGCCGCGTCTAAGACTAGGTTGTTAGTCGGATGCCCGTTTGCCAGTATCGAGAAAGAGTGCAGCGTTATCTTCTTCCATCCGCCACCTGAAAGGGGTGTTAGTTTGAAGACTGTGCCGCAAGCCGAGCCCCCGGAATCGCTGCACGGTCCGATGCCACCGTAATATGTTGTGCCGTCGAGGTTTCCGCCGGCGTCCAGGACCACCCCGGCGTAAGGATGGGCACCATCCTTACCACCCTTGAACTGATGGAGCACTTTTTCTGTCCAGTTCTCACCAGACCTCGGCGTTAATTCGAAGACATTGCCATACCCACTTGCGCCGCCCGCCCACGTTGTGCCATAGAGGTTGCCGGCAGAATCAAAGCTCAGCCCCGCATAGGGGTTGGCTCCGTCTTTACCACCCATGAACTGATGGAGCACTTTCTCAGCCCAGCTTCCGTCCGGGTTAGGTGTCAGCTTGAAGACGTTGCCATACCCGTGGGTTCCTCCGACTCGGGTTGTGCCATATAGAGTCCCGGCGGAATCGAAGATCAGGCTGCCAGTCCAGGGTTCGGCTCCGTCCCAGCCTCCAGCAAAGGCGTGAAGTATCGCTTCCGTCCAGGTTCCATCCTGGTTCGGCGTTAGTCGGAAGACTGTGCCGCAGCCGCCCCCGCCCCCGACGCAGTTCCCTTTTCCGCCCCCGCCAGTTGTTGTGCCATAGAGGTTACCAGCGCCGTCGAATACGAGGGCGGCTATGGGGTAGGCGCCGTCACCGCCGCCGGTGAACGTGTGTAGCACATTTTCTGTCCAAGTTCCGTCCAGGTTGGGGGTCAGGTTGAAGACGACGCCCAGTCCCATGTAGGGGGAGGGAGCCCCCCCATATTGGGTAGTGCCGTACAGAGTGCCCTCAGCGTCGAGGATGAGACCGGCGAACGACCAAGTTCCCGGTGATCCCCAGTCAGAGAAAGAGTAGAGGATGTTCTCCGTCCAGGTTCCGTCTGAGTTCGGCTTCAACTGGAAGACGGTGCCACAACCGTGCCACTGGCATGCCCCTCCGTAGCCCCAAGGCGTTGTGCTATACAGATTACCGGTCGCGTCGAAAATCAGGCTGCCATATGGATCGTGGCCGTCCCAGTAACCCTTGAACTGATGCAGTACTTTGTACTTGCTTTGCGCCCATGTGCCAGGCGTTAATATGAGAATTACAATAGCGATCATCAGAGCCGCTATCGCGGCTCCCAAAAGTCTTTTATTGTTCATGATCTTTCCTCCTTGATCTTGCACATCGATGAAAGCCAGGTCGAGAAATGAATCTGTGACGGGCCTGCGAAGCACGATGCTCGCGCTTTTTGATGTGTCCGCCATCTGGCCGGTCAGGATTCGGCACTCTTTGGATGTCTCGGCGGCCCGGAGAGCGATGACAACTGCAGGACTCGGGTCGGGGAAACCCGCTATTTCCGAGTCGCCTCGATTTGGGTCTTGCGGGGCCGACTTGCGTTATGAGGCAGAACTCGGAAGCCTCGAATCGAAGTTACGATGGTACGGCTACGCTTGCGGTGATGCGCATCACCGTTCTAGGTGATGGCATCGGGAAAAGCCAAGGAATGGCTAACTGACGTTAGCAGGCCATTTCACTCAAGTGCCCCGCCCAAGGCCCAGATGAGTGACTGAGATTATCGTCAGGTATTGGCTTGCGTGAGATCAATTCCTGTCAGATGTAGCGGCCACAGGCTCATCGCGTCGCCAGATCGACAATCCCGGGGCTCCTAGCGCCAACACACCCAGCATCGCCGGTTCGGGAGTGGGCGACGTGTGCGTTGTAGGAACCCGTTGAGCATCATCGTCAGGGCCTTTGGTCGCGCCCGCGATGATTGCTTTGCCGGGAATGGTTTCGTAGGCGTAGCCCGTCAGGACTACGTTTGCCGGATTTGTAAAGTTGATCCGCGCCCAGCCGAAGTGAACTTTTCCCTTAATGACGAACTTCAGACCAAGGAAGCGGTTCTTAACACCCTTGCCTCGGTTGTCCCATGGGCCGCGAAAGTTTCTGTTCACAAAGGTTCCCGAACTCCATCCCATCAATAGATTTGTGGTGACATCGAATTTTCCTTCGACGCCCACACGGACTCCCGCTTTTAGTGCGGAGGCGTATGGAAGTCCCCATACGCGGTTGCCTTTGACGGCAGGTGCAACAGACATGCCACTCTCGAAAAATCCAGAGTTCACGAAGTTGCTCGTGGGAAAAATAAAATCTGTAATCCCATCGTTATTCAGATCGAGAGGATAAGGGAAAATGCCGAAGCGTGAGATTTGCACGTCGGCGGACGTGTAAATGATCTTCGCCTCCGACGGCTGGGCCAAGGCCAACACCCCCACGCCCGCTGCTCCCGCGGCGAGCGCATACGTGTTAAGGAGGGAATGGACTGACTCTGAAAGGTTGGCAGCAGTCTTGCAGGACCGGGAAGAGCGCGGCATGAGTCCTCCTCCAAGGGGCCAGGTATCCAGCCGCGTAAGAACTTACTCCGGGACGCCGACGCTGTAAGGAGAAGCGGAAGGCCGCATTCGGCACACCGATATCGCGAGGTGTGTCGGGGTCCCGCGCGGTCAAAGACCCCGTGCACGTACAGAGACACCTCGCATGGGAACCGGGAGATCCCCTGTTCGCCCGGGGCAACATGACCGGGACGCGTCGGGAAGTCTAAGGTAAGAGCCGGATGCGGGAAAGCCGCCTGTCCGGATCCGTGGAGGGGGTTATGAGCAATCATGATCCCTACTCCGACTCTCCCGAGCCCTTTGGTTGGATTCAGCACCACCAAAGTCTACTCGGGCATCGGAGCCCACATTGTCATGGAATCAATTACACGTTTTGAGGATGGCTGGACGCGTCAATAAGTGCAATCGGGATGTTACGACAACAATCTGCCTAAAGGCCCCTAACAAAGCCTCAGCTTCCGCCAACACAAACTTGAGACTGCGACTTATTTTGAGGGGGATGACGGTTTCTCCGGCTTGTTTACGCAATGCGTAGAGGAAGGGGTTACCGAGAGACTAGCCTCGGGGGCGGAGTCTTTTGTCTTGACCGCCAGTTTCGTCGGGAGGAGAATGGGATGTTCGCTCGCATCATCCCCCCGATGCTGTTCGCAAAGCCGAGCAGGCTTCCTATCTGTCGAGAATCTCATTTGTGCGTGTCTGAGGCTTCGCCCTGAGGAGGGATACCAATGACGAGAAATCGAATCTGTGCTCTGTTTGCAGGCGCGATGCTCCTGCTGGGCGTCGGGGCAAGCGCTACGGCACATGCCCAAACCTATACGGACCTTTACAACCTTGGAAGCATGAGCGACGACCCGACGGACCCGGGTTGGCTGGGCCTTTTCGCCCAGGGCCGCGATGGCAACCTGTATAGCACTTCGCAGACCGGCGGGACGGGTTTCGGTACGGTCTTCCAACTTTCTCCGGCGGGGAAGATGACAGTGTTGTATTCCTTCCAGAACAAAAAAGACGGTGCCTTTCCTAAGAGCGGCCTGACGCTAGGCACCGACGGCAGCTTGTACGGTACCACCTCTGCCGGTGGCTCTGTGGGGTATGGCACAGTGTTCAAGATCACCACCGGCGGATCCTTCAAGGTGCTGCACAACTTCAACGGCAACACTGAAGGCGCACCAGCCGATACTCCCCCGATCCAGGGCATCGACGGGAACTTCTATGGCACCGTCAGTGACGGTGGAAATGCGGTCTTTGGTACGGTGTACAAGATGACGCCCTCGGGCAAAATGACCGTCCTCTACACCTTTGGCGGTATGGTCCGGTATCCCGCGGCGCTGATCCTGGGTACCGACAGCAACTTTTACGGCACATTCCTGGGCGGCAGCGGTGCAAACGTTGACGGTGGGGTGTTCAAGATCACGCCGCACGGCAACTTCACTGTGCTCCACAGCTTTGACGGCACGGATGGGCAAAACCCTATGGGCGCGATCATTCAAGCCACCGACGGAAATTTCTATGGAACCACCAGAGAGGGAGGATCGAGCAGCGAGGGCGTGGTTTACAAGATGACCCCAGCCGGAGCTGTCACCGATCTTCGCAGTTTCGCTAACGACGGGAATGGGTTTGCACCTTTCGCCGGCCTGGCGCAGGCAACCGACGGGAAGCTCTACGGCGTAACCACCACGAACCCCGGCACTAGCTACGGCGTCCTGTTTCAGATCACATCGACCGGTACCTACTCCGACCTTGTTTTGTTCACCAACACCACTGGCAAATTTCCAGGAGCGAATCCACAGGTTTCCCTTTTCCAGCACACCAATGGAACCCTCTTCGGAGACACTTACGGAGGCGGCAGTGGGACGCTGTGTTTTTGCGGCGTTCTTTATAGCCTAAACATGGGGTTAGGCCCGTTCGTCAGTTTCGTGGGTCCCGATTTCTCGGGCAAGGTCGGGAAGACCATCGAAATTCTGGGCCAGGGATTCACCGGGACCACCAAAGTCTTGTTCCATGGAGTCCCCGCAACCTTCGCAGTCGTTTCCGAAACTTATCTGACCGCGGTGGTTCCTGCCGGTGCGACCACGGGATCTGTAACCGTAAAAACACCTGACGGAACGCTGACCAGCAACAAGATTTTCCGGGTCACGCCCTTTATTCAATCTTTTAGTCCCCCGAGCGGCCCGGTGGGAACGCCCGTCATGATTACCGGAACCAGCTTCACCGGCGCGAAGAAAGTGACTTTCGGTGGGGTGAAGGCCACTAGTTTCACCGTGGACTCCGACACGCAGGTGACGGCAACTGTTCCGACGGGGGCAGTAACCGGGAAGATTGCGATCACCACCCCGGGAGGGACCGCTGTGAGTGCCACAGATTTCACCGTGACACAGTGAAACTTCAACTCGTGGAACTTAAGAGCACGAAACCGCCTTCAGGGCGGCTTTTCTTCGCACTCCGCTAGGGACGCACGGTAGCTTCTGAGAACAGGCCTCTCTGACAATGTCGGCCCGTCAGCCCTTTTCGTTTTCAGGTCAGGACTCCTCCGGGCACTTCTCCACTTCCTGCTCGATCACCTGGCTCAACTGTACTACGCCGCTCGGACCTTCGAGACTCATCCATCAGACCGAACGCCGCAGAAGAACTGCTTCGTAGGATTGATTACCGTTCTCCTGATCGCCACCGATTGGCCGTACGTGTTCTCGGTCGCGCATCATCTTATGTTCGATCCCGCCTAGAAGTTGTATTTCACACCGAACTGCATAGTGCGCGGACGATGCGCGTCCACAGGATGCAGGAAGGAATTGCCCGCAAGACAACTTGGGTCGCCAGCGGAATTGTCCGGGCCGCCGTAGCAAGTGATCGTGTTGCTGCCGGTGTTGCCCTTGTCGGGATCGTAGATGCGGAACTGAGTGTGGTTGAAAACATTGAACGCCTCCGCACGAAACTCGAGATTGCTGCCTTCCGTGATTTTGAAATGTTTCAAGAGAGCGACGTCAAAGTTCAACCGGCTCGGGTTGTTCATAAAGTTGCGTCCAGCATTACCGAACGTAAGACCTACCGGCGCACCGAATGCCGCCGGATTGGCTAAAATGGGGCCGATACTCTGGTAGTTATTTCCCCCGAAAGGTGCTGCCTGGTGCGGGTTCCCTATCACGTCGGGATAGGATCCGGCGCCTGTACCGTTGGCCACTCCGGCGTTGTCGAGAACCGAGATGCCCGTGCTGCTCCCGCCATTGATTAGGCTGAAGGGCGTTCCGGTTTGAAAGAGCGTAATCCCTGACAGCTCCCAACCATCTACCAATGCGCGAGTCCAGCTTGAGGGATTCTCTGGCATGGGCACGGATTTGGGTGCGGAGTCATCGTAGCCGATATCCGAGAACCAGTACCGGAGCTTGTTGACAAAACTATCAAGCTTGTACACGTAGCTGATGTTCAAGAGATGGCGCTGGTCAAAATTTGAGCTCGCCTTGTTTGAACTCAAATTGTACGAATTGACCAACGTCGTATCGGATCGGTCGGAGGAATCATCGATCGAATGGCTGTACGTATACGAAACACCGAGAGTGAGTGGCCCCGTATTACGACGCAGCGTAGCCTGGAGGCCGTTGTAGTTGGAATCGGCCACGTTCTGCAGCGAAAAGATTTGGCCAAGACCTGGGGCAAATGTCCGCAGGCTGTTCGGATCGGGAAAGCTCTTACCGGGGGTGCCAAAGCATGCGGCCTGCAGATTGACGAAGTCTGCATTCGTGTTGTACCACGGGGTTCCGCTGGGATTGGTTGGCGTAACAAAAGTAAAACTCGTGCCGTTATACGAATTGCATAGAGTGGTCGTAATGGGCTGACCTGGCGCAAGACCGTTCGGGCCGAAAGGGTTGTCGGTCGACACGGCCGGAACTAGTTGGTTCACCTGAAGCTCGGTAGTGAGATGGGTTCCCTTGCTGCCAACATAGCCAAGGGTTGCGACCGTATTCTTCGTCAGTTCGCGTTGCACGCCGAAGCTCCACTGCTGCACGTACGGCCAAACGCTGTGCGTGGGAATCGCGGTGACATTCAGCGGAAATGCTCCGGATGCTCCACAGCCCTGGCCCACGCCTCCAATGCATTCGTAGCTTGTTGGATGGTTCTGAGTCATATCCAGCACCAGAGGTGCGCTGCCTTCGAGAGAGCCACTGTTCGCTTCGTTACCAATCCCGTGGTGGAAGAATATTCCGTAGCCCGCACGGATGGAGGTTTTGCCATCACCCCACGGATCCCAAGCGAAACCGATGCGGGGAGCCGGATTAAAGAGGTGACTTGTCATGCAGCCATCGGGAACGCCATTCACTCCGCATCGCTGGAGGCCATTGGTGATACGCGGGTCCAGATTGTTGAGATTCAGCGGGATTGGAGAACAGGGGCTCGTAAGCGAACCTGCGGGATTACAGACGGACGGGGGACCATTGAGCAGAACACCAGTAAAAGGATCGACCGTGGCCTGAGCCGCGACAGCGGCACTGTAGACCGACGGCACCCAGTTATAAACATTGTTGTATTTCTCGTGCCAATTTCCGTACAGACTCACTCGCAAACCCAGGTTGAGGGTCAGGCGGGAGGTGGCCCGCCAGTCGTCCTGAAAATAAGGTTCAGCGATTTGGTAGCGGTTGTAATAATTTCTCTGGGTGCTATCTTGCTGAAAGGTTTTGACGCCCCCCTCGAGAATTCCTGGCGTGCCAGTGGGCGCACCGAGTAAGAAGTCCGCAAAAGCGTTGCCTTTGCTGTTAAAGCTGCTCACGTTGCTGAATGTCAATATCCCCTGCTGATCCCCGGTATTCGCTCCCACTGCCTGGTTTAACTCGTTTCTTTGAAAAATAACGAATTGAACACCAGCTTGAAGGTTGTGTTTGCCAACAACCTTGCTGATGCCATCTCCAATGGAATACGTCGGATTGGAATGGTGCCAGGGCAAATATCCAGGATCAACACCGAATCCGAACCCGCCGTACGCAGCGTTGGTCCCTCCGATGACAACGCCGGGCACTTTACCGCCAAAGCCGTTGTTGAACAGGTAGCCCGCGGTCAAGCCCGCTGGCCGCTGCCACTGCACACCGTTGGCATCGATGTTCTGGAGGTTAATGCGGTCGGTGGTGTAACTGAAGACAAATTCGTTGAGCAGTGTCGGTGAAATCGTATTGGTGAGGTGGGCCAGCATGCTGATGCCCGGTCCGGTGAATGTACTTTGAATCGTCGGGAAGCTGTTTTGGACCACGCCCCATTGCGGCGAGAGGATGGTCGTATCCCAGGAATCATGAATGTAGCGGAAACTTGCTTTCGTTTTGGAGTTGATATTTTGATCGATGCGGAAGAGTTCTTCTCTCCAGTATGTGCTCGGTGAGACCGTGGCGTCGAAGCACGACCCGATGGTTGAGGTACATCCCGTGGTCGAAGTAGGAGCTGGAATCATGTTGGTGCCGAGAATCGATTGGGCGTTTGGATCGATAGGTATCTGATTGCCCGGGAATGTTTCCGGTTTACCGGTATTTTGATCCGTGCCGAAGGCGGGACAATCGGGATACGCGGAACGCGTAAAATCAGTCTGAAATCCTGGCAGCACTAATGGACAAACATCGCTAAAATTTCCGCCGCGCTCCGCGATGGAAGGAACCGCCTGATTGAAGTCGGTGGGCGTGCGCTCATACCGGAATTCCTCGGAGAAAAAGAAATAAGTCTTGTCCTTATTTGTGTTGTACACGCCCGGAATGTAAAGTGGCCCACCGATCGTGCCCCCAAAGTCGTTTCTCCGGTAAAGAGGCGCTTCTTTGGTCTGGTCGAAGTAATTCCGTGCGTTGAAAAATTCATTACGGATGAACTCGTACCCCACTCCGTGGAATTGATTCGTCCCTGATTTGGTCGTCGCCAGAACTGTGCCCGAGGCGCTCTGCCCGTACATCGCGCCATAGTTAGACGTGAGAACCTGCACTTCACTGAGAGCGTCCAAGCTGGGATAGACGATGAGCGTGCTCTGATTGCCGTTGAGCCCTGCGTTCAGGACATCGCCACCGTCCACGTTGAAAGAGTTGTACTCAACCCGGCCGCCGTTCACGCTGTATCGGACGCTACCCAGGATCCCGACCTTGGCCTCGTCTTGACCGGTTTGGTTACTGACACCCGGAGTCAAGGCAATCAACTGGGTGAAGTTGCGACCGTTCAAGCCCAGGCTGACGAGTTCCTTTTGTGTGATGTTGCCGACAATCTGGGAAGTCTCGGTCTCCACTTGCGAGACTTTCTGCCCTTCGACATTCACTGAAGTGGACGTCCCGGCCGGTTCCAGGACTGCGTCAATCGCGATGCTCTGGCCCGCGACCAAGGCCAGTCCATCGCTGTGGAAGTCCTTGAATGCGGGAGCCGAAATCGTGAGGCCGTAAGTTCCAGGTGACAACCCCGGGAGAGAGTACTCTCCGCGGTCGTTGGTGGTGGCCGTCTGGGCCACCCCCGATCCATTAGTGATTGCGGCAGTCGCTCCCGGTAGTACTGCGCCCGTCTGATCAGTAACGATGCCCGTGATAGCGCCCTTTTCTTTAGCGGAATTAGCCGGTGTCTTCGTACCTTGCGTTGCGGCTGGCACTGAGCTGAACAGAGCGACAGCAAGAATGCACAAAGATACCCTCAGAATTCTCACCACGTTCACCTGTCCTCTCAGGGAGTAAAAGGAGCCACATGGTTACAGAGAAGCTGTGACGAGATTGTGACGGGCAAGTTAATTTCAGATGAAAAACGCCGCTTCGCGCCTGAGACTCACGCTTCGACAAAATGTTTTCGCTTCGCGGCTAGCGAGCGCTGTTCACACGAGCCAACAGGCGGCTCATTGCCTCAAGATCGCTTTTCAAAGGACTCGTCCATCGCAGAAATTCACGGGATTTTAATCCTCGGGTAGTTTTACTGCAACAAACTTCGACGATATTCTCCCCGACTCGCTTTACACGATTTCCTGTAGTTTTCTCGCCGGAATTCCGTATTCGGAGCCTTGGTAGCGAGTCGAGTTGGCGGTTGCTGGCCGCCTCGAGCAAAGGTCCTGGCGTGCGGTCTTTAACGATCTGCCGCATCGCCGCTGTTAAAACGGGGGTGCTTCCCCATAACCGCGCACAATTGCGCCGAGAGGAATACTGAAATGACAAAGAGCGCCACAAAGATGGCGGCGGCTATGTCGCTGGCCTTGCTGATATTTATTGGAGTGAACTGCTTCGCGGTCACACCGTACTTTAACGCTGCCGGATCGAGCGGCGCGTTCAATTCCTTCGGATTGGCTGCGGGCCCGGCTTCGGGTGGAGGGGTTTGCGGAGGATTCATCTGGACTAAGAAAAATGGGGCCCAAGGAGTGGACAACCGTGGAACTGGCCTCTTGGAGACAGGGAACGTATGGATCGTTTGGGATAACTCCTCCGCTCCCACCAAAGTCTGCAGCTACATCGCTGTTGACAGCATTATCGGGCAGCAGTTGTTCTTCGCCGCTCCGGCATCGACCTTCAATATCTTGTTCGCTGCCGGGACCTCTGGAGACAACCTGATCCCGACCCTTACTGACACTCCGATTCCACAGGCGGTCATCAATGTCCTCCAAGGTCAGCCGTTCAACGCCGCTCCGACCGACGTTCGCCCGGAAGATGCGTTGTTCGAGGAGACCCGTGTTTTGGCGCCGTTGGATACCGTTCACTATAACGGCCTTGGCTATGGGCCTGGCCCGGTTGGAGTCTCCATCAAGAGCGCTTTCAGCACCAAGACGTCCACGCCCGCGATCTACGCCCTCAGCGGCACAGACCCGATTACAGGCCAGACGATTCCGGCAACGAAGACTATCAATGTTGGAGTTCAAGTAATGGTAGCCATCGTCAACGCCCAACAAGGCAGCGGACAGAATTCGGGTCACTTTGGCGACTCGACATCGTTCTTTAACATCAATCGCCGCGATTGGACGCTGGCCATGAACGGTGGCTATGCTTACACCAAAGACCTGACGTCGGTTCCGGGTCAGGGCACCGTGCCGCTCAACGTCATAGCACGCGAACCTCTTTCTGGCACCTACACTACGACGGAGTTCAACATCCCGCGCAACGCCGAAACCGCCTCGACGCAAGAGCTCAACGTCAATCCGGCGACTGGTCAGGGCACAACCTGCCCAGGACAACCTTGCGGTAATCCATTGTTCCTTTCGAATGGTGGGGGATGGCGCAAGCGAGCAATCGGCAACGGCGAAGAGGTTGCTGAGGTTGGCACCGCCGCCAACGGCGATTCTATCGGCTATGCTTTCTGGAGTGTCGGCAACCTGGCTGGCCAGTCACCGAACATCCGGTACATGCAAGTAGACGGGGTTGACCCGATTAACCTCAGCTACATTGACGGGACTCTACCCACTTGTAGCGCACCATGCCCGGGCATCGTCAGTTTCGCCAACGTGGCATCTGGCAACTATCCCGTATGGCAAGTTCTGACCGTGGTCTCGCACAAACCGATTCCTGCCGGAGTTACGGCGCTGATCGCGGGAGCGCAACATCAGGTCGTGGATTTCCTGCCGGATTTCCTTCCACTGAGTGCAATGGGTGTGTTGCGCTCGCACTACAAGCAGTCGGGCATCGGCGCGGCGAACGGATCCGGAGGAGGGTGCAACTTTGCGGAGACGGGCGGCGATGTGGGCGGAGCCGTGATTACCATCCAGGGCGACCAGGACTACTGTGCCGCCACCGGGATTCACACGGGACGCAACGGCCTGAAGCAGTAGGTCGGAATACAAGAACGCAACGAGAAAGCATGGAGGCAGACCGGCAGTTTCGCGGCCTGCCTCCACTTACCCAAAGCGGATGCTGCCTCTGGTAGTGAGTATGAAGTTCATTGTTGAGATTCCGGACCTTGAAGTGTTTGAGGCGGCTGAGCAACCTGAGGACTTAGCTTGCGAGATCGCTGAGCTGATTGCCAGCGAGATTTTTGGATTTAGTTCTGTGACTGTAATTCCTCAACAGGGGTCGGTCGGGATTCACCGGGTAATTCAGCCTTAAGTTCGAGATTCCCGGATCGTCGGCTGGAAAGAATCGGCTGAAAAGAATGATGTCCAGGAAAGAGGGTGGAATGCAGCAGGGGTGGAGGAGAAGCTGCCGTGGCGATCTTTTCGCGGGTTTGGTTCTCTTGTTGTCCATAAACGTAACGATCGGATGGGCTCAACAATCTGGATCGAACCTCGGTTGGTCGAACCCGGCAGGGTTAAATCAATCTGGTTCCGTGAGCGCTCGTCCTGTGGGCAACCTTGAGGACTGGAGTTCGCTTTCGCTGGCCAACAGCGAGTTGATACCAGAACGGCCACTACTCGGAGAAAAGGTTGAAAATCCCCAGTTCACCCGCGAACTGTGGCAAGTGAAGTGGCGCCAAGGCGATCCCATCGATCTGTACGTTATCCGGCCGAGAGGCGTGGCTAAACCTCCCGTCATCCTCTATCTCTATAGCTACCCTTCTGAAACTGAGATCTTCCGCGGCGACCACTACTGCGCAGACGTCACCAAGGATGGATTCGCGGCCATCGGCTTTGTGTCCGCTCTCAACGGCCATCGTTACACCTATCGGCCAATGAAGGAGTGGTTCGTGAGCGAACTGCAGGAAGCGTTGGGTAGTTCCGTTCATGACGTTCAGATGATTCTGAACTATCTTTCCACGCGAGACGATTTGGATATGAGCCGGGTTGGCATGTTTGGAGTGGGTTCCGGCGGGACCATCGCGATCCTGTCCGCCGCGACCGATCCGCGTATCAAGACGATCGACGTGATTGATCCTTGGGGAGATTGGCCAGACTGGATGGCCAAGTCTTCGCTGATTCCCGAGAGTGAGCGCCCAAATTATGTGAAACCGGAGTTCTTGAAGAAGGTCGCACCCCTCGATCCCGTGGAGTGGCTGCCTCGGTTGAAATCGCAGCGCATTCGCGTGCAACAGGTGCTCGATGATTCGGTTACGCCAACAGTTGTGCAGGAACGGATTAAAGCAGCCACTCCAGGGACGGCCCAGATCGTATCTTTCGACACTACGCAGCAATTTTCGAGCGCCGCGTCCGGAGGCAAGCTCTTGCAATGGGTGAAAGATCAGCTCCAGCTGACTTCTCCGCAGTCTGCGAGTCAGGATTTGCAGAATTCGCGGGCAGGTAAGCAAGCCATCGAACCGAACCATATCCAGTCAAACGATGTCCAGTCGGACCATGTCCAAACGAAACTCGATGATTAGATTTTCTTGGCGCAGCGCCTGAACACTCGGAGTCCCCAATGTTGAAGAGTTCTCAGTTGGTTCTGGTGATCGCTGTAGCGTTGATTGTGCTCGCCTCGGTGGGCTGTGGCGGAACGGGCGCGGCCCCAATCAACGGCGGCTCCCTTGCAGGCGTCGCGGTCAGCGTGCAGCCTGCGACGATGACGATTACGACTGGAACAACGCAGCCATTCACCGCGACTGTAATTAACACGAGCGAGACTGGAGTCGGCTGGCTAGTTAACGGCTTTCCAGGAGGAGTAAATCCATTGGACGGAAGTACGCCATTCGGAACCATCGACAAGAATGGGAATTACACCGCGCCCCCTTTCATTCCGGCTCCGCCTTCCGTTACCGTGACCGCCGTTGCCAATGCCGACAATAGCGCGACCGCAAATGCATCAGTTTCAATAAACGGAACGCCATCGCCAGTGTCCATTTCGCCGCTAACCGCGAATCTGGAGGTGGGAGGAATCGCGCTGTTCACCGCCACCGTGAGGAACCCAGATCCGGCCGTCACCTGGCTCGTGGAAAATGTGCCGGGCGGAAATGATGTGGTCGGCACAGTGTCGCTCGTACCCGACTCCCCAAACCAAGTTGTTTACGCCGCCCCCCTGCAGGTGCCCGGGGGGAATACGACTGCCCAAGTACACGTGACCGCTCAGTCCGTCGCCATTCCCACGCAGAGTGCATCAGCAGTGATCAACTTGTCGGTGTTGGGCAGTACGGTAGTCACCATCATTAATCCGTCCGTGCCGCCAACCGTGCAGGCTGGAGAGACTCAATCGTTCCTGTCCAGAGTGACCGGCACGAGCGATACCACGGTCTCATGGGAAGTGGACGCCATACCCGGGGGGAATGCAAATGTAGGTACGATCACAACCGAAGCCAAGGGGGCAGCGGTCTACACAGCCCCAGCACAGGTGCCCAATCCGCCTCAGGTCATCGTAACCGCGGTCTCGAATGCTCAACCCGCCGCGCAGGCGTCGATCCTGGTGAACGTAATTCCCGCTATCAAGGTTACAGTTACAATATCCGCCGATGCGTGCACAAACCCCGGCGCGATGCTGATCAACTCTGCCGGATTCAACTCTGTCGCGACGTTCACTGCGAGCGTTACCGGAACTGACCAAGAGGTAACTTGGCAGGTCAATCAAATCACGGGAGGTAACAGCACAGTCGGCACAATCACACAGGCGGGAGTGTATACGGCGCCCGCCCAGGTGCCGAGCCCAGCGATGGTGGTCATCAGTGCCGTTTCTGTTGCCGAGCCAAAAGTTGTTGGGAAGGAGTCGCTCACCATCACGTCTGTGCCCTTCCCGATAGTTACAATCTCGTGCGCTCCGGGTGAAACCTGTGGGAAGGCCTCGGCCTCTGTTCCGGTGACCCAAGGCTTAGATCTTGTCGCGACAGTTGCGGGCCTGGGCAATTCTGATGTAGCCGCAACCTGGAACGTAAACAATATACCTGGGGGAGGGACAGACATTGGGACCTTTGATCACACCTCCACTTCCGGCTGCGAGACCACAACGGAATACATTGCTCCCATCAGCATTCCCAACCCTAACCCGGTTAAAGTCAATGCGGTCGCCCCGCCCCCTCAAACTGCCACTTCTCCCGATTTCGACATCACCATAACTCCACCTCCTCCAATCACACTCTCATTGATGCCAGGGCAAGGCGATCCGCAAACCGTGCAGGTGCAACCGCCCAGCAACCAAATTAAGTACACGGCGACGCAGTACAAGAATGAAGTTATCGACACTACCGACCCCGTGAACTGGACCATTACGAGCACCGGTCAGGATTGCAGTGTCAGTAACGGATCCATTTGCGGCACGATTACACCCACCGGGATCAATACCAGCCAACAATTTACCGCAACTTACACGGCCCCGACCGCGGTCCCTCCAAACCCGAATGTAACCGTGACGGTCACTTCCGTAGTCGATCCTAATGCCTTCGATTTCAACCAGGTGACGATCACGAGCACAGCACCCACACTCGCCATTACCGGCCCGTCAACGCTTCAGGCAGGCGGAAGTCCGGTCTCTTACACCGCCGTCATCACCAACGCCAATCCCCAAACCATAACCTGGGAGTTGGGATGCATTTCGGACAGCGGCGGCAACGAACAGGCGGATTTTTGCGGAGATGGTAGAACCGCCTACGGTCCGGGCTGCATTAAGGGCCCGCGCGGAGTGAAGATTTGCGACGAGCAGCCCGACGAACTCCCGCCACCCAATGTTACGTACACTCCCCCAGGCATGGTGTCGGATGCCTACTACCTGCAAAACGCCTGCACGCTAAATGGAGACCCGCACGCCTCGATCGTGCCCATTAACGTGCAGATGATTGCGAACGGTTGTCCCCTGCAGGATGGAGTCCCAACCTGTACGGCGCTTGCTTGCGTCACGGTTACTCCGCCGTAGCAAGCAACCCAGGGTCTTTAGACTGTACTTAGCCGCGCGGACGGCCTCCCGCGCGGCAACGTCTCGGGCGGAACCGTTGCCAACCCAGTCAGGGGCACGACCACAAATCCTGGTACCGCCCCTGTCGAGATTCTTCCCCGCATTTGTGCAGATTTAACTTCTCTCGCAAATACTGCTCCGCGCCTACCCCGTTGCGCCGAAAGTCGGATGGAGTAGCAAATCGCGATAAGCCTCATTGAGGCGTTTTCGGCGCTATGGCTTCCATGAGAAGGCCATTACACGTTTTGAGGGGGTTTTGAGCCTAACTGGGATGTTACGCCAACATCGATGCGGACGGTCCTTATGTAGCCCATCAATATCCCGAGCCCATGATCCGCAGTCTCACAGAGCGGACTTAGAGCTCACTTGCTTTCATCGCTAGATCGCTCGAACAAACCAGGTGGGTCAGCCGAGACGGTCTGCTCCGACGTGACCGAAGACTCTTTGCGATGGCCACCTTTCGTGAGCTTCCGTAGAACGAATTCCTGCACCACGCCTGCTAGGGAACTCTCCCCCATTCGAATCAGGCTGTTCTGAAGGATGTTCGTTCCCTGGTTTTTCGAAGGGTAATAGGTAGACACAAGCGCGGCGCCGGAAACAACTCCCGCCACGTTGGAGTAGTTGACCTGCCAGCGTCCGTTATCGCCCTTACACCACACGGAGTTGCTGATCGCGTAGAGAATGCGCTTCTTCGTGCTCCCCGTTCCTCGATAAAAATAACGAGGATCCTGCTTAAAGAGGGATGGAAAAACTGCCCCGGAGAGAAACGTGGACGCAAACGCATCCCCGTAGGCCGCGCCGAAACGCTTGGCATAACCTTCCGCCCCCTGTCCGAACTCTGAGTATTCATCCCCCGCCTGCTGAAGCCCGGCAAGAAAAGCAACACCGCCAATCGTAACCACGTCGGTTGTTGATTTCCACGCCAGTTGATACTTCAATTTCGTGGTCAGAGGGGCCGCATCCGGGCGGTAGCTCACATAGAAATTGGGGATGAAGCCGAGAACGCGCTGGTGTTCTTGCTCTTTAATCTCTTCGGTCGCGACTTCCACCGGATCGACCGTAACTTTTACTTGTGTCACCACCGTGGCCACCGAGAGAACAATCGGCGGCGCAATAAAGGTTTGCCCAGGTGCTAGATCTCCCGAGTACACTTCGTTTCCGAACCCCGTCGAACTCACCGCGACCTGAAGGACGGAACGCGCATTGCCGAACTGCTTCAGGACGGCCGTCTGGAAGGCAGCTATGTGCCCCCGGTCGCCATCCGGATTCTGCGGGATCTGACGCGTTATCGCATCAAGCTGGTGCAGTACCAGTCGGCTCTCGCGAACCGCATTCAGAAGTTGCTAGAGCAATGCAACATCAAACTGGCATCGGTGGCCAGCGACGCGCTGGGCGTCAGTGCGATGGCCATGCTGCGCGCCTTGGCGCAGGGAGAAACGGATCCGGTGCGCATGGCGGACATGGCCAGAAGGCAACTGCGGAAGAAGGTCCCCCAATTGCAGCTTGCGCTGGAGGGCTGCTTGCTGCCGCACCATCGTTTGCTGCTCAGCGAAATGATCGAGGATCTCGACCATGTGGGCACCAAGATCACGCGTATCGAAGAAACGATCGAGCAACAGATGCGGCCGTTTCAGGAAGCAGTCAACCGGTGGCTGACGGTGCCGGGCATCAAACATCGCTTGGCCTGGACCCTGGTCGCCGAAGTTGGTCCTACGGTAGAAGCCTTTCCTTCTGCGGCTGACATGGTGAGTTGGGCAGGCATTTGTCCCGGCAACAACCAAACCGCCGGGAAACGGAAGAGCGGCACCACGCGCGGTGGGAATCCCTGGCTGCGCCGAGCCTTGTGCGAAGCTGCTTGGGCCGCCTCCAAAAGCAAAGGGACGTACCTGCAGGCGCAGTTCCGCCGCGCCGCCTGTCGGCGTTGCGCGGTCCCAAGCGGGCGCTGATCGCTGTGGCCAGTTCCATCCTTACCGCCGGCTACTATATGCTGCAACGGGGCACCACCTACCAAGATCTCGGCCCTGACTACTTCGACAAACGTAACACCGTTCGGGCCACCCATCGCTTGGTTAATCGCCTCGAAGCACTCGGGCACAGAGTTATCCTCGAACCCCGCTTCGCTGCTGCTCCAAGCACTTAAAAGAATTTTCTAGGGAGGCGGTAGATGCGTTGGGAGGATTTTCGATCGACGAGGGCGGAATCTTTCTCATCTTTCTGATCCACTCGGCGGCTCGTTGTTCGGCCTCGAGCAGTTGCTCCATGGTCATGGACTGGTTGAGATGGTTTTTGGCCTGGGTGATTTGTTCACCGGCGATCAGAAACCACATATAGGCGTGCACCAGGTCCTTCGGTCCAGCGCGACGAGCGGCGTAAAGTTGTGCCAACGCGATTTGCGCGGTAGGCAGGCCCTGCTCGGCAGCTTTTTCACAGATGGCCAGCGTAGCTTTATCGTGGCGAGCCCCATTGGAGGGACTCGCAAATAGAGATGCAACCAGCGATTGTGCGGGACTGGGCTTGGCTGAGCGTCATGAACAACAGTTCGACAGAGCTCGCGATTACGTTCTATTTGCCGACAAACCGGAAGTTGGCAGCGAGATCCGATTACTTCTTATAATGTTGTCGTGCCCAGCATCCCAGTGCATGAAGGGTCTGTGTCGATTCTCCTTCAATCGTAGAATCACAGGCATACAGAACGGGTGTTGGGAACAGAGTCGGTCAGTTGTGTTGATAAACTGAATTTTCTGACGCGAGTCGGAAAACCGCAGGCCTCATTTGTTCTATGCATAGAGGCGCGATGCCGAGGTCCTTATGAGTGGCGATTCCTTACCGTTACCGCTGCCACTCGCGCGCTTTGCGGCTGACTCGTGCGAGGCTACCACTCTGTACCGCGAACTACGCAAACCTCTGCTGCGATATCTGGTATGTCTCGGGCTCTCGGCTGACGAAGCGCAGGATGTCGTGCAGGACGCTTTTGTCAGCCTGCACAGGCACTTGGCTTCGAGTGGGTCGCAGGAGAACATTCGTAGCTGGCTGTTTCGCGTCGCCCACAATGGCGCCAGAAATCGTCAGAATAGTTATCATCGTCGTTTCGGCAAGCCACTCGATCCCCACCTTGACTCGATTGCAGACGAAGCGACGCCGGAGCAAGTCGTATTGGAGAAGGAAAAGTTCCGTCGGCTGGGAAAGGCAATCCTGTTATTGACGGAATCCGAACGTGAGTGCCTCCTGTTGCGTGCGGGAGGATTGCGCTATCGGGAAATCGCTGAAGTTCTCGGGATTCCAACTTCCACGGTGAGCGATACGGTGGATCGGGCGATCAAGAAATTAGCGGAGAAATGCAATGTGTGACTTTTCAGGAAGATTGGTTGCATGGATGGATCGTGAGCTTCCTGACAACGAAGCCGCGGATGCGGAGCGGCATGTTCGAGACTGTTCCGAATGCCGGAGGCGCGTCGATGCCTATAAGCAAGTGAGCCGCGAATTCGTCGCGCACTGCGATGCAGTGATGGAGGGAACAACACGTCGCCGGCCGCGCTGGGTGCCCGTCCTGGCGAGCGCGACAGCGGCGGCGGCCGTGCTGTTCCTGGTGTTCCAGCCAGCATCCGTCAAGCAGATTCCTGTGCGCCCGCCAGTGGCGGACGCCTCCCCGGCCATCATCCTGGAAACTGCGCCAAAGCCGGTCAAGACAGTCCATCGACGACGTGGGATTGCGCTCGCGAAGACTCCAAACGCGAATTGGGCGCTACCTGAAACCGCGATCCAGATCGCCATTCCGATCGAAGCAATGTTTCCTCCCGGTGCTGTCCCCGAGGGGATCACGTTCATCGCGGACGTCAGTATGGCAGCCGACGGATCGGTTCAAGGACTCCGTCTGCAGCCGTGATTTGCTTTCGATAGGAAAGGAGACCGACCTAACATGAAACGCACAGTGATCCTTATTCTCGCGGCCTCATTCTGCGCATTCGCGCAAGAGGGCGGAAACGTTATGTACCAAAGCGCCGGCCCGGCGAGTGCGATCGCTTGGGGCTCCTTTGAAAAAGGGTCCACTGCTCCGGTTAAGAGTGCCCCTTATTCCGCCACGATTAATAACGAATCCATCCAGACACTCGCGGATGGCAATCGGATCGTTCAGACCAACACCGGGACGGTCTCCAGGGATTCCCAGGGACGCACCCGTCAAGATGCGGCGTTGCCGGCGATCGGCAATCTATCGGCCGCTAGCGCCCCGCACCTCGTCTTCATTCAAGATCCGGTGGCGGGCACTTCCTATACCCTGAATTTGACCGATAAGACTGCATGGAAAAACCCGATGTCCCCCGGCGGAACCGACGGCCCCGGCGCAGCCGTTGGCACATTTTTCATACAGACGGCGAGCGGGCCGCCCCCAGTCCCCCCACCGGCACCTCCCATGATTGCCCTGACGAAGCATTTGGTGACGGATGAGCAGATGGAAGCAAACACGGAATCCCTTGGCTCTCAGACGATGGAAGGTGTCGTTGTGAATGGGGTGCGTACCACACACACAATTCCTGCCGGCCAAATCGGTAACGATCGACCGATCAGCATTGTTACCGAGGTCTGGACTTCGACTGATCTCAAGACGATTATCTTCAGCAAGCGGAACGATCCGCGAATGGGCGAGCAAACATTCCGCTTAACGAACATCGTGCGCGCAGAGCCCGACCCTTCGTTATTCACATTGCCGGCAGATTTCAAGATTGTCGATGGCGGCCCCAAAACCATCATCTATCGGAGGAACCAATAGGTTAGCCCCATCTTCGTAACAGACGCTTTCGTCTTCTGCCCGGAAGCGATGGGAGATGACATCATCAACTTGGTAGGCATCTTTTCCGCGCAGGTGTTTTCGCCTTAAGCGGTGTTGGCACGGACAGTGGCGTCTGCACGTAATTGAGTGGAGGCTTCAGGCGCGCTCGGTTACCCTGATAGATGGCGCCCGGTTGACGGGCAAACGTGAAGA
Organism: uncultured Acidobacteriota bacterium; assembly: GCA_963817925.1. GTDB lineage: Bacteria > Acidobacteriota > Terriglobia > Terriglobales > Acidobacteriaceae > JABDBE01. Next base: position 377,928 of record CAWFQN010000005.1, read on the forward strand.
AATCCCAAGGGAAGGTTGACGGACAACACGCCTACAATCTATTTCGTGAGTCGCATGTTTCCGTCTCACGCCGAGATCACCAGCCCCGCAATTCCTCTGGGGACGGGCCAAGTTGCAGCGAGATTTCCTCACGATAACGAGTCACGCGGGAGATATTTCAACCGCGCGACGTGAGAACTTCGAAGGCAGAAGTGGTGAGCCAAAACTCCGGAGGAGCCGGCGAGACCAACTCCTGAAGGGCGTAGATTTCGCTGCCGAAACTGTAGTTCTGTATCTTCCGTGCTCGAGCCTCGCCTTGTGGCCCGCATACATCTCCTAGAGTGTTCATGTGCCAATATGATTCCTGAATGGCAGCTGATCGGATCGTGTCCTCGTCGACGCCCCACTTGCATGCAGCCCACTGGATGATCTCGGTCGTTGTGCCGGCAAAGTTGCCGGTGACCTGGTCTCGCTTATTGCGCCAGAGCATCCAGTAGCTCTCGACGGACCAGTTGTGAGGGGGGAGAGACAATCGTGTGGTTAGCTTGGTCATTATCTGGCCTCGGTTCCCATGAATTGGGTTTGACGGCCGATGCGCAGTAAGAGTCCGTGCGAGGCAGGTAAGTGGCGTGCGAAGGTTCGGTACTGAAGTAGCCGGATTTCGCTGGCGGCGGTGTTGATCCAGGGGTTGGGTCGCGGATTGGCCGCCACATCCGAGCAGCGTCGGCAGTAACGCCACCACGAGCGAGGCTGCGAACCGTCGTCTCATGGAACCTGTCAACCGGGCCGTTATCCAATTGGCAGATTGTGTAAACACCATGGTAACCTTCGCACCGATAGGTAGTTTGACGAATAGGCTATGTCAACCAGGAGAGAAGGCAAAGTTTTGGAAGGACAGTCCTGGCAAAGACTATTTGTCTTCCTGGCCATCGGACGAAATCCCAGCGTGGCAGGGGAACATGCCAAGAAGATAGAAATGGCTTCTGGATTGCCGACAGCGCACCTAGAATCGTCGCATCTTGTGCGACATGCGGCACACTATAATTGCGCGCACGGATGGCGCTCACTGCTGGCACCAAACTCGGGCCCGTATGAAATCCAGTCACCGCTGGGCGCTGCCGGCATGGGCGAAGTGTATCGCACCACCGACACGTTGCTGCGTCTCAAGCTTCGGACTCCCGACAAAGTTGCATTGCTCTGCCGAGCACAGACTGGAGGGGTGAAAACCAATGTCCCACCGTGGCACGAATCTCGCTTACGCAATCCTCATTCTCGCATTCCTAGTGTCTTCCACTGCGAACTGCCAAATCGTCCGGGTGGACACGGATCATGCCACCAATTCCTTCATTCCCAACCAGTCGCTGGGCGCCGGGATCGATCGCATGCCCGCTGCCGCCGTGGCGAAGTACTTCGGCGAACCGCCGTTGCCGGCTGTGCTCGCTGCAGGATGGCAACCGGTGACCTATCGCCAGAACACGGAACTGGCGGTGGAGGCGTGGCACTGGAATCCACAAGGCACTTGGAGCGATCCCAGCGGTAAGGGCTATTTCACAGGGAATGCGACGCCCGCCGATCCCATTAAGCATTCCTACGGTTACCCGCTGCCTCATCGAGGTTTCACCCGCAATGAAGGCACCGAGAGCCACGGTTTTTCGCGCATGACCGATGGCGACCTGACCACCTATTGGAAGAGCAATCCTTATCTGAGCAAGGCTTTCACCGGCGAAGAGGATTCGCTGCATCCGCAATGGGTGGTGATGGATCTGGCGACTCCGCAGCCGATCAACGCTCTTCGGATCGCCTGGGGTGATCCATACGCCAAGCAGTACGTGGTGCAATATTGGACAGATGATGAGGCGATCAAATTTCCCACCAAAGGTGCCTGGGTAGCATTTCCGTCGGGCGTGATCTCGAATGGCCGGGGCGGCACCGAGACGCTCCATCTTACGCAGGCGCCCAAGGTGGTACGATTTATCCGGATTTGGATGACTGAGTCGTCGAATAGTTGTGACTCGCATGGATCTGCAGATCCGCGCAACTGCCTCGGATACGCCATTCGCGAACTCTACATTGGAACGAAAGATCAGAATGGATTTCACGACGCGGCCCGGCACACGCCGGATCAAGACCAGACCACCACCTTCTGTTCCTCCATCGACCCATGGCATGAGCCCAAGGATTTAGGCTCAACCCAGCACGAACAAGTTGGATTCGACCTTTTTTACAACAGCGGATACACACGCGGATTGCCCGCCATGGTGCCGATTGCGATGCTTTATGGCACACCTGAAGATTCCGCAGCAGAGATCGCTTATCTGGAGAAGCGCGGGTATCCAATTTCCTACGTCGAAATGGGGGAAGAACCTGACGGACAGTACATGCTGCCTGAAGATTACGCTGCACTTTACCTGCAGTGGGCAACAGCGCTTCATCGCATTGATCCGAATCTGAAGTTAGGGGGACCCGTTTATACCGGTCAGAATGAAGATATCGTGGTGTGGCCGGACGCCCAGGGAAAAGTTTCCTGGACGGGACGTTTCCTGGATTACCTGAAATCTCACGGCCGGATTCAAGACCTGGCCTTCTTTCCCTTTGAGCATTATCCCTACGAGCCTTGCAAGGTTAGTTGGAGCAGTCTGTACGACGAACCGACGCTGGTGAGCCACATTCTCCAAGTCTGGCGTGACGACGGCCTGCCCTCAGACGTCCCGATGTTCATCACCGAGTCAAATATCACTTGGAATGGCGGTGAATCCTCCGTGGATATTTTCGGCGCCCTCTGGCTGGCAGACTACGTCGGAGCTTTTTTCAATGCCGGAGGAAAGGCTCTCTACTATTTCCACTATCTTCCTCTGGGCGTACATGAGGGTTGCAACGACTCAATGGGCACGTTCGGGATGTTTACTACCACAAAGGATTATGAAATTCAGCAGCCGACATCGCAGTTTTTTGCCAGCCAGATCATCAACACAGAATGGGTGCAGCCGGGTAGCGGCGTGCACAAGACCTTTTCGGCTTCTGGAGATATCTCAGATGCGGCAGGACACTCCCTCGTAACCGCTTACGCACTGCTGCGGCCAGATGCCCAATGGTCGTTGATGCTGGTGAATCGAGACCAGGAGAACGCCCACAACGTGCACATCGAATTTAACGATAAGGCTGCCGGCGGCAAGAGTTTCTTTACCGGCCCGGTGACCATGATCACGTTTGGCAGCGCGCAATACCAATGGCACCCAACAAAAGAGGGTGGCTTCCCTGATCCGGATGGTCCAGCGGTGAAGGCCTCGCTAATCGCCGGCGGGGACACCATCTATGAACTTCAGAAAGCCTCCATCACGGTCATCCGAGGAACAATTGCGAATCTTTCCAGCAGATCGACAGCGCACTGAACCCCAAGGTCGCTTGCGACGGCAAGAACCATTCCTATAACAAAGAGGAGAACAAAATGCTGCAGATATGTAACGCTTCAAATGGCTGGTAGCAACTTTAATGGTGGTAACGGGAGGTCACCTTAGTCCGATGGCCACAGAAGTTAAGACAAAACGCTGAGGTCTTAACCAAATTCTCGCGTTTGTGATGTACCTTGCAGCGGAATAGGCCAGTGAGACTGAAATGCTCTTACGGGCTGATGACGCTAGTGCTTTTTCGGAGGCGCGCCGTAGGTGAGGAGAGGGAAATTGGGGTCGGGTTCGGCCCGGTGACGAACGGTTTATAAATCTCCCCCAACGGGGTCGAAGGGCCGTTACAACCAGGTCCTTGCCACCATGCCAGTGATCGCCAGTACCGGAGCCATGCTTGTGATCGGGCACGAAGCACCAGTGAGGTTTCGTCCTTAGCTTGCCGAACCGTATCCGGATCAGAATTGCAAAAACGTGGAACTCCAGACAAGTTTCTGGCTCTAGTGACGCGTCGAAGATGCAGGCTAAGCTTGTGACCCTCAATTTATCTGAGGCAAAACTCACGAACCTCGGCCCTACCCACGCGGCAGCGTCCGCCGTGCCATCGGCTTCGTTCTGACGGGCAAACGTGAAGTAAGCTCAAGGTAAGGTTTGCCACTCCTACATGGGCCTTCATCCCGAAGAACCACTGCTTGCCTTTCTTGGTCTGGTGCATCTCCGGATCACGCTGCTGCTCTCGGTTCTTGGTTGAAGTGGGCGCGTGCAGGATGGTTGCGTCCACGATCGTGCCGGTGGTGATGCGCACTCCCCGGGCTTGCAAGTGCAGATTGACCGTGCCCAGAATCTTTTCCCCAAGTCGATGTTCTTCCAGCAAATGCCGAAACTTGCACACCGTGGTTTCGTCCGGTGCCGGCTCGCAGCCCAAATCGATCCCCACGAACTGCCGCATCACCGGCGAGTCATACAGGGCCTCTTCCACCGCCGGGTCCGACAGGTTAAACCACTGCTGCAGAAAATAAATCCGCAGCATCCGCTCCACTCCCACCGGCGGGCGCCCATTCCCCGGCTTGGGATAATGGGGTTCGATGAGCGCGCACAACTCTCGCCACGGGACAACTTGTGACATTTCTTCCAGAAATACCTGCCGTCGTGTCTTTTTTGTGTACTGCTCAAAACCATTCATCGTCGCCAGACTCCTCTGTTGTTTGTTCCTCGATCTCATCTGGCGCAACTTACTCTATATTCCTGTGGAAAGGGAGACCTTATTCAGAGTCTCCCTAGCGTGAACAGGCAGTACCGGGGCGATTATGCCGATCTGGTGTAATTGCCGGATCCCGTCGTCGTGCTATACTCCCGCCACTCAACCGGGAGGCCAGCATGGCGTACAACCTTCATGACCATCATCATCCCCATCACACCCAAGCCCATCCGCTCGGGGGGATGCCTACGCGTCGCGACTTTATTTCATCCCTGGTTTCTGCTGCGGTTCTTGCTCCATGGGCTCTCGGACAGGCACAAACTCAGAGTCCATCCGATTTGGCGGAGCGTTTTCGCCAGATGTCAGAGGAATATGAAAGGAACGGATTGGCGGCGCCGTTCAAGGGAATCACCACCAATGGTGAAGTCCTGCCGGGTCTGTTTGAGATCAAGCCGAGTGGAGTTTCAACGGAACCTGTGCGCAATGCGGCGGAGGCGTTCATTGCCAGTCTCTCTCCCCTCCAACTCGCCAGAAGCATCTATCCCGTGGACGACATCGAGTGGCGCAAATGGATGAATCAGCATTTTTACGCGCGGCAGGGAGTCTGCTTCGCGGAGATGACTGATGGCCAGCGGCAGGCCGCCTTCGGATTGATGCGCGCATCCCTGAGCGCAGAAGGCTTTGAGCTGACGCGCAACATTATGCGACTCAACGAAACGCTCGCGGAGTTGGCCGACGATCGCGCCTTCTTGGGAGAGTGGCTGTACTACATCCAGATTTATGGCAAGCCGTCGGCCACCGAGCCGTGGGGCTGGAAACTCGAGGGCCATCACGCCATCATTAACTATTTTGTGCTTGGGGACCAAGTGGTTATGACTCCCTTGTTTATCGGCTCCGAACCAGTAAAAGCGCCGTCCGGCAAATACAAAGGTCTCGAGATTCTGCAAAAGGAACAGAACGATGGTCTCGCCATGTTGAACGCACTCCCGGAGGCCCAGCGAAAACAGGCCATTCTCAACTTCTCGAAGACGGGCAACAACAATCTAACCGAAGCATTCAAGGACAATGTCGTAATCGATTATGCGGGATTGCGCACGAACGATCTGTCAGGTCCCGGAAGACAACGCTTCCGCGATTTGATTCACCTCTATATAAAGAACATGGACGAAGGCCACGCCCGCGTGAAGATGGACGAGGTGGACCGCTATCTCGACCAGACTTGGTTCACTTGGATCGGCGGCACGCAACCGGAAAGCGCGTTTTATTACCGTGTGCACAGTCCAGTGGTCCTGATCGAATTTGATCACCAGCAGCCGGCCAACCTGCGGAAGTTTGCTGCGGACCCCACGAAACCGACCCAGCAGCACATCCATTGCGTGGTCCGAACTCCGAATGGCAATGACTACGGCAAGGACCTGCTGCGGCAACACTACCTAGCCCATCCCCACACGACCTGAGCGACTGCACGCAAAGGAGGAAACCGGAAACGTCTTGCCCGAGATAATTCAGCCCAAGACCTCCGAAATACACCGGGGCGGAGCCGATGACGGCTTCGCTCCGGTTCTTCAGAACGCGCTGTGTCCGGCGATTCTGGACGTGTTGCCGACAACTCGGATCAAGTAACGCGAAGCGCCGTTATCAGAACCTATCTGGTCATCAGGACCGATCTTCAGATGAGAGTTCGTCTTGCTCTATCCTGCCTCTGGGGATTGTGCTTCAAGATGAAAATTGTTTCACACTGTCGCGATCAGTGAGGCAGGTGTACACTGGGCGCCGTGTTTGGAAAGAAAGAAGGAGATTTCGAGCAAGTCCTGCCGGCCTATTCGTGAGGTTAATACTTATGAGAAATCTGAAGATCGGTGGCAACGGTCGTTTGCTGATGTCCTGCTTTGTTCTGTCGACGTTTCTCTTGACCAACGCGCATGGGCAGGCAAAGGTAACCACTCTCGCAGGTGGTTCTGCGCTTGCCCTGCAAAACCCTCAAGGCGGTGCGCTGGACAGCAAAGGCAACCTGTTCGTGGCCGACTACTTCAATCATCGGCTCCGGCAATTGAGCAGCAAAGGCGTCATCGGGACCGCGGCGGGGACGGGAATAGCCGGTTTCAGCGGCGATAACGGACCTGCCAAGTCAGCGATGGTGAGCTTTCCTGCGGATGTGTTGATCGATTCCAAAGGAGACATTCTGTTTTCGGACAGCGGCAATAATCGCATCCGCAGAATCAGCGCCACGGGCATCATCACGACCATCGTGGGCACTGGCGTTGCAGGATTTTCAGGAGACGGCGGACCGGCAACGTCAGCCGAAATCAACCGGCCTGCCGGTTTGGCTTTGGATTCCACGGGCCAGCTCTATTTGTCAGATGCCGGCAACCAAAGGGTCCGGAAGGTGGACACGGCGGGGAACATTCACACCGTCGCCGGCAATGGCGTGGCCGGATTCAGCGGGGATGGCGGAGCAGCCACTTCCGCCAGTCTGGATAATCCTTTCGGTCTTGTACTGGACAGCAAAGGAAATCTCTATATTGCCGATCACCTGAACCGCCGGGTCCGGATGGTTAACACGAGCGGCATCATTAACACGGTAGTGGGTAACGGCACGGGAGGTTGCGCTGGAGACGGTGGTCTCGCAACCAAGGCGAGCTTAGGGCACCCCGATGGGTTGCGGATCAGTGGCGGCAACCTGCTGATCAGCAATGCCTGCGAAGCACGCATACGAGCAGTGAACCTGGCGACTCATATCATCAACACCGTGGTCGGATCGTCCAAAGGTTTCGATGGCAACAGCCACACCGCGCTTGCGTCGATGTTCCTGAATCCTGCTGGGCTGTCCGTGGATAAGGCGGGGAACCTGCTGGTAGTCGACTCGGGCAACGACCAGGTTCGAAAACTAACCGCGAACACGCAGATCGTGAGTAAATTTGCAGGCGGGTTCACGGGAGATGGCGGGAAGTCGACGGCGTCCAGCCTGGATGGTCCCGAGAACATCGCCTTCGACAAAGCCGGCAACCTGTACATCGCGGAGACGAAGTCTAACCGTATCCGCAAGGTCACCACCACGGGAACGATTAGCACATTTGCAGGTTCCGCTGCAGGAGTCTCTGGTTACACGGGCGATGGCGGCGCGGCCACTTCGGCAACCCTGTATTTTCCCTATGGAGTTGCGGCGGACACGAGTGGTAATGTGTTCATCGCCGATACTGCGAATGGCGTGATCAGGAAAGTGAATTCTTCCGGAACGATCTCCACTTTCGCGCAGAGCGCCAATTTCTTCTTCTTGACATCGATGGCCACGGACAGCACAGGGAATCTGTTTGTCTCGGACTTCGGTGCCTGTGTGGTATGGGAGATCAGCCCGGCGGGGGCAATCTCCCTCGTCGCAGGAGTGCTGAACAACTGTGGCTTCAACTCCGATGGAATTCCCGCGACTCAAGCCCTCTTGAACTTGCCCTATGGTGTGATGGTGGATTCGAAAGGCAATCTCTACATTGCGGACCAGTTCAATAACCGTGTGCGGCGGGTGGACACAAAGGGTGTAATCCACACTATCGCCGGCAATGGGACCTGCGGATTCTCTGGTGACGGAGGACTGGCCACGAAGGCCATGCTGTGCATTCCCGATGGGCTCGCCAGGGATTCCAAAGGCAACCTATACATCGCGGATTATCTGAACAGCAGGGTCCGATTGGTGAATGGTTCGGGCATAATTTCAACCTTCGCCGGGACGGGAAACTTCGGGTATAACGGCAACGGATTGCTCGCCACCAAGACGAACATTGACGCACCCGCGGCGATGGCGGTCAGTCCAACGAATATCGTGTATGTTGACGATGACGTTCAGTACCGGGTGAGGAAGATTCACTAAATGAAGATTCACTAAACGATGGTAGTAGTTGAGTATCCCACTCAGTCTTTCTGAAAGACGATGAATGCATCCGTTGCGGACATCGTGCCACCATCTCGTGCTGCAGGCAATCGCCAATCTCGGAGGCTGGCTGCTTATGATGGGGCAACACGACCGTTCGGAGTCGCTGTTCTACTACTTCCGCATCGAAGATGAGGTTCCTGAAAACCACTTGTTACGTTTCATCGACCCCTACGTCGGTCCAGCGCGACGAGCCGCGTAAAGTTGGGCCAATGCGATTTGCGCGGTGGGCAGGCCCTGCTCGGCAGATTTTTCACAGATGGCTAGCGTCGCCTTATCATGGCGAGCGCCATTGGAGGGATTTGCAAACAGAGGTGCGACCCAGCGATCGTCCGGGACTGGCCGGGCTCAGAGTCATGAACAAGAGTTCGACACGCCTCGCGTTATTACTTCCGGTTTGCCAACCATCCATCCAGAATCGTCGGACCGCTCTGCACTGACGAAAATCGAGATTGTCACATGCGTGGTGAGAGCGGCTTGAGGGCGGTCACAAGCCCGATTTAAGAGTGCAACATTTGCAGATGTTCTCGTTCAGCATGATTTCGTGACATTCGAATAGAGTGAACAAGCTGGCGGTTCTGCCGTATCAACAAAAAGCTGGCAGTCCGCTCATCTCCGGACGACCCTTTTAGTGCGGCAACCCGATGCGCTGCAACAATTGCTGGAAGCGGGGGTCGGACTTGAGACTATCGAAGCGCGGATCGGCATTCAGAAGGATGAGGCCGCCGTCGCGCTGCCGATAGGCACTTTCGAGCGTGCTCAAAGTGCGATCAACTTCTCCCAGGGTCGCATACGTTTCCGCGATGCCGACCCCTTTAAAGAAAGCACTGCCGGGGTTCGTGTTGACTCTCCTCAGGCAGTCGTGCATTTCCGTTTTCTTGCCAGCTAGCGAATATGTGCTCGCGAGCTCTAACAACATCCAAGCGTCGTCACCAGAGAGCGCGGCCGCCCGCTGACCTTCGGCAATGGCCTCGGGAAACATGTGCTTCTCAGCATAAACGCGCTCCAGCACGCGGTGCGCGTGGGCAAAGTTAGGATCCATTTCCAGTGTGGCACGAGCTTGTAGCAGTGCCTCATCGTAGCGGCGCGCCCAGTACAGGACTTCGGCCACATCGGTATTGATAATTGCTGAAAGCGGATCCGTCTGACGAGCACGCTTCACTTCCGCTACAGCTTCGTCCATTCGTCCCATCGCTGCGAGATCAAATGCGTACCAGTGATGGGCAATCGAGTAGTTGGGATTGAGATCAATGGCGCGCTTGAATTCCTGCTCAGCCTCTCGAAATTTCCATTCGTAATGCATTTCAACGAAAGCAAGCGAGGTGTGCGCATCCGCCAGCGAATCGTCGAGCTTCAATGCCGTAAGCGCCATTTCTTTTGCTTTGGGCATTGCCGTATCGCGGATGTTTGAACCAGGCAAAGAACCAAGGAGCGCGTAAGCGTCGGCTGAACCGGCATAAGGCGGCGCATATTGTGGGTCCTCGGTCATCGCAGCCTGGAAATAGTCGATTGCTTTCAAGTAGCCCGCTTCACTGCGGAGATTCCAAAAGTACCGGCCTTTCAAGTAGTCCTCGCGAGCTTGGGGATTAACAGCAGCCGAGGTCACCAGCTGCCGCTCCGGCAGCGCGATTTCCTTCTGTATTTGTGTGGCGATACTTCGGGAGACTTCGTCTTGCAGCGCGACAAGGTCGCGCAGGTCGCGTTCGTAAGACTCAGCCCAGATGTGCTGATCGGTTGCAGCGCGCACCAGTTGGGCGGTAATGCGGACGCGATCCCCAGAGCGCAGCACCGCACCTTCAATGATGCCATCGACGCCCAGTTCCTGGGCGATCTGCGGCAGCCTCTCGTGCGAATTTTTGTATCGCATAATCGAAGTGCGGGAGATGACTTTGAGGCCATGAATCTTCGCCAGGTCCGTGATCAAAGCCTCGGTCATGCCGTCGGCAAAATACTCCTGCGCGGGGTCAGCCGAGAGATTCTGCAGAGGCAAGACGGCTAGCGACTGTATGGGCTCGGGTCCGGCTCTGCGGAGCGGCTTCCATACTGGCAGGGTCAAGATGAAGACGAGCAGCAGCAGTGCCGGTGTTGCAATGGTGTAGGTCAGAGTCGAGAAGCGATACCGGGGACGGACGCTTTCAGGAACCCCAAACGGTGAGCTGGGCGTTGGATCTGACGAAACCTTCGTATTATCCGTTGCGATGCCGCCAAGTTCACGAACCTCGGCAATGAAACGATAGCCACGCCTGGGGACGGTTTCGATGTATCGAGGACCGTCCTCCCCGTCCTGCAATGCTTTGCGCAATAGCGAAATATGCTGGGCGAGATTCGATTCTTCGACGAAGGTATCCGGCCAGACCTTTCGCAGCAACTCATCTTTTTCGAGCAAGTGTCCTCGATTCTCAACCAGGACGAGCAGGGCGTCGAAGGCTTTCGGGGGCAGGTGTACCGATGCCTGGTCGCGAAGCAGCAACCGCTCGGCGGGATTCAAGCGAAAAGAGCCGAACTCGAAGATCACCTTTGCCTGTGCGGACATAAAGCATTCACAAAAGCTTTAGAAAAACTTTATGCAAGCCTAAAGACCGGCAAACAGTTTTGCGGCTAGTGTCCAGGGCGCGACGGGGGGAGGATTCCGACCGGGGCCAAATGCGCCGGGCGCTCACATTCTACACCCTTGGGATGCCACGTCTATGGCGGGAAGTCAATCGGGCGGGCTCCCTTAGCGGCGGGGGCGGTGCCGCATGTCAAGGGAGACTTACCTTTCGCATGGTTTGTCCGGGCGCCGAAGCTCCACCGATGGCCTTTGCAGGGGCAGACCGGCTGCTGTTAGCAAAACTAACGTCAAGGAGGTTTTATGGTCCGCATTAGCGTTTGGTTATGTGTGATTGCGCTTCTCGTCTGTGTCCTGCCCATGGCTGCTCAGCAACCCGGAAGCACCGGTTACGCAAATGAATCGGCCGCGTCCGTTACTCCTGATGCACAGCCAGGAGCCAGCGTGAGCGGCTCCGGCACGACTAACTTCATTCCCATCTGGACTAACAGCACGACGCTCGGGAATTCGGGGCTATTCCAGTTGGGTACAGGAGCGAAGGCCAAGGTGGGTATTGGCACTACGAAACCCGCGTCCACGCTGGACGTGAAGGGCGGGGGCACGATTCGCGGGTTGTTTAGCTTACCGCCGACGGGAACGGCCACGGCGACTGCGGGCTTTAACTCGCAGCCTATGAATCTGGCGGCCTCGGCCTTCAGCAGCACCACGAGCACGGCTGTCAATCAGACCTTCCAGTGGCAGACCGAACCGGCCAGCAACGACACCAGCACGCCCTCGGGAACCTTGAATCTGCTGTTTGGCGAAGGCGCGACCAAGCCGTCAGAGACGGGGTTTAACATCGCCAGCAACGGCCTGATCACGTTCGCCACGGGACAGACGTTTCCAGGAGTGGGAACGGTGACCAGCGTCGGGAGCGGGGCAGGGCTGACGGGTGGACCGATCACGACAAGCGGGACGCTGAGCATCGCCACGGGCGGGGTCAGCAACGCCATGCTGACGAATCCGTCGCTGACGGTGGCGGCGGGCACTGCTCTGACCGGGGGTGGTTCGGTGGCGTTAGGCGGCAGCACCACGCTCAATCTGGACACCACCAAGGTCCCGCTGCTGGGGGCGTTTAACACTTTTACTTCGGGTCAAGTGATAGATGGAAACCTTAGTGTCGGTGGTTCAAGCAACTTCAGCAACGAACTCGTCATAAACGTCGGGAACTCCCTGGGGTTGGCAGTGGACAACACCAGCAGTTCCGAAACTTTGAGCTTACAGAACTTCGCCACACCTTCCAATAGTAACTTCACGGAGGCGCAGTTTAACAAGAGCGGCGCTGCAACCTTTTTCACCGACACCCTTGGCGATACGACTGCAATCGGAACCAAGCATGCCGCTGTCCCTCTGCGGAATGGCCAGATGGTGGACGTTACCGTTATGGAGTCACCGGAAGTGTGGTTCGAGGATTTCGGCTCGGGCCGGTTAAGCGGTGGCGTCACCACCATTTCTCTGGACTCGAAGTTTACCCAAATCGTGAATCTGTCCTCGGGCTATCACGTGTTTCTCACACCCGAGGGGGATTGCAAAGGCCTCTTTGTAACCAGCAAAACCAATCATGGCTTCGAGGTGCGAGAACTTAGCGGAGGAAAGTCGACCGTAGAGTTCGACTATCGCATTGTCGCACATCGGAATGGATACGAAGCCGAACGCCTGCCGGTGGCAATAATGCCGGTCCACGCTAAGCTGAACCCCGCAAGTGCAGTCATGAACAAGAAGAAATAGTTAATGAATTTTGGTTCTTAACTACTCAGTGGCCCCAGCGCTCGCCGAGCACTGGGGCCATTTTCCCGGTCACAGGTGACGGCAGCCCAACCCTCGCTCGTTCGAAGGGTGAAAATTCAGGTAACTGCGCTGCCAACTGGGAGGTGAGTAAAAGGAACCACCACGCCTTGCAACGTGGGGTTTGTCCCGAGGCCGCGCTCAAGTCGGCAAACTGGAGATGCGGCCTTCCCGATGCCTTGGAGATCGTCCCCGAATAACGGATTAGCCGGAAGTTATGAATGGGCAGGGCAGATCTGGATCGTGTTGGGTTAGCTTACTTGTTATGCGAGATCCTTCTTTTAATCAGGCGGTAGATGCATTAGGAGGATTTTCGATCGACGCGGGTGGAATCTTTCTCATCTTTCTGATCCACTCGGCGGCTCGTTGTTCGGCCTCGAGCAGTTGCTCCATGGTCATGGACTGGTTGAGATGGTTCTTGGCCTGGGTGATTTGTTCACCGGCGATCAGAAACCACATATAGGCGTGCACCAGGTCCTTTGGATCAGCCCCACCAGCCGCCACGGAGTTCCACCCCAAGGTTGTAAGGAGGCTTGCCGACGACACGTCCAGGTTCGCACTCCCCACCTGTCCCAGTTGCCGTAGCGACGAAATTCAGCTTGTATTTTGCCCACCCGCAGTCCATTCGGGAGTAGAATCCTTCTGCCTTAGCGGCGGTGAGCCGACCCCGAAACGAGGTATCCCATGAAGGGAACAATGATGCAGTTTCCCCTTACGCTAAGGCCGCTCCTGGAGCGGGCGGCAAAACTTTTTCCGAACGTCGAGATTGTCTCCAGCCGCCCTGACAACTCCATTCACCGTTATACGTACGGGGAAATGTCCCAGCGTGCACGATCCCTTGCTGCAGTTCTCCAGGCGGCGGGTCTTGAGCCTGGAGACCGGGTCGCAAGCCTCATGTGGAACCACTATGCCCACCTGGAAGCCTACTTCGGCGTCCCCTGCGCAGGTGGCGTACTGCACACCCTGAACCTTCGGCTTCATCCCGACGAACTGGCGTACATCATCAACCACGCCCAGGACCGCTTCCTGATTGTGGACGACGTGCTCTTGCACCTCTTTGAAAAGTTCAAAGACAAAGTGAAGTTCGAGCGAGTCTTCGTGGTTCCGTTCTGCGGCGAGGCCGCGCCTGCAGCTTTCGAGAACTACGAAACCCTGTTGCGTGACAACCTCAGTGCTCCGGTCTATCCCGATCTGGAGGAGGACGATGCCGCTGCCATGTGCTATACCTCCGGGACAACCGGAAAGCCTAAGGGGGTGGCCTACTCTCATCGAGCGATCGTCCTCCATTCTTATTCCATCTCACTGCCGGACAATTTTTCCCTCTCCCGACACGATTGCATTTTGCCGGCAATGTCCATGTTTCACGCCAATGCCTGGGGATTACCGCACGCGGCCGTCATGAATGGCAGCAGACTGGTGTTACCCGGACCCAATCTCCAGCCGGAGAGATTGTTAGATCTTTTGTCTCGCGAAGAGGTGACCTTCACGGGGGCAGTGCCCACCGTCTGGCTCGCTGTCCTCGACACTCTGGAACGCCAACCCGGGCGTTGGAAACTCACTCCCGGCATGCGAGTTGCGGTCGCCGGTTCGGCAGCTCCGGAAACTTTGTTCCGCCGCTTCGAGAAGTTCGGGGTGCGAGTGATTCAGCCTTGGGGGATGACCGAGACCACGCCGATTGCTACGGTGTGCACCCTCAAGCCTGAGATGCAAAACTGGCCGAAGGACCGGCAGTTCGAGCTCCGCGCCAAGCAAGGGCTACCTTCTCCGTTTGTCGAAATCCGAGCCGTGGGAGATCGCGGCGAAGTACCGTGGGACGGCGAAACTGCGGGCGAACTGGAAATCCGCGGCCCCTTCGTCGCCGCCAGCTATTACAACCTGCCGCAAGAATGCGACCGCTGGACGAGCGACGGCTGGTTTCGCACCGGCGATGTCGTTACCATCGACATCGACGGCTACATGAAGATCACCGATCGCACGAAAGATCTGATCAAGTCCGGCGGGGAATGGATCAGCTCCGTGGATGTCGAGAATGCTCTCGTGGCCCACCCGGCCGTGAAGGAAGCAGCGGTGGTTGCCGCCCCGCATCCCAAGTGGCAGGAAAGACCGCTCGCGGCTGTCGTCCTTAAAGAAGGTTGCCAGGTCACCGCCCAGGAACTCCGCTCATTCTTGGCCTGCAAGTTCGCTAAGTGGCAGGTGCCGGATGAGTTCATCTTTGTCCCCAGCTTGCCCCATACCTCGACTGGCAAGCTGCTGAAATCTGAATTGCGGAAGCAGTTCCAGCATTGGGAGTGGTCTTCAGGAACGGCGGATTAAGTGATTCCTGCTTGAAAGTTTTGATCACCGCATAGCCGAGGGATCCCTAACCTAGGCCATTGATGCGTTGGGAGGGTTTTCGATCGACGAGGGTGGCATCTTTCTCATGTTTCTGATCCACTCGGCGGCTCGTTGTTCGGCCTCGAGCAATTGCTCCATGGTCATGGACTGGTTGAGATGGTTTTTGGCCTGGGTGACTTGTTCACCAGCGATCAGGAACCACATGTAGGCGTGGACCAGATCCTTCGGTCCAGCGCGCCGGGCCGCGCAGAGTTGTGCCAGGGCGAGTTGTGCGGTAGGCAGGCCCTGCTCGGCAGCTTTTTCACAGATGGCCAGCGTCGCTTTATCGTGGCGAGCGCCATGTGTGGGACTCGCAAACAGAGATGCGGCCAGCGATGTGCGGGAGTGGCATGGCTCAGCGTCATAAACGACAGCTCGACGCGGCTCGCCTTATAACATCGCGCGCATCGTCCAGTTTTCACCGGAGACTGCGGCTTTGGCATTGCGAGTTCAACCATGGTCAGCGCGTGGGTAATTCCGGGGCCTAAAATTCCCGTGAATTGTGCTAAATTCGAGAGGAAGTGAGTCAGTGAAAGGATGCAGCCTTCAACCTACGGGCCGCTGGCTTCGCTTGGCTGGCGCAGTAGTCGCCCTGGCGCTTGCCTTGGCTACGCCGCCCGCAGCCCAATCGCAAGCACCGAGTACGCCCCCTTGCTCCGACGTTCCTCCTATTTTGAAACGAGGCACACAGCCGACTCTGCCTCCCTGTCCTGACCCGCCCCCGGCCGCGTCGCGCCCTGCGGACTCCGTACCCACGCGTTCGCTGACTCCCGCCGAATCCTTGATCGAAAGGGCCAGAGAGGTGGCGTTCCAGTTTTCACAGAAGCTTCCCAACTTTGTTTGCCAGGAGTTCATGTCGCGATTTACCCAGCGAGGCCGCGAGGAGAAAATGCCCCTGGACTTGGTTTCGGCTGAAATCATTTACGAGGACGGGCACGAAAGTTATCGTAACGTGAAGATCGATAACCGCCCCACGGACAAGCCCCTGCAGGAGATCGATGGGGCCTGGTCCACCGGAGAATTTGCGTCCATGCTGCTGGAACTTTTTCACCCCGATACACACGCGCAGTTCCGGTCCGGCGGTGCGTCTACTATTTCGGGTTTCAGTGCCCAGGTTTACGACTTTCAAGTGCAGAGTGAAAATTCACACTGGATGTTGCACGCCGGCTCTCAGAATCTGACTGCGGCTTACGTAGGCTCCGTATGGGTGGATCCGAACACCGCGCGCGTCCTGCGAATCGAGATGCAGGCCCGCAACCTACCGTCAGATTTCCCGATGGATACGGTCGAAACCGCGGTTGATTATTCGTACGTAAGGGTTGGCGAGACATCGTTTCTGCTTCCGGTCCATGCCGAGAGCCTTGGGTTGTGAACGGGGGACCAGCAACTGCAGCCACAACATCATTGACTTCCGCAACTATCACGAATTCAAATCCGAGATCAAGATTCTGCCCCATTGATTTCGCTCGGACCTCTCATCGGTGCCCGACTCACACGTGCCGACCCAAACTCCAGAGCGGGGCACGGTCTTCGATAGTGAGGACCAGCCATTCCATCTCCGTGGATGCCCTCAAAGACCCATCGGAGAGGGCGGCTGAGTATGAGCGCCATTAATCGTCGCATCCGCTGGACGTGCTTCACAAGCTATAATTGCGCCCACGGATGGCCCTTACTTCTGGCACAAAACTTGGTCCTTATGAAATTCAATCGCCTCTCGGTGCGGGCGGCATGGGCGAAGTCTACCGTGCAAGAGACAGCCGGCTTGGCCGTGACGTTGCCATCAAAGTCTTGCCGGAAGCGTTCGCTAGAGACGCCGAACGGCTGCGACGATTTGAAACCGAGGCGCGGTCGATCGCGGCGCTGAACCACCCCAACATTCTTTCTATTCACGACATCGGCGCGTACGAGGGCGCTCCTTATTTGGTCTCAGAGTGCCTGGAGGGTCAATCACTGCGGGAGGAGTTGAGCGATGGGGCCTTGCCTCTGCGGCGAGCCGTCGACTACGGCATTCAAATCGCGCAGGGCCTGGCGGCGGCGTATGACAAAGGGATCGTTCATCGCGACCTGAAGCCGGAAAATGTTTTCGTCACCCGCGATGAGCGGGTGAAAATTCTCGATTTTGGATTGGCAAAGCTGGCGCGGTCGGAGGCGTCTTCGGACGACGGCGCGACGATGGAGGCGTTGCCCACGTCTATTGGCACCGTGCTCGGCACAGTGGGATACATGTCTCCTGAGCAGGTGAGGGGCGCGCCTGCGGATGCCCGCTCCGACATTTTTGCGCTAGGGGCGATTTTGTACGAAATGCTCTTCGGACAGCGTGCTTTCCGGCGCGATACTTCCGCCGAGACGATGACCGCAATTCTGAAAGAGGACCCGCCGGAGTTGAGCCTTACCGGTAAACCCATTTCGCCCGCACTAGAGCGCATTGTCAGGCGATGCCTCGAGAAAAATCCCCTGCAACGGTTTCAATCGGCGCGGGATTTGGCGTTCAATCTCGAAGGCCTGTCGGGAACCTCATCGACGAGCACGGGAACTGGCACTGCCAGGGTTGCAATTGCAGCTGCCGAAAAGAAGACGTCTGGCAAACGGGTGATGATGGTTGGGGCCAGCATGCTTTTGCTGGTGCTGGTGGCTGCGGGAAGCTGGATGCTGGGAGCACGCAGCAACTCGGTACCGCTGCCGACTTATCATCAGCTGACGTTTGATCGCGGATTGGTTTATGCCGCGCGGTTTGCGTCGGACGGTACGTCCATCTATTACAGTGCCAGCTGGAATGGGCAGCCGGTTCAGCTCTACTCCGCGCTGCCCGATACTCCCGAGTCGCGCCCATTGAATCTCGTCAACTCCACGTTGTTCGCGGTGTCTGCCTCGCAGTTGGCGATTTCGGTGGGTTGCAAGGACCGCTATCTCGGGCTTTGCCAGGGAACCTTAGGGCTGGTGCCCCTTGCCGGCGGCACGCCGCGGGAAGTTGCCAACAATGTGCTGGCTGCCGATTGGGGCGCCGACGGCAGCGAGATGGCCGTCATTCGACAGGTCGGAGGAAAATACCGCGCGGAGTTCCCGTACGGGAAGGTGCTCTACGAGAGCACCCACCCTCTCGGATATCTGCGAATCGCACCGCACAACAACACTGTGGCGTTTGTCGAATTTAGTTCGGTCGATGGCGATGCGGGTTGGTTGATTGCCGTGGACCGCAATGGAAAGCGACTGCTCCGCTCGGCGGCGTTTATCAGTACGGAAGGTTTGGCGTGGTCTCCCTCGGGCGAAGAGGTCTGGGTGGGGGCCACCCGGACGGAGGGATGGGCGAATGAAGTAATTGGTCTCGGGCTCAATGGAAAACGGCGCGTGGTTCTTCGACTGCCCGGTAATCTCCGGCTTCACGATGTGTCGCGCGATGGGCGAGTGCTGCTTTCGAAAGAATCGTGGAGAAGCGGATTGCAATTCCGCGGACCGGCCGATAAGAAGGAACGTGATCTGAGCTGGCTCGACTATGCAACCTTGAGGGACATTTCGACGGACGGCAATTGGATCTCGTTCGATGACTGGGGCTCGGCAGCCGGCGCGTCGGGCCTGGCTTTCCTGCGAAAAACCGACGGCTCCCCCGCAATAAAACTCGGACAGTACGGCGAGCCAGTTCTCTCGCCCGACACCAAGCAGGTGTTAGCGTCGAACGCCACGACTGTAAACCTGGCGGGTTTCGCTTTGTTGCCAACGGGCGTGGTAAAGTGATCGCGATTGCTTCCAGTTGACAAGCCAACCTGAAGTAATCCCAAGGCAAGAGTTGCCGACAATCCGGGAGCTATCTCGTTTTGCCTCAATCTAGAATTCCACGCTAAGATTGCCAAATGATGGACTTTTCACGCGAGGCGCTGAAGCCGGACGAGCGTGGACTTGGGGATGCACCTGCCAAGTCTCAAGGAAAGTTAGCGCTGGCTCTGGGAGTGATCGCAATCGCGCTCAGCTTGGTCCTTGGGTTTGTTTATCTAATCTCGGTCCGTCGCTTGGAGCGCGAGGTGGCACGGCTCAGCCAGCAGACGGAAGGTTTCAGCCGGCTGGTCGTGCGCGCACAGGAGCAATCACAG
Organism: uncultured Acidobacteriota bacterium; assembly: GCA_963817925.1. Taxonomy (GTDB): domain Bacteria; phylum Acidobacteriota; class Terriglobia; order Terriglobales; family Acidobacteriaceae; genus JABDBE01. The sequence goes on from CAWFQN010000005.1 coordinate 397,252, forward strand.
ACGTTAGCTCAGCAGGCTTCGCAAGCGGCTGCGTACGCGCAGGCAGCCGCTCAACAGCGCGACTTGGCGAAGCAGGATCAATCGAACTCGGAGGCGCAGGCGCAACTTGCGCGGCAGCAGGCCGCCGCCGAGCAGCAAAAGGCAGATCAAGCCACGCAGCAGGCTGAGGAATATCGGCAAGAGCGAGAGGCGGAACTTGCACAGCTGCAACAGGCTCTCGGGCAAATCGCCGAAACGCGTCGCACCGCCATGGGCCTGGTGATGACGCTGGACAGCAAGTCGATTCGCTTCGACTTTGATAAGGCAAACATTAAACCGGAATATCGCGACATCCTTAATCGCATCGCCGGGATCCTGATGACGCTTAAGGGATATACGATTGCTGTCTACGGATATACGGACGACATCGGCACGCAGACGTACAACTTGCAGCTCTCACAGCGTCGCGCCGAAGCTGTCCGCGACTTCTTGGTGCAGACCGGAATTTCCCCGACAATCATGAGCACCAAGGGTTTTGGCAAATCCGACCCGCGCGTTCCGGGCGACAGCGAACAGGCGCGTGCTGCCAACCGCCGGGTCGAGATCGGCATAGTGGATTCAAAACTTATCACGAACGGCCCTCTCGTCGTGCCAAAGTAAATTAGGCGGCACAGGTCCGGTGTAGACGTCGAGAGCGGACTTCACCAGGATCACCTGCCGAAAGTTGTCGAGTGCTTACCAAGGAAGCCGCGAATAAGTTAAAGATTCTGAACGGATGACGAACAAGCCGAAGTTATGGACATGGCGCAGCACACCTGAGCAGGCCTGACCTCAACCAACGACAAAGCGTGAACGCAGACGGGTTGCGTCATTAGTCCGCCGCCGCGCGGCTTCGCAAAACTCGCTTCCACAAGTTCTGGGGCGGGGAACCCTCGCCCGCGATCTTCAATGTGAGCAGCTTTGCGGGCCCGCTATCAAGGCTCTTTCCTCGATGTCCAGCCGATGTTGCTCGCGGTATGCTGCCCATTCTTTCTCGAGTACGCGGGTTTGATCCCGCGACGCGATTTCGAACCGGGCCAAAGCCAGGATCAAGGCACGTACGCTGACCCGAGGTTCCGCCGCGTGCCCCGTCATCCCGCACTTGCGGCAAGTGATAATCGGTGTCTGGATGTTCCGGCCAGCCCGAATCCGGTGGGGCATTGAGTCTAATTCGTCCCGCAGGCCGATGAGGGCTGGAATCGACATTCCCTCGCGCCATTCCGCGCGCACCCGCGCGACTATTTCTGGAAACCAAGTTCGCTGAGCGTCGCCCGAAGGCATTTTTCGAAGACCTCCACGCGAGCCGTCCGTCTTCGGTTTCGGCCGCTGTCATTGTAGCCATCTAGGACGCGCCGGGGACGACATGGTCTCGGTCGATATGTGTGCACCAGGTCCTTCGGTCCAGCACGACGGGCCGCGTAGAGTTGTGCCAGGACGAGTTGCGCGGTGAGCAGGCCCTGCTCGGCGGCTTTTTCACAGATGGCCAGCGTCGCCTTATCGTGGCGAGCGCCATGGGGAGGATTTGCAAACAGGGATGCGACCGGCGATTGCGCCGGACTTCCTCGGCTTAGCGTCATGAACAGCAGTTCCACACGGCTGGCGTTATTACTCCCGGTTTGTTCGAAGATCCATCCAGAATCGTCGCATCTTGCGTTCTGCGCAGGCTATAATTGCGCGCACCGATGACGCTTACCTCTGGCACGAAACTCGGTCCCTACGAAATCCTCTCTCCCCTTGGCGCGGGCGGCATGGGAGAAGTGTATCGAGCGCGCGACCCGAGGCTCGATCGCGAAGTGGCGATTAAGGTCCTGCCTGCAAGTCTCTCCTCCGATGCTTCTCTGAAGCAGCGGTTGGAGCGCGAAGCCAAAGCAATTTCCAAACTTTCGCATCCTCACATCTGCACACTGCATGACGTTGGACATCAGGACGGCGTGGATTTCCTGGTCATGGAATACCTGGAAGGCGAAACGCTCGAACAGCGCCTCGTCAAGGGCCCGTTGCCGCCGGGGCAGACGCTACGCTACGCAGCGCAGATTGCCGATGCGTTGGCCAAAGCGCACAAGCTTGGAATTACCCATCGAGATCTCAAGCCCGCGAACGTCATGTTGACCAAGAGCGGCGCCAAGCTAATGGACTTTGGTTTGGCGAAGCAGTCGGGACCGGCGCCGCTCGCGGCCGCTCTCACCGAAATGACCTTGGAACAGGCGAAGCTGACCAGCGAGGGCATGATCGTCGGTACTTTTCAGTACATGGCGCCCGAGCAGTTGGAAGGGAAAGAGGCAGATGCGCGCACCGACATCTTTGCCTTCGGCGAATTGATCCACGAGATGGTGACAGGAAAGCCGCCGTTTTCCGGTAAAAGCCGAGCGAGCTTGATCGCGGCTATTTTAACGACAGATCCTCCGCCCATCACGCAATTGCAGCCTATCACGCCCGTGGCGCTGGAGCACGTGGTAAAAAAATGTCTGGCGAAGGATCCAGACGAGCGTTGGCAGAGTGCAAGCGACCTGGCCAGCGAACTGAATTGGATTCTTGCAGCTGGATCGCAGAGTGGCGTCGTTGTACCCGTAGCCAGTCGACGAAAACCGCGACAGCTTGCAATCCGGATTGGGGCGGGACTCGGGTTGGCACTGATAGCAGCTTACCTCGGCTGGCAGATCGGATTCGGCGAACACAGCACCACCCCGGTGCATCTGACGGTCACGCTTCCCCCCGCCACGGCGCTGCCCAACACCTCGACGAAACCGATCACAATTTCCCCAGATGGTTCGGCGGTTGTGTATGCTGCCTACGGCGAAGACCGGAAGACGCAGCTTTATCTTCGCAGGCTGGGCAGCTTTGAGAGCACGCCCCTCGTGGGCACGGAGGGAGCGCGAGGTCCATTCTTTTCGCCGAACGGAGAATGGCTGGGATTCGTGTCCGAAGATGATAACAAACTCAAGAAAGTACTATTGCGGGGCGGGAGCGCCGTGGTCGTTGCGGACAACGCTATCCTCGGAGGTACTTGGGCGGACGACGACACCATCTACTATGTCAAAGGGTTTACTTCTGGCGTGTATGCGGTTCCGGCCGGAGGAGGCCAACAGCCCCGGCAGGTGACGAAGCCAGGATCGAGTCCGGATGACCGCGCCCATGTGTGGCCCAGCGCGCTGCCCGGAAACAGCGGCCTGATCTTCACGGTTTGGACCGGGCGGACTTTCAACGACGCACGAATCGAAGGCCTCTCCTTCGCCTCCGGAAAACGGAAAGTATTGGTTGAGGGTGGTACCGGTGGAACCTACATTCCCGGCGGTCACCTTGCCTATACGCGCAATGGCGCGCTCTTCGTCGTGGGCTTCGATCCTAAACAGATGGAGGTAAAAGGCACGCCGGAGCCCGTGGTCGAAGGAGTAATGACGGGCGCATCGAACGGCGACGCGGTTTTCGCAGTTTCGAATACCGGTACGCTGGCGTTCCAACCCGGGACCCTGAGGTCGTACCCGCGCAACCTTGTCTGGATGGATCGCAGCGGCAAGGTCACGGATATCACTCCCGAAGTGAAGCCCTATGCTAATCCAGCAGTCTCGCCCGACGGCAAACGCATCGCACTGACTTTGGAGGGCAGCACATTCGATATCTGGGTGTATGACCTGGAGCGAGCCACCCTTACCAAAGTGAGCTTTGGAGGAGACGATTATTCCCCGCGTTGGTCACCGGATGGAAAGATGCTGGGCTATAGTTCCACAAAATCTGGGCACATGCAGCTGTATGTGAAGCACGGCATCCTGCAAGGTGAAGAAACCATGGTGACCGATGGTCCTGAGATGAAAGCACTCTATGATTGGACGCGGGACGGACGTGAGATCATTTTTGGCCGACAGAACAAAGACACAGGATGGGACGTTTATGCAGCAGGCATCGAGGGCCATCACAACGTGCGACCGCTGGTCGTGGCGCCGTTCGAGCAAGGGCGGGCGCGTGTTTCACCCGACGGAAAATGGCTGGCTTACACCTCGGACGAATCGGGACGGGGAGAGGTGTTCGTGCAAGCCATGAACGACCCCAGTACCCGTGCGCAGATTTCGTCGGAAGGCGGCAAGGACCCGCGATGGTCGCATTCCAGCGGCGAATTACTCTTTCTCTCCAAGAGCCGGCTCATGTCGGTAAAGTTTGCGCCCGGAGCCGAACTCAATCCTGGCAAGCCGGTCGTGCTGTTTGAGGATAAGGCAAATTGGCTAGGGTACGACGTGGCGCCGGATGGACGCCTGGTGGTCGCGCGCGATGCGAGCGACAAGGATCCCGGGACCCAAATCAATATAGTGCTGCATTGGTTCGACGAATTGAAAGAACAACGCAAGTAGTCGCCGCGTTTGGATAGAACGTGCTCTCGTGCGGATTTCTGGCTACCAAACCGTGCCCCCGTAATGGGAGGTCCTTCCTCTAGATCAGGCGGTCGATGCGCTCGGAGGATTTTCGATCGACGAAGGTGGAATCTTTCTCATCGTTCTGATCCACTCGGCAGCCCTTTGTTCGGCTTCGAGCAATTGCTCCATGGTCATGGACTGGTTGAGATGGTTTTTGGCCTGGGTGATTTGTTCACCGGCGATTAGGAACCACATATAGGCGTGCACCAGGTCCTTCGCTCCAGCCCGGCGAGCGGCGTAGAGTTGTGCCAGGACGAGTTGCGCGGTGAGCAGGCCCTGCTCTGCGGCTTTTTCACAGATGCCGAATGTAGCTTTATCGTGGCGAGCGCCATTGGTGGGACTCGCAAACAAAGATGCGACCAGCGATTGTGAGGAACTGGCTTGGCTCTGGGGCAACCCATCTATACCTACGCCGTAGTGCTAGCCGGACTCCTGGTATTTACCGGCATCGGATCGCACGCAGCCGGAAGATGGGGCGCAGAACTCCACCGGGTACTCAAACGCGCTCTGCTCTGCGCAATTGTTCTGGTGCCGATCATTGCAGTCATTACTCCCGTCGTGTTAAGCGCCTGTTTGGGCCTGAGCATCTCTTGGCGGATCGCGATTGCACTCCTGTTAGTTGCGCCCCTCGGATTTGTGCTGGGCATACCTTTCCCTCTGGGGCTTCGCCTGGCAATGCAGCGGTCATCGGCTTTGGAAACGTGGGCTTGGGGTGTCAACGGATTTTTCACAGTAATAGGTGCAGTGTTGGCTCTGATTCTCGGCATGATGATCGGATTCCGCATCGTTCTGCTGCTGGCTTGTGCCTGTTACCTCGGCGGGATTCTCGCTCTCTCGTCGCTTTCAAATGTTAAGACCGAAGGCGACGTGGTTACACTCGGCACTCTCCAGCAACTGAATCGATAAGCTAGATACTCGCCACGCTTTTCGATCCGACCTCTCGCGCGAGTGGACGTCCAGTCGGCTTTGCGTTGAAGCAAACCTGTTCGTAGCCGCCGATGCCTCTTGGGATTGCTCCCGGTTGAAGGCCTAACCCGAAGTTATGAATGGGGCGGAGCAGATCTGGATCCTGCTGGGTTAGTTTGCTGTAATGCGAGATCCTTCCTCTGAATCAGGCGGTCGACGCGTTGGGAGGTTGCGAACATTGCGGACGGTCAGAAACTTCTCATACGGGTTGAAGCGCGTCATGTTGTGTCTGTGGAAGTCGGGACACGTTGTGAGGACATGAGAAAAAGCAAACTTGAACTCGGGGCCTTATTCCGGATGTTCAAGATGGCTTCGCTTTGGGAGAGCCCTACGCACCTGGAGCAAATGTCTTTGCCCGGCAGCCCGGCCAACTGCGTGATACTTTCGGCTGACAACAGTGTCCATGCTTTGACGCTGATTAGTGAGGCGCAGAGCGGCCTGAAGATACCCTCGGGCCAGATCGCAGGCCGGAACTTCACCATCGGGGCCGGAGAAACCAAAGACCTCGATATAGATTTCAATGCCTGTGCCTCGATTGTGCCGACTGGCAGCGGGAAGTTCATGCTGAAGCCCGTTTTGCACGCCGGGGAAGTTGGGCTATCGTCCGCGATCAATGGGACTGTCATCGACAGTACGACTGACAAGCCGATTGTCGGCGGTACGACGGTCGTTGCTCTGGAACAAAAGGACGGCGGCGGTGTGGATCGGGTTATCTTGTCCACACTGACGGACGCCAAGGGCAACTTCGCACTCTGCCCTGTGCCCGCTGGGAGTTATGACCTCGTAGTGGCTGCGGTGAACGGCGTGGGCATCTTCTACGCTGCAACCGTGACGACAGGAGTGCAGGCCAGTTGCGCGTTGAGAGTCGGTGCGCCAGGTAAGCCTATCGGCTATTTTGTCATTAATGATGTCAAACCCTGATACAATCGCGTTGCATAAGCGAAAGTGCGGTGCTTTATGTCATGTCGATCGTGCGGGTCGAACATTCAGCAAGACTTTGGTTCCGAGATTATCATCCATCACTCCGGCCTCAAGAATCTGGACGAGCCCACCGTGATGGTCTTTCCGAAGATTGAGGTTTGCTTAGACTGTGGTGTAGTCGCGGAGTTCACGATTCCAGAGACCGAGCTGCGTCTATTAGGGAAAGCTGGAAAGGTCAAGGCTGCATAATAGCTTCAGTGACCTGACGAACCGTTACGGCTGACAAACTTCCTGCCCTGTCCTACTGCTTCCATAGCGGCTAGTAGCTCGCTTGCGGCGTGTGCTTTGATGACGTAGCCCATTGCGCCCGAGTTCATGGCCTCCTCGATTACATCGGCGGATGATTCCTGGCTGACGAACAGCCGGAGTGGCGATAGATAAACATGGGAACATTGCCATCGCCGACTGGGGCAATAACCGCGTGCGCGTCGTGGACACGGCAGGAGTCATCAACACCTTTGCAGGAAATGGGACTTGTGGCTTCAGCGGAGATGGCGGGGCTGCCACTTCAGCCGAATTATGTGCGCCGATTGGAGTCGCTGTTACCTCCAAGGAAACTGTTTATATCGCCGACGAGTTCAATGTGCGCATTCGCAAGGTGGCTTCCGGCATCATCACTACTTATGCGGGAACCGGTGTGCAGGGCTACAACGGAGATGGCTTGCCTGCACTCCGCACCAACCTGGATGATCCGGTGGCAATCGTAGTCAATTCCTCGGGAACTCCGTTCCTGGTGGACGACTTTACCATGCGGGTGCGAAAGGTCCATTAAGAAGTCTCACACAACCGAGCGGACTTCTCCGAGCTGCACGACTTAGTGGCTTATCGGGTGAGCTAGTTGGCGGACTTTTTGCGCATTGATTGATAGAGCCTAATTGCTCGGCAGGAGGTCAGCCATGACAAACCGCAAAGGGTTCCCAATTTTCTGCATCACGCTGGCTGCTGCGTTATGACGGTGGGCGCAGGTCGCGCCTTCGCCCAGGAGTATCCATTCAACAGGGTGGAGTTCACGACCACTTCCAATCTTTGCCAAAGTCGAGTCCCGGCAAACGATGCCTCTCGTTTTCATAACCAGCGGTAAGCGCGAAGCCCGATCATCGAATTTTATCCCGGCGCACTCCGGTTGGCCGACCATCCACCGAGAATCGTCGCATCCGCTGCAACTTGCTGCACACACGCAGGCTATCGATGATGTTTGAAACCGCGTCCCTGGCAGAATCCTGCGATTTAGACGAGAATGCGACTCAAGAGTGCTGCTCGGGGTGGGGGAGTCTGTCCTCAGAACCAACTGCGGCCAGACTCCCACGCGGCGCGGACTCCAGCGACAGCACAGGGGTTACCTTTGTAACTTTCGCTCCTTGCCACGTCGCTTTAAGCTTTCCGGCGAGCGGGGAAGAGGTCCGATGAGGCGCGTTCCTTCAGTCAATCCGGAAGAACTCAGGAAACTTTGCAAACTCACGCTTGGAAAACGTCCGGGATGTCGAGTCGACGCAACTTCTTTTCGTATCTCGGTAGATGCTTGTGTACGTTACCTGGAGCTCCGGCGACGCTTCAGACTTTCTTTTGCGTATTTACTGCCACGATTTATTCAGAAGGTTGTCTTCAGGATCGCGGCGACCGTTCCACTGGAAAGTAGAATTCCCGAGATGATTGAACAACAACGAATTACTTCCCGCTAGGCGTTCCGAACGGATTCTCCATCTCCAGGCGGATAAGATCGTGATCATCGCAGAGCACAACTTCCGCCTCGAATGGCAGCTTCCGTAGCAGTTGAGCACGGAACTTTGCTCGAGATCCAGGTTTGCGAACGACAAACGTTCCTGCAGCACCTACATTCACCACATCATAGTCGCTTAGTTCTCTTGCGAGGATGCTTGGGCGAAACGTCCTGTGTCCGCCAACGTTGACACCTCGGAGGAAAACGATTAGAGCCATACCTGTCACCGAATCGCCACTATTACGGTTCTTCAGTTCGACTGCTGCTTCAGCCCAGCAGGAGTCTTAGTTCGCGAGGCCAGCGTGCCCTTCTTCCGAGCCCGAGTGCGCAGCGCAGCGCCAACTTCGTATTCACTCTGCACCAGGCCGCCGTTATAGCAGCGCGTCGCAACGTGGCGAAGACTGATGTCGCGCGGCACGGGGCCAAACAACGGGATGCCTGTTCCGATCAGTACTGGCACGCGTGTGATCACCAATCGGTCAATGAGTCCGGCCGCCAGGAATCGCTGAATCGTTATGCCGCCGTCGATGTAAGCATGTTTGAAGCCGCGGGTTTTGAGCTGCGTTACGATTTCGGCCGGTTCGCCCGACATCTGCTCGACCACCCCGCCTTTGACCGATGAGAAATCGAGTGGGCCGCTGCTCAGCACGACCACCGGCTTCTTGCCGTAAAACCATTTGCCGAAAGTCAACACGACTTCGAAGGTCTTGCGCCCGATAACAACGACATCGACGCTGCCATAGAATTCTTCGAAACCGTGTGGCTCCTGCTCGCCAGTACGCAAGAAATCGAGCGCGTCGTTCGGCCGAGCTAGAAAGCCATCGACGCTCACTCCGCAGAATACCGAGAGCTTCATGGCGCACCTCCTCATTGGAATCCTCTGAGTCTAGTTATCCTAACCTGCCTTCACCCACAGAAGAGCGGAGCGTATTTCCGAAGTTAGCGGGAACAATCCGGCAAGACGGACCCCAGATCAAAAAATGCTACGATTCTCCTTCAGGTCTATTTTGGGGACACTATGCCAATACCAATGAAAGCCCGCCTAACCCAACCGCTGGTTCGCGAGAGTGGTTCCCATCGTCCCGCTACGTGGGATGAAGCCATGGACCGCGTCACTGCGGCGTTCCGCAAATCCATTGAGAAAAACGATCCGCGGAACTTTGGCATGTTCAGTTGCTCCAAGACCACTAACGAACTGAACTACGCGGCGCAAAAATTCGTTCGCAGCGTCATAGGCAGCAACAACATTGACAGCTGCAACCGGACTTGACATGCCCCTAGCGTCGCCGGTCTGGCGGCGGTATTCGGAGCAGGCGGGGGGACCAGCTCGTATCGTGAAATCGAAGACACCAACGTTATCTTGCTGTGGGGCTCGAACGCGCGGGAAACGCACCCGATTTTCTTTCACCATCTGTTAAAAGGTAGACATAACGGCGCCGAACTTTATGTGGTGGACCCGAGGCTGACCAGTTCTGCTCGCTGGGCGAATCTCTGGCTGGGGTTGGAAGTGGGTTCTGACATTTCGCTCGCGAACGCCGTGGGACGGGAAATCATCGCTGCCGGATTGATCAACGAAAAATTCATTCGACACGCCACTAGCGGATTTGAAGCCTACAAAGAGCACATTCAGAAATACACGCTTGAACGGGCCGAACGTGAAACCGGCGTGCCCGCTGAGGCCATTCGCAAAGTGGCACATGCCTACGCAAAAGCTCCGCGCGCACAGCTCTGCTGGACTCTGGGCATCACTGAGCATCACAACGCTGTGGACAACGTGGTGGCCCTCATCAACCTTGCGCTGCTGACCGGACACGTTGGCCGCTACGGTAGTGGCGTGAATCCGCTGCGCGGACAGAACAACGTCCAAGGTGGCGGCGACATGGGTGCGATTCCAGACCGCCTTACCGGCTTTCAGCATGTTGAGAACGACAGCTTGCGCGCCAAGTTTGAAAAAGGCTGGGGTGCGAAGATCCAGCCCAAGCGGGGCTGGCACCTGAGCGATATGTTTGAAGCGATGGAGCACGGTCGCCTAACGACACTGTATGTGCTCGGCGAGAATCCAGCCGATTCCGAGGCCGACCGGCATCGTGCTTTGAAGCGGCTGGGCGGGCTGGAATTCCTACTGGTCCAGGACCTTTTCTATACCAAGACTGCGGCACTGGCCGACGTTGTGCTGCCCGCCGCCGCAGGCGCTTTTGAAAGCGAAGGCACTGTGACTTCAAGCGAGCGCCGCGTGCAGCGCGTGCGACGTACCGTGCCGCCTCCCGCCGGTGTTCGCGACGATCTTGAGATCATTTTTGATCTGGCCCGCCGCCTCGGCCACGACTGGGGCGCGCCTGATCCCGAAGCTATCTGGAATGAGTTGCGCACCTTGAGCCCGATGCACGGCGGCATGAGCTACCGTCGTCTGGAAGAAATGGGCGGCATTCAGTGGCCGTGCTATGACGAGTCGCACCCCGGAGAAATGTTTCTCCACGGACGGCTGTGGAGTGATCCGCTAATTGGCCCGCGCGCACCGTTTAGCGTGGTGGAGTTTGAGCCGCCCGTGGACCGGCTCGATGAGCAATATCCCATCCGCCTCACTACCGGCCGCCGGCTCGATGATTACAATACCGGCGTGCAAACCAGAGAATACGCATCGCCGCTGCGGTGCAAAGAAGCGCTAGATATTTCGCCGGAAGACGGCCAGCACTACAAGTTGCGAGAAGGCGAAAAAGTCCGTGTGACGTCGCGGCGTGGCTCTGTTCTGGCGCCGGTGCGCTTTGATTTGGGGTTGCGTCCGGGCCTTGCGTTTCTATCAATTCACGATCACGATCAGATAGCGACCAACCAGCTGACGATTGATGCTGTGGACCCCAAGTCTGGCACCGCAGAGTTCAAGGCAACAGCTATCCGGATTGAAAAAATATGAGAGGACTTTGATTGGACCTTCATCTGACCGAGGCGCAAGCAACTGCAGAGGAACGCGCTGCCGTCGATTCGGACCTGGGCGCGCCCGAATCGGGCTGGCAAGGTGGCGAGCGTCAATCCGCCGAGACGCACGCGGTTTTCAACGGCGAAAGCTTTAGAAAGCGACATCGCCTTCTACCTGTGCTCCATGCGATCCAGAACCGCATCGGCTGGATTAGCCCCGGCGCTCTCAACTATGTCTCGTTGCGCCTTGACGTTGCACCTGCCGAGGTTCATGGCGTGGCGTCGTTCTATGGAATGTTTTCGCTCACGTTCCGTCCCTCGGTTGTAGCCCACGTCTGTGACGACGTTGCGTGTGTAACACGCGGCTCAGAAACGCTTTGTGCCGAACTGGAAGGCATGCTTGGTCCCGCAGGTTCCCCTTGCTCGAGCGGACGCACTATCTGGCTTCGCAGCCAGTGTCTGGGTCTGTGCGAGCGCGCTCCCGCGGCACTGGTCAGTTCAGCTGGCGAGCAATCCCGTGAACGAGTATTGGCGCCCGCTTCGGCGGAAGCCGTGCAGTCTTTGATAAACGACGCCGTCCAGGGTCGCCTGCCCGCCGAGCCCGACGTACTCGACGTTCAGACCAGCGTCCCCCAGACGGCACAGAAAAGTGAACCCCCGCCTTTGCGCCTTCTTCATCGCATTGGCAGAGGTGGCGCTTCGACCTTGGAGGCCTATCAAGGACTCGGTGGCTATGAAGGTCTGCGCAAAGCCTTGGAGCTTGGCCCTGACGGCACGTTGCGTGAACTGTCCGCTTCCAAACTGCTGGGTCGTGGCGGCGCGGCGTTTCCCACGGCCAAAAAATGGGAAGCGCTCTTCCTGCAGCGTGATGTGCTGCGACAAGACCCTGCTCGCGCACACTACGTCGTCTGCAATGCCGACGAATCCGAGCCTGGCACCTTCAAAGACCGCATTCTCATGGAAGGCGATCCCTTCGCCGTTCTCGAGGGCATGACGATTGCTGGTTTTGTCACCGGCGCGCGGCAAGGTTATATCTACCTGCGCGGAGAATATCCGCTGGCCGCCGAGCGGATGGAACTCGCCATCGAGTCGGCCAAGGAAAACGGACTCCTCGGCAACAATATTCTCAACAGCGGTCTGCATTTCGACATCGAAATTCGCCGGGGCGCCGGCGCCTATATCTGCGGCGAAGAGACGGCACTATTCAACTCGATTGAAGGCTATCGCGGCGAACCGCGCAACAAACCGCCGTTCCCCACAGAGTCTGGACTCTTCCGCCGGCCGACCGTCGTCAACAACGTGGAAACGCTGGTCAACGTTCCCCATATCATCCGTGAGGGTGGTGCTGCTTACGCCAAACTCGGCACCGACCACTCCGCCGGGACCCGGCTCTTTTGCCTTTGCGGACACGTGGCACGGCCCGGTGTGTACGAAATCGCCATGGGGACCACGCTGCGCAGACTCATTGATCTTGCTGGCGGCGTGGTTGGCAGCGGCAAACTGCAGGCGGTTTTGCTGGGAGGTGCGGCCGGAACCTTTGTTGGGCCTCAGGAGTTGGAGACACCGCTAACTTTTGAAGCTACGCGCGCCATGGGAGCCACTCTCGGTTCCGGCGTGGTCATGCTGTTTGATGACACGGTCGATCTTCGCCACATCCTGCTGCGCATTGCCAGTTTCTTCCGCCATGAAACTTGCGGCCAATGCGTTCCCTGCCGCGTCGGTGTGGTGCGTCAGCAAGAAACGTTGCAGCGGCTGGTGAACGCCCGGCCGCTCGGTTCGACAGCACAGGAAATCGCCATGTTGCGCGAGATGGGCCAGGCCATGCGCGATGCCTCGATCTGCGGTCTGGGCCAAACAGCCGCCAGCGCACTGGAATCTGCCCTGCAACGATGGAGTCTCTTTTCATGAGCGAAGGCTCAACAGAAATCGATCGCGTGCTCGACGCGCCTCAACCGACAGTTCCGCTGCCGCGCGGCCCCGTCCCGCAGGCCCCACCTCAGCCCGAGCGCCGCTCCATCGAGATCAAAATCGACGGCAAGCCCGTTTCAGTGGCCGAGGGTTCCACCATCCTCGACGCCGCAAAGAAACTCGGCATTGACACTCCAACGCTCTGCTTTCTGGAGAGCCTCACGCCCGTGAATGTCTGCCGCGTGTGCGTGGTGGAGTTGGAAGGTTCGCGGACGCTGGTTCCTGCTTGCTCGCGCAAGGTCGAACCCAACATGTCCGTCAAGACCGAGTCTGCGCGTGTCCGCCTGAGCCGGCGGCTGGTGCTGGAATTTCTGGCTTCGTCCGTAGACCTTTCCACTGCGCCCGCGATGCAGGAGTATATGGAGCGCTATGGCGCCCATCCTGAGCGCTTTGGCAAGGCTCCCGCAACAGTCGCCCAGCCCGTTAAAATTGACAACGACCTTTACGTCCGCGACTACTCCAAGTGCATTCTTTGCTACAAGTGCGTGGAAGCCTGCGGCGTGGATGCGCAGAATACTTTCGCCATCGCCGTGGCGGGCCGCGGTTTCTCCGCCCACATAGCCACGGAGTTTGACGTCCCCCTGCCCGAATCAGCTTGCGTCTATTGCGGCAATTGCATCGGTGTCTGCCCTACCGGCGCGCTGATGTTCAAGAGCGAATATGACATGCGCGAGGCCGGCACCTGGGACGAGAGGCGTCAAACGCAGACTGACACCGTCTGTCCTTACTGCGGCGTGGGGTGCGACCTAACCGTGCACCAGCAGGAAGGCCAGATCGTTCGCATGACCTCGCCGCTTGACCACAACGTCACTCACGGCAATCTTTGCATCAAAGGGCGTTTCGGCTGGCAGTTTGTGCAGATTCAGCGTTCCGGCAAACAAGAAAAATAATTCCGCTGCCGGTGAACCGCGACAATGATTTCGCCATGACTTTGGCCAGTGAAATGTCTGAGCTCCGTATGCCGTGGGAGCGGAGAGTTGGCCCCAGTTCCCGCCATCGCGGACTGGGGACTTGAACGGGGTTGACACTTTGGCGATTACTCCCGAGTCGCGGGCAATTCTTCCATAACCCGGTAGGGTAGGGGTTGCCGACCATCCACCCAGAAATCGTCTCATCCGCTCCAACGTGCTGCGCGGTCTATAATTGCACGCACGCATGGCCCTCGCTACTGGCACGAAATTCGGGCCGTATGAAATTCAATCGCTCCTGGGTGCGGGCGGCATGGGCGAGGTGTATCGCGCGCGTGATACGCGCCTGGGGCGCGATGTTGCCATCAAAGTCCTGCCGCAACATCTTTCCTCCAATACCCAGTTGAACGAGCGCTTCGAGCGTGAGGCCCGCACGATTTCGTCATTGAATCACCCGCACATCTGCACGCTCCACGATGTCGGGCATCAAGATGGCACTGGCTTCCTGGTGCTGGAGTTTCTGGAAGGGGACACGCTGGAGCGCCGTCTGCTTAAAGGCCCTCTGCCGGCGAAGCAGGTGCTGGAGTATGGGGTCCAAATCTCGGATGCACTGGATCGGGCGCATCGCCAAGGAATTGTCCATCGTGATCTGAAGCCCGGGAACGTCATGCTGACCAAATCCGGAGTCAAGCTCATGGATTTTGGACTGGCAAAGCTGGTGCAGGAAGGCAGCCCGGTGGCGACGGCGGTCGATGAAATGACTGCCGAGAACACGATGTCGGCTCGCGTTTCGTCACCGCGGGCCGGTGCAATTAGCAGGCCGACTCCTACGCCAACGCCCACTCCGAGCAGCAGAGCACCTATTTTGCTGAAACGAAGAGCGCGGTGGCGCGACCGCAGCAGCGGAAGCTTCTCGGATTCAGCTTTACCGACGGTCCGGAGATCAAGCGCACGATTGCGCCCAAAGCTCTGGAACGGTTTAAGCATCGCATCCGAGAAGTCACACTTCGGGCGAAAGGCGTCAGCCTGGAGACGACGATAGCAGAGCTAGCCTCGTACCTGCGAGGTTGGCGCAGCTATTTCGGCTTCTGCGAAACGGCTGTGGTGCTGGAGTACTTGACCCGCTGGGTCCGGCTCCGACTGCGAGCCGCTATGTGGCGGCAATGGAAAACACCACGCCGTCGCCGAGCGGCTCTGCTAGCACTCGGGGTTCGCCCGCGACTGGCCAACAACACGGCCGGCAGCGGACTCGGCCCTTGGTACCTGGCTCTGGCAAAAGCCCTCTCTGTGGGGCTCTCCAACGCCTACTTCAAATCGCTTGGACTTCCGACGTTGATCGATGGCTGTTAGCGCAACCAACTCGAACCGCCGTGTACGGACCCGTACGCACGGTGGTGTGGCAGGGGTCGGCGGGTGACCGCCGCCCCTATGCCGATCTCACGGGCAACTCTTCCCTAATCTTGTAAAGGAAGGTTTGCCGACGATACGCTCGGAACGGCTGACGAACATAGGGCGTTGGGGGATAAGTTGAGCTCAGGAAAATACGGATCTCTAGGTGGTGCGTGGACGGAGCAGTGCGTGCAGGCAGGGTACTTTTTCGTCTTCACCAGTCCGCTACAATTCCAGCGTAGCCGCTTTATGCGCCATTTGATGCCGATCGTTACGCCGCGCCTGATCTTGCGTCCACCAACGCTTGGCGATTTGGATTCGATCCAGACCGCCAAGGAGGAAGCGTGGCCCGATTTGCAGCGTTGGATGACTTGGGCTTTCGACAACCAACTGTCGCGGCAAGCGATGGAAGATTCTATTCGGCGAACGATGGATTACCAGAATCAAGCAGGAATCGCATTGGCCGGATTCCATCGGATCAACGGGGATTTCGTCGTCCGAACCGCATTGGATCTTACCGATGAGCAAGAAGTGTATGAGACAGGATACTGGGTGGCGCCTAAATACGCCGGACAAGGCATGGCGACGGAGGCGGCAAACGCAGCTATTCGGTACGCGTTCGGACACCTTGGCGCGAAGGCAATCAGTATCGGGTACTTCGACAGAAACGAGCCTAGCCGGCGCATCGTGGAGAAATTGGGATTCCAGAAGCTACGAGTTGCCCATAACGCGGCGACACGTTGCCTCGACGGCGCAAAACTCGATCGTCATGAATATATCCTGACGAGCCCCGATGCGCTACCAGAACTTGATGTTTCATGGGGTTGAGGCCATCCGGCCAGGATTCAACACACCCAATCGCTGTATGTATGGTTGGCAGCCCAGAGGCAAAATCCAGAGAAGTCGCCCTCTCGGACGTGCTCCTTCCGGATGCTCCAGGTTTACGGGATCCGGTAAAGGAAGGTTTGCCGACAACACACCCAGAGTGGTCGCATCCCCTCCAGCCAGCCACGCAGGCTATAATTGCCCCCACGGATGGCGCTCACCTCTGGCACAAGACTCGGTCCCTATGAAATCCAGTCGCCGCTTGGCGCCGGCGGCATGGGCGAGGTGTACCGCGCGAAAGATACGCGGCTCGATCGCACTGTTGCCGTCAAGATTCTCCCCACTCATCTCTCCGCCGATTCCGAATTCAAACAGCGTTTCGAGCGCGAAGCGCGTACCGTTTCCTCTCTGAATCATCCTCACATCTGCCATCTCTACGACGTCGGCTCCCAGGACGGAACCGACTTCCTGGTTATGGAGTTCCTCGATGGCGAGACGCTTGCCGAGCGCCTGCGCAGGGGGGCGCTGCCTTTCCCTGAGTTGCTGAAGATTGGAATCGAAGTCGCCGAAGCTTTGGAGATCGCCCATCGCGCGGGCATCGTGCATCGCGACTTTAAGCCCGGCAACATCATGCTGACCAAATCCGGAACCAAGCTCATGGATTTTGGCCTGGCGAAACCAAATTCACTGGGCGCCGCAGGCTCGGGCTCAGCTCCACTTCTATCCGCAGCCCGCACCATGTCCGGCGCCACTCCCATCAGTCCGCTCACCACCGCCGGAAGCATCGTCGGCACTATTCAATACATGTCTCCCGAACAAATCGAGGGCAAAGAGGCTGACGCCCGCGGCGACATTTTCGCCTTCGGTGCAGTGCTCTACGAGATGGCTATGGGCAAGCGCGCCTTCGAAGGCAAAAGCCAGATCAGCGTAGCCTCCGCCATTTTGGAAAAAGACCCCGAGCCCGTCAGCGCCTCCAAACCTTCGACCCCGCCAGCCTTCGACTATCTCGTCGCCGCCTGCCTCGCCAAAGATCGCGAAGACCGATTTCAGTCCGCTCATGATGTTCGCCTGCAGCTGAAAGCCATTTCGCAGTCCCCGCAAGCCCCGGCCGCAGTCACAGCAGCGCAACCCCCACCCACGTTCCTCCCGCGTGCGCTGTTGGCAGGCGCTGCTCTTCTTCTTGTCGCGGCCGCGCTCCTTTTCTATTTGTCGGAGCGCGCCAGCACACCCGCGCTTTCCGTTCGCGCCTACATCCCTCCTCCTCCGCAAACCACATTTCGCGCCTCCGGCTTCGACGCAGGCCCGGTGGTCGTCTCACCCGACGGCAAGACCCTCGCCTTCTCCGCCGTCGACGACAAAGGCCACACCAACCTCTGGCTGCGCCCGCTGGACGCCCTGCAAGCCACCATGTTGCCGAGCACCGAAGATGCGGCCACGCCCTTCTGGTCTCCCGACAGCCATTACCTCGCCTTTATCGCCGACCGAAAACTAAAAACCGTCGGCGTCTCCGGAGGCGATGCCCAAACCCTGACCGACGATGTTCATGGCGACGGTGGCGATTGGAGTTCCGCCGGCATCATTCTTTTCTGCAAACAAAACTTTGGGCCGATCTGGGAGATCCCAGCCTCTGGTGGCCAGGTCTTTCCCGCCACTCGTCTCAATAAAGATGAAATTGCGAACGAATATCCGTCCTTCCTCCCCGACGGCCAACACTTCCTTTACGTCTCCAACCCACTCAATGCGCCAAACCGAATTAAAGTAGGTGTGCTTGGCAAACCCGAACAAGACGGAATCGACATTGCCCCAGGCAATCGCCCCGCCTTTGCTTCCGATCATCTCCTGTTTGTCCGCGCGGGACACATTCAGACCCAGCCTTTCAATCCGCGCACCTTTCGGCTTTCCGGCGATGCTCAAACCATCGGCGAAGCCCGCACTTTTTCTGTCTCCCAAAACGGCGTTCTCGCCTATCACGAGAGTTCCGCCCAGTCCGAGCTCAAGCTATTTGATCGCAGCGGAAACCTGATCGGGACGCCCGGTCCGTCGGCGGTTTATTCCGATCCGCGTTTTTCTCCCGAGGGTAAATCCATCGCCATTACGATCTGGGACCCACGATCCAGCACAGACGATATCTGGGTACTTCCCGTCGCCGGCGGCCAGCCCACCCGCCTCACTTTCGGACCCAATGATTTTTGGCCGGTGTGGTCGCCCGATGGAAAGCAAATCGCCTACGGCGTCAGTGAAAATGGTAAGAACTCAATCCGCCGTCGCTCTCTCGATGGTAGCCAACCCGAAGAAGTTCTCTATCAGAACGACGCTTATATCAATGGCTCGCCCATCGACTGGTCACCAGACGGGAAGTACCTTTCTCTGGATCTGGAAACGAAAGATGGAGTCTTTTCGAATTGGATTCTACCCCTGACCGGCGACCGCAAGATCTTCCAGCCGGCCGCTGCCTCACACATGACGGTCAGCGAGTTCGACGGCCGCTTCTCCTCCGATGGCCGCTGGCTGGCTTATTTCTCCTACGAAACCGGCCGGCCCGAAGTCTACGTTGTGCCATTTGGAGTCGGCGCCAAAACCCAGGTCTCCACCACCGGTGGATGGAACACGATCTTCAGCCGGACTAATGAACTCTTCTTCGTCACCATGGGGAACCGCCTGATGGTCGCGCATACTTCCAAGCAACCCAATTTCCACGTCGACTCCATCGAACCTCTATTCCAGCTCGACCTGCCCAACTTCACCGGAATCAGCTACGACGTCAGCCCCGACGGAAAACACTTCGTGGTCCAAACCGCCGACCACACCAAATCCACCTCCATCACTTTGCTGACCAACTGGCCCGCGGAGCTCAAGAAGTGAGCCCTGCCGACGGCCGCTGCCGTATCAAGGCTGAAATATTTCCACTGGGCGGATGACGGACTAATCGGGAGTCACGGACCCGGCGCAGCGCTCTGATGCGGCAGTTCTTGTCAGCCACCTCACCGCCTGGCTCAGCAGGACAACTAACGGACCATCACAATTCAAGAACTCAGAATTGAAAAATTGAAAATGTTTTTTCGAAAGTATAGCCGCTGAAGAGGGGCACGTTTGAAATACACCCACTCCCTGCCTCGCGGGTCCCTTCCTGGCGGTGAACTCCTCCCAGCACGACTTCTCCCCGCAATCCTTTTCAACGGCGAGGCCGACCTTTACTTGCTAAGCCAAACGCCGTGAAGGCATGGTTCGGGAGGATTTTGGGTCGAGTTCTTGAGTGTAAACTTCCACCAGAGGTGCGGGCGAGGCTGGAGGTGCACGGGTATGACTAAGAGAAAACACGTCTCTCCAGAAGCTCTGGATGCGAGTTTGCTGCCCAAACAGCGCAAGCCTATTCCACACGCATTCGTGCTTGATGCGATTTCCACGCTATCGCCGTACACGCGTCCAATGTTTGGTTGCCTTGCAATCTATGTAAAAGACAAAATCGTGTTGATCCTACGGGACAAGCCTACGAACACTGCGGATAACGGAGTATGGCTCGCCACTACCCAAGAACACCACCAGAGCTTGCGGCGTGAGTTCCCGAACATGCGATCCATTCAAGTATTGGGCAAACGCGTAACGGGTTGGCAGGTCTTACCAGTCGATGCCCCTGACTTTGAATCAGCGGCACTGCGGGCATGCGAGCTTGTGCTGGCTGGAGACCCTCGGATCGGCAAAATTCCGGGCGCACGAATGTCGAAGTCCGGATCAAAAGCGGCTGGAAGATCGTCGAAGCAGATCAAAACCTCGAAGAAACACGGGAGCACGATTAACTTTGATAGCGTACGGAAGATCGGCTTGGCGTTGCCCGGCGTGGAGGAGAGCACAGCCTACGGGCCACCTGCGCTCAAGGTTCACGGAAAACTCTTGGCGTGTGTGCCTGCTCATCGTTCGGCTGAACCGGGTTCGCTTGTAGTCCGCGTCGGCTTCGACGACCGCGCCGAACTGCTCGCAGCAGATCCGGATGTTTACTACGTGACCGACCACTATCTCAACTACACCTCCGTGCTGGTTCGCCTGTCCCGCGTCACACCTGATGTCCTGCGGGATTTGCTCGGCATGGCTCACAAGTTTGTGACCGCCGACATGGCGCGGCGTTCGCCATCTCGGAATAGACGCAAGCGCATCTGATTTCATCAAGCCATGAATGCCGCAGCCATCCTAATCATCGCCAGTCGCCGCCACGGGCGTGCTCATGATGCGGTTCCGTAAGCGATGGCTGGCGAAGATCAACATAGCCTTCACGAATCGGATCACCAGTCTGTTCGCAGGCTGGTTTCCGGGTTTCGGCATTCTCACTCACGTGGGTCGAAAATCGGGCAAAATCTACCGAACTCCGGTAAACGTTTTTCGAGCATCGAACGGCTTCATTATTGCGCTCACCTACAGCAGCCAATCGGAATGGGCGAAGAACGTGCTCGCGGCAGGCGGCTGCGAACTTAAGACTCGCGGGAAGAAATACCAGCTTTCCGCACCGAACGTCGTTCGTGATCCTACGCGAAAGCGATTCCCGTTTCCGGTGCGGCCGGTGCTGAGGACTGTGGGTACGAATGAGTATATGGAGCTATCGAAATCACCAGCAACCTAAGACAGACACGAGGGCGAGTGGTCAAATGAAAATTATTTTGAGCAGGAAAGGAATCCGATGACGGATGCTTAGCACAGATAATGCTGAACGCAACGAACAAAATTGACTCAGTAGCCGAGTTTTTCAACAGTCTCAAATGTTTTCGGGCAGTAGAAACGCAGATCCCATGACCGCGCAGATTCAGACACTTGCAACGTGGACGACGCGGGGGTTTGTGGGCAGCATTGACCGGGCTGCTCGATCCCGGATCCGGATGTACGGACCGAGTCGCGGAGGTCACAGTGTGAAGTCACTTGCGTGACGTCGATCACAGACACATATTCGGCCGGTAGTGTGTCCTGTAGGTGGAGAGCCCCATGCCCAGGACGATCATTGAGCCCTTTCGAATTAAGAGTGTCGAACCCATCCGGTGGACAACGCGTCGGGAGCGCGAACAACACCTGCGTTCTGCGCACTACAACCTGTTTTTGCTTCCCGCCGATGACGTACTGATTGATCTGCTCACCGATTCTGGTACTGGAGCGATGTCCACGAAACAGTGGGCTGCGATCATGGAAGGCGACGAAAGTTATGCGGGCAGCAGGAGCTACGATCATTTTCGCGATTCCATCCAAGCCATCTTCGGCTATCGCCACGTGATCCCGACCCACCAGGGTCGGGCCGCCGAGCGCATTCTCTTCAGCGTGATGTGCAAGAAAGGGGATGTGGTTCCGAACAACACGCATTTCGATACGACCCGAGCCAATGTCGAATTTGTGGGTGCGGAGGCCGTGGATCTCGTGATCGCTGAAGGCAAGCAGCCAAGCCTCGTCCATCCCTTCAAAGGCAACATGGATGTGGAAGGCCTGGAGAATCTGGTAGAGAAGGTAGGGCGCGAGTGCATTCCGCTTGTAATGCTCACCGTGACCAACAACTCTGGCGGTGGCCAGCCGGTGTCCATGGAGAACGTCAGGCAAATAAGCGCGGTCTGCCGGCGTCATCGCATTCCGCTGTATTTCGATGCTTGCCGTTTCGCCGAGAACGCCTACTTCATCAAACTGCGAGAGCCAGGCTACGACTCCAAAACGCCAAGGCAGATTGCCCAGGAAATGTTCGGCTACGGAGATGGCTGCACCATGTCCGCCAAGAAGGACGGCATGGCCAACATCGGGGGCTTCCTTTGTACCAACGATGACATTCTCGCTCAGCAGGAAAAGAACCTTCTGATTTTGACCGAAGGATACCCCACGTATGGGGGCCTCGCCGGGCGCGATCTTGAGGCCATAGCCGTCGGCGTGCAGGAAGCGCTGGAAGAAGACTACCTGCGATATCGGATCGCTTCGACCGCATATCTCGGCAGCCACATTTCGCAACAGGGAGTGCCGATCGTGCAACCACCCGGCGGGCACGCAATCTATCTGGACGCGCGGGCGTTCCTCCCGCACATTCCCGTCGACCAGTTTCCCGCCGTGGCGCTGGCCGCCGAACTCTACCTGGAAGGCGGAATCCGCTCGGTTGAAATCGGGTCACTCATGTTCGGCGCGGCTGCGAAAATGGATCTTGTGCGGCTGGCCATCCCGCGTCGGGTCTACACCCAGAGCCATATCGACTATGTGGTCGAGGTCATCTTGGAGGTTTGGAAGAAACGCAAGCTGATCCACGGTCTCAAGTTGACCTATGAAGCGCCGTTTCTGCGTCATTTCACCGCCCGCCTGGAACCGATCGAGCAGTTGGTGGCCGACGTAGTTGGGCGCTGACTTGTGTACCGTCCGTACCACGCGGTTGATATCAGCCTCTGACACATGCGGCGAGGCACCATGATAATTTAGAAACGGAATTTATCCCTTTGACAAACCGGGCACCAAAGGGCCACGAATAGTTAATAGATAACTTTCTTCCGGCACGTGGCCCCTGGGAGAACATCGTAGGATATCTTCATGCCCGATAGCGATTTGCCCTGCCTCGAGATGTTGGAAGCGACGCCCGAAATTCTACGTGGCCTGATGTGCGAAATCTCCGATGAGGATGCTCGTTGGAAGCCGGCCGCCGACCGTTTTTCCATCGCTGAAGTTTTGGCGCACCTCTCTCACTCGGAGGGGCATTGCTATCGCATGCGGTTAGATCGATTCATGGCCGAAGATTTCCCGTCGTTCGAAGGGGATGATGCGCAGATGCACCTGGCGCTTTACCGCAACGCCGATCCGGAGGATGCCTTCGATCACTTCGATGAGGAGCGCGAGACCAATCTGGAATTTCTGCGGAACCTGCCTCCGGGCGCCGGCGATCGCAAAGCAAACCACGCGGAAGTCGGCGAGATTACCCTCTCCCAGATGTTGCACGAATGGACGCTGCATGACCTCGGTCACATTCGTCAGATTGCCGAACTGGTACGGGCGCGAAAATATCTGGCAGACGCCGGACCCCTGGGGAACTCCTACCAGTTAAAGCCATGATGTTCCGCCTGGGTGTCCTGACGATCGTCCAGCGTGGCTTTTCGCTGTGTTACACCCGAGCGTAATGTCCCGGTTACACTCCGTCGAAAGTCGGGGATAAACCTGTTTGGAATCAATGAGCCTAGAAATGGACTTTCATCCCTATGGGTGGGCCACGGCCCATGGGAACTCATTAGCCTGCCCAGCCAATTCTCAAAGAGTGTAGATGTAAAACCGGAAATGTCCTCACGAACCCCCATCAACTTCGGATGGCTGAAGCCACCTGAAGGCAAAAAGGTAATCGACGTGTGACAACGATCACAGACGAGGGAGGATCGGAGGAATAAATCATCCTGTGATGCCCCCAGCAGGACTCTCGAAACTGCGGCCACAGATTCAGAGTCCGATGGCTCACATTCCGCGGGACACGGAATTGCAGGAGCGATGGGGGCATCAAATTGCTCCCGGCCAAAAACACCCGTTACCGGCACTGGAAAAATCTAGCCACTTACTAGACATTCACCAGTTACCTTTAGTTATCGCTGGGAGTAGGATTCTGCGAATCGCGCTGGGTGGGCCTGCGCTGGAACCGGCAATTTGAAGCCAAAATTCCCTGGGAACGCGGCCCCGGCTCCTCCCCCAGCGCACCATACCGGCTCAAGCACATAAGCAACCCCGACGAACTGCCGATCATCTAGCCTCGTGCTGGGCGGGCCTACGCGCAAAAAGTGAAATGCGAAAGGCTTTGAGCGTTTGGGCTCGTCCCCGCACCACCTTAATCATCCTGTACCTGGAGTGCGACTCGGGGTATCTAAACCCGCGCGTTGGTGTGATGCCAGTCACAGACAAGCAGACCACACTCGTGTAAAAAGAGTGTGCTGATCGTTTCATGAGGACCTAACCTCCTCATTGAAAGAGCCGAACTGTGCCGACCACCGGTTCGGCTTTTTCTGTTAGGCGTGGCCGTTGATGGACGTTTAGGCGTGAGGCGCGTCACTGACAAAACCAACCGCATGCCTATAAAAAGGAATCGATCTCGTCAAGTACGTGGATTCAGCATCGGTTGTTAATAAGGCATAGCTGCGCCTTCCAGCGCTCATCCAGCGTGTATCGCTGTAATTTAGTGGCGTACCACGACGGAGTATACGAAGTGGAATGTGTGTACATATGCTGCATCACGCACCACTATCCCGTTAAACCGACCCGGGACCCCGAACCTGCTCCCCCTGCTCCTGCAAACGCTTCGATAAGGGCGTTGACATCACTTTCATTGTTGTAAGGGGCGAGCGAGACTCCGAATGCGTCCGCCACGTGTACCGCACACAATATTGTGACTACAAAGTCTTTCCACAATTGCTTGTACGCTTTCGCGAGGGCGGCCCAGTGAAATGATGTGTGAAGACCAGTACGATCGCCAACACTACGAAACGGTTGCCAACCATACTTGCTGGCTTCGCCAACCAATATTGTTGCCAGACTCCGTGCATGTGCCTCAATGCGAGCTTCACCCAAGGACAACAACTGCTCAATTGCTACCACGAGACCCGCCATAGAGACATACGACATTGTTGATTGCGTATAGCGCCGCGCATCATTAGCTTAGCTAGCGACACGGAGGTTGCATCAAATCCAAAGGGGACCGTCGCGCCCATCCAACCCGGTAAAGGGGGTATTTGCTTTATCGGACGCGCGACGCTGGTGGGTCTATGGGAATTGATGTGGGCAGAAGAGGAATGCGGCTGACGCGGGGAGCGCTGAGCGGGCGGGCGTAGGGAGCGAGCTGGTGTAGCCTACAAAAGGGCGGCTGGACTAACGTCGAATCAGGAAAGTTGCTATAACTCGACTCCGTCAATGCATGCTGGAGGATCTTCAACTATCTACCCTCCTCGTCGAGGCTTGTCCGCGCTCTGATCCAGTTATACTGCGGACGATCTCGCCGACTTCTTCCAAGGCCAAGACCTTGGCGGAGAGTTTCGCCGCCAGCATAACGGCGTGCACGACGTCTGTCGTGCACGGCAGCCCATGCGCGTTGAGGTAGTAGATGACGTTCGAGTTGCCCGACATTGGGCCAATCTCTATTTCCTGTTGGCGCGCCAGCCAGGCTGCGGGGACGCCGGAATAAACACGATCGGCAAGCCAGCTATCACCTTTCTTGTGGGCTTTGATGACCGCCGCCGCATGCACGCCCGTCCCTGTCCGAAACGCGTCCCGGCCCACGATGGGAGTGTTCACAGGCACCGGTACACCCGTGGCTTGCGAGACTAGCTCTACGTATTCCGGCAGGCGGCTAAGGTCGTCGTTGCGAATGCCAAGCAGTTTCAGATTGACGAGTAGTTGCTCGATGGCAGTATTGCCAACCCGTTCGCCGATCCCTAACGCCGTGCCGTGGACGCGGCTGGCCCCAGCTTCAATCGCCGCGAGCGTATTGCCCATGTCCAGGCCCCGGTCACGATGGCCATGCCAATCGATGCCCACGTCGGCACCTAATTCCTTGAGCAGGCACTTGACCCAGGAAACCAAGTTCCAGACGCCATCGGGAACGGCCGAACCACATGTATCACAAAGGCAGAGTTTCTTCGCGCCGGCGTCGATTGCGGCCATGAAGAGGGTCCTCAGGTGTTCCGGCGAGGACCGTACGGTATCTTCGGTGACGTACATTACCTCCAGCCCCTCTCTAACGGCAAAGCGGATCGCTTCGCGCGTATGACGAAGAATATCTTCGAGAGACCATTCCTCTGCATACTGGCGAATGGGGCTGCTGCCGATGAACAGACAAGCCTCGATGGGAACGCCTGTAGCCTGCGCGATCTCCGCAATCGGTTGAATATCGACCATCATCGTGCGCGCGGCGCAATTTGGGCGGATACGCATGCGCCCGCGGTCGATCTCGCGGCAAAGCGTGGCGACCGCCTCACGCTGGTGAGGTCCGGCTCCGGGAAGCCCCACGTCGGCGGTTTCGATTCCCAAGCTCTCCATGAGATGGAGGATCGCTACTTTTGTTTCGAGGGGAGGGTCGCTGACTGAGGGGCTCTGCAGGCCGTCGCGCAGCGTCTCGTCGTCGAGCATCACGTGGTCTGGCCATTGCACTTGCCTTGGACCTCGTGCAGCCCAATCGAAAATCAGGTTGCGCTCTTCCGCTGACTTCATGCCGCTTTCCTCGGGCACACCGTTCAGCCACCCTAGCTAACTGCCTTTTGTGCTTGACCAAACTCACGCGCGCGACGGAGAAGTACGTTGGCTCCAGCTTCGTCGTTCTGCGCACGACGGATCATTGCCAGGTGATAGAAACTACTCACCTCTCCAACACTGTCCTCGCAACTGCGTTCGAATTCGCGCGCTGCCCTTTCCATATCACCCTGCCGTTCGTAAATCACTCCCAGGTGATAATGAGCCATAAGGTATTCAGGAGTGAGCACTAGAGACTGCTCGAAGTGCTCGCGCGCTTCCTCGAGCAAGCCGGAATGAAAGAGCGAAATCGCCAGGCGGTAGTGCGCGGCTTTGTAATCGGGATCGATTTCAAGACAACGCAAAAAGGCGCGTGCGGCTACGAGCATGTTGCCGCGGTGATACCAGGCTACGCCTACATCGTAGTGGCCCAACACGAACGACGGCGCAGCCTGCAGTGCCCTCTCATAATGTTGGATCGCCAACTCCAAGGTGCCTTGGTGAAAGTAAAAGGTGCCCAGCAGATGATTGGCCAACACGTGATCGGGTTCGGCCTGCAGCAGTCTTTGCAATTCGTAACGGGCTTCTTCACTGCGGCCTTCGCGCTCGTGTACGAGAGCCAGCAACAGGCGCTGGTCGATGTGGGCATCACGCAGGAAGAAGCCACACTCGGCGCAGAACTTGTCAGTCTCCGCGGCGACTCGGCCGCACCTTGTGCATCGCTGATTGGAACTATTTGCTTGCTGCGTCATTGGTTTATCCTCCTGCTGGCTGAAAATTTTCAATAGGCCCCAAGATACTGTCCGCCATCTACTCGTAGAATCTGTCCCGTTACGTGACTTGACCCGGCCCCACACAGAAACAGAACTGCAGCTGCGACGTCAGACGGCTCCAACAGTTTGCCGAGCGGGCTTTCGGCGATGGCGGCATCTCGAATCTCTTTGGGTAAGGCTTCGGTTAGCGCAGTACGAACCCAACCCGGCTCGACCACATTAATCAGAATCCCGAAACGGCCGACTTCGCGGGCAACGCTTTTCGCCAATCCGAGTAGACCGGCCTTGCTAGCGGAGTATGCCGAGGTCCCAAACTTTCCGCGCGATCCGTTGATAGAACCGATCAGCACAACGCGCCCGCCAGTCCCTTGCCTCATGACCGGGATCGTGTGGCGCAGCAGCAAGAAAGCCCCGCGAAGATTGACGGACTGGATCAGATCCCAATCTTGCACGCTGAGCTTCCAGACCACACCTTCGCGTGAGACTCCCGCGGCATGAATTGTCAAATCAATGCGTTGGTGTGCACGTGTGACTTCAGCAATTGCTGTAGCGACCGACTCGTCGTCGCGCACGTCGCACTTGATCCACAGTGCCTCCTTACTCTGGGGCGGGCAAACATCCAGCGATATGGCTCGGGCGCCAGCGTCGCGGAGAGCATGGATGATTGCTCTCCCGATGCCGCCGGAACCGCCGGTGACTACGGCTACTTGGCCGACGAGTTGTGGCTTCTCCTCCAAGGTTATTTCCCCACCTTTACTTCCTGATCGACCCATGGAGCGATTTCACGGATAAGATCTTCATTCCACCGCGCACCTTCCGCTAAACGCTGCCGCAGGAGAACAAAGTTTGCCTCTCGTTCGTTCTTCGTGCCGTGGTGGAAGGCGCGGAAGCCGGCGTTTGCCTCGGTCATCATGTTCAAGGCCAGCCACGCACGGTTGCTTTCGCGATTGCGGTCCCAGTGTTCCAGCTTGTGCTTGCGCAGACTTTCGAGGGTCCTGGTCAGGCAGTCGGGCATAGTGTAGAGAATTCGTGTACACAGCTTCTCCACCGCCTCGTCGAGAAGAGTAAAATCGGTGGCGACCTTCGCCATCAGAGCTTTGCCCTCTTGCTGCGCGGCGCCGGTCTTCCATTCGCCCAGCACGACTTTCCCGAAAGGGTCCAGCAGGCGATCAGTAACCACCAGCGGATTTGGAATCCAATTGCCATCCAACTTGAGCACGGGAACCACTTCGGTAAGGCCGCCCAACCAATAAAAACGGTGTGCAGTCCAGGGCTGGCAAAGTGTGGCACTATACATGGCCCGCTCGATGCCCACGAATAATGGCAGAAAATCAGTGCTGCCTCCGTCCGGCACAGAGCCGTGCTTGGGTCCGGCTTGGCTGAAAATGGCGAGATCACTCGCGACTGAAAAATCGCACGCCATCCCCATTTCTTGGCCGCCGCCCACCCTCATCCCGTTGACACGGCACACCACCGGCTTGTCGCACTGGAGAACGGCTGTGACCATGTCGTTAAAGAGGCGCATATATTGCCGGTATTCTCCGGGAGCGCCGGCATAGACCTCAGCGTATTCCCGCGTGTTGCCGCCGGCGCAGAAGGCGCGGGTGCCTGCCCCGGTGAGAACGACGGTTACCGCCGCGCGGTCATTGCTGGCCTCGCGCAGGGCAAGGATGACCTCCTTCAGCATGCGGGTGGTGTAGGCGTTCATCTCGGCGGGGTTGTTCAGCGTGATCCAGACGTTGTGCAGTTCTTCGACCGGTTTGCCCGACTGGTCCAGGACCGGACGGTGTTCTACGATGATTTCTTGCGGATTGAAGTCTTCGACGAGGTTGTGATTTTTCATGGGGTCCTCAATGAGTCGGGGGAATCAGAATGGCGCGGCGCCGGATTGCATGCTTGTGCACGGCCTCCAGCACTTCCGGAGCTTCCTCCAGCGAGTGCTCTTCAACATAAGGTCGCAGGGCGACTTTGCCTTCCAGCACCAAGGCCAGGGCTGCCGGATACCGTTCTGGCGGGCATCCCCAGTTTCCTCGAGCAGTGGCGTCAAGCGCCATTAAGTTAGAAAGGCGGATCTCCACTGGCCTAGGTGAGTAGCCAACAACTGCCAAGTAGCCCCCGTGGTCAATCAAACTGAATGCCGTTTTCTGGCCCGCGGCAGTTCCGCTGGTCTCGAAAATCTTCAAACCGATTCCGAACTTGCCACTCTGCTTCACAAATGATCGAACGGCGAATTTCAGATCCTTGTCGTTCATTTGACTGGCATCAAGAGTGAGAGAAGCTCCGTGCTGGGCAACCAGATCCAAACGCTCGTGGTCAACATCGATGGCCACTACTGCCGCTCCAAGCGCCGCTGCAATCTGCACTCCGAACCCTCCGATGCCGCCGACTCCGGTGAATACGGCGATGTCGTTGGGGCCAAGCTGGGCTCGCCGGATGGCCTCGTAAGGGGTTGAGACCGCATCCGCGACGACGGAGAGTGCCGCCAGCGAAATCCCCTCGGGCAGTTTTTCCGGAACCGAACAAAGACCGCGGCCGGGAACGACCACGTGGGTGGCGAAACCGCCGTCACCGTCGTTGCCGGGCATGAACTGCTTGCGGCAGATGGTCGCGCGCCCCGCTTTGCACGCCGGACACTCGCCACATGGAATCACCGCAGGGACGATCACGGTCTGTCCCTGCCAATGGGCGACTTTCTCACCCGCCGCGATCACTCGGCCGACGATTTCATGCCCGAGTACCAGCGGCAAAGAATGTCGCATGGGTACGCCATCGAACGCATAGCCAATGTCGGTGTGACAGACGCCGCATCCTGCGACCTTCACCACCACTTGGTCCGGCCCGGGCTCCAGCGTGGGAAGCTCCTGGAGTTCCAAGCGTTGCCCAACGCCCGTGAGCCGAAATCCGTAGGCACCGTGGATCGCCCCGGAAGATACGTCGTCGCTTCTAGTCACCGCCGTGTCAGTGGCAAAAGACATAAAGACCTCACGAAACCGGTTGTGGGCTGGCCAGGCTTTCTTTCATAGCCAGCCGCTTGTGTCCTAACAGCGCTGCTCCCAGCGCGCACACGTAGTCGCAGTCGGGAGGCACATTGACCTTGGCGCCCAACTTTTCTTGCAGAGCTTTCACCATGCCGGCTTGAAGGGCGACACCCCCGATGAGCGTAACTTCGCCTTGTATGCCAACTCGCTTAAGCATCCCCACGGCCCGCTCCGCCAGCGAATCGTGAATGCCACGCAGGATGTTCTCCACGCCGACCCCCGCGCTCACGTGGTTGATGATTTCGCTCTCCGCCAGCACGGCACAAACACTGCTGATGGGCTGCGGATTAGTGGCTTGCAGCGAAAGTCTGCCAACGTCCTCGATTGGAATCTCAAGATACTTTGCCGCCCGCACAATGAACATTCCCGATCCCGCCGCGCACTTGTCGTTGGTTTTGAAGGTGCGAACCTTTCCCGACTCGCCCATGGTTATTGCCCGCGTCGATTGCCCGCCGATGTCCAGCACGCAACGCGAATCGGGAAACAGATAAATGACGCCACGTGCGCCGCTTGTGATCTCCGTGATTTGAATGTCACGAAACCCTACGCCGTACCGGCCGAATCCCGTCGTCGCCACGTAGCGGACCTGGTCCCTGCTCAGACCGGCATCCCGCAAGGCATCCTGGAGCGCAGCCTGCGCGGCCCCTTCCATGTTGATGCCGCTCTTGGCCCGGCCTTTACCTAGAATGGAAGAGCTGGGAGATCCGTTCTGAGCAACCAGGACGGCCTTGGTGACGCCGCTTCCGCAATCAATGCCCGCTACCAGCCGCATGCTCCGGCCTCCACGTCGAGGATTCAAAACTCTGGTCCATCTTTTCCAGCGCGAATACGGCCGCGCCAATGGCGCCCATGAAGTGCGCGTCAGGACTAACCTGCATCTTTGTTCCCAGGACTTCCTCCAGCGCCCGCACCATGCCGATGTTGCGCGCCACGCCGCCGGTCATGGTGATGTCCGGCTCGATTGGAACCCTTCGCGCCAGAGACAGCGTTCTCTTGGCAATCGCCAGGTGAACGCCTCCCATGATGTCCTCGCCCTTCTTCCCCTGCGCGAGATAAGAGAGAATGTCGGACTCGACGAAGACGGTGCAGACCGTTGCGATTCTGACAGGCCGTGTGGCTCGCTGTGATAGTGGCCCGATCTCGTCCAGACCGATTCCCATCACATCAGCCGCATTGGCGAGAAAGCGTCCCGTGCCCGCAGCACACTTGTCGTTCATTACGAAGTCGAGAACCTGGCCGTCGCTTCCGACACTGATCGCCTTGGCATCCTGGCCGCCCATGTCGATCACAGTTCTCGTGGTCGGACAAACGAAGTGGGCGCCGCGTGCATGGCAACTGATCTCCGTCAACTGAGCATTTCCAAACGAGATGTTGTACCGACCATATCCTGTACCGACGACGAATCCCACGTCAGTCGCGGGAATCCCGATGCTGCGGCAAGCCGTCAGAAAAGCGTTTTCAGCAGCTTTCCTGACGTTCGCTCCCGTGTCCACCAGCGCTCGGGCGAGAATGGTTTTCCCCCCGTTCTCAGCCATTAGTACTGCTTTGGTCTGCGTGGACCCTACATCGACTCCAGCGGCAATCCTCATAAAGCTGTCCCTCGCTTGGAAGCGCGATCCACGCTAAACGGCCGATGCCGTCAGCTTGGAATGTTCCAGAGCTTCAAAAAATGCATCGACGCGGTTTCGAGTCTGGGCTTCAGCAAAATAGCGCGGATCTTCCAGGTCCGACTCGATGTAAAGCGTCGGGATTCCCAGCGTCTTCGTGACGTAGTCGCGCATGTCTCCCTGTCCGGCCGAAAACAACCGGCAACTCTTCACGAAGTGAATGATCAGCCCGTCGGCATTCCACTCTTCGAGATAGCGGCGAATCTGTTCGTAGCGTTGCAGGTAATTCCGGTTGGTCACGTTATGTGCCAACATGTGCAGCGCCACCGACTCGAAGGGATGATCGGGATCATGGCGCGCTCCAAACTCCCACAGCCCGCCAACCGTTGAATAAGTTGAGGCGACCGTGCATGCCTTCCACTTGGCGAACATGTCACGGAAGGTGCGGAAGTACGGATAGGGCGGGGGCCCCTCAATCACCAACCGATACTTCTCCTGGTCATAAACTCCCTTGCCGCTGGCAACTTTCGCTTGCATCTCTTCGAGCGCAGCGCGAAAGAACTCCACGCCCTCTTGTGTTCCCCGGTACACGTACAGCGGCCCCATCAAGGTGATGGCATCGAAGTAGGCGTCGAACGGCGAAGGAGTGCGGCGGGCCAGATGTTTGATCTGCGACCATAGATCTTCCACCTGCGCCGAACAGCGCACCGCTTCGACAAAGCGGTCATAATCAAATTTCTTGCCGGTGATCTGCTCCAGCAGCGTGACCAGTTCTTTGAGTTGGCGAACCACATAGTCAATGTCAGCCTGGCTGGGATTGTCCTCGCGCAGGAAGGGAACGTCGAGCACAGAAAGCTTGGAATTGGTCAGCACCGCCGTGTGCTCAAACCATTTGACATAGGTGTTGCAGCCAACGAAGTTGCAGAGCACCAAGTCGGGCTTGGGCAACTTGCCGCCGGTGGGAGTGATGCCCTTCAAATAACAGCCGATATCGGCCTTCACGTACGCACAGTTGTCGGAAGCGTAGCCGATGTCTTCCGCCGCCAGGATCGGTTCCAACGACTGATGCCGGATTGCGAGTTGCAGCGCGTTCACCTCCGGATAGATCGGGACCGCGCCGAATGCTTCGAGCAACTCCACGCAGTTTCCCGAAATCATCAGCGAAACTGCGGGCGGAGTGCCGGTCTCGGCGGCTTCATTCAGGCGCTCATACCATTTCAGCATTAGGTCTTTCTGCCGTTGATGAATGCTGCCCCGGTACTCGGTGTGTTTCGCGTCACCCATGGATGACCCCCTCCCTAGTCAAAAACCAGCGATTCCACAAAGGTCTCCACTTCATTGCGCACCCGATCAAACGTGAACTGCTTTTCTTCGAACTCCAGCAGCAGATGCGGCACGCTAAGTTCTTCGAGTTTCTTCTTGAAGAGCACATAGTCGAAGTAGGCGGGCTCGCAGAATTTCGCGATCAGGAAAAGAACCGCGTCCGCCTTTGAGCGTTTCACTTTGTCGGCCAGGCCTTCCCAGCGGGGAGCGCGGAAATCGTGGCGTACCGAGGAATACACAGCACGATTGACGTAGCTGTCCGCCAGCGCGAGCAGGGGATCACCGCCAGCCGGCACGTCTTCTACAAACCAGCTCCGGCCGATGACAAAGTCATCGTCCACCAGGTAGCAACCCGCATCCTCTACCAACTTAATCAGATCGAGCGGTGGCTGTTCACAGAACGCTCCTTCCACCACCACGCGGATGGAATCCCTCGGCTTACCTGACCGCTGTGAGAGTTGCTCCAACGATTCTTCAAGCAGCGCGTTGTGCTCCTCCACCGGCATGAAGTGGCCGGCGCGGATCAGCACGTACGACTCCCACGTCCGGAGCAAGTGAGGATTCTGCGCCCGAAACGTGTAGAGAGCCCGGGTCAGTTGGCGATTCCGGTTATACAGGGCAATAGCCTGCCGCAGGCCAGCCTCGGTGATCGGCTTGCCCCCGATGCGCTCCAGTTCCTTGGTGAGCCGGCGGTATTCGCTGGCCAGGAAATTGACGCTGGCCGCGGAACTTGGATTGTGCGGCAGATGCAGGAAGTCGATATAGAGATCGGGAAAATTTCGCTTCATCACGAAGCAGAGGTTGCGCGCAGAATCGCAGATGGAACTGAACAATACGCCGTCGAACACTTTGAGCTGATCCCGCAGCCCCATTTCCATCGTTGTCTTGATGATCGAGCAGATAAACGACCCGAAGCGGGCGTCGGCGTACTGAATGTCAACGCGATCGCCTCCGCCGTTTAGCCCGACCGGCAACATGCCCGCCGCATGAATAATCTCCACCGGAGCATAGACGGGGAAATAGCCAATGACGCGGGCGTCCGGATGTTGCTCTTTCCAGCGATGGACACGCTCGAAGCTGAGGTCCGCGATCAGGTCCTGGCATTGTTCGAACGTTCGTTCGAATGTGCGCATGCACAAATGATCGGCGTTGCCTCACGCCAATGCTGTGACCCAGGTCACTGTTCTGTGTGATCTCAACGGATATCCAATGAGCACTCCTCATAGAATGGCCGTCCTCTGCTTTTCCGGCATTCGGGGTGAGTGGACGGCCACTCGGAAGCTATCCACAAACGGGCTTCTGAGACGCGAAAGGATGTTCTGGGTGTATCGACGGCAAACCTTACCTTACCGGATTATGTAAGGGTTACCCGTGATCCAGGAGGAATCCGCGGCAGGCCGGCACCGCTCTGCCGCCACCCCTTTCGGAAGCGGGCGAATCAGGCTTAGAATCGCTCCGATTTTGAAGCCAAAAAGGAAATTCCTTCTCGTATACTTCACGACAAGCCCCTGCCACCAGCATCGGAGGAATGATGGAGTATCTGCTTGTCCTGAACGATTCACCATACGGGAGTCAGCGCACCTACAACGCACTCCGCTTGGCCGGCGCGCTGGCGAAGGGCGCAACGAGCGAAGTCTCCATTTTCTTGCTGGGCGATGGAGTGGTCAACGGATTGCGGATGCAATCCCCGGCAGATGCATCCTATAACGCTCAGGAAATGCTGCGGCTCCTGGCTGCGCAAGGTGTCTCAATCGGTGCCTGCCGCACTTGTTTGGAGGCGCGTGGAATTGATGATGCCTCCCTCGTCGCTGGCATTAACCGCCGCACGTTGGACGACCTTCGCAATTGGACAGAGGAAGCAACGAAGGTATTAGTGTTCTGATCGGCGAGTCGCAGTCTGCGCGCCCCAAGACATCAAACATGCACAATTCCTCGCTCCGACGCCACGCTGACACCTTGCACGCCGTGTTGTCAGACGAACAGGCGTGAAAACATAAAGTCCTTTCCGTGAGCACGGACATTCTGGGCGGATTGCCAGCCAACCGCAAGTAATCCGGGAGCCCTTCAGAGCTTCGCCTCGCGGTCCAGAAACGCTCTTGGGTGTTGCGGTCAGACTCTGTATTCTGATGCTGTAGCCGATGCATGACAAACCTTTCAGCCAATCCGATCTGGCATTCGCTCTCGACCCGCCACTCAGACCTGGCACAGGGGAATCACCTCGCGAAGCGGTACCCGGAAGCTATCGGTCCGCTCTCAGGAATTCCCGAACAGTCTGCGGAATGCTGGATGCAGCGCCACTCCGTTTACCATGAGAGTGCAGCCAATCTCGCACAAACACAAACCTTCTGTGTAACGCGATACTGATGTTTAGAAATCATGCGTGAGCGCACGTCGTTGCGGAAACCGGTACTGGCAACCTTGGCGATACTGTTTGCAGTGGTCGCAACGATCTACGGTTGCCTCTGGATGTACGAGGTGCGTCGATCGGGCCCGGCGGTTGAACTCGGCTTCAATAACCACCACAACCCTCAATATGATGAGCGCACGCACTCGCAATCAGTTGAAGACGTGACGCCGGGAAGCCCGGCAGAGCGCGCCGGCCTGCGGGTTGGCGACCACGTTATCGCCGTAAACGGGCGAGCGCTCGACACCGATATTGCTTCCACCGAAGCCTACGTTCATGGCCGCCCGGGCGACCATGTGGAATTGACAGTAGAGCGCGCCGGCGAGCCCCAGCCGCTCACGCTCCATGGCGTGTTCCGTGCTGTCGCAGTGGCTGGAGCGTCTGATAGCCTCGTCAGATCGTCCGCGCAGCAAATCACGGAATCGTTCCCGATTCCTTTTCTTCTCGTGGGATTCGCCGTTCTTTTTTTGCGGCTGGAGGAACCGAATGCATGGCTTCTGGCTTTGCTGTTCTGTGCGTTTGCCGCGGCCCCAAGCGTTCCCAATTCTGCGGGCATCCCTCCTCCGCTCCGCACCTTCATGTTTGCTTTTCGCGCGGTGTTTGCGGGAATGATAGCTCCACTTTTCTACCTTTTTTTCGCAGTGTTCCCGGTGCAATCGCATCTGGACAGGCGCTTACCGTGGTTGAAATGGGTCGGGCTTTTGTACGGAGCTTGCATTGTCATTCCTGGTTTGCGGACTGGGTCTCCAAACCTCCCACACGTGGTCGAGCACTTGTTCGGCAGCCGCAACGCCAATTTCATCGACCGTGGCTTGAACTACGACTTGCTTGCGTTGGGCATGATCTCTCTGGCGCAAAATTCATTCGTGGCGGCGGTCCCGCCAGAAGCGCGGCGCAAGTCACGCGTGATTCTATGGGGAACATTGGCCGGGGTCCTGCCTATCGCGCTCGGACGCGCGTTCTCGGATTTCACCGGCTATCGCCCCTCTTTCTGGCTCGATACCGGGCTGGTGCTGGTGTTGTTGCTGTATCCGCTTTCCTTCGCATATGCGGTGGTGAAGCATCGCGTGCTGGAGATTCCGGTGCTGCTGCGCCGCAGTGCGCGCTACGTTCTGGTGCAGAGGGGCTTTATCGTCCTGATGCTCGTGGTTGCGACTTGCACCATCATTCTGTTCACTCAGGTTTTCTCTCGATTGGTCCGGGCGGACCCGAAGACCGGGATGGCTCTGAGCGCTTTATTTGGAGTTGTCCTGGCGGGGACGGCGGCGCCTTTACTGAAGCGGGGAACGGTGCGGATCGACCGGGCCTTCTTTCGCAGCGCTTATGACTCTCGCATCATTCTGCACGACCTGGCGGAGAAAACACGGACCGTAGGCGACCGGCGCCAATTGGCTATGCTCCTTGAACGCCATGTGAGCGAGGCGCTGCACCCGAAGACTTTTGCGTGTTACTTCGAATCAGGCAATGGCCGGCTGGAGGCGATCTCCGGAACGCTCCCAGCAAAACTCGAAATGCTCTCGACCAGCGCACCGGGTGCCGTCGAACTTGCACGGCGCGGAAAAGCGTGGGAATGGGACCCCCCATCGGAGTCCCCCTGGGCCGAAGAGTTAGCGGCGCTCGCGCCACTCGCACCGGAATGCCTGGTGCCGATCCTCGGGCGGGATAACAACCTCATTGGCATGCTCGTTCTGGGGCAGCGACTTTCTGAAGAACCTTATTCCCGTGAAGACAAGCGCCTGCTGGAATCGGTGGCGAACCAAGCCGGCTTCGCTTTGGAGAACATAAGGCTCGCGGAGAAGATGGCGGAGCGAATCGAGGCCGACCGACGCATCGCCCAAGAAATGGAATTTGCCCGGCAAGTGCAGGCAAGATTGTTTCCGCAAAAGATGCCAGCCATGAAAACACTGGAATATACGGGAGCGTGCATCCAGGCTCGAAAAGTGGGCGGGGACTACTATGACTTTTTGGAGCTTCGTCCCGGCCGCCTGGCGCTGGTGTTGGCAGACATCGCAGGCAAAGGCGTGTCAGGCGCCCTGCTGATGGCTAATCTGCAAGCCAACTTGCGCAGCCAATACGCGATGGCGGTCAATGAGCTGCCGCGACTGCTCGTCTCGGTCAACCGGTTGTTCTACGAGAGTACTGACGATGCCAGTTACGCTACCTTATTCTTTGCGGATTACGACGACACTAGCCGTAAACTCCGCTACGCAAATTGTGGACATCTTCCCCCACTCCTGCTGCGCGGAAGCTCGCAGGATCAGGCTTTGGAGGCGCCGAAAGTGGAGCATCTACGCTCCACCTGCACCGTGATGGGATTGTTTGAAACCTGGGACTGCGAGATTACGGAAGTAGAGCTTGCTCCTGGTGACACGCTGGTACTCTACACGGATGGAGTCACCGAAGCCGAGAATGCCGAACGGGAAGAATTTGGCGAGCACCGCTTGCTAGACACTCTTCGGAGCCATTCTCACCTTCCGGTGATGCCTCTTCTGCAGGCCGTGGTTTCTGCAGTCCAGCAATTCAGCAGCGGCAGCGAACAGCAGGATGACATAACGCTGGTGATTGCGCGCTCCCTAGCGTGATCGGATCCACGCCGCAGACGTCGGGCCACCATGCGATAGCTCCCCGATTGTCGGTTACCCTTACCTTACCGGGTTAAGGTGAGGGTAACTCGTCACCCCGGGTGGTCGGCAAACAGGAAGTTATCCAGAAACGCTCTTCCGAACATCTCCCCGAAGCCGACTTCTGGGGCGTCAGCGAGATTTCATTTGTCCGATTACAGACTTGTGGCCGGCATAACTGCCGAGTTGCGGTACGGGAGGGCCCGACGAGGATGTGATCGACGACGTGAGCATTTCGAGGGTCCACGTCCTCATCAGCTTCCCGGCTTGTAGTCTCAAAGCAAAGCCGCCGGGAACTCGGGCGGCTTTTTGCCGCGTCTGGTGAAAAGCGCTGTGATCTACGGTGTCATCTCGAAAACGACGCCGCAGCCTTGCTGCACTGTGTTGCAAGGGAGGTTGCCGCCCCGGAACGTCGTGCCATACAAATTACCCTTGGCGTCAACCATGATGTTCCCATAGGGATATCCGCCGTCGCTGCCGGTAAAGTCCTGCAATGTCGTCTCCTGGTAGCCCGATTTTGTTTTCGCCAGCTCGATCACGCTTCCATAACTACCGGTTCCGTAGTATGCAGCCGCGCCGAAGATGTTGCCGGCCGGGTCCAAGGTAACACCCGCAAACACCTGTCCTCCATCGTTACCGCCTGTGAAGTCATACAGTGTGGTCTCGCTCCAAGTGCCGTTGGAGCGTTTCAGGAGGTAAACCACGCCCTGATTGTCAGAGCCGCCGGCGCCGGTGGTGCCATAGATTTCGCCTGACATGGGAATGGTGACCGAGCCGAATTCCGGCCAGCAGCCATCGCTACCACCGGTGAAGTTATAGATCACGCTTTCCTTCCATCCCTTCGTCTGGTGCGCGAGTTCAAACACCGCACCGCAGCCATCGGCGCCACCACCCACCGTAGCGCCGTAGAGATTGCCGGACTTGTCCCAGGTCAGCCCCATCAACGGATCCTGTGCGTCCGCGCCTGCTGCAAAGTTATAGAGGATCGTCTTATGCCACTTACTGGCCACGCGCGAAAGCTTGAAAATCGTGCCATAGCCAGCTGTACCGCCCATCTCCGTCACGCCATAAAGATGGCCGGCTTGATCGAGCACCAAACCACTGACGCCAATACCGACAATTCCGTCATCTCCTCCGTGAAAGGTGTGGATCACCTTGAAAGTCCAGCCGGCCTTTGAGGGGCTGAGTTCATACACGGTGCCGTAACCGGCACCGCCGCCGTTAGCAATGCCGTAGAGATTGCCTTCTGTATCGAAAACCAGCTGCCCCATAGGGCCGCCTCCGTCGGCACCACCTTTAAACTTGTAGAGCACAATTTCCTTCCAGCCGCTCGTGGTGTGCTTGAGTTCGTAGACCAGGCCATTGAAATTGTCGCCACCTTGCTGGGTCGTGCCATAAAGATTGTGTGCTTTGTCAGAAATTACGCCGGCGTACGGATAGGCACCGTCCGCGCAGTTTTGTTGGGAGCAGAAGGCGTACAGCACCTTCTCGGTGCCTGCCCAGGCACCTTCGGTCAAGAGCAGAATGAGCGCCACACAGACCGCGGTGATTTTCATCAGATTCTCCTTATCAAGATGGCGCCACGGAGTTGCGCCTGCACTTCGCCTCGCAATCGCTCCACAGAGTTCTTCTCTGCGGAACAAATCCTAGCATGTTTGAAGAAGCTACGGCGACTGGGCGGGAAGATCGACAAACGAGCGATGCGACCGGTATTTAGGCGAAGCGCGTCACCTTGAACCGTTCATCTCCTTATATTCCCCAACTGAGGCCCGTCTCAAAAAGGAAACTCCGTGACAGACAAAACAGAGTCTGGTGAAAGAGAAGGTTTTGCTGGTGGGAGCTAATTCAGAAACTTGTCTTCTTAGCTGAGGTCCCCAGCCTGAATAGTGTTCGCGGATACTTGAGGCCAAGAATTACTCGAATGCCTTCGGCCAAAAACGGGCGATGGCTGCTCCGGGGACGCGAATTAGAGAGCCCTATTTTGCTACGAATACCAATGTAAGTTCTGGTTGGTTGATTGAATCTCCGTTTGATGCTTCTTGGGTTTTTGCGTGACTAGTCTTTGCGTGGTTGGCAGCAAAGGGTGTCACCGACTCGATGCCGACCGCCTGAATTCGGAAGGAGACCGGCCATAAGTTCCGCGGAATGCGGCGCTGAAATGGCTGTGACTGGAAAAGCCCAACTCCTGGCTTAGATCCGTCAGGTCATCATAGTGTGCGAGAAGATCCAGCGCCCGTGCAAGCCGCAGGCGCAATTGATAGCGGTATAGGGGTAGCCCTTCCACCTGTTGGAATACTTGTGTGAGATAAACCGGGGAGCCGCGCACTTCAGCGGCAATTTCGGCCAACGTCCAGCGCCGCGCCAGATCGCTCGCCAACACAATTTTCACTCGGTCCACCAACCGCTGCCGTCCGAGAGTGGCTCCCGCAACGTGAGTGGTGCGCGGACCCAGGGCCCTTCGTACGAGGGTCAAGGATAAGGTCTCGGCTTCCAGGGGTTCCGCGATTTTCTGGCGCAGACTGTGCCGTAACAACGCGACCAGTGCTTGGGTCCGTGCGTCAATCCGCAGGCGCGGCGGGCGAAACAAAAGGTTCGCGCCGTCGCGCAGAAAGGAAGTCGGCGCTAACTCACGCAGCATTGCTTCGCTGATAACCAAGGTCAGACTGGCGTCACCACCCGGAACAGGGTGACTGATCCGGTAACCTTCAAAGGCATTGAAAAACAGGATCTGGTTCGCTTCGGCTACTGCCTGGTCATGTCCAACGTGCCGCACGTATACGCCGCGGTAGGGAAAGACCAGTTGCGTGGTAGTCGTGCACTCTTCGGTGCTTTGATGACGGCAGGTACCCAGGCAGTACGTGTCCCGAATAATAACGGCTGGAGATTTGAGCAAGGAATCAACAACAAATTCGGGGACTGGTTTGGTGTCGTTTATTACCGCCATACTCTCGACCAAAAACGGATGGGCAATTTTCCTTGCGTGACAGCAGCTAAGAACCAAATTTAAGAGTATCACGCTGCTTTGACCGTACCTTGTGTGTTTTGGCGTGCCGCATCACGGATCCGAGTAGCTTCATTGAATCTCGATTGCGAGATGCGCTGGACAGAGCGACTCCAAAAAGTCCCGTGCGTCAAAGATTTCACCGGCAGCGAATACGCCAGCTGTCTTGCCTGGCATACTGACGACGCGTTGGGTGGCTGCCACTACGAGAGTCGCCGCAAATGCGTAGATATCTCGCCCCGTTGCCAATGCGCGACGTTCGTCGTTTCCCACACGCGCCACTACTTCAACGAGAAAAGTTTGCGCCGAACGTCCGGTCTTGTCGGCCGCCGGTGGCGGGGATAGGTCGGGATCGTC
The DNA here is from genome assembly GCA_963817925.1 of uncultured Acidobacteriota bacterium. GTDB lineage: Bacteria > Acidobacteriota > Terriglobia > Terriglobales > Acidobacteriaceae > JABDBE01. Next base: position 438,649 of record CAWFQN010000005.1, read on the forward strand.
CAAGTCTTTGAGTGGCGCGAGCGTCATGTAGGTGTGAATCTCCGACGTCCTTAAGTGACGCGGAATCGTAACACTGTCCGCCGTGGTGAATTCTCCAACCACCACCTGCGTTCCTATGGGAGGCGGGAAAGTCCAATTAACGACGGGCGCTTCGTCAGTGCGGAACTGCATCCGATGGTTGGAGAAGACAAGTCGTCGCCCGCTCCTTCGCTGCCGCGAAACCTGGGTCGTGGCCCTCGTTCCAAGAGTCGGCTTCCAGCTACTAAGGGCATAGGCAATGCAAATCTCATCTGCGATTGTCCAATCTCCCATGGCCGCCGTTGCGAGCAGATCACCAAGACCACCGTAAAATGCCATCGCGGGTATAATCACAATGCCTCCCTCGCGCGCTCGATCTGCATATCTATCGAAGGTATCCGCGTTGGCCTCGATCTCGGCCGCTACGTCCAAATAAGGAATCTGTGCACGCAACGCTGCTTCGATCACGGATGCGGAGGTTCTGGCGAAAGGTCCGGCGCAATTGATAACGGCTGTTGATCCGACGAGTGCGCGATCGAGGGAGGCTGGGTCATCGACGCGCGCGGGTCGTACTTCGAGTCCCGGATGCACGTCTCCAACAGCATTCAGCTTATCGGGATCTCGTCCCGAGAGGACCGGCGTCCATTCACGTTGGCGCAACTCGGAAACGACAAAGCGTCCGGTGTGGCCATAGGCGCCAAAAACGGTGACACTCTTGTTGGATGTCACCGGAGAGCTCCTTTCGTAGCGAGCGATTTGTCGTTCCACAGCCTAACCGCCTCTTCCGCAATCAGGTCGGGCATTTCTTCGGGGAAGAAGAGATTTGCGCCTTCCACTTTTCTTATGCCGCGCGAGCCTGGGAAAGTGTGGTCGAGCCACTCGGCCCACTTCACACCGAAGAGCACGTCTTTCAGTCCCCAAACCATGCGGGCTGGCCCTTTCCATTGATGGAGGTTCTCGCGTATTGCTACGAGGGAGTTTGTTCCCATGGAAACGGCGTACTCGTTTACTTCCGATTTCTTGAGTGGCGTTTCGACGAGCGGGCGGAAATAAGTCTCGATCGTTTCGTCTACAAGATTTTCGGGGCGCGTGAAGGCGAGGCCGCCCATTCCTTGGGGCGAGCGGGCGAGTTGCTTGTCTTTCAATTGGGGAAGGATGAATTCGTCCACGAAGGTGCCTTTCTTCGCCTGTTCGATGAACGGGAGAAACTGTGGCGGAGGGCTGTTTTCGTCCACGTCGCAATTGGTCAGGAGCAATGTTCTGACGCGACCGGGATACTTTGCCAGGAACAACTGGGCGACCAGCCCGCCGCTGTCATTGGCAACCAGATCCACAGCGTCGACGTGAAGCGAGTCCAACAACATGGCCAACAGGGTCGCCTGGGTTCCAGGAGAGATTTTTTGGCCCTTTGGGGTTTGCGTATATTCCATGCCCATGACATCGGGCGCGATACAGCGGCGGTATGCTTGAAGCCTCTCGAGCGCTCCGCGCCACTGGAAGCCGTTGAGGGGATATCCGTGGATGAATAGCGCCGCTGGCCCATAACCGCGTTCCACATAGGCCACACGGCTGAGAGGCAGATCGGCGAATCGGCGCGACGTGTGAAAAGCTTTGGCGTCGATGGTTGTTGAGTTTGCCGGTTTTGCAAAGGGCGCGGCTCGCGATAAGAGCACCCCGCCCGCTGCCGCAAAAGAAGCATACAGAAAGTCTCGGCGTTTCATTGACTCTGTCTCCGATCTCGAATCACGGGACCGCGGACTCCGTCCGCGGTCCTTGCGGCCTGTGCAGTCGAGGTTTATGGAGGAACTTAAGGGGCGGTCGCCAGTTCTCTTTTCGACGCTTGCTCTTCCGCTAGCAACCAGTGTGCACGCAGCTCCTTGTCGAATTCTTCCCAGCGTTCTTCAGGGAAAAAGATTCTGGCATCCTTGAATTCGACCCGACGCCGGGTGCCCGGGATGTTCTGCGCCAGCCAATGCGACCACTTCACTGGGAAGTACACGTCATCCGTGCCCCAGACGATCAAGGTTGGTGCGTTCAAGGTTTTTAGCTGAGGCTCAATAGCAAGGGTGTGCTTATTGTCAAAAGCTGCGAGGAAGCGTTCCAGGTCGTGCGTTCGCTGGGGGTTCTTAACGAATGGACGCAAGTAGGTCTCGATGCTATCGTCGCTTAGCTGTTCGGGATGCTCGTAGGCTGGTCCCAAGGCCTGCGGCGATCGATAGACACTCTTGTCCGCCAACATTGCATCGAGCGTTCCGCGTAAGCCCCCACCGGCGGCCATCGCGAGAAATGGCCTGAAGGCCTCGGGCGGCCAGTTATCGTGAGTGTCACAGTCGGTAAGTGTGAGGCTCCGCACCCGTTCCGGATACAGCGCTGCGAAGATCTGTGAAATGCCTCCACCGCTGTCATTGCCTACGAGATCCACCTGATCGATGTCCAAAGCATCGAGAAATTCCTTGAGCATCTTCGCATTGGCGGTGACCGACACGTCCTGATTCGGCGCGATTTCGGTGTCGCCGTGCGCCAGCAAGTCCACCGCGATGGAGCGCCTGATATCCGACAAATCTGCTAACTGGTGACGCCACAAATGGCTGTTCAGCAAAACTCCGTGAACGAATAATGCAACCGGTCCAGAGCCTTGCTCGACATAGCTGATGGGGCCTGACGCGGTCTGCACACTGCGCCGGACAGGCAAAGATTTGTTTTCGGATGCCGCCGTCGCACTCAATCCTGGTTTCGAAGTCATTATGTTTTCCTTTCCGTACGCATGTCCCAACACCGCCACGCTCAGGCACAAGCCCGCGATTAGAGTGTTTGTCCTTTGAACTGCGACTGGCCGGACTAGCCAACGCCGCAGGCGATGAACGCTCGTACTTAGTAGATTCACGCGCATCGCTAGCCTCTCCTTGACGAAGAACTGGCTTCCTTCAGCTTCTGTGCGCACTCGTCGCAGCACACTTCTACCGTTTGACCGCCGATTTTGACCTTGATGGAACCCTCATCCAACTTGGAGTCGCACGCTGCACAAGTTTTCTCGACCATGATTTTGTCTCCCGCTAGAATTCCCGAAGATCGGGTGAACCCAGTAGGCCACTGAGGACGAGAGCGCCGCTATCAGAATCTTTAGCGATTTGGTGGAGATCCGCACTACTTAACGCCAGCCCCGAGTGGCGAAGGACTTTTGCATCTCGGCTGCTGTTGCGGGGTCTCTAGCGACACGCGCGGCGTGAGACACTCGCGACGAGAATTCACCGGAATCGAGCATCCTGGAGTGTCCCCTCTAGCAATCCCGGATCGTCGCAACAGAAAGTAATCAATCAAGCCACGACCTCCAGGGGGCAGCAGATCAACTACACGGGCCAGAAGCGCTCTTCCGGGAGATCTCCCCCAAGAGGACTTCGGGACAACTTCATTTCTCGCGGGGCGAAAACCACCGATGCGATCTAGGGTCGCCATCAGATAAGTTCAGGTTAGCCCGTCACTCGGGGCACGAATTTCGTTAAATCGTTTGGCTCGCGGTGTCGGGAAATTGCAAAACCACGTCGCGCCATCCGAGTTGGAAGACGTTAGAGAGCAGGGACTCCGACGCTGGATTGGTTTTGGCTTTCGATTTGAGCCAGCTCATCATGCAGGGCGTGCAGCTTCGGCACGATATTTTTCAGCTTCGATAGGGAACTTGATGTCACCGACGCTGCCCATCGCATTGATAACCTTGACGACAGCACCGCTCTTGCCCTTGCCGGTATGTTCGGGACACAAAGGCTTTTCTCATTACCTTTTGTGAAGCTTGGGGCTCCGTCGGCCCCGTCCCGCCGGTCGCGAGAACCTCTGCTAATCGCAGCGCAGCGAGATCATGGGGTCAATGCGAGCGGCGCGTTGGGCCGGAATGTAACACGCGAGCAGCGTAATCATCGCAAGCAAAAAGGAAATCCCGGCGAAAGTGATTGGGTCCGTTGCTTCCACTCCGAATAGCAGGCTTCGTATCAGGTGCACCAGCAGGAAAGCCGCCGCCAAACCAATCGCCACACCGAAAAAAGCGAGCACCATCCCTTGCCGGACGACGAGGCTCAGGATGTTGCGCGGTGACGCACCAAGCGCGATTCGAATCCCTAATTCTCGAGTTCCCTGATTGACCAGGTACGCCATCACGCCGTAGATGCCAATCGTGGCGAGAGCCAGCGCGACGCTTGCGAAAACTCCCAGGAGCATCATCGAAAAACGCCGCCGGGCCAGCGACTCGTTCACCCGCTGCTCCATGGTTCGGACGTTGTACATCGGCAGATCCGGGTCAAGGTTCCGCAGTTCGCTTTTGGTAGCCGAAAGCATGGCAGCCGGATCCGTGCGGCCACGGAAGGCGACCGTCATGGCCCGCGAGGGGAACTGCGTATGGGCCAAATAGAAAGCGATCCGCGGGTTCGAGTCGAGAGAATCCTGCTTCACGCGCCCCACCACGCCAACAACCGTCTGCCAGGGGTCCTTGGACGGGAGTTCGACGATATGAATGCGCTTGCCGATCGGATCCTGCCCCGGCCAGAGTTGGTCGGCCATGTACTCGTCGACGATAACGGCAATCGGACTTGCCGTGTCGTCCCGCTCGTTGAAGAATCTTCCCCGCCGCAATGGTATTTCCATGGTTTCAAAGTAGCGCCCGCCAACGACCCGCTCGTCAGCATTGATAAATTTCTCGCCCGGGAGCGGCACACGCCCCTCGACTGTAATCGGCGTCCATGCAAACGCGTTGCTCAAGGGAAGGGACGTAACTCCGCCTGCCGCAACCGCACCGGGCGAGTGCCCCAGCCGTTCCCAAAGTTGACGATACGTATTCAAGATGGTTTGTTTGTGGTTGTATTTTCGACCGGTCATCGTCAGGTCGAACGTGAGCACCCCGCGTGGGTTGAAGCCGGGCGATACATTCTGCAGGCGGGCGAAACTCCGAATCAGCAGTCCCGCACCGATCAACAGGACGACTGAGAGCGCCAATTCGCAAACAACCAGCAGCCGTCGAAGATGATTGCCACGACCCCAAACCGCGCTCGATCCTGCCGAGCCACGGCTCGCATCTTTCAGCGTCGAATTCAGATCCAGCCTTGAAACGCGCAGAGCCGGGACAAGTCCGAAGAGAATCCCGGAGCAGACGGAGAGGAACAGGGTAAACAGGAGCACACGTCCATCGATCACCACGTCCTGCAGCCGCGGGATGCTCTTTGTTCCCAGAATGTGAATCCATCTCACGCTGAAAAGACAGAGGAAGATCCCCAGCGCGCCGCCGCAAAGCGCAATCAGCAGGCTCTCCGTCAACAATTGACGCACAATGTGCCATCGGCTTGCCCCCAAGGTAGTCCGGACTGCGATTTCCTGCTGACGCGCCACGGCCCGCGACAACATGAGGTTGGCGACATTGGCACACGCGATCAGCAGCACGAAACCCACCGACCCAAGCAGCACCCACAGAGAGCGGCGCACGTTGCCAACAACTTGCTCCAGAAGCAGCACGATGCTGAACGTCAGCCCGCCGTTGGGAGGATAGTTCTCAGGAAAGTCGCGTCGCAGCCGGGCCGTGATGATGTCCATCTCCGCCTGGGCCTGCGGCAGCGAGACGCCCGGCTTCAGTTTTCCGACGATGTTGTAATCCTCGTGGTCCCGTACCTGCGAGGCCTCCGCAGGGGTGAGCGGCAACGGCAGAAAAATCTCCGCTTGCTCTGTTCCGTAGAGCAGCGGGAGAGTTTCCTGCGACAACGAAAAGCTCTGCGGAAGGATGCCGACGACTTCGTACGTTTGTCCATTGATGATGAGGGACCGGCCAATGATGTGCGGATCCCCTCCGAAATGTCGCGCCCACATTCCGTCAGTCAGGACGGCTGTAGACGGACGTCCGGGCGAATCTTCGTCCGGCGTCAGCAGCCGGCCAAGCGCCGGATGAGCCCCGAGCATCGGAAGAAGATTCGATGAGACGCGAATAGCTCCCACTCGTTCAGGTTCACCTTGCCCGGTCAAGTTGAAGTTGCCGCCGATCGCGATCGCGACCTGTTCAAACCCATGGTGCCCTGCCCTGATGTCGAAATACTGCGCCGTGGAAAACCAGTCTTGGGCGATGCCCAGGCCAGGTGAGCGATTCCACAGGATTACCAGCCGGTCTGGGCTGTCGTAGGGCAGAGGACGAAACAACAACGCGTTTGCCACGCTGAAGATGGAGGTGTTCGCCCCAATCCCAATCGCCAGGGACAATACTGCGGCCACTGTGAACCAGGGGTTCTTTGCGAAAGAGCGAAGAGCGAATCGAACATCCTGCATCCATGGGTTCATTGGGACGTCATGCTAGCACAGCCAACGGTCAACGAATGCGCTTGCACGTACCGGAAACTATCCAGAAACGGACTCGAGACCATCACTCCAACTGAAAGACCATACTGAGCGTCGCGGCTAGGAGGCCGCCAGTATGGCGCATCGGAAGACAGCGAAACGCTCCAAGGCAAGAAATATGCTTCGACTAGCCGATTTGGAGCAGTCGAAGAATGCGGTTCTTCACTCGCTCGGCGCGGCCAGTTCGCAAGAATCATACGGTCACGCCATCGATGAATTTATCGGGTGGTATTGTTCCGAACCACGGCTTGCATTTAGCAGGACGCTTGTTCTGCGGTACAGGTTCTTTCTCGAACAGAGGAACCTAGCGCCGTCTACGATCAATGTGCGATTGGCAGCCGTCAGGCGTCTCGCCTATGAAGCCTCCGATACTGGCCTTCTGAGCCCTGATCTAGCCGCTGGGATTCGTCGCGTCAAAGGCGCAAAGCGTCTAGGCGTACGGATTGGGAACTGGTTGACCGTCGATCAATCCAGAAGCCTGCTCGGCGATCCGCTGTCAGGCAACCTCCGAGGCAAACGTGATCGGGCGATCCTGGCGCTGCTCATCGGATGCGGACTGCGACGGGCCGAACTTGTTGGACTCGAAACGGAAGACTTTCAAATCCGCGAGGAGCGTTGCGTGATTGCTGATCTGGTTGGCAAAGGAAAGCACATTCGTACTGTTCCTGTTCCACTCTGGGCGAAACGCGCCGTCGATGTGTGGATCACGGCAGCTGGCATCAACGGCGGGGCGATCTTTCGTCGAGTAAATCGACTGGATAAGATTTGGGGCGATGGAATTACGCCGAAGGCCATCTGGCACGTGGTGAAGGCGGCTGCCAAACGTGCTGACATCAAGAATCTGGCTCCCCACGACTTGCGTCGCACCTGTGCTCGGCTATGCCATCTCGCAGGCGGAGAACTTGAGCAAATTCAGTTTCTCCTTGGCCACGCATCGGTTCAGACAACCGAGCGGTATCTCGGCTGCAAGCAGAAACTCGGCCAAGCCGTGAACGACAATCTCGGACTGGAAGACAGGTGAGGGGCGGCAATGACCTACAAGCCGACTTCTGGCCCGGTTAGTAATCCGACCTGAACCTGTGCGAACGAAGCCCCGATCGCCCATGACTCCCAGGTCGGGATTTCACAACGACTCACCGGGGAGGCGCAGGAGGGATGCCGCGCCGACGGTCTGATGCCTTGCCCCCGGTTTCGAATCACGTAGCCGGTTCTGATGCGTTATGAAAATTCTCTACTCTACTGATTCTCCAACCAGTTACAAACCGGTTAGCTTGCACCGTTCTGATCGAAATGGATGCGTTCTGAACATGGAATTATCACGTTTTCATCACAGCACTTCAGGCGCCCAGCGAAGCAAATTACGGGCACCGCATACCGTTTCGATTGACAAACCCACTGTGGAAGACTAGGGAGGGAATTGAGCGAGCAACTTCTTCTCGCTCGTCCAGCCTCCTGAACTAAGTCAGCCCATCTGAAGCGACTAGGATACGTTGCGCCAGCGCGATCGCACATTGGCGCGACCCGAAAACTACATTTGTGGGTTGCACGTTGCCGAGCATCCGCACCATCCGAACGTATCGGTGAGACATTGGCGCACGTTGCGCTTAACTTGGCCGCGTACCCTACACACGGGTTGCGACTTCTTTTTTAAGTATTCCGACCGCATTCTGTTTAGTACGGATCTGGCCCTCGAACTCGAGTTGTACCGGTAGCATTTTCGCTTTCTGGAAACGGCCGACCACTATTTTGAATATCCCTCCCATGCGTCACGCCAGGGCAAAGTGGAATATTTATAAAGTTTTTTTCCGATGAAGTTTTGCGCCGTGTGTACAGGAACAACGCAAGGCAGCTTGTGAAGAAGTTCACCTGACCGGATCGTACGGACTAAAGAATTAGACGACTGTAACTTGAACTCCGGATTTCTTTAGTGCGTTCAGGTCTGCCTGGGGGATCCCGGCATCAGTGATGACATGTTGTAGAGAAGAAGTGGAAGCAATCAACGAGAGGCTGCGTTTCCCGAATTTGCTGGAATCACAGACGGCCACCACTACTTTGGAAATCTCTACCATGGCGCGATTGACTTTCGCTTCCAAGACATTGGGTGTGCTGAGCCCATAGTGAACGTCGAATCCGTCGACTCCAAGAAAAAGGATGTCCGCATGCAACTTATGGAGCGTTTCCTCGGCGAGGGGCCCGACCAAAGAAAAAGAGTTTTTCCTCAGACTGCCCCCGGTCAAAATCACTTCCAGCACCGATCCGGAGAGTTCAGCTGCGATATTCGCCGCGTTGGTAATGACCGTCAGGTTCTGAAAATTCCGGAGGGCGCGGGCGATGGCGGTGGTCGTAGTGCCGGAATCGAGGACGACCACTTGCCCTTCCGATACCATTCTCGCTGCAGCCGACGCAATCTGCAGCTTCTCCTTGCGATACAGCTTCTCTTTTTCTCGCAAAGAGAGATCTTCCAAGGCGCCGTGGCGCGCTGGAAGTGCACCACCGTGGGTGCGGTGAATCTCGCCTTGTACATGCAAGATCTCCAGATCCTTGCGGATGGTGACCTGGGAAGTGTGGAACTGTCTGGCCAAGTCCACGACCAAGACCCGGCCATCCCGACGCAGCAGATCGAGGATTGCTCTTTGCCGCTCTTCGTTTAGCATGTCAGAAACTTTGAGTCGATCTACGGCACATTTGCCGATAGAAGACCTTTCTTGGCACTTCTCTTTTATCCCGCATAGCATTCCGTTGTCTAGGGAAATGTCCCTATTTGGTTCGCCCAATCTGGTTCGCAGGGACATACAGGGAATCGCTCGCTTGCGGCTAAAAATGCGGCTCCACCAGGGGCAGTGTTATTCGGGTCGAGAAGCCTCGTTCGTGTAGGTAGCGTCGAAGATGGCGATGGATGGAGACGTCCTTGCGCAAATACGAACTTGCCGTCAGAAGCAGTCGCTCTGCGTCACCAAAAGCGTCCGACACACCCCCGCGGTTTGCACTCAGGGCGAAGTCGCTCCAGCTGCGAACACCAATGACTGTTTCCGACGTTGAAAATGGGGCTAGGATTTGCGGTCTTCCGCCAAACAGCGCGACGACCCGACTCGGGAGGAAGAAGATTCCGGTTGACAAGGATGTGAAACGGAAGTAAAAGTAATCGTTCGTAACATTACGCAATATCATTCGCAATTCGAAGTAGGAGTCGAGCACTTCTTGAATGCAGCTTAGGGAGGCTTGCCATGCCCGCTTTTTTCCCCGCCCGACAAACTCTTGTGACGCTGTTTCTTTTGGTAGCCATTGGCTTTGCTACACCGTTATGGGCGCAAAAGGATGCCGGGACCATTGTCGGAGTGGTGCGCGACCCAAGCGGTGCGGTGGTTCAGGGCGCTAAGGTCACGGTGGAGGACGTGGATCGCGGCGTCCAAATGACTCTTCCCACCAACGACCAGGGAGAGTATGTCGCGAGTCCACTGCACATCGGACGCTATAAGGTCACAGTGGAGAAGACAGGGTTCAAAAAGGCGGTGTCAGAGGTCGTGGAGTTGAACGTGCAAGGACGCGTCGCCATCAACATGACCCTGCAGGTCGGGCAAATATCCGAAGTGGTGGTGGTCACGGGAGCAGCGCCGCTGCTCGAAACCGAAACTTCGGAGTTGGGACAGGTCGTTGACCCGAAGCGGGTGAGCAACCTGCCACTTAACGGGCGAAACTTTGCCCAGTTGGCGCTGCTCAGCCCGGGCACCGCGCCGAGCGAACCGGGCGCACGCGATGAAGGCGGATACGGTTTCAGCTCCAACGGAGCGCGGTCGCTACAGAATAATTTCTTGCTTGACGGAGTGGACAACAACTCGAACCTGCCCGACCTGCTCAACGAAACGAACTACGTGATTCAGCCCCCAGTAGAAGCTCTGCAAGAATTCAAGGTACAAACTAACGCCTACGGCGCGGAATTCGGACGCGGCAATGGAGCCATCGTGAATGCGGTCATCAAGTCGGGGACCAACCAATTTCACGGCTCGGCGTGGGAATTTCTTCGCAACAACAAACTGGACGGGCGGAACTATTTTGATGCAGTGGGGCCCGTGCCTCAGTACCAGCAGAACCAGTTTGGCGCAACATTCGGCGGGCCGGTGGTGCTGCCGCACTTATACGACGGAAAGAATCGCACGTTCTTCTTTGTCGACTACGAGGGATTCCGCGTGCGCCAGGCACAGACTCAGACCGCCTTCGTGCCACCGACGGCGTGGCGGACGGGAGATTTTTCGAGCCTGATTGACTACACCACCGTGACCGGCACGGATTGTAACGGCGTGCCGACGTATGCGGGCGAGATTTTCGACGCCAAGCTGGCGCAAGCGAATTGTGGAGTGCCCTTTCAATATGACGGATCGGGGAAACCTCTGAACAAAATCCCAGCGACGCCAGTAGTGGCCGGTGGTGGTTCATTGGATCCATTGGCTCTGAGGCTGGCAGCGTTATATCCCGCGGCGGGGCCGATCAACTCGAGTGGGAACAACTTCCTCGCTAATCCTGTGCGCAAAGAAACGCGCAACAACTTTGACGTTCGAGTGGACCAGAAATTCTCCGACAAGGACAACACCTTCTTTCGCTTCAGCTTCGAAAATCAGCCCAGCTTTATTCCCGGAACCTTCGGCGGGTTGGCCGACGGCGGTGGGTTCTTCAGCGGCGACGAGGATTTCTCCTACCGTAGTTTTGCTGCCAGTTGGACGCACATTTTCAAGCCCGAGTTGATCAACGAATTCCGGCTGGGCTACAACCGGGTGAATGCCCAACGCCTTCAACTCAACGCGGACACCAACGTATCGGCCGAGCCCAATATCGATTTTCCCGGAGTTCCTTTTTCGCCCGGCATTGGCGGGCTGCCACAACTGACTTTTAGCGACGTCGCCACGTTGGGCAGTCCCACGTTCCTGCCTTCGAAGGAGCTCCAGAATTCCTATACCCTCTCGGAGAACCTGACCTTGGTGCGTGGGCGCAATACCTGGAAGTTTGGCACAGAGATACGCCGCGAAGAATTCACCATCTTTCAACCGGCTGCAGCGCGTGGGACGCTGGGTTTCGACAGCACACTGACGGATAATCCGGCGGCCATCGGGACTGGAGGCACCGGGTTCGCTTCCTTCATGGCAGGGTTTACCAACGGCGGCAGTATTAACAACCTTCACAATGTAGACTATTTTCGCAACACCTATGCGTTTTACGCGCAGGATGACTGGAAGGTGACGCCGACGCTGGTGTTGAACCTGGGATTGCGCTACGAATTATTTGGCACCGTGTCGGACCGCTTCAACGAGGTGGGGAACTTTGACCTCAGCGATCCCGCCAATCCCACTGTCTTTGTGCCGAGTGGACAAACGGCGACGCTCACGCCCTACATCGCGCAGTACGTCAAGATCAGCGCCACCGCCAGCCGTGGGCTGATCAACTCAGACCTGAATAACTTCGCTCCGCGCATCGGCATGGCATGGCAGTTAACTCCGAAAACGGTGTTGCGCACGGGCTATGGCATTTTCTACGGCGGGCAGGAGAACGGGCCGTACTCGAATCCCAGTCCCGGATTCAATCCTCCGTTCTTCGTGAACCAATCGTTCGTTGCGCCCTGCAGCGCGCCGACGGCGAACGCTTCGGCGGGAGATTGCCGAGTGACTCAAATTCCGGCTCTAGCTGGCGGATTCCCTGCCAACTCGCTGCTCGACCCCAACACTCCCATTTTTTTCTCCGTCGATAAGAACCTGCGCACGCCCTATATGCAGCAGTGGCACTTGGGAGTTCAACGCGAACTACCCGCGAACAGTGTGTTCACTCTGACCTACGCGGGTTCCAAAGGCACAAAGTTGTATACGTTCTTCAACGGTAACCAGGCATCGCCTGACCCAAATCCGAATGACGCGACCGCGCCGCGGCGGCCGGTGTTCGCGGCCTTAATCGGAGCTCCCGGTGCCTGTTCGCTGGCGACATCCCAGTACTGCACGCCGGTTTTCGACACGGGAATTGATTGGTTCCGCTCGACTGGATCCTCCAATTACAACTCGCTGCAGGCAAGTTTCGAAAAGCGCTTCGCGAAAGGTCTGCAGTTTCAGGCATCCTACACTTACGCGCACTCGCTGGATATCGCCTCAAACGCGAACCTTGGTCCTACGCAGAACAACAGTGACTTCCGCTACTTCCGCGTTCCGCAGGCAGAATACGGCAATTCTGACTTCGACGTGCGCAACCGCTTCGTGTTGAGTTCGATCTACGAACTACCGTTCGGTCACGGCAAACACTTTATGGGGAATGCGACCGGGTTTGCGAACCAGGTGGTCGGAGGCTGGCAGATTGCGAATATCTTATCGATCTCCAGCGGCAACTGGTACACGGTGCTCGATGCGAACGGCAACTTCGCGAATTCTGACGGCGGCGCCGGTGGGGTGTCACAACGTCCTGACCAAGTCGGGAATCCGAACCAGGCAGGCATAGTGCCGGGCAATCCCAACCCGCAGTGCCAAATCCTGGTGTCGCGGGGCGGGCTTGCTCCCGACAGGATTCACACGCCGACCGCATGGTTCAACACCTGCGCATTTGCCGATCCCCCTCTGGGATCCTTCGGCAACGTCGGCCGTAACACCGTTGAGGCGCCGGGATACACGATCTGGGACTTCTCAGTATTCAAGTTGTTCCCGACCTCGGAGAAGACGAGTCTGGAATTTCGTGCGGAGTTCTTTAATCTCCCGAACCACACCAACTTCTTGTTCGCGAATACCGGCCCGCAAAATGGAAACAACGCAACCATTCTTGGAACAACTCAATTCGGCAGCTTGACGGCTGCTCGCGCGCCGCGACAGATACAGTTCGCCCTGAAGTTCTCTTTCTAACGGGCACGCCATGGGTGCTTCTCACGAAGATTGCGGCTAGACGTCGGATTGCTATTTGATCAGCGCGTCGGTTCTACGCTGTCCATCCAGTCGGCGGAAATCAAGAGTTCGGCTGTTGTTCACTCGAGCAGTTGTCGATTTTGGAGTCGACAAGCAATTGATCACAGAAGCCAACGAGAATCGCCGGACGATGGTCGGTCAAGTCCGGAAGCGGACGTATCTGCGAAGCAAAGACTTTTGAAGACGGAGTTAACTCATGGGCGACGCACAGTGTCTGATCCGAAAACTAGCAATTGCACGGCGTGCGATCGAAACCGCGCGAAACGTGCTTGCAGTCTTGCAGTGCAGCATGATGGGCGCGACTATCGCCGCCTTGACGCTGGGCGCGGTGCCGTGTCCCGCCCAGCAACTGACGAATGGCACTCTGTCCGTGACGGTCAATCGTGAGGATGGATCGTATCAATTTGGACCCATGGGTAACCAGTCCGCGCTGCAGGCAAGCATAGCTGCACTGGTCGATCACACCTGGCTGCGTCCCGGGAGCTATCCCTCGCATTCGGTTTCCGAGTCGCCTTTCAGCGACCCTCTAGGGTCCGGTCGACAGTTGACGGTCACATGCAGCGGACTCCACGACAGTCCTGATCTTATCTTGGTTCTGCAGCTTTACACCCAGAATCCCTACGGCACGGTTCAAGTGCGGGTCAGGAACGAATCGCGCAAGGCGACGTCGGTGCAGGCAATCCGCAGTGTTGATGCCATGGGAGACTCGATGGTCAACTTGGGTGGGGGTCCAGCGGATGAGCGAGTTCTCTCCGATAGCTTCAGCGAAGATTGGCCGGACTTGATGATCTACGATCTCGGCGATGCTCCAGGCGGAATGCATCGCGGCGTCGGAAGCCAGCTCATCTATAACCGCAAAACAAAGCAGAGCTTATTTCTCGGTGCACTCACATCGGACCGTCTCTTGACTCTTTTGCGACTGAAAACCGTGGGCAAAGGCGCTGCAGCTAAGATCGCAGCTTATACGGTCGAATCTACCGGAACCACTGAGATTCAGAAGGACTACAGTGAGGCAAAGTCTCTGGAAGTAAAGTCTCTGCAAAGCGACCGGATCGAACTTAGTCTTCCACTCAATCCGGGCGAAGAGATGGTCTCTGAACGATTAATGTTCGCAACTGGGTCGGACTATCTCGAGCAACTGCGGGCATACGGTTCCGCGATTCGACGGCTGCATCACGCGCGGGTTTCGAGTGAGATTCCAATGGGATGGTGGAGTTGGACCGCTTATTATGCCGCCATCAATGAAGGCGAGACGCTGGCGAATGCCGATTGGCTTTCGCAGCATTTGAATTCGCTCGGTTACAACTTTTTCCAGATCGATGAAGGTTATCAGTACGCTCGCGGAGAGTACGTCACCGCCAATGCAACGCAATTCCCGGACGGCATGCGATTTGTCGCTCATCGTATTTTGAGAGATGGCCTCACCGTTGGCCTGTGGACGGCGCCGTTCGAAGTAAGCAGCCGGGCCTGGGTTTACGAGCATCACAAGGATTGGTTGGTCCACAATGCCAAGGGCCAGCCGATTCCCCTCGAGGATGTATGGAAGCAGGGTGTCGACACGCTTTACGCGCTAGATACGACGCATCCCGGGGCGCAGGAATACTTGAGCCAAACCTACAAGACGTTGGTTCGGGAATGGGGAGTTCGTTTCATCAAATTGGACTTCATGGATACGACCGCAATTGAAGGTTACTACTACCGCCCAGGGACCACTGCACTCGAAGCCCAGCGTATGGGCTTGCAGGTGATTCGCGATGCCGTCGGCGATGGTGTGATCCTGGACAAAGACGGAAGCCCCATGCTCAATCCGGTTGGGTTGGTGGACACGGGCCGCGTCTCCGCGGACACAGGACACAGTTTTCTGAGGTCGAAAACTGCCGCTCCCGGCATCGCGGCCCGCTTCTATATGAACGGCAACTTTTTCATCAATGACCCGGACGCTTTCAACGTCACCGATACATACTTAGTGGAGCACTCGGACGAGCGTTCCTCACATTCGCTGGCGACAGCGCAGACTTCGATCGCACTCTCTGCGGTCGCCGGTGGCATGTACGAAATCGGCGATGACCTACTGGTGCTCAACACTGAGAAGGATCGACTAGCATTGGTGGAAAACCGGGACTTGCTAAACATGGCCCAGGCTGGGCGAGCCTCAACGCCAGTAGATCTGATGACCTATGACCCGGAGGATGAACAACCGAGTCTCTTCTTGCTCCGGCAAAGCCCTCGCCAAAACATCTTGTCCGTTTTCAACTGGACCGACCGGCCGCGCTCACGCTCCTTGAGCCTCACAGACCTCGGGCTCCCAGCCAGCTCCACGATGGTAGCGACTGGGGTCATGGATTCAAACACCACCTTTGTGCTCGAAGGTGGCGCGATCCGGCTGGAGAATCAGCCGCCGCAATCGGCGGTGGTAATCAAGCTGGTGGACACGGCCGTCGGCAAGGTCGCCCCAACGGTTACGGCGCGGGTCCCTTCTCAGTCGAAGGTTGGGGAGACGATAAACTTCTCGGCTCAGGCCGACCCCGACGGCGTACCGGCACTCGGTTATCACTGGGACTTCGGCGACGGGACGATCTCGGAAGGGTCCAATGTTTCTCATTGCTATACAAGAGCGGCCGATTTCATCGTTCGGCTCACAGTGGGCGGGCCGGACGACGCGCCCTACGAACAGCGCTTTTCCATCAGAGTAACGGGCGAATTGAAACCAACTCCCCAACTCCGTGCGAACCGGCGTTTTGAGCAGCCGGCTGACAAATGATGTGCGCCCATAAAATTGCAGCCCTAGCCGACTGAGAACTCACTCCGGCTGGGACCGTCGACAATCGCTCATGGGTGGCGCGGCGAAATCGAAATCGCGTGCAACGCGAGGAGGAAACACTTTCGATGCAGCGCAGAGACTTTCTCAAAAGTGGTGTTGCATTAGCAGTGGCTGCTGGACTCGGGACAAACAAAGCGCTAGGAATCGTCCCTGCGCACAATTGGGGTGGCTCCGATGGTCTGCGGTAACTTCCAACAATCTCCCGTTGCTCGGAGTGCTTTCTTCAAACGTAGCAAAGAGCTTGTTTAGCCAGTTCACAAAAAGAGGATTCCTAATACGGCAGCTGAGTTCCCACAAGCCGACTTCTGGTTAGTCAGAGGGTCGCACCGCAACAAAGACGTTTCGCAAGCGGATTTAGCTTTAGCCTAACGACCAAGCCCCAGGCACAACAGTCGGAACGGGACGTGCCCTCAGTCGGGATGTTCAGGGTTCCGCAATCGGTCAACTGCTCGGTGAGGCGGCTGTTTGGCTATAGCCTCTTGTTCTGCGCCTTTCCTCGCACAAAGTGATCCAGCGGGCCGAATAATGAGTAACACGCATCCAGAAAATGATCTCGCTCATTTCGGCTGAGGGCTGGCACGAGCGCTTCGCGTCGCTCCGGATCCAGCTCGTAATTGTACTCGTGAGTCAAATCCAAAATGAACCCCTTGCCTTCCTCCCACAAATCCACTTCGAACATCCCGTTGTAGTTTTCGTAGTGCGCGACCATCTTCAGTGTGGGCGCACCCCCCATGTAGGGACGCTGAACGGGAGCACCGCGCGGATCAAGGAAGTCCACTGAGGCCCGGCCCTTGCGCACTTTCTTGATGCGCAAGTGATACCCAGACTCGGACACCCAGGAGCCAACGAACTGTGCAATGCCATAGCGCAACATGATGCAGAACGTCCTGAGCTCAGCCACGCGGGAAGGGGGACATAAGTGAAGCCACTTCTCCAAAAAAGCGAGCACCATCGTGCGTTGATTGCAGCTCCAATCATAAGCCGTAACTTCGCACGGCAGATCGGTGCTCGCGCGGATAGAAAGTAAACAGGCTTTTCACTTCCACAAAGCCGACTTCCGGCCAGCATCGTTGAAAGTCCATCCTGGGCATTACTTCCGGGTTGCTCGTCACTCGGGAGGAAACAGTTGATAGGCGCGGCTAACTTCCGAGAAGCGGGCTCTTGGCAGACATCGCAACAAGCAACCAGTCCAAAATAGGCCGCCATAAGCTCGCCTCGGGCCAGAGTCGGGGCCGCTATGAGCGTCATTTCTTCAAGTCCGCCTGCCAGTTGAGCACGACCGTGATCGGATTGGGCGACGCGTCGGCGCTCTGCGTATTGACCAGGAAGCGCTGGCCGTCACGGCTGGGGACGTAGTGCGTGCGGCGCGAACTTACCCCTTCGGGCACTCGCGTCTGAAACAGCGTCTTGGGAACAGCGAATGATGGACCCGCGCCGACTGCGACCGCCATCAGCTTTCGGTCTTCGGAAAGATAGTAGATTTCGCGACCGTCGCCACGCCAGCGAGGTTCGTATCCGCTGTCGGTGGAGACCTGCCATTTCCGGTCTGAGAGCGGAAAGGTCTGAACATAGACCTGAAACCGGCCCGACTCGTTCGAAGTGTAGGCCACGAAGCGCCCGTCGGGCGAGAAGTTGGCGTGCAGTTGGTCGGATGGCGGTCCCAGAAATTTTAGCGGTTTCTTGTCACCGCCGAGAGGAATCAGCCAAAGGTCGTCTCCGGTCGTCCGCTGAGGAACGCTGCCAATGACATAGCGCCCATCCGGGGACCAGTCGGAACAGACGAGATTGGGTGAGTCGATACCGGCCGCATGCTGGGCCTCATACGTGAGCACAGATTCCTCGTTGCCGCCGCCACCGGCGCTTTTCGCATACAACTGGGTCTGTCCGCTCCGATTCGACCTGAACACAATCCGGCTCCCATCGGGCGACCACACCGGCGCGGCACTGAGAGCCGATCCGCCAGTAAAGCGAGACGGTCCGCCCCGCATCAGGTCGATCAGCCAGATATCGGGGTTCCACGCCTTTGGGTCGACCAGCGATGCGGCTAACGTGTCGCCGTTGGGGGAAAGCCGAAAATCGCTATAGTCTCCCTCAACCCCCACCGAATTGAGCGGATTGCCGCCACGGTCAAACCAGGTCAGGCGGCCCCGCTGCAACATCGCTGCCGCGTAGGCCAGCATGCCGGTACCGGAAGCTGAAGCACCTATGTTGAAGCCAGTAGAGCGGCCCACCGGCTCGTCGATCGTAAACGGTTCGCCTCTGAGCTCGAAACGAGTGGTATCGAACGCCTGCCCGAGGAGTGTGTCCCCGACCACATACAATAAGTAGCCAGGCCAGGCATACACGGCACTGCTTTCCGTCTGCAGGAGAAACTTCTGGGCGCCTCCCTCGAGGGAGCCGACATAAACGCCACGATGTTCGGGATCGCCACCCTGGGCATGGAAAAGAAAGTGGCGACCGTCGGGGAGGAACTGCGGCCAACGATGCGATTTCTGGATGGAGTCCAAGTTTGTCACTGAGGTGACGGTTCCGCCCCCGGATGAAACCCGAAAAATGGAGGTGTTTAGTCTAGAGAAAATGATGCTGCCGTCCGCCCCCCACGAACCGCCAAATGCGTCCGCAACATCGGCGAGCACTTGCACGGGTCCGCCAGCGACGGGAATCTTCTTCAGCTTGCCTTCGGCAAAGAAACCGAGCCAGCGGCTGTCCGGAGACCAAAAGGGAAGTTGGGCGTGTTCCGTCCCAGGCAGAGGGCGGGCTGTCACTTGGTTGATGTTACGCATCCAGATCACGGGATCGGCTCCGGATGAATTCGCGACAAACACCATGCCGCGTCCATCCGGCGACAGAGCGAACTGAGGCACAGCGACCGTTATGTTCGGAGGTCCTGAAAAAACTGATTTTTCCGGAGGGTAGACAGAAAATCGCTCGGGCTCGCTGGCGGACGAGGCGTGATCACGCACCGCGGCGAAAAACGCCAGGCCGCTCAGCAGTACACACGCTAGCACCCAGGCAGCACGCTCTCGCCACAGGTTACGTTCAACTTGGGGCGACGTGGCCGGAGCTTCACCCTCCTCGATCCACCTCAGGTTGGTTCTCAGGTCACGTACCGATTGCCAGCGTTCCTCAGGGTCCTTCTGCAGACAGGTTCTGACCACCCTGTCCATCGCTCGGGGAAACATCGGCTGCACCGAAGAAATGGGCGCCGGGTCACGTTCCAGAATCGCCGCGATGACGCTGGTCGTGCTCTTCCCCTCAAACGCACGCTTCCCAGTCGCCATTTCGTATAGCACCGCGCCCAAAGCGAAAATATCGCTCCTCGCATCGGCCTCTTTGCCTTCGATCTGCTCCGGCGACATGTACTGGAAGGTCCCAACTATCATGCCTTCTTGCGTCAGCGGACGGCTGGCCGCAGGACTGGTGAGAGTGAGGCCCGAAGCGGGCGCGTCCGGCTGCGAACCTGGCTTGGCCAGACCGAAGTCCATTAGCTTCACGGCGGTCTTGGTTAGCATCACATTTCCCGGCTTCAAGTCGCGATGAGTCAGGCCGCAACGATGCGCTTTCTCCAATCCCTCACAAATCTCGATTCCGTACTTCAACACTTGCTCGAGCGGCAGCGGCCCTTTCATCAGGCGATCAGCCAGAGTCTGTCCTTCCAGAAACTCCATGACCAGGTAGTCGATCCCGTCCTTGTGGCCGACGTCATAGAGCGTGCAGATGTTGGGATGGTTTAGCGACGAGATGGCTCGCGCCTCGCGCTCAAAGCGCTGCTTCGCTTCAGGATTGGAGGACAGATGTGCCGGAAGAATCTTGACGGCGACGATGCGGTCGAGACGGGTGTCGCGGGCACAATAGACCTCGCCCATGCCTCCCGCGCCCAGCGGCGAGACAATTTGGTACGGACCGAGTTTGGTCCCCGACGTGAGCACATGCGTTGCGCGTCATTATAGTCCTATGGAAAGGCGCCCCTCACTTGGAGCCGCAGACGTGACCGACTCGGGTTTAGATTCGAGCCTTCAGGGCGATGGCTCCCGAATTGTCGGCCAACCTTACCTTACCGGATTAGTTCAGGGTTGCTCGTCATCCGCCCGGTGGAGATGTTTAGATTTGACCCGGGCAGGGCCTATTTCTGAGGTTCCTTGAAAGCTATTTCAGGCGTTCTCCTCCGGTTCGGTAGCCGGGGGGAACGCTAACCATTTAGAGGAATTTCGAGCAGCTAAGGTCAACTGAGCAAGAAATCTAGCCACGATTACTTCAACGTGTCGCTGCGGTAAAGCTGCCCAAGTTGTGTGCGGCAACCATACGCTATCCACCGGCCATCGGGCGTAATGGCAGTTGGTGTATTCATGGGCCTCAGCCCCGTCGCATCTTTCGGCGTTATAGTCTGCCACAACTCTCGCCCGCCAGACTCTACGTCCACCTTATAAATGTTGAGGCCGGCAGCGGTTGTTGCCTGCACAAATACATGCTTCGAGTCGGCCCACCCGATTGGAAACTCCTCTGCTCGAATGGCGGGAAGCGGCTTGGAGCTGCCGTCCGACATAGAGCGAACAACGAAGGCTCTATTCTGTTCAACAATGAATGATTGTTCGTCCGGCGCAACCGCTCCCCACGGAGCGTCTTCCTGCGACAGCTGTTTCGGCGTCGCGCCATTTGCATCCGTGACGAATACAGCCTCCGCCCCACCGCCCTGGTTGGCCAGCAGTAGAATGCGATGTCCATCGGGAAACCATTCCGCCCACTGTGGCTGAATCCCGTCCCAGTGAAACGCGCGTGCCTGACCCGGTCCTACCGGCACAATCTGGAGGCGCGCTGCCGGATCGCCACCAAACAGAACCAAAGCCCATTTTCCATCGGGAGTGATATCCGTGCCATATCCGCCTCCGGCGAGGCGAACCGCGGGAGAACCGTCGCTCTTGCGCACATACACCGAGTAGTCGTTGCCCGACTGTTCGGATAAATCGGTGAACAGCACTTCACTTCCGTCCCGCGACAGCCGAGGCCCCCAACTGTAGGAGAGCCAACTCAGGTCGCGCTCTTGATTGGATCCGTGCTCCACCATCGCCATCGTGCCGCGCGATTCCTCCGTCGAAACCAGTGCTCGACCCGACGACGCGACGTCAAGGATGCGCGTCGGCGCCGTGCCGCAATACACAGTCCTCTCTTTGCCCGACAATGTGATGGCATGGATGCACCACTGCTCCCCGGTTAGCGCAGCCGAGAACCATATCTCTTTCCCCGATGGAGCCCACGCCAGGCCCTCTAGGGATTCCCATCCGCTTGATATCGTTCGCAACTGTCCGGACCGGTCAACCAGCACAAGATCGCCTCGATCATCTACATTCGGCGGATGCCGAAACAGCGCGACCAGCTTTCCATCGGGAGAAACTCGCATGTCGCTCATCCAGCCTTCGCCTTCGAGCAGCACCTTCCCAATGGGATATTGCAAGCGCCACTTATCGTTGCCGCGGTCGATCACAGCCAGTTCGTTACCGTCAGGGCTCCAGTCAGCGTCAACGACATTCTCCAACAGCTCGCGAGGCGCGCTGCCGCCCAGTGGAGAAGTAGCCAGCGTTCCGCCCCATTCATAGTGGGCGAAATATTTGGGCCGCATCAGGACTGCCATTTGACCCTGCCGCGAGATTGCCAGCAGCAATGCACCGCCCAGACCCGCCGGCGTTGATGCCGGATAGTCCTCACGAATGCTGTACGTGTCGGGCGCTCCGCTGCCGAACTTCGCGCTGTAGAAGACAGTTTTTGTATCCGGCGCAAATCGGCCTCGAATGACCTCGCCGCGATGGTACGAGACCCGGGTGAACGTCGGTGGTGGCGCGGCGCCAGGGTGCAAGTACCAGGCAATGGCGGCTCCCAAGGCGAGCGCCAAAGCGCCGACAGCGGCGAATCCCAACCAGCGAATCAGCGGTTTTTCGGGCGCCCCCGCTATCGCCATCTGTGCAGCCGATTTTGAAGTCGTACCGGTCAAAGCTTCCAGCGCGAACGCAAGGTCTTTGGCGGATTGGAAACGCTGCTCCGGTTGCTTTTCCAGGCAGCGCCGGACGATGCGCTCCAGCCCAGGTGACACCGGATGGTCCATCTGGCTCAGTTCCGGCGGGTCTTCTTTTAGAATTGCCGTCATGGTCTCGGCAGCGGTATCGCGGCGGAAGGCGCGCTGGCCGGAAATCATCTCGTACAGCACGGCGCCAAAAGCGAAAATATCGGTGCGGGAATCCACTCCCGAGCCGCGCACCTGCTCAGGCGCCATGTAACCTGCCGTGCCCATGACTACGCCCGCTTCCGTCGGCGAACTGGTCAGCGTCAAGCCATCGGATTCATTCTTTGCACCGCCAGCATTCGGCGCCAGCTTCGCCAGGCCAAAATCGAGAATCTTCACCCGGCCTTCTTTGGTGAGAAAAATGTTCTCCGGCTTCAAATCGCGATGGACGATGTTCTTGTCGTGGGCCGCCGCCAAGCCCTGCGCGATCTGCGCCGCA
The DNA here is from genome assembly GCA_963817925.1 of uncultured Acidobacteriota bacterium. GTDB lineage: Bacteria > Acidobacteriota > Terriglobia > Terriglobales > Acidobacteriaceae > JABDBE01. Next base: position 461,256 of record CAWFQN010000005.1, read on the forward strand.
TAATCGGACGCCTTGCGCGGTGCCAGTGGTTCATGCTCAAGCTCGGTGCGCAAGCTGACCCCTTCCAGAAGCTCGGAGACAATAAAGGGTGAGCCGTCTTGCTCCCCAATATCGTGAATGGCAAGGATGTTCGGATGGTTGAGCGCTGCCACCGCGCGTGCCTCCTGCTCGAAGCGCCGCAACCGGTCGGCATCGCGCGAAAAAGATTCCGGCAGCACCTTCAGCGCGACCTCGCGCCCAAGACGCAAATCGCGGGCGCGATATACTTCGCCCATGCCTCCGGCCCCTAGCGGGCCGAGAATTTCGTAAGGGCCTAGTTTGCTGCCTGGCAGAAGCGTCATCGTGCGCGCAATTATAGTCCAGTGCAGCACGTTGCAGACAATCGAGGATTCGGGGCGGGTTGTCGGCAAACCTTACCTTACCGGATTATGGAAGGGTAGCCCGTCATCTGCCAGCAGTCGCAGTAGGAGCATAAATCCGTTGCAAAAGTAGGATCCATGGAGTATCCGCCAACGGAGAGGGCGGTACATGGAAGTCGATACCGCGATGACGCAGGTCCTCTGTGAGAATTGCTATGATCCGATCAAGAGTTAGATTGTCAGGCCTCGAATTTCCGTTCCGCACTTCAGCTTTCCAGAGAACAGAAAAACGAATCGCGCGACTTGGGTAAGTTGCCCGAACCTCTCCGTCCTCAAGAATGGTCCAGTTGCCATCACCACCCGGTTGGATTGTTGCAGAGGCTGACATCTGTGGCAATTCAGCACCATCATTTCCAATAGCACCGATACGGTGGTACACACGATCAGTATCTGCGCATAGAGCGACATTTCCAAAGGGCGGCTGCTCAGTCCGCATTGGACGATCGAGCCCTTCTGGCCAGTAATCGAAGCTACCGCCCGGACCTTCATAAAACCAGCAGAGTGTGCTGGCGCGAACGACGCGCCAAGCGTTGAACAGCCCAGAAAAGCCCATCACTCTCAGAAATGGCAATGGATAATCCACGCGAGTCGCACCGTAGAACGATGGGTTGTCCATGTGGGTTCTGCCAGCGGGCGAGGGGCCATTAATATTGACGGCTACGAATTCAGGATTCACGAACGATGTGCCGAAGGCCGCCTTCGCAGCCTCGACAAACTTCCTGTTGTGCAGGATTAGTTCGGCTCCCTCGACGAGGGGCTTTCCATCCAGAGCCCAGTCTCCTCGGAACCACGGAAGAAGCGGCTTCTTGTCTTCTTCGCGTGTTTCGTCTTTGACCCCTTCAGGAGCATAAGCCGCGAGCGCCCGATATGGCGCATTCCGCATAAACATGGCACGGACTTGTTCGCGGTCCGCAAATGCGGGCTCGATGCGAATAGGCTTAGGATTGAGATTCATGCTTTCTCCAATAGCCCATTAGGATTTGTTTCCAGATCTACGTCAGTCCCTGCTAATCGTTCGCCAGCTGGCGAGAGTCGCTTGGGTAGAACAAAGGCCAAGCTCGCAGAGACAAGGAAAAAAATTCCGGCGCAGATCAGGCCGGGGTAAAAGCTGCCCGTCCTTTGGCGAATGAGTCCCACAGTAAAAGGTCCAGCAAAACCGCCGAGGTTGGTCACCGAAGTCACCAACGCAATGCCCGCAGCAGCCGAGGAGCCGGTGAGGAATTCGCCGGGCAACGAGAAAAAGATGGGCAAGAAGCTGTAGTTTCCGACAGCAACAGCCGAAAAAAGAACAACAGAGAACAAGGGCGAGCGAGGTACTCCGAGCAGGAGGAAGGCAATTCCAGCCAAAACGCTCAAGATTGCTAGATGATATCGGCGTTCCAGCGTGCGGTCGGAGTGTCGGGACGCGACGACCATGGCGACCAGCGCCAGGAGACTGGGGATCATAACCGCGATGCCGATTAGTGTGTCTTGGACCCCCCGCCAAACAGTGACTTCATCACCTGAGGCAGCCAGAAGCTAAAGGTGTAGCTGGCAAAGCCGTGACAAAAACCGATACAGGCCACGTGCCAGACTCTGGGGTTCAGCAGAGTCCGTGCCACGGAAATCGATCGCTTTTTTGCAGCGAGCTTTAGCCGGTCTTCTCGCTCCAATTTCTCGGCTATCCATGTTTTTTCATCTGCGGTCAGAAACTTCGCCTCTCCCGGTTTGCTCGGCAAGAGGAAAAGCACGAGAAATGCAAGTGTTGCTGCTGGCACACCTTCGAGAATGAGTAGCCATCTCCAACTGCTGAGGCCGAACCATCTTCCGTGATCCAGAATGAAACCTGAAATCGGGCCACCCAATATGCCGGCTAAGGGTATGCCTATCAGAATCAAGGCAATCGCCTGCGCCTTTTCTCTTTGCCGGAACCAATAGCCCAAGTACAGAACGATGCCGGGAAAGTATCCTGACTCCGCGATACCGAGTGCAAAACGGGCGACATAGAGCTGATGGACGGAGTGCACAAACCCGGTTAGCGTAGCAATCGCGCCCCACGTGATCAGAATGCGGGCGATCCAGACACGCGCGCCGATCCTGTGAAGGATGAGGTTGCTGGGGATTTCGAACAGGAAGTAGCCCCAAAAGAAAATTCCTGCAGCGAATCCAAACTGCTGGGTAGTGATCGCTAGCTCCTGATTCATTGTCAGCGCCGCAAAGCCCAGGTTGATTCGTCTGATGAAGGCAAGGGACAAAAAGTACAAACAGGAATGGCAGCAGCCTGATCTTGAGTTTCCTGACCAGGGCTGCCTCCATCGGGTTCGTAACCACATCGCCGCCGTTGGCCACTTTCCCTCCCACAGTACCCTTCCAAAAGTCTGTCATGCATCTTAACTGCAACGGAAACCATGACAATGGTTTCCGCCTAACCAAAACCTTGACAGCCAAATCATTGAAAGCAAGAATGTTCGGACGGTCATATTGTGAGCGTGCGCTTCGGGACATTCGAGGTCGATCTGGAAGGGCGGCGACTGTTGAAGCGGGGAATGCCCGTCAGCCTGCGCGAGCAGTCGTTTCAGGTGCTCGCGGCTCTCATGGAGCGCCCCGGCGAGATTGTTACCCGCGAAGAGTTGCGTCGACGGCTCTGGTCGTCGGACACGTTTGTGGATTTTGAAGTCGCGCTGAATTCCGCGGTCAGCCGATTGCGCGACGCTCTGGGCGACTCCCCTACTCCCCCAGCTTCATCGAAACCATCCCCAAACGCGGCTATCGCTTTGTCGTCCCCATTCCCAAGCGCCCTGCCGTAGCCGTGATGCCCTTCGTGAACCAAACGGGAGACGTCAAGGATGAATATTTCAGTGATGGATTGACGGACGAATTGATTCGTGCGCTCTCGCGCGTCGAAGGGCTGCGGGTCACCGCCGGCAGCGTCGTGTTTCGCTTCAAAGGCCAGCGTCGCGACGCCAGACAAATCGGCGCCGAGTTGGGGGTTGAAGCGGTGCTGGAGGGGTCAGTCTGGAGGACAGAAGACCGCATCCACATCAGTGTCAACATGGTCGGTGTGAGAGATGGATTCAACTTGTGGGCACAACGCTTCGATAGCAATTCAACCGACGTCTTCACGAGCCAAGATGAAGTTTGTGCCGCGGTAGCCGAAGCCATGCACATCCGCCCAACCTCACAGCCCCCCAAAGCGCACCCCAGCAATGCCACCGCCTACATCCTGTACTTGAAGGGCGCCTACATTCTTAAAGAAGCGGCGCCCCAAAAGCATCCGCCGCGCATTCGAGTACCAGCAGGAAGCAATCCGGCTCGAGCCCGGAGCGGGCCGAACCTTATTCCAGCGCGGCCATGTCTTACATCGTGAGGGCAATTTACGGAGAGACGCCGCCCGGTACTGCCCTGCCTGAGGCGGAAACCTTGGTCTCGAAGGGGCTGGCGCTCGACGAGAATTCAGCAGTGCTCCTCAGCACATTGGGAATGCTCCGAATGATGCAGTGGCGATGGGGCGACTCGGAAAAGGCGCACCGGCGGGCCCTGAGTCTAGAGC
>CAWFQN010000006.1:0-502558 GCA_963817925.1 uncultured Acidobacteriota bacterium
TCGCGGCAGTGGCTGGACGGGGCTGGCGCGGCAGAAATCCTCTCATTCACTTGGCACTCTAGGTTCTTTTGGGGTGGGTTTCGATAGGATTGATAAGCCTTGGGTCGTTCTGTTGTACCGTGGACGGGCTATATAGTTTGGTGGAATCCGCGTAGAGAAGATGTCGCACTTTTGGCTCACCGGCGACGTAACTGTAGACCAGTTGCTCCAAGTGACGATCCGCTTTTGTCTGCCGCTCGTGTTGACGCAGATGTTCCGCCCACGAATGGACCAGAAATATTTCTACAAACCGATTTGCTACCTCGACATCGCGATAGATTCCCCATCTATACGCGCCATCACGACGCCGAACGCGGGCATATTGCCGCATCGTCCTTACGAACTTCGATTCCTGCTCTGCAACGACGGAATATTCGATCGTGACCAACACCGGGCCATCAAGAAGTTCATCGCCAACCTCTTTGACGATGACCGGCGTGCGCCAATGATTCCACGGACTGAGATCAGCCGTGGAATCCGGGAGCCTAGCCCACAGGGCAATGATCGCGCTCCCGATAGTCCCAACCCCCGAATAAACTAGAGCCAACTGAACACTCCGATGCTGGGCGACCCCGCCCCAGGCAGCACTTCCAAGGGCGAAACTCCCCATATATACAAGCGTGAAAATTGCCAACACTCGCGCTCGAATCCAATCTGGAGCGAGGTTCTGCACCAAGGCGTTGATAAGAGAGATAAAGAGAACCCATGCCGCGCCGGTCACGAAAATATCGAGCGCAAGAGTGCTCAACCGGTGCAACAACGTGATCGCCACGATCCCTGTACCCAAGATCACGACGCCTGCCGAGACGATCATTTCTGTGGAGAAGCGGGCGCGTAACGTCTGCATGAGGAGGGCCCCTCCTATCGCGCCCGCCCCAAAGCAACCCAGTAACAGCCCATACCCGATCGCCCTCTCATCCACACTTCTGGCCACCGAAGGTAGCAGCGCAAACAGAGAACTTGAAAAAAACAGAATGGTCCCCGTTCGGACTAGGACCGTTAGTATCGCAGGGGAATTGCGGACGTAGCGAACCGCAGCGACCGTAGCTCCTGTCATGGTTTCGGCCGGCGTTGTCTGCTTTCGAATTGGTCTTTTCCATCTGGCGACAACGAGAATAACCCCGCAAAACGACATGACGTTCGCGGCAAAGGCGGTGGTGACACCTGCAACCGCGATCACCATACCTGCCGCCGCGGGCCCTACGGCTCTGGCAAGATTGAATTCGATGCCGTTCAAGGCGGACGCAGCCGGCAGGTCGTCCCTGGATACCAATTCAGGAAGGATGGCGCGCCACGTTGGAGTCTCGAACGCATCTCCAGCGGACAGGGCAAATGTCAGCGCGAGCAGCAGCCAGGGTGAGGTAATGCCGCTCATGGTGAGAACAGCCAAAATCAGCGCCACTGCCATCATCCAGACTTCGGTAAATAGAACGAGTCTGCGGCGATCGAAGATGTCTCCAGCGGAACCCGCCGGTAGTGCGAGTAAAAAGTAAGGGAGGGAAGCCGCAGTTTGGATAAGAGCGACATAACCCGGGCCAGCGTGCAGCGAAACCATCAACCACGCGGCGCCAACGTTCTGCATGAAAGTGCCAATATCGGAGACAAGATCTGCTATCAGCAGATTGCGAAATACCGGAACCCGAAGTGGCCGCCCTAAGCCTGCCGGCTCTCGTGTCGTTGAATCTTTTGCTGTGTCGATCGCCAATCGGGTTCCTTAAACAGGCGTGTATCGCCTTTGTGGCTGCTACAGTTCAGCAAGCGCTCGGTGGACGAGATGAATAGCGATTGCACCTTCGCCTACCGCCGAAGCGACTCGCTTTACGTTCCCCGACCGAACATCGCCCACGGCGAATACGCCCGGAAGACTCGTTTCCAGCATCTGCGCACTGCGGGCCAGCGGCCAGGCGGGTTGGTCAGTGGAACCGTCGAGATCGCGTCCCGTGAGAATGAATCCTTTGGTGTCGAGCGCGACACAACCCTTCAGCCATTCGGTTCGAGGCGATGCGCCGGCCATGATGAAAACGTGTCGAATGGGGACTGTGGCGATTTCGCCGGTCTGGTTATTGCGCCATGTGACGTGCTCGAGGTGCGAATCGCCTTCGAGCGAGATGATTTCGGTGCGGTAATGAATTTCGATGTTGGGGTTCTGCTCGATGCGCTGGATGAGATAGCGGGACATCGTGTCTGAAAGCTGGCCGGAGCGCACGAGTATGTGGACCTTGCGCTGAGTCTGCGACATGTAAACGGCGGCCTGGCCGGCGGAATTGCCTCCGCCGACGACGATAATGTCGTCGTCGCCGCAGAGCTGGGCTTCCATGAAGGTGGCGCCGTAATAGACGCCCTGTCCTTCGAAAAGGGCGAGATTAGCGATGCGCGGTTTGTTGTACTGCGCGCCGGTGGCGATGACGACCGAGCGCGCGGCCAGTTCGACGCCGTTATCGAGCACGACTTTGTAGGGGCGCCGGGCGCATTCGAGGCGCACCACGTTGCGGGCGATCATCATCTTGGCGCCGAATTTTTCCGCTTGGGTGATGGCTCGAGTGGCGAGTTCCTGGCCGGAAAGGCCGTAGGGAAAACCGAGGTAGTTTTCGATTTTGGAGCTGGAGGCGGCCTGTCCGCCGGGCGATTCGGTCTCGACAAGAAGGACGTCGAGACCTTCGGAGGCGGCGTAAACGGCGGCGGCGAGTCCAGAGGGACCGGCGCCGACAATGATGAGGTCGCGGAGTTGCGCGGCGTCAATGTCGGCGTTGAACCCGAGGCAATCGGCGAGTTTCTGAATTGTGGGATTCCGGAGGACAGAGCCTTGGCCGCAGATTATGACGGGAATTTCGTCAAGCTTGACGTTGAAGCGATCGAGGAGCTCCTGTGAGGCTTTGTCGGTATCGAGATCGATATACGTGTACGGATGGCCGTTGCGAGTGAGAAATTCGCGCAAGCGGAGGGTCTGTGCGGAGTGGCGGGAGCCGAGAAGGATGAGGTTCCCGTAGCCGCGGCTGATGAGTTCGAGGCGGCGGAGGATGAAAGCGCGCATGAACATTTCGCTCAGCTCGGCGTCTTTGGCGATGAGCGAGCGGAGGGCGTCGCCGGGCAGTTCGATGAAATCGCCGGGTTCGATGACGCGTCCGCGAACGAAGATGCGGCGGCCGGAAATCATGGTGAGTTCGCCGGTGAAGCCGCCGGCACGATGGACGGTGATGGGGCGTTCGCCGTCGAGGCCCGGCTGCACAACTTCCATGCTGCCGGAAAGGATGACGAAGAAAGGGATGTTGGTGTCGCCGAGATCGAAAAGAATTTCGCCGCGGTCGACGTGCCGGACGTGGCCCTGAGGGCGAATCCGATCGATTTGCGATGGAGTGAGAGTCGGGAAAATTTGCGTGCGCGCATCAAGCGCGCTGGGTATCGGAGGTGCAGCCATTTTTTGTTCCTTTAACCCTGCGTTGCGGACTGGACTCTTTAGAGTACACAGCGGCCAAGAAAGTCGCACCGCGCCGGATCGTGCACACTGAAGCGGCACGCGAATGTTCTCAATTCGAAGCCGGGACACCGAATGTCCCGGTATTTGGCGATTTTTCTTCGCCACCGTGTCGACCTGCTGAAGTTGCTTCTTTTGCAAGATTTTCTACTGCCAGGCGAGTTTCTTTCACCATTGTCGCGCACCCGATTACCAAACCAGCAACGCCCACAGTGCCTGATGACAACCCCAAAAGAGCGACGACGATGAACGCCGCATGAAAAGCGGAAGTAGTAAGGACGGCACCCAAAAGTGAAATCAGCGCAGCGGCCGCGAAGGAACCAAGGGACGTATAGAACAATTTCAGAGCCCGAAGAACGAGTGTCCAGCGTACTTCAAGAACTTGCAATTGATGCTGATAGAACGGACAACTCTCGTCCGTCTGTGCGAGAGACCTAAGTTGCGATGACACAATGCGCGTTCTGTCTACGATGCGGCCCAGTTGGTTATTTGTGCCCAGGCACAACATGCTCGACGCGCTGGTCAGAATTGCCGGCGCAACGACGATTGTTAATACAGCGAAAGGATTTTCTGTAAACGAAGTCACTCAAGCACCGGTTCAAGAACGAGTCACCTCAACGACGAAATCTCTGCTAAAAGGCATCGAGGTCGATTCATGCTTCACAGCAGATCCTCGACTGCAATCGGCAGGTGCCTAATTCTCCTGCCGGTGGCATGATACACAGCGTTGGTAATCGCGGGCGCGACCGATACTGAGGTGAGCTCACCTAACCCTTTTACGCCGATCGGGCTCGCTTCGTCATCAAAGTCACCGACGAATAAAACATCAAGTTGTGGTATGTCTGCACACGTGGGAACGAGGTAACCGGAGTAATTCCGATTCAGAAATCTCCCCAAAACTGGATCGGTTTCCGTCTTTTCAAACAGAGCCTGCCCTACGCCCCAGATAATGCCGCCGATGGCCTGGCTGCGCGCAGTCTTAGGGTTAATAACCCTACCGCAGTCGTAGGCGCCGACGAAGCGATTCAGACGCACGAGGCCAAAGTCCGGATCGACGCGCACTTCAGCGAACACAGCAGAGAAACTGAATACAGCTTTCGGTCCTTCCGCCGCCGGGTCGTAATTGCCGTCGCCGACTAAGAATGTCAGCTCGTTTCTCGTCAGTAGCTGGGCATATGTGACGCTCACGTTCTTGCTGCGCAGCATCAGCTTGCCGTCTTCGACGAACACGTCACGCGAGTCCGCGTTGCGAAACGGCGAATAGCTGCCTGTTCGAGCTAACTCAATCGCTTGATCACGCGCCGCTTTTGCAGCTAGCATGACCGACCCACCGGCATTGGCTGCTGTGGCCGATCCTATCGACGCGTGCGATGTTGGCAATCTGGTATCGCCTATGCGCACCACCACTTTCTCCGGGAGCACACCCAGCGTGTCCGCGGCGACCTGCTGAAGCACCGTATAAGTTCCAGTACCCAAGTCGTGAGTTCCAGCTTCTACCAATGCGGAACCGTCCGCTCGCAACGTGACCCGCGCTTGTGCCGGCCATCGCCAATGCGTGTAGATGGCGCCTGCCATCCCCTGTCCGATCAGGGTAGCGGCCGTCACGCATTGAGCGTGGCTCAGGAGTTCGTTTCTCCCAACCAAACCGCGCAGCACCTTCAATCAGACATTTGCGCATTGCGCGCGAAGAGAATGGCCGTTGCGTGTATGGATCAATGTCGGTGTCGTTGAGTAAGCGTAACGTGACGGGATCCACGCCAGTCTCATAAGAAAGTTCGTCCAGTGCGGTTTCGATAGCAAAGTGCCCGAGCGCTTCGTGGGGAGCACGAAGGGCCGTCGGTGTATTACGGTTCACATGCACGATCTTGTGATTCGTCGAGATGCCTCCGCTCGCATCCCAGAGGGAGCGAGGGCAAAGCGCCGCATACTCAATGTAGTTGTCGAATATGGAAGTGGGCGAAATACTATCGTGGCGGATTCCTGTCAGCTTCCCATCTCTGCGAGCGCCCAGTGCAACGGTCTGAATACTTGCCGCCTGATGTCCTGCCATTGAATACATCTGCGCACGAGTGAGTTGAAGATGCACCGGTCGCTTCAATACCTTTGCTGCGAGCGCCGCTAGTAAGGTGTGCGGCCAGACATAACCTTTGCACCCGAAGCCACCGCCGATGAAATGAGAAATGACGGTGATCTTCGTCAGCGGGATACCGAGCACCATGGATACCAGTTCTCTCGTGCCGAAAATGTGCTGCGTCGATTCGTACAGCGTCAGTGCGCCATCTGCATCCCAAATGGCGGTCGTTGCGTGCGGCTCCATCGGGTTGTGGTGCCGATCGCTTGTTGTGTATGTCTGCTTGATTGTGACTTCTGCGTCTGTAATTGCCGCATCGGCATCTCCAACCGACGAAGCAACCGGCCACAGAAACTGCGGAGGGTCCACAGCGTTCTTTACTGAATCGAGACCAAAGACTGCAGGTTGTTCAGTTTCGTAATCGACTTCAATCAACGTGCCGGCAAAGGCTGCCTGGTCAAGCCTTGCTCCGACTACCAGTGCTATAGGCTGGTCGCCGTAGAGAACCTGGTCGTCTTGCAGAGGCAGATATGATTGGCCATGGGGATGAAGATGGCTCCAGGGCTTCGGCGTCGGGTTCATGCGCGGCATATTCTGATACGTAAATACTGCCGATACGCCAGGAACTCGCTCCGCAGCTCTCACATCGATTGCCCGGATCCTGCCTCTAGCTATGCGGCTACTGACTATTGCAGCGTGGAGGAGAGCTGGGACCGCAATATCTGCGGTGTAATCGGCTTTGCCGGTCACCTTGAGCCGGCCATCGAACCGTGAGATGGGTTGCCCGATCGCTCTCATGCGCGTGCTCCTGCTATCTGCAGCGCCCTTAGTACCACGCGCTGCGCGAGTTCAACCTTGAAGGCGTTATGGGTCAGCGGGCGGGCGTCAGTGAACGATCTCCGGATTGCCAATTTAAGTTTGTCCGTTTCATCCAGGGGTATAGCGCGGAGCGCCTCCTCGGCTGCTCTCAGTCGCCAAGGCTTGTGCGCGACTCCTCCCAGGGCCAACCTCGCCGATTCGATCCGCTTACCATCGATTGCAACCGCTACTGCCGCGGATACCAGGGCAAATTCATAGGACTGGCGATCGCGAACTTTGAGGTAATGGGAAGCGCGCCCTTCTATTCTTGCGGGTACCTCGACTGCAACGATGAGATCGCCGCGTTCGATCACGTTATCTCGTTCTGGGGTGTTTCCAGGCAGACAATGAAAATCGGTGAACGGAATTGATCGTTCTCTATCGGGCCCACGTACGATGACATTTGCGTCCAAGGCAGCAAATGCGACCGCTACATCGGAGGGATGCGTAGCCACACAATTATCAGACCACCCAAAGATTGCGTGATTGCGATTGACACCGTAGAGAGCCGCGCAGCCAGAGCCGGGCCGCCGCTTGTTGCAAGGGAGATCATCCTCGTCGCGAAAATAGGCACAACGCGTACGCTGCATGATGTTGCCACCCATCGAGGCCATGTTTCGTAGTTGTCCCGATGCGGCGAACAGCAGACTTTCAGCTATGACCGGGTAGCGATGCCGCACTTCCATATGGGCGGCGACATCGCTCATTCGAGCAAGTGCACCAATGCGCAACCCTCCATCTGGCAATATTTCGATGGCAGACATGCCGGGCAGCCCGTTGATATCCAGCAAACGATCGGGACGAGCTGCGCGGTCTTTGATCAAACCGATGAGGTCAGTACCGCCCGCGATGAATGCGGCATGGGGATCCCCTGCATGTGCCACGATGGCAGCCGATGAATCGCTAATTCTTGACAGCGTGAAAGGATGCATAATTCAACTCCTTCGCGCTGCTTCAGCGATAGCGTCGACGATATTTGGATAGCAAGAGCAACGACAGAGATTGCCGCTCATCCGCTCTCGAATTTCTGCCTCGGAAAGGTCAGCTCCTCGAAAGGGTTTCGTAACGTGTTCCGTGGCCGCGCTCGGCCAGCCCGCTTGTGCTTCCCGGATCATGGCGATTGCCGACATGATCTGTCCGGATGTACAGAAACCACATTGGAACCCGTCGTACTCGATGAATGCTTGCTGGACTGGATGAAGTTGTCCATCGCGTTCTAATCCTTCGATCGTGGTGATTTGCTGACCATCGTGCATTGCCGCCAGTGTCATGCACGACAGAACACGGCGACCATCAACGTGGACCGTGCATGCGCCGCATTCGCCTCGGTCGCATGACTTTTTGGGGCCGGTCAAACCCAGCTCATTACGCAAAGCGTCAAGCAGGGTGGTGCGCGGCTCAACTGCAAAACTACGTGCTTCTCCGTTGACATTCATAGTGACCTGCACGGTCAATGCCTGACTCGCCTGGGTACTAATCATCTTGTCCCCTTGTTTGCCGCAATCAGTGCCGACGTTTACCGGGCTTGCGCCAGGTGCTTCGAAATTCCGAGATCATCCAGTCGCACGTGAACACTGTCAAAAGAGTTGGAGTTGCAGTGTCCCTTCTGCATAAATTGCCATCCAGTCACTTCAGGACTGCAAATGACATGCCAACAGCTGAGTCTCGGATTATTCGTTGAAATGATGCAAGTTGGACCGGTTCAATTTGGAAGGCAGCTGTTTGTGTCAAAATGTCAATTTTGCTCGTTGACAGGGGAGTACGAGATCTCCGATCTAGAGACAAACAACACGATCTGGCTGATCCAGTAAAATCAGCGCGTTGTGTGGAATAGACTTCTTGACCGACAATGGAGGTAAATGAATTCCCCGCCAAAACTCGCGATTAGCATAGATGCGGGTGTTAGGCAGATGAATGGGCAACGCTACGAAGCCGTCCTTCGCCTCAGCGAAGCCCTTTCTCTGTGCCAAGAGCCCGAGGATCTGACGAAGATCCTCTCTGAACGGTTGCGCGAATTCCTCGACTTCTTACAGTTTTACATCGTTGTCTACAAGGAGAACTCCACTGAAGTCGAATGGGCTGTCGTCGGGCGAGAGAAGAGCCTCGTATCGGCATACGCGGATGTGCCAGTTGAACAGCGGCCATCGTGGCAGGCATATACCAGGCAGGAACCGATCTACATTCGCGACTGGAACACCGATGAACGAATACCCATCCGGCTCAAGCAAGGGATTGCAGCACAAGGGCTTGAGGTCGGGCCGCTCGTCTTTGTTCCCCTCACCACGCCACAGCGCCGCCTAGGTGCTTTGGGCATGTCTGGAGACCCTGGGATTGCTTACAGCGAGGATGACATTAGTTTCTTGCGACTAATTGGTCGGGTTGTCGCATTTGCGATTGACGACAATTTCAATCTCAAACGGGCCGAGGCTGCAAACGCGGAATTGCAACGTCAGAATGAGCGACTGCAGCAGAGTGAACGAGAGCTGCGCGAGATTATAGAAACCATTCCCTGTATGGCGTGGTCGGCCGCAGCAGATGGGGCTGCACAGTTCTTTAACCGTCGCTGGTTGGATTACGCTGGCCTTACGGCGGACCAAGTGGAGAATTGGGGTTGGACGGTCGCCGTGCATCCGGACGATCTGAACGCGCTCGTGAATTACTGGCGAACCGTTGTGGCCTCAGGCCAGTCGGGTGAAATCGAAGGGCGCTTGCGTCGTTTCGACGGTGTATATCGCTGGTTTTTGTTCCGAGCAACCCCATCCTACGACGACAAGGGCAACGTTGCGAAATGGTACGGTACAAATACCGATATTGATGATCGTAAGAAAGCAGAGCAAGCTCTAACGGTTCAAAACAGCCGACTCCAGTTGCTTCTGAAGGTTACAAATCAGATCACTGCGAATCTGGAGCTTCGGGATGTACTGCGCGAAATCTCAGCCTGCATTCGCGAGGTCATGGACTGTGATGTGGTGCACATCTCGGCGCGCGAGAACGGGACTGGCGAATTCCGCATCTATGCACTTGATTTCCCTGAAGGTAAGGGGCTCATTAGGGAAGACTTGGTGATCACCCCGGTGGGTGCGGGCAGAAGAGCTCTTGATACCCTGAAACCTACCATCAGGCGCATAGAACAACGTCACGAGTTTCCGCCCGATTATTATGAATTGCTGGTCGCGGAAGGCGTAAAAAGTCAGTACGTTATACCTCTTGTGAATCGAGGGCAAGCGGTTGGGGTGTTGGCAATCTCTCGGACCACAGACACTCCGTTTACCTCAGAGGACATCGACTTCGTCAGCGAGGCTTCTGGGCAGATAGCCATTGCCATCGAAAATTCGCTGGCATACCGCGAAGTCTCCGAACTCAAAGAGAGACTAGCCCAAGAGAATCGTTACCTCGAACAGGAGATCCGTGGCGACATAGAGTTCGGGCAAATTGTGGGGAACAGTCCGGCCCTCAAACACGTCTTGCGCCTGGTCGAAACTGTTGCGCCCACTGATTCAACCGTCTTGCTCCTCGGCGAAACAGGGACGGGGAAGGAGTTGATCGCCCGCGCCGTTCACGAGCATAGCCGTCGCAAAGATCGCATATTTGTGAAAGTGAACTGCGCTGCCATTCCGACCGGGCTTTTAGAAAGTGAATTGTTTGGACATGAAAAGGGTGCATTCACGGGAGCCATCAGCCAGAAGATTGGGAGGCTGGAGTTAGCCGACGGGGGCACATTCTTCTTGGACGAGGTGGCAGACATTCCCTCGGAGATCCAGCCGAAGCTTTTGCGAGCACTTCAAGAACAGGAATTTGAGCGACTGGGAAGCACGCGTACTGTGAAAGTAGATGTTCGCTTGATTGCTGCCACCAACCGCGATCTCGAAAAGATGGTTGCAAGCCGCGAATTTCGCAGTGATCTGTATTATCGCTTAAACGTTTTTCCGATTCGAGTTCCTCCGCTGCGCGAGCGCAAAGAAGATATCCCGCTGCTAGTCGGTTATTTTGTCCAGAAATTCGCGAAACAGATGCAGAAGCACATCAAACGAATTCCGCCGGCGGTAATGAAGGCATTCATTGCCTGGGATTGGCCGGGGAACATCCGCGAGTTGGAAAACTTAGTGGAGCGCTCTGTCATCCTAACCCGTGGTATGGGGCTTGAGGCACCGCAGCTGGAATCGTGGAAGTCGAATACTCAAGAGCATGAGCGCGAAACGACGGATTCGCGTCATGAGGAAATAGTGGAAATTGTAAGAAATACTCTTCAGGCGCTAAACAAAAAACCGATTCTGGCCGATACCCGGCAGCACAAAAGCGCAGAACGTGCGACGAAACAACGAGACGAGATCATGCGCGCGCTCACGGCAAGCAAGGGTCGTGTGGGCGGAAGTGGCGGAGCTGCCGCGCGTCTGGGAATCAATCGCACGACACTCCTGGCGCGGATAAGAAAGCTTGGTATTGATCCCAAAGAGTACGCCGCGTAATCGACGGTCCGCTCTGGGCCGTGTCAAACCAGACAGATTGACACTTCGACTTCATTTCTGCTGATTTGCATCCCCTTCTGAGAACTAAAGTAGTTACAACTGCAAACTTTGGCGAGCGTGTTGCATTCTCCCCCCTCACGGAAGTGTGGAATGTTAAAGATTTCTGTGGTGGAGAGCCCACGCCGATGCCGACTGGTGCTTGAGGGTAGTCTCGTCGAGCCTTGGGTCCGAGAACTCCTCCGCGAGTACACGAAGGCCAAGGAACACCTTGATGGCCGTGAACTTGTCGTCGACCTCACAAACCTCACTGCAATGAGTGGAGCCGGGGAAGATGCCATCCTAGAACTGATGGAAGACCGTGCCAGATTCCAGTGTGGCATTTTTGCGAAGGAAGTCTTAAAAAAACTCGCATCAAAGCGACGGCCACAATGAACATCGGGACAACGATGCTCTCAATCATTAAGACAATAAATGCAGCCGTTATTTCGCTCTGCAGTGTCAACATCTGAACTTTGACAGTTTGACACTTGATCGGGGGATCGCGCCATGCCTGCTTTGATTTCAAGCAATACGGCGATGCTTCTTCTGGCACTCGATTTGCTTTGGCGGTCAAGAGCGTGGACTCCGTGAGACCAGCGAGCAGTTCATTCATATCCTTAACGGGAGAAAGGTGTTCAAGGTCATCGCTTTTGAAGAGCACTTCCACACCGGGGGCGGAGTAGCTAACGGTGGAAAAGAGCATGGTACTGAATTGACGTGCACGAAGTAACAGAATCAGCAGAAAGGAACACGTATGAACGAAAAAATCGCATTAGGCAGGCTTGATCCCAGTAAGACAGCCTTGATCGTTGTACACATGGTCAAAGGGGTTGCCGGAGAGGTCGACACCCCCTTCAACCGCCTTTTCCGGCAACGAGCCAAGGAGAAAGGTGTCATCACGGCCCAGCTGCGGCTGCTGGAGGAGTTCCGCAGGGCGAAGGCGAAGGTGGTCTACACGGCGGTCACATACCAGGAAGGGCTGCCTGGGGTGAGTCCGAACTCGCCGTTGTGGCGCACCCTCTTCGACTGTGTCTGCCTGATGGAGGGGACTCCAGCGGTGGAGCTGATGGACGATCTAGCCCGCCGGCCCGATGAACCGCTCGTCAGGGGACAGGCGGCCAACGGGTTCGACCGCACCATACTCGACACCGTTCTTCGAATGGCAGGCGTCGATAGCCTCGTGCTTGTCGGCATCGCCACTGACGTCGCAATCGAATCCACCGCACGCGCTGCATCCGACCTGGGATATCGGACGATCGTCGTCGCCGACGCCTGCACCGCCGATACCGATGAGAGCCACGCCCGTTCGCTCGACGTGCTCCAAAAGTGGTTCGCCGAGACACCCACCGCCGACGAGGTCCTGAGTGCCCTCGGACGGGAAGAATCGGCGGCGCGGCCACTTCGACGGACCGCGTGACGAAGTCGATCGAGACGTTCTTCCCGACCGAATAGCGCCTTCGCTGCGCAATCGCTGCGGGCGCAGCAGAAAAGTAAGAGTGATTCAACCTACAGCTTCGAGCACAGGAGGATTTCATGCCATTCAAAGAGAACTACTTCGATACTTATCGCAACCTAAAGCTGACCCGAGATAATAAGGGTGTGCTGGTTGCTGAGTTCCACATCAACGGTGGGCCGTTCATTATGTCCGCGCCAGCTCACACGGAATTAGTCGAGGCCTTCTACCGCATTTCGCAAGATCGCGCCAACCAGATCGTGATCCTCACGGGCGCAGGTGGGGAGTTCATTACCGATGTCGATTGGTCCTCTTTCGGGGATGTCGCCGATCCCGGCGTTTGGAGCCAGGTTCACGACGAAGGCGTTCAGGCTTTGGAAAACATAGCCAACATACGCGTGCCGGTGATCGCGGCTATTGAGGGACGCGCCCATGTGCACTCAGACTACGCGCTACTTGCCAGTGTGATTGTGGCAGCGGAAGGTGCGACCTTCGAGGATGTCGCGCACTTCGGCGCGGGGGTTGCGCCTGGCGACGGAATCTTTACCACGTGGAGTTATCGTGCGGGAGCGGGACGAGCGGAAGCGTTCCTGTTGAACCCGCAGCCGCTGCCGGCGCGTACTGCACGCGAATGGGGAGTGGTTGCCGAGGTTGTGCCGAACGGTAAGGCGCTCAGTCGGGCGCGGGAATTGGCCGAGCTGTACCTGAAGGCTCCGGAGGTGACCCGCCGAAACACACGAATCCACTTCATTCAACCGTTGAAGGAGCGCATCGTGCGAGAAGTTGGCTACGGATTGTCGCTCGAAGGAGCGTCATCGGCCGACCTGGTCAAATCAATGCGAGCCAAGAGTGAACCGCCCTCGCAGAAAGGAAAAGTCGCATGATGACCAGGGAGTAGCTCATTCGGCCCGGTACTTAAAGACACGCACCCAGGAGAATTTGATTTGGTGATTCTCGGCGGAGATGTCGATACGAATGAGATCGATGAAATGAACAAATAAGGAGGCTACCATGGCCAGCACAGCAGCTCCAGTACAAACCTCAACTACTACCTGGAATATCGACCCCGCCCACTCCATGGCGGAGTTCAAGGTCAAGCACATGATGATCGCTAATGTGAAAGGGCAATTCCCCAAAGTCTCGGGGGCTTTGTTCCTCGATGAATCTGATCTCGCGAACTCCCGCGTCGAAGCCTCGATCGAGGCGTCCTCGATTCATACTCGCGATGAACAGCGCGATACTCACCTGAAGAGCGCCGATTTCTTTGATGTGGAAAAGTTTCCGACCCTGCATTTCAAATCCAGGAACATCAGCATCGTTAGAGATGGAGAGTTGGCGGTCGAAGGCGATCTAACAATCCATGGCGTTACCCGCAAGGTCCACTTTTCGGTCGAAGGGCCCACGCCGCCAGCGAAGGATCCCTGGGGGAACACGCGGGTTGCGATCTCGGCGACCACCAAGATCAACCGAAAGGATTTCGGCTTGACTTGGAACGCTGCCCTCGAGACCGGCGGCATTCTGGTTGGTGACGAGGTGACCATCACTCTCGATGTCGAGTTCGTGAAGGCTGCCTGACAGCTAAAGCTACCTTGCCAGGGAAGAGCGGACGATGGTGAGTCTTCAAGAACGACTCGACGAATTTAAGAAATCATTTGAGTCCGGAGCTCCGCCATACAACGCGCCGCATGAAGTAATCGAAACCATGCATCGTGCTACAGCCGAGCTCAAGGCCACAGGGATTGAAGAGCGAGCCTTGAAGGTGGGCGACCGTGCTCAGGGCTTCAGTTTGTTCAATCAAGATCACGTGCAGATAGACTCGGCCGAACTTCTCCGGCAAGGGCCGCTGGTATTCAGCTTTTTTCGCGGGCACTGGTGACCCTATTGCAATATGGAGCTGGAGGCTCTACAAGAGATCTATTCCGACGTGCGAACGCTGGGGGCGCAGATCATCGTCATCACTCCGGAACTCGAACGGTATGCGCGGGCTCTACATAAAAAGCTGAACCTGTCGTTCGATATTCTGACGGATCTTCATCTAAGGGTCGCAGAACAGTTTCGGCTCGTTTTCACACTGCCGGACTATTTACGAGACCTTTACAAATCATTTGGAAGCACCCTGGACAGATTCAATGATGAACCGGAATACCGACTTCCCATACCGGCGCGGTATGTGATCGACAAACAGGGAATCATTCGTGCCGCCGATGTAAACGCAGATTACACAATCCGTACTGAGCCATCAGAAACTTTGAAGCAATTGCGGAGTCTGAGTAGGGCCGCAGACTAGTAAGAGTGATTCAACTTCTAGAAGTTAAAAGAATGAGGAGAGAGAAATCATGAAAATCGGCTTCATTGGCCTGGGAAACATGGGCTCAGCAATGGCGATGAACCTGCTCAAGGCTGGACACAACGTCACCGTATACAACCGCACCGCTCAAAAAGCCAAGCCGCTTGTAGACCAGGGCGCCCACGCGGCTGCTGACCCAACTGAATCCTCTCGTGCAGATGTTGTATTCACTATGCTCGCCGACGATCGTGCCGTCGAAAGCGTGACCTTCGGCGAATCCGTTAGCAGGTACCAGGTAGGTTTCACCTTCCATGCCGGTTCGCTAATAGTGCCTCCCACCGCGTTCACACCCCACGGCACTTGCGAGTCGGCCATGAATTCGGCCTTTTCCGGGCTCACATCGGCGGCGAAAGACGCAGGGAATTTTGCCTTGTCGAGCAGCAGAAAGCCATCCACGGGCGGAAGGATCGGCGGTGCAGGCGTGCCAGGAGGTGGATCCTTAATCAGCGCGGATACAGATTCGCCTTTGTCGAGCGCAAAGGCAGCGATATAAACCAGCCCCGCCACTTTCGGGTCGTTGCCGGCTTCGGTGATGACAGCGCCGCCATACGAGTGACCGACGAGTATCACGGGGCCGCTCTGAACTGCGATTGCACGCTTTGTAAACGCTACGTCGTCTGCCAGAGAGATGGTCGGATTCTGGACAATGGTGACGGTGTAGCCGTCCTTCTTCAAGATATTGTAGACGCCTTCCCAACCGGACCCGTCCACCAGACCGCCGTGGACGAGAACGATGTTCTTCACAACTGCCGTTGATTTTGTTTGTGCCATTGTGTTTTCTCCCATGCTTAGGATGATTGTCATGATCGCCATCGCACAGTAGATGATTCGTGTTCCGACGCCCATTGGAATTACGTTATTCTTCATCTCAAATTCTCCCTTTCATCGATTGCGAAGTCCTAAGGTCGTTCTAGTCTTGACGCATTTGATATATCGCGTTCGTCCTGTTCAGCCGTCCGTCTCTAGTGCGCTGTCTTTCGTTGCGATGAACTTACGGTTTGGCCACGTGCGCCGAACCCCATAATGAGCCCGGGTTTGCTCGATCCGGATAGATCTCGAGCATCTGGTCGTATAGCTCTTTCGCCGTTGCCGTCATCGCTGCGACGCGCTCAAAATCGCGGATGTATTGACGGGTCTCTTCAATGATTGTTGGACTGTCGTCCCTGTCAGCTTTCTTGTGCCCCGCGATCACGGTGCGCGGTTTCAGCGTCTCAATGGTGTCGAGCGCAGTGATCCACTCGCGGCGAGTTTGCGCGTTTGACTCGGCGAGGTAGAGGTGAACATCGTTATAGGCGGCGTCGCCAGCGACGACCAGCCCGACTGATGGCACGTGAAGACACGTCGTGTTGTCGGTGTCGGTATGCCCCACTTCGACCGCGACAAGCTCACGACCTTCGAGGTCGATCACATTACCCTGGAGTTCCTCGGGAAGGACCAGGTGCTCCGGAATCTGGCCGGGATAGCGTGCCTTCCAGAAACTCGCGACAAATTCTGGGGACATTTGCCGGCGCATGATCTTCAGAACGTCAGCCGTCGCAACCGCTTTGGCATTCGGAAACCGATCCTGGAGGGCTCCGATGCCAAAGAAATGATCGCCGTGGCCGTGAGTGACGTAGATCGTAGTCAGGTTCTTGCCGCTCGCCGCGACCCATTCCACTGCGGCGTGCGCCTGCTCGATGGTAAGAAAGGCGTCGACGAGAACAGCGTCCCGTTCGCCATAGATAAGTGTGGCCGATGTCGGCACCCACATCCATTTTTCTTTCCCCGGCGGCAAGTCGCGGGTGAGGCCTTGACGATTTGTTACTAAAACGTCCCACTTCAGCATCGAGCTAGTGGCGGTTGGCATTGCGGTCCTCCTATACCGGATATTGATCTCGCTGCAAAATAAGTTGCAGTGGCTAAAACGGCCGTTGAACGCCCACACTTGCCGCTGACGTTCGCAGATGAAGATCGTCGAAGGTTAGAGGTCCGCCGGTTTGCTGGTGGTCGTAATGGCGTTCGTATATGACGCGAGAATCAGCCCACCGTCGAAGCGTGCACCAGGAAATCCGGCACGTCCTGCCTGTCGCGCCGATCAGATCCACCGACCAGGCCGAATGTGTCTCATCTGCGGTGTCTCCGAGAATCGGGCTTTCTCGAATCTGTACCGACAGGCCGCCAATCTCAGCCATTACATGAAGCGGGACAAGGAATTTGAAAAGGAGTGCGCGAATCCGCTCTCGGCCAAATACCGAGCCATTCTCGGTGCCGTCGCTGACCTCGACATGATCGGCGTAGAACGCGTCAAAAATCTCAAGATATGCTTCCCAGCCGCTGCTTATGTCCGCGGCAATGATGGCGGAATTCAGGACCTTCTCCCGTGCGTATAGATCGCGATCCGCGCGGTTGATAGAAGCCAGTTGCGAAATCATTGACATTTCTCCCAACCGCCGGGATGGAGGCACCCGTAACGGCCCAACGACTCCTTTTCAAAACAAGCCCGCGCTATCTTGTACATTTGCCCTTTGTCCACAAAGCGCTGTAGTCGCCCCGAGTCGCGTCCCACGACGCGTACCTTCTTGCCCACTGACAGCAGAGAATTGGCGATGGTCGAGCCGGTGTTCCCGCTCGCTCCTAAAATCACATACAGTTCATTCGAAACAACGGATGACGCCATAGTTACTAGCTCCTTGGTCTTGTAAAAAGAGTGTCGAACGCCTTCAGGGCGATGCGTTGTCTTGGGCGCTCACTTCGGGAATGCGTCGCCGAACATGGGAAGGCCGCTCACAGATTCGGCCTTGGTCGCCTCATCCTGCAAAACGTCCCAATGCTCTTTAAGAACACCGTCTTCGAACCGGATAACGTCGGCCGCGATCCAGGCGGCGGGCCTGCCCATCCCAGTGAAGCGGCCATGCGCTATGACGTAATCGCCCTCTGCGATGATGAGCTGGTTCTCATAGTGCAACGTCTCCGGCATTGAGCGGACGAGATTGAACAGACCTTCGCTGCCCGGTGCTATGTGTGCGCTGTGCTGAATGTAGTTCGGTGACCAGAAGCGTTCCGCCGCAACGTAGTCACGCTTGTTAAACAGTGTGTCGAAGGCTTCTAGAACAATAGCTTTATTTCTCGCTTCGATCTTTTCACTCATCTTTCATTCCCTCCCATTCGCTGGCGAGGCTGGGTCCTCACAGCTTCGACCCGCCGTCCACCCGGATACTGGCTCCAGTGATCCAGCGCGCCGCGTCTGACGCCAGGAACCCGACGACCGCAGTTTTGTCTTGAAGCGCAGCCATTTTACGTACCTCCCCATACGGACTAGCTAAAAGCGATGCCGTGGATATCGATGGCGACCAGCACTGGTTCCGCTATCTTGCGTTTATCCGTATCGAAGGAATAGACGCGACGCTTCATAG
This sequence comes from uncultured Acidobacteriota bacterium, assembly GCA_963817925.1. GTDB lineage: Bacteria > Acidobacteriota > Terriglobia > Terriglobales > Acidobacteriaceae > JABDBE01. The sequence goes on from CAWFQN010000006.1 coordinate 18,138, forward strand.
CGACCATGATTCCGTCAACCTCGCGAAACTCATGCGCATAGTTCAGCCCGGGTGCTCCGCCCAGCACCTCGACTCTGTACTCGTGCCGCCGGAGCAAGCCGTCCGGCCCGAAGTATGAAATCTGTTCCCGGCTATGACTCGCGATGCCATTTGGGAAGCTCACACGCAGAGGTCTCCACATCTCTCCATCTTCGTGCCACGGTGACAACTCCTCCGTTTCAAAACCAGGAAACGTGTAGAGAAACGGGACCGTCAAGTATGTCCAGAGAGCGTAGCTGTTGAAGTAGGCTACGTGCAGTTCATCCCAGGGGGAGTTCAGGAGTTGGCCGGCAAATGACGAACGAGGATTTTCGCGGCTCTGAAGCAGTCTTCCACCTTCAGTCTCGACCGTTACGGAATTCGGAGTGAAGGTTGTGCGTTTGTCCTGGTCGCGGAAGTGCGTCGTTAGCTCCTGGCGATGCAGTTCTGCTTCGATACGAATTTGTTGCAATTCCGGAGCGTGGCCTTTTATTTGCCATAGAGCACCGGTCACCGAGAGATCAGCCGTTACGGTCTTCAGCTGCGACCACCGCGTCAGACCACCATGCGCTTCAAGCGCAAGCTCTAAAACGTTCTTCATGCTCTTGCCCCATTCAAGAAAAAGAGCATCGTGACCGGCTTGGCGCCTTTGTTTCGCCATGCGTGGCGCGTACCGTTTTGCACGACCACATCGCCGCGCCTCAAATGCAGCGTCTCGCCATCGTCCAACTCCAGCCAAATCTCTCCATCGTAGACAACCGAGTAGTCGACCGTGTTCGTTTTGTGCATCCCTGGATCTTCCTTTTCGAAGTGATCGGCTAATCCTCGTAGACGAACCAACGCTTCTTTTTGTGCGGCGTGGGCATCGAAGGACGGATCCGCGAAGACCGAATCGGGCGGAAAAGTCACAAAGTGCAGACTCGTACCCCCGGGCCCAGGAACGACGGAGTCGGGATAGCGGTCGAACTTCTGCTCCTTGCTGAGATCCGGGGTCGCTGGGTTGACCCAGATGAGCGTGTGCTCGTAGCCGGGAACGGAGTTGAACTCATAGGCCAGCAACGATTCGTCGCTTTGCACGACGGATTTCCCCTTAACATTTCCCGTGACGACACGACGGTAAGCACTCGGTTTCTCCCCGCGCTTGGACAACTCTTTCTTCATAGAGGGCGTTCCATTCATGACAGATCTCCGCATCGGCAATTTTCAGAAGCTGTTTCCGGGAATTCTCGCCTGCAAACATGCGCAACCTGCCGCCCTTGGCGCTGAGCCTAAGCGGCGACGTTCCCGTGATATGCAGGCGCAAAGACATCCTGCACAAATTTTTCAAACGAAGTCGGCGTGCTGTTCTCCGGCGAGCGCGGCTCCTGCGCAGCGAGGACTCCTGCGTTAATGGCCTTGAACATCTCGATATACACCGCGGCTTTCTTCGGCGAAAAACCCATTTGTGTTAACGCCTGCCGCATCTGGTCATACGAAAACTGCTCGTAACGCAGATCCGGTTTGCCAATGCCGCGCGCAATTATCGTGGTAGCTTCCGCCATCGACAGGTCGCGCTCGCCAAGCAGCTCGCGTGATTTGCTTGCCGGAAAAATCCAGGTCCAGGAGGCGCTGCGCGGCGTAGTCGCCAACGTCGCGCGTCGCGATCATGGGCATCTTCAGGTCGGGTAGCAGCGCATGTCCGAAGATTCCCATCCCCTGAATCATGCCGATCGCCGCCAGATTGTTCTCCATGAAATACGCGGCACGCAGGTGCAGAGCGTTTAAACCGTCGATAGCATTAAGTTTTTGCTCCGAAGAATGCAGCCCCGTGACTGGCCCGGTGCCTTCCGGAACCTGCGCGCCGTAGCTGCTTAAGTACACCGCATAGGGCAGGCCGGACTCCTTCACGGCCTTCGCGATCGCATCGCTCTCTCGCTCCTGGTCTTCCCGGGAGGTAATCGGCGGCAACAGCAAGTAAGCTGCGCGCGCGCCTCTGAAGGCTTTGGTGAGCGCAACCGCATCGCTCACGTCGCCCGTGAACGCCTCCGCGCCTTTACGCACGAAGCGCTGCAGTCGTCCTGCGTCGCGACCTACGACGCGCACCTTCTCGCCCTTCAATAGCAGGGTGTCGGCGATGATCGAACCAGTGTTCCCGCTCGCCCCCAAAATCACATACATGGCATCCGTTGAGACCGCGACCTTGTCTTTAAGGCTGTTCATGTTCGTTTCTCCTTTTTGTTTGAGTTCACCGATTCGCTCCTTTTGCACCCGGCCGCCTCTGGTCAGTCCCGGGGGCTTGACTCCGAACTGAAGGCAAATGCCATCATCAGGCTGAATGCGGAGCGTTAAATTCGAAGTATTGCGATCAAATGTGGCACCACTGGCGGATTGGCCCCCTAAATTGAAAGTGAATTAATTCTGTGTTCCGAGCATACGGTCGACCGATCGGCTCATTTGCTTCAAAATAAATCCAGGCGCCACGCGACTCATCATTTTGAGCTGATTCGCCTGCCCTGGACGTATTTCAAATCGATCGGCCTGCATTCCTTTGACGGCGACTTTAACCATGTCTTCCACTTTCATAATAGAAACGCCTTTCATGTCTTCAGAATTAAAGTCATCCAGGAGTTCGGTTTGTGTCGCCGGCGGTGCTAGCTCAAATACCTTCACTTTGGTGTTTTTCAGTTGCACCCGAAGAGACTCGGTGAACGAATGCAGACCGGCCTTGGTGGCGCAATACACCGGTGAAATGGGCAATGGAACAAATGCCAATCCCGATGAAATGTTCATGATTGCGGCCCCTGATTTTGTTTTTAAATGGGGCAAGAATCGCTTCACCATCCGAATCGGCCCGCTCAAATTGATTTCGATCTCTCGAGTGATGTCTTCGAGGCTTCCAGCTTTGTCGTGAACATTGATCTCACGCATGATGCCGGCGTTGTTGATCAAAATGTTGAGTTCGGGAAATTGTTTAGTGACCTTTTCGTAAAGAGTGGCGATCGCTTTCGGATCGGAAACGTCGCTTTGAAAGGTGTGAATGTGTTGGAAAGGCCGCTTTCGCACGGTCCATCTTAGCTTGATCGCGGCCCGTGATAAGAATCGTGTTGCCAAGTGCCGTGAGTTGTTTGGTGAGTTCGTAACCGATGCCGCTGCCACCGCCGGTGATCAAAATCGTATTGCTTGTGAGTTTCATAATTAAGTCCCCCGCTCCAATCAAAGACGCCCGGCTACCGGGGCATGGGCGGCTTCGGCGATGTCCGCTAAACTCGTTCCTCTGAAGCCGTGCTTACACGCCACGTGTGTTCACCGCGTTTTAGGTTGCGGCTGCGTTTGTGGTTTTACCTGCGGTTGCGGCTTCGCGAGCGTCTTCTTGAACATCTTCGCCGTCATGCCCCGGGCTAGAGAAGCAGGGACCACCGCATTCATGATGCGGTTCAGGCGCCCAGGAATAATCATCGAGCGGTTTTCCTGCAGAGCTTTCAGCCCTTCCGAAACGCATTGCTCTACCGCCATCGGCTTCATAGGCATGGCGTCCGGAGTGAGCCCGAACTTCGCGATCACGGGCGTGTCGGTGAGCCCAGGTGGCAAGACCGTCACATGCACACCCAGCGGCTTGAGCTCAACGTGAAGCGCCTCGCTGAAACTCTGGACATACGCCTTGGCGCCACCGTCGTTCGCCATATAGGGACGACCTTTATGTGCGCCCATCGCTCCCACAAACAACAGTCCGCCCTGGCCGCGTTCCACGAGCCTTCGGCCGAAGTGATGGGCGATGTCGAGATGCGCTAGAGTATTGAGCCGCAGGAGATTTTCCAACTCCCCACGATCAATCTTGAGGAACTCGCCCGGATTTCCAGTGCCCGCGTTGGATACCACGAGGCCGATGTCGAGATCGTTGGTGGCTTCCGCAAGCTTGTCTAGAAAGCCCTCTTGCGACAGATCTGCCGCCACGGTGCGGTACTGCAGGTTAAAATCTTTCGCGAGGCCCTGTCCCACTTCGTCGAGCAAACGTTCCCGTCGCGCTACCAGCACTACGTTGATCCCCGACGCTGCGATTTGCCGCGCAAATTCCTTGCCGATTCCGGACGAGGCACCCGTGACAAGTGCCCACGGGCCGAACCTTTCTTTATCGAGTGCTGCTCTCATCTTTTTGCTCCGTTCTGCCTGCCTAGGGCTTGTTGCGTCATAAATTATTCGTCAGCCGACGCCCTCAGGACGATCGCGTTGTTTTCGGCTGTCATTTGGGGAATGTGTCGCCGAACATGGGCAGGCCGCTCACAGATTCGGCCTTGGTCGCCTCGTCCTGTAAAACGTCCCAATGCTCTTTGAGAAGACCGTCTTCGAACCGGACAACATCAGCGGCGATCCAGGCGGCGGGCCTGCCCATCCCAGTGAAGCGGCCATGCGCTATGACGTAATCGCCTTCTGCGATGATGAGCTGGTTCTCATAATGCAAAGTCTCCGGCACTGAGCGGACGAGATTGAACAGTCCTTCGCGACCTGGTGGTATGTGTGCGCTGTGCTGAACGTAGTTCGGTGACCAGAAGCGCTCTGCCGCCGCGTAGTCACGCTTGTTGAACAATGTGTCGAAGGCTTCTAGAACGAACGCTTTATTCGTGGGTTCGATCGTCTCACTTGCCATTTTTGTTTTTGCCACCTGCCGACTCTCCTCATTCATTCGTTCGATTGCAGCTGACGCCAGCAAGGAGTCAGGTCCTTAAAGCTTCGAGCCGCCATCGACGGGGATGCTCGCCCCCGTGATCCAGCGGGCTGCGTCTGACGCCAGGAAAGCGACGACGTCCGCGACATCTTCCGGCTTGCCGATCCGTTTCAATGCCTGCATTCCAAGCGCGGCGTCCCGGCCTGCCTCAGTCTTTGTGAAGTTCGACATATCAGTGTCGATCACGCCGGGCGCGACTGCATTCACGCGAATGCCTTGCGGCCCAAGCATGGCAGCCCAGTTCTTGACCAAAGTCTCTAATGCTCCTTTGGTCGAGGCGTAGGCAAGCAGCGAAGGGTTGTCCACGCCGGGCTTCCCAACTACGGCGTGGGCCCCGATCGAAGAGATCACGATGATGTTTGAGCCGTCACCTAGAATGGGCAGCAGTTGCTGCACCAGGAAAAACGGACTTCGGACGTTTGTCGCAAAGAGGTTGTCGAAATCCTCGACCGTATACTCTGCGATGCGTGCTGCCTTGCTGATTCCGGCGTTGGGCACGAGAACATCCAATCGCTCGCCGACGATCGAACGAACTTCCTTCGCCAGCAGCGTTGCCCCTTCCGGAGTTCCCAAGTCGGCCCTGATTGCATTCGCGCGTCCGCCTTTTGAAAGGATGCCTGCCACGAGAGATTCCGCATCCTGCGCGGAACGACCGTAGTGCACAAGGACATGCGCACCGGAGTTAGCGAGCGCGAATGCAGTCGCCCGCCCAATCCCGCGTGATGCGCCTGTCACCAGGGCGGTTTTGCCTTGAAGCGTAGTCATTCCATATACCTCGACAATCCAAAAACGAACACGTTTCCTAGTGTCGTCTCAGCCTGTTCACGACTTGCTGTTCAGAAAACGACTTGTCTTGAACAGCGAGGTGCCGTAGTCAACGAAGATTTAGCCAGCGATCATGCCTCCATCGACGGGGATGGAAGAACCTGTCATGTACGAAGCATTTTCCGAAGCAACAAAGGCGATCACGTGAGCGATCTCCTCCGACGTTGCCATACGCTTGACGGGTACCGTCGAGACGAGCGCCGCTTTATTTTCATCTGTGCTGGTGAAGCGCGTGAGCATACCAGTGTCGGTAGTGCCCGGAGCGACTACGTTTACACGAACTCCGGTCCCGGCGACTTCCAGTGCAGCGGATTTTGTCAGTCCCTCTATCGCATGTTTGCTGGCCACATAAACGGAAGCTCCGGCAGCCCCGACGCTTCCATAGGCCGACGAGACATTGACGATGCTCCCGCTCCCCTGGGCCAGCATCACCCTCAATTCGTGCTTCATGCTGAGCAGTGTGCCCAGAACGTTTGTGTCGAAGGTTGCGGCGTAGGTTTCTGCAGTCTGCTCCGTCACCGGGCCGGGTGTGCCTTCGGTTCCAGCATTGTTGACCGCGACATCCAGACGTCCGAAACGCTTGACCGTTTGATCCACGAGGTTGCGCACGTCCTCATCCTTGCGCACATCAGTACGGACAAAAATGGCTTCTGCTCCGAGCCCTTGTAGCTCGGCAACCAACGCTTGTCCTTCTTTGTCTCGACGGCCAGACACAACAATTCGTGCCCCTTCTTGCGCAAAGATGATTGCGGCGGCGCGACCGATTCCCGTCAACGCTCCTGTAATCAAAACTACTTGGTCTGACATAAACGCTCCTTTTGGTTGACACACCGGGTCATGGACGCAGATCCTGACCTTTCGCTCTAATCGCGTTCTTTGCCGATCCAGTCGCGTATGTAGTGGCAGCAGTTGACAAGCGTGACACCGGCTGCTTCACAGCTACCGAGAAATCGAACACCGTCAACATCGACCAGGTTCAATTCCTCCAAGTCCAGTACGATCTTCGATTTGCTCTCCCGAATCTGCTTCTCCAACTCGGGCAAGTGCTCCGCGCGCATCCGACCTATCAGTCGAAGAGTCGTTCCGTACCCGTCAGCGTGCTTCTCAATTTTCAACGTCATGCTGGACTGTCGAGCGATTCACGCCTAACAGATGGCAATCCCCGAGCCACTCGTAATCAGTTGAGTCGTTGGTGTTTAGCTCTTGAACTCAGGCTGTAATTTCAGCTTTTGCCGAAAATTCAGCATGAAGCCATCCGGCTGATCTTGGCTTTGAATCTTGATTTAGAATCGTTGATATTGGTTCTGACACTGCGGCAGCCTGAGCGAACATGAGTGAGTTGACCCAAGATTCGCAAAGCCACGAACTAAGCGATGCTCTCGAAAAGCTCGGCCAGGAGGCTGCCCGGCTCCAGAGCCTCATCGACACGGTGCCGTCTTTCTTGTGGACGAGCTTCCCTGATGGATCCAAGGAATTTCTCAACCGACGTTGGTACGAGTACACCGGCCTGACCTTTGAACAGGGGAAAGGTTGGGGTTGGAAGGTGGTCGTTCACCCCGATGACTTGGATCGACTCATTCGTGAATGGCTTGCCTTGCTGAATGACCCCAAACCAGGCGAACTGGAAACCCGCATCCGGCGATATGACGGAGAATACCGATGGTTCCTTATACGTGTCCTTCCAGAATTCGACGCTGAGGGCAACGTCGTCAGGTGGTTAGGAAGCGATACCGACATCGAAGATCGAAAAAGAGCGGAGACGAAACTCCTTGAAGACGAGCGTGAGTTTCGCCGGATTACCGATGCTATACCGCAAACCATTGTCGTCCTGGATCCGAGCGGCGATCCGCTCTACGCGAATCAGGCAGTGCTGGAATATACCGGCCTGACCATGCAAGAAGTGCTTAGTTCTGAGTTTCGTGCCCGAATGTTTCATCCGGAAGACGTAGAGAAGGTGCGGGAGGAGCGTCAGGCGGCCTATGCCCGCGGCCTGCCGTTTGAAATCGAACAACGAACGCGTCGGAAGGACGGCCAGTATCGCTGGTTCCTTATTCGTCTCAACCCGTTCCGCGACGAACAGGGACGCCTGGTGCGCTGGTATGCGACGGGAACCGACATAGACGATCGCAAGCGTGCCGAAGACAGGACACGAAACGAAAACGTCGCGTTGCGCGAAGACATCGTTCGCTCATCCATGTTCGAAGAAATCGTCGGTTCTTCCGAACCATTGCGTCGCGTGCTGGTTCAAGTTTCGAAGGTAGCTCCTACCGATACCACGGTGTTGGTCTTAGGTGAAACCGGAACGGGCAAGGAACTGATTGCTCGCGCAATTCATAACCGGTCCAAGCGTTCCAACCGTGCTTTCATTCGAGTGAATTGCGCGGCGATTCCCCAGTCGCTGATTGCTTCCGAACTGTTCGGCCACGAAAAAGGTTCCTTCACGGGGGCCACTCAGCGCCGGTTGGGCCGTTTCGAATCGGCCGACGGTGGAACGATATTCCTCGATGAAGTAGGCGACCTCCCGCCAGAGACGCAGGTCGCATTGCTGCGAGTTCTTCAGGAACGGGAATTCGAACGAGTTGGCGGCACTCAATCGGTTTCGGTTGACGTACGGGTGATAGCGGCCACGAATCGAGACTTGACTTCAGCAGTGGCCGAGGGCAGGTTTCGTCAGGATTTGTTTTACCGGCTCAACGTTTTTCCGATTCGACTGCCGGCATTGCGCGAGCGCATTAATGATATTTCCTTGTTGGTCGGATACTTGATCGACCGCTACGCCAAGAAATTGGGCAAGAAGATTCGAAACATAGACAAGAAGACGATGGAACTCTTCCACGCATACGATTGGCCGGGCAACATCCGCGAGTTGCAAAATGTAGTCGAGCGGGCGGTAATTCTGTCTGAAGGGGAGACTTTCTTTGTGGATGAGACCTGGCTCACGCACTTAACTCCCAAACTGGCTGCGACGACTGCTCCGCTGGTTGCTGACCTTGTCGAGCACGAAAGAGAGATCCTCGAAGCCGCTCTCCGGGAATCAGAAGGCGTGGTTGGGGGTCCAACCGGCGCCGCCGTTAAGCTGGGCATTCCCCGACAGACACTCGAATCCAAAATAAGGAAGCTGGGCATAAACCGGCACCGCTTCAAGGCTTCTTAATCTTCCCAGCAGTAAGCATCAGGACCGTTCGGCAATGAGAAATTAAGCAAAGGCACGCGGACGTGCCGTGAACATCAGTACCGAGAAACGCGCAAGGGTGGAGGAATCTCTCTCGACCGGGGTCATGGTCCGCAAACGCCCGAGAAACGGGCTTGTGGGAGGTCCATTCATGATCTCCCCGAAGCAACGGACTGAGCTTGGCTCAGATAGGAACGGAAGGAACTTGAAGTGAGCGATGATAGGTGGGCTGGAGACTGCGGCAAGCTACGGCCCGAAGTCGGCATTGGTGCTTGATGAGCCCGTCCTCGAAGCATGGGTCTGAGGCTGCGGATAGGTTAGTGATGAGGTCTGCAGGGTAGTGCAGCGATCTCGATCAGGAGACTGCTAGGATTCGCACCTCGGGCCGCGTTCTCCGGCTACAAGGAGAAGACCATGGCGAAGCGAAAACAGAAGCAACAGCGCAGATCGGTGGTGTTAGAGCCGGATGCGGCAGGGATCGATATTGGAGCGGAGGAGATTTACGTCGCGGTACCACCGGATCGGGATGAGGAGTCGACCCGTCGATTCAGCAGCTTCACCTGCGACCTGCATGCCCTTGCCGATTGGCTCGGGCGGTGCCGGGTTCGGAGCGTGGCGATGGAATCGACCGGAGTGTACTGGATTCCGCTGTTTCAGATACTGGAGGCGCGCGGGTTCAAGGTCTATCTGGTCAACGCGCACTATCTGAAGAGTGTGCCCGGTCGCAAGAGCGACGTATCCGACTGCCAGTGGATCCAGTATCTGCACTCGGTCGGGTTGCTGCGGGCCAGCTTCCGGCCACCCGAGGCGATCTGTGCCCTACGAACCCTGTGGCGGCACCGTGGCAGTCTGCTCGAGATGGCTGCCGAACACATTCTGCACATGCAGAAGGCGCTCAGCCAGATGAACCTGCAACTCCATCATGTGCTCAGCGACATCACCGGAACCAGTGGCCAAGCGATTCTCGATGCGATCCTCGCGGGCCAGCGCGATCCCGTCGCACTGGCGCAACTCTGTCATAGTCGGGTGCAGAGCCCGCGCGACAAGGTAGCGCAGGCTCTGGTTGGAGACTACCGGCCGGAACATCTGTTCACCCTGAAGCAGTCGCTGGAGGGATATCGCTACTACCAGAAGCTGATCCTGGAATTGGATCAGGAGACGGCACGTCTGATGCAAGCGCTTCCCAGCGCGACCGAGCAACCCATGCCACCACGCACCAAGCCCACGGCTTATCACCGCAAGGGCAACGATCCTCAGTTTGATCTGCGGAGTGAGCTGTACCGCATTGCCGGCGTGGATCTCACCGACATTCCTGGAGTGAGCGCCGCCACCGCGCAAGTCATCCTCACCGAAATCGGCACCGATGTCAGCCGGTTCCGCCACGCCTCTGCCTTCGCCTCCTGGCTTGGCCTCTGCCCGGAAAAACGAATCAGCGGCGGCAAGGTGCTGTCCTGTAAAACCCGCAAGGTAAAGCATCGCGCCGCCACTGCGCTCCGGATGGGCGCCAACTCCCTCTGCCGCGCCAAGGGTTACTTCGGCGAGTTCTTTCGCCGCATGCGGGCCAAGCTCGGCACGGCCCAGGCGATCACCGCCACCGCCCATAAAATCGCGCGGATTCTCTATCACGTCTTATCGACGAAGGAACCCTACGCAGAAAGCGTCTTCCACCTTTACGATGAACAGGCACGCCAGCGAGCCGAAATGCGCCTCCGCAAACAAGCAGCTCGACTCGGCTTCCAACTCCTGCCGATCCCGGCAACCGCAGAATGACAAGTAGTTCCTCAGGAGCCGACTTCTGGCCCGCGTCGTTGAAAGTTTGTTCCGAGGCATAACTTCCGGGTAGCCCGTCATCCAGGCACAACGGCCAGAAGCACACGGAACGGATCAGATTCAAACGGGGCGGGGACGCGCCCTTCCCCGCGGCAGGCTGGATCTCGAAACCGAGGATTCACGAACCCATGTGTTATAGATCATTAGAGGAACGCCTACCGGAAATTCTCGACCAGCATGAGGACGCTGCCCGATTCGTCAAACTGCGGGTAAAGAATCGTGCGGCCGTCGGGGGAAAGTCCGATATGGCTCTCCAGGGGACGCTGAGTGGTAATGATTTTCCTGATCTGGCCGGTGGCGAATTCGTAGAAGCAGAGGTCACGGTAGCCCATTTTGTCGGGAGTTCTGAAGAAGTACATCCCCTCCTTCCCCACGGTCCACTCGCCGCCGCCATCTACAGAATCAAGAACTTTCACTTCCTGACTTCCATCCGGCAGGGTTCTCCAGACAGTCACGGCCTCCGGCCACCCCTTCATGTAATAGAGAAATTTGCCGTCTGCTGACTCCTGCGGGATGTCGCCGGAATTCCGCGTAATCTGAACCGCCTCCCCACCGCTGGACGGCATCTTCCAGATCTCCTCCCGACCGCTGCGGGTGGAGCTGAAGTAAATCCACTTTCCATCATGGGACCAATCAGGCCACTTGTCTTCCGCTGGATCTGTCGTCATGCGCCGGGGAACACCCCCGTTTACACTCACGATATAGATGTCCTCTTTCATTCCTGTCTGTGCAACCGTAAAAGCGATGTTCTGGCTGTCCGGGGACCAACTCGGGCCGTAGATCGCCGCCCCGCCAAACGATGTTAGCTGCAGGGTCTTGGATCCGTCGCTGTCGCAGATCCAGATTTCCTGCGTTCCTGATCGGTCCGACATAAAGGCAATCCGCCGTCCGTCCGGCGAATAAGCTGGGTATTGTTCAGTCTGCGTGGAAGAAATAAATCGAAACGGCACGCCTGGTTTTTGGCCTGCCCCCTTCAAGTCGACACGCCAGATGTTCAGGTCGGATTGTTGGGTCGCGAAAGCCAGACGGTTTCCGAGCCGGGAAATGGCTGGCGCGAAGGCGTTGCTTGCGTCAAGATTGATCCTGGCAATCGCACCCTTGGATACCGCAATCCGCCAAAGCCCGAAGTTGGTTCCTGTCCCGGAGCCGAACACGAACTCGCTGCCATCTGGCAACCACGCCGCACCTACATTCGTCATGTTGCCGGTTTGAACTTTCTCCTCTTTCCCGAGCGGTTGGTAGCTTTCTCCAAGACGCAGGAGCCACAGAGTTACGTTGTAGAAATCAGGTGAGACCCTTGAGAAAACGAGAGTCCGGCCATCCGGTGAGACAGCCGGAGCGGTGTCGCCGACTTCTTCAACTGGCGGATTAGTCAGCGTTCGCTGTTCTCCCGTTTCCGTCGAGTACAAGTGCAAGCCTCCACCGTGTTGTCCTATTGTGGATGTTGCACCGACGAGCCACTTTGAGTCCGGGGTCCAGGATAAGTACGGACCATAGGGTAAGGGCTCTAGGGATCTGACCTCCGCCACAATCCGTTCGGATCCCCCCCGCTGCGGTATGAGCATGATCGCGGTCTTACCCGGCGAAAGATCTCGTAAGAAGGCGATCAGGCGCCCATCCGGGGACCAGGCAGGGCTGTAATCCTTCGCTGGATCATTGGTCAATCGATAAGGCGGCTCTATGCCGATTTGTTTAACATAGATATCCCAGTTGTCCTGCTTCTCTCCATCCCAAGCAAATGCTACTTGTGTTCCGTCCGGGGAGAACGACGGTCCATCTTCACTGCCAGGATAGCTGGTGAGTGGAACTGCCAACGCCACTGCTGGCAGTTCATTCCTCGATCGAACCAGCCACACTCCAACCGTTGCAATCACCAGCGCTGCCGCTACGCCGAGGGTCCAGGTGAGGCGACGACGAGACTTCGGCATGGATACAGCAGCGGCGCCGAGCACCCCGGAATCGGACTCCTCTTTCAGTTCCTCCAGCGCGAGCTTGACGTCGTCCATGTGCTGGGAGCGCTGATTGACTTCCTTCCGCAGACAACGGGAGATCAGCCGCTCCACTTCTCTGGGAAGGCCATCCACCAGTTGGCTTGCGGGCCGGGGATTGTCCTTCAGAATGGCCGCCAGCGTCGAGGCTTTGGTGTCGCCATGGAACGCTTGTCCTCCCGTTACCATCTCGTACAAGACCGCTCCGAAACTGAAGATGTCCGAGCGCGCATCGACCTTCTTGCCCTCTGCCTGCTCCGGAGACATATACGAAACGGTGCCGACGATCTTGCCCTCTTCTGTCGTGGGGCGCAGGGTGCGCGTGGCCTCGTCCCCGCTAGCAGGGGTAGCTTCGGTCAGCTTCGCCAGACCGAAGTCGAGAACTTTCACCAACCCGTGCTCGTTCACCATGATGTTTCCGGGCTTGAGATCCCGATGGACGATGCCGGCGGCGTGCGCCCGAGCGAGCGCATCGGCAATCTGGACGGCATACTTCAGAGCATCATTCAGCCGCATTCCGTGCCGGGGAATCAGCTGGTCAAGCGCTTTACCGGAGACTAACTCCATCGAAATAAAGTCAACACCCTCGACCTGGCCGATGTCGTAAATGGTGATGATGTTGGGATGGTTCAGCGACGAAGCCGACTTCGCTTCCTGCACGAAGCGCTGCTTACGTTCGGGGTCGGCGACCTTGTCCGCGGGCAGGACTTTGATGGCGACCTGACGACCGAGGCTGCTCTGGACTGCACGGTATACCTCACCCATCCCCCCAGACCCTAAGGGCGACTGGATTTCATAGGGGCCGAGTTTCGTGCCCGAGGTGAGGACCATAATGCGCGTCATTATAGCCTGCGCAGCACCTTGCCACAGGACGCGACGATTGCGGACGGACGGTCGGCCAACCTTCCCTTACAAGATTAGGGAAGACTTGCCCGTGATGCGGGACATAGGCTGAGTCCCGGATTCTGAGCCTCAGACGATTTCCCTTTACTGTTGGACTATAATCTGAGCGACCTATGGCTCTCAGTACAGGGATCAAGCTCGGTCCTTACGAAATACAGTCACTAATCGGTGCGGGTGGCATGGGCGAAGTGTATCGCGCACATGACGTTCGCCTTGATCGCACGGTAGCAATCAAAGTTTTGCCGATTTCCTGTTCGGCGGACCGTGACCGACTCCAACGGTTCGCGCAAGAAGCGCGTGCCGCCGCAGCGCTCAATCATCCCAACATCCTTTCGATTTTCGATATCGGCGATAACCACGGCGCACCCTATATCGTTTCTGAATTGCTGGAGGGAGAGACTCTCCGAGACTGCCTGAAACGTGGCTCGCTATCGCTCCGAAAAGCCATCGATTATGCATTCCAAGTCGCGCGTGGATTAGCAGCCGCGCACGAGAAGGGCATCGTCCATCGCGACCTGAAACCTGAAAACCTGTTCATCACCAATGACGGCCGCGTAAAAATCCTGGATTTCGGTTTGGCAAAGCTGACTCGCCCCGAGTCAGCGCGCGAAGGTGGCGATGCTCCCACCATGCAGGCCGCCACCGAACCCGGCGTGGTCATGGGAACGGTCGGCTATATGTCCCCGGAGCAAGTCCGAGGGAAAGACGCAGACGCCCGCGCTGACATTTTTTCCTTTGGCGCGATTCTGTACGAAATGATCTCAGGGAAGCGTGCATTTCAAGGTGAAACCGCAGCCGATACCATGAGCGCGATCCTTAAGGAGGAGCCCCCAGAACTCAACGATTCCCCCCTCAATGTTCCGCCAGCACTGGAACGCATTGTGCGCCATTGCCTGGAGAAGAATCCGGCGCAACGATTCCATTCCATCAGCGATGTCGGCTTTGGTCTGGAAGTCCTCACCGGTATCTCGTCCACCGCCACATCAGGCGCACAGCGAATAGCACCCGCACCTAACCGACGAGGATGGCTGCTGATAATAGGCGCTGCAATTGTGCTTTGCGTTGTATTGGCGGCCGTCTACCTTGCTGGTCAACACTCTGCTGCCGCGTCGATCCCGCACTTTCATCGTCTAACTTTCCGGCGTGGCACCATCCTCTCCGCCCGGTTTTCGCCAGATGGCCAGACCATCATCTATGGCGCAGCGCTTGAGGGCCGACCGACGGAATTATTTACTACCCGCTTCGACAGCACCGACTCCCGCTCTCTAGGCTTGGAGAAAACGCAACTGCTGAGCATGTCAGCCAATGGCGAACTCGCCGTGAGCATGGATCAGCACCAAATATCACCATTTACGGCTGCGGGGACCATGGGACGAGTGCCCCTCGCGGGCGGCGCGCCGCGTGAGGTTGCGGAGGAAGTCGCTTGGGCAGATTGGACACCCGACGGTTCTGATGTCGCGGTGGCTAGGGCCACCGCCGGTAGGATCCACCTTGAGTTCCCCGTGGGTAAAATTATTTACCAGCCTCGAGGCTGGGTAAGCCACGTGCGTTTCTCTCCGCGTGGTGACTTGATTGCCATCGAAGACCATGTGCCGACGGGCGATGATGGTCGAGCCGTAATTCTCGACCGGAATGGCAACATCAAGGTCGCGTCGAGCTTCTTTATCACCGTTCAAGGTCTGGCCTGGTCTCCGGACGAGAAAGAGGTTTGGTTCACCGCTTCAAAAGAAGGAAGCTCGCGAGCTCTCTACGCGATGAATCTCTCCGGAAAGGAACGCCTAGTGATGCGCGTTCCCGGGGTCCTCACGTTGCAGGATCTTACACGGAGCGGTCGAGCCCTCTTAACTATCGAAAGCGATAATTTCGGAATTCTTGGCTTCCATGATGGCGACAAAAATGAACGAAACCTCTCCTGGTTTGACTGGAGCTTGATCGGAGACGTCTCGCCTGACGGTAAGAACCTCGTCTTTTTCGAAAGTGGAGAAGGTGTAGGCAGCAATTATTCCGTGTTCATGCGCGGGATGGATGGAACTCCGGCAGTGCGTTTGGGCAGCGGTGCGTTCCCCTCTCTTTCGCCGGACGGCAAGTGGGTGGCTGCTATTAATCTTGCTTCTCCTGCGCAGATTGAGCTGCTGCCCACCGGTGCAGGCCAGCCGCGGGTAGTCACGAACGATTCTCTGGACCACCTACGGCCGCGCTGGCTTCCGTCCGGACAGGGTCTTCTGTTCAACGCTTACGAGGCCAATCACCCGCCCCGCACATATTGGCTGGATTTGGAGAGCAGCAAAACGCGACCCGTAACCCCCGAAGGCACTGTCGGACTCGTAGTATCACCCGACAGCAAGTTCGTTCTGGCCAGAGACCCGGAGAGAAAGCGCTGGTTATATCCCCTCGAAGGCGGCGATCGCCAGCCGTTTACTGCGACGCTCGCTCCAGGTGAAGACGTTATCGACTGGGAGAAAGATGGCAATAGTCTTCTCGTGCTGAGGGCGGGAGTTCCGGCGAATGTTTTTCGCCTATATCTTGGGTCTTCGAAAGTCGAAGCAGTGAAGACTTTCTCCCCGTCTGATCCAGCGGGCGTGGTTACTGTGGGAGGCGCTCGCTTCAGTTCCGATCGCAAATCCTACGCGTATGACTATTTTCGAATCCTTTCTGACTTGTACGTAGTAGATGGGCTGAAATAGAAAGAATGTGACGCGCCTAAGATCCATCTAGCGCTCCCGGCCTATCTTCGCTCCTTTCGTCTGAGGCGGTTCTGCTGGAGAGACCTCAGCAACGAGCGAACACGATCATCGTTGACGGTTAGTCGGCAAACCTTCCTTTACAAGATTAGGCAAGAGTTGCCCTGATCCAGGAGGAATCTATGTCCGGCCTCGTTCGCTCGCACGTCGTGGGCAGCTTGAGCATCTCCTTCGGCCCTCGTTCACCAACTCATTGTGGTATTCCCCGCTTGTGGAATAGGATGTCGCATGCCAACCCGCAATAAATCGCGCGCTCCCAAACCTGCGCAATTAATGCAATCCCATTTCGCAAACGTCAATGGCGTGCGCCTCCACTATCTAGCTGCCGGTAAAGGCAGCCCAGTAGTCCTGCTGCATGGTTACGCCGAAACCAGCCACATGTGGCGTCCCTTGATTGCCGAGCTTGCCGGCACCCACACAGTAATCGCGCCGGATTTGCGAGGAGCTGGCAAATCCTCACATCCCGCCGATGGTTACACCAAAACCGAACTGGCGCAGGACATTCATGCGCTTGTTCACAGGCTTAGTTTCAAGCACATTGGAATTGTCGGGCACGACATCGGACTGATGGTCGCTTACGCCTATGCGGCGCAATACCCTAACGAAGTCAATCGCATTGCGCTGATGGATGCCTTCCTACCTGGTGTGGGCAAATGGCGCGACGTTTGGCTCATGCGCGATCTTTGGCATTTCCATTTCTACGGCAAGACGCCGCTCGCTCTGGTCCAGGGTCGTGAGCGGATCTATCTCGAGCATTTTTGGAACGATTTCGCCGCAGACCCTGCCCATTCTGTCGGGGAACCTGACCGCCGATTTTACGCTAAAGAGTATGCTCGCCCGGGCGGGATGCGCTCTGGCTTCGAGTACTTTCGGACGTTTGAGAAGGACGCGGAGGATTTCGCCAGCTTCGCGCAGACCCCCTTGACCATGCCCATGCTTGTTCTAACAGGTGAAAAAGCCTCCGGCGATTTTCTCATTCAACAAGGCCGGCTCGTTGCGACGAATGTCGAAGGTGTGATCGTTCGCAATTCCGGCCACTGGCTCATGGAAGAAGCGCCGAATCAAGTCATCCCTAAGCTGGTCGAATTTCTGATCGCTGAACCGCAAAGTTCCACTCTGTCTTAGCGTGCGCCCTCGGGCTTGCAATATTCCGGACGTATCGTCGGCTACTCGGAAATTGGCCCGAAACGGGCTTGGAGGAGATGTCCCCGAAGCCGACTTCTGGCCCGGAATACCTTCCCCTCCAGAAGGCTGTTCGTGCAAGCGAGAGCTAGATGGAGGCGACGGCTTCACCTTTGAGGAATTTGGTGTCGGCAGCGATACCGAAGGCTTCCAGCAAGCTGGCTTGCACTTTCCTCGAGAGAGCATTGATCTCGTCAACGCCGAGGCTTGCGGCGCTAATCCGATACCGGAGATGCTTTTCTCCCGCCGGCGTTTCAAGAATGCGCAGAACGGCATCCGCGACTTCTTGAGCGTTGCCTGCCGCGGATAAGAGTGCCCCGTTCAACTTCGCCGGAAACTCCTTGGCCGCGCCATACGTATCGGTCCGAGCCACATCGGCAGCCGTTACGCTGTTCCCGAAGACAGCAGTCTCATAAGCCCCAGGTTCAACAATCACGGATTCAATTCCCTGCGCGGCAAGTTCGTAGCTGTACGACTCGGCCAGCGCCTCGAGTGCAAATTTACTGGCGCAATAGAAACCCGCGGAAGGAAGAACCACGCGGCCGGCTCCGCTACTGATGTGCATGAGCAGGCCGCTGCGTTGGCGCCGCATGTGCGGAAGCACCGCGCGATTTACACGCGCCGGACCAAGAAAATTCGTGTCCATCTGGCGCTGCGCTTGTTCGGTGGTGACCGCTTCGGCCAGCCCCCCTAGGTAATAACCAGCATTGTTGATAGCCACATCGATGCGTCCTGCTTTGGCGACGGCGGCATCCACGGCCCGCCCCACCGAAGCATCATCGGTCACGTCTAATTCAAGGACGTGGATTGGCAGTGACTCCTTTTGCGCAAGCGTGCGTATTTCGGCGGCATTTTTTGCATTCCGACCTCCGGGATCACGCATCGTGGCGAAAACAGTATGCCCTTTACGTGCCAGGGTTTCCGTGAACAGTCTGCCGAAGCCAGTGCTGGAGCCGGTGATGAGAACCACTTGGCTGGAATTCATGCTTATCACTCCTTGCCGCTTGTGATGATATCGTGCTGCCACTCATTCGATGCCGGAAGCAAAGTTTGGATACAGAAATGAATTCAGCCGATTGCTTAATGGGCAAAATGAAACGCAAGCGGCTCCTGGATCCACAGGTCGCGCTTATCGTTTATCTGCTCCATCTCGAGCAGTGTCGGAACGAAGCTTATTCTGACAGTTTGTCGGCGAATTGTCGGCGAATCGGAAGTCATCGAGAAACGGGCTTCTGGGAACTGTGCGAGCCATAGATTTTTCCCTCCAAGGGTTGCAAAGAGACACACTAGTCGCACACCTGTGCGGCCCACAAAGCAGGTATTTATCGGTGTGTCGGTCAAGGGATTGATGATCGGCCGTCAGTACACATGTGGCGGGTAGGTGACACCATTCGACGGCAATGGCCTTCAACCCCCGGAGGCGCGCTCGTTCTTATGTGGTTTCAACTGCTTTGGCGCAGGTCTCACAAAAGAGAGCGGCCTTTGCTTCTTGTTGTGCCTGCTAGTTGAATGGTTTGTTCCTGCTGGTGCCCTTAAGTCATATCTGTTGAATTCGCCATTGTTTTTGCGCCTGGAATGTAGACATGGGCTTTTCTCCCTCTTTCCTGTTTCGGTGTGTCTTACGCTCTCCGCCTTGTTGTGGTTTAATACCGCGTGCTTTGAGAAACCTAGCGTCAACGACCGCGATCGCCCTGCGGATTCCCCGGTCACCGAGGCGTGCGATTGTCCTGAACAATCGAGTCGCGATACACGAGTTGATGAAGGTCGACGGGCGCGTATCCCGAGGTGTCAGACGAGCAGGCCAGCGCAGCCATGGCTCTTTATCGCGCCATCGTCGGCAAAGTCTTGACGGAAGTCCTCTGACAGCCAATAGTCGTAATCTGAACCGTCGCCCGAACGCGCTATTCGAGACGACGACCAACGCGGCTATTGCTGCCAACACAACCATCGCTGTGACACCGAAAACGGGGTTGATAAATTGCAAGGCGCTGCAGCCCGCTAGGATGAGAGCGAGGTCAACGCGCATCCCGCCGTCAGTTTTCACGAGTAACCTCCCTTTATTGTGGCAAGCGCATTTTGTATTTGCTCGATTGTCGAGAGTTGCAGCAGCAGTGCCACAGCCAGCCCGAGGGCAAATTCAGAGCGCTCATTTGGTCCGACATTCTCCGCCAAAATAAAATCAGCCACTAACTTGGTTTTCTCCGCCATGGTTTTTTCGCCGCTGTCATGGCTGTTTGGCGATGTCTGGATTCCGTTGCAGTTCCGCCATGCATCGATTTTTTCTCGCACGGTCTTCGCCTGAGCCACCGCCGACAGCGAATTCTGATCGACATTGTCCGTTAGCATCGCGCACGACGTACACAACCACGTTCCACCGGGCATGATGAAACCGTCTGCTGAATTTACGCCACACCGCTCACACGTAAACATTTTCCCCTCCAGTTCCGGGCTCATGCGTGAAACTTGATCCACCCTACTTCGGTATGCACTCATGCGAGCAACAGTCCTTCATCCTTCATGCCCTCGGCCAATCCCCAAGCATAGCGATGCTCAACCACCAGAGCGTTTACCGAACCACTGTGCATCGGATTGAACATTTTCGTCGATCCATTCCTTTGCCTGTGTTGTCAATGGGCAGAACAGGAACACAGTTCCTACATTACGCACTAATACATCGGGCGTGGTCTTGGGTTCTATCAGTTTTCATGTGATTTCGTTTGCAGGCCCTTTCCACCTGCCGCATCTGCCTTAGTAGGCGGCCACCGTGGAACGCTATTTTGTCCTCGGTTGGCGGAGATGCCGCGTGGGCACCCCGCTCTTGATGCACGGTCAGAATCTCATATTGTTCGGGGCTTGTCTATGGCACTTCCGTACGGTTACCCAAAAATTCCCTCAGCGTTTCTGCTTCCGCAGCCAATCGATGACGTGACGAGCTTCGAAGCGTACGGCGGACCCAACGCGGTAGCTGGGGATGCGTCCCGCCTTAGCCGTCCAATCGGAGTTCGTGGATGCGATGGATGCGCAGCAGGCGAGGCCCTTTGCGATTTCGGCCCTGCGGTCAGAACGATGGCAGCGAACGGAAGGAAGGAGACGGCATCCCGCAGGTCGGCCCACCGCACCTGCTGAGGGAATGAGGGAAGAGCCAGGTGTACGACATACGCCCGTTTGCCCCTGAGGCTCGTTTTTATCTTTGGCTGCCGTCGCCCCAGAGTCCCATATCCCTGCTCCCCCAAAAACCTCGTGGGCTGGGCCAGACCGGCCTCCGGTCGAGACGAGCGTGATTAGCCCTCTTTTCACGAAAATGAACAGAATCAAGACCCCATTGTACCACTTTAATCATTGTTTTCAATGTGTTGCAAAGGTCAATACTAACTTCTTGGACCGCCTCGATCAATCGGGTGTAACCTGTTGCAATTAAACGTCGCTAATGTATTTTCAATTCCACTTTTGCTGGCTGTTATCCATAGCAATCACTGCATCACTTCCTCAGTGGCGTAAACCGTTCCCCGCACGCCGGACACTGCATCTTCTCGAAGTCAACGCGCCTTTCTCGGGGGTGAAAACAAGACTTTGCCGAGGTTTAAGGTGTGAACTCAAACACGACGCCGAGACCATAGGCACCACCGCCACCTCTGCCATACAGGTTGCCTTTGTCGTCGAAGATCATGGGGCCACCGCCCGTGCCGTCATAACCGCTGAAGGTGTACAACACCGTGTACTTCCATGTGCCATTGGCCTGTGGCGATAATTGGTAGATTACACCGCAGTTGCACTGTCCTCCGCCGTAACCTGTGCCCCCATACAGATTGCCTTTTGCATCGATGACGATGCTGCCGGGGTAATTCCCGCCAGAACCAGCATGGAACCTGTGCAAGATGGTCTCTTTCCAGTGGCCGTCAGACTGAAGAGACAGCTCATAGACCGTTCCCGAATTGTACCCGCCCGTCGTACCATAGAGGTTGCCTGCTGCATCCATTATCACGCTGGCCAAGGGAAACGAACCGTCCTTGAGCGCTCCGAAGTCGTGCAGGATGGTTTCCTTCCAGCTTCCGTCTGATTGGGGATGCAATCTGTAGACAGTTCCGCATCCATCGCCGCAGTTCTTGCTAGTGCCGCCGTGCTCAGTGGTGCCGTAAAGGTTCCCGGCTGAGTCCAAGATCGGGCGATCAACAACCCCCGCCCCGTCACCTCGCTGGCCAGCATCAGGACATGTTTCCCTTGCACGTCTGGATGACGGGAAGCGGCACGCAATTCAACATGAATGTGAACGAGCGGGGCGAAAGTCATCCAGCCTAGGACGCGGCAAAAATAGAATTCTCCGGGGGCCTTTGCGTTCCGCCCTTTCCTTGAGAATCCATTGTTGCAAGGCTTTTCCCGTGATCCGGTGAACCTTCCGCCCACCGTGACATCAAACACGCTGTCCACACTCAATAGGCGAATGCCGTTGCGGGGATCGGCCTTGGCATGAGTGACGAAAATATCCGCTGCGTCGAAAGTGCTGGAGACTAAAACGTCAACACTGTGCCGTCTGCCGGATTCCACCAACTTCAAGACGTATTAAAGATATAATTCTCGAAACCCACTCCGGAGAGCCTCCTGAGCACCCTCCGGAGACTCTTCTCTGTTGCGGTGAATGGCCTGCCTAAGTGCATGAACATAAAGGCCGATCGGACCGAAGTCGTACGCTTGAAATAATTCCAATGTCCTCTTACTTATCGTCCTGATTCTCTTGCCAGCTTTTTTCGCGTAGCGTTCGATGAAGTATTCGAGCAGGATGGGAATGTCGTCCCTGCGTTCGCTGAGCGCGGGTATCTGAATCGGAAAAACATTCAGCCTGTAGAAAAGATCCTGTCGGAATGTTCCGGCAGCCATGGCGACCATTCAGGTCGCGATTCGTCGCTGCCAGCAGGCGGACATCTACCGAAATCGGCTGGCCACCGCCAACGCGTTAAAATTCTCGCTCTTGAAGCACTCGCAACAGAGTTATCTGAGTTTCGGGCGGCAGTTCCCCAATCTCGTCCAGGAAAATGGTCCCACCGTGGGCCAATTCAAAACGACCCAAACGTCGCTGTAGCGCTCTGGTGAAGGCACCTTTCTCATGCCCAAAAAGTTCGGACGCAATCAGCGATGCCGGAACCGCGGCGCAATTTATACGGATAAATGCATGCGTTGAACGAGTTGACCGACTGTGAATGGCACGAGCAATCAATTCCTTTCCCGTTCCAGTTTCACCAAGGATCAGAACTGTGGAATCCGTCGGGGCGACTTTCGCGACCTGCGTGAGGACTTTCCGGAGTGTCCTTGACGATCCGACGATTTCCTCAAACATCGAGGCCTGGTCGATTTCGTCTCGCAACGCGACGTTCTCGTCGTGCAGCTTTTCTTCTGCCCTCTTCCGCTCGTCAATGTCAGTCAGCAAGTTATACCAACGGACAATGCGCCCTTCAGTGTCCCGCAGCGGCAGGCCGCGTATGTGAAACCAGCGATACGGGGGCGGGCCTGCCTCCGCAGCAGGCGGACCAGATCTTCAATGCCTTCTTTACCACCAAGCCGCATGGCACCGGTATGGGACTTCGCATCAGCCGTTCCATCGTTGAATCGCATGGCGGACGCTTGTGGGCTGTCGACAACCTTCCCCGTGGGGCAAGTTTTTATTTCACTTTGCCCACGAAGGTAGAGGCTAATGAATGACCGCCGCAGACGCTCCATCTGATCGCCCTGAAGTTGGCGGAGTAATAAGAATCAGGTGTTGCTGCGCTGGGCTTTAGTCATGCTAAAGCCTGGGCGCGCCGACGCAGCAGTCATTTATCGTTGTGAGCAGCGTCTGCACGCATGGCCGCAAAACGGGACCTCGCGATGCGCATGCTGGGGCAATCGCTGGTGCGGCTGCTGACCGACCATCTCGATGTCTGGCAGATTCACGAGGTCTTCTAC
Organism: uncultured Acidobacteriota bacterium; assembly: GCA_963817925.1. Taxonomy (GTDB): domain Bacteria; phylum Acidobacteriota; class Terriglobia; order Terriglobales; family Acidobacteriaceae; genus JABDBE01. The sequence continues at coordinate 41,430 of CAWFQN010000006.1, forward strand.
CACAACGACCCCGAACTGATTTACGACTCTGATGGAGTTCTCGAAATCCCTACCAAGGCGAAACAGCAGGGCAACGTGCGCTTCATCGGAAGTTATTTCGTGAAAGGCAAGGGCGGATTTTGGAAGCGAACTGAATACGATCTCAGCCGGGAAGTTATCACTCGTGGCGATGACGGCGGCAACCACTTCAATACATACCGCCTTCCCGACGGCTCGTATCACCCAGGCTAATCGGCTTGCATATAACTTAAATGCCATTAGCAGCCGAGTAATACGGTAAGACCACTCTTGCAATCGCCAATTGTTTGGATTATATTGGCGCCTCGTTTTTCTCTATCGTGCATACTGGATCTGTTAGGCCAGTGGCACCTCCTGACGTGTTGGCCGGGTGGAAGTTTTCGTCGTACGGACCTATTCGTCCTCGACCACCCGCTTTCTCCAAACAACTGAAAGATTGAACTCCAGCTAGAGAGGAACAACCGTGCATAGGAGCGTTCCGCCCACCCGTTCGGCTAGGTGGGAGACGCAGACTGGCCAACCGTGGTGCTTGCCGTGCTCATAGCACCTCGAAACACCGCGAACGTGAAGTAGCAAGGAGGAAACGTGAACCGCATGAAGATTTCCAAAACATTCTCATTGCTTTCGAAGGCGGCCTTGACTGTGCTCGCTTTTCTGATGGTCGCCCCAACCGTGTCTGCACAGGGTGATCAGCGACCGCCAATCGATTTTCAACTTCTGACTCCTTTTCAGATTCCGCCGTCTGATTCAAAATGCATACTGAAAGGCCACAGACTTGACCTTCAATGCATCATTGCGAACGACCCAGACGCTATTAGAATTCGGGCTGAAGAGGCCATGCTCGAAGGCCAGGCTCTGAAAGCGGCAATGTCAGGGAAACTGGATCCATACCATCAAGTCGAGACTCTAGGCAAGCTTGAGATCTTCGACCCCAACCTGTCCGTAAACAAGAACGTCGCCTGCAGCTATTGCCATGACCCGATGGCGGGCTATGCAAACGGCATCTCGATATTGAGCGTATTCACGGGCGGATCGAATCCGGGATCTGTTCCCATCACAGTACACGGAGCCTATCCCAATAACCGGATTGCGAAGCGGAACCCAACCAGTTACGTTTACGCAACTTACTACCCGCCTCTCTTTTACAACCCAAGTCAAGCCGATTTCTACGGGGGCAACTTCTGGGATGGGCGGGCGACAGGATACAAGCTGCAGAATTCCGCCGCGGAGCAGGCCCAAGACCCGCCGTCGGATCCCGAAGAAATGGCAAATCCAGATCCTGCTTGCGTGGTCTGGAAGCTCTCCCTGAGCGACTACAAATTCTTCTTTGAGCAGGTCTTCGGCGTCGGCTCCCTGGAAATTAATTGGCCTTCGAACGTTGCGAAAATATGCAGCATCCCGAAAGGAGCTGCTGTTCTGAATGGAAACCCGACTCCACTTAAGCTCAGCACCAAAGACCGTACGCTAGCCAATAAAGACTTCGACGAGTTCGGCCAGGCTATTGCCGCCTACGAATCTTCCTCGAGCGTCAGCCCCTTCACCTCGAAATTCGATTACTTTCTAGCGGGAAAGGCAACCCTCACAACACAAGAGCAGAACGGTTATGACCTGTTCCGCGGCAAAGGCAGCTGCAACACCTGCCATCTGGATGGAAGATCGAGTACTCAACTGGGTGGAGTTGATACAGGCCAGGCGGCAAGCGTTCAGCCTTTGTTCACAGACACGACGTACAACAACCTCGGTCTCCCCAAGAATGTGATGCTTCCCTGGTATTCGGAAGACACTCCGGACCAATGGGGCTTCACCGGCAATCCACTGGGCTTCGGGTTCACCGACGAGGGAATGGGATTATTCCTCGACGGGTACTATGGCGCTCCTCCCAATTTGAGGTGGGGAATACTCCTGCCGCAATTCGAGGGCAAATTCCAAACCTCGACTGCACGCAACGCGGCACAGGTGCCATACCAGGGATTCGTGAAAGCTTACATGCACAACGGCTATCTCACGAGCCTGAAGGAGGTGGTCCACTTCTACAACACGCGTGATGTATACCCCTATCACGTGCTGTCGGGGCATTGTCCAAAGGGAACCGTCGAGAAGGTAACCTGTTGGCCGGAGCCGGAAGACATTAACAACGAAAACATGACGATCGGAAAGCTTGGCTTGACGTCGGAGGAGGAAGACGACATCGTCGCCTTCTTGCATACTCTGGTCGACGGCTTCAAGCCGTGACGATGGTTCGCTAACACACGTGGGGCGGACCTGTTGGTTCGCCCCGTCTTTCACTCCGTATGTTCAATGAAAGAGCCGCGTTCTGCAACACTGTATAGGAGATCTGCATATGACCAGAGTAAATGGATCACGCCTCATGATCGCGATCTGCGTTATGGCCGTGGGCATATTGTTCTTGCAACCACCGCTGGCCTGCGCGGGCGAGGGTTCGAGCCCGTCCCAAGTCAACGTCAGCCCGACCGTCGAATCCACTGCCGACACCTTTGCCTTCATACGTTGGACTGCAAACAATCCGGGAGGCACGATTCTGCACTACGCCATCGTGCATTACGGCAAAGATCCCAATCACCTTGACTTGACGGCAATTTCTCCGAACAGAATCAACCCAAGTCACAGTGACATGGTCTTTCGGGTGCGCATGAACCATCTGCAGCCTGACACCACCTATTACTACTGGGTGAGCTCGACCCAGGCTGACGGCAATGCTGATCGGGTGACGAGCTCTGTGCAACAGTTCAACACCCAACCAACCAATCGGATAAGCGCAGAAAAATAGGGCAGCGGATGACATGAGAGAACAACCGGCTCGGTCATCGTAAAAACGATTCTTGCACTGGTCCCGAATGGCGATCCCGTGCCCGTACCGGCAGCGGCTCGTCTGCACGCCGAGCCGATTGGAGCGGGAGATTGACTCCAGCGAAATCGAGGAATCTCTTATAGCACCTTGCAACTTATGTGCCGTATCTATCGCGGTTCTCAGCCAGCGCTACGGCGATGCCGAATAGAGCGCCTTTGATGTTAATGTCGGTCATCTCCTCCAAATCCTCGACGCGCATCTACCTGGTTGCCTGCCGCGCTGCGCGGGCTCGGTCTTCAGAGCCGTCTTGCAACTGGCTGTATTGTTCGTAGCCCTCGGTCGCAAAGCACAATGCACGATCGAAGAACTGGTCTAGCAGGCGCAACAATTCCATCTCGCCGTAGAGTTCGACCGGGCTGTTCATGAAACCCTGGCGCTGGAGGAATTCCCAGAGATGTTCCTTGGTCAACACAATTGCCCAGCAGAAGTCCGAAAGCGCGACCCCTTGAGAGGCGCGGCGCTCACCAATCTCAAAATAGCGCTGCTCGATGTCGTGGCTTGTCTTTGTGAGCAGCCACTCGCCAAAGTGCCGCAAAAGCTCCTGGATTTGTCGCCGCAATTCGTCGACCGGTACTTTACGCAGCTCAGAGGTGCGGGAGGAAGTTTCGAGCTTCGCGGTCAACTCGGCCGCGAGTTCATCTGAATGACGTTCAATCAGTCGTACCAACCTTAATGCGATCATGCCACCTTCTTTACTTTATTCGATGCAGGTTCGAGGTATGCAGACGCAGCCGGAGTCACGGCTGCGTCAAGATTTTGTAATGAAATGTAATTGAGTTGATTCCGTCTTACTTTTTTACTTGAGATGGCACCTTCAACGACGGCCCTAGGCGGAGCCGATGCCTGTGCCACCCTAGCTAACGGCCAGTGCCGTAAGGACAGATGAAGATCTCCCCGTTCGGATGGAGTTGCTGTCTTCCGGAGCGCTTGCTTTCCGCCAGCGCCGGATTTAGCCGACTGTTCGCTTATACTGGTCGTTCCATCCCGCCGCATAAACTTTGGGCAGGACGTACTGCCGACGAATGTCCGCTTCCTCTGCGTCCACCACCTTCTATGCCGTTACGAAAAAGCCCACTTTTCGCAAACAATGCGAAAAGCGGGCCGTCGTGCGAATTGATTAGACGATTACATGCCGCTTTGCTGAAAGACTACGGCTTCCTTGCCACGACGGAAGTCGATCTCCTCGAGAGTTTTATTCTCCGTGCCAGTGACGATCTCGTCTTGCGTCACTTGTTCATCATTCGTCTTGAGCGTCGCCGGGACCGTCGCTACAGTCTTCCCATCCCGCAGGAAAGTCACCTGTATGTCGGGGCCGGTTCCTTGCCATTCAATTTTGTAGTTGCCGGGCTTCAATTGCGTGCCCCCGACTTGTACAGTGTCAGGAATATCTACCGACTGTTGATTCTTATTCCGCGCGAACACGCTAAGCGAGGACAAACTCGCGAAAATCGACAAAAGAGCTAAGTACCTCAGATGTTTCATTTCAAATCTCCTTATGAACAAAGTAGAAGAAGCAGGTTCACCCTTCTTCGGATCAAGACGGTCAGTTTAGAAACTAAACGCGCTTGTATTCGGTAAAGATGCTCGGCTACAGCCCGAAGATTCACCGGGCACCGAGGCACGATGTAACGTTAAACAAATTGTTGTAAAGTTAGTCCAAGCTGTCTGTCGAAATGCGGACACTGTCCCAAGAGCGAGTCAAGTGAAGGACACTCAGCCCAGTAGTCTCAATCTCTGGCTTCGACCCTACTCTCGTTTTCCACGACTTCCAACAATTTTGCTGAAGACTTAAGTTGGCATGCCAAATGCCGTTACTCCATTCGAAACTGCTTCAATAGCGAATCGGATATTAATGCTTATTTGCGTTTCCGGAGGAAAAGTATGAACGCTCTCTTGCGAACTGCTGCGACCAGTCTCGGCCTGTTTGCCGTTCATATCCTACTTACATCCGGCGCGGCCGCGCAGACGCCGGCGAGTGCGTCCGGCGCTCTACTCTCGCCGCCCGCCACGTACTTCGTTACTCAAACATCGCTGGGCACTCCGTTTCAAGTTGATTCCGTCCGGATTGCCGAAACAAAGGGTTCGTAGGCGCCACCATGGACGCAACGGAACGTAAGCAAGCAGAAGAGGACGTCCGGCGCAGCGAAGCCTTCCTCGCCGAAGGACAGCGACTCAGCCATACCGGGACTCAGGCCTTTTGACCTGCAAGCAATCAGCGATCTGAAACTTACAGATGTTCGGAAAGAAACGGATAGACTTGGTGAAGTGGAAGTACAGGATGGATCGAAAGCGTGTCGGCATCCAATCGAGCAATGACGGATTTTGAAACTAAAAAGGTCTTGGCTGCTGTGGCAGCGAACTGGCAAGCAGAAATGGAGGGTTTTTATACCTACACCGCACTCGCTAAGGAAGAGAAGGATCCGCATCGGCGAAACGTATTGCGGAGCTTGGCAACAGCGGAACAACATCATGCCAATCTATGGGCTAGACGTATTCGTGAGCTCGGCGGCTCAGAACCCGAGTACACCGGAGACTTGTCAGGTCAAGCTGATTCATTGGTCAATCGAGTCGGCGGGGCTGACCTCGCACTTCGTCGTCTGGAGATTGACGAGAGTCGGGACATCGCCAAGTACGGTAAACAGCTCAAGGCACTGGGTGACCAATCGAGCGTTGCGATCTTGCAGGAGGTCATCGCCGATGAACGCGAGCATTACCAGACGCTTGGAACTCTGATTCGGTCGCGCGGTACTCTTCCACCCCTGCCTTCTCAGCAGGTTCAGGCAGCGCTCGATGATTTGGTTGCAGCGCGTGACGAGGGACATGCGCACGCAGCGGACTGGGTAGGAGATGCGATTTACGGCGTGAACGATGGCCTTGGTTCGATCTTCGGCATTGTGTCCGGCGTCTCCGGGGCGACACTGGGTAACAGTCATTTTGTGCTCATTGCTGGTCTTGCTGGCATGGTGGCGAGCGCTTTATCGATGGGGTCCGGCGCCTACCTTGCGGCGAAGAGCGAACGAGAGATTTACGAAGCGGAGTTCGCCCGAGAAAAAGAGGCGGTGGAAGACAACGAAGCGGAGGCCCGAGAAGTGCTATCTCTCAGTTATCAAATTCGCGGCCTTCCGAAGCCGATGCTGTGCGCTTCGTCCAACACATTGCGAAAGACGAACAGCAACTCATCAGGGCACTCGCGAGAGAGCGACTGAAGACTACCGAAGAGGGGCTGCGTAAGCCGATGGTCTCTGCTGTTTCCGGGGCGCTCTCGACTGCAGTAGGGGCGTTGATTCCAGTCGTCCCCTTTTTCTTTATGACCGGAATTCCGGCAGTCGTTGTCGCGGCGATTGTTTCGCTGGTAGCGCACTTTGCCGTTGGCGCTGCGAAATCTCTCATCACCATTCGGCCATGGTGGGCGAGTGGATTCGAAATGACTTGGATCGGCGCTTTGGAAGGAGTAGCCACTTTCATCATCGGTATCGGTCTTGGGCGGATCGGTGGAGGACAATAGGCTGCCGACGCAAATTGCTGCGATACGTTTCACATGATCTCGGGCTTGGTGGCCGATCCGTCGGATTGCTTTTGAGCCAAACTCAAAATTGCGCCGATCAGAACGACAAGTGATAGAACGGGCGGAGGATTAACCGAACAGCAGTTCCTTATTTCCTTTTTGCATTTACTCTTCTTTACGATTGAAACCTGCACGCTGGGCATCTAATTGCCCAGGAGGGAGCTATGAAGAAGGTACTCATGGTATGTATAACGGCCGCCCTAATGATGGCGCCTCTTGCCGCTCACGCAAGTCGCGTCGTTGTCGCGCCAGCATTCGGGTGGGGAGGATACGCCTCTTACTGGGGACCCTATCCGTACGGCTATTACGGCTACGCTCCTGCGACCGGCGCGGTGAAGTTCGACACCAGCATTAAAGACGCAGAGGTGTATATCGATGCCGCTTATGCGGGCACAGTCGGGAAGCTGAAGACCATGTATCTGCGGCCGGGCAGTTACGACATAGAACTGCGCGCACCGGGACGCACGCAGTTTGATAAAAAAGTGTACGTCGCCGCTGGCAAGACCTTGCACTTGAATCCGGACCTGCGGGTCCAAGTGCAACTGCAAGCGCAGCAATAATTTTCGTTCGAGGCATTGAATGGACGGGCAACATATCTGCCTACTTTCAATGCCTCGACGCTGGCAACAGTCATGATTGGCAGAAGCCCGACTGGCTTATCAATTGGCCGCCCCAGGGCTTGCCCTTATTGCTGCCTGAAGCCGATGCATCGACACTTAGTGTCATGTGGCGGAAGTCGAGCGTATAACTGGACAATCGTCCATCGGCGCTTTGCAAGCCTCTGCCGTGTTTGCATAGAGAAACCAGTTTCAGGAGGTTAGGATGATCAAACGACTGTACTTCATTGTTCTTGTGTTTCTTCTCGCCGCGCCACTTCTGCCAGCACAAGAGTCGCAATCCGATAATTCTCAACCTTCTAACATCGGTGGTGCCTGGCAACTTTCATGGCGAGGCCGGGATGGCTCACAGCAAGCGACAATTCAGATCCAGCAAGACGGTTCCAAGCTGAGCGGTACGTTTCAGGGCCCGCGGGGTTCCTCTCAGATGACGGGCAGCGTTTCTGGAAACAACGTATCTTTTAGGGTGCAAATGCAGGGACACCGCACCATCACCCTGGCTTTTACGGGCACTATCGATGGCGACAAAATGAGCGGGAGCTTTCAGCCCCAGGGTGGAGGTGGCGGGCATGAGGGACGCGGAAGTGGACAGGGCGATCATTCCTGGAGCGCCGTTCGCCAACAAGGCAACTCCGGCGGGAATGAGCCCGCGAACTATGACGAAGACGACGAATACGGACTTTGATTGCTCTCTCTGAGTTATCTTCTGCTATGGTCCTGAGGAAGAGTAGCGGCCGCTTAATCTCTCGGTGATCGGCGCTGACCAAATAAAGGCAATACTAATTGGAATCTGTCGGCAAAGATTGAATATAGGAGACCAATTGCCATCGCTCTTCTTGTGACAAGCTCCCAAAGCCGGGCATCCCATGCCAACGATTGCCGTGGGCGATCAGCCACTCCAGTTCACCAGCGCTAGCGGAATGGACCTCTTTTGTTTGCAATGAAGGATGGTGCCCTTTACCTTCTCCATTGGCGCCGTGGCATTTGGCGCATTTATCTGCATAGATTTGTTTGCCTGCAGCCAAGGACTCCGGAGTGGAGGCGATCGGATTCTGGCGGGTACGATCACTCTCTGGAACCTTCGCTTGCCAATTGCTAACGGCCAGAACAGTTGAGGTGAGAAAGGAAGCGATGAGAATGACTCTGAAGGATCTCAATGGTACTCCTGCCGGGGGTTGTAGCCTTCCTCCCGATGATATCGGAAAACTTTTGTGTCGGAATTAGATCATCCAGGGATGAACGAATTGTCATTTATCGGAGACGCGGGGGTAATGTTCGGCCAATAGTCTGTTGTAGGGAGTTACTGTCAACCAATGCCAATTGAAGTCTCATCTTCGAGTGCCCTTTACAGTGAGCACGTGAACCCGCAATGGGTGAAGTTGCTCGATGTGTTGGGGATGAATGTCCGGTACACACGGTGCTCCGGCGCCGAGCTTTTCACGGAAGACGGAAATTGCATTCTGGATTTCCTTTCGGGCTATTGCGTACACAACGTCGGACACAACCATTCTTCTGTTGTCGCGGCTTTGAAAGAAGAACTGGATCGTTCCGGGCCCGCCATGCTCCAGAGCCACGTTCCCGAGGCTGCAGGCGAATTAGCGGCCCGGCTGTGCAAATTGGCGGGCGGGCGCCTATCCAAGGTTTTCTTTGCGAGTTCTGGAAGTGAAGGCGTGGAGGGCGCGATCAAGTTTGCCCACGCCCATACTGGACGCTCCGGTCTGCTATACACCGAGGGGGCATTCCACGGATTGACATGTGGAGCTCTCTCGCTCATGGGAAATCCGTTCTGGCGCGAGGGGTTCGGGCCGATGTTACCCGGGGCGGAACAGATCCCGTTCGAGGATGCTCAGTCGCTGGAAGCGAAGCTCAGCACCAGACAATTCGCCGCGTTCATCGTAGAACCGGTACAGGCGGAGGGTGGAATCCGGATTCCTCACCACGAGTATCTGCAAACCGCGCAGCAACTCTGCAAAAAATACGGAACTTTGTTCGTGCTCGATGAAGTGCAGACTGGGATGTTCCGCACGGGAGCCTTTCTCGCGGCACATCACTACGATCTTGATCCCGACATCGTGGTGCTCGCGAAGGCTTTGAGTGGTGGTCTCATTCCTATTGGCGCTGTGCTGATGTCTGACGAGGTATACAAATCAGTTTACAACTCGTTGAAAAGAGCCATCATCCACACCTCGACTTATAGCGAAAACGGGCTTGCCATGCGGGCGGGGTTGGCGACGCTTGAGGTGTTGGAAACTGAAAATTTGGGCAGGCGCGCAATCGATATTGGAGAGGAACTTCGTCGCCAGTTGCGCGAAGCTCTTTCTGGATACGAGATGGTAAGAGACATCCGCGGACTCGGACTCTTATCGGGCATCGAATTCCAGGCACCTTCGAAGATCAGCCTCCGCGTGGCGTTCGAGGCATTCCAGCGAATACACCCTGGGCTGTTCGGCCAGATGGTCGTCATGCGGATGTTTAGGGATGAGAAAATATTGACCCAGGTTTGTGGCAACAACTTCATGGTCCTCAAAGCCGCTCCGCCCCTCATTGTCGACGAAAACCAAATCGAGCAGTTTGTCCGTGCCATGGGGCGAGTAGTGGAGCTAATCCATTCATCTTCAACGTTTTGGTCTGACGCGCTGGATCTGGCACGACGCGCACTCAACTTCTGAGGGATTGCATGCATCTTACTTCGGAGGATACAGTTTTTGGGAGGTCCGAAGGGATGCGGTTGCTATTAGTGGAGGATGACCTCCACATCCAGCAATTTCTAAAGCGCGCGTTGGTGGAGACTGGATACCAGGTGGATGCAGCAGTTAACGCAAAGGCTGCCGAGGCCTTGGCGCTTGCGGGAGTTCACGACGCATTCATCATTGATCTTGGCCTTCCGGACATGGATGGTCTGGACCTGATTGCCCGCTGCCGGGCGCAGGGCAGTTCCGCGCCTGTCCTCATTCTGTCGGCGCGACGCTCTGTTGATGAGCGAGTGCGTGGGTTGGAACACGGCGGCGATGATTATCTGACCAAGCCATTTGCCCTTCCCGAACTGTTGGCTCGACTAAGAAATTTGCTGCGACGCTCCACACCTCAGACTGAATCTACACGCCTCCAGGCAGCGGATTTGCAATTGGACCTCGTCCGGCGTGAGGCTCGGCGAGGCGATCAATTGTTGCAATTGACTCCTCAGGAGTTCTCCTTGCTCGAGTATCTCTGCCGAAACGCGGGACGCGTTGTGACCCGCACTATGATCCTTGACCACGTGTGGCGAATGAGAATTGATCCGGCGACGAATGTTGTGGACGTTCACATTTACCGCTTGCGCAGCAAAGTGGATCATGCAGCGCTGAAGCCCTTGATTCATACCATTCGCGGAGTAGGGTACGTCTTAAAAAATGCCTAAGCGACTTCGCACCACAGCGGCGTGGCGAATTTCCATCTGGACGGCAACAGCATTCGCCATCGGATCGGCTATCGCATTTTTCATCGTTTATCTGCTGGTGGCAAAGAGCGTTCGGCAGCGAAGTGACGCATGGTTGCTTGGCGAGGCAGACACACTCGCGCAGGTGGCGGAAGACACGCCGCGAGACAGCCTCTACGATCGGATCGTGGAAGAAGTCGCGGAGCTCGCAACGCAGGAGATTCCCGAGGAGCCCGGCACCAACGGGAAGCGGCAAAATTCTGTTTTCTTCCTCGAGACTGACCCGAAGACGCACGAGATTCCGTTATGGGTCGGTCCCAATGCTAAAGAGGCCTTTCTTCAGGCAATTCAGACGGCGAACCTTACCCCTGGCAAACCACAATCGATTCGTATTTCGGGGTGGAAGCAGCCCTTTCGTGTGGTGGCCAGAGTCCATAACGATGGCGCGGCAGTATATCTCGGGCTTTCCGATCGTGGCGCGCGCCATCTGCTGCACAAGCTGACTCGCAGCTTCGCGGCGGTTTGGAGCGGGATGTTCGTGCTGGGCTGCGTAATTTCTTATTTCAGTGCCCGGCGAACCCTGCTCAGAGTCGAGCGCATAACAGAAGCTGTTGCGCGTATGGGAAGCGAGGACTTGAAAGAACGGTTGCCGGAGTCGAAGAACTCGGATGAAATTGCGCGTCTCTCGGAGACCTTCAATCACATGCTTGACCGCGTTCAATCGTCGGTGAGCCAGTTACGCGCAGTCACGGATGCGGTGGCCCACGATCTCAAGAGCCCGGTCACCTCGATTCGCGGAACGCTTGAGTCGGCCTTATGCGATGGCACAAACGACAGATTGCAAGAGTCGGTCGGAGAAGCGATTGAAGGTCTGGACCGGCTGCTTCAACGTTTGAACACAACGCTCGACTTGGCTGAGGCGGAGGCGGGAGCTTTGCACCTTGATCGCAAGCCTCTGGACTTGTCTGAGGTGGCCACACAGTTGGCAGAAATCTACCGCCCGGCGATGGCGGAAAAAAATCAACGGCTCGTTCTCGATCTGGAACCAAGAGTGGTGATCGACGCAGATGCTTCTCTGATGGAGCGGGTTGTCAGCAATCTGCTGGAAAATGAGCTTATGCATCTACCGAACAACTCCGAGATTCTGATCCGGTTGCGAACCGAGCAGGGAGCCGCTGAACTCACTATTCAAGATAACGGGCCCGGATTCGCACTCGAAATTCGTGAGAGAGCGTTCGAGCGCTTCGTGAGAGGGAAACAATCTCCAGGACACGGCCTGGGGCTGGCCTTTGTGGCTGCCGTGGCTCAGGTTCATGGTGGATCGGTGGCGATCGGACTCGCGCCCTCTGGTGGAGCGCTGATTACGATGTCTCTTCCGGTAGGAGTTTTCCAGCCTGCGTAATTAGCCAAGTTTCAGCGAACCTTCCCGTCCGCAGATTGCGGGTCCTGGACCAGATGGCCACTTGCAGCAATATCCAGGTCGACCTTGTCACTTACCCTCAGAACAAAAGTGCTGGGATTCTTCATTCCCCATTGCACATAGGGGATCACCAGCTGAGTCTTAAAATTAGCGGAGCTTCCGCTGATTTGCAGCGGTATGAGCAGCGTAATCGGGTGATCGCTGCCGTGAATGCGAAAGACCCCGTCGACTCGGATCTCCGAACTGCCATGCGGTGAGAAAGGTCCGGACATCTTCGTTGGCGTGAACGTAGCATCTGGGTACTGCTCGCTCTGCAGGATCTCCTTGTGCATCTTCCGGTCGCGCGTGCTGTTGCCGCTCTGCCCGCTCTTGACGTCAACTAGGACCGAACCCGAAGCCGACCCGTTGGAAGGATTGAAGTGAATTAGTCCGCTCTTCATCTCAAAGGTTCCATGCACAGTGTGGAGCACGTCGGGCAGTGTAAATTCAACTTTTGTATTCGCGGGATCCAGTTCGAGTGTCATCTCTTGTGCCCACAGGTCAGAAGAACAACCCGCGACGCAGAGAACGGCTAAGGAAATATATGAGAAGATATTTCGATTTCGAAAGTTCACGGTTAAGAGCTTAGGTCCTTTCTGGAAGAGTTCCGTCACGTTTGTGCAAATCCTCATGACAATCTCATGCGCGAAGGAGACGCCACCCAAACGACAGGGTTACCTCGATGCCGATCTGAAATAGAGGCAATTCCCCCGTGTGAACCGCGAGCATACGCGCAAACAGTGTTGGACTTGCTTCCAAAGCACGCAAGCTGCGGGCGCGAAGCCAGTTATTGCGATCCAGGAGCAACATCAGGTTCGCCATCATGCGTGGAAGACGTTCGATCCGTCGATGTTCGCTCTGATATTGAGCGAGGTCATCGTTCAAAAAGGCCTCACCTAAAGCGTAGGCTTGCTGGAAAGCCATCGAAAGACCGTCTCCGGTAATAGCATCGACTGAGCCAGACGCCTCTCCGACGAGAACCGTCGATCCGCGGTAAACCGATCGCAAAGCCCGCGTAGTCGAGACTGCCCCTTGCTCGCGAGTGATCAGATCAGCACCCCTCAGCCGCGCATTTATTTGAGGAAATACGGCGAATGCGTCTTCCAGTCTTATTTCCGGATTCCGGCTGAGAAAGGCGACGCAGACTTCGTCTGGGCCGACCGGCGTGACATACAGTTGTCCGTGCCTGGTCCAGTAAACCTCCACAAACTCGGACCATGGCACAACGCGATAATGACGGCGAAAGCCGAAGCGCGTCGATGGGGGAGTGCGAACGGAGTCCAGTCCCGACCAGCAACGGACCCGCGAATTCTGACCGTCAGCGCCTACCAGCCAGCGGCACCGAACATTGATCCCGTTTATCGTGACACCATCCGGCGCTGAGCCAGTGACGCGAGCCCCCCAATGCATGTCGATGCCAGCTGCGGCAGCGTTATCGATGAGAATCTCATGCAGTTTCGTGCGGCGTGTACCGAGTCCAGGACCTTGTGGGAACCTGGCTTGCACCGAGGACTCACCGTCCGAGAAACGAATCCCTTGAAACGCCGATGCCGCATCTAGTGGAATGTTTACACCCAACTTCCTTAACGCCGCCAGGCCGTCGGGCATAATCCCTTCGGCGCACGCTTTGTCGATCGGCGGTTGAGCAACGTCAGCGACAGTCACAGAAAATCCCCGATTGCGTGCCGCAATTGCAACAGCCAAACCGGCTGGACCTCCGCCAACGACAAATACATCTGTTTCGACTGCCATTTTTGTCATTTGCTATTTACCGCTCGAGAAGGACTAGTTCGGAACAGAATCAGGCCCATGGCGCTCTAGAATGCAGAGTGTGCAGGCTCGGGGCGGCACAGATTCGTGAGGTTCTTGTAAGACTAGAAGCACAAAGGCGGAGGAAAGGTTGCCCACCCTCGTAGCTTGTGCTGGGAAGTGCCAGATACCTCCCTTGAACTTCTACTTTCCAGTGGAGGCGATCCAGAATCTGAGGTCTCCCCAGTTTGTTAGACCAGCGGCTCTTCAGCGCTTCACGAATGAGGTCTTGGCTGTAATAATTCTTAGGGAATGCGCTCGCGACTTCGTAAATTCTCATTCTTAATTCTTAATTAAAGATCTTCCGGCAAATGTGGGACCTGGAAGCAGGCCACCTTCGTTAACCATACCCCATTGCCATAGCCGGCGAATTGCTGCCAAATGACAATTCATTCATAGATGCCACAGAGGTAATCTAAAGTATTCTTAGTCGGCGAGGGCCTACGTCACCCCTATGAATGGCATGCGGACCAGAACTTGGAACCCGGAAAGTGCCGCACCGATCATCGTACTCAATTCGAGCAAATCCCCAGGCAATCAACTCGCCGCTGGGGTCGAGTGAATAGTGGCGATACCTGCAAGGACCTCCATTTGCCGCAGGACAGCCGAGAAGTCCTCTTCATTATCATTGCGCGCCAGTTCATCGGAGTTGACGTGAAAAGCAGCCTCTGTCGCCGGCATGCGAACCTGTTCTTTTGCCGCTGCGGCCAGAATCAATTGAAAGTCTTTATTCATCAGGCGCAGTGGAAACTGCGGATCGTAATCGTTGATCGCGATCCTCGCCAGTTTTCCGACGTGAGCCGGAGCGATCACGGCTGTCTTTGATAAAACCTCGAGTAACCGTTCGCGGTTCAGACCAACTTTCTCACCAAAGGCTACCGCCTCAGCGATCGCCTGCATGCCAACTCCCAATAACGTGTTGACGACTAGCTTCATCGCGGTTCCAGAGCCAGAACCGCCCAAAAGAAAGTATTGTTTTGCAATCGCCTGGAATATGGGCTCAGCGGCGCCGAAGAGTTCTCGGTCGCCGCCTACCAGCAGCGTGAGAATGCCCTGCTCCGCAGCAGGAGTGCTGCCCGAGATTGCGACATCGAGCACTTCGACGCCTTCTTTGGCACCGAGCCTGTGCAGCTCGCGTGAGCTTTCTGGAGAAATCGTGCTCATCTCGAGCACAACGGTTCCTGGCCTTGACCCAGCAAAAACTCCCTCAGACCGCGTATAGGCGTTGCGAACGGCGTCATCGTTGGTCAGGCACGAAAGAATCACATCGGCAGTGCGCGCCAATTCAACAACGTTCTTAGCAACGGTACCGCCCTGTGCACGGATGGCGTCGGACTTGGAGATATCGACGTCGTATACGGCGAGTTGGTATCCGTGATCAAGCAGGCGTTGGGCAATCCGGCTTCCCATGTTACCCAGGCCTATGAAGCCCAGTTTCACCTGATTTGGAGTAAGACGTTCCATAGGGTTGTCTCCTTCGTTTCCTCAGTGTTGGATATTCCATCTTTAAGCACGAGCTGCGAAGAGTCTCGTATCGACCAGGTCGTAAGAGATTGCGTGGAAGGCTAATTTGTTCACCGCGATCCCACCAACTCGGGAACGCCCGAAAGCTCTTCATATTCTTCTTCAGCTAAGCGCAGTGAAGCTGCCGCAACGTTCTGCTCCAGATGCTCAATCGAGGATGTCCCCGGGATTGGCAGCATGATGGGAGATCGCCGAAGAAGCCAAGCCAGCGCTATCTGTGTCGGGTTCGCACCATGTGCCCGCGCGATTCGACTAAGCACCTCGCCGGCAACTTTGCCTGCTCCGAGTGGAAACCAGGGGATAAAAGCAATTCCATTACTTTGACAATAATCCACAACGTAGTCCCATTCACGGTCGGCAAAGCTGTAACGATTCTGCACGGAGACGATCGGGACAATTCTGCGCGCTCGCTCGATGTGCTCTTGCGTGACGTTGGACAATCCGACCAGGCGAATCTTGCCTTCGTCTCGCAGTCGGGCCAGAGTTTCCACCGAGGCGTCGAAGGGCACGACGGGGTCTGGAATGTGCAGTTGGTAAACGTCGATGCGGTCCAGGCGCAGTCTCGTGAGGCTGCCCTCTACCGCTTCGCGAAGGTGAGACGGGGTCGCATCATGGGTCCACTGATTCGGACCGGGACGGTTCCATCCTCCCTTAGTCGCAATCACCAAGCCAGGCGAGTAAGGAAACAACGCTTCGGCAATCAGTTCCTCACTGATGTGCGGGCCGTAGGAATCCGCAGTGTCGATAAACTCTACGCCAAGTTCCACGGCACGGCGAAGAACCGCTAGTGCGCCTTTTCGATCTCCTGGCGGGCCCCAAATGCCTTCGCCGGTAAGGCGCATTGCTCCAAAGCCGAGGCGATGGACAGAAATTTCACCGCGAAGCGAAACATTACCAGCCAGACTTGCAGAAACTTCCTTCTTGTTCACGATTAACCTCCTAAGTTTATGTTTCACACTTTTCCCGCGCCGACAGTCACTGCGCCAGACCATCAACTGCCAGCACATGTATTCCCTCTACATCAAACACCTTGTCCTTGACACGATGCAAGGAATGCCTGTCCGGTCGAGTACGTGCGAAAGGCATGCTGTTCAGACCATACCGATCTCCAAATTGGAAAGCACACAACGCGACGGCCGCGAATACGAGTAACGCAATCGCGGACTTTCTACCTGGATATGTCCTTCGCGACTGGTCTTGCATGGCTTTGCGCACGCTCGCTTTGCTGGCTATCGGAACTCGTGTAGCTAATGCGCCAGACGGAGTTCGAGCCGTCATCCGTTATCAGCAGAGATCCGTCCTGCGCCACGGTGATGCCGACGGGCCTTCCCCAGACGCGACTGTTGTCGACCACAAACCCGGTCACAAAATCTTCGTACTCGCCGCTGGCCCGGCTCGTTTGATGTCGAGGTACGCGGATGACTTCATATCCGGCGCGTACCGATCGGTTCCATGAACCGTGCTGGGAAGAGAAAATGTCTCCCCGATATTCAGCCGGGAATTGCGTGCCTTCGTAGAACGTCATCTCGAGTGATGCGTTGTGCGGCTGCAACAGCACGTCGGGAACGAGAACCTTGTTTTTCAACTCTGGATGCTTGCCCTCGTGGCGCGGGTCCTGATGGCTGCCGATGTACCACCAGGGCCAGCCGTAGAAGCCACCTTCCTGCACGTGCGTGATGTAGTCGGGGACGAGGTTGTCTCCCAAGCCGTCGCGCTCGTTGACCGAGCACCACAACTCACCCGTCTTGGGATCGATCGCCAGCCCACCTCCGGCATTGCGGATTCCGTATGCGTACACATTCATCTCCGAGTCATCGAGGTTGAACTCCAGGATGTCGTCTCGATTCTTTTCATCCGGAGTGGTGTCGGGATCGTCGACGTTCGACGACGATCCGACGGCAACGAACATCTTCTTGCCGTCGGCCGTGAACTGCACGTCGCGGTCCAATGCCCTCCGCCATGTGGGAGGTCTGCAATATGCTGAGGGGGACCGGTTCCTCTCAGTTCTCCATTTTGATATGGAAACCGGACCACTGAGTCGGCGTTGCCGACATACACCCACTGGGGGTTGCCTCCGGGAGGATAGAATGCAATGCCATAAGGCTGGTTGAGTCCGGTGGCGAAGACGCTGGTCTGCTCGGGCTTGCCCTCGCGGGTGATTCCGCGGAACACTTTGATTTTCCCGCTGCTGCTTTCTGCCAGGAAAACGTCGCCGTTCGGTGCGGTCCGGATCAACCTTGGATTATCGAGTCCGGTTGCATATTGCTGAACGCTGAATCCGGCTGGCGGTTTGGGCCAGGCACCTTGCGGACGAGGCACGACCTTCGGCGCATTGCCTGCTGGGTCACTGCTATATGGCGCTGGAAGATCTTGCGTAGTGATCCTGCGAACTTTTCCAGGTTCCTCAAAGCGGAAATCTGTATAGGGAGGTCGCGGCGGCGGAGCATTCGTCTTGACCGGCTTCGTGATGGCGGACGCAGACTCGGCCTTTTGTGCGCTCCGTGAATTCTTGAGTGACTTCAAATACGTAACAATCTGCCATCGTTTCTGCTCGGGCAAACTGCCCCAGGCTGGCATGCCATTATTGACAGACCCGGTTGTGATAAACCAGAAAACCTCTCCGTCGGATGCTGCTTGCGTGGGTCCTTCGGATAATGCGGGGATATTCCCGGTTCCGCGTCCACCAATTCCATGACAGGAGCCGCAGTTAGTGGTGTAGAGTCTTGACCCTGCTACAACGGCTGTGTGCTGCCCCGCATACGGATTCTTTAGTTGAACGCTGGACGGGGGCGCGTTATGAAAGTGCGCGTCTTGCGCTGGCAGCTTGGAAGCCGGCAAGATCCACGGAATAGCACATACTGCCGCAGTTAAGAAATACGAGCGGGTGCCAATTGTCAAGACTCTCCTCCAGCGGTCGGTGTTGATTGCTTGTGCAACCAGACCACGATCAAGTTGTGAGCCGAAGCGCCGAGATATGGCGTTCCATCTTTCAGACCGACTTGCGATTTACTCGATCTGTCTTCAACTGAAGCAAGATGCTGGCCATTCTGCGAGAGTATGCCTGTGCTGCGAAAATGTTCATTTGCGGGAACCTGATGTCTCATCTGCGTTAATACGACGACATCACGGGGTCAACAACAGGGTCAGTCTTTCGACGCTGCTGTCGAACTGCGGACACTCGGGAAAGAGATTGTTTTTCGTCCTACATCTAAACTGAAAGCGCACTTGGCTTTTTGGTCCACATGAGTCGATGCAGCGTGGCACGTAGAATGCTTGACTTGATAGCAGAGGGGACCTTAATGGTGAAGCTCAAGGTAAATGCTATCAATCGCAGCTTTGAAGGGGATCCTGACATGCCGCTGTTGTGGTACTTGCGCGACATACTAGGACTGACAGGAACAAAGTTTGGCTGCGGTATGGCCCTTTGCGGCGCGTGCACGGTGCACAAGAACGGTGAAGCGATCCGGTCGTGCATCACGCCGATGAGCGCGGCGGCGGGGAGCGACATTCGAACGATCGAGGACCTTGGAGCAAACGGGCTCCATCCGCTTCAGAAAGCGTGGATGGAGGTGAACGTTCCCCAGTGCGGATATTGTCAGTCCGGGCAGATCATGCAGGGGGCTTCTTTGTTAAGGGACACTCCTCACCCCACGGATCAGCAAATCGATGATGCCATGGCGGGCAACATCTGCCGCTGTGGAACCTACCAACGGATTAGACAGGCGATCAAGCTGGCAGCGGGGAAAATCGCATGAACCACATCGAAAACGTAAGCCGGCGGAGTTTCCTCAAGGGAGTTTTTGGAGCGGGAGCGCTTATCCTCGCGGTGCGATACGTCCCACCGGTTTTCGGCCAGGCAGTGCCAATGGATGGTCGAAACGACGCGGACCGGGCAACACTTCATCCCAATGTCTTTGTGGGCATTCAGCAAGACGGAACCGTCTACATTGTGGCGCACCGGTCAGAGATGGGAACGGTCATCCGCACTTCCCTGCCACTCGTAGTTGCGGATGAGTTGGACGCCGACTGGAAGCGGGTGAAGATCGACCAGGCGATTGGCGATAAGCGATACGGAGACCAAAATACGGATGGCTCGCAATCTGTAAGGAGATTCTTTGACACCATGCGAGAGTGCGGCGCTGCGGCGCGCTGGATGTTGATCCAGGCAGCAGCGGTTCAATGGAACGTTCCCGCCTCGGAGTGTTCCACCGACCTACATACGGTAGTTCACAAGGCAACTGGTCGACGAGCGGACTACGGTGAGCTGGCCGCCGCGGCGGCACGTCTTCCCGTGCCAAAGAAGGATCAGCTCCAAATGAAAAATCCTTCCGATTGGCGGTACATCGGGAAAGGCACGACGAGCGTTGACTTGGAAAAGCTCTGCACAGGAAAAGCGACGTTTGGAATGGATGCGCGCATTGATGGCATGGTATACGCATCGATCGAACATCCTCCCGTCTTCGGGGGCCGAGTAAAGAACGTTGACGATCAGGAGGCGCTGAAGGTTGCGGGAGTACACCAGACCGTTAGCATCGATCCATTCAAACCTCCCGCTGCCTTTCAGCCTTTGGGCGGCGTTGCTGTCATTGCCGACAACACTTGGGCTGCGTTTCAGGGCCGCAAGAAGCTGAAGATCACCTGGGACAACGGACCAAACGAATCCTACGATTCTGTTGAATACAAGAAAGAGCTTACGGAAACAGCGCACAAGCCGGGGAAGCTTATCCGCAGCGTAGGCGACTCCGACAAAGCATTCCCTACGACGAATGTATTTGAGGCTGACTACTACGTTCCGCTGCTGGCCCATGCTCCTATGGAACCGATGGTAGCGCTGGCTGAATTCAAGGACGGGAAAGTCACCGCGTGGGCACCCACGCAAAATCCTCAGGCGGTACAGGCAATCGTGTCCTCCGAGCTGGGCATTCCCACCGTGGATGTGATTTGTAATGTCACTTTGCTAGGGGGAGGCTTTGGAAGAAAATCCAAGCCTGATTACGTTGCCGAGGCAGCGGTTTTGTCCAAGAAACTGGGTCGACCGGTGAAAGTTGTATGGACACGGGAAGACGACGTTAAGTTTGATTACTATAATGCCGTAGCTGCGATGTACCTGAAGGCAGCCGTCGACGATAAAGGAAAGCCCACCGCGTGGCTGCAGAGATCGGTCTTTCCGCCCATCACATCGATTTTTGATGTGAACGCCGTTTATGGCGATCCGCCGCACCTGGCACAAGGTTGGACGGACCTTCCCTATGATTTGCCCAACATACGCATCGAGAATGGCCCGGCGCAGGCTCATGTCAGGATAGGCTGGCTGCGATCGGTGGCCAACATATACCACGCCTTTGGAATCCAATGTTTCACCGATGAACTGGCCCATCGGGCAAATCGCGATCCCGTGGAGTATCTGCTCGACCTTATCGGACCCCCTCGCACTTTGGACTTCACCAATGTGCCGTATCCAAACTATGGTGCGGATTACAAAACGTATCCCTGGGAAACAGGCCGCTTGCGGAAGGTTGTCGAAATGGTCGCCGACAAGTCCGGCTGGGCCAAAAGCAAGAACACAAAGGGCCACGGGTTCGGATTCGCCGCGCATCGCAGTTTCTTGACTTATGTGGCTACGGTGGTTGAAGTGGAGGTGAGTGATGACGGCGAGATCCGCATCCCGCGTGTTGATACAGCACTTGATGCGGGGCTGGTCGTAAATCCGGAAGCGACCCGCGCGCAATTCGAGGGTGCGGTGGTTTTTGGCACGAGCATCGTGCGCAGCGGAGAAATCACCGCCAAGAACGGCGTAATCCAGCAATCCAATTTCAATGACTATCCTGTGGCCCGGATCAACGAGGTTCCGGCTCACACCAACGTTTACATTACGGAGAGCTCAGCGCCCCCGGCTGGCGTTGGAGAACCCGGAGTGCCGCCGTTTGTCGCCGCATTTTGCAATGCTATTTTCGCGGCCACTGGCAAGCGGGTTCGCGATTTGCCGCTCTCCACCAACAGCAATTTCGCATAGAGAGTGTCAGGACACAGTGGAACAGGAGCTTTTCCCATGACTCTAAGAAACGCTGATTCGAATCAATCATGCTCCGATCATTCTGATCAGTCTTCGTGGCAAGACATGATGATCGCGAAACATCATCCCACCGTGAGCAGGAGAGAGTTTCTTGGCATGACTGCCGGCGCATCCCTTGTTTTGGCTGGAAGGCTAAACGGAGCCGCAGCGAAGGATAGTAAAAACGGAATTCCATATCGAGCACTGGGACGCACCGGTGAAAAAGTCTCACTGATTGGGCTTGGCGGGTACCACCTGGGCAAACAGAGCGATCCCGGAGAGAGCATTCGCATTATTCGCACAGGACTCGACGAAGGAATCAATTTTCTCGACAACTGCTGGGACTACAACGGGGGAGAGAGCGAAATTCGAATGGGCAGAGCGCTACGCGATGGTTATCGCCAGAAGGCGTTCTTGATGACCAAGATCGATGGACGAAACAAAGCCACTGCTGCAAGCCAAATCAATGAATCGTTGCGGCGGTTGCAGACGGATCGAATTGACTTACTCCAGTTCCACGAAGTAATTCGCGATTCCGATCCGGACCGCATTTGTGGCGAAGGCGGAGCGATGGAGACCGTCCTCGAAGCCCGGAAGGTGGGTAAAATCCGTTTTATCGGTTTCACCGGCCACAAGAGTCCAGACATTCATTTGAAAATGCTGGCTACAGCCTCGAAGCACGGATTTACGTTTGATGCGGTTCAGATGCCTCTCAACGTGATGGATGCCCACTTCGACAGTTTCGAAAAAAAGGTCTTGCCGGTTCTGACCAAGGACGGCGTCGGAGTTCTCGGCATGAAACCAATGGGCGACCATTTCATTCTGGGGAGCAAAACGGTTACACCGGTCGAGTGTCTGTACTACCCGATGAATCTTCCAACCAGTGTCGTCATTACTGGCTGCGATTCGCTGCCCATCCTTCAGCAGGCTCTGCACGCCGCCCGCAGTTTCCAGCCGATGGACTC
The DNA here is from genome assembly GCA_963817925.1 of uncultured Acidobacteriota bacterium. Classification (GTDB taxonomy): domain Bacteria; phylum Acidobacteriota; class Terriglobia; order Terriglobales; family Acidobacteriaceae; genus JABDBE01. The sequence goes on from CAWFQN010000006.1 coordinate 63,723, forward strand.
GTCCCAGGTTGCGGCTCTTCTCGCAAAAACGGCAAAGGCTGCGGAAGGAGGTCAGTTCGAACTTTACAAAACCAGTCACCACTTTGACGGCACCGTCGCCAACCCACAGTGGCTTGGTTAGAAAAAGAAGGAGCTTACCGATCGGCGCTGCTAGAAGTGCGGCAGCGAGTCTGGCTCCGACGATGCTTGCCCAATCGCATCTTGACCGCTCTGGAGGGGTCGGGAAATCCCCAGCTTCTGCATCTTGTGGATCAGTGTAGTGCGCTTCAAGCCAAGTTTGGCGGCAGCGCCTTTCGGGCCGCCGATCACCCACCCCACGCTTTCAAGCGTGCGCTGAATTAGAGTGCGCTCGGAGTCCTTCAAAGTAGTGACTGGTGTAGTAGCGGCAGCGAAAGCGACGGTAACAGCCTGAGTCCCTATCGCCGGCAAAGAATTGGGAAGCACACCATTGTTTGAAAGGATCACGGCACGTTCGATCAGGTTCTGCAGTTCGCGAATATTCCCCGGCCATGGGTACGAGCTGAGCGCAGACATAGTTTCGGGAGGAATGTGTTCAATTTCTCGACCCATCCGCCGTCCAAAAACCTCGACAAAATGCGTCACCAACGCCGGGATGTCTTCGCGACGCTCCCGCAACGGTGGCAGCAGGACCGGAAACACATTCAGGCGGTAGTAGAGGTCGCTGCGGAATTCGCCCCGATTCACCATCTCAATCAGATCCCGATTTGTTGCAGCAACCAGCCGGACGTCCACTTTGTGAGTCTTAGTGCTCCCCAAACGCTCGAATTCATGTTCTTGTAAGACGCGCAACAGTTTGGGCTGCAGCGCCGGCGGAATATCACCCACCTCATCCAGGAAGAGTGTGCCTTTGTCGGCGAGTTCGAAGCGGCCAATCTTTTGCGCGATGGCCCCGGTAAACGCGCCCTTTTCGTGGCCAAAAAGCTCACTCTCCAGCAGATCTAAAGGAATGGCAGCACAATTCAACCTTATGAACGGACGTCCGCACCGCAAGCTGAGATTGTGAATCGCGTGGGCGATCAGCTCCTTGCCGGTGCCTGTTTCGCCCTGGATAATAACGGTAGAATCCGTAGGAGCGACACGTTCGACCTGTTCGAGCACTGCTTCTAGGGCAGGACTATTGCCTATCACCTGCTCGAATCTGCGCTCATAAGAAACCTGATCACCACTTCCAAATCTTTCGAAGGCTGCCACAGAGGACCTCCTGGCGCGGTCTGCACACTTCGCTATCGGGGTTAACTCTCCAGAGCTGCTCGAACAATCCCGAGCAGGGCTTCATCGTCGAATGGTTTCGTCAGGAACTCGACAGCTCCTGCTCTCAACGCCTGCATTCGCATTTTTTCGTCGCCATGCGCGGTGATGAAGATGGTCGGAATCCTGCAATGTTCGGCGTTGAGTTTCGCCTGCAAGTCGAGCCCGGAAATTCCCGGCATGCGGATATCAGCGATCAGACATCCAGTCTGATGCTGATCGCCCGAGTCCAAAAATTCCTCCGCCGACGCGAAGGTTCGGGCTGAAAACCCGATCGTCTTCAGCAAGCCCTGCAACGCGCCCCGCATTAAATCGTCGTCATCGACAATCGCAACTAGTTTGGTGTTTCTCTCAGTGGCCATACTAGGAAGTTAGCAAGACGCCAACGGGGCCGCAATTATACGTTGGTATGTGGGCTCTAATACCGCCATACGAGGTTCATTCATGGGTCTCGAGCTTGGTCGGTAGAGCGAGGTAAAAGCTTGCGCCGCGCGGAGAGTTTTCCGCAGCCCACAAGCGGCCTCCGTGCGCTTCAACGATAGAGCGGCTGATCCGAAGGCCCATACCAGTCCCGTGGCTCTTGGTGGTGAAGAACGCATTGAATATCTGATCTGCTTGTTGCGGGGGTAGTCCAACGCCGGTATCACTGACCGCCAGCACAAGCTGCTCATCCTCCTGCCTCTGTGTCTTGATGACTAGCTCGCGTGTCCCCTCGACGTTCTTCATGGCATCGATCGCATTGAGCATTAGGTTCATCATCACTTGCTGTAATTGCACACGATCTCCCATAATCTGGGGAATATCGCTTAGCTCCGTCCGGACTGATATCGAGTATCGCGATGCTTCGTTGCGCAGCAGCACGATCATCTCTTTAATAACGTCGTTTACATCCACCAACTCCCGCTGCGGAGTGCTCTTCGTGAAGGTGAGGCGGACCCTGCTAATGATTTCCGCCGCCCGGGTCGCGTCTTTGACCACTCTCGAGGCAGCTTCGCGCGCCTCTTCCACGTCGGGTTGATCGCGCGTAAGCCATCGCAAGCAAGTGTTGGCGTCGGTAACGGCGGCAGCAATTGGTTGATTCACTTCGTGCGCCAGCGAGGCTGTCAGCTCTCCCATGGTGGTCACTCGATTGACGTGTGCCAAATCCGACTGCGCCAGACGCAGCGCCTCCTGGGCGCGAGTGCGGGATTCCTCGACCCGCCGTTTTACCTCCATCAGCGCGGTAATCAGCAAAGTTGCTATCACGAAGACTGCAAACCGCAAGAAGGTCGCCGTCTCGTGGGCCGGCGGAAATGTTCTCCACAGAAAGAAGTGTTCAAATGCTAAGGCCGAGAGAACAACAGACAAAAGTCCCGGCCCCAACCCTCCGAAAAGACTGCTCGCGGTGACGGCGAGAAGGAAACACGACGAAGGGGCATCGATAGGCCAGGCAAGTCCGAGAGCGACTCCGCAGGAAATTATCGCCAGGCCATAGCGTTGAAGGTCCGAAAAGACTTTCATTTGCGATCACCGGGCGGAAGCTCCAGCTTCGCCGCCATTCTAACCAAGTCCGCTAGTGATTCAGCCTGCATCTTCTGCATCACGTGCCCGCGATGGATCTTCACGGTGATTTCGCTGGTACCGAGATCAAAAGCTACTTGCTTATTGAGCATGCCCGAAACCACCAAACTCATGACCTGGCGCTCGCGTGCAGTAAGCGAGTCGTATCGTTTTCGCAATTCGGTGAGCTCACCCTGTTGTTGGCGCGTTGCCCGGTCGCGCTCCAAAGCCAGATGGATAGCGTCCAGCAAGTCCTGGTCGCGGAAAGGCTTGGTCAGGAACTCCACCGCGCCAGATTTCATGGCTTTCACCGTCATGGGTATATCTCCATGACCGGTTATGAAGATGATCGGAATCCGGATACCCGCGTCAACCAACTGGTGCTGAAATTCCAGGCCGTTCACTCCGGGAAGTCTTACGTCCAGCACCAGGCAACTTGGCCCGTCCGGGCGCTTTCTGCGCAAGAACTCTGGCGCGGTCGCGAATGTTTCAGAACGCAAGCCGACGGACTTTAGCATGCCTTGGATCGCCGCACGGACCAGGTCGTCGTCATCAATGACGAACACCATGGGAGCAGCCGCAGTGGTCATTCATGGGCCTCGACTTGGGCGGGAACTACGAGGGTCGTCAAGAAAGCAAGGATGGCCGGAGCGACATCAAGGGGAAGTCGCAAGCAGACAAGAGTCAGCAACTCAAGAGCAATTCTGCCGACTGGAAATCGAACGACCGCGCGCCACCCAATCCGAGCCATGGCCCGCTCGCCTCCTCTCGTCGAACTTTTCTTAACAGCACCCCAATGGAAGAACATGATAGCGCAGTAGCCTCCCCAAACGGGTGGCGAGGACCCATGCTGCCCACTGCCGGTTGGAAGCGCGGAATTTCAACGGGAAGAAGCCTGTCTTGCAGCAGCGACACCGCCAGGCGGCGCGCGAGGCGATTAGAAGAGTCAGCGCAGCTCGGAGGCCGCAGTCGGCATTCACGCGGCGCCGCAATGAACTGGCTCGTCGACATCTGGATGTGGCCCTTCCGCAGTCAGCAGATACCGCACCTGAAAGGTAAGCTTTTCGCGTGGCTGTGCCTACATCGTAAAAGTAAACTCCGCTGGCATCCACTCCCGATGGCAAGTGGCCGATCTGTTCACGGCACAGCAGGATGATCGGAACACTTGGCCGAATCGCCCGTAGGCTTCGCACCAACTCAAAACTGGTCCGTCCTCTCGTCCGGTAATGGAGCACGATGACAGCACTGCATGCATGATGAATAGAAGTGCGACTGCTTGTGTAGCGGTGTCGGTGCCCACAACTTCACAGCCAGTGGCCTCGAGTGCGGCGAGCACCGAGTTGCTGCTGGTCGCCTGGTCGGATATGTAGAGAATTGACTCGAGTGCCAATGTATTTCCGCCTTCCTTCTTCGATGAAGCACGCGAATTTCCAACATGTCGTACCTCAGGGGAAACGGAAACGATTGCTGAACAATAGGCTATCTGCATGACGGCCAGCATGAGCAGAGGAGTAGTGCCGATCGAGTGCGTCCGTTGACAGCTTTGTCCGCATCTCGACATCAATCGCCATCCAGCCATCTGTCGCAAAAGCAACTTCCCATCAAAACGGACCCGGGGTACAAAAACCCGGGTCCTCAAGAAACAATTTCAAGTTTAGCTGCTGCTTTAATCGAATGGCGCTGCCGAGCGAATGCCAAGACCCCGTCCTCAGTCGCCAGCTCCGGTAATTTCGGAGTTGGGTCCTTTCCTCTGATCGGCCATGATTGTTTGTTGCTTGTCCTGAGCGAGTTCATTCTCTTTCTGCTTGGAATACAGGAACTCATTCCCGGTTAGGCAACCAGGGTAAAACCACTTCAGGAGGGCATCCGGGTTTCCGGCTCCCTGTTCCGCCAATGTAACTGCAGTATCTCCGGTTGGGTATGAACGCTCCGTTGCAGTTGTGAGAACGGTCGCGTACGGGACAGTCCCGTCCGCATTGAAGATCTGCACAATGTGTTGGCCAGAGTCACCATCGGCCAACATGAACAAGTAGGTCCCTGCAGGTAGCACCTCCCCCGGGATTTGGATGGGCTCGCTAAACGTGAGCTTGGTGCTTCGGTCGATCGGTTCAGCGTGGGCAGCAAGTTCGAAAAAAAGAGTAAGGGCAATCATCAGACCTAAAATGATGTAACCTTTGTTCATTTTCATTTTGGTTCATCTCCTTGAAACAATGTTGGCTGTTTTCAGCTCACATTGCATAAGAGCAAAACGGATGCCAAAACCCCGAGCGAGTGTAGGTTCTGTGCAAAGGGATTAGTCTGAGGAACTTAAGCCAGGGGGAATTTTGCGCAGACGAGCTGTCTTCTGGCGGAAGTGTCGGTGTGAGTACCGCCGCGTCGCGATACTGACACTCTGATACGGGCAATTCCGCTCGCCGTCCAGACGAAAGCCCGTGAAATGGCTCCGCCGAGTCTCGATACCTAGGTGCAGCATTGAGACCGTCCAAATACCGACGCCTCTTATCAGCCCATGGACACTTGGTTGATTTTCTTTGCGCCGTGGGCCAACACGACCTGGGAAAGCAGTGCCAGCGGCAGGGGGCGAAGTTTGGAGATCTGCATGCAGTCAGTCAAGATGACGATCGTGGATTATGACGAGGAACCTGCTTATCATCGGCGCGCAGATATTTCTCACTGCTCTGGGCAGCGCCCAATCTGATTCATTGCCGGAGCCTCCGCAGGTGCAAGCGAAGAATCACTTGGTATCCCTTACGCTGCATGCGGTGAATGAAAATGGCCGGGATGCCTTCGCTTTCAACGGTGACACGGTGGCTCCTGTGATCCGTGCTTCCCCTGGCGACGTCCTAAGCATCGCTTACGTCAACGATCTTCCTGCCAAGTCCCCGGAAACTTGTGCTGTAAGTCCCTGCATGGACATGACCAACTTGCACTTTCATGGGCTCAGCGTCTCGCCAGACGCCCCGCAGGATGACGTGTTAACAATGCTGGCCAAGCCTGGCCAGGTTTTGCACTACTCAGTTGAGATTCCGCGCGACCATCCGCCGGGGCTGTTTTGGTATCACACTCATCCCCATGGCGAGAGTTACCGGCAGGCTTTGGACGGAATGTCAGGAGCCATCGTCATCGAAGGCATGGAACGTTATGCCCCCGAAGTAGGACGACTGCGCGAGCGGGTCATAGTTGTGCGCGGCCGCTCCATTGAACATGATCCGAGTGCAACCGAACTCATGCATCAGGTTGAAATCCCAGCTAAGGGATGTGGGGGAGAGGCGGAGCGAGTCGAGGAAATCTTTACCGTGAATGGTGCGGTTCGCCCGCGAATCGAGATCGCGCCGAAAGAGCGGCAATTCTGGCGCATTGTGAACGCCTCGGCGGACCGGTATTTAGACCTGCAACTGGATGGACAGACATTTGAAATCGTGGCGCTCGACGGGATGCCCCTCGCGTACCACGAACCCAAAGGCGCGACACGTACCACAGATCATCTGCTGCTGGCGCCTGCGGGACGCCTCGAGGCTATCGTCACCGGTCCACCTTCTGGAGTGCATAGTGCTCTGCGTACGCTATGCGTAAATACGGGTCCGGCCGGGGATCCCAATCCGGCAATGGTTCTGGCAGATCTGGTGCAACCAAGTTCAGCTCGGTCCAATTCACATCCAGCGCCAGAGCAAGTACAAACTCTCGATGACCGGCCACCGCTTTACAAGCCGATCGACGTTGAGCCGCTGAAGAAGACTGCGCCGGACTTCATTGTTACCTTCACGGAGGACAAGAACGGCTTCTACATCAATGGCCGCAAGTTCGCTATGGATGCAGGTCCGATGACAACCGCCAGCGTCGGCACTTATCAGCATTGGCGTATTGCCAACCTGACCACCGAACTACATCCTTTCCACATTCACCAGGTCCACTTCCTGGCCTATGCAGAAAACGGCGTCCCGCTGCCGAACCCCGCGTGGCTGGATACAGTGAACGTTCCGTATGGCGGCTCCGTCGATGTCATCCTAGATTTTACCGACCCGGTGATTAAGGGTATGGCGGTATTTCATTGCCACCTCCTGAACCATGAGGACAAGGGAATGATGGCTAAGATCCTGTTCAAGTAGTTCGGAAAGCGGCCGGCAGCTTCGATCGCAACAGTGATCGAGCTACCGACTGAGTTCAGGAGACTTCTGTCACGGTGTGACATCGCGATGGGAAGGAACTGTTCCAACGAGATGTTGGAACACGATTGATGTTCGCAAGTGCTGATTGAGAGGAGAGCAAGATGGACAGCAACTGTGTGTTTCTCTGCGGCGTGATCTGGTGCAGGTTCGGACAGCTAGACGTAGGCGAGGAAGCGGCTCCTGTTACGACCAAAGCCAAAGCTAGGGCCTGAATAGAGGCAAACGACGACCTCATCTCGTGAAGTATGTTTTCCATATTGTTCCTCCTTCAAACTGATTTGGACCCGCTGCTGAGATTGCTGTTGTGCAGAAATCTGAATGCTCGGAGGAACTAAACCGAGCTGCCTAGAAATGCGCGGACTGCCGCGGAGATGGCATTCCTGGAAAAGAAGATGAGAATGGCCGCGACGACAGCATCGCTGTAAAACGTGACGAGCAATCGTCTGGATCTCTGCAAGGCTGAATCAGTTTCCGATCGCCGATCTCTCCCGATGATATCCATGTTGTTGTTTCTCAATTCTCGACTAGTGGCCTGTCGCAGAGTAACCATTACTAGACTGTTAGCATCAAAGCTGTCATGGCTACTGGCAGCGAAATTTTGCTCACCAAGCAACAGCGGTCCGATCTAAGTAGCATCGCCCAGTCCCGTTCTCTGCCAGCCGGATACGTATTTCGCGCCAAGTTGATCCTCATGCTGGCAGAAGGCTCGTCCTTCAACGCGATTAAGCGACAGCTCCAGACCACGGCGCCCACTATCGTTCGCTGGAAGCAACGCTTCCGGCGATACGGACTGGAGGGACTGGACACCTATCATCCCGGCCAAAAGCCCAGTGTGCTGACTCCGGCTCTGCGCGCCCGCATCCTGTCAGCCACGCGGAGAAAACCTAGCGACGGATCTACGCATTGGAGTTGCCGCAAGCTGGCCTCTGCGCTCGGCGTCAGCAAAGACGCGGTGTATCGCGTTTGGCAAGAAGCGGGCCTGAAACCGCACCGCCTGGAACGCTACATGGCCAGCGACGATCCTGAATTCGAAAGCAAAGCCGCTGACATCCTCGGCCTCTATCTGCGCCCGCCCCAGCATGCGGCCGTGTTCTGCGTCGATGAGAAGACCGCCATTCAAGCCTTGGACCGTCTCGATCCCGTCCTGCCGCTCTCGCCGGGACGCGCCGAACGGCATGGCTTCGAGTACTACCGCCACGGCACGCTTTCGTTATATGCAGCGCTGAATACCGCCACTGGTCGCGTCCACGGCAAAACCGCTGCCCGCCATACCAGCCGCGAGTTCGTCGCCTTTTTGCAAGAGGTCCTATCTCTGTGCTCGCCTCGGCAACAGATTCACATCATCCTCGACAATCTCTCCGCGCACAAAACTCAAGCCGTCCGCGAGTTCCTCCAACAACATCCCCGAGTCCGGTTTCACTTCACGCCCACTTACTCGTCCTGGCTCAATCAGGTCGAGATCTGGTTCGCTAAGATCGAACGCGAGGTCATCGCACGGGGCGTCTTCACCTCGGTTCCCGACTTGGCTCGCAAACTCCGCCGCTACATCAATGCCTACTCTGCCAATGCTCGGCCCATTCAGTGGAAATACTCCGATCCCACCCGCCGCGTCCGCAGTAACGAACTCACTGCGACAGGCCACTAGTGTTGCTCTCCTCATTTGCTGCTAAGCGGCGGCAGCCAAAATACAAGGCTTCGCAGTCGCTACAGCCTCCTCGCGAGAGGAGAAGCCAAATGCAATGATGCAGGGTTCGGCTATGACATCGTGCAGTGCTTGCTCGCTGCCATACGCAATCACGAAACGTTCAGAACCAGCTTCGGTCTGAAGGGCTTCTATTACTGCGTACTGCATTTCCGGAAAATTAACCAATTCGTTCATAACCGCACCCTGAAATACCATCCGTAGGACTCAGTCGTGCTAAGGAGTAGCAAGCGGGATTCCAAACCGGGTCTTTGAGCGAACCAGTGCGGCCAAGGCATTTCGCATGACCAGCAACTCCTTTCGTTATCGCGTCGACGCGGGCTCATGTGCTTTAGCTTTATGCCGCCGGGCGCCAACTCGAAGCGGTCGGGGCCTTTATTTTTGGAGCCACTGTCGTAGTACTGGGCCCGAGATCCTTTTCATAGACGCCCCCCCCCGGCTGACCAGAAAGGTCATGACCCCGGAGGACTGGTAATCCGCGGGATACGCGACCAGAGTCACACTTTCATCGACGGGTCGCATCGACGATCACGGGCGGATCTTGTCCGATGGGGTGCGCCGCCGCAAAGTATTGTTTTCAGTTGGCCAGATTGGCGGCGCTTCGAGGTGCGAACTCCCGAAACGTGAGCGGACACGCCAGATGATCGCATTGACACGCGATCTCTACGTCTTCGCTTCCCGCGTCACGACACGCTTCTCCGCAGTATTTTTCTCCGTCCGGCACATCGCACAGGCACGGTATGTGCGCACACTTCTTAGTCTTTTGATTCGCCATTTCGGTTCAGTCCTTTCTGGTTTCTTCTTCGATCCCGCAGCACTGCGATTCTTGACGTAGCCACGTTCGCTCGACCAACCTGAATAAGGTTGATCGGACTCACGCTATGTGGTCAGTTCGGTGTCCACGCCATATCCTCGAATTGCATTCGGATCTCCAAACCGAGCTCGTTGCGAGCACGGGGTTTTTCAAGGTTTTGTGCCGAGCACCAAAACTGAACGAAATCGCGAGTGTCGGCAGACTGATCGCGCGTCGGTATTTGGACGGTGCTGAGATGCTGTCCTTGCGTGTCCTTAACTTCACTGCGGAGTCACGCAGTAGGCTAAGACGACTGAGAAATTCCCGACTGTTACCGCGAGTACAAACAGAGAAGTGCGAGACCGACTTGGCTGGTGTGGATACAGGCGCGAAGATATTCGTCGGGCTCAAACGCGGGTCGGAGGTTGGGTAAACGTCGCCGAAGAGCAGCCACAAAACGAGAATCTGCGAGCGCGCTTTGCGCCAGGTGTTCAAGGCACTGGGTCGCATTCGTTCTGCCTCACACCCTACTATTCTCAACTGCGCTCGCAGCGGACCGAATCGCACAATCTAGGTAATGATCAGCTGCACTGACCGACACAACTTCCTGATTCTGCGAAACTGATTTTCAACACCTAGGACTTATGCCTCGGAGTCCTGGAATCCAGTGTCGAAATCAACTCCCGAGCTCCTGGCGGGATCGCGACGTTCCCAGACAGTACGATTTGCCTCGCTGGGATATTCTGCCCGTAAATCTGCCTGTTGGCACCATCGTCGGGGCGAATGGTTGATCCGTCGAGAGAGACCCCTATAAACGCGCCCCGGGCGCGGGAGTAGCTCAAGATTTCCGCACGCAGGGTGGCGTCGGTTTCTGCCGAGGCATCGCGGCCCACCGGACCCGCGGCAACCGACGCATCGGCTCCCAGCTTCACTTTGCTGGTAAGAATTCCGCTCGCGCCGCGCTCATTCATTACGAGGAGGACAAAATCCGTCGCCTGGCCACCTATTTGGAAGCCGAAGCTGCCGCCCTCTAGCGCCATCATGGTAGGTGCTCCCCAAGCACCCCTGAAATCTTGACCCTGGCGACAGGACATCGCACCCCGCCCATAACTTCCGCCAACGATGAAGGCGGCCTTCAATACGGATGGAAAGACAACCACACAATCGGCCTTGTCGAGTAAGTCTTGGGGAATGTCGTCGGGAATATCAAGAATCTCCTTCAACACCATACCGGAGTTCTGTAAGCGATCTTGATCCTTTTCCTGGTCAGCAGCCCAAACCGATCCGGAGAGAATGGGCAGAGCTACAAGTAGCGTGCTTATCAGATAGGTAATTAGTTTCTTCATGTCGTTTCTCCTTAAAAGGTTTTCGAGCGACTCAGGTCAGACTCTGCAAAGCTTCCGCGGAACATCAGAGACAAACAAGAATCTGCGAGCGCAGTTTGCTTTGTGTCATCCGGCCCCCATCTCTCTTTGACAAAGTAAGCATTTGACCTGCCAAATTTCGTCCGTCTGTACCGGCAAGAACAAGCAGGAGATTGCCGACCCGTTTGTATATGGTCAGCGGCTTTCTATTTGGTGCATTGGTTTGCGACCTTGACGGCATCGTTCTTTACTTGTCGTACTTTACTTATCGGAGATGAGGTGTGATGGGGTGTTCGGTACATTCCTTCGTAATAGTCTTGATTGAAGTCGCCGTTAGCGTCAGCGACGAAGGAGCCCCGCCTCAGGAGGGCGCACCCAACAATTCGCGGTCGCAAATTCGCGGGACCCCAACCCATGTTTGTGATATCTCAGGTCCGAATCCTGTCGAAATGCGGACGTTGTGTCAACCGCCGGACGCCGCATCTGGCCTCATAAGCCCACGCCTCACCACATGTCGCTGAAAATAAGCACCTAAGTTACCCGGAAGTTGATTGGAAAGCGGCGTGCCTTTGATGTCGGGAGCTGAGGCAACAACAAATGGAAGCGGCGGAAGCGTACATCAGAACCGAACAGCAGCTTGAAGTCCGCACCCAGGAAAGAGATACACAGGAAATGCAGGACATTCTCTCACGCTGCCTGCCTTTATTTTACAGACGGGCCCATCGGCATCTGGGCAATGCAGCCGACGCCGAGGATGCGGTTCAGGATGCGCTCCTGTCAGCTTACAAGCATTTGGACCAATTCAAGGGGCAAGCGCAGATGTCGACGTGGTTAACCGCCATCGTCACGAATAGCGCACGAATGCAATTGCGCAGACGGCTACGCCAGATCCACCTGTCTCTAGATGAGCGATTCGCAGAGGACGAGGGAAATCCCCTGGCAGAACGATTGCCGCACCACGGACCAAGTCCCGAAGACGAGTGTCAAAACTCCGAACTGCATGGACGCTTGATGCAATTCGTATCTCAGCTTTCACCCCGATTGCGCGAAGCATTCCAGCTGCGTGCATTTGGCGGGCTGACCACGAGCGAAGCGGCGCACATTCTGGGAGTGCCAGAGGGAACAGTGAAGGCCCGGCTCGCACGGGCGCGTGCAAAGCTCAAGCGTCTTATGCGACGCGGTTAAGCGAGATCACGAACGGCTAATTGACAGCCGTGGCTAATTGATCAAAAGGAAAATTCTATGTGGATTGTGCGACTCGCATTGCGGCGGCCCTACACCTTTGTGGTGATGGCCATCCTCATTCTGGCGATGGGCGCGATTTCAATCTACCGCACTCCAACCGATATCTTTCCAAATATCAATATTCCGGTCATCAGTGTCATTTGGAATTACAACGGCCTGATCCCGAAGGACATGGCTGACCGGATCGTAAGCATCACCGAACGCAACCTTACCACGATCGTAGACAACATCGAGCATATCGAGTCGCAGTCGCTTTATGGGATCGCAGTTGTGAAAGTGTTTCTTCAGCCAAACGCGAGTCTAGATCGCGGCGTCGCGCAGCTTACAGCGAGCTCTCAAACGCAACTCAGGCAACTCCCTGCGGGGACGACGCCGCCGCTCATCATTGCTTATAGCGCGTCAAGCGTGCCTGTTTTGCAGCTGGCTCTCTCGGGACAGGGGCTTTCCGAACAGGAACTAAACGACTACGGTCTCAATTTCATTCGTACTCAACTGATTACGGTTCCGGGAACGGCGGTACCGTATCCCTACGGCGGCAAGCAACGCCAGGTGCAGGTCGACTTAAATCCGTCGGCGTTACAGTCGAAGGGTCTTTCCGCACTAGACGTAGTGAATGCAATCACGCTTCAGAATTTGATTCTTCCCACTGGTACGTCCAAAATCGGCGGCAAAGAGTATGACGTTGACATTCCCAATGCGGCGCCACAGACAATGACGGACCTCAACCGCATCCCGATCAAGACGATCGGGAGCACTACCATCTATATGAAAGACGTGGCCTGGGTGCGCGACGGGTTCCCACCACAGACAAACATTGTACGTGTTAACGGCCAGCGCTCGGTACTGCTGACCGTCCAGAAGGCAGGCGATGCCTCAACTCTGAGCGTAATTTCTGGCATCAAGTCTCTGCTGCCGCAGATCGCGACCACGGTTCCGCCCCAGCTAAAAATGGAACCCTTGGCTGATCAATCCATTTTTGTTCTTGGCGCGATTCAGGGCGTCGTACGGGAGGCCCTGATTGCGGCGTGCTTGACTGCATTGATGATCCTCACGTTTCTGGGGAGCTGGCGAAGCACCCTCATCATCGCGACCTCCATTCCTCTGGCCATTCTTTCGTCGATTATTGTGTTGAGCGTGATTGGACAAACCATCAACATCATGACGCTCGGCGGACTGGCACTGGCCGTCGGCATCCTGGTGGACGATGCCACGGTAGAGGTGGAAAACATCAACCGAAACCGGGAAGCAGAGCCAGACAAGAATCTGGACGAGGTGGTCCTGGACAGCGCAGCGCAAATCGCAACCCCCGCCTTCGTGTCTACGCTATCGATCTGCATTGTATTCGCACCGATGTTCTTGTTGTCGGGCGTAGCGCGGTATCTCTTTTTGCCGCTTGCAGAGGCTGTCATCTTTGCGATGCTGGCCTCATATTTCCTCTCCCGGACGATCGTTCCGACGATGGCAAAGTATCTTCTACGAAATCAGAAAGTCGGTGAAGAGGCCAGCAAGAGCCGCAATCCGCTGGTCCGGCTGCAGAAGGGATTCGAGGCCGGATTCGAACGGTTCCGTGAACGATATCACGGCCTGCTGGAACTTTGTCTTCATCACCGGCGTGCTTTTCTGGTGGCGTTCTTTGCGGCCTGTTTGGGATCACTGGCGATTCTGATTCCCTGGCTTGGACAGGACTTTTTCCCAAGCGTTGATGCAGGCAGTTTCAAACTACATCTGCGAGGTCCCACGGGAATGCGCATTGAAGATACGGCCTTTCTGTGCGACCTGGTTGAGAAGTCAATTGGTCAACAAATCCCGGCTGCCGAAATGAAGAGCATTATCGATAACATCGGCCTGCCATACAGCGGCATTAATCTCTCGTACAGCAATTCAGCGCCGGTGGGCACATCCGACGCAGACATCTTGGTCACACTGACCCCAAAGCACCATCCAACTGCGGATTACGTCGACCAACTTCGCTTGAGCCTGGCAAAACAATTTCCGGGGGTGATGTTCGCGTTTCTCCCCTCTGATATGGTCACGCAGATTCTGAATTTCGGACTCCCGGCACCGATCGACATTCAAGTTGTTGGCAACGACTTGGAAGGCAACCGTGCCTGGGCGAGTGCACTATTGCAAAAAATCAGATACGTGCCTGGCACGGCTGACCTACGAGTCCAGCAGCCGTTCGATGAGCCCTACTTGCACCTCAGAATCGAGCGCACAAAAGCTCAGGAGCTTGGCTATTCCGCGCACGACATCGCGCAAAATCTACTCGTTTCTCTTAGCGGCAGCTTCCAAACCTCACCCACTTTCTGGCTGAGCCCACAAAACGGAGTCAGCTACTCGATCGCTACCCAGACGCCGCAATACCGCGCAGACACGTTACAAGATCTTGTCAATATGCCTGTGACGGGAACAAGCACCACGAATTCCCCTTCCCTCTTGGCCAGCCTAGTCTCGATGAAACGAGGAAGCGGCATGGCGGTCGTATCTCACTACAACGTTGCGCCAGTGATTGATATCTTCGGCTCGGTCTCAGGACGCGACCTTGGCGGGGTTGCTGGCGATATTAATAAGCTTATCGATGCAGCCCGCCCCCAACTGCCCCGTGGCTCGCGAGTAGTAGTTCGCGGCCAGGTGCAAACCATGCGATCGTCCTATGTCGGCCTTCTCGTCGGCCTGGTGTTTGCGATCATGTTGGATTACCTGCTGATCGTCGTCAATTTTCAGTCCTGGCTCGATCCTTTCATCATGATTTCCGCGCTGCCTGCGGCCCTGGCCGGAATTGCCTGGTTTCTGTTCGTGACGCATACAACCCTGAGCGTGCCCGCACTCATGGGAACGATCATGTGCATGGGCGTGGCTACCGCGAACAGCATTCTGGTGGTGAGTTTCGCGACGGAGCAAATGACGGAAGGGAAAGATCCGGTTGCCGCAGCGCTACAGGCAGGATTCACGCGTTTTCGTCCCGTACTGATGACGGCTTTGGCCATGATTATCGGCATGATTCCCATGGCCCTTGGAATGGGGGATGGCGGCGAACAGAACGCTCCCCTCGGACGGGCGGTCATTGGTGGCCTGCTTTTCGCAACGGTTTCTACGCTGTTCTTCGTCCCGACTTTTTTCAGCGTGTTGCATGGCTTGCGACAAAAACTCGCCCCGACGAAAGAGCAAACACCGGGCAACAACATGGGTAATTAATATGGTGATAAACGAAGTCAAGGAACCGATCGGCAAGCAAGAACTGAACCCGCCCCCTGCGGCGGCTCACGAAAAGGGAAAGCTTAGACGTTGGCTGATTCCTTTGATCATCGTGCTGGTGGTCGCCGGAGTCTTGATTTCGGGAATCCACTCTCGGATCAAGGCCTCGTCCACTCTGCGCACAGTGACCGCGCAAATGGCTGTGCCATCGGTTTCGGTTGTGGTACCCAAGCGAAGTGCTCCTGCCGAGGAAATTATCCTGCCCGGTAACATAGAGCCATTTATCTCATCACCGATTTACGCCCGCACCGACGGCTACTTGAAAAAGTGGTATTTCGACATTGGAGCCCGCGTGAAGGCGGGAGAGTTGCTGGCCGTGATCCAGACCCCGGAAGTCGATCAGCAATTAGCCCAGGCGCGCAGCACACTTGCCACCGCCCAAGCCAACCTTGAGCTGGCGCAGATCACGAAAGACCGTTACGAAGGGTTGTTGACAAAACACGCTGTCTCTCAGCAAGACGTCGACAACGCCGTAGGCAGTTACCGGGCTAACCTCGCCATGGTCGAAGCAGACAAAGCCAACGTACAACGGTACGACGCGCTGGTTTCGTTTGAAAAGGTATACGCTCCATTCGATGGCGTAATCACAGCCCGCAACACGGATATCGGCGATCTCATCAATTCCGGAAGCAATACCGTAGCGAGGACCGACCTCTTTGACATAGTTCAGCCGGGCACCCTGCGCGTGTACGTGAATGTTCCAGAGGAATACTCGCGAGGCGTCAAACCGGGTGAAACCACTGCAGACATCGTGTTGGCTGAGTTCCCCGGCGACAAATTTCCGGGAAGGTTAGTACGTACTGCCAACGCGATTAATGGGACCACGCGCACACTACTGACGGAAGTTGATGTGGAGAACCCCAAAGGAACTCTGCTCAGCGGCTCCTATGCCGAAGTACACTTGAAGATTCCTGGGCAGGTTCCTACCTACTTACTTCCTGTGAGTGCTTTGATTTTTCGGTCGGACAATTTGCAGGTTGGCGTGGTGAAAAATGGCAAGACCGTGCTCACCGATGTAACTCCGGGACACGACTTGGGGGCAGAGATAGAAATCGTTGCCGGCTTGAACGCTGGCGACCAAGTCATTATGAATCCGTCCGATTCGCTCGTTTCTGGACAGGAAGTGCAAATCGTCAACGCTACGCTGCCCGGGGACACCAAGTGAAGCTCCCTCGAAAGATAATTTTGTTTGAGACTCCGCGGCCGACGCGTTGGCTGGCCCCGGTCGCGATAGCGGCGCTTCAACTGACTGGATGCGTGGTTGGCCCCAAGTACCACGTTCCAGCGGTACCGGCTCCTCCTGCTTATAAAGAGGTTGGAGACTGGAAGCCCGCCCAACCCAATGACCGGAATCTTGGCGGTACGTGGTGGACCATATTTCAAGACCCTCAGCTCGACGCGCTAGAACTCCAGGTCAACGTATCAAACCAGAATCTGAAAGCCGCCGCGGCGCAGTATCAGGAAGCGCGAGCCGCCCTACGCTATAACCGGGCTGACTATTACCCAACCGTGACGGTCACGCCATCGGCGACCCGGACCCGAGTTTCGGCAAACCGTCCGCCCCCGAATTCAATCTTCAACGGCATCACTGAGAACGACTTTGTCCTGCCCTTCGACGTTTCCTATCAGGCGGATGTCTGGGGGCGCGTTCGAAAAAATGTGGAGTCCTATCGAGAACAAGCACAGGCTAGTGCGGCAGACTTGGCGACAGTCAACCTGAGCATGCACGCGGACCTAGCCGTCGATTACTTTGAGGCCCGCAGCCTGGACGCCGAGGAACAACTCCTGAATTCTACAGTTACGCAATACGAGCAAGCATTGGAATTGACGCAGAACCGTTATGACGGGGGAATTGCTTCGGAAGTAGAAGTTGAGCAGGCGAGAACCATACTTCAGACTACGCGGGCAGAAGCGGTCGATGTGGGTGTGTCGCGGGCGCAGTTCGAACACGCGGTCGCCATTCTTATTGGCAAACCACCTGCGGAGTTCAGCCTTCCTCCGTTGCCCCTCACTGCACCGCCTCCGCACGTTCCTGTCGGCGTACCTTCGGATCTGCTCGAAAGACGTCCAGATATTGCGGCTGCGGAGAGGCTGGTTGCGTCTGCCAACGCTCAGATCGGAGTTGCAAAGTCGGCCTATTACCCGTCGGTGTTTTTGAGTGCTTCCGGAGGATTTGAAAGCTCCAGCATCACCACCCTGCTTAATGGTCCTAGCGGCCTCTGGTCTATCGGGTTGTCTGCCGCGGAGACCGTGTTTGACGTGGGAAGACGGCGCGCCCTCAACGACCAAGCGCGTGCCGCTTATGACTCTCAACTCGCTAACTATCGACAGACCGTACTAACTGGATTCCAACAGGTCGAAGACAATCTGGCAGCGGTGAGGATTCTGGAAAACGAGGCCAAAATTCAGGATGAAGCGGTGGTCGCGGCCCAGCACTCGCTGGACCTCTCGATCACTCGGTATAAAGGTGGGGTCACAAGTTATCTCGAGGTGATTACCGCACAAAATGCAGCGCTCGGGGATGAAGTAACGGCGGTCAATATTATCGGACGTCGCATGGCGAACACGGTCTTGCTGATTCAGGCCCTCGGCGGCGGATGGGATCGATCAAGTTTGCCGGCGCGACCCGAATGCTGCGGCAAGCTGGTGAGTAGCAGCGGCAATTGATCAAATGCTGAATGAGATCAGTTGAGTCAAGGGCTGAGATCGTTCTTAGGCGATTAAATGCACGCTTCGGCAGATAGAATGCTACATCAACTGATGCAAGAAGATCGGATAGAAACCAAACCATCGGCCTGCGTGCAATCAGTCGGAACCCGTGCACGTGTTTGGGCTTGCGAATTTCAAGGGAATAAAATGAGTGGAAATCACACGCCGTTTCAGGGCAGATAGGTGCCATCAACCAGCAGCGAAAATGAGGCCAAGAGAGGAATCGTTATGGTTAAGCAAATACTGACGCGCTGGCCGGTGGTTCGACAGCTCTTGACGCACAGCGATGGCACTGGTGTGGAAGCCATGAGCGATCGAACTCGCAATCTTGCTCCCAAGCATCACGATGCGCAGGTTTCGCGCACGGTGTGTCCTTACTGTGCCGTAGGGTGCGGCCAACTTGTGTATCACAAGGATGGAAAGCTTGTCTCAATAGAAGGAGACCCAGATTCGTTTATTTCTCGCGGTCGGCTTTGCCCCAAGGGCTCCGATAGCTTCGAACTGCTGACGCACGCGAACCGAGAGACGCGCGTCAAGTATCGCAGGCCATACTCCACCCGGTGGGAAGAGTTGGAACTGGAGACGGCGATGGACATGATCGCCGATCGCGTCTGGGACGCCCGGGAGCGCACGTTCGTGGAGGAGCGGGACGGAGAGGTCGTAATGCAAACGACTGCCATGGCTCACCTGGGTGGCGCTACTCTCGATAACGAAGAAAACTACCTGATCAAAAAGCTCTTCGCAGCCGGTCTGGGCATGGTGTGCATCAGCAACCAGGCACGTATTTGACACAGCTCAACGGTGCCCGGTCTGGGCGCCTCCTTCGGCCGAGGCGGAGCTACAACTGCACCAAACGATCTCGTAAATTCTGATGCCATTCTGATTATGGGCTCGAACATGGCGGAGAACCACCCTGTCGGTTTCCAGTGGGTGATCGAAGCGCGAGAACGCGGTGCGAAGGTCATTCACGTCGATCCGCGTTTCAGCCGCACCTCCGCTATGGCAAACATTTGGGCTCCCCTGCGCGCCGGATCGGACATCCTGTTTCTCGGGGGCCTCATCCATTACATTCTCGAAAACGAAAAAGATTTTCGCGAGTACGTGATCCACTACACCAACGCTTCGATCATTCTTCCCGAGGAGTTTAAGGATACCGAGGATTTGGGAGGCGTCTTTTCCGGTTGGGACTCGAAGAATAGGAGTTACGACAGCAGCGGCTGGCTTTACGGGGCTTGTGTCGAGGGTGGCCGAGTCGCGCCCAAGAGCGCCGGACCTCATTCCGGCCACTGCAAGGATGGAGCTGGAGCCGCCGCCGACCTCAGGGATTGCGAGTGCGACCCCACGCTCAGCCATCCGCGATGTGTATACCAAGTTTTGAAGAGGCATTATGCGCGATACACGCCTGAGTTGGTTGAACGGTTCTGCGGGGTCCCCCGCGAGCGGTTCCTGAAAATTGCGGAGACGTTTTGCTCGGCATCAGGTCCGGAAAAGACAGGAGCAATTTGCTATGCGCTAGGTTGGACGCAGCAGTCGAAAGGTCCGCAGATCATTCGCGCGGCTGCGATCCTTCAGTTGCTTCTCGGCAACATCGGACGGCCCGGAGGAGGAATTCTCGCTCTGCGTGGACATGCCTCGATTCAAGGCTCGACCGATATCCCGACCCTTTACGACATTCTGCCTGGCTACTTGCCGATGCCGAATCTGGGGCTGGACTCAAAGAATCTTGCGGATTACGTTGCAACACATCGTGATCCCACGGGCTGGTGGTGGAACTTCGATAAGTACATCGTCAGTCTGCTCAAAGCCTATTACGGGGACGGAGCGAAGAAGGAAAACGACTGGGGCTTCAATTGGCTGCCGCGTGTGACCGGTGACCATTCGCATCAGGGCTACTTTTTGGAAATGATGGACGGCAAAGTTGAAGGTCTGTTTGTGATGGGACAAAACCCGGCAGTAGCAGCCCCCAACTCGCGACTGGAGCGCAAAGCGCTCTCCAAGCTCAAGTGGCTTGTGGTGCGAGACATGGTAGAGCTTGAGGCCGCCTCTTTCTGGTACGACTCGCCCGAAGTAGAGCGTGGCGAGCTTCGACCGGAGGAGATCGCGACGGAGGTCTTTCTTCTGCCTGCCGCCGGGCATGCCGAAAAAGACGGCACCTTCACCAACACGCAGCGTCTGTTGCAGTGGCACCAGAAGGCCGTCGATCCTCCCGGAGATGCACGCAGCGAAACCTGGTTCATGTACCACTTGGGCCGCAGCCTGAAAGAGAAGGCGAAGCAAGACCCGCGGCCGCGCAATGCGGGGTTGAGCGCCTTGACCTGGGACTATTCCGTGGAAGGAACGATGCAAGAACCCAAGGTGGAAGAAGTCCTGCAAGAGATCAACGGCTACACAGTAGCTGACCACACTCTGATAAGTGGATTCACCGAATTGAAAGCTGACGGGTCCACTGCTTGTGGTTGCTGGATCTACACCGGCGTCTTCCCCCGCCCGGGTGAGAACCGCGCCAACCAGCGGAATTCGCAGGATCTCTTGGGACACGGCTGGGGCTTTGCCTGGCCTTCGGACCGCCGCATCCTCTATAACCGCGCTTCGGCCCGTCCTGATGGGCAGCCGTGGAGCGAGCGTAAGAAGCTCGTTTGGTGGGATGAGCAGAACAAAGAGTGGACGGGTCTGGATGTGCCGGACTTCACGAGGACGAAAGCGCCGAATTACCAGCCACCGAAACATGCACAGGGTGATGAGGCCCTCGCCGGGGATAAACCGTTCATCCTGCACCCCGATGGGACGGGCTGGATTTTCGCCCCAAAGGGATTGGCAGACGGCCCTCTGCCAACACACTATGAAGGATTGGAAGCTCCAGTTTGCAATCCACTTTATCCAGACCAGCAAAGCAATCCGGCAGAAATGCGAGAGGAGCGGCCGGACAACCGTTTCGCCACTTCTCCCGATGACCGCTTCCCCTACGTCATGAGCACGTATCGGTTGACAGAGCACCACACATCCGGCGCAATGTCGCGCATGCTTCCGCACCTGGCTGAGCTTCAACCCGAATTCTTCTGTGAACTATCCCCCGAGCTGGCGTCAGAACGCGGAATCGAAAACGGAGGCTGGGTCACCCTGATGACTGCACGCGGGATCGTTGAGGCTCGAGCACTGGTAACTCAGCGCATGCGGCCGCTGCTTATCGACGGGAAGATGGTGCACCAGGTAGGCGTCCCCTATCACTGGGGTTCTCGCGGCCTGGTCAAAGGAGACTCCGCCAATGACCTGGTGGCCATCTCGGAGGAACCGAACGTTCGAATCATGGAAGCCAAGGGGATTCTCTGTGATGTTTCTCCGGGACGTCGCGCACGGGGGAAGGCCGCTCTCGATCAATTGAATGCCCATTTGGGGAGGATGTGATGCCGACGAGTGCTTTCCTAACGGATGCTTCAGTGTGCATAGGTTGCAAGGCCTGTGAAGTGGCTTGCAAGGAATGGAACCACCTACCCGACGATGGGTTCAACTGGACTGGTCAGTCGTACGACAACACGCGTGCGTTAGGAGCGTCGACGTGGCGGCACGTGCTCTTTTTGGAAGAGAAGAAGCCAATGGGCTCGCAACTCGCCGGAATCGAAGAGCCGTTTCGTTGGCAGTTCCTCTCCGATGTCTGCAAGCACTGTGAGAACGCCGGATGCCTGGAAGCGTGTCCCACGGGCGCGATCGTTCGGACCGAAGTTGGATCGGTATATGTGCAGCCCGATGTCTGTAATGGCTGCGGCTATTGCGTGGTTTCGTGTCCCTTCGGAGTGGTCGACAAGAATCATGAAGTCGGAACCGCGTTCAAGTGCACCTTCTGTTACGACCGGCAGCGGGACGGGTTAATGCCGGCCTGCGCAAAGGCCTGCCCAACTCAGTCGATTCGATTTGGCCACCTGGAAGACTTACGGCAGGAAGCGCAGGTGCGGGTAAAAGAGTTACAAGATCGCGGGTACAACGATGCGCAAGTTTACGATCCAACAGGATCCAGCGTAGGGGGCGCTCACGCGATGTTTGTGATTCTAGGCCAACCGGAGGCCTACAATTTCCCACCTGCTCCCGAAGTACCCACGATTCATCTGAAATCAGCCTGGAGTGCAGCGCTGCTTTCGGCATTGGTGGTTGTGCTGGTCGTATTCCTGGCTTTCGCGGTGTAGCTGGACTAAGAATCTTTCGCGTAGATACAAACGAGGTCATTGAGCATGGCTGCAAATCCTCAATTCAAGGAAGAGCGTCTCGATGCATTAAGGGAGGAAGCTGCGCGAACTGGGAAAGTACAGGATCACGGGGTCGCCCCCGTGGGCAGCCCTTTTCCAAAACCGGCCTCCGGAGTGAGTTATCACGGCAATCCTGTGCTCAAGCCGCCAACCTGGACGTGGCAAGTTCCCCTGTATTTTTTTGTGGGTGGGGTAGCCGGTATTTCCGCAGTAATTGCTCTGGCGGCCCATCTCTTCGGCGATGCTGGACTGCTACGCGCTGGATTGTGGATAGGATTTTTAGGCGCGCTGATCTCGGCGCCTCTACTCATCGCAGATTTGGGTCGTCCTGCCAGGTTCTTAAACATGTTGCGAGTCTTCAAGTGGCGTTCAGCAATGTCGGTCGGCGCGTGGACGTTGGCGAAATTTTCCTCTGCAGTAGGCCTGGCAGTCGTTTGCCACGAACTGATCCTGGCAGGATACGGAAATGGCTTCTTGCTTGTGCTCGAATGGCTCGCTGAAATCTCCGCAGCCCTGAGCGGACTGATACTGGCGAGTTACACGTCAGTCCTCTTAGGAGTCACCGCAATTCCGGTTTGGTCTGAAAATCGGAGGCTCGTCCCGGTCGTTTTCCTTGGTGGAGGGTTGGGTTCGGCGGCCGCCGTTCTGGAGCTTCTGGGATTCCTTGTTCCAGTCACTCAGTTCATCGGGATCGTCGCGAGTACAGTCGAGACATTAGTTGCGATCATTATTGAACTTCGCGGGCGATACGTCGATCGTCCGCTGCGAGAGGGAGCTATTGGTTGGCTGACTCGTGCTGGCGCCGCATTGGCTGGGCCCATCTCATTCTTGCTCAGAATTTTCTTGGGACACAGCTCTGCGGCTCGCTACCTCGCCGCAGTTTGTTTTATCATCGGCGCTTTGATCAGCCGGTATGCCTGGATTGGGGCCGGACGAGTCTCGTCACGCGATCCGCAGGCGCTTTTCCGCATCCAGCGACCTGGCCCTAATGCGTCCGCTCATTAAGCTGTCGCGAATCCAAGGTTGCCCAAAAAAAGACCAGCGGGAAGCTGGATTCTCCGAAAGCTAGCGTTGGCAACACGGTGTAATTCTCCGGGAAGAGGCAGGACTCTTCTATATCGGTGATGGACATTCCGCGATCGAGGCAACAAAAATGCAGAACTCAATCAGAGGCTTACCAATGGATTGGGCAAAACATGGAGTCAAAATCGTACATTCGGATGAACTTGACTTGAATACAGCACAGACGTCGGGCATGACGCGCGCTGCCGCAATTACCCGGGCGACAGTTGGAGCAAGCAAGTGATGGGCCGGCACAATGGTGGTTCAACGAGGGGCGGGCGACTTTATTTACGTTCCACCTTACGTGCCGCATCAGGAAATCAATGCCAGCCCAAATGAGATCTGCGAAGCAGTGGTCGTGAGGAACGGACAGGACCCGATTGTGGTCAATCTCGATGTGCACACCCCAGAACCCGCGAGTGCCGGGCATAGCGGCATGCCATTTCATCCTGATCGCTGAAGAAGAATTCTCCCGCCGGACGAACAAGAACAACGAGGGGATGCCAATTTACGCGGCCGATGGCGAGGACGCCGCCACGTCGGTAGGCAGTGTGAACTGAAATGTCGCACCGGATCCCGTGTTGGCACACGCCCACAAGTGGCCCCCGTGAGACTCGATAATTCTCCGACTGATGGACAGTCCCAAGCCAGTGCCCTGCTCTTTGGTGGTGAAGAACGCCTCGAAAATGCGGTCGCCTTCTCCGACAGGAAGGCCATACCTGAATCACTCACCGAAATGAGTACTTGACCGTCGTCGGTCCTCTTCGACGTGATGGTTAGTTCGCCGTTCGCATCTTTCATCGCTTCGATGCCATTGAGCATCAGGTTCATTAATACCTGCTGCAGCTGTACGCGATCCGCTGTGATCAACGAGAGCCCTGAGTCGAGCTCGGTGCGGATTGAAATTGAAGTCCGATCCGCTTTGTCGTGCAGCAGAATAATCATTTCTCGAATGATTTCGTTTAGATCAAGCAGTTCCCGGTCTGATGTTTCTCGCTTGTAAAGCGAGCGCACCCGGTCGATAACTTCGGCAGCGCGGGTTGTGTCATTGATCATTCTTAATGCCGCCTCGCAACCCTCAGCGATATCAGGAGTATCCCGCCGTAGCCACCGCACGCAGGTCTTGGCGTCCATCAGGGCGGCGCCGGCGTCCGCCAAGGAGTCGAGCATGCGGTAACAGTGGACCAGTAGCTCGCGGCGATGACGCTCGATGGTGCTAGCGAACTCGTTCACTGTGTACCTCCGTTTCCAGCGACGCCGGTGGATCTGCATCGATCCTTACTTGGAATACTGGAGCGGAGTCAAAAACTCATCGCGCAGCAGTATTCCGAGTTTTCCCGAACTCTAAGCAAACCTGGTGATCGCTAGATGGCCATGGCAGCTTATATCATCGGAATGCAAAAGATTGCATCAATCGCTTCCCCAAAAAAAGAGTTGAGCACGGATTTCTTGAGTTCTTCCAGGATGCCGGGCAATCAGAAAGTCACGAATCGGCCCGTATTGTGTGCCGTCTGTGTGCCAGATTTTACTGGTGTCGAGGACATTTTTCGGCTGACTGTCGGTCGTCAGAAAATCGGTTTCTCTACTGAGGTCCCGAGCGTGTTGCGTGCCGAGAGTGTGCTGACCGAAGCGACATTTTCAAATGGCCGACAACGGCACCGCAATCACGAGACCAGTTCTCTTCTATCCCAGCAGACCTGTCGCGATGCCGAGCCATTCGGTATCCAGCGACTCGCGGCAGACGGGCTTGCCAGCGCGACTATACCAGTAGGATGCGTTGCTCTGATCGCCTTCCTTGCGATGCAGGTAGGCGTGAACCCACGACCCATCGCGTCCTTCGTCTTGCTGGGCAGATTCGTGTGCTCGCGTCCAATCGCCCTTGGCATCCCACCACAGCCCGGCGAGGGCGTGCGAGAGTCCGGCAGGCGGATCGGACGCGGTGAGTGATCGACGAAATTCGTCCAAGGTCATTGGGCCTCAATTGTTGCGATCGAAGTGTCGCCTCGCCTGTGTTACCTTCCTCTTCCAAGTGTCACAGTAGAGCTATGAAGCAGACAAGAGGTATCGAGCTACCGGCGTCATTCGTTGTCACAGTGTCCCACGCAGGAACAGAAATCCTGCCGAGCACACCAGCCGAGAACGACATATTGACCGTCGCTGAAGTCGCTGAACTGCTCAAATGCAAGCCGTCGTCGATTTACAACCTGACCCGCATTCGCACGCGGTCAAGATATGACAATCCAATTCCAGTCCTCCGCCTCCCGATGGGTCTCCGATTCCGTAGATCATCTGTTCTCGCGTGGCTGAAGGCGCAGGAGACAACGAGCGCGGTCTAACCTCTCAGATTTCTAACCGTTCCGATTGATCCGATCTTGTGCAACTGGCCAACGTTCATCAATCGCCCGCATGATCTCCTCGGCCCAACGAACGGCGTCGGCGACAGCAGCGACCTTTGCAGGCAAGCGCTTCCCGCCGTCGTACTGCGCGAGCTTCCGTGCAGCAAGGATGTTGGCGGAGATCAACAGCACGCGTTTGCGGCCCTCGTCCACCTCTGCAGTCTAGCACTTTCGCTTTGTGTTCGCCACGCGGCAGATGTATAATTCATTCCCGGTCATGCCTGAACGGTCGAGAACGAAGCTGGGTCGTTGGCGTAGGAAGCGCGGTGATGCGCTCATGGGGAACCTGCCGGAAAAATGTTCCAGGTGACTTCAATCCAAGGATGAAGCTAGAAACTGCCCGCGATCGGGATGGAGTTGATTCTCTCGACAAACTGATCGAGGTCGAGCGAGAAAAGAACAAGTAGTTCGACACAGCCGAACACGTTCTCAATCTCTCGTGCGATCTATATCAGAGGCAGCACCTAGGTCGGTCACAAAGGCTGCGTGCACGTATGAGACAACTGGGCCGACCGGAACGTCGTCCGGCAGCCAAAATCGCCGTCAGATCGGCGCAGAATTTCCCTACCGTTTCCTACCGTTTTTCCTCTCCCGAGGGTGTCAGATCGGACGTAACGGAAGCACGAAAAGGCTCAAGTTGCGCAAAACACTGCAACTTACTGATACCATTTGTGGTGGGAAACGGAGTCAAGAAAATCCCCCTCCCGGCACCACACATCTCCAAGAAACCGCTGTCTTCGTTCCGCAATTTCGACTCCGCGTGATAAAGCTTATGCGCGATCGCGTCCGGACCCAGCGCTGAGGCGACCGTGCTGGACTTTGGACACAAATGATAGGGGCTAGACAGGGGCAGGCAGGATTACGGTTCACTTCCGTTAAGAACAAGGCGTTACCCTTTGCGCCGCGCGTCTTTAGATTCTGTTGATGGTGGCACTCATAACCCAACGAGCACAACGCCAATCGCAAGTAGAAGAAGGTCGACCGTGATATGGCCCAAGCGGTCTACCTATGGCGTTTCTGAAGCCTGAGCTATACATCTTGTCTCTCAGGGGGACGGCTTTCCCACAGAGTGTTCGACCTGTCAGGATTGTTATTCCAGAACGAATTTAGTCCTTTTCTACTGATACCAGTGATACCGTTTTCCTGCGAACCGTAGGGTAATGAGTAGAGTGGAGAGACTATGCCCAAATGTGGAAGCAGGCGCATCTTCTTCGGTCGCGAGACGACCTGGCGCAACGAGTCCGGTTCCGGAGGTGACGATCAAAGACCGGTCTGAGCCAGCCAGCACAGCACCGATAGGCGAGTATATTTTTGCCAAAACTCCGATGCGCCGCTTGGGCAGGGTTAGGGATATCGCGAGCGAGGCAGGCGGGTCAGTGAGCGTTAGAGTCGGGTGACCTATGCGGCTTTTCGAGACACGGCTCGCTGAATGAACGAAAACGCCCGTATCCAGTGGTTCAAAATCCTTCCGTCTGCTACGCCAACCTTATCAACCACTTGCGGAATAGCCGGTTTTGGCGCACTACGGGTTACGCTACGGTGCAGTTGCTGAATCGTTCCACGATGAGCGCTGCGCTTCTCTTCCGACATTGCTTCGTCATAGACGTTCATCGTGATTGCGTACGAGGCATGTCGCAGCAGGCCTTGTACCACTTTGGGGTTGTTGTTGTTCTGGCGCAGCAGGGTCGTGTAGGAGTGGCGTAGTGTGTGCCATCCCTTAATTTCGATCCCGGTTTTCGCGGCGACTGGCTTGATGTGATGCTGCATGATCCGACTCATCCAGTACGGCTGCTTGCCTCTCATCTTCGTGCTGGCGAAGACGTAGTCGCTGTCTTGGGCATAAGGAGTTTCCTGACGCCAAGCCAGCAACTCTTCGATCAGCACATCATCCAGCGGGATGCTCTTTTTCGAAGCTTCCGTCTTGACCTTACCGATGCGCTGTTTCACGATTGAGCGCTTTGGGATCAAAACTTTGGCTCCGAAGCAGATGTCTTCCCAGCGGACGCCGCTCAGTTCACCCCTCCGCAGTCCGGTTCCGAAATCCAGCAACACCATCACTCGCTCTCGTTGCTTCAGCTCACCGTAGATAAGTTGGGAAAGCTGGTCGACGCTGAGACGAATGGGTGTGGCCTGCCGCACGCCGCTTTGCCGAACAGACGTAATGGGATTACGGTCTGTCCATTCATAGCGGATTGCGTGCTCGTACAGAAGATGCATCAGGTCCCTGATCTTCTTTTTCGAACCATCGGCTAGAGCCGTGCCATCGTTTTTTTTTAAAGTCGACAGCCAACTCTCTACGGCCACGGCCTTCACTTCGTCCAAGGCTTGGTCCCCCCATCGCGGTTTGACCCACTTTCGGAGATAACCGCGGTAGTTGTCCCGAGTGGAGAAGGCCGAGGTTCGTTCGGATCCTCGTCCGTCCCTGGGCATTCCGTATCGAGCCAGTGATCGACGAGTTCCTTCAGAGTGCGTGGCCCCTCTTCGATCGGTCGACCTAGGCCGAGGCGTTCTGCTTCTTGCTGTGCCGCGGCATCAGACTTGAACCGACTGGCCAAACCAAGGGTCTTCCAGCGCTCGCGAGACTTGCCGTCCTGGCCCATCTCGTACCATCGCCAGATGATTACTTTCTTTCCGTTCTTGCGTTTAACTACACTTGGAAATCCCGTGCTAGTGTGCCTCTTTCTCACGTTTTACCGTCCTTTCCGAAAGAGGCGGACGACGAACGGATGGAGTGCACCCCAAGAGTGAGACACCGAATTAAGGGGCAAGCTACATTAAAAGGAGAGAACAATGCAGATGCCCCGACAAGAATATCCCCGCGAATTGAAGATCACCGTCATGCGCGAAATCGACTCGGGCAAGGGTATGGCCGAGGTGGCTCGGCTGTATCAAATCAGTCCGAATCGGATTGAGGCCTGGAGAAGCGAGTGGCGTGCGAAGGGTGAGCGGGCGTTTCCCGGCAAGGGTGCGCGCCCGCAGTCGCAACTGGATGCCGAGTTGATTGCCGGACTGGAACGAAAGATCGGGCAGCAGGCGATGGAGATCGACTTCTTAAAAAAAGCCTTGCGGCGTTTCAGGGAGGAACCGCTAGCAGCCGGCGGCAATGGCGGCGTCGGATCTACGAGCAAATTGGTGAAGCCGCCGAAGCGGGGGCAGCGGTGAACGGGCTCTGCCGGGCAGCGGGCATGAGTCGCGCCGGCTATTACCGCTTCCGGCGATGCGCGCCGCCTCGAGAATCCAACATGGAGCTGCGCGATCAGATCCAACAAATCGCCCTGCGCTGGCCCGCATACGGCTATCGCCGGATCCATGCCGAACTCTGGCGCCGGGATGGAAGACCAATCACAAATGCGTTCTGCGCCTGATGCGAGGGGACAACTTACTCTGTGTGCGGCGGCGGAAATTTATTCTGACCACCCACTCCCATCATGGCCTTCCAGTCTATCCAAACTTAGCCGAGAGCCTGGTATTGAGCAGCATTGATCAGCTTTGGATCGCGGACATTACTTACATCCGCTTGCAATGGGAATTCGTGTACCTGGCGGTCCTGCTGGACGCCTTTTCCAGGCGCTGCATCGGCTGGGCGCTGCAGCGCACCATGGAAGTGGCCCTCGTACTGGAGGCCTTGCGCATGGCGCTGAGGCAACGTCGGCCCCGGCCTGGCCTGGTGCACCATTCCGACCGCGGCGTGCAATATGCTTCGCACGACTACACCGCACAACTGGAACAACACGGCATTCGCATCAGCATGAGCCGACGGGCAACGCCCTACGACAATGCTCAAGCGGGGAGCTTCATCAAGACCCTCAAATATGAGGAAGTCTATCGCACGGAGTGCCGCAATCTGGAACAAGCCAGGCTTTCGATCGGGACGTTCCTGGAGAAAATTTACAACCAGGAGCGCCTACATTCTGCGCTTGGCTATCGTCCGCCGATCGAGTTCGAGCGCAGCTTACGACCCTCGCCGGCGGTCGGGAAAAGACGAGCATGAGTTTTTCTAGGCATGAGGAAATCTATCGATCCGATGTCGGACTCGGCCAAGCTGGGAGCGGCGATTGTTGGTCGTCGCTCCCACGGCTCATCGGCTGCGATGAGTTTCCAGTCGGCTATTCCTCAGCAGGTTGCCCTCCGGCAGAGCCTGCCTGCGCTTCACCGACTGGGAACGATTCTCAACAACCCACGGTGCCGTACAATGATTTTTCAGCGAACGGCACAACCCCTTTAACTTCGTGTCTCACCCCAAGGGTGCATCCCAGGAGTTTATCCTCCCCTGCATCCACTCGTCCAGTTCGCTGAGGGGCGCGGGTTCGAGATGCTAGGCGGTGCCCAAGCATTCCCAATGCGGAGATTTGGGCTTCGGGGAGGCGATCATCGAGTTCGAGGGCGCGCAAGGCGGCTGCACGGGCCTTCGGCATGTAATCGGCAGGCGGTACTAACCCACTACCTATTTTTCAATTAATTAGAAGGACATGAAGTGTCTCCGCGACAGGCCACGACCACCACGCGTTTCGGACACCCGTTAGGATTCGTACAACGAACGGAGTACTTCACTCTTAGCGAAACGATGCGTCACGCTACATCGGAGCTTGCTCACCAGAGTTAGGGGTTTCCCTAGTTGTAAACCAAACTACCCTCCAGTTAGGAATGGACTGCATGAACTCGCGAGTACTTGACCTCTGAGATCACTGGAGCAGACGCGGAAAAAACCGTTGAGTGTTGAATGAGCGTGAGAACGCTCTTGGGGGCACCATGAAAGCCGGAATCTTAAGCCTCGTGATTGTTGTGTCTTTACTTTTCATTTCATCGATAGCTGCCCAAGACACGGTTAGAGTCGAGAAGGACCTCCTCGGACCGAAAGAGATTCCTGCCAGTGCCTACTACGGCGTGCAGACCGCCAGGGCGCTTGAGAACTTTCAGATTTCCGATATCACAATCAACCACTACCCCGGATTTGTCGAGGCATGGGCGATCGTGAAGTTGGCTGCGGCGCAAGCTAACACTGACGTTGGCGCGATGAAGCCCGAGAAGCTAGCCGCCATTGAAAGGGCCTCGCAGGCGGTGCTCGACGGCAAGTATCACGAGCAGTTTCTTGTCGACTGGTACCAGGGCGGAGCCGGCACGTCGACCAATATGAACGCCAATGAGGTGCTCGCAAACGTCGCACTCGAACTAACGGGACACAAGAAAGGCGAGTACCAGTATGTCGATCCCCACGACGATCTGAATATGTCGCAGTCGACCAACGACTCTTATCCGACTGCGATCAAAGTTGCCATTCTCCTGCGCAATGACAAGCTCGTGGCCGAGTTGGAGAAACTCGCAGCCTCTTTTCGGATCAAAGGCGACGCCTATCTTGAAATGGTCAAGATGGGCCGCACCGAACTGCAGGATGCTGTGCCGATGACGGTTGGCCAGGAATTCCATGCGTTTGCGGACTCTCTCGAAACCGAAATTCAATTCCTCAAGCAGGCGGAGAAGTCTCTTTACTCGGTGAA
The DNA here is from genome assembly GCA_963817925.1 of uncultured Acidobacteriota bacterium. Lineage (GTDB taxonomy): Bacteria > Acidobacteriota > Terriglobia > Terriglobales > Acidobacteriaceae > JABDBE01. Next base: position 94,953 of record CAWFQN010000006.1, read on the forward strand.
CATGGGTGCGACTGCGATTGGCACGGGGATCAACGTGCCTAAGGGCTATCCGGATAAGTGCGCAGCTCACTTGGCCAAATTGACGGGTAAGCCGATTGTTCCCGCCTCAGACATGCTCGCGGCAACATGGGATCAACAGGGATTCGTGGTGTATTCATCTGCCCTCCGCAGCGTGGCCATCAAGCTGTCGAAGATTGCGAATGACCTGATCCTTCTAACCTCGGGTCCGAGAGCTGGACTCTTTGAGATCAACTTGCCTGCGCTGCAGGCGGGCTCTTCGATCATGCCGGGCAAGGTCAATCCGGTGATTCCTGAATTGGTTAACGTGATTGCGTTTCGCGTGATCGGCAACGATTACAGCGTTAGCCTGGCGGGCACGCACGGACAATTGCAACTCAATGCTTACGAGCCGATCGAGGGGCTGGCAATCATCGAATCTCAAAGTTTGCTGTACCGCGGGTCCATTGCATTTCGCTCGAAGTGTGTTGATGGCATCACGGTGAACGAAAAGGTACTGCAGCACTACATGGAGACCACGGTTGGCATTGTCACTGCACTGAACCCGATCCTCGGTTACGAAAAAGCGACCGAACTGGCGGCCGAAGCCTACAAGACCAACAAGGGGATTCTCGAAATTATTCGCGAACAGCACCTTCTTACGGAACAACAGATCAACCAACTGCTCGATCCGGCGAAGTTGACCGGCCTGGATAAGAGCCAATACGTGAAGAAAGATTGAGCCCTGACCGAGGAAGTGAACCATGAAACCCAATCGAAGATCGCCGTCATACCTGCTGGTTTTTCTTGTCCTCGTGTGCGAACTCACCGTCGCAGAAGGGAAGAAACCCAATATCGTAATCCTGGCCACTGGGGGCACGATCGCGGGCGCAGCAGCAACGGGGACACAGGCAGGCTACACATCCGGTGCGGTAACCATTGACGCCATGATTGCCGCTGTCCCGGGCATCACGGATCTTGCCACCATCAAGGGTGAACAGATTTCCAACGTCGGTTCACAAGACATGTCGTTCGGCATCATGCTTACCTTGGCCAAACGCATCAACCAGTTACTCGCCACGCCGCAAGTGGATGGCATTGTCGTGACGCACGGCACAGACACGATGGAAGAGACTGCGTTTTTCCTGAATCTCGTTGTGAAGAGCGACAAGCCCGTAGTCATGGTTGGGTCCATGCGGCCATCGACGGCCGTCAGTGCCGATGGACCTTTGAATTTTTTCAATGCTGTGGGAGTCGCCGCCGATCCCAACGCGAAGGGCCGCGGCGTGCTGGTCGTGATGAATGACTGGATCCACGGGGCGCACTCTCTCACCAAGACGAGCACGACTGCAGTTCAGACATTTATGTCTCCGCTGCGTGGCCTGGTAGGTGTGGCTAGCTATGGTAAGAATGACTTTTACTGTACGCCGCAATGGAAGCACACGACATCGAGTGAATTCAACATTGCAAACGTCACCAGACTGCCTCGGGTAGATATTCTTTTTGCCTACGCCGACATGCCGCCGGACCTGATTGACGCGTCCGTCGCGAACGGCGCCAAGGGGATTGTCTTAGCCGGCGTAGGTAATGGTAACGTGAACAGAGTTTCGCTGGAAGCAGCCGAAAAGGCTGCCAAAGAAGGTGTAGTGATCGTGAGAAGTAGCCGCGTCGCAACCGGTACCGTTGGGCGCAATGTTGAAATAAACGACGACGAAATGGGTTTCGTCGCTTCCGATGAGCTCAATCCGCAAAAGTCCCGGATTCTGCTGATGCTCGCATTGCTAAAACCGCGTACGCCGGCAGAGATCCAGAAGTTATTCCAGAGCTACTGAAGCCTGCTAGCACATCCACAGCAGCGACGAGCCTGGGGGTGAACGAATTATGGTGTGGATTGAGCTGTGTGTTCTCTTGGCGTGCATCCTAATCGGAACTCGCCTGGGAGGTATCGCGCTCGGTACGGTGGCGGGGATTGGATTAGTCATTTACGTCTTTATCTTGCGCATGCCGCCCGGAGGGCCCCCGCAAATTGTAATTGGCATGATCATTGCGGTGATTACAGCGTTGGCCGCCATGCAAGCGGCTGGGGGCCTCGACTATCTTGTCGGCATCGCAGAGAGAATCATGCGAAAGCACCCGCGCTACATTACCTTCGTCGCGCCGGTGGTCACATATTTCCTGGTGTTTGCGTCCGGCACCACTCATGTCATTTACGCTCTTCTTCCGGTGATCGCGGAAGTTTCTCGGAAGGCGGGTGTTCGGCCAGAGCGCCCTATGTCGATTAGCGTCATTGCAGGTTTTCAGGGCGTGATCGCTTCTCCGATTTCGGCTGCCACGGTAGCGATGATTGGCATCCTGTCGTCGCGAGATGTGTCTTTGCCACGTTTGCTCTCAATTACTGTACCCTCAACATTTCTTGCTGTTCTTCTCGGTGCCGTGTCCGTGGCATGGCGTGGCAAGAACTTGAATGAAGACGCCGAATATCAACACCGTCTCGCCAACGGCGAACTGAAAGCTCCCCAACCCCTGCCAACTTTGAAAGGACACGAGTTGTTCAATGCTCGCGGCTCGACCCTCCTGTTTCTGGCAGGGATCGGTTTGATCGTACTGATTGGAATGTTTCCAGCTCTTCGCCCCGTTTACCAGACCGTCGAAAATGGAATTGTAGATAGCGACCAGGTGAGTATGGGCATGGCGATCATGATCGTCATGATTGCCATCGCCGGTCTAGCCATGATTATTTTCAAGGCTTCCCCCGAAGCAACTTTGAAGGGCAGCATCATGAAAAGTGGAGTCGTGGCGCTGATTTCGATCCTTGGGGTATCCTGGCTGGGATCTTCGTTTTTCGAAGGCAACCGCACGTTCATTGTCAGTGGCATCGCAGGGATGATCCGCAGCTACCCCTGGGCCTTCGCCGCCGGCCTGTTCATCTTGTCCACCTTGCTTTTTAGTGCAGCCGCCACAGTAGCCATGTTGATGCCGGTAGGTGTGGCGCTGGGTTTGCAGACCTCTCACTTGATTGCATTTTATCCAGCTGCCAATAGTGTTTTCTTTCTCCCGACGTATGGGACGTTGCTTGCTGCCGTCTCCTTTGATCAAACCGGAACGACCAGGATCGGAAAATATCTGTTCAATCACAGTTTCATGTTGCCGGGCCTCGTTGCTATGGTTTCGGCGATCATCTTCGCCCTTATGTTGAACTCGATCTTCGCTTGAACAGTTTGAATTTAGTGAGTGACAGGAAGCTGAGCCATGGCGGTTGAAAGAATAGCTCTGATGGTCGCTACAACCGCTAAGCTACATCTGAGGAAAGCAGCAGGCCATGGCCTGTAAACAACGCGATTCCGCCAATCAGAGTAGATTTAACAGTGAATTGTGATTCGTGATCCCGGTCCTCAAGTCCCACGTGAAGGCCCCCTTGATTCCGGCGATACAAGCGGCCCTTGTCGGACAATCGTACATTTGTCCATTCGTCCCCACTTGATGCCGGAGCGGAAGATCGATAATGTTCACTCGTGATATCGACAGGATCTATCGCCATCTGCTCGAAATGATCCAGCGGGAATGCTATGGGGGGAACCAACCCGCGCACCGCCACGGGTTCGGATTCCAGAACCGCAGTCCTCGCTCAGCGTGCGTGCTTTCCGTGCTGGCAATCCTCTTGGTTGCGTACCTCGTTCCTCGTTGTGCGGGCTACGCTGTCCTGACTCATGAAGCGATCATCGATGCAGCGTGGAATGATGGAATCCGGCCGGCACTGTTGCAGCGTTTCCCCAGCGCGACTCGCGAAGAATTGCAGCAGGCGCATGCCTGCGCCTATGGAGGCGCAATCATTCAAGACATGGGCTACTATCCTTTCGGCAGCCGATTCTTTAGTGATCTCACGCACTATGTTCGGAGCGGCGATTTCGTTCTCGCGCTCATCGCCGAGTCCCAGAATCTGAATGAATATGCATTTGCGCTGGGTGCTCTTGCTCACTATGCCGCCGATACGGAAGGGCACCCCTTGGCGACGAACCTCTCGGTAGCGCTGATGTATCCCAAGCTTGCGAAGAAGTACGGGCCCGTCGTCACTTACGATCAAAAACCATCCGCACACGCGCAGGTCGAATTTGGTTTTGATGTCGATCAGGTCGCTGAAGGGAACTACGCACCGCACGCATATCATGAGTTCATCGGATTTGAAGTGTCTAAGCCCGTTTTGGAGAGAGCCTTCGCCAGAACCTACTGCGTTGAGCTTTCGAATGTCTTTGGTAGTGTTGATCTGGCGATCGGCAGCTATCGCCATGCGGTCTCAACGGTTATACCTAGAACGACCAAGGTGGCGTGGCATATGAAGAAACACGAGATCCAGAACAGCCATCCCAGCGAAGTCCGTAGTGAATTCATCTACAACGTTTCGCATTCTGAATACCGCAAAGATTGGGGACAAGTCTACGAAAAACCGAGCATCTCGGCTCGCATCAAGGCGTTCTTTTTGCGTCTCGTGCCGAAGGTGGGACCCTTCAGCGCCCTCGCATTCCATCCGCCCACGCCCGAGGTAGAACAGATGTACATGCACAGTTTCAACGAAACCCTGGAACATTATCGAGGGATGCTACTTGCCCAACAGGAAGGCCGCCTCCAATTGCCCAACGAGAACCTTGACACCGGAGAACTTACTAAACCGACAGCCTACCCGTTCACCGACGAAGCCTACGCGAAGTTGCTGGCCAAAGTGTACGGGAGCCCTGTTTCGGCCGAGTTGCGCAGTGACATCCTAATATATTATTCGGATACTGGAGCGCCGTTTGCGACAAAGAAAGACCCGAAGGCTTGGCAAAATGTACTTGACGAATTGGGCAAACTGAAGACTTCGTCAGTAGCTGGCACAACCGAGTAGTGTCCAGTCACGGAATTGAAGAACGGTTCAGAACTCATCCGTGAACTCAAATCCCCCGTCCTTGTGGCGATCCATCGCCTTAGAAGCGCGTACTGTTCTAACCCAAGGTTCACTGTTTCTCAATCGGCACCGTTGCAGTCGGCACAGCGATGCTCCCCGGCAAGCCTTAGGGATTTCCCTAGTTGTGCTGAGATCGAATGAAGTCTAGCGTTCTTGAACGAACGGCGTGTCAGCGGCGCGGGCAGCAGCTAAACCAAACCTGCCGGTCTCGCTTTCAGACCTGGCTGCTGGCTATGCAGCCGTCGCCAACCGCCCGACATTACGAGAGGGGAGATTAGCCGTGAAAATAAGATTCGCAGCATTGCAGAAACCACGAGTCATCATCGTCGCGCTTATGTGTACATTTGCACTTTTGGCGCACGCCGACGACGCCGCCGACAAAGCAAAAAAAGCGGCGAAGGAACAGAAAGAAATCAGAGCGAACACCCAGAAGATCCTTCAGCGGCTTTACAAAGCCCAGCCTGCGGCCCAGGCCGCAGTTGCAAATGGCGCGGGCTACGGTGTCTTCAGCAATACGGGAGTAAAGATCCTGTTCGCGGGTTCTGGGAAAGGCGAAGGTGTCGCTGTCGACAACAAGACGAAGAAAGAAACCTTCATGAAGATGGTTGAGTTGCAGGCAGGACTCGGGTTCGGCGTGAAGAAGTTCAGCATTATCTTCGTCTTTGGCAATGACAAGGTCCTGGACAGTTTCATTAACTCTGGCTGGGAGTTCGGCGGACAAGCTACCGCCGCGGCCAAGACTGCAGACAAGGGTGGATCAATGGCCGGTGCTACGTCGGTTTCGGATGGCGTCTGGATGTACCAAATGACGGACAAAGGTCTGGCCGCAGAGATTACTATCAAGGGCACCAAGTACTACAAAGACAATGATCTGAATTGAAGCGTTGATATATCGAACAGTTCGAAGTCAACTTTGTTTCCACGGGCTCGGGTCCGCAGCGTTTACGGTGCAAGTCAAAACTGGAAACTAGGGGGAAACGCGGACGACCGGCTTACAGAGTATTTGACCGGCGGCTTGCGCATCCCGAACCACGATTCAGCGGTCAAGCCAGCACAGATACGTGCGGTAATCAGTTCCAAGGAGAGAGAAATGCAGAAGAAAAGCGTAGTAGCGGTTCTTATTGTGGTCGGCGCGTTGCTGTTGTCCAGCGTACCGATGTTTGCTCAGGGCGCGAATGCCGGCTCGAACACTGCCAGCGAGACAGACATCAAGCTGCTGCGGGAAGACATCCGCTCGGAAAGGAAACGGCTCGTCGCTGCCAACATGCCTCTGACCGACACGGAAGCGACAAAGTTCTGGCCTATTTATGACCAATACGCAGCCGAAGTCACGAAACTCGGCGATACCCGTGTGGCGTTGATCAAGGAATATGCGCAGAGCTACGACACCATGACCGATGCCCAGGCGAATGACCTGATGAACCGCTCGGCGGCCATCGACCAGCAGTTTTCGGCCCTGCTACTCAAATATGTGCCCATCTTCGAGAGGGTGATCTCAGCCAAGAAGACTGCAAAGTGGTATCAGATCGACCGCCGTCTGGATTTGCTGATCAACCTGGAGTTGGCGGCAAGCATCCCGATGGTGGACGCAAGCAAGTAAGCTTGACCCAGACTTTGTTGCGGTGGCGGCGCATCCGCAGGTGCGCCGCCATGATTTCGATTTTGTGCCCTCGGTTCTCGGCCAACTGCCCTTCCCATCCCGTCTATTTTTTCTGCGACTTTAATTGCCAATTAAAATGCGAACCTCAGCGCCAACTGCCCAACGCGAGCATTTACAGCGGTGTTACTGATAACTCCGAACGTCGGGGATGTGAAGTTGCTGTCGGGATTCCCAAATTGCGGATGATTCAACGCGTTGTAGAACTCCGCACGAAACTGAAGGTTACTTTGCTCATGAGGCCAGTTAAAGATCACACTTTTTGATAACGCGAGATCCAGATTCGCTTGCCCGGGACCGTCCACGATTCCTGTCGCGCTGTCCCCAAACGCCGTGCCGATGCCATCCGCGCCGACTACCGGCGGAGTTGTAAAACAGGAAGCGTTGAAATAATTGTTCAGTTTAGACTCCACCGAGCCCGCCTTCACCAGCTGGCTTTTCGAGCATGTGCCGCTTAATTGGGCTCGGTCTTCACTGATCCCAAAGACATTCGTCGCATTTGTGTCGGCGATGGTAAGAGCGCTGCCGGACTGGATGGTTGCGATCGCATCCAAGGACCAGTTGCCGAGGACTGCTCGGGGCACGCCTTTCGATGGGCCTGGAAGGTTCCAGGTAGTGCTGAAAACGAATCGATGAGTGCGGTCGAAACTAGCCCGTCCCCATCGTTGTGCCGGGGAGTTTTGGTCCCCCAGTGTCAACGCGTTTCCTGATGAGGTTGAGTTAATGTCGGCACCGTCCGTGTCCAGGATCTTAGAAAAAGTGTAGGAGGCCAGGAATTGAACGCCGTGGCTGAGCCGCTTTACCAGGCTCATCTCAAGCGCGTTGTACCAGGAACTGCCCTCGGATTCCATTTCCTGAAGGGAGTCCGGTGGTACTCCGAGAATGGGAACTCGCAGCGAGACATTGGCCAGGGTGTTATCGGTGACTCCTCTGATTGGATTGTCGGTGGAGGCGGACAGCGCCTGATTCAGAGAACGTTGACGTACCAAGTGCATACCGGACGAACCTACGTATCCGACTTCCAACAGATAACCCTGATGCAGCTCGGCTTGAACATTCAACGAATACTGCTGAACCATCGCGGGCCGAAAACCGGGCGCAACGGAATATATGGTTGTAGTGGTCGTGGGAGAGTATGCGGGGAACATCGGAAAAGAGTCGGGCGTAGGAAACGGCTGCGCGAACGGCTCTTGAAATGTCGCGTGTGCGTTTGCGGTTCCGGCATTCAGTCGGAATACCGAGAAGGGAGCACCGAACACGTTTTGGTAGAAGGCTTGGCCAGTGGGTCGGGAATAGTAGATTCCGTACCCTCCCCTCAGCACCACCGTTGAGGGGGAGATTTGCCAGGCGAACCCGATTCGCGGCGCGAGGGCATTTTGTCCTGCGCCATTGTTGCCGAATGTGTTGCTCGCACGCTGTACCCCGGTTGGAGGAACGCCCGGAAAGTTGGAAGCCACGACGTAACCTGCCACGCTCCCGCCCGGAGGAGGGTTGGCATCAGCTTTGCCAATGTCGAAGCTTGAGTTCCTGCCCAGATTATCGCCAAATTGGCCGAGTCGCTCGTAACGCAAGCCGATGTTCAGCATAAGAGACTTGCGGATTCTATAGTCGTCCTCCACAAACCCTGCACCTTCCCACACCCTGTATTGACGTTGCGTCAGGCCGAAGTCATCGAAGGAGGCAAAAACATTGCTGAATTGGGTGCCGTTGCTGGCCGCGCTGTTGCCCAGTAAGAAATCGGGCCAGCTTAAGAACTGCAGGAGGGATCCCAGCCCCACTAGATTGACATTGTCCTGCAGGCGCGTGATCCCCCCTCCGAGTCGAAGGGCATGACGCCCACGAACAAAGCTGAGGATATCGCTGAAGACGAAACTGTTCTGCGTGATCGTTCTGGGAAATCCCGAAGCGATGCTGACAGAACCAAGAATTTTCAAGCTCGGGAGTTCGTTGTTATCGCTCATTTCTCCTTCCGTAACCCCGACATCCGACCAGTTAAACGCAGTTCTAGCCTGCGTATCGGTTCGAGTGCGGACGTAGCCAATCCGGGCATCGTTGAGCCACGCGTTATGGAAATTGTAGGTATGAGCAATCGAGAAGACTCTGAAGCCAGTGTTGCCAGGACTCGGAAAGCCAGCGATGTTACCTGAAGGGTTGAGGCCGTTACCGGGAAATGTAACGGTCTGAGCGTCATTTGCGACGAACAAGCGTGCTTCGAATTTGCTGTTCGGCGACGCAAGGTAGTCAACATTGGCTACGTACTGGTCTTCACTGAAGTGGCAGGGATCGGAGAAAACTGAGAAGCCCTGCTGGGAGAGCGGCTTTGTCGGGTCCACTGTTTGCGGTGTCGGGATCAGGAAAGAACCGTCTGGCAGCTTGAACTTCAATAGCGCCACTGCCACAGGATTGATATTGGAGCCGTCGGGCTTGATCGTCGTTCCCCCCTGTAACCCGGCCATACCGCCAAACATCTTTCCCAGAGCAGCGGGGGAACGATCATTCGTCAGAGGCGGCTCACTCAAGCTGGCGGTACAAGCCGTCCGGGATTGTCCGGCAGCGAGGCCATTCACTTGACGGGTTCCCTGATACGAACCAAAGAAAAACAGTTTCTCCTTCTTTATCGGCCCACCCAATGCGAACCCAAACTGATTTTGATTGAGAACAGGGCGGGGTTGATTGGTCTGGTTCAGAAAATAATCATTGGCATTAAGCGACGTGTTGCGAAAAAATTCGAAAACCGTACCGTGAAGGGCGTTGCTGCCGCTCTTCGTAATCAAGCTGACATTGGCGCCGGCGTAGCGTCCGTAGGCTGCATCGTAAAGTCCCGTCTGGACCTTGAACTCCTGGATGCTGTCGGGGTTGGGAATAGGAATTCCGCCGCTGCCCCCTGCGCTGCCTTGCACGTCGCTCACGCTGATTCCGTCAAGTTGAAAGTTATTATCGTAAGAGCGAGCTCCGTGCACGAAGATCCCATCATTGGACTTGGCGATCTGCGACAACGCGGTTCCGCCCAGCCCAAGCTCTCCTGCGTTGTAAACTCCAGTTGCAACTCCCGGTTGAAGACTGGTGATTTGGGCGAAGTTCCTGGTCACGAGTGGCAAACTGTTTACCGCAGTCTCATTCACCACTTTTCCCAGTGCAGAGCTGTCGGTCTGGAGCATCGTCGGTTCGGCCGATATCTGCACGGTCTGGATTAGGGTCGTGAGCTGGAGATGCAGATTCAGGTGAGATGTTTCCGTGACCGTGACGCTTGCGGTTGCAGTCCCGATGAGCGGAATCGAGCCTGTCTTGCTGGCTTGTACCTCGTAGTTGCCGGGGGGCAGCAGTAGAAAACTGAAACTGCCCTCTCCGTCGGAAGTAGCGGAATCGGTTGCGCCAGTTTCCTGGTTGGTGAGACGGACAACAGCTCCCGGCAGAGCAGCGCCTGAGGGGTCAAAAACCGAACCGGTCAAAGCACCGGTCGAAGAAGTCTGACCGCGGATGTGGCTGGAAATCAGCACAAAAATCGCAACTGTCAGCAGGAGTGCTGAGCGTCGGCAACGCTGTAGGCTCGCTTGCGAACCGTTGCACATCCGTGGCCTCTTCGCGACAGGAATGTGTTTTCCCTGGGTTATTGCTCCGGGTGTCCGCGGGTGTATTGCCGGAAATTATAATCTGCGAGTCAATGTCTTAGTAGTATGTAGCAATGTCCGACGGGGCGTTAAGTCGCTTGGACGAGAAGTTCCGGTGGAATCAACTACACGTTTTGAGAGGTTTTCAGTGTAACGGCGATTAACAACAGTTAGAATGCAGTCGGATGGAATCAGAACGGCGCCTTCGGAGAACAGCCATGAAACGAATAGCGATGTTGGGCTTTGATGGTGGTCGCTTCGCAGGTCAGGTGCATCGTGCTTTCCATCTAGCCCTCACGCCGCGCTAGCCATCTTGAGTGGTAGCCACGCGTCAATTCTAGTTCCTTCCATGGGCCGCGATTGAATTTCCAATTTCCCTCCTAGAAATCGTAAGCGTTCCTCCATGCTGTGAATACCAATTCCGTGCTCCGCTAGCGGTTTGTTCGAATCAAAACCCCTTCCACAATCGGAAACTGACAAGTGGAGTCTCCCGTCTTGCTGTTCCAAGCGAACCTCGGCTTGGTTGGCGCCGCTGTGCTTCTTTATGTTCCGCAGAGCCTCCTGGGTGATGCGGAATATACACAGCGCGGCATCTCCCGGGACGCCACGGGGAATATTCCCATGCACAAAATCGACCCGCATTTCCTGTTGTTCCGCGAACTCCTTGCATAAGGCTTCCACGCCAGCGAGCAGCCCTAGACTCTCCAAAGTGGAAGAATGCAAGCGGTGTGATAAGGAGTGCAGATCTGCACCGAGCTCGCTGATGCGATCGAAAAGTTCATGGAATTGCTGGATTGCTTCGCCTGAAGACTCCCCGACGTTTTCAGCCAAGTTTTCCAGGTCCATCGCAACCATCGCTATCCGTTGGCTGTAGTCGTCATGAATCTCACGAGCGATTCGCTTGCGCTCTTCGTCTTGTGCTTCGATCAAACGACCGCTCAAATTGGCAAGGGCCTCCTCTGCCCGCTTGCGCTCCGTGACGTCAGCAAACACGGAAAGAGCGCACGGCTTATTATTGACCTCAACCAATTCTGCTGAACCGAGAGCGGTCCGAATCTGACCATCTCTCCTGCGAATCCTAACCTCAAAGTCGCGCACGTTGCCCTCGGCGAGAAGCTGTTTAATGAATAGCGATCTTTCATGGGGATCTACCCAAAGGTTGATATCTGCCGAGCTCCGGCCGATGACTTCGTCGCGGCACCAACCAGTTTGCAGTTCGAAAGTCTGATTGACGTCAATGTAGCGATCATCCTTCATGCTGGCTATGGTAATGGCAAGAGGACTCTGCCGAAAGGATTTGGAGAATTTCTCCTCTGATCTTATAAGCTCTGCCTCTGTTTTTCTTCGGCGGGATCGTTGCCACAGGAGTCCAAGAATGGCGGCGGTCTGTACCAATATAAGAAAAATGGCTGCGAGGACGTACTGCTTATATAACTCCCAGAAGCTCGGCTGCCGATGGAGCACAATGCTGCCGGGGGGTAGGTTCTTTTCGTTCATCCCCCAGCGCTTGAGCGCCCGCCAGTCGAACATGTAGGCGTGGTTGCTCGTGACGATAGGGATATCCTGGGGCTTCTCGCCGTTGAGAACCCGCACCGCCATCTCTCCCGCGACGCGACCGTCGTCGGCCCAATTCACCAGATCGCCACCCAATGTTCCTGCCCTAAGATTCACATCGTCCATTACAAAAACAGGAGCATTCGCTGCGCTGGCCACCATCGGTATTGATTGAGCTGAATCGATAAAGCGCTCTCCTGCCGCATCCTGCGAGATTGCGGTGTGATAAACAATCGTATCGCGGGGTAGATGCTTGAGCCTCTCAACCAGTGCGGGCATGGTCAAGTCGAAAAGATACTGGAATTCGAGCTTCGATTCGTAGTTGCGGAAGCTCTCCTTAGCGACGGCTTCGAATCCTTTGTCAAACTTACCCACTCCGCCCACGACTACCACGTGCTTGGTGTTGGGCAGCAAGTGCAACGCCGCATTCAGGGTTCCCTCCGGGTGTAACTGAGCCAAAACACCAGTAAAGGGCATGCCGTGCCTTAGCTGGTCCGGAATTCCGCCCCAAATTGCGCAAAAGATAATTGGGGTACCCTGGAACTTGTCGTACAGCTCGGCGATGAACGTCAGGGACGCTGGCCCGACGGCAAAGATCACATCGGGCTTGCGGGCTGAGTATTTTTGAAGAATCTGTTCTCGAAACCTCTCTTGAAAAACTGGGTCTGGGAACAGGGTGACATCCAGGCTGTCCTCATTGAGCTCGATCCGGTACGGAGATTTTTGTAGAGCAGTGAGGACTGCCTGATCAACTTCAGCGAAGCCGGGTGACGAGATAATGTCAAGGTCGTTAATAATGAGCACGCGCCGGACTTCCATCATTGGCGACACTGCGGTTGACCGCGACACCAGCAAGGTCACGCCAATAATAAGAAGGATGAGCCTGCACCCCGCCGCTCTCAGGGATTCCGAGAAGTGGGATTGACCGGGATGGCACCGAGCGACGCTCCAAGACCGGCCGGCGATCTGCTCCTCCAGATAAGGCGGCACCACGGACCTCCAGCGTTTGTTTATTGATCGGGAGCGTTATGCGATCGACCAAGACCGGGCCCGACCAAGGGCGCGCCTTAATAGATGTGCATAAAATTTTGCTAGCATCAACTGGCAGTTTTACCAGTGATCACGATATTCACCCATTGGTTGAATTGGTTGACTCGATTGAAATAGCGTGTCTACGTCTGAATTATCGGCGACAACCGGAGGACAACTTGAAATTAGTTCGCGACCCATGGAAGGGACTAGAATCAACGCGTGGCTGCCGTTGAGAGTCGCTAGCCAGCGTGTGGCTTAGTCCCGCGAACTGCTGTGCGGTGGTGCGACAGAATCATGCAGGCTCCCAGCCCATCTACCGTCCGTCCCCGCGTGCTCATTGCCGATGATCACAGCATCGTCGCGGCTGGGCTTCGGTTAGTGCTGGAGAAGAGCTGCGACGTAATTGGAATTATCCCGGACGGCCGACAATTGCTGATCGAGGCCCCCAAGCTCAAGCCCGACGTGATTGTCCTCGATATCGGCATGCCTTTTCTTAATGGTCTCGATGCCGCGGAGAGACTAAAGCCTCTACTGCCTGACGTAAAGTTCGTCTTCTTGACGATGATGGACGATCGCAACCTTGCGGCTGCCGCTCTCAATTTGGGGGCTGTGGGATACGTTCTCAAGGGCTCCGTGGTCTCGGAGTTATTGAAAGCAGTCTCAGAAGTGCTTCAGGGGAAATCGTACGTGACACCTAGGCTCCGGGCAGAAAACTGGGCGGCCCGAGAGGCTCGCGCCCAGCAGCGCTCCAAGGATCTGACGCCCCGCCAGAAAGATGTCCTTCAGTTGCTCGCCGAAGGTCGTCGGACAAAGGAGATAGCGGACATTCTAAATGTCAGTGAGAGAACGGTTATGTTCCACAAATATCACATCATGCAATCGTTCAACCTCAAAAGCAACGCGGACTTGGTCTTGCTCGCGATCAAGCACCACCTGATTTCCGCCTGATTCTGGCGTTAAAACCCACCTGTCAATTCTGACAGTTGCGCAAACAACTCTGGGCAGCTAGCGTTGGTCAACCGTTGAGTAGGGCGTTTCGTGACGACACACCGTCATTACCCGAACACAGATGTCTCGTACGTCAAAGCGCCTGACGCGGAACGACTGGCCGACTTCTAAGGACAATGAAGTCTTAGAGACCGGGAAGTTCGTCGGCTGTAAAAGGAGTGATTATGGAGAGAATAGGAGACAGGTCTCGCCCGCACCTTCTGATCGCTGACGATCATGCCATCTTTGCGGAAGGCCTCCGAGGGTTGCTGGAGAAGACGTATCTTGTGGTAGGGATCGTGGCGGACGGCCGCGCGCTGGTATCGGAAGCGACCCGGCTCAAACCGGAAGTTGTAGTGGTAGATGTCGGGATGCCGCTACTGAATGGTCTCGACGCTGCTCGGCGCCTGCGAGAGCAAGCTCCGAATATCAAAATCGTTTTCTTGACCATGAAGGACGATCCGAACCTGGCGGCAGCGGCCCTGGAACTGAGAAGAGTTGGATTCGTCCTCAAGCATTCGGCGGCACGGGAGCTCTTGACGGCGATTGAGCATGTACTACGCAATGAGTCTTATGTGACGCCCCGGCTCAGAGCTGAGGATTGGGTCGAGCGCCAGACTCGCGTGCAGCAATTTTCCAAGGAATTAACCGAACGGCAGCGCGATGTCGTCCAGTTGTTCGCGGAGGGTTGCTCCATCAAGCAAATCGCCGGTCATCTGAACTTGAGCGAAAAGACTGTCGAATTCCACAAACACCACATTATGCAGTCGTTCAATCTCAAGAGCAATGCGGACCTGGTCCTGTTTGCCCTCCAACAGGGACTAGTCTCGATTCCTTGCGAGACTGCACAATTCTACAAAAAAGCATCCTGAAGACAGGAATCGCAACGTCCCGTACTAGGGATTTCCCCAGTTGCGGGCATTCCGTTGGCTCCCTAGTATCGGTTCCGTGAGGAATCTGGGGTCGCACCCGCTCTTAACTGATTGGATGAGGCCTGCATCGCGTATGCAGATGGTGCTTGGTAACGTTCCATATATGTGGTGTTTGGAGATGCCCTTTGAGTCGCGCACGCGTGCTTCTAGCCGACGACCACTCAGTCATGCGTGACCGAGTGGGAGTTCTCTTAAACCCAAGCTTCGAAGTAGTAGGGGCAGTCCCCAACGGGCAGGAAATGATATCGGCGGGGATACATCTCGATCCCGATGTAATCGTCGCTGACATAACCATGCCAGGGCTAAGCGGTATTGAGGCCGCTCAACAACTCCGCGAAGCGGGCTGCAGAGCCAAGTTTGTCTTTCTAACGATTCACAGCGAACATGAATTTGTCGATGCTTGCGTGTCGCAAGGGGCACTGGGCTATGTATTGAAATCCCACATGAAGACGGATCTGATCCCCGCTATCAAGGCTGCTCTCATGGGCCGCAAATTCATATCTCCGTTGGTTTCTCGATGATCCGCCCGAACCAGTCCGCTTTGTCTCACTCGAGTCCGCAGATGCAATACCGAGATTTCGCCGAAGCTGTTTGACGTAGCACTCAAACATTCAATTGGTTTGAGAACAGCATGAAGCACAGGAGCCGCTATGAGCATTCGAGCGCTTATTCTTAGCTCTTCCCTCCTTCTCGTTGCGCCTCTTTTTGCACGAGACAAGACCGACCTGATGATCATGAAGAACGGTGACCGCATGACCTGCGAGATTAAAGGACTCGACGGGGGAGTATTGTACGTAAGCTTCGACTACATCGACGGCACGGCATCAGTGGATTGGTCGAAAGTGGCCCACCTGGAAAGCAAGCAGTTGTTCATCGTCAAAACACAGGACGGCTCGATGTACACGGGGGCGCTCGACACGGCGGAAACAGCCGCCGGCCGGCCCGCGAAGATTCAGGTGGTAGAGACTCCGGAGAATGAAGTGGTGATCGACCGGCCCCAGGTTGTCCAGATGGTCCAGACATCCGAGAACTTCTGGCGGCGATTCAACGGCGAGATCAGTTGGGGGTTTATCTATTCCAAGGGCAATCAATCAACCCAGTTCAACTTGGGCTCGGAGACCGAATACCTGCGGGAACGCTGGAACGCCAAGGCCAACTTCAGTTCGACCCTTGCCTCCAGTACGGGTACCAATGCCTCCACGCGGAATGCACTTGGTCTCAGCGCGCTCCGCTTGCTGCCCTGGAACAATTGGTTCTACTCCGGTCTCGGGACGTTCTTGCAGAGCTCGGAGCAGGGAATCAATCTGCAAACCACCGTCGGTGGCGGCATCGGGCGCTATTTGAAAAATACTAACCGAGCCAGTATCTCAGTGCTTGGCGGGGTCGCTTGGCTACAGACAAACTATAAACCCTCCCTCGTCCCCCTGGGCGCGACAAACGTCGGCTCCGCCTTGATCGCTGCGGATGTCAGGCTCTTCAAGTTCAGCAAGACGAATCTGAGTGCAACCGCCACTATCCTCCCAGCCCTTTCTGAGCCGGGCCGCGTGCGAATCGATGCCAACGCGTCCTATTACGTCAAGCTCTTCAGCAACCTGTCGTGGAATATCTCGTTCTATGGCAACTGGGACAACCAGCCTCCACCAGGCTTTTCCGGGAGCGACTACGGTACCAGTTCGGGGCTCAGCTGGACATTTGGCATTAAGTGACAGCCAGTGGAGGAAGGAAGAGACGCAAGAACTAGTTTTTCTGCGCCGACAGTATTATCTCCTTCGGCCGCCGCCCATGCGAGCGCCGCCACCTCCGTAACTACGCATCGAGTTAAAGTTCTGGGTTCGCTGCGTTCCTTGTGTGCGGGCCTGTTGCTGCCGTTGAAGACTGGTATCGGGGCGGTTTGTGGACTGCCAGCCGCTTCCGCTGTTGGAAGACCAGTCGCCGTTCTGCCGGTTGTAGCGATAGACAGTTCCGTCCTTGCCCGCATAGATGTTGTCCTTGCCGGCGGCTACACCCGCTCCGGTGTTGGTGTTGTAGGCAAATCCACCGCGCCCGGCCGTGCCCTGACCACTGTAGATGTTGCCCGCGTATCCGGCTCCGCCGCCTGCGACGATGCCGGTATTCGGATTGTAAGTCGCGCCGCCGCGATAGCCGGCCGTGTTACCCGTGTAGATGTTGGTATTGCTGCCGCGCCCCGCGACCGTGGACCGACCAGTCTGGCTATTGTGGTACGCGCCACGCGTCGCCGCTCCGTAGTTGCCCGTATATGGATTCGCCCAGGCTGCGCCAGTACGAGAGTACGCCGTGTTGCCCCACACGCCGTAAACGTTGGCAACCGCCGCACCACCCCATGCTCCCCAACCATAGTAGGGATACCAGCCATAACCGTAATATCCCATTGGTCCCCACCACGGGTAATACCAAGGATAGTAGGAATATCCGTAGCCAAACCCGAAGCTCCATCCGGAAGAACTGGTGTAGGTGAATCCGGCTCCGACACCGTAGGTGTAAGGCCAGCCGTACCAAACCGTGGGACCGATGTACGGAGCGTAATACCACCCAGTCCCGTAGACCACCGTCGTGGAACTCGACGAGACGACCGTTCCGTAGTAACCGGGAGTGTAGCCCACGTAAACGACATCTGGCGTTGAACCGTAGATCTTCACGTAGGTTACGTAGTAGATAGGCGAGCTGGGCGGGATGGTGTATATCTCATCCGGCACCGAATCTGCAACCCGCCACGGCCCCTGCGGGGTTGAACCTTTGAACCACACGCCAGCTTCAACGCAGTAATAGTTGTTATCGGAAACCTTGATCACTGGCGACGACGTATTCTGCGCGTAGCTCATCGAAGTGCCTTGAATCGCCACGAACACAGCTTCCCCGTCGTATTTCACATTGAGCTCCGCTTCTGATCGGGTAATGCTGGCGGTCTGGGGAATGGAATTTGCGATCACGGCCTCCTGGGCTTGCGGCGTGCCGGGAACGGACGCGAGAACAGTAGACTTGGGGTCGGCCAAAGGAATCTTTGCGAAATCGGTTGGAAGGTCGCTGCCGGAGACGAACGTCCATGGCCCCTGCAATGAAGCTGCAGCAAACCAGCGACCTGAGATCAGGATGTAGTACCGGCCGCTGAGCCGGAATACGTTGCCGGTGGTGTTCTCCGCATATTCCAACCCAGTCCCGGGAATGGGCTTGTACTGTGGCTCTCCCTTGGTTTCAATCAGTTCAGCCGGCCCGAACTCCACATACACAACCGGTATCTCTGCCTTCTTCCCGGCATCCTTCAGAGAAGGCGGTTTCGAACCCTGATCGCTCTGTGGCGTCTGGGTTGCAGTCTCCTTGACGACATACTCCTCGGCCTTCTTCATGTCGTCCGGGAGCTTTTCAACATACGACCAATGGCCCTCCAGATCCTCGGTTTGCAACCACCAGTCCTGGACGTGCAGGTAGTAAGTCTTCTTGTCGTTATCGAATAAAAGGACGGCGCGAGTGTTAATCACCCGCTGCAGCTTTGTGCCTTGAATATCTCGCAACTGCGGCTTGCCGTCGATCAGAACGAGCAAAGATGGTTTGTCCGTGACGATTACTTTCGGCGGATCGTTCTTGACCTCCACTCCCTTTATTTCCTCGCCAGCCGCTTCCAGCGCCGCTTGTAGCCGGTCAAGAGAAATAGTCTTGGTTGCGCCCGGCAGTTTCTTCTGCAGCAAGGCGGTCAGTGCAGCCTCTTTGTCTGTGGCCGCTGGGAATTTAACCTTGGTAAGCTGCAACTGGTCGAGAGTTACCAGTCGGTTGATCTTATCGACCTCAGTGCGCGCGTTGAACCAGACAACACCGTACTTGGCCGCGCCGTTCTTCCCCGTTTTCAACTCGACCGCAGAGTACAGGTAGATCCGATTGGCCTCCCAGTTCTCCACCTGCGGCTGGTAGATGAGGAATGTGTCGAAGCCACTCGTCAGGGTTCGCGGCCAACTGGCTTCGGAGGCTTGCGTCTTTTTCACGATCGTTTTCTGCGCACTCGGGGCGTTTGGCAGATCTTGAGCCCAACCTGAATCGCAAACGATGAGGCAAACAAGAGTGAGCCTCAATAACGCACAGGCTTCAATTTTCGAACGCATAGATCTCCACGCAACGGGCTTCAAGCCTGCGATAACAAGCCACGAGCATTCTTCCGCCATACTTTATCGGGGCAGGGTAATCAAAATAATTATCGGCTTGATTGATGTTACTGGTTTGAATGCTAGCAATCTCCACGCTGTTCCACACCTAGGTATTTACCTAGTTGTGCAAACATCTTGTCAGACCTAGGGTTGTTTCCGAAACCAGGTTCGGGCCGCTCGGCCACTAGCGTCGGTCTGATCTGAGTACAGTACTGTTCAAGATTCTGAAGGCCGACTTACCTTTCTGAGTTATTGGGAGGGATTCATGCCACGCACACCACGTTCCTTTGCCCATCTCGTACTATTCATCCTGTGTGGCATGTTCGCATTGGCCCAGCATACACCGGCGGTATCCGCCGATCAGATTTGGAATGATCTGGCTGCTGGCAATCAGCGTTTCGTCACGGGAAAGACTGCGCCGCACGACTTTCCCTCTCAGCGAAAAGCACTGACTAAGACCCAACATCCGCAGGTTGCAGTGCTGAGTTGCTCGGATAGCCGTGTCCCCCCGGAATTGGTCTTCGACACGGGATTGGGCGAGCTCTTCGTGGTGCGCTCCGCAGGCGAGGATGACGATCCTCTATCGCTCGGTAGTCTCGAATACGCGGTCGAGCATCTCGGTTCGTCCGTGATCGTGGTCTTGGGACACCAAAGCTGTGGTGCGGTGACGGCAGCCTGCTCCGGCGGAAAGTCGGAGTCGGTCAATCTCGATGCCGTCCTGACTCCCATTGCGCCTTCCTGCGCCAAGATGGATCCGAAGAAACCCGAGACTCTGGATCTTGCGGTTCGCGACCATGTACACAGCGTTGCACAGGACTTGCTCGCGAAGAGCGAATTGCTGAAAAAGGCCTTCGATGAAGGTAAGCTCACCATCATGGAATTGTATTACTCGCTGGACACCGGAGAAGTGACGAAGCTGCGGTGATCTCTGAGCTTAAGCCTGAGCAACCGGAGACCAAGCTAACGGCATACGGACTGTTGGTATTCCTGCCACGACTTATCCCGGCATCGAAGAACTGTTGGCTGGTGGATCGTTCTCGGTTGAATGCTGGCAATTCGCATGGTCTTGCACACCTAGGGTTTTGCCTAGTAGCACATTCCTGCGGCAAGGGGTAAATAGAATCCAGAACCTGAAGCCCGGGTGGATAGCGGGCGAAAATGCAATCGTGCTGACCCCGACCCCAAACCGGAGGTGATCAGTTGCTGCTGAGCGGTTTGACGATCACATTTCTTAAGGAGTTTGGCCTTGGGCTTTGGTTGAGCTTACCCCTTTCATTGAGTTTGGCGATGACCGTCGCACTGCTGGGACTGGTCGCTGGAAGAAAAGAAGGGTGGTCGCGTTTCGACAGCGTTTACTGGTCGTTTGTCACTGCAACTACCGTGGGCTATGGTGATATCCGGCCGGTGAAAAGAGCATCGAGGATTATTGCCATTGTGGTTGCCCTGTTGGGGCTAACACTGACAGGCATCTTGATTGCGGTGGCTGTGCATGCAGCGACGCTGGCACTCGCCGTGCACGATGCCATCGAGAAAGTCAGGTAAGGAATGAGTCTCCCCAAGGAATTACACATGACTGTTGAAGGACTCGCCAAAGGCAGAGTTCAAGGAAACCAAGCCCTCGAAGTATCTATACAAATTGGTTTGGCGGCTTTACTGGTTGTCGGTTGTTTGTTGATCCTTCGCCCCTTCATACCTCTGATTATGTGGGGCGTAATTATCGCGATAGCCTCTTACCCCACCTTCCAAAAGCTGCAACGTGTACTGCATGGACGTGGAGGACTGGCTGCAACGCTTTGGACGCTTCTGCTCCTCGCAGTTCTTATCCTTCCGATTTTCTTGATGGGTCAAAGCCTGATCGAAGGCATTCAGCCGCTGGCCACGCGGCTGAAAGACGGAACCTTGACCGTCCCGCCTCCACCCGCCGGTATCGAACACTGGCCAATTATCGGGGCGCCCCTGGCGCGAGTGTGGAATATGGCTTCCATCAATTTGACTGATGCAGTAATGCGTCTCGGTCCGCAAATCAAATCCGTCCTTCCCGGAATACTTTCCGCGTCGGCCGGGATTGGGTTCACCGTGTTGCAATTCTTTCTTTCCGTCCTGGTTTCCGGAGTTCTTCTGGCAAACGCCCGAGCAGCTGCCGAGGTCACCCGCTCGCTGGCCCACCGCCTTTTCGGCGATCGCGGACCCGAGTTCGAGCGCCTGGTGGGTTCGACGATTCGCAGCGTCACGTTTGGCATTCTCGGAGTTGCCCTCATTCAATCGGCCCTCGGCGTCATTGGTTTTCTGGTTATGGGACTGCCCGGGGCAAGCGTGTGGGCGGCGGTCTTTCTTTTCGCAGCTGTTCTTCAAATGGGGGCGCTTGTACTCATTCCAGCAGTCATTTACGCCTTTGCCACCGCAACTACTACCAAGGCCGTGATCTTTCTGGTTTGGTGCATCTTCGTGGGAGTGATCGACAACGTGCTGAAGCCTCTGCTGCTTGGCCGTGGGGCCGCTGTTCCGGTGGCCGTGGTCTTCCTGGGTGCGATTGGTGGATTCGTCGTGATGGGCATCATCGGCCTATTCGTCGGCGCGATCGTCTTGTCGGTAGGCTACAAGCTGTTTCTTGCTTGGATCGGGGGAACTGCCGCCGACCAAACGCCGGCGTAGTTCTCCAGCGCCCCGCGTCCGCTCGACTCTCGTGGTTTCCGTCACTTCATGCTTTGGCGAAGGTTGACCAGCAGTTGGTCGGCGGTCTCTAGGCGGATCAGACCGGTGCGTGGGTACTCAACATCGAGGACTACATAGACGATGACGACCGTGATGACCGTGAAACCGAAGATGTGAAGCCAACTCCGGTGTTGGCCGCTTGCCATCCGATAACCAGCCAGCAAGGAGCAGATGAGCCCAAGACCGAACAGAAGGGCATAAATAATTCTCGGGGGGTGGATCTGCAACATCATCGCGCGGGTGGTGGCGATGTCAATCATGTTGTTGAGCGCCGGAAGCAGCAACTTGCCCCCATCGGGATGAGAGGTCGGCAGGCGCGTGGCCTCCACCGCTTGTGTCCAAATTTCTTCTTGGAGCTCCTTGGATTTCGCCATCTCCTCCTCAGCTAACTGCATATTCGGCAACCTATGATAGGTCTCGAGTCGTGAGTCAACATAACGGCGAAAGAGGTCTTGAAGTGCGAGCTCCGTTTCCCGCGGCACCAAGTGCAGGCGCAGATACGCGGTTTCGATGCAATTGACTTCCTCGGCGATCAACATTCTTTTCTCGTTGAAGCGCCCTGCCGCTCCCGAAAAGGTGAATGCCATCATCAAACCGAAGAGGGCGAAAACCGCGCCCTCGACCGTACCCAGGCTGCTGCGCTCTCCTTCTGACTCTCTCGAGCGGCGCCTGATGGCAAGGCGACGGCCAGTCTCGATCAGGATAAGCATGCCGAGGAAAAGTAGCAGAGCAAAAATCAGAGGTGAAATAGGAGGTTCCACGAAACATGCTCCTTTTCGCGCACAGGCATTCACTTTTCACCACGAAAGTGGATTGTGGTTAAGCTGAGATTCAGTGACCAGTTCTGTCCAAAGCCAGGGTTGCAGCATGCACAGCGACAGCGATGACGATGCCAGTCAGCATTAACCCCAAGAAGGCAATCAAGATCGCAAAAATCCGTCAGCCAGAGACCAATGCCGAGCTGCTTAAGGAACGTGAAGGTCAGGCCGGTGAAAATAAAATGACTACCACCCCCTTTGCGGTCTAACCCTGCCTACTTTGCCTTCGGGGGCGGTGGAGGATAGTTCTTCAAGAGTTTCGCTACTGCCTTTGCCAGGTTCTTCTGCTGCTTTTCGGGCTTGGCCTTGGGGTCGAGCGTCTTACTGGCGATGCCACGCCAGACCAAATCATGGTTCTTCGAGTCGTAAAAGTCGACAGCCAACTGGCCGACGTAGATCGTAGAAGTTTGCCCCGTGGTCATGCCGCCCCCGCCTCCGTGCCAAACTCCCCCACCTCCGTACCAACCGCCCCCGTACCAACCTGGGCCATATCCCCAGCCCGTGTTGTAGGAAGTGAATTGTTTCTCCGTGCCAATTCCCGCCTGATAACCAACGTAGAGATCGGCGGTGTCGGCCTCGGTTTCGGCAAGACCTTTCTTGGCGAGTTCTAGTTCAACAGCATCCTTGATCTGTTTGTCCCGGATGTCGTCGAGCTTCGAAGCATCTTTGATGGTCACCCATTTGTAGGTCTTGAGTTTCGAAAAATCCGTGTCTTTGTCAAAGTTGTAACGTACGTCTTGGGCTAAGGCAGTGCTGGCCGCTAGGAATAACAGAGCTATTGAGAAAAGCGAATTTTTCTTCATAACAAAATTCCGCCCAAACCGCATCGGCAGTCTTGGTTCGAACGCCGACGCCCCGGCAACGAGGTGCGAATGCATTCAGAATGGCACTTCACGAGCCTCTCCTCGTTGCAATCGTAGGAAGGCGTTCATGTCTTCGCAACTAGGGAAAACCCTAGTGGAAACAGCTTCGAGGGACCAACTACGCCTTTCTCCCGACGCTGCTGAAGCGATTGAAAGTTCCGAGTCGGCGGTCCGTCAACTTAGGGATTTCCCTAGTTGTGTCGGAGATGAGACGGACCTAGGCTGGTTTCGAAAAACAGGGCTTCGGGCCGGGCGGAGACTTCCGTCTGGAATTCAAGAACAGAGGATGAGAGGCACCGATGCGTCACGATCAAGTCCGTTGCCGTGCTTACGAAATTTATGAGCAACGCGGAAGAGAGGACGGGCATGAGCTCGACGATTGGCTACAGGCAGAATCCGAGATATTCCCCCAGTTCACGAGGAGAAGAACCATGGCAGCTAAATTCGACTTGAAGCAAGGCGGAAGTGGTCAATTCATGTTCAACCTAAAAGCGGCGAACGGTGAAGTGATTCTAACTAGCGAACTTTACAAGCAAAAGCAGAGCGCTATTGTCGGCATCGACTCTGTGAAGGATAACGCTGGCGACGATACCCGCTACGAACGCAAAACGGCGAAGAATGGACAGGCGTTCTTCGTTCTGACGGCAACGAATGGCCAGATTATCGGGAAGAGCGAAATGTATTCTTCGGTCTCGGCAATGGAGAACGGGATTCAGTCGGTAAAGAAGAACGGGCCGGTGGCGACCATCCAAGACAGCACTAAGGAGCTTAAAAGCCCTGCTGCGTGAGCAAAAACAGAAGCCGTCTTTACAATCACCGAGATTAGATGTGCCGCCCGGTCGGAGGTTACTGGCGATTCTGACAATATGACGATCTCGTGTTCCTGTTCAAAATAGCCACGACGGCAAGGCGCTACCTCCATCGAATTGGGTGCAAAGAGCTTTCGTTTTGAATTACGTGAGATAGGGTTCAACGAACCTTTCCAGCACCGCACCGAGACGGCGGGCTTGACGCCGAACTCCTATGAGAGCAGTAGATTACTACACGAAGCACTTGGGTAGAGCCGTCGTACTTTCTCTGCTTTTGCTGTCTTGCCCAACCCTGTGGCCCCAGGCTGCCCCTGCCAAGTCTACTTCCGCCGAAGCGCCGCCCGCGTCACCTACCGACACTATAGGTCGTGGCACACCTCGAGGGACAGTGCTGGGTTTACTTAGCGCCGCACGGAAAGGAAATACAGGACTCGCTGCGCTCTACCTGGATACTTCCCTGCGCGGTGCAGATGCCGAGGTCCTGGCAAGCCAACTTGCCGCAGTCATCAATCGTCGTCTTCCTGCTCGGCTCAACGAGATTAGCGATGAACCCGAGGGTTCCCAGCGAGATCCGCTCAAGCCTGACGAAGACTTGGTCGGGGTAATACATACGGCTAACGGTGATCTCGACATTCTGGTCGAGCGCGTAGATCGCGGAAAGGCGGGAAAAGTCTGGCTTTTCTCCCGGAAGACCCTGGCCTCGATTCCCGATGCTTTCCAGGAGCTGAATAAGTCCCCCCTCGAAAGATTTCTACCGGATTTCATGATCACGACTCAGGTGGCTGAAATTCCCCTCTTTGAGTGGGTGGCGATTTTCGTGGGGATGCCGCTCCTCTATCTCCTGACGGGAGTATTGAACCGCATTCTCAGTTTAGCTGCCGGTATCGTGCGGCGTAAGCTGAGCCGAAATGCCGCTCTACCCAATCCACGAGTACTGCGGCCTCCATTTCGCCTGCTGCTTCTTGCGCTTGTTATCCGATGGTTGATCTCGACGGTTCCACTGCCCCTCTTGGCACGGCAATTCTGGTCTACCACAGCATTGATGATTGTGGTTGTCGCGTGCATTTGGTTGCTAATGCTCTTAAACGAGATTGGCGAACGTTCCCTGGTTAGGCGTCGCCGGAGTTTGAGCGGAGCCGCTTCGGCCTTGCGTCTGGTTCGAAGGTTGATCGATGGACTCATCCTCTTCGCTGGTTTGCTGTTCACACTACACCACTTTGGCATAAACCTGACCGCCACCTTAGCTGGACTCGGAGTCGGCGGCATTGCCGTTGCCCTGGCAGCCCAGAAGACACTAGAAAACGTGATTGCCGGCGTTTCCCTGATCGCCGACCAAGCGGTGCGTGTTGGAGACGTTTTGAGCCTAGGTGATATCCAGGGTACGGTGGAGGAGCTCGGCCTTCGCTCAACCCGAATCCGCACAATAGATCGTACGGTGGTGAGTTTGCCCAACGGGCAGATCGCGAATATGAGGCTGGAAACCCTTTCAGTACGGGACAGGTTCTTGTTTCATCCGGTGGTTGGATTGCACTACGAAACAACAGCAGTCCAGTTGCGCTCTTTCAGCGCTGGCGTTCGCACCCTACTTAGTGGGCACGACAATGTCGACCTAGCTTCCGTGCGCGTCCGATTTGTACGCTTCGGTGCATCTTCTGTGGATGTAGAGATTTTCGCCTACGTGTTTGCTTCTGACTGGAACAATTTTCTCGAGATTCAGGAAGAGTTACTCTACGGCATCATGGATATGGTTCAGAAGGTCGGGGCCGCGATTGCGCTGCCTTCGCAGACCCTATACCTGGCAACCGACAAGTCAGACAAACTAGGGATTTCCCCAGTAGCGAAACCACGCACACTGCCTTAAGAATAATTGCGAGCTTTGAAACTGCACTCATGGGGGTCAAGCACCACGACCATGGGTATCCCTCTGCTCTGATGGGAGGAGAACTTTGGCATTACTCGAAGCCACAGCTGCGCTTTTGAAGGCTCAGTTTGACGTAGTGGGAACGGCAACGGGTGGCGCCACTTTAGTGTCGGAAGCCGTCCGCCTCTGTCCCGCCGTAAGTGTGGCCGATGTTACGGTCCCGGTCTTGAGCGGAATCGATGCCGCTCATTGCGCCAGTACGCCTTGTCGGCACGCCAGAAGGACACATTGCCATGACTAATACACTAACGAAATCCGGCCGGCGCAACGGCCCGATAACAACAAAACTCACCACCCCCCGGCGCGCCCCGACGCCGGGGGACACTCCGCTCGATGCCGAACTCCTTCGCAAGATGGATGCCTGGTGGCGAGCGGCCAATTATCTGTCCGTTGGCCAGACCTATCTCTACGACAACCCGCTGCTTAAGGAGCCTTTGAAGAAGGAGCACGTGAAGCCGCGTCTGGTCGGCCATTGGGGCACGACGCCGGGTCTGAACTTCATCTACGTTCACCTCAATCGCGTTATCAAGGAGCGTGACGTGAACATGATCTACATCATTGGCCCTGGGCACGGTGGGCCGGGCATCGTGGCGAATACCTGGCTTGAAGGCACCTATAGCGAGTTTTACCCGAACATCCCGCAGAACGAGGAGGGAATGAGAAAACTGTTCAAACAATTCTCGTTCCCGGGCGGCATTCCCAGTCACGTCGCGCCGGAAACGCCTGGCTCCATTCACGAAGGCGGTGAATTGGGCTACGCGCTGAGCCACGCCTACGGCGCGGCATTCGACAACCCCGATCTCATCGTGGCCGCTGTCGTTGGCGACGGCGAAGCGGAGACTGGGCCGCTAGCCACCAGTTGGCACTCGAACAAGTTTCTCAACCCGGCCACCGACGGCGCAATACTGCCCATCCTCCATCTTAACGGCTACAAGATTGCCAATCCCTGTGTGCTTGCGCGGATCAGTCACGAGGAACTGGATCAGCTTTTCCGCGGCTACGGCTACACACCGATCTTCGTAGAAGGCAGCGAGCCCACCAAGATGCACCAATTGATGGCGGCGGCGCTCGACCAGGCGATCACTGAAATTGAGCGTGTCCAAAACGCCGCGCGCAGGGACGGAAGCACGGGACGCCCGCGCTGGCCGATGATTATTCTGCGTTCACCCAAGGGCTGGACTTGCCCCAAGGAAATTGACGGCAAACGTGCCGAGGATTCGTGGCGCTCGCACCAGGTACCGATGGGTGAGATGCACGACAAGCCCGGGCACATCCAAATTCTCGAGCAATGGATGAAGAGCTACCGGCCGGAGGAACTCTTCGACTCAAATGGCCGCTTCAAACCTGAACTCGCCGAAATGGCGCCCAAGGGCGAGCGCCGCATGAGCGCCAATCCGCACAGCAACGGTGGCCTACTCCTGCGCGATCTACGAATGCCCGACTTCCGCAAGTACGCCGTCGAAGTAACGAAGCCCGGCGCCACCGACGCGGAGGCCACGCGCGTGATGGGTAAATTCCTGCGTGACGTGATGAAGCTGAATATGGAAAGCAAGAACTTCCGCCTCTTCAGCCCCGACGAAAACAACTCGAACCGCTGGCAGGACGTGCTCGAAGTGACGAATCGGGCCTGGATGGCGGAGAAGTTTCCCTACGACGACCATCTAGAGCCCGACGGCCGCGTGATGGAGATGCTGAGCGAGCACCAGTGCCAGGGCTGGCTTGAAGGCTATCTTCTCACCGGGCGCCACGGCTTCTTCTCCTGCTATGAGGCGTTCATTCATATCGTTGATTCGATGTTCAACCAGCATGCAAAATGGCTAAAGGTGTGCAATCACATTCCGTGGCGGCGACCCATTGCGTCGCTCAATTACCTCCTTAGCTCGCACGTGTGGCGGCAGGACCACAACGGCTTCTCGCATCAGGACCCCGGTTTCATTGACCACGTCGTAAACAAGAAGGCCGAGGTTGTGCGCGTTTATTTGCCACCCGATGCGAACTGCCTCCTTTCCGTCACCGACCATTGCTTACGTAGCCGCAACTACATCAATGTCGTCGTCGCCGGCAAGCAGCCGGCCCCGGCATGGCTGACCATGGATGAAGCGATCAAACATTGCACTGCCGGCATCGGCATCTGGGAATGGGCGAGTAATGACAAGGGCGGCGAGCCCGACGTCGTGATGGCTTGCTGCGGCGATGTTCCTACACTGGAAACCCTCGCGGCGGTCGACCTGATCCGCCAGCATATGCCGGAGGTGAAGGTGCGCGTCATCAATGTCGTGAACCTCATGAAGCTCCAGCCGACGAGCGAACATCCGCATGGCCTGAGCGACCGGGACTTCGACACGCTGTTCACGAAGGACAAGCCCGTCGTCTTCGCCTTCCACGGCTATCCGTGGCTCATCCATCGCCTCACCTACCGCCGCACAAACCACGCGAACCTACACGTGCGCGGCTACAAAGAAGAAGGAACTACCACGACGCCGTTTGACATGGTTGTGTTGAATGAGATGGACCGCTTTCATCTGGTGCTGGACGTGATTGATCGCCTGCCGCAACTCGGCTCGCGCGCCGCCTATCCCAAGCAGGCCATTCGCAACGTCCTCATCGAGCATCGCCACTACATCAACGAACGCGGGGAGGACCATCCGTTCGTGCTCGGCTGGAAATGGGGCGAGAAGGGACCGGTCGCGCGGCGGAGTTCGACCGAGGCCGACAATGTGTGAATAAAAACGAAAAGCCGGTGGGCCGTTCACTCAATAACCAACAGGTTCGCACAGCCCATCGCCGGAGAGTTCCAGATCAAACTCCGTCACGGTCTCACTTCATCCAGAATGCTAACGACCTTCGATCGTACGCGCGACTCGAGCTAATTTTCATCCCCATGGGTGGACTACAGGCCCATGTGAACTCATTGACAGGGTTGTGAGTGAAACTTGGTTGTCCACCGACCATCACTAATGCCAAAGGTCCAACTCAGCCCCGAGCGGCTGCCGTAGTCGCTCCCTGAAAAGCCCCGGCGGGAGGCTGGTTGTCCCAGTTGCCATAAAACGAGGCATCCCACGACAGATTGCTAAAGAGCTTGACGTAATTAAGACACGCCAGTCGGCGGTCTGTCACATTAGGGATTTCCCTAGTTGCGTCGGACATGAGACAGACCTAGGCTAGTTTCGAAACAAGGCTTGGGGCCGAGCGGAGAAGTACAGTTGGGACGAGATGAAAGGTGTTTCCAAGGCAGAGTGAAGCCTCGTCGCACGACCTCCCCAACCTTACGACAAAAGGCGCAAAGCGTTGAGTATTTGGAATTGGATTATGCCCCCCTCCGATGTTAATGCGCTCCCGAAAGCCGCGCTGCTTTGTATCGACGACGACCAAGCTGTGCTGGAATGCGAAAAGGCTTTTCTCGAAAACTTTGGGTATACCGTCGTCACGGCATCCAGTGGCCGCGAAGGACTGGAACTAGCTGGCCTCCATTCGTTTGACGTTGTAATCGTAGATTACTGCATGCCCGAGATGAACGGACAAGAGTTCGCAATTGCGATGAGACGGCTTAGGCCGCTAGCGCCAATCATCATGCTCTCCGGAGCGGTGGATGTTCCTGGTGAAGCTTTAAAGGTGGTCGACGCTTTTGTACCTAAGGACTGTTTGGTCAGCCGACTGCTGCCAGCCATCGCGCTATTGCGTGGATCTGAATTGTTGCCTTCGTATTCGTATGACGCATGACAGAGGAAAACTCGGTTCACAGCAAGGATAAAACTATGAGCACTCCAAACGAAACGATGAGCACACCAGCAGCAGCCGAGCAAGACGGGTCGTTAGCGGCGTTGCCGGAGGAATCAGCGATCCCATCAAAGATCAACCGCCGGTCTTTCATCATGCGCAATGCCGTCATCGGAGCGGCGGCAGTAATGACCGGTCGCGTCTGGACGCCCGAAGCGCGCGCGCAGCAGGCCGAAAAGGAAGCGGCGGCGAGGTCTCCGTTGCCTCCGCTAGATTCCACCTCGATGTCGCAAGACTTGGACGTCGTGAAAAGATCCAACGGTCCAGTGATGACTGTGATCGAGGAATTCTATAAGGTGGGTCCGGGTCCCTCGAGTTCGCACACGATTGGGCCAATGCGTATCACGTACGACTTCTATCAGCGGTGCACGAAGCTGCCGGCCGACCAGCTCGCGCAGGCGACTGGCCTCAAGGTTCACCTGTTTGGCAGCTTGAGCGCCACGGGCAAGGGCCACGGCACCGAGCGCGCCTCGTTGGCGGGCCTGCTGGGCAAGGAGCCAGCCACCGTTGACCCGCTGTTCCTCGACGAGATGAAAGCGAAGCCGGACCAATCGTATTCGGTAAAGCTCGGCGATAAGACCTTCACTCTATCGCTGGCCGACATCATCTACGACACACCCAAAGGCGATTTCCCCCACCCCAACACTATGACCTGTAAGCTCATGGGCGGAGACAAGTCCGTCTACGAACTGGAGTACTACTCGCCCGGCGGCGGATTCTACGAGTGGAAGGGCTACACGCCGCCGAAAAAGGGGCAGCCGAAATATCCGTACGGGACGATGAAGGAACTGCGGCAGCACGCGGAGAAAAACAATCTCTCGATCGCGCAAGTCATCCTGGCGAATGAGATTGCTGTGTCAGGCAAGACGGAAGAGCAAATCAACGCGTTTCTGGACAAAATCGCAAATGCGATGCTCGCGACAGTGAAGGCCGGGCTAGCGGTGAAGGAAGGCGTTCTGCCCGGTCCGATCGAACTACAATCGAAGGCAGCGACCGTTTGGCAGCGCGCCCAGGATGACAAATACGAGGCTGATCGCGCTGTGGCGCTCCTGTCCGCGTGCGCGCTGGCCGCTTCGGAAGAGAATGCGCGCGGCCATTTGGTCATTACTGCCCCGACAGGTGGTTCGGCTGGTGTGATGCCCGCAATTGTTTATGGCTTGACCCAAACCAGACGAGCCCTGCCCCAGGAAAAGGTTCGGCAAGGTTTGCTCGGCGGCGCCGCCATTGGCTATTTGTGCAAACACAATGCTACTCTTTCCGGCGCCGAAGGTGGTTGTCAGTCCGAGATCGGTGTGGCCTCAGCGATGTCGGCTGCGTTCATTGCTGCAGCGATGGACGCCTCACCTCTAGTGACCGAGAACGCTGCCGAATCAGCCCTGGAACATCACCTGGGCATGACGTGCGATCCGGTGGCCGGGTATGTGCAGGTCCCGTGCATCGAACGTTGCGCGTTCGGCGCGGTCAAGGCCTGGACCGCCTACATGATTGCGACGAACGAGATCGC
This sequence comes from uncultured Acidobacteriota bacterium, assembly GCA_963817925.1. Lineage (GTDB taxonomy): Bacteria > Acidobacteriota > Terriglobia > Terriglobales > Acidobacteriaceae > JABDBE01. Next base: position 126,214 of record CAWFQN010000006.1, read on the forward strand.
ATCACGGCATCGTGTTGACCTCGACACGACGATCAAGACCCTCGCCGATACCGGCAAGGACATGAGCACAAAGTACAAGGAGACGAGTGAAGCCGGGCTGGCCGCAAACCTTGTGCTTTGCTAAAGCCTCGGAAGGCGGTCCGGCAGGTTTCTGTAGTGCTTCGTTAGTTCGGCGCGACGCAAAAAGCAGACTGCTCATACCAATCATAGTGTGGCGATGGTATCCGTAACTTCATTTCCCGGCGCCGACATCGATGCCCGCAAGAGCACACGGTTGCCCACCGTCTCTTGGGTACTCGTGGCGGTTTACTACTTCTATCAGTACGTGCTCCGTTCGGCGCCTTCCGTAGTGATGCCACAGCCGGACTCAGCGGCCGCCATCGTTCTCTCTTTTCTGCTGAAAGAAACAGGACCTGGGGTTCAACACAGTCTTGCAAAGTCATGAGGTGACGGCGATGAGTGTACAAACGGCGGACGCAACGATTTTGGAAACTGGAACAGGAAAATACGGACGATTGCTGGACCGGTGCAAAGGTCTGGAGCCGGTCCCAACCGCAGTCGCACACCCTTGTGATGCCTCTTCTCTTAGCGGAGCGATCGAAGCAGCGGAACACGGATTGATCGTGCCAATACTGGTTGGTCCCTCGGACAAGATAACTGCGACCGCGAAAGCTTCAGGAATTGATCTCAGCAAGTTTCGAATCGTCGACGCTCCTCACAGTCACGCCTCTGCAGCAAAAGCCGTAGAGCTTATCCGCGAAGGCACTGCAGAAGTCCTGATGAAGGGCAGCTTGCATACGGACGAATTGATGTCTGCGATCGTTGCTCGCGATGGCGGCTTGCGCACGAGTCGCCGGATCAGTCACGCCTTCATCATGGATGTTCCGACCTATCACAAGGTGCTAATCGTTACAGACGGCGCGATCAATATTGCCCCTTCGCTGGAAGACAAAGTGGACATCTGTCAGAACGCGATTGATCTGGCCATCGCGCTGGGTTGCAAAAAGCCCAAGGTGGCCATCCTGGCGGCAGTCGAAACGGTAACTTCGAAAATGCCTGCCACTATTGATGCTGCCGCACTTTGCAAGATGGCGGAGCGCGGCCAAATCACTGGCGGCATCCTCGATGGGCCCCTCGCCTTCGACAACGCAATCAGCAAACAGGCTGCGATCACCAAAGGCATCCGCTCCGATGTGGCCGGCGATCCGGACATACTACTGGCGCCCGATCTTGAAGCTGGCAACATCCTTGCGAAGCAACTCACTTTTCTCGCCAAGGCGGACAGTGCGGGCACGGTTCTGGGTGCAAGGGTACCCGTGATTCTCACCAGCCGGGCGGATAGTGTGCGATCCAGGATCGCTAGTTGCGCGGTGGCGATGTTGGTGGCCCACGCCCGACGAATTGGGCAGTAAGGATAATCCGTGGCGGCCGACTTCGCTCTCGTGCTCAACGCTGGGTCATCCAGCTTGAAGTTTTGTGTGTTCCGACGGCCAGAAACCCGGCAATGGCAGCTGGACGCGAAGGGACAGATTGAGGGCATCGGGACCTCGCCGCGGTTATCGGTAAAAGATGGCGCCGGCGCTCCGATCGCGGATGAAAGATTGGATACGGCAGTGAGCGATGGTCGCAAGGCCGTCGATGCGCTGGCTGCCTGGCTCCATTCCAAATATGGCGGGGGGAAAGTGTTGGGCGTCGGCCATCGTGTCGTTCATGGGGGCTCCCGTTTTGTAGGCCCAACGGTTGTGACTGAAGAGACGCTGGCTCAGTTAAACGAACTGATTCCGCTTGCACCCTTGCATCAACCGTACAATCTGGCGGCGATCGAGGAAGTCTTTGAACGGTTGCCAGGTATCCCGCAAGTTGCCTGCTTCGATACGAGCTTTCATTGCAGCCATTCGGCAGTGGCCGCACTCGTACCTTTGCCTAGAGATCTTTGCAAATCGGGACTGCAACGGTATGGATTTCACGGCCTGTCTTACGAATATATAGCTTCCGTCCTGCCGGAAGTGGCGCCAGAAATTGCGCGGGGACGCGTCATCGTTGCCCATCTCGGGAGCGGCGCCAGTCTCTGCGCACTAAAAGAAGGGAAGAGCGTCGACAACTCCTTGGGCTTCACGGCACTGGACGGACTTTGTATGGGTACCAGGCCGGGCGCCCTTGATCCTGGTGTCGTGCTGTATTTGTTTCAATGCTTGGGGCTCTCCTCTAAAGAGGTTGAAACCATCCTCTATAAGAAATCGGGCTTGCTCGGAATTTCTGGAATCAGTAACGACATGCGTGACCTGCTGGCCGGTGACGAACCAGACGCCCAATTAGCGGTCGATTACTTTGTTTACCGCGCCGCCAAAGAGATCGGTGCGCTGGTCGCGGTATTGGGTGGTATTGATGGACTGGTGTTCACCGCCGGCATTGGAGAGAACTCGGCAGAAATTCGCCGGCGAATATGCGAATCTGCTGCCTGGCTTGGATTGGAACTCGACGCAGAAGCCAACACTAATCGAGGTCCGCGTATTTCCACTCCGCAAAGTAAAGTCTCGACGTGGGTCATCCCCACCAACGAGGAAATCATGATCGCGCGGCATACCGGAACACTACTCGGATTGAGATAGGCCTGCACCGTTGAATATCAAAGGAGGATCGCCATGGCTGCTACCGCATCGGAGGATATAGCCCAAGTGAACACGACTTCTGCGTGGGCGGGATTTACACCGGGACTTTGGCAGAAAGGAATCAACGTTCGTGATTTCATCCAACAAAACTATGAACCATATGAGGGTGACGGCTCCTTCCTCGCGCCTGCAACGGAGCGCACAAAAAAAATGTGGGCGGGGTTGAACGAACTCTTTCTGGAAGAGCGCAAGAAAGGCGTGCTCGATATCTCTCAGGTTCCCGGTTCAATTACGTCGCACGCACCGGGCTACATTGATCGTCCGAATGAAATCATTGTTGGTCTTCAAACTGAGGCACCTTTGAAGCGGGCAATCATGCCGAACGGCGGCTTTCGAATGGTTCTGAGCGCTTTAAAGGCATACGGGTACGATCCGGACCCAAAGGTTGTCGAGATATTCTCGAAGTATCGGAAGACCCACAATCAGGCAGTTTTCGATGCCTACACCGCCGACGTAAGGCGTTGCCGGAGCTCTCACATCCTGACCGGCCTCCCCGACTCGTACGGACGCGGCCGCATAATCGGCGACTACCGCCGGGCCGCGCTGTACGGGGTCTCCCGGCTCATCGAGCAAAAGCAGGTAGAGAAGCGCAGCCTTGATGCGGCGATGTCGACTGAAGATGTCATTCGCGATCGCGAGGAACTGAGTGAACAGATTCGCGCTCTCCAGGAGTTGCAGCTGATGGCCTCCAGCTACGGTTTCGACATCTCGGGTCCGGCGCGGGATGCGCGAGAAGCTGTGCAGTGGCTTTATCTCGCCTACCTGGGGGCGGTGAAAGAGCAAAACGGTGCCGCCATGTCCCTCGGGCGGACCTCGACGTTCCTTGACATTTACTTCGCGCGTGATCTTGAGGCTGGGACGATTACCGAGCAACAAGCGCAAGAGATTATCGATGACTTCGTCATCAAACTCAGGATCGTGCGATTCTTGCGAACCCCGGAATATGACGAGCTCTTCGCCGGTGATCCCACCTGGATCACGGAATCGATTGCCGGAGTTGGAGAGGACGGGCGATCTCTGGTAACCAAGACCAGCTTTCGGTTTCTTCAGACACTCTACAACCTCGGTCCTGCACCGGAACCGAATCTAACGATCTGGTATTCGCCCCGGCTGCCCGACGGGTTTCGCAGTTTTGCTACGAAGGTGGCGATCGACACAAGTTCCATTCAATTTGAAAGCGACGAAATCATGCGGCGAGCATTGGGAGATGACGGAGCCATCGCTTGCTGCGTCTCACCGATGCTTTTGGGCAAACAGATGCAGTTCTTTGGAGCACGAGCCAATCTCGCCAAGTGCCTCCTCTACGCCATTAACGGAGGCCGGGACGAGATCACCGGGGACCAGGTAGGTCCGAGTGGTGGTGTCAAAGATGAATACCTGGATTTCAACCAGGTAATCGACAAGTTCGAAAGAATGATGGAGTGGCTCGCAGGCGTTTACGTCAACGCCATGAACATCATTCACTATATGCACGATAAGTATGCTTACGAGCGTCTTGAGATGGCACTTCACGACTACGCGCCTTTGCGGACGATGGCTTTTGGCATGGCGGGCATGTCCGTGGTCGTCGACAGCCTTTCGGCAATACGATACGCAAAAGTTCGAGCGATACGCGATGACACCGGGCTGGTGATTGACTATCAGACCGAAGGTGATTTCCCCCGATTTGGCAACAACGATAATCGGGTTGACCACCTCGCCTCCTGGGTCGTCAGCACGTTCATGAGCAAGCTGAGAAAATATCCTACCTATCGCAATGCTGTTCATACCCAATCGATTCTGACAATCACCTCGAATGTGGTCTACGGCAAGAGCACGGGCAATACTCCCGATGGAAGGCGCCGCGGGGAACCATTCGCTCCTGGCGCCAACCCGATGCATGGCCGCGACACGCATGGCATCCACGCCTCAGCTGCGTCGGTGGCCAAGATTCCGTATCGCGATGCGGCCGACGGCATTTCGTTGACGGCTACGTTTCTCCCGGAAGGTCTGGGGAGAGTGGCAGAAGATCGGATCACAAACTTGAGAAGTATGCTTGACGCATTCTTTAGCGTCACTGGTTATCACATGAATGTAAATGTGTTAAATCGTGAAACGCTTCTGGATGCGATGGACCATCCGGAAAACTATCCCCACCTGACGATTCGTGTCTCTGGATACGCGGTCAACTTCGTGCGCCTCACTCGCGAGCAGCAGATGGATGTGATCAACCGCACGTTCCACGGAGAGCAGGTAACGTTGTGAATCCAACGCAGCACGCCCTTCCACTGGAGGCGAAAAGCCCTTTTGAACTACGCGTCAATTTGAGCGCGGGCATGCCGGAGACGGATGTGCGCACTGCTCTGGCCACGGGGGATATGGGCTTTCTGCATTCCTTCACTACCGGCTCGACGGTCGACGGACCGGGAGTGCGCGTGGTTGGTTGGACGACCGGCTGCCAGTTCCGCTGCCTGTATTGCCATAACCCCGACACTTGGACTATGAGCAACGGCATCCCTGTAAGCTTAACTCGCGCAACCGAGGAGCTGCGGAAATATCGTCACGGGTTAACAGCGATGTCGGGTGGCTTCACATTGAGCGGCGGCGAACCGCTCATGCAGGATCGGTTCGTCGTCAAACTGCTGGCCGCCGCGAAGGAGATGGGAATCCATACGGCGCTGGATACCAACGGCGCTCTCGGCGCCCGACTCTTTGATGCGGACTTGGAGAACATTGATCTCGTGCTGCTCGATCTCAAAAGCTGGGACCCAGAGCTTCACCGCAGGCTTACTGGCATGGAGGTTGGGCCAGTTCTGAATTTTGCCCGGCGCTTGGCTGCTTGCAGAATACCGATCTGGGTGCGCTTCGTGCTCGTTCCTGGACTCACAGACGACGCCGAGAACATTGCCCAAATTGCAAGGTTTTCTGGCAACCTGGGAAACGTGCAACGAGTCGACGTACTGCCCTTCCATCAAATGGGTCGATTCAAATGGAAGGAGCTCAAACTCAACTATACCCTTGAAGATGTTCAGCCTCCGGGTAGCGAAGCGGTCGAACATGCCTGCGCGCAGTTTAGCGCGGTTGGGCTGAAGGCGTTTTGACCCGTAGCCGGCAAGGGGCCCTGCTCCGATCAGTACCTCTTAGGAGCCGCGAACCGTGTCGGCAACGGGAACTTGCTTGCCCTCGCGGCCGGTAAAAACTTGCGCCACGCTAAAGGGTTGGCTCAGAAAGCGCTTGGATTTTGCGGGCCCGGGAATACGGTTAGCCTATCCTCAGGTGAAAGCTCATCCATGCCCAGAATCGCGATGATGTCCTGCAGGTCTTTGTAGCGATGAAGCACCTTCTGGACTCCACGCGCTACTTCGTAGTGCTCCTTGCTCGCGACTTTTTCGATATCGTCACGAAGCATCCGAGTATGGAAGTCTTTATGCCGTGCAACAGCAGCCCCGCAGCAAGGGCTGCACTGCCACATGCGCGATGCCGTGCCATTAGATTGGACACCCATGTTATCCGAGATTTTGACAAGTACCATTTGCTTGCGACCGATTTTCGGCGGTCATAGGAGCTTCATCTTGCGGGCGTTGCACGCGTTGTGCTGCCGGTCCCACTCGCCATCGGGCATGCAGTTGTCATTCGGCGAGCGCTCGGGCTTAAGTTTCGGCGGCTTCGGCGGTAAAGCAATCTCTGGGCCGCTCCAAGTTTGCTCGACCTTGATTAGCGGACCCTGCGGATAGCTCGCGAGCCCAGCCACACAACTCAGCAACATGCTCCAAGCAAACATTAGCCGCATGTGGTACTCCACTGGTTCTTGATATGTTCCGCCCCGTCAGCCATTTGAATGATTGCTAAGCTGAGCAAATCGCACGCCCGAGGGTACATATCGGTATTCAATAAACTCATCTCCTGCTGAGGGTCGAAACCACGGGCGTATCTGCCAATCTCGGGTTTAGCCGCCTATATCAACTCCTTATTGAAGGCTTCGGATTTCCTCAGCAGTCGGGCATTTGGAAGGGCTACGTCGGCTGTCCTCGGCCCCGCACGTGCCGACTATCCGCCTTCCGCAGCAACGTTACCGGCGACGCTCGGCGGCCACTCGTCATCGGTCGGCTGCCATGTCGAATCCGGGTTGTAGAGATCCATTTTCTTGACGATGTTCAAGGAATCTGGCCCCAGATCTTTCTGATAAACGATTCCATCATTGCTCACGATGAAAGTCTTCACCCCTGTAACCCGGTATTCGGCGGGCACGGCGACAAGGGCGAAGCCGCCAATCATGATCCCCTCAATCACGTAATCCAACCTGCCTAGAGGTGCCGCTGGGCCTTGGCCTTTCAGGATTTTGAAGTAGTACCCATGGAATCCCGACTTGCCGATGGAGTAGCCCTCCTCCAACGCCTTGGCTACGGCATCGCCAATCGGGCCGCCAGATGTGCCGTCCGGGTTCTGCCAATACAGGCCGTCCTGTTTTCCAGGACTACTGAAAATTCGCTGCGCGTACTGATTTACCCCGGAATCATCGTGAATCTGCAGAGCGTATTCCTTCTGGGCATCCACAAAACCGCGGCAAACTTGAATGGCGTCCAGTTCGTTGGCGCCAATCCGGCGAAAGAGAATTTCCTGCCGGCCCGACTTCGCTTCGAAATACCATTTGCCATTCTTCTTGACCAGAGGAACCGGCATGGGCCACTCTTCCTCGCCAACAATGATGATTGCCCGAGTCGGTTTGGCAGGGTCGATCGATATGGAGTTCTTGGCCCGAGCTTCTGTCGCAAACGCAGCAGCATTGTTTTTGTCTTCGACGGGATCGGCAGAGGCAACGAAGTCCTTGCCGTCTGGTCCGAAGATTGCCATTAGTTCCGGCACGTCATAGGCTCCCGCAGCATTGATCAGCGCTTCAACAGCTTGCTGGGCCGTGTCGAACGCCTTTGGCGCCGTGGTCACGGTTTGCGCCCCGGATTGCACTTGAGCTGCCGCGAGACCGGGCAGGATGGACCACGGAGCAACCAGCATGAAGATGAAGATGCCAATCGGCGTGCGGAATCTGGATAGTCTTGATTTCATATTTCCCTCCGTGATCATAGTTCTCGCCTATCTGCGCCGACCCCCACCACCGCCACCGCCGCGGGACCCTCCACTACGGGAGGAGCCACCCATGCTGGAAGAACCACGCGAACTGCTGGCGCGTGCTCCGCTGCCACTCATGCCGGAAGATGCTCCGCCAAACGCGCTCCGGTTCGTCGCGCTCCCGGAGTTCGGGACTTGTCGATTGCCAACCCGATCCCCTCCGCCTCCTCGGTTGTTCGTATTGCCACCCCCGGAACCACGGTTGGACGTATCTCGATTACCAGCACCGCGATCGCCTCCGGCACCGCGGTTGGACGCGTCTCGATTGCCTGTGCCGCGATCGCTGCCGCCGGGCTGTTGTCGATTTCCCGTCCCTCCTCGGTTGCCGCCAGCGGGTTGTTGTCTGGCCTGGTTCTGGCGTGCGTTCGCCTGCCGGTTCGAAAGGGAATCGCCTCGAGTAGTACCGCCAAACCTGTTCGCAGTAGACCTGTCGGAATATGGCGCGCCCCCGCGGTGCTGAGGATTGTGTTGCCAATTACTATTACCTCTTGCGGGCTGAGTGGATGCACGGTTGCCGCGGTTCGCGTTGTTGATGTTTTGCCGGTTGCTGTTGTTGACGAAGTTGTTGTTATTGTTGATGGTGACGTTGTTGTTCCCGCCCCATCCGCATCCCCAACCTGCGCCACCACTCCAGAAGGCTCCCATCGCAACGCCGACACCGAACGATATGGCCATGCCGGCCGCATAATAGCCAGGCGGCGGATAGGCAATCGGAGGATACGGATAAACCGGAGCCCCATACACGACGGTTGGGTTGTAGCTGGGCACATAGACGACTTCTGGGCTAGCTTGCTCGATGATGACGACCTGCTTATTTTCGACGACCTTGGTTTCCACTTTCTGTTGTTCGCTGGACTTCAGATTCCCTGCGTCCTCGGCTTTCTTGCGCATGCGCTGCACGGCGTCCATCACATCGCTCTGTTGCGCAAGAAAAGCGTTCCCAAGATCCGTCGTCCACTTGATGTTGTCAGCCAGTTGCTTGACCAGGTCAGGCAGTCCCGCCAAGGCCTGGATGCTTGGATCCCAGTCTTGTTTTAGCGCCGCATCCGCGAGCGCCTTTCCCTTCAAGTCCTTGTGCTGGTCCAGCCACTGTTTGAGCTGAACCACCTCCAGAGGATAAGTGGAAGCCACCAGGGTTTGACTGAGCAACGCGTCGGGATAGAGCGCGATCGGTGCCACCAGAGAGTCCAACTGATCCGCCGGGATCTTAACCGCAGCGGGATCCGGTGCAGCCGCGGGCTGCTGGTCCTGGGCTGCGACCACGTTGTTTCCGGGAAGAAGCACCACCGCGCAGAGAATCGCAGCGCATTCTCGAATGGTTTGTAGGAAACTGCCCCGTCGTCTAGAGTTCATATCGTGAGTCCGTGTGCGTCGTTTGCTGCTCGGGTGGACACTTCCTCGGCTTAAATGAACAGCGCTCGTGCTTACGCGAGAGCTGGCAGTATTCAAGATCGATCTAAACTCAGAAGCGATCGTGATCTGCTTCTGCCCGTAACCACCTTTACGAGTTTTGTACTGCGATGCAGGGTGCATTGCCACTAGGGAAATCCCTAAGTGCAGATTGGCCCTTCAATCGGAAGGGATCGACTTTACAAGCTCGTCTGCTCGCCAAGGCTCAGTTTGCCGGGCACTAGGGATTTCCCCAGTTGAGAGGTAACCGAGGCAAGATCTAGCATCGTCGCGGAGAGCGGAGTATCGCACCGAAAGCGTGACGGGACTCAGGCCTTCGTTTATGAAAAAAAGAGCGAATGGCGTTTCCTTCGGCATTGCGCTTTGGCTTGTTCTGCACTCCGCCTGTTCCTTACCCGCATTGGCACAGCAAAACCGGGTCACACCTGCACCCACACATACACAACCCGCCAGCGGCAGCCAGGGTTCTCCGGAGGAGGACATCAATTCGCCTGGCCAAGTCGTAATCGAAGGCCGCCCGATTTTGACCGTTTACGAGACATTGGGAGGCTTGACACCACAAGACCGCGCCAGCGCTATCGAAAAACGCATCCTGGCCGTGGCCAAAGAGAGTAGCTCCACGCCAGAATCAGTACGGGTTGAAAGCCGCAGTACGTGGACCGAGATTTTCAGCGACAAGCAATTGCTTCTGGCGGTTACCGACGTCGATGCGAAGATGGCAGGCGAGCCACGGCAGCAACTCACAACGGAGTACGCGGAGAACATTCGCCAGGCGATCCGGAACTATCACGAGGAACACAGCTGGCGAATTATATTTGGCGGCGTCGTCAAAACCTTGCTTGCCACCCTCGTGCTGATACCCCTTTGCTGGCTTGTCCGCAGAATCCGTTTTGCCTTACGGGACCGCATTGAGAAACAGATTCAAGCCAGTGCGCGTCTTGAACCAAAGTCCGCCTGGCATATTTCTTTCGCTTACCTGGGTCCTATTTCTCTGGGGGTGGGCGCAGTTCTGCGATGGCTGCTCATCCTTGCGTTTGTCGAAACTTACTTGACGATCACTCTGGGCTTCTTTTCTTCCACACGGGAAATTTCACACACGGTGACGAAGTGGGTTTTTTCGCAACTAGAATCCTTAGGCCAGTCTGCATTGAATTACCTGCCGAACTTGATGGTGGTAGTGGTAATCGCTTTGGCCACCGGCTACCTGATTCGCCTGCTCCGGTTAGTGTTCGGCGAGATACGGAAGGGAAACCTGAAGATCCGTGGATTCTATCCCGATTGGGCTGAGCCCACCGAAAAGCTGATACGGCTTCTGGTGCTCTGTCTAGCCGTCATTGTCGCATTCCCCTATCTGCCAGGGGCCAAGAGCCCAGCATTCCAGGGAATTTCCATATTTCTCGGGGTGCTGCTGTCTTTGGGTTCCTCCTCGGCGGTAGCCAACGCGATCGCGGGGGTCATCCTGACTTACATGCGTTCGTACCTGGTCGGCGATTGGGTCCAGATCGGCGAGACCACAGGAGAGGTGACTGAGAAGAATCTGTTGGTGACCCGGGTTCTTACGCCGAAAGCAGAGATTATTACCATCCCGAATGCGGCAGTCATGAGCGGTTCAGTGAAAAACTACAGCGTCGAGGCCAAAAAGAATGGGGTGATCTTTCATACTACGGCGACGATCGGGTACGACGCTCCATGGCGAACCGTGCATCAACTGCTGATCAGCGCAGCGCTCGCTACCAAGCATGTGCTGCAACAGCCTGCGCCTTTCATCCTGCAGACAAGGTTAGATGATTTTTATGTCGCTTACGAACTGAATGCTTACACCGATGCTCCCCGGGAGATGCTGAACATCTTTTCGGACTTGCATCAGAACATCCAGGACAAATTTAATGAAGCGGGCGTGGAAATCTGTTCGCCCCACTATTCCTCGTTGCGGGACGGAAACGTTATTGCGATCCCGGAACAATACGTCAAATCAGACTACAAAGCCCCCGGATTCCGAGTTCTTCCGGCGGAAGGCGACAGAGAAAGCATGCCGAAATGAGCGGGAATAGGAGCAGTCAATGAGTTCTTCTGCGGACTAACGAATGTCGGCAAAGCGAGCAATATCGCGATTCATTCCCATCACCACTTGGCTGTCTGAGTCCTCACCTCGGGCGGACATCGTGGCGGGCATCGCGCTGGCTGGACTGCTTGTGCCCGAGGGAATGGCTTATGCGGGGATTGCTGGAGTACCGCCGCAAATGGGTTTGTACGCCGCCATGGTGGGGATGTTTGTTTATGCGATCTTTGGCACTTGAGTTTCCGATTACACGACTTACCGGGGGTTGACTAGGAGTTTTCCTAGTCGACCCACTCCGGCTGCAAGAATTAGCATTTAGTTACGGGCATGAGCTGTGGGTTAATTGCGTCTCCGAGCCCAGGACAGACGTCGCACGGATTTGCCCGAAGGTACAAACGTCTTACCGGCACAAACAGGGAGAAAACGATGACACTCAGCAATGCAGATAAATTCGACATTCGCCAATTCATTTATCGAGGCCTGCTACTCACTACGCTGTTGACGGTAACGGCCACACTCGCTCTTTCGCAGGATGACAGAAAAGTAGAGACCATCGATTCCACAGCAATGGGCACCAGCACGCAGATGGGCAGAACAATTGGTGTGAAGGTGACTATTTATCAGTACTCCACAGACGAAGATAGACAACTTCTCGTTGATGCCTTCAAGAAAGGCCAACATAAAGGTTTGGTCGATGCACTAAGCAAGATGAAGTCCGTCGGACGAATTGCCATTACCGGCACAGTGGGCTACGACCTCAGTTACATTCGCCTAATACCCACTCCAACCGGTCGCAAGATTCGCTTTGTCACCAACCGTCTGATCAGATTCGGCGAGGCTTATTACAACACTCGGACTATGGCATACGATTTGACGGCGGGCGAGTTCGACATTGTCGATGCTGATACAGATAAGAGTTCCGGTGTTTTGTACCCGGCGTCCCAGCTAATTATTAATAAGGATGGGCAGTTGGAGTTCCAGCTCAACCAAAATCCCTGGAAGCTGGTGAATATCATCGATTGGCACAAGGCCGGTACCGCGAAGTAAAAATGGTTGCGGCTCAGAGAGGTTGGCATACGCCTGTATTCAAGGATCAAGAAAGCTAGGCATCACCAGTCTTGCATGTGGGCGACTTTTCTGGGCTCAGTGTGAGTTTCGCGTAGGACCCAGGCCCTGAGCCATTTCCCACGCCCTGACTTTTTGTCGAGCCTCATCGAAGAGCCGCTCATAATTCTTCTTTAGCACTTTCTCGCGCGTTTTCTCGTCCAGAAGTTTCCACAACGGCTCATATTGCCGGTAGACCTTCAGGTACTGCTCCTGAGTTGATGGCGCTACTTCGTCGGTGCCGAAAAGGAAGCGGTCGGGGTAGCGGTTGAGAAGGTCGGCAGTTACGCGAGTCGCTTCCGGAGTCGAAACAACGTACTTGGCCACCTCGTCCCAGGAAATATCAAAGTAGACGTGACTGAACTGCGGGTCGGCCAGTATCTCTGCCAACTGAGCGGCGTGGTTCTTTATCGGTCGAACCACCCTGCCCATGCCAGTGTGGGCCCAGATGATGGTCGTGTGTGGGTGCCTCCTGAAAAGGGCCTTCATCTGATCCAGATAAACGGGTTGCGAGCCTTCCTTTGCGAACGGCACATCCATATCGCTGTGGATCAGCACGACGAGTCCAACAGTCTCGGCGAAGTCGAGAACACGATCAAGTGCCGGGTTTTGCAGACTGGCAGTTTCACCTGCGACTTTAGACGACACAAACTCCTTGTGAATCGTGAACTCGCCGATACCCGAGAACACTCCCGGAAAAGTCTGAAGCACGCGACGAATATGATCAGCGGCGTACATGTCAGCCGGGTTGAATCCGGTGATCATGGGATCGAAGCGCGCCCGCTCCTGCCTCGAGAGCGATCGGTATGCCATCGCAATATATGCGTCGGTGAAGGAGTAGTAATAGAGCGGCGCATCCGTCTGCAGGTAATAGGTCGGAGCAAAGTCTCCGGAATTCTGGTACGACCATTCCTGCTGAAGAGGGATCCCGAATAGCGCGACGCGCCCAACCTTTGTGCCCATGATCTTCAGAAAGTCATGAATATCGGTGCCTTCCTGAATGTAATTGGTCAAATGGAAGTGAACATCGTTCAGCTCGGGTTGGGGTGGTTGGGACTGTGCGGCTGCAAGACTGGACCATAGCGCTAAAAGAATGACCGAGCCGGAAGCGAATCGGATCATTCTACGACGCCAAGAATCATAGGAACGTTTCATCCATGGACTCCGTAACTTGATGAGTTGTGTCATCGAGGTGAATACACATCCCTTTCGTTCGGAAAAATGCTCGCCCGCTCAGAAAGCTAACTCGAGAGTGGAAGCAAAGACCGGTCCGGTTCCTCCGAGCGCGAAGGGAACGGAGGTATAGCCCACCGGAGATCGGTAAAGGTAAAGAAATTCATTGTTCCACCGGATGACTTTGTTGTGATAAGGGAAAAAGTTGAGTCCGGCCCGAAAGTCCCAAGGGTTGCCATACTTTGCCCGGTACGCCTCCAGCGCGGCAGCGTTGCCGGTGAGCGTCGATCCTCCAAGATAAACCTGCAAAGTCTTAGGCAGAACCATCGCCGAGGTTTGTAACTGGTAGCCATGAGAGAAGATCGCAGGAAGTCCGTCCGTGCCGGGCCCATGAAAATGATCGAGCCACCGCAGAAAGTACTCTCCTTCCAACGAAAACCCGTGGTACTTGATACCGCCATCAAAGGCGGCCATTTTGTAGGTCACATCGTTGACGGAAATACCGGGACCGAGAAGGTTGGGCGTGAAGATGACACTCCCGTCTTCGAGCCGAATCTGTGTGTTCTCGAATTGGTCGCTGTTTGGCTGTTCTTGCCTGTCCTCGTCGCTGCGGGTGTAGTGGGCCGCGAGACGGGTCGCCAATTTTTGATGGTCTTCGAAGTCGCCAAAGCCCTGGCCAAATTCGCCGGTGCTGGGCATCCAGACGAGTGAGCTGGACACTGTGTTGAACCCGTTGTTTAGCTGTGCCGCGCTTACACCCAGAGTGCTCAGGTTGTTGCCGATCATCGCTATGTAGTCCAGCCGACTTCCGATTTTGCCCCAGGCCCAAACGCCTGAAGTGTAGGAAGGGCGAAAGAACTCGTCGGCTATGAGGCGTGTATCGACACCAAGCCAGAAGGGGAAGTTGCCCTCCACGCTCCGCGTACCCGGCAAGGACCTAATTCCCGCGCCCACGTTAAAGGCCTTGTCAAAAGCGTAACTCAGGTTGCCGGCGAGTACTACCTGAGCACCTAAGCCCTGCGAAGCATTGGAAGACCACCCGTACAGAAAATAGCGGAACTTCGGGTTAAGGATCCATCCGAGGAACTTTATCTGTACTTTATTGAGCTGGAGATCCTGGCGCCGCTGGAGACTCGTGACATTGCCTAATGCGTTTGTGAAGGTTGACTCCAGACCTAGTTGGTTCAGGTAGCGGGCGTACGCGTATATGCTGATACTCATGTCGCCGTACTCTGTATTGGCCACCTTGAAACCTTGATTGTCCGTGTACGTTCCCCAAGTTTTCCTGTCTCCCTGCTCCGAGGAGATATTCGCGGTCATCGGTTTTTGTTCTTGCGCAGTGTCGGCCTGCGTCGTTAGATCTGCCTCAGGTGACTTCGCAGTTGATCCGGACTGTTGCGCAAGCACACCACGCAGAGACTCGATCTCCGTCATCAGTTCTCGGTTTTGATTCTCCAGTTGCTTGTTTTGTTCAATCAGCCGGTCAAGTTTTTTTAATTCGTCAGTGGTGCCTTGCGCACCATGATTCGCGAGTGCCTGTTGGGGATCTCCGTCTTGGGCCATTCCGTAGCTAGCCAACCCAAGGGCGAGAGCCAAGGGTAGTACTCGCGCACCCATTCTTCGGATGTTTTCCATTGGTAATTCCAACCGATCTTTCCGAGTTCTTCGCGACTAAGCTATTTCCAACCCACCGACGCCGGAGAAAAGAGGTTGTAGTGCAGTTTGTCGGCGGCGTACTCGATCACCTCTTGCGCCTTGACGCTGTTTCCAGCCTCATCCAGCGGAGGCGCAAAGACGACGATTGCGCCTTTTCCAGGGACGACCGCTACGATCCCGCCGCCAACTCCGCTCTTCGCGGGAAGCCCCACATCCCAGGCCCAGCCACCAGAACCGTCGTAAAGACCTGCCATCATCATCGTGCTGAGGATGTGAGGAACGTCTTCCGCCTTGATTACCTGTTCACCGGTGGCCGGGTTGATACCGTTGTTCGCCAGAGTGGCGCCCATCCGCGCAAGTTGCGTGGCGTTGACGCCAACCGAACACTGCTTGGTGTAGATATCCACCGATTCAAATGGATCAGCGTAGATGCGCTCATACTTGGCCAGAAGCATGGAGAGCGCTTTGTTGCCCGTGTTCGTCGCAGCTTCGGACTTGTAGACCTCGTCAATCAATGTCAACTTTTCTCCGGCGGCGCGACTGTAGAAATCCAGGATCTTGTTCCACTTTTCGTCCGCATTGTTGCCGGAGATCAGGCTGGTGGTAGCAATGGCGCCCGCATTAACAAAAGGGTTGCCGGTGTGTGTCGGCATATCCACGACGGCTATGGGAGAATTAAAGGGACGCCCCGTAGGTTCGGAGCCCACTTTCTTGAAGACGGTGTCGGCTCCCAGCGCTTCCATTGCAAGCGCGAGCGTATAAACTTTGGAAATCGACTGGATGGAGAACGAATATTTCACGTCCCCCATCGTGATCACCTGGTTGTCGGTGGTGACAATCGCGATTCCGAATAGTTTGGAATCCACCTGTGCGAGATAGGGAATGTAGTCGGCATTCTTCCCGCGGGTTTCGTTCTTGAACTTGTCGTAGGCCTCCTGCACCACTGCCGCAACGACCTCTCGGCGAGGCGCCACAGGACTCCGTGGTGCTTGCGACTGCGCCGACATCGGAAGCACCGACGACACAATGACCGTTGCCACGAGAAGCAGCTTTACAGCCCAGTTTCTATTCAACATTTAGGTTTCCTTTCTTTCCGCCAGGCCAGAGTCATAGAGTTGGGGATTTGAAACTCTTGTCCCAATCAAACTTGAATGAGAACTGCACTCGGTAATCGTTGAAGTTGTATCCGTTGCTAAAGTTCACCCGCCTGCCGAACTGAAACTCACTGCCCATCATGACTCTAGGAATAGGGTGGTACAGCAAATTCGCGATCGCGTAGTCGCCCTGGTGAAAGTCGGCTGGCTTCTGCGCGTTTGAGTTCTGGATGTCGACCAGTGAGTAGCCGACCGAGCTGGTAAAGTGCTTATTCCAGGAGTGGTCGAGAAACGCCACGACACCAAGAACCGGCAAAGCCACGCCTTTGATGGGGATGAGCGAGTTCGGTTGATTCTGAATACCGACATCCACCGGTGCGTCGTCCATGTAATTCTCAATGCCGGCACCGTAAACAAACGCCAGCTTTGCGACATTGTTTTTTGACAAGTTGAGATTGGAAGTAGTGTTCACGCCCCAGCCCACAACGCTGGCACCGAGATTGACGGGGTTGCCGCTGGTGTCTACCCATCCGATTTTGCGGACAATGCCGGCCACCTGCAGGTAGCCCCAGTTCCTGTCGATCCGCGCATTTCCTGAAAGATCAGGGAAATTGAAGCGGGGCCGTATGTTGCTTAGCTCGATGCGGTCGGAATAAGTACCTTGGTCGCCGCTGGCGCCGGGCCGTTCCAGAGCAATAGTCACGCTGCCTGTTTTCTTTCGGATCGGCATCCAGCGCACCTGCACGTTGCGGAAGAAGACCATCCCGCTCGGCCCCCAGTACTCCACCGTGTTCGGGAAGACCCCGATATCCATGAACGGGCTCCAGGTTTGTCCGGCTCCGAACTGGCCTAGCTCGCCGTAAGCATGCCGCAGGCGGAACGTCGTTTGTCCGGCGTCAACTCCGGTCCCAAATAATTCGAATTCAAATATCGTGTTCAGATCGCCATACGGGGTAGGCGTGGAGGACTTCACCCCGAAGCGGGTTTGCCGCACGCTGGCATAGACGTTTCCACTCGGCGCGAACTCGTTCTTGAAGGACGGCAACTGGGTGGGACGAACGACGTCGTACCAGTTCGGATTTATCTGCCCGAAGTCGTAGCCGGAGTCGAGCATGGTGAACCCGTAAAAGCTGACACTGTCTTTGCGCTCCGTGATTTCGCCTTCGAGAGGTACGGTTCCAGCCTGGGGCTGAGCGATAATTGCCTCCGAGGGAACGGCGATCATTGGCTCCTGCGGAGCAGAGATCTTTTTCCCTTCGGCTGGATTTTGTCCCACTACCGGGGCGACGGGTGGGCCCTGTGCGTCTTCGAGCGCTCTGATCTCACCCTTGACCTCGCTCATCATCTGATCCAACTGCTGAACCTTGTCCTTGAGCTGCTGGATATCTTGCTTCTGCCCATCCTGGGACTGGGCGGGAGCAGGCTGAATCCAAATGGCGGAAAGAGCGAACAGCAATAGTGCAGTGGAGCTAATTATTTTCATAAAGACTCCTGCTCGCTGGATTGGCTAGCATGTCGCTGCCAGAAACTTCTGGTCAGCTGCTGGTACTTTCATCCGGCAGAACAAGTGGAAACAATTAGGGAAATCCCTAGGTAGGTGGCCAGCGGCAGCGGCAGGGCGATTGCCGACCCTCGCGAATGGTCGTCAGGCTGCGCCCCGTTTGTCACTCAAAGTGACAACTTTCAATTGCGCCAGTTTGGTTGGAGGGGTACAATCCGGATCACAAGCTTGCTCAGAGTGGACGAAGGCCTTGGGGAAATGTTTATTCTCTCCCTTAACTGGCTGGGGGGGCCAATGTCCACAGCCCGATAGTTGTCGGGGATACCCTCGGACGGGTTGCAGCCCGGAAAGATTAGCAGGCACCACTTCCCGATTGGTGCAAAGCGCCTCCGCCAACCAACAATCGCTGGCTCTTGCCTTCGGAATCACCGGTTTTCCTCGGTTGCAGAGCACCTGCAGGCAGCTAAGGATCACTCATGGCGCATGCTTTCCACCGGGTCCAACCCGGCCGCAAACGTAGCCGGAGCGGTTCCGAAAAGAATACCTACTGAGCAAGAGACTGCGATCGCCACCACAACAGACAGAGCCGAAATGGGGAGCCGGTATTCGGTAAAGATGCGCACCGACAACGGCAATGCCAGTCCGAAAATTACTCCAGCAGTGCCTCCAATGAGAGAGATCAGGATCGCTTCCGACAAGAATTGAAAACGGATATCACGATTGGTCGCGCCGATTGCTTTGCGTAGGCCAACCTCGGTAATGCGTGAACTTACCGTCGCCAACATTATATTCATGATTCCTATGCCACTCACGAGGAGCGTCACCGCTGCGATGAGCAGCAACACCAAGGTAAGTGCGTTCGCGGTCCGCTCCGCCATTGCGACCACCTCCGTAAGATTCTGCACGAAATAGGCTGACTCGGGCCGATGGCGGGACTGGATAACTTTTTGAATTTTTCCGGTGACCGGAATCACAATGGACGGTTCGGCGGCTGAGAAATACAGTTGTTGCACTTTAGGCGAGTTAGTGAAATACCGCGTGACGGTGTAGGGAATCACCATGGAGTTGTTGGTCACCTCCGACCGCCCAAAGGTGTCCACCCGCTCTCTGAAAGTACCGATGATCGTGAAAGGCAAACCACTCAGTTTCACAACCTTCCCCACCGCATCATCCGTCGAGCCGTAGACTTGCTCGGCGAGTTTTTGCGTGATTATGCCAACTTTGTTGTGTGCCTGCTCGTCCTGTCCATCGAAAAACCTTCCCGAAAGAACCACCAAATTACGCACTCTGATGTATTCGGGGAACACGCCCAGCACGTCGAGATCGCGCTCCTGATGAAGGCCAACAGGGATTCTGTCAGCGAGCGGAACCACCGGAGAAGCGGCCACGATGCCTGGCACTTGCCGTAATACAGCGTTCATGTCGTCGATGGTCAAAAAGTCCTGCCCGTGGTCTCCGCCTTGATATTCAACTACGATCATGTTTACGCCGATACCTTGAATCTGATCCAAAACGTATTTCTTTCCCGTCATGGTGATTGTGACCACGAGAATCAGCGAAGCCGTCCCGACGACCATCCCTAATGCTGTAAGAGCAAACCGAACTTTATCACTGCAGAACGTGTCATAGGCGAAGCTGACAATCTCGCCATACGCCATCTTGGGTCGGTCGCGGGCCTCAGGAGTGCCAGTGGTGGCCATGTTAATTCAGACCGGTCGCCATGCCCACTTGCGCACGCGCGGGGCTTCCGGGGCTGAAAAGGACGAATGTCAACTCTGACAAATCCTCCCGGAGATCCGATGGCTGAAAGGATGAAACAGAATAAAGAATTGTCTGATCAGAGAGCGCAATTCAACTCCCAAAACTACCAGTTTTTCCCTTCATCATCGTTTGCACTCAACTTTCAGGTTCGATTTCGCTAGCTTAGCCATGACTTAAAACGACCTTGGCTGAAAATGCACACCTCGCCCCCGTTTAATCCTCAGCGGGTTTGATCGCGGTCAACTCCTCATCGGCGGTCTTTGCATCCTAGGGATTTCCCCAGTAGAAAAACCCCGCACACTGCCTTAAGAATAATCTCGACTTTTGAAAAGCTGCACCCTGGGTGCGACACCTCAACGGGAGGCATATCGCGCGTAGTCGATTACTTCTCCCGTGAATGCGAACGAAGCTCCTCTCCTGTTTAAAGACGAGCTCTCGGCGCCCAAACGACTCAGGAGCAGGTCGCAGGTTAGGTTCGGTGTATGAAGTGAATTCCTCTGCCTTGTCCTGTCCGGCTCGGTAATCCTTATTCTCACGATGAAAAGACAACTTGCGATGAAAGACCTGATTCGAAATCTCACACTCTTTGTAGTCGTGGTTCCTGTTTCTTATTCAGTCCCGGGCGCTGCTCAATTATTAGTAGACAGCGCCGCCGGTTTCAATGACATTCCGACCGCTCAATCCAGCCATCGCAGCGCCATCGACGACTCCCGGATTTACTCGCTTTCGGCGTCGAGCCTCGCCGATTCAGACACGCTCGATCCCGGCGACGACATTTCCGACGACTTCGCCAATGGTGCAAAGTCGCATCCCGCCCTTTACATGCAACCCGAAGTCCCTGTGCCGCGTGATACCAAATTCGGTTGGCGCGTCGCCACACGGGAAGCCTTTCTTTTCACCGGAGTCATGCACGCATTTAACCTCACCACTGAAGCTGGCACGCGAGATGCGCTGAACGGTCCCTGGTTCAAAGACTACACTCGCTCGGTGAGTGAGCTTCGCGGCTGGAGCGACAGCGACGCGTTCATGGCGCCTTATGTCGGCCACACTATCGAAGGCTCGGTGTTTGGCTACATCGAACGCCAGAACGATCCAAAATACAAGAATGTGCAATGGGGCGATGGTCGCGATTACTTCATCAGCCTTTTGCGCTCCATGGCGTTCTCCGCGGTCTGGCACACGCAATGGAAGATTGGACCCATCAGCGAGGCTTCCATCGGCAACGTGATGTTGCACGCTTCCCCCGGCTTCATCACCCTCACTGACACTCCCACACTCGGTACGGCAGAGATGATCGGAGAAGACGCTGCCGATCGTTATCTGCTCATGGGTCTTGAGAATCGGACGGCGAATCGCCCGCTGATCATCCTGGCGCGGAGCTTTCTGAACCCCGGCCGCACCTGGGCCAACATCATGGCCTTTCAGGTTCCGTGGCACCGGGAAACCCGCCCGGGAGTATTCGGAAATAACTTCATTCTCCGCAAGGAACTTCTGGAGGATTACAAGAAAACCGGCGAGAAGCCCTTCGAGTTTACCCCGCGAATCTCACCCGACAGCGGGGCACCCCGCGTGTATCCTCGCGAAGCCGCGATTGAACTCACCGCCTTTCCTTATTACCAGAGCTTCCTCGGGGGTGGGAGTTGTGTCGGCGGCGGCGGCTCTGGCGCGGCCCGCGTCAATCCCAAGTGGCAGGTTGTCGCCGAGTTGAGCGGATGCCTCATCATGCACATGCCCGCATACAATGAGAGCGGAGACTCCTTATTCTATGGAGGTGGAGTGCGTTGGACTCCGCTTGCCTCCCATCGCATTTCGCCGTACGCCCAGATGTTGATCGGTGGCGCTAAGGTGAGCCACGAAACTGACAACCTGGTGCTAAAGAAACAGTTGCTCAACGAGTGGAACGACGGCAATGGCACCCTCGCACATTATCCCAAGCGCAGTGACTGGTCAGTCGAAATTTCCAACAACGGTCCCAGCATCGCCACCGGCGGCGGTGTCGATTTCGTCGTTACCCGCCCTTTCGCATGGCGCATCCTCGAAGTCGAGTACACCCACAGCTGGATGTCCGACGTCGGCGCCACCCGTCCCCAGAATGGCCTCCGAATCGCGACCTCTGCCGTCCTCCGCATTGGTACCTGGTAGCATCGCCCCGGGCAGTCAACCGAACTTTATTTAGGAACAAATGTGAAAGCACCTGCGATAGCGCTGCGTAGGACAAGCAATGGCGGATTCACCTCCGGAATGAGAATTGGTCTCTCACGAAACCAACCGGTCCTTGCCAGTTCCTCGTCGTTCTTCTAAGTGAACCCCGGTGCTTCTGCACTCCATTGAATAAAGCTGTTTCTATCCAAAAAAATTAGGGCCGTCTCTTCCCTCGGAAGAGTTTCGGCCCTTTTTTCACCGATCAGTAATGGCTATAGCTGAAAACCGGATACCACTAGCTTTGAAGCCGACGCAGGAATCTGCTCCCAAGCGCAGCGGACATTGATAAAAGTCCGATAATTCCGAGAAGAGGCACATTACTGCCCGTCTTCGGCAATTGATTCGAAGCGGTAGTGGTAGTCCCCCCGGCACTCGGCGCTGCAGTGGTTCCCTCGGCACTCGGTACAGCAGTGGGGGCTCCTGTCGCGATCAACACAGGCGCACCAGCCGGCATTGTCCCAGTCACCTGCGTTTGCTGCGATATGGCAGTCACCGGCGTCTCGACAATCTTCGTTGCGCTAACTAGCATGCCCTTCTTCAGACCCCAGGCGTCCTTTTCCTGCCCGTTCACAGTGAACTTCTGTCCTTCGGGGATCTTGAAAGCCTGATTCTCGCCATTCTCTAGTGTGAGAATGACCGAGAGCGGTGGGCTCACGTGCCACACTTTGCCCGTAACGGTTTGGATGGTTGTGACCACTTGGGGCGTTGTTGTTTTGACCGTTGTGCGCTCCAGTTTCATGCCGGGCTGGAGCTCGTGGATACCAAGCTGCTTGCCGTCCACGGTGACTTTGGCGTTTTCCGGGACATTGGGGAAATGGCGAAGGGTCCCGTCTGACATCTTAACGAACAGATCGTTCCCATCGACCGCAACGACTTCACCGCTCTCAATCTTCACTTCCTGTGTTGCTTGGAGGGTCTTGGTGTTTGTTTGGGTTTGCACTTGTGCGACGGTCGAGACTGCGAAAGCGAGACACAACGTCACCGACGCGAGTATTAAGCTCTTCCTTATCACGCTGCCTGAATTCATTGTCATTCCTCCAGTTTGAAATAGTTGAATAAGCCTTGGTTCATCTCCTGCGACCAAACTGACGCTAGTCAGCGTGTTCGTTTGCCTGGGTCTTCGCCTTCATGCCTAGCTGCTCAGAACTCTTCAGTTGCTTCGTATCGGCAGCCATTGCATGCACGATGTAACGAAGAGGCGCGCTTCCAACAAAGTAAAATGGATAACAAGTCACCAAGGTGAGGGAGGGTTTCGCTCGCGGCGCGAGAACGGACACATCATCTGGTGAGACGGTCTGGATCTCATCCACAGCGTAGCGTGAACGGCCACGCTGGGTGTACACATCGATCGTTTCCCCAACGTGAACATCCTTGAGTCCACGAAAGAAACCGTCGCGGTGCCCGGCAATTCCTATGTTTCCCGGTTCGCCAAGGGGTGCAGTGCCAGGAATATGACCGACCGCACGATCCAGCGTCAGTTCGTCCGTTCCTTCTAGAACCGGGACCTGCAGCTGAATAGCGGAGATCTCAAGAACTCCTAACGGTGGGGATACATTCGCCGCGAGGCTCGTCTGGTAGGCTCGAATACGCTTCTGTGACCAAAGACGGAAGTCGGGTATACCGCTATGCCATATGGATTGAGCCTCGACCACTATTGGGAGAGATGTTTGATGCGCCCAGAAACTCTGCACGCTGGCGTGGGAGTACATGGCGCTGTAGGCCCGATTGGCAACGTAGATAGAGACCAGTAATATCCCGAAGAACAACAAAAGTCTCTCTAGCTTGCTGAAACTTCGGATAGTAGCGCTCGGCGGCACGCTCCCTAAACCTCCCGAACACGTGTACTGGGGTGACCTTCGCAACGAGCCCGTTATATCAACCAGCTACCTTGTGATCAACTAGGGAAATCCCTAACCGGCCGCAACTGTTCAGTCTTAAGAGCAACACCGTTCTGGTCTTATTGGGGTTCAAGCACGGCTTGATCGCAGTCGATTCCGAACCTCGTCAGCGGCTCCTTGCATCCTAGGGATTTCCCCAGTAGCAAATACCCGCATCTTGCGCTGAAAATAATTCCGAGTTTTGAAACTGCACCCTTAGACTTTGGCCCAATAACAACGGGTGTCCCTCTACTCTGAAGGAAGGGAAACTTTGATCCGACCACGTGTACTACTGGCGGATGACCATCCGGCCGTACTCAAAGCCACGACTGCGCTTTTAAAGCGCCAGTTCGACATAGTGGGAACCGCAACGGATGGCGCCACGTTAGTGTCGGAGGCCCTCCGCCTTTGTCCCGACGTTATTGTGGCCGACATTACTATGCCGGTTTTGAACGGAATCGATGCCGCCCGTTGGCTGCGGGAGTCCTCATTCCCAGCCAAAATAGTGTTCCTTACGATTCACCCAGAAGAGCAGTTCATGAAGGCGTGCATGGCAGAGGGTGCCTTGGGATACGTCCTCAAGTCCCACATGAGGGCGCACCTGATTCCGGCAATACAAGCAGCCCTTCTCGGACAAGTGTACATTTGTCCATTTGTTCCTACGTGATTCGGAGGTCTAGGACTCGATCCCAAATAGAATCGCTCCTACCGCAGAGTGGAGCGTGGGGGAAGCAATGCTGCGTTGGACATAGTCTCTAGTTCGCCTTCTTCCTCCCGAAGATCCCGCCTACGCCCGTTTTGCCGGTCTGTCCAGAGACAGATTTCTGAAGCGCCCCCTTTGCTGCATTACCGGCCATACTTCCTACATCCGGAACAAATTTTGGACTGGATGCCGTCCCTTGAATCATGAAGGACACGCCTCCCCTATCGCCGCCCCGCCCTGTTCTCTGCGCCCGTGCGTCGGCCCTGTCGCTCTGCAGGTCGGCAGTCATGCGGAAATCGAGGGCCCCGGAAGGACTAATCGTGCCTGCTCCAGTCACTACACCGAGGGATGGAATCGTTACATTGATGGCGTCGGCACTCGTCATCTCAGGAGCGATTCGCGCATTCAAGCTGGCATTCTGAATGGTCGTGTCGGGACTCGAGGGTGCCTTTCCGCTGAAGGCTGATAAAGCTCCTAATTTCGAACCCATATCGAAACCGGCCAGCTTCGTGTTGGACATTCGCACCGGGCCGGCGATCACCAGTTTGTCCAGTGGACCGTTGATTGCCAAGTCGGCCGACAGTGTTCCTCCGTTCAATTTCGAACCTGAGGGAAGCACGACGCCAAGCGCTGGTAGCATCGCCTCCAATTCATCGACCGGCATATTTGGGGCGCTGAGCTTCAAGTTCATTACCTGCGTTTCACCCTGGGCCTGGAATCCGCCCGTGAGTCGGGCGACGGCCTTGCCGATCGCGATATCCCCTTGGGTGATGGTCCCAGTCGCCCGGTCGAGGTCTGTGTTCAGCGCGTATTTGATGGTCACAGCTTCGGGAGCTGGAGAACCCTTCGGTGAAAGCTTTAGCTTTTCGCCGGAAATGACACCAGTTGCGTCGGCCTGGCTACCGTTTGAGTTCAAGGATCCATCAATAGTTACCGAACCACCAATGCCGCTAGCCGGATCGATGAAACCGGACGCCGCGATGTCCATGTCTTTCACCTTCATGGTCGCGTCAAATGGAGTTTTGGCCGAGTCCTGAGGATTGATGGGTCCTGCTTTGCCCGACATGTTGGCGCTGCCGCCCCCGGGCAGGTTGATTGCCAATGTGAACGGAAACTGTGATGTGGGAGAGAAGTTCGTCAATTCAACATTGAGGTTGTCGTATACCTGCGGCTTGGTGGTGGAGTTCGCTTTCCCGACCATCAGTTTTCCATCTTTGATCTCCAACTTTCCGACGGATAGCGATTGGGGTGCTCCCGACTTTGTGGGTTCAGAGGGCTTCTTCTCATTCGTCCCACCGAGGCTTGAGAAATTCCATCTGCCATCCGCCGATTTGAGCAACGTAATCTGTGGCTCATCCAGGACGATTCCGGTCACGTTCAACTGCTTGGAGAAAATGAGCGGCATCAGCTTGACCCCGACTTCCAACGACTTTGCCGTGATGAAAGACGATTTGCCGAAGGCTGGATCGTCGGCAATGGTTACGTCATCCACGCTGACCTTGCCGCTCATAACGGACAGGCTCAACTTTCCAAGACTCACTTGCCTTCCCGTGACATCCGTCAATGCCGACTCGATTTTCGGGCGGAAACTGTCGACGTTGATGAACAGAGGAATTAATATCAGAATGAACACAACGACCGCGATTGCAATTCCGGTGATCTTCACTGCACGCTTATCGAATCGCATGATCTCTCTCCTTCCCACTTTTCCGACATTCTGCGCAGTTAACCACGCAACGGGCTAAGAGCAGCAAAGTTCAGGTGCGCTCACGGGGTCCGCTCCGAGCCGAATTGCGCGGCGCTCCGAAAGGAGGCGGCAGCTGATAGGAAATTACAAACTCTGAAACAGGCTAGGCCTAAGTCGATGTCCCGCACAACTAGGGAAATCCCTAACAGTGTAGAGGCGGAGGCTGGCGATAAGGTTGGCGGCATCGGAAACCAAGTCGCAGCATCGGCAGAGGTGGGCGCGCACGGCCAGAGAGACGTGGCACTCTTAGGGATTTCCCTAGTTGTGCGGACATCGAGTCAGACGTAAGTTCTGTCTCAGAACGCGGACATTAGCCGCAGACATTTTTGTCTGCACTCAACAGCCGAAATAGAGGAGACACTATCTACAAAAAGAATGATTGTAGTGAATCTGACGGCGCTGTTTTTTCTGGCATCGACATATGTCTGTCCGCAGAGAAAAGACCGCCGTGCTCTCACCGAGGACACGGTAACGAAAGATGACAAGGGACTTCTTCGGCCTGGACAAGAAGCACCTATTCAGCGTGGTGCTGATTCCCGGACTTAAGGTCGATGTGCACAGAACATCCGACAGCCAGGGCCGGGTTATGCACGCTTGATCGAGACTGCACGAAAACTGGAGGAGTCAAAAATGGCGGGGACTCGTCCTCAAGTTATGATTGCTGACGACCACGCGTTCGTGGCCGATGCATGCAGGACGCTGCTCGAACCGGAATACGACGTGGTAGCTACGGTGGGGGACGGGCGTGCACTGGTGCGCGTCGCTACTGATTTAAAACCACAGCTGATCATCATCGACATCGGAATGCCGCTCCTGAACGGTCTTGATGCCGGCTGTCAGGTGAAGGAGATATTGCGCTCGGTAAAGTTGGTGTTCTTGACCACGAACAGAGATCCCGCTTTGGCCGCTGAGGCAATCCGGCGCGGAGCCTCAGGCTACCTGCTGAAGACTTGCGCGGCCTCGGAACTGATAATTGCCATCCGGGAGGTTCTGAAGGGTATGTTGTATCTTTCCCCGGCAATCGCCAAAGAAACCGTCGATTTTCTATTGCGTCAGCACAAGGAATTTATTGACGAAGGGCAACGGCTCACCGAGCGGCAGCGCGAAGTGCTGCAGTTGCTGACTGAGGGGAAGTCGATGAAGCAGGTAGCGAACGCCCTGAACATGAGCAAGGAAACGGTTGCCTTTCATAAGTACAGGATCAAGGAAATATTGAATGCCAAGAACGATGCCGAGCTTGTGCAATACGCGGTCAGGAACCACCTGATTACCGTATAGCGATGCTGAAACAAGCTTATCGCTTCTGGTTTTTTTGTCCTGTGCGATCAAGCTCGATAGGTCCCCCCGAGCGTCCCGAGGGCTTATTGAACAAGGGTATCGCGTGCAACCGGCAATCAATTTTGTCGGAATAAAACCCTGCCCCGTGTCGGCGGGTAATCCTCGCGTTCTGTGGCAGGAGCGGCGGGACGACCTCGCTGCGAGTACGATCGGCGGTTTGCTCATACCTTGGGGTCGGTGAACTTGTTACCAGCCAAATGGCACCGACAAACCGCTTGCCCCCAAGGACCGCGTTTACAGCGGTCAGTAGCTCGTTTCGAGCATTCATTTTGAGGACGTAGCCACTTCCTCCCGAGGCAAGGGCTCCCTGTACAATATCGGGGGAAGTTTCTTGGCTCACGAAGAGTATTTTGCTTTTGGGAGAGAGCTCGCGGATTCGCTGGGCGGCTTCGATCCCATTCAGATTTGGAAGTCCGATGTCCAGCAAAACCAAGTCCGGTTGCATTTCTTCCGCCTTCTGAACCGCTTCTAAGCCATCCGAGACTTCGCAGATGATCTGCAATTCCGGCTGTTGCTGAAGTACCTTCGCGACAAAACGCCGAAATGGTTCGAAGTCGTCCACCACAAGGACACGGATTAAGGGAGTAGCCAAGAAGCCTCCGTCAAATCTAGTTGAATCTCGAACTCATTGAGATGTTCCTAAATTCAAAACTCGAAAGTATGGCACACCCTTCATTGCTCAAGCGCAATCGCGCGCTTCTGCGAAGCTACGAGTTATATGGAAAAACGATCAAAGAGGCCATAGGCGGAAAAGGGCGTTCCGCTTAAGCGGTGCGAAGGAAGAGTTTTTCGAGTGAGCGCAACAGGATTCTTCCGCGGTGTTTGCGAACCGCACCGGTTCTGTGCCATTCGCTGATTACGCGACTCGTCGTGTAGGGACTGATATTGGCTGCGTGGGCCAACTCTTCGTTGGTCACATCGAGTTCAATGCCTCCCGAGACTTTTTGGCCGATGCTGGGGGCGTATCCCAAAAGGACATGGGCAAGCCTCTCCCGTGCACTCTGGGAAGTCAATGCGGCGTGGGTGCCAATATACCAAGAGAGATAATCGATGGTTGTGTGGAATGCATTTATCATAAGCCGAGGGAACCGTCCGGCGAGGGCGCGAATGGTTGGGCCGTCCCAAACCAGCACAATACTGTTCCGCACTGCTTCGGTGCTGGCGAGATAAGTGGACGGTGGAGGTGCCAGCGCAGCTGCACCGAAGATGTGGCCTGGGGTAATCCATATCAGGATGAGCTTTTTCCCATTGGGTGTGTCAACGAAATAACGCGCTCGGCCCTTCCACAGCAAGAACAGTTGGTCGGCACGGTCGCCTTGATGAGTTATCACAGACGACGCTCGGAAGCGACGGAGTTTTGCCGCCGCTAAGATCAAATCAATTTCCTGTTGTTCTAAGCCCCGCAGCAGTTCGGTGCTAGGGGGAACATCGACAGCGCGAATTTCTAAAGCAGTCATATTCTCTCGGTGCGGGCATCCGGTAACTCAGTTGACCGTAGTCGATGTCGTTTCAGCGAGAACCAGATCGCATTTTGCCGGCAGCAGGGCTCAGCCTACGTCAAACTTTGCGGATTGGCCGTATGGGAGCCTGTCCCTCTTCGTGATTGCATTGGTGACTATTGAATCTTTGCCAAAGATTGCCCTCGGCCTCTGCAGGCAGGTAGGTTAGCTCTCGCGGAGTGAAAAACTTAAAGCGGCATCTATCACACATCCCCAAAACAGGGGTTTTACCTAAACGCTTGAGGATTGTCAATCGCCGCTCTGCCATTGCCTTTTTACAGTGTTTTCATAGTCCCCGGCGGGTTGTCCTAGAGCCGCGTAACCAAGCCCTGCACTTAAAACCAGCGTTGCACCAGTCATCCTAGATGCCAAAGGAACGTAGGCGGAAGCCACAAAAAGGGGGCGTCGGTTCGCCCCGCAAGTCGTATATATATGTCTTCCGATTTGAGTTTCCGCGCCGAGCCACTTAGGCCGCGAGCTTCTGGCCCAGAAATTCCTTAGCTTTCGCCGCCTCGGCATCCCACTTATTAAGTTGCTCGGGCGTCAAAAAACTGATCATGCGCTGACGAATCATCGACCGGTTGTCGGCCACTTTCCGGATCAGGTCTTCTCTTGACGCATTGGGGTTTTGTTGTTTGTATTCCTGCAGTTTCTCAGAGGCCTCTGACAGAAAACCCTGTAACTTCTGTTTCTGGTCTTCGGAGAGACTCAGGTCTGCGGCAAACCGCTGTAGTTCGTCCGCCACCATGCTGCGTTGTTCCTGAGTGAGAGGCATAATTTGCTCCTTTGCCATTAGGTTTGGAAGCGCGCTGAAGGTTTCGCACCGAGATGGATTCTCTGGAACTCACCTAGATTCGGTCATCAGTTTACTGAACCGCAGTAGTAGACCACTGCGAGAGTGAGCCTGTTAGCGAACGTTCCAAAAGTGGAACACCGAATTCAAAGAATCGGCTTATCTTTCGAAACACTCCAACAACACTCTAGTTTCCGCCCTACGTCTGCACAACTAGGGAAATCCCTAAAGCGCCCGGATTGCATCAGAGCTATGCTCCTTCAGTTCTGGCGCCGTGACAAATTTCCGGCAATTCACCATCCTAGGGATTTCCCTAGTGGCAAGGTGCCGAGCATTGCATTTGAATAATTGTGTGAGCTAGCTAGCTAGCTCGTCCTTTCGGGTGGCGGAGACCTTCCCTCTCTCACGGGTTGTTCGCTGCGCCACATCCTTTCTCCCGAGTTGTCGGTTTGATACAGGAGCAGGTATGGAGGTCATCAAAGCTTTCCTCGAGCAACAGCCAATGATGGCACTGTTTCTGACCATCGCGCTGGGCTATCTGCTCGGTGAGATCAACATCAAGGGCTTTTCCCTTGGTGTAGGCGCGGTTTTGTTCGTTGCACTTTTTATGGGCTGGTTCGCGCCTAAGTCGGTGCCTGCGGCGATGGTCGGAACGCTGGGACTCGCTTTGTTCCTGTATGCCGTGGGCATTCAGTATGGTAAGCAATTTTTCAGTGGCTTGACGAGCCCTCACGGCCGACGTGCAAACCTGATGGCTCTTATCGGCGTGCTGCTGGCGGGCTTAGTGAGTCTTTTGTTTGTGAAGATGATAGGGGTCAAGCTCGGAGTTGGACTCGGGTTATTCGCGGGATCAGGAACCAGCACACCAACGCTGCAGGCGGCTATCGAAGCCCTGGGTAACGATGATCCCGCCGTAGGCTATTCGGTATCTTATCCGTTCGGCGTGGCTGGACCAATCTTGTTTCTCTACTTAGCCTTCTTGATCCTGAAGCCGAAGCTGAAGACGTCTGCAGGCGCCGGACTCGAGTTGCGGGAGATTTTGGTTCGCAATAAAGCGATATCCGGGAGAACTCTCGGCGAGGTGATGACCACGTTGTCAAATGGCGTGCAGATTGTAGCTCTGCGCAGGGCCGGCCGTAATGAGCCAGCTTCCTCCACCTCGGTCCTGACCCTGAATGATGTTGTGCTTGCCGTCGCGGAGAGTACGGAGGCACTCGATCATGCAAGCCAAAATCTCGGCGAGGAGGCGGCCAATCATCTGGTAAAGGATCGCGCGGATCTCGACTATCTTCGTGTGTTTGCCTCTCGTCCCAGTGTAGTAGGCAGGGCGCTCGGAGATCTCGAGCTTCCGGGACAGAATGAATCAGTTGTGCTTCACGTTCGCCGCGGCGACACGGATCTCATGGCACGGCCGGATCTCGTGCTCGAGTTCGGCGACCGAATCGGTTTGTTGGCCAATCGCAAGCGCTTCGCGGGCTTGCAAAAGTTTTTCGGCGATTCGATCAAGGGCACTGCCGAGTTCAGCTATATCTCCATCGGTCTCGGCATGGCGGCCGGATTCTTACTCGGTGCAATTCCTATACCGCTTCCTGGTCTGGGCAAGCTCGTGTTGGGGCTAGCGGGCGTGCTGATCGTAGCGCTGGTCCTGGGAAAGCTGCGCCGCACGCGCGGCCTGAACTGGACCATCCCGCTATCCGCCAATCTTGTTTTGCGCAATTTCGGACTCACATTGTTTCTGGCACAGGTTGGAATGTCTTCAGGGCCGAAGTTCGCGGCAGGAGTGACGCAGACGGGTTTGCTGATGCTTGGCCTGGGTGCGGTGGTGCTGACCGCGCTCGTGCTGCCAGTTATCATCATGGGTCTTTTTGTATACAGGATGCCCTTCGATGATGTCGCCGGCATCGTGGCAGGCGCGTGCGGTAATGCGGGGATTCTCGCCTACACAAACCGGCTCGCGCCCACCGATGGTCCGGACCTCGGCTACGCGATGATATTTCCGGGTATGACCATCGTGAAGATTTTTTTCGTTGTCATCATCGCGAAACTATTTTGATGGCAGAGATTATCCACGGTGCTAGTGGAACACTTCCCCGCTGAAAAGGTCCCGGGGTGGGTATTTTTTTGGCTTTGCCGGAAGAAGGAGGACGTATGTTTAGAGTCACAGTGGCGCTACCATCTATGATTATCGGATTACTGCTTGGCCTGTCCCTCTCAGGTAGTCAGACCCTTACGGTATTGCACGCCGAAGACCAGCGATGCACTTTAACGGGTGGCTCAGGCATTCCACCAGTTATTTCGCCAGTGGCTTGCCATTTCGATAACCAACACATCGCCGATACTTTTGGCCTAGCGCCCATAATTCTCGACGGCAAGTCTCTCGTCGGTGGTGCTATTACCAATGCCGTGTTCGCATACAACAACGGAGGAGCTCTTGAACTAAACAACGTTAAAATCGACAAGGGCACCGTTAGATTGGAATTCGGGGGCGCCGCCGCAAATACAGTGCGGTTCATGGCTGCATGGGAGCAATTACAGCATCCGACTGCCCCGTTCAGCCCCAACGCTCCAGTTGCAAGGACAATTAGATTAAAGGAACCGACAACACTGAACTTGACAGCCCAGTAGAACCAAACATGGTACGGGTGTCCAGACACCACCTAGCAACAGCAGCAAGAGATCTGAGTCGATGTCGGCTGGCCGGTCGGCTCTGTCGAGTTTGAGAGGTAACTGTTGCAACCAAGTCAGCATGACCGGGCTCCGGTCACAACGAAGAACGAAAAGAGGCTCTACGCCAGCCCCCTGTTTGCAGTGAGTTACGGCTCTTTTCAAGGGAGGGCAAAGCACTCAAAACCCCTTTCAAAGGTCAATGCATTATTCCGATGAACTGTAAAAAATACCAGTTGATCTATGACCCACTCACCGTCAAGCTTCCATGGCATTACGGAGGTTAGCAAAATCCATGAGATTTCGCCTTGCATTCACCATCGCCGCAACGCTGCTTTTGTCGAGTGCGACTATGCTCGCACAAGTGACGAGTTCGGATGCCGGAGGTGACTTTTGGGTCTCCTATTGGGCGGCCCCGCGAGTGATTCTCTCTGGCCCTGAGGAAGACGCGTTTTACAAGAACATGAAAGACGTTATGTTCCTCAGGAACGACTACAAAGTTCCGATCAATCCCAGCGCGCTGGACGACAATGTTCAATGGCTCAAGGATCATCCCGGTGTGCGCCTTTTTGTTGATGGGTATGCATCCGTAACTGGAGATCTCGTGTACAATCTCGCGCTCAGCCAGCGGCGCGCGAACTGGGTCAAGGAGACTCTGGTAAGCCGAGGCATTTCCGAAGATCGCATCGTTGTGGCGGCGGGATGGGGAGAGTTGTATCCCACCTGCGCGGAAGACACCCAGGAATGCCGGAACAAGAACAAGCTCGTCCGCTTTATTTACTTCCCAAGTTGAGAGGAATCGCTTCGCCGACGGACAAAACCGCAACCTGGAAAAGAGTTCGTGTCCAAATCCGCGTCCTAGGGATTCCCCCAGTAGCGGAGCTCCCCACACTCACCAAGAATAGTTCTGAGCTTTGTTGGGACTGAACTCAGGAGACTTGTTTGATGAATTCGCAAAAGCTCTTTCCGGTGTTCTTAGCCAGCATTCTTGTTCTCACCGCACTGGGACAGAACCGTCGACGATCACTTGCATTATTGCTCCTGGTGGCACTTGCTCTGTCTTCCAACCTCGCGTATGCCCACGCGATTCTCGTGGAAGCGTCTCCATCAGCCAACTCAACTGTCGCAGGTCCTTCAATTCCGATCAAGTTGCGTTTCAGTGTGAGGATCGATGCTAAGCGTTCGCGCCTGGAACTTGTCGGCCCTGACAAGACGTCGACCTTATTGTCCGCCACCCAGCCCTCCCCAGACATGTTGCAGGCCGTGGCCGAAGGGCTGAAGGCTGGGTCATATTCACTGCGATGGCAGGTCTTGGCAGCAGACGGGCACATTACGAGGGGCGAGATTCCCTTCAACGTAAAAGGCTAGAGATGCAGATCATCAACTTATTTGCTTTTCTTTCGGTCATATTCCGAGCGGCCACGATCATGTTGCAGTCGCTGGTCCTGGGGGGCGTAGTGTTCTCCTACCTCGTATTAGGTCAGTCGGGAGCAGAGGCGAATTCCTCGGCGGCCAAGCGCGCTTGCGAACGCATGCTCAGGATTGCCGCGATCATTCTAATCGTGGTTCAAGCTCTCTACATCACGTGCGAAGCCGTACTGCTCGTCGAGCTAAGCGGATTCCAAATGGGAGAAATTGTGGGAGCAGGTTTCTTCCTGGCAGGCGTTGTGTCGATCGTTTGCGGGCTGCTGATTGTATTCGTTCCCTATAAAGCGAAGTACTCCGTATGGGTTCTCTTTCCTCTCGCGCTCGCCGTGATCGCCGCCATGGTGGCAACCAGTCATGCAGCTTCTCGTCTGCAGTCGCGAGGCGTACTGATGACCTTCACGGCATTGCACCTGGTGGCGGTGGCATGTTGGATCGGAGAGTTACCCTACTTGCTCCTCTCTCTGCGTGCTTACCCAAATCCTGAGGCCGAACATCGGATGCTGCGGCGCTTCTCGTCGGTCGCTATGATCTGCGTCGGCGTACTAGTGGCTTCGGGCGCCGGGACTTGCCTGTATTATTTCGACTCTTGGTTCGCCGTCTACGGAACCACCTATGGACTCATGATGGCAGCGAAAGTGGCATTGTTCGCGGTACTGCTGCTACTCGGCGCCGTGAATCGCTCTATCGTCAATCGGAATAGTAAAGAGGACATGACGAACCGTCTGCGCTATTTTGTCGCGACCGAGATCGGGCTCGCCATGGCGGTCATTCTGATTGCGGTGTCGATGACAACGCAACCACCCGCAGTCGACTTGCGCGCACAGCGAGTGGACGGGGCCACGATCTTGCATCGAATCACGCCGCGGTGGCCGCGGCTCCATACCCCGGCGGTGAGCGAACTGACACCCGCCACCCGGCCACTTGATAAGCAAGCCGCTGCAGCCTTGCCTGCAACTTATGTGCCCGGGGAGAAGATTCACACCCCGAATACTCCTTCTGATATCGCCTGGTCCGAATACAACCACAATTGGATGGGATTGTTGTTGTTGTTGATCGGGATTGCAGCAGTGCTGGCGAGAACCGGGCGCATTCCTTTAGCTAAAGGTTGGCCATTGCTGTTTATCCTGATGGGGGCATTCATTTTCCTCCGCGCTGATCCGGAGAATTGGCCGCTCGGCCCGAATGGTTTCTGGGAAAGCTTCGATGAAGCGGAAGTCCTGCAGCACAGAGTGGCTGTATTGCTGGTAATCGCGTTCGCCGTCTTCGAGTGGCGTGTGCAGTTGGGGACTTCAAAGTGGAAGCATGCACCGCTGGTTTTCCCTGCTGTGTGCGTTGCAGGCGGGATGCTGCTGGTGACTCATACTCATTCGCTGAATAACTTCAAAGAAGAGCTCCTCGCCGAAATGAGTCATATCCCTCTGGCGTTGTTGGCGATTCTGGCCGGTTGGTCCCGTTGGCTGCAGTTCCGACTGCCGAAGCGAGATCAAGCGGTCGTGTCATGGATCTGGCCGCTGTGCTTTTCGTTGATGGGGGCGATTCTTCTCAACTATCGGGAAGCGTGAGTGGGACGGTCAAAACGCTTGTACAGCGGCAGTCTCGTCCTCATAAACATGAACCAGGCTATACTCTTTGCGCCATGCCGCGATCTTGCGACATGCATCGAATAACTATCGGCGGAACATCGCGTGTTCCTAACGCCTTCCGAGGGCAGATTTGGAGAGCAGCAGATTCTCAGTCTCAGCCAAGCGTCGAATCGCGAGCCGGATGATATGAATCATACCGAGCCCGAGTTTTTCTTGCAGGCAGTCGATGAGATGAAGGTCGGAGTCCGTAAAGCGAACCGTCGTAGACTTGAGTTTCTCGTTCTTCATAACCCTTTATTCTTGCATCCCTGTCGTTGCCCAGGCGCAATGAGGCAGCGTGGAGACACCTGCCTGGTATCTCGGAGATATTGCTTTGCGAAGAATTTCAGTGAGCATGACATCACAATCGCGAAAATGATGTAAAAAAGTACCAGACATCCGAAACGAGCATACCTCCCCCATTCGGAGCAGGAGCCAGCAGGCTAGACGATGCAGAGGCAGCCCAATGTCGATTCATGACCTCCCCCTGCTTGCCCCTGCTCCAAATCCGAAATGAATGGCTCGTTCGAGCCATTCCTCTATAGCATCAAAACAGTTAAGTTACGTGAACCGCTTCGCGAAGGAAGTCGAAGCTTGCAAAGCAATGTCATCAAAAACACTGTTCAGGAAGCGCCTGGCGTTGCTTTTGAACAAGAACCGAGAACTCTGTTGTGCCATGCTTGCAAGAGGATTCCGAAAGCTGACAGTAGATTCGGGCTTCGAAGAGATGAAGGGAGACCACATGCCTGCCCCTGCAATCCGAGTTCTTGTGGTCGAGGATTCGGAGCCTTTTCGGAAATTCATTTGTTCGACAGTTGGGAAAAGACCGGAATTACAGATCGTCGGCGAGGTCTCAGACGGATTACAAGCCGTTCAGAAAGCCGAAGAACTTCAGCCGGACTTGATTTTGTTGGATATCGGGTTGCCAACGCTCGGCGGAATCGAAGTCGCTCAACGAATCCGTAAGCTCTCCCCTGAATCCAGAATACTCTTTGTGAGTCAAAACTCCTCTGTTCATGTAGTGCAAGGAGCCCTTGCCGAGGGCGCAAAGGGTTACGTTGTTAAGACGGATGCGAGACGCGAGCTACTAACGGCTGTGGACGCCGTTCTTCGAGGTAGGCAATATGTCAGTAGTGGACTGTCGGCTCACAACTGCCCCGACGCGACGGGTTCAGAAGCCCTCGACCGCCTCCGCCGCAACGAGGCTACTCCGTCGCTTGCATCGGAAAAAGCGGAGATCACTCGCAGCCACGAGGTTGCGTTCTGTTCTGATGATGCAGCTTTTGTATTTGGCTTTACTCGTTTCATCGAAGCCGCTCTGCAGGCAGGTAATGCCGTTGTCGTAATCGCGACCGAGTCACATCGGAATCGCCTTCTTCAGAGATTGCAGGAACATGGCGTGGATATTGCCGCCGCCATTGAACAGGGGCGCTATGTCTCTTTGGATGTTGCCGAAACGCTCTCGACGTTCATGGTGAATGGTCTGCCTGACCCGGCTCGATGCCTCAAGGTCGCGGGCGATCTCGTGATGGAAGCCGCGAAGGCGGCACAAGGGGAGCCTCCGCGTGTTGCAGTCTGTGGTGAAATTGCGCCTAGTTTGTGGGCGCAAGGAAAGGCGGATGCGGCAATTCAGGTCGAACACCTATGGGACGAGATCGCCAAGTCATACGACGTAGATATTCTGTGCGGGTAACCCGCAACCTAATCGATGTCCACAGCTCAACTTAGACCGTCTGGCGATACTCACAGCCGTCGGTGATCTGCATCACAGCGCGACTCGAGACAAACGAGGCATAGTTCTAGTGGAGAGCCTGGCACAAGACGTGCAGGTTGGCTCAAGCGTCCGAGGCCGCGAAAATCCAGGCCGCCAGAAACCGAGGAGAACTTATGCCGGTTACCAAGCAACAAGCACTCGACTACCACTTTGGCACACGCCCGGGAAAGATTGAAGTCACTCCCACCAAGCCTTGCCGCACCCAACACGATCTAAGCCTGGCCTATACCCCTGGAGTCGCGATACCGTGCATGGAAATACATAACAACCCGCACGACGCCTTCAAGTACACCGGCCGCGGCAACCTGGTCGCAGTCGTGACCAATGGGACCGCAGTCCTTGGGCTGGGCGACATCGGCGCCCTTGCTGGCAAACCGGTCATGGAGGGGAAGGCCGTCCTGTTCAAACGCTTTGCCGGCGTGAATGTCTTCGATATTGAAATCAACTCACACGATCCTGACGAAATCATCAAAGTCTGCCAGTTGCTAGAGCCCACCTTCGGCGGCATCAACCTCGAAGACATCAAGGCCCCGGAATGTTTCTACATTGAAGAAACTTTGAAGAAGACCATGAAGATTCCGGTCTTCCACGACGATCAGCACGGCACTGCCATCATTTCTGGAGCTGCATTACTGAACGCTCTGGAAGTGGTCGGCAAGGACATCAGCAAAATCCGTCTCGTCATCAACGGCGCCGGCGCCTCGGCCGTAGCCACGGCCGAGCACTACATCCGGCTAGGAATGAAGCGCGAGAACATCACGCTGTGCGACACCAAGGGAGTAGTTTACAAGGGCCGCACCGCGGGCATGAATCCATACAAGGAGCGCTTCGCGCAAAACACGAAACTGCGTACGCTAGCCGAGGCTATGGTAGGCACCGATATGTTCCTCGGACTTTCCGTCGGTGGCGTGGTCTCACAGGACATGGTGCGCTCGATGGCGCCCCGTCCGATTGTCATCGCCATGGCGAATCCCGATCCGGAGATTACTTACGAGGACGCCAGAGCCTGCCGCTCCGACGTCATCATGTGCACCGGGCGTTCCGACTATCCCAACATGGTGAACAATGTGCTCGGCTTCCCTTTCATCTTCCGCGGCGCTCTGGACGTGCACGCCACAGAGATTAACGAAGAGATGAAGCTCGCAGCCACCCGCGCCCTGGCAAACCTGACCAAGGAGGATGTGCCTGACTCAGTCTGCCGCGCCTACGGAGTCTCACGCCTGGAGTTCGGTCCCGACTACCTGATCCCGAAACCGTTTGATCCACGCGTCCTGGTGTGGGAGTCCTCAGCCGTAGCCCAGGCCGCGATGGAGACCGGAGTGGCTCTGGAACCGGTCAACCTTGAGGAATATCGCGAACAGCTCGAGCGCCGTCAGGGCAAAGCCCATGAGATCTCGCGCATGATGATTCACAAGGCTCAGGCCAAACCCAAGCAGGTCGTGTTTCCTGAAGGAGACAACGAGAAAATCCTGCGCGCCTGTCACTCGATACTGGACGAGAGGATAGCCACGCCTATCCTGCTCGGCAACGCCGCAATCATTCATGCCAAAACCGCGGAGCTTGGCTTGGATTTGAAAGCTGCGCTAATCGTAGATCCAGCCTCATCTCTGCTTCGCGAGGGCTACATTCAGGAACTATTCCGCCTGCGCCAGCGTCGAGGCGTCACTCTCGCCGAGGCGCGTACGCATATTAACGACCGCAACATTTTCGCCTCGATGATGGTTCACATGGGAGATGCGGATGCTCTTGTGTCCGGCGTTAGCCAACGCTTTCCCGACACGATTCGGCCGGCGCTACAAATCGTTCGCATGCGCGAAGGCCTGCACAAGGTTGCCGGATGTTATCCCCTGATCACGCGCAACGGAGAGCTGCTATTCCTGGCCGACACCAGCGTCAATATCGATCCCTCTGCGGAAGACCTGGTGGAAATCGCCTTGTGCGCAGCGCAAGAGGCTCGGCGCTTTGACTTAGTACCGCGAGTTGCCATGCTTTCCTTCTCGAGTTTTGGCAGCACCAAGCACCCGTCCTGCGACAAGGTCCGCAAAGCAGTGGACCTGCTGCACAAGGCCGACCCAACCCTGATCGTGGATGGAGAGATCATGGCGGATGTCGCCGTGTCTCCGGAAAGGCTGGAGCGGGACTATCCTTTCAGTTCGCTGAAGGGTGGCGCCAACGTGCTGATATTCCCCGACCTCGCCTCTGCCAACATTGCCTACAAGCTGCTGACCACGGTCGGCGGCGCCGAGATCCTTGGTCCCATCCTCATGGGTATGGCTCGGCCCGTACATTTGCTGGCCCGCGGCGCCGAAGTGGAGGAAATCGTCAACGTCGTCGCCATCGCGGTGGTGGACGCGCGGGAAACCGAGCCAGGCGCAGTGCTACCGGAGATCACGAAATCGGTTGCGCAGGCGGACTGATTTTTAACATGCCGGTTGGTAAATCAATAAAACTCAGTCATTCTGAGCGGTGGATGCTGCGCCCAGCAGCATCCACGGAGTCGACGAGAACTGACGACTGAAGGCTGCTTGTCATCTCATTTGGACGTGAGAGCAGTCGACTGTCCTCCGATCTTGCCGGTAGAGAAGGCTGACCTCGACCGAGGCCGAATCTTATCGTACTTCCACTATCCACCGCGTCATAACGGTCCATTAGGTTTTCAGGATTGAACGTTGCATTCTTCAGCTTTTGCTGTTGCGACATTCATCACGGCGTAGTCAACCCGCAAGCCACTGATTGCAAGCGTTCATTCTCCCCTTCGTCTCGAAACGCTGCAAACATGAGCCCTAATCTGTTGCGATCTCCATCAAAGCGTTGTTGACAATTTCGTCGCTGTAACCCGCTCTTGAAAATGAACCTTGCCTCTATCCCGTTTAGTTGGTAGAAGATCGCCGGCCACAACGCGCTTACTCGCAACTTGCCCCGTTCTGGCACGGCGATTGCCTTTAGAAAAGTGTGAGTGGCTCGCAAGACGGCCCACCACACAAGCAACGACGAGGTGACTTATGACAGTCCTACTGGTCCTCTTCACATTCGCAACCTTCTTACTGATCGACCACTACCGAACCCGCCGCGCCATCGTGCAGCAGCCAGCATTGCAGGTCGCCGCGGCAACGCCGGACGCAGCGCCCCGCCTGAAGCCCGCGTTGGTGGGCGGCTTCGAAGTCCCGGAAAACCTGCGTTATCACCCGGGTCACACCTGGGCGTTGAGCGAAAGCCCCAGCCTGGTGCGGGTCGGCATGGATGATTTCGCCTCCAAGCTGACCGGCAAGCTGGAGAGCATCACGCTGCCGCAACGCGGCCAGTGGATTCGCCAAGGCCAGAAGATGTGCACAATTCATCGCGACGGCTGCGCGGTCGACATGGTTTCGCCAATCGAAGGCACCGTCTCCGATATCAACCAGGCGGTCATGCAGAACCCGAAGCTCGCACTCCGCGAGCCCTATGGCGAAGGTTGGCTACTGACCGTGCAGGCTCCCGACGCCAAGACCAGCTTCCGCAACTTGTTGGGTGGCGCGCTTGCCCGCTGGTGGACGGAAGAGTCCGCAAGCCGTCTGCAACACCGCATGCCGCTGGCGCTGGGCGCGCTGGCGCAGGACGGAGGAGTGGCCATGGACAACGTCTCAGCCCAGATCCCAGACCAGGATTGGCTACCGCTGGCGAAAGAGTTCTTCCTGTCATAAGTCGACTTCGCGGCTCGCGAGGTGGAGGAGCCTCGCCGAGGACCGCCGAAACACCGGCCGCCCGGATCCAGGCGAAACAGCCAGGCCCGGGCGGCCGGAGTTTTTGACACTTGCTCGTGGAGGACGGGCGTCCTCGCCCGTCGTTTCGAAAGCCCACTACGCAGTCCATTGGGACAGTGTGATCTCAATCACCGCGTAAAGGACGGCTTCGACGTATAAACAAGGTAGAACGGGGAAAGGAGGGATCCCCATGGAAACCGTTGAGCTAAAACAGAGTGTCACTTTCAAGAACATCCTGCTCGCAACCGATTTCTCTGAGGTCTCGAGAAAGGCTGTGCCATACGCGGCCGCGATCGCGAGCAGATATGGTTCCAAGATCCATCTCGCTCATGTGCTCCCTGCGCAACCACGAATGCCCATCCCGATTGAGCCTCTGCCTGGCGAGTTGGTTCGTGAACGACTGAACGCCGAACTGGAGATGGAGGGCTTTCTCCAGAACTCGCTCGCAAATGTACCTCATGATTTCCGGCTCGAGCGTGGACCGATCTGGGATGCGCTTTCGGATTTGATACAGCGAGATGAAATCGATCTGCTGGTGCTCGGGACTCACGGACGGGGAGGACTGAAGAAGGTCATTCTCGGCTCGGTGGCCGAAGAACTTTTTCGGTTGGCTTCCTGTCCAGTACTGACTGTCGGACCTGCTGTTCCCGCCGAGCCGGGATGCACAAAGGGATTTCGCAAGATTCTGTTCGCCACAGATTTCGGACCGGCTTCCTTGAACGCGTTGCACTATGCCATCTCGCTGGCCGCGGAAAGCAAGTCGAGGTTGATGGTGCTGCACGTCGTGACCCCAGTGCCCGTGGTCGAGGTTGGGCCGTACTGGTACCCGGGGACAGACCTCGTCGAACAGCAGCACACTGCACGGATACGATACATCGGACGGCTCAAGCAACTGATCCCGCCCGAAGCCAATCTGCCGTTCGAGCCGGAATTCCTGGTCGAATTCGACTTCGCTTCCGACGCGATCGTGAAGACCGCGGCTGACTCCCAAGCAGACTTGATTGTCATGGGCGTAAATCAAACCGCCTCGGCTCGCGCCTCGGCTCATTTGCCATGGGCAACCGCGCATGAGGTTGTTTGTCACGCCAAGTGCCCGGTTCTGACGGTGAGGAGTTAATTCAAGCGCAAGATAGATTGTCGTACGGTCGATGCACCTGTAGGACGGACACTCCTGTCTGCCGCCCTTGACTTAGACGTTGTTCGTGCGCAGCTTCGACTTCTGGGACTCGCATCTCGAAGACCACGACACGTTGGATATCGGCAGTTCTCCTTTCGAAAACCGAGGTGAGGGTGCCCCATCTTTGCGTTCTGTGCAAAGGTGGGAGACGATGCTGCCGATGCGATCCGACGACGATTTCAGACGTTCCGTGCTGATTGGACTTGCGCCGGCGTTATTGCGGCCCGGCAGGCGGCGCACAGCGTATTTTCCTTGAGATCGATCCACTCCACGGCATGCGAGGAGGCCATTACGCATCGGTAGTCCTCGCAGTGAGTCAAGTTCAGAGTGTGTCCCAGCTCATGAACCGCTTCCTTTATTACGCGCTGGCGAAACAGTTCACGATCGGGCGAAAGCCCATAGAACTCTTGCCGCAGCCGGTGAGCTGAGATCACGGCGCAGGGGCCACCCATTTGCGCCTCGCCGAAAACGAACGTGAGAATCGGGATATAGAGATCGACAGCCGCGATGCCCAGCATTCGCCAGGACTCCGTGGTGAGAAAACTTTGCATGTGCTGCAGGATTTCCGAGGAGTGGTACTGCTGCCGCTCGCCATGGAACGCGAACTCAGGATCCAGCCGCACAGGCAGCACCTTACAGGGAACACGAAAAGTTTCTTCGATGGCGGGACGCAAATCCTTTAGCAGTCCATCCTCTACCTTCCCGATCGGCAAGATTTGCAGCAGCTTCATCGGGCCCAGCTTCAATGCGTCTCAACAGGAGTGCGCGTCCACCCGTATTTCTTGAGTTTGTGATAGAGAGTGACCCGGTCGATATCGAGGATCACCGCGGCATGGCTCTGATTGCCTCCGCATTCCTGGACCACGCGCAGGATATGAGCGCGCTCCATGTCCTCAAGGGTCTTGCTCGAGCCATTGGAAACGCTTTGCGGTTTGAAGATGAAGTCCGGTTCATGCAGCTCCGGCTCGC
Organism: uncultured Acidobacteriota bacterium; assembly: GCA_963817925.1. GTDB lineage: Bacteria > Acidobacteriota > Terriglobia > Terriglobales > Acidobacteriaceae > JABDBE01. Next base: position 169,277 of record CAWFQN010000006.1, read on the forward strand.
GGCCCACAACCATGGCGCGCTCCACCGCGTTCTCCAGTTCACGGACGTTGCCCAGCCAGGGCTGCTGCTGCAATTGGTTCATAGCCTCAGGCGAGACGCGAGTGATGCGCTTGTTCATCGCCAACGAGAACTTGCGGACGAAGTGATCCACGAGCGGAGGAATGTCCTCGCGGCGATCGCGCAGCGGCGGCAGTTCGATGCGGAAGACGTTGAGCCGGTAAAAAAGATCGGGACGAAACTTGCCTTCGTCGATCAATTTTCCCAGGTCCTTGTTAGTGGCGGCGATGCAGCGGAAATCCACCTTGATGATTTGGTTACCGCCGACGCGAGTGATTTCGCGCTCCTGCAGCACGCGCAGCAGGTCGGTCTGCGTCTTGAGAGTGATGTCGCCGATTTCGTCCAGGAAAACGGTTCCGCCTTCGGCAATTTCGAATTTGCCTTTCTTGCGGTACTGCGCGCCGGTGAATGCGCCTTTTTCATGACCGAACAACTCACTCTCAAGCAGCGTTTCAGTCAGAGCGCCGCAGTGAATGACGACCAGGGGATGAAATCTTCGTGGGCTGGCCTGATGGATCGCACGCGCCACCAGTTCCTTTCCAGTACCACTCTCGCCAGTGACAAGAACCGTAGCGTCCGTCGGACCCACGGTCTCAATGGCATCGAAGACTTTGCGCATGGCGGCGCTTTGGCCGATCAGTTCGCCCGGACGGGCAACTTCGGCGACGGTTTCGCGCAAGAGCACATTCTCCAGGGCTGTCCGTTTATGGGTCAACGCGTTTTTCACCAGGTGGGCAATTTCGTCCGGGTCGAGCGGCTTGGTCACATAGTCATAGGCGCCGTTTTTCAGCGCCGTCACCGCGGTCTCGACCGAGGCATAGCCGGTCATGATGATCACGATCAGTTCCGGGTCCACTTCGTGCATGCGGCGCTGCAGTTCGATTCCATCGGTGCCGTGCATTTTGATATCGACCAGAGCCGCGTCCCAGCGCTGTTCCGCGAGCCGGGTCAGCGCGTCGCTCGCGTTTTCTACCGTCGTTACTTCGTAGCCCTCTTCGCGGAACCATTTGCCTAGCGAGTCACGCACGCTCAGTTCGTCGTCCACGATCAACAGCTTTCCTTGTGTGCTCACGTCGATCACCTCACCTTCATCACGACATCCCGATCGCCGACGCCAGCCAGCGCAGTGTCATTCGCTTGAGCCGGCAGAGTCACGGTGAAAGTCGTGCCGCGGCCCAACTCCGATGCGACTTCGATGCGCCCGTTATGCCGCTCCACGATGCCGCGGCTGATGGCCAAGCCCAAGCCAACTCCGCGCCCGCTTTCTTTTGTGGTCAGAAATGGTTCAAAGATCTGGGGCAGGATGTCGGGCGCGATGCCCGCTCCGTCGTCGCGCACCTGGATTGTGATCTCAGTCTCATCGTTACTGAGCCGAGTCTCGATCCAGAGATTGCCGCCCCGAGGCATGGCATCGATTGCATTCATGATCAGTGCCAGGAAGACTTGTTCCATCTGCGCGGCGTCGCAGGGCACACGCGGCAGATCCTCCGCAAGCCTCAGTTGCAGCTCGATTCCGGCCTGCTCCAGTTGATGGCGCACCAGCAGCCTGCAGCGATCAATTACTGCGCGCAGATCGGTAGACTGCACATTCATGGGCGCGGTGCGGGAAAGAGTCAGCAGGTTCTTGACCAGATCACCGCAGCGCCGGCTTTCTGCAGCGATAAGCTCGAGACATTCCATGGCTTCGTCGCGTTTTTCATGTTCGGCCTGGCCAGAGGCCACCCACTTCCGCAGCAGCTTGGCGTAAGTCAGAATTCCAGAGAGCGGGTTGTTTACTTCGTGCGCCACCACGGCTGCCATTTTTCCAATGGAAGCCATCTTTTCCACATGCAGCATGTGATCGTGGGCGCGATTGAGTTCTCTCGTTTTTTGTTCGACGCGCTCTTCCAGCGTCTTTGCCCAGTCGACGATTTCTTCGTTCGCCGCGTGCAATTGCAGGCTCATTTCGTTGAAGGAATGAGCCAGGTCGCCAACTTCGTCATGGGAGCGCACGGCAATCTGGTAACCAAGCTCTCCTTCCGTAAGATGTTCCGTGCCATTCTTGAGCACCTTGATGGGTTCGCCGACCACGCGCCACACGAACAACCAGCTCAACACCGCTACAACCAGCATTGCTGCCGCCGTATAGAAGAGCATGCGAGCACTGCTGTCCGCGAGTTGGACATCGGTTTTCGCGAGTGAGAGGTTCGTGTCCAGCACGCCCAAAACCTGCTGGCTGGCGGGATGCGCATGGCATTCAGCATTCGAGCAGCCAGGTTGATTTTCGATAGGGGTGATAATTCCGAGCACCCGGTGCCCGCCGCCATTGCGATAAATGCGAAAGCGGTCGGGGCGATTCAGGCGCGCCAGCGGCTGCGATTGAGTGTGGCAGCCATAGCAGGCTTCGGCCGTCTTGTCGAGAACATGGCTGACTTCGGCAGGATCGGTCGAGTAGCTGATCCGCCCCTCCTGATCAAAGATTCGTACCTTGATCATGCCGGGTTCGTCCGCGATGGTTTGGATCGCGTGGTAGAGTCCCTCGCGATCGTTGCGAAGCATGTAGTACGTCGCGCTGCGCCTGATTACATCGCTGACCCGCTCAGCGCTGGCCAGGGTGGCTGCTTCCAGATGCTGGCGATGCAAACGGATATTCAAGTACCCGAGAAGCGCGAAGATCACCACCATGACTGCCAACAGGGACCCGATCAATTTTGCGCTGATGCTTTTCGACAGCCGCTTCCATCCAAGGTCGACGCGAGTTGGATTAGTCTCCGGCATGGACCAATACCGCTGCGGAGGCCGCTGGCCCGGTTTCTGGCTGGAGATCCCGCTCCGCCGCATGTCCTTCTTCGGGAAAGATAGGCAGGTACTTCACGGCCAAGCCGAACAGAGCGAAGCCCATTGCGACGATCATCAGGGTCACGGAGAACTCCGTCCACTTCGGCACGTAGTGATGCCCGACGTAAGTCTCGAAGCCGGTGAGGCTGACATTGAGGCGATTGGTAATGAATCCGAGCAAACTGAAGATCGAGGCTAGATACAAGCCGTCCGGCGATAGCCTGACCTTCTTGAAGCTGAGCATGGTAATTGGAATCACGAATGCCAGCGTCAGCTCGAGCCACAGGAAGTATGCTTCATAGCTTGGCTTTATGATTTGGCCCAGCATGCCGCGATGGAAGTAGTCCTCGAATCGCAGCAGGGCATTCACCCAGAGAGCCACCAGCAGAGCCCCGCCAAGTTCGACCAGAACCGGCAGTTCAAGGTGACGGCCGAAGGCTTTCGCACTCTGCGTGGACTCGAAGATTGTCATGGCCAAACCGACCGCGATCGCCGATCCGAAAAACAGGAACGGCAGAGCGGGTGTGTACCAGAAGGGATGCAGCTTGCTCGGCATGATCAGATAGAGCGCTCCAAGCGAACTCTGGTGCAGAGTGGAGAGCAGGATGCCCAACACGACCAACACTGCGTAGATCTTCTTAATCCACTTTATAGGAGTCTTCAGGTTGAACCGCTCCAGAACGTTGGGAAGGAATTCGAAGAACAGCACTGTGGTGTAAGCCATCACGCACATGCCCACTTCGAACATGACCGAATGTGGATTCATGTAGATGAGCTGATGCCAGATGTACCAGGGGCGGCCAAGATCGAACAACAGTCCCACGATGAAAAGCAAATAACCGAGGAACGCTGTCAGCACCGCGGGGCGCACAACACTGTGCAGTCGCTCGACGTTGAACAGGTAAACTGCGCCAATCACGCAGAAGCCGCCAGCCGCCAGCATGACCCCGCACAGGCAGTCGAAGCCGATCCAGAGCCCCCAGGGAAACTGATCCGACATGTTTGAGACGGCGCCCAAGCCACGGAAATAGCGAACGAATGCGGAGTACAGGCCCAGGGCCATTATCACAAGGAATACAATTCTCCAGAAGGTCAGCTTGGTCTTCATCGCTCGCTCCCTTTTTTCCCTTCTGCTTCAGCGGCGGCAACCTCTTCGCGGCGATGCGAAATCCAATAAATGCCTCCCAACACCAACGACCACACAGGAATAAAATCTGGAACTTTCGACATCACACGCCCGGTGTATTCCGGCATAGCAGTGTCGCCGATTTTAGCGGAGGCGGGATAACCGTACTCTTCAACGTTTACACTGGAGAGAATAAGGACGCAGGTTCCACCAACCTCGTGAAGGCCGTAAATACGAGGTGTGTAGGTGGATGGATTTTGCCGTATACGGTCCTGCGCTTCCTTAATAAGGTCGCCGCGGTCTCCAAACTTAGTGGCGCCGGTCGGACAGATCTCGGCACATGCCGTCTGCTTGCCGGCAAGCACTCGATCCGGGCACATAATACATTTGCGAACCCGCGGATTCAGCGAGTGCCATTCGTACTTCGGCTGGGCAAACGCGCAAGCCACCATGCAATAACGGCAGCCGATACACTTCCAGACGTCGTAGACGACCGGGCCCTCCTTTGTTTTATGGAAGGCGCCAACCGGGCAAGCCGACGCGCAAGCGGGATGTTCGCAGTGCATGCACAGCCGACGCATAAATTTGTCGTCCTTGGTCAAAACGACCGTGTATTTATGTTCCGACTGCACCGACTCCGCCGCTACTGTGTCGTCGTATGGCAGTTTGTTCTGCTGGGCGCAGGCTTGTTCACACTGTTTGCAACCGATGCACATCGTCGCGTCATACAGGAGGGCCTTACTCATAGAAATTGCTCCTCGTCGGTGCCCAGCGAGACTTGCGTTCCAGTGGAATGAAATACGAGGCAGACGTACGCTGCGACGGAATAGACCTGGAAACCGCACAGAACAGCTTCGGCGAGTCAACTGCGAAGAAAAAACCGGGTCCGGAGTGGTGAGCATCCGGACCCGGCGGGGCTGTTCCATCTTGGAAAGCGAACAGGGGAGGAGACTCCCGGCTGGCTACAGATCGGCCGAGCCTCGGTTCCGTCCGCCGAATTGAGCCGGACATCCTCATAACTCACCCTCACGCCTTCTTCAGACCGCTGCCCGACAAACTTGTCGCGCGACAGCGACGCCAGGCCAGAGGAACAGCAATCGCTATTTCTGCAGACTACGAATGTACGAAACGACCATCTTTACCTGATCCGGCGGCAGGCTCTTCACCGTAGCGGGATGCTTCGCCTTCTCCGTAATGTCCTTTGCCAGGTCGTCATCCGACGCCTTCTTGGAGTCGTCTGAAACCAGACTCGGAATCTTGGCTGCGGGTTTGCCGGCTGCATCCGCCCCATGGCACATCGCACATTTTGCTTTGTAAATTGTGGCTCCGTCATCGGCGGCCCAGGACAGATTGGGGATCAGGATGAAAAGAGCTACCGCAAGTGTCATTACCAGCATCACCAGCTTTGTGGTCTTCATGATCTTCGTTTCCTCTCCTTGTGAAGTTTTGCAATCGGATGGAATCAGCGGTTCTTCCGGCAGTCTTGCGTGTGTTGCGAAAGTAACCACTGATGCAATCCTTTAAAAACTGAATGTAAGAGAACTCAGCAGCTTCGTTGCTGCCTAGTTGAGAGTTTCAACGTTTGGAGGGTGCAGGCGCAGTGATCCAGATCACCCTCAGTCGTGACCCTGTGGATATGTGATGCGCTCGGAGGTAACCAGCCGGGCATCTCCCGGTCACGTCGACAGGTGACCGCAGTCACCGCGCCTCAGGCATGTAGGAGAGACAATCTCGCTAGCGAGGTGGAGTTATGCCAATACTAATAATGGCTTTGCTCGCTTTGATCATCTTTGGCACCATCGGGATCCTGCTCGTAGTCGCTGTAATTATGGAGCAATCCCCTGGGGAACATCCGGCCAGACGTCACTGCTCACCTGGAACCTCTGACGTTGGACCTTCCCTTAGGGACTTCGATATAGCGCGCGGCGAGGGCAAATCGACAGACAATCCGTCCACAGAGGAGAAAGTTCATGAGCACGCTTACGTTGGATAAAGATAAGAAAGCCGACCTGGCTGGGCCAGGAATCGGAGATTACCAAGAATTGCAGAAAATTCTGCCGCGGGGTTATCGATCTTTGTTGACTCCGAAAGAGACGCAGCAAGCTATCTTCCAGGTGAAACGCTACATTGAAGACAACCTGTGCAAGGAACTCAACCTGATGATGGTCGAAGTGCCGCTCATCGTAGATGTGGAAAGCGGCGTCAACGACATGCTGGATCGCGACGGGTCGCGTACCCCGATTCAGTTCCATATCTCGAATGATCGCAACTTGCATCCCATCGACGCCCAGGTGGTGCAGGCCGCGACCAAGTGGAAACGGGTCGCTCTCAAACAGTTCGATTGCAAAGCTGGCGAGGGCATCTGCACCGACATGCGCGCCGTGCGCAAGGACTATTTCCTGGATCACGACCATTCCGCCTACGTCGATCAGTGGGACTGGGAGCGCACGATCACCGGTGAGCAGCGCAACCTGGAATTCCTAAAGACGGTTGTCAGCAAGATATGGAAAGTCATCGTCGGTGCGGAGAAGTTTGCCCAATCCCTGTTCCCGCAGTTGAAAGACTTTCGCTATCCCGATCTACCGGAGGAGTTGATCTTCCTGCATGCCGAGGAGCTTCTCGACATGTATCCCGATCTGCCCCGCAAGCAGCGCGAGACCGCGGCACTGCAGAAGTACCCGGCGATCTTCATTGTTGGGATTGGCTGGCCGTTGAAGGACGGCTATCCTCACGAGATGCGCGCCGCCGATTACGATGACTGGGTGACTGACACTCACGATCAGACCGGCCAAGACACGCACGGGCTGAATGGCGACATCCTGGTGTGGAACCCGGTTACCCAGCGCCGTCATGAACTGACATCGATGGGCATCCGGGTCACGGCCGAGACCCTGAAGAAGCAGTTGACCATGTCCAAGCAACTGGACTTCATGAAACTGCCGTATCACCAGGCGATCGTGAACAACCAGATTCCGCTCTCGATCGGCGGTGGAATCGGACAGTCGCGCACGCTAATGCTGCTGCTCCGCAAAGCTCATCTCGGAGAAGTCAGCGTCACGGTGTGGCCAAAGATCCTGAAAGAGATGTGCGCCGGGAAGAATATTTTCGTGCTGGAGTAGATAGTTTTACTGGGAACAAAATAAGAGGGGGTAGTCCTAACGTCTACCCCCTCGATGATTTCTCTCTCGCTAATTTTCAGTTCACGTTCACCCGCTCACGGTTGCCTGGCTACAGGGCTCTTCTCGTTAATGGCGCGTCGCTAATTTTTCCTTAGTCACACCTATGCTCTCGCACGTCTTTAGGTGCTCTTCCAAAGCTTCCCGATACATACAGTGACGCTGGGCCGCCAGAATCTCCTCTTGGTTTCGTACGATGACATTGAGAGTTGCTTGATTCTTCTTGATCTCTTCCTGGCCTTTCAGGATCAAAGCTTGGTTTTGAAGAATCGTCTTCTGATTCGCGATTACCGCCTCTATTTCTGAGAGTGACATTTCTAAGCCTCCTAAGTGAATTTGGAACTCGAACAAACCAGATCCTCGATCCCGGCGATGTGGTCTTTCACGGCCGCGGCTAAACGGCGGATCCCTTCTCGTATTTGCTCGGGAGCGGCATTGGAAAAGTTGAGACGCATGTGGCGCGAGCCTTCGCGGCTGGCATTTTCCACTCCGTCATTGGCATAGAAGGAATCGCCCGGCACAAATGCCACATTCTGCTCGATTGCCGACTTGAAAATCGCCTGGATGTCTAGCCCTTCTGGCAGCGTGACCCATAAGAATAGGCCACCCTGAGGATGAGTCCAGGTTACTTCGGGCGGAAAGAACTCTTGTAGAGCCTGCAGCATGACATCGCGTCGTTCGCGATAGACCTGACGAATCACCTTCACGTGCTTGTCAAGGAATCCATCGCGCGCGACCTCGTAAGCCACGAACTGCGTGAAGGTCGAGGTGTGCAGGTCCGCGCCCTGCTTTATCTGCACCAGCTTGCTGATGACCTCAGGCGGAGCGACGATCCATCCCAGACGAAGGCCGGGCGCCAGCGTCTTCGAGAAGGTGCTCAGGTAAATGACGTTGCCGATGGAATAGCCATTGTCGCGGCGCAGGTTCTCGCGGTCGAGCACGACCAGCGACGGGAGGTGCTCGCCTTCATAGCGCAGCTGGCCGTACGGGTCATCTTCGATAATCGGAATGCCATACTTATCCGCCAGCAGCACCAGTTGGTGGCGCCGCCCCTCCGACATTGTGGTCCCCGCCGGGTTCTGAAAGTTTGGCAGCACGTACATAAACTTGGGTCCCGACCGCAGAGGCTTCTCCAATAAGTCGGTGCGCAGGCCGTCCTCATCGATCGGCACGGACACATATTCCGCGCCATACATATTGAAAGCCTGCAGCGCCCCAAGATAAGTCGGCGCTTCCACCAGCACGCGATCCCCACGATTGATAAACAGCTTGCCAATCAGATCAAGCGCCTGCTGCGATCCCGAAGTGATCAAAACGTTCTCCACCTTTGCCTTGATCCCGTAGCGCGCCATGTTGTTCGCAATCAGTTCGCGCAGTGGTTCGTAACCTTCGGTCGCTCCGTACTGCAAGGCCGAGGCCGCCTGTTGCGTAAGCACCTTGTGACAGGCTTCCTCAAAGCGTTGGACGGGGAATACATCGGGAGCCGGCAGGCCGCCGGCAAAGGAGATCATTCCGGGCCTTAGGGTGATCTTTAACAACTCGCGGATTGCAGAAGTGGTGACGCCTTTGGTGCGCAGCGCGTAACGAGCTGTCCAGGCAGTCGACATTGCGAGACCTCCATCAAAAACCCAGTCTAGGCTGTCGCCTGGAGGTCTGACTGTGACGTGTGAGACATGAGAGTGTGACGTGCCGTTGCTACCGTGCAAGGTCAGAGGCAAGCGCGGCTTCCAGGCTCGCGACTAATCCGCGTGCCGAAACACGGCGCCATGTTCATGACGTCACATTGAATGGTGATCTGGATCATTGCGCCTTTTTCCGTGCAGGTCTGAAATGGGTTGGTCAACAGTCATCAGACCACTGCCGTCATGAGCACACATCCACCGGCGAGAGTTGAGTTTGAAGCGATCCCCAGGAACAAGGTCTATCAGGAAGTCGCCAAGCAGCTTGAACGGCGCATTCTCGAACAGATGAAACCGGGCGACCTGCTGCCGCCAGAACGCGAACTGGTGCAGATGCTTGGGGTCGGACGCAGCTCAGTGCGCGATGCCATTCGCACTCTGGAATTGATGGGCCTGCTCGAACCGCGACAAGGCATCGGTACGGTGGTTCGTGATCCCGCGACTGTGCCCGTTAATCCTCTCGCTGCAACGCTGCTGGGGCAGCAGAAGACGGTCAGGGAGTTTCTCGAAGTCCGAAAAATGATCGAGCCACCGCTGGCGCGCCGCGCTGCCCTCCACGCTTCTCCTGCTGAACTGCTCGAGATGGAACAAATCCTGGTTCACCAGGAAACGAAAGTACAGCGGGGCGAACTCGCAATCGACGAAGACTCGGAGTTCCACTACGCCATCGCGTTGGCGTCCGATAACAGTGTGATCTTAAAAGTCGTGGACACTTTGATGGATCTGTTGCGTGAAACACGGGAACGCTCGTTGCAGGTGGAGGGACGGCAGCAGAAATCGCTGGCCGGCCATCGCCGCATCCTTGCGGCCCTGAAACAGGGTGACGCCAAAGCCGCGGAAGCGGCGATGCGCCGGCACCTGCAGGAGATAGAGAAGGTCGTTTTACAAAAGCTGTAAAAAGAATGGAGGTTGCCAAATGGGCCAGCTATTCGCGGTTGAAGTAATTTACCGGGGGGTTTTTCAAAAGACCCTCGCGAAAAACATCACGCGCGACATCGTTCTCGCCGCGCACAACCAGGGCAAACTGGGTATTTCCTTCGGTCGTTATGGAGATGCTCCGGAACGGAACGGCATTCCTGCCAAGAGTTTCGCCATCGTTGCCAACGATGAACAGACGCTCGAAGCCGGAATGGCACAGTATGAACCGAAACAAGTCGATCTTACCGTGGTTCTCGATGACACGCTCTGCAAGGGCGCGGAATCGTGGGCTTGGTACGGGTTGCAGCCGGTGCATCATGCGCTCAAACCGGGACACACTCTCATCGTGATTTCCCGGGACGACGCACCCGCCCTGCTGAAAAACATTCACCGTCGGGAACAGCCTTACAAGCTTGGAATCATCAAAGGCATCACCAGCTTTTCCGGCATGTGGGTTTTCAAAGATGACCATACAGACGTGCGTGTCCTCGGCGCCATCGCCAAGGTACTGCCGGAAGTGATGACCTTCGAGTCGGTGGAGAAATTCATCAACGAGAAGCTCAAGAGCTCACTGAAGGTTACCTCGGCTCGCAACGCCTTCGATCGCTTTTCCAGCGTCGATGTGAAAGCGGGCGTGGGCAATCCCGAAGAATTGTTCAAGTTCGACCTGCCCCGCTGGGAAGACATGCGCTGTGGCGTCTCCATCAAAGGTCAGTCGCAAGGCGGCGCGTTCGCCGATCCGGTGACCGGTCAAGTCGGTGGTTTCCGGCCGGCTCGCAACGAGCTGTTCAAAAAGTACTCGACGCGCACCCAACGGCCGGTGGTGAACTTCTCCACCTGCACCAAGTGCACGCTGTGCTGGCTGAACTGTCCCGATGCCGCGTTCGATGTCACGATCGCGGGCACCTATGACACCAACCTTACAGCCTGCTGCGGTTGCGGCATCTGCGAGGAAATTTGCCCGGTGAAGGACTGCATCACCATGGTGAACGAGTCCGAGTTCCACGATAACAACAGCCAGTGGGCAGCGTTCGAGACAGACAAGGACGCATACCTGAAGTGGCTGGCGACCACGATTGAGAAAGCCGAGCCGATCGAAAAGCGAACGCACGGTTTCCGTTATCGCGGCCAATATCAAGAACAGGTCCCCGAGGCCCTGGAAGTCGCAAAGAAAGGCTAATGCCCCAAAGGGGAGCAACCTGAAAACTAAGGAGATTGAAATGGCGACACTGACATTACCAGTTGAAGAAAAGAAGAAAATTGTCGAGAAGGAAGCTCTGATTACGGGCGCCGAGGCCATCGCGATTGCCTGCAAGTTGGCCAACGTCGATGTAGTCACGGCTTACCCAATCCGGCCTTATGACACGGTCATGCAATACATCAGCCAGCTCGTAGCTGATGGCGAAATGGATTGCGAATATATCGTGGCGGAAGGTGAACATTCACAATTTGAAATCGTGAAGCACGCGTCGGCTTGCGGAGCGCGCGTGTTCTGCGGTTCGAGCGGCGTGGGCTGGATGTATGCCATGGAAGCGCTGACCGTAACCCCGGCGCTGCGCATTCCAATGATCGCAATGGTGGGCAACCGGGCGCTCGATGATCCCGGCGCCTTCGGCGTCGAGCACAACGATGCGCTCGCCGTCCGCGATCTCGGCTGGATGTTGACCTGGGTCGATAGCGCGCAGGAAGCGTTGGACACTGCTTTGATCGCCTATCGTGTGGCGGAAGACCGCCGCATGTTCGTTCCTTTGGCGATCAGTTGCGATGGCGCGTTCCTCACCCACTCGCAAGCCCTGGTTCAGATCCCGTCACAGGAGCAGGTCAACAAATTCCTGCCTCGCTACAACCGCGGCGATCTGCTGCTTCATCCCGACAACGTCATTTCGGTGGCCCCACAGGCTAACGAGGACTGGGTCACGGAGATTCGGCGGCAGAACTACGCAGTTACCGAAATTGCCTGCGACGTGATTCGCGAAGTCTATGCCGACTTCGAGAAAACCTTCGGACGCAAGTACGGCAATCCGTTCTTCGAAGAATATATGACCGAAGATGCGGAAGTCGTGCTGCTGGGCATGGGAACGATGTCCACTCCCGTACGTGTTGCAATCCGGAAGCTGCGCGAAGAAGGCAAGAAAGTTGGATTCGTTCGCCTGCGCTGGTTCCGGCCGTTTGCCGGTCCGGAGATTGCCAAGTGCCTGGAGCGTTTCAAGGCCATTGGGGTAATCGATCGCGACTTCTCGTTCGGTTCACCGAACCTGAGTGGCGTGGTGGCGACGGAAGTTCGGTCCGCGATGTACACCGGCAGCAAGGCCAGGCCGCCGGTCATTGGTTTCATCGGTGGACTGGGTGGCCGCGAAATAACCGTACCGGATGTGGAAAAGACGGTGGAGATCACCTTCGACGCCGCAAAAGGCAACGCGCAACCGCTGACGCAATGGATTGGGCTGCGGGGATAACGCCCGTCGACGCGTGGCGTTATTCATAGCCGGAAAGGATAAAAACAAAATGAGCACATTCGTAGATGAAAAACCGACGCAAAACCTGGAGCCCTTCAAAGGAGTCAAGAAGGTTCCACACGAGGAATACTACACGTCCGGCCACCGCACCTGCCAGGGCTGCGAGTCTGCGCAAATCATGAAACTGATGGCGAAGGCTGCAGGTCCCAGGACCATCGTTCTGGGCAGCACCGGCTGCATGTATGTGGCTAATACTTCTTACTACGCGACGCCCTGGGGCGTCCCGTGGATGCATACACAACTCGGGAGCTCGGGTTCGAGCGCGCTGGGAGCTGCAGCGGCATTCCGCGTCCAGATGCGCAAGGGCTTCATGAAGGACGAGCCCATCAATGTTATCGCCTTCTGCGGCGATGGCGGCGGCGCGGACATGGGTCTGGGAGCAATCTCGGCCACCATGTGCCATCCCGACTACAACCTGCTGATCCTGATGTACGACAACGAGTCTTACGCCAATACCGATATCCAGATTTCCGGGACATCGCCTTATGGCGTTAACACCTCGTTCAGCACGCCAGGAAAAGTGAAGCGGATCATGAATCACCGCTGGAAGAAGAACATGGCGCCCCTGATTGCGGCTGGCCATCCCACAGTGAAGTACGTAGGAACTATTTCTACGTCCTATCCGCTGCAGGCGATGAACAATGTTCGCAAGGCGCTCTCCATCGGTGGTCCTACCTTCATTCATTGCCTCAACCCTTGTCCGAAAGGCTGGGACTTCGATCCCGTGCTTTCCTTCGAACTGGGCGAACTGGCCGTGAACACGGGGATTTGGCCTCTGTATGAGATCGAGAACGGCAAGCTGAAGCTCTATGGCAAGACTGAACAGATTGCCAACGGCAGATTCAAGCGCTTGCCAGTTCGTGATTACTTGCTCAAGCAGGGAAGGTTCGCGCACTTTATCGATGAAGACATCGATTACTTCCAGAGCAAGATCGACGACATGTGGAACAAGTGGCTGGTGCCGGGAATCATTCCGCTCCAGAAAGACCTCGAGACCGAATAATCCGCCCGCCCTCGCTAACAAGGGGGCGGGATTTTCATTTGCCCGGACACCTTCCGGCGAGGAGTGCTGCACGAGAAGAAACGACCAAATCTGACAATTTCCCAGGAGGATTTCTATGGCCACAAATGTGACCTCCTTTGCTCGACCAGAACCCAAGATCGTGAACCGCTGGGTTCAAATGTGCGCCTGCATAATCGCGATGATGGCTATCGCCAATCTGCAATATGCCTGGACGCTTTTCACTAAACCCTTAACCGCAAACCTGCACGCAACTTTGGCCGCAGTGCAAATCGCATTTGCCGCGTTCATCTTCTGTGAAACCTGGCTGGTCCCATTCGAAGGCTACCTGATTGATCGTCTCGGACCGCGGCTGGTCATCGGAATTGGCGGCCTGCTCGTGGGCGCGGGCTGGATCGGCTCCGGCTACTCCTTGACGACCACCGGACTCTATATCTGGTACGCGATCGGCGGCATCGGTGCGGGCGCCGTTTATGGCGGCTGCACCGGTAACGTGTTGAAGTGGTTTCCCGATCACCGCGGACTGTGCGCCGGCATCGTATCCGGCGCCTATGGCATCGGCACAGCAGTGACCGTCGCTCCCATCGAGAAAATGATCCATGCGTCCGGCTACCAGCATGCTTTCGTTTTCTGGGGCATTGTGCAGGGAATTATCGTGACGGTTGCCGCCATGTTTATCGTGGCGCCACCCAAAGGATGGCTGCCCAAAGCGTGGAAGCCGGTGGCCAGACTGCATCAAGCCACGAAGGACATGACCTGGCTAGAAATGCTGAAGCAGCCATCGTTTTACCTCATCTACATCATGATGACCCTGGTGGCCTTCGGCGGGCTGGTCGTCACTTCACAACTCAAAGAGATTGCCAGTTTCTACAAAGTAGACAAGGTCATTATTGCTTGGGGCCTGTCTGCGGCGATCTTGGCCATCCAGTTGAACCGTATCGTCAATGGTATAACTCGTCCCTTGTGGGGTTGGATCTCCGATCACATTGGCCGAGAGAACGCCATGTTCGCCGCGTTCCTAATCGAGGGGATCGCCGTATATGCATGGTTGCAGACCATCAACCGGCCTGTCATGTTCGTGCTGTTGTCCAGCCTTGTGTTCTTTGCCTGGGGCGAGATTTTCTCGCTGTTCCCCTCGCTCACGGCGGATCTGTACGGCAGGACATGGGCCACTACAAACTACGGCATCGTCTACACCGCGAAGGGTACAGCGGCTATCTTTGCTGCTCCCGTCGCGGCCTACGTGATGCTCAGAACGGGCTCCTGGATCCCGGTGTTCTACGTCATGATCGGTTGCGACATTACCGCCGCCTTCATGGCATTGCTGTGGTTGAAGCCAGTGGCAACGCGGGCCATCGCCAAAGCTGAGGGTGAGACGCTGTCAGCGGCATTGGCCCAGGCCTCCGCCGCCAAAGAGAGGCAAGAAGCGGAACATCTGGCAAAGGTTGGGTGATCACTCTCTGCTGCGACCGCGCGCGGAACCAACATAAAGTCTGTGTTCCTGCGCGTGGTCGCTGTTACGGCTTGGGACGGGCTCCGCACTCAGTCTGCTGGAACCTGATTTTGCCATCCAATCACACCGAACCGTGATCCCGGTCATTGGACCGACCAGCCAAAGACGGTAGCCTAGTCCTGAGGTCTGGATCTTTCTCTCTTCGTAAGCCCACCCAGGGAGAGGTTTCGTATGCCAAACTCGTACATCTGATTTAAAAAGGAGAAATCTTATGGCAGCCCCATGCATAGCTCCGCAATTAGAGCCTCCGGTTGAGAAAAAAACTTTGCAGGCTTCTGAGCCGAAGCCGATAGCTCCGAAGCAACCGTTCCGCGATCTGCTGGCGGAGATCTTCCAGGGACATGAAGACTTTCTTGGCTGGACTCCCGATTAGTAGGCATTGCTAATGTCCTTCGTGCTTCCTGATCCGCATCTGGCGCAGGTCGGCCCAGTAGCCTTGGCTTGGAGTGCGGTCAAGCCCCCGTGATCATGATCACTGACAGAAGGACAGCCGATGCGCGACTATGAGAACGGAGAAAGCTCCGGGCTCTTACACACAAACCTGTCTCGGCAGCTACTCCAGCGTAATGGGAGGTGAGCCATGAAAAAAGCATCCATTCTTATCGTTGCACTCCTTCTGTGTTTTTCTTTTGCCAGCGCAGTGCAGACGTTGGCAGAGGAACAGCGTGAAGCAACGACAATCACAGTAAGAAGCAGTGAGGTGAACAACGGTGTCGTAATTCTTGCCGCTCGGGAGGGAAAGAGCTCCTTTGAGCTGCAGTGCAACAAGAATTTGCCTGGGTGCGCGGTTTTGGAGCCTGGCAATTACTCGATGGTTCGGCTTCCCAAGAATTATGGGGTCTACGATTGCGCCAACGTTGAAATGTATCGAACCACAAACGATTCGAAGCTTGGCGACAAGGTCGGCCAATACTGTCTGCTCGAAGGAAAGTGATATAGACAGACACTGCTTGCTTCAAGATCGAAGGGAAAGCATAGCAAATTGTGGTTCCGGGGAATGATGCAGCTCGTCCCCGTTCGAGTGCATTAAGACCACAATTTGCACAACTATTCGGAGAAGTTGTGAGCTAGGTCACTGCACTCCCGATGTGGGGACGCTTAACCTGTGAAAGTCGACGGCTGAAAGGGTTGGTCCAAGTAATATTTGACCGGTCCGAAGTAGGCTGGGTGATTCGCTCGACGAGGTGACTCGTTGAGCCACCAAACCCGAAAAAACCAACTGCCCTGCGAGGAGTAGCTGGGGTTTGGAACCGCCAAAGCGGTAATCGCATCAGGGGCTGCGACGGTGCACGCATCCACGCTGCTGACTCCCTCGCAAGAGTTGGCAGCCAGAGCGTAACCAAGGCTGCAGCCCTTTTTCCTTTTCTTCCCGCTTCCGCTCTACCGCGCAGGAACGGCCCTCCCATGGTCGCCCCGAAAGTGATTTCGTCGTGTTCGGTATCTCCGCTTATCACGTTCCTCTGAGGCATAGGTCACTGACAAACACCAGGCGAAAGAAGGAGAATGTTTTCAGTAGCTCGGAGAGGAATCCCCCATCCTCCTGATCAGTCTCACTCCAAACCGCATGGGAGGAGACGCGCTCCATGCCCGGCAAGCACCGATTTTGCAGGTTCCTTTATCGAACGGGCGCGCGCACCGCAAAGGCCGAACTGCGGATGGTTGTTGGCCTTGCTCTGTTGGTCCTCCTGACCCAATCGGCATCTAGTCAAACGCATGAGGATACTGTCCCGTCTGCCATGGGCGCGTCCGCGCCGCTCCGCCTTGAACCGCCGAGGCAGAATGTACGCGCGTTCCCGCGAGTGAGCCTGGGGGGCGGTCGCGAACTGGAATATCTTGGTACTTTTTGCGCCAATGCAAAATACAAGAAGTCGTCGAAGTTCACTCGCACTCTTGAATCGCTGGCTTCGAACTCACAGTCCACTTCCGTCCTTGGCGGCGACGTGGCGGCGCAGACCGTGGCTCCTTGGTGGATGCTTGTTCCCTCCCGCAGGGCTGTGGAAGATTTCGAAGCCCCGGCCCATGCCACTAAAATCGCACAACCAACTTCCAATCTGAGGAGTATTCGCGATGCAGTAGTGACCTTCGCCTATGGGCCAGCCAGGGTGATGGCTACGCCGCATCAGGTGACCGCGGACTCCATGCTGCGCGTCATCATCAGTGATCCTGACCTGCGGGCCGTACACGTTCTTGACCCGAAGGGGAAGAGTTCGTTCAGCATTCTGGGCGGCCAAAATCGCCGACTGCGACAGCCTGCTGGCGTCGCGGTGGATGCCGAAGACAACATTTACGTCACTGATTCCGAGCGGGGAATCGTGTTGGTCTATAACCAGCACGGACAATTCGTCCGCTATATCGGGATGTTCCATGGCGAGGCCATGTTTGAACGTCCCACCGGAATTGCAATCGACCGGAAGGCTGGCCGTTTATATCTCGCCGATACCGCACGCAATCTCGTATTTGTCCTCGATCTGCAAGGCAACATTCTGGAACGTGTGGGCAAAGATAGAAACGGCAATGGGACGGGAGAATTCGTGTCTCCAACCGAGATTGCTGTGAGCGATCACGAAGTTGTCGTTCTGGATGCGGCGCGGTCACGTATTCAAGTCCTGGATTCTGATGGCAAACGGAAGGGTTTTTATCGCGTGCTTGCCTCCGACGATGGAGACGGCGGGCTGGCCGTAGATAACGATGGAAACATCTACATCAGTTATGTTGCCAGCTCCATTGTCAGCATGTACCAACCGAATGGCACGCCGCTGGGTACGTTTGGACAACCCGGCAGCAGGATTGGGGAATTTCGTGCTCCTAGAGGCTTATGGGTCGATGGCAACAACCGTATCTACGTTTCTGATACGGAGAACGCGCGGGTGCAAGTCTTTCAAGTCAGCGTCACCGAAACACTTCCAGACGTTAGCAAGCCGCCGGCGCGGCCCACTGGGAAATCGGGTACCCGGAAGTGATGCGCCGGATAAGTTATGCGGTTCAACGCGATCGCATACGCGGCACCGTTGGTTGTCACTGACAAGGTGGCAGAAACGGTGTTAAATAGAATCGAGACAGCCGTGTCGCAGCGGTTCCTCTACGGAGGGAAGTCATGAAAACGCTGATGCATTTCCGAACCCACGAAGGTGGTCTCTTCCATAGCCATCCATTTCATTCGGCATTCGCGCTGATGGCAAGTTTCGTCTTGGCGCTGCTGTTTGTACTGCTGTTCGCGGCCACAGCGCGATAAGGCGCGTGCAGAAATAACTGGTGCGGGTTCTCCAGCACGGATCGGCTTGAAAGAGTCACCGGCGACATCCGCCCGCCAGGGCATCACAAGCCACTGTGCGCCGGGTCCTATCGCGTACGGCTGAGAAGTGATAAGCAATAGTGAGGAGCTGTACTTCGAGCAACAGAAGGGGGTCTTCGTATGCGTCTCCCAGCTTTTCTGCTCGCACTATGTCTGGCCGCGATGGTCGCGTTCGGGGCCGCGGTATCTTCCCGACAGGCCACGAATACTCCACCGGCCAATGTCGCGTCCCCCCAAAATGTAATGTCCGTTCAGTTCAACGACGACACCTCTCGCATGTGGCGCCGTGCGGAGATTCTTGTCATACCGCTGGAACAGGTGGAACGCAACCGAGTTGCACTTGAATCGCTGCGCAACCGCGTGGCCCAGGCGGAACGAGAAACTTCCAGCTATTGGTTGGTTGATCCCAACGTTCGTCAGCAACTCTTCTCGCAGGTTCAACTGATGAGGCAACTACTTACGTTTGCCGAACAGCAACAATCCAACAAGGGGAAGGGGCCGACTGCGCTTGCGGTGGAACGGCGGCTGAACCAACTGGAGGGGCAGACGATGTGCGAAGCATGCCACAGCGGTATCGTGGCTCAAAATCATGGTAGCGGAATACACGCGGCTCAATAGCCCGAGGTGGAATCCGCTTGGACCGGTCTCGGTAGCCGCTCAGCGGTGTCGGGGAAGACCGGGAATGGTGTCAAGACAAGGAGATTTGTATGTCACTTCTCAGGCTCAGGCAGTTCCTTGACAGCTACAACACGAAGTACGTGGTCATTTCTCACTCCGTGGCGTACACCGCGGGGACGATCGCTGCACTCACACACATCTCTGGACGGGAGCTCGCCAAAACTGTCATTGTCAAGGTCGACGATACCTTGGTGATGGCCGTAGTGTGCGCCTCCCAGCACGTGGATCTGGAGCTTTTGAAAGCGGCCACCAAAGCCAAGGTGGTGCACTTGGCGGCAGAGCATGAATTCAAAGGCAGGTTCCCGGATTGCGAAACCGGTGCCATGCCCCCCTTCGGCAATCTCTACGGAATGAGAGTGTTCGCGGACGAGGCCTTGTCGCGGGACAAGGAGATCGCTTTCAATGCCGGTTCCCATCGCGAACTGCTGCGATTGGCATGGGAGGATTTTGAAAGGCTGGTTGAACCCAAAGTGATAAAGCTGGCGACCGTGAAACACGCAGCCGAAGCAGCCTGAGGAAACTTGGCCCGCGGTTTTGTGGCCAAAGTTTGGAACGGACCGCGCGGGAGGGGTCGTATGGAACTCACACTAACTTCTGCAGAACGGGAAGTGTTGCTGGAAATCCTCAAGCAACACCATCGCGAGTTGTTTAGGGAGATTTGCCGGACGGATCATCGCGAATTCAAGTCTGTTTTGAAGAACAAAGAAAAGCTTCTTGATGCAGTGATCTGCAAACTGGAAATCGCGCAAGGGGAAGCGATGCTGCGGTCAGCGTGAAATAAATGCAAGGAGCGTGCGGATTCGTTTCGCTCCAATCTGATCTAATGGTGCGCCAAACCTGCGGGATCCGCTAGCAAATCTCAACAAAGCCGGGTCGTGCAAATCTTGTGAGACCACCCCATGATTTCGTCATCCCGCACTGGAATGAGTTCAGATCCAACGGTAGCTCGACCGCTCATTCGTGATAAAGCTCACCGACAAACAAGGTCAGAAGGGTTTACTAATAGCTCAGGAGGAATCAAAAACTGAATACCGCAAAGTGGGCCCGGCCATGTCAAGAGTGAGGACACTCGCTCAGCCGCCGCTCGACGGCGAACGGCCGGGCCCAGCATTTTCGCAGGGTCGGTAAGGATTCAGTCAAGTTCTGGGGTTGGGGGTTAACCCATCAGAGCGTTGGCTTCTTCTATTATTCCGACAGGTCCACAGCGTTCCGTAATCTTGAATCCCCGCCTTTTAGCTTCGCGCACAAAAGCCTTGCCCGGCACCGCCAACTCCAACGGCATCGCTCCGAAGGGAATTTCCTGCTTGGCCATCATGGCAGCAACGATTGAAATGTGCCAACCGGTCATGCGTTGCATTGCGGTAAATCCGGTGGTTCTATCGTAGTAATCGATGACCTCGACGACCGCCTCGATGGGCTGCCCGTTTTTCTTCCCCTTGGCGTGGGCGCGAACGATGCACACGTCTTCCACGTCGTCCACTCGCACTTGCGGCTCGAATAAAGTATTGAAGAGCTCGCGCGGAACCACTTCGTTTCCGTTCACCCGAACAGGTTTGAGGTCGAAGAGGCCAAGGTCGGAGAAAGCTTTCAATTGCGCAAACGTACCCGGATAGCGCAACACCTTGAGTTGGTAGGTGCGAAGCTTGCCTTGAAAGCTCCAGGGCGCGGTCGAGGCGCCGCCTGCAATCAGAAATGCCTCCAACCTGCCGATCGGCGGGACGTCTGCGATCTCGAATTCAGTGAAGCAGGGTGCGTGGAATAGTTTGCCATCCCTTAGGATGGTCATGCCCCCGTAATATTCGTTGGTCAGACCCTCGATAGCAAAAGTCAGCGCGTAGTTCCACGGCGGCTGTGGCTTCTGCGGCAAGCCACCGTCGTAGAGATACACTTCCTCGGGGTCACCCACCAGTTCCATCGCATAGACTGCCAGGTTGTTGCCCATGCCTGGCCCCATACCGCAGTCGGGTATTACCGACACCCCCGCGCGCTGTGCCTCCCGATCAAGCGCATGCTGCTGCCGGACAATTTCGGTGTTGCCACCCAGATCGCAGAACGACACGCCCGTTTCAATGGCTGCCTGGGTCAGGGCCAGGTTGTAGAAGTACGGCACGGCACTCAGCACGACGTCGTAACCCTTTAGCGCGCGTCGAATGGCATTTTCGTCGCGGACATCAAGCCCGATCGCTTCCGCGATTCGGTCGCGCAAAAGGTGGTTCACTCTATCCGCGGCTGCCTGCGCTCGCTCTCGATTGAGGTCGGCCAGCGTAACTTTCGAGGCCTGGCCAAAACGCGCCAGATCATATGCGGCGGCGATGCCTTGCCGACCAGCTCCAAGAACCAAGTATGAGTAGGCCATATTTCCCTCCCAATTGTGTTGTGAAATTCGAAGATTACTCTGCGCTGCACTTGCCACGTGCCCTGACATGGCGACTTGTTCGTGAGGCTTTGTACCCAGGACCTCCTCAATTGTCAATCTCGGCGTCTCACTCTGCCGTGACCTGCATCACCCGACACGGTGATAGGTGGGGACCGACCTTATGAGAGTCGCGCACACCTAACAGGTTTCCAGGCTTCAAGCGTCGGGCTCGATTGTGCCAAAACTCACCCTCAGCGGTGATGAGTGGTACTGCCGCCACGGCCGGCAAGCGAGAAGATGGAACGTAACCATCACCGCTGGAGGAATGTATATGAAGAGGATCCTGATTCTCGGCGCCGCAGGCAGGGACTTCCATAACTTTAACGTCTTGTTTCGTGACAATTCCAAGTACCACGTAGTCGCATTCACCGCCACTCAGATTCCTGACATTGCTGGACGCTGTTACCCCCCGGAACTTGCCGGACCCTTGTATCCAGTAGGCATTCCTATTTTCGAAGAGAAAGATCTGGAAAAGTTGATCGCCGAATACGAGATCGATGAAGTCGTGTTCTCCTACAGCGATGTTTCCCACCAGAACCTGATGCATCTCGCTTCCCGTGCGGTAGCTGCGGACGTCGATTTCTGGCTTCCCGGAACCGAGCATACGCAGATCAAATCATCGATCCCGGTCATTTCCGTATGTGCGGTACGAACTGGATGCGGCAAGAGCCCGGTCTCGCGCCTGGTCGCCGACGAGTTGCGCCGGCTGGGCCGAAAGCCCGTAGTTATCCGGCATCCGATGCCTTATGGAGATCTGGCGGCGCAGGCGGTCCAACGGTTTGCCACCATGGAGGATCTGGACCTTCAGCAATGCACCATTGAGGAACGCGAAGAGTACGAACCGCACATTGTCAAAGGAACCGTGGTTTATGCGGGAGTGGACTACGAAAAGATTATTCGACAAGCGGAACAAGAAGCCGATGTGATTCTGTGGGATGGAGGCAACAACGACACTCCGTTTTATGTTTCCGACCTGGAAATTGTTGTGGTCGATCCGCATCGTCCGGGGCATGAACTCGGTTATTTTCCCGGTGAAGTCAATCTGCGGCGGGCGGATGTGATCGTGATCAATAAGGTCGACACCGCCGAGCAGCATGATATTGAGACCGTTCGGCAAAACATAAAGCTGCACAATCCGAAGGCAAAGGTTTTTGAGATGGCCTGCCGAGTCTGCGTTGACGAGCCATACTTGGTGAAGGGACGGCGCGTGCTGGTGGTGGAAGACGGTCCCACACTCACTCACGGAGAGATGCCCTACGGCGCTGGTGTGGTCGCAGCGCGGCTGTGTGGGGCGACGGAATTGGTGGACCCGCGGCCTTATGCGGTGGGGTCCATTCGCGGCACCTACGAGCGCTATCGCCACCTGACCAACCTTTTGCCCGCGATGGGCTACAGCGCAATCCAACGACATGAACTCGAAGAAACCATCCACCGTACTCCCTGCGATCTGGTCTTGATCGCGACTCCCATTGACCTCGCGCGGGTTGTCAAAATCGACAAGTCCAATCTGCGCGTCACCTATGAAGTCGAAGAACTCACCAAGCCCGGCCTGGCCGAAATGCTCGTTCAGTTTTCGCACCAGCACGAGCCAGTCCTGGAAGGAGCCGGAATATGAATGGCAAAGATTTTCTCTCGATTCGAGATTTCTCGCCCTCGGAGATTCAGTACCTGCTCATTCTTGGCCGTCAAGTGAAGGCTGACCCGACCGCTTACAGCGGGGCACTCCGGCGCCAGACCCTGGCCATGATCTTCGAGAAACCCTCTTTACGCACGCGAGTGACTTTCGATGTCGGCATTCAGCAATTGGGTGGATTTTCGATTTATCTATCTCCCGCAGAAATCAACCTGGGCAAACGCGAGTGCGTATACGACGTGGCTAAGAACCTGGAACACATGGTGCAGGGCATCATGATTCGCACGTTCTCGCATGTAGTCGTCGAGCAGATGGCGCGGTTCGCCAGCATTCCGGTCATCAATGGGCTCACCGACTTCAGTCATCCCTGCCAGGCGATGGCGGATTACCTCACCATTTGGGAAGCTAAAAACAATCTGGAGGGATTGAAGATTGCATTCATCGGCGACGGCTACAACGTTGCGCGTTCGCTGATGTTTACTGGGGCTCAGCTCGGCGCGGATGTCTGGGTGGCTACGCCTCCGGGTTATGAACTCGACGCGGAGTCGGTGCGGTGGGCTCGCGAGCGCGGTGCCGAGACCGGTGGCACTTGCACGGTGAC
The DNA here is from genome assembly GCA_963817925.1 of uncultured Acidobacteriota bacterium. Classification (GTDB taxonomy): domain Bacteria; phylum Acidobacteriota; class Terriglobia; order Terriglobales; family Acidobacteriaceae; genus JABDBE01. The sequence goes on from CAWFQN010000006.1 coordinate 192,720, forward strand.
CAACGATCCCGAAGAGGCAGCCTCAGGCGCTGACGTGATTTACACCGATGTGTGGGCAAGCATGGGCGAAGAGACTGAAGCGGAGAAGCGGAATCACATCTTCCATCCATATCAGGTCGATGCGACTTTGTTCCACCGGGCCAAGCGTGACGCCATCTTTTTGCATTGCCTGCCGGCACATCGTGGCGAAGAAGTCACCAATGATGTCATTGATTCCCCACGGTCACTGGTATATCAGCAAGCGGAGAACCGGCTGCACTCGCAGAAAGCGATCATGCTGGAATTGATGAAAGGTGAGTGCGTCAGATTGCCCGGACTCGCCGAGCTGCAAGAGTTGGTACACACATAAGCATCTTTTCATGAATTGTCATCCCGAGCGTAGCGAGGGATCTGGAGTTGGCTGAAGCAAGATGCAGATCCCTCGCTTTGCTCGGGATGACAAAGTGTGGTGAGAGTTAAAGGACGAGTGTCGTCTCTTCATTATGAAGACCATGCTCCTTGCCGTGGGCGGCAACTCCCTGATTCGCGAGGGCGAGAAGGGAACGATCGCTGAACAACGGGCAAACGGCCAGCGGACCGCGGTTCAGATCGTCGGCCTGATCCGAGCCGGCTACCGGATCGTGCTCACGCACGGCAATGGTCCGCAGGTTGGAGCAGAACTTTTGCGGTCGGAACGCGGGGCAAGCCAGGTCCCTGGACTCCCGCTGGACGTTTGTGGCGCCTCGACCCAGGGGGAGATCGGATATCTCCTCCAGCAATCGTTGGAAAACGAGTTGCAATTGGCTGGGCTGTACGTCCCCGTTGCGACTGTTGTTACCCAGAGCCTGGTGTCGCTCGACGATCCCTCGATGCAGCATCCCAGCAAACCGATTGGTCCTTTCTATTCGCAAGCTGATGCGGCAGAACGCAAACGCCTCTTCGGATGGGAGATTGTGGAGGATGCGGCCCGGGGTTATCGCCGCGTGGTCCCGTCGCCCGATCCGATTGAGATTGTTGAAATCGAGGTCATTCACGATCTTGTTGAGCAGGGTGTGTTGGTCATCGCGTGCGGAGGCGGAGGGATTCCGGTGGTGTGGAACGATGGAAGATTGCAAGGCGTCGAAGCCGTCATCGACAAAGATCTTGCTTCCGCTTTGCTGGCCTCGCGGCTTGGTGCAGATCTATTTGTTATCTCTACTGACGCCGATTGCGTGTATCTGGATTACAAAAAACCCACCCAGCGCCCATTGGGCAGAGTCAAAGCGTCGGAGTTGGTGGAATACGCCAGGGCTGGCCATTTCCCGCCGGGGAACATGGGCCCAAAAATCGAATCCGTGTTGCGTTTCCTGCGCAACGGCGGGAAGGAAGCCATTATTACGTCGTGCGAGAATCTGTCCCAGGCGGTCATTGGAGCTGGCAGCGAGGAATCCGCAGGCACACACATGTTCCCCGATCACGAGCGAGCGGAGATCGAACTGAACCTGCAACTCGAACTTCCGGTAGGGGGACGCTAATGCCAACACCGACTATTAGCCCGATCAAGCTAATCCAGTTCCCTGCCTCGGAATCGACACTGAAAGCCGGGATGCCATTGAGGCATATCGTCGAGTCTCAGCAGTTCACGGTCCCCCTGCTCATGGAGTTATTCGAGAGGTCGCGGGGCATGGAGCACGTGGTGGCACGGGGAGGCTCGCTCGACTACCAGAACCGCATCATGACCACGCTTTTCTACGCGCCTTCGACCCGCACTCGGCTTTCGTTTGAGGCTGCGATGCATCGTCTGGGTGGGCGGGTCTTGTCAACCGAGAACGCAGGCGCGTTTTCATCCGAGGTCGAAGGCGAGCAGGTCGAAGATTCCATCCGCATCATCAGCGGCTATTCCGATGTGATCGTGATTCGCCACCCCGACGAGCATGGCGCCCGCCGCGCCGCGGAAGTCTCGGCGGTGCCGGTGATCAACGCCGGAGATGGCAATGGCGGGCAGCATCCGACCCAGGCTTTGCTCGACCTGTACACTATTTACCGGCAGCGTCCGCTGAATGGCCTTAGCGTGGCCATTATTGGCGAGTTGGACAAGGGACGCACGGCGCGGTCGCTGGCGTATCTGCTGGCCAAGTTTGAGCGGGTCAAGATGTTCTTTGTCAGCCCGCCGCAGCTGCAGATGAAAGCGGATATCTTGGCTTATCTCGATGAGCATGGCGTTCGCTACGAACTGGAATCCGATATTGACCGAGTGATTGGCGAAGTGGATGTGGTTTATCAGACGCGAATCCGGCCCGAGCGAGTGCGAGATAGGAACGGGCTCCGGCGTTATGCCATCGATTCGACCGTCGTGCAGCGCATGAAACCGGACGCGCTCATCCTTCATCCGTTGCCCCGCACGGTCGAGTTAGACAAGTCCGTCGACGCCGATCCCAGAGCCATGTATTTCCGTCAGGCCACGAACGGCCTCTATGTGCGGATGGCCCTGTTGACGATGTTGTTGGACAAGGAGCAGTGAGACGCAGTGCCTGAGGGTAGGACCAAGATTACGCTCAATCGGGATGTTCAGTGGTTGTTGGCAGAAAATGGCGATCTAACAACGGGACGAGGATGTGCGACAGAGAAGCCATACTCAACGAATAGAGCAGGCACCGCTCGGCTAGGACTGCAATTGGAAAATCATCGCGGCAGACTGAAACGGTGGGCGCTATGGATTCCATCCATTGTGGCCCTTGTCGTTTATCTGTTTTTTCCAGAGATCTACGGTTTGGCTTCGCATCTTTCCCACAATGCTAGAGTTCCGGATGCTCGTTACCAGTTCCGAGTACCGATGACTTGGATCATCATGTACAACGAGGGCCGAGGGCAGGGAGGTTCGTTCACACTAGCGTACATCGGGAGAGGTGTGGGACAAGGCGGCAATCCATTTTCGGTGCCGATGTCTGAAGTAATGCTTGTGTCGTATCCGCCGACCAACGATACAGGCGGTCAATCAGCGGGGGCGGTGGACAGAGATCTCTATCCAAGCCGAGTTCTACCTATAGGGAAGACAATGCTCACTTGCTGGGAAGTTCCACCGGGGAGATATTTTGTCATAACCTGCTTCACGCCAAGCGGCGATTTTCATGCAAAATTTACAGGCCAGAAGGCGGATATGCGGCAGTTCTACCAAGTGCTTGAGAGCGTGACCCAAAGGGAATAGCCCTACCTTGAGAATAGTTTGGCTACTCTACGCGATGAAAGGAACTTATGACAACCGAACTCATAGAGAAACCAATGCAAACCCAGGACTTCGTCGAACTCGAAAATCAGTATGGAGCTCATACATATCGTCCGCTTGACGTGGTGATCGAGCGGGCGGAGGGCGTTTGGGTGTATGACGTCGAGGGCAAACGCTACCTCGATTGTCTGGCGGCGTATTCGGCGGTGAATCAAGGACACTGTCATGCCAAAATTCTGCAGACCCTGAACGAGCAGGCGCGGAAGGTTACGCTGACCTCGCGTGCATTCCGCAACGAGCAACTCCCTCTGCTGTGCAAGGAACTGCACGACTTGACCGGCTTTGACATGGTGCTGCCCATGAACTCAGGCGCGGAGGCGGTCGAAACCGCGGTCAAGACGGCTCGCAAGTGGGGCTACAAGATCAAGGGCATTCCCCAGGACAAGGCCGAGATCATTGTGTGCGCCAATAATTTTCATGGCCGCACCGTCACCATCGTCAGCTTCTCCAGCGACGAACAATATCGCGATGGCTTCGGCCCGTTCACCCCGGGGTTCAAAGTCATTCCCTTCGGCGATGCTCGCGCCCTGCGCGAAGCCATCACTCCCAACACTTGCGCCTTTCTGGTCGAACCCATTCAGGGCGAGGCCGGAATCTGCATTTCGCCTGAGGGATTTCTCCGCGAAGCAGCGGAAATCTGCCGCCAGAACCGGGTGCTGCTGATGACGGACGAAATTCAGTCCGGCCTGGGGCGAACCGGCAAACTTTTTGCCTATATGCACGAAGGCATAACGCCCGATGTGTTGATCGTAGGCAAGGCGCTGGCCGGCGGATTCTATCCGGTCTCGGCCGTATTGGCGTCGCGCGAGATTCTTGGGGTGTACCACCCCGGCGACCATGGCAGCACCTTCGGCGGTAATCCGCTGGGCTGCGCCATTGCGCGGACCGCGCTGCGCGTCCTCGTCGAAGAAAAGATGGTGGAACGTTCCGCCGAGCTAGGCGCTTATTTCCTCACCTTGCTGCAAACCCTGCGCAGCCCCGATTTGAAAGAGGTGCGCGGCAAAGGCTTGTGGATCGGCATCGAACTGCACGGCCCGGCGCGGCCCTTCTGCGAAGCGCTAAAGGAAGAAGGAATCCTGTGCAAGGAGACGCATGACCGGGTGATTCGCATCGCGCCCCCACTCGTTATTAGCCGTGAGGAGATCGACTGGGCCTTTGAGCGAATCGCGAAAGTCATTCAGAAGAATTGAGCGCGGTGAGGAACGGCACGATCTCTGCCTGATTTCAAGCACGGCTCCGCGCCGCCTGGGCAGGACCCGTCGTCGTCGTCCGGACCAGTTCAAGGAGTTGCTGCGCCACAAATTCCACAGAGCGTTCGACTTCCGGGGAAAGTGGCGCACCAAAGGAAAACTGTTTGCCTTCGATGCCATAAATCATTAGGGTCCGCGGCAAACGGTTCATGGCGCGCGCCAACTCTACCGCCTCCCGCACCCCGAACGCATGTGTGGAACAGGGGAAGACCTCTTCGGGCAGCTTGTCGCCGTGGGCGTCCCACACCTGAACTTGACCGGGCGCTCCGCTTGCAGCAGTAGCGTCCACTAGAATTACCTGCTCACACCCCAGCCAGGAGTCCATCAAAGAAAAGCTCTCGCCGCTTTGCTCCATGACTTCGACACCAAAAGTTTCGACACCGAACGCGCGCAAGCGGCGCACGACCAGCAGACCAGCCGCGTCGTCCCCGCGATCGAAGTTGCCGCAGCCGATGATGCGAAGAGCCAAGTCTAATCCCGTTCCACATGCAAGGTGAGGAAATGGGTCGCGCACGAAATGCAAGGATCGTAGTTGCGCACCGCCTGCTCACACTTCCAGGTGATCTCTTCAGTCGGACGGGTCGCAACCTGGCCGACAAAATGCCAGAGGTCCTCCTCGATGCGCTTCTGATTCTGTGAAGTTGGAGGAACAATCTTCGCCGAGGTGATGAGCCCGTCCTGATCGATCCCGTAGCGATGATAAAGCAGTCCTCGCGGCGCTTCCGTGGCGGCCTGACCGGTCGAAACATGCGCCGTTCCGTGCGCGCGAGGTGCAGCGGGCGGCTCGTATTCGCGGATCACACGCAGGGCCTCATGGCACGCGAATACCAACTCGATCGCTCTCACCACGATACTGCGAAACGGATTGCGGCACGGCACTTGAAGTCCGCAATCGCGTGCTGCCTGTTGCGCCACCTCCGGCAGTTTGTCGAAGTTCAGATTGAAGCGGGCCATGGAGCCGACCATGTAGGAGCCGCGCCCCCGCAGGACGGAATGCAGAGCATTCGAGTGCTCCACATGTTGCTCAGTGAAATTGTCCTCATATTCGGATGAAGTAATATCAAGCCCACGATTCGATACGATCCGGCCTTCGTTGAACGGGTACTCGTCCGGATGAGATAAAGAGACGAATTCGTAATCTTGCTCGAAATCGGGGAAGTCGAACCCTGCGACCCAGCGCGCGGTGGCCAGCGACGCGTCAAGCGCCCACTTGAGTTCCTCCCCCAGTTCTTTGAGTGCGCTCTTGGAGGGTGCCTTGTAGAAGCCGCCGACCGCAGCCGAAACCGGATGAATTTCCCGGCCACCCATCAAAGTCACGATCCGGTTGCCGGCCTTTTTCAGACGCAGGCCTTGCTGCACGATTTCCTGATGATCACGCGCCATGGCGATGGCGTCGGGATAGCCGAGGAAATCGGGCGCATGCAGCATGTATACGTGGAGGGTGTGGCTCTCAATCCATTCTCCGCAGTAGAACAAGCGTCGCAGCAGCCGCACGGACGGATCAATTGCGATACCGAGAGCAAGCTCGATGGCGTGTACCGCGCTCATCTGGTACGCAATGGGACAAATTCCGCAAATGCGGGCCACAATGTCCGTGACTTCGGAGAAATGCCTGCCCCGCAGAAAGGCTTCGAAGAAACGGGGAGGCTCGTAGATCTTCAGCTTCACGTCCTGAACCTGATCGCCTTTGAGCTTGACGTAGAGTGCGCCTTCGCCTTCCACTCGCGCCAAAATATCAACCTTGATCGTTCTCGTCGGCTGTTTGCTCACGTCCGCTCACTCTCCTCGCTCGCCTTGCGGAACTGCCAGGCCCACGCATTGAAGCCGCGGAAAGCCCGCGTGATCTCGGCGTTATCCTGGCCCAGAATGCGAAATTGATTGCTCAGCGATTCCGTGTTGGGGCTCTCCATTGGGCCATAGCAGCCGTAACATCCCCGGTCGAAGCTGGGGCACAGCGCGCCACAACCAGCATGGGTGACAGGTCCCAAGCAGGCCACGCCTTGCGCCACTGCGATGCAAACGTTGCCCTTGCGTTTGCATTCCATGCACACGCTATAGGTCGGGACATTCGGCTTGCGCCCGGCCAGTGTGGCCGTGATCAGCTCGATAAGCTGGTGCTTGTTGATAGGACAGCCGCGCAGTTCGAAATCCACCGGCACATGTTCGGCGATCGGTGTGGACAGTTTCAGTGTATTGATAAATTTCGGGGTCGCGTACACGATCCGAATAAATTCATCCACATCCTTCCAGTTTCGCAGAGCCTGAATTCCACCAGCCGTAGCGCAAGCCCCGATGGTGATCAAAGTCGCGCACTGCCGCCGAACTTCCTGAATCCGCTGCGCATCGTGGTGCGTGGTAATCGATCCTTCCACCAATCCAATGTCATAAGGCCCCTTCACCATTGAACTGGAGGCCTCTGGAAAATACGCAATGTCGAGGGCTCCCGCTACGCCGAGCAGTTCATCTTCCGCGTCGAGCAAACTCAGCTGGCAACCATCGCAGGAAGCAAACTTGAAGACTCCGATCCGTGGCTTGCGTCTGACTTTAGAGCTCATATTTCTCCAATAAGGGGCGCACCTGTTCATAGGAAAAGATGGGGCCATCTTTGCAAATGAAATGCGGACCATACTGACAGTGCCCGCAGAAACCGACCGCGCACTTCATGTTCCGTTCCATCGAAAGATAAATATTCTCCCTGGCGAGGCCGTGAGTCTCCAGATCGCGGGCAACAAACCGCATCATGATCTCGGGCCCGCAGGCCATGGCGACCGAACGCGCCGGCTGCAGCCGCGCATATTTGAACAGCGTCGTAACTACACCAACATGACCGCGCCAACTCAAGCCACCGTAGTCCACGGTCACCAACACTTGGGTGTCGCGGTGCCGGGCCCAGGCGGCCAGTTCCTTGCGATAGAGCAGGTCGCGCGGACTGCGCGCGCCATAAAGAATCACCAGACGCCCATACTTTTCGCGATTGTGCAGAATCTCGTAGATCACCGGACGAAGGGGGGCCAAACCGATTCCACCCGCTATGACAAGCACGTCGCGACCCTGTGCCACATCCACCGGCCATCCAGTCCCAAATGGACCTCGGACTCCGACTCCATCGCCGACTTCGCGACTCACGAGCGCATGGGTTGCTTGACCGACGGAGCGCACGGTGTACACCAACCGGTCGCGCTGGGCAGGTTGACCGCTGATAGAAATCGGCAACTCGCCGACGCCAAACACCCACAGCATACTGAACTGCCCCGGCTGGAATCGGTCGGCTCCGGTTCCATTCGACGGTTCCAACGTCAGCGTGAAAGTATCCGCAGTCTCTTTGACCACTTCCCGCACGGAATAGGGCTGCGGGAGCATCGGATCGATTTTGGCTACTGCGGCCATCGTCATCACCTAATCGCGTAAACGTCGAGCAATTGGAAACGCGTTGCCTCTAACCGCTCCTCCAAAATCTGGGCAAAACGCTTCAACATCTCATAGCCGAGATCATGGTTCTGTTCGCACTTCGTGCGTAAACACTTGCCGTCCAGGGCAATCGCACGCACAGGCTCAATGGCGCGCGCGTGAAACTTCCGCTGGTAGGGTGGCAGCAACCACGACCAACCTAGAATCTCCCCCTCGCCCAAGGTTGCTACCATGATCGGCTTGCGTTGGGGCGCAAAGATCTCGACTGCCACTCTTCCCGCCCGGATCAAGTACAACTCGTTAGCTTCCTCGCCCTCCTTGAAGATGTAGGTGTTTTCATCAAAACGCGCGTTCGATGCGCACCCTGTCAGCAGGTTGGGAAAATGCGACTCGAGACCGGCGAAGAAGGGGTGTTCGGCGATGATTCGCTCAAGAGTTTCCATGGTTAATGTCCTTTGAGGAGAGCGATGAAGAAGAGGCCGGCGATTGCCGGATGGCGCGAACTTCCTCGGTAATATCAATGCCCACCGGGCACCAGGTGATGCAACGGCCGCAGCCCACGCATCCTGAACTGCCAAACTGGTCGATCCAGGAGGCCAGCTTGTGCGTCATCCACTGCCGGTACCGCGACTTGGCGGAGCTGCGCACGCTGCCACCGTGAATGTAAGAAAAATTCTGCGTGAAACAGGAGTCCCATTTGCGCCAGCGTTCAGCGTGCAATGCGGTCACATCGCTGACGTCCTCCATGGTCGTGCAGAAACAGGTGGGACAAACCATGGTGCAATTGGCGCAGGTGAGACAGCGCTGCGCAACATTGTCCCATTGCGGATGATCGAAATTGGCGTAGAGCAATTCCCGAATGCCGGTTGTGTCCATCCGGCGTTGGATCTGGGTAGCGGCGCGCTCGACGGCAGCTTCTGCTTCCTTAAAGGCCGCCTCTTGTGTGGAGACGGGCGCCTCGCCCATCCCGGCCCCGGATGCCGATAGTTCCGCCAATACCTGAGCGCCCGCCTCGCTGCCTACTTCGATTACAAACTCATGCCTGCCTGGCGCGACCAATTCTGTGAGAGCTAAATCGTAGCCTTGCCGCACCCGCGGACCGGTGCCCATTGAAGTGCAAAAGCAGGTCGACGCCGCCTGGGTGCAATTAACCGCGACGATGAAGATCCCCTCGCGCCGTGCTGCATAGATAGGATCTCGATACTGGTCGCCTTGCAAAACGCGATCCTGGATGGCGATGGCCGCGAGTTCGCAGGCTCGCACTCCCAGGAACGCTCGCCGGGGCGGCGCCGATTCATTGTTCAGGATACGAAAAGTTTGGCCGCTGCGCTCCGCAGCGAATAAACGAACCTCGGGCGGGTGTAGATATTTCTTCCAGCTTTGCGGACCAACCACATAGCCGAACAATGCTTCATCATTGCGGCGCCGCAAGCGGTAGCGTCCGGGCTCCTGTTCATCCGTCCAGCCTACTGGAAGATCAGAAAGCCTTTCCAGAATGTCATAGACGATTGCGCCGTCGCGCACTGCCGGACCAACGACTTGGTAGCCGCGATCGTGCAGAGCCGGGATTAACCTTTCGAGTTGCTGGAGCGTCACAATCGCCTGTGCCTGTGCAGCCACTCGATCAGCTCCTGAACCTATGCCGTGATTGTAAACGCAAGAGGATTCAGGCGCCATCAAGTTGGACGTATGAGTGTGTGACGGCAATCACATCCGAGCCGTGCGAGTAGTTTATTTTTCCCGAAGCCCTTATCACAGAAAGTGCCAACGCCAGTCCCGCCCACCCGCTACCGCACATATGGGTGCATGCTCTCTATCCACAGTGGTGTACCGTCCGGCTGGCGAAATGCGTAAGTCTGATCTCCGCGCGTAATCTTGCGGGCGATCATCGCATCATGACCTTCGTACGTCACCGTTGATCCGACGACTGCAATTTGGTCTCCCTTGCTGAAGCTCACACCGTTGCCGTGAAGAAAACGGCGAGGCGCTACGTGCACCTGTAGAATTCCAGCATCGGTCTTAAGCATCAGATGAGTTCCTTCGTCGCCATTGATGGGACACCAGAACTGTTGCACGTCTACGACTACGCCTTCGACCTTCACTTCAGTCGCGGCGTTGTAATTTGGCGCTCGCTGTTTCACCCCATTGCCCAGGATCAGAACCACGACAAGCACAAAGGCAACCGCTGTAAGTATCTTAAGCATTCTCATTGCGCTCCTCCTTTCAGTCACGAATCAAGCTATTCCTTCCGCGTCGCCCGTTCAGGTGCTGACCGTCAGCACCGGACACTTCGATCGACATACGACTTCATAGGACACTGCCTTGAGGGCGTGAGCCGAAATTTTCGCGGAGAGCGGTCGGTTTGCCCCCATGACGATCAGGTCAGCCTTTTGCTCGGCGGTTGCCTTCAAAATTCCTTCTGCCACGAAATCAAAGCCAACCACATATTCCGGTTCGGACCACAGCTTGACGCTCGCGGGCAGCAGCCTCTCCAGCTTCTGCGTCGTGCTTGCGGTTACCCTGGCTTGCCATTTATTAATGGCCTCTTCGTGGTAGAAAATTAGTCCGGGGCCAGGTAGGACTGCTGGCGGCATCAAGTGCAGGAGAATCAGCTTCGCTCGAAACTGGTTCGCGAGAAGTAGAGCGTACTCAAGAGCCTTCGCGGAAGCTGGATGAAAATCGGTGGCATAGAGAATTCTGTGAAATTCTCCAACTTCGCCCAAGGGAAGGCCGATGTGGGGTCCGACGGTGATCACGGGACAACCCACTCTGCGCACCACTTCTTCGGCCACCGATCCCAATACCAGCTTCTTGAGCCCTCCGCGCCCATGGGTTCCGAGCACCACCAAGTCTATGTTCTGTTGATGGATCACGGCAGAAAGCACACTCCATACTGAGCCTGTTCGAAGCACAGTTTCGTAGGCGATCGGTTTGAGCTCGCTTCGACCGGCCACGCTTTCCATCTCGCGCTCTGCCTCGTGTCGCACCCAGTCGGTGGGAGACGGTGGAATAATTGAGGTAGAGTCAGGAGGGATGACGTGGACTAGATAGATCTTCGAACCGTGGAGGCGGGCAATCGCGATAGCGTAATTGAGCGCTCTCTCGGAAGCATCAGAAAAGTCAGTTGCTAGGACGATGTTCTTGAATGAAAGAGTCGCCTCCTGCCGCGCGACTTGCTGCTGCGGAAGTTCAGCCAGAGTTGTCATAGTAGCCTCCCTCGCCAGCACTACGCTGCTAGCTTTCGTGGAGATGTCTCGACATTATTGAGATCTCCGCCTTGGGTTTGCTGCGCCTCAAGTCTCTTGATGGTTGCCGTCAACCACCTGCCGACAGCCTCTTCCAGTTCCTCCTGCGTGCCGGTTCGATAGAGGATGTCTACCGTCTCTCTCGCGTCGTTCAATGGGATTTGGTGGCAGGGCACCTCCTCGGAGCGACATTTTGAGGGCACAAACTGCATGAATGCACAATTCGGGCAAGTGGCGGCTCCATACCGCGGGCAGGCGGGTGAATCTTGAAATATCAGGAGTGGTCGACCCGGAGTTGGAGCGCGGTATAGACCCAGCTCGAGGAATCTGAGCTCGAGTCGTAGAACATCGATTGCGTTGTGTCCGGGCATACGCGCCTCCAACGGCTGGCATTCGACCCGGTCGCTATCTCTTTTATAGTCTCGAAATCAAACAGCTTTCAGTGATCTAGCGCACATCCGGAAGTGACTGAAGCAGATTCTGAGAGGCGCGTCCGAACTCCATACCGCTAAGGCAGACTTCCCTTATTCCAGGTCGACCCTTACTGGGTGGTTTACGTGAACGAGTCGATTTCGATCCAGCAGTCTCACCGGGCTCATTTCGCTCCCGGTCCTCGCCATGGCGGCACACCCTATTGTTTTTTCACCTTAATCACGTTGTCATCGGGGTTGCGGTCGATCAGTTTGTCGAGTGGATCAATTCCCACTTGAGCGGGGAACTTGTCGACAGTGAGTGTGAACTGGGCCTGTTCCTTGTCGATCATCTGTTTCTGCAGATAGAGATACTTCCCGTCAGAATCTAAAACGCCGATGTCAATCCAGTCATGGATAGGAATCGCGTGCTCCTGGCCCTTTCCATCCGCTCGCAACTTCTTTGCTCCAACCACAAGATTCACCTGGTATTTGCCATCGAGTTGCTGCGCGTAGTTCGCGGAAATCGTGCGGTTGTCATAGAGGGTGATGTTCTCCCAAAGATCGTCGTAGAGGTACTGATACTCGGGTGGAGTGTACTTTTTCAAATAAGCAATCAGATCCAGAGAAACAGGATAGGGCGGGCCCTTGAATGCATAGGCCTTGGTAAAGTCGGCCAGCGCTTGGCTGACTTTATCCTCGCCGATGTAATCCTGTATGGCGTACATCACCAGCGCGCCTTTGTTGTAATGGATGTATCCCTGGTTTACGTCCACCTTGTATAGAGGTTCTTCTTCGTTGCGCTCCTGGGCGCGGCCGCGCAGATAGCCGTCCACTTCGTAGCGCAAAAACCTCCGGATCGACTGCGGCCCATAACGATGCTTCATCACCATAAGCGCGCTGTACTGGGCAAGAGTCTCGACGATGGAGGTAGCTCCCTCCACGTTGGCGCTAATCACCTGATGCGCCCACCACTGGTGCGCAACCTCATGGGCGGTAACGTAAAAAGGAAGATCGATGGCATCGGGCTTCTTGGGATCAACATAGCTGATGAAGCCGATCGCCTCGGAAAATGGAATGGTATTCGCGTAGGACGCGGCGAACGTCTGGTAACGTGGGAACTCGATAATGCGCTCCTGACGAAACTGGAAGGGGCTGAAATTCGTGCTGCAGTATTCGAGGCTCGACTTCATGCCATCCATCATGCGATCGAGATCGAACTCATGTCCCGGGTGATAGTAGATCTCCAGATTGACATCTTTCCATTTATCCCGGCGAACCGAGTAACGGCCCGAATTGAGCGAGTATAGGTCCAGGATCGGGGCATCCATTTTGTAATGGAAGTAGCGGCGGCCGTCCTGCACCCATTCTTTCTGAAGATACCCGGGCAAGATCGCAATCTGGTCGGGGCTGGTGCTGACCGTTCCCTCGAAGTTGATCCAGTCGGCGTCGGTGTTGGCCATGTTCTCGTTGCGCGCGGCAAGATCTTCGAGAGTGGGCATGCGTTTGGTCTTCTCCAAACCGTGTTTGTGGCGCGTGCTGTCATCGGTTAGCTCGATATCCGGCGCGTAGCCTATGAAGGGAGAGTATCGCTCACCGATATATGTGCCGTTGTGCACAAGGTCGGTGTTGGGATTGGAATTCTCAAAACCGTAGTTGTCGTACTCCAGAGCAAATTCCAAGCGGATGCGGCCCTGTGGAGGCAAAGGCTTGGGCAAATGGTAGAGATAGAAGCCGAGTTCCGGATCTTGAATGAGGGGCGTTTGACCGTCCGCGAGACGCGGTGGCGCGGCCTTCGGCAAACCTTGAGGGTTGAAGCCGGGAGCCGCATCTTGGATGACTGGCGTTAGGCCGTCAGAGAGAACCAACTCGCGGACCCGAATGTGCGGCATCGGCACTGGGATCAGATCCATGGGCCACACCGTGAGCGCAACTCGGTCGATGTCGGTGGAAGTTTTGTTTTCCAGCATCATCGTGCCCTTGATCACTGCGGACCGCTTCTCGGGATAAAGATCGACCTGGGTATTCACGTCGGTGATCTTGGGTTGGGGCAAGTCTTTGTATTGCCGGTATCTCTTCTCGTACTGGGCGCGAGCGTCGTCAACGCGGAAAGTCGTGCGATAAGGATTCAGCACATCGGTGTTGTAAAAAATGTAGCCACCCACGCCCACGAAAAGGAGCAGGCACGCGGTTAGTCCGGCGACTGCTGGTGTTGTCGAGCGGGCCGCAGCCAGTTGCAGCCTTACCCGCCAACTGCCCTCGGTACCTCGCACCCACAACAAACTGCTCACGATCGCGAGCGCGACGGCGGCAATCCCCCAGTACAACTGGAACCAGAACAGCGGTCGCACAAAAGGACTGAAGCCGTTGAAATCAGAGTAGGTGAAGGGAGGGGCTTGCCCGAAACGGTAGAGATAGTGCTGAAAGCCCAGGGCAGGCAAGGCAATGGTAGAGACGAAATAAAGCACGACCACAAAATGACCGAGATATTTGTGGTTCACGATGGTCTGTACCAGCAGCGCGAAGGCGCACAAGATCCAGAACCGGATGAGGCGAATGCCGAAGAGTTCCTTGAAATACACGCCGAGTTCGAACTGGTGGTAACCGTGGGTGATCTGGACAATCAGTCCAGCCGCCCAGATGACCATCACCAGCAGGACCTGGATGAGCATCAAGGCCGCCAACTTGGAAGCGAACAGAACCCAGCGCTGCATGGGGAGCGCGTCCACAATCTGGTTTAGCTGCGCATCCCGCTCGCGCCAGGCCAATTCGCCGGCGTAAAAGACGATGATCGCAAGTGCGAATATGAAGAAGCCGCCGCCGCCGTCCTCCAACATCCTGGCCGTCACCGGATAAGTTGGGGTTGCGACTGGGTTGTTGATGCCGCCGGCGGAGAAGATCGCGAACAAACCGCCGGCCAGCAGCAGCAGACCGAAGAAAACATTCTTCACCGTCTCCGTGAATTGAATCTGGGTCAGGGAAACGAACTGGCGCAGAGATGCCCCCACGGAAAAGACAGGATGCGCAACCGGCAGAGCTCGTGGGGCGGCGGCAATTGCGTCGTCTTCTGTCACGACTTGCTTTCGCTTTTTCTGACCCTGCTCAGGATAAGAGAATCTGAATTTCGCGTAGGTAATGGCGAGGATCGCCGCCCCCAGGCCGAGCCAAAGAATGCGGTTGAGCAACAGAATTCCGGCGAGCGGAATCAGCCTGGTGTTGCGTTCAAATGCAGTCCAGTATTGCGTGATGCGTTGGATCGCATTGGCTCCGAGAGGATCAGCCAAGGCTACCGGGACACTTATCGTGAGATCGGTGGAAAGCTGCGCCGCTACGAAATATCCGATCAGCAGGATAGCGCTGGCGGCATAGACCGGAAGCATCTTCCTTCCCAGAGCTCCCAATCCAAAAAAGATGGCGGTGATGAAGATCAAATTGGGAATGACCAGAATGAAGTAGGGCTGGAAATAGGCTGCGAAGTTCTGCGGTCCGACACGCGTGGGGTCGATAGTGGGGAGACGTGTCGCGATCCACGCGCCCAGACCGACGCTGGCAAAGATCACAAACTGGATGGCCAAGGCGCCCAGGTATCGTCCAGCCAGATAGTCAAACTTGGTGATGGGAGCGGTGTAGAAGAAAGAAGTGCTGTTGTTGTGTACGTCCTGATAGGTAGCCTGTCCGGCGATGGCGGCGGTGACGATAATGCCGAAGAACGTTACAAAACTGATAATGTTGTTCAGGGCAAAAGGAGAGTTCACCAGAACTTTGCCGCCGGTACCAAAATCGACGCTGGCCTCCGGAATTGCCCCGCCGGCGACAGCAGCGAACAGGCAACCCAAGGCGGCAAACACCAGGAAATATACATAGGTCGAAAGGCGGCCGAGCCGCTGGCGGAATTCGAAACTGAGAATGTTAAGCACCATATTTATCAATTCACAGCCGAGGCTGTCGCGGGATGCAAGAAGCCACGAATCGTCGCGAAATAGAGATCCTCGAGATCGGGAGTGACCGGCTCAAAGCCAGCTTCGGGTCTTTCGCTGTTCAGTACGTGGATCAATGTTCGCCCGGCGAACAGGCGCATCGAGATCACTTGGAAGCGCTCTCGATAAGTAGAAAGCTCGGACGGCTGAATGATTTTCTTCCAGACACGACCGTCGAGTTCGGCTACCGAAGCGGCCGGTTCGCCAGCCAGCATGACGCGGCCCTGATGAATGATCGCCATGCGGCCGCAAAGATCGCTGACGTCCGACACGATGTGAGTGGAAAGAATAACGATGATGTTTTCCCCGATGACGCTCAGCAGGTTGTGAAATCGCACTCGCTCCTCCGGGTCGAGGCCAGCGGTGGGTTCGTCCACAATAATCAGGCGAGGATTTCCTAGCAGAGCTTGCGCAATGCCGAAACGTTGCTTCATGCCTCCAGAGAAACTTCCCAGCGGCTTGTTACGATGCTCGAAGAGGTTCGTTTGCTGGAGCAGAGCCTGCACAACCTCACGGCGCTCCTTAGGATTGGCGATTCCCTTCAAGGCAGCGAAGTGGGAGAGTAGAGTCTGCGCCGACACTTTCGGATATAGACCAAACTCCTGGGGCAGATAACCGAGGACGCGGCGCACTTCGTCCTTCTGCCGCAGGACGTCGATGCCGTCGAGCGAGACGTTGCCGCTGTCGGCTTCCTGCAGCGTCGCCAAAGTTCGCATCAGGGTCGATTTTCCGGCGCCGTTCGGTCCCAGCAGTCCGAACATGCCCAAGGGAATGTGGAGGGAAACATCTTGCAAAGCCTGGACGCCATTGGGATAGCGCTTGCAGAGCTTTTCAATCCGGAGTTCCATTTGAGCCTCGAAGGTTCAGAGCAGTTCGGACGATAACTGTTTCCGAAACATAATACGGCACTGCAAGGCGGAGAGTTCCATTTTCGTGCAGTGTGGGATGGTTTGGAAAGTCAGTCTTGGATTTCTTCCGGATTGCCGATGTTCAGGCGATAGAACTCATTGACATGTCGATGAATGCTGTGACGATGTTACGACAACCACTGCCTAGTTTCCGGTTTGCCGGTCCACGGGTCGTGGCATAGATACCACGAAGCCCACCACCAGCCCCAGCACCGCTGCCACCAGCACGGCAACACCCGCACCAGTCGTGAACATCCAGCAGAACGTGGTCGTGCGGCTGATCTCGCCCGCAGTGAAGACTTGATCAGACGGACACCAGAGTTGGTCGTTCTCGATCCCACCCACGGCTCGCGTTTGTGCTGGTTGCCCTGACGGCCGACATGCCCGAAGCAGAAATATCAGTCTTCGACGAACGACTTTAGCCTGGACAGCGCCTCATCCCATTGCGCGGAAACGAAGTCCAGGTATTTCCTAAGTTCCTCAACCGGCTTCGGATCGAATTCGAATCGGCTCTCCCGTCCCGCCTGGATATTGTGCACAAGTCCCGCATTCTCCAACACTCGAAGATGCTTGGTGATCGCCTGCCGGGTCAGCTTCGAACCTTTCGTCAGCTGAGAGATCGAGTAAGGCCGCCCGCCGCAAAGCTTCGCAACTAGCGATAGCCGCGTCTCGTCACCCAGCGCGGCAAATAAGGGTGCACGAGGCTGCCGCCTGGCTGCCACCCGGCTACGACGCTTGTGCAACATGGTTCTCGATGTTCTTCATCTGCTCTGTCCAACCACCGTCATTCCTGCGAAATGCTTCCAGGCGGCGATCGCTGGGGATGTTGTCGAAGCCGGACTCGGTGAGCAGAAGAAGTGTGCCGTTCGAGGTCTTCTCCAGCCTGAATTCGACAAGGGTGGGCGTCTCTTTCGAGTAGTCTATTCTGGAGTCGACAGAATAAGGATGCCAGGTAAAGGAAAACAGCCGTTCCGGCTCCATTTTCTGCACCACGGCCTCCCACTTGACGTGTTCATAGCCAGGGTAGGTGATCTGGCCGCGCGCGGTCTGACCCGGTACGAACGGGCCATCCAGTTTCACACGAAACCACTCGCCAAACTCACGGTAATCCGTCAATGCGCGCCAAACGCGCGAAACTGGGGCTCTGAGTTCAATGCGCTTCTCTATCTGGTTGTTCATTAACTGCAACCTCCAGGTTGCATATTAGTTTAAACGCTACAGAAACTGCAACCCGTTGGTTGCATTTTTGTCACTGCAGAGATTGTCCTTAAAACCACTGGAGTGTGCAGTGATAAAGTGAATGAACGCGAGTTGAGAACACTGCAGCATGACCAGACTACTGGCATTCTCCGCTATTGTTTCAATCCTATGGCTAAGCGGATGTAGCGGAGCGCGAAAGCAGGCAAAGGTGGAAAATACGGTCGAGGTGACTCAGGCGATCAGTGCCCTCCGAAACGCGTATGCCGCATTCAACCGTGGCGATATGGAGGCGGCAGTGCAGCCGCTCGATGCGAAGATCGAGTGGACCGAACCGGCGGAATTTCCCGGTGGTGGCACGTACCACGGGCGTGAGGCCGCAAAGCACTATTTGACCCAGTCACGAGCCTCGTGGGCCGAAGTGAGTAGTGAGCCGGAACAGTTCATCACCCACGGTAACCAGATCGTCGTATTTGTTCACGCGAGAGTTCGAGCGAAGGGCAGCAACGAATGGCAAGATGTCCGCCTTGCCGACGTCTATACATTCCATGACGGAAAGGCAATTCAGATGCGTGCGTTCGCCGACCGGCGAGAGGCATTGCGTTGGGTCGGAGTCAACGACCCCGGCGCTACACCTTGACGGTATCTATGAGCCGAGCCATGGCTGCGGGTTGCCGATTGCCTCGACTAGATCCTGGAGAAACTTTGCTGCGCGTGCGCCATCCACTACGCGATGATCGCTTGAAAGCGTCAAGGTCATCATGGGACGGATCCCGGGATAACCGTCGATGGGCACGACCCGGTCGCTGATACGTCCGACCGCAAGAATCGCGGCCTGAGGCGGAATGATGATTGCGGTGAATGCGTCCACGCCAAACATTCCAAGGTTGCTGATGGTGAAAGTGCCACCCGCGATGTCAGCAGGACGCAACTTGCCGCCCCGCGCGCGTTCCGTAAGGTCGCGCCGCTTCGCAGCGATCTCCCTCAACCCGGACTTGTCGGCATTGTGAAGCACCGGCGCGACGACTCCGTCGTCCACCGCCATCGCCAGACCTATATTGATCTCAACATTTGCGCGAACGCCTTCGCCAGTCCAGCTTGCATTCATGCGAGGATGCTTCAGGAGGACGCGCGCCACCAGGGCTGCCAGCAGATCGGTGTGCGTAAGTTTCAGTCCGTGCGATTGTTCAATCTCTGGCGCTAGCCTTTGCCGTGCGTCGTTCAGAGCACCGGCGTCCACATCGCGGACGATGAAGAAATGGGGGACTGTCGTCCAGCTCTGAGTTGTGCGTTCCGCCATCAGCCGGGAAATCGGACTGCCGCTTTCAACGGGCGCGAGCGATGATCCGGCTTTGGATTCTGCGGCAGAGAGAATGTCGGAAGCGAGGATTTCTCCGCCAGCACCGGAGCCTCGGACATCAGCAAGATTGACGCCACGTTCGCTGGCGAGACGTCGCGCTTTGGGGGAAATCTTAATGGCTTGTTGGCTTGCAGGTTGCGCGCCTTGAATTACAGATGCTGGAGGCGAACCCGCCGAGGGCGCGACGGCGGTTATTTTTCTTCCCGACGTGGTGGCGACTTCGTCCGCCGGAGGAACTTCTCCCGGACGCACGATCCAGGCGATAGTTCGCCCTACGGGCACTTCCGCTCCGGGCTGGACCTTCACACCGGCAAGGACGCCATCGCCGGGCGATTCGATCTCCATCACTGCCTTGTCGGTTTCGATTTCAAGAAGCGCCTCGCCCTTGGCGACGGAGTCGCCCTCTTTTTTCAGCCACGAAATGAGCTTGCCAGTTTCCTGGGCCATTTCGAGCGCGGGCATCACCACACTGATCGCCATAATCTATCTGTAGAGACGAGGCTCGCCTCGTCTCAGTCCCCTACGCCCACCCTTTCCCGCTTGGAGCTGGCCTCGATCATCTCGCGCACGCGAGAGCTCGGTTTGGATTCGGTCTCGCGGATTGCGGGCAGCGGACCATCCACCGTGAAATAATGTCTGCCGGCAACCAGGAGTTCTTCGGCCGGGAAACGCGTTATGACCTCGTGGCCGGTTTCGGTGACCACGATTTCCTCTTCGATACGCGCGGCACTCCAGCCATCGGTCGATGGCCAGAAAGTTTCCAGCGCGAAAACCATGCCCGGCTTGATTTCGCAGGAATGCTCCAGCGATACCAGTCGGCTGATCACCGGCTTCTCCCAGATGGCGAGTCCAATGCCGTGACCATACTGGAGTGCGAATGCAGCTTCCTCGTTCGCGAAGCCGAACTCCTGCGCCTTCGGCCACACGGACGCAATCTCTGCTGTTGTGCGGCCCGGGCGCACTAATTCAATCGCGGCGTCGAGATATTCCCTGCAACGTTTGTACGCGTCGTTCATTGCGTGCGAGGCATAGCCGATGGTGAAGCATCGGTAATAGCACGTGCGGTATCCCATATAGGAGTGGAGAATGTCGTAGTAAACGGGATCTCCGGGACGAAGTACGCGGTCAGAGAAAACATGGGGATGCGGATTGCAGCGTTCGCCTGAAATTGCATTCACCGCTTCCACATATTCTGAGCCGAGATCGTATAGCACTTTGCTCACCAGTCCCACCGCCTGGTTTTCGCTCATTCCGGGCTTCATGGCGCGATAGAGTTCGTCGTACGCGGCATCAACCATCATGGCGGAGTGGTTTAGCAAACTGATTTCATCGCGTGTCTTGATGAGGCGAGCTTCCGACATGAGCGCCTGCCCATCGACGACTTTGATTCCTTCTTTCTGCAAGGCGAAGAGGACTGGCAGTTCGACAATATCGACGCCGACCGGCTCTTTGTGTAGGCCGCGCATTTCCAGTTCGATGCGAATCTTTTTGGCGACATCCTCGGCGCGGCCCATTTCTGGCGTCATCGCGCCGCGCAACACCGAGATTCCCGCCCGCGACCGCTCGCCCAGCCAGGGACAATGCAATTGGTGGTGCTTGGCGGCGGATCCGAAGTCCCACAGAATTGGCTCGTCATTTTGCGGAAGGAGGGTGAAGCGATTCGCCTTGTCCTGAGCCCAGGTACCGATGTGAGTCGCGGTCAGGTAGCGGACATTATTCATGTCAAAACACAACAACGAGCCCATCTCAGACTTGCCGAGAAGTTCCTTGGCCCGCGCCAGGCGTTCGCGGCGCAGGCGGTCGAAGTCAACCCGGTTTTCCCAATCCACCGCCATCGTTCCGTATGTGGGCAGAGCCATCAGAGTTCTCCTTTGCCAGTTGAGCGTGTTCTCAGGATCGGCCGCAGAGTTTGCGGGCTGCATCAAACACGGTTTGCTCGGTCGGCACGGTTACATCTTCCAAAGGCGGCGAGAACGGAATTGGAACATGCATCGCGCCCATGCGCTTGACCGGAGCGTCCATATCGTAGAATGCGCCCGTGGCGATCACGGAAGCAAGTTCGGCGGTCACGCCGTAGCGTTCGTAACCTTCGTCGAGCACGATCGCCCGCGACGTTTTCTTCGCCGACTCAATCAAAGTTTTTTCGTCGAGCGGCCACATGGTTCGCGGATCGACCACTTCGGCGCTGATTCCAATTTCTTCCAAAAGCGTGGCCGCGCCCAACGCGACTTGCACCATACTGCTGGTCGCGACCAGCGTGATGTCCTCTCCCACGCGCTTCACGTCTGCAACCCCCAAGGGCACAGTGTAGTCGTCCGCGGGCACCGGGCCTTTTAGCTTGTACATCATTTTGTCTTCGAAGAAGACAACCGGATTCTCGTCACGAATCGCGGCCTTCAGCAATCCCTTGGCATCATATGGAGTCGAAGGCAGAACCACTTTCAACCCTGGAACGTGGCAGAACCACGCATGCAGCGACTGCGAGTGTTGCGCTGCCGAGCGGCGAGTCGCGCCCATCGTGGTGCGCATCACCATCGGCACTCGCCACTTTCCGCCTGACATGTAGTGGACCTTGGCGGCCTGGTTGACCATCTGGTCCATCGTCAAGGTAATGAAGTCGCCGAACATGATGTCGACTACCGGACGCATTCCGGTCATGGCTGCACCGACGGCGAGCCCGGTGAAGCCTGCCTCTGAGATCGGCGTATCCAGCACGCGGTCCTTGCCGAATTCCTCGAGCAGTCCGGAGAGAACTTTGAATGGCGTGCCTGCCTCTGCGACGTCCTCGCCCATAATGCAGACGGTTTCGTCGCGGCGCATTTCTTCGGCGAGGGCCTCACGAATGGCCTGCGCGAATGTCAGCTCACGATCAGCGGCTTCAGGCATACACGTCCTGGTCCACTTCATCGACGGATGGATACGGCGCACCGACTGCGAACTCGACTGCTTTTTTCATTTCCAATTCAAGTTCCGCTTGCGTCCGGTCAAGCGCAGCCGCATCGGCGAGCTTCTCTGCAATTAGCCACTTGCCGTGATTGATGATCGGATCGCGCTCCACTTTCCAAGTCTGCTCTTCCTGCTTGGAGCGGTAATATTCGCGGTTGATGTCGCCCACGTGATGTCCGTGGTAGCGATAGGTGTTGCAGAGTAGGAAAGCAGGACCTTCACCGCGGCGGGCGCGACCCACCAACTGTTGTGCGGTGCCGTGAACCGCGCGCACGTCCTGACCATCGACGCTGGCAGCCTCGAGACCGAAGGCAGTTGCGCGCGTCAGAATATCCCCGGCGGTAGTTTCCGAGTAATGCGTATATTCCGTGTAGAGATTGTTCTCGCAGACATAGATCACGGGAAGCTTGAACAGTTGGGCGAGGTTCATCTCTTCGTAGAGCACGCCCTGGCCGAGCGCGCCCTCGCCGAAAAAACATACTGCGACCCGGCCGTTGCGAAGGCGGTGGGCCGAAAATGCTGCTCCCGTCGCAATACCTGCGCTGCCGCATACGATCGCATTCGCTCCCAGGTTGCCGGTCGCCGGGTCTGCAATGTGCATGGAACCGCCCTTGCCCTTGCAGTACCCGGCCTTCTTACCCAGCAGTTCGGCGAACATTTTATCGGGGGAGGCGCCTTTCGCCAAACAATGTCCATGACCGCGATGCGTGCTGGTGATGTAGTCGGTGCGCTCGAGCGCTTCACATACGCCCACCGCGACCGCCTCTTCACCGATGTACAGGTGCGCCAGACCGGGCATCAATGCCCGGGTGTAGAGTTCGTTGACCTGGGCTTCGAATTGCCGGATGGCGACCATCTGGCGGTACATCCGGAGCCACAAATCGACTTTTTCCAAAGCTTCTCTTGGCTGTGTGGCAGTCGTCATTTTTGCACACCTGACATGCGCGCCAGAACATCAAACATGACGGCAAAGTCTAACTTTTCCCAACCCATACCGCGCGCAGCGGTGAGGAACTCGTTGCTGACGGCGGTGGTGGGGACTGGAACATTCAGCTTGCGGCCCAACTCCATCGCCAACAGCATGTCCTTCTGCATCATGTTGACGTCGAACCAGGCTTCTTCCGGTTGCTGCAAAACAAAAGGGCCGCGGTACTGAATCATGGGCGACGCAATTGCACTGTGAACCAGAACATCGACCGCGACTTCTCGCGGAATCCCACTCTTTTCCGCCAGCAGCACACCTTCGGAAAAAGCCAGCATCTGCACCGCCAAACTCAAGTTGACGGCAATCTTCATAGACAGCGCAACGCCGTTGTCGCCGACATATGTCACTTTCGGTCCAATGTCCAGAAGCAATGGTTTCAGGCGCTCAAAAGTTTCTTTGCGGCCGCCGACCATCACCGAGAGCTTGCCTTGCTGAAGGGTAATCACACTGCCCGATACCGGCGCATCGATCATGTCGGAGCCCTTCTCACGCACTTTCGCAGCCAGCGCCCGGCTCACTTCGGGGCTCACGGTACTCATGTCAATGTGGAACTTGCCAGCACCCAGGCCCGCAAGCAATCCGTCGGGTCCGTCAGTTACCGCGGCCAGCGCTGCGGCGTTCGTCACCATTGTGAAGGTCACGTCGGAAGCTGCCGCAACAGCTTTTGGAGACTCCGCAAACTTCATGCCCTTGTCGATCAACCACTGCGCCTTGGCGCGCGTCCGGTTGTAGCCGGTCACGGTATGTCCCTTTTCGAGCAGGCGAGCTACCATGTTTCCGCCCATCACGCCGAGACCGATGAATCCAAGCTTGGCCATTCAACAATTCCCTTTCAAATTCGACTTAAGCCGCGAACTACTTCTTGCTGATCCTACTTTTTGACGATCGACGACGAATCCGCAAGCACCTGGTTGAGATGAGCGCGCATCGCTTCTCGCGCCGCCGCCGGATCGCGTTTCTCGATGGTTGACAAGATGCGCTTGTGATGGAACTGTCCTCGCTCCGGCCCTCCGTCCACATCGAAAATGCGACTTCGCTGCTCGCGCAGAAGACCGACAATCGAATCCAGAAGAGAAAGGATCAGAGGGTTCCCCGCTGCTTCCGCCAGCGCCAGATGGAAGTCGAGATCCGCTTCCACGTAAGCGTCGGGGTCATGCAGATTGCGGTCCATGACGGCAACCGCTTCGCGCATAGTGCTCAGCAGCTGTTCCTCAATCCGAGTAGCGGCCAAGCCTGCAATCTCTGGCTCCAGCACCAACCGCAACTCCGCCAGGTTCGCCGAACCTTCCTGTTGGTTGATGCGGATCATCAGATCCAGCGACTGTCGAATCGCCTGGGAAGTTCCATTGGTCACGAAGGTGCCGCGGCCGGAATAGGCTTCGACCAAGCCCTTCTCCCGCAAAGTCTTCACCGCCTCGCGCACGGCGGTACGGCTCACTCCAAAGCGCTGGGCAAGGTCGCGTTCCGCCGGCAACTGATCCCCGGGCTTAAGTTGCCCCTTCAAGATGGAAGCTTCCACCTGTTGGACAATCTGCTCGTAGAGGCGAGAGGTCTTTACGGTCCGGTACATTGGCTTGGCTTCTCGCGAGTCCAGCGCTTCGTCCGTCATGAGATCCCCAATCGACTTCGCCTGATAGATCATAACGGTATGGTGGTATGACCACTATACCATGTGGCTTAAAAAAATCCGCGTCTATGTTCTAACTACTGAATCCAAACCGTCTTGATGTTCACAAATTCGCGAATCCCTTGCACCGCGAGTTCTCGTCCATGGCCTGAGAACTTTACACCCCCGAAGGGCAATCGCGGATCGGAAGCCACCATCTTGTTCAAGAAGACCATACCGGCATCGAGGTCGTTGATGAACCTTTCGGTTTCCGCAGGATCGTTGGTCCAGGCGCTGGCACCCAGCCCGAAGCGGCTGTCGTTGGCGATCTGGATGGCCTCCTCGATATCCTTCACGCGAAAAACCGACGCCACTGGACCAAAGAATTCTTCCTTGTAAGCAGGCGATTCCTTCGGAATATCGGTCAGTACCGTTGGCGCATAAAAGTTACCGGGTAGCTTCAAGGGATGGCCACCAGTCAGCACGCGCGCACCGGCGGCCACGGTTTTTTTCACATCGGCATCGAGAGAAGCAACCGCGTCCGCACTGGCCAGGGGGCCGAGCTGCGTACTCTCCTGGAACGGATCGCCGACGCGCAGATCCTGCATGCGTTTGACGAACTTGCGCTCGAACTCTTCCGCAATCTTTTCCGACACGATGAAACGCTTGGCCGCGATGCACGACTGCCCATTGTTCTGAATCCGCGCATCGACTGCGGTCGCGACTGCAGCATCCAGATCGGCGCTGGGCATCACGATAAAGGGATCGCTGCCGCCCAACTCCAGCACGACCTTCTTGATTCGCTTGGCTGCGGAAACCCCTACTTGAATCCCCGCCTGTTCGCTGCCGGTTAGAGTCGCGGCAACGACGCGAGGATCGTTCAGGATGCCGTCGACCGGCCCCGCGCCGATCAGCAATGTCTGGAAAACTCCTTCGGCAAAGCCCGCGCGGCGAAGAATGTCCTCTATCTTGAGCGCGCATTGCGGGACATTTGAGGCATGCTTCAGCAGTCCAACATTGCCCGCCATGAGTGCCGGAGCCGCAAAACGGAACACCTGCCAGAAGGGGAAATTCCACGGCATCACGGCCAGGATGGGACCGATCGGCAGATAGCGGATGAAGCTGCGCTTCGCCCCGGTTTCTACAATTTCGTCCGCCAGGAATTTCTCAGCGTTCTCCGCATAATAGCGGCATCCGCCAGCACACTTCATTGCTTCGGCCACGGCGGCCTTCAGAGGCTTGCCCATTTCAAGCGTCATCAAATGGGCGCACTCGTCCTTTTCCTTTTCCAAAATCTCTGCGGCTCGCATCATCTTGCTGGCGCGTTCCGCGAATGGAGTCCGCCGATGCTTTCGGAATGCAGAAGCCGCCAGTCGCAACTTCTGCTCAATTTGGGCCGCGCTCAGGGGCTCGAAAGTCTTTAGAACTTCTCCGGTCGCGGGATTGATCGTCGCTATTGCCATGCTTATTCTGTCCCTCCGCTTGGTAGGCTACGCCTCAGCCTTGTTTGGACTCAAGCAACGGGCCCCATCAGGCAGCGGTCTTGTGGTCGAACCACAATACTACTTGACGGGTAGGCCGCGTCAAGGCTATACCTTCAAATCGCCGGAAGTTTTTCAATTTTCCAGATCGAAAGCGGTCGCCGAATGTGCGACCGAAGCTCTTCCATCCTCTTTAGGATTTGGAGGTCGTAATGTATTCTGCGTCGAATGGCATTCGGTTTCTCGGCATCGTCAGCCTGCTGCTCGCCATCTCAGTTCCCGCGTTTTCGCAAACCGTCACTGGACGCCTTCTGGGGACGGTCACCGACCAGTCTGGCGCGGCCGTGGCTGGCGCTACCGTGGTCATCACCGATGTTCAGCGCGGCGCCAGTCGAACCGTACTCACCGATGAATCGGGAAACTACGTCGCTCCCCAACTGCAGCCCGGAACATACAGAGTTCGAGCGGAAGCAAAAGGTTTCAAAACCGTGGAGCGCCCCAACATCCCGGTAGAAGTCGGGACGGACTTGCGGGTAGACATTATGCTTCCGGCCGGATCGCTCTCCGAGACGGTGGTGGTCACGGACGAGGTTCCCCTCATCGACACGACATCGTCAACTTTGGGCGGCACGCTGAGCAACGCGCAGATCAACGATTTGCCACTCAATGGCCGAAACTACGAGAACCTGTTGCAATTGCGTCCGGGTGTGATGAGGTATCCCGGCGGCGGATTCTCGACGACCAGCACGAACGGACTGCGCGCGGAGGATAACGCCTACTTCGTGGAGGGACTGTTCAACAGCGAGCCGTTCTCTGGGCAGGCCATTATCAACGGAGCCGGGATTGCTGGTGATTCGGCGACCATTCTGCCCATCGACTCGATTCAGGAATTCAATGTGGAAGAGAATCCACCTGCCGAATTCGGGTGGAAGCCAGGAGCGGTGGTTAACGTCGGTCTCAAGTCTGGCACAAACCAGCTTCACGGCACTGCCTTCGCATTTGGCCGCACGGATGCGCTGGACGCCCGCAACTATTTCAACATGGCACCCAATCCCAAGCTGGCAACCACGTTGGAACAATACGGCGGCAGTGTCGGCGGTGCGATTGTCAAAGACAAAGTCTTCTTCTTTGGGGCCTTCGAAGGCCAGATGTATGACGTAGGAAACTCGTTCGGGGGCATCACAAGCCCGTCGATGGTCTCGATGCCAACCGCAGGCAACTGCCTTTTCCTCGCCACCGGCGATTGCGCGAACAGTATCCCGAATGCGATTGCGGATCTGCAGGCGGGAGGAGTCACGATCAGTCCCGCCAGCTTGCAGGTCGCAGGGTGCGCGCTCTCAGGCATAACCGTTACATGCAACGGAACCGGCTTCCCCACCAACAATAATCCAAATATCAATATTCCGAATGGATTCCCTAACACCGTCTCGATTTACAACGCCGTGGGAAAAGTGGACGTCAATCTCAACCCCAAAAACCGCATCAGCGGGATGTACTTCTTCGGAAACAACACGGGAACGGTCGAGGACTTTCCTGAACTCCAGTCGAAATGGCGGTCCGACATCCACACGCGGGCCCAGGTGGCCGGTGGAAACTGGGTAACGAATCCCAGTGTTCGTTGGGTGAATGAAGTACGCGTTGGATATAACCGCCTCTACCAGCCTACCTTGCCAGGCGACCTCAACACGCCAGCGTCGGCTTACGGGCTCGATACCGGCGTCTCGGGGCCAAACACTGGCGGACTGCCACGCATCGGGTTCGGTGGCTATTTCTTTCCGGGTCTCGGCGGATTCAAGTGGCCAAAGTTTCAGGGGCCGGACAGCATCACCCAATTCCTTGATCACGTTTCCTATACGAAGGGCAATCACTCCCTCAAGTTCGGCGGCGAAGTTCATCGGGATAATGTAACCGGCGGCGCGTGGGGAAATGCCCGCGGTAGCGTCACGTTCCTCGGCGCCAACACACCCGATCCCAAAAACCCGGCGAATTTCCTCAACACTACGACTCTGGAGGATTTCTTTTCCGGCGCGCCATTCAAAGCGTCCGTGCTTACCGGAAACCCTACATTCCAACTCCACAATTGGGCTTACGCCGCCTTTGTTCAAGATGACTGGCGGGTTACCAGAAATGTGACTCTCAATTTTGGACTGCGCTATGAATTCAGCGGAGTCCCGCAGGAAGCCAACAACCTGCTCGGCAACTTCGATCCCAATCTCGGAATGGTGCAGGTAGGAAAGCAGATCAGTTCTGCCTACAACTCGGACCACAAGAACTTCGCCCCGCGTGCCGGTTTTGCGTGGGATATCGACGGTAAGGGAACAACCGTGGTTCGCGCCGGCGGCGGGCTGGTTTACGAGACCATCAATTGGGAGTCGTTCCTTGCGTTCAACAACAGCTTCGGCCTTTCCAGTGTGCCTACCGGTGCGATTATCGATGCTGCGGGAGATACGGCCGGAGGGACGATCAACACGGGCAATCTGACGGTCTTTCCAAGTTTCCCGTGGGACAACGGTCCGATTTACGGCAACCTCAACCAAAAAATTAACTGCGTCAACGTTCCGTGCGCGATTATGAGTGTCGACCGTAACCTGACCACTCCCTACGTGTGGAATTGGACCCTCAGTGTGCAGCACGCGTTCACACCGACGCTCTCGCTCGAGATGGCGTACGTCGGAAACGACGGTGGCAATTTAATGGGAACTCGCGACATCAATCAGCCGCCTGTAGGTTCGGGCTGGCCAGCCAGCGCCATCGCTAATTGCGTCACTAACGGTTACGTCGGCTGCGCCTCTGACAGCACGGGAGGCGAAGAGGCAAATCGACCGTACGCTACAAAGTTCCCATACCTGAGCAACATCTTCCAAATGGGCAACGTTTACCGATCCAATTACAACGGCTTGCAAATCACTCTGAATGCCAGAAATTTCCATGGCTTGAGCATGGTGGCCGGTTACACCTACTCGCACGCTCTCGACGACGTAGCTGCAAACTGGGATTTCGGTTACGGGTCGGGACTTCCGCAGAACTCCTACAACCTCGCTGGCGAATATGGGAACAGCGACTTCGATATTCGTCATCGCTTCACGGTCTCGCTCACCTACGCGATCCCCGGCAAGAAGGGCTATTGGCAGGCGTTGGACGGTTGGGAGATCAACTCGATTATCAACCTGCAAACTCCACAACACTGGGGACCGATGGATGAGGGAACGGATGCTGCCGGAGTGGGCCCGTTGCCAGTCAGCCCTCCGGCGAACAGCCCCATCCGTTGGAATTTCTTTGGCAACCCGAATGATTTCAAGTCAGGGCCGACACCGATTCCGTTTTTTCCTGGCAACCACAGTCAGACGAATCCCACCAACAATGCCACTTGCAACGCGAAAGCACTGGCTCTCGACGGAGGGAATACCGCCGGGCCCGCGACCACGGCACTCAACCTGTTTGGCTGCTACGCCAAAGGCGACTCGGTCATGATTCCTCCGGCACTCGGCCAATTTGGCAACATGAGCCGCAACATGTTTCCCGATTCTGGTTTCCGCAATGTCGATTTCTCGATCGCGAAGAACTGGCAGCTTGGGGAGCGGCTTCGGGCCCAGTTCCGGGCGGAGTTCTTCAACATTTTCAACCATCCGAACTTTGCCAACCCCTATGGTGGCCAAAATGGTTTCGGTCTCAATGATCCTTCCGCCGCTAACTTCGGTTGCGGATGCGCCACTCCAGATGTGGCCGCCGCCAACCCGGTCATCGGCTCCGGCGGCAGCCGCGCCGTTCAACTGGGATTGAAGTTTCTGTTCTGATGACGAAGTTTTCGTAAATCGGGGCCGGACCTCAACCCGGCCCCATCTCTTTTCAACTGGAAAGGAACCAATCCTGTGTCAACACTGTTAGGGCGTCACAATCGAAAAACCGGGAGACTTACTTTGTTAGCGACCTCATTTGCCTTATTGCTGACTCTCAGCATCCCTTCGTTCTCCCAGCAACGCTCCGAGCGAACTATCGAGGAAATTAAAGTCGAAGCCGTACATCGCGCCGAGGTGGGTCAGTACCCGCTCATTGGACTCGATCCTGCCGACGTAAAGGAAGCCTTCAATTCGATCCATACTCGAGATAAAGACGAGTGGGCCGCAGCGTTCATGGGAGTGGCGGATCGCTACATGAACGAGGCCAAGGCGCTTGAGAAAACAGATCCGGCGAAAGCCAACGCGGACTACATCCGGGCGTGGCGTCTTTACTCCTTCGGACGCTGGCCCATCCCTGCCTCGGCCGGCAAACAGCGGTCCTACGAAAAAGCGATCGAAGCTTTCCTGGCGCACGCGCGCTTCTGGGATCCACCGCTCGAGATTGTGAAAATTCCGTTCGAGGGCAAAGAGATCATCGGCTACCTCCGCCTGCCGAAGAACACGAACGGGCCCGTGCCGCTGGTGCTGGCAGTGAATGGACTGGACAGCCGCAAGGAGGATTTATCCGAGAGCTTTAGCGCAATCCTGCCTTTTGGCGTCGGCTTTCTGGCCGTCGACGGGCCCGGCACTGGACAATGTCCAATTAAAGTTAGCGGAACTTCGGATCG
Source organism: uncultured Acidobacteriota bacterium (assembly GCA_963817925.1). Taxonomy (GTDB): domain Bacteria; phylum Acidobacteriota; class Terriglobia; order Terriglobales; family Acidobacteriaceae; genus JABDBE01. The sequence goes on from CAWFQN010000006.1 coordinate 223,298, forward strand.
CATGTTCTCGCGCATTCTCGATTACATCGCCACGCGACCGGAGATCGACAAGAACCGCGTTAGCATGCACGGCGTGAGTTGGGGTGCGTATTGGGCGACGAAGATGGCCATCGTGGAACACGCCCGCCTGCGGGGAGCGAGCGCTCAGTCTCCGCCCACCGATACTTTCTTTCAGAAAGAATTTCTGATGAATTCCCTGATCGGCAATCGCGAATATCTCTTCGATCAGGTCCCGGCCTTGATGGCGATTTTCGACAACGTGACCAACATCGACCAAATGGCGGAAGTCTTACCGAAAATGTCGCTGGTCAAACAAGGGCTGCTCGGCAAGCCCATGGCGCCCATGCTCATTCTTGCCGGTGTTCTGGATACCCAGGTGCCGATCTCAGATATTTACCTGCTGCTGGACAAAGGCGATGTACCGAAGACTGCATGGATCAATCCGCAAGGCGGTCACCTCGGCCGGCAAGTAAGAGTGTGGCCTGATCCCCGCATTTTCAAAGAGGTAATCATTCCGTGGCAGGTGCGCACGCTTCAATCTGAACCGCCGAAATAGAGGCGTTCGCGACCAACCAGGGACAAACGAAAAAGATGGCAATCCTTTCACCCGTGCAGACGGAACTTTTAGACGACGCTTCGGCCTCCAGCAAGCCGCCGTTCTACCGCGTCCTATGGGTTCAGGTTTTGTTTGCCATGGCTCTGGCCATCGTGCTCGGCTACGTGGACCCAGCTCGTGCCGTTTCCATGAAGCCGTTGGGCGACGCTTTCATCCGCCTGATTACGATGATCATCACTCTGATCATCTTCTGCACGGTGGTCACCGGAATCGCTGGCATGGAAAGCCTCAAAAAGGTTGGACGTATCGGTGGCATGGCGCTGCTTTACTTCGAAGTTGTTTCCACGGTAGCCCTCCTCATCGGATTGCTGGTGGGCAATGTAGTAAAACCAGGCAGCGGCTTTAACGTAAACGTCGCCACCCTGGATGCCAAGTCGGTCGCCGATTATGCTGGCCAGGCCAAAACGCAAAGCGTCACCGAATTTCTGATGCACATCATTCCCACAACAGTGGTCGACGCCTTCGCCAAGGGAGATATCCTCGAAGTGGTTTTCGTTGCTCTGCTGTTTGGCTTTGCCTTGTCAGGCGTGGGCGCGCGAGCCAAACCGTTGGTCGACATGGTCAATTCCTTTACCCAGGTTATATTCGAAGTCACGCGACTGTTAATGAAATTTGCGCCAGTGGGTGCGTTCGGCGCAATGGCGTACACAGTCGGCAAATTCGGGCTCGCATCCCTGGGTCCGCTGGCCAAGCTCATCGGAACTTTTTGGCTCACCTCGGTGCTTTTTGTCGTGATCGTGCTCGGGGCCGTGGCCTGGGCCGCGAGCTTCAACATTTTTCGTTTTCTGGCATACATCAGAGAAGAGATCCTGCTGGTGCTGGCGGTAAGTTCGTCCGAGGTCGCCATTCCGACTCTGATGGCGAAGCTTGAAAAACTCGGTTGCTCCAAGTCTCTGGTTGGCCTGGTGGTCCCGACGGGATTCACTTTCAACACCGACGGAACCAGCCTGTACATGACCATGGCCGCTTTATTTGTGGCTCAAGCCACCAATACCCATCTGACTCTGACGCAGCAACTCACCATTCTCGCGGTCGCAGTTCTTACCTCCAAGGGGGCCAGCGGCGTGCAGGGCGCATCCTTCATTGCGCTCGTAGCCACACTTTCGGTGATCCCAACCATTCCAGTTGCGGGCATGGCACTGATTCTCGGAATTGATCGTTTTCTGAGCATGTTCCGAGCCCTGGTGAATATGATTGGAAATGGGATAGCGACGCTAGTCCTGGCACGATGGGAGGGAGAATTGGACGGTGAGACCCTGAGGCAACACCTGGCCCGACCGGCTTGAGATTCCGAGTCAGGGTCGGCCTCTTCGATTGGCGAAGATCCCGGCACCTTCCGAAGCACTCTGCAGCCCCTTTCCAACGAATATCCCGCGAGCGTACTCTCAGGCAATGCGCATTCTCATCATCGAAGATGAACGGCGCCTCGCGGATAACATTGGGCGCAGTATGCGCGAGGGCGCGGGATATGCCGTCGATCTCGCGTTTGACGGTGAAGAAGGTCTATATATGGCGGAGTCGAACCCATATGATCTCGTGCTGCTTGACCTGATGCTGCCGCGAATCGATGGCAAGACCGTATTGCAGCGCATGCGGACTGCGGGAATTACGACGCCGGTCCTGGTGCTGACGGCGAGAGATGAGAAGGAATCCATTGTGGCGGTGCTGAATTCCGGGGCTGATGACTACGTGACTAAGCCGTTTGATCTCGGCGAACTGGTTGCGCGCTCCAAAGCGCTAATTCGGCGCGGCAAAGGCCACGGAGCCCCCGTCCTGAAGGTAAAAGATCTGGAAATAAATACGGCTGATCGTACGGTGCGTCGCAATGGCAAACTGATTGTGCTTTCGGGGATGGAATATCGTGTGCTCGAATATCTGGCGCATCGCTCGGGCGCGATTATCTCCAAGACCGAGTTGCTCGAACATCTTTATGACTTCAACTGGGAGCGGTTCAGCAATGTGATTGAAGTCTATATTTCCGGGCTGCGCCGCAAACTGGACGACCGGAACGGCGACCTGATACAAACCTCGCGCGGCCAGGGATACATGCTACGGAACTAAAATGCCGAAACTCTCCATCCGGCGTCGGCTGATTGCATCGGTTTTTGCGACCCAACTTATCCTGACCGTTGCGCTGGTCGCATTGGCTACGTACTTCACACGCGGACAACTGCGGGCGGCGTTCGACGCTGGGCTTCACGGCCGAGCCATGAGTGTTGCGGCGCTAATCCGGTATTCTGAAGAAGGCAACCATGAATTGATCTTCGATAGAGAGCTCTCGCCGCCGTCGTTGGACAAACATCATCCTGATTTCTATCAGATCGTCGATGAGAGTGGTCATGTAATCGGAGCATCCTCGAACTGGCCAGGAAACCTTCCCGGCCCTTCCAAACCGGGCCGGCAATATTGGGATGTCACTGTCGATGGAGTGCATTACCGGACGGTTCGCCTGGTCCGTCTTCCGGTGCTGGACCGAGAAGGGCCGGACACGAAATCCAATGCAACCATCACGGTGATCTACGCCGCACCAACCGACGAGTTCCGTGAAAACCTGTGGCACGCCGCGATCCTGACCCTGGCCGGCAGCCTGCTTTTGCTCGCGATTGCCACGGTAGTAGTCGCATGGGCGATACGCCAGGGGCTTTCCCCACTGGCGACTTTGGCGGTCAGCGCGGGAAAAGTGTCAGCTTCGGACTGGAATCTCAACCTTCCGGAAGACGCGACTGCGACTGAAGAACTGGCCCCACTGACGCATGCGATGGAAACGATGCTCGCGACGTTGTATCGTGCCTTCAGTTCGCAGCAGGAATTTCTGGCAAACGCTGCGCATGAATTAAAAACGCCGGTAGCCATTCTCAAATCCACTCTGCAATCTCTGGTGCAAGTGCCGCGATCTGCCGACGAATACCGGCTGCGGATCGAGATTGCACTCGAAGATGTTGCCCGTATCGAGAAACTCATTCATTCCATGCTGCGTCTGGCACGAGCGGAACAGTCCGCCGCAGGTCATCACCGGCAGGATCTCACCCCCGTCGACCTGGCCGTTTCCTGTGAGCAGAGTGCCGATCGCCTCGGAGCCTTCGCTGCCGCCGGTGGCGTAAGGATCGAGGTTCAGACAGAAAACCATCCGACCATCAAGGCCGATCCCGAAGACCTGGAGCTCATCTGGAACAATCTGCTGGAAAATGCGATCCGGTACAGCAAAAAGAGTTCGCGGGTTTTGATCACGGTTTCAGAGCGGGACCACAACGCGCAAGTCACAGTGCAAGACTGGGGAACCGGGATCGCCGAGAGTGAACTCACACACATCTTCGACCGCTTTCACCGGGCGGATGCTTCGCGCACCCGCGAAACAGGCGGCTATGGGCTGGGTCTGGCGATTACTAAGGCGATGGTCAACGCTTACGGGGGTACCATTGTCGTCGACAGCCGCGTTGGCGAAGGGACGCTCATGACGGTCCGTTTGCCTTTTAAATCCTGATTTCAGCTTCGCTTCACCTTCTTTTTGGCATATTTTGTATGGCGACAAAGAGGTGACGCGTGTTCCGATACATTCTGGCGCTGATGATTATAGCGTGCATGGGCGTCTGGGCTCAGACAAACGTGACCGTAGCCCAGGGTCCCACTCCCGCACGTGACCAGACGTTGACTATCACCCTCGCCGATGCAATCCAGAGAGCAAAAGCCAATGCTCCGCAGTTTCACGCGGCGCTGACAGAGGCCGGGTTGGCACGTGAAGACCGTGTTCAAGCCCGAGCGGCCCTTCTGCCGGATGTCGGGTACACCACCGGCGCAATTTATACAGAACCGAACGGAACTTTGTCCGGCAGGTTCATCTCGGCGAACGCGGTGCACGAATACATCAGCCAGGGCGCCGTGCACGAAGGAATTGGACTGTCATCGATTGCGGACTATCGCCGTGCTCGTGCCGTTGAAGCTTTGGCAAATGCGAAGGCTGAGATTACGACCCGCGGATTGGTAGTAACGGTAGTTCAAAGCTTCTACGGCGCGATCGCTGCGAAGCGAAAAATCACCAATGCGCGGCAAGCTGCGGACGAGGCGCAACATTTTCTGAAGATCAGCGAACAATTAGAACACGGCGGTGAAGTTGCGCATTCCGACGTTGTGAAAGCGCAACTGGAGGCGAACGACCGCAACCGCGACTTGCAGGAGAGCATGCTGGCCGAAGAAAAGGCGCGTCTAGCATTGGCTGTGCTGATCTTCCCGAACTTTACTCGCGACTATCAGGTTGCGGACGATCTCAGTGTTGCGCCGTCTCTGCCGGAGCTTAGCGAGGCGCAGGATCTGGCTTCACGAAACAATGCGGAACTCAAGGCCGCTGTGGCTGCAATGCGCGCCTCGCAGCAGGAAGTGACTTCGGCCATCGGCGAACATCTGCCATCGCTTTCCATGAACTACTTTTACGGCATCGATGCCACCCAATATGCGACTAAAACAGACGGCATTAACAATCTGGGCTACCAAGTCTCCGCAACCCTGAATCTGCCGATCTGGAACTGGGGCGCAACTCAAAGCCGAGTCAAGCAGGCGCAACTGCGTCGCGACCAGTCGAAACTGGAACTGAACGCGGCGCAGCGTCAGGCCATAGCAGATTTGCAGACTCTGTATTCCGAAGCACAGCTGGCAAGAAACCAGCTCAATCTGCTGCATCAATCCGTGGATCTCGCGCAGGAAAGCTTGCGCTTAACCGCCATTCGCTACCAGGGCGGAGAGGCTACGATACTGGAGGCGGTCGATGCCCAGAATGTGCTCACGCAGGCTCGCAACAATTTCGACGATGGGCAGGTGAGATATCGTGTGGCGATTGCCAATCTCCAAACTCTTACCGGGAGCTTTTAAGCTCATGTCGATTGCTCGGTTTAACAAGAAACTCATCGCTTTGTGGCTGGCGAGTCTGGTTGGCCTCACAGCGTGTTCGAAGCAGGCTCCCGAGGAGCAACCGCTGGTTTCCGTGCAAACCGCCGTGGCGCAGCAAGGTCCGATCCAGCAAATTGTTCGAGCCGAAGCGATTTTGTATCCCAAGAACCAAGCCGCGATTACTCCGAAGGTCGTCTCTCCCGTGCGCCGTTTCTACGTGAATCGCGGTTCTCGTGTGCATAGCGGGCAGTTGCTTGCGGAGCTTGAGAATCGGGACATCGCCGCCGCTGTGACGGATAACGAAGGCGTTTTGCAGCAGGCCCAGGCAGCTTACGAAACGACCACAGGAGCCAGCCTGCCCGAAGACCTGAAGAAAGCAGAATTGGATGTGGGCTCTGCCCGCGAAGCTCTGGACGCAGAACAAAAGCTCTACGACAGCCGGCAGTACCTCTACAAGGAAGGCGCTTTGCCAAGAAAGGAACTCGATCAGGCCGGAGTGTCTTTGGTGCAAGCAAAAGCCCAGTTCCAGATCGCAGAACAGCACCTTTCCGCGTTACAGTCTATTGGCAAACCGCAAACGACAAAGTCGGCGGCGGGACAGTTGACCTCTGCACGCGGCAAGTATGAAGGGGCCACGGCGCAATTGGGCTACACGGAAATTCGCAGCCCAATCGACGGATTCGTAACGGAACGGCCCGGATACACCGGCGAAACTCCACCCCCCGGAATTCCTATCCTGACCGTTATGGATACTTCGTCTGTGATTGCCAAGGTGCATATTCCGCAAGAACAGGCGGCACTTCTCAAGGTCGGTGATGCGGCGACGATCTCGGGACGCGACACTCCGGCAAAAGAGGGAAAGCTCACGCTCGTCAGCCCTGCCGTTGATCCCAACAGCACGACGGTCGAGGTATGGGTTGAAACAGAAAACGCAAAAGGCGCGCTTCGGCCAGGCTCGACGGTTCAAGTTCGAATTGTCGCAAAGCAAGTGCCAGACGCGATCACGATTCCTGCGGCTGCTCTGTTGCAGAGTCCTGAAGGTGGTACGAACGTGATGGTCGTCGGCACCGACCAGCACGCGCACCAGACGGAAGTAGAGGTTGGAATCCGCAACGCCGACCTGGTGCAGATCACCAAGGGTTTGGCCGCCGGTCAGACGGTAGTTACGACCGGCGCTTACGGCCTGCCCGACAACACCCGAGTGAAACCGGTCCAGCCAGAAAAGCAGGACAGCTCACCTGCCGAACCATCAAAACCAGCCGCGGAGAAGGACTGAGGCATGCGCCTGGAGCCACTCCTCGAGCGTCTGCGTACGACCGGTCCGACCGCCGAACGCTACTGGTTTACCCGGTTCGCGAAGCCGCTGATATTTCTGACCATTGTTCTGGCCTTAGCGGGAATCTATCTCGCTTTTACGATTCCGATCTCGGTCTTTCCGACCACCGACTTCCCACGCGTAGTAATCGGCGTCGACAATGGCGTGATGCCCATCGATCAGATGACGGTGACCATCACGCGCCCCATCGAGGAATCGGTGAACAGCGTGCCGGGACTGATTTCGGTCCGATCGATCACGAGTCGGGGCGCGGCCGAAATCGATCTCTTTTTTGATTGGCACGTGGACATGGTTCTGACCTTGCAGCAGGTAGACGCCGCTTTGGCGCGAGTGCGGTCGGAATTACCGGCTACGGTAGTCATCAGTACGCACCGGCTGACATTTGCATCCTTTCCGATTATCGGCTACAGCCTGACCTCGGATTCGGTGCCGCAAACGCAGCTCTGGGAAACGGCGGTCTACGATCTGAAACCACGGCTGAACCGGCTGAACGGTGTAGCAGCGGTCGTGGTGCAGGGTGGCGAGCAGCCCGAATTTCACATCACACCGAGCCCAGCCAAGCTGCTTGCTAGCAATGTCACGGTAACGGACATACTCGATTCAGTCCGGCGGACCAATCTCATCGATTCTCCTGGACTGCTGGATCGGAACCATCAGGTTTACCTGACGCTGGTGAGCGGCCAGGTGACAAGCCCTGAGCAACTCGGGCAAGTCGTCGTGAAGACGACACCAGCGGGCATTCCGGTCAAGATCGGCGACGTGGCGCTGGTCGAGCGAAGCGTAAAGCCGCTTCATACCGCGGTCACGGCAAATGGCAAGCCCGCTGTGCTGCTCAACATCACTCGTCAGCCCGACAGTAATACGGTGGACGTGGCCAACGCGGTTCATGACGAGGTTGCCAGTCTCCAGCGGTCGCTGCCGCCGGGAGTTCATCTCCAGCCGTTTTACGATCAGTCGGAAATTGTGACCGAGTCAATCAAGAGCGTGCGGGATGCGATCCTCATCGGTCTGGTGCTGGCTTCGCTGATCATGGTGCTATTTCTCCGCGATTGGGGGGCTTCGATCGTTGCCGCTCTCGTGATCCCGGCGACCGTGCTCATCACGTTTATTGTTCTCAAGCTTCTTGGTCAAAGCTTTAACCTGATGACACTGGGTGGGTTGGCCGCGGCCGTCGGGCTCGTCATCGACGACGCAATTGTTGTCGTTGAAAATGTCGCTCTCCATCGCAACGCAGGCCAAGGCCGGCTGGAAGCGATTCGCAGCGCCTTGTCAGAAATTTCTGTTCCTCTGGTTGGTTCGACCATCACCCCCATTGTGGTCTTTCTTCCGCTGATCGCGATCACCGGCGTGACCGGGATTTTCTTTCGCGCTCTTGCCATCACAGTTTCGGTGTCGTTGCTTACCTCGCTCTTGCTGGCCCTGTCCTGGACTCCGACCTTGAGCCAATATTTCATCGGCCTCAATCAAACCGAGGAACCGTCTGAGCATCCAGCGACCAAGGAGCAACTGTTTGCCGCGGAAGAAGCGACTCTGACCGGCCTGTTCCGCCGCATTGTTGAGTTTTATGAGAAGTGCCTCCGTTTCGCTCTGGAGCATCCGAAATGGATCGCAATCTTTAGCGGGGTTCTGGTCGTGACCTCTGTCGTCTGCTACGGCGTCATGGGAAACGATCTTCTGCCGGAAATGGATGAGGGTGGATTCATCCTCGACTATCTAACTCCGGCCGGCACTTCGCTTGCCGAGACCCAGCGAGTAGTGGGACACATCGAGAAGATGATTCTGGAAGTTCCAGAAGTTCAGGGGGAATCCCGGCGTACGGGTCTTGAGCTCGGCCTGGCCACTGTTACCGAAGTGAATCGGGGGGACATTGCGGTAAAGCTCAAACAAGAACGGAGTCGGGGAACAGATGAGGTCATCGCTGAACTTCGATCTCGCATCGCACGGGAAGAGCCCGGTATCGATGTGGAATTCGTTCAGGTTTTGCAGGACATGATCGGGGATTTGTCGAACGAACCGGAAGACGTTTTCATCAAGCTGTATTCGAACGATGGCGCGCTCTTGCGAACCTGGGCGCCGCAAATCGCCGACGCGATCAGCAAGATCGATGGGGTCGTCGATCTTCGCAATGGAATCGACAACACAATCAGCGGGCCGGCGACACTCTTTACCGTCGATCCAACCCTTACCGCCAGGGCGGGTTTTACGCCAGAAGAGGTCTCGACCGATGCCCAGGCCCTGCTTGAGGGCATGCCGGCCGAAAATCCGGTCGTCGCAAACGATCGGACTTACGTGGTACGGGTTCGCTTCCCCGACCTGAATCGGTCTTCGCTGGACGCAATGAAAAATACGCTCATAGTCAGCGGAAGCGGACGCACTGCCACGTTGGGTTCCCTGGCGGCGGTGACAGAACTTCCCGGCCAGACTGAGGTTCGGCGGGAGAACCTGCAGCGCGTGGTCTCGGTCACGGCTCGTCTCGAAGGACGAGACCTCGGCAGCGCCATGACCGCGGTTCGGAAAGCCGTCTCTGCCTTGAAGATTCCATCGTCGATCCGTCTACTGTACGGTGGGAAATATGAGGAACAACAGAAGGCGTTTCATGACCTGATGCTGGTTCTGGTACTCGCAATCGTGCTTGTATTTATCGTGCTGCTCTTCGAGTTTCGTACGATCGCGGCGCCGGTTGCCATTTTGTCGTCGGCGGTGCTCTCCACGTCCGGAGTGTTGCTAGCGTTGCTGGCAACGCGCACCACCTTCAATATCGCGTCGTTCATGGGATTAATCATGGTGATCGGCATCGTGGCCAAGAACGGAATCCTGTTGCTTGATGCCGAACAAAAGTTTCGCGCCGATGGCATGTCGCCCCGCGACGCCATGATTCAGGCCGGACGCCGACGCCTGCGTCCGATCATGATGACAGCCCTTGCCGCTGCTGCCGGCATGCTGCCCCTCGCTCTCGCCATCGGTGCAGGGTCTCAGATGCTTCAGCCTCTTGCCATCGCCGTGATCGGAGGGATCACCATCTCGATTGTGCTGTCGCTCGTTATCACGCCCACAGTTCACTATTATCTCAGCCATGCTGAAAGCCCGGCAGGTTCGTAGGACCGCTTAGTTTTATCCGTCCCGTGTAGATTGCCATTCCAACTACGGCATCGACCCGCAGAGCATCCAGTTGATCGATTTGTTCAGAGCTGGCAATGCCACCAGCTACGATCAACTGCTTCATGGTTGCAGCCCGCAGTTGGCTCACGGTGTCGAGAGGAATGCCCTGCATCAGGCCCTCGGTATCGATATGCGTGTACAGGAATGCACCGCACCAGCGTTCCAGGGCTGCAATCATTTCGAGAGGCGTGATGGCCGTCAGTTGGCGCCATCCTCGGATAGCAACCTTTCCCTGCTTGGAATCGATGGCGAACACCAACTTTTCGGGCCCGACTGCGCCTGCAGCCTCTTCCGCGAACGCAGTGTCGGGCTGACCATCGCGGATGAGCGATGATCCGAAGATCACCCGCTGCGCGCCGATCGACAGCATTTTCTCCGCAGTTTCGATAGAGCGGATTCCTCCGCCTACTTGACACGGAAGACGGCGGGCAAACTCGCGGACCAGGTCCCGGTTGTGACCCGTACCAATGGCGGCGTCCAAATCGATAAGTTGAACCAGTGGGAAAGAGGAGAAGCGCATGATCCACTTTTCGAAGTCTTCAAACTCAAACGCTTTGCGCTCTCCCTGCACCAACTGAACGATCTTTCCGTCCATGAGGTCGATCGAAGGTATTAACATGGCCATCGCACCGGAATGCCCGCGCTCTGCAGTTCTTGTTTGAGATCACCAAGACGGTGGAGGCCAAAGTGAAATATTGAGGCGGCGAGCGCTGCGTCTGCTTTGCCGCGCCGAAAGACGTCCACAAAGCTCTGCGTGTCTCCACCACCACCTGAGGCGATCACGGGTATGTTCAACCCTTCGGAACAGGCCCGGGTCAAGTCGCAATCGAAGCCTGCACCGGTGCCGTCGCGATCCATGGAAGTCAACAAGATTTCGCCAGCACCCCGCTCCTCCGCCTCCTGAGCCCAGGCCACGGCGTCGCGCCCGGTCGGATTCCTGCCTCCATTGACGTAAGCCTCGAAGCGCTCTTCTCCGTTAATGCGCTTGGCGTCGATGGCGACAATGACGGCTTGTGAACCATAACGGTCGGCAATACGGGTGATTAAAGAGGGATTCGCGAGTGCCGCGGAATTAATGCTGATCTTGTCCGCGCCCGCTTCGAAAACTGCAATCGCGTCGTCCAGCGAGCGGATGCCGCCGCCAACGGTGAAAGGAATAAACAATTGTCGCGCGGTTCTGCGAACCGTATTGGCCAGAGTCGTCCGCTTCTCATGGGTGGCGGTGATGTCGAGTAGCACCACCTCGTCCGCTCCTGCCTTGCTGTGAGCCGCAGCCAACTCCGCTGGATCGCCGGCGTCGCGTAACTGTTTGAACTGCATGCCTTTTACCACGCGGCCAGCGTTGACGTCTAAACAGGCGATGATTCGTTTGGTCAGCATGAAAGGCCACAAAAGTTTTCGAGAAGTTTCAGGCCAAGCGCTCCGGATTTTTCTGGATGAAATTGCACACCGAACAGATTGTCTTGTTCGACGGCGGCGGAGAACTCTCCGCCATACTCGCATCGTGCCACGGTTTGTTCGACTACCGGCGCCGAGTACGAATGAGTGAAGTACACGAAAGACCCGGAGGGGATTCCGCGAAGCAATCGTGACTCATCGTGACAGCTCAGGGAATTCCAACCGACGTGCGGTGATTTGACGCTCGCCGTGAAGCGCCCGCAGGCTCCCGGGAACAATCCCAGGCCCGGAAATCCCGGCGCTTCTGCGCTGGATTCGAACATCCACTGCATTCCGACACAGACGCCGAGGAAGGGCACACCCTGATTAATCCTGTCGAGAATGGTACTGCGCAGCCCGGCTTGTTCCAGGATAACGGTGGCCGAAAAGTGGCCGACACCGGGGAGAATGATTTTGTCTGCCCGCGCCACGACTCCCGGGTCGCGAGTCACAACAGCGTCCCCTCGCAGATGATCCAGCGCTTTCTTTACGGAGGTAAGATTCCCGGCGCGATAGTCAATGACAGCGATCATCAGAGCAATCCTTTCGTGCTCGGAAGTAATCGCGCCATGCGGCGATCGCGCCAACACGCAGCGCGTAGGGCACGCGCAAATGCCTTGAACAAAGATTCGATCTTATGATGGCTGGAGCGGCCGTAGAGCACACGAGCATGCACGCTGGCGCGAGCGCTCCGGGCAAAACCATCGAAGAAATCCTGCACCAGTTCGGTTTGCAGATCGCCCACGAGGCGGACGCGAACCTTGGTATCTACCGTAGTGGAGGTCCGTCCGCAAAAATCGACAGCCGCGAGGCCAAGGGTTTCGTCCATAGGCATCACGAAATAGCCTGCGCGCAGAATGCCGCGCTTGGCGCCAAGAGCCTTGTCGAAGAGCTGCCCCAAAACAATGCCGACGTCTTCGACGGTGTGGTGCTGATCGACATCAAGGTCGCCCTTGGCTTCGAGCTGAAGATCGAAGCCGCCGTGGTGGGCGAACAGTTCCAACATGTGATCGAAGAAACGGATTCCCGTTGAAATCTTGTACCGGCCGCGGCCTTCAATTACCAGCACGGCGCGAATGTCAGTTTCCTTGGTGGTGCGTTCGATTGTGGCTCGCCTCATTTCGCAGGAACCTCTTTCGCTCCGATTTCCGCCAACGTCTCCCGGAGTGCGTAGAGCAATCGTGCCGTCTGCTCTTTGGTTCCGACGGTGATGCGAACGCAGCCTTCACAACCGAAGTCGCGTGATCGGTCGCGTACCAGGATGCCACGTGCGCGCATCGACTGGATGAACGGCGTCTTCAATAGGCCGAAACTCGCCAGCACGAAATTAGCCTGACTCGTCCAGTACCGAATGCCCCAACGCGCGAACTCACGTTGGAGTTCTTCCCTTCCGCGGCGAACTTCGCTCACGTACCGGCCGATGTAGTCCTGGTCAGCCAGGGCCGCGGGTAAACACGCTAGCGCCACACCATTCACGTTGTAAGGGGAGCTGACCTTATTCACCATCGAGATGTGCGCCGCGTTTCCGGCGAGCACGCCAATGCGCAGTCCCGCGAGTCCGTAGGCTTTCGAAAATGTTCTCGCCACGAACAGGTTCGGCAGGCTTTGCCATTGCCCCAACAGCGTTTTCCCGTAGAACTCGAAATACGCTTCGTCCACCAGGATCGCAGCTTGTGGGACGCGGCTCGCGATTGCGACGAGGCTCGCCGGTTCGGCTACGCTGCCCGTGGGGTTGTTCGGATTGGCGAGCGCGATCAAACGAGTGCGGGGCGTGACTTGCGAAAGCACATCACAGGTTGGAAAGCGGAAGTCTACGCCCGCCGGTACGGAGATGACCCGAGCCCCGGTCGCCGCAGCGGAAATCTCGTACATGGCAAACGTTGGCACCACGATCAGGGCTTCATCGCCAGCCTGCAGAAACGTCTCGCAGAGCAGGTGAATAGCTTCATCAACACCGTTGGTGAGCAACAACTCATTGGGTTTGATGTCAAGAAGATCGGCCACAGCGTCTTCGATGCGCGTGCGGGCTGGATAGCATGCGATCTCTTCCGCGGTAATTTCCCGTAATCGTGCGAGCACTTGCGGCGAGCAGCCCACGGTGTTTTCGTTGAAGTCCAAACGCAGCCCCGCGCGTCCATCGAGTGGCGGGTGATAAATGGGTAGATGGCGCACCGATTCGCGAGCTTCAAGCATGATCGAACCTCGCGCGGATCGATTCCGCATGCGCCCGCAATCCTTCCGTATTTGCCAAAGACTCAATGACCGGGGCGATCCGCTTCAGACCGGGCCCCGAAAGCCGCTGAACGCTGATGAGCTTTACATAGTCGAGAACGCTGAGTCCGCCTCGGAAGCGGGCAGTGCCGCCAGTGGGGAGAACGTGATTAGGGCCCGAAGAATAATCGCCGGCTGCCTGCGGTGAATCGTCGCCAATGAAAATCGACCCTGCATTGCGCACAAGCGCAACGTCCGCCGCGTCAACCGTGAGATGTTCAGCCGCAATTTCATTCGCCCACTCCAGACTCTGCTGGCGCGAGGCGGATACGAGAATGATGCCGTTGCGGCGCAATGACTGGTGCGCCACTGTATTCCCACGGCTTAACTTCTCTGCGGCACGCGCTACGCGGCGAGCCAACCCGTCCCGGGTTGTGATAAAAACTGCCAGCGCTTCGGGATCGTGTTCTGCCTGCGCAACCAGGTCCGCGGCGATAAACTCCGGTGTCCCAGCATCACTCACGATAACGACCTCGGTCGGACCAGCGAGAAAATCGATCGCACAATCAAAAGACACTAGCTTCTTGGCGACGGTCACATAAAGGCTTCCCGGGCCGACGATCTTATCCACGCGCGGTATGCTTTGCGTCCCGTAAGCCAGTGCCGCAATCGCCTGCGCGCCACCGATGCGATAGACTTCGCTCACTCCGAGCATTCCCGCCGCTGCAAGCACTTCTGGCTTTGGCCGAGGGGACACAACGCGGATGTTCTCCACGCCCGCCACCCGCGCGGGAATAACTGTCATCAGCAAGGTAGAGACCAGCGGATAACGTCCGCCGGGCACGTAGCAGCCGACTGAGTCCAGGGGCCGCACGATTTGTCCGACGGTTATCCCGTTGCGGGTACGGGTCCACTCCCTCGGCTTTTGCCATTCGCAAAAGCGGCGGATGTTCGCCGCTGCTGTACGCAAGGAAGCTTTCAGTTCCGGCGCTGTGGACTTCCATGCCTCTTTGATCTCTGGTTCCGTCACGTGAAGGGATTCTCGCGGGGCAAGGCCATCCCATTGTTCGCCGTACTTCCGCACAGCGCGGTCGCCCCGCCTTCGGACATCGGCGACAATACGTCGCACGCCCGGTTCGACTTCCGCGTATCGTGATCCCCGGGCTGCCATCTTGCGCACGCTCGCCGCAGCCGCGGCTCCCGAAAGAATGCGTATCACAGGACCACCTTGTTCAGCGGGTACTCAACAATCCCTTGGCCATTGGCCTCTTTCAAACGAGGTATGACCTGCCACGCCGTCGATTCTTCGATCACCGTGTTCACAGCTACCCAGTCGTCGTCACTCAGTGTGGAGATGGTAGGTTTCTTAAGCGCAGGGAGAACCGCGAGTACGGCCGCCAGATCCCGCTTGCGGACGTTCAGCATTAGGCCCACGCGGTTCTGGGCATCCATTGCGCCGCGCAACATAAGGGCCAGATTTTCAATCTTGCGCCGCTTCGACGAATCACACCAAGCCATCTTGTTAGCGATGATTTGCGTGTTGGATTCGAGCACCGTATCAATAGTCCGCAGGCGATTGGCTTTCAAAGAACTGCCGGTCTCGGTGACTTCCACGATGGCATCAGCCAGCATCGGAGGTTTGACTTCGGTGGCTCCCCAGGAGAACTCAACCTGCACGGCAACATTCCTGTCCTCGAAATACTTCCGAGTAACACTGACTAGCTCAGTTGCGATGATGCGGTTGCCCAGGTCTTCGGGGCGCTGATACGGCGAATCCTCGGGAACCGCCAACACCCACCGCACTTTGCCCCGGCTTTGCTTAGCGTAAATGAGGTCAGAAACGGTGATCACTTCGAGCCCGCTTTCGACCACCCAGTCAAGACCTGTTAGCCCGGCATCGAGAACGCCGTGCTCCACATAGCGGGCCATCTCCTGAGCGCGAATCAGCATGCACTCGACTTCCGAGTCCCCGGTGGTCGCAAAATATGAGCGGCCATTTGTGAAGATCGGAAGGCCCGCGCGAGAGAAGAGCCGCAGCGTCGCTTCCTGCAAACTGCCCTTCGGAATACCCAGGCGGATCTTCATGGTCGAACCACCAGCGTGTCAGAGCTCTTTTCCTCTGGTTCGCTCAGAAAAAATGTCTTGGTGAAGCAGGAGCGTGTGCCCTCGTGACAAACCAACCCCGCTCCCTCGACCTCGACCTGCAACAGAAGCGTGTCGCAATCGCAATCGATGGTCGCAGAAAGTAGCTTGAGGCGGTTTCCAGAGGTCTCTCCTTTGGTCCAAAGCTGGTTGCGAGTGCGGCTGAAGAACGTCACGTAGCCGCTACTGAGCGTCTGCGTGCAGGCGTCACGATTCATAAAGCCCAGCATCAGCACTTCGCCGGACGCTGCATCCTGCACGATGGCCGGCGCCAGGCCCTGCATCTTGTCGAAATTTATTTCCCGGTTCATGGATGTTGTCCTTTGCGCAAAAACAAAAAGCCCGCTGAGCTTGGATCGCATCAGCGGGCTTCGAATCTCTTAAGGTGTTACGCTAGCTCAGCCAAACACCCCGCCAATGCGCTCTGCGCATGATGGCGGCGATGATGATGAGCCAGACTGGTCACGGAATTAAGATAGCGAAGACACCAAAGATTGTCAAAACAAATTCACGACGGTGAGGACGCAAGCAGTGAATCAGGCTCCTACACATTGGAAGGGCCATCTTCGAGCAGGCTGGGGCATCTGCATCACTCAAACGGGTCGTAAGTTGAGGACAGTCAACCACCGGAAAGGCCAGTGTGGATTTATACCCCGCGCGCGGCGCGTGAGCCTCTTGACCGCTTCGGCTCATGGCGCACGCTGCGGCCTTCCACCAGATGAACCAACTCTTCGCCCAGGTTCTTGGTGTGGTCTCCGGCGCGTTCGAAGGCTTGCGCCATCAGCAGCAGATTTGTGCTGTAGTCGCGGGGCCGGTCTTTGCTTTTGCTTTCGAGGTGGCGCTGAAAGACTGCCCGGCAAACTTGGTCAATCTGAGTGTCCGTTTTCAATATCCAATTTGCCGACTCCAGATCGCGGCTTACAAATCCCTTGTGCACAACCTCCAGCATCCTTTCCAGGATGTCGGCCATCGCGATTAAGTCCCGGCGGTCGTCGCGCAGGATTTTGGGAGTCAGGCGTTGCAGGCGTTGGGTTACCGACCAAGTCAGATCTCCGATGCGTTCGAGATCAATGATGAATTTCAGGCAGGCGAGCAGTTCGCGTGCCTCAACTTCGGTGACTTGCGTGATCGCATGCGTAATGCCGTCGTCGATTTTGCGTTCGGCGCGATCCAGTTCTTTCTCGCAGTCCTGCACGGCGATGAAAGCCATGTTGGACGAATTCTCGAGGAAGTCTCGCAGATTAAACGCCGCATCCTTGGCGACGAGACAGGCCTGCTCCACCAATCCGGTCATTTCCTTTGTGGACTCGAGCTCTTGAACGGTTTTTCGTCTCATGGCTGTTTCATGGATGTATCTTGGGAACGTTAATCATATCGCTGGAATGTGAAAGTTGTTCGTCTCAGGAATATTAAAAGTTCGTGACCGGGTCGGTGTAGATCGAGCCGACAGTCCCTGCGCGGATCGCCGGACCGACGAAATCCCTCCAAAGTTGCACCAGCCACGATGCAAGTTGCCGCTTCAGATTCCCTTAGAGACTTATTTCCACTTGCCAACACAACCCCAACTTCGGATAATGAAACCTGGAAGTTTCCTATCACCGTGTACCGATACAGTCGAGCAGATCTGCTCCGGATTCTTCGGCTTACGGCGCGTCAGTTGGCAGCTTGGGAAAAAGCCGAACTGGTAGCCGCCGCCGAGAGCTACTCCTTTTTTGACCTCCTGCAAATCAAGAAAATTCGCGACTTGTGCGCTCACAAAGTGCGCCCCGCGGTGATCCGGCGGTCGCTCGATGCCATGCAGAAACAGGCTGCAGGAATGGAGAATCCGTTGGTCGAGGCGAGCGTCTTCCGCGCCGGGCATCGCATTGCTTTCCGCCATCAGGGCCGTTTGGTCGAACCGATCGCCGGCCAGTTCATGTTCGATTTCTCCACCCGGGACAATGTTGTTACCAGTACCGCGACCCCGCTGGTTAAGCCGGGGCCGATTCCCGCCGATGTCGCTGGGCTTTTCGCGCAAGGCATTGCGCTCGAAGAAGATCCGAACACCCAGGCTCAGGCGATTGGGGCTTATCAACGTGTGCTCGAACTCGATCCCGAGCACGCGGCCGCGCACATCAACCTGGGCACCCTGCACTACAATCGGCAGGATTACACGCTGTCAGAGAAGCACTACCGCGCCGCCATTGAAATTGATCCACGCTATGCTTTGGCTTATTTCGACCTCGGCAATGTGTTGGATGAAACCGGTCGCGTCGCCGCGGCCATCCAAGCCTACAACACCGCGCTGCAACTCGCGCCCACCTACGGCGACGCTCATTACAATTTGGCGCTTGCCTATGAGAAGGTCAGGGAACCCCGCAAAGCTTTAAAGCACTGGCGGGCTTATGTAAAGTTGGATACCAGCGGCCCCTGGGCAGTCCACGCGCGGAATCAAATCCAGCGCATTCTGCAGGCTGATGGTCTCAAATTAGTCTACGGCGGCCAGAGACGCTGATTCTCCTGCCCGATCCCTATATCCCACCTGTAAGTGCTAGAATTTCCAGTTCGCCATCCTGCTTCTGAAGGTGCCTTCATGCCCGATGTTCTGCAACTTCCCACGCCCACTCCTCTGACCAGCTTCACCGAGGACGAAATTCTTTTCCGCGACAACATCCGGCAGTTCGCCGAAGAGAAAGTTCGCCCTTTGGTGAAGGAGATGGACGAAAAGGGCGTCTTCGACAAAGAGCTCATTCACCAGTTCTTCCAGCTCGGACTCATGGGGATCGAAGTGCCTGAGCAATACGGCGGCGCCGGGGGCAAGTTCTTTGAAGCGATTCTCGCAGTAGAAGAACTTTCCCGCGTCGACGCTTCGGCAGGCGTGATCGTGGACGTACAAAATACCCTGGTCAACAACGCTTTGCTGCGCTGGACCACTGAGGAGCAGAAGAAGCGTTATCTGCCGCGAATGGTTGCGGATTTGTGTGGGGCATATGCGTTGAGCGAGGCCGGTTCGGGCTCAGACGCGTTTGCGCTGCAGACCAAAGCGGAGCTTAAGGGAACCGATTACGTTCTGAATGGGCGCAAGTTGTGGATCACCAATGGCAAAGAGGCCGGTATCTTCATTCTGTTTGCCACCGTCGATCCCGCGGCGGGATATAAAGGCATCACCGCCTTCATCATCGAGAAAGAGTTCCCCGGATTCACCGTCGGCAAGAAAGAAGACAAGCTCGGCATTCGGGCGTCCTCGACTTGCGAGTTGATTCTGGAGGATTGCCGCGTCCCCAAGTCCAACGTCCTCGGCGAAGTCGGCAAGGGATACAAGATCGCCATTGAAACCCTCAACGAAGGCCGCATCGGCATCGGGGCACAGATGGCAGGCGTGGCTCGCGGCGCCTGGGAATATGCTGCGAAGTACGCGCAAGAACGCAAGCAGTTCGGCAAATCCATTGCCGATTTTCAGGGTATTCAATTCCAGATCGCGCAGATGGCCACCGAAATCGAAGCCGCCCGGCTCATGGTCTACAACGCCGCTCGCATGAAAGATGCCGGCATTCCGTTTGTCAAAGAGGCCGCCATGGCGAAGCTGTTCTGCTCCCAGGTGGCCGAGCGCGTGACATCGCTGGCCATCGAAATCTACGGTGGCTACGGATTCACCAAGGACTATCCAGTCGAGAAGTACTGGCGTGATTCGAAAATCGGCAAAATCTACGAAGGCACCTCGAACATGCAGTTGGCCACCATCGCCAAGCTGGTAATGAGCGGGAAGTAGCGTCGATCACGCCGAATTCGTCAGCACCCGAGCTGTTACAAGAACCTGTACGCCCGCCGCCCACAGCGAAAAGGCAGACCAATTAGCTGCGATCGGTCCACAGCAACTTTTGTCGAAGGATTAAAACAGAAAATACAAAGGACGGTTCATGGAACCGTCCTTGCATCTGCGAAGCAGACCATCGACGTACTGCACTCCTACTCGACCGTGATGCTAACCGCCTTGGACGGGATGCCATTCGCCACTACCACCAGCGAACTTGCTCCGGTTTCCATCCCCGCAGGCACATCGAAGTTGCTCGAAACCGTGGCCTTGCCGGTCGCAACTCCCATGCTGCTGTGGTCGTGCGTCTTGGCGTAGAAAACGTGACCGGTGGATTGATTCGTGATCCGTACCAAGGGATAGTTGGTCGCGGTTCCAAATTCGTCTCCGAACGCAGCCGCTTGCGATAACCCATTGAACTGTTGGCCCGAGATTTTGTAAGTCGAGCCGCGCGTGACGGTAGCTGGGAACGCGGTAATCTTCGGGGCCCACGAGCTCTTATATGTTCCGGTGGAAGTATAGGCGGCGCTGCCGGCGACGAGCACTTCGCCGGTTGGCATCACGATCAAACTACCGAAACCCACCGTCGTAGGAGTCAGTGTTGACCCGTTGAATTCGTACATGGTCCCGGAATTGCCCAATACCAGCACGTGTCCGTTGGGTAGAAGCGCGGCAAACGAATCGCCAGCGGCATCGCCATTCGGGAAGTCGGGGCCAGCCGTCCATTTGGCTGTTGCTGGGTTATAGATCGCCGTGTGTCCGGTGGACGCGTTCAGGTGCAGGGCGCCAGTGGCAAAAACAGTGCCGTCCGGGCGCAGGATACCCGGTCCCGTCTCTCCCGGAGGACAATATACGTGATTGTGTCCGTAGTTCAGGCAGCCCTCCTGGGGAGGTCCCTGCAAATTCGCCACCGTGTTGCCCGCACTTGTCCATGTTTGTGAAGACGGATCGTAGATCTCCGAGTTGGGATTGTTTTTTACGTCATAGGTCAAGACGGTGCCGTCGGGCATGAGAGTCCAGCCCTCCTCGGCATTAAAGTCGCTCTTGCCCGCCGACCCCACGGCCGTCCACTTAAGCGTAGCGGGATCCAATACTGCCATATTCTTATTCGTTTTTCGGCCAAGCAAGAACTGGCCATTTGGGAGCACAGCCGATGGCGAATCTCCGATGTCATACCATCCCTTCGGTGGCGCTACCATCGTCCACTTATTCGTCTTGGGATCGTAAATCGCGCTTTGATTAGTAAGCGTGAAGCTGCCGCCGCAGTTGCTGTATTCTCCCCCAACCAATAGAAACCGGCCGTCGGCCAGTACCGCCCCGGAAGTGGCATAGGGATCGTATCCCGAAGGCAGGCTCGCCGTCTGCTTCCAAGTCCCTTTGACGTAGCTTCCGGATTTGTCAGGTGTAAGCCTCCACCAATCCGTGCAGCCCTGGCCTTGAACCATCACCGTGCCATCGGTCAAAAGATATTCCACGAAGGCGCCGTCGGGCGCCGGATTAACGAGTTGCGTCAGCTTCTGCGCCAGCGAGACTCCCGAGAGCACAAACAGAAGTGTGCTTACCGCGAGAACAAGTTTCTTTGCCAAGATACGTCCCCTTAGTTGAAAGCGACAATGCCGAGTGGTGAAGCGTAGGGCGGCATGCTAGCACAGTCGCGCCCACCGCTGGCGAGAAAAATGCGGCGGAGGTCAAACAAAACGAAAACGAGACGCCGTGCAGTTGTTTTGGTGAACATTACCGCCGATAAGGTTTGGAGCGCAGGAAAAGCTCGCGGAAGCTGTGACGGAATTTGCCGCTATGTCGCAAACTTTTTCACGAGCGGCGTTTGTCGAAGCATCAAGCACGAAGATTTAACCCCGTTCCAACGCTGCCTCAAAAGCATCGAGCGAGAGTGAGCGCAAAAGGTTGCGTCGCATCCCGCGCTCGACCTCAGCCAGGCGGTCCGAGGCCAGCGCAATCCAGGCGAAGTCCGCAGACTCTGCCAGGCTTCTCAACTCCGGCTGAATGTCGGTATTGCGAATAAGCTCCGGAGTCCCCGAGTTCAGGAAGGTCAAGTCCTGCAGCACCGAATAGATTGCCCGCAGCAGCCGTTCCGTTTTATCGCGACCCTCCGCTCCGGCTCGATAGGTTTCCGTGATCTTGAATAGCTCACTGTGATCGCTCGCGCGCAAGGCGGAACTGAGGATCGCAAGCGCGTGCGCGCGGGCCGCCGTATAAGCAGCGAGATCAAAGCTACGGGCGCGGCCCACAGCACCTTCTGACAGCCGGGCTAGCAGGGCGCGCTGTTTCGGATTCCAGTCGGGACGGTGCGTTGCCAGATATTGTTCAATCTCGGCAGCGGGTAGCGCACCCAGCGTCACCACCATCGAACGCGATCGGATCGTCGGCAACAACTCGCCCGCATTCTCCGTCAACAGAAAGATGGTGGCGAACTCGGGAGGCTCTTCGAGCACTTTCAGCAAAGAGTTGGCCGCCTCTTTCATGAAAGCCGAGTCCGTAAAAATGTAAACCCGCTCCTTGGCTTCGCCCGGCCGGTAGTAAATGGTTTCAATCACGCGCCGCACCTGATCGACTTTGATCATCATCTGCGGCGGATCAGGCGGAATCACCAGCACATCGGGATGAGTTTGGACGAAGAGGCGAGTTTCTTTCTTGTCGGTTTCGCGCAGACCCTCGCGTGCTTCAACCGCCTCGGCAAAGCGAGCCTCGAGATCCTCCGCCTGCGCAATGCGAACGCAATTGGAACACTCGCCGCAAAAGTCGCGCAGGCCATTCGTGACAGCCGGCGCCAGGCAATTCATGGCTTTGGCGAGCATCAATGCCAAAGTGTATTTGCCGGAGCCGGCGGGGCCAGCCAGGATCACAGCCTGGGGAAAGCGATTGCGCGCCAGCATATCGCGCAACTGTCGGACTGCTTCCGAATTACCGTAAAAGTCAGAAAAAGGCATAAAGGCCTATTCACCACTGAGCCGAAGAGAGAATCGGAATCCAATCAATCGAGAATACTACGGCCTTCGCATGGCCAGGCCCTTGTGGGCTGTCTCTGTAACTCTGTGTCTCGGTGGTGAATTCAAGTTTTCTTCTGCGCCAGTTTCAGCTTCTGCCGCACCACTTCCACAATCTTGAGGTGCGTCTGGGCGGGAGTCCCGCGAGCGTCCACCATGACCATGCGTTGCGGCTCACGCGCCGCGATGGCGAGATACGCACTTCGCACTCGTCCAAAAAACGCGCGGCTCTCCTGCTCGAAGCGGTTCTCGTCGCTCTTCCCCCGGCTATTCTTGCCGGTTTGAGTCTTATTGCGGCGCCGGGCACGATCCACACTCATGGCCACATCGGAATCCATCAAGATTGTGAGTTCAGGCTGCAGATTGGCGCATAGCATTCGATGCAGCGCCAGCACAACCTCGCTGCCCAGTTTGCGCCCGCCGCCCTGATAAGCCTCAGTCGAATCGGTAAAGCGGTCGCAAAGCACGATTTGACCTTCGGCAAGCGCAGGCTGGATTACCTGTGCAATGTGCTGCGCCCGCGCCGCAAACATCAACGCCAACTCAGCGAGCGGAGCAAGTGAGGAGGTATTCGTATCGAGCAATAGCTGACGAATTTTTTCTCCCGTGGGCGTGCCACCTGGTTCCCGCGTCACCACAACGGGCAGCCCTTGCGCGGTCAACACCGCAGCCAGCTTCGCCATTTGAGTGCTTTTGCCACATCCGTCGAGCCCTTCGAAGGTAATGAATCGGCCGCCGCGCTGAGAATGGGAGGGCACGCAGAGCATCATAGCAAAGCAGCTTGGAGCTGTGACCCGAGCCCACGGGCGTGGACTCGGGATAGCGGCAAGTGACGACACTGACACTCGGCTGTTATAGTCATTGGTTCTTCGAGTGTTTCGTTAACCTTTCTGGACTCAAGGAGCTACATGACTTCTCGCCATTTGGGGTTGTGGATGATTGTGGTTTGCGCAGCCTTACTGCCAGTTGGGGCACAAAAGAGCAAAGCAGCACCAAAACCGTCGGCACCCATGATCACCCTCGCCGTCGATGCCAGCGATGCTCCCCGCAAAATATTTCACGCTCAGCTGACGATCCCAGCCACTCCGGGCACGCTCACGCTCTACTATCCCAAGTGGATTCCCGGAGAGCACGGACCGACCGGACCGATCCAGGACTTGGCCGGGCTGAAGTTCACTGCCAATGGACAAGCGTTGAAGTGGCGGCGCGACCTGCTCGACGGATGGACGTTCCACGTCGAAGTCCCGGCGGGAGTTTCCGCGGTGAATGCATCTTTGGACTTCATTTCACCGGCATCCCAGGAGGAGGGTATCTTCACCGCGGGCCAATCTGCGACGGACAAGATGACCGTCTTGAGTTGGAACACGGTGCTGCTGTATCCGGCGGGGTGGACCACCGATGATCTCACCTACCAGGTCAGCCTGCGTTTGCCCCAGGCGTGGAAGTTTGGCACACCGCTGCCCATAGGTTCACAGTCAGGAGCGGAGATTAAATTCAATCCCTCGTCCCTGACCACGCTGGTCGATTCTCCCGTGATCGCTGGTGAGTACCTCCGCGTAGTGCCGTTGAGCGAAAATCCGCGTCAGGAGATGGACATTGCCGCCGACAGCGCCGGCGATCTGGCTGCGCCGCAAGATGTGCTCGACCACTACAAGACTCTGACCGATCAGGCCCTGAAGCTTTTCGGGGCGCAGCACTTCCGCGATTACCATTTCCTCTACAGCTTGAGTAATCATGTCGCGCACTTCGGGCTGGAGCACCATGAATCAAACGACAGTCGCAGTTCGGAGCGATCTCTGGTTGACGCCGACCCGCGCCTTCTCGCCTCGGGACTGCTATCCCACGAGTATGTCCATTCCTGGAACGGAAAGTATCGGCGTCCTGCGGACTTGACCACACCCGACTACGAAAAACCCATGCAGGACGATCTGCTTTGGGTGTATGAAGGGCTGACTTCGTATCTGGGCGACAACCTCGGCGCTCGCAGCGGCATCCGCACCCCGGATCAGTTTCGCGACAATCTGGCATTGTTGGCGGCTCGACTGGATCACGTTCCGGGCCGCACCTGGCGCAATCTGCAGGATACTGCGGACGGAGTGCCCTCCATGCAGGGTGCCCCACCTCAGTGGGAGTCCTGGCGAAGGACGGTAGATTACTACGACGAAGATGTTCTGAACTGGCTCTGGGTGGACACGATCATTCGCGAGCAGACCCACGGCCAGAAGTCGATGGACGATTTCTGTCATCTCTTCCATGGCGGACAGAGCGGACCTCCGGAAGTAAAAACCTACACCTTTGACGACGTAGTCGCGACCCTGAATCAGGTGGCTCCCTACGACTGGCGGGCATTCTGGACGGAACGGCTGACCAGCCACGGGCCCGGCGCGCCGCTTACGGGTATCGAGCGGAGCGGCTGGAAATTGGTTTACGACGAGACCCCGTCCGAATTGGTAAAGGCGCGCAAGCGCGAACTCAAGGAAGTCAACGCGGAATACTCCATTGGCCTGCTGCTGGACGAGAACGGGAATATTGTCGACACCGTTGAAGGCATGCTCGCGGCCAAGGCCGGTATCGGACCCGGGATGAAAATTGTGGCAGTAAATGGACAACGCTTCAGTGCAGACCGGTTGAGCGACGCGCTCAATGCCGGAAAAAACAGCTCCGACCCGCTCGACTTGCTGGTCGAGAACACGGATTACTACAAGACGTATAAGCTCGACTACCACGGCGGGGAAAAATATCCGCACCTGGTGCGGGACGAATCCAAGCCAGACGTGCTGACCGAAATAATTACGGCGCGGTAACCTGAAAACGGTCCGCGCCATATCCGATCTCTGAGCCGCCTGTATAATTAGAGGTTGTTCTCAATCCCAGCATCCATCTGGAAGGTGATTTCTTGAATACTCCGATGCCCGGTCAAGCGCTCCAAGGCCCGCAGCCTCTTCCCGGCGTAGAAACGATTATCGCTGTAGGTTCCGGAAAGGGCGGAGTGGGAAAGACTACCTTGGCCGTGAACCTCGCGCTTGCCCTGGCCAAACTGGGGCACAAAGTCGGCCTGCTCGATGCGGACGTTTACGGCCCCAACGTTCCGCTCATGCTTGGCACCAGTGTGCAACCGAAGGTGCTCGGAGACAATCGCATCGAACCGATCGAGGTCCACGGACTCAAAGTGATCTCGGTAGGTCTGCTCAATCCAGGAGACAAGCCGCTGATCTGGCGCGGGCCGATGCTGCATTCCATCATCAAACAGTTTCTCGGCTCAGTAGTCTGGGGAGAGCTCGACTATCTCGTCGTGGATCTTCCGCCCGGCACGGGTGATGTCTCGCTCTCGCTCATTCAGACCGTACCGCTCACCGGGGCAATCGTGGTTTCCACTCCGTCGGACGTTTCTTTACAGGATGCTCGCAAGGCGATCGAAATGTTTCGCCAGATGAAAGTGGACCTCGTGGGCATGGTAGAGAACATGAGCTATTTTGTCTGCCCGCACTGCAATCACGAAATCGATATTTTTTCTCGCGGCGGTGCAGAAAAAACGGCCAAGCAGTTCGACGTTGCCTTCCTGGGAAACGTCCAACTCGATCCCGATATCCGCAAGTCCGGGGACAGTGGCAAGCCCACGGTTCTCGAGGGCGAGAATTCTCCGCACGCCAAGTCGCTGTACGACTTCGCTCGCAAGGTCATTGCACGCGTGGATGAGATCAAGTCCAGCGCTGGCGAGAGCGTGATTCAGATTCAATAGCGAGAAGTGTTCCACGTGGAACATTTTGTTACTATGCCATTGTATGTACGTTTATGTAGTTATAACCTGCCGAATGAGCTCGGTTTGTTGAGTTTACGGCGTCCTCGCTATTTCCTGAGCCGTGCCAATTGGAATGTCGGATCGGGCTGTTTATGTCCCATCACCCACTCGGCCAGCATCTCGCCCACCGCTGGACCATGTTTGAAACCGTGCCCTGAGCCGCCTCCTACCAGCCAGAGGTTATTCGTCGCTGGATGCCGGTCGATGATCAGATGATTGTCGGGACTGTTTTCGTATTGGCAAACGCGGCTCTCAATCAACGGCGCGTCTTTCATGGCAGGAAAGCGGAAAGCCACGTAATCGCGCGCTCGATTGAGTCCTTCATGGTCTACCGTTCGTTCGCCTGAGGTCGGATCGAACTCTGGTCCCCGGGTGTCATCGGCGACTTTGAATCCGCGCCCATCCGCCGCTGGAATGCCGTAGATGAAGCGGTCGGAATGATCGGCCCAGACCGGCAGCGTTGTTTCCGAGAAACGATCGTCTCCGGCGGGTGTGCCGAAGAAAAACACATCCTGCTTGGTGGGGCGAATACGATCGCCGATGGTTTCCGGGAAAAGCTTGCCCAGCCATGGACCGCAAGCGAAGACATACTGGTCTGCCGACAACTTGGAGCCATCCGACAGTGTGAGGGAATCGCGAAGGCCGGTTTCAAGATCGATCTCGGGGTCATCGGGCAAGATGGCTACCTGTTTGTACTCGCCGCCCTCTGCCACAAAGCCTTCGAGCACCGCCTGGCACGCAATTCTCGCCATTAAGAAACCGCCATCGGGCTCGTGGATCGCCCAGCGCACGCCTTCAACATTGATCTGCGGCCAGCGTTTCCCTACTTCCCTTCCGGACAGTTCTTCATAAGCGATCCCGGCCTCGCGCAGCATCGGCAACGAAGAGCGTTCGAATTGATCATTGCGGGTTGTTGCCATCCATAAAACGCCGGTGCGGTGTAGAAGTTGGCGGCGCCAGCGGATCTCGTGCTCGGTCCACATGCGTCGGGCGCGGGCGGCCATTTTCGTATACGGCTGGCTGGGTCCGTAGGTGCCGCGGATGATGCGAGTCTCACCGCCTGAAGAAGACCGCGAGTTGCCCGGACCCCAGGCGTCCAATAGGGTCACGCGAGCACCACGACGTAGCAGATACAAGGCGGTCCATCCGCCGAACGCGCCTGCTCCGATCACCGCGACGTGGGACTTTGCGTGCATGCCGTTAATTGTCAAGGATAGCGTGAGACGTGAAAAGTTCAGTGATTTATTTGCCCGGTAAAGTCGGGACTACAAGGGTTGAGAAGCGGGTTGCGGACGCATAAGCGCCTCTCTCGCCCGCGAGGGCCTGCTGCCCCACCCTTTCCCGCCCACCTTGCATCGGCGGGCTGTATTTGTTGGCCGCCTCGCGGCTGTTGCGCTCGATTCACTTCCTTTTTCGTGGACATTAAACATTGTCCGGGAGCAAACTTGGGTTCACGCGAGGACTGCAAATTAAATGCTACACCCGGAGACTTATGGCGAACGCATTTGACACGGATGTTTTGATTCAAGCTGAAGATCCGATGAAGGCGGCTGATTTTTATGTCAAGGAACTCGGCTTCGAGATCACGGACAACAAACCAAACATGATCAGCCTGCATGGCAAGAACATCAATTTCTTCATTGAGCGCGGGCCTGCCCTCGGACCCGTTTTCGAAGTTACGGTCAAGAGCGTTAAGCAAGCCCGAGAGAGACTGACGAAAAAAGGTTGCAAGATAGTCAAGGACGAGCCTGACTTTCCACGCTGTTACGTGCAAGACCCCTACGGACTGATCTACAACCTCACGGAGTAACGGTCGTTTGTGAATTTGAGGAAGTTATATCAAATCTACTTCACCGACCTCTCATGGAAGGCCATTACACGTTTGACGGCTGGTCAGTGAGTGTAACGGCAATGTTTGAACAATGATGTGCCCGGATTGCGAAAGGGCACTCGCGCCTTACTTGAACAAGTCTATGGTGGCGAAGGGCTGCGCCGACCACGGTCGAAAGCGATTGAGCGTAAACTTCGTCGGCTGACCCGGCGTCACGTCTACATGCAAA
This sequence comes from uncultured Acidobacteriota bacterium, assembly GCA_963817925.1. Taxonomy (GTDB): domain Bacteria; phylum Acidobacteriota; class Terriglobia; order Terriglobales; family Acidobacteriaceae; genus JABDBE01. Next base: position 251,731 of record CAWFQN010000006.1, read on the forward strand.
TAGTTGTAGTCTTCCTTTGGGTCTTCGCCCTTCCAATACTGATCCAATGGGTAGCCCTCGGGGACCTTGTTGTGCGTCCTACCGGGAAGGATCGGGTCTTGTTCGGCGCCCCCGCCGCCCAGCAACAAGTATTTCACTCCGTCGACTTGGTAAAGTTCGGTCGTGTGCACGTGCCCGTTGAAGACCACGATGTCGAGGTCCTTGGCATACGCGGCGATCGCTTTGTGGGGATTCTGTGCTTCCGGGATTGGGCCTAGACCAGAGTGCGCGAAGGCAGGGGCGTGGAAAGCGATGAAGACCTTTTGGATGCGCTTCCTCTTCGCATCGTCCAACCACACCCGTAGTTGCTTCATCTGCTCCTCGTAGACAGGCTGAGTGGCGTTCCACGCCGACGGTTCCTTGTCATCGTAATCTCCGGTCCACAGAAATATGAAACGAACGCCTGAGTAGTCAAATGTGTAGATGAGTCTCTTGTCGGTAACCCCGAACTGCTTGAGATAGGGGAACAGAGTCAGCAAGCCTTCGACGTCGGTGTCGCCCCAGGTTTCGTGGTTTCCGACGGCCGGGAAAACCCGCCCCGGCAGCCCGGCGGCCTCCATCTTCTTGTCCGCAGGAGGCAGTTGCTTGAGCACATCCTCGTTTACAAGTCTCCAGTACGGACTGTCGGACGGTTTGTCGCCCTGCTTACCCCACCAAACGAGGTCTCCGGTACTCAGTAGAAACTTGGCATTCCCGCTCTGAATATCCTTCACGACCTCACGGGCAATCCATTCGCCTCCCGCCGCGTGATACATAGTGAAGCTCACTCCGGGAAGAAGCTTAACGTCTTCGACGGATGCCTCCGTGACCCAGCCCTTGTCAAACTTCAGTGTGGTCACTTGGCTGGCGGTCATGAACGGCATGACCATCTGGACCAGTTCCTTGGTCGCTGGGTCATAGGTCAGTTTCACATTCTTCTGGACCACTGCTTCCGCGACCGTGGGAGGGAATACTAGTTCGAACATGTTCGCCATCAGCTTGCGAGCTTCCGCCTCCTCGTCTTGCTTATGGGGGAGGTACATCATGGATCGGGAATCCCCGTATACATCAAATGAAAACGCGCCCGGGGTGGACGAGTTCTGCCCATGAACGCTTCCAGCTAATACTCCGAAGGCAATGCCGAGCACGCATGTGGCAGACTTGACTCGATCGAGACTTACATTCATATGCTGACCTTCCATCAGTAGTCTGGGACAATTAAACGCGGAGAATCGCGCGAATTGACGTGATCCGCGTCACCGGTTTTTTAATTTCTGGTACTGTTACAGTTCAAACTGTAGCAGTGCCGAATTTCTCAACGGATTGTTGACGAGAACAGGTGGATTTATACTCAGAACCCCGTTTTGTCAAGGTAATTTCCGAGGTCTGAGGGGTGCAACTTTGGGTCGTGCTATCCTCGCTCCCTGCTAAGGCTTGACAGGGGCTAGTTGTGGTTCCTAGAATTCGAACTGGCCATTTTGCATCCTGCGGTGTAACTGTTGCATCTACATAACTTACCTACAACTGACGCAGGAGCCGGCTGGCCCGGTCGGCTCAATGTGATACAAGGGAGTATGCCTCCGGGACCACCTATAGGCGAACGCGAACGCGAAATTCTTACCGCTATTGTGGAGACGTTTATTGCCACGGGCGAGCCGGTGGGATCGCGCACGCTTGCACGCGCCAACCGGGAAGGTTTGAGCCCGGCGACGATCCGCAATGTAATGTCGGATCTGGCGGACTCAGGTTACCTGGAGCAGCCTCACACTTCGGCGGGCCGGGTGCCCAGCACCGATGCGTATCGCTATTATGTCGAGCAGCTTACCGGGAAGGCGCGGCTGTCGAATGACGATGAGAACATTATTCAGGAGTCGTTTCACGGCGTCTCGGACGTGCAGGAGTTCATGGAGCGCACTTCGCATGTGCTCTCACTCATTTCGCGCAATGTTGGAGTCGCGGTAGCGATTGGTGGACCAAAGAACGCGCTGGAACACGTTTATTTTTCCCGGCTGGGCGATCAGAAAGTGCTGGCCGTGGTGGTAACGCGGTCGGGGGTGGTGCGTGACCGGGTTTTGCGTCTCGACATTTCGCAGGCTGATTTGGACGCAGCGGCTCGCTTCATCAACGAGAGCTTTCGCGGCTGGACCATGGAAGCGATGCGGAGCGAGTTGGCTCGGCGGCTGGAGCAAGAGCGCAGCGAATACGACCGCTTGATGACTTCCGTCGAGCAACTCTATAAACAAGGTGCGCTGACGGCGGACGACAACGCACAGACCGTTTACGTTGAAGGTGCAGCCAATCTGGTTGCAGGAGAGCAGGATCGACAGCGCTTGCAGGAATTGTTGAAAACTCTGGAGGAGAAACAGAAAATCGTCGGGCTGTTGGGCGCGTATTTGGACGCCAAGCAGGAAGCAGTCCGCGTGGTTATAGGACTCGACCAGACGCTGCCCTCGATGCGCAACTTTGTGCTGATTGGTGCTCCCGCCCGCGTAGGCGGTGAAGTAATGGGATCGCTTGCGGTGATTGGACCGACGCGCATTGATTATGAGCACACCATGACCGCGGTCTCTTATATTGCCCGTCTTTTTGACAAGATCTTGAACGAGTCGGAGTAGGCACGGGCCATGTGATCAGTCCATTATGTTGTCGTTCCGAGCAGAGCGAGGGATCTCTACTCCCGCTACAATCTTGATGAAGATAGGGATGCTTCGCTTCGCTCGGCATGATATCCCCCAGTTTGTGAGATGAGCAAGTTTATGGCAAGAACAAACGGAAAGTCGGAAGTAGATCCTCAGGAACTTGACGCGACGCGCGAATTGCCCGCGTCAGACGATGCCGAAGGCGAAGAATCAACTGAGTCTTCGTCCTCCCGCACATCGACGGAAGGCGGCGAATTACAGAAGCTTAGAGCGGAACGGGACACTCTGATCGATCGGCTGGCGCGTCTCCAAGCCGAGTTCGAGAATGCCCGCAAGCGAACCGCTCGCGAACAGCAGGACTTTCGCGAATACGCCGTGTCGGATGCGGTCAAGGCGTTGCTGCCCACGCTCGACAGCTTTGAACGAGCGCTGCAGACTGGTGCAGGGGAGAAATCTGAGTTCCGGGGTGGAATTGAACTCATCTACAAACAATTGCAGGACGCGCTGCAGAAGTTGGGTTTGCGCGCCATCCCCGCGAAAGGCGAGCCCTTCGATCCCCACCTTCACGAGGCGATCGAGATGGTGGATACCACCGATGCCGCGGATCATCAGATATTGGAAGAACTGCAGCGGGGCTACAAGTTGAAGGACCGTCTGCTGCGTCCCTCAATGGTCAAAGTTGCGCGCAATCCGAAACACTAACCATCAAGAAAATCGAAAGGACTTGGAACCATTCTGGCCAGCAACGTAAAACGCGACTACTACGAAGTGCTTGGGGTGACCCGTGAAGCCGGTGAGCAGGAAATCAAGAGCGCCTATCGCAAGCTGGCGCTGCAGTTTCATCCTGATCGCAATCCGAACAATCCCGACGCTGAAGAGAAATTCAAGGAATGCAGCGAGGCTTATGCGATCCTGGCGGACGCGGACAAGCGAGCCGCATACGACCGCTTCGGGCATGCTGCCGTGAGCGGAGGGGGGTCGGGCGGGTTCGATCCGACGGTCTTTCAGGATGTCAGCGAAATCTTCGGAGACTTTTTCGGCTTCGGAGATCTTTTTGGCGGCGGTTCGCGGCGGGGCAGCCGTGCCCAGCGTGGCCCCGATCTGCGTGAAGACGTTACGCTGGAATTTGAAGAAGCAGTTTTCGGGACGGAAACCAACGTTACCGTGCGGCGCCATGAGACTTGTGAGGACTGCCGCGGCTCTGGTGCGGCTCCGGGCAAAGCTCCGGTTTCCTGTCGATCCTGCGGAGGGCGTGGGCAGGTTCGCTATCAGCAAGGATTCTTCAGCATGGCTCGCACTTGTCCCAGTTGTCAGGGTGCGGGCAGCGTGATTACCGATCCGTGCTTGAAGTGCAAAGGCTCAGGCCGCGTGCTGCGGCAGAAGACGGTGGACGCCAAGGTTCCTGCTGGTGTGGAGGACGGAACGCGTATCCGTTTTTCTGGACTGGGTGAGGCTGGCGCTCATGGTGGACCTGCGGGCGATCTCTATGTTGTCTTGCATGTCAAAGAGCATCCTTTCTTCGAGCGTGAAGGTAACGATCTGCACTGCGTGATTCCGATTTCATTTGGGCAGGCGGCACTAGGAACTGAGATTCGAGTGCCGACACTTGAAGGTGAACACACGCTAAAAGTGCCGGACGGGACGCAGTCAGGCACGACGATGCGCATCCGGGGCAAAGGAGTGCCAGTGTTGAATGGCCATGGAAAAGGCGACCTGTTCGTCGAGGTCCGCGTACAGACTCCCGGCAGGCTCAACAAGCGTCAGCGCGAGTTGTTGCAGGAGTTGGAAGGTATGACGCGCGTGGAAAATAAGCCCCAGCGTCGAACACTGTTCGGTAAGGTGAAAGACATTTTCGGATAGGCCTACTCTAATCAGAGTTCCCTGCCTGCGGGTTCCTTTGTGTACCTTCGTGTCCTTAGTGGTTTAAGCTTCTGTCTTAATCATGACCCGCCGACGCTGGATTGCCGATGAAGTTTCTGTTACCCGCGCGGTTCTGGTCGGCGCCCACGCTGAGCATTTATCTCGAGTGCTTCGGGCCCGCGTGGGCCAGGAATTCGACATCACCACGGGAAACGGCGTTCGCCGCGGACGTATTACAGCTATCGCACAGGATCGAGTTGAATTTGAACTGGGAGATGAGATCCCCGCTCCGGTTGCGGGTCAGGTGACGGTTGCGCTCTCCATTTTCAAGTTCGACCGCATGGAGTGGGCGATCGAGAAATGTACGGAACTCGGGGCAAAGCGCATTGTTCCGGTGATTGCCCGGCGAACCGAACCTCATCTTGCGGCTGCCGCGGCCAAGCGCGTCGACCGCTGGCGACGCATTGCCTTACAGGCTGCGGAACAGTCTCGTCGAGTATCACCACCCGAGATCTCGGAACCGCTGAAGCTGAAAGGGGCCGTGGCCATATCAGGAAGCTTGCGGATTGTACTTTCCGAAGTGGAAACGCAGGCCATGTTGAAAGACATCCTCCAGACTCATCCCGACCACGGTGAAGTTGTCATTGCCCTCGGCCCAGAGGGTGGGTGGACGAATGAGGAATTGCAATTGTTTCAGGAAGCGGGCTGGATTTCGGCATCACTGGGCGATACAATTCTCCGTGCCGAGACCGCGGCGATTGCCAGCCTGGCGGTGGTTCTTGCAGAACTACGTGCCTAGCAGGTTTGGCAAGCAGCGCAGAACCTGTCACAAAATATCCTCAACCATCTCTGATATGCTCCTGCCCAGTGGCTGTTGCAAAACCCATCCCGGCGCCGCGAGCTTTTGAACCTGACGAGCGCCAGCGCGAAGCCATCGAACATGTACGTGGGCCGCTGCTCGTAGTGGCCGGTGCAGGCACGGGGAAAACCACCGTCCTCACCCGGCGCATTGCGCGGTTGATCCGCGACGGACACGCCCGCCCGGACGAAATTCTGGCGGTCACTTACACCAAGAATGCGGTTCAGGAGATGCGCGAACGGGTGCGCGACGAACTGCGCGGCACAAACGTATCCGGGTTGCAGATTGCCACCTTCCACGAATATTGCAACGACCTGCTCGGTCGGTGCGGCAAACAGTTCCGCGTGCTCGATGATCAGGATCTCTGGATCTATTTGCGGAAGCGCATCCGCGAGTTGCGCCTGAACTACTTCGTGCGCGCAGCCAATGTCAGCCAGTTTCTCCATGATCTCCTGAGTTTCATGCGGCGCTGCCAGGACGATCTGGTCGACCCTGAGAAATACGCCGCCTATGTGCGTCAACTTGAGCGGGGCGAAGTCGCCATTCCACGGGTCAGTAAGTCGAAAGATGCCGAAGGCTTGTCGGATGAAGAGGTCATGGGGCGCTGCCAGGAAATCGCCAGCGTATTCGCGACGGTCGAGCGCATGCTGCACGAAGACAACCTTGGCACATTTGGCCATATGATCACCCACGCGCACGCATTACTCGAGGGGAACGCCGATCTGCTCGCCGGCGAACGCCGGCGCACCCGGTTCATCCTGGCGGACGAATTCCAGGATGTGAACTTTGCTCAAGTCAAGATCCTCGACAAACTAGCCGGAGAAGAACGCAATGTCTTCGCCGTGGGTGATCCGGACCAGGCCATTTATCGCTTTCGCGGTGCATCGAGCGCCGCATTCGGGCTTTTTCAGGAACATTTTCCCGAGGCGAAGATGGTCGTTCTGGAGAAAAACCGGCGCTCTACGACCACGATCTTGAAATCCGCCTTCGCCCTGATTTCTAAGAACCCGGACGTCTTTCCTCCCGGGCACGGCCCCGCATCGAGATACCACCGTTCCCCGCTGAGTTCTGCCCGCGAAGAAGAAGCATCGCGCGATGCGAGATTCTTGCCCAGCCCCCCCGTGGACGCAGTTGTGCTAGCTGCAAAGGAATTCGAATGCTCGGATCTGGTAGCCGCGATCCGCGATCGCCAACGCAAATCACGCGGCAAGTGGAGTGACTTCGCCATCCTGTACCGCCAACATTTTCATCGCGAGCAGATTGTGGCAGAACTGGCCGAGCAGGGCATCCCATTCGCGATCGAAAACATGGATGTCACGGATACACCCGATGCTCGCGACCTGTTCGCCTGCCTGGGAGCGGCGGTCTCGGTGAACGACAGCGCTTCCCTCTTTCGAGTTGCGTCTTTTCCTCAGTTCGCTATCGATCCAGAGAAACTGCGTGCCGGGATCAAGGCAATTCCAAGAGATGAAAGAAGATCTGGAGTGGCCTCGGTCTTAGCCAAGATCGAAAACGGCGCCGCCGTGCTGAATGCCTTGCAGCAGGTCAGGGATGAGGTTACACGGGCGGACGCCACGAGCAGCGGGGTGTTGAACATTATCATTCGTAACTTCGGATTGAACCGCGACTCGCCCGCGATCGCCGCTGTTCTTGAGTTCGTCAAGCGATGGGAGGAGAAACCGGAGGCAATCACGAAGACCGGCGACATCAGCGAATTCATTGACTACCTGCAGTATTTCCGCGCCGCCGGCGGCGTGATCCCGATCTCCACTGGCGCCGAGAACGCCGTCCGGCTGATGACCGCCCACGTCGCCAAAGGCCTTGAGTTCAATCACGTCTTCATCATTCGGGCAAATTCCAATTCGTTCCCCTCGTCTTACAAGGAACCCCTCGTCGACTTTCCTCGGGAACTCCAGGGCAGCAGCTCGATAGCTTATTTCGACGACAAGGAAATTTGCCGACAGGAGGAGCGACGGCTGTTCTATGTTGCCATGACGCGAGCGCGAGACTCGCTCACCATCTATGCTCGACAAGGGCGCGGCAAAGATCCCACCCCAGATGGATTTCTCCGCGATCTGCTCAAGGATCCCAGCCTGGGGCCATGGCTCCGCCAACGTCACGCGCTCGAGTTTCAAACCGACTTGTTTGCCGAGGCCGCCCCTGCACTACCCGGATCGCCCGTGACCGAGTGGCTCAAGTTACCGCCAGCGCTCGATCTCGGTTCCAGGCTTAGCGCCAGCGCTTTGCAGACCTACGAAATCTGTCCGCTGCAATTCAAGCTGGAGCGGGAGTGGAGAATTCCCGGCGATGTTCCGGCGGCCATGGAGTATGGCGCCACGATTCACCGCGTGCTGCTGGCTTATTACGCCTCGGTTCGCCTCGGACGAACCATCGAGGATGACCAACTGATCGAACTTTTCCAGACCGACCTCCGGGCCGCGGGTATTGAAGAGAAATATCAACAGGAACTCTACGAGCGCAAGGGAATTGAACAGCTGCGCGAGTTCCTGGCCATCTGCAAACGAGCCCCCGTGCCCCAGGTGCTGCACACCGAGGAGTGGTTCGAAATGCAGATCGGACAAGCCAAGGTCGTCGGCCGCATCGACCGGATTGATCAACTGAAGGACGGCCGTGTCGTGATTACCGATTACAAGACGGGCAGACCCAAGTCGCAGGAGGATGCCGACAAGAGCCTCCAACTTTCCATCTACGCTCTGGCCGCACGCGAAAAGTGGGGCTACAACGCCGACCAGATCGTCTTCTACAATCTCGACGAAAACAGTTCGGTGGTTACACGCCGCAGCGAAGCCCAACTGCAGGACTGTAAGCGTGAAGTGGAAGAAGTCGCGCGAAAGATCGCTGCGGAGGAGTTTGATGCCAAGCCCGGCTTCTATTGCACGTTCTGCGCCTACCGCAGCCTCTGCCCTGCCACCGAGAAGCGTCTCTACACAATTTCCGATAAGAAATCAAGCAGCAGGAACTAGCGCGCAAAAACTTAGGGGACGCTTTTCAGCGTCCCCTCCGTTTTACTGTGGTTGAAGGCTCTTAGTGTTTCTTCTTTGCGGCCTTCTTTGCTTTCTTTTTGGTTGCCATTTGATCTATTCTCCCTTTCCATTTTTCATGGACTTGAAATGCAACGGTCGTTTGTTGCAACTCATTGATGTATAGAGTCTATAAAAAGTGAAGTCAAGAAAAAAATGATGTTGGATGAGCATGCGACCCATGCCCAAAGTCACTCAAGCGGGACTCAAGTAGAAAATTTCCTTCCGCGGAACGTGTCGATCGTGTCCGTCGAGGAAACTTTTCACGTGATCTTCGACGGAATTCTGTTCCTGGCTGGGTCTGGTCGACGGACTGTTTTCAAGAACAATCTCCCGAGTGACGAAGGCGCGCTCCAACTACAATCATCTTTTTCCGCCGCGGCACATCTATAATTGATTGGCACGAAATAATCGCAGGAGCACATAAATGGCTGCTTTCGACGATGTGGTCATCATTTCCGGCTGTCGCACTCCGGTAGGAAAATTCCAGGGAAGTCTCTCAGATTTGAGCGCAACCCAATTAGGAGCAATCGTGGTTCGTGAGGCGGTGAAGCGTGCAAACCTCGATCCTAAACAGGTCGACGAATGCATCATGGGGAACGTGGTCTCTGCAGGTCTGGGTCAGAACCCTGCGAGGCAGGCGGCAATCTTCGGTGGTCTAGCTCCCGAGGTAGGTGCCATGACCGTAAACAAAGTCTGTGGCTCCGGACTCAAAGCCGTCGCACTCGCGGCGCAAGCAATACAGACGGAGAACAGTTCCGTGGTGGTCGCCGGCGGAATGGAATCGATGACCAACGCTCCCTATCTGCTGCCGCAGGCGCGAAAAGGATATCGCCTGGGAAACGCACAGATCGTTGACTCGATGGTGAACGACGGGCTTTGGGACATTTACAACAACTACCACATGGGTATCACGGGAGAGAACGTCGCGGAAAAGTATGGCATCACTCGCGAGGAGCAGGACGAGTTCGCGGTCAATTCTCACCGAAAGGCAGTCGCCGCTATCAAGGAATGCCGCTTCAAGTCGCAGATTGTTCCCGTTGAGTTGCCGCCAAGGAAGAAGGGCGAAGCGCCGGTCATATTCGATAAGGACGAATCCCCCCGCGAAGACACGACAATCGAGGTTTTGCGCTCTTTGAAGCCAGCATTCAAGAAAGACGGCACGGTCACCGCTGGTAACGCTCCCGGGGTGAACGATGGAGCTGCCGCTGTCGTGGTCACCAGCGCCAAGCAAGCGAGAGAACTCGGCGCCAAGCCCATGGTCCGAATCGTGGCGCAAGCGACCAGCGGAGTCGAACCCAAATGGGTGATGATGGCGCCTGTGGGCGCAGTCCGCACGATTTGGCGGAAGACCGGGTGGAAGAACGAAGATGTCGACCTCTACGAACTGAACGAGGCATTCTCAGTTCAAGCTCTCGGCGTGATGCGTGAGCTTGGGCTCGATCCTAACAAAGTGAATGTGAACGGAGGCGCCGTCGCCATCGGACATCCCATCGGCGCCAGCGGAGCGCGCGTTCTGGTCACGCTTATCTATGAAATGATACGCCGCGACATCCACCGCGGCATCGCGGCTCTCTGCCTGGGTGGTGGCAACGCAGTGGCCATGGCCGTCGAACGATAAACTAACCTTAGGTCGGTTGCGGTGGTGCCACCGGCAGCGTAACCGTGAACACTGCGCCGCCGCCCGGCCCGGAAGTAGCCTCGACGTTTCCGTTGTGTTCCCGCAGAATGGCTTTGGAGATGCTCAGGCCGAGGCCGGTGCCGCGGCCTGGACGTTTGGTGGTATAGAAGGGGTCGAAGATATTGGGCAGGATCTCCGGCGAGATACCGGGCCCGTCATCCTGAAAAATAACGGAGACCGACTTTTCCTGCTTCTCTATGCGGATGCGCAAGGTGCCGCGATCGCGGACCTCCCGCATCGCCTGCTCCGAGTTCAAGATCAGATTCAGAAACACCTGCATCAACTGGTGTGCGTCTCCGCTCACCGCCGGAACTGATGTCTCCTTCAGGAAATCTACTGTGATGTTGTTCTTGCGCAAAGAGTAGGCGTGCAAGTGCAAAGTCCGCTGTACCAGTTCGCCCAAATCGATCGGAGTCTTGCCCGGGGCGGGAGGCCGGGAGAAATACATCAGGTTTTGAACAATCTCCGCGGCGCGGCGTGCTTGCTGTTGCAGAACAACCATTTGCTTGCGAACGGACTCGGGTGCTTCGCCCTCCTGCAGTAATTCGGACATCCCTAGGATGCTGGTTAGCGGATTATTCAGTTCGTGAGCAAACCCGCCGATCATCTGCCCCATGGCTGCGAGCCGTTCACTCTGAATAATCTGCTGCTCAAGTTTCTTCTCCACCGTAATGTCGCGAACAGAGACGATTGCGCCGCTCAGTTTGTTCTCCGCATCGAACAGCGGACTGGCCGAAGCCCGCATGGTACGCCAGTTTCCATCGCGGTGACGCGCACTATAGTCACACGACCCGAAATTCTTCCGGCCGGTAATCAGGTCCCGATACAATGCGAACAGTTCGGGGGAATAATCCTGTTCCTCTTCGACTCTCTTCCCCAGCAGGTCTTCAGGCTTGTAGCCGCGCAGATCGTGAAGCCGTGAACTCACGAAACTGTAGCGTCCATTCAAATCGATTACTAGGATCAGATCCGGAAAGCTTTCCAGAAGGTAGCGCTGGAACTCTTCCTGGCCACGCAACGCCTTCTCCATCTCCCGCCGCTCGGTTTCGTCCACGAGCGTGCCCTGATAGCGTACAATCTTGCCGCCGGCGTCCCATACCGCGCGCGAGGTATCAAGGAAGACGCCGAGGGTCCCGTTTTTACGACGCAACATGATTTCCCGGGTGCGCACTCCGCCCTGATCGTCTGCGCTCCGCCCGAGCACCGGATTTTGATTGGGATCGGAGTTCAACGCTCTGGGATCGAGCGCGAGGAGGTCCTCCTTGCTTTCGTACCCGAGAACCTGCACCAGAGCGGCGTTGCCATCGAGTAACTTGCCTTCCGGCGTGCTGAAATACACTCCTTCCTGAAGAGTTTCAAACAGCTCAGTAAATCGCCGCTCCTTTTCGCGTTCTTCCGTAACGTCACGAGCAAGAGCGCTCACACCTACCACTTCGTCATCCTTCACAATTGCATTGAGGGCGCAATCAAAATAGAGGGTCCGAGCGTTCGCTTTCAGCCGAACACAAAGCACTCCAGACCAGCGGCGTTTTTCGAGAAAGCGAGCCACACCCCGCTCCACATCCTCACGCTTCGGTTCGTCGAGGAACTCTTCTACTCGATGACCCACTAATTCGGAGTAAGGAATACCGAGCAACTCGGTCACGCGCCGGTTTACCGTCTTTATTTTGCCCTCGAGAGAGGCTGCGAAGGCAATGTCGTCGAATGAGTCAATGAGGTCTTTAAAACTTCGTTGCGAGCGCGCAATGAGCTCTCCGAGTTGATCGAGTTGCTCATCCGTGGGTGTAGTGGCACGCTCCTGCAAGCCGCGAACCAGGTTTTGCAGCTCCGTAACCCGCTTCCTTCGCCCGTAGGCGAAGCCGGCAAAAGCTATGGCAATGCAGAGCAAACCAAGGGAGAGCAGGCCAAGATGATAAGGTAGGCTTTGCAGACGCTCCCAGGACTCCGCAGCTAATCCAGTCGCCAGCAGGACCACGAATAGAAGCGCTATGCGCCACAGCAAGGCCTCTTCCTGCTCCAGGTTGGTTGACGTGCCGGCAGGACGCGTCGGCTGTTTCTCTGTTTCCGGCATAAGAACTTACCCACGACTGCCAGCAATCTCGTCAGGTCGACGAGCCTTTGTCGAAGCGACCTCGATGTTAGGCAAGCTGGGTCTAGGCGAATCCTAGTCCACGGGGCTCAGGCAAACAACCGAAAGCGTGTTGGGTAATTTGGTTCACAGACGAAACGTCAGACTCCTGTTCATTTGTCACAGCTTGGCTGTGACATCAGTCACAACTTACTCGGGGCCACATGGCGTAGGGTGAAGCTTTGCTGACTTGTCGCTGGGCCTTCCCTCGTCACGATGGGTCTGAACAAATCTGTTTACCTGAAGCGCCGATCCAGGTTTCATACGCCCCATGCTCTATAAGACGCTAAGTGCCGCAGTTTATGGCATCGATGCCAGCATTATCGAGGTCGAGGTCGATGTGTCTGGAATTAAGACAATGGAAGACCACTTCCACACCGTCGGTCTGCCCGATGCCGCCGTCCGCGAGAGCCGGGATCGCGTACGAGCGGCGCTGAAGAACTGCGGATATGACATCCCACCCACACATATCACGATCAACCTTGCTCCCGCGGATATTCGCAAAGAAGGCTCCGGTTTCGATCTGCCTATGGCCCTGGGAATCCTGGGCGCGTATGGGGGTCTAAATAAGAAGGAGCTGCCCGATTGTCTCTTCGTGGGAGAGCTGTCGCTCGATGGCGGCGTCCGCGGGGTTCGCGGAGCCCTACCTATCGCGATCGAAGCACGAGGTAGAAAGATTTCGCGCCTAGTGGTGCCTGAACTCAACGCCAAAGAAGCAGCTATGGTTGGTGGAGTGGAGATCTATCCGGTGAAGTCTCTGCTCGACGTGATTCGCTTTGTGAACACGGGAAACGGAATCCTGCCGCTCAAAGTGGACAGCGAAACCCTGCTCAGCGAAGCGCAACAATTCCTTGTGGACTTCAAGGATGTCCGCGGCCAGCACTCGGCCAAGCGCGCCCTGGAAGTTGCCTGCGCCGGCGGTCACAACATTCTGATGATCGGTCCTCCGGGTTCCGGCAAGACCATGCTGGCCAAGCGCATGCCCACGATCCTGCCGCCCTTCACGTTTGAAGAGGCCCTCGAGACCACCAAAATTCACAGTGTTGCCGGCGTGCTCGATGCCGGCGCTGGACTGGTCGGCGTGCGCCCTTTTCGCGCGCCTCACCACACGATTTCTGACGCGGGATTAATCGGAGGTGGAGCTGTGCCCCGCCCTGGCGAGGTCTCGCTGGCCCATAACGGTGTTTTGTTCTTGGACGAACTGCCTGAGTTTCCGCGCAACGTGCTCGAGGTCATGCGTCAGCCACTGGAGGATGGAACCGTCTGTATCGCCCGCGCGTCCATGTCACTGACCTTTCCCGCGCGCTTCATGCTCGCAGCGGCCATGAATCCCTGTCCCTGCGGCTACTTCAACGATCGTTCGCGGGAGTGCCATTGCACTCCGCCAGTCATCCAACGCTACATGTCCAAGATTTCGGGGCCGCTGCTGGATCGGATCGACATCCACATCGACGTGCCCGCCGTTAATTATAAGGAGATGCGTTCGGGCGCCGAGCCGGAAAGCTCCGCCGAGATTCGCGAACGGGTCATGCGAGCGCGCGGTTCGCAGTTGGAACGATTCGCCTCTTCGCCACGAGAAAAGCTCTATTGCAACGCGCAAATGGGGCCGCGTCACATCCGTGCCTTCTGCGAGCTCTCCGCCGACTGCGAAAAACTGTTAGAACGCGCGATGGCCCAGCAGGGCCTGACTGCCCGAGCTCACGACCGAATCCTCAAAGTCGCAAGGACAATTGCCGACTTGGAAGGAGGAAAATCAATCGAACCCAAGCACATCGCCGAGGCCATCCAGTACCGCACTCTGGACAGAACATTCTGGGCTTGAGACACAAACAATGGAGGACGGGCGTCCCTGCCCGTCAAGCCTCCAAGCATAGCTCAGCAACCTTAGCGGCGACGTTAAGCCATTTAATATCAGTATATTGAAGTCGGACATTAGGGACTGTCGACCCGAAACCTGGACTACCGAATAGACATTTTGTGTGACAAATGGAACGGTATTGCAAGAAACACTTGACGTCTCGTTCATTCTAACGTAGGGTGTATGGTTCCGAAGACTTAAGCGTTCAGTTTGTCTGACGAACCTCCGCTGGCAACCGGACATAATCCTAAAACCGAGAAACTTTCGGGCCAAACGGAGCATCTATACGAGTAACCAGAGATTTCCCGTAAAACCCATCTGAATTGAGTAAGTTAGACACTCTGGTCAGGTTTCCTCTGACACGAAAGAAGGGCGTGCGGGCAGTTTGCTCGGTTAGGAGAGTGACATATCATGCGGTCTGATCGCGTTTTTGATGCTTTACATACTTTGCGGAATCGTTATATGCTTTGCCAGCTTGCGTCGAAGGCTACCCGTAAGTTTCACAAGCCCAACACCAGAATCCAGGAAACTATGAACGAAGTCCTGGATAAGATTGCAAGCTCGGAACGGCAGACGGTTCTGTCGGAACCGGAAAACTTTGCCGAGGCACAACGGCGGGCTGCCTAAAACCAGCCCCGCCGCCTGCCCCGGATTGGCCAAGTCTTTCCTGAGTAACCCCCCTTTGAAAATTCCCTTCGCAGGTGATATCGAATAATGACCATCGCAGAATTGAAAGAAAAGAATATTACGGAGCTGACCAAGATCGCCCGATCCTTGGACCTCCCCGGCGCCAGTGGACTGCGCAAGCAAGACCTGATCTTCAAAATCCTTCAGGCCCAGAGCGAAAAAGAAGGCCACATCTTTGCCGAAGGCGTGCTCGAAATCCTGCCCGACGGCTATGGATTTCTGCGCTCCCCCGACTACAACTATTTGCCCGGTCCCGACGACATCTACGTTTCGCCGTCGCAAATCCGAAAGTTTGACCTCAAGACCGGGGACACCATCAGCGGCCAAGTTCGTCCTCCGCACGAAGGCGAAAAGTATTTCGCGCTGGTCAAGATTGAAGCTGTCAACTTCGAGTCGCCCGACGAAGCTCGCAACAAGATTCTTTTCGACAACCTGACGCCGCTCTATCCGCAGGAACGCCTTAAGCTCGAAACTACCCGCGAAAACGTCAGCGCGCGCGTCATGGATCTGCTCACGCCGCTCGGTAAGGGACAGCGCGGCTTGATCGTTTCGCCGCCTCGTGCCGGCAAAACCATGCTGCTGCAGAACGTTGCCAACTCCATTACGACGAATCACCCGGAAGTTGTGCTGATGGTGCTGCTGATCGATGAGCGCCCCGAAGAAGTCACCGACATGCAGCGCTCCGTAAAAGGTGAAGTAATCTCCTCGACCTTCGATGAACCTGCCGCGCGCCACGTGCAAGTCGCGGAAATGGTAATCGAGAAAGCCAAGCGCCTGGTCGAACACAAGCGTGATGTAGTTATTCTGCTCGACTCCATCACGCGTCTGGCTCGCGCCTACAACACCATTGTTCCGCCCAGCGGCAAAGTGCTTTCCGGCGGCGTCGACTCGAACGCCTTGCAGCGCCCCAAACGATTCTTCGGCGCAGCGCGCAACATTGAGGAAGGCGGATCGCTGACCATCATCGCCACAGCCTTGATCGACACCGGCTCCCGCATGGACGACGTGATTTTCGAAGAATTCAAAGGCACCGGCAATTCCGAAATCATCCTCGACCGCAAGCTGGTCGACAAGCGCACCTTCCCGGCCATCGACATTCAGCGCTCCGGCACACGAAAAGAAGAGCTGCTGATCCCCAAGGAAGACCTGACCCGAATCTGGGTTCTGCGCCGTGTACTGAATCCGCTGTCACCAGTGGAAGCCATGGAACTACTCATCGACAAGCTGAACAAAGCAAAATCAAACGGAGAGTTCCTGGCCAACATGAGCTCGCTGTAGCAACTAAGTAAGCAATGGAGGACGGGCGTCCCGCCCGTCCTGCCGTTCCCAGCTGATCAAGTCGCGGCAATTAAAACCTCCTTCCTTGACTGTCGCGAGCAGTATCCCAGTTCTCTGGAACTCGTATAATTTCCTTACTCCCTGCGAACGAGGCAACTGTGCGATTCAAACCATTCCTGCTGACTGTTTTACTTCTACTGATCACGCTGGTATTGTCACGGCCGTCGTTCAGTCGGAACTCCATCCAGAGTCCCGCCCAAGGCCCTCGCCTCACTCCCGTCGACCCCTATGATCGCGAGGACGAGAACCGCGCCAAGATCGAAAAGGACATGGCCAAAAAGGCGAACCGCGAGCGCCAGGCTCAGCTGCAGCGTGATACCGACAATTTGGTCAAACTTGCGAACGAATTGAAGCAATACGTCGACAAATCAAATGAAAATACTCTATCCCTGGACGTCGTCAAAAAAGCCGAAGAGATCGAAAAGCTCGCGCGCAGCGTAAAAGACAAGATGAAAGCGAATTAGCTTCTATGCATTCCCGACTCACTCCGCCACATTGACTCCGCGACTGCGGTAGCGTAACATCCGCCCGATCAAGCACACATTGTTTCAACTGAATATCGGCAGGACTCTAATCCGGCCCGCAAGAAATCGCAGGAAGACAACCGTGGGAGCTCCGTTATCCTGATGACCGCCGCACCAGGTAAGAATGCCGCAACAAAGATAACTCCATCCCACATCTCCATCCGCTGGCTTCGCATCATTCCCGTCGCCCTCATCATGTACACGATCGCGTTTATCGATCGAACCAACATATCTCTGGCCCTGCCTTGGATCAGCAAGGACCTCCATTTAGATCCGCCACAAGCAGGAACGGTCGCGGGTATTTTCTTCTGGGGCTATTTTGTATTGCAAATTCCCGGCGGCCATCTGGCCAAACATTGGAGCGCGAAGAAATTCATCAGCATCCTCTTGGTAGCATGGGCCATCTTTGCGGTCGGCTGCGGCCTGGCTCGCACGTATCACGAACTTCTGTTAATGCGGTTGCTTCTGGGAGTGGCCGAAAGCGGAGTTTATCCGGCGACATTGATATTGCTCTCGCACTGGTTTACCCGTTCCGAACGGGCCCGCGCCAACGCCCTGTGGCTACTCTGCTTGCCCGGAGCTCTCATCGTCTCCTCGCCTGCCTCAGGATGGATTTTGGACCATTGGACTTGGCGTGTGATGCTGGTCGCCGAAGGTTCGTTGCCGTTCTTGTGGCTTGCCATCTGGCTTGCATTCATTCAGGATCACCCTCGAGACGCGACTTGGCTGCCCGAAGCCGAACGCGGCCCTCTAGTCGAAATCCTGCGCCAGGAATCTTCTGCCCTGGAAGGGTCAGAAAGAGTGCCCTACCTTCGCGCGCTCTTTCAGCCGCAGGTATTTCTTTTGGCAGCGGTCTATTTTTGTTTCGTAAGCGGACAGATGGGGCTGCTGTTTTGGCTGCCCAGCGCGATGGGAACGTTCAGGAGACTCAGTAGTCTTTCAACCGGAATTCTCTACACGATTCCATTCATTGCAGGCGCCGTCTCCCTGCTAATCATCTCCCGCCATTCGGACCGAGTGCATGAGCGCCGTCTTCACGCCGCCGGAGCCATGCTGTTCGGGGGTTGCTGTCTCCTGCTGGCTGTTGCCACGATCCCGCATTCGCTCTCCATCGCTTTCGCGTTCATAGTCCTAAGCGGCGTGGGCGCTTATGGCCCGATGGGCGCCTTCTGGGCCATCCCAACGGAGACTCTGCCGCCTGCAATCGTCGGTTCGGTAATGGGCCTGGTCAACGCCATCGGCAATCTGGGAGCCTACTTCGCTCCTCTAATTGTCGGATACCTCAACAAGAGAACGGGGACATTCCTGGCAGGTTTCACCTACCTGGGCGCGATCACGTTGGTTGGGGCCGGACTGGCCGCAATGTTGAGGAATGCCCCAGAAAATGGATCGTGAAGATCTCGCATAACTCCTCTTAATGCGCACCACAGCCGGACCTTTATCCACTCGGACACGAAACGTACGATGTTTGTTGCGCCTGTCGCGACCCGACCCTCAGCGCGCGGGAAACCCTGCTTTTAGCGCTGAGAAGCATACCAGCGAGGAACTAAGGGCTCTTTCCATCAGCGGCTTCAGAGACGGCGAAAAGCTAGATTCGTATCAGGGTATGCCTTCAGGCATACCGTTAGGCTGCCAAAAACAAGAACGGCTTTAGCCGCTGGGTTTTGACCTTTCCTAGACGAGTTCGCGCAACCAACTAGTGCCCAGCACCGTGAGCCTTGGCCGCCGCGCTCTCGGTCCCAATCCGCATCCCATAGAACGACCGATACACGAAGAAGAACGAGATCACGAAGAACACCGCCGCCAGCAGATTCGTAAGCCCTGCATTGGTTTCCGTCAACTTCACCGCTAACTCCACCGCCAGCAAGCCGAACAGAGTGGTGAACTTGATCACCGGATTCAAAGCCACCGACGACGTATCCTTAAACGGATCGCCCACCGTGTCGCCGACCACAGTGGCATCGTGCAGCGGTGTTCCTTTCTGCTTGTATTCGACCTCGACGATCTTCTTGGCGTTGTCCCAGGCCCCGCCAGCATTGGCCATAAAGATCGCCTGATACAAGCCGAATATGGCAATTGAGATCAAGTATCCGATAAACAAGAACGGCTCGATGAAAGCGAAACACAGCGTAGCGAAAAACACCGCAATGAAGATGTTCAGCATGCCCTTCTGCGCATACTTCGTGCAGATCTCCACGACCTTCTTGCTGTCGGCCACCGAAGCCTTCGTAACCCCTTCCAGCTTGATGTTCGCCTTGATGAATTCCACCGCCCGATAAGCACCAGTGCTCACTGCCTGCGTCGAAGCGCCCGTAAACCAATAGATAATCGCGCCTCCACTGATCAGTCCCAGCAAGAACGGCGCATGCAGCAACGACAATTTCTCGACGTTTTGCGTCAACCCATTGGTCAACGCCATAATGATCGAGAAAGTCATCGTGGTCGCGCCCACCACGGCCGTGCCAATGAGCACGGGTTTCGCGGTCGCCTTAAACGTGTTCCCTGCTCCGTCATTCTCCTCCAACATGTGCTTGGCCCGCTCAAAGTTCACATTGAAGTTGTAGTCCTTCTTGAGTTCGCCAGCGATGTTGGGAACCTGCTCGATCAGCGACAGTTCATACACCGACTGCGCGTTGTCCGTCACCGGACCATAAGAGTCCACTGCAATTGTGACCGGCCCCATCCCCAGAAACCCAAACGCCACCAACCCAAAGGCAAACACCGGAGCCGCGATCATGGTCGCCGCCGTCGCCAGTCCCATGGTGCTCATGTAATAGCCGACCGACATCAAAAACACCATCGACAATCCCAAGTAGTAGCCCGAGAAGTTTCCCGCCACAAAGCCAGCCAGTATCCCGAGCGATGCCCCACCTTCTTCCGCCGAGGCTACAATCTCCCGGACATGCCGCGACTCGGTCGACGTAAACACTTTCACCAGCTCAGGAATCAAAGCCCCCGCCAGCGTCCCGCAAGAAATAATCGTGGCCAGCTTCCACCATTGCGTAGTATCGCCGCCAATATCGGGAACAATAACCGCCGAAACAATGTAGGTCAGAACGATCGAAACCACGGAGGTCACCCAAACCAGCGAAGTCAGCGGAGTCTCGAAGTTCATCACATCCGCATCGGCAAAGCGCGCCCGAGCCACGGCGCTATTCAGAAAGTACGCCCCCGCGCTCGAAACCAGCATCATGATGCGCATCACGAAAATCCAGACCAGCAACTGCACCTGCACCGTCGGATTCTTCACTCCCAGCAGAATAAACGTGATCAAAGCCACGCCGGTCACGCCATACGTCTCAAACCCATCCGCCGATGGCCCAACCGAGTCGCCCGCATTATCCCCGGTACAATCCGCGATGACACCGGGGTTTCGCGCGTCATCCTCTTTGATCTTGAAAACGATCTTCATCAGATCCGACCCAATGTCCGCAATCTTGGTGAAGATCCCGCCCGCAATCCTAAGCGCCGCCGCTCCCAGCGATTCCCCAATGGCGAACCCGATAAAGCACGGCCCCGCGTAATCCCCCGGCACAAACAGCAAAATGAAAAGCATCATCAGCAATTCAACGCTGATCAGCATCATTCCGATGCTCATCCCAGCCTGCAGCGGAATGCTGTAAATCGGATAAGGTTTCCCCCGCAAGCCCGCAAACGCCGTACGCGAGTTAGCAAACGTATTCACCCGGATGCCAAACCACGCCACGCCGAAACTACCCGCCATTCCTACCAGACTAAACACGAGAATAATCGGCAGCGTCGTCATCACCGGCTTTCCCGGCACCGGCGATAGCACCCCGAAGTACAGAACAATTACCACCGCGATGAACACCCAAAGCAGCAACAAAAACTTGCCTTGCGTGATCAAATAAGTCTTGCAAGTCTCATAAATCAGCTCAGAGATCTCCAACATCGCCCGATGTACCGGCAAATTCTTGAGCCGCATATAAATCGCCATCCCAAACCCCAGCCCCGCAATGCAGAACAGGATCCCGATCATCAGCAACTTGTGCCCATCCATGCCGAGGAAAGATACCGAAGAAAGGTCCGGCAGCTTTAATCCAGCCTCGCCACCCTCCTCCGAAGCCGGCTGGGCTAAAGCCGAACACGCCGCCACCGCCACAAAAGACGCCAGAGCCACCGCCAAACGGCAACTTCGGGACACAAGATCAGCCAGCCAGGTGCGCATAGGAAATCCTCCACTCATTGAGAACTATATTAAGGATGACTACGGGTTCAGGTCCTCGAACCGGCGCACAATTCCCCCACTCTTATAAAAGAGCGCGGAAGGGCATGGCCGGAGTTCCGAACACGCTTCCACTGCAAGGCTTGAACAGGGATTGCTGAGTTTGGCCGCGTCGGATGTTCATCGTGCCCCAGGCAGGGAAATGCTACGTTCCCGAGCCCACGGAACAAGACCAATTCTTATAACATGTTAGAGGAGTCAGGTCAAACCAATCGCGGCTACCCTGTCGCCGAATTCACTCGCCAAACACCCCAAACGCCCCCAGCACCTGATAGCTGCTATTCCAACCCGATCCGATGTTGTTCGAGAACGTACCCTGTGTTCCCGCAAAGTTATTGTTCCAGACGTCGTAAGTATCTTTGAATTTCTGCTGCGGGCTCAGCACTACCCAATACAATTTGCCCTTCTTCACCGGAATCCCCTTGGCATACTTCGCGCTCTGCAGCGTGCAACAACTCCCAAACGTCGGCAGGTTGGAAAAACGCCAGCTATGAAGCGCCTTCCCCGGGATTCCCTTATTGTCCTCATTTAAACTGACCACCAGCGTATTCGTGCCCTGCACATACGTCGCGCCCACCTGAATCTCCGTCACGATGTGATCGGCCTTAGGCCGGAATCCGCACCCCACCGATTCTGGCCACGGCTGCCCCGCATCCGGCCCCAGAATCCCATAGCCAGCGATCGAGTTGTACACGTCGCTACCCGTGCCCAGATTGCTATAAATCTTGACCAGCTTCGACGACGCCGTTACCGCAGCCACAAATGGCTCCGACGGAGCCCGCATCAAAATCGTGTTTCGACCCCCATTGATCGTGACCACCCCATCGCTCGCCTGACCCCAAGCCGCCCCAGCCAGCACCAGAACCCCCAACAACCCGGATAGCGTCCTTTTCATCATCGATCCCCACTCCCCATGGATTAAACCCACGCGATTCTACCCTGAAAACTACATCGTCATCCCAAGAACTATGCCGTCATCCTGAGGAAGCGGAGACCTGCGCACGCGCAGGTCTCCCAACGAAGGATCTCTGCACCTTGAACAGCCTACCCGTCACTCCATTCCCATCACCCTCCAAGCTTCCCGATACCCCTCCCACCGTGCGCATTTACACTCAATGTCCGGATAGAACCGCAGATTCTTCGCCAGAGCCACGGCCGCGATCGGCAGCACATAATAAACGTCAACCGGCCCGATGCGCACCACCAGAACATCGATATCGCCAGCCGTATACCCGCTCTTGCCTCTCCCATAAACTCCGTAAATCGCCTGAACTTCGTATCCCCGCGAATGCAACACCTCCGTCGACTTAAGCTGCACCCGCCACAACCGCCCTCCGGAATCCAGAATAAAATCGTACCGCTCACTGTCTCCCCAAGGCCTGGCCACGCGAAAACCCATGCTCTGCGCCTTCAACAAAAACGCCGCCTCCGCCAACTCCCCCCTTCGTTTCGGATTCGGACGCCGCGGCTTCCGCACCGCGTCCTCCCGCAACCCCGTCAACTCCGCCAACACAATCGACACTGCCATATAAACTCCCCACTCCCCACCGTTTGTCATTCCGAGACGGCTTTAGCCGTCGAGGAATCTGCTTCTTCCCGCCCAATCAAGCCATTCCGAACCCAAATCAAAGACAAAACCAGCCACCCGTTGACCCCAGGATCAACAGCTATGAAGCCTCAACAATATTTTCGGATAGCTATAGCCTAACACAAAGCGCGGCGAATCCAACATTAAAAGTCCAGGCGTCGCCGGATCGGAAGCAATCCAGCCCCGAAGGGGCGGCATACATTAGCCCAGGGCGTAAGCCCTGGGTAAGCAAAGAACCAGACTCAGGCCCCGCAGGGAATCATGATTCTGATTCCGCCCGCCAAAACCCATGTCATAGAGGACGCGGAGTCGCTCGCGAACGAGCGACTCCCAACGAAGGACCTCTGCATTTTCCGTGGCGAGGTAGAAACCGTGATCACCCCCACTGGGAGCCGTAACCGGGTTGCGTCATTCATGCGGTTCCCCGTGCACCCATGGCTCTCGAAGCCGTGATGGTTGACAAACTTCGTGGGGACCCAAACGGTGAGGGCGGGATCAAAGAGTGTAACCGCCTGGTAACGTCAGTTACCGCGCAACTACCATTGGGGCAACGCAAAGAGAAGCCGCCCAGAGGACGGCGTAAGTTGTTCGATACTCTTTGAGACTAAAGCGGGGGACGGGAACCAAAAATTCTCATCCCCCGTTTTGCCGTCGCAGCCGAAATCGAGAGGCTCGAAAAAACTGCTGCGGCAAATCTAGCTGGCACAAGGTCTCTAGCTACCGGCAAGGCCCTTGTTCACCAAAACTTTAACCTCAACCCGGCGATTTTCTGCTCGGCCAGAGGCGGTCTCGTTCGATGCCGCTTGGTTGGTTTCACCGTACGCGCCCGGAGCCGTGATATGCCGTATCTTTATTCCACCCTGCTGCACCAGATAGTTGATCACTGCTTGCGCTCGGTCCTGGCTCAGGGTTGTGTTCATGGCGGCGTTTCCCGTCGAGTCGGTATAGCCCTTCACCACGATGATGTATCCCTTGAGGCCGCTCGCGCTTTGCGCTAACTGTTTGAGTTTTGCCTGGTCGTCTGCCGAGATCTTGTAGCTCCCGACTTTGAAGTTTACGGTCAGGTCGCCCTTCACGTCATAATCGGTCAAGTCGTTAAACCGCTTTGTGTTGGCCTCGATATCGGCGATGCTCTTTTGAATATCCGCTGTGTTGGCAGCGGTCGCCTGCTGGTTAGTGGAGATATCCTTCGCGTTGGTTGCCGTCGCCTGCTGGTTGGCAGCGATATCTTGCTGGTTGGTCGCGATGTTCTTCTGATTCGCAGCCACTTGCTCCGCCGTGGGGTGCAAGCCAGCCTGGATCATTTCGGCCGTTTCCAGATCGTTTTTATCGAAGGTAATTGTTTTCGCTGTGACCTTGGTCGAGTCACCCGTTCCATCGACGCTCACCTTGAGTCCAGGAATCAGGGCAGCGGCCGAGACTTGCTTTTTGCGCAGGCCGAGACCCTTCGGCTGTTGCACCTTCGTGGAATCATCGAGCACCACCGTGGTCTTCGAGCCATCCTGGTTGTTCACGATCAAGGTGTCTCCGGTGCGGCCGGAGATCATTCCTTTCACTTTGACATTCTGGGCAGCGCTAAAAGCCGATGCCCCTACCAGAAAACACACTGCCAACAGACTCGTTCCAATCGTTAACTGTTTTTTGCTCATACAATTTGCCTCTCCATTTCGTTTTTTGTCTTCAGACGGGATTCCAGATACGATTCCCACACAACATAATCCATCTCGAATTGGCACGCCGCTACTAGCAGAACTGCTAGTGAGTGTCCCGCGCATGGTTTTAGCGCTATCTCCTGACAGCACCGCTGCCCTACGTCAAACGGTTTCGAAGACAGCCTCGAAAACGGATCGCTGTTGCAAAATCGCGATTACACTTATTGAGGGGTTTTGAGCGATATGGCCTGGTTTCGCCAGTTACGAACCGTCGCAAACTCCATTCGATCGTCGGGGTCGCCCTGCCAGACTCCCACTCGTGCGAATCAACATTTCGACAGTGTGCAGAATTGCTCAGACAGCTGATTGACAGGAGTAGTACTTTTGATCCCAAAGGGCGAATCTCCTCGCGGGGAAACCAATATGAGCACAGCTGCAATGGTGGAACGGATTGCAGAAGCGTCGCCGTGACCCAGGGCTAGGATTGCCGGCGTCGTTTACTTGCTTTACTTTCTGACGGCGGTATTCAGCATGCTCTTCCTTAAAGGCCTTGTTGTGTACGGCGATGCCGCGTCTACAGCGAACAACATCCTGGCGCACCAGTCTTTATTTCGGTTGGGGATAGCAACTGGCCTCATCGCAACGGCTTGCTATGTCGCGGTGACGGCTCTCTTCTATGAGTTATTTAAGCCTCTGAACAAGAGCCTTTCTTTACTCGCGGCGTTCATCAGCCTCGTGGGATGTGCCATTCTTGCTTTCGCTAGCGTCTTTCAACTCGCCCCGCTTGTCGTCTTGGGAGGCAGCCAGTACCTGAGCGTTCTTAAGGTGGAACAGTTGCGGGTGCTGGCGTCTCTGTTTCTCGAATTGTACAGTCAGGGCGTCAGTATCTGCTTCGTATTCTTCGGAGTCTATTGCCTCCTGATCGGCTACCTGATTTTCAAGTCGAGCTTCCTGCCTCGAATTCTGGGCGTGCTGATGGCGTTTGCTGGTCTGGGTTGGCTGACCTTTCTATTCCCGCCGCTCGCAGACTATCTGTCACCCTACAATCTGGTCCTCGGCTTTCTCGCGGAATTAGCGCTGATGCTATGGCTGCTCGTGATGGGCGTGGACGTTCAACAATGGAAGGAGCAGGCCCGCGCCGCATGAAAGCCACCGCCTATCGTTCGGAGCTGTGCGCTGGGCTTTCTGATCGGGAAGCCCGCTCTGATTTGCATGAACGCCTGATTCAATCGCTCGCATAAGGAGGAAAGAGTATGAGAGCTGCAGTGATGATGAAACGGATTGCTGAAGTGTCACCGCGTTTCAAGGCCAGAATGGCCGGTGTCCTTTTTCTGCTCCTCGTACTGACGTCAACATTCACCGAGTTCTTCGCTCGCGGCAGGTTGAGTTTCGCAGCGCACATCGCAGCGGGTGTTAAGAGGTCTCGTGCATGATCGCTGTGACGCTGCTCTTCTATTACATCTTTAAGCCGGTGGACAGGCGCATTTCTTTGCTCGCGGCGTCCTTCAACTTCGTGGCAGTCACCATTTTGCTTCTTCAATTTCTACCTCACAGCGTGAACATCGGCCTCGGATTTCACGGATTCTATTGGATCCTGATCAGCTACCTGATTCTCAGGTCGACCTTCCTGCTTCGGTTTCTGAGTGCACTGACGGCGATCGCGGGCTTGTGTTGGCTGACCTTTCTGTCCCCGACGCTCGCAAACTATTTGTCCCCCTACGTTATGGCCTCCGCCTTCCTCGTGGAAGGATCGGTGTTCCTGTGGCTCCTCGTGATGGGCTTGAATGCTCCTGAGTGGGAAGAGAAAGCAAACAGTTGGCCATAGCAGCGTAGTCCCGTATAGCGCCCCGCGACTGGATGTGCGTGAACGTGAAACATTCGGAGCCGTCGCTGAGCTTCATCCTTACAGGGTCAGTTGGCGTAACATCTCGATTTCACTCATTGAGGGGTTTTGGTGCCATGGCTTGGGCTGAGGAACACTCGATGGGCATCGCGAATCTCGCGCAAACCCACAATGCTCACTCCCGCACCCCCAACTGCCAAAACAAAAACGAATAAACATCCGTCAATTCTTCAATCTGCTTGGTAATCGGCTTCCCCACTCCATGCCCAGCCTTCGGCTCAATCCGCAACAAGATCGGACGCTCCCGGCTCTGCCCATTCGCCGCTTCGGCCTGCATCAAAGCCGCCATTTTCTTGGCGTGCATGGGATCGACGCGAGTATCACTTTCGGCCGTCATGAACAACACCGCCGGATATTCCACGCCCGCCTTCACATGCTGATAGGGCGAGTAAGCATAGATAAAATCAAACTGCTTGGGATCATCCGCCGACCCGTACTCGGGAATCCAGAGCTTGGCAATCTGGAAATGCTGGTAGCGCAGCATATCCAGCAACGGCACCGCGCAGACCACAGCCCGGAACAAATCGGGACGCTGCGTGAGCGCCACCCCCACCAGCAATCCGCCATTCGATCCGCCACGAATCGCCAGATGCTCTTTATCCGTATACTTCTGCGCAATCAGATACTCAGCCGCCGCAATGAAATCATCAAAAACATTCTGCTTCTTCTCCAGCATGCCCGCCCGATGCCAGTCTTCCCCAAACTCAGCCCCGCCGCGCAAGTTGGCTACAGCAAAAACGCCGCCATGCTCCAGCCACAAATAACGATCGCCCACAAAGCTCGGGGTCAGGCTGATGTTGAATCCTCCGTATCCCGTCAGCACGGTAGGATTCTTGCCGTCCAGCACCAGCCCCTTCTTATAGAAAACGAACATCGGAACCTTGGTTCCATCCTTCGACGAAAACCAAACCTGATTGACTTCGTAAGCCGAGGGAT
The DNA here is from genome assembly GCA_963817925.1 of uncultured Acidobacteriota bacterium. GTDB lineage: Bacteria > Acidobacteriota > Terriglobia > Terriglobales > Acidobacteriaceae > JABDBE01. The sequence continues at coordinate 278,689 of CAWFQN010000006.1, forward strand.
CAATCGAAGGTGCATCCACTCGGGCCCAGAGACCCGGAGCCTCGTCCTCCTTGAAACTAATGCTGTAAATGCTGGGCGGAACCGTGAACGACTGGAATCCAAAGAAAGCTTCGTTGCTATTCCACTGACCACCAACCTCGGTAATCGAACCCAGCCCCGGCAGCTTCACATCCGACAACAGATGCCCATCCGTCCCGAATATCTTCAGCAGCGAGGTTGCGTTTTTCTCGTACAGGCCGACCATGTTGCCATGGACGATGACCGCGTTCTTCAATATCGCATCTGATTCTGGGATAATCTCGTGCCAGCTCTCGCGCTGAGGCTTTTGCGCGTCAACCCGGAAAACACGATAGTGGGGCGCGTCCTCGTTGGTTAGAACGTAAAGCTGCCCCTTCAGAATTTCGCCGCTGTAACTGAAGTCTTTCCTGCTGGTCACTTCAATCGGCGCCGTCCCCGCCTTGAGGTCCTGCAGAAACATCTCAGTTTTGGTGTAGCCTTCGAATACTGTGAACAGCAACCAGCGATCCTCATCGTCCGCGAGCTGGGCGACTGGCACATCCTGCGCTTTGAGACGATCCCCAAAAATCAGCGGATCTTTTTCCGGATCACTGCCCAGCGCGTGATAGAAAATCTTGACGTGATAAACCTCCTCCCCCGCAGGCACATCGCCTTTCTTCGGAGTGCGTCCATAGTAGAAACCTGAATTGTCTTTTTTCCATGCGACGTTCGCGTGCCGCGCCCGGTCAATGGTGTCGGGCAGCAACTTTCCACTCGAAGTCTCAACGATCCGCAACGTGCTCTCTTCCGACCCTCCGGCAGAGGTGCCATAAGCCACATACTTGCCGTCATCCGATGGGGCCCACCAGTCCAGCGCAACCGTGCCATCTGAGGACATCTGATTTACATCCACCAGCGCCCGGTCTTTCCCTTTAATTCCCTCGCGCACCAGTAGCACAGCCTGGTTCTGCGTTCCCTCGCGCCGTACATAAAAGTAAAACTTCCCGCCAACTTGCGGCGTCCCGATGCTTCCGATAGAAAGCAGTTCGGTCAGCTCCTGATTGATCCGGTTTCGTCCCGGCAAAGGGTCGAGAATACCGCGAGTGTAAGCCAGTTCCGCGCGAACAAATTCCTGCGTCTCCGCACTGTTCGCATCCTCCAGCCACCGGTAAGAATCAGCGACGCGATGCCCGTTCAACGTTTCCTCAACAACCTCCACGCGAGCCTTTGGAGGCGCCACTGGCGTACTCGAAGCTCCATCCACGGCCAACACCACCCCGGCAATCAAAAAGAAACCAAGCAAGGAAAGAATCCAGAACAAAATCCGACCTCCTGCCATGAACACCTCTCACTGGCGATGCAAGCGGGAGCCAACTCCCACCCTAACCAGTATAAAGATTTTCTGAAATGCGAAAGGACCCTCAAAGCCCAGCAAATGATATTATGGATAAAGACAAAAGGGCCCGCCCTTCGGGCGCGCCCCAAAACACTCCTCAGTAGCTCAATGGCAGAGCATCCGGCTGTTAACCGGAGGGTTGTAGGTTCGAGTCCTACCTGAGGAGCCATTCTCTTGCCCGCATAAAACCTGACAATTTTTGACTTTGACTCGTAATCGAAGGATTTGCCCCGATAGGGACGACCGATATGCACCCCCTTTGCGGCGCCCATTAGCCTTCCAATTCAACTGGATTCAGGCTTCAACGACATTTGACGGTAAGAAGCTAAAACGAGGGCAGAACAAGTGGTCTGCCAACACCCGATCAATGTCGGAGGCGAGAAGAGCGGCCTGGGCAACATTAAGGCAAAGTTGATGGGACAGAAGCTTATCGACTGGTGTCAAGGTGGGCACGTCCCCGAAGGAAATCCGTGACACCTTCTCGACCTGCTTTGCGGTCGGTGGCTTCATGAGAATCTTCAATACTGATGCTGGTTTCCGCGTCGCTCCTCCGAATTAAGGGAAAGCTACCTCCAGACGTTTTCGGGCGATCTGGGGCGATTTCGGCAGATCTTTTACTAGGAAATCCTAGAGTAAAACCGACCTTCAGATTCCCGTTGGTCCAGGGCGCGCTGGCCGAGTGACTGTTTTTCCAATACGTCGAGGTTTTCAACACCCACACCTATTTACGCTTAAGATACGGGAGCCTTTCCAAGCTTGTCGGCTCAAATTGGTTCTTGTTTTTCCTACACATCAAGGCGTCCCAGCCGGTTGCAACACTGTCAGGCGTGGAAACTCCGAGGCGTACAGGGATGATTGTTGCAAATAGATGGGATGAGATAGCCGGTCTCCGGCGGGATGCGATACCAACTCGATAGGTCTTCAATCATCATCAGGATCTCCTGGCGGATCCTTGTGATGGAGGAAATAGGTCACATTATGGCGTGCCTGGATGGGACGAAAAGCATGCGGGGCGGCGTGGAATTGGAAACAATCGGACAGATCATCGGCGCGTGAATCCGCATAGCCGAGCGACGGCAGATTGAACGTCTTTTCAATGAACTTCAAGATGCTGCCGAAATCGTGCGTCACATGAGACACGTACCCGACCCTCGCGTAGGGTGACACAACGATCAGAGGCACGCGAAAACCGTATTCATAGGAGTCATAGATGGTGGGCGCGACATGGTCATACCACCCTCCCCAATCATCCCACGTGATAAGGATGGCGGTGTTGGACCAATAAGGGCTTTGGCCGATGGCATTAACAATGGAGGCGACCCATGAGGGTCCTAAGCCCTTGTTAGCTCCCGCATGATCTGATTCCGCCCACGTGGGAATCACCCAGCTCACTGCAGGAAGCTGCGCGTGCTTGATGTCAGTGAGTATTTGGTTAGGCTGCAAAATCACCTTGTTCCAATCCGACCCAAAACGCAAGTGAGAAATCGCATTCGGCGCTGTCCATATGGAACCTGCCGAGGGAGTGTAATATCGCCAACTGAACCCAGCTTGGTCGAGCAGATCCGGCAGGGTGGGATGATCGAAGCATGGATACATCTGCTGCGACTCGGCGCCCTTGGGGTCAATTAACAGAACGTATTCTTTCGCAGGAGCTGTGCACCCGGCATTGTCAACGAAGTTTGGAATGCCAGCCGGTTCTTCGGCGGCAAACAAATCGCTGGTTGCGGTTGGCGCTGAAGTCCCGGAGATAATAAATTGATGCGCCGGAAAGCTCGGACCTTGGTTGGTCTGGAACATTCGGTCCCCGAACGTATACTGCGTGGCTAGTTGGAAGTACGGGGAGACCTCGGACGGATTAACATACTTGAACTGAGGATTAGGAGGCGGGCAATTCTTGGCACCCTTATTACAATAAATCTTGACCTTGTCGGCTCCGTCCATTTTCCCACCGTCGTACATCGAGACGAACGCAAGATGCTCGTGACTCACATCATAATTGTTGGCCAGAGGCAGCGGTGTGAGCGGAATGATCTGACCCTTCGAATTCACCCCGCTGTTAGCGATGTCTGCACCAGGCAATCCATGAAAAAGGTTATCGGGCGTCCGATTCTCCTGGAAGATCACAACTACGTACTTAATCGGGTTCTGAGCGTGGGCGCACGCAAGTAAGGTCAGCAGCAGTAGGCCTTTGATGGCGAGTTTCATAGTAATCCTCCTTCACCATGTTTTCTAAGTCGGAGATGGTTTCATCTTCACGGCCATTGACGATCAAGAAGCGCGGTGTGGCGAGACGCGGTCCGTAGGTGATTGCAAAAGGCTCGTCGCCAGCCAAACGGTGCCCGACACAAAGCGTATAGCTACGGCTTCCAGGGTGTTCTGGCATTGTTGGATTTCAAAAGACCAGGCAACCCATAGGAAGCTTGGACCAAAATCTACGCGCATGTTTCCTGGCGCTACTAGGTCTCGGAAGGACATGCGGGTTGCCCGGGAAGGACGTCCCGAAAACCGACACTGGAATTGGGGGCATCAGAGACTTCGAGAAGATTGCCGATAGCCTCCCGCCGTAGGAACTCGTACCACCGGATTCGTCCTGCTGGAGTAACCAGAGAATGCTGACCCGGCAGAACAACCGATTCGTGGTGCGGCTCTAAGTATCGCCTCATTCGTTAGCCCTTCACCAGTGAAAGCCTCAATGTCGCCGCCGACGGCGGCGGCGGCACGCGGCTTGACGGGCGTCACTTCGCGGATCCGGTCCCTTGTAAACTCACCTGATCGATCCCGCCGCCGCCGTTGTGCACAATCCGCAACCCCGCCTTTCTCGCCCCCGCGCGGCTGGGTTTGAACGTAATACTGATCGTGCACCTCGCTCCCGGCCCAACGACCGTGTTGCAATTGTTGACCTGAGCAAAGTCTTGGGCGTTCGTTCCAGATATGGAGATCCCTGAAATCTCTACACCTTCGATCCCTGTATTCGTTAGAAGGACATCCCGGGGAGTACTAAGCGGGCCCACCGCTTGGTTGCCAAAGTCCACACTCGTGGTGGATAGAGTGACACAAGTAGCTATCCCGGTTAAGGTAACGGTCTGCGGGCTTCCCGGCGAGCTGTCGGCAACAGTGAGCAACCCCGTTCGCGCTCCTCGGAACTTAGGCTTGAAACTCACATCGATCGTGCAGGAACCCCCTGCCGCAACAGTACTGCCGCAGCTTGTGCCTGCGACGGCGTAGTCACCGCTGGTGGTGATGCTGGCAATTGTCAGTGGCGACTTCTGGGGGTTAGTCAACGTGACCCTCTGGGGGGTGCTGGTCGTCTGTCTGAGCTGCTCGCCGAAGGTGAGGCTGGCAGGAGAAAGTGCGATGGGTACATATCCCGTCCCTGAAAGATTAAAGTAGTGTGGGCCGTCGCTCGTGTTATCGGTCAGCACGACACTGCCTTTCCTGAGTCCCGCCTGGGTCGGCGTAAAGGTGAATCTAAACGTGCAGCTGCCTTTGACTGGCAGCGGACTACTACAGTTGTTGCTTTGGGCAAAATCGCCCGGGGTCTTAATGTCCGAGATGATCAATGGCTTCGTGCCGATGTTGGTGACCTTCCTGTTCTGCGGCAGGCTGGTCGTGTTTGTCGGTTGCGCAGCGAAATCCACGGCAACCTTATCCACGCCTGCGCCAGGACCCATTTCTTGGCAGGTACGAGGTTGCAGAAGCAGAGAGGGCTGGGGTGTCTGGTTGAAGTCGAAGCTGTCCAACATGTCATTGGCTTGTGCGTCACGTGACGTAAGCGCCGGCAAGTCAAAACGCTTCTCAATGAAGTTCAATACAGACGAGAACTCGTACTGAGTGTGTGAGACATATCCCGGCCTCGCGTAAGGTGAGATGATGAGCATTGGTACACGAGGCCCCAATCCGAACTTATCTATGGAGGGGGGCGGCACGTGGTCGTAAAACCCTCCAAAGTCGTCCCAGGTTAGGAAGATCGCTGTCGCATCCCACAGGGGGCCCTGCATGATGGCGTTTAACTGTTCCACTGTCCAATTCTCTCCGTCGCAAGACCCATTGTTGGGGTGTTCGCTGTACTTCGTGGGCGCAATCAGCCAACTCACCGCCGGTAGATTGCCACTGCGCGCGTCATCGGCAAACTGGTTAAAGGAGACGACGTGCTCAGCCCACTGCGAGGTGTTTCGAATGTGTCCAATCGCGTCGAAGGCAGACCACTGATACCCGGGGGTATCCTCAGGCGGGGCGTAATACTTCCACGAAATACCCGCCGTCTCCAAGGTATCGCCCAGGGTCCGGAACTCAAAGCAGGGGAATAATTGAGTGCGCTTTCCCTGTTCGTCCAAAGCTGCTACTAAAGTTCCCAGCGGCGCATCGCACCCCCATCGACTCACCGGTGGATTCCCGATCACACCGCCGCTCTCGGATGCGATGGTGTACAGATGGTTGGGAAAGCTCGGTCCTTGCAGCGACGAGAACATTCGATCCGCCAGAACAAAAGTTCTTGCGTAGGTGAAATAGTTCGGAATGTCAGCTTCGACAAGTTGCGAGAGGGCCATGTGGTCGCCGTTCATGTTGCCATGAGCCACCAGATCGAACCTGTCCATCTTTCCCCCGTCGATACCCGCAACTGCATCCGACCACTCGTGTCCCATATTTCGCGCACGATCCGGTAAATGGCGAAGAGGGATGACTTCGCCGGTAGAAATTTTCCCGCTTGTAGCTCCATCCGCTCCGGGAAACGTGCCGAAGTAATTATCGAAAGTGCGATTTTCCTTAATCACAAAAACGATATGATTGATTTTGTGAATATCGTTCTGCGCGAAGCTGCTCGCGCACAACAAGATCACTGCAGGAACGATAATTGCATTTCTCAGTAACCCTTTAGAAAGGCAGGTGAATTTGAACGTCGAAATAGAATATAGAATGCTTCTCTTCAGATGATGCATGGCTAGCTCCTTCTGTCTTGTTCGAATTTATCGACTATCATTGTTTCTTCTCCGATCGTCCCGAGTATTCCTAGGAAACGAGAGGCCGCGTCCAGCCGGTCGGCGCTCGTTGGTTTCCGATGAGCCGGCGTACCACAATTCCCTGGCTCGGCTCTGGATTGCACCTGTCAGCTTGGGCGGCGAGTGTTCTCGTCTTCCTGCGGTCTGGTTCCAATATGGCTTCTCTGTAAAGCTCCAGCCAGTGCCTGCTTGTGTCGCTGTCCGCCATGGGGAACCTCTTTTCGAATGCTCGGTAAATCACTGCCTGCCAAGAGTGTTCCTATTGGCAAAATGGTTGGCTGGTTTCGAGGCGGGGTGTCAACAGCGGAGCAAGCAGGCTGCCTGGAGAATAGCGCGGCCATGGTGGAAAACGAAATCGGAACTATCGGCTTCTAGGTGCTGAGGCTGGGTCGCAACCACGGCGGGCACGACAGTGTTGTGACTCTTTTGCGTTCGTGAATCCTTGCGTGTGGAGCTTGATGGATCGGCGATGTGAGTAGTGCAAATGGTGATGACAGGAAGATCTAGGATGCCATCCTCATCGCTATCGACTAAAGCCATTTGTGGGATCATTACAAATAAGACAGGGACAAGCACGAGCAGCGGAAATGGGCGGTGAAGCCGCTTCATCCAGTCAAGAAAACCATCCGAAATAGACCTGGCTCCCATTGTTCACTCGCAGATATTGACAAATTAGCAGAAGCCAGAGCCTCTGTCTGTGATCATGGGCACAAACCTCCGTGAGAAGGAACACGCCACCCTTCGGGGGTCCTGATTCTAGTGAACGGCTCCTTGCGGCAATAAGGCCCGCCAGACGCCGCGCGTTACTTTCAAGGTCCTCTACACCTTCGCCGGCGGAAAGGCTCAGTGTCGCCGCCGTGGAGGGCGAGTGCCAGGCTTGACGAGGGGTCACTTCGCGGAACCGGCCCCCTGTAGAGTTCACTTGATCGATCCCGCCGCCACCGTTGTGAACGATCCGCAACCCCGCTTTTCTCTGCCCTGCGCCGCTGGGTTTAAAAGTAATACTGATCCGTGCAACTCGCTCCCGGCCCAACGCCGCTGTTGGCGATATCCGCACATGGGGCGTTCGTAGCGATGTACCATGGTGGCAAAATGGATGGAGCGGACAAGGTTGGTGCGCTGTGTCTTCATCACAGAAGGAACTGCGTGCCTCGAAATGCTCAGTTCGTCTACATGAACCCTCCCGAGGCGAAACCCTACTTCCTGTTAGCTGAACGGTACACCTTCGCCGATCGGATGTTTCAGACCAACCAAGGCCCGAGCTTTCCAGCGCATCAATTCATCATCGGCGGGACTTCGGCGCCAACCGCAGCCAGCGATTTGTTTGCTGCCGAGAACCCTTGGGGAGGTCTCGATCCCAATAGGAATGCAGACCGTACGGCTCCTGCGGAGGAAACTGTTCTTTTGATTGATCCTTCCAGCAACGAGTCCTCGAAGCAGTACCCGTGCTTCGAGCATCCGACGCTGGTAGATCTGCTGGACGCCAAGCATAAGAGAGTCGGCACTTCACTACAGGCCCGATTCAACGACCCCGATCACACAGTGTCAAGAATTCTTGCAGCCGAAGTTCAGTATTCTGTACAGAGATCGTGCACAGCTAGCATCTAACTGGCTGGGTTGGTTCCAAACGGTGAACGCAAGTGAAGATCCTCGCTAGCATTTCGTCCTGTACCCACAGTGAAACCAGATATTCCGTCTGACAAACTGGGATTGCTCTCGATTAGATCCCGGTTTTCCGCGTCTGCAGTCACCGTTCTCCTTATTAGAGAACTTTGGCGGATCGATTGCCTATCCAGAGGCATAGCAGCATCGGGCGGCAAGCACGGGTAAATCTCCCCTTGTATCGTGCCCACCCTGCGAGCGTTCCAGGGCAAGAAGCTGCCAGGAGGAACTTCGATGAAATTCATAGCCAAAAGCCTATTGCTAGCCTCTCTGGGGACGACATTCGCATACACTCAAAACACAAAATTCCAGCATGTAGTCGTGATCGTTCAGGAGAATCGTACTCCCGACAATCTCTTTCACGATCCAGTGCTAATTACCAATGGTGCGGATATCGCATCCAGCGGAAATTCAGGAGGCCAGACGATTCCACTGAAGCCCCGCCCTCTCGTGACCTGTTACGACTTGGATCACGCACATCCTGCGTTTAAGGCAATGTTTGACGGCGGCAAAATGGATGGAGCCGGCAATATCCGTGTGATTTTTACACCGCCCTGTCAGCCGCCAAAAAATCCTCAATTCAGTTATGTGGACAATTCGACTGGTATCCTCAACCCCTACTGGTATCTAGCCGAGCAGTACGGGTTCGCAAACCGAATGTTTCAAAATAACCAGGGGCCCAGTTTTCCGGCGCATCAGTTCCTTCTTTCCGGGACTTCAGCGCCGAGCGTGCCCCCAGACTCCTACAGCGATTGGTTTGTTGCCGAGAACCCGAATAAAGCGGCGTTTGGAGGGGTAGCTGGGTGTACGGCGCTGTCGGGCGAAGTCGCCAGAGAGATTGATCCCAACGGCATAGAATCTCCAGGGTACGCCCCTCCGGGTTTCAATCCAGGCTATCCATGCTACGAGCACGCCACCCTCACCGACATCCTTGATAACGCCGTAGTCAGTTGGAAATACTATTCGCCGACGGCGGGCTCCATCTGGACGGCCCCCAACGCGATTCAGCATATGTGCCAACCTAACTCGGGAGCGTGTACCAGTTACGACTGGACGCACAATGTCATTCTGGACCGGAAGGCAATCTTGAACGACATCAACAACAACAACTGTACTGCCCTCGCCGCCGTGAGTTGGGTAATTCCGGACGGGGCATGGTCGGACCACGCGAACATGAACAAGGGCTTGGGGCCTTCCTGGGTTGGATCCATCGTCAACGCCATCGGGCAAAGCAATTGTGGTTACTGGAACAACACCGCCATCTTGATTACGTGGGATGATTGGGGAGGCTGGTACGACCACGTCTCGCCCCCTCAACCGTTCCGCGACCAGTACGAACTGGGTTTCCGGGTGCCGCTCCTGGTCGTCTCGGCATACACGCCGAAAGGGTATATCTCCAACGTGCCCCACGACTTCGGCAGCATCCTGCATTTCATCGAAGTAGTTTTCGGACCGTCGGGGAGCCAGCTAGGCCCGATTCCTCCGGGAACCTATGCAGATACAACCGCTGATTACTTACGGGACTTCTTTCCGTCGGGCCAGGGATTTCGCCCGTTTCAGAAAATTCCTGCCCCTCACGGTACGGCCTATTTCGTTAACTATAAGGGCGCTTCGCGGGACCCTGACGATGACGCTAACGAATGAGACGATACTTAGAGCGGCACCGTGATCGGTTGTTCTGCGGAGTCAGCATTCTCTGGTTGCTCCAGCAGGACGAATTCGGTGGTATAAGTTCCTACGGAAGGGAGCTATTGGCATCCCTCCTCAAAGTGTCAGACTCTTCGGAGAATGTCCCTAATGCGGTGGAAACAATTGTCGTTGGTTCTGGGACGAGCTGGCGCGATCGTGGCGATCGCTCTAACGCTCGAAACTAGTGCTTTGGCGGCCGGCGGAGAAAAAGTGCTGCATAGCTTCTCTACGGATGGCAGGGACGGAATCCTACCCTTTGCCGGCTTGGTCTTCGATAAGAAAGGCAACCTCTATGGCACAACTGAGTGGGGTGGCGGAAACGGTTCCGGCAAGGGCATAGTTTTCAAACTTGCCGCCACTTCCGGCGGACGCTGGAAAGAGACGGTTCTTCATACCTTCAGTGGCGACGACGGAGCGGCTGTCTATGGTGGACTAATCTTTGATCCTGCTGGCAATCTCTATGGTACAACCAGCAGGGGAGGCCTTCATAACGCGGGCGTCGTCTTTCGGTTGGCGCCCTCGCACAAGTCCTGGGCGGAGACTGTGCTTCACAGCTTTGCTTTGGACTCGGACGGCGACGGCCCCTTTGCCGGTGTGGTTCAGGACAGTACGGGCAATCTTTACGGAACGACGGCCGGTGGTGGCTCTCAAGAAGGCGGCATTGCCTTCAAGCTCACGCCCAGCTCTGGGGGGTGGACCGAGAGCGTGCTCTACAATTTCGGTGCCAACGGTAGGGACGGAGTGGGGCCGCAGGCGAGCCTCCTCTTAGACACCGCTGGTAATGTGTATGGAACTACCACCTGGGGTGGGGACTTTTCTAAGTTCTGCTCCATCGGTTGCGGCACTGTATTCAAGCTGGAGCCCGGCGTTTGGAACGAGCTTGAGCTGCATCGATTCAACTGGCTTCCTGGTGGCAAAGACGGAACAGCTCCCTACGCCGGGTTGGTCCTTGACAGCGCCGGTAATCTGTACGGCACAACTGCTGGCGGCGGTACTCACGATAAAGGTACGGTCTTCAAACTCACTCAGAGTCCGGGCGGTGGGTGGACTGAAACGGTGCTGTATACCTTCAAAGCAGGCCTGGACGGAAATAGCCCCTACGCCGGGTTGGTCCTCGACAGGGCCGGCAATCTGTACGGCACGACAGCCTGGGGCGGTCTTGGCTCGTGCGATGGCGGATGTGGTGTGGTGTTTAAGTTGACTCCCGGCACCCAACGCAATTGGACGTATAAAGTTCTCCATAGGTTCAAGGGGAACCCCGACGGAGCCCGCCCTTACGCGGGCTTGATCCTTGACACTAAGGGTAATCTCTACGGCACGGCGGCATATGGCGGGACAGACAACGCCGGTGTCGTATTTGAAGTAACGCCATAGGTCGTTTTCTCGACTTCGACAGTTCAAGGCACATTCAGTTGAGGCGACCCGAATGGAAGTGGCGGCCGATGATGAACTTCACGATGAGGTGATCGCTTGTGTGGTTGGGGTCGAATCCCACTCCGAAATTCAACTCCCACTTGGGTGAGACATCGAGATCAATCGAAGGGAAGAATTGGTGGTGCTGTTGCGCGGCCGGAAGAAAGTCCGTCGCTGGTCCTAATGAGCCATAGTATTCCAGCCCTCCCGCAATCTTTTTGGTGAAGTTGTAGCTGACCTTTGCATTGGGTGAAAACTCGAACCCCCGATGCACATCGGCGCCGTGCAAGGCCCGATCAAATGTCGGGTTGAATGACACGTACCATCGTCCCAGCGTTTTGTCGATAATCGGCTGCAGTTCGTAGGTCCATGTGTTCTCCGAGAATTGCCGGCGCTGATATCCGGCTTCCTGTCCCAAACTCAGGCCGATCGGCCAGTGCCACGCCTCTGGCACTGTGAAGCGCAGGCGGAGGTGGCTGCCCACCCACTGCCAACCGCCATCGGGCTGGATGCTGCTGAAGATATAAACGCCGGTCTCGAACCAATCGGTGAATCCGTGGGATACTTCCAGTGTCTCGTGCATCGCATGGTTGGTCGGAACCACTCCGTCCCGCGGGACGCTGCTGCCCTGAACCGTAAAGTTACTGTGCAGCTCCAAGGTGGTCGTGCCTGGCGGGTCCATTTCGGAGCTGTAAACCTGGATCTCGTAGTTGTCCTGGCCATAGGCCGTCGTCAGCAAGATTGGGAAGATTGCGACCGCTAGAATGGAGGAGCGTAGCAAAGCCATGTGTCTTATCCGTAGCCGACGGTGAAACCATGCCCTCTTGGTTGTCTATCAACCCACTTGATTGGCCAAGTCTAGGAGCGCAAGGAAAGTGCCGTTGTGATGCATGTCACAACGCGATGTGACACGGCACACAACAGGTAAATCCGCGGGTCGTATCCAGAACGGCAGCTTACAAAAAAATCTGGCTGGCTCCGAAAGAGCAGCCAGCCAGAGAACCTGGGGAGAAAGACGAAGGAAATCCGCTCCTGTCCATCGCTAGGGCGTATAGGTCTCGCAACTGGTCAGGTCGTTATTGGCGTCGCTGCCAGAGGTAGCGATCACCTTTCCGGAAATTAGCAGAGTAGCGGTGTGGCCGACGCGGGCAACGCTCATGCTGCCAGTGTTGGTCCATTTTCCAGTCCCGGGATGGTAAAGTTCCGCGCTCGACAGAACTGTCGTCGTGTTCGCGGTAACGTTGTTTCCACCCGCGATCCGAACAATTACCGCGCCACAGTCGGGAGATAGGAAAACCGAGGTGCCGACAGAAGGATACAGTGGGTGTCGAGGGCGGGGAGTGGATGGCATGAGGAATTGGAGTTTTCAAAACTGCTCTCCTAATTCTGAGGAGCTGTTCAACGCTCCAAAGTCAAGAAGCGAAGCAACTTGCCAGGAAGATTCACCTGACCAAACGTGTGCGGCACACAGACATCGTTTCACGTTTCCGTGGTCACAAGATCCGCGGTAAACTGCTCGAATCTGAGCGGAGGATAGAGCGCTGCCCAGCGCCAGGAATCAGTCTTCATCGTTTTGAACCTAGTGCTCCTGTCCGTTTTGGTTTTCTTGCACTGGTTGTTTGCTTCTTTTTGGGGCAACTTCTCCCGATCGCTAATACTTGCGATCGCGTTTGTTTTTGTTCTGGGAAGCCTGGAACCGATCTGGATCCAGCAGCTTTCGAAGCCGCTCCGGCCCGACGCTCTGGCTGCACTCACCTGGGCTTCAATCGTCGTGAACCGGGGGTTTGCGATTCTGCTGGCGGGCCTGACCGACCATGAAGATATACTCCCTGTGGAAAGGGAGCACTTAATCAGAGTCTCCCTAGACGTTTTCGGGTGATCTGGGGCGATTTCAGTAGAGGTTTTGCAATCCTAGAGCAAATTGACTTCAAATTCCCGCTGGCCTAGTCGGCGAGGCTTGAAGGGGCTCCTGTTGACAGCTCATTTCTTCCCCTTCAAAATCCGCGTACGCACATCACTACAGCGCTTGACCTTTAGGCATTGATCCCTCCCGGGTTTGGAGCTTTTGGCAAACCAAAATTAGCGCTATGCAGGTGTGACGTTTCACGGTCCAAGCTGCAGCTAGCAGCGCGTTTTTCTTCGCGGAGAAACTTTAAGAGTGCCAAGGCGATTGCTAGAACGATCGGTCCGATGAACACTCCGAGTCCACCAAAAGCTTGCAATCCTCCTAAGAGTGCAAAAAACACGTACAGTGTCGAAAGCTTTGCGCGGCTACCGATTAGATGTGGGCGCAATAAATTATCCACCGGGTGGACAATTGCCAGTCCCCAAGCTATGAGAATAAGGCCTTTGATCCAGTGACCGCTGAACATGAGCATCGAGACTGCGGGCAGAAGAACAATCCCCGTTCCAATCAATGGCAACAGCGCGCATAGGGCAGTGACAATCCCCCACAAACCTGCTGAAGTAACTCCCAAGAACCAGAAGGCAAGACCTGCAAGAGCACCTTGCAGCGCTGCCATGGTTAGAGTTCCATACACCGTAGCGTTGAGAGTGTCTTTAACCAACGCCAAAAGCCTTCTTGTCTGGTCACTGCGCAATGGGAGCAGAACGACGGCACGGCGCAACATCGCCTTGCCATCGCGAAGCAAGAAAAACAGAATGAAAAAAGCAATAAAGGCGTTGGTAAGCAGAGCCGTAAGGCTTCCAAGAGCACCCGCCGTCATACCAAGGAGAGCCGCGACTCCTTTCTCAGCTTGGTTCACAGTCGCCGCTTTCAAATCGGAGGTGGAAATCGGAACATAACTGCTCACTAGTTCAACTGCTCTCTCAAAAAGATGAATCAAGTACAGGCTCAGACGTTCGCTTCCGTCGCCGGCACTGCTTAGTGACTGGTAGACGTCGCGCAGTCCGGTTGCCAGTGCCCGCCCAAGGAGTGCCATTGATAGAACTATGAATAGAAGGACAAGACAAGTGGACAAGAGTGCAGAGACATTGCGATTCCGGATACGGCGTTGAATGCGCGAGTGCAAGGGATAAGAGAGAACAGCTAAAACAATGGAAAACAGGATGGCTCTTAGAAACGGAGTAACGAGAACATAGCAGAAATAGAGAGCTACTGCTGTCAGGCCCAGCAAGAAAACACGACCCGCCCCATTTCTCATTTTGTTACCGCGTTCGGACACGCATTCCATTTCCAAGCCGATCAGCCGGGTGAGGAATCATCTCCTGACCCAACAACCCAACCAGCGTCTACGGGTTTTCCACTTTAGCGTGACTCCTCAACCTGACTTCCACTATTGCAGCAGATGTCCCAAATTCGTACGTCGAAACTAGACGCTTACCCGTGAGCTACCGCGTGCAGATGCGTCGCCTGTTCGCTTTCAACTCGTGCGCTCTGGTAACCCACCGCTGCAAAATATAGGATTCGGTCAAAAAACCGGTCCAGCGAGTGAAGCAAGTCGATGCCGCCAAACAGGTCAATTGGTTCTGCAAATAGTCCTTCTGCCTCCATGAGCTCCCACAGACATTCTTTCGTCAAGCGAACGGCCCAGACAAAATCAGTGAAGGGTACACCCTGCTTGGCACGTCTTATGCCAAGCCCTACGTACCGCTCTTCGATTTCCGATTCTGTTTTGTTCCGCAGCCAATCATTGAGGTTGTAGTAGATCTCGTGGGAACGTTTTCTAACTTCATGCGGAGGCACTCGCTGCAAGAGCTGGTTACACCTGTTACTGTTTTTCAACCTTTTCATGAGCGCGTCGGACAAGCGTTCCGCGCGGGTTTCGATGAGTTGGATCAATTTGAAAGTAAACATAGGTCCCTCCTGATGGCAGTGTGTTCGGAGCGGGAGCAGCACGCATGCCTAGCCCGTGTCCGTCAATCCCCTCTGATTGCGTTGTGCGCTTCTCAGCCGGGAAGCGTTTCCGGACCAACTCTTATCGTTCATCACTCGTGGGCAACTACGCTCAAGGACCGAGCGAAGAGCGGGAGAGCAACATCCTCAAAAATCGGCCAAGTTCTGACTGGGGAGGGCCACTCGAACAGCGTTCGCCACAGCCGCCAAGTCAATGACCTCCTGCAGGATGGCCCCCTCCAGCGGACGTAGGTAGCCAAGCGCCGCCGCGATCATACCCACAACGCTGGCCGCCATTCCTCCTACGGCACTCTGCAGCGCGATTGAGCGCATCCGGTGACTCACATGAATCAGCTCATCTACCTTGCTCAGTGAAGTGGTCAAAATTACTGCGTCAGCCGCCTCGGAGGTAATGTCGCTGTTAGCCCCAAAGGCAACACCCACGGTCGCCGTCATGAGTGCCGGGGCATCATTAATTCCGTCCCCGATGAACAGCGTTCGGGCTCTCTTGGTCTCTGCTTCAACAATCGCAACCTTCTGCTCTGGAGTCTGTCCTGCATACACTTCGGTGATCCCGACTTCCTGCGCCAGGTAGCGGACCTCCGATTCCCGGTCTCCGGAGACGAGGAGAACGCGATTCACCTGATGATTCGGGTTCAGGTGGTGGACGAAGGGCTTGGTGTCCTGACGAGGCGCATCGTGGAAACGAAATGCTCCGGCATACTGCTCGTCTACAAAAACGACGCACTCCAATCCCGAAGCAAGGGGAGGCAGTGAAGACAGCAGGTTGGGCTCTACTTTGCCGCGTCCGGTAATACGCACGCTTCTGCCGGCAACTATGCCGCGAAGGCCGTCTCCTGGTTTCTCCTGCATCTGGCTGACCTCCAGTAAAGCCAGCTTAGAGTCGTGCGCCGCCCGTACCACTGCACCGGCCAGTGGGTGCTTGGAAAACTGTTCAAGACTGGCGGCCGGTTGTAAAACTTGGTTTTTGGTAAAACCGGGTCCACACAACACTTCGGTCATCTGAGGCTGGCCGTAGGTCAGAGTCCCTGTCTTATCGAAAATGAGCGTGCGACAGGTTGTGATCTGCTCCAGGGCCGCGGGATTCTTGATGATGATGCTGTGCCTCGCAGAGAGCGAGATCGCGCCAATCACCGCCACTGGAATCGCCAGAATAAGAGGACACGGAGTGGCGATGACGACGACAGCCAGAAAACGAGTGGAGTCGCCAGTAAGCAGCCATGTTAGCACGGCAACACCCACTGCCAATGGCGTGTACCAGGCACCTATCCGGTCTCCAATGCGGCGAAGCTGCGGACGTTTGTCCCGGCTCTGCTCCATCACTTGCATGATCTTGGCGTAACGCGAATCGACCGCCAGTTTCTCGGCTTCGATGGTCAGGGCCATGTCGCCGTTGATCGCTCCGGACAGAACCTTCGCACCCGGAGTCTTTGAGATCTCAAAGGGCTCACCCGTCAGATAGGACTCGTCCATTACCCCATGCCCCTCGATGACCACTCCGTCAACCGGGCAGATCTCGTGAGGCAACACAATGACGTGATCGGTTATTTGGATCTGTTCGAGTTTAATGTCCTCAACTGATGTTCCACGTTGGCGGTGCGCAACCTGCGGCATGCGCTTCGCCAAGGCGTCGAGGACGGATGATGCTCTGCGCGTGGCGAATTGTTCTAGTGCCGTCCCGCCTGACAGCATCAGAACAATGATTGCTCCAACAAGGTATTCGCCCATGGTCACGGAAGCGGTGATGGAGATTCCAGCCAGCAAGTCCGAGCCGAATTCTCGCTGCCAGAGTTTCTTGCCCAAGCTCACGAGGATGGGAATTCCTCCGACTATCAGGGCAACGAATAGCGGGCCTAGATAAGCCAACGGTGGCAGATGGGTCGAATACCGGAGAATCAAGTGTGCGGCAATTGCGATCACGGTCAATACCGCGATGTAGGTCTCTATCGCGGTTGAGATCGGTATTTTGCTCGGAATGGCTTCTTGTTGGGCCATGGACTATGCGATCGTAACGCTCGACCTTCCGGTACATTAGTGATTATCAATCCTATGAACGTCGCCGACGGTCACCACCGGACACGTGGCGAGGGACACAACTTTGTGCGCGATCGAACCGAAATGACTTGCCCTTTGTGCGAAGGCTCCCGCGCCCCGCACACCCATGACGATGATGTCGGCTATCAATTCATTCGCAACGGCCAGGATGCGCTCAGCCACCGGCCCGATCTCTACCACCACTTCCGGCTCATACGGTAGCTGGGGTTCGGACGGGATCATTTCGCGTAAGCGCCGTTCGGTTAGCTGTATTGCGGGATCCGGCGACTCAGTGAGAGCTTCTTCGACCACATGCGCTAGCGTTAAATCCGCTTGATATTCATGCGCCAGCGAGACGGCGAATTCTGCTGCTCGCAACGAACCCAGTGAGAAATCCGTGGCGCAAACAATGCTGCGAACTCCGCCAGACGCCACAGCCGTCACGTGCGGTCCGACAGTCAGCACTGGACAAGGCGCCACACGAATGATTTCCTCGGCGGTTGAACCAAGAAGCACTTTACCCAGTCCGCCACGACTACTCGTGCCCACTACAACCAAGTCGACATCGTGATTTCGTACGAATTCCATCAGCACGGCGGTAACGTCTCCAGATCCCAATAGCGCCTCGCAGCTCTGACCATGTTGTCGTAACGGGTCGATAATCTGATTTAGCGCACGTCTTGCGTGTGCTTGGATTTCATCCAAGGTTACATCTATGGTTTCGGGACGAGCGAGGGCGTACGTCTCCATCGTTATGATGTGCGCAGCGTAGAATTTCGCTCTGTAGCGACCTGCCAACGCGATTGCAAATGGCAAGGCCCGATTTGCTGAAACATCCAAATCAGTTGCAAACAGAATGTTCTTGAGTGCGATCTGCTGTTTCATTTCCAGCGCTTTCATGTCATCCTCCCTTTTACGGCAATCTTCGGCAAACCGATTTTCTCCGTAACCAGCCAACTGTAGTCGTTCTCCACTCGCAGATGTTCTCCACCGAGAACTGAGATGGACCGGACGGTGTTCGGCCTAGTTGCATCTTTCAATCCAGATGCGCCACTTCCCAGCGGGGCGACGCGTCATTGCAGTTATCGTTCACAGGTTGTACAGTCGCTTTTTTCGCGCGTCGAATTCGCAAGATGTCGGCCATGCACTTGACCGCTATGTCGGGGTTCACGACTCCTGCCGCTAAGGCGTTTTCCAACAGCCCGATCGAGATGTCTCCGCTCTCAACCAGGAGGGTCTGCGCGAGCAAGCGAAGCTGTGGGTCCTTGGATTCGAGACCCTCTATCAACTCCCAACCCGCTTCGGGATCGGCCGTTTTCCGCCAGACGATGCCACAGGCCAGCACGTGGTCGATGTCCATGTGAAACCTCCTTCAAGGAATTTCCGGCCCTCTCTGCTCGCATTTAGGCAGCCGGAGCCGTTTCCCATCGCGCTCAACGATGTTACGTGCATGTTGAGTGCCGGGCGCTCCGAAGAAGAGAACCCTTACGAATATTTACTCGTTGGGATTTCAATTGACGAAAGGAAGTGCCAAGCGACAGAAAACAAAGGCAACAGACAGTTCCGAGTCTGTCTCTCGTCCCATCCCCCGTCATAGAAAGGAGACCTGAAGCGTCGTGACGTCCGATACTTTGGACATTCGCGGTCCGATTCCTTTGACGGCTGCGGGCGTGCAGCGGGCGTGCAGATGAGACCGGTGGTCTCCTTGATGCGTATTTTGTGCAACTTGTCCCTTGTCAATGCCTGGCACACGCCGTGCCCTAGGTCAAGGTGCATCGCTCCGGGGTGGTAGCGCAACAGAAGCCGTGCGGCAATCGCATCTGTGAGTTTGCCAAATTAGTCGGAAAACCGCTAAACAGATCATCAAAAGGAGAAAATCGAAATGAAATCTTCCCAGTTAGTCCCCGCTGTACCGATCAAAGCAGACCTCCAAGAGACGGACGGTGGCAGTGAATTGCAGGACCAAATTCGTGCGCGTGCCTTTCAACTCTACGAGCAGCGTGGAAGAGATGATGGACATGACATGGACGATTGGTTGCAGGCTGAAGCTGAATTGTCCCAAGTCCAGAAGGCGGCCTAAGACGTTCTTGCGAGCACGGTGGAAGGAGGCAGCGCCGGGACTACATGTCAACAAGGCGCTGCCGCTCCAGATGGAAGAAGTACTAGTGTCCCGTAAATACGCGAACAAAGTCGGGCGATCTTTTGCAGAATCGAATCGGCGGAAGCCGTCCAGGCGAGTGTCCGGTCCATGCTGAAGCAGTTCTGTTTGGTTCGCTGTCAGCACGTCCCGTTCGAAATACACAAGTACTTTGGCTGACAATACGGCACCCTCGTCAGGGAGTGACGACACTCATGCACAAGGAAGATCACTAATGGCGAATTCAGACGGAAATCAGAACTGGCTGGCACTTTACAGAGAAGCCGTTTTGGAGACAGACCGCAACAAAGTCAAGACACGCGTCGCGCAAGCTCAGATAGCTATCCAGGGTCGAGCCCTGGAGTTGTGGTACGCCCGAGCACCAGAAACGAGTGAGCGACGTCAACTGGACGCGGCTTCCAATTTCTTAGGAATACTCCGCATGATCGGAGAAGAAAAATGATAACGCGCGAGCGCGGATTATCGTTCCCACGCCATGGCGCCGTGGTGTCCCGCTCGCACCAACCAGCGTCATTGGAGTCGAACATGACGAGAACGGGCACAGACAGCCCAGACTAAAGATGATTTGGAAAGGAGCAAACTGATGAAACGTGTCTTCTTGATGGCTATTGTTGCGCTGTTTTCTCTGCCTGCGTCTGCCCAAAAAGACGAAAACAATCGCATCAAGAATGCCGGCAAAGTGATGGTTGAGATTCTAAATGTTCCCGACGATATTCCAAAAGATCTTCTGGATAAGGCGGAATGCGTCATTGTGCTGCCTTCGGTGTTGAAAGTTGCAATTGGCTTTGGGGGCAGTTACGGCCGCGGAGTGATGACTTGCCGGAGCGGCAAGGAGTTCAGCGGACCTTGGAGTGCGCCTTCCATGATGGCGCTCGAAGGTGGAAGCTTCGGCCTGCAGTTGGGAGGCCAAGCGACAGACTTTGTCTTATTGGTGATGAATCGACGCGGTGCTGATTCTATTCTCACCAGCCAGGTCAAACTCGGCGGTGACGTGGCTGCCGCAGCCGGACCAAAAGGCCGCAGCGCTGCGGCCTCGACGGATGTCACAATGCGGGCGGAAATTCTGTCGTATTCGCGTGCGAGAGGATTGTTTGCCGGGATATCTCTGGAAGGCTCAACTCTTCGTCCTGACAACGATGGCAACGAGAGGCTCTACGGAAATGGAACCACGGCGAAGGACGTCGTAATCAACAGTGCGATTCGCCCGCCTGCCTCGGCGAAATTGCTCCTTGCCACTCTTAACAAGAAGTCTCCCAGGAACGAGTCTGGCAAGTAGGACCAGCGGCACAATACCAGCAGGTCAGACGGATCTGGCTGCGAAGAGAAGGAGGCCAATAGCTCATGCTTTTCGTTCAGATATTGATTGCTCTGATTCCCGGGGGTGTTCTGCTCTGGCAACCATTCGCCTTCCCACATCCACGTTGGGACGAAAGGGAACCTTAATACCCGCGCCCGACCAAGCGAGGGGCGCAAGAATATAGACGTAATGGAGGTAAGACTCATGAAACCAGTTGGAATCATCAGCACGGGAGTTCTGCTACTTCTCCTCGGAAGCGTAGCTTCCACGTACGCACAACAAGACCAACAACAAGAGGCTAAGTCCCCGAAACAGGTTCAGCAGGCTAAGCCTGAAAAGCAGCAGCAAGATAGAAATAAACAACAGCAAGACAAGAACACGCAGCAGCAACAGCGCGCTCAGAAACAACAACAGGAACAGAACACGCAGCAGCAGCACGCTCAGAAACAGCAACGGGAACAGAACAAGCAGCAACAAGACGCTCAGAAACAGCAACAGGAACAGAACACCCAAACACCCAAACACACAGGAACAAGCAGCAGCAGCAGCCGCTCAGAAACAGCAACGGGAACAGAACAAGCAGCAACAAGACGCTCAGAAACAGCAACAGGAACAGAACAACCAACAGCAACAACGCGCCCAGAAACAGCAACAGGACCGGAACAACCAGCAACAACACGCTCAGAAACAACAACAGGAACAGAACAAGCAGCAGCGTCAGCAGTTGGACGATCGGGCTTCACAGCAGCGGCAACGTGTGCAGCACGATCAGCAGAGCAAGGTGTGGCAGCAGCATCGCGCGCGTGACTGGCAGTCCGAGCACCGCGATTGGCGGCAACGTGGCGGTTATGCCGGCTACCGCATTCCAGATGCCCATTATCGTGGCAGCTTTGGCGCGAATCACTGGTTCCGCATCCACAGGTACCCGATGGAGTTGTATGGCGGGTATCCGCGGTTCCAGTACGGCGGCTTTTGGTTCGGTTTCATGGACCCATGGCCAGAGTACTGGGCGGACGATTGGTACGACAACGATGATGTGTATGTCGTTTACTCCGAAGACGGCTATTACCTGTACAACCGCAGGTACCCCAGGGATCGGATCGCAATCACCGTATATGTGGACTGACGGGGTCATCGAGTGCGCCGCCATCGAAAATGGCCAGCAGCGCCGGCTCGGCAAGATACGTGGGACTACGACATCGCTGAAATCATTAGATGCAACGTAACGCATCGCTAGAAAGGCATGCCCTGGATCGGCGACCAAGAGGCGCAGCCAGTTCTTTCACAGCTCGCCAGGAGGAGACATGTATTTACGAAATCTTTCCGGTATGATCATGGTCGCGACTAGCCTCAAATGCTCTTCTAGATCAAAATAAAAAGATATGACGCTGCGCGGTCTTGCCTAAGTAACGACTTCTGAGGGAGCTAAACGTCCTTAAGCTGAGCTCCGTCCATCCCAAAGCAGTGTCCCAGTTCGTGGAGAACGGTCTGCCGGACCTCATGACGGATTTCTGCTTCATTCCGGCAGACCGCCTCGATATTGTTCTGGTAGAGGACGATGCGGCTCGGTCCCGTGCTAAGGTCGAACACGCTTTTCTGAGTAGCAGGCACACCTTGGAACACTCCTAGAAGCAGGCGGCGGGGCTTAGTGGGGCGGATCTGTCCGGCGCAACCCGGCGCCCTCCTGCGCTGCTTCGGTTTGTCCTCAACAATGACAGCGAGGTTGTGGATGCGTTCGCGGAATTCCGTCGGTAGCGATGCCAACACTTCCTCCACTAGCGGAATGAAGTGCTCCCGTTTCATTTTGCCGCTCCTGTCTGATTCCGTCGACTCACCCCTGCGCAACCATAAAGCCGCAAGGCCGCCGCTCCTTCAGAAGGAAGGACCTACTCGTAGCGTAGGGCCTCGATTGGATCCATGCGTGCTGCTTTCCTCGCGGGGTAGAAGCCGAAGAAAATCCCAACCCCCATAGAGAACACCACCGCCGTCACGATCGCCAGAGGAGAAATCAGGACTACCCAGCCTAGTGTCTGAGTAATGAAGTACGATGCACCCATCCCAAAGATGATTCCAATCGAGCCCCCGATCAGACTTAGAACGACCGCCTCGGTCAGAAACTGACTCTGCACATTGCCCTCGGTGGCGCCAATCGCCATGCGAATACCAATCTCGCGAGTACGCTCGGTAACCGACACCAACATAATGTTCATGATTCCGATGCCACCCACAATCAATGAAACACTGGCAATCGAGGCCAGAAGCATGGTCATGACACTCCCCGCCTGGTCTGCGAGGTCGGCCATGTCGGCCAGGTTCCGTACCATGAAATCGTCGTCCTGCTCGGGGCGAATGCGGTGACGATCTCGCAACAGAGATGTGATTTGCTCCTGGGCCGCGTAGCTTGCCTCACGCGAGGTGGCCGAGACCATGATCCAACGCAGCCAATCCTGCCCCGTGATCTTCTTCTGTAGAGTCGTGATGGGAACAAGTACTACATCATCCTGATCATCGCCCATTGCGGCTGATGTCCCCTTTGGCGCGAGCACGCCCACTACCCTGAAAGGGAGACTCTTGATCCGAATGGTTTGTCCGAGCGGATCGGTGGCGCCGAAGAGGTTCTTACGCACGGTTTCGCCGATGACCGCCACATTCTCCGCCATCTCTACATCCTCGGGTGTGAACACCGTGCCCTCCTGAAAAGGCCAGTTCCTAATTTCGAAATACTGGGGCTCGGTGCCGCTAATTCGGGTCGCCCAGTTGTCATTACCAAAAACAACTTGCGCGCTGGTATTACCACCGGGAGCGGCAGCTTTGACGGCCAGACACTCTCGCAAAATAGCGAGCATGTCCGCGTACACGAGGGTTTTGGTGGCGCCAGAGCCCATATGAGTTCCGCCCCGCGTAACCGTACCTGAGCCAACGAACAGGATGTTCGAACCCATCGCGGCGATTTGTTGCTGCACCTGCTGTTGCGCCCCTTGCCCCACCCCTACCATCGCGATAACTGCGCCCACGCCGATGATGATGCCGAGCATGGTGAGGGCAGAGCGCATCTTGTTGCGTGCCAGAGCTCGCACTGCGATCCGTGCTACCGCGACTAGGTCCATACTGATCCCCTTGGAAGACCTTCTCGGGGCTACTGATCTTCCTCCACTGGCAGGCCCTTGAGCACTTGGGAAGCGGTCTGACGATTCACTACAAGCTCATCTCGGCGGATCCTCCCGTCGCGAAACTGGATCGTGCGCCTGGCAAACCGCGAAATGTCGTGCTCATGGGTAACCAAGACGACAGTCAGGCCGCTGTCGTTCAGCCGCTCAAGAATCTCCATGATTTCCACCGAAGTGCGGCTGTCCAGATTCCCCGTTGGCTCATCCGCCAGCAGAATCGAAGGTTTGTTGACCAACGCACGCGCAATCGCGACTCGCTGTTGTTGTCCGCCCGATAGTTGCGAAGGGAAATGTGCCGAGCGGTCTCCAAGTCCGACAAGATCAAGCGCCTCGCGTGCCCGCTTCTCACCCTCTGCGTTGCTAACCTGTGCATACAGAGTCGGCAACTCGACGTTCTCCAGCGCTGTGGTTCGGGAAAGTAGGTTGAAGCCCTGAAACACAAAGCCGATTTTGCGATTTCGGATTGCAGCCAATTCGTCCTTGCTAAGGCAGGAGACATCGATTCCGTCAAGGAAATATCTTCCGAAGCTAGGATTGTCGAGGCAGCCCAGAATATTCATGAAGGTGGACTTACCACTTCCACTGGCTCCCATGATAGCCACGAACTCACCACTAGCGATGTCCATCGTGATGCCCCGCAGCGCATGCACCCGCGTTTCGCCCAAGTCGTAGTACTTGTGGACATCGAGAACGTGGATCCTCACTTCCCCCAGTTGCGAGGGAGCGACGTTGATCTCGGATTGGCTCATCGTGACCATAAGTTCCTGTCAGAAACGTAACGTGATGGGACGCTCATCTTCTGCCTCCTCGCTCCTTCAGGATCTCGTCTCTAATGCCTAGTTGGACTCGTCATTCCGGGCCCCATTTTCGGCCCGGCGAGAACAGAACCTGTGACCAGTTCTTCGTTATCCATCAATGATCCGTTGAAAAGCTCGGCCACCTCCGTCACCGTGTGGTCGGTTATTCCGGGTCGGATTCTTACCGGTTCGAGAGTCTTGTCCGGACGCAGCTTCCAAAGAACCGCGACATCCAGAGGCGGGGCAGCCGTCGGTACGGGGCGATTCGGGATTTTTTGTTCCCCGGCAGTGCGGCCATTACCCCTTCCACCACTGGATTCAGGGTGCACGTTTTCTGCCCGTTGATTGGCGATGCTCTGAGCCCCACCTCCACCGTCGATTCCATACTTCTGATATAACGCGCGTATCTCCTCGGCCGGCATGTCGGGCTTGAAACGTAACGCGCCATTTGGGACGCGAAGTACATTCGTCGCCGAGGTCACCGGAATCGTGGTGTATGCCGTCATGCCAGGAAACAGCTTCATTTCAGGATTATCGAAATCGATGATCGTGTTGTAGGTGACGACGTTCTGAACAGTGGTGGCGTTCATCCGCACTTGAGAGACCCGCCCGCCGAAATTCTCCTTGGGATAGGCGTCAACCTTGAAGGTGACCAGTTGGTTTGGCCGGATCGCGCCTACATCGGATTCATCGGTGCTGGCGTAGACCTGCATTTTGGTCAGGTCCTGAGCAATAGTGAACAGTGTCGGCGCTTGTAACGAGGCTGCAACTGTCTGGCCAACGTCCACGTTGCGTGCAATAACGGTGCCATCGATGGGAGCACGGATGGTGGTGTAGTCCAGGTTGGTCTGGGCTACGCTGACAGCGGCTTCCCGCTGCTGCACTTGGGCTTCGGCTTGCTTCACCTGGGCATCAGCCGCGGAGGAACCGGCCACTGCGGAATCGTAGTTGGCCTTGGCCAAGTCAAGTTGCTGCGTGCTCATGACGCGTTGTGCAGTTAAGGCTTTGGCGCGTTCGTAGTCGGCCGTGGTCTGAATCTGCAAAGCCAGTGCCTTCTGGAGATTTGCGTTGGCAGTGGCGACGCTGGCCCGCGCATTGGCCAGGTCGGCTTTGGCCTGCAGCAAAGATCCTTGGAAGAGTGAGGGATCGATCTGCGCTATAACTTGTCCTCTCTTTACGCGGGAATTGAAGTCTGCATATAGGCGAGAAACGGTCCCCGAAACCTGAGAGCCCACTTGCACGGTGGTTACGGCATTGATGGTTCCAGTGGCCTCGACTACCTGGCTAATGTCACCACGGTCGACCTTGGCCGTGAAATATTGCGCATTGTCATTCCTCTTCAATTGAAATACCGCTAAGGCAGCGACTGCCAGCACGGTCAGAATTGCGATTATCCAGTGACGCCGAAGAATCTTCATATGATGTCCTTGAAGATGCCCAAATCAACCGTCCGGGGGGCTCGCATGGGTGCTTGTACTCAACCTCCCCATTCGAAGTCTGTGCATGTTGGGTGCCGGGGGGACGCGGAGCCGAGGGGGTTTACAAGTCTTTACCCTCGGATTCCCGATCAAGGACTGGAGATTCCAACCGACAGACAACAAACTCGATAGCGCTATTAGCAGGCTGTCGCTTGTGTTTGCCAGCTTGGGTCCCGGACGATTGGAACGACCGAACCCAGACAGATATGTCGTGATGTCCGATAGCTCTGACATTCGCAGTCCGATTCTTCTGACAAACGGTGGACGGGGGTGTGCTTGTCGCGGTCCTCACAGTTTATTCTGTACAACTTGGCGTAAATCGATGGTTGGCCCGATCCGTGCACCACTCTCCGGCGAGCGATCTGAATGGAAAGATCGCACTCGCTGAAATGGAGAATGCTGTTATGGAGAAGTTCGTTTGTAGTGTACTCGCTCTTACGCTCGCCTTGATTGCCCTGCCAAGCGGGTCTGCCGCCGCGACAACAACACTCGACAACTTGCAGGCCGGATTCAACGGCGAAAGCAATGCCCATTCGCGCTACCTCGCGTTTGCAGAAAAAGCCGACCAGGAAGGGTACGGTGGAGTTGCGAGTCTGTTCCGCGCTGCAGCCAAGGCGGAGGAAGTTCACGCCGCTAACCACGCCGCTGTGATCAAGAAGATGGGTGGTACGGCGCAAGCAAAGATCGAGACTCCGGTCGTCAAGTCGACCAAGGAAAACCTCGAAGCCTCAATCAAGGGAGAGTCTTACGAGCGTGACACCATGTATCCGGAATTTCTCAAGCAGGCTCGCGCCGAGGGGAACAGAGATGCTGTTCAGACCTTTAACTACGCAAAGACAGCGGAAGCTGAACACGCCAAGCTGTATTCCGAGGCCTTGAACAATCTCCCCAAACTGAAAGGGTCCAAAGCGAAGGACTACTTCGTGTGCACGGTGTGCGGGTACACGACGGCGAAACTGGATTTTTCGAAGTGTCCGTCGTGCTTCACTCACAAAGACAAGTACGAGAAAGTCAGCTAGCAAGCGAGCCGTCGAAAGGACGTCCCGCTTGTTCAGATTAAGGAGTTTTTATGCTTCAATTTCCGGCGATTCCGAGTTGGGATGCCTTGCACCCATTGATCATTCATTTTCCGATTGCTCTTTTGCTAGTTGCCCCGATCTTCATAGTCGTTGGTGCTGTGTTGACGCCGGCCAAGGGCCGTTCTTACCTGATTGCCGCGATGGTCTTGCTGCTGGTTGGAACAGCGGCAGTCTTCGTGGCGGTCGAGACAGGGGAAGCTGCAGGCAAGCTCGCCGAACGGGCCCCGGGGATGGAACAAGTCCTCGAAACCCACGAATCCCTTGCCGAGGGCACCCTGGCCGTTTTCAGTGTGCTGTCGGTGATATTCCTCGCGCTGCTAGCGGTGCCATGGTTGCTGAACAGAGCAGATACTCGCCTGACGACAACCATTCTGCCGCTGGCTTTCTTGGTTCTGTACAGCGCAGGGGCCTTGCTGCTGGTCAATACTGCCCACAACGGAGGCAGGCTCGTGCACGAATTCGGCGTACGGGCAATGGTGACTTCGGCTCCAGCAGACGCCAAAGCCACACCTCCGACAGAGACCGAACAGGATAAGGACTAAGCCGGAATGAAGACTGGCTCAAAAGCGCTTCGAATCCTTGAACGCGGATTGCTCTTGTTGGGTTTGCTGCTGCTGAGTGGCAAGGTGTGGTATGTCAACGCACCACATTTGATCTTGTCTTTCCCGGAGGGTGAGAATAAAGCCTACACGGTACCGGACGGAATCGTGTTCCACATCGACGGCCAGGACAAGACGTATTTGACCTTAGAAAAGGAATGAACATTTCAGCCACAGTGTTGACGGTCGAGCCTGTGCAGTCTGTCAGCATGCACACTCTCGTGATCGGTCAAGCGCCGCCGCGGCCGGATGTGACGCTTGCAGGGCCGATGCTTATTGAACCAGATAGAGAGGCTCGGGCTTTAACCGCCGCCCCGGAGGAACCAGCCCAGCAAGAACTCCCCAAGACCGCAAGCCTTGTGCCGTTGGCTGGAATGCTCGGCGTCTTGTCGCTAGCCCTCTATGCGGCACTGAGAATTGTACGCAGGATTAGTGCGTAACAACTCCTTAGGGTCTGACATGGCGGTCAGGCTCACAGGGTTGACCGCCACCTTTTGGATCAACGATGATGAACTCGATCATCGACCAGGTGTGACGATGAAGATTTGGCTGCGAATTCTCGGCGGGGCCTACATTCTGGTGGGTAGCCTAAACTCTTTCGTGTTCCTGTTCATTCTGGGTGTATACGGCGGAAAAGGGGGAATCGGAGCAATCAGGGCTGAGGAATATGTTCCCGTAATCGGGCATCTTGGCGGATGGATCCTTTACGTGCTTCTCGGCTTTTCGATGGCTGGCATACTTGCAGGTGTAGGCCTTATAAAATTGTGGACTTGGTGCGGGAGGCTCGCATTGCTTCTAGCTGTGGGCAATCTTTTTATTCTCCCGTTTGGGACGATCATCGGAATGTTGACGATCTTCACTCTGCTTTCCAAGCAGAGCCGAGCGCTCCTGCTTCCGGCAGGCTGGAGCCGGCGTTGATATAGCTTTATTCGAAGTGCTAAGAACGGCGGGAAGACCGGGATGCCAGTATCCTCTTGACCCGAACCTCCGGGCGTACTCTAATCAGTGGTGGCAGAAGGAACACAAGAGTTGCGAACAGTTCCGGTTCTGGCGCGCCTTGACCTCGAGTCGTTCCGCCAGCGGGAGATAGTTTTTGCAACTCTGAACCTCTTTGTCCTGGCTGGACTCCTGCTTCTTCACTCCCTGTTTTCTTCTCTGCTAGGCCCACCCTCGCCCGTCTTGCTGGTAACTCTAGGGGCAGCGTTTTTGTTCAAGATGCTGGAATTGTTTTGGCTCTGGGCAGGCGTCCGGACTCTCAGTAAAGTACTGGCCGAAATCGTCGTTTGGATTTCGATTTCCCTGAACATCGCTCTAGCCCTTCTCCTCACGTTCTTTACAAATAGTAGGGGAAATAGTCCTTACTTCGTCCTGCTGGCCTTGCCTGTCTTGCAGGCCGCTTACCGCTTTCGCCTTCCAACCTGCATCGGCGTGATTGTCGTTGCTGATTCCATAAATTTTTTCTGGGTTTGGCATTTTGCAAAATCGAACCCGCCAATGTACGCAAGCGAGTACCTTGAAGCCGGCGTCATCTCCTTTGTGTATACACTGATGGGGCTGTTGGTCTGGCTGCTCGTCAACCAGCTTCGCAGTGATCAAAGAAAGCTGGCCGATAACCTACGAGAACTGGAGCGCACCCGTGAGCGACTCATGGTCGAAGAGAAACTCGCCGCGGTGGGCCGTCTCTCAAGCGCAGTGGCACATGAAATTCGGAACCCGGTTTCCATCATTGCGAGTTCGCTGGTTACCGCCGACCGCCCCGAAGTGGGGAAACAACAACGACGAGAGATGCACGCCATCGCACGCAGCGAGGCCGCCCGGCTGGAAAAATTGACTAGCGACTTCCTTTCCTATGCGCGTCCGAGTCAGCCGAAACGAAATCAGGTCGCCCTGGCGGACGTCATAGGCTACATCGCAGAGATCGCCAATGTGCAGGCTTCCAAACGAGGAATCAGGATCGCCGTCGAGGGTGAAAACGGATTGCGGGCGAACGTTGATCGGGAGCAGTTGCAGCGCGCTATCCTGAACCTGCTGCTCAACGCGATTGATGCCACGCCTGTTGACGGACACGTTGCGGTCCGCTGCAGCCGTCCGTCGGCCCAAAGTGTGGAACTTCAGGTCGAAAATTCGGGCGACCCGATTCCGGAAGAAGTGCTGTCCAGAATCTTTGAACCTTTCTACACGACGAAACCGCACGGAACAGGTCTCGGACTAGCGATCTCGAGAAACATCGCGCGAGTTCAAGGCGGAGACCTGCTAGTAGCCCGAAATGAACCCGGGCACGTATGCTTCACAATGACGGTTTCTGACGAAGCGTCGGCCGACTCTGGAGCAACCAGCCATGGGTAGACTATTGATCGTGGATGACGAACCTAACTTGCGCCGCGTCCTCAGCTCGGACCTTCGCCTCGATGGGCATACGGTCGACGAAGCGGGCGGCGTCATAACCGCCGTGCCCCTTCTGGCGGAGCGCGAATACGACGCAGTGATCACAGACCAGAAGATGCCGGATGGAGACGGACTGAGAGTTCTATCAGTCGCGCAAGATAACGATCCGACGTTACCTGTAATTTTCCTCACTGCGGTCCCGACGATTGAGCTTGCTGTCGAGAGCATGCGGAAGGGAGCCTTTGATTTCATCACAAAGCCTTTTAATCCTGAGGTTGTCAGGGCAACCGTGCGGCGCGCATGTGAGCGCACGAATCTGCTCCGCGAGAATCAGCTCCTCAAATCCACGGTCGGCAATCTGCTCGGGGCCGACACCATCTTCGGAAACAGCGCCGAAATCAAGGAAGTACGCGAGCAGATCGCCCGCGTTGCCCCGACAGACGCAACTGTCCTGATCGTTGGCGAAACGGGAACAGGCAAGGAACTGGTAGCCAGGGCAATTCATCGGAACAGCCGCAGGGCCCAGAAACCTCTGATTGCAGTGAACTGCGCAGCTTTCACAGAGACTCTCCTAGAGAGCGAACTCTTCGGACACGAGCGCGGATCCTTTACGGGCGCAGATAGAGCCCACCAGGGTCTGTTCGAGGCTGCGCATGGCGGAACCCTTTTTCTGGATGAAGCCGGCGAAATGTCGGCGGCAGCTCAGGCCAAATTGCTTCGCGTCCTGGTAGATGGTCAGGTGCTGCGCGTTGGGTCAACGCAGACACGCACCGTCGATGTGCGGGTTCTGGTTGCTACTCACCGCAACCTAGAGGAACGAGTGCAGCAGGGACTCTTCCGGCAGGATCTCTACTATCGGCTAGCCGTTGTTCCGATTCGTATTCCTCCGCTCCGCGAACGCACAGAGGACATTCCCGGCCTCTGCGAGATCTTATCAGCCCAGATTGCGAAGGACTTGAAGGTCCGGCCTAAGCGCGTCAGCGCGGAAGCTTTGCAGAAGATTGCGAATTACGCGTTTCCTGGGAACATACGGGAATTGCGGAACCTATTGGAGCGGGCGCACATCTTGGGGCGCCGTGAGGAAATTGCCGCTGATGAGCTTCCCGTAGAAGATGGGGGGGGCACAGCACCTGAACACGAAAAGATGGAGATGCGCGATTGGCTTCGAACCCTGCCAGCTAGCGTCGATCTCCGCGAACTTCTCACCGCCTTCGAAAAGGGCCTTATTGAGCGAGCATTGGAACAGGCTAATGGAGTGCAAGCCGAAGCGGCCCGGATGCTGGGAGTCTCGCGCAGCGACATAGGTTACAAAGTAGCAAAGTATGCAATAGGGCGACCGGTGGATACCGCCTAGCCAAGAAGCGTTACCCGTTTTTTTCCCTACAACAACAAGGCGTGACTTTCAGCGAGGCACCGATGCTATTCCATGAAGTGCACGCATCATGTACAGATGTACGCACGGACCCCATATTGGATTAGCCAGCGAAGGAACAAGGAAAAATCCATGTCCCCATTGTCGATCAATGTCTGGGGGGGCGGGAACGACGGGGACTCATGCGGTTCCAAGCCACATCCCGAGGAAAGCTACCAGGACAACTGCGATCAGGCCGGGAAGGATTCTTAAGCCAAAACGGTAACCACCGGCTGTGAACGCAACCACGACTTTCGTCAGCGTATTTGTAGTAAACCCGAGCAAAATGGGGGAAATGGCTGACTGAGGTGCAAGCTTCCCAGCGGAAACCAGCGAAGCGATCGAAATTGCCGTTGCGTGGGTATCAGCGAATCCCGAGAGAGCAGCCCCCAGATAGAGACTTCGATTGCCGTACCTTTGGTTTAAGAAAGCACAAAGAAAGAGGATCGCGGTGATCGTCAAAGCGAAGAGAAGAGCCAACCGCAGATCGAACGCTCTTCCCACGGCGGGCTCATTGGGCGTCGAAGCTTTTGGGGAGAGTGCGTTGAATATCAGTGCGTATCCGATGGCTGCAACTCCAGCGAAAAGCAGCGGCATCGCAGCGGCGCGGTATGTCGCCACATTGGTGACCAGGAGAACAAGGAACATCTGAATCACAGTTGCTACCGTTGCAAGAATCGCGCCGGAAGCTGCAGGACTCCCTAGTTCAGAACTCCGCTTTGCACGATTGCCCATCGATCCGATAGTGGCGCTGGCAGAGATGAACCCACCCACAAATCCAGCCAAAGCCAGTCCCAAGCGAGGTCCCAGCGCCCGCAAGGCGATATAACTCGCCGCGCCAACTGCCATGACCAGGACTACAAGTTCCCAAATCTTCCGAATGTTGAGCACGCCAAGTGGGCCAAGGTCGCGGTTTGGTGCAAGCGGCAGAATCACGAGCGTAGCGGCAAGAAACACAAGCGCGTCATGCGCTTCTTGCTCGGACAGCAGGTTCTTGACAGTACGATGCAGACGCCCTCTAGATGCGAGAAGAATTGTCGTGGCCACCGACATGCCGGTCCCGAGTAGAGGGTTCTGCATGGTCAACGCGCCGAGAAGAACGGTCACTAGCAGGGCAAATTCCATGGTGAGCCCAGGATCTTTTCGGGCCGTTCGGCGATAAGCAATCGTCGAAAGGAGAACATCGCCTGCTAACACGGCAACGAGCAGGGCCTCGCGCTAATCGGGCAGGGTGCCGAATCAACGTGGGCTTGGATTCGGGCTTGCACTGCGGCGCAAGAAGAAGGGCGATCCCTTTTGGGATCGCCCTTTTTCGTCTTGCAGCTCGATCTGCGGTTACAGAGTCGAACTGGTTAGAAGATAATCTTGCCGGAGACCTGGACGACGCGCACTGAGGAATCGAATCCCAGGAACACGCCGTAAGGGCTGGTCGGCATTGGCTGCATGGAATTGATCTGACCGAACGTCGAATCGCCGAGACCGTTGTCAGGGTTCTGGAAGTTCGGGTGGTTGAACACGTTGTAGGCCTGCGCACCGACTCCGAAGTGAAACGCCCTCTGTGACTCTGAACGTCTTAAACAGGCCCATGTCCATGTCGAAGAAATGCGGTCCGACGTACTGGTTACGCCGCTGTGTCGAGAGGCCTGTAGGAACGCGGTGGCGGTATTCAGGAACGCGGCCGCATTCAGACACGGCGTCGCCGAGCCGGTAATGCTCGCCGCGCCTTCACCGCAAGAGCCCTGACCCGGAGCGTTGCCGCCGATAATCGGCGTAGCCAAGACGGTCGTGGCCCCGGCGTTGGTGCCGTAACCGCCGTTCAAGTTGTTGTCAATGATCGAGAACGGCAGTCCGCCGCGCCAGAACATCTTACCCGACCACTCCCATCCACCAAATGCAGCGTTCATGAAACTGTTGCCGAAGTGATAGGCGGGATGCACGACAAAGTCAGCGTTGAAGCTGTTGCGAATGTCGTAATCCGAGCTGCCGTAGTTGCACGACTTCAGGCTCTGCGGGCAAAGCTGGTTCTGGGCAAGGTTGTAGGACTGCGTCCGCCATAAGGGAAGATACCGCCGTTGGAGAGTTCATCGAGGTTATGCGCCCAGGTGTAGTTCGCGTGAGCGGAAAACCAGTTCGCGAAATTGCGCCTGACGCTGACGGTGAGACCGTTGTAATTCGAGACCGCGCCGTTTTGTACCTCGGTGACCGTAGAGTAGTTCGGAACCGGAGGAGCCGCGGGGAGCACACCTGGATAGAGGCCAAACTGGTCGTAGGCATTTGGCCAAATGTTCTCGTACGGAATGCGAATGCCGTGGTTGCCCACGTAGTTCATGACCAGCACGGTATTATTGTTGATTTGTTGCTGGAACTGAAGGTTCCACTCCTGCCACCTGGGTGCATGAATGGTACCGTTGAGAGCGGTGAAAGCGGGAGCAGCGAAATGCACTCCAAAGGGAAGCAAGGAATTAGCGATCTGGGTGTAGGTCTGACCGCTAGCAAAGCCATTGTTAAAAGCTGTGGCCGATTGGCTCCAAGTGGAGGCCGAGCCGTTGGGGCCGGGATCGAAGGCCGGAGTGCCAGTGGACGGACGAACGCGAATTGCAACCGAAACCGGAGGATTGGAGAGCAGATCGTCGACCAGGCCAGCGGGCGGGTTGTCGTAGAAGAGACCGAAGCCGCCGCTGATTACCTGCTTACCGTTGCTACGGGGTGACCAACTAAACCCGAAGCGCGGCGCCCAGTCTAGCGTGTCTACACCCGGATAAGCCTGGTGCTGATTGTAGGCGATGTCGCTGGTGTACGGGACATTGCCGGCTCCCGCACCCGCAGTGAAACTCGGCAGCGAGGTGAAGCCGGTATTGAAGTTGGCAAAGCAGTTGATCTGGCAAACTGGGTTGGAGTTGCGCTCCGCGCGCATAGCCAGGGTCAAGGTCAGGTTTGGCTTCACCTTCCATTCGTCCATGGCATAAACGCCAAGTCCCCAGAGAGCAACGGGTACGTTACTGGCGAGGTTATCGGACTTGCGATACTGGCCGGCCAAGCCATCTGCGAACAACTGCAACGAGGTGACCGGATTGCCATTGGCATCCTGGGCGGCCAAATCAAAGTAGGTTCTGGAGTTGTTGTAGAAGAAGTTGTGATCGCTAACGTCGTAGCGGCGAAAGTTGGCACCGAACTTGAGGCTGTGGTTGCCGTGGGTCCAGGTGAAGTTGTCAATGAACTGATACTGGGTGATGTTGCGACCCTGGGGGAAAGCAAATTGCTCACCGACGATGCCATTGGTGCGGGCCCAGCGGGGTGTCTCCCCCGAATTGTAGGCCTTGCGGGAAAGTCGATAGTGCCAAGGCTTCGTTCTGCGCAAACTGGGCGACGTAATGACTCACAGCCGCAGTGAACTCGTTGGTTTTCGTAGGAGAGAAAACATGCGTCTCCTGAAGTTGAGCGTCCCAAGAAGGCTGATTGGACAGGGCGTCAAAGTTGGAACTAATGGGATCGAGGTAGGTTGGCTGCACACCATGGTCTACCTTGTAGCGCACAAACAGCTTGTCGTTTTGTCCAATATTCTGGTCGACCTTGAAGGCGATGATCCATTCCTTGGCGAGCGCGCTCGGGGTGGCGTTGAAGGTAGCAAAGCAGTTCTGCGTGTTTCCGTTGAAGCCAGTCAAAGTCAGACCGGTACAGGCAGAGTTATTGGCGATTGGTTGCGCGCCGGCGGCGCCCTTGGCGTTGGCAAACAGGCTCATCATCGTCTGGTACAAGCGGCAGCGAGGCCGGTTGCGCGACGGCCACATTGTTCAGGACTGCGGTCGCGAAGGCCGCGGTCGGAATGGTGGTCGGGATGACGTTAGGCAGAATGAAGCGCAAGCCCTCGGTGTCGAAGAAGAAGAAGGTCTTGTTTTTGATAATGGGCCCGCCGACCGAACCCGCCCACTGGTTGGCGTTAGAGAAAGGCCGCGGCGTCACTGGATCGGAGTTGTTGTTCATCCAGTTGTTGGAGTTCATGGTCCGGCCATTCCACCAGTACTGAGCATTGCCGTGGAATTTGTTGGTTCCGGACTTGGTCACGTAAGTGACCTGGGCACCGGACAACTGGCCGTACTCGCCGGAGTATGCGTTGGCGATTATCGTGGCTTCCTCAATTTCGTTCGAACCGATGGTGAGGTTGGTGGCGCCGGAGTTGTTGATGTTGAAGTACGGATCCATGTCATTCTCGCCGTTGACGGTGAACAAGTTCGAGGTCGCGGGCAAACCATTCATGGTGAAGTTGCCATAGCCGCCGGTGTTGTTCATCTGGGCGCCGGGCGAGGTCTGAGCGATATTAGTAAGATCGCCACCAGGATTGGGCAGCAGCGCGAGTTCCTGCTGGGTATAGGGGGTGGCGATGCTGGCGCTCGTAGTATTGATAATCGGCGCAGCGCTGCTGACTTCAACAGTAACCGACGAAGTTGACAGGGTCAGCGAAATGTCCGTGGTCGAGGTCTGGCCTACAGCGACCGAGACGGGAGTTTCCACCGTCCCAAAGCCGGTCTCTTTCACTGTGACCTTATAGTTTCCTGGCTTCAACAGCGAAAACCGATAGTAGCCAGTGCCATTGGTTTTGGTGGCTTGCGTCGAGCCTTCGTCCACACTCTTCAATTCGACGGTGGCATTGGCGACGACGGCGTGGCTGGGGTCGGTGACCGTACCTGCGATATCGCCAGAAATGAGCGACTGTGCGAAGGCCGCAGGCGCCATGAGGCTGGCTACCAGCAGCACTGTAATCAGCGCGTTTCTAAAGTTATAAGCCATTTGAATTCTCCTGAAAAACGAAAGTTCGTGGCGCAAACTGCTGAATCAAGAACCGGTATGCGGATCGATCTACCCGAAACAGATCAAGACCCGCCTTACAAATGTTGGCAAAAAGGCCTAGACACTTACAAACTACTGTTAGGCAACTCGTGTTCCAAAGCGTTGTGTTTGTTAGGCCATATAACTCAAGTAGTTATGGCGATGGCTTGTTATCTATTCCAGAATTGGGAGGAATCGGATCGAATCCGATATGAAATTTCATATGGAAAGGGGCTGGGCTGAGTTCGCTGGTAGGTTCGCCCGCGGGAGATCGAAATAGCCTTTCCCCCGACTTCGCTTGCCTAGGGGGATGGTGGTTCGTGGTTGGGAGCGGGTATTTCGGGCTTAGCCGTGAGGTGGGACTTGAAACTGCGGGTAGTCCTGTTGAACTCTGCTTTAACGTGTGCCACCCTTCCCAGCAGGGCGTGCATCTGCTTGGGTTCCAGGATGAGGAACCCCAGCAGAAGCAGCAACAGAAGTTCCGTGCCTAGAGGCACGGATTTTTATCCTTTATTGTGGTCGTTCGCGGTCACATTGGCGGTGATCGCGGGTGGCTCGGCTTGTTCTTTCATGGCTGACTTGAAGCCACGGATGCCCTCGCCGATTCCTTTGCCAAGTTCGGGAAGTTTCCTGGGACCGAAGACGAGCAGGGCAATTCCGAAAATCACCAGCAGATGCATGGGCTGAAATAGTCCTTCAAACATTGAGTGCTCCTTGCGAGAAGATGTCAAAGCTTACGATTGATTAAGGGTGCGAGCGCGGTGACCAGTAGATCGGGCACGGCGCCCGCAGTTAGAAAATCAGAAGCCGCGATCGGCTGCGTCGGCAGCCTGCGCCAGCTTCGTGATTGCGGCAAAGAAATCCTTCGATTGTCCGATGAATAGTCCGTCATTGGTGAGCGCTTGCACTGCCCCCATGGCGGCGCCTTTTGTATTCGTCGGCCGGATGATCGAGCAGGGCTGAAATTTTCTGCTCAAGAATGGGCACGGCTCGGGCATGATCAGGTTGCCTTCCAAGGATTCCGACGTGAGGCCGGCGAGTTCCCGGAAGTGCACCTTCGAGCCGGTGACCGGGTCGACGTCGGTGAGGGTAAGGACATTTCCGGCCTTGTCATGCCAGGTCTGGAAGTGAGATGTCTCGGTCGGCCCGATGCTGAGCAGAATCCGCAAGACGTCGACGTTGGTCACTCTCTGAGCCAGCGAAGGATAGAGGCTGCTGCCCCCCTGCTCAATAGCGCAGAAGTGAAAGCCCGCGGTGAAGGCGATCGCCTTAAGATGATCAGGGACGTTAAATGGGGCGATGTTGGCGGGACCGTTCAGGTCGTCATCGGTTCTGGGAATTGCGGTTCGATTGACGATGTTCTCGGCTTGACCAAACACAAAGTTGGGGTCGAGATCAGGGTTGTGGTTGGGGCTGCGATAGCGGGTCCAGAAACTGGTGTCGACGTTGAGATTCATCAGGTTCGTGAGCCGTCCGACATCAGCGGCGCCGGTCGCTTTACTGCTGGGCAGATTGGCAAATTGATCGAGGTTGACCGAGTCAGCTCCGACCGACTCCAGGTAGGAGTTGATGAATGCCTGGTGACTCTTTTCATTGTCGGTGTTGTCGTGGATATACTGCGGCATGTCGCTATCGAGAATCTGAAGGGCCGCCATGTAGAGCGGGCTGCCGCCGTTGACGCCGTGCTCTTCCGCGTCCTGGACGCCGCCGAGTTCGGTGTATTGTTCCCACAGATCGGACTCGATGATTTCCGCTGCAGCCAGGAACTGCAGGATTGCGATGTCACCTTTTGTTATTGCGGGACCTTTACGGTCGGTTTCAGCCAACGCCCGTAAACCGCCGCTCAGGATGCCAGCGCCTACGGTGGCGGCAGTTCCTGCGACGGCGCCATTCTTTATGAATGAGCGCCGATTCGAAGTGCCTAGGATTTCGGTAATTTCCTTCATATTTGTGCTTCTCCAAAGTATCCCGGTTTGATTGGTGGGATACGTGAGGTGACTCTACAAGGCGGGAATTTGTCTTGTGTCACGCGGGTGTCTGCGGGGCGTAAAAAGTAATTGGGCCGTGGTGTCTCCGCGATGTCATCCTTATGTCAAAGCGTAGATTCGAATGCGGGATGGTGCAGCGGAAATGTCTTGTCTGATATATGGACTGTGGAAAATAACTAGAGCAACTTAATGCGCCTTCGCGCCGCATGGACGGCAGAGGGTTTCACTTTCCGCGATCAATGCGCTAGAGGCGTAGCTAGCTACGTCTCTCCGTGGACGAGCGCGGCACTGGCGTCTACATTAATGCGTATTCCCGGATAGTTCGTGAACGATGCTGTTCACGAACGACTTGGCGTCTCCGAAGAGCATTAAGGTTTTGTCGAGATAGTAGAGTGGGTTGTCGATGCCGGCGAAACCTGGATTCATGCTGCGCTTGATCACCATGACGGTGCGGGCTTTGTCCACGTCCAAGATCGGCATCCCGTAAATGGGGCTGCCGGTATCGGTGCGCGCGGCGGGATTGGTGACGTCATTCGCGCCGATTACCAGGGCAACGTCGGTCTGGGGAAAATCGCCGTTGATGTCATCCATTTCGATCAAGCGGTCGTAGGGAATATCGGCCTCAGCGAGTAGAACGTTCATGTGTCCGGGCATGCGTCCGGCGACGGGATGAATGGCGAAGCGCACATCCACGCCGCGTTTGGTGAGTGCGTCGTACAGTTCGCGAACTTTATGCTGGGCTTGGGCAACGGCCATGCCGTAACCCGGGACGATCACAACTTTGTTGGCCGCAGCCAGGATTCCAGCGGCTTCGTCAGGCGTAGCGCTGCGTACTGTCTTGTCTTCTTGCCCCACCGCGGCGGAAGCCTGCACCTGTCCGAACGCTCCGAACAGAACGTTAGTGAAGGAGCGGTTCATCGCTTTCGACATGATGATGGAGAGGATGAGACCGGAGGAGCCGTCGAGCGCGCCGGCAATAATAAGGAGCTTGCTGTCGAGGACAAATCCCATAGCAGCAGCGGAAAGACCGGCGTAAGAATTCAACAGCGAGATAACGGTCGGCATGTCCGCACCGCCGATGGGGACGATCATGAGCACGCCGAAGAGCAGCGGCACCGCGATCATCACCGGAAAAAGTTGGTGGGCGCCGGGGTTTATTACAAGGTAGACGGCGATTGCTACGGAAGCTGCGAGGAGCGAGAGATTGACGAAGTTCTGCCCTCTGTAGGTAAGCGGCCTTTGCGGCAGGATCTCCTGAAGTTTCCCGGCGGCCATCAAGCTGCCGGTGAATGTCAGCGAGCCGAGGATGACTTCCATCGAGAGAACCGCCATCATGAAGCGTGGGACGTTTGGAGTTCGGAGATAGAATTCCGCAGTGCCGACCAGAGTTACGCAGAATGCTCCGAAAGCATGGCTGAGCGCGGTCCGTTGCGGGACCGCAGTCATGTGCACCATGCCCAGAGGGATTCCGATTCCGGTGCCGAGTACGAGCGCGATGAAGATCCACTTGTAGTCGACGATGCCGTGGTGCAACAAGGTGCCAGCAATCGCCAGGACCATTCCGATTTCGCCCGCCCGCACGCCGCGCTGAGCAGTCGCTGGAGAACTCATCCACTTCAGCGAAAGAATAAAGAGAACGCTGGCGATGAGGTAAACGATCTCGATGATCTGCTGATTACCCGCGAAGTCGGTGGTCATGGTTTTGTCGGACGGCTGGACTTAAACATTTTGAGCATGCGGTCGGTGATCAAGAATCCGCCCACAACGTTGCTGGTGGCGGCGATCACTGCGAGAACCCCGAACACGAACGAGAGCGTGCTTTTGTGCTCGCCCACCAGGACGATGGCTCCGACGACCGCGATGGCGTCGAGGGCATTGGTGAGCGACATCAGCGGCGTGTGGAGCAGAGGTGAGACTCGGCGGATGACTTCGAATCCGATGAAAGCCGCGAGCATAAAGACGAACATTCCGTTGATTAAGGCAGAACTCATCTTGCCTCCTAAATTTCTGTCGACTCGGCACGGGCGGGGACGCCCGTGCCTACATTCGTTACGCGCTTTGCGAGACCAGCGCTGGTAGTTTGAAAAATTCCCGGATTCGTTGGTTCACTATTTCGCCGTCCCGGGTCAGCAGGGTTTCGCGAGTAATTTCGTCTTCCAGATTGATCTGCAGCCTTCCCTCTTTCGCCAAATGCAAAAGAAATGCGGTGACATTGCGCGCATACATCTGGCTGGCGTGATAAGGGACTTCGGTTGCGATATTGATGCGCCCGATAATAGTGACTCCATGCGCGACTACGGTCTTGCCGGATTGCGTGAGTTCGCAGTTCCCTCCCCGCTCACCAGCGAGATCAAAAATGACTGAGCCCGGTGCCATCCCTTTCACCATATCCGCGGTCACGAGAACCGGAGCTTTCTTGCCGGGGACGACTGCGGTCGTGATCACAACGTCGCTCTCGGCAACCACGCGGGTCAGCAACTCGCGCTGTTTCGCGTAGAAGCTTTCATCCTGTGCAGTGCCATATCCGCGCGCATCCTGC
Source organism: uncultured Acidobacteriota bacterium (assembly GCA_963817925.1). Classification (GTDB taxonomy): domain Bacteria; phylum Acidobacteriota; class Terriglobia; order Terriglobales; family Acidobacteriaceae; genus JABDBE01. Next base: position 319,476 of record CAWFQN010000006.1, read on the forward strand.
GCATCTTTGGCTTCAATGGGGAGTTCGACGAACCGTCCTCCAAGGCTCTGCACCTGCTCTTTCGAGGCGGGACGCAGGTCGTACGCAGAAACGACGGCACCCAGCCGGCGCGCAGTGGCGATGGACTGAAGTCCGGCGACCCCGGCGCCAATGACGAGAACGCGGGCTGGGGTAATGGTTCCCGCGGCCGTGGTCAACATAGGGAAAATTCTGGGCAGAGTGTCGGCCGCGATGAGCACCGCTTTGTAGCCACAGATCGTGCCCATGGAGGAGAGCGCATCCATGCTCTGCGCACGCGTGGTACGCGGCATCAACTCCACAGAAAAAGAAGTAACGCCGGTTTGGGCAATTTGCTGCATCACTTCCAGCGATCCGAGCGGCCGCAGGAAACCGATGAGCACCTGGCCTCGACGCATTAAAGGCAGGTCCGCTCTTCCGGTGACGTCATTCGAGCCGTAGCAGAGGACTTGAACGACGATGTCGGCATTCGCGAAGAGGGCAGCACGATCAGGAAGGACTTTCGCGCCCTTTTCAGCGTAGAACGCATCCGGGTAACCGGCTTCCACTCCCGCGCCCTTTTCGATCACTACCTCAAATCCCGCTTTAACAAGATTCGGGACTACCACGGGTGCAAGCGCAACCCGCCGCTCCCCCGGATAAATCTCCTTGGGCACGCCAATGATCACGGAGTTGTTTCCTCTTGAATTGGGTAAGGCACGAAGCGCCTATTGTAGCGGATGCTCGTCCGGAATGCAGTGACGTTGGATTTCTAACGCGATCAATCAATCCTTTTTGGGAAGATCTTTTGGAGCTGCGTTGGTTTCAGGCTTGCCCTCCGTTTTCTCGGGCTCTTGCGGCTTTGGTTCCAGATTCTGGACGATTACGGAGATGCGGCGGTTGGATGCATCGAGCGGTCGAGCGGGCGTGCGCAGCATTTGATCGGCATAGCCTCGGACTTCAGAAACCTCGTTGCTTCGCAATCCGTCGTGCTGCATCAATCGTCGGGCAGCGTTGGCGCGGTCGGTGGAGAGCTCCCAATTCCCGTATTCGCGGCGGCCCGCGTAGGGCTTGGAATCGGTGTGACCTTCGATGGACAGATGGTTGGGAAGCTTTCCCAGTTCTTGCGCCAGCAGCGAGAGCAACTCTTTCCCGTTAGCACTTGGGGCTGAATTTCCAACTTCGAAAAAGGTCCCAGTTTCGGTTTCGAGCAGTTCGATTCGCAGTCCTTCGGGGGTAATGGTCATCTCGATCTGATCTTTGATTTTGTCAAAGTTCGGAACCCTGCTGATGGCCTTCTCCAATTCCTCTTTCAATTTCGGCATGTCGTCTTTGGTGATGGCGAGAGCCTCGGCCACGCCCACTTTCGTCGAACCGATCTTAGTGGCGGTTCCGGCCGGGTCTTTGAAATAACCAGCAACAGCTTCCCTCACGGGTTTGTTGGTGTTGAGCAGCCAGAGAACGATGAAGAGCGCCATCATCGCGGTAACAAAATCAGCGTAGGCGACTTTCCACGCGCCCCCATGGTGTCCGCCATGTCCGGCTTTCTTTTTGATAATGATGATGGGACGTGAGGCATCCATAAGATTTTTTCTTACGCCGACGCCGAGGCAGCGACTGGAGCTTCGGGGGCAGCAGCTTCGGTTGGCGCCGCATCGCCGCCAGCTTTGCAATACTTCTCGACTTCCAGAAACCCGGGACGCACGTGGCCGGGAATTGCGCGGCGCGCGAACTCTACGGCCATGATTGGGGCAGTTCCCTTCAGGAAAGCGATCATCACGACGCGCAGGACATGCAAGTAGGCACCTTCATCTTCGGCAATCTTCTGCATACTGGCCGCGAGCGGGCCCACCAATCCGTAGCAGAGCAGGATTCCGAGAAATGTGCCGACCAAAGCCGCGGCAACCTTGTGCCCGATCTCTTCTGGAGGGCCGCCGAGTGCTCCCATGGTGATCACGACGCCGAGTACGGCGGCGACAATTCCCAGACCGGGCAAGGAATCAGCCATGCTGCTTAGAGACGCGATCGGCAGACTGGCGCCGTGATGGTGGACCTCCATGTCGAGGTCCAGGAGTTGGTCAAGGTCAAACGCTTCCACTCCACTGATGGCCATCCGCATGGTGTCGCAGAAGTAATCCCGGACGTGGTGATCTTTGAGGAAGGCAGGATATTTGGAGAGGAGAGGACTCTTGGCCGGGTCCTCGACGTCGCCCTCCAATGACATTAAGCCTTCGCGGCGTGCCTTGTTGAGGAGTTCATACATCATTTTGAGGGAGTCAAGGTAGCGCTGTTTGGTGAATTTTGAGCCGCCGAATACACCGGCTACGCCGCCCACGATTTGCTTAAGAATATGAAGCGGATTGGCGATCAACACGGTTCCGATCGCGGCACCTCCGATGACAACGAGCTCAGCGGGCTGGATCAGAACCCTGATGTTGCCATGTTCCATCAGGTAGCCCCCTAGCACCGAGCCGAAGACAATGACGATTCCGATAATTGCAAACATGGGGGATCAGATCTCCGAGCTTCCTGGAGTTGCTTGCGAGCCCGCTGCGGCAGCCACAGTCTTTTTCACGGAGGATTGCTGTAGCGAAGCTTGTGCCCGATTCAGCAGGGAGTCGATCGTGTCCCCGGTTTGCACGCTTCCGCAACCGACCGAAATCGTGACCGACAACCTATCGCCCCACCACTCCAGCCCGGCGCAAGTCACCATCTTCCGAATGCGTTCCCAGGTGTGCCGTACACCGGAATCGGGGCAGTTGATCAGAATCGCGACGAATTGATCGTCCGTCCAACGTCCGACGAAATCGCTGGGCCGAAGAGCGCTCCTCATAGTTTGCGCAACCACATGCAGAATGGCGGCGCTTGCCAGCTTGCCGTAGGTGGCGCGGAAGTTGTCCAGGCGCTCAACCTGAATCGCAAGGATGCCGAATGGAAGGTGGTAGCGCGTGAAGGTCGCGAGATTTTCGCTCAGGTGGAATTGGGTGTACTCGTGATTTGGAAGACCGGTGGTTTCGTCCATGCACCCGTGCGCGGCCAGAGTGTGCTGATTTCGGTCCGATGCGAATTTCTGTTCGTCAAAGCTCTCCGCGATTCCGATAATGGAGCCGCGCGCATCGCGTATTGGAGCAATCCGCATGAGCACATGAACCGGATGTCCTTCTTTGTGCCGTAATTGCATCCGGGCCTCCTGGGGCTTGCCCTCACGCAGGGTTTGGGTAAAAGGGCAGGTTGCGCCGCAAGCCACGCACCCCTGATCGTTACAATTCACCAGAATATTGTCGCGACAGGAGTGGCCTACAACCTCATGGCGTTGGTGCCCGGTAAGCCTTTCGGCCCCTTGATTCCAGAACAGGATTTTCCCCTGCCGATCCGCGACATAAACACCAGTCTGCAGGCTGTCCAGCACCATGCGGAAGATCTCTGGATCTTGAAGTTCAGGCATAAGATTTAGAAGACGCCGCTATAGTTCTCATCGACAGGAAAAGCACGGTACTTCAGCCTGCTCTGTTCATGGATTATTGAGGGCGGCGAGCTTCGCCGCCGCTACTCGTCTGTTGCCCGAATGGCCGTGTCCCTCGGACACTATCCCTCGCAAATCGCGATGCTGGCGCCCGCAAGTGACCCCCAGAAAGTAAAGAAAACCTCGTATTTGGCCGAAGAAGTTTGCATAAGCGCCCGTATGCCTATGCACGAATTGGGCGGGAGCGTATCTGGGGCTGGAGAAGCACGATGTTTCGCTTGAGGACTGGTACTTACGCAGCGGTAGAACGAAACCCGGCTGCGGGAAAATGGCGGACGCGATTTCGGACTGCATTCCGCTTGCTGACCAGCCTTGCGTTAGCGGCAACTGCAATTGCCCAGCAAGACGCGAAGGACTTGAGCGAAGCCAGCCTCGAAGAACTAAGCAACATTCAGGTTTATAGCGCCTCGAAGCATCTGCAGAGCGCCAGCGAGGCGCCGGCATCGGTTACGGTCGTCACCGCGGACGAGATCCAAAAATACGGTTATCGCAACCTGGCCGACATTCTGCGCAGCGTGCCCGGCTTCTATGTCACTTACGACCGCGATTACACCTTCGTGGGAGTGCGCGGGTTTGGGCGGCTGGGAGACTGGAACAGCCGGATTTTGGTGTTGATCGACGGCCATCGAACAAACAACAACGTTCTTGGCCAGGCGATGTTGGGAAACGAGTTTCTGGTGGATGTGGACATGATTGGACGAGTGGAGATTGTGTTCGGGCCCAGTTCTTCCCTGTATGGGGCCAACGCTTTTTTCGCGGTCATCAACGTCATTACCCGGACGGTGAAAGACGTCAAGGATTGGGAACTTTCGTTTCAAACGGGAAGCTTTGGCACCAATGAAGGTAGAGCGACATATGGCCATCAATTTCAAAACCTGGGCGTGGTTCTTTCTGGCACTTTCTACAACAGCCAGGGTCAGACCTTGTTCTTCCCTCAATTCAACAGTCCGGCAACCAACAACGGCATTACCAGTGACACCGACTATGAATCTTACAAGCACATTCTGGCCACGCTGACCTTTCATGGATTCACCCTGCAGGGCTTGTTCGCCACACGCGATAAGGGAGTTCCCACAGCTTATTTCGGGGGAGTCTTCAACGATCCTGGCGATTTCAACATTGACAGTCATCAGTACGTCAGCCTCGAGTACCAGCATCCAATCGGAAAATGGCAATTGGATGCGGACACCAGTTATGACCAGGCTCGTTTGCAGGGCCCGGTGCCAGAGGCGCCCACGGTGGCCGGCGAGCCCGTTGTTTTGAGCACGTACTCCTTCCGGGGAAACTGGTGGACGGGAGAGGCGAAAGTAAGCCGCGATCTGTTTGAACGGAACCACCTCACTCTGGGCACAGAGATCAGAGACAATCTTCGACAGGATCAGGGCGACCTCGTAAACCCTCCGAACGTATTCACCCCGGAACCGAACAGTTCCTTGATTACTGCGGTCTACGCTCAGGATGAATTCGGCATTACCAGCCGCATCACGCTAAACGCCGGAGTTCGTTATGACCACTATTCCACGTTTGGTGGAACCCTCAATCCACGCGCCGCGGTGATCTACCGCCCCGCCGAGAAAACCGCCCTCAAGCTGCTCTACGGCAACGCCTTCAGCGCACCTGACGTTTATGAGACGTCCCCGGACTTCGGAGTTTTCTACGACGACAATTTGAAACTCCGGCCCGAGCACATCCAGAGTTTAGAAGGAAGAGTGGAACAAGGATTGGGACAATATTTTCAACTCTCCAGCGGTTTGTATCGCAACCGAATTAACGATCTCATCACGCTCGCCTCTAATCCCGTTGACGGAAACTTTCAGTATCAAAATGACGGCAGCGCGCAAGCCACGGGAGTGGATGTTGCGCTCAGTGGACGCGCGACCAACGGCTTGCAAGGAAAAGCCAGCTTCGATTACGTGGACGCGCATAACGACAACGCCGGGCCTTCTGCGCTGGATAACTCTCCGGGTCCGATGGCGAAGTTGAATTTGATTGTGCCGCTCATCGGCCAACGATTGTCTGCGGGAGTCGAGGGGCAATTCTTGGGGAGACGCCTGACCCTCTTGCAGAATTCCTTGAGCAGTTATCAGGTCTTCAACCTCACGCTGCTTGGGCACACAGTCGGAAAACATCTGGACGTGGCAGCCAGCGTCTTCAACGTTCTGGATAAGAAATATTTCGATCCCGGCCGCCCGGAAGACCCGGAAGATGCAATTCAACAGGACGGAAGAAGTGTCCGAATCAAGATCACAGGGCGGTTTTGAAAACCATGACTCCACACAAAACAGAGGTAAACGGCCAACTGGTCCCGACAAGAGTGGGACTGCGAAGTGCGATGGGACTCGTCGCGTCCTTGCTTGTGCTCAGCGTCATCAGCTTTGCCCAGCAACCGGATCTGACTCAGTTGAGTCTCGAAGACCTGATGAACACGAAGGTCACGTCCGTATCCAAGAAGGAGCAGTCACTTTCGCGGACAGCGGCGGCGATTTTCGTGATTTCCGCGGAAGACATTCGGCGCTCGGGCGCGACCAATATTCCTGATTTGCTGCGCATGGTTCCCGGAGTGGATGTGGCGCAGATCGACGCCAATACGTGGGCCATCAGCGCTCGCGGATTGAATGGCCGCTTCAGCCATGAACTCTTGGTATTGCTGGACGGGCGAACCGTGTACACGCCCATCTTTGGCGGCGTCCTGTGGGACTCCTTGGACCTTCCACTCGAGGATATCGAACGCATCGAAGTGATTCGCGGCCCGGGAGGAACCGTTTGGGGAGCCAACGCGGTCAACGGTGTGATCAACATTATTACAAAAAAAGCCGGGCAGACCAAAGGCGGCATGCTAGTCGCAGGCGGAGGGAATATAGATCAGGGGTTGGGAACGGCGCAGTACGGAGGCGGGCTGGGCCAGAACACCGACTACCGGATTTTTACCAAGTACTTTAATCAGGATCATCTGCCGGGCATCGGCGGGGTGGATGGAGGCGATGGCTGGCACATGCTACGCGGCGGTTTTCGCGCGGATAGCCGCCTGTCTGCTAAGGACACATTAACCGTCCAAGGCGACCTTTATGGAGGGGAAGAAGATAATCCCGCATTGTTTCTTCCATCGGTTCTATCGCCCGGGCTGCAAAACATCGACCGCACAGTAAATCTCTCGGGTGGTTTTCTCCAGTCGAGCTGGAGCCATGTTTATTCTGCGCGGTCGGAGACAGTTTTCCAGGTTTCCTTCGATCGTTTCAAGCGTAACGATATTCTCACGGCAGCGCAAAGCACGGTTGCGCTGGACTTCCAACACCACTTCGCATGGGGCAGCCGTCAAGACGTAGTTTGGGGAGCAGGTTACAGCTACATCGACTCTGCAACCCAAGGTAACTTCACCTTCGCTCTGAATCCGGCAAACCTGGGCATGCAGCTGTTTGGCACATTCTTGCAGGACGAAATTGCGTTGAGGCCGGACAAACTCTACCTCACGCTAGGTACCAAGCTAGAGCACAATCTCTACACCGGGTTCAACTTGTCGCCGAGTGCGCGGGCGTCGTGGACGCCCAGCACGCGTCACATGTTCTGGGCAGCCGTCTCCCAGGTGGAACGCACGCCCGCCGAAAGCGATACTGCGGTCCGCGCTAATGTCGGTGGCTTGCCGGGACCCGGCGGCACTCCGCTCCTGCTGGCCTTCGTGGGGAATCCCCTTTACGACGATGAAACCTTGACTGCCTATGAACTTGGCTCCCGGGTTGAGCTTACCCCACACCTTTCGATCGATTTAACCACCTACTACAGTGACTATGGCCACCAGCAGACCAGCGAACCGGCGGCGCCTTTCTTCGAGGCTAGCGCCGCCTCCTCCGCATCTGGTCGTGCCACTCACCTTCCAGAACCTGATGCATGGGGAGGCGCATGGCTTTGAGACGGCGGTCAACTGGAAGGCGAACGACCGCTGGACGTTGAGCCCGGGATATGCCTTTGAACAGATTCACATGCACCTGGATCCAACGAGCAAGGACACGACGTCGGTGCTGGCGGCAGAGGGTTCCACTCCGGTTAACGGCGCCCAGCTGCGATCGCACCTCGGCCTGGTGCATGGAATCGCGTGGGATGCGTCCGCCTATTTTGTGGGCCGGCTGAGGAGTGGAGACGTTCCGTCCTACACCAGGGTGGATACCGGACTCACGTGGCGATGGACAGAAGGGCTTGCCATGAGCGTAGTTGGGCAGGATCTGGTGAAGGATCGACATCTGGAGTATGTGGACAATAGCGGAACTGTGAGATCTGCCCTGATCAAGCGCAGCGCCTACGCGAAATTGACCTGGCAATTCTGAAGAACAGGAAGAACAAATTGGAACGGGAGACCACAGCTCGGCGGATTTTCGTAAAAGGAACTGCCGACTTGCGGCGCAATCGCAGAAGCGGATGGAGAATGTTTTTGATCGCGTTGGTTCTGTGTTCTCCGCCAGCCGGGGCGCAGGCACAGTCCGCGACCGAATATCAAGTCAAGGCGGCTTATCTGTTTAACTTCGCGAAGTTTATCGAGTGGCCCGCTAGCAGTTTTCCTGATGCGTCGGCACCGCTTCGGATTTGTGTTCTCGGGCAAGATCCCTTCGGTCAGCAACTGCGCGGCATTACCAACGAAAAGACCGTGAACGGGCGCAAACTCGAGGTCAATCAGGTGACCGATCTGCGGCAGGCCAGAAGTTGCCACATCCTCTTCATCGCCTCATCAGAGAAAGCGTCGATGAAACAGATCCTCGAAGGCCTGGGCGGCGCGAGTGTTCTAACCGTGGGCGACAGCAAAGGTTTTGCCGATCTGGGCGGCATGATTAATTTCGTACTTGAAAACGACCGAGTGCAGTTCGAGGTGAATCGAAAAGCAGCGGAGCAGGTCGGGCTCAAGATCAGCTCCAAGCTGTTGAGTGTCGCGAAATTTGTAATCGTGTAAGCCAGAGTTAGGAGTAACTCGGATGCGTCATTTTGGGGATTTGTCGATTCGCCACAAGCTCACCGCCTTATTCATGGCGATCAGCGGCTTCACCGCGCTGGCGGTCTCCTGCCCCATGGCCATTTATGACGTAGTCACATTCCGGCACGCGGTGGCCCAGAACCTGGCGGTCTTGGGGGATGTCCTGGCCGGCAACAGCACGGCCGCTTTGACGTTCCGGGACGCGGAATCCGCGCGAGATGTCTTGCGGGCATTGCGCGCGGAACCGGACGTGACGGCGGCCTGTATCTACACCTCGGACGGCAAACCGTTCGCGACATACTCACGAGATGAAAAAGATTCAGGCCTCGTGCCACCCCTGCCACAAGCGGAGTCCACACAGTTCAAGAATGGCCACCTAATCCAGTTCCGGAAAATCGTGCTTGCTGGCGAGACTGTCGGCATTCTCTACATTGAATCTGACCTGGTAAGGTTGCATGCGCGATTGCGCGGATACATGATCACCTTCGTACTAACTTTGCTGGTCGCATGTTCCCTGGCCTTCGTGCTGGCCTCACGTTTTCAAAAACCCATTTCGCGGCCCGTTCTTGAACTGGTTGAGACGGCAAAAGCCATTTCGGGCCGGGGCGATTATTCGATCCGAGCCGAAATGCTCAACCATGACGAATTCGGCCTTCTGGCAACTGAGTTCAACGACATGCTCCAGCAAATCGAGCGGCGCGACTTGGAACTCCAGCAACACCGGGAAAGCCTAGAGGAGCAGGTTGCTCATCGCACCAGTGAATTGCTCACCATGAACATCGACCTGACGGTGGCCAAGGAGGCGGCGGAAGCGGCAAGCCGGGCGAAAGGCGAGTTTCTCGCCAACATGAGCCACGAGATCCGCACTCCGATCAACGGCATCATGGGCATGACCGAGTTGGCCCTGGATACAGAACTGAACACAGAACAACGGGACTATCTGTTGCTGGTGAAGTCTTCGGGGGAGTCTCTGTTGTCAGTGATTAATGACATTCTGGATTTCTCCAAGGTGGAGTCGGGAAAGCTGGACCTGGAGGTGATCGAATTCAATCTCTACGATTGCGTCGGTGAGACCATGAAGACTCTGGCTCTGCGAGCGCACCAGAAGCACCTGGAACTCGCCTATGACGCAGATCCGGAAGTTCCCTCGCAACTGCTCGGCGATCCTGGGCGCCTGCGGCAGATTCTTGTAAACCTGGTCGGCAACGCGATTAAGTTCACGCAACACGGAGAGGTGCTGGTTACGATCGAAAAGTGCTCGCAGGACGCTCGCGGCGTGGAGCTGCATTTCAAGGTGAAGGACACTGGCATCGGAATTCCTCCCGAGAAGCAAGGACTCCTGTTCAAAGCCTTTTCGCAGGCTGACAGCAGCACCACTCGAAAATATGGCGGCACCGGTCTTGGACTGGCCATCTCGTTGCGTCTGGTTGAATTGATGGGGGGGAAGATGTGGGTGGAGAGCAGTGAAGGCCAGGGGAGCACATTTAACTTCTCAGCGCACTTTGCGGTTGGCCAGTCGAAGGCTCAACTCGCGCCTCCGGCTCAGGTAGCGGAGTTGCGAGGACTCTCAGTGCTGGTTGTCGACGACAACGAAACCAATCGGCGGATCCTCTGCGACATGACTCACGGATGGGGAATGAAGTCCTTCGCCGCGGAAAGCGGTGCCATCGCGCTGGCTGCCCTCGAAACGGCGAGGCAAAAGGGAGATTCCTTCCGAGTAATTCTGATCGACGGCCAAATGCCGGTTATGGATGGGTTCGAGCTGGCTGAAAAGATCCGGGAGCAGGCCAAAAGCTACGTCGACTTGGCCGAAACCACCGTCCTGATGCTGACCTCCGGAGGACAACCCGGCGAGGCCAATCGCTGCCGGCAGGTGGGGATCTCGGCCTATCTGCTCAAGCCGGTACTCAAAGCCGACCTGCTGGCTGCCATCCTCGTCGCGCTCAGCCAAAGACTGACGGAGACAGATGCGAGCCAGGCTCTTGTCACTCGTCACACGCTTCGCGAATCGGCCCGCAAACTCAGAATTCTGGTTGCAGAAGACAATGCGGTGAACCAGACGGTGATCCTTCGTGTGTTGCAAAAGATGGGGCACACCACCGTGCTGGCACAAAACGGCAAAGAAGCGCAAGCGCTCGCCTCCGCAGAAAAATTCGACCTCGTCTTCATGGACGTTCAGATGCCGGAAATGGATGGTTTAGCCGCGACCGCAGCGATTCGAGAAAACGAGAAGACCAGCGGTGCCCACCTCCCGATCTTCGCGATGACGGCGCATGCCATGAAGGGAGACCGCGAACGCTGCCTGGAGGCTGGGATGGACGGCTATATTACCAAACCGGTGCGCTTTAGCGACATTGAGGAAACCCTGTCAGGTTTGGCGAGCGCGCCTCCAACACCAGTCAAGGCCGACGCTGTGGAGGAGGCGGCATTTTGGAACAGGGCTGAAGCTCTCGGTCGCATCGGAGGCGATGAGGAATTGCTCCGGGAACTGTGCCAGATTTTTCTGGAAGAGTCTCCGAAATTGCTGGAGAAACTGCGGCAGGCGGTAACCGCTGGAGACGCTGACGCGGTCATGCGGGCGGCCCACAGCCTTAAGGGCGAGTCTAGCTATCTGGGCGCGGGCGGCACATCACAAGCGGCGCGGCAACTGGAAGAGATGGGTCGCAGCAATGACCTTTCCCGCGCTGGCGATACCGTCGCCGTGCTGGAGCGGGAAGTAGCAGGCTTGCATGCGAGCCTGAAGGAGTTAGCCGGGGCGCATCATGAGTGAGATTTCAGCGGAGCACGTCCGAGACCTCAAGGATGCAAAGCCAAGGGTTGGGACGGAAACCTCGTCCATCAATGCGGTACTGATCGCCGAAGATGACCCGATCTTCCGCCGCATTCTCGAGAGCTGGTTTAAGAAGTGGGACTACCAGGTGAGGGCGGTGGAAAACGGCGTGGATGCGTGGGAAGTCTTGCAAAGGGAAGATGCTCCACAGCTGGTGATCCTCGACTGGATGATGCCGGGGATGGACGGGATCGAGATTTGTCGGAGGATCCGCAGCGGCGATCAAGGCGTATATCGCTATGTCCTTCTGCTCACTGCGAAGGATGATAAACAGGATGTGATCGCAGGGCTCGAAGCCGGCGCTGATGATTACTTGACCAAGCCGTTTGATGTAAACGAACTTCGCGCCCGGGTGCGTGCGGGAAAGCGGATTCTCGATCTGCAGGCAGCTTTGATTCGTGCCAAAGAGGATTTGCAATTTGCCGCGGCTCACGATCCGCTGACTGGACTGTGGAATCGCGGGGCGATCATCGATTTGTTGAAGCGAGAGGTATCTCGTCGCCAACGCACCAGGGACGCCTTAGGTGTCATTATGGCTGACATCGACTACTTCAAGAGAATCAATGACACCCATGGCCACCTGATCGGCGATGCCGTGCTCCAAGAGGTGACGCGGCGGCTGGCTGTCGGCGTTCGACCTTACGACGTAGTCGGGCGCTATGGGGGCGAGGAATTCTTAGTCGTCTTCCCCGGTTGTAATGCGGACAATCTGATCGTCGGTGCGGAACGTTTGCGCCATTGTATTGCGGATCAACCGATCGAAACCAGTGTTGGCCAGATCTCAGTTACTCTCAGCCTTGGACTTGCCTCCGTGGAACAAAACGAAAAGGAAACGCTCGATTGCGAGGCCTTTCTCCGCAACGCTGATGAGGCTCTCTATGCCGCCAAGGCCCGCGGCCGCAATCGCGTCGAAACTGCTTCGGCTTCGCGAGCAGCCGGCGCGTAACCGCGGCCCGGGTCCAGCGAAGCAAACAGCTAACGTTGGTGCCGATATCGTGCGATGGCACGTTGGTGGGTAACTCTAGCCCGGACGGGCTATTCACAAAAATTAGCGAAGGACTTACATTCCTAAGTGAGCAGTTCTGGGGGAGGGCTGCCCGGGCGTCCAATGACTCGCAAGAGTCGGACGCCCGTTTTTTATTTGTGTGAGGTCCTCGTTGCCCACCAGCAGTCTGAGACGTAGCAAGCTACGTCTCTACAGAGGAGGGTCACTGTAGCGACGTTGCTTGCAACGTCTTCTTTGGAGAACACGAGTAACCTGATCAGAGGCGCTTAGTACGTCGAAATGGTGAAATTTACGGTGATGCGAGCCTCGGTTTCCACCGGCCGGCCGCTTTGGTAATAAGGTTTGAAGTGCCACTGCTTCACTGCCTCGCGGGCGGCCTCCGAAAGAATTGCCGGTCCGCTCAGTACTTGTATGTCTTGAATGCTGCCATTCTTGCTGATCAGCGCCTCCAGTATGACCGCGCCTTGAACTTTCATCTGCTTCGCGAGCAGCGGATAGCTGGGGTCCACCCGAGAAACCACTTGGGCGCTACTGGGCGAGAGCTGAACTTGCGCTCTGACGTTCGAGGGACTGGAAGCGCTGCTCTGGCTCTGGGCAGAAGGCGCAGCTTGCTCGGGCTCAGCCGCATTGCTCGGTTGCATATCCAGTTTGACGGAACTGTCCGCGGTGTTAACAGGACGATGCTGATTGCCGGCTACGACCTCAACCTCAAGAGGCGGCAGTACCGCACGATTGGTAGCAGTGATGACGGGCGACATCGCATCCTGTGTTTCAGTCGAATGCCCATTTGCGGCCAGTCGCTTGGATTTTGCCCGCGGGTGAGCCGGCACTCGCCCCACCGCTTTCGGTGGAGCGACGGGTGTCACAGTCTTGGTTGGGGCAACCTGAGGACTGGGCTGGGGCGCAGTCTGCTCTGGCGTATCGGATTCAGCGCTTGGACTGGGGGGGAACCAGAACTGGCGGTCCTTAATAATAACTGCTATCAGTGCGAGAGCCAGAACCAGCAGAGCGATCAGCATCCGGCGCCGTTGCTGCTGTTCGAAAGCCGCGTGTGGCACGGGCCTGCTAATCTCCGTATGGCCGTTCTGTTCCAGCATAGGCATAGTGCGACTCCCCTGCCCCTGCCGAACCTGGGACTTGCTGCTTAGTATGCCTCGAAATAACCCGTAAAGCTAGCGTCCCGTTAATTCATTTCAAGAGTGGCAAAGCGGAAGGACTGCCTCAGCAGACAAGGTGTTCGCGGCTCAGCTTCAGGCCATTCAGGTTTCCGAGTACCGTGACCGCGATCGACTCAGTCAGGAAGAACTCGTTGGCAAGTTCCCTCACTTCTTCGGCGGTGACGCTTTCGATTTTGTCGATCAATTCGTCCATGCTGTAGAAGCGATCGAAGTACATTTCCTGGCGGGCGAGGCTCGACATACGGGCGGTCGAGGACTCCAGCGATAACATCAAACTTCCCTTCAGCTGATCTTTGGAGCGGCGCAGTTCTTCCTCGGGAACATTTTCCAGTTTAAGTTTGCGGAACTCGGAAACAATACTCTGCACTACTTTGCCGGCCGATTCCCGCGAAGTGCCGGCATAAACCGAAAGGCAGCCGGTGTCGCGGTACGGATTCAGATCGCTGTAAATGGCGTAGGCAAGTCCCTGGCGTTCGCGGATATTCTGAAACAGTCGTGAACTCATCCCTCCACCTAGCAGCGTATTGAGAATGTACGACGCATGCCGCTTCTCGTGGGCAATAGGGTGGGAGGGCACGCCAACGCAGATCTGCACCTGCTCCAGAGCCTTTTTGTTGCGCATGATAATTCGTGGAACGATCTTCGGCGGCGGACTATGAAATCCGTTCTTGATCGGCTTCATGTGCCGGAAGTGTTTGGCCACCAGCTCCACGAACTGCTCATGCTTCAGATTCCCGGCCGCGCAAATGATCAGATTGCCGGGTGCGAAACGTTGCCCGTAGAAACCGAGGACGGGATCCCGCTCGAAGGTTTTCACCGTTTCCTTGGTCCCCAGGATCGGCTTGCCCAGCGCGTGATCCTTCCAGAAGTTCTGAGTAAAAATTTCGTGGACGAGGTAGTCGGGACTGTCTTCGTCCATTTTGATTTCTTCCAGGATCACGCCCCGTTCGCGGCTAATGTCCTGAACGTCAAATGTCGGGTTCAAGACCAGGTCGCTGAGGACATCCATCGCGATGGGCAGATGCTCGTCCAGAATCTTGACGTTAAAGCAGATGCACTCTTTGGCGGTGAAGGCATCCATGTTTCCACCGATGGAATCGACCTGGCGGGCTATGTCCTCGGCTGAACGATGCTTCGTGCCTTTAAAGACCATGTGCTCGACGAAATGGGAGATGCCATTCCACTGCGCGTCTTCATCGCGAGATCCGCTCTTGATCCAAATACCGATCGAGGCCGAACGAATATGCTGCATTTGTTCGGTAATCACGGTTAACCCGTTGGGTAACAATTCCCGCTGGATGTTACGCACTTCTTCAACCATAGCTTTTCTTCCCCAACGGCCCGGCGCTCAAGATCGCACCGGACACCTACCATTGTTACACACCCCGCGGCCTTCCCGCGAACGCGCATTTACCTATGTAAAATCAATCAGTTACAAGAGAATCTGCGTCATAAAATCGAGCAGCGCCATTCCCCTCCATCTACTCTACAATCGTAGAGAACCAGTTCAAGAGTCTATAGAACCATGACTGAACAGAGAACACGAGTGCTTCTGGGCCTGACCCTGCGCGAACTTACCGATTTCGCGGAAGAATCCGGCCAGCCGTCTTACCGCGGACGGCAATTGTTTGAGGCACTCTACCGTCAGCGGGTCGGCGCCGCCGAACAGATTTCCACACTTTCCCATGAGTTTCGGCGGAGTCTGGGACAAGAAGGGTTATCTCTTGGGGTTCCGACGATCGAAAAGAAATTCGTCTCCGGAGATGGCACGGTTCGGTATCTCATCGGCTTCGCCGACGGACAAAGTGTAGAAACCGTCTGCATGCCGGAAGGCGACGACGGCGAAGCCGGAGACGGGAGCGAGGCCGGGAACGAGATCGAAAAGGCCGCAGGACGAACCTGGGATCGCGCGACCATCTGCGTTTCAAGCCAGGTCGGTTGTGCCGTGGATTGCCAGTTTTGCCTGACCGCCTTGCTCGGAGTGAAGCGTAATCTGACCGCTGGCGAGATCGTGGGGCAGGTTTGTGCCGTGCTTAATGACCGGAGTGTCTCGCCGCCCCAAGACCGCGTGAACATTGTCTTCATGGGGATGGGCGAGCCTTTCCTGAATTATGAGAATTTCATCAGAGCAGTCTGCTTGTTGGCGGAAGGGGTTGGGATTCCGGAGTCCCGCATGACCGTCTCCACTGCAGGCATCGTGCCACGGATCTATGATTTGGGCGCAGAGCCGGTGAGGCCGAAGCTCGCTATATCGCTGAATGCACCCAACGACGAATTACGAAGCCGACTGATGCCCATCAATCGGAAATGGAACTTGCAGAAGTTGGTGGCAGCTGCGCGGGATTTCCCCCTGCGAAACAGGGAGAGACTGACTTTCGAATATGTTCTCCTCGACAGCGTGAACGATTCGGCGCAAAACGCTCGCGAACTCGGTGAACTGATCCGCGGGATACGGGCGAAAGTAAACCTGATTGCGCTAAACCCCGGTCCGGGGATTGCATTTCAGACTCCGGCCGAGAGCCGCGTGTTGCAATTTCAGAAGATATTGATTGCCGCCGGCGTTCCCACATTCATTCGGCGTCCCCGCGGGCGCGACATTTACGCCGCCTGCGGTCAGTTGAAGCGAACTGTCGAACTCGCTCCTTCCTAGCCAATCCCGGCGGCCTTCGCCTCGGGAAGCAATTCGGGCGACTTATAGCTCAGTGAGGCAGAAGCGAATGCACCATCCATAACGGCGGGTAGCTCGATACGGAAAATCGCCCCGCCCTGCGGCCGATTCTGACAAGTGATTTTTCCGTTGTGTTCTTGAATGATGCCATAGCACACGCTAAGGCCTAAACCCGGTCCCTGACCGACCGGCCGAGTGGTGTAGAAAGGATCGAAAACCCGGTCCGGTTCCTCCATCCCCGGTCCATCATCGGAGAACTCCAGCACTACTGAAGAATCCTGCAATCGCGCAGTCACCGTTAGCGTGCCTCCTGTATCTGTCAAGGCATGGAGAGCATTGTTGGTGACGTGCAGGCAAACCTGGAGAAGTTGATTGGAGTCGCCGAGCACGCGCGGCAGTTCCTTCGCGAAGTCGGTGTGGACTTGAACATTGGGGCCACGCGATTGTGGCAGGCAAAGTTTTACCGCGGTCTGTACCAGTGCGTTTATGTCGACCAGCGTCTTCTCCGCCGGAACCTGCTTGGCGAAACTCAGCAGGCTGGAAACCAGGGTCCGCGTCCGCCGTACCTGCTGTTCGATCTTCTGCATGAGTGACCGCTGCTCGCTGCTGAGCTCTGTCGATGCCAGCAGATCCGAGTAGCCCATCATGGCGGTAAGTGGGTTGTTCAATTCATGGGCAGCGCCGCCCACGAGTTGCCCAAGGGATGCTAATTTTTCCGATTGCACTAGCTGCGCCTGCACTCGTTTGAGGTTGTCGAACGATTCCCGAGAGTCGGTTAGTAATTGCACCAGTTCGCGGTCCAGTAGATGCTGTTTGAAGAAGACCAATGTACCCATGACGAGCATGCTTGAAAGCGTGAGCACAACCCGAAATGTGCGTACCGGTTGCGGAATTCCAGTATCGAACAAAGACCATGCCGCAAACAAAGGAAGAGAAAAAATCGCAACCATCCCCAGCCGCGCTACCCATACTCCGTAGCCGCCGGAAGTGCGGGCAGGTTGCTGCTTGCCGGAAGAACGAAGGGCCAGGATACCAATGACCGTGACCCAAGCCATGGAGATCGCCAGGGGTACGTCGCAAAGGCTGCCGGAGTAGTATATTTTCCGCTCAATCGCCCAATTTGCGATATAGGAGGCCAGCGAGTATGTGAGTCCCGCGCCAAACCAGTTGGCGTAGATAATTCGCCAGGAATCTTTGCTCCTGAACCAAAGCACGCCCAAGCCGGCTAGAAATACTGTTTTCTCCGTAAGGTAGAGGATGTTGAGGTTGTAATCGTAGCTCGGCTCGTACGCATGCACATACTGCCAGGGAATCACGGCAAACAAATAAAGATAGAGCCACCATACGAACAACAGGGCAAAATCAAGCGTTCCCAATCGGGTGGTGCGATCGTCTTGTTGCACATGCGGCTGCAGCGCCAAAGCTGCGGTCATGGGAACAATATGAAGGAAAATGACCACGTCCCCAGCGAATGGATTCGGCACCTCGCTCCGCGTTAACACTTCGAAGTATGTCCATAAGGCTTGGTACGAACACCAGAGCGCGGTCCCCAGCATCATCAAGGCCCAAAATATACGGATGCGGCCACGAGTCGCGAGAACGTTTAGGAGGAGTGCAGTCGTACCTGCAAGCAGCAAAATGAATTGTGTGATGTCACTCAGAGCGGTAAGGGCAAAACCTTTGTGCAGAAATAGCGATGCCAGAGTCTGTGCGCAGACTAAGCCGACGGCGGTCGAGATCCATAGCTTCGAACGTCCGGACATGTTCATTCGATACTAATTCTTAGGCACAATACACCAGAGCGAAAGTTACTCAAGTAACCATCGCGGACCCTGGGAATCTTCTAAGGGTGCCATTCTTGATGGTACGTTGTTTAGAATGTTGGTTTTAGCTTCGCGCGAGCGAAGTTTTGCTTGCTCTCGGGCGCTATTACAAATAATATCCGCCTAACATTATTCCTTGTGCGCGGTCGTACACGATTGCCATTCCAAGCTATGCGAGACCGGTTTCTCTGGAGACTTCGGGCCCCCATGGGTCCCGGCGAAATACGCCGGACTGAACGGTGGCTAGCCACTGCTCGAGTTTCCCTCGCTCTAGCTTCCCTCGTGGCCATCTGGATGGATCCTGCGGAGGTCCGGTATTCCCTCTGGGCCTACGGAATACTGGCTTTCTACATCATCCAGGGTGTCTTCATCATAATCTTCTTGCGCAGACGGCAAGAATCGACACCATCTTTCCGCTTGCTGGTTCACAGCGCCGATGTAATTTGGCCAGCTCTCATTTCAGCTTTCGCCATAGGGCAGGGCAATCCCTTCTCCCTGTTTTTCGTTTTCGTTCTTGCGGCTGCCGCCTACCGCTGGGGCTTATGGGAGACCGTAGGAACCGCCGTCGCGGCAGTGTTGCTGCTTTGGATCGAAGGCTTCTGTTTGATTCATCTGAATGTCGTCAGCTGGGTGAACGGTTTGAAGTTGCACCTTCCGTTCTTGCAAGTCAACACCACCGACTTCGAGCCCAAGCACCTTTTCATGCGCTCGGTATATCTGCTCGTCTTAGGCATCCTCCTTGGGTATCTGGCCGAGCAGCAGAAACAGCTTCGCGCGGAAAAAGCGGTGATTGCCAGAACGATCGGAAAGGCGAGAGTTGAGGCTGGGCTTACCGGAACGATTGGGGAGATTGCCGGTGAGTTGCTCTCGATGTATGGTGCGAAACAATTGGTCATCGCCTCCCACGAAACTAGCAACTACCGGGTATTTGTTGGTGAATTGCGCCGCATCGAGGGCAATGCTTCCTTTCGCTGGCTCGATCCGTCCGCTAGCGACCGCGAACTCTATCTCTATGAATCTCCGGCTGTGACCCTTTATGCGCGACGAACCGGCGATCGGGACAAAGGAACTTTTTCCCTCTTGGGACTGGATAAGCAAGGCGGCAGAATTCGGGATCTCACGCCGGAATCCCTGGGCGTCCTCGCGAAGAAGCATGATTTTGCAAGTTTGATGACCGTGTCGTTTGCCTTTGGGCGCGAATGGTCGGGACGAATCTTCCTGCTGGATCCTTCCCTGACTGGCGATACTGAAGAGGAACTGCGTTTCCTCGAGGAATTAGTCCGCCAAGTCGGACCGGCTGTTTACAATGTGCTTTTGTTGCGGCGCTTGCGGCTGCGGGCGGGAGCGGTAGAGCGCGCGCGTTTTGCCCGTGAGTTGCACGACGGGGCCGTCCAATCGCTCATCGCCGTCGAGATGCAGGTCGATGTGCTGCGCCGTCAATCCCCCGGTAACCCGGGTCTGGTGACTGAAGAACTGAACCGGATTCAGGGTCTGTTGCGCGAAGAAGTTCTCAAATTGCGCGAGTTGATGCAGCAGATGAAAACCCTCGACGTAGATTCCAAGAAGCTTTTGGGGTTACTATCTGACACGGTAGAAAGATTCCAGCGGGAGACTGGAATTTCCGCCCGCTTCCTGTCCGATCTAGACGAACTTAACATGCCACAGCCCGTGTGCAGAGAGTTGGCGCGCATTGTGCAGGAAGCGCTCGTCAACGTCCGCAAGCACAGCCAGGCCCGGCAGGTGCTGGTGCGGCTGGGCTCTCGCAATGGTGCATGGCACGTTTTGATCGAAGACGACGGTCGTGGCTTTCCATTCGGAGGCCGCCACTCCCAGGCCGAACTTGAGGCAATGGGCAAGGGGCCACTGGTTATAAAAGAGCGGGTCCGTTTGATTGAAGGCGAACTCACGATAGAATCAAATCCGGGCCAAGGTTCACGTTTAGAAATCACTGTCCCGCAGCGCCGGGAAGCAGCTTATGGATAACCGACGACCGCAGCCGACTCGCATTCTTATTGCCGATGACCATCCTATTTTCCGCGATGGATTGCGCCGACTTTTGGAAACCGAGCCTGACCTCAAAGTGATCGGCGAAGCCTGTGACGGCGCCGAAGCAGTCCGACTCGCAAGGCAGCTCAAGCCCGACATCCTGCTTCTGGATCTGGCAATGCCTCGCCATCCTGGCCTGGAGGCATTGCGCGAGATGAGTTCCGCTTCGAACCAGAACGCGGTTCGAGTGATACTACTGACTGCGGCCGCGGAAAAGGCTCAGATAGTCGAAGCTCTTCAGCTTGGAGCTCGCGGAGTAGTGTTAAAAGACTCGGCCACCCAGCTTCTGCTAAAAGCCATTCACACCGTCATGGCGGGAGAATACTGGGTTGGGCGCGAGAGCGTCTCCAACCTCGTGCAGTACCTGCGCACCTTGGTCCAATCCTCAGGGGAGGAAGCGCGGCAGAAGAAATTCGGCCTCACGCCCCGCGAACTGGAGATTGTTTCCGCCGTGGTTGCTGGCTACTCTAATAAGGAGACTGCGGAGTACTTCAAGATCAGCGAGGACACGGTGAAGCATCACCTTAGCAATATCTTCGATAAACTTGGGGTCTCCACGCGCCTTGAACTCGCGCTCTTTGCAGTCAATCAATCCCTGCCCTTAAAACCGATCGCCTGAACCATATGGCACTTTTGTGCCATATGGCGACACCGAAGAGCTATTGTTCGGCCCTCGCCAGGTTATTAGCATTTCAAGGATAAGGGATATCAGGGGTGTCTCTGCTGATGTCAACCTGGTAAGCAATTTTTCGTTTTCATAAGAAGTGCTTAACCGGGTAGCAAGGAGGATCCCGTGGCA
Source organism: uncultured Acidobacteriota bacterium (assembly GCA_963817925.1). GTDB lineage: Bacteria > Acidobacteriota > Terriglobia > Terriglobales > Acidobacteriaceae > JABDBE01. The sequence goes on from CAWFQN010000006.1 coordinate 340,300, forward strand.
ATGTTTTTGTATCAACTGTGGTCGGATGAGCAAGGACAGGACGTCGCCGAGTACGCGGTTATGCTCGCGGTGGTGTTGGTGATCGTGGTGGGAACCATCCGTCTGATTGGTGCGAACGCTAACAACGTCTTTTCATCGGTTGCCAGCTCTATTTCACAGTAAATTCGAAAGCGTTTCGTTCCCCGGTTGACTGGTAACGCCCATTCGGTATTCTCCGTCGATCTAAACAGGAGTTCTGTCATTCCCTGGAAAAAGTCGTAGTCAGGAGCGCAAGCCCGCGTCAGCAGTGAACGATCTTCAGGCTCTTGATGCCACCCGTAGCGTTCCGCGTGTCTACTACGAACTGCGACTCTCGAACGATCCCCGCATAGTCGTAATCCGAGTGATCGGTCACGATCAGCACGCAGTCATACTGCCCCAGATTTTCCAGCGGCGCGCATTTCATCCGCAGATCGTATTTTGCGTCCCTTGCTGCAGTCCGCCGACCACTTAACATGTTGACTTCGACACTTGATTAACGGGCGCCCGTACGCTCGCCGAAGTCACTTACGGGTTTGGCTGTCACGATTCGAGATTTCGCGTAGTCTGGATTGTCAAAACAGACCGACAATAGCATTTGCGGTGCGCACACAAAACGCAGGAAACGAATCCATGGGAAAGTTCCGACTCGCGCTCATTTTCGGAGGATTGTTCTTGGCTGCCTTGGTTATCACTTCCGGGAGATTTCTGGTGGTGAACCAACCTCGCAAGTCAGATGTCATGGTTGTTCTGGCCGGGGAAACGGACCGGCGTCCGGCACGAGGGCTGGAACTACTCGATCAAGGTTACGCACCACGGTTAATTCTGGATGTTCCAGCCGAAGCCATGATCTACCAGTGGAACCAGTTGGAGATTGCGCGGAAGTATGTCGAAGGGTTGCCGCAGGCTGGCGCAATTACCGTCTGTCCGATTTACGGACACTCCACCAGGGATGAAGCGCAAGATGTGTCCCGCTGCCTCCAAGGCATCGGTGCCCGCAATGTTCTTCTGGTCACTTCCGATTACCACACCCGGCGCACACTCAGTATTTTTGAGCGGGTTTCGCCGGCAGACTACAGCGTCGCGGCTGCCTTCGATGCTAGCGAATTTGGCGTGCAATGGTGGCGACATCGCGAGTGGGCGAAGGTGAACTTTGACGAATGGTTGAAGCTGGTATGGTGGGAACTGGTTGACCGCTGGCGCTAGGGATTCGGCGCGTGCCGATTGTGCGCTGGTGACCAGATTAGGCAATTGACGGTGAATAGTCCGCAGGCTAGCATCGTCTCGAAGAGTTTGTGCATTGTGTGTTCTATGGTGCGAAGCTTTATTTGCTGGATCTTGATCGTCCTCACTCCCGCATCCCTGATTGCGGCTGATGCTGATTCGGGTGCAGCCATGCTCTATGGCAAGGGTGCGGGCACGGTCTGGCTCAATGGTAAGCCGTTGCCCCATTCCTCTGCGGTTTTCCCGGGTGACTTAATTCAAACCCAGGCAGAGTCCGTCGCAACCCTGGATGCGTCCGGCTCCGGCGTCATTGTCTTGCAGGACTCCATGGTGAAGTTTGAAGGCAACGCGGTGTCGCTCGAGCATGGAGGCGTCAGCGTGGCGACCTCTAAAGGTATGGTTGCGCTCGCGAAAGCAGTCACGGTAACTCCGGCTTCGAACGCTTGGACAGAATTTGAAGTAGCGGACACCGGCGGAACAGTTCAGGTCGTTGCCAGCAAGGGCAATGTGAATGTCAATTGCGGTAAGGGTACTGCCAACCTCTCCGAGGGAGAGCAAGCTGCTCCTGACGATTCCGGGAACTGCAAGAAGAAGCGAAAAGGCGGGGCGGCGCCCGTGCCGGGAGATGGAAGCATTTTGACAAATCCTTATGTTCTGGCCGGAGCGGTCATGGGCGGAGGCCTGATAGTCTGCTTGCTACTATGTGACACGTCCAAACCCTATCTCAGCCAGTGGAAGCCGTAGTTCTAAATCTCCCCGACTTGATCGCTCCCGTTGACTTAGTGTTTCTTTGTAGCGAACTCCAGGCGGAAAGCGTGCGGAGGAGGCAGAATCGTGCCTTCTCGTGAGGCATTGGCAGGTTCTCTACGGAGATGTCGACCAAAACGCGGCTCCATGGCGCACAGCATGCAAAGGACGTAGAAGAGCGCAGCGTTCCCCGGAATTTGCAAGTTGAAATCCACGAAACTGTGCACCAGGATTCCGGTCACGCCCAGCGTTGCGGCTAAAGTCACAACGCTATTCGTATCGGACGGCCAAGATTTCAACTTTCTTAGGGCTGATCGAAACAGCGTCAGCAAAAACCAGAGAGCCATACCAAATCCGAGCACTCCCATTTCCACCAGCAATTGCAAGTAATCGTTATGCGCCATGCCCACTTGGAGATTCGTCGCCAGACTGCTGAACTGTGGATAGATGTCAGGAAACACACCCAAACCCCAACCCAAGACTGGTTTCTGCGCAAACATTCTTAATGAGTCTTGATCGATGGTTAAGCGCGTGCCTCCGGACAACTCCGTGCGGGTTCCGCTATGAATGCTCGTGATGCGCTCCACTAGCTCGCCGCCCCCGAGCCAAACCAACAATCCCAAGACAATTACCACGAAGGCACCGAACGCGAGGGCTGCCTTCCAGTTTTTCCGTCGCGTGATCAGGAAACCCGCGAGCAAAACTATCTGCGCTGTGAAAGCAGCCATGCCGCCTCGCGATCCTGACAGAAAGATTGTGCTGGCCATCAGGGCAGCCGCCAAAGCAGCCGGCGCCCGGCGCGACGCCCGAACGCCGTCGGCAAAAGAAATGACGAGAGGAATCGGCGTCAGCATCTCCATCAGACCCGCATAGTGGTTGTGATTTACATAGGGACCGTAAATCCAACCACCGGATTCCAACGTCCTGAGCCAATACAGTTTGCCGTTCGGGGCAATGTCCTGAATCAAGGCAAACATCGCGACAACGAAACCGTATCCGGAGAAGATCCACACGAGTACTTTTACTTGCGATGTCCTGCGAAGACACTGAACTACCAGGAAAGATAAAAGTCCATAGGCGAAGTACAGCAAGGCAGCGGAAGAAGTGTGCGCCCGATAGGCAGTTCGCCCCGTCGCCAACTGCAATAGAGTAAGGCCGGCGAAAAGCAACATCGGGGAAAACAGCGGGTGGCCCACGATTTCTAATTCTCCTGCTGCCAGCTGCCGCGTGGCCCAAAGTACGAAGAGCAAACCCGCACCCACTTCGAGGATTGAAATTGACCACACTTCAACCGCACCAAACGCTAGCGGCCCAAACAAGAGGAGTCCAAATGTGCCGTAAAAAAGCACTCGATCGAGCGCAGAACTGAAGGGCCGCCGATACGAACCCGGTTCGGCAGTCAGCACGAGGGGCAGTGGTGAGGTCACTGGCCACCCGCTGTGGTTTGTTCCCGGACGAGGTGTCGCTCCGCCAAATGGACGCCGCCAATCCAAAGCTTGCCCCGAATCGCGTCTCCGGCAGGCACACGCTGTATCCGCAGAACCAACAGTTTCGTATCCGGGCCGGTGTCAAACGTTCCCGTAACCTGCTTCCAAAAATCCGCGTCTTTGAGCTCGTCGCTGGCAAAGTAGTTCGCTCCGGTAAACCGGTCCGCGAGCGAGAAGCGTGGCCCACCTGCGCCCACTAAGCCTTGCGATTTAAAGTAGGCCGAGAACTCGTACGTTGTGTTCGGCTCCACGGGAATAAGTTGCCAGATACCGACGTCGTCGATTCCACGACTGTCAAAGACAATGGAAAGAGAACGTTGGCCGGAGTGCAACTCGGTCGCGTCCAGCGCCAGTGAGACATCGGATGATTTCTCATACAACCAATCGAATCCGCCGTTCAGCACGGGCAAGCTGAAATCGCCGTTAACCACGAGATTCTCCGGCGAGGCCTGATATCCGGAAAGATCGGATAAGTTCGCCGCCTGTTGCCAAGCTTGACGCGCATGCGCCACGTCCCGCCGGTCGACGAGATATCGGACATAATTGAAGACATGCTGCGTCTCCACTGGATGTTGGAACTTCACCATCTCGGACCAGACTCTTGCCGCTGCGACCGGCTCGTTCCTGGAAATCAAGAAATCCAAGAATGACGAGTAAACGTCGGCGTCGCGCGGAAGAACGTCCCGAAGGAGAGCTTCGACGTCTGGTTTGATACGCCAGCAGCGATCCAAAGCTTCGGGTGGCAAATAAGGATCATTCTCCAGAACCACGCTGAATTCTCGGATTGCTTTGTCCGTTTCACCCATGGTCCAGTAGAAATTAGCCGCCTCCCAGGCAACATCGGGAGTGGAGGGATCAGCGGCGATGGCGCGTTGCAACGCATCCTTTTGACGGTCGCCGTCGGCGAGCCTCCGATAAGTTCTGGAGAGTGCAAGCCAATAGCCGGCGTTGTGCGGGTTCAGCGCAGTCGCCGATTTGAAGAATTGCGCAGCAGTCGCTGGTTCCTGCTGGCTCTCAAGATAATAACGCCCAATCCGGTATTGGTACTCTGCATTCTCCGGCCTTAGGTGTGCGGCTTTTTGCAGGCTCGTGAGGTCAAGCTTTTTGGAGAAATAATCGGCCAGGAATTCGCTGGCTACGAACCCGATGTAAAGCCCCGTGAGTGCCAGGCATGCGCTTAAGAAGATAATTTTACGAGCTGGGCTTTGAAGCGAAATCTGCAAGTCGCTGTTTTCGTGGGAGTGAATCCTAGCCTGATGCGGCCCCACACTACGCTCCGCCGGAGGCGGCTTCGGAACCGACGTCCTCGGTCTTCAGCGCATCCTCTTGGTAGTATCCGTGGCCGTACTTTCCCTGATATTCGTAGTGATAATAATAGTCAGGCGAATTGAGATCGACAGCGTTCACTAACACGCCGCACACTCGCGCGTTCACTTGCAGAAGGATGTCCCGCGCACGCCGTAGAGCGGGTTTTGTGGTGTGTCCCGACCGAATGACGAGGACCACTGCGTCAGCGTCGGTCGACATTACCACCGCATCAGTAACTGACAGCGTCGGTGGAGAGTCTATGACAATGTGGTCATATTGTTTTCGCAGCTCTGCAAGAATATTTTTCATCTTTGTGGAGGCGAGAAGTTCAGCGGGGTTCGGTGGCGGCGTTCCGGCTGGGAGGATGAAGAGGTCAGGCAGAATGGTCGAGGGAATAATTGCTTCCTGAAGAGTCGCGGCGCCAGTCAGTACATTGCTGAGCCCGATCTTCGGACCCATGCCGAGTGTCTTGTGAATGCTGGGCCGGCGGAGGTCTGCATCAATCAACAATACTCGCGTGCCCTTCTGGGCTAGCACGATCGCGGAGTTTACACTGGTCGTGGTCTTGCCTTCCTCGGGAAGAGCACTGGTGATAAGAATGACGTTTGGGGGTCCTCCCGCAAATGTGAGGAGCAACGACGTACGCAGCGCGCGGTAGGACTCCGCCATCTGCGACCGGGGACGCGATTTTGTCACTAGTTCTACGGCTTCTTTAGACGAGGCGAGTGCCAGCTTCTCGCGGCCGACCAATTCCCTGGTGCTTCTGGATCCGAGAGGAATCATGCCCAGGGACGGAAGCGCTGAGATGGTTTGTGCTTGTTCTGGCGTCCGCACAGTATTGTCCATGCTTTCCAGAAGGAAAGCGAGCCCGATGCCGGTGGAAAGACCCAGCGCCAGTGCGAAGGCAAGATTTCTCGGAAGGTTTGGTCCTGAGGGGAAAGTGGGAACCCGAGCCACATCCACGATGCGGAAGTTATTCGACCTCAAACCTGCGGTAACACCGGCTTCTTTCAGTCTCTCCAGCAAGCCTTCTGAGAGTGTGCGGTTCGCATCGACATCGCGCTTGAGCAAGCTGTATTCGATGGCACTCTCGTTGAGCTTGTTAGCCTCCTGCTTTTGCTGTTCTAGTGCGTTGCGAAGCATGCTCTCGCGCTGCACGGCAGCAAGATAGTCGCCGCGCAGGCGAGCGGCCACCTTGCGCATTTCCGTCTGAATCTCTTCGTCGACTTCCTTGAGTTGACTATTCAGCTGAGCCAATTTCGGGTAGGAAGGCCCAAATTGCGTGTTCAGTTGTGCCACTTGGATCTTGAGATCGGCTTGCTGTTCACGCAGCTTTTCGAGCAGCGCTGAATTGGCGTTGGAACCTTTCGCAGCGCCGTCGACGTTGGCGGCAGCGGCGGCGGCGATTGAGTCAGAATCACCGGACTGCACCAGGTGGTAAATTGATTCTTTTTCCATCCGGACGGATTCGGCCGAGGTCAATTCCCGGTTCAACTCATCCAGTTTGGCGGTGGTAATGTTCTGCTTTTCGTCGATCCCCAGGATTTCGTGTTCCTTCTGGTACTTGACCAGTTTCTCCTGTGAGGTCTCCACTTTTATTTGGAGGTCGACCAACTGCTTCGAAAGCCAGTCCGAAGCCTGCATCGTAGACTCGAATCGCGTCTTAAAGTTTTGCTCCACATATGTATTGGCGAGTGTGTTTACTACGTGTGCTGCAAGATTCTTGTCCGGGCTCCGGTAACGGAGTTCGATGATTCTCGTATTCGGAACGAGAGAGACCTGCAGGTTGCCCTTGAAGTTGGCTAGAGCAGCCGAGGTCTTTGCAGAATCCGGCTGCATCGCATCCGTTGTCAACTCCAGCGAGGAAGACGAGGCTTTGTCCTTAGCCCCGACTTCCGGCTGCTTGTCCAGATTCAACTGCCGGATAACCTGCAGAGCCAACAGATCACTCTTCAGAATTCGCACCTCGGTATCCAGGTCAGTCGGGTCGTAATAATCGAGGCTGCCGGACGAGTCCTTCAAATTGAAAGTGACCGGGTCCACTTTGTTAATGGCAATGCTGCCGACCGCTTCGTAGATCGGTGTGCTGCGCAGTGTGGAAATCGCGACGACCCCCACGACCAATGCCACACTTGCAATCACGACCCACTTGCTCTTGATCAGCACCCGCGCGTATTCCCGGAGCAGAGAATCTTGCGTGGGAATGCCAGAATAGGGGCCCGGTGCGGCATTGCGGTTGAGGTCAATAGGCTGGAGTTCGCGCAGGATCTGGCTATTCAGCGGTAATAGCGGTCCTGAATCCATCTGGCTCCCCTCGCTGCCTCCTGTTACTGATATTGGGCCCAGTTTAGCATCGCAGGGTGAACACCGATCCCTCCTAATTAAGCGGGTTCCTTAGTGTTAACGGGGGTTCCCACAGGTTTGACTCGGGCTTATCTCCGCTATACTGGCGCTGAAATTTGATTTCGACCGTAAGCGACACGAGTTAAGCGCGCAGGTTGGTTTGAAAAGATGCACTCACTTCGAGGGATTACATCGATGAACTGGTCCGAACAGGTTGTATTGGTCACCGGCGGGACGGGTTCTTTTGGCAGGAAGTTCGTCGAGCTCATGCTGCGCGAATACCGCCCGCAAAAGCTCATCATCTTCAGCCGCGACGAACTCAAGCAGCATGACATGCGGGCTTCGGGATTTGATCATCCGAGCTTGCGCTATTTTATCGGTGATGTTCGTGATCCCCAGCGTTTGGAACGCGCGTTTTCCGGAGTCACGGTCGTGGTTCATGCGGCCGCGCTCAAGCAGGTTCCGGCCTGCGAATACAATCCTTTCGAAGCCATCCAGACCAACATAATGGGTGGCCGCAATGTCATCGACGCTGCGATCAACCGCGGTGTGCGCCGAATTCTAGCCCTGAGCACTGACAAGGCAGTAAATCCCATTAATCTGTACGGCGCGACTAAACTCTGCGCCGAGAAAATGTTCGTGCAAGCGAACGCCTATTCCGGCGCGCAGAACACTCGATTCAGTTGTGCGCGCTACGGCAATGTGCTGGGCAGCCGTGGCAGCGTGATTCCGGTGTTCCAGGAGCAGCGCAAGCGGGGCAGGATTACGATCACCGATTCCCGCATGACTCGCTTCTGGATCACGATCGAGCAGGGAGTCAGGCTCGTGGTTCGCTGCATCGAGCAGATGCATGGCGGCGAGATTTTTGTTCCCAAGATTCCGAGTATGAAGCTGGTGGAAATGGCCGAGGCAATCGCACCGGGCTGCGATGTGGAAGCGATCGGGATACGCCCGGGCGAGAAACTGCATGAGGTGCTGCTCTCGGAAGACGAAGCTCGCCACGCGCTCGAAATGGATGACATGTACGTGATCCAACCGGCGCATCCCTGGTGGCGAAAGGAGAACTGGAAGCAGGCGCGGCCTCTTCCCGACGGATTCCGATACACCAGCGATAACAATTCGCAGTGGCTGAGTGCCGAGGCATTGTATGAACTCGTCGACGAGACTTCTCCGCTGGTCGTCGCCTGGCCACAGGAAGAAAAGCTGCGGGCTCCAGCCTAAAGGGAAACTCATGACGGTGGCTCCAGTAAGCAGTGAAGTGCCCGCGATCCTCGGCGGATTACCTGTCCGAAAGACTCTGTTGCCGTACGGACGGCAATCCATCGATGAGAGCGACATTCAGGCCGTGGTGGAAACGCTGCGCTCCGATTGGCTTAGCACAGGTCCCAAGGTCGCCGAGTTCGAAGAAGCGATGGCTGCCTGGGTAGACGCAAAATATGCGGTCAGCTTCAGTTCTGGCACCGCCGCCTTGCACGCGGCAGCTTTCGCCACCGGGTTGCAACCAGGGGATGAGGCGATTACATCTCCGCTGACTTTCGCCGCCACGGCGAATTGTCTGCTTTATCAGGGCGCCATGCCGGTCTTTGCCGATGTTCTCGAAGATACCTTGAACCTGGATCCCGAACAGGTTGCGGCACTAATTACGGCGCGAACAAAAGCAATTCTTCCCGTCGATTACGCCGGCCATCCTGCGGACTTAGATTCCATTCTTCAATTGGCTGACCGCCGCGGGCTGATTGTGATCGAGGACGCCTGTCACGCCTTGGGCGCGGAGTACCGCGGACAGCGTGTGGGCGGTGTCGCGCATATGACCGTCTTCAGTTTTCATCCCGTGAAGCATTTGACGACCGGTGAGGGCGGCATGGTCACGACCGATAATCCTGTCTTCGCCGAGACGCTTCGCCGGTTTCGGAATCACGGGATCTCCAGCGATGCGAGGCAGCGGCAGAGCGCGGGCCAATGGCACTACGAAATGGTTCTGCTGGGCTTCAACTACCGGCTGACCGACATCGCTTGCGCTCTTGGCCTTCAGCAAATGAAAAAGCTGGAAGCGAATCTGGCGCGACGCAGGCAAATCGCGGCCCAGTACACCAGCGAGTTCCGCAGCATGACTGGCGTGGTCGCCCCCGTCGTTCGCCCGGATGTCAATCCCGCTTGGCATCTCTATCCGATACGTCTGGACTTGACCAAGCTATCGGCTGGCCGGGGCGAACTCTTTCAGGCGCTGCGCGCTGAGAATATTGGCGTCAACGTACACTACATCCCCGTTCATCGTCATCCGTACTACCGCGATCGTTTTGGATACAAGGGTGGGGAGTTTCCCATGGCCGAAGCTGCCTATGAGCGCCTGATTAGTTTGCCGATGTTTCATGGCATGAGCGATAACGATATCGAAGACGTGGTCTGCGCAGTTCGCAAAGTCGTCATGCACTATGCAAACTAAGCTTCCAGACACTGGGAGGGCTTGATGTCAACAGCGCAAGAGACACCGCAGCTAGGAGAATGGCGTGGAGAGTTTGGCCGCGAATACACGATTCGAAATTGCCTCACTCCTCAACAAGTGGACGCACTGTGGGTGAAAAACTATGGAATCACCAGGACTAAGCTGAACAGCCGCTTCCTTGCCGGGATTCCGGCCGACGCCCGAATCCTGGAAGTTGGATGCAACATGGGCAACCAGTTATTGCTCCTCCAGCAGTTGGGTTATTCCAATCTGCACGGGGTGGACATCCAAAGGCATGCTCTGGAACTGGCGAGATCAAGAACGAAGAATGTGAATCTTGCCCAGGCCTCCTCGTTCGCGCTGCCCTACGAAGACAAATTCTTCGATCTGGTTTTCACCTCGGGCGTCCTGATCCATATCTCGCCGAAAAATATTCCAGCTGCCCTGAAAGAAATTCATCGATGTGCCAAGAGCTACATCTGGGGCTCCGAATATTACGCACCCGTCGCGACAGAAATCGACTACCGGGGCCACCGTGATCTGCTTTGGAAGATGGACTACGCGAGGGAGTATCTGGCCCGCTTCGACGATTTGGAACTGATGTTGGAGCAGCAGCTTCCGTACTTGGAGAATCAAAATGTTGACTCGATGTTTATGCTGCGTCGAGTCAACGCAAGTAGTCAGGTGCTCGAGGTCGCAAGGTTCCAATGAAGATCGTTGCAATCATCCAGGCCCGAATGGGCAGCACTCGTTTGCCGGGCAAAGTCCTGATGGATCTGGGCGGTGAAACCGTTCTCGCCCGTGTCCTTGGGCGATTGCGGCGAGCCATTATGATCGATGAAATTGTCGTCGCTACTACTGATTCTGTCGCGGACGATGCGATCGTTCGCGAGTGCCAGCGACTCGAAGTCCCCTGTTTCCGTGGCTCCGAGGATGATGTTCTGGACCGTTACTACCATGCGGCGCGAATGTTCGCGGCAAAAGTCGTGGTGCGCATTACGTCGGACTGTCCCGTGATTGACCCTGATCTGGTGGACGAAACCATTGGCGCGTTTCAGCTGCAATGCGGAGACTACTGCAGCAACTCATTTCCACGGACTTATCCGCGTGGCCTGGATACGGAAATTTTCACCATGAACGCCCTTGAACAGGCTTGGCGCCATGCTTACGAGCCCTACGAGCGAGAACACGTGACGCCATACTTGTACGAGCATCCAGAATTATTCCGACTGGTTTCGCACCAAGGGCAGACTGATTTTAGCGAATATCGGTGGACGCTCGACACCGAAGAAGACCTCGAACTACTCCGCGCAATCTATGCACGATTCGGCAACAAGGACGATTTTCGCTGGCGAGAAGTGATTCAGCTCATGGAGCGCGAGCCCGAACTTGCCGAACTAAACTCGCACGTGATCCAGAAAACTTTGCACGGAGCCTGATGTTGGCCAGGACCCTCATCATCCGCGCCGACGCCAGTATCGCGATAGCTACAGGCCATGTGATGCGTTGCCTGGCGCTGGCTGAGGCGTGGCAAGATGCCGGTGGAAATGCCGTATTTGCTGTGGCGGAATCAACCCCCGCGATCGAGGCACGCCTGCGCCTTGAAGGGATGGAAATTGTCCAAGTTCAGGCTTCTCCCAATAGCATTGAAGACGTCCGCAATGTTGCAGCACTGGCAAACGATCGTCAGGCCACATGGGTTGTTGTGGATGGTTATCGCTTCGATTCGGAGTATCAGCGCGGTCTGAAAAATGCGGGCCTGAAACTGTTGTTCATAGACGACCTTGGTCAATGCAAGCACTATTCAGCGGATATCGTGCTGGATCAGAACGTTCATGCCAGCGAGAAGATGTACGCAAATCGCGAGTCTTACACCCAACTGCTGCTCGGTCCACGTTATGTCATGCTACGGCGCGAGTTTCGGGTACGGCGCGATGGGCGACGCAAGATTCCCCAGCTTGGCCGGAAGCTGCTAATCACCATGGGAGGCAGCGATCCCGACAACCTTACGCTGCGTCTGATCGAGACTTTTCCCAGAATTTCCGTTCCAGATCTTGAGATCACAGTTGTCGCCGGCGGAAGCAATCCGCAATTGGCTGAGTTGCAGCGAAGGGTGGCGGAATTGGATCTGTCAATCCACCTTGTAGGCAACGCCATTAACATGCCCGACTTGATGGCGCAGTCTGACGTCGCAATTATCTGCGCGGGGGGAACTCTTTGGGAACTTCTGTACATGGGCTGCGCCACCTTAAGCTATTTCCGTACCCCAGTTCAGGGGCAGATCATTGCAGAACTCGATGACATGGGAGCGGTACACAGTATGGGTTCGATCGAAGATTTTGATCAGAACAGTCTGGTTCGTGCCGTAGAAGAAACCATGGCGTGCCAGGATCGCAGAGAACGGATGGCTCAACTGGGAAGGACAGTGGTGGATGGCGAGGGAATTGGCCGGGTTCTCGATTCTGTTCTGCGCAGTGAAGCGGATTGTCCCGCGCTCAGCATGCGCGCGGTCGAACCTGATGAGCACGAGGATTTCCTGAAAATGGCGGAGCAGCATTTCCGGGAATTGAATGCTATGTTCATGCCAGCGCAAGACTGGAAGAAATCCTACTTCGCGAAGATCGAGAACGATCGGAAGTATTCGCTTCGCTGGATTATCGTCGACGGGCGGCCAGCGGGATTCATTCTTTTCGGGGTGGAAGAACATCGGTTTCTACCGCGTCTCACAGGCGCAATCTATGAAGTCTATGTCATCCCTGAGCAGCGTAGAAAAGGCATTGCTCGAGCTTGCGCAAAACAGGTGATTAATGAACTGTGGAAGTCATCGCCTTCGAAGATTCAATTGGAAGTGGTCGAGGGCAATGCCGGTGCCACCGAGCTCTGGAGATCGTTAGGCTTCCAGAAGGTTACTGAGCGTTTTGTGCTAACGGAAAAGACCGGGTGACGAAATGAAGATAGCGATTTCGCAGCCCGCGTACCTGCCCTGGCTCGGCTACCTCGACCTGATCGATCAGGTAGACACATTCGTCCTTTTGGATAACGTTCAATTCGAAAAGCAGTCCTGGCAACACCGCAATCGAATTAAGACTCCGGTCGGACTGCAATGGCTCACCGTGCCCGTCTTATTCCGCGGACGCTTTGGCCAATTAATTAACGACGTCGAAATTCGCGATTTCGAGTTCTCGCGCAATCACCTCCGCGCCATCGAATTGAACTATCGCCGCGCGCCGTTTTTCGATAACTACTTCCAGGATCTGAGTGTCCGGATGAGGACAACGAGTTCGCGCGCCACGCTGATCGCCGATCTGGACATCCGGTTAATCGAATGGTTCATGGACATGCTGGGGATCCAAACGCGTTTGTTGCTTTCGTCTCGCCTGGAGCAACCAGGCAGGCGGACGGAACTGTTAGCCAACATCTGCGAGTCGATCGGCGCCAAGCAATACCTTTCACCTCTCGGGTCCTCAGCGTACTTGCTGCAGGAAATCGACGTACTGCTCGACAAGGGAATCGACGTGGTTTTCCAGCACTACGAACATCCGAAGTACCGGCAGTTGTTTCCTCCGTTTTGTCCGTATGCCTCAATTCTTGATCTGATTTTCAATGAAGGCGAGCGGGCACTCGAAGTGTTACGGAGCGGACGGCGGACTCCCTTTCTGCCAGACGAAGTCAGCGACATGGTCTCAGTAAATGCGGGAGCGCAATGATCAAGGGTGTGACAATTGGAGATCGGCAAATCGGTGTGGGCCAACCGGTGTACGTTGTCGCCGAGCTTTCCGCCAATCACAATCAGGATTTTGACCAGGCGATCCGTCTCATCGAGGCCGCCAAGGAGTGCGGGGCTGACGCGGTAAAAATGCAAACCTACACCCCGGACACAATTACGATCAGCAGTGATCGTGAGTTCTTCCAAATTAATGGTGGCACGCTCTGGGATGGCCGCACCCTCTATGAACTCTATGGTGAGGCTTGCACGCCGTGGGATTGGCAGCCCAAACTAAAACAGGTCGCTGACGATCTTGGCCTCGACTTCTTTTCTTCTGCTTTCGACTCAACCGCCGTGGACTTTCTGGAGAGCATGGGAGTGCCGGCATACAAGCTCGCATCATGCGAACTAATCGACATTCCACTTCTCCAGAGAATAGCGCGCACTGGCAAACCACTGATCATCTCCACGGGAATGGCGACCATTGAGGAGATCGACGAAGCCGTCGCGACTGCTCGTCATGCAGGCGCCGGGCAAATCGCGTTGCTGAGGTGCACCAGCGCTTACCCCGCTCTCCCCAGTGAAATGAACCTGCGGACGATTCCTGAGCTTATACGAAGGTTTGAAGCTCCGGCCGGATTATCGGATCACACCATGGATATCGCAGTACCCGTGGTGGCGGTGGCCTTGGGAGCATGCATCATCGAAAAACACTTCACCTTATCCCGATCGCTGAAGGGACCCGACAGCGCTTTTTCCCTGGAGCCAGCAGAGTTCAAAGCCATGGTGGAAGCGGTTCGAGTTGCCGAGAAATCTCTGGGAGAAATTCGCTTCGGCCTCACCGACAGCGAACGAAGCAGCCGCGTCTTTCGCCGGTCGCTCTTTGTTGTCCAGGACGTGAGGCAAGGAGAACCTTTCAGCGCGGAAAATGTCCGCTCGATTCGGCCCGGTCACGGACTGCACACTCGGCATCTCCCGCAGATCATGGGCAAACATGCATCTCGTGACATCGAGAAGGGCACTCCGCTGAACTGGGACCTGGTGGCCGAAGCATGAGGCTGGTTAGTCCGTTCTTGAAGCACGTTGTTTATCCCGGCCTGTCCAGGGCAGGGTATCTTCGCCGTGTCGCCGAGGCCGGACCCGCGGTGTTGACGTATCACGGTGTGTTGCCCGCTGGATACAAAATTGTCGACCCAGGCCTGGATGGCAATCTGTTGAGTGCGGATTCATTTCGCCGGCAGATGCAATTCATCAGGAAACAGCATAACGTAATCTCCCCAAAAGAATTCCTGCTCTGGTGTGAGGGCGGGCATGAATTGCCTCCGCGTTCCGTCCTGCTGACTTGCGATGACGGCTTGCGAAGTTCGCTCTTCGAGATGGTGCCCATTCTTCAGGAATTTGATCTTGAGTGCCTATTCTTTGTCACTGGCGCTTCTCTCAGCCCAACACCCACAATGCTCTGGTACGAGGAACTGTACCTGATGTTCCTGGCAGCTCCTGAAAGCTTTACGTCGGAGTTGCTCGAGATCGGGCTGCAAGCGGAGGTAAGCCAGCAGGAAAAGCATCCTTCGTGGTCGGGGCTGGTAACGAAGCTTTCGCAATATGACCTGAATCGCCGGAGAACCCTTTTGGCGAGAATAAGGATGCAGTTGGGACTTTCTGTGCAATGGGATGCTGAATACCGCGACGACCCTGTACTGAGCCGGCGATTCTTGATGTTGAGCCTGACTGAACTTCATCAGCTCCGCGAGGCCGGGATGAGCATCGGCGCACACACCCTCTCTCATCCGATGCTGTCGCAGTCATCGCACGACGTGGCGTGGAGAGAAATCTCGGAGTGCAAGCAACATTTGGAGCTGGCTTTGGAACAAGAGATGTGGGCGTTGGCCTATCCGTTCGGCAATTCGTCTTCGGTGACGTCGCGAGAACTGGGAATGGCGAAACGAGCAGGCTTTAAGGCTGCATTTCTCAACGCGGGCGGCGCCTTCGGAAGGCAAACTCCGAAATTCGCCCTGCCGCGCATCCACATTACGACTGATATGAGTCTCGCGGAATTCGAAGCACACATTTCGGGGTTTCATCGCTCATTGCAGGAATTGTTTAGACCAGCGAGCCTGAGCGCTGTTGCGGGGTCGAACGCTTGAGGAGACATTCGAGCTACAAAGAAATTGCAAAATCTCATCTGACGAGAAAACCGCTTTGCGCCTAGTTCTGCATCGAGAAATTCCCGAAGACGACCGCCTGGCCTGCCAGTGGAATGGACTCGTGCTGCAAATGGAGTGTCCGGAGGTTTTCTACACTTACGAATGGGCGCTGGCCGTAAGCCGCGCCTACAGCAGTTCCGTCGCACCGTTGTTGATTCTGGCTTACGACCAGGATTCTCTGGTCGGCGTGGTAGCGCTGGCCACCGATAGTATGCGACGAGGAACTTTCTTCCTCACCAGCACAACGGCGGATTATTGCGATTTTATTTCATCGCCCGCTAACCGAGCGGATTTTGTAAGCCTGGTCTTTGGGGAATTGCGAAGATTAAGAATACCTGCGTTAGTGGCTGCGAATTTGCCGGCGGATTCTGTTACCTCCAACACTTTTCCCACAACTTCTGAGCCACAAGGCTACAGAGCATTTTCCCATCCGGCCCATCTGTGTTCTCAGATCGCGATGGGATCGTCTGTGGAGCGTCGAAAGCTGCGGGACATCGTCGCGAATCGCAAGGCGCTTCGCTATTCCCTCAAAGGCCTGGAAAGGCACGGCCCGCTAAGCATCGATCATCTGAAGTCTGCCGAGAATCTTCAGACAGCGCTGCCGGAGTTTATACGAGCGCATATCGCGCGATTCTCCGCCTCAGGCCGGCGCAGCAATTTGGCACATCCGGAGCGGCAAGTGTTCCTGATCGAATTAGCTGGCTTGCTCTCCACCGCGGGCTGGATTGTACTTTCCTGCCTCCGAGTTGGGGATAACTCGGTGGCGTGGAATTATGGTTTCAAGTTTTCAGGAAGCTGGTTTTATTATCAGCCAACGTTCAACAGTGACTGGCGCAAGTTTTCTCCTGGGTTCTGCCTTCTTTCGAAAATCGTCGAATCTGCGTGTGACGATACTGCAATCGAACGGGTTGATCTGGGACTGGGAGCGGAGGGTTACAAAGAGCGATTCGCCACAGGGACTCGCCAGACATTGGACGTTACGGTCACCGCCTCGACTACGCATTACCTCAGGGAGGCTGCTCGTTATCACGTTGCTACTGCTATCAAATCTTCTTCGCGTCTTGAGCATGGTGTTCGGCGGATACTGGGACGTGTGCCTGTCGGAGGCGGCCAAGGTTGAGAGTCTTGCTGCTTCATCCGGCTGACGCGCTTCCATGGCCCACCCCCAGCGAGCGTTGGGATCTGATCATTGATTTTGCGCACGCTCCTGACAGTGCCTACGAAAACTGGCGCCGCCAGGCCGGTTGTCCGGTGCTTAGCCTTTACCAGTTCGCTGAAGAAGTCGACGATCTACGAGTCACGCGAGAACTCTTGCAACTTGGAACGGGCTACCTGCTGGACCACTGGGGAATCGATTGGTGGGATGTATTGTCGCTGGAGATTGTGGCTGAGCTTCGGCAAGTGATGCTTGTACACCGACTCTCGAAAGAACTGGGCGAGCATTGCGAGCTGTATGCAACTCGGCTCCATCCCCTTGCCACGGCTCTGCAGAGACTTCTCGGCTCTAGTCTGACAATCTTGGAAAGCAATTTCCGAGCGGTCATTCACCGGATGCGTCACTATCACGAAGTCTTCTCGCACCTCGATACCGCTGAGTTTGCCCAGGTTCTTGCGGACAAGTTCGACAGCGATCATTCCATCCGTCGCCGCTTTGCTCGCCGTACACGCCCGACGGGTATGCCCGTCATATTGCTCCCGTCAGCTTACCTTAATGTCTCTCGTGTCGCGCTTTGCTACGCTGAACAGCTCCCGGTTCATCAGTTCCTGTTAGTCCACGCCAGGAATAATGCCAAGGTCCCCGCGCTTCCGCCCAACGTCAGGTCGGCATCGCTGTCGCCACACTTCGTACCGAGCGACAAGCTGGAAACCGCTTCCCTGCTCGACTCGTGGAACAATTTAAGAAAGCATCTTGTTTATGGCGCCGAAGTATTCAACATGGCTGATGCGATGGGATTGCTTGGGCGGTTTCCTGCCCTTCTGCTTTGGGGATTGGCGCTCCGGGATGCCTGGAGCCAGATCTTCGAATCCGAGAATGTGACGGCTTGTTTTTCCGCTGATGCGAACAACCCTCCTTCGAGCATTCCGCTCATTATGGCTCAGAAACGCGGGCTTCCGGTTCTCGCCTGCCATCACGGTGCGCTCGACTACCAAATGGCGATCAAGACGAACCAAGCGGACGTCTATTTGGCGAAGAGTGAAATGGAGCGCGATTACCTGCGGCGCATTTGCCGTCTTGCGCCGGAGAAGATAGTCGTCGCTCCACCAGTGTCGTCGAAGCCGCAGCGTGTGGCACGCCGCTCAGCTCCGTGGCTGGTTTTTTTTACCGAACCCTATGCGAGCAGCGGGTGGCGCAGCGACGAAGTCTACCGCGATCTTTTGCCGCGGTTGTGCGCCCTGGCTCAGACCTGTGGTCTGAAGCTGGTTTTAAAGGTTCATCCCTTTGAAAGCATCAAAGGCCACCGAAAGATGTTACGCCGCCTCGTCCCGCAGCATGAGCGCCACATAGAAGTGCTTGCTGGCCCACCGTCCGGTCAGTTGTGGAACAACACGCGATTTGCCTTGACGGTGCAATCTTCAACCGCTGTGGAGTGCCATGCCTCGGGCATTCCTGTCTTCCTGTGTGCATGGCTGCGAGATTCATGGGCTGGATATCTTCAGCAATACTCGCGATTTGGCGTAGGTCACGTTTTGGAATCACCGGAACAGATCAGCAAAATTCCAGAGTTGCTTGAGAACCAGGACAATAATTTATTCCCACAGCGGACGGCTCAGACGGCTAATGAACTCGAAGATCTGCAGGATCTTTTCTCGGGAACTTATTCCTTGCCCGTTGCAGGCAACGGGTGAAAGCTTTTTCGGACGGCGACCGGAACGAAGTGAGCACGGGGTTGTGATTCTTTGGCTGGCACGTAATGAAAACAAAGTCCCCAATTCGACCCATCACAATTTTCACACCATCCTTTGCCGACGAAGACGATACCAACGCTCAGAATCTTACCGTCAAAGAAATTGTTGCCCGCCTGCCAGCAGAGCAGTTTCGCGTGATTATGATTTCCGAGAGCAAACCTGATCCGCGCATTGCCGCGCGCAAGAACACCAAGCTGTTGCCTTACTACAAGCACGGAAACACCGCACAACTGCTCATGCGATCGGTTGCTTACCGTCCTGACATCTACTTCTATCCAAGGTTCGGGCCGCTCGATCGGATAGTATTCGCGTTGCGCAAGAGTCTTCGGCTCAGGACCGCGCTGGTGACCCATATCGTTTCGGTAATGAGCATGGCAGTGGAAAACAGCTTGGTCGCTCGGTCCATTGTCGAAGGCGATGCCGTTTTCGCAAACTCACCCTATGTTGCGGAAACGGTACAACAAAGGTTTGGCGTCCCAGCAGGAACGATCTTCAACGGGATCGACCGGCGGTTCTTCTTTCCGAATCGAGACGCAGCATCGAATGGTAACCCCCGAGCGTTAACCGTTCTTTATGCCGGATCCTTTCGACCGTGGAAGCGAGTCGAACTGGTGATCGAGCAGGCTGCTCGCTGTTCGAATGTAGAGTTTCGCCTGGCGGGGCGCGGTGAAACCGAAGAAGCATGCCGCACTTTATGTCAAAAGTGCGAGTGCCGCAACGTCTCCTTCTTGGGGCATCTGCCACCCCTGCAACTTGGCGAAGAAATGCGAAGGGCGCATGCTTTTCTTTTTCCAAGTATTGTCGAGGGTCATCCTCAGGTGCTCGGACAGGCGGCTGCTTGCGGCTTGCCGGCCATCGCCATGAGCGTGTACCACCCCGAGTACGTACTGCATGGGAAAACTGGCTTCCTGGCAGAGTCAGATGTAGAACTCTCCAGATACTTGGACTTGCTGCTGCGCGATTCGGCAATGCGGCAGTCGATGGCGTCGGCCGCAGCCCATCATTCGCAGAAATTCGATTGGGATCAGATCGCCGAGCAATGGCGTGAGGTTTTTCAAGAAGTAGTCGCCCAACGTCGAAACGCCTGAATATGTGTGGAATATTTGGCATCCTCGATCCAGCACGCATCTTAGACACTTCTGCTCATGCTTGGGCTGAACAAGCGCAGTTGCGCCTTCAGCATCGAGGGCCCGACGGGCGACAGTGCGTAACACTGATGGATGGGCGCTGCCTGCTTGGTCATCTGAGACTCGCGATTATCGACATCGAGGGCGGCGCGCAGCCGATCAGCAACGAAGATGGAACCGTCTGGGTGGTTTGCAACGGCGAGATCTACAACTACGTGGAGTTGCGCGAGAAATTGGAGGCACAAGGCCACCGTTTTTCCACCAACAGCGATACCGAGGTCCTGGTCCACCTATTCGAGGAAAAGGGAACCTCGCTGCTCGACGATTTGGAGGGCATGTATGCGTTCGCTATCGTCGATACCCGCAAAGAGCAGCTGTTTTTGGCTCGCGATCGCTTTGGGGAGAAGCCGCTCTATTGGGCTCCGGTCCGTAACGGAAAAGGTTTGGCCTTCGCCTCAGAGCTAAAGGCTCTGCTGCCGCTTGAGGGTGTGGATCATAGCTTAGACGTGGCAGGCGTAGCCCAATTTCTGGCACTGGGTTATCTTCCCGCGCCACGAACTCACCTTAATGGGGTGTCCAAGCTTCGCGCCGGCGAGGCCATTATCTTCGGCCCTGGATCGGACAAATGTACATTTCGATATTGGCGACCCGAATTTGCAAATTCAAATGGTCATCGGCCTTTCAGCCAAGTTGAAGCAATCGAGCTTGTCCGGAATCATTTTCGTAAAGCCGTGCGCTTACGGCTTCGCAGCGATGTACCCGTCGGCGCCTTCCTGTCTGGCGGCATCGATTCGACGCTTGTGGTCGGCACGATCCGGGAACTTCTTCCGCACGCTTCCCTAACGACTTTTTGCGCATCCTTCGGTGATGAAGAGCTCAACGAAGCGCCCTACGCCAGACAAATCGCGGAGCGCATCGGTTCCGACCATCATGAAGTTCGCTTCTCCTCGACCGAATTGCTGAGTGTGTTTGATGATCTTATCGACCACTACGATGAACCCTTTGCTGACGCTTCAATGTTTCCAACGTTCGCCGTCTGCCGGGCAGCGCGTCAGCACTGCAAAGTCATGATGTCAGGAGATGGCGGAGACGAATGTTTTGGTGGTTACCGGCCGTTGTTTTGGCACTCGCGGTGGCATCCGCTTCGCCGCTTGCCGGGAGTGAATGGCGCTGCCGACCTCCTGCTTCGCTCCTGGAACACGCGATGGCGCGGCACCGGTCTGCTGACTTTTCTACATAAGAACGATTGGAAACTTCTTTATCCTGAGCAGGAACGAGCCTCGACCATGGCCTGCTTTCAGCGGGAACATCAAGAGCGAGCGAGCGCAGGGTTACAGGAACTGAAGGATGCCGCAATCGAACATGCGCGTTTGTGCTATCCCCTTTCAGCCATGGAAGACATGGCGAATGGATATTTGCCTGAGCAAATTTTAGTGAAGGTGGACCGCGCCAGCATGTTCAGCGCGGTGGAATGTCGAACTCCATTTCTGGATCGAGACCTCTTTGCATTTGCCGCCAGCCTGCCGATTGGCTATCACTTTGCCCACGGTCAAGGCAAAGCCTTGCTGCGCCGATGCTTGCCAGATTGGGTTCCACCGGAAGTCCGATGGCGCAAGAAGCAAGGCTTCACTCCACCACTCGATACCTGGTTTCGCACCAGTCTGCGCCGGCCAATGGAAGCAGCAATCGCAGATGTCTCTCAGCGACTCAGCCATGTAATCGTTCCGGGTCGAGTTGCCAAGCTTTATCAAGAGCATCACACCGGTGCGGATCGAAGTGCGCTACTGTTTCGCTGGCTGGTATTAAGCAGAAGCGTAACTCACGCTCGGAGCGCGTGCGCATGAGTTTGCGATGTTTTCTACTGCTGGGATCACACCGTTCGGGAGAGACCACAGCATGAACGCGACCGCTCAGCTGACGAGGGCGCAGTCGTCTCCACCGGCAGTGGGTCTTGCCCGCATCATCAACAACTCGGTTGCCTTGATTCTGCTTGATTTGCTGAACAAGGCAATTCCTCTAGTCGTGTTCCCGCGAGTAGTTCGCGCTCTTGGACCTGCAGCCTACGGACGATTGGGATTCGCCGCCGCAGTCGCCGGCTTTTTTGGCTTGCTGGCCTCTCCGGGGTTTTCCACATATGCACTCCGTGAAGCCGCCAAGAACAGCCAACAGGTTTCGTTCCTCGTCAAGCACGTTCTTGGGGCCCGGGTTGTGTTTGCAACTGGCGCTTACGCGCTACTCACTATCTTCACCTTATTCCTCGCCCCATCGGACAGTCAGACGCGTCTTTTGATAATGCTTTCCGGTCTCGCGTTCGTGGCAGGCAGTCTTGACACGCAATGGATCTTCGCCGCTCGTTCCCGCATGTCGATGATCGCGGTGCAGGGCGCACTGGCGCAACTTGCGTACGCCGGCCTGATCCTCGCACTGGTTCGTGGTTCGCGCGACGCGTGGATAGTTCCGTTGGCGACCGTTCTCTCCCTGGGTCTCAGCACATTGCTGATCTGGGTTCCGGCACGCCGCCAATATCACATCCCGCGACCGGAGATTTCGCCGCAAGCCTGGGGTGTTTTCTTGCCGATCTGTCTCGTGATGGGCTTTTCCAGCCTCATGTCCATGATCTATGACCAGATCGACGTCGTCATGCTCAAGTACTTTCGAGCCGACGCAGAACTGGGAACATATGTGGCCAGCTATGGTCTGATGACGATGGCAATGTCTTTCCTCCCGATCTTGGGACAAGTGTTTATGCCACTGCTCTCGGAGACTGCGGGCCAAGCTCGCAATTTGGAGAATCGCAATGCTGAGAAGGCATATTTGCGCTGGTTCGGAAACGCCACTGTGGGTCTGGCTCTGCCCATTGCCGTCGGTGGTTTTATTCTGGCTGTACCCATCACGCAGTTTGTCTTCGGAAGTCAATATTCGAATTCAGGCATCCTATTCCGCTGGTTGATGCTGACCATCATTACGGGGCCGGCAGCGAGTTATTGCGGAGCGCAGCTCATACCGAATGGCCGTGAAAAACAATATCTTGTCGCCGTCCTCGCCGGAGCCTCCGCGAATGTCGCGCTGAATCTCTTTTTTATTCCCAAGTACGGAGCCCTTGCGGCTGTGTTCACAACCGCGTTCAGTCAGGGAATCGTAGCCCTCATGAACTACCACTTCGTTAAAGACTTGAGTCGGCCACCGCTACTCGAGGCGGTCGCAATGTCGGTTCCCGCCACTTGTGTCATGGCGATCAGTCTTCTCGCCGTGCAGACACGCTTCCCGGTTCATGTCTTGGCACTAGTCACCCTGGGGGCCTTGGCTTACCTTGGTATTTATGCGCTGACAGTCTGCTTGTGGAATCGGATCAGCGCTCAAGATCTATCTTGAATGGAGACCGTCCCTGGTGAATGGCGTTTCGTGCGAAGAAGGCATACCCGCTCAAAGTGAGCAGCCGATTTGTGACCCTGCAGGAGACGCCGCGGGCAAGAACTACTGGAATTCGATTTGGAACAAGTTGCCACCCGTCACCCGCTATGAAGGGCCGGTTTACGAACACCACCCCGTGCTGTCGAGATTCCTTTCTATTGCTGGCGGCGGCGATGCCATCGAAATCGGGTGTGCCTCCGGCAACTACATGATTTACCTAAACAAGGAATTTGGATACTGCGTCGACGGACTCGATTACTCAGACAACATGGAATATGTTCGGGCGAACTTGTCTTGCAACGGCATCCAGGACGCGGAACTCTTTAAAGCGGATTTTTTTCAGACTACGCCAGCCAGAAAATACGATCTCGTCTTCTCGGGTGGATTCGTTGAGCACTTTGATGATCACGAGCTAGTGGTCAAGAAACATGCCGAATGGGCGAAGCCGGGCGGACTCGTCGTGATTATTGTGCCCAACTTAACTCATATTCACCGGGTGCTGTGCAGCTGGTTTGATCCGGAGGTCCTGCGCGTCCACCGTTTCCCGCTAATGCGAAGTGCCGTATTGCGTGAGGCGCTGGAGAAAGCTAGTTTAAGCGTACTGCATTGCGACTACCACAAGACGTTTCGTTGCACGTACGCCCTGCCAAAACCGGTCGATTTTGTTGCCCGGGCCGTCCAAACACTATTGAAGCTCTCTGGACTCGACAACATTGGCAATCGTTTTGGTAGTCCATACCTGATCTCAGTCTCCAGAAAGAACTGATCTGCCGATGCAAGAGCTCGTGGCTAGCACGCAGTCGGATCTTCGGATAGTGGGCTGTCGTTTCGGAGAGAAAACACGTCAACCCGCAATGCGAGTCCTGACCCTCACTTCTTTTTATCCCACAGCCTCCGACGATGCTAACGGGTGCTTTGTCGCGGAGCCACTACGAGCAATGGAGGAGTTCGGGGTCAACTCTTGCGTTGTAGCCGTGCAACCATTGCATCGTATCCGCGCCGGATCTAACACGATAACTCCCGTCGCAAAATGGATCCGCTACCCGTGCATCCCGGGCGGAACCGGTCTTGCTTCCGCCGGCGCATTTCTCTATGCGAGCTTGATTTCGAAAGTCCGCCGGCTACATCGGTCGCGGCGGATTGATCTGATTCATGCTCATGCTGCGCTGCCGTGCGGACATGCTGCGGTGCTGTTGAGCCGCGAGCTGAATATTCCTTGCGTCGTCACCGTCCATGGCCTGGACCCATTCTTTGACAACCAGGTGCATGGATCTGCCGGCGAATGGTGCAGGAGGGTTGCGCAATTTGTCTATCGTTCGGCGTCGCGAGTGATATGCATCAGCCAGAAAGTTGCCGAAAACGTGATAGACGGCGCTGCCGCGCCGGTAAATACGACAGTCATTTACAACAGCGTCGATGCACAGATATTTTCGCCGGCTCCGACCGACGTCCCCTCCAAGACCATCCTCAGCGTCGGCAATCTGATTCCCATCAAAGGTCATGAACTGCTCCTGCGGGCGTTTGCGGCTGTGCTTCCTCACTTCCCGGAAATCTCATATGAGATTATTGGCGACGGTCCCGAACATCAGCGTCTGACCAGATTGGCCAGCGACTGCAACATTCACGATCGGGTTCGTTTCCTCGGCCGTCAAAGTCGAAAGCAGGTTGCTGACGCAATGCGACGCTGTGTACTTTTCGCTTTGCCCAGCCGGTATGAAGGGCTCGGTTGCGTTTATCTCGAGGCGATGTCCACCGAAAAAGCCGTGATCGCGTGCCACGGCCAGGGGATTGACGAAATTATCCGGCATGGAAGCAATGGCTGGCTCATTGATCCCGGCAGCCTGCCAGAATTAATCGCGGCACTCTCGGTGCTTCTGCAGAACCTTCCGCTTCGACGGCAGATCGGCGAGGCGGCTCGCCGCACCACGCTTCAAAGCCTTACCTCGTCTCATCAGGCTGCTCAGCTTGCGACTCTGTATCGGGAGTGCATGGCATGAGCCAGCGAGTCGTAATTGTTACTGAAATCATTGCACCTTACCGAATTCCTGTCTTCAATGCGCTCGCGCAAGATGATGGGATCGATCTGCACGTTATATTCCTGGCGGAGAACGATTGCACTCAGCGCCAGTGGCTGGTTTACAAAGAGGAAATCCGTTTCCCTTATCAGGTGCTGCGGTCGTGGAGGCGACGAGTGGGCAGGCATAGCCTCCTGCTGAATTGGGGAGCGGAAGATGCTCTGCGGCAAGCGGAACCAGATTTCATCATCTGCGGTGGCTACAATTATTTTGCTTCGTGGCAAGCCATGTCGTGGGCGCAACGGAATCGCGTGCCATTCGGTCTATGGTCAGAGAGCACGACTAGAGACTTCCGCGGCGGCCGTATGTTGGTAGAGTTCCTGAAAACGAAATTTTTGCGCAATTGCGATGCATTTGTCGTTCCTGGAAAATCCTCAATCGAATATTTGAAGACCTACGGCGTGTCGGAAGAAATGATTTTCACTGCGCCAAACGCAGTTGACACGCAACTTTTTGCGCGGAAGGCCGCGGTCGTTCGCCGCGATGCAGCCACACATCGCGAGGCTTTGGGCTTGCCGCCTCGCTTTTTTCTCTTTGTCGGCCGCCTGGTACCAGAAAAAGGAATTTTCGATCTACTGAACGCATATGGCGCTCTCGCGCCGGAGCTCAGGAAGGAAATGGGCCTGGTATTTGTCGGAGACGGTGCGGCGCGATCAGCACTTCTTCAGCGTGCCGCAGCCATCAGTCCAGGGCGCATTCAGATGGTAGGCTTTGCTCAGCGGGAGCAGTTGCCCGCGTACTACGGGCTTGCAGACGTCTTCGTATTTCCTACGCACACGGATCCCTGGGGTCTGGTCGTGAATGAAGCAATGGCGTGCGGGTTACCTGTCATCTCCTCGGACGCGGCAGGCTGTGCTGCCGACTTGGTCGAAAGCGGATGGAACGGCCGCGTGTTTTCCGCCGGTGATATCCAGCAACTGGCTTCCGTTATGGACGAACTTGGGCGCGATGCAGAGCAGCGGTCAGTCATGGGCCAGCGCAGCATTGAGCGCATCCAGCAGTATTCGCCGGAAGCCTGGGCCGAAGGCATGGCCAGCGCCGTGCTGCAGCGCATAAGACGTGCAGCATGAGTCAGGGCCAGTCTAGCTCTGATGTACCCGTGGCGTTTCTACGATTGTCGCAGACGCCGATTTCGAGTTATCGGGCAACATGATGCATCTCTTTTTCAACTGTCTCGCGGCCAGCGCTGCAAGCGGGCTGACCTACGTGCGCAACGTCGTCCCCCATCTTTCTGGACAGCAGGGGATTCAGGCCACTGTCGCTCTCAGCCCTCAGTTGAGGAATGAACTGGGCAATCCGTCTAACATTTCATTTGTTGAAGTGGAAATTCCCGCTGGCGCAGCAGGGCGATTTTGTTGGGAACAGTCTCTCCTCTCTCGAACGATCCGGAAGAGTGGCGCGGATGTATTGATCTCGGCCGGCAATTTCGCGGTGTTCCGATCGCCTGTGCCCCAGATCCTTCTTTCGGGGAACTCCCTCTATACTTCTCCCGACTTCTACGACGATCTATGCGCGCGCAGGGCCTACCGCATCTGGTTGGATACTCGGGCTAGAGGCTTCTTCGCCCGGCGCTCGGTTCGCTGGGCTGACTGCACCGTCGCTCCCAGCCGGTCTTTTGCCGATACGCTGCGGGTATGGAGCGGGGGCAAAGTCGTCAGTATTTATCACGGCTTCGATCCCGACATATTCTTCCGCGACCAGAATCAATTGTCCTCAGAAATTAACGACAGGATCGACTCGCGCAAAGACGCCCTGCGCCTCATCTTCGTGAGTCACTACAATTACTACCGGAATTTCGAAACATTATTGCGAGCTCTGCCCTATATTAAGGAGCACTTGCGCGGGAGGAACGTTAAGCTATTCCTGACTTGCAAACTGTCTTCGGAAGAGAATACCGGCGCCTATCGCACGGCAACCGCGGCCGCTCTCGTCCAGGATCTCGGGGTTTCAAATGAAGTGGTAGAGTTGGGTGCAATTCCATACGGCCAGCTGCAGCACGTACTCCGTGCCTGTGACATTTACGTGACTCCGGCCTACACGGAAACCTTCGCCCATCCCCTGGTCGAGGCCATGGCGAGCGGATTGCCCATCGTGGCTTCCGATCTTCAGGTGCATCGCGAAATCTGCGGTCCCGCGGCACTCTATTTCCCATGTTTTTCTCCGGCCGAACTCGCAAAACAAGTGGCGGCAATCGCGAATACAGAGAAACTCAGTCGCGAAATGACGACCTCGGGGCACAGCAGGTCGCTTGATTTCTCGTGGGCAAGGCACGTGCACGAGTTGGTTGAGATATCGCGAGAGATGACCAGTTAGCGTCGGTCTGACGAGGCGAACGAAGTAACTGTTTCCTGCCGTGTACTCTCCACGTATAAGCTCTCGTGCTTGCGCTGTTCGAGTTCGATCAAGCTGATGTCCGCGATCCGGCTCTGCATAAAGCTGCTGACGACGGGCTGCTCGAACCCGGCTTGCCGCAGAAGCGCAATGAGAGAACTCTTGTCAAACATTTGAGAGTGGTGTGCTCCACGATGAAACAAATCGTGGATGGTGTGGCTCAATAAAAGCCGATCCACAAAGCGGTGCGAGGCCATGGGATCGGAATCCCTTAAATACTCACGGGCGATGAGTTGCAGATCCGGGACCACCACGCGCAGTACTCCTCCCGGCCGCAACACCCGAAAACACTCCTTCGCAACCGCGAGCGATTCGGCCCAGGAGAAATGTTCAAACGTATGCGACGAATAAATACAACTCACACTTTGATCGGTAAACGGCAGCCCCTTTTTCACGTCGTGCCGGCACACATCTTTGGGCCAAGCTGGGGTCCGGAATAATAGACGCCCCAGTTTAAGTCGTGATAGCGGAATGGTGGGCGAGTTGTCAATGTTGCACCAGCCCGGTGCACCCGACAAGCCACAGCCAATGTTAATTTTCAATTCCGTATTGGCGGGACATCGGTCGGGTAGCCGCACCAGGTTCTGATTCTGCGGCTCGGTTTGTAAGACCGCGGAGCTTGCCGTCACACTTTCCTCTACGCAGATAATGCTTCCGTAGTCTGGCCCACTTTAAGCGTGCTCAGTTCGCTCGCGTGGTGATCGGCAGGGCGCGAATTCACCTTGCAGTACGCAACCACGCTCTTCACAATGTCGTCGAGTGACTGGGTCGGCGTGTAACCAAACCACTGGCGGGCTTTCGAAATGTCAGGGACGCGTCGCTGCATGTCCTCGAAACCCTTACCGTATGCCTCATCGTAACTAAGATATCTGACGGTGCTGGTCGACCCGGTCGCCTCGATTACTTTCTCCGCCAGCGCATTCATTGTCACTTCCTCGGTATTGCCGAGATTGAAGACGTGGCCAACCGCTGCATCACAGGAAATGCACTGCACTAATCCTTTAACGATGTCCTCGACATGGGCGAAACATCGGGTTTGTTCGCCATTGCCAAAGACAGTCAAAGGCACGCCACAAAGTGCTTGCCGTACGAAAGTCGGCAGCACCATTCCATAGCGGCCGGTCTGCCGCGGACCCACCGTGTTGAACAGCCGCACGATCGTGACGGGAAGCTTGCGTTCGCGATGGTAGGCCAGCGCCAGGAATTCATCAATCGCCTTGGAGCAAGCATAACTCCATCGCCCTTTTGTGGTCGGCCCGAGTACCAGATCATCTTCTTCCGAGAAAGGAAACTTGGTGGACTTTCCGTAGACCTCCGAGGTAGAGGCGATCAGCACCCGTTTCTTTTTCTTTGCCGCCAATTCCAACACCAGTTCAGAACCGCCAACATTAGTCTCAATCGTGCGCACCGGCGATTCGACGATGTTCAGAACACCAACGGCGGCAGCGAGATGGAACACGACATCCGCATCGTCGATCAATTCCGCTAGCAGTGGTTTGTCGAAGATCGTGTCAATAAAATAGCGGAAGCGATGATGTTCCTTGGCCTCGCGAATGTTGTCCATGCTTCCGGTCGAGAGATCGTCGATGATCGTAACGTCGTTGCCTTGGGCGAGAAGGTGGTCCGAAAGATGCGAACCAATGAAACCCGCCCCACCCGTGATCAGAATGCGCATGCAGCTCCTTAGAGCAAACCTTCTCTGCCAGCTCACACAACGTTTATCCAGTCTATTTCAAGGCGCCTGCCGAATCGTGATTGAAAAACAGTTTCGATGAGCAACGTCTACAAACTGTCAATAGCCGACGAAGTCACGGCTGTCACGCTCTGCTGTCATCTTTTCTGTCATATGGGAGCACCAGATTCGGCGGTAGTATGTTTTCAGTCACTTGACGTCTACCATGCAAACACTCGAGGAACCGCGACTTCTCCAGCCAAAGCCGCGCACCGTGACTTTGCCCGTGAGCGTGATCATCCCTGTCCGCAACGAGGCCCGCAACTTGCCTCGATGCCTGGAGTCTTTGCGCGGAGCAGGTGAGATTTACGTCATCGATTCCAGCAGCACCGACGAAACCGCGGAAATCGCCTGCTCCTTCGACGCGAGGATCGTTCAGTTTCACTACCACGGCGGCTGGCCCAAGAAGCGACAGTGGGCCATGGATACGCTTCCGCTAGCTTATGACTGGATTCTGTTACTGGATGCAGACGAGGTGCTGACCCCTGAATCGGTGGAAGAAATCCGGCAAACTATTCAGGACCCCGCATACAACGGCTACTATTTCGCTTTGCGAATGTATTTTCTGGGAAGAGTCCTCCGCCACGGGGACGCAAGCTTTTACACCAGCCCTCGACTTCTTCGCCGCGGCAAGGGCCGCTTCGAATGCCGGTTCAAGGATCAAGACGCTTCCATGGGCGATATGGAAGCACACGAGCGCATCGTGATCGAAGGTCGGATGGCGGGGTTGCGCAACCCGCTCGTCCATCACAACGTGAATTCACTCTCACGCTACATCCTTAAACACGATGAATATTCGAACTGGGAAGCGCAGGCCTGGTTGGCCGGCGAGAGTGGTCATAACGACTTGGCGCCTGCCTTGTTCGGAACCCAGGCGCAGCGCCGCCGTTGGCTGAAAAAAAATTGCCTGTCTCTGCCCGGCTCCCCCCTCGCGTTTTTTCTGTACAAGTATCTCTTTCGGTTAGGATTTTTGGATGGCGTACCCGGACTGATTTACTGCGCCTTCCAGGGCATCCAGTTCTTCCACATCAAGGCGAAGATTTACGAATTGCGGATGAAGACCCGGCAATGAGCGCAACCCGAACCGAGTTCTCTCAGGATGCAATCGCGTATCACGCTTCTTTGGCGGGCGAATGGGAACAACGCTATCGAAAGCGCTCTTTTCAGATGCGCCACAACGTCCTGCTGAATGCTTTGCAAGGTTGGGACGTGTCCGGCACCCTTTGGCTTGACGCAGGTTGCGGTACTGGCACACTCGCGCACTGGTTAGCCTCGCGCGGGTGCGGCGTACTTGGCGTCGATGCTGCTTTCGAAATGGTTGCTGCGGCCAATCAGTCAGCCGAATCGCAAGACTATTCCCATCGGCTCCAGTTCGTCCGTGTACAGACGATCGCTCGTCTTGCACTCGACGATCACTCGCTGGACGGCATCTTGTGCTCGAGCGTCCTGGAGTACGTCCGCGATCCCAGCGTTTGTCTGACCGAATTTGCCAGAGTTCTCAAACCAGGAGGGCTGCTGCTGGTCTCAATACCGAATCGCAATTCTGTGGTGCGTCGAACGCAGCTCGCATGTCATCGGTTGGGGGCCCTCCTGGGACAAGCTTGGTGCAAGTTCCTGGAATACTCGCGCCATCAATACTCTGGGACTGAGTTCGAAAGATTGCTACGGCAGGCTGGATTCTCGAGCGAGAAACTCCTGCCGCTCGGCAGTCCTTTACCTGGTTTGGCGCAGCGAAGTCGCCACTGGGCGCCTTTGCTCATGTTCGTTGCTCGGAAAATGGTCTAAGAAACACTAGCGCAGAATTGAATCGAGGAAACCGCCACCGCCAATGCTGATCTTGGGACTCAACACGTTTCACGGCGACGCCTCGGCGGCACTGGTGCAGGATGGCGAGGTGGTATTCGCTGTTGCCGAAGAGCGCCTGAACCGCACAAAGCACTATGCGGGCTTTCCGTGTCTCGCGATTAAAGCTTGTCTGGACTTCGTCGGCGCCAAGATCACAGATATCGACCACGTGGCTGTAGGTCAGGACAGCGATGCGAACCTCGCCCAGAAAGTTCAATACGCCCTCGCTAATCCCGCCAGGATTCTGAATTTCATCCGCTTGCGCCAGCGTAAGCAGCCGATGCGCAACGTGGCTACGCTGATTGCCCAAGCCCTCGACGTCGATCCCGCAGCGCTTGCGTTCCAGCAGCATCACGTCGAGCATCACATTGCGCACATTGCCAGCGCGTACTACTGCTCCCCCTGGGAGAAGGCCGCGGGCTTCAGCTACGACGGCTCCGGGGATTTCGTTTCCACCATGATGGCCCGATGCGAAGGCAATCACATCGAAGTACTCGATCGTGTTTTCTTGCCCGACTCTCTCGGCAGTTTCTACACCATGATTTGCGAATTCATCGGCTACCCGCAGTACGGAGATGAAGGCAAGGTCATGGGGCTCGCGCCCTATGGCAAGGACAGGTTCTGCGATTCGCTCGGTGAAGTAATCGACCTGAGAAATGGCAGCTTTAATCTCGACGCCAGTTTCTTCAATCCGCTGGGAAGCAATCAGGGAATGCAGATTTTGCCGGATGGAACCGTGAGTCTGGCCCGCCATTTTTCTCCGCGGATGGTGAAGACTTTCGGTCAGCCGCGTGAGCCCCGCACCGAAATCACTCAGCGCGAAATGGATCTTGCCTACGCCATGCAGCGGCGCTTCGAAGATGTGCTCTTCCATCTTCTTACCCAACTCCACCGGCGTGTGCCGTGTGAAGACCTCGCCATGGCGGGCGGATGCGCGCTCAACAGCGTCGCCAACGGAAAGCTTTTCGCAAACACTCCATTTCGACGCACCTGGATTCAGCCTGCAGCAGGTGATGAAGGATTGGCTATCGGAGCGGCTCTGCATGTTTACCACGCCGTTCTCAACCAGGCGCGCCGCTTTGTGATGAATAACTCATATCTCGGCCCCGAGTTTTCCAATGCGCGCATCGAGTCCGATTTGAAGAAGGCCAACCTGCGTTATCGCAAACTGGAACGGGGACCGTTGCTTGACTTCGTGGCCCAACAGATTGCAACCGGCAACGTTGTAGGCTGGTTTCAGGGCCGCATGGAATGGGGTCCGCGTGCGCTCGGTAACCGCTCCATACTCGCCCATCCCGGCTTGCCAGGAATGAAAGATATTCTGAATGCGCGCATCAAGCAGCGCGAGTGGTTTCGTCCATTCGCTCCCTCGATTCTCGAGGAACGCCAGTGCGAATATTTCGAGCACGATCACCCGTCGCCGTTCATGCTGCATGTCTACAAGATTCGTCCCGAAAAACGCGCCCAGTTATCTGCCGTCAATCACGTCGACGATACCGGGCGTTTGCAGAGTGTCAGCCGTGAAGAGAATCCGCTCTACTACGAGTTGATTCGCGCCTTCGAGCAAAAAACCGGGATTCCCGTGGTCTTGAATACCAGCTTCAACGAAAACGAACCGATCGTTTGCCAGCCCGACGAGGCCATCGATTGCTTTAAGCGCACGCGCATGGATGCTCTCGCCATCGGCCCTTACGTAAGCACGAAAACTGCGAACCCATAACTGACGGTAAACCAAAGCCATGGCAGCCCACTCAATCGCGGTAAACGCAGCTTACGATAAGCCCGAACTGAATCCAGTTCGCATCGGCGCTTTCGCTAACATGCGGGCGCTCACATGGCGTAAGAATTTGCTCTACGCCTCCCGCGGCTATAGCCTTCTTAGCGCAACAATAAGGACGAACGCGAGCGCCATCGAATGGGACCGCGTCGGCCGATATCGGCCCGCAAGTTGGCGCACCATCACTTCCTCTTCTCGAATGACATCGCGCCTTTTCCGCGATGGTTTCCACGCGCTTGTGGCTTTGTCCTCAGGGCACTTAGTCGGTGCGGTACCACACGCGATCGTGACTCTGGCGCCGGGAGAAACAGAATTTAATCAATCCCATAGGTTGCTTCGCGGCACACGTCCCCTGCATCTGGCTGCCACTCCAAGCGACCACATATTCTGGGGAGAATATTTCGACAACCCGCAGCGTGACGAAGTTCACATCTACGCATCGATCGATCGAGGCGCTCATTGGGACGTTGCCTACACCTTCCCCAAAAGCAATATCCGTCACGTGCACAACATCGTTTATGACGAGTGGCAGAACTGTTTCTGGGTGCTCACCGGCGACCATGGTTCGGAGTGCCGTATTCTCCGCGCCTCGTGCGATTTCAAGATAGTCGACGTGATTCTATCGGGCAACCAGCAAACCCGCTGCGCCGCACTCGTTCCCACGCGCGACGCCCTGTACTTTTCTTCCGATACCCCGCTCGAAACCAATTACGTGTATCGTCTCGATCGCCGCGGATCTCTTTCCAAAGTCACGAGTCTGAACGGTTCCTCGATTTACGGCTGCCTTGTCGGGAACGCAGTTTTCTTCTCCACGATGGTTGAACCGAGTGCAATCAACTCCGACCGCAACGCGTGCGTGTATGGCAGCGCCGACGGTATTCACTGGCGGCGCATACTTCAATGCAGGAAGGATCGCTGGCCGATGGGGTTATTTCAGTTCGGCAATGTGTTCCTGCCCGACGGCAACAACAATGGCGACGTCCTCGCGATCACGACCATCGCAGTCCAGCGTGCTGATCTTGAAACCACCATCTGGCGAATATGACGGGCCGATTCTCTGGGGGAATCCCGTACGCTACCGGCGTCGCGCTTTTCTCATGCTAATGTCCTGCTGTGAGCCGCCTGCAATATTACCGGCGTATCTTCAGCGCCTACCTTGTTCCGGGAAACAGTCACCTTACTTTTTGGCACGAGACGCCTGCGGTAAATCCGGGCGTGACCGTCCATCAGCTCGGCGAATACTACATGTTGTTTTCCGGGAAAGCGGACTACCCAGGACATCACGATTCGGCCGGCATTCCGATGCTCAACTACCACGGCACAATCGGCCTGCAGCACAACCCGATCGCGATTGCGCAGTGGGGTCTGGGCAACTACAACCTCTTCTGCCAAACTCGAAGTGCAGAACAAAGTGAAGAACGAAGAAAGAGATTTCTCGCGGCAAGCGACTGGCTGTGCAGCCATCTGGAGCAAAATTCACTCGGCTTCTGGGTATGGAACCACCACTTCGATTGGGAGTATCGCTCACCGTTGAGAGCTCCGTGGTACTCCGCGCTCGCTCAGGGCCAGGGAATTTCTCTGTTGGTTCGCGCCTACCGTGAAACTGGCGTCGGTGCATATCTGGAAGCCGCAGATCAGGCGTTCAAAAGCTTCCTCAAGACAACCGTCGAGGGCGGCGTTACATTCACCGACGAAAGCGGCAACCCTTGGTTCGAGGAATACATTGTTTCCCCGCCGACTCACATTCTCAACGGATTCATCTGGGCGGCATGGGGCGTCTACGATTATTTTCTGGCGACAGAAAGCGCCGTCGCGCGAAACTTGTTCGCGCAGGCCGCACTTACCCTTCGCGCAAATCTCGATCGCTATGACCTCGGTTTCTGGTCACTCTATGAGCAGTCCGGCACTCTGCTTCCCATGGTGGCGAGTCCCTTCTACCATCGATTGCACGTCGTGCAGCTGAGGGTTATGCATCGCCTCACCGGGGACCAGATATTCGCCAGATACGCCGACAAATGGGAAGCCTATGCGCGCAGCCGCGCCAAGCGCACCCGGGCTCTTTGCTACAAGAGCGCATTCAAGCTTTGCTACTACTAAAAAACTCATGAAAATTCTCTACGTGTCGCAATACTTTCCGCCGGAGATGGGAGCACCCGCTGGCCGAGCCGCGGAGTTATCGCGTCTTTGGGCAGAGGATGACCATGAGGTCACGGTCCTAACCGGATTTCCCAACCATCCCACGGGAATCGTGCCACCCAAATATCGGCCCAAGTTTCGCCGCCTGGTGGCGCGCGAAACCTACCACGGCGTCAACGTTATTCGCACCTGGCTACTTCCCTTCCCCAATCGCAAGCCATACGAGCGCATTTTGAATTACAGCTCGTTTTGCATTTCCTCGGCGACTACCGGCGTCTTTCTTCACCAACCTGATGTCGTAATCGCCACTTCGCCTCAACTGCTGGTCGGACTCTCAGGCTGGTGGCTCGCCCGCTGCAATGGCGTGCCCTTCGTCTTCGAGGTTCGTGATCTATGGCCGGAATCTCTGGCCGCGGTTGGCATAGGCAACCAGAATTCGCCGCTCCATCGCTCGCTGGCGAAGATCGCAGGATTTCTCTATCGCAGTTGCGATTGCCTCGTCGTCGTCACGCCGGCATTCAAGGAATATCTGGTCGAACACTGGCGGGTTCCTGAAGAAAAGATTTTTGTGGTCGAAAACGGAGTCGAAACCAGCCTGTTCAGCCGGCTTGCTCCTAACCTTGCGATCAGACGCGAACTTGGAGCGGAAGGAAAATTCGTCGCCTCTTATATCGGCACCATGGGCAACGCGCACGGCTTGGAAACTCTGCTGGAGGCCGCAACTCTTCTGCGCGAGAGGACGCCCAACGTTTTATTTTTGCTCGTCGGCGAAGGAGCGGAGAAGGCGCGCATCGTCTCTCAGGCTCGTTCGCGCGGACTCGCGAATGTGCGCCTCGTCGGCCAGCAGGCCCGCGAAAGAATCCCGGCTTACATTACCGCATCGGACGCATGCCTGGTATTGCTCAAGAAGAGCGAGCTTTTCAAAACTGTCCTCCCTACAAAGATGCTGGAATTCATGTCGTGCGCTCGCCCTGTGATCCTGGGCGTGGACGGGCACGCGCGGAAGGTTCTGGAGCAGGCAAACGCGGGAATTTTCATCACGCCGGAGGATCCCGTCGCATTGGCGGACGCGGTCATGCAACTTGCCGATGATCCTGCACTGCGCAAATCCCTTGGCCGCAACGGCCGCCAGCACGTTCTCCAATATTTTTCTCGTCAGCACACCGCCAAGGTATACCTCGATGTATTGCAGGATTTGCTGCAAAGAGGCCAACGCTGTGCGCCAGCAGTCGCATAGCAAAGCCTTGTGTAGGCGCGGGCGTCCCCGCCCGTGCGTGATCTGAGAATATTCAGGGGAGGGCAATAATGCTGGCTGCGGTTGCGGCCTGCATCGCTGCCTCCATTGCTCGCCCCGCGATAAGCTTGGTCGTACTGGTGGGCACAAAAAGAATATCGTCCGCTTGCATCTTGATGTCAGGTGCTTTAGCCCTCAGGATCTTGCTCAGTTCCACAGGAGTCTCGCTTAGCCCGTCAGGCCCGCGGTGGATGATCCTCGCACCGCCCAGATTTGCCGTGCGGGTTGTGCCTCCCGCTAAAGCGATCGCTTGCAAAACCGTCAGATGCCCGCTGTCCATGAGAAATCCGCTCGGCCTTCCAACGTCTCCCACCACGTAAATCAGGTCGGCTTTGTGAACGACAATCGTGTCTCCTGGCAAAATGGGAATGTTGCTTTCCGGGTCGTCTGTTACGTTGCGCGTCAGCGGAACAGTAATCGGCTTGTCGGGCTGATCGCGATGCGTAATTGCAACGCTTCGGCCCGCCTTTTCCGTGAATCCACCAGCGACTGAGATGAGATCGAAAAGGCGTTGCTGTCCCGGCACCGGATAGACGCCCGGCCTCGCTACTTCGCCTAATACGCTGGCACCCTGCGAAGCATACTGGTCGACAAACAATGTGACGTGAGGACTTTTGACAAAGCCACCGTCAGCAAGCCGCTTCTGGATCAAGCCCTCGGCCTCTTCCGCTGTCAAGCCCGCGACGTGAACATAATCGATCAGCGGCAGGTAGATTTCACCCTTGGTGCTGACGCGCGCCTTGGTCGCGAGCTCGGGTACGTTGTAAACCCCAACTTCTACCAAATCTCCCGCCTCAAGCCTGAGCGAAGAAGTTGAACGCGTTGCCGAACTTTCGCTTGGCGGCAGCGCGGGCGCAGTCGTCTTCTCAACTGTTGTTCCCGTTTCTTGTGTCTTCGCGGATTGCTGTTGAGCCGTCGCAACGTCCAGTGAGAATGCGGTGAGCAATAGGAACGAAAAGACCCAACCGTGGACGAACTTGGCCGAACTCCGTCGCATGGACGATGTCGAAAAATCCATTGCCATTTTTGCAAGACTAGCACACCGGGACCCGCGACAGACCAGCGTTCTAGGCCGGTGCTTAGATCGCAAACACCATGCTCTCTAGCGTTTCTCCACGTACCAAGACAGAGAATAGTGTCGCGATGTCGATGGTTGTAGGATTTCATTGATTTAAAACTGGATCAAACTCCGGCCGAGAAATTAGACAGCGGTCTTCTCAACCGGAGACATCAACGCATCGAAAGAACGCGCTGCAGAGCTTCGCACTCCTCCCGGCGCGCTCTCGATAGAGGAGTTAGTTGATACCCTTCTACCTCGGGACATTTATAGGCTCGCTGCTGCTTTCATTTGTGTTGACCAAGTACGTGCGCGATCTGGCAAACGCGCGCGGGTGGCTGGCGGCTCCGGCTCTTGAGCGGCATCTGCATAGCCGTCCCCTTCCGCGATTCGGCGGGGTCGCGATTTTTCTCTCTTTTCTTCTGACGTTCGCCATTGCATTGCCCATCGGTTGGCATCATCTTGCTGCGAGTTTCGGACTCTCCTTTCGAACTCTGCTCACTATTCTGCTCCCCGGCTGCTTGATCTTCGCTCTCGGCATTTATGACGACATTCATTCCGTCAGTCCGTACACCAAGGTTGCCGTCCAGGCCGTGGCCGGTGCAATGCTGTTTGCCGGCGGTCTTCGCATTCTCGATGTTCCGGTGCTTTTTGGTACTCGCCATCTGCCCTGGTTCTTGGGCCTACCGCTCACTGTTCTCTGGGTCCTGGCCATCACCAACGCTTTCAATCTCATCGATGGACTGGATGGGTTGGCCGCGGGCTCCGCCCTTTTTTCCACGATGGTTGTATTCGCGGTGGCCCTGGTTTCAGGTTCGTCTCTGGTTTCGCTAATGGCTCTGGTGTTGGCGGGCTCGATTTTGGGCTTCCTCCGTTTCAATTTCAGCCCAGCGACAATTTTCCTGGGCGATTGCGGAAGTCTCTTCATCGGATTCATGCTAAGCGCCCTAGCTCTCCAAGGCGCCCAGAAGGCCCCCACGTTGGTCGCGGTCGCTATTCCGGTTGTGTCTTTTGGGTTGCCCATCCTTGAGACTACGCTTTCCATCGTGCGGCGTTATCTTGGAGGACGGCCGGTTTTTACTGCTGACCGCGAGCACATTCATCACAAGCTCTTGCAGCGTGGACTTTCTCATCGTCAGGTCGTCATAACTTTGTATGCCGTCTCTGCTCTGTTCGCATTGCTGAGTCTGTTTTTGCTCTGGCCGACTGGAGACATGCTGGGCCTCGTGCTCGCTGTGCTTGGTACCGGAGTCTGGATCGGGGTGCAGCATCTTGGTTATGTGGAATTTGGCGAACTGCGTCGCGTTGCTCATCGAACCATCGAGCGCCAGATTCTCATTAATAACCTCGCCATCCGCAGGGCGACCGAGGAGTTGAAGGTCACCCGCGATTATGCGCAGCTTTGTCGAATCCTGGTGGCGGCGCTCTCGGGCAATGACTTTGACGCCTTCGAATTGCGCCTGCATTCGCCGTCCGCCGAATTCCCGAGCATCAACGGATTGCATCTCATCTCCCGTTGGGGAGAAACTCCCTTCCTGCGCTGGACCAAACCCGGCAGCCACTTCGCCCAGGAACTGACCAGCTCCTGGTGCCTGACTCTGGATCTGGTAACCACCAGAAACGATCGCTGCGGCTCCATGACCGTTTACCGCCTCTACACTGATCGTGAATTGCAGTTCGACATCAACCTGCTGACGTCGGTGTTCCCGGTCGCGTTGGCGGATGCCTTGGATCGCACCGTGAATCCCGCGCTTGAAATAATGCCCACCACTGACCAGCACTCGGGATTAGTTGCGGCGCAGGCCAGCTGAGTATCCTCTGATTACCTTGCGCGCGGGACGGTCCGCATGGCCACTTTCATACATCCTTCCTTCGTGTGCCTTCGTGTCCTTTGTGGTTGATGAAGTGCAAATGCTGAAACCACAAAGGACACAAAGGTACACGAAGGATGCGAAAACATGTTTATCCACAGGGCTGAACCAGCCCGGTCACTTCTGAATTCTGGACGTCCCATGTAATTTTCTCCATTCACTCGCCAAGAGGAACGCGCGGAAGGAAATCCGAAAGATGAAAGAAAAGCTCACCGGCCAGGACATCCACTTTCTCAGTTTGCCGACCGCTGTGTTTTGTGTCGAATGTGAGTTGATCAGCAAGAACAACACTCCGTACTGTTTGGCCTGTGGCTCCAGAGCCGTGTTGAGCTTGTCGCGAGTCCTTGGAGGATCTTTGCGGGGAGAGCAGAGAGCGCATCTAATCGCAGACGCTGAACTCGACCGCCTGGTGCGCGACCTGCTCCGCACCGTGCCCGGGTCACCTTCTGAAAACCGTGTTCCCGCTTCGTTCGCCACGCTCGCTCCCTCGCGCAGCCATGCTCGAGCCATGGGTTCGCACCCGGTGCAAAGCATGGTCCATGTTTCCAGCAACGAGCTTAATATTCATCCCGGTGAAATCGATCTTGAGCCCGCGATCAGCGTTATTGCCGAGCGCGCCCAGGCTTTGACCGGAGCCACCGGCGCCGCCATCGCCTTGCGCCACGGAGACGAAATCATCTGCCGGGCCCGCACCGGCCGCACCGCGCCCGATCTCGGAGTTCGCTTGCAAACCGACTCTGGAATCTCCGCCGATTGTGTCCGCACCG
The DNA here is from genome assembly GCA_963817925.1 of uncultured Acidobacteriota bacterium. Classification (GTDB taxonomy): domain Bacteria; phylum Acidobacteriota; class Terriglobia; order Terriglobales; family Acidobacteriaceae; genus JABDBE01. The sequence goes on from CAWFQN010000006.1 coordinate 380,170, forward strand.
GCGAGGTGGTCCTCTGTCACGATGCCGAGCGAAACCCTCTCGTCGATCTGGCCAGCTGCCGCCGTCTTGGCGCGCGCTCGATTCTTGCAGCTCCGCTCCGCCATTTCCGCAGAACGCTGGGCGTATTCGAAGTTCTCTCCGGAGCGCCTCACGCCTTCGACAACCGCGACGTAGTAACCATGCAACTGCTCTCCAGCCTGATGGTCGCCGCCATCTCGCGCCTGTCCAGCATCCAGCCTCTCAGTCAACGCAAGTCGGCTTGAGGCTGCTGCTCGTGGCGCGACGCTAACGAAATAGAAGATAAACCGGTCAGTCAGCTCATCTTCTGTTACTTTCGTCTGGAAACGTCTCGTCCGTCCCGTCTGTCCCCGATTTTCCCCCGAAAAGTCAAAATCCCCACCCTAACGTCGCAAAATCAGAGTGAGGTTGGGATCGGACTATTGCCGCGACGTTAGGATGGGGCACCCGGCACGGAGTCAAACTGCGTTTGGAAATCCGGGGACATGGAAATCCGGGGACAGACGGGACGTTCACCTAATTTTGTTGCTAGGGTAAATCCGGGGACAGACGGGACTGTCCCCAGTTCTCCGCATCTGAAAGCCCAGTTGAAGGTTAGAAATTTCCCACCAAAAACAGGAAAACTGCCTTTGTGCCGAAAAGTTGTCAAGCCCCCTGAGGCAGTCAATTCCCGCCAAGCAATTGATTCGGTGGCAGAAATAAATCTCAAAATTTGGCGGGTTTACCCCTCCGGATTTGCTATGCTGGAAGTAGAGATGAAGTTTGGCGCAAGCTTTCCAGCTTGCGCCTTTTCTTTTGCCCGGGACCGTTCAGGCCGTTTCTTTCGGGCGCGTTTTTTCAACACCAATGGACAAAGCGAAGGGCTCTTCACGCGGAGGCATTCCAGCGTCCTGCCAGAGCTCTGCCCGGAAGGCCGCGCGGGCACACGGGCTTCCTCGTGCTCAACAAGGCGATCTCGCCGAAGCGGCATTTGTATACAAGGCCATCAGCCTCGGCCTCGTGGTGGCGAGGCCGCACGGGAACATGCATCCCTACGACTTCATCGTCGATGGCGGAAGCGGCCTATGGCGCATTCAGGTGAAATCAAGCGCAAGCCTCAAGAGCGGATTCTATCCAGTGCACGTCTGCCATGGGAAAGACGGCGTTTCGATCCCCTATACCGAATCCGAAATTGATTTCGTAGTGGCTTACATCATCCCCGAACAAACTTGCTACATTCTGCCAATACGCGAAATGTTAGGCCGCACCAGCATAAGTTTTCGCCCCAGGGAATTTTCCGGCTTGCACGCCTTCGCCCACTACCGCGAGGCCTGGCACCTGCTGCGTCAGCCGATGAAATCACCTTCGGTCGAGGTCGACCGGCAGGCTCCGACTATTGGATCGATTTGCAAGACCCCGCTTTGTGATGCTAAAATGTATCACATGCGAAAAGCTTCGGTTCGCGACCTGCGCTATGCCTTCAAGAAGATTGAACGCCTTCTGCATCAGGGCGAGGAGATCCAAATTACCAAGCGCCGCCGCGTGATCGCCCGTTTGGTGCCGGAAAGCGAGCAATCGGCAGCCGAGGTTCCTGATTTTCTGGGACGGTCACGCGCAATCTACGGCGACAAGGTGCTGGCGGTGAGCGGCGCCGAATTGGTCTCCGAAGATCGGAAGCGATATTGACGATTTACGCCGACACCAGCTTTCTTGTGTCCTTGTACAGCCTGGATGCCAACTCTGTGCCTGCTGCGCGAACCATGCAGGCTTCGAGCGGAGACCGTTTTGTGAGTGTCTTTGGGGAACTCGAAGTCGTCAATGCCATGGGACTGCGGGTCTTTCGGAAGGAGGTCTCGGCAACCCAGGCGCAGTCGTCATTGAACGATTTTGAGAAGGATTTGCGTGCCGGCGTCTTTCAACTCCGACCGTTAACGGAACAGATTTTTGAACGGGCGCACCAGCTATCGCGCCGCACGACTCCCAAGCTCGGCACCCGCACGGCAGATCTCTTGCACGTAGCAACGGCGCTCGAACTGTCTGCGGATTACCTTTACAGCTTTGACCAGCAACAGCGGAAGCTCGCTCAGACCGTTCGCCTCAAGCTGAACTAAGAGGCTCGAGACCGATCGCGCAGGCTCACCTTTCGGATTGTTTCCCGCTTTGGCGTTAGACGGCAGCCGTTACTTCGACACTCGCGCCTGTACAATGCCCCTATGCGCCGTCGATTGCTACTCGTTGCCGTCCTGCTCGGATGCACTCTGAATGTCGTCGCTGGCAAGAATCACTCGTACCTCTTCGCCTGGTGCGGGGATGACGACAAAACGGCAAGCGACTTTCTGGCTGTGATTGATGCCGATCCGGCTTCGCCAGGTTACGGGCAAGTTGTGGCGACGGCTCCCACTGGCGTTGCAGGATCTGTGCCGCATCACACCGAGATCGAGATGCCCGTCGGCGGCCTGCTCATGGCCAATGGTTTCGAGGCCGGCCGGACTTGGGTCTTCGATCTGCGAGAACCTCTCAAACCCCACATCGTCGCATCCTTCGGCGACCTCGACGGATTCATGCATCCCCACACTTACTTCCGGTTGCCGAACGGCAACGTTTTGGCGACCTTCCAATATCGTGGAGGGCATGGGCCGAAGGCCGAAGGCGGCGGCCTGCTCGAGATCGACAATAGCGGGCACGTGCTCCGCTCTGGCAGCGCCGAGGACGGAGCCCCTGCTGGCGAGTTGATTCGGCCGTACAGCGTCGAGCTGTTGCGCGCGGCGGACCGGGTCGTCTCGACCAATACCGCAATGCACGACATGGACGGAAAGAGTCGTACCGTCCAGGTGTGGCAATTCTCCGGCCTGCGCGTGCTGCGGACGCTCACGCTCCCGCCGGGTCCGCGTGGCGACGAGCAGTATTATCCCGGCGAGCCGCGCCTGCTCGATGATGGCAAGAGCCTGCTGGTGCACACGTTTTCTTGCGGGCTTTACTTGATGCGCGGCGTGGACAGCGAGAATCCGTCGCTTCGCTTTGTATACAGCTTTCCCGGCGGAGACTGCGGCGTGCCCCTGCGCATCGGGCACTGGTGGCTGGCGACTGTGCCGGAGACTCACAGCTTGACCGTGCTGGATATTTCCGACCCCGAGAAGCCGCGCGAAGTGAGCCGGGTTACGTTTGATGCTGGTCAGAAGCCGCACTGGGTCGCAGCCGATCTCACCGGCACACGCATCGTTCTCAACTCGGATGAGAACGGTCCCGATCATCGCCTCTTCATCGTGAACTTTGATCCGCAAACTGGAACTGCCAAGCTCGATGAAGCATTCCGCGACCGGGGCAGCGACCGTCCGGGTGTCAGCATGGATGGCAAGTCGTGGCCGCACGGATTTCATGGCAATGCCTACGCGCACGGAACCGTCTTTTCCAGATGAATTCTGTGGGGCCAGTCGCTATTGTCGTTGCCGAGGGGAATTTGCTGAAAACTGGTCAATGATCCTATAAAACATTGCCAGGCTAGGGTAATATGTATGCCTGATTTGGTATGGAGACCCTTGGGTCCAACCCGGTAGAGGCCGGCCGGGAATTGCCGCCTCCTTTGCGTACCCGCCGCCTGCGGGTGCGGCAGAAGGTTCACACTCCCGCCTACGCCAGCCTGAATGGAAGTTCGAGTGGCCAGATCCTCGATCTCAGTGAAATCGTGGACATCAGCGAGGGCGGTATGGCCATTCAGACTTCGTTTCCGCTGCAGGTTCAGCGCAGCGTGAATCTGTGTCTTGACCTGACAGCGACCCGGACTTGCATTCATACGACTGGCGAAGTTGTGTGGTCCGACCGGTCGGGGCGTGTCGGGATCCGCTTTCCGCAGATGCCGGACGACTCGCTCCGCCAACTCAAGGAATGGTTGTTTGTGAATGTGATGGTCGCGTGTGTCAATCACCGGGCCGATCTTTTATCTGGAAACTCGTCGACAAACTCATCGGCAATTCAGTTATCCGCAAACCCATTGCCGGTCGATTTGCTTCCTAAAGTCGCACCGCAATCAGGATATGAAAAGCCGACGGAGAACAGCGCTCTAGCCAACTGGATGCGCCAAGAACTCGAGCCTACGGCTCCAGCCGATTACACCTCCATCCTGACCGCACTGGCCGCGGTCAAGCGCGAAGTGGATTCGCTCGGCCCCAATCTCGAAGGAGCGTTGCAGTTGCTGGCGCAGAGAGCGCAGACTTTCACCCGCGCGACCGGCGCAGCGATTGCGCTGACCGAAGGCTCGAGCATGATTTGTCGCGCCAGCGCCGGCGAAGCTCCTGGGATGGGGGTGCGGTTTAGTGTTGGCTCAGGTTTTTCGGGCGAGTGCGTGCGCACCGGCCAGTTGCTCCGCTGCGAAGACTCGGAAACCGATCCGGTGGTGGATCGCGAGAGCTGCCGCCAGCTGGGAATTCGTTCCATGATCGCGGTACCGATTCGCTGGGGGTACGCAGTCATCGGGCTCCTGGAAGTGTTCTCGCCCGAGCCCTACGCTTTCAGCACCAACGACCCGCTCGCGCTGCAGCGGCTCGCGGGAATCGTTTCTACCGCAGTCCATCGCGCGGGTGTACCTGAGCCAGGTCTGGGCGATCATGATTTTGCAGAGAATAAATCCGCGGAGCATTTGTCCTCGGAGGGAAGTTCTCGAGAACGTGCTTCCGTGAAGGCAGTCTCTGCTTCGGTCGCGGCTGTCAGCGTGGACGATGAATTTCCCGTCGAAACCTCGGCCGACTTGCCGCTTCCCCATTTTTCTCGTTCCCGGAAGATTCTTCTGTTTGCAGCCGCAGCAACGGTGATGTTCGCCGCATCGTGGCTGATTCCGGCGCGCGACTTCATTCACTTTACGAGAAGCACCTCGGCTTCGACAGCTCAACCGCCGGAAAAAGTTCTTGCCAGTCCGCCAGCGCCAGCCACAGTTGCCGGCGGCGGCCTCGAGGGTATACGGAAACTGGCGGAGCAGGGCGACGCCACTGCCCAGTTCTCCATGGGCGCACGCTATGCAACCGGCGAAGATGTTCCTCAGGATTATTCCGAAGCAGTGCGTTGGTTCTCGATGGCAGCCGAGCAAGGGCACATCGCCGCGCAGGCAACTTTGGGCGCGTACTACTGGGTAGGACGCGGTGTTCCTACTCCGGACCTGGTCAAAGCGTATTTCTGGTCGGTTCTGGCGCAAGCGGGGGGAGACGAAGCCAGTAAGTACCGCGTTGCCCTCCTGGCTAGCCGGATGTCACGTGCGCAGATCGCGGCGGCGCAGCAGCAGGCCAATGAATGGATCAAAGAGCACCAGTCACTCAGCCAGAACTCTACTACCGCTCGATGACAATCCAGTGTGGTCGAGCAGCATGCGGTCTTCACGGGGCGAAACTATGGTTTCGACAAACTTCGAGGTGCCGGCACGAATCGAGGCCGGGGCAGGGACAGCTTAACTTTTGGGCCGGCCCGTTTGTTTCAGTCCCGCTTTTTTTCGCAGCTTTGCGTAAACCTCGGGCAGATTTTTCCTGAGCCATTTGTAACACTCCCGGCGCAGCAAGGTGTGTTTCCGGTTGTGCTCACGTCGTCGCTCCTGGTAATTCTTCTCTTGGGCAGTGAGTCGTTTTTTCATCTGAGTTCTCTCTTTCTTTCAGAGATCAAATAGAGTAAACAAATTCATACGCCCCTCAGCCATCCGACCATTTTATTACCATTGATGCCGACCAGCTTGATGATACCCTGTTCAACGCATTTAGCGAATGCGGTGGAGAAAGAATGCAAAAAAAGACTAGGCCACCTTACGGTCGATTCATCGACCATGCGAAAGCCGGGGCCACTACAGGAGAATGAACGCATGAAGAATATTCGTACGGCTTTGCTTTTCACATCTGCACTCGCAACAGCTTGGATCGTGCCACCGGTTCGGGCGCAGGTCGCGCCTCCGCAGGCTGCGAGCAACATCGTCGTGCAACATGACGTGCCCATGAAGACGCGCGACGGACTTACTCTTTACGCCGATATTTACCGGCCTAATTCACCCGGCAAATGGCCTGTCATCCTTATGCGCACACCTTACGACAAGAGTGTTGGCTGGGCAGTTGGGCCCGTGTACAAAATGGTGCCGCGCGGGTACGTGGTCATCATTCAGGATGTCCGCGGCCGCTATACGTCAGAAGGCGAATGGTATCCGTTCCGTCATGAGCAGGCTGATGGCTACGACGCGGTTGAATGGGCTGCAGCGCTTCCCTTTTGTGATGGCAAAGTCGGAATGATGGGCGCCTCCTACGTGGGAGCGACCCAGATGCTTGCCGCTATTGCGCGGCCCCCGCATCTCACTGCGATCGCGCCCAACATGACGGCGAGCAATTACCATGACGGTTGGACTTACCAGAGTGGGGCGTTCGAGCAATGGTTCGATCAGAATTGGACGTCCCAGATTGCGCAGAACACGCTGGAGCGCCTGATCCACGAGAACACGGATGCCCGGGTCGGCGTGCCCACGCTTCCGCTGGCCAACTATCCTATCTTCAATTTCGGTCAACTACCGGCTGACGCTCAGCTCACCGCCGCGATCGCGCCGTATTATCTCGACTGGCTGTCGCATCCTGATTACGACAACTACTGGAAGCAGTGGTCAATCGAGGAACATTTTTCGGACATCGCCGTTCCCATACTGCAGGTCGGCGGCTGGTATGACATCTTCAACGGCGGCACTTTGCGCAATTACATGGGCGCGAAAGCCCACGGTTCCACTGAGGCTGCGCGTACGCAGCAGCATTTGCTGATCGAAATCGGAGGACATGCCGGCTTCGGCCGTCGCATTGGTGACGTTGAATTCGGCCCGCACGCTATCGAGAACGACTACACCGATGTAATCCTCGATTGGTACGATTTCCTCTTCAAAGGCATCCCCAACGAATTTGCCACGGACAAACCGGTCAAGCTCTTCGTGATGGGTGCCAACGAATACCGCCAGGAAGACGATTGGCCGCCACCGCAAGCCCGGCCCACAAAATATTTCTTACACTCCGCCGGTAAGGCGAATTCACTGCGCGGCGATGGTTCTCTCTCGACCTCCGCTCCCAAGTCCGAGCCCACCGACGCCTACGTTTACAATCCCGCCAATCCTGCGCCCACGATTGGCGGCCCGCTGTGCTGCGATGCCGAGCGCATGGAACCCGGGCCGCGCGACCAGCGCCCGGTCGAAAATCGTGAGGACGTGCTGATCTATTCCATGGGCCCGCTCGAACGGGATCTCGAAGTCACCGGCCCGGTGACTGCCACTCTCTTCGTCAAGTCGTCGGCGGTTGATACTGACTTCACCGCCAAGCTGGTGGATGTCGCGCCCGACGGATTCGCGCAAGATCTTACCGAAGGTATCCTTCGCATGCGCTATCGCACCTCCCCGGAGCACGCCGGATTGATGAATCCAGGCCAGATCTACGAAATCTCGGTCGACCTATGGGCCACGGCCAATGTTTTCCTGAAAGGTCACGTTCTGCGTCTGGAAATCTCCAGTAGCAATTTCCCGCGCTTCGACCGCAATTTAAACACCGGCGAAGAGATCAAATTCGCGCGGACGTTCGTCGCCGCAACCAACACGATTCTCCACGACGCACAACATCCTTCTGCGCTTGTGCTTCCGGTGATGCCGTCGAAGTGATTTTGGCTCTGCCGTTTTCGATGTGAGGTGTATCCATCAGCGAGTTCCGTCCCTGCGGGACTCCTGTACTTCCACTTCTGTTTTCCCGGCACTGCCGTGCCGGTTTTCACATGCCGCCGCTTCGCGGCTGGATCATCGTCGTTCTGTACAGTCCCAGAAATTGAGAGCACATTCCCGGAAGCCACAGGCGTGCAAAAGACGACCGGCCAGGTGGTGGAACCTGGCCGGCGAGTTTCAACCGTGGGTATCGCTTATCAACCGCGGCCAGCGCCTGCGGCCATGGCGTAGTGGCCCTGCCGCCCGGCGTTTTCGCGCAGAGATTGGAAATAGAGTCTGAAGGACCGTTGTACGAGAAACATCAGCGGCAGGATGAGCAGCGGAACATACCAATCGAATGCATGCGCGGCCAGCTTGGCCAGGCCCGCAACGCCAGCGGCCAGAAGGTAGTAAGGAAACGTGAGTTGCAGGATCTTTTTCCAAATTCCAAACAGGCCACCGGTTTCGGTGAAAGCGATGACCGCTGCGACCGGGATGGTATTGACCAGCAAGTAGACCAGAGTTCCCAAGGCGAGACCAAGTCCCAAGTTTGGCGCTGTCGCCTGAAGGGTGAGCCATGCGGCTTCAGCAGCGATCAGGGTGACGCCCACGTTAAACATCATCTTGATCGGCTTCTGCTGACTGCTCTCAGACCAGAGGCATTGCGCGAGCGTCGACGCGGCGGTGATTAGAAGAGCCTGCGCCAAGCTGAGTTCGCTCAGGGCCAGGAGGATGAACGGCAGGTTCACCGACATCGATCCCGTGAGCCGTGGCAGGGAGACTTTGAGCCGCGCTGCGAAGAGAGCGACCACCAAGGTCCCGATGAAGCGTCCGTAAGCCGGGTGTCCCCATGTCAGCGGCACCTGGAGGAGAATCCCAAGGCCGACGACAACCACGAACCCGACAAGTATTTTGGTCTTTGTCGAGAGACGTGTCATGGTTAGTTTTCTCCGTCCTGGCCATCACTATAGGCCGCAGTTGCTGTCGAACTGCCCCAGACGATGCTGTTACCCCAGACCACGCTGAAACCTGTGTCCACGGTATTGCCCCAGACCACGGAGTTTCCCCAAACCACGGAGTTCGCATTGATAACCGAACTGCCCCAGATGATTGAGGTGCCCCAGACCACCGAGTTTCCCCAAACCACGGAAGTGCCCCAGGTCACGGAACTGGTATTAACGATGGTCACGGTGTTGTTCGCGGAATTGTAAGTTGCGGTCGGAGACAGAGCCACGCCGTTGGCGACATCGGTGTTGCCTAAGGCGGCGTTAATGTCGAGGTATCCCGCACCGTAGGTGAAGAGGTCATACTGGTTGTCGTACTCATTATTGAAAACGTCAAAAGATTTGCAGTATTGGCCAAATCCCTTCCATGCCGTCTTCATGATCCGAGCCTTCACCGTGTCTGGTGTCAGCGCGGGATTGTTTTGCAACATGAGCGCGACTGCACCGCTCACTACGGGTGTGGCCATGCTTGTGCCACTCAGCCGAAAATACTGGGTAGAGCAGGTACCAGAGCAAGTTCCGCTCGGCGCGATCTCAAGAGCCGGGAACTCGGCGTCGAGCGTGCTGTTCTTCACGATCAGCGACCCAACGCGGTTGCCGGGAGCGACGATATCCGGCTTAACGATGTGATCGAGCAAGGTCGGCCCCTTGGAGCTGTAGCTGGCGATCGCGTCGTCGTTTCGTGTAGGAGTTCCCATTGTCCTGGTCGCGCCCACTGTGATGACTGCCGGATCGTTGCCCGGAGAACCGATGGTGGCGAAACCATGAGTGCCCATCGAATTGTCTCTGCCGTCGTTTCCGGCAGCTACCACTACGACGATGCCTGCGGCCCAGGCTTGTTCCACTGCCTGGTCCAGAGGATCGAGGGTATAGCTTTCAAACACTGGCCGTCCCAGTGAAAGGTTGATGACGCGGATGTTGTATTGAGCCTGAAGTTGGATAGCTCGCTGAATGGCAGCGATGACCCGGCTGTCCGTACCCGCACCGTTTTGATCAAGTACACGAAGGTTGATGATATTGACATTCGGGGCCACGCCTACGATTTGCTGTGCGTAGCCGCTACCCGCGCCAGAGGCTGTGCCATTTCCGCCCAGGATGCCGCTGACGTGAGTGCCGTGTCCGTAGGCGTCTACCGCGGATGTAACTCCCGGAATAAAGCTTTCGCTGTGCACCACACGACTTCCGTTCGGAGTGTGAAAGTCAGAGTGATCGGCGATGCCGCTATCAATTACGGCGATCCCGACTCCGGTACCGTCGAGTCCATACTGCTGGGCAGCCACGTCCGCTTCCACTGCCGGAATGAAGCTCTCGTAATCGTTCTTTAGACTAACCGGGCGATCCGGCGACACGTACAGAACATCAGGATCTTTCTCCAGCTTGGTCAGCGCCGACACCGGAAGCGTGAAGGCCGCGGCCTTGATGCTGTGCAGTCTGGTCTTTACCACGGCGCCACGGGCAGTCATTCTCTGGTAGTGCGCGACGGTGGGAGTGACTCGAAACTGCACGATCACGTCGATCCGATCGTTGGGGCGGCGACGGTCGAGGTCATTGGCAATCTTTCCAGCATGACGCGCCACGCTAAACGCGCGATCAAGGGGCTGGGACGGCGACGCCGCAAAACTGGCGGTCGCGAAGAGAGCCGGAATCGCAAGACGCACAAGCGCCTTCCGGATACCCTTCCATTTCTCGGTATGTGCTCTTCGTGGCTTCATTGGCGGATTGCTCCAATTCTCCCCAGGGCGTGTCATTTCGTTAGCTGCCCCAAACGGCTGACGCTATGAACGAAATAGCGTGGTTGAAAATTTTATGGGGAATAACTTGGACCAGTGCATAGACCAGCACGGTTAGCAGCGCCAGCCTTCCGACTTGATTCCGTATTGACACTTGAACGCACCTCACGAAAGTGTTCTTCGGTAGGGTTAGGTGCAGGTGGATTGCCAAGAGTCAAGCTCATTCAACCACCTTACAATCAATAAGTTAGATTATGTTCTGAAGCGCGTACGACTGGGACAGATTGGCCTCCCGCGTTTGGAGATATGGTGTATGCGCATGAAAATAGGAGGGATGATGCGTTCCGCCCGCGGATGGGACAAGTTGTCCCAATCCTTTGCCTGTCTGGGATCGCATCCGCAACCAATCGCAACTCAAGATGCTACGATCCATGCTCCCGCATCTCACAGTTCAGTGGTGGATTCTGGTGAGTGCGGTCGAGTAACAATGTTGATTCAGATAAGGAGGAGTCAATGAAAAGCTGCAGAGTTGTGCTGGCCATGTTCGGTACGTTGTGCGCTTTGGCGCTCGCTACGGTAACTGCGCATTCGCAAGAGAAGGGCGCCCCTGGCGGGGTCCAGGTCCACATGGTAATAACGGATGAAGCGGTTCATGAAGACAGCGAGGCTCCATCGCTTCAGCCCGGAGACGTAAAGGTAAAACAGGGCAAGACTTTCCTCAATGTAACCCAATTGATACCGGCCCGCGGAGATAACTCGGCGCTGCAGCTGTTTATCCTGATTGACGACACGCTTGATTCTCGAATTGGAAACAACCTCAACGACATTCGCGATTTTATCAACGCACAGCCTGCATCGACGGTGATCGGCGTCGGCTATATGTCGAACGCAACCGTCAACATCGTCCAGAATTTCACTGCCGATCATGCTCTCGCTGCCAAGGCGGTGCGTCTACCCCTGGGAACGCTCGCAGCCATGAATAGTTCGTACTTATCGCTCATCAGCCTGGTCAAGAGTTGGCCGCAGCAGAAGGTCCGGCGCGAAGTGCTCATGGTGGCAGACGGAATCGACCGGCTGCATGGCGAGACGCCAACGTACAACCGGTTGGGACCAAACTACGGGACCGTTTATCACAGCATGCCGACGATGAGTCCCGACGTCAACTCGGCCAGCGAGATCTGCCAGCGCTACAACGTCCTTGTCTACTCGTTGTACGCCACGAGTGTCGGACGAGCCGCGCGAAGCTCATGGGATCAGCAGCTTGGTCTTTCTGGACTGTCGAAGCTGTCCGACGAGACCGGCGGGGACGTCTTCTCCCTCGGCATCTCAAATCTGGTCAGTTTCAAACCTTATCTGGACCGTTTGCAGAGGTACTTTGACAATCAATACTACGCGGTGTTTCAAGCCATCCCGAAGAAGAAGCCTGGCCTCCAGCGCGTCAATTTCATGACCGAAGTGCCGAATGCCGAAATAGTAGCTGCGGACAATGTCTGGGTTCCTGCGGGAACGTAATACATCTATTCCACGCGGAGGCATTCTCGAACTCAAGCCGTTTTTCGAACGACCTGCAGACTGGCTGACTCGGTGGCCAGAGTGATCAGAGCAACCACCTCTTTGGGGCGCGAGACGAGGGACGCGTGACTGGTAGTTGCGCCGACGGATTCCGCACTGCCATGAGCAAGCAAATACCAGGGCGAAAATAGAGGCCCATCATCATAGTGTCGCCCGTGTCCGAATGCGAGTTTGGCCACCTAGCCGCAAGCATCGGCCATAGTGGTGCCGCCAGAAGGCTGGGTCGCGGATACATCCAATCTGCACGCCAAGATGACAATTACAAGCGCGATCGGTCCCGTAAGCGGGGATTTTCGTATCATGTCCGCCGCAGCACGCCGTCATCGACGAAGTTCAGACAGCCATCATTTCGAAACTGCACCGATGTAAACGGAAAACGGCTCCATCGACAAATGCGAGAGTGAGTTCGCTTTCGATGCTGCTGCCATTGTGGTCAACAGAGTACGCGTGGTCTTTGCATCGAAGCCCTGGGGCGCGAGATCGAAGCTCACCTGCCGCGGTTGCGAGGACATGTTCAGCACCACCAGCACCGCCTCATTCTTATAACGTCTCAGGTAGGAGAGCACGTTTGGATCGTTCTCGTTAAGAGCTACGTAGTCGCCGTCCAGCAGAGCTTGATTCTGATGTCTCAGGGCGAGCAGGCTGCGGTAGACATTCAGAATCGAAGCGGGATCCTTGAGTTCGTTGGCGACATTGACGGTTTTGTAGATCAGCGGAACGGGCAGCCACGGTGTTCCGCGCGTAAAACCGGCGTTGGGGCTGTCGTCCCACTGCATGGGAGTGCGTTCTCCATCGCGACCCTTTTCCTGCGGCCAGCCCACGCGCCCGATCGGGTCCTTCACATCTTCCTTCCGCACTGGATCGGTGTTTTGCATTCCGATCTCTTCGCCGTAGTACATAATCGGGGTTCCGCGCAAAGTCAAATAGAGTGACGCCATCAATTTTGCGATGGCCTGGTTGTTCTGCCCATCTCCGTAACGCACGTAAGAGCGCACGATGTCGTGATTGCTGAGGACGAATACGGGCCAGCCTCCGGCTGAGTCGACCGCGGCAATTTGCCGGCGGAATTCCGGTGGCGAAAGTCTGTCGACCTTGGTGAACATGAAGTCCATCGGCATCTGCAGTTCATTACTGTGGTCACCGTAATATTGCTTTAGCTCATTTACGTCTTTGGTCCAGGTTTCGCCAATGAGGACCGCGTTGTTTTCATCGGCAACCTTTCGCAGGTCGCGGAGAACGACGTGCACTTCCGGCAGTTTGGTGTTGTAAAGGTCCTGCTCGTTGGGATCGCCGTATTTGTTCAAGCCCGGAAGGACCGGATTGTCGCGCAGTTCGGGGTCCTCGAACAATGTATCCACGGCATCAAGCCGGAAGCCGGCTACGCCGCGCTTATACCACCAGCGGGTCACATCGAACATGGCATCGTGTACGGCGGGATTGTGCCAGTTCAGATCAGGCTGCTGCGGATAGAAATAGTGGTAATAATATTGCCCGGTTTTGAAATCCATCGTCCATGCCGACCCACCAAAGGTTGAGACCCAATTGTTTGGCACTGCCGAACCTTTGCCGTCATGCCACATGTACCAATCGCGTTTCGCGGAAGTGCGCGACGCTCGCGAGTCAATGAACCATGGATGCTGATCGGAAGAGTGATTCATTACGAAATCCATAATGATGCGAATGCCGCGTGTCTTCGCCCCTTGCTGCAGGCGATCGAAATCCGCCAGCGTTCCGTACATGGGGTCGATATTCTTGTAATCCGAAACGTCGTAACCGAAATCAACCTGCGGGGAGGGATAGCATGGCGTGATCCAGATCGCGTCCACGCCCAGACTCTTCAGATAATCCAGTTTCGAGGCAATGCCATTCAGGTCGCCGATGCCGTCGTTATTACTGTCCATGAAACTACGCGGATAGATCTCGTAAAACACAGCGTGCTGCCACCACTGATGACCTTCCGCGTCAACCGCCTGCGTTTGGGAGCGGCCCATAGAACAGAAACCAGCGACGAATAGAACGAGTGCCACGAATTTGCGGAACATGCGGGACTTTCTCCTTGAGCGGATCTTGGTGGATCGGCTGTGAGGCGATGGCAGAAAGTTTAGCTCAGCGTGCGACCTCGGGCCAGTAAAACCGGAGGGTCAGTCGGAACTTTTTGCTGGTTTAGCGACTTGCTTCCTGGCGCCGACCGCAAAATGGATCAAAATCGTTGCGTGAACATAGGAGTACAAATCAGTTCCCGGCAACTCGACGCGGATTCGCCCTTGACGACTTTCTTCCTGGATAAACTTGCCTCCTTCTACACCTGCGATCTGTCCTGCATTCCATAGAATCGCCGTCAGATATTCGCAAATATCTGAGCGAGTTCCACTACTCTATTCCTGGCCTGCGCGATCCTGAACCCGCGCTGGTTAAAAAAGCGCACGTACAGGTCACGCCTGAGGCAGCAATGTTCGATGGCAAAGGTGTTCTTGTCTATCACGGGCGCATTGATAACCTCTACGAGTCTTTCGGACACGCGCGCTCTGCGCCGACCACCCACGAACTGGAAGACGCTATTCAGGCGGCCCTGGCAGGTCGTGCGCCTTCCAACAAAGAGGTCGCGGGCGTGGGCTGTTACATTTCGGATCTGCAATGAACCGGTCCCATGCACTCGCTGGGATCGGCGTGGTGTTGGCGATAGCGGTGACGCTCCGACCGGGTGCAGGCGTTCATACACAGTCGGTGCCAGAGCGAAAAGACAACCGGCAAATCACATTCAACCGCGACATCGTTCCCATCATTTTCCAGTCCTGCGCCCGCTGCCATCGTCCCGGAGAGTCAGGCCCCTTTTCTTTGCTTACCTACGATGATGTAAAAAAGCATGCGCGACAGATTGAAGTTGTCACTCGCACGCGCTTCATGCCACCCTGGCTGCCAGAACCCCAAGCGCTGAAGTTCGCCGACGAGTGGCGGCTCTCCGACGAGCAGATCGCGATCATAGAAAAATGGGTGAAGGAAGGCGCGCCAGAAGGAAACCCCGCGGACCTGCCGCCGCAACCGAAGTTTGCGGAAGGCTGGCAACTCGGTCAGCCGATCTGGTACTCAAGGCCGCGAAGCCGTACCAGTTGTCAGCTAGCGGCTCTGATATGTATTGGAATTTCATTTTTCCTGTGCCCATTGACCGCACGCGGTGGGTGAAGGCGGTGGAAATTCGACCAACGCACTTTAGATCGAGCAGGATTATCGCGGCGGAGAGCGACGATGAGCGTTGCAAGGCAAGCGCAGCGTAACCGTCGCGGAGGTAGATCATCCATATGGGAAAAACTTCTGGAAGCCACCCCATGCTCTTGGATACGAGCATCCTTTGAGGCTTTCTTAACTCCATACCTCAGCAAGAGCCGTTCCATGCAAGCTTTGAAGATGCGCTAGCCCTTCGAAGAATCCTGCATGCGATGGAGCGATCTTCCGCCTCGCGTGAGCGGATGAGTGTGGATGAGAACGCGGCGTAAGCAGCAATCAACGAAGCGAGTACCAGGGGCAGTCACTGCGGGTGCAATTCAACCGCCATCCAAATGCAATCAGCGTCTGCGTAATAACGGTGCCACGGATAGCTGAAGCTACGGTCGTTTTCCACGGCGAAGAATGGGTCATGCGTATATCCCGGAGGCATCGTAACATCTTCGTACAGGGTCTCGACGTTGTTCTCCCGGAACTTCTGCATGTGACCCGTGCCCAGGACTTGGGTATGGACTTCGAGAAACTTGTGCCCAGTATGAATTCCGCAATCCGTCTGTTCCGGCGTATACCAGAGATTCAGCTTGAGCCGATAGCGTCGCGGAGAAGGCGAAACTGAAGACTCATGGGTAAAGGCCAATACCGGATCGAGCTGCACATCTCCAATGTCGTCCTGACTTGAAATGTAAAGAGGGGTGGTACGAGAAAACTGGGGATTGCTCTTGCCGTACCAGTCCCAGCCCAGCGCCACTCCGCCAAGATTGATACGCTGGCGGACATGAAGTAACGCAGCGACTTCGCCGCTCTCCACTGTGCACTGCCGGAGCAATGCTGACTTCCAAGGGAGGATTGTTCCATGGTCAGTTCCGGACCGGTAGTGCAAGGCAGTGGTAGACAGGTTCACGACGATCGCGTCCTCTACGGGCATTTCGTGGGCTGAATTCACCAGGACGCTTTCGATCCAATCATTGGAAAAGGACAGCGAACGACGTTGATTGTATTCGGGCATATTGTTATCGGCGAACATCCTCGGAGCGAACCGGGCCAAGACGAACATCTGGCCCAAGTGCGACAGAAACACGCGTCGATCCATGTTCGGCTCCGGCTGCAAAGGTGAGCAGGATTATACAACCACGGTGTAGCTCTCATTCGGCAAAGTGCATTCGCTCCTTGCTCCGCCCGAGAGTAGAATTGGGCGGCAAAGAGAGATGTCAGGAGGTTGTTTATGAAGCTCACGGTCGGACAGCTGATCGGAAAAGCACTCAAGGCGTACGGCGTGCCGTATGTTACCGGGCTTCCGGGACACGGCAATTGGAGCCTGATCGATGCGTTCAACGATCCCGTGTCTAAGCTGCCCTTCGTCCAGGTGATGCATGAGCAGAGCGCCGTCCATATTGCCGACGCGCACTACCGCGTCACGGGCCAGCCGATCGCCGCTTGTACCTCGATCGGGCCTGGGGCAACGAACACCATTATTGGGTTGGCGACTGCCTACTGTGATTCAACCGCGCTGCTCCTTATTACTGGCAGCGCCGCCACTCACATGCGTGGCCACGGTGTAATGCAGGAACTCGACCGCTTCGCCTCGCCGGATTTTCCGCACATCGTAGCGCCGGTCACCAAGCGCAGCTTCGATGTAATTCGTGCCGATGAGGTGCCGTTCGTTTTGCATCGCGCCTGGAATGCGATGCTGACCGGCCGCCCTGGCCCTGTGCACATGGAGCTGCCGCTGGACGTGCAGGTCGAGACCACAGACGTTGATGTCGCCGAACTCGCCAAACGCCTGCCGATCGGGAGGCCGCGGGCGGATGCCCAAGCGATCGAGGCCGCGATCAATCTTCTCCTCGCGGCCAAACGTCCCTGCATCGTGGTCGGCGGCGGAGCGATCAGTGCGAGTGCGACCCCGGAACTGACCATACTGGTCGAGAAGCTCGGCATTCCTGTGGTCTTCACCTGGAATGGGAAAGGCGCAATTGCCGAGGACAATCGCATGTGCGCTGGTACCGCTGGCTGGCCCGGATCGCTGCCCGGCAACAAGACCGCCGCGAACGCCGATGTTCTGATGTCACTCGGCTGCCGCTTCACCGATTGGTCGGCTTCGTCTTACCGAAAGGGTGTCACGTTCTCGATCCCGGATGCAAAGCTGATTCAGGTCGATATCGATCCGCGCGAGATCGGCAAGAACTATCCCGCCGAGGTTGGCATTGTTGCTGACTGCAAACTTGTGCTCGCCGATATTCTCGCTGGCATCTCGGAGGAGCAGGCCCGCAAAGCTCGCGAAGCCAAAGCTTCGTACCTGAACGGTGTGGAGGGATTGAAGCAGGAGTGGGAGGAACGACTCGAGCGCCGCCGATCGTACAACGGTATGCCAACGACGATGCTGCGCACGCTGCGCGAGCTGCGCAAGGTGCTCCCCCGCCATGGCATCGTGACTGTGGGATCGGGTCATCCGCAGAGCACAACCAAGCAGGCCTTCCCAGTTTACGAGCCGCGCACGCATATTACTTCCGGCTCGTTCTCTTCGATGGGCTTTGCGCTTCCCGCTGCTATCGGGGCCAAACTTGCCAAGCCGGATGCGCCGGTCGTTTGCATCATTGGCGATGGCGACTTCATGATGTCTGTTCAGGAGCTCGCCGTCTGCGCAATGTACAACATTGCGGTCGTGTTCCTGATTCTCAACAACTCGGGATATATCTCGATCCGCGATGGCCAGAACTATCTCATGGGTCGGCAAATCGGATCGGAGTTCAATCATCACAACGGCGACGGGCGGCCGTACTCAGTCGACTTCGTGGCGCTGGCAAAATCTTTCGGCTTCGAGGTTGCAGCCAAAGTGCAAGCGGCGGGAGATATTGGCTCGACCATCAAGCGAGCTCTGGACTCGAACGCACCTGCCTTGGTGGAGATACCGATTACCAGAGATGCCTCCGTCGCGGCGGCAGAAGTTGTCGGCTGGTGGGACTTCCCGATACTCCCTACCGCTTCGGACGCAGTCAAAGCGGATTACAAAGCAGGTTACGCGGCCGAACAGCATCGCTGGTCCACCAGCGATGTTGAACTCACCGAACCTGTCTCAGCGACGGGTTAGCCTCACACAATCGATCGGAGGATCGAAGGGAGGGCACAATGGCACGCCATCTGAAAAACGGACGGACGTCCGAGCAGACGACCGCCGAGGCGAAGAAGGTCCGCGAAGTCGTCACCGGCATTATCGAAGACATAGAGAGCCGAGGCGAAACCGCTCTTCGCGAAATCTCAGAGAAGTTTGACAAGTGGAGCCCGCCTGGGTTCCGACTGTCACCGCAGGAGATCGAAGGCTGTTTGTCACAGTTGTCCCAGAGGAACATCGACGACATTAAGTTCGCTCAAGCGCAAGTGCGCAACTTCGCCGAGGCCCAGCGGGCCTCGATAAACGACGTTGAAGTCGAGACCCTGCCAGGAGTCATTCTCGGCCATAAGAACATGCCGGTTGACTCAGTCGGATGCTACGTGCCGGGCGGCAAATATCCGTTGGTCGCCTCCGCCCACATGAGCGTGGTGACGGCAAAGGTTGCAGGCGTGCCGCGTGTGATCTCGGCGTCGCCTCCTTACCATGGCAAGCCCAATCCGGCAGTAGTCGCCGCCATGCACTTTGCCGGAGCGGATGAGATTTACTGCATGGGTGGCGTTCAAGCAATCGCGGCGATGGCAATTGGCACCCAGAGCATCGCTCCCGTCTCCATGATCGTGGGCCCGGGCAATGCCTACGTGGCCGAGGCTAAGCGACAACTTTTCGGGCGCGTTGGTATTGATCTGATTGCCGGCCCGACCGAAACTCTCGTCATCGCAGATGACACGGTTGACGCTGAAATCTGTGCCACCGACCTCCTGGGCCAAGCCGAGCATGGAGTCAACACGCCGGCCATTCTTCTCACTACGTCCGAGAAACTTGCGCGTGCAACCATGGCGGAGGTGGAACGCCTGCTCTCGATCCTGCCTACTGCGGAGCTCGCGTCGATTTCCTGGCGCGACTACGGCGAGGTAATCGTTTGTGACTCTGATGAGGAAATGGTGCAGGAAGCCGACCGCATTGCCTCGGAACACGTCCAGGTGATGACCCGTGATCCGGACTACTTCCTCAAGAACATGAAAAACTATGGCGCGTTGTTCCTGGGTTCGCGCACGAATGTGGCATACGGCGACAAAGTGATTGGCACGAACCACACTCTGCCAACGGGCAAGGCGGCGCGTTATACGGGTGGCCTCTGGGTAGGCAAGTTCATCAAGACCTGCACCTACCAGAAAGTGCTCACTGACGAGGCCTCCGCCATGATTGGCGAATACTGTTCGCGGCTGTGCGTGCTGGAGGGCTTTTTCGCTCACGCTGAGCAGGCCAACATCCGCGTGCGACGCTACGGTGGCCGCAACGTTGACTATGGGGCTGCGGCAGACTAGAACGGAACCTAAGCCAATGGGTGCCAGTCCAAGAATGGTTCTTGACGCCAATAACTAGAACGCTCTCCTGTCGAGTTTGACGGGTGACGTTCGTGGTCTCTCTTCGCGTTCGGTCGTCTTCCATCCGAACCTACACCGTTCTCCTTTTATTGTCTGTGCCCGACTCAACTTGCCCTTCATCGAGGCGAGGGTTCCCATCGCAGAGGGGCGAACAGACGCGCAAATCGCTATGGCCTGGGTTGCGTAAATTGACTTGCTTACCGTTGTCCGCACGTATAAGTTCATCACGGGAAGCCCTTGCTGAGCGGGGTTAGAATGGCTGCCACTGCACCGCATGGGGCTGCTATCTCCCGCTACACAATTGGGATGATCAAGAGGGGTTAATGTGGCCAATAGATTCTACATACTGACATTCTTGGGCATGCTTGGGTTGGCAGCTCTCGCACAGGCGCAAACTTTCACCACGCTTTACAGCTTTTGCTCGGAGGCTGACTGCGCTGACGGCTCTACGCCATACGCGGGGCTGCTGCAGGCCACGGACGGGAGTTTCTTTGGGACGACCTACGCCGGCGGAAGTAATGACGGAGGCACAGTATTCAGAATCGACATGAAGGGCAGGTTCAAAACGGTTTACAGCTTCTGCGCGCAAACCGGCTGCGCTGACGGAAGCAATCCGTATGCGGGGTTGTTACAAGCTCCCAGCCGCAATTTCTATGGAACCACGGAGTCCGGCGGGGCGGCTAACGCTGGCTCAGTTTTCAAACTCACGCCGTCGGGAACGCTGAGCGTGCTGCACAGCTTCGAGGGCAGCGATGGATTCACTCCTTACGCCGGGCTGGTTCGAGCTCCTGACGGGAATTTCTACGGCACAACCGGAGGAAGTGGGAGCGGCGCCGCCATTCGCGGAACTGTCTTCAAGGTCACCCCTGCAGGCAAATTCACCACACTTCATCAGTTCTGCTCCAAGACAAACTGCACTGACGGAGCCAACCCTTGGGGCGTGCTGCTAGAAGCCAAGGACGGGAACTTCTACGGGACCACAGCTGCCGGCGGTACACATGTCTGCAAGACGCGAGGCCAAGAGAAGATCGGATGTGGCACGGTCTTTAGAATCACACCCAACGGGAAGCTGACGACGCTTTACAACTTTTGCTCGCAGGGAGGCAACAACTGCACCGACGGCATCACGCCTTTTGCCGGGCTGGTCGAGGCCAGGGACGGGAGCTTCTATGGGACAACGTCCGGAGGCGGAGCCAACGCAGACGGCACGGTATTCAGGATCACCGCCAAAGGCAAACTGAACACGGTGCACAGCTTCCAGGGCGCCGACGGCGCGACCCCTTATGGCGGGTTGCTTCAAGCCAGTGACGGGTTCTTCTATGGGACCACGACATTCGGAGGGGCAAACAATGGCGGCGTGATCTTCAAACTCGCCACCACCGGAAAGCTGACCACACTTTACAATTTTTGCTCGCAAACAAACTGCGCGGACGGCTCCTTCCCTCATGCGGCGTTGGCGCAAGCGGCCGGCCGTTTTTACGGAACGACCAGTGCAGGAGGTGACGCCGACAGCGGCACCGTCTTCAGCCTATCCGTGGATCTCGGGAAGCTTGTGAAAACACGGCCTGCCTCGAAACCTATGGCGGCAGCTCCTACTCCCGGGAAATAATCCGGCGGGCACAACCATCGTCGCCGATAAAGCATTGAAGCGAAGTTCAAGAGTGCCCTCAGTATCAAAATCAAAAACAGCGTGCGCAGCGGCGGCCATGTCAAAAAGAAGCTCAGTCGAAAGGCGGTTTCCTTGATGACGAAGTGACCCTTTGAGGTCGCCGCCATCGCGAGAAGGCGGGCACAAAAACCACGGCCATCACACTCTACCGCAAGCGCAAGACGCAAGCGCTCGAAGGACGCAAGCTACCGGAGAAGCTCCGTCGGGCCCCAGTGCTATTCCGTGAAGTTGCACAGGACGCGCTTGAATACGCGGGCCACCATAAGAGGAGTGTTCGAGACGACCGCTGTCGCATGAGTAAGCTGCTGGAATGGTTTTCCAACCGAGCGGCAGAATCGATCACACCAACGGAAATCGAAGAGCACTTCCATGGTGAGCGATGGAAGCCTGCCACAGCAAACCGGTATCGTTCGCTGCTGTCACTCGTCTACCGGTTAGCGATGCGTGCTGGCAAGCTGAAAGAGAACCCAGCGAGACTTGTTCGTCATCGCACAGAGGCCAATGGGCGTGCACGCTTCCTCACGCGTGAGGAAGAGGACCAAATTCGCGCTGCCATACTTGAACATTTTCCGCAGCATCTGCCCGAGTTCGAGCTGGCGCTCCACACCGGCCTGCGACGCGGCGAGCAATATGGTGCGAGGTGGCAGAATGTGGATTTCGAGCGCCGAGTGCTCTCGGTGCCGCTCGACAAGTCAGGAAGAGTAAGTCACGCGCCCCTGAACGCCCTTGCGTTGCACGCATTAGTCGAGCTTCACCAGCGCACTGCCAACTCCGGCCTCGTTTGCGGCGGGACGCAGAGCCCGCGCAGTTGGTTCGAGCGCGCCCTCGAAGCGGCCGGAATCCGCGATTTTCATTGGCACGATCTTCGGCACACATTTGCCTCGCGCCTGGTGATGAACGGGGCAGACCTGCGGACTGTAGCTGAACTACTGCGCGATAGCAGCCTGGCGATGGTGATGCGTTACGCGCATCTGGCTCCGGACTACCGGCTTGCGGCTGTAGAGCGAATGGGTACTGCGTTCTCTGCAGAAGGAACAGCCACCATAACAGCCACCAGTGCCTTCAACGATTCTGTAGATGAATGGGGTCCTGTGCAGTAAGGCTTTGATTCACCCAGATTCTGGAACTGGTAGGCGCGGCAGGAATCGAACCTGCAACCCTCGGATTAGAAATCCGATGCTCTATCCGTTTGAGCTACGCGCCCTTAATGATTTACAGACAATTTGTGCTCACCTGTCACCAAATCGCTTGGCTCTCTGTCCAAGACGCTTGGCGACCTTCTCTGGTGGCAGCGTGTTTGCAACGACTTTCTGCATGGCCTCGACTACGTTTGCGGGGCTTACGATACGGTACCTGCGAAACACGCTTGCCGTCTTGCGGCCGCTGATCTTCATGGCGACATTCTCAGCCAGCCCCGCGTTGACCAAGTTGCGTACGGCAGACCTGCGCAGGTCGTGGACGATGAGCCCTTCATAAGCGTACCAGATGTTTGCTGATTCGCTGGTCTGCTGCACGCGCTTGGCGAGACCGACCGCCCCACAGGCTTTGCCCCACTCGGTACGAAGATTCGTGGCGTCGAAGAACCCGGCCTGTCTTTGGCTCAATGGGCCTTTAAGATTTTGATCGACACAAGCGGCAGAGGCGCAATTCGTGCTTCATCGTTCTTCGTCTGATCTTCCTCCAACCGAATGCGGGGCACCGTGAGGTCAACCATTGATCGGCTTCTCCTAATCGCACTCCACACCAATACAGGAACAGAATCAGCGGCTGCAAGTGGGTTGGCAGAGCACGTAGCAACTTTTCGAACTTTCCAATGGAGAAGAAGCCCTTCCGAGCAGGCGGCTCTTTGAGCAGGCGAATCTTCGGCGCGTGCTGAATCTTGGAGTCTTCGGGCCCGATCTGGAACATACGTCGGAGACAAGCAAGCGAGCGGTTCGCCGTGGCAGTGCTCAAGCCTTGATAAGACTCCGGATCCTTGGATGACCACAACGAGCCCATTGCGCTGCGTCAAATCTTGAGCTGGTACCGCCGGAACTGTCCGCCAGGGGAGCCTATTCGGGGGCCGAAACTATTGTTGCGTAGCTTCAGGAGCGGTATGCCGGGTCTCAGGAGCTGAGATTGGCGCGGTTCGGGAAATTGTGAGGTCGTTCGCCTGCGAGAGGCTGAGATTATCGGGAACCGCGCGGAAGTCTGAGCGGATCTCGTATTCCTGCTTGCTGATGGTCTTGAATAGAACGAGACGGCCTGACAACTGAATTTCAATCAAAGCGGTCTTCCATTGGGAAGGTCCGACCTCGACGCGCCCAATCTCAACCGTACCGCCGTTGTCGATATGCCCGAGGAATCCATAGCCAAATTGCACCGGGTTTATGAGTTGGCCAGAGAGCCTGGCCAGGCGTTTCTGTTGAGAGTCGATCAGAATTGTGCCAGCAAGACTGTGCACCACTCTGGCTTCGTAAGTCGGAGGATTGTAGTTTGGCTTGGGGCGAAATTTGACCCTGACGAGATTTCCCTCGAGGCCGTCGTAGTCGTAGAGAAAAGCTTCCGGCATCAGGTGCATGAGCGTCTCGAGTTTCTGCTCGTCTTCGTCGTGTGCTCGCTTGGCCCTTAGCTGCTCACTGGGATCATGCAAGAGACGGTCAATACGCGCGTCGTCCCGCTGGCGCTGGTCCAGCTCAAGCGGCCGGCCATCAATCGCGAGTAGCCGATAAAGTGGGCCCTCTCTGGTTTCAACCTGCTCTTCCGTGAGAATCTGCTTTCCGTCATGCTTTTCGATCACGTACATCCATTTCCGGCGCTCCACGCGGTCCGCCAGTTCGTTGGCAACGACGACATTGACAAGTTCGGCAGCAAGCGGCGGAGAGCTTTGCGCCGGCGCCGGAGCGGCGCAGCAGACTGCCAACAGAAATGCGACTGCCAGTCGCGCTCTTGCAGGTTGATGTTCTTCGGTCATAGTGCCTGCCTGCCCTGATGGATGAAATGGACCTTCGGAAAAGATCACTCGGACCTATCAAGAATTAGTCGCTCACGCACGGAATCCCTGTTTTCACCGGTTACCACCCAACCACTACTGCGGTTTCTTTGTTGCGGCCGCCGAAGCCTGAACGGGTTGATCCGAGATTGTTTTGGATGAGATACCAGTCTGCCCTTGCTTGTTAGGAGGAATTTCGGTTTCGGTTGGATAGACGAAAATCTGCACTGTACGCCAGCCGGAATCCGAATTCGCGCCTGTCTGCTTGCCCATTCCCAGAGTTTTGAGCTGACTATCATCGAATCCGAAGTTCTCGACCAGATACTCGCGCACAGTCATCGCCCGGGCTTCCGTCAGCACCAGATCCTTCTGAGTATCTCCTTCCATGCCAGCCGATGCCACGACCACCGCAAACCCAAATTGGTTATTCGCCAGGAACTCGCCGCCAGAGTTTAGAGATTTCTGATTCTTCAGCTTGGCCGAATCTTGCTTTTCGAAGAGCTGTTTGGCTGAGTAGGTGAACTCCTTTACCGGTGTGCCTTGCGGCAGCCGTTCGATTTCATTTCTTGCCAGTTCGGAGGAATCTTCGTAGCCACGGTTCTTGAAATACCCGCGCAAGAAGAAGTTGTGCTTGAGCGCTTCCATGTTCTCCTGGAAGTCGGTGGCTCCCGCTTGCGCCTGGATCATGGTGTCGTGCATGGCGCTCGTGGTTTGTTCGAGGTTGCTGTAGAGCTGTTTGTCGTTAACCAGCGCCCCCGCGGTTCCCTGACCGCTATTGATCTTGGCGCTTATCGAGTCCAGATTTGCCGTCGCTCGCGTGGCGTTCTGGATGGCTTGCTGGCTGCCGTCCAGAAGGCCGCTCGCCTTTTGGAGCAGGTCTGACATTTCGAGCGGCGGCAGGCTGGCGATGGTATCGCCGTCGCGCACCTCGGGCGCCCCAGCGGACCCAAACGAGATCGCCAGATACTGGTTGCCCAACAACCCCTCGGTTTCGATTGTGACTACGGAGTCTTGCTTGATGATCTCGTGCGTCGACTTGCCGAGGTCCATGACGACTGTGACCTTTTCGCCCGGCTTGTGAGGCAACAAGATGTTGCGCACGGTTCCCGTGTGAACTCCACCCACCCGCACGTCGCCTCCTGCATCCAAAGCGACCAGCGGCAGGGATTTTGATCCGATCTCGTCGAGTTGTCGAAACAATTCGCGGAATTCAAACGGCGGGGTCACTGAGGCCCGCAGAACTTGCCAAAAAAATATGCCCAGATCGCCGAACCACTCGAGAAATTCGCTGATCAACGGCCTTGGGGAGTTCACCGCGGGGGACGTGGGGAAGCTCCGCAGCCCTGGAAGTGGAGGGTCCATGACTGCAGTCGCTCTGAATTTCCGGTCGATCACGGATTTGAACCTGGGGGTGGCGCTCCGCGCCCATTGTTCATATGCATGCGAGAAAGCAAGGAGTGGGGTCCGCTGTAGAGGAACTCAAGGCCGATGTTTGCACCCGCATACCACAACAGGCTGTAGTTGCCCATCCGGAACGCGTCCTTGGCACCGTAACGGCCTGGATACCACCCATAGACCGCAGTCATGGTTCCGGCATACGGAGCGACGAGATCAGAAAAAGAAAAGACGCGATGGCCATCCTCACCACGTCGTGCTGTGAAGGTTGAGATGACGGCGTGACGCAACCGCGGAAACACGCCTGTGCACTCACAGCGGTAATACAACGTGTCCTCCCGAAAGGCCCGCGCAAGCGCGTAGCGCGTCGT
This sequence comes from uncultured Acidobacteriota bacterium, assembly GCA_963817925.1. Classification (GTDB taxonomy): domain Bacteria; phylum Acidobacteriota; class Terriglobia; order Terriglobales; family Acidobacteriaceae; genus JABDBE01. Next base: position 406,267 of record CAWFQN010000006.1, read on the forward strand.
CGTGCTTACCGCAGCGATACCGAAGTCGGATCCGAATCGCTTGGCGTAACCCTCGGCACCTTGTTTCCACGCCGGAGGAGTGTTTTCCGCTTGGTTAATGCCAGCCGCAAACGCTGCACCTACGATTGGATACGGGCCGAACGCGTCGAAGACGTAATTCCGGAGCTTGGTTTTCTGCGTTGGGCGCATGTACGTCAGATCTGGTAGCGGGTACGTCGTGCCTGCTGAAACGGCGACAGTGGTGGAGGAAACTTCCGGATCAACCAATGTCTGCGCCTTTGCCAGCGGTAGCGCTGCGACACACGTGAGCAGCCACAGCAAAACCATAATTCGGCGTATGTTCATGTCGCGAGTCTCCCGGGCCAATCTGAGATCAATCTCCACGTCTAAGGGTCAATTAATGTTCTTCACACGGTGAGCGGGCAGGATCCGTGGTCGCACTGACACGCAATCTCCACCTCCTTGGATCCTGCTTCCTTACAGGCTTGACCGCAGTATTTGTCGCCGCTTTGCACCAGACACCGGCAGGGTAGATGCGCACATTTGTTTTTCTGATTTGTCATCATCGTTTTCTCCTTGTATGTATTTACGAATCGATCCGAGTACTTGCTGTTCCGTTGACGTCCTACTGGGAAACAGGTTTTTGATCGGCCGGAATCGCCTTGGCTTCCGAAGGCGTCAGGCGAGACCGATCACAGTAGCCGTAGCCCTTCAGACAGGCCTTGTAGTTACGTTGCTGTTCGGCATCGGCAAGCGTTTTGGATTCGATCGGCGTCAGTTTTGAGTAGTCGCAGGTCTCCTGGCCGTTCCTGCACTCGGAAATATTGCGCTGGTGGTCGGCCGCGGCGGTCTGACCGGTTTCCAACGGAGTGAGCTTGGACCGGTCGCAGTCGTCCCAGCCATTCCTGCAATTCTGCGCATTGCGCTGGTGGTCGGCCGCAGCCACGTCGCTGGTTTCCGAGGCAGTAAGCTTGGAATGATCGCAGAGTCCCGCGCCATTCTTGCAGTCGGAGACGTTGAGCTGATGTCTCGCCGCATCCACTGCTCCCACTTCCGACGCGTTCAGTTTGGAGTGATCGCAGTCGCCGACCCCATCCTTGCAGTCTGTGACGTTGCGCTGGTGCGCTGCGACCGAAGATTCAACAGCCTCGGAGTGTGTCAATCGCGAAGGGTCGCAAGAAGCCATGCCGTCTCTGCAGTCGGTGACGTTACGCTGGTGATCGGCTACGGCTAACGCAATCGCTTGCGGTTGGGTGAGTTTCGAGTGATCACAGGAATCGAAGCCGTTTCTGCAATTCGAAACGTTGCGCTCGCGATTGGTCACATCCACTTCGGCCGTTTGCGACGGGCTCAACTTCGAGCGATCGCAAGCCTCTCGGCCAGCCTGGCAGGCTGCCAGATTTTGCACCAGATCGGACGACTGTGCCAATGAAAACGCTGGCCAGAAAACCAGACAGGCTAATAGCGCTCGAAGACACCAGCGTAAATTGACTGACATATGTCTCCACCTTTCAGGAGTTTTCGAATGCCGACCGAAACCCGTCAGGGGTCTCGGTCAGCCTGAAAACAACTTGCCCCGCAGCCCACAAAGATCATTTCTTGTCTTCTTTGTCTTCCTTAGCCTCGGCGATGCGCGCCTGATGGCCCGCCTCGGTGACGGCCTTCAAGAATGCTTCCACACTGTTCGGAGTTGGCCCCTTACCCGAAAGGATGGTTCGGAATTCGATGTGCTTGCCGTAAATCGCGCGAGTGGAGTCGTTGTCCTGCTCCACCACTGCACCTTCGAGGGTCAAGCCGGCGAATACACCTTTCGAACGCGAATAGGTCAGCACTTCCGTGTTCATCTTCCAGTCAGTTCCGGCGGACGCATGACGGCCCACTGGGCCCGCCGCACCCGATGCTTCACCGGTAAGTTCGAACTTGCTGGACAACAGGTGCTGGAAACCCTGCTCATTCATGACCAGCATGATCAGGTCCACGCCTTCGACTCCGATCTGCAATCCCCAGCTACCGCCGCCAACGGACACGAAGGCGGGGGCGCTCCAACCGGTCGATGTGCGGCACGAAGCCACTCCACGGCCGTGCTTGGCGCCAAAAATGAAACCGCCTTTAATCAGGTTCGGCACCACCAGGATGCACTTGGCGCTGCTCAACACTTCCTCGGGGATACCTTTGTCTGGGGTTGCCATAATTTCGCTAAGAACGTCCACCGACTTTTGCATGCGCTCGACCGTATCTTCATGAGTCGAGCTTGCCCATGCGTAAGTTCCAACCAAGCCCATCAAGCTCATCATCAGCAGTGAAATTGTCTTTTTCATGATTCATTCCTTTGGGAGTTGCGGATCTAAGAGGAGAGAGCTTCAGATGGGCTGACTTAGCTCAGAGGACCTGAAAGAGAGAGAGGAAGTGCTCGTCTCTGGCTTTATGATCGCCCAGGACCGAAACAATAGCTGATCTGAATTGCTCACTTTGAGTGCGCAGCCGAATCTCAGATCGGCTTGACTGTCACCATGCGGACTGACAGCTCTTGCGTAAGGTGAGCAATCTTGCACAGAATCGCTGCCTTGGATGTGTCATCGTGAGCCTGTCGAAAACGCGAAAGAGCAGGCTCCGTCTTGCATTCTTTTCTTGCCCATCTTCGTAACTTGCGCAGCTTCCTCACTGACTCGCTGGGAACGCTCTTGTCGACGAAAACATCCCGTGGTGAAGTCGGACCCTCAAGGATGTGCCCGTTCTGCGGGTTAATCACTCCACGATCCAAGCCATTTTGTCTGGAGTGTGGGAAGTCGTTCAAGGGAGTTCAATTGGCGCGGAGAGACGCAAGGCAAGGATAAGGATTAAGGAGCAAGGATAAGCAATTCGACAAATGAACCGAGGGAGATAAATATGCTTTGGACGATTTTCGTTGTGCTTCTGATTCTGTGGCTTCTAGGTTTCAGCCTCCACGTGGCCGGTGGTCTGATTCACCTGCTACTGGTTGTGGCCTTGGTGGTCTTAGTCATTAACCTGATGAGCGGCCGCCGTGTAGCGTAGGCAAGGCTCGTGGCATGTGCGAGGAGCCGCGTTCACGTAGAAGGCGCTACTTCTGAGTTTGAAGTCCTTTCCTTGGATTGGAGCGCCGATCTCTTTCCAACAGCAATCGCGTGAGGCTACTGCTTTTGCCCAGCCTCACGCAGCAAGCTCAAGATGTGCCGCGCCCGAACGATAGCGTCCTGCTCTCTTCCATGGTTGCTAGGCGGCTTTGACAAACTTCGTGATCGCCTCACAATCGCGGCCTCTGCTTCCTCGATTCGCTGCAGCAACCTGCTCCGGTCAAACTCGAGGACAGCAGCCCGGTACAGCTTTTCCCAATCTTGCCTGACATAACGCATAGACCGGGCGTGATCGGTGTGGTCCCAATGAACAGGGCACATTTTGACCTCCACGCTGGGACGTACGGCGGCTTGAACTATTCCGCGTTTTTGCTCCTTGTGCTCTTGCCTCTTGGGTGATCGGTGCAAACATGCAATGTGAACTCTCGGTCGCGCACCAACTCGAAGTTCCGCGTCATTTCACCGAAAGATTTCCCAGCGGGAGCACCCGAAGACTTGAAGACCCAGGCGCAGTCGGAGCAACCAAAGCCCCGAAATCGCTCTTGTTCAATCCATACCAGCCTCCGATTCATGGCCGCTCTGTCACTGCGCCCAGGGTTGTCTGACCGCAAGCCGAGTACGCGCTTGCCGTCAAAGGATGCAGCGTTCTCCTTTCGCGTGCGCACTTCCTGATTGCGACAGACAACCGCCACCCGGCCTGGGCGTGGCGGGAGAGGCGTAAAGGGACCGATTTTACATGCGCCAAGCTGGATGGTCTGTCGGGCATCCTACATACATTAAGGATTTTGTTCTTGCGCAGGTCCGATTTCGGGGTCTCGCGTGAAATGGCGGAACTACTTAAGTGTTGGTTCAGTCTTCGTCCGTCTGAAGCGGTCAGTATTGCTCAGTATCAGGGTCGTATCCAGCCTAGTGTTGATAGGTCTTCGAAAAGGTTCGCCATGTCCTTCGAGAGTTCTCCCTGGTTCGCGCAATGACAGGCGAGCTCATCTTGCATGCTCTGGGGTTTCGGTTCTGATCCTTTTCTGTTAAGGACAGTTTATGGAAAACAAAGGGCTTCAAGTCGTGCAGTCTGGCGAGCGGACGAGTAGCGAAGGAAAACCAGTCAGCAACCTGATTCTTCTATCGCTCTCCGAGAGTGACTACAGTTCACTGCGTCCTCATCTCGAATACGTCAGTTTGCCTAATCATCTGGTTCTTCACGAGGGAAGTGGGAAGGTGGAATTCGCGTATTTCCTGAATCGAGGCTTGATTTCTCTTGTAGTCGTAATGAAAGATGGAAAGACCGCCGAAGCCGGCATAGTCGGCAATGAGGGCTTTATCGGAACGCCGGCGGCCGTTGGCCTGAGCAGGAGTCCGCTTCAAGCGGTGGTACAAATCACGGGGGACGGGTTTCGGGTAGAGGTCGCAGCCTTGCAAAACACTTTGGAATCCACTCCACACCTGCAATTGATGTTGAGCCGCTATGCCGTAGTTCAGGGAATGCAGGTTGCACAAACAGCCGCTTGTAATCGGCTGCACGATATTAAGCAACGCCTTGCACGGTGGTTGCTCATGACTCAGGACAGAGTGGATTCGGAGTCGTTGCCCATCACCCACGATTTTCTCGCCACCATGCTAGGGACAGACAGGCCTACCGTGAGCTTGGCAGCTGGTGCTTTGCAGAAGAAGAAGCTCATCGAGTACGCCCGTGGCGCGGTAAAGATCGTGAACCGCAAGAAACTTGAAGACTCCGCCTGTGAGTGCTACGGGATTACCCAACAGTACAACGGCGAACTGGGCTTAAAATAAGTCCGCGGTTCGAGACACCAGCCAGCAAAAACTCCAGGTACACCCTGCGGTTAGGCGACCCTGCCTCTAGTCACGAATAGTGCCAGTCTAGATGACTTTTTTCAAAAGTGTGCACTTTTGAACAGTCGTCCTACTTTGGCCAATGTATTATTCGACCCGTTCGACAGAGCAGTCATGGGTTGGTGTCGATCGACAGTGTCGACGTTCGGACCCTCACGACGGCTCTACTTTCTGTACCCAAACGCGCGCGCGTTCAGGCCGGACTCACAAGGTCCGGCCTTTTTCTTTGGCTCTTGATTCTGCTCACGAGCTATCTGTTCACAAAACGGAAATCCTGAATTAGCGAATGTGATCAATACTGCGCAGACGGTGACCTATGCGCTTGTATAGAGTGCCGAGTGAACGTTGCACACTCAGGAATCAAAACGAAGAAGGGAACAATATGAAACTGCTTACGATTTCTTTGCTGGCTCTGTTGCTGTCGGGAATCGGCGCTTATGCCCAAACAGATACTGACGCTGCGAAAATCAATCTTGGGACCGCGGACAAATTTGCGTTGCTGGGCGGCTCCGGCATCACCAACGTCAGCGCCCACACCTTCATAATCGGCGACGTCGGCAGTTCTCCGACGCCGACTGTGAAAGGTCTCAAGCCGTCCCAAGTGAAGGGGCAACTGTTCCTCAAATCCAGCCCGGTGACGGCTGCGGCTCAGAAAGGTCTCACAACAGCATACAATCAAGCCGCAGCCGCCCACTGTGGTACCGTACTCACCGGCGTGAATCTAGGCGGAAAGAATCTCATCCCCGGAGTTTACTGCTTTGCGACAGCGGCGCAATTGACCGGCACTCTGAAGCTGGATGCTCAGGGAAATCCCAATGCCCAGTGGATCTTCCAGATGGGCACAACGCTGACCACCGCCTCGAATTCCAAGGTAGTCGTGAATCTCGGCGGCAAGGGCGGAAGAGGTTGCAATGTGTACTGGCAGGTTGGTTCCTCGGCGACGGTCGGGAAGGGCAGCATTTTCGTGGGAAAGATTCTGGCGCTTACTAGCGTCACGCTGGACGGCGGCACCCTTCGTGGCAAGGCTCTGGCCCGCAACGGTGCGATCTCGATTCCTGCCCAGGAGACGGTTGATGGTCCGCCTTGTGTTGCAGCTGGCGTCGCGGATGGTGACGATATGGCTTCCTCCCAGAACTAAGGCGATTGATTATCGCCTTGGTGTCTGCCGCTCATGAAAGCCATGGAGGTGGAGCTGTCAGTCAGAATTGGATGATCCCATTCCTGATGCTTCTCCACACTCCCGGGGGAAAAGGTGCGTTAGTTTAGTCATTTGCCAGGTGAGGAGCGTTGGCTGACCGTCGCCCGCTCCGTTCCCGAGACCTGCCGGAACGGAGGCGTACCGGCGTCGTAGCCCGTAGCTTTTCTGGTTGGCGCTGGGACGGCTTCACATTCAGCACGAAGTGAAGCGTGGCAAGCAGGAAGTGATCCCCATCCGATTTGGTCACCAGCGCATCCACGGACTTGAAAGCATCATCCGGGAGGTCCGCGTGCTCAGCAAGCATCACGATGGGAACCTGTGGGTTGACCCGCTTGATCTCAGCCGCGACGACCACGCTGTCCAGGAGGCCAAGGTGGTACTCGATCACAATCGCATCCACGGGCCGCAACATGAAAAGCTGCAGGCCTTCGTGACCGTTGGTCGCGGTTACGAGATCATATCCGCTTTCTTGCAACAAACTGAGTTGGGTCGGCTCTCGGTGAATGCAGAGTACAGTGTTGTTGCTTGCCATAGGGGTTAGGTATATAGGCCAAGCCTCAGGCGATTCTGTTCAAAAGTGCTCACATCTCGCAAAGCGTCAAGACTCGCGTCAGCTTCTCGAAGTACCTGAACGCGCTCCGGCAATGGTGAGCGCAATCCCGCCGGCAATCAGCACCACGCTGACGATCGGTGACACTCGTTCACTGTGACTGGTTTGGACTCCGATGTTCACATCGCCAGCTTTGATGCCGTGGGTCTCGGTTTGGGGAATGGGCACGATCAGAGATGCGATACCTAGCACTCCCACGAGCAAGCCGGCAAATAGCAGAATTTTCATAAATGGCTCCGTCACAATTTGCAAAAACTAATGGCCCACTTCTCCCGAATCCTCTGAAAGGTACGACTCGGATTCAACAGTTGCAGTGGGCTACGCCGCCGACTTCCGCATGGCTTTCATGTAGCTGTCCATTGACTGCGTCAACTGGGCATCCACCTCGTCCGCGATCGTCATGACATCAGGTAACACCAGGCTGAAATCCAGAGATTCCAGATTGACCTGCAATGTCCCGAAGATTGTCACCTGGAGTATTCGCGATTCATGCACCAGCATCGCCGGAGTGTAGCCCTGCAGATATCGCAGCTTTCCATGAGCCACGGCCGCGGCGGAAAAGACAGCATCGCTGTCCTTGTCAGTCGCCCGAGGCTTGCTCAAGCGGAGGGCCAGGTCTTCAACCAGTTTGGGAAGATGTCCAGTGCGCTCTTCATCGCTAAGCGAAACGTGGTTGAGTTCACTGCTCTGTTTTGCCCGCGTCAACCAACTCTCTACGATACTGGTACTGCACCGCAGCAGGATCGCGCCCACGCTCTCCTTATCTACCCGTTTAGTAGGTTTGCGATGCACCACCTTTTCCCGGACCAAATCGATGAACCGCCCAATTTCGAATGGCTTTACGACGATTTCGTCCGCCTCTAAAAGGATGGCTGCCATGGCACTTTGCACATCAGGGTAGCCACTGACCAGCATGGTCAATGCATTCGGTTGGGAGTGGCGCATGGCAGAGACCACGGTAAAACCGTCACCTGGGCTGGGCATGTGGAGGTCGGTTATGAGCACGTCAAAATTCTCGGTCGCGATTCGTCTCAAAGCTTCTGTCACGCTGGAGGCAGCAACTACTTCAAACCCTTTGCGCTCAAGCCCCTGGCTCATCATCGCAAGCACAGCGCTATCGTCATCCACGAGCAAAACTCTGTGCGCAGCGCCTGCTTCGGTCGAAGTCATAGAGCTCCGCCTCCAGTCACGGATAGTGACAGTCTAGACTCTTTTTTTTTCAAAACTGTGCAATTTGGAACAGTCGTCCCATTTTGGGCAACGTACCATTCGGCATGTTCGATCGAGCAGTCATGGGTTAGTGTCGGATTGACAGTGTCGACGTTCGGACCCTCACGACTGCTCTACTCTCCTGTACCCTAAGCGCAGGTTGTCACGCCGGACCTCCCCCGAGGTCCGGCTTTTTTGCCTACTCAACGCGACCCAACGTCCGATATTGCCGGCACCAAGCAAACCCCGCCTCGAGAGGCAGATCGTACGTCTCACTGGAAGGATGAGAGGGCTAGTCGTGGAGAACGACGTTGAGCAGCGAACTGTGGACCTGCAATCCGCCGTTGTAATGGATGAAACCCAGCTTCCTGAACCGGTTCATGAAAAAGCTGACTCGCGAGCGGGTGGTGCCAATCATCTCGGCCAGGGTCTCCTGGCTGATCTTGGGAATCACGGTCTCGGGGATGCCCTCCTTGCCAAAATGAGCCAGAATTAGAAGGACCCGGGCTAATCGCTTCTCGCTGGAATTAAACAGTTGGTCGACTAACTCTTCCTCATAGCGGATATTCCGCGCCAGCAAATACGCCACGAACATATCGGAAAATGCGTGTTCGCGGTGAAGTGCTTCCATCATCGCCTTCTTGTTCACGCACAGCAACTCGCAATCGGTCATCGCCGCAGAGGATCCCATGCGAACCATCTGACCTGCCAACGCGCCCTCGCCAAAGAAATCCCCTTCCTTCAGTATGCCGATGGTCGCTTCCTTGCCTTCTTTGGATACGACGGTGAGCTTCACTTTGCCGGTCCGGATGTAAAAGACCGCGTCCGCCGTATCTCCTTGGGTGAAGATCGATTGCTTTTTCTCAACCGCCAGAATCTTCCTGCCGTCGCCAATCGTCGCAAGGAAGGTATTAGGGTCGAATTCGCGTTTCATTTTTTCAGTTCAAGCGGGGTGATGGCTGGGTGCCCCCCTCAAAGAAAGCTCTAGGACGGAATCGCTGCAGCATCGGAATTTCCTGAGCGTTTCGGCGCACCCATACCGCCAATCATCGTAGCGCGGCCTAAATCATACGGGTGAACTCTTATCAAGTCTTAGCACGATGGAGGCCACGCAACTCATTGATAAAGCGCATCTTAATGTAAGCAATCCCCTTCGGGTCGCTGCGCTACTCAGGTTTCGCGTAGATTTTTAGTTGCAGCATACGATTCTTTGCCGTACGATTTCTCGCGTACCGATACGACACGATGACGGGAGGCACGGCGATGGGACGTAACGGGAACGGGAATAACACCCACTATGCGTCGTTGAATCGGTCTGAGGTTCCGCAGGGTCGTAAGGGAAAACATCGGAAGGCAGTGGCGGACATACTATCCGACCTTTCGAAGCTGAACGCGCAGCAAGCGGTTAAGGTTCCGCTGAGCAGCCTGAACGGCGAGAAGATGCAGAATCTTCGCTCTGCATTGAACCGTGTAACGCGAGAGAAAAACATTCCTGTGGAGACGTCGAGCGACAAGAAATATCTGTACATTTGGCGCGCAGATGCGCCCAAGAATACGGGAGCAAACGAATAACAGGCTAGCGCACCACAAGAGAAAGTTGCGGACCTTGCCTACAAAATTTTGGCGTACTCGCGGACGTACTCAATCGTGCAGAACGACGTTGAGCAGCGAACTGTGGACTTGCAATCCGCCTTCAATACCGCCGGCGTATTGAATGAAACCCAGTTTCCTGAACCGATTCATGAAAAAGCTCACCCGTGAACGGGTGGTTCCCACCATATCCGCCAGCGTCTCCTGACTTATCTTGGGGACGACGGTCTCGGGTACACCTTCCTTGCCAAAATGGGCCAGCAATAGAAGGACGCGGGCCAGCCGCTTCTCGCTGGAATTAAATAGCTGATCAACCAGATCCTCTTCGTAACGGATATTCCGCGACAGCAAATACGCCACGAACATATCGGAAAACGCATGTTCGCGATGAAGTGCTTCCATCATCGCCTTCTTGTCAATTCGCAGGAGCGCGCAATCCGTCATTGCAGCCGCCGATCCCATGCGCTGCGCCTGGCCTGCCAGTGCACCTTCCCCAAAGAAGTTTCCCTCACTTAACATACCTATGGTGGCTTCTCGGCCGGTCTGGGATACGACGGTGAGCTTCACCTTGCCGGATTGGATATAGAAGACCGCGTCCGCCCCATCCCCCTGGGCAAAGATAGTTTCGTTTTTGGCGACAGCCACGTTCTTCCTGCCAGCGCCGATGGTTGCGAGGAAAGTGTCGGGATCAAACTCGCGCTTCTTCTTATTCACTGCTGTTGCAGAATTCATTAACCTCGATTGTAGTCCTAAAACCTGAGCGTCTGTCACAAATCGTGACCAGCCTCCAAAGTGAGCCATTTTGCTCAGTATTTCCGGGAGAAATGAGCGAATCTACTGATGCCTCAAAAAGAGCCTTGGACTTGTCGAACCAGGCGGCCCACGTGCTCTTCCGAGGCAGGTTTGATCCAGGCAGAGTTGGAGGACTGAAATGCTCCGGGAAGATCTAATGAAACCTGACCTGCTCAGTGAAATTGTGTTGCTCGGAAGTGCGGCGCTGATAATCGTCGCATTGTTGCTGATCGCCGTAGCCGCGTTCACACAACCGGCCGCGTTGGCGTGACGGGTATCTCACGGTCTATGCATTCTCTGGAGGGGTCTATGACGGCAACCGTTCAAGCCGGCACTATTTTGATCGAGGATAGTGCTCTGATGGCCGAGACTCTTCGGCTGCAAAGCGAGCCCTACTCAGCGCACTGGGGAGTCGTGAAGGCACTCGATGGGTTGGCTCTTGATCGCAAGATCCATGCCGCGGGATGGAACTTCTTCTTCATGGCTGCGGAGACGAAGGTAATGTTTTTTGGTGCAATCGAGGCTAAGAACATCCAAAATGCAGTGAAGCGGATGTTGGGAAAACTAAAGCCGATGAATTTTAATTGCCTTGAGGTGACTGGGATCGTTGCCAAACGATTTCTGGGCGTGCCCTACACAGTCGTATCCGCTCATTCGCGACACATCCAACAGAGTTGCTATCTCGACGGCGACAACGAACGGCGGACGTCCCAGCGCGATGCCGAGCAGGCCAGAGGCTGAGCGTGTTCCGGGCTCCCGTCCACCGAATCCTTCACTGTGCGGCCGCAGGAGCCGGCCAGTTATTTTTCCGCACCCGCTAAGCGTCGATCTCTATGAGGATCTGTTCGGGGTTGGCCAGTACTAAGTTCACACTTTTCTCCTGGCTTCGCTCCGCAAGTAGGACAACGAACCGCCAGGGCTTGTTTCCGTTTGGCTGTCATGGCTCCATCATGCAGCGTAGCTCGCCAACAAGATGTTCAATTTTGATCAGGTTACTCGTTTCAGCCCTGGCATTCTTGCGCGTTTCCCTTCGACGGTCCGCTGCGAATTCGTTGTGAGCGTTATTGACCAGACGTACGAGCCCCGAAATGAGAAGGTCATAACAGAACTATTTGCGAGCGAGACAAAGTGTGCACTACGTTTCGTTCGGAAATCGTCCCTCTCCATCCACGCAACCCGAAGCAGCTGAGCACTACCGGGCAAGCCAAGGATGACCAGGCAAAAGGAAACACCATGCGTTTCATTCCTTCCATTCGTTCGCTGTTGTTCGCGCTCGTAGTGCTTGCCATGTCGGCGGCCTCGTTTGCGCAAATCGGTATATCAGTTTCAATCGCCCCGCCAGCGCTGCCCGTGTACGAGCAGCCACCCCTCCCTGCCCAGGGCTACATCTGGACACCTGGCTACTGGGCCTACAGCCAGGGCGATTATTACTGGGTGCCAGGCACGTGGGTGATGGCCCCGCAAGTCGGCTTCCTTTGGACTCCAGGCTATTGGGGTTGGGGAAACGGCGGGTATGCTTTCAATGAAGGCTACTGGGGTCCACACGTAGGTTTCTATGGCGGAATCAACTATGGCTACGGCTACACGGGTCAGGGATACCAGGGCGGGCGCTGGGACAACGGACAGTTCGCCTACAACCGTGCGGTCAACAACGTGAACGTCACCAATATTCACAACACCTACAACACCACAGTGATCAACAATACGACGGTGAACCGGGTCAGCTACAACGGCGGTACCGGTGGGATCACGGCGCGTCCTACCGCTCAAGAGGAGGCGGCGGTCCACGAGAAACATATCGCTCCCGTAACCGCACAAACTCAACATGAGCAGGCGGCTCGCGCGAACCCGCAGCAACGGGTTTCCGTGAACCAGGGCAAGCCGGCAGTCGCAGCTACTCCGAAACCGGGAGCATTTAGTGCCGGTGTACCAGCTAAACAAGCAGGAGCACCTTATAAACCTGAAGGCAAGAGTGCGGCAGCTCAGCCGGCAGCCAAGCCGTCGGCTGCGCACGCAGCGAACACCGCCCCCCGACCCGGCACTGCGGAGAAAAGCACAGCAACACCGCGCAATGATGTGCCTCGTCCGCCGAGCGCTTCGGAGAAGACCAGTACGGCTCGTCCGGCAGGGAACGCGGCGCAGCATGAAAGTGCGCAGCCTCCACAGACTGCGAAGGCGGCTACGCCGAAACCTGAGAATGCACAGCATACAAAGGCCGCGCCTTCTCAGAAGGCAGCGCCGCGCCCGGAGAGCACACCACGTGCCGTTGCGGCGGCTCGACCCGAAAATGCGCCTCATCCGCAGGCCGCGCCCCAGAAAGCCGCCCCCCGTGCGGAGAGCACGCCTCGTCCACAAGCAGCGGCTCGACCCGAAAATGCGCCGCATGCTGAAACCCAGGCTCATCCGGAGGCTGCTCCCCGGGCTGAAGCCCGTCCAGAGAGTGCCCCTAAGCCACAGAAAGAGGCAGCTCCCGAAGAACGGCGGTAACAGTAGCAAACCCGACTGCTTCCACGAGACGGCTCGTAGCACATGCTGCGAGCCGCTCTTTTGCATTATGGATAGTGGTGTTTGCTTTTGAGTTCGGGTTGCCGCGATTATCGTAATGCCAGGCGCATCGCTTTTCCCTGGCGCTCAAAGTTGATCTGCAAGATTGCCGGATGGTCTTTGGTGAAACTCCCCAAGACAGTCGCGGACTGATCGTACTTTTCAGGCTTGGAACGCACCCGAACAAGGATGCGGTGGGTGCCTGCTGGTAGCTGAACGGCGTGGGTTTCCCGCACATCCATTCGAAATGGATTCCAGTGCTTCTTGGTCTGGCCGCGTAATGGACGATCGTAGATTAACTTGTCGTCGATCCACAGCGAAAGCTCTGCCGCTGAGAAGCGATGCTCAATGCGCATGTTCAGCGTGGCGTCTGCAACGGCTTTAGAAGCTTCCTTGGAAGTGAACAATTTGTCTGCGCTGTGGTCGATGGCATTCGGCTCACTCACCACCGGGGTCGGCGCTCCGTTCGCACCGCCGATTGCCGATGGACCGGTTTGACTTGAATTTCGCGATGGCGGATTTTTGTGATGCGCAAAGAAGATGAGAATGATCGTCGCCATCGAGAGCACGAGCCCTATGCGTACCGCTTGGCGGCGCCACCAGGACAAGGACTGCAGCCGAATGAACGTGGATGCTTGTCCCGCTGCGCGCCCGAACATTTTGAAGAAACCAACCGTTACAAGTGAAGGAGCGGGAGTCGTAACCTCGCCGAGTGACTGAGTGAGTACTTTTCTCGCTCCCGGGAACCGCGACGCACTCCTGCCACCTTTTGAGATTGTCTGGCGGCGCCCGCGAAGCTCGCGCAGGTCGAGGGCAAACTCCAATCCACGTTGATAACGTTGCGCGGGATCTTTTGCCATGGCGCGGGTGATTACGGAATCCAGTTCGAGGGGAAGATCAGGGTCAATCGCGGTTGCCCGCAAGGGATCGTGGTTGGCGACCTTGAAGCAAACGGTGGTAGCACTGTTACCCTGGAAAGGGCCGTAGCCAGTAACCATGTGGTAGAGAATCGCGCCTAACGAAAATAGGTCGGAGCGCTTGTCGACTGGCTCACCCTCCAACTGTTCCGGCGACATGTAGGCCGGTGTGCCCAGCACCCGGCCGGGAATTGTGAGGTGCGCCAGGTTCACTTTCGCAATGCCAAAATCTGCGATCTTGGCATGGCCTTCGGACGTCACCAGGATGTTGGCGGGTTTCATGTCACGATGGACTACGCCTTGGCCGTGGGCGTGATCCAGTGCCTCTGCCAGTTCCTCCGACAAGCGAAGAGCTGTGTCGATCGGTAGCTTCTTGGTCTTTTCTGAAAGGAGTTGGTCCAGCGATTGGCCCGCAATGAACTCCATAACGATGAAGGCAATGTGGTCTTCTGGATCCTCTCCGGTGTCGAAGATGGTAACAATGCCGGGATGTAACAAACGACCGGCTGCCTGAGCCTCGTGAAAGAACCGCTCGCGATATTCGCGCTCCTCCTCTGGATTCTGGCCGGAGAGCGAGATGGTTTTAACTGCGACAAACCGGTCGATCTTGGGATCACGAGCCTTGTACACCACACCCATGGCTCCACGGCCAACCTCGGCTATGACCTCGTATCGTCCGAAACGCCTACCCCAGCGAGTTTCCATTTGGATCGCAGATTCGTCTGCCAGAACACACCCGCCTCTAGTTTAGGGTTTCCTCGCCCATAGAGAGTGTTCGTTACAATACAAGCGCAGTTACGGCGGTAATCAATTTTTGAACCCACGGTCATTGCGGATCCCCAGAATACCCGCGTTCCCCTGATGAGAGAGATTTGTGGTCAATTTTGACCAGTTCGCAACCCCACTTCCGTTGAATACTAAGAGAGGCAAACTCTACTGATGGACGAAACCCCGCCCCGGTAAACGATACGCTCCGGCCAAGTCGGATGGCGTGTCGGGTTTATCGGAAATCTGACCTGCATCAGGAGCCGTTTCTCGGCAAACTTAGGACCAACATGTCACTACCAAACCCGGTGCTCCCCAAGGGGACGTTAGAAGTCGTCAGCTCGCGACTCTCAGTGCGGGAAGGTGCTTCAGCGGCTCGACCACGATCGCAATCGAAGCCATCGCTACCCAGCCGGATCGCAGTGATCGGAAATTACCTGCCCCGACAGTGCGGAATTGCTACGTTCACCACCGACCTGTGCGCAGCCATTTCCGCTGAGTATGGGACAGCTCGATTGCTGGCGCTGCCCGTAAACGACACAGAAGAAGGTTATGACTATCCTGCGCGCGTGAGATGGTCGCTCGCCCAGGACGATTTGAGATCGTATCAAGAGGCCGCTGAGTTCTTGAACTTCAACAATATCGACATGGTCTGCCTGCAGCACGAGTATGGAATTTTCGGTGGACCCGCCGGGAGCCACATCCTGCAACTGTTGCGCGGCCTGAAGATGCCGGTGGTGACCACCCTGCATACAGTCCTCCGCGAGCCGAACCCTGACCAGCTTGTGGTGATGGAAGAGATCGCAGAGCTTTCCGATCGACTCATCGTTATGAGCCAGCTCTCGTCTCAGTTCTTGCAAGAAATTTTCAAGGTGCCCGGCAGTAAGATCGACATAGTTCCTCATGGCGTTCCGGACCTGCCATTCCTGGATCCCAATTTCTACAAGGATCGCTTCGGCGTGGAAGGAAAGGCCGTACTACTTACGTTCGGTCTGCTCTCACCCAACAAGGGAATCGAAAATGTTATTCAAGCGCTGCCGCAGATCTTGTCCAAACACAAGAATGTTGTCTACATCGTCGCGGGCGCAACCCACCCTCACGTCCTCCGTCGGGAGGGCGACAGCTATCGAAACCACTTGCAAGCCTTGGCGAAGGAAGTCGGAGTAGAGGCGAATGTAATCTTCCACAACCGCTTCGTCAGCCCGGAGGAGATGGTCGAGTTCATTGGCGCCGCAGACATTTACATCACTCCTTATCGTCATGAAGCCCAGGTAGTTTCCGGAACGCTCGCCTATGCGCTCGGTGCGGGCAAGGCAATCATTTCAACCCCGTACTGGCATGCGATCGAGTTGCTGGACGACCGCCGCGGCGCGTTGGTTCCCTTCCAGGATCCTGATGCTATCGCAAGAAAGACGGTCGAGCTTCTGGATACTCCCGCAATACGCCACGCCATGCGGAAGCGCGCTTATTTGTTCGCGCGCGAGATGGTCTGGAAAAGAGTAGCGCAGGGCTACATGGAGAGTTTTATACACGTTCGTAGCGACCGCATGGAGGCTCCACAAGTGCGGTTCTCCGCCCGTGTTGCACAAAAAACATTGAATCAGCTGCCGGGACTGAACCTGAAGCACTTCAACAGGCTAACCGATGACACCGGAATGCTCCAGCACGGGATCTTCACCATCCCTAACTACTCAGAGGGATACACCACCGACGACAATGCTCGCGCACTCATTTTGACCGTACTGCTGAGGCAAATGGGCCACGGGCAGTACCGTGAGTCCGTCCCAGAGCCGTCCTTCCGGTATTTGGCGTTTTTGCAGCACGCGTTCAATCCAGAAAAGGGCAGATTCAGAAACTTTCTCGGCTACGATCGCCGGTGGAACGAAGCTGAGGGCTCCGAAGATTGTCATGGCCGTGCGCTGTGGGGGCTTGGAACGGTTTTAGGCCGGTCCAGAGACGAGGGCTTGAGATGCGCCGCCGGGCGTTTGTTCGAGATCTCACTTCCGGCAGTTATGGAATTCAACAGCCCTCGTGCTTGGGCTTACGCCTTGCTCGGAATTCAGGAATACCTCGATTCGTATCCCGGAGACCGGGACGCACAGAAAATAAGATCCGTCCTCGGCACTCGATTGCTTGAAATGTACGAGTCGATCCGCACCTCGGATTGGAAATGGTTCGAGAACATTCTGGCCTATGGAAACGCGAGATTGCCCCAAGCCATGTTGCTCGTGGGCTCAGTGCGCGCGGATGACCGGATGGTTTCGGCCGGTCTCGAAGCACTGGATTGGCTGTTAGAGATTCAGCATTGCGAAACCAACCTCCATTTTGTGCCGATCGGATCGCAAGGCTTCTATCGCAAGGGTGGTGAAAAAGCCCGTTTCGATCAGCAGCCGCTCGAGGCCGCCGGCGCAGTCTCAGCCTGTTTGCAAGCCTACCGTGTAACCGGGGATGCGCGCTGGCGCAATGAGGCTTGGTCGGCCTTCAACTGGTTCCTCGGTGACAACGATCTTCAACTTCCTCTGTATGATTCCGTCACCGGCGGCTGCCGGGACGGTCTGCACCCCGACCGAGCCAACGAGAACCAGGGAGCAGAATCCACACTATCGTTTTTGATGGCACTGCTCGAAATGAGCTCGCTGCCAGAACCTGATAGTGCGGGAACCAGCGGTGAGTTATTTGTTGCTTCCACTAACTAGACTTTGATTAAGGCCACTGAGCGAACACCTATGAGCGTTGCCACAACAATCCGTCACGAGCCGCTGCTTCTTCGGCATCCTGCCAACCCAATTTTGACCGCTAAGGACTGGCCATACTCCATTAATAGTGTGTTCAACGCGGGCGCGACACTTCTAGCGGACGGATCGACCCTGCTGCTTTGCCGAGTCGAGGATCGACGGGGATTGTCCCATCTTTGCGCAGCTCGCTCGCGCAACGGAGTGGACAATTGGAAAATTGATAACGAACCCACGCTGATGCCCAGCCCTAGGGAGTATCCCGAGGAAATCTGGGGCATCGAGGATCCTCGCATCACTTTCGTTCCCGAGTTGCAGCAATACGTAGTCACTTACACCTCCTATTCACGCGGCGGCCCCGGAGTGTCCCTGGCTCTAACCAAAGACTTCCGCAGCTTCGAGCGCTATGGGGTCATCATGCCACCTGATGATAAAGACTCAGCGCTACTGCCTCGGAGAATTGATGGATGCTGGGCGCTTATTCATCGGCCGATGACGCCGCTGGGATCGCACATGTGGGTTTCCTACTCTCCCGACCTGCGTTATTGGGGAAGGCATAAGCTTATGTTGGAGGCGCGCCGCGGCGCCTGGTGGGACGCGAACAAGATTGGTTTGTCGCCGCCTCCCATCGAGACTTCCAGAGGATGGCTCGTGTTCTACCACGGTGTACGGCACACGCCTTCGGGCTGTCTGTATCGACTGGGCTTGGCCCTGTTTGACCTTGAGAATCCAGCAAAGTGTTTACTGCGAGGAGATTCGTGGATCTTTGGGCCAGAAGCCGATTACGAGCGTCACGGCGACGTCGACGATGTTGTGTTCCCCTGCGGATATACCATGGACCCCGACGGCGACAGCCTCAACCTTTACTACGGAGCTGCTGACTGCTCGATTGCCCTGGCTCGTGCCAGCGTTCGCTCTCTACTCGATTGGCTCGACGCCAATGGAAGTAGTGAGCGCAGACGAGCGCAGGACTTATGAAACCACTGCTCTGGGTTTTGGATTCAGCGTTTGGGTGCAATCATAGACAAATCAGTCGCGTGTTCACCATCAAGAAACGCACCTACCGGGTCTGCTTCCAGTGTGGGCAAGAATTCGAGTATTCCTGGGCTTCGATGCATTCAATACGGTCGAGTGCCGCCAACGGTTGTGCACGACTGGATCAGGTGGGACAGGCCGAGGTCCCCGCGATTTGAGCCTGTTGGGCGCAGGCGTCGTAATCCTAATTCTTCACATGTGAGCAATCTAGCTCAGACGCGGGAACCTACACCTGTCATTCTTTATTCTGCTGAGTGTGACGAGAGAGCGACGAACACCAATTCGTAGCCCTCATTCTTAGGCCGCTGTGGGTAAGGTCCCAAGCAATCGCATCGAAGCGGCCGCATCCAGCCGATTGGCATTCGTAATCCGTGTGTATGCCGTGGAACCTCCGGCGAACACGATTCGACCCTAAAAGCTTGCGCAGAACAGATTCAGGCGACACCTCGGCGCAGATGCGAGGTGTTAGTCCTCGAAATAAGAAAGGTCAAAGATTATGCCGTTAATTCAACTCCTGGAAGTTCTCATCGTGGTGGGGGTTCTGTTGTGGCTGGTCAACCGTTTCATTCCGATGCAGTCATCCATCAAGTCAATCTTGAATGGCGTGGTGGTCATCGCCGTGGTGCTGTGGCTGCTGAATGTATTTGGACTATTTCATTCGCTTACCGCCATCCGTATCGGAAAAGGGTGATGAGCTGGCAAGAGATCCTTTAGGAACACTTCGTCACAACAACTAGATCGAGACAACATAACACGGCAGGCATCTGCCAAGGGGATATAGATGAAAATGAAACTGTTGTTAGCAGCTGGAATCGCACTAAGTGTGAGCGCACTGGCTCAAACCAATCAACAATCGGCAGTCGCCGTCGAACCCATGGCGCAGACGCCCACGTTCCGTGTAGTCGTAACCAGCCGCACGACGCCCGCGGTCAACTATAGACATCACAGCGGGCCTACGAAGGTGGACCTCATGGGCACGAATCTCATGCCCTCAGCCAATGGTGAAGCCGAAGTGAACAGCAAGCGGGGAACGATTGAGGTCAAAGCGGAATTCGGCAACCTGCAGAAGCCCACGACTTTCGGCAACGAATATTTGACCTATATCCTATGGGCAATTTCGCCGGAAGGCCGCGCCGTAAACCTGGGCGAGGTCTTAGTGGGCGGCAACGACCGCAGCAAGTTGCACGTGACCACTGACCTTCAGGCCTTCGCCCTGATCGTCACGGCAGAACCTTATTATGCGGTGCGACAACCCAGCAACGTGGTCGTGCTCGAAAATGTTATTCGCAAGGACACCAAAGGGACCATCGAGACCGTAGATGCGAAATATGAATTGATGGAGCGGGGCGGCTACATTCCGACCGGCTACAAGTTCGATCCCGTAGTACTGAATGCCAAGCTGCCGCTGGAATTCTTTGAGGCGCGCAATGCGTTGCGCATCGCGCAATCGGAAGGCGCCGAGCAATACGCCCCCGAAAGCTATCAGAAAGCCGTCCAGTTGATGAACAACACGGACGAATATGCCACCAGAAAGAGCGTTCCGGACAAGCAGCTGATCGCAGTCGCCCGCGAGACAGTCCAAACGGCTGAAGATGCTCGCGCCATCGCCGTCAAGAAAATGGATGACCTACGCCTAGCCAGCGAACGCCAAGCCTCGACGGACGCACAGGCCCAAGCACAAGCCCAAGCCGACGACGCCACCCGGCAGAAGGAGCAAGCTCAAGCTGACGCCACGAAAGCGCAATCCGACATGGCCGCAAGCCAGGCAGCATCAGCAGCAGCGGTCAACGCGGCTCAAGCCGATGCCAACCAATCCCGTTTAGCTGCGCAGCAGGCGGACACCGACAAAGCCGCCATGCGCTCACGTTTGTCAGAGCAATTGAATTCCATTCTTCAGACTCGCGACAGCGCACGTGGGCTCATCGTCAGCATGTCCGATGTATTGTTTGACACGGGACAGTATTCGTTGAAGCCCGGCGCCAGGGAGAAGCTGGCGAAAGTCGCCGGTATCCTGCTTGCCTACCCGGGGCTCAACATTGAAGTCGGCGGCTACACGGACAACGTAGGCGGCGACGACATGAATCAGAAGCTGTCGGAAAATCGCGCCGACGCTGTGCGCGACTATTTGGTGCAAGAAGGCGTAACCACGAACTCAGTGAGCGCAAGAGGTTTCGGCAACACTCTGCCGGTTGCCTCAAACGAAAGCTCCGCCGGCCGCCAGCAGAACCGGAGAGTTGAACTTCTCGTATCCGGAGACGCCATCGGCAACCCGGCCAACGTCACCACAGGAAGCTTGCAATAAGGCGGTGACAGGGAAGCTGTTTTCACTCCAGTCGGTGCGGGTCGGCGACTTTCGACTCGCGCCGGTTGGGAATCATTCGGAAGGTGCGTTTTCGAGATGTGAGGAGACTGGCCCACCCTTAAGCAGTGTCTCTTGTGGCAAGGCAGCAATCTGGCCTTAGCCGTAATCCACGAGCTCTTACCCTGCGAGACCACACTTTTGCATTCGAAACGCTTACGGTCTCTACTTATGTTGGCCTTCAGACGCACGGCAGGCCTGAACGTCGCTCGGGTTGACCGGCACGCTGATAGCCTTTCCATCCCGCGTGGCAGTGCCCCCGCCCTTCACGACCGGGTCAAAGCAATCCTTCCAGAGACCATTGTCTTTTTTCCATTGCCCCTGAATAAAGCCCAGCTTTTTGCATTCGGCGATTATTCTTTGGCAAGCCGGGTTACTTTCAGCAGAGGTGTGATTCTGTGCGCTCTTTGAAGGTTGAGTTTGCTGGCTGGTACCGGTGCCGGTGGTCGAGGGATGAACCGCCGTCTGTGCCATAACATCCACCCCGATCATGACCACTATAAGAAACACGCTTGATATTAAAATCCGACTGGTCGTCCGCCTGCCCATAGTGCCTCCTCCGCTAGAAGTTGAAGGTTTATTAACCCGTAAAATACCCCAACCTGTCAAGCCCCGTTTCCCACAAGGCCCGCCTTACCAATCGCGCGAGGATGACAAAAACAGTTCCCAGTTGTCAGCTCTCCGTTCTCCGTTCGTTGGTCATCCCTAAGGGCTCTCTTCCTTGTCTTCCTGGCCTTGACTACTTGGTGAACGGCAAAATTTCAATTCTTGGCGTCCAATAGTTGGTAGCATCGTAATGAAGGATACGTTTGTTCATGCCCAAACAGGATTTCCAACCCGAACCAGGAGTCGCCGCAGGGTTGGGCTCGCTCATAGCCGATCTTTACGAGAAGAGCAAAGGCGAAGAGTTGGGGTTGACACGCCAGCAGTTTGACAGTGTGCTTGGGGAAATTGCCCGAAAGTATTTGTCGGCGGATGCTGCCCACCACGACCTCCGCGAACTGTATTTGAGCTTGCGGACTGAAGAACTGGCGCTGGCCCGCGCCTGCGCCGCCGGGCACGAGCACGCCTGGGAAGTTTTCCTGACGCGTTACCGTGAGAAACTCTACGACATTGCTGGCTACATTACCAAGGAAAGCTCAACCGCCCGCGAATTGGCCGACTCGATTTATGCCGAACTCTACGGCACGACGACCCGCGACGGGCAGCGCACTTCGAAGCTGGCATCGTACACGGGTCGTGGCTCATTGGAAGGCTGGCTGCGCACGGTCATGGTGCAAGAGCACGTAAACCGTTATCGGCGGCAACGCCGTCTGGTTAGCCTGGACGAGGAAACGGAAGAGGGTAGCCAGTTTGCCATTCCGGCCACTGAAGCTGCGATTGGGGTGGATCCCAGAGTTGAGGCGGCCACCGACGAGGTCCTGGTCGCCTTGCCGGCGGAGGACCGGTATGTCCTGGCGTCCTATTTCCTGGATGAGCGGACTCTGGCGGAGATTGCGCGCACTCTGGGGGTGCACGAGTCCACCATCAGCCGCAAAGTGGATAAGCTCGCTAAGTCATTGCGTAAGCAGATCTTGGCGGCTTTAGGCCGGCGCGGAATGAGCCGCCGGCAGGCGCAGGAAGCGCTTGAGGTCGATGTCCGTGACCTGCGGGTCAATATTCGTAGCCGATTGGCGCAAGAAAAGGGTGGAGGAGCGTTCTCCAAGAAGAAGGCGGAAGCTCCGGCGGACGGGTCATAAATGCTAATGGCGGGGATACCCAAAATCGTAGAACAGCAGTTGCATGCGATGGCGCCGGTTAAAGACCATCTGGATCCAAACCTGCTGGGCGCTTTTGTGGAGAAATCGTTGGCGCAGGGCGAGCAGCTTCGAGTGCTGGAGCATTTGTCGCGGTGCACAAGCTGCCGGGAAATCGTATCGTTGACAGCGGCGCAGCCTGGTATCGCAGGTGCTGTTTCGCTCGCTCCTGCCAGGTCAGGTTGGCTTTCCTGGCCGGTTTTGCGTTGGGGGGCAGCGATGGCTTGCGTCGTGGTGGTGGGCGTGGCTGTTACGATCCGACAGGAGCACGAGTCCCGACAGATTGATGCCACGATCGCGGAACAAAAGGCTGAACTTGAAAAGCAGAACTCTCCGCCGAGCAGTCCTCCAGCGAAAGTTGCGGAGCAAACGATCGCGGCTAACCCAACCGTCACTCGGCAGACCGCCAGAGCTATGAAACCGGCGGAGAATAATAAGGCGGCGGCCGCGAGCCCGGTCGAAATGGCAGATGCTGGAGTTGGCTCTCGACTGGCTGAAGTCCCAGGGAGAGCGAAGGCCGCAGAATCGCAAGACGCCGAGTCCATGAAGGCTACTGGAAATGCAGTGCAGGTAGAAGGTTCGACCGCTCCTGTCGTTCCGCTGGTGTCGACGAACCTCCCGCCGCGGTGGACGCTGAGCTCGGATGGAACACTACAGCGCTCTCGTGATTCGGGCAGAAGCTGGCAGACAATTCAGGTCGCGGACAACACCATCTTTCGAGCCCTGGCAGCGAATCGCTTAGAGATCTGGGTGGGAGGCGCGGCCGGTGCGCTTTTCCATTCTTCCGATGCCGGGCAGCACTGGACGCAGGTGCGACCAGTCGCAAATGGCGAAGCTCTCGCAGATGACATCATAGGGGTCGAATTCACCGACACTCTTCACGGCAAGGTGACCACTTCCGTCCAAGAAATCTGGATCACTGTTGACGCCGGGCAAACTTGGCAGAAACAGTAATTCGCTTGGCTCTTGCCTGCCGACCAGGTGTGCAAAAAATTGGTCCCGCTTGAAGTAACCCGTGAGAATCACAGCTTCTCCCGAGCATACCCTTTGCTACCAGCGAAGTATCGAACTAACGTCCAGATGGCACAATTACCCTTTGGAGTGATTTTCAGATTACTTCCATCAAATGTGGATTACCAAAGTGACGTTTACACTTAGGGGTGGCCCATCTACGATGAGAGGGTAGTTTGGCAGTTCTGGGGGAGGGCTGCCGAGGCGTCCTAGACTGAAAAGTTTAGGACGTTTTTATTTGGCGCCGGTTCTCATCGTGGTAGCGCCGACCACGTACTGAACTTCGACTTGCGGCCGTACCCAACCCTCACTCGCACTCGTCCCAGCACCCAACCCTTGGTGTATTTACTTGGCCACTGGGGACCCAACCGAATCATTTCTGGCCGAAAGTGCATAATTAGGGGACGAGGAGCAAAGGCTTTGATGCAGGACGGGCTTTGGTACAAAGACGCGGTTATTTACCAAGTGCATGTCCGTACTTTCCGCGATAGCAATGGTGATGGGATCGGGGACTTCCGCGGCCTCGCGGAGAAACTGGATTACCTGCAGGAATTGGGCATCAACGCGCTCTGGCTGATGCCGTTCTTTCCTTCACCGCTGCGCGATGACGGATACGACATCGCCGATTACAGATCGGTCCATCCCAATTACGGCACGCTCGACGACTTTAAGAATTTTCTCACCGCTGCCCACGAGCGCGGGATACGAGTGATCGTGGAGATGGTGCTCAACCACACATCCGATCAACACCCCTGGTTTCAGGAATCGCGGAGTTCCCCAGACAACCCGCGGCGGGACTGGTATGTCTGGAGCGGCACCGATACCCGTTATCGGGGCGTGCGAATTATTTTCCTCGATACCGAAACGTCGAACTGGGCGCGGGACCCGGTTTCCAAGTCATATTATTGGCATCGTTTCTTCAGTCACCAGCCCGATCTTAACTACGACAATCCAGCCGTCCGGGAAGAGATGTGGTCGATCATGCATTTCTGGCTCGATATGGGCGTGGACGGTTTCCGGCTCGATGCGGTTCCTTATCTCGTCGAACGGGAGGGGACGTCGTGCGAAAACTTGCCGGAAACTCACGCTGTGCTCAAAGAATTGCGCGGCAAGCTCGATCAACACTTCCCGGGAAAGATGCTTCTTGCCGAGGCCAATCAATGGCCGGCTGATCTTCGACCGTACTTTGCCAATGGCGATGAGTTCCACATGGCCTTTCATTTCCCTCTCATGCCGCGGATGTTCATGGGTGTGAAGCTCGAAGATCGCAAGCCGATCATGGACATTCTTCAGCAGACTCCGGAGATCCCGGATTCATGCCAGTGGTGCTTGTTCCTGCGCAACCACGACGAATTGACCCTGGAGATGGTGACCGACATCGAGCGGGATTACATGTACGATACTTACGCCGGCGACAAAGCGATGCGGCTGAACCTCGGCATTCGACGGCGGCTTGCACCGCTTCTGGATAATGACCGGCGGCGAGTCGAACTGATGACTGGCATGCTGATGTCGCTGCCCGGAACTCCGATCATCTACTACGGCGACGAGATCGGAATGGGGGACAACGTCCACCTCGGCGACCGGAATGGCGTGCGCACTCCGATGCAATGGGATGGAGGTTGGAACGCCGGCTTTTCCTCAGCCGATCCCGAGAGCCTTTATTCCCCTTTGATTCTCGATCCCGTATATGGATATCCGGCGGTGAACGTATATTCGCAAAAGCGATCTGGGCATTCGCTTCTCGCGTGGATGAAACGCATCATAGCGACGCGGAAATCCACCCAGGTTTTTGGCAGAGGTTCCATAGAGTTCCTGCATCCCGCGAACCACCGCGTGCTCGCGTATGTGAGGCAGCTCAAGAATGAAACGGTACTCGTGGTCAATAACCTTTCCAGTTCCGCTCAGGCCGTGGAACTCGACCTGCGGCGTTATAAGGGCAATATTCTGGTGGAGATGGCTGGCCGCAATATTTTCCCGCGCATCGGGGACCTGCCTTATCTGCTGACTATGGGCCCCTACCAGTTCTACTGGTTCCGCTTGCGCCGGATATAACTGAGGATGTGAAGGCCAGAATAGGTGTGACAGGGGTTTCGTCTGGACGACACAAGCGTTCTTTCCGATGACTTTATCCGCGAACTGATTAGCGTTGGCGAGGTCGACCTCCTTGTCGGCGTGCCAACGCACAATAATGCCAAGACGGTCGGAGAGACGGTACAAGCGATTCGAGTTGGACTCCTGAAGTATTTTCCGCGGGAGCGTGTCGTCATCGTAAATGCGGACGGAGGATCGAAGGACAGCACCCGTGAGGTCATCGCCGCGGCCTCGATCAATGACGTACAGCGTTCTTCAGACTTATACGCTCTGCGTACCCTGCACTGCATCAGCACGATCTATGGAGACGACCCCGCAACCGAAGTTGCCTTGCGCACGATTCTGGCGGCGGCCGAATTATTGCGCGCCAAAGCATGCGCCATCGTTTCGCCAGAATCGACAAACATCACACCAGAGTGGATTGAGCGGCTTCTTCGGCCCGTCTACGGTGAGGATTTCGACCTGATCACTCCGCTCTACCGACGGCATAAGTTTGATGGATTGCTGCTGCGAAACCTCGTCTACCCGATGACCCGGGCGCTGTATGCCAAGCGGCTCCGGGAACCGTACGCGGTTGAATTCGCATTCTCCGGACGCCTGGGCAGTCATCTTTTGGAACAGCAGGTTTGGGATCACGGAGCTGGAGGCGTTGGCACCGAGATGCGAGTGACCCTTGCTGCAATGGCCGGCGGGTTCCGCCTCGGCCAGACCTTCCTCGGAACAAAACAGCATCTGGATCGCAGTTCAGCCGATCTCGTGCCCGCGATGCGGCAGACAGTGGG
Organism: uncultured Acidobacteriota bacterium; assembly: GCA_963817925.1. GTDB lineage: Bacteria > Acidobacteriota > Terriglobia > Terriglobales > Acidobacteriaceae > JABDBE01. The sequence continues at coordinate 432,641 of CAWFQN010000006.1, forward strand.
TACGCTTTTCTCGTCGTTGGAACCGAATTTTCAAGTCTGGAGTACAAACCACGCGACGGAACCTATCCCGACCTTCGGCGCTGAGCACGACTTAACGGTGGAACCGATTCGCGTGAACCGAAGGCGGCTCTATCAACTATTCGGCTCTGGCGTTGCTGAACTTGAACCGGTTCTCAAGTCAATCCTTTCGCCTCAGACACTAGCCGAGGTCCAAGGCATCGCCAAGGTCCCGGAAGATGACTTTCGCTATTCTCACGAGCTCTGGGTAAGAACAGCTTATGAGTTTGCCGCTTCGTATTACAAGTCGGTCATCAATCGAGACCACATCATCCAGGCTCTGGCTCCTCTTTATCGCGGCAAGGTGTACACCTTTCTCGTAGAAAACCGCGACGCCTCGGGAGAGGAAGTGGAAGCCAATGTCGAAGCGCTCTGTCTGACCTTCGAGCGCTCGAAACCGTACTTGCTTGATCGCTGTAACGCAAGAGAGTGAGGTCAATATGTGGGAAATGATCGTCGGAGAATTGAACCACGCGATGCAGGAGCTTGCCAGGAATTTCGCGCACCTTCTGCCCCGTCTGCTGGCGACGCTGATCATTGCGCTCTTGGGGTGGGTGATCGCCTACGCCCTGAAAGTTGTCGTGCGGGGCATTTTGCGGATCGCAAAGTTCGACAAGCTTTCTGACAATGCCGGAGCCACGCAAATCCTGAACAAGTTGGCACTCCCCTCGTCCAGTGAACTGTTGAGCCGGGTTGTGTTTTGGGTCGTGTGGCTGGGCTTCATTCTGCTCGGAGTGCAAGTGCTCGGCATCGTCGGCCTGCAGGAGCACATCTCAAGATTCTTCCTCTACTTGCCCAGATTATTCGTGGCGCTGTTCATTGTCTTTTTCGGATTGGTTGCGGCAAATTTTTTTTCCAGGGCTGCTTTGCTGGCAGCCGTCAATGCCGACTCCCCCTCGCCTGGGCTTTTAGCAACCTTGATCCGGACAATCATTGTTATTTTTGTAGTAACGATGGCCTTCGAGCAGCTTGGCCTCGCAGAGAGGACCATCCTGGTCGCATTCGCGATTGCCTTCGGTGCCTTGATGCTCGGCCTCGCCATTGCCTTTGGCATGGGTGGCCGGGACCTGGCAAAACAATTCCTGGAGAGAAGATTCCTCAAAGAAAAAGAAGATCAGAAACAAGACGAACTTTCGCCGCTGTAACGTCCAGGATAGGAAGTGGCGAGACGGAAGCAACGACAAGGGAGCATCCCTGGCGGACTTAACTAGAACGGTCGTGGTGCCGGGAGGGGGAGTCGAACCCCCAAGGGCCGAAGCCCGGCGGATTTTGAGTCCGCTGCGTCTGCCAGTTCCGCCATCCCGGCACGGGATTTCTGGTGCGGAGAAGTTTAGCTTAATTGACCGTCTGGGCGTTTGCAACCGCCTTAGCTCTGCGCTTCGACTGCGGTTTCACTCTGAACCGGAAGCTTCGCCTGCTGCCAGGCGTCAAAGCCGCCGATCACGTTTGTGATGTTTCGGAAGCCGGCTCGTTGCAGAAGGCTACAGGCGATCATGCTGCGATATCCGCTCTTGCAGTGGACGGCGATTGGCCGGTTGCGGTCGATCTCTGGCGGGGAAACCTTGAAATTGTCGAGCGGCCACCAAGCCGCGCCTTCGACATGTCCAGCTTGCCACTCGGATTCGCGGCGGACATCGAGCGCCTGGGTCGCGTCAGCTTGCATGCGATCAAGCAAAGTTTGCGCGTCAATCTGGGGCAATTCAGCGAGTTCGAATCCCGCTTGTGTCCACGCTCCGACGCCACCGTTCAAATATCCACGTGCGTCTTCAATGCCCACTCGTGCCAAGCGCAGGCGCGCTTCTGATAGCTGTTCGAGAGAGTCCGCGATCAGCACCGGACGAGCGGATAGACCTAGAACCGTTCCTGCCCAGGACGCAAACTGGCCCGACAGAGCAATGTTGATCGAGCCCGGAACGTACCCACGGGCAAACTGGTCGCCGGCTCGAACGTCGAGCGCGACTACTCCCTCGTCCAGCATCGACTTGAGTTCGCGAGCGGAAATCGAGAGCAGTTCGTGGAGGTCAGAAAGCGCGGACGCTCCCTCGCGATTTATCTCCGCGTCCTGCAGAAAGTATTCGGGACGCGTAGGCAAGTTCCTGGTTAGTTGCCGTATGAATTCTTCCTTGCTCTTGATCTGCAGTGCGTAATTTGTGAGCCTCTCGGTGCCGATCGTGGAGGACCGCTCGGCGCGCATGTTACGGCCGCAGAGCGAACCCGCGCCGTGCGCCGGATAGACGAGAACTTCGTCTGGGAGCGCGAGCAGTTTGTGATGCAAACTGTCAAAGAGCATGCCCGCCAATTCGGTGGGCGTGTGGGCCTTCGAGAGATCCGGCCTGCCGACATCGCCGAGAAATAGCGTGTCGCCGGTCAGCACCGCCCACGGCTTGGACGATTTTTCTTTGTCCGTTATTAGAAGGCAGATGCTTTCGGGCGTGTGTCCCGGCGTTTCGAGCACCTCGAGCACTGCCTTGCCTACGGCCAACTCGAAGCCATCATGCAAATCGACGTGGGTGAACTTGGCGCCGGCCCGAGACCCAATGTAAATCTTGGCTCCGGTACGTTCGGCAAGCTCTTTGTGTCCGGAAACAAAATCGGCGTGCAGATGAGTTTCGAAGATATGGAGGATCTTCACTCCATGTTCTTCCGCCGCCTTCAGGTAAATTTCGACGTCCCGCTGGGGGTCAACCACAACCGCCTCGCCCTGTGACGCCAACATGTAAGAAGCATGCGCCAGGCAACCCAGGTAAAACTGTTCGAAGTACATGATCGTCGCCTCAGTCGGGGTTCCAAGAATCACATGAGATTCAGCCCAGATCATAATAACCCCACTCGCCAGCATTGTGGCTCCTCTGTTCGATGGAGAACAATCCTTGCCTTTTGGAACGTGATTTTTGCAGAGGAAAACTTGGCAGTTTTCCCCGCCGATTTTGGGTTACAATGCAATCTCTAAGTACGCGGTATCCTGTTCCCCCCAGGAGGTAGTTCGATGTACCGGCCCCCCAGTAGCAGCGCCAGTGGCTCCAACCCGCTGCTCGATGTAGAGTCAACAATTCGCGGGCTCACTCAGGATTTTTGCATGGCATTCAACACCGGCAACTATGATCAGGCGGGAGCTTTGTTCGCCTCCGACGGCGTGTTGATGCTTTCGCATCGTGAATCTGCCCAAGGACCAAAAGGGATCGAGCGCTTGCTGCGGCAGTGCGGTGACGCGGGATACCAGAATTTGCGCTTTGAGACTACGCGTGTAGACTACTCGGGCGATATGGCGATCGAAATGGGGCGTTATACGGTCTCGATCGAACTAGGAAACACAATTGTTGCTGACGCCGGGAAGTTTCTGCGCGCCTGGCACCGCCTCGGGGCGTGGCGCATTGTAGGTGATTCCTGGAGCAGCAGCCTACCCGCCGCCCATCGCGAAATCAAAGATCGGGAAATCAAACTTGGCGAGGATGCCAAAGTCGCTTAGGGAATCGCGAATTGCAATTGCGGCGTGCCGGTTGCTGCTGATAGTTTCGACACGATGAGTGAACCGGTATCTCGCCCAGTCGCTTCAGGAGTGCCGCAATCGTCAAACGAGACGAGCGCTCTCGATCGCGGGACTGTGTCGCGCTTCTGCCCGAATTGCTCAGCGGAACTGCAAGAGCATCGCTGCAAGCTGGGCTGTCCACGCTGTGGCTTTTATCTGAGTTGTTCTGATTTCTACTGAGGGAAGCAGCGGTCAGCACTCGCCGTCGAACATCCTCGATCTCGGTCCATTCTGCGGCGGGGCAAATCCCAAGTGCCAAGTACTAAGTGCTTCGCACCTGACACCTTTCCTCGCTTCCATCTACAATAGCTAGGCATACACTTCATAATTCGAGGAGAACAAGATGCAACGCAAGGCAAGCGCAGTCTGGAAGGGCGGACTGAAAGATGGCAAGGGCGCGGTATCGTCAGCCAGCGGGGTGCTCAACAATACTCCCTATTCATTCAGCACGCGATTCGAAAACACTCCGGGCACCAATCCCGAGGAATTGATTGCGGCAGCGCACGCCGGATGCTTTTCCATGGCACTGTCCGGTCAGTTGGGAGCTGCCAATCTAACCGCGTCCAGCATCGAAACCACGGCGACCCTTACCATGGAAAAACTCGATTCTGGCTGGACGATTACTGCCGTTCACCTAGACGTGGTCGGCCGGGTCCCAAAGGCTGATCAGGCTGCTTTCCAGAAGGCTGCGGAGAACGCCAAGAGCGGATGCCCGGTTTCCAAGGTACTCAAGGCGAACATTACGATGAACGCCAAGCTGGAAGGGTAGAAAGTCGGGCTGCCGGCGTTAGGCTTCAGGCGTTGGGCTTCAGTTCGCCGATTAAAAGGCAGAAGGATGCGGCATGCGAACTCACACGCCCGAAGCCTGAAGCCGTTGCCCAAGCGTTTGACAGCGAGCGACGCCCCTGTAGAATATTAGCTGTGGTTCTCTCCTGAAAGGTGCCCCGCAAGGGTCGCCCCGTAACCGAATCACTTTTTGCCATCGTGGCGGAATTGGCAGACGCGCATGGTTCAGGTCCATGTACCCGCAAGGGTGTGGGGGTTCGAGTCCCTTCGATGGCACCAAGGCTTTCCCCCTTTCATCTGGCGCTGATTGTCGATCCGGCTCTTTGACATCGTGATGACGAGGGATTCGATATCCCTCCCGTATAATTGTTGCGACTTGCCATGCCTGCCAGCCTGGATCAGATCGTTGCCGCTACCCGCGGAAGACTTGCCGAGGCCAAGCACGCAGCCGATCTGCGCCAGCTTGACCGGCAGGCTGCAAAGCACGTTCCGCGCGGTTTTCGGAGCTCTTTGGAGTCAGTCGGTCAGGTTGGCGCGGCGGTTATCGCGGAACTGAAACGGGCATCGCCTTCTCGTGGACTCATTCGTGCCGATTTTGATCCTGAAAAGCTCGCGCAAGAACTCGAGAGTGCCGGCGCGGCTGCATTGTCAGTGTTGACCGACGCGGAATTCTTTCAAGGGTCGCTGGACAATCTGCGACTTGCATCGGCTTGCACGAAGTTGCCGTGCCTGCGTAAGGATTTCATTGTCGACGAATTCCAGTTGATGGAAGCGCGAGCCAACGGCGCCGACGCGGTTCTGTTGATTGTGGCTGCACTGTCGCAGGGTGAGTTGAAGAGGCTGACTTCCCGGGCGGGCGAGTATAGCCTCGACGTTTTGTGTGAGGTACACGACGAGCACGAATTGCAGCGGGCCGTGGACGCAGGATGCGACCTGATCGGCGTGAACAACCGCAATTTGCGGACTTTCCAGGTTGATCTCGAGACAGCATTCCGATTAGCGGACTCCATTCCGGAGAATGCGCTTGCCGTGGCGGAAAGTGGGATCCATAGCGGAGCAGATATTGCCCGCCTGCATTCAGCCGGGTACCGGGCATTTCTGATCGGTGAGTCATTGATGAAAGCGAAATCGCCGGGAGAAACGCTGAAAGCCCTTTTGGTGGAAGCGCAACGCAGTTCGGATGCGCTGGTCAGAAGGTAACACTTTCACCAAACTGAGAACCGGCAACTGAAAATCGAGAGCTGGATTTCATGACCTGGGTAAAGATTTGCGGGATCACGAATCTCGAGGACGCGTTGACTGCGGTCGAAGCCGGCGCGGACGCGCTGGGATTCGTTTTCTACGAAAAGAGCTCGCGAAGGGTGGCGCCAGGAACTGTGCGCGACATTGTGCGTCGACTCCCAGCGCATATCGAGAAAGTCGGCGTGTTCGTAGGCAATAATCCGAAGGACCTTCTCGAACTCGTGCACGGATTGGGCTTGACTGGATCGCAATTTCACCTCGGGCCGCACGTCGGCTCGGTCAACGCGACGACAGCATATGGTCTAGGGTGTTTCCCGCCAGGGTTCAAGGGCTATCCGTCCATGCCGGCAGAGTGGTTTATTGAGTACGATGACCGCGCGAGAAGTTTTATCTCTAGCGTCGCGCGATCGACTAAGCCCGATCGATCTAATCCGGAAGCGGATGCCTTGAGGAACTTCTTTGAGACAATTGTTCTCGATTCCGGCGATCTCGAGCAACCTGGAGGAACCGGCGTAGTGTTCGACTGGCAAAAAGCGGCACCCATCGTGGAGTATATGAAACAGGTCATGAAGGTTGTGGTCGCCGGTGGTCTAAACCCTACGAATGTTGCCGAAGCAATTCACGTATTGAGACCCTGGGGCGTGGACGTTTCCTCGGGCGTCGAATTGAAACCGGGCAAGAAAGATCCGGAAAAAGTCCGCGCGTTCGTCGCTGCCGTTCGTCAGGCAGAGAGGGTCGCCTAACAATATGGCAACCGCGACGGTCACGAAGAGCAACCGATCGAACCAAGCTCCCGCCAAAGGTCGGTTCGGCATCTACGGAGGACGCTATGTCCCTGAGACCTTGATGTCCGCGCTTGAAGAATTAGAGCACGAATACGAAAAGGCTAAGCGGGATCGCGCATTCCAGCGCCGTCTGAATGAACTCTTGCGCACCTACGCCGGCCGGCCGACGCCATTGTTTTTTGCGCGTCGCCTGACCCAACAACTTCGTGGCGCAAAGATCTATCTCAAACGCGAAGATCTACTCCACACCGGCGCACACAAAATCAACAATTGTCTGGGACAAGGATTGCTGGCGGAACGCATGGGCAAGCGTCGCATCATCGCCGAAACTGGAGCAGGACAGCACGGAGTCGCCACGGCTACTGTCTGCGCGCTGCTCGGCTTCGAATGCGTCGTGTACATGGGCACCGAGGACATGCGCCGTCAGGAACTGAACGTCTTCCGCATGCGGCTGTTGGGCGCTGAAGTTCGCGGCGTGAACTCAGGTTCGCGCACCCTGAAAGATGCGATCAACGAGGCGATGCGCGATTGGGTGACTAACGTTCGCACCACGCATTATCTTCTGGGCAGCGTACTGGGGGCTCATCCTTATCCGACAATGGTGCGCGATTTTCACAAAGTCATCGGCCATGAGGCGCGCGCGCAAGTTCTGAAGGCCGAGGGCAAACTGCCCACTGCAATTGTCGCCTGCGTCGGTGGCGGCTCGAATTCCATCGGCATTTTCTATCACTTCATCAAGGACAAGCGAGTGCAGCTGATCGGCGTCGAAGCTGGAGGACGTGGGGAGACCTTGGGCGAGCATGCCGCGCGTTTCCACGGTGGCTCGCCGGGCGTACTGCAAGGAACCTTTTCCTATCTCCTGCAGGACGCGGCAGGGCAGGTGGCAAACACGCACTCAGTGTCCGCGGGCCTCGACTATCCTTCGATCGGCCCGGAACACGCGGCGCTTTATGATTCAGGCCGCGCCGAATATGTTTCAGCATCAGATGCGGAAGCGCTCGACGCCTGCACGCTGCTGGCTCGAACCGAGGGCATTATTCCTGCGCTTGAGTCGGCGCATGCCGTGGCGGAAGCGATCAAGCGTGTGCCCAAAATGAAGAAGTCAGATATCGTGATCGTCAACATCTCCGGGCGGGGAGATAAAGATATTGGAATCTTACGGGAGAACTTGAAGCTGGACGGCTAGATCTAGCATCTTTGATTCCGCTGGTAAATTCACATTGAACTTCTGAAGCATGCCTCTATCTTTTCCAAACCGTCCTTCTCTCGTGGCATACGTCACCTGTGGCGATCCCGATCTGGCGACGACGCGAGCTGTGGTCTTAGCGGCGATTGACGCCGGTGCCGGCGTGATTGAGCTCGGGGTGCCGTTCAGCGATCCCGTAGCGGACGGGCCGGTAATCCAGCGCGCCAGCCAACGCGCACTCGAGCAGGGTGTCGCCCTTGCCGACGTGCTGAAGCTGGCGGCTGAAATTCGCCAGCATGCGCAGTCAACTGGAGTAATCATTTTCTCGTATTTGAATCCGATCCTGCGCATGGGAATGGAAAAGTTCTGTAAGATCGCACGCCACGCGGGGATAGACGGAGCGCTGCTGACGGATTTACCAGTCGAAGAGGCAGACGAATACCTGCGCGAGATGCGACGAAACGACTTGGCGACTGTATTTCTCGCGGCGCCCACAAGCACCGACGAACGGTTGAAGCACATTGCGGAGGCTTCGAGCGGGTTTGTCTATGCGGTCTCTCGCACTGGAGTGACTGGTGCCCGCCAGCAACTGCCTGACGATGCGCGGAAGTTGGTTCGCCGCCTCCGCAAGTACACAAAACTGCCAATTGCCGTTGGCTTCGGCATTTGCACCGCCGAGCAATTCGCGGCAGTGGGAGAATTTGCTGACGCAGCTGTCGTGGGCAGTGCCATTGTCGAAACCATCGAGCGTAATCCCGGCAAAGAAGCCGAGTCTGTGGCAGAATTCATAAAGCAGCTTTCAGCCGTCAGCCCGCAGCTTTCAGCTCACAAATGATGACTCCGTGGGATTCGAGTCGCTGTCAGGCTGAGCTACTGATTTCGGTTTACGAGTTGAGCTGAGAGCTGAAAGCTTTCTATGGACATTTCCGACTGGCGTAAGAAAATCGACGAACTTGACCGCAAACTGGTGGAGTTGCTGAGCCAGCGAGCGCAAGCTGCCCACGAGATCGGCAAACTGAAACGTGGCATTGGCATGCCCATCTATGAGCCGGATCGTGAGCGGGCAGTGTTCGACAATGTTCGCGGTGTGAATCCGGGCCCCTTGCCGGATCGTGATCTGCTTTGTATCTACGAGCGCATCATGGACATCATGCGGCAGATTCAGCAGGAAGAAATCGCCCCCAGGGCGCAAGCGACCGAGGTTCCCGGCGATACGGAATTGGATGCAGAGGTGAATGACTGAGAAAAATAGCTTCTAGCTGCTAGCTTCTAGCGTGACACGGGGAAGAAACTAAAAGTTAGAGGCTAGGAGCTAGAAGCCGCCTTCCTATGATCGTCGCAATGCAAGAATCGGCAACGGAGGAGCAGATCCAGCATGTGGTCGAACACCTCATTGCCATGGGCTTCTCGGTGCATCGCTCCACCGGAGTGCGGCAGACCGTGGTGGCTGCTGTCGGGGCGCGCGTCGATTTCGATATCCGCAACCTCGAAGTGCTCTCCGGAGTCGAACACGTTCACCGGATCAGTGCGCCCTACAAGTTGGCGGGACGAAGTTTTCGGCCACAGGGAACCGTAGTCCAGTTTGCCAATGGTTTAAGAATCGGAGGCGAACAGGTGGTCGTGATGGCGGGACCTTGTTCGGTTGAGTCGCGCGATCAGTTATTCGCCACAGCCGAGCGCGTGGCGAAGGCAGGGGCGCGCGCGCTTCGTGGCGGCGCCTTCAAGCCGCGCAGTTCTCCTTATTCTTTCCAAGGTCTCGGGTTGGAAGCGCTGAAACTCTTGCGCGAAGCCGGCGACCGCTTCGGATTGCTGGTGATCAGCGAGGTCATGGAGATTTCGCAAATAGCCATCATGCTGCCTTTCGTGGACATCTTCCAGGTCGGCGCACGCAACATGCAGAATTTCAATTTGTTGCGCGAGTTGGGCAAAGTCAAGAAGCCCGTCCTGCTTAAGCGCGGTATTGCTGCCACGTTGGAAGAACTCCTGCTCTCCGCCGAATACATCATGGCCGGCGGAAACTACGATGTAATTCTGTGTGAGCGTGGCATTCGCACATTTGAGACCTATACCCGCAACACCCTCGACATCTCGGCCATTCCGATCATTCACAAGCTGTCGCACTTGCCCATGGCTTCCGATCCGTCGCACGGCACCGGAATTCGCGATAAAGTTGCTCCCATGGCGCGGGCGTCTGTGGCCGCCGGCGCTGACGTGCTTTTGATCGAGGTGCATCACGATCCCGACAAGGCATTATCGGACGGCGCTCAGTCGCTCTATCCCGATCAATTCTCCGAGTTGATGGATCAGCTGCGCATGATTGCACCTGCGGTCGGCCGCAAGATTGCTTGACGGAACGATGAAGGCTCACCACGGAGACACGGAGGCACAGAGAGGAAGAGGAAAAGGAATGCTAGAAACGCGCTCTTCCGATGTTTCCTGATATGACCTTCCGCTTTCTCCGTGCCTCTGTGCCTCTGTGGTGAAAAGATCTGATGCCCATTCGCCAAATCACGATCATCGGCACCGGCCTGATTGGCGGATCGCTCGCCTTGGCTTTGAAGAAACGCGGGTTTGTCGGACGAATCATCGGTTGCGATCGCGCGCCCGTCCTCGAGCGTGCCCGCAGCAAGGCCGCGATTGATCTCGGCCACACCAATCCCGCCGATGCGGTTCGCGGCAGCCAGCTTATCGTCTTGGCCACGCCCGTCAGCGGAATCATCGATATGATCGATCGGCTCGGCCCAGCCCTGCCTCCGAGGACTTTGCTCACCGATGTTGGCAGTACCAAGCTCGAGGTCCTGCAGCGGGCCAAGAAAGTCTTCCGCAGGCACGCCGGGGTTCGCTTTCTCGCCGGGCATCCCATGGCTGGCAAGGAACAGTGTGGCGTCGAATTTGCCGACCCCGACCTGTTTCAGGGAGCTCCGTGGTTTGTAACCCCGGTTCCAGGACAGAAAATATACGACGATCTGAGCGGAGAATATCTGGAATGGCTGGAGAAAATTGGTGCACGCATTGCGAGTCTGGATGCCGCTGAGCACGACAAGCTTTGCGCCTGGATCAGTCATCTGCCTCAAATGATTTCAACCGCACTTGCCGCCTCGTTGGTTGACGCATACGGCGCAGACGCGCCACTTCTCGAAGCCGGCGGCCGCGCGTTGCGCGAGATGACGCGCATTTCGGGCAGCCCTTATTCCATGTGGCGGGACATCGCTCTCACCAATAAGACAAACATTCGAACCGCACTTCTGAGATTGGAGCAGCATCTGGCCCACATCCGTGAAAATCTCGACACGCGAGAGCTGGCGATGGAATTCGAGCGGGCCCACCAATTAAGGAAGACTGTTGTGGCAACGAAGAAACGGCTGGATTGAATCTTAAATTCAAGGGCGTCATTCCGACGCACCGCGCTCTTACCGGCGGTGCGAGGAATCTCGCGCGGACTATTTCGCACCGATTCACAACGCGGCCGTCTAGCTCATTGACCGATTGTCATTTAGAATTCTCTCTTCAATGAACAAGGTCGTTGCCAACTCGGACGAGGCCGTGCGCGATATCTCCGACGGCGCGACCATCATGTTTGGCGGCTTTGGGCTCTGTGGCATTCCGGAGAACTTGATCCGCGCGCTCGCCCGTAAGGGTGTAAAGAATCTAACCACGATCAGCAACAACGCCGGCGTGGACGGCTATGGCATGGGCCTTCTGCTCTCCGCAGGACAGATTCGCAAGCACATAGGAACTTACGTTGGCGAAAACAAACTGCTGGAGCAGATGGTTCTACAAGGTAAAGTGGAACTGGATCTGGTGCCGCAGGGAACATTTTCCGAGCGCATGCGAGCGGGTGGCGCCGGGATTCCCGCGTTCTTCACACCCACCGGTGTCGGTACGATCGTCGCCGAAAATAAGGAGACTCGCGAGTTCGACGGTCGCATGTACGTCATGGAACACGCACTGAAAGCCGACTTTGCTCTAGTGAAAGCCTGGAAGGGCGACAAGTGGGGTAACCTCGTTTATCGAAAAACCGCCCGCAACTTCAATCCGATCATGGCGACTGCCGCCAAGGTGACAATCGCGGAGGTCGAGCACTTAGTCGAGGTGGGCGAGTTAGAACCCGATTTGATCCACACGCCGAGTGTCTACGTGAATCGCATTTTCCAAGGTGAGCTGTACGAAAAGAGAATCGAGAAGCGAACGACAAGAAAGGCGTCGTAGGTCAACCATGACCAAAGATGTCGAAAAACGCGATCGCATCGTAAAACGCATCGCGCAAGAACTCCGAGACGGCTTCTACGTCAATCTCGGCATTGGCATGCCCACGCTCGTCGCCAACTACGTTCCTCCCGGCATGGACGTAATCCTTCAGAGCGAGAACGGAATGCTGGGCATCGGCCCATATCCGATCGAGGGGCAGGAGCATTGCGACCTCATCAACGCTGGCAAGGAAACGGTCAGCGAAATGGCGGGCACGGCATATTTTTCGAGCGCGGATTCGTTCGCCATGATCCGCGGCGCTCACATTGACCTCAGTGTTCTCGGCGCGATGGAAGTAGACGAGGAAGGCAACCTGGCCAACTGGATGATCCCCGGCAAAATGGTGAAGGGCATGGGCGGGGCCATGGACCTGGTGGCGGGCGCGCGCCGGGTGATTATCGCCATGGAGCACACAACCAAAGATCTTCAGCCGAAAATTCTGAAGAAGTGTGCGTTGCCACTGACTGGCGTCAGAGTGGTGAATACGATCGTCACCGAGATGGTTGTCATTCAAGTGACGCCGGCGGGTCTGCTGCTGGAGGAAGTCGCGCCCGGCCTGAGCGCGGATGACGTACAGCGCGTGACCGAACCCACACTGATCGTGAGTCCGAATCTCAAGACGATGGCAGGCTGAACCGCCTAGTCGGCGCCAGCGAAGCTCTTCATCCGGGCCGCTTCAAACTCATCGCCCTTCTGCCAGCCCACCAATTTGGTCTGCGAAGCAGCCTCCCATCCCAGCACAAATCCGAATCGCGCCATGGCCGCGTCTCCGGTGAAATCCATGCTCGGATGGTATTCGTCGCTCGGCTGATGATAGTGCTTTGAGGTGTACTCTTCGGCCTTCTGCATGCCCCAGGCAGCATCGTGTCCCTTATACTTCGTACCTTCGTTAATTGAGAACGAGGGAATGCCCACACGCGCCAGGCTGAAGTGGTCAGACCGATAGTAGTGTCCGGCCTCAGGCCGTGAATCGGGGCGAATTGCCAGGCGAAACGTCTTGGCCATTGCCTCGACCTCGGGGTAGAAGGTGGTGCGTTCAGCACCAGAAACTTCCACCTCTTCAGGGGAGCCCAGAGGCGGCACATCGTCATAGTTCAGATCCAGGCTGATCTTGCCTGCTGGAACTGGGGGATGTCTTCCCAGATATTCGGAGCCCAGCAGTCCCTGCTCCTCCGCCGTTACCGACGCAAACAGAATGGACCGGTGCGGCCTTTGCGCTGCTTCGGCGTAAGTGCGGGCGAGCTCAAGCAAAATCCCGCAACCGGTGGCGTTATCGTTGGCGCCGTTGTAGATGTTGTCGCCAGGCATATCCGGACGAATGCCGAGGTGATCGTAGTGGGCCGTATATATCACAGCTTCGCTTCTGAGCTTCGCATCCGACCCCGGCAGCATGGCCAACACGTTATTCGATTCAAACGGGCGTATGTTGCTTACCATGTGCGCCTTCAACTTCACGGAAAGCGTTACCGGATGAAAATCGCGAGAGCGAGCATCGGCCATCATTTTGTCGAGGCTCATGCCGGCAGTAGTGGCCAGTCGCTTTGCAACTTCGTACTGGATCCATGATGCAACTTTCAATTTCGGTGTGCCGTCCAGCTTGAGATAGGACTTCTCTCCAGAATTCGAGTTGCGAACCACTTCCCAGGGATAGCTGGCCATATCTGTCTGATGAATGAGGATCGCGCCCACGGCGCCTTTGCGGGCCGCCTCTTCATATTTGTAAGTCCAGCGTCCGTAATAGGTGAGCGCTTTCCCTTTAAAGAAATTCACGTCGTCGGAGGGCGGCTCGTTGATCAGCATCAACAAAACCTTGCCGCGCACATCTACACCTTTGTAGTCGTCCCATTTATATTCGGGAGCTTCGATCCCGTAGCCCACATACACGATTTCGGCGTCGACGTTGGACTGGGGCAGCTGCGTCTGGTCGTAGGCGACATAGTCGTCGAGCGGCGTGAGGCTCTTGGCATCACCGTGTCCCGACACGAATGTAAACGTGGTCTCTGGCTGGGGCGTGATGCCGACCATTGGGACTTTCTGCATGTAGGTGCCGTTGTCGCCGATGGGTTTCAGCCCATAGAGGGCAAATTGTGTCGCGATATACTCTGCCGCGATGTCACCGCCACGCTGCCCCGTTCCGCGGCCTTCGAGCAAGTCATGAGAGAGGTAGCGTACGTGTGCCCGGATGCGCTCCGGATCGATTTTCTGCATGGCTACGAAGGCTGCGCCCGGCAGCCGCACGGAATCATTCGACCGGGCGTGTTTATGCGATGACTGCGCCGCGGAAATATTCAACAACCCAAGCACAAAAAGCACAATGACGCTAGCGCGCATCCTCAGGGGCTCCCTCGAGAAAAACCATGTCGGATAAGGTTTTTATTGTACGGGAAAGCGGAAGAATGGGGTTGTTACCAGTGGCCTGACCCTTCGGTTTCGCCCAGACTTCAGTTAGCCGATTTGTTCAGTTCATCCCGCGACCGCGGGCTAGTTCTTGGAGCTTCAACCGGCTCGGAAGTCTGGTACTTGTTCATCCGCGCGGAACACAGGCTTTGGTCCTTCGCCAGTGAACGTCGCAGCCTTCCGGTTAATTTCTTCGATCTCTTTCCGTTCCCAGCCGACGATGGAAATCTCGATCTCTCCATCCTGCCCAATCCAGAATATCGTGGGCACGTTGGTCAGGCCGTAAGCGTTCGACACGGGATAGGTATTCGTGTCATCCAACAGCACCGGAAAAGTCACCCCGTATTCTTTGAGAAACGCAGCCGTGTCTTTCTTCGAGTTCTGAGAGACGCCGACAATGGTCACGTTCTTTCCACCATGGGCTTTGTAGATCCGCTCAAGAAAGGGGAACGCATATTGGCACACCGGGCAGGAGATTTTGAAGAAAGCTGCGACCACGGGGCCGCGTCTGAGCGCATCGCTCAAGGAGAAATGACTTCCATCCATGGTTTGTAATTTGAAATCCGGCGCGGATGTTCCCGCGGTCAATGCAGCCATATTGTCTCCTCCGAAGATGTTACGCAGCCACTTCATCCTTGCTTCTATTCTAGATGATCTTCGCCGCGCGCAGAATCTTCCGCGCCAGACCCGTCAAGGGCAAGGTCGCGACGCGGGACTTCCGCACCCAGCGGCCCTCAATGCCCTTGGGAGCTGGCCTCCGCAGCACGCGTACCACATAATCAGTCACGGTGATGGAATGCCGGAGAGTAAGCCAGGTTGCGTTTGTTCCGTTCGCGCCACCAGTTTCCGGCAACTCCCACATGCTTGGCATGAGTGTCGCAGTCTTCGGGCGCTGGACCAGGAAAATTGAACCGTTGCGGCAAGCCAGCGCGTAATCGATTTCCCGCTTGGTCTGGCGAGTTCCCTTCCCCTGTCTCTGCAGCTCTCCGCGCGTCGCGCACAGATCGGACACCGGGCACAACAGACATTGGGGCTGCCGCGGTAAGCAAACGGTTGCACCCAGTTCCATCATGGCCTGGTTGAAATCACCCGGACGTTGTCGACTGAGCAGGTCTCCGGCGGCGCGCCACAAATCCTCGCCTGCAAGATTTTTTCCGCGCACTCGCTGTAATACGCGTTCGACGTTTCCGTCCACCACGGCGACCGGCTCAACAAAGGCAATGCTGGCAATCGCCGAAGCGGTATATCGGCCAATCCCGGGCAGCGCGAGTAGATCTTCTGCACTCCCTGGAAACTTTCCCCCCTGCTCCTTCACAATCTTTTTCGCCGCCGCATGCAACATGCGGGCGCGCCGGTAGTATCCCAGCCCGCTCCAGGCCGCCAGTACCGACGCTTCCCGCGCGGAAGCCAGCTTTTCGATGTTCGGAAAGCGCCGCAGAAATCTCTCGTAGTGATCCGTGACTGCAGCCACCCGGGTCTGTTGCAACATGATTTCCGAGAGCCAAACCCGGTACGGATCGCGATCCCTCCGCCAGGGCAAATCGCGTTTATGGCGATCAAACCAGCCGAGCAGACCCTGCTGAAAACTTCTCGCGTCCGCTAGCTCCGAAGTGTCCTGTTCCAGGGTCATCTATGCTGCCATACAACCTTCCCGCACTCTAACACCACAAACTATGGGACGATCTCGGAGGCACCCCATGGCGCGATTCTACTGCAAGCCGCCTGAACTGCCGGAAACGCTGGCTCGCGGCTCTTTCATCACATGTGGGAGTATGACCCCGGATGCCTCCCCGTTGACCTTCCCTGCCCGGCAGGAAATAATGGCTGAGCCTGGTGCCCGCAATCCACGAGTGCCCGTATACGCGCTCAAGAAATCGAGGGAGTTCCATGAACGACTTCAACCGCAAGGTGGAAGAAGCATCGGCGCGTATCAACAAATCGATCGCCGAGGTAGCCGCTACCGTGGAGAAAGAGACGGCGGAGTTAGTTGCTCATTTGAACGACGAAGTGGTGCCCGCTGTCCGCCAGCACTCCACCAAGGCGTTGCGAATCGCAGCCGAGAAATTAGCCAACCTCGCGGACTACATGGAAAAGAATCAGCCTCCGCACAAGTGAGCGCTTGGTTGCGTCGTCATTCTGAGCGCCGCCCACTCTGCGCCGGTTGGAACTCTAAGAGTTCCATCGCTATTCTTATTCCACTTCTCGCCTTCCTGCTGACCGGCTGTGGTGGACACAAGCAAGCACGCGTCGATGTTCCGCCTCCTCCGCCGATCAGCGAGTCGGCTCCAACCACCAACTCTGTGAATGCCGAACCCGCAACCAAGACGACCGTCGCCACGCGATCAGAGGATGACGCGTTCCGGAATCTGCAGAATGCGAAACCGATATCGGTCGAGACTGGCCTCGCCAGTTGGTATGGAGGCCCATATCACAACCGCCGCGGTTCCAACGGCGAAGTCTACAACATGCACGCCATGACCGCCGCCCACCGGACGCTTCCGTTGGGGTCGATCCTGCGCGTGATCAACGTGAAGACCGGGGACGCGACCCTGGTGCGGATTACGGACCGCGGTCCCTTCGTAGAAGGCCGCATTCTCGACCTCTCGCAGGCAGCGGCTAAGAAGATCGACGTCATGCAGGCGGGCGTTGCCATGGTGCGCATCGAGGTTTTGAGTGCGCCGTCTTCCCTGGAAACCGGTGGCAGATGGGCGGTGCAGATCGGCGCTTTCGAGAAGGAGCACTCCGCCGATAAGTTAGCCGATCATCTGTCTCACCGCTATCAGACTGCGAAGGTCCAGTGTTTCAGCAGCCCGGTCGGCGACTGGTGGGTGCGAGTGCGGGTGCAGGACGACGATCGCAAACGGGCCGAAGAGGTTGCTCACAACACGCAGACTCCGCAAGGCTCGATTTTCCTGGTTAGACTCGACTAAAAGGCCGCTAAACGCTCCAAATCTGAGTTAACGCTCGGAAATCGACTCGCTCGGAACCAGATCCCGCACTGCAAAACTTTCTCTGATCGGGTATAGTAGGCACGCGCCTTCCCCGTCCTGGCGACCTCCGCATTGCGGCGTGTCCCCAAATTTCGAACTGTGGACGGTGTCATGAACGACTGTCTGTTCTGCCGCATCATTCGCGGGGAAATCCCATCCAAGAAAGTTTACGAAGACGAGCATACCTACGCCTTCGACGATATCAACCCGCAAGCTCCGACGCACGTGCTCGTGGTTCCCAAGAAGCACGTTCGCGGGCTGAAAGAAGCGATGGCCGAGGATGCCGAGCTCATCGGCTACTGTCAGCTCGCCGCCGCCAACATCGCACGCCAGCGCAGCATCGAGGATGGCTATCGCACCGTGCTCAACGTCGGCCCCCGTGCCGGGCAGTCGGTTTTTCACCTGCACGTGCACTTGCTGGGTGGACGAAATTTGCAATGGCCTCCGGGATAGGCTGCTCCCTGGCTATTTCAAGTTTGCGGCTTCGCGCTGGAGGCTGGCCCTCCGCGAACGCCAAGATACTGATTCACCTGCACACATTTTGGTGCAGAATTTTGGTCAAAAAAACTCTCGTTTCGGCCCAAAATCTAGAAAACAAAGGACCGGAATTTTTCTTGCCTCCTAGATCTATGGTTCTTAAGGTAGTTAGAGGCAAAATCTTGGAAACAAGGGAGTTACGTCGGTTCCAGAATATCTGCAGTTCCGCCTTGGGACGTCTTCGGTTTGGCCACACAACTGGTCGCTCCCCAGCTGTCAGAACTGCCTAGAAGCTGAGTCTACGGTTGGATTGTCAAAGATCAAAGATTATCTTATAGATAACCAAAACTTTACAATGTTATCGTAGTTAAAGGATGAGGTCAAGCGGAGAGTGGACGAACTGCGCAGGAGGTTCCAAATTGGGAATGTGGCGCGAAAGCCGCTAAAGGAATGGGTTCACGATGCGAACGCCATCGACCTCTCGCGCTTCCTGCATGTTTTCTGAGAAGACTACGCGACAACCAGCCTGTTTGGCGGCCCGCAGGACCAGGGCATCCCAGAAGGAAAACCCGTGCAGCCGGTGCAGGTCGATGGCGGCCAAAATATCGGCAACTTCAGGTGCGGCAACATCGAACTCAGCCAGCAGTTCGACTTTGCGGCGAGCGACACGCGGATCAACCTGGAGTTTGCGAGTGACGGTGACGAAATACTCCTGGAGTACCTGCAATGACACGACGCCGGTGCCCGCGCGCCGGTGCTCAGCAACCAGTTCGAGGGCGCGTCGTTGCTTCGCTGGCGCAGCTTTGTCGTCGGCGTAGACAAGAATATTGGTGTCGAAGAAGCTACGGGCGCTCATGAATTTCGTTTCGATTGAAGCGCCAGCCGCGGGAGTGGCCGCGGCCAGAGAGTTTCCTGAACTCCTCGATGCTTTGCTCGGGGTCGTCGCCGCCCGCCAGCTTTTGCAGGTAGTCGCGGATCAGCTGATTGAGACTCTTGCCTAAGGCATCCGCCTTCTTCCGGGCACGGGCGACGAGCTGTTCATCGATGGACAGCGTGACGTTCATTAACACAGTATACGTGCGCATGTATTCTGTGTCAACGCCAAAGCGTGGACCAGGGGTCCCGGGTTAGGGATTTCCGCCGCTATTAAGCCGGAGGGCCTTCTAAGATGGCGACGCCCTTCGCAAAAAATGCGAAAGGCTGGGCCACCCGCGGGTAAGAGTTCTGGTTCCCTGCGGGGCCTAAATCGATTCTGCGGATTAGCGGCACGGCTGAAGCCGTGCCCTTCCACGAATCCACACTCGCACGAGCGGGGACGCTCGCGCCTACACTACTCTGCCGTGGCTTCGTCTTCTGGGGCGCCGTGGCGGCGTAGCAGTTGGGGCAGGTTCTGGGAGAATGCGGAGCGCGGCAATACCATGTCGCATCCGACCTCGTGCGCCTTTTGCTTGAGGTCGCCCTGCACGTGGGATAGAAAGCCGATGATCGAAGTCTTCTTCAGTTTGCTTTTGAGTTTTGGAATCAGAGTCAGCGGTTTGGCGTTCGCGTTATTCATGTCGAAAATGACCAGCGACGGCTTCTCTTCGCCGTTCAGCTTGATCCGCTCCAGCATATCTTTTTCGTTCTTGACGAATTCGACTTTGACATTGAGCTTGCGCGCCGTCTCCTGAATCTTGGCCTGGAAAAACAGGTCGTCCACGAAGGCGAAGATGCGCGAGTTGGCGTCTTCGTTCGGCGGGAGCGGCTCGGGCTCGACGGGAGCATACGACGGAGCGAAGCCGGGACGTCCGCCGCGGCCGCGCGGGCCTTTGTCTCCGCCGAGAGCGCCGCGATAGCTGTGATCCATGGGAGCGCTGTAGATACCGCTGAGTTGCTGGCGATCGCGACCGCCGGGCTGTCCCGAGCGATTCGATGGGCGACGTCCGCGTCGCCGTCTGCCTCTCCCTCCGCCTCCGGAGGGATTTCCGGGTCCAACATTCATATTGTTTCTCTTTGTATAGTTAGCGTTTCAGTCCCCGCAGCGGGGACTTTGTCCTGGTGCCCTGGTACTACCGCCATCCGGGTGGTGCCCCGCCTCGCACACAAGCACCGAGCGTGCGTGGAAACCCAATGCGGTTGGAGTTCATCCGTGAATGATCTTTGTCCGTCTAGGCGCCTGGAGCTAATGGGCGCGGGAGGCCAGCTAGGGAGCATGGCCGCTTGGGAACACTCTGATGGTATCTCTCACAGCGGATAGAGCGCAAGTGCTAACTGGCCGTAGTTTTGCACAGAAGTAACTGTACAGTGGCGTGCTGCCTTGTCGCCTAGACTCCCGAGCTTACCTGGCGTGCCCATTGCATGGCTTGCCAGTAACACTCCGCGACTTCGCTTTCGGCGAGATGAAGTTGCGCGGCCAGTTCACTGGCGGTCTTCCACTCGCCGGACTCTTGCGCCAGCATGAGTTGATAGAACGGGCGGAGACGGCTGGCGCCGCCCAGCAGCACCGACTTGCTTTCCCGATCGATGGGCACGTTGTCGAGCACCTGGGACATGGGAATCTCGAGAATGACGTCCATCATCGAGAGCATTCCCATCAGGAATAAGTCGGAGTCCCCGTGCGGGATTTTCGGCGAGACCAGTTCGCAAAAGCGGGCGCGGACCATGGCCGAGAGCACCAATTCGCTGCTCTTGCCTTGTCCAGCGCCGAGCGTGGCCACGAGGCGAATCCAGCGGCGGACTTCGCGTTCTCCTAAGATCGACAATGCGTGCCGGACCGAGTGAATTTCGTTGGCGAATCCGAACGTGGCGGAATTCAGGTAACGCAGCAGGCGGTAGCACAACGACGCCTCGCCCTTGACGAGATTCTCGATCTCGCGCACATTTAGCTCGGCCTGCGAAACCGCCGTCAGCATGCGCAGGTAGTTGAGCTGGTTGGCGGGGATTTCATGCGCAGTGAGTGTTTCCGGGCGGCGGAAGAAGTATCCCTGGAAGTAGAGGAACCCGGCTTTCTTGGCAGCCAGGAATTCCTCGCGGGTCTCCACCTTTTCCGCCAGCATGCGACAGCGCCAGGGGCCGTAACGTTTTACCATGGCGGCGGCGTCAGCGGCGGAGGTTGCACGGAGGTCCACCTTGATGATGTCGGCGACATCGGTCAGGGCTTCCCGCGGATCGTTGATCCCGAAATCGTCCAGCGCAATCGTGTAGCCGGATTCTTTCAGGCGATGGCAGGCTGCGATCACGAGATCGTCGCCAGGAACGGATTCCAGAATCTCGACCACGGTCTGCTCCGACGGCAGGAGAGTGATGTAATCCTTCAACAGAATGTCGCGAGTGCAGTTGATGAAGGCGCGACGGCCGTCGGTGAGCACGTCGAGACCAAGCAGCATCGCGGTGTTCAAGGTGCTTCGCGAAGCCACGTCCGCATCGGTGTGGCGGAAGAAATCTTCGACGCCATCGCGAAACAGGAGTTCGTAGCCGAAGACCTTCTCGTCCGCCGTAAGAATTGGCTGGCGGGCGACAAACTGGGTTCCAGGCTTGGGTGCGGGTTTGCCTTCACCGGGATTGAGCGCTGTCGTGGGGGCAGTCACTCTTTATCTATCGGCAGAAGCTTGCGGGAGATTAACCGAGGCCAGTTCTGGAGTCGAGGTGTCGGACCTTCAATGCTTAACGCCGGGATTGCAACGACTTGTGCTTTTCATTCCTCGACCCATTCGATGCCGCAGGTGTAGCACTTCCAGTTGTTTTTGCGGACGGGAATGGGAAAAGATAGAAGGAGCCACAGACCATAAGTCCAGAAGCGATTGATTCTTTCGAATCCGATGTCGAGCGAATAACAGCGGGGACAGCGCGGCTGGGCGTAGGATTCGCCGAGCTCTTCTTCGCTGAACTCGGGCGGGATGGGCTCGTCCAGAATGGCGCGAGCCGCGGCGGCGTCTTGCTCATGCACCTGCAGGCGAATGCCGCCGATGGCGTTCGAGAGCAGCCAGTCCATGCGAACCAGATTGCCGTCGGCCAGGGCGCAGGCGATTCCAGCGGATTCTAATTTACCTTTGGCCAGCAGGGCCTCGGGAACATCGCGGAAGTGCTGCAGGGTGACGAGTTCGGTCGACATGGGAACGTAGCCGCTTGGTTTCGAGAGTCAGCCGAGCCGAGCGCCTTTGGCCAGAATACTCCATACGTCCAGAGCGTTGGTTTGTCAGCAGTCTAAGGGCTGGTCTTGGGCCAGCCCTGTTTTCTTATTGGATGGTCAGTGTGACGGGTACGGAATGGCTCAGGGAGCCTGCTGTCGCCGCGACCGTTACAGTGCTGGTCCCGGCCGGCGTCCCCGGATTGCTGGGAGTGCTGCTACCGCCGCCGCAGGCAGGCATCCAGAGTGTGGAAAGCGCCAGGACCGCGATGAGGCTCAACAGACGGAGCCCGCCGTGCAGCTTCCGCTTTCGACTTCCCGCAGATACGACGAGTCCCAGAAAACCGGGAAGAAGCAACGCATAGAAGAGTCTCCGGCTGCGTCGCAAGGGGCTTTTGTCCAGCCTTGCCGAAGGAGGGGTGGTCGTGATCGTCAGAGTTCCTCCGGTCGCCGCAGTGGGGAAAGTACAAGCCGCTTCGGAAGGCAGTCCGGTGCAAGTGTAGGTCACTGTCTGGCTGAAGCCGCCGAGTGGCGCGATGGTCAAGGTCGTGGTCCCGCTCTGGCCGGGAGCGGTCACTGTAACGGTCGTGGGATTGGCCGCGATTTTGAAATCCTGGACCTTGTAGGGAACGGCCGAAGAAGTCGATCCGGAAAAGTTTGTGTCCCCGCCGTAGGTCGCGGTGATGGAGTACGAAGCCCCGGCCAGCGTGCTGCTGGTGAGCGTGGCTACGCCTGAGCTGTTCACCGTTCCCGTACCTAGCTTGCCAAGCGTCGCGTCGGTGAAAGTCACAGTTCCCGTGGGCGTTTTGGTAGAGGTGGAAGACGGCTTCACCGTGGCGGTAAGAGTCACGCTCGTTCCCACGTTTACGGGCGATGCGGGGGAAATGGTCAGGGTGGTGGTGGTGGCGACAGTAGTGGAGACCCAGTTCGTGAGCAGGTTCGCGACGTTGATGGAGCCGAGGCCGGTGGCCTCATCGTATCCGGTAGTGACCAGGTAGCCGCTCAGGCCGCCGGTAAGAGTAGTAGGTCCCGCTGTGCTGTTGTTGCACATGCTCGGGGTGGTGACGACGCAGGGGGTGACGCCGCTGGAGGCTACTGTGACATCGTGGAATACTTCGTTGCCGGGTGTCGCCGCGAGATTATAGAGGTTTGGGTTGAGCAAGCCTTGAGCAGAACCCTCCTTCTGATTTAGGAGGGCTGCGATGCCAGCCATGTCCGGCGCGGATGCGGATGTACCGGCGAATATAGCAAAGCCGTTGGCCGGACACTGATTGTTAGCAGCCAAGCAGCCGAAATAAGCGTCGTGAAGCGAGGCGCTGAAGGCCACATCAGGGGTGTAGCGGCCCGATCTCGAGCTGGGAACCCCAGTGCCCTTTTGCCAGGATGGTGTTGCGATGTGCAAGCTGACGCCACCTCCGGTCCCGGCAACCTGAAGCTGATTTTGGGGGTTCATCGGCTCGTTCCAAGCGCCCTCAGGGATATATCCGAGAGCGGATTCGAAGCCGGGGCCATTGTTTGGGCTCCAATATTGACTGGGGTTAGCGAAGTCCGCGAACTCGGTGCCACCGACGCAAGTCGCGTAGCTTGAGGAGCAAATGGAATTCGGACTGAGTGCTTGGGTCGCGGGAGGGGGAGCGAAAGACTGATCGCAGCCAGCCGCGGCGGAATCATCCGACGAGACGAAAACCGATATACCTTCCCCGGCGGCCTGCGCAAATAAGCTGTCCCAATATGCCACGCCCGCTTGACCTGCGTCGGCTTCGCATTGCGAGAAGCTAATGTTCATGATTCGGGCCGGGATCGGCGTGGTGTCGACAACATATTCTGTAGCGAATTGGATACCATCCTTCGTGTGCGTAGGGTTACTTTGGCTGACGACAAGATCGATCGTAGCGCCTTGCGCAATGCTGCCAGAGCGCGTTACATCGAGGGTAGCTTCGCCCTGATCGCCCGAAGCGGTGCCGCTACAGACCGGAGCAGGTGGAGCGATGCCGAGCGGCGGAACGATGACTATGGGAATATTAGCCGTCACTGCCGCGGCACTGGCGAAGTTTGAAATGTCTGTATTGCATACGCCGGAACGGCCAACGACGGCGATGGTTTGGCCAGCGCCGTTGATTCCTCCAGTCACTCCGTTGACGTTATAGATCGTGGCGAAATCCGCGGGAAAGACGACGTAGCAAGGCGTGCCGCCGCAAGTGAATCCGCTACCGTCCGACGAGATGCTGCCCGAAACCCATGAGAACCCGTCCCTCCCGAGCGGGGCGGAGCCTCTATATTGCGGGCTGAACTTGACCGTGTACAGACCGCTGATGGACTTAATGACGCCCGCCAGCGCGGCAGGCACCTGTGGCTCGGCGGTGATCGAGATGCGCTTCTCGCCGCCGACTGTGAAGTAATGCATCCCCGCACCAAAAGCGCCGGCGACTGCCGAAGCCGGGCCACTGAAAACAATTCTCTCGCGACTGTTGGAGACGGAGTCGACGTGGAGGTTCAGCGACTGCAGCCAGACTGTAACCGCATGGATGTCGTGCGAGAAGGCTCCGAAGCGTTTGCCTATCTCGACGGACGTGAGCCAATGGTGGTAGTCAGGCGATGCTGGATTTTGCTGGTCCTGCAGGAATTGTGTATACGCTTGCTCTCGCTGAGGTGAGCGGGCGAGCACGATCGTGAGTCTCTCGATCGGAAGGTCAGCGGGAACTGTGCCAACGTCGTTCTGAGCATTCGCCCACGCCGGGTGGTGACCTGTCAGCGGAATGCGATTTGCTGGGTCGACGGGCGTGCGCACAAGATCGGCGGTTTGAGCGTGCGCCAACGTAGTCACGCATAGGGCCAGCAGAAGCGAGGACAGGGTTGAGAAAAAGAACCTGGAGCGCTGAGGTACGGCGTTGCGGTTCGGGATTGCAGGGAGCATCACTTTCTCCAATGACTCCAATCAATTGCGACAGGGGTAGACCTACCGCTGCGAGGGAAGGGGTGCAGCGAATGGGGCCGATTATCGTGGAAGCCAAGATGAACGTCAAACAATTATCGGATGCACCAAGAGAGTCTCTCCGAAAAGAATCCGCTCCCATCTTTTCCCGATTTTTGGCATGGAAAATGTCGCCGCATACCTAGGTGATCTGGGTGGACTATCTCGCGACCCTTAGATTGGGCCAATGGGAGTGCGCGGGAACTTTCAGCATCTTCTGCTTGCGATCTTAGTCTCTGGGGGCCTGATCTCTGTCGTCGCTCGGGCTCAAGCTTTGCCCGACGGACCCATTCAGCACCGTTTTTGGGACAACGCTAACAAGCTGCTCTTTGCCAGTCACGGAATGTTGGAGGCTGTGGACTTTGGCATCACTCATCACAATTTAAGCGATGGAGGAAGGGAGATGGATTCGATGGCGAAGGCGCTGTGCGAGAGTGGAACGGCTGGCCAGTTGGTTTTCTTCGGAGGGAGAATGGCTGGTGTGGTTGGCATCAGCTATCTCTTGCACAGAACTGGGCACCACAAACTGGAGCGGGCTTTCCCGGTTTACGCCAGCGGCGATTCGGCGTATGGGGTGGCTTACAGCTTCGCGCACCGTTAGTCGGCGGGCGGGCGGGAAAACGCAAGGTCCCTCCACTTCGCTTCGCTTCGGTCGGTATGACAGAGTTTTTTTGCTATCTGGCGCGGGCGAGGATCAGGGTTACGTCGTCGGGTTGTTCGTTGGCGCCGATCCAGTCGTCGACGGCGGCGGTCACAATTTCGGTAATGCGAGGAAGTGGCAAGTCGCGATTCTCGCGCAACAAGTCGATCAGACGCTGCTCACCAAACTCGCCAAAATCATTTTCCGGTTCGGTCACGCCGTCGGTGTAGCCCACGAATATTTCGCCACGCCGGAGCTCGACCGAATCTTCGTTGTAGCTTCGGTGATCGAACAGGCCGACCACGGTTCCGCCGCATTCCAGGCGGCGAATCGAACCGTCTTCGCTCAGGATGATGGGCGGCAGATGTCCTCCGTTGCTGTAGGTGAGCTTGCGCTCTGCGCCGTTGTAGATCCCAAGGAACAACGTCGCATACTTTTCGGGCGGCGTGCTTTCGTAGAGCTGATGATTCAGCAGGGAGAGCAAAGCGCTGGGGGAAACGTCGAGGGAGCGGAATGCCGAAGCCAGAAGGACGTCGGAACCGAGCGCCGCGCCGACAGTCGCGGGTTCGCGCAGGACAGGAACGTCCTGCATGCTGAGGGCGCGGACGGCGGAGTGGATGGTCGCCATCAGCAGGGCGGCGGAGATTCCTTTGCCGCTGATATCGCCAACCGCCAGAATTAGCCGATCCGCGTCCAGCGTAAGGAAATCGTAGTAGTCGCCGCTCACCGTTCGCGCCGGGCGGAAGAACCCGTGCACCTCCAGCGACGCAAGCTGAACGCTTGCACGTGGGAACAACTGTGCCTGGACTTCCTGGGCGATGACCAACTCGTTTTCCAGCCGCTGTTTATCCTTCTGTTCTTCGATCAGCTTTTCCAGCGAAGCAGTCATCGAGTTGAAAGAGTTCGCCAGCGCGGCGACTTGGTCGTTGGACTTCACCGGAATGCGGTGGCGGAAGTCGCCGCGATTGACGAGCTGAGTGCCCTCGTAAAGCTGGGCTACGGCTCCGGTCACAGTGCGGGTCAGGCGCGTACCGATTACGATTGCGATAATTTCGATCAGGCCGAAGATGATGGCCACGATCAAGAGTCCCCATTCGACGGCGGGCGCGATGTCTCCCAGGGAATTGAACAGGCGCTCGTAGAGTTTGGACACACGCGTCTGTATGGTGATCAGAAGCGGGTTCAGCCGGCCGCCCGTATCCCAATCGACCACCGACACCGAAGTCCCAAAGGAGACCTGGCGATCCAGGCTGCGCGCCGCTGGGGGAACGGTGCCAGCGATGTAGGTGGGGACTGCCTTAGTTGTATCCAGCACATAGGTCCCTTGTTTGCCGAGATCGAGCCCGAAGGATTGCTCGCTGGATTGGCGCGGGTTGCTACCATTCTGGGTTGCAGTGGTTGGCGGCGGCAGATTCACCTTGCGAAGAGTGATCCCGGTGTACAGTGTGATTTCGCCCAGGTTGGTTGCCAGACCCTGTAGCAAGTGCTGGTCCAGAGGCTCACTGGAAAGTACGATCAGACTCCCGTCGCGTATAGGAATCGTCTCAGCCGCGCGGAGAAAGAGTTTGTCGTGGTCACGAACCACTTCGCGAAACGAGCCTTTCAAATAAGCGGGGAGAACCGGGGGCAACGCAGTCGCAGTCGGTGGAGCGCTGCTGAGCACGCTCTGGCCATTTCGCCATGCATGAACATGGCGGTCGGCCCAGGCCTTGTCGGTTCGGCGCAGGCCTTCCACTGCGGTTGTGTCGAGGTTCACTCCGCTTTGCATCTTCGCGGCCAATTCGTGAGCGATGGCGGCGTTTGCCGCGTCCAGACTCTTCAACTCTGAGTCCAGCGCAGTGGTCACAACGAACGTCGCAAACTGTCCTGCGAAAAGGTAAAAGGAAAGTATTGCCAGTATAAGCAGCATGACCACAGGAATTACGCCAATGAACACGTAGGTCACGATCAGCCGATTGCGCAGCCGCCAAAGTGCTTTCGCCTTTATCCAGCGGAATGCCAGGATCGAGAAGAGAACAATGACTACGAAGCTGAGGAAACTGACCCATCCGCCGAGGCTGTCACCGTAAGAGAGCTTGAGTAGCCCAAACCCCTTTTGCAGCACGAACAGCAACAGATCCAGGCCGAGCAGGTACCACGCGACCCGCGCAACTTTGCTGGTAGGCAGCAATCCCGCTTCGCCGAGCTGCATACGGAGATAACGGTAAGACAGGGTCATGATTTAAAAACAAATTATAGATGGTGACGGCTTTAGGCTTCAGGCGTCCGGTCTCGTGGCCTGAAACCTGCCTTTTCAAATCTCCGGATAGAAATCGAAGAAGGCCTCCAGGCTGGTCTTCAATTGTTTTTCAATTTCATCCTTGCTGCCTTCGAGCACGTGCATGGTCACGTGGGCCTCACGGCCATTCTTGAGCTTGAGAGTTGCGTCACCAACTTCCGCAACTTCTTCAGAGGGCAGCAGCCTCAGTCCATAAACAAGTGTTAAGTTCGCCATGATCTGATTCTACCTTTCTGGGCCAACAGAAAACTCCTTGCTGTCCAGACGTTGCTTGAAACATCTTTGCCGGCGCACCCGGGGAGAATGTAGCAAGCTACGTCTCTACAGCGTGCTCTGCGATTTAAGATTCTCGTGATCTTCATTTAGAATGCCATCGTGCTCCGAAAGATCCTGATAATCCTGATCAGCGTTGGCCTGGCACAACTGGCTGGCGCGCAACAATCGTCCCAGCCGCAGGTCAAGGTGAACATGCTGAATGTTTGTGCGCCTTCGCCGGAGGATCAGCAGGAGATCGCCTCCGCGCTGGCTCGGATTCCCAAGCAGCCGCTCTTCAGTCCGGATTTTGAAGTCGATCGGGGACGGTCGACGCTTGAGGAACGCCCGGATTTCCTTAAGGCGGGTGAGAGCGCGCAATTCTCGTCCGATTCCGGAACTGCCGAGTGGGTGCGGATTCGCCGTGAGTTCGCGGTGCAGGCCGCATTTTCGACGGTGCAGTACTCGTTTAGCCATGACCCGAAAAATATGGTGGAGACTCTGATCTTCCACGTGCGTGATCCCAAGGACTTGATGCAGGTTGCGATCGAAGACAACGCCTCTGCCGTGACCACGCCGGCGACCATGCTTTCAACCAGCACTCCAGCCAGCCGAATCAAGCTGGAGCGTTTTGGGAAGTCTTCGGTGGTGTTGGCCCGGTGTCCTGGAACTGAGGGCAATCCTCCGCCGGATCAAACCGCTTACGAACCGCTGTTTCAGAGCGCGACGGCGATCGTTACCAACTATCGCAATCTTCTGGCGGCCAAGAGCACCGTGCCCGCAGAATTGGCGCGGGTCCAATCCCTGGAAGCAACGAAAGCAAAGCCAGCAGCGAAGTCCCCGGCAAAAAAGACTGCGCCGGAAAAGCCAGCATCTGAAAGCAAATGAGGGGCGGCTGTAGTCAATTCGGCGCACTGAACCGAAATCTGAAATTCGCAATCTAACAACTTACTCTATGGAAAATATCCGCGACGTCGTCATCATGGGATCTGGCTGTGCCGGTCACACTGCCGCACTTTACACTGCGCGCGCCAACCTGAAACCGCTGGTGCTGGAGGGCCACGAACCCGGTGGCCAGCTTTCGCTCACGACGCTGGTGGAAAACTTTCCCGGCTTCCCCGACGGAATTCAAGGACCCGAGTTGATCGAGAACATGCGCAAGCAAACCTCGCGCTTTGGCGCGGAATATAAGCACGGGCATGTGACCAGCGTTGACCTCAGCGCGAGCCCGTTTAAGCTCCACGTCAGCCATGAAGTGGTTCACACTCGCACGCTGATCATCGCAAGCGGCGCCTCAGCCCGCTGGCTGGGACTGCCGCACGAGCAGCAACTCATCGGACACGGTGTTTCTTCTTGTGCCACTTGCGACGGTTTCTTTTTTTCCGGAAAGGAAATTACGGTGATCGGGGGCGGCGATTCCGCCATGGAAGAAGCGATTTTCCTGTCGCGCTTCGCCACCAAAGTCACGGTCATTCATCGCCGCGAGCACTTCCGCGCTTCGAAGATCATGCTTGACCGCGCCCAGAAGAATCCGAAAATTTCGTTCCTGCTGGATACGGTCGTCGAAGATGTGCACGACATCAACAAGAAAGAAGTCAGCAGCCTGACGCTACGAAATCTCAAGACTGCTAAGGTCTGGGATTTCCCCACCAGTGCGATGTTTCTGGGCATAGGCCACATCCCCAACACGAAGGCGTTCGAGGGCCAGCTCGACATGGATCAGGACGGCTATCTGAAGACCACGAACAACGTCTTTACACGCGTGCGGGGCGTCTATGCCTGCGGCGACGTGCAAGACCGGCGTTATCGGCAGGCGATCACGGCCGCCGGCTCGGGATGCATGGCCGCATTGGAAGTGGAGAAGTTTCTGGAGGAACAGGGTCAGTAGTAACGTGGCGCGGGCGCCCCCGCGGATGGTCACGCGAAATTCGTCGTTTTGAGTATGAATTCCTTTGTGTACCTTCGTGCCCTTTGTGGTTTGAGCATTTGAACTTCATCAACCACCAAGGGCACGAAGGAACACAAAGGAGGGATTTGTGGAGGCTACACATGCCAGACGAACAAACAACGTGTCCGCACGTAAAGGAGATCCGCAACGTCAAGCCCAGTGGCAAAGGCTGCAAGGAGTGCCTTGAGATGGGTGACACCTGGGTCCACCTGAGGGAGTGTCTTATCTGCGGTCACGTCGGCTGCTGTGATTCCTCCAAGAATAAGCATGCCACCAAGCACTTTCATGCAACCAAGCATCCCGTCATGCAGTCCTTCGAGCCGGGAGAGAACTGGCGCTGGTGTTATGTGGACGAAATGTTTCTAGCTTGATGTCTCACTCGCTTCAACGATGACGGTCACATCGCAGATCACTCGAGTTGTGATACAAATTCCTGTGATCTTCATGCACGTGCAAGGTCGTCATAATTCCATCTTCTCTAGCTGCGCAGGCGTGCGGTGCTGAGGGCGCTCTTTATCTCTCTGTCGGAGAGCCATTGGCTGCGGGCCGTCGCTGAGCGTTCCTCGATCGGCCAGAAATTCTCCAGCCGCTTCGTTGCCGGCACTCAGGTCGAAGACGTGCTTCGGGCCACACGCGCTGTGAATGAATCCGGGCTCGGCGTCTCCATCGACAATCTCGGTGAAAATGTCACGAACGCCGATGAGGCCCGCGCGAGCGCTCAGCTCTATCACCAGTTGCTGGACGATATCGCCGCTCAAAAGCTAAACGCCAACATCAGTCTGAAGCTCACCCACATGGGCTTTGATGTTGACGAAAAACTGGCGCGCGACCAGGTGACCGGGTTGGTGGCCAAGGCCGCGGCCATGAACCCACGCAACTTCGTTCGCGTCGACATGGAAGGTTCGCCCTACACGCAGCGCACGCTTGATTTCGTCCACGAGTTGCACCGCATCCCAGGCAACCAGGGATGCGTAGGCGCGGTGATTCAGTCCTACATGCGGCGGTCGGAGAGCGACATCGAGAAACTGCTGGCCGAAGGCATTCGCATTCGCTTATGCAAAGGCGCCTATAAAGAGCCTCCCGAGATCGCCTTTCAGCAGAAGTCTGAAGTCGACGCTAGCTATGCCAAGCTGATGAAGGTTCTGATGAAGAGCAAGGTTTATCACGGCTTGGCTACCCATGACGAAAACATCATCAATCAGGCCAAGGCCTTCGCTACAAAAGAAAGAATTTCGCGAGACGCCTTTGAGTTCCAGATGCTTCACGGCATCCGCCGCGATCTGCAGCAGAGCCTGGCTGGCGACGGATGGCGAGTGCGAGTCTACATTCCGTTCGGAACCGAATGGTACCCGTATTTGATGCGGCGGCTGGCCGAGCGTCCGGCGAACGTGCTGTTCATCGCCAAGAACCTCCTTCGACGATAACAAATCGGGTTTCCTGTCGATCCGGTATTCTTTCCTTAGTCCATCATTCTTCTTGTCATTCCGAGGAGCGAAGCGAGGAGGAATCTGGGTTTCCGCGGACCGCACGAAGAACCTAGATCCCTCGCTTCGTCGGGACGACAACTGAAACGTATTGGCGGACAAATCCTTATTCCACCAACCCAGCCATAGTTTCACAAATACACCGCCGCATTTCTGCTAGCATAAAACCGTGGGCAACCATGACCAGAGCGCGCTTGCCGAGGCTTTCGCCGCTCTAGTAGGTCCTCAAGTCGGCGACGAAGATATCGATCTGGTCCGTGCTGCCCTGACCATCGCCCTCACCGAGTATCCCGATCTCGACATTGAGTCCTACGTCGAGCGCATTGACGAACTCGCCCGCATGGCGGAGGCTCGCATCTCCGATGTCGGCGACGCCGTTCAGACTATTGCCGCTCTTAATCACACACTCTTCGAGGAGGCTGGGTTGCGGGGCAATCGCGAGGAATACTATGATCCGCGAAATTCTTTTCTAAACGATGTCCTCGACCGCGGCCTCGGCATTCCCATTACGCTCGCTTTGATCTACATGGAGGTGGGCCGGCGACTTGGCTTTCCGTTGTTCGGCGTGGGCATGCCCGGACATTTTCTGCTCAAGCACTACGACATTGACGGCCGCGAAACGCTGGTTGACTGCTTCAACGGTGGCGATATCCTCAGCCCCCAGGACTGCCAGCGCCGTCTTGACGAAATTTATTCCGGACAGATGACTTTGCGCCCGGAGTTTCTGTTCGCCGTCAGCCGCCGGCAGATACTGACCCGTATCTTGAACAATCTAAAGACGGTTAACCTTTCCACCCGCAATTTCCGCAAGGCCCTGCCGTTGGTGGATCTGGTGCTCGTCATCTATCCCCGTTCGCCTGAAGATGTAAAGCAGCGCGCTCTGCTGCGCTACAGCCTCGGCCAAATCTCAGGAGCGGCCGAAGATCTGGAGCAATACTTGAAGATGTCGCCGGATGCGTCCGATGCCGACGAAATCCGGCAGACTGCGCTTTCCATCCGCAGAATGCTTGCCTTGATGAACTAAGTTAAGGTCTCTAGCCGTTCAGATTGTCGGAATTTCCACAGGATGCTTGTCGATTCGACGGCGTGACAAATGAACTGCAAAATCTTTCATCTTGACAGGCGCTCGCCGCTGTCCCACAATGTCCCGACATTTTTTTAGGCGTCCGAATAGTTAGTTGTGGGAAGTCCGCTCTCCCCTTTTGCCATCCCCCTGGCAAGGACCTCCTCATTCTCGGATGTTTGACGGTCACAATTTTCGAACCTTTGCTGGCAAAATTCAGGAGGAATTTATGCGCGTGAAAGCGCTTGTGCTAGTGGCAGTGACTCTAATCCTAGTGGCTAGTGCGTGGGCTAGCTCCGAAACCGTGCTTTACAACTTCTGCTCTCAGACCAGTTGTGTGGACGGTTACATTCCCTATGGCTCCCTAGTTGCCGACGCCTCGGGTAATCATCTTTATGGCACGACCTACTATGGCGGCACCAACAACTATGGCGAGGTCTTCGAGCTGACGCTTTCAGGTGGCACGTGGTCCCAAAGCGTAGTCTATAGCTTTCTCGGTCCCAGCAACAGCGATGGTGCGAACCCGTTTGGCGGTTTGGTCCTCGATTCGGCCGGAAACATCTATGGCACGACCTACGCGGGCGGCCCGAGCAGCCAGGGTACGGTGTTTGAGCTGTCCAAGTCTGGGAGCTCATGGAAGGAGACTGTGCTTCATAGCTTTGACGACATTAGCGGCAGCGAAGGGTACTACCCATACGGCGGCTTGACCTTTGACGCGGCCGGCAACCTGTACGGCACTACGCTATACGGTGGTAAGTTCGGCGGCGGCACGGTCTTCCAGTTAAAGGCTTCAAACGGCAAGTTCACTTATAAGCCGATTCACGCTTTTACCACAAGTAGCAGTACCGCGTATTACCCCTATGGCGGAGTGGTTGTCGACCCCAAGAACGGTTATCTTTACGGTACCACGTACTACGGCGGTGTTATCTGGAATGTTGGCGCGGTTTACCAACTGCGTGAAGTTAGCGGCGTTTGGATCTCTTCGGTGATTTACACTTTCCTTGGGGATTCACTCGGACAATATAGCGAATCTGGTTTGACCGTGGATGCAACCGGCAACCTCTATGGCACGAACTATCAAGGTGGCGCCTTCAACCTCGGAGATGTGTTCAAGCTGACGCCAGGCGCGAACAACACGTGGACGGAAAAGATCATCTACAGCTTCAAGGGCTATGCCAAAAAGGACGGCGCATACCCGTATTATGCGGGTGTCACCATTGATTCAGCAGGGAATCTCTACGGCACCACCTATCAAGGTGGGTCCAGTGCAGCCAACAATCTGAATTATGGCACTGTCTACAAGCTGACGGCGGGCACCTATAAGGAAAGTGTGCTCTGGAGTTTCGGCACTACTGGCGACGGCTATTACCCCTACCACCAAGCGATTGTCGTCAATGGAAAGGTCTATGGTACGACCAATAACGGGGGATCACATGGAGGGGGCGTCGTATATGAGGTTACCCCGTAGTCAAGGTCTACAGGGTTCCGCTCTACTTTCTCGCCACCGGGCC
Source organism: uncultured Acidobacteriota bacterium (assembly GCA_963817925.1). Lineage (GTDB taxonomy): Bacteria > Acidobacteriota > Terriglobia > Terriglobales > Acidobacteriaceae > JABDBE01. The sequence continues at coordinate 466,587 of CAWFQN010000006.1, forward strand.
TTATGGCCCGGCGGCGATTTTTCTTTTGACGTGCTGGTGGGAGGAGTTGGGCTTTGTGCAAAGGTCGCGCATGCGGGAGAAGCTTCAGTTGTGTGGGTTCCGTCGGACCGCCGTTCGGTAGCGCTGGACGGCTAGCTACTCCGGCGGTTCGGGCCCGTTGGGTTCGGCTGGCGCGAGCGGCAATTTGGAAGCGCCGCCCAGAATGCTTCGTTCTTGCGGCGTGAACTGTTTCTTGTAGGCGTCGCTGTCAATCTGACGCTGGCGCGCTTCCGGAGGCATTGCCCGCAAGGATTGGATGGCATTTCGCACTGCCTGTCTACGCTCCGGCGGGAGTTGCTGCATTTGCGAGTGCAGTTGCCGCGCCGAGTCTTTCTGCTCCGGCGTCAGGTGCCCGAACGTATCCATGCGATTCAGCACTTGCTGACGCTTCTCCGGCGGCAGGTTGTTGAAACGATCCAGCTGATTCTTCAACTGCTGCTTCTGTTGCGGAGGAAGATTGCGGAACTGGGGATCGTTTTCGAGCGCCTTTTTCTGTTGCTCGGGCGGCATGTCTTTATGTTGACGTAACCACTGTCCGGCGTGAGCGTTCTGTTGAGCCTTCGGATGTTGGGCGGGGGGGTGGGCTGCGCCCGGGTGGTTGGCCTGCGACAAAGACGGAACAACGCCTGTTAACGCCAGCGCGAGAGCCGCCAGGGCGACCCGTCCCGTTATGAACTTCACCCGCACTCTTCCCCCGTGTTCTTAGATCACTACATCGGTCGCTACATCACCGAATCCTCACGCCTTGTCGATTACGGATTCTGGTCTACATCCTGCTGCGCTTGCAGATCGTCAAGGACTTCGAAATCAGAATACAGCTCGCCGTTCTTATCCAGCGCCTGCAAGTCGCCCACAGCCGTCCCCGGCGCAGCCACCATGGCCCGCGGGCCCTCCGGCGTAGGACTCCGGCCCGCATCGCTGCGGAACAAAGTGAGGCTCATTACCATAAGCACGGCCAGCGAAACCGCCAACGCGGGCTTACGAACCCATTGCCACCAGCCGGAAGGCTGCCGCGCCGCCTCTTCGCGCAGACGAGCGTGGAGCCGCACGTCGAAATACGGCGACGGCTCCGGCGCCTGCCACTCATCCAGCAGCGCCATGGTCTGGCGGAACTCCGTCAGCTTTTCCGCGCAACCTGCGCAGCCCTGTATATGTTGACTTACTTCGGGCGTGACCGCGTCCAAGCCGGCGGCCAGGTCCGGCATCAGTTCGCAAATCTCCTTGCATTTCATGACTACACCCTTCATACAAACTCTTTCAGTTGCACGCGCAATGTTTCGTAAGCGCGGAACAACAGCGACTTAATGGCGGATTCACTCAGCTTCAGAACTTCCGCAATCTGGTGGTAGTCCATTTGCTGATACTTGTGCATGATGACCGCGATCCTCTGCCGCTCGGGCAGCGCCTGTACGCGTTGCCGGATGGCGGCCAAGCGCTCACGTCTCACGAGGTTCTCTTCCGCGGTAAGCGAATTGTCCGGCACGTCCATGGTCAAGCCGGTTTCCTGATCCGGATCGTCCAGGCTGACGGTATTTTCCGGGCGCTGGTGCCGGGTATCGCGCGCATGATTTACCGCCAGATTGCTCGCGATCCGGTAGATCCAAGTAGTGAACTTGGCGCTCGCTTCGTAATTCTCGCGAGAACGATAGACTCGCAGAAACACTTCCTGCGCCAGATCCTCGGCCACGGCCGTGTTGTGAGCCATGCGATACATAAAGCTCAACATGGGCCGGCGATATTTCTGCACCAGATAATCGAAAGCTGATTCATCGCCAGCCTTCACCCGCAGCATGACTTGCGCGTCGCTCAATCCCTCGCTGGATTGATCGGCCGCAACCTTCGCCTCCCCATGAGGCGGGACCGCTGCCATTGACAGCAACCCGCGATTCATGGCTATGCTGCTCACACTGGAGTGAACCCGTCCGGAGTCTGAAAGTTGCGCGCTTTCGGAGTCAGGAAAAGGCTGGGAAGTCCTCTCGGGAGAGGGATCTGGGGGTACCTTCGCGGGGATGAATCGGTTTGGCATCCGGCACCGCACCAAGCCCCCGGAAGTCCTCCCGCGTGGCAGGATTCCAAGGCTGCGGAACCATAGGCTATCATGGACAGGTCTACGAAAAAACTGTTTCTTTGCTACAATATAGCGGCTGATTCAGGTAGGGCGCTTAACTCAGCGGTAGAGTGCCATCTTCACACGGTGGAAGTCATAGGTTCGAATCCTATAGCGCCCACCAGTAACCAACTGGTGTTACTGAGGTTATCCCGTCCTCCATCCAGCCCATCCCTTACCGGGTACGCTGACTTGGGTAAAGCCGCAGATTCAGATTGGAGTTCCGGCACCCCCTCCGCAACTTTCATGAGGTGGAAGGTTTTATACGAAGTGGGAATTACGTAACTCGGCCAGAGATCTCAAAAATGAGGAAGAAGTTGAGCGCTAACTCCGGAAAAACTCTCTTGAATACCATTCCTGCAGCTAGTGGGCAGAAGTTCCCTTTGAAGGCATTGATTGGGTGCTTGATCCTACTCTGTGCCGCGGCAGTCCTGTTCGCGCAGGATCACGGTATCAGCGCTGGCGGAAAATGGATGGAATACGATTCGCAGGACGAGATGACCCTGGTTAAGTCGGCCAGATTTGAGCTCGATGCCGATAATTCGTTACCGGGAAGCCAGTCCACTCCGAAAGTCATACTCTTCTGTACTGGCGGTAAGCTGAAGCTGGCCGACTTCCGTCCGAACGCGGTGATTGCCCCGCCAAACCGTCCCGGCTTCTGGGGGCAACCGCAGATGGAGGTCACTGTACGCGTGGACAATTCCCACAGCAATCACGGTTGGAACTGGGTGAATGGCCACTTCCTCTCCATGGACAAAGGAACCACCCGCGAGATGCTCGGCGCACAGGTATTCAAAGTAGAAATCCAGACGCCCCAGGGCCCGCAGATTGCGACCTTTTCGCCCACCGGCCTCGATCTGGCTCGGGTCAAGAAAGCCTGCGATTTAACTCCCCAAAAGCCCTAACCTTCCTTCACTGGGCGGTGGCCGGGATTGAGTGCTAGTCGGCGTTCGCCGTGCGTGGCGCCGTCACAGGGGCCGCCGCTCCAGACAACGTCGCCCACCCCCGACGCGAAAGATCCCAGAAGATCAGATAGCCGGCAACCGCGGCGATCACCAACAACGTGATTCCCCAGAACCACTGCTGAAAAACAATCTTGCCGATGCCGAATAGACACCCATACACCAGGATGACTCCCATCACCCAGTTGAATGAGTTGCCGGCCAAGTCCCGCATCTCGGGCATTTCGGGCACGAGCCGGGCGATATGTTTCCATCCGTATACCGTCGGATGCACTCGCTTGTAGAAGGCAACCAGGGTCTGTTGCGACTCCGGTTTGGTAATAAAGGTCGCGATCACCCACGCGATGGTCGTGACCAATCCAGTAATCAGCGCGGTCTTCGCGTAAACCAGCGCCGTGTTTCCGGAAAATGAAATCCGACTCAGCCCGATCGTCATAGCCGCGGCCACCGCCATCGCCGAAATCTCGCTCCACGCGTTGATCCGCCACCAGTACCAGCGCAGAATGTAAACTGCGCCCGTTCCGAATCCAATATTCAAGACCAGATCCCAACCTTGATTGATCGAGGTCAACTGCATCGCCGTGTAGCCGCTGCCTAGGACGAGCAGCACGGTAAAAATCTTGCTGATCAATACATAATGCCGCTCGGTCGCGCCGCGCACGAAGAAGCGCTTGTAAAGATCATTCACCAGATACGAACTGCCCCAGTTCAACTGCGTCCCAATCGTAGACATGAATGCAGCAAGAAACGCGGCAACCATCAACCCGCGCAACGCGGGAGGAAGATAGTCACGCAAGACCATGACGTAGCCCTGCTCCGGGTTCTGCACAAAAGCTGCGCTCGGATGAAGCCCGCCATTCGGCGAATAAACCACGACTGCCACCAGGCCTGTAATCACCCAAGGCCAGGGCCGCAGCGCGTAGTGCGCAATGTTGAACCACAGGGTCGCACCCAGCGAATTCTTCTCATCCTTGGCGCTGAACATGCGCTGCGCCACGTATCCGCCGCCGCCCGGCTCCGCCCCCGGATACCACGCTAGCCACCACTGCATCCCCAGATACACGATGAATGTGAGCACCGGCAGAGTCCAAAGGGCATTCGTGGTGAGTCCGCGATGAAAATCGGGCAAAAAAGCCACCGGATTCGCGGTCTCGACTCCGGTCGCGCGAACGTTGTTCTCGATCACCTGCAGATGCATCTGCAAAGCCTGCATCCCGCCAATTTTCGTGACTGCAACCCAGGCCAGCACGATAATCATCGTCATCTTCAAGGCGAACTGAAACAGGTCGGTGACCAACACGCCCCAGAGCCCGCCAATAAACGTATAGAGCCCGGTAAACGGAATCAGGATGAAGATGCAGATCAGCACCGATGTATAGCGAGGATCTCCTAACGTGTGCTGAAAGACGTGCCCGCCGATCGCCACTTGCAACACGCGCCCTTGAGCAATCACCGGACCCAGCAAAACCGTAATGATGCTGACCATGGCCTGGGTCACCCATCCCAGAATGAAGCAGTTCATAAAAAGCCCAAGATAGATGGCTTTGAACCCACGCAGAAACGCTGCCGGCTTTCCCCCATAACGAAGCTCGACCAACTGCACATCCGTCAAGACCTCCGCCCGCCGCCAGTAACGCGCGAAGAAGAAAACCGTCATCATCCCGCCGACGCATGATCCCCACCAGATCCAGTTTCCCGCGATGCCCTGTCTTGCAACCAATCCGCAAACCAGCAGAGGCGTGTCCGCCGCGAAAGTAGTGGCCACCATCGAAGTCCCGGCCAGCCACCACGAAACATCGCGCCCCGAGATGAAGAACTCTTCAGTGTTCCCACTCGCGCGACGCCGGTAGTAAAGGCCAATCAGCAGGTTGACCAGCAGGTATCCGACGATGACTATCCAATCCGTAGAGGTAAGGGGCATGAGTTCTCCGTTTAAGGGGACATTCTAACTGGTCACGCGTTGAGCGCCAGAGTAATCCTGCGATCGCGGTAAGAAGATCTTGTCCTCAGAATTAGGAAAGGAGTGTGGACACGAAGCGCAACTGATAGGGATTTGTGAAGACGGCAAGGCCGACGATGCCTCCAAACGAACTGGAGGCATCGACGCGCTCAACAATCGCGGTTGTCAGAAATGAGAGGATGCCATTACCAGCGAGGTTCGCGAGGCTGGCGGGCGTGGCCCTGATAGTCGTCGCGTCCACCGCCGCCACCGCTCGAACGTCCGCCGCCACCGGGACGTCCACCACCGCGGGGTCCGCCGGGGCCGCGATCGGTCTTCGGGCGGGCCTCGTTGATATTCAATGCGCGGCCGCCGAGTTCTTTTCCGTTCAGCGCTGCAATGGCTTTCTCGGCTTCGGCGGCATCCGCCATTTCGACGAACGCAAATCCTCGCGAACGGCCGGTGTCACGATCGGTGACCAGGCTGACCTGATCGACTTTGCCGTGGGGCTCAAACAACGTGCGCAGTTCCGCTTCCGTGGTGCTGTGAGGGAGGTTGCCAACAAAAAGCTTCTTCATGGATTTCCTTTTCCTGGTGAGCCAACGCAAGACGTCAGGGTTTTCGTCGGCGGGTTAAGTGAGTCGCGTCGGAATGCAGAGCGCGCGCTTCGATGGAGAGCGTGTTGCCTCGCAGCTCAATGGAGCCAGTTGGTTCTTCCAGACGCGATTACACAGCAATGTTCTATCGCGTCTGAAGTCCGGACCTGATTATACCCGCTTGCCCCTGATAGCAATGGGAAAATATGAAATTCGGGCCTGGGCCGATTCGAGACGCACGATCCGTTTCGGTGCCGCCGCCGGCCCATGGCAACGTTACTTTGGGTGAATCGCTGATCGGTGAAAGTTGACTCATCTGTTATACTGTAGTTGCGTTAGAACGAAATCGGTTGTCGAGCAGCTTCTTGCATACCAGCTAGTCCTGCCCTTAGTACCTCCGACTCGCACCAACGTAAATAATCTGAAAAGGATACAAGCAACAAAATGGCAGAACAAGGAACAGTAAAGTGGTTTAATGACGCCAAGGGCTACGGCTTCATCAGCCGGCAGACTGGCGAGGATGTATTTGTGCATTTCTCGGCCATCCAGGCTGGTGGTTTTCGCAGCCTGCAGGAGGGCCAGAGCGTAGAGTTCGAGGTCACTAAAGGGCCAAAGGGCTGGCAAGCTGAGAACGTTCGTCCTCTGTAAGTTGGCGACGTTTTAACCAAAAATTCGTGCCCGTCAACCGCAACAAGGGGCGGGCACGTTCTATAGAAAATAATCTGAACTCCGGGATGGAGTGCTCCGAATGCAGGCTGAGTCAAAGGGTTCATTCGCCGTTATCCGCTACAATCTACGCACTTATGAGTCCGGCGGTGTTATGGCCGTCATCAAAGGCCGCGAAAGCGCCGAAGCCGTTCTGAAGCAGTTTGAACAGAGCCAGACCTCCGAAGACCGGCACATCGGCTGGCGCTACTTTCTTGAGAAGACCGACTTGAAAGCGGGAATGGATCCCGTGGAGGCCACCGCCCTCCGTCAATCGCGTCTGGAGATTCGCGAAGCCGAAGCCTAGAGGTTAGGAATTTTCGGCCCTCAAATCTACAAAACCAACTTTCAACCTAGGCAGCGCACTGCCATCAGTGCCGACGCTCGGTTTCGAGCAGGATGGTGGCGAAGTTACGCCCTCCGAACGCGAATCCTTGCTGGATGTGTCCGGTGACCGCCAATTTGGCTCCGCTGCCGGGGACGCCGTAGTTCTTGCTAAAAACCCACATGGTTCCGGTGCCATCGTCGAGTTGGAAAACTCCGGTTCCCACCGCTCCGAAGGAATCGGTAACCTGTCCCGCAATCGAGATCTCCTTGCCGGCGAACCGCCCTGGATCCTGATTAATCTTGGCGATGCTCTCCCGGGGAGGGCATCCTGCCAGCAACAAACCCGCCAGACCCACGATCAACACGAAAAGGATTTTAATGCTCATTTTCGACACACCATTCTCCTGCGACGGTAGAAGATGAAGGCTGCAAGCTATAACCCGAATTTTCGCGGGAAGTTGTCCGAATGGCGATTTCCGACCTAAAGTAAACATAACGGAGAGATCCCGTGACCATGCTCGAACATATCCGCAACCTTTTCTCTTATGACGACTGGGCCAATCGCGAAGTCCTGGATTCGCTGCAGGCTCTGAATGCCCCGCCCGAGCGTTCGGTCAAACTGCTGGCTCACATCCTTTCTGCCGAAAGGTTGTGGCTCGAACGGCTGCTCGTCCAGAAGCAAAGCTTACCGGTTTGGCCGCTGTCTACGCTCGCGCAGTGCAAGCTGGAAGTCGACGAACTCCCGGGTCTTTGGAAGAACTACCTGACGGCGCTCGGCGAGGCAGGCCTTGCCCGTTCGCTAACTTACAAGAACACGAAAGGTGAAAGCTTCAGCAGCCAGAAGCAAGATATCCTGCTGCACGTGGTCATGCATTCGGCCTATCACCGTGGCCAGATTGCCGCCGATATGCGTGCCGCGGGATTTACTCCGCCTTATACCGATTTCATTCACGCCGTGCGGCAGGGATTCTTAGAGTAGGCAAGTAAAACGTGGCCAGCGCAACCGCCAGAAGGGTGATAGGCCACGAAGCCAGCGACGTGTACAGGGGTAGTTCGGCCGCGGACCGAAGCCTTGCCGCCGGAATCAGAAGCGAGCAAAGGGAGAGCATGACCGCAGCACTCCACTGCCATAGCTGGCATCCAAACGCAGCCTTCACCATGGCTCGCGGGACCAACCCCATCTTCCAGATAGTTTCACGCTGGGTCAGGAGGACAAGCAGCGCGGGTATCATAAAGAGCTGATTGTATGCAGCCAGTTTGGGAATAATTACGAGGGTTACGCCGCTAACCCAGGCCAGCGCCCAAGCGAAATTCTCCGAACCTGCGGGCGCCTTTCTCCATCGCCAGCAGAGGGCGAAGAGGAAGCCAAGCAGCATCGCCGAGAATAGCTTTGCCAAAAACGATGGCAGCAATGCCCGGACGATCGATGGATCGGCAGCGTATATCTGGTACGCAAGAGCGGCCCTCAGAAACTTGCCGATCCAGTGCGGGTAAACCGCTTCGCTGGCGATCAGGAGCATCGCCATCGTCCCAACAAAGCTCCAGACCAGACGATTGCGTTCCCTCCAGTGCCCTAGCGCCCATAGCACAAGCCACAAGATGAGAAATCCCGAAAGCTGAGGCTTTATGGTGGAGAGTGCCAGAAGAAATCCACATAGCACTAACCAGCCTCGGGCGGTAGCAGCGGCCGCGGCCGCCAGCAGCAAAACCACCAGGGCGGTGAGGTTTTGCATATGAAATTCTTGCACTGCCGGGAACCAGCTCACCGCGAGCACCATTCCTGAAACAACAAGCAGGCGCCCGGGGCGAAATCCGATGGCGTACATCCAGAGAGGAACGCTGCATGCTATGGCGCATAGCAAAAACCATCGGAACATTACCATGACCATTTGAAAAGGTAAGGTTACGGTTGGCGCCAACAGGAAGATGGCGTAGAGCGGATAAGCGAAGGCCACCTGATCGATGGGGTCGCTGGGCCTCGATGGGTCCAGCGGCCTTCCGTAGTAGCCAGTCTGGATCTCACGAGTCACTTCGGCGCTGTAGGGATTTCGCCCGTGCAGCATCAGTTCGCGAGCACCCAGCCACCACGAATACAGGTCGGAGTTATTCCCGATGGGCCGCTTCACCGAGAGCGCATGCGCCGTGTACGCCGGTGCAGCAAAATCTTCCGCCCAGTGCCACACGCCAAAACACACCAGGAGTGACACGGCCAGCACAAACTGGGAGAAGTGGCGCCCCTGCGGATTCAGTTTCACGTCTGCATTCTAACCGCAAGTTTCGAGCTGCTGTCGAATTGTCGCAGGATTGCGGCGGCGAAACGCATAGCCCGGGGAAACCCGTACCTGACAATTGTTCTCGGCCCGTGTTATTTTCGATTTGAACCAAAAATATCATCGGGAGACCATGAAGAAACTTTTTGCGTTTGTTTGCTTGCTCTTTTTGGGGGGATTGCTTTCCGCTGGTGCCCAGTCCGGGGTCGACGCGCTTCCTGACCCCGTCTCCAATAATGCCGTCGCCGAGCTCAAAGTCCATGGGCAGCTTGTGCTGTTTTCCTTCATGGGAATCGGGGCGAAGAAGACTCCGGACGCAGTCACCAATACGGCCTTTTCCGTGGACACGAGGGAAGGAAAGTGGTCTGCAATACATGCCGTTCCTGGAACCGCGGGGCGGATCGGCGCGATGGCCGCTGGTGCGCGTGATCAGTTGTTCGTCTTCGGCGGCTACGTCGAGGATACTCGGGGTGCAATGGCCCTGCCCGACGTTGGAATGTACGAGCCTTCAAGAGACCGTTGGTTGCGGGGCGCCGACATTCCGCTCGCGGTGGGCGACTCGGTAATCGGAGTCTATCGAGATCGCTTTGTTTATCTGGTCAGCGGCCGCTCCAACCGTGGCGTGGTAAACGACGTTCAAGTCTACGACGCAGAGAAGGACAAGTGGTCGCAAGCCACGTCGATCCCGGGGACGCCGGTATTCGGCCATGCCGGCGCGCTGGTCAACGGGACCATTGTTTATATAGATGGAGCCCGCAAGAATCCGTCAGGCAATTCCCCACGATATGTTGCCTCTGAAGAATGCTGGATGGGCAAGATCGATCATCACGATCCTCACAAAATTCAATGGACCAAGTTGCCGAATCACCCGGGCACCGCGCGTTTCCGCATCGCCAGCGGAGGTTCGGAAAAGGACGAGAAGATTTATTTTGCGGGCGGAAGCGATAACCCCCACGAGTACACTGGCATCGGCTACGATGGCAAGCCTTCCGAGCCGTCTCCCGTGACCTTTGACTTCAACCTGCGCACGGAAAAATGGGAAACGCTGAACGAGAATACTCCCGACCCAACCATGGATCATCGAGGATTGCTGGTGACGCATGAAGGCCTGGTTCTTATCGGAGGCATGGAAAAAGGACAGAAGGTGGTTGATCGAGTGACCTTATTATCAAAGCAGCCGAGCGCAAAGTAGGATTTTCGGCCTCGACCCGGATAGCGGACCGGAACCAACAATCGTAACCACTTCCTTGCTATCTTATTGTAAACTGACGGTAAAGGTATTCTCAGGCGGTCACGCGAGCTGCCCCCACAGCCGGTCGAGGACGCGCGGACTTTTATGCAAAAAGACGCGAATGCTGATAAGAACAACGTAACCAAGAACCGTCCAGCGGGAAAGAAACCATATCAAAAACCTGAGTTCCGGTTCGAGCGGGTTTTCGAGACAATGGCCTTGTCCTGTGGCAAGGTAAGCCCCACCGAATTTCAGTGCCGGTTCAATCGGAAGACTTCGTAGTTTCAGTTGCTCATGCCGGTTATGACAGAGGCTCGCGGGGATTATAAGCTTGAGCTTGCCACTGAAGTTCTCCGCTCGGGCGGCGCTATTCGCCTGCAGGCACTCGGAACCAGCATGCTTCCGTCGGTCTGGCCCGGGGATGTTCTCAGCATCGCGCCCGCACCCGGCAAAGACATTGTTCCGGGCGACATCGTGCTAGTTGCGCGGGACGGCCGGTTCTTTATTCATCGTCTGATCCAGAAGGACGAAACCCATTGGATTACACGAGGCGATTCCCTGGCCCAGAACGATCCTCCGCTTGCTGAGGCGCAGGTCCTGGGCAAAGTCTCTCTGATTCATCGAACGACTGGGGATATCGTTCCAAAGCCGCGAGTCTCGCCTTCTCGGTCGTACGCTTGCCTGGACGCTGTGCCGATGGGACTTGTTCCGGAACGTTTCCCTCCGTATTCATTCATTCCAGCAGCACGGCGCTTCCGCGAATCGTACCATTGACACGAATGAGCCCCACCTCTCAACTTGCGGCCAGTGACCCGATTGGAATCAACATCGGCGGGATGACGATCGCGCTGCGCACCCAAGATCCCGCGTTTCGCAAATTGCTCGAAGATCGCTACGCAGGCTTCGTTAAGACCTCTCCCAATCCTGAATTCGAGTTCGACATAAGTCTGTTCGAGCCAGAGGACTCGCCCGATCCTTCGGAAGCAAAGCACGCTGATGATGACGTACAAGTACGGCTGCAAGGCGGTCAGTGGTTGCTCCAGCGAGGCGACTTCCGTGCCCATTGGGATTCAGCGGCTGGTCGCGGGCACATTCGTCAGTCTCGCAACCCTTATGCCATCGACTCCGTGCTGCGCATCGTTCACACTCTGATTCTGGCCAGGCAGGGTGGGTTCCTCGTCCACGCTGCCAGCGCGATTCGAGTCGGACGCGCGTTCCTGTTCGCCGGCGTCTCGGGCGCGGGCAAGACTACCATTTCCCGCCTCGCTCCATCGGACGCCACGTTGCTCACCGATGAAATTTCCTATGTACGACGTGCCGGGAACAGTTACGAAGCCTGGGGCACTCCCTTCGCCGGAGAGTTGGCCAGAGTGGGTGAAAACCGGGCGGCGCCCTTGAGTGCGCTTTTCTTGCTGGAGAAGGGACGGGAAAACCGAATCGAGCCCGTCCGCGAATCTGAAGCGATCCGGCTGCTGTTGAGAAACATTCTGTTTTTTGCCGAGGACTCGGAACTGGTAAATCTGGTCTTCCGCTCCGCGTGCGAGTTTGTAGAACGGGTACCTGTGCGACGATTGATATTTGTTCCCGATGAGCGAGTGTGGGAAATGATACGCTAGCCGCTGGAGACAAGGTCATCGCCGAGAAGTACATCGCGCGCAGTTCAGCCATCGCTGCCCGCCTCATCGGGGGCGAAATGATGATTATGTCGGCGGTGGACTCGACTTTCTTCACTCTCAACGAGGTCGCCACCGTGATATGGCAAGCGGCGGACGGCCACACTCCGTTGTCGGATATCGTGGCTCGCAGAATCTGCCCGGAGTTCGAGGTGGATCCGGCCGAGGCCGGGCACGATGCGGAGCAGTTCGTCAACGATCTCTCGCAGCACGGCATTCTTCTGGTCTCAGAACAACCCATCCCTTCGCCCCCGCCGCCGGAGGCGCGATGAGCCTGCTGGCGGAGATGAATCAGAAGGCGCTGGGGCTCGGTATCCCGATCAGCGTACATCTGGACATCACCTACCGTTGCAATGAGCGTTGCGTTCACTGCTATCTGGATCACGACGACCACGGCGAGATGACCACGGCCGAGATCGAGGACGTGCTGAACCAGTTGTCAGACGCCGGTGTCTTCTTCCTTACTCTGAGCGGCGGAGAAGTTCTCATGCGGCGCGACTTCTTCGAGATCGTCGAACATGCGCGCCGTCTGCTGTTCAACGTCAAGGTCAAGACCAATGGCGTAATGATCCGCGAAGCCGAGGCCCGGCGCATTCGCCAGCTGGGCGTGGAGCAGGTGCAGATCAGCATCTACTCGCACCGTCCTGAAGTTCACGATGCGATCACCAAACTGCCCGGATCGCTGAAGCGGACCATCGACGCGATCCGATTTCTCAAATCGCAAGGCCTCAAGGTTGTGATTGCCAACGTGCTGATGGTCAGCAATCTGTTCGACAACACCGGCGTGATGGCATTAGCGAAGGAGTTGGACGTTTCCTACACGCTTGATCCCACCATCACGCCGAAAATGGATGGAGACATATCCGTCCTCGCGTTGCGCATTCCTGGGTCCGACCTACAGCAGGTCTTCCGTAGTGAGGAGCTTGTCGGCAACGTGGAAGAGTTCTGTGCACCTCCGCCTGCGCCCGGTGAAGACATTATGGACGGTTTTCCGTGCAGCGCCGGCCACACCGCTTGTTACATTACTCCTTACGGCGACGTCTTCCCTTGCGTCCAGTTCCCTCTTCCCAGCGGGAATCTCCGGAGGCAGAAGTTCGCTGAAATCTGGCAAAACTCGCCGCAATTGAACGAAATCCGCTCAATCCGTGCGCGGGATCTGCCAACTTGTTCGAGCTGCGCCCACGTGGGAACGTGCACGCGTTGTCCGGGCCTGGCGTACATGGAAGGGAATATGCGTGGGCCATCCACCGCCGATTGTGAGAAGTCCTTTCGGCGGACGGGTATCCCTTCGGCGAATATGTTGCTTCGGTCACGAGGAAGTTCTGCCGTTCCGTTGGTTCAAATTCGGGCAGCGTCGTTGGCGTAGCGCGGACTCCGTAGGTTCTCTAGCTTCTCTTCCACCGTGACGTCAAGAAAGCTGGTTCCGATGCCCACGTTCTGGTGCAGAATTTAGCGGACGACCGGCTTCTTTTTCAATGCGCGTCGGAAGTGCAGACATGACCGTTCTCTCCGTTAGTGAGTCTTTTCCATCGCAATCGCCCGAGGAAACAGAATGTTGTTCTCCAGGTGAATGTGCTGGTGAAGATCGGCTTCAAAGTGCGCCAGCGCCTTGTAGAGCGTTTGGTAGCTGATGCACCCGTCGCCCGGGGCCGTATAGCCACAACTGGCTTCGCGCATGGCGCGCAGCGCATTCCCGGCAGAGTCGTGCTCGTGTTCCATCATGGACACTGGGTTTCGCACACTGCCAAACGGTGGTGGCAGAACCGGTTCCTTTTGGATGACGGCTTCTTCCATCCTCACGATGTAGGGAAACAGAACTCGCTCTTCTTTCATCATGTGTGTCGTCAGTTCCTGAACCAAGCTCTGAAAGCTGGTCCGGACCTGTTGCAGTTCGGGATGGTTCTTCCCGTGGACGGAGCAAACCTTGTCTAGGAGAGGAACGAGGCGAGCCATTTCTTCACGCGTGTATTTGTGGTGTGTGTTCTTGATGTGTGCGATCAAATCCGCGAGGGGTTCAACTTGCCAGTTCCGGTCATTTTGCACAGCGTGCGCCGCTTCCTCAGCCATCTCCAAGGAATCGATCACCTGATCGACTGAAAGATTTGATGCCCGGCAAGCATCTCCCAGCGATTTGTTGCCTCCGCAGCAGTAGTCAATGCCCAGCTTTTCGAAAACTCTGGTGGCCGCTGTATTTTCCAGCGCCAATTCACGGACGGTTCGTTCGGCGGTCATGGTCATTGCAGTCTCCTGACGACCCCAGCTCAATGCTGATTGGTCGCGCTTGATGTCTTGAGGTTAACGGAGCAGCAGACCCGTGCCGATGACTTTTGTCACGAAGGGCAGTTTTGGATGAGGCAGCTCAGAATCGGAGGAATCAAGAAGAAAGTGAGCGCGACAGTAGATTCGAGTCTATTCCGCTGAATCGACTTCGGCTTCTAGCGCTTTCAGATTTGAGATTGTCACCGTCCGCCCATCAATCTGCAGTATTCCCTCTGCCTGGAGGCGAGAAAGATTGCGGGAGACGAGTTCCCGGACCGTACCAATGTGCGACGCCAGTTCCTGATTGCTGGCCGGCAAGGTGATTTCCACTCCTTCGGCGACACGCTCACCATCTTTCTGAGCTAGGCGCAGCAAAAACGAAGCCAGCCTGTGACGCACGGTGGTGAACGAGAGTTCTTCGATGATCCCGACCAGGCGGCGCAAGCGAGAACCGACAACCCGCAAGACCTTCAGCGCCACCTGAGGGTGGGCCAAGCACAACGCCTGAAAGTCCTGCTTGCTAACAAATAGTAGTGTGGCTTCGTCGATCGCCGTTACAGATGCTGGATAGTTTCCACCATCGAACACGGGAAGTTCGGCAATGGAACTACCCGGCCCATCGATACTGAGCACTTGTTCGCGCCCGTTGGCTGAACTCTTGAAGATTCGAACGTGACCGGACTCGACAACGTACAGTCCTGAACAGGCCTCGCCTTCACCAAAGACGCTCTGCCCGGCCGAGTAGTTGCGCGGCACAGCCCGCTGAGCGAGGAAATTCAATTCGCTTTCCGTCAACCCGGAGAAGATCGGGACTTTGGCGAGCGTCTTTCCAACCGCAGAAGTAGGTTCTGGCACGATGCCTATTGTATCGGAGGAAGGTGACCGGAGCATGTGTTCCCGGGGCAAGCATGTCTCTTTCCCGCCGTGACATAAGTCATCGTCTGAATTTTCAGGCGGGCCTAGTCTGTATTCAGGAAAAGAACTGTGAGCGAATTAATTGACAATCGAGCGCATCGAATTTCCATGCTGAAGGAGATTATCCAGCACTTGCATGCGGGAGCCGCTCCTGAACTTGTAAAAGAACAGCTCCGAAAGATCGTCGGCGAGACGGACGCCTCAGAGGTCATGGCCATGGAACAGCAGTTGATAGCCGAGGGAATGCCCGTCGAAGAAGTCCGGTCGATGTGCGATCTGCACTCGCAGGTCACGCGTGATGTGCTTGTCCAACTGGCACCCCCGCCGACGGTTGAACCGGGGCACCCGCTCGACACCTTTCGCCGGGAAAACGCGGCACTCAAACAAGTGATCGCGACCGCGCGCACAATCCTCTTCGAAACTGAAACCTTGGCACCGGCTAGCGACGCGAAGGAAATCGTCTTTTGCCTGCGGCAATCGGCAAATGATCTGATGGACCTCGACAAACACTATCAGCGCAAGGAGCACGCGCTGTTTTCTTGCCTTGAGAGGCACGGAATCACCGGACCATCCAAGGTCATGTGGTCCAAAGATGACGAAGTGCGAAAGCTGCTGAAACAGATGAATCAAGCAGCGCACGACTGCGGTTCGACGGTCGCCGAGGTGAGACAGTTCTTTGCCCAGCACGCGCAACCTGCCCTGTCAGCAGTGGAAGAGATGATTTTCAAAGAGGAAAACATCCTCTTTCCAATGTCATTGCAGACCCTCACTCAAAACGAGTGGGCCGAGATATGGTCCGCATCGCCGCAATATGGTTGGTGTCTGGTCGAGCCCCAGAAGGGATACCATCCTCCGGCGGCTACTGCTGCCGCGACTGGCACCGTGCCCAAAGACGGCACAATCGTGATGCCGACCGGGCATGTTAGCGTCGAACAACTAACCGCCGTGCTCTCGACATTGCCGCTCGATCTGACCTTCGTAGACGCCGATGATCGGGTTGCTTTTTTCAGCGAAGGCCCAGATCGTATTTTCGCGCCCAGTAAGGCGATCATTGGACGTAAGGTTCAGCACTGCCACCCGCCGCGCAGCGCCGATACTGTCAACAATATCCTGGACGACTTTCGCTCAGGACGTCAGAGCGTTGCCGAATTCTGGATCAACTTTCAGAACAAGTTCGTGCATATTCGTTATTTCGCGATTCGTAACCACGAAGGAAAATACCTGGGCACGGTTGAACTCACCCAGGACTTGGCGCCGCTGCGTCAACTCTCCGGCGAGAGAAGACTGCTGGCATACGAAAGCAACTAAAATCGACTGGGATCCAACAAATCACTAAAGTCTTCTACCTTCGAAGGTCGTTGGGCAAGAAACCTGGGGATGTTAAGGGAACGATAAGAAGTACGCACGGCACCTTCTCGCATCAAACGACGTCTGCAGATTGTGCGAATCAGCACTGCTATACTCTAGATCCCTACCGGAACTGCCCTGAGATGCCGCGGGGACTGCCAAAGTTCGCGGAAGTCGTATAAGGCATCGCATTCTGTGGGTTGAGTTGTGGGTTGAGAATCGCCGACAGCGCTAGTCTACCGTGCTGCATTTTCTCCACACCAGGTGGAAGTGCACAGTTTGAGATCCGCCTTTCCGCAATTTCCGTGAATGCTCATTAACTGGCTGCGTGTTTTACTTCCCACAAGCCGACTCTGGCCCGGAATAACTTCAGAGTAGCCCCTGACTCGGGCACAACGCATAGAGAATCTCTGACTCCACCGACGAAACGGGACTGAGCTACCCTTACTTCAACATCTCGTCGATAGTCACGATATCAGCCAGCCCAGAGCAGCCGTAGACTGCCGGTAGAATGCGATCCGCCGGGTGCACGCGTCGCAATTGTGCGACTCGTTCCGTTCCTGCCCGATAAGCCGGAAGATACATTCGTCCTAATAACGGATGTTGGCCCCAGGCGCCAGAAAGCTTGTCCGCTCGCTCTTCGGTGACGAGGAAATCCTTGCGAAGAGTGGCAGCCACTTTCTCGCGCTGTACTCCTTCTCCCCAAGTTAAATAGGACGACTGATTCTTGGCGTCATCCTGCAGTAACGCCAGCAGCACGCCGATTTGCAAATCCTCGTCGGGGAGTTGTTCGATTTCGGTAACGCCGTGGGCAATGAGAATCGCATTATTCGCGATTCCCTCGAACAAAGTGGCTGAGCGAGTGTTCATGGTCGGTATCGTGGTTTCGAATCCTGCTTTCCCACGCACATAAAGATTTTGCAGGTAGGCAAACGTGGTCACGTGCCCGGGCACGACTTCGTGGCTCACCAGTTGCTCGAACTCCGGCACAGAAATTTGCAGCGAAGCGTTAATCTCATAGGTGGCTTCGTACTGTGGACTGCCATTCGGCTTCCGCGCTCGCCCAAGGTAGTTCATGGAACCGGAAAACCAAGCGTCTTTGATTGGCAAGAATTCGATATTGGCCCGAGGTACGGGTACGAGATCCTTGGGAAGGTAAGGCAGCAAGTTCGCGGCGCTGAGGCGGTCAAAGTGCGCGATCATTGCGGCTCCGAGAGCGCGGACAGAAGCCATGGGAACCACCCGATCCCGTCGCCATGCATCGACCGCTCCAAGCAGGCCACCAGAGTCGGAGGTTGCGTAACCCCCTCGGCCCAACAACTCAGCCACACGCTCCCGCTTTGCTACCGGGTTGGAGGGTTCCGGTGGCCGGCCCGTCGAGGCCTCAACGCTCCGAGCGTATGGAACGGGCTTGCCTTTCCCGAGCACTTCCATGGCAAGGTCCCACATCGTCTCCAGACTAAGTGACAGCCCCAGCAAATACTGACCACGCAGCCCACCAACCTTTCGCGCCTCATCTCGAACCCCGGCGATCGCTTGCGGAAGATCCACCTCACGCAGATACTCTTCCACCGCCGCTCGATCCACCTTCTTGCTTGCAACGCCACCGCTGTCTCGCACTCGCGCCGCTGCCGGAACCGTGTAGGCGGCAGGCAGTGGCTCATCCGAGAACCAGGAATCGGCGATGAAGCGTCCCGTGCCCGAGGGACACATGACATCGCCACCCCAAAGCGTGTCGATACCGAGAACTGCATCTGCTACGAATCTGCCTAGCGTATCCATTTGATCACTCCTCAATCTTCTACCGCGGATGTTTTCTTCAGCGAGCCGAACCACACATACAGACACAGACCGACAAACAGCAGGGCGGAAAGGCCTTGCGATGCCGCATCGTTTGCGTAGAAAGAAGTCTGAATCCAATCTTCCTTGAAGTGTGGCAGCACCCGCAACGCCGCCCCAACTACTCCGCCGAGTGCGCCGCCCGCCATCAATCCCCCCGCGATAATGATGCCGCGCTCGCGGATGCTTTTGCCGTGCTCGCCGCCGATCTTCTCCCCGCGCTTGTTGACCAGGTGCGAGAGGAATCCGCCCGCCAAGATCGGCGTGGTCAACTGCAGCGGCAAATAGATTCCCAGCGCGAAGACCATGGAAGAGAGGCCGAGCATCTCCAACACCACGGTGACCATCGCGCCGAGGCCGAACAACATGTAGGCGACCGGCTGGCCGCTCATGAATCCCGACACCACGGCTTTCAGTGCGGAGGCCTGGGGCGCGACCAAAACTTGCCGCGGGTCGCCAGGCACGGCCTCTCCGAACTGGAAGGCCTTGGCCAGCAGGATAATGGTCAATCCCGCGGTGATTGCCGACGCGATGATTCCGATGAACTTCACTTTCTCCTGCGCCGCGGGCGTGGAACCGAGCCAGTAGCCGGCTTTCAGGTCGGTAATAAACTGTCCTGAAGCGCACAGGGCTACACAAACCATGCCGGCGAGGGCCATCACGAAGAACATGCCGGTGGTTCCGGAGAGCCCAAACCTCAGCAACACCACCGCGGAGACGATGACGGTCAGTAGCGTCATGCCGCTGGCCGGGTTGTTTGCCGTGGTGGCAATTGCGTTGGCAGCCACCGTAGTGAAGAAAAATGAGAAGAGCAGGGTCAACGCCAAGCCAACGGCGACCACGGTCCACGAAACATGAAGGAATCCGAAGAAGACGACCACTCCGATTGCCGCGAGCACCACGCCGAGGAGGATGCTGATGATTGGAATGTCACGGTCAATGCGATCCATTTGAGGCGCTTCGCCGTGGCGGAAGGCATGAGCGGCGATTCCGAATGATCCGACCACGACGCGCAGCGATTTGAGGATGCCCACGAGACCGGCTGTGGCGATGGCCCCCACGCCGATGAAGCGCACGTAATAGCGGTAGATCTCGGCGGCTGTCATGTGCGAAATTGGCATGGTCGCGGGATAGACGGTGATGTCGCCCATGTGGCTGCCGACGAACCAGATCATCGGCACCAGTATGAAGTTCACCAGAACGCCGCCAGCGCAAAAGATCAGAGCGATGCGCAGACCCATCACGTAGCCCAGGCCGAGGATAAAGCCGACAGCGTCGAAATTGAAGACCATGCGTCCGCGGTCGGCCAGCGATCGGACCGCGGGCACGAACTGGAAGTTCAGGTACTCCTTCCAGACGTGGAAGGTGGTGACGAAGAAATCGTAGAGCGCGGCGATGACGGTGGCCTGAAGCAGTAGCTTGGCTTGCGATCCACCTCTCTCTCCGGTGACCAGGACTTCGGTGATCGCCGTGGCCTCGGGAAACGGGAACTTACCGTGCATCTCGCGCACAAAGTAGCGCCGCAGCGGAATGAGGAAGAGGATGCCCAGACAGCCGCCAGCCAGACAGATGAATATGGTCTGCACCGGATGCGGGTCGAGGTGGAGAATGTAAAGCGCCGGCAAAGTGAAGACGGCACCGGACACCACGGCAGCGGAAGCGCCGCCCATGCCGGTGATGATCATGTTCTCCAGCACGGTGGAGCGCCGCCGGTAGACGCGTGCCAAGCCGATGGCGAGGATGGAGATGGGAATCGCCGCCTCCATTCCCTGGCCGACCTTGAGAGTGGAATAAGCCGACGCAACGCTGAAGAGGATACACAGCACGGTGCCCCACAGCACCGCGCGCCAGGTCACCTCCGGCGGTGACATGCTAGTGGGCACCAGCGGTATGTAGGTTTCGCTGTCCTTCAACGGCTGGTAGGCGTTTGCGGGAAGAGACTTGGTTTCAACTTCGGCCATGAATGAGCCCCCCGACCGGGGCGAAACGCTCGACCGTCATCGTCACCCCATTTTGGTCTGCTCTGGAAAAGCGACATTCCTATCCACAATGAAGTCAAACATCGCTCACGAAGACGTGGCAGTGACGGAGGTCACACATAAAGGGACATTGGAGCAGATTCCGCATCGATCGCCTCCGTCAACCCGCGTGGATTGCAAGGTGAAACACGCGAGTCGGAAATCAGGAGATCCAATCTTTCCAAACGCCGCTGCCGCAGGGTTTGGCGGGGAACTCTCTCTGTCGGTCGGTTCGATCATCCCGAGATCAGCGGTCGCGACTCGCCTCGGGGCGACAGAAGGAGAGCGCGAACTCCCGGATCGTCGGCCAACCAGAAGCTATCCAGAAACGGGCTTGTGGCAGATCGATTCATGATGTCCTCGAAGCCGACTTGAACTAAGTCGCTGGGGCGACGGACGCTATCGCGTGTCGTGGGGCCAGCAGTTCTGGAGGTGGGTGATCTAGTTTGGGTACAGAGAAAGGAGGTTTCTCTGTGACCCATCTTCGCAAGATCATGCTCCAGGAACTGAAGCGTCGGAACTACGCTCAAACCACCATCGATTGTTATCTTCACGCCGTCGAACATTTTTCCCAGTACTTTCACCGTTCCCCCGATCAGTTAGGTCCGGAACACATCCGCGAGTATCAGGCGGCGTTGTTCACGAAGTGGAAGTTGGCGCCCAACACGGTGAACCAGCGATTGGCCGGGCTGCGTTTCTTCTACATCCAGACGCTCAAGAAGGCCTGGAGCGTGGCCGAAACTCCGTATCCGAAGAAGACGTTCCGCCTGCCCACGATTCTCAGTCAAGAAGAAGTCGCTCGCCTGATCGACTCCGCCCGGACTCCCTTTCATCGCATCACTTCAGTGCCCGCAAGAGGCCGGCAGAGCATTAACCCGAGTAACCAGGCAGGCAGCCCCGCGAGAATGGCTCCGCATGATATGAGCACATAAGAGCAACTATTGCATCGAAAGACGAAACCGAAACGTCACAAGTCGAGTTGAGACTCTTTTCCCCCCGCGTTATTCAGCGGTACAGCGACGGAGAGTAGCAAAAGTGGAGTAAGCTCTAATTTGTCCAATTGGTGTTCGTTGAGGGGGTGATGAGCGTGGCAGAAGTTCGATTGCAGGAGGGCGAATCGGTGGAGAATGCTCTTCGTCGGTTCAAGCGCAAAGTTCAGGCCGAGGATATCATTAAGGAAATGAAGCGTCACTCTTTTTTCCTGAAACCGGGCGATAAGCGCCGAGTAAAGCAAGCTTTGGCGCGAAAGCGTGCCCGAAAAAAGATTCGCAAAGACTCGGATCGAGATTGAGTCGCAACAATCCGAGCCGGTGTTGCCAAGCCTTCAAGGCCAACACAACGTGGTCCTGTAAGCAAATACTGAGGAGAAAAATGTCAAAACACGATACCGCCACCAAACGCCACCGACGCCCGAAGTCGGGAAAGCGAGTAGATTACACAGCGCGTACCATGGCCGCTCTGAAAGAACTCCGCCAAGCAGCGAAGTTAAGCACTAAGTGAATTTCGGAGCCGAAGTGGTGATGTGGTTTGCCACTCCTTCGGACTTCAGTCCATAAATCCCGCAATTCCACCCAGTTCATTACACGAATGGCGCTGGGCTGTTGGGAATTTTAGAAACGGAACCATATTTTCCGCTCGAGCCTCCTGTGTGAATGACAGCACGGAGTGTCGTTTGTGGGTGACAATTGCGCTGGCGATTCCGATGGCCACGCTACAGTTCCCGCGCTAGGTTCGCACCATGTCCCAGTCTCCAAATCCAGCCGCGCCGCAGCAGGTGGCGCCTCTGCTTGCGTTGGCCACTGAGTTACTCAGGGCCGGGCGGCCCGCCGATGCGATCGCGCCGTTGCGCGATGCGGCGCGGCTGCAGCCGTCCAATCCCGTCATCCAGCACGATCTCGGCCTCGCCTGCCTCGAGGTCGACCGCGTACCGGATGCCATCGCTGCACTGCAGCGAGCCGTCGCCAGCAACCCGCGTTACACCGACGCACATTTCCGCCTGGGAATCGCCTTGGAGAAACTGGGCGACATTGGCGGGGCACTCGCTGCGTACGACCGCGCCACTCAGCTGCTCCCATCCCTGACCGAGGCGTGGTTCCGCGCTGGCGCTCTACTGTATACACTCGGGCATCTCGGCGAGGCGATTGGCTGTTTCCGGCGCGCGGCGGCGACCGGAGGTAGGACCAGCTTCGGCCGCCTTGCTATGGCGCGCGCGCTAGTCATCGAGGATCGCAATCAGGAAGCCGAACAGGTATTGCGAGAGATGCTGGTGGCTGATCCGAGGAACGCCATGGCGTACGATCTGCTGGGCAACGTGCTCTCTGAGCTCGGCCGTTTCGAGGAGGCACGTGCGTGCTTCGAACGGACGATCGCAATCGCGCCGCTGCTGGCGGGAAGCTACTACGATCTGGTCCGGTGCCGCCCGGTCACGAATGATGACAACGGTTTGCGTCAAGCGATGCAAGCCGCTCTGGCCACGCCGGGACTGGAATTGGGGCAACGCCAGCGGCTTCATCTCGCGATTGGCAAGGCGGCGGAGGATATTGGCGACTACGCCTTGGCCATGCTCCATTTCGACGCTGCAGACGCTGTGAGGAGTGGCGCTGCGTCGTTCGACTCGGCCGCGTTCTCCATCGTGGTCGACCGGCTGCTTGCCCGCAGCACACCCGAATTGATCGCGCGGGCGCGCGAACTCGGCAGCTCGGATGCGACGCCGGTGCTGATCATCGGTATGCCGCGGTCTGGCACAACTCTCGTCGAGCAGATCGTCTCCATGCATCCCGAGGTCGGGGCTGGCGGCGAGTTGAATTTTTGGAACGAGCGCGGGTCAGCGTGGCAGCGTGCAGGCGCGGTTGGCGACGAGAAGGCATTTCTCGCTAATGCGGCGGCAGACTATCTCGGGGTGCTGCGCGCGATCGCGCCGACGGCGGCGCGAGTGACCGACAAGATGCCGTTCAACTTCCTCTGGGCCGGGCTGATCCACGTGGCGTTCCCGCGCGCACTCATCATCCATTGCCGCCGCGCTGCGGTCGACACGGCGCTGTCGATCCATCAAACTCACTTCCATCCGAGCCTGCCGTTTCCGACCGGAGGTCCCGAACTGGTCGCGTATTTCCGCAGCTACCAGCGGCTCGTCGACCATTGGCGGAGCGTGCTGCCGGCCGACCGCTTCATCGACGTCGATTACGAAGACCTGACCCGCGCGCCCGAACCAGTCATCCGGCGGATCATCGCGGCCTGCGGCCTGGCGTGGGACGACGCGTGTCTGCGGCCCGAATCCAATCCGCGGGCAGTGAAGACTCCCAGCAAGTGGCAGACCCGGCAGCCGATCTATCGCACATCAGTTGAGCGCTGGCGACGCTACGAACCCTGGCTGGGGCCGCTGCGGGCGCTCGTCAATGACTGATTTCTAATACTGCACCTATTCTGGTGCAGGATTTCTATCAAAAAAATCACTCGATTCCGCCCAAAATCCAGAAAACAAAGGACCGGTAAAAATTCTGCCTTGTAGATCTATGGTTCTTAAGGTAGTTACAGGCAAAATATTCTAAACATTGGAGTTAGCGCGTCTTTTCTGAGCCGGTCTGCCGGGCCGGTTGCGCTTGCGTTCTGGCAGCAGCGAAGCGCCGGACGAAGATTTTCGCCTTCGTCTTGTTGGTCGGACTCAGCAGTTGGAGATGGCCAAGAGCTGCGCCCTTGTCAGGTTGTCAAAGAACGCGGTTATCTTTATTTTAGATAACCTGTGTTGTTCTATAATATCAGTGGCGGGGGAATGAGATCAAGGGGAAAGTGGATGGGCCCTGAAGACGATTCCCGAAATGGGAAACGTAAAGTGCGCGAACTGTGTGGGCCTGATGGCGCAAGACGATCTATAGCTATGACATCTGGGGCTGTCTCCTTCGGAATATGGCGAAACCCAGGTTAGCGCCCGAAGAACGGGTGTTACGAGCCTGAATATCAAGGAACGGGCGCGAACCTGGGGCACCGGACGTGTTTTCTTGTCGTCTCTTCCGATTCGATCTCGGCCCCTCACGTTTACTGGCTTTGGATCAGCCTCCAACATCCCCACCCCAAAATTTCGCAAAGAACGCGAAACTTAGAATCGGGCCGCCCGTCCTCCCGCGCCAACTTCATGGTTGATCTATACTCAACTGGCCATGTCTACGGGCAGAGTGATCAGACGAGGCTTCAAGCAGGAAGTCTTGAATTCGCTACTGTCCGAGAAGCCGCCCGCGACCCTCTATCACTACACGGACCAGAAGGGTCTGCTAGGAGTCATAAAGAAGAAAGAGATATGGGCAAGTCACCACCAATGCCTTAACGATACCCAAGAGTTCCTGCATGCCAAGAGCATAATTCGTGCTGAGATCAACAAGCGCTGTGCATCGACGAACCCCGAGAACCGTTCGTCCTTCGAAACGATGCGTGCGGCTCTGGACGGGCCCGGTATGGAGGAAGTCAACCTGTACGTCGCGTCGTTTTCGCAGGATGGAGACTCTCTGCCTCAATGGCGCGCATACGGGGGCCAGGTATCGGGGTTTGCGCTGGGCTTTAGCGGGCAGCAACTTGTTCTCCCCGAAGAGTTCACGTTGGCCCGTTGCGTCTACGACCAGGAGGAGCAACGTGAGGTAGCCGGGGCGATTGTTGCAGAAGTTGAGGGAATTTTAGCCCAAATGCCGCTCGACCCGGCCAACACAAGTCTCACTGCCCGGGTATTGTTGCGGCTCACATTTCATCAGTTCGCCTTGGTCTTCAAACATGAGAAATTCCGCGAGGAACAGGAATGGCGAATATTCTCTTGTGTGCTAATGGACGTCGCGCCCGCCTTCCCGGTAGAAGAGCAGGAATGTCCCCTAGATTTCAGAGAGGGTAAATCGATGTTGGTACCATACCGGCGGGTTCCCTTACGAGACAAGAACGGTAAATTTTCTCTCTGTGAAGTTGTCGTGGGTCCAAACCCGAGTAATGAACAGTCCCGTCGGTCCGCGCAAAGTTTGCTCAACAGTCAGCGAGGACTTGCGACCGTCAAGGCGCGCAACTCAGACATCCCGTTTCGCAACTGGTGACCGAGGGATGGCCCCGCCTTCTTTCTTTCCGAGCTGCTATCTCACCAGAAGAGGCTTCCGCTTGCCCGGTGTCCCATCTTCCCGCCCGGTTTTTGGGCGGTAACCCGGGAGCCGCGTCGGTATGTGCTAACCCAGGTTAGCGTCAAAAACCGATGTGAACCTGGGGCACCAGGCCTTTCGGACCAGGAACCCAGGCATTTTCCACCGACACGGAAGATTCCCAGAGTTGAGACCAGGATCGTCTAGGACCGATTGGTATACCATAGGCAATGGATTCCCTTGGCGACGACCGAAGCGTAAGGGGAGAGAATTATGCGTGTGACGCACTGTTACGTTTGCAACCGACCTAGCGACTTCGTCCGGCGCGTGGGCTGGGACAACACCAATGAAAATCAAACTTTTGCTAGCAATAGCAATATTTTTTCTGCCGCGTCTTACTGCCGCTCAGTTGATCGAGCCGGATCCTGGAACAGGACGGCCGCTGCTCGTGGCCGGGGTGAATTTAAAACTGGAAGTTCCGATTGAACTATACGACGATGCTAGAGTGGCAATCTATACCGCCCAGAGCTACTTGATCGCGTCGGTGCAATTCGGCTACAAGCGAACCGGGGTATATGACGTTGACGTATACACGTTTCTCAAGGACGACACACTCTGCATGAACAACTACACTTCCAGCGCCGCGAGGTGGAAATACATCCCAGACGAAGCGAAGCGGAAGATGGGCTACGGCACGCCGGGATTTGAGCAGAAGATCAAGGACGACTGTCACTATATGCGCTACCTTAGGATGCGGCTAGTAGTGAACACCCACAAGCAAACATTGATCACAGGAAGCCGGCACACCTTCGACCGTCACGGGGATCTCAACATGCTGGATCACTGGCCGGACGACGGAGAGTGGACGGCGATCTCTAAACTTTACGATACCGGTGACAGTTGCTTGACCATCCCCTGCAGAAATATGGACAGCCCGTACATCAAAGTAGTCATCAAGCGGCTCACTCAATTGATGGAGAGAGAATCAGGGCCGTAAGAATTTACGCTCAGCGGCCGGTGGCCCAGGTTCGCGAGCGGGTCTGCGAGCTAGCCTGGGGCATGTTCAGATATCACTGCATTCGCGGGCTTGAGCGCGTTAAATCTTCTCATGCCTACAAGTCTGCGGCGCTTCCAGCAGTCCGGACAATCCCATTTTGTAACTTTCACTTGCTATCATCGGCGAGCTTACTTCAACCTTCCTGATGTCCGCGATTTATTTGTTCTGTGCCTGGAGAGCATGCGCTGCTGCTTCGCCATGTGCGTCTACGGATACGTCGTCATGCCGGAACATGTGCATCTGTTGGCAACGACCCCTGAGGAAACCCTGATTGAGTCCGGCATGGGCAAAGCAGGTTTCTCGACTCCGCTCGAAATGACAACGGGAAATTGAAAATCGCAATGGTATACGACGCACAGATGGCATGCAACGCACGATGGTCAACGAACCGGAGGGCGCTACTCTGGGTGGTTGGGGTCGGCCTCCAACATCCCCACCTTAAATTTCGCAAACAACGCGAAATTTAGAATGGGGCACCCGACGGTCAAGAGTCAAAATCCCCACCCTAACGTCGCAAAACCAGAGTCGAGGTCGGGATCGGACTATTTCGGCGACGTTAGGATGGGGCACCCGACTATCGCGATTGTTCGACAGTTGAGATGGCAGCTACTTCTTTCCGCGCGCCAACTCGCCTAACGTTTCGGGCTGCACCGTAATCACATCTTCGCCTTTCGTCTGGCCAGCGATGATCGGCTTGTTGGGGATGGTCTCATAGGCGTAGCCCGTGAGGGTGCCGATCACATCGCCGTATTGCCGATGATGCCCAAGCGTGACGCTGAGTCTGGCCCAGCCGTAGTGAACTTTGCCGTGAATGACGAACTTTAGTCCCAAATATCGATTCCTGACACCCTTACCTTTGCCGACCCACGGGCCCAGGTCGGAATACTGGCTGCTGTGGACACGGTTGAAATGCTCCACTGCCATAAATGGGAAACGAACGGGGAATTTGCGTTCTGGTCCGATTTGGGCGCCTGCGGGCAAAGCGGAGGCAGCAGAAAAAAAATAGCCGCCGCTCGACTTAAAACGTTTCCCGGCGACCGCGTTGCTGCGGTATCCGGATGCGTCGAGCCCCGCCTCGAAGCCCGAGGTGCCCGCGTAATACATCGTGCGCAGTACAAAATCCTTGATGCCGTCGTGATTGAGATCAATGTATAGGGGAAAGCCTGCGCGCGTCACTTGATGCGTTTCAGTATAGACAACTTTCGCCTCGGAGGCCGGGGCCAGCGCCAGCACACCTACTCCGGCTGCGCTCGCTGCCAGCGCATACGCATTGAGTTGCCGGTTAAGAGAATTGGAAATCTTGAATGTCTTGCGGGGCTGGGGAGCGCTGGACATAAGTCTTCCTCCAAAGGCGTTTCATTATCCGTTGCGCGCGCCACGATACGCGAAAAAGAAGCTCCAATTAACGGAAAATTTACCGGATCGTCACAGAGCCGTCGTAGGTCGTCTGTAAAGTTGGCGCTGGCGAGATTAGCCCCGCTCATATTTCCACCCCCATGCCGCACAGGCGATCCCAGTTGCGTGATGAAAAAAATCCAAAGAGGAGAACGGTACATGTCTCGAAAAACATCCCATTTTCGAAAAATGTTTCGAATTAAGTCTCGAAATAAGTCGCGGATCAACTGTTTGCGTCCGCTTGCCGGCCTGCTGGCAGCGGGGTTGAGCCTTCCGGGGCTCGCCGTTGCTCAGTCCAAGTATTACCCGACCTATGTCACCGGCCCGCAGCCGAACGGCTCGTGGGTGGTCAGCGATGGCGCGGTCATAACGCCAGCTGGTACCCAAGTCGACCTCGGCATCCGGGTCCGCGCGAAGGCTATCGCGCTGAACCCCAATGTCCGCAGTCACACCGCCGCCGTGCTCACCCTGGGCGCGACCCAGGCGGTCGAGATATTCGACACCAACACCGGCAATGTGCTGCAGAACTACGCCACGTTCGGAGCGGATGCGAGCGGCAGCTATAGCGGCATAGCCTATTCGGCGGACGGCAAGCACCTGGTGTTCAGCCAGGACAGCAGCAACGTCACCATCACCAACGTCACTGCAGAGGGCTTGCTGGAAGACAACGCACAGATCAGCGTACCGCCGAACAATTCCTTCATCACCTGCTTCAAGAACAGCCCTCCGGGATCTTATGGCGTGCCCTGCGGCACGTTCTATAGTCCGAGCACTGCTTATCCCGGCGGCCTGGCGCTCTCAAGCGATGGCAAGAGCGCGTACGCCCTGCTGAACCAGAACGATACGCTCACCCAGATCGACCTGACCTCGGATACGCAGGGTAAGCAGATCCGCGTCGGCAACGCGCCGCACAGCGTCTTGATCGACAGCAAGGGCACGACTGCCTACGTCAGCAACGAGGGGGGCCGGGCGGCTACGGAAGCGGACTTCCAGATCTGGTCCGCCGGCACTGAAATCGTCGCCGACCCAGTGGTTGGCGCCGCGATCACGGGTACCGTTTCTGTGGTGGATCTGCCCACGATGACAGTCACCGCTAACATCTCGACGGGTCTGCACCCGACCGCATTGGCGTTTTACGGACGCTACCTGTTGGTCGCCAATACCTATAGCGACACCATCTCGGTGATCGACACGGCCACCAACGTGGTAACGCGGACGATCAACCTTGCGCTGCCGATCGGAGTGCCCGGCCAAGGTCCGGCCTATGGCGCCGGTCCGAACTCGATTGCCGTCGATGCCGAGAATGGCGTTGCCTACGTGGCGCTGTACAATGCCAACGCGATCGCGGTGGTCAACCTCGCCAAGGGTGTGACCAACGCCGTGTTGGGCATGATCCCGGTAGCCTATGCGCCAAGCTCGGTCGTGCTGAACAAGGCCAATAACACGCTCATCGTGGCCAATGACAAGGGGATCGGCACCCGTCTTTCGTACGAGTGCGACTACAACGTCTGCGACTACAATACCCACCAGGACAATGGCACCGTCAGCATCGTCCCCGTTCCGCTTCCCGGGACTTTGCAGGCGATGACGCAGCAGGTTATCTACAACAACCACTGGGATTTGACGGAGAATATCAAGTCTGCCTCCGGTGGCAACCCGAAAACCAAGCCGGTCGCACTCCCGGCCAAGATCGGCGATCCGTCGCTGATCAAGCATGTGTTCCTGATCGTCCGTGAAAACCGCACCTATGATCAGATCCTGGGCGACGTGGCCGCCGGCAATGGCGACCCCAGGTTGGCAGTGTTCGGCTACGACCCCGCGAACAAGATCCTGGACACGCCGAACGTGCACAAACTGGTGAAGCGCTTCCCTCTCTTCGACAATTTCTACGACCCAGCCCGCCAGTCGGCTGACGGTCACCAGTGGATCACCGAGGGCATGGTGCCCTACGCCGACGACATCCAGTCGCCGGACTGGATCCGCAGCTATCCAGGCGGGAACGCTGGCGATGCACTTGCCTATCAGAAGAAGGGCTTCCTGTTCTCGGAAGCGACGGCCGCCGGTCTGTCGCTGAAGCTCTACGGCGAATACGTCGAGAACGATACGTTCGCAACGAAGGGCGGGGTTGAGCCGACCTGGAGCCAGTTTTTCCACGACGCGCAGCGTTTCCTGTCTGGGAAAGAGCAAACGCTGCACTATCAGAACGTGGTCCAGGCGGAGTCCTCTATCCCGGCCGTCTATAACCACCTCATCAAGAACTTCCCGCAGTTCGATCTGAACATCCCCGACCAGTTCCGCTACGCTCTGTGGATACAGGACTTCAATAATGACGTCAAGGCCGGTACGGTGCCCGCGTTGAGCATCCTGTGGATCATGTGCGACCACACCGGCGGCCCGCCGACTGTGGACGCCGAACAAGCCGATAATGACTTGGCGGTTGGGCGCATTATCGACTCCATCAGCCATAGCCCAGTCTGGTCCACGTCGGCGATCTTCATCGAGGAAGACGACGCGCAGAACGGCGTCGACCACATCGATGGTCATCGGAGTCCAGGCTACATCGTCAGCCCCTACGCCGTGCAGTATGGACCCACCCAACACTACTACTACACGCAGGTCAACATGACTCGGACGATGGAGCAAATCCTCGGTCTGACGCCCATGAACCAGTATGACCTCATTGCGACGCCGATGAGGACGGCTTTCACCAACAATCCACCCAAGAAGAACTTCGCGCCGTGGACGCACGTGCCGAACCGGGTCCCGCTGGACCAGGGCGTTGGAGCGAACGAATACAACCCAAAGGACAGTGCTAAGGTCAAGGCCCTGAGGGCAGGTTGGCTCCAAAAGAAGTCGGAGATCTTCGCCGGCAAACTGACCAAGCCCGACGCCGAAGACCCGGACACCGTCAACCATCTCAACTGGTACCAAGCGACCGGGTTTAAGCAGCCCTATCCCGGCGAGAGCACGGTTCGCCCCGCGAGCGACTTCAACAACCCCGCACCCGCTGGTGACGCGGACGGGGACGGGGACGAATAAAACACGTTCCGACTGCAACGGCCCTCTCCCCGATCAAAGGGGAGAGGGTTTTTTGTTCATGCCTCAAACGTAAAGTCAGGTTGCGGACCGCCAGCTCGCGGAGCCGTACGTGGGAAGCGCTGGAATCAGGTTGGGTCATTTCCGCGGGTTCAGAGGTGCGTGTACCTTTTCCCGTAGTCGGTCAATTCACTCGTTGACCCAGTGGGAGGGGTTTTAAGTGTAACGGCCTTCCATGAGAATGCCGGTCCGCGTCAAGTAGATTTTGATTTGTCTTTCCTAAAATCTCCCTTTCCTTCATGACGGGAGGGTGTTCAGAGCGGCCCGGAGCGGTCAAGGGCGCGTTCTTTGCGGCGGCAGCGAACCCTTGACGGCGAGGACCGATCTGTCACCATTCCGTCAGGAAGGAAAGGGACAGTCGCTTGGGGATTCTTGGTCTTTCCTCTTCTTCCTCTTCTTCCTCTTCCTCCGCGCCCAAACCAAACCCTGTCGCCACCCTTCCATCCGCACTCTCGATGAGCGATTTTTGTTTCGCTCGGTGCAAGTTGGGTGTTCTCGTTGCAGCCGGTGCTGCCACCTGATTATCGACCTCCGTTTCCATCTCGCGATGGAAGTTGGGGCCAGGCCATAGACGCAGTCACCGGAACTCGGCGCTTGGGCACGGCGCTTCCAACTCAACCAATTTGAACTATGCGGCTGCCGGCAATAGAACTTGTCTACTGTTGCGCAGCGGTTCGTAGGCCTCTCCGCTCACCCACAAGCGATGCAGCAACACGGCTAACTTTCGTGCGGTCGCAATCACCGCTCGTTTCTTCCCGTTTTTTCCTCCGCGCTCGGCCAGCTTCAGCCCCCAGCGCCGCAGATCGCTGTCCCCTCCAAACGGCCCCAGAATGTGGTGCGCTCCCTGCACCAGCAACGTTCGTAAATACGGATCGCCTCCCTTGCTGATGTGCAGCTGCGGCTCACTCTGCCCCGAGTTCCTGCGTCCCGGCTGCAACCCCACATAGCAGCCCACGTCGCGGCTCTTGCGAAAACGCTGCCCATCCTCCAGCGTCAGCAGGTAAGTCAGCGCGATCAGCGTTCCCACTCCCTTCACCTGCTTCAGCCGCGCCACTTGCGGATAACTATTCGTGGCGATCTTCTCGATCTGCTGGTTGTATTCATAAATCCGCTCGCTCAGCGATTCGATGGCGGCCAGCAATGGTTCCAGCGCCGCTTGCAGTTCCGGGCTCAGCTGTCGTGCTTTCTCCGCATTCAAGTTGCGCGGGCTGCAGCCGCGCAGCCGTTCCCCGTAGGATTTCATCAGTCCCCGCGCCCTGTTGATCAACGACGTCCGCGCTCGCACCAGTCCGGCTCGCGCTCGGATCACCATCAGATGCGCCTGTGCTTGGGCGCTGCCATGTTGCACCGGCGCCAGCAACTGCGGATCGATTCGCGCCAACCGGGCCAGAGTCCGGGCGTCGAAGCGATCATCTTTCCGCCGACTCTCCCCGATCAAACGCACGTTGCGCGCATGCGCCACGATTACTTCGTGTCCCAACTCGCTCAACACCCGGCTCACCCACGGCGAATGCATTCCGGTCTCCAACGCGATCCGGCTCCGCGGCATGGCCCCGAACACCTCTTTCATCGCTTTCGGAGTCGTGCCCAGCCTCTGTTCCAGAACTACTTCCCCCGCTTCATCCAACACGCAATACCAGCTCGATCGATCCCCCAAATCCAAACCGATCGTCAGTTTCCGATCCGAAAAATTCTTAGCCTGCTTTGCCGCTACGGTGCTAACCTTCTTCATTGCCGGTCTCCTTTATCTCTTGCGCTTCGAGCGCGTCGATAACTTGGGAGCCTATCGCATCCCGCCGGAGACCGGCATTCTCATCCCATCTGTTAACAGCACTTGCCTTCAGGTTAGCCTGCTATCCCCGACCGATGGATCCCTATAAGCCCGGCTTCCCATTAGCACGTAGCCGCAGTTCCCACTCGACCATTCGCTCTCATGGAGACGTGATTTAGGTATATAATTTTCGTGCCCGGGAGCTCCCCCGGTCATCTCCTGTGACTACGCCTGCCACCAGGAGAAAGCTGTCCGTTTCCTAGACGGACTTTGGAAAGCGTATCCGAACTCTACAACTTCGCGAGGTGTCCTATGAAGTGCAAAGCGTTACTGCTTTTCTTCTCGGCCACATTTTTGTGGTCCGCCGCCACGACCGTAACCTGCGCGCAGGACCTTGCTGGGCAAGATCACGCGAGACTGAGAGCCTACACCACTGTCATGCCTCGTTCGGGCCGGACGTTGTATCAGCGTAGCCCGAATAGCTCCATGCTCCCGTTGTGGACCTTTAACGTTTCCTCAACGCGAGATCGCAACAACTACTCCGGTGTGATGGTGGGGCGGAATCCGTTTGACCAAGAAAGACGTCAGAGTGTCGACGTCCCTACCCAGATTGTTCCTGTGGTAATTACAACCAACTTGATAGGAACTCACGTTAATTTCAAGACCGGAAAAGTGACCACCAAGCCGGGCGTCACCAAGCTTGATCCCACCGTGGCTAACACGGCTTGCCTCACTGCGCCGAACGATGTTCCGTTGACTCTGTATCGGCAATCGCCGATCATCCGGAACGCCAACTTTGACTTTGGTGGCACGCAGGTGGGCAACACCCAGTATGTGGATGCTTTCCAGCGAGCCAACTTCTGGGCCTACACCCAGGAACATGACTACCATGTGTTGCTCCACCCGGTCACGACTACCCACACGGTCTATATCAACGTGCCGGCAGCTGACGGGCTGGCCCTGTCTACCCACTCCCTTGGCAACCCGCCCTTCTGCGCTCCGCTGGGGATCATCGACATCGGCTGGTTTGACGCTTATTTGGACAGCACGATTATTCCAGCGCTCTATTCGCAAGGAGTGAACCCCGGCTCGCTGCCGATTTTCCTGCTGGCGAACGTAGTAATGGCGTCTCCGGTCACTGACATCAATACCTGCTGCATTCTGGGCTATCACGGCTTCGCCGGCTTACCCATCCAGACCTACTCGCCGATGGATTTCGACACAACCGGTGTTTTCGGATCGGGAATTTTTGATACGTCCGTCTCCGCCCACGAGGTCGGGGAGTGGATGAATGACCCCTTCGGGGATAATCCTGTGCCAGCCTGGGGACATATCGGACAACAACCGGGCTGTCAGGGTAACCTTGAAGTGGGCGACCCGCTGACTGGGACTAATATCCCCCCGGTAACGATGTCCAACGGGTACAAATACCATTTGCAAGAGTTGGTGTTCTTTTCGTGGTTCTTTGGCGCGCCTTCAATTGCGGCCAATGGTTGGTTCTCTGACAACAACACCTTTACCACTGATGCAGGGCCGCCCTGCATGTGATTTCTTCCGACCACAACGCTAAAGGGCGGGTAGTCAACGATGGCTCGCCGCGTAGCCCGCCCTTTTTCAAAACCGGTTTACACCTGCGAAATGCGGTAACCTCGACCGCATCCAAGATCGTCAAGGGTCGTCCGAAGAACGGCCCGGAGCTTCGATAGTCACTCCCAGCCATGTCAATCTAGCGGCTCAACTGTCGAAATATCGCGATAGCGCTCATTGACCAGTTGTAAGCAAAATCGGCTGGTACTGCGACGACAATCTCCTCCCGCGATTCGGCCTTCCTGGGCTCGGAAAATCATTTGTTCAAACGGCCCCACTAGGGTATAAGTCGTGGGACCCGAGTGGAGGGACACGACCAGCAATGCTAAACACCTTCCAAAATGTCGTCATTATCGTGCTTACCGTGACCGCCTCCCTGCTGTTTATGTGGGGTCTCAACAGGATCTGGCCATGGGAGAAGCGTCGCGCTCACAATGATCTGATCGGCTGGCAACTTAGCATCCTGGGCACGACCTATGCGGTCATTCTCGGTTTCATGCTCTACACGGTATGGACTAATTTCGGCGCCGCCGAATTGAATGCGGAAAATGAAGCCAATGCCTTGGGAAATCTCTATCGCCTCGCCGAAGGTCTGCCCGATCCGCAACGGGGGCAAGTCGAGGTTTTGGCCCGTTCCTATGCCGAGACTGTGATCGGCCAGGATTGGCCACAAATGGCAGCCGATCACTCGCCGGAATCGAGCAGTAAAGTGAATCAGGACATGTGGAGAACGTTGATGTCGATCAAGACTGGATCGCCAACGGAAATCATCGCCGAGGACCACGCGCTTTCCGAATTGAGCGCGCTCACCGAACATCGCCGCATTCGGTTCCTCCAGAACGCATCTCGCCTCCCCTCGGTGCTTTGGTGCCTACTCGTCATTGGTGGTACAGTAACCATCGCCTCGGCCTCCACGTTTGGCTCAGCCAACACGCCTCTCCACGCGCTTCAGGTATTTGTTTTTTCCCTGCTCATCATACTGGCGCTGGTAGCCGTGGCCGATATTGATCGCCCATTTCAGGGTTCAGTCCATGTCAGCCACTTCGCCTTCCAGCGCGCACAGAAAGGCATGAAGGACTAAGGGGCAGCGTCAGCAGGCTGGATTACTATTGAAAAATCCCGATAGCACTCATATGGCGTCTAGATTAGTTCCAGTCCGTTCGGCATAGCCCCCGGCCGCATTATTCGGTTCACCCCCCCGGTTGGGCCGCAGCCGAATTTCCGCGAAGGATACCCCGCGCCGAGTCTGAGGCCGCCCGTTCGGAACCTAGAACGTGAGCCGTGCGGAGAACTGCAGCACGCGGGGAAGGCCGTTTGGGCTAATTTCTTGGAGCGTTCCGAAATTACCCGGTCCTGAGTTGGGTACCAGGTAGCAGGTTTGATTCAGGGTTGTGCCGTCACCGCAGTTAGTCCCAATCGGGTTGTATTGCAACTGATTAACCCCGTTGCCATTCTGAACGTAGTAGTTGGCGTGGTTAAACAAATTGAAGGCTTGCGCCTCAAGTTGCAGTACCTTGCCTTCCCTGAGTGAAAAACTGCGGGCCAACCCAACGTCGATCCTCTCCAACCAAGGGCCGTAGAAAGAATTCAATCCAATTCCCGGCGTAGGGCCAGCGCCGTTGATGCCCCCCGCGGTGTTTGCGGTGTCCTGGTTAAAGGCAGTGTCGTTCAGGTTGTCATTGGCGCCGCTGCAGTTGCCGAAGGACAAGGTCGAACTGGTGCACGCGGGCCTCAACA
>CAWFQN010000007.1:0-405874 GCA_963817925.1 uncultured Acidobacteriota bacterium
TGGCGGTGGCACCGTCCTCTTAGTGGTTCTTGAGAAGAGCGGACAACCCTGCTGACTGGTCGGTGGATGTGAAGGCCACGAACGGAAACGAATACGAAGTCAAGGTCAATGCCTACACGGGGAAGGTAATTGCAATCATCCCCGGCTTGATAGGTCACGATCCTCGCAGTTTCTCCCGATGCCTCCGGTTGGTCGTTCGCGACTGGCCGGGGGCACTTTTGCGCGCGCTGAAGTTTCGCGACCGAGCACAGTTAACCCACGATGGTGACAAACAGCACAGCGCTGAACGGTGACTAAGGTGCAAACTTAGACTTCTCGCACCTTGCGCGCAAGCAAAGAAACTGGTAACGATTGCAGTTTCAGCAAGAATTGCGTTGAACATGGCAAACGCACCAAGCAAACGTGGCCTGATTCTGGAGATCGTCGCTTGCACAATTCTGCTTTTTGCTTCTTCCGCCACAGCGCAGATTTCTCCCGGCCCGCTTTCCCGTGCGCATCAGTCCCTGAACGGCACCACCAACTGCACCGCTTGTCACAGGCTCGGTGCAGGCCAAGCTAACTTCAAGTGTCTGGATTGCCACGCAGAGATCGCTACCCGGCTTGTCAATCGAACAGGGCTACACGCCACGTATCACCTCACCCCAGGATCGAGCAAAGAGTGTGTAAGTTGCCACTCGGAGCACAACGGCGAGAACTTTTCCATCGTCAAGTGGGATCCGAAGACCTTTGACCACAAGCAGACGGGATACATCCTCGAAGGAAAGCACGCAGGTCTGGCCTGCGAGAAATGTCACTCAGCCGACAAGGTGTCCGCCTCTGATCGCACAACCATCGAGGTTAAAGACCTGAACCGGACGTTTCTCGGTATTTCGCCAGCCTGCGTTACCTGCCATCAGGACGAACACAGAGGGCGGCTGGGACAAATTGTTTGCAGTGCCACAGCTATCAAGACTGGAAGACGATTAAGGTTGAACAGTTCGATCATACGAAAACGCGCTATCCTCTTACCGGCTTGCATGCGCAGGTAGCTTGCCAGAAATGCCACACGCCCGGACCTGACAACAAACCTCGCTACGTTGGGATTCCATTCGCGCTGTGTTCTGATTGTCACTCCGATCCGCACCATGGAAGTTTCGCGCAAGGCTGCCAGGCCTGTCATAACGCCAGCGGATGGAAGAAGGTCTCTTCGCAAGCGGTGAGCGAGCGCTTCGATCACTCGAAAACGAAATATCCTCTGCTCGGAAAGCATGCGACGGTCGACTGCATTCGGTGTCACGGTAGCGGAGACTCAAGAAGCCGCTGGCTTTTCAGCAATGCATGGATTGCCACAAACCCGACCCGCACAATGGGCAGTTCGCCAAGCGGCCTTCTGGTCCCGAGTGTTCCTCATGTCATACCGTGGACGGATGGAAACCATCGAAGTTCACGGTGAAGGAGCACGCGGCTTCTGCCTATCCGTTGCAGGGAGGACATGCGCGGGTCCAGTGCGCGCAGTGCCACATTCCTAAGGGCAAAGAGACTTTGTTTAAAATTAAGTTCCAGCACTGCACCGACTGCCACAATGATCAGCATGCCGGGCAGTTCGCGGCAGCGCCGTATCTCAATGCTTGCGACCAGTGCCACAATCTTGAAGGCTACAAGCCCTCTACCTTCACACTGGCTCGCCACAGACAGACGCACTTCATTTTGACTGGCGGGCACATCGCGGTTCCGTGCAGTGACTGCCACAAAAGTCCGCCGAGTTCAAACCAAAACCAGCCGTGATCTATCACTGGCAGGATCTGTCCTGCACCAGTTGCCATACTGACCCGCACAAAGGCCAATTCAAGGAGCGAATGCTACAGGTGCGAACTGGGGGAAGCCCAGTTGGTTGTGAAGCTTGTCACTCGACCAAGTCATGGAAAGAATTGTCCAGCTTCGATCACTCCAAGACTTCTTTCCCGCTGCTGGGAACTCACCGCGCCACGGCTTGTATCGACTGCCACAAACCGCAGAACATGGGCACCAAACTGATTGATGCGGATTTCAAAACAGCGCCAACTAGCTGTGAAGAGTGTCACCAGGACATTCACGGCCGGCAATTTGCAAAAGGCGAGAAAACGCCTTGCGCCGATTGTCACAACAGTGTGAAGTGGAAGCCTTCCTTGTTCGATCACGACAACCGAACGGCTTTCTCACTCCAGGGTGCGCATCGCAATGTGCGCTGCGATGCGTGTCATAAACTGACGCGCGTCATGGATGGCAAACCCGTTCTGTTCTATAAGCCCACTCCCAAAGACTGTGCCGCGTGCCACGGATCAAACATTCCGCCGAAGTCCGCGAACTGACCGCCCATGCTGGCTCAGGTTACCGAGGTAATCAATCTTCTCCAGCACCGATCGCAAACAGTGATCAGATTTTTGTACAAGTCGAGTTTTTTGAACGCCCTCTTACTCCTACGTAAAAATTGCGCCACTGCGAAGAACTTACGTTTCGCAACTATGAAAGCATCGCTTGGACAGAAATTTGAACAACTGCGAATTGGCGTGATGAACACCGACTTGCGTAACTTTTCGCGACGCACACAACCATCTACTCTGACTGGGCGTCGAATTGCATAAGTCGTCCTCAATTCATCTTCATTTCTTTTCTTGCGGCTTTCTGGTTTTCAAGTTGGATGGGCATGTTAGGTTCAGGGACTCTGATCAATCTGATCGTGTCGTTGCTGCTGTTCGCCTCCGCAGTTCCCGGAGCCGCGCAGTGGCAGGCTTCTGCCAACACGCGTAGCCCGCATGGCCCATTGAATGTTCCCTGCCAGAATTGTCACACGCTCAGTGGATGGAAGCCGATCCGCAATGTCCCGGAGTTTGATCACAATCAGACGCGATATCCGCTTCGCGGCATGCACCAGAATGTGGCTTGCACCCAATGTCACATCAAGCCGGTTTTTACCAACGTGAGTCAAAGATGCGCCGACTGCCATGCCGACATTCATCAGCGCCAGTTTGGAGCTAATTGTGCACAGTGCCACACCGTCAAGGGATGGCAAGTGGCAATACAACAAATCCGGCAGCACCAGAATCGGTTCCCTTTGCTCGGCGCACATGCCGCATTGGAGTGCGACTCCTGTCACAAGGGGGCGGCAACCGGACAGTTCCAGGGACTGGCAACGCAGTGCTACTCCTGCCACGCAACTGATTATCAGAACACCACCGGCCCCAGCCACGTGTCCGCGAGTTTCCCCACTACCTGCGAGCAATGCCACAGCATGGACAACTGGTTTGGCGTGAATTTTGATCACCTGAAATTCACCGGGTTCGCGCTGACTGGAATGCATGCCACGCTCGAATGCACGGCCTGCCACATCGGTGGAAAATTCAAAGGCACGCCCGCGGATTGCGTGGGATGCCACTTGCCGGATTTCCGCCGCACGACGAACCCGAACCATGTGACTTTGAACCTTCCACAGACCTGCCAGACCTGCCACACGACCAGCGCGTGGCAGCCTGCGACTTTCGATCATAGCCTAGTGGGGTTTCCCCTGACTGGAGCACACGCCACTCTGCAATGTTCGCAATGTCACATCAACGGGAATTTCAATCTCACCAGTACAGACTGCGCCTCGTGCCACATGAAGGATTACAACGGCACGAACAATCCAAACCACAAAACGGCCGGCATCCCGACAACCTGTGCAACTTGCCACAACACGAACTCATGGGCCAACGCCAGTTTCAACCATGCCAACACCGGGTTTCCGCTTACCGGCGCGCACGCCACTACGGCCTGCTCGCAGTGTCACGTCAACAGCAATTACCACATCACCGATACATCCTGTGTCTCCTGCCATTTGAAGGATTATCAGGGCACCACTGATCCGAACCATGTGCAGGCGGGGATACCTCAGACCTGTCAGGTTTGCCACAGCACCGTGAGCTGGGGAAATGCCAGTTTCAATCACGCCAGCACGGGTTTTGCTCTCACCGGAGCGCACACCACTCTGCCGTGCGCGCAATGCCATGTAAATGGGAACTACAAGTTGACTAGTGGCGCGTGCTCCACGTGTCACATGAAGGATTACAACAACACCACCGATCCCAATCACGCCCAGGCAGGATTTCCCACGACCTGCGACACCTGCCACAGCACCTCATCCTGGTCTGGCGCACAGTTCAACCATAGCGCTACCGGATTTCCGCTAACCGGCGCCCATACCACACTGCAGTGTTCGCAGTGTCACATCAATGGAAATTACAAGCTGACGAACACCGCTTGTGTTGCCTGTCACTTGACGGATTTCAAGAACACCAACAACCCCAACCATGCGCAGGTAGGATTTCCGCAGCAATGTGAAGTGTGCCACAACACGGCAGCGTGGATTCCCGCAACCTTCGATCACAGTAAGACGATTTTCCCGCTCACGGGAGCGCACAAGACCGTGCCCTGCAATCAGTGCCACGTGAAC
Source organism: uncultured Acidobacteriota bacterium (assembly GCA_963817925.1). GTDB lineage: Bacteria > Acidobacteriota > Terriglobia > Terriglobales > Acidobacteriaceae > JABDBE01. Next base: position 4,445 of record CAWFQN010000007.1, read on the forward strand.
AACAACTACATAAACGTTCCGACGGATTGTTATTCCTGTCACCAGAAGGATTACAACAACACTACGGACCCGAACCACAAGGCGGCTGGATTTCCGACCACTTGTCAGATCTGCCACTCCACCAATTCATGGCAGGGCGCCGTATTTAACCACACCTGGTTTCCCATGAAGCACGGAGGGGCAAGTACTTGCAGCAACTGCCACACGAATCCATCGAACTACGCGGTCTTCTCCTGCACGATTTGTCACGGGAAGACGCAAACCGACCAGCAGCACCAGGGTGTGTCTGGTTACGTTTATAACAGCCCGAACTGCTATCAGTGCCATCCCAATGGACAGGGTGGCGGATAAGAGAGTTGGACACCTTTCGGCGGCAAGTGGAGCGCCAGCGAGTGATAACAGGCCATGAGGGCAGTACAGAAACGACTCGGAATGCTGATGCTGCTGGCGTCTTGTGCTGCCGCACAAGACAGGATCGCAGCGCTGCGAGATGTGACTGCAGCGAAGGAAGGGACTGGCGTGCGGGTTGAGGTGACGATGACTTCGGCCGTCGGAGCGTCAGTGAAGACTGCGAGTCATCCCGACCGGCTGGTGCTCGAATTAGCCGGCGCCAAGTACGAGAAAAAGACGGAAAGCATGAACGTGAACTTCAATGGTGTACGGAAAGTGCGGACAGCACAGTACGGCGACGTCCCCCCGGTCGTCCGTGTGGTGGTGGATCTCGACCAACCGCATGAATACACCATGAAACAAGAAGGAACGCGAATCATACTGGATATCTCTTCCGCTACGAAGTTGCGAACTGGATCGTCTCAAGGTGCGCCTGGAGCAGGGGCCTCGGGAAGCGTGACCGGAATATTTCGGCGTAACAAGAACCCGCAAGTGCCGGACGACAGCGAACAAGCCGATGAGTCGGAGATCTCTCTGCCGACCCCCGGAATACAAACGTCCACTCCGGTTGCGTCGGGCAGTGTTTCTCAGGCACCGACGACAGACTTCCCCGTGGTGTCTCAAGTCGCCTCGGTCGCGCAAGGCCCGGCCGCCATCCCGTCTCCCCAAATCGGCACGGAGCACACTCCAATCCCCGCGACTGTCGAGGTTCAGTCGTCGCGGCATGCACCGAATGATGAGAGTGGTGCTTCCTCTGCCATTCCTGCCAATCCCACAGCGGTAACGCCGACCGAAGGCAATCAGACAATCCTGACGGTTCACGCGGCGGATCCCAGCTTGCGGACGGTGTTCAGAGTAAAGTACGTCGCTGAGGGAGTCGCTTACCTGGACGGAGGCCGCAGTTCGGGACTGACCGAAGGCATGAAGCTGGAAGTTCAGGAGTCCGACCACGTTCCTCGCGAAGGGGTTGCCGTTGAACCCTCGGATGCCGGCGTCGTTGCCGAACTGATCGTGACCGCGGTGGCGGAGACTTCCGCCGTGACAGAGATTCACGTCCCCAAGCGCTCGGTCAAGCCCGGCGATCTCGCATACCTCTCTTCGGGAGATTCTGAAGCGCTGGTACAGCAGCGAGCCCTGAGTGCCACAAGAAAGTATCCCGCCGTGATCACCTTCACGGAAGGCGATCCTCTTGACGAAGAAGTTCGCGACGAACTTCCGCGGCCACCCATGCCCTCCGTGAACCGTGCCCGCGGCCGCTTCGGCTTCGACTACATGGGCACCATAAGCCACGGCACTACTTCGATTACAAGCTCGGATGTAGGTATGATTTTTCGCGGTGACATTACACGCATAAATGGAACGTATTGGAATCTGAGCGGCTATTGGCGCGGCGGATTCACGTCACAAGTACCCGCAGGCCAGCAGACTTTGCAGGATTTGATCAATCGCACTTATCACATCAGCATGACTTATGACAATCCGAACTCCTCCCTGGTCGCGGGATTCGGGCGTCTCTATTTGCCATGGGCACCGAGCCTAAACACCATAGACGGCGGCTATTTCGGAAAGCGGCTGTCGAAAGGCACGACGGTTGGGGTCTTTGGCGGCTCGACTCCCGACCCAACCTCATGGAATTACAGTCCAGGTCGTGTCATCGGAGGGGCCTTCATGAATTTTGGCGGTGGAGACTTCGACGGAGTCTATTACAGCAGCACCTCGGGCGCCGGAATCAGCATGGTGAACTGGCAGCAGAACAGGCCGTTCGTTTTCTTCGAAAACACCGTGTCCTATAAGCGATATCTCTCAATCTACGATTCGTTGCAGGCGGACAATCCGAGCGGCAACCCCGCAGTGCCAGCGCCCGGTCCCGGATTGAGCGTGAACTTCCTTACCGTGCGTGTGCAGCCACATCCCAGACTGGAGTTGGATTTTAACTACAACTACTTTCGCGACATTCCAACCTTCGACCCAACATTAATTGGCACCGGACTGCTTGACAAATATCTGTTCCAGGGCTTCAGCGTGGGCGGACGGGTCGACGTGTGGAAACAGATTTCCGTCTACACCGACATAGGACGCAGCAACCGGACGGGCGACACGACCAGTTCGCTGAATCAGATGTACGGAATCACGTTTGGGCGCCTGCCCTGGCTCGGCTTGCGGGCCGATGCGCATTATGCGCGATTCAACAGCTCATTCGGAAACGGCTCCTACCGCGCATTTTCTCTGTCGCGGAACTTTCTTGACGGTCTACGACTGGAGGTTCTGGCAGGAGATCAGAATTTCGCGTCTGCATTTACAACTAACAACAGTTACCGCTTCATCACCGGCAACGTGGAAACGAATCTCGGCTCTCATTACTTTGTTCAGGGAGCGTACACCGCCAACCGCGGGCAGTTGAGCTACGACCAGTGGATGTTCACCATTGGCTACCGCTTTGATTCGAAGGAAAGGCGTCACGAATGATGGTGCGGACAAATCTCACGATGTGGCGTAGCACGGCTGCCTTCGTGGCCCTGTGCGGGATTTGCTTTGCCCAGTTGTCCGGACCGCCCAACAATCTCGATGACTTGTTGGCTCGCACCAATACTCAGGTAATGGGCTTTCTGGATCAGTTCTCGGAGGTGAAGTGCACCGAACAAGTGGATCAGGAAAAAATAGGAAAGGATGGCAAAGTCGAACTGAAGGAAGAATCCACCTACGACTATCTCGTGATTCTAACCAATCCCGGCGGCGAATTGAGTCTTGACGAGTCACGCCTGCCGGTGCACGAAGCCAAACAGGATAAGAAAAACAGGCCGCTTCTGGTGAGCAATGGGTTCGCAACTCTGTTCCTAGTCTTTCATCCTTATTATGCGCAAAGTTTCAAGTTTGCTTTGCTGCCGGATGAAACCATCGACGGACAGAAATTCTCCAAAGTCAGTTTTGAGCACATTCCCGGCACACGCTCCCCTGCAGCTCTCGCCTTGCGGGGGCGTGAGTACCCTCTAGAGCTCTCCGGCACAGCTTGGATCGATCCCCAAACCGGTGTGATCGCAAAGATTGTAGCCGGAATCGCAAATACCCTGGAGGATGTCGGCCTCAAATCCCTGCAGTCGGAAGTTACATTCGCACCCGATCCCTTTCACGATTTGAAGGAGCCACACTGGTTCCCGGTCGTAGCGAGCGTAGAGGTGGAAACGCCGCGCCAGCACTGGCGAAACACCCATCGCTTCACGGACTACAAACGATTCTCAGTAAGTACGGAGGAGCAAGTCTCAAGCAAATGAGTGCCAACGCCGCAGTTGCAACCGCTGCTATATCGGCTCCAGGTAAAGACCGCCATCACGATGGTCTTCTCGTGTCGGGCTACGTAGTCGCCATTGTCCTGATCACAGCTCTGGCGATCTACGGTTTCAGCTACTACACCCTCGCTTCCGCCGATCGCCCGTTTTCTCCGAAGCATGTCCTCCTGAAGCCCAGCGGCGCCATCGGATTGAAGCTTGGCTTCCTTGGCTTCGGGATGTTCCTGGTCATCTTCCTTTATCCCCTGCGCAAGCGCTGGAAATGGCTTTCCCAGCAGGGACTTTCGCGGCACTGGCTGGACTTTCATGTCCTTCTGGGATTGGCTGCGCCCTTTGTGATCGCGTTCCACGCGTCGTTCAAGTTCGGCGGATTCGCCGGTATCGCATTCTGGATCATGCTGGCCGTCTCCCTCAGTGGAATCATCGGACGCTACCTGTACTCGCAGATCCCCCGCAGCCTGAACGCAGCGGAATTGTCGATGAAAGAGCTCCAGGAAATGCGGGCTCGGCTGGCACAGCAACTTCAAGAACAGAAGCTCTTGCTGCAGGCCGACCTGCAGTCGCTGCTGCGTTTGCCTAGTCCAGAGCGGGTGAAGAAGCTACCCATCGTTGTAGCGTTGGTCTACATGGTCGTCCTCGACGTAGCTCGCTCCTTCCGCGTCGCCAAACTCCGGAGGCGCACTCTGCAAGTCACGGAAAAACTGCAAACTCTGGGAGGTTTTCTGCCGACTCGGCATCGCGATCTGGAAAGGGCAATCTCCCATGCGAGAGAGGAAGCAGCCCTCGCCAAGCGAGTTCTATTCCTCTCGCGCTCGCAACAGGTTTTCCACCTGTGGCACGTGATCCATAAGCCGTTCAGTTACTCGTTTGCAGTCCTGGCCCTGATCCACATTGTCACAGTGATCATGATGGGCTACTTCTAGCGAGATAGCATGGACAACCTCATCACATTAGTCATCGCAACGGTAGTCACCCTGATCTTCGTCCGCGGCTATTTGAACAAGCTCAAGAAGAGAGAGGAACAAGCACGCGAAGCTGCCGAAAAGGGGAAAGTGTTTTCTGAAGGACCAAAGGCCCAGCATCCCCATATCGATACCACCTACTGCATCGGCTGCCAGACCTGCACCACGGTTTGTCCCGAGGGCGATGTGCTGGCCATGCTGGGAGGCAAAGCCGTCATCGTGAACGGCTACAAATGTATCGGCCATAGTCTATGCGCTGAGGCTTGTCCCGTCGGTGCGATCACCATGGTGATGGCCAGCCCCAGCATGAGTGCTGACATGCCCCGCCTTACGCCGGAGTACGAGACCAGTATCCAGAACCTGTTCATCGTCGGGGAACTCGGTGGTCTGGCCTTGATCAAGAACGCCGTGAACCAGGGCCGCGAGTGCATCGACACAATTGTCAACCGGATGAAAACCAGGCCGACGAATGGAAACCATTCCAGTGTTTATGACGTGCTGATCGTCGGAGCGGGGCCGGCAGGCATCAGCGCCTCGTTACGCGCGATCGAGAACAAACTGAATTACATCACCATCGAGCGCGATGAGATTGGCGGCACCGTTGCGAAGTACCCGCGCCAGAAACTGGTGATGACCAGCCCCGTGGAATTCCCCATGTACGGCAAGTTTAAGAAGACGGAACTCTCCAAGGAAAACCTGCTTGCCTTCTGGGACATGATCCTGAATCGCGCCGATTTTAATGTGTGTACGAGCGCGAAAGTGGAAGACATAAAGAAAGGAGAGGATGGCATCTTTACGGTCACGACTGCGACTAACTCATACCGCGCCCACGCGGTAGTCCTGGCACTCGGCCGCGCCGGTGAGCCGCGAAAACTCGGCGTCAAGGGAGAAGAGTTGCCAAAAGTGATGTACCGCCTGATCGAAGCAGACCACTACGTCAACAAGAACATTCTCATCGTGGGGGGCGGCGACAGTGCGATCGAAGCCGCCATGGGTCTGGCAAATCAAAGCGGCAACAAAGTTACGCTTTCCTACCGGCAAGAACGCTTCAGTCGCATTAAGGAACGGAATACGAAGCGCATTGAAGAGTGTATGCGTACAGGAAAGGTCAAAGTCTTGTTTAAGTCCAATCCGGCGGAATTCAAACAAGATGCCGTCATTCTTACTGTCAACGGCAGCATGCAGGAAATCCCAAACGACTTCGTCTGGGTCTTTGTCGGCGGTACGCCACCGAATGACTTCCTCAAAAAGATCGGCGTTGAGTTTGGCACGCACGACATGACACTAGTGGCAAGCACCGAGGCAAAGGAATCAGCTCTTTCAAAAAAACAGTTCGCTCAAGCCGCACTGTCCAGCGGGTGACATGTGGCCAGCTGGATTTTTGGATGACGAAAACTGACCGGTTGCCAAGAAGATATTCCTACCTGCACAACATGGCCTTGCACGTAAGAACACTCTGCAGGCGTCGCTGGAGCTTTCTGGGATATCGACTTCGAGCGAGGCACGATGAGCGTCATCCGTTCCATCGTGTACTGAGTGGTAGGCCCGTGCAAGACCGAATCATCGCAAAAGCCCGTGCCAATGCATCCGACGCTCGCGGACGCTCTGATGCAGTGGAGAAAACGTTGTACCTACATCAGGCCGGAGGACTGGGTTTTTGCAAGCAAGCGCTATCGTGGCCGAAGACCGTACTGGGGCCAGGCGATCTTGCGCAAATACATACGTCCTGCAGCGCAACCAGTCGGAATTCAGAAGCGATTCGGATGGCATACGTTCCGGCACACCTACTCGACCCTGCTGCGAAGTGTCGGGACTGAGTTCAAGGTAATGCAGGAACTGCTGCGGTATTCATCTTTCCGCTCAACGCTGAACGTTTACACGCAGGCTGTAACGCCCGTGAAGCATGCAGCGCAGGCGGCGGTGATCTCGCTGGTCTTTTCTTCCGACAAGGATGGACCGGCGCTCGTTGCTAAATAGGAGACTGTGGATGACGCAAAGGGGCATAAAAAGGGCGCGAGACGCGCCCCTTTCGCGCCCTCAATGGTTTCAATGAAATCCGCCTAACTGCTTTGAAAAGAATTGGCGGGGACGACGGGACTCGAACCCGCGGCCTCTGCCGTGACAGGGCAGCGTTCTAACCAACTGAACTACGTCCCCGGTTTTGACGACCGGAATTTCCGAACTGGTGGGCAGTGCAGGACTCGAACCTGCGACCTCCTGCTTGTAAGGCAGGCGCTCTAACCAGCTGAGCTAACCGCCCCTCGCCCCCTGGGTTTCATCATGACGCTAATCATGATGTCACCGTCACATGATGGGCCTCGCAGAGATGAGGGGCATCCACACGAAGAACTTTTTCAGTATACGGGAGCGCCGAGAGAGCGGTCAATGTGAATGGAGCATTCTGCATTCAGCACTCCGCCACTAAGTCTTAGAAACCAGATCGATTCTCCGGGACTAAGTGCTGATTGCTGAGAGCTGAATGCTCACGGCTGCTAGACTGTCGCTTGCGGCGCTTGATTGTTAATGCGGATGATTTTGGGCTTACTCGGGGTGTGAATCGCGCCATCGTTGAAGCCTCCAGGGATGGAATCGTAACGTCCTCTACCCTCATGGCCAATGGTCAAGCATTCGAGGATGCGATCGCGCAGGCAAACTCCGCGTCACGGCTGAGCGTCGGCTGCCACGTGGTACTCGTAGACGGCTCGCCTGTACTTGGCGGACGACAAGCTTCCACTCTCTTTGACAAGAAGGCTCACGACGGACGCTTCTACGGCGGGCTCGGCGCCTTCGCCTTGCGCGCAGTCAGTGGCAGGGTCGACGCCGACGAGATTGAAGCTGAAGTCACGGCACAAATTCGCAAACTGCAATCGGCCGGCCTTGTCGTCTCCCACCTAGATACGCACAAGCACACTCACATCTTGCCGCAGATGCTGCGGCCATTGTTACGAGCGGCTCGCACATGCGGCGTGCCGGCGGTGCGTAATCCCTTCGGACCGGTACGCTTTTCTATCCTGGCAAAATACCCGAGCCTATGGAAGCGCTACAGTCAGGTCGCCGTTATGAACCGCCTAGGGGGAAGGTTCCGAAACTTCGTCACCGACGCAGGTATGCTTACGACTGACGGAACTGTGGGCATTGTGAGTACCGGAGCGATGGATGATTACCTCTTCGCGAGCATCGTGGAGAGCCTCCCGGAAGGGACCTGGGAATTCGTCTGCCACCCCGGATATAACGACAGCGAACTGGACAGCATCCGAACCCGCCTGCGCCAGTCTCGCGAACTGGAGCTACAGCTGCTGATTTCGCCCAAGACCCGCGAACTACTGGGTCGAGGCGGAATTCAGCTGATCTCGTACCGCGACCTCGCCTGAGATTCCCGAGTATCGCAACCCCGGACGTACACGGCCTTTGGATATCCGCAAACCACCGAATTGCAGTAACAAGGGCGCGAGCGACAAGGTATCATATGCCAGCCGCTGAGAATACGGCGGAAGGCACGTAAAGACATGGACAAGAGACCGGAAACCCGGGTCGCGACCGTAATTCTGGTACGAGTATGGGGCATGGATGCGGACGGCCGCCCGTTCTTTCAGAACGCCAATGCCAACAATCTCAGCAGTGAAGGTGCCCGGCTTTCGGGCATCAGTCATCCGCTGAAGGCTGGGGATGTTATCGGCGTGCAACACGCCGACAAGAAGGCTCGGTTCAAAGTGGTATGGGTTCTTGATGGCGGTGTTGCAAGGCAGATTGAGGCTGGCGTACAGATACTGCCAAACCAACAGACCCCCTGGCGGGAACTGGCCAAGCCAGGCACGACAGAGGTCGCTCCCTCAAAAAACAAACGGCGCTACGTCCGGCATAAGGTTTTGTTTCCTCTGGAGATTGGGTTCGAGGATGCCCGGCGCACTCACATGCAAACCAACGCTACTGACATTGGCGGTCGCGGTTGTTATGTAGAAACCCTTCTTCCTTTACCGCTCGGCACAAAAGTCAAAATCACTTTCTGGATGGACTCTGAAAAGATTCAAACCAGCGGGTTGGTGAGGGCCAGCGATGGAGGAGTAGGGATGGGCATTGAGTTTACCCAACTAGACAATCACGTCCAGGACCGGCTGCAGAAGCATCTGGATAAACTTGACGAGGGTCTCAGAGGCCGCGACGCCGCGAAGGGCGCCAGCAACGCAGATTCCTAGTCCTTCTTCTTTATTTGCATTTCATCCGTTCTCAGCTTCCAAAATCTGAATCCCATCGCACCGGTCACCATCGAATCAGAGAGCCGAACAGGCTTTCGTTGAAAGGACCGGGGAATGAAGATCGGAATCACCTGCTATCCGACCTACGGTGGCAGTGGAGTAGTCGCGACGGAGCTCGGCGTGGAACTGGCCGTGCGTGGGCACGAAATTCATTTCATCTCTTATGCTCAGCCGATCCGGCTGACTGAACTGCATCCCAATATTCACTACCACGAAGTCGACGTGTCGCGATATCCGCTATTCGAATATCCTCCTTACGATTTGGCGTTGGCGACGAGAATGGCGGAAGTCTCCGAACTGTACGCGCTGGACCTTCTGCATGTGCACTACGCGATCCCGCATTCGGTGAGCGCTTTATTAGCCCGACAAATGTTGGCTGCCAAGCCCAGAGGACAGAAGCTGCCTTTTGTGACCACGCTTCACGGCACCGACATCACGCTGGTCGGGCTGGATCGGTCCTATTTGCCGATTACCCGTTTCTCCATCGAACAGAGCGATGGAGTGACTGCCATCTCGCAATATTTGCGGGAACGCACGCTGCGGGAGTTCGACGTCAAGAACCACATTGAAGTCATTTACAACTTCGTGAATTGCGACGTCTACATTCGTGACGCTGAGGCGCCGCAGCGCCGGCTGGAGTATGCCCCGAACGGTGAACGCCTCATGGTGCATCTGTCGAACTTTCGGCCGGTAAAGCGTATTACCGATACTATTGAAATTTTCGATCGTGTCCGCAAGAAGATCCCTTCCCGGCTGTTGCTCATTGGCGATGGGCCAGACCGTTCGCGCGCGGAATGGTTGGCAGTGCAGAAGGGGATTCATAACGACGTTTTGTTTCTCGGCAAGCAGGATGAGGTTCACGAAAAGCTGGCTCTCGCCGACCTGATCCTCATGCCCAGCGAATTGGAGTCGTTCGGGTTGGCTGCCCTGGAAGCGATGGCTTGCGAGGTCGTGCCCATTGCAACCCGCGTGGGCGGAGTGCCCGAGGTGATCGAGCACGGGAAGAGCGGTTACCTGGCGGATGTTGGGGATGTCGATACGATGGCGCGCTACGCGATCGAACTACTCAGTGACGAAAGCCGCTTGCAGGAAATGGGGAAGGCTTGCCGCGCAGTGGCAAAGTCCAGATTCTGTTCTTCGAGGATCATTCCGCAATATGAGGAGTTCTACCGACGCGTGCTCGAACGTTCTTCGTAGAGCGCCGCTGGTATCGAGCCCTCACTCTGCAGCACGGGCAGACGCAAACGAATCAGGGTTCCCTTCCCTTCATGGCTGTCGATGGTCATGCGGGCCGTGTCTCCATACAACACTTTCAGACGCTCCGCGACGTTGGCCATGCCAATTCCGGTTCCGCCCAGGCCGCTGGGCTTTTCCAAGAGGTTCGCGGCGCCCATACCCACGCCATCATCTTCCACTTCAATAATCAGCTGGGAGTCCGTCAAGCGGCTGCGCAGGAAGATGCTGCCGCCTTCAATCTTGGAGGAGAGGCCGTGCTTGATCGAGTTCTCGACCAGCGGCTGCAGCAACATACTGGGCACCATCACATCGAGCGACGCGGGTTCCAGCTCCTTCATGACCCGCAGTTTGTCGCGTCCGAAACGAACTACTTCGATGTCGAGGTAATTATCGATGAACTCCAGTTCTTCGCGAAGAGGTACGAAAGCATCGCCGCTGCTCAGTAGTCGTCGCAGAATCGTAGCCAGCTTGATAATCAGTTCGCGCGCCGTATCGGGATCGAAGCGCACCAGCGAAGAGACCGAGTTCAGCGTATTGAACAGGAAGTGCGGGTTGATTTGATTTTGCAGCGCTTCCATTCGGGATTGCAGTAGCAGGCGTTCCTGTTCTTCGAGCTTGATCTGGATGCGAACGCTGTTCCAGATTTTCAGTTCGATGCCGATCACGGTAACCGAAGTGGCGTAGATCAACGCTTCGACCCACAGGTTCGGACTCTCCAGGCTGAACGTGGCACTTGGCAGGAAGCGAGAAATCTCCGTCTGCACGAAACGCAGCGCGACGATGGTAACGAAGAACATGGTCTGCCAGTCGAACAGGCGGGGAGTGGGCAGATTGCGGCGGATCATGCGATAAATGCTGAGATCGATGAAAGGAGAGAACGACCAGATGTCTTCCCGGTCGGGAGTCAGGGTGCGCAATTGTCCGGCGACGAAACCCACCAGAAGGTTGAACGGTAGAGTGGCCCACTCCCCATGCAAAAGGGCCGGAAGAGCTAGAACCGCTCCGCCCACCATCCCCGTGAACCGGCCACCGATCACACCTAGAAGGACCGTGGTTTCAAAAGATAAATCCCCGGCTAAGAAACTGGTTTGGATAAAGCGGACCCACACGCCCAAGGCCATGGGAACGCCGATCCACAGAATCAGGTAAATCCGATGCTTCAGAGCGCGACTTTCGCGGAACAGAAGAGACTTAAATTCAACCGAACGGACGAGAACGCTGGCCACGGCGGCCGCAACGCCGAGCTTGATCAGCAGATTGACAAGGATGAGGCGCTGTTCCATGGTTCGCTGTTGAAGAGATCCGCTGAGGAGAATGTAGCACGGCGCGGTCGTCAGCGTGGTACGTACGTTTCCTGTGTTGCAGACTTAAAGCTTCAGCCACGAAGTCGCGCCGCGATTTCGTTGAGTGCGGCTTCGAGTCCTTCTACTTGCGTAGGTCCGCCCTGTGCCATGTCCTTGCTTCCTCCGCCACGTCCGCCGAGGCGTGCGAGCGCGTCCTTCATGAGCCCTCCCATCTCGAACGGTTGCCCCGGGGATTGAGCAAATACTAATGCGGGCGGCTCGGAAGTGGTTCCAAGCAGCGTGACCACCCCAGCACTGTGACGAGTTAACCTTTGGGCCAGCAATTTAATGAAGGTCAGATCGCGGTCAAGGAAAGTGCGAGTTACGATTTTTCGACCGCTGCTCTCTGGAGTTTCGGCCAGCAAGCGGCTGGCATACAAGTCGGCCAACTCCTCCAGCAGGTGCTCACCCGATTTCCGTACGGCTCGCGCTTCCTCCTGCAACTTCCGAAGCTGTTGCGGAATATCCCAAATGTGGCTCGAAAGCAGACCGCCAGACTCTGCCAGGACGCTGTAGTCGCGCCGAGCGGTGGCGACAGCTCGTTTGCCACAAACGAACTCGACTCGCCATCCCTGCCGGGTCTTTTCTGTTTTCCGCAGCAGGATGCAACCGATCTGTCCGGTCGCTGAGACGTGCGTACCGCCGCACGCGGTCAAATCAAAATCATGCACGTCGATGAGCCTGAGCTTCTCGCGTTCGACCGGTGGAATTTTGCGCAGTCCTAAACTCTGCGCCTCCTCCTGCGTCACAAAACGGGTACTGACCGCACGGTTCTGCATGACGACATCATTCGCCAACACCTCGGCGGCTTCGACTTGAGCAGCAGTGAGCTGCTTCGTTTCCAAGTCGATGGAACAAGAGTCCACACCCATATGAAAAGAAACCGTGGACAGATTGAACAAGCGTACGAACGCCGCCGAGAGCACATGTTGGCCAGAATGCTGCTGCATGTGATCGCGGCGACGGTCAACATCAATCAGGCCATGAACGCGGCTTCCCTTGTGGATCGATCCTGCATCGTCGAGAACATGGAGGATCTGCCCATCCTCTCTTTCCGTCACGTCGGTCACGCGCAATTTGCTGCTCGCCTGGCAGGGAAGAATCCAGCCCGTGTCGAAAATCTGACCGCCACTAGTGGGATAGAAGGCAGTGCGATCCAGGATAACGGCAAGACGAGATTCGGGGTTCGAAAAAGAAACTAGATCCAACACCTCAGCGTCGAATTCATACAGAAAAGAATCGTGATAGTAAAGATGCTCGGTCACAATCTCCTTCTTTGTAGCGCCGGCATCCTGCCGGCTGTCCCGAGGGCGTCCCGCCCTCGGTGGTGGAGGCGGGGACGCCACCACGACAGCCGCCGGGACGGCAGCGTTACTAATAAGGTCCAATGATTCCGCCGATTTGCCGCGAGGCGGGGGCCAATCGATGCTCGGACTTCTTCCGATCCTCGATCACATCCAGATACTTCAAGCCTGATCCCGTATTAAACAACACCACCGTGTCGTCCGGGCCGAAGAAAGTACTGGCGCGCAACTTGCGATACGCGGCCAGCGCGGCTGCTCCTTCTGGCGCCGCAAAAACTCCTTCCACCCGACCCCATTCCCGCACCGCGTCCATGATCTGGCCGTCGGTGACGGCCAGTGCGACGCCGCCGCTCTTCTTGAGAATATCGAGAATTAAGTAGTCCCCATAGGCCTTGGGCACACGAAGACCCGCAGCCAAGGTAGCGGCGTTCGGCCAGAATTCTGCAGTGGGCTTCGCGTCGTCCCACGCCTTCGCGATAGGAGCGCAGCCAGCCGCTTGAACCGCGATCATCTGGGGACGCTCCGCGCCGATCCAGCCCAGGTCTTGCATCTCTTGAAACGCTTTCCACATTCCGATCAGGCCGACTCCGCCACCAGTGGGATAAATAATGCCCTGCGGCACCCGCCATCCCAATTGTTCCGCGACTTCGTAACCCATGGTCTTCTTGCCTTCCACGCGAAAAGGCTCCTTGAGCGTGGACACATCGAACCAGCCTTCTTTCTCTTTTCTCTCGGCAACCATGCGCGCACAATCGCTGATCAGGCCGTCGACCAAGGTGACGTTTGCGCCGTAGGTCTCGCACTCAACTCGATTCGCGAGCGGTACATCTTTGGGCATGAAAATATATGCCTGAAGGCCAGCCGCAGCGGCATAAGCTGCCAGTGCGCTACCCGCGTTTCCCGCGGACGGAGCAGCCAATTTTTTCAGTCCGTACGCCTTCGCCATCGTGACGGCAGCCGACATGCCGCGAGCCTTGAACGAGCCGGTCGGGTTTAAACCTTCATCCTTTATATAGACGTTGGGGAACTCGCGGGAGCGTAGCATCGGGGTAAAGCCCTCGCCCAGCGAGACCGGCTCGGCTTCCGGCAGAACCTCAGCGTAGCGCCACATGGTCGGCGTGCGCCCAATCAGCGAAGCAGTCGTGAATTTAGATTTCAGCGGGGCGAGCTTATAGCGGACGTAGAGCACACCGCCGTCTTTCGGGCAAACCGTCTGCGGACGAGCGGCATCAATCGATGCGCCACATTTTGTGCATTCCAGATGGTCGATGCGGGCCACGCTTGGAAGTTTAGCAAACTTTCTAATGGAGGCCAGGCGTCCCCGCCGGCTGGGCGGGCGAGGACGCCCGTCCTCCATCGAGCATCACTTCTGTGCGAACTTTGCGTCCAGATCAAAATTCAACTCAAGCACGTTGACACGCGGTTCTCCGAGCAGGCCTAATTGCCGGGGCAGAGTGTGCTCCTGAACGAGGCGTTTTACTTGATCTTCGGAAATTCCACGTTGCTTTGCGACTCGTGAGACTTGAAACTCAGCCGCTGCGGGAGAGATGTCTGGATCGAGGCCCGAAGCGGACGCCGTTATCAAATCGACGGGCACGGGCTGACCCGGATGATCCGCCTGGTTGGTGGCGACATCCGCCTTCACCCGGTCAATCAGATGCTGATTGGTGGGACCGAGTTGAGAACCGTTGGAATTCGCGGCGTCATATCCATTGCCCGCCGCGGAAGGCCGCGAATGAAAATAGCCGGGTCCAACGAATGCCTGGCCGATGATGTGCGAACCTACGACCTTGCCATTTTGCACTATCAGCTGGCCGTTGGCTTTGTCTTTGAAAAAGAGTTGCGCCAGTCCCGTGACCACCAAGGGATAAACGATTCCCAACAGGATCGTGGTCACGATCGTCATCAGCACCGAAGTTATCAAGGTCTTTTTCATGACAATCCTCTCAGGCCATCCCCACGCTTGTGATGAACATATCGATTAGCTTGATCCCAACGAACGGCACAATAATGCCGCCAACGCCGTAGATCCAGAGGTTTCGGCGCAGCAGGACGGCAGCTCCCATGGGTCGATATTTCACTCCGCGCAAGGCCAGGGGGATTAAAGCAACAATGATCAGGGCATTGAAAATGACTGCCGATAAAATCGCTGACTGCGGAGTCTTGAGCTGCATGATGTTCAGAGTATTCAGCACGGGAAAGGTAACGGCAAACATAGCCGGAATAATGGCGAAGTATTTGGCTACGTCATTGGCGATGGAAAATGTGGTCAGGGCACCGCGGGTCATCAGCAACTGCTTGCCGATTTCCACGATCTCGATGAGCTTGGTGGGATTGGAATCAAGATCGACCATATTCCCGGCTTCTTTTGCCGCCTGCGTGCCGGTGTTCATGGCCACGCCGACGTCGGCCTGCGCCAATGCGGGGGCATCGTTTGTGCCATCTCCGGTCATTGCCACTAACTTGCCTTGCTTTTGTTCACCCCGGATCAAGTCCATTTTGTCTTTCGGAGTGGCCTCTGCAAGAAAGTCGTCGACACCGGCTTCGCGCGCGATCGCGGCCGCGGTCAGGGGATTGTCTCCGGTAATCATTACGGTCTTGATTCCCATGGCGCGAAGCTGATCGAAGCGCTCGCGCATTCCACCTTTGACAATGTCCTTGAGGTGAATCACGCCGAGAGCCCGGCGATTCTCCGCGACTACCAGCGGCGTTCCGCCGGAGCGCGCGATGGTTTCGACGGCAGCTTGAATTTCTTTAGGAAGAACGGTGCCGTGCTGAGTGAGATATTTTGTGATGGCATCTACCGCGCCCTTGCGAATCTCGCGGCCATCCATGTCTACGCCTGACATGCGGGTTTGTGCGGTGAAGGGAATGAACGTGGCTTCCTGCGAAGCCAATTCCCGGCCCCGAAGAGCGTAGCGTTCCTTGGCCAGCACGACGATCGAGCGGCCCTCTGGAGTTTCATCCGCCAACGAGGAAAGCTGTGCCGCGTCCGCCATTTGCGCTTCGGTGATCCCAGGCGCCGGAACGAATTCTGAGGCTTGCCGGTTTCCCAGAGTAATGGTTCCTGTCTTGTCGAGCAGAAGGGTGTTGACGTCGCCGGCAGCTTCGACCGCTCGTCCAGACATGGCTAACACGTTGTGTTGCACCAGGCGGTCCATGCCGGCAATTCCGATGGCGGAGAGAAGTCCGCCGATAGTGGTCGGAATCAAGCAGACCAGCAACGATACCAGCACAAAAACGGTTTGCGGTGAACCGGAGTAAATGGCGAAGGGCTGCAGAGTCACCACGGCCAGCAAGAAGATAATCGTCAGTCCTGCCAGCAGAATGTTCAGCGCGATTTCGTTCGGTGTCTTCTGGCGCTCGGCTCCTTCTACCAGAGCGATCATGCGATCCAGAAAAGTTTCGCCGGGGTTAGACGTAATCTTGATTTTCAGCCAGTCGGAGAGCACCCGTGTGCCGCCGGTCACGGCCGAGCGATCGCCTCCGGCTTCGCGGATTACGGGGGCGGATTCGCCGGTGATTGCGGATTCATCCACGGAAGCCACGCCTTCGAGAATCTCGCCATCACTCGGGATGAACTCACTTGCGACAACTCTCACCAAGTCGCCTGCCCGCAATTTGGAACTGGCAATTTGTTCGATCTTGCCGTCGGGCAGCAAACGATTAGCAATCGTCTCGGCCCGGGCTTTACGCAGAGAGTCAGCTTGGGCTTTGCCTCGGCCTTCTGCCATAGCCTCGGCAAAATTCGCGAACAAGACCGTAAACCAGAGCCAGAGCGTGATCTGGAGGTTGAAGCCAAACGCCCCTTGATGCCTCAGCACGTCGCGGATCAACAAAATCGTCGTAGCCACGCTGCCAACTTCGACCACGAACATCACTGGATTCTTCATCATGTTCCGCGGATCCAGTTTCACCAGAGAATCCAAAAGCGCGCGGCGCACGATTTTCATGTCCCAGATCGATTTCGATTTCTTCTCTGCCATAGTTCCTCAGAAAGTCTTGCCGACTGACATCAACAGGTGCTCGAGTATGGGGCCCAAGCTTAGTGCGGGGAAAAAAGTCAAGGCTCCGACGATCAGAATCACGCCCACCAGCAGCACGCTGAACAATGGCGTGGTCACCGGAAATGTTCCCAGCGACGGCGGAACATATTTTTTCTTGGCGAGATTGCCAGCAATAGCCAGCATTGGAATGATCATGAAGAACCGCCCCACCAGCATGGTCATTGCGCCCGACGTGTTGTACCAGAGAGTATTTCCGTTCAGGCCTCCGAAGGCCGAACCGTTATTGCCTGCCATGGACGTAAAGGCGTACAAAATCTGTGTCAAGCCATGAGGACCGGAATTGGTGATGCTGGATGTGCCGAATCCCTGCACGGACGAGATGGCAGTAAGCACGAGAATCACAAGAGGAAAAACTAGCGTGACCAGCATTGCCATCTTCACGTCGTAGGCTTCGATCTTCTTGCCCAAATACTCCGGCGTGCGGCCGACCATCAGTCCCGCAATGAACACCGCCAGGACAACGTAGATCAGGATGCCGTAAAGCCCCGCGCCTACGCCTCCGAAAACGGTTTCGCTGAGCATGATGTTCGCCAGCGGAACCATTCCACCGAGCGGCGTGTAGGAATCGTGCCAGCCGTTGATCGCTCCGCAACTGGCGTCGGTCGTGACGGTGGCAAACAGAGCGGAGTCGGCGATACCAAAGCGAACTTCCTTGCCTTCCATGTTGCCGCCGGGCTGCAATGCGCTCACGCGTTGATCCGCTCCCTTCAGCAGCGGATTGCCACGCGCCTCCGCCCAATATGCGGTCGTAACTCCGCATAGGAATAAGAAAGCCATTGCGGCCCACACCGCCCATCCATGGCGTTGCGATCCGGTCATGCGGCCGAGCGTGTAAGTCAAGCCTGCGGGGATAAGGAAGATGGAAAGCATCTGCAGATAATTGCTGAGCGGTGTGGGATTCTCGAACGGATGCGAGCTGTTCGCATTGAAAAATCCACCGCCATTCGTGCCCAGCATTTTGATGGCTTCCTGAGATGCGACCGGACCCTGGGCGATGGTCTGATCAGTTACTGTGTCCATCACCGGCTTACCGTCCTGGCCGACCATTGGCTTCCCATCCGCTCCGGTCTTCTGGACTTGCTGCGGCTCAATCACCTTCACCGTGTCATACGGTTTCAGGTTTTGCACGACTCCTTGGGAGACCAGAGCCGGTGCGTAGACGATGCACATCGGCAGCAGCAGCCAGAGCGTGGCGCGCGTCATATCCACCCAGAAGTTGCCGATGGTTTCCTTTTCCCGCCGCGCAATTCCGCGGACAAAAGCGATGGCTAGCGCGATGCCAACCGCTGCCGATGCGAAGTTGTGATAAGCGAGCCCGGCCATTTGGGTGAGATAACTCATCGTGCTCTCACCCCCGTAGTTCTGCCAGTTAGTGTTGGTGGTGAAAGACGCGGCTGTATTGAAAGCCAAGTCCTGAGCAACTGCGCCGAACTTCTGCGGATTCCACGGCAGCCACTGCTGAACCCGCTCGATCAGATACAGCAGCAACATGGAGACGCCGCTGAACATGAGCATGGAGACGGCATACTCCGTCCATCGCATGTCGTGATTCTCATCGACGCCGGTCACGCGGTACAGCAAGCGCTCGACTGGTCGCGCAAGCGGATCAAGGAACGTGCGTTCGCGGTTGAAAACCCGGGTCATGAATACACCCAGCGGTTTGGTGACCGCGAAGATCAGCACCAGAAATAGCAGTATCTGAATCCAGCCACTCACCGTCATCAGAACTTCTCCGGCATCAAAAGCGCGTAAAGCAGGTAGACCATCAACAAAACACAGACCACCAGCATGAGGATCGATTCAAGATTCATGACATTTCACCTCAGCGAATCCGATCACAAAACCGTACGTAAGCCAGTGCGATGGCAAAAAATGCCAGCGTCACAGCTATGAAGATGATGTCTTTCATGAACTTTCTCCGACGGGCATCTTGCCCACGATTAAATTCACCACGCACCCTCCTTGCGGCCCCACCACCAGACCAGACCGAGCGTCGCCGTGTTCTGTTGTTTGCTCAGCACGCCTTGCACACTGGTCAGGAATGACGGCTGATTCGAAAAGTCACGGCGCCACTCATACCGCATCAGGAAACCATCTGCAACGTTGTAGTCAAGAGTTGCCGTTGTTTCCTTTAATGCCTGATTCAGGCCGCTGAAAAGACCGCCGCGATCGGAAAGGTACTCGGCCCGACCGGCCAACGCGAACTTGGACGAGAGCTGATATTTCACGTAGGCGGCTCCGCCATCGGCATGAGACGGCGCTGACGATTCTCCGGGCGCAGAGTTTCTCCACAGCCGTTCGATGACGTAGTCACCCTCGATGGCCAGGGTGAGCTTCTGCGTAGTCTGCCAGCTCACATAGCTGTCGAAGATGTGAAGTCGACCATCGGGAGCGGGAATAATCGGCGCAAAACTGAGGCCGGGCTGCACTGGAATCGGTGAAGTGGGAGGCACGCTGATGCGATCTGGATGGTCCTGACCCAGGTAATAATTCACCGTCCAGCTAATCGTCTTGCGTGGGGTCGCGGTAAAACCGAACAACTCATCTTTGAAGCTGTTGGTGGGTTCGACCTGATTGGTGCCATTGATGAGCCAGTAGTTCAGGGCAAATTTATCGTTCACCGGGTAACTGGTACGGAAGCCCATGTGGTAAAAGGGCAGGAAGTTAAACCAGTAGGACCGCGAATAGTTCATCTGGTCCTTGGTGTAATTGCCTTCGATTCCGAGCGAGCTGGCAAACTTTCCGAAATCCACATTCAAGCCGCGGCCAACGGGAACGACGTAGGTGCCGTAAGCTTGAAAGATATTGCGATAGATATCCGGCCGCGGCTCGTTGGTAGGATTTCCCTGCAGCGTATCCGTTGCCTGACCAAATTGAAGGTCGAGACGTCCGCCGAAACGTCGCCCCGCAGCGACATCCGGCGGGTGATCAAATATCACGCTCGCCTGATTCAAGCTGAAACTGTTGCTGAGAACGTCATAGGCGCGCAGCAGATTGACTCGCCCGACGGGCGCATTGAAGTTGTATTCGTAGTATCCATCCAGCCCAATGTTGATGGTCGTGTCGCGCAGGAAGTCCAGGCTTTTTCTGTCCTGGGGCGTGAGCGTCGCCTGCTCAACCGAAGCAGACTGTGGTTGCCCTACGGACTTTAACTGCGCGTTCGGAACGCCCTGCGAACCGCTTGGTGGCGAATTTGATTGCAGCTCTTTCACAACGCGCTTCAGTTCGGCTACTTCACCTTCAAGTTCTCCAACTCGTTGTTGCAGACCTTCACTAGTCAGGGCTTTGCCAGGCACATCCGTGGAAGCAGGGCCTGTTTGGCTCTGCGCCCCTGCCGGCAATACGCCAGGAAACCCGATCATCAGTAACACCAGCACGCTTTCAATGCATCTGTACGTTCTAGAGACACTACCAACAGCAGCCCTTTCCGAAAACGAATAAAACATGTTCTACGCTCCTGTCGAAGAATCGTCGCCAGAAGCGATAAATACTAGAACTTGACCAATATTGCTAGATTGAGCCGGTTTTCATCCCTCACTAGATCAGGAGTAAAACCTGACACGACCGAGCCGGGGGGTCCGGTGTTGCCACCCGGAGGCGTAATGCCGCCTCGTCCCGAGAAATACGGCACGGACGCCGCACGATGATCGAACTCCCAGCGGAATGTAATGTACTGGCTGGGCATGAAATCGAAAGTCGCGGATGCGTCCCAAGCCTTGTAAGGATCGCCGGGATTCTGCGTGAAATATGGAGTGCCGGATGCTGCGGTCGCGCCATTGATGGGCGGCAACAATACCAGATAGCGGCCGGGATTGTTAATCTTGCCGCCTCCCAGTGTAAAGCCGTAAAGATCCCGGTGGAACCACAGGCGGTTGTAGACCATGAACCCCAGAAAGTCCTGCTTCGGCGCGATGTAACTCTTTCCTCCGACTACCCTCACCCCGTTGGTGTCGCAGCTCACCGCAGTTCCTGCCACGGGATCGCCACCATGTTCGCAGCCCATATCGCCGGTCAGAGAGAATGCTGCCTTGGAGATAAAGCTCGATGGATTTTCGTAGTATTTGTACTCGATACTGTCGTCGGTGTGATAGCGGATACGGCCGGCTACACCCAAAGTGTCCGCGCCCAGCATGTATTGGTTGCCAAGAACCTCGAACTTGCCATTCGGCCGCCACAGGATCTGCCCTCCAATACCGGGCCGGTTGTTGAAGCGTCCGTAAGACTGCCATCCGTTAATGAACCAGGGCTCGATCTTCAGGTGTTCGCTTGGAAAAATCTGCACCCTCACGCCATTGAAAAACCATGGCGTGTTAGAAGAAACATAGGAGGGTTGATACGCCCAGTTATCGGCGTTGTAGTAGCTGAACAGACCAATGTAGGACATGAAGATCCCCGCATCGACGTTGATCCCATGTAATACGTTAAAGTGATATCCGCCGTATGCTTCGGAAACGTAGCGATAAGCATCGGAAAGGTTCCACTGGCCACGCGCCGGGCTGGCATCGTTGCGTGGTGTTGTCGTCGAATACATACCAAACTGCGTCATTAACCTGCCGCGCACGTTGTCGTAATGGAAATCGCCGCCGACGCCGAGCTGGGTCAGCTGGACTTCGTACGCCCGAAACACCTCGCTCGATCCACCGATCGTGTCATCTTTCGGATGGTTGAAGTCGACAATGTAGTCCACATCGGCTTGGACTTCTGGCGTGAAGAATTTCGTGTCGAACGGAGGTTCCTTCACACGACTGTTGCCGTTGAGCCAGGTCCAGTCAGCGAAGGCGAACGGTTCTGCCTTGGCCGGTTTCGCGGGTGCCGCCGCCTGAGATAACACCGCCTGTTCGGGGACCGTGGGAGCGCTGATTGCAGCGGTCGGAGAAATGCCCACTGGTGTGCTGGCCTTGGCGGTATGAGCCACCGTGTTCGGCTGCTCTGCCGCCTCGTGCTGCTTGAGTGCGAGCTCAAGCTGTTCGATGCGTTTTTTCATCGCAGCCAGCTCTTCCACGATCTCTTGTTCGCTTTGCGGAGTCGCAGCGACCGCCTGCTGTTGAGGAGGTACCGGAGTGACACCTGGAACTTCATTGGGTGTATGTTGGCCATGCATCGGGACGGTCAGCAACGCCGCCGCCATCACGATGAAAGCCGCCCGCTTCGTCATTTCTGCTGCGGATTTATGCACATCGTTTCTGGAATTCATGATTATCAGTTCTCCACGTCGTTTAGGTGGATTGAATCTCGCGAAATAAACTCTTAGCGGTTGCAGCGACTGACTCCTCCCCTCTTTTAGAAGAGCGGCAAGAAAGCGCAGCATGAAAACCACTGCGCCTGCACACAGTAATGTGAAGACCAGTTTCATTCTGAGGGTCCGGGCACAATAGTCAGGAGGATGCCGCGAGGGTCATTCGACAACTGCCGACATAAAAATGGGCTAAAGGGTTCGTAAGGACTTCGTAAAGAAGACCAAGTTGGTACCCAGAAAGACTAGCAGCCCCAATCCGCCTCACCAGGTTTGGCGAAATATTGACGATTAGTTTGCTCGCCCTCGGACGTTGCCGCAAGTTCCAGCAGCGTGAGCCGGGCAGCCGCGATCATCAACTTGCGCTCGTTTTGGGGAGCCTGCTCCCAGGAAACATCTGCCTGCCGGCTGGCGTGACCGTGGAAGTCATGGGCGAGAGCCTCGTGGTAGTGATGAAAGAGTTTTGCCAAATCTTCCGCGCATACGTTGTGAATCGATGACATAAAATTCTAGCCTTTCTGTGGAACTTCAGTGAGTTCCTCGATGCGTGCCTGCCTTGCTGCCGAATCGAGCTTTTCCAACGCAGCCCGGTCAGAAATCCGCTGAGCAAAAGCAGCATGTTTACGATTGCGGGCACGACCATCTATTTCTGCTTTCTCAACTCAACTGATTGGATAATGAAAGCCGTAAAGATTGAATAAAGACTTCGTAGAATGTTCGTTAAGGCCGATCAGATTGAAAAGAGAGGAATTATACGCCGGGTTCGAAGCGGTACCCGACCCATGGTTCGGTAACGATGTAGCGTGGGGACGAGGCCTCCGATTCCAGCTTCTTGCGCAACTGGCCGACGAAGACGCGAAGGTATTCAATTTGTTCTGTACTCTGGCCGCCCCAGATTGCACTGAGCAACGTCCGATGGGTCACGACTTTGCCGGGATGGCGCGCCAGATACACAAGCAGATCAAATTCTTTGGGCGTGAGATGCACCTCCCGATGATGGACCGCCACCTTGTGGGCCGCGAGGTCGATACGGAAATCACCGATCTCGATCAGCGATGCCTGTTCCTTCTCGCCCGCCGGGACGCGACGTAAACTCGCACGCACGCGCGCCAGCAGTTCTTCGATCCCGAAGGGTTTGGTGACGTAGTCGTCGGCGCCCGCATCCAGAGCCTGAACTTTAGTCCTTTCCTCACCCTTAACTGAGAGCACGATGATGGGAATCTTGGTTGAGAGCCGCAAATTGCGGCACAGCTCCAAGCCATCCATATTAGGCATGGAAAGGTCAGTGATCACCAGATCGGGAGTCCAGTCTTTCATGATCTCGAGCGCGGTCTCGCCGTCATTGGCCACGCGAATGTCGTAGCCCTGGCTGGAAAGACTGGTCCTCAGCACGCGGGTGATCTGGGGTTCATCGTCCACCACGAGAATTCGGCGATGTTCGTTCATGAAGAATCAGGAGGGCTCCTGCGTAACGATGTGTACGTCCACCGGGGGCGCATCGCGGAGGAACTTGTTGATGGCGGTGAGATACAGGTACTTTCTCCATCCGCCGGTAGCTGAACGCCCAAACACAACTTGGGTGACATGTTTTTCGCGCACGAAGTCAGCCACAAGTTCGGCGACGCTGCCGCCCTTCAGTTTGGTGATCTGCGCGCCAACATTTTCGGCAAACTGAAGATTCGCCGCCAGCGTTTTCTGGTTAGCCTCGTTGTCATCCTGGCCCAGATCCACATAGACAACGTGCAACTCGCCTCCCATAGCCTGGGCCATGCGGGCGCCTCGTGCGATCAAGTACTGCGCGGCTGGATTGGAGCTGATGCACACCGCGATTCGCTCTCGTACGGCGACAGTTCCGCTGGCTTCGTCCTTCTCGCGATACGACTCCAGACTCTGATCCACAGCCTGCGCGACCTGACGCAGCGCCAGTTCTCTGAGAGCAATCAAATTTCCCGGACGAAAGAAATTGCCCAGGGCGCGACCGACCCGGTCCAGTGGATAAATGTCGCCACGGCGCATCCGGCTCTGCAGTGCCTCAGGAGTCAGGTCCGACATCACCACTTCATCCACTCGCTTGAGCACCCAGTCTGGCACCGTCTCGCGCACAGTGATTCCGGTCAAGCTCTGCACCGTCGGCGTGACGCTTTCCAGATGCTGGATGTTCATGGTCGAGAGCACATCGATGCCGGCATCCAGTAACTCGATCACGTCCTGGTATCGCTTTGCGTGTTTGCTGCCCTCCACATTCGTATGCGCTAACTCGTCAACCAAGGCGACAACGGGCTTTCGCGCCCGGATGGCATCAACGTCCATTTCCTCGAAAACCGTTCCCTTGTACTCCAATTTCTTTCGGGGAACGGCCTCAAGCTGCGCTGCCAGCTCGGCGGTCGCCTTGCGTCCGTGAGTTTCGATCACTCCAATCACCACGTCCTCGCCTCGGCTATGGCGGCGGATGGCCTCACTCAGCATGCTGAAAGTCTTACCGACCCCCGGAGCGTAGCCCAGGAAAAGCTTGAACACGCCGCCCTTTTTGGTGGGATCAGCCTCCGCCAACCATTGCTCCGGAGTTTTTGCCATCGCGGCTATTGTCGTCGAGCGGATCGAAATTGTCGATAATGCTCTGTACTCAGATCCCCATCGCTGATCCTCAACAACAAGATCAGCTACAATCGGCGGCGTGAAACAACCGGCGTTCAAATCGGCCCTGCGCTACGCCGCGACTGCAGCGGCTGTGGTATTCGTCGTTTTCGTTTACCACGTTGTAATCAGTGTGAACCCCACCACCGTGGCGCTCACGTTTCTAGTCGGCGTACTGATCGTCTCGGCGAACTGGGGCCTTCAGCCTGCAGTTTTCATGGCCTTAGTCGCAACGCTGGCTTTCAATTACTACTTTCTTCCCCCCGTCGGCACCTTGACCATTGCCGATCCTCAGAATTGGGTCGCCCTGTTTGCTTTCCTGGTCACAGCCATCATCGCCAGCCAGCTGGCCGAGCGGGCGCGCCGCGAAGCACAAAGCGCCAACGAGCGCCGCGGCGAAGCCGAGCGTCTTTATAAATTCAGCCAGCAACTTCTTTCCAGCGATAATGTGGTCGAACTCTTGAATGCAATCCCGCGTTACATCGTGGAAAGCTTCGGCGTCAAAGCAGCAGCTGTCGCCTTGCCCAACCGGCCGGACGTCTACCGGTCGAGCTCCGCTACCCATGACTTGGAGATCCATGATCTTCAGCTCGTCTGCATGCGCGGCGAACCGATGACTGTTCCAGAGAAGCATGCAGTGTTCATGCCTCTCCGGATGGGTGTCCGTGTCGTGGGCAGCATGGGCGTTTCCGGCGGGCTGCTTTCCCGCGAAACCCTGGACGCGATGAGCAGTCTGATTGCGATCGCGATTGAGCGGGCCGGAGCCATCGAAAAACTCGGCCGCGCCGAGGCCGCCCGCGAAAGTGAACAACTGCGTTCCATCTTGCTCGATTCAGTCACCCACGAATTTCGCACACCGCTGACCGCCATCAAGGCATCCGCCACTTCGCTGCTCTCGAGTCCTGGGCTGGACGAAGCTCAACGTCTGGAACTTCTCACCGTCATCGACGAGGAAAGTGACCGCCTGAATCGCCTCGTGGGCGAAGCCGCCGAGATGGCGCAACTGGATGCCAATCAATTCGAGCTTCACTTGGAAGCGCGCCCGATCCAGGAAGCCGTTGCGGCCGCACTGGAAAAGGCGAAGCCAGCCCTGGGACAGCATCCTGTCGACGTACGGTTGCCCAGCAACCTGCCCCTGGTCCGGATGGACGAAGAGCGCATCACCGAAGTCATAACCCAGTTGCTTGAAAACGCAGCCAAGTATTCTTCCCCTGACTCGCCGATTCAAGTCACCGCAGAAGTCGGGAACCGGATGGTGATGACCAGCGTATCCGATCGCGGGCCAGGCATTGACGATTTCGAACAGTCCTTGATCTTCGAAAAGTTCTACCGCGGTCGAGATCAACGCCTGCAAGTTCAAGGCACCGGCATGGGCCTGGCGATCGCTAAAGCAATCGTCGAGGCCCACGGCGGCAAGATTGGCCTGACCAGCCAGCGAGGCGCAGGATCGGTGTTCTATTTTACCCTGCCCCTTGCCTAGCCATCAGCACAGAAGAAACCTCACCCTCGCAAGGCACTGATCCGGCGAGGGCGAGGGTTACGGTTTACGGCAAATAGTAACGGAACGACGTAAAGAACATATTTTCCGTCGCCGCTGGGTTTCCGCCTACACCACTCCAAGTATTGCGCACAATGTAGGAGTACTGCGGTCCCCATTGCACTCTGCCCTTCGGGCCGTTGTAAAAGCGATACCAAAACCCGATCGTGCCTTCAATGATGTTCCGCGTGTCTCCGTTGCAGTTAGACAACCCTCCGGGGTTGAACCCGTTGGTCAGAGGCGTACCCACAGCTCCCGGAACTGGAATGCTGGCGGTGCCGCCCGTGGGATTGGTGGAAGTGATAGGTGTGGCAACAGTGACAGTGGTAGCGGCTGGAGGCGTCTCAAGGCCGCATCCTGAGTTATTGAACAGCGGCGATCCGTAGCCCACTCCCTTTCCGGAAGAACTGAGGAACGCAGTCCGGCTTTCATATTCGCCGCCAGCGTTGGCATAGACGTCTAACCTCGGGCCATGCCATTCAAGAGTACCCAGCGTTTGATAATTCCTGACCGGAACCAGCACGCCGTCGGGACGGACAATCGCATCCGTAAGCCCGGCCGTACCGTAGCGTCCGATGCCATTTCCGCCCAGGAAATGCAGCCCAACATCGAAATGCTTCGCAAGGGTTCCGCGCATGTTGGCACCAAACCCACCATCGGGAGACGAGTTGTTAAAAGCACCCGTAGCCGAAGGCTTGGGTGTTGCTGCCCCCAGCGGGTATACGCGGTCGCGGAAGTCGGTGAAAATTCCGAAAACTTCAAAGTGTCCCCAGCCCGGCTCGAAGGCAAGCTTGCCGATGAAATCGGGCGACGGATTGTAAGAGTAGTTTGCGGTCGGGTTGAAAAGACCGCCGCTCGCTCCTTGCTGCCCCACGAGGAAGTTCGTGGTGCTGCCGTGGCCGCCGATGGTTGCCTGTGGATCCTCCACCGAGAAAGCCGCCCACGCCTTGTTGCCAATGTTCTTGGAGATCCGGAAACCGTACTGCCGCGCCCAGCTAAAGCCAACCGTATATTGCGGGTCGATGGTCATCGGCAACGCTTCGCTGCGGTTTTCAACTCCCTTCTTGGTCTCCGTGACCAGGCTCCACATTTGACCGCCGGTGAAACTCCAGCCGCTATTCAACGCCGCCTGCGCCCATGCCTGTCTTACGCGAAGGGAATAGCTGTCGCTCTGGTTGTTGTTCGAGGTCACCGCAGCCGACAGAAAGTCCGACTCATAGTAGCCAGTCAGCTTGGCGGTATTCAGTTTGCCCTCAATCAGCGTGGAAAGACGCGACTGGCGGCCGGACCCGAAGAATTCCGACAAGTGGCTCTGCCCCGCGCCATCGAATGTGATCGCGTTGAACGGCGTGTTGATGTCGGCACCCAGTCCATGCGACCGCCATACAGTTTCTGCCGCCAGGAAACCGCCCGGAGTTATCGTGACACCCTTGTAATGAATGGCAAGGGGGCTCTCCAGTTGGTCTTTGATGTTCTTCTGCGTCTCCTGTAACGAGAGCGCAGCATTGGTTGCATTTTGTTTCAGGTCAGCGACGTCGGTTTTCATCGCCGCAAAATCCTGTTGCTGCGTCGCACCTCCCGCCGCAGCTTCTGATGCAGCCGCGTCCGCCTTTTGCGCGGCCGCCCCCGCCGCACTCTGGGCTTGACCCACCTGTTGCTGCAACTGCTGGATGGCCGCATCGCGGCTCTGTACTTGTTGCATCAGTTGTTGAATCTGCCGTTGTTGTGCATCGATCGCCTGCTTCATTTCACTGAGCTGGCTCGATACACTGGGCGCAGACGTCCTGGCAGCCGCCTTTTTCTTGGTGGCCGTGCTGCTGCCTGCGGTCGTACCTTGCGGTGCGGGCGCCGCGAGTGCGCCAACTACCAAAGCAAACGCCAACGCCAAAGCTATTACGTGCTTCATTTCTCCTCCCGAGTCGTTCAAAGATGGACAGCCGACAAAAAATATTGGTGCGACTTCTTTTGTGCTGTTGTGCAGGGTTTCTGGGACCGTTGATGCTAACTGGCCTTTATGAAAAATTGATGAATATTTGGTAAATCCTGAATGAATTGGTCGGCCCAAGGCGCAAAATGAGACGGACCTCACCATTTGGCCAGGTATTCCGGACACCCCCCGTCCAGGGACCGGACAGCGAAGCCCGGCCTACTCTTTCTTAAAGCTCAGCGTCGGGAATCCCCGCCGCTCGGCTGGCCGGCCTGGTCGGACGAAGCAGGCAAATCCCATGCAACCCATTCAAAATGAGTCCACGACCGTACCCTCCGCGTTACACTTCTAACTCATCGAAATGTGACAAACTCTTCTTCGGGGGTGCGATGAATATTCTCGAATTCACGATCCTGGTAGCAGCAGGATCGTTTCTGGCCGGATTGCTGGGATCGCTCACGGGACTGGGCGGTGGAGTTGTCCTCGTTCCCCTGCTCACTCTTTTCTTTAAAGTCGACATCCGCTACGCCATTGGAGCCTCCCTCGTTTCCGTGATCGCGACTTCCTCGGGCGCTGCCGCTGCCTATGTGAGGGAAGGATTCTCCAACATCCGTATCGGAATGTTCCTTGAGATCGCGACCACCGTCGGCGCTCTAGTGGGAGCATTTCTGGCGGCTTTCATTTCCACTAAAGCTCTCGCCACAATTTTTGGCGTAATGCTCCTTTATTCGGCGTACCTTTCCAGAAAGCCACGACCCCGGGCACAACGCAATCTTCGCCCAGACCCCCTCGCAACTCGCCTTCGGATGAATGGAGACTTTCCCTCCGAAGAGGGAGGGATGCGCCACTACAATGTGCAACGCGTTCCTTTGGGCTTCAGCCTGATGTTCGGTGCGGGCGCGCTTTCCGGACTGCTCGGCATAGGCTCAGGAGCGGTGAAAGTTCTCGCCATGGACCAGGCCATGAAAATCCCCTTCAAGGTCTCGACCACGACCAGCAACTTTATGATTGGTGTCACCGCCGCAGCCAGCGCGGGCGTGTATCTGGGCCGCGGCTACGTCGATCCCGGTCTCGCCATGCCCGTGATGCTCGGCGTTCTTGCGGGTTCGATGCTGGGCGCCCGCATTCTGGTCAAAGCGGAAACCAAGGCGTTACGGCTGGTCTTCAGCGTCGTGATTGGCGTGCTCGGCTTGCAAATGCTTTACAAGGGACTAACCGGAGGAATCTAAATGTCCACCCGCAATTGGACGGACAAAACCATCGAAGAAATCGTCGGCACTCTCCTTCGTGTAGGCGTCTCTCTTTCGGCCTTCGTAGTGGCGATCGGCGCCGCGATTTACCTGGCCCGGCACGGCCGCGAACCCGCGAACTACAGGGTCTTCCATGGCGAACCCTCCGATCTGAGAAGTCTGAGCGGAATCGTCCGCGACGCCTTCCGATTGCACGGCCGAGGCATCATCCAACTAGGACTGCTACTGCTCATCGCCACCCCGGTAGCCCGAGTAGCATTCTCCATCTGGGGATTCGCCGAAGAGCACGATCGCCTCTACATGATCTTCACCGGCGTCGTCCTGATCGTCCTACTCTACAGCCTGCTAGGCTCCGGCTCCGCCTTCTGAAAGTATGGCTTCTGAGCAAAGTTTTTCGGCAATGTGTAAAGCCGTGACTTTCATGGCCGCAACGATGCGCTGAAGTGTTTCGTGAGAACTAATCTTTCGTCCGCTCGCGCCTGTCTGGCACTTTCTCCCCACGGCTTGCGTCGGGGCTGCATTCTTACGTCGCTTCCGCGGCTAAAGGGCGACAGCCTGGGCGGCACCGCTGAAGGCGGGCTTTTTTAAAACTACCTATGAAATCACTTCTTCGAGTCACTGGGATTGAACGGTGGGGTCTGGTTTGGGAGGTGGGGGCTGCAGGCCGGTGGCGCTGAATGTCAGGGTTTTTACCTCGCCGTAGTCGCCTTGGGTGGGTAATTTTTTGCCGTTAAATTCGAAATCTAATGCGCCTACGTTGCCTGCCTTGATGACGATTTCGTTTTGCGCACGAACTGACTTTAGCGCCGGCGCGGTTAAGAGAGCGCGGGTGACTATTTCGCCGTCGACAGAGATGGAGAGCCAGGAGTCCTCGCGCGCTTTGATTACCAGCAGTAATGGCGCGTTTGCCGGGACGCGCGGCTGCGGCTGACTGTTGGCCGAAGTTGCAGGAATTGGGCCGACGGCCGCCGGGGGAACCGGCTGGATCGCCGCGGCGGTGGCAACCGGTGGTTCGATCGGTTTCGAAGTGGGCGCGGAGGAATCCGCAGACTCAGCGTGCTTCTGCTCGGGCGGTAGTTGTTCTGCAGCTGCAGTCGGTGAAGTGCTGGGAGGGTTAGCCACGGTGGCGCTTGGCGCAGGCGAGGCGGATTCACTAGCCTCTTTTTCTGATCCGCGGGAGTAGAAGCCCCAGGCAGCGAATCCCAGCGCGACGATCAGGAGCACGACCGCGAATGTGCCCCAGGGAAGGCCGGCGGTGGCGGGAGTCTCTTCTCGCGATGGGGGCTCGAGGATCGGGGCCTCGTCGTTCTCGGACTTTTTGGCCGACGGGGTGGCTCCGGTCGCGATCAGGTAGTCGGCGATGGCTTGCTCTTCATCCATACCCAGACAGCGCGCATAGGCGCGGATAAAACCTTTGTTGAAAATGCCGCCGGGGAGTTGGTCGAAATGTTCTTCTTCGAGTGCGCGCAACATGCGCGTGCCAATTTTGGTGGTGAGGGAGATGTCCTCGAGGGTGACGCCTTTGCGCTCCCGCTCCTGTTTCAGTTGTGCACCGAACGACGCCACTTGAGGTTCTCCTGCGCGCGGTATGGCTAGGTGTTCACATCAAATATATGTTATGCGACGGTTTGGGGGTCGTGCAATTTTCTGGGCGCTGGGGAAAATCGGACCACGGATTTGCGCGGATCGGCACGGATAAGACAGACGATCGGGTCGTTGCCATCCCCGAACATTTTCATTGTTGCCAGCCGGAGGCAGGGACTTCTTCCTCAAACAGCGCTGCTCTGTTTTGCGTCGCTGCTTGCGGGCTGACGGCGCAACCTAGGTCTCGAAAAGCGCGAGGGCTCGGGCGCCCGGTTGGTTTGCCTAGACTTGATTGGCACGGCTCGACCTGTTCAAAACTCATCCCATATAAACTTGGTTCTCTAACCTACTGATCTCAAAGCAAATATAGTTCGCATAAAGTTCTTGCATTAAATGTAGTGTTATAGTTAACTATAACACTATGACAGTGCAAACGCTTTCGGTGTTGCCTTGGCAAACGAGACAGGAACCGGCTACACCGAAGGCGTTTCCCAGCTGCACGAAATTGAGAAGGAGAATAAACATGAAACCACGAATTGCATTTTCGCTTTTGTTGGTTCTGATCGCAGCCACCGCTTTCGCAGCAGACGCTGCCGCGCCGCAGTCTGACGCGCAACAATCCTTCAACAAATTGAAAACTCTGGCGGGAGAGTGGGAAGGCCCCGTCACCGTCCCGGAGATGCCAGAGATGTCAGGCGGCAAGCCGATGCATCTTTCGCTGCGTGTGACCTCGCGGGGGAACGCGCTTGTGCATGAGTTTCAGGAAGCAGGAACGCCGTTGGATCCGACAAAGTACGACCATCCAGTCACCATGCTTTATGTCGATGGAGACCAGCTTACGCTGGTTCATTATTGTGACGCGGGAAACCGGCCGCGCATGACCGGCAAGATGTCGCCCGACGGCAAGACGATCGAGTTCGAACTCAAGGACATCAGCGGGAGCACCGAAATGCACATGCACCATGGGGTTTTCACCATCATCGACGCCAACCATCACACCGAGGATTGGACGTTCATGATGGGGGACAAGCCGCTCCACGCACACTTCGACCTGCAGCGGACCAAGTGACGCTGCTTCGAAGTGATCATTGATTATTGATCTAATGACTGCTCTTAGAGAAATTCGCAGGCAACTAAGTTCGAGGATATTGCTATGACCATCAACCCGAAAGCTATTTTTCAACGGAACGAACGATACGAAGGTGTCCCCAACATCAACATCTACCTGTTGCGGCTGCTCTATGTATTGATGTTCTTCGTGCTGGGCAGAATCACCTGGACGCACGTGCTCACTCATGAAGGGCCATGGGACCCGACAAACGCCGTTGCCTGGTGCGTCTGGACGGCCTTCGCGACTTTGGCGGGGATAGGAATCATTCGCCCTGTAAAAATGCTGCCGATCGTGCTGCTGGAGATATTTTACAAAGTCCAGTGGCTCATTCTTGTGGCTTACCCGCTGTGGTCGAAGGGCATGTTGGCGGGATCTGCCGCGGAAGAAATCACCTCGCAGTTCTTGTGGGTGATATTGCCCATCGTCGCTGTACCGTGGGGATACGTGTTCGCGAACTATTTTTACCAACCCAAGAAAGCCGAACCCGTTCTTGGAGCGAGACCGCAAGGTGCGGCGCTGTAGCTGCGGAGGCAGACCGAATGATTTTCTTGCCCCGAATCGTGTCTTTACCTCTATCTGGAAAACGCAATGGACAGTGAGTGGAACGACAGTCAGCCGATTTACCGCCAGCTTCGTGACCGCGTGGTCGCGATGATACTCGACGGCGTGCTCAAGGAAGGCGATCCGCTTCCGTCGGTGCGCAACGTGGCGGCCGAATATCGGGTCAATCCGCTCACTGTTCTGAAGGGCTATCAACAACTGGTCGACGAGCAACTGGTCGAGAGCAGGCGAGGTCGCGGGATGTTTATCAATGCGGGGGCACGCAATCTGTTGTTGCAGGGCGAGCGGCAAAAGTTTTTGGCGGAACAGTGGCCCACGGTTTACGCAACTATCCAGCGGCTTGGCCTCACGGCGGAAGAACTGCTGGAAGCTGCAAACGGCAGACCGTCAAATGCCAATGATAAAGAGAAGGAGCCGAAGTCATGACAGTCATCGAAGCACGCAGCTTGCGCAAGACCTTCGGCAAAACCATCGCACTGGATGACGTCAATTTGCGTGTCGACGAGGGCCGCATCCTCGGACTGATCGGTCCGAACGGAGCGGGCAAAAGCACCGCGCTGAACGCGATTCTCGGCCTGACCGAATATCAGGGAGAACTGAGAGTGCTTGGACGCGATCCCTGGGACGAGCGCGATCAGCTGATGCGCGACGTCTGCTTCATTGCCGATGTTGCCGTGTTGCCGCGCTGGATGCGGGTTTCGCAGGCACTCGGCTACGTGGGCGGCGTGCATCCGCGATTCGATCGGGCGAAAGCGGAAGGTTTTCTGGCGAAGACCGACATCAAACGCACCAGCAAGATCAGGGAATTATCGAAAGGCATGGTGACGCAGCTTCACCTCGCGCTGGTGATGGCCATTGACGCGAGGTTGCTGGTGCTGGATGAACCGACGATCGGCCTCGACATCCTGTATCGCAAGCAGTTCTACGATTCCCTGCTGAACGACTACTTCGACCGCAGCCGCACCATCGTGGTGACGACGCATCAGGTGGAAGACGTCCAGCACGTTCTCACCGATCTCATGTTCATCAACCGCGGGCGGATCGTACTCGATTGCAGCATGGAGGAGTTCGAGTCTCGCTATCTGGAAGTGGCGGTGCACCCCGAGCGTGTGGCCGCAGCACGGGCGCTCAAGCCAATTCACGAGCGCCAGGCGCTTGGCCGAAGCATTCTGCTCTTCGACGGAGTTGATCGCCAACCAGTGGCCACCCTGGGCGACGTTCGCACGCCCAGCATCGCGGATTTGTTTGTTGCCTTGATGGGAAATGCGCCGGGGAATCAGGCTGAGAGGACGCAAGGAGCGACTCAATGAATAGCCAATCGAACGCCGGTCCGGATTCTCTCCTCGACTCGGAGGCAATCCGGCCCGCAGCTCTATCGGAGACTCGGCCGCTGTATTGGTCGGTGCGACGCGAAGTGTGGGAGAACCGTTCCATCTATGTCGCGCCGCTGGCCATCGCCGCCGTCTATCTGCTCAGCTTCGCGATCAGCGTGATCTGGCTGCCGAACAACATGCGCGAAGTATGGATGCCGCACACCATGCGCGAGATGGCGACGCTCAAAGTGACGGATAGCCTGATCGGGCTCGCCATGCCGTACAGCCATGCCGCCATGCTGATCGGGCTGATCGCATTCCTGGTCGGGATCTTCTACTCGCTTGACGCGCTGCACGGCGAACGCCGCGATCGCAGCATCCTGTTCTGGAAGTCGCTGCCGGTTTCCGATCTGACGACCATGCTCTCGAAGGCGGCCATCCCGCTCGTGGTTCTGCCGCTGATCGTCTTCGCGGTCACTGTTGTCCTGCACCAGATTATGCGACTGCTGAGTATTGCGGTCCTGGTGATGAACGGAGGGGGTGCTGGGACCCTGTGGAACCGTCTGCCATTGTCCGAAATGGAATTGGTAACGCTCTACGGTACGGCCGTGCTTGTGCTCTGGCATGCGCCCATCTACTGCTGGTTTCTGTTGGTCTCAGGCTGGGCGCGGCGCGCCGTATTTCTCTGGGCGGTTGTGCCGTGGCTTGCGATTGCCGCCATGGAGAACATTGCCTTCCACACTTCGTTTCTGGGATCCATGCTGCAAGGCCGCCTGTTTGGATTCACCGAGGCTGCTTTCGATCTGACGGACAAGAATGGCGTCGCGATCGATCCCCATTTTATCCCGCTGGAACAACTCGCGCCGGGGAGGTTCCTGAGCAGCCCGAGTCTGTGGGTCGGGCTGATCTTCGCCGGGGCGTGCTTCGCCGCGGCGGTCCGGCTGCGACGTTATCGGGAACCACTGTGAGTCGCGCGTGCTTTTTGTGAGTCGCATTAGGAGGAAAGATTATGAGTACCGCTGTGATGACGGAACGGATTGCTGAAACGTCGCCGCGTTTTGAGGCTTCGGGGTCGAGGACACAGATTGCTGGCGTGATTTATTTACTCACCGTACTCGCGGCGGCATTCGCCGAGATCTTCGCTCGCGGCAAGTTGAATGTCGCGGGAGGCCTTATGGTTGTCTTGGCCTTGATCGCTCTGACGCTGCTGTTCTATGACATCTTGAGCCCGCTGAATAGGAGACTCTTGTTGGTTGCGGCGTCTTTCAACCTCGTAGGACTCGCTTTTGAGGTTTTTCGAATGCCGCCTCGGGGTGCGAACATCGCGGTTGTGTTTGACGGGTTCTTTTGCATTCTGATTGGCTGCCTCGTTTTCCGTTCGAGCTTTCTGCCTCGAATCCTGGGCGCGCTCATGGCGTTGGGTGGTTTAGGGTGGCTCACCCTTGTTGCGCCCCTGCTCGCCCATTATTTGTCTCCCTACAATCTGGCCTTCGGCCTCCTTGGGGAAGGAGCGGTATGCCTGTGGGTGCTTTTGACGGGAGCGAACCTTTAACGATGAACGGAGCAGGCGAATTGGCGTTCGCAGCGCGCCTGATTGGATCGCCGCTAAGGACCTGGACGGTATGAGTACAACTATGCGAGTTTTGGTTCGTGTGCTTCTTGCCACCGTGTTTCTGCAATTTGCTCTACCCGGCGAGGCGCACGAACAACAAAGCGTTCCCGACGACCAGGTCATTCGCGTCAACGTGGAACTGGTCCAGGTTGACGTGCAAGTACAGCAGAAAAAGACCGGCCGTCCCGTGGGCTCGCTGAGCAAAGAGGATTTCCAGCTTTACGAAGACGGAGTACAGCAACAGATAGCCGAACTGAGCCAGAACCAGCTTCCGCTCTCCGTGGTGCTGCTGTTCGATCTTACGGCTAGCGTTCAGCCGGTGCTCAAGCCGCTGGCCGCCGGAGCGCTGGAAGCGTTACAGCACCTCAAGCCCGAGGATGAAGTCGCCGTTATGGTCTACGCAGCGCCGGCGCAACTCTTGCAGGATTTCACCACCAACCGCGAGCAGGCGGTTGTAGCCATTGAAAAAGCGAGCGAGATGGAAAGTGGCGATCCTGCTTATTTCAATGAGGGGATCTTTCAGGCCTCCGCGCAACTGGGCAAAGCGAAAAATCCGAGGAGCAGAAGAACCATCATATGGCTCACGGACAACGTGCCGAACATTCCTTCTGACCGCGAGCACAGCGAGAAAGAGGCATTCCGCGAGGCATTTGAAACCGGAACCGTGATTTCTACCCTGCTCGAGCGCAGCGCATTTTCCGACTTTGCCATGGTCACCTTCAGCAAGAATCCCATGTTTGCTGCCTTGCGCAAGCACAACCCTCCAGGCGATGTTTACCAATATGCGGAACGCACCGGCGGCGACGTGATGAAATCCGGCAAAGACGAGATCGGCACGAAGCTGGCGCAACTGATCGACGAGATTCGCAGCCGCTACACGCTTGGCTATTATCCTTCGGTGAAAAAGTCAAAGGGCACGTTCTGTGAAATCAAGCTTCAGATCAGAGCAGAAACCCAGAAGCGCGAAGGCCGCCTGATCGTGCGAATGAAGCAGGGGTACTACAGATGAACGCGTAGCGATTCGCGGAACCGTGGCTCAAGTTTTGAAAGGGAGGACGTATGGCAACACTTGTTGGTCTTAACTGCTCAACCGTTGAATGTACTTCACCTAACGCGCCAATCTGGCAGGACATCCTGGCGCAGGCCGTGACCGGCGAACTGATGGCCGCCATGAACTACGCCTCGTTATCGGAGATCTGTGACGATCCCGCAGAAGTGGCCGATGCCTTGGAGCATGCGCAGATCGAGCGGGGTCATGCCGCACGGTTCGCAGCCGAGGGCCGCAACATTGGCGTGGACGTCATTAACAACGTCGACGCCAAGCATTGGAAGCGGCTGCGCGAAGCATTCCTGGGCTGCATCTCCGAGCGCGATTTTATTGGCTGCCTGATCGTCCAGGAAATCATGCTGGAATCATTCGCCGTTGCCAGCTATGCGCGCGTCGGGAAGGTTGCGCCGGGAAGTCTTGGCACGACCTTCGCCTCCATCGCGGCCGACGAAGAGGAGCACGTCGATCACGCTATGGCGATTCTCAGGGCGGAGCGAGCCCTGGATCCGCGGCGCTTCGACGACAAAGTCTATCGGCTGCATCTCGATGTCATGACGACACTCGCGAAGATGTTGGCGAAGGAATGCAAAGACGGTCATTGCGAAGTGTGCCACGCCAGCTGCGTGAAGCCGGCCCTGTTCGATGTCAGCCTGAGTGCAGCCGAGCTTCGCGGAGCGTCGCTGCAACAGTATCTGAAGACGCTCGACATGCTGGGGATACCCGGGGAGGTCACACTCACATGGGTGGCTCAGTTGCCGGTCTAGATTTCGCTCTGATCGGGCATCAGGAAAGTTGGCGAGCGGCTGCGGACGTACTCGCTGTGCTGCGCGGACCGGAGTGTGCTCGTCTGCCCGAAGATGAGATCAAGGACATCCTTCCGTGGATTCCGCCCAGGGTGGTCTGCCATGTCGAGGTCGGCTCGATTGACGATGCGAAGATTGACAGAGCACAAGCTCGCGGGATTTATATCGACTCCTTCATTCCTCCTGACCGCCTCGGAGCCGGGTACGTGCACGAGAACATCGCCCGGGTTCGAGCGGCAGCGGCGTGCGCGATCAAGGCTGGAGCGAAGATCGTGAGTCTCGGCGGATTCAGCTCCATTCTGATTGAGGGCAACTTCGATCTGCTTCCCGAGAGACACGCTACGGTTTTCACCACCGGCAATACGTTGACCGTTGGTTTCATCGTTCAGGGCATCAAGAAGATGTGCGCGTTGGAAGGTCGGAACCTCCGCAGCTCAACCCTGCTGATCGTCGGAGCGACCGGAGATGTTGGTTCCGGCTGCGCTCGTTGTTTAGCGCCCCTCGTGAAGCGCGTACTGCTCAACGCCCGCAACGCGGAGCGGCTACGCAGGCTCGCGGCGGAGTTGCAAGCCGCTGGAGTTCAGGTGGAAATCGTGACAGGTCTACAGCAATTTTCCGCCGAGCCCGACCTCGTGATCTGCGCGGCGAGTCTGGCGTCGCCTTCGCTTCTGTTGGGCCGCGTCGCGCCCGACGCAATCGTTTGCGATGCGGGCTATCCCAAGAACTTGTCTCCAAACGCGCAGATGCCGGGTACCAAAATTTTCTTCGGAGGCCTGGGACAGATCACTGGCGGATTGAGGTTCGCGCCGGATTTTCACGGAATTCTGAATCGGCATCCCTTCCCCGACGTTGTGCATGGATGCCTGCTCGAAGGCATGGCTCTTGCTCTGGAGGGGCGGTTCGAACCTTTCTCTCAAGGGAGAGGCTTCATCACTCCGGAGCGGGTCGCGGAGATTGAGGCCATCGCTGCGCGGCACGGCATCTACCTGGCACCGCTCTATAACGCCGATGGGCCAGTGGAGGACACGCTTGTTTGCGAGACGGAATGGTCCTTGGCAGAAAATCCCCACCCAAGCGAAGCTTGGGTGGGGCACCCTTGAGAGTTGACGCAACAAGGTCCCGGCCTTGGCCAGCCCCCAAACCATTCGCAAGGTAGCGTCTATGCAATCTTCTAGCCAGCCTACAATATCCGCGCCCCTCATTCGTCTACAACTGTAGGTGAAGGACACGTGGCGAGTCTGGAACTGATGGCAATCGAACAGGACCAGCGGATCTCCGAAGTGGTCAACCGGGAGCAGTCCCGGCTCCGCAACTTCATTCGCCGGCGCGTACCCGACCCGCTCGACGCGGAGGACATTCTGCAGGATGTGTTCTACGAGCTGGTGGAAGCGAACCGGCTGCTGATGCCGATCGAGCATGTTACTGGCTGGCTCTTTCGGGTCGCGCGCAATCGCATCATCGATCTCTTCCGCAAGAAGAAGCCGGAGAGCTTCAGTGATAGCGCGGTCGCGGGCGAAGACGGTGATGTGTTGCAGATCGAAGATTTCTTGCCGTCCCCGGATGCCGGGCCGGAAGCGCTCTACCTTCGCAACGTGCTTCTGGATGAGCTGGAGCTTGCGGTCGACGAGTTGCCGGAAGAGCAACGCAAGGTGTTTGTCGCGCATGAACTGGAAGGGCGCAGCTTCAAGGAGATGGCCGCTGAGACCGGCGTGGGCGTGAATACGCTGCTCTCGCGCAAGCGCTATGCGGTGCTGCATCTGCGCGAGCGATTGCAACGCATTTACGACGAATTTACGAAAGGTTGAGGAACTGAATATGAATAGAAAATGGAAAATGATTTTCATTGCTCCGCTGGCGATTCTGGGGATGGTGGCATTTATCGCCATCGGCGGCGAAATCGTGCTGCGTCTTTGGAATTGGCTGCTGCCGCCGCTCTTTGGATGGCGCCTGATTACCTTCTGGCAAGCGCTGGGAATTCTGGTGCTGTGCCGCGTGCTCTTCGGCGGACTGGGACGACACGGTTACCGCGGCTCCAATTTCCGCCGTCGCATGAAAGGGCGCTGTGAACACATGACACCCGAGGAGCGGGAACGATTCCGGGAACGGATGCGCGAACGTTGGGGCGGCGGCCCGTCCACCGCCGAGAGCAAGGCGCAATGAAGCTGGCATTACCGTGAAAGCTACAAGGTAGACTGATCCCGCTGCAGGAGGACGGCGACGCTTTCGACAGGCCAGCGTGGCCTTCAATCCATCCTATATTTCTGGAGACGCCTGGATGTATGCCCTCATCATCCGAACCTCATGATCCTTTTCATTGAGGTCATGGAGCAGGATGTCACGCAGGGAAACGATCCCTCTGAGTTCCCTGCCCTCGCAAACCGGCAGATGGCGGAAACCATGCCGCCGCATGAGAACCATGCAGGTTTCGAGGCTCTCGTCGGGGCTCACGGTGAGCGGGTCATTGGTCATGACAGCGCAGACCAGAGTGGTTCGAGCGTCGAGGCCTTCGGCCACCACCCGTTTCATCAGGTCGCGCTCGGAAAAGATCCCGACCAGGAAGCCGTCGCGAAGTACCGGTACAGCGCCGATGTTGCGCTCCACCATGGCTCGCGCCACGTCGAGCACGGTCTCATTAGCATCCG
The DNA here is from genome assembly GCA_963817925.1 of uncultured Acidobacteriota bacterium. GTDB lineage: Bacteria > Acidobacteriota > Terriglobia > Terriglobales > Acidobacteriaceae > JABDBE01. The sequence continues at coordinate 44,539 of CAWFQN010000007.1, forward strand.
CTTGATGGGTATGCTGCGTGCTAATTAAGTCGAAAACATGCATTGACTCACCCCCCTCGGAGTTTCATCTCCGAAAGCAACGCGGGCGCGAGTATATGACGAAACGCGGCCAATGAAAAGAGGAAGAATCAGTTATGCAACCGCCGGACAATCCCTTAGGCCCAAATTGGTCTGCTTTGCGGACAACCACAAACGCGACGGTGCGTCGGCAAGATGGAGCTAATTCGCTGCAAGGAAAACAAAGTAGGAGCATGCCCAGAGGGCAGTGGGAAGGCTGCCGTGAGCCCGCGTCGTAAGAATAACGTTGTAGTCCTCGGAAGGCCGGAGACTCTCGATGACGGATGGCGACGACTGCGGCTGCGCGATTGCGAGATGCGCGAGAAAACGGTAAATATCGGGCTCTCCGCTGTAGCCTTGAGAGACGAATGAGACATCCGTATTCTGAGCCGCGAAGTGCCAACTCAGCGATGCTGCCAGAGCAACCGCGTCTTCGTACGCTTTCTCTGAAATCACTCCGCTCGCAGGATTGTCGAATACGATTCGGAGCTTGCGCTCGTCCTCACGGCTGAACTCGCGCACTTTGAGCGAGCCCGATTTGGCCGTCGCCTTCCAGTCCACATGGCGAGCCGAATCTTCCGGCATGTACTCGCGGATCAGATACAGGTCATCGCCGCGTCCGCGCACGAACGTTTCGAATTCGCCCGTGATCATGGGCAAAACTTCGAAAAACTCGTCGGCAGGCTCCACTCGAGGATACACAATGATTTCGCGGGCCACAGGCAGATGGCGGGTCTTGGTCAGAAATGCGAAAGGAAACCGCGTCGCCAAGCCAAACCCCTTCTGCCGATAACATCCTCGGCGATCGAAACGAAGTTCGAGGTCGGCTTTCAGTTCGCTGCCAGCGGGAATATAGGGAAAGTATGCCGCCCCTTCAAAAATGCCAGGTGGGGCTTCGGTTTTCGAAACTCGCCGCAGTTTGTAATCCCGGAATCGCATCCACTGCTTTTCCCGAGGGCGTCCCGGGGGAAGCGTAAACGTTGTCGGCATCCACTCCCAGTGTTTGGCAGCGCCGTTTTTCTTAGCGGATACGACATTCACCGAAAACGAGGGTAACCAGCGCCGCGGGTTCCGCAACACGATTCGGCCCAGCGTCGACCGGCCAGCGAAAACATGCTCGGGCAAGCGGACATCCAGTTCCAGATCGCGTAACACGATGGCCGACGCGAAACCGGAAACCAGAATCGCAGCCAGCATCGCCGCCAATACGATGTAGAGCAAGTTGTTGCCGGTGTTCAGAGCGGCGATCCCGATCACCAGCACGATGGCCACATACACAATTCCAACCCGGGTAACGTCGAAGTCGAAAGCATCGCGAATGCGAGCGCCAGCCACGCGGCGGGCAAGATAGGGCACCGTGGTCAAGCCCACGATCACAGCCAGCACGAGCGCAGCGGAGGCCAGCACCAGAGTTGCCCAGAGGTTTCCCGACTCCCTCGACACTGTGGAGAAAAGCGCAGCCCCGAACGCCAGAGCCAGACCCACAATCGCCAGCAGGAAGCGAACCCACACTTCAGGAATGTCGAGATGCAGGAAGCGAGAGAATCGCTGAATCGAGGACAGCGGCGGAGGGTTGGTCGGTTTCATCTTCGAGCGCTTCGGAGTGCTTCTGGGTTCGAGGTTAGCATCCACTGGATGAAGCATCAATGAGAGTTTGCAAACAGGAACGCAGTCACGGCGCGATTGAATTCTTCGGGTACTTCTTCGTACGGAAGATGCCCCACGCCCTCGAACATGAGCAGGCGGCAATCGTGCAATCGCTGTTGCAACTGGCGGGCTGACGCGGGATCGACCGCTGTATCCGAGGTTCCCCAGATCAGCAGAGTTGGGATGTCTGCGATGCGCGGCAACACCAATTCCAGTTCTCTTAGATCGCGGTTCCACGAGCGCAGCACGGCCAATCCATATTCGTAAGAACCTGGAATGCGCATGGGCTTGCGATAGCCTTCGAGGCTGTCGGGAGGAATGCGTCGCGGGTCGCCGAACATCCGGCGATGATAGAACTCATCCAGAATTCGCACCCGAGGCGCGAGCTTCAGAAAGATCGGCGCCACCAGAGGGTTGCTGAGAAGAAGGCTTAAATGCTTTCCGTGGGCCGACCAAGGGATTGACCGGATCCACCAGAATCAAGCGCCGAATGCGCTCTGGCGCCAGCGCGGCCAGCATCATGGACACCGCCCCGCCGTGCGATGTGCCTAGAAGATCGCAATTGGCGATGCCGGTTGTATCCATGAAGCGGAGCAGGCGCTGGGCGCTTGCTCGAAACGAGCAGTCCAGGTCTGGAGGACGATCGGAGAAACCGGTTCCCAGCAGGTCAACGGCATAGACGGTTGCGTGCTGCGCCAAGGTGGGAATGGAAAATCGCCAGGAGAACGAATATCCGAGCAAGCCATGGACGAGCAGTAGTGCCGGTCCGGAACCGGCGTACAGATAGCGCATGCGGGCACCGTCGAGGGTGATCCAGCGTTCTTCGACTACGAATTTCTGCCTCGCTTTGATGTCTACTGGCAATGCGCCGTTCACCGCGACTTTCTCTTTGTGGTCAGACAACTTTTTGCTGACTGAGACGTTCTATGTAAGAGTATCGCCTCTTGTTGCTTCTGTGCAGGGAGGGCTTCGGCTCTCCCTTTTTCAGGCGGTCTCCCGCTCGGAAGTTCGTGGTGCGGCAGGTTCGTGCTGTTTCATGCCGGCGCATCGAGTGACGATGATCGATCCTTGTGCGGCGCTGCGGCAGGAACGAGGTCGGCTCAGGCGGCCTGCAACGACTTGCTGCGTTTCTTTCCCAGCAGTTTCTTGAGGACTCGCATGCCTTTATCTACGTGTTTTTCCTGCAGCAGGAATGGGGGTAGGAAGCGGAGGACGGTGTCCTGGGTGCTGTTGAAGAGGACGCCCTCGGCGAGAGCTTGTTCCACGATGGGGCGGGCGGGACCATCGAGCTGCAGGCCCTGAATCAGGCCGCGGCCACGAACCTCACGCGCCGCTGCATAGCGTTCCGTCAACCCTTTGAGCTCTTGTTGCAGATACGCGCCCACACGGACGACGTTTTCCAGCAGCTTGTCTTCTTCAACGATGGCCAGATATTCGAGTGCAACCCGGCAGGCCAGTGGACCTCCGCCGAAGGTGGTTCCATGTTGTCCGGGGGAGATGGCCGATGCGAAATCTTCCCTGACCAGGAAAGCTCCCAGCGGGATTCCCGCCGCGATGGGCTTGGCGATGGCGACGATGTCGGGCGTGACGCCGAAAGCCTGAAAGGCGAAGATGGTTCCAGTGCGGCCGAGCCCGCATTGGATCTCATCGAAAATCAGTCCGGCGTGATGGCGGTCGGAAAGAGTGCGGCACTCTTGCAGGAATTCGACGGAACACTCGTAGATCCCGCCTTCGCCGAAGATCGGTTCCAGCACGATGGCGCAGGTCTTGTCGTTCACCGCGGCGCGAAGGGCTTCGAGGTCGTTGCGCGGGACAAACTTCACCTCCTCCAGCAGCGGTTCGAAACCTTTGCGGTACTTGTCCTGCCCCGTGACCGACATGGATCCGAAGCTGCGACCGTGATAGGAGCCTTCGAGGGCGATCAATTGGCTCTTGGCTGCGCCACCGACGCGGTGTCCGGCGAGGCGCGCTAGTTTGATCGAGCCCTCGATCGCTTCGGTCCCGCTGTTTGAGAAGAAGGCGCGTTGCAAGCCGGATAGGGTGCAGAGTTTCTCGGCGAGGCGCCCTTGATATTCGTTGTAGTAAAGGTTCGAAAGGTGAATGGCGCGTGCTGCTTGCTCGCGGATCGCCTTCACGATTCGGGGATGAGCGTGGCCGAGCGCATTCACTCCGAGGCCGGCGACGAAGTCGAGGTACTTCTTGCCGTCCAGGTCAAAGAGAAAGACGCCCTTGCCGCGCTCGATGACCAGCGGGTAGCGGCTGTAGGTTTGGAGCAGAAACTGTTTTTCGCGCTGGATTATCTCTTCGGTGGTCGTCATAGGGAAACTATGATTTTAGCGGAGAAAAACCGCGCGAATGTCACGGCGGAACGAATCACCGTGTGATCTCGTAGATCACGCCGTTGCTCCCGTTGCCCCCTGTATCAGTGGCGCCATAGAGGTTGCCCGAGGCATCTTCGGTCAACCTACCGCTCGGGAGCCCGCCATCCGTCCCTCCGGTAAAACGGTAGAGCACGGAATATTTGCCGGTGCTGCTGAGACGATAGACCACGCCGCAACCAAAAGTACAAGCTGAGTTTATGGTTCCACCGTAGAGGGTTGCGCCATAGTAGTTGCCGGACACATCGAGAAGTCCGCCGGAAGGCTCTTCTCCGCCACTGGCCTGCTTGCCGAAGGTGTGCAGGACGCGCTCTTTGGCCGAAGCGTTTACGGTGAAGACAACACCGCATCCGGCCGATGAGATAGCGCAGTTTGTGGTCTCGCCGCCGAACTGGGTTACGCCGCTGAACACGCCAGTTGAGCTTCGGAGCAGGTGCCAACGTGGGGAATTACCAGCGGCGCCGCCGGGAAACGTGTAGAGGGTTGTCAGCTTGCCGGTTGTATCCAGTTTGAAGAGAGTTCCCGCGTTGCCCTGCATGTAGCTGCCGCCAGTGGCGCCATAAATGTTGCCTGCCTGGTCACTGGTCAAATCCTGGGGGAAGGCTCCGTCCGCTCGGCCGGTGAAGCGGTGCAGTACTGTCTCCTTGCCGGATTGGGTGACTTTGAAGAGCACTCCGCAGCCCAGGGTGCCATCGCAGCCCGTGATGCCGCCGAAGCTGGCGGAGCCATAGAGGTCACCGTTGACCATCACCAGGCCAAGCTCAGGCTGTCCCTGGTTCTGAGCGCCGTCTTTGCCGCCCTTGAATTTATGCAGCGTTTTCAACGACCCATTCTTCGCCAGTTTGAATACCGTTCCACAAGCGCAGGTGGGATCGCCGCCGAGGGATGTAATTCCGTAAAGGTTGCCGGCGCTGTCGCGAAGCAAGCGACCAATGGGAGTGCCGCCGTCGGATGCGCCCGTGAAGGTGTAGAGGATGGTTTGGTGGCCGGTGGAATCCAGCTTGTATACGAGTCCTCGATTGGACGAGCCGCCGAATTGGGTGGTGCCGTAGAAATTGCCTGCGGAGTCACGGATGAGATCCCCGTTGGGAGCGCTCCCGTCGGTGAAGTTGAAGGTATAGAACACTTTGAAAGTCTGGGCGGATGCGGCGGTAAGAAGCAAAGTCACGGCTAGCACGATTGCAGCGAGTCTCATCGAATTCGTTCTCCAGGCCGTCGAGGAGTATACCATTCTGACTTTTGGTTGGGTTGGTTGGAGCGGCAGGATTGATTGGCGGCGAGTCAACGAGGTGTGATAACGGAATGCGTGCAGAGCCTTGTGATCGTGGAGTAGTTTACTTAATAGTAACTTGCTTTGCGATTATATTAACCATTAGGTATCGGGTATATACCCTAAAAGTTGCATTTCCCGCTAGATCCATGAAAACAAACGGTCTGTTCCGGAGATACCCACGTAAAATATCCCTTCTAAAGGAGTTAGCGTTGGCATACCCCCAATCTCTCTGGCTAAGTCTATGAAAACGGGTCGGGGATTCGAGATACCCTTCTAAAATATCCCTTTAAAAGGACTTGTGCAGTTTCCAAGTTGTCAAAGAGCCGAATCCACTGCTGTTATCAAACAGCTAATGTTGTTGCCATTATGTTAGCCGTTTTGGAGGGCCGCGTCAAGTGGGTTCTTTAGTCGATTTGAAACTCTGGCTTGTACCTTCGTCCAGACTAGGGATCCAGCGCGTTAGGTCTGGGCGCGAGAGCTAGTCTGTCGCCCCGCTGGGGCTCATCGGCTTCCCGCTTTTACCCACGGCTTACGCCGTGGGCTGCATTCTTACGCTGCTTCGCGGGCTAAAAGGGTGGCTTTCACGAATCCGCTTCAATTGGGTCGCGTTTCCCCAAGGGAGCGATGCGGCCACGGCATGCGGACAGGAGTGTCCGCGCTACACGGGCTGGGCGGGTTTGCTTTGGATCAGGCGGCTTTGCCTGCTTGGTGGGAACGGTGCAGAGATCCTTCGTTGGGAGTCCTTCGCGAGCGAAGGACTCCGCTTTCTCACGATGACAGCCATCTAAAGAAGGGTTCCGCCTTCCTCCAGGATGATAGGCCTCCAAATAGGATGGCGGTCAGTGGGTTACAAAATACCACATGGACTATTCCAAAAAGCATACCGCTGTTATGGCCGGGCCTCTATAATATTGGAAGCTGTTGTATTGAGGCGTTTTACAGGGCTTCGGATGTCCCTGCTGATGGCAGTGAAAGTGCAGAAGAAAGAGCAAGGTAGTTTGTCCCTGCGGGCGGCGGAGCCTGTGCGGCGCATGAACAGGGATTTTCAAATCCGATTTACAGCCATCCTGCTGGCCTTGTTGACGGCCGCTGCCGTGGTATACGCCGGTTATAACCTTCAAACCGAGCGCCAATTTCAAGTTCCTGAGGACGGAGTTTGGTGGGTCGAGCATCATGGGCGGCTTACCGCTGACCGAGTCGAGGCTGTCGGACCGGGAACTCGCGCCGGAATCAAGGTGGGTGATCAGCTCACCGCGATTGGCCAACATCCGGTAAATAATACAGCCGCTCGAACCCGCGAACTGTATCGCGTGGGCGCCTGGTCGAAGGCTACCTATTCCCTGATACGGCAATCGGTCCCGGTGGATGTGGTGCTGATTCCGGTTCCGGCAGAGCGGTCTCCGTACAACTGGCTGCGCCTGATTGGCCTGATCTATCTTGGCATTGGGTTGTATGTATTGCTGCGACGCTGGACCGCGCCGGGGTCGACCCAGTTTTATATTTTCTGCCTGGTTTCATTCATTTTCTATTCGTTCCATTACACGGGAAAATTCAACGGCTTCGATTGGACAATTTACTGGGGCAACGTCGTGGCTGGACTGCTCCAGGCTGCCCTGTTTCTGCATTTCGTGTTGACCTTTCCGGAGCGGCATTGGTTCGTCCGCAGGCACCGATGGGTAATATTCGGGATCTATGTTCCGGGTTTGTTGCTGTTGAGTGTCCACGTGCTGGCGGTGTCGTTCCTCAAAGCCAGCGAAATGCTGCGCTGGAACCTGGACCGGTTGGAGATGGGTTGTCAGGCGGTGTACTTCATCGCTGCCGCCGGAGTCCTGGTGTACAACTACCGCCGGGCAGGCACGCCGATCCTGCGGCAACAGCTGAAGTGGGTGACCCGGGGAACGATTCTGGCGATCACGCCGTTCACGCTATTCTACGTGCTCCCTTACCTGACCGGCGCTCTGCCTACGACGGCGATGAAGGTTTCGGTGTTGTCGCTGGGCATCCTGCCGCTGACTTTTGGTTACGCCATCTTCCGCTACCGGTTGATGGACGTAGACCTGATCTTCAAGCGCGGCATGGTGTACACGCTGGCGGCGGGCGCCATCGTGGGCGCTTATATTGCTGTGGTGGCGGGCGTAGCCGAACTAGTTCACCTGCAAATACCCAATACCGGGCCAATGGGTCTGGTGCTCGCGATCGTGGTCACGGCGCTGTTGTTTGATCCGGTGCGGAAGTGGATCCAGGAGCGAATTGACCAGTTCTTTTATCGCACGGGATACGATTACCGGAAAACGTTGATCGAGTTTGGACGCGAGCTGAGTTCGGAAACCGATCTGGACAAGATGCTGAGCGCGGTCGTAGACCGCCTGTCGCGGACGCTGCTGGTCGACCGCATGGCAGTTTTCCTGTCCGACGGGGAGACATCTGAGCAATTCGTGATCGCCAAGTCTTTCGGCATGACGCAAACTGCGGGGCTGGATTTGAGTTTTCTGGGCACGCCGCGGCCGGAGGATGTGGTCGGGCATTTGTTTTTCGACAACACGCACCAGGTTCCGCGCGAGACCTTGAATGCGCAGCAGGCCATTGCCAAGCTGGATCTGAATTATTACATTCCCTGCCGGGCGCAGAAGCACATCATCGCGGTGCTTGGCCTGGGCAAGACGGTGGAAGGAGATTTCCTGACCAGCGAAGATGTCGAACTGCTGGAGACACTGGCGGGTTATTTGGCAATCGCCATACAGAACGCGCGTCTGTACGCTTCGCTGCAGCAGAAAGTTGCGGAATACGAACGTCTGAAGGACTTCAACGAAAACATCGTGGAGTCGATTAACGTGGGCGTGCTCGCGGTGGATCTCGCGGACCGTATCGAATCCTGGAACTCGCAAATGGAAGTGATGTATGCACTGCCACGGTGGCAGGCGCTGACGCGGCCGCTGGGCGAAGTTTTTCCGGCTGCATTCGTGGAAGAGTTCTACCGGGTGCGGCAGAATCCCGGCATCCACAACTTGTACAAGTTCCGCCTAGGGACGCCGACGGGAGAGAGCCGGGTGGTCAATGTCGCCATCGCGCCTCTGGTTACGAAGGACTTCAGCGTGATTGGCCGGCTCATCATCATGGACGATATTACTGAGCGCATTGAACTGGAAGCGCAGCTTTCGCAAGCGGACAAACTTTCGTCCATCGGGCTGCTGGCTGCGGGGGTTGCGCACGAAGTGAATACGCCGCTGGCGGTTATTTCCTCTTATGCGCAGATGTTGTCGAAGCAAGTACAGGGTGATCCGCAAAAGGCCGGGCTTCTGGAAAAAATTACGCGGCAGACTTTCCGGGCGTCGGAGATTGTCAACAACCTGCTTAATTTTTCCCGCACCAGTGGCACCGAATTCACGGCCATCGATGTGAACAAGATCATCTCGGATACGCTGGCGCTCCTGGAGCATCAGTTCAAAGTCATGCGCATCAAAGTGCAGGATGAGCGCAGCCCTCAAATCCCGCCGATCAACGGCAATGCGGGACGGCTGCAGCAGGTGTTCCTGAACCTGTTCCTGAATGCCAAAGACGCAATGAGCAACGGCGGGACGCTGCGCATTGCAACCATGAATGGCGAAAGCGTTAGCGTGATGGTGTCGGATACGGGCACCGGCATTGCGCAGGAGCACATCCACCGAATTTACGATCCGTTTTTTACGACCAAGACCGCTCCGCGAGAAGGCCAGCCGCGAGGTACGGGCCTGGGCTTGTCTGTAACCTACGGCATCATTCAAGAGCACGCGGGGAAGATTCGGGTGGAGAGCCGGCATGGCGAAGGCACGACCTTCTACCTCGATTTCCCTTTGACCAGGAAGGCTGTCAATGTCTGAAGCGGCGGTGATCGTGCGGCAGAATTCGGGGGAAAGGTCGGTGCCGGCGGCGGGCTCGGTGTTGATCATTGACGACGAGGCAGAGATCCGTGAATCGCTGGAAACCCTGCTGGAACTCGAAGGCTACGGCGTTGAATCCGCGTCGACCGGAGAAGAGGGTCTGGCGCGCATTGGCGAACGGAGCTTCGATCTAGTGCTGCTTGACCTGGCGTTGCCGGATCGCAATGGCATGGATCTGTTGTCCGAGATTCACCTTCAGGATCCGGGACTCTCGATCATCATGGTCACCGCATACGGGACGGTTGAAAATGCGGTGAAGGCCATGCAGGCCGGTGCGGCCAATTTCGTTCAGAAGCCGTGGGATAACGAAAAGTTGCTTGCGGATGTGCGTGCGGCGGTTGCACGCCATCGCGCCGAAGAAGAGAACGTCCAACTCAAACGCGCACTCAAGCAACGGTACAACTTTGAGAACATCGTGGGCAAGAGCGAGCCCATGCTGAAGATTTTCGACCTGGTGGCACAGGTCGCGCCTAGTCGATCCACAGTGCTGCTGCAGGGTGAAAGCGGGACCGGCAAGGAACTCATTGCCAAGGCCATTCACCTGAACTCGCCGCGCCGTGAACGTCCTTTTGTTCCGGTCAATACGGGCTCGATGCCGCCTGATCTGCTGGAATCCATTCTGTTCGGGCACGTGAAAGGAGCGTTCACCAGCGCAGTCGCTTCCAAGAAAGGCCTGTTTGAAATTGCCGACCGGGGCACGCTGTTCCTGGACGAAATCGGCACGATGAGTCTGGACACTCAAAGCAAGATTCTGCGCGTCCTGCAGGATAAGAAGTTCATGCATCTGGGCGGAGTACACGAACTTCAGGTGGACGTGCGCATCATCGCCGCTACCAATGTGGATCTGAAACAGCAGGTTCGCGAAGGCAAGTTTCGCGAGGACCTGTTTTATCGGCTGAACGTGATTACCATCGACCTTCCGCCGCTGCGGCAGCGTAAAGAGGACATTCCGCTGCTGGCGGCGTTCTTTCTGAACCGATATTCCGAGGAAAATGAGCGCCCGACGCGGCGCATCACTCCGGAAGCTTTGCGTCCGTTGCTGACCTATTCCTGGCCGGGCAATGTGCGCGAACTCGAAAATGTAATCGAGCGCGCCGTGGTGCTATCCGCGGGCGTGGAGGTCGGCCCGGAACTGCTTCCTGACCAGATCGCGGGTCGAGCCACGGCATTTTCCGCGCTGGAACGCCGAACGGACGCATCACTGTTCGACATCATCGAAGATTGCGAGCGGCAGATCATTGTCGAGATGCTGGAGAAGTGCAACTGGAATCAGACGGATGCGGCGGAGCGTTTCCACATCCCCCTTTCCACCTTGAATCAAAAAATCAAACGCCTGAACATCGATATCAAGAAGAAAGCGAAAGAATAGGCTTTCAGCTTTCAGCTTGCCCCTTTCCCCTCAAATAGTGGTGCCCTAAAAGCTTTTGGCTGATAGCTGGTAGCTGAAAGCTTTCTTAGCCTCTGCTATAGTTCGGAGACGCAGCCACACGATTTCCAAATCGCATGGAACTGATCTCTCCTACGGAATTCGCCAGAGATACCCTCCAGACCCTGCAGGATTATTCCCTGCTCGCGGGACAGTCGATCGCCAACCTGTTCCGCTATCCGCGCTATTTCGCCGATATGTTGCAGCAGGCGGATCTGATCGGAGTGGGATCGCTGCCCATCGTGGTGCTCACTGGATTCTTCACCGGAGCGGTTTTGGCTTTGAACAGTTCTACAACGCTGCAACGATTTGGATCGCTATCTCTGCTTGGTCAATTGGTTTCGGTTGGCATGGTTCGGGAGTTGGGTCCGGTGTTGACCGGGCTGATGGTGGCCGGGAGAAACTCGTCGGGCATGGCGAGCGAACTGGGTTCGATGGTGGTGACCGAGCAAATCGATGCCATGCGTGCGCTCGGCACCGACCCGGCAAAGAAACTGATAACGCCGCGCGTGGTTTCCACTGTCTTCATGCTCTTTTTCCTGACGATCATCTCGGACCTCCTAGGCATGATAGGAGGGGGCGTGGTTGCCCGCTTGCTCCTCGGGATGGACTGGCATCAGTATTGGAGCACCGCCTGGCAGATTCTGACATTCCAAGATGTTTTCATGGGTCTGGTAAAGCCGCTGATATTCGGTTTTATTATCTCCACCGTGGGTTGCTATTATGGAATTTCCGCACGCGGCGGGACCCAGGGCGTGGGCAGGGCAACCACTCAGGCTGTGGTTGCGTCTTCGGTCTTTATCCTCCTGGTGGACTTCTTCGTGACCAAGTTATTGATGGCGATTTTCGGTTACCGCTGAATCATGGCCGCGCCTCCTACTGCAATCGAACAGCGCCTACCATCGGAACCGGATGCGGCGACCGATATCGTTGTATTCGACAACGTGTTCATCGCTTTTGACGAGAAGCCGGTGCTCGAAGGAATCTCATTCCGACTGACAAAAGGGGAAACCAAGGCAATCTTTGGTGTTGCCGGTTCCGGAAAGAGCACGATCCTCAAGCTGGCGCTCGGGTTGCTGAAACCGGACTCCGGACACATTTATGTTCTGGGCGAGGATGTGACCCAGATGCCCGAAGATGTGTTGTTTGACTTGCGGCGAAAAATTGGCATGGTCTTCCAAGAGAGCGCGCTTTTCGATTCGCTCACGGTCCGCGAAAACGTCGCCTTCCGTCTGCTCGAAGAGGGAGATATACCCGACCAGGAAGTTGAAAAACGGGTGCGGGAAGCCTTGAGATTCGTCGAACTGGAAGATACGGTGGACAAGTTTCCCGCAGAACTCTCAGGAGGTATGCGCCGGCGCGTTGCCATTGCGCGCGCAATTATTACGCAGCCCGAGATTCTGCTTTACGATTCTCCGACCGGCGGCCTTGATCCTGTCACTTCTACAACCATTGTCCAATTGATTGTGAAACAGCGCGACGTGTACAAAACCAGCTCCCTGCTGGTTACGCATCGCCTGCAAGATGCCTTCATTATGGCGACTCACTACTTCGATCGCAAAGCAAACGAGATGCGACCCTTACCGCCGGGAGCCCGTGGCGAAGTGCCGATGGCATTCCTGATTCTCCGCGACGGCAAGGTCATATTCGATGGGGATGCGCACCAGTTGGCTCAGTCGAAGGATGAGTACATCCGGGAATATATTGCGTAACAACTTCGCCTGTCATTCCGAGGGGGCGAAGCGACGAGGAATCTGGGTTGGCCGTACTCCCGAAGAACCCAGATCCCTCGCTAGCGCTCGGGATGACAAAAGCACGGTGACATAAAGAGTTTTCTTAACTTGCCTTCGCAGTTTTTGCCATCGCATCACGGCGGTTGGCGACCTGGCCCTCCACGTACTTTAACCACTCGCGCCCTTGCTTCGTGCTGTTAATCAGTTTTTCTATGTTTGCGAACATTCGCGGATTCTTCAACTTGGTGCGCAGCTCGCCGAGAAATGGCTTTACTTTCGCAAAAATGAAGAACATCTCTCCACTGACGCTGGGATCGAGGAAGAGTTCCTGATTGATGGCCCCCGAAAGTACCAGCGAAGCGCTCATGCTCCAGTATCCCGCCGTCTGGCGCAACCAGTTATTTTCTTGTGTCCCCAGTGCAGAACCTACCTTCATGAAATCGTCGGCGCTCTCGGGCCAGAAAGTTACCAGCCACCAGTTACGCGCCTTCCGAATCTCGGCTTCGCGACGAAGATCGTAGAGCTGCAAAATCAGTTGCGCATCGGTAGAAGTGGGCTTCTTAGACATGAAAAACCTCCAAGCGAATTTAGGATGGTGTGACGGGAAAGCCGGATGGTTTTCCCACAGTACGGGATGCGTAAATTCACGAAACGTTGCAGTTTATTAGAAATTCAGCCGGCAAAACCAGCGGTTAACGTATCTGCCGGGTTTACCGAACAGCCGACTGCTCAATCATTGCCGACGGCTGCGGCTTCTACAGGCACCGCTCGTTCATACTCACATTCTTTGTTCGGGCAAGCAATGACCGGACCTGACTTCAAGAACTTCTCTACCAAATATTCACTCCCGCAACTGGGACACTTCTCCGCCATCGGCTTGTGGGCAGAAGTGAACTTGCACTCGGGATAGTTTCCGCAGCCGTAGAATGTATTGCCCTTACGCGCCCGCTTCTCGACCAACTCACCCTCTTTGCAGAGCGGGCACTTCACCCCGATAAAATTCTGCTTCACATATTTGCACTCGGGATATCCGCTGCAGGTGGTGAACTCGCCGTAGCGGCCGTGGCGAATCATCATGTTCCGGCCGCACTTGGGACAGATTTCATCCAGCGGAATGTCCGGAACCTTCTTGCCCTGATCGAGGCGGCGCGTAGTCTTGCAATCGGGATATCCGGTGCAAGCCATGAATTGACCGAAGCGCCCACGCTTCAGAACCATCACCCGGCCACAGTTCTCGCAATACTCTTCCTGGGTAGTTTCCTGCAGATCGGCAGAATCCAGGTCCGGAAGGTTGATGGGATTTTCCTTGGTGAAGGTGCAACTGTTGGGATCTTCTTTATCGTAAGAACTGCAAGCGTAAAACGATCCGTGCTTGCCCCACTTGATGACCAGAGGCGAACCACAGCGCTCGCACTTCTCATCCGTGGGCTTCTCCATCCGCTTGATGTTTTCCATGTGCTTAGCGGCGTAACGGAGATCCTTTTCGAACTTTTTGTAGAAGTCAGCCAGCGCGTCGGTCCATTTTTCTTTGCCCTCTTCGATCTCGTCCAGTTCTTCTTCGAGACGTGCGGTGTACTGGACATCGAAGATGTCGGCGAAATTTTCGACCAAGAGATCGGTCACGACCAGGCCGATTTCCGTGGGCGTAAACTTGCCGCCGAGCTTTTGCACATACTGCCGCTCCTGAATGGTGCTGAGAATGGCGGAGTAAGTGGAAGGCCGTCCGATGCCGCGCTCTTCCAGTTCCTTCACCAGAGAAGCTTCGTTGTAGCGCGGTGGAGGCTCGGTAAAGTGCTGCTCGGGTTTCAGTGCTTTCAGTGTGAGAACCTGGCCGGGCTCGAGCGGCGGCAGTTTGTGCTTCAGTTCTTCGTCTTCCTCGTCCTTGCCTTCCTTGGACTCTTCGTAAACCTTGAGGAAACCGTCGAACTTGAGAACCGAACCCGTGACCCGGAACCAGAATGTCTCGGCGCCTGATTTCGCATCGATGTCGACCGTTGTCTGGTCGAATACCGCCGGCATAATTTGTGACGCCACGAAACGCTGCCAGATCAGCTTGTAAACTTTGTATTCGTCTTCTTTCAAATACTGCTTGATCTGATCGGGATGGCGAAGTACCGAAGTCGGCCGTATGGCTTCGTGAGCAGCCTGTGCCGCCTTTTTCTCCTTGTAGACGTTGGGCGCTTCCGGCAGATATTGATCGCCATACTGAGACTTGATGTACTCGCGGACTTCGACGAGAGCTTCGTTCGAAACGCGCACGGAATCCGTACGCATATAAGTAATGAGGCCGACCAGGCCTTCTTCGCCCAGTTCCACACCTTCGTAGAGGCGCTGCGCGATCATCATAGTGCGCTTGACGCTGAATCGAAGCTTGCGGGAGGAATCCTGCTGCAGTTTGCTGGTGGTGAACGGTGGAGTCGCGTTGCGGCGGCGCTCTTTGCGATCGACGGTGCGAACTACCCAGTCGGCTTTTTCCAGCGCAGCGCGAATTTTTTCCGCGTCATCGCCGTTGGTGACTTCGATCTTCTCTTCGCCTTTGCCCAGGAAGCGCGCATCGAATGCAGGAGGCTTGGAAAGATTGGCGTCAATCGTCCAATATTCTTTTTTCTCGAACGCCTTGATTTCGCGTTCTCGCTCAACGATCAGACGCAATGCAACCGTCTGCACCCGGCCAGCGGACAGGCCACGCCGAACCTTGTCCCAGAGCAGGGGCGAAACTTGATAGCCTACGAGGCGGTCGAGAACCCGCCGCGCCTGCTGCGCATCTACGAGATTCTGGTCGATGTCACGCGGATGCTCGAAAGCTTCACGGACGGCACGCTGCGTGATCTCGTTAAAAGTGACCCGGCGGATACGCTCAGGTTCATCGCCCTTCTTTTTTTTCTTTTTCTTTTTCCCGTTGGATTCGCCCAATTCTTCCGCCAGGTGGGCGGCGATTGCTTCTCCTTCGCGATCCGGATCGGGGGCGAGGTAGATCGTATCCATACCCAGCGCCAGCTTTTTCAACCTGGCAACAACTTTCTCTTTGCCCGGAATGACAACGTATTCCGTCTCGAAGTCATTTTCGACGTCGACCCCGAGCGTGCTCTTAGGTAGATCCTTCACGTGGCCGAGCGACGCCTCGACGGTGAAGCCCTTACCCAGATATTTCTGGATGGTCTTCGCCTTGGCAGGCGACTCGACGATAACTAAACCTTTGGTCAATGTGTCCTCAGTAGAGTATTGCGTATTTTGTGAAACTAGCACGAATGGCAAGCTGGCAACAAGTTTCGTTGGTGAGCTACTAGCTGCTAGCTTCTAGCTGGCAATCGCAGTCTTCACAGTTGCCGCGAACGAGGCCAGCATGCGTTGAATTTCGAGCACCCTTGCTTCGAGATCTGCGAACTCAGCGGCCTGAAGCAAGCGCAAATCTTTCGCTAGCAGTAGATGATATTCCAGTTCATTTGCCGAACCCCGGGCGATCTGCAGGAAGCGCCTCATCTCTCCATCGGACCTGCGACCACATCCTTCAGCGATGTTCGCTCCGACAGACGCGGCCGAACGGCGCATCTGACTGGTGAGACCATACGTTTCTTCTTTCGGGAAGCAGCGGGTCTTCTGATAGACATCGAGAGTAAGCTCGTGCGCCTTTACCCACACTCTTAGATCCTTGAAGTCCTCCATCGCCGACCGTCTTTCTGAGCTCGTAGCCAGAAGCTAGCAGCTAGAAGCTCTTTACAAAATTCTTCCCCGGCAACTGCTTCACCTTGCCCGCTAACTCCAATTCAAACAGCGCCGCAAATATCTCGGAGGACGACAGTGCCGGCTCCAGCCGTTCCACAATTTCATCGATGTGGGTGGATTCGTCCGCCTTGAGGAGCGCGAAAATCTTTTTTTCGTGGGGCGACAGCTCGGCTTCCCCGAATAGAGATGCGGTTTGACCCACCTGCGATTCATTGCCGCCCTCGGGCTGGAGCGTAAGTCGCACATCTGCCGGGAGTTCTTCCCAAACATCCTCCCAGGTCGCCACCAGCTTCGCGCCCTGTTTAATCAGGGTATTCGGAGTCCACGAGCCTTTGTTAGTGACGTTGCCCGGAACCGCGAAAACCTCGCGGTTTTGCTCCAGCGCGCAGCGTGCGGTGATGCGGGTGCCGCTGTATTCGGCGGCTTCCACCACCAGAACTCCTAACGAAATGCCGCTGATGATGCGATTACGAATGGGAAAGTTTTGTGGCGCGGGAAAGGTTCCGATTGGGAATTCAGAGATGATCGCGCCTCCCAAGGCGAGAATCTGTTCGGCCAGTCGAGAATTTTCTTTGGGATATACGACGTCGACGCCCGTGCCCCACACGGCCACCGTCTTCCCCTTTGCCGCTATCGCCCCGCGGTGTCCAGCAGTATCGATACCTCGTGCCATACCGCTGAAAATTACCAATCCACGGGCCGCGAGATCGCAGGCCAACCGCTCCGCCATGCCTGATCCGTAGGGCGTGGGATGTCGCGTGCCAACCAACGCAATCCCCGGCTGCGAGATCACAGTTTCACTTCCGCGCACGTAAAGAATCAGAGGAGGATCGTAAATCTGTTTCAACTGCGTCGGGTAGCCGGGATCATCCAGAGCGACGATTCGGGCGTCGGCGGCGGCGGCTTTTCCCAATTCGTCCTGCGCCAGTTCCATTGAGCGTCCCGTGCCGAGGGATTGCGCCGAAACCGCGCGCAGGCCGGCTGCTTCGAGTTCGGTGAGAGAAGCCTGAAACAACGCTTGCACGCTGCCGAAGAATTCAATGATCCGGCGAGCTTTGGTAGGTCCCAGACCGGGCGTAAGAGCCAACGCCAGCCATTGCATGGACGTTTCACTAGTTTTGCAAATTGCGGCAACGGCTTCGGACACAGCGACCTCCGGGCTCTCTCGGGCATCTATACACGTCCCGAAGGTAGTGTCAAGGTAAGATGAACATCGGATTTGTTAGAATCGATATATTTCCGTGATGAAACACCTTCGAATTTCCGCCATTTCCTACCTTAATACTGCGCCCCTGATGTGGGATTTTGAGCACGGAAACACCGATGCTCGCTCGGCTTTCGAGATTTCTTACACTATTCCGTCGCAATGTGCCGCCAGTTTGCGCGAGGGGTCTGCGGATATTGGCATCATTCCAGTTGCGGCTTACGCCAGCATCCCTGATCTTGCAATTCTTCCGGGCGTGGCTATCGCTTCACGACGGGCAGTTCGTTCGATCCTGCTGGTAAGCAAAGTTCCGCGGGAGAAGATTCAGACCGTGGCTTTGGATACATCCTCCATGACTTCAGTTGCGCTGACTAAAGTTCTTTTTGCGAAGTGGTGGGGAGGCAGCAGAACATTTACTGCGATGGCTCCGGACGTCGAACAGATGCTGATGACGAATGATGCTGGCCTGGTAATTGGAGATCCTGCCCTGAAGATCGATCGCTCGCGGTATCTTACTTTCGATCTCGCCGAGGAATGGATTCGCTTCACAGGCAAGCCATTTGTCTTCGCCTTCTGGGCAGTACGACAGGCGGCTCTGACGGATGCGCCTCGCGACTTGGATCTCGCCACAGTTTTCCAGGAATCGCGTGATCGCGGGCTACAGCCGGAGAACCTGAATCGCATAACCCGCGAATGGTCGCCGCGCTTAGGTCTGGATGAAGGCAGGATCAAACGCTATCTCACCGAGAATATTCATTACTCTCTCGACCCGGATTGCCTTGATGGCATGCGACTCTTCTATCAATTTGCTTGCGAATGCGGGGCGCTGCCATCAGTGCCGTCCCTATGTTTTTTCGATCTGGCAAAGGCAGCGGTGATTTAGCCTTATTTTTCTGCCCCACAACTCAGCACTGTACACTACCTGCACATCAATCGAATGCTGCCTCATCTCCAGTTGTTGCTCGCGGTCTCCACCTGGGTTCGATTGCGCAAGCTGGGTGGGCCAGGGCTGGTTCTTTTGGGAATCGCGGACAACTCCGTCATTCCGCTGACCGGCAGCATGGACGTGCTGACCATCTGGCTGGCTGCCCGACATCGTGAACCGTGGCCCTATTAC
Source organism: uncultured Acidobacteriota bacterium (assembly GCA_963817925.1). Lineage (GTDB taxonomy): Bacteria > Acidobacteriota > Terriglobia > Terriglobales > Acidobacteriaceae > JABDBE01. The sequence continues at coordinate 63,014 of CAWFQN010000007.1, forward strand.
GCACTGATGGCAACCGTTGGCGCAGTGCTCGGCGGCTACATCACTTACAGTCTGGCTCGAAAGGGCGGCAAGGAAACGATGGAGCGCAGACTCTCGAAAAGAAGAGCCGCTAAAGTTTACAAGCGATTCGAACGATGGGGATTTGGAGGGATCGCGATACCAGCCTTGCTGCCTCCGCCGTTTCCTTTTGTGCCTTTCCTGCTGGCAGCGGGCGCCATGCAGTACTCGCGAAAGAAGTTCCTGGGGGCACTTGCTCTCGGCCGCGGAGTTCGCTACAGCATAGCCGCATGGCTCGGATTCCACTACGGAAACCACGTCCTGCGCTTCTTTTCTCGTTATTACAAACCGACTTTGGCCATACTGATCGGCTTGGCCGTCATCGGCGGAATCCTTTCGCTGATCCAGTATCTTCGCTACAGATGAGTTTTTCAACGGCCCTCTGGAGTGCTCTCTTTTACGTCCTTTGTGTACCTTCGTGTCCTTTGTGGTTGATCCCTTTAAAAACTTTAACCACAGAGAACACGAAGGTACACAAAGGAGTGCGGGGTCTCCGCGAACTAGCTCGCCAATTTGGAACAAGCGCGGCGGCTCCGCTACAATTGTTATTGCTTTGTTGACTGCACATGACCCTGACCAAGCAGCAAGCTCTCGACCTGTTTCGTTCCGATGACTTGATTGGTATCGGCATGGAGGCGAATGCCTTGCGCCGAAAGCTCCATCCCGAAGGCGTAGCGACTTACATCATTGATCGCAATATCAATTACACCAATTACTGCACCGAGTACTGCACTTTCTGCGCCTTCTATCGACCGCTTAAAGGACTCAAGGCCAAAGAGGGATACATCCTCGACTTCGAAACTATTTACGAGAAGATTCGCGAAACTGTCGAACTGGGCGGAACAGGAGTGCTGATGCAAGGGGGCCTGCATCCCGACCTGAAAATTGACTGGCATGAACAGATGCTATGCGGCATCAAGCAGCGGTTCCCCGGGATTCATCTGCATTGCTACTCCGCTTCGGAAATTATTGCAATCGCTGAATACAGCGAACTGAGTATCCGGGACACGATTGCGCGGCTCAGAGACGCGGGTCTGGATTCGATCCCCGGCGGCGGCGCAGAGATTCTTGACGACGAAGTCCGCTACAAGATCGCACGCCTCAAGTGCCTGACCGACGATTGGCTCAATGTGCATCGCACAGCGCACCAGTTGGGGATGAGAACCACTGCGACCATGATGTTCGGCGTCGGCGAAACGTATGAGAACCGCGTGAACCATTTCCAGCGGCTCTACGACTTGCAGGAAGAGACCGGCGGGTTCACCGCGTTTATCCCATGGAGCTTTCAACCTACAAACACGGCTCTCGGCGGTCGCCACTGGGACGAAGCCACGGCGGTCGAGTACTTGAAAGTGCTGGCGATCTCTCGGCTTTATCTTTCGAATTTCCTGAACGTGCAATCCAGTTGGGTGACGCAGGGACTAAAAGTGTGCCAACTCGGCCTGCAGTTCGGCGGTAACGATGTGGGCTCGGTGATGCTCGAAGAGAATGTGGTGCGGGCAGCGGGCGTGACCAACTGCACAACCGAAGAAGAGTTGCGGCGAATTATCCGCGATGCCGGGTTCAAACCAGTGCAGAGAGATACGCTCTACCGAACGTACTTCTTGAATTAATGGACAATAAACGAAAGCGGCCTGTAGAATCGGGGCCGCTTTCGGAACTCTCCTGGCGATGGTGCCGCACAAGCAACTAATCGGATTCGGGGCCCTCTTCGTGGTCGCGTCGCTTGTTGGATTCTTAAATGCCGCCAACTCAAGGTCACCTTGGTACTTTCGCTACATCGCGTTTGCGCTCGGAATTACATCCCTCGTTCTCGGTATTCTTCTTCCCATACGCCTTTGGAATATGTAGGGCCAGCGACGCAGACTTTTGGACACTTCCCCCGGCTTGCCCGATTAGGGAGCCTTTGATCAGGTAGAATAAACGTTTCAGATAAGCTCGCCGTGAGCCACTGAAGAGCTCCAACTTGAACTGCATGCTCTTTCCCTGTCAATTGTTAGCCGTGTTCGTCGCCCCGAAGGGGATTGGGCAGTATATCCGCCAGCATTTTCTCGATAAGACTTTCCAGGGTCTGTATCACGCCAACGCTTTTGACACGGCGTTGCTGATTCCTTATTTCATAGTGTTGATCCTGCTGGCTTCGTATGGCGCGCACCGCTACGTTCTGGTTTATCTTTATTACAAGAACAAGAAGAACCGTACTACCGACCCGCCTGCACATTTTCCGGACCTGCCGCGCGTTACGATTCAGCTGCCTATTTTCAACGAGCAGTTCGTGATCGAGCGACTGCTGGACGCCATCTGCCGCATGGACTATCCGTTGGAGAAACTCGACATTCAGGTGCTCGACGACTCGACGGACGAGACCGTCGCCGTGGCACGCGGGCTGGTCAATCACTATGCCGCAAAAGGATTCCCTGTCAGCTACCATCATCGATCCAATCGCGAGGGATTCAAGGCAGGGGCGCTGAGTGAGGGTCTGAAGACGGCGAAAGGCGAGTTCGTCGCGATCTTCGACGCCGATTTCGTTCCGCCAGAAGATTTCTTGCTCCGCACCATTCACCACTTCACCGATCCCAAGATCGCAATGGTGCAAACTCGCTGGACACACATTAATCGTAACTATTCGTTTCTGACTGAGGTAGAAGCCATTCTGCTGGACGGGCATTTCGTACTCGAGCACTCCGGCCGGGCGCGCAGCAACGTCTTTTTCAACTTCAACGGAACCGCCGGGGTCTGGCGGCGGGACGCGATTGACGACGCCGGCGGCTGGCAGCACGACACCCTCACCGAGGACACCGATCTCTCGTACCGGGCCCAACTGAAAGGCTGGAAATTTATTTATCTGCAGGATGTGGAATGCCCGGCAGAACTACCAGTGGAAATGACAGCCTTCAAGACCCAACAAGCTCGCTGGGCCAAAGGGCTGATCCAGACCAGCAAAAAGATTCTGCCTCAGGTGCTCAAGAGCAATCAGAGATTCCACGTAAAGCTCGAGGCCTGGTATCACCTGACGGCAAATCTCAGCTATCCATTGATGATCGTGCTCTCGGTGTTGCTACTGCCGGCCATGATCATTCGCTTCTACCAGGGCTGGTTCCAGATGATGTATATCGACCTGCCGCTATTCATGGCGTCGACTTTTTCGATCTCGAGTTTTTATCTGGTCTCGCAGCGGGAGTTATTTCCCGGCAAGTGGTTTCGCGCTCTACTTTATCTTCCCTTTCTGATGGCTCTAGGAATCGGCCTCACCGTCACCAATACGCGAGCCGTGCTGGAAGCGCTGCTGGGAAAGCAGTCCGAGTTCACCCGTACTCCGAAATATCACGTCGAGTCCAAGAAGGACAAAGTACGCGCCAACAACTATCGCCGCGGTCTGGGCTGGGTGCCATGGGTAGAACTGCTGATCGGCTGCTACTTCGCCGTTACGGTCTACTACGCGATCGACAACGAAAATTACATCACCGTGCCATTTCTGATTTTGTTCGTGCTCGGCTATTGGTACACGGGATTAATGTCTCTGTTGCAGGGACGATTTGCGGGCATCTCGCTGAGTGCGGAGACCCATACCAAACCGTTTCCGGTCGGTGTTTGAAATCAATTCGAAGCTTCAAGGAAACTTAATGCGCAAGCTCCTCGTCTTCCCTGTCCTTCTCGAAATCTTATTTCTCACGCAGCTCGGCTCGGCGCTGGATCGCCAGCCCAATGCGGACTACCGTGCCCGGCGCCAAGCTCTGGCCAGCAAGACTAACGGAGGCGTGGTCTTACTCTTTGCTCCCACCGAGGTTGAAGGTCCAAATGCAGTGTATGGGTATCGTCCCGACAGCGACTTCTTTTATCTTTCGGGATGGACCCAACCTGGTGCCGCTCTGCTAATTTCGCCTGCAGTCGAAGCCAAGGGCCAGGACCCCGCGCGTCCCTATACGGAGATTCTGTTCCTTCCCGCGCACAACTACACAGAAGAGAAATGGACCGGACCCAAGCTCGGCCCGGAGAATCCGCAGGCTGCCAGCATCACCGGATTCGACCACGTCGAAGTTCTCGACAGCATGCGCGACGAACTGGTCCGCATCCTTCCCCAACCCAGGGCCACAATTTATACCGATGTCCCTGCGCCCGGCGAAAAATCGAACTCTAAAACGCCAATGGAATGGCTGAGCCGCGCCAATGCATTTCCTCTGGGACTCGCTCAGCAGGATGTTCGCTCGCTGCTGGCTTCGCTGCGCACTTACAAAGATGCGGGAGAGATGGATCTCATCCGCAAAGCTGTCAATGCCTCAATCGCAGCGCATTTCGCTGCCATGCATACCATGAAACCGGGCATCAGCGAACGCGAGATCTCTGCCCTGATGCAGTACGAGTGGGGCAAGCGCGGCTGCGAACGTCCGGCCTATATTCCCATCGTCGGCTCAGGATTCAACTCGACCGTTCTCCATTATTCCGACGATTCGGGAGTGATTCAGTCAGGAGACGTCGTTGTGATCGACGCAGCCGGCGAATACTCCCTCTACGCGTCGGACATTACGCGAACCCTGCCGGCCACGGGAAAGTTCACCGCGCGTCAGCGGGAGATTTACGAGATTGTCCTGGGAGCGCAGCGCGCAGCCATCGCCGCATTCCAATCAGGGAAGTCTCATCTGCGCCGCGATCAGCCCAATTCCATCCACAACGTCGCATACGACTACATCAACACGCATGGCAAAGACCTGCATGGCGAACCTCTAGGCAAGTATTTCATTCACGGCCTCGGCCACTACGTTGGGCTTGATGTCCACGACTCCGGCGATTACGATGTGCCACTTGCTCCTGGGATGGTCTTCACCATCGAGCCCGGCATTTATATTCCAGAAGAAAAGCTGGGAGTGCGAATCGAAGACATGTATTACGTGGACGGCAGCGGCAAGCTGGTCGAGCTGACCGCAGCACTCCCCCACACCGCCGACGAAGTGGAACACGCCATGGCCGCCAGATGATATCGGCACGCGCCCCTTCGTTTTGATATCCTAAGGCATTGTGCGGATGATGTGGTTATTTCTGATTCTCGCCTGCAGCGGCGGAGCCGTGCTGTGGGCGGGCATAGCAGCTTATCTTCGGGTGCGCCGCCACATGAAGATTACGGCCGAGTTAAGAAAAAGTGGTGTCCACCGTGAAGTGGACAGCCTTTAGCACGAGCTTCCCTCTCGCAGCAGATCGGAGAACCGCAGCCATGGCCAAACCAGCAACTGCAACCATCGGAACCCAAGATCGCGTTCTCGACGCCACAGGCCAGGTCGCGATCGTGATTGGCGCCAGCCTGTTTGTGGCTCTGTGCGCGCGCATCTCGGTGCCTTTGCCCTTCACTCCCGTTCCTTTGACCCTGCAGAACTTCGGCGTTCTGCTGGTGGGACTTGCACTCGGTCCCCGTCGCGCCTTTGCCGCGCTCTTTCTTTACCTCGCGGAAGGCTTCATGGGCATGCCGGTATTCAGTCCGACGGGCCCCGGTGGAGTGGCTCAATTACTAGGTCCCACCGGCGGCTTTCTGCTCGCCTATCCTTTCGTCGCGGGCATAGCCGGTTGGGTTTTCGAAGGATGGTCCGAAGCAAAGAACAAAAAAAAGAGCTTCGCGCGCGCCATCCTGGCCTGTGTTCTGGCCGAGATTTATCTGTTTGCTGGCGGCCTGTCCTGGCTGGCCATCCTTACCCATTCTTTCGCGCAAGCAATTCGATTCGGCCTCTATTGGTTCATCTTCGCCGAAGTCATCAAGATCATGTCCGCCGCCGCTCTGGCCAGCGGCTGGCAACGTTTCCACAAGGTTCAATCATGACTCCAATCAGCGCCACTTCCGAACACTCGCCTACTCCCATCACCGAAGGCAAACGCGAAATTACGGTCGCCCACAGTCCCGACTCCGACGACGCTTTCATGTTTTACGGGCTGGCCACCAACAAGGTTCGCGTGCCCGGTCTGCGCTTTACCCACACGCTTTGTGACATCGAAACTCTGAACCGCAAGGCCATGGAAGGCGTCTACGACGTTACCGCGATTTCCTTTCACGCCTACCCCTACATTCAGGATCACTACGCCCTGCTCCCGAGCGGCGGCAGCGTGGGCGACGGTTACGGCCCGATGATCGTCGCCCCTCGCGCGTACTCGGTCAGCGATATCAAGCACAAGCGCATCGCTGTTCCCGGAACCTTAACTACTGCATACCTCGTGCTGAAGCTGTTCGCCCCCGGGATCGAAACCGACGTCGTCCCCTTCGACCAGATTATTCCGCAGGTGCTCGAAGGCAAGCAGGAGGCCGGTCTCATTATTCACGAAGGCCAGTTGACTTACGACAAGTCCGGTCTGCATCGCATCGTCGATCTCGGAAAGTGGTGGCAGAAAGTCACCGGGCTGCCGCTTCCGTTGGGAGGCAATGCCATTCGTCGCAGCCTCGGGCCAGAACTGATGTCCAGCGTGGCCACGGCGTTACGTGAGAGCATTCAGTACGCGCTCGATCACCGCGAAGAAGCGCTCGCCTACGCCATGCAGTTCGCTCGCGACCTCGACTCCCAACTCGCCGACAAATTCGTCGGCATGTACGTGAACGAGCGCACCCTCGACTACGGCCCCGATGGCCGCGAAGCCGTGCGCCGCCTGCTCGATATGGGCCACGCGGCGGGAATCATCCCGCAGGAGTCGAGAGTGGATTTCGCGGCTTAGGAGGCCTCTAGCTTCCGGTTTAGCGCAGTTTCAGACCAGAATTGGCTGGCCATATCGCGCACTGTTGCGCCCGTGCAAAGATGAAACCGCAATCAACGCCCGCGCTGAGGCCCGTGAAAGGCTACGCTCAGATACGCGAGCGCCGATCGGACGGAGATTGGTTCTCAGTGGAGTTCCTGGTTTATTACGATAGGAATCAAGTCAGGGCCTTCGCGTACGTTCGACGGGAGGATGGTAGCGAGATACCAGACGGCGAATATGACGTGGTGGACGAATTGGGCGAACACCGCCGGAGGTGGAAGAAGCACGACGGGAAGTGGCAGGTGAAGTGGCGTCACAGATGGAGCAAGCAATCCCAAGTGTCATGAAATCTGATCATGCGGCAAAAATCCACCCGGCCGAAGGCGCTTGTTCCAGCAACTTCACCAGACTGTAGAGAGTTTGATTGACCGGCGTGGGCACACTCAGCTCAGCGCCCCTTCGAACCAGAAAGCCGTTCAGGGAATCAATCTCGGTGGGTTTTCCGCGAGCAATATCCTGCGCGGTTGAAGAGAGGGCCTCTGGCATTGCCTCGCTACCGAGCTTCAGCGCAGCCGCGATCATCGAATCCGCGGACAAAGGAACTCCAGCAGCATTGCCCACAGAGACGGCCTCAATAACTACCCGATGGATGACGTCAATCGAGCCGGCGTCGCTGCCGATGCGCCCATATTTCGTGCGCGCGAGCGCTGACATGGCGTTGTAGGCACAGTTCATGATGAGTTTTTCCCATAGGTCGACCGCTATGTTTTTTGATATGCGGCAAGGAACGCCAACCCGCGTGAAGGTCGCCGCGACCTCCACGAGTTCCGATTCACTCTCATCATGTTCACTCGCATCGTGGTGCGGCAGAGGATTGCCAACGATGAGATCGCCGCGGCCCGAGTGCTTGATCTGCCCCGCTCCGGTCATCGCGACCGCAATATAGACCACCGCCGGAATCACGTGGATACCGGCCGCGAAATCGATTCGCTCGGCATTGTCCACGCCGTTCTGGAGAGAGACCACGATGGTGTCGGGTGCGAGGTATGGCGCCAGCAATTTCGCAGCGCCTTCCGTGTCCACAGTTTTCACCGAAAAAAGAACGAGCTGCGCATCGCGTACATCTTCCAACTCGGTAGACGCGGAAACCGAAATCCGCTCCTTGAAATGAATGCTGTCGATAAGAAGCCCGTCACGATTGATTGCTTCGACATGCGGTGCGCGGCCGATAAGAGTAACCGGCGCCCCAGCACGCGCCAGCATTCCACCGAAATAACTTCCCACCGCACCAGCACCTACCACGGCAACCCGCGGCCATTCTTTTTCCACCATGTTTTCTCCGGACGAAAACACAAACTTTTAGTTCAGGCCGTGTTTCTGAATGACCGAGCAGACCTAATGGATTGAATCGTTGAAGCGATGGCTCCAAGCCAAAAGCTAAAAGCCAGAAGCTAGAAGCTCCCCTTAAATGAAAACACCGGATCAATATCGACCGGCACCTCGACTGCCGACTTCAGGGAAGTCCGCAACTCCGCTGGCATCGCGCCATATCTCTGAAACCAGTTCTCGGCACGTGCCCGGTTGCCGGTCGCTTCGATCTGCAACAACTCTTTCGCCAAATCTTTTATGGCGCCCGGCATGCGCCCATAGTTGATCGAGTATCGGCTCGAAGCTTCGCGCGCGATTGCCCCGTGCTCGACAAGGTAGTTAAACTCCATCATTTCCGCTTGTCCATGAGCTTCGGCGACGCCAAAGCGAACCGTGCGAAAGATACCCGCGACATACGACGCGTAATATTCTTCCAGCTTGTCCTTGGGCAGAACGTCGTGGTCGACCAGCCATTTCAAACCAAACATCCCGACCACATCTGCTTTGGCTTCCTCAAGAGCGCTGTAGAGCGGCCCGATGGATTCGCGAATGTCCATCTTGCCCGCAGGTGTACGCGCGAAAGCCGGTCCCAGACCGTGCGCCATCTCATGCATAATCGTCGCCAGAAGATAACCCTCGCCCGATGCCTGAGCTGCCTGCGCCGGCAACATGACATTCTGTGCCACCGGCAGAACCACGTAATTCACACGCGCATCCATGAAGTTCTTGAAGAAGAGCTTCTTGCTCCCCTTCTGCTCGTGTACGCGCGGATCGTTGGGCAGGTTGTCAGCGACCGCTTGATAACCATGGGTGAGATCTCCTGCCCGGAATGGAGTGTCCATCACTTCCATCGGAGTCTCGAGGCCATGCTTGGAAGGCCGATCCTCCGGCGCGAGTGGAAGCGCATCCTGAATATCGGCCACATACTTTCGGAACATTTCGAGCTTGGCGCTCTCTTCCCCGTTGCGAATCATCACCGCCGCGCCATAAGTTGCCTTAACGCCCAGCAGGCCGTCGTCATAGGTCTCGTCCGGAGCAAAAGCCACATCAAACTTGGGGTTCTTCAAATCCAACCATGCCAGGTTACTCTTGAAATAATCGTCCGTAAGCAGCGCGTCAGCCCGCAGACGGAGGAAATTCGCGAAAGCCGGATCATCGCTCAAGTCGGCCGCCTCGCGCAGGTCCTTCGCCGCAGGCTCGAGAAATGAACGGTAGGCAACGTGGTACGGTAACCCTTCAAGCTGATCGCCGTGCCAGCGCACCACGGTGAACGAACTGTAGATCTCTTCCTTCTTGTCCGGATGAGCTTTCACGTACTGCTCAATCTGTTCACGAGTCAGATTTTGCGGATAAAATCCTCGTCCAGGCGGCACCGGAGTCGTGCCAACGAAAGGTTTGTTATCCTCGAGAAGATCGAATCGCGAGGCGTTAATCCAGAGGTAGCGGCGCAGCGCTTCATCCTGTGGATTGTTGCTTGCCGCGAGCGACTCGTACAGCGTTAATCCGTCAGGATCGATCTGTCGCCAGTAGATTCCCTCGAGAAAACGCGAAGCGTCCACCAACTTCTCCACCAGCTTCACCTCGCGAGCGGTCAGACCGGCAGGGTGGAACGGCATCTCTACGCGGCGGAACTTGGCGAGCCGCTGATCCAGGTCAGGAACAACTTGCATGTTAACTGACACTGACCCTTTAGCAGCGGGAGCCGTCATCGGCAGATGGCCTTTCTGTGCTGAAATAGTAGCGGGAAGGATAAATAAAGCGAAAAGCAGTGAAAACCAGGCTCCCATTTTTGTGAACATGAATGATTTATTTTAACAGAGCATCGCGCAGTTAATCGTTTTACATCTCGCGGATCAACACTAACACCGCTATCATGTTGAATGATGTCCCAGAAGTTTAATTCGGACCCGCAGACGTTGCTCATCGATGCCGATGACACGCTTTGGGAGAACAACATTTATTTCGAACGTGCGATTGCGAACTTCATTTCGTTTCTGAATCATCACGAGTACTCGCCTGAACAGGTGCGAGAGGTCCTGAATGACGTTGAGCGCGAGTGCATTGTCAGTCACGGCTACGGGCTGCACAGCTTTAGCCACGCACTGGTCCAGACTTTCGAGCGGCTGGCAGTCGAGCCGCTCACGCCCGCGCTGCACGAAACGATCAGCGGCTTCGCCCACACTATCGCCGAACACCCAGTCGAGGTTCTCCGCGGTGTTCCCGAGACGCTTCAGTACTTGTCCGAGCGCCATCATCTGATGCTGCTGACCAAGGGCGCTATCACCGAACAGTCTGGCAAAGTCGAGCGCTCTGGCCTGAAGGATTATTTTTCCGTAGTAGAGATTGTCGCCGAGAAGGATGTGTCCACGTATCGCACGATCGTATCGAAGTACGATCTGCCCAGCGATTCCACATGGATGGTAGGAAACAGCCCAAAGTCCGACGTTAATCCAGCCCTGGCAGCCGGACTAAATGCCGTCTTCGTCCCCCACGGCAGCACCTGGATTCTTGAGCACGAAGAAGTCGCGCAGGCCCAGCCGCCGACTCGCCTGCTGATCGTCGAGACCTTCGCTGGATTAAAAGACCACTTCTGAACTATTTGCCGGCGGGAACCGCGCAGAATTTGTCGAAGGCTTTCTTCAGCTCGGCCGCGATATCCACGGCTTCGCGATGTTCGATATCGCTACGCTGGATCATATGAATCAGCTTTCCATCGCGGAGCAACGCGATCGAGGGCGACGACGGAGGATATCCCGTAAAGTAGCTGCGAGCCCGGTCGGTAGCTTCTTTGTCTTGTCCGGCGAACACAGAGAACATCCTCTCGGGGCGCGCAGCATTCTGCAGCGCAATCCGGACAGCAGGACGCATACGGCCTGCTGCGCATCCGCAGATAGAATTCACCACTACCATAGTCGTCCCAGCTTGGCTGGCAATGGCACGATCCACTTCTTCAGCGCTACGCAGTTCTTGCACTCCCACGCGGCTTAGTTCTTCACGCATAGGAATAAGCATAATCTCTGGGTACATTTGTTCTCCTTGAGAGGTTTCTAATAGCCTAACAGAAGACTCCTGCAACTGCCGAGATCGAGCCTCCGGATTCGGCGCACGAACGTAATATCGCCAGCCTAAACCCTCTTTTTCATTCGTATATAGTGGAGGTAACCGCCGATGGTCATCACCGAAAACGTTGCGCTGGCCCCGCTCACCACTCTCAAAGTCGGTGGCGCAGCACGCTATTTCATTGAGGCGACGAGCACTGCCGAAGTTTCCCAGGCGGTCGAATTCTCGAAATCCGCTGATCTTCCGTTGTTTATTCTCGGCGGAGGCAGCAACCTCGTCATTTCCGACGCAGGCTGGCCCGGCCTCGTGCTCAAGGTCGGAATCACGGGGATCAATCATCGGCACGGTCACGACGAAGTCATATTTGAAGCTGGCGCGGGCGAAGACTGGGACAAATTCGTGGGCATGGTTGTGGCCCACAACATTGCCGGCATCGAATGCCTAAGCGGCATCCCGGGCTCTGTCGGAGCTTCCCCCGTGCAGAACGTTGGGGCTTATGGGCAGGAGGTTTCGAATACGATTGAGTCAGTGGTTGCGCTGGATCTTCGAGATGGGCAAGTGCACGAACTCAGCAAGCAGGATTGTGGATTCAGCTATCGCACCAGCATCTTTAACTCTACCGAGCGGGGACGGTACATCATCTTGCAGGTGAATTATTCGTTGAAGCACGGTGTCGAGGCGTACGTCGCGTATGCCGACCTCAAGAAATACTTTGCGGGTTGGAGCGAGAGGCCAACCTTGGCCAACGTTCGAGACGCGGTGAGAAAAATCAGAGCCGGGAAAGGCATGCTCATTACTGCCGGCGACGATGACTGCCGCAGCGCCGGATCTTTCTTCAAGAATCCAATTCTTTCGGCGAATCAGTATCAAGCGCTAACCGCGCGAGCCGCCGCCAAGAATCTGCAAATTCCCAGTTACCCGGCGCTCGACGCTCAAAAGAAAGTCTCAGCCGCATGGCTGGTTGAGCACTCCGGTTTCAGCCGAGGATACGGCAACGGTCCGGTCGGCATTTCCCGCAAGCACGCGCTGGCCATCGTGAATCGTGGGAACGCGACCGCGGCGGACATTGTGGCTTTCAAGGAGGATATTCAGCAGCGCGTGGAAGAAATATGGGGCATCCCTTTGGAGCCGGAGCCAGTCTTCGTAGGATTCTAGATTTTACGCACGACGCAAACGTCCTCGCTCGTGCTCCCCGCAAGAACTTAGGCAGCCGCCACCCCAGATCGCGCCCTTTTTTGGTATTTCCCCTACATTGGGGAGGGTGAGCTTTCCGGCCCCGGCGGCGGCCGCTCTCTTTACTCATCGGCAATTCTTGCCGCCTCTTTAAAGATTCTCACGAACATCTGGCGGGTCAGCTTTCCGGTTTGGGTGTTCTGATTGGAGGGATGGTAGGAGGCCAGTAAGGTCTTTCCGTCCGCCATCTTATACTTAACCCCGTGCTTGAAAACGTAGTCTTTCCGGCTCGTGAGATGGCCTTGCCGTTTGAGGTAATTAAGGTAAGCATCGAAGCCAATCCGGCCAAGCGCGACCACGACTTTCACATTCTTGAGGCCCTCCATTTCGCGGTCCAGATAGGGAGCGCAGTTCGCCAGCTCTTGCGGAAGCGGCTTGTTATCGGGCGGAGCGCAGCGTACCGCGGCCGTGATGTAAAGGCCTTTCAGCTTCAGCCCGTCGTCGCGATCGGTCGCGTTGGGCTGGTTGGCAAAATCGGTTTCATACAACACCGGGAACATGAATTTGCCCGACGCATCTCCGGTGAACGGCCGGCCGGTGCGATTGGAGCCGTGGGCTCCGGGAGCCAAGCCGAGGACAAGGACCCGCGCATCGGGATCGCCGAACCCGGGCACGGGTTTTCCCCAGTACTCGCAATCGCGATAGGCGCGGCGCTTCTCGCGAGCAATGGTTTCGCGATACTCGACCAGTCGCGGACAGCGTGTGCAGGCGACGACCTCGGCGTTGAGTTCGACGAGCCAGGGGCGGTTGGTTGATTCGATGGCCATCCTGCCAATTTCCATATCGGAACGGAGTTTACTGTTTAGTACCGGGTACCCCCCCCTCCCCCTTTCGGTGCAAAATATTGAAAACACACGATTTATTTTATGACTATGTGCTAGATCTTTGAGTTTAAAGGAGTTGCGCGCAAAATCTAGAGAACATTGGAGTTACGGCGGGGCGGCGTCCCATTCTGGAACTCATTGGATTGCCAAAGACCGGCGGTTATCGTACAGATAATGTACGTTGTTCTATGTTATCCGATTGTGAAGTGTGGGGTCAATGACAAAAAAACTCCGGTAGTCGCGCGGTGGGTCGGTGCGCCGGGATGCGCGTGTGGAGCTTGCAGTCGAAAGCGAATACGGATAGCCGGGAATAGGCCCTTGTCGCCTCCCACCCTTCCGCACAGAACTCGGAAGAATGGGGCACCCCCATTTTATCTGTGAATTCAGATTTGCTATTGAGAATAGGTGGGCCACCCTGCGATCAAAAACCCTTGATGAGTGCTATCGCGAGGTTAGCTGTTAGCGTCCAAAGAATGGACGCGATATGGGGCACCCGCCATGTGCTAGTCTGCTCCTTAATGATCATTCACCCTTCCCGCTTGCTTTCGTTTGCGACGAGTTTCGTGCTATTCAGCGGAACGGCGATCGCGAGCCCAGCCGGCGATCAGCGTCCGGTACTCACCGGCACTGTGAATATTGTTCTTGGCAATGCTCAGGGCATTGTTGTTCTTACAGATAGCAAACAGACTATGTTAAACGCCAATGGAGAGAAATCAGAGAGTCCAACTCCGGCTCAGAAGTTGTTTCGCCTAGATGACCAAACCGTGTGCACAATCGCGGGATTCGGTTCAGTTCCACTTCCAAATTTTCCCGAGTTCATCAACAGTGCAGCAGGGATTGTGGATCGCTACGTTTCCGAGCTTCATAAGGTTCCCGGCTCGCATTCGTTCCGGGAGAAACTGACAGGCCTCGCGTTTCTCGTAGAGATGTATCTCGCGGGCATCGAGAACCTCCAAACTTTGACTCCGCAAGAGGCCAACAACAGGTACGGGTTCGAGCTAATACTTGTGGGTTACGACGTTGACGGTACCCCCAAAATCAATAAGGTAATTGTGAAGAGCGACGTCTCCGCATCCGGGATTTCCACTCCCGCTGTCTCAATACTTCCCGAGAAAGTTATAGGCCCCGAACTGACGTATGAGACGGCGGGAATAGGGGGTTACGCGGTGGAAAACATTCTGGAACACCCTCAGCAGTTGGCGGAAGACAAGGAGATTAGCAGATACTCAGCCTCGCTTACAGCGGATCACGGTAGCTCTCTCACCACAACTGAAATGGAGGCTCTCGCAAGTTCGCTCGCCCACCATGCGGCGCTAGTCAATCAAATCGCAGGGCCCGGCTTTCGGTTCATTCATCAGGTAGGCGGCCGAGATCAAGTTGCACTCTTGGAAAAAGGAAGGATACAGAGGATTGACCAACAGGAATTCGCGCCACTCCCGCTAAACATGAATGAATTCGCATTCACGGTAGGAATCACTCTTGATGGGGGCGGAATGCCGGTTCTTTGGAGCCGTACCTCTCACGGGACAATCGGACTTTACTTGAAAATGGGCTTCACGAATGGTCTTGTTGAACTAGACCAGGGATATTTCTATGGCGACGAATTCGTGAACGCCACGCTGATGTACGACGGAACTGTTGTAGGGTTTGAGAACAACGAGGTTATAGATTGTGAGCTTGTGCTAGGTCCGTATGCGGATCGCAGCTCAGCTTTTGTGCAGGAATTGTTGACAAAGTACCATTGGAAACACGTCCAGAAGTAAGGGGGGATTCGGGGCTGGGCGACCTGTTGTGCGGTTCACAGATGCGGCTTGGATTCACGGCGGCGACTGGGGTTGCTTCCTGCCAATCTATGCGCTGATGGGCTGAGGAGTTCCCTCAAGGAAGGCCAAAAGTTGACATCGTCCGTCGAAAGAATAGGATGGTTGGGATTGGGCAGAGGATTTCGGGAATGTGGAGGCCTTCAATGAGACGAGGCCGTATTTTCTTAGACGCCGCACTGCTTATTTTGGCCGTTGCGGGTGCGACGCCCGACGCACGAGCCCAGACGTTTTCTGTACTTTACCGATTCACGCCTAGGCCCAATGCCCACACGCCCAGCGCCACACTCACACTGGATGCCGCAGGCGATATTTATGGAACCACCCCTGTAGGCGGTACGCGCGACTCGGGAACGGTTTTCAGGCTGGATGCAAGTAATCAATTCTCCATTCTGTACAGCTTCGGTTCTGGCGGCAACCACCCATATGCCCCGGTAAGGCTGGACGCAAACGGGAACCTTTACGGCACTGACACGCTCGGAGGCCGCTATCACTCTGGGGTTGCATTCAAACTGAACTCGGCTGGCAAACTGACCGTCCTGCACGCATTTGGCCAGGGGACTGACGGGGCAATCCCCTCCGGCGCTTTTGTTGAGGGCCCTGCGGGAGAAGTCTACGGTACCACCTTGCATGGTGGAACCGACACTGCCTGCCAACGTGGCGGGCTGGGCTGTGGAACAGTGTTTCAGTTGAAGGGGCGTACGGAAACGGTGCTCTATAACTTCACTGCAGGCGCAGACGGAGAATACCCTCAAGGCTTGGTTCGTGACAGTGCAGGCAATCTCTACGGCGCTTCCTCCATGGGAGTTTTCAAGCTCGACTCGACTGGTAAGCTGACCACGATTTATCAGACAGGCTGGGACGTTAGCCAGTTGCTACTGGATGCGACTGGGAATCTTTACGGAACTACCTTTATAGGCGGCGGTGGTGCCTGCGACAGTGTTCAGGGCGGCGGATGTGGCACCGTGTTTAAGTTAGACACCGACTACCAAAAGACAGTCCTCTACAGCTTCAAGGGTTACCCCACGGACGGAGATGGCCCGATGGGTGGCTTGATCCAGGATGCAGCCGGGAATATTTACGGCACCACCGAGTTCGGCGGGAGCTATTCATGCCCTACGACCAGCGGCCTCAGTGGCTGCGGGACGGTGTTTAAACTGGACCCCTCTGGCCAGGAGACGGTGCTCCACGCCTTTACCGGAGGTGCTGACGGCAGTAGCCCCGTGTCCGGCCTGGCTATGGACGCTCAAGGAGTTTTGTACGGCACGACGACGACGGGCGGAACTCTTGGGTGCGGGAGCCACGGCCACGACTTTGGCTGCGGCGTAGTGTTCAAGATCACGCCGTAAGATTCGCCGGATTACCTAGCGCACGATCTCCGCAACAACGTTTCACCCCGATTACTCATTTCCCATCCACGCTAACGTGTCATGCGGCTGGCCTCGCGGACCCACCTTTACAGAAGACCGAGGCTGTTACGAAACTCAAAATCGTGCTGCTTGAACCGCAAGGGGTTGTACTTCGTTCTCGGCTTGACCACTACCTGTAACAGAAACGTCGAGTTTCGTAACAGCCTCGAGGACCACGAGACGTGGGGCAACCCGGTTCGTAAGACGTTGTCATCACAGGCTTTTTGGGTTGGGTATACAGCGGTGGGCTGGTTGAAACGCTCGGGGTGGACGGATCACTATCGAACATAGAACTTGACTTGTGCGCAGAACCTTGCAATAACTATGCAGTCCCATTGGACGAGTTTGGGGGTGTCGTTCCGTTGGCAGAAGTCAGACTGCAAGAGGGCGAGTCCCTGGAGAATGCACTGCGCCGGTTCAAGCGCAAGGTGCAACAGGAAGATATCATCAAGGAGGTTAAGCGCCACTCCTTTTATCTGAAGCCCGGCGAGAAAAAGCGCGTGAAGGAAGCATTGGCGCGCAAACGCAGCCGGAAAAAAGCTCGGAAAGAGCAAGACTAATCGACACAGGGCCGCTCCTCCCCGGGTGGCGGCCTTCCCTTTTATGCAGCGCATTCCCGGGTCTGGGATATGCGTAACCACGGGGTCTCCGCAGTTTTTGCATCAGCAGTAATCCATGTCCGGTCAGGGCATGGCGGGCCGAATCCAGGGGTAGTTCAACTGAGGGGGATGAATCGAAAATCCTGCGCACTCGTGCGCCGGGTGAGAGGTTTGATTTTCTCATCTGGTGGGCGAGTGGGGGCGGGAATGGGCCGAAGGAGCATCCTCAATGGAATTCCGGGACAAGATGTTGAAGTGCATTGACTGCGGCGCGGATTTCGTATTTACGTCCGGGGAGCAGTTGTTTTTCCACGACAAGCAATTCAGGAACGAACCCAAGCGGTGCAAAAGCTGCAAGGCGAAGCGGGTTGCGGTGCTAGGAGCCGCCAACACGGGGCATCACGGTTCGTCGAGAACCGAGACCCGCGCCGTATGTTCGCAGTGCGGTAAAGAGACGACGGTGCCGTTCAGGCCCACGCAGGGACGTCCCGTGTTGTGCCGGGAGTGTTTCCAGCAGAGGCGGCCAGCGGCCTCGGCCTGATTTTGACAGCGGCGTCACCCGGGCAACCGGGAGGTTACCGCGATGGTTGCTGAGTCGTCGGGCTAGCTGATCTTCCTCCTGCCTTCCCGATTCAAAGCGGCAGTGTGTCCGCCCGGAGGAGGAGTGGGCGGCAAGAGGGGCATTCCGCCTGCTTGCGGCGCATTCTCGCGCAATGCGTCTTCCCGCTGTATCAAGAGAACCTCAATTTGACGCAGCAAATCCTGAGTGCCTACGGGCTTCACCAACAATGACTGCGCTCCATCCTGCTTCCAATCGGCGTTTTCAGGAGGGTAAGCGGTGAGCAGTGCAGTAGCGGGATTGTAGGACTGACGTCGCGCGGCTCGAATTACCTCAAAGCCGGCATTCTCGTTCTCCATGCGCGCATCGGTGATGACCATCTGGTAGACGCCTGACGTCAATTTCTCCACGGCTTCCGCCGCCGAGCTCGCGGTGTCAACTGAGAACTGGTGCAGTTCGAGCACCGCCTTCAAGGTAAGTAGAACCGCAACGTCGTCATCGACCAGCAGGATTCGCCGCTTCATTGGAGCACCTCGCACAAAGCTCTCGAAGCCGCAAGTTGTACGGCCGCGCATCGAAGCGAAATTTCCGCCAACGCGGTTCTATCCGCTTCAGCTCGCTGCAGCCAAGTATAGAACACGACCGGGCAGCGAAGAGGAATATGTACCAATCGCAGAACATGTCGCGGCGAAATATGCCGGCGTCACAGTCGCTGTCATTTCGATGTCACTATTGATGACAATTACATTTCGACGAGTCCGAGCTGAATCCTGCAACGATCACGTGCGCACTCAAAGTGGATTCTTTGCGGGAGGCGGAGACGAGTGGCCGACTAAAAAGAGCAGAACATTGCGCTCATGCTGCAAATACTTGCACGTTCTTCATGGATTTATTTTTATTATTTAGTTTGTGGTGGATAAATCGAGAATTTCGTTGAATCACCCTTCCGCTTCGTGATACCTTGCGCTCCCATTACGTTTTGCACGCTGAGTGAACAGCAAGAAAAAATTAAGAACAAAAACAACGAGGAGAAACTAAATGAGGGGTTTCATGAAGTTGATTTTGACATTGGCCTTGGTGGCGCTGTGTGCGGCTAGCACATTTGCGGCAACCAAATATGTTGTAACCAATGATGACATTCCAAGCGCCAACACCGCTACTTTCTATACTGTAGGCGCAGGTGGCAAGCTGACACTGAAAAAGACCGTAGCCACCGGCGGTACGGGATTGGGCGGAGGATTTTTCGCGGACGCCAGGGTTAACGTCTCCCACAGCAAAACCCAACCCTGCGTGTATGTCTCTAACGCGACGTCGAACAACATTTCGGCGATCAATGAAGCAACTTTGAAGAACAATGGACCCTACAATGCCGGCGCGAACGATCACGGCAGCGCGGGCGGCATTACCGTGGTTTCAACCAAAGCGTGGGTCTATGCTGGCTTCAGTGGCTCCTCGGGCGGAGACGGCACTGGCAGCATCGCGACCTACAAGGAAGAGCCGGGTTGCAAGCTGAAGTATGTGAAATCGGTTCCCGCACATGGCTTGGGCCAGGGCATTTTCGGCATAGGGCAACCGACTGGCATGGGCGTCACTCCTGACGGCAAGACCATGGTCGTCGGGTACGATGACGGCTCGATCCAGTCGTTCAACATTTCTTTGGGCGTGCCGAAGCCGATCGGAAAAGCAGTGAACACGACAGGTTTCGCGCAAGGCGATTACCCGGGTAGCGTGGACATTACTGCGGATGGCAAATATGCGATCTTCGGTGACATTCCGACCACAACCACTTCCGGCGCCGTTGTCGAGGTTGGTCTCATCTCCACCCTGAAGACTGGGAAGACCAAGATCTACGGTCCCATCCAGACTGGATTCAATTCCAACTTCATCACGCTTAGCCCTGACGAGTCGCTGCTCTACATCAGCAACAACCAGGGTGGCACAATCACCGCCGCTCATTTCACCAAGACAACAGGTGTGGTTTCCACAACCAAGTCTTGCATGTCTTCGGTGTTGAAGAATTTTGACAGCACCTGGTTTTACGTCGGCGGCCTTACCACGGAAAACACTCAGTCTGGTCCCGGCGTGGCAGTGTATCTTGCTGAACTGGGCTTTGGAACAGGCTCGGGAGTTGGCCAGGTCAATGTGAAATACAGTGCTTCTGGCTGCAGCTTCACCGAAGCAACAAGTTCACCGTTCGCTGGCTCCAGCGGCAGCTACGTGTTTTCGGTTGGGTCGTATCCTCCGCGCCCGTTCTAACAGCAGTTGTAGAGGGACAAAGGAAATTGGGGCATGGCCATCCGGGCCGTGCCCCTTTTTTTGTAAAAATCTTCCCTGCGAACCGATTCAGGCTGCCGTTCCCCATGTCGATGCGGAATCAAGAATGAGCAGTTCAAGGTTGGGGTGCGGGGGACGGAACCGACGTCGATTCCGCATCTGGTTTGCAGGAACACGCTCCTAACTCCTGATTCGAACGCCAGACGGCGCCCATCTGAAGACGCATGGCGAGTTCATCGTAGTCGTCCCAGATTTCTGCAATCTTGCCGTCTCGGATCTGAAACATGAGCATTTCAAGCGCGTGGATTTTTCTCGGCATGGCCTCAGGGGCGGCAGTGTCCGCGAACAAACGCTCTTTATAAGACCCGGTGAAAGTCAACCGCATGGCCACGCGATCTCCCTGCACGATCGTATCTTCAATCTTGAAATTAAGATCCGGCATCGACTTGCGCCACGACATAATCACTTTTGCCAACGTGCCGGTGTCGAGAAACTTCTTTTGCCCGTGAAAAGTTATGAAGACCGGATACGTGAACATGGTAGCGATCGGGTGCAGATCGCCAGTGTTCCACATTTCAACATACTTGCGCGGCATGGAGTCCATCGGCTGGCTTTCGGAAGATTGGTTCTCAGCGACCTCACCCTTCGATCGGGACGGTGGCGCTGCTCCAATGGCTTGCCCAGTGGGCTCTGTCGTGGCATTTGGTGGCTTAGCTGGGGTGGATGGTTGCGCCGGATCCTGTGCCACTACCAAGTATTGCGAGAGCATTGTCAACGCGAAAACTGCGGGTGCCAGTTTCACAAATTTCACTTTTTGAAGACCTCCTCAAACCAATTGAGAATATCTTAATTTCTCTATTCCATGCAGCGTCGCCTATTTCTGGCAAAGGTCGCCGCTTACCACCGTTCGATTACGAGTGAATGTCCGCTGGGGCCGGGTTACTATAGAAGCGTGGACGGTGAATCCTTCCGTTCGCAGAATCAAGCAAGAGGAACCTTGACGAGTTTCTACGTAGAGAACTTTGGATGCCGGGCTACGCAAGCCGATGGTGCTGCTATCGCGCGCCAGTTCGAGGAGTTCGGCTTGGCGCGGGCCGACGCACCTTCGCGATCAGAAATCGTAGTATTGAACACGTGCACAGTCACGGCTTCGGCTGATCAGGATGCCCGCGCAGCCATCCGCCGCATCCGTCGCGACAATCCGGACTGCCACATCGTGGTGACGGGTTGCTACGCGCAGCGTGCGCCGGAAGAAGTCGCCTCGCTTCCGGGGGTGAGCCGTGTGATTGGCAATTCGCACAAACATCAACTCGCGGAAATCGTTGTTGGCTCCCGTTCAAGCGACCAGGTCTTGAGCACTCCTGGACACGCCGCCTTTGTCCCTCTGTCAAGTTTGAGGCGAGAATCGCAAGATCAGATTTTGGTCTCTGACATCTTCGCTCACACCGAATTGCTGGCTGCACCGGTTTTCGACGCCGCTGGGCCGGGGTTGAACGACCGCACTCGCCCCAACCTCAAGGTGCAGGACGGCTGTGACAACCGCTGCTCATTCTGTGTGATTCCGTACGTGCGCGGCCATAGCCGGTCTTTACCGTTGAATCGAATCCTTGAAGAAGTGAATTCCCTGGTCCACTCGGGTTTTCGCGAGGTCGTGATCTCCGGAATCAACCTGGGTCGATGGGGGCGGGATTTCGACAAGCCCTTGCGATTCGAAAACGTGGTTCAAGAGATTCTGGATCAGACGGTCTTGGAAAAGCTGCGCATCTCCTCGGTTGAGCCAATGGACTGGAGCGACGAACTGATTGGCATGATGGCCAGTTCTCCGCGCATCGCCAAGCATGCTCATGTTCCGATGCAATCGGGCTGCGACCGAGTGCTGCGAGCCATGCACCGAAAATATCGTCCCTGGCATTATCGCGAGAAGATCGAGAAGATTCGCGCGGCAATGCCTACGGCCGCTATCGGGGCCGACGTGATGGTGGGATTTCCCGGGGAAAGCGAAACTAATTTCGAACAAACCCGGCGACTGATCGAAGAACTGCCTTTCACGTACTTGCACGTTTTTACCTATTCCTCGCGTCCGGGAACCCCGGCAGCGGCGATGCGAGATCAAGTACCGGTGCAGATCGCACGCGAACGCAATCGGATTCTGCGGGACCTGGGCGCGGAGAAAAAACTGGCCTTCATGCAAGCTTTCGTTGGAAGGACGGTGGAAGCGATCACTTTGAATGTGTTCGATGGCAAGTCCACCGAAACGCTGACCGACAATTATCTGAAGCTGCGGCTGGGGGGACACCATGAAACCAATCGGTGGGTAAGAGCGCGGGTCGACCAAGTCAACGGGGGCTCATTCTTGGGGGTAAGAGTGCCCTCGTGATTTTCCTCTTGTAGTGAGGCGCCAGAGTCATAAGCGGGAAGTCGCGGTTTGCCTAGCTTCCTGACAGGTTGTAGCAGTTCAGTTCCGGCATAGGGAAGTCCTTACGATTGTCGGTCATTAACGTGCATCGCCGCTCTATCGCGATGGCAGCGACGATGGTATCGGCGAGAGTGAGAGTGCGTCCCCTTCTTGCGTATTTGTTTTTGAGACTTCCAGCCAGCCGTCCCGCAGCGGCGGTCAGTTCGTAGCAGTCAAGTGCGTCCATAAATTTCTCGGTCCGCGACTCTTCTTCCGGCCGCATTCCAGCATAGAGCTCGGCGACATTCAACGCCGTCGTGGCCAAGGTGTGTCCGTCGCGAAGAAGTTCAGCGAGTAGCTCGCGGCGGCCCTGGCGAAGCCGGAGCACGTCGATCAGCACCGATGTGTCAAGCAGCAGGCGCATCAGTGAGTGCGTCGGTTCGGACCTTGGGTCCCCCGCATCTTGGTTTTGTGCTGGAGCACACCACGAGCTTCGCTCTGCGACCGGAGCTTGCGCACCCAGGCGGCCGCGTCCCCGTCCCCGGCTAGTTCCGGATGATCCTGGCTCTTCCAAGCAGGGTCTTTACTCTCCAGAAAATGTAGTAGCTTTTGCCGACGAACTTCCTGGCGCGCTGTTTCTACTAGAAAGGAACTGCGCCCTCGAGGTCCTACCAAGGCATCGATTTCTCCGACTAAGTCTTCGGGCAGCAGAATGTGGGCACGTTTGGTTTTCATATGTGCCTATTCAGTGTGCTTTATATATGTGCATTTGTCAACACATTCTGAATGTCTGCGACTAAGCCACGAATTTGAGAAGTGCTAGAGCGCTCTTCTCCCAACGCTTCATCGGAGTTTCTGGGCTGATCGGAAGAACCAAGTCATGCCCCATGAATAGAAGGCAATAATGATCAAAATGTTTACCGGCATGCCGAAGATAATGTAGAGCACTGGCATGAACAGAACAGTTTTTTGCAAGAACAGAGCTTGCAGAAGAACTTGAAGGGGCAGGAACAGTGCGAGGTGAACCATGGTTACAGCCGTGAGAAAGGCCTTCTTCAACAAACCGAAATCGAAAATGTAGTAGGTCAATCCGAATAAGAGGGGGACGACCGATATCAAGGCTATTCCAGCGGTAACGAGGCCTTGCATGTAGCTGTCGGGAGTATGAGGAAAACGCGCCGGCAGAAGCGCGAAAAACAATAGGGCGGTCGCCGGTACCAGCATAATTCCGCGCAGCAGATAAATGATGGGAATTAGCCTGCTGGGCAGAAAAAAAGTGGCGGCGAACAGCGCCAACGTGACGGCAAGAGTTAGCCACCAAACCTCAGCGCTTGGCGGCACTGGCTCCATGCGGAGGTAGGGAATGTCAAAGCGGATGAAGCCCGTAAGATGATGTTCGGCCAGACCAATTTCAGCACGCACAGGCAAGACGCGGATTCCGAATGTCAGAACACGATTCCAGAAGTGGCAAACCTTCGGCAGAAGCAGTAACCACACGGACAGGAAGAACACAAAAAGAAAGATGGCGGTAATCAGGTTCATGGGACCGAGACGGAAGTGGGCGAGGGCGCGGTGCATGGAGATGACACCGCCACGATGTCCTCGAGTACGGACCGTATCCGACAGCTTCAAGGCATCAGGTTCGATGGCCGCAATCTCGCGGCGCTCAAAACTCCCGGAAGAATCCAATGCTCGTTCCGCCTCTCAGGTAAAAGGGGCTGTGATAGTAATCTGCAACCAGATTCACGCCCCAGTTGGTGCCTACCCACTGGCGCCAGGTAGCAGTGAACGTCTGACTCTGGAAATCGTTCAGGGCCACTGTGGGCCCAACGAGTTGATACGCCTCTACGCCAAAACCAGCGCGAACCGTAATGTAGTGCTGCTGATTTCGGCCCTGGGTCACGGCCACAAAACCGGCCGGCGAGAACACTGATCCCGGATTGCTGACATTGAAGCGAATTCCTTCTTCCAGAATCCACGGCTTGGTGAAGTAGTAAGTGCTGCCTACGAAGAAACTGTGATCGCGGTGCACGTCCTTGGCGGCGTAGTAACCGAAGCCGAAAGTCGTGATGAACTGCTTGCGAGCCATCCATTTCCGGTTGATGAATCCATCGCCCCGGAAGCGGGGCCAGAAAAAACCTCCGACACTCGAACCCAGGGTTAGCGAGCCGTACCAGTCAGGATTGAAGTTGTAGGTATCGCCAGCGGCCAGATACACGCCAGCATCGCCGAATTCGTGTTGCCCATTGACCTCGGCGTTCCAGATATTCTTTCCCTCGGTGACCACGCCGCGAGCATATCCACCCGCCCAATAGCCGAAGCCGTTGGTCAGAGTCAGATAGTCGCCGCCAGCTTCGAAATAGTTGGTCAACTGCTTTGGTCCGGGTTGTGGCGGGACATCCGCGCCCGGCTGCTGGGGAGAAGCTTGCTCGGGACTGGCCGCAGCAACGCTGACCGAAGCAGCACTGGCTGAAGCGGCTCTATCCTGGGCTGCGGAGCCGCATACCAGGGTACAGTGCAATAGCAGGAGCCTTGCAGCGAATCCGCGCCATCGTCGGATGATCGTCATTTGGTCAGCGTTTCAGCCTCAAACCGGAGGTCCTTCCCTTCTCCGGCAACGACCATCCAGGCATCGTCATCTCGAACCACCTTGGCGGAGCCCTCGACGATTTTTGGTTGCGCGAAACTTCCGGCTGGAATCCTCCAGGTCTCGTGATTAAGGCTCTGGGGATGAGTGGCTTCGACTGTGACCAGACCATGGTTGTCCGACACTTTCCACTTCACTTGCTTGCGCGAGTTCAGGAAGTTGGCAAGTTCGGTCATGGTGTACCAGCGAAAGCGTCCGTCGGCTTTCAGGCGAGCCGTCTGTTCCAGCCAACGATTCACCAGATCGTGGTATTGCAGAATTCCGGGCGGATGGAAATACATTAGCCTCACCGAGCGGTGGGTGCTCGTAAAGTCGGTGACGGCTGCAAGCCAGCGCTCGATCTCGGAGCTGGAATATCCTTCCGTACTCATTTCCTCGAAACCAGCAGCCCGATCCAAATGCAGGATTGGAAAAGCCCAAAGGTTGCGGGCTTCGCGTTCCCCGTTGCGATAGCCTTGGGTTGGACTCATTCCGGTATCGCCAGTGAAGTAGTACGCGACAAAACCGTGGGCCTCCAACCAGTGCGTAACCCATGGTGGCTGATTGCCATTCGGAGCGGAATATTCGGCGACCGGTCGTCCGGTAACCCGTTCCAGCGAATTCTGGTTTAGCGCCAGAAACTGTTCGAGGTCCTTCGGATTATCGGTTTCGACGTGTGCAGAAAAGTAATCGTGAATCCATCCACCGTGGCTGCCAATTTCATAACCGAGGCCCATGTATTTGCGGATCAGGTCCTGGCTGACGGGATTGTGATCAACATCAAAACCTTTCTTATCGCCGAACTTTCCAGCGTCGGGTCCCGCGGTGATGTGAATCGAGTACGGCCCCTGTTGCAGCAATGTCCACGAACTCATTTCCTGCAGCGGCTTGATGGCGGCGTTGGAGTCAATGTGCCAGTTCAGAACCAGTCCCCCGACTCCATCCGGAACGGGCATCAAATACGGTAGAGACAATGCGCGTCGCGCGAAGTACTTCAGAAACACGTGCAGGAGCAATCCGTCAGTACTGCCTTTCAGATATCCGAGAGGCAGATTCACAAACAGGACGGAACCTTTCTGATACGACTGTTGACCAGCTACGAGTCCGTTGCTGGACTGAAACAGAACCTCGCCCGAGTAGCTCCCCGAAGTCACGAAGCTGGGATACTGAAGGTCGCCATACTTGTAGCGCCTGAGCTCGACCTCGAAGGCTCCGGCGGCGGTAATGGGTGCACCACCCTTCAGCACGAGGGCGGCGGCGTCCGAGTGGAATGGATAGTATTTGCCGGGCGGTATTTCCAGCTCACTGACGATTGCATTGGTGCTCGTAACCTTGCTCCATTGAATCGTCTTGTCGCCAAGCTGGTTGTAGAGCGCGTAGTTCACTCCCGCCAGATCCGACAGCCGGGAACTCCCCGATGCGTAGGTACCATTCAACGAGAAGGTGCCGGCATCGTAGACCAGCATGAGTTTTCCGCCGTCCGCCACAAAATGATGCAGAGTGGCAATAAAGAGATCGCTGGCCTGTTGGTGGATTGAATCGGGCAGAATCACTCCCGCACACTTCGACTCTCCCCAAAGAGGGCGGAGGAATTCGGAGTCATGCACCGGGACGACATGAAGCCCTTCTTCGCTGCCCGCGTCCTGCCACATGGCAACTTTGGGATTCGAGAAGCTGATGTCGTCGGGCACCAGCAAGAGCAGACGGTCTGCGGTTGAGCGAAACCGGTCGTGCGTAGCCCAGGACCATGCAATCAGGGCCGCGAGAAATTATGCAGATAGTTGCGACGATGACATGGAGGCGCCTCATGGGCTCGCCACCACCTGGCCTCGTTCGCGAGCCCACAGTGTGCCAAACACCAACACACCTTCTTCCACCTCGATATTTGGCGCGCTGACCGTTGTTGGATGTTCCCAGGTGCCGCAGCGAGTTCCGGTTGCGATCGCCAGTTCGCGTTCGGCGACGACCGGTCCGTAAATGGCGCAGTGCGGACCAATCCTTAGCTTTCCTGCGCCGATCAGGCTTCCTTCCACCGAGACGCCGTCCTCGAGCACCATGTCGTCGAGGCTCTTGACGCTGCCGCAAACCCGCACTCCTGAGCGTAAGCGCAGCCGGCCTCGAATCACGATGTTGCTGCTGATGATCTGGCCGGCATGAACCTCGAAGTCGCCGTCGTGCAGGAGACGCGGAAGAACTCCGGCGTTCGACGGGAAGCCCAAGTCTGGCAACCCTCTCTCGCGATTGACGGCGTGCCCGATTTCAATGCGGGGAGCGTTCAGCCGCAGGAAGCTGCAATTGGCCTGCAGGCGTATCAGCGAGTCCGAGGAAATGCGCCCGAAGAGGCTGCAGCCCAAGTCCGCCGTGAACTCTCCTACGGCATGAACCCAACGCATTACCCGGCTCGAAGCGGCCAGGTGAACATCTTTCTCGCCGAGAATGGCCCGGTAATTGTTCTTTTCTCCTCCCTGAAATTTGGCGCCGGCATAGATGTCTCTCGAAAACGTTGCGTGAGGGGGCACGACAAGATCGGCGCCGGCCGCGATTAACACAGGGTGGGTTGCGTCTCGCTGCTCGAGCGCACGCATTAGCGGTTCGTCGGCCCGGCCGAGCACAACGTATTCCTCGCCGTCAGGAAGAGTGCCGGTAGCGGACGTCCCAGCGGCCAAGCACCCCTGCATGATTGGTTCAAGGCCTTTGATATAGTCACGAAAACTATTGGCAAAATGGCGAATCTCTCCCGCATTTTGCTGCACCACGCTGAGCGGCAGCGCATCCGACTTGCGGCGCAATTCCACAAGGGCAGGAAGAAGAGGCAGCATGAATAAGAGGGCAACCGTGCAAACCAGAACTGCCACCGCCAGATAGGGATTCACAAAACCTTCCGGAAGCGCTCGGTCTTATCCCAATGGAACTCTGCCCCAGTGACCAGGTCGCTGAGTTGCGATACTGCGGCGCGAGAAACCGAGAAGATGCTCACCGCAAACCCAAGAATGAGGAACGGCAAAAGAGCAACACGTTTGCGCGTCCCGTCCAGCCGGGCGGCAGCCGCAATCTCGAAGAAAGCCGCAAGATTGCCCAGGGCGGCATAAGCGGTCAGGGAGAGCACGGCTATAACACCGTGCAGCGGAGCGACACCCTGGTAGAACACCGCCAGCGCGAGCGCCCAGCCGATCAACGTGATCGGCGCCATGGCATACACGCCCAGCAGCAAAGTGCCATCGATCCGTTCCCGAAGGGTGGCCCGATGTTTTCCCAGGAGCAATCGAACACCATAAGTCACCATTGCCTGGTTGTGCCCCTTGGCCCAGCGCATGATCTGCTTGATGCGAACCGGCCAGACTTCGGGAACCTCCTCGTAGCACTCGGAGCGATTCTGGTACACGGTTTTCCAGCCATTCAGCAGGAGGCGGTAAGTCAGATCGGTATCTTCGGTGAGCGAATTCTCATTCCAGCCGCCAATTTCCCGCAGAGCGCTCAACCTCACTCCTGCTACCGTGCCGCCATGTTGGGGCACGAGGCGGAGGTTCATGCGCGCCTGCTGATCCACCTGATAACCGCCTGACCGCTCCAGATCCAACAGGCGTGTCAGCAAATTGGCATTAACATTCATCGGCACGACCCGCCCCATCACGCCGCCGACTTCGAGATCAAAGAACGGCGCCACCAGTTGCTTGATCAATCCCGCACCGGGGATGTAATCGGCATCGAAAATCAGAATCACTTCCGTGTTCACCAATTCCATTGCATCTTTCAGTGCGGCTGCTTTACCGCTTTTGCCGCCAACGCGATGAAACGGCTGAATGCGCCCGGGAAAGTCTTCCACGAACTTGTCGACGATCTCGCGAGTACGGTCGGTGGATCGGTCGTTCACCGGAATCACCAGCATTTTGTCGGCTGGATATTTCACCGTCATCAAGGCGTCGAGAATGTTCGCGATGACTCTTTCTTCGTTGTGAGCAGCTACCAGCACGGTCACCGGCGGCCAGTCGGCGGTGTCGATGTCTATGTAAGGATGTCTCTGGAAACCGAAAAGCCGGTTGAGCGTGAACCAGTAGTGGCGCCCGGTGTAGACGCAGATGACAAAAACAATGCTGTAAAGAACATAGATCATGGCGCGCAACCGCAGCCCGGACGGAGGTTCTGCGTGGTCACTCCTTACCTGCCGCGGCCTTGCGAGCACTTTCTTCCAAGTCAGTTTTCCGACGACGGGGCAGCGGCCGCGGTGCCAGCTTGAATTGCTTATCGGCCTCTAATAGCGGAGTCTTCTTTGCGTACCAGCGCGCGACCGCCTCCACGATCCGCTCCGAACTGTGCCCGTCTCCGTAAGGATTCTCGCCCTCGGACATGTCCTGATACGCTTCCGCATCGTTGAGCAGGTGGCTGGTCTCGTTGACGATTCCCTCACGCGACATGCCGATGATTTTCGCCATGCCAAACTGCGAGGCCTCCGGCCGCTCCGTAAGCTTGCGCAGGACCAGCACCGGTTTCCCGAACGTGGGCGCCTCCTCCTGAATGCCGCCCGAATCCGTCAGCACCAGAAAACAACGCCGCAGCAGGCTGACGAACGTGATGTAATCGAGTGGTTCGGTCAAATGAATTCTGTCCGTGTTCTGCAGCAGCGCATTCACCGTGGTGCGCACGTTGGGATTCATGTGCACCGGATAGACGATGCGAATGTCGGGATGCTGCTGAACCAGATCTTTGAGCGCCGCGCACATGTGTTCCTGGTCCGCTCCCCAAGATTCCCGCCGGTGAGACGTGACCAGCACCAGGCGGGAATTGTCACCCGGAATTCCAGCCAGGGGAGTGTTTTCCCAGGAATGGGGCAGTATGCTCAAGGCGCGCAAGGTATCAATCACGGTATTCCCGGTAACCACGATTTTTTCGGCAGCAACGCCTTCGGCCAGCAGGTTGTCCCGGGCCAAAGCAGTGGGAGCAAAGTGAATCTCGGTCAGCACCGAAGCCAGCCGCCGGTTGGCCTCTTCAGGAAACGGGTTGTAAATGTCGTGACTGCGCAGGCCCGCTTCGATGTGGCCTACGGCAATCTTGCAGTAGTACGCCGCCAGCGCGGAGGCAAAAGCAGTCGTAGTATCGCCCTGGATTAGTACCATGTTTGGCTCGAAACGGTGGCACGCGTTCTCTACCGTGTCTAGAACGCGCCCAGTCAGCGAGTTGAGCGTCTGGTTCGGACGCATCACGTCCAGATCAAAGTCCGGCTTGATCTTGAAAAACTGTAGGGCGTGGTCGAGCATGGTGCGATGCTGACCGGTATGGACAACGGCCGTCTCAAATTCTTGCGATCGCTGCCGCAAGGCGTGAATCACGAGCGCCAACTTGATGGCTTCCGGCCTCGTGCCGAGAACCGCGATGATCCGACACTTCATGAGGATCGCCTGTCGTTTCTACTGGCTTAGAGTTCACCATCCCAGCCTCCAGAAACCTGTTTCGGCACGGATTTCGTGGACAAGATTGCAGTCCACTGATGAACTTCTCATCCTGTATCGCTTATGTCGGTCGGGAAAGATTACGAAGGGCGCTAAAGGGCTCGCTGGGGAGAAAATCTCGCTCGTTTGGCCGTACTTCGCGAGCTTCCAGGGCCCGCGGTCGTTTCCGGCTGCCACGCAAGCCCACCAACAAATTCCCTGGTCGTGCTAATCTTTTTAGTTGGCCCACGTCTAATCCCGATTGGCTGTGTTCCGCCGCAGCTTTCTTGGAGCGCAATCTTATGAGACCTACTTCTTGCTTTCCGTACCGGATCTTCGCCCGCGCCGCCGCATCCGCGCTGTTAGCTCTATCTGCACTCGCCGCTCTGTCGCAGGACGCCTCCAAGCCCGACACCCATGGCATCGCCATCGAGAATATGGACCCTTCGGTCAAGCCCGGTGACAATTTCTATGAATATGCCAACGGTGGCTGGATCAAACGCACCGAAATTCCCCCCGACCGCAGCCGGATTGGCGTCTTCTCGACTCTCGACGACCTAAGCAACAAACGCACCGTCGGCCTGATTGAAGAAGCCGTAAAGTCCAACCCGCCCGCGGGTTCGAACACCCGTAAAATTGCCGACCTCTACACCTCTTATATGAACGAGGCCGCCATCGAAGCCAAAGGTCTCGACCCGCTTCGCCCGCACCTCGAAGCCATTGCCGCCATCCACGATAAGCGCGAACTGGCCCGGGCGCTTGGTGAGAGCCTGCGAGCCGATGTCGACGCGCTCAACAACACTAACTTCCACACCGCAAATCTTTTCGGACTATGGGTCGCGCCCGGATTCAACGACTCTGAGCACTATGCCGCCTACCTGCTGCAAGGCGGACTGCAACTGCCCGACCGCGAGTACTACCTCGCCGACACCCCTCGGATGCGCGACATTCGCACCAAGTACCAGGCGCACATTTCAACCATGCTCAAGCTTGCGGGATTCACCGACACCGACGCTCGCGCCCAGCGCATCGTCGATCTGGAGCATGCCATCGCCGAAAAGCATCTGACCCTCGCCGAGAACGAGGACATCCAGAAAGCCAACAACCCCTGGAAGCAAGCCGACTTTTCCGCCAAGGCCCCCGGCCTGGATTGGGCAGAATACTTTCGCGCCGCCGGCCTCGGCAACCAAGCCAGCTTCATCGTGTGGCAGCCTACAGCCTTCGCTGGCGAATCCGCTCTCGTCGCCTCCACCGATCTCGAAGCCTGGAAAGACTGGCTGGCGTTCCACTTCATCGAGGCCTACGCCGCCGTGCTGCCAAAAGCGCTGGCAGACGAACGCTTCGCCTTCTTCGGCAAAGCACTCACCGGCACGACAGAACAGCGTCCACGCTGGCAGCGTGGCGTCGCGACCGTCAACGTATTCCTCGGCGACGCTGTCGGACAAATCTACGCCCAGCGTTACTTCTCGCCCGAAGCCAAAGCCCAGGCCGAAGCCATGGTCGCAAACCTGATCGCCGCATTCCGCAAGCGCATCGAAGCCCTCGACTGGATGAATCCCGCCACCAAAGCCGAAGCCCAGGCCAAACTCACCACTCTCTACGTGGGAATCGGTTATCCCGACACCTGGCGCGACTATTCCGCCTACGAGGTCAAAGCGGACGACATCTTCGGCAACCTCTGGCGCGGCCGCCTGTTCGATTACCACCGCGATGTCGCCCGTCTCGGACGTCCCATCGATCGCAAAGAATGGTCGATGGAGCCCCAGACCGTCAACGCCGTCAACCTGCCGCTGCAAAATGCGCTCAGCTTTCCCGCCGCCATCCTGCAACCACCGTTCTTCGATCCGCTCGCTCCCGCCGCCGCAAACTACGGCGCCATCGGCTCCGTGATCGGGCACGAAATCAGCCATACCTTCGACACCGAAGGCAGCGCCTTCGACTCCAAAGGCCGAGTCCGCGATTGGTGGACGCCCTCCGACTTCGCCCATTTCAAGGCCGCCACCGCCCGGCTCGCCGCGCAGTACGACACCTACAAACCTTTTCCCGACCTTTCCGTGAACGGCAAGCAGACGCTTGCCGAAAACATCGCCGACAACGCCGGCATCTCCGCATCGTTCGATGCCTACCACGCCTCGCTCGCTGGCAAGCCCGCACCCACCCAGGACGGCTTTTCCGGTGACCAGCAGTTCTTCATCGCCTTCGGACAAAACTGGGGATCGAAGGAGCGTGAAGCCGCGCTCCGCCAGCAAGTGATGACCGATTCGCACTCCCCCTCCGAGTACCGCGCAGATGGAGTCCGAAACGTCGACGCCTGGTATCCCGCATTCAACGTCCAACCCGGAGAGAAGCTCTATCTCGCACCGCCAGACAGAGTGCAGGTCTGGTAGAAGAGCGACGGATCCTGTGCGCCCACGCGATCCTTGGGTGCACACCCGATCTTCAAATTAACCGCCCAATTACGACGGCAGAGTCCAGCCGCAAAGCGGCGTAAGAATGCAGCCCACAGCGCAAGCTGTGGGTGGACAAGCCAAGCGCTAAGCCCCAGCGGGGCGAAAGAGGGCTACGCCCGATCCCTGGCGTCCCTGGCCGGCGCCGGGCGCACTCGCCTCTTTTTTCCGCAGCGCAAAAGTCCCCACGCCTCAATGTAGCGCGTGTATTTCTGCTTCTTCCGTCGCGGAGACAACAGGATGTTGTATTTCTGCCGCGTCGCAACCTCAGATGGAATGATGTACCAGACGTCCTCCGGTATCACGTAGATGGCAAAGAAATCGACCTGCTCCCGCCGATAAGGCGGCGTGCCCGTCTGTATGAAGCTGCAGACATATCCTTTATAGCCCGACGTGGATGCCGTGGATTTCACCTGCACCCGCAGGAACTTGCCCCCGCTCTCGACCGTCACGTCATAAGCCTGGGACTCGCCCCAGGGCTTGGAAACACTAAAACCGTGCTCAGCCGCTCGCGCCATGAACAGCAATTCGGCCCATTCCCCTTGCAGTTTGCAGGTCTTGAAACGCCTCTCGCTCGTCATTTTTATTCCGTCCGACAACAGATTTTGCCCCAAAGAAAAGGCGCGACCCGAAGGGCCGCGCCTGAGTTAATCTTTGTAATCTTGTTATATCACATGGAATAGGTAAACCCGCCAAATTTTGAAATTTATATTTGCCCAGCCTGCATACACATACGCTGATTCGTGTAATTTCTCCCTATTGACAACTTTTCGGCACCCCACCCGCCGACCCCATTTTCCCGTTCTGGGCGGGTGTTCAGCTGTCCCTCTTAGGTCAATGAACGTAATCGAGATATTACGACAGTCACCGTCGTGGCTGCTCGATGGGGTTAGATGACTTGCATAGGCTGGTTCAGCCGTGTATGGTCGCCATTTGGCGTTATGGCTTCGCGTCGGTCATGTCGTGGACGAGCCGTTCCATGCTGTTTTGTCCGATACGGATCAGACCTGTACGTGGGCTGTCGAGGTCGGCGAGCAACGCCATTACCACAGCAATGACGATTGGCGTCATCACAAGAGAGAACCAGAGCCTTCGTTTCAGACTGAATCCAGTCACAAAGCTTTGGAAGATCGCGACAATGAAGATGATGAGCCATACCGTCTTTGGTACGCGGTTTTCAAATGCGGCCAGTCGTTTCGCTGAGACATCAATCATCTCATTTAGAGCCTGTAAGTACGTCGCCACCACCGCCGTCTGGCTCTGCTGCGTGACGGCAACGATCTGTTGCCAGAGTTGGCCCTGAAGAGCCTTTGTCCGTTGCGTTTCGCGATCCAGAGCCGCCTGGTCTAGAAGTGTCTCTCTGGCAAAATCGCGACGCACCACGACATACTCGCGCAGCAGTTCCAGAGTCCGATCACGTTGCGGTTCCGGCAACGTTTCCGCCCGTAACGCGGTCGTCCCGATTGCGTTTGCTTCATCGATGACAAGCTGTCTTCTGTCGTCGAATCGCGGCAGTACGATGGCAACAGTAAATCCCAGCAGAAGTCCTAACAGGACAAACAATCCTTCCCGTAACCCGGTGATGTGCTCGTGATGATGACTGTCCTCGTTAATTCGCGTGGACACGGCCACCCAGTAGCCGAGCACCGACGACGTAATAAGTGCGATGCAAACGGCTACGGAGAGAAGCCACGGCTCGTCGAGAAGAAATGTCATTTCAACTCCGGTGTATGCTCCGTATTTTCAAAAACAAAATACTTTTCGCGGCGTTCATTTCGTGGTTGCGACGAAAAAACAGATTTCACCGCTGGCGCAAGAACCTTGACAGCTTGGCGCAAATCTTCATAATGCTCTTTTGCGCACGGGAAGGTGGCCGACGCGGACAGCGCACCCTTCGCGCGGGAGGCACCTGGAGGCTGGCACGATGACAACTTATCAGGTGCAGGTGCTTTCAGGCAGCCCTGTCACAGAAAGATCGCGTACACCAATAGACCTACCGAGACGGCAATCGCTAGTCCCCAGATCAAATAGCATGTCACTTTCATGGCATGATCTTCGTCCGAAAGATGCTGTACACGGGCCATGATGAAAGCCTCCCCACGGACGGCCAATGAGACTCGCTACTCGTTACGACGATCCCGCAGCGGCGCAGGGTTGTCCGCGTCAGGGACGAGATTTTACAAAATAATAGCCCCCACTTCAACTGCTCCAAGCGCACCCCAGCATATCGCTCTCTTATGCTCCCCGGCCAACCAGTATCCCATAGCCGCACTGAAGCAAAGGGCTGCGCTTGTCCACCCACTTGCCCAGGCGGCAGGCTTGCTCAGCATTTTCAGGAGTTCCATAAGATTATCCTATCGAATGATTGGCGCTGGACATGAGCGCAACACAACTCTTTTCGATAATACCGGGAACCGGAAACAGAAGTGTGCCGCTAGTGGGCTGCAGAGTGGAAGGCGGCTTGGGAGCTGGCCGCCCTCCGTGAACCACGTTCAGCGTGCGAATGCGAAGTGGTCAACTCGGTTCCGCTGCCAGCATTGTTCATTGTCCTGGCTGCAGAAGGGTTTCTCCTTGCCGAGGCTAACGGTTGTGATGCGCTCGGCGGAGATTCCCTGCTGTACAAGCGCCTGCTTGGCTGATTCCGCCCGGCTCGATCCCAGGGCGAGGTTGTACTCCTCCGATCCGCGATCGTCGCAATGCCCTTCAATGACGACCTTGACGTTCGGATGTTGGGAAAGAAATGCGCTGTTGTTTTGAGTTGTCGGCACGTCATCCGGACGAACGCTGGCCTTGTCGTAGTCGAAGAAAATATCCTTCATGTTCTTGCTGAACAAGTCCTCGTCCGAAGGGGAAGGCGCCGCGTTGGACATGGCAACATTTACGGTGACACGGGCGGAGGCGTCTGTCCTGCCTCCCGGCCCGTTCGCGACCAGTGTGTAAGTCACCGATGAACTGGGCACGACGGTACGGGACCCTGATGGTGGCAGTGTACCCAGACCAGCGACGGTAATATCGGTGGCGTTGCTGGTTTGCCACGTCAGTACGGTCGATTGGCCTTGTTGAATCACAGTGGGGTTGGCTGCTAGCGTTGCAGTTGGCGTTGCGGGTGCGGGCGGGTTTGGGGGCGTTACTTTCACTGCTTTCTTGCTGCAAGCTGCTGATAACAACAATGCGCCTGCCAGCCCCGCGACTAAAACAAATGGCTTGAGTCTTTTCTGCATTATCTTGTCCTCCTCACTCAGAAATACTTGGGGTTGCGGTGAGCCTCAGCCAGAGGCGAGTGAACAGGTTCTTAAGAAGAAACACGCCTCTTCGACAGCCGCGACTGAGATTTGATGGGCTTTAGAGTGGCAATCTGAGCAGAATCAGCAGCGGAGGATAGAGCTGTATTCGGGCAAACTGGTTGGCTGGAATTCTGGATTCGAGAATGACATCAAAAAAAGAACGACGAGGGGTGAGACCGCGGCGTTCGGGAGTGAAGTCAAGGCGGATTGTACGATGGCGATCCTCAAGCGAACTGCGGCTCTGGCCGCCTGAAGCGCGCTGGCCGGTCCGTGCACCACAGAATATGGACCTCGTACGCCGGGAAACAGAAAGACTGCAAGCACCGAGAGAACTGCCAGTAGCGCGATTTCGCGTCCAATTCGGCGGCCAGATATCATGGAAGTGTTGCACTCGATTATATCGTAGGAACTGAAAAACCAAGGTGGGTACGAAAGATGGGCCACCGTTGGGAAAAGGTACAATGCTGCATTCAATTCCGGGGAGGACAGGCTGATCATGAAAATTTCGAATGACTGTCCCCATCCTAAAGCAAACCAAAGCGGACTGACTTTGAAGCTGTAATAGTCAGAAAAGGTCATTCTTCGCACTCTGCGTGGACCGATAACTGTCGTTACCAGGTCATAGCACAAGCTTCCGAGTAGAGGAGTCCCGGTGAGCTGCAGGCTACCTTTGGCTGTATCCGCCGTTTCCAGCTTCGTGCCCGTTTAAGTCCACCATGGCTCATCGGGGGTCTCCCCCCTCACGGACCCCACCGTGCAGATTTCCCGCAGTGGGTTCTTCAGGCGTGACTCCCCGCTCTCGCCCGGGCCTGTGTGATCCGAGGTAGCAGCAGCGGGTGCTGACGTAGGATTTGGGCAAACCTTTCCCACGTCAGCTGCTTTCCACGTGTCCGGCGGCTCAGCCATTCCCGCCAGATGCGACGGACTCTGTGATAGAACTGCCGAATAGCGCGGTAGTTCGTGCGTCGTCCGTAGTACTGGTAATGGCCGCGGAGCTTGGCGTTCAGGGTTTTCTGCTGCTCGTTCACAGGATCGTGCCGGTGCTGTTTGCACCATTCCCAGACTGCCTTCAGCCCTCTACCCAGCCGCTTGGCAATTGTCTTCACGTGCACTGTGAACTTCCCCTGCCGGCTGCGGGCGCATATGTGCACTAAGCCCAAGAAATTGAAGGTTGCAGGTTTCTTTCCCTGCTTCCTCGCGTTCTTGGCTGCATATCGCCCGAATTCAATCAGCCGCGTCTTCTCCGGGTGCAGTGTCAAACCGTATTTCTCGAATCGCTTCGGCAAGACAGCCCGCACCTTTTCTGCGTCCTCCTTGTGCTGGAAGCACAAGATGGCATCATCCGCAAAGCGGATCTCGTAGGCTTCCCCTTTTAACCGGGGCTTCACTTCGCTCTCGAACCATTCGTCGAGCACGTAGTGCAGGTATATG
Organism: uncultured Acidobacteriota bacterium; assembly: GCA_963817925.1. GTDB lineage: Bacteria > Acidobacteriota > Terriglobia > Terriglobales > Acidobacteriaceae > JABDBE01. Next base: position 100,528 of record CAWFQN010000007.1, read on the forward strand.
TTGGCCAGGAGCGGACTAATTGGCTGCCCCTGTCCCGTCCCTGTTTCACTTACGAGCAACCTTCCCTCTTCGATGACTCCGACTTTGATCCATTTTCCGATCAGGCGGAGCACGCTTCCGTCGATCACACGCTTCCCTATCATCTCGACCAGAGCCGATCTCACAATCGAGTCAAAGTATGAGCGGATGTCAATCTCCAGGATCCACCCTATGGGCCGGGTACAGATGATCCGTCCCACTTCATCCAGTGCTTGGTGTTGCCCGCGTCCGGGTCGAAACCCGTACGAGCAATCGAGAAAATCCTGCTCGTAGATGGCATTTAATAGGTCAACCGCCGCTTTCTGCGCGATCTTATCCTCGAGGACGGGAATCGAGATCGGCCTCTGTTTCCCGTCTTCTTTCGGAATATAGACACGTCGCAATGGTTGTGCCCGATACTTGCCTTCTTTGAGCCGCTGGTGGAGCTGTCGGATATTCTCTTCAGCGTTCGTCTCGTATTGTTGGTACGTGACGCCGTCGATCCCGGCACTGGCATCCTTTCGCAGACTCCGGAATGCCTCATACAACTTCTCGCCTGTGATCAGGTGAGCAATAGAGGAGAACTGCCGTTTCGGCTCTTCCTTGGCGAGTTCAGCTATTCTGTTGATGTCTGTGAACATATCGTTTCGAGCTCAGTGTCTCGTTATGTTTCCTTTCAGCAGATTCGTACGCTTGCTTCCCCCTTCCCTCCAGTGGGTTCCGTGGCCGCCCGTTTACGGAGCCCTGCGGTTCCCCACCTTCGTCGGTACTATAAGGTTGTAAGACTGCTCCAGCATCCGTCCGTGCTTCCTCCGGTCGACCCTTGGTTGCACGTACCTCTCGATCCATTACCAGAGGCGGTCCTCCTGGTGTGAGAGGAGATGGGGAGCTCTCTTCGGTTCCTGGGCCATCCCTGTGGAGCATGCCTTGGGCTAGAGACCCCGGCGAGTCTGCGCGACCTCGCAATAACGGTCGCCGCCAGATACTGCCTTCCGCTGGCGCAAACACGTCGGCCTCGCGACGATACATGATTTCGGGGCTGAATCCTCACGGCCTGCTACCTTGTTATCTACGCTTCGCACCCACCAGTCGCCCGGTGAATGGCAAGACTCACTACTGACCTGTCTGCTCGACTTAGATCAGGCGGGATTTGCACCCGCTGGATGACAATAAGAGGTTTCGCTTATCTCACTAACAGTTCCTCCTCTTCCAAGCTTTTCCGAACGCGATGCGCCGTCTGTTCGCCCTATCGCGAGGGGCCGGTGGCCCGGACGACCGTGTTCACCGACTCTCGGGGGTGGTGGCGCGGCGGCCACGTCTAACCGCACCATGCAAAACCAAGAATCCCAAGAACAAATGAAAGACGGGCCGCCCAAGCACGGCCCTGCCTAGAACAACTGGAACACGCCTTCCACGGCCCTGTTGATCAGGCCTATGACGTTATCGGTCGCCTGTCCGGCAGCGTAGGTGAAGGTGGCGGACTGATCGGGCAGACTGATCACCTCCGACGCCAACACCGTGCTGTTCCCGACGGCGACGACCTGCACCGGATACGTCCCGCCCGGTATGCTGATCGCCTGCTCCTTGCCGGGGTTTGCCGTTACAGTGAACGTCTTACCATTCTTGACGTTCAATTGCATCAGCGTCGCCTGCAACGCGGGCGCATCTGCGGCGTTAGCGAAAACAAAACGCGCATTGCCCGCCGCTGACTGCGGCCACGAGCGAAACATTGCCCCCAGCCGGTAGAGTCACTTGGGTGTGGATGACCACCGGGTTGGTGCAGGGGGCCAGCGTGTTGGACTCGCTGATCTCCACATCATAGGTTCCGGCAGGTGGCCCAGCCTTTCGCGTTCTTTGCGAAGGCTGGGGCATTTCACTAGGGGAAGAAAAGCTGAGCCAGTCCCCGCCACTACTTAGTAGCGCTTTTCTTCTTTTGCCCTCGCTTGCCGACCGAATCCCTCCGAGTCCCAGGTAGTGGGTCAGTTCGATTGTCATCCTGAGCAAGCGTTCTTCGCGCGGCGAAGGATCTGGGCGAACCGCGCGATGTGTCGCGTTCTTTGCGACACAATAATCGCGCCTTGGCTCGCTTCCTTATCAACTGACCCACTACACGGTCTCAGCTTTCCGTGAAACCATAATCAACCATGTTATAATCTTCCATCTTGGTTGCTGCTATAGCCGACGGAGGATTGTATCGATAAACGTTTTATCCGCACCAACGACCGTATTCGAGCGCGTGAAATCCGAGTCATAGGGGACGAAGGTGAACAGATCGGTGTAATGCCCCCGTACGAAGCGCTCAAACTGGCTCGCGAAAAAAACCTGGACCTGGTTGAGATCTCACCCACTGCAACCCCTCCCGTGTGTCGCATCATGGATTACGGGAAATTTCTCTACCAGCAGGAGAAAAAAGAACGCGAGGCCAAGAAGCACCAGAAGACGATCACGGTCAAGGAAGTCAAATTCCGTATCAACGTGGACGACCACGACTACGAGACCAAGAAGAATCACGTGCTGCGCTTCCTGGACGAAGGCGACAAGGTCAAGGCAACAATTTTTTTCCGCGGACGCGAAATGACCCGCACCAACCTGGGACGCCAGATCCTCGAACGTCTGATCAAAGACGTCGAGAGCCAGAGTATCGTAGAGTTCCGTCCCCGCCAGGAAGGCAATACGCTGCACGCGATTCTGGCGCCGAAGAAGGATACGGGAGCAAAGCCGCACGCGGCACCGCCAGCCCAGAAGAGCGCGGGGCAGGCGTAGAGAGAAATGTTAAGCACTTGGCGTTTGGTACTGAGCAATTAGCCAATGCCGATTTCGAGGACTTATGCCAAAGTTGAAAACTCATAAAGGCGCCGCCAAGCGCTTCAAGAAAACTGCAACCGGAAAAGTAAAGCGCGGGCATTCGCATTTGCGCCATATGCTGACCTCCAAGTCTCACAAGCGCAAAAAGAAGCTGGGCCACGCCGTACTGGTCAGCGACGCGGACACCCCCAAGATCAGACGGATGATTCCGTATTAGAGTAAGCTAGTGTGGTCGCGGGCACTTGCCCGCTTTTTGTGGGCTGCGAATCTTTGATTCCGCGGCTCCCGGCGTGTGAAGAGGCGATAAAGACTGTCTCAGTCTCCTACCTCCAGCCGCCGCAAATCGAAATAAAAAAGGAGCACATCAATGCCTCGTGTGAAGCGTGGGACCAAACGGCGCGCCAAGCGCAAAAAGATATTAGACCGCGCCAGCGGTTACTTCCTCACAAAATCCAAGCTGTATCGGTCGGCCAAAGAAGCCGTCGAGCGTGGCCTGAAGTTCGCCTACAGCGGACGCAAACAGCGCAAGCGGCAATTCCGCTCGCTGTGGATCGTGCGCATTGGCGCCGCCGCCAAACTGAATGGGATGAGCTACAACACGTTCATCCACGGCCTGAAGAAGGCTGGCGTGGAACTGGATCGCAAGATTCTAGCGGACCTGGCGGTGAAGGACGCTGCCGCGTTTAAGAGCCTCGCCGAGCAGGCGCGGGGAGCTCTCGGCGGGGCGGCGTAGTCGCTTTCAGCATTCAGGATTTAGCCAATTCAGAATTGTCATTCCGGGTGATTGTTAGCTCGGGGGGAATCTGCGTTCGTATAGGAAACTGCAGATCCCTCTCTTGCCCTCACCGCTAGCGCGGCTCGGGCGGCGCTCGGGATGACAGAATTTCGTTGATTATGCCTCCGAAGAAAAAATCGCCGTATACCGTTCCCAAGCTTAAGGATTTCTCAGCGACGGCTCTAGACGAAGCCGTTCAGAATCTGCTCGTGGCTGTCGTCCGAGAAGCGGGGGAAGTCAAGAGCGAGTCTGAATTTAAGACGTTTCGCGACCGCTGGATGGCGCGGACGAACGGTTTTCTTACGCAAGTCAATACCTTGTGGTTGAAAGCCGCGCCCAAGGACGCGAAGCGAGATGTCGGCCAGCGCGTCAACGAACTGAAGAAGCGAGTAGATGAAACGATTGCAGCGGCTCTTGCGAGTATGCAGAGTGCTGCATCGACGTCGCAACTCGATACCGAGCGAATCGATGTAACTCTTCCCGGTGTCCGCCGTCCGCTCGGTGCGGAGCATCCGGTCATCAAGACTATGAATGAGATGGTCCGGGTGTTTCGCAATCTTGGGTACTCAGTCGAGGAAGGGCCCGAGATTGAGACCGATTATTACAACTTCGAAGCGCTGAATTTTCCTCCCAACCATCCGGCGCGGGATACGCAGGATACGCTGTTCATCGCCAACCAGGAGTCGAAGCCGCTGCGGGAGCGGTTGCTGCTGCGCACGCACACTTCGCCGGTGCAGATTCGCACCATGGAAAAGATGAAGCCTCCCTTGCGCGTGGTGTGTCCGGGGAAAGTGCATCGCAACGATGCGCTCGACGCTACACACTCTCCGATTTTCCATCAGATCGAAGGACTGGCGGTGGATACGAAGATTACGTTTTGCGATTTGAAGGGGACGCTCGATCACGCCATGAAAGAAATGTTTGGATCGAGTGTGCGGACGCGGTTTTATCCTTCGTTCTTTCCTTTCACCGAGCCCAGCGCGGATGTGCAGATCAGTTGCATTTTTTGCGGAGGCCGCGGGTATCGCGATGGCGGTCCTTGCCGCAACTGCAAGGCCAGCGGCTGGATTGAGTTGCTGGGTTGCGGCATGGTGGATCCGAATGTTTATGGGTTCGTAGATTACGATGCGAAGAAAATCGGCGGCTTCGCGTTCGGCATGGGCGTGGAGCGCATCGCAATATTGAAATACGGCGTGGACGATATTCAGTTGTTCTTTAATGGGGATGTGCGGTTTTTGGAGCAGTTCGGCTAGAAAGTCAAAGGCGTTAACCACAAAAGGCACGAAGGTACACAAAGGAACACACAAATTTCGCGGGCGGGGCGCCCAGCGCCACATGAACGAGCGATGAAACTTTCTCCACAATGGGTACGCGATTTTGTTGACCTTGACGTCAACTACCATCAGCTGGCTGATGATTTGACGCTGGCTGGGATCGCGGTCGAGTCGGTTAGCGGCGAGGGTGATGGGACGATCTTCGAGATGGACATCACTACCAATCGTCCTGACGCCATGAATCACTTCGGCGTTGCGCGGGAGTGTTCGGCGATTTACGATTTGCCGCTGAGGGCAATTGAGCCTCAGTTGCGACAGCCCTCAGCGGCTAAAGCCGGTTCTTCTGTGGACCTTGGCGGCACGACTGAAGTCGTGCCCTTCCCAATCGAGATTCAAGATCAGGAAGGTTGTGCGCGGTTCACAGCCCGCATCATTCGTGATGTGACCATTAAGCCTTCGCCTGAAAAGATTGCACGGCGGCTCGGGCTGCTGGATCAGCGACCGATCAACAATGCCGTCGACGCCACCAACTACACGCTGTGGGAGATGGGTAAGCCGACGCATGTGTTTGACCTGGATTTGCTCGAAGGCGGGAAGATCGTAGTGCGGCGGGCGCGGGACGGAGAAACGCTCAAGACACTCGATGGGATCGAGCGCAAGCTGACCTCCGAGGATCTCGTGGTTGCTGACGCCAGGAAGCCGGTCGGATTGGCCGGAACCATGGGCGGCTTCGACACCATGATTACCGAGAAGACGCGTAACATTCTGATTGAATCGGCGTGGTGGGATCCGGTAACCGTTCGCAAGATGTCGCGACGGCACGGGTTGCATACGGATGCATCCCATCGCTTTGAGCGGGGCGCTGATTATGAGTCCACCGTGCTTTCGTGTGATCGAGTGGCCGAACTGATTTTGCAGTCGGGTGGGGGTGAACTGGTTGGTGGCCTGGTCGATGTGGTCGCACGGCGGCTCGACCAAGCTCCCTTGGCGTTGCATCTTTCCGAAGTGCGGCGCATTCTCGGGGAGAAGCTGGAGGCGGCGGAGATATTGCGCATTCTCCGGCGGCTGGGTTTCGAGTTGATCCCCGAACCCGGAGAAGACCTTGAGTTCACCGTACAGGTTCCAAGCTGGCGGCTGGATATAGAACGCGAGATCGACGTGATCGAAGAGATCGCTCGGCTGCACGGGTACGACAAGTTCGCCAACACGCTGCCAGCGTATGTTGGCGCGGTCGTTGAACTGCCGGATGCGGAGAAAGAAAAGAAGCTGCGGACTTCCCTGCTGGCTTTGGGTTACGACGAAGCGATTTCGCTGACCTTCATCTCGCATCAGGATGCGGAACAATTTTCCTCGGTGCCGGTGATCGAGCTGGCGAACCCGTTGAGCGAGGAAGCTTCGGTGATGCGCACCTCGATGGTTCCGGGCATGTTGAACATGCTGGCCTACAACCTGAACCGGGGCGCTAACAATGTTCGCTTGTTCGAGGCAGGAAATGTGTTCGAGGCGGCGGGCGAAAAGACGGTGGAATTCAAGCGCATCTGTGTGGGCGCGACGGGTAGCGCTTTGAATGCGAGCGTCCATCAGGCAGCGAGGCCGATTTCTTTTTTTGATCTCAAGGGTGATGTGGAAACATTGTTGGGCGCCTTCCAGCATGTTGGGCTTGAATACAGGGCCGATGCCGCGGACTATTACCATCCTGGGCGTTCGGCGTGCGCAGTGATGGATGGCGCGGTTGTGGCTCAGTTCGGGCAGATTCATCCGGAGATCGCGGGAGGGCGCAAGCTCAAGCAGGATGTTTTTGTCGCAGAGATCTATTCGGATCGGCTGTTCAAGCACGGGCTGCGTGCCGTGCGGTATGAGGCGTTGCCACGATACCCGGCGGTGGAGCGCGATTTCTCTTTTATCTTCGACGAATCGGTTGAGTTCGCCACGATTGAGAAGGCGGTGGCGGGATTGATTTTGACTGAGCTGCGAAGTTTCGTTCCGGTCGAGATTTTCCGCGGCGGTTCCATTCCAGCGGGTAAGTATTCTTTGCTGCTTCGAGCTACGTTTCAGTCGGGCGAGCGGACTTTGCGCGAGGATGAAGTGGGGCGCTGGTCGGGCGAGATCGTTAGGGCTCTGGAGGGTTTGGGCGGGACTCTGCGGGCTTCGTAGCTGAGTCCTTCATTGCAACCGCTAAAGTAGAAGGGGATTGCATGAAGCGGATGCTGCAAATCCTGATCGTAATTTCAACCGGAGTAGCACTAGCCGCGCTAGCCGGATTTCTCATGCGTTTTGTCGGTTACAGCCTCAGCGAAGCATTCAACCCTTTACTTCCACATTCGGAGGACATTGAGGCGAAACGGCAATCTTACCTTTGGTGTATTTATTTTCTTGCCGCGAGCGCAGTCACCGTTCGCCTATTCCAAGCGTACCGACGAAACTACCGGGGGAAATAGCTCTGGAAATTAGTCTGACCCAACCGGCTCTCCCTAGCACGTGAATCCCTGTGCTTCCTGTGCTAGTCTGAGCCGATTATGGCTGATGTGGTTATCCAACCGAAGCATTTTCTCAGCGACAAAGTCGAACACTTTACCGAATCCGTCATCCGCGAGATGACGCGGCAGGCCATGCTGTATGGGGCGGTTAACCTGGCGCAGGGCTTTCCGGATTTTCCTGCCCCGGCCGAGATCAAGCGGGCTGCGCAAGAAGCAGTTGCCGCAGACGTCAATCAATACGCGATTACCTGGGGCGCGAAGACTCTGCGGAATGCGATTGCGGGGCAGATGCAGGACTGGCAAGGAATCGCGGTCGATCCGGAGACGCAGATCACGGTGTGCTGCGGATCGACCGAGGCCATGATTTCGACGCTGCTGGCGGTGTGTAACAAAGGCGACGAAGTGGTGATCTTCGAACCGTTTTACGAGAATTACGGGCCGGACTCGGTGCTGTCTGGCGCGAAGCCGGTTTTCGTCAAGCTGCGTCCGCCGGTTACAGCCGACGGTGAATGGGCGTTTGATGAAGGCGAGTTGCGTGCGGCTTTTCATCATCAGACCAAAGCGATAATTCTCAACACGCCCAACAATCCAACTGGCAAGGTTTTCACACGCCGCGAACTGGAATTGATTCGCGATCTGTGTCTTGAGTTCAACGTTCTGGCCATCACAGATGAGATCTACGAACACATCCTTTACGACGGCACGCAGCACATTTCGATGGCGAGCCTCGAAGGCATGAGCGAGCGAACGGTTACGATCAATGGTTTGTCGAAGAGTTACAGCGTGACCGGATGGCGGGTGGGGTGGGCGGTTGGAGCGCCGGCGATCACAAATGCGATTCGCAAAGTTCATGATTTTCTAACCGTGGGTGCTCCCGCTCCTCTGCAGGAGGCAGGCGCGGCTGCTCTGGGTTTGCCGCGTGCTTATTACGAAAATCTCGCTAATGGATACTGTGCGCGACGGGATCGTCTGATACCGGCTTTGGAGGAGGCGGGATTCCGGTGTTTTCGTCCGCGTGGGGCGTACTACGCGATGACGGACATCAGCGCGTTTGGGTTCGACGACGATGTCGTGTTCACGAAATATCTGGTGAAAGAAATTGGTGTGGCGGCGGTTCCGGGATCGAGTTTCTACAACGATCCGCGGGATGGGGCGAAGCAGGTGAGATTTGCGTTTTGCAAAAAGGATACGACTTTGGATGATGCTGGGAGGCGGTTGCAGAAGTTGCGGGAACGATAAGGCTAGGATGCATCCCAACTTTAAAAAAGCAGCGGCTGAAGCCGAGCCAATTCAAGCGCATTTGCGATATGGCTGAAGCCATATCCTGATACGAACCGCGAGTTGTTGACATCCAGCCGAGCCTTGCGCGACCGGACAGCCGAGGGCAGCTGTTCCCATGTGAGCAATGGCGGCTTCATCTATGTGATCGATCCACAGGGTTGTGCGGTATACTGCGCTGAAGATCGAAATCTTTGTGGGGAAGAAGTGCAATCATGGTGGTGAGAATGGCTGAAGAAGTATCCGCGCAGGTTCCGTCTGATGATTTTCACGCGCTCGAACAGAAGGTTTATCGCACAATTGAGATGTACAAGGCAGCGCGGGAGGCACGAGCGGCATCCGAACGCGATGCGCAGCGACTGCGTGAGCAACTGGAAGAACGCGAAGAAGAAGTCGAAGGCCTTCGCCGCGAGATGGTGCAGTTGCGGCGGGAGCGCGAGGAGATTCGCGGCCGGGTGGAGAAAATGCTGCAGCAGATCGACACTCTGGCGGAAGAGCAGGCCGCGAGCTGATGGGCGCTCTGGCTGCGTTCGACAGGACAGTTCACAGGAACGGAATAACTTATGGCGAGCGTTACCAAGCAGCCTGGGGCGAAGAACGCTAGCGATAACAGCGTGCGCGTGGAGATCTTCGATCAGGCTTACAATTTGCGCGGATCGGATGCGGAGTACATCCTGAAGCTGGCTGAGTACGTGGATGCCAAGATGCGGGCGGTGGCGGAGCAGACCCACACCGTGGACACGGCGCGCCTGGCGGTGCTGGCTGCGCTCAATATTGCCGATGAATATCATTTATTGAAGCGGAACCAGGATGTTGGCGCGGTGGACTATTTGAAGCGGGCGCATCATCTGGCGGATGCTTTGGATGAAGTGCTGGAGGAGAAGCGGCGAGCCGGCTAGCGCTTTCGAGCTTCGCTCGACGGACAGCCGAGGCGGCTGTCCCCAGGTGGTTCCCGGATTATCTCCTTACGAAAGTTGCTGGCAAATCGAGTGCCAACTATTTGTGCACTGCCCCTTGCGAATCGGGCGGGATTTGCCTAGGATTCGGAATGAAAGCCGACCTGCGAAGTTGGTGATGGTGGTAACCGATTTTTGAACCAACACCGAATGAACGGGGGCCTGACTCGTACAATTAGATCCGGTGTGCAACGCTCCGCCATGCGGAGATGCCTAAAGGGTCGCGGCGGGTTCCCACTGTCTAACGACGGGTTCATTCTCGGCCTACCACACGGCTCGGTGGGTCGGCTTGCTTCTTCTTGAGGCTCCTTCCCTGCTACACTAGCGGCTACTAATTCCTAGTGCTCTGCATCTAACAAACAGTGTTCCCACGACTCTTTCATATTGGCAACTTCAGTTTGCCCACCTACGGACTTCTGGTCTCGTTGGGCGTTCTGATCGGATTGTGGATCAGCGTGCGCAACTCGGAGAAGCAGGGGATCAATGGGGATGACGCGTGGAATCTGGGCATCCTGGTGGTGCTGTGCGGAATTCTGGGCGCGAAGATTCTTTACATCGTCAACGACTGGACCTACTACAGCGCTCACGTGAGAGAGATTTTCAGCTTTGCCACGCTGCAGGCTGGGGGCGTCTTTTCGGGTGGGCTGATTGGCGGTTTTTTGGCTGCGGCCTGGTATGTCCGGAAGCGCCGCATGCCCGCGCTGGCCACTTGTGATGCCTTCGCGCCGGGATTGGCCTTTGGGCACGCGCTTGGACGCGTGGGTTGTTTCGCCGCAGGCTGCTGCTACGGGAAACCGACGACGCACTTCTGGGGCGTGACGTTTACCAGTCCCATAGCGCAGGCGTGGGTGGGTACGCCGCTGGGAGTTGCGCTTGAGCCGACTCAGCTTTTCGAGGCGGCGGTCGAATTGGCGAATTTCTTTATTTTGATGTGGCTGCTGAAGCGGAAAAAGTTCGATGGGCAAGTGGTTGCAGCTTACTTCTTTCTTTATGGTGTGGCGCGTTATTTCCTCGAGTTCCTGCGCGACGACCCGGGAAGGGGATCGGTGTTTGGCGGGATCATGACCGGGACGCAACTGATCTCAATTGGATTGGTCGTGTTGGGCGGACTGATCTGGTGGCTCCGGCCTGGGTTTAAGGCTGTCCCGGTTCAGGCGGCGCGGTAAACTTTTTCACCACAGAGTCACAGAGACACAGAGAAGACATTTGCTTTTCGAATCTTTGCGCCGGTGATTGACGGTCGCGGTATTCTTGGCGTGCACTACTTTCGCTGCGCGTGCACACTTACCCTAAAACTGTGGTTGCGACAAACGAAGATGCCGGCAAGCGGCTGGACCAATTCCTGGTCAGCCAGATTGCCGACACTAGCCGGGCTCGCGTCCAACAATTGATCAACGAAGAGAAAGTGCTGGTCAATGATGATCGGGCGAAAGCTTCTCTGCGCTTGCGAGGGGGAGAACGAATTGCGATTCTCGGTGAGGTGAAATCTGCTCCACTGCGGGCGATAGCCGAGGAAATCCCGCTGGACATTGTTTACGAGGACGACGATTTGGCGGTGGTGAACAAGGCTGCCGGGATGATGGTGCATGCTGGCGCGGGTGCCACCGAGGACGAGCGCAATCGCGGGACGCTGGTGAATGCGTTGCTGCATCGGTTCGCGCAGCTCTCGAGTGTGGGTGGGGAGTTGCGACCAGGAATTGTGCACCGTCTAGACAAGGCCACAAGCGGGCTTATCGTGGTTGCCAAGAACGACGAGGCGCATCGGAAGCTGGCGGCTCAGTTCGCACGGCGTGTGGTCAAGAAAACATATATCGCGTTGGTGCACGGATTGGTCAAGCAGGACCGTGGGACGATCAGCAGCAGCATCAGCCGCGATCGGGTGCGGCGGACCCGCATGACCACCAAACGTACCGGCGGGAGAGAAGCGATCACGCACTACACCGTGCAAAAGAGGATTGATTCAAAGTACGGAAAGTTCACGTTGCTCGAACTGCGGATCGACACCGGCCGGACTCACCAGATCCGGGTGCATCTGGCTTCGCTCCGGCATCCGGTCGTGGGCGACGCACTATATGGGGCGCCGCGCGAGATGAGCGCGAAAAACGAAGCTGGCATTTCTCTGCCGAGAAATTTTCTGCACGCGGCGGCGCTGCAGTTGCATCATCCTCGGACTGGCGTGGCGCTGTCATTTGAGCGGCCGTTGCCGGAGAAGCTGCAAGGGTTCCTCAACAGAATTGATGCGCCGTGAAAAAACTGCCGAGCTTTGCTCGGCTGCCCGGACGGGGGCGTTCGGGTCTACGCGTTCCGCGCACGGCTCTGCGAGTTTCATTTACAATCAGCAGCCATGCCTTTACTAAAACGTTTTAAGGAGCAAGTCTTGAAGAATCGGATGGCGGTTGTCGCATTGCTGGTTGAATGCTTTTTCCTGTTGGCCTTGTGTGCAGCACAAACGATCCAAGTCGACGTAACGCCCGCGCACTCGACGAACCGGTTCGTGCCCATCGAGACGCTTGGTGCGGGGGTTGATCGTATCCCGGCAGCAGCGATCGACCATGATTTGCTTCAGCCCACGCTCGACAAAGTGTTTGCTTCGGGGTGGCAGCCGGTGACCTATCGCCAGAATACTGAACTTGCGATGGAGGCATGGCACTGGAATCCGCAGGGAACCTGGAGCGATCCCAGTGGAAAGGGTTACTTCACAGGTTCGGCCACACCGAGCGAGACCATTCGCTACTCCTACGGATATTCGCTGCCGCATCGCGGGACCACACGCAACGACGGAACCGGGAACGCAGGTTTCTCGCGGCTTACGGATGGCGATCTGAGTACTTATTGGAAAAGCAGTCCGTACCTAACCCAGCGCTTTACCGGAGAGAGTGATTCCTTACATCCGCAGTGGGTGATTCTCGACCTCACGCAAAATCAGATGGTGGACAGTATTCGCATCGCATGGGCGAACCCATACGGGACTCATTACGTGGTGCAGTATTGGACAGGCGACGATCCGATCAAGGCTCAAACCAAAGGCGTGTGGGAGACGTTTCCGCATGGCACGATTACGAACGGGAAAGGTGGAACTGAAACCATCCGATTGTCCGACGGCCCAATGCCCATCCATTTCGTGCGCATCCTGATGACCGAGTCATCGAACACCTGCGATTCCCACCAATCCGCCGATCCGAAACTCGCCGACCCGAGAAACTGTGTGGGCTACGCGATCCGCGAACTCTATCTCGGAACGACGACGGCCGACGGAGCCTTCCACGACATTCTCCGGCACACGCCCGACCAGGAACAGACAGCGACTTACTGCTCTTCGGTGGATCCGTGGCATGAGCCTTCTGATCTGCTGACCACATTGCAGGCACAAGTGGGATTCGACATCTTCTATACCAGTGGCGTCACGCGGGGCTTGCCAGCGATGATGCCAGTCGCGCTTCTTTATGACACTCCTGAAAACGCAGTTGCAGAGATCGAATACCTGAAGAAACGTAACTATCCAATTTCGTACGTTGAAATGGGCGAGGAGTCGGACGGGCAATTCATGGTGCCGGAGGACTATGGTGCGCTCTACCTGCAGTGGGCAACGGCTTTGCACCGTGTTGACTCTGGCCTAAAGCTGGGCGGGCCATCCTTCCAGGGAGTGAATAAAGATATTGAAGTATGGCCCGATGCGAACGGTAAGGTCTCGTGGTTAGGGCGATTTCTGGATTACCTCAGACAACATGGGCGGATGAATGATCTGGCATTCTTCTCCTTTGAGCACTATCCCTATGACGGTTGCAAGACCCCATGGGGCACCCTTTATGACGAGCCAGACCTGGTGAACCACATCATGCAGGTCTGGCGGGAAGACGGCGTGCCGGCGAATCTTCCCGTGTTCATCACTGAGTCGAACCTGTCGTCCGCTGCGAGCGAAACTTATATGGACATGTTCGCGGGAGTGTGGCTGGCTGACTACATCGGATCCTTCTTGAACGCGGGCGGCAACGGAGTTTATTACTTTCACTATTTGCCGCTGCAGATGGAGCACGGCTGCAACGATTCGCCCGGAACGTTTGGCATGTTTACGGTCGATATCAACTACCAGATTCAACAGCCTCTATCTCAATTCTTTGTCTCGCAGCTGATCAATCTGGAATGGGTACAGCCGGGATCGGGGGAGCACCTGGTGTTTCCCGCGAAAGGTGACGTCGATGATGGCGCCGGTCATGCGCTGGTAACGGCTTACGCGGTGAAACGTCCGGACGGGCAATGGTCGGTCATGGCCGTAAACCGAGACCAGCAAAATGCGCACCGCGTGCGAATCCGGTTTCAGGATCAAGCGTCGCAGGGAACAAGCTTTTTATCCGGTCCGGTTGAGATCTCAACCTTTGGAAACAATCAATATCAATGGCATCCGGCGGAGACCCGCTTTATGGCACATTCGGAACACGCAGGAGAGCAGCCCGTGGTGGCGACCACGAAGGGCACGGCGGATCCAGACGGACCCGTCATGCACTCCAAGCAAACTGGGGGAAAGGATGCTTTGTACGACTTACCGGCAGCGTCGGTTGTAGTCATTCGGGGCAAGATCGGGGGAAAATAGACGTCGTGGAGACAATCCGACGGCGGAGCGTAGGGGGCCAGTGCACGTTGGTGCGAAATCCGGCAGCGGCTCGAGTGTTTGATTTGCAGCTATAATTGGGGAAACTCATGAAGTTCCGCACCGCCATTCTATTTCTCGGCGTTTTATTTCTGGGCAGCTTTGGCCCGCTCGTACTGGAGGCGCAGGACGCGGGGCAAGCAGAACTGCCTTCGGCGCCCTCCGCATCGCAACCGAGCCGGTCGCAGAAGACTGCTCCGGCTGTGCAACAGTCCGCTCCGCCAGCGCAACAAACGGCTCAGCAATCGCAAGCGCCCGCCGACCCTACCAAGCCTGCCGCAGTCCCGCCCGCGAGTGACGTTGGACAGAACCAAGCGCCAAAAGCGGGGACACCTTCGACCTCCACCTTACCTGCCGGAGGCAGCCTATCGGACGATGACTCGCTCACGACGATTCGCCACACCGTAAACGAGGTGAACGTCGTTTTCACGGTTACCGATAAACACGGACGTTATGTCAGAGATTTGAAAAAAGAAGATTTCAAGGTGGTAGATGACAATAAGCCGGCATCGGATATCCGCAGCTTTCACGCCGAGACCAACCTGCCTCTGGAGGTTGGACTGCTGGTCGACGCCAGCAATTCGGTGCGCGACCGTTTCAAGTTCGAGCAGGAAGCGGCCACTGAGTTTCTGAATCAGACCATACGTCCCAGGTACGACGAGGCTTTCGTCATAGGCTTCGATGTGACTCCGGAAGTCACGCAGGATTTCACCGACAACACGGAAAAGCTCTCGATTGGAGTGCGATCGCTGCGCCCAGGCGGCGGCACCGCGATGTATGACGCACTCTATTTCGCCTGCCGTGACAAGCTCATGAAGGCGCAGCACAACGGACCGGTGCGCCGGGCGATCATTTTGCTGAGCGACGGTGACGACAACCAGAGTCATGTGACGCGCGAGGAAGCTATCGAGATGGCGCAACGCGCCGACGTGATTGTCTACACCATCAGCACGAACCTGAGCGGCGCGGGCCATCACGGCGATAAAGTACTGGAACGCATTGCCGACGCGACCGGCGGACGCGCCTACGTTCCCTTCCAGATCAACGAAGTGGCGAACGCGTTCGCTGCGATTCAGGAAGAACTGCGCAGCCAATATGCGATCGCGTATAAGCCTGCCGACTTCATCGCCGACGGACGCTATCGCAGCGTCGACATCCAACCCGTGGGACAAAAAGGGCTCCGAGTTCGCAGCCGACACGGGTATTACGCGCCATCGCAATAGGTCATCGCATGGCGGGATACTCCGGCACTCCCTTGCCCCAAAAGCTCGGCATCAAACAACAATTCCGCGTAGCCTTGCACGATGTGCCGCCGGATGTGCAGGCTGAGTTGAAGAGTGTGGTAGCCAGTTGTAACGTCGCGAAGGGTGAGCCGGTTGATTTCGCGATGATTTTTGTAAAGAACGTGGGAGAGTTGAAAAAACACTTCCCAAGTTTCGCAAAGCAACTGGCTCCTGCCGGGATGTTGTGGGTCAGTTGGCCGAAGAAGGCATCCGGTGTTGCTACCGATCTCAACGAGAACTGAGGTGCGAAAGATTGGGTCGGAGGTCGGACTGGTGGATGTAAAAGTATGCGCGGTGAATGAGGTTTGGTCGGGGCTGAAGTTCGTGATCAGGTGAAAGACCGGAAGAAGAATAACTAAGAACTCTCCCCGTTTGGGCGAGTCCACCGTCGCCACACGCGCCTTAGTCGCGTTTGGGAATCGCGTAGTATCCAGCGCGGGATTGGATTTTGTAGTCTTTGTTGGTGGCGTGGATTTCAATCTTGCGGAAGGTGCCGTCCAGAACCGCATTGGTGGGCGTGTAACCGATGTTGTACTGGCTGCGCAGTTCGTTGGCGATCTGATCGAAGCCCTCTTTCAGCTTTTCATATTTATTTCCGACTTCAATGACGCGGCCGCCGGTTTCCTGGGTCAGCTTCTTCATCTCGCCTTCACCAGAGTAGCCGCCGAAACCGCCATAAAAACCGCGATCCGCGCAAAGCAATACGTAGACGATGCTGTCGGACTTCTGGGCGGCTTCAATGGCATCTTTGATCTTGAGTTGGCTGCCTTCATCCTGGCCATCGGTCAGCAGGATCATGGCCTTGCGTCCGACTTGCTGGGCTAATTCATCATGCGATGCCAGGTACACGGCGTCATAAAGCAATGTGCCGCGGGGTGCGCCCTGGGTAGGAACCGTACCTCCACCAAGACCCGGAATGCCGGTGCCGCTTCCGCCGGCCGTGTTGATGCGGGCGCTGTTTAGGGCGGCTTTCAGCAAACGCGTGGAACTGGTGAAGTCCTGCAATAGTTCAACGTTCACATCGAAGTCGATGACGAACGCTAAATCCTTCTCACGCAGGATCTGATTAAGAAACTCGCCGCCGACTTGCTTTTCCATGTCGAGCACGCGGGCCTGGCTGCCGCTGGAGTCGATCAAAATACCGAGCGTAAGCGGGAGGTTCGACTCGGCGGCAAAATACTTTATGGTTTGCGGCTTGCCGTCTTCCAGAATCTGGAAATCATTCTTAGTGAGGCTCGGGATCAGTGCTCCCCTTTTGTCCTTGACATTGAAGAAGAGCTGGACAACATTGACGTTGACCTTCAGCGTCGCAGCCGACTGGTCCTGGTCTTGATCCTGGCGGTTCTGGTCGGGCCGGTTATCGGGCGAAGAAGCCGGTTGCTGGGCGCTGGCGGCTGAAGATGCCGCGACGAGAAACCCGAGGATCAGGGCACGCCAGACCGGTAGTGAGCAGGCTTTGGGCATGGAAGTATTCTCTCAGTATTTTTGTTAGTCTATCCTTTTACCGTTAGATGCACCAATTGACGAGTCTTGGCATCCGAATTAGTGACGGTTTGCCGTGAGGGGGAGGGTTTCCACAGTGCTTCGAATGACGGGTATGCGGTGGGCAGCAGGGATGGCAACCTTCTTGTTTTTCCTCACATTAGAGGTCGCGGCGGCTCAGCAGCCGGCGCAGCCTAAACAGGACATTCCCGACGCGCCTTCGGCCAGCCGCCCTCCCCAGCCGTTTCCTAGCGCTCCTCCCGTCGACCCCCAGGGCCAGCCTCCCAGCGAGGAACCCACGCCAGAGCAGCCACCTTCAGGAAACGAAGCACCGCCGACGTCCACCAAACCGGCTCCAGCCCCCGCAGAGGACGCGTCGAACCCACCTCCGCATCCACTTGAAGTAAAGACGGTTCCGGAGGGTAGCGTGCCGCCCGACGCAGGCAGTCCGCAGGACGAACTTTACAAGTTGTCGGTGAACGTCAACGAAGTAATCGTGCCTGTGAGAGTAACAGACGATTCCGGGCGTCTGGTCAACGGACTACTGCCTAAGGACTTCTCCGTGTTTGAGGATGGCAACAAGCGGGTGCTGAACTTCTTTACCAGTGATCCTCTGGCGATTTCCGCGGCAGTAATCTTTGATTTGGGTATGCCCGACGTAAACGTACAGAAGGTCAATCAAACCTTTGGGGCTTTGGAAGGAGCGTTCAGCCAGTTTGACGAAGTCGCGATTTACAGCTACAGCACGACGGTCGGGAGGATGGCCGACTTCGGCGCCGTGGGCAAGAGATTGGACGGAGTGCTGAACCAGATGAAAACCTACCATGGCGAGAATAACGGAGTCCCCGTGCTGGGCGGACCTTTGGGCCCTGGAGGACCGACGATCAATAACGTTCCAGTTGACCGCAGCATTCCCCCCGCTATTTCGCCTGCAAAGCAGGCTCGCGTACTCAACGACGCCATTTTGACTGCGGCGATGGATCTTGGCACGCGTCAAAAGGGACGCCGTAAAATCATATTCGTCATCAGTGACGGCCGCGAATACCGTAGCAACGCCAGCTATGGCGATGTGTTAAAAGTACTGCTTTCGAATGGGATTCTGGTATACGGCATTGGGGTGGGCGGTTCGGCGATACCGGGCTACAAGCAGGTGGAAAAGTTGCACATCCCTGGGCAGGCCTATGGCAACATTTTGCCGAGGTACGCGAACGCAACCGGTGGCGAGATTCTTAGCGAGTATTCCAAGGATGCGATTGAAAACGCTTATCAGCGTGCCATTGGCGATGCCCGCAATCAGTACACCCTGGGCTACGCCAGCGCAGCCACTCCCAGCAGTACCTATCGGGAGATAGAAGTCAAGGTTGGTCGTCCGGGCTGTAAATCATCCGACCTGCGTCCCTGCGTGCTGGTGTTTGCAAAGGCCGGATATTATCCTTTGCCGGTGAGCCGTTAATTTGACTGGTGTTCTGCTTGCCTGACTGAACTTACTAACGCACTCATTGACGGACGACTATCCGGGGAAGATAATGTGGCCCGTCCGTCGGGAGGAAGTTTATGGGCCACTCTCGCCCATTATCCAGCAAACCCTCTAAGCTTTCCGAATCCTGCAATCGTCGGCTGAATGCGTATGCTCTAGCCGCGAGTGCGGCCGGCTTGGGTCTGTTTACAGTGGCGCCACGAGCCGACGCCAAGATCATTTATACTCCGGCAAACTTGCCGCTCATGAACCAGCAGCAAGTCTTCTTCGATCTCAACCATGACGGCATCAACGATTTCTCGTTCTATGGTCGGTCTATTTCGCGAAGGTCAATCTCGACTTTCTTTTTCCGCTTGACGGTTTCGCCAGCTCAGCAGGGAAACGCGATTTGGGGAGTCGAGAGTCATGAGCACGCCTCCTGCGCGGCTGCTCTGCCCCGCGGCACTCGGGTCGGACCTAAAAGGCCATTTCAACCGAATCGCGTTGTTCTATTTGATTCGAGTGGCGGACCCAATGGTGGTACAGCTTACTGCCCATGGGGCGGGAAAATAGGAACGGCCTATGTGGGCCTGAAGTTCAGCATTAAGGGACAAACCCATTTCGGCTGGGCCCGCGTCAAGATCGCTTCAATGTACCCCTACAAGATTTTCTTGACTGGCTACGCTTACGAGACCATCCCGAATAAACCAATTGTTACTGGCGAGACGAAGGGGCCAGACGATGGTACCGTTGGCCAGCCTGCTCCGGCCACTCTAGGCGCACCGATGCCGCCGCCGGTCACGCTTGGCATACTAGCGCTGGGATCACCCGCGCTATCCATTTGGCGCCGGCGGGACTCAGCCTAGCCTACCCCGAGGACAATTAGTAACCAGGGTAACCTGCCGGTAGAGTCCTGCTCTGTGGTATAAAACCAGCAGTACCAAGCCAATACTACAGGTGGAGGCGCAATGGACTTTTAGCGCCTGCCGCGTGTCTTGAGGAAAGTCTTTGAGTTTCATCAACTTTGCAGCCCGCGAGATTAATTGCAAGATCGTGTACTACGGCGCTGGGCTGGGTGGAAAAACCACGAATCTCCAGTACATCTTCCAGAAAACTGCCGAACAGCAGAAGGGGAAGATGATCTCGTTGGCCACGGAGACGGATCGAACCTTATTCTTCGACTTCCTGCCTCTGGACCTGGGCTCGGTGCGCGGGTTCAAGACCCGTATCCATCTGTACACCGTACCCGGGCAGGTGTTCTACGACGCCAGCCGCAAGTTGATTCTGCGTGGAGTGGACGGGATTGTGTTTGTCGCCGATTCTCAGCAAGAGCGTATGGACGCCAACGTAGAGGCGCTGGACAATCTGATGGACAACCTCAAAGAACATGGCTACGACTTCAAGAAGATTCCATATGTGCTGCAGTTGAATAAACGCGATCTACCCAACGTCTTGCCCGTGGATGCTTTGGCCAAAGAGTTGCGACGAAAAGACGAACCGGTGATGGAAGCGATCGCCTTCCAAGGAAACGGCGTTTTTGAAACGCTGAAAGAGATCGCGCGCCAGGTGCTACTGGAATTGAAGCAGGGTGGTTAGAGGGGAAAGTCGTAAGCCCTCACATCGGGCTATGCCGCGGTTTTCTTCCTTATTTTTCGATCCAGTATTTTGTGGATCCATTTGAGGGCAAACCACGGTGGCGCCATAAGTCCGCTGCCGCCGTGTTAATGTCCAGTCGGTGAGCGGTCTATGAAGAGGAAGCAGTGAGCGACAAAATACCAGCAGAGCGCGAATCAGTATCGCCGAGAGCGCGGACTTTCTGGAAGACCCTGACGGTCCTGATTTCCATTCCAATGCTTGCGTCCTTTCTGATCAGCTTTTCTATGTATTAGTGGCCGAGTATTCCGTCCACGCCTCGTCCCGCCGAAGGCCGGGTCTATCCACTTAATAACCACGGTACCTATACGTACATGAATAGAAATGAGTACTTGCTGGAGCATGCGATGTGGTGGATTTATCCAGTTGGATTACCTGCATTAGCAGCAATCGAACACTTTGTCGACCCATTTGATCACAAACGACGATGGCGACCCGTTCGTCCGCCGCAGCCTTGGTGGTGACGTTCGCAGACAGAACGCTCCAAGAAAAAAGCGCCGCGGGTTAGCGGCGCTCTTTTCTTGTCCGGACGTTACAAAACTTACTTTGTATCTGCGGTCGGCGTGGCCCCGAATTCGCGGCGTCCAATAGTGCGCGCAGTACGTGCCGCCATGGGAGGCATTCCGGCCGCTGCGCCGTAACGTTCCATGAGCATCGGCACCATCGCGCCTTCGGCTTCTTTCACAAACGTCAGAGCACCTTCTGCAGCCATATCGACGCGAATGAAATCCCCTAGTCTGACCTGGCCAGTAGCCACCAGATTGGCTAAGGGGAACACAAGGTGACGTTCAATCGCCCGCTTCAGATGCCGCGCTCCGTATTTTGGATCCGTGCCCTCATGCAGCAGGAAACTCTTCACCTTCTCAGTGCAGTTAAAGACAAACTGGTTTGCAGCCGAGGCCATCAGAATACGCTGCTGCACCATGCCGAGCTCAATATCGAGAATTCGCTCGAGGTGCTCCGGCCGGAGAGTTTTGAAAACCACCACCTTGTCGATGCGGTTCATGAACTCAGGCGTGAACTTGCGCCGGGCTGCGTCGACCGCGGTGCGATCGATCTTGTCATCCAGACTCGAGTCCACCAGCTTCGGCTTGTGGGTGAAGCCCATACCTCCGTCGACGAGGTTGCTCATTTCACTGGTCCCCAGATTCGAGGTCAGAATAATGATGCATTGCGAGAGATCGACGCGGCGATTGTCGCCCAGGGTCAAGGTTGCCTTGTCCAGAATGCCTAGCAGCAACTGCCAGAGCGCATCGGAGGCTTTTTCGATTTCGTCGAACAACAGGATCGACAGCTTGAGCTTCTCCGTATGCCACTGGTTGAGCGCTTCCTGGGTGAGGAGCGGATGAGTCTCGCGGTGCCCCAGGTATCCGGGCGGCGAACCGATCAGCTTGGCGATCTCATGGGAGTGCTGGAATTCCGCACAATCAATCTTGATGCAAGCCCGCGCATCGCCGAACAAAGTCTCAGACATGGCCTCGACAACCCGGGTTTTTCCCGAGCCCGTGGGACCGAGAAACAGCAGATTGCCAACCGGACGTCCGGGAGGATTCAACCCCGCCAGAAACATCTGGTAGATTTCAACCACCTTTTCAAGCGCGGCATCCTGGCCGACGATCTTGCGCCGCAAGGTGTTGTCAAAATCTCTGGCATCGTTACTTCGGCGAGTCGGATCAAGCACTGTGTTAAGGACGTTTTTCATTCCGGGCATTTCCCTTTCCTGGCCTTCCGTTGATCCTGGGAGAGTGCGTCGCTCTGCCTGCTTCGGGAGCGACAAATTCTGTCACTCTCTGAGCTGTTTGTCGATACCCTCACTCACCGCAACGTCCTCTAGTGCAAATGACTCGCCATCCCAAGGAGACAGCCAATGGCTTATTCCTCCGCTACTTAGATGCTCATTTCTGTCCATACGAACGCCTGGGTGGTACGGGGAAATCATGTAAAGGGAAATAGTTTGCGCACGCAGGAAGTTCCCTGCTCTGGGGAGCGGCTCGGAATCTACCTCTGCGGCCTTGGCCCGACGTAACTAGCACAGGATTTGGCTGCCCGCTAGCATCCGGAGAAAGCGCCACACGCGTTTTCACGGAGAAAAACTTGCGCCGCTCTAGCTCAATTCTCATCATAGCTTTGTCTTGTCTGGCTCTGGGATTCGTTTCATGGAGATTGGCGTTCGAACTCCCGGCAGCTGCCGCCCAGGCCGGGCAAAGCCCCGAACTCATGCGAACCTCGAACCCGGTGCCGCGTGTAACCAAGCCGGTAGAACCACCGGCCCTGGTCACGAGCATTGCCCCGCCGGGTAGCGCCATGTATGTGGCGAAGCGCGGAGATACTCTGGCCCTGGTTGCCCACCGCTTTTTGTCGGAGACATCCTACCTGACTTCGAGCGAATTGGCCGATGCCATCCGCAAGGCAAATGGGAATCCGCAAGGAACGTATCTGAAGTCCGGCCAGGAGTTAATTGTGCCGGGAATTCTGCCCGCGCCGATCGTGGAAAAAACCATTCCTGTGCCCCGCGATTTTGAAGTACGAGCCGTGTATTTGACCGGAGTGATGGCGGCCAGCGATCGCGGCCTCCGCATCATTCGGCGCTGGCGCGAGTTGGGTGGGAATGCTGTGGTCTTCGATGTAAAAGATAGCGACGGCAGCGTCAACATTCCCTTTGATCATCTGCTGGCGGGCGGGCACCATATCGCGATTCATGACCTGCCTAAGTTCACCCATTTTCTGCACTCGCAGGGGATGCATGCCATCGCGCGAGTGGCAATCTTTCGCGACGAGCGATTAGTGGTTGCGCATCCCGAACTGGCGGTGAAGTCCCACAAGACTGGCCAAGCATGGCGCGAAAACGGAAAGCTGGTATGGACCGATCCCTCGCAAACCAAGGTTCAGGAATACGATATTGCCTTGGCAAAGAAGGCGGCGGAGTCCGGAGTGGACGAAGTTCAATTCGACTACGTACGTTTCCCGGCTGAAGGGGATCAGAAAGACGCAAGCTTCGTGTTCCAGACCGAGCATCCCACGTGGCATCGTTCCGATGTGATCGCGGATTTCCTCAAACATGCTTATGCCGAACTGCATCCCACAGGCGTGCTGCTTTCGCTGGACGTGTTTGGCATTATGGCCTGGCAGCGGCCGGTCGATTTGGGGCATACCGGGCAGGACATCGTGCAAATGGCGAAGTATTGCGATGTGCTTTCGCCGATGATCTATCCATCGCACTTCTTCGGCATGGACGGGATCGCGCATCCGGGTGACGCACCTGAGCATTTTATCGGCGAATCCATGAAACGCTTTGAGCTTATTACCAAGGGCAGCGATGTGGTGATCCGTCCGTGGTTGCAGGCCTTCCGTTGGCGCACCAAGACTTACTCGCCGAAGTACATCGAGGTCCAGGTGCAGACTGCAAAAGACACGGGCGGAATCGGCTTTCTTTTCTGGAATGCTGCCAACGACTACAGCAAGCCCTACGCCGCCATGCCCGAGATGCGGACGGCCAAAGGGAAGTATTTCCGAGGGGACGAACTTCCGGGCGTGGTCCAGGCTGAGCTCGCACCGTCCACGAACAAACCGGGAACCGACAAGTAACAGAATTTGTCACATAGACGTACGGTCCCTGCTTCGTATGGCTTAGAGGCGTTCGCGTCTCGGACTCGATATTTTCTCCTAGCTCGCCGAAAAACGTCCTGAACTCCTTTCGCGCTGGGTTATAATTCCACGTAGTTTTACTTGTTGCGCCTTGCCTCCCTGTACCGTGCTGCCTGTCATGACTGCCAACAGGCGGGTCCGCCCACGGAAGGAATTTTGGCATCTAACCGACGAAACTCCCCGCTGTACGCGTGAATCAAATCTTTAGGAGTGCTCATGGCGATTCAGAAGACGGAAAAAATCTGGCACAACGGCAAGCTCATTCCCTGGGATGATGCGCAAATCCACGTGATGTCGCACGTGGTCAACTACGGCTCGTCGGTGTTTGAGGGAATCCGATGTTACGCCCCGCCCAGCGGTCCCGCTATTTTCCGCGCGCAGGAACACACTCAACGACTACTGGATTCGGCGAAGATCTATCGCATCGACGTTGATTTCACCCGTGACGAACTGATCTCCGGGATGGTCGAGTTGGTGAAGAACAATGGCGTGTGGCCGTGCTACATGCGCCCCATCATTCTGCGCGGATACGGCGAGGCCGGGGTCAATCCCTTTAATTCGCCGACGGAAGTTTTTATCTGTAATTATCCGTGGGGAAAATATCTCGGTAGTGATGCCGAGCAGGGCGTCGACGTGTGCGTCTCGTCGTGGACTCGCATCGCGCCCAATACGCTGCCCGCCATGGCGAAGTCAGGCGCGAATTACATGAACTCGCAGCTGATCAAGATGGAAGCCATCATCAACGGTTACGTCGAGGGCATCGCCCTTGATGCCAACGGTTACGTCAGCGAGGGCTCGGGCGAGAACGTTTTCATCGTACGCAATGGCGTTCTACAGACAGCGCCGCTGGGCAACTCTGTGCTGCCCGGAATCACGCGTGATTCAGTTTTGCAGATCGCTCGAGAATTGGGGATCTCGGTGGTCGAACAAGGAATCCCCCGCGAACTCCTTTATATCGCAGAGGAAGCTTTCCTGACCGGCACAGCCGCTGAGATCACGCCGATTCGGTCGGTAGACAAGATCAGCGTCGGCAAGGGCGTAGCCGGAACCGTGACCAAAGCCATT
The DNA here is from genome assembly GCA_963817925.1 of uncultured Acidobacteriota bacterium. Taxonomy (GTDB): domain Bacteria; phylum Acidobacteriota; class Terriglobia; order Terriglobales; family Acidobacteriaceae; genus JABDBE01. The sequence goes on from CAWFQN010000007.1 coordinate 125,340, forward strand.
CAGAAGGAATTTTATGGCATTGTCCACGGAGAAAAGGCCGACCGGTACGGTTGGCTAACGCCAGTGCCGGTGGGCAGCAAGCAACCAGTGAGCGTGTAGGCAGCACTCAAGAGGTTCTTTATTGGGGGCGCCTAACTCAGCGCCCCTTTGGTTTTTCGGTCCAACCAACACATAACACCCTCAAGGAGAAACTCATGGCAACTGCACAGCAAGCTCTCACACCCGAGATGGCAGCTGGTTTTCGCGAAGTCATGCTCGACGGCGTCACCCGGGAACTGGAAATCACTAAGAAAGTCATCGCCGCCATTCCTGATGCCAAAGCTCAATACAAGCCCGATCCTCACGCCCGCACTGCGTGGGAGCTCGCGTGGCACCTGGCCAACAGCGATGTCCAATTCCTCGATGCAATCGCCGACCTTAAGTTCACCATGGAAACCCCTGAAGAGAAAGACAAGCCCAAGACTGTAGCCGAGCTCGTAGATTGGTACGACAAGAATTTCAAGCGTGCGGCAGCCAGGGTGAGCGCCCTGACCCCTGAACAACTCGCTACCCCAATCGACTTCATGGGCGTGTTCAATCTTCCGGCGGTTTCCTATCTCGGGTTCCTCAACAACCACAGCATCCACCACCGCGGAGCACTCGCGACCTATCTCCGTCCGATGGGCTCGAAGTGTCCATCGATCTACGGAGGCAGCTACGATGAGCCGTGGCAGGGGTCTCCGAACGAGACCGCAGCGGCCTGATCGTCTGGAAGCGACTCGAAAGCCGCCCTGCGGGGCGGCTTTTTCATTGCCCAGCCCAGAGCAGTCGTACCGGATACCGGTCGAACATCTGGTCGGCGCTAATGAGGGTCATTTCCTCCACCTTGGCTTGCGCGATCAGCAGGCGGTCAAACGGATCACGGTGATGGGCAGGCAGCGCGAAGACTGCCAAGGCGTGCTCGTGAGACACCATAAGCGGACGTAGGCCCTGAGCCGCCATGCGCCGTGGAACATACAAATCCGGCGGCTCCGGAAGGTGCAGCTTGCCTGACGCTGCCTTGATGGCAACTTCCCAGGAAGTGACTGCGGACAGAAAGATTTCCTGTCTGACGTCGGCTATCACATCGTGCGCCTTGTGCGACATCCGCGACGGCTCGCCAACACTCCAGAGCCAGACGCCAGTGTCGAGCAGGTACATCACCGTTTCTTCCTTCTCTTGCGGGCTGGAGCGCTTGTTAGCGGCGCGTCATAGAACAGGGCTTCAAACGCCGGGTCAGGAGCGTCGAAATCTGCCGCGATCCAGATCTTGCCCTCGTCGATGCCCATGGGCCGCGACTTCCCTTGTGGGCCAGCCGCTATCAGCTTCGCCACTGGTACGCCGGCACGGGCAATGGTGATTTCTTCTCCGCTTGCTACCCGGCGGAGGAGCCGCGAAAGATGGGTCTTGGCTTCATGAATATTCACTTCCACAGTTTCTTGACAATAGACTAAGTCTGTGGACTAAGTCAACCCTGTGAATCTTGCCCCGATCTCGGATCGCTGTGATGCAAGCCACCCTTGCCGTGGCATCGTCTCCCAGGTTAGCCGCACCCAGCCACTGCCCAAACGCGCGTCTCCCCATTACTTAGGTCATCTTGGGTTGGATGCGGTTTGGGTTCATCATACGAATTGATCCCTGGGGACTTATCCAAATGAATATTGATGATCTACTTCGAATCGCCATGGAGCGGCGCGCCTCCGACTTGCACCTGAAAGTCGGCAATTATCCTCACCTGCGCATTGATGGCGAACTTACCCCGCTTACTGACCAACCCCGTATTAGCGCGGAAGATATGCTGACCATGGCCTTCAGCATGATGTCGGCGAGGCAAAAGCAGAAATTCAAGGAGAGTACGGAAATCGATATGGCCTACGGCGTAGCCGGACTGGGCCGCTTCCGTGTGAACGTTTTTCAGCAGCGCGGTAATGTGGGACTGGTGCTGCGCGTGATTCCCACGAAGATTCGCGCGCTCGATGAACTGTACCTGCCCAAGATTGTCGAGCAAGTCTGCGACATGCCGCGCGGCCTGATCCTCGTCACCGGCGTCACCGGTTCCGGTAAGTCGACAACTCTCGCAGCCATGGTAGATCGCATCAACTCCACTCGCGCCGAGCACATCATCACCATCGAAGACCCCATCGAATTCCTGCACCGCGACAAAAAAGGCTACGTGAACCAGCGCGAGATCGAAGTCGATACGCCCACATTCTCGGCGGCCCTGCGGGCTTCTCTCCGCCAGGATCCCGACGTTATCCTGGTCGGCGAAATGCGCGACGTTGAGACGATCGGCACCGCGCTGCACGCCGCTGAAACCGGCCACATGGTTTTCTCAACCCTGCACACGCTCGACGCGGTCGAAACCATCAACCGTATTATCGCGGTGTTCCCTCCACCGGAGCAGAAGCAGATTCGTCTGCAGCTTGCGGCTGTGCTGCGTGCCGTGATCAGCCAGCGCCTGGTTCGACGTTGCGACGGCGACGGTCGCGTGCCCGCTGTCGAAGTCATGATCAATACCGCGTACATCCGGGAATGCATCCTGGTGCCGGAAAAGACGCGCGCGGTTCGCGACGCCATCTCTGCCGGAACTTCGCAGTACGGCATGCAAACCTTCGATCAGTCCTTGTGGGATTTGTTTCAGGCAGGCCTGATCAACTACGAAACCGCACTGGAGAGCGCCTCCAACGCAGACGACTTCAAGCTGCGTATGCAGGGCATCTCTTCCACCAGCGACATCTCCAAGAACGCTATGCAACAAACCGGCTTCGGTGGCCGCTGATTTATCCTCCTGAAACACTTAAGGGCGCGCCCGAGCGCGCCCTTTCTTAATTTCGGAGGGGGCCAGAACCTAACCTCGCCTGTCAACCCCACAGTCGAACGACGGGAAGGTTCCAGCCCAGTGAAGAGCGGTGCAGCTAGGCGGCCGCATATTTCGCGTGATGACAATCCCGAGCGCTGAGAACAAAAAGCGCATGCTCGAATTTCGATATGTCAAACACACGATTCAATCCGGTGCGCGTCAGCACCTCGTTGACAAAATGCGACGGATTCACCAGCTTGAGTTGAACATTGCGGTTCCGAGCCCACTGCTGCAACGAAAGCAAGGCAGTCAAGCCTCCGGCATCCAGGGTTTCCACGTCGGACAAATCAATCACCACAATGCGAACGTTTTTCTCCGAGAGAACCGCATCCCTAAGCGTGCGTATTCCGGCGCCGCGAACGATCCGCCCGACGCATCTCACAACCGCTACATCGCCCGTTTTTTCCACATCGATGGTAAGCATGACTGGCTTCCTCACTCTTTGAATATCTACGCAAATAGACGCCCGGAAGTTCCCGATGTCACCACACAGAAGGTAAAAAGTTGTAACGTGTCTTTGCCCAAACTTTCTCGCCACCAGAGCATCGGGCAAGGTAACTTGTTATTAGCCATGGCTTTCGCTCGTCCGAAAAAGACCGAGTCCGAAAACGAACTCTACGAGTACGCCGTCGGAGCGCTTGGTCGACGCATGCGTTCCGTGGCGGAATTGAAGCGTCTGCTGCGCCCCCGTGTTGAAGCTGAAACCGAATACGGACAGACGCTAATGGAACTTGTTATCCGCCGCCTGAAAGATCACGGCTATCTAAATGACGCCCAATACGCGGCGGCGTATTCTTCCTTCCGCCGCGACAACGAAAAATTCGGCCGACGCCGCGTGATCACCGACCTGAAGGCCAAGGGAGTCCACGGTGAGGTCATCGAAAAAGCGGTGGGTGCCGTCTACGACGAAGTGAGTGATGAGAAACAGGCGCGCGAATATTTGAAGCGCAAGCGCCTGGTAAAACCGAAAGATCAGAAGCAGGCAGCACGGATCTTCCGCCAGCTCACCCGCGCCGGATTCGCATCGAAGACGATCTTTGCCATCCTCAAAAAGTGGGAGATGGATGAAGAAACGCTAAGCGCGTTCGAAGGCGAACTTGAGTGACGACTCAGGACCGCAAATACCGGGTTGCCGGATCATGTTGCATTTTTCCTGTCGAATGCTTCATACTTCCCGGATCATTTCCATCAAACCAAGGGAGGCATTATGAAATCCAAGCTGGCAGCAATTCTTGCTGTTGCGGTACTGAGTTCGGCAGCGTTCGTGTTTGCGCAAGATGTCGTGCATGACGTCGATAAGGGCGCGAAGGACGTGGGGCACGACACCAAGGTCGCGGCGAAAGACACGGCTCACGCCACGGATAAAGCCGCGAAGGACACCGGTCACGCCACCAAGGTAGCGGCCAAGGACACAGCGAAAGGCACAGAAAAGGCAGCCGACAAAACCGGAGATGCGACCAAGACCGCGGCGACAAAAACAGGACACGCCACCAAGACGGCCGCGAAGGATACCGCTAAAGGAACCGAAAAAGCCGCCGACAAAACTGCTGACGCTGTGAAGTAACTCGCGTAAAGCTGGCAACTGGCGTCATCGCGACGGACAGTGCCCTTCGTCAACGAAGGGCACCTGTCTAACGCTCGACCAGCCCGTTGTGCCGCTTCATTCAAGCAGTCAAGCCAGGCGCAATGTCAGCGGCGGCGGCGCGAGCCCTTCGACTTCAACTTTCCAGAGATCACCGCTGTCGGTCGAATGTCCCGCTGTGAGCGTTCCCGAGCTGACGATTTCCCCGGCACTCAGTGGTTCGGACGGGAGGCGACGCACGACAGCTGCGCCGAGTTCAGCCAAGCATAAGGCGGGGCTCCTCAAGCAGTTTCTGCCGGATCCTTCTTCCACAAACTCTCCATTCCTGAACATGCGCACCTTGAATCGCGGTAACTCGTCCACAAGCGTGGCGATCAAATCAGGCTTCACTTGCACCTGCTCTCCGATCACGAGTGCAGCATGAAGTCCAAAAGACGCGACGAAATCACTTGGCTGAAAATTCCATTCCGGAAAAGGGCAATCAATGATTTCGAAACCCATCGCCAGCCATTCCGTGGATTCAAGCGCCGCAATGGCATCGAGTCCTTCGGCGTTGATTGCTCGTTTCAAGCCGAAAACAATCTCGGGTTCTATTTTGAGCGAACGGCGATTCGGGAGCGTAAGCGTGGCGGAGTTGCTGCCGCTGTGCTGTACCGTGTCTTCGTACATGTGGGCCCAAACCAGGGTTTCAAGCTTAAGCACGCGCCACATGGCCTTATTGGCATAGCCAACCTTGCGGCCGACTGCTTTGTGTCCGCCTGCTTCGCGGAACCGCTTGAGTGCTGCTTCAACCTCATAAGCCATGTTGAGATCAAAGCCGGGTCGCGCAGAAGGAAGGACTGCCACCGTCCGCGCTGTTTCATACGCAGATAGCAGTTCCCGCGCCAAAGTTTCTGCGTCAGTGTGCGACATAAGTCGATCTCGCCCTCCGTTGCGCTGTTGGCTGGAACACGCCTCCGAGCGATTCGCGGTGCAGGCGTGGGATGCTGAGTATCCTAACACCAACCGTTTGCTCGCCCGGAATCTGATAAGATGCTGCGTTTCTCGTTTGAGGCGTCATGGGAGGAATTATGCGCGTTTACGTCATCTTCGCTTGCCTGGCCGGGTTGACGACTCTGGCTTTGGGCCAACAACCCGCAGCGCCGTCTAAGTCTGGCGAAAGCCAGCCATTCGGTAGTGTTTCAACCGACTCGGGTCTGAACGATATGTTCCAGGCAAAAATCAAAGCAGAGTGGGAGGCCATCAAGAACAAAGATAAGAAAGCGTACGGCGAATTGTTGGCAGATGACTATCAGGGCGTCGAAGTCGATAATCAAGGGGAGCGCACCAAGATCCAGGCCCTTAACGAACTGGCGAATGGGAATGTTTCGAACTATACGTTCTGGGGCTTCAAACTGATTCCGCTCGGCCCAGATGCCGCCTTCCTGATCTACGAAGTAAACTTGCAATTCCCGCCTAGATCAGTCGTACGTTTTTCGAGAGTGTACATCACCGAATTGTGGGTGAAACGCGTCGGTCAGTGGAAGGTAGTGCACTATCAGGAAACTCACGTCAAGTAGCTCTTCACTGCTTCAACGATCGTGGGACAACCTATGCAATAATGGGTGCCATCCCATGCTGAGAGAGGAGATATTTCCATGAAAAAGATCTGGGTGGTCTTGCTGCTTCTCAGCAGCTCTCTCCTGGCGCAAGAAAGCAATCCCAGCGCCACAAGTCAGACCAAGTCCAAAGATGCCAAAGGACAAGTAACCGTCCAGGGCTGCGTCGGCAAATTTAGCGGCGATTACATATTGACGAAGCAGGAGCCAGCCATCACCTATGAACTTCAGGCTACTGGCAAAATCAAGCTCCGCAACTACCTGGGACAGCGGGTAGAAGTAACCGGGAGTGAGGGACCTTCGATGAGCACCAGCTCCGACGCCTTAACCAAGACGGGTTCTGCATCCTCGGTGACGATAACCATCACCTCGATCAAGACTATCGCGAAGCAATGTACCGTGCACGAAGTCACTGACAAGTAAGAGTGAGCCTAGTCACACTCCGGGGGCATGGCCTCGATCTCCGATTCGGAGTCGCATGGCCTCTTTTTCTTGGCGGGCTCCAGCAAAGCCGGGCGCGTATAGCGAAGGATCCACAATCCTTCATTGTTGGTCAGATAAATCAAGCCGTGCCCACCGTCGGGAAGAAGACTGGTGACGCCAGTAAATTCCTGAAGAGTCTTCGGATTGTGCGGATCGCTTAAATCCAGCACCCGCACCGTCTCCGTGGAATGGTTGCTGCTGGTGATGGTGGTGGGCTTTTTGTCCGGCGTCTCAGCGATGCCAACGTCAGGGCTAACCATCTCCAGATTGCCTGATGTCGCCAGGCTCGCCTCTGCGGTTCGTTTCAGCAGGGTCGGCTTGTCTGGCTTGCTGACATCCACAATCATGAAGCCCTGCTTCGAAGCCTGCTGAACGTAAAGATAATTCTTTCCGTCCTCCCTCTGCAGCAACATCTGAGTTCCCGTCGCTTGAGGAAGGGGAAGGTGCGCGATCACCGTCGCGGGAAGATCCGTGGGCTTCTTGGGAGGTTCATCTTTAGCCGACGACAACGCGACCAGAACTACGAAAACAGCAAGAAGGGTAATTCCACCTGGTAGGACGGCTCTTCGAATACTCTTCATAAGTCACACCAACTTCAGGTTTGAGCTTACTGCGCAAACTATACCACACGCGATCATCGATCCTGGGCCTAATTGAATCCTAGCCCTGACTGCGGAACCCTCGATCGCACGTTGGCGAATCTCGGGTTCCGCTGCCCTCTGCGGTCACTGCTGAGCGTAGACGCCGACGCAACCGTTGCTGCTCTGGGTTGTGCACTGTCCTCCGGCCTGAAGTGGAACAAACACATGGTTATTACTGGAGTCAACCGCTATGCTATGCGAATTCGAGCCGGTGGTGACATTTTGAAGCCAGAGATTCTTGCCTGCGTCGATCACGCCCATGACTGGGCCATTGGGCATATCTCTTGCTGCTACGTAATACCGGTTATCGCCAGAGTTGTACCAGGTTTCGTCAACCCCGCCAACGTTGGTGATGTCAGCGATGATTGCGCCTGAGCTGCCATCAATCACATATTCGTTGGGAGGGAATGCTTCTCCATCGTGGTCGGCGCAACCTATGAGGAAGTTATTGCCAGGCCCCTGAACGACGCTGGTCGGCATGCAATCTTGGAGCACGAAGGTGTTGACCACCACCGGCCCATTTGGGTTCCCGAGCCGCGGGTCGATCTCGTCGACACAGCCGATGTTGGTGATACCAATGCAATTTTCATTCGCTTGCAGCAAGTGACCAGTGTTAGGATTCCATGCCTCCCCTCCTAATCCGGCTGGCGCTATAGCGCCAGCACACGTACTCCCTGGCGTGGCCTGATTGCAAAACGCTCCTGTAGTCTGATCGATGATCGGCCCGTGATGACACGGGATTGTGTAAGTGGCACCGCTCGGCCTTACTCCCGCTAGGCCCGGAAGCCCTAAGGCGGCATTGGCCGCACCGCCGGAAACGCCGCTGAACACGTGGGGGTTAGAAGGATCAGGGCAGGGGAACGTGGCTCCCACAGTGTCGACCGGGACGGTCGTGCTGAGCCCAACTCCTCCAGATGCCCCGCCACCTGCGCCGTCGTAGTAAATCTGGCCAATGATGCAGCTTGGCGGATTAAACGAGGTGCCAGCCACCCCCGGATCCAATATCGGCGATGGTTGCGGGATGGCGGTCCCTGATCCTTGGAACGGGTAGTTAACACCATAGTCGGCAGGAGTGAACCCGGCTGCCCAGGGGCCGTAAGCGAGCGTCGGGTCCAGTGGAAGGCAGTGCTGCTGCGCGAGCGTCCCAGTCTTGCCTACGATATGGGACATGTCGATAAACGTGACAAACGGTAGCCCTGGATCGCCGTTAATCACCGCGAGAACCTGGTGCACCGGGTCGTATGCCATTTCGTCAGCGCGGTCGTCTCCGCAGGTGGCGGCCGAACCGGCTTCTCCATTCCACGAAGCGACGCATGGGGCGATGCCTAGCGGACCATCGTAGTCGGCGGATGTGCCGGTCGGTATGGTGGCAAGCACGTTCGGTGGGGTAGGCGGGCTCTTGGTCAGATCCATCGTGCTGAGATCGAAGACTACGACCCCAGCATTGCCAATCGCGGTAAATAACGTCTTCCCGTCCGGGGTCACTTCTTCGCCGTCTGGCCCCGACATCGGGTTCACGCCGTTGGCACGCGAAGCGCAGCACTGGGCGCCGGGGAACCCGCCGAACTTACCGTTCGCGCCAAAACCCGAGATCAGGTGAAAGGGCGCGTTCCGGCATCCGAAGCGGGTGAAATTTCCAACCACGTCAGTGGTTGGGGGTATGCTGGGATCGCATGAACTGGCCTGGTTCCCCGCGGCGGTCACGGCGTTCACTCCCTGGATCGCGTTGACCGCAACGTTGTTGATCGTATCCACGACCACGACGGCTAGACCGATGCGGTCCGAAACGTAATCCAAGTGGGTCGCCTGATTGATCCAACTTATGTCGAAGGAGTTGAACGGACCTCCGGGCTCGCCGGTGGGATTGTGTTCCGGCACGGTGATGTTAACGATGTCAGCGTAACCGTCGGCCTTGGTCGTGCCGCACACAGGACAGTTCGCTACACCGCCGCAGCCGCTCGCAATAACAAACAATCCCGTGAGAAGAACAGTAAGCAGAATTCTCGATCTCATCGCATCTCCTCCTGCAATTTTCCTTTCAGAGCAGGCTGCAACCGGCCCTGGCCTACAACCCAACACTCTACCTGTACTTCAGGTTCAAACCATTCCTCAGAAGCGGAACTGCAACTCCTGCATCAAGACGAAGAAATTCTGCGGTACTTGCCCGGTGATGCTGGGCTGTTTCAGCTGATCGATGTTGACGTTGAACTGGTACTTAATCCAGTAATTCATGTACCAGTTGAGGCCAAATGTCCACTGGTAGGTGTGAAAGTTATACTGGGGTACGAAGCCCGGGGTGTAGTAATTGTAGAAGCTCTGAGCGGGCGCATTCGCCTGAATGCCGGAAAACCGCGCGCCGAGTTCCCAAGCTCCCCACCCTCGTCCCGTTCCGCCCGGCGTATCGGGACCAAACAACGGGTGCTTCACCCGTGGCGTACCATTTTCTGGCCGCTTTTCACCGGTCAGCAAATACGTGCTCCCGATGTTCCAAGCCTTGGCCCCGATCCCAGGAAGAGTCTGGAAGCCCAAGCCACCGACCTGTTCAGAGCCCACACCGTCACGCTGCTCTTGCAGCTGAACATATTCGCCGCGAAGCGCGAAACCCGATTTGATGTAGGTGAATTCACCCTCGTAGCGCTGAATAGGGCCGTTAATTCTCAATTGCGGAAAGAACGAATATGTAGCATCGGGAAGTAGACCGCTAAAGCTTTGATCACCGGAGAGCCCTCGGGAACGGCTGTAGCTCATCGACCCTCCAAAAGCAAGTTGTCTCAACCATTCGTCCTTGGTCTTGCGCCACGGATAAAACCGCACCCTCCCCACAAATTCTGGTTGGTTGGTGGCGTTCGGCGTAACCCCGTTCCGTCCGTTGAACATTCCCGCCCAGTACTGCATGACACCACCGTCTATGTCTCCGTGAAACGTGATACCGGGACTGCGGAAGGCGGTACCTACAGAGGGGTAGAGAAGCGCCTGCAACCCGCGCTCGACGAAGTCCAGGTTGGTGGCGCCAATTCCGGTTTCCTGGGCGAAGGGCTCTTTGAACTGGCCCGCCTGGAACTGGAACTCGGGCTTGATCCTCACGTTGAGGTAGACATCTCGAACAATTGCGCCCGTAGTGGAGTTAGCGTCAGTCAAGATCGCATAATCGAAGTGCGACCCGTAGATGCCCTGGAATCCGAAACGTGCGCGTCGTACCACGAATGTGTCTGGCGGAGCGCCGTCGCCCTTGTAGGCGCGGTAGTCGGTGTCCACGTATCCGTAGGGGCTGATACTGAACTGTCCATCGGGGCTCTTGATGTAAAAATGCTCCCCGTTCCAGCCCGCCGTGAGAGGCACGTCTTTTTTGGGCGCCGCCGCCGGTTTTGCCTGATTGATCATGGCGCTCTCTACAGGCTCAGGCTCGGGCTGAACCAAAACCGTGTTGACCAAATGGGCGTCGGTCGGATTGCCATTTGCCGGTGGCGTTCCGGTTTCAGGCGAATTAGTCGCCGACACCGGTTTAATGCTGGCCGAACCGCCGTCGGCAGTTTTGGCTTTACCATCCACCAGTTGCTGAACCATGGCCTTCAATTCGTCAATCGTCTTGCGCTGCGCCGCGACCTCGCTGCGCAGTTCATCGACCTCTGCCTTGCTTGCGTTCCCAGACGCGGACGCGCCGTTTTTGCTCGCAGGTGCCGTGCCTTGAGCGTGGACGAGCGAACATGGTGCCGTGAAAACGACCAGAAGCACGAAACACGTTGTGAGCGAGCGCATGTTTTCCTCTCCGACCATAATTTGGCAACCAACCGGCCTGGACCCGGAACGAGCGTGCAGCCTCACACGCGGGTTGCCTCGGGGCCACAAATCACAAAACCGCCTATTCGAAAAATCGATAACTTGTATGAAAAGCGGACCAATCCGCTGGGGCGCCTATTTACCACATTCTTAGATTGCAAGTCAAGGAATCTTTTTGCACGCTGCCGGATGAGATTAACCGCGATAACAACTTTGGAACAGAAAGGGGATGAATGAGGAGTAAACGTAATCAGTCTCCGATCGCCAGTCTTGGAACCCTGCGCGCTTGCGAGTCGTACCATGCAAAACTCCCAACACCGTTCGCGGCTATCGAACGATGCAAGACAAACGCTGCCCACCTTACGTTAAGGCAGGCGCAATTTTCGGTGATCAGCATCACACTTAACAGTTCATCTCATCACTTTCTATTGTCATTGTTGGTTCTCCCCCGGTCCGCGATTAATGGTTAAGGGTTATGTTCAGGACTTGGACAGTCGAGTACACTAAGTAGCTCTCCTGGATTCACCTTCGAAGGGGTCTGAGTGCCTTCTCGAATGGCCGGGTACGGTCACCGGCAAGAAGGCTTCATCCCCAGGCAGCAAAGATCAGAAGGAGTTCATCCGATGGCCACTGGCTCCGCCTCTCGTGGCATGAACTACGCACCCGCAGACTTGAATCCGCAAAAAGACCTCCCTAAGGGGTTTTTCGATTTCCTGTTGCCGCTTCACAAACAATTCAGTCCTTGGCAACAGAAGCTAGTCGCAAAACGCGCAGAAGTGCTGCAACGTTCGCATAGCGGACAGCCGCCAAACTATTTGCCGCCCTCCGAGGCCACGACATCCGAGTGGCAAATCGAGCTGCCTGACTGGTGCGCCGATCAGCGCAACCAGATGACCGGCCCCGCTGACGACGCCGAGTTGACGGTAAAACTTCTGAACTCCGGTTCTCCCGCAGTTATGCTCGACGTGGAAGATTCCACAGCGAACACTTGGGAGCACATCATGCTGGCGATCCAGAACACCATCGCCGCCTACAAGTACGAACTCAGTTACGACGACAAGAGGCGGAAGAAGAAAGTTACAGTTCAGCGTTCGAAAACCGTCACCTGGGTCCGGCCTCGTGGGCTGCATATCAGTCAGGGTGGAATTCTCAAGAACGAAATCATGTCCGCCTCCCTGTTCGACCTGGCGCTAATCTGGTACCAGCTCGATCCCGCGTGGTTGCCACACAATTTCTCGGTTTACATCCCCAAGAGCGAGTCTTGTGAGGAAGCGTTCTGGTGGCGCGACTTGTTTCAGGCTCTGGCCAAACACAAAGCGCTGCCCGCGGACTACATAAAGTGCATGGCGCTGGTAGAGGCCCATCCACTGGCCTATCAGATGGAGGAATTTCTTTTCAATCTCCGCGAGCACTGCCTCGGACTGAACCTGGGGCGGTGGGATTACATGGCCTCGCTGATCGATTTCATGTCAGAGGATCCCAATTGGATTTTGCCGGACCGTAACACCATTCCACACGATGTGGCATTCTTTCAGAACTTCCGTACATTGATGCCGGAGATCTGCCACAAGCACGGAGCCCATGCTATCGGCGGAATGACCGCGCTCTATCCCAGCCGCTCCGATGCGAAATTAAACGAGCGCGCTCTGAAAGTCCTCGAGGAAGACAAGAAGAACGAAGCCAAGTGCCTGATGGACGGAGCGTGGACTGGCCATCCCGATCAGAACGAGATCGCAGTTGCCCAGTTCCCGTATCCCAATCAGATTGCAAAACGGCCCAAGTTGGCGAACCCGCATTCAGACCTGCGGCCCGTACCGAAAGGCGTTGGCGAGACCACGCTTGCAGGAACCCGAGCCGCCGCGCGTACCGTGATTCGCTATCGCAACGGGGTTCTCAACGGGAAGGGCGCCAGCCTGCTCGATGGCTTCATGGAGGATCTCGCGACCGACCGCATCTATCGTTTGATGATTGCGCAGCGGGTGCGCCACAAGGTGAAAGTTCGGGGCGACGCTGGCAAGCCGGTTGAGCACGCTCCCGAACTGACGACTCGTATTTTTGACGAAGAGCTGTCGAAAATTCAGCGTGACTTACCGGCGGAGATTGATTCCACGGCTGCGGCTGAGACACTTCCCGAAGCGCGCCGCATCGCTGAGTCCATGATTGTGCAGGGTCACCATTCGCCGATATAACCCGAACCGACGCCCGCGGGTTGAACGAAGTGAATGTGCTGATAAGAAACTCTGATCGAACAGATCAATATAATCAGCTTGACGGCGTTTGCCTGATCAGTGCCCACTATCAGACTGCATCGCATCTCGAACGTCACACTTCGGGTGGGATGCTGGAGATCGTCCGCCCTACAGAATATCTGGCTATTCCTGAATAGAAACGAGGGCTATGAGCGCAATAGAACAGCAGACTCCCGCAATTAAATCGCTTTCTCCGTTGCAACCGCCTCCGCGTTATTTGTTCGGACCGGGGCCGAGCATGGTTCATCCGCGGGTATATGAAGCACTGGCGAAACCGATTGTTGGGCACCTCGACCCATACTTCATTCAGGTGATGGGCGACGTTCAGCAATTGCTGAAAATGGCCTACGGAACCAAAGGTGGGGTCACGCTGGTGATTTCCGGCACCGGCAGCGCGGGCATGGAAGCTGCCGTTGCGAACTTCGTCGAACCCGAAACCAAGTTGGCGGTTTTTGCTAATGGTTATTTCTCCGATCGTTTGACGGAGATGGCCAAGCGCCAGGGCGCGAATGTCGTGCGCTTTGAGAAACCTTGGGGCGCAACTTTCACGGATGAGGAAGCGGCGGAATTCATTCGTCGCGAAAAGCCCAAAGTTGTCGCTTATGTTCACGCAGAGACATCGACGGGAGCGCTGCAGCCGGGCCATGCGATTTGTGCCGCCGCTCACGGTATCGGCGCGCTGGTGATTGCAGACTGCGTGACCTCGCTCGGCGGAATGCAAATCGATTTCGACGGGACGGGGATCGACGTCGCTTACAGTTGCACCCAAAAAGGGTTGAGTTGTCCACCCGGCTTGTCTCCCATGGCCATGTCGCCGAGAGCTATGGGGTTCCTGCGCGAGCGCAGTACTCCAGTACGCAGTTGGTATCTTGACCTCAAGCTGATTCACGACTACTCGACCGTCTCGCACCGGTACCATCACACCGCGCCGATTTCCATGTTTTACGCACTCCGCGAGGCTCTACTAGTGATCGCGGAGGAAGATATCGAGAAGCGTTGGGAACGGCATCGCCGTTGCCACCTGTCTTTTGTCAACGGCATCGAGGCCATGGGCCTGAGCCTGCACGTTCCGGAAGGACACCGGATTCCGACCCTGAACACGGTGTGCGTTCCAAAAGGAATTGACGAGGGGAAAGTGCGAAAACGCCTCTTGGACGAAGCGGGCATTGAAATCGCCGGCGGTTTCGGTCCGCTTGCCGGCAAAGTCTTCCGCATTGGCGTGATGGGCCCGTTGGCTACCGAGGAGAACGTGCAGTTCTTTCTGAAAGAGTTTAGCAAGGCGCTGAAGGCCGAGGGATACTCCTGAAGAAGCGTGCAGCTGCATTCCTCTCATTTCACAAACAACGGACAAAATCGGCTCATCATCCAAGGACTCGCGCTAAAGGCAACGAATGACTCTAAAGTCGGTCGACACACTGCTTGATGTATTACATTTTGCGGACAGCCACACTGCAGTTGTCGTTCCCGAACTTGGAATCCGTCTCACCTACGATTCGCTGCGGCAGCAGGTCTGGACCATGGCGAATGCTCTAGCCTCCGCCGGCATCCGCCGTGGGGACCGTGTGGCGATCGCATTACCGAATGGATTGCCTGCCCTTGTGAGCTTTCTAGCTGCCTCCATCGCCGGAACCGCCGCCCCGTTGAACCCGGCGTACCCGTATGAGGAATTTCTTTTTTTCCTCGGTGACACCGGCGCCCGCATTTTGCTCTGCCCTCCGGTAGGCGCGGAATTCGCTCGCAGTGCGGCCGCGGACCGCAAGATCCCAGTCTTCTCGGTGGAAATGACCGACCAGGGAAACGTTCGGTTAGCGAACGCTCCCACTGGGGCCTCGGCAACCGAGCCCACGGCTGACGACATTGCCCTGGTCCTGCACACCAGCGGAAGCACGGGGCGGCCCAAGCGTGTACCTTTGCGGCATTTCAATCTCGCGGTCTCTTCAGCGAATATCGCGAACACCTATGCACTTTCCGAAGAAGATGTTTCGCTGTGCATCATGCCACTGTTCCACATTCATGGATTGATTGGCTCAGTCATGGCGACTCTGCTGTCCGGCGGCACGGTCGTTATTCCGACCAAATTCAACGCACTTTCTTTCTGGCGCACAATTCGAGAGCATCGTGTGACCTGGTATTCGGGCGTACCCACGATGCATCAGCTTCTGCTGGCCCGCACTCATCACAAACCGGCGGAAGCTGCATCTCTGCGCTTCATCCGTTCTTGCAGTGCGCCACTCTCGCCGGGGCTTATTCACAAGATCGAGGAACTCTTTGGCGTACCCTTCGTCGAAGCTTACGGAATGACTGAAGCTGCCCACCAGATGACCTCGAATCCTTTGCCCCCGCGACATCGCAAGGCCGGCTCTGTCGGCGTGGGTACCGGGCTGCGCATCAGCATCATGGACAAGGACGGCAATCACCTCGGCACCAACCAGCGCGGCGAAGTCGCCATTCAGGGCGCCAATGTATTTCGTGGATATGAGAACAATCCCGAAGCCAACGCTCGCGCTTTTGTGAATGGGTGGTTTCGTACCGGTGACGAAGGATTGCTGGACAACGACTGCTATTTGCACTTGACCGGAAGAATCAAAGACATCATCATCCGTGGGGGCGAAAACATCGCTCCTCACGAAGTAGATGAGATTTTGCTGAGGCATCCGGCGGTCGCGGCAGCGGTTACATTTGGTTGCGTGCATCCCACGCTGGGTGAAGAAGTGGCCGCGGCGGTCGTCTTGCGCGAACCGCACGGCGCCACCGAGTCTGTACTCATCAGGCATTGCCGCGAGTCGCTGGCGGAGTATAAATGTCCAACCAAGATTTATCTGGTAGAAAGTATTCCAACCACCGCGACCGGAAAAATTCGCCGGCGCGCAGTCGCTGCGGCTCTCACGGACGATCAGCGTAGATGACCAGCATGGATGATTAGCCGATGAGATTCCTGATCGCGGGGGCAGGGGCAATCGGCGCTTATATCGGCGCCCGCATGGCACAGGCTGGTTTTGACGTCACCCTCTTTGCTCGTGGCCCGCACCTTCGCGCCATGCGGGAACACGGCGTGCAGGTGAAAAGCACTGAGGGAGATTTCCTGGCACGGCCCGCAATTGCCAGTTCCCTCGAAGAAGTGGGACCTGTAGACGTTGTCTTTCTTGGCGTAAAGGCGCACGGCTTGCCGCAACTTGCGCCCCAGTTGAAGCCGGTATTGGGGCCAGATACCACGGTCGTCAGCACGCAGAATGGGATCCCATGGTGGTATTTCCAGGGCTTCGGTGGCGAATGGGAAGGATTGCGTCTTGAGCGCGTTGATCCCGGAGGCGTCATCTCTGCGGCCATCGAAGCGCATCGGGTTGTCGGTTCCATCGTTTACTTTTCGACCGAGATCACAGCGCCGGGAGTGATTCAGCACATCGAGGGGAACCGCATTTCTCTCGGTGAGCCGGACGGAACACGCTCCGATCGCTCCCGCAAAATTGCGGATGCGCTGATCGCCTCCGGCCTGCGCTGCCCGGTCAGCGCTCGTATCCGGCACGAGATTTGGGTCAAGGTGCTGGGCAATGCTTCCTTGAATCCGGTCAGCGCACTGACGCGCGCCACAGTGGTGCAGATGGTGCGCGACCCTGGAATCTGCTCCCTGATCCGAAACATCATGCAGGAAGTGGAAGCGGTCTCTTGCAAGTTAGGCATGGAGTTGCCTGTTTCCATCGATCAACGGATTGCTGGTGCGGAAAAAGTTGGGGAGCACAAGACTTCGATGCTGCAAGATCTCGAAGCGGGCCGGCCGATGGAACTGGAAGCACTGGTAGGGGCTGTCGTGGAACTCGGTGAGCGCGTTGGTCTCTCCATGCCCTACACCCGAACGGTCTACACCTGCACCCGGCTGTTAGCGGAATCTGTAGCTGAGCAGCGACCAAAATGAGCGACGTTCAGCCGCTCCGAATCGCTCTCGGAAAAGCCTCTATCCGATTTCTTCATCCAGCCAAGAAAAATACTTGCTAGGATCTTAAGGGCGGGCGTATACTTCGTCCGTCGCTGGTCCACTTATCGGACCACTTGGAGCCAGATTGCTATCCTCGGTTAAATCCGACTTTGAAGTAGTCCGAAAAAACAAGGTCTACGAAGAAGTCGCCCAGCAAATCGAACGTCTGATTCTGAAGAAATTACGCCCTGGCGACAAGTTGCCTTCCGAGCGTGAACTCGCAGAAATGCTCAAAGTGAGCCGCAGTTCCATTCGGGATGCAATTCGGGGCCTTGAGCTCAGAGGCTTGGTTGAACCGCGTCAGGGCGCGGGGACGATCGTTCGCGAAAGCGCCGTGGAACTTTTGGCTAATCCTTTTGCCGGCGCGCTGAAGCGCCGGAAGGAAATGGTGAGCGAGCTTCTGGATTTTCGTAAGATGCTCGAACCCCCGCTGGCGGCCCGTGCCGCCACGCACGCTTCCGCCGACGAAATTTCCGAACTGGAAGAGATTCTGCAGCGCCAGGAAGCAAAGCAGAGCCAAGGAGAGCCCGCTGTTGCAGAGGACGCGGAATTTCACTACAGCGTTGCTCTGGCCTCGGGCAACAGCGTCGTGCTGAAAGTGCTCGACATTATCATGGACTTGCTCCGCGACACGCGGGAACGCTCTTTGCAGGTGGAAGGTCGCCCGCAAAAATCGCTGGCTGGGCACCGGCGAATCCTGGCTGCAGTCAAGCGTCACGATGCGGAAGGCGCCAAGTCGGCGATGCGGCGGCACATTGAAGATGTCGAAGAAATCGTACTCGATCATTTTTGATGGAAGAGAATTGTCGTGGTGAAGCTGGCAATTCGCGATCTGCAATGCGTGGGGAAGCAAATCGCGTCGTATTGAGCACAGCAGTTACCTCTGCCAAGCGCTAAGAGCGGCCGTAGAAACTCACCAATGTGGGGACGATCGGTTTGACTAACCTGGGGAATGACATGAACCGTGCGAGTCTCGCGTCGCACGAGAATGACACGGAGAAGCCGAAGATGAAGCTCTTCGATGGAATCTCGCGCCAGGAGCCGATCGCAAATCGCACTACTCCGGAAATCGCACCGTCGTCTCCCGCGATCACCCTCACGCTGCGCGTGGCGGAGGCTCGTGTCGAGGACGTCGGCCATGCGATTGCGCGCCTGGCGCCAGCCGACCTGCTGCGCATGGGTGCGCGAGCGGGTGACGTGCTGAAGATCACCGGCGGCGCGGTCGGTATCGCGCGTGCCGAGCTTTCCGACAATGCACATGAAGGCATAATCCAGATCGATGGCACCTGCCGCAGTAACTGCAGCGCCGGCCTGCAAGAGCAGGTGACGGTGACGCCGATCGAGCGCCAGGAGGCGGTGTCGGTTCGCCTCTCGCCTTTGTGGGTGGGCGCTGCGCCCGCGACCATCGCACCCGAGCGGATGCTTGAGGATCTGGTAGGCGTTCCCGTCGTTGCAGGATGCGCAGTGCGTGTGCCGACGTTCGCCAAGGCGGTGAACTTCCAGGTTGTGCGCACGATTCCCTCGGGGCCAGTCGTAATCGGGAAGCGCACAGACATCCGGATTGTAGAAGGCGAGCAGACGGCGGCCCGTGCTCCGGCGGTTTCCTACGAAGATATCGGCGGGTTAGAGCGTGAAGTCGCGCGGGTGCGCGAAATGGTCGAGCTGCCGCTGAAGTACTCGCGCATCTTCGAGCGGCTGGGAATTCTCGCGCCCAAGGGAGTGCTCTTGTATGGTCCGCCGGGTACCGGCAAAACCCTGCTGGCGCGCGCCGTGGCCGCCGAAAGCCGCGTACACTTCATTCATCTCAATGGCCCTGAGATCATGCGGAAGTTCTACGGCGAGAGCGAAGCCAAGCTCCGCGAGCTCTTCGAAGAAGCAGCGCGCCACGCGCCGGCGATCCTCTTCATCGACGAAATCGACGCCGTTGCACCCAAGCGCACCGAGGTGGTCGGCGAGGTCGAAAAGCGCGTAGTGGCGCAGCTTCTCAGCTTGATGGATGGCTTTGTGGCGCGCGGTCAGGTCATCGTCATCGGTGCGACCAATATTCCCGAGGTCCTTGATCCGGCGCTGCGGCGTCCGGGTCGCTTCGATCGCGAAATCGAAATCGGCGTTCCCAACACGCAAGCACGGTTGCAAATCCTCAGGATCCACACGCGCGCCATGCCGCTCGCGCCTGATGTCAACCTTCAGGAGATCGCCGAGCATTCTCACGGGTTCGTCGGCGCAGACCTCGAAGCCTTGGGACAAGAAGTCGGCATGATTGCCTTGCGCAGATTTCTTTCAACCGTCCCGCTTGAAACCGACGGCGCCGCTTCGACTGAACTTGGAGCGCTGCAGGTTACGCGCGACGATTTTGTCGCTGGTTTGAAGGAAGTTGAACCCAGCGCGACCCGCGAATTCTTCATTGAGAAAAGCGCTTCGACGTTTGCATCCCTCGGAGGCCTCCACGAGGCGAAGCGCTTGCTCCACGCCGTAATCGAGCACTCGCATATGCGTGACGAGATTTATGAGCAGGTTGGGCTGGCCCCTCCGCGAGGCATCCTGCTGACCGGACCTTCGGGCACCGGAAAGACCGCTATGGCGCGAGCGCTCTCAGGCGAAATGCAGATCCCGCTCATCGCTATTGATGGCCCGCAACTGTATTCGAAGTGGTTGGGCGAATCCGAGAGGGCGCTACGCGAGGTTTTCAAAAAGGCGAGACGGGCCGCTCCCTGCATCCTGTTCTTCGACACGATTGATGCCGTGGCTCCGAAGTTCGGCGCCGATCAATTCGGTAGCGATGTCTATCAGAGGATTCTCAGCCAACTCCTACGTGAGATCGACAATTTGCGCGATGTCAAAGGAGTGATCCTGCTTGCGGCGACCAATCGTCCTGAGCGGATTGAGCCCGCGCTCTTGCGGAGCGGGCGCTTCGACTATATACTCCCGTTCGCCAAGCCGGACGTTGCAGAGCGCGCCGCCATCATGCGGCTATGCTGCCGGCGCGTGCCGCTGGCACCGGATGTCGATTTTGATGAGTTTGCTGGTCGCATGGAAGGTTTCACCAGCGCCGACATTGAAAGCCTGTGCAAGAAAGCAACGTTAACGGCGATTGCAGAATTTCAGGATGGCACTCGCGTCGCTCCTTTTGTCGTCTTGCGGAACGATTTCCTGGCGGTTCTTGAGTCCGATCGTGGAAGTCCCAGGCAATCGAACACCGCGAACCCGCTAAGCAATGGCGCCGGGGATCTGTGCCCCGACGCATCTACTAAGTGATGAACGAGGTTTGATCATGAGTTACACCGAACTTACCGTCTGGACCCGCGGCATCATTATGGACAAAGAGGGTCGCGACATTGTCAACTCCATCTCCGCTTCCGCCCGCATCGAGGGCAAGTACGCGCAGGCAATGGAGAACTATGTCGACAATCCCGACCGCACCAACGCCCCCACACGCAAATATTGCCGCGTGAGCGACAGCATTCTCGAGAACGAGCTTACCTACGAAAACGAGCACCCCAATATCGTCGTCCTGGTTGAGGGAACGATGGTCAAGGGCTGGGATTACATGCGCGGCATGCCTGCTGGCGGCACGCTCGTGATCAACACACACTACACGCCGGATTACATGATTCGTTTTGTGCCGGGTGCAGAGCGCCTGGCGCAACTCGTCTGTGTGGATGCGGCTCATCTTGCCGACCACAAATGGCTCTATTACCGGCTGGGCGAGCTCGGCCTCGACCGCCTTTCGACTGAGGGCGCGGCCGAGCGAAACAAGTCCATCGCGCCCGATATCGCCGCTCCTCTGATTGCGGCGGTAATCAAGTCCACCGGCATCGTAAAGATGGAAACAATTGAGCCGATGATCGCGAACAAACACGCGTTCCATGCGGCGCTCGAAGCATTGCACATCATGCCGCTGAATCCAGTGGCGGTTTAGGGAAGGATTTACATGTCGACCAAAGGCACACGCATCCCCGATTGGCTTACCGTCCCGTTCGCGGGCATCACCCCAGCGCCCTCGCAGGAAAAGGGACAGGACTTGTTCCCCACCGGCAACTGGCGTTCGATCAGACCGGTGTACCGGGACAAGTTGCCACCCTGCAACAACGCTTGCGGGACCAATGAAAAGATCCAGGGCTATCTCGATCTGGTGAAGCGTGGCAAGTATCTGGACGCTTACGCCCTCATCAAGGAAGACATGCCCTTTCCGTCCGTCACTGGCCGCGTTTGCTATCACCCGTGTGAGCAAGCCTGCAACCGTGGGCAGTACGATGAGGCCATTTCGATTCGTGCGGTCGAGCGTTTTCTCGGAGATCTGGGACAGGCGCTGGCACACGATGTGGTCAAGGCCGGGAAGCCCAACGGCAAGAAAGTCGCCGTCGTTGGTTCGGGTCCCGCCGGCCACAGCGCTGCATACCAGCTCGCCCGGCTCGGCTACAAAGTAACCATCCTTGAGAAATCGCCCAAGGCTGGTGGACTGAATCGCGGCGGCATTCCGGACTGGGTTCTTCCCGCGGACGTCCTCGATCGCGAGATCGAGCGGCTAGTCGAGCTCGGCATTACGATTAAAACCAACGTCGAAGTCGGCAAGGACGTAACCTGGGACGACTTGAAAAAGAATTACGACGCTTGTGTGCTGGCAGTCGGCCTCACCGAGCCCAACAGCGTGCGAGCTGAGGGCGAGAACAAAGACGGCGTGCTTTACGGGCTTCCGTTCCTTCGCGACGTCGGCATGGGCACGTCGAAGGTGAAGCTGGGCGCTCGCGTGGTTGTCGTCGGCGGCGGAAACACCGCGATCGATTGTGCCCGCGAAGCCCTGCGGCAAGGCGCTGTCGAAGTGACCATGATTACCGTCGAAGCCAACCCCAAAGAGATGCCGGCGGTCCCTGAAGATCTGCACGACATGCTCGAAGAAGGGGTCGAACTGTTTCACGGGCGCGCTGTCACCGCGGTGCTCGGCAACGGCAAGGTCGAGGCCTTGCAGTTGCATCCGGCGCGCTTCTCCGGCGCCATCAACGCTTCCCCGATCACGGTAGATCGAGAAGCTCCGGCAGAGCGGTTCGCCTGCGACAACGTAATTATCGCTGTGGGACAGCGGGCGTCGCTCGCCTGGCTCCCGCAGGAGTTCAAGAACGAACGCGGCACCATCAAGATTGACCGGTTTGGACGCCTCGGCGACACGAACTTCTTTGCCGCTGGCGACATCGTGCAGTTGGGTTCAGGTCAGCCGCTGATGGTGGTCAACGCCGTCGGCGACGGGAAGCGCGTCGCCTTCAATCTGGACAAGGTGTTGCGCGGTGAGCCTTTGCAGCCGCGCACGATTCCGATCGACGTGATCGTCGATTTGAATCGCATGAACATGACGTATTTCCCTCACTTTCCGCGCGTGCAGCAGACGTTGCTGCCGCCAGCAAGCAGGCGCAAAACGCAGGACGAAGTGATCCAGTCGCTCTCTGAAGAGCAGGCGGTCGAAGAAGCCAGCCGCTGTTTCAGCTGCGGCACCTGTAATGCCTGCGATAATTGTTATCTGGTTTGTCCGGAGCCCTGCATCGCGCGTCCTGAGCGCTCAAACGGTCTCTACAAGATTCTGGTCGATTATTGCAAAGGCTGCCGAGTATGTATCGAGGAGTGTCCGACGGGCTGCCTCGAAGGCGTCCCCGAACTCGACTTCGACACCGGCGTCGTGCGAATGGACACGGCGTTCGCAATTTCGCCCGGACTTCACGGACGACAGGCGGTCGAATTGAAGAATCTCGCGGACCGGCCAGCGAAGAACATTTAGAATCGGAGTTAGACATGGCAACGATGACGGAAAGAAAAAAGAAAACGGTTCGGATTAATGGCTGCGTCGCGTCGGCGCAGGCCGCCAAGTACGCCGATGTTGATGTAATCGCGGCCTACCCAATTCGTCCTTACACAGCGACGATGATGGCGCTCGCGCAAATGGTGGCCAACGGAGAGCTCGACGCCGAGTACATCGTAGCCGACAGCGAACACTCGCAATTGAGCATCGCGCACGGCGCTGCATCCAGCGGTGCACGCGTTTTCACCGGTAGCTCCGGGGTCGGCGTGCAGTTCGCATACGAGTTATATTCGCCGATCTCGGGCAGTCGTATGCCGGTTCAGATGATGATCGCCGACCGCACTCTCGATCCGCCTGGTGATTTCGGTTCCGAGCACACCGACGCGCTGTCGACGCGCGACATGGGGTGGCTCATGGGCTGGTCGTGCGATGCCCAGGAAGCATTCGACAATCATTTGATCGCCTATAGAATCGGCGAGGACCCGCGCGTGCTCTTGCCGCAGATGGTCTGCCAGGATGGTTTCTTTGTCTCTCATATCACCGGTGATGTCGATTTGCCCGACCCAAGCCAGGTAAAGGAATTCCTGCCGCCCTACAAGCATCCTTACCCCCTCGATCCGCGGCATCCGGTATCGCATGGCCCCCAGATCATGCCCGAGCAGGGTCCGCCGCTTCAATTGGAGCGTGCTCGCGCCATGGAAGACTCGATGGCAGTAATTGAGCAGGTACACGAGGAGTTCGCACAAATCTTCGGCCGACGATACGATCCCTGGGTCGAAGAATTCATGACCGACGACGCCGAGGTGGTCTTTTTTATGCAGGGCGCCCACGCGGTAACGGCACGCTTTGCGATTCAGCACATGCGCGAAAAAGGCTTGAAGGTCGGCCTCGTGCGGCTGCGGACCATCCGGCCATACCCGACCGACCGCGTGAAACAGGTCCTCAGCAAGTTCAAAGTAGTCGGCGTGATCGAAACCAATATGGCTCTGGGCAGCGTGAGCAGCGGAGGCGTTCTCTATGGCGAAGTCGCCGCGGCTCTGTACGAGAGCCAAAAGCGCCCGCTGGTGCTCTCGTTCATGGCTGGCATGGGTGGCGAAGCGATCGTCCTGAAGGAATTTTATTGGATGACTCAGAAGATGATGGATGCCCAGAATCGCGGGAAAATCGAAAAGCGCACGCACTGGGTTGGATTCGAAGAGTAGGAGAGTTTGTTGCGGCGACCTCAATAGCGTCCGCACTACATAAAGTTTGACGCAGGCTTGGACCTGCCACTGGAGGAACCGATATGGCAACAATTGAAGTTGAACGCCAGATACTGCCGATTCTCGGCAGCCCGAATCAGGGGGCACGTTTCTATAATCCTGAACTGCCATCGAGCGAGCCGTTCGTCCCCGGCCATCGCACTTGTGCAGGCTGCGGGCCTTCCATCCAGTACCGGATGACAAGTAAGGCCTCGGGCGACAACACAATCCTGGTCGGACCGACGGGTTGCATGTACGTCGCGAACAGCTCCTATTTGTGCACGCCCTACAACGTGCCGTGGGCGCACACTCAGATTGGCAGCGCGGGCAGCTTCACCGCCGGAGTCGCCGCCGCCTATGAAGCCATGATCCGCAAGGGCAAGTGGAAGGGCAAGTTTCCAAATATTATCTGCGAAGCGGGCGACGGCAGCGCATCCGACATCGGTCTTGCCTCGATTTCAGGCGCGCTCTATCGCAACCACGACTGCCTGATTATCTGCTACGACAACGAGCAGTACGCCAACACCGGTATTCAGGCCTCATCGCGCACGCCTTACGGCGGGATGACGACTTTTTCTCCCCCCGGGCCAGAAGTTCCCGAGGGCAAGAAACTGTTTCCCAAGGACCTCGCTCGGATGATGGCGGCTGGCCATCCCCACTGTTACGTGGCAACCGCAAGCGTGGGCTACCCTATCGACTTGATGAACAAGGTGCGCAAGGGACTCAACCACAAGGGCGCTGCTTATCTGATGGTCTACACCCCCTGCCAGAAGGGCTTCGTCTACGAGACCCCGCGCTCGATCGATCTGGGCCGGTTGGTTGTCGAGTGCGGACTCTACCCGATCTGGGAGTGGAACCCCGAGAAGCGCGCGTTTGATTACAGCTTCCGTCCCCAGAACATGCGGCCGGTGTCGGAGTACCTAAAGCTGCAAGGACGCTTCGGCCATCTCCACGCCGAGCACATTGCCACGCTGCAGAAGTTTGCCAATGAGCAATGGCGGATGATGGGTGTCCAGCTGCCCGAGGCACTTGTTCATGCAGCAGACGCGAAAAACCTGACCAATATGGCGGCGGCGGCAGAAGCCGAGGCGGTGGCGCAAACTTTATGAACACGAAAACTAGTGCTCCCTTTCATCCTGTCGAGTCCGAGCCAGAAGCTGAGCCGGAGGGACAGGAAAGTTACATCGTCACCGAAGGCAAGAAGCGCGGGTCTACGCGCGACGTGCGGCCGGAAGCGGCGTTCAACCGCTACTACACCGTCCTGCGCGTGCACCCGGGCGACGCGATTCTCACCGACAACTGGCACACCAACGAAGTCTTGAGCCACGCGCGCAACAACTTCGAAGGACGCACCTTCGCGATGCGAACGCTGGAGGCTTGGGGCGCGATGATCGAAAACGATCGTCGCGCTTATTACACCGCCGGCGGGCGAGTGTGGGTCATGGATCTGGAGCCCTCGGAAGGCAAGAAGCCACGGCAGCCTGTTGCCGGAGCCGGCAAGAATTAGGGTACGGTTGCACCGCATCCTGCTCATCGACGACACGCCGGAGATTGCCGAACTGCTGACGTTTGCGCTGCGGGACCGCGGCTACGAGGTCTTCGCCTCCGGATTTACCGAGAGCGTCAACGAATTGCTGCTCGAGCAACATGCGGACGCGGTCGTGCTCGACTGTTCGGTCTTCGAGATGAGCGCAGCACTCTTTGACAGCGTGCGCCACCACCCGAACCACGCCGACCTCCCTACCGTCATCATCAGTGACACCCCCGAGGAGGCTGACGCGAGCCTTCGTTCCCGTAACGCCCGGAGAGTCCTGCTGGTCCCGAAACCGTTCACCGGATCACAGGTGGCAAACGCACTTAATCAGTTGCTGGATAACGAAACTCGGATATCGAGCCAAAGATAAATATGCCGTTGTGGAGCATGGACGAGTGGCAGTACGTTGAGCGCGAGGTCGTCACCGACCCGAAAGGCAGGCGGTGGACCGTGGCACTGATGGACGTGCTGGGACAGGAGGGCGATCCAGAGATGCCGAACAAATTGCTCGAACTTCAGTATTCATCGGGCCGCTATTTCACACTCATCTACTCAGACACCGGAGCGCTACAGCGCGAACGCGGCTACGCATCGCTGCCTGAGGCGACGGACGCTTACGGGAACCTCCTCGTGGCCGTGATCGACGGCAGCCTCGATCCGTCCCAACCTGTATTTCGGCAGGACCTGGAAGATTGATAGCGGATCTTTAGCGGCCGGGGTCCAGATCTCTCATCACGACGCGAAGCACTTGTCCGGCCAGCCGTGCATCCCGCTCGGAAACCGTGGTCGTGTCGTTTCCCCCGTCATCCCGATAAGTCCGCGCGACCGCTGGCAGGCGAGCGCACCCGCCGCGAATGATGCCCTTGCTCTCCGCGACCGCGAGCCTTGTCTCAAACGACCAATCGGCAACCTTCTCTGAGGGACCGTCGGCAACAGCCAAGGCAGTCATCCCCTTGTGTTCCAGAGCGTCGGTCACGATGGCCTCCAGGATTCCGCAGGAGGTGCGCAGCGCCAGGTCGTAGTCCCCTCGCTCGAAGGCGTGTCGGCTATCGGCGTAGGCCCGCTCGACCACGGGCCGGAGCGTGGGGTTGTGCACGAAGTCGAAGCGGTGAGGAACTGGCGCCTCCGACGATGCGGAAACTACCGGACCCTCGTCCTCTTGCGAGAGAGAGGCAACCGCTTGCTCGAGGACGTCGAGGAGTCGCTTGACGATATCGACCGGTGACGCCCCTTCAATCGCACTCCCGGCCTCCGATCGCATCAGGAAGGCTTCGCTGAACGCCCTGGCAAGCCAATGGGCCTTGCTGCCTCCGGACAATTGATTGATCGTAACCCCGCAGTCTTCCTGCCATCCACGAGTGGCCGCAATTGCCGATTTGTCCGAGGGATCAGTGGCCAGAATGTCGCGAAGCTGACATCCCCGCCGGATCAGGCCATCGAGGTGGGACAGGTAAGTCTCGATCTGCGCTCTCAGGCTTTCATCCATAAGTCCACGCTCGCACTATTTCCGGACAGGGGCGGCTCCAGTATCCGCATGTGTTCACGACCGCCGATCCGCCTGGGACCGGCTCCGCGATGTAGCATTTGTCGTCGGCAGATCGCGATAAAAGCCTCGTCCCCGCGAAAATTTACAAAGCTTGACATTCCGAAGTGACGATGATAAATTCGCTGCCGCAAAGTGGTTCGATCAGCGGACCAGTTTATCACAGCGCTCTTTGAACCACAGTGTCTTGCCGGGAAAGTTAGTCGGCAACCCCTGATTCTGCCGATCGGGTCGCAGGTAAGAATTGGGCTAGCCGTTTTAGCAGAATGCTGTTAAAGTCTAGCGCGCCGTCTCGGAGGTAGGTCTATGGCTGCATCTGCAGACTCTCTTATTCACACTTCTCGTATTCCCAATCGTTGGATCCAGTTAATTGCTGGCATCATCGGGATGATGGCCATCGCGAACCTTCAATATGCCTGGACCCTTTTCACCAAACCAATGCAGTCCCACTTGAACGTCTCGCTGGCCGCAATCCAGGGGATATTTAGTCTCTTCATCATCCTCGAAACCTGGCTGGTTCCGTTCGAAGGATACTTGGTGGACCGGATCGGACCACGCTTGATGCTGGGCGTTGGTGCCGTTCTGGTTGGCCTGAGCTGGATCTTTGCCGGGCATGCCGACACTCTGCGCAGCTTATATTTTTGGTACTGCCTGGGCGGAGTTGGCGCTGGAATCGTGTATGGAGGAGTCATTGGGAACGCATTGAAATGGTTCCCTGACCACCGCGGTCTATGCGTGGGTCTGAGTGCCGGAGCCTACGGTATCGGAACGGCGCTGACCGTTTCTCCGATTGCCACGATGATCAAGACTTCCGGCTATCAGCACACATTAGTCTTCTGGGGAATCATCCAGGGTGGCGTGGTGCTGTTTGCCGCCCTCTTCATGGCCCGGCCGCCCGTGGGCTGGACTCCTCCCGACTGGGCTCAAAAGGAAGCCAAGATCAAGGAACGAGTTCGCAGTTCGGCCGTGGACATGACTCCCTGGCAGATGCTGTGCCAACCCTCCTTCTACGTCATATACCTGATGATGACGATGTTGTCGTTTGGCGGCTTGGTAGTTACGGCCCAACTTAACCCCATGGCCGTCTCCTACCACGTCGATAAAGTCGTCGTCGCTTGGGGAATGACGGCCCTGGTCATGGCGATCACTGTCGACCGCTACCTGAATGGGCTGACGCGGCCCTTCTGGGGATGGGTCTCTGACCATATCGGCCGGGAAAACACCATGTTCATCGCCTTTACCCTGGAGGCGATCGCCGTATTTGCGCTGCTCCAATTGATTAGCCGTCCAGTCTGGTTCATCGCCCTTTCGGGCTTGTGCTTCTTTGCCTGGGGCGAGATCTTTTCTCTGTTCCCGTCCATTACGGGAGACTTGTTTGGAAAGACCTGGGCAACTACAAACTATGGCATCGTCTACACCGCCAAGGGAACTGGCGCGATCTTTGCCGGCTTCGGTGCCGCCTGGTTGTTTGAGAAAACCGGTTCGTGGACGAAGGTCTTCTGGGCGATGATTGCCTGCGACCTTATTGCCGCGTTTTTGGCCTTGTTCTGGCTGAAGCCGGTAGCTGCCCGCACTGTCGCGCAATCGAATACGGATCTGTCCCAGTCAGTCAAGATGACCACGCCAATCAAGGCGCGAGGTGTGGCGTAGCAGAACTCGCGGAAGGAATAAACGCTACGAGGCTCTCTTCTCGAAGAGAGCCTCTTTAGCTTCAGGCGGGTTGCGCCGCGTGAACGCAAACCCTGTCACGCGGATGCGTGAGCTGCCATGCCCTTGACGGATGGATTCGCCACCGCCGTCGGTCTTGTGCCGGACGCCTTGATTTTAAACTGGCCCACCAAGCTGCGTAGTTGGGTAGACATCTCCACCAGTTGCTGCGATGCTTTCTGAGTATCGGTGGCTCCGCGTGTTGTGCCTTGCGCTGCTTCCGCCACACCCGTAATGTTGCTCGTGATCTCGCCGCTGCCTTGCGCCGCTTCGTTCACATTGCGCGCCATCTCATTCGTGGTCGCGCTCTGCTCCTCGACCGCCGTGGCAATCGTGCCCGAGATGTCACCGACCTGATTGATCACCCCGCTGATCGATGCAATGGCATCCACAGCCGCTTTCGTGTCCGTCTGGATAGCCTCGACCTTGCGACTGATGTCTTCCGTAGCCTTTGCCGTCTCCTTGGCGTCGAATCCAACCTTGGAACCATCTGCGCCCGAGACAAAGACTTTCGCGATTGTGTCGTCGGCATTCTTTTTGGTTTTCAGATATTCGGACAGAGGTGTCTTTGCCGTGGCCCGGACAAAAGGATCGAGCACGGTAAGGCTGTGCCACTGCTCGTTGGTCATGGTCAGTGCCTCGCCGGCGTGGGGTGTGGCATTGTGTGCCTTCACCGCGTTCACAATCTCAGGGTCGATGCTGAACGAGGACAACTGCTTTATTTTGGCATCCAGCTTGGACTTGATCTCGGGCGGAGCTTGGCTAAAACTTGCGACCGCGCAGATGAGGACGGTCAGACAAGTGGTAAACGCGTTCTTCCATATAGTCATCGTTTCTCCTTGATCAGGACGGCGCATGAGCCGTGAGACGGCAACAATCGCCCGGGCTCGGGCCGTTTCGGCCAGTTGCACGAGGGAAAGTCCTTGGCAAGAGGCTTATCGGCGAAATCTTAGGGAAGCTTTAGAGGCGGTGGAGTGGGTAGCCGACGAAACATCAGCGACGCCTAGTCGCGGGGCGCCCTTGGTCCATGCTGTCGACCTACGCGGGCAAACGATTGCCGCGTGTTTCCGCGCCGAGCGGGATCAGTAGCAGTCCCAGCGCAAAAGCAATCGAGGTCATCGCGACCGGAGTTCCCAGCGAGCCGAAATGGCGGACCCCCGCTCCCACCAGAAAGGTGATTCCAGCACCGCCGAATCGAGCGAACGAGGTGGAAAAGGCGAATGCGCTGGCCCGGCATTCCGTGGGGTAT
Organism: uncultured Acidobacteriota bacterium; assembly: GCA_963817925.1. Taxonomy (GTDB): domain Bacteria; phylum Acidobacteriota; class Terriglobia; order Terriglobales; family Acidobacteriaceae; genus JABDBE01. Next base: position 155,577 of record CAWFQN010000007.1, read on the forward strand.
TGCTCGGGCAGCCAAAGGGTATAGACGGAGAAGTTGGCACCGCCCAATCCCAGACAAAATAGGCAAACGAAAAACCACGGAAGCGCAACTGCTCCAAGATAGAAGACCTTGCCGAAGGTGAGCGCAATGAACACCATCATCAAAGTAAAGAAAACCGCCAGCGCCCCGCGCCGTCCCAGCCTTTCGGCAAGCCACGGCATTGCCAGGCAGCCGAGAATCGTGGCAAACGAGACCAGCATGATTCCCCAGGAGGCGAGTTGCGCGGCTTGCGCTCCGCCGCGTCCACCAGCTTCGGCGACCGCGGTGATCGCAGCCGGAACATACACGGTTCCAGCCCACAGGCCGCAGATAGAAGCCAGCATCAGTAAGGCATTCACAATCGTGCGTCGGCGCAGAGCGGGCGAGAACAAAATCACAAACGGACGCCAAACCGCCCACGAACGCACAACCTTTTCTTGCTTGGTCCAGGCAGCGGGTTCTGTAACTCCATGCCGGATCCAAGCCAGCAATAGCGCCGGCAGCCCTCCTACGATAAACATGGCCCGCCAGCCAAAATGGCTGCCAATGCCATAGTTCGCCAGAGCAGCGAGAAAAATCCCGACGTAATATCCCGTGTGCATCAAACCCGCGCCCACGCGACGTCGATCCTCCGGCCACTCCTCCGCCACGAACGTCCCGCCCATCGCCCACTCTCCGCCAATGCCTATGCCCGCGAGCAGGCGAAGAATTGCCAGTTGCCACACGCCGGTAACGAACGCGCTCAGAAAAGTGAATGCCGAATACCACAGGATGGTCAGCATGAGCGTGCGCACGCGGCCAAACTTGTCTCCAATCGGTCCCCAAAGGAAAGCAAGTCCCCAGCCAATGAGGAACAGGGCGAAGAGCAACCCTCCGTACAATCCGACGTTGCCCTTGGTGGCCGGAATACCCGAGCGCGGCAGCAGTTCGCGCAGCGAGGGCACAAGGACCAGCGCATAAACAAAGGAGTCCATGCCGTCCAGCGTCCATCCGCCCCACGACGCCCAAAAGCCGCGAATCTGATTTCGCGTGAGAGACGGAGATAGGGCGGAATCAGGATGATTCACTTCGTTCGCAGCCGAGCGCGGCATAACAGTGGGGAACTATACCAAAAACGTCCCCAGCATCAGCAAAATATATTGAACGCGACTTCGGATAGTCCCATCGAACTTCATCTTCCGCTGCCCACTCGCAATTGGACTGGATGCTAGAATCAAAATGACGCGATTACGCCACATCTCATGCTGACCGGCTCCCAAATTCGGCGCAAATTTCTGGACTATTTCGTCCAGCACGAACATAAAGAGGTCCATTCCTCGTCGCTCGTTCCGGCCAACGATCCCACGCTGCTCTTCACCAACGCGGGCATGAACCAGTTCAAGGACGTCTTCCTCGGCCTCGAAACGCGCGACTACAAACGCGCCACGACCTCGCAAAAATGCGTTCGCGCCGGCGGCAAACATAACGATCTCGAAAACGTCGGCTTCACCAACCGCCATCACACGTTCTTCGAGATGCTGGGCAATTTTTCTTTCGGCGACTACTTCAAGAAAGACGCCATCGCCTACGCCTGGGAACTGATCACTTCGCCGGAATGGTTCGGCATCGACAAAGACAAGCTGTACGTCACGATTTTCAAAGGCGAGAACGGCGTGCCGCGCGATGACGAAGCGGACGATCTGTGGCTCGGGCAGGGCGTGCCAAAAGAGCGAATTTTCGAGTTCGGCGCGAAAGACAATTTCTGGCAGATGGGCGACACCGGCCCCTGCGGCCCCTGCAGCGAAATCCACTACGACATGGGCATCGGCAGCCTCGGACCACGGCCACACGGATTGCGCATTCGGCTGCGACTGCGGGCGCTACGTCGAAATCTGGAATCTGGTCTTCATGCAATACGACCGCGCACGCCAGCGGCAAGCTACGAAGTTGCTGCCGAAGCCGTCGATTGATACGGGCATGGGCTGGAGCGGGTGGCGGCGGTTCTGCAAGGCGTGATCTCGAATTACGACACGGATTTGTTCACGCCGCTGATTGAGGAGGCGCGGAAAGTAACGAACTACGATCCTCTCGACGATTCTGCCACATCCGTACAACCCAGAACGCTTCCCTACGGATGATTGCCGATCACTCGCGCGCGTCGACGTTTCTAATCTCCGACGGAGTGCTCCCGTCGAACGAAGGCCGCGGCTATGTGCTGCGAAAGATCATGCGCCGCGCCATCACGCACGGCCGCCTGCTGGGACAGACCAAGCCGTTCCTGCACGGGATGGTCTTTGTTGTGCGCGACTTGATGCAAGAGGCGTACCCAGAACTCAACGAGACCGCCGAGCGCGTTAGCAAGACGGTTCTGGCAGAGGAGACTCGCTTCCTGCACACGGTCGATGATGGTTTGCAGCGATGCTGGAAAAAGAACTGAATGAATTGAATATCAAGCAGGCTGAACCAATGCGGAAGCTGCCCGGACATCGTGGTCTCGGAACAAAGCCTGTCGACGCTGCCTGGAACTACTGGCTTTCAAACTTTACGATACTTACGGACTCCCCCTAGATTTTATCGAGGATGTACTGCGGGACCAAGGCGCAAGTCTAGACAAGCAAGGTTTTCAGCAGGCGATGGCCGAACAGAAGGCGCTCTCCCGTGCTTCTTGGAAAGGTGCAGCCAAGCAAACCGCCAATCCCGCGTACCAGCAACTCCCAAAATCAGCCTTCGAAGGCTACCTCCAGACTCGGTCAGACGGCTGCGAAGTTCTCGCCATCGTCCACAACGGCCATGGCTCGCAGCAGCTCAAGCCCGGAGACGAAGGCGAAATCATCCTCGATCACACGCCCTTCTACGCCGAATCCGGCGGCCAAGTTGGCGACCGCGGATGGCTCTACTCCAACGATCACAACACCGTCGTCGCCGAAGTGAAAGGCTGTTACTCCCCGATTCAAGGCGTTCGCGCACACCAGGTCATCGCCAAGCAACCAATCCGCATAGGCGACAAAGTCGATGCCGTCGTCAACGACGACATCCGCGAGTCCACCATGCGCAACCACACCGCCACGCACCTGCTGCAAGCCGGGCTGCGCGAGGTTCTGGGCAAGCACGTGAAGCAAGCAGGATCGCTGGTCGCTCCCGACCATCTGCGCTTTGATTTCTCGCACTTCACCGGCGTTGCCGACGAAGAACTGCAGGACATCGAAGACCTCATCAACAAAGAAGTTCTGCGCAACGAGAAGATCGAAGTCATCGAGAACGTGCCCTATCGATGTCGCCATCAACGAATACAAAGCCATGGCCTTATTCGGAGAGAAATACGGCGACCGGGTCCGCGTCATCAAAATCGGAGACTTCTCCACCGAACTCTGCGGCGGCACGCACACCAAGGCCACCGGCGAAATCGGCCTGATCAAAGTTTTGAAAGAAGGCAGCGTCTCCTCCGGAGTGCGCCGCATCGAGGCCGTCACCGGCGAAGGCTCGCTGCATCATTTCCAGAAGGATCACAAACTGGAAAGCGTAGTCACAAGCCTGGCCACACATTCGGACGCCGTCTCTCCCGCCGACGCGTTGAAACTCGAACTCGACAAGAAAGACTCCGAGATCAAGCGCCTGCAACGCGAACTCGATCAGGCTCGCATGAAGTCAGCGTCATCGACGGTCGCGTCGGTCACCGACAAGATCAAAGACATCCACGGCGTCAAAGTTCTAGCCCACCGCGTGGACAATCTCGAACGTGCCCAGATGCGGACGCTGGTCGACCAACTGCGCGACAAGTTGGGCTCGGGTGTGGTGGTGCTGGGCTCCGCCACAAATGGCAACGTAGCGCTGATCGTGGGCGTCACCAAAGACCTCACGCAGAAAATCCAAGCCGGCAAAGTCATCGGCCCGGTAGCGCAGAGAGTAGGCGGCAAAGGTGGAGGACGGCCGGATCTGGCCGAGGCAGGCGGGAAGGATCCGGAAGCACTGGACGCAGCGCTCACTGAAGCTTATAACGTAGTCGGTTCATTGTTGGGCTGAGCTTCTCAACTTTGTGTTCGCTGGAGACTGCGCTCGGAGTCCCTATGGAAGACCGCATACGGCTCATCACGCACAAAGGTAAGGCGATCCTGCTGGTCGATGCGTCCCACTGCTCGGCTGCCGAACTGCTGAAACTTTCACGTACGGTTCCACTCTACGTCATGCCCGAGCCGCGCGGCTCCGTCCTGCTACTGGCTGATTTCACCGGAGCCGAGTTTGATCGCGAAGCCATCACCAGCATGAAAGAGAGTGCGGTTTTCGATCGGCCTCATCTCAAGAAGTCAGCCTGGGTAGGGACAGAAAATCTGCCGCGTGTGTTCTACGAACACATCAAGAATTTTTCCCAGCGCGATTTGCCCACATTCAAAACTCGCGAAGAGGCGATGGACTGGCTGGTGCAAGACGATTCACCATCCCCGACGTAAGAAACTCCGCGTAGCCAGCGAAGCCTCAGCACCAACCGCAGCTTTCTAAGCCACCTCAGCGCGACCGTCGCGTTTACCCAACTCCTCCGCCAACAGCTCCGTCAGCTTCTGAAAAGCCCGCTCGGCCTGCGGCGCGTTGTAGACAGGGCTGTCCGAAGACGTCCAACTGTGAAACGCATCCTTGTAAACTTCGCTCTCATACTTTCCGCCCCATGCTGCCAGCGCCTGGTCTAGCTTTGCGATCGCATCTTCCGGCATGCCGCGATCATTCGTGGCATGCCCGAAGTACAAGCGGGCTTTGATGCGAGTCAACGTCAGGTGCGGACTGGTCGGCGCGTCGGTAAAGAGTCCTCCACCATGAACGGAAGCGGACGCGGCAATTTTGTCGGGCAGCGCTGCCGCGGTGCGCAAAGCCATTTTTCCGGTAAAACAATATCCCACCACGCCCATCGCATCTGGGCGAACGCAATCCTGGGACGCGAGAAATCCGATGTAAGCCGCTGCGTCTTCTTCCATCGCTTCCGGAGTCAGCGGTTGCGAAAGCTCCGCCAGCCGCTCCTTCGCCGCCTCCGGGCTCAGCGATCGCAGTGATGGTTGCAAGGGCGTCCGGCCGGTGCGATAGAAAACATTAGGCACCAGAACCGCGTAACCCTCGTTCGCCAGTCGGCCCGCAGCCTCGCGATTCGCGGCGCGAATGCCGCCGATGTCAGTCAGGTAAAGAATGCCCGGCCAGCGCCCATTACCCTCTGGGCAATATAGAAAACCCTCTGAAGTTCCCTCGCGCAGGGAAATTTCAACTTGTCGTTCTTTCATCTCCTGGTCGAGTCCTCTCTCTGTCGCAGGTCTACCGATCTCGACTCGATGATACGGTCGCGCCGCCGGACGCTAACTTCTCCACTTCAACGTGACCGGCCCGCTCATGGGATGCTTCATCTCCCCGCCGGTTCGGCACGCCTCCAGATACGCCGCCTTCAACTGGAAATACCACTTGGCCGGACGATCCGCATCGTCGATCAGCATGAGATGCGGATTGTGCTTCAAGCCCTCCGACTGATTCTCCATCGTCTGCCGGTCTTGTTCCACAAACTTCGCAAAAACAAATTTCAGCAGCGTGGGTCCGAACGGCACCCAGCGAAAGATATTCCAGCAAGCCACCACATCAATCCGGCAATGGCTGCGGGTGATGGGCGTCACCGTGGTCAGGCTGGAAAACCAATACTTCCCTGCCCGAATGGTTTCGAGGCGCAAGTTGGGCAAAGCGAAATCAATGGTAGTAGTAATCGAATCCGCATCCGCGTACAGCCGCAGCAGTTTGTAAGGCGCGCTGTTCGAGCTGGGCGTGTGCGCGCTCATGCGGAAGCCCATGGGGATGGGCTCGAAATTCTTCTGCTTTTCGTGAATGCTGTGCCGGCTGCGCCACCACCACGCTTGGTGGACGAACGGTCCATGCGCCGGATCCATGAGCCCGATGATTCCGTGGTCAACACTGCACGGCAACTCAGCCGTCAAATGGGCGATCTTGTATTTTCCACCAAAAGTTGGAACCCGCGGAGCGGGCGACGACGGCTCCGCCGCCTTGGTAAAACCGGCTCCCGGCGGAGGCGGCTCGGGAATGAATACCCAAATGTATCCGTCGTGGTCCCCGCACGCGTAACTCCCGGCGTAGATGCGGTCCACTTTCAGTTCCTGATCGGAAGTCAGAGAAGGAATGAGCTGGCACTGGCCACTGTGTGCGTCGAACTTCCAGCCGTGGTAGCTGCACTCCAACTGCTGCCCGTCAAACCGCCCGCACGAAAGCGGCATCCCCCGGTGCGGACAGGCATCGCGCAAAGCAAAAGGGTTCCCCAGGCGATCACGCCCGATGACCAGAGGCGTCTCGAGCAACATAGCTTTATGGAGACGGTTCCTGGAAATCTGCGCACTGGGCAACGCGCGATACCAGAAGCCGAACAGCATCAGCGAGTCCGGCGTCTGGCGTTGGGAGGTTTCCAGTTCGCGGGTTTCCAGTTCGCGGGTTTCGAGTTCGCTCATGAGGAATCACAGGCAGCGTACTACAGCCGGGAAGGTTTGTGCAGGACGAGGCTAGAAGTCCGCTGGCGGGCGACTTTCCCGTATCGGGCTGAGTTTACTGTTTGGTTGAATGGCCGGGGACATCCCCTCCCCCTTCGTCTGCAAAATCTAGAAAACGCGGAAGTTAGATTTTGACTACGTGCTAGATCTTTGAGTTTAAATGGGTTACGCGCAAAATCTAGAGAACATGGGAGTTAGGGCAGGGCGCGGCGTTCCGCGTTCCATTTTAGAACTCGGAACGACCTTCCAGCAGGTCAGATTATCAAAGAACGTAGATCATCTTATAGATAATTTATACTTAATAATGTTATCTGGTTTGAGAAAGATAGTCAATGATAAGACGCAATTGCTGAAGCCATACTGGGAGAATGATCTTTCGGGGAGCCGCGGCCGGATTCGTGGGCTCGCAGGGGGCTGGCCCACGGTGGCTTTTAGCTGAGTGGCTGGCCGGGCTTTCCCTGGCATTCTGCACGGTGAGGAACAGAGTGGGCAAGCTTTGCCGGGTCGGTGGGTTCAGGCTTTGCCTAGTTACCGCGCGTTCGCAAGTCAGTGATGCGGCGCATCGGCTGGAGCGCTCGGACCGGCGACGGTTACACCCAGTCTGAAATCGAGTGGTCCGCTTGCTCTGAATCCGGCCCTTCTTTTGGCTTCTTCCGGCTGCCCTGATTTTGCTGCTTCGCTTGTTCCTGGGATTCTTCGCGTGCCCCTATCCTGATCACGCATGTGCCTCAATAAAATCCGTAATTTAGACCATCCTTCGTCTCCCCGAAAAATAATTAATTAAATTCCGTTCTCATGTCGATTCGGCTACACCCTGTTCGACGTATCAGCAGAGAGCCAGTACGATAGCGAGCAACAGCGATCCAACTGCTCTCAAGCTGAGTGCACTGGTCAGCCGACAAATAGCTAAACTCGAAAACAAGCCACCCAACCATCGCTCAACCCAAAGGAGATTTCGCTATGCGATTCATGGTCATCGTCAAATCAACCCCAGAGGCAGAAAAAGAAGGCGCCCTCCCCGATCCACAGCTGCTGCTCGAGATGGGCAAGTACAACGAAGAGCTCATGAAGGCTGGCGTCCTGCTCGCCCTCGATGGCCTCCATCCCAGCTCCAAAGGCGCACGCGTCAAATTCTCCGGCAAGTCTCGTACCGTCGTCGACGGCCCATTCACCGAGGCCAAGGAGCTCATCGCCGGCTTCTCGATCTTGCAGGTCAAGTCCCTCGCAGAGGCCATCGAGTGGGTCAAGCGTGCCCCCAACTGCAACCCCGCAGGCGACTCCGAAGTTGAAATCCGGCAGGTCTTTGAGATGGAAGACTTCGCACCCGTCCTGTCGGAAGAGCAGATCCAGCACAAAGTAGCGAAACGGGCTGAGCTGCCAAATCAGACCGCCAACAAATAGCCGCTCCTGCATCCACGGATTGAAGCTGGTGTGATCGGTAGCAGTGTCCGCTACCGATCCACATCAGGTCTTCCTCCGGGATCATCCTGTTGGATTAGAGGTGCGTATGGATAAGGGGTACGGGATATTAGGGGCTGGCGCCGATTCTCGGCGCTGGCCCACCCAGCAGAGTTTTCGGGTTACTCCGACATTTCGAGAATCGTTAATATTTTCAATCACTTACACAGATTACCACCGTGGTTCAACCACCCTTTGGTAAGTTGCCCCTGCACCCCCACCAACCTATAATCGATGCACTCTGGTTTTAGGATTCTCCGTCAGGTTCCGGGTGGGCAGGCGCGGATTCTTTTCGTCCGCGTCGGAGTTCGTTGCGTTGACGGTCAGCCGTCCGCGTGACGTTGGCACCCGGTTATGCGAAAAAACCTGCAACTCGCCCTGATGGCCAGTCCCGTAATCGCGACCTTCCTTTCGTTTACCACGCCATACGTGCAGGCAGAAGCCGGTACGACCGCCGCAATCACCAGCACCGACGACAACGGCCGAAGAGTCTACGTCAACGAATCCTTTCCGGTAGTCTCGAGCAAGCGTTCCGAGGCTCCAGTCCGGCGAACCTCGCTGGCATTCTGGAGCACCACGGAACACCGCTGGAAACCGGTTCCATCCGCCAACGTCCGAGCAGCCCGCTCGGCGGCGGCGGAAGTCAACCAATATCTCGGCGAACAATCCGGGGAAAGCACATCGCAAAGCTTGGTTCGTGGCAAGTCATTCTCTCCGCAGGACATCGATGCCGCCATTGACCAGGCGGCCTCGCGCCATAACGTCGATCCCAACCTGGTGCGTGCCGTCATTAAGGTGGAGTCGAACTTCAATCCCAATGCCGTGTCCCGCAAGGGCGCAGTAGGACTGATGCAACTGATGCCGCAGACCGCGCGGCAACTGAATGTGACCAATCCCTTTGATCCGCAACAAAACGTGGATGCCGGGGTTCGTCATCTAAAGCAGCTCATGGAGAACTACGGAGGCGACGTGAAATTGACCCTTGCCGCCTATAACGCAGGCCAGGGAGCCGTGGCACGGAGCGGCGGAGTCCCGCATTTCGCCGAGACCCGCAACTACGTGAAGCGGATCACGCAACTGTATTACGGGGGATCGGATCCGGGCTCCCACTTTCTGGATGGCCCTATGCACGATCCGATTCATGTGGAGCGGGACGCAAGGGGCGTGCTCCACATCAGCAACACCGAGTGAGCCAGAAATCTTGGCATTCGCTCCGGGAGGGCACGGCTTCAGCGGTGCCACTAGGAGCAACAAAGACGAGGGCTTGAGCCCACTGAGGCAATGGTTCTCCCAGCTCTTTAAGTTTTTGTAAACGCGATTACGGGCAGTTCAATTGAAGAATTCTCGAATTCAACGCGCACTGCGCTGGAGCGCGGCTGTGTTCACGCTGCTGCTGCCTGTGATGTCCGCCCATGCCCGCGTGCACAAATCCGCAACCTGGGCTGACTCCGAATTTGCCGCCGCCGAACAGATGCAGGAGGCATTAGAGGGTCGGCCCCTCGGGAGCCGCAGCCGCAGCGACTATGAACACGTGATCGATGCCTATCGTCGCGTGTACCTCGGAGCCCCGACTTCAGGCCGGGCCGACCCGAGCGTGGTTGCCGCTGCCCAGATGACCGAGGAAATGGGCCGACGATTCAGCGACCCAGACATCTTGCGTTCTGCCATCCAGCAGTACGAATTCCTCCGTCGCGAATATCCCGGCAGCAAATTCCGCTTCGACGCCCTGTTTCGAATTGGTGAAATCTACAAAGATGACCTTCACGACAAGACGCGCGCCGACGCAACCTTCGAGGAATTCCTGCGCCGCTATCCTCGCAACCAGTTCGCTGACGCCGCACGCCATGCCCTGGCCGAACCCGCACAGCAGCAGGCCAGTCTGAAATCGAAAGGCACGAGCAAGCTAGCGATCAAGGACTCCACAGCGTCCAGGCCAAGCACCGATCCGGACAAAAATCCTGACAAGGACAACGACGCGCCAGCCGCAGCTTCAGACTCAACGAAAGACAATGCAAGCGAGGCAAACAGTGCGCCCGGCGGAGGCGAGAACGGAAAGCCCGCGCGAGTCCTCGGAATCCGCCACTGGTCCACGCCGGATTACACGCGCGTTGCCATCGATCTGGAGCAGGGCGTCAAATATGAGTCGCAACGAATCGATAACCCCGATCGGGTTTTCTTCGATCTGTTTAACACGAAGCTCGATCCCAAGTTATCAGGCAAGACCTTCGATGTGAGCGACGGCCTGCTGAAAGATATCCGTATGGCGCAGTTCAAAGCTGGACGGACGCGGGTCGTGCTCGATCTGGACCAGGTCTCCAAGTTTGAAGCTTCCCTGCTTTCGAACCCCCCGCGCCTCATCATTGATATTCGTAACACCGATATTCGTAACCCTGAAATACATAGCAAAGACGATGAGGACACTCACAACCAGATTGCGCACGACCAGCGGGCGGCCAGAGCACTTTTGAAGAAGGCCGCATCGTCAACCGAGATCACCGACGAAAAAACTTCTGCAGACAGACCTGCACAGGACTCGGTAGACAACCCTGAGGAACCTGCTGCGGCCGCAAAGGCGACAACTGAGAAACCGGTCCGCCGCAACACCGTGGTGGTCAGTAACGGCGTGAAAAAGACGATCGTTGACGCGGACGATGATCAGCCTCCAGTAAAAGAGTCCACCGTAGCCGTGGTAAAAGACTCCGCAGCAAAAGACAAAAACACCGTTGCCAGGCTTGACACTCCCGATATCAGCCCGGAAAAGCGTAACCCAGAAAAGCCCGACTCAGGAAAGCTCGACCTAGAAACGACCAAGTCGGCCGGCACAATTCCCAGCGCGCCTTCAACCTCTGATACCAAGACCAGCACCGCAAAAAAGAAGCGCAAGACGGCAATCGCCGATCCCGACGTCCGGGAAGCCCAACCCACGGCCAGCGGAGAGCGTTCTCTAACCCGCGCGCTGGGCCTGAAGATCGGAAAGATCGTAATCGATCCCGGCCATGGAGGCCACGACACTGGCACGATTGGCCCCAATGGCCTCGAAGAAAAAGATCTGGTTCTCGACGTAAGCCGCCGCCTCGGCACTCTTCTGCAAACCCGCCTGGGCGCCGAAGTAATTTACACCCGCCAGGACGATACCTTCATTCCGCTCGAGACTCGAACCGCCATCGCCAATCAGGAAGGCGCCGATCTTTTCGTTTCCGTTCACGCCAACTCCAGCCATGACCCGGACGCTCGCGGCGTCGAAACCTACTATTTGAATTTCACCTCGTCTCCCGACGCGCTTGAAGTCGCTGCCCGCGAAAACGCGGTCTCGGAAGAATCCATTCACGAGCTGCAGGATCTGGTGAAGAAGATCGCGCTGAAAGAAAAGATCGACGAGTCGCAAGAGTTCGCCTCTGACGTGCAGAGCTCGCTGCACAGCGGGCTCGCGGCAAAGAACCCGGGCGTGCGCGACCGGGGAGTGAAGAAGGCGCCGTTCATCGTTCTCATCGGCGCCAATATGCCCTCGATCCTGGCGGAAATTTCCTTCGTCAGTAATCCCGGCGACGAACGCCGCCTGGCAACTTCCGAATATCGCCAGAAGATTGCCGAATCCCTCTACCGCGGCATCGCGAAATACGTCAGCGGCCTGAGCGGGGTCAAAGTCGCCAGCAAGATTGACAAACAGTAGGCAGGTTCGGCTTTACAATCGAAGTTCCAACCTCGGATCCTGTAGCGACTATGGGCAAGCGAACCGGACCACGAGCCGCAACCCAGAGGACCGGGAAACAATCCAGCCAGAGGCCAGTCTCTGCCATCACTCCCCAGCGATCATCTGCTCGTATCTACCTGTGGTGCCTGTTGCTCGGCGGCGTTACCCTTGCGCTCTACTCGCCAGTGGTCGCTCATCCTTTTATCAGCTACGACGATCCGGAGTACGTCACGGGAAACCAGCACGTGCAGGCTGGCTTAAGCGCAGAGACGATTGCCTGGGCCCTCACTTCGACCGACCAGGCCAACTGGCATCCCCTGACATGGCTTTCCCATGCGCTCGACTACGAGCTTTATGGGCTTAACCCAGCTGGCCATCACCTCACCAGCGTACTGATTCACACCGCCAACGTTCTTTTGCTTTTCCTGCTCTTGCAGTGGGCAACGGGTGCAACCGGAGCCAGCGCCATGGTGGCTGCGCTCTTTGCCCTTCATCCTTTCAACGTGGAATCGGTCGCGTGGGTCGCCGAGCGCAAGAACGTGCTGAGCACGTTTTTTTTCCTGCTCGCACTCGGAGCGTATGGCCGGTACGCACGTCATCCGAGTCTGAGGACCTATGCCGCCGTAGCCGCCCTATTTGTTCTGGGGCTCGCCGCCAAACCCATGGTGATCACGCTGCCGTTTGTTCTTCTCCTACTGGATTATTGGCCTCTGGCCCGCATACAGGGATGGGCCACTCCATCCCCGGCCTTCCCGGCAGCGCAAGCCCCGTGGCCCCGCCTGTTGCTTGAGAAAGTTCCCCTGCTGGCTTTATCCGCGGTCAGCGCGCTCATCACGGTGTTCGCGCAACGTTCCGGCAACGCCTTTGAGTCTCTTGGAGGGATTTCTATCTACGTGCGCGTCGAGAACGCCATTTACTCGTATGCAAAATACGTGGTCAAAGTTTTCTGGCCAGTCAATATGGCGCTCTTTTATCCCCATCCGCTGAACAAGCTGACTTTCTTTGAAGTCGGCTTGTCCGCAGCCTTCCTGGTCGCAATGAGCGTGTTCGTTTGGCAGTCGCGTGAACGGCACCCGTATGCCATAACCGGCTGGCTTTGGTTCCTGGGAACGCTGGTTCCAGTCATCGGACTTGTCCAGGTTGGCCCGCAAGGGATGGCCGATCGCTACGCTTACATCCCGACGATCGGGATCTTCGTTCTTCTCGTGTGGGGATTCAGTGATTGGGCGTCCTCGAGGCCCCGGATCTCTAGCAACCTCAAACCAATCGCATTTGCCGTCCTGACGTTGCTGGCCGTGCTTACTTTGCGCCAGATTGGCTACTGGCGCAGCAACAAGGAACTCTGGACCCATACGCTGCAGATTACAGACGACAATTTCATCGCCAATGACATGCTCGGCAGCCTGTTATTAAAAGAGGGACGGCTGGAGGGCCTCCAGTATTTTGAAGCGGCAGCTCGAATCGCGCCGTCGGATCCTGCCAGCCACCGGGCCGTGGGGGCGGCCATGCAAGATCGCGGCGACCTGCAGGGCGCCATCCGCGAATACCAAATCGTGTTGCGGGCCAAGGATCCGAAGGTTCGAGCCTACACCTATGCGAATCTGGGTGTTATCTACCGTCAACTGGGAAACGATGCAGCCGCGCGTCTGAGCTCGGAACAAGCCCTGCGCGCCGATCCTGAAGCAGTTCGCGAGATGATTGAACAGCTTTCTGGTGTGGTTCAAGCCCGGCCCACAGCCCCAGGCTATCTGCGGCTCGGCCTGCTGTTACAGGGCGTGAACCAAACCCAGGATGCAAGATCAGCTTTCGCGCGTGCTTTGCAACTGGACCCCGGTTTCGGGCCAGCCCGCCAAGCCTTGGAGAATCTTCCGGCACAATGACTCTGGCCCTGATCCGGTCCACCCGTCAGCAACGCGACCAGCCTCCTGGGTCCCCCGCAACTCACTCACTCTAAGGCAAATATCTTGCGGATGCCTCGCATCGTTGATTCGAGGACAATTTGTCCCCTTTCCCCTGAGCGGAGACAAATTGACCCCCTGAGGCATAAAGCGGCCTTCCTAACTTATTGATTCTCCAAGTGTGTGGCGCCCCCTGAGGTCCGGCTTGTCAATTGCAACCTAGTGCTTCGACCTCTCCCGCATGCTTTGCTGGGCACCGGCGCCCGGCTAAAGGACCCAAGTTTATGAAGAAGTTTGTTCTGTTTTGTTTGCTGGTGACGGTCACATTCGGCTATGCCGATGACACCAAGATTTCGCCCGAACTGCGTGGGTACAACTCCACCCAACCCGTACAGGTAATCGTGCAGTATGCACCCGGAACTCAGCCCGCAGCGCAGCCCAATTGCGGCGGGCTGCTCGGCTTGGTGAGTTGCGTCGTAAGCGATCTTTTGAACATCGTGGGTCAGTTGCCTCTCATCAATGGCGTGGTCGCTTTGGTGGACGGTACCGGTATCGTGAACCTCTCGAACCAGCCGAACGTCGTATACATCAGTTCGGACCGGCAATTGGCAACGCTCGATAACGCACCTTCAGCGGTGAATGCGCAAGTCGCGTGGCAATCGAATTATGTCGGGAACGGCATCGGCGTGGCCTTGATCGACAGCGGCGTGAACAATCACCCGGACTTTTACACCGGTATTCTTCCGTTCTCGCGAGTGGCCTATAACCAGTCGTTCTTATCCGGGACATCGAGCACGGCCGATCAGTACGGCCACGGCACACACATTGCGGGCCTGATCGCAGGAGATGGCCTGGCTTCGACCGGACTGGCGTACTCGCAAACATTCAAGGGAATTGCGCCGGGCGCCAAGATCGTCAATCTGCGAGTGCTGGATGCCAACGGCGAAGCCACCGACAGCGAAGTGATTGCCGCGATCAACCAGGCGATTTCGCTTAAGTCGAAGTACAACATCCGGGTGATGAACCTGTCGCTGGGGCGGGCGGTGTATGAGAGCTACAAGCTGGATCCGCTGTGCCAGGCGGTCGAAAAGGCCTGGCAAAGTGGGATCGTGGTAGTCGTGGCGGCGGGAAACAACGGGCGCTACCTGCCTACATCTGGATACGGCACTGTCACCGCGCCGGGCAACGATCCGTATGTAATCACGGTCGGCGCGATGAAACCAATGGGTACCCCGCAGCGCACGGATGATCTGATTGCGAGCTACAGTTCGAAGGGTCCGACGGTGATTGATCGCGTGGTCAAGCCCGACTTGGTCGCTCCCGGCAATTTGCTGGTCTCCACGGAAACTCCGGGGACCACGCTGTACACCACCGAAACCAGCAACCTGGTTCCGTACAGCTTCTACATGTACGGAGGCAGCTCTTCGCCATCGGCATACTACTTCGAACTGAGCGGAACCAGCATGGCGACGGGCGTGGTGAGCGGAGCCGTCGCCGATCTGCTGCAGGCGCAACCGCGTCTTACGCCGGATCAAGTGAAGGCGCGGCTGATGAAAACGGCCTACAAGACATTTCCGCAGTCGAGCAGCGTGTACGATCCGACGACCGGGAACACCTACACCGACCAATATGACGTGTTCACAGTCGGCGCCGGCTATCTGGACATTGCGGCTGCATTGGCCAGCACCGACGTGGCAAATGGCACCGCGATGTCTCCTATCGCAAACTACGACCCGAGTACGGGGGATGTTTATCTAAGCTCTGATCCTTCGTCGGTCTGGGGCAAATCCGCAATGTGGGGCAGTTCGGCGGTTTGGGGCGCGAATCAGTTCACTGGCGCAACTTCTGCCATGTGGGGCTCGTCCGCGATGTGGGGTAGTAGCGCCATGTGGGGCAGCAGCGCAATGTGGGGCAGCAGTGCGATGTGGGGTAGCAGCGCCATGTGGGGCAGCAGCGCGATGTGGGGCAGTAGCGCCATGTGGGGCAGCAGCGCGATGTGGGGTAGCAGCGCCATGTGGGGCAGCAGCGTAGCGGGTGGAGAACAAAACTAGCATCAAGGACCGGGACTTTAAACACACCTAGACTGAGCTCGGGAAAGTCGCAGTTATGCTCGATGCTAAAGTGAGATACTCCCCAGTTGGATCCGAGAGTTCCCTGACCTTCGACAGCGACATGCTGCTGCAGAAGGTTCAGGATGCATCGATCACAATGTTGAAGGCCGCGACGGCGGCGATGGGCATCCGGAGGCCCGAAGTTGGAGCGTGCCTGACTGATCTGGCGGGCGCCTGCGTCGCCTATAACGGCGCAGAAGTTCCGCTGACGTGCGCCGTCGGAGTTGGAACCTCGAACGCTCCCGATGCTGCTGAGATCGAGGCGATCGAAGCTTTTTACAGTTCTCGAAAGTCACCAGTGCGTATCACAATCTCCGGCCGAACCCACAGCGGAGTCAATTCCTTGTTGGCGAGCCGCGGATACAAAGCCGGAACGCTAATGGAGAATTGGTGGAGGCCGCTCTCCGACATCCGGGCCAAGCCTGTTCCCGACAACATTGAAGTAATGCCTACAACCATTGACGAGGCTGAGGTGTGGGTACGTGCAGTGGCCGCGGGCTTTCAAGAGTCGGACGCGCCAGTAGACGATTCCAGGTTACAACCATGGCTGCTCGATACCTTCTATTGCTTCGGATTCGCGGACGGAGCAATCCCGTTCCTGGCACGGCGAGACGGGGAAGTGGCGGGCGGAGGCGTTCTGCACATCAACGGAGACACGGCTCATCTGCGCACCACCAGTTGCCGATTTGTGCATCGACGCAACGGAGTACAAACCGCATTGTTGAACTTCAGGTTGCAGTGGGCTCTCAGGGCTGGCTGCCGCTTTGTCTTCTCAAGCACCGCGGGAATCGGTGCCTCCGCCCGGAACCTCGAGCGCTTCGGATTGCAGCCACTCTCCGTCAGCTTCTTGATGTCCAGAGCTTCCTGACAAAGAAGTAAGGAGGAACGGGCTTCGCTGAAGCTTCTATTCGTCCACCACTCTGGCAGTCATTTCTTCTGGCGGGGCACCTGCCGTCATGCCTTGGGCGACGATCAACTGGCGGGCTTCGACTCTGATTTTGGGCAACTGCAATCCAAACAATGCCGCGCCTCCGAGGCAGGCGACAGCTCCCATGGTGACGGTAATGGGCGCGCCCAAACGGTCCGCCAACGCTCCTCCGAGCAGGGCTCCGAATGGCGCCATCCCCATAAACATCATGGAGTACACCGCCATCACCCGCCCACGCAGATGATCCGGTACCATGGCCTGGATCAGCGTATTCGACGACGACATTTGCAGCATCATGCCAAAACCTACGGGCAGCAGCAGTGCAGCCGAGAGCCAGAAGGTCCTCGACCAGGAAAACAGAATCAGGCTGACTCCGAAACCAGCACAGGAGAACGCCACCCATCTTCCCAGTCCATGCACTCCGTTACGTGAGGCGAGAGTCAGTGCGCCGAAAAGGGCACCTACGCCGGTCGCGCCCATCAGGATTCCTAGCCCGCGAGCTCCGCCGTGCAGAATCTTGTCGGCGAAGATTGGCATGAGAATCGTGTACGGCATCGCCACCAGGCTGACCAGCCCCAGCAGAAGCAGGATCGCCCGGATCGGCGCCGTATGCTTCACGAAGCGGAAGCCTTCGAGGAGATGCGTCCAGGGCGAAGCGGCGGATGCGCGACGAGCCGGTCGTTCCACTCGCATCAGCAGCAGCCCGATGATCACAGCCACATAGCTCACGCCATTGCCGAAGAAACACCAGCCTTCGCCAATCTTCGCTACCAGAATTCCAGCAATTGCAGGCCCGATGATGCGTGCGCCGTTGAACATCGACGAGTTCAACGCAATGGCATTCATCAGGTCTTCCTTGCCCACCATGTCGACCAGAAAAGCCTGGCGTCCGGGAATGTCGAAGGCGTTGACCACGCCCAACGATGCAGCCAGCACGAAGATGTGCCACACCTGCACCCGTCCGGTAAGAGTGAGGAGCGCAAGTACCAGGGCCAGGACCATGGACGCGATCTGGGTTCCAATGACTACTCTCCTGCGGTTGAAGCGGTCGGCTACGATGCCGCCCAGCGGAGCGACCAGAAATACAGGGAATTGACTGGCAAAACCCACGGCGCCCAACTTCAACGAGGATCCGGTGATGCGATAGACCAGCCAGGCTTGCGCGGTGGTCTGCATCCACGTCCCAATCAGCGAAATGAGCTGCCCGCTAAAGAAAAGCTGGAAGTTGCGATGGCGCAACGCACGCAAGGTACTGGGCATCGCATTTCCCCGTGACGCCCCGCCGTTCAGGGTCTGCCCTTCAGTTCTTGCTGTGGTTGGTGGATTGCTCAAGCTGAATCTTTCTACTCGTTGTTAGGATGAGGATGCTCCATGTCTCGATTCAATCCCGAATCGTCACACGTCGGTATACCTCTTGGTCCCGTTACTGTCCCAATTTAGGGCTTTCCAGACGCCGCAAGAAGCGGTAAAGTCGGAGCGCCCTTAACCGGCTGCCTCCAGTATAGAGGCACGCTGTGGTTCAGGTTTGTGGAGAACGTATGAGCACCGATCAGGTTCAAATCGAACGCCGGGCCGCGCAACGTTTTGACTTCCATCTTTCCGTCTCCGTGCGTCTTGCCGGCGCGGATCGCGAAGGATGCGGCTTCACCCAGAACCTATGCGCGCGGGGAGCGCTCTTCCACACCGACTTGCCGCTGTGCGAAGCGGACGCCATCGAACTCACACTGGTCATGCCGTCCGAAATCACTCTGGCCGAGAACATGCGTGTGCGCTGCCGTGGCCGGGTGCTGCGTGTGCTTTCGTCCGCGGTAGGTGGCAGATCCGTGGTTGCGGTTCATCTCGATGGATATGAGTTCCTGCCGGAAACCGACGACCGGTTCTCCGAGTGCGCCCAGGACTTCAAAAGGATAGAGGCTCTGCACGAGCATCTTCAGGAAAAAGAGAAAGCCCGCACGGCCGTACCCAGGGCTTCCTTGCGGGTTTCGCAACCCTGATCCTCCGCAAGGCGCGCGCCGCACCGGATTTGATCGTACACTTGCTTTGCATTCGACCATGTTTTGCGTAGAATACTCGGGGACACTCCTCCACTCCGCGGTTTTCCGCCGCTGTGTAGTCCTTAAAGCTCGTGGGGAATTGGCGTGGCATTTTGAAGGGAACTTCTGTGCGATTGTCCGTTACGATAGTCACTTGGCGGAGTTCGGATCTCTTCTTAACTTGCACCTGCCGGGTACATAATTGAGGTTCCAGCCATGCATGGCATAGCGGTCACCCTCCTTACCGAGGACAAAGAACGGCTCATGGTCCTCCAGCAACGACTGGAGAGCACCCAGATGGGCCGCAATGTCTTTGGGCATGTCGGGTTTCCCGCCAGCCCGACCGACGCCATCCTGCGCCAGATTCAGGATGTGCACGCCGACGTCGTATTGGTCGACATTGATCCGCAGAATATTCAGCGGGCCATGCACGCCATCGAATTGATCCACTCCAACACCAGCGAGATTGTCATCTTCGCGGTTGGCCCCATGACCGATCCCGGTACCATTGTTTCCGCCATGCGCGCCGGGGCTCGTGAATATATGGAGCGCAACGCGACTCCGGAGAGCATGGTCGAAGCTTTTACTCGCTTCACTGCTTCCCGCGGCCGCGCCCGGACCTCTTCTGGCCGTGCCCGCGTCTTCGTCATCGCCAATGCCAAAGGCGGAGCGGGAGCTACCACGGTCGCGGTCAACACCGCCGTCGCACTACAGGAATTGCACGGCGGAGTGCTGCTCGTCGACTTTGCGCTCTTGGGGCACGCGGCGCTTCATCTCAACGTCCGGCCGACTTTTGGCCTCACCGACGCCCTGCAGAATCTGCATCGCATGGATACTTCCTTACTGCAAGGCTTGATGACCACCTGCAAGAATGGCCTGCAACTGCTGGCGGGTCCGCAGGAGCCTCATCAAACCGTCCCGACCGCAGCTGAATTGGCCCGCCTTTTCGATCATCTGGTTTCGCAGTTCCGTTACGTTGTAGTTGACTGTTCGAACCGCACCGATCAAACGGCTCGGCTGCTTTGTGATTTGTCGAACGCCGTCCTGTTAGTCGCACAGTCCGATGTGGTTTCTCTGTGGAGCGCAGGCCGCCTGCGGTCTTTCCTGGAAGAAGGTGGAGGACGCGACCGGGTGCGTCTGGTGCTGAACCGCTACAAGAAAATCCCTGGTTTCGGGGACGAAGACGTCGAGGCCGCGACCGGCTGCAAACTGCTTTGGAAAATCCCCAACAACCATCAAGCGATCGCACCTGCCATCGATAAGGGCGCTCCCGTGGCGCTCCACGAAAGCGCGGATGTGGGACGCTCGTTCCGCAGCCTCGCAGCAACGCTGGCAGAAGCTTCTCCCACGTCGGAAGGCTCTCTCGACCTGGTGTATCAACCCGACAAGTCCGACTCCAAAAAGAAGTCGACCACTCGTTTGCTGATCTCGCCCCTGCGCGCGGGCCAGTAGCTCAACCTCCCAAAACAGAACCGTGGGCCATTACCTCGGTTACCTTTTCCCAGTAACTGACCGCGGGCTACAATCGCGCCATTGTGATAAACCGGCGACTAGTCCTAATGCTGTTGATGTGGGTCGCGATCCTGCCCTGCGCCGTTCAAGCCAAGCAATTCGCGATCGTTGCCGACAAGGCGAACTCCACTTCGAACCTTACCGCTGCCGAGCTGGTGAAAATCTTCAACGCCCATAAACAGAATTGGCCGGATGGAAAAGCCATTACGGTCGTCATGCGCGACCCGTCCTCCGCGGACATGCAACTGGTTCTCCGCAAGTTGCTGAACATGACGGCTGAGCAGGCACACGCTTTCGTTCTGGCGCATCGAGACGTGATCATGATCGCCGACAGCGACGACGCTGTCCTCCGCTTTGTCTCGACTTCGCCGGGAGCCATCGGCGTGGTCGACCTGTATTCACTGACCCAAGACGTGAACGTGTTGAAGATCGACGGCAAATTGCCGGTCGAGCAGGGCTACTTATTGAGGGGAAACTAAGATGATCCGCAGAGCAACGATCTTCAGAGTCACCATCTGCATCGGCCTGATGTTCGCCACTGTCGCCGGCCTCGCCCAGCCAACCGCTCCGCAGGCGGCCAACACAATCGCCGCCACTTTGCCGCTGACCACCAAGTCTCCAGAGGCGCGCCGCCTGGTCAAAGAAGCCCTGGACCTGTACCTCGACAAGGTGGAGCAGGAACAGTCCATCGAGATTCTGCGCAGAGCCGTTCAGGTTGACCCTGATTTCGCCATGGGTCACGAGTTTCTGGCGCAGATCAGCCTTGATTCAGCCGAGCAAGTCGGCGAACAGGAGAAGGCGTTTGCCACCAGAAGTCACGCCACAACCTCCGAGCAACTCGTGATCGAGTGGTATCAGGACGCCGCCGATCACAAGCTGATTTCCGCCATTACGAAAATGAACGACGTGCTCAACCAATACCCTCACGACAAGTGGGTGGTCTGGATGACCACGTGGTGGCTTCAGTCGCAGGCCCAGTACGAGCGCGTCATCGCCGTATATGAGCACTCGGGCATCACCGACTCTCCCGGCCTGATGAACAACATCGGTTACAACTACGCTTACACCCGGCAGTTCGACAAAGCCTTCGCGATGATGGATAAATACGTCGCAGCGCTGCCCAACGACTCCAATCCGCAGGATTCTTACGCCGAGATTCTGCGCCTGGCGGGACGCTTCAATCAGTCCATCGAACACTACCGGGCATCGCTCGCCATCAATCCCGAGTTCTATTCGTCGCAATTCGGCATTGCGGATACCTACTCGCTCATGGGAGATCAGGTTCGCGCCCGCAAGGAATACGAAATCGGATTCCAGAAATTCACCTTGCCCGAGCTGCAGCAGATTCTATGGAAGACGCGCGAAGCAGCCACCTACGTCCGCGAAAGCGACTATGAAGGCGCCGAGCACGCCTTCCAGGCCATTGCCGACTATGCGCACTCCAGGCAGAACAGCCAGGCCGAAGCCGACACCTACCGCCAGATGGCCATGTGCCAGCAGAATCCGAAGGAGGCTCTGGTCTTTCTAGGTAAAGCTGAAGCGGCAACCCAGGAAGGCAAGAACGCCTTGAAGATCGCGATTACGCAGGAGCTGGCACAAATCCTCAGAGCGCGTGTGGAAGTCGCCCTGAAGATGGGCGACAAGCAAATGGCGAAATCCAACCTGGAGCGGCTGGCTGCGATGTCAGAAAGCTCCAACGACAAGCTGAGCGAGCTTACCTACCACGGAGCCGCCGGGGCAGTCTTGTTCTCCGAACACAAGTACGATCAAGCCATCTCTCATCTGGAAGAAGACGCCAACAATCCATTGTCACTGAAGCTGCTTGCCGCCGCGTATCAGAAGATTGGATACAGCGCAGGAGCCAAGCGGACGAACGAGACCCTAACGAACCTGAACGATCCCACACTCGAACAAGCGTTAGTCGTACCCGCATTCCGCAAGTGCAGCGACACGCCATCGTCCTGCGTCACCAACACCAAGAGCGCCTCGCTCAAGAAATAACAGTTCGTGCAGCGGGGGCGACGGCCACACGAGCCTGACTTCTCGATGCTTCTCAGTAATCCGGGAGCGCGAGCTTGTCGGCGAGATCACGACCTACCGCGAGATCCGCGATCCATGGGATGTTCATGAGACCCATGATCTGATTGCGCAGGAACAGCGCAAATTTCGATTTCGGCGCGAAGGCACCGGCAAAACGCAGCGCAGCTTTCTGTTTCCTGAGAGCAAAGGGGCCGAACAGCGCCTGATATTGGGCGAACGCGCGTGCGTAGTCATCGCCGGCACGGTGAAGTTCACCAGCAAGAATATAGGCTGCGATCATCGCCAGCGCGGAACCTTGTCCGGCAAGCAGCGATACGCAGGAAGCCGCATCCCCGAGCAAAGTTACTCGGCCCCGCGTCCACGACGCCGGCTGGCCATTCATGATGATCTGGCTCACTCGGTCGAAATAAAGATCGGTGCTGGCATCGAGCGCCTCCAGAATCTGAGGACATTCCCATCCGCTGTTTTCGAAACGCCGGCGCAACAAGGCTTTTTGGGCCTGCACGTCACCTGCATCTGCACCATCGACCATCTCGTCGGCGAACGTAAACAAAAACATCGTTCGGTCGCCACGCATGGAAAACCGACCGATCTGCTGACCCACTTCAGTGAACATTACATAAGCCAGTTCGTCTCTCGGGCGATAAGCGTCGGCTTCGAAAGCGGCGACCTTGTAACCCAGATACCGCTCAAATCGGTTTTGTGGTCCGAAGACAAGCTCCCGAACCCGCGAATGCAGCCCGTCGGCGCCGACTACCAAATCGAATTCACGTGCCATCCCGCTCTCGAATGCTACGTGAACAGCCTTTTCAGATTGCTCGATCCGAGACACGCTATCGCCGAGTATGGTTTCGACCTTGCCTTCGATTTTCTCAAAGATAGACGCAGCGAGATCCCCTCGCGGAAGGCTGGTGTAGCGACCCCGAGTCGCCCGGGCAAAGGCCTCAGCAGGAAATCCACTCACTCGCTGTCCGCGCCGGTTTACAACTCTTACTTCGCGGATGCGGTATCCTTTACGCGTGATCTCCGGCACCAGGTCCATACGGTCCGCGACATCAAAACCAGCCCCCCAGAAATCGATAATGTAGCCGCCGGTCCGGAGCACCGCGGCTTTCTCGATTACGGTAGCTTCTATGCCGTAGCGGGCTAACCAGAAGGCGAGCGTCGGCCCCGCAATCCCTGCGCCCGATATCAGGACTCGCATGACAGAAATAGGTTACTAAAGCGCAAGTCAACGCGCCCGCCGAAATCGTCGCTTTCGCAGCCCGTTTTTTTACCGTTGACCACTCGCTTCAAAATCGGCTAACCTGATACACGATACATTATCGACAAGATAATAGTTGATCTTTGACAATCCGATCTAGACGACGCCGTGGACTTCATAGACCGTGCTCCAAAAGATCTGCTTGGTCCCGAAATGGCACAGTGATCCCCGCGTAACCCCAATGTTCTCTAGATTTTGCGCGTAACTCCTTTAAACTCAAAGATCTAGCACGTAGTCGTAAAATAAATCTTGTGTTTTCAAGATTTTGCGCACAACAGGGGGAGGGGGTACCCGATACTAAACAGTAAACCCAGTCCAAAATGGGAATGCGGACCGCCGATGAAGTCAACTGAGAGATGGTCCGAGCACAGTGTTGTCCAGCCACTTATCGCGGCGACGAGGGCGAGAGCCTGCCCTGAGCTTGTCGAAGGGGCGCCCACGCTTCACTGGCTTACTTCCCTGCTGCGGCTTTGCCTTCCAGCTTGGCGTCAATCGCGGGGTTGGAGCAGACTTCGTAGTACCAGCGCTCGGTCCAGAGTTGAACCGAAAAATTGTGGGGATCGATCTGGGGCATGCGGCTTCCGCGGACGACGATTTTGCGGAAGATATCGTTGCCCACTGGGACCAGGCCGCTCCAAAGATGAAACTCTTCGCCCTCCCACGCTTTGGGCAAGTCGAGCGGAGAAAGTTCCAGCGAGATTTCCTGCTTCAGCCTTTGGAACGCGGCTTCGCTGATGCGGATCCCGTTCAGGTTGTATTTCAGAATAAAGTCGTCGGGACTGTCTTCCACGTCGGCGTCGGGCACGGTCTGAAATGCGTATACGTTGAACGGAGTCTCCATCGCCTTCATCGATTTCCGTACCCGCTTGCTGCACGAGGAGAGCCGGTCGCTCTCGTTCAATGCATCCGAGATCATGATGCGCTGCTCGCCATCCATCAGGTACATGGGAGCTGAATCCTGATAGGAAATTCCCACGCCTAGCTCAATGCCAGGAAGTCCGGCGCGCTCCAGCAACTGGTTGTACCCGCGCACGATCTCGATAATTTCGCGCGCCAGAACAGAGGCGCGGCAGACAGCCAGCCCCGGCTCTCCCTCGCGCTCGAGGATTGCCAGAATGATCGCGTCGCCTTCAAGAAAGACTTTGCCGGCCCCGTACTTCGATAGCAGCTTGTTGACCGGATCGTAGAAATTCAGACTGAAATAGGACGCCGGATTCATTCCGCGTTCGAGAAGCGAGCGGGTGAGCCGTGACGAATCGCGGACATCGGCCTTGATAATCACGTGGCGCAGCACTTTCTCTTCCGACGGCTTCTGCTCCTCGGGCAGCAGGAACTCATAGAGCGTGCCATTCATGGAAGAAAGCTGCCGCATTTTTTCGTTGGCGATGAGATTGACGTTGTCCATCGCCGACCTCAGCGCCTCCAGATTCCTCAGGTCACGGTGGTAGCGCATGAAGTCGCGGAGGAATCGGGATGCAACTTTGCCCCGCTCCGCGCCCTTGCAACTCGCTACCCGCTGCACTGCCGCTTGCAGGCTGTCTCGCGAAACCTTTCCCTGCTCGACTATTAATTTTTCTACCCGAGTGCGTTCTTCCCGCGAGATCAGGGCATTCTTCAATTGCTGCGCATTAATGCGCGGCGAGTACTCCGCCAGCAGCGGCACGGCTTCGTAGGAGGCCACCACATATTCCATCAGCTTCTCGCGATCGAGCAAGCCCAGCCATGCGGCCAACCGTGTTTTTTGGGCTCGCTCTTCGGGTGAAGAGTCGTCCGGCGTTCCGGATCCAATCAATTCTTGCGCATTCTCCGGCACATTCAGCCAGGCATTGATGGCGCGCTCAGGATCGTCTTCGAGCCCCAGATTCAGCGACTGCAGGAACTCGTAGGCAATTCGGCGAACGTTGGTGAAGCGGTCAGGATCACGGTCGAAGTTGCCCAACATGACGTATTGCTCGGCGTTGACATAAGCGTCGCAGCCGTCGGCGGTGAAAATCAGCGGATTGAGAAAGAGCTTATATTGCTCGTCGTGGCTGCTTCCGAACAACGATCGCCGGGTGCGCGCCAGAGTTTCCTTTTCGATTTCGCGCAGGGTCCGAAACAGTTCCTGCCCGGTCTTGCGGAGAATAACTTTCTTGGCCACTTGGAAGGCCGCAACCCGTTCGCGATATTCCAGCGCTTTCTGCGCCCGGATGCCTTCGTAGCTCTTCAGCGTCATGCGGCAGCGTTCCAGAATCTGGGCAAACTGTAATCCCAGTTCAATCCGCAGAAATTTGATGATCGCGACCCGGGCCAGAACATCCAGCGATGGATTTCCTTCAGCCTTGGCGCGATTCAGCGCGGCCGAATGGACTTCCGCCAACAGAGGCTTCAACTCGGAGCCGCCGGGCTTGGCATCGCTCTTCGGACCCGCATTCGATCCGATGAAGTGGCCGCCCTGCCGCGGCTGTGGCGCTTCCGCCGCCAGCAATCCTTCGACATCGCCATGGCGCACGATCAAGCGCGAGATCTGCGAACGCGTCTGGGTCACAAACTTGGGGCTCAGGTGAACATCGTGGCGCAGGTTATCGACACCGAGTTGCAGTCCTTCAAGAGAAAGTGACGGAGTGTAGCCGGTCAGGCGAGGAAGTGCCGCTTCCTGCTCTGCTTGTCCGAAGCTGAAGATCGGGATGCGTGGCATGGCCGGGAGTGTGTTCGCCTTATGGCTGCCCTACTTGGCTGACCAGGCTCACCCGGAATTGTGGCACTACCAGCGCCTGCTCCACCGTCGGTAGATTCAGAGCAGCCAGCTTCGACGCGATCGCCTGCGCTTCCGATGTGGCTCCCGTGCTCGTGTACGCGCGCCACAAAAGGCGCATGGACTCCGGGTCCGCGGTGCCCTCCTGCAGATGAGGAATCGCAGCCGTGAACTTGCCCTGAGCTACCAGCAACGCTCCGGCTGCCCCGTGATAACAAAATTGGATGACTTGGCTGCGGCTCGTGCCAGCCATGGTTTCGAGTTGCTTTACCGCCTTCGACGCCGAGTCCATGTCCGGCAACTCAGCCAAACGGGTGGCTCGCGTGCGGAGGATTCGCGCCAGCTCTTCATCGCGGTCGCTGGCGGAAATCTCGTGCTCTTCCTGCAGGACTTCCTGCGCGGCCTGCAACTGTTTCAGCGCTGTCTTTGGATCAGGCTCGTACATGCCCAGAATCCTGTGTGCCTCAGCTTCGAGTCGCGCCAGCCCTGCGGAATGTGCATGCCTCGCCACATCGCTCAGCGCCCTTTCCGCCTGCTTGCGATTGTTCTCGCGGATCCAGGTCACAGCCGATTGCAATTCCCGCTGAACTTTGTCGGCGTTGCTCGGAGCGAATACGATAGCCCGGTCATACTCCTCGCGGGCTTCCAGTTCCTTCCCCATCAGCGCATAAGTGTCGGCGACGCCGACTTCCGAACCAAAATTCGGATCGATTCGGATGCTCATCCGGTACTGATCGAGCGCGGCATCGAGTTTGCCCGCCATTCGCAGAATCTCGCCATAGGAATCATGCGGGTTGGGCTGGTCAGGCTCGAGTGCCACATAGCGATCCATCGCAGCGAAAGCCTTTTCGAAGTTGCCCATGTCGGCGTAGCCGTAGGCCACGTCATTCAGCGCCGCGGCGTAATCCGGGTTCAGCGCCAGCGCGCGTTCCAACACCGCTACCGCCTGTTCGTACCGAAACTGTTGCATCAGCCAGTCGCCTGCCAGATATGCCAGCCGCTGGTCGCGCGGATACCTCGCCAACAGATCGTTCATGGCCGCAATCGCAGGTAGATAATTGTTCTGCTGCGCATCCGCCAGCCATCGAATCAGCAACTGCTCGCTCGGAGTCACCTTGACCGCCAATTGCTCGGCCCGCTTGCGCGTGGCAGCCTGTTCCGCCGGATCCTGGCTCATCCGGGAAATCAGAATGAACGCCTGCGCAAAATTCGGGTCCGCCTTGGTCGCCGCCCGCAGATCCTGGAGGGTTTCCGGGATGCGGTACTCTTCGAACTCCCGCATCGACTTCTCGAAGCTAGCGCGCGCCTGCGCCGAGGATGTAGTGACCGGCAGCCTCGCGAACGCATTTTTTTGCCTGGGCTGGGCAGCCTTGGATTTCGTGTCAGCCAACGCAGCCAAGGACGAAAATAGCAGCAGGTAGAGGCACCAGCGGCGAAGCATTTGTCCCCCGGAAACTGTTGATTTCTTGCTTCTTATGGGACGAGCGTACCACGCAGTTTCGGCCTGCCGAAAGTTACCTAGGTTACCCGCCAAACGATTGATTGTCGGGCTGTTTTCGGCGTGATTCGGCGCCTTGAGGCCGGGTTAACTTCTCGGCTCGATTTATTATCAGAACCCAAAGTATCGCTGCCAGGCTCCACCCCGCCAACAGCGGAAGCAGGCTCGCCAAGCCGTGCAGGCCCGCGAGTTCGCCCAGGTTGAAGGCGCCGTGTACCTGGTTCGTTCCCTGTTCCGTAGGTATGAGCACGGTCCCCATATTCAACGAAAATCTTCCTGCCCAGAAGGACGGCCAATAGAACTGGCGCAGCGGGCAATGAAACTCGTCGGGCGGTTGCGCCGCGACCGAAACGGCCATGAGCGTAAGCCCGACGCCGGCAGCGGCCAGTGCCCCGACAACGATCCTCCAAACGGGCCGCGCGTGGTCCCAAAGCGGCGCCAGCCCCAGGCACAACAACGGCAACCCCGGCGACATATACCGTGGACCGTACGACCAGCCAGCCGGCCATGAAGAGAACGAAGCGTGAAAGAGAAAATAGTAGGTGGCGACGCCGGCTGCCGTAACTGCCGCGGCATGGGTCGCGGGCTGCTTCCAAAGCAACCGCAAGCCGAAAGGGGCGGCCAGGACGACCGGTCCCGAAAACAGCAGGCCACGCCGGCAACCGAACAGCAGCTTCAATGCGACATCAATTCTGGGATAGGTCAGGCCCAGATAGCCATGGGTCATCCACGCAAAGGCTCCCTGCGGATAATACGCATAGCTGGGATGAAGCACGGAACCGAACGCGGCGTGCTGATAAGCCATCAGCACAATCACGCAAGGCAACGCTCCCGCGCCGATGCCAACAACGACGCGCCCGCGTCGGGGTGACCCACCCATCCAGACCAGAGCCAGAGCCAGACCGGCGACCATCGCTGCAGCTGGCGCCGAAGGGTATTCTGTAACAGTGGCCCACCCGGCCGTCAGGCCAAGGACCAGGCCCCAAAATACATCGCCAGCAGAGCTCACACCGCCGCGCAACTTCAGAGCGCAAGCGAAGGCAAACACCAAACATGCTCCTGCCAGCGCGTGTCCCCAGAACAAGGTCGAGTATGCCCACGTGGGAGTTGCCAGCCCCAGCGCGAGCGCGGCAAATGTCGAGCCGCTCAAACTGCTTCCGAGCTGTAGCGCAATCCAGAAGAGGCAACCACACGCCGCCGCCATGGGCAAAGCAACGGCAAATACAGTGATGTCATAGGCAAGGTCTACCAGACCGCGAGGCGACGCGGGATCCACTCCCACAGCCCGCAACAAAGGTCTCGTTGCAACTGCCACCGGCACAGCTAGCAGCGCAAGTCCGGGAGCCTTGTCCGAATAGTAATGGCCGTTCGCGAAGGCTTTGTCGCCAGTGTTCTCATCGTAGCCATCGATGCGCAACGTTCCCTGCTCGACGATGGCCCGCACCAGATCGAAGCGGGAGTTCTGGTTCCAGCCGGCTCCTTCATAAAAGTATGCGTATGAAAAAAAGGTCACGCCGAAGATCAGGAGTGCGCGAATTCGAATCGAAGAGCAACTATGTTGTGCGGAGTCATTCATCGCCGCAGTTTTCAGGGTTTGCTCGGCATGGGTGTCGATTCGGGAACCAGCTTCAGCTTCCTGTTAATTCTTGGCCAGTACTGACGTAACAGGTTCCCCCCGAACTTCCAACCCAAGTCGGACCCGTAGCGGATAAAGGTGCTGCTGACTCCCCGGTTCCCTTCGGGATAATAAGTGTCGGCCAACGCTTCGCCCGCCAGAGGACCCAGAGTGTCCGCAAAGTTCACCACGCGTTCCCCC
This sequence comes from uncultured Acidobacteriota bacterium, assembly GCA_963817925.1. Lineage (GTDB taxonomy): Bacteria > Acidobacteriota > Terriglobia > Terriglobales > Acidobacteriaceae > JABDBE01. The sequence continues at coordinate 185,072 of CAWFQN010000007.1, forward strand.
GAGTCGCTGCGCGTAATCACAATCCGCTCCGCGGCATACTTCACTGACCGCGTGAAGGTGTAGTGCTTCTTCACATAGAAACGCGGATCCTCGTGTAACGCCGATGCGATCAGAAATGTTCCGAACAGATTGGCGGAGGCGGAGCGGGCCATGTCAGCTCCAAAGCGTTTGGCATATCCTTCGCCGCCCTGGCCATACCCTTTAGGGCTGTTGATCGCCTGGCCGAAAGCTGAGCCGGTCAGCGCTGCGGCGATCGTAGCCAAGGACACGCTGTTGTTTGCCGCCAGCTTGAATTTCTGCCATGGACTCAACGGCCCCGAATTAGTTGCGAGGTTAGGGAAGAACACCGACTTCCGCTGCAAGAAGGACATACTACTCTGCAGCGGGTTCTCTGCCTGCGGCGCGGTTTGCGCTTGTGCTGTGGCAGAAGGCGCATCAGGCGGCGAGCCGGATTGGCTTTCTTGCGCGACGCTGCCGGCGCACGCCAAACAAAAGATGGCGATCGTCAATGTCAGCCGTTGCATCCCGGCCCCACGCTCGTATCCGATCAAAAGGCTCCTCGACTCAAAAAAGGGTGCAATACCCAGGCTTGGTAAAACCGGGTTTGGCTGGCTGTTCAGTGCTGACTATCCAAGATTATCATCAGATCTTCAGGAAGATGTCTTTGCGATACAGTAGCCACATCGCCACCCAGCAAACCAGCACATAGCTCAGCGCATACAGCAATGAAGCATTCGCCGGGCTGCCTAGTGGCACGAATATGCGTTCGTAAATGAAGTCCTGCCAGGCCATCCCCGTACTGGTGTGCATGTGATCCAGCAAGTGCGACATCAACTCGGCAAACACGTAAGCGGCAATTGCGTTCATTCCAAACACCAGGAACGGTTTTGTCCAGAACCCGCGCCATCGTTTCACATCCACGATCCAGTAACACAGCGAGAGGCAGAGCAGAGCCAGACCAGCGGTGAAGATCACGTAGGAACTGGTCCACAGTTTCTTGTTGATGGGAAATCCAAGGTTGAGAATCTTGCCCGCTACCACGCCGATCATTCCAAATACCGCCATGCCCCACGTCTTGCTCTGCGCCGAACGCGCGGAGCGAAGCCACTGCCCCGTGAGCATCCCCAGAAGACTGGTGGCTACGGCGGGGATCGTACTCAATACTCCTTCGGGATCGCGAGTGCCCTCGTACAAGTGTCCGGCCAAAAGCTGCCGGTCGAGCCAGGCCGCGAGGTTGCGGTCGGGATCGAGCAGCGGCATATCGTGAGTGGGCACGCCGAATCCTGGAACTGGAACGAAACGCATCAAAATCCAATAGCCCACCACACAGCCCAAAATAGTGACGATCCACCCACGCCAACCGGTCCACAGAGCGAGAATCGCCGAAATCACGTAGCAGACGGCAATCCGCTGCAGCACGCCATAGACACGCCACGAATCCAGATGGTAGCGGTTGGGGAAGCCGTTCAGGAACAGTCCCAAGGCAAACAGCGCCAGACCGCGCCAGAGCACGTGCCGCAGAAGCGCCGACCTCGACTCGCCGCGTTTCAGCCGCGCGCTGAAGGAAAATGCCATCGCCACTCCGACGATAAAGAGAAAAAACGGGAACACTAAATCAGTCGGCGTCCAGCCGTTCCATTCGGCATGCTTGAGCGGCCAATAAGAGTTGGTCTCGTCCCCTGCATTGTTGACCAGAATCATCCCCGCGATCGTTGCCCCGCGAAACAGGTCCAGTGACATCAATCGCGATGCGGGGGAGGTCGGTGGCGCGGTAATTTCCTCTTGTGGGACAACGGTGTTGGGTAGTGTCGAAGCCATACGAATCGTTATCTTAGCAGGCAATTTTGCCCGCGTGGTGACGTGCGACCCGCCCGTCGTCCGGAGCGAAGCTCTGCACAGCACCTAAACAACACCTCGTCATTCCGAGGAGCGAAGCGACGAGGAATCTAGGTTTCGCTGCAAATTCATTGCAAATTGGTTTTCACCGGATAATATTTTTGGATCATTCTCCCGGTCATCAAACCGCCTTCATATTCCGGAATGATGACTTCATCGGCTCCCGAGTTGCGGATCGCGTTGGCGTAACGCTGCTGTCCTGCCCGGGTAATGATTTTCACGTTTGGATTTAGCGCCCTGGCCGTAACTGTGATGTACAAATTGTCGGCATCGTTGTCTATCACAATGCAGATTCCCCGCGCCCGGTCAATTCCCGCGGATTGCAGGACGTCGTGCCGTTTCGCATCGCCCTGAATGACCATGACCCCATCTTTCAGGAGCTCACGGTACAGTCCTTCGTTGGTTTCGATGAGGACAAAGGGAATCTCCAGCTTGTTCAACTGATCCACCACTGTGCGACCGACCTGGCCATATCCGCAAATAATGAAGTGGCCCTTCACCTTTTCGAGGCTGATTTCGTTCACCATGGATTTCCAAACCTCCGTTCCATGCCGGCTGAAGATCGTGACCGCAACCCGCTCTGCAATCCAGACCTGAAAGGCAAAAACTCCCATAAAGACGAACAGCGCAAAAAACTTGGTGGAATTGTGCACGGTGTGGTAATCGATGGCGTGCGGATTCAGGATCCAGAACAAAGCATCCTGCCAGCGCAACCCCTCCAACCTCATGTAGACGCGAACACACAAAAGGCCGAACCCTGCGAAGAGCAGGAATGGCAGCCGCAACCGGCGAATAAAAACGACAAAGATGCGACCCATTGAAGCTCGATCCAATGACTCGTAGAAAGAGTGGTCGGCACTATATCAAAAAAGTCGCAGCAGCCGTGAAAAGAATCGAGGTCCAAGCTGTCTACGGCTGCGTATCCAACGGATGCTTGGCCTTCTCAAAGAATTCGTTCTGCAGCTTCAGGCTCTCCTGATCGGCCTTGACTGCACGAATCGCGGTGACGATTGCGTCCTGCCAGGCTTTCATTTCAAACTCGCCGCGCTCGCGGGTTGCAGCCGAACCATCGCCCGAATAGTGATTGGGAAAGCGCGCATACCACCAGATGCCGGTGTAAAGGGTGTCAGGCAAACTCTGCCGGGCCTGGTCGGCTCCCGACTCTTGATTCGCCCGGTCGATGTGCACCAGGTTCGGAGTCGCAATCAGCATCTTCGATGTCTCCGATTCACCCGCATGCATGTCTGTTGAGGTCTTCTTCGCCGGTCCACCCGGCGGCGGCGCCACCAATCCCATCACATAAACCACATAGTCGTGCGGCTTCTCCAGTTGCGACTGGGCGAAGAAGGGCAGCAGATTCTCATTGCCGCCGTGTCCATTCACGATGACGATCTTCTTGCAGCCATTGCGCGCCATCTCGTCGGTCGTTTCTTGTAGCAACTCAAGCTGCAGGTGCGAACTGTACGCAATCGTGCCCGGCTCGTGCCGTGCTTCCAGAATCTGCCCGAAGTAGTATTCCGGAAACACCACCGCGTACTCCTGCTCGGCCGCATGAAGGACCTCATACCGGACCTTTAGCAAATCGGTCCCGAGCGGCAAATGGGGGCCATGCTTTTCCAGAATCCCGAAAGGCAAAAGGCAAGTCCCCTTGGATTGTTCGATTGCCGACCGGAACTCGGCAGCGGTGAGTTCCTCCCAGTGCACGGAAAGCTTGGCTTGCGTCCACCCCGGGCTGGTGCACAACACCGCCATCGCGAGTGCCATTAATACCTTGCGCATGAACTTTTTCTCCAGGACACGGGGCATTCTAGCACCCATGCGCCAGTGACTTTAGTCACCATGACCTTCACACTGGGGGCAGGATATGATTCAGTGTCAGGCGTTTCCATGAAGAAATTGAAGTTCGTTCTTTGTCTTACCAATAACGATAACGATTATCAGATCGAGCAGGCGGCAGCCGCGGAAACCGCAGCCAAGAGCCTGGGGGTAGAGCTGCAGGTCATCAACGCTGAAAATGACTCGGTCACCCAGAGCCAGCAACTTCTGAAGATTATCCAGTCGCGTAACGACGCACTTGCAGATGGAATCATCTTTGAGCCAGTGGGAGGAACTGCTTTGCCGCAGGTGGCGCGAGCCGCCGCTATTGCCGGAATCGGATGGGTCGTCCTGAATCGCGATGTGGAATATATCGCTGAGCTGCGCAAGGCTTATCGCGTGCCCGCTTTTTGCATCACGTCGGACCACGAAGAAATCGGACGCATCCAAGGACAGCAATTTGCTGCCCTTCTGCCCCGCGGCGGAGCCGTGCTCTATATCCAGGGCCCCTCGGAGAGCCTCGCGGCCAAGCAGCGGACCTTTGGCATGTACGAGACCAAGCCCGCAGAAGTGCAGGTCAAGCTCATGAAGGCGCAGTGGACCGAAGCCAGCGCGCAACGAACCGTGAGTTCGTGGTTGCGATTGTCCACTTCCCAACAGACTCATCTCGACCTTATCGCCGCCCAGGACGATTCCATGGCCCTCGGCGCGAGGAAGGCATTCCAGGACGAATTGAATTTGCAGGCGCGTGAGCGCTGGCTGAAGCTGCCTTACATCGGCTGCGACGGTCTTCCGAACAGCGGACAAATGTGGGTGAAACGCGGTCTGCTGACGGCCACGATCTTTGTTCCGCCAAACGCCGGCACGGCCCTGGAGATGCTCGCAGGCGCCATTCGAAACGGCACCATGCCGGTAGAGCGATCAACCGTAGCGCCGGTGTCGATTCCGGCACTCGATGTTTTGGCCAAGTCCCACTCCGAAAAAACCCGCGCCCTGTCGGCAGGCGGCGCGTAAAACCGCCAACCTCTCACACGTCAAATTGTTCCGAGACTTGAGCTTCCCTTTGTGCACCTTCGTGTCCTCTGTGGTTAATCGTCTTTGACTTCCGAAGTTGCGCCCACTCTTGCTACAGTAGTCCTTCTTAAAGGAGCACTCATGCCCACCCTGGTAGTGCAACCCACTCGCATTTCTGCCGCGGGAACCAAGCCCAAGCTGATCGATGAATACATCGGACGCATTAACTCCAAGACGGCCGGCGTAAGCGTCGCCCACATGCGCAGCCCGCAAGGCTGGGAAGAACCCGGACAGACTCCCGAATTCGATGAGTTCACTCTCGTGCTCAAGGGAACCGTCCGGGTACGCCACAAGAACGGAGAGATGGACGTAACCTCAGGACAAGCCGTCATCGCGCACGCCCGCGAGTGGATCCAGTATTCCACCCCGGCTGAGGGCGGCGCGGAATATGTCGCTGTCTGTCTGCCGGCCTTCTCCATGGAGACAGTTCACCGCGATCAGTGATTCGGACTGCTCGTCAAACTTCTTACGCCATAGCCCGATCATCCTTGTAGGCGAGGCCTTCGTGCCTGCGAGCTTCGTACCAGAGCGCAAGCTCAACCCGATTCCAGAGTCCAAGTTTGTCAAAGATGCTGCGCAGGTGGTTTTTCACCACATACTCCGTAGTGCCGATCGCTTCGGCAACTTCGCTATTCTTGAGGCCCTGGGCGACCAGCGCGATGACCCGCTGCTGGCAAGGGCTAGGGACACGGCTTCCGTAGAGATCGTTTGCGGGTAGAGCCGCTTCCGATTTTGAAGGCTGCATAAAATTATGACTCCTAGTTTCGCCAGTTGCGGCACACCGGCTGGAATGAATGTTCCGTAGGCTCGATCCCTCCTTGCTGCCACTCCTGACCTTTTGGTTCTTGAGAGCGAGCGCACGGAAGCGCTTTCACGCAGATTGTCGAGCCGGAACCCAGACGAGTTCAGCGTAAGTCGTCACACGTCGTGGTGCTGGAGGTCACATTGGAGAGGCGTCCGGGGGACTGGAATAATGAGCAGGTTACGAGGATTTCCACAGTTCGGCAACAACGTTGCCTTATTACCCCAACCACAGCCTGAGGATTACTTTTGAGCTGCCTATGAAAGCCCGCTAGCGTGCGGGAGATGCAGTGGGGGCACGGAGGCTGTCAAACTCCGGATCGGTCTCGAACCGCTGCGGGAAGGTTTCCTCATAAGACGATAAGCTTGGACAAATCGAATGGTGGGGCAGAGAAAACGCGCAGCTACGCATGGGAGCGCCGACGCATTCTTGACCTTCTTTCACTTGCTACTGATTGGCTTGATGTGGATCGACCGGGCCGGACGGCGACGGCACCGTGGATCGGGCTTCGCGAGTACCTAGCCCGATGACCATGGACATATCCTTGGGATAGACCACGTCGCGCCCTCGAGCGAGGAAGTGTGAGTACACCGACATCGCGGCGCCATAGAAACCAAAGCTTGAGGCCACCACTCGCGAATGGGCGAGCGCTCCTACGATCGTGCCCAGGAAACGAAATCCGGAGGCGCCATTGGCCGCTCCCGCACCGGCGTCACCGCCACCATCTCCACCGTGGAAGCGAGCATCGTGATCCGGAGAGACGGAGCTTGCGGCCAGGGCCACGGCAATCCCCGTGGTCAAATATCGCGTCCTGGGCGTGGTAACCTGTGCGCCGCCCTCAGCATCGAGAGTAAGATGTTCGCCTTTGGCAACCTCAACGCCTTCCAGGCTGGCCTCGACTCTCTGTTCAATTCCATCGGGCGGAACGACCTGGTGGAACACGACCCGAAGCTGTCCATTCCGATTCAGCCTGCGGGCCGGGCGCACTTCCAGCACCGAACCTTTAATGTGGCTGCCCTGGGGAAGGAATAATTGATTGGAAACGACGAGGGGCTGGCTGATAACGGCCTCGACTGGCTCACCCTTTTTCGCGGTCGCGGAATCCAGCGGCGTGACCAAAAGAGCATGCACGACGCTGCCCGACGGAGGAAGATTTCCAATGGAGGACAACGACTCCGTTTTCAGCGGTTCCATTCCGAAATCCAGCGGAGCCTGCAGATCCGCGTTGAAGCTCGTCCCCGCGTCCATGTACTGGGGATGATATGGAAGTTGCGCCACCCCGAGTCTTTCCAGACGGTGCATCTTCCCCGGCTCATGCAGTTGCTGCATGGCGGTATTCCAGTCTCGCTTGGCTTCCTGCTTCGCCTCGCTGATCTTGCGTGAGGCCTCATGCTTGGCTTCAGCCGCCGCACTCGGATTCTGCTTGGCACTGGCCGGGACGAACTGCAAAACTCCCTGGGATGCGGGAGAGACGACAGTCTGCAAGGGGACGTGGCGACCATCGGTCATCACCAATTCGTCAAACTCGATGTGCACTTGCCGGTAAGGAGAAAAATTCGCATTCATGGCTGCGACGGTGCGCTGCATCTTCGAAACCCCGTCTATGCCCGAGACTTTACCCGTAACTACAGTACCTGCGGGCACAACGATCTTGTCGAAGCAATAAACCGGTTCAACAATTTTCCCATGAACTGACTGCCCAACCTTCTGGATACGGATTTCCTTATCCAGAACCACTTTCAGCGGAGTACCCGCCGGCGCCGTCAAGGGAATGGAACTGGACAGTTCCGGCAAAGCTGGCGCTGGTAACAGAACGGGAGACGGCAGAGCAGCTTCCGCGGGTCTGGTAGCGAGGGTTTGAGCCCAGACCCAGCCGCTGCAAACGGACGTCAGCAGGATAACCCGCAAAATGTCACGCATACGCTGTTCGATTTTCAACTGGCACCCCGGGTTGTCTGGCTAGCGGCGTGAACAAATGATACAGCAAAAGCAGGCTCGTGAAACCTGCAATTCGAGCCCCAGAGCAGCTATTTCAGAAATTTGAAAGAGTCGAGCACCATGTTGAGGCTACGTCCTACCTTCCCGAAATCGGAAGCGCGCGTCAGGATCGCTGTGGCGGCTCTGAACTTAGGGTGAGGTCCTGCATTCCGCGACGCCCCGGTGCTGCCGGGAAAAGGGTTTGGGTGTGCTTGGATATGCGTGAGGCAGGCTTGCGAAGTTTCTTGAATGGCGTATCTCTGAATTGCAGGTGGATGACGTGCCCAAACCCTCTTTTTGGTATTTGCGAGGTCGGAAAACTCCCCCGTTTTCCGACCCCCCTTACTGGCTCACCACACTCCTCGCGGAGCAGGTGAGCAAATCCCGCAAGTAAGTGCGATCATGCTCCTGACCTCTGGAAACGTCCATAGAGCCAGCCTGAAGCAGTCTGAACTGATCTGAAGAAATTCGCTTGAGCGATACGTTTCGAGCCCGGCTGTCGCTATAGCAAGTGAGGGCTAGAGAATATGGATGGCCACGATAGGAGGTCCTTCCCATGGCTCGCTCTTACAAGGGGGGATTTATGGCGAAAATCATTGAGTTCTATGTACCTATTAGGTTCAAAAAAAAGGCAACCAAGTGGATCGCGCCACAACGACACGCGAAAGTGATACCGTTCAATTCGCTAAAAAGGAAGTCCGCCTGACGGAAACCATTCTGGTTTCGGTCAACAGTTTTCTTTGCCGCGTGCCCCAGGTTCGCGCGTCCGTTGTCTGAATGCAAACTGGGGCTTGGGACATTCGCGGCGGCAGACTGACCCATTCTTTTCCGCGCTCTCGAGGAAGGGTGGGCACCAGATTCCCAATTTGGGACCGGGCCCGCAGCCCGCCCACTTTTTCCTTGATCTCGTCCCTTCACTTACGATAACATAATGACATAAAAGTTATCTGTAAGATAATCTACGATCTTTGACAACCTGACTATGAGCGCAGCTCCCGGGCGCTCGCAGCTTCAACCTGCAGTTCCAAAATGGAACCGCAGCCGGCCGAAAACCACCGTAACTTCCATGTTTTGACTATTTTACCTCTAACACCTTAAGAACCATAGATCTACAAGGCAAGAAAATTTTCGGTCCTTTGTTTTCTAGATTTTGCGCGGAGCGAGTGTTTTTTTTCTGTACGTACAAACGCGAGGACGACAGGAAGCTTAGGGATGTCTCCCCAGCTCTTGGACCTGGCCGACCCCGCTGACGTCGACCTCCACCTTGTCGCTGACATGAAGCAGGAACGTGCTTGGGTTCTTCAGTCCCCATTCAACGTACGGAATGACGATGTGGGCCCGTGCGCTAAGACTGTTCCCTTTCGTTTGCACGAGAAAGGTCAGAGTCATCGCGTGGTCGATGTCCATGCAGTCTGATAATGCCTTCAACCTGCACACTCGGAGTCTCCCTGAAGTTCGACCTTGCCGGACATTTTGGTCGGCGTGAAAGTTATCTCGGGGTAGCGCTGGCTTTCGAGGATTTCTGCGTGCATTTTGTGGTCGCGGCCTGAATTTCCGCTGTCTCCGCTGGCAGCATCCACGACTACCAGGCCGCTGGCCGCGCCATTGGATGGATTGAAGTGAATGGTCCCATGCTTGAGCGCAAAAGTGCCGTGCACAGTATGGAGAGTGGCGGCGACCGTGAACTCGATCCGGGAGTTCGCTGGATCGAGTTCGAGAATCATTTCTTGCGCGCGAAGCGTGTCCGCGCTCACGCCAAGAACCGAAATTAGCGCTGCGACCAATAACCACCGGGGCATTACAAGGCGTGGTTTAAAACCATTCATGCCGGATTCTGGCCCGTCGACGCGATCGTCCACGCGATCAGCGGGGGAAATGATAGTAGACGTCTTGCTTGGAGGGAATGGGCACGCCGTTCTTGGATGCGGGAGTGAAGCGCCAGTTCTCCAGCGCCGCAAGCACCTTCTGGTCGACAGCAGGCCCGAGGCTTTGAATCACGATCTTCTGCACAATAACGCCCGCCTCGTCGATCGTGATTTCGACGATAACATCTCCTTCGATGCCGGCTGTGTCCGATCCAAATGCCGGATCAGGAGACACGATCGGCAGCGCTGGTCGAATTTCAGGGCCGGTGAAGGTTCCGTACGAGAGCGATCCGTAGAGAGATCCAGCAGCGGGCCCTCCCGGCCGGGCGGTGGCAATCTCATTACCCGCTTCTCGTTTGGCCGCAGGTGGCTCCAAACGGTGCGGGCTTGCAATCTTCGGAGGTCGCCGCAGGGTAAGCGGCTTCGGCTGCTCCTGCGTAACTCCGGAGTCGCCTCCGAAATAAATGCGAGTTAACGAACTGCCGGATTCGCCTTTCGCCACCGACAATGGAGCCACGAAGATTGGGGCCGGGCTGTGCAGAAGCCAACCAAGGAAAAGCAAATGTATCGCCAGGGAAACGCTTAACGATGCAGCTTGGCGTTTCGGAGCGGCGGGATGGAGTTGCGAGAACATTGGCCACTGCAGGCTAGGTTCTCTCTATTCTACTCACTCTTTCGCTAAAATGAAGGAGCAATCGCACCATTGCGATGCCACGCAATTACAATGGTTTGCATCTATGCTGCGGCAGCCTGAATCAACATAACATTATTATTGGGCTGCTTATGCCCCCGCTTATCATCTATGAACGACCCGAGCCCGAGGAAGCAACGACGGCACAAGAGGATAAGTTTTGCTTGTGCGGCAGTTCTATGTGTTGTCGCTAACTTTGTTCTTCTTTGCCGGCCAGCGTCGGCCCAGGCTCCGACGCTCGCAGCACCCGCACCATCCACGTCGACTTCCTACAGCAGTTCATCCAGCAATTCCAGCCAGTCCAACAACCCTGCGGGCGCCCTTGGCCAAACGCCGTTTTCCGGCAGCGTTCCTGAAGGCAAAGCGACCCCCGGAGTTTTACCCCTTACGTTCAAGGATGCGCTCGACCGCGGATTGAGGAACAATCTCGGCCTCCTGCTCCAGAGTGACACCACTCTGACAGCCCGCGGAGAGAAGTGGAAGGAACTCAGCGAACTGCTTCCTCACGTGAACGCCTCGGTCACCGAACTCGCTGAACAAATCGACCTTGCTGCTCTGGGATTTCGGTTCAAGACGCCGGGGATTCCCATGGTTGTTGGCCCGCTCGGAGTTTTTGAAACGGGCGCGTACCTGACGCAGTCGCTATTCGACTATCATTCCATCGAGCGCAATCGCGGGGCTTCCTACAATGTGAAGGCGGCTCAGCACTCTTTGAAAAACGCTCGCGACCTTGTGGTGCTCGCGGTCGGGAACGCATATCTTGTGGCGCTCGCTGGCGCCGCAAGAGTGGACACGGCGCAAGCCGACCTGCAAACGGCGCAGGCCTTATATGACAAAGCGGCGGACCAGCAAAAGGCCGGAACAATCCCGGCGATTGATGCCCTTCGGGCGCACGTCGAACTGCAGAGCAGGCAACAGCAATTGATCGTTGCCCGCAATGACTATGCGAAACAAAAGTTGACGCTGGGGCGGGCTATTGGTTTGCCACCGGGACAGGAGTTTAGTCTTGCAACCGCAGCCCCGTATGAACCGCTAGCGACCGCGCCACTAGAAGACGATCTGCAGCGCGCGTACGCATCGCGGCCGGACTATCTGGCGGCGGCGCAACAGGTGCGGTCCGCGGAAGAATTTCGCCGGGCGGCGACTGCAGAGCACTATCCGTCGCTTGATATGGCTGGAAATTACGGAGCAGCGGGAATCCGTCCGGGCAGCTCGCACGGCGTCTTTGAAGTTGGAGCCACATTGAACATCCCAATCTTTGTAGGCGGCAGAATTCATGCGGACGTTTTGGAGGCGGAAGCCTCGCTGCGACAAAGCCAACAGGAATTAGAGAACCTGCGCGGCCAGATCGACTACGAGGTCCGCAGCGCCCGTCTGGACCTCACCTCCGCGGCCGATCAAGTCGAGGTGGCTCGCAGTTCGGTTGATCTTGCCGGCCAGACGTTGCAGCAGGCGCAAGACCGCTTTGCCGCCGGGGTCACGGACAACTTGGAGGTAGTTCAGGCGCAAGAGTCCCTGGTCTCGGCGAACGAAAGCTACATCTCCAGCCTCTACGCCCACAACCTAGCCAAGATATCCCTTGCGAAGGCGATCGGCGTTGCCGAAGAGGGTGTCAAGCAATACCTCCAGAATCAGGGTAAGGACAAGTGAAAATCATGGCGGAAAATACAGACACGGCGGTGCGAGAAAATCAGCCTCAAGCCCAGCGGCCTGCAAATCAGCCAGCTCCATTGCCCGCGTCGGACAGAGATCTCCGCTGGAAGAGCTTTCGCGCAGGCAATCCCCGATTCCGCGTGTTTCTTATCGTGGGAATCATCGTATTGCTCGTAACGGGCTTCTTTTTGTGGCGTTACTTCGACAGCTATGAAGATACGGACGACGCGCAGATCGACGGCCATCTGAACTCGATCAGCGCCCGCGTCTCCGGCCACGTCTTGAAGCTTCTGGTTGATGATAACCAGTATGTGCCCATGGGAACTCCTTTGATCGAGATTGATCCCAAGGACTATCAGGTGGCGGTGGATCGGGCGAAGGCCGATTACGCCGACGCTGTGGCCTTGGCGGAGGCCGCGCGGGTAAATGTGCCCATCACTTCAGTCAACACCAATAGCCAGACCTCGAGCGCGCAAGCGGATGTGGAGAACGCAAACGCCGGAATAGCTGCCGCCCGTCAACAGTTTTCGGCCGCCAAAGCGCAATTGGCCGAGGCCGAAGCCAACAATGTGAAGGCGCAGAATGATCTGGTACGCTACAAGCAATTAGTGGATAAGCAGGAAATTTCAGAGCAGCAATATGACCAGGCCGTGGCCGCGGCCCATGCAGGCACCGCCTCAGTGGATGCAGCTCGAGCTTCAGCGTCAGCTGCCGACAACCAGGTGCGGCAGGCGCAAAGTAGGTTGCTGCAGGCGCAAGCGAATCTTCGCGCGGCGGCCACCGGTCCGCAGCAAGTCGAAACCTACCGATCGCGTGCGCAATCCGCCCAGGCGCAGGCTGATCTCAAAAGAGCCGCGCTGGAGCAGGCTGAATTGAATCTGCGGTACACGGTCATCGTGGCTCCGGTGAACGGAGTCGTCACCAACCGTACCGTGGAAGTCGGACAGAATGTCTCGATCGGACAAGAGTTGATGAAGGTAATCAACCTCGACGATATCTGGGTGACGGCGAACTTCAAGGAGACCCAACTCAAGCGCATGCAGGTCGGCCAACGAGCCACGATTCACGTGGACACCAATGGCAAGGATTACAAAGCGCACGTCCAGAGTATCGCGGGAGCGAGCGGCGCCATCACCAGCTTGCTGCCGCCCGAGAATGCGACTGGCAACTACGTCAAAGTAGTGCAGCGCATCCCGGTGAAGATCACTTTCGATCCCGGCGAGACCAGGGAACACGTTTTGCGTCCGGGAATGTCGGTTGAGCCCAAAGTCTGGATAAAATGAAGTTTAGTAGGGAGAATTGATGTACCGCATCATTACGGTCGAACGCGAATACGGAAGCGGAGGTGGCGAGATTGCCTGCGAGCTGGCCAAACGGCTCGGCTGGAAGGTTTGGGATCACGCTCTGACGGAAGAGATCGCCAAGGTTGCCAATGTGGAGTGTTCAACCGTCGAGCGTTGCGAGGAGCGCGTCGACGGTACGTTTCAACGTCTGGTGAAAGTGTTTTTGCGCGGCAGCCACGAGCGCAGCATCCCGCTGCCCGGCGCAGAGCCGTTTGACACCGACCGCTTCGTATCCGTGGGGCAGCAGGTCATGGAAGAAGTCGCCGAGGCCGGCAATTGCGTCATCGTAGGCCGGGGCGCGCCATACTTTCTGCGCCAGCGTGCAGACGCCTTTCATGTTTTCCTGTATGCGCCGTACGCGGAGAAGCTCGGCCGGTTGCTGAAGCTGGGCAAGAGCGAGAGGGAAGCAAGAGAATTGCTGGACACGATCGACCGCGATCGAATCACGTTTGTGAAGCGCTATTTCGATGCCGACTGGCCGACGCGTTGCCTCTATCACCTGATGATCAATACTGTCGTCGGCAACGAGAGCGTGATCTCCACGATTCTGACGACCATGCACGCATTGGAACGAGCGCCGGTAAAGGCATAGAACTGGATCAAAATGTGGAAGGGTATGGCTTTCAGCCATGCCGCACGAGCTGCAAACTTTCGGCTTCAGCCGCTGAGGGGTGGTCGTCTGCATTGATTTGAGCCGTGGGCTCGAGAGCCGACCCCGTTCCTTTATTGGTACTTCAGTAACCGTTACCTCTGCACCTTTTTTGATGCAATTTAACATTCCTGCAATATTCTCCAACTATCATGGGAAGGTCAGGACATTCGATTGAGGAGTGGCAGTTGGCATCGCCCCGACTTTCACGGTTTGCTCTTCCGCTGCAGGTAGCCGCAGTGTGCTACCGGCGCCAAGGGGATTCGATCGAGTTCCTGCTGGTAAATACCAACGGCGGCGGCAAGTGGACGTTTCCGAAAGGCGCTCCTGAACCCGCGATGTCGCACAGCCAGGCAGCCGAGCGCGAAGCGTGGGAAGAAGCTGGAGTTCGCGGCCACATCGAACCGCGGCACTTTCATCTCTATCTGCACTCCAAAGGCGTCTTCTGGAAACCTCCGGGAGTGCGCGAATTCGTGATCAAGGCTTTCCTGATGGAAGTCGACTTGATCGACGGATCCCATGAGCCCGATCGCAATCCCTCGTGGTTCAGCCCCGACGATGCCAGAAAGATCCTCGCCAAAGGCCGCGAAGTGAAGTACGCACGGGAAATGCAGGCGGTGGTTGACCGGGCGCTGGAACATTTGGGCGCGGCGAAAGCCATGCCGGCGGGATAGACAGACTTACTCCCTTGATGCGCCCAGCCATTTACCCCAATCCACAATCACGGTGTCAGCAGGAACCCGTGGTCTACGCCATTGATCGTGCCGTAACCAACAATTTGTCCGGCGGTATTGACCGAAGCCGCATGGTGCAGAACCCAGCCTGAGTTCTTTGGAATTAAATTATTCAGGTCCCGCATTTTTTTCTTCTTGGTCCAGATAAAGGCGTGGTTGTCGCCTCCGGGCACGGTGGACTCCCCGAGTATCTCTCCTGAGTCGGTGATAAAGCCTGGCCAGCTGGAGTCACCCCCCGGCAGCGTCCCGACCAAGTGAATCTTCCCCGCTGCGTCCCAGTACACCGTGACTCCATTCGGATATTTCGCCGAGGTCGACGCGCCGGCAATCACGCCCAAGTTGTTAAGCCATGAGCCATAACTATTCTTGCCTCCTGGCAAGGGTATCCGGTCCTCCCATCCAGACGTCTTGCTCCAGAGGAATGCGTGGTATCTGGTGCCCGCCTGGTTGAAATAGGCGATTCCCGTTACTTGCAGCGTCTCGTTGATATCGTACGGATACGTGTACGGGGCCTTCGGCATATGACCTTCGTCGTGGATGTGATAAGAGCCGCCGCTCTTGGTCCACAGAACTGCGTGCACGTCGCCGTTGCTGACAACCGACTCGCCCACAATCACGCCTTTCGAGGTAATCGCGTCCGCAACGCTGTACCCGTTGCCGCCCGGCAGCGTTCCCAAGTCAACTATTCCCCCACTGTGGGGCCAGAGGACGCCGTGGGTGACGCCGGTCTGCGTATTCGCGGAGTAACCAACCACATCGCCCGAATCATTGACGACGTACCCGGCGCCCGAATCAAAGCCAGACAGGTTACCGAGGTCCTGCATGACGCCACTGCTCCACAGGAAAGGATCGGCCGGTATGCTGGAGTCCGAGCATGGTACGGCTGGGAACACTGAGTTGTCAGAACAGCCAGTGGCCTGGCCGGGGTTGTTGTTGTCATACGCATGACTGGCGCTAAAACCCGACAGGGTGCCAAGGTCGGTCACGGTGTACGTCTGCGCTGCGGTGCCAGTAGCAAAGAGCAACGTCAGGAACAAACATGCAGTAAGTTTCTTTTTCGTGTTCATCCTGGATTTCCTCCGTCATCACGAAACGGGGAGAGATTCTATCTCAACTTTGCTTCCCCTCACAGGCAAAAAAGCGATGTGAATGGCACTCAGTGCAAACATTTGCAACCACGAAAGTTAATGCCAGCGTGGATGGATTCTCGAACGGCCGGACCAGGGCTTCTTCTGCAAACCGGCCCACTCATGAGACGATTGAATCGACGCCATGATTCAGTTGTCCTCTGCCGGAAAACGCTACGGCCACAAGCTCCTGTTCGAGGGAGCTGACTGGATGATTACGACCCGGGACCGCATCGGCCTGGTGGGCGCGAACGGCACCGGAAAATCCACGCTGATGAAGATTTTTGCGGGGATCGAGACGCTCGACTACGGATCCTTCAGCACTGCCAAGGGCATCAGCGCCGGCTACCTTCCGCAAGACGGGCTAACGCTCTCTGGACGCACCGTGTTCGCCGAGTGTATGGCGGTGTTCTCCGAGCTGCGGGAAATGGAGCAGGAGATGGAAGACCTGACCGGGCGCATGTCTGAACTGGATCATGCCTCTCCTGAATACGCGCAGGTTGCACAACGGTATCAACGCCTCGAGCACGAATTCCGTACTCGCGATGGATACGCCATCGAGGCCCAGGTCGGAAGCGTGCTCATGGGCCTCGGTTTCCGCAAAGAAGATTGGCATCGCCGGACGGAAGAATTTTCCGGCGGATGGCAGATGCGCATCGCGCTGGCCAAGCTGCTGCTGCAAGAGCCGAATCTGTTGTTGCTGGACGAGCCCACCAACCACCTCGATCTTGAAGCGCGCAACTGGCTGGAAGAGTATTTGACGCATTATCCAAATGCGTTTGTGCTGATATCGCACGACCGCTATTTTCTCGACGTCACTGTGAACAAGATTGCCGAGATCTGGAACAAGCGCATCCATCTTTACCCCGGCAATTACGAAAAATACCTGGCGTCGAAGACCCAGCGCATGGAGCAATTAGAAGCGGCGTATCGCAATCAGCGGGACCGCATCGAGCAATTGGAGGTATTCATCAATCGCTTCCGCTACCAGGCAACCAAAGCCAAGCAGGTGCAGAGCCGCATCAAGGAGTTGGAAAAGATCGAGCGCATTGAATTGCCGGAAGAAGAAAAGGTGATTCACTTTTCTTTCCAACAGCCGAAACCGAGTGGCAGGATCGTGGCCGAGTTTATTGACGTGGCGAAATCCTACGGGGAAAAGGAAGTATTTCGCAATGTCAGCTTCATGATCGAGCGTGGCGACCGCATCGCACTCGTGGGAGTAAATGGCGCGGGCAAATCAACCTTGATCAAGCTGCTGGCGGAAACCGAACCTCTGACCGGCGGCCAATTCCGACTGGGCCACAATGTACTGCCCGACTATTTTGCGCAGGACCAATATAAAGAACTCAATCCGGACGCGCGCATTCTGGATGACATCGGCGAACTCTCGCCGCGTTCCACCCAGACCGAACTGCGCAGCCTGCTCGGCTGTTTTCTCTTCTCGGCGGACGATGTTTTCAAGCGCATCGGTGTGCTCTCGGGCGGCGAGCGCAACCGCTACGCCCTGCTGCGCATGCTTCTGCATCCCGCAAACTTTCTGTTGCTTGACGAACCCACGAATCATCTTGATATGCGAGCCAAAGACGTGCTGCTGAAGGCGTTGATGGAATACACGGGCACGGTTGTCTTCGTCTCGCACGATCGCTATTTCATCGACAAGCTGGCGACGCGAGTTTTCGAAGTAGGCGATGGAAAAGTGGAAGTCTATCCCGGAAATTACGAAGACTACCGGTGGCGGAAAGAAGGCGGCGCGGAAAAACTGCAGGAAACCGTGAGCCGCTCGACGATCATCGCGCAGCCCGCAAACGGCAATAAGAATGAATCCGCCATCTCGGACGACGGCAAATCCAAGCGGCTGAATCCGATCAAGCGCAAGAAGATTGAAGAACGAGTCAAAGAACTCGAAGCCGAGATTTCGCGCGCGGAGACCGCCATCGCTGAGTGCGAAGCCGCCCTACAAACCTTCGTCAGCGCCGAGGAAACAGCCCGACGTACTCAAGAATTAGCCAGCCATCGAGCCGAACTGCAAAACCACATGACGGAGTGGGAAGAGTTGGCGCACGCACTGGAAGCCTAAAAAATGCGCCACATATCGGCGACGAAACATCTCCCGTCGACTAAATTGCGTCAATCGAATAAAGCGCTTGACAGCGTTGGGCATCCAGCCTAGCTTGTCGGTGTGCAATTCGACGACCTGATGCAGGTTTATTCATCCAAGACTGATGATGAACTGCTAGCGCTAGCGGCCAGCCGTGATTCTCTTGTCGAAGAGGCAAGGCCGATACTTGAAGGTGAGCTTCGTCGCCGAAACCTCGTTGGCCAGCCCATTCCAGCCGAAACCGAACATCATAATCCCAGTTTTCGGGACACAGCGGTCCGCAAGTTCCTTGGTACTGTAGGGGTATTTTTGCTGAACCTTTTGGTCGCAGTTTTTGGCACGGCAATGATTGAGTCTTCCATTTGGTCACAGATTGGGCATCCGCGTTCTGTGTCTGGAGTGGAGGCGAGAGAATGGCTCTTGAGTCTCGCGATCGGTGCTTTCCTGGGATTCGTTGTTTGCATGCAGTGGCCTAACCAGAGCGCGGTTTGGGTTTGGCTCTTACCAGTCGCGTTCTTGATGGCCCGAGTTTTTCTATACGGGGGAAGTGCGAGCAATAGCGTATTAGTGGAGACCAGTCGCTCGGAACACTTCTTTGCTCCTAACTGCTTAAATGATAAGGCCGGCTGCAATGACTTCCTCATTTTCACGATACCCTTTGCTCGAACCGCGGCCTATTCTCTTGCTGCATGGATTTCGTTACATTTCCAAACACGCCCTTCAAAATCGCTTTCCCAAAACGTGGATACTTCTGTTTAACAGACCTTCGCCGAGGGCCCTGTTCTTCCGTAACCTCCTCTATTACCAAAGCCCGTGCGATAGTCAATTTGGCCCATGGCCACCATCTCACACGCGCCGCATGCGGCTGCGCTCGAATAAGCCGCACGGAACCAAGGAAGGCCCAAATCGATGTTGCAGCCAACGCAGAATTCAGCCAACGCACCTAAGTATTCCCCGAGCCCGAACCCGTACACACCACCCAAAAACGCAACTTCCTCGATGGAGCAAGCCACCATCGGACGCTCGGTGGTCATCAAGGGCGAGGTTAGCGGCGCCGAATCGCTCTATGTTGACGGCCGCATCGAGGGCACCGTCAATTTTGCCGACAGCCGCGTAACCATCGGACGTAGCGGCGTCGTTGTTGCCAATATCAGTGCCAAGGAAGTGGTCATTATGGGCACGGTGACCGGCAACATCCACTGCACCGATCGTTTGGACATCCGCAGCGAAGGCTCGCTTACCGGCGATGTGGTAACCCCACGTATCTGTGTCGAAGACGGTGCGGTCTTGAAGGGCGCGGTTGAGGTTCGCGCCGAACAACACCAGAACGAGAAAGCGCAGTCGAAGTCCATCGAAGCTGTGAAGTCTGCTGAACCCTCAAAGGCAGCAGCGGCAGCAGCGGGAGCAGGGACATCGGTGGCTCTAGCCCACGGCAGCAAGGTTATGTACAACGAATCGAACTGAGCACGCCACAAAAACCAAGGGCACTGAGGATCGAATCCACAGTGCCCGCGTCATTCTTTCCGCTTAATACTCCTGTCATTTCTTTCTAGATTCGTCCTGCTTCAGGTCAAGTGCGGCCGAATTCATGCAGTAGCGCAAGCCCGTCGGGGCCGGGCCATCGGGAAAAACGTGCCCCAGATGAGCATTGCATTGGGCGCAGCGGGCCTCGGTTCGCACCATGCCGTAAGCGTTGTCGGTTTCTTCCGCGATCGCGGTTTGATCGATTGGCTTAAAGAAGCTCGGCCACCCGGTGCCTGAATCAAACTTCGTCTCCGAGCTGAACAGCGGCTGCCCGCAACACACGCACGCGTAAGTGCCGGGATCCTTCGTCTTCCAATATTTGCCGGTAAAAGCCGGCTCGGTTCCCGCCTTGCGGGTGACGACGTACTGCTCCGGCGACAGCTGCTTCTTCCACTCTTCTTCAGACTTCATAATTTTTTCAGCCATGACATTCTCCTTATGAATACAGTCATTGGATTACGACACATGATTAAAAGTTACGGCGCAAAATGCTTTTCACCACGGAGACACAGAGAAAAATTTGAGACCCTGTGTCTCCGTGGTGAATCTGCAAAGTTCTTGACTTCGCCTTTCGTTCGCTTACAATGGCGTCATGGCGATCACACGCAGACAACGGCAAGTGTACGACTTCATTTCCGAGTTCGTACAGAAGCACGGCTATTCTCCTTCCTTCGAAGAAATTGGAGAAGGCCTCGGACTGAGCTCTCTGGCTACAGTGCACAAGCACATCTCGAATCTCGAGAAGAAAGCGCTACTGACGCGCGACTACAACCGTAGCAGGTCCATCGATCTGCTCCCGCCCAAGGGGCGCCTGAAGCAGGCGATGTCCGTGAATACTACGATGGTGCTTCCGCTCCTTGGACGAATCGCAGCCGGTCAGCCCATCGAAGCCGTCGAAAACCCGGAGACGATTTCTCTGGCCGATTTCGTCCGCTCGAAAGAAGTGTTCGTGCTCGAAGTGCGAGGCGATTCCATGCAGGACGAACACATCATGAGCGGAGACTACGTGCTGGTCGAAAAGGCAAAGACGGCGCACAACGGAGACATCGTGGTTGCCCTCGTCGGGGGCTCGGATGCCACGCTCAAGCGTTTCCATCGCGAGGGCGACAACATCCGTCTGCAGCCATCAAACGTGAACATGCAGCCAATCATCGTGCCCGCCGCTTCGGTTGAGGTCCAGGGACGAGTGATTGGGGTGCTGAGGAAGTACTAAATTCAGCACTTAGCGTTAGGAATTTGTTCGCAGTCGGAAGACGCAGAAAACGCCCGGATTCAAGCCGGGCGTTAAACGTTTCTAGCCAACGACCGATGACAAACGACCAACGACCCCTCACCCCAAATGCTTGTCAATGGCCTTCTGAATCGTTTCCTTCGGAACATATCCGACGATCTGTTCCTTCACTTCTCCACCCTTGAACACCAGCAAAGTTGGGATGCCGCGCACGCCGTAGCGCATGGGCGTAGCACTGTTGTGGTCAACATCCATTTTGCCGACCTTGAGTTTGCCTTGGTAGTCCTTGGCCAACTGCTCAACGATAGGAGCGATTGCCTTGCAAGGCCCGCACCAAACGGCCCAGAAGTCGACCAGGACTGGAGTCTCTGATTTGAGAACGTCCTGATCGAAATTCGAGTCTGTTACTTCAAGTATTCCATTGCCTGCCATGATTTCCTCCACTGGCGCGCCTGCTCTGCATGGGCGCAGCGAAACAGTATAAAAGCCCATCCATCCATAAAAATAATGGACTTCTGATGGGCTTACTAAATCTTAACACTTCTATTGGATGCAAAGCGGCCCCAGAAGTCGCAAGCCTAGAGGGAGGCTGATTGCAGGAGACACGCGCCGCTGCCCTCACGGACTCGGCGCAGGCGGTTGGAACAGATCCGGTATGCTCGCAATCGCGGCCGGCGTGAGTGGTCTAAGGTTGAGCTGCTCGGTAAGGAAGGCAATGCGGTCGCGGCGGGCCTCGGCATTCAAAGCATGGGGTGCGTCGTAGAGTTTAAAACGCTTGGGTTCACTGACGATCGCCGCATACGCGCGCGCCCGATCGGGGTTCAGGAACTCCTCCCTTGAAGCGTACTGCAAAAATACCACGGCGGGCGCCGCGTGCGAGACGAATTTGCCCGGATCCAGCCACCCATATTTTGCCTGGAATGCGTCAAACTTTTCCGGGCCAATCTTCTGGCGGTACTCCTGCATCTGTTTTGTCTTGAGATCCGATTCATCCGACAAACCGCCCGCCATCAAGACGAAAGCCACGAACCGCTTATCAATGCCGCTGAGAAACCCACCCACGCTAGCGTTGTAGCTGTGCCCGACATAGGCAAGACGCTTGGCATCCACGTCCGGACGAGCCAGCAGCAGGTCAGCACCGCGGCGCATGTCCACGATCTGCTGTATCAGATCCGTGGCTTCCTGCTGGTTCAGCGGGGTCGGATCCTCCACATGTCCAGGACGCGCGACGGGACCGTCGGTAAGCAGTGACACCACGCCCGCCGGCGCGAGGGCCACGGCTTCGTCCAGAAACTCTTTGCGGTTGCGCATCACCGAATTGCCCCAATACCAGTGTCCCCAGATCACAGCGGCGAACGGCCCCTTACCGCTGGGCACGACCAGATAGGCTGGAACCCGTCCGCCCTTGGGGCTGACATAAGAGATGTCATGGACGGCGACATTGCCGCGGCGCTCGACACCGATCTCCTGCAGGTCGAGCGATGCTTTCTGGTCGTAGTCGAAGTGTCGCAGAACGTCGGTGTCCTGCGCGAATAAAGGAAGGACTGCGGCTAGCAGAATGGCAGACAGTAACAGTTGCATCCGGCAGAATCCTCAGTATCCCACTCATGGACTGTCGGAAAACATGAAAGTTAGCACAGACCTGGCGCCTGACGCCACACGACCCACAGTTCCAGCGCCAGCGTCACTTTTTGAGTTCCCCGGTCCAGTTTGTGACTACGGCAACGTACTACCAGGTCTGTACTTCAATGCTGCGGAGCCACAGTCGCGTCTCGAACCGGCGGCGCAGGCGGAGCCAACTGTGTGGCCTCGCCGGTTTCCGTGTTGACCAGCGGCCCTGCCGGAGGTGCGTCGCTCTTGGCCAATTCTGTCTTGATTTCCACCTTCTGGTTGGCGGTTGGATTGATCTCCGTCTCAAAAGTTTGATACCCGGGAAGCGCGATCCTTATCCGGTGCGGTCCCGGCGCCACCAGCATCCCGCGACCTGCGCCCTCAAACTCCCCCACGTGTCCCACAAACAGTCCATCCAGGAAAACCGCAGCCCGTGACGGGTTGACCGCTAACTTAACTTCAGCGGTCACTTGAGGAAGCGGTCCAGTCGGCGCTTTCTGCATCGCCACGCTCACCACCTGCTTTTGTCCAGGCTCAACCAAAACTTGCTGCGTGAAGTCGTGGTAGCCGTCCTGGCGCACGGTAATTACATGCTCCCCCGGTAGGAGTAAAACTTTTTTCGATCCCTTGAGTTCTTTCAGATAACCCACATACTGCCCGTCAACCCAGACCCCGGACGTCTTTTCGACATGCGATTTTCCTTCAAACTGAATCTCGCCCATCACTTGGTTTTCGGCGTACGCTTGTGAGCCTGGAAATACCGGACTTAGGAAGAATGGAGAAACCACCAGCAGCATCCACAGTAATTGAGTAACTTTTTGGAGTATTTTTTTCACGACAGCCTCCTTAGTGTTTCATTACTTGGATGTAGATAGAGCAGCAGGCGTGCCAGATTGCGTAAATTATTGAATCAAATAGCCCTGCAGGAGGAGGAAGTCTGCAAACTGGATTGACAAGTGGGAAGAATGTTCTACTAGCGGTAAAAATTTCGATCGCTGGCCTCTAGTGTTGGCTAGCGCAACCAACAGCGTTACTCTGGATCCGGACTCTGTGGACTCCCGCACGCAACTTCATCAAGGTGACGAGCGAACAATTTGTCGAGCTTATTTCTTAGCGCCTCCAAGTTAGAACTCCCCCGGTTATCAAGCCGGGCGATCAGAACCACACCACATGCGGAGCACCGGCCTGAAATGTCTCGTTCGCTACCCGGTCCGATTTGGCGAACGTCTATTAAACGAGGCGTACGATCCAAGTTCACCGCCCATCGGATCGTGGCGCTGCATAAAGTCTGACTTGGGTAGGATAAACACGCAATACAGTGTTTCATGTAGCGGAGGTACCCATCGTGCAAGTGGCAAGTTTCTTTAACATCGCAGACGTAGACAAACAGCGCCAGCAATCCGGGAAACGTTACTTCGAGTTTCTACGTGTCCCGGCGATGAGTGCCGGAGTTTACGTCTTGTCCGCTGGAAGAAACGACCCTCAATCACCCCACAAAGAAGACGAGATGTACTACGTGGTTCGGGGCAGAGGCCGCATGCGGGCCGGTTCCGAAGATCAGGCAGTAACCGAAGGTAGTGTCATCTTTGTTGCGGCTGGAGTGGAGCACCGATTCTACGAGATCGCGGAGGAGTTAACCGTGCTCGTATTTTTCGCCCCAGCGGAAAGCGAATAGCGAGAAAGTTCTTCTGGTTCGCCGCGACCTTTGGCAGCATGCCAGGATCAAATTTAAATATGGGCTTCGACATCAGAGCCATGAGCAGTGACGACTGGCCTGCGGTCCAAAACATCTATTCCGAAGGCATCGCCACAGGTAACGCCACGTTTGAAACGGAAATTCCGGAGTGGTCGAGGTGGGATCAATCGCATCTTCAGGACTTCCGCTTAGTTGCGCAAGACAGTCAACAGATTCTGGGCTGGGCAGCGCTCAGTCCAGTATCCAGCCGGCCGGTTTACTCCGGCGTGGCAGAGGTTTCAGTTTACGTGGCTGCCGAAACGCGTGGTCGCGGAGTCGGAAAGATGTTGCTTCAATCGCTAGTCGAACAATCGGAGCGTTGCGGGATGTGGACGCTGCAAGCCGGAATTTTCCCAGAGAACGCTGCGAGCATTGCGTTGCATAAGTCCTGCGGATTCCGCGAAGTCGGACTAAGGAGGAAATTGGGTCAGCGAGGCGGTATTTGGAGGGACGTTCTTCTGCTTGAACGCCGGAGCTCGAGTGTGGGTGTTTAGGACGGTTTCAAAAGCTAAGCCGGAGAAGTGGCATGCTTCTCCTTTGACGGAACCCAATAGATCTCTTCTTTCAAACCCTCTTTGGTGAAGCCGATACGCTTCAGAATTCCTTTACTATTTTCGACCATCGCCGGATGCCCGCATAAATACGCGACCGCATTCGGCCCGATGCCCCACATGTCCGCGTACTTGCGCAGAATGTCATCGACGCGTCCGGTCTCGCCGGTCCATTTTTCATCGTCCCAGGGACGACTGACCGTTGGCACGTACTTGAACCAGGGCGCGTCCTGCGCGAACTTCTGCAACTCTTCCAGATATCCGAACTCGCACGAGCGGCTTGCCCCATTCAGTAGAAACAGTTTGTGCTCCCCCGCGAACCTACCTTCTTTCCAGTCTCGATAAAGAGTGCGGACGTAGCTTACGAACGGAGCGACGCCGGTGACCGTACACACTAAAAGGTGATTCGTGCGGCCGCTCTTGGTATCGAGCATGAAGCGTCCTTTAGGAACCTTTCGCATGAGCACTTCGTGGCCGGGCTGCAGCTTATATAGCAAGGGTGTTAGATCGCCGGGAGGCACGAGTTCGAAAAAGAACTCGAGTTCATTCTCGTGAGGCGCAGAGACGATGGAGTAAGGCCGCTCCCTTAGCTTGCCCAGACCTTCGAGGCCCAGAGTTGCGTACTGGCCGGGAGCAAACTTGAACTCGTGGTCAGGCTGGATGCGGATCATCCACAGCTCAGGGGCGATGTCGATCCGCTTGGTGATTGTTGCGCGATGAAATTTTTCTGTGTCGCTGCCGCTCATAAAAGATCAACCCGGGTCTCGTCCTGCCCGGGGTTGGCATAGTTTACAGGAAGTGCGCCGCCGCTCAACTTCACTTCAATCCAAATAATTTATTCGATCTATCTCTTTTATCGATCTCGTTCTTCGTTGCCTGGCGGTTCCGCAGCATTAATTATTTGCCCAGCACCAGGACCACGAAACTGTCGGGCAGAATCGCGTGCCGGTGATGCGGGTTATCCGCGGTGGGGGCGGGCGGCGGGCCGAATTTCGCCGTCACTACGAAGACCTGGTTGGTCTTCTCGTCGAGGGCGAGGGTGCGGGCACCTTCCTGGGTCTTCACATTTTCCGCGACGCTGAACTTGCCAGGCGACTCTTCTCGCACCACGGTCAGCACGCCCTCGCCGCAGGACGCGAAGGCGAGGCTGGTGCCTTCGTCAAAGGCGGTGGCATCCACTCCCTCGCCGATTGCGGGGGTAGCAAGCACTTTCCCGCTGTCAGCATCGACGACGGCCATCATCTTATTGTCGCAGCCGGCGAACAGGCGCCGATTTTTGCGGTCCATCGAAAGGCCACTGGGTTCCTGACACGGAGCTAGCGGCCAGCGCGATTTTACTTCGAGCTTGGCAGGGTCGATCGCGTCCAGCTGGCTCTTGTCTTCGATGTTGACGAAAATCTCGCCCTTGCCGTCGCTGACCGCAAATTCCGGCTTGCCCTGCAGCTTGATTGTGCCCAAC
Organism: uncultured Acidobacteriota bacterium; assembly: GCA_963817925.1. Taxonomy (GTDB): domain Bacteria; phylum Acidobacteriota; class Terriglobia; order Terriglobales; family Acidobacteriaceae; genus JABDBE01. The sequence goes on from CAWFQN010000007.1 coordinate 210,907, forward strand.
ACCGTACCTTTAGCCGCGTCGATGGCGGTCGAGTCCTGGCTCCGTCCGTTGAAGGTGAAGACTCGTTTGGTGGCGGGATCGTAAAGAATCGCGTCGGGATTGTCGCCGGCCTTGACCTTCGAGATCAGCTTCAGCGTTTCAATGTCGAAAATCGTGACCGTGCCTTCCCGCCCATTGCTGACAAACCCGCGTCCCAGTTCCGGAGCCAGCGCGATACCGTGAACCCCGGGAGTGTCCGGAATATCGCCGACGGCCTTGCCTGAATCCGCATCGATCACGATGACGTGCGTGGCCCGCGAGATGTAGAGACGCCGCGAGGAGCTGTCAAGGGTCAGATAATCCCAGCCGCCGTCCCCGCCCAGCTTGTAGGTTTTGATGACGTGATAGCCAGGATCGGCCGCAGCGGAAAAGGTTGCCAGCAGGGAGATGAACAATCCCAAGCGGAGCCAAGTCGAACGCGAATGCCTCATATTTGTATCCCTCATTCTTGAAGATCGATTCTGAAGACCACCCATACTAGCGCCGGATAGCTGAAGGCAACCTTAATCGGCGGAGTCGCAGTTGGCGGATTTGCAATGGCAGCAGGACTTCGTTTGACGACGAACGGACGGCATTAGGCTAGCTCTAATTCAATCTTCTTCGCCGCTGGATCCAGCTTCGCGATCCTAAAGCTGCGAATCTGGCCTGCGCGGACGGCTTCCGGCTTGGATTCTCCAGTCGCAGCACCGCCTTTCCAGTGCGCCTTCAGCATGGAGCTTAGGGATCCTAAATCCGTCTTCGATTCAGCCGGGGGCTTCTCCTTCGCCGCTCCCTCTACAGCGATCCGGCAATTAGCGTGGATGCCCTCGCCCAATTCAACGCGTGCCTGCTCGCCCGAAATCTCGATCACCCGGCCCGAGACCACATTGCCTACATGGCGTTCGGCAATGTACTCCTCGATGCTGGTCGGAACCAGTTGCTTAATCCCCAGTTTCAGCCGCCGCTTTTCGGAGTCGACTTCGAGCACTTGCGCCTTCACGGACTGCCCAACCTTCAGCATGTCCTGCGGGTGATTAATGCGCTTCTCCGCGCTCATATCACTGATGTGAATCATGCCCTCGATGCCTTCGGAAAGCTGCACGAAAGCTCCGAACTTGGTCAGGCTCGTGACCGGCCCTTCGATCAGCGAGCCCACGGCAAATTTCTGCGCCGCGTCGGCCCATGGGTCCCCGAGCGCCTGCTTCAGGCCCAAAGATATGCGGCGCTCCCCGACGTTCACGCCAAGAATCACGGCCTCAACGGTATCGCCCGGCTTAACTACGTCGCTGGGTGTCCTCACCTTCTTTGCCCACGACATTTCCGAAATGTGGATCAACCCTTCGATTCCGGGTTCGAGTTCTACAAACGCTCCGAAATCGAGCACACGGGTTACCGTGCCCCGAGCACGCTCGCCCGGCTTGAATTTTGTTGCCACCGAATCCCATGGATCGGGTTCAAGCTGCTTCATGCCGACAGAAATACGGCGCTTCTCAGAATCAATTTTCAGAATCTTGACTTCGACCTCTTGCCCTACCGAGAGCACGTCCGCGGGTTTAGTGACGCGACTTCTAGAGATGTCACTGACATGGAGCAGCGCGTCCACTCCGCCAATGTCGATGAAAGCACCATAATCGGTCAGGCTGCGAACCGTGCCGTGCACAATGGCGCCCTCCTGGACCTCCGAGTAGCGGCGCCCTTTCGCCGCGCGCTCTTCCTCTTCGAGAACGATGCGGCGGTCTACGACTACGTCTTCCTCTATCTCGTCGAGCTTGGTAATCCGGCACCGGATCTCCTGTTCTACTAACTTCGCAATCTCGGCGGCGTCGCGCGCTCCGCTGCGCGAGTTAGGCATGAAAGCCCGCACTCCCACGTCCACGCTCAGACCACCTTTGACCACGCTCGTTACCGTACCCACAATCGTCGTCTTCTCGGTAAATGCCTTTTGCAGTGCCGCCCAATCCTTTGGCCGCTCGCTCTTACCCAGGGTGAGCTCGTAGTAGCCTTCAGGATCACGACCTTTGATCGAGACCACCAGTTTGTCGCCAGCCTTCACTGCTTCACGCGCGCTTTGGAATGCTGACAGCGGAAGGATTCCCTCGGTCTTGAAACCGATGTCGACCAGGACCGAATCGACGGTGACGGCAATCACCGTCCCTTCGCGCCCTTTTCCGGCTTCCTCGGGCTTGCGCGATTTGCTCTTCTCGAACTGGGTGAGAATGTCCTTGAACGACTCGTCAGACTCGTTGAGAGGTTGGGATTCAGGACTGCCAGGACTGGACATGAAAGCTTACAGCCTCGCTGTAGGATTCGTCCCGACTAGGATAACACTGTGCCATCCTCAGCAAACAAAAGGCTGGCGGCACAGCCGCCAGCCTTTTCAGCTCAATCATGCGGACGCTCACCGGCGCCCGCCACCACCATGAAATCCGCCCCCTCCACCGCGTGCATAGCTGTGGCTGTAGCCACCCCCGCCCCGGTAGGCATACGCTCCCGGCCTGTAATATCCGCGACCATAGTTTCCGTATCCGCCGCGTCCGTAGTAGCCATACCCGGCGCGTCCGTAGTAACCGTAGCCGCCGCGTCCCCAGTAACCATAGCCGGGCCTGTAATAGCCGTGGTACCACGGGCCCGCGCCAATAAAGACGCCGCCCGCAAACCATTGCGGTCCGTAGTATCCATAAGGCGCACACGCGTATGGATAATACGCGTAGTAGCCATAAGCGCATGCGGGCGCTGGTCCGACATAACCCGGGCCGATTCCAATTCCCACCGCAACTTGCGCCTGCGAATAAGCCGCCGGCAGTACGAAGATGCTCAGCAAAGCCAAATACCTTAGATAACGCATTGTTGACCCCCTTCTCCGATCTGTGATCTCCGTGAAGATCGAGATCGGGAGGCCTTCAGGCATCTTGCTTTCGTCTGAAGCGCCTATCCGATATATGTAAACACTGAACGACGGCAAAAGTTCCAGGGCGTTGCGCCTCTATAGGTTGCAGGGAAAGTCAGGGACTTAATAGGCTATGTATCGAGCCGTCATCCTGAACCCGACGTCAGCCGGGTGAAGGATCTCGCGCGTCGTGCCACAGACCGAATGCGATACCGAATACTTTACGCTTAAGCAAACTGCCTGCCGCGGGTTATCGCGGCGTGGTTTTGTATACTGCCCCCGTGCCTGGTACTCAGCGATGAATCCGTCTACTCAATCCCGGCTCACGTATATCGACTGGATGCGCGGTCTGGCCTGCGTGCTGATGTTCCAGACGCATTGCTATGACTCCTGGTTAGGAGGTGATGCGCGCAAGAGCACCTTCTTTATGTGGTCTCAGCTGGGCGGGACTCTGCCCGCGCCACTGTTTCTTTTTCTGGCGGGAATTTCCTTCGCACTGGTGATCGACAAGTTACGGCAGAAAGGCGTGTCCACCAATCAGATTGCGCGAACTACAATTCGCCGAGGAGCGGAGATTTTCGCGCTGGGAATTTTGTTTCGATTGCAGGAATATCTGATTGCGTGGGGCTGGGCTCCGTGGAGCGACTTGTTGCGCGTAGACATCCTCAATACGATTGGCCTTTCAATGATGTTGATGGGAGTGGTCTGCTGCTTTGTCCTAGCACTCAACTATGGCTCGCACGCGCGGTTCACCCTGGGCACGACCGCGGCGGTTGTCGGAATGAGCATTTCCCTCTTGTCGCCCTTGATGTGGACGAGTTGGCGCCCGCGGTGGCTGCCCTGGCCGCTTGAGTCTTATATCGATGGCGTACACAACCTGGGTGAGCCACAGGCTTGGCTGTTTCCCATTTTCCCGTGGACTGCGTTTGCATTCATCGGTCTCGCAGTGGGATTTTTTCTGTTGAGCGATCCGGGGCGGAGATGGGGCGCTGCGACCTTTGCGGTAGCGGGGGTGGGCGGAGTTGGGTTGATTTACCTGGCACGATGGCTGGATGCGCGTCCCGAACAGCTTTACGCAACTGATGATTTCTGGCACACCAGCCCGAATTTCTTTCTGATTCGCGTCGGTCTCCTGCTGGCGATCCTGGCCGCGGCTTATCTATGGTGCAGATGGGGGGCGGGGCAATGGGGCTTCAGCCCTTTGATACAACTCGGGCAAACCTCGCTGCTAGTTTATTGGGTGCACATTGAGTTCGTTTACGGCCGGCTTTCAATTCTCCCGAAGCGAGCCGTCGACATTCGTACGGCTTCTTTTGGATTGCTGGCGATTTTCCTTTCGATGGTTCTGTTGTCCGTCCTACGCACCCGGCTCAAAGGCCGGGGCGCCGAAACTCTGGCGTGGTTCTACCGGCCGGCGAAAACCAGCTAGTTTCAACCCGCCGACATCTGCCGAATCGCATTCCCGATCAACTTCAATCCGATTGCCCAATTTTGGCGCGAACGAAGTTCATCCTTGGCGAATCCGAAGAGGTAAACCGTGATATAGAAGCCATCGCGAATTTCTTCCTGCCCGGGTACTTCTTCTGGCTCGTGGTAATAACAGCGGCGGATTAAGAACTCGACCGAAACAGGCATTTCAGGAGCACGCTGCAAGAGGTTCGTGAGTCGCTTCGCGAGTTGCTCATGCCGGGGGAACGAAAAGCGTTTTGGTTCATCAGAAAAAAAGAGATCGACGTAGGAGCCGAACTTGTGGGTCGCTTCGAAGATCTCCTCCTCGGGATTTATTTCTGTGCTGGACCAGACGTCACACTTGGCCGTCTCCAGCGGACTCTGCAGAGAATTGACCTTGGAAAGGAACTCGCCCAACTCAGGCGCTCGCACGGCCTCTTCCAGATTGGACAAAAGCTCGGGATGGCGCTTCAGATCGTAATAACGTGGGCCGCCCTCCTCGGCGGCCCAAGGCATTTCGAGGGTTTCATCGTCGGCGCCGAGTTCGACGGCGAAATCGGCTTGCACGCTACCTTGCTGGCGCAGGCTCGGGAGTTGCCTGCGGGGTTGCGTTCGGCGTGGAGAAATTCACCTTCGGAACCTGGCGCGATTCCTCCGAAGCGGCAAAATACGCTTCGTTGGGTTTGAACCCAGCCCAGCCCGCGTAAATGTTGTTGGGAAAGTGCTGCACGTAGGTGTTGTAGTCCTGCAGCGCATCGTTGTAACGCTTGCGCTCAACCGCAATACGGTTTTCCGTGCCCGCCAACTCATCTTGCAGGCGCAGAAAATTCTCATTCGATTTCAATTGCGGATAGTTCTCGACCACCGCCAGCAGGCGTCCGATTGCGCCATCCAGTTGTTGATTGGCGGCGATTTTGTCCGCTGGAGCATTGGCGGAGAGCAACCTGGAACGGGCGGCCGCAATATCGCCGAACACTTTTTGTTCCTGACCCGCGATGCCTTTTACGGTCTCGACAAGGTTGGGAATCAGATCAGCACGCCGTTGCAGCACTATGTCGACCTGCGACCACGCCGCCTTGACCGCTTCATTCTTGGTCACCAGCGTATTGCGTACGCCCACGTACTGTCCGAACGCGACCAGCGCGATCAACACCAGGACAACAATCACAATCAAACCTATTTTCATCGTTATTCTCCTATAAGAAAGCTATCAAAACTTACACGCCGCGTGGTCCCGGGGAGTCTAGCACTTTATCCACTGCGGCGGTTACCTGCTGCACCGCAGCCAGGTAGCGGGCAAAAACATCGGTTACATCGAACTGCTTAGTCTCTGCTTTGTGCTCGCGAATGTCGAGCAATTGCAAGAAAGCGGAAGCATCGAACGGAGTTCGCGCGGCCAGCGCCTGGACCACATCCCGCTTCGCTTTGGGAGGCATCTCGCCCAGCGCAAATAACCCGTGGCGGAAAAGAGTAGTGAAGGTTGATAACGAATTCAGCATCAACTCCCATAATTGCTTTTTGTCGCGGGTGGCGAGCAACAGGCGTTCGCGCAAAAGAATAAGTTTCTCGCGTAGCTCGTACTCCAGTTGGGCGCGATGCAAATGCATGGGAATTTGTAGCCCACTAAGGACATCCCCGCCGAATAGCACGCGATGACGTTGCTGCATGTCGAGAAACTCGATGGAGAAAACATCGGTGGAACGCTCCAGTTCCTCGCGTGTCAGCACCAGCGGCTCATGATGCTTCTGTTTCGCCCACCACTCGACCGCCGGCGCAATCGCGGTGAGCGCGGAGAAAGAACTCTCACGCAAGACGCAAAGCAGGTTGACATTAGAGAAGTCGGGGTGAAATTCCCCGTCCGCAGCAGAACCGTAAAGGATCACGCTCAGGAGATTCTCTCCTGACGCCGCACGCAACCGGCTGATGAATTCGTTAATCTGTTTTTCCGCAACCATAGTGCCCCTTCTGCTGCAACTACCAGCTTCCACTTGCTCCGCCACCGCCCGAACTGCCACCACCAAAGCCTCCGAACCCGCCGCCACCGCCGCCAAAACCACCACCACCCCCGCCGCCGCGACCCCCTAATAACATGCTGAAGAGGAGCAACCGCCCAAAAGGCGTGGATACCAAAATCAGGAAAATAATAATCAGAACGATGATTCCAACTACAGACATTCCCTTGTTCGGTTCTTCCCTCTCCGTCGCGGCGACGGGACGTGAGCCAGTCAACTGAATGCCGGCGTCAAGCGCGATCGCATCCGCAACTCGCATAGTCAAGAGCGCCACAGCGCCGTTGTAGTCATTCTGCTTAAGAAGTGGGACGGCTTCGCGTCCGAAGCCACCGACTTTGCCATCGGGCAAAATCGGTTCAAGCCCGTAACCAACTTCAATTCGGTAGCGGCGATCCTGTGTGGCCAGCAGGATGAGCACACCGTGGTCGGTAGCTTTGCTGCCGATGCCCCATTGCTTGAACAGGGCGACCGCATAACTTTCGATATCAGATCCGTCCAGCGACTTGATCGTGACGACGGCAATCTGTGCGTGCGCCCTTTCGTCGATTTGCTGGCAGATGCTATTGAGTTGCGCGACGGTGTTCGGGTTTAGAACTCCGGCAAAATCGTTGACGTAATTCGTGGGCTTCAGTTGCGATACGGGCTCGGCGTGAAGAAGAAACGCCAGCGCAAGGATTAGAGCTGCCGCCAATGCGATTTTCACGCGCAGTTTCATTCGAGAAGGTGATTATAGGAGAGAAGTCGAGCTTGCGCTCGACGGACAGCCGAGGGCGGCTGTCCCCATGTCCTCAGAACGCACGCAGAAATTCCACGACCTGCCGCTCCGCCCAGCGGCCATCGTCGCCATCAGGTTGGGCGAGGAATGAGCAGTGGCCACCGTCCTCAGTTTCGACAAAAGTGATATGAGGGTTGGAAAGAATCTTCCACCGGGTTTCCGGAAGAATGCGGATGAACGGATCGTTGGCCGCGTGCAGGATCAACGTCGGCACGGCGATGCGGTCGACGACGTTGGCGGCGGCCGAGCGTTCGTAATAATCCGATGCGCCCTCAAAGCCGCAGTAGTGAGCCGTGACCTTGTCGTCGAAATCACGAAGGCTGGTCACGCCCCGCATGCGTGCAGTATCGAATACTCCAGGAAACAAACGCGCTTTCGCTCTGAGACGACGGCGAAGTTGCCACATAAAGTAATACTCGTAGAGGCGATTGGCGGGAATGTGCAAGGCGTCGGCTGACGCCGCGAGATTCATGGACGGGCACACCGCCACCACGGCGCGGAACTGGGGTGGCCCTCCATTTCCCCATTCGCCTGCGAGCTTTAATACCAGATTGCCGCCCATGGAGAATCCAGCGAGAGCGAATCGGGAAATCCGGTCCTGGAGCAGTAGATTCTCAGCAACAGCAGCGATATCCTGAGACCGCCCCGAGTGATAAAGAGTAGGTGACAACGCGTCTGTGCCGCCGCAATTGCGCTGGTTCATGCGTACCACGTTCATGCCCGCGGCCATGCCCTTCGCTGCAATGCCGAGCATGTACTGGGATTCACTCGAACCCTCGAGGCCGTGCACAATAATCACCGTCAGCGCGTTTTCGCGGTCTGTCTGCCAATGGCAGTGGCAAAGAACCTGAACGCCGGGTTCAACTTCGATCAAGCGCTTTTCGGCTGGGGGGACGGTAAGCCGCCGTGGGAGAAAGAAACTAGCCAAGGTTTGGCGATGTCCGCCGCGCAATCCGCGTCGTGCCACAAATTGTTGCGCTAACGTTTGCGTAGTTCCCACACTTTGATTTTAAATGGATAAGGTCTGTAAAACCGTCAGGAGTTGTCCATGCCCATCTTCGAGTACGTTTGCCAGGAATGCGATCATCCATTTGAAGCGCTGGTGTACGGCAGCAAGAAAGCCGAATGCCCCAAATGCCAGAGCAAGAAACTGGCACAGCAACTTTCGGTTTTTGCCATGTCGACCAAAGGTTCCGCAGGCGCATCCCCTTCGGTGGGAGCGTGCGGGAGTTGCGGCGATCCGCGCGGCCCCGGCGCGTGCTCGATGCCCGACATGGATTGATTCTGTCAAAAGCCCCGCCTCGATCTCTATCCTAGGCCAGCCGTGGGTGACTTTCGGTACCTGTTTTCGGGTGACCGCGGTAAGTTTCGATAATCATGAATATGCCGTACCTTCTCAGGGAGTCGAATTCAAACGGGTCCTATGGATCGTCGTCGCAATCGACGTGTCGCCGCATTCTTGACGGTGCGCATCTGGGGTGTCGATGCCAAGTCCATGCCCTTCACGCAGCATGCTCAGGTAAGAAACATCAGTGATCGCGGAGCGGTATTGCAGGGAATGACCCGTCCGGTCAGGGCCGGCACGATCCTCCACCTCCAGCATGATGAGGATCAAGCACAGTTTCGAGTCGTGTGGGTGGGCAAGCAAGGTACCCGAAGACAGGGTAAAATCGGCGTCGAAAGCCTTTCGTCAGAGCCGTTCATCTGGGATGTAAATCTGCTGCACTGCGCTCAGGCTGCGGGAAAGGGATAGGCGCAGTTCGCAGTATTGGTTTTCAGTCTTACCGGCGTACGATTTTCCTTCTTCGGCGAAAGTTTTTCGAGCGCGACACTCCTGATTTGCGGACTGCTCGGGATTCCACTATCCTGCCCCTTCCACATGCAAGGCCAGGAGAACATTCTGTGCGGGATATTCTTGTAATTCTGATCCTGTGTTCGGTATTGGTGTCTTCCTCCGCAGCTGAGCCACGGCCAATAAGCCTCATGCCGATGCCGGCCAACGTGCAACCTAAGACTGGCCAGCTTGTCATTGATGCTTCGTTCACGGTTGGAATCAGCGGTCACTCCGATGCGCAATTGCAACGGGCGGTTGAACGCTTCCTGGACAATCTCCGCCGCCAGACCGGCATGCCTCCGTTGGACATGAAGGTGACGGATGCAACCCAAGCCAAGCTGGTCGTTCACAGCGAACATGAAAGTAAAGCTGTGCAGGAGCTCGGTGAGGATGAATCGTACTCGCTCGAGATTAACCCTACGGGCGCGAAGCTCGATGCAGCGACGACGCTCGGAATCATGCGCGGGCTGGAAACCTTTCTGCAGTTGGTGCAAACCACTTCGGACGGCTTCGCGGTACCGGCAATTGCGATTCAGGATAAACCTCGCTTTCCCTGGCGTGGCTTGATGATCGACGTGGGCCGCCACTTCATTCCGCTCGATGTTCTGAAGCGCAATCTGGACGGCATGGCAGCGGTCAAGCTGAACGTATTTCACTGGCACCTCTCGGAGAACCAGGGCTTCCGCATTGAAAGCAAGAAATTCCCCAAGTTGCAGGAGATGGGCTCGGACGGCCTCTACTACACGCAGGACGAAGTGCGCGACCTGATCGCTTACGCGCACGACCGTGGTATTCGCGTGGTCCCGGAATTTGATATGCCCGGGCACAGCACTGCATGGTTTGTTGGCTATCCCGAACTGGCCAGCGGACCGGGGCCGTATCAGATCGAACGCAAATGGGGCGTCTTCGATCCGGCCATGGATCCTACACAGGAGCGGACTTACAAGTTCCTCGACGCCTTCATCGGGGAGATGGCGAATCTCTTCCCTGATCACTATTTCCATATTGGCGGCGACGAGGTCAACGGAAAGCAGTGGGACGCGAATCCGAATGTTCAGGCGTTCATGCATGCTCACGGGCTCAAGACCAATCAAGATCTGCAAGCGTACTTCAACACCCGCGTGCAGAAAATCGTGAGCAAGCACGGGAAAACGATGGTGGGATGGGATGAGATCCTGCGGCCGGACTTGCCTAAAGATATCGTCGTGCAATCGTGGCGTGGTCAGGATTCACTTGCGGCCGCAGCCAAGCAGGGATATCGTGGCATTCTCTCGTCTGGATATTACATCGACCTGAACTGGCCAGCCTGGCGACACTACGCGGTCGATCCGATGAGTGACGCGGCGGCAAACCTGAGTCCTGACGAAAAGAAACTCATCCTGGGCGGCGAGGCCTGCATGTGGTCGGAGTATGTTTCGCCCGAGAATATCGATTCGCGCATCTGGCCTCGAACCGCAGCCATCGCGGAGCGGCTGTGGTCGCAACAGAATGTAACCGACGTCAATTCGATGTATCAGCGCCTGGGGGAAGTTAACCGATGGCTGGATTGGCTCGGGCTCAAGCACAACTCCAGCTACGGCCCCATGCTGCGCCGCATCGCTGGCTCAAATGATATTTCGGCGCTGCGCACGTTTACAGACGTCGTGGAACCGGTGAAGGATTACAACCGCGAAGAGCTTGCCGCCGTGCAGGCTACGAGCTTGTCGCCATTGAATCGTGTCATAGATGCAGCTCGTCCCGAGAGCGCGACGGCTCGACAATTCGGCAACCTCGTTGATGCGCTGATCGCGGGCCACGCTGATTCCGAGGCCAAACAACAAATCAAAGCGTTGCTGATCGGCTGGCGGGACAACCAGAGTAATCTGCAGCTGCTTGAGAGCCAATCGTTTCTGTTAAAGGAGATCGTTCCACTGTCGCAGGATCTTTCTGCCGTGGCTACAACCGGTCTCCAGGCGCTGGACTACATGGACCGCGGAGAGCGCGCACCCGCTACGTGGGCAACGGAGCAATTCGCCTTATTGGAAGAGGCCCAAAAACCGAAGGCACAATTGTTGCTCATGGTCGTGCCATCTGTGCAGAAACTGGTCGAAGCCAGTAGCGGGCGGAAAGCACCGCCACCACCGCCGGAGAAGTAGAGGGACGCCAACGCTTAGTATTCAGCTGCGATTCGCCAATTCTCCGACCGCGCGATAGGCCTGATCAATCGCCACATCCGTATAGGCGCTCGCGCCCGCGTCGGAGTTCGCAATCGTAATCCTGCCGAATGGCTTTCGTCCCACTACCCATGGTCGTTCGCCTTCGGGCCAGTCGGGGTCGAACAAAGAATTCGGGCTGTAAGCGTAGCCGTGAGCCCATCGATTTACAGTGATGCCCTTAACGTCGCGTGCCGGATCGAAACCCGCAGAGCCCAGCATTCTTGCCAGTTGATCTCTGACATTCCGCTCAAAAGTCGAGAACGGCGTTCGCATCAGCTCTGCGCGGCCGGCCCGAAATTGATCGCGCTGCGGCAGCCCAGGTTTGCAGGGCGTGCGCAGCATGAACAGAACCATGGGTTCATCGGGCTTGGCAGGAAATTCATACTGGCCCAGGCTGACGGGAAAATCGAGCGCCGTATAAGTATGGTAACCGCCGGGTGCAACGATCTGATGAATGCCCAGACTCTGAAAAGCAGTCCAGCTGCGGATCGCAACGTGGGTGTAGACGAGCGGAACCTTGACGAGGTAATGAAGCGCGTCTCGCTGTTTCTGGGGGAGCTCGGGACAAAGATACGGAATCATCATGTTGTAGCACGCCAGAACACAGGCGCTCGCCTGCACGCTTTGCAGCTTTCCGCCACGCATGTACGAGACTCCTACATCCTTCGCCGACGCCGCAGATCCATTGTGGCGGACTTGCACAACGGTCGAGTTCAAGCGAATGCGGATCGAAGCCTTGGCATCGTCGAGACGGCTGTAGTCGGCGCGGGCAGAGACCACGTCCTCCATACTTTGGCCGGGAATCGCTCCGGGAATCAATGACCGGACGAGCAGACGCGCGATCGACGCGTTGCCGTCGGGAAAATGAAAGATGTAGGGCTCTTCTTTTTCCACTTCGCCCAGGTTCAAGTCGTCAAAGCCTGGGTAGGTGAACGAGTGGTAGTCGTCGCCATTTTCGAAACATGCGAGAGCGGAAACAGCATCAATCCCGACGCCGAACAAATCATGCGGATAAGTCTGGAAAAATGGCAGCGCCTCTGGATTGAGCTTGCAAACTTTGGTTAAATAGTCAGCATAGCTGATCTTGGACAGCCGCGCGTACTTCTCTTGCTTCGACAAGCCCGGAAGGTAATCGACTTTTTCCGCGTAAACGCGCGCGATATCGCGACGAACCGGCTCTGAAAGCGGCGCTTTGCTGAGGAACTCGGGCCAAGGCGTAGATCCCATGCCGACCACGAGGCGGTCCTCGCCGAAAGTTTCGCGATCGAAGAAGCACGCGGTGTTCAGCTTGGCGTACAGCTTTTGATCGTAAGCTTTGTAAAAGCGTTGGGTGTCGATACCGAGGTCGGCGATGAGTGCCTTCGCTACTTTGCTATACCGTGCCGGGCTCTCGATCGACTGGGTTCCGCCATAGCTCAACAACAGCCGGTTCGCGGCCCAAAACTCGTTGCGCTTGGCGTGTCCGCCGAAATCGTCGTGGTTGTCGAGGATGAGAATGCGCGTATTCTGTCCTGCCTGTTCGCGATAGAAATATGCGGCAGCCAGCCCGCTGATTCCTCCGCCCACAACCACGAGATCGTACTTTTCGCCGGTGCTCTCTGCTTGACCCGCAGACTCCCAGAACTCGCCGTCGCGCAGGCTGTGCGCGGAAGTGTACGTCCCTTCATGATTCCCGCGCATTCCCATCAAAGCCGGAGGATAGTACTTCGGGTCCTTCTCGGGAGCAAAAACCGAATCATTAGACCCAAGCCACGGAGCGCTCGAGGCCAGAATTGATCCGCCCACCGCAACAGCAACTCCATCGAGGAAGTCGCGCCGCGTGATCTTCCGGTTCATCCCCAGCTCGCGGTCGCGCGAATCGGCGCTCATCAACTCTCCATCTCTTGTGCGAAATATAACCAGGCAAAACCAGAAGCTTACTATAATCGCGCAATGTTGCAGAAGTGGGCGGAGGAGATCGGAGTGATAGCGTCCTATCGCGCAGAGTCCACGTATTCACTTCCACCAGAGAGAAGTGCCTATCAAGGCCAGCATCTCTAGAACCGCAAGGGAAACCCACAGGCGCTGACGGAAAACAGAGCGCCGCAAGTCTCTCTTTAAATCGGCTTCGAGGACGTGCACGAATTCAACTTCAGCCGGATCCGGCTTGGGCAGCGGCGCAGCGACTCGAGCAGCCGGCACGAAGGCCGCCTTTGGCTTGTCGGGATAAAACACTTTGGGCGTGCTGATCACCGAGGACCAGCGCGGCAGCTGCATCGCACCCTGAGTGAGGCTGGGGTCATCCATCGGGGCCGAGGTCAATTGCAATGCAGGCAGGCGCTCAGGAGCAGCCGCATCGGCGAGACTTCGCAACAGCGAAGTCCACCACATGTGACTCATCTGATCGCCGATCAACTCGCCCACATCGACGGGGCGTGACTCCAGTTGCAAGGGCGGCAGCGTCTCGGGCGAAATCACGTCGCCCAGGTTTGTGAACACCGTGCGATACCAAGGCAAGCTCAAGATGTCGCCCGCCAGCATGCCGACATCCACCGGCCGCGAAGTAAGGCGCAACGGAGGCAGCTTCTCCGGCGACAAAGTGTCGCGCATGTGGTCGAGCAAACGTTTCCACAAGGGGCGGTTCCAGCTCTCGGCTAGCAGGAGCTCCAACTCGCGTTCATCGGATAAGCTGCCAGATTCGGGTTTCGTCTCTTCGGGTGACCCGGGGCTATTGAGTTCAGAAAACATTCGTGATCGGAGGCGTTTTAAGCTTCAATTGACTGCCTTGGCAGCCATATACAGTTTAAACGGTTTACCAGTTTGCCGGAAGCCCCGCTGTGAAGAGGATCGAAAATGCCATCACGGCTTAGTGATCAACACTCCGGTCACTCTGTCATTCATGGACTCGGCGAGCTTTCTGGCCTGGTCCTGTGTCGTTCCGTTCAGCAATTCGAAATCAACGGTCGCGTCCGCCAACAGCGGCACGGTCTGGTGAAACATCTCCATCCGGATGACGAACTTGCCGTCCGCTCCCTGGATCGCTTTAAAACGGCAACTGCCTCGCTCTACGTTTGCCATAGATTTGTCTTTTAAAGGCGCGATGTTATCACATCGCCCCTGCCCTTGACGGTTCGACAAAATGAACCCCGTCTGCGCCAAATAGTGTCTAATGCATACAGTGGATTCTGATCGCAAACCACCCCGGCCCAAGCGCCCCGCCCGGGAAAGGCTTATCGCCGTTCTTCCCCAGGTCTGGGAACTCATTCGCCCGCGCCGTGCGGTGCTTGCCCTCGGCTTTGTGCTGATGGTAATCAATCGCGTTTCGGGTCTCGTGCTTCCCTACTCCACCAAATATCTGATCGATAGCGTCATTATTAAGCACAATACTCAACTGCTGAAGCCGCTGGTGCTGGGCGTTTTAGGCGCTACCTTAATTCAGGGAATCACATCGTTTTTGTTGACGCAATTGCTCTCGAAGGCCGCGCAGCGGCTGATCACGGAACTTCGTCAAAAGGTTCAGGCGCACATCGGCTGGTTGCCGATCTCTTTCCACGACTCGACCAAGAGCGGTGTGCTGGTTTCGCGCATCATGAGCGATGTCGAGGGTGTTCGCAACTTGATCGGTACTGGATTAGTCGATTTAGTTGGAGGCCTGATGACCGCCGGAATTGCGCTGATCGTGCTGTTTCGGATCAGCGCCCTCATGACCGCGGTGGCTTTCGGATTCCTGCTGCTATTTGCAAGTGCTCTTTATAAGGCCTTTGGGACCATCCGTCCCATCTTTCGCGAGCGCAGCAAAATTAATGCTGAAGTGACCGGCCGGCTTGCGGAATCGCTTGGAGGGGTTCGAGTGGTCAAGGGTTATCACGCTGAAGCGCGCGAGGAGAATGTTTTCGCACGCGGTGTGCAACGTCTGCTCGAAAACGTTTTGCGAACTCTCACCGCCACATCGGTGATGAGTCTCTCCGCCAGTTTGCTGTCTTGGCGTGGTGGGCGCCGTGATTATGTACGTCGGCGCTCGCCAGATCGCGGCCGGCATGTTAACCATCGGCGGTTTCTTCACCTACACGCTTTTCCTTGGCTTCCTGGTCGCACCCATCATGCAGATCGTTCAGATCGGCACTCAACTCACCGAGGCGTTAGCCGGACTCGAACGCACCCATGAAATCATGAGCGAGCGGCGGGAAGATCACGATCCCAAGCGAACCGTAGTTTTGAACGAGATTCGCGGCAACATCGACTTCGATAACGTCAGCTTCAGCTACGACGGGAGTCGGATGGTCCTCAACGATGTCTCTTTTCACGCGGCACCTGGAACGGTTACCGCCCTGGTTGGGCCATCCGGCTCCGGCAAATCGACCACCATTGGACTGATCACGGCTTTCAACGTGCCCACGCTCGGCAAAGTTTTGGTCGATGGCGTCGATCTGAGCACCGTGCGGCTGGACTCTTATCGCACGCGTCTCGGAGTGGTCCTGCAGGAGTCGTTTCTGTTTGACGGCACCATCCGCGAGAATGTTGCCTTCTCACGTCCTGATGCCAGCGAAGAAGATATTCTGCGAGCCTGCCGCATCGCCCGTGTGGACGAGTTCGCAGAGAGCTTTGCGGACAAGTACGACACCATAGTCGGCGAACGAGGAGTGAAGCTCTCGGGAGGACAGCGCCAACGGATTTCGATTGCCCGAGCCATTCTGGCAGAGCCGCGCATCCTGATTCTTGACGAGGCTACTTCGAGTCTTGACTCAGAATCGGAGCAACTTATCCAGCAGGGTCTTTCCTACCTGATGCAAGGACGAACCACCTTCGTCATAGCGCATCGCCTTTCCACCATCCGCAGAGCCGATCAGATTCTCGTCGTCGAACAGGGACGAATTGTCGAACGCGGCACTCACGAAGAACTGTATGCTCTGCACGGCCGCTATTACGATCTCTACACTCGGCAACACGGCGTCGAGACCAATCTTTTTCTGGCTCCCGGCGAAGGTGATGCGGTGCCGGTCACGGCGGGAGATGAACCATCCAAACCGGGCCGAAACGGCGAGCCCGACCTTGCCGACACTTTGCGTCTGGTAAGAGGAGAGTCCCGTTAGCCCATGCCTCGCGCTGAAAACTCAATCGCTATTCATACGGAGAATCTGTGCCGTCATTACCGCATGGGCGATGCTTTGATCCGTGCCGTCGATGGCATCTCCATCCAAGTCGTTGCAGGTGAGTTTGTCGCTCTGCTCGGTACTTCGGGCTCCGGCAAGTCGTCTCTGCTCAACCTCATCGCTGGGCTTGATCGTCCTACCTCGGGAACGGTGGTCGTGGAAGACAGCGATTTGGCAAAGCTCAGACGCGAGGAGCTAGCCAAATATCGCTTGCACACTGTGGGGATGGTATTTCAGTCTTTCAACCTTATTCCCAGCATGACCCTGCTCGAAAACGTGGAGTTGCCGCTGCGCTTTGCGGAAGTGGATCGCTACAAACGCGAGGGATTGGCGAAGCAAGCATTGGATCGAGTCGGCTTAAGCGCCAGGTTGCGGCATCGCCCCACGGAACTTTCCGGCGGAGAGCAACAGCGGGCCTCGCTGGCTCGAGCATTGATTAATCAGCCGCAGTTCTTGCTGGCAGATGAGCCCACCGGCAATCTAGACAGCCAGACGGGCACGGAAATTATGAACTTCATTCGAGAGTTCAACGAAACGCTGGGCATGACGATCATCATGGTCACGCACGAACGCACTCTCGCCGAGCGCTACGCCAGTCGGATGATTTTCCTCGCGGACGGCAAACTGGTGGGCGATCAATCCAATGTAGTCTCTCAACAACAGCGGGCAAATACGCGGAGGCGGGTTGTGAAAACTTACGACATGGCCGAACTAGCGGTGCGGAACCTGCGTGAGTCCATCCTGCGCAATTCGCTTACCACAGTTGGCATCTCCGTCGGAGTAGCCTCGTTGGTCGCCATGCTTTCGTTGGGGATCGGACTACAGCAGCTAGCCGGCAGGCGGTTGCAAAAATCCGGATTGTTTGACACCGTGGTCGTCACCTCGCGGCGCGACTTGCGTGGTTTCAACCGCGAGCAGGAAGAGAACGGCCCTGCGCCAGCCGAAAGTCCCGCACTCAACGAATCCACACGGCAACAGATTGCGCAACTCCCCAACGTGCTTGAGGCCTATCCGGACATCCGCTTCATCACTGAGCTTCGCTATGAAGACAAGCCGTACTTGACGATGATGGCGGGCCTTCCTTTTTCCGCCAAGAATAACGACGCTTTCGACGGCATGCAGGGTAGTTTCTTTTCGTCGGATACCGCGCCCGAGGTCATTCTGCAGAAGTCTTTCGCCGCGCAACTGCTGGGAAAGACGCCGAAAGCAGGTACTGAAGAAGAGAGCGTCACCGAACTGGCAAAGCCTCTGCTCGGCAAGCAACTGACAATGAAGTATGCAGAACGAACCGCGACACCCTCGACTGACATAGCCGCACAGAAAGACCCTTCATCAGCCAATTCCGCTGAGACGAACAATCCTACGGGCTCAGCCTATTCTGTGATCTCGCGCGAAGTGACTTTGAAGATCGTCGGCGTCTCCGACCTCGATCCGGATAGCATGCGCGGCCAAGCCAGAGCACGCATCTTTATGCCACTAAAACTCGCGCAGAACTTGCACGTGATGCAGCCTTCCGACTTGCGCGACACAACCAACATGGCGAATAGTACACCCGCGTACACAACTGTCGAGGTGCACGTCAAAAGTCCTACCCAGGTTCAAGCCGTCGAAGACGCAATCAAGAAGATGGGCTTCAATACTTTTTCGATTGTCGATGCGACCCGCAGCCTGCGGCAGTTTTTCGCCGTGCTCGATCTGTTTCTCGGAATCTTCGGCAGCCTGGCCCTTGCGGTTGCCTCCATTGGAATCATCAATACGCTGGTAATGGCAATTCTCGAGCGCCGGCGCGAAATTGGAATTATGAAGGCCATCGGCGCCAGTGACGGCGATGTAAAAGGATTGTTCTTTGCCGAGGCTGGCGTGATGGGTGTGTTCGGCGGTTTCGTGGGAGTCGCACTGGGCTGGGCCATCGGACGGGTCATCAATGTGGGCACAAATGTTTATTTGAAGCGTCAACATTTCCCGCCAGAACAGATTTGGTTTGTCCCCTGGTGGTTGGTGCTCGGTGCCATCGCCTTCGCGATAGTGGTCAGCCTTCTGTCCGGTTTGTATCCCGCGAGCCGCGCCGCGCGACTTGATCCGGTGCAGGCCCTGCGCTACGAGTAAACTGGTTGCTGAAGAGCGCTGCGAGATTCGTATCAGGGTATGCCTTCAGGCATACCCTGACTCGACATAAATGATGTCGGCTTTGGCCGCTGCGGCTCGGCTTTTCACCAAACATTCTTTTTCTTCAGCCTGTAAACTGGATTCCATGCGGTCGCTGCGGTGTCTTCTTTTCTTCCTGTTTCTCACCATCTCCGTATCGGCGCAGAGCCGTATCGATTGCAACGCCCTCAAGAGTCACATCCTCGGAGAAACGGTCCACTACTGTGTGCTCTTGCCGCCTGGTTACGATTCCGCGCCCGCAAAGCGTTACCCGGTGCTCTATTTCCTGCACGGACTCGGTGAGAATGAGCAGACCCTGTTCAAAACCGCGGGATGGAACCTGATCGAAGACCTGCGTCAGCAGCACAAGATCGGTGATTTCCTGATTGTCACTCCGGAGGCGAAGGCCAGCTTCTACGTAAACTCCGCCGACGGCAAGGTCCGGTACAGCGATTTTTTTCTCCAGGAATTCGTCCCTTATATTGAAACCAACTACCGCATTCGCAGGGAGCGGAAGGCAAGAGCGATCACCGGTATTTCCATGGGAGGCTACGGAGCGCTTCGTTTCGCATTTGCCGATTCTGCCATGTTCTCTGCCGTGAGCGCGCAAAGCGCAGCTCTCATGACCGAGTCGCCGCAAGAGTTGAACGCTGCCTTACGCTCCGGTACTCCACTGGGCAGGTTGCTGGGATCCGTCTTTGGCAATCCCATCAAAGTTCCTCACTGGAAGGAAAACGATCCCTTTTCATTGGCCAGGGAAAATAAAGTTGCGATCAGCACGCTAGCCATCTACTTCAACTGCGGACGGGATGACGAATATGGATTTGAGGCCGGCGCTGCGGCCCTCGACAAGCAACTTCAGGAAGAGCACATCAAGCACGAATTCCATCTCTATCCGGGCAATCACAGCGCGTCATACTTTGGCGCACACATCGGCGAGGTCATGGAATTTCATTCCAAAATGTTTGGGGCCGAGAAGTGATATGGAACCGCTTCTTGCTGCCAACTCCTAGCTTAGCTAAGCTAGAAGCTAGCGGCTAGAAGCCAGAAGCTAAGAGCCAGAAGCTACTTATTTTCTTTTGCGTCTTTCCCTTCCACTTCCACCGCACCGGGCATCAACCCCTTAAGCGGCGCCTTGCGCTGGTCTTCGAGTTCCGGATGTGGCAAGGGCTTGCGCGGCAGCATCTGGTCGCGCATAGCGGTGTTGTAAACGAAGATCGCTTCAACCGTAGCCGCCTGCGCTAGATCGCCCGGCTGCAGCCGCTCGTAGGTATCCATGTTCGAGTGATGAGTCCGCGTGCCGTAGTCGAGCTTGTCCTGAATGAACTGGAAGCCCGGGATGCCGACGGCATCGAAGGACTCGTGATCGGTGCCTTCGGTATTGCGCACGCTGATCGCGGTCACTCCAAGGTCCTTCAATGGCTCAATCCATTGGGCAAAGATTGGGGTCTCGGCAATATTCTCCTGCAAATAGACTCCAAGGATCTTGCCGCTGCCGTTGTCCACATTGAAATATCCCGAGATCTTTTGTTGCTCGGGCTTCAGTACAAGCGGTCCCGCCGGTTTGCGGAGCCATTCGGGCAATTTGACTTGGTCAGGCGCGGTGGAAAGCGGGACAAACCCAAAATGCTGCTTCACGTAGCCGATCGAGCCAAATAGGCCCTGCTCTTCCCCAGTCCACAGCCCGATGCGAATCGTACGCCGTGGTTTTACCTGGAGCGCGTTGAGAATGCGCATCACTTCCATCGCAACCACGGTCCCTGCTCCATTGTCGGTCGCGCCGGTCGCAGCCGCCCAAGAATCCAGATGGCCGCCGACCATGACAACTTCGTCCTTCAACTTCGGATCGGTCCCCGGAATTTCGGCGATAGTGTCAAAACCGTGTTCGTGATCGCCGGTAAACTTTACATCGACGTTCATCTCAATGGTGACCGGGACGTTGGCTTTCAGCAGCCGGTAGACGCGTCCGTAGTTTTCGATGGCCGCGATCACGACCGGAACCGGCTGAATGTGTTCGCGCTGGTAGCTGAACCATCCCAGGCCGCGGCTGCTGTCCACGAAGATGGTTCCACCAGAGCCGCCGTTGTTTCTGCCATCGCGGCTGGGAAGAATCACCGCCAGGGCATGCTCGTCGGCCAGGAACTTTGAAATCTTCTGCCGCAGGTCGATCGATTTCTTGAGCTCCGGCGTAAAGTATTCCTGCTCTGGCACGAGTGGATGCTCGATGATCTTGGCCAGGTCTTTTTCGTCGTCGCGCTCAAAGAGCGGCTTGTCCACTGGCTTGACTTCGCGCATATCGCCGAGCAGAACCACTTTGCCAGCGAGCTTCCCTTTGTACTTGTCGAGATCCTCTTCCTTCTTCACATCCATCCAAATCGCTTGCCCGCTTATGGTCCCGTTGCTCGAGGGCGACCAGGGAGCAGCCTGAGTAATGAACACGGCGGTATCGGGCGAAGCCATGCGCGTCCAGGTGTTGAGCTGCTGCCAACCCATACCAAATTCGCCCCAATCTTCGAGGTGCGCATTCGTGCAACCCATAGCGGCGAGCTGATCGCGCGTCCACTCGTTGGCGTGCTTCAGATTCGGCGAGCCGGTCAGCCGAGGACCAATCCCATCCATCAGCGCGGAGGCGTACTCCATCACATGCGAGTGGTTCAAACCTTCGATCCGGATCTGCTGGTACATGTTGTAATCGAGGTTTTCTTTTGCCGGTTGCGGCAACTCGTAAGACGGCTTGTTGGCGTCGGAAGAGTTTGCGTTGGTTTTGCTTTTGTCGGCGGCCGAGAGCGGGAGGACGAAATAGAGTAGCAACGTGATCGTGACACTGAACCGCTTGGGGTATCGCATCTTTTGAAGATTTCCTCGTTTTAAGAAGTGATAGCAGAGTAGCAGAAGTCTATCCGCCTCACCAAGCCAAACCGCAAGCTCGAATGCAGTGCCGTGCTCACCAAATCCAATCTCTCTCAGTCTATCCTGAGAGAAGATTTGTCCGGAGACTAAACCCATGTTCAAGCACCGCGTTGTGCTTGCGTTGTTTCTTCTCTTCCTGACGCCGGTTTGCACTCAAGCGCAAAGCGCTCCTACAACCGCCACTCAGCAGGCTGCGCCCCGAAAAACGAGCAGGCCTTACACCGGCGATCTCTCAATTTTTGATTCGCCGGGCCGAGATGAACGGCTCCAGATCAGCCGGGTCATGGACATCCTCGGGATCACTCCTGGTAAAACCGTAGCCGACATCGGCGCCGGCTCCGGCTGGTTCACGGTGCGCGCCGCGCGCCGGGTGACCGAGACCGGCAGCGTGTACGCGGTCGACATCAATCCTGAGGCCACGCGTTACATCGACAACCGAGCTCAGAAAGAAGGCCTGCACAACGTGAAGACCATTCTGAGCAAGAGCGATGACCCGCAACTGCCCGCGAAGCAGATCGACTCCGTCCTGCTGCTGAAGACCTACCACGAAGTGGATAAGCCCGTCGTTCTGCTGCAAAACCTGCGCGCCTCCCTTCGCCCCGGCGCCAAGGTTGGAGTCATTGACCGCAACGGCAACGGAGAAAACCATGGCGTGGCTGCGGATATCGTGATCAAAGAAGCTTCCGAAGCTGGTTACGTTTTGCAGTCACGGTATGATTTTGTGAAGGGCGACGGGATGGATTATTTTCTGGTCTTCGCAGTGAAACCATAGCTGCCGTCGCGAGAGAGTCGTTTTCGCGGTATCATGGGCGCGACTTGGTCACTATCGAACAAGGCTAACCGCTGGATGAAGTGTTCTTTTCTCCTCTCGATTTTTTCCCTTGTGGTAATCGCCTCCGCGCAGTCGGCGCACGACGGCAAGACGCTGGTGATCACTCACGTGACCGTGATCGACATCGCAAATGCCGCGCTTAAGCCAGACATGACAGTCGCGGTTCACACCGGTCGCATCGCTGGCATCGAAAGAACATCTCGCAAATCACCCAAAGAGGCGCTGGTCGTCGACGGACGCGGCAAGTTTCTCATTCCTGGACTCTGGGACATGCACGTTCACACCAATTTTGGCGACTGGCTGCCGGGTGGCGAGGAAATCATTCTGCCGCTGTTCGTCGCCAACGGAATCACCGGGATCCGGGACATGGGTGGCGATCTCCATCAACTGATCGAGTGGCGCAAACAGATCGACGCGGGGACGATTCTTGGACCGCGCATGGTCATCTCCGGGCCGATGATCGACGGCGCTCCGCCGCATTTTCCAGCTTCTGTCCCCGTTACTACGGCCGCGGAAGGCCGTAAAGCGGTGGATGACTTGAAGCAGGGCGGCGCCGACTTCATCAAGGTGCAGTCCTACATTCCACGCGATGCCTACTTCGCCGTCGCCGAAGAATCGAAAATGCAGGGCATGACTTTCGTGGGGCACGTTCCGGATGCCATTCGCGCCTCCGAGGCGAGCAATGCCGGACAGAAAAGTATCGAGCACTTCACCGGAATCTTCGAAGGCTGCTCCACCATCGAGGACGAATTATTGAAAGGACCCAAGGGTCCGCGCCGCGTACTTGAAACCTACAGCGAACCAAAGTGTGCGGCGCTGATTGCACTGCTGGCAAGAAACGGCACATGGCAGGTGCCGACTCTTACCTGGGAACGGGGCCAGTGGCTGATCGACGACCTCGACCTCAGCCAAAGTCCCGGAGCCTTATACGCGGCTACGACCTGGCGCAACAAGACCTATAAGAAGTTCACCGAGAGCATTCTGAAAGAACTGGACACGGATCCGATCACTTACCGCCGCCAGTTCGTGGCCAAGGAACTGGACATGACCCTGGCCATGCATCGCGCTGGCGTTCCTCTGATGGCGGGCACCGATACCGCCGCTGGCGTGTACGTAATTCCAGGATTCAGCCTGCATCGGGAATTGGAGTTGTTCGTGAAAGCCGGACTGACTCCCATGGAGGCTCTGCAAACGGCGACGCTGAACCCGGCGAAGTTTCTCGGCCGGATGAATGATTCAGGTACGGTGGAAACCGGCAAACTGGCTGACCTCGTCCTGCTCGACGCCAACCCCCTCGACGACATCCGCAACACGCAGAAAATTTCCGCCGTGGTATTGGGCGGACGTTATTTCTCACGTGCCGACCTGGATCGCATCTTGAAAAATGTGGAAGCTGCCGCTCGGGAGAAGTAGCGAATCAAGCACAACGCCGATTCCCATTCTGGAACCAGAAACATCGACCGGGCCGTCCTAAAGTCCAATCCTGGCTTGCCGATATATCCCAAAGAGCAGGCGGACAACAACCCGCGGTCCCTTCAGTGGAGAACGAATAACACCTCATGAACAGCATACAAGCTCTGATCGTGGACGACTCTTCGGTGATGCGCAAGATTGTCGAACGGTCGTTGCGCCAGGCAGGGATTGAACTCAGCAAGGTATTTGAGGCTGGGAACGGGGCCGAGGGATTGGCAGTGCTCGCCGAAAACCGGGTGGAGTTGATCCTTTGTGACATCAACATGCCGGTCATGGATGGATTGGAGTTCGTAAAAGCCCTGGCGGGCGTCGAGAACGCCAAGGGAGCCCCTGTAGTCATGATTACTACCGAGGGGAGCGAAGCGCATGTGGTGCAGGCCCTGTCTTTGGGGGCGCGGGGCTACATCCGCAAGCCGTTTACGCCGGACCAGGTCAGGGAACATGTGATTCCTCTGCTGGCTGTGAAAGCATGACCATGCCAACTGAATCGCCGACTCTCACCGCCAGCCACGCTAGTTGGGGTCCGATGCTGGAAGTAGCCGTGCGGGAAGTCTTCGAACTCATGCTGAGTTGCAAGCTGACGGTCCCCGAGAATCCAACCGATGGAATGTTGGATATTACCGCGATGGTCGGGCTCGCGGGACAGCTGTGCGGAGTGATGAGCGTCCAGAGCAGCCACCAGTCGGCCGGTCTCATGGCTTCTAAAATGCTGGGGGTAGAGCCGGGAAAGATTGGCCCGGAGCTGTGCGATGCGTTTGGTGAAATCTGCAATATGGTCGCGGGAAACTTCAAGAATAAGATCGCCGGGTTGAGCGACGGATGCCTGTTATCGGTTCCGACGGTGATTACAGGGAGCGATTACAGCTTGCACCCTGTGTGCGACTCAGCTGCCCTGGAAGTCAGACTGTTGTTCGAGAACAAGCCCATCGTCATCTCGCTTCAAATCCACAGCTAACTGCTAAACTTCGCAGGAGTGCCGCACAGCGCCAAAAACCTACCAGGTGGGACTCCGCGCTTCTCCAGCGTGACGATAAATGGGTGGGGATGCCGATTGTCATTGGGCTCGTGGTCCGAGGGTAGTGTTCTTGTCGGAGATGAAGGTAGTGTGTGGCGCGCGATTTCGCAGTACCCGGCGCGTGATCTCGGCTGCGAGTTGATCCAGGGGAAAGACGCCGTCAGCCTGTCCCGCTGCATATACCAAACCGGGCATCCCCCAGACGACGGCGGAAGGCTCATCCTGAATAATGACTTCTCCGCCTGCCTCGCGAATGGATTGCGCTCCGAGCACGCCGTCCGATCCCATACCTGTCATCACCACGCCCAGGACGCTGGCGTGACCAACGGCGGCCACCGAGCGAAATAACACGTCAACCGCTGGACGGCAGGAGTGTTGGGGAGCGTCCTGGTTGAGGCCTAAACTCCACTTCAAGCCGGCGCGAACCGTCATGTGGAAATTCCCCGGAGCGATCCAGGCGTGTCCGGGGGAAAGAACTACGCCAGCGCTACCCTCTTCTACTGGAATCGCTGAATGTTTGGCCAGACGCTCGGCGAGCATACGAGTAAAAATAGGTGGCATGTGCTGCACTACAACGATCGGAACGGGAAAGTCCTTGGGGATTTTCGGCAAGACCTCGGCCAAAGCATTGGGACCGCCAGTGGACGTACCGATGGCCACGATTTCAATCCGCCGATTCGCTGGTACTCTGACTCTCACGGCTGGACGCGGCGGTAAAGACTTGAGCTTCGTTGAGCCTCTACTGCAAAGCGCTTTGATCTTGGGGATGAGTTCGACGCGAACCGCCTCCATCGCAACCGCCGGGCTGCCGGTATTGCTGGGCTTGGTGGCATAGTCCGACGCGCCCAGGGAGAGCGCATCGAGAGTCGCCGACGCGCCACGTTCGGTGAGCGTGCTAAACATGATCACCGGCAGTTTGGGGTACAACTTGCGCAGTTCCGCCAGGGTCTCCAAACCATTCATCACCGGCATCTCGACGTCGAGCGTTACCACATCGGGATGCAGCTGCAAGATCTTCGCCAGAGCGATTCGTCCGTCGCTGGCTGTAGCCACTACTTCCAGGTCCGGGTCTTTGGACAAGGTGTCGGAGAGCACCTTGCGGATCACCACGGAGTCGTCGACCACCAAGATTCGTATCGCGGTCACGGTTGATCCGTCACAGTCAAATCGTTCCTGTCCAGTGTGCAGCTAACGAGCGGGTCTGGAGGTTATGAACTCGCATGGGCTGCCATGGTCTTGGCTGACGACCCTGCCTCCGCTGCATTTTCGCCGCTGATGGTGTTGATCTTGAATTGCTCCACCAGGCGGCGGAGTTCGGCAGAGGTATGCACCAAATGCTGCGCTGCCTTCTGCGTATCCGTGGCTCCGCGTGAAGTGCTCTCCGCCGCCTGGGCCACGCCTGCGATGTTGCTGGTGATCTCGGCGCTGCCCTGCGCCGCCTCGCTCACGTTGCGGGCCATCTCGTTGGTGGTCGCGTTCTGTTCCTCCACTGCCGTCGCAATCGTGTTGGAGATGCCGTTGATCTGGTTGATCACTTCACTGATGATCGTGATCGCACTGACCGCCGCTTTGCTGTCAGCCTGAATGGCCTCAATCTTGCGGCTGATGTCTTCGGTGGCTTTCGCGGTCTCTTTGGCCAATTCCTTCACTTCATTGGCTACCACGGCAAAGCCTTTACCGGCTTCGCCGGCACGTGCGGCTTCAATGGTGGCGTTCAGGGCGAGCAAGTTGGTCTGCTGCGCGATCGAAGTGATGACTTTAATCACCTGGCCAATCTCGGCGGAGGAGTCGCCCAGTTTGGACACGGTAACGATGGCATTCCTGGCAGTCTCAACGGAAGCGCTGGCGACCTTGGCGGCATCGGTCGCGTTCCTGGCAAGCTCCCGGATGCTGGTACTCATCTCCTCGGAGCCAGTGGCTACAGTTTGCAGATTCTGACTGACATGCACGGTTGCGTCAGAGGCCAGCTTTGCCTGGGCCGATGTTTCCGCGGAATTGGCCGTGATCTGCTGGCTGTTGGTGTTGAGTTCCTCGCTTGCCTGAGCAACGTCCTCCGCAGTCTGCGCAATCTGCTTCAGCAGGTGGTGCATTTTGTCGACGAACAGATTCAGGCACTCGCCCAACTGCCCGATCTCATCGTGACGCGCCTGATCCACTCGTGAGGTGAGGTCATTGGCCTCGGTCATTGCCTTGAATTGCGTGGAAAACGAATCCAGCGGCCGACTGATGCTGAGGGTGACCCGGGTCGCGACCACCAGTGACAACAGCAGCGACAGCCCGCACATCACGAACAGTGTGCGCGTGGTCTTTGTGGCCTTCAAAACAGCGCCTGTCTGGGCGTCCTTCGCCTCTTTTTCCAGCAGGTCTCCGGTATATTCGATCTCCTCTTGAAGTTTTCGGTAAAGACGCAGGCAAGTGTCTTGCCGGGCCGCAGCCGAGGCAGGATCGTGCGCACTCATTGCGGACAACGAGGCAGTCTCCTTGAGATAGTCCTCGACCATTTGCCGTTCTTCTTCCAAAGTTGACTGAGCCGCGGGATCCGTAACCAGCGCACGGGCCTTGGCAATATGTTCGGCCAGCATCGTCGAATGCAAGGTGAGATTGTCCACAATGCCCTGCTGTTCATCACTTTTTTTTGTGAGTAGGTTGGAAATGTCTTCCTGAGTAAGATCGTTGACCACGCCAGCTTCTATATGATTGCGGATGGCGGTGCTGGTCGCCGCGACTTGGGCAGTGGTCTTCTCGACCGCCTTGATTCCCCAGTACCCGGTGGCGCCCACGGCCGCCACACACAGCAAGCCGCAAATCGTCAGAAAGAACAGACGCTGCTTAATCGTCGATTGCATTTTGGGCAGCTTCATAGACTACTCTGTGCTCCCGTGCCGATTCGTTCTCGGGGCACTTTCGTATTGCTTGCCATTTTTAGAACACTCACTTCCCCTTTAACCGCTCGCTCTCTTCACGCGCCAACATGGGTTGCGATGGCCCTTGGATGCTGACTTGCTTCCGCGGGATTTCCATTGCCGCTGGTGTTGAGCTTGAACTGCTCGACCAGGCGCCGGAGTTGTGTGGAGGTTTCCACTAGTTGCTGCGCCGCCTTCTGGGTATCGGTGGCTCCGCGCGTCGTGCCCTGCGCAGCCTCCGCCACTCGCGCTATGTTGCTCGTGATCTCACCGCTGCCATAGGCCGCTTCGCTCACGTTGCGTGACATCTCGTTGGTGGTGGCATTCTGCTCCTCTACCGCCGTGGCGATCGTGCTCGAGATATCGTTGATTTGATGGATCACTCCGCTGATTGATGCGATGGCATCCACCGCTGCCTTGGTATCCGTCTGGATGGCCTCGATCTTGCGGCTGATGTCTTCGGTGGCTCTGGCAGTTTCCTTGGCCAGTTCCTTCACTTCATTGGCCACCACCGCAAAACCCTTGCCCGCCTCACCGGCGCGGGCGGCTTCGATAGTGGCATTCAGCGCCAGCAGGTTCGTCTGCTGCGCAATCGACGTAATGACCTTAATAACCTGTCCAATCTCGGTCGAAGAATCGCCCAGCTTGGATACCGTGACGGTAGTGGTTTTGGCCACTTTGACGGCTGAGGTTGCGACCTTCGCGGCCTCGGCAGCATTCTTTGCAATTTCTTTGATACTGGCCCCCATCTCTTCCGCCCCGGTCGCCACCGTCTGCAGGTTCTGGCTGACCGCTTGTGCGGCCTTCGAAACGACGTCGGCCTGGGCCGAGGTTTCCTCGGAGTTGGCGGTGATCTGCTGGCTGGTGCTATTCAGTTCTTCGCTCGCACTGGCTACCTGCATCGCATTTTCTGAGATGGATAAGATGATGCGTTTAAGACTGCCGCTCATTTTGTTGATTGCTGTGGTCAGGTCACCCAGTTCGTCCTGGCTGTGGACACTCAGGTCTTCGCGGGTCAAGTCCCCCGCCGCGATGGCCTCGGCCTGGGCCAAAAGCGACTGCGTCGCACCGGCGATGCCGCGGCTCAGGAAAACTGCCACAGCGATTCCAATGCTCAGCGCGGCAAAAGTGGTCAGCGCGTTCGTCAGGTTGAGCAAGCGGTTCTGCGCGTGTAAGTCCTCTTTGTCCTGGTGAAGTAGCATCTCGAATGAATCCGCCATGCTTGCGAGGACGATCTTCATTGCGTCATGAGGGGGTGAGGCCTGTTCGGCGAATTCGTTACCTGCCTGGATGACAGCATCGCGCTCGCCGCCAGCCGCATGCTCCATCGCCGCCTCCTGACCCGCACGGAGTTTGACAAGCAACTTCTTAACCTCTTCCAGCCGGTCACGGTTCTCTTGAAGAGTCCACTCCGGGGCCAACTCGCCTATCGCGGCCACGTCCTTTTCCACATAGCCCCAATCTCTTTCGAACCCTTGCCTGGCTTTTTCTCTCCTGGCTGGTTGGGACCCTGCAAGGGTGGTGTCCCGTCCTTTGTTCTCCGTCTGATTTACGTCCCCAGCCAGCCTTCCAAGGGCTACGAGCGACGGGAAAGCCACTTTCAACGTGATGTCCTGGCCTTGCCTGATGTCGTCGGACCTCAGGTAGGTTATCGTGGAGTTGAAAACCATCAATGCAAGAATCGCTCCAAAACCCAATCCCAATTTCCTCCCCAGCGTGAATCTCATTTCCTGTCTCCCCAGCCTGCCGATTGCAAAAACACGACCTAGTTGGACGGCACAGCCACTACCGCCCTGCCGCCACACTCCCCGCCAGTTCCGTCATCTGGCAGGCTTTTTCGATGTTCAGCACATGCAGCAGCCGGTCGTCGAGTTTGTGGACTCCCACGATCATGCTCCGGACGGATCCACGCAGAGTTTCAGGCGGCGGCTCGAAGCTGGTTTCCTCGACCTCGACCACGTCACCGATCTCGTCTACCAGCAGGCTGACCGCGCCATCTTCGGAACGCACCACCACGTTCATGGCCAGCATGCCCGGCGGCCGAGGCTCCAGTTCAAGCCGCCGGCGCAGATCGACCGCGGTCACGATCTGGCCGCGCAGGTTGATGAGCCCGCTGACCACTTCCGGCGCCAGCGGGACCTTGGTCATATCCAACGAGCGCATGACCTCCTGAACGCCTTTTAATTCCACGCCGAACAGCAGCTTGTCCAGATAGAACGTGCAAAACTGTGAAGTTTGAGCCATGGTTTAGTTCGCAACCTCTGTTGATTTCGTGGCCAGGCCGCGACGCTTGGTGCTCACGTCCGCGTGCCGCAAAATTGCCGGAATATCGAGCATCTCCGTGACCCGGTCACCAATCACGACGGAATAGAGAACGGCAGCCCGGGTCGCTGCCGACCTTACGTCCGCCCGGTCTTCGACAATGTCGAGAATCCGTTCCACGACGAGACCAAAGGATCGGCCATCGTGATTCAGCACCAGCACCTGAATGGGCCCCGAATTGGGTGAGGGCGGAACTTGCGAGGCCCGCAGTTTATTGCGCCGCTCTTCCAGCGCAACGTTGAGGCGAACCAAGGGCAGGATCTGGCCTCGATATTGCGTGACCCACTGGCTGCCCGACATTTCCACTTGCGCCACGGGAAATTCCTCCAGCCGCGCCAGCGGGCTGAGCGGGACGGCCATGCGGGAATCGCCCGGGCCCGCGAACAGCAGGAAGGTTTGCTTTTCGTGAGCGGACGCCGCCAAATCGGCGGCTTTTTCAGTCAGCGCGCGATCCCGTGTTTCCGCAATCACGCCGGCGCGCTGGGCCAGGCCGAGCACGTCCAGGATGAGCGCAACTTTGCCGTCCCCCATGATGCTCGACCCGGCAAATGTTTTAACCGTCTTGAGTTGTTTGCGCAGCGGCTTCACCACGATTTCTTCCGTGTCGTTGATTTGATCGACGACCAGCCCGAACCGCCGCTCATCGGCCTGTACCACCACGATGTTGATGGCGCCATCGCTTTTCGCAGCAGAACGCGTATGCGCAGCCAGTTTCAGTTCCCGGCTGAGATACACGAGAGGCAGGAGACGTCCGCGCAACCGGTGGACCGGCGCGCCATGAACTAATTCGATGCCCTTGCTGACTTGATCGGCCTTAAGCCGCACCAGTTCCAGCAAGCTCACCTGGGGAATGGCATAGCGATCGCCACCGCAAGTGACAACCAGCGCCGGAATGATGGCCAGGGTCAAGGGAATCTTTACCCGAACCGTCGTACCCCGGCCGAGAGTGGACTGGACATCCACGGTGCCGCCGATCTTCTCGACATTGGTCTTCACTACGTCCATGCCGACGCCGCGGCCCGAGACGTTGGTCACCTTCTCCGCCGTGGAAAATCCGGGCAGGAAAATCAGATTGAAGATCTCCCGCTCCGGCATGTGGGTGGCTTGTTCGGCGGTGATCACTCCGCGTTCGACTGCTTTCTTGCGGATGCGTTCGACATTCAAACCTGCGCCATCGTCGCTGATCTCGATATTGACCTGGCCGCCTTCATGAAAGGCACGCAGAATCAAACGTCCGGCGCGATCCTTGCCCGCTTTCACTCTGTCTTCAGGAAGTTCGATGCCATGGTCTACAGAATTGCGCACGAGATGCGTAAGTGGGTCTTTAATCGCTTCGATAATGGTCTTATCTAGTTCGGTCTCTTTGCCCTCCATCTCGATGCCCACTTCCTTGCCACAGCCGAGTGCGACGTCGCGCACGGTTCGAGGGAATTGACCCCAAATGTTTCTGATCGGCTGCATGCGGGTTTTCATGATGCCCGCTTGCAGTTCCGTCGTGATCAGGTTTAAACGATGGGAAGCGGCCAGAAAGCCGGTGTCTTTCATGGGGCTGGCGAATTGCAGGACCTGATTGCGCGCCAGTACCAGCTCCCCTACCAGAGTCATGACCTTGTCCAGTAATACGGTATCAACCCGGATTGTGCTCTCCGAGGCACCCGTGCGTGCGCGGGAGGATTGCTGGATGCGCAGAGCATCCACGATATCGCCAGGTCGCACCGCACCCTGTTCCACCAGAATCTCGCCCAGGCGACGAGGGTCGCCTTCCTTCTGCTTCTCGGTGGCCAACTGGATCTCGGCAGAGGTGACGCCGGTGGTTTGCATCAGAATGTCGCCGATCGAAGCCGGCGACGCGGCGCCTTCGGGAGTTGCCGGCAGCGGAGCCGCCCTGCTTACAGCTTGCGCTTCAGGTAGCTGCTGCAGGCGGGTCAGCGTGGCGATGAGCCTGGTATCGTCACGCTTTCCTTCGCCCCCGGTCGCTTCGATACTGCTCAGCATCTGGCGGACCGCATCCACCATTTCGAGCAACGCCGTGGTGAGTTCGCGGTTCAACGTGAGTTGCCCGTCTCGCAGACGAGTCAGCAGGTTCTCCCCAACGTGCGCTACCTTTTCCAGTTGGTTGAAGCCCAGGAATCCGCATGTTCCCTTGATGGTGTGAATCGTACGAAACACGCTGGCGAGCGCGTCGCGATCCTGTGGGTTTTTCTCCAAACCAACCAGTTCACGGTCCAGCCGGTCCAGGTTCTCGTAGCTTTCCACCAGGAAATCCTGGACGATGTCGCTGTCGCTCATCGGCTGTTCTCCGATCCGGAATGACTTCCGAGAATGGACCAACAGGCTTGCAATCACCGCTTGGCCGAGAACGCACGAATCCGATTCCGTAATCCGCCCGCGCCCTGTGATATTTCTCTGTCTTTTTCTACATCGTCTGTTCACGAATCTTCATTAGCGAACTCCCCATTTCTCCGGCGATATGGTCCGCAAATCAACGGATTGCATTTCCTGTTTTGGGATTCCATCTCCCTGGGGGAAGGAAGCGTGAGCCAGATTACTCAATCAACGCGATGGGGACGGGAAACGTGATCGCGGGCCCAAATGTAAGCATTCAGGAATGAGCTGTTGTTCGTGACGGCATGGTAAGCGGCCACAAGACTGGGCACGGTCCCATCAAGGCACTGCGTCGGAGATAGCGTAAGTGATTGAAGCAGAGGTTGGTAGCGCTACCGGGAAGCGCTACGTGCTGGAAGGTGGACCGATTCGGGCGCTCGCTAAAGCACCTCGTCAACGCGCTCGCTGACTTGGATTCTTACGGCGTAGCTTTTGTCAGCCTTCGCGACAACTTGGACCTGTCTACTCCCTCTGGGCGGCTCATGTTTCAGATCATCGGTGCAATGGCTGAATTTGAACGCTCACTCATTCAAGAGCGTGTCCGGGCCGGGTTGCGGAACGCGAAGCTCAAGGGAAAGACGCTTGGGCGTCCATCGTTGATATTGGACTCTGGCAGGATCGCCCGCCTTCGCGCTTCCGGAGCGTCCATACGCGAAAGTTCAGCGCAACTAGAAGTGTCGCCGTCGACGATCCATAAGGCCCTACAACAGCGTACGCAAAACCCCTAGTCGCAGCCATTCGGCCACGGCGTGCAAGTGATTGATTTTGGGTGCCTCGCCTTTTGCTAGTCGGCGTTTGTTTAAGTCATATTTTTCGTACGCAGGAGGGTTTAGAGAAAGAAGGTGAACTTCGACGCGGCTCGAACCGTGTGGCAGGAACGGTGGCCCCCGATTAGCTGCCTGGGCCTCCGAAGGAGACCGGCTGGTAATCCTGAGCGTAGATGTCCACCACCGCACTGCCCACGATCCGGGTCTTGACCTCAGAATGGATGTGGGAGGGGAAGGTGAAGCCCGCGATGTCAACGTAACTCTCCACAAAGTGAATGCTCTTGATGAGCAGCGAAGGCGACTTCACGATGCTACCCTCGGTACGCACTAGGACGGGTGTCGGTTGACTGTTGATCTGTGACCTGCATCACTGACGTAGGCTAAGTCGGCCATTAGCTTAATCGAGCGTAGCTGACCTGGAACAGACTGCGCTCAGCGAGAATGAACTGGTACAATTCCGGTGTAACATCCCTTGACGCTCAAAGGAAAGCAGATAGTACTGCTGCCGCCAAGTCTTACCCCAAAATGCTCCAGCCCAATTGGATTGACACCAGTTTCCGAACGTTGTTAGACGCCGTCCCGGACGCGACACTAGTGGTCAACCGAGCTGGAGAAATTGTTGCCACCAATTTGCAGGCGGAAAAGCTTTTCAGATACGGGCGGGAGGAGTTGATTGGACGGTCAGTCGAGTCGCTAATTCCCCCAAGGCTTCGCACTGAACATCCGCAACATCGCGAAACATTCTTCGGCGATCCCCGAGTGCGACTAATGGGCACGGGCTTGGAGCTCTTCGCCTTGCGAGGCGATGGTGCTGAAGTTCCAGTCGAAATCAGCCTCAGCCCACTTGCCACCGAGTCTGGCACTTTCATTGTCGCCGCAATTCGCGATGTGACCGAACGTCGTCGCACAGAAGAACTGAAGGCGAGCGAGGAGCGCAGCCGGCGATTGGTGCAAAGCTCCAGTGTGGCAATGATTGTCAGTCGTGGATTAGAGCAAAAGGTCGAGTTGATGAACGACAAGTTCACGGCGCTGTTCGGTTACACGGTTGACGATGTTCCTGATGTGGCTCACTGGTGGCCTCTTGCATATCCGGACGAAGACTACAGACAGGCCGTCAGAACGGAATGGCAAGCAAGGGTGGAAAAGGCCATCAGGGATGCGACTGACATCGAACCGATGGAAGCAACAGTCAGGTGCAAGGATGGATCAACCCGTCATATTGAAGCACACTTTTCCTGCATGGGGGACACGAGTCTAGTCACCCTAATTGACCTCACCGAGCGCAAGCGTCAAGAAGCCATGTTACGCGAACGCGAAGAGCGGCTGCGCGTTGCCGCCGAGGTCGGCCGGATGTATGCCTGGGAGTGGGATCCTGCAACGGACTCAGTACTACGATCCGCGGAATGTGCGGACATTCTCGGCATTAGCGGCGCCGGCGGAGAGGGTAATGCGAAGAATTATTTCAGATCTATCCACCCGGACGATCAAGCCGAGTTATGGAGTGTGGTCAATGCCTTGACGCCAGAAAACCCAGTATATCGAACCCAGTACCGCATGTTTCGGCCGGATGGTGCGATGCTGTGGCTGGAAGAGAGCGGCCGCGCAACATTTGACGGGGACGGAAAGATGGTCCGACTGGTTGGCATGACAGCCGACATCACAGATCGCAAGCGGGCCGAAAGTGCGCTTAAGGAGAGTGAGGATCGATATCGCGATCTGGTTGAAAACAGCCAGGATTTGATGTGCACACACGACCTTAAAGGAAGGCTGCTCTCCGTGAACCCTGCTGTAGCACGAGCTTTGGGCTACAAAATCGCAGAATTGCTGCAGATGTCCATCCCCGACTTGTTAAGCCCCCGAGCCCGTCCCCTCTTCGATGCGTTCGTGGCCCAGATTCGGAGAGACGGAGCATCAGCAGGTTCGATGCGTGTAATCACTCGCGCAGGCGAGGAACGAATCTGGGAATACCACAACACGCTGCGCACTGAAGACGTTCCTGAGCCCATCGTTCGAGGAATGGCCCGAGATGTCACCGATCGGAAGCGCGCCGAAGAAGCTCTCCATCAAAGGGATATGGAACTCGCGGAAGCGCAGCGCAGCGTCAGTCGCAGGCTGATCGAGGCACAGGAGAAGGAACGCACGCGGATCGCAAGAGACCTGCACGACGACTTCGGTCAGCGTCTCGCACTGTTGACCATCGAGTTAGACCTGCTCCAGCAAAGCTCTCCCGATTTGCGTGCTGAAGTCAGCAGCCGCATACGCGAACTAGGGAAGCAGACCTCCAAGATCGCGACCGATATCCAATCCTTGTCGCATGAGTTGCACTCGTCAAAACTGGAATATGTGGGTATAGCTGCGGCCATGAGAGGCTTCTGCCAAGAATTCGGGGAGAAGCAAAAGGTGGAGATTGACTTCAAGACCCACGATTTGCCAAGCTTCTTATCGTCGAATATCTCTCTTGGCCTCTTCCGAGTTCTGCAAGAAGCGCTCCACAATGCGGCGAAACACAGCGGGGTACAGCACTTCGAGGTGCGATTGTGGGGGACGTCGGATGAGATTCATCTCACGGTTAGAGACTCCGGTGCGGGCTTTGATCCGGAAGTGGCAAAACGGAGCCGAGGGCTTGGCCTCATCAGTATGGAGGAACGGCTCAAACTGCTGAATGGGACGTTTTCAATCGAATCGCAACCCAAGGGCGGTACCAGGGTTCACGCTTGTGTGCCTCTCGCTCCAGAGGGGAAAGCAATACAGACATCCGGGCAAACGCCCTCCGTTCAGCGAGGATAACAGCATTCGTCCGCGGTTGCCGTGATGCACCCAATCGACGCTGTCGGGACGATAGCGCCGCTCGAGCCGCTGCACCTGTCGTTCACTCAACTGCAGCTGACAAGCCGCTTCGCCGACGCTCAGCCGGGCCCTCCACTGCATTCTCAATCACTTTCACGTGTTGGAACTCTTCCTGACTCACTGTCACCATCCCTCTAGGGTGACGACGTTGCCCGGAACTTCGTAGAAAGCTCTGCGATCCGCCACGAGCGGCTCCAACCGGCAAGGAACTGGGGTTAGTATGTCCGAGCCAGGAGTGGCGGCAGCGTAGACCGATGCTACATTGGTGCGGATGTTCGAAGCCCGGTAGAAAGCTTGGTTCCAGGCTCCGTGCTCCAGTCAGTGGTGACACGAGCCCCGGGATTATCCGGAAGCGAAGTGATCCCGTTTAGGAGAGTACTTTTCTTGCGCGGCCTGGGCCGCCGCTTCTGGCGACTCCAATCCAGGAGGCCATTATGGCCAGAAAACGCAAGAACGGAACGAAATCGCCGCCAGAACCATTGGTGATTCACCCAGACGCCGCTGGTATTGATATTGGGGCAACCGAGATATTCGTGGCGGTATCCACCGACCGCGATGAAAACCCGGTCCGGAGCTTTCCGACATTTACGCAGGACCTCAACGCGCTCGCCGATTGGCTGCAACGCTGCGGAATCAAGACTGTGGCAATGGAATCGACTGGCGTGTACTGGATTCCGCTGTTTCAGATTTTGGAGATGCGCGGCGTTGAGGTCTGCCTGGTGAATGCGCATCATGCCAAGAATGTTCCGGGGCGCAGAACGGACGTTTCCGACTGTCAATGGCTCCAGTATCTGCATTCGGTTGGGTTACTTCGTGCATCCTTCCGGCCCGCGCAGGAGATCTGTGCAGTGCGGACCTTGTTGCGGCATCGTGAGGGATTGGTGCAGATGGCGTCCGGCCATATCCAGCACATGCAGAAGGCACTCGATCAGATGAATCTACAGATCCATCACGTCTTGAGCGACATTACGGGCGTGACCGGACTGGCCATCATCGAGGCGATCCTGGGCGGTGAACGGGACCCTCAAGTCCTTGCCAAGTTGCGCGACTGGAGAGTGCGGGCGAGCGAGGAGATTGTCGCAAAGTCATTGGTCGGCGATTATCGCCGCGAGCACTTGTTCACCCTGCGCCAATCGGTGGCCGCCTACCGCCAGTGTCAACAACTCATTGCCGAATGTGACCAGGAAATCCATCGGGAGTTGGAAACTCTTCCCTCCAAAACGGACGTTAGCCAGGCTCCGTTACCTCCGGCCAAATCTGCACCCAAGAAGCGCAAGTTTGGAGAGCCAGACTATGACCTACGCGCCCAGCATTATCGGATTCTCGGGGTTGACCTAACACAGGTGCCAGGAATGAGCTCTCTGATTATCCACACGGTTTTGACAGAAGTTGGGCCGGATTTCTCCAAGTTTCGGAGTGCCTCGGCCTTCGCTTCCTGGCTTGGACTCTGTCCCGACAACGATATCAGTGGCGGTAAGGTTCTATGGGTCGGCACCCGCAAAGTCAACAACCGTGCGGCTAAAGCATTCCGCCTCGCCGCTTACACCTTGCATCATAGCCACTCGGCGCTGGGCGGCCATTATCGCCGGATGCGAGCCAAACTCGGTTCGCCACAGGCCATCACTGCCACTGCCCACAAGCTCGCCCGGATCACCTATCACCTAATCACGACCGGCCAAACCTACGACGAGAGCGTTTTCGCGAGAGACGAAACGCGCTACAAAAAACGTGCCGAAGTCAGGTTAAAAGCACAGGCCAGAGCTTTGGGCTTCCAACTCGTGCCTGTCGAAAACTGATTAGTTCCTTAGGAGGAGTAGCGACTCTCAACCCCGGTCATAATGACCGGGGGTAGTTTTTCTGCCAAGAAAAAGGAGAGAGTCGCTATGAAGAGACGATACCAGATCGACCAACAACGCGCGGTGCAACAGTTCCGCCAGTTGGCCCGCGAAGAGAATCCCAGCATCCAGATGATCTTTCCTATGGCCGAGGTCGTGGGACTTTTGCAAGAAGGAGTCGGCCACCTGCTGCGCGAGGCGGGATTGGCGTTGATGAACATGGTCATGGAGGAGGAAGTTCGGCACCTGGCCGGAGAGCGTTACCAGCAGCATTCTGCGCGGCGTGCCCACCGCTGGGGAAAAGAAAACGGTTACTGCGTGGTGGACGGGCAGAAGGTGCCGATTCGGAGAACCCGTTTGCGCAGCCAGGAAAATCGCGAGCAACGGCTGGGTAGTTACGAGTTGTTCCAGCGCAGTGCGCCGCGGGAGCACGCGGTATGGGACAAGATGATGCGCGGGCTGTCGACGCGCAACTACGGCGCGGTGGTGAAGGAGTTCCATGAAGCCTACGGGGTGGAAAAGTCGGCGGTGAGCGACAGTTTCATCGAGGCCAGCCGGGAGAAGTTGCAGGAGTTGATGGAGCGGCCGCTGGGCGAGTTGCGACTGTGTACGGTACTGATCGACGGCACGCCGTTCCGCGATCGGCAGATGATCGTGGCCTTGGGCATCAGCACAGACGGGCGCAAAATCGTGTTGGGCTTGCGCGAAGGAGCGACGGAGAACGCCAGCGTGGTAAGGCTGCGTGGGAGCAGCCTTCTCCTTTTCCTTGTTCATCTCCGCGACGAGTTCTTCTTTCTTCACGGCGCGGAGATAAGACCAGATGCTTTCCGAGTCCTCATCGTGCCCCAAAAGGTCTCGGACAGTTTGGATGTCATAGCCGAATCCGCCTAGCCATTTTGGACGGAGCCAATCAGTTGCTCTTGTAGCGCGAAACGTTTTCAGGTCGAATCCCCCCATTTCAGCTCGCTTAGCAATCGTCTGAAGTTTGTCCCAGAAATGAGTGTCCGGGCGTCCGGTGGAAGTGCAGAACACCAGTCTGGAGTCCGGTCGCGCCGGATCGTTCATGTGATTGACAATCCTCTGCATCAACTCTTTGCTGATCGGCACTTCGCGTTCGGAGTTTGCTTTTGCTTTGTACTCGTAGAGGACGTTCCCCTCCTCATCGTAACGAGTCTTCGATTGCACGCGGAGCATTTGCCGATCCACCAGCACATCCTCTTTTTCGAGATACATCAACTCTTCTTTGCGGAATGCTGGTTCATACAGTGCCCGATAGCACAAGTCTTCATGAGGCTTGCAGGCTTTGAACAATGCTTCGAGTTGCGCCTTCGAGTAGATTTTTACAGGACCGCTTGGTTTCATCTTTCCCAAGTCCGATTTCTTGATCGGTCCCTGTGCCATGAGGCAGACCCAACGTGAACTTCACGAATTGGTTTACACGCATTGCTTTCCAGTTTGCGGTCAGCAAGTCGTTCCCCTTCTTCTTGGAATTCTTTTTCTCATTTCCATTCCTGATAGCCCAATTTCGAAATTCCATGATCTGATCGTGGTCAATCTCATCCACGAACTCTCGCTCTGGGTAATATCGCTCGCTCCATGCCTCGAACTGGTGAAGCGCTTGTCGGTGAGCTTTCAAAGTGTCTGCGGAGCGGGAAATCTCTATGCTATGAATTCGGCGTTCGATTGCGTCCGAAATAGTCTTACGCTCGGCAGGTTTCAGCGGATCGGGACGATTGAAACCGTCCGCGACGTCTTCCAGATGCCGTTCCTTTGTTCTGGCGGCTTTGACCGCTGCCTCAAAGCGCCTTCCTTCTACTGGCTGCTCCTGCGGCTCCCCATTCTCCGTCCACCTAACGTAGAACGCACCTGTCCTCGCTGCTTCGGCTGGACTCAACTTGCCTTTGGGAACCGGAATCTTGGAGCTCCAGCACCACCGTCCATCGGTGGTTTTAATGCGTTCTCGGATGCTTACTGTCGTGTTTGCCATGCCGTCTAATACTCGCTTTCCGAGGCACAGCTTCGATTTTTGGGACAAATTTTGGGACAAGCATTTCGGCAGGCTGGAACCTTGCTGGATTCAACGGCTTAGAAAGGTTTGGTAGCGCTACCGGGAATCGAACCCGGGTTTGAAGATTGAGAATCTTCCGTCCTAACCCCTAGACGATAGCGCCGTCAATAACTTACGGGTGCCGCGTGACTGCTTTTTACCGAAAACACTGCACGTCTTGTGCCCGCTGATTTTCATTGCTACCCGTTTCGGCACGCCCGCGACTGTGACTAAGTTGCGGATTGCCGACCGGCGCAGGTCGTGGATAATCAAGCCTTCGTAGCGGGTCGTACTTCTTGCCGGACACTTCGATAATACGACCCGACCCAACGGCGGCGCAAGCCTTCGTCCATTCCTTACGCAGCGTCGCGTGCGCTCGCCTCTATCGATGGTCCTTTTTGGGCTCTTCTCCGCATTTGTGTATGGCGAACTTGTTGCGCAAATACTCCTCCGCGCCTGCGCGGTCGCGCCGAAAGCGGATGGAGTAAAGAACTTGTGTTGCCATTTGGCACAAAAGCCATGGCGGGAACTTTGCCTTCGTATCGTAGGATGACGAGGCTGCGTTCTGGCACGACGAGGACAGTGTCGAACCTCTCAGGAGAGGCGCCATCGTGCAGTCGGTCCGCCTAAGGAATCGTGGAAAAACGCCGTGGTGCCCACATTGGAGGAGGCGGCCCCTCCCAAAATGGCTGGTCCGGATTAACGAGATTTTAACGAAACTTTTCGGTGGCTCACGCCTCTAACAGGTAACAGCCCAGTTAAACAGTGGCACCCCTCGTATTCGCGAGTGGACGTGCGTCTGAATCACATTACCAAGAAACCTATTATTAAGGAGACGAATATTTATGAAGACTGGCAAGTACATTGCTATCGTGGCGGTTTTGGCCTCAGGCCTGTCGCTTAACACTTTCGCGAAGGATAAGAATGAGACACGGGTTACGCTCCCGGATTCTGTGCAGGTAGGCACAACCGATCTGAAGCCCGGCGAGTATACGCTGCAGTGGGATGGCAACGGCCCGGACGTGCAGGTGAAGGTCCTGAAGGGTAAGAGCGCTGTAGCCACGGTTCCGGCAAAGTTGACGCATGGCACGAGCGGGCATGCCAACACAATCACGACCCGCACGGTAGGCAACGTGAAGACTCTGGATGAGGTGGACTTCGCGGGCGGCAAGCAGTCGCTGGTGTTCGGGGAAGCGACCGCAACCCAGTCGTCGAGCGGACAACAGTAAGCAGGGTACGAAATAAATAAGGGCGGGAGACAACTTTCCCGCCCTTATTTATTTGCGATTCGCTTTTGCATTTACATACTATTCTTCGCCATTTTGAGCGAGACAACATGAACTTCGTTTTTGTCTGCGTCCACCTGGGCTTGCAGCGTGACGTGGTGCCCTTCATGTCCCTTGACCGCATCCGGGTTACTTATCGTCCAACTCTTACTGTCCTTGTCGCTCACGAACATCTTGCCATCATCGCTAATCTTCCCCGTGATACTGACCGTTTTTGTTGACATGCTGGATTTGCTGTTGTCCGGCTGCTGCGTCCCGTATTGAGCCACAGCGACTGCGGACATCAGCAGGGCCAGGACGAATGAAATGATTATCAGCTTTTTCATCTTGTACTCCTTTGGCGGAACCACTCCCTAGATGTATCGATCAAATCGCGGAGAAACGTCGACTCCGGAGACGAGGCAAACGCGGGCTTGTGTCTTCTTAATACCAATAACTGTGCTCTCTTGCCACGTCCTCCGTCAATTCGAAGGGCAGAACGTAAGAGCTGACATCGGTGATGACATCAATCACCTGCCGCACGAATTCCACGCCGATGGCTAACCGCATACAGGCCGGACGCTAGCAGTATCGCGATCACGGCCACGTGGCCGATTCGCCAAAAAGCGTGGGCAGGACCGGTTCCAATTGGCACGATACTGGCGGAGACACTTCCGGATGCGACGCTCGCCATCTCGGTCATCCGGCCACAAGCCTGCGAAACTCAAGCCACACTCATGCTAGTCGCCTTGCATGGCCCGCGCAGTGATGCCCCTCACACGCAACGCTTCCGTTCCGCGGAGACCAAACCAGGTCTGCTGCTTTCAGGACCTGTCTTGCAGGTTAGCTTTTCTTCCCGGTCACTGCGAAAAACGCAGCGGCTTCCTGTTCAACGTTCTTACTCCCGCAGTGCGGGCAGACGAGCTTTTCTTTGTCATGCTCCTTCAGGGTGAGAACTGTTTCGAAGGGCTTGTTGCAGTCGTGGCAGATGTAGTCGTATACGGGCATGGGGTCACCTCGCATGACTCTCTGCGATTGTAACGCGATTCGGGACGAAAGAACGCCCGTCCGCGGAATGAACAAGCATGTGTGACAAATGTCGCAGATTCCATCTGGGGGCGGCGATAAGATCTGACCCGACAGCCTTTGCAGGAGGTTCCCATGACCACAACTGCCAGGACACGCTCCCAACCCCGAGCGCGCAAGTTTGCCCCGAAGCCAAAATCCCGTCCTGCGGACGCAACGGCAGCCATCCGCCGGATCGGCGATGCCTGGGCCCGCAACTGGAATGCGGGCGACGTAGACAAGGTAGTAGCGGTTTACGATCCTGATGCCGTATACCTGCCACCGCACCACGAAGCCGTGCACGGACGTGACGCCATTCGAGAATACCTGCGGGGACCGTGCAGCCACGGCCGGACCGGCTTGGCATTCGACGTAACCTACATCAAGCAGAGCGGCAGCGTGGCGTGGGACGTCGGTACCTACCGCATGAACGTGCCGCAAGACGACGGCACAACGAGAGAGGACCACGGCAAATATCTCACGGTGTGGAAGCATGCCGGCGGGAAGTGGCTGATTACGGCCGATGCCTGGTCGAGCGATCTACCGGCTCTAAAGTAGAGCTCCACCGGCGCATTCGTTCGCATCTTCATTGAGCCAAGCCGATATTGGTGTGCTCCAACGCACACGGGACCGACTGG
Source organism: uncultured Acidobacteriota bacterium (assembly GCA_963817925.1). GTDB lineage: Bacteria > Acidobacteriota > Terriglobia > Terriglobales > Acidobacteriaceae > JABDBE01. The sequence goes on from CAWFQN010000007.1 coordinate 253,655, forward strand.
TATCGTGTGGCCCAAACAGTTTTCACACCATCGAAAACCGGCAGTAGGTCGATGATCTCGAAATCTGCATCAATCACCGCAAGACTGCAGAGATCAATTTCGAGCTAGGTGAATGGAGGCTGTTAGGCAGGGCCGGAAGAAGACTGCAAGCCAAGATCGAGTTGAGTTCGATAGGGCCACCACTTTGACATTTCTGGCGTCGTCAGCTCGGACCGCGACCACTTTTACTGTAAGTGCGCCGATATTGACGCCTACGCAGGACATCGCAGCTTTCTTGCTGCAGAAGGTACTGAAGAGTGTTACCGGGCGTCTTCCGCGCTGGCGCCTGCTTGGACCGCAGAGGTGGAGCGCTGACTTTCGGAAGACGTCCGGTCTAATTCTTTATTTACACCCTATTGCCTGAACCTGGCAGTGATGTAGATCACGCACTCCTCGGCGCGATTGCAGACGGCTCTGCCATCACCGCGCTCCGTGCTCACCGTCACGGTTTCTTGCGGTGAAAGATGCAACAATCAAGTAGCGCAGAACAAGGGGTTTGGTATGTCCAGCGCGCCCAGTCCGGATAATTCCACCTTCATCGAAGAAACAACGGTCCAGCCACTCGACGCGACACTTCACGGAGAGGGCACCAGGGAAATCGAGGCGTTCTTGCGCTCTAGAATCGTGGGGCAGGACGCGGCTTTGGACGCGGTCCTTGAGCTCTACCAGATATTTCTTGTGGGCATGTCTCCGCCGGACCGGCCGGTGGGAAACCTGCTGTTTCTCGGGCCGACCGGATCCGGCAAGACTTATGTGATTGAGGTACTCGCTGAAGCCCTCTTTGGAAATCCCCACGCCTTCATCAAAGTGGACTGCGCAGAGTTCCAGGAACATCACGAAATCGCCAAATTGATCGGCTCTCCACCGGGCTATATCGGACACATGCATACGCAGCCGATACTCACCCAGGAGGCCTTAACCCGATGGCACACGGAGAAACTCAAACTCACGCTTCTGCTGTTCGATGAAGTCGAAAAGGCATCGGAGTCGCTGTGGCAGCTCATGCTCGGAATCCTGGACAAGGCCAGCCTGACGCTAGGCGACAATACGCACGTGGACCTTTCCCAGTGCCTCATTTTCCTGACCTCAAACCTAGGGGCATCAGAAATGAGCCGGCTCGCCGAGGGCGGTCTCGGTTTCGCCATACAGGCACCTATCGAGGACGCGCACCTCGACGACAAAATCAAGCGTACTGCAACCGAGGCGGCGCGCAAAAAGTTCTCGCCTGAGTTCATGAACCGGTTGGACAAGGTTGTCGTTTTCAATACGCTTCGCCCGGACCAACTTGAGCACATTCTTGATTTGGAATTAGCGAAGGTACAGCGGCGCATTGAGGGCGCCGTCGGGCAGAATCATTTCACATTCCGTTGCACACCCGAGATCAAACAATGGCTGCTGCGGGAAGGCACGGACCCCAAGTACGGAGCGCGGCACTTGAAGCGGGTGATTGAGAAAAACATTGTCTATGGGTTAGCGAACCTGGTTGCCACTGGCCAGGTGAAGGCTGGTGACTCCGTCTCGATCAGCATCAAGGCTGACGGCGGTCTGACTTTCGCCAAAATCGCAGCTGCGGCCAGCGCGGAATCCGCCGCGGCTTAGGAGCACGCCATGAAAAAAATTCTCGTCGTCGATGACAATGAAATGCTCTGCCGCCTGGCGTGTGACATCTTGCGTACAGAAGGGTACCGAGCGGTTCCTGCCTCGAGTGCAGCCGAGGCGTTGCGAGCCTTCGAAGAGGAGGAATTCGACCTCCTGGTTACGGCTTTCCAGATGCCGGGCATGAGCGGTCTCGAACTGGCTCGCGCCATCCGCAACCGCAGCCCGCAATTTCCGGTCATCGTTATGACTGGGTTCGAGCCGGTCGAGTGCGAGCACGTAACCCTCTGGCTTCCCAAGCAGTACCTGTTCCCGAATCTGCTGGAGAAGATCCGCTACTGCCTCACGGGAACCAACCAGAAAAGCGAAAAGACTCATCATTAACAGTTTTACCTCACTCGGCTCACGCCGCGTCCATCAGCAGGCGATCGAATGGTTCACCCAACGGCGTGCCCGCGATCACAGACAAGCAGGGGTGATCCGCGTACGCTGTCGCCCTGGGAGGCGCACAATGAAAAAATGGATGGTACGTACCGGAATTGCCCTTCTGGTCGTCTTCGTGACTGCCGGGCTGACCTATCACTTTGCGCTGCGTGGCTGGTGTTTGCGATGGGGCACAACTCCGGCCGAGGTCCGCGCCACCCTGCCTGGAGATGATTTGTTCCCAGTCTATGCGGAGCAAGCAACGCATGCGATCACGATTCAGGCGTCCGCGCAGAAAGTGTGGCCCTGGCTGATGCAGATCGGACAGGATCGCAGTGGCTTCTACAGCTACACTTTTCTCGAAAACCTGGCAGGGTGCGACATGCCCAGAGTGGAACATCTGGTGCCGCAATGGAAGCCGCGAGCAATGGGGGAGACTGTATGGTTTGCTACACCGAAGCGGTTTAATGGGCAGGGCCGCATGATCGCTGCGGTTGTGGAGCCACAGCAATCATTCGTGATGGTCAGCGCGAAAGATTGGGAAAGACTGCAGGCGGGAGGGCGGGCTCAAGATGGTCTCTGGAGCTTCACGTTGGAGCCCTTGGGAAACGGGCAAAGCCGTCTGATTGCGCGCGTGCGTAACGGACCGCCACCGACGATTGCGTCCCGCGCGGTGGGCAGGCTGTTCTGGGAGCCAATGCACTTCATCATGGAGCAGAAGATGCTGCGTACGATCAAAGATCTGTCGGAGGGTGGCTAGGCCAGCAAAGCTCGAGTTCTGCGCCTTATTATCGATCCCGCGGCGTCACTGTTCCTTCCGGCGTGGACTGGACGCCACGGTAAGCCTCGATAAAAGCGGCTGGCCCATTCTTGATGAGCGCTACGAGCGCGGATCGACCCGATGCCTGCTCGATCTTTTGAGCCATTCTCGCACCGACTCGATACCACAGACGATCCCCGGACGACATGCGGTCAATTCCTGACCATGCATCGTTATCCGCCGCTTCTTTGGAGCGCCTCTCCAAGTAATGGAGATCTTTAAAATTGCGCGCTTCATCGCGCTGCATTCTTTGCTCATCCTGTATTGCTACGTAGTCGTCGTCGTCCGACAGCGCATGTCTCTACGAGAGTGACGAGCACGGACGATATGTGTGCGCATCTTGCAACCATCATCATCGCGCAAGATACGAGCGGCTGCCACCAATCCAGGGCAGAATTTTCCGAAGGTACCTACCATGATTGACCCAGGGCTCAAAGTACCGATCGATAAACGATGGCCCTCGCCTGCGATAGGTCGCGGAGTAGGCAATTCCGTGATTCAGGGATATGACACCCGGCCTCAACAAGTCCCAAGCTCAACGGAAGTACTCAGGCAGAAGCGCTTCACCAACATGCTCAAACATGCCCACGCTCACAATCTTGTCATACTGCCGGTCATGATCCATGTCGCGGTAGTCCGACACCACATGATGAGCCAAGAGGATGTGAATCAACTGCCGGTCGTCTCAAACGGCCGGTTCGAAGAATCTTTTCCCGCGCCCATGTACGCGATTTCTGCAGATTCGTGCTGAACTACACAAATGAGCTGATCTGAGACTGTGCCTATCCCGTCCGCTGGCCCAAGGCGACAGACACGTGTCGGGCTGGCGCCACGGACAATGGAAGTGGGCCCATAAGCATCCGAACGCGCGTAGTAGGCAAGTACACGCACAACCGGTCGTTGGCGTGATCGCGATATTACCTGCGATCCCCCACGATGGTGCTGGTGATGGCAGTCTTGGCCGTCACATTGGGGCGTGGCACAGGTCACTGAGCTAAGGCCGCCACCTAGCAGAGAATGAGTATAGAAAACTGATGGGTTCTGTATGGTGGCGGAGTGTGCCAACCCGTCTTGTTCCTCATCGTTCCGCTCTCTCCAAGAAGGAAGAGTTTTTCGACTTGAAGCCGACTCCGGATTGACGCCTTCCGCCAACTCCTGTGCCAGCAGCGAGAGCGGAGTGGAATACTTCTGGCTGTGCAGTCGCTGCTCGAAGTTGATGTCGCTGCGTCTCGGGCAAGACGGAACAGTCGTTACTGTCCCGCTCCCAGACTGCGCCCACCGCGAACTGGAAGACTTCGCCATCATTTCCCGTCACAAAGGCAGGCTCCTGAGAAGTGTCAATTTCGCCCGCAGGAGAGGAGAGGGGCACTCCGAAGGAAGGTGGGTGGGGACTGAGCATTAGCTATAAAAGATCGGGTGCCTCTCCGCATCGCTCGTGGGAAATTTGTCGACCTCCACCCTAGGCAATGGCGGCCTCTCTGGTCTTACTGCAGTGAGGGAGGAGCAAGCAGAAGCTTCCGCCCAGGCTTTGATCTTGTGTTGAGGTCTGAGAGCGATCGCAGTCATTCCGCACGGTGACCTGTTCGCACCGGGCGGCAGAGTTCATCGCTTGACCCAACATTGCAGCGATGTGATGGAGGTCACAGACTGATGTCGTTCCCGTCAGTCAGCATGACCGAGAGGACTTTATGCCAAACGATACTTTTTCTGCCATGCGGCAGAGCATTATTGATGGAGCGCCGGATACGGCTTCTGGATTGGCTTGGCAGGCGCTCGCGGCGGGGATCGCGGCCCTGGAGGCGATCAACGAGGGGTTTGTGCCGGGGATGCATGTCGTGGGCGAGCAGTTCGGGAAAGGGAAGATGTTCCTGCCAGACATGATGGCGTCGGCTGAGGCGATGCGGGCAGCGATGGCGGTGTTTGATCCGGAATTGAAGAGGCTGGGGACAGAGCGGCCGATGGCCGGAGTAGTCGTGCTGGGGACGACAAAAGGAGATATCCACGAGATCGGGAAGATTCTGGTGGGAACGTTGCTTACGGCGCATGGATTTCGAGTTCATGATCTTGGGGCAGATGTTGCGGGAGAGCAGTTCGCGGCCAGGGCGCAGGAACTCGGCGCGGACATCGTAGGAGTATCGGCCTTGCTCACCACAACGATGCGGAATCAGAGGGGTGTGCTCGAGGCGCTCGAAAAAGCCGGGCTGCGATCGCACGTCAAAGTGATGGTTGGGGGCGCGCCAGTGACGCGGAGGTGGGCGGAGGAGATTGGCGCCGATGGCTACGCCAAGGACGCGATGAGCGCCGTAGCACTGGCTCGAAGCTTGATGGAACAGAAGGTGCGGAGCTTGCTGGCGGAGCCGGTATGAGACCGAAACTGGAATTGCTCGACCGGGCGCTGGTGGAACGGATTCTAGGCGAAGCGTTCCAGCTCATCGAGGATCCAGGAGTGCGAGTGGCACCGTACGTGGTGGATCTGCTGCGTTCGGCTGGAGTGACGGTCGAGGAGGGTGTGGCACATATCCCCGAGGCACTGGCGCGCCGATCAGTAGAGCTTGCGCCACGCGAATTTTCCCTCTATGACCGAAGCGGTAAGCCTGCGGTGCGCTACGGCGGAGATCAGGTCCACTTTGATCCCGGGTCGTCCTGCCTGAACATCCTTGATCCCAAGACGCAGCAGTCGCGTCCGGCGCAGTCGGACGATCTTGTGCGGCTGGTGAAAGTGGCGGAGATGCTGCCGCAATTTGCGGCGCAGTCGACGGCGATGGTGTGTAATGACGTGCCGCAGGAAATCGGGGATTGGTATCGCCTGCTGCTTGTATTGTGGTATTCGCATAAGCCGGTGGTCACAGGAGCATTTTCCGCTTCCAGTCTGCATACCCTGCTGGAATTGCTGGCGATCGAAAGCGGCGGGAGTGAGGCTTTGCGGCAGAAGCCGCGGGCTGTCTTCGACGTTTGTCCGTCGCCGCCGCTGAACTGGTCCGAGTTTGCGTCGCAGAATCTAGTCGACCTCGCGCGGGCCGGAGTGCCTGCGGAAATCGTCAGTATGCCTTTGGCTGGGGCCACGGCTCCGGTCACTCTAGCGGGCTCGGTGGTGCAGCATGCTGCTGAGTGCATCAGCGGGATCACAATTCATCAGTTGGCCGAGCCTGGAGCACCGATCGTGTGGGGAGGGGCTCCGGCCATTTTCGACATGCGCACCGGTAAGACGCCGATGGGCGCGATCGAATCAGCAATGCTGGATGTGGCATGTTCGCAGGTAGGAAAGTATCTAGGGCTGCCAACACACGCGTATCTGGTGGCGGGCGATGGGAAAGCCGTCGATGCGCAAGTGGAGATGGAGAGTGGCATCTCCGCGGTGCTGGGGGCACTGGCCGGAATCAACATGATTTCCGGGGCGGGCATGCTGGACTTCTTGGCCTGTCACAGCATCGAGAAACTGGTGATCGATGCGGAAGCGATCGCGTCCGCGCAACGGCTGATTGAAGGCATTGAGCCGCGAGGGGAGTCGCTCGCTGTTACCATGTTTGCGCAGACTGGGCTGCATGGGGATTTTCTGAAACTGAAGGAGACACGGGCGCTGTTTCGCAAGGAGCAACATTTCCCTTCGGCAGTGATTGATCGCGGTGCGAGCGGCTTTGCAGCCGACATTCTGGGGCGCGCACGGGAGAGGGTGGAGGAGTTAGTGGTGGGTTATCGGCGTCCGGAGATTTCCTCGGAATGGGAGCAGGAGATGCTGGCTTTTGCAGAGCGTGAGGGCCGGAAGGCCGGGTTCGCGGAATTGCCGGGCGTGACGAACGTCGAGTGCGCTCGTAGGTAAGCTGAGACCGCCGGGTGATTGTCTGGCACCAGCGCGTCGATAGTAAAAGTGCTGAACTATTCGGCTCAGGACGCGCCTGGCGGCCCTCCCCCAGACCGTGGATGGTAGGTGGCGTACAGATCTATGTAAATTCCACTTTCATAACCGCAAACCTGGTCGCTCAATCCGAAATATGTCTAAGAAGTAACCCGTCGGCTGGTTACATGGCTTGGGTGTCCAACCCGCATCTTCTGGCCAGCGACAAACATCTGGCGATTCGGACCAAGAACCATCACAGCCATACAACCGGCCTGGCTCTACTATGGTTGGACATCTCAATCCAGTCCACGCGGCTGCCCATGATTCCCATCCCCGCCATCGTGCAATCATTGTCGTTCTGTGCATCCTTAGCGCAATCAATATCCTGCGGGAGTACGAGCGTGGCGTGATCTTCCGCCTGGGTCGGCTACTGCCGCACTCTAAAGGACCGGGACTAATCCTGGTGTTCGCACCGGTGGACCGGGGTAAATAATTTTTAATATGCTTGACAATTCCGCTCCGCAGTAGAACAATTAAATAGCGAACAAAAGGCGAATATACATTTCCGCCCCAGAGCCGGTCATGGCCCTGACGTTCCCTGAAATCCTGAGGTTCCATGTCGTCCTTACCGCTTGTTTCTCCCGCGATTTTGTGCCGCCCGGTTGACGTTGTCGCCTCGGCGTGGCCCGCGCTGGTTTTTAAACGCTTGTCGGCCATGCCCAAGCTTGCCGGGGTGACTCCCGCGTCGCGATTGGATGTGCGACCCGCTCCGCAGATGGTTCCGAGCGGCGTCCGCGAGATCGATACGCTTACTGGAGGACTTCCGCGCGGATGCCTGACCGAGATTTGTGGGCCAGCCTCGTCCGGACGCACCAGTGTTTTGTTGGCCGCCTTGGCGGCCGCGACTCAGCGGCAGGAAGTTTGCGCTCTGGTGGATATCAGCGATGCTTTCAATCCTCACTCGGCTGCGGCGGCGGGAGTGAATTTCGAAAAAATGCTTTGGGTGCGGTGCGGAGAAATCAAACAAAAGGCAGATTCACCACAGAGACTCAGAGTCACGGAGAAGAATAAGAACATCGAAAGGCCAGTCGAGCAGGCATTGCGGGTTACTGACTTGCTCTTGCAAAGTGGCGGTTTCGGGTTGGTGATTATCGATCTCGGCGATACTCCATTGAAGATGGCTCGCCGCATTCCGTTGACCTCCTGGTTTCGTTTTCAACGCGCGGTCGAGCACACGGCTACGATGTTGTTCGTCGTTAGCCAGGTACCGAGTGCGCGGACCTGCGCCTCGCTGCTGCTAAAAGTTTCAGGGACAAAGCTGTCAGCTCTCAGCTGTCAGCTTTCAGCAGAAACTTCTCCGGCTCATGCTCAGCTTCTGAATGGACTTCAAGTACAAGGGGAACTCTTGCGGTCGCGACTGGAACGCAAACCAACTGGATCGGTCACAACTGCGTTCACAACGAAAGTGCGAGCGGGATGAAGAATTGAATCATTGAGCCATTGAGTGATTGATTCATTGCCATTCTGCACAATCATCAATGACTCAATAAATCAATGAGTCAATCGCTTAATCTATCATGCCCTTTGCCTGCATCTTCGTTCCTGATTTCCCAGTGGAGGCGCTGTTGCGCGCTGAGCCGGAGTTGCGCTCGCAGTCTCTGGCCGTGCTCGAAGGCAAAGCTCCGCTACAAACAGTTTTTGCGGTGAATGAAAACGCGCGCCGCGCCGGAGTCGATCCGGGAATGTCCAAGCTGCAGATAGAACCTTGCGCGGGAATGGTGTTGCGTGCCCGCTCTCTGCCCCAGGAAGCCGCTGCCCACGCCGCGCTGCTGGATTGCGCGCAGTCTTTTTCACCACGAGTGGAAGCCCACGGTTGCGACACAATCGTATTGGATCTGGCCGGGCTGCAGCCGCTTTTCGGTGCTCTGCCTAAAATTGCGCGCGCTTTGTCACGCCGCGCTTCCGATCTCGGACTCGAGACCAACGTGGCTGTCGCGGGCAATCCGGATACCGCCGCGCTGGCGGCTCGAGGATTTTCTGGCGTAACTGTGATTCCGGAAGGCAAAGAGGCGGAACAGTTGGGCAGTTTGCCGGTGGAAGTATTGTTTGCGGCCTCGGCTCAGGAATCCGGGCAGCTTTTGGAAACCTTCAGCCGCTGGGGAATTCGCAAGCTGCGCGATCTGGCGGCATTGCCCCACGTCGCACTGAGCGAGCGCCTCGGGCAGGCTGGAATCCATTTACAAAAGCTGGCATGTGGCGCCACTTCCCGCACTTTGGTTCCGGTCGAGCCGGCGCTGATTTTCGAGGAAGTGATCGAGTTGGAATATCCGCTCCTGCTTCTGGAACCATTGGCATTTTTACTGGGACGGTTGTTGGAACACTTATGCGCCCGTCTTGAGGCACGCGCGTTAGCAACTCAAGAATTGCGGCTATGTTTGGAGTTGGAGAACGGATGGCAGACAGAAGATCTCTCGACAAATAATGGAGCGACGGGCGTCCTCGCCGGTCCGGGACAATCTCGACTATTCCAGCGCACTCTGCGGCTTCCCCTCCCGTTGCTGGACTCCAGGACTTTCCTCAAACTGTTGCAACTTGATTTGAAGGCGCATCCTCCGGGTGCTCCCATCGTCAAGATTCAATTGGCGGCAGAACCAGTGCGGCCGCGGGCGGCGCAGAGTGGACTTTTTCTTCCTTTTTCGCCGGAACCGGAAAAACTTGAGCTTACGCTGGCCAGGATTGCGGGCATCGTCGGGGAAGACAAAGTGGGATCGTTGGAACTACTGGACACGCATCGTCCCGGGGGGTTCCGCATGCAGCGCTTCGCACCTGAATCGATTTCACCACAGAGACACAGAGACACGGAGAAAAACAATTCGACTTTTTTATTTCCTATTTCTTCTTTAAGTTCCTCTGTGTCTCTGTGTCTCTGTGTTGATAGTTCCAACGATCTGGTGACTGCGCTGCGCATCTTCCGTCCACCGGTCGACGTTGTGGTAACCATGCAAGACGGGAAACCTGCATTTATCAACTGCCCACAACGCAAAGAAATACAGGGGGAAATCCTCTGGGCCGCCGGGCCCTGGCGCTCGTCCGGAGACTGGTGGGAGCAGGAAGGCTGGGCGCGCGACGAATGGGACATCGCGGTGCAGGGAGAAGCTGGCATCGCTTTATATCGCCTGGTCCGCGATCGGCTTGGCGGACGATGGATTTTGGAAGGCATGTATGACTAGCCGCAAAACGCGTGGGGACAGCCGCCCCTGACTGTCCAGCGGAGCAAAGCTTCCGCAGCAGATGGCTGACAAAACTTATCCTCTTGTCATTCCGAGGAGCGCAAGCGACGAGGAATCTGCAGTTGTTTTGGAACGCGCAGAACTGCAGATCCCTCGCTACGCTCGGGATGACAACAATAAACTTTATGGCAATCTGTGGCGAGCTTCGCTCGTCCGACAGCCGACGGCGGCTGTCCCTACGTGAGTTTCGTATGTACGTCGAACTTCACTCCCGCTCTGCTTTCAGCTTTCTCGAAGGCGCTTCTCTGCCTGAAAACTTAGTGGCGGCCTGCGCCAATCTCAACATGCCGGCGATGGCGCTGCTCGACCGCGACGGCGTGTATGGGTCGCCGCGTTTCCACATGGCGGCAAAAAAAGTGCGGATTAAGGCGCACATTGGAGCGGAGGTGACATGCGAACTGTTTTCACCACGGAGACACGGAGACACGGAGAACAACAAAGTTGGCAACCGTTTCACAATTGCCAAAGATCAGAGAGACCATTCCTCTGTGCCTCTATGTCTCCGTGGTAAATTTCGCCTTCCTCTTCTTGTCTCCTCCCGGCTCGGATATCAAAACCTCTGTCGCCTGATTACGAAGATGAAGCTGCGCTCGGCCAAGGGCGAGGGCGCGGTGCGGGAAGAAGAACTGCGAGAACATGCTGCTGGATTGATCTGCCTTACTGGCGACGACGATGGTCCACTAGCTTTTACTCTCGCACGCGGTGGCATGGAAGAAGGCCGCAGCTGCGTGGAGCGGCTGATCAGCATTTTTGGCCGGGACAACGTCTACACGGAACTGCAGCGTCATTTTCATCGTGAGCAGGAAGCGCGCAATCGCGCCGCTATCGAAATTGCTCGCTCGCTCCAACTTCCCTTGCTGGCGACCAATGGCATCTGTTACGCCACGGCTCGCGAGCGCGAACTTTGCGATGTTTTCACCGCCATTCGGCACCATCGAACGCTGGCCACCGCGGGGCGACTGCTGGCGCGCAATTCCGAACGCTATCTGAAATCGCCGCAAGATATGCAAGCGCTCTACGCTGATCTGCCCGAGGCGATTGCGAACACTGTGGAATTGTCTTCCAGACTCACCTTCACTTTCAAAGATCTGGGATATGAATTCCCTAAATATCCCGTAGCCGAAGGCGAGACCATGATGTCATTCCTGCGGGAGCGCACCAGGGAAGGCTTTCAGCAGCGCTATGGCCGGTGCACTTCAGATCTGCAGAACCGCGCCCGCTGCCAGATTGAGCGCGAACTAAAGCTCATCGAAAAGCTCGACCTCGCCGGCTACTTCCTGATTGTCTGGGATCTGGTCCGCTTCTGTCGTGAACAAAACATCCTGGTGCAAGGACGAGGATCGGCTGCCAACAGCGCGGTCTGCTATTCGCTGGGCATCACCGCAGTCGATGCCGTCAGCATGGAATTGCTTTTCGAGCGCTTTCTTTCCGAGGAACGCGGCGAATGGCCTGACATTGATCTCGATCTTCCCAGCGGTGACCAGCGCGAACGCGTGATCCAGTATTTATACAAACGCTACGGCGAGCGCGGCGCTGCCATGACCGCTAACGTCATCACCTATCGCAGCCGCATGGCTTCGCGCGAAATGGGCAAGGCTCTGGGCTTTGATCCTGAGACACTCGACAAGGTATCGGCCGCCGTTTCCACCTGGGAATATCGCGACGCCAACGACGCCTTCGATTACCGCTTCCGCGATGCCGGGTTGGATTTGAATCATCCCCGGCTGCGCAAATATTTCGAACTGTGTGTCGCGGTGCAGGATTTGCCGCGCCACCTCGGCCAACATTCCGGGGGCATGGTGATTTGTCAAGGACAACTCGACTCTGTCGTGCCGCTCGAACCCGCGTCGATGCCAGGCCGCGTCGTCGTCCAATGGGACAAAGAAGACTGCGCCGACTTGGGCATCATCAAAGTAGATCTGCTCGGGTTGGGCATGATGGCGGTGCTCGAGGATTCCCTGCAGCTCATCCACAACCATCACGGCGAAGAAGTAGATCTCGCCCACCTGCCGCCCGACGATCCTACGGTCTATTCCACACTGCAGAAAGCAGACACGATTGGTATGTTTCAGATTGAGAGCCGGGCGCAGATGTCGTGCCTGCCGCGCCTGCGTCCAAAATGTTTTTACGACATCGTGGTGCAAGTCGCCATCATTCGCCCTGGGCCAATCGTGGGGCAGATGGTGAATCCTTATTTGCGGCGGCGCATGGGGCGCGAAGCCGTCAACCATTTGCACCCGTCGCTCGAACCCGTGCTGGCGCGCACTCTGGGTGTGCCACTGTTTCAGGAGCAATTACTGCGCATTGCCATGGTCGCCGCCAATTTCACTGGAGGCGAAGCCGAAGAACTGCGCCGCGCCATGGGATTCAAGCGTTCGCAAGCTCGCATGAAGGATATCGAAGCCCGGCTTCGCAGCGGCATGGAACGCAACGGCATCCCTCGCGAAGCGCAAGAGCAAATCATTCTCTCCATCACTTCGTTCGCCCTCTACGGATTCCCCGAGTCTCACGCCGCCAGCTTCGCGCTCATCGCCTACGCCAGCGCCTATTTGAAATGTCATTACCTCGCCGCCTTCACCGCCGCCCTGCTCAACAATCAGCCCATGGGCTTTTACCGTCCCGCGACGATTGTGAAAGATGCGCAACGTCACGGCCTGAAAGTCTTGCCAATTGATGTGATGAAGTCGAGATGGGAATGTACTTTGGAACCAGTTGCCAGTTGTCAGTTCCCTGTTGCCAGTAACAACATCGCCCTTCGTCTCGGTCTTCGCTACGCTCGTGGATTACGCGAGGAAGCCGCCCAAGCACTGGTCCGGCAACGTAACCTCGCTCCATTCACTTCCATCCGCGATCTGGTCCATCGCGTGCCCGAATTGCGTAAAGATGAATTAAATACGCTGGCAGAAATTGGAGCGCTGAATTCAATCGGGAATTCAAATTCACCACAGAGACACGGAGGCACGGAGAAAACCGATGAACGTAATAAGAAAAATACCTCAATAAGTGTCAAACCTCCAGACATCTCCGTGTCTCCGTGTCTCCGTGGTGAATTTGCTCTTCATCGTCGCGATGCTCTCTGGCAAGTCGAACGCGCCGTCCGCCATTCCGGCCCGTTGCTCGATGAAATATCTGAGCCCGACGCCAAGTCCCCGCTGCGTCCCATGAATCCGGAAGAACGGCTGGTCGCCGACTTCCGCGGCACTGGCATGACGGTCGGCCCGCACCCCATGGCTTATCACCGCGCACGAATGCAAGCGATGGGCATCCGCAAAGCCAGCGAACTGAGCCACATCCCGGACGGACAATATTTACGCATTGCAGGATGCGTCATTTGCCGCCAGCGTCCTGGCACCGCCAAAGGTTTCGTTTTTCTCAGTATCGAAGACGAGACCGGAGTGGCCAACGCGATCGTCATGCCCGACCTGTTTCAGAAAAACCGGCTGCTGCTAAGTTCCGCGCAGTTCCTCATGGTGGAAGGAATTCTGCAGAATCAAGACAACGTCATCTCCGTAAAAGCCGAGCGCGTGCTGCCACTATCCATCACCCGCGCCGAAACCAGCTCGCACGACTTCTATTAACCGTTATCGACAAAATCAATGTTGCAAAGAGATTAATTCTTTCCACCTTTCCCACAAATTCACAGTCTTTCGGTTTATCATTGATACATAATTCCTACATCTTCTTTGTGGGGTTCATCAGGCACGGCCGCAGTGTATGCGGTCAATGATAAACGATTCTAATTCATGGACTTGGCAGTCCCAAGGAGCACCAATCATGGCTAAAGCAAAAACTCCCCGCACCCCTAAGGCAACCAACAATCAAGTCATCACCATGCCCGAAGCTGGCTCTATCCCTCTGCTTCGGAAGAATGCCCCGGCGAACAGCTCCTCCGCTGACCTGGAAGCAAAAATCCGCGAGCGCGCGTATCAGTTGTATGTGGAGCGAGGGAGCACCCCTGGCCACGAAAATGAGGACTGGCTCAGAGCTGAACGCGAAATTCTCGCCAGCAAGAGCCATCAACAGAGCGCATAGGCGCGCGAGAGTTCCGCCAGCGCACTCAAAATTCTCACCATCCACATGTGTGCCCGGACGACTTGGTCCGGGCGGCGGAGGAAGAGCTTCGCGAGCCTACGAATGCGCCTCGAAAGGCCGCTGGAAAATCCGCTCGTCCCGGCTTCTTGGTTGCTTCTGTGGATGGTTTCTGAAAAAATACAACCTAGGTTCCCCCCATGTCGCAAATAGGCAGTTTTGCGCTCCTCCTCGGGTTGGCGTTGTGTGCTTATTCCTTCCTGGCAGGTCTGCTGGCCCTTGTCATCAAGGGACCCGGATCGGGACGGCTGGGTGAAACTGCGCGTCGGGCAGGCATTGCGAGTTTCGCAATAGTTTTCCTCGCAGCCGTGGTCCTGGTGGTGGCGGCCTTTCAGAATGATTTTTCCATCGCCTACATTTTTCATCACAGCAATCGCGATCTGCCCGCGCCTTACAAGTTCGCCACGCTCTGGTCAGGACAGGAAGGATCGCTGCTTTTCTGGGCTCTGCTGCTCTCTGCCTACGGACTCGTCCTCAGGCTACGGTACAAAACCGACGTTCGCCTGTTTGCGTACGCCTCGGTCATCATCGCCGCCGTTCAAGTTTTCTTCTTGTTACTGCTGAACTTTGCCGCGAATCCCTTCGGCGTCATGCAAGGTTCGTTACCCGCCGATGGCAACGGCCTCAACCCGTTGTTGCAGTATCCGGAAATGGTGATTCATCCGCCCATGCTGTACCTGGGCTACGTCGGATTCACCGTTCCATTTGCCTTCGCGCTGGCGGCGTTGATCATGCGCTATCCGGGCGAGAAGTGGATCCAGATCACTCGCCGCTGGACCATGGTGACTTGGGGATTTCTAACTTGCGGAGTCTTTCTGGGCGCGCACTGGGCCTACTCGGTGCTGGGATGGGGCGGGTATTGGGGCTGGGATCCGGTCGAAAACGCCTCGCTTATGCCGTGGCTAACCGGCACCGCATTCCTGCACTCTGTCATGATGCAGGAAAAACGGGGCATGCTGAAGACCTGGAACATGTGGCTGATTTTTTCCACCTTCATGCTCTCGATTTTCGGCACATTTCTGACTCGCAGCGGAGTAGTTAGCTCGGTGCACGCTTTCGCCCAGTCCTCGATCGGAGACTGGTTCGTTGGGTTTCTCGCGATCATATTCGCGACCTGCCTCTTCTTTTATGTCAAGAACCGCTCGCACCTGCGCAGCGAGCATAAGCTGGAATCGCTGATCTCGCGCGAATCCAGTTTCCTGTTCAACAACCTGCTACTGCTGGTCGCCTGCTTTACGGTGCTTTGGGGAACGCTCTTCCCGGTGCTCTCGGAGTGGGTTCAGGGAACCAAGGTTACTGTCGGACCTCCGTTCTTCAATCGCGTCAACGTACCGGTGGCGTTGCTCCTTTTGCTGCTGACCGCCGTCGGTCCGTTGCTCGCGTGGCGCAGGACATCGGTGGAGAGCTTGAAACGCAACTTCCTGTGGCCAGCAATCGGTGCCCTGGGCACGGGCGTGCTGCTGGTCGCGCTCGGCATGAGACCGTGGAAGGACGTTTCCTACTTCTACTCGCTGATGACCATCATGTTGTCCGTGCTGGTGGCGCTGACCGTAATTTCCGAGTTTGTTCGCGGGGGGCGCGTGATTGGCCGCCATACCGGCCAGAATCTTTTTGCCTCGATGGTGCAACTCGCGCATCGCAATACGAGGCGTTACGGCGGCTACATCGTTCACTTCGGCGTGATCGTCATCATGATCGGGTTCGCCGGATCCGTGTTCAATCAGGACAAAGAGCAAGAGATGGGCTTCGGCGACAAGATGACCATCGGTCCTTACACTCTGGTTTGCCAGTCTTACACCCAGGATGACAATCCGAATTATGGCAGCGAGTGGGCGGTCATGAACGTCTTCAAGGGTGGAAAACAGATTGCCACGCTCAACCCCGAGCGCCGTTTCTACAAGGCGAGCCAGCAGACTTCCACCATGGTCGCCAACCGATCGACCCCGCAGGAAGATCTGTACGTGGTTTACGAAGGTCAGAATCCGGAGACAGGAAAACCCATCATCAAGGTGCATTTGAATCCGCTGGTCATGTGGATTTGGATTGGGGTGTGGATCATCATCGCCGGCACGGTTGTGGCATTGATCCCCAACGCGGCCCCGGTGCGGGTTCCGGCCCCGGCTCGAATGCGAGCCGAACCGGTGGGAGCGGGAGACTAATGCGAACCCTATGGCTGCCGACAAATTCTGAGTTGTTGTCATCCCGAGCGAAGCGAGGGATCTCGGTTCTTGACGGGGGAGTGAGAACCCAGATTCCTCGTCGCTTGCGCTCCTCGGAATGACAGGAATGTTTGAATGACCGCAATGTTTTTAAGACGCAGCGCTCAATTGATCTTTCTAACACTGGCCGTATTCACTTTTCTCGGCGCCGGCGATGAATCCGCTCGCGTCAACGATCTCGGCCATCGCATGATGTGTGTCTGCGGGTGCAACCAGATCCTGCTCGAATGCAATCACGTCGGCTGCGCCTACTCCGAGCGCATGCGCGGCGAATTGATCGCAGCAGTGGACCGTGGCGATAATGACGATCTGACCCTACAAGGATTCGTTCAGAAGTACGGCACAACGGTGATGGCGGCACCGACAAAGACCGGCTTCAACCGCGTGGCCTGGATCATGCCGTATCTGGTTTTGGTGCTCGGACTGGCGATGGTTACGCTGATTGTGCGGGCCTGGAAATCGCGTCCGTTGGTGCTGCCAGCCGGTGCCGTTGCCGCAGTTCACGGCGCGGAGCTAGAACATTTCCGCGATCAGGCCAGGAAGGAGACGGAGATATGAGCATCGAACTTCTGACCTGCATCCTGATCACGATCGGCGCGCTGGTCTATGTCTTTTATCTGCCCGGGAAGCTGTACCTGGGACCGGAAAAGACCCGCGTGATCTACTTACGCGAGCGTAAGGAAGCGATCTACGAAAATCTTCGTGACCTGAATTTCGAATTCAAAGCCGGCAAGTTTCCAGATTCTGACTACCAGACCATGAAAATCTCTCTCGAAGAGGAAGCGGCCGCGGTTCTGGCCGAAATCGCGCGCCTGGAAGAAGCCGCCGCTACTGCGCCGGTCCGTCCCCGAAAAGGAGCCAGAGTTTGACACTTTCACCACCGACCACGTGTCAGCCAAAACCCGGATTTTTTCTAGTGTTTCTATGGACGCTGCTTCTCGCTTCCGCATCCGCCCAAACCCTTACTGGCACAGTCACGAACGGCACCACCAAAAAACCGGCTGCGGGCGACGATGTCGTGCTCTTAAGTCTGGGACAGGGAATGGAAGAATCGGGCCGCACCACTACCGACTCCAAAGGAAATTTCAGCCTCAAGCTTGACGACGCCGGCAGCCCCCATCTGGTCCGCATAATCCATCAAGGCGTGACTTACCACCGCATGGCTCCTCCGGGAACGACCTCGGTTGAGGTGCAGGTTTACGACGTCGCCAAGAAAGTTGAAGGTATCAGCGTAACCGCCGACGTGATGCGTTTTCAGGCCCAAGGTAACGAGTTGCAGGGCATCCGTCTTTTCGCGGTGAACAATGCTTCCGATCCGCCGCGCACGCAAATGAGCGATCAGAACTTCGAGTTTTATCTGCCCGACGGAGCGCAGGTCGACCAAAGCATGGCGATGACCGCCGGCGGCCAACCCATCAACTCGGCTCCGGTGCCGCAGAAACAGAAGAACCGGTACGCTTTCGTTTTCCCTCTTCGCCCCGGCGAAACTCAATTCCAAGTTAGCTACCACATGCCTTACAGCGGCGAGGCCAGCTTTGATCCCAAGGCTCTGTATGGCGCCCAGCACTTTGTCGTGGTGCTACCCAAGACCATGAAATTCTCGCCCGGGCCGGGCGAGAATTTCCAGTCGATGGACGACCCACGGCAATCGGACGCGGTAGTGCAGGTCGCTTCAAACACTACGGCGGGCCAACCGCTCGTCTTCAAAATCTCAGGCACTGGAACCATGTCTGACCAGCCAGAGGAAGCCAAAGGAAGCGGCAGCCCGGTCGGCGGACCCCAAACTAGTGGAGCCCAGACCAGCGGCCCGGTGGCGGGACGCGACTCCCGTCCCGGCGGGGGTCTGGGCCCACCCATCGACGCTCCCGACCCGCTGGAAAAATATCGCTGGTACATTCTCGGGGGCTTTGGAATTTTGCTGGCGGCAGGTGCGATCTACATCGCCAGCCGGTCCAAAACCGCCACAGTCCCTGATTACAGCCCGACAGATGCCGAGGTGTCCGACTTTCCACTCACTCCCAAACCCAAGACCGCTGATCGCTCCGCGCTCCTGCTCGAAGCTCTGAAAGAAGAGATCTTTCAACTCGAAGTCGAACACAAGCAAGGCCGAATCACGCAGCAGGAGTATGAGAAAGCCAAAGCCGCGCTGGACCAAACGCTTGAGCGGGCAGTGAAGCGAGGCGCAGTGAAAGTCAGCTAACCGAAGATAGAGGATGGGCGTCCTAACTCTTGTCCAGGCTCATGGACTAATCCCAACAACTCGCATCTCACTAATGACGCAAAGAAAACAACGTGACAAGGATGCTCCGGTGTTGAATCCGCCGGCTCGGCGTACCATCTAATGTAGTGAGACTTCTATGGGAAACACATTTAAGACCGCATTTCTGCTTACGCTTCTGACGCTGCTGCTGATGTTCATCGGCCGTTTCTTTGGCGGACAGAACGGGATGTTGCTGGCGCTGGTCTTCGCGGCAGTCATGAACTTCGTTTCTTATTTCTATTCGGACAAGATCGCGCTGGCGATGTACCGCGCCCAGCCGGTCACCCGCGAGGAACTTCCGCGCGCGTACGCCGCAGTCGAGCGCCTCACGCAAAAGATCGGCATCCCTATGCCGAAGATCTACGTGATTCCGAACGAGTCCCCCAACGCGTTTGCCACTGGGCGCAACCCGCAACACGCTTCGGTAGCTGTAACTAAGGGAATTCTCAACCTGCTCACCGATGAAGAATTGGAAGGGGTCCTGGCGCACGAATTGGGCCATGTGAACAACCGCGACATCCTCATCAGTTCCGTCGCTGCGACTGTCGCGGGAGCCATTACCATGCTGGCCAGCATGGGCCGCTTCGCCATGATTTTCGGCGGCATGGGCGGAGATCGTGATGACCGCCGAGGCGGCGGACTCGGCGCGCTTTTGATGCTGATCCTGGCGCCCATCGCAGCCTCGCTCATTCAGCTTGCCGTATCGCGCTCACGCGAATACCAGGCCGATGCCACCGGCGCGCACTTCACGGGGAATCCGTACGCTCTGGCCAGCGCACTTGGAAAGCTCGACGCTTACTCGCGCCGTCTGCCCCTGCAGGCCACGCCCTCGACGGCACACTTATTCATTATTCAGCCGTTCCTCGGGATGAACTTCGGCAGCCTGTTCTCCACTCATCCCCCGATCGCAAAGAGAATCGAGCGTTTGACGGGTCGGCCAGCGGAGTTCACGCAGTAAAGCTTTCAGCGATTAGCTCTCAGCTTTCAGTTACGACTCGAAAGCAAGAGCGGGGAAGGTTGTAGCTGATAGCTGATGGCTGAAAGCTGACAGCTGTCTCCATAACCTCGGTAACTGCCGGGTCCTGCACCCGCATAGTAGAATCCCAATAATGTCCCCTGAAACCGCCAGTGCCGTTTCTCATCGTGCGGCGCAACTGGAAAACGCCCTCCGCAAGGTCATTCGGGGCAAAGACGATATCCTTCGCCTGGCCGTAGTCTCCCTGATCGCTCGCGGGCACCTGCTGATCGAAGGAGTGCCCGGCGTCGGCAAAACTACTTTGGGACAAGCTCTTGCGCGGGCTCTCGATTGCACGTTTCAGCGGGTACAGTTCACCAGCGACATGCTTCCCTCGGACGTGCTGGGCATTTCGATTTACTCCGCCGTGGAGCAGCAATTTGAATTCAAACGCGGCCCCGTCTTCACCAACGTTTTGCTGGCGGACGAAATCAATCGCACCACGCCGAAAACCCAGTCCGCGCTGCTCGAAGCCATGAACGAAAGCCAGGTTACCGTGGACGCGCACTCCTACCCGCTGCCGCAACCATTCCTGGTTATTGCAACGCAGAACCCGGTCGAACACCACGGCACCTATCCTCTGCCGGAATCCCAATTGGATCGTTTCCTGATGCGAGTAAGGATGGGCTATCCTGACAGCAATGCCGAGCGTGAGATTCTGCGCTCCGAAGCAGGCACGACGAAGTTGGAGGCCATGCAGCCGGTGCTCAGCGGGGCTGATGTCCTGGAAATGCAGCATGCGGTTACGCAGGTTCGCGTGGATGAATCGCTGGTCAGCTACGCTCTCAGCATTGTCAAAAAAACACGCGAATCCGAACAGTTCTCGCTCGGAGTCTCGCCCCGCGGCTCGCAAATGCTCTATCGCGCCGCTCAGGCCATGGCGTTTCTTGAAGGTCGCAGCTTCTGTACGCCAGAAGACTTTAAGCCGCTGGTCGTGCCTGTCTTTGCCCACCGCGTGGTCGTGAACGGTCTTTACTCATCGACCCTGAAGAAATCCGACCAAGCGGAACAACTCATCCAAGAGATCGTGGACAGCACACCCGTGCCGGTGTAACGTTTTCACTAAACTTCAATTTCCCTCCGCTGTCGTAAGAATTGCCGCACGGCTATAATTGCGAATGTCCTGTCTCCGTTATCTTATGCTGCTAACTTTGATCGTCTGGCTGGGCGGCCTGATCTTCTTCGCCTTCGTTCTGGCGCCGACGGCTTTTTCCGTATTGCCAACGCGGCACCTGGCGGGAACCATGGTTGGGCGTACCCTGGGCACACTGCACTGGATGGGCATCTTCTCCGGCATCATTTTTTTGGGGAGTTCGATTCTTTATAACCGCCTCAGTCAGGGCACGCCGCATGTGTTCGCCGCTCGCCACCTTCTTATCTGCCTGATGCTTGTGCTCACCCTGATATCGCAATTCGGAATCATCCCCAGAATGGATACGCTGCGAGCGTCGATCGGCGAAATCGACTCTGTCCCACCCGATAACCAGGCCCGCATGCAGTTCGACGCTTTGCATGTCTGGTCTACGCGAGTCGAGAGCGGCGTATTCTTGCTGGGATTGGTAGTTGTGTATCTAACGGCTGCTAGCTTCTAGCTACTGGCTCCTAGCTTTCGAGATTGCGTCAATCAATTTCTGTAATCTCTGCTTCATCATTTATCCTTCACAAGCACTTGCTAGAAGGTAGCAGCGAGAAGCTCCTCTTATGAAAACTGGCATCATCGGCCTGCCCCAGGTAGGCAAAACATCTCTCTTCGGCATTCTGACCAAAGCGCATTTGTCCGAGCAGGCTTACGCCAACCCGCGCGAGGCACATCTCGGCGTGGCCAAGGTGCCCGACGATCGCCTCGACCGCCTGGCTGCTCTCTACAGTCCCAAGAAGTTGACCCACGCTTCAGTCGAATACGTCGACGTCGGCGCCATCGGCCAGGATGCCCTAAAAGAGACCGCTTATCTCGCCCACTTGCGCGGCGTGGACGCGCTCGCCCACGTCTTGCGGGCGTTCGACGATCCCGCCATCCCGCACGTAGGCGGCATCGATCCCTTGCGAGATATCAAGAATGTCGAGTTTGACCTCATGGTCAGCGACCTTGGGCAAATCGAAAAGCGCCTGGAGCGCCTGGAAAAAGATCTGAAGAAAATGCGCACGCCGGATCTCGAAAAAGAATTCGATCTGCTCAAGCGAGCCAATGCACATCTCGGATCGGAGCGTCCGCTGCGCGAGATGGAGATGACGCCCGAGGACAAAAAGCGTCTTCGCGGCTTCATGTTCCTCAGCGAAAAACCGATTCTTTATGTCCTGAATGTGAACGAAAGCACGGAACTCGGGAAGGAACTGGAAGCTGCCGCTGCCAAATATAAGCTCACAGAAGTCGCCTCTCGTCCGAATGCAGGCGCGGCGGCCATCTGCGGAAAGGTCGAGGCCGAACTCGCGGAAATGAGTGACGCGGATGCGGCCGAATTCCTGTCGAGCTACGGCCTCACCGAGAGCGGCCTGGTTCGCCTGATCCGCACCACCTATGCGCTGCTCGGCCTTATTTCTTTCTTCACCGCCGGTGAAGATGAATGCCGCGCCTGGACCATCCCGGTGAATACTCGCGCGCAGGATGCGGCTGGCGCGATCCATTCCGATCTGCAGAAACACTTCATCCGCGCCGAGACAATCCGCTGGGATCAGTTGCTCGAAGCCGGATCAGAAGCCAATGCCCGCGCCCGCGGCACTCTGCGTCTTGAAGGCAAAGATTACATCGTGCAAGACGGCGACGTGATGCACATCCGGCACAGCGGTTAAGAACCAGTTCTCTGTTCCCGGTTCACAGTTCCCAGTGTTCAGATGTCACATCTTTCCTGTGGGCGGACTGTCATTGTTTGTCAGGAGGTTTTATGGGACAGTCTTACCGCGAACTGATTGCCTGGCAGAAAGCCATGGATTTTGTGATGAGCGTCTATGGGACTACCAAGACGTTCCCGCGATGAAGTCTATGGCCTCGCCAGCCAATTGAGAAGATCTGCAGTATTGATTCCTGCCAACATCGCCGAAGGGCAAGCACGGTTCTCCCCGCAAGAGTTCTTCCACTTTCTTGGAAGAGCCCGAGGCTCACTGGTTGAAGTCGAGACACAACTTCTGATCGCTCACAATCTCAACTATTTTACTGCCGAGCACGGCAAGCAATTACTGGATAAAGCTGCCGAGTTAGGACGAATTCTAAATGGACTTATCGCCTCAATCCGGCCAGCCGCCTGAGAACTGAGAACCGGGAACGGAGAACTGATATCATCCTCCCGCATGCATCCCATTGTTCTCAGTCTTCTGCTCGGCCTCACGGCCGCCGCCGCCAACGTTTTCGGCGGCGCGATCATTGTCCAGAAGAACTGGGATCGCTCCTACCTCAAATACTTCGTCGCATTGGGCGCGGGATTCATGCTGGCCACGGCCATTGTGGAAGTTTTCCCAGCCGCCATCGAGTTAAGCGGCAAGAGCGCCGCGTTTCTGGTTCTGGTGGGCTACCTCATCATTCATTTCTTCGAGCACACTGTAACAACTCATTTCCATTTCGGAGAGGAAACCCACAAAGACCAATTTGTTCACACCCACAAGGGATACTCGATTCTGATCGGCCTGACTATTCACACCTTCTTCGACGGCATCGCGATCACCGCCGGCTTTCTCGTCTCTAACTGGCTGGGCTGGATTATTTTCCTCGCGATTTTCCTGCACAAGATTCCCGAGGGATTCACCATCACATCGGTCATGCTGGCGAGCGGGCAGAGCCGCCGTATAGCCTGGGGAGCATCCGTGCTTCTGGGCGCCGCAACCTTCGCGGGCGTACTGGCCATGGCGGTCTTCCACCACCAGGTGAGCTACGGATTACCGTTATCGGCGGGGGTGACGATCTACGTCGCGGCCTCTGACCTCATCCCGGAAGTAAATCGTGAGCCCGGGGCAAAAATGGCTCTAGTCGTTTTTCTGGGAGTTGGATTCTTATTTCTCTTGGACCACTTCGTCCACGTCCACTAGCGGCTATTCCACTGTGTGCTTCGCAGTGTAACCTTCGCGCGCGATCACCATGTACTTCAGGTCTTTCCCTTTCTGATCTTTAATCTTGAGTGGGCCTCCATCCGGCGCGACCACTTCAACTTTCAGTTTGCGGTAAGTGCCATCGAGCTTGGGGTTGGTAGGATGATAAGCAATGCTGTATTGATTGCGAATATCCCCGCCGATCTGCTGAAAAATCTCCGGGAACTCCGCCTGAAATCGCGGGAAGTAGGCGCGGCCGCCAGTCAGGCGCGCAAACGTGTTCATCTCGTTGTCGGCCTGCAGGTAATCGATCTCAGTAACCGGGATGCCCATACCATGTGGCGCCGCCATGCCTCGCGCTTCGAAATATTCTCGTGACTGCCAGCCTACGCTGATCGGGAAGATCGTCACATCCTTGGTGTTTTTGATCTTCTTTGTAATCTGGTCCAGGTTCAGCTTGCTGAAAGTATCGATCCCGGTGGTAACTAAAATGATGTACTTGTGTCCTTCAATCCGGTCTATTCGATCCAACGAATCATAGAGCGCGTCGAACAGATTGCTCTCGGTGAACCCCGGAATTCGCAACTGGTTCAGCGCTCCGTAAGCCTCTTGCTTGTTCTGCGTAAAGTCAGCCAGGATGTAGGGCTTAATATCGTAGGAAATTACCGCCAGCCAATCGCTCTTTTTCAAAGTGCTCACGAACGTATAGGACGCTTGCAGGATGTCACCCATGAAGAAATAATCCCCGGAAGAGAATTCGACTAACAGGACAGCCGTAATCGGCGCCTCCGAGATGGTGAAGTTGCTGATCTTCTGCGGCGCGCCATCTTCCGAAATGCGAAAATTATCCTGCTTCAGGCTGGAGATGAACTGCCCATCTTTGGTCGTAACCATAACCGGCACTTCCACCACCGGCACGTCCACGTGAATCGAATAGTCGGGCATGCCCTCAATCTTTTTAGGCCTCTCCGGCGGTGGCGGGGGTGGGGGCTCGTCTTTCTTCTTGGGAACGGCGTACGGACCAACGTCGCTTTGCGGGCCGCCGTCCGCCGGGGGCGGTTCCTGGCCCTTGGAAGGCGCGGACGACCCCTGATCCTGGCCCACGCTCAATCCTATAAAGCTCGCCAAGGCCATAATCAACAATGAGATACGGAAGAACTGTCGCAGCGGACTACAACCGAAGCTCCGGCTGAAGCGCACGGAAACCTGCCCAGATCGATCTGAAATCATTTAAATCCCTCGGAAAACCCCTGTGCTAGTATAGACGCAGAGCTTCGCGATTGGGATGTTTTGCTCGGCTTTCGATAACCCTCTCCTTCCCGGCAAATCGCGTACAAAGCGCGAAGTGTAATTCTGTGGTTAGAGAACCAAGTTGGCGGTTCTCGGGGAAAATTTGTGGGTGAACCTGTGGGTCAACCTGTAATAAGGCGAATAGTTCTCGTCCCAGTAGCTCTCTGTCTTCTTCTGTCTCTCGCAACCCAAGCGCAGACTCCCAAGCTGGTCGAAACTATTCCGATCGAGCAAATCCATGCTGGAATGCGAGGCGTAGCCTACACGGTGTTTCAGGGCACGAAACCGGAACCCATGGACGTTGAGGTGCTCGGCGTACTCAAGAATGCGAATGGCCCCAAGGGCGACGTCATTCTGGTTCGTCTCGGGGGAGCCAAGGCCGAGTACACCGGCGTCGTCGCCGGCATGAGTGGCAGCCCCGTGTACCTGAATGGCAAACTGGCGGGAGCGCTCGCCTTCCGCATCGGCGAGTTCTCGAAGGAACCGATCGCTGGCGTCACCCCGATCGCCGAGATGCTGGAGATCAGCGCCCTGGATCGAAATCCGGGTTCGGCACCGATTGAAGCCACATCGGCTGCTCATTCTCCCAGCAAGACTGCGAGCCCCGGCATCGCAAGCGCGCCGTCATCGGATTCCGTCAATCGCGATTTCACCAATTACCTCAAACCCATCGAAACACCACTGGTCTTCAATGGATTTTCGGAGGAGACGGTTCAGCGCTTCGCATCACAATTCTCCGCCGCTGGAATCGTTCCGGTGATGGGCGCGGGCTCCGTCAGCGACGCCAAGCAGCCTGAGCCTATGGAACCCGGATCCGCCGTCAGTGCGATTCTTGTGCGCGGCGACATGAACATCGCCGCCACCTGCACCGTCACCTACATGGACGCGCAACGTCTGCTGGCCTGCGGCCATCCCTTGATGCAATTTGGCATGGTCGACCTGCCCATGACCAAGGCGACCGTCCTCGCCACCTTGCCCTCACCTCTCAATGCCTTCAAGATCGTGAATGCCACCGAACCCGTGGGCGCATTCGTGCAAGACCGCCACAACGGCATTCTGGGAGAATTCGGCAGGAAGCCGGAAATGATCCCGGTCACGCTCACCATTCGCGGCGAATCCGCCGACAAGCAGTTTCACTACGAAGTCCTGAACAACGCCCGCCTAAGCCCGATAGCGATGATGGCCACAGTGTTCAATGCGCTGCACGGGGTGAATGAATACGGTGAAGAAACCACATACCGCATGAACGGAAGTATCAGCGTAGACGGATACCCGGACGTGGCCATGCAGGACATGTTCGCCACCGTTGATGGAGGACAGCCAGGCGCTATGCTGGCCGCCATCTCTCTGGGCGAACGCTTCAGCCGCATCTTCGACAATCCCTACAGCGTCCCCGCGATTCACGGCGTGCAGCTTGATTTCAACATCGTCCGCGAACGGCGCTGGGCGAGGCTTGAGAGCGCTCGCACCGACATTACGGAGGCGCGACCCGGGGACGACATCACCATCGAGGCTTTGCTGCGGCCCTACCGAGGCGAAGGCGTGGTGCAGCACATTCCCATCCACATCCCAACGTCTACTTCGAAGGGACCGCTCCGCATCCTGGTCAGCGATGGCGACACGCTCGACCATTTCCGTCGCGGCTCGTCGCTTCTCGGACGCAAGCTGGATCTGGCTGCCACCATCGCCTTCCTGAACAAGGAACACGTCAACAACCGCGTCTACGTCTCGCTGCTCCAAGCTGACCCCGAGGCCATGATCGCTGACAAAGTTATGCCCACGCTCCCGCTCTCCATCATGAACGTGATGGATGGCATGCGCGGAACCCAAGACATGGTCGTCTCGAACGAGTCCTCCGTCAACGAAGCGGCGACGGCCCCGCTCGACTACGTGGTCGCTGGCGCGCAGGTTTTGACCATCAGCATTAAGTAGGGAATATAGGGTCATTTCGACCTGGGCGTATCGACGCTCGCTATTGACGGACCGATTGCGTCGACAATGCTGGTAACGCTAATTGTCTGCGGCTCCCGCTGCACATGTCTCAGAGACTAGGCGTTGCGACTGAATCGCGCCGGGTGTCGGCCGCCCTGGCCGGTCGAAGGTTTTTCCTGCTGTTCCTCTTTCTTTTGGCTTCTCTGGTTCTCTATCCCTACGCCGAGAACAGCGTGCTCGGTTAGTAACGTGTTCCGGGTGCTGGGAAGCACGGCGATTGTGCTTTGGCGTGTACGTGGTCTGCTTCCGGCGCAGAAAAAAAGACTGTAAATCTTACCAGTAGCTAACTAACAAAATTACAGGTGGACTATAGGGAGTGCAGAGGCCCATCTGCGCCGAAGAATCCGCTTTCAGCGATTTATGGAGGTGTCACATGCCACTGCGGTCCAGAGCCTTGTTGACCAGCGTCTTATTGATGATTCTTGCGGCATCTGCGGCGGCTCAAGAACAGCCAACGACGGCTACGCCGGCACAGCCGCCTGCGTCCACACAGGAGCAACCCGCAAAACACAGGCGTCCTACGGTGGGCCTGGTACTGCAAGGCGGCGGGGCGCTCGGACTGGCGCATATCGGCGTTATTACCTGGCTGGAAGAACATCACATTCCGGTGAACTACATCGCCGGCACAAGCATGGGTGGTTTGGTGGGCGGAGTTTACGCGACAGGGCGAACGGCGGCTGAGGTTCGCGAGGTGGTCAATGGGATCAACTGGGATCAGGTAATGTCAGGGCAGACGCCTTTCAACGACTTCTCATTCCGGCGCAAGCAGGATGCCAGGGATTACCCCAACAGCCTTGAGTTTGGAATACGCAAGGGCGTGCAGTTTCCCGAAGGGTTCAACTCCGGCCAACAGGTCTCGCTGATTCTCGATCAGGTGGCGCTCCCGTATTCGGAAATCCAGAGCTTCAACGACCTTCCCATACCGTTTGCGTGTGTCGCTACCGACTTGGTTACCGGCAAGCCCAAAGTTTTTCGCGACGGATCCTTGTCGTTGGCCCTGCGGTCCACCATGTCCTTGCCGGGGATTTTCACGCCTGTGCGCACAAAAGATGCCATTTACGCCGACGGTGGACTGCTGCAGAACATTCCAGTCGAAGTAGCGGCGGAGATGGGAGCCGATCTGACGCTGGCGATTCATCTGGACGAGGCGCCACTCAATCCGGATTCGAATCTGTCTTCGTTCTCGGTGCTCGGCCGCTCGATTTCGGTCATGATTTCGGCCAATGAACTTGTAAGCATGCAAAAGGCAGACATTCTGGTTTCAGTCCCTCTTCAGAAGTACGGGACGCTCGATTTTAATAAGGCGGACCAGATCATTAAGGCGGGGTACGATGCGGCCGAGGCCAAAGCGAAAGTCCTTTCGACGCTCTCGGTGGATGAAGCAACCTGGGCACAGTATCTGGCGGAGCGCGACGCGCGACGACGCCGAACCAATCCCATTCCGATGTTTGTGGCAGTGGATGGGGTGAACGGATATCTATCACAGCGAGTGCAAAAACAATTCGCGGGCGTGGCGGGCAAGCCCATCGATTTTGATGAATTAGATCAGGACATTATGCACCTGAAGGGGATTGGGCGATTCTCGACGCTGAGCTATGAGTTCGTGGAAAGAGACGATAAGCAAGGCTTGCTGATCAAGACACAGGAACACGCTTACGGTCCTCCCATCGTTCGCCCTCTGATCCTGGTCGACGGCTCGAGTCTCAACAACGTCACCTTTAACCTGGGAGCGAGAGTCACGTGGCTCGACATTGGCGGCTTCCGCTCCGAATGGCGGAATGACTTCATCGTGTTCTCTGAATATGGCTTCAGGTCGGAGTACTACCATCCCTTTACGCCTTTGACCCACTGGTTCGTAGCGCCGAGGGGACTGATCGATGACAATCCGTTTTATCTTTATAACGACAACAAACTGCTTACCATCTATCGGCTGCACAATTATGGCGGAGCGGGCGACGTAGGTTACCAGTTCGGAAATACGGCTGAACTGCGGGTTGGCTATGAGGGCGGATGGCAAAGGTTCTTGCCGGAGATCGGAAACCGGGCCGAACTGCCCACCTATTCAGGCGGGTACGCGGATGCGAGGGTGAAATTCCAAATGGATCGCCGGGACGATCCGGTGATTCCGCGGCAAGGGCAAGCTGCCACGGTGCAGTTTCAGTGGTTCAACGTCGATCCCATCATATCCACTCAATACCCGGTGTTCCAGGCCAACTCCAGCAATTTCTTCCGAATCAGCGAGCCGGCGTCTGTCTTTCTGGCGGGATATGGCGGAACCACGTTCGGCTACGAGACTGGCTTCCCGCAATTTTCGTTGGGAGGCTCGCAGCGGCTGGTGTCGTACGGCGCCAATGAACTGTTAATGAACAAATACTTACTGTTCCAGGTGGGATACCTCCGGCAGTTGGCGCGACTGCCCCCGCTGCTGGGAAGCGGCGTCTATTTCCTGGGGTTGTACGAGGCGGCCCAGGTTTATGGGCCACCGCATACCATGATCAATCAGGCTTCCGGTTTGCCGACGGATGCCGCGGCCGGCCTGGTGGTCAACACCATCTTCGGCCCGGTGGAGGCGGCGTACGCTTACGGCGATACCGGACACCACAAGTTCTTTTTCCGCATCGGACGGCTGTTTTGAAATTTCAGAACGCACTCAAAAGGCGCTTTGGCGCCTTTCTCCGTCATGCCATCCGCAATGCCGTTTCCAGAAAATCCGAAGCCACGTTCGCTAAGCCTACCCGCGTCGAGGCCTTACGGCCGCAGCCCCGGGCACAGGGAAAAATACTTTCGGCTCGTCCTCGACCATGCCGGGCTGCTGCTCCGGGTTTAGCAACAGTACGCTGTAGCCTTCCTTCTCGAGGGACCCTTCGCCCGAAATTCGGGTACATTCTTTGACACGTTCGCTGTGGTTGCCGCAATGTTACGCTGCCGATTAGTGAAACGTATCCCTTCACTCGACGGCCTCCGGGCAATTTCCATCTCACTGGTGCTCGCGGGTCATCTTACCAAGGCCGGGCCGGTGCCAAAGTTTATGGCCAACTATGCCGGTACTGGAGTGCGGATCTTCTTCGTGATCTCCGGCTACCTGATTACTACAATCCTGCTCAACGAGCATTCGCAAACTTCCACCATTAATCTGCGTCAGTTTTATATACGCCGTGCCTATCGAATCCTGCCCGCCGCAGCGGTTTTCATGCTGTTTGCGATGCTGATGTACTGGCACCAGCTTCGCTGGTACGACATCGGCGCGATGCTCCTGTACTTGGCGAACTTTGACGGAGCCCGGCCTTGGATGGTGATGCATTTGTGGTCGCTGTGCGTCGAGGAGCAGTTCTATTTTGCCTGGCCTGGCGTATTGCGAAAGTGGTACCGGCACAGGGTTCCGATCCTCTTAGTAGTCATCGTGCTCGCTCCCCTCTTTAGCGCTGGTTGTTATTATTTTAAAGTTCCGAGTGGCGGCTATGGAACATTTCCCGCGGTCGCCGACAACCTGGCGATCGGTTGCCTGCTGGCGATATTCGGTTCGCGTATCCCACAAATCCGGCTCTGGGCAGCGCTTCCCATGCTGCTCGCAGTTCTTCTGATTCCGAGCTATCCCGCGAATACTCCGACGCGCACGTTATTTATGCTGTTTGTGCTCTGGCCGATCTTGCATTGCTCGATTGCAGGGCTGGTATTGCACGTCATCCAGTCGCCGTATCGCATATTGAACCTTGCTCCCGTCGTGTGGCTGGGGAGAATCAGCTACAGTCTGTACCTTTGGCAGGAACCTTTTTTCTTCAATCCCACTCGGCAGCCAGCCTACAAACTTCTCCTCGGCATCGGGCTGGCTTGTCTTTCTTACTATCTGGTCGAACAGCCTGTACTTAGATTGCGCGACAGCAAGGCAACTGGTCCTACAAACAAGGCATCCGAGGCGGGACTGGTGATGTGCGAAGTCCTGCAGTGACCGCCCGGTGCCACCTGCCCCTGTCGTGGTAACCTGAACTCTCCTCCTAAAACTTTGTGTTGAGGTATGAACTTGATCCGTTTGCGTTGGCTGTTGGGTATCTTTTCCATTCTTCTTCTGCTTTCTTTCGCCTTTGCCGAAGGCACGCGCACCTGGGAACAGTCGAAATTCGAAGACCTGATCAAGGGCACCACGAAAGGCGTGGCCGTCCGCAGCACCGGGGGCCTTGAACTGGCTCCGGCTTTCACAGCGCTGTCTACGACTCCGTCGACTTATATCTGGTCGATCGCTGCCGATCGCGAGGGCAATCTGTATGCCGCCTCAGGTTCTCCGGCGCGCGTCTATCGAATCACACCTGACGGCAAGTCCACTGTGATTTTCGAGCCCCAGGAACTTCAGGTCCAGGCGCTGGTGGTGGACAAGAGCGGAGTCATCTTCGCGGCCACCAACCCCGACGGCAAGGTTTATAAAATCGAGCATCGTGCTACCTCGGCGGAGAAAGGCTCCGGCGACAAGAAATCCAAGGAAAAATCGGCGCCCGATTCGGGTTGGAGTTCATCCATTTATTTTGAGCCCGGCACTAAGTACATTTGGGATCTCGTCGTCGACGATTCGGGCAACCTTTACGTGGCTACGGGGGATCACGGAGAGATATTCCGAGTCACTCCGAAGGGCGATCACTCGGTCTTCTTCAAGAGTGACGAAGCCCATATCCGGGTGATGGCCTTCGATAGCAAGGGCAATCTGATTGCCGGTTCGGACGGCAGCGGCCTGGTTTATCGAATCTCTTCTGGCGGAGAAGGGTTCGTCCTCTACAGCGCTCCGAAAAAAGAAATCACCGCCTTGGCTATCGACAAAACAGGAAACATCTACGCCGCCGGTGTCGGAGAAAAACGTGGCAGCACAACCGTACCGAGTTTCCCCTCGGCGCCAATCTCAATTCCAAGTTCTCCGTCCGCTTCAAGTACCGGCCCGCAGGGCGGTATCGTGATCACCGCCGCTCCTGCCAGCACCCCGCTTCCATCGATGAACTTTCCCATCCCCGGCGCAGGGACCGCGGGCGGATCGGAGATTTATCGCATCGCGCTCGATGGCTCTCCGAGTCGGGTGTGGAGTTCGCGCGAGGACATCGTGTACACCCTCGCCTTTGATCAGCGCGGGCGCCTTCTCGCGGGCACGGGAAACCGTGGACACGTTTTCGCCATCACCGGAGATGACGAATTCACCGACCTTCTCAAAGCCAGCGCGACCCAGGTCACGGCCTTCGCCAACGCTCCCCAGGGCGGCCTCTACGCGTCGACCAGCAATCTCGGCAAGGTATTTCTGCTCAGCGCTACCCCTGAATTCGAGGGCAGTTACGAGAGCGACGTTTTTGATGCTCGCAACTTCTCGCGCTGGGGACGCGCCGAATTCCGCGGCTCCGGCAATGTTGAACTGTTCGCCCGCAGTGGCAACGTGGACAATCCCGACCGCAACTGGAGTGCGTGGGAGAAAATCGATCTGCGGAAAGATGGTATGGTCAGCGTTCCTCCCGCGCGGTTCATTCAGTGGAAGGCGGTGCTGCGATCGGGAGATCCGGCCCCCCGCGTCGAAAGCGTCACGCTCAACTACTTACCCAAGAACGTGGCACCCGATTTTGACGACGTCACAGTACAACCCGGAGTGCGCTACCAATCGCTTCCCAAGCCTGCGGGCACGGACCTTACCGCCGGGACCGGCCAGCAACCGCACTTTGATACGCCTCCTCCGGCCACGCATGACCGCGACTCCATCGGGGTGAAGTGGAGCGTTCACGACGACAACGATGATCAAATGATTTATTCGGTTTACTATCGCGGCGATGGTGACACCCGATGGCTGTTGCTCAAAGACAATTTGACTGACAAGTTCTACTCCTTCGATGCGTCACTCTTGCCGGACGGCGGCTACACCATCAAGGTCGTCGCTTCCGATGCGCCCTCGCATTCTCCCGATCAGGCATTGACCGCGGAAAAAGAGAGCTTGCGATTCGAAGTAGACACCACTCCGCCGCAGATCGAGAATCTCAGTGCATCCGTCGAGAATGGCAAGATCCACGTCACCTTTCGCGCCGTAGATAGTTTTTCGAGTATCAAGCGCGCCGAGTATTCCGTCGACGCCGGAGAATGGCAGTTCGTTGAACCAGTCGGGCAGTTGTCAGATTCGAAAACGGAGAACTATGACTTTCGAATCACGGTGCCGGTCGCCAAGTCTGCGCCGGTGACGGTCACCAGCGCCGCCGGACAACTCGAGCACGTCGTCGTAGTCCGCGCGTACGACCGCTATGACAACATGAGCTCGGCAAAAACAGTCATCCGCGGAAAGTAGCGCTGGCTCAATCACTCGATGGCTCAATCGCCAAACTGGTGAGCCGATCCGCATTTCGCAATTCGGGAAACTGCCAGGCCCACAGTGCGATCACGACCAGAGTTCCGATGCCGCCCAGCACGACGGCAGGGACGGTCCCGAACCAGTGCGCCGTCAAGCCCGACTCGAATTGGCCAAGCTCGTTGGAAACTCCAATGAAGAGCATGTCAACCGCGTTGACCCGGCCGCGCATTTCATCTGGCGTACCCAACTGAATCAGGGTGCCGCGAACGACCACGCTCACCATATCGGTCGCCCCGATCAGCAGCAGGGAAATCAAAGAAAGCACGATACTTCTCGAGATCCCGAAAAGAATGGTGCAAACTCCGAAGCCGGCAACGCACCACAACATAGTCGGTCCGGCCTTGCCGCGCAGCGGACGATGAGCCAGCAGGATCGCCATCGCCGTCGCACCTACTCCAGGCGCGCTCCGCAACAATCCCAGGCCCCATGGCCCGGTCTTGAGAATTTCGCTGGCGTAAACCGGCAGCAGGGCCACCGCTCCACCAAGTAAAACCGCGAACATGTCCAGCGAGATCGAACCCAGAATCAACTTCTGACGCCAGATGTAGCGAAATCCGGCTAATACGGTGGTCAGACTCACAGCGTCCTGAGATCGGGCTCTCGTCTGTGGTTTGATTCGTATCGTGGACAGCAATGCCACCGCCGACATCAGCATCGCCGTCAGGTACACGGCCGAGGGGCCACGAAAAAAAGCGTAGATTAGTCCGCCGACGGACGGGCCCAGGATCGTCGCACCTTGAAAAACGCTCGCGTTCCAAGCCACGGCATTGGCGAAGTGTTCTTCCGGGACCAACTGCGGCAGCAGGGCGCGGCCGACCGGCCCGGTGAGCGAACGTACCGCACCGAGCAGCACCAAAACTCCGTAAATCGGGTAAACGCTCGGATGAACCCCATGCGCGCCTCGCAATGCAATCTCCCACAACAAGCCCGAGCACACAACGAATCCGGCATAGCACAACATCAACAACCTGCGGCGATCAAACCGATCCGCAGCATGCCCCGAGGCCAGAAACAAGACAATTCCAGGAAGAAACTGAGCCAGGCCGACCAGGCCCAAGTCCAAAGGCCGCTTCGTGATCTCGTAAACCTGCCAGCCCACCGCGACCGACTGCATCTCGAGCGCGGCCTCAATGAAAAATAGCGCCAGCTCGTAAACGGCGAAATCCGGATAAGTAAACGCAATACCGCCTGCGAGCCTGGGATCTCCGCCTGCTGCCATGTTTTCTTACTGTGCCATAAAATTGGAATCAGAGCTCCGATATTCTCGCTGGCACTCGCTATAATCCAGTTTGGCTCAGAGCTGATTGCTGACAGCTGATAGCTTCTATGCGCTTCGAACTCTTCGTCGCTTCGCGCTACCTTCGCGCCAAACGGCGCCAGGCGGTCATCGGCATTATTACCGGAATTTCCATCGCCGGAGTCGCGGCCGGAGTTGCCTCCCTGGTCGTTGCGCTCGCCATCAACAATGGATTTCGCCAGGATCTCCAGGACCGCTTACTAGGCTCGACTTCGCACATCAACCTGCTACGCATTCAGAGCGACGGGATCAAAGACTGGCGCCCGCTCATGGATCGGCTGTCGAAAGAGCCGCACATCGTCGCGACGGCTCCGGCGATTTACGAGCAGGTTCTGATCTCTCGCGGACCTCGGGCTCGTGGGGCCGTCTTGAAGGGGATGATTCCGAGCGAAGAAAGAAA
Organism: uncultured Acidobacteriota bacterium; assembly: GCA_963817925.1. Taxonomy (GTDB): domain Bacteria; phylum Acidobacteriota; class Terriglobia; order Terriglobales; family Acidobacteriaceae; genus JABDBE01. The sequence goes on from CAWFQN010000007.1 coordinate 288,589, forward strand.
AGTCAGCGATCTGCTGAAAACGGTAACCATCGGCTCAGCCCAGGCGTTGGATGAGAGCACAGATCGTCTGGGGCACTCTGTTACGACAAACGCGGGCGAGGGCGCCCGCGCCACACAGTCCGCACAAGAGAAATCTCCCACAGACCTTCAAGGTGTGGAGAACCGCATCGCCGCCATGCCCCCAATCATTCTGGGCAAAGACATGGCCGATGAGCTGGGCATTACGGTCGGCTCAATCGTGCTCGTCACCAGCCCGCAGGGCGAACTCACTCCATTTGGCATGGTGCCCAAGTACAACCGCTTTCGCGTAGTCGGAATCTTCAACTCGGGTTTCTACGACTACGACAGCTCCTGGGCATTCACCCGCCTCAGCGATGCGCAGCAGTTGTTCGGACTCGGCGATCTGGTTTCCGTGATCGAGTTCAAAGTGGACGACATCTACAAGGCCGATGAGATTTCCAGGCAACTCGAACAGGCCGCCGGCAAGGGTTTCATGGCCACCAACTGGATGGAGCAAAACAAAGCTCTGTTTCGCGCGCTGCGCCTGGAACGTCTGGTCACATTCATCACCATCGGCCTGATCGTCTTCGTGGCTGCGCTCAACATTCTAATCTCGCTCACCATGATGGTGATGGAAAAAACTCGCGACATCGCCGTGCTAATTTCGATGGGCACGCGCAAATCGCAGGTACGTCGCATCTTCATCACCCAGGGTGTGCTGATTGGCGTGGTCGGAACCGCGATCGGCCTGGTTCTTGGATACGCGCTTTCCTGGGCCGGAGGTCATTATCACCTGTTGTCGCTCGCTCCCGAGGTGTACTCCATCGATTACGTGCCCTTCGCCCCGCGAGCCATGGACGGCGTGCTGGTCGCGTTGGTGGCGATTGGGATCTCCCTGATCGCAACCATCTACCCATCGTGGTCAGCAGCCCGAATTCTGCCCGCCGAGGCCTTGCGCTACGAATGACTCTTTCGCTTTCCTTTGTGTACCTTCGTGCCCTTTGTCGTTAACGCGTTTTAAAGGCATTTGCCAAGAACGCCGACAGCGATCTCGTGACCCAGTTTTGACCCTTGTATGACATCTGCCGTAGCCCTTCATGTCACTCTTCCCGCATGCCGCTGAAACGTGACTTTGGGTCCCACTCCGTAGGTTCATACGTCAGTGACCGAGGTCACATTCAACCTCATGACTTCTGAAGTACAGTTTGGTGAAGGTGCTCCCGAGAAGTGAGCAGAAACGTTTCCGGCGTCGCCGTGTTCTAATGGAAGGGGCAACCTGCCGCGAGTCAATTGAATAGGGTAAGTCGAGTAGATATGCGCTCGGCCGCCTGTATTCCTGAGACGAGGAGCACTGCGGGTGCATCTAATTCAGAAGGCTATATTAAGGATTGAGGGCCTCAAGAAGGTCTTCCGATCTGGCAAGTCGGATTTAGTGCTCTTTGAAAATTTGTCGTTTCAGGTGGCCAAAGGCGAAATGCTCGCCATCGTGGGCGAATCGGGTGCGGGAAAGAGTACGCTACTGCACATCGTTGGCGCACTTGATCGGGCTTCGGCGGGTGACGTATACTTCGCGCACTTGCAGTTGAATTCGCTTTCGGAAAACGCTGCGGCCGAGTTTCGCAACCACGAGATCGGCTTTGTTTGGCAATTCCACTATCTCTTGCCGGAGTTTACGGCACTAGAAAATGTGGCGATGCCACTCTTGCTGCGAGGTCGTCCCTGGCAGGAAGCGCAACAGGAAGCTTCCCGGTGGCTCGGTGAGGTCGGATTGGACCAGCGTTCGCATCATCGTTCGGGAGAGCTTTCCGGGGGTGAACAGCAGCGGGTTGCTTTGGCTCGAGCTCTGATCACACAGCCCAAACTTTTGCTGGCGGATGAGCCGACCGGAGACCTCGATAGCCGTACGGCGGATTCAGTCTTTGAACTGATCGCCAGGCTCCATCGCGACTATCAGCTGACTTCCCTCATCGCCACCCACAACTTCGCGTTTGCCCGTCGCTGCCAGCGCGTGTTGCGGCTTCAGCAAGGCAGGATCGAAGAGGTGGCACCGGAAACGCTACCGGTATAGCACGTCACGGCAATTGACTTTTGTCGCGTGACGTGTCGGAATGAGAGTAGGAGTCGTGGATATGAAATATCTGGTAGCAAGCGCGGACCGGACCGACAAATACCAGCCCCGAAGGGGCGAGATATGATAGCCCAGGACGTAAGTCCTGGGTCGGGCGAAAAGACAATTGCAGGCACCGCTTCACCGCGAGGACTGTTTATCACGTAACGCTGGCGAAAGCGGCAAACTTACAAAAAGTTGCAACCGTTTGCGGAGAAACGACAAGTAAGGTGTCTTTGGTAACTGATAACCGCGAGCCAAACTTGCGATATAAAGAATGTAGCGGTTGGCACATTGATTGCACCATTAACTTAGGGTCAGGGAGATCCGAGGAGCAGGGCCGCCAAATTGACCCGGAACGCTCCCCGAGAGCTCAGGGGAAAGGGCCATATGTTTGAACGTTATACGGAGAAGGCGAGGCGCGTCATCTTTTTCGCGCGCTACGAAGCCAGCCAGTTCGGGTCTCCTTATATTGAGACGGAACACCTTCTGCTGGGACTTCTGCGCGAAGATAAAGCCCTGACCAATCGTTTTCTGCGTTCGCACGCTTCGGTCGAATCCATTCGCAAACAGATCGAAGGACACACCACGATCCGCGAGAAGGTTTCCACTTCCGTGGACCTGCCGCTGAGCAACGAGTGCAAGCGCGTGCTCGCCTATGCCGCGGAAGAGGCAGAACGTCTTTCCCACAAGCACATCGGCACCGAGCATCTGCTGCTGGGTTTGTTGCGAGAAGAAAAGTGCTTTGCGGCTGAAATTCTGCACGAACGCGGCCTGAGACTCTCGACCATCCGAGAGGAATTGGCTCGCACCAGCCAGGAGAAGGCTCAGCCTCAGCGACAGCGTGAATCTTCGCTGCTGAGCGAGTTTTCTCGGGACCTAACCCAGGCCGCAATGGATTCTCAGCTCGACCCGCTGGTCGGACGTGACGGCGAGTTGGAACGTGTGGTTCAAATTCTCTGCCGACGCACCAAGAATAATCCAGTGCTGATCGGCGAACCCGGCGTGGGCAAGACCGCAATCGTCGAAGGCTTAGCGCAGCGTATTGCCGATGGCGAGGTTCCATCGTTTCTCGCCGATAAACGCATTCTGGCCCTCGACCTTTCGTTGATCGTCGCGGGCACCAAATATCGTGGTCAGTTTGAAGAGCGTCTCAAGACCATCATGAAGGAGTTGATGGAGTCTCAGAACTCGATCATCTTCATTGATGAATTGCACACTCTGGTCGGCGCAGGCTCGGCGGAAGGTTCGCTCGATGCCGCCAACATCCTGAAACCGGCGCTGTCGCGGGGAGAAATTCAGTGCATCGGCGCCACCACGCCGGGTGAGTATCGCAAGTCGATCGAAAAAGACCGCTCGCTCGAACGCCGTTTCCAGGCCGTCAAAGTTCCACCACCCAATGAGGCTGACGCCACCAAGATTTTGTTCGGGATTAAAGATCGGTACGAGAAGTTCCACGCCGTCACTTACACCGACGACGCTATCAACTTTGCAGTATCGCACTCGAACCGTTATATTCCCGACCGCTTCCTGCCCGACAAGGCAATCGACCTCGTCGATGAAGCCGGCGCCCGCGTAAAGCTGCGCCAGACTTCTCTGCCCGAGGAATTGACCGAGGTGCAGAAGCGCATCAAGTTCATCGTTCACCGGATGGAAAACGCCATCGCGAACCACGAGTTCGAGAAGGCGCGCTTCTATTCTGACGAGGAACGCAAAGAGCGCGAGAACCTGCGCGCTCTTCGCGAAAAATATCATTTGGACGAATCTTCCACCGGCGTAGTGGGCCGCGAAGACATCGAAGACGTGGTCTCGCGCTGGACCGGTGTCCCCGTTACTTCGATCAAGGAAGAAGAAACCCAGAAGCTCCTGCGCATCGAGGAAGAACTGCACAAGCGCATCATCTCGCAGGATAAAGCCATCAGCGCGTTGGCCCGCGCCATCCGCCGCAGCCGCGCGGGGTTGAAGAACCCGAATCGGCCCATCGGATCGTTCCTGTTCCTCGGTCCTACAGGCGTTGGCAAGACCGAAGTCGCGCGGACGCTAGCTCAGTTCATGTTCGGAACCGAGAAGGCTTTGGTCCGCTTCGATATGTCGGAATTCATGGAGAAGCACTCCGTGTCGAAGCTGATTGGCTCACCTCCGGGGTACGTCGGATACGAAGAGGGTGGTCAACTCACCGAACGTGTGAAGCGGGCGCCCTACTCCGTCGTCCTGTTGGACGAAATCGAAAAAGCGCATCCGGATGTTTTCAACATTCTGTTGCAGGTGTTTGAAGACGGGCAACTGACCGACGGATTGGGCAATACCGTCGACTTCAAAAACACGATCCTCATCATGACCTCGAATATTGGGGCGCGTCACTTGCAGCGCCGCGAGGGTCTGGGCTTCCAGTCGAGCAAGGAAGACATGATCTCGGAAAAGGTCGAGGATCTGGTGAAGAACGAAGTCAAGCGCACTTTCAACCCCGAGTTCCTCAACCGGTTGGACGAGATCATCCTGTTCAGCGCCTTGAGCGAAACCGATCTGATCCAGATTCTTGAACTCATGGTCAGCCAACTGAATCAGAACCTGGCGCAAAAAGCGATCACCGTCACGGTCACGGACGAAGCCAAAAAGTGGATCCTGAGCCAGACGCTGGTGGACCGCAGCTACGGCGCGCGTCCGCTGCGGAGGGCGTTGCAGAAATACATCGAAGACCCGCTATCGGAGGCTTTGATTCAGGGCACGATCGCTACCCGGCCGGCGTTCATCGAGGTCTTCCTCGGGGACAACAAGCTGTTCTACCGTCCGGTGGACTCGAAAGAAACCGAAGGCGTGTTGTTGTACGAGAACTCCTAGAGACGTAGCTAGCTACGTCTCCACAGCCGTCAGCCAAAAGCTGGCGGCTTTTGTTTTGATCGCTGCGGTCAGGTTATAGTGTCAGCTGAGGAACCACACGTGACCGGCGTTATCCACTTTGGCAAGATCATCTTATTTTCTGCTGCATTGGTAATTCTCGCAAATGGTCTCATGGCGGCCGATGGCCAGCAGACTCCAGATCCGCACCAGGTTCCCGTAATGGACGGCGAAGCTGGCCCTTGTTCGATCGGCTTCACTGTTACCGATGTCAAAGGCGCGCCGGTTTACGACGCACGCATTCGAGTCCACATCGCTTACGGATTCGCGGGCGTGCGACGGCTTGATCTCGAAGCGGCTACTAATGTCGATGGCAAGACGCAATTCAAGGGACTGCCGGAGAAAGTCAAAGGCGGAATATTAATGTTCCGCGCGTCGCAAGGTAAGCGGGATGGATCGGCGATCTACGATCCGGCAAAGAACTGCAGCGGTCAGCAGAGTTCGATTGTTCTGACGGGGGACTAAAGCGGGCGGCTAGACTTTGATCAGACTGCTTGATTTACGAGTTGCCTTCTTGGCCGAGGCTGGGTAGTGCAGGGATCCTTCGTTGGGAGTCTTCGGCCGGGCCGAAGACTCCGCTTCCTCGTGATGACAACGGAGGTGGGATTCGATCGCACTGGCTGAGCGCAGCTCCTGCTTTGGTGCCCCTTTATTGCAGGAGGTCGAGGGTCCTGCAGGTGCGGGTGATGGTTTCGCGTTCTTCGGGGGTTAAATCGGTGAACTCAAATCCGTAGCGGTAGCCGGTGCGGTTTCGCACGACGCCTTTTACTTTGATCGGGTTGGTGGCAATCGGGACCGAGAATTGCAAGGCCACGGAGGTGCCGACGTCCCAGCCAGAAACAAATATTCCTCCCATTCCACCCTCGTTAATATTCAAGGAGCGGCCACGCATTTCGCGGTGCTCCATTCCAGGGCGATCCATTGCATAGATCGCGGCCTTCAGTTCGGTTTCCAGTTCATATCTCGGATAACGGCGGCTGTTTATCGTGCGTTCGGGTTGGTAGGGTTGATCCATACCGGCAAGAATCATTTTTACACTTCAGGGCTGTGAGCGGTAGCTTTCGTTGGTTTGTTCGGAAATCGGAACAGCACGCAGGGACGTAGGCATTTCCCGTTTCCCAATCACGAATCCTACTCCCGCGAGGTTGTAGCCAGGGATTTTGGCGCTTCGGCGATCATCCCCTGCCTGGCTTGAAGGTTTTCCAGAATCATGGGCCCAAGTTGCGAAACGCTGCCGGCGCCGAGAGTCAGAATCATGTCGCCCTCGTACGCTCCGGCGACGACTGCTTCTGCGGCTTCGGCAAACGAACTAACGTAGTGGGCTTCGTGTTTGCCTACTTCTTCAATGCGTTGAGCCAAGACCTCTCCGGTGATTCCCTCGATCGGCGGCTCGCTGGCGGCGTAGATGTCCAGGATAAACAGGGTGTCGGCATCGTGGAATGCGTTGGCGAACTCGTCCATTAGCAACTGGGTGCGAGTGTAACGGTGCGGCTGAAATATAACGTGGATCTTGCGAAATCCGCACTGGCGCGCGGCGGCGAGGGTGGCCCGCACTTCGGTGGGATGGTGGCCGTAGTCGTCGATCACGCTGACGCCGGATGCGGTGCCTCGTAACTGGAAACGACGATCCACGCCGCGGAAGCTTTCTAGCGCGGTGCGAATCTGTTCTACGTTGACGTCGAGGCCGATCCCTACTGCAATCGCTGCCGTAGCGTTCAGCACGTTGTGCGCACCGGGCACGTGGAGGCGGAATTCGCCTAACGGTTTTTGCTTAAAGGTCACATGGAAACGGCTGATTGGCCGGTATTCGCCGGGGTTGAGCACCGGCTCGCCTGACTTAATGTGGAAGTCGGAACCTCGACGCGTGCCATACGTGACGGTCCGCCGCTGAATTTGCGGGAGCATGCGGCGCAGCAGGGGATCGTCGTTGCAGACCACAACCATTCCATAGAAGGGGACGTGATCCATGAAATCCAAGAAAGCGCGTTTGACGTCGCGCATGTTGCGATAGCAGTCCATGTGTTCGCGATCGATGTTGGTGACGACGGCGAGAATGGGCGAGAGCTTGAGAAAGGAGCGGTCGCTCTCGTCGGCCTCAGCCACGAGATATTGCGATTTACCGAGGCGGGCGTTCGATCCCATGGCGTCGACGCGGCCGCCGACGACTACGGTGGGATCGAGTTCGCCGCCTGCCAATACGGCTGCGACCATGGAAGTGGTTGTGGTCTTGCCATGCATTCCGGCGATGGCGATGCCGTATTTCAGGCGCATCAGTTCGGCCAGCATCTCGGCGCGCTGGATTACGGGAATGTGGAGGGCGTGCGCCTGGGAGATTTCTGGATTGGCCGACGCAATGGCTGAGCTGGCCACAACCACTTCGGCGCCGGCAACATTTTCGGCGCGGTGTCCCTCAAAAACCGCGGCACCGAGGCTAGCCAGGCGTTGCGTAACGGTCGAGCTTTTGAGGTCGGAGCCGGAAACCTTGTAGCCGAGGTTCAGCAACACCTCGGCGATACCGCTCATGCCGATGCCGCCGATCCCGACAAAATGAATGCGTTGAATTTTGGCGAACATTTAAGTCAACTTCTTGGCCACGGATTTACACGGATGAACGCGGATATGCGAAGAGATTAATCCGTTAGATCTGTGGCTGCTTCTTGCTTCCTGCCAGCCGCGCTGCCATGGCTGCGATGTCGCGCGCGGCGTTTGGATGCGATAGTCTGCGGGCTGCGTCGCCCATTGCTTGCAGCCGCGATGCCTCGCTGAATAGTTTGCTCACGACGTCCACCAGGCTATCGCGAGTAAGGTTCGATTCTTCCAGCATCACTGCCGCGGCTGCCCGCTGCAGGGCTTCCGCGTTGCGCTTTTGATGATCGTCGGCGGCGCGCGGAAACGGCACGAAAACTGCTGGCTTGCCTGCCGCCGTCACCTCGGCCACCGTGCTTGCCCCGGAGCGGCAGATCAGCAAGTCTGCCCGTTCGAACAGACCCGGCATGTCGTCGATGAAGCGATGTGCCTCAACCGAGCCGCCGAAATTCGCATACGCCGCTTGAGCGTCATTATAGTCACGTTCGCCGGTTTGGTGGACGATATGAATTCCAGGAACACGCTGGCGCAAGTCGGCTACCGAATCCATGACCACTTGGTTGATCGCGTGCGCGCCCTGGCTTCCTCCGAAGACGAGCAGGGTCCTTTTATTCGTAGAATTGTGGTTAGCGATCCGGAAAAAGGCCTCGCGGACCGGCACTCCGGTCACCTCGCAGCGGCGAAAATAACGTCCAGTGTCGGCGAAGTGCACGGCGGCTCCCGAAACCAGTGGGGCTACCAGGCGATTGGCAAATCCGGGGACAAAATTCGGCTCAAACACGAGCGTTGGGACTCGGCGCAATATTGCAGCGAGCATGGCCGGGCCGGAAGCGTATCCTCCGACGCCGATCACGATGCCGGGGCGAAAATCCGAAAGGATGCGGCTCGAATCCCAGACGGCTCGGGGGAGATCGAAGATTGTTTTCAGCCGTGTCTTGAGGCTCACCCGGTTCAAGGCACCGACCTGGACCAGCCTGAGGGGAAATCCTGCGGCGGGAACTAATCGATTCTCGATGCCTCTCGCCGTACCGATGAACAGGACCTCGGCGGCGTAATCTTTTTGGAGTTGCTGGGCGATGGCGATGGCGGGGATCACGTGTCCGCCGGTCCCGCCCCCCGCCAGAATGGCCCGCATGCAGTGACTATAAACTGGAATGGCTTCTTGAGATGCCCTGGAAGTTAACCTTTTAGCTGCGTAGTGGCCGATCGCTCGCCAGCTTATTGGTTTCAGGTCAACATCAGACGGGCAGGGTGCCCGCTCTGCACGGGTTATTCGGCTTGCTTTGAAATGTTCAGCAACACGCCGATGCAGCCCAGGGTCACGAGCAGAGATGAGCCGCCGTAGGAGACCAGCGGCAGCGGAATGCCTTTGGTCGGCATCAGCCCCAGCACTACGCTGATGTTGATGAAAGCCTGCACTACAATCATGCTGGTGATTCCGACGGCGAGAAAGCGCCCGAACATATCTTGCGTACGCAGGGCAGTGCGAAGGCCTCGCCAGAGAAATATGGCGAATAGCAGCACGATGACCAGCGCTCCCACCAATCCCAGTTCCTCAGCGGTCACGGCGAAGATGAAGTCGGTGTGGGGCTCCGGCAGGTAGAAGAGCTTCTGCTTGCCTTCCATCAGGCCAACGCCGGTAATGCCTCCCGTGCTGACCGCGATCAGCGATTGAATGATGTGAAAGCCACGGCCCTGCGGGTCCGAGTAGGGATTGAGGAAAGCGAGGATGCGGTCGCGGCGATAGGCCACGTGGAAGATCAGAAAATACAGCGGCAGCAGAGATGCAACAAAAGCGTATCCGAGGACGCGCAAATCCATGCCCGCGACGAATAATACGCATCCCGTGATTGCGGCGCAGGCTATGGCGGTGCCGAGGTCGGGTTGAAAGACGATCAGGGCAATAAAGATCAGCGTGGGAACGACCGCGGGCAGAACTGTGTTCCGCCAATCCTTCATCGATTTCGTACGGCTCTCCAGGAAGAATGCCAGAAACAAAATGAGTGCCGGCTTGGCCATTTCGGAGGGTTGGAAGGATAGCGGACCCAAGTGAAACCAACGATGCGTATGGTGGGCGCGATCGAGGAAAAATACTGAGATGAGCAACAGGGTGGTCAGTCCGAGCAACGAGAAAACCGCTGCAGGATGCCTGTACTGGCGGTAATCGACTTTCATGGCCACGACCATGGCCAAAATTCCGGCTGTGGCCCACCCTAACTGTCGTAACAGAAAGAAATAGCCCGAGCCGTAGCGCTCTTTCGCCATAACAGCAGAAGCGCTGAAAACCATCACCAGCCCTATAAAGATCAAGAGCAGCGTAACCGCAAACAGCCAGCCATCGACACTAACGCGCTTCGCCATGGAGAGGATTTCATTTCACCACGGAGACACGAAGTACGGAGGCCTTTCTCGGACAATTTTTCAGGTGGATTTAACTCTTTTGGTTCGCCTGCTCCGCTAACGCTTTTACGACCTCTTTGAACACCTTCCCTCGGTGCTCGTAGTTGCGGAACTGGTCGAAGCTGGCACAGGCTGGAGCGAGCAACACAATGTCCCCTGCGCTTGCAGCCTGGGCCGCGTGCCTGATCGCGGTTTCCAGGGTTTCCGCGTGATCAAGTTCCGGGCCCCCGCGTTTCGAAGAAATGATCTGCGATTCGATCTTCGCCGCCGCTGCCCCAATGGTATAGACACGTTTTACGCGCTGGCGCAGTAGGTCATTTAACACCGTGTAGTCGCTGCCCTTGTCCTTGCCACCAAGAATGAGGTGAATGTTTGCCGGAAAAGACTCGATCGCCTTGATGGTGGCGTCGACATTGGTGGCTTTGGAATCGTTGTAATATTCCACGCCGCAAATGGTTGCTACGTGCTCCAATCGGTGCTCGACCGCCTTAAAGTCCCGGACCGCTTCGCGGATTCGTGCAGGCTCGCAACGCAGAAGAGCACTGACGCAGACTGCGGCCAGAACATTTTCAACGTTGTGCCCACCCTTCAGGGGAATCTCGGAGACCAGCATAATCTCACGTTGACCGCTGTGGTCGCGGAAGAGGATGCGGCCGTCATGAACAAACGCGCCCTGCTTCACTTCCCTGGTCCTGCTGAACCAAAAGACCTGTGCACGCGTGCGAGCCGCCAGTTCAACACAGGTCAAATCATCGGCGTTGAGCACCGCACAATCTTCCGGGTGTTGATTTTCAAAGATGCGTGCCTTTGCGTCCGTGTACGCTGCGAAGGTGCGATGCCGGTCGAGATGGTCAGGCGTGACATTGAGAACGACGGCAATCCGCGGACGGAATGTCTGAATGGTTTCGAGCTGAAAGCTTGAGACCTCCCACACGGCGATTGTGTCAACCGTAGCTCCCTTGATCAGCGAAATCGCAGGTGTGCCGATATTGCCGCCCACCGCTACGCGATGTCCGGCGGCCGCGACAATCTCGCCCGCCAAAGTCGTGGTGGTGGTCTTGCCGTTGGAACCAGTGATGGCGACGATTCGTCCGGGGAAGAACTGGGACGCCAGTTCGATCTCACCAATAACGTTCTCGCCGAGGGCACGCGCTTGTACTAGCGGAGGCGCGTCCGTCGGCACTCCGGGGCTCACCACGATGAGATCCTGACCGCCGAAAGTACGCTCTCCGTGCCCGCCCGTCTCCACCGCGATGCCCTGATCGAGCAATACCGGAATCTCGTCTTTCAGTTGGTCCTGGGGCTTGGCGTCGGAGACGGTCACGCGTGCGCCCCTCGCTTTCAGAAAAAGGGCCGAGGCGACGCCGGATTTCCCGAGTCCAACAACCAGCACGCGTTTGTCGATTACATCCACAAGATCCTGGTTCACCACCGAGCCACAGAGTCACAGAGAAACCAGGAGGGGGCTTCGGTCGACCGCAGCGCACCTCGTGGTAAAGGTCTTGGACTTTCTCTTTCTTTGCCTTCTCTTGTGCCTCTGTGTCTCCGTGGTGAATTCTTATCTTAGCTTCAAAGTCGTCAGCGCGAACAACGCGAACACCAGCGACGCAATCCAGAAGCGCACAATAATTTTAGACTCTGACCAACCTAGTAACTCAAAGTGATGATGAATGGGCGCCATTTTGAAGATACGCTTCTTGCGAAGTTTGTAGGACGCCACCTGCAGGATCACCGAGATCGCCTCGATTACGAATACGCCGCCGATGAAGGGTAACAGCAGTTCCTGCTTGATCATTACTGCAACTGTCCCGATCGCACCACCGAGCGCAAGTGAACCTACGTCGCCCATGAACACTTCCGCAGGGTGTGCGTTGTACCACAGGAAGCCGATTGCCGCACCCACCATTGCGCCGCAAAAAATAGTCAATTCTCCCACCTGGGGCATGCGCTCCAATTCGAGATAGGAAGCGAAGGTCGCATGGCCGCTGACATAGGTCAGCACGGCCAAAGCCCCGGCGGCGATCACAGTACAGCCGATGGCCAGACCATCCAACCCGTCGGTCAGGTTCACCGCGTTGCTGGATCCCACGATCACCAGCACCACAAAAGCGATAAACGGCAGAAATGCCAAAGGCCACAAGTGAGGATAGCGTTCCAGACTCCCGATGACCAGGTCAGGTCGAAATTGCTTGAAGAAAGGCACCAGAAGCTTGGTTGAATAAAGACCGCGAGTCTGCATCACGATCAGCGCGACCGCAATGAGAACACTGGCGGCGATCTGGAAACCGATTTTGGCTTTACCCGTCAGCCCCAGATTCCTGCGATGCACAACTTTGATGTAATCGTCACTGAAGCCGATAGCAGCAAAGGCGGAGGTGGCAAGGACAGCAATCCATACGAATCGGTTGGTCAGGTCCGCCCACAACAAAGTCGGAATCACAATCGAGATGGCAATCAACAAACCGCCCATCGTCGGAGTTCCAGCTTTTTTCTGATGAGCTTTGGGACCCTCCTCGCGGATGTATTGCCCGATCTGAAATTCGCGGAGACGATTGATCACAAGCGGGCCAACGATGAGTCCCGTGAACAGTGCGGTCAGGCTGGCGAACGCAGTCCGGAACGTCAGATAGCGGAATATACGAAATGGGGGGAAATAGTGAAACAGTTTTTCGTACAACAGCCAATAGAGCAATCAGCCTCCGTGCAGTCGTGGGTCGTCGGTCGTTCGTCGTTGGCCCACACGACTAACGATATGCGACTGATGACTTTTGCGACTGCCACTTCTCGAGCGCTCGTTCCAGTTTCACTCCGCGCGATGCCTTCAGCAAGACCACGTCTCCGTCGCGGGTTTCGCGGGCCAGCCATTCGCCAGCTTCTTCCGGCGTGGACACGAACTCCGCCCGTATTCCAGCCCGAGTCGCGGCTTCGACCATTTGCTGCGCCTGACCTTGGACTCCGAGTAGCAGGTCAATTTTCTTGCCGGCAATATGTTGACCGGCCTGCCGGTGAAGGTCATCCCCAGCCGGCCCGAGTTCGAGCATCTCCCCGACGACAACGATCCTGCGCTTTGCAGGCATGCCAGCCAATGCATCGACCATGGCTTCGAGTGCTTTCGGATTGCAATTGTAGCAATCGTTGATGACGGTGATGTTGCCAAGCTTGACGACCTGTCCGCGCTTGTCCGCCGGGGCAAGCGTAGCCAGAGCGGCGACGGCCTCTGAGGGACTCAGCCCCCGATTCAGTCCGGCCGCAACCGCCGCCAACGCGTTGTAGACGTTGTGTGTGCCAACCAGGTGCAAGGCGGCTTTTTCGCGGCAGCCGTCCACTACTAGATCGAACGTGGACCCTTCCGATCCGTGGGGCTCGATGTTTTCCGCCCGCACGTCCGCCGACGCGCGTAAGCCATACAGGACTACATTACCGCGAAAATCGCGGCCAAACTGCGAAACGTATTCGTCATCGCCGTTCAGTATCGCGGTTCCGCCCGCTGGCAGGGCTTCAATCAGTTCGTATTTCGCGCGTGCGATGCTCGCCACCGAGTCGAAGAACTCCAGGTGCACGGGCGCGACATTTGTTACCACTCCAATTTCGGGCTGCGCGATTTTCGCCAGCGCGGCAATCTCGCCGGCGTGAGACATCCCCATCTCGATCACTGCGAAGTCGTGCTCAGGCTCAATTTTCAGCAGCATGAGCGGAAGGCCAAAATGATTATTGAAGTTGCCTTCGGATTTCAGCACGCGGAAACGGGTCGAAAGCACGTGCGCGATGGCTTCTTTCGTGGTGGTCTTTCCCGTCGATCCGGTGACCCCGATTAGCGGCTTTCCCCACAGCCGCCGAACGGCACTGGCCAGGATCTGCAGCGCAACCAAGGTGTCGTCCACCGTGATGAGGCCGGTTTTCAACACGTAGCGAGCGCGCTGATCTCCACGGATGACCGCAGCCGCGGCGCCTTTTTCCAGCGCCTGAGTCACGAAATCGTGGCCATCCATGCGCTCGCCCTTGACGGCGAAGAAAAGCTCACCCGGTTGAACGGTGCGGGAGTCGATGGAATAACCTTGCGCCACTGCCTCGTGGTCGAACTCACCACTAGCGGAAAGAAATTCGGCCACCCGAGTGAGCGGAAGCTTCATGAGTTCTTTCCGGCAGCGGCATTTGCGGCCTCACAGTCGTATCCCGCGTCGCGCAGGGCCTTGTGGGCTACCTCGACGTCGTCAAACGGAATAGATCCTTCGCGCGTGACCTGCACCTTTTCATGACCCTTCCCTGCAATCAGAACGATGTCGCCCGGTGCCGCCTCCCGGATGGCGAAAGCGATGGCCATCTTGCGGTCGGCCTCCACTTTGTATTTTGCCCCCGAGCGCTGCAGGCCCACCATGGCGTCATTGATAATCGCCAGCGGATCCTCGCTGCGCGGGTTGTCTGAGGTCAGGATCACGAAATCACTGCCTCGACCTGCAGCTTCCCCCATCAGCGGCCGCTTAGCCCGGTCACGATCGCCTCCGCAGCCAAATACCGTAATCACACGCCCCTTTTGCCTTGCCTGTTGCACGAACTCTCGTGCCAGCGAGGTCAAGTTGCGAAGTGCGTCATCGGTGTGGGCATAGTCCACGACTACCGTGAACGGCTGTTTGCAGTCTACGCGCTCGAAACGTCCCGGCACTCGGGCCAGGGAAGCGATTCCCTTCGCTATCTCGTCCGGCTTGCACGCACGCGCGTAAGCTGCTCCTGCAGCCGCGAGGACGTTGTATACGTTCACCTTGCCAATCAGCGGAGAAAAAACGGGTAGTACTTCTTCTGGCGTCACCAGGTCGAATCGCGTACCCCGCGAAGTGATTTCCACTTTACCGGCGTGCAGCTCACCGCTGTTCAGACCGTACATCAAAACTTCTGAACCTTGTTTCTTGCTGACTCTAGCCAACTTCTGACCATACTCGTCCTCAGCATTGAGCACGGCCACGCGGGGCGGATCTGTGCCGCAGCCTTCAAACAAAATCCGCTTCGCGCCAAAATACTCTTCCATCGTGTGATGATAATCGATATGGTCTCGAGTCAGATTGGTGAAAACGGCCACGTCGAATGGAATCCCGTGGACACGTTGTTGAGCCAGAGCATGCGAGGAGACTTCCATGACTGCCTCGGTCGCACCATTGCCTAGAGCCTCGGCCAGGATTCGGTTCAGATCGAGCGCTTCAGGCGTCGTGTGCGGGGCGGGGAGGATTTTTCCGGCAACATGATATTCGATTGTCCCGATCAGCGCGCTTTTGCGATTGGCAGCGCGAAGGATCGCTTCGAGGAGAAATGCAGTTGTGCTTTTCCCGTTGGTGCCGGTGATGCCGGTGAGCGCCAGCCGCTCGGCGGGGCGCTTGTAGAAATTCGCGCTCAGTCGAGCCAGCGCTCGGCGTCCGTGCGATACCTGTGCCCAAGCCACTCTTTCACGCAATTTTTCACTCGCTGAGTCGCTGACGACTGCCACCGCACCTGCGTTGATCGCCTTATCGATGAACTTGTTTCCATCGCTCGTCTCACCCCGCATGGCGATGAAGGCATCGCCCGGCTTTACTCGTCGCGAGTCATATTCCAACCCGCTGACGCTCGGATTACCGCTCTGGGCGAGGACCTCCGCGCCATCCAGAAGCTGAAGGAAATTCATTGGAATTCTATTGTGAGCTTACTCCAATTCAATGTCCTGAACCTAGAGGAGGCTCTCGTCTGACGTCCTGTACGAGGGCACGCGGGCTTGCGTGAGTTCCTCAGCGGCCAAATTTTACCGTCACCCGCGATCCCGTCGCGACATGCGATCCCGCCACAGGAGTCTGATCCCGGGCCAAGCCGCTCCCCACTGCATCCAAATCTAGACCGGTGTCCTCGGCCAATTCGATCGCGCCGCGCACGCTCTTGCCCGCGAAAGAGGGCACTACGATTCCTCCCTGCTCTGCGTCCAGCACAACCGTACCGCTGGATGGGAGATGATCGCCGGAGGATGCCGCGACCGAGTGCGAATTTTCTCCCGCTGGAGATTGCTTCGACTCTGTAGCTGACGTTGCCACGGTTTCACGCTGGTGCACCGCGGCCGGAACTACGACGCCTCCACTTGATTCTGGCGTTGCACTGGCGAGAGTAGTCGCCGGTGTCGGAGCTGAACTTGTGGTTGGAGCCTCTGCGACGTCCAAGACCTCTCCCAAATGGTCGGGGGAGCCTTCCGCGAGTTCCTGCGTCTTCACTTGACGCGAGGCCAGCAACATTTGCCGGCTTCGAGGCAACTCCACATCATGCGGCGTATGCAGGTATTCTAAAACCTGCTGCGCGACGCGCTGGAACACGGGCGCCGAAACCTGTCCACCCTGATGGAGGCCGACAGCCGAATCGAGAATAACCGCCACCACGATCGCGGGATTGTTCAATGGGGCAAACCCGGCAAATGAGGCTACGTACTTAGTCTTAGAGTACGCGTGCGTTCCAGGATCTACTTTTTGAGCAGTTCCAGTCTTGCCCGCGGAAGAATATCCTTCGAGAACTGCTCTCTTGCCTGTGCCTTCGAGCACGACCTTTTGCATCATCTGCTTCATTTGCGCCGCGGTCATGGACGAAATGACGCGCCTGTTGTCGGCGGGATGAAAAGTAATGGTCTGCGGCGTAGGTTGCGGGTCGGTCATCGCCGCGACGATTCGGGGCGGCACTTGGACACCGTCGTTGGCAATCGTCGAAACCAGTGTCGAAAGTTGAAGCGGAGTAATGCCGATCTCCTGTCCCATGGAGATTGCGCCAATCGAAACTTTCGACCACCGGCTGACTGGCTTGGTTAAGCCGCGGGTTTCGCCAGGCAACTCAATTCCTGTTTGCTGTCCAAATCCAAAGGCTCGAATGTATTTGTAAAATCGCTCTTCGCCCAGGCGCAGCGCGATCTTAATCGCACCCACGTCGCTCGATTCCGCGAGAATGCCCCAGACCGGCAACAGACCGTGCGGCCTGCTGTCACGAATGCGCATGCCATTGATGACAATCGATCCCATCTGACAATCGAAAACTTCATCCGGACGAGTTAACTTTTCTTCCAGGGCCGCCGAGATGGTGACCACCTTGAAGGTCGAGCCTGGTTCGTAGACATCGCTGACCGCGTGGTTTTTCAGCCGCTCCGGCGTAATTTCCTTCGTCAAGTTCGGGTTGAATGTGGGTTGATTAGCCAGCGCCAGGATTTCTCCGGTACGCGGATTCTGCACAATGACCGTGCCGGTTATGGCATGGGTCTGCTCCATCGCGGTTGCCAGTTCGCGTTCCGCGATGTATTGAATCTGCTCGTCGATTGTCAGGACAACGTTCTCACCGGGCTCCGGTTGCTTCTCGACGCTGCCAAACCATTTCTTGTGGGCGTCGACCGAGATCAGCATGCGTCCGGGGCTGCCGCGTAAGCGGTCGTCGTACTGGCGCTCGATCCCGCTCAAGCCTTCATCATCCATTCCCACGTAACCCAGCACCTGGGCAGCCAGTTCGCGCTTGGGATAAAAACGCCTGGATTCTTTCTGGAAATAGATGCCGCGCAGATTCATGGCGCGGATGCGCTCGGCAGTCTCCGCGTCCGACTTGCGCGCGACCCAGCAAAACGTCCGGGCAGCTTTGCACTTGGCCAGGGTTTCGCGAGGATCGGTCTTCGTGATCTTCGAAATCAGCGAGATGGTGCCGGCAAGATCGGGAATTTCTGTGGGCACTGCGAAGGCGGAATCAACCGAGATTGACATCGCCAGTTCGTGTCCGGTTCGGTCGTAAATGATTCCGCGTCTGGCCGATACTTCCTCTGTACGTTCACGCTCATGGATGGCGCGCTTCTCAAAACTGCCGTAGCGAAAGATTTGCAGGTAAACTAGACGCAGACAGATGCCGCCGCACCATAGCACGAGAAGGGCGGCCAGCGAGTAGAGCCTGGTATTGGTGCTGTTGCGGGGTGTGTTGGCAGCCACGGATCACGCCCTCTAGACAAACATGGCGGCCCGGAAGCCGCCAGAACCCGAGCCACGGATTCGCGCGGATAGTCACGGATTAATACTTTGGATTTATTAACTGATCCGCGTTCATCCGTGTAAATCCGTGGCCAATCTTTTCTCGCTGGACGGGCGAAGACGCTCGTCCTCCACGACCCTATGGCAACGAGACCACGGAGACTGAAGCCTCGGCCATCACTGGTGCGCCCGCGTCCTGCGGCGTCGAATCCATGCGCAGCACCTGACCTGCCTGCGGCGGCTGCATTCCGTACTGCCGCGCCAGCCGATCGATGCGATCCGGCGACCGTAAGGACGCTTCTTCCAGTCGGAGCGTGCGATTCAGCTCCGAAAGTCCATTGCGCTCGTTCTTCATGAATTCAATCTTGTAGCCGTACTCAATCGCCTTGAAGTGCTGCCACGTATAAGTCATGACCAGCAGGAAAAGACAGCTCAGCGCGATGCCGAACTGTCTCATTTCGCGGCTGCGGCGTGGGTCCTCAATTTTCATCAGGCGCGAATTGTCGATCGGCTTGGCAAAGTAGATCTCTGGCGTGCCGGTCCAGCAGGGCTTGCGCCGGGTGCTGCGAACTGCGCCTTGTACGGCAATAACAGCTGTTGCCATTTATGCCACCCCGAGTAACTTCGAATCGAACGCTCGCTCGCGCTCCGTCGCTACGTACCAGTACGGCAGTTTCGCTTCCTGAGAATCCCCAGTTTTGTGAGCGTGCTTTTCCGCGCGCTCGACAGTTGAAATCAGTTCGTCAATCAAGTTGCCCGTATACATCACCAGCCTCCGTTTTACTTTGGTCTCCTCACCCAATCTCTCCGGGACGGCATCGAGAGAAGGTAAGGATTTGTTTTCGCCCTGTGTTTGAGAGGCGATGCCGTCCCGGAAATTCTTATTAAGCTTGTCATCCCGAGTGAAACGAGGGATCTGCATTTTGTCCGCGCAAGCAAATTGCAGATTCCTCGCTTCGCTCGGAATGACAAATGTTTTAGAGAACTTAAATTCTTTTCGCCGCCCGCAATTTCGCGCTGCGCGACCGCGGATTGCGATCAATCTCTTCTTCTCCGGCGGTCACCGGCTTCCTGGTCAGTAACTCGTAGTGACCCTGCTTCACTCCCTCGCGAAGTGCATCTTTCACGATGCGATCCTCCAGCGAGTGGAAGCTGATGATCACAAGCCGTCCGCCCGGTTTCAGCTGCTGCGGGGCCGCATTGAGCAGCGCCTGCAGGTCTTTCAATTCATCGTTTACGAAGATTCGGAGTGCCTGGAAAGTTCTGGTCGCCGGATGAATCTTTCTTTCTGCCTGATTCATTGGCCGGGCCGCGGCTGATACGACATCTGCAAGCTGTGCAGTTGTTCGGATCGGCCGCGACCGGACAATGGCTCTGGCGATTCTCCGCGACCTCCTTTCCTCACCGAATTCGTAAATCAGATTGGCGAGTGTGACCTCGTCGACCTGGTTTACCACTTGTTCGGCGGTGCGTTCGGCTTGCGGATTCATTCGCATGTCGAGCGGTCCTTCCGCCTGAAAACTGAAGCCTCGCGCGGCGTCATTAAGCTGCAGACTGCTCATGCCCAAGTCGGCCAAAATTCCGTCGTAGGCCTTTGGTCGTTGGTCGTTGGCAAGATCCGCAAACGATCTGTGCAGCAACGTAATCTCCGGCCAATCGGGTTGGTCAGCGCCTTCACCAACGACCAACGACGAACGACCAACGACTAATCTCTCTCGCGCGATGTCCAGCGCTGCAGGATCTTTATCGAGCCCAATCAAATGACCCGGTGCGCCGAGGCGTTTTGCGATTTCGAAACTGTGCCCGCCCAGGCCCACGGTAGCGTCGATATAAGTCCCGCCGCGCTTGATAGCTAAAAAGTCGATCGCTTCTTTTAAAAGAACCGGAACATGGCCCGCTTGCCTTCCACTGCCATGCCCAACCCCCTGAGGGGTGTCTGTTGAACCCTCGCCCACTAGATGCCCAATTCGTCGAGCGTCTTCTCATCCTCAGGCGTGAACTTCTCGTCTTCCATCTGCTGCCGGTAGGCTTGCAGGTTGCGAACTTCCAGATACGTCTGGTACCCGCTGACCGCCACTTCGCCCTTGATCTGCGCCGCATCGCGCAAGAGTTGCGGCATCAGCAGCCGCCCCTGTCCATCCATCTCGACCACCTGCCCCCAATAATTCACCTTGCTCAGAAACTTTTTCTTCGTAGGATTGAAAGTCGAAAGCCCTGCCAACTTCTGCTCGATCCGTTCCCATTCCTCGAAGGGATATACTTGAGCAACCTTGCCGTCCAGGCTGGTGATGTAAAATTGCGTTCCGTACTTCTCGTCGATGACGCGCTTGAATTCCGAGGGAACCTTGAGCCGTCCCTTTTCGTCGACGCGAGTTGGGTGATTGCCGCGAAACATGTGTTCGACCCCTTACGGGGGCGGAAAATCTCTTGGCAGCTATCGCCGCAAGAACGAGGGAGGTAAAAGCGGTCAAAATGCTGGTCGATTGCGGTTCGTTCGGGCTGTTTGTCGGGGTCCCAGCTTCAAATTCCACTGGCGCCTCTCAGTTTTCCAATCTTGCCCACGACCTCTACTGCTACGACCACTTTCTACCACTTTTGTCCACATCTTACGCTTAAGCTGTTTGTTGTCAACAACAAAGTTATAGGTGTTCAGAGTGAGACAGACCGACATCGAGAAAGCGCTAGAAATTGTGGCTAACTGACGAGGTGACCCCAAGGGATGGGGTTTAGAACTCTGGTTCGGATTCGTAACCTTCGTTATTTCTTCGCTTTACGCATCGCTGCTCGAGTAAGGGCGCTTGTGGAAATCGACTCAACCGCTCAGAAAACTCCGGCTTTTCGGTAGGGAAGGACGGCCTTGGGTGCGGCAATGCGTTTTCCAGCATGATCTACCGCATTCAGTTCGAGCAGTGGGTACCGGTGGGCATTGAGAAGGTCTTCCTGTTCTTTGCCAATCCCAGCAACTTGCCTCGCATCATGCCTCCCGAGACCCGAACCGAACTGGCTGCCCTTCGACTCGTGTCTCCTCCGACTGTTCCGATCGGGCAGCCAGTCATCGCGAATCTCAACTCGCTTGCGGGCCTGGGCTCGGAGATCGTGACCTCCTTTCGCCCTCTCGCTTCTCTACCCTTCCGCGCACAATGGATTGCACTGATTACCGAGTTCGAATGGAACCACCACTTCGCTGACATCCAGAAGAAAGGGCCATTCAAGCGATTTCAGCACCGCCACGAGTTCTCGGCGGAGATGCGAAACGGCGCGAGCGGAACGACAGTCCGCGATGTAATTGAGTACGATCCCGGTTTCGGGGGGTTAGGCGCTCTGGCGCAAAGGCTGTTTATCGCACCCAGCCTGAAGCGAACGTTCGAGTACCGGCAAAAGATGCTGGAAAAACTGCTCCGCTAGGACGTGCAGTTTATGTGAAAGCCCGCGTTATTTAATTGCTTCTACAACAACCGCAGTCCCATACGCCAGTACCTCTGTGACGCCTTGCATGATTTCCGTCGCGTCGTAGCGGGCGCCTACGACTGCGTTTCCACCCAGTTCAGCTGCGTGCTGCAGCATGAGGTCAAACGCTTCGGCGCGAGTCTTCTCGCACAGATTGGTAAGCAGCGTGATGTTGCCGCCCAGGATGGTTTGCAATCCCGCTCCAATGGTGCCGAAGATGGAGCGCGAGCGAACCACGATTCCGCGCACAACTCCCAGACTGCGAGTCACGCGAAAACCATCCAGTTCAAATTGCGTGGTCACCATCGTGTGGGAGACCATTCGCCCGGGTGCACTGTAGCTCATGCCCATTGAGTTCGTCCTTTCTTTCAGACACCAATTACCACTGAACCCAGTCGCTTCGCAATACGCTATTCCAATTCCGCCTTAATCACAAATTCCCGTTCGGCCGGATCGTACTCGACGCGAAGCAGGTTCGGTTTGCAACAGACGTGGCAATCCTCAATATAAGACTGCCGGCGGCCAGCCGACTCATCCACCGTCGTCTGATTCCACTCGCCACAACCCGCGCATTGGAATCGGGCCTCCACTTTCTGGCTATTTATCATTCTAGGCTTTTGTTGCTCGACTCGGCCCGAGCCAGAGTTCCAGCTTCCAATCGACAATGGGCAATCTCCTCTAATGCCGCTTCTTATTTCGTTTGGATTGGAAGACTCGCGTAGCGCGGACGCCCTCGTCCGGCCAGCCGGGCAAGGCCCGGCTATTTTCGCACGGCTGCCGGGCGCAAGCGGGGCCTGGACGCATACAGATCGCCACCGGACGAGCCGTCTAGCAGGCTGCTGAAAAACTCCGATCCGACAGGGTTTCGGGAAGGGCACGACTTCAGTCGTGCCGTTAAGTCCTTTAGAACCGACAGCGCTTTAGCGCCTGAGGTTCGCTTATGGCGGTGCAAATGAGTTTTTCAGCAGCCTGCTAGGGCTGCGTCCTGATTGGTTTCGGTCTTCAGATCGGCCGCAAGCAGTCGATGAAACAAATGCTCGCCCGCCTCGCGCCGCACTGAAAGTCTTCCCGCGCCATACGCGCGGGATTTCAAGCCGCGTTGGACAGCCTCGCAGATTCCCAAGTCTTCGTCCTGAACTCGCAGACCCACGTCAACGCTCTGCTGGTTGTATTCGCGATGGGCTTCGCTCACGTCGGCAAAATAGAAATCGAAAATCACCCGGCAGTGATCGACGTCCACTGGCAGCACCAGATTCGTATCCATGTAGCCTTCGTAGCAATTGATCATCAGATTGGGATACTGCCAGAAATACCAAGCTCGATCGCCTTTGCGGGTTGCTCCCGTCGCCGCGTCCTCGCTCGAAGCGACCATTGGGCTCGACTGGAGGCAATACCGGTCCTCGTTCTCGATGGTGTATTCCTTGTAATCGAGTACCGAGTTCAGGCCTTTGTGCAGATGAGGCACGTGATATCCGCCATCGAGATAGTTGTCGACGAACACCTTCCAATTGCAATGGATATCGTAGGAACGGCTGTCGAAATAATGCAGCTTACTTACGCCGACGGGCGCCACTCGCCGCACTAACCCGCCAAGAAAATCCTGAAGCGGCGCGGCTTCGGGATCGAGATTTACGAACACAAACCTCTCCCAAGTCTCGGTTTTCACCGGGACCAAGCCATTCTGTTGGCGGTCGAAGTCCCTCACGCCGTCGAACTCCGGCATCCCTTTCAGCGAACCATCCAACCCATAGTTCCACCCGTGATAAGGACAACGCAAAATTGAGGCCTGTCCGCACGGCTCGGTGACTACGGCAGCTGCATGATGGCGGCACACGTTGTAGAAGCCTCGTAATACGCCGTCGTTGCCGCGCACCACGACGATCGGCTCTTCGGCTACACTTGCGGTGACGAACTGGCCAGGCTTTTCAACTTGCTCAGTCCGCCCGACCATTTGCCAGGTCCGGCCGAAGACTGCTTTGGATTCAAGCTCCGCAATGCGCGAGATCGACGTACCACGGCGCAGGGATGGTCGAGGCTTCCGCCAGCGGCGCATTCGCGTCGTAAGCGGCGAGAATAGTTTGCAAAGAATTTTGTGGCATCATCAGTTGTTCGCACCGAAAAACCTAGTGTCGTATAAAGCTTGGACCTTCAGCGATTGAAGGCGCAAAATGACGGGTCCGTGCGGCATACTCAGCTAGACGGAGGCTTTGGTCGGGTTGTCTCTGCGTTAGACGCCGACCGCTCTTCTCAAGACATCCAGAAACTGCGCGATCCGTGCCTCTTTCTTCTCCGCTGCATCACCCTGTCGTCGAAACAGGCCGGGATCCAGTTCCTCGATCAACAAGGCATCCTGGAAGCGTTCAACCACCCAATCGAGAATGGAAACGACCATTTCGATATCCAGATCCCGGCGGAGTTCCCCGCGTTCGAGGCCGAAGCGCACGAACTCCACGCGTCCATAGGGATCTTCGGCAATCAGAAAGCGGTTGATTTCTCGTCTTAGGACCAAGTCCGTCCCGTACTGTCCCAGCAGATAGACGCGGTAAGGAATCCAGTCTTCGCGTACCATGTGCTCGGTCCGCACCAGCCAGTAGTGCAACACTCCAAAGAAACCAAGCTCGCGCACGTCAGCGGGCACTCTCAAGTACGGAGCAAAGGAATAAACTGCTCTCTTGTACGCCTCGAAAAACAGACCATCCTTGCTTCCAAAGTGCTGGAAAATCGAACCCTTCGCTATACCCAAGCCGGCAGCAATGTCCCCGACTCGGGCCGCGTGATAGCCCTGCTCGGCAAAATGACGCATGGCCGCATCGATAATCTTCGCCCGCTTATCTTCGGAGCGAGGCCGTGGAGGCAGGTTTCGATATCGCGGGGGAGAGACCAGGCTGCTGCTGATTCCGCTCATGGTTGACCTCAAGTCACCGCAATGTATCCAATAAGTGTTTGAAATTCAACCTTAATCTTCCTGATGGTTTCGGCGTTGGACGCTGCTCCGTTTCCGTCATGCTGGACTAAATGACCGAGGGTCGTAAATCTGGACGCAAACAACGCTCAATTCGGGGTCGGTACTGGCACTGGAAAAGACTGGAATTCCCGCGGAAATAATCGGCAGCCGCTGCGATGGATGTCTCAGGCGGCGCGTCCAGTCTTGCTCGGGTTAAGGAGGAAACGATGTTGGAGGTCCCGGGACCTCCGACCGCGAGCGGGCCAGCAGCGGATCACCCGTTCGCCTTAGACATAGATTAGCGCGGGCTGCAGGTCGAATTTGTCAAAGAACCATCACGAAATTGTAATTTTCTTGTTACATGAAGCGGCACACCGTTACTTAAGCGGCACTGGCTTGCGGCATCGAAAGATGCGCTCCGTGCTCACTTTCGTTCGTAACTCGGACTATCCGGAAGAGGCGGAGGGTAATCGTGCCCGTACAAGTTTTGGTGAGTCTGTGGCATGTTGGTGGCGGGTAGACGCATAGCTCCCAAACTTGAAGCATCCCCGGAAATGCTGACCTCGCGAGTGAGGTTGTTCAATTCCTCGGGCAACGCCTCCTCGTACCAGATCCGAAGCGTGTAGCGGCCCGGAGGCACGTGAGGAATGCTCACTCGGCCGCGCACGTCTGAAATTCCGTAGTACGGGCTGCTCACGGCAATTACAACCGCGCTCATTTCAGAATGGATGTTGCAGAAGATATAGGAAATGCCAGGCTTGTCGAAAACAACATCGCGCGTGCTTCCGGCTTCATAGAGGCCAAGATCAAAGCGCTTGCCCTCGAACAGCGAAAATACGTTGTGAAAAAACGGATCGCGGTTGGGAAACTCCACCACGGACCCCACGGGTACAACCAGCACATGAGGCTCGAAGCTCTTATTCTTCTGAACCAGACGCGGACGACTGGAGGCTGGAAGCGTGGGCGAACTCGAAAGTGCCGCGCTCCCGACCGGGGTGAGCCAGAGCACTATACTGCTTGCTGCACGCGGCTTGCTCTTTTTCCCGTTGTACACCAAAGCTACGTCTGCGGTTACCGTAACCTCCTGCGCGCAGGCCAGAGTGCCCCAAACTATCACCCCGCAGAGCCAGTAGACGGTTGCCGCCTTCATAATCAAAACAAAATTCCCATGATCAGATTGAACTGATCGGCGTTATTGCTGATGTCATAGAGTTGAGACGTTCGCAAGTGTCCGTATTCCGCGGAAAACAGTAAGCTCGAACGCGGCCGAAAGACAACGTTCGCGAGAACACCGCGATTTTGAACAAACAAAGGGCCAAACAAATAAGGCTGACTCGCCTCCGCGCCCCGCACTTCCCCGGTGGTCGGATTATCGAGTCCCACAGCAGCATTAAATTCGAGCGTACTGGTGGCTTTGAATTTTAGCTGCGACCATCCGCCAATCGTATCCAGCCCGCGCGCCGTGGTACCCGCGCTGTTGGGGTTGCCGTCATAAACCACGCTCTGGGTAATGTCGGCGCCGATCCCGCCAATCGCTCGCCCACGGTAGAACTCCCCCGTGAAAAGCAGGCGCCGTGCTAGCGGAATCTGCCAGTCTGCCATGCCCGCCCAACCGTCGACGTAGTGGTCGTAGGGTTCAGGACAGCCTGATGAATTTCCCGCATTGGATGGGCACGTTTCCCAATCCTGGCGGCTATAGTAGCCGGCCACTCCGAAAGTCATCGGCTGACCAAATACTGTGCGCGTCCAAGCCGTCCGAATCGCATAAGCCGGCTGGCGCGTGAGTTCTCCGGCGCTCGGCATGCGAAAGTACGAATCCGCCGGGAACTCGCCAGTGAGATTGTCGAGAATCCCTCCCTGGAGCAGGATGTTCTGATCACCGGAAAGCTGGAATCGATGCTCCACCCGAACCTGCGGACTCCATGCCCACAGATTCCCCGCATAGTTAAGGGCGGGGACTGCGAGAGACGCGAATGAAGTTGGCGAAAGTGGAGAGAAGAATGCGTTATCCTGCCCCACAACGACCGAAGTGTCTTTCCAATCCATCCGCATGCTGGCCGTCCGCAACCGAAAGATGCCTGAGTTGACTCCGTTCCACGTGCTCGGAAAGCCGCCGGCAAAGTCAGCCTGCAAACTTCCAGATATCTTCGCTCCCGCCCACGTCGGCCCGAAAACCTCAAGACCAATTTCGGATTGGCGCATGGTAAAGCCTAGGCTTCCCGTACCGGTGCCTGGCCCCTTCACAAAGCTTGGAAAGTCCTGATTGTCGGTGTCCCCGTGACTGTTAAAAAGATTCAGGAGCACGATGCCAGAAAGCCGAACCCGATATTTCGACGCGCTCTCGACCTTGGTCTGATACTGATCGTTCACCTTGCTGTTCACCAGTTGTGACGACTCTTCAAGTGACGCGACCCGCTCTTCCAGCGACGTCGACTTGTTTGCCGTCGGAACGTCGGATTGGGAGTGCGGGGAATCGGCATCGGCCGGCGTCGCCAATGGGTACGAGTTCCCCGAGGGCGGCCCGGCTGCGGACGCGGACGGACTGCGCGCAGTCTGCAACTCATGTCGCAGCTCCGCATTCTCCGCCCGGTACTGTTCAGTTTCAGAACGCATTTCCGCCATCGCCGAGCGCAGTTCGTTGACCTGTTGTTGAAGTTCGTGAATCGCGGCCGCTGTCGAATCGCTCTGCGACAATGCCCCCGTCGGGCTTGACTGTTGTGACCACCCGAAAACGCCACTAAGCAGCACAAGCAATCCGGCCACGCTGGCTCTCCGCATCCAATCAGGCAAACCACTCCCCTGTTTCACAAATCGCCCTCCCCAAGAAGATTGTGGATTCGCGAACGATATTTAGTGAACCCGTGAGACGGTCTTGGACTAAGTTGCGCGCACCCCTGAACGGAAAATCTTACTCCGACTCTACCCTTTTTGCTCGGGCCAGTGGCGGCGACTCCGGCTTCCCCTCGCCACTACTTTCAGCTGTAGACGATGAAACAATGGGTAAGGTTATGCGGAAAACCGTCCCTTCCTCGGATGTCTTCTCGACCATGACATCTCCTCCGTGATCCTGGACGATTTTCTGCACCACCGTTAACCCCAAACCAGTCCCGTTTTCCTTGCCATAGCTGATGAACGGCTCGAAAAGTTTGCCTCGAATGGACTCTGGGATACCGCGACCATTGTCCGACAGCCGAATCTGCAATCCCCCGGGAACTTCGCGCAAGTCGATGTTGATTCGCCCGCCCTCTCCCGCTCCCGCAATCGCCTCGCACGCGTTCAATAGCAGGTTGTAAAGGGCGCGCTCAAGCTTCTTAGTATCGAACCAGCCGATGCAGTTGCCTTCCTGACGCACCGCAATGCGCACCGAGTGAAACCGCGGATGAGTACGTACCGCCTGCATCACACGATCGACCGACTCCCTTACGCTGCCGTACGTCCGCCGCAAGGACTCCCTGGTTCGCGAGAACTCCAGTAAAGAATCGATCAGTTCGGTCATTTGGTTTACCGCGATCCGAATTTCCTGGTAAAGCTCCTCGCGTTGATCGGTCGACAAGCGGCTCTCGCATAGGAACTCGGCATTCGCGACGATGGCCGCAAGAGAATGCCGCAGGTCGTGCGAGACTGAACTGGCCATTCGACCGATCGTTGCTAATCTCTCCGCATCGATCAACTCCTGTTGCGTTTTCAGCAGGCTATCCCGCATTCGGTTAAACGCTCCCGTTACCTCGGCAACTTCATCGCCGCCACGCGCGTCCAGGGGATAGTTGAAATCGCCTCTTCCCAAGGCTCGCACGCCAGCCACCAGGTTGCCCAACGGCCGCGTAAAAGTGTGCGAAATGAAAAATACCAGTGCACTTCCGCCCAGCACAGCGGTCAGTCCCAGAGCCAGCAGCAGGCGATTCAGGCTGTCCAGAAAAGCGGTGGCCTGATCGTAAGATTTGAGCACGACCAAGCGAACCGACGGTGCCTTGTCGGCCGCAAGTTCCAGCGAGGTTGCCAGGAAGCGCTCGTCGCCCAGTTGGACCTGTTCCGGCTCCGGAATGCCCGGAGGGGAATGCACAATCGAATGCCGTGCAAGTTCAGCCTCATGCGTGGGATCCAGGGTGCTTTTCACAATCGTGTCGCCGTAGTAGAAGGCCACCTGGCTGGCTGCGATCCGGCTTACCTGCGACGCCACCGTGTCGTCAATTTCATATCCGATCACCAGAAATCCCAGCAGCTTGTTCTCGACTGCGGGACCGGAATAGATGGGCTTGAGAAATACCTGGTACAAATGCTGAGCACCGTACCACCACTGGCTCGAACTTTCTTGACTGGAGGGGTTCAGCGACTGCTGCGCCATCTGCCGCGTAAAACCCGGGCTCGCCGTGTGCAACGCGACTACTTTGCCGGTTCGGTCCGCCAGTACAAACAGATCACTTCCCGCGAGTCGCCACAAATCGGTGGAGGTATCCTGGATCGTAGCTTCATGCTGAGTGGTCATCAGGGCCCGCAAATTAGGCAGGTCCGCCAGCAATTCGGCCGAGTGGGTAAGCGTAAGCTCGCGTGCGCGATGAAAGTTCTGGTAGGTGCTGGCTGAGTTATTAAGGTCGGCGAAGATGCTCTTCTTCACCTGCGCTTGAACCGTGCGGCGCACCAGTAGCAGGCTGGTCCAGGTGAGGCCGGCCGAGATCAATAGCATGGAGAGCAGAAACTTGGTTCGCATCCGAAGTTTCATCATGCTCGCTTCTCCCTGCGCCCAAATATTGCGCAGCCCTGGGAGTTAACGCACAAACTTGTAGCCCATGCCATGAACCGTCCGGAAGTGTATCGGATTCGTCGGATCTTTCTCCAGCTTCTGCCGAAGCTTCAGAATATGATTATCCACCGTGCGGGTGGATGGATAATTCTGGTAACCCCAGACCTCATTCAGCAACTCGTCTCGCGAGATCACCCGCTCCGCATTCTGTATCAGGAACTTCAAAGTCTTGAATTCCTGCGCCGTCAGCACGACCTGCTCTCCATTGCGGTTCACTTCCATCTTGATGAAGTCCACGGAGATTCCCGCAAAAGTGACCACATCTCCGGTTCCGGTCTGAACCGTGCGCCGCAAGGCAGCCCGTACCCGAGCCAGCAGTTCTCGTGGGCTGAAAGGCTTGGTAACATAATCGTCTGCCCCCAACTCCAAAAGCAACACCTTGTCCGAAACATCGCTGCAGGCACTTAAAACAATAATAGGAACCGTCGGCGCCTGTTGTTTGATTTCCCGGCA
The DNA here is from genome assembly GCA_963817925.1 of uncultured Acidobacteriota bacterium. Lineage (GTDB taxonomy): Bacteria > Acidobacteriota > Terriglobia > Terriglobales > Acidobacteriaceae > JABDBE01. Next base: position 318,210 of record CAWFQN010000007.1, read on the forward strand.
GACATCCCGTCCCGAGACCAGCGGCAGCCGCAAGTCCAGCACAATGGCAGCGGGCGCTGCTCTTCGGAACGCTTCCAGCGCCGCCTGCCCGTCCGTACTGATTTCAATTTCAAATCCTTCCGTCTCAAACAAACGCTTCAGAGCCTTCTGTACGGCATGGTCATCTTCTACGACGAGAATTCGCTCCATCGTGTTCGCCTCTGGATTGACGTAAGCCATTGCCTTCTGCAGAGTGCCTGGGGCACGCTGTAAAGTCGCTTCTCGATTTGTCTCTACTCGAATCATAGCCCGCTCCAAAATTGACGATGTATCGCATCAACGCTGAACAAGCTTACTACCGGCACACCGCCAAACACCGTCTGGGACGAATTGTTGACAATGTTTTTACAATCTCCAGACAATTGCAGCGTCCCAATCGCTGTTTTGGCATGGATTCGCGCTTTCATTCGGGATTGGCCCTGTAGGACCATGAGACTTGCCCGTCCCCGGAATTTGTCACAGGCCGGGCGTCCTCAACCAAATGATGCGTAGGCGCGAGCGTACACACTGGATCCGTTGCACTGGCATCCCCGGTCAGGAGAAAAGCCTGACAGCGGCAGCCGCCGAAGTCCTCAGCCCGGCGGTCGCAGGTTCGACACGGTTCGGGCATCCATTGCTCTCCACGAAAACGCTGGAAGGCCGCGGACTCGCGCCATATCCATTCGAGAGAATGTTCGCGCACATTGTCAAAGCTGATGCCCGGAATCACTCCTGCAGCATGGCAAGGAAGCGCTTGCCCTGACGGATCGATCAACACCAGACGCCGGCCCCATCCACCCATACATGCCTTGGGGTAGCGCGCGTAATAATCCGGAGCCACACAATCAATTTTCATGCGGCCGGAAAGCCGCTCCTGCGCCGCTTCTACAATGCGCAAGCAGTTTTCCAGTTGCTCACGAGTAGGAATCAGCGTATCCCGATTCTTCAGAGCCCAACCGTAATATTGAGCGTGGGCAATCTCCAGGCGGTCTGGCTTCAGCTGCTCCGCAAATCCAATCATCTCCTCCAGGTGATCGAGATTCTGGCGATGCACCACCAGGTTCACGGTGAAAGCAACCGGGAATCGGCGAATAACTTCCGACAGAACAACTTTGTGCGCGTGCGCCTTTGTGCCTGCAATCCAGTTCGCGGGCTCGTCCCGTGAATCCTGGAAACTCAGTTGAATGTGATCGAGCCCCGCATCAACTAAAGACGCCAGTCGCGCTTCGGGCAAACCAATCCCCGATGTGATCAGGTTGGTATAAAGACCGGCGGCATGGGCGCCCTCGACCAGATCTTTCAGATCTGCTCGTGCGACCGGTTCCCCGCCGGTCAAGTGCAGATGGAGAATTCCCAGCTCTCGGGCTTCCTGAAACACGCGGATCCAATCGTCAGTTGGAAGTTCCGCCTTAGCTCCAATCATCTGCAAAGGATTAGAGCAATAGACGCAGTGCAAAGGACAGCGATGCGTGATCTCCGCAATCAACGCTAGTGGGTTCGGAGTCATTTAATAATCTGCCGACGGCCTTGTTGAGTCGCCAACCCAGGAGGAGGCTCCGACGCGTGCAGTTCCGCAATGTCCTTTGTGTACCTTCGTGTCCTTTGTGGTTGATGAAGTGCAAATGCTGAAACCACGAAGGAACGCGAAGGATGTCATGCAACCTTACCCGCCGACGCTCGTGCGGCGTTCCGGTCGAAATTCACGCTAGTCAGCGATTCTAGTAATCGACGATGCGCTTCTGCTGGAGGGCTTCCAAAAAACTCCCCACGTCGTCCCGAATCTTTACCGGATCACCGCCGCTGTACGTCACCGCAAGCGCGGTCACGATCTCCTCAACCGTGCGTTGCCCATCGCAAAGTTCCAGGATCTTTTGCCCGGTCCCTTGAACCCGAATCATGCCTTCGGGAAAAAGTACCACGCGTTCGGCGCCCTGAGTGCCCCATCGACAACCGGAGGCGAAACGCGGCTGGCTGGAATCGGTGGGAGGAGGCACGCTCAAGACTCCTGAATCCGAAAAGCTCCAGGCGGAGGCCATCCTGGCTGCACGTACGCAAAGTAGAGCGCGTCCAACTGCGCCCAGAGAATATCGCATTTGGCTCGCAAGGCCGCAATTGCCATTTCCTGCTCCGATCGCGTAAGGGCATTCTCGGTCACCCACTGTAGCGCGAATCGCGCGTCTTCCGGCGCCTGGTCGAGACGCGCCGTAAAATAATCAAGCCCGCCGGCAAGCCACGGATAGTGTTGACGCAACCGATCCATTCGCAACGTAATCAGGTCGCGGGAAAACATCTCGGTCAGCGACGAAGCCACGGCCTCCAGAAAACTCCGAGTACGCACCAGACTCAGATAAGCATCCACGACGTATCGCGTCGCGGGCAAGACCTCTTCGCCACGCAGCACGCGTTCGCGTTCCAGCCCAGTCGCTTCCGCCAGTTTGATCCAGCGCTCGATGCCGCCAGCCTGAGTCGCATCCCCATCGTGATCGATCACGCGCTTCCGCCACGTCCGCCGAAAGTCCGGATCTTCGCTTCGCGAAAGAATGATCGAATCTTTTATCGGGATGACGCTCTGGTAGTAATAGCGGTTCAGCGCCCAAGCCTGCAACTGTCCCCTGCTCAACTGGCCTTCATGCATCATGAGGTGGAAAGGATGCCGATGGTGATAACGCTCCTCGCCCACTTGCCGCAGCCGAGCCTTCAATTCCTCAGCAGAGAGCACCGAAGATTCGCACGACACTTCCGTCGATTCCGGCCTCATAGATCGAGACTCCACCCGTCTTCCGCTACTTCCCAACCCGCCGCTCGAACCTGCGCATATTCAGGACCAGCTTCATCCAGCATGGGATTGGTATTGTTGATGTGCACAAAGACTTTTCGAGGCCGCCGCAATCCCGCCAGCTTGCGCAAGCTTCCTTCCGCACCGGATACAGGAATGTGCCCCATTTCGCCCGCCGTCGATCCGCTTCCCTGCACCCGGATCAATTCGTCGTCGCTCCAAAAAGTCCCATCGAACAAAAGCAGATCGGTTTCCTCCAGTCGCTCCAGTAGCGAATCATCTACATCCGGAACCGCAGGCATGTAAGCCATGCGCCTGCCTGACGAGGATGACGCGATCACGCCCAGCAAAGCCTCCTCCTGCTTGAGTGCGAGAGAACGATCAGGCGAAACGTAAGCTGGAAAGCGACTCCCCAGCGAGAACACGCGGCAGTCGATTCCCACCCCTCTCTCACCTTGTAAGCAGAAGCTCCCGTCGCAACTGATGTCGGTCCATGATACCTGGCCAGGTACGCGATTCAGCATCGCGAACACAGTGTTGTCCTCCTGCAGAATACGCCGGACCGAAGGTGTGCAATAAATGGGGAAGGGTTGCAATTCGCGGAGAGACAATAATCCTGCAATCTGATCGATATCGCCGCTGGTCAGCAGTACGCCAGCAATGGGAGAGTCTCGCCCCGCACTCCGCGGATGAAGAGGTGGCGTGGCTTCGATTTGCGTCCGCAAATCGGGAGACGCATTTAGCAAAAACCAAGCGCGATTATCCTGGCATATCGCCACCTGGGTCTGGGTACGGGGCTTACCCTTGAAGGTCCCGTCGCGCAAGGACCGACAGTTGCGGCAGTTGCAATTCCACTGCGGAAAGCCACCCCCGGCAGCCGAGCCCAGGATTTTTATGAGCATCCTTGCCGAGAATTACAGTGCGGCGGAGGCGTAAGAGTTGATCTCACAATTCAACGCAACTTCCTCGAACTTCGGTGCTGTCCACTCCATGGTCTCAATCCCCTCAATAACAGCATTACCAACCCGCATAGTATACAATCCTTCATCGATTCTGATCGACGAAAAACTTTCGCTTGGAAAGCGCCACTTTTCAAAGACTTAGCGCAAGGTTACTTTAGGGCTTGTCCCTTATCTAGTTGGTGTCCTGTCCTTACGGCAGGCTTGCACCTGAACCAACCTTAGTTTTAACTAGCCTTGGCCCTCCCCTAAATCCAAAGGGATTAGTGCGCTGGAGCGACTGACTGTGGTAGAGGATCCGAAGTGGGAGTTGGCTATTCTGGCAACTGTTCAGGGCTTCTATGAGAAGCTCTTGCAGGAGTCCGTCCGTGGAGAAGTCCCTGTCCCAGCCGGGCTTGAGGCGATCTCGCTGCAGAGCGATGACAGCGTGCTCGAAACTTTGTCTGCCATGCATCGCTGGTTGCGTCTGCTCGATCTGGCGATTACTCCCGCCATGCTGCGGCGGGCTTTTACGCCTGACACCGACCCAGAAATCGCCGAGGCGATGCTCCGTTACTTCACTCGTAATCGCGATACTACGGAAGTTCATCGCGACAAGACAGATCTGGTCACGACTTTCCTGTATCGCCATCCGCGCGTGCCGGGCCAGTGGGAGCGCCGCGGCTATGGCCTCGATGGCGCTCTTCCACTGTCCCCATTCGAAATCGCGCTGCTCGAGATTCTCGCTGACGCCGACGTTCCCGAATTAACCGACGAACACATGCAAACCCTGCGCCTGTTCGATCACTTGCAGCAGGAGGCGGAAAACTTCCGCGATCTCAACGCGCTGCTCGAATCAGGAATCATTCCTCGAGTGCGAGAACTAAAGCTGTCCCTCGATACCTCCTTCTACCATCCCGGCGCCTTGGCCACGATCGCGCCGTACAACACCGCCTTCGGGAAGAAATTTGACGACTTGTTCCACCAGTCCACGACGGAGATCAAGAACTTCGCCGAAGTGGTCGAGGAGCAGGGTGGCAGCATTCTGGGCAACGTCGACGGCGTGGATGTCACCGTGGAACACGTCGCAGCGCTCCAGGAAAGCGACCTGCTTCGCATTGACTACGGCGCGGCTCTCGACAAGTTCCGGCGCATCTCGAAACTGAAGAAGACTCTCGACCAGCGCCCGCCCATCCGCCGCAGCCCGCGCCTGGTGCGTCCGGCGGCGAAAGCGCCAGTCAATAAGCCGGCTAAAATAACTTCGTTCCCCAGCCGGCGTCCGGTGCTCGATGTGCCGGCCATGCGTTCGGCGGTAACGCCGCAACAGATTTCAACCGAAGAAAGCAAACTGCTCAGGATCGAGGAGTCGATTCGCATCTTCGTGCGCGTGGCCGACCCGAAGTTCCGTCAAGTAGTTCCCATGCGCTTCTTCAATCTCCTGCTTACGGCCGCCGAAGCGGATGCCTATTGCGCCGACTATCTGGAAGAGAAGAGCGTACGAGCCGGAGTCGCCCGCGTGATGTTGCGCCTGGTCGCCGTGGTCGCGCGCATGACGACGGAGCTCGAGGAAATGAAGCGCGCCGAGAATTCCGCATCACTGTGGAAGCTGCACGCCGATGCCCTGGTCGTTCTTCTCGAAGTCGGCCGTTCGGTAAATCAGAATGCCGAACGTGTCATGACGCTGGCCGAACAGCGCGGCGCCAAGGTTGAAGCTGACAAGATCCGTCCGCCGCTGCAAAAGCTGCAAGATTGCTCCGAGTTGGTCGAGAAAAACCTGATCGGAGTTCCGCAAGAAAAGACGCTGGGCGCCAGCAACGCCAGTTGAGTTCGGGTTGCGGGCTGCGCTGTTGTTTACTTATAGGTAATCATTCGCGAACCGTTTACCATGGAACTAGGGTATATACCCAAAAAAAGCATTTTCTTTCCAGATCTATGAAAACAAAGGCTCTGTTTTAGAGATACCCTCTTAAAATATCCCTTCTAAAGGACTTACGGAGGGGATATCCCGGAACTTTTCTGCTTCGTAAGTCTATGAAAACAGGCAGCAAATTGAGATACCCCTCTAAAATATCCCTTTTAAAGGACTTACCGAGGGTATTTTCGAGGCACATGGGTCTTATTCTTGCGGGCAGATCCGACGCGCTCTGCGCGGCGTCTCGAATTGTCAAAGAGCGGAACGATCCATGCTGTTATCAAACAGCTAATGAAGCTGTCATTAAGGTTAGCCATTTGAGGACGCTGCGGTCAAGCGAAAAATGCTCAAGGCGTGAACTCGAAAACGACGCCGAGGCCGTAGGCACCGCCGCCACCTGTGCCGTACAGGTTCCCCTTGTCGTCGAAGATCATGGGGCCACCGCCCGTGCCGTCATAACCGCTGAAGGTGTGCAATACCGTGTATTTCCATATGCCATTGGCCTGGGGCGATAGTTCGTAGATTACCCCGCAGTAGCACTGTCCTCCGCCGTAACCTGTGCCCCCGTACAGATTGCCTTTTGCATCCATGACGATGCTGCCGGGGTAATTCCCGCCAGAACCAGCGTGGAATCTGTGCAGGATGGTCTCTTTCCAGTGCCCGTCAGACTGAGGCGACAGCTCATAGATCGTGCCCGCATTGTAGCCGCCCGTCGCACCATAGAGGTTTCCTGCGGCATCCATAACCACGGGGCTATCTGGGTACGAGCCGTCATTGGGCGCACCGAAGCTATGCAGGATGGTTTCTTTCCAACTTCCGTCTGGTAGCGGATGGAGCTTGTACACGGTGCCACAGCCCCCGCCGCAGTTCTTGCTGTTGCCCCCAGCATCGGTCGAGCCGTAAAGATTTCCCGCCGAGTCCAAGATCGGGGGAACAAGAACCCCGCAACCATCACCGTTCTGACAGTTGAAGTTGTGAATAAGGGTCTCTTCCCATCCACCTGATGCGGGCGACAGCTCGAAGGCCCAGCCGCCGACTCCGTAGAGGTTCCCGCTCTGATCCATGATAACGCCCCCGAATGGTCCGTTGGCCGGGTCATTCTTGCCAAAACGATGAATCACTTTGAGGGCCCATCCCTTTGAGCTGGGTTGCATCTCGAACACGGTACCGGCGGTGTAAGGCCCCCCGTCCCTTATGGTGCTTCCGTACAGATTCCCAACTGGGTCCAACGTGAGGGTGCAGGTTGGCTCGTCTCCGTTCGGGTCGCGATTCTTGAAATTGTGGAGCACTTTCTCCGACCATTTTCCACCCGCTTGAGGCGTCAACTCCCAAACCGTTCCATACTGATAAAGACCGCCTCCGCTCGTTGTCCCGTACAGCTTGCCGTTAGCGGCACGGACGACACCGCCAAACAATCCAGCCCCATCATTACCGTTGCCGAAATCGTGCAGCACCTTGTATTTCGGAGCCGCCCACGCACTGGTACTCCAAATCGACAAGACTAATATCAGCGCTACAAGTCTGGCAGTAAGAGCAAAATCGTGTCGATACTGCATCGGGAGCCCCTTTGAAGGAAGAGGTCGTCAGCGAAACGGGTGAGCGGGGACACCGTTCCGGCCTGTCGAGCATATCAGAATCTGAGGGCCCGGAAGAGCCCCGTCCGGCGCTGGACCCCAATGAACTCGGCGCCGGAGGGGAAATGTCACACTTGCATCAGTTGCTTGGCGGGTCAATCGCATCGTCATCTGGGTCGGTTGGCGTGCCGGTGAAACTCTCAAAATACTCCGCGTCGTAATTGGTACTGAAGTTGCCGAAGAAATCGGACAGGGAGTACGGGCAGGTCGATTTTGGGCAACTGGGAAAAGCATCGGGAGCCCAGTGGTCCGCATAGTGGTAGTTGGGTTCGACCTCACCGAATCGGTTTTCTTGGATAACCACGATTACGTGTTTGATCGGTGTGTTGGGTCCGGTCTGTGCATACGCGAGCGTCGCCACGAGCGCAAACAGAAGTAGTAGACTTTTCGCCGCGAGTTTCATGGGGGGAGTTCCTCCTTGTGGTTGAAGTGAAATTTAGGAGACGGTACCGGGGTCTGGCTGTGATTCGGGGAGAGACCTGAGTTGCAGTCCTGCAAATTATCCATCGGGAATTTTGCTTGTCAAGAAAAATAAGCTTGCGAGCGGAAACGTCTCAGTCTTGGATAACGGAGTCAAAGGATTGCGATCCTTCGCGGCGCTCAGGATGACAGCGCCCGGTGGATGCTCTCACGGTTGGCATGCGGCCCAGGTCTCGAAAGGCGCGAGACCTGGGACACCCGGTGTCTTGGAAAGGAGTCTGACAATGAAAAGACGGGCTGGTTGCCCGTCTTCTTGAAACCGAATGCTGAGAGCTGACGGCTGACAGCGCTAGTTGATGTCGAACTGCTCCTGGTGTAATGCGGGATCACTTTTCACGATTACGGTTCGCTTGGTCAGCTCTTCCATCTCGGTTAGAGCTTTGCCGTTGTTGCCTTTTAGTGCCTTCGCTACCTCGGGATTTACGCGCAGCATTACGTCGGCGTGATCGAGGTGCTTGGCCATCTTGCGCATTTCTACGTAGATGTCGTTGCAGACTGTGGTTACCGATTTCACGTAGCCCGTTGCCTCGCAGTATGGGCACGGCGAACCGATGGTGCGTTCGAGCGACTGCTTTACCCGTTTGCGCGTGATGGCGACCAATCCAAAATCGTTGAACTGCAAAACTTTGGACGGGGCTCGGTCGCTGCGCAGAGCTTCTTCGAGCGCCTGCATGACTTTTTGGCGGTTGCGGCGCTCGTCCATGTCGATGAAGTCGATGATGATGATGCCACCCAGATCGCGCAGGCGGATCTGGCGCACGATTTCCTTGATGGCGTCGACGTTGGTTTTGACGATGGTGTCTTCGAGGCGAGCCGTCTTGCCCACGTACTTGCCGGTGTTGACGTCGATCGCGACCAGCGCTTCGGTCTGATTGATTACGATGTAGCCGCCGCTCTTCAGCCAGACTTTCGACTTGAGGGCTTTATTGATTTCGTCGTTCAATCCGAACTGCTCGAATAGCGGGACTTCCTTGCTGTACAGCTTGACACGCCGCACCAACGCTGGCTGAAAACGGTTGGCAAAGCGCAGGACGCGTTCGTATTCCTGCTCGGTGTCGACCCAGATGGCGGTGAAGTCGGACGTAACCTGATCGCGGAGCACGCGCTCGACTACGTTCAAATCGTGATAAATCAGGGTCGGGCCTTTGCCGGCGTCGGCGCGGGTTTTGATTTCGGACCAGAGATTTTTCAGGAAGCGAATGTCGGCGCGCAGCTCTTCTTCGGAAGCTCCTTGCGCCGCGGTGCGCACGATGAAGCCGCCGTGCCCGTTTTCGCGTTCGCTGATGATGATGCGCTTCAGCCGCTGGCGTTCTTCCTCCGAAGAAATCTTTCGCGACACGCCGGTGTGATTGACCGTGGGCATGTAGACCAGAAAGCGGCCTGGCAGGGCGATGTGGCTGGTGATGCGGGCGCCCTTTTTGCCGATGGGTTCCTTGGCGATCTGAACCAGGATTTCCTGACCTTCTTTGAGCAGTTCGGTGATCAGGGGCACGTTCTGGGGTTCATTACGGCGAAAGCGTCGCCCACCCCCACCGCGGCGTCCACGCTGACCACGTCGTGGATCGAATGCCGGACGCGGCGCACGCTGCGTATAGGCCGCAGTCCCTGCCGGAGCGCGGACTTCCACCCGTGCGTCCACCGTGCCGTCGCCGCGGGCTTCGGCATCGAGGAGAGCTTCGGCCTGCGCCTGGGCTTCTTCAAGCTCCGCTTCTTCCGCCTCTTTTTCTTCCTGCTCGGCAACCGCTTCGTCCACTTCGGCAGAAACAGGTTCGTCGATGCCGCCTTCGATGACAAATGGTTCTGCGGTCCCGGTCTCGCTGACGGTTTGTACAGCTTCGCCAGAGGCTGCGATTTCCCGCGCGACGGGCTCGCGATATTCTTCGGCTGATCGAGTTTCTTCTTCCAGTTCTTCGAAGGCTGCGTCCTCCTCGAGATCTTCAACGTACGAGCCGAGATCGGCTTCTTCCTCTTCGATGAGTTCTTCCTCGATGGTGCCCTCGGCGGCCTCGGAGATCCGAATTTGATCCGAATGCCCGCGGTCCGTAACCGGGTGTTCGTCGTGGCCGGCTGCGACTTGCGCAGCTTCGGCGGCCGTTCCCCCAAACACTGCGGCAACGTTCATCTCGTGCAAACGCTTTTGCTCGCGATCCCACTCGGAAGATCCGACTTGCGCGTTGGCGGCCGCGCCCCTCGCCTTGTCGCGCATTGCGCCGTCACTAGGTTCGCCAATCGCCGGTTGCTGCTCCGTTTCCGGCTTCGCGAATAACGGTTCATCCTCGGGAAACGCCGCAGTAATAGGGGCTGGCGCGTCCGGATTCTGCGAGGCCGTTTTTGATCCGGCGCGCGATTGAGTCTGCGCCAGACGCTGATATTTTGAGATCGACTCTCCGGGCAGCAGGATCGGTTGGTATCCCGGCGGCGGACCATACTCGGAGCGCTCCGTTCTTTCTGAACGCTCCGTTCTTTCTGGACGATCGTTCCGTTCCTGGCGATCGCTTCGTTCCGGATGATCGCCGCGCGGCGATTCTGAAACCGGCCGGGCAAACTTGGATTCGGGCATGCGCTCGCCGCGCCGCCCGCGACGGCGGCGGCTGCGCCAATCTCCGCGTCCACCGCGGCTTTCTCCACCGTTCGACCGTTCACGAGTCTCCCCCGGCTGAGCGGTTGGCTCGACGTGCTGTTGGGGTGCGGGACTTGATTCGTTAGTGGATACGAAGCTCGTGGCTTCCTGTTCCAAAGGCTGAGCCTCGCTCCGCGCCGGCGATTGATAAGGTTGGGATGGAGCCAGGTTGGTGGGAATTTCCTCGACTTCGTCTTCATCTTGCAACTCCATGAAGTCGGAAACGTAGAGGAACGCGTCGCGCTCCAGGCCAATATCCACAAATGCGGATTGCATGCCGGGCAGGACGCGGGTTACGCGGCCTTTGTAGATGGATCCAGCCAGGGTGTATTCGTTCTCGCGTTCCAGGTAGATTTCGGCGAGTAGGTCGTCTTCCACCAACCCCACTTTGGTTTCGTGAGGGGTAGTGGACACAAATAGTTCTTTCGTCATACGGACTCCGGTTCTGCGCCGTCAAAGCGGCTGCAGGATTCACCGGAACATAGGCAGGGAAAGACCGGGAGGATGGAGCGATGCGATATCCGCCCCGCGCGGGGGACGGCTGGGGCTACGGAGATTTCTCCGAGGCCGGACTCGTGGTACAAGCTTGGAAATCTTTTGCACTTATCGCATTGCGCTTGCCCAAGGTTTGTGACCGCTCTCACAAAAACCTTCTCAGGTCTTTGGGGGGGCCGTTACCCGCCTGGCAGCACCTTAGCTTCAATCCTGCCCGGCCGTTCACTGCTGTTGGCCGGTGAGTGCCCTCTTTACGCGAGGGCGATCGTGATCTTGTTTTAAGCCGCAAATGGCAAGCGCGGCAAACTCTCCTTGCCTTCTTCCCCTGCTTCAGTTAACGAAGCGGCGCATCCGGACGTTCATCACAATGCCCAGCGCCAGAAACATAAACAGGACGGAAGACCCGCCATAACTCATTAAGGGCAAGGGTATTCCGGTGACCGGCATAAAACCGACCACCATGCCAACGTTGACCAGGATGTGAAAGCTAAGCACAGCCACCACACCCATCACCACGAACGTGCCGGCGCGGTCGGGCGCCGTTTGCGCGTTCTGGGTCAAACGCATCAGCACGATAAAGTATAACAGCATTACCGTCAGTGCGCCCACAAATCCATGCTCCTCGGCAAACGCCGCAAAGATAAAGTCGGTCTGTGGGACAGGCAAAAACGCCAGATGAGTCTGGGAGCCGGCAGTGCTCCCCCAAAGTCCACCTGAACCTACCGCAATGAGAGATTGAATAACTTGATACCCGGAGCCTTGGCTATCCGCCTCGGGCTGCATAAAGCTGGTGAGCCGGTCGCGTTGATAGGGCTTCAGGACATGGAACGCTAGCGGCATCATGAGTCCCGCCAGGACTACCACGGTCAGAGCTTGCTTCCAGCGCAGCCCACCGAGGAATAACCCCATGACTGCGATCGGGATGTAGGTCAGAGCCGTCCCCAGGTCGGGTTGAGCGAGCACCAGGAGCATAGGGACGCCGACGATCGCCCCAGCCTTGATAAAGTCAGGCCAGGAAAGTTCCCGCTGGTGCAGGTCGGCAAAGTATTTTGCCACCGCCAGTATCAGGATCAGCTTGACCCACTCGGATGGCTGGAAATGTCCTCCACCCGGCATTTTGATCCAGCGGCGCGCGCCCAGATATTTCTGCCCGAAGATGATCACGATCAGCAGCGAAGCGATGGAAGCGATGTACATCCAATGGACGCCATCGAGCAGTTTCTGATAGTTGATGAAACTCATCAGAAACATTCCGGCAATCCCGCCGCTGATCCAGTAAAGCTGCCTGATGTGGGCCCCGGCGAACTTGGTATGCGCCGTGGCGCTGCGGATTTCCAAGACGCCCAGCCCGCAAATCAGCAGGACAAAGATGAACAGCAGCCAGTCAAAATCGCGAAATGAAATGTAGCGTGACATGAAGTCAGTCGTTAGTCGTTAGTCATTGGTCGTTGGCCTCCGGTCGTTGGCCTCAAGCAAAACCGTCATCCTGAGCGGAGCATGATCCTTAGTCGATCAATCCCGTCTCGATGCTGCAAGGGATTCTCCAATATGCTCGACTACTGCACTCCCGGCGCCGCCGCTGCAAGAGACACACGCGTCTTCGGCACATCAACCACGAACCTACCCCCGTGCAATGTGTCCTGCTCGGTGCCGTCCGGGCTGGCGGAATTCCATACCGCCCCGATTTCCACTTTCTTATTGCTTGCCGCGACCTTGGTGGGCTGCCGGCGCTGCTTCTCCACGTAAGCCTTGACCACTTGGGCAGCAATCCGAGCCGCAAACTGTCCGTGCTCTCCACCCTCGAACAGAACCGCCACGACGATTTCCGGATTTCTTCGCGGAGTCACACCCACGAACCAGGCATTGTCTTTGTATTTCGACTTGCCATTGGCGGTCTTGGCCTTGAGCGCGTTGCTGACCGTTTGCGCGCTTCCCGTCTTGCCCGCGAAATCGATCCCCTGCAGATGCGCGCTGCCTGCCGTGCCCATTGGCGTAGGCACGTTCGACATGGCGTCGGTGATGATTTCCCAATTCTCGGGATCAATCGGGATTTTTACCTGGCTCGGCGTATCGATGGCGGGCATGATATTGGCTGGCAACTCAGCCGGATTGGTGACATGCGGACGCACCAGCAGACCGCCGCTTGCAATCGCACCGATGGCGCGCGCCAATTGAATCGGAGTTACGGCCACGGCACCCTGGCCGATGCCCACGGAAATAGTCTCACCCGCGTACCATTTCTGTTTGAAGTTGCGAATCTTCCATTCTTCCGACGGCATGACGCCACTGACTTCCTGCGGCAGATCGATACCGGTCTTTTGTCCCAGGCCAAACATGGTCGCGTATTTCGCAATGCGGTCGATGCCAAGTTTCTCCGCCAGGGTGTAAAAGAAAACGTCGCAGGACTGGTAGATCGCCTTGCTGATTTCGACCACACCGTGGGTGCGGTGCTCGGTCGACACCCAGCATTTGAAGTAGCGTCCGTAAAATGTCGCGCCACCATTGCAGATCACGTGCATGTCCTGCGCGACGTTTTCCTGCAGGCCGGCCGTGGCCATAATGATCTTGAAAGTCGAACCGGGCGCCAGCTGAGCTTGAATGGCTTTGTTCAGCAGCGGGTGATCGTCGTCGTTGACTAGCTTGCTCCATTGATCGCGTGAGACCCGCACCGCAAAATCGTTGGGATCGAAGGTTGGCCTGCTCACCATTGCCAGGATCTCGCCGTTGCGCGGGTCCATGGCCACGATCGCGCCGTTCTTGTCGCCCAAAGCCTCCTCGGCCGCTATTTGTAGATCGAGGTCTACAGTGAGCTTGAGTTGCTTGCCGGGTTCCGCAGGAGACTCATCCAATCGGCCCACTTCTCGCCCGCGGCTATTCACGACGGCTCGCCGCGAGCCGTTCTTTCCCATCAGAATCTGGTTGTATTGCAGCTCTACTCCCGATTTTCCCACCACGTCGCCGGGGTTGTAGAACTCCCAGCGCGGCTGGTTCAGCATCTCTTCGCTGACTTCGCCGACGTAGCCGATAAGGTGGGCCATGAATCCGTTGCGCGGATAAAGCCGCCGGTGCGCCACGATGGTATCCAGCTCAGGCAGTTCATTGCGGTGCGACTCCACGAAGGCGAGTTCATCGGGAGTGATGTCGTCTTTCAGAAAGATCGGTTGGTATTGCGGCATTGAGGCGAAGTGCCTGATGCGATCTCGGGTTTCTTTCGGATCAAGGTGCAGACCCTGGGAAATGAGATTAGCGTCGGCCAGCAGATCACGCGTGGAATCGCGCAACAGCAACGCGGTAAAGGAGGGGTAGTTGTCGACAATGATGCGTCCTTCGCGATCCAGAATCTTGCCCCGCGGCGCCAGGATGGGTACGTTGCGGATGCGATTCTTCTCCGCCAGCGAGGCGTACATGTCGCTCTGCACCACCTGCAGACGCCATAATCCGTAGGCCAAGATCATGAAGATGGCCAGGATGATGTACTGCACCGCGGTGAGGCGGAGAGGCGATACTTTTTCGTCGCGGCCGAACATCAGGTGTCAGGCTTTAGGCGTCAGGCTTCAGGCTCTTGCAGCCCAACGCCGGACTGGATTCCGCGCTGACCTAATCCTTTCGGGAAGATAAGTTTATTGTAATCCGCCAAGCCCAAGATTGCGTTGCAGTTTCGGGTGACGGAAGGGCATAGACGGAGGGGAATCCTCAAAATCGCGATCTGAAGCCGAAAGCCCGAAGCCTGCTTCATGTTCTCTGCTTGAATCGATCCAGCAGCGCGAACAGAGCAACCGCGAGCACGGCGTTGGCCAGCGCCGAGCCTAATTCGCGCGGCCAGCTCCATTGCAGGGTCAGTCCCACCAGTCCGCGGGCAATCGTGAAGTAGACGATCTCATGCACTACATAGAAAAAGAGAACAACCAGAAACCGAGAACCGGCATTCTCCACGTCTAATTTGACGCCGAGCGACGATGCCCCGTATCCCACCACCGTCTTGGCGATCCCATACAAGCCCAGGGGATGGCCGGTAAGCGAATCCTGCAACAGGCCGATCGCAGCCCCGGTGAGCAGTCCTGCGACCGGGCTCCGGCGCGCCACGGCAAAGAAAATCACGACCAGCAAGGGCAAATCAAAGATGGAAAAGAAATGAAATCGCCAGGGGATGAATGCCTGGAGAAATACGGCGATCAGCGGGATCAGGATGGCTGCGGGAAGACTGAACCGGTAAACCTCAACCTGCTCATTCGAAGTGTAAGTGATGGGCACGCTATTGAGGCTGTTCCTGGGGCGGCGCGGGTTCGGTCGCCGGCTGCTTTGATGGTGCGTCCGGCTTCGGAGAGCCCGGCTGCGACTGGCTGTCCGGTGCCACATTCGTGATTTCTGGAAGTTTCACTGCCGGTGCAGCAGGCTTCGGTGCGGTCGGCGGCTTCACCGCAAGTGGGTTGCCAGTTTGCCTGGTTGCGGAAGAAACACTTCCTGGAGTACCTGCGCTCCCGGCAGAATCTGCATGCGGCTTCGGGATCACGGAGGTGTTCGAGGTCTGGCCTGGCCCTAACTGGCCCTGGCCTGATCTCGATTGGCCCGAGCTCGGGCTGGATGCACTCGCGCTCGGCCTGGAGCTTCCCGTCAGACCCGGCGCTGCCTGCGTGGTCGGCGCGGGCAAAATCTTCAGGCCGCTGGTCGGAGGCGGAGGCTTGTTGGGATCATCTGGAGGCCTGTCGGGAACCGAAGGCAGTCGCTGCGCCAGAATGTCCGCAGCGCGTATCGGCGCAGTGCCTTCTGCCAGCGCAGGTTGTTTTTCTTCCTGCTGCGTGATCACCAGCACTTCTTCGAGACGGCTTAAGTCGGCGGCGGGCTTCACCCGAATGTTGAGAAAGAGCTCCGGCCCCGGTGAAACTCTCGTGACCGTGCCTACGGGCAAGCCCTTGGGAAAAATCTGATCGCCTCCGCTGGTCACCACTTTTTCCCCCGGCTGAACGGTTTCGTCGGACATCACCTTTTCCAGCACCACTTCGCCTACCGGCGTACCGCGCAGCACGCCTTGCAACCGCGACTTCTCCAGAATCGATCCCACTCCGCTGGTTTGGTCATTAATCAGCAACACCTGCGAAGTAGTCTTGAAGGCGCGCAGCACTTTGCCTACGACTCCCTCAGCGGTGATAACCGCCATATCCGGCCGGATTCCGTCGCGCGTGCCTTTGTCGATGTAAATCGACCGCGACTGCTCGCTTCCGCTCGATCCGATGACCTGCGCGGCTAGTGTCTTCGAGATGAATTGTTCCTTGAAGCCGAGCAGCGCCTGCAGGCGGCGAGCCTGCTCCGCGTCTTCATTGAGGCGAACCTGCTCGATGCGGAGCCGCTCAATCTGTAGCTTGAGGTCGCGATTTTCCTGCCGCACCCCGCGCAAATAAAAATAGTTGTGCCACAGGTTGCTGATACCGCGCTGAAACCAAACGATGGCTTTTTCAAGAGGAGTAACCGCGTCCACCGCCCAGACGCGAATCAGGCGGGTAGATTCATCCTGGGTCGATCGTCTGACTTGAACCGCAAGCCCCAGCACCTGGGCAAACAATACGACCACGAGGATCGTCACATTGCGGTAGCGGCTGATGAGGTTTTCCATGGCGGGCTTCCCTTAGTGTACTTCGTGTCCTTCGTGGTTTTCTGCTTTTGATTTTCAACCACGAAGGAACACGAAAGTGCACCCAGGCGATCGCGCTACTCGATCGAAATCTTGCGCAAGAGTTTGAAGTCGCTGAGCATTTTGCCGGTGCCCAGGACCACGCTGCACAGCGGGTCGTCGGCGATCGAAACCGGAAGCCCGGTTTCCTCGCGGATGCGCTTATCCAGATTCTTGAGCAGCGCGCCGCCGCCAGTGAGGACAATGCCGCGATCGCTGATGTCCGCCGAAAGCTCGGGAGGCGTACGCTCGAGGGCTACGCGGATGGCATTCATAATCGTCGATACGCATTCGCTCAGGGCTTCCCGCACTTCGCTGTCATCTACGGTAATGGTCTTCGGCACGCCCTCGATCAGGTTGCGGCCCTTGATTTCCATGGTGAGCGGCTTGTCGAGAGGGTAGGCGGAACCGATCTCAATCTTGATCTGCTCGGCGGTGCGCTCGCCGATCAGCAGGTTATATTTCCGCTTCAGATAATTCATGATGGCTTCGTCCATCTGATTGCCGGCCATGCGCACGGAGCGTGAATAGACGATGCCGCTCAGAGAAATGACGGCGATGTCGGTAGTTCCGCCGCCAATGTCGACGACCATATTGCCGCTCGGCTCGGTGATGGGGAGTCCAGCGCCGATGGCCGCGACCATAGCTTGCTCGACCAGATGCACTTCGCTCGCCTTGGCGCGATACGCAGAGTCCATGACCGCGCGCTTTTCCACCTGCGTGATTTCGGAAGGCACCCCGATCACAATGCGCGGATGCACCAGCATCTTCCGGTTGTGCGCCTTCTGGATGAAATAGTTCAGCATCTTTTCGGTGACTTTGAAGTCTGCGATCACGCCATCTTTCATGGGTTTGATGGCCACGATGTTGCCCGGCGTACGGCCCAGCATCTCTTTGGCTTCCTTGCCCACGGCTTCCACTTCGCCGGTGTTTTTGTTGATGGCCACAATGGAAGGCTCGTTCACCACGATGCCTTTGCCGCGCGCGTAGACCAGCGTGTTGGCCGTGCCCAGGTCGATAGCGAGGTCGCTCGAAAAAACACTAAACAGCGACCGCAGATTGTGCCAGCGTGATGCGCTCGAATGAAAGCCGTTGTTCGATGACATGCGAAAACTTTCTCTCTGATGGAGTCGGTCTTTTTCCGGTTTTTGTCCGGTTATTCTGGAATCTAATCTCTATCCTTTAATTCTATGAGGGATTGCCGTGGGTTTCAGCAAACCAAAGTAACTGTCCTTAAGGGGCCTGGGCCCTAAGCCAGCCCCGCTCACTGAATCACTACTTTCTTCTGCAGGGTGTTCACTCCGCCTTTAGCATTCTGCGCCGTAATGGTGATCGTGCTTTCCCCAGTCGCCAACGGCGGCGTGAAGTAATGGAAAGCGCCATCGCTCCCGACCACCGGGACCTCGCGCCCATTCACCATCACCCGGGCCCCCACCTCAGTCTTTCCCGTTAATTCGATCACGTGACCATGCTGAATCAGCGGATCCAGATCCAGATTGATCGCCGCCGTGTCGCCACCCTTCGGGATAATTGTAAAACGGTTCTTTTCGCTCTCGACCGATTCCTTGCCCGCGGCATCCTGCGACTGCACCACCCAATAGTAGGCGCCTTGCTCGAGGCCCGAAACCAGAACGTCGGCCGTATTCACTTTGCGGTCCACGATGGTCGATGAAAAGTACGGGTTCCGCGAAATGCGCAGCCGATAACCTTTTGCATTGGCCATCGGCGTCCAGGAGAATTCGATCGGCTTGGGATCGCTCGACACGAACATGGGCATCATGTTCGCCGGCGAAATCGGCGTCGGAGGACCGATCTCCTTCAGTTTGTCCATATGCGCCTCCGCTGCCTGAAAGCTCACCTTCTCCCAATCCGCTAAGCGGACCGTCTCGCCGTTGCGAGTAATGTCGCCAGTTCCTTTCTTGACCAGAATCTCATGCTGATCGGCCTTGGGATCGTTATGCACCATGGCCGCGCTGTCCGGCGCCAATGACGCCGTCGCACCCGCCACAATCACCTGCGACCTCGAACCTTGAACATACGTAGCCGTCGCCAGATCCACAGTGCCCGTGCTTACCGCAACCGCAACGTTGGTCTGTTGCTGATCGTTGGTCGAATTCTCCTCAATCACAATCAGCGAGTCCTGTTTCACCGTGTAGTTCGTGCCATCGTTGAAGACGATCTTGGCCATGCCCTCCGAACTGGTCTGCACCACATCGCCTTTTTCCAGCGGAATACTGTAGTCTGCCGTTCCCCAACTGTTGCCATTCGCCTTCTTCACCCGAACCGTGCCGTCGAGCGCGGTGAAGTGTGCCTGCTGCGCACCCGCGCTGCCCGACTTCGCGGGATTGCCCGCGGCTCCGGCCACGACTTCGAGCAGCTTGGTGCCAAGCCCGTCCGCTGCCTTGATGCTGTTCTCGGTGAACTGCGGAAATGCAAAGCGCATGCCAACGAAAATCATCAGCAGGACCGCCAGCACCAGCAGCGCCACGCTGCGGTACGTGACCGTCTTCCACGCGATGTGGATTCCCGGCTTGCTGTTTGAAGACACCGATGGCACTGAGAAACCTAGCCAAACTCCAGAGAATATGGGGTACTTTCGAGAGTACCACAAGGCCTGTGGACGCAATACAGGTAATCAAGCCGGGACATTACGTTGGTGCCATTCTCCTGGGGCGCGCACCCTTCTCTCTGCGTGCTTTTGCCAGTCGGGGTCGAGCGAGTTTCTCTGACCTCGTGCTTGTCTGCGCTTCAGCTGGCATGCTTCTGCTGGCATGGGGACGGGCAACTCGCCTCCGCCCGTCCCGCCACAGCAAGAAGCCAAAAGCCGTCCCATGCACGCGGTATGATCTTGTTCTGAATACAGGCCCGCCTGGAGACGACAATATGAACGCTTCCAAACCGACCCTGAAACAAAAAGCCTGGCAGGGTATGAAAGCGTATTTCATAATCTCGCTCTATCTCTGGTTGGTCTTCGGCTTGTTCGTGTTATTCCAGTCGGTCATTCTAGCCGAGCATGACATTCCCTTTGCCTTGCATGGATTCGCCCTGATCAATGCGCTGGCTCTCGCCAAAGTGATGTTGGTGGCGCGGGAGTTGAACTTTGCCGATAACTTCAAAAACGCGCCACTCATCGTTCCCACTCTTTTCAAGTCCGCCGCCTTCGCCGTTGTCCTGGGTTGCTTCAAGATTCTTGAAGCCATCGGGGTCGGTTTGTATCACGGGCGCTCTGTCAGCGAGAGCATTATCGAGGTCGGCGGCGGTAGTACCGAGGGCATACTCGTCTTCATGGCGCTCCTGGCTGTCCAACTGATCCCTTTCTTTGGATTCACCGAGCTGCGCCGGGTCTTTGGCGCGGGCAAATTAGAGAGGCTCTTCTTCACCTCGCGCCATCCCGCCGGCGCCGCAGAGTGAAGGAGTGAGAGGGTCCAGGTCGAGACCAGCTTCAGGCTTCAGCACCGTGATCGGAACCTTATTTCTCGCACCTCGGAGCGCTGGGAATACTGCCTGCGACCGGCAGCGGCGCCAGGTTGTACTTCTGCAAAACGTCATTTACCGGCTGAATCTTCTGTTGGTTGAGGTCGCGCCACTGGGTCAGGCGCTTTGCCAGTTGCTGACAGTATTGCTCGACACCTGCTTCGAGCAAAGCCGCAGGCCGCGAGTCCCCGCTCTCGATCATGAAAGCCAGCCGCCCCAGTTCGCGATTGAGCGGACCGAGGCCAAATTCTTCAGGTTTGCCGTCGCCGATGTCTTTGGCCTCGTCATCCAGGGCTTTCAGCGCGTCGGCCGCGTCTTTTTTCGTGGCATCGGCGTTCGTCGCATCGGCGCCCAAGGATTTCAGGCGGTCGGCAATCGCCTCGCGCAGCGTTTGCACCTGCGCGTGTCCGTTATAGCTGGCCGCCATCTGATCCGCAATGCTGGTTTCGGCGTCAAGTTGCTTCACCAGATCGGCTTGCGACGCTTGCACTCGCGGATCAAGGGTCACGGTCAGCGGCTGACGATAGCTTTGGCCGTTTGCCGTTAAGACCACCGAATACTGACCCGGCACGACGAACGGACCTTGCAGCGGCTCGCGGGGAAATTGATCCGGGATGGCGTGATCGGCCAGCGTGTACTCGATGTAGTCGACAGTATTGCCGTAGTAGCTGTAGCGCATTGCTTTCATCGCGGGATAGCGTAGATCCCAGGTGAACCGGTTGAGCCCGGCGTTTTTGGAAAGCGCGGTCGACGGCGCGAACCAGTACTCGGGAACGTTGGCCGGGGGCTTGTCGAATGTGGGAGCCACATTGGTGTATTCCCGCACCAGACGATTTTGCGCATCGTAGATCGACAGTTTGATGTCGCCCGCAGGGACGGATTTCAGGAAGTAGTAAATGGTTGCGCCGTCGGGCGGATTGCTTCCCGCGGGAGTTTCCGGCGGGAGTGGAGTGTCCTGATTCATGTCCCAGCGGACGCGCACGATATTGCGCGGACGCAGCAGGTACGCATCCGACTGCGGCCACTTCGCGTCGAACTGCCGCAGCGGCGTGATGTCATCGAGAATCCACAGCGAGCGTCCGTAGGTCGACGCCACCAGATCGTCGCCGTGAACATCGAGATCGGTCACCGTAGCTGTCGGCAGATTCAGTTGCAGCGTCTGCCAGTGATCACCGTCGTCCAACGAAAAGTAAACGCCGTTCCAGGTTCCCGCGTAGAGCAATCCCTTGCGCGCTGGATCTTCGCGAACCACTCGCGCATTCCCGGACTCGGGCAGGCCGCTGTTGATCAGCTGCCAGGTCTGTCCAAAATCTCGCGTGCGATAGATCAGCGGACTCAGGTCGCGGAATCCGTTGACCACCGCGTAGGCGGCGGCTGCATCGTAGCGGGATGCTTCCACCAATGTCACGCTGCTGCGCTCATGCAATCCTGGAATGGTCACGTTCTGCCAGTTCTTGCCATGCTTCGTGACTTGAATAAGGCCGTTGCCAGTGCCTGCCCAGATCACCCCGGCGTTCACCGGCGAGAGCGCGATGGTAGTAATTACGGCTCTCCGCGGATCGGGTTTCTTCTTCTCTATCTCCGCCTTTTGCGTAAGATCGGGACTGACTTCCTGCCAACTGAATCCGCCGTCGGTGCTCTTCAAGACGTACTGAGCTGCGGCATAAAGCGTGTGCGGATCCTGAGGCGAAAACGCAAGCGGTGCCATCTGAGCGGTGCGGTACTTCGAACTACGCGTCAGAAGATGCACGATCTGCCCAGTCGTCTTGTCGAAGCGGAGCACGGTGCCATACCAGCCTCCGGCGTAGACGTAATTCGGATTCGCTGGATCAGGAGCAATGTAGGAGAACTCGAATCCTCCCGTCGGCGCCCAATCACGATAGGTGATCTCGCCGTAATCGCTGCGGCTGGGGACTGCGGCGGTTCCGCTATCCTGCTGCGCCGCGTACGCGAAATAGGGGAAGTGCTGGTCGGTGCTGACGTGATAGAACTGGCCGGTCGCCTGGTTGTACCAGGAGCTCCAGCTATTGCCGCCATCCACGCTGACGATCGCACCTTGATCGACTCCGAGGATCATGTTCTGCGTATTCGCGGGGTTGACCCAGAGGACGTGGAAATCGTCGCCGCTGGGCGCGCCCGCCCAGGCCGCAAAGGTACGGCCCCCGTCCGTCGAGCGATACATGGAAGTTTGCGCGACGTAAACGAAGTCAGCATTCCTGGGATCAACAAAGACTCGGCTGAAGTACCCGTTCCCCAGAATGCGTGGGTCGGTGGTGCTGCGCTGCCAGGTTGCGCCACCATCTTCCGAGCGGAATAGTCCCTGGGTGCAGATGGCGTAAACTCGCATGCCATGAGTGCCCGGCGCCACGGCCACGCCGACGCGTCCCATGGGATCGGCCGGCAGTCCTTTGCCCTCGACGGGATTCCAGGTGGAACCCTGGTCGGTGGATTTGTAAATCGCAGCGTCCTGCTTTTTCTTTTTCTCCGGTTCGTCCGTGCTGAACGGGTCGTCGGGACGGGTCCACAGGGTGGCGTAAAGAATGGTGGGATTATCGGGGTCAGCCTCGATGTTTGCGACGCCCGTTTCCACATCCTTATACAGCTCTTTCTGCCAGTTCTTGCCGCCATCGGTAGTCTTGTAGATTCCGCGCTCGGCAGCGGACCAATGATCTCCGGCGGCGGCCACGAGAACGGTGTCGGGGTTTCGCGGATCAACGACAATGCCCGTGATGACGTGGGTCTCGCGCAGCCCGATATTCGTCCAGGTCGAGCCGGCATCGGTTGATTTGTAGACGCCATTGCCCTGTGTCTGTTCACCGGTTCCGACGTAGACGATTCTGGGATCGGAAGGCGCGACCGCGACTGCGCCGATGGATGCGACGTGTTCCTGATCGAATATCGGCGTCCAGACTTGCCCACCGTTTTCCGTTTTCCAGACGCCACCACCGGGAGTGCCGATGTAGTAGATTGCGGGCTGACTGGGCACTCCGGAGACCGAAGTGACCCGGCCTCCGCGATGCGGACCGATCAGCCGCCACTGCATGGCTTGCAAAAGGTTGGGAGGGACGTCCTGGGCCATCGCCGTGGCGGCGACAAAGACAGATAGAATAAAAAAGAAGCCGGCAATCCTTCTGGCAAAACACTTAACCTTTGTGTGGTTCATTCCGATTTTTGGTGACTCCTCTTATGCCGCAGCGATATGGTTCCGGAGCGGCAGTATAGCACCTCAAGTTTCGCGGTCTGATAGAAGCGTCTGTTCCTATTTGATGCTCCCAACCGGGCTTGTACTGCCCGTGACCTGGCTCTAGCGCTTTTCGTGGGAATGGACTAACATTCACCTGCCCGACCGGCGGAACGACCCGTTGGCGCGAGGTTTTGAGACGTATGCGTGGCTTTTTGCGCGTGGTTTTCTGCTATTCCATGAAGAGCGTCTCGAAGTCTGACCGGTCGCGAAGGAACCATCCACGATACGCGTGGAAGCAATTCTTCTCCGCGCTTGGCTCGTCTCTCGGTGTCGTCGCGCTATTGCTCTCGCTTTTCTCCATCGCAGCAGGGGCGCAATCGGAAGCTGCGCAACCTGTGCAACCGCAGGCTGCACCCGACACGCAGTCGCATCCCGATCAGACGGCAGCGGAAATTGCTTCCCACGAAGAAGCAGCCACATTCAAGGTTAATGTCAAGTTGGTTACGATGCGGGTCGTCGTGCGGGACGCCCAAGGCCACGCGGTCGGAAATCTTCATAAAGAAGACTTCAACCTCTTTGACAACGGCAAACCACAGGTCGTCTCCCATTTTTCCGTGGAGCAACCAGGATCTCAGGCTGCCAAAGAACGGCGGACCTCAGAAGAGAATCCCGGCGAAAAGCTGCCCTCAGTGCCTGAGCACTATATTGCCTTTGTTTTTGACGACGTCCATATAAAGTTTGGCGATCTGGTGCGGTCGCGAACAGCCGCGGAGCGTCATATCGCAACTTTGCTGCCCACGGATCGGGCGGCGATTTTTACGACATCCGGGCAAACCACGCTCGACTTTACGGATGATCGGGCAAAATTGCACGACACCTTGCTTCGGCTTCAGCCGCGACCCATTGCTGGAACCGGGATCGCCGAGTGTCCGGACATCAGTTACTACATGGCGGACCTGATCCAGAACAAGAATGATATCCAGGCAGAACAGGCAGCCGTTCAGGATGCCCTGGGGTGTTCGCCCCTGCCGTCGTCGCCGAACGGGAACCAGCAGGCAGCGTTACAAACAGCAGCCATGGAAGTGCGTGCAGTGGCTCAGCAGGTGCTAGGGATAGGAGCTCAGGAAAGCCGTATCGCGCTGTCGGTGCTAAAGGATGTGGTGCGGAGGATGTCCCTGATGCCGGGACAGCGCAGCGTGGTGGTCGTGTCCCCGGGATTTCTGACTCCTGATACCGACATGCTGCAGGACTACATGGATGTTGTTGAGCGGGCACTGCACTCCGACGTAATGATTAGCACTCTGGATGCGCGCGGCCTTTACGTTGTCCTTCCGGGGGGCGATATCAGCAGGGAATCACACCCCCTAAGTCCATTCGCGGCAGCTATGGAACTTCAGTACCAAACGGAGAGCGCTGTGGCCGAGGACGACATTTTGTCGGACCTGGCAAACGCGACTGGCGGGGCTTTCTTCCATAACAACAATGATCTCGATGCGGGATTCAAACAGGTATCGGCCACGCCTGAATATTTCTACATTTTAGGGTTCTCGCCCCAGAATCTAAAGCTGGACGGCAGCTATCACAAATTGAAAGTCTCGCTGAAAAGTCCGGCGAGGCTCACGCTGCAAGCCCGCCGCGGATACTATGCTCCAAAACATGCCGCAGACCCCGCGGAAGAAGCGAAGCAGGAGATCCAGGACGCCATCTTCTCCCAGGAAGAAATGCACGACCTGCCGGTGGAACTGCATACCCAGTTTTTTAAGTCCAGTGATACGGAGGCCAAGCTCTCGGTGCTGGCTCATGTGGATGTGAAGAGCATTCACTATCGGAAAGTAGATGGCCGAAACACCAATGAACTGGCTGTGGTTTCCGCGCTTTTCAATCAGAACGGGGTCTTTCTTCAGGGAACTGCAAAAGAACGTCACTATGCGGTGGAAAGACGAAACCCTGAACAAGCTAGGCTTCAGGAATCACTTTGAAAACAAGCTTTGACGTCAAGCCGGGGAGCTATTTGGTCCGGCTCGTGGTAAGAGATACGGATGGACAGTTGATGTCGGCGGAAAACGGCGCGATCGAAATTCCGTGAACGCATTTCGGAAAGACGATTTCGGACACATGGGAGGCAGGCACATGCAATCTCGGCGGATGATTCTCATGATCGGAGCGGTTGGCATCGCCATTTGCCAACTAGTTTTCTCGGCGCATTCGGCGCAAGCTCAGGAGCCGGCCGCCGGAAACCCCACCGGAGACACAACCACCATTCACGTGGAGACTCGGGAGGTGCCGGTGGACACGGTCGTGACTGACAAGAAGGGGAACTACGTCCGCGATCTCACCGTTAAGGATTTTAAAGTCTGGGAAGACAACAAGGAACAGGCGATCAAGAGTTTTTCCTTTCAGGAAGGCAGAGCGTCGGGCAAAGAGCAGAAGCAGTATTTGGTTCTCTTGTTTGACAACTCGACGATGGACGCGGGCGACCAGATGAGAGCCCGGGAAGCGGCGGGTAAGTTTATCGATGCCAACGCTGCTCCCAACCGTTTAATCGCGGTGGTGGATTTCGGCGGCACAATACGAATTGCTCAGAACTTTACCGCGGATGCGGCTCGTTTGAAGCAGGTCGTTGCCGGACTAAAAACGTCGGCAGTTTCGCCAAACGCACCTCCGGTGGAGGTTGCGTCTCTCGGCACGCCGCTCGCCACCTCTCCGATGGGCGCCGCTCCTCTTGGCATGCCTTACTTGGGCAATGCGGAAGCCGACTTTGGAGCGCGCAGCGTACTGCTGGCTCTCCGAAGCCTGGCAAAAAGTCTTGGCACCGTGCCTGGCCGCAAGACGCTGGTGCTGTTGACCTCTGGTTTTACCATTACACCGGAACTTCAGTCGGAGCTGACCGCAGTCATTTCGACGTGCAATCGCTACAACGTCGCCGTCTATCCTTTGGACGTTCGTGGCCTGGTTGCCACGACCATTGGGGGGCCTCAATCGCGCCTGCGATCTCCATCGCATCCCGGGTCCGGCCAATTGAAGTCCGCGACTCTTACTTACACAGGAAATCTGACCGCGCTCTATCCCTTCAAGCTTGCTTATTTTGATCCCGGACAGCGCGGCGGTACTGGTGGTGGAGGAGGCGGAGGCGGAGGAGGCCACGGCGGAACGGGCGGCGGAACTGGTGGCGGCGGGGGTGGTGGCCACGGAGGGACCGGGGGTGGTGGCCACGGAGGAACCGGGGGCGGCACTAGTGGTGGCGGTTCTCGCACCGGAGGGGGCACGATCAGCCCAAGCCAAATGTACGGAAATCCTCAATACCAACAACCCCGGCTGATCGTTCCCGAAATTCAGAACGTTTCGGACAAACAGCAAATTCTCTATCAGCTGGCTGAGGGGACGGGCGGGTTTGTCATCGTCAATTCCAATGATCTGGTTGGTGGCCTGCAAAGGATTGCGAACGACCAATCGCAATACTACGTGCTCAGCTATACGCCTCCGCAGTCGCCTGAGGGCAGCTGTCACACGCTGAAGGTGAAAGTCGACCGTGGTGGAACCATCGTCCGCGCCCGCAGTGGATACTGCAACGAAAGGCCCAAGGACCTGCTTGCAGGAAACCCGATCGAAAAAACGATGGAAACACGTGTGTCGGGTGAGATGGCGGGAAATGTCACCGGCACCATGCAAGCTCCGTTCTTCTACACTTCACCGAACACGGCCCGCGTGAACCTGGCCATTGGCATCCCGTCGAATGCACTGAAGTTTGAAAAGGTGAAGGGAAAGCAGCATTCGTCAGTCAACGTGCTCGGCATCGCCTACAAGCCAGACGGCACGATCGCCGCTCGGTTCAGCGACACCGTCGACCTGGATTTTGACGGTAAGAAGGAAGTGGAGGAGTTCCAGAAGCAGCCCTTCCACTATGAGAACCAGTTTGATGTTGCCTCCGGCCAATACACGCTCAAGGTAGTCTTCAGCTCGGGAAATGAAAGTTTTGGCAAGCTGCAATTGCCCCTGGTCATCGACCCCTATGATGGCAAGCAGTTCAGCATGAGCGGGATTGCGTTGAGCAACGCGGTACAACGAGTGTCCGATATGTCGACCGGGCTCGATTCGGAACTGCTCGCCGACCGCACACCGCTGGTGGTGCAAGGCATTCAAGTTGTTCCCTCCGACTCCAATCGGTTCAAGAAAACGGACAATGCGGCGGTCTACGTGGAAATCTATGCACCGCTCTTGACTGGACCGAATCCTCCTCAGGTTGGAGTTGAGTTAGTCGTTGTCGATCGCAAGACAGGAGAGAAAAAGGTGGACGTCGCGTCCCGGGCCACCACCCAACCCGGGAGCGCCGTCGTTCCCATGGGGCTGAAGCTGCCCGTAGCGTTCGCTTGCCCCAGGCTCCTATCGAGCCGAGTTACGAGCGGTGGACTCCGTGAACAATACCGCCAAGCCACGCAGCGTCGACTTCGAGGTGGAGTAGGCCATCAAGATCACTGTGAGCGAGGTGATACCATCTTGCAGGGCGATCGAAGTAGGCGCGGGCTTCACCGCCCGTGCGTTGTGACTTAAACGCGTCCGTGATTCGATCGGTCTCGCCTCAAGATGAAGAAGCTCTTTGGAAATAGCGCGCTGTTTTGTGTCTTAGCGATCTTTGTGAAACCTGCTCTAAACGGGACTCCCGCGGCTGACGCGGGAAAGAACGATGCCCTGATCACCGCTATGCAGCAGGAACTGCACCGAGCCCAGAGTGATTTGGGAAAACTCGACCCTGCTCCTTACTTCATCAGCTATTCCGTCTACGATCAAGATTCGGCAATGGTGGTCGGAAGCCAGGGCAGCCTGATCAATTCCATCCACGCCCGCAGGCGATCCGCCGATGTGATCGTGCGCGTGGGAACTGCCGCGCTGGATAATACTCACGAAGAGAATCGCGGCTCTGCACTCACCTCCGGATCGCTCCCGCTCGATGACGACAGTGACGCCATCGCGCATGTTCTTTGGCAACTCACCTACGGGGAATATCGCAAAGCGTCGCAGGCCTACTTGAACGTCAAGACCACGACCCAGGTCCACGCTCAGGAAGAGGACACTTCGCCGGACTTTTCCCGAGAGACTCCGCAAAGCCATGCGGATTACCAGGATCTCTCCCCGGCGCCAGATCACCAGATTCTGGAAGAGATTGCTCGCCGCTACTCCGCATATTTCCGCAAGTATTCTTATATTTATTCCTCGAATGTCGTGCTCACGGCACAGACGATGCGGTCTCGCTTCGTTTCTACCGAGGGCAGTCACGTGGTCAGCACCGGTGCGTGGGTCCGGCTCGCGATTGAGGCGGAAACCCGCGCTGACGACGGCATGGAATTGATGCGAGTCGAAACTTTCCAGGCAGAAAATCCATCGCACTTGCCCGCTGAAGCGGAAATCACCGCACGCATGGAGAAAATGGCAATCGACTTGAAAGCTCTCCGGGCTGCGCCCGTCGCCGAGCCATTCGATGGGCCAGCGTTACTCTCAGGGCGTGCGGCAGCGGTATTTTTCCACGAGGTGCTCGGGCACCGGCTGGAGGGCCATCGCCAACGCGGCGAGCAAGAGGGACAGACCTTCACCAAGAAGGTCAACCAGCAGGTTCTACCTGAGTTCCTCAGCGTCACCGACGATCCCACCGCTCGCACCCTGAACGGCGTGGACCTCGGCGGCTGGTATGAGTACGACGAAGAGGGCATGCCCGCCGTCCGCGTGGAAGTCATCAAGGACGGGATTCTGAAGAGCTTTCTGATGTCGCGCATGCCCATCAAGGATTTCGACAAGTCGAACGGCCACGGACGCGCGCAGGCAGGCCTGATGGTCACCGGACGTCAGGGCAATCTGATTGTCACCTCATCGCGCACAACCAAGGATTCAGAATTACGGCAAGAGCTGATCGACGAGATCAAAAAGCAAGGAAAGCCTTACGGACTATACTTCGAAGACATCCAGGGAGGCTTCACATTAACCCAGCGGGCGATGCCGCAATCGTTTCAGATACTGCCCGTTATGGTGTGGCGTGTCTATCCCGACGGCCGCCCGGATGAACTGGTACGCGGCGTGGATATTGTGGGAACTCCTCTCGCGGCCATGAACCGGATTGTGCTCACGGGAGAGAAAATCGAAGTCTTTAATGGCATGTGCGGCGCGGAGTCGGGCAGTGTACCCGTATCGGCTGCGGCACCAGCCATGCTTTTCTCCGAGATTGAAGTGCAGAAGCGAGCCCACTCCCTGAACCGCCCACCGATTCTCCCGCCGCCAGGCTTCGACGCGACCGAGACGAAAGCCGGAGGCCGTCCGTGAGCACCATTCAATGGAGCGACGGGCGTCCCCGCCCGTTCGCCAGAATGCAAAGGTTGGCGTCCGTTCTGGCGTTACTGATCGCGTTGTTATTTGCTTCAACCTGCGTCCAAGCGAACGATACGCAAACATTCGCGGATGACGATCCAGTCCTGCAAGCCATGCGAGCCGAACTCGAGCGCTCCAAGTCCGCGCTCAAGCTGGAAGGAATGGCCGCACCTTACTACATCGACTATCACGTCACCGACATGGATACGCATGCAGCCGAAGCGGCGTTTGGAGCCTTGCGCACGAATGTGCGATTGCGTTTTCGATTCCTTCGTGTCGTCGTCCGCGTCGGTGACTACAAGCAGGACAGCTTTTTCGGCCAGGGGCAGGGCGGGCTGGACTTTATGCCTCTGGATAACGATATCGTCGCCCTGCGCCACCAGATCTGGCTCGCTACCGACAGCGCCTACAAAGCGGCAACCGAGGCTCTGACCGCGAAGCAAGCAAAGCTGAAGCAGTTCGCCGTCGATCAACCGGTAGATGATTTTGCCCACGCCGAACCGGTTGTCTCGATTGATCCCGTAGCCAAGCTGGATTTCGATTCCCAGCCCTGGCTCAAGATGCTCCAGGATTCGTCCGCTCTATACAAAACCGACTCTCAGATCGAGTCCTTCGACTCGGCCCTGAATTTTGCCGCCGTGACCCGCTATTTCGTGAGTTCGGAAGGTGCGGTGGTTCGCTGTGGCCAGAACGTTTACGATCTGCGCATCGCGGGAACCACTCAGGCTTCCGATGGCATGAGGTTGGATCGCTCGCACGGATACGCGGTCACCGATATCAAAGAACTCCCATCAGAAGAAAAGCTGCTGGCGGATGCCACCAAAATGCTCGCGACCTTGAAGGAACTGCGCGATGCTCCAATCGCCGACGAAGAATATCGTGGTCCCGTGCTGTTTTCCGCCGACGCCGCTTCGACGGTCTTCTCCGACTCTGGTGGGCGAAAACGTTCTCGGCCTCAAACCTGAACTGGGCCAACCCGCCCGCACCAAAGGAGCTTTCGCCACCAGCTACAAATCCCGCGTCCTCCCCAATTTTCTCTCGGTGGCGGACGATCCCACGCTCGCCTCGACGAATGGACGAAGCCTCATGGGCAAGTACGACGTCGACGACGAAGGGGTGAAGGCAGTGTCCGTCTCGGTCATCGAGAACGGCAAGCTGGTGAACTACTTGATGGGGAGAGAGCCGATTCGAGATTTCCCCGCGTCCAACGGCCACGGCCGCGCCCGCCTGCCGCAGAATTCCCCCGGCCCCAGTCTCGGAAACCTGATCGTGCGGTCGTCCGAGTCCTCGTCACCCGAGGAGTTGAAGAAGAAACTGATCGAAATCTGCCAACAGCGCGAGCTTCCTTATGGGTACTACGTCGAGACCCTGGGCCCGCAACGGGTTCCGCGCTTGCTGTATAAGGTCTGGGCAAAAGATGGCCACGAGGAACTGGTGCGCGGAGCGATTTTCGGCGACCTGGACACACGCACATTGCGAAACGACCTAATTGCGGTTGGGAATGACGTGAACGTCGAGAACCACCCGCTGAACATCCCGCACAGTGTGATCAATCCGTCAATCCTGTTCGATGAACTGGAAGTAAAGCGCGCCAATGCCAATAAAGACAAATTGCCGGACTACCCGGCTCCAACAGTAGCTGCGAAATAACTCACGTGGGGCCTCGCTTGCCGCGCCTCACCTCGGCCTGTAGCATAGAGATAGTTAATTCTTCCCTAACACTTTTTTTAGTATTCCCAGGAGGCTTTATGGCAACCGATCTCTTAACCGGGCCGACCATCATGGGCACGGCCACCCGGACCAAGGTGTACAAGAATTTTATCGATGGCGAATGGGTCGAGGCGTCGACCGGACAGACTTTTGAAAACCGCAACCCCGCCGACACTCGCGATGTGGTTGGCATCTTCCAGAGGTCGGGCAAGGCGGACGTTGATGCCGCCGTCGGGGCCGCGAAGGCAGCCTTCGCCAGGTGGCGTCTGATTCCCGCTCCCCGTCGCGCTGAAATCATCTACCGCGCCGCGGAGATGCTGATGGAGCGAAAAGAAGATTACGCCCGCGACATGACCCGCGAAATGGGCAAGATCCTGAAAGAAACCCGCGGCGATGTGCAGGAGGCTGTCGACACTGCTTACTACATGGCCGGCGAGGGGCGGCGAATGTTCGGACCGACCACGCCCTCGGAGTTGCCCAACAAGTTCGCCATGGCGGTCCGCCAACCCATCGGCATTTGTGGAATGATTACCCCATGGAACTTTCCGATGGCGATTCCGTCGTGGAAGCTTTTGCCGGCGCTGGTGTGCGGCAATACCTGCGTGATCAAGCCCGCGCAGGATACCCCTCTTTCAACTTTCAATCTGGTGCGTGTGCTCCAAGATGCTGGCCTGCCGCGAGGTGTCGTCAACATCGTGACCGGCTTCGGATCTGAAGTCGGCACGCCACTCACGGAACATGCCGACGTGCGTGCGATTTCCTTGACGGGTTCGTCCGCTGTGGGACGCATAGTGGGCACGACCGCCGCCAAGAGCTTCAAGCATTGTTCGCTCGAACTTGGCGGCAAGAATCCCATGATCGTGCTCGACGACGCCAACCTCGATCTCGCCATTGAAGGCGGGCTTTGGGGCGGTTTCGGAACCACTGGCCAACGTTGCACTGCGACCAGCCGGATCATTGTGCAGAAGGGCATCTACAACGATTTCATCGAGCGCTACGTGGAACGCGCGAAAGCCCTGAAGGTCGGTAATGGTCTGGATGAAACCGTGGAGATGGGCCCGGCGATCAACGAAAATCAGCTCAAGACCGATCTCAGCTATGTGGACATCGGCAAGGCTGAAGGCGCCCGTCTGAAATGCGGTGGCAAACGGCTCGACAAAGGCGAATATCAGAATGGTTATTTTATAGAGCCTACGGTGTTCGTCGACGTTGATCGAAAGATGCGCATCGCGCAGGAGGAAATCTTCGGGCCGGTGGTGTCGATCATTCCGTGCGACGACCTCGAAGATGCCATCGAAATCGCGAACGGCATCGAATACGGATTGTCTTCCGCGCTCTACACCAAGGACGTGAACAGGGCCTTCACCGCCATGCGCGACCTCGATGCCGGAATAACCTACATCAACGCGCCGACGATTGGCGCCGAAGTGCATCTGCCTTTCGGCGGAGTGAAGGCTACCGGCAATGGCCATCGCGAGGGCGGGCTGGGCGCAATCGATTTCTACAGCGAGTGGAAGTCGATCTATGTCGATTATTCCGATCGCTTGCAGAAGGCGCAAATCGATCGACAGGATTAAAAGATTTGCACCACCGAGTCACAGAGCCCCAGAGAAACCAAGGAGAATTTAGAAGGCTCGGGGTTCACCTGTAAAAAGAGTTGATTTTCGTTCTAATCTTCTCTGTGTCTCAGTGGTACAGATTTCTGGAGCCATTCATGCCCGTCACTCAAAGCCGTGAAATTGCTGCCGCCTCTCGCCTTGACAATGTTCGCTATGCCATCCGTGACTTGGCTTGTATCGCTGACGAGGTCATCCAGCAAGGCCACAAGGTCCTCGCGCTCAACGTCGGCGATCCTAACATTTTTGATTTCAAAACGCCCGCCCACCTCATCGAGGCGGTCTACAAAGCCATGAAGGATGGCAAGAACGGCTACGCGCCGTCGTCGGGAATCAAAGAAGCGTTGGATGCGATTCGAGGCGAAGCCGCACGCAAGGGAATTACCACCGTCCAGGATGTGTTCGTCACAACGGGAGTAAGCGAGACCGTCGACCTCTGCCTGACCGCGCTGCTCAATCCCGGAGACGATCTACTCACGCCGTGCCCGGACTACCCGCTGTACTCGGCCGTGCTCGCCAAGCTTGGCGTTGGCCTTAACACTTATTACCTCAATGAGGAAGATGCCTGGCAACCCGATCTCGAAGACATTAAGCGCAAGATCACTCCGCACACTCGTGGCATTGTGCTGATCAATCCCAACAATCCCACAGGCTCGGTATGTTCGAGGGCCGTGCTGGAGCAGGTCGCGGAACTGGCGCGCCTGCATAATCTTGTCATCTTCGCGGATGAAATTTACGACAAGTTGATTTTAGAAGATGACGAGCACATCGCGATGGCGTCCGTGGCGCCGGATGTTCCCGTCGTGACGTTCGGCGGACTCTCCAAGAATTATCTCGCCCCTGGCTGGCGCATCGGATGGGGCATCGTGAGCGGCGAAGCGGCAACCGTGAAGAACTACAATGAGGGCATTCGGCGGCTGCTGCGGGCGCGTTTGTGCGCGAACCATCCTGAGCAGTACGCGATCAAACCGGCGCTCGAGGGACCGCAGGATCACCTGATCGAAGTCCGCAAAAAGCTGCGCAGCCGCCGAGACCTTACTGTGCAGTGGTGCAACTCGACCCCGCGCGTAAGTTGCGTCTCGCCGCGCGGCGCGTTCTACGCCTTTCCCCGAATCGATATTCCCGAAGGCGACGATGTGTTCGTAAAGGAGCTAATTCTGCAGAAGCATGTGATGGTGGTTCACGGTTCCGGCTTCGGGCAAAAACCGGGCACACAACATTTTCGAATTGTCTTCCTGCCGGATGAGAAAACGTTGTCGAGCGCCTACACCGCGATTGGGGAGTTCATGAGCAGCAGATACCGGTAGCGCCGTTCCGTCCGCTGCAACCACCCCGCCATAGGGAATGTTGGTTTTCGGTGATGCGCACAGGATGGCGCAACGGGGCAGATGGGCTGCCCCGCTGCGGCGAAGATACGCTAGTTTACGGCTTGTAGACCAGGTACTGGAACTGGTATTCGTCATAGGTGCAGCCACCGTTAGAGAAGACGACGGTTTGCATCGTGTGCGTGCCCACGGGCACACTCACCTCCCACTGGGAAGTCGAGCCGAAGACAAAAGTTCCATCATTCGGCGAGTCGGCGGCGTAATAGCAGCCATTCGAGATTAACCCGCCGTCTATGTAAAGACAGATCGCGTAGTTGTTGCTCGCAGTAGTTCCCCTGGTCACAATGAACTGGTTGGCCAGCAGTGTGCAACTCCCCACCGGACCCGGACAGGTAACCGTGACCGCGCTATCAATTGGCGTGTAGGTATCGGCAGAGATGGCAGCGCCAAAGCCATTTCCTACGCTGAGATAGGTTCCCTGCAGCGAATGCTTGGTTGCCGACGGGGGATCAGAAGGTTGGGACGGGAATATCGGAGGGGTAGCAAGGACTCTGCCCCGCCCCGAGGAACTGTGCGCTGAGACAAAACTGACGGCCCCGATCAGCGCGAAGGCCAGGGCCAAAAAGCCGGCAATCTTGAGAGACTTGTTCATACATCCTCCAAGCGCGCCACGTTGATTGTCACTTGCGGTCGAGCGTCGCAATCTTCGCGGCGAGAAAACCCAGCTAGCGAAACAAACTCCTAGCTTCAGTCAGGCGAAACTTTGTTTCCCTCCACCGGAATGAACGGCCCACGGCGAATCGTCGTGCCGAGGCCGGTTCATTCCGGAAGCGCCACTACTGCAAAAAGACCTCATCGTCTACCTGGCAGCCTTCGGCCCCAAATTGGTGGGCGCTAAAGCCGAACGAACCATTGAGGCGTGCGGCCTAGGTGGTGCAGGCCGAACTGGCGCTCGAAGCGGAGTTGTGCGCTTCTTGCCGCCTTTCAACATCGCCCCCTGGCGGAAGAATTGCGTCTTGTCCTCCATCCGGACGTTCTCGTAGCCTTTGCGTTCCGCCACGATGCGGTAGTCAAATTCGATACTCGACGTACCGCCGCCCAGTTCACGCACTTCGAAACCGCCAGCCGATCTCTGACTGACGTAGAGTCCCTTGCAGTCCCCGCTCGGAGTGAGGAACACGTGATAGCTCTGAGTGTTGACGGTTTGAGCGAAAGTGGGTTCCAACCCGATGACCGCCGATCCATTGGAGAGACGGCCGGAGCCGAAATCCTCGAACCAGTTTTTCGGGGATTCCACAGCGTAGAGAGCGACTTTCCGCGCCCCGCCGTCCACGGGGACGACTGCGGACTTGGAGCCGCTGCAGTACATGTCGCCGCTGACGTCGAACATGCACGCGCCGCCAGTGTTGCCGCCGACCGTGACCAGAACCGGGGCGGTCAGGGATGCGGTGGTGTCATTTTCAAAATACCCGGTAGCAAACGGTTCGCTGGCGTTGAAGCCGACGATGGAATCGCCCTCATCCGTAGTGCCGAGAACGCCCCAATCTCCGCTGGTGTCGCCCCACACGCCAGTTGCGGCTGAGCCGTCAATGCTTCCGCCCTCGACGCTTGAGCCGACCGCGACCCCGTAGTTGCCAACGCCGATGGAGCTGGCGCTGTAGCCTTCTACGCCGATGGTCATGGTCGTGTTCCCTCCCTCGTACCCATAGATACCTGGCTGGAAATTGCCATCCGTGAGATCTTCGCCAAAGACGCCTTCCTCGCTACCAAAACCCACTATCGGGAAAGTCGTTGATTCGCCGACTACGCCTTCGATCCCACCGGTGGCGACCAGTCCAAACGCACTTCCGCCCGTTACCGCGACGTCAACTCCGTTGCCGGTGCCGGCGTTGGAAACGACGAGGCCGTAGCTCGAGCTGTTTACGCCCACTGTGTTGCTGTTGGTGAATGCGTTGGCCGCGGCGAGTTGCGGAACCTTCGTGGTATCAAGGTTCACCGTCGCGGTTGGGCCAGTCGGGTTGTTGACGACGATGTCAGTCCCCGCGGCTACATTGTTCACTGTGCCCACTGGCACGGCGACGCAAGTCCAGGCGCCGCCCGTGAACTCCAGGATCTGGCTGGCGGCACAGCTCTTCAGGCCAAGACTGGTGCTGCCTCCCAAGGAAACTGCTCCGCCTCCGCTGAGTGGACTCGTGGCTGTCACCGTCAGCGATGAGTTCTGCAGCATGGCGTTGGTGACTCCACCAGTCGCCACGCTGAGGGTTCCGGAGGTAGTGATCGGTCCGCCGGTCAAGCCCGCCCCACTGGCAACGCTAGTTACCGTGCCCGTGCCGGGGAAAGTCTGGCCTGCAATGAAAGTCACATTGCCGGTGCTGCTGACAGCGAAGGCGGTGCCGTGCACCGATAATGTGGGATGAGTTAATTTGGGAAACAGGGTAAGAGTGTCACGGACATCTCCCGTGCCCACGACATCGAGTTTAGCGGCTGGCGTTTTGGTCGCGATACCGACATTGCCACCGGCCGCCTCGAATATGTTGGAGTTGCCGATGGTCGTGGCACCGGTAAAGCGGGGGATGAAGTCCAAGGTGCCAGTTCCCGTGATGGTCCCGGGAGGAGCAGCAGATCCCTTGGCTGAGTTGCCCGAGGAAGCTGGAGCCAGCATAAAAGAAGAAGCCGGCTTGCCGCCGATGGTCTCGGCGTCAAGAGCCTTCAGAGCATAGGGCACGCTCAGCAGCAGGACGCGCGGCTTTTCAGCCTGTCCCTGGACTTGCACCCCAAGCCACCGAGCTTCGCCTGCGGCAAAAAGGCTGGCAGGCAATCCCTGACTGCTGGTGGAGCCGAGCGCAGCGGAATAATGTCCGGCCCTGTCGGCTTGCACGTTTTGCGTTTCCATCCAGAGTGGTGCCCCACCCTGAGACTCTTGATACAGGTAGAAAGTCACCCCGACGGCGCCGGTTAAGGGCTTGCCGTTTACGTCGGTCAACACGCCGCTGAAGTTCACCATCGGCGGCACGGCTAGGTTAGCGGAAGCGGCTGCCGGTTGTTGCGCATCCATCGGCAGAACGCAGCACGCGAGCAGAAGAAGCACACCCACACAAACGCTGATGCGAAACATAAACCCTCCTTTTGAATTCCGTCTTAATTCCGGCTTGTATGCCGGAGGACCGGGACATTGATATCGCTCCTCAGCGACAATGTTCGGGCCCTAATTCACGGTCACGTTGACTGCAGGGGACGGGATCCCATTGGCCACTACGACCAAAGTGCTGGCGCCCGTTTCAATACCGCTCGGGACGTCGAAATTGCTAGACACAACGCGGTTCCCGGTTGCGACGGCCATGGTGCTGTGGCCGTGCGTCCTGCAGTAAAAGACGTGGCCCGTCCCGTTATTGCGAATGCGGACCAGTGGATAGTTCGACGCCATTTGGGCATCGTCCCCGTAAGCTGCGCCTTGAGACAGGCCATTGAATCGCAAGCCGCTGATCGGGTTATTGGTGCTGCCGTGAGTCAACGTGGTCGAAACGCTAGTCACAATCGGCGCCCAGACGAAGTTGTAGCCTCCAGCGGGGGTGTAGATTTCCACATCGGAAGAGCCATCAGTAAACAGGACTTGTCCGCTCGGCAGTTCCAACATGCGGGCGTAATAGGAGGCATCGTTGACTGCGTTGGGTGGGGCGGGCGCTGAGTTGAAATTGAACCCGTCGAACTCGTAAAACGTAGAGGGCGGGGAGAAGAAGGGGCTGGTGTCGACCAGCACATTGCCGTTTATCAACAGCGCGGCGGGAGCGTCAGCCATTACTCCTGTTGGAAAGGTCGGACCCGGTTCCCAAAAACCCGTGCCCACTTTACTTGCAGAAGGATAATAGAGCGCGCTGTTTTGCGTCGCTCCCCCGACGAAGACCGTCCCATCGAACCGCAAGATTGCGGGCCCGAGTTCCGGGACGATGTTCATGTTGCCGTTGGATGGAAGAACCACGAAGGTGTTTCCGGCGCTTCCCCAGCGGCCCTTTGCAGGGTTGTATCTCTCGGCGTGTGTTCCGTTCTCGGTATCAACGACCATCACATCGCCGTTCGGCAGAAGCGTCAACCCCTCTTCGGAGAATCCGTCTATCTTTCCGAAGCCCACGTTGCTCCAGGTCAAATTGGTAGCATTGAACAGGACTTGCCGCGTGGATGGACTTGCTCCCTGGCCCATCATGAACGTACCGTTAGCAAGGACCACGGAGGGCGAATCGCCGACATAGGTCCACCCGCTAGGCGGGTTTACGCTCGTCCAGGCGTTCGCCACTGGATCGTAGATTGCGCCCAGGGTGACTTCGCTTCCGCCGCAACAGTTGTACTCGCCGCCTTCGACCAGAAGCCGACCGTCGGGCAATATCGCCGAAGCGTAATAGAGAGGCCCGTATCCCGAGGGCATCGCGGCTGTTGCTGACCAGGTTCCGTTGATATAGCTGCCGGTGTTGTCAGGGATAAGGCGCCACCAAGCGCCGGCCTCGATCTGCTGCACCATGACACTGCCGTCGGTGAGCAGAAGAGCTGTGCTTGCGTTAAAGCTGGCTTTGTTATTCAGCGCGGACCAGGACTGTGCCGCCATGGGCAGCGCGCAAGAAACGACCAGAATACACATACACACCCAAACGCTGATGCGAAACATATATCCTCCTTTTTGATTTGACCAACTTGGTATCCCGGGATCTGAGACTGCCCACGATAAGGCACACACCAGGCAGAAAAACTGCTTGGTGAACTGGCAGGTATTGACTGCCCTGTGTGAGCCAAACCGATGGCTCGGACTCCGCCACAACCTTAGAGATCCAGTACTTTCCCCCGATTCGAATGACGGCCCCGGGACTTGACGCCCGGGGCCGTATTGCGTCCGGGAAGGCAAACCTTCTCCCCCGAGAGTTTGTCTTCCCGAAAACCAATTTCTGTTTAAATGAGCGGCCAGCGTGCGGACCGAACGCTCAAGATCGAACCCTGATTCGTGGCAGGGCTCTTGCTTTCGTGCATAGTGTTGCGAGCGTCGATTTCGTTTCAGTCGTCGCGCGCCGCATCGGCATCCATCCCGGCGGATGGTGGAGCGAAGGCCCTTAACGCCTCAACATCGGCCCCCCGAACCCTCCGCCGCCGCAGAGCAACCGAGGCCTCCCTGCTCTCTCAAAGCGCGAAATCAAGCCAGAAAGGATCAGTCGGCATACGCGTCTTTGTCCTCGCAGAAAGTCGATGGCACACCTGCCCTGCCTTGGGCGACGCGCTCATGCTTTCGTGAGCATAGTGTCGTGGTTGCGAATTTCGTTTCAGGCACCATCCGTCGAATGCGCGTTCGCGAGAAAAAATCGAGTGACCGCCAATCCTGACTGAGATCTCCTCACTCGTAACGCAGTCGAAGTCGAGGCCAGGGTGCCAGAAAATGAAATCAAAGATGGCCACCCCCTGCCCGTGCCCTCCGCAGATGGAAAGCTCGCGGACTACTCGTTTCTGCTGGGGCGGACATTGTCAGGTCTGGACGGCGTAAGCAATGCACCGTCAGTGAATTGAAGGTGAATTACGGGTGATTCGGCAAGCGATTGAAAATACAGATAGTTAGAATTTGTTGGCGGTGTTCAAAGAACACAATGGTACAATCCCCGCTCGAAGTTCCCAGCACCCAACGCTGGGGTCTGGCCACATGGAGACGCCGTCGTTGATCTTCCGTTTTGGGCCGTTTGAGGCAAAGCCTCGTGCCCAAGAGTTGTCCAAGCATGGGACACCCTTGAGGCTTCGCGGCCAACCCTTCGCCATCCTGGACTTGTTGCTCAATCGTGCGGGCGAAGTCGTGGCCCGGGAGGAAATCAAACAGAAGCTTTGGCCGGCCGATACCTTCGTCGACTTCGAGCACGGGCTCAACACGTCAATCAAGAAGCTTCGCCAAGCACTTTGCGATTCCGCCACTGAGCCGCGCTATATCGAGACCATCCCTCGACTGGGATACCGGTTCATCGCCCCGGTTGAAGCCTTAGAGGAAACGAAAGCGAAGAAGCCAACCGCGGTCGTCGAGACGATGACCGACGAAGGCTCGCCAGACCCTGTGTCCCCGGCTGGGGCAGGACGCTCGCGCCTGCATTTATTTCTTGCGCCAGCGGTTCTGGTCCTGGCTGCTACGGCTCTGGTCTTCAATCTGGCCGGAACGCGAACTCGACTGTTCGCACTGTTTCGGTCGACTAAAAATGCGTCCGTGGCGGTTGCGTCTGCTCCCAAACCGCTGCGCTCGATTGCCGTCCTCCCGCTGCAGAATCTCTCCAATATCTCAGACGAGGACTATTTTGCGGATGGGATGACCGACGAACTCACCACCGATCTCGCGCAGTTCGGCAGCCTGCGGGTAATTTCGCGGACCTCCGCCATGCACTACCGGGGCGCGAGCAAAACAGCCCCGGAGATTGGCCGTGAACTTGGCGTGGATACTCTGATTGAAGGAACCGTGCAACGGGTCGGAGACCGAGTCAGGATTCGGGTGCAGTTGATCGACTCAGCCAGTGATCGTCACCTGTGGGCGAGAAGTTACGATCACGAACTCAAAGACGTTTTGGTTCTGCAGAGCTCGGCAGCCCGCGATATTGCGGAAGAAGTCCAGGGAAAAGTTGGCTCTCCCTCGTCAGATCTCCGCTCGGCCAGCCTGAATCCGGTGAAGCCCGCCGCTTACGAAGCCTATCTTAAGGGCCGTTATTTCTGGAACAAGAGAACCGAAGACGGTTTGAAGAAGAGTATCGATTATTTCGAGGAAGCGATTTCGCAAGATCCGAAGTTCGCAGCTGCGTACGCCGGCCTGGCGGGCAGCTATTCCATCCTGGGCTCGGACGTTTTACCGGCTCGCGTGGCGAGCGCCAAGGCCCACGCCGCAGCCAGTAAGGCGCTGGAGTTAGATCCGACAATCGCAGAAGGGCATGCCGAGCTGGGGCTGGTTGAGTTTTATTACGACTGGGACTGGAAGCGATCCGAGCAGGAGTTTCGGCGCGCCATTGAACTGAACCCGAACTACGCGACCGCCCACCAATGGTACGGCTATTATCTCGCGGCGATGGCCCGCTTTCCGGAGGCGCTGGAAGAGGCCAAGAAAGCGCAGCAGATTGATCCTCTCTCCTTATCGATCAATACAACCCTGGCGGGACGCTATCGCGATCTGCATCAATATGCTCAGGCCATCGACCTGAACCGGCGAACCCTGGAAATGGATCCCAGCTTCGTGCCCGCGCACATCGCCATGGGGGCCACGTACGAAGACCAGGGAAACTGGTCGCAAGCCATCAACGAGTACCAGCAGGCAGTCGCCATCTCTGA
This sequence comes from uncultured Acidobacteriota bacterium, assembly GCA_963817925.1. GTDB lineage: Bacteria > Acidobacteriota > Terriglobia > Terriglobales > Acidobacteriaceae > JABDBE01. Next base: position 359,725 of record CAWFQN010000007.1, read on the forward strand.
AAACAACCCTATTGCATTGGCGTCGCTGGGTTCTGCGTACGGCCATTTGGGCGATCAAGACGCGGCCCGTAAAGTGATAGCCCGTTTGCGCGAGGCATCCAAACACCACTACGTATCTGCTTTCGACATGGCGACCGTTTTTGCCGACCTCGGCGACCCGGACACCGCATTCCATTGGCTGGAGAAAGCGTTTACCCAGCGGGAAAGCCAAATGGCGTTTCTAAATATCACTCGACGGATGGATCCGTTGCGCTCGGACCCGCGTTTTGCCGACCTGCTGCGCCGCATGGGCCTGAGTGGTCGCATCGCCTCCAACTGATCGCCCCGCAACCAGCTTGGTCTTTGTCGCAAAATCTGCTTAAATCGCATTAAAGCCAGAGTAGTCCAGCGTGATCGACATCCATTGCCACATCCTCGCCGAGGTGGACGACGGCCCCAAATCCTGGGACGTGGCGGAGCAGATGTGCCGCATGGCGGTTGCGGATGGCATCGAACAGATCGTCGCCACGCCGCACGCCAACGACCGCTACCGTTATGACCGCGACTTCCTGGCGCGGCTGCTCGACTATCTCCGGCAACGCATTGGTCAGGCTCCCAGCCTCAGCCTGGGCTGCGACTTCCATCTCTCGTACGAAAATCTGCAGGATGTGATGGTGTTTCCCAATCGATATACCATCGAAAATACGCGGTACCTGTTGGTCGAACTAAGCAATTACAGCGTTCCGGTTCAGATCGAAGAGCACTTCAGCAAGCTGCTGGAGAAGGGATTGACCCCGATCATTACGCATCCGGAACGCAATCCGATCATGCAGCGCACTCCACAACGTATTCTGCAGTGGGTGGAACTGGGCTGCGTGATCCAGGTAACCGGGTCGGCATTCACGGGACGCTGGGGCGAGGCGGCGTGGCAAACCGCGCAGTGGCTGCTGAAACGGGAGGCCGTCCACGTGCTGGCGACGGATGCGCACGACACCAGGAATCGTCCGCCGGTGCTTTCCGCAGCGCGCAACGCAGCTGCGGAAATCTGCGGAGAAGAGGTCGCGCGCGCGCTGGTCGATGGCAATCCGCGGGCAATTGTGAGTGGCCAACCGCTGCCTTATTTTCCCACTCCCGTGATGAAGAGTTAAGTCAAAACCGTTCGCCACGGATCAACACGGATAACCTTTTTCTTTTTCTTAATTCTCTTTCTTGATCTGCAGATCGGTGCTGATCCGCGTAGATCCGTGGCGAGGCTCTTGATCTTCTATCTTTGCTGCTTGTCGGGATCAGATGCGCCGCCACGAGGTGGGACCGAGTCGCTATGGGCTGATTGTGGTTGGCTGGTCATGGCGCTTTCGGGATTCAGCAGATGATCGTGATCCGGCCCTAATCCTAGTTTGATCAGGGCGCGAGCATCGGGAGTAGTTTTGGACTGCCAGTTGTTGTCCGCCTGATACTTCTGCATGGCTTGTTGCGTGGCGTCGTTCCACACGCCGGTGGGTTTTCCGTCCAAGTAGTGCTCGCGGATCAGGGCTTCCTGGATTTCCTCGGTGCGCTTCGAGTCAATCTTCTGCTGTCCATGAGCATGCCCCTTGGAGGCAGACTTTCGCGACTTCTTGCTCTTGCTCGTACTAGAGTGCGCGGACGTGTGAGTGGACTTGGAGGTCTTAGTATGAGAACTCGTCGAGGCATGTGAGGAAGATGCAGGCTTGCTTGCCGGCTGGGCGGAAGACTTGCTGTCCGTTTCTTGCGCGCTCGACAAGCGTCGCCGCAAGTAGCGCGACGCAGCCGAGCGCCGAAAGCCTTGTTATCCCCCGGTCAAATAAGCGCAAACATTATCCTCGCAAACCAGAGTCGGGCACTGAGTAATCATCCCCGATCAGGGTTCTCAGTGCCAGTCTCGACGGTTTGTATCCAGGTTACGGAAGTGTACCGGCCAGGAAGATGGTGCCGTCCTGGCGGCCTGATCCCCGCTGGCGTACCAGGAAGACCACATCCTGTCCGCTCTTCAGGGATGAAGAGATCCGGTTAAAGTCATCCTCGGAATTCACTGGTTGTTTATTGATCTCGAGAATGACGTCTCCACGCGTGAGACCGACGTCGTCGGCAAACGACGAGGGCTTGATATCCTGCACAATTACGCCTTTACCGGCAGGAATATCCAGGCGATCGGCCATTTCAGAGGTGACGGCGCGAACCGTCAACCCCAACTTGCTCTCTTTGGGCGCTTCCGCCTCACCGTTGTCATCATCTTCACCGAGGCGAGCGGCGAACAGTTTGGCACGATCAGTGACAGTGACCGTAGCTTCCTGTTTCTTGCCGTTGCGAACCAAGCCCAGGTTCACCTTGGTGCCAGGCTTGCGGCTGGCGATATCAGCAACCAGTTCGTCGCCGTTCTTTACCGGCTTGCCGTCGACCGAGACAATCGTGTCACCCACTTTCAGCCCGGCCTGCTCGGCAGGACTGCCAGCAGTTACCGCGGACACAGTTACGCCGCCCGCGCCCGCTCCATAAACACGGGAGATGGCCGGATTTTCCTGGGCATTGAACATGATGCCGATTGAGCCGCGGGCTACGCGGTGTTCCGGCGCAATCAGTTGGTTGTAGACGCTCACGACGGTGTTTGAAGGCATGGCAAAACCCACGCCAGCATAGGCGTTCGTGTCGGTGAGAATTGCGGTGTTGATGCCGATAACTTCACCGGCCATGTTCACCAGCGGGCCTCCCGAGTTTCCGGGATTGATGGCCGCATCCGTCTGAATGAATGACTGGAATTGCCGGTTGGGCACGATGTTGCGGCCCTTCGCCGAAACGATCCCAGCGGTCACCGTCTCCGACAGGCCAAACGGACTGCCCACGGCGAGGACCCAATCTCCTACTTCCATGCTGTCGGAGTTGCCCAGCTTGGCGACGGGCAGAGGCTTTTCGGACTCAATCTTGATCACGGCAAGATCGGTTTCCTGGTCGGAACCGATCACCTTGGCGTCATGAAAAGTTCCTGGCGGATCGTCCATGAGCTTCACTCGGATGCGGTCAGCTTTCTCGACCACGTGGCGGTTGGTGACGATGTAACCTTTAGCGTCGACGATCACTCCAGAGCCCAGTGAACGCTCGCGGATGGGGCCGTTGCCCTGCTGGCCACCGAAAAACTTATCAAAGAAATCGCCGAAGGGGTCCTGATCATCCGGCTGGTCGGGATTGCCGCCGTGCCCTCGACGATGTGGATTCTTGATCGTCGATTCGGTGTTGACGTTGACCACGGTCGGTTCCAATTGCTTGGAGATTTGCGAGAACTGGTTCGAGAGCTGCTGGGGCGAGGGGACGGTCAGCGGGGTTGCATCCGAGCCCTTCTTCTCTTGGCCCTTCACTCCCTTGGAAATGACCGTTCCGATAAGAATGCCGACCGTTAGCGTGGCCAAAATCGTGAGCGTGTATGCTGGGCGGTTGGCTTTCAAGCGCGCCCAGAAACCGCTGGCAAGCGGATCCATAAAAACTTCCTCCAGTAATGTCCCTACTCAAGCAAAATCAGTGCTTTAACATTATACCTTTTCATCGTGAAAGGGATGAACGCGCGTCCGGGGCGCGCTATTGCATTAGCTGTCCCGGAGCGTAGCGGCCCGCCGTTCTTTATGTCTCTGCATCCGCAGGAAAGCTCACTGGCCCCGCCGCGGCGATTTCGAGGGGTGCCCCTAAGGTCTCGCGGTTTTCGAGACCTGGGATGCTCCACTTTCCCCTTGACCTGCGCACTCGAAACCGGCTAACATAATAAACATTGCATTAGCTGTTTGATAACAGCAATGACTCTTTCGGCTCTTTGACAATTTAAGATTCCAGCGCAGTCGCGGCCGCGCAATCAGAAGGGATGAGATTAACCCTTCCGCCAAAATGTCCCCGCTAAGTCCTTTAGAAGGGATATTTTAGAGGGGTATCTCCATCTCGCTGCCTGTTTTCATAAACTTACGAGGCGAAGAAGCCTCCGGATATCCCCTTCCGTAAGTCCTTTAAAAGGGATATTTTGCGTGGGTATCTCTAGAACACGCCCTTTGTTCTCATAGACCTAGCAAGAAAACGCAAAATTTGGGGTATATACCCATTAGCATAGGGTAAACATGCTACCTTGTGTATTAACTAATAAGTAAACGCATGGAGTTCCATCATTGCGTGTCTGCAGGGGTTGGACTTCCGCGATTGGAGTTTTATAATTATTTGTGACGGCTGTTTGGAGAGCAGCCCGCGGCTTTGATCAGGAGGTTCCCCCATGCTCTCCAAGTGCGCGAATCCGGCATGTCTGTCTCGCTTTCACTATCTGCACGAAGGCAGGATATTCAAGATCGAGACCAGCATGGTCGCCTCGGAGAGCACTCGCTCATCATCCCGCAGGATTGAGTACTTCTGGCTTTGCGCGCGCTGCGTCCAAAGTCTTGAAGTCGTGCTCGAGAATGGAGTCGTGACCACGCGCCCCCTCCACCTGCAACTTGCCGAAGGCACACGCCAAGAAGACTCTGAGAGAAAGCGGCACGTGGCGTAGATGGGATCAGATCGGCCGGTCCGCTAACCGCCGATATGCACCATCGTCCTTGAGGCGGGCACGAAATCCGCCTCGCCTATGTGGTGGCGCTCTTCTTTTCTCTGAACTACGCCGCGGATAAATTCGATCAACTCTTCGTCTGAAGCGCCGCGGCGCATGCGGTCGTGCAGGTCGTGGTCCCACACCGAAAACAGGCAGGTGCGGATTTTACCGTCGGAGGTGATGCGGATGCGGCTGCAGTGTCCGCAGAAGGGATGCGAAACTGGAGCGATGATTCCGATTTCTCCAACGCCGTCGTCGAAGTGATATCGCCGGGCGGTTTCGCTGCGCGCGTGCGGGATCTCGACCAGCGGGCGGTACTCTGCCATGCGCTCGACAATTTCATCGAGCGTGACCACGATGGCAGGAGACCAGGTGCGGTCTTCTTCGAGCGGCATGAATTCGATGAAGCGAACGATGACGCCTTCTTCGCGGGCAAACATGCCGAAGGGGATGATCTGATCTTCATTGAAACCGCGCATAAGCACGCAATTGACCTTGACCGGCCACAGCCCCGCCCGCCGGGAGGCGCGGATTCCCGCCAGCACGTGGTCATAGCCGTTGGGCACGCGGGTGATGCGAGCGAAACGATCGGGGTCGACGGCATCCATGCTGACCGTGATGCGATTCAAGCCAGCATCCTTGAGCGGCTGGGCCATCTCCGAGAGAAGATGACCGTTGGTAGTCATCGCAAGATCAAGCTCTTCACCATCGATCGAACGCAGCTTGGCCAGTTCCCGCACAAAATCAATCACGCCGCCGCGAAGCAGGGGCTCTCCTCCGGTGAGGCGGATTTTCTTGATCCCGAGCGCCGCCAATATTCGAGCCATGCGCAAGTAGTCGGCAAAAGGCAGGTCGCCGTACAGCGCGCCTTCGTTACCCGTACGACAGTAGACACACTTGTAGTTGCAGCGATCCGTGATCGAGATCCGGAGATCGGTGATGGGGCGGCCGAATTTGTCGGAGAGAACCAGCTTCTAGCTCCTAGCTTTTGGCTGCTAGCTTCAACCCTTCGTTGGCCATGAAGAAAAACGCAGGCAGGACTTATCCGGCGGGCGCTTCCTTTCCAATGGCTTCACACGAAGCACGGGAGGCGCGGGCGTTTCCACCTGCACCCTTGGGAAAGAGCGCTTGCAATCTCCGCTAGCGAACTCTTTACCCTCGCCGCTCCAGCCAGGGTATGCCCAAAGGCTGCAGCGTTCGGAAACTTGTCTTTCATTATAGATGCAGACGGGTAATCAAAGGCACAACTAAGGTTTCGCAGACTGCGCCACCGCTTTGTCAACCGCCGCCTGAGCTCGCGGCGCCATTAACCGGTAGCCGGCCGCGTTGGGGTGCAGGCCATCGTCGGCTAGGTCTCGCTTCAGCAAGCCTTTGTCGTCTACCATGGCGCTGAAGTAATCGAGATACACGAGGCCGTTAACTTCGCAGTAGGCCTTCAGCCAGCGGTTCAGCTCCAGGATTTTCTTCGGAGAACGCTGGGCAAATAAATCCTGCGACTGCGGGGTGTAATTGTGCACTGGCAGAACGGACGAAAACACAAGGTGGATTTGATGTGCGCGCGCCAACTCCGCCATGGAAGCGTAATTGGCTTGGATGTCTTCCAGTCGCATGGGTCCGGTGTTGCCGGCGATGTCATTGGTGCCCGCAAGGATGACAATCACTTTTGGTTGCAGATCGATCGCGTCCTGGCGGAAGCGCACCAGCATTTGCGGTGTGGTTTGTCCGCCGATGCCGCGATTGATGTAAGGTTTGCCGGGAAAATATTCTTCCAGCTTCCAAATGTCGGTGATGGAATCGCCAAAGAAGACCACGCGGTTCTCGCCCACTGCGGGCGGCTTCAGGGTGGCATTGGCGTCGCGATAGCGGGCGAGTTGGCCGAAGTCATCGGTGAAGATCGCGATGCGTGACGCGCGATATTGATCCAGACCCGGAAAACCTGTGGTTGGGATGGAGGGCTGCTGGGCCCGTGCCGAGAGAACAAAAGATCGCAACGAACAGGAACAGCACGGCGTTTCGGGATCGTATCAGCATCATCTTTTTCTTAATCACATCCCGTCATAATTAGGCCCGCCCCCGCCTTCCGGCGGAACCCAGGTGATGATCTGATACGGGTCGGCGATGTCGCAAGTTTTGCAGTGTACGCAGTTCGACGGGTTCAGGCTGATGCGCTTGCCGTTGGGTTGTTCGGCGTCGTCGACCATTTCGTAAACGTTGGCAGGACAGAAATTCTGGCAAGGGCTGCCATATTCTTTTACGCAGCGCGTGTTGCAGATGTTGGTGTCGTCGATGACCAGATGCGCCGGCTGATCTTCTTCGTGCTTGGTGCCCGAGTGATACAGGTCGGTGAGCTTGTCGAAGGTGAGCTTGCCGTCGCCCTTCGCGGGGCCAAGCAAATGCGCTTCAGGGCCTCCGTCGGCGGGCAACTCGGCAAGCTTCTTCATGTGTTGATAACTCGCGGTCCCGGGGTATCGGTTGCGCAAGCCGCGTCCTCCGGTGAACTGTTGTATGCCGGCGTGAAACAAGCCGGCGAAGAATCCGTGCTCGAATCCCTGATGAAAGTTGCGGACCTTCCAAAGCTCTTCTTTGATCCAGCTGGCTTCGACTTTCTTCTGGAAGCCGCTGAGCATGGCAGCAGACGAGTCATCTTTCCTGAGCGCTTCGAAAGCAGTTTCAGCCGCCAGCATTCCACTCTTGATTGCCAGATGAATTCCTTTGAGGCGTTGCGAGTTGAGGAAACCCGCGGAATCGCCGAGAATCATCCAGCCGTCGCCTGCGACCGGCGGAATCGCCCACCAGCCGCCATAAGGCAGCGACTTCGCGCCGTAGCGAATCATCTTGCCACCCTCGAGCAACTTCGCCACAAACGGATGCTGTTTGAAATCCTGCAACACGTGCTGCGGATCAAGACGCGGGTCGGGATAGTCGAGGCCGGTTACGAAGCCGAGCGAAACGATGTTGTCTTTTCCGCCATAGATCCACGCGCCGCCATACTCTTTTCTCGTGAGCGGCCAGCCCATGGTGTAGATGACTTCGCCGGGCGCGATGCGGCCCGAGGGGACCTCCCACAACTCTTTTATGCCCTGGCCGTACGTCTGCGGGTTGCTGTTTTTGGCAAGGTCGAATTTGGCGATTAGTTGTTTCGTCAATGACCCGCGGGTGCCTTCCGCCAGAATGACGACTTTGGCCTGCAGATCGTAACCGGGTTCGAAGTTCGATTTGGGATGGCCTTCCTTGTCCACGCCCTTGTCATCGGTGCGGACGCCGGTGACGCGGGCCCCGTCAAGGAGCAACTCCGCCCCCGCGAAGCCGCTGAAGATCGTGATCCCGGTTTCTTCGACCTTGCTGCCCAGCCACTTCACAAAACGATTCAGCGATATAACGTAATTGCCGTGGTCGCGCAGCGGCGGAGGCGTGATGGGAAACTTGAACTTGCTTTTCTCGGTGAGGAAGTAAACTGCTTCCTGAGTAACCTCGGCGTCGAGCGGGGCTTCTTTTTCAAAGCCAGGAAGTAGTTCCCGCATCGATCGCGGATCGAGTAGCGCGCCGGACAGACAGTGCTGCCCAACCTCGCGTGCTTTCTCCAGCACGTAAATGTTTTCTTTGCTCAACTGCGACTCGGGATTCTCCGAATTATGTTCGTCGATGAGCTGCGAGAGCCGTAGAGCGCAGGCCATCCCCGCAGGCCCGCCACCGACGATGACAACGTCGGCGGGCATCTGGGGACGTTCTATGCCGTCGATGGGTTTGCGGAAAATGAGCATAGGAAGCCTAGCGGTTTGCCAGACTGGCTATCTCGCCCAACCCGAGCAACCTCTGGTCTGCCGTCACCAAAGTTAACTTCAGAACCTTGGCGGTGGCCGCCAGGAATCGGTCTGCTGGATCGGCGTGAGGCAAGGACAGCGCGAAACCAGTGCGAACAATTTCCTGAGTTAGCGGCGCTTCTCGTAGCTGATCAGCAGCGCGCTCGACCCAAGCCAGCGGATCCGCCACACGAATGCGGCCTTTTTGCATCAGCGCGAGAGCTTCCCAAACGCTAACCGGAGACAGCCACAGATCGTTATTGTTGTTTGACAACTCTCGCGCTGCGCCTTTTCCTATCCGCTTCGGATCCAACTTGCTCCAAATCCAGATATGGGTGTCGAGAAGCAGGTTCAATCGCGGTATGCCTCGATGTCGGCCAGATCGATGACTGGGGAAACGATATCGCCCACGATTTCGGCGGTGCCGATCATGTCTCCCAAGAACTTTCGCTTGCGGTCGGGTCCGGCCGGAATGACTTCCGCAACTGGACGGCCATGACGCGTAATCCGCAGCGGCTGGCGTGTTTTGTGCACTCGTTCAATCAGGCCAAGACACTTGGCTTTGAATTCGGAGATAGAAACGTCATTCATGACCACTATTTTATCTATAGTCAACAAACTAGTCAATCCGTAATTATTCTCCTGAAACCCGGCCAACACATGCGGAATGAACGACTTATCCGCCTGCCTTGGCTTTCTTCACTTCTTCAATCAGCGGGGGCACGATGTCGAAGAGATTTCCTACTACGGCGTAATCTGCGATCTCGAAGATCGGTGCTTCTGAGTCTTTGTTAATCGCGATGATGGTTTTCGCGCCCTTCATTCCGACAATGTGCTGAATCGCTCCGCTGATCCCGAGTGCCAGATACAGCTTCGGCGCGACCGTCTGACCGGAAGATCCGATCTGCCGATCCATGGGCAACCATCCAGAGTCGCAAATCGGACGCGAGGCTGCCAACTCTCCGCCTAAAGCTTCGGCAAGCTGTTTGGCTAGTTCGATATTCTTTTGTTCTTTGATTCCGCGCCCCACGGAAACGATAATCTCGGCCTGCGTGAGGTCAACGGCCTGCTTGGCTTCTTTGAAAACTTCCTGCGGCTTGTTGCGGATGACGCCGTCCGCAATCTGCACATTCACCGTCTCGACCGGAGCGGCACTCGCTCCCGCTTCGGCCTTATCCCCGCGAAAGGCTCCGTTTTGAAAGGTGACGAACCAGGGAGCATCGCAGGTAAAACTCACATCCGCCGCCAGCTTGCCCTGAAACATCTGACGGGTAAAGAGCAGCTTGCCACGATCTTTCTTATAGCCAATACAGTCGGTGATTGCGGTGCGTCCCATGGCTGTCGCCAGCTTGGGAATAAAATCGCGCACTTGATAAGTGTGCGGCATGAGCACCAGCTTGGGCTGCTTCGATTCGATGAATTGTTTGAGCGCGGATGAGAAGGCATCCGGGGTATAGGGCTCGAGCTTGGGAGACTCAACGGCGTAGACCTTCGAGACCTTCTTGGCGGCTACTTCGTTGGCAAACTTCCCCACGCTGCCGCCGACCACTGCAGCGTCGAGTGCCCAACCGGTCTCAGCCGCAAGAGCTTGACCCGCAGTGAGCGTCTCCCATGAGACGCGGTTCAGTTTACCTTCGCGTTGTTCAACGACGACCAAGATTGTGTCAGGCATAAAGGCAGCTTCTAGCTCCTAGCTACATCGCGTGGGGACAGTCGCCGTCGGCTGTCCAGCCGAGGGAGGCTCGGCGCTTGCAGTCACTACAGCACACGCACTTCGTTCCGCAGCTTGTCCACTAACTTCTTGGCCACTTCACCGGCTGAACCTTCCAGAAATTCCGTGTTCTTGGTTTTCTGCGGCACATACAGCCGCTCAATCTTCTGCAGATTTCCCGTCACCGCCGGCTGCACTTCCGCCATTGCGACCTTGCGCAGCGGCTTGTTTTTGGCCTGCTTAATGCCAATCAGCGTGGCATAGCGCAGTTTGTTGATGCCCGACTGGATGGTCAGCACCGCGGGCAGCGGCATGTCCACGAACTGGAAGTAGCCGGCCTCGAGTTCTCGCTTGACCCGAATTCCACCTTCGCTTTTCTCGATTTGCATGATGATGGTGGCGTGAGGCCAGCCCAGCAGTTCCGCCAGCACGACTCCGGTTTGCGCATAGCCGTAGTCGTCGGATTGCAGCCCGGTAAAGATCAAGTCGAATGTGTCTTCTTTAATCGTGGAGGCGAAAGCTCGCGCCGTGTTCAGCGCATCCAGTCCAACGAAGGCGTTGTCTTCGAGATGAATGGCGCGATCAGCGCCTTTCGCGAGAGCTTCCCGCAAAACCTGCTGGGCGCGGGCCGGGCCGGACGTAATGACCACGACTTCTCCGCCGTGCTTCTCTTTCTGTCGCAACGCTTCCTCTAACGCGTAGGCGTCGGGCTCGTTGACTTCGTAGGACACGTCTTCGCGAATCCAGGTGCCGGAGTCGTTAAGCTTGAGCGGCGCATCCTTCTGCGGCACCTGTTTCATACAGACCAGAATCTTCAAGCGAAAACTCCTTTGAGTCCGGCTGACCGGAGCTGAGACGTTGCGAGCAACGTCTCTACAGAAACCGTCAACCAGCCATGGGAAACCAACTAGTATAAATGAGCGACGAGGACGAGGGGAAATGCGGAGACGAAAAAAGCTACTCGGTAAACACGACCGACTGCACGCCGGAAATCTCGAAGCGTTTGCGGCAGCGCATGTTCTTGCAGGCCATCATGTCATCCCGGCGGAGCATGTAGGATTTGGCTTTAGCAAAGCGGGCGCGATCGCGCTCGTCGGCGCGGCCGGAAAGCTGGTTTTTCTTGGTGCGCACCAGCCAGTTGATCTCGTATTCAGCGGCCTGCTGGCAATGCGGACAATTCAGCGTCGCCACCTTCTTTTCAGGCCGTTCATCAAAAAACTCGCGTTCTTCCATAGGGTCGTTTGGCCGCTCGTCGTTAGTCGTTGGCCAAGCCGCGGCAATCCGCTCCGCTCAACTCTTCAATAGCTCTGTATTATTGCACGTCACCGCGGGATGAGCTATGGCAGGATGAGGGCAATGGCAAAGAAGAAAAAATCGAAGCGCTTCACAGCGGTGGAAGCGGTGAAGACCATGGCCCGGGAGCAGATCGGAGCGCCTCCAGCCTCACGGGTAGTTCCCAATCGGAAGAAGAAGACTGAGAAGCATAAACCGACGCTGGAGAAACTTCTCGATGAGGGTTAACCGTCGGCGCATCGGCTAACTGTCAATTAAAGGTTACCGTTACGGCGCGATTGCTGCTAAGGTTGCTTACCGTACAGACCTGCCCGGATACGACGTCACACCCGACCCAGCTGGTGAAAGACGAGCCGCTGTTTGGCACGGCGGTGAGTGTAATCGTAGTTCCCGACGCAAAGCTCGCACCGCAGGTCCCTGCACAGCTAAGGCCCGGAGGAGAGCTTGTTACAGTACCGGATCCGTTGCCGGCGAAGTCCACCGTCAACGTTAGCCCTGAGAAGCACACCACGCTTGCGGTCATGTATCCGGTCACGAGGGCACCCTGTGACGAGATATTCCCACTGCTTCTGTTTGTCGTCACCGTTGCCGAAATAAGAGCATCGCCACACGCCAAGCCAGCGGCGCTCAGCACACCTGTAGAGTTAACGGTCGCGATGTCTGCCGTGTTTGAGGCCCAAGTAACCGTGTTCGTAATATCCTTTGTCGCTGGCGGATGTATATAGGAACCAAGCGCCCTAAGTTGAACGTTCAACCCCGTGTCTTCGTTCACCGGCGTGGTTGAGGACCCGAACGATTCGGTAGTGGGCTGAATGGCGATGGACACCAACTGTTGCCCGCTCCCACAGCTAGGCACAGTGATCGCCAGAGAGCAAATCAGGAGTAAATTAAGCCAATTTCGACCCATCTCATCTTCCGAAAAGACAAACCTTTCCCAAATCTCAGGGGAGTGAGCGACACTGTAGTAGAAGAATGAACAAAAATCAATAGCGGCCTCGACTCTCATCTGTCGCCGTTGGAGTTGACGAACCTTAACCACTCCCCAACGCCGATTTCTTCTTCTTCCAATGTTTAGAAAGACGAGTATATTTGTCCAGTTCTGTTCGAGGGTCGATCGGGCCGGAATTTCGACCAGCGCGAGGCCGATATGTTGTGCAGATGGTGCGGCACGGACATGCCGGATGGTTCACGATTCTGCTTGAAGTGCGGACAGAAGACTGATGTGGCGGCAAATAAAGCTCTGCCCGCGGCGATTCTATCTCAATTGTCATGCGTCAGTTGCGGTACGAGCTTGCCTCCGGCTGCCGCGTTCTGCCTGAAGTGTGGGAAGGCCGCGCCGTCAACAGGAAACCTCGAAGCCCTGGCGACGGTGCTGGCCGAGTGCATGGCGTTCTTGCGGGCACGACGGCAACGCCGAATTCTACTGTGGTCGTTCCTCCTGGTTTTGCTCGGGGCGGTGTTGTGGGCTGCAACCGGTGAAAGTCCAGCGGCACGGGAGGTACAGGAATTCATCCATTGGTCCCAGGCGCAAACTGTGGTTGACGCTTCCGTGTCGGTGAACCCGCGCAGCTTCTCTGCTCATGAGTTTACGGTCCCGCCGGGCGCGCTGGATGTGACCGTTACGGGCGAGTTCAGCGCATCTCCTGTCGACCCGCGTCACGGCAAGGGCAAAGGGAGCGGAAAAGATGCCGACAACGGGATCGAAGCCTATGTCCTAACCAACCCTGCCTTTGCGGTGTGGAGCACTGGCTACTCCACCGCGACCATCTACCAAAGCAATTCGACAACCGGTGCCGTGATCGATGCTTCCCTTCCAGGTGCCGGAGCCTACGATCTGGTCTTCAGCAACAGGGCATCGCCGTATCCTAAGACCGTTCATGCGACGGTGCTTCTTCGCTATAAGAGCGGATGGCCTAACACGATCTTGCGCCTGAAGGAACGATTGTGGAACTCGATCGGGTTGTGAACATCGGGGTTGCGTTAGTTTTTCCAAGCTGCTTCACTCCTTGACCGTTTCCGCCACGAACTTTGCGAATTGCTTGACGTCTTGTTCGGTGGTATCGAAGGAACACATCCAGCGGACGACCGAGTGCTCCTCATTCCACACGTAAAAAAAATAGCGCTTTTGCAGCCGGGCGATGGCTTTGCGCGGAATTTGCGCAAATACGCCGTTGGCTTCGACCTCATACACAATCTTGACTTGCGGGATTTTGCTAATTTCTTTTTCTAGCAACCTGGCCATCCGGTTGGCGCGCTGGGCGTTCTTCCGCCACAGATCATTCGTGAGCAACGCCTCCAGCTGAGCTGAAATAAAGCGCATTTTCGAGGCCAACTGCATTCCCTGCTTACGAAGATAAAGAAAATCGTGGCTGAACTTCTTGTTGAAGAAAACCACGGCTTCGGCGCCCATGGCCCCGTTCTTGGTTCCGCCGAAAGAAAGGACGTCGACGCCCAAGTCCCGTGTAGCTTCTCGCAGGGTCAGGCCCAGGCTCTCGGCCGCATTGGCAATTCGTGCGCCGTCCATGTGCAGAAACATGTTGCGCTCGTGGGCGAAGCGGGCCAGATCGCGGACCTCTCTCGGCGTGTAAACCGTACCCATTTCGGTGACTTGCGTGATCGAGATCACGCGCGGCTGAACGTGATGCTGGTCGCCAATGCCGTGGTAGGCGTGGCCAACAGCCTCAACGGTGAGCTTGCCGTCCGCGGTAGGAATGGGAATGAGTTTGCAGCCGGTGAATTTCTCCGGCGCACCGCATTCGTCGGTATAGATATGGGCGGCCTCGGCGCAGAGCACAGCCTGATAAGTCTCCGTCAGCGCCTTCAGGCTCAGGCAGTTTGCAGCCGTGCCATTAAACACGATGAAAACTTCGATATCAGCGCCGAAGTACTGCTTGAATTTGCGAACTGCAGCCTCGGTGTAAGCGTCGTCTCCGTAGCCAACCACATGTCCCTGGTTGGCGCCGGCAATGGCTTGCAACATCTTGGGATGAACCCCAGCGTTGTTATCGCTGGCAAAACTGCGGACAGGTTTCATGGCATCAACAATGTAGCAGAGGCGAAGTGTCGGTTCACATCGGAGGCCGAGTCCATTGCAGCTTTGCCAGAGATGCTTGGCCTGCCCTGCCGGCGAAGTCTGTCGAATCGTCGCGATAACTTCTCTCGCGTTTTCCAGTCTAACGGTGACTGTGTGGAACTTAGTCCTTTTGGATGGTTCACTAGTATCTAAGCCTTTGCCGATCTGAAGCTTAGTTGTTAGGCTAGTGGGAGAGGGCAGCGGAAAAGGACCTCGAGATGAGAAGGCGTTTCAGTGCAGATGGTCGCGTTAGTCGGACGCCGTGTCTGGCGCCGCCCATCGCGCTTCTTGTGGCTTTGTTCCTTGCCGCGCTCGGGACCGCTTGCACCGGGAGTTCCGTGAAGGGAGCCCAAGCCCAGCCGGATCCGGCGATTCCAGTAAAGATTCAAGTGGCTCAGTCGGTGCCGATCAGCGACACCACGGAGTACGTTGCGACCTTGAAATCGCGGGACTCGGCCGTCATCATGCCCCAGGTCGAGGGGCAGATCACGGATATTTATGTGCACTCCGGCGACCACGTCACGCCGGGTGCCGTCCTGATGCAGATTGATCCCACCAAACAGCAGGCCACGGTGAACAGTCAGGAACACAGCCGGGCGGCCCAGGAGGCCAACCTGGACTATGCGCAACAACAATACAACCGAATCAGCGCTCTGGCTGCAGCCGGAGTGGTCGCGAAGCAGGATCTCGATCAGGCGAAATCGGCGCTCGATACCGCGAAAGCTCAACTGAAATCTCTGGACGCACAAGTGCAGGAGCAGCAGACGCAGCTGCGCTATTATCGGGTGAGCGCGCCATCGACCGGAATCGTGGGCGACATCCCGGTGCACGTAGGCGACCGCGTCACTACGACCACAATGCTCACCAGTGTCGATAAGCCCGGGAGCCTCGAGGCCTACGTATACATTCCGGTGGAGCGCTCGTCTCAGCTCAAGATGAATATGCCGGTCCAAATCGTGGACGGCAGCGGCCAGGTGATGGCGGACAGCCGCATTAGCTTCATATCGCCGCAAGTGGACAACACGACGCAGACGGTGCTGATCAAGTCGCGCATAGCCAACAATGAGGACCGGTTGCGCAACTTACAGTTCATTCGCGCTCGAGTGATCTGGGGAACCCATCAGGGACCGGTCGTTCCAGTAGTGGCAGTGTCGCGTGTCGGCGGACAGTACTTCGCTTTCGTGGCGGAGGACGAGAAAGGCAAACTAGTCGCGCATCAGAAAGCGGTACGCATCGGCGAGATGACCGGGAATGATTATGTGGTGCTCGAAGGCATCAAGCCGGGTGACAAAATAATCGTCTCGGGAATCCAGTTTCTGGTGGACGGGGCGACAGTATCGCCACAAACGTAAGCTGCTAGCTCCTGGCTTCTAGCTTGTAGCCCACCGATACGCCGACACGGTGCTGAAGCCCGAGGGTGCGCGAAAAACAGGTTTCTCGACTCCGCCGAAATGACAAGGGGGAAATTGAATGTCGCTCATTCTGCAAATCAGTAAATCATCCGCCAGAGGCTAGAGGCTAGAAGCTGTTTTCCATGTTCGTCGACTTCTTCATTCGCCGCCCGGTTTTCGCAACGGTCTGCGCTCTGCTGATCATTCTCGCGGGCGCAGTCGTAATTCCCACTCTGCCGATTGCACAATTCCCCAATCTGGCTCCGCCGCAAGTCTCCGTGAGCAGCGGGTACGTTGGCGCCAGCGCGCAGACAGTGGAATCGGCAGTGACCATTCCTTTGGAGCAACAGATCAACGGCGCACAAGGAATGAAGTACATAACGTCCGACAGCGGCAACGACGGTTCCAGTAACATTGTCGCGACTTTTGAACTGGACCGCGATCCTGACCTTGCGGCCGTGGATATTCAGAACCGGGTAAACACCGCCCAGGGACGTCTGCCGAACGCAGTCAAAGCCACAGGCATCACCATTACCAAGTCGTCGAGCAACTTCGTTTTCGGCGCCGGCGTGTACTCCCCGGACGACCGTTATACCCCGCTGTTCATGAGCAACTATCTGGACGTCTACGTGAAGGACACGTTGAAGCGCGTTCCAGGAGTTGCCGATGTCGTCATCTTTGGCGAACGCAAATACTCGATGCGTTTGTGGCTCGATCCCGTGCGTATGGCAAGTCGCGGCCTCACGGCGAGCGACATGGTCAACGCCCTGCAGGAACAAAATGTGGAAGTCGCCGCCGGGCAAGTAGGACAGCCTCCAATCAAAGCCGGACAGCAATTTCAAATCAGCGTGCGGGCTATCGGGCGGCTGAGTGAGCCCACGCAATTTGAAAATATCATTCTCAAAGCGAATGCCGATGGAACTCTGGTCCGGCTCAAGGATGTCGGCCGGGCAGAACTGGGAGCGGAGGACTACAGCTCCGATCTGGTCTACAACGGGCATGACGCGGTAGGGATTGCAATCCTGCAACTCTCCACCGCGAATGCACTGGACGTAGATCGCCGGGCGCTGGCGGAGTTGGATCGGCTCTCGAAACACTTCCCGCCCGGAATGAAATACGAAAATGCATTCGACACCACGGAGGCCGTAGGGGAATCGATCCGAGACGTTCTCGTTACTCTGGTCGAAGCGATCGTGCTCGTCATTCTGGTGATCTTCGTATTTCTTGAAGATTGGCGCAGCACCATCATTCCATCAGTCACGATTCCGGTCTCGCTGATTGGGACCTTCGCCTTCGTCAAACTGCTGGGATTCTCCATCAACACGCTGACCCTGTTCGGCATCACATTGGCCACCGGCCTGGTAGTAGACGATGCCATCGTCGTCATCGAAAACATCGAACGTCACCTTCAGGAGGGTGAGCGCGACGCGCGCAAAGCAGCGTCGGTCGCGATGGGAGAAGTCGCCGGGGCCGTGATCGCCACATCCTTAGTGCTCGTGGCCGTGTTCGTGCCGGTCGCGTTTTTTCCCGGCACCACCGGCATTTTGTTCCGGCAATTTGCGCTCACCATTGCGTTCTCGATATCCATTTCCGCGTTCAATGCGCTCACCCTGACGCCGTCGCTTTCCGCGATTTTGCTGGGACGCGAGCACGGCAAAAAAGGATGGTTTTTCCGCCAGATTGATCGAGTGATCGTCGCCATCACAGAGGGATATCAGCGCTCCCTGCGCGCTTTCCTCCGCTTCCGCCTGGCCGCAGTCGTGCTGTTTCTCGCGGGACTGGGGCTCACCTTCGTGATTTTCCAACGTGTGCCCACGGGCTTCGTTCCTGACGAAGATCAGGGCTATTTCCCTGTCGTCATCCAGGCCCCGCCCGGCGCATCGGCGGATTACGTCAGGCACATCGAGGATCAGGTGAGCGCAATCATGCGCCAGATGCCGGAAGTTGAAAATATTTTCGCCATCACCGGCAACGGCGCGCCCAACCGCGGAATTATTTATGCCGGGCTTACCGGCTACTCGCAACGCAAAGGCGCCGAGCATTCCGCCAACGTCGTGGTCAACCGGCTGCGCAGTTCTGTCTCCGGAATCACCGGAGCGCTGATACTTTGCTTCTTGCCGCCTGCCGTCCAGGGTCTGGGCCAATTCGGTGGCTTTCAGTTTGAAGTGCAAGATCAGGGTTCGCACAGCTTGGAAGATTTGGCCAATGTCACGCAGGAGCTGGTGCGCCAAGGCAACGCGCGCAAAGATCTGACGGGCCTGTTCAGCAGTTACACCGCAAGCGATCCGCAGTTTCTGGTTACCATTGATCGTGAGAAGGCCAAGAGCCTGCATGTGCCGCTGCAGCAGATCACGGATACTCTCGGCGTATACATGGGCTCCGCGTACGTCAACGATTTCGATTTCAACAATCGTTCGTATCGCGTCTACGTCCAGGCCGACAAGCAATTTCGTTCGCAGGCCAAAGATTTGAAGCAGTACTATGTGCGCTCGGATACAGGCGCGATGATTCCACTCGAGAACCTGGCCACAGTCACGCAGACTACGACGCCGCAGGTCATCAGCCACTACAATCTGTTCCGTTCTGCGGAAATTGACGGCTCAGCGGGAGCGGGTTTCAGTTCCGGGCAAGCCATCGTCGCCATGGAGGATTTGAGTAAGAAAGTCTTGCCCCAGGGTTTCACCTACGAATGGACAGGACTGTCGCTCGAGGAACTGGCGTCCGGGCGAACAACGATAATCTTGTTTGGCCTCGGAGTCTTGGTGGTGTATCTGACGCTCTCCGCGCAATATGAAAGCTTCGTGCTGCCCTTCATTGTGCTGCTTGCGGTACCGATGGCGCTGCTGGGAGCGCTCGGCGCACAAGCGCTGCGTGGCCTGCAAAACGACGTCTACTGCCAAATCGGATTGGTGATGCTGATCGGACTGTCGAGCAAGAACGCGATTCTGATCGTCGAATTCGCCGAACAGTTGCGGGAACGCGGATTGCCGCTGATGGAAGCCACAGTCGAAGCAGCCAGGATTCGTCTGCGCCCAATCCTCATGACGTCGTTCGCATTCATCCTGGGCGTAGTACCGCTAATGGTGGCCCACGGCGCCGGCCAAGAAGGACGTCACTCGGTCGGAACCACCGTGTTCGGCGGCATGATCATGTCAACCGTTCTCAATCTCTTCTTCATCCCGGTTCTATACCTGATCATCGAAGGCTGGCGTGAGCGAGGAAAGGTGCATGTCCCAGAACCCGCGCCAGCACCCGCCGATTGAGTTTCATTAGTAATTTGATGGAGGACGGGACGCCCGGCCTCCACGCTGGATTTATAATCGTCGCTTCCGGATCATCATGCGAACACTTCTCTGCTTGGGTTTGTTATTCTCCGTCTTCGCCTCTGCGCAGGCAGCCCCCACGAAGACTCCCCTGCCCAAGTTCGAAGATGTCGCTAAGCAAGTTGGCTTGATCGTCCCCCATATTTCGTCTACAGAAAAACGCTACATCGTGGAATCGATGAGCGGCGGCGTGGGCCTGATCGATTGTGACAATGACGGCAGACTCGACATCATCACGGTGAACGGATCCACGGTCGACCGCTATAAGCAAGGCGGGGATCCCATGATCACGCTCTATCACCAGGACGACGGCTTCAAGTTCACCGACATCACCAAGTCCGCCGGACTCGCGCGCAAAGGGTGGGGCATGGGTGTGGCCGTCGCCGATTACGACAACGACGGTCTGCCTGACATCTACGTAACTGGCTACGGAGGAAACGCTCTGTATCACAACCTGGGCAACTGCAAGTTCGATGATGTCACCGATAAGGCAGGAGTGGCCGCGGGAGGATTCAGCACCGGCGCCGCCTGGGCCGACTACGATCGCGACGGTTACGTGGACTTGTTCGTCTCACGCTACGTGCACTTTGATGTGAACAAACTGCCCGACTTCGGCAAGAACGAGAAAAACTGCAGCTTCAAGGGAATTCCGGTGCAGTGCGGTCCGTGGGGCATGCTCGGCGAATCCGACCTGCTGTTTCACAATCGCGGCGACGGCACGTTTGAAGAAGTTTCCAAGAAAGCTGGCGTCGACGACCCCAACAAGTACTACGGCCTCGGCGTAATTTGGGCCGATTACGACAACGACGGCTGGCCCGATTTATACGTCGCCAACGATTCCGGACCCAATTACCTCTACCACAACAAGCACGATGGAACGTTTGAAGAAGTCGGCATGCTCTCAGGAGCGGCGGTGAGTGGAGATGGCTCGGAGCGCGGCAACATGGGTGTTGACTGGAGCGACTATTTGCACGAAGGCCGCCTTTCTGTGTTTGTCACCACGTTTACCGAACAGCCCGACAGCCTGTATCACAATCTGGGAGAGCAGGGATTCTCCGATGTCAGCTATCCCGCAAAACTCGCCAAGCCCACGTACAACCCGGTGGGTTGGGGTACCGGATTCCTTGACATGGACAACGACGGATGGCCGGACCTGTTCGTTGCGAACGGACATGTGTATCCGCAGATGGACCAAGTCCCTGGCGCTCCCCGCTATCGCGAACCAATGTTGCTGTTCCGCAACAGCCGCGACGGCACCTTCGAGGACGTTTCCAGCGTACTTGCTGGAATTCCGGATGCATCACGCCGAGGCGCGGCTTTTGGCGACCTCAATAACGATGGAAATATTGACATCGTAGTAATGAATACGGGAGAACCGCCAACCCTGCTGCTGAATCAGGGAGGAAACAAGAATCATCGCGTGCTCTTTAAGTTAGTAGGCACAAAGAGCAACAAGATGGCAATCGGCTCGCGGGTGACGGTGAAGGCGGGAAGGTTAGTGCAATTCAACGAAATTCGCGCAGGAGGCAGCTACCTTTCGCAGAACGATCCGCGACTGCACTTCGGCCTCGGCACCGAAGCCAGAATGGACGAGATCGAAATCAAATGGCCAAGTGGCAAAGTTGAAGTCCTGCACGATGTCCCGGCAGATTTCATTTATACGATCGTTGAAGGCGAAGGAATTCGGAAAACAACGGCGCTCCCGACTCCGTGAATTCATCGCCTCCGTGTCGTCCCTGCCCCATTGAGCTAGCCGCCGAGGGAAGCCATTGTTGGCATATTACTTGCCGGGCGCGGCTGCAGGCTTTACGTCGTCGGCAGATTTTCTGAGGTCATTTACTGCCTTGGAGTCGAGTTGGTAGAGTGAGGCATCGTTCTCTCGTTTCGCGATGTAATTGTCGCCGGCTTTCGAGATCGCCACTTTCTCTACCCGCTTGCCATCATTTGATGTGACGGTCAGATCAATCAGCGTTGTCGTGAATCCAGAGTCGACAAACTTGCTGGCTGAGAGATCGCGAAGTTTGTCGATGAGTTCCTGAACCGTGCCGGCATCTATCTTTTTCGCACTGCCGGACCACCAGTCTTCTCCGCTTCGGGTCAGGAAATAGGATTTGGTGACGTCGCGAAGTTCGATTTTGTTGGGATCGTCGGAGCCGAGGTCGAACAACTTTTTGTTGCGGAAGTCGTCCAGGCTCTTGTCGAGCGCCTGACCAAGCGCGCTCGGAACTTTATAGACGCCTTCCACCACGCTCGATTTGGCGTAGTAGTCGACCTTGTTCTTTCGGACCTGCAGTTCCTGCGTTCCCGACTCAGCCGTGACTTTCGCGGTCGCGACCGCCGCGCCTGCGGAGAAGAGTGAGGCATCCTTTTTGGGATCGTCCGATACGCCGAGTTCCATCTTCGCATCGGTGAGAGCGCGGACGAGCTCATCCACTGCCGTCCCGTCCGCACGCAACGGTCTGGGTTTCACGATCTGCCATTCGTCCTTGTTGCGGCCGAAAGCTATTTCCTGCTTCTTCGCGATCAGGTCGACTTGGCTAATCTTGTCGGATTCGACAGTCAGCAAGCGTTTGTCCCGTAGATCGTTCGAGCTCTTGTCGATGCTGGTCTTGTCATACTTGGGAATGGTGAAGACACGAGGATCGCCGTCGAGTTTGGCGTAAATTCCGTTGCTCGCGGGTGTCTCGTCGCCCAGCAAAAGCTTCTGGGTCTTGTTGTCTTTTTCAGACAGGTCAACTTCAAGCTTGGGCGCATCCAGACCATAAGGAACGAGATTGTTGGCTTTCTCTTCTACCAAACGCTCCGAGTTAAGCGACGAAAAAGTACCCAGCAAGCTGGAAATCGCACTTTGATCGGCGGGCAGGGGCGTTGGAGAGGTAATGCGCCACTTGCCCGAGTTATTACGCTCGCCGCCGACTTGCTCGACGCCATTCTTCTTCAGGTCGAACCTGGAAACGTCGTCTTCTTTGACCGCAAGAATCTTGGGCGCCACGTCGGCGGAAGCTTCGGTGGTATCCGAGGGCTTATGGTGATTCGACCAGTAGAGCGTTCCAGTGAGCCCCGCTAAGACGGCGGCGGCGACGATCAGACCACGTAGTTTCATCTACCGCCTCCGCCACCACACCGACACACCGGCAAAGACTACAACCAGAGGCAGCAGGAACTGGCTGGTGATTCGAACCAGGTTCAGCTGCGCTCGAGTCATGGTTATGCGGCGGTCCTCCTCTTGCTTGGGACGGATCGAGATCAGATCCTCGTCCGAAGCCAACCAGTCGATCGTGTTCAAAGCCAGATCGCTATTGCCGTTGAACTTCAGGAAAGAATTCGCCGCCCATGAAGAACTGCCCACTACTACGAACCGGCCCTGCGAGTCCTGCTTCCCGGTGTTATAGGTGCCAGCTGCAGCAATCGTCAGCGGTCCCTTTTTATTCTTCGGGTCGTTCGGATCGATCGCGGGAGAACTCAGGTTGTTCGTTGCCAGGCTTGTGCTCGAGGAGTCAAACATCTTTTGTACCGTAGTCTTGTCGCCGTTCTTGATCTCCATCGAACGCGAGAGTGGGAATCCGGTTGCCGTTCCCTTCATGCCATTCACAATGGGTTGCGAGTCGTAGCTCGTGACGAGGGCTACCTGCGGGCCGAGTCCGGCTAATTGGCCGATCGGATTAAGGTCCAGGATGAGGTTCTTGTCCATGGTCACGCCCCAACTTTGCAGCAGGCTGGTGAGGGCATCGTTCTCCGCGATCTCAGAGCGTCCGATCTTCAGCGGCGGATCGAGCATGAACAAAGCGCGGCCGCCATCTTCGACGTATTTCTTGATCGCGTCTACTTCGGGTTGTTGATAGTCGCGGGTTGGTCCAGCGATTACCAGGGTCGTGCAATCCTCCGGGACCTGGGCCTTCTGCAGCAAATCGATCGACTTCGCTTCGTAGTTGTCCTTGGCCACGAGTTCTTTGAAATTGGAATAACCGTTCCGGTCGGAGTCGTCGATCTGATGCTCACCGCTTCCGGCGACGAAGCACACCGTGCGCGTTTTGTTCTTCAGCACACGGATGAACCCGCCGGTGATGCCTTCTTCGGTCATGCTCTTGGCCTCTTCCTTCTTGTCGCCAATCTGCACAATTACGGTTCCATAATTCTTTATGCCCGCTTCACGAGCCTCCTGGGGTTTCTTGTCTGGGTCGATGTAATCAACGTGGACTTTTGGGGAAAGCGATGCGTATTCCCCGAGCAAGTCTTTCGCGTGTTGAAACCGCGTCCCCTGGTCGAAATAGAGAATGGTCGCATTCTCTTTTAGTCCCTTCACAATCTTCGCGGTCTGTTCGGACAGGCTATAGCGCTTGTTCGATGTGGCGTCATAGGACTTGGTGTAACGATTCGCCAGTACATTCACGATCACAACCGCGGTTATGACGACCAGGACGTAGACGGCCGCGTAAGCTGCGTATTTCGTCTGTCTGGCTTTCAGCAACTGTGTATTCACCTATGACCTCCAGCGGAGAGATTCCATGGAACGGGCCGTGAAAAACAGTCCCAGGAAAATCACCGTCACATAAAAGACAGCGTCCTTCAAGTCGAGCACGCCTTTGGCGAACGATTCAAAGTGCGTAATGATCGACATGTAAGCAAGCACTTGAGCCCAGACAGCGGTCTCGTATCCAGCGACCCAGCCTACAACCCAGAGGAGCAGGCACACTCCAAAGGTCGCGGCACCGGCAATGATCTGATTCTTGGTGAGCGTTGAAATGAACGTGCCAATCGCCAGCAACGCGCCCGCCTGTAGCAACAATCCGAGATAGCCAATCGCCAACGGTTTCCAATCAGGCTTGCCATATTTAAAAAGAAATGCAAAGTTCACGGCGGTAACCAGCAGAATGCAAGTGTAAAGACCGACTGCCGCCAGCCACTTACCCAAGATGATTTCGCTGTCGCGGATCGGCGAAGTCGCGAGCAGCTCGATCGTGCCGCTGCGCTTCTCCTCCGCAAACAGGCGCATCGTAATCATGGGGATGAAGAATAGGCCCACCACGCCGACATTAAACAACAGCGGCCTTACGATCATCTCGTTCAGATTCATCGGATACGCCTGCCCCCGCATCTGCGATTCCATGGCGACGTAAACAAATTCACCCAATGAACTCCAGAAAAAGTAGCCGAAGATCAGGGCAAACATGGTCAGCAGCAGGTATGCAATAGGCGATGCAAAATAGCTGCGCAACTCTTTACGGCAGATGATCAAAATATTTCGCATTTACTGTGCCTCCTTGACTGCGCCTTCTTCTTGCGCAGCTTTTTCCGCGCCGGTGAGTCGCAGGAATATCTCTTCGAGACTCATGGCCGCGGGCCGCAGCTCGTTCAGATCCCAACCGGACTCGACCACAGCGCGGGCCAGATCGCCACGGACAAAACCTTTTCCGCTTTCGACCTCGAGGCTGCTGCGGTTCTGCTGGTTCTGCTTCGCCACGACACGGCTGACGCCCGCAACCTGTTCGAGCCGCCGCTGGACGGCTGCGAAATCGAGGGTGCCATTGCGTCCGCTGACTTCGACCAGGACGGACTCTGCTCCGCGCGCGCGGTTCTGCAGGTTGTGGACTGAGTCCGTCGCTACCAACTTGCCTTTGTTGATGATGAGCACTTGCTCACAAGTCTGCTCGACCTCCGGCAGAATGTGCGTGCTGAGAATGATGGTGTGATCGCCGCCCAGGCTCTTGATCAAGTCCCGGGTTTCGTTGATCTGCTTGGGATCGAGACCGGCTGTGGGCTCGTCGAGAATCAGCACGTCCGGATTGTGAATGATCGCCTGAGCCAGACCCACGCGTTGGCGATAGCCTTTCGAAAGTTTGCCGAGGAGTTTATTCTTTACATCGGCGACAGCACAGCGATCGCAGACATAATCGACTCGCCGGCGCAATTCCGCGCCCGAGAGCCCTTTGAGCTTGCCTACGAAGGTCAGGTATTCGACAGTCTCCATCTCCGGATAAAGCGGCGGCGTCTCGGGCAGGTAGCCGAGGCGCCTTTTGACTTCGAGCGGCTGTTCCAAGACATCGTAGCCGGCAACGGTTGCGCCGCCCGAGGTTGGCGATAGAAAGCCCGTCAGCATGCGCATGGTTGTGGTCTTCCCGGCCCCGTTCGGCCCGAGAAAACCTACGATCTGACCCCTTCCAACCTCGAAAGAGATGTGGTCGACGGCTGTATTACGAGCGTATCTCTTGGTAAGCTCTTTAACTGTAATCATAAGAGGTTTGTCGCAAGGAATTACGGTTTGCAACGCCCGAACCGTACAACTGTTGAACAGTTCAAGGCTGAACGTATATGTTAAGAAGCTCCGAGCGGGAATGTCAAATCCCGGCAGCGGGATGTCTTCATCTCCCGCGGGAGGGTTCATGAAGTATCGAAGGCTTGGCCGCACCGGTTTCGAGGTAAGCGAAATCGCCCATGGACTCTGGGGAATGAGCGGTTGGAGCGGGTCTGATGACCGCCAATCGATCGAGGCTCTGCAGTTGGCCGTGGACCTCGGCTGCAATTTCTTTGATACCGCCTGGGCCTATGGCGAAGGTAAGAGTGATGCTTTGCTGGGTAAAATCTTATCTGCCAATAGCGGCAAGCGCTTGTATGCCGCATCCAAAATCCCGCCGCTTAACGACAAGTGGCCCGCGTCCCCGAAAGACAAGTACCACGATGTCTTTCCCTCGAAACACGTCTTCAAATATGCCAAGCTCATCCAGGAGAAGCTCGGAACCGACTCCATTGACCTTCTGCAATTTCACGTCTGGGACGATAGCTGGGCTGACGAAGCGGAGTTTCGCGACACGGTCGAGAAGCTGAAGCGCGATGGACTGATCCGCTTCTTCGGACTGAGTCTCAATCGCTGGCAGCCGGAGAACGGCATCAAGGCGCTGCGGACCGGGCTGGTAGATGTTGTACAAGTGATTTACAACATTTTCGACCAATCGCCCGAAGACAAACTTTTCCCGGCGTGCCGGGAATTAAATGTTGGCGTGATCGCCAGAGTCCCTCTCGATGAAGGCAGTCTGGGCGGCAAAATGACGGCGGAAACCAAGTTTTCGGCGAGCGACTGGCGCTCCAAATACTTCAGCCCGGAAAATCTCACGCAAACGCTGGCGCGCGTGGAGAAACTCAAACCTGCGATCCCAAAGAACATGAGTCTGCCAGACGCGGCACTGCGGTTTATTTTGTCGGACCCAACGGTGAGCACAACGATTGTGGGAATGAGGAAGCCGGATCACGTCCGGCAAAACATTGGGATGAGTGATTCCGGCCCGCTCGACGACGGACTACTTCGGATCTTGAAGAAGCACCGCTGGGACCGCACGCCGCAGCCCTGGTCAGACTAGCTTGGTCAGACTAGCTCGCTATTATTCAGAACACCTTCGGTGGTGATTCGACTGGCTTTGCAAATCTCCTCTGCAACCTTGACTACAGCGTCACTGCCGTGGACTGGGCCTTCCGCTGACATGACCGAACTGGCAGCCAAGGTGAAAAGCAGAGCATCCTCCTGCTTGTCGAAGTAAAGAACCACCTGATTCGCTGCCATGTGCCCTACCTCCTACTGATGTTCTTAAGAATCATAGGCCGATTCATGGGGGGAATGAGGTTATCTCTTTTGGTGCGCCCTACTCGGTAGGGCAAGTTGTCCAGCTTTTGGACAAGCACCGCCCAGCTGTGAACGCTTATGAGCGCGTCCCGGCCTGCGCCACAGAGCACGCCTCGGAAATGCTACATTGGAAGGTCGCATGTCTGCCCCTGAATCCCGATTCGTCAGAGCTTGCAAGCTGCAACCGGTGGACCGCACACCGGTCTGGTTTATGCGGCAAGCCGGCCGCTACATGCCAGAATACCGCGCCGTCCGCAAACAATATTCGCTGATCGAGATTTGCAAGAAGCCGGAGGTCGCGGCCGAGGTGACCATCACCGCCGCTGAGGCGCTCGGGGTAGATGCTGCCATTATTTTTGCCGACCTGCTGCTGCCGCTGGAAGTTATGGGGCTGCCTTTCCATTTTTCAGCCGGAGAAGGCCCGGTCATCGAGAAGCCGGTGCGGACGAAAGAAGACATCGCGCGCCTGCGCACCGACCGCGCGGCCGATCTGGGATACGTTTCCGACGCGGTGCGCCTAGTGTGCAAGCATTTTGGTGAACGTCTGCCGGTGATCGGCTTTTGTGGCGCGCCCTTCACCCTTGCCAGTTACATGATCGAAGGCGGCGGCTCGCGCAACTACGTCCACGCCAAGAAAATGATGTACTCGTCGTCTGCGGTTTGGGATGAGTTGATGCGAAAGTTGGTCGCTGTCGTCTCCGAATACGCGGCCCAGCAGGTGCATGCTGGCGCCGACGTTATCCAGATTTTTGATAGCTGGGTCGGCTGCCTCAGCGTCGAAGATTATCGGCGTTACGTGCTGCCGCGCACTACCGAACTGGTGAAAGCGCTACAGAAAACCGGCGTGCCCATAATTTATTTCGGCACGGACAGCGCTACCCTTCTGCCCTCGATGCGAGAAACTGGCGCAGAAGTGATTGGGCTTGACTGGCGCATTCCGATCGATGACGGCTGGCGCAGCGTTGGTTTCGATTGTGCCACGCAGGGTAATCTCGATCCGGTTCTGCTGTTCGCGGAATGGAAGGAACTGAAGTCGCGAGCCCAAGGCATTCTGCGTCGCGCGGCCGGACGTCCCGGACACATTTTCAATCTGGGTCACGGCATTTTGCCGGAAACTCCGGTTGAGAATGTAAAAGCGCTGGCGAAATTTGTGCAGGAACACTCGGCGAGGGTCATCCCTGCGTCGCAGTCAGGGGATTAGAGATTGGCCGATTCAAAAAAAAACGCCGTCCTGTTGCTTGCTCATGGCAGCCCCGACTCGGTGGAAGAAGTGCCAGACTTTCTCCTGCGAGTAACCGGTGGGAGGCCGCTTCCACAGCCAGTTGTGGAGGAAGTGAAGCATCGTTACGGTCTGATTTGCCGCTCCCCGCTGACCGAACTGACGCTGAAGCAGGCCGAACTTCTGGCGGGTGAATTGGGCATGCCAGTGTACGTGGGTATGCGCAACTGGAAGCCGTTTATCGCCGATGCGGTTCGCGCCCTGGTGTTCGATGGTATCGAACACGTTGTTGCAATCTGCCTGGCGCCACAGAATTCGCGGACCAGCGTGGGTCTTTACCGCTCTGATCTCGCCAGCAATCAGGGAACGGCCTTTGCCGTCGATTTCGTCGAGTCCTGGCACGATCATCCGCTCTTGATCAGAGCCTTTTCCGAAAGGCTGCGAGCAGGATTGGACCGCGCCCCTCGCGAGGCGGGGACGCAACAAACCCCGATTATCTTTACCGCGCATAGCGTGCCCGAGCGCACCATCGCAGACGGCGATCCCTATGAAAGCCAGGCTAAGGAAACTGCATCGCTGGTGGCGCGTGAGGCCGCGCTGGCTTCGGGAGACTGGACGTTCGCATTTCAAAGCCAGGGCATGTCCGGTGGAGTCTGGTTGGGACCGCGGGTTGAAGATACGATTCTCAGTCTGAAAGAAAAAGGTCATCGCAACGTTTTCGTTCAACCCATCGGATTCTTGTGTGACCACGTTGAAGTTCTCTACGACATCGACATCGGCTTCAAGCAATTCGCGGAGGCGCAAGGCATGCGGCTGTGGCGCGCCGAGTCGCTGAATGATTCGTCGTTGCTGGTGGCAGCCCTGGCCGATGTCGCCAGAACGCGGCTCTCGCAATCACTGCTAGCCAGTAAATGAAGCGCATAGCCATCATCGGCGGCGGAATCTCAGGATTGTCGGCTGCCTTCGCGCTGGAAAAGCGGCGTCAGGCTGGGGCTCCGCTGGAATACGCTCTGTTCGAGTCCTGCCCGCGTCTCGGCGGAGTGCTGGTGACCGAGTGGGTGGATGGCTGTCTGCTCGAAGCCGGCCCCGATTCATTTCTCACAGAAAAGCCCTGGGCCAGCGACTTGAGCCGCGAAGTCGGACTGGGTGACCAACTCATCGGCTCCAACGATGCCGATCGCAAAACCTACATTCTGGTGAAGGGCAGGTTGGTCGTGATGCCCGACGGCCTGATGTTCATGGTTCCGACGAAGATCGCGCCGACGGCACTGTCGCCGCTATTTTCCGCGCGCACCAAAATGCGGATGGCGCAAGAGTGGTTTCATCCTCCACGAAAAGCCGAGGCCGACGAAACCGTCGCTTCATTTGTGGAGCGGCACTACGGGAGCGAAATGGTGGATCGTCTGGCTGATCCACTGCTTTCGGGCGTGTATGGCGGCGAGGCTGGACAACTCAGCGTGCGTGCTGTTCTGCCGCGCTTCGCCGAGATGGAAGCCACACATGGCAGCCTCGGCCGGGCCATGCTGGCCTCACGCAAAAGAATGGCACATGCTCCCAAGGACCCGGTCAAGCCGCTGTTCACTTCTCTGAAAGATGGCATGCAGCAGTTGGTGGACGCGGTAGTTTCCCGGCTTCCTGCATCTGCGCTTCACTCCAGCACGCCAGTGCAACGTGTTCAACCGCAGAATGGAGGCTGGGTGGTTTCCGCAGGCTATGCTTCGGATGAATTCGACGCCGTCATTATGGCCACGCCGGCGCAAGCGGCTGCGGAGTTGCTGGAGGTAGCCAGCGCCAAGCTTGCTTCTGAACTCCGAGGCATCCAGTACACTTCGTCAGTCACTGTAAACCTCGGCTACGATCGGAGCGTGCGTGCGTCTCTGCCGCCGGGTTTCGGATTTCTTGTGCCTCGCAGCGAGGGTCGGCGCATGCTGGCGGCCACGTTTGTGCATAACAAGTTTCCTCACCGCGCCCCGGAGGATCGAGCTCTCCTCCGTTGCTTCGTTGGCGGCGCCCGTAATGAGCAAGTTCTCCAGAGTACGGATGACGAAATTGTCCGCATTATTCGGGAAGAGCTTGGCCAAATCATCAAGCTGAAGGCCGATCCGCTATTCACTCGGGTTTACCGATGGAACGGTGCGATGGCTCAATATGGAGTCGGTCACCTGGAGCGGTTGCAGCGGATCGAAAGCCGGCTGCACGACCTTCCCAGCTTGGCGCTCGCGGGCAACGGATACCGCGGAATCGGCGTACCCGACTGCATCCGGTCAGGAAGTGAGGCAGCAAACAGTGTGTTGCTCTCCGTCGGATTGGCAGAGGCAAGGCCAACCGGACTCGCTTCCTGAGACAATCCGATCAAACCAAATTACTCCCGTAACCATCAGTAACGCTCTCCCGTTGCAGAAACAACCCGCTTCGTTCAGGGTTAATACGATGGGGGATTTGTAATATGAGCAAACCAATTTTGAGCACCGTTGCGATCGCGGTGTTCGCGTTTACTCCGCTTTGGGGCCAGCAGCAGCAAGGGCAGAGCGACGTGTCCAAAATGAGCGCGTCCGAAATGCGCGACATGCCGGGGATGGGGAACGACGGCAGCGCTCACGCCATGCAATCCATGGAAGGCCGGCACATGGATATGGGCCCGCACATGAAGATGACTGCGCTGCGCGATCTGAAGCCAGGCGATCAGGAAAAGGCGGACCAGGTGGTCGTAGCTGCTCGCAAGGTCGCGGAAAAATACGTGGACTACAAAGTCGCTCTGGCCGACGGCTACAAGATTTTTATGCCTAACCGGCCGCAAAAGCAGTACCACTTTACAAATTACTGGTACGCTTTCGAGGCGAGTAAGCGCTTCAATCCCGATCATCCGACTTCACTGCTTTACGAGAAACAAGGCGATGGCTACAAGCTTATCGGCGTGATGTATACCGCGCCCAAGGGATCTGACGAAGAGGAACTCGACTCTCGCATTCCGCTCAGCATCGCCCAGTGGCATGCCCACGTAAACTTGTGCGCCCCTCCAGATGACAAAAGAAGTGAGATGGGCGGACCGAATGCGCAATTTGGCCTGCACGGATCAATTAGGACTAAGGAAGCCTGCGATGCGGCCGGAGGCAAGTTCATGCCGCAGATCTTCGGCTGGATGGTGCACGTTTATCCGTTCGAGCAAAAGCCGGAGGATGTCTGGTCCGTCGAACGTCAGGCCCACAACCACATGGATTGATCTAAGCTTCAATGGAGCACGGGCGTCCCCGCCCGTGTGTTTGGCAAAACTGGACGGGCGAGACGTCGGTCGCTCCATCCAAGATCTCTCAAGTCGTAGTAGCTTCTTCGATCGCTTCTCTCAACTGGTTCACGGCCCAATCGATTTGCTCGGCGGTGATCACCGCGGGCGGCGCAATCAGCAGATGATCGCCCGACACTCCATCCACGCATCCCTGGATGGGATAAACCAGCAGGCCTCGATTCACTGCTGCTTGAGCCACACGACTCGCGAAATTCAGTTCCGGGGTAAACGGCCGCTTCGTGGCTTTGTCCGCGACGAACTCCACACCCCACAACAATCCAATCCCGCGCACATCTCCAACCGCCTGAACGTCGCGCAGGCCTTCGAGTGCTTGGCGCAGGATCGCGGCCGTCGAGCCTCGGCTCTCGGAATCTGCTGTCCGTACGAGTTCTTCCTTTTGGAGGCGTGTAAGGACGGCCCTCCCTGCGGCTAGCGAGATCGGGTGCGAATTGTAAGTGAAACCGTGCAGAAACGCTCCCGACCCCTCAGCGATGGCGCGGGCCACTCTCTTCGAAACCAAAACCGCTCCCAACGGCGCATAGCCGCTGGACAATCCCTTGGCCGTGACCAAAATATCTGGCGCGATGTCCCAATGCTCGACCGCGAAATTTCTCCCCGTACGCCCCATGCCGGTCATTACTTCGTCCGCGATTAGAAGAACACCATGCCGCCGGCAGATCTCGGCCACACTCTGCAAGTAACCGGGTGGCGGCACGACGGCACCCAAGGTCGCCCCGCTGACTGGTTCGACGATGAATGCGGCCACTTCTCCGTTTGCGGCCTCGATCGCCCGCTCCAACTCCGCGGCGTATTCCTGACCGCAATTGCGGCAGCCGTCGGTGCAATCGAATGCACAACGATAACAATACGGAAATCCCACATGCGCGAATTCCCGTACCATCGGAAGATAGATCTCACGCCGCCGCTTGTTTCCGGAAAGCGACAAAGCCCCGAGGGTCGACCCGTGATAGCTTTGCCCGCGGCTGATTACTTGGTACCGCTTGCTTTGTCCGATCTCCACTTGATACTGCCGTGAAAGCTTCAGTGCGGTTTCGATCGACTCCGAGCCACCGCAGGTGAAGTAGACACAGCCGCCCTCGAAATTCTTTCCGGCGAACTCGACCAACTCCGCCGCATACTCTTCAGCCACTGGGGTCGTGAACTGGCTGCTGTGGACGAACTCCAGTTGTTTGGTCTGAGACGCCATCGCCGCTGCGATCCCCGCTACTCCATGTCCGATGAAATTCACCGCGGCAGAGCCGGAGAAGTCGAGATATTGTTTGCCCCGTGCGTCCCACAGATAAACACCTTCGCCGCGCACAGCAGGAGGAAAACTCTTGCGAAAGGAACGGCGCAGAACCGCGGAATACGAAGAAGCATCGATTGCAGCGGAATCCGACACGCCTCGGATTATCCGGCGGCTCGCCCGCAGGTGTCAAAACAACAACACCCGCGCCATTATCGCGAGACGAACCACGCGGCCTAATAAGAGAGAAGTAGCCGCCGTGTAGAATCGGCCTTGGATGGCAACTCCGGCGAATGGTTCTGACAATCCGATGAGTGTTTCGGCCCGCTGGCTGCGCCTCTTCCGGCCCTCTCACCAGCACACTGCATTTTCGGCGACCGTGCTTTTGATGACCGCGATGGTGCTTTCGCGCATCGTCGGCTATTTGCGCGAGGCCTATACCGCGTGGGCATTTGGCGCCGGTCCGACCACCGATGCTTACATCGCCGCTTTTCAGATTCCCGATTTCCTCGCCTACCTGGTCGCCGGCGGCACCATTTCCATCACCTTCGTTTCCATCTACACGCGATTCCTGGCGGAAAAAAGAGAGGACGACGCCCAAAAAACCTTCTCCGTCATCATTACCGTGATGACGCTGGTTTTGGGGATTGGCGTCATTCTGGCGGAGATCTTTGCACCTCAGATCACGCGGCTCATGTTCCACAACTTCAAGCCAGAGCAGCTTGATCTTTGCGTTCACCTCACCCGCATTCTGCTGCCTGCCCAAATCTTGTTCTACGTCGGGGGAGTGGTTTCTGCGGTCTTGTCATCGCGCCGCCTCTTTCTATTTCCGGCGCTGGGGCCGTTGGTTTACAACGGCTTCATCATTCTTGGAGGTGTGTCGCTTTCGCATTCGTTCGGAATCGCTTCACTTGCTTACGGAGCGCTAGCCGGCACTTTCGTTGGACCATTCCTGATCAACGCAATCGGAGCCGCCCGCGTAGGAGCGGGCTACCGCATCTCGTTCGATGTCGGCAATTCAGCCTTTCGGGAATGGGTTCGAATGTCGATTCCTCTGATGATCGGAGTCTCGCTGGTCAGCGCCGACGACTGGATTCTCCGTTATTTCGCTTCAGATTCTCCCGGCGCAATCAGCCACATCAACTACGCCAAGCGCCTGCTGGCCGTGCCGATTGCGATCCTCGGACAAGCTGTCGGTCAAGCTTCGCTGCCATTCTTCGCGCGTCTGTTTGGGGAAAAACGGATGCAGGAGTTTGCTGACACGGTAAATGGATCGGTCTATCGCACTGCCGCCGCCGCGCTCCTGGCCTCAAGTTTGATGATGGCAGCAGCACTCCCGATGATCGACTTGGTATATCGTCTGCCGCATGGACACTTCGTTTTTTCTGACTCGCAAGCCACCGCTACTTACTTTTTTTGGTTCTCGCTTTCGCTGGTGTTCTGGTCCGCGCAAGGACTCTACGCACGAGCCTTTTATGCAGCCGGCAACACACTTACGCCCATGGTTGCCAGCAGTCTGATCACAATCGCATCGCTGCCGATGTATCGGGCGTTGTACCATGCCTTCTCATCCGTGGGACTCGCGCTGGCCTCCGACCTGGGAATTGCAGCCAACTGCCTCGCTATGGCGATTCTGTTGCACCAACGTAAGCTGGTTGCGTGGAATGAATTGCAATGGGGAGAGTTGGGAAAAGCCACCATCACCGCAACCGCAGCGGGGTTGCTAAGTTATCGAGTCGCAGGCGCAATCGTGGTCACCGGCAGTCGCATCGCCGACGTCGAGGCTCTGGCCTTAATCTGCATCACTTGGGCTGGGGCTGTTGCAGCAGGACTGTGGCTGACGCGGTCTCAGTTGCCCGGCGATCTGCGGCGTCGCAAAGGAACAGCTCTCCCGCGCGTGGCGGAAAGGCAGGCAGAAGAGCTAACCAAGGGAATTGTGCCCTAGACAAATTTCAGCGTCAGGTCTCTCGGCGTCAGGTCTCGGGCGCTAATCCGCGACCAAGACCTGCGTCGATGAATTCTGCCTAGGCTCGGGCTGCGACTGCTTCGGCAGCAACTGCCGGCGCTTTTACTTCCTCGCCATTCGGCTTCTGGCCGCCCTTGCGAATATCGATGCCGCCCTTGAAGAATGCGCCATCTTCGATCGAGATGCGCGCTGCGACCACGTCGCCGGTAAGTGAACCATCGCTGCGGATGTCCACTCGATCGCTGGCGGTAAGATTGCCGCGCACTTTTCCCAGGACCACAATCTCGCGGGCGTTGATGTTCGCAGCCACCACACCATTGCGGCCGACCGTAACACGATTGCCAGCGAGGTTGATGGAACCTTCCACACGGCCATCAATGTAAAGCGATTCCGAACCGGTCACCTCGCCTTTGATCACCAGCGATTTACCGATCGTCGCCTGATCCGCCGTGCTGGCCGCAACTGCCGGACGAGCCGCAGTTGGCTCGCTTGGCGAAGACGTCACCGGAGTAGGCATAGCGGGACGCTCTGGCTCACCTGACCGCGAAGGTGTTGTAGAAGGCTGATTTGTCGGTTTCCACATGTCAAAAAAATCCTTTCCTCACGAGAAGATTGAAGGGTCAAGCCCGCATTTTGGTAACCAAACAAATTCTACTCCCGCTGCCTGATCAAGTCTTGTGGAAATTCTGTGCTTTCTGCACTTTTGGACCCTTTCGTAACCTACTTGTGCACGGGGGAGGAAACCGGATGCAATGTAATTCCTCCCGCCGAATGGCGGTTCTTATACTGTCCCGAGTAATGCGAAAGAACCCTTCACTGCGGACGCCAGGTCATCTCCACGCGTACCGGAATTTCGTTCTTGACTGGCAGGGTTAGCAGCGTCGGTGGCTCGATCTTGAAATCGGTGAGGGTCGCGGGAATTGTCCCCGATATCTTGATTTCGTTCCCTTGGGTCGCCAGTTGAAACGGAACTTGCTTGAACTGGGCGGTCTGGCCGGCAAACTGGACCTCCAGATCAGCGTTGATGGTTGCAGACGTGGATGCCGCCTCGGGCAAGCGGGTGCGCACCGTGACCATGGGAAACTGCGCGCCGCGCGTTACCTGAACCATGTGAAGGTCGCGGTTACTGTCTCCCGAATCGAATGACTTCACAGGTACAGCGATCAGGAAGTCGCATTGTCCGGCATGGCAAACGCCCTTGCCTCGCGCCGCATGGCTTACCCCCTCGGACTGATGCAGCGGATGCGACACATGATAGGTGAGAGTACTTTGCTCAAGGATCCACTGGCTATCTGGTCCGCCAAACGCGGGGAGTGCCAGAAACAAGAAGGCTATCAGTATTTTCTTATGCATAAGCACTAATTAGAACTTGAGCGAGACTGACATTACGGCGATCCCAAAGGCCGCGCCCGTGACGATGGCAACCGGCCCATGCGCCGACGCGATCCCGTGCACCTTTTCGCCGCTGTTCTTTTGATTGTAAGCAATCGCTCCGAGGATGGGCGTCAGGATCATTCCCGGACCGTGAATCCAGGCCATGGCTTTGTGAAGGCGGATGGGACCGCGGGTTTCCGTCCCGGGTATCCTGGGTGCCCGGATGGCGTAGTAAGCGGTCATGAAATATAAGTCCCCCGACACCGCGCCCAGAACCATATGCGTCGTACGATCGGCGGTGCTGGTGTTCTTGCCACCGGCATTTGCGGAGGTAATGAATGTGGCGATCAGCGGAGCAAGGGTTATCAAACCGAGCCGCTGATGGATTTTGAGCATGTGCGTGCGTTTGTCGAGCCTGGCCTGATCCTGGGCGCTTCCCTGAGTTTGCTGTGGAGTCAGGCCCAGATCCTCGAGCGAAGGTGCTGTCGTATTGCTTGACGGCGCGTTTGGCAAAGTGTTCTGCTGCGACGGAGCTGGGCTGCCATTGACTTGTTCGCCCGCCTCGAGCTTCCCATCAAGAACTGCCGTTTCGTTCTCTTTAACTGTCGCAAGAACATCAGATGTCCGCAGTCCGTCAGCCTCGAAGGTCACACGGTATGTGACCGGCGGGAGCCCATCAAACTTATAAGTG
This sequence comes from uncultured Acidobacteriota bacterium, assembly GCA_963817925.1. Classification (GTDB taxonomy): domain Bacteria; phylum Acidobacteriota; class Terriglobia; order Terriglobales; family Acidobacteriaceae; genus JABDBE01. Next base: position 396,256 of record CAWFQN010000007.1, read on the forward strand.
CCATCCGAACTCGTAATTGCCCTTCGCACCTGGCCGTTGTCAACCCTGGTTGCCGTGACCGTGGCATTCGCAACCACACCCCCGGACGCATCGGTAACCTTGCCTGCCAACGCACCCGTTCCGGGAATCTGAGCCAGCAGAGATGGAGCCAATGTAACGAACACTGAAACAACAATCAGGCCAGGGATGAGGCTAAGGTTGCGTAAAGTATTTCTCAACAACATCGTTGCACCTCCCTTTTTTCTCAATCCTCAACGTGACCGCTACAACTTTGACCGCGGGACGCAATCATGTTTGGTTTGGCTGATGCAGGAATAGGGTCGCGTCGGCATAACTCGATTTATATTTGGGGCATAATTTCGCTGTGGCTGCCAATAACCCACAAAGTCTACAACTCCAACGGCTGTTCCATCGAACAATTTTTCTCTTCGGCGGGGCTCTGTAGGCGCTGGACATTCATTTTGGGAGGCACGTTGAAGGAGCGCTGAAGAGTCTACGCGGCACCGGCCCGGGGTGGTCGCGTATTATGATTTGAGCCGCGAACAACCCACGATCTTGGACAAACTCTCCGATTCCGCCATTCTGAAGAAGATCGAACGCCAGCCCAAAAACACCGCCGGCTTCAGGCAACTGCTGCGCGAACTGGGACTGCATGGTGCCGCTCGTCAGGAACTCTCCGAGCACCTGCAGCGCCTGGTCAACAGTGGCCAACTGGTTCAGATCGATTCGGACCGCTACGCGATTCCGAGGGCCGCTGCCAGCAAGAACGTTCTGATCGGAAAGCTGAGCATGCATCGCGATGGCTACGGTTTTGTCACTCCCGATGCCGCTACCCTCGACCCACACCTCAAGGCGCTACTCGCTGGAGATATTTTCATTCCGCCGCCCGCGGTTGGCTCGGCAATGCACGGGGACCGTGTGCTGGTGGAGGTCGGCCCGATCCGTCCCGACGGCCGCGCCGAAGGCCGCATCGTCCGTCCGGTCGTCCGTGCTCACAGCACAGTCGTGGGAATCTTTCACTACGGCAATCGCGGCAACTATGTCTCGCCGATCGACCAGAAGATTTCCCAGGAAATCGTAATCCCACCAGGCATGGAAGTTCCCGGTAGCGCTGGCGTCTCGCCGGCTGTCCCGAGGGCGTCTCGCCCGAGCAAATCCGTCGACCGCGTTCTGGGCGAGGAAGCTGCTCGGCACACCGAATGGCACGACCTCCAAGGCGTCGTCGTGGATGTTGAAATCACCGACTGGCCCTCGGCCACGCAGAATCCGCGGGGAAGGGTGGTTGAGATCCTGGGCTACGAAGACGATTTCGGCGTCGACGTCGAAGTCATCATCCGCAAATTTCACTTGCCGCATCGCTTCCCGCCGGAAGTTCTCGACCAGGCTCAAAACATTGAACCCATAATTCCAGCGCCCGAGACTCAAAAAAGGCGCGACTTCCGCGCTCTCCCCGTCGTCACTATCGACGGCGAAACCGCGCGCGACTTCGACGATGCCGTCACCGTACGGCAAACCGAAGACGGCAACTACGAACTCCAGGTCCACATAGCGGACGTGGCCCATTACGTCACGCCCGAATCGTTTGTCGATCAGGAGGCGCGGCTGCGCGGCACCAGCGTCTACTTCCCCGATCGCGCCGTGCCGATGTTGCCGCTTGAGCTTTCCACCGATATCTGCAGCCTGCGCCCGCAGCTGGACCGGCTGGTGCTTTCCTGCGTCATGAAGATTGACCACCGGGGCGAGATCCTCGGCTACGAGTTAAGCGAGGGAATCATCCGTTCGGCCGAGCGCATGACCTATACCGACGTGAATGCCGTGCTCGAAGGCGATGCCACCACGCGAAAACGTTACGCGAATCTGGTTGCGACATTCGAAATGATGCGAGACCTCGCGCTGATCCTGAACCGCAAACGCGAGCGGCGAGGTTCCATCGACTTCGACTTGCCCGAGCCCGTGATCGAATTCGACGAGTTCGGATTGATGAAAAGTATCACCCGTTCGGAGCGCAACATGGCGCACCGCCTCATTGAAGAGTTCATGCTCTCGGCGAACGAATGCGTAGCCGGATATCTGGAGAACAAACGCGTCGCCTCGATTTACCGCGTTCACGAAAAACCCGATGCCAAGCGCGTCTACGATTTCGAAGTTATTGCCGCGGCCTTCGGATATTCGCTGGGTGTAGGCGCGCTGCCGATTCAGCGGGTACAGTTCAAGTCCGAGCGCCGTGAAACTCGCGGAACCGGCAAACGTCCGCGCGAAATCGAGATCCCGAAAGAAGTTCACATTACTCCGCGCATGTATCAGAAGTTGACGGAGAAGATCGCAGGCAAACCGGAGGAGCGAATCCTCTCCTACCTGATGCTGCGCTCGTTGAAGCAAGCCCGCTATTCAGAAGAGAATCTGGGACACTTCGCGCTGGCAGCGCCCACTTACACCCACTTCACCTCGCCCATCCGTCGCTATCCCGACCTGATCGTCCACCGCATCCTGAAAGAAGTATTACGCAACTCGTCAAACGATCATGTGGCCGATCTTGTGGCGCGGGCGCTCTCGCCCGCGAAAAATGCAGCAACAGATGCACCCTCGCCATGGTCCAAACGTCGTGATCACTCTGCGCATCGAGAGTCACTGGAACCCGTCACCGGCCCGATCCCTCTCGAAGAGCTTCACGAGATCGCCGAGGAATCCAGCCGCGCCGAGCGCCGAGCCGACGAAGCCGAGCGCGACCTGATGGAATGGAAAAAGGTCAAGTTCATGGAGAAACGGGTCGGCGAAGACTTCGACGGCCTGATCATCAGCGTGACCAAGTTCGGATTCTTCGTCGAACTCACCGATCTGTTTATCGAGGGACTGGTCCCACTGGACTCGTTGATCGACGACCGCTACACCTTCCACGAAAACACCCGCGAGATAATCGGCCAGCGCAACCGAAAGATCTACGGGCTGGGTCAGAGGATACGAGTGCTCGTGGATCGCATCGACCCGGTAGAAAAGAAAATTCAGTTCGCCGTATTCGAAGAAAAACCGCAACGTTCTCCGAAGCGAAAACGGAGGTAGAGTCCCGCGAAAGCTGGGCTCCAATCTCCGAGACCTCCAAGTCAAAACGTGGTAGACTTTCCTCCCCAGTGGGTGCGGTCCCCGCCCGGATGCGTTGTTTATGCCTGAACCGCTCGCCAAGAAAGTCCTGCTGATCGGCTGGGATGCGGCCGACTGGAAGGTGATTAATCCCCTGCTCGACCAGGGCTTAATGCCTACCCTCGACGATTTCATCAACCAAGGTGTGATGGGAAATCTGGCCACCTTGCGCCCCATCCTTTCCCCCATGTTGTGGAATTCCATTGCTACCGGGAAGCGGCCGAACAAGCATGGCATCCACGGATTCATGGAACCGGACACGCAGAACGGCGGGATTCGGCCGGTCTCGAGCACCGCGCGCAAGGTCAAGGCGATCTGGAATATTCTCACCCAGCGCGGCTTCAAAACCCACGTCCTGGGCTGGTTCGCTGGCCATCCCGCGGAGCCGATTAACGGCATCTCCGTTTCCGATCTTTTTCCGTACGCCACCGCGCCGCAGGATCAGCCTTGGCCGCTTCCGCCGGGCGCGGTCCATCCTGAAAGTCTGCGCGATACTTTCGCCGAGCTGCGTATGCATCCGGCTGATGTCACCGAGGCCGCGATCCTTCCCTGGATTCCGCGCGCCGCCGAGGTCGATCAGGAGAAGGACAAGGGTTTGATGTCGTTTGCCAAAATCCTGTCCGAGAACTGTTCCATCCACAACGCTGCGACGTGGATTCTGCAGAATGAGCCGTGGGATTTTCTGGCCGTCTATTACAACGGCATCGATCACTTCTGCCACGGATTTATGCACTACCATCCTCCGCGCATGGAAGGGATTCCGGAGGATCGGTACGAGATTTACAAAGAGGTGGTGAATGGAGCTTATCGCTTTCACGACATGATGCTCGAGACGTTGTTGAATCTTGCCGGCCCCGACACGACCGCGTTGCTGGTGTCCGACCACGGTTTCCACTCCGACCACTTGCGGCCGCGTGGAATCCCGGCAGAACCGGCAGGTCCAGCAGTTCAGCATCGACCGTTCGGAATCTTCTGCATGAAAGGACAACACGTTCAGCAGGACGAGCGCATCTACGGAGCGACTCTGCTGGATGTGACGCCAACCATCCTGACGCTTTTTGGATTGCCAGTAGGCGCGGACATGGATGGTCGCGTTTTAGTGCAAGCCTTCGAAGAGCCGCCGCAGATTGCCCGCATTCCCAGTTGGGAGCAGGAACCCGGTGAGTGCGGAATGCACCCCAGCGATTTGCGCATGGATCCTGCCGCAGCTCAAGCCGTACTGCAACAATTTGTCGCGCTCGGTTACATCCAGCCACCCAGTGAAGATCAAAGCAAAGCCGTGGCCAGCGCGGTGCGCGAAGCAAATTACAATCTGGCGCGCGACTATCTGGATTGCGGCCGGCCCGACGATGCTCTGCCCCTGCTCGAAGACCTGGCCAAGAACGATCCCAAGCAGACCCGTTTCCAGATGCATCTCGCGCAGTGTTATCTCGCGCTCAGCCGGCGCGCAGAGGCGAAACAAATTCTGGAAGCGCTGATCACTGCTGATTTGAACCCGCCCGAAGCGGAGGCGGCGAAAGCTGAGCAGCCGGACCCGGCCGAGGCGGCGCAAGTGGCGGAGAATGCGCGGCAAGCCGAATCGCCGCAAGCGGAAACAGCGCGGACGGAAACCCCGGAAGCGGCTGTACCCGGCACTGCGACGCCGGAAGCACCAACATCCCAGGAGAAACAGCCCAACCCACGGCCGTGGGCAGACCTGTTGATGGGCGTCATACACTTTGAAGAAGGAAACATGGAGGCAGCGCTCGCCAGCTTGCTCAAGGCCGAACAATCCGATCCACGCCTGCCCAATCTCCATTTGCGAATCGGAGAGACTTATCTGCGGCAGAAGCGGACCGATGATGCCGACCGCGCCTTCCAGCAAGCTCTCGAAATCGACGGTGACAGCCCGGAAGCCCACTTGGGTCTAGCCATGGTGCGCCTGCGACAACGCCGAAATGAGGAGGCGGCGGAACAGGCGTTGTTGGCTGTAGGTCTGCAGCACTTCCTCCCCTTAGGGCATTTTTATCTCGGCGTTGCGCTGGCGCGGTTAGGACATCGTCAGCGGGCCATGCTCGCATTCGAAACTTGCCTCAGCATGCTCCCCGGACTGGTCGCCGCGCACCGCTGGCTGGCCGCGCTGCATAGCCAACCCGGCGGGGATCTCGACAAGGCCATCCGTCACCGCAGCTTGTACGCTCAACTCATGCGGCAGAGAAAGACGAGAGCGCAAGCGTGATTACGGTTGTCTCTGGCCTGCCGCGTTCCGGGACGTCGCTCATGATGCAGATGCTCTCGGCGGGCGGGATGTCAGTCGTCACGGATGGCGAACGGCAGGCCGACGCCGACAATCCACGCGGATACTTCGAGTGGGAGCGGATCAAACTCCTGCCTAAGCAGCCGGATTGCATCGAGGAAGCCGAAGGCAGAGTGGTGAAAGTGATTTCGCAACTTCTTTTCGCCCTACCCGCCGGGCGTGAGTATCGCGTCATCTTCATGCAACGTCCGCTTTCCGAAGTAGTCGCTTCTCAGGCGGAGATGATCCGGCGTCGAGGGACAACCGGTGCCGCGTTAGCTCCCGCGGCACTGATTGCCGGGCTGACCGCCCATTTAAATCAAGTCAACGCCTGGCTGAAAGACGAGGCCAACATATCCGTCAATCGCGTGGAACACGGCGCCGTCCTGCGTGAGCCGCTACGCGTCTCGGAATCCATTCAGCATTTTCTCGGGTGCAGTCTGGATGTAGTTGCGATGTCGCAACAAATCGACGCGTCGCTCTACCGCCAACGGCTTTGATTTCTACGCTATCAGAACTCGAAGTATCCTCCGCTTGGCGCTCGATGATTGCCGCCATCGGTTCCTGTCGTCGGCAGCAGGCCGGTAATTCCGCGCAAGCTTTCCCATGCCGCGTGGTTTAGCGCCGGATCTGAGCCAACGAGATCGCGGATCATGTTCCACGCCGCAATGTTCAGAGCGCCCTCTGGTGGAGGTCCCATGGCCAGGGAGACCGAGCACTGAGGGCAGAAACATATCCGCTGAGCCGCCGATTTCTGGCGCGGTCGTATCCCTACCGTCTGCGCGAACATATAGACCGCAACCGATTTGTGTCCTGCCTCGAGTTCCCGATTACAGCGAAGACAATACAAGTTTTCCAAAGGTCCTCCTGGCGAGCAGTCGCGGCCAAAGAGAAAATACTGTCGCCAACCCTCGAGGATCGCAAGTATGCAGAAGGATTCCCGCGGGATCGAACGTACGTAAGTCCGGCCATCCTATCGACAATTCCCCGGAACCAAGGTGTGCTCTAGCCAGACGCGGACAGCATCATGCACTCTTCTGTTATGCGCGCTGATGCTAGCGATAACGTCGAATCGCATTTGACCAGCAACGGGCGGTCCCGGACGTATCGGCCTGCAGCGAAAATCCTTCGACTGTCGCAACTTCGCAAGCTCCGTGGTTGCGAACAAGTCGCCGCTGTTTGCTACCGAGTCCGCGCAAATGGCATTGAGTTCCTGCTGGTTCGGACCAACAGCGGACACTGGACGTTTCCCAAGGGCAAAGCTGAACCGGGGCTGACGCACGCCCAGGCGGCAGCCCTCGAAGCTTTCGAGGAGGCCGGAGTGCACGGACGGATGGAAGAGCCCTCGTTTGCCAGGTACGTTCGTCGCAAGCGCGGCGACCTGCGAGATGCTTCGCGATCCACCGCGAAGTCTGCAGAAAAAGAGCTCACCGTCCAGGCTCATCTCTGTGAAGTCTCGCGGCTGGAGCCACCACAAGAGCCCAATCGGAATCCCACATGGTTTTCTTCCGAAAAAGCGAAGCGGCGCTTACGGGAAGACCGCACCACTGATTACGGTTCCGAACTCGCTCGTGTCGTCGATCGTGCCGTAAGCCGCATCCGGCGATCACGCAGCGCGGTCAGGACGGTGACTCGGAGACCTCAAAAAGATGCGCTGCACAAAGTGCAATTCATTGACAGCGGACGGCGAACACCGGTGAGAGCGAAAGCTGCAGGTTGACATAAATCGTTTCCAAACGCATAGCTAACCAGCCTGGCGAAATGTGAGGTTCACGCGGTATTCGCCGAGCAAAGGATGTTGGCGTTCCTTGAGCGGCAACACTCCGTGATAGCGAAGCCGCGCCGGTCCACCCCAGACAATGACGTCCCCGTGGCTCACCGGAACCCGCTTGGTCTTGTCGGCTCGATTCATTCCACCGAAGAGAAATACCGCGGGAATGCCGAGCGATACAGAAACGATTGGCGCGGTAAAATCCCGCTCATCCTTATCTTGATGCAACGACAGCTTCGCTCCCGCCTCGTAGCGGTTTACCAGGCAGGCATCGGGCAAGAACCCGGCGAAGCGCGCTTCTGCGGCCGCGTCCTTCGCAAGCTTCAGAAAGGGAGCTGGCATCGGGGGCCACGGTTGTCCGGTTTCCGGGTCAATGGCATCGTACCGGTAGCCAGTCCTGTCCGTGACCCAACCCAGGGAGCCGCAGTTTGTCATCGCCACGGACATGCGGAAGCCGCCCGGCGTCACCATGTGACGAAAGGAAGCTTTTGCAGTCACCTCGTGTAACGCGTTCAGAAGAGTAGTTTCATCCCGCAGCGCAAAACCATGTAAGACGAACGCACCCGAGCACAACTCCTCCTTGCGGGTGCTCGTGTCGTCGCATGTCTGATCGAACAGACTCATCGTCATTGCATTCCTATTTTGCGTCATGAAAGATAATCCCCAGCGTATGACGATGGCCAGAGCGCAAACGGCTGACGCCGTGCCGCATGTTAACGCGATGGCTGCCGCGTTTGCCGTGCACAGGACGGTGGTGTACCGCAAAAGCTACAGCATCACCTTGACGAAGCGGAACGACCTCTGGCCGCGACTGCATGCGTGGACGCTGTTCGGTAAGTATAAATTCTCCGCCAGTAAAATCGGTCCCCGGCTCAGACAGCAGGATCGTCACTTGTATGGGGAAAACATGCTCGCCGTACAGATCCTGATGCAGACAGTTGTAGTCGCCCTCGCCATACTGCAGCAGCAAAGGGGTTGGCCGCTGTTGTCCAGCACCGTGGCATCGCTTGAGGAACTCAGAGTGTGTCTCCGGATAGTGAACTTCGAGGCCCGTCAGCGCGTTCCAGCGATTGGCAATCTGTGCCAGCCGCGGATAGATGGCGGTTCGAACCTCTGCAACGACCTCGGGCAGCGGATAGTCGAAGTACTTATATTCGCCCCGTCCAAAGCCATGTCTCGACATGACGACGCGGCTTCGAAAGAGGCTGTCGCGTGGGTAGAGCCCGGCCACAGCTTGGCACTCATTCACCGATAGAATACGTTCGAGGATCGCGTTCCCGTGGTCGTCAAGCTCCCGCGAGATCCGTTCCCAGTCGAGCGTCTGAATACGGCTGAGAGCATTTGCTCCTGAAATCAGATCGTTTGCTGTAGTCGTTGCGTTCACGGAGCCACCATTTACAAGTTCGTATATGCGTAGCCTAAACTCTTTGCCACTCCACGACACTCCGATCCTTGCGTTCAAACTCGATCTGGACGGAAGTGGCGGTTAGCTTCGCTGAGCCAGGGTTCGGCGCAAACCCTCCTCGTACGAAACGCGGTCGGCGTAACCTAGTTCTGCCCGAATACGGCTCGTGTCGTAAGCGATGTCTTGTGCCAGGTTGAATTCTGTACGTTCGTCCGCCGCGAAGATCGAAGGCGGCAAAGAAGCGAGGCGCTCACCCACCGTTGGAGTCGAAGCTTCACCGACGTTGTAGATACGCCCTGATGCGGCAGGATGGCCCGCGGCCAGCACGATCGCGTTTGCCACATTTTCGACATAACCGTGTGTCCAACGCCACTGCGGTTGGTGACGGAAACTATAGACTGTCGCCAGGTCTGCGTTGTTACCCGGCCCGTACACCTTAGGCAGCCGCAGAATCACACCCGGCAGATCGCGACTGCCGAGAATCTCGCGCTCCACAAAAATCTTCTCGTAGTCATAGACCCAGTCTGCGGCCGATTTGGCCTGCTTCCGATAGGGATAAAAAACGCTCCTGAGAGGCGAATCCTCGTAGAGCAATCCTGCTTCGACGGGGCCCGGCTCGATGCCAGTCAGACGGCCGTAGGCTCGATAGACATCGCCGCTGCTCAATGCCACAATCCGGGAAGCGCGACCGCGAAAGGCTTCCATCGCGGCTCGCGAATCAGCTTCGCCCATGGGAATCATATGCACAATCGCGTCAAACGATTCTGTCAGCAGTTCATGAGGAAAGCGCAGTACCGGCATCGCTGCCAGCGGGCTGCGAATGTGCCGGATGCTTTTGGGCAGGTCGGCTTCAGTCTGTCCACGATGGTAGAGAAGAACCTCATGGCCTTGGTTCACAAACTGCCGCGCAACGTGTGGCCCGATGAACTTGGTGCCGCCAATCATTAGAACGTGCATGCGGTCTTAACCAGGCAGGAGAAACTTGAGGATTGGTGGCGGCGCGTGGACTCGAACCACGGACCTACGGATTATG
>CAWFQN010000008.1:0-53960 GCA_963817925.1 uncultured Acidobacteriota bacterium
AGACCGTCGCTCTAGCCACCTGAGCTACGCCGCCACTTTTAGTTACAACAACTTGCACGGAATATGAACTTCGTCGCGTCCCACCTTGTCGCATGTTCTTGCAGAATCGGTCCGTCAAGCCGTCACAGCGGATAAGTCTACGAGAACAACGCCGCGTCGCATGTTTGATTCTATCAAACACAGAAGATCTGCGACTCCCCTGTTATTTTTGCTAATTGACAGAAATGGCATAACGCGCATGATGGTGGTACAGAATAAGGCTTCGTTTTGTTTAGATGGACACGATCCCCGGGGAGCAAGGAGCCCGCTACATGGCAAAAGTCGCGGTTTTGGTGGTTGAGGATTTCGATCCGTTTCGGCGGTTTATATGTACGACGCTGGGAAAAAGACCGGAGTTGCAAATTGTCGGAGAGGCGTCGGACGGGCTGGAGGCAGTTCACAAAGCTGAAGAACTGCAACCGGACTTGATTCTGTTGGACATTGGCCTGCCGAGTCTGAGCGGAATCGAGGCGGCTCAACGGATCCGCGAACTCTCCCCGAGGTCCGAAATACTTTTTGTGACCCAGGAATCTTCTGTCGATGTGGTGGAAAAAGCTCTCAGCTTAGGGGCGGCGGGCTACATTGCTAAGGCAGATGCCGGAAGCGACTTGCTGGCTGCCGTGGACGCGGTGCGGCAGGGCAAGCAGTTTATCAGTAGCGGACTGTCGGGTCACGATTTCACAGAGACGTCGGACGCACGGCCTCTTCCGTCGCGGGCACCAACAAATGACTTCAGCCGCGCCCACGAGGTTGAATTCTATTCTGATGATGAAGCTTTTGTAGTTGGCTTTGCGGATCGTATCGAAGCTGCGCTGGAGGCCGGGAATGCGCTCATAGTAGTCGCAACCGAGTCACATCGGAAGAGTCTTCTCCCGAGGTTGCAGGAACAAGGCGTGGATATTGCCGCCGCCATTGAACAGGGGCGCTATCTCGCTTTGGATGTGGCCGATACGCTCTCGACTTTCATGGCGGACGAACTGCCCGACCCAGTACGATTTTTTCGAGTGGTTGATGATCTGATCGCAGCGGCGGCTCGGTCAACAGCGGGGGGAAAATCAAGAATCACAATTTGCGGGGAATGTGCGTCAATCTTGTGGGCGCAAGGCAAGGCGGATGCGGCTATTCAGGTGGAGCAATTTTGCAACCAACTATCCAAAAGATACGAAATAGATATTCTTTGCGGGTTCTCGTTGAGCAGCTTCTACCGCGAAGAAGATAAGCAAGTCTTCCAGAAGATTTGCAGCGCATGCTGAACTATTGTCCGCGGTAATGAATTCCTTACCCTGCCGCAGGAATGAAGTTACTCGCAGTGAGAGGCGCGCAAGATCTAGCGTCGGCCTCGCCCGCGTTGCGCCATTCAGGGAACACTGCCCAACCCGACATCCCAATCCTGAAAGAATCCAAAGATGATCTAGCTTGCAACTCGTCCACGGAAAATTGACACTGGTTGCATGAAAACAATTGCGGTCATCCCGGCGCGCCTCGCCTCTACGCGGTTGCCGCGCAAAATGCTGCGCCAGATAGCCGGGCAAACGCTGCTTGGCCGCGTTTACGAAGGCGTTCGATCCTCGCCCTTGTTGAACGACGTCATTGTCGCGACGGATTCGGAAGAGATCATGCAGGTCTGCCGTCAACATGGATGGAACGCGCGCATGACCTCGCTGGCACATCGCAGCGGGACAGAACGCGTGCGCGAGATTTCAGATTCGGTGGCGGCGGACGTCTACCTCAACATTCAGGGAGACGAGCCGCTGACCCGCGCCGACCACATTACGACGCTGCTTCTCTTGATGAAGGATCCGGATATTCGGGTGGGGACGTTAAAGACTCCGGCTTCATCGGAAGACATTAATAATCCCAATGCGGTGAAGGTCGTGACCGACGCTGCTGGCAAGGCGCTCTATTTTTCACGCGCTACCATCCCTTACGACCGCGACGGTGGAAACCCAAGCTATTTTAAGCACCTGGGCTTTTACGCCTATCGCAAGGCGGCGCTCGATCGTTTCTGCGCGTTGCCTGAGTCGTCGCTGGAACACAGCGAGCGGCTCGAGCAGTTACGCTTCCTTGAAAATGGAATTTCGATCCACGTTGCCGAAACGCTCTACGATACGGTTGGAGTAGACACCGAGGAGGATTTGCGCCGGGTGGAGAAGATCCTTGGGGAACGCGAGACGTAGCAAGCTACGTCTCTACCGAATGCTATTTTCGCGAGACCGCCTGCTGCTTCGCCCATGCTTCCGCGGCGGCGACACGCCGGGAAATTGCGGGATGCGATTGGAAGAACCACTCGACCCATCGCGCAGGAGATCGCTCAGCCAGATTCTGGTCCGCAAGCTTGTTCATCGACGAAATGAATGGCTCCACGCTGGCGATGGACTGGAATGCGTAGCGGTCCGCCTGCCGCTCGTTATAGCGGGAATACGCATTCAGCGCCGGCAGCAAGAGGAATGACAAAATAGTCGAAACCAGCACCAGCAACGGCAGGTTGGCGAAGTCGGAGACGGTTTCAAACATGTGGGTTCGTTCGACAGCATAGTGCAGCACCCAGTTTGCCGCCCAGAATCCAACCAACGTAATCCCCGCCTGCACCGCGATGCTTTTCAGAATATGCCGGTGCACGTGATGCCCCAACTCATGCGCCAGCACGGCCTCAATTTCGTCGGCGGAGAATCGATCGAGAAGCGTGTCCGCCAGAATGATCCGCCGGGTGTTGCCGAGTCCGGTTAACGCCGCGTTGGCCTTCTTGCTCTTCTCCGAGAGGTTCCATTTGTAGACACCGCGCACCCGCGTTCCGGCACGCTCACTCAGTTGAACAAGGCGAGACTTGAGGTCGGCATTGTCGAGTGGCTCGAATTTATAAAAGATCGGGAACAGAACCACCGGAGCCAGTTGCGCCATCAGCACGAATAATCCAAGAAAAGCAGCCCATGCGATCAGCCACCAATACTGCGGGAACTGGCGAATAATGAAGTAGAGCAACTCGACCACAATCGAGGCCAGTGCCACGCCGACCATGAATCCCTTGATCTCGTCCCACACCCACGCGCGTAGCCTTTGATTGGAAAGATTGTAGCGATGCTCGAGCCGGAATCCATAGTAGTCCAGCCCCAGTCCGAGCAGCTTGCCGATGAGCATGAGCATCACGACGTAGAGAAAGACCGCAAGCGTGTAGTGTTCGTAAGCGCCATGCATTGCGAAGTCGCGCAGGGTGCCGTTCCATCCCGTTGTCAGCAGCACGATGAGAAACATCAGTCCGAGGACAAAATCAGCGACACCAAGCCATCTCCGAATGCGGTTATACCGCAGGGTTTCGGGAGAATCGGTTGGACTCGGAATCGTGGCGACCGCTGTGCTCATCTGTAGTTCAGTATCCTAAGTTGATTATCGTACTCACCGGCACTAAATGCGAGACCCAAAAGGGCAGTGAACGGTGGGCAGCGTGACTTCTTCATCTTAGCCACCACTCACAAATCTCTCGGCGCTGGATAAGATTTCGTTCACCAATTCGGGCGATGCGGCTTCCGAATAAACGCGCAATAGCGGCTCGGTCCCGGATGCCCGGAACAGTACCCATGCCTCTGCCCCGTTGCCGTTGGTGGGCGCATCGAGAAAAAACTTTATACCGTCGAGGCCCTCTTTCTTTAAGACGGAGTAGCGGCCCAAACGTTTGGTCCCGTCGGATCGCGCACGCAGAATTGCTTGCTGCTTAACGTCCTCGGGAATGTGCAGATCGCGCCGCCCGTAGTAGTGTGAACCATATTCGCGCTGCAAATCAGCCACCAGTTGGCCCAGCGGTTTACCTTCGTCGGCCATGACATTGGCCAGCAGCAGCGAGTTGAGCAGGCCGTCGCGCTCGGGCAGGAATCGCGAATACCCGATGCCGCCGGACTCCTCGCCGCCGATGACAATTTCGCGCTCCATCATCAGATCAGCGGCGTATTTGAATCCGATCGGGCATTCGTTCAATTTACGGCCATGCTTGGCCGCGATGCGATCGACCATGCGCGTGGTGTTGAAAGCGCGTACCACTTCTCCGGGCCATTTCTTTCGAACCAGCAGCCACTGAGTCAGCACGGAGAAAATCTTGTGAGAATCCACAAAGCTGCCGTCCTCCGCCACGGCGCCAATGCGATCTGCGTCGCCGTCGGTGGCCAATCCGGCATCGCCGTGCTCTTTGAGCACGGTTTGTTGAAGCATCGCCACATGCGGAATAATCGGTTCAGGATTGATATCCGGGAACAGAGGATTCAACTCCTGCCGGATGGCAACGTGACGAATGCCACGTTCGCTGAAAATCCCGGTCAGCACTCCGCGTCCAGAGCCGTACATCGAATCCACGACGAACTTGAAATTTGCCTTGGCAATCGCATCAAGATCGGCGAAGCGGCAGATGGCTTCAACGTACGCTTGCTTCAGGTCAACTTCTTCAATCACGGCCTTTTGACCGCTGGGCATCGCGCCGGCATTCAACTCATCCTCGATCGCCTTCATGATCGCGGGTGTGCCCGAGCCGCCAAACTTGCCTTTAAATTTCACTCCATTCCAGTCCCATGGGTTATGACTCGACGTGATTACGACGCCGCCAGCCGCTCCGAGTTGCTTCACTGCGAAAGAAATCGCGGGCGTCGGCGTGTAATCGTTGGCCAGCTTGACTGGCACCCCGGCGCTGGCGAGAACTTCCGCTGCGATCCGGGCTACACGCTGCGAGAGAAAGCGCGTGTCGTAGCCCACAATTAACCCGCGCCGAGCGTCCTCATGCTTCAGCACGTAGGCAGCAATCGCGCCGGCTACGCGGCGCACGTTGTCAAAGGTGAAATCGTCAGCGATGATGCCTCGCCAACCGTCGGTGCCGAATTTGATAGAAGTCATTGGTTGTTGGTTGTTAGTTGGTTGTTAGTCGGTTGTCCAGGGTCGTTGGAATGTTATTCTCCGTCCTGCCAACGACCGACGACGAACGACCAACGACGTTCTCCCCTTACACCAGCCTATGCAGTTTTTTCTCATCCAGATGTTTCACAATTTTGCCCACATCCTGCGCTTGCTCGCGCGTCGTAATCAGCAGCGCATCGTCCGTCTCTACCACAACGAGATTATTCACACCGACTGCCGCGACAAATTTGCCGGGAGCATGAATGTAATTTCCCGTCGCATTCAGGGTGAAAACGCCTTCGCCGGAGATCAGGTTGCCGTCTGACGGCTGGCTCTTCGCCGCATGATGCTCGTGCAGTGCGTTCCACGACCCCAGATCGTTCCACCCAAAATCTGCCTGCAAGCAGAAAATTTTGGAATCCTGCTCTCCTTTCGATGATCGGGGCTCGAGCAAAGCGTAATCGACGCTGATGTTTTCGCACTGCGGATACAGGCGGCGAAATGCTCCCGTAAACTTCCGGGTTCCGAACGTATTCGCAATCTGTTCGAGTATCGGCGCGGTTCTCGGCAGATGCTCACGTAACGCGTTGACCAACGTCCGCGCGCTCCAAAGAAACATGCCACTATTCCAGAAATAGTTTCTCGCAGCTACGAATCTGCCTGCGCGTTCGGCATCGGGTTTCTCGGTAAATCGGCGTACGTGGAACGCCTCGCGCTCCGTCGGTGCGCCGGTCTCGATGTAACCATATCCGGTCTCGGCGCGGGTTGGACGAATCCCCAGCACTACGATGTTTTCATCAGCAGCCGCAATCTCGATACCTCTCTCCAATACGTGGCGAAAACGCTTTTCGTCCCCAACGACGTTATCCGAGGGGAACATGCCGATCACCGCGTTCGGATCGCGTTTCAGCAAAATGAAAGCAGCCAGGCCGATGGCTGGCGCTGTATTTCGTCCGACCGATTCGGCAACGATCTGCTGTTTGATAAGCCGCGGAATCTGGCGTGCGATCTCACGCTGCGAGTCTTGGTTCGTGATGACCCAAAAATGCTTGGCCGGAGCGAGCGGCAGCAGACGCGCGACGGTTTGCTGAATCATGGTCTGCTTGCCGTCAAGCGCCAGCAATTGTTTGGCCCGGCGCTTTCGGCTCAACGGCCAAAATCGGGTACCACGCCCGCCAGCGAGGATGACAGGATAGAAATTGGAGTTCGTTCTTGCCACGGATTTCGTATGATCTTCTCTCTGGTGCGTCATATTCGGGTCGCGGGTTCCGGCACCGCTCTTCCCGGCAAAGCCGCCTTCAGGAGTTCCAGCGTCCACTGCGGGCGGACGCGAAAGTCGCCAATCGAGGCGGGAACTACGACCGCATCTCCTTTTGCCAGTGTCACCGGTTCTGTACCGCGCGCCTCGATCATGCCACAGCCGTCGATTGCGACTAGGATCTGGACTGAACTCCTGTCGGCCCCGTCTCGCGTTTTGAAATCCTGCGGCTCTTTCAATTCGAACATTTCCACCACAAAAAAGGGGGCAGCCACCAGCGGCGACCGGCGATTTTTCGTGCCATTTACAGTGGTCGGCGCGGGACGAATTACCTTCCCGGAAGTCACTTTCTCTTTCACGGCCGCCAGACCTTCCTTGAGATGCAATTCGCGCGGGCGACCGTAGTCATACAAACGATACGTTGTGTCCGACTGTTGCTGGGTCTCCACGATGATCGAACCTGGGCCAAGCGTGTGTACAGTCCCACCTGCAACATAAATCATTTCACCTGGAAAGACATTGATCCAATTCAGCAATTCCTCCGCGCGCTGCTGGTGAATCGCCTCCTCGAATTGGGTCCGCGTGACCCCCGGCTTCAGGCCCAAGGCGATTTGCGCCCCGGGCTTAGCATGCGCGACATACCAGCACTCGGTCTTGCCGCAGGGTTGACCGGCTCGACGCGCGCCTTCATCATCGGGATGAACTTGCACCGAAAGCTTTTCATGGGGAAAAAGGAACTTTGTGAGCAATGGAAAGCGAGCGGCGTCGGTTGCGGCCTCCCCGACCAGTTCCCGGCCGTACTGGGTGCTTAACTCGGCAAGCGATTTTCCTCGCAACGGCCCATTCGCTACCTTGCCTTCGTCGCCCGTTAACCACGCCTCGCCGATCTTCTCCTCGAAGCGATGATTTGGATAGATAGGAGATAAGTCAGTCGTGCCCCATGGACGCGGGTCGAAGACGGGCGACATCAACAGTGGATAAAGGTCATTCATGCGGGGGAATAACGCCTCGTAACGCTGGCATCCTGCCGGCTGTCCCGAGAGCATTTTGCCCTCGGAAGCGCGGGCGAGAACGCCCCGCGACAGCCGCCGGGACGGCGGCGCTAGACGCAACGAAGGTACTCACAGTGCGGCGAGAAACTTTCGCAGGCGCTCTAGTCCGCGATCGAGTTCCGCTACCGACGTTGCGTAGGACACGCGAATATGGTCGCGGGTTCCGAAGCCTTCACCCGGAACCGTGGCTACGTGAGCTTCACGCAACAACTTTCCCGCAAGGTCCGAAGCAGACTTCACGCCGCTACGCCCAAAGAACGCGGATATGTTCGGATACGTATAGAACGCGCCATCGGGCACTGTGCACTTCACGCCAGGAATCGCACGCAGCCCGTTCACCACGTGATCGCGCAGGTTGATGTACTCCGCCCGCATGTCGGTCACGCATTGCTGCGGACCTTTCAGCGCCGCTACCGCGGCCTTCTGCACAATCGATGTCGGGTTCGACGTGGATTGGCTCTGCAGCTTATTCATCGCAGCAACAACCGCACTGGGCCCCAACGCATAACCTAATCGCCAACCCGTCATCGCGTAAGTTTTGGAAAACGATCCGATGATCACCATGCGTTCGCGGAACTCGCGCAAAGCTCCTATCGAGAACCGCTTCATGGTGTAGTTCAAGTACACGTAACACTCGTCGGAAAGCACCCAGATGCCGCGCTCGTGGGCCAGACGCACGACTTCGGTCAGATCTTCCGGCGACATCACTGCGCCCGAAGGGTTCGATGGCGAGTTCAAGATGATGAGCTTGGTTCGCGGAGTGATCAGCCGCTCAATCATTTCCGCAGTAACTTGAAAGCCCTTCGTTTCATCGGTCTCCAGCAGTACACAATTTCCTCCGGCGTAGCGCACGATATCTTTGAAGGAAACCCAGTACGGAACCGGGAGAATGACCTCATCTCCATGGTCGACCAGAACCTGAACAGCGTTAAACAGGGCTTGCTTGCCGCCGGTCGAAGCGATCACCTCTTCCCGGCGATAGTCGGAATCGAAATCCACGGCATGGCGATGCGCAATTGCGTCGCGCAGTTCGGTCGTCCCACTCACCGCTGTGTACTTCGTAAAGTTGCCCTGAATGGCGGCGACGCCGGCGTCCTTGATGTGCTGGGGCGTGGCAAAGTGCGGCTCGCCAGCGCCGAAATCCACCACGTCAATCCCTTGCTGACGCAACTTGTCGGCCTCGGCTACCACCGCCATTGTGGCGGAGGGTTCGATGCGGTTGATTCGCTCGGTGAGTTTTAACGCAAGAGTCGCTTCCGTAACTGGAGTCATCCTCGTTTCCTCTGCTTCAGGTTTCTGGCATTTGCCAGCTTAATGGCTGGGTCCAGCTTCTCTTTCAGCCGTTGCACAACCAAATCCGGAACCAGATCCTTAACCGAACCACCCAATTGGGCGATCTCCCGGACCAGCCGCGAACTCAGGTAAGAATACTGCTCGGCCGGCATCATGAATACAGTTTCCAGGTCAGGCTGCAATTTGCGGTTCATCAACGCCATCTGCAACTCATACTCATAATCGCTGATGGCACGAATCCCGCGGAGCACGGCACTGGCCTTGACTTTGGCCGCGTAGTCGACCATGAGACCGTCGAAGGTCTCCACCCGCACATTCTTGAAGTCGGCCGTCATGGCTTCCAGCATGAGCAGCCTCTCGGACAAGTTGAACAGCGGGGCCTTCTCCGCATTGCGCAGAATCGCCACCACCAACTCATCAAAGATCTTGCTGCCCCGCTCGATCAAATCCAGGTGCCCGTTGGTCGGCGGATCGAAGGAGCCGGGATACATTGCGATGACTTTTTTCAATAAGCCTCTTTCGCGGATTCCGCTTCGGTAAAGGAGGATTCTATGCGTCCGGCGAAGGCGATGGCAATGCCTGTTCGCCGATCTCCCGCCGTTTGGCGTCGGTGAGGTTGCTGAGACTTGTCCGTTAGTACAGGTAATGAGCCCGGCAGTTACCCCGTCTTCTGATATAGCACAATGGTGGTAGTTCGTAACTTGTCACGGGGGCGTCTGGAAACTAGCCTGATACTTGATGTCACCAGTCTCTTTGCTGTTCTCCTCTGACGAGGAAACGTCGCGCCGGTTGGTTCAGGCTCTAGGAGAACTCGAGCTCGAGATTGAGCTCTGTCCCGACATCTTTACCGCCGTCGAATGGCTTACCAGCCGAAGCTTTGACGTCATTGTGGCCGACTGGGATAGCGGCCCGGAAGCGGCATTCCTGCTTAAAAATGCTCGTGAACTGAAGTTGAATAAGGCAGCTTTCACCCTGGCTCTCACTAGTGGGAAATCGAACCCTACGGCTGATGAAGATGGTCCAGATCTGGTGTTGACCAAACCGCTTGACCCCAATCAGGTGAAGTATGCGGTGTTGAGCAACGATCGTTTTCTTGGTTGCATGAAGGCGTGGATCGCGAGGGGTGATTTTGCCCAAACTCAGGCAACAACTCACGCGGTCGCAAAGGTACAAAATGTCTTAAAAGCAGAAAACGTTGAGCGGCGGCCGGTTTCAGAGCAGCCCTCCCCCAAGCCACTGGCCGCCCGCCCGTCTGAGCCCTCCCCGGACCCCAACTACTCCCGCGGCGAGCCTTCCGCGCCACTCCATCTCACATTTGCCACTTTTGACCGGCGATTATTCCGGTCCCTCGACGAGCAGAATCACGTTGAGCACGTATCTGGCAAAGTTCATAGATACCGCCGCCATCGATTCTTCTTGGGAGCTTTTCTGACCGTAGCGTTCCTTTCGTTGGGCTACACCTTTGGCCAGCCTTTGCGGGTTCAGAGTGTGTTTGCCAGCGTGGCCACTGCTTATAAAGCTCTTGAAATGAGATCAGCCAAGTTACAGTCGTCTGAAGACGAGACGGACTCGGACTCCGCATTGGCCCAAGCCGCAGCTTCGCGCCGTGCTGGTTCTGGGAGATATCCGTCATCGAGATTACGCGCGGTCCCCCTTCAAACGGTGATCCCGTCAGACGAAGTTCCGGCACCCACCGAAGAAGTCCTGGACGCCGATGCCCGCTTAAATCAGGATCATTACCCGACAGCCGCGTCGCCGATGCTAATCCCGGACAGCTTAAAATTGCCACCGCCGGGAGCCGCTACGGTTCGAACCGTGAGCGTGAAACGGCCGCCATCTCTCCTCAGCCAGATGGAACCAGTAAGCCTGTCCGAAGATTTGTCTCAGGGGTTGCTGTTGCAGAAAGTCGCGCCCAGCTATCCAGAGCAAGCTTTGAAATCCGGTCTGCAAGGCGCCGTAGTTCTGCAGGCCTGGATTGATAAAGACGGTAGCATCCGGGACCTGAAGCTCGTGGATGGCTCCCTGCTGCTTGGCCAGGCTGCCGTCAAGGCGGTTAAGCAATGGCGGTACAAACCCTACGTGCGGAACGGTGTAGCCGTCGAAGCTGAGACCTATGTCACGGTGAATTTCAGATTGCCTTAGAGGCTTTCCTCGGCTCTCCACCACACGAATCTCGGGGACCAGCCCAGTGCCTTGAGAATCATTCCGTTCACAACTTTTTACTTGTTTTTACTCTGGATTGACACATCCCCCAGCCTGTTCAACTATGTTTGTTTCCGGGCTGATCTGTTTCGGGCTGATGCAGTATCAACCGGATCAGGAGACCATGATGAAGATGAAGCGGCGATGGAACGAGCGAACCCGGTTGATGCTGACCCTGGAGCTCGCCGTCGTGTTGCCCGCCGCTGCCCTGGTGATCCTGAGCGCGTGGCACTTAAATGAAATCCAGCGCGACCGGGGCGTGGAAGCTGCCTTCCAGCGTGATTTCAATCAGGTCCTTGCGATCTCCGAAAAGCAGATCAACCGGAAAGCTGATGAAATAGCAGAGGACGTGCGCAGCCAGTTCCCCAGTGCAGGCGACGCATGCGTGGAAACGATGGACAGGATTCTCGCCACCCACCCTTACGTGGCTCATGTCTGGGTCTATGAACCGAACGGGAGATTGACCTTCCGCTCTCAGCCATCGCGGATCAAGGATGCCTCGTTTCGCACCGAAGCGGACGCCATTTCAAGCATGATGAGCGGATGGATGCAGGTGGAATACAAGGATCAAGTAAAGGAATTGGCCGAGATGTCGAAGAAAGGCAGGCCCTTCTACTTTTTTGAAAACTGGGCTCCACGAGGCGAAAAACACTTGTATCAGTCGGGCGCTATTTTCTTAGTGGCGGACCTCCAGGGGGAACAAAAGGCCATTGGCGGCATGATGTTCGATGCCGACTACTTGCACGACCAATTCTTTCCCGAGATGCTGGACACGTTGTTGAGCCATCAGGAAGAAAGAGGCGAGAAAAATCATGTAGTAATGATGGTCCATCCTAAACACGAATCCACGCCGTTGGCGGCTTCCGCGGGTTGGGACGGTGGCGAACCCGAGGTGGAACGCAACCTGGAGGGGGCGTTCCCTGGCCTGACGCTCGCGATTAAATTACCCGGAACCACATTGGCTGCACTGGGCCAGCATTTTGTCCACACCAGTTTTCTGATCCTCGGCGCCATCTCTCTCTTGCTTGCCGGGGGGATCGTGATGACGCATCGCAACATCTCGCGCGAGATGGCGCTGGCGCGGCTGAAGTCTGATTTCGTATCCAACGTTTCCCATGAGCTGCGGACACCGCTCTCGCTGATCCGGCTCTACGCGGAAACTCTGGAGATGGGAAGACTGAAATCGCCTGACAAATATCAGGAGTATTACAGCATCATCCGCAAAGAGAGCGAACGGCTTACGGCGCTGATCAATAACATTCTGGATTTTTCGCGAATCGAAGCTGGCCGGAAAGAATACGACTTCCGCCAGACCGATATGCGCGAATTGGTCCGCAACACCCTCGAATCGTACCGCTACCAGATCGAGCAAAGCGGATTTGCTTTCGAGGAAAAGATCGCCGACGACGTGCCGCCACTTAGCGTCGATCGCGAGGCCATGGCGCGGTCGCTGTTGAACCTGGTCAACAATGCGCTCAAGTATTCGCAGGACCAGAAGTACATCGGCG
Organism: uncultured Acidobacteriota bacterium; assembly: GCA_963817925.1. Classification (GTDB taxonomy): domain Bacteria; phylum Acidobacteriota; class Terriglobia; order Terriglobales; family Acidobacteriaceae; genus JABDBE01. The sequence goes on from CAWFQN010000008.1 coordinate 12,222, forward strand.
TGAACCTGTTCCGCGACAACGGCTCGGTCAAGCTCGAGGTCGTCGACCATGGCATTGGCATCCCTCCAGCCGAGCAACAGAAGATTTTCGATAAGTTTTATCGAGTGGGTGATCCGCTGGTTCACAACACGAAGGGCAGCGGTTTGGGGCTGTCGTTAGTTCGTCACATCGTTCAGGCGCATGGCGGAGAGGTTTCGGTGGATAGCGTGCCCGGTCGAGGGAGCAAATTCACCATCAACCTGCCTGTAGCGCTGCGGACGAACGGACCCAAGGCAGCATCGGCGTAGGCGCGGAGAGAACAGGAATGGCCAAGATCCTGATTGTCGAAGACGAGCCGAATATGGTCGCAGGCCTGCGTGACAACTTCGAATTCGAAGGGCATCAGGTCATCACCGCCGGTGATGGCGTAGCTGGCCTGGAGCGCGCCATCGCCGAATCGCCGGACCTGGTCATCCTGGACGTCATGATGCCGAGGATGAGTGGGCTCGACGTGTGCAAGCAACTCAAGACCAAACGGCCGTCGATTCCGATCATCATGCTGACTGCTCGCGGGCAGGAAGTGGACAAGGTGGTTGGGCTTGAGTTGGGTGCCGACGACTACGTCACCAAACCATTTTCCATCCGTGAACTGCTGGCGCGGGTGAAAGCCGTACTGCGTCGCGCCAAAATCGCTCCCAAGGCGGAGGAGAAATATTCCTTCGGCGAGGTCGAAGTGAACTTGCGCAGTTGCCAGGTGTCGCGCAAGGGGCATGCGCTGGATTTTTCATCGAAGGAGTTTGAACTTTTGAAGTACTTCCTCATTCATCCGGGCGAGACTCTGAGCCGGGACCGGCTGCTCGAGGACGTTTGGGGATACGATCGCTTCCCCACGACGCGCACCGTGGATGCTCATATTGTTCGTCTGCGGCAGAAGGTCGAGCCCAAACCGGAGGAACCTCGATTCATTCTGACCGTACACGGAACGGGTTATAAGTTTGTCGGCTAAAGCATTTTGGGCGGAGAAGAAAACGTGGAAAAGGTTCTACAGCTTCGAGTCCAGCATCGGGAGAAGGTTGGAGCAGCTCGGGTAGATGACACGCAGCTCATCCGCGGAGCACAGCTCGGCGATGCCGCTGCTTTTGAAGAACTGGTTCGCCAGTACGACCGGGCCGTACTCCGGCTAGCGGTTCATCTCACTGGCTCCCAGGAAGACGGCCAGGACATCTACCAGGAAGCCTTCCTGCGCGCTTACATCAACATCGGCAGTTTCCGGTTCGAGTGCTCGTTCTACACTTGGATCTACCGCATCGTGACGAATCTGTGTCTCGATCATCTGCGGAAGCGATCTTCCCGTTATCGGGACCTTACGACTACGATTTCGTCCGATGGTGAGGAAGAGCAGGTTTTGGACCGCATTCCCGATCAGCGTGCCGGTTCGAGTCCAGAGCGGAACATGGTCAGCCACGAACTACGAGGCTGCATCGTTCGCGCCCTGCAGAGACTTTCGCCGCGCGAGCGAGTTGTTTTCGAGTTGAAGCACTACCACGGATTAAGGCTTCGAACCGTGGCCGGCATTTTGAATACTAGCGAAGGCACGATCAAGAACACGCTGTTCCGCGCCACGCACAAATTGCGGACTCAACTGGCGGCAGTCAGGTAGCATGGACTTGCTCTGCGCTCTCTGCGGGGTTTCTCTGCGGTCTCTGCGTTTTAAGGTTTTATTAGAAGACGCAAAATCTTAAATCGCGGAGGCCGTGGAGAACGGCCGCAGAGTGCGCTGAGAGCTACGGGAAGGACAGGCTGCGTGAGTCATCAACGCTTTTGCCTTAACCCGGGTTCCAACCTTCCTCTTTCCTCGAAAGACTCTGCTCCTTCCGTGACTTCATCGCCCAATCGAGTATGGTAGATTGAAAATTGCTTGCGGACTTTCTCTTACGCCTTCGAACTGCCTCGATTCCTGCGCTTCGAGCAGTGTGGTTGTGATCTTCCGGTCCAGGCCAGCGTGCTTCTACTGGTCATGCTCGGCACCCTCACCTTCGCCGACACGGATTTGCATTCACCTCCTCCTCTCTCGACCGAAATAATCGTGCAAAGACTGATGGCGGCAAACGCGCAGCGCTCCCAGATGTTGCGCGGATATCGTGGCAAGCGGGTTTACCACCTGGACTATCGTGGAATCTTTGGCAACCATGATGCGACGATGCAGGTAGAAGCAATCTACGCCGCGCCCAACCGCAAAGACTTCAAGGTCATCTCCGAGAGCGGTTCAAAGTTGCTGATTAACCACGTGCTCTTGAAGCTGCTCAGCAGCGAACAGGAAGCACAAGAAGAACAGACCCGGAAAGAGCTCGAGATCAGCCCAAAGAACTACGATTTCGTGCTAGCCGGGACGGAACACACCCCAAGCGGGGACTTCTATGTTCTGGCTGTTAGCCCGAAGGGTAAGAGTAAATATCTTTACCGAGGAAAGTTTTGGGTGGATGCCAGGGATTTCGCGATTGCCCGCATGCAAGGCGAGCCCGCCCAGAACCCATCCCTCTGGGTCAACCATACTCAAATTGAATATCGGTGGTCCAAGATCGCGGGGTTCTGGCTTCCGGTCCACAACCAGTCCGAGACCCAGGTTCGGATGGGAGGCAAAGCCGTCCTGACCATCGACTACAGCGACTATGAAGTCAACGGCGTGACTCGCTCCGATTCTCATGGTCTCGGGGAAAATCCGATTCTGCCGGACCCGTCCACGGTTTCCGCCGATCCGCACTAGCTCTCAGGACACCGTGATCGGTGCGCTCACTTATTTCAGGAAATAATTACTAGTACATCCGAGCGTCCATTGCTTCTGGGAAGACGATAAAATGAGGCCGCTCGCCGCCCGATCCCCCCTGTGGGGTTAAACTCTCAGCTTCATTCAGATCACAGCAGTGTAATTGACAGCAGGTCCTTGGCGGAGATGTGAAAATGACCCAGGTACGGTCGGCTCCGGTCTTAGCAATTGCTCTTACGCTGGTTCTGTTCCCTTTCTTGACTACTTCAGGTGATAGTCCATCAGGCAGTTCGCATTGGCGTGTGCGCACTAATAAATCAGGGATGTCTACCAGCCCGGACCTGGTTTCTTCCCAAGCATCGCCTTTATCGAACTTCCGTCGCGGAAGACCGGGCCCGTTCGTGCCACAATTAAAGCGTCCGACGAGCAATCAGATTCTCTTCAATCCGGCGATTTATCCTTCGGGCGGAGTGTACGCCTTTTCTGTCGCAGTGGGCGATTTCAATGGAGACGGGAACGCCGATCTGGCGGTGGCCAATGGATGCCCGGAAATCAATTGCAATACTGGCGCGGTCAGTGTGTTGCTGGGAAACGGGGATGGTACTTTCCAGGCTGCTCAGAGCTACTCCTCCGGGGGATACGAGGCCTACGCGATTGCGGCGGGCGATGTGAACAACGATGGGAAAGCTGACCTGATCGTCACCAATGGTTGCCAGAGTCCCAACCACTGCGCGAACGGAGTTGTCGGCGTTCTATTGGGTAACGGAGACGGGACATTTCAATCTGCGCAGAGCTATTCCTCCGGCGGTGTCGTGGCCTCTTCGGTCGCGATTGCGGATGTGAATGGCGACGGGAACCCTGACCTCGTCGTGGCCAATCAGTGCCTGGACAGCACTTGCGCGGGCGGTGGCGTAGGTGTCTTGCTGGGAAATGGCGATGGGACATTTCGGGCGGCACAAAGCTATCCCACGGGAGGTTTCACGGCTGTTTCCGTGGCAATCGGCAATTTCAATGGAGACCAGAAACCCGACCTGGCGGTGGCTAACCAGTGTCAGACCCGTCAAAACTGCAACGGAAATGTGGGCGTACTCTTAGGAAACGGGGATGGGACGTTTCGAGCCGCGCACAGCTACGCGTCTGGAGGCTATACCGCCGTTTCCGTGGCAGTCGGCGATTTCAATGCAGACCACAAGACCGATCTGGTGGTGGCCAATCAATGTCAGAGCAGTGGGAACTGCGGTAATGGCAACGTTGGCGTGCTGTTGGGAATAGGCAACGGAACTTTTGCGCCCGCGCAGGACTTCGCGTCCGGCGGAAACAACACGGCTGCAGTTGCTACCGGCGATTTTAACCCAGACGGACGAACAGACCTGGTGCTGACGAATCAGTGCCAGACTCAAGGCGATTGCAGTGCGGGCAATGTAAGTGTGCTTCTCGGGAATGGGGATGGAACGTTTCAGGCAGCCCACAATTTCATCTCCGAGGGGGTCTTTGCCTCCTCCGTAGGGGTTGGTGACTGGAATGGAGATCGGAAACTAGATCTGGTCGTGGTCAATCAATGCCAATTCGACAGTAATTGCAGCGGTACTCTGACTGTACTGCTGGGGAACGGCGACGGAACGTTTCAAGCAAGATCCAACTATGCCTCTGGAGGCTACGATGCCGATTCGGTGGCTGCAGGCGATTTGAACAACGACGGGAATCTGGACCTGGTAATGGCGAATCTCTGCCAGAGCAATAACTGCAAGAATGGGAGCGATGGGGTCGTAGGCGTGCTGCTGAGTAATGGCGACGGGACATTTCAGGCGGCGCATGAATACCCCACCGGAGGGTTCGGGGCTTCCTCGGTGGCGATTGGTGATTTCAATGGCGACGGGAATCCTGATGTAGTCGTGGCCAACCAGTGCAGCACCAGCAACTGCAAGAGCGGCGGTAGTCTCAGCGTATTGCTGGGAAATGGCGACGGAACTCTGCAGGCAGCGCAAACATACTCCTCCGGCGCCTACACCGCCTTATCGGTTGCGATTGCTGATTTCAACAACGACGGAAATCTTGACCTTGCAGTAGCAAATCAGTGCCAAGACAGCAGCTGCGCGAACGGGGCTGTTGGCGTGCTCCTGGGGAACGGGAATGGAACATTCCAACCCGCACAGATTTTTGCCTCAGCCGGATACCTCACCAATTCAGTGGCAGTTGGAGACTTCAACGGAGACGGAACCCCCGATCTAGCGCTGGCGAGTCAGTGCCAAGACAGCACTTGCACGAATGGGGGTGTGAGTGTGTTGCTGGGCAAGGGCAATGGCACATTTCAGGCGGCGCAGGCTTACGGCTCAGGCGGGTCTCAAGCTGATTCTGTCATAACTGCAGACCTGAATGGAGATGGGAAAACCGATCTGGTGGCATTGAACCTGTGCCAGAATACGACTGATTGCAGCAACGGAGTTGTGTACCCCCTGATTGGCAGGGGGGATGGGACCTTTCGTAACGGCCACGTCTACAACTCCGGGGGCTCCAACGCCTACTCCGTGGTTGCAGGCGACTTCAACGGAGATGGCAACATTGATGTCGTGGTATCGAATAGCGACGGCACGTGCGTCCTGCTGGGAAACGGCAATGGAACCTTTCAGACGCCGATCCCCTACCTTCCGGGCGGGGTATTTATTTCGACCGGCGATTTCAACGGAGATCACAAACCCGATGTGGCTGTGGCGTCCGGTTCGCTTTCCACCGTTACTGTTCTGTTGAATGTTGCGGCGGGATATCGCTGGAGCACGACCACCACGCTAACTTCCTCCCCGAATCCGTCGGCAGTAAATCAATCTGTACTTCTCACAGCCACCATCACGAACCAAATCGGTGGTTCGCCCACCGGGACGGTCACCTTCAAATCGGGATCGACGACTTTGGGCCAGGGGTCGGTAAGTAATGGACAGGCGACGTTGAACTATTCCTTCACTTCGCCAGGCGCGGTTCGAATCATCGCGTCCTATTCCGGGGACTCGAACTTTCTACCCAGCAATTCGGCGCCGCTGCGGCAGGCAGTAACCAGGGCGTCGACCACCACGAATCTCGTCTCCTCGCCGAACCCGTCGCAAGTGGGGCAGAATGTGCAATTCACGGCAACCGTCACCGCTCAATATGGCGGAACTCCGACCGGCTTGGTCACTTTCAGGGATAGATCGACGGTGCTGGCGCAGGTCGCTCTCGACAGCGGAGTTGCGCGATACAAAACTTCAACCCTCACCAAGGGTAACCACCACGTCTCCGCGACCTATGGAGGCGACGCGAATTTTCGGGGCAGCTCCGGGAGCGTGGTTCAGGTTGTGGAGTGAGTAAAGCGTCTGCACGTAAGTCCTTTTTTATCAGCATTCGAAAAGAAGTGGGAGCCTTTTAATCTGGCCTCGCTCTCCTGACGCGAGGCTCCGCAGGCGGTAGTTACTAATGGGCGCTATTTTGCCGAAGCAAAGTCTGAGAAATCCGCATCAAACCAGATATACTGTTAGCACTTCCTAAGGAAGTGACTTCCCTTCTGAGAAAACGAATCCGATGTCGATAAAAACCAAGGCTGTAGTTCTTGCTTGCTCCGCCGTAGTGCTGCTGTTCATGGTGGTGGGTGGAATGGACGGCGTTCGTGCCTCCAGCAACGATGGCGCCTATCGCCAACTCCAGGTGTACAGCGAAGTACTCTCTCGCGTGCGCAGTGAATATGTGGAAGAGCCCAACATCCCGGTTGTGACTGCAGGGGCTTTGCACGGATTGCTCGAGTCGCTGGACGCGAATTCCAGCTATCTTAGCGCCGAAGAGTACACGCAATACAAGGCTCACCAGACCGAAGCGAAAGGCGACATCGGGGCTGCGGTTTCCAAGCGCTTTGGTTATGCTTCGGTGATCTCGGTCATTCCCGGCGGGCCGGCGGACAAAGCGGGACTTCAGGACACCGATATTATCGAAGCCATCGAGGGTAAGAGCACTCGGGAAATGTCGGTCGGCGAAGTTCGCAATCTGCTGGCTGGGCAGCCGGGCTCGAACCTAACCGTTTCGTTGGTCCGCGCGCGTCGCGCCGAGCCGCAGAAAGTCGTTATTACTCGCGATGTGGTTGCGATTCCGCCGGTGACCGACAAGATGCTTGATGACGGTATTGCCGTAATCCAGGTTGATGCTTTCACCAAGGGCAAGTCTCAGGAAATCGCCAACAAGATTAAGGCGGTGCAGAAGTCGGGGGCGAAGAAGCTCATCCTTGACCTGCGCAACTGCGCCGAGGGTGACGAAACCGAGGGTATCGCCACTGCGAATCTTTTTCTGAATCACGGTACCATCACCTACCTGCAGGGTCAGAAATACCCACGCGAAGCCTTTAACGCGGATCCTTCCAAGACGATCACGAACCTTCCCGTGGTTGTGCTAGTGAATAAGGGAACAGCCGGACCGGCGGAGATTGTTGCGGCTGCCGTTCTCGAAAATGCTCGCGGCGACGTTGTAGGCGATAAGACATTCGGCGATGGTTCGATCCAGAAAACCATGGAACTTCGCGATGGGTCCGCGCTTATTCTTTCGATCGCCAAGTACTACACACCTACTGGCAAAGCGATTCAGGATACGGCCATAACGCCGAACGTGTTGGTCGCTGACACCGATGAGGATGGGCCAGTGCCGGATGAAGACGAAAATGCCGCTCCTGCGGACGACGCCACCAAGAAAGTTCAGCCTCCGCAGCCAGACCAGCAGATGTTGAAGGCTATCGAGGTCCTGAAGAGCAGGGCTAGCTAGAATCGCGTGGGGGCCGCCGAACATCGGCTGCCCCGCGTCTCTGTCGCAACAACTGCCGAAATAACGGCAGAAAACCGCCGAAGTGCCGAAAAGTTGTCAAGCCCCCTAAACCACAAAATTCCCCTTAACCTACTGAATCCATTGCGAAAATAAAGTTAAAAAGTTGGCGGGTTTACCCCCTCAAATGTGTCACACTAGAAGTAGAGAGTAAGAATAGCACTCGGTAGTCTCGCAGTAATCTCTTAGAAAACTTGCCTCAGATTTTTGGAGTCCGCCAACTCCGAGGGAGGTCTTCGTCCCAATTCCAGGCAATCCGCTCGCGGGCCGTTTGGCCCGCTCGTAGTTCAGCGAAAGGTACAAATGCTAAGAGTGCAGCACCACACACCCCGGTTGGTGATCGCTTACAAGAACTTCGCCGCCGCCCAGAACGTAAGCCACATCGGCCTCGGAGTCAGCGCAACACAAAACGCCAAAGCGCTGCGAGCAGCCGGTTACATCGTCGAAATTTGGCCCATTAGTTCATTCGCCGACTTGCAAACCATCATGAAGGCCGAACTGCAGGCCCGAACTCTTGCGCATCATGTTCCGCTTTCCCATCTGGTGATCAGTGCGCCTTGGATTCCTACCGCTAATTTGGCCAGTCTGACGTCGCAGAATCCAGACCTGGAAATTGCCGTGGTCAGCCACAGCAACATCGGATTCCTGCAAGCAGATCCTCGTGCGATCGAATTGTTGCGTCAGGGTTCGGAACTGGAGCAGGCCTGTCCCAACTTCCACATTGCGGCCAACTCGCAGCGCTTTCAGACCTGGTGGCAGTCGACCTACGGTACTGCAATGACCCTGTTGCCAAACATGTATCCTCTGGGACCGGCGCGGGCACGGCCGATGTGGCAGCAAGGCACGCTGCGCATGGGATGCTTCTGCGCCATTCGCCCTTACAAGAACGTGCTCACGGCCGCTGCCGCTGCGCTTGAAGTGGGACAACGCCTGCGCGTGACCGATCTGGAATTCTGGATCTCCGGGGGGCGGCGCGAGGGTGGAGGGCAGACCATTGTTGCCGCTATCCAGCAAATGTATCTGAATGTGCCGCGCGCCAAAGTGGTTGAGCGCAACTGGCAATCGTGGCCACAATTCCTGGCCACGGTGGGATCGATGGACCTGTTGCTGCAGCCATCCTATACCGAGGGCTTCAACATGGTGACCGCCGACGGAATCGGGCAGGGCGTGGCATCGGTGGTTTCCGACGCGATCGCGTGGGCGCCTCGCAATTGGCAAGCTGCTACCGACGATGCCTCAGACATTGCCAACAAGGCAGTCGGGTTGCTGCACGATCCCGCGGCCGTGCAGCAGGGCATCACGGCCCTCGAGGCCCACAACGCGACGGCGCTGCTCATGTGGGAAAAGTTTTTGCAGCTGTTTCCGTGATAGAACCAGAAATCTATTCGCCCCAAGACATAGCTACGAAACAATCACAGTGATCACACTTAGGGAGAGACGCAATGCTGGCATCCAATAGAGATGTGCAGTATGCTTTTCTTTCGCTGCATCATTACCTTCGATAGGTGCAGCGTGCGTGATCGCAGCGCATGCTATCTGTATGAGCGACCGAAAGCCACCCAATAGCGCGAAGAGCAGGGATTTGCGATTCCAATTTGAAATCGATCGCGAAATCGATGGACGTTGGATAGCGGAAATCCCCGAATCCTGGCGCGATGGCCTACGGCGGTACAGTCGAGGAAGCAGAAGCAAAAGCATACGCGCTAGCCATGTACGCTCTCTCCTAACAGCTAAGAGCCAAAAGCGGCCATGCTATTCTGAGGTCAACTCCCATGAAGGTCATCTACCAAGACCTTCCACCAGTTGAGGTCGCGGGACGGAAGCTGGTGGGCCGTGTCCTGTTTGGGCTGCTGGTGTTGGTGGCTGCGCTTGTGGGCGCCACCGCCGGATTGTTGCTGGTCTATTCCACGGACCTTCCCCAAGTCGAGGAGTTGGAACATTTCCGTCCCGATTCCATTACTGAGCTTTACGACGGCCAGGGCCGCATCATCGGTTCGTTTGCACTGCAGAGGCGCGTGGTCGCGTCTTATAACGATTATCCGCAAGTGTTGCGCGATGCCCTGATTTCGATTGAGGACAAGGATTTCTACCGTCACTGGGGCATCAACGTGTGGCGGATCGCCGGGGCTGCATATCGCGATATTGAGTCGGGTGGGAGAGTGCAAGGCGCCTCGACTCTCACCATGCAACTTGCGCGAAACCTTTTTCTTTCGCCCGATCGATCGTTTCATCGCAAGATCGAGGAAGCCTTGCTGGCGATTCAGATTGAGCGGCGTTTTACCAAGGAACAGATATTCACTCTCTACGCCAACCAGATTTTTCTTGGGCACGGAGTGTACGGTTTCGAAGCCGCATCCGAATATTACTTTGGCAAGCCAGCAAAACAGCTCACCATTGAGGAGGCGGCGTTGCTGGCGGGATTGCCAAAAGCCCCGCAGTTTTATTCGCCGATCAATCACCCCGATCGCGCCATCAAGCGTCGCAACCTGGTGATCAACGGCATGCTTGAGGATGGCAAGATCACGGCGCGACAAGCCGTCGAGGCTCGGAACAAACCTATCGAACTACGGTTGAAGCACGATCCCAACTCCCTGGCGCCGCACTTTATTGAAGAAATCCGTCGCTATCTGGAGACCAAGTATGGCAGCGATCAGGTTCATGAGGGCGGATTACGGGTTTACACCTCGCTCGACATGGATCTGCAGCGGGCCGCGAATCAGGCTGTGCTCGACGGTCTGGCCGCCTACGAACGCCGCCACGGGTGGAAAGCGCATCTTGAAAATGTGCTCAATGGGGGTGCAACTCTCGCCAGCTATCAGCATCCCGACTGGGACGACGAACCCGAGGTCAACGGGTATGTCCATGCTTTGGTCACGGCGGTTGCACCCGGATCAGCGGCGTTCAAGTTCGGTCGATATACGGGCAGCCTCCTGCAAGCCGATGCGGCCTGGACGCAACGCAAACTGCAGGACATTCTGAAGCCCGGCGATATCGTCTATTTGAAGATCGGGACTCTCGGCAGCGATGGCAAGGCGCGAGCCAGCCTGGAGCAGGATTCGGGCACACAGGGCGCATTGATCGCAATAGACAATGCCACCGGCGAGATCAAGGCGATGGTGGGCGGACGAGACTTTGAACTGTCCAAGTTCGACCGGGCTACGCAGGCGCTGCGACAAGTAGGATCGTCGTTCAAGCCCTATGTCTACACCGCCGCCATCGATCAGGGAGCAAGGCCGGACGACTTGATCGTCGATGCCCCCGTGACTTTTCAGACCGTGTCCGGTCCTTATACTCCGCACAACTACGATGAGAAATTTGAAGGCACCATCACGCTGCGGCGGGCGCTTGCGCAATCGCGAAACATTCCCGCGCTGAAGGTTGCGGATCGCATCGGAATAAGAACCGTGATCGACTATGCGCATCGCTTCGGGATTACATCCAACATTCCCGCCTACCTGCCGGTGGCGTTGGGCGCCGCCGAAGTCACCTTGTTCGAGCAGACGTCCGCCTTCAGCGTTTTCCCCAACGACGGGGTTCGCATCATGCCGCGCTACATCACCAAGGTTGAGGACTACGAAGGCCGCGTGCTGGAGGAAGATTTTCCGGATGTGAAAGACGTGATCAGTGCTCGTACGGCGCGGATCATGACCTTCATGCTGCGGGAAGTGGTGCTGCATGGAACGGGGATTGCCGCGTCGAGTATGAAGTATCCGCTCGCGGGCAAGACCGGCACGACCAACGATTTCACGGACGCCTGGTTTGTCGGTTTTTCGCCCACGATGACCACCGGAGTCTGGATTGGTTATGACGAGAAGAAATCGCTCGGAGCCAAGGAAACCGGAGCCCGCGCCGCTCTTCCCATCTGGATGGACTTCATGAAAGTTGCGCTGGCGGGGAAGGATCCGGGAGACTTCCAGCCGATGCCCGAGTTGCCGCCAAGGCCAATGGCGGAAAAAGTGGACACTGTGGATACCGCGCCCGCCGCGGAAGAGGCGCACTGAGGGGTCTCTGATCCGTGCAAATCCGTGGCAGAAGACTTATTTCTTAACAGCCGCGAAGCTCTCATCTAATATCTGTACTGCCTCATCCACGTCGGCTTTCGAGATGTTCAGCGGCGGCGACATGCGGATTACGTTGCCGTAAAAGCCGCCTTTGCCAATCAGCAGGCCGCGTTTGCGCGCTTCTTCCATGACGCCGTTTGTGCCCGCTGGCGAAGGCTGCTTGGTTGTGCGGTCCTCGACCAATTCGAGCGCCTGCATCAGGCCCATTCCACGAACGTCACCGATCAGCGGATGCTTTTGCTGCAGTTCTTCCAGTTTCTCGCGAAAATAGCCGCCAACTACAGCGGCGTTGGTTCGCAGGTCGTCTTCTTCGATCACGTCGATGACGGCCTTTGCCGTCGCGCAAGTAACGGGATTTCCGCCGAAGGTCGAGATAGTTAGACCCTGAAAGGAATCGGCAATCTCGGGCCGGGCAACGGTCAGCCCAATGGGCACGCCGTTTCCCATGCCTTTGGCGGAGGTAATCATGTCGGGCTCAACTTCCCAGTGTTCGATGCCAAACCATTTGTGTCCGGTGCGCCCCCAGCCGGTTTGCACTTCATCGGCGATGAAGTCGCCGCCATACTGTTTGACGATGCTGAAAGCCATTTTGAAATATTCTTTAGGCGGCGTGACGAAGCCGGCGACGCCCTGGATCGGCTCAGCGATGAAAGCGGCGATACGTCCCGAAGTCGAGAACTGAATCGTGTTTTCGATATCCTTGGCGCATGCAACCTCGCAGTCGGGATACTTCAACCCCAGCGGGCAACGGTAACAATACGGATTCATGGCATGGACAATGCCGACCTCGATCGTGCCCCGCCGCCAGGTGCTCATCCCATTCAGCCCGCGCGCCAGTGAAGAGCGTCCGCTGTAACCATGACGCAGCGCGACTACTTCGAAGTTTCCGGTGTGCATGCGCGCCACTTGGATCGCGGTCTCGTTGGCTTCGGTGCCGCTATTGGTGAAGTAGGACTTCCTCAGGGCTCCCGGCGTGATCTGCGCCAGCTTTTCCGCCAGGGTAACCATTGGCTCATTGGGAAAGCAGGTCGAAACGTGCTGCAGCCGGTCGATCTGAGCTTTGGTGCGCGATGTGACCCGCGGATTGCAGTGCCCCACGCTGATGGTCACGATGCCACCAAAGAAGTCGAGATACTTTTTGCCCTCGACGTCCCAAACATGCTGCATCACACCATGGTCCATGGGCAGCGGATCGGAGTAGTAATTCGTGACCGAAGGAAATATGTATTCCTTTTGCTTACGATTGATTTCTTCGCGGGTGAGACGTGCTTTCTCTGCGGGAATTGTGGGAGCGCTCATGATGAAGCCTCAGGTTGGAGTCTGACAGACAAGCGAACACTCATCATAAACCAGCGACTAACGCCTACGGGCGGACGCCCTAGTGCGCCCGGCGAAGCCCAGGCGGTATTATGCGGTTTTTTGTTGCTCGCTGCGAAGTCTGGCCACGACGAGCCGAATCTCTTCATAAGTAACGTCGGGCGCGAGAGAGTCTTTGATCGGCTTCAGCGCCCGCGTCCCCAGGCGGGCGCAGGCTTCTTCGATGCTGGCCAGTTTATCTTCTTCGATCCACCCTGGCTGGAATTGCAGCTCGCCCTTTTCCACCAGATTGGCGATTAGACCGACAACAGAACCGAGGTGGCGCCCGCGAAGGTTGGCAATATCGAGAAACGAGTGCCCTTCGCCCAGCAAGCGGATGGTTTCTTCCGCCGGCTTCGACTTCACTTCCAGAGGCGCGCTGGCGCGTGCGCCAGTGTTGAACTCTGCCAACACCTGCAGAATCTGCTGGCCGTAGCGTTCGGTTTTCTTCTCGCCGAATCCAGGAATGCCGCGGATTTCGGCCAGCGACGTCGGGCGATGTCGGCAAATCTCGTCGAGCGAACTGTCGTGCATGACCATGAAAGAGGCAATTTTGTCCTCCTTCGCTGCTCCGCGTCGCCACTCTCGAAGATACTCGCGCAAATCAGAATCAACGTCTGAAGCTGGGACAGGAGTTTCGACGCGTGCGGAGCGCGGCGTCGAGGCGGACAGCTGCGCGGCACTCTCCACGGTGGCACGCTTGCGCCGCCTGGCTCGCCCCGTTGGCGCAGGTGCGAATAGGAACGCGGGTAGGCCGCTGCATACATCACAGGCATCGCACGAGGTCCACTTCGGAGTCTCCCCAAAATGCAGGCAGATCTCACGATGACGGCAACTCGCCGATTCCACGAAGCGGCGAATGGTGTGGTAGCGCTGCCAGGCGCGCTCTTTCTCGGCGGAGTCGGCAATCTTCTCGATGAAGTATGCGAGCAACCCAGCATCGCGTTTCTGCCACAGCAGAACGCAATCGGCGGGCAGGCCGTCGCGACCGGCGCGGCCCGCTTCCTGGTAATACTGCTCGATCGACTGGGGCAGCGAGAGATGGATCACGGCCCGCACCGTTGCCTTGTTGATCCCCAGACCGAACGCGATGGTTCCGACGAGCACGCGCACTTCGTCCGCCATCCAGCGCTCCTGGTTGATCCGCCGTTGCTCTTTTTCCATCTGGCCGTGGTAAGCGATGGCGGGGATCCCTTGCTCCTCCAGGAAATCGACCGTTTCTTCCACGCGAGCGATGGTAGGAGCATATACGATGATGGCGCCGTTGGAGTAGCTGCGGACGGCGTTCACGAGTAGTGCCGGCTGCTCGCCATATTCACATTCGCGCGCCACATATCGCAGATTGGCGCGATGAAAGCTGGCAATATACTTTGCCGGGTCGCGTAGCTGTAGCTGAGTCAGGATGTCGTGACGGACCCGCCGAGTTGCGCTGGCAGTGAAGGCCGCGATCGGGAGGTCTGGGAAGTTGACGCGCAGCGAGCTGAGCTGGCGATATTCAGGACGAAACTCATGGCCCCACTCCGAGATGCAGTGTGCTTCATCGATGGCGAAGAATGCGACCGGGATACGCCGCAGCAGTGTGATCGTGTCCTGGCGCGCCAGCCGCTCCGGGGAGAGATACAACAGACGGTATTCGCCTGCACAGGCCTTCTTGGTGACGTTCGACTGCTCGCCGCTGCTCTGGGTGCTGTTCAGCACCGCGGCGGGAATCCCCATTTGCGCAAGCTGGGTTGCCTGGTCCTGCATCAGTGCAATCAAGGGCGAGATCACGATGACCGTCTTGCCCAACACCAGAGCGGGCAATTGGTAACACAGCGACTTGCCGCCTCCCGTGGGCATCACGACGCAAGTGTCTCGGCCGCCGAGCAGGCTTTGCACGATCTTCTCTTGCAACGGCCGGAATGTGCTGTAGCCCCAGTAGCGTTGCAGGAGCGAGAAAAGGTCAGCCTCGGGTGGCATTCACACAGTATAGGATGACAGGCGGGTGCGGGTCCGTGGATGTGCGCAATATGTTCGAATGCAATCCCAAAGATGAAAGGTGGAGGAGTTGACGCTCACACTCGGATTTGGGCGTCCGAGCCTACGTGAGTTGTGGCTATAATTGTGACACGCGATGAAGACCTTTTTTCGATTTATCTTTCTCACGCTGGTGCTACTGGTGGTTGCGTTGGTGTCGGCGCTAACGGCGATGCGCTTTGCCATTCACGGGCGGGAGGTTGCCATCCCCGACTTGGTGGGCAAGCCACCGGCTGAGGCGCGGAGAATTGCCGATGCGGCCGGCTTCCAGATGAATGTTGAACGGCGGTACTACAGCCCAACGGTTCCTGAGGGGAAAATTCTCTCGCAGCTTCCGGCGCCAGGGACAAAGGTACGCCGGGGATGGCAGATACGGGTTGCGGAGAGTCTGGGACCGCAACGGGTAGTGATTCCCAACGTGCTGGGGGAAAGCCAGCGCGCAGCGCAGATTAATATACTCCGACGTGGATTAGATGTGGGTGCAGTTGCCCAGATCGGAATGCGTGGCCCACCCGCGGACCAGGTGCTGGGACAAAGCCCTCCGCCCAATGCCAGCGGCATTGCAGCGCCCAAGATCAGTCTCCTGACGACCGAAGCTGCGCTGCCGCAAGCGTTTCTGATGCCCAATTTCACAGGCCAGGCGTTGGGAGGGGTAACGCTGGTTTTGCAGGATGCTGGATTCCGATTGGGCAGCGTTACCGTCGCTCCGGCAGCTGCTGCGCCTGCCGCGCCAGTTGCCGATTCTTCTGTCGGCACGTCGCTGCCCTCACCTCCCGCTCCTCCGCAGGAGCCCACGCCGAGTAGTGTTATCGTCTCGCAGAATCCGGCGCCCGGAGCGAAGATTGTGGTGGGATCGGCGGTTAACTTCGAGGTCCGCTAACCCCCGGCCACGGATTCTACTGGTCAACACGGATCGTGAGGCCCGATTTTGACAGTATCAATCCGTGAGAATCCGTGGCTAGATTTTCCCTAGGATTGCCGCGAAGAACCCGTCGCAGGGGTGGACTCCAGGAATTGTTCGCAAGTACGGTCCATCGGTTAGAGAATCGATGTCTTCCAATCGCAGTTCATGTTGCGAGCGGAGTTGCTCCAGTTCGAGCCGGCAATCGATCGCGCGGAACGAATGGTCGGCCAGTAAAGCCTTCTCCACGACTGCCGAGTTTTCTTCCCTCTCGAGCGAGCAAGTCGAATAGACAATCTTTCCGCCTGGGGAAACGCGCTGCATAGCTGATTGCAGGATGGCCAACTGGCGAGACTGGAGATCCGCCAGATCTTCGAGTTTGAGCCGCCATTTGATCTCGGGATTGCGGGCGAGCGTTCCAGTACCCGAGCAGGGCACGTCGGCCAGCACGCGGTCGAAGCGTGCGGTTAGCGGAAAACTGCGAGCGTCCGCTGCGATTACCTGGACATTGGCTGCGGTAACCAGTCTACGCAGCACTCGCGCGCGGTGTGGATGCAACTCGATGGCAACGATGCCGGCGTTGGGGTTTCGATCGGCGAGAACTCGGGTCTTCCCGCCAGGCGCAGCACAGCAGTCGAGAATGCTTGCGGCTTGGCCAACGAGGAGCGAAACCAGTTGCGACGCTTCATCCTGGATGAAAACTCGGCCATCACGGAATAGGCGCGTGGTTGTGAGATCGCCTCCTACGACGCGATATGCCGATGCCAGCAACCGGCCCGGAAATAGCTGGATCTTGTGGTTCCGGAGTTCGTCTGCAATCGTGGCGTCAGAGACGCTAATGACGGTTTCCGGAATTCGCTGGTCGTAAGTACAGATTTGCTTGGCAGCCTCGAACCCGAATTCCTGAATCCAGCGTTCGACCAACCAAAGTGGGTGCGCGGATGACGCGGCCAGTTCCGTCAGCGCTTGCGCATTGCCGATGGCAAACATGAAATCACGGTCTCGTTCGACTGCTGCGAACTTTCTCAAGACGGCGTTCGTAAACGGCACGGCCGACCGCTTCCTGGCCCGCTTCACTAATTCCACGCTCTCGTGGACGGCTGCGCGCTCGGGCACACGATCGAGAAACAACAGTTGGTAAGCCGCGAGGCGCAGAGCGGTGAGGACTTCCGGGTCGAGGCGAGTGAGCTTCTGCGATGACCGCTCTGCGATCTTTTCGTCCAGAAAAGATCGCCAGCGGAGAACGCCCATGACTGACTCGGTCGCCAAGCCATGATCGGCGGTCGAAAGATCCGCGAGCCGTGAGGAGTGCAGCAGTTCCGAGGCGTAGGAGTCCTCGCGCTCAACTCGAAGCAGAATGTCGAAAGCGGCGACGCGCGCGGGCGAGATAGGCATGCAGTTCTCGGTTACAGACCCAGCTTCTCGCCGTCTTGAGGACGATAGCCATGGACGAAATCACTTGAAGCCATGCGCCTCTTTCCTTCCGGCTGTACTGTCAGTAGCTCCAAGGCGGTGCCTGCTCCACAACCTACGAACAAACGACCGTCCTCAACCAGAAGTTCTCCAGGCCGCGGCGTATGCTGAGCCACTGCCGTCTCCCATACATGCAGGTTCTTACCACGAAAGCTTGTGAATGCCCCGGGCCATGGCTGGAGCCCACGCAAGCGGTTGCCGATTTCTAGCGCGGCTTGGCGAAAGTCGATCCGGCCATCTTCCTTTTTGAGGATGGGGGCGAGCGTTGCTTTCGCGTCATCCTGCGCGCGCGGGGCGATTGTGCCCGCATCGAGTCCGCGCAAAGTGTCGACCATGAGATCGGCACCGATTGCAGCCAGCGCTGGAGCAAGCGTTTCGGCGGTATCCGCGGGATTGATTGGAGTTTCTTTCTGCAGCAGGATGTCGCCGGTATCGAGTCCCGCATCGATTCGCATGGTAGTGACCCCAGTCATGGTTTCACCGCGGGCGATCGCCCATTGGATAGGCGCTGCCCCACGATATTTGGGTAACAACGATGCATGCAGGTTGATGTTGCCCAGCCGCGGCAGGTCGATCATCCACTGCGGAATGATGCGTCCATAGCCGACCACTACGATTGCGTCGGGCTTGAAGGTGGTAAGCTGGGCGCGGAATTCGTCATTGTTCTTGATGCTCTCCGGCTGGGTGACCGGCAATTGAAGCGCGAGGGCAGACTCCTTTACCGGAGATGGAGCAAGCGCGAGTCCACGTCCGCGAGGCTTGTCCGGTTGCGTGACCACCAGAGCAACCTGAAAGCCCGCATGAACCAGCGCTTCCAGCGTGGGAACGGCAAAGCGAGGCGTACCGCAAAAAACGAGAGTGAGGGATTGACTCATTGAGTCATTGAGTCATTGAGTTAAATGATTCAATCACTCAACGATTCAATTGCTCATCTACCACTCTCCCGCTTTCATCAGCTTGCGGATCTTGCGCTTGATCAGGTCGCGCTTCAGTGCGCTGATGTGGCTGATGTAGAGCTTGCCATGCAAATGTTCGGTTTCATGAAGGAAGGCTCGGGCAAGCAGTTCTTCGCCTTCTTTAGTGGTTTTCTCGTACCACTTTCCATTCACATCCTGGGCACGAATCGTTACTTTGCGAGGACGGGTGACGGGCTCGCGAAATTCGGGAATGCTGAGGCAGCCTTCCGGCTGCGTGTGTTTACCCTCGGTATGAAGGATCTCCGGATTCGCCAGCACTAACTGAGCATCGGGATCTTCCTTGAAGGTAACGTCGATGACCGCGAGACGTTTCGAGATGCCGATTTGAGGAGCGGCCAAGCCGACTCCATGGGCTTCATACATGGACTCGAACATGTCCTCGACCAGTTTCTTCAATTGATCGTCAAAAACCGTAACCGGTTCCGCCGGCTTCTCGAGGACAGGATTTCCAAACTTTACGATGGGATAGATCATTGAGTAGGTTGTTAGCTAGTATTTTTTTAACTGCTCCAAGTAGCCCTGAAAGTTGCGTAAGGTTTCTGTCATAGAGTCGCCGCCAAACTTCTCGAGTGCGCAGCGAGCCAGGGTCAATGCCACCATCGCTTCGGCCGCCACGCCAGCCGCAGGAACCACGCACACATCGGAGCGTTCGTAGGCAGCTTTTGCCGGTTCGCGGGTGGCGAAATCCACCGACCGAAGAGGACGGCGCAAGGTGGAAATCGGCTTAAGGTAACCTCGCACCCGAATGTCCTCTCCGTTCGAGACACCGCCTTCGATTCCACCTGCATTGTTGCGACTGCGAGTAAACCCGGCAAAACCTGTGGACTCGTCGTACCCTATTTCATCATGCACCGCGGAGCCGAGGGAAGCAGCGGCAGTGATGCCCGAGCCGATCTCGACCGCCTTTACCGCCTGCAGCGACATTACCGCGCCAGCTAATAACGCGTCCAAACGCTCATCCCATTGCGCGTATGTGCCCAGCCCGGGAGGGACATTGTGGGCGACTACTTCGAACACGCCTCCGACCGAATCTCCGGTCCTGAGCACCCGGTCAACTTCTTCCTTCATACGCAATTCGGCATCCGTATCGGCGCAATTCAGCAGAACCTCATCGCGCTCGCGCAAGGGAGCGATGCTCTCCCAAGCAATCACCTCGCCGATCGACGCGTTGCCCACCGAGATTACATGGCTAAGCACTTCGATTCCAAATTCCCGGGCCAGCAGTTTTGCCAGACTGCCAATCGCAACTCGTGCCGCGGATTCCCGGGCAGAGGCGCGTTCCAGTACATAACGAGCGTCCGCAAAATTGTACTTCAGAGCACCAGCGAGATCGGCGTGGCCGGGCCGGGGCGAAGCCACTCGTTTATGTTTGGCAGGATCCCCTTCCTCCACCGGCAGCGATTCCTGCCAATTCTTCCAATCCTTATTCTCCAACAGAACGGCAATCGGCGAGCCAATCGTCATCCCATGACGCACTCCGGAAAGGATATGCGCGGTATCGCGCTCAATCTTCATGCGGCCGCCTCGGCCGTAGCCTTGCTGACGGCGCCAGAGTTCGCGGTCCAGAAAAGCCTGATCAACGTGCAATCCTGCGGGCATGCCTGAGAGGAAAGCGACCAAAGCTTCCCCATGCGATTCGCCGGAGGTGAAATAACGAAGCATCGCTCTGGATTGTATCCGATGAACTCGAGAGTTGCTTTTCGCCGGCGCACTGTCGCAACATCAACCCTCCACAGTGGCGGATGTTGTAGAACACTTGTACAATACGATGAAGCTTTGGAAACCCGTCTCGGGCTGTCCGGTGTGCATTTCGCCGCCCGGAACCCCTCCGAATTTACTTTGGCCAAAGGGAGTAGTGTTTGTGCAGCAAGTAGGGAATTTGCGCCGTTCGAACCTCACGCCTCGTGAGCGTGAAGTGGTAAAACTGATTGCGGAAGGTAACTCAGCAAGAAAAATCGCCAGTGCGTTGGGACTCAGCGTCAAGACCGTCGAAGCTCACAGGTTTAATCTGATGCGGAAGCTGGACATCCACAACAAAGCTCAGCTAGTGACCTACGCGATCCAGAAAAAAATTGTGCACGTGCCCGCCGAGGCTTAGCCGGCACTCCGCTACTTTGTACCATTCGGATAAACCAGAATTTTGCTCGCCTCCCCGGTCTTCAAGCGTTCCATGGCCTTCGAAAAATCCTTCATCGCGATGCGGTCAGTGATCACCGGATGCAAGTCGAGCTTGCCATTCTTGAGCAAAGCCGTCATCTGATACCAGGTCTGGTACATGCGGCGGCCGTTGATGCCCTGGATGGTAATGCCCTTAAAGATGATGTCCTCGGAAAAATTAAGGGAAATCGGTTTGGAGGTGAGACCCAGGAGGGAAATGCGCCCGCCGCGGCGGACGATGTCGAACGCTGTTCGAATGGCATCGGGATGTCCGGCCATTTCGAGGACGGCGTCGACACCCAGGCCGCCGGTTCGCTCCATGATGATTGACTTCACGTCTTCTTTCGACGGATCGAGCGCCAGGTCGGCGTGCATCTCCTTCGCGAGCCGTCGCCGGTGCTCGTTGACCTCGATGGCAAACACTTGCGCTGCGCCCACGGCTCGTGCTACCGCAATGGAGAACAGTCCGATCGGACCGCAGCCGGTAATAGCCACGGTTTTAGCGGCGATCTCACCCGCCAGCACGGTGTGAACGGCGTTGCCCAGCGGATCGAGGATGGAAGCGTACTCCTGCGGGATGGCGGGATCGAGCTTCCAGATATTTGACTCTGGAATGACAACATACTCCGCGAATGCGCCGTTGGCATCGACGCCAATGATCTTCACGTTCTGACAGATATGGGCTTCGCCAGTGCGGCACAACAAACACTTGCCACAAGCCACGTGCATCTCGGCGGAGACGAAATCGCCTTCCTTGACGCTCGTGACCTCATCTCCAAAAGCCGCCACCTCGCCGCAGAATTCGTGGCCCGGGATGAGCGGCGGATGGATGCGCTTCTGCGCCCAGCGGTCCCACTCGTAAATGTGCAGGTCGGTACCGCAGATCGACGCAACTTTGACCTTAACCAGAACGTCATTGCGCCCAAACGCGGGAATCTTCACCTCTCGAATCTCCGCGCCGGGCGCAGCTTTTGTTTTTACGACTGCCTGCATGGTGTCAGACATGGAACCGCCTTGCTTATGATTTCAGATTCAAAACCAAAACCTTCAATTTTAGCATCCCGACGGACTTGCTCACCGAAAGCGGTATGTGGCGAGGTCAACGCCCTTCCGGGCTCTCGCGAATTACGCCTTTTTCGTATTTCTGGGCCAGGGTGTTCAAGTCTTTCGACTTCCCGCGCGGAATGCTCAGCGACTTCCATTTGCTCGATCGCAAGTGTTTGGCCAGGAAGACGACTTGACCGGTGTGTTGAGCGTAGTGCGCAATTTGCCGGTTGATGGCTTGCATCGCGCTGTGGGGCTCGCCACGGATCGTAACCGTACGCATGACGTCATCGGGCGTCAGAGCGTCGATGGTCGCGAATACGCGCGCCCAGCCTTCGTCCCACCAGCGCATGACCTCCGCGCGGGTTGTCCCTGAATTCATTTCGAATTCCGTGTCGCGGTTGCGGTCCGGTTTCTCGCCGTCGGTGGTCAGAAAATCTGTGAAGCGCGAGCGCATATTGCCGGCCAGATGTTTGACGATGACAGCGATGGAATTAGACTCGGAATCGAGCGCTATGAAGTACTCTTCGTCCTTCAGTTGAGCCATGGCGGCTTCGGCCAGGCGTTTGTGCCCGCGGAACTGGCGCCGGGCTTCCTCAAGGTAGTGGGTGGCAATGTCGTCATGCATTTGAGGCTTCCTCGTAAGTTGGGCGTGAAATCCGATCTTTTAAGATGGATTCGTTTCGAAGTGCAGGGATTCGCCGTACAGAGTCAGAATAACAAAGAGTTACTCGCCCCAACCGCCGCCACCGGGCGTTTCAATGCGAATCCGTTCCCCCTTACGCAGCCGAACATTAAATTTGCCCGGCAACGGTCGTGATGTCCCGTCTTCGCGAATGATCGCAGCTTTCCCTGGAGTTCCCTCTTTGCCGCCCGCCAGGCCGTAGGGACCGCGCTCATGCCTATCGGCTAACAACGTGATTTCGGCATCGGCAAGCAATTCGATCTCTCGGATGATTCCATCTCCGCCCCGATACTTACCTTTACCACCACTGTCCGGTCGCAGAGAATATTGCCGCACGCGCAACGGATAAGCGTACTCCAACGCCTCGGCGGGCGTGTTCAGCGAATTCGTCATGTGCGTGTGCACACCAGACACTCCAGATTTCGAGGGACGGGCTCCCATCCCCCCGGCGATGGTCTCGTAATACGCGAAGGATTCCCCAGTTCGCGGATCAATCCCACCGATGGTCAGGTTGTTCATTGTTCCCGACGATGCCGCGGGAATCCTCACCGGAATCGCCAGCGCCAACGCCCGCAGCAACACGTCCACGATGCGCTGCGAGGTCTCAACGTTTCCGCCGGCCACGGCAGCCGCCGGGCGGGCGTTGACTACTGTTTGCTTTGGAGCAATCACCTCGATCGGGCGCATCAGCCCCGCAGTCGCGGGCACGTCTTCAGCCAACAAGCAACGGAAGACATAAAAACAAGCGGAATACGTAATTGCCTCCACGGCATTCACGCTGCCCTCGACTTGCGGGTCGCTGCCGGTGAAATCCACCACGACCGCTCGACCGGAAGACCGGGATCGCAAATGCTTTCCGAACTGCAAGCTCACCGCAATCTTTATAGGCTTCGTGCTGATTCCATCATTGTCCAGAAAGTCTTCCGCATGGTACGTTCCGCTGGGTACGTGGCTGAGAAATGCACGCATCATTTCCTCGGAGTAGTCGAGTAACTCGGCGCTCGCCGTTCTAGTTCGCTTCAGACCATAGCGATTGCAAACGCCCCGCAGGCGCTCGGCACCGGTGTGACAGGCGGCAATCTGCGCGCCGAGATCACCCTCGCGTTCCTGAGGCGTGCGGACATTGCTCAGGAAAAGCGCCAGGACGTCGGATTGCATCTTCCCAGCGCGCATGATCTTCACCGGCGGAATGCGAAATCCTTCCTGATAGATCTCTCGACAAAGACCCATCGAACCCGGATAGGCACCCCCGACGTCCGCGTGGTGGGCACGCGAAGCCACGTAGAAATCAGGTGCTTTGCTCTTCGCCCGCGAAGGAGCGCGATCTGACACGTACACCGGAGCCACCAGCGTGATGTCCGGCAGATGGGTTCCGCCGCGGAATGGATCGTTCAACATCGCCACATCTCCGGGTTCGAGGTCGAATTGATCGATTGCCGCACGAACTGACATCGGCATCGAGCCCAGGTGAACCGGCATGTGATCGCCCATGGCAATCACTTCGCCGTCGGAGTCGAACACGGCGCAAGAGTAGTCGCGGCGTTCTTTGATGTTAGGAGAGAAGGCGGTCCGGCGCAGGGCGGCGCCCATCTCTTCCGCAATGGAGTAATAGATGTTCTTGAATATCTCCAGCTCTATGGGATCACGTCGGGTGTTGGCGGGGCGCATGGGCGGAATAGAACTACGGTGGCAAGTGTACGACACGGAGGTGAGTCGGTCGCCCAAATGGAAACGTCTCAATTGAAGAATTCTATTGACAATGAAAGTAATAGTCCTCAATATCTTGGGGTGGAGTCGTTGACCCTACTACAGTTGGGCATCGATTTCGAAATAAGGGCCCCCTTTCAAGGGAAAATCGTTCACGGAGGAAACTTCATGCCAGCAAAGAAAAAGGCTGCCAAGAAAAAGAAACACTAACCGTACGCGAAACGATACTTCGCACCAAGTAGAAATTCAGAAAAGCCTCTCGAGAGAAGCACCTCTCCGGGGGTTTTTTGTTGATCCTAAGACGCTGCGATACAAGGGAAAAGATTTTCCTGGAAAATGAGGGGTTGTTCCGAAGGCCCGGTCGTGCTAGAAACGCGGATAGGGAGTGAGGCTCAGCTGCGATGCAAGCCACTTCTAGAACCCCGATGAGCTCGCGCAACAAAGCAGCGGCCAAGTCCACCAAGACCACCGACGTGGTGATCCCGGACAAACTCTATTTTCGCATCGGAGAAGTTGCGCAGTTGTGTCGCTTGCCCGCGTATGTCCTGCGTTTCTGGGAAACCGAGTTCCCCCAGCTCAAACCGGTTAAGGGCAGCACCGGACAGCGCATGTATCGCCACAAAGACGTTGAAAATGTATTGCGCATAAAAAAGCTTCTTTATGAGGAAGGATTCACGATTGCCGGTGCGCGGCAACATTTGCGAGCGGAGAACAAGGTCGACAGGAAACAGACGCCTCTGCCTTTCCCCGAGCGGACTGCGCCCGACCTCAAGCAGATCCGGCAGGGGCTTCGTGAAATTCTCGCCATGCTCTCACCCCGGCAAAAGCGGGCCTAATTCAAATAGAGGCTGGCGGGTCAGACGCTACCCGGAATCCGTAGTCCGCATACTGGAACTGTGGCGGAATGCTGGAGCGCGCAGCGCAACGAGTGACCTTGACGTGGTGGCGCCACGATCCTCCACGAGAAGCGCGGCGTTCACCGCTATCCGGCCCGCGCGGATTGCGCTCAGGCGAGAACACATAATAATCGGGCTTGTACCAATCACTACACCATTCATGCACATTCTGGCAGATGTCGTGGAGTCCGAATGCGTTGGGCATGGACCGTCCGACCGGTTCAGGACCAGACTTCCAGCGCTCTCCATAGTTGGGCAATGATTCTGGCGGGTCGTCCCCCCAGGGAAAAAGTCTGCTCTCAAGTCCGCCGCGCGCGGCCCGCTCCCACTCGGCTTCAGTAGGCAGTCGATACTTGCGGCCATTCAATTCGCTCAGCCATTCGCAGTATTTCACCGCCTCGAACCACGAAACCGCAACAACTGGCTGCTCGGGGTGATTGAAATTCGGATCGTTCCAGAGTGGAGGCGCATCGCTTCCAGTGGCGCGGAGAAAACGACTGTACTCCGCATTGGTCACCTGACAAATTGCCAGATAGAAAGCGTCGACCCAAACACGGTGCACGGGGCGTTCGTTTTCCTGGCCCGCCTCCGAGCCCATGTAGAACCAGCCCGCGGGAATCAGCACGAGCTTCGGGTCTTCCGACCTATCCTCTCCGATTGGAGACGCTGTTAGTGAACCGCTCATCTGGTTGATGAGCGTAGCACAATGGCCTTGCGCTGATTTTCTTCTCGACCTGTGTTTCTCACATCGCACCCCGGCTTGCCTCGAACCGGCAGTGAGCTTATAGTTTTCCGCGAGTTCGGCAGCGGGGTCTGCAATATGAAGAAACTCGAATTCACAGTGAAAATAGAAGGAAGAGAAATTGGCGTGGTCGCGGCGCTTACGCCACCATTTGACGTAGTCAAAGTCTTCGGAACTCGTGCCCGGGTACCGGTGCGAGGCACCATCAATGGCTATGGCTTTCGCTCTTCGTTGATGCCCATGGGCAAGTGTTTGCCGGGAAGGGTAAGCTCCTCGAAGCCAAGTCCATCACATATGATGCCCGTATCTAAGGCCTTGCGCAACGGAGCTGGAGTGAAACCCGGCGACACGGTGAGCATTGTGATGGAACGCGATGAAGGCGAGCGGATCGTGGAAGCGCCGCCTCTTCTGAAGAACGAGCTGGCTAAGAGCAAAACTGCCCAGGCTAATTGGGAAAAGCTCTCGTTTACGAATAAGAAAGAGATCGCGCTTTCAATCAGCTCGGCTAAACAAGAAGAAACGCGCCAGCGCCGTCTGGCAAAAACTATGGATATCCTCAAGACTGGCAAGAAATGGACGGGCTAGGCCTTCAGGCGTCTCACCACTGCTGCGATATCATTCTCCTGAAACAGGCGAATCCCGGCAATGCCAGCCGCCCCCGCATCAAGGCAGGCGCGAGCGTTCTCGACAGTCACGCCACCGAGGGCAAGCACGGGGTTCTTCTGTCGACAAACTTCACGCAGTCCCACGAGGCCGGCAGGACCTGCCTGGGGGGCACCCTTCTTTTCAAAGATCGGGGCGAACACGGCGAAGTCAGACCCGTCGGAGGCTGCCCGAGCAACCTCGGCCGCGGAATGACAGGAAACGCTGATCAGTGCGCGATTTTGCTCTCCGCCCCCGGCCAAAATCCTCCGCACTTCCGATGGTGAAATATCCTTGGATCGTAAATGCACCCCGTCAGCACCGCTGGTAATCGCGACGTCGGCGCGCGAGTTGATGAGCAAGCGAGTTGGCAGCTCCCGCTTTTCAGTTCGCAGTGGAGAATTTTCGCGCACAACACGAACCGCAGTGCGGGCAAGAATTTCGAGCTCGCGAATGGGAAGATCTTTCTCGCGTAGCTGAATGAGGTCCACACCACAACGAGTCGCCTCCGCGATCTTCGCAAGCAAAGCGCCCTGGCGAGCGCTTTCATCACCGGGGAACTGGACGCGATCTGTGATATAGAGAAGCAGCAAGCCTTTAAGGATTGGTCTTCGCGATTTCGGGAACCCGCTCGCCCTGTTCGCCTTTATGCTTCGGTTCCGGCCCGAGGTGGTACTTGGTCAGTCCATCGCGCAGAAACTCGAAACCCTCTTCCGGCGAATCCACGATCTTGAAAAGCTCCAGATCCTCCGCAGAAATCGTTCCCGCATCCACCATGGTTTGGAAGTTGATCAGCCGGTTCCAGTATTCACTGCCGTAGACAACGACGAGAATCTTCTTTGCCAGCTTCTGCGTCTGCGCAAGCGTAAGGATTTCGAAAAACTCATCCATGGTTCCGAAGCCGCCAGGGAAAATCACCAGGGCCTTGGAGAGATACGCGAACCAGAACTTGCGCATGAAGAAGTAATGAAACTCGAAATTCAGCGACGGAGTGATGTAGGGATTGGGCATCTGCTCGAACGGCAAAGCGATATTCAGTCCCACCGTCTTCGCTCCAGCCTCTTTTGCGCCGAGATTGGCCGCTTCCATGATGCCCGGGCCGCCACCAGTCGTGACCACGAAGCGCCGCCGGCGAGCGGGAATTTGAATTGACCATTTGCTTAAAAGGAAAGCCAGCCGGCGAGCGTCCTCGTAATAACGCGCCATGTCTACAGCCGCGACAGCCCGTTTTCTGCAGGTTTCGAGCTGACCGCCGGAGAGCTGCAAAGCGCTCGATTCCAATTCACCGAGCTTGTCCTGCGCGCCGGCGCGACTGGAGAAGCGAGCTGAGCCAAAGAACACGACTGTGTCCTGAATCTGCTCGCGGCGAAAGCGGGCAAGCGGTTCCATGTACTCGGACAGGATGCGCAGGATGCGTCCATCCGGGCTATTCAAGAAGGCTTCATTTTCGTACGCCAGGGGCGCACGTTTCTTTTCACTCTCGCTCATAAGTGGCGCCGTCTTTCCATGATTCCATCGGCCTAATTTATCCGGCAGGCCGACGGAGTAAGTGCAACTCGCCGGCCAGGGACTTGCTTCAGGGGTGTTTTACCTCATGGTAGTGAAGTGCTTCAGCGAATCCGATCCAGATATCGAGGATTCCCAGCCCACTGCAGACCCCGCGAACGAAGCCGTTCGAAACGAATGTCCGCAATCCCGGGTATGCCATCAGCAGA
Organism: uncultured Acidobacteriota bacterium; assembly: GCA_963817925.1. Taxonomy (GTDB): domain Bacteria; phylum Acidobacteriota; class Terriglobia; order Terriglobales; family Acidobacteriaceae; genus JABDBE01. Next base: position 40,161 of record CAWFQN010000008.1, read on the forward strand.
TGGTTGTCGGTCCATTCCGGTCTCCAGGGAAGAATCACGAGAAGCACGCCTACAATGGCACAGACCAACCCGAACATCAGCACAGTAATCCGATGCAGCCAAAGCTCGACACCCACGTAGCGGTTTCCTCTCTGTTGCTCGGGTGGTATCTCTACGGCTGCAGTGGAACCATCCCTGCGTTCCGGCGAAGGCAGCTTTGCCCCCAGCGAGCCTGGAGGAATTATGTGAGGTGTATTCGGATCCGCAGTCACCGCACTCTCCTGAGGAGCCTCAGTGTTGCGGGCCGGGTTTTGCCAAAGCACATTCCCAGCGCAAGAAGGTGGAAACCCATTCGGACATTCTACGACTTCAGGGCCTTAATGCGCTCGGCTACATCCCGGTAATCGATGTTACTGCCGTACACTTCCATGAAGTGGTTCAGGGCCGTGGCTTTGTCTCCGGCGGTCTCATAAGAGGATGCCAACTCGTAATGCAATGCGGTGCGCGTTTCTGCATCAATCGTGGGCAGCTTGAGCGCCCGTTCGTACCACCGGATAGCCGCTTCCGGAATGCCCTTGTCGAGGAAGCACTGGGACAACCAAGTGTAGGTCTGCATGATATGCGGGAAAGTATGACCGCGATCCACTGCCTGGCACACCTTCTGCAACTCACCAATCGCTTCGTCCAGCAGTCCCATCTCGCGGAAGGCCACTCCCAGATTGTAGTGTGTCTCCGGATCTTCATCGGTAGCAGCCGAGTCTTCCTCAAGCTCGTGCTTTAGCTCGCCGAACATGTCGGCGAGGTCAACCCCGGCACCAGCGTCGAACTTCGGCGGAGTCGGTCCAGGAGCAGGAGTAGTTAGAGGTCGGACAGCCGAGGGGTGATAGGTGAAAGTCGGTGGCGCACTCGGTGCCTCGCGCGCTGGGCTGGCTTGGGTCGCGGCGGCAGCCATAGCAGCCGGAACTTGCGCCGCCAGAGCACTGGCCGGGATGCTCATCCCGGATTTCGCTGAAACCGGTTCCGGTTCCTGGACTGCCCGTAGCTTGCTTGGAGGTTCGGCCTTCACCACCGGCGCTTCTGCCAGGAAGCTGTCGCCGAGAGAAGCTTCGAGGTCTGATACGAAACTATTCAGCTTCCCGCTGGCCTGAGGTTCAGTGGCCGCAGCGACAACTTCCGCGGCTTGCGGTTCGGACTCCTTTTTAGGAACTACTTCATGGGCGGTAGCTTGCGGCAGGAAACCATCCCCGAGCGAGGACTCGAGGTCACTGACCAGCGCATCCAATACGCCAGGTTTTGGCTCCGGAGCCGGAGAAGCTTTTTCCTCTGGCACTGAAGGAATGTCGGCAACCGAAATTTCTTCGATGGCTTCTGCATCCGTGGCGGGAGCCTTTGCCGAACCAGCCTCAATCTCATCCCACAGAGCCGACAACAAAGACGGCTCCGGCTTCAGTCGCTCCAGCTTGGCATAGGTTGCGCGAGCCTCCTCCTGCATCCCATTCGAAAGGTAGAAACGAACCTCTTCAACTGCTTCTTTGATCGCTTCTGGATCGGCGGAAACCTCTTCTTTGGCTGGTGCGCTGACTTCGACAGCCTCCAGTTGCGGAGCTGCAGGCGCTACGGGTTCATCTGAAATCGAACCTTCCCACTCCGCGGATAGATCGATTTCCTTCGCTGCTGCAACCGATTCTGCTCCGGCCAATTCTGGCGCATCCGCTTCTGGCGCAACCGCAGACTGAATCTCAAACTCCGCGTGCCCAGGCACTTCCGCCGAGGGAGCAGACACAGCGGGGGCGTGGAAAAATCCTTCCGCACCCGCGGCAGCACCTAACGCAGCTTCGGTCAGTGCAATCTCCGCCATCGGTGGTTCCGATGCAGCGTCTGCAACCACAGCATCGGGAACTGCGAACTTGGGCTCTACATGCATTGACGCTGGCAGGCTCGCGTCAGGTACTGCCGAACCGCGCTCCTCATACTTGGCCGCGAGTTCGCCATAACGAGTAGCCTCTTCTGGATGTCCAGCGTCGTGGTAAATGCTCTCCAAAGTCCGGCAGCAAACCGCAGCCTCAGTGAATCGGCTGGCTCGAGTGTGCAGAGCCGCCAATCGTTGATTGACGCGCAGGTCGCGGGGCGCCTGGGGCAACGCGGAGAGCAACGGCCCCAAAGCCTTCGCGGGCATGTTATAGGAAATGAAAAGCTCGGCGTCCGTCAGAGCGCCACGAACGAAGAGCGCTACCTCATCGGAGTAACGCTGATCAATGAAGGGCGCAGTAGCTTCAAGCTCGTCCACCATGACCGCGCCCTCTTCCGGCGTAATCAAGTGCGAACTGGAGGGCGTCCCCAGCCTGCCCACCACTTGCTGATAGTTGCGGGCGTGCAACTGATTCTCCGGCTCCAGTTGAGTCAACTTAAGGTAGTAGTCGCGAGCCTTTTCCAGTTCTCCCGCTTGCGTGTAGCCATGCGCAAGCAGTTCGTAGACCTCGGTAAGATGGGTATTGTCCCCAGCTTTGTTCAACAGATCGAGCAGCATTTCCAGGGCTGGCGGATTCTCCCGCACAGCGCCGATCAAGGAATGCAGGTTTTCCAGAATTTTTCCTGCATCCGCTGCCAGCAGCCGATCGGAATGCTGCTGATACACCTGCAATGCATCCTCGCTTTGTCCAGCTGCAATCAGGGCGTCGGCGTAGGACAGAATTGCACTGATGTCATTGTGAACCGAGAGCAGCTTCGCAGCCAGCGTGCCCGCCTCAGGCAAGCGCCCGGTTTGTAGATAAGCCTGCAGCAGAGTTCGCAATCCATCGGGATGGCTGTCGAGATCCGCTACTTTCTCCAGACATTCGACCGCCGCTGCCATATCTCCCGAGTCGAACGCATTCCGGCCGCGCAGCAGCAAAGCATAGCCGTTGCCCGGATCCAGCGTGATCATGCGCTGCAGTATCTCTTCCGCTGGACCAAGCTGCCCCTTGGCACGCAAAGTCTCCGCCGCCGCGGAGAAGATCTGCCAGGCTTCCGTCTTCTTCCCTAAGCGGACATAAACCTCGGCCAGCCGCGTCCGCATCGCAACGTTTTCAGGATCCATTTCGAGAGTTTTCTGGAAGATCCTTACCGCCTGTTCCAGCTGGCCCTCACGCAGAAATTCTTCCGCCACTTGCAAGTACTGCGCCCGCGCGTCATTGAACAGCCCCTGCTGCGTGTAAAGCTCCGCCAGCCGAAGCACGCCTTCCAGCGACGACTTCAGCTTGCTGAGCTTCTTGTACATGGCAATCGCTTTGACCGTGAAGCCCTGTGAGGCGTAAGCATCACCAACACTCTTGAAGCATTCCACGGCCTTTTCGGAATTGCCCAGACGCGAGTAGAGATCGCCCACGGTGTTCATCACCGTGAGATCCTTGGGGTCGGCTTTGAGGACTTTTTCGTACTCAGTGATCGCGTTTGGCAACTTGCCCTGTTGGACAAACTTCTCCGCAGCACTGAGAACCTTCTGCTTATTGAAGCCAAAACCAAACGCCATAAAAGTGCGGACTCCAGCTCCGGTTCGTCTCTCGCCAGAAACCATTTTCTACAGCACGAGAGTTCGTGGCCAAGTTGACCATTCCATCGGCATTGCGCCCAGTATCAGGAGATGGTCTTTAGGACAAGGGTAATTGTACGGCTGGGTACTCAGAATCGTATGGTTACTAAGGGTTACCGAAAGGGAGTGTACGATCGGGTTACCGCCGCAGCAGGGACTGTAGAGACGTAGCTCGCTACGTCTCCGACTTCAGGTAATCCCACCATTCGTATGAGGATATGGCTTCAGCCGCTGCGCTTTCCCGCAGCATCAACAAACATCGCGTGATAAATCAGGTGCGTGGCCGAATCAATCCACCGATTCAACTCGATCTCGCGCATGCGCACGGCTTGCGCAAGCAGGCTCCAGAAGAAGCTGTCCATCACTCGCGCCAAGCCGGGAACATCCACCCCTGGCCGCGCCCCGGGCAGTTGTTGCAGGCGCTGAAACACCGCTGTGACCCGGCTCGTAGTCCAGACACGAATCTCCTGTTGTTTCCGCGTCAAGCCCGGATCAGAAAGTATCGCTTCCTCCCATGCGCGATACGCACCCAGATACCGGAGATCATGAGCAAAGGCGCGCGACAGCAATTCATGGACAACTCCGCGAACATCGCCACCGCTGCTTGGACGAAAGTCAAGCTGGCTCAGTTTCTCCAGCAACTCGTCCATGAGCGCCAGCAACAATTGCCGCTTGGAGCGGAAGTGCTGATAAAAAGTTCCCACTGCAAGCTCCGCCCGCCCAGCGATCTCGTCTACGGAGGTGCTCTCATAACCCTTCTCCCCAAACAAGGCCAGCCCGCCCGCTTTCAGTCGTGCCCGCTTCTCCAGACTTCGCTTTTGCTGCGGCGCCGCCGGAAGGTCCTCACCGGCGAGCAGGTTCGGACGCATACTCACGCCCGCGTCCCTGGACGAATGACCACCCCCGCCAGCGCACCCGCGCAGCACCAAAGCACCCATCCTCCGAAAACGCCGGCCACCTCAGGAGCCATATTCGGAAACACCACAGGAAAGAACACGCTGGAAAACGGATCGAGCAAGAGCGTGGGCAGCGCAATCGAGATTGCGCCCGTGGGCCATTGCTCGAAGGGCAGTTGAGAACGGCTGCATCGACGACGAACGAGCCAAGCCATCAACGGAAAACTGACCGCAAACAGAATCAGAGTTCCCTTCCAATCACCGGGACGAAGGACGTGTTGTCCCGCTATGCGCAAGGCGATGGTGGCGCCACTCCAGATTCCAAACCCATAGAGAAAGAGGCAAATATTCATAAATATGAACATGAATATATGTTCATATTACTACATAACCACGTCCACCGCAATCCCGTACGACCTACTCGTGTGAGCAAGCTCACATGCTGCTGTGATACCTGACAGTGCACCTTCTCAGCATTTGCAATGGAATCGAAGAAGGGTGACCAGTCGTGTCTGTGGGCAAATCCATCAGGCGTCCTTGGGTGCTCCTTGCGTATTGTCTTGCGCTAGGCCACTTCGTTCCAGGTTCCATAGTCGCCAAGGAGATGTCATCCGCCAACCCTTATCAACTAGCGCAAGCTGATGCACAAAAAGCTCTGCCGAGCCTAAGTTTTGTGAGCGTGTTCTCCTCGGCGGATGACGTCGGAGGACCCTCGCACCGGGTTCTAAATCGCACACTCGACATCATCGCTGGCCCCAAAGACCCTGAACCCCGCGTGGACGCACTGCAGTCCCCGTCCGCCGTGACCACCGACTCGAACGGCCGCGTCTTCGTTGCTGATCCCGGCGCGAAAGCCGTGCACATCTTCGACTTTGTTCATTCAAAGTACAGCCTTCTGGACCGAGGCAGCGACCGTCTCGGCGTCCCCATCGCGCTGGCCGTCGACGCGCAAAACAATTTGTATGTCATCGACGAGCGCAGCAGAACCATACTCGTCTACGACTCGGCAGGAAAATTTCGTCACGCCTTGGGCGCACTAAGCGGGGGCGAATCGTACTTCGAGAGTCCGGCGGGGATCGCGATTGATACCACCAGCGGACACATTTACGTCTGCGATAAGCATCGCCACATGATTATTGTCATGGATGATCGAGGCCGGCTCATCGGCAAGGCTGGCAAGCGCGGTGGTGGCGACCGACCAGGCGATTTCAGACTACCCACTCAAGTGGCGGTAGCTGCAGGTGAACTGTTCGTGCTCGACGTAGGCAACGCACGCGTTCAGATCTTCGATACCGCCCTCCATTTCCACCGTGTCATAAATCTGGCCTATGCGGATCACCACACTGGATTAGCGGTGGACGGCCAGGGCAGCGTTTACGTCAGCGACCCAGTTCTCAACCGCATTCAGGTCTTCAGCCACGAAAGCCGCCTGTTGTATACGTTCGATCCAGGCACAATCAAGGCCGCAACCTTCGGCCGCCCCACAGCCCTGTGGGTTCACGCCGGCTCTTGCCTTTACCTGGTTGATTCCCAGACCAATCGCATCGGTCTGTTTCAAATCAGCGGAGAGAATGCTCGACTGTGCAGATGACGATCTGCGACCTAGAGAAGTAAGTCGAGACCGTTCTGATCATCAGGATTCGCGCTAAGTCCGGCACACCGCAGCCATCAGAAAGAACAGCAAGGCCAGTAACAGCGGCTTGGGCAGCCGCCGTATGACCTTCCACACCACAATGCTCATCGACTCGATCCTCCGCGCGGGGAGTCCACGAATGAATCTGTCAGCCAAGCCCCCGAGTAATACAATTCGGGTATTGGCACATGCAGCAGTCTCAATGTAGGTTAACTGGCCGGAATTTTAAGCAAGATACCTAATTCGAGGCAAGTGTTTTTTATGACTTGGATCCGCACCATCCCGCTCTCCGAAGCCGATGAGAAGCTGCGCAAAGCCATGGAAGACCAGAAGTTGCTCTACCCCAAGGAGTATGCGGTGCCGGTGCATCCCGTCGAGGGCGGAGGCTCCCAGATCGTCGCCTCCCACAGCCTGATTCCTGAGGCCCTCTACCATGCCTTCGCCACCTTTGGCGCGCTCATGTCGCCAGATTTGCCGCTCACCCGCCGCCAGCACGAAATGATCACCACGATGGTTTCCGTCACCAACCGGTGCGTCTATTGAATCGAGTCCCACGCAGAGTTTCTGCGTCGGATAACCTTGGACGAAGCGCTGATTGAAGCACTGAAGCAGGACTACACAACTGCCCCCATCAGCCAGCTAGACCGCGTGATGCTGGACTACGTCGTCAAACTTACCAAGGACGCTACCAAAGTTTGGAAAGATGACCACGACCGCCTGCGCGCGGCCGGATTCGACGACAAGGCAATCCTGCAGATCACCCTGATCGCATCCTGGTTCAACTACATCAACCGCGTAGCAGACTCCCTGGGCGTGGGACGCCAATAATCTGTCCAATCTCGTCCGACGTTCGCACGAGTCACCTCCCGCACTCAACACAAGCAACTACAGTAGATCGCTCGATGGAGGACGGGCGTCCCCGCCCGTCCCCACGATCTGGCGCGAAGCAGTTAGCCGACTTAACTCGATCCCGATTCAAGAAAATCGAATAACACCAACCCGGGCTGCGACGCGCTAACATCACATACGTGGAGCGCCGCTCACTCGTTGAATACCTCGACCATTTTCTGCAAAGAGGACACGAGACCGCCTACGTGCAGCGCCGCGGATATCGCACCGCGCGCTGGTCGTATCGCCGGGTCGCGGACCTCGCTTTCCAGTTTGCCCGCGAACTGGATGCTCGGGCGATTACGAAGGGTGAGCGCGTCCTTCTGTGGGGTCCAAACTCAGCCGAATGGGTTGCAGCATTCTTAGGATGCGCCCTGCGCGGCGTAGTGGTCGTCCCCCTGGACGATGTAGCCACGCCTGACTTCGCGCTCCGCGTACATCAGCAAGTCGACGCCAAGTTGCTGGTGGGCTCACGGGAGCATGAGCAGAAGTCGATCCCAACCCTGACTCTGGAAGAATTGCCCGAAGCATTGTCATCGCGGTCGACAGCGGCCTATCCGGCCGCCACTATCGAACTCGCGGACACGCTGGAAATCGTCTTCACTTCCGGCACCACCGCCGAGCCCAAGGGAGTCGTAATTACCCACGGTAATGTTCTCGCTAATATTGCACCGCTGGAACTGGAGATTCGGAAATATCTCAAATACGAACGATGGGTACACCCCGTCCGCTTCTTGAATCTATTGCCGCTCAGCCACGTCTTCGGACAATTTCTTGGCATCTTCCTTCCGCAACTGATGGGCGGCACCGTGATATTCCAGGACACACTCAAACCTGTGGACATAATTGGGACGATCCGCCGCGAGCGCGTTTCGGTGTTGGTTGCGGTGCCGCGCGTGCTGCAATCCCTCAAGGAGAAAATCGAGCGTGATCTAGAAGATGAGGGTCGTGGAGAACAATTCCGGCAACAGTTTCGCGCTGCGGAAGGCAAACACTTCCTGCACCGCTGGTGGATCTTCCGCCGCATCCATCGTCAGTTCGGATGGAAATTCTGGGCCTTCATCTCCGGCGGCGCCGCCCTCGACCGCGACACCGAGGAATTTTGGGGGCGCCTCGGCTACGCCGCCATCCAAGGCTACGGCCTCACCGAAACTACTTCACTCATCAGCGTGAACCACCCTTTTCGGCTGGGCAAAGGCTCGATTGGAAAAGTCCTCGCTGGGCGCGAAATCAAACTCGCTCCAGATGGAGAAATCCTGGTGCGCGGAGGCGGTGTCGCCGCCGGCTACTGGAACGGAAGCGATCTGCATTCCGTCGCCAGCGAGGACGGATGGTATCGCACCGGCGACGTCGGCGAACTTGATGCGGATGGAAACCTTTATTTCAAGGGGCGAAAGAAAGATGTCATCGTCACTCCGGCCGGCATGAACGTCTATCCCGACGATCTCGAAGCGGCGCTGCGCCGTCAGCCAGAAGTGAAGGATGCTGTTGTGATCCCATTGCCGCGTAATGGAAACGCAGAGCCATGCGCTGCCATCCTGCTTCGAAACAGTGACGCCGATGCGGAGCCCATCGTGAAGCGAGCGAACGCATCCCTGGCCGAGTACCAGCGTATGAATACGTGGATCGTATGGCCGGAGAAAGACTTTCCACGCACTTCCACACAGAAACCGCTCCGAAACGCAATTCAGCAGGCCGTGCAAGCTCAGCTGGCGCAGAAATCTTTCGACCAGATGCCTTCGAATCCTCTCGCGGAATTGATTGGGCGAATCACGGGGCGCTCGTCTTCCCAGCTTTCGCCAGGTGCGAATCTCGAATCCGAGCTGAACCTCAGTTCGCTCGACCGCGTGGAGCTGTTGAGCGCGCTTGAAGATCGATATCAGATCGATCTCAGCGAGACCCGGTTCGCGGCCGTGAACACGGTTGGAGAACTGGAGCGCCTGCTGCAGGGCAAGCTGCCGCCGCGAGTGCCTTACCACTATCCGCGCTGGGTACAGCGCTGGCCGGTCACATGGCTCCGTCTGGCTGTGCATTACCTGTTGCTGCGACCCGCGGTTTTTCTTCTGGGATGGCCTCACGTTATGGGTCGCGCCAATCTGCGGGGAGTCCGCGGGCCGGTGCTTGTGGTTTGCAATCACATCAGTGACGTAGATCCAGGCTTCGTGCTGACCGCTCTTCCCGCTCGTCTGCGGCACAAGCTGGCGATTGCGACCGGAGGTGAGGCGCTCGAAATATTGCGTACTCCGCCGGCAACGCGAAGTTTCCCCGGTAAAATTTATGACCGGGTGAAGTGGGCTCTGGCCGTGTCGTTGCTGAATCTGTTTCCCTTGCCGCGCGAAGCGGGATTCCGCGAAAGCTTCGCCTACGCCGGAGAATCCGTAGATCGCGGCTACAGTGTGCTGGTTTTTCCCGAAGGCCGTCACACCACCGATGGCAAAATGCTTCCCTTCCGCGCCGGCATCGGCCTCTTGGCGAACAATCTCCGAATTCCTATCGTGCCCATGCGCATTGACGGACTGTTCGAAGTAAAGCAAGCAGGAAAAAGACTTGCCCGGCCAGGTCAGGTGAAAGTAAAGATCGGAGCCCCAGTTCAATTCCAGCCGGGAAGCGATCCCGAGTGGATTGCGCGCGAACTGCAGAAGATAGTCGAACAATTGTGAGAACTCACCACTCGTCTCATAAATGCGCCTGGCCATGTTGGTGAAATGGTGATTTTTCAACAGTTACATTCTAGTCAGCACGGTCTGATCCTCGATTTACTCTCGGCGGGAAGCATCACGTTGAAAAAAGCCTTGGAATCGGAAGCGGGTTTCGGTGTGTACACTAGTGGGGGATCAGGGGTAGTGTTGTTGGAAGCTGCGTTGCTCCAGCGCCTCCCTCGGCAGCGCCAATCATTGGCTATGATTCGTCCGCGTCTAGATGTGTCGAACACAAGGGAGAGTGAATCGTGCTGAAGTTGCTTCGCCATTATGGAAGTTGGGTTTCGAGCCTATGTCTTCGGTCAGCGCTGGCCGTGGTGACGACAGCGATTGTCCTCACAACGGTACTTCTTGCGGCCCAGTCAGCGGTCGCGCAAACCTTCACTGTTCTCTACACCTTCAAAGGCTCGCCTGATGGGGCGAACCCACGAGCAGGTCTGATTCGAGACGCCAAGGGCAACCTATTCGGCACCACCGTGGGCGGCGGCTTCACCAATTGTCAGTTCAACGGCTGTGGCGTGGCGTTTAAGCTGGACACCAAGGGCAAAGAAACCGTGCTGCACCGCTTCAAGAAAGGAACTGGGACGGCCCCGACAGGAAAACTGGTTCGGGACGCCGCAGGGAATCTCTATGGTTCCGCTTCGGAGGGTGGCTATAGTTGTAATGACTCGCCAGGTTGTGGCGCGATATTTAAGCTGGATAAGAATGGCAAGGAAACCGTGTTGTTCTACTTTAAAGATGCATCGGGAGGAGCAAACCCCGGAGGTTTGATCCGGGACGCGGCGGGCAACCTATATGGCGACGCCTCCGGCGGTCTCTGCAAAGGGAAGTGCGGATTGGTCTTCGAGCTGAGCGAGATCGGTAGCTACAGTGTGCTCCATTACTTCAAAGGAGCACCGGACGGTTCAGGCCCCGTTGGAGGTTTAGTTCGGGACCCGGCAGGCGCCCTCTACGGCACCACCGTAGAAGGGGGCTTGGGCTATGGAACGGTTTTCAAGGTCGATCGGAATCAAAAGGAAACTGTACTTTATCAATTCACTGGCGGGGCGGATGGAGCGATTCCTTCCACGGGTCTGGCGCGCGATTCAGCAGGTAATCTTTACGGCACGACCGAAGCGGGTGGCGGAACTGGCTGCGGGGGTTCCGGCTGCGGGATAGTCTTTAGATTGGATAAGACTGGCAAGGAGACCGTTCTGTACGCCTTTACTGGCGGGACGGATGGTGGATTCCCCTTCGGAGGTCTGGTCCGTGATGGAGTCGGCAACCTTTACGGAACCACTTACGTTGGCGGCAATGCGACCGAGTGTACTGGCGGCTGTGGAGTGGTGTTCAAGCTGGATATCGCTGGCGTCGAGACCGTGCTACACAGCTTCACCGGCGGAGCGGACGGCGCAAATCCGGCGACACCCTTGCTTTTGGATTCGTCAGGCAATCTCTACGGCACCGCCCTTCAAGGAGGAACCGGCTGCGGCAATTCCGGCTGCGGCGTGGTGTTCAAGCTCATTCCTTGAATCGTGGCGGTAGAGCGGCGACCTCGCCCACAGGCTCTTACGACAGCGAGGCCAGCCTTTGAACGCAGGTTCCCACGGCTCCGTAAATACCAATGAACAACATCTTCACGTCGAGACCAGCGCTAACCGGAGTCAACTGCTGTTAACAGGCCATTGCGCTCAGAACCCGGTCGTGAGCGTAATAGCGAGGTTATTACAGCAGTCCGAAGTTAGTATCAGGCGGCCGGCGGCCCGAGGTTTCGTGGTTTTCGAGACATGGGACTGTTTCCCGAAGCCTCAGTTCCGCAGCGCACTTTATCGTTGACTGCGTGATTCAAATCCGATAATCTATTACAACATACATTATCTACAAGATAATGTCGATCTTTGACAACCTGACCCAGGCGATGGCGTAGCCTCTCACCTCGCCCAAAATGCCGAACCCGCCCCAATTCCAAAATGGGACGCAAGACCACGGCGCGTGTGCCCTAACTCCAATGTTGTCTAGATTTTGCCTGTAAGTCCTTTAAACTCAAAGATCTAGCACATAGTCGTAAAATAAATCTTGTGTTTTCAAGATTTTGCACCGAACAGGGGGAGCGGGGTACCCGATACTAAACAGTAAACTCCATCCCAAAACGGGAACACGCGGGCCCCGGAGCATGCACGATCTTCGCCGTCACTGTCGACGATGATGAAATAGCACACACAACCCTGGCTTGGTTATAATCTGTGGCCATGAAACACAAACGATTTTTTATTGCAGCCGTGTCGTCGACGATCGTTTTCTGGTCGCTCGGCAGCGCGGCCAAAACTGTGGTCGAGATGAAAGATGCCCAGGGCAAGAGCGTGGGCACGGTCACGATAGTGGAGAGCGGAACCGGCGAAAAAGGCGCGGGCGTAGGGCTCGACCTCGACTTGCATGACCTGCCGCCGGGCAGACACGGCATTCACTTTCATCAGAACGCCAAGTGCGATGGTCCGGACTTCAAGTCCGCGGGCCCGCACTTCAATCCCGACGGAAAGAAGCACGGCCTTCAAAATCCCGACGGCCACCACGCTGGCGACATGATGAATTTCAGCGTCAACCAACAAGGCGCGGCCAAGCTCAAGCTGACCGACGATGACGTCGTCCTCGGAGATGGCACCAATACCCACTCGTTGTTCAGCAATGGCGGAACGGCGCTGGTCATCCATGCCAAGGAGGACGATATGAAGACCGATCCTTCGGGAAACTCGGGTGATCGCATCGCCTGCGGCTTGGTCACCAAGTAATTGCGGTTAGTGACTGGCCGCGGCCTGAGGAGTCTTTGCTGGTGCTATGTCAACCTGTACGGCAGAGGCGTGGTCTTGTTTGCGAGTATCGACGGACACGATCCCGAGGCCCCCGTTTGAATCCAGCGACCGAAGCGTTTGGGTCTGCCGCGTTGTGCCGTCGAGGCCAGGCCGAACAATGTCGATAGCTTCCCGCGTAACCTGCAGGCTATCGCTGGGCTGCGCAGGGTTCCGCTGCTCTACTTGCTTCGTGATAGATTGCGTACCGTCCTCGCCCTTCCGATGAACTGTCGTCACCCGTTGGTTCAAGCGCAGGCTGCCATCGACCGGAGTTCCCGGAAGATTGTTTGAATACGTTTCCACCGTGCCGCGTTTCTCGCCTGCAACATTCTCCGATTCCTTGCTGACTGTCCGCTCGACTACCGTCAGATTTCCGTCCGCTCCTGGGCGAAGCACACGCTCTTCTTTGGTGCGATCTTTACCATCGCTCTTGATCGTGCCCTCTCTGACCTCCCCGGTCTGCCAGCCGCCATTCAGGTCAGGCAACAGAGTCGACTTGCGAAACTCGACAGCGTGGTCGCCCGTCTTGGTTTCGCGTTCCGTGGTCTGCATGGACGCGGCTAGACCGCCATTCGTCGAGGCGGTAAACACCGTGCTCTTGGTCTCCTGTACATTGGAATTGATCTGCTTGGTGTCTTGAACTTCGCGCTGCACTAGCTGCAAACCACCGTTGGCATCGGGATTCGATGTGGTGCGCACGACCTTCACCTCACCTCCCGGCAAGGTTCGCTTCTCCTCTTCCGTCACCTGAACCAGCGTTTTCCGGCCTTCGGAATCTCTGCCGAATGCGCGTTCGACGGTTCGCACCGTGTTGGCATCGACTTTGACCGTCTCCTTTTGCAGATCCAGATAAGGCGCATAGCGGCCGTACAGTCCCATTGTCTCGGTACTCTGATTGTCAACGGTGCGGCCCCCGGACGCGGTACGGCTTTCCGATGTCCTGCTCGGATTGAGGCTGCTGGGCAGTTGCTCCCGCGTGGTGGCCGTCCAATTCGAGTCGCTGGCCGAAGTGTCTGAGCCGTTCTGGGTTTGCGCGCGCGCACATTGCGGCGCAAGCCAAACCATCAGCAGAACGGTCGGCAGGAAACTCGGCAACGTGAACTGAGGATGCAATTTCATGATCTCAAGCAAGTGGGTCGCAACCCTGACAAGACCCAGCGCTAAGTCTAAGAATAAACCCATTTGTGAAACCAGTCCCGCCCGGCGATGTAAGATAATTGATCAGGTCGGAGTTCCGGAGAGGTGGCCGAGCGGTTGATGGCACCGGTCTTGAAAACCGGCATACCCGAAAGGGTATCGGGGGTTCGAATCC
>CAWFQN010000009.1:0-314989 GCA_963817925.1 uncultured Acidobacteriota bacterium
CAAAGGAATGGGTAAACCCGCCATAATTTGAGAATTATATTTCCATAGGCTGCATGGAGTTGGGGGGAATCGGGTGGTTTTTGCCTCTTGACAAGAATTTTCCCGAAGTGGGAAATTCTCGGTCAACGGCAGCGGACAAGATTGTCCGCTCTACACCAAGTTCAGTGGAATTCCAGGGTGACGAACTTGGCTGGCTGCTTGCCTACGTTGGTCAGGGTGTGAGTATAGCCTCCGGGCAGCCACTTCACGTCGCCGGACTTGAAAATGCCTGGCATGGGGCCTTGGCCTACGACATCGCTGCGCATTTGCAGGTCTGATACCGCGATCAGCAAGTGCGGGCCGGAATGGTGATGGCTGGGTAGGGTCGCGCCGGGTTGCAACTCGGTCTCGGAGACGCGGACGCCGTCCTGAACGAAGATGATGTCCTGCGTGCCTCCGGTGAAGACGTGGAGGCCGCGGTCTTCGTCCCACTTCACTGGAGGAGTTTTGTGGGCGGCTTCGTCCTGCAGGAGTTCGACGGTCACGTTGCGGAAGGGCGTGTCGGCCAGATTGCGAGCGATGTGGGCAAAGTTGCCGGCGACAAAACGGGCTTCGCCATCTTGCAGCTTGAGCGTGACGGGCGGCTTGCCCTTGACGTCGTTCTCGACTTGCGAAGCGCCGAGTGTGACGTAGACGTAATCGTGGTGATGGGTGTGCATGAGAGTCGCGTCACGGGGTGGAACCTCGACCTGAAACACGCGTACATATTTGTTTTCGAGGGCGAGGTGGTGATGCGGCTCGGCGGTGAGTTCGACCTCGGAAGTATCTTGCGCGTGGATGACGATGGCAGCGAGTAAAAGTGCGGGGAAGATCAGGCGGCATTTCATGAGAGCCGATTCTAGCATTCCTGGCTGCGCGGAGAGGTTGCGAGTGAGTTAGACTTTTGCTGTGGCGGACCTGGGCAAACTGCTGGTGTTTCTGGGCGCGGCCATCGTGGTTGTTGGATTGGTATTCGTTCTGCTCGGTCGGACGAACCTTCCCATTGGGCGGCTTCCGGGGGACATTGTTTATCGTGGTAAGAACACCATTTTCTATTTTCCCCTGGCGACTTCGATCGTGATCAGTGTTGTGCTTTCGGTTTTGATGTACTTCATCGGGAAGTTGCACAAGTAGTTCTTAGTTTTTTGTTCTCGGTTCTCGGTTCTCGGTTCTCGGTTCTCGGTTCGCTGTTCTCGGCTCTGCGGTAAACTCCCTCCATGGCTTCCGCTGATCAGCTTGGTTTCAGTTTTCGTCCTGCGGAGCGGCGCACCTGGACGGTGCGGGATCTGGTGGCGGCGGTGCGAACGCACCTGGAGCGGGAGTATGGCGACATCTGGGTGGAAGGGGAGATTTCGAACTTCCGCGCGCATGACTCCGGGCATCTTTATTTCACTCTCAAAGATCAGAACGCGCAGATTCGGGTGGTGATGTTTCGGTCTTCGGCGCGGTTGTTGCGCTTCCGTCCGGAGAATGGCCTGCAGGTCGTGGTGCGTGGGCGGGTCACGATTTATGAGGATCGCGGAGAGTTGCAGGTCGCGGCCGAGTACGTCGAGCCCAAGGGTGCTGGGGCCTTGCAGATTGCGTTTGAGCAACTCAAGGCCAAGCTCGAAGCGGAAGGACTGTTTGATGCGGCGCGCAAGAAGGCGATCCCTACGCTGCCTGCGCGAATTGGGATTGTAACTTCGCCGCAGGCAGCGGCGTTGCGCGACATCCTGAATATTCTGCAGCGGCGGCACCATACGGCCAGCGTTCTGATTTTCCAGGCGCAGGTGCAGGGCGAAGCAGCTGCGCTCGAAGTCACGGCGGGGATTCGCTACTTCAATAAAGCGCGCAACGTGGATGTGATTATCGTGGCCCGGGGCGGAGGCTCAGCGGAGGATCTGGCTGCGTTCAATCATGAAGGACTGGCGCGGGCGGTTGTGGCTTCCACGATTCCTGTGATCTCTGCAGTTGGGCACGAGACCGATTTCACCATTCTGGATTTCGTTGCTGACCTGCGAGCGCCTACGCCTTCGGTGGCGGCGGAGTTGGTCATCCGTTCGCGGTTGGAAGTGGATGAGCAACTTGGAGGGCTGCACCGGCGGCTCGAGAAGGCGATGCGTTATCACTTGCTCATAGCTCGCCAGAACCTGACCGAACTTGCGCAGCATGGGGCATTCGCCCGCATGATGGACCTGATTCATCGGCGCGAGCAACGGTTGGATGATCTGGTGAATCGGCTTTCCCATGGGCAGCGCGATATTTTCGAGAAGCAGCGGCGGCGGTTCGAGGCTTTGTCCGCAGCGGTTCGGCACTATGATGTTAGGCGCGTGTTGGCGGGCATGAAGAAAGACCTCGATGCGCGGACTACGGCGGTTCTTTCAGTTGTACGTAATTTGCTGCTCGAGTGCAGAGTTCGTGTGGAGCGAATGGATACGGCGCTGTCGGCGCTTTCTCCGCTGGCGATTCTTGAGCGAGGGTATGCTCTGGTGTTTGATGCATCGGGGAAGTTGTTGAAGGATGCCGCGAAGGTGAAGGCGGGGGATGAGATTTCGGCGCGGTTGGCAAAGGGAACGTTGAGCGCGACGGTGAAGAAGTGACGCGGCTTCTGTCGAGCTTCGCTCGAGCTCGACGAGCGGGGACGCCCGTCCTCCATTGGTACTGACCTTCGCTTGCCTCGGTGTGCTTGGCTGCTTATACTTCTTGGGGTTTGCCGCCACTCATGAATTGCTGCCTTTAATTCGTCATCATCGGAGATCGTTATGACCACCGCCACGAAATCGGTTTCGCTTGAGCAGGAGCTTAATCCCACCGAAGCGCAGACCGCGCGATTTGATCTGGCCGCGCACAAACTCAATCTGGACGAGGGAATATGGAAGGTACTGCGCTATCCCACTCGCGAACTGATCGTGCATATTCCGGTGGCCATGGACAATGGCAAGTTGGAAGTCTTCACCGGCTTCCGGGTGCAGCACTCGATTGCCCGCGGTCCCTCGAAGGGCGGCATTCGCTATGCCCCGGACGTTACTCTCGATGAAGTGCGCGCGCTGGCGGCCTGGATGACCTGGAAGTGCGCGGTGGTGAACATTCCTTTTGGCGGGGCGAAGGGTGGGGTGATTTGCGATCCTCATAAGATGTCGATTGGGGAGCTCGAGCGCATGACCCGGCGCTACACGGCGGAACTGTTTGAGTTTATCGGGCCGGAGAAAGATGTGCCCGCTCCCGACGTGAATACCAACGAACAGACGATGGCCTGGATCATGGATACGTACTCCATGCACATGCGCCAGACCGTGACCGCGGTGGTCACGGGGAAACCTATTAATATTGGAGGATCGCGGGGGCGGCGCGAGGCTACGGGGCGCGGCATCATGATCGTTTGCGATGAGGCGATCAAGAAACTGGGAATGAGGCCCGAATCTACGCGGGTTATTGTGCAGGGCTTCGGGAACGTGGGTTCGAATGCCGCGCTGCTCATGAATCAAGCAGGCTATAAGATTAACGGCATTATTGAAGTCACCGGCAGCCTTTACAACAAGAATGGGATTGATGTGCAGGCGCTCTCTAACTACCGCCAGAAGCATGGGACTTTGGCGGGTTTTCCAGAAGCTGAAGCAGGTGATCCCAATGAATTGCTAGTCACGGATTGTGACATACTGATTCCCGCCGCTACCGAAAATCAGATCACCAGCCGCAATGCGGATCGAGTGAAGTGCAAGATCCTGGCCGAGGGCGCGAACGGCCCGACAACGGCGTCCGCCGATGAAATTCTGGCGGAAAAAGGAGTCTTCGTGATTCCTGACATCCTGTGCAACGCCGGGGGCGTGACCACCTCCTACTTCGAGTGGGTGCAGGACCGCCAGGGATATTTCTGGAAGGAATCCGTAGTCAACGAACAGCTTGAAACAATCATGGTCGCAGCCTTCGAGGATGTGGTAAGGTTTGCCAAAATTCACGGTGTCAACAACCGGATCGCGGCGTATATGCTGGCGATCGACCGCGTCGCGTATACGATTCGGCAGCGCGGAATCTACGCCTAGAATGCGTAAAATATGAGCGTGCGGACAAAGCTGGTCCGGTCGGGTGTGATGCTGTGCTTGCTGGCTGCTTTGTTCGGTACAACGGTGGTTGTGGCGTCTCAGACGACTTCCTCGGATTCCCAGGCAACGTCCGCTAGCGATAAATCAAAGAACACGAAATCACCATCCGGTTCGGCGAGCGAATCCGAAATCGCGGCAGCCAAGGCCAGCGGCAAAGTATGGGTGAACCTGGACAGCGGGGTCTACCACAAGGGCGGACGCTGGTACGGCAAGACCAAGAATGGCAAATTCATGACCGTGGACGAGGCCACGAAGGCAGGCTACAAGGCCGCGAAACGAGATTGAGAACCTACAAGGAGAAGCCATGAGAAAGAGTCTGATCAGGCGAGTTCTGGCTGCACTCTTCACACTTTCGCTGTTCATCAGCACCGGGGCGGCGCAGAGCGCGAGCCAGTCCAGCGGATCGAACACCACGCCTTCTGCCACATCGACGGCAAAGACCGCAAGCACCAGCAAGGCGACGCTGCTGGACATCAACTCGGCCACGCTGGAGCAACTCGACGCGTTGCCGGGAATTGGCGAAGCCTATGCGAAGAGGATCGTGGATGGGCGTCCGTACAAGATGAAGACAGATCTGGTGCACAGGAAGATCATTCCACAGGCGACGTACGACAAGATCAAGGATCAGATTATCGCCAAGCAGAAATAAGCTTACTTCGTTGCTTTCGCTGTTCGTGGTGGAGGATAATTCGGTATCGCTCGTTTCGGCCCGTACGCCGGCGTGCGGTCGCCAGTGGACCCGGTGAACCTTCCCAATTCCATCACGCTCACCCGCATCTGTAGCATCCCGCTGCTGATCTGGATTCTTTCCACCAACCGTTTTCAAAGTACGGGCGGCGAAAAAGAGCTGCTGGCTTCAGCTCTGTTCATTGCTGCCTCGATTACCGACGGCATTGACGGGTACCTTGCTCGCAAGCGCGGACAGATCACGACCATGGGTGTGCTGCTCGATCCGCTGGCCGACAAGCTGCTGATCGCCGCTGCGTTTGTCACCCTGGTGCAGTTCAATCCCAGCATGGTTCCGGCCTGGATCGCCGTGATCATTATCGGGCGGGAATTTCTGGTGAGCGGCTTGCGGTCGATTGCGGCTTCCGAGGGGTTTGCGATCGAGGCCAGCGATCTGGGCAAGTTTAAGATGCTGGTGCAGATCGTTTCCGTGGTGGCGGTTATTCTTGACCACCGCTGGAAAGAATGGCCCATCTATGGCGGGTATTTCTTCCCCGTGCATTGGATCGCGCGGCTGGCTATCTGGTTCATGGTTCTGTTGTCGCTGGTATCAGCAGGCGATTATTTCGTAGCCTTCTGGTCGAAGATTGACCGGCAGGTGGTGAAGAGCCGCCGCCGCGCGTTTGTCCTCAGCCGTCGGAGGAAGCGCGATGTCGCCGCAACCTGAACACCTGGCTGCACCTGCTACGCTGGTGAGTGCGCGTCAGAATGAATTCACACCTGAGGAACGCGCAGTTCTGTTGAGGCTCGCGCATGAGTCCATCGTGTCGGCTCTCGAACGCCGCGAGATTTCTCTGACCCCGCCTTCGCCGCATCTCGACGAGCCGCGGGGCGCGTTCACCACGATTTATTTTCACGGCAACTTGCGCGGATGTGTGGGCTACGTATTTCCGGTTGCTTCGCTGTACCGGACAGTGGCTGAAACGGCCCGCGCCGCGGCCTTCGAGGATACGCGTTTCTCACCCGTCAGCCTGCAAGAGGCAGCGGAATTGGACGTCTCTCTGAGCATTCTTTCGCCACTGAGAGTCATCGCGCCGGAAGAAGTTGAGATCGGGCGGCACGGATTGGTGGTGTCGCAGGGCGGTCGCCGGGGGTTGCTCCTACCCCAGGTGCCGGTCGAACATCAATGGGACCGCGTTACCTTCATCGAGCAGACTTGCCGCAAGGCAGGGCTGCCGCTCGATGCCTGGCGGCAGGGTGCGACGCTCGAGGCTTTTACTGCAGAGGTGTTCGGGAATCGGGACGCGAGATAGTGCGCGTGGAAGCTTGTTTTCTGTCCCACATCGATTCCCGTCCAACCACGCCCGGCTGTTGAGTACAATCCTCGGATAACTTTTCACCGAGGTTTGGCTTGCGGGAACCGGTCGCCGCTACTAAAGATTCCGACGCCTCTGCGTCGCGCCACACCTCGCTGCTTGAACTCGCACGCCTCTTCCTGAGGCTAGGCGTGATCGCCTTCGGTGGCCCTCCCGCACATATTGCCATGATGGAAGACGAAGTCGTGTCGCGGCGTGGCTGGCTTACGCGCGAACAGTTTCTCGACTTTCTGGGCGCGACCAATCTGATCCCTGGACCGAACTCCACCGAGATGGCAATCCATGTGGGACGGGTTCGAGCCGGATGGCTGGGTTTGCTGGTGGCGGGCGCGAGTTTCATTCTGCCGTCGGCTGTCATGGTTACCGCGCTGGCGTGGGCGTATGTGCGCTTTGGATCACTGCCGCAGGTTGCGGGGATTCTGTACGGAGTCAAGCCCATCGTGATTGCTCTGATTGTGCAGGCCGTGTTCAAGCTGGCGAAGACGGCAGTGAAATCAACGTGGATCGCCGTCGTGGGCGTGTGCGCGGCGCTGGCGACGGCTCTTGGCGCGGATCAACTTGCCGTGCTTGCAGGTGGTGGTTTGTTGACCGGTCTGGCTTCTTGGCTGCGCTCGGCCAGGCGAATTTCGCCTTCTGCGAAGGGTCTGCTCATGAGCGGAACTGGCTTTACTGGTTTTGCGGCGTCATCGGGTGTGGGCGCTTCCTTTAATCTGACTGCGTTGTTCCTTGTTTTTCTGAAGATCGGGGCAATTCTTTTTGGGGGCGGCTACGTGCTGGTGGCGCTGATTCGTTCCAACCTGGTGGCCGGACTGGGCTGGATCAGCGAACGGCAATTGCTCGATGCCATCGCCATGGGACAGGTAACTCCGGGCCCCCTGTCCACAACCGCAACCTTTATTGGTTATCTGTTGGGAGGCCTTCCTGGGGCGGTGATTGCGACCGTCGCGATTTTTCTTCCGGCGTTCTTTCTTGTCGCGATCAGCGGGCCACTGGTTCCACGCTTGCGCCAGTCGCCCCTTGCCGGGGCCGTGCTGGATGGAGTGAACGTTGCGGCGCTGGCCTTGATCGCGGTCGTGTCCTGGCAACTCTTCCGCGCGGCGGTCGTGGACTGGACTACGCTAGTCCTGGCCGGGGTGAGCTTCTTCCTGCTGTTTCGCTATCGCGTCAACTCCGTATGGCTGATACTCGGCGGGGCAGCGGTCGGAGTTGGAGCAACGTGGCTTCATCCTTGATTGCTGCCTGCTTGTACAGGTTCGTGACCGAGCGGCGGGGATTCGACAACGATCTCGTTTTGACCAAAGCGGCGGTGCGGCATAGAATCCTCGCTGATTTAGCGACGACGATTTCGGAGCGATCGGGGGAATCATGGAATGGACCGGGTTCTGGTGTGCTGGGGTTGCAGCAGCCGGAGTTTTTCTGCTCTCCAGTTGCGGCAAGCCTGCCGCGGAAGATTTTCAGAAAAGCCTGCAGGAGCGGCTGATCGCGGCCAAGCCGGGCGACGTGATCGAAATCCCCGAAGGCAAGTTTCATATCGACCGCACGCTTTCGCTGATTGCTAACGGCGTTACCATCCGCGGGAAGGGTATGGACAAGAGCATTCTTTCTTTCGCCGGGCAGAAAACCGGGGCACAGGGGGTATTGGTGAAGGCGAACGATTTCGCCATTGAGGATGTCGCCATCGAAGACCCGGCGGGCGACGCGCTCACCATTCAGGGCGGTACAAACATCACCGTACGGCGAGTGCGTACGGAGTGGACGCGCGGGCCGAATTCAGCCAACGGCCCCTACGGCATTTATCCGGTGGAGTGCAAGCAGTTGCTGGTGGAGGATTCCGTGGCTCGGGGCGCAGCCGATGCTGGCATTTACGTCGGGCAGTCGGAGAATGTGATCATCCGGCGCAACCGTTCCGAGTTCAATGTGGATGGTTACGAGATCGAGAATTCCGAGAACGTCGACGCCTATGAAAATGTAGCCACGCATAATGCCGGGGGAATGGGAATCTTCAACCTGCCCAATTTGCCCCGGCAAGGCGGCCGGCACGTGCGCGCATTCAACAATCAACTGGTGGACAACAACACGCCAAACTTTGCGCCCAAGAGTCTGGGTCCGATCTATTATTTGCCGACCGGAACCGGCATGTATGTAATGGCCATCCGCGACGTGGAAGTCTTCAACAACAAAATCCAGAACAACAACACGGTCAATCTTTACATCATTAACTACAAAACGGGGGTGGGTGAGGACGCCCTCCGAGACACCGCATCCTCGCCGATCACGCAGCAAGTTTTCGCTCCCGAGGACAAGCGATTTGACCCATTCGTGCGCGACGTTTTCATCCATGACAACCAGATCAGTGGCGGCGGTCAATCGCCGGATAGCCGGGTTCCGGGCATGACGGAGATGGCCACGGCGCTGGGCGGCAAGTTCCCCGACATCCTTTATGACGGCATGGTGGATCCGACGTGGGGACGCAAAGGACCGAACCAGGGGCAGGTCTGCCTCTCGGCAAACGGGGCGGCGACATTCCTGAACTTCGATGCCGCGGGCAACATGAAGCATCCGGTTCATGATGTGAAGCAATATGCATGCTCCTTAACGCCGATCACGGCAGTGACGATTGCGCAAGCCACACCGGCAGGCGGGAAGTAATGCGAAGGCCGGCCGCTTTGCGGACAGCGGGATGCGTTTTGTTTAGTGTGTGTTTGTTCGCAAGCTGTGGGCGTTTCCTGCAACCGGATGTAAAGGCTCACTTCGACGGACCGTTCCCGCAGAAGCTTTCGGCGTGGCATTTGTTCACCGCTCACTCTCCTGCGCTCAAACCCAATCGCGGCGTGATCCCCTACGATCTGAATACGCCTTTATTTTCTGACTACAGCAATAAATACCGCTTTGTCTGGATGCCTTCGGGAACTTCGGCGCAGTATCGCGATGACGGGCCATTCGAGTTTCCTGTGGGAACTGTACTGGCAAAAACTTTTGCGTTCCCAGTGGGGGAGCGATCGGCAGAGAAGCTGATCGAAACCCGTCTGCTGGTGCACTCGAAGGCGGGTTGGGTGGCCCTCCCTTACGTTTGGGATGAGAAACAGAGCGATGCCACGTTGCAACTGGTGCCAGACCCGGTGCCGGTTAAGTGGACCGATTCCTCGGGCCGACCTCACGATTTCACCTATGTCATCCCCAACGCCAATGAGTGCCGCGAGTGCCATGAGAACCAGAAAGTACTGCTTCCGATTGGGCCTAAAGCGCGCAACCTGAACCGCGACTATGCTTACGAGGACGGCACTGAAAATCAGCTTGAGCGCTGGACCCGCGTGGGATATTTGCAGGGTTTGCCTGCAACGGCGGCGCGCCCGAGAGCTGCGAAGTGGGATGACCCGGGCAGCGGATCGGTGACCGACCGTGCGCGCGCTTATCTCGATAACAACTGCGCACATTGCCATCAACCCGGCGGGCAGGCAGGCTACACCGGCGTCGATCTCCGCGTCACGCAGACCGACCCGGCTCACCAGGGATTTTGCAAGTCTCCGAATTCGGCTGGAGCAGTGGGCGCTCTACGATATGACGTAGTGCCCGGACGCCCGGATGAATCCATCTTGATTTATCGGCTGGAATCCACCGCTCCGAAAGTTTCTATGCCGGCGCTGGGCCGTGATGTGGTTCACGAGGAGGGTGTGAAGCTGCTGCGTCAATGGATCGAATCTCTACCAGGTGGGTGCAGCGATACTGCGACGCGCTCACAACCATCTCGGCATCTTGGGTGATCGGTTACGACGAGACAGCGAAGCCGATGCTTGCTTTCTCGGACCGGCGACGCACCAAGCGATGCCGGCAAGAAATACGGGGAGGAGCAGTTTGCTTCTCCCCGTTTACTTCTGCTGATGGTTTCTGACAAAGCTTACGGCTGGTCCAGTTCTACGCCATCGCCGAGGTGCACGCTTTCCATGGCGAAGACGACCATGCCAGTAGCGGTCGTCGGGGTGGTCGAAATGACCACAACTTCGCCCACCGCCCGGCGCGGCAGATCGCGGACATGGATCTCGGCGCCTCCGGTCCTGTTGAGGAGGTTGGGTTCGAACACGGCCTGTTTCGCCTGAGAATCTTCGCTGGTGGAGGCTTTGAACGAGAGCGAGTCGACTGGGTCGTGCAGATCGGCTTCATAGCTCCGCACGGCGCGGAAGTAGTCTCCTGGCTTCACACCCTGATTGGAGCCGACGTTCATATACACCTTGTCTCCGGGGCCAATCTCCGAGTCGAAATCCTTTGCCATAGCGATGCGTCCGGTCAGCTTGCCGCTTGAGGGCAGGAAGCGATCGAAGCGCAACGGGGGATGGAAGGTAATGGCCGGCTTCTCGACGTACGGGACAACATAGTCACCCGGATTCACCGGATCACAACTCATTTCGATCTCCGCAATGGCCATCTTGCTGCGAGTATCGATAATGCGAACCCGAGCCAATTCGGAGTAAGGCTGGCCCATGGTTTTCAACAGCGTATGCTGCCCGGCAAAGATTTCATAGCGATTGGGATCACGCAGTTCGCGTACGATCGTGTATTTCTGGCCGACTTCATATCCTTTTCCCGCCAGATATACGACCTCCCCATTGCTGTTCTTGGTGACGCTCGGGGTGTACAGGTCGCCGGCCACGAAATTGGCATTGGGCACAAGTTGCTTGCTGACGAACCCAGCACAGGCCAGGTCAATAGCCGTCGGCGTCTGTATCCGCTCAAAAGGGAAGCTGACCGTAGTGGGCTGTGTTCCTGCAGGTGCGACGAGGGCAACCTGATTGGCCCGGGTCGAGTCCTGGCCGTGAACGGCGATCGCCAGGCACAAAATCAGCAACAGTCGTGTTTTCTTCATGTTACCTCCAGGGCCAGTTCTGGAAACCAGCCAGCGCGGTAGCCCCGTTGATTGCACAAAATAAAAGGACTTACAGCCCGGACAGTAACAACAGAGGCAGGGACGGTCAAGGTTACTCTGGTGTCATGCGGGATACGTTAAATAGTTTTTTCCAGGAAAATTCGCAATCCATAGTTGCATCTGGAATTGCGGGCTTGTAATATCGCGGCCACTCTTAAAATGATGATGACAGCAGCATCCAATAGCTATATCGCTCGTCTCCGGCCTTTGCGGCTACCCCGAGTATGCGTGGCAGTGATCGGTTCCGATCCCACCGAGATGCTCGAAAAGGCTGAGACTTTGGTTCGGGACAACACCTTTCTTGAGTTCAGGTTAGATTACCTGCCGCGCCCGGTGCTGGCGTTACCGAAGATTAAACAGTTCGCCCAGTACCATGCTCATGTGGTCGCTATGGCGACCTGCAGGCGGGTCGTGGCCGGGGGCAAGTTTAAGGGTTCAGTGCCCTCCCAATTGGACATTCTGGGCAAAGCAGCGGCGGCCGGCTGCCAGGTAGTGGATCTCGAACTGCAGAGCGCAGCGCACTGTAAACCGGAGCAATTGCGGCGCCTGCGCACGAACGCAGCTCTCATCCTCTCGCACCACGACTTCCGCGCCACCAAGAATCTGGAACAGACTCTGGAAAAGATGGTCGCCATTCCTGCCGATTTCTACAAGATCGTCAGCACTGCCACCACGCTGTACGACAACGTGGTCATGATGAAATTCCTCGAGCAGAACAGCGATAAATATTCGCTGATCGGCGTGTGCATGGGAGAGCAGGGCATCATCAGCCGGTTGCTCGGGGTCCGCGCGGGCAGCGTGTTTACTTTCGCCGCCGTCAGCCAGGACGAAAAGACCGCGCCCGGCCAGGTAACCGCTCAGGACTTGCGCAGCACTTACCGGATCGAGCAGGTCGATGCGGCGACGCGGGTATACGGAGTCGCTGGCGATCCTGTGGAACACTCGCTCTCACCGGCGGTCATGAATGCAGCGCTGCGGCGTGAGACGGTCAACGGCGTTTATCTCCCGTTGCACGCTAAGACTCTGAAAGATTTGCTGGCCTGCGTCCGCGATATTCCGATTCACGGCCTTTCCATCACCATGCCGTACAAGACCGCGATTCTGTCGCACCTCGACAACACGGACTCGCATACGACGAAGATTGGCGCCTGCAATACCGTGGTGCGGGCGCAGGACGGAAAACTGTACGGGTTCAATACCGATGCCGCCGGGGTGGTGCGCCCGTTGGAGCAGCGGATTACGATCGAAGGCGCGAAGATTCTGGTTCTGGGAGCCGGGGGCGCGGCTCGAGCGGCCGTGTACGGTCTCAAGGAGCGAGGCGCAGAAGTCTATGTTCTGAATCGCACGCTGGCGCAGGCGCAGAAACTGGCTCGCTCCGCCCGAGCGCGAACCCTGAAGCGAGCCGACCTCAAGAAACTCAGCTTTGACGTCATCATCAATGCCACGCCGGTGGGCATGGGCAACTCGCAGGAGTCGCCCCTGAATCAGGATGAAATCAAGGCGCGGTACGTCTTCGAGATGATTTACGATCCGCCGGAAACTCGACTGATGAAGCTGGCGAAAGCTGCCGGCGCGGAAGTGATTCCGGGAGTTGAAATGTTCGTGCAACAAGCGGCGCGTCAATTTGAAATCTGGACGGGCAAGCCGGCGCCCTGGGACGAAATGCTCCGGGTGGTAACAAAGATCCTCGAAGAACGCGCCGCAGCCAAGAATGGCGGCAATGAGGCCAGGAAGAGGTAGCAGCGGCTGCTCGATGCGTCCTCCCCATCGCGTCTCTAACTTTCCAGAATGGCGGTTCAATTCCTCCCGATGCAGATGTAATCAACCGTATCGCCGGTCGTTCCCGTGATGGTCAGCGTCAAAGGAGAGTTCCACAACCGCCTGTGCAGTTTCCCGTTCCGGTTGGGACCGTGACGGTGAGCGTGGCACCAGAAAAAGATTGCAGTTTGTAAGTCCCGTTTTCCGAAAACGGGGTGCTCCCCTTCACCATTACCAACTCGGCAGGATAGAGGGACCCCGACCCCGGTGTTGTGGTCAAAACAATCGTCATGGCATTGCCGCTTACTGTATTGCTGGAAATCGAGAACGAGCGTTTCGGGAAAGCGGTTGTGCACGGCCCTGATCCCGGTCCCTCGTTGGTGTTATTGATGGGCTTGCCAGTCCCTGAGCATACCGACAGGAAGGTGCCCTGCCCCGGTGGCGGATGAGTGGCAGTACTTCCGGGCGACGCACCCCGGCTGACGCCCTCGATGCCCCAGAAGAAACTGGGAATGATCAGCGCAGGCGTGCCAATGCCGGACGGATGCGCGCCGATGTTGTCCGTGTAGTTACCAGAGGCAGGCCCGTCGGCGTAGAGGTTGACTTCGCCGAGCAAGAGTTTGCCGCTGGTGGGCTCGGATTGGACGAGCCTTGCGGCACACACTTGAAGAGCATGGTTGTGATATTGCTTGCCGCGCAAACCTGATTCCCGGTGAAGCCGCGCGCGTCGATGGTGGCTCGCAAGAGGGATATCGGCGTCGACGAGCTCAGCTTGGCGCAGGCCCTCGCGATTGCAGCGCACATATCTGTGCCAGACTGGAGAATTGCGTCGCGTCGATGGATATCTGGCTCGCTGCTGCCTTCGAAGTGGGAGGCATGCCTGAGGGGGGACTGCCGACGGTAGGGAGGCCCTGTGCATATCTGCGGGCGTCTGGACATAGAATCGTTCCCAACAGGCACAAGCCAGAATAAGGCGCTTAGCAAGGGGTGACGCATAAACGGCGGATGACATTTTGTACCCTTATAGCTTCGACGGCGAAGGGGCATTGTATTTTCCTCTACAATTACAGATTTGCAGCCCAGTACCTCCCCCCTCGCGCAGCAAACCTGCGCCAGCGTGCACCGCGGTCTGACTGCCCGTGAAAAGTGCTGTGCCGCATGCCCTATTCTTGCTCCGGCGATAAGCCGGCGCGAGTACCTGCCGTGGTGCTTTGTGTGGCAAATCACCGACCGACGGAGTGCAAGATCTTTCATCTTGACGAGACCCACCGAGGAAGACACTGGTTACTGAGATTTGGACTGACCATGAAACACGCAACCCGGATTTTCTTGTTGGCTGTCCCGATGCTGGCCACGTTTACAACGCATCGGGGGACAGTTTAAGCGGGCAACCTACCACTCGGCCGGCCAACTACCATACCGAGTGGTGGCGACGGAATTGACCAACAGCGGGAACGTAGACCTGGCTGTGGCCGATTTCTTGAGCAATCAGTTGGTCATTCTCCTCGGCAACGGCGACGGAACGTTCCAAAAGCCATTGAGGTTCTCTGTTCCGGCTCCGATTAGCTTGCCACGGGAGACTTCAACGAAGACGGCAACCTGGACTTGGCCGTTGTGGAGGCGAATGGCACCGGGGACGGTGCGGTAGCGATCTTTCTCGGCGATGGTAAGGGTGGCTTCAAACTTTCCGCCAGCTATCTGATCGGCGTCGAATCGGTTTCCGTTGCCGTGGCTGACTTCAACGGAGACGGGCATCTAGACGTGGCAGTAACCAACAAGGGCTTCAGCAGTCCGGGCAACGTGATGACCTTTTTCGGGGACGGGCATGGTAAGCTCCGAGGCCGCAAAACATACAAGATGACGGGCGCGCCGTTCGGAATTGCGGCGGGAGATCTAAACGGAGATCACCACCCCGATCTAGTTGTTACGCAGTTCTCGACCGGCTCGGTCGCGATTCTCTTGAGCGATGGCACCGGCAAGTTTCTTAAGCCAGTCAGCTATAAGGCCGGAGCCGGAGAAGTGGTGGACGTGAAGATCGCCGACCTGCGCAACAACGGCGATCAGGATTTGGTCATTGCTAATCTCTCCCAAGGCATGGTGGTTCTGCTCAACAAGGGCAACGGCACATTCGGCAAGCCCGCGATATACCGCCCATGCGCTGGCAAGTGCTCTGCCGGACCCGAAGCCTGCACGGTGGCTGATTTTAATCTAGATGGCAAGCTGGATGTCGCCTGTGCCGCGCAAGCGGAAGACTCCTACTTCTTCTACGGCAAAGGCAACGGCACCTTCGGCACGGCTATTGCCATAGCGAACACAATTAAGAATCAAGGCGGCTTCTCGATCGCCGCAGGCGACTTCAACAACGACAACGCCCCCGACCTCGCCATCCCCATCGAGGAGTACGGCAAAGTTGCCATCCTGCTCAACACCCAATGAGGCCGGAGCCGACGTTTTCGGTTGAGAGTATCGCCACCCACCCTTTTCGCAAAGAACGCGGAAAAGGATGGGGCACCCACATCGTTACCGGGTCGGAGAAAGGCTGGCCAGCCCCCTATCTGCGAGAAACCTCTGGGTGCGGCGGTGATCGCGCGTGTTAGCTTGACAGGCCCACGAGAGCACTCCGGTCAACGTACCAGTCGCTGACCAGTTTCCGGATCATCTCCTGCCACTGGGGCGACGACGCCACGGTCGGCGAAACCAGCTCACTCTGGGTCTCCACGGCATGGCCGGGCGGAATCTCGGTGATCGAGATAGCTTTTCTCCGCGCAGGTTCTCTCCGTACCCCACCCAATTCCCGAATAAAAACTGGGGGACCGACCAGTAGGCCGATTCGCTGCCGAGGGTGAACTTGCCGGACTTGGGCAGTAACGGCCACAGCTTCGTCGGAGTTCTCTGACGCCGCCAGCAGCACCAGATTGTAGAAATATCTTGTCCAAAGAGCCGCCGCGTCGGTAAAGTTGCTGGCGGTGTGTACCTCAATTTCGTAGTTCCTGAGGATGGTCGCCCGGAGGTTCTGTTTGGTGTGGTTCTGATCGATTAGCAGAATCCTTCGGTGATCTTGGTTCAAACGAGTCATGGAGACACCTCTCGAAAGCACCCTCGGCAACAAAACCTCGAAGCGAACGGCAAAACCGGAGGGCCTGAAATAGGCACAGGCCCCCGGAGTTCCGCGCGGTTAGAACTTTCCGGCCATACTGCCGATGGCATGGAGAATAGTGAATCGAGGTTGAAAGAACGTTTCACGCAGGTTAAGCTTCTGTAAATTTGTTGCAGAGTCGAGTCGAACATTGACCGCGGGTCATTCGTGAGGGGGGTGTAGTTTTTTCGCGCCGAAACGATGCCCTAGGTCACAAAAAGGTTGCATTTTTCGAGTACTGAAGTAATATGTTACTTAGGACGCGGTGGTAAGCGTCCGATCCAATCGTGGTACCGCCCTTTCTTCCAGGTTCAAGAGCCGTAACCAACTGTCTCGTCACGAGGTGGATACTACTGCCTCGGACCAGGTTCGGAGAAACCTTTTATGGCGTGGTACGCTTATTGCCTCACTGAGCAACAGAACCTAAACAACGGAGTACGCACGCGGCGCCCCTTCCTCCTCGAGGGAATTCAAGGTGTGAACGGAGCCCCAGTCCTGAGCTATCCCAGCGGCGAGTTTGCTGTGGTAGTCAGCGAGTACGACCGCACGGCCGAGGGCGGCGAGAAACTGGAAGATAAAACCGTCCTGGAGCATGCGCGGGTAGTGAGTGTCTGCTTTCGACACGGCACGGTCCTTCCTTTTCGTTTTGGGACCATTTTCGACAGTGATGAAGCCCTCCGGCAAGCGGTACGAACCAACCGCCGCGCCTTTGGGATGAGCGTCGCGCGGCTACGTGGTAAGGCCGAGATGCACCTCAAAGTGTTGGTCAAGGATGGCTCGCTGCGAGCCGCCATGGCCGACGTCGTCCTGCCGGACACAGTCGGTGGCGACTACCTGATCAAGCTGCGCGAAAAGGCTTCCAAAGACCGCGAGCGTCAGACCAAAGCGCGCGGTTTGGCAGTGCAGGTCCACAAGATGTTCAATCCTCTCGAAGAAGAGATTAGTTGCAAACGAGTTAATACCGATGGGATGATGATTGACATCGCCCACCTGATTGATTCGAAGTCAGTGGAAAAGTATCAAAACCGTTATAGCAGTGCCGCCAAGCAATTGAAGAATTGCGAACTAGTCCTCAGCGGGCCCTGGCCGCCCTATCATTTCCTGCCAGGCAAGCTGCGAACGGTCGCGGGCAACTCATAGACGCGACCTATTGTCTGAATAAAGCCTTAATGTCGTAGGGGCGGAGTAGTGTCCTGCAGTCAATGTGCAGGAATGTGCATTTTTTTGCCCTTGCGATCTGCTTCGACGGGAGCCCGCTTGAATCTGCAAAGTCTTTGTAAATAACGTATTTGCATTGACTTGCAGGGCGGCCATCCTTTCGGCGCCGAAATGGAAGTTTTGGCCGGGGAAGTGCTCCCTTACGCGATAAGAAAAGAGGCCGCGCTTGACCTTCACTCTCCGTTCTCGACTTCTCACTCTCAGCCGATCCGCCCGGCGAATCGGTCCTTTGCATCGCCTTTCCTGACATCTCCTACCCTTTGCCTCTTTTGAACTGTGGCCCCAGAAATGGGGCCGCTTTTTTGGGGGATGCTCCGACCGGGGCCCAGTCGCGAATCGCTTCCCGTCGGCAACACATCCGGCTACACTAACGATCAACATGCGCCTTCAAATTGCTGCTGCACTGCTGCTCGCCACCACCACTGTCAGCCACTGTAGGTCAGAAACTTTGAAGTCCAGCCATCCGGCGGTTTCACCTGAGAGCCCTGAATCATCGCAACTCTATTCGTCGCAGCTAAGGACCGAATTGTCTGCATTGCGCGATGCCGCGCTCTCCGATGACTACGCCTACCGGCAGCTCGCCCACCTTACCGACAACATCGGTCCGCGAGGCATCGGCTCCGCCCAGGCGGCAGCTGCTGTGCAGTATGTCGCCGATGAATTGCGCAAGCTTGGACTCGAGGTTCGCCTGGAGGAAGTCAAAGTTCCGCACTGGATGCGTGGGGTCGAGACAGCCGAACTGGTGGAATATCCCGGACAAGCGCCGGGGACCAGCCAGAAGATTGTGCTGACCGCCTTAGGCGGAAACACGCCCACATCCGCTGACGGCATCACCGCGGAAGTTGTCGTGGTGAACAGCTTCGACGAGTTGAAGGCGCTGGGCCGCGAGAAAGTCGCGGGAAAGATTGTGCTGTTCAACGTTGTCTTTGACAAGCAGAAGGCGGCGAACGGATTGGCGGGTGAGGCTTATGGCGAAGCCGTCGCATATCGCGCCGGCGGGGCAAAAGCCGCGGCAGAGTTAGGCGCGGTTGCATCGCTGGTGCGCTCGGTCGGGAATGCGGACTATCGTCTACCGCATACCGGATGGAGCGCTGCAGCGGGGATTCCAGCCGGAGCCGTGACCAGCGAGGACGCCGATCTCATGGCCCGACTCACGGCTCAAGGCAAAGTCCGCATGCACCTCACGCTCACTTCACAGACCGGGCCGGACGTGTTGAGTTACAACGTCGTCGCGGATCTCAAGGGTTCGGAGCATCCCGAACAAGTCGTGATCGTTTCCGGGCATCTCGATTCCTGGGACCTGGGAACCGGCGCGATCGATGACGCCGCGGGAGTCGCGGTTGCAATGGAAACTGGGGAACTGGTTCAGCGGTTGCATCTGCATCCCAAACGCACCCTCCGCGTCATTGCCTGGATGGACGAAGAAAATGGCGGGCGCGGGCACGACGCTTACGCCAAGGATCATGCGGCGGAACTGGCGAACCACACGGCCGCCATTGAGAGCGACAACGGCGCTGCGCATCCGATGGGTTTCTATGCCAAGATCAACCCCAAAGGCTTGCCTCTGCTGAAGCCGGTGCAAGATGTCCTGCAATCCTCCGGAGCAAACCTGATTCAGTTCACGGACCGTAGCCCGGGCGCCGACATTGCGCCGCTAGCCAAAGCCGGCGTTCCAACGTTCGGAATCATGCAGGATGCGCGAACCTACTTCAATTACCACCACACCGCCGCGGACACGCTCGACAAAATCGTTCCGCAAGAGCTGCGCGAGAATGCGGCAGCCATGGCAGTCATGGGATATGCGCTGGCGGACATGCCGGAGCCGTTGCCAAGATAATTGGTTTCCTCCGCGACGATATCAAAGTTGCCCCAGAAGCAATCGTTTCCTTGAAGACAGTGAGGGTTCCAAGTCAGCCCAGGCAGAGACTAGGGAACGTCCCGTCTGTCCCCGGATTTGATGTGCGAAGATTCTGAAGTTACCCACGTATCGCCCCGTCTACTGCTAAAACTGACGGTTACCAACAAGACCATGAGTGGGCCGCTGCGGGATTAATCCCTGCGGGACCAGTGCTCCGTTAGAGTCAATCCGGACGGCTAATCCGCGGACAGACGGGACTGTCCCCATCTTCCTGCGCCCAGAATGGCCACGTGCCTTCGTTCTCGAATTTCCCTGTCGGAACCCGGCCCCCAGCCCACTCACTTTCTTCTTGAACTCTGCCTATTAACTGCGATAACATAATACAGTAGATGTTATCTACGAGATAATACTTGATCTTTGACAACTTGAACACAGTGGAGCGCTTTTTTGGCTCCGAGCGGCGGCTCCAACTCGCGCATCGCGCGCCTTCGCTTGACCGAAGGCACCCCGGACATCACAACCCCAATGTTTAGAATATTTTGCCTGTAACTACCTTAAGAACCATAGATCTACGAGGCAAGAAAAATTCCGATCCTTTGTTTTCTAGATTTTGCGTCAAAACAGAGCGTTTTTTTGAGGGAAATTTTGCACCAGAATGTGTGCATCAGATACCGGTCATCGAGTGAGTGATCGTTCAAGAAGCACGCCGAAGGCGATACTTAGATGGGTCTGAAATGCTTAGGTTCGTACTGGTTGCATTCTCGCCCAGAGTTACTTCAAAACATGTCCACACGTAATCAACGTGGCGACGCCCTGAGGGAGCAAAATTTAAGGGGTGCGGAAACCATCGGCCAAGCGCGAACGTCGAACCAACCACTTGACTCGGAAGTTTGTCGCGGAGATGTCTCAAAAGGCAAAGAAATCTGCCGAGTTCGTCTCCGGGATGACTGGATTGCCCAACCGGCGAGCTTTTGACGAAAGAAGCACAAGTCCGTTCGTAGCTACGTGCGATGTCAATAACCTGAAGCCGACAAACGATCGCTTTGGCTACTCCGTCGGGGACATGCTCATACGCAGGTTTGCTGAGGTGCTCACGAGCGTTGGGCTGGACGCATACCATCACCTGGGTGGTACGTTCCTGTGCAAAGGAGAGTCCTATCAGGAATTGAACGTCAAACTTTCAGAAACTCGACAGATTTTGAGGCAGCAACCTTTCTCCGTTTACGATGTGGACGGCCGCGTCATTGCCATCGAGAGCACCGAGTTTTCCTTCGGTATAGGAAGCAATGTAGAGGAAGCAGAACTCTCCCTAAGTCATCAGAAGAAGCTGCGGACGCCTGAGACCGCCAGGTAGGTAGGTCGATCAGAAAATCGAAGCGCCTACTTGTCTTTGCACTGGGTATTGATCACGCAGCTTGCAAGCTTGGAGCACAAAGGCATCTAAGAGCCCCGCCCTCTCGCAAAGAACGCGAGAAGGGTGGGGCACCCGCTTTTTGTGCATTAGGAAAATTCGTCCGCTTCCTAATCAGGCTTCCCGGTGTAGTGTTGTTCGTGATGAACCTCGGCGTGATCTTCCAGGCACTCCAGGTGGGTGAGGACCTCGGCGGGCATTCCCAACTCGACCGGCAGGCGTTCTTCCAGAAGGGTTGCGAGGCTGTGGGCCTGGCTGACCGAGGTTTGACGGGGAAACAGCAAGTGTACTTCGATGATCTGACGATATCCGGTGGTTCGGAAGCGAACGCCGTGGTATTGAATGGCCAGCTCCGAGCAAATCGCATCCAGCTTCTCGCGAATTTTCCGGCCGGCTTTGGGATCGGAATAGTCCATCAGCCCGACCGCTGAATGCCAAACCAGGCGCCCTCCTGACCAGAGGATATTTCCGGCGACCGCGATGGCCACTAGCGGATCGAAGGGTTTCCAGTGCGTCAAGAGCACCAGCCCCAGTCCTCCCACGACGCCAAAGCTGGTCCAGCTGTCGGTCAGGACGTGTTTGCCATCGGCTTCGAGGATGAGTGAATTGGTGCGACGTCCGGTGCGCACGAGATAGTATCCGAGACCCGCATTGAGTATTCCAGCCATCAAAATCAGCAGTGCGCCCGTCCCCAGATGCTCAAGCTGCAGTCCGGCGATCCACTTCCGGATCGACTCATAGAGAATTGCGATCGCGGCCACAACGATCATGGCGCCTTCGAATCCGGCGGAGAAGAATGTGATGCGCTCGTAACCGTAGAGAAATTGCGGGGAAGCCGACTTAGTGCTGAGCCGCAGACTGAAACAGGCAAACCCCACGGCGATCACATGGACGACGGACTCGGCGGCGTCGGAAAAAATGGCGGCCGAATGGGTCATGAAATAGACAGTGGTCTTCCCAAGCAGCATTCCCACGCCGAAAATCAGGGAGAGACGCATGGCGAAGCGAGCGTTCTGAAGCTCGCGTTCGTTTCTCCGTGTTGCGGAACTAGCTATGGCTTGGGTTGCCACGTTTCACGCCCTCGGCTGATTTGCTATTCAAACATCATTCCACGGACCTGGACCGGAAGATGTGACGTGGCTCACGCAACGCGCGTTGGTTTGACTGATTGTGAACGAGTGCTGGTCGGAACAACAGAGTACTCTCGCCGGGCCACCGGGGCGGCGATCACAGAGCCTTTGCCGCGCTGATCATCGCCGCGTTGGTCCTCGCTCAGGTTGGTCCTGTGATCTCCGTCACATTGCGACGTTTCGTGGCATGCTAGGCTGAATTTGTAAAGTTTTGTTTTCTCAGCGGTTTGATCTCACGATTTCAGCCACTGTCGAATCCCAAGCGCCAGTTGACGCATCTCAGTTTAGGCGCATATGATTTTCGTTTGGCCTTATGGGCTGGAA
This sequence comes from uncultured Acidobacteriota bacterium, assembly GCA_963817925.1. GTDB lineage: Bacteria > Acidobacteriota > Terriglobia > Terriglobales > Acidobacteriaceae > JABDBE01. The sequence goes on from CAWFQN010000009.1 coordinate 21,893, forward strand.
CGAGCTAGGTAGGGTCACAAATAGTGAAATTATTATCCATGGATAAAAAGAAGCTGGAAACGTTCAAGAAGAGGCTGGAAACGCGGCAGCAAGAGCTGCGCCGGATGGTCACGCGCACGGAGCAGGACGGACGCACCGTCGATGAGGACTCGGCGCAGGACATCGCCGACCGTGCCGCCAGCTCTTACACCAAGGAATTTCTTTTTCACCAGAGCAACAACGACCGCCAACTGCTGGCGATGGTCGAAGGAGCCCTGTCGCGGATCCGGGAAGGCAGCTTTGGCGAGTGTATCTCGTGCGGCAAGGAGATCAACGCCAAGCGCCTGGAAGCCGTGCCTTGGACGCGCCACTGTATCGAGTGCCAAGAGAAAGCGGAACAGGGGTTGCTGGAAGAAACGCAGAGGTAGGCGCGACGCTGAATTAGCGTCGTGAGGGCCGCCGGCTTGCTCGGCGGCTCGTTTGCTGTGGGGTTCGAAATAGTTCCGCGCGAGATCCTTCGCCCCGCTGAAAAACTCGGGGCTTCAGGATGACGTCGTTTCTTAAAGAGGTAATCTGGCTTGGCCTTTGACGCTCTTGAATTCTGCCTGTTAGACTGAGAGATTGTAAGTCCCACCCTGACATAATCAGAAGGGAAGTTCGTGCGCGCAGAAACCCGCCATCAACTGAAACAGGACCGGTTCAGCCGAGTCACCATCGACGCCGCGGAGAGAACCGCGCATTGGTCCGTCGAACACAAGAACAAACTGGTGGTCGCGGCCGTGGTCGTGCTGGTCGTGGCTGCTGCGGCGGCGGCGTCCTGGTATTACTTGAGCCAACAGGATCAGAAGGCCAGCCTCGATATGAGCCAGGCAGTGCGCACCCTGGATACGCCAGTGCGTCCACCCGACATGCCAGCGCAGCCGGACGCCCCCAGTTTTGCGAGTTCCTCAGAGCGCGCCACCGCGGCTCACAAACAGTTTCAGGCGATTGTCGACAAGTATCCGCATACTAAATCGGCCGAGTTCGCTCGCTATTTTCTGGGACTGACCTCGGCGGATCTCGGGGACAATGCTTCCGCCGAGCGTGAATTGCAGAAGGTTATTTCGTCAGGCGACCGCGACCTCGTGGCGCTGGCCAAGATGGCCCTGGCATCGGTTTACCGGAATACCGGTCGCAGTAAACAGGCAGAAGAACTATATAAGCAGCTGGCCGCAAAACCTACCAGCACGGTGGGCAAGGTGTCGGCTCAAATCGAGCTGGCAGCAACGTATAAGGCAGACAATCAGCCGCTCGAAGCCAAACGCATCTACGAAACCATCCAGAAAGAAAACCCCGCCAGTGAAGCCGCGCAGTTAGCCTCGGCTAAGTTACAGGAATTGAAGTAAATCAGCTTTCAGCCGTCGGCGCTCAATTGTGCTCCTGGCTAATGGTCATGATACAATGACCATAGTCATTTGGAATGGTTATGAAGACAGTGCCGGCGGGACAGTTCAAAGCTCGATGTCTGAAAATCATGGACGACGTCCAGTCCACCCGTGAGCCTGTGGTGATCACAAAGAGAGGGCGTCCCATCGCAAAATTGGTGCCAGCCGATGGGCAACCAGACGATGTATTCGGATGCATGCGGGGGGAAGTGGAGATCGTCGGGGACATTGTGTCTCCGGCCGTGCCACTCGAAGATTGGGAAATCTTGCGGTGATTCTCCTCGACACGCACGTGTTGGTGTGGTTAGTTGCTGACGAAGACCGGCTTTCCCGGCATGCGAGGTCCGCAATTGAAAGAGCCAGGGTGAGCGATGGGTTGGCCATTGCGGACGTCACTATATGGGAACTGGCTTTTCTCATCGCTCGAGGTATCCTTCGAACACGCGGCACAAACGAAAACGCGGTTCACGATTTTGTGACCCGTTCCGGTGTGAATGTGAGGCCAATCACGGCTGAGATCGCCGCGCTTGCCACTCAGTTTCCGGATGATTATCCGAGAGATCCTATAGATAGGCTGATCGGTGCCACCGCCCGGGTGGAAGGTATTGCACTCGTTACGCGCGATGAAAAGATTCGTAATAGCCCCCTCCTGAAAACGATCTGGTAGACTCGCGTCGCGACCACTCCCTGGCGTTACCTTCGTAAGCCTCAACACGCCTTTTGCCGTGAGTCCTGCGTCCGGCTCATCGACAATTCTTCTGCCCCTAAATTTTCCGACCGTGAGGTTTTCATGGCCGTGTCCCTCCGCCCCATTCGTTTCTTGCTGGTTTGTAGTCTGATCTGCGGTTCGGCTTTTGGCCAGCAGGCAGCTTCTCCTGGGCCTGCTGCTTCCAGCGACCCCAATTCCGGTACAGAACAGGGGCAGAGCCTTGGCGAAATGGCGCGTAAGGTTCGGAAAGATCATACCCAGGAAGTACAGATGTCCGACGCAGACGCAAAGGAACTCTTCAAATCCGTCGATAAGATTGTCGCCTTCGCCTCAGAAGATAGCGGTTTTCCCAAGCGGTCGACCGTCAAGCGCCGTCTGGTCAGCTCTGCTGAAGTCGAGAAGTTCACTCGTGACCAGCAGGGGAAGGAAGAGTATGCGCAACGGTTAACGCGCTCCGAAATGACGATGAAGAAGTTCGGCCTGCTATCTCGGGATTTCAATCTGCGGGAGTTCGTGGTGAGGGCCAATGGCAAGGAGATCGCTGCTTATTACGATGATGAGACCAAGACGATTTCCATGGTCAATTGGATCCCATTGGAGCGCCAGGCTCCCATTCTGGCGCACGAACTAACCCACGCGCTGCAGGACCAGAACTACGATCTCAAGGCTTGGATGAAGGTTGAACAAGGAGCATCGCAGCCGGGCGAGAAAAAGGACGGAGGACCTGACGTCAACGACGACAGCATTCCGGCGCGTCGGGCCGCGGTCGAAGGTCAGGCCCAAATCGTTTTCGTGGATTACATCCTAGCTCCGCTCGGACGCAACCTGCAGAACACGCCTGGTCTGCTTTATCAGATGGAAGAACCCGCCGTGAAAGCCGCGGCTGATTCGCAGTTGTTGCATGATGCGCCCATGATCCTGAGGGAAATGGGCACGTTTCCTTATCGCGAAGGCCTGATCTTCGAAGGCGAACTGCTGGAAAAAGGTGGGAAGCAGATGGCTTTCTCGGGAGTGTTCGCGCGTCCGCCACGCAACACCCATGAAGTAATGCAGCCGACTGCTTATATGAACCGCGAGAAACTGTCGCAGGTCCACATTCCCGACGTTCAACAAATACTTAGCGACAAGTACGCGGTTTATGACACCGGCGGAGTTGGCGAACTCGACGTGCGGGCGCTTCTGAAGACCTACGGAAACAGGAAAGAAGCGGATATTCTTGCGGGATCGTGGCAGGGTGGAGCTTACGTCGCATTTCGCAGGACCGCCAAACCGGCCGCGGATGCGCTCACAACCGCCGACCTCTCGCTGTTATACGTTTCACGATGGAAGTCGCCGGCATCGGCGGACCGCTTTGCTCACATCTACGCGGCCGCAATTGCCCAGCGCTACCAAAGCGCGACGCCACAGGCCGTTACGTCGTGTGCAGGGGCCAAGTGTCCCGCTTTCGCGGTGCAGATTCTCACCGAAGAAGGGCCCGTGATTGTGCAGCAGTGGGCGGACAATACTGTACTGGTCTCCGAAAGCTTCGATCAAATGACGGCTGGCAAACTGGTCGATGCGGTGCGCGAAGGGAACGCCGACGTACAAGCCGACAACGTGCAACTGGACGACCTCAGCTCGCGTCTGTACGATCTGCCCGAGTTTTCCGCGTTTCAGACCCTGATCGGCAACAGGATATTGCGCGAGTTCGAGAGCGAAGCGAAATAACGCCGATCGGATTGTCGTTTCCTTCGGTCTGCTGACAAAATCCGGATTTTTGGCGTAGCCGGGAGAAACCGAGATTCCTCGTCGCTTCGCTCCTCGGAATGACAAGGGTGTTTTGCGGGCGGTGAACGGACTTTCAAATTCACCTTTCGTTGAGCTCTCTTTTCGGATTTTGATTCTTGGCTCTACTCCGGGAACGAACTCATAACAGCGCCAGGGCCAGCTTCCATTTCCCTTTTCCGCGCCGGTTGAGTACGATGTCTGTCCATATCCCCAAGGTTCTTCAAACATGGCAGCCATCACTCTGCAGATCAACGGCAGCTCGCGAAAGGTAGAGGTTGCGCCCGAGACGCCTCTGCTCTGGGTTCTGCGGGACGCGCTGGAATTGACCGGCACTAAATTTGGCTGCGGCGCCGGTCTGTGTGGGGCGTGCACAGTCCATGTGGATGGCGAGCCCATGCGCTCCTGTTCGACACCCGTCTCGCAAGTTGCCGCGAAAAACATCATCACCATTGAAGGCTTATCGGCGAATGGTTCGCATCCTTTGCAGCAGGCATGGGTCGAGGAGCAGGTCCCGCAATGCGGTTATTGTCAGACGGGCCAGATCATGGCCGCCGCGGCGCTGCTGGCAAAGACTCCCCAACCCTCCGATGATCAGATTACGCAGGCGATGTCTGGCAACCTCTGCCGCTGCGGGACCTATGACCGAATTCGGCGCGCGATCCATCGGGTGGCGGGAACGGGAGCTACGCGATGAGCCCACTCTCCCGCCGTGAGTTCGTCGCTGCTGGCCTGGCTGCCGGCGCCGGACTTGTCATTGGCTTCTACCTGCCTCACGGGAATTCGTCGGGGGGCACATTCGCGCCCAATGCCTATTTGAAGATCACGCCAGACGGAAAGATCACGATCGTAGTCGCGCGTTCTGAGATGGGGCAAGGAGTTCGCACTTCGCTTCCCATGATCCTCGCGGAAGAACTCGAGGCTGACTGGAAGCAGATCACGATTGAACAGGCCGGCGCGAGCACGCTCTATGGCGACCAGACCACCGGCGGCAGCGCCAGCGTGCGCACGACCTGGGATCCGATGAGAAAGGCCGGCGCAGCCGCTCGCGAAATGCTGATCAGCGCCGCGGCTCTGGAGTGGGGCGTTGCACGGTCGGCGTGCAAGGCCGAAAACAGCGCAGTGGTTCACGCTCCATCAAATCGCCGTCTGACCTATGGACAGTTGGCGGGCAAGGCGAGCGCGCAACCAATTCCCACCGATGTTCCCTTGAAGCAGGCCAAGGACTACCAAATTGTCGGCAAATCTGTGCCGCGGCTCGATACGCCCTCGAAGGTCGATGGCACGGCCACGTTTGGCATTGATTTTCGCGTCCCCGGCATGAAGTATGCGGTGCTGGCCCGTTGCCCCGTGATCGGCGGGAAGGTCGCGAGCTTCGATGACAAAGAATCCAAGAAGATCCCTGATGTTCGGTACGTGGGAAAGATCAGCGATTCGGCTGTGGCCGTTGTTGCCGACAGCGTATGGAGTGCGATGGAAGGGCGGCGCGCGCTGAATGTGCAGTGGGATGAAGGTCCGAATAAAGATCTCAACTCGTCCGCTATTTTCGAGTCGCTGAAGAAGTCTGCTTCCAACAAGGCTGTGACTTTGTACGCGACCGGCGATAGGGCGAAGGTATCGGGACGCCGCATTGAAGCCGAGTACCAGCTTCCATTGATGGCGCACGCGGCGATGGAGCCCGGGAATTGCACGGCGCACTTCCGCGGATCGAATTGCGAACTGTGGGCGCCGACTCAGGTGCCACAGGATGTTCGCGACTCGGTGGCGCAGGCGATCGGACTCGATCCCGATCAGGTGAAGGTGAATGTCACGTTGATGGGCGGGGGATTTGGCCGGCGGTTGGAGCACGATTACGGTGTGGAGGCGGCGCTGGTCTCGAAAGCGGCGAACGTTCCTGTGAAAGTGTTGTGGACGCGTGAAGACGATATGCGGAATTCGACCTACCGGCCGGCGAGCTATCACAAATTAAGTGCGGTGCTCGACGCGCAGGGCTGGCCGGTGGCGTTCACCCATCGCATCGTCGCGCCTTCCATCAGCGGGCAAAAAGGATTGCCGACGCCGAATGGAGTTGATCCCGATCTGCCCGATGAGGCCGCACTCATCTATTCTTTTCCCGCAGCGTTGCTGGAATACGTGATGACTGAGACGCCCGTCCCTCTGGGCTGGATGCGTTCGGTCTATGCTCTGCAGGCCGGGTTTGCCAGCGAGTCTTTTATTGATGAACTCGCAGTGGCCGCGAAGAAGGATCCGTTCGAATACCGGATGCACTTGCTGTCGAAAGACGAAGACGTCAAATACTTCGATACCGTTTGGCATACCGCGCGGATGCGCGGTGTATTGCAATTGGCTGCGGAAAAAGCAGGCTGGGGAAAACCGCTGCCTGCTGGCCACTATCAAGGGATTGCCTGCTTCGGTTGCTTCAGCACATATATGGCGGAAGTGGTGGAGATCACGATGGAGAACGATCAGCCGCGCGTGCATCGCGTGGTGGCCGCGATGGATTGCGGCCAGGTGGTGAATCCGAATATTCTCGAACAGCAAATCAAGGGTGGAGTAACGTACGCACTGACCAACGCGTTGCGCGCGCAGATCACGATCGACAAGGGACGCGTGGTGCAGGGCAATTTTGACGACTATGCGCCCATCCGCATGAGCGAGGCTCCCGTAATCGAGGCGTATTCGGTTTCGAGCACAGAAGCGCCCACCGGTGCGGGCGAGCCTCCGGTGCCACCGCTGGCGCCGGCTTTGTGCAATGCAATTTTCGCGGCGACCCGGAAGCGCATACGGGCCCTGCCGATTTTAAGCTGATCTCGACTTGCAAGCTCAGTTGGGCTGAGCATCAGTCATGGAGATTTGTTGCCCGACCTTCAGCTTGAAGATCGTAATATTCCTTCCGAACGACTGTGGGGCCAATTCGCGGAACTCTGGAACTGTGCTCTGGAGATCTTGAGCTAGATCCACTTCCCACCCCGCCTGAATGACCCAAACCGATTGACCAGATTTCAACGAGACGGATCGCTGGAACTGGTGCCACCTGGGAATAAAATTCTCGGTGGTGAATATGTAGAGGTCGGGACCGGCGGCGAAGGCCTGGTATCCATTGCATCGAAACTCCTCCAAGCTTCCAACTGGTGCGGAAAATGGAACCGGTTGCAGCGGGCAAAGGTAGTAGCCGAGCAGGAGACGCGTCTGGTAGTCGACGAAAATCAGGTCCGACTGCGGAATCTGCGCATGAATGAACCCCAGGGCCCGAGCCATCTGGGTGCGGCTCTGATCTTCACGAAGCATGTAAGGCCGGTGCGGCTTTCCGAACGCCGTGCACACGGCGACGATCAGGATGGCCAGCGCGATTCCTCGTGTAATCCGTTGCTTCACCAACTTGGCCAGCACAAAACTGACGCCTGCGAGGCCGAACATGATCAGGAATGCCGAATGACGGGTTCCCCCATACGGATAGATTCTGGCGATTGAGGCTCCCGCGGCCACCGCGAACGGCAGAACGAGTAGAACGCCGATTTGGCGGGACGTGACAGTTGAGCCTTCGGGCGTGACGTGTTCTCTCCAAAGGAAAACTATTCCTGCAATAAATGCCAGCACGGCAACGTCGCCGACTGCGAGTTGTCCGAAAACGTACTGAAAGACTCCGCCGGTTCTGGCGATTACAAATAAAAGCGGATTGTCATGCCCGGGACGAAAAAACGAATTGGCCAGCCATCCGTTAATAGTGCCGGCAGCGTAGTCGCCCTTGAGCTTCGAAATGTGAGAAACGTATAGCGATGCGATGAGTCCGATGGCAGCCATCTGCCCCATAACCCAGGCTGCGAGGACTTGGGCTGAAGGGCGGCGAGCGATCACACGAAGGAGAGAATAAAGGCCTAGCGCGGCCGCAAACAGAATCGCCGAGTAGTGAGAGAGTATAGCGAGACAAAGGGACATCGCCGAGAGCAGCATCATGGCGGCCGAGTTTTCGGCTAACGCGCGCTCCAGCAAATAGGCTGCACTCACCGCGAAAAACAGGAGCAGCGCATACTGCCGCACCTCCGCCGAGAGCGCGATCATCGGTGGAAGAAAGCTCACCAAAATCAAGCCGATGAAACCAGCGACGGGCCCAAGGAGCCGCGTAAGCCATTTGAAAAAGATCCAGCAAAATGCCGTGCCCGCAATCACTGAAGGAAGGCGCAGAACGAACTCCGAGGTACCGACCCTGCGCCAGAGAAAAAGCACGAGGGTTAGAAGTGGAGGATGAGCGTTTGTCAGACTCGCGTTATAGGCCAGGCGCCATGAGGATTGATTGGCAAGCAGGTAGTGGAGCGCTTCGTCCGGATTCAAGAACGTTCCGGACGCAGCCCGCAGGCGAACCAGAAACGCCGCGACTAGAACCAGAATCGCGCTTAGATTCGGGTGTGCCTCAAACCAGCTCCCGAAATCGCGATTCCCTCCCGACTGCGATTGGAGTTCATCCTGCACGCCGTGCCGTGAGTGATTCATTCAGAAGATAGGGATCAGCCGTTGCTGGAAGACCGTCGGATAGCAACGTCACTCCGAGAGCGACCTCCGCCTTCGGCTTCAGAAATGATATACAGCATCAGGATTCCCAGCTCGGGTTCGATGGGATGCCGGTAGCGCGGATGAGGAAAGAGAAAGTAATACACCAGTGGATAGGAGAGAATCAGCCAAAAGAAAAGCCATGCGCCCGGCCTGTGTTTACGCAGCGTGCGTGCCAGGCCCCAGAAAGCCAATGCCGAGGAAGCCGCGAATAGAGACTTCCTGAAGAATGTCACGACAGGATTTTCCGATGCTTTCGGCAGCCCACCCCAGAAGTAGATAAAGCGCTTCAGGCTGAGACCGGCGAATCGCGCATAGTCCTCGCGAATGTAAGCCACCGCTTCTTTTTTCCGTTCGGCGACATAGGCAAGTTCACCCAGTTGTTGATAGCGGCGCATTTCGGAGACATTCTTGGTCGGGTGAAGGTAGTCCATCCAAGTTCCGTCGGCGCCGGGTCCGTTCCCTAGGCGAAGTTCGGCGCCAAAATTCGAGCGGATGAAAACAAACTGTCCGAAGACGTGGTGGTTACGGATCAGCCAGGGAGTGATGCATGCAGCGAAGATGAGGGACGCGGCAATTACTCCAGTGAGCGAACGCTTGCCGAGTTTGGCGCGGTGGTACCAGATCCACAAGCCGGAGACGGGAAGAAATGACGACAACGCAGTGTTGGTCAGCGCGGCAACGCCCCAGAGCAAGCCAAATTGCAGCCAAGGCTTCAACCCGTCTTTCTCATCCATCGTGAGCGTCAGCCAGAAAATCACAGCTAGCAATAGTGCAGCGAGGCTGGTCTCCCAAACCCAGCGCGTGCACCAGAAAATCACGGAGGGCAACAGCGCCCAGGTCCAGGAACTCCATACTGCAACTTTTTCGTTGAAACATCTCTTCGCGATCAGAAAGATCGGAATGCAGGTAAGTGCGGAGAAAATACTGTTGATGCTTAGAAGAACCAGGGCCGAAGCGCGACTGTAAACTCCAAATACGCGAAAAACGCTTGCGATCAGAAAAGGATAAAGCGGCGGTTCCCAGGCAGTCGGGCCGGTGGTCCCGTTAAACGGATTGCTGAAACCTCGGCTTTGAGCGAGGGAGCGCCCGATCCGTCCCATCTCGAAGCCAAAGTCGAAATCTTTTTCGTTAGCCTGGACCAGGACGCGGCTATGGGAGCCGAACCTGTAAGTGTGTCCGATGACGATGTATCCGAAACGCACTCCGAAGGCGACGACTACCATCCACAGAAGAGATGTTCGCGCGTGCGCCCACCAGCGCCGACGAGCGCTCACAGTGGCAATAGTCGGAGGCGTTGTAACATCCACCATCTCTTAAGATTATCGCGAGGCGTCTTACCGTGGCCAGAGCCAGCCGAAGGTGCCAGCGGTCAGCAAGCCGTAGACGAGCCCGTCGATGACCTCCTTGATCGTCATCGACCAGGTCTGGCCTTTCCAAATGCCGTTGCTCACGTGTCCCAAACCATAGGCTAGAAACGCGGCCGTACCCACAACGCGGAATACTGCCGGATACTTTGCGCCGGTAGGAACCGTATGTCCAGCGAGATAGGCGACGAAGAAACCGATCAGCAGGCAATAGACAAACCACTGAACCAAAAACTTCGGCATAGCAGGCGGCCCGCTCGGCATGATGGTCATAAACCCGACCGGTCCTTGCTTGTACTTTTCGATCGCGACTGGCGACTTCATGTCCTTCCGTAGGAAGTAAGGGAAAACGTGGAGGCCTCGTTTCAGGTTGGCGGGCCGCAGCAAGGCGAGAAATTTGTCTTCGTCAGGGACCCGGTAGCAGTCGCTCTGATGGTATTTCAGTACCACGTGCATTATGGAACTGGCGATGAAGACGATCACAGCTGACAAAACGATAGGCAGCCAAAGAGCGGCGAGAGAAACCATGGACAGCCTCCTCGAGCGCGAAGGTGAATGCCGGAATTCGCAGGCGACGTTACGCTGCTGCGGGAGGGATGTCAAGGGGAGGCCCGTAGCTTCTCAGCATCTTGGTAGTGGGTCAGTTTGCGTGCGGATAAATCAGCGCCTGGGGGCAGCACGTCGCGCCTTACGGTTTCCGATTGCGATGAACGTCCCGACCGCCCCAATTACTAAAATAAATACCCCATAACCATTAATCACCTTTTGCCACCAAGGGGCCTGTCCTTCTGGCCACATGTTCCAGAGCACGGAAAGTAACCCTCCTCCAAGAAACACGAACAGAACTATTACGCCAACCCATTGTGCACGGTTCAAGGAGTCTTTGCCCGCCCAGATATTCCTCCAAAATCGGCCCTCATTCTGCACCGTGTCGGGGAAGACTACATTCCGTTGCCGCGAATCAATATCACGCAACCAATCGCTTTTACCGTTCTTGCGCATCTCGGGAAGGATAGCCGATAGGATGGCTAGTTTGCTAGAGAACGATTTCCTTACAAAAGTGAGATACCACCCGACATCCCCGCTCCTTGACACTGCGCTGCTGCGGCCTTTATTCTTAACATTCGCTCCCTGGAGAAGTTACGCCTCTGAGCGTGCTTCCGCGTTCCTTCGCGGTGTTGGTTGGGGGCGCGGGGGACCTCGATGCTCATCGAAATCAAAGAGTTGGAACTCCATCCTATTGACTTTGAGGAGGAGTACCGTCCGGGCGTGCTTGATTTAGGGCCGGATCTTCAGCAGAACACCCCGTTGCATGCTGCGGGACGCGCCCAACTGATCGAAGAGCATCACGGGAAGCATCAGCGGATCAAGGACATACGGGTCAGCGGGGAGCTCTCCACAACACTGGAGTTGCCCTGCGCTCGTTGCCTCGAGCCTGTGACCGAGGACGTCAAGCGCAAGTTCGATCTGTTGTACCGTCCGCTCGGAGCGGATGCCGGGCGGGAGGAGCTCTCGGTAACCGGCGCCGAAGCCGAGGTCAGCTATTATCAAGGCGAGGGTCTGCTGCTCGAAGACGCGGTGCGGGAGCAGGTGCTGTTAGCCGTCCCTTTGAAGGTTATCTGCCGCGAAGATTGCAAGGGCCTTTGTCCACATTGCGGGGCGAATCTGAACCTGGATCAATGCTCCTGTTCTGAGCCGATGGAAGATCCGCGGTGGACGGCGCTCAAGGATATTCGCAGCAAGTTGGAAGACTGATTGATTAAAGAAAAGCGCACGAGCGAGGACGCTCGCGCCTACAAAGGAATTTAAATGCCTAATCCAAAACGGCGCCACTCCAAAGCACGCACCGGAAGCCGGCGCGCCCATGACTCCCTGAAGAGCCACGCACTCTCTGAATGTCCGAACTGCCACGAACGCAAGATGCCGCATCGGGCCTGCCCCAAGTGCGGCTACTACAAAGGCCGCGAAGTTCTGAACGTCGAGGAAGCCAGCTAGCGCCGCCACCCCATGCCAAGCGTCATAGCCTTGGACGCGATGGGCTCGGACCGCAGGCCAAAGCCTGAGATCGAAGGCGCAATCCAGGCAGCACGGCACTACGATGTTCATGTCCTTTTAGTGGGCCCAGAACCGGCTCTCCGGGCCGAGTTGGCACGCTATCCCAGCGCGGCAGCACTCCCCATCGATGTCGTGCATGCCAGCGAAATCATCGGCATGGAGGACAAAGCGGTGCAGGCGGTGCGCGCCAAACGCGATTCATCCATGCGGGTTGGACTGCGGCTGGTGCGCGATGGACGCGCCTCGGGCTTCATCACCGCTGGCAACACTGGCGCAGCCATGGCTACCGCGAAAATGGTTCTGGGAGCGATCCCTGGCGTGGATCGGCCTGCGCTCGCAGCTGTGTTTCCCACCGCGATTGGTACCGTCGCAAGCCTTTTAGACGTCGGTGCCAACGTGGACAGCAAGCCGCATAACCTTGAGCAGTTTGCGGTCATGGGAGAGATTTATTTTCGTACTTTGTTTGGCACGAAGCGTCCGCGGGTGGGATTGCTTTCGATTGGCGAAGAAGAAACCAAGGGAAACGTACTGACCCGCGAGGCATTCCAGCTTCTGCAAAGGCTCCCCCTCAATTTTGTGGGCAACGTGGAAGGCCGCGACCTGTACAACGGCAAGGTGGACGTCATTGTCGCCGACGGATTCGTGGGAAACGTTGCGTTAAAGATTTCGGAAGGTGTTGCCAACCTGGTTCGCTCTACGCTGAAAGAATCGCTGAAGGCCACGATTACGCGCCAGGTTGGCGCTTTGCTCTCGCGCAGCGCATTTGCCGATTTCAAGAAGCGTCTCGACCATACGGAATATGGTGGCGCACCCTTGCTGGGCGTAAAAGGAGTTTGCTTCATCACGCACGGATCGTCGAACGCCAATGCGATCAAGAACGCAATCCGCGTGGCGGCGGAGTTTGCCGAGCACCCAATTAATGCGGAGATAGAAAGAACGTTGACCGGGATTCGCGCAGCGAGGGCAGCCCGTAGCAGAATCGAACATGTGCCGAGCGGCATCCCGACGACCGTCGCATAGCATCGCAGGACCATCGCATAATTATGACAAATGCCTCGCCCACAAATGGGTCCATCGCATTTCTTTTTCCAGGCCAGGGATCACAGGCCGTTGGCATGGGCAAAGACCTCGCCGAAAAACATCCCATCGCGCGTATGACGTTTGAAGAAGCGGACGAGGCTCTCGGCTACAAGCTCTCTCAGCTTTGCTTCGAAGGTCCGGAAGATCAACTTCGCCTGACCGAGATCACGCAGCCCGCGATTCTCACCGCATCCGTCGCGGCGTGGCGCGTGTTGAACGAAAAGGGTCTGAAGCCCAGCTTCGTAGCCGGCCATAGCCTGGGCGAATACTCCGCACACGTTGCTGCCGGAACCCTCAGCTTCGCCGACGCGGTTCGCACCGTCCGCCATCGCGGCAAGTACATGCAGGAAGCAGTCCCCGTCGGTGTCGGGACGATGGCGGCGATTCTCGGCATGGAGTTCGAGAAAGTGACTGCGGTTTGCGGCGACGCAGCGAATGGCCAGGTTTGCGAACCTGCCAATATCAACTCCCCGGAACAGATTGTCATTTCTGGTCACACTGCAGCCGTGGAGCGCGCGACCAGCTTAGCCGACGAACGCGGCGCCAAGCGCGCGAAGGTTTTGCCCGTCAGTGCGCCATTTCATTGCTCGCTGATGAAACCAGCACAGGATCGGTTGGCTACAGATCTCTTCGCCATCAACTTCAATAAACCTGCAGCCGGAGTCGTCTGCAACGTCGACGCGGCGGTGCTCGAAGATGCAGACCACAGCCGCGATGCCCTGATTCGCCAAGTTACCGGATCCGTAAAGTGGGAGCAATCCATGCGCCTGCTCATCGCTCGTGGAGTGCAGACTTTCGTGGAAGTGGGTCCGGGAAAAGTGCTCTGCGGTCTGATGCGACAGATCGATCGATCGCAGAAATCTCTCAACGTCGCAGACGACGCATCGCTGCAGAAGACGTTAGAGCAGATCCCTGGTTAAAGCCTTGCCGCTAGGGCTTGAAGCCGACGCTCTCCCACAGTGGCGCGCTTTCATACAGCACGCCGTTCGCGACCACCGACCGAACGCTGCGAATGTTGTGAATGTTCTCCAGCGGATTAGCGTCGAGAATATCGAAATCGGCCCGCTTGCCAACTTCGATCGAGCCGCTTTCCCGGTCCACCTTCATCACCCGCGCGGGCACGATGGTCGCGGCCTGCAGTGCCTCCATCGGCGTGAAGCCGGCCTGATTGTACAACTCGATCTCGCGATAGAGTGAATAGCCCGGCACGGTCTGATCGGTCCCAGCTACGATGCGTACTCCGGCCCGATGCAGTGCGCCGATGATCGCCGATTCTTCCTGCACGATCTTCTGGCCAGTCGCAACCCGCTCCGGCGGCAATCCTCCATTGATCAGTTGCTCGCGTAGTTCGGGCGCCACGTGATCAACTCCGGGCTCGACTTTATCCGCGGGCACATCCGCCGGACGCTCCATGAATTCCATCAACGCCATGGTCGGATCGATCACGGTCTTGTGTTCGCTCAAGAACGCGACTGCCTGCTTGCCCGCATCCGAATTCACGTCCAGCGACTCCATCATCTTCGCGGTCTCCTGCCGGGTTGCCTTTTTCGGATCGAAATCTTTCGGCTTGAGCAGGTTGAGGATGAACTGAATGTGGTTAATCTGGTCCATGCCATCGTTCACGCCGTCATACGCAGTCATGCCCTCTGGAATGTGGCCGGTAACGGTCATCCCAAGCTTGTGCGCGTCGCTGCACACGGCTTTGACATTCTCGGACTTCACTGAGCTGTAAATCTTCATCTGCTGGAACCTGGCGTCGTGGTAACGCTGCACCCACGTCTGTGCGTCGGCTGGAGAGTTCACGCGCGCGACCCCGAGCGCATACGAGCTATCGCCGTCGACGACCCCGGCCAGCAGCATGTGCGGACCGAGTCCCTTGCCGCTGTTCACCGCATCCCGCACCGCTGTGATGAACTCGAATTCGTTGCCTACGTCGCGCACGGTGGTGACGCCCGCAGCCAGGTAAATTGGCCCCCACTCCACCTGCTCATAGTGCGCGTGCATATCCCACAATCCTGGAATGATGAACTTTCCTGTAACGTCGACACGCTGTGCGTCAGACGGCACTTTCACTTTGTTTCCCGGACCAACCGCGATAATTTTGGCGTCGCGAATCACGATCGTCGCGTTTGACATGGGCGGCTCACCCGTACTATTGATCACAGTGGCACCGACAAATGCGAGCGTGCCTGTGCGGCGTCCCGAGGTTCCCTGGCTGAGCTCGGAAAGAGAGGCCATTTGGTCGCGCGCTGCACTCGCGACGAATTTCGCGAGGGCGGGTTCGTACTCTTCGCGCACTGCTTCGAAGTGGTCGAACTCGGCGTCGGTCGAAACCAGCGCCGCTAAATTGTCCTTGCCATCCATCCACAGTGTTTCCATCCCCCAGATCAGGCCCCGGACGGTATAGCGCTCCATTTGAAGGCCGCGCCCGTCGACTTCGATGGCTTCAAGGCCACGATCCTGAATCTTCACCTCGCCCGTGGGAAGCATTGTCAGTTGCGCCGGCGAACCGTGCGCGCGCCAGTAACGGACAAGCGCCATCTGTACAGCGACAGGCGCATAGCCGGATATGGTGAAAAAACTCTGGGGCGCGGTGCCCGTGTGCGTTTCCTTGGCCTGACGGATCGTTGCGTTTGAGCCGCTAAGCTCGACGTCGGAATCGATTTCTGACATCCTCGAAGTATTGCCCTTGATGATGAAGCTCTGCGGCGTGTAATCGTCCGCCGTCCTCAGTGTGGCGGAGAGCGGAACCTTTGTACCGCGGTCCGTAAACAAAAACTCGGATTTCAGCGTGAGTGTGCTGCCGTCGTGGGTGATTGTGTAATTCTCTTCCCCGATAGGCTGCTCGAACTTATGCAGCCGGAACCTGCCTGTTTCGGCAACTGGGGAACTTGTCTGCGACCGCAGAGCAAGGGGCGAGAGCACAAGCGATACGAGGCAGCAGGAAACAACCACCGACCGGTAAGAACGGTTCACGCGGACAAATCCTCCTGAAATAAAGTGAAACACGAGAGGCAAAGTCTCCCAGATTGTAAGGGGCATTTACGCAATTACTGTAGTCAATGTTGCTTGAATGCGATGACGTTACGTTTTAGCTTAGAAGGTTCTACTCCGTGACCAAGGTCCACCAGTTGCCACACTCTATTTCGTTTGGCGAGAAAGATAAAGTCTTGCTGGCTTTTTCCACCCAGATATACGCGTGTTCCGCGCGACCGTTCACCGTGACCTGAACGATGACCCCGCTCCCACCGTCTGGGCTCAAGGAACAGTCAATCGAATAGGATTTGATCAGTCCCCATTCTCCACCCGGTCCCCAGTCACGGTAGAAGTCATTGAACTGGTAAGCGGAATACTTGTTCGGGTGCTGCTTCCACTCGAGGTCGCGGAACCACACCGCATAGGCGCCCTCGTAATTCTGGCTTTGTAACGCCGCAAAGAAGTTGCCCGCCGCTTTCCGCTCGGGGTAGTTGCGATAGTGATAAACCACCCATGCGGCGAGTAGGACAAGAACAATTGCAACTGCAATCCGCTGACGCCGACGGCGGTCGCGCGCAGGATCGTATTGTTCGGCATCCATCAGGGTCATGGCTGTTATAAGCATAACGGAAACCGGCGCAGAACAAAAAGTTCACGGGCGAATTGGCAAATTAAATAAACAGATTGGCTAATTTATTAAGGCGCGCGACCGAGCGAGTTTTCAATTTCCAAATTACGCCATCGCTAAATAACCCGATCTTTTTACAGGGTCCTCTTGAACAGCGGCGTGGCGATGCTCAGAGTGATAAGCGCAAAAATGGAGAGATAAATCATGTCGGGCCAAATGGCGGTCATGCCTGCTTCCTTCAGCAGTATCGACTTGAAACCGTGTACTGCAAAGGTGAATGGGTCCACTGCTGCGATACCTCGTAACCATTTGGGAAACGCCTGGATAGGATAGATTGCCCCGCTCGGAAAAAACAGCAACGTATTAAGAATTCCAAAGATCGCACGCGGCACTAGCGGATCTTCCACCCGGACCATCAGCAGAAACATCATGGTATTGAATGCGACTGAAGTAAGCACAATCAGGATCAGCAACTGCAGAGCGGTGGCGGGATTAAACACTGTGCCTACGCCCGCCAGCAGTGAACCAATTACCGTGATTACCACTCCCGTCATTATGGCCTTGATTGCCCCCGCGGCGTTCAACCCGAAAACCAGCTCGGTTTTGGTAATGGGTGTCACCAAATATCCTTCGTGAACGCCGCGGGCCTTGTCATCGATGTAGAGCATGCCGCCGCCGATCATCACGGAAACGAACATTGCCAGCGTGATCGAGCCCGGCAAAAGGTACTTCATGTATTCGATATAAGGATAAAGCTCCACAATCTGCAGCACGGTCTGCTGCAGGATTCGAGGCTCGATGGTGGGCTGATTGAGCGCGTTGGTGATGCTCGTGAGTTCGTCCTCAAGCGTCGAACTCATGAAATTGTCGCTGTTATCCACGACCAGCGCAATGCGCGGCTGATCCTGTTCATACACTCGCCGCGAATACTGTGGCGGAATAATGACGGCGCCCTGGATCTTGCCATTGCGCACGTCGTCCATCGCCGTCTTCGGGTCGTTATAGTAGATGGGTTCAAAGGTCCGCATATTGGCGCGAACCGAGTCAAAAGCTTCGCGGATCTTGAGGGCTTGGGTGCCTCCATCCTGATCGACCAGTCCCAGCTTCGCATCGCGAATCTTTCCGCCGAAAGCATTGCCCAGCACGATGAGTTGGACCAGTGGAAAAATCATCGACGCCATCATCAGCGCCGGAGAGCGGAAGAACTTCCTCATTTCGCGCTCGACAATGGCGAGAATATGATTCATGGCTGTAACCCCGGTCTGGGCGGCATTACGAAGGCATGCGCTTTGACCAACTCATCGCGCAACTGCCGCCCGGTGTAGTGGACGAACACGTCGTCCAGCGTGGTGTTTTGTACTGAGAGTGAGCGGATTTTGACGCCGCTGTGCACAGCCGCTTCTACCAGTTCGGTTGTGGTCTGCGATCCGTCCCCGGTCAGCACGCGGTACATGCCGGCACCTTCATGCTGGACAGAAGTTACGCCATTGAGCTTCTTCAGACGATCCTCCCAATCCGCGGGAGCGTTGTCGAATTGCGCTTCAATCACATTCGATCCTGGCACGCTTGCTTTCAGCGCTGGCGGGGTATCGAGTGCCACAAGCTTGCCATGATCCACGATGGCGATGCGGTCGCACAGTCGATCGGCCTCGTCCATGTAGTGAGTGGTGATAAGAATGGTGAGCTTGCGATGGCTTTTGATGTTGGTGAGCATCTCCCAGACAGCAACACGAGAAACCGGGTCCAACCCGGTAGTCGGTTCGTCCAAAAAAAAGATTCGCGGACTGTGCACCAGGCCGCGGGCAATCTCGAGCCGCCGCCGCATACCGCCGGACAGCGTCTTGGTCTGGGCTGAACGCCACTTCGTCAGATCAACCAGTTCCAGCAACTCGTCAATCGCAGCTTTGCGCTTTTTCGAAGGAACGTCGTAGAGCTTGGCGTAGATATTGAGATTTTCCTCGATGGTAAGGTCGAGGTCGCTGGTGAGCGCCTGCGGAATTACACCAATTGCCCTCCGAGCCGCATCTGGATCCTTCTGCACGTCGTGACCAGCGATGCGAGCGGTACCCGCAGTGATCGGAATCAGCGTGGTCATCATGCGGATGAGAGTGGACTTGCCCGCGCCGTTTGGCCCCAGCAAACCGAAAATCTCTTCTTCTTTCACGTTGAAGGAAACATCGTCGACTGCCGTGAAATCGCCATATTTCTTGACGATGTGTTCCACTTGGATGGCGTTGAACGCATTGGGATCGCCAGCCGAACCGTTCCCGTTGGAACCAGGTCCGTTATTGGGAGCGCCCGCACTCGACCCGCTTGGAGCATTTCGATCGGTGATCATGGATGCTCTTCCGCCGATACGTTCTCCCGCGCTGTACCTTTGAGTTGATCAGGCGAGACCAAAACTTCCGCCGTCATTCCCGGAACGTATGCACCCTTCGGATTGTCCAGACGAACCTTGAGGACAATGGTCCTGATGTCACGCTTGCGACGGCCCACGTCGCGTTGAGTTGCGAAATCTGCTTCTGCGGATTTGAAGAACACTTTTCCCAAAGTAATCGTTCCGCCGGGCAATCGGACTTTCAGCGTGTCTCCCAAACCGATGTGATCGGCATCCGTCTCAGGAATTGCCGCGCGTACCCAGGTGTCACCGAGATCGACGACGGTCACGATTGCCTGGCCCGCATTTAATACTTCTCCTTCACGGGCAGCACGAACAGAGACAGTGCCGGTTACCGGGGCATAAATCTTGGTGTACCCCAAGCGAACCTCAGCTTGCTTCAGCATGCTTTCCGCATTGGCAACTTGTGCACGCGTAGATTCGACCGTGCTCTGCGCGGCATGCGCTTGATGAGTGTTGGCGACTGCCGTGTTCAGATCAGCCGCGGCAGCGCTCACTTGATCCTTCAGCGATTGCACCAGCGCTTTCTGGGCCGCCAGATTCGTCTCAGCTTGAACTCGCTCTTGATCGGAAGCGACTCCCTGGTTCGCGAGTTCGATCATGCGGCGGCTGTCGCTTTCGGTACGCTCCAGGGTGGCTTCCGCCTGAAGCAACTGCGCGCGCGCGGATTGCAGCCTCGCCTGCGCATTTACGACACTGCTCGACGTCGATCCCTGCGTCGCCTGCAAAGTCGACTGAGTCTCGGCAACTTTCGACTTCAAACTGTCGATCGTGGCGGCGGCAGCACGTTCTTCCGCCTCCAGTTCCGAGGGATCGAGCACCGCGATGAGATCGCCCTGTTTTACTTGCGTCCCCTCGTCGACGAGAAGCTTCGCCAATCGCCCCTCGATCTGAGGGCTCACGATTACCTGGTTCGAATCCACCGTGCCGATCAGAATCAGATCCTTGTTGCGAGGGGTGGATAGCAGGTAGTAGGTCAGCGATATGCTGAAGATCACGCCGAGAATGATTAGAAATTTATTGCGTACACTCACCTTCGTGCTCCTCGCTGCTTTGCATTGGACCTTTGAAAGAGCGCCGCGGAAATAAAGTCCAGCACTGCCGTTCTGCGCGCCGCTATGCGCTGCGGAGACAGGGGATCTTTCCCCGTCATCGCACGCATGACTGGCGCGCTGGTGAAATAGAAAACAATCACCGCGATCATAGAAGGAACAAAATGCAGGGGATCCACTGATCGGAATTCGCCTGCTGCCTGGCCGCTCTTGAGAACCTCGGCGACGCGGCCAAAAAGCGGACGGAAATATGTTTTTACGATGTGCTCAAGATGGTTCGCCCGGCCCCGGCCGGCGCCCATCATTTCGCCTTGTACGATTCGCGGATAGAGCGGATGGGTTGCGACGTAGTCGAAGTGCGCGCCCGCATAGGCGAGGATCTTCTCGCGGGGCGGGAGATCGCGAGACAGGGCCTCGCCAACGCACGCAACCAATCCTCCAAATACCTGATCGAGCACCGCACCGTATAACGCCTCTTTGTCCTTGAAGTAGTAATAGAGGAGGGCTTTATTCACTTTGGCGGAGCGGGCGATGGCATCCGTTCTCGCGCCAGCGATGCCTTCGCAGGCAAACTCCCGCACCGCTGCCTGCAAAATAGCCGCACGGCTTTGCTCAGGACGACCGCGAGATCCAAGACGCGACTTCGAGATGGTCGAGGTCATTGTCGTTAATTAACTGGTTAGTTAGATTATACCAAAGGCCGGGAATATTCACAACAACAGGAAAGGCTTAGGAATCAGGGCCGACTGGGAGTATGAGGCTAGTCCGCTACGCGCAGAACGACACTTTTGCCTCTCTCGAGGCCCGATCCGGTAATGTCGCGACGCGACGCCTCAACCGCATTCCGCGAGCAGGAATGGGTAAGCACCCGCACCTGGTGCTTTCCGGAATCGCGTCTCGCCCACACCGCCGCGGCACGAGCCACGCCCACCCGGTTCCGCTCCAGAATAGTCGTGATTGGGCCGATATCGCTGGGGCTCCCTACCGTGAAGCGAAGATAATGCCTGCTGTCGCAATCGCGAGTGGCAACTCCGACGGCGCCCCCCGGGCTCACCGAAAACCCGCCTTTGTGACAGGCAATATCGACCACATCAGAAAGCACTGCACTGGCGCTCGGCAGAGAACCAGCTCCCTTGCCCGAGAAAAGCATCTCGCCAACCGCGTCTCCACGAACCAGCACGGCATTATTTTCGTCGCGAATGCTGGCCAGTTGATGCGACGAGGGCAGCAACACCGGAGCGCAGCTCAGCGACACAGTGCCCTCGCTAAATTCCGCGGTCGCAACATGTTTAATCACGAAACCCAGTTCCCGCGCCGCTTGCACGTCATCGGCAGCAAGATCGCGAATCCCCTCGACCTGAACCGCGTCGGCACCCACGTGCGTGCTAAAGGCGAGCTCAGTCAGAATTGTGAGTTTCTGCGCCGCATCGTGTCCGTCGATATCGAGCGTAGGATCGGCTTCCGCGAAACCTTTAGCCTGCGCCTCGCGAAGCGCATCCTCGAACTCGACACCATCCTCAGTCATGCGGGTGAGGATGTAATTGCAGGTGCCATTCAGAATCCCACTCAGCTTCTGAATGTTATTCCCGACCAGGCCGTCCCGCAGGGCGCGGATAATCGGAATGCCTCCGCAAACGCTGGCCTCGAACCCCAGGCGGACTTTCTGCGCCTCCGCGGCTTTCATCAAACTGAAACCATCCCTCGCGAGCAGGGCCTTATTAGCGGTGACCACGTGCTTGCCGCGTGACAACGATCGCTCGATAAAACCCCGGGCTGGCTCGATCCCGCCCACCAGCTCCACCACGAGATCGCAACCATTGTTCAGAACTTTGTCGGGATCGCTGGTCAGAAGAGCGCGATCCACTCCCTGACGTTCTTTACCGAGATCGCGAACCAAAATCTTCGTGATGCGCAAATCGACGCCCGAGCGTTGCCGGACGAGAGCCTCATTCCTGCCCAGCAACTCGACCAGCCCGCGGCCAACCGTCCCGCAACCCAGCAACCCGATTTTAAGTTTACGAGCCATAGTCAAACTTCTTGGCCGGGCGGGGACGCCCGGGCCTACACTGCGTTACGCAGCCCCACCCGCAATCGACGGCACCAGCAGCACCTCATCTCCATCCTGAAACGCGTAAGTACTTCCGCCCAGAAATCGAATGTCCTCCTCGTTGACATAAACGTTAAGGAACCGCCGAACCTCGCCGGCTTCGTCGCGCAAGTGCTGCTTCAAGTCCGGAAACTGTTGATCGAGCGCCGAGAATAGTTCCCCCAAGTTCGTCGCTGAACATTTGACCTGCCCGGTCCCGGACGTCAGGCGGCGCAACGCTGTCGGAATCTGCACGGTAACTGTCATCTCAAAGCCTCCACGATTTCTGGAAACTCAGTCGTCTCCAGCGTTCTCTGCAAAAGTGTTTCGAACTCGGCGACCTTGGCCCGAATCGGCTCTTCCACCTCATACTTGCCGGAGAGCACGTCAGTCGTCTTCAGACCATTCCCGGTGATACACAGCACCGTCGTCTCCTCGGGCGCGATGCGACCTGATCGGTAAAGTTTGCGCGCGCACCCGGTCGTTACTCCACCGGCAGTCTCGGTGAAGATGCCTTCCGTCTCCGCCAGAATCTGAATCGACTCGATCATTTCCGGATCGGAAACATCCTCAGCCCAACCCCCGCTCTTGGTGATGGCCTTGATCGCATAGTGTCCATCGGCCGGATTGCCAATCGCCAGCGATCGCGCCAGCGTTGCCGGCTTCTGCGGTTCTATATCGGCGTTTCCGGCTTTTACTGCAGTCGAAATCGGAGAGCATCCCGTCGCCTGGGCCCCGAAAAACTTCACCGCTTTCGCTTCGACCAAGCCCAGATGAATGAGTTCGTCAAATGCCTTCTTGATCTTCACAATCAATGACCCGCCTGCCATGGGCACAATCACGTTGTCTGGCAACCGCCATCCCAACTGCTCGGCGATTTCGAATCCTACGGTCTTCGAACCTTCCGCGTAATAAGGACGCAGATTCACATTCACGAATCCCCATCGCTGTTCATCCGCGATCTGCGAACACAGACGGTTTACCTGGTCGTAGCTGCCCGCAATGCGAACCAGCCTTGCGCCAAAGACTTGCGTGCCCAGAATTTTCGCGGGCTCGAGATCCGCGGGAATAAAAATCCAGGCTTTGAATCCGTTGCGCGCCGCCTGCGCTGCCACGGAATTTGCCAGGTTCCCAGTCGAAGAACACGCCACCGTGTCGAATCCGAAGCTGCGCGCTTGCGCCAATGCCACCGCAACAACCCGGTCCTTGAAGCTGAGTGTGGGCAGGCAGACCGCGTCGTTCTTAATGAAAAGATTCTTGGCGCCCAGGCGCGCTGCTAGCTGCGGAGCCCGAAGCAGAGGTGTGAAACCCACCGGCAAACTCGGCTGATAATTCGGCGGCAGCGGCAGCAACTCCGCGTATCGCCACATATCTGGAGTCCGAGCGGCGATGCGCTCGCGCGTAAAGGTGCCGCGCACCGCGTCGTAGTCGTAGAAAACTTCCAGAGGAGAAAAACAGTCGTCGCAGATCGACCGGGGCTGGTTCCCCCAGCTCTTGTGACATTCTCGGCAGCGCAATTCGTATTTCGCGGAAACGGCGGCACCGACCCGAGTGTTAACGCTCGCAGCAGCGCTCATCAGCTACTCGCTTTCTGTAGCCGAGGGACGAGCGTGATCGAAAATCTCTTTACCGGAAAAAAAGTAAGGGAGGAAGAAGAAGAACGAGATGCTGAAAACGCGGCACCCCGAATCTCATGTCCCCCGTTTCCGGGTGAGAGTTGACACCAGTCGACCGGGAGATGACTCCCGATCCGGTTGTCGTGGCTTCTCAGGGCTCGTCCCTCAGCCACTCTTCATGAAATCCAAGGTCTGCTCCGAAGAGCAAACTTGTTTGCGATAGTACACGCTCGGAATCGCTTACGTCAAGTTGATGGCGGGTCGATCAGCCCGAAGCCACCGCCGTGGGATGCTTCGGCTGGTAAAGACCGATTTGGCCACCCCCGGGAAGCTGGATCCTGGTGATCGAACCCCATCGCTCCCTGTGAACGTCGGAACACGCCACGCCTTTCCTCTTCAACGCAGACATCTCGGCCTTGAGATTGCCACACATGAGATACAGTTCGTGCCGATCATTCTCGCCGGGATTCTCGTCGGGATGAAACGCGGCCTCCGCCGGAGGCAAGGCAAAAATCAGCCATCCATGGCCTGCATCCACCGACTTGAATCCAAGGACGTCTCGGAAGAAGGCGCGATCCGCCTCCGCGTCTTTGCTATACATGATTACGTGCGCACCGAAGATCATGAACTGTACCTCCAAGACGAACCTAAAGCCGATTCTTCCAGGATCCGGGCCTTCGCTTGCTATGAGCCACGGCTACGATGCTTAATTGGTCGCGGTCATCGAGGTAGACGATGGAAAACGGAAAGCGGTGAAGCACGAAACGCCGAGTACCGTACAAATACTTGGGCCACCTCTCGGGCGCTTGGGAAATGCAGTCAAGCGCGTCACAGATGGCAGCGATAAAACCGACACTGGCGTCAGCGCTGCGCTGTAGGTACCAGTCGTCTCCAGCCTCAATTTCCTGCCATGCTCGGGGATCGAAGCGATAAGGCTTACTCCGCGCCATTCAAGAGCCGAGCTGCGAGACGGCGGCGTACCTCCTCGCCCGGTATCATTTCGACTTTGCCAGATCGAATATCGTCGACCCGACGCTTGATTTCTTCGGCCCATGCCTCCTCGACTCCTTCTTCGGCGGGGCCTTCGTCGAGGCTATCAACTAGGCGATCGATTAAAAGACCTCGCTCTTGAGGGGAAAGTGTTAGCGCCTTTTCCAACATTTCCGAAACTTGCGGCGTCATTTGTGCCATGACCACCTCACCCACTCATTCTATCGCAGGGTACCAAGCCAAACCCCTGAAGGCCCGTCCAAGAGCATTCCTAGGCCACATTGCTATTTGATCTTTCTCCAAACCACATCCTCCCTATTTCGCCGGTCGATTAGCGCATCCACTTTGCCGTTATCGGCGTGGCGAAAAAGAATGCGGCCTTCAACCCCCTTGCGAAAGAATATGTCAGTGGCTTCCGGAATGAGGAGATCCTTCGGACGATCCCCGCGCTGGCGGTATAAGAGATTCCCGTCGGTCGAAATGGTCAGAGTGTTCCCAGGGGCGAGCTCGTAGGTTCCGACATACTCAGCGAACCTTGCCGTGTTCACTTTCCCTGGCGCAAGATCTTCGTAGTACCGCAGCACCTGACCCGCAATGATTTGCCATTGCCCATTGCGGCGCATCCAGGTATCCGTCGCATGGTATCGTGCCGACAGCTCCTGGCCATAGATAGTTTCCTTTTCGTCCATGTGATAGCTCAAGACGGCAAAATTTCGCTCGACATGGCTTTGCGCTTTCTCTATTTTGATGCTCCCCGAAAATCCGGGCGGCATCGGAGTGACATCGCCTACCAAGGCAGCTTTGTTCAGATTCCGGTCTTTTTCGTCAAAGTACATGCAATCGTCGGCAAAGTACTTTTTCCAGGGTGCCTGATTGCCCGGTGCGACGAAATCGAACAGCTCCTGAGTGCGGCGGACAAGTTCGTCTTGCGTAATTTTGTTCTTCGGCTTGCACGAAGTCAGGGCCAGCGTGACCCCGATCGCAAAAAAAAACAACGATCAGCTTTCGCACAGTTCCCTCCCGCCCCCCAACGGAAACAAATGATCGCGCCACTTCAGTCCGCCCGCGGTTTCTCAGATCGCAGCTTCCACACAATCTGTCGCAGAATGCCGAGCCAGACTACGGCGTCACGGGCGGGAAGGTTGAGACGCCGGACCAGACGGCGCATTCTTTCTTCGACATCGGCAATCGGGCGCCGATCCAGATAGCCACTGGCACGCATGGCTTCGAGCAGCGTCGTGGTGATCCGCTCGAACTCGGCCGCCGTAGCACGCTTCACTTTCTCCGTTTGCCGCGCAGCCTTGCCATCGCGAATTAGTTCGTAGAGGCAAACCGCGACCGCCTGCCCCAGGTTCATCGAAATGTTTTCGTCGCATGTCGGGATGCGCATTAACCAGTGGCAGTGACTGAGCGCGGCATTCGAGAGGCCAAATTTCTCCGAGCCAAATAGCAGGGCGACCCGGCCCGATCGCAGTTGCCGACGGATGAGGCGTGCACCATATTCCAACCGCCGGAGCGGATGCTGCAATTCCCGGTGACGGACCGCCGTGGTTCCGACGACAAGCGTGCAATCCGCGACGGCCTCGGCCACAGTCTTGCATTCCTCCGCGCTAGCCAGCAGCGCCGACGCCCCGACCGCGGAACGCGCCTCGCGAAAGCCCGCGTCGTAAGGGTTCACCACCCGCAGATGGAGAAATCCAAAGTTGCTCATGGCGCGTGCCGCCGCACCAATATTGAGAGGATTGCGCGCCGCCACCAAAACTACGCGCAGACGATCGAACTCATTTCCAGCAGGCAAGAAGGCTATTCTAAGGACCATCTGGCGATGTTGCCAAGGTGAGCACGGACACTCGCGCCGTGCGGGTGCCCCTTCAACCGCGATGAACCGTATCTATTTCAGCGGCTGTACTGGTTCTTCTTCTTCTCTTGGTGCCGGTCCAGCCCCAACTGAATCAACCGCCCAATCAGGTCGGAATACGATACACCGGAAGCCGCCCACAGCTTGGGATACATACTGATCGCCGTGAAACCAGGCATAGTGTTGATCTCGTTCAAATAAATCTTCCGGGACTTCGGCTCCATCAGAAAATCCACTCGCGCCAGCCCGGAGCAATCCACCGCTTTGAACGCGGCAATGGCCAAGCGCTGAACCTGTTTCGTTTCGCCTTTGCTGAGTTTGGCAGGAATGATCAACTGAGAACCTTCATCAAGATACTTGGCGTTGTAGTCGTAGAACTCTGTGCTGGGGACGATCTCTCCGGGCAACGACGCTTCGGCATTGTCATTGCCGAGCACCGAACACTCGATTTCGCGGGCCTTTTGCTTGCGTCCGCCCACTCCCTGCTCGATGACAATTTTGCGGTCGAACTTTGCTGCTTCTTCAATCGCCGGGCCAAGTTCCTTGCGATCATGGGCCTTGGAAATTCCCACCGACGATCCCAGATTCGCGGGCTTCACAAACACCGGATACTTCAACTTGCTCTCGACAAATTTCTCAACTTTCTTCGCCTTCGTCTCCCACTCGCTGCGCAGAAGAGTGACGTGTTTCACAATTGGGAGTCCAGCAGCACGAAACAGCGCCTTCATGATGTCCTTGTCCATGCCTGCAGCCGAACCCAGCACGCCCGCGCCCACGTAAGGCAAGTCCGCCAACTCGAGCAACCCCTGGATGGTTCCGTCCTCGCCGAAAGTGCCATGCAGCACGGGAAAAATAACGTCGACGTCGATAGCGCGATCCGTCGCCCGGCGAGTCAGCGCGTGAGACGACGCATCAGTCTCAAAAGGCGTTAGCGATCCATGTTTTTGCGGCTCCGGAGGCACCACAACCGCTTCGCCCTTGGCCAGAACCGCAGCTCCGGGAGTCGCCTCGGGATCGCCGGCACGAAGATGCTTGTGATCCTCGAATTTTCCCTGCAGCAAACGCTCCGCATCGGCCGCGGTCACCCATCGACCCTCTCTGGTGATGCCGATGGGCACAACTTCGTACTTATTTTTGTCGATGGCGTTGAAGACCGACGCGGCCGAGAGCAGCGAGATTTCATGCTCACCGCTGCGCCCGCCAAACAGGATTCCGACTCGAATTTTCTTCATGGCTAGATTGTGGCTTACAGAATCTTCTTTCCAAAGGCTGACAGCGCCAACTCCACTGCTAGATCCGCAGTTTGGTTGTGCTCGTCGATTACGGGATTTACTTCGACGATTTCGAAGCTCAGCATGCGGCCGTGGTCGGCGATGATCTCCATCGCGAGGTGAGCTTCGCGATAGGTGGCGCCTCCACGAACCGGCGTCCCCACACCGGGCGCGTCTTCGGGATCGACCCAATCCATGTCCAGAGAAACGTGGTAACCCGCAGTGCCCCGCCCCGCCGCACGCAGAGCCTCTTCCATCACGGTTCGCATCCCGCGCTCGTCAATGTCCCGCATGGTGAAGACATGGATTCCTGTTTTGCGCACGTTCTCTTTTTCGATGGCGTCGATGTCCCGCACTCCCACCAGCACACAATTCTCCGGCGTCACCTTGGGCGAGAAGTCAAAAATATTGGACAACTCCGGAGGACCTAATCCCATGATCGCCGCCAGCGGCATGCCGTGTACGTTTCCGCTGGGCGAACTGTCGGGAGTGTTGACGTCAGTGTGGGCGTCGATCCAGATCAGGCCGATCTTCTGGTTCTGACGGCGGTAGAATTCTGCCACACCGGCAACTGTTCCCGCAGCAATGGAATGATCCCCGCCGAGGGTGATCGGAACCTTGCCTGCCTCCAGCGTCTTCACCACGAGTTCAGCATGCTTGGTGCAAGTTGCGGTAATCTCTTTCAAATATTTTGCGCTAGGGTCGCCTTCCTTCTTTTGTTCGGCGATTGCGACGGACACGTTGCCGGCGTCTTCAACCACGTGCCCAAGCGCTTCCAATCGGGCCTCGAGACCAGCCACGCGCACGGCGGAAGGTCCCATATCTACGCCGCGGCGCGACTGGCCGAGATCTAACGGGACCCCAATTACACGAATCTTGCGAGGAGTGATGCTGGAAAATGATGAAGTAATGTTCGTCATAAGTTGGCTGAGCGATTGAGCAGTTTAAACAATATCCAATGACTCAATTGCAGAATTACTCAATTACCAAATCACTCAATGCTACGGGTAAAGTCGGTGCAGCATTCTCGGGAACGGAATCGTCTCCCGTACATGCTCCAACCCGCAGATCCATGCTACCGCTCGTTCGATGCCCATGCCGAAGCCCGCGTGGGGCACGCTCCCGTATTTCCGCAGATCGAGATACCACTTGAATGCCTCTTCCGGCAGAGCGTGTTCGTGAATGCGCTTGAGCAGCAGATCGTAGGATGCCATACGCTGCGAGCCGCCGATGATTTCTCCGTAGCCTTCGGGTGCGAGCACGTCCACGCACAGCGCCAGCTCCGGCCGCTGCGGATCAGGCTCCATGTAGAACGCCTTCACTTTTGCCGGATAGCGATGCACCATCACCGGCCGGTCGAACTGCTCCGAGATGTAAGTTTCGTCGGGCGAACCCAAATCTCCGCCCCACTCGAAATTGTTTTCGAGAGCGCCCTTGGCGTGCGCTTCCTGCAACATCTTTACTGCCTCGTCATATGTGATCCGCGGAAACGGAGCGTCGATTTTCTCCAACTTCGAGACATCGCGGCCGATGGTCTGCAGATCGGCACGTCGGCGTTCCAGGCAACGCTTCACCAAGAAGCTGAGCAACCCCTCGGCCAGCTCCATGATGTCCTCGAGCTGCGCATAGGCTACTTCCGGCTCGACCATCCAGAACTCGGTCAAATGACGGCGGGTTTTGCTTTTCTCAGCGCGGAACGTGGGCCCGAAAGAATACACCTTGCCCAGCGCCATGGCAGTAGCTTCGATGTAAAGCTGTCCCGACTGCGTGAGATAAGCCTGCTCGTCGAAGTAGTCGACAGGAAACAGCGTGGTCGTACCTTCACACGCAGCCGGAGTCAGGATCGGCGGATCGGTCAAGGTGAATCCCCGCTCATCGAAAAAATCGCGTGCAGCTTTGATGATCTCGGCGCGCACGCGCAGAATCGCAGCCTGCCTTGGCGTTCGCACCCACAAATGGCGGTGCTCCATCAGGAAATCGACGCCGTGCTCTTTCAGCGAAATGGGATACGGATCATTCTCAGCAACGCGTTGAATGACTTGCACTTTCGAGATGTCCAACTCATAGCCGCCAGGAGCGCGCTTGTCGGCGCGCACTTTGCCTTCGACAATCACGCTTGATTCCTGCGTCAGACCCTTTACTGCTTCAAACACTTCGGGCGGGACTGCATTCTTGGGCACGATGCCTTGAATTACGCCGGAACCATCACGAAGCTGGGGAAACAGCAGCTTTCCACTCTCACGCAGGTTATAGAGCCAGCCGCGGATGGTGACGCTCTGGCCCTCGTGCTTGCCGATATCGATGATCGTAGTTACAGGGGATGACATAGGTTTTTTTGTAAGTGCCGGCATCTTGCCGGGACGGCGGCGCTACACGGTTTCCAGCTTTTCGAATGTTTCGCCCATCTTTTCGACTGGGTTGATCTTCTCGTCGCCTTCGACCTCCAACAACAATGGTGGAGTGTGCGGCGCCGACCGGAGCAGTTCCATGGCCTGATTCCAATCGATCGATCCGCTGCCCGGCCAAAGATGTGAGTCGTCGGCCTTGGCGTTGTCGTGAACATGAGTGGAGTGGATGTAACTCTTGACGGTCTCGAACGCCTCCGGCACCGCGCTCATAATGTGCGCGTGACCGAAGTCAAAGCATACTCCCACGTCATCGAAGTGGGCCGCGCGGATGAATTCCACCAACCGCTCCGGCGTGGACAACTCGTTGGGAATATTCTCCAGCAGAATCCGTACTCCGAGCGGCTTAGCGAAGGCACGTAGGTGCTCGACCGAGGTCATCGCAGCTTCGAATTTGCGGTCGTCGAACGAC
Organism: uncultured Acidobacteriota bacterium; assembly: GCA_963817925.1. GTDB lineage: Bacteria > Acidobacteriota > Terriglobia > Terriglobales > Acidobacteriaceae > JABDBE01. The sequence goes on from CAWFQN010000009.1 coordinate 52,508, forward strand.
TCGCCCGTCGTGCCGATGTGCAGCACCAGAAAGCGGAACGGAATGTGCTCCGCCACTTCAAGCGCGCGTTTAATTTCATCCATGGCTTCAATCCGGCTCGCCCGGTCCGTCGAAGCCACATTCATTTGCGGCGCCCCGGCGCGTCCCCACTCATAGTCTGCGTAGAGCGGCGCATGAACCGAGTTCAGAACGATTCCACTGGTGCGAAACCAGTCCGCGATCTCTCGCACATGTTGCTTGCGGTTGGCATAATCCAGATGTTGCCGCGCGGCAAAAATTTCAATTGCCTGTGCTCCGCCGCGTACCAACCCATCCAGCAGCCCGGGATGCAGCCGTTCCTTTACGTAGACTAATGTCGATATTGCTTTCAGCATCAGTAACCTACTGCCTTTCCATTATTCCTGACGTCGCTCGCTCCCAAACGCTCGCCGGTTCTCGGATCGATTGCGATACATTCTCCGTCGCTCCAATAGGGGATCCAGTCGCCCGCCACGGTTTCGCCGGTCTCGACTTTTTGCCCCATTTGATCAAGCAACTTCACCGTGTCAGGAGAAAACCATCGCTCAACATTCACCACATCGGGCATCCATTGATTGTGGAAGCGCGGTGCGTTCACCGACTCCTGAATGTTCATACCGTAGTCCACAACGCCCATCAAAATGTTCGCCACCGTAGTAATAATCCGCGCCCCGCCCGGCGAGCCCAGCACCAGATACAGTTTTCCGTCTTTCAGCACGATGGTCGGCGTCATCGCAGAAAGCGGCCGCTTGCCCGGTCCGATCGCGTTGGCCGGCCCTTGAATCAACCCGTAGAGATTGGGGACGCCTTGCTTCGCCGCGAAGTCATCCATCTCATCATTCAGCAAAAAACCTAAGCCCTCCGCGGTAACGCGCGAGCCGAACTCGTCATTCAATGTCGTCGTCACAGCCACCGCGTTTCCATCTGAGTCCACCACGGAATAGTGAGTAGTGTGTTCAGGTTCACGTACTGCCAAAGGCTGCGGATGCCGCGAAGCATACTGTTCAAGCTCGCTGAAGATCGCAGGCCGCTTCAGATCTTTGCTGACGCTTGAATGCGTCGGATCAATCGACTCTCGCCACGCCGCACCATACTTCTTATCGATGAGTTGCGCCACCGGAATCTTGGAAAAATCCGGATCGCCCAAAAACTCGGCTCGATCATAGAACGCCCGCCGGAAGGCCTCAACCGTCAGATGGATCGACACCGCAGATCGATCTCCAGCCTTGGCCAGGTCGTAGCCTTCCAGAATATTCAATATCTCCACCAGCGCAATCCCGCCAGACGACGGAGGAGGTGCGCTGATGATTTCGTCGCCACGATAGGTCCCGCGTATCGGTTCGCGTTCTTTCACTTCATAGTGAGCGAGGTCATCGGTGGTGATCAGGCCCCCACCTTTTTGGATCGATGCTGCCAGTTCACGCGCCATCGCACCGCGATAAAAGTCATCCGGGTTGTTCGCAATTCGTTCGAGCGTACGCGCCAACTCGGGCTGGCGAAAAACTTCGCCTTGCTTGAAGTAATTTCCATTGCGCTGGAAGATACGCCGCGACTCGGGAAACTTTGCCAAATCTTGGTCGCGCAGATCCTGCGCGTCCTGCCAGGCTAACGGATAGCCCTCTCGCGCTAGCTTGATGGCCGGAGCCATGACTTGACCAAGGGTCAGCTTGCCAAATTCTTTCTCTGCGTAAACCATGCCTGCAACCGAACCCGGCACGCCCATCGATTTATAACCAACGACGCTGGCATGCTCGACCACATTGCCTTGAGCGTCAAGATACATATTCGCCGTCGCCGCCGCCGGAGCCTTTTCGCGATAGTCGACGAAATGCACCCGTCCGTCCGCCAGACGAATGAGCATGAAGCCACCACCACCAAGATTTCCTGCCTGCGGATGGACGACGGCCAAGGCAAATCCCGTAGCCACGGCGGCATCGACGGCGTTCCCGCCGGCTTTCATGATTTCGACCCCGGCGTGCGAACTCAATTCGTGAACGCTGACCACAACGGCATGCGGCGCATGGACGGGTTGCGTCGACGCCATCGCGGGAGTGGCCACGGCCACCAGCACAGCTAGCAGCAGCACGATTAATCGCTTGTGCTTGAATCGCATGGGATCAAAATTGTGGGCGGACTTCTGAGGCTAGCGTAGCCGCGAGTGGGAGTCAAATTTGGTTGGAGCAGTTAGCGATCGGCTTTCAGCGATCCGCTGTGTTGTCTACCCGCTCTTTTCCTTGCTGCCTTTTGTGTTTTCATTTTAGGGCGTTTGGCCTTCGCTTTCGTTTTGCCCTTCTCTGCCACCATTTCATACGACTGACGAATCAAATCCTCCAACTGCTCATCAAACAGCACATCCAACCGCTCCAGCAAAACCCATTTGTAGCGGCCCACGTACGGTGCTGGACGAATCCCTTCTTGCTCACACAACTCCGCGAACTTCTCCGCCGTGCACTTAAAGCACAGGCTCTGCGGAACCGAGTTTAAGCTCAACGTGGCAAAAATCTTGCCGGCGACTTTGAAACAGACCGTCTCACCCCACTGCAAGTTTTCTCTTGCCTGCGGAAAGGAAAGACAATAGCCTCGAACGGAATCGACGTTCATGCTGGTGGAACCATTTGCGGTAGACTAAGAATCCTGCGAACCACGACCTAGGAGATTGAAATGGAAACCCGGCAGCTTGGCAAGTCTGATTTAAACATCACCCCGGTGGGTTTCGGAGCCTGGGCCCTCGGCGGCAGTGGCTGGCAGTTCGCCTGGGGCGCGCAGGATGACAATGATTCCATAGCCGCCATTCACCGCTCGCTTGAATTGGGCGTCAACTGGATCGACACTGCCGCGGTTTACGGGTTGGGGCATTCCGAAGAAGTCGTTGCCCGGGCGCTGAAAGAGTGGCCCGGCGTGAAACCCTACGTTTTTACCAAATGCGGCTTACGCTGGGATGCCCAAGGAACCGTCCAGAAGAACCTGCACGCGGATTCGATTAGTCGCGAAGTCGAAGACAGCTTGCGGCGCCTCGGCCTGGAAACCATAGATCTGTACCAGATCCACTGGCCGCCGGAAGATTCTGAGTCCCCCGACCTTGAGGAAGGGTGGTCCATTCTTGCTGCATTGCGGCGGCAGGGCAAGGTACGCTGGATCGGCGTGTCTAATTTCGACGTCAAACAAATGCGCCGCGCGCAGAGCATCGAACCCATCACCTCTCTGCAGCCTCCCTATTCGCTGATCAATCGAGGGATTGAGGAAGACATTCTTCCTTACTGCCAGCGTGAGGACATCGGTGTGATCGTATATTCACCCATGGCTTCGGGACTTTTGACCGGCGCGATGACGCGCGAGCGTGCGGCCAGGCTTCCGAAGGATGATTGGCGCAGTAGCGATCCTGAGTTCAGAGAGCCGAAGCTGTCACGTAACCTTGCGCTGGTCGAGCAACTGCGCGAGATCGGAAAACGTCATGACCGGTCGCCGGGTGAAGTCGCGATTGCCTGGACGCTGCGAAATCCCGCCGTAACCGGAGCGATTGTAGGGGCAAGAAATGCTCGACAAGCCGATGGCGTGATGCGCGCGGGAGAATTCCACCTCAGCGACAAAGAAGTAAATGAAATCGAAGACTTTTTTGAACAGACCGCCGCCTAGAAGGGGATGGCCAGCTGAAGTTTTGCACTGGCTGAAAGATGACGGCTGAGAGCTCAAAGCAGCATTTACACCTCCTGCCGCGCCTCGCCCAGCACCACGCTCACCTGCAGCTTTTTCTTCCCACGGTAGATGGTGATGCGGACCGTATCGCCAGCGCGGTGGTTGTTCATGATCTGCGCGAGTTCCTGTTGGTCCTCAACTTGTTGTCCATCGAGGGCCACGATCAAGTCTCCGCCCACCGTAATCGGAGTGTTGCCTAGAAATGCGCGCTGGCTCCCGCCCCGCAGGCCCGCAGTGTCCGCGGCTCCTCCCGGCACCACCTGCAAAATCAATAATCCGTAATCCGCCGCCAGTCCCATTTGATCTGCCAATTGCGGATCAATCGGAATCGTGGTCACACCCAGCGCGGGACGCCGCACCCGACCCAAGGTGAGCAGATCGTTGATTACCGCTTTGGCGGTATTGATCGGGATCGCAAAACCAATGCCCGCGCTCTGGCCAACATTGGAAGCGATCATGGTGTTAATGCCGATAACTTCCCCGTGCATATTGAGCAGTGGGCCGCCAGAGTTCCCGGGATTGATCGACGCGTCCGTCTGGATGGCGTCTTCAATCTTCATGCCATCCGGCTCCTGCACCTGTCGGATCGAACTCACGATGCCGCGCGTCAATGTGCCCGACAGTCCAAACGGATTGCCGATTGCGTATACTTTCTGACCGACTTGCAATTTGCTCGAATCTCCGAGCACCATCGGCGCAAGTTCGGGCGCCTTGATCTGAACTACGGCTAAATCATGCGCGCGGTCGACGCCCACAATTGTCGCCCCATATTTTTTGCGGTTATGCAGCGTCACCTCGATCTGACGCGCATCCGCGATCACGTGGTAGTTGGTCAGTATGTGCCCTTCTTTGTCGATGATGAAGCCGGATCCCTGCCCTTCCTCAGGCACCAATCCGTAGAAGAAGTCGAACGTGACTGCCTTTGACGTTATGTTCACCACCGAGCCAATGTTCTTGTGATAGACCGTGATATTGTTCTGTTCTTCTGCGTCGAGCCCGTCGTTGCCAGAAGCCTCACTGATTTCCACTTTGTCCGGACGTCCGACCCAGTCGGTCAGCGTGCCCCGGCCCGAACGATAAGTAGTGAAATAGAAAAACGCGCCGGCGAAAATCACGGCTAGCAAAACAGATCGAAGCAGCCTCATAGTTCAGAAACCTTCCACGGACTCACACCTAGATTGTAATTAATTATCAGATGATCAAGCCGCCGAGCGCACCTTCGAACAATCCTTAGCGGCCTCTGCGCACGCTCTCTGCGAACTCTGCGATTAAGATTTACCCTCTTTCTCCGCATCGCGCTTCAAATCGCCGTAAACTTGTCCCACCCGTCTCTGGGTTTCGTCCAACGACCCGGAGTTGTCGATCACATAATCCGCTGCCTTGATCTTTTCTTCATCCGGAAACTGAGCTGCCATGCGCCGTTCCACCTCCCGGCGGGCAACTTCCTCGTCCACGCCCACACGGGCCGCCCAGCGCTGAATCCTCTGTTCAGGACGGCAGGTTACAACTACAAGACTGTCGAAACCATTGGCCAAACCCGCTTCCAAAATGAGTGCCGCCTCAACGATTGCGATCGCTCGCGGATCCCCCCGGCCAACTTCCGCCATCCATTCTTCCTGCCTTTGAATTACCACTGGATGCACAATCTGGTTCAGCTCTTGAATGCGGGAAGTCTCGTTTCGCCCCGAAGCGCCAAACGCAGCTTCTGCCAGCCGTGCGCGATTGACGCTACCATCAGGATTGAGGACTCCCACCCCGAAATGCCGCACTACCTCCCGATAAACAGGTTCGCCGGGCTGCATGAGTTGATGGGCAATCGCATCGGCCTGAATCAGCTGAGCGCCGAGCGCCACAAACATTTCGCCGACTACGGATTTGCCAGAAGCAATCCCGCCGGTCAGTCCGACTTTCAGCAATCCAACCTCATCTGAAAACCCACTCACCGCAGAGTCACAGCGAAATCATTTCAAGAAACCTTGTTCCGTCGCGCGGAAGCAGTTGCTAACAGAGCCTTTCCTTACTCTGTGTCTCTGTGACTCTGTGGTGAAATAGCTCAAGCTCGCGAAAGCTCTGCCACTAAACCGCCCCGTCGCAGCTTCGCGGCCCGCACCGTATTCGCCATCAACATGGCGATGGTCAATGGCCCTACGCCACCCGGCACGGGCGTAAGCGCTCCCGCAACCTCCGCCACGTGAGGATGAACATCGCCGACCAATGTCGCCCCTCTCGTGCGAAATGTTTCCTCCCGCTTCGCATTCCCCGCAAATAGCCGTTCAAACTCCGTGCGGTCCGTCACCTGATTCATGCCTACATCGATCACCGTCGCGCCCGGCTTCACGAATTCGCGCGTAACCATTCCCGCCCGGCCAATCGCGGCGACCAAGATATCCGCCCGCCGGCAAACTCCAGGAAGATCGCGCGTCTTCGAATGGCAAACCGTGACCGTCGCGTTGCCATTGATCAACAGCATCGCCGTCGGCTTACCAACGATATCGCTGCGGCCGACCACGACCGCCTCCTGTCCGGCTATCGGAATCTGGCTGCGCCTGAGAATTTCCATAATTCCCGATGGCGTACACGGCACCAGCCCAGGCCGCTGCGTTGAGAGGAATCCCACATTCATGGGATGGAACCCATCCACATCCTTCGCGGGGTCGACCGCCAGCAAAACTTTCTTGGCATCGACGTGAGGCGGCAACGGAAGCTGTACCAAAATGCCATCGATCTCCTCGCGCCGGTTCAGGTCCGCGATCAACTCAAGCAATTCCTCCGTCGAAACCGTCTCAGACGGCGTGTGCTGCTCGCTGTAGATTCCAACCTCGCCGCTACTCTTCACCTTTCCCCGGACGTAAACCTCCGACGCCGGGTTATGGCCGACCAGAACCACGGCCAGCCCAGGACGTACGCCCGCTGCTGTCATCGCCCTCACCTCAGACGCGACTTCCGCTCGAATTTCGCCAGCGATCTTGTTACCGTCCAGAATAATCGCAGCCATCGATCCTCATTTCTGCAGAGACAAATCGTATCGTAAACTGCCGCAGCCCGTTGATGACGGGCGACTCGCCTGTCTCCTTCGGGTCTCGGAGGCACCTCTTGAAGCCGTGCCCTTCCTACAAAACCCAGCACGATCTAACTCTTTATCACCGGAAACTCCGTCGTTCCCACCTTTCCCACGTTCGCTTCCGCAAATTCGCGAACCCGCTCCAACGAAGCTTGCAGCTCAGCCTGAAATCGTTCTTTCTCGGAATCGTCCGCGTCCTGAGGAACCGAAATCTTGCGACTCACCCGCATCAGCGCCCGTGAAAACGGCTTCGGAATCATCGACCGATCCCACGTATTCAGAATCCAGGCCTTCTCCAGCGCAATATGAAACACCGCCATGGGCACACCGGTCGCACGCGCCAGCAGCACCGGCCCCGGCTTGGCGACGAATCGCGGACCGCGCGGGCCGTCGATAGTAAAGGCGACCGTCCAGCCTTGCTCGAGTTCCCGGCGCATTCCCAGCAAAGCACGCACGGCTCCTCGGCTCTTCGATCCGCGCACCTTCACAAAACCAAACTTCCGCATAATGCGGCCCATCCATTCCCCATCAAAACTATCGCTGCTCATGACCCTGATCTGTAGATTCCGCCAGAGATACATCGCGGGGAGGATGCAGCTATGCCAAAACGCATAAACTATGGGACGCGTCTCGAGAGTCGGCGGCGCCCCGTCTTCATACGACGCCGAAAAACGCAGCGTCGGGCCAATCAGCCGGACCACCAGAACTCCCGTCCACGTGATCAGCCAGAGCAAGAATCTCTGCCACAAGGTATAAGGACGGCTCTGCGCGGAAGCCCCACTGGAAACCGGCGACGTAGTCACTGCACTCACTCCGATATTGTAACGTGTGGGGCGGACACTCTTGTCCGCCGCCGTTGACTTGGGCAATCCAAACCCTCATCGAAAACCGTAATAGTTGAAAGGAGCACAACCTGTATAGGTACTCCACGATCTCCTCTGGTAGCACGAAAGCAGAAAACGTAATATGGTTGGGATCAAGATCGTCGTTTTCGTCCTGCTTCTCACGCCCTGCCTTGCGCAGGAGATCGTGCTGAAGGGCCGAGTCATCGATCCCGAGGGAAACGCTCTGCCAGACGCCTCAATCCAACTCATGGAGCACAAACAAGTCCTGTCCCAGACGGCGTCGGGGGCGGATGGAAAGTTTCTGGTGAAGGTCATGTCGGCCGGCGAGTTCATCATCGAAGCCGAATCTTCCGGATTCCGCCCGGTCACCCGTCCGATCACCGTTCATCCCGATGGCAATGCTCTGATCGACATTCAAATGACCGAACTCGCCTCGCGGATCGAGACCGTCACAGTCACCGCGGACGTGAACCAATCCGACGTGCTCTCTCCCGACTCCGGAGAGAAGGTTTTTGTTCGGCAGGATTTGCTTGACGCCAACCCCGGCCGTCCCGGCGCGCCCGTGTCCATCCCCGGATATCCCATTGAAACCGCATCCAGCGGCATCAAAGCGCCCCAATACTTTGCGCCCGGCGTCGCGGGAGATCACGGCGAACCCATCGCACAGTACATCGCGGTCGGCACTTCTCTCGTCCCCAACAATTTGTCTGCAAATGCGCACGGCAATGGCTATGCCGATCCGAACATCTTTATTCCCGAAGTGCTGGAAAGTGTTCAGATCGATGGCGGAGCATTCAACGTTCGCGAAGGAAATCACTCCGTCAACCTGGCCGCGACCTACGGGCTGCGCTCCCGGCTGGAACCATTTATTACCGTCACGGGAGATTACCGCGACCTCGACGTGGTTGCTGGACTGAGCCCCAGGCCCCAATCGTGGATGGCGTTCTCCGCTTCTTATGGCAATGGATTCCTCGATCGGCTGGAACATCGCCAACAGTACAAATTCAACGGCGAGCGAATATTCCAGGTCGGCCAGCACCGGCTTACTTTGTTTGGCATCGGGTATTACGGTTTTTCCTATGTTCCAGGACTGGTCCCGATCCTCGCCACGAATTCCGCCGATGCCCATGTCACTAACTATGGAGACACCATCGATCCTCGTCAGAAAGACCAGACCCACACCGCTCTCGTAGCCCTGAACGATGTCTGGCAACTCACTGGAAGCCAGCAACTGCAGCTATCCGGTTTCTTTCGCACCTACAATCTTTCCCTGTTTTCAGATTTCGGCCAGGGCCTCATCCGCCAGAGCGAGTTCCGCACAGTTGCCGGTGCAAGCGCGAACTACCTGAATAAAATTTCCGAATATCTTTCCTTGCTGGGAGGGTTTGACTACGTCCGCGAAGCGCCGCGGCGCGACGATCTCGACCAGTATGGGTCCTTCAATCCCAGCAACCCCGCCTGCTACGGCCCTTTCACTCCCGTCGACTCAAACAACATCACGATAGGAACCGTGGCGCCCTATCTTGCCGTCCAGGGCCCGCTGAGCCGCTACCTCCGCTACTATCTCGGCTGGCGCCGCGATGAAATTAATTTTGATAACCAAGATCTTTTGCGCTCGCAGAATTCATTTCAACAATGGGTAGGCGTGAACTCGCCGAAAGCAACCATTTCTTTTCTTCCCAGTGATTCGTGGTATGCTCCCCTCATTTCCTTCAGCTTCGGACAAGCTTTCTTTACCGAAGATCCGCGCATCGGCACAGGAACTACCGCGGGCACTCCCGTGGCTACGGCGCGTGCATATCAACTCGTCGCCAGCAAGACCATCCATAAGACGGATGTGCGACTCACTCTGGGCCACGTCACCAACAGCCAACAACTCGCAAAAATCGATCCCGACACTGGACTGCCGTTTGATGAAGGGCCAAGCCGCCTTCGGTTCATGACGCTCACGGTGCGCCGGAACTTTCGCTCGGCCTCGTTGTTGGCAACCTTCTCCAAAGCCGACGCGAGAGACCTCTACACGGGAGAACCCACGCCCGAAGCGCCACGGACAATCTTTGATCTGCTGGGAACGATTCAGAAGCTCCCCTTCGGTTTGCAAGCCCGAGGGGAATTCGAATATGTTGGCACCAAGCCGCTGGGCACCGGATGCCTTCCCGTCCTGATTAGCGAGTGCACTGGCTCTCCGGTGAAGGAATTTCGCGGCGCTCTCGTCCGCCCTTTTGTGAATGGCCGTCTGAACGCAGGTGTGAATTTTCTCATCGCCAGCGGCTACACCGGTCAAACCACGGAAAATTTCTATCCCTCCGACATTCAGGAGGTCGTCGGAGTTCGCATTCCATCCTATGCCAGCGCGACCCTCACTTACAGGTTTGGACGCACTGGCGCACCCTAACGCTAATGGTTTCTCTATTGTGAGATCAACGCCGCAGCCCAAACTGAATCATTTGTTCGACGATGCTGCCGATAATCTTCGCGCCAGGATCGTCGCAATTTATGCCATCTTGTTCGCGTTCAACATCGCGGCATGGCTCTGGGCCAGCATCGCCTTCCACCATTACCCGGTTCTGTTGGGAACGGCGCTTCTCGCTTACAGTTTCGGCTTGCGCCATGCCGTCGATGCCGACCACATAGCGGCTATCGACAACGTAACCCGCAAATTAATGCAGGATGGAAAGCGGCCAGTTGCGGTCGGCTTCATGTTCTCACTGGGGCATTCGACTGTCGTCGTGCTCGGCTCGGCTGCGATCGCTGGAGCGGCACTGGCCCTTCAACATCGCCTCGACGCTTTTAGAAACGTTGCCGGAGTCATCGGCACGTTGGTCTCTGCGTTTTTTCTGTTCGCCATCGCGCTCGTTAATCTGATTGTTCTGCGATCCATCTACCGCACCTTCGTACGAGTCCGGTGCGGCGAGCCTTACGTTGAAGAGGATCTCGATCTGCTCCTCGGCAGTCGAGGACTTCTCTCGCGAGTGTTTCGCCCCATGTTCCGCATGATCACCCGCAGTTGGCACATGTATCCTCTGGGCGTTTTGTTTGGCTTGGGATTCGACACCGCAACCGAGATCGGTCTACTGGGCGTTTCCGCCACCGAAGCATCGAAAGGCCTGTCGTTTTGGTCGGTCCTCGTGTTTCCCATACTCTTTGCGGCAGGAATGTCGCTCATCGATACCACGGACAACATCCTCATGTTGGGCGCGTACGGATGGGCCTTCATAAAGCCCATTCGCAAGCTCTACTACAACATCACGATCACCTGCATCTCCGTAGTCGTCGCGCTCGTCGTCGGAGGCATCGAGGCTCTCGGACTCCTGGCCGGCCAATTTCACCTGAAAGGAAGATTCTGGGATGGAATCAGCAGTCTCAACGACCACTTCGGCACACTCGGATATTTCATCGTGGGCCTTTTCGCATTGAGCTGGATTGTCTCGATCGTAGTCTACAAGTGGCGCCGATTTGACGAGTTCGAAGTGAGTGCCTGAATGCCTTCTTACATCCACCGGCAAGCGCTATTTTTTCAACTCTGCAGGCCAGTTCACGACGACAAACAGTGGCGCCGCGCCTTCCTCTTCGGCCAGGTTCACCAGAAAGCGTTGACCGTCCGCCGAAACGTCATACGGCACTCCGATTCCGGGCATGCTGGCATGGAACAGACGCTGCGGCGTGCCCACCTCAATTTCCGAACCCTTGAACGTCAACGGGCAACTGAAAAAGTCGTCGTTCAGATTGTTGAAGAACACTTCCTTTCCATTCCCGCTCCATCTGGGATATGACGCACCACCGCTCGACACCTTCCATTTCCCTTTACCCTCCGGGAATGTCGTGATGTAGAGCTCGTTTTGTCCGGACTCGTCGGAGATGTACGCCACCAGGCGGCCGTCGGGCGAAATCCGATACCCGTAAATATTGGACCGCTGCGAGGGCGGCTGCACCACCGCAACCGGCTGAGCATCTCCCGCGACCGGCACTGCCCACAGCGATAGCATTTTCTCGCCCATGCCAAGAATGTAGGTCAGGTACTTTCCCTCTGGCGACCATCCTGGATAATGGTACGAACGAGGCGTGCTGACTAGAGTCTTCTCCGCTCCGCTGCCATCCGCGGCTCTACTGCGAATTTCGACCAATCCTCCGCCTTGGCCCGGGGTCACTGCGAATGCCAGTGTCTTGCTGTCGGGCGACCATGCTGGGTACTGAACCGTTTCCTCGAACGTGATACGAGTTTTGGTTTTGCGCTCCAGATCAAGCACCCATACGTCCGTAGCAGGGTTTCCCGCCACAAACGCCACCCGCTTGGCATCGGGCGAGAGAGTCACGTCAAACAGCCCGTTCTCGCGCGGACCCGCGTCACCAATTTGTTTCCCGGAGCGGTCAAACCATACCAGGCGTGTTCCCGCCGCGGCGGCACTCCCTGTCTGGTACACCATGAGCCCGTTCTGCGATACCGCGAAAATACTGCGCCACACTCCTGAGTCGTAGCGGACATTGCTAATCAGAGGCACGGGCGAGCCCGACAACTTGCCCGCCGTTGGATCGAAGGGCTGCGCCACCAGCGCCCGGTTCGCACGATAAAGCAAATGGCCTGACGCGTATTGCGCCCCCGAATCCGACGGAACCACCATGTGGCTCTGCGTACTGTCGACCGATCCAAAGTAGATTCCGTCATATTCAGGATTTCCCGCCGTGTGGCTGGTCGCCAGAAAAATAAAGTGTTTCCCGTCCGGAAGAAACCATGGCCAACGGTGGGTGGTGTGCTTTTCTTTGTCCAGCACGGTGGCCGGGACCGCCGTGCCGCCCTGTGCGCTCACTTTCAAAAGCGCGTCCCGGAAGTCCGGACTGAACACGATCACGTCATCCGCACTCCACGTGCCACCACGCGGATTAGGAGCATCGGCTATAACGGAGACCGGTCCTCCCGACACGGCGATCTTGTTGAGCTTCCCGTAGGCGAAGAATCCGACGTACCGGCCGTCCGGCGACCAGAAGGGATGGATCGCACCCTGAGTGCCTTCGAGTTGTTGCACCGTGTCACTTTCCAGCGACCGCACCCAAAGGGATTGGGCGTTCGCGGAATGAGCGACAAACGCAATCTTGTCGCCCTGGGGTGACAACACCGGCATGCCACCGTTGTCTCCGGTGGCGTCGAACGAGAACTTGTCCGGCGGCGGTATTTCGGCGTGAAGAGCCTTTCCACTTTCGCCGTGTTTCGCCCACCAAAAGCCACCCAGGACGGCGAGCCCAACCAACACCACGACAGCCGCGGCCAATATAATCGCCCAGGATTTCTTGAACTCCCGAGCTGGCCCCGCCCCTTCACCGCCCGCGGAGTCCGCCATCCACCGCAAGTCCATCGCAACATCATGCGCAGCCTGGTAACGATCTGCCGGATCTTTCGCCAGACAAGCGCGCACCACTCGATCCAGCAGCGGCGGCGTTGCAGGCGCTGTGGCGATCGGTTCCGGCTCTTTCTCCAAAATCGCGGTCAGCACGCCGAGCTGCGATTTCCCTTCAAAAGCCCGCCGCCCTGTTACCATCTCGTAAAGCACGCAACCCAGGCTGAAGAGATCGCTCCGCGCGTCGGCCTCCGATCCCTGCAACACCTCCGGAGCCAGGTATTGAAACGTCCCGACGATGGAACCCTTCTGCGTAAGCGGTGACGCAGCCGACGTGAGCGAGGCCAGATTCATGGTCGGCGTGGACGGCGTCAACAATCCCTTGGTGCCCGTCGCCACCGCCAACTCCGGTTTCGCCAACCCGAAGTCCATCAGCTTCGCGCCCGACTTGGTCAGCATGATGTTCCCCGGCTTCAGATCACGATGCACAATCCCCTGCCGGTGCGCCTTCTCGAGCGCCTCCGCAATCTCTGCCCCGATCTTCGAAACCTGTTCTAACGGTAGGGCACCCTTCAGCAGCCGGTCCGCCAAAGTCTGGCCTTCCAGGCATTCCATCACCAGGAAGTCCACACCATCCTGCGACCCAACGTCATAGAGCGTGCAGATGTTCGGATGCTGCAGCGCAGAAATCGCCTTGGCTTCTCGCTCAAAGCGCAGCTTCAATCCAGGATCAGCAGAAAGGTGCGAAGGCAGGACCTTGATCGCAACAGTGCGGTCGAGACGAGTGTCTCGCGCACGATACACCTCACCCATCCCGCCCGCACCTAGCGGCGACAGAATTTCGTAAGGTCCAAGTTTTGCGCCAGAAGCAAGAGTCATCCGTGCGCGCAATTATAGTTCATGTAGAGTGGACACTCCTGTCCGCTGCCGTTGACTTAGGCTCCTGTGGAAGCGGGCGAAGTACTTGCCCGTATCAGGTCGTGCGAAGCTGGCATTGAACAAGTAACAACGACTGGTCGTCAGTCGCATGGCCATGGCGATTTGTAGCATCCAGAACCGCCTGTAAGGTTGCGCTGGGCGGATTGCCGGCGTGCGCCGACATAACCTCCTTTACCCGAGCCAAGCCAAACTCCTCGTCCTTGTCGTTCGTGACTTCGAGCACTCCGTCCGTAAATAACAGGAACAAATCATCGGGAGCGCACTGCACCGACCCACTAACGAACTGTTCCCCGCCAAACATTCCCACCGGCAGGTTGGAGCACGCCAATTCGGAGATTTCCCCGGTCACGGCATGGTAGTGCAAGATCGGGGGATGCCCCGCCATGGAGTACTGTAATCGCTCTCCATTCCATGCCAGGTATGCGAACGTAACGAACATCTCGGGCTTCTTGATGGGGATCAGGACCGAGTTCAGGTGTTGGAGCAGCGCAGCGCTTTCTTCCGTGGACGAGAGTTGCATGCGCGCGGCGCTCTTGACCATGCCCATGACGACGCCCGGAGCCACACCGTGGCCGGAGACATCGGCAATATAAGCGATCCAACCCCGATCGTTCTGAAACACATCGACCAAGTCGCCACCTACCTCGCCACTCGGCAGCGAGCGTCCGTAAAACTCGAACCCATCGCTCTTCATATCGATGGTGGGGACGAGTACGTGGTGGATCTCGGTGGCCAGTGCCATCTCCGCATGCACGCGGAAATAGCGTCTGCCCTCGGTAATCGAGACGTAAGCGAAGCATGCGTAGCCCACCGCAACCACAAGCATGATGGCTATACCATCGAGAGTCAGCCGGCTTTGCAAACGAGCGATCTCGGCCGTGCCCATCCAGGTCGGTTCGGGCAGGCCCGGAAGCAAGTTGCCAAGCGCGTTCATCACCACGAACTGCGCGATAAAGATTGGCAAACCCGCCTTCCACCAATTCTTTCGAAGAATGGTTCCCGTAACCGCATACGACACACAGAATAGTCCAGTTAATAAAATGGCCAGCCCGAACCGGAGCGCAGGCGCGCGGCCCATCTCGATAATGTCGTTGGCAAACCCGATCGTGCTGAAGGTGAAGAAAACGCCGATTAGAGAAATAATGACTGTCTTTCGAGGGACCGTGCCCCACACCGATTTGGTTGTCTTCATAAGCTACGCGCCGCTTTGGCGAATCGTACTATAGCAGCGGTTTCCTGCGGGGGGAACAAGTCCTCGTTCGTCACGGTGAGTAACGCCAGAGGAAAAGTGCCGACTGGTCAGCCAATATGCAATGTCACCGACTCCAGCAACGCTTTGATCCCGTTCCAAGCGATTTGCACACCGATACAAACCAGGAAAAACGACGACAATTGCGTGATCACCGTCATCCCTGTAGCTCCCAGGATTCGCGCCAACCGGTCGGCAAATCCATAGCAGAGCCAAATGCTGACCGCGATCAACAACAATCCAATGAGCGCAGTCAGGATTGTCAACGGATGGTACTGGTGATGGTGAGCCGCGTTTGCGCCCAGCGTGATCGCGACCGAGATTGATCCCGGGCCCACGGTCAGTGGCAACGTCAAGGGATAGAATGCCTGGCGGAATGTGTCTTGCGGCTGGACGCTTCTCTGTACATCGTGTTTTTCGTCGTCGCGCTGCTTCAGCAGCGACCATCCAGTCGCAATCACGATCAGGCCTCCGCCGACCTGCACCACGGGCACCGAAATCCCAAAGAAGGCGAGCACGTAAGTCCCAATAAAATACGATCCAACCAGCAAGAAGAAACTGTTGACGGCAATGTGCCACGACAATGCTTTTCGCGTTTCTGGTGTGTATCCCCGAGTCAGCGCCAGAAAAAAAGGGCTGCCTCCGAGCGGGTCCACGATGGGGAAGAGGGCAACCAGAATCAGCAGTAGATTTTTCGTCGCGTCTTGCATGGGTTCGGTACCCCAGAGTGTAATCCATCTCGATCGGCGTGCACTTGGAGTTGCCGACTCCGTGCTCAAGCTCTGCAAGTGGTGAGCGGAGCAATAGGCAACCGCTGCTGCGAAACGAGGAGTGGGGTCAGCTCGCCGACAGACACATAAAAGCAACTATATACTTGCATATATAGCGTTTATTGGATAAGCTATCCCTTGACCTGAATCGCGCAAAGGAGGTCTATGGCAAGCGAAGCCCAAGCCTTTGATGTTTCTCTCAAAGAGCAAAAAGAGATTACCGAAATCTACTCCAAGCTTCGCGAAGCGGAGGCGAAGCTGATCGGCCCCAACGGCAAGTCCGAGATTCTGCCCAACAACCTCTATTCGTTCCTGCTTCGAGTGCTGGCCGATTTGCGAGCCGGCAATGCCGTCACCATTCTGCAAAGCAGCCACGAACTCACCACCATCGAAGCCGGCAAAATTCTCGGCATGTCCCGGCAGTTCCTGGTGCAACTGCTGGAGAAGGGAGAAATCCCCTTCCACAAGGTTGGCACCCATCGTCGCCTATATGTGCGCGATGTGATCGCCTACAAAGCCAGGCGCGACACATCCCGCCGGAAAACTCTGGACGACTTAGCCAAGCGCGAATTCGCCAAAGGGGACTACGGCAAGATCCCAGATGATTTTCACGCCGGGCAATGACTATTCCGCCGTGCTCGATGCTTGCGTTCTCGTGCCCATGGCGCTCTGCGATCTGCTGTTGCGCCTGGCCGAGGAACCGGCAATGTACCGTCCCGTGTGGAGCGAGCAGATATTGGCGGAAATGGGCAGGGCTCTCAAGATTAAGCTTCATCGATCCTCCGAAGAAGTAGCGTGGAGGCGCCAGCAAATGAAGGAGGCGTTCCCAGAAGCCATGGTCACGGTGCCGTCCGCACTACTGAAGGCGGTGGAATGCATTCCCGACAAAAACGACCGGCATGTCCTGGCAGCCGCAATCATGGCCCGAGCCGACGCAATCGTCACCCAAAACACCAGGCATTTCCCGAAAGACTGTTGCGAGAAATACGGCGTCCTCTGTCAGACGCCAAGCGACTTCCTGATCGATCGGTACCGTCTCCACCCGCAACAGGTCTTGGACAAACTGGACGATCAGGCGGCTGGCATCTCCCAGAACCGGGAGTTTGTGGTCGCAAGCCTGAAAGGCTCGGTGCCGAAATTCTGCAAGTTGGTAGCTATACAGGCGATTT
The DNA here is from genome assembly GCA_963817925.1 of uncultured Acidobacteriota bacterium. Taxonomy (GTDB): domain Bacteria; phylum Acidobacteriota; class Terriglobia; order Terriglobales; family Acidobacteriaceae; genus JABDBE01. The sequence continues at coordinate 69,582 of CAWFQN010000009.1, forward strand.
GATGAATGGCAAATGGGACCCGTCGAAGAATCATTGGAATATCCCGCTGTGAAACTGAATTGATATTGTCCAGGCTAGGGATGTATGTAAGAATATCAGGATCGATAAATAGCGAACAAAACACGAAACGACAATGAGAACTGATGAAACAGTGCTCGTCTCTGAGGATGGATTACCGACACCCGAAGTCGGGCCATGGGCTGAGACCAAGCACAACGTGGTCTCCTACTACGCCAGACTCTTCTCGACCGGCATGAAAAGAAAATGGAAGAAACGCATATACGTCGAGTTGTACGCGGGAGCGGGGTACAGCAGGATTCGGGATACGTCAAGGATCATAATGGGCTCTCCGCTTCGTGCATTGTCGCTGCCCGATCCTTTTGACAAGTACATCTTTTGTGAGGAGGATCCCGCCTTACTCGGGGCCCTCAAACTCCGCGCTAAGCAAATAGCACCGACCGCCGAAATGGTTTTCGTTCCGGGTAGCTGCAATGACAGGATTTCGGACATCGTAGATGAGATTCCCGTCGGATCAAAGGATAACAAGGTTCTGTCTCTCTGTTTTGTCGACCCTTGCGATATCGGAATAAAACTCAGCACGATCCGCTTTCTGTCGGAGAAGCGGTACGGGTACGTCGATTTCCTCGTCTTGCTGGCGCTGTACATGGATGCGAATCGAAATAACCAGAACTATGTAAATCCTCGGTCGACTAAAGTGGCCGATTTCTTGGATCTCCCTGGTTGGCGCACTGATTGGGCAACAGCCGAGGCTGGAGGCGTACCCTTCCCAAAATTCCTCGCAGAGACCTTCTCGAGGCGCATGGAATCGCTGGGCTGTATGTTCCAGCCGATATACAAGATGAAAGAGATAATGTTTCCGGACAAGAACTGGCCCCTATACCGCTTGGCCCTATTTTCTCGACACGAGCGGGCGTATACATTCTGGGACGAGGTATTGAAGTACAGCACAGACCAAACCTCTTTTTGGAACTAGTAATGTCTCTCAACTCCCACATCGAGTGGACCGATGCCACCTGGAACCCCGTCCGCGGCTGCACTAAAATTAGCCCCGGATGCAAGCACTGTTACGCAGAGACTTTCGCGGAGCGGTTTCGCGGGGTCAAAGGGCATCCCTACGAGCAAGGGTTTGATCTTCGCCTGGTCCCAGAAAAGCTTACGGAGCCATTCGCCTGGCGCTCACCCAAGCTGGTCTTCGTCAATTCGATGAGCGATTTGTTTCAGCCAGGAGTGCCCGACGCGTACACCGAAGCGGTTTCGCGGGTGATGGCGACCGCTGACTGGCATACGTATCAGGTATTGACCAAGCGATCGGAAAGACTGCAGGATTTGCTCAACGGCAAACTGCGGTTTGCGGCGGAGAAAGAAAACATATGGTGGGGTGTGAGCGTGGAAGATCGGAAATACGGATTACCCCGAATCGATCATCTTCGCCAAGCCTCCGCTAAAGTTCGCTTTCTCTCAATCGAACCATTGCTCGAAGACCTCGGGGAAATCGATCTGAGCGGTATCGCCTGGGTGATTGTTGGCGGCGAGAGCGGTCCCGGCGCGCGTCCGATGAAGAAAGAGTGGGTCATCTCCATTCGCCGACTGTGTAGAGACCAGCGAGTGCCTTTCTTCTTCAAGCAATGGGGCGGAGTGAGAAAAAAGCAAAACGGCAGATTACTGGATAATCGCACCTACGACGAATATCCGAGTCGCGTTAGCAGGCCTATCCCTGAAAGAGCAGAATGCATTGCTTCCGCTGAGGAGTTTAGGAGAATTTCGGACGCCAAGTTGCTCCAGCTGTCCTGATGCGAGTTATTCGTGGAAAAGCCCTGCTGCGGAGCTCTGCCCGGCTTGGACGGGCGAGGTGCCCGTCCCCACGTGGTCGTCGCGGGTACTGGCTGCAAAAATTAAGAGTCCCGAGGTGGTGTTGAACTCATTCGTCTCGGCCAGTAGCTCGCGTTAGACCCTTGCTGACCTGACATAATCGCTATCCTTGCGGACTGCAATTACCGATCCTTGCTTGGGCTCCGGGCTTACCGCCAACCGGATAAACCAGTTCAACGCCTCGGGACTCTATCCTGCCTTTGACATGATGTTCATGTTCGCCTCGACCAGCGCTTTGCTATAGACCCTTGCTTGCCCTCTCTACTTTTCATCTTGCGATGCCGCAGAGTGACTTCGCTTGGGTCCCGGACGCCGCACCAACCGGATAAACTTAGAACGTGTCAAAGAACGATTATGTTTTTACTCTTCCTATTGTGGGAGTCAACGAAAAACATGAAAGTGTATCTGCTTTGAATGCAGGCGAGTGCAGCCGCTCCACAAGCCTATGACCGGATTTGGTGCAAGCGGGCGACGCCAGCCCTCGCGGCGATTCGCTTCGAGTTCGTTGTTGTCGCGCACAGCGCATCGCGACTTCATGTTGCGGGAAGAACTCATCAGAATTCCAGAATGTGGAAAATCGGGCGGAATCCTTGTTGCGAGCCGAGTTCAGCGATTCCAGAAACTGTGCGCAAGAAAAAAGCCGTCATCAGTGAGACGCTGGCGGCTTGAGTTCGAAGTCAAAGACCTACTTCTGCTTCTGAGGCGGAATCAACCTCGACGGAGGAATCGGCACACGGCCTTCGTCGTCGTAGTAGAACTTCATTTCGTGATCCGACTTGGCGCCGGGGACAGGCTTCTCGCCTTTCGAGCTGAACCGCAGTTCGCCAGCGGCAGCCAACAGCGGTTGCTTGGTGGTGTACATGGCTTCATCGAGAAGGCCACCGGAAGGAGCATGCGCGACGGCGAATATGCCGCGCGGGTTTCCGTTTGTATAACTAACCCCAATGTAGTCCGCGACCATATACCCGGCATCGGAGACTGGCAGCCAGGTCAACTTCATAGGTCCGGCCAGTTTTGTTCCGGCGGTCCAGGTCTTGCCGCCGTTGGTAGAGGTGGTGAAGCCCACTTCCAGCTGGCACGAATTACCGCAGGCGGAGACGGGATAATAGTAATAGACGATCGTAAGGTGAGCGGTGCTGCCGGAGGTCGCAGGGTCCACTCCGATTCCCCCGATAAAGTGGTCCACGGTGCTCTTAGTGGAGTCGATCGGAATGCGGCTCACGGCACTCCATTTCTTGCCATCCGTGGAGGTGCTCATCACAATATCGTTCGAGCTGCAACCGCTGCGAAAACGGCAATCCCACCAGATCACGTATGCTTTTCCGGCTGCATCAATTCCAGCGGAGGGCAGATCCGCGAAGCTGCGGAAGTTGCCATCTTCCGCATGGTTGTCGACGTTCGAAATGACCACGGTAGAACTCCAGGTCTTGCCACCGTCCGTGGAACGAAAAGCGTCGATGCCGCCGCCTGAGAACGGCACAATGACTGTGCCGTTGGGCTGAACCACGGGCTCGCCGCCGAGCCCGCCGGCATGATCGGCCGAGGGTATGCCTGGGCTCCAAGTCAATCCGCCATCGTGCGACGTGCTCATTAGAACGTCGCCGCTGCCATACGCCTGATCCCATTCCGTGTAGCAGTTTCCGTAGTATGGACTCGTGGGGGTGTTGTCGCACGTGGTCCAATTTTTATCGTCCTCGTGAGTTTTATCAATGATGATCGGTTTGCCCCAGTGGATGCCGTCTGCAGAACGGCTGACGGCGACGTCTCCAATCAGGCCGGAGTTTTCCTGGCCCGCGAGCGGGAGGGTCGAGATCAACCATTGCTGGTGTTTGGCGTCATAGGCAACGGAGGGGTCCGCGGCCCACCCGTAGGGTCCGTTCTTGTAGTTGTCCGTCAGGCCGGGCAGGATGCCGTACGTCCACGTTTTACCACCGTCGGTGGAGGTGGACCACCCTACGTCCGCGCTGCCCCATCCGATGGATCCGGGCACACGGGCGACGTGGAAAGTCCCCACGATCGTATTCCCCCAGGAGAAAAAGTCGGGCTCCACTTCGGTCTTGTGCACACTGTCAGAATTGTGGAGCGTGTCGCTGCTGATTTTTACGAGAGTGAATTGCGCGTGCGCGGGCATTACCAGTACCACGCAAATCACTGACGCCAGCATCACAGTAAGAAAAGCCGCCGCATGTCGATTCATGAAAGTTTCCTCGTGGGTGAGATTCAGTGTGCGCGAAATCGTTGCGACCTCACGGCCGCCGACACGTGCCGGCGGCCACATTGGAAAGCACGGTTACCTATGCTTCAAAGGTCGTCCCTGCTTTGAAGGTGGGATGGGATACTCTCCATCATCGTCGTAGTACTTCCAAACGTATTTCCCCTTGGCATTGGGCACTGGCTTTTCGCCTTTCGAGCTGAATCGAGGTTCGTCCGCCAAAGCCAAAAGAGGAGCCTTGGTTGTGTACATGGCCTCGTTAAGCAGACCGCCGGAGGGCGCCTTAGCCACGGCAAATACTCCAAACGGATTTCCGTTCGCGTATGCGACCGCGAGGTAATCCGCGACCATCAGTCCGTTTTGCGATTGGGGTAGCCAGCTCAACTGCATTGGTCCGGCCAGATGCTGTCCCTTCGTCCAAGTCTTGCCGCCATCCTGCGAAATCGTAAACCCTACTTCCAGCTGGCAGGAGTTATTGCAACTTGCAACGGGATAGTAGTAATAGGTCACGGCGAGGTGCGCGGTGTTGCCCGAAGTGCTCCGGTCAACACCGATTCCGGGGAGGAAATGGTCCACTGTGCTCGTGATCGGATCGATCGGAATGCGGGCAATCTTGGTCCAGGTCGTGCCATTGGTTGAGGTGCTCAGGACGAGGTCGTCAGTGCTGCAGCCGCTGCGAAAACTGCAATCCGGCCAGACAATATAGATTTTCCCTTTGCCGTCAATTTGTGCCGAGGGCATACCAAAGCCGTCGCGCAGTCCCCCATCTTCCCCGCGAAAGTTCTGGTTGCCGATGACCGAAGTGCTGGTCCAACTCTTGCCACCGTCCGTCGAACGGAAAGCGATCATGGTGCCCAGGGTGGAGATCGGCACTACTACTGTGCCATTCGGCAACACCAGGGGTTGGCCGCCAATGCCGCTTGCCTGATCCCCCGTATTCTTCGCTGGTCCCCAAGTCAACCCGCCGTCGGTGGAGGTGCTCATGAAGATGAGATCGCCCAGCGCGGGTTCGTCCCATTCGGTATAGCAATTGCCATAGTGGGGACTGGTCGAAGTGTTGTCGCAGACAATCCAATTCTTGTCGTCCGAGCCGCTCTGATCCACAATGACGGGCTTGCCCCAGTGGATTCCGTCTGTTGAGCGACTGGTGGCCACGGCTTCTCCTTGATTGTCGATGAGGGGAAGAGTTGAGATCAGCCACACGCCGTGTTTTGCATCGTAGGCCACGGCAGCATCGCTCGCGGCTGTGAAGCTCCCGCCCTTGTAGTTATCCGTCAGGCCGGGGAGATAGCCGCTGGTCCAGGTTTTGCCTCCGTCGGTGGAAGTAGCAAACCCCACGTCAGCGCCACCGCCGCCGGAAATGCGTGCCACCTGGAAAGCCGTCACGATGGTCGAGCCCCACGCGAACGTATCCGGTTCAACCTCGGTGTGATGTTGCGCGTCCGAGTCGTGGAACGTATCCGTGCTGAGCTTTACGAGATTGGTTTGCGCATGTGCTTGAATGAGCGTCGCCAGTGCGATTGAAAACGCCAGCATAGATGTAAAGAAAGGAGACATGGTCCTTCCACTTTGAGGCCTGGGGAACGCTCGTTTCATTCGGATTATCCTTGTACGCTGGAGTTTTACCCGCAAAGACCGCCGCGGTTTGAATGGGGGCGCATTCGAGGACGCAACGAGACGCGGTAGTAGTGACGCTCGGCGAGCGTACACCGCCCCTCTCGCGCTGTCAATGTGAAGCTTATTTCACATTGACGGCAAGAACGGTGCGCACCTTGCCAGTGCAAGCATCAACACAACACCGCCGGCATGTTGTGCCGGCGGTGTAAGAGACCCGAGCTATTTCTGCAAACGCTCTCCCGAGGGAGGAGTTGCTCTTTCCTCACCCTGCGTTCTGGGGAATGGCCGGTCGGCATGGACGCCAGGTATGCGCTTCTCGCCGCGTGAACTGAAGCGCGGCTCGTCCGCCGAGGCCTCGAGCGGCTGCTTGGTGGAGTAGGCGGCTTCATTGAACAGGCCGCCGGAAGGCGCCTTGGCCACCATGAAGACTCCGAAGGCTTTGCCATCGACGTAGGAAGATGACAGATAGTCGGCCAGCATCGGTCCGTTCTGCGAGGCGGGCAACCAACTTATCTTCATCGGCCCTGCCCCCAGATCCTTTCCAGCGGTCCAAGTCATGCCTCCGTCCGAGGAAGTGGTAAAACCGACGTGGATCTCGCAGGTAGAATCGCTGCAGTCAGCCTGCGGATAGTAGTAATAAGTTGTGGTGAGATGGGCAGTTTTGCCGGAGGTGGCACGATCCACCGCCAACCCGGGAATAAAGTGGTCCACCGTGCTGTTGAGCTTGTCGATCGGAATGCGCGCTGGCGCGGTCCACTTCGTTCCGTTGGTCGAAGTGCTCATCACCAGATCGTTCGTGCTGCAGCCCGTGCGGAAGCTGCAATCCGACCACACCACGTAAAGCTTTCCCGACTGGTCAATGCCGGTCGAGGGAAAAGGCAGGCCGACGCTTCGTAAACTACTGTTTCCTTGAAAGGTGTTGACGTTGGCGATGGTAAAGCTCGAGCCCCAGCTTGCGCCACCGTCGGTCGAGGTAAAGGCCTGCATATTAAATCCCAGAAAAGGCACCACAACCTGGCCGTTCGGTTGCACCAGGGGCTCGGCACCGGAGCCGCCGGCTTGATCCGCGGTCGTCTTGGCCGACCCCCATGTGAGTCCACCGTCGGTGGAAGTGCTCATGAATATGGTTCCACTGTCCCATTCGGAATAGCAATTGCCGTAGAAGCGGCTCTTGGCGTTGTTGTCACACGTAATCCAGTTCTTGTCGTCTCCGCCGCTGCTATCCACCATGATTGGGTTGTCCCAGTGGAGGCCGTCCTTGGAGCGGCTGACAGCGACATTCACCCCCGAGTTGCCGATCGGAAGACTGGAAATCAACCACACTCCGTGCTTCGCGTCATAAACCACCGACGCATCGCTCGCCGCCGAATTGCCTCCGCCTTTGTAGTTGACCGTGAGCCCTGGAAGATAACCGTAGGTCCAAGTTTTGCCACCGTCGGTGGAAGTGCTAAATCCCAAATCGGCGCCACCGCCATCGGCAACGCGAGCCACTTGAAAAGCCGCAACCATGGTTGAGCCCCAGGAGTACGTGTCGGGTTCAACTTCGGTTTTATGCTGGCTGTAAGAGTTATGGAAGCTGTCGGTGCTGATCTTGACCAGGGAGAATTGCGCCTGAAGCGGTGCGGCCATGGTGAGAGAAATTGCAAACACCAGGGCAGCGTAGAAGACAAACCTATTCTTGCGACTGCGGAGCACAACGGCGGTTCGATTCATCGGATTGTCCTTATTGAGATTAGGAGTGTAATATTCGCGGCTTAGTTGTGACGCCAAATGGGGAGTACATTTCTCGGCAGCAACGAGGCGCAGTAGTGGTTCAGTCGTCGGGCGAACATACATCGAGTGCTCGCGGACTGTCAATGTGCATGATTTTTCATCTAGCGGCCGCCCACTCGGGTCTAAGAGGCCTGATCGGCACTCTTACGGCTCTTTCACAGCCCGAAAACCGCGTCAGACGCGGGATGCAAAATCCTTTATTCTTGACAGGCGACTGCCCTTAGGGCACATTTACGTGTAACCTGGCGGACCGAGCCGACTTCTCCGACCTCGGTGGGTTGGGAAGGACTGTTTTGAGTGACGCCAACTCCCGGGAGACCACATGAAACCTGTTGCTGCGATTCTCACACTGCTGATTTCACTCGGTACAACCGTTGCGCACGCCCAGGCTCCGCCAGATCACCACCACGACCTTCTGAACGTGGTCGTAATCTTTCAGGAAAATCGCTCGCCCGACAATTTGTTTGGCAGCAACCCAAACTTCCTGCCGGGTGTAGACATCGCCACCAGCGGGGTGAATTCGCAGGGTCAGACAATCCCGCTGACGGCCGTGCCGCTGGCGAACAACTACGATCTGAGTCACGCCCATTCCGCGTTCGTGGCCATGTACGCCAATGGGAACATGACCGGAGCAGACAATATTGCTGTGACTTGCCAAAAGGGTGCAAACGGTTGTCCACCCGCCAATCCTCAGTTCAAGTATGTCGACAACTCGACCGGGATCCTGAATCCTTACTTTCAATTAGCTGAGCAGTACACCTTCGGCGATCGCATGTTCCAAACCAATCAAGGGCCCAGCTTTCCGGCGCACCAATTCATCATTTCGGGAACTTCCGCGCCCAGCCCAGGCAGCGATTTGTTCGCTGCAGAGAATCCAGCGGGGGTCGCGAATGCGAGTGGCAATACCGGGTGTACTGCTCCGGCTGGCGAATTTGTGAGGCTGATTGATCCGAGCGGCAGCGAAGCTCAGAAAGCGTACCCCTGCTACGATCATCAAACCCTGGCCGACCTGCTCGACAATGCGGGAGTCAGTTGGCGGTATTACGCCCCATCGGCGGGTTCCATCTGGACGGGGCCGAATGCCATTCAGCATTTGCGTTTCGGCTCGGATTGGGCCAATGACGTTGTTCTGAAGCCGGCGCAGGTCTTGACGGACATCGCCAATGGCCAACTCGCCAACGTTAGCTGGGTGATTCCAACCGGGCAGGAATCGGATCATCCCTCAGGCAATCAAGGTCTCGGACCGTCCTGGGTTGCGTCGATTGTCAATGCCATCGGCCAGAGCCAATATTGGAACAACACCGTCATCATCATCACCTGGGACGATTGGGGAGGATGGTATGACCACGTTCCACCGACCGTCATCAACTCGTACGAATACGGTTTTCGCGTGCCGCTGATCGTCGTGTCTCCCTTTGCGAGGCAGGGTTATGTCTCTCACGTCACGCATGATTTCGGCAGCATTCTGCATTTCATCGAAGAGGTTTACCGTTTGCCTTCGCTCGGATATGCCGATGCTTTAGCTGACGATCTATCCGATTGTTTCGACTTTCACCGACACAATGCTTTCCATAAAATTTCGGCACCACACAACGCTAAGTATTTCGTGAACGACAAGAGCAAACCTGAAGACCCAGACAACGATTGACCGAGTCCAATAAGGCCAATCGGTCTCGGACTTGACTGCGAAGCGCACGAAGGCGTATCTGCCCTGCTAGGATATGCCTCGTGCCTCCGCTGCTCGATGTACGGCGTCTTACTGTCCAGTTCCCAACCCAGGGTTTGGCTTCGGCAAAGTCCCTGCTTGCGGTTCGGGACCTCAGTCTGACCCTTGCCACCGGCGAAGTTCTGGGCCTGGTTGGTGAATCCGGCTCTGGGAAATCCGTCACTTCACTTGCCTTGATGCGTTTGCTGCCCTCGCAGGCGCGAGTTGCGGGAGAAATCCTGTTTACGAACGGGAACGGCTCAGCCCATGATCTGTTGCGTCTTCCCGATGAAGAAATGCGAAACCTGCGCGGATCGCAGGTGGCCATGATTTTTCAAGAGCCCATGACGGCTCTGAATCCAGTCATGCGGGTTGGCGAACAGATCGCCGAAGCGGTCGCCGTGCACGCACAGATGACAAAAAGGGTGGCTTGGGAGCGGGCGGTTGCGGCCATGGAAGATGTCGCGATTCCGAACCCAGTTCTCCGTGCCCGCGATTATCCGTACCAGCTATCGGGGGGCATGCGGCAGCGCATCATGATTGCGATGGCCATTGTAAATCGTCCTGCGTTGCTGATTGCCGATGAACCCACGACGGCTCTGGATGTCACGGTGCAGGCGCAGATTCTCAAACTGCTTGCTGAACTGCGGGCCAGGTTCGGCCTGGCCATGCTATTCATCTCGCATGATCTCGCAGTGGTATCACAAGTTGCTGATCGCATCGCGGTGATGTACGCGGGCAATCTTGTGGAATTGGGATCGAAGCTCGAAATTTTTCACGCAGCAGCGCATCCCTACACGCGCGGACTTCTAAATGCCGTGCCTACGCTGAAAACGGATCGTACGCGTCCTCTTCAAACTATCGAAGGGACGGTGCCGGCCATGCAGGCGGTTATTTCCGGATGTCCGTTTGAGCCTCGCTGTGACTCTCGCATAGCGGAGTGCGCGCACAGTTTGCCACCATTGGTTGAGGTGTCTCCGGGTCATTGGGCGCGTTGCCCGGTAGTCAATCCACGATGAGCCCAAGCATGCAGTGTAGGGCGGACACTCTTGTCCGCTTTTTCTAGGATGCAAGAAACAGGCTATGCCGAAATCAAGGGCGGCGGACAGGAGTGTCCGCCCTCTACGCCTCTTTAGGTCTATAATCGCCATTTTGCCCGGTGAACAGTGCGCGCACTTCTGTTAAGCGACATTCATAGCAATCTCGAAGCTCTAGAGGCGTGCCTCGCGACCGCACCGCCTTACGACCTGGTGGTCAATCTGGGTGACATTGTTGGCTACGGGGCCAGTCCGAACGAAGTCATTGAGCGTTCGCGCAAATTGGGAAAAATCTTTGTCCGCGGCAATCACGACAAAGCTGTCTGCGGCCTGATCGACATCAAGGATTTCAATCCCGTGGCCGCCCTGGCTTCGTCATGGACGCACGATCAGCTTACCGGGGAAAATCTGGAGTGGCTCCGTTCCTTGCCGCAGGGGCCGATTGTGGTCGAAGGACTCCCGGATGCCCAATTTGTGCACGGATCGCCTGCCGATGAAGATGAATATGTAGTGACGGTAGGCGACGCGGTGGAACCGCTCATGGTGGCTCCAACCATGGTGACCTTCTTCGGGCACACCCATTTGCAGGGAAGCTTTATGTTGAACGGAGATCACATCAACTCCATTCATCCCGCCTACAAGACGGTGGGACAAATCGAAAGATCGGAATTCCCGCTCAAGAACAACCAACCGTATCTGGTAAATCCTGGTTCTGTGGGACAGCCGCGCGATGGCGACTGGCGCGCGGGATTCGCCGTTTACGACTCTGACGCCCGCATCGTTGCTTTCTACCGCGTGCCCTACAATCTCAAGAAGGCGCAGGATCGTATTCTGGCCGCTGACCTTCCGCCGCGTTTGGCTACCCGGCTGGCCGCGGGAAGATGAACCCGAACGCCGATGGAGGCCGTGCGTCCCGCCCGGCTGGGCGGATGAGACAGCCAGTCCTACAAGTCTGCTGGCTCCGTTCATGACCTGGTTCGAGGAAAAGTAGAAATGAAGACAAACTGTGGGAAGTTGATAAGACTCGCATTTCGGGTAGGTCTGATAGTGGGTTGCCTCGTGGTAGTTGCTAGTGTGCGCGCGCAAACCATCCCTGCCGTTCGAGACTTCAATCAGGTGGCCATTTCGCCGGATGGAAATCGTGTGGCCTGGGTGCAATCGTCAGAGACTGGATCCGCCATTTACGTTCAGGACCTCAAGTCTCCCGGGGCCAAGCCAAAACGTATTTCCGCGGTCAGCGATGTTCACGCCGCAAGTGAGGACACCATCGCCTGGTCGCCCGACAGCAAACACCTGGCTTTTCTTTCCGATGTTGAAGGTGAGGGGCAATCTAATTTTTATGTAGCGAACGTGGAAGGTGGCGGCGCGCGCAAACTGACCAGCCTCAAGGGCTACCTGGCCGATCCCGCGTGGTCTCCTGATCAAAAGACGCTGGCGTTCTTGTTTACGGAGAATGCGCCGCGGGTAGCTGGCCCCTTGATGCCCATGGTGCCCGAGACCGGAGTCATCGATCAGAAGATTTACGAACAGCGGCTGACCCTGGTGGATGTTGGCTCGGGCAAAGTACGCCAGCTCTCGCCGCCGGACATGTACGTTTACCAGTACGACTGGTCCCCGGATGGCAAGCGTTTCGCTGCGATTGCGGCGCATGGCGCGGGCGATTCCAACTGGTACGTCGCTGAACTCTACACGCTCAGCGCAGAAAACCAAGAACTCAAGCCGGTTTACAAACCTTCTTTGCAGATCGCTGTTCCGCGCTGGTCTCCTGATGGCAAGACCATCGCTTTCATTGGCGGGCTCATGAGCGATGAGGGGTCGATCGGCGGCGACATTTTTACCGTGTCCGCAACTGGAGGAGATGCTCGCAACGTAACCCCAGGAATTGCAGCTTCACCTTCGTGGCTCTACTGGGAATCGCCGAGCAAAATTCTGTTTACCGAGAACGTTGATGGTCTCGACGGCATTTCCAGGGTCGATTTGTCAAACGGCAAAGTTTCGGTAACGTGGACTGGACCGGAAGTCATCTCTACAGAAGCTGAGGGCGGACCTACGGTTTCTCTCACGGCAGATCGCCAGTCTTCCGCAGTGATTTGGAATTCGTCCACGCACCCCCCGGAAATCTGGGCTGGTCCGATGGGAGACTGGAAGCAAATCACTCGCGTAAATGATGGTATTCGTCCAGCCTGGGGTTCACTGAAAAGCCTCCACTGGTCAAATGGCGACCTGAAGATTCAAGGGTGGCTCATGTATCCGACCGACTACGATCCTAACAAGCGCTACCCAATGGTTGTGGTGGTGCACGGCGGCCCGGCCGGCGAGGCGCATGTCGGATGGCCGGAGGTGTTCTTCAATACCTACGAGCTATCCGCTCACGGATATTTTGTGCTCTTTCCGAACCCTCGCGGCAGCTTCGGACAAGGAGAAAAGTTTACCGCCGCGAACGTCAAGGATTTTGGTTACGGCGATTTTCAGGATATTTTGAAGGGCGTCGACGAGGTCGTAAAAACGCTGCCGGTCGACAACAATCGCATCGGCATCACGGGCTGGAGTTACGGCGGCTACATGACCATGTGGGCCGTGACCCAGACCAACCGTTTTCGCGCCGCGGTGGCCGGTGCCGGACTGGCGAACTGGCAAAGCTACTATGGTCAAAACGATATTGATGAATGGATGCCCCCCTATTTCGGCGCGACCGTATACGATGATCCCGCAATCTATGCAAAGAGCGCGCCGATTACATTCATAAAAAATGTGAAGACACCCACCCTCGTGCTGGTTGGCCAGTACGACGGAGAATGCCCGATGCCGCAATCCCGCGAATTCTGGTGGGCGCTGAAAACGTTAGGCGTGGAAACGCAGCTGGTCATCTATCCCGGCGAAGGACACGAGTTCCTCCAAGCCGAACACCGCCGCGATGTCCTCGATCGCCTGACGGGATGGTTCGACCACTATTTGAAATAAAAAAAGTGGAGGACGGGCGTCCCCGTTCGGGCCGAGCATAGCTCGGCAGAGTCAACGACCGCAGTGTAGACTTTCGCCATGCCCTCAAATTTCTCACCTCGCGCTAGCAAAGAGCTGTTCAGCGCCCGCGAAGACCAGCCCGCGCACCACCTCGTTGCTTTCAGCGACGGGGGCGCTCGTGGCAATCCCGGGCCCTCCGGATACGGCGTCGTCATTCAAGATGAAACCGGGCGAAAAGTTGCCGCGCTCAGCGAATATCTCGGCCATCAAACCAACAACTTTGCGGAGTATCAGGGCTTGATTGCCGCGCTGGAGTATGCCGTAGCCAACGGCCACAAGGCGCTCAAGGTGATCAGCGACTCAGAGTTGCTGGTACGGCAAATCAAAGGCATCTACAAAGTGAAGAATGCTGCTCTGCAAGACCTCCACGGACGCGCCAAGGAATTGATTGCAAAACTCGATTGGTTTTCGATCGGCCACGTGCTTCGCGGACACAACGAAGAAGCCGACCGCCTGGCCAACGCCGCCATGGATAAAGGTATGGGCCGTGTGGCGCGGGCGCCCTCGCCCGCGTCGTCGGGAAGCGTTCCAGAAGCGCAACAGGAATTCGATGGAATCGTTCGAGAGGGAAAAATCGAATTACTTGACGGCAAACTCCCTGAAGGAACGCAAGTGCAAGTGCGAGTGAAGAAGTTTCGTTGAAAGGACGCCCGTCCTCCATTAACGAAACATCTATTCGTCGATAACCGAATTCCTCAGCATCCCCACACCCTCGACGCTGACCTCGATCACATCTCCCGCGACCACTGGTCCCACGCCACTGGGGGTGCCGGTCGCGATCAAATCACCGGGAACAAGCGTCATCGCCTGAACGATGTACCGAATGACGACACCGAGTGAAAAAATGAAATCCCGGGTATTGCCCTGCTGTCGGACCACTCCGTTCACTCGCGTCTCAACCCCAACTCCGGACCACGGATTAATCTCGTCCGTCACCACCGGGCCGACTGGGCAAAATGTGTCGAAGCCCTTGGCTCGAGTCCACTGACCGTCTTTGTTTTGCAAATCGCGCGCAGTCACATCGTTGAGGCAGGTGTAGCCGAGAATGTAGGGCCGCACATCCTCATCCGCACCCAGCTTGTAGCATTTCTTGCCAATTACTACGGCGAGTTCCCCTTCGAAATCCACCCGCTGCGAAAGTTTCGGCCGGCGGATTTCCGAACCGGGCGCGAGGAGCGAGGACGGAGGCTTAAAGAAGAGCAACGGCTCACTCGGCACTTCATTGCCCAACTCGGCAGCGTGCTCGCGATAGTTGCGGCCCACACACACAATCTTCGACGGGCGCACCGGAGCGAGCAACCTCGCCTCGGCCAAACTAAGCTGGTCCATGCGCTTGGACGGTAGATCCTCGATGTCGCCGTCGGATTCCTCCGGCCGCTTCAGCAGCACTCTTGTGATCTGCTCCACACCCGCGACCGTCTCCACCAAGCCGTAATGAGATTGTCCGTTAATTTCGAACCCGCAATATTTCATAGGACCTCAGCCTGTAGCACTTGGCATTTAGCACTTAGCAGAGTCGTAGGACCAAATGCTGAATGCCAATTGCTAACTGCTGCCTTATGGTACAGCTTCGCTCGCCTCCTGTGACCGCGCACTTTCGTTCCCACGTACATCGACGGCTGAAACGGAATAGAAGTAAATCCTTCCGGACGCAACGTTCATGTCGCGAAACGCCGGCATCTTCACTAGCGCTGCATTGATTTTCACTGGCTCAACGCCTGCTTCATGGCGGAACACGTTGTAGCCCGCAAGGTCCGCATCGGTATCCGGAGCCCAGATTAAATCGATGAATGGTTGCTGACCTACGCCCGAAAACACTGCCTGCAGGCCAGTGGGCAGAGCGGGCGGAAATACATCGTGAGCGAATACTCTCACCGCAGGAGTGTCATCGCCTTCAAACTGAGTCTCGGCTTTTCCTTCTTCGTGGATCAAGGTGACCACGGTCACACGATACAAGTAGGTTTGCTCCCACTCGAAACTGTGATCCACAAGTTCCGTGGCGGATGATGCGTCCACCGGTACTTCTCCCACCACCGTGTCCGTATTTCCGCCTTCTGGCCGACGATACACGCGATAAACGTATCGCAACCCGGGAGTCTCGGTCGCAAGTGGAATCCTGGTCCAACTCAAGATCACGCCTTCCGGCGCGACTTGAGCTCGGAAGTCGGAAGGCGGGGGCAAAGCTGGCACCGCCGGAACTGGCACGACATTCGATATTCCAGCGGTCCGGCCTTTGCCGTTCAGCACTGAAACCGCGTAGAAAATCCGCGCACCAGAGTTCTCGACCAGGAGTGTTTGCGGAAGACGATCTGCGTAGTTCGCCTGCATAGTCGCGCTAGTCTTCGCGGACTTAGTTTGCCGAGGGCCTGTCCCGGGAAGCTGCGGCGCAGGGACTTCTCCAACGGGATTCGCGCACTCGCTGATCGCAGCATCCAGACTTCTGCAAATCCGAGTCGGGCCTAGGTGCCGCACCGCGAGCCGATCCGTAGTTTCGGTGGGCACAGTCCAATCAAGGTAAACGCAGTCGCCCTTGCGTACTGCCCGAAGATCGGTGACCGGCTGGGGAAGATCCAACGATGGAGGCTTAGGGATGCCTGGAACACCGCAGCTCACAAGGGCAGCGGTGCCAGACAGCAATAACATGAGCTTCGAAATGGATTGCCTCATCGGCAGAAGAACAAGATTACCAGAAGGCAATTTCTTGCAGACAGATTGCTAACCCTACAGAATGTAGCGCGACAGATCCTGGTCCTTTACGATGTCTGCCAGCATGTGGCGCACATAATCAGCGTCGACTTTAAAGTGTTCGCCCTTTTTATCCGGGGCGTCGAAGCTGATCTCATCCAGCACGCGTTCCATGATGGTATGCAGGCGGCGCGCTCCGATGTTCTCCGTGCCTTCGTTGACGCGGAAGGCGAAGCGTGCGATCTCTTCCAGCGCATCCTTGGTGAATTCCAGCTTCACGCTCTCGGTTTCGAGAAGCGCGGTGTATTGCTTCACCAGAGAAGACTTTGGTTCAGTCAGAATCCGGATGAAGTCTTCCATGGTAAGCGACTGTAATTCGACCCTAATGGGGAACCTGCCCTGTAGTTCCGGGATCAAATCGCTCGGTTTGGAAACGTGGAACGCTCCCGCTGCCACAAACAGAATGTGGTCAGTACGAACCATGCCGTAGCGGGTATTCACCGTGGTTCCTTCCACGATGGGCAGGATGTCGCGCTGCACGCCTTCGCGCGAAACGTCGGGTCCGTGGCCGCTTTCCCGTCCCGCAATCTTGTCGATCTCGTCGAGGAAAATGATGCCCGAATCCTCTACGCGATCGATGGCTGTGCGTGTTACTTGATCCATGTCGATCAACCGTTGCTCTTCTTCCTGGATCAAGTACTCAAACGCTTCGTTGACCTTCATCTTCCGCTTCTTCGTACGCTGGCCGAAGATGTTGGGCAACATGTCCTTAATGTTGACGTCCATCTCCTCGACACCCTGATTGGAGATGATTTCGAAAGATGGGAACGCACGCTCGCGCACATCGATTTCGACTGTGCGTTCGTCCAGTTTGCCCTCACGCAATTGCTGGCGAAGCTTCTCGCGGGTACGACTCTGCGATTCACCAGATGAAGACGCCGTCGTTCCTTCAAGAATAAAACCAGCCTGCGCAGATTCCGGCGGTCGAACCGGAGCGGGCGGCGGCAAGAGGATATCCAACAAGCGTTCCTCGGCATTCAATTCAGCCTTATCGGCCACGTCTTCAAGCTTTTCCTCACGCACCATCTCAATCGCGATCTCAACCAAATCGCGGATCATGGACTCAACGTCCCGCCCTACATATCCGACTTCCGTGAATTTCGACGCTTCCACTTTGAGGAAAGGCGAGTTGGCGAGCTTCGCCAGCCGGCGAGCGATCTCGGTCTTGCCCACGCCTGTAGGACCGATCATGATGATGTTCTTGGGAATCACTTCTTCGGCAAGGTCCGGCGTGAGCTTCTGCCGCCGCATACGGTTTCGCAGCGCAATCGCCACCGCGCGCTTCGCGTCTTTCTGTCCGACGACGTGTTTGTCCAATTCGGCAACGATCTCACGCGGCGTGAGTTCGTCGAGAGCAATCTGTTCTTCGTCTACGGTTCCCGGCAAATAAATGGCCATAAATCAGTCGTTGGTCGCTAGTCGTTGGTCGTCGGTCAGAATTGGTTAGCGAACGACCACCGACTAACGACTAAAGTTCTTCAATCGTCACTTTGTCGTTCGTGTAAATGCACATGTTGCCGGCAATTTTCATCGCCTCTTCGGCAATCTGGTGGGCGGAGAGCTGCGTGTGCGCCGCCAGCGCCTGTGCCGCAGCTTGCGCATACGGTCCGCCGCTGCCGATGGCCGCAATTCCGCCATCTGGCTCGATCACATCGCCCTGGCCACTCAGCAGGAAAGTCTGCTCCTTGTCGGAGACCAGCAGCAACGCTTCCAGATGCCGTAGGAACTTGTCCGTCCGCCAATCCTTCGCCAATTCCACCGCTCCCCGGCCGATGTTGCCATGATACTGCTCCAGCTTGGCCTCGAAGCGGCTGAAAAGTGAAAAAGCATCCGCAGTCGAACCCGCGAATCCGGCCAGAATCTTGTCCTGGTATAAACGCCGGATTTTCTTGGCGGTATGTTTGATCACGCCTTCGCCGAGCGTGACTTGCCCGTCGCCGGCCATCACCACATGGCCGTCACGCCGGACGCAAAGCACCGTGGTCGAACGCACTAAACGCTTCCTGCTCATGAGCGCAATTTTTCATTATAGCAGCGTTGAAGCGACTCAACAGAGCGGGTCACGACTCGCCGAGGTGGCGGCATTTAGATGGCTTCCTTTGTGTACCTTCGTGGGCCTTTGTGGTTGAAGCAGTACAAATCCGAGAACCACGAAGGACACAAAGGTACACGAAGCGACTCAGCTTGTTCATAGTTGATCGAAACTTCACCTAACTTACCACGACATCCGCTATCCGCACCGCGTCCGCGCAAGCTCGCACGTCGTGAGTGCGAACAATGTGCGCTCCCTTCAGGATGGCCGCCGTCTCCGCCGCGAGTGTGCCGGAGAGCCGCTCGCTCAGTGGCGCGTCGCTTCCATTCCGCGCCAGCGCACGCCCGATGAAAGACTTGCGCGACATCCCCGCCAGCAACGGATACCGCAGCTCGTGCAACTCCTCGAAGCGCTTGAGCAGAGGATAATTTTCCTGAAAGCTCTTTCCGAATCCAAACCCGGGATCGAGCACGACCCGCTCCCTCTTGACTCCTCCTAACAGCGCAACATCTGCCCACGCCCGCAGTTCACGTTTGACCAGCGTCACGATATCGGATACCGGCGGCAAGGTACGCCACTCCTCTGGACGCCCGCGCATGTGCATCAGCACGGCGCCGCATTTCAATCCCGCGAGCGTCTTCACCATCAGTGGATCCCAGCGAAATCCGCTCACATCGTTGACGATTTCGGCGCCCGCTTCGACTGCCGCGCGCGCCACATTTGCCTTGTAGGTATCCACCGAGATCACTACCTCTGGGCGCTTTCGCTTGAGAGCTGCGATCACAGGAATCACTCGTTCCAATTCTTCTTTCTCACTGACTGGCTGCTTCTCGGGAAAAGGCTGCCCCGCCGGTGCAGTAATCTTGCCAGCAGTCTCCGCGGAAGGAAGAACCTTGGCTCCGGGACGCGTCGATTCTCCACCTACGTCGATGATGTCAGCGCCATCGTCCAATAAGCGTATCGCGTGCTCAACTGCGCGCTCGCGGTCAAAGTGGGCACCGCCATCGGAAAATGAGTCCGGAGTGACATTGATAACGCCCATGACGAGCGTGCGCTTTCCTAACTGCAATGCATGCGAGCCTAGATTCCATTCAAACACCGGGCGCATGGCCCGATTCTAAACCTTGTCGGATTTCGGAGCGTCCACGCGACAACGTCTCGCAAGGAGTTACGGGTGCCTCTCATATCGCCGAACACACAGCAGCGAAGCGCATTTGCACAATAAGCGCAAGAATGTGCAACCGTTCATCTCTTGGCGAACAAATTTCATGTTCGCGCCCGAATTTCACTTGACTTTGACTCTGGTCAGGATAGGATGCATGTCCGCGGGCTATATCGGCTTTGAATAACAAGAGTAGACCCGACACCGTTGAAAGTAAAAAAACTCAGGAGGACTATAGTGAAGAAGATGCTACGTAATTGTCTTTTCGGCTTGGGGCTGGCCCTGCTGGTGGTTTCGGTAGCGGCGGCGCAAGACAACTTTGTAAAAGGCGGAGTCGCCGGGGTAAGTGGTTTGCACGGCCAGCCAGTGTTGCCGCCGGCAGCCCTTTTCACGAACTGCGGCACGGGTTGCACCAGCTATAACACAGGCTCCGGATACTACATCTCCGGATCGGCCGCAGCAGACGGAGCAGGTCAGACTATCGCCATGGGTTTCAGCGCCAAGAAAGCTACTACGTTTGTCAAAGCCCTGTCGCCCAATACCAATTACACCGGCGTAAAAGGTGGCAAAATGTCAGCCTACCTGTTGCACGGCACTTCAACCAGTGGCCCAACCACGGAACTGGCCAAGTTGGTCCAGCACGGCACCATCCCGGATTACACGGCGATTAAGACAATCAGTTACACGCTCGCGAAAGGGGCAAAACCGGTCACCTTCGCGAAGGGCAAGACCTACTTCCTGTGTGAGACTGAACCGGCTCCGACCGTCGTGCTGCTCTGGATGGTTTCGAACAGCGATCTGACCAGTCCTTTGTGGTTCCAGGTTAGCGACACCTGCACCAAGAAGGGTACTGTTTGGAACAACGCAACCGGCGCCGTCAACGGTGCTGCATTTGAGATTAACTAGTTGGTTTGAGGTTTTACTGTGAGTCCGAGCAGGCCGCCGTAACTGGCGGCCTGTTTTTTCTTGCCGGATTCACACCTAGAGAAAATCTTATCCAGCATTGTTGCCGCGAAATTTTCTCCTCGCCATCTGGTCAGATCAAAGCCCCATCATAGCTGTGTTAGCATTTCAGGTTCTCTGTCGGAGGTAGCATTCCCATGCGTTACTGGTGGCTCGTTTTCGTGCTGTTCACGTTGCTCGCGCTAGAGCGGACGTCTGTCCATGCGCAGGCCGTGCCAGCGGGAAATTCCACGCCAGGCGATAAATCTGGGCTCTCAGTCTCCCGCAATGTTCCGCCGGACGCGGCTGTGATCACAATTGATGGCCTTTGCGGCAGCGATTCTTATTCGATAGCCGAGCCGGACGCGGCTGCCAAGACGCCGGGGTCAACCGATTCGAAAGCGACCAGCTCCCGCGTCGCTTTGAATCCAAGCTGCCGCACGATCATCACTCGGGCGCAGTTTGAAAAGCTTGCCAGCGTGGTTGCTCCCAATCAGCCTCCTCACGCTACCGCCGAACTTGCCCGCTTCTACTCCGACCAACTCCTTTTCGCGCGCGAAGCTCGCGAACTCGGCATTGATAAAGATCCACATTTCGACGAGATTTTGAACTTCACCTACTTGCAGGTGTTGGCTCGCGCCATGAACGAGCGCCTGGCCCGGCAGGCAGACATGACCGATGCGGAATTCGCAAAATATTATAAGGAGCACGTCGCCGACTTCGAGCAAGTCGAGCTGCTGCAAATTTCAATTCCAAAGCAGAAGTCGCGTCTTTCCCCATCAGGAGCGACGTCTCAAGCGAAGGTGGACCCTGCCGCCGATGAAGCCACAATGAAGGCGGAAGCGGAGAAGATTTACACTCAGGCAGTTGCCGGCGGAGATTTCGCAACGTTGCAGGAGGAGGCTTACACCGTCGCAGGCGACCCCGATGACGCCCCGGACGCCGACATGGGTCTAGTTACCCGGTCTGAACTGGGAGACACGCAGGCGGAGGTGTTCGCGTTGCAGCCGGGGCAGATCTCCAAACTTATCTCGGGCAAAGAAGCGTGGCACATCTTTAAGGTAGTTTCCAGGCAGATGATGTCCGAAAGCGATGCCAAGAGACTCGTTACTGGACAACGCACGCAAGCCGCGGTCGACTCGCTTAAGAAGTCCGTCAAACCGCGGTTGAATGACGCTTACTTCGGGAGTTCAGCAAGTTCAGAACAAGCGCAGTCCAGCGGAGGCGAGCAACACTAAGGCCCGTAGCTACGCGAGCGCGCATGCGCCGGACGCCGGATTTCGCCGACCGTGCCAGAGGCCACAGCCAACCATCCCATGGATCGAAGAGGCAAACGTCTCATCATCGTCTCCTGCCTGTTTCTGGTCGTTGTCACTTCGGCGCTTTATAGCCCGGTGGTGCGCCATCCTTTTGTCGATTTCGACGATCAATACTACGTTACGAACAATGCCGCCATACATGCGGGACTGAGTTGGAAGGTCTTTCTCTGGTCTTTTAACGCAGGCTACGCACAAAATTGGCATCCTCTCACCTGGCTCTCCCATGCTCTGGATTGCCAACTCTACGGACTGAATCCGGCCGGCCATCACGTCACGAATCTTTTGCTTCATGTACTGGACGTCGTGATTCTGTTTCTCTTGTTGCTGTACGCAACGGGCGCAATCGGGCGCAGTTTATTTGTCGCTGCATTATTCGCTCTGCATCCTCTCAACGTGGAATCCGTGGCCTGGGTCGCGGAACGCAAGAACGTTCTGAGCACGCTCTTTTTCCTGCTCGCACTTGGCGCCTACGGCTGGTACGCTCGCAACCCGAACGTCAAACGTTACCTTGCTCTGGCCGCATTGTTCGTGCTCGGACTGGCCGCGAAGCCGATGGTCATCACTCTCCCTTTCGTGCTTTTGCTCCTCGACTTCTGGCCATTGAGACGAATCCAGGGCTGGGACCAGACGTCTCCTGCAAGCCGTCCAGGCCGCAAGAAGAATGAAAAAGTGGGATTCAAAAGTTCCGTCTCGGAGCCGGAATTCACCTTTACCCAGGCATCGTTCTCACGGCTGGTTCTGGAAAAACTACCTCTCTTAGCGTTCTGTGCCGGCAGCGCTGTGCTCACCATAATTGCCCAGCGAACCGTCGCAATCCAGACCCTGGAACGGTTTCCACTTGATGTTCGATTCGAGAACGCTGTCTACGCTTATGCCATGTACCTATGGAAAGCATTCTGGCCCACGGGACTGGCCGTATACTATCCCCATCCCGGCAACGCGCTCGCGGGCTGGCCGGTTGCAGTGGCCGCGCTCGTCCTCGCGGGTGTAAGTATTCTGGTGTGGACTCAGCGCTCGAACCGCCCCTATCTTTTGACCGGATGGCTTTGGTATCTCGGAACGCTGGTGCCTGTGATTGGGCTGGTACAGGTCGGCAATCAGGCCATGGCTGATCGCTATGCTTACATCCCACTGATCGGAATTTTCGTGATGGTGGTCTGGGGCGCTGCGGACTGGGCGGACAAAAAACAAATCGCTCCCCAATGGCGCATAGCAACTGCCGCAATCATTCTCGCCATCCTGTCATTCCTAACGGTTCGCCAGATCCGCTATTGGCGTAGCGAGTACGATCTCTGGGCACGTGACTTGGAGGTCGCCCCCGACAATGCCATGGGTATCAGCAACCTTGGCGACGCGCTGCAGAAGATGGGGCGCGCCGAGGAATCCCTGCCGTTTCTCGAGAAATCCGCCGAGCTTCTTCCGGCAGACCCGGTCAGGCATGGCAATCTGGCCGTCGGCTTGGTGGAGAGCGATCGCTTGCAGGACGCTATTGCAGAATACGAAACTGCCATTTCGCTGGCTTCTGATCCCGCAATGCAGTCCCACTTCTACGAGAGCCTCGCCGCGGTTTATGACGCGCTCGGAGATTACGGCAAAGTGCGCGAAAGTTACCAGCAGGCCTTGAGGGTTACTCCTCAGCGCAGCGTCGAAATGACGAATTGGCTGACCCAGAGTGTTGCTGCTCAGCCTTCCCCTGCCCGTTACGTACAGCTGGGAATCCTGCTGCAGGAAACCGGCAAGCTGTCCGAAGCCCGTGCCGCCTACGAGCAAGCCCTAAAGTTGGATCCGAACCAAACCGAACCGAAAGAATTCCTCAACAACCTGGCCCAGAACAAGAATTAGTGGCGGCGCATGTTGCCGGCTGGCGCAAGGGCATCCTGCGCTCGCTCGCGGTGCTCTAGAGGGAACTTCCTTCGACCCACTGCTGACCGGCCCGATGCTACAATCACGCCGACCAAATGGATCGAAAGCATTCCTATTTTGCCGTCGTTGCCTGCCTCTGCCTCGCCGTCGGGACCGCAGCCATTTACAGTCGCGCCGCGCGCAATCCTTTCCTGCACGTGGACGATCAAAATTACGTTACGGAAAACCCTCACGTACAAGCTGGAGTGACCTGGAATACGTTTACCTGGGCCTTGACCGCGACGGCAGCACAGAACTGGCATCCGCTCACCTGGCTTTCCCACGCGTTGGATTGTCAACTCTACGGCCCGAATCCCGTGGGCCATCACGCTACGAACATTCTGCTGCACGCGCTCAATGTCGTGCTGCTCTTCCTTTTATTGTTACGCGCCACCGGAGCGAAAGGGCGGAGCTTGCTGGTCGCCGCTTTATTTGGCCTGCATCCGCTGAACGTGGAATCCGTCGCCTGGATCGCCGAGCGCAAGAATCTGCTCAGCACTCTGTTTTTCCTGCTCACCCTCGGGGCCTATGGCTGGTACAGCAGAAGACCGGATGCGAAGCGCTATCTCGCTGTGGCCTCACTGTTCGCCCTTGGACTCGCGGCGAAGCCCATGGTCATCACGCTTCCGTTTGTGCTTTTGCTGATCGACTTCTGGCCGTTGCAAAGAATCCAGGGGTGGGACCAGCCTTTATCGCCTCCTGTGAAAGGACACAATCGCAAAGCCCAATCAAAAGATGTAGGTCCGAAGAAAGCATTTCCCGTACCTCAGTTCCAATTCTTGCGACTGGTCCTCGAAAAACTGCCGCTGTCGGTGCTTTGCATCGGCAGCGCCGCGATCACCATCATCGCCCAGCGGGCACAAGCGATTCAGTCTTTCGAGATCTATCCCTGTGCAGGACGGCTGGCAAACGCCATTTACTCCTACGCATCATACGTATGGAAAGCGTTCTGGCCTGTGCACCTCGCGTTTCTCTATCCCTATCCAAGAGACGGACGGCCAGCGTGGCAACTCGGCTTGGCTGTGCTGTTTCTCATAAGCGTGAGCGTCCTGGTGTGGAAACACCGTTTGTCTCGCCCATATCTGGCGACTGGCTGGCTCTGGTATCTCGGAACCTTGGTGCCTGTGATCGGACTCGTCCAAGTCGGCGATCAGGCCATGGCCGACCGCTACGCGTACCTTCCATTGATCGGAATTTTTGTGATGATCGTCTGGGGCGCTGCTGATGCGGCTGAGCGCAGCCAAATCAATCTTCCATTGCGCGCCGCGATCGCGTTCGTAATCCTGGCGGCGTTGTCTTTTCTGACTTGGCGCCAAATCGGCTATTGGCAGAGCGACTACGAGCTGTGGTCGCATACAGTCAAGGTTACGGAACATAACGTAGTCGCCAACGAAAACCTGAGCAAGACGCTGATGCAGATTGGCCGGCCGCAAGAAGCAATCGCCGGCTTCGAGGAAGCTGCCAGCCTGAACCCGGGCGATCCGTTCCGGCACGTGAACCTGGCCGCCGCTCTTCTGGAATCTGAACGCATGACCGACGCCATCGCAGAGTACGAGTTCACCATTCAGGTAACCGCCGATCCCGCGATCAAGGCTCGCTGCTACGAAAGCATCGCGACCATCTACGACGAACTCGGACAGTACGCCAAGGTGCGCGAAAACTACCGGCTGGCGTTACAGGCCGACCCCGCGCAAGGCCCGGCGATGGTCGAGCGGATTTCGCAGGATGCGGGCGGTGTGCCTTCAGCTCCGCGATACCTGCAGCTGGCGATACTCTTGCAGGAACTTGGCAAGCTATCCGAGGCCCGCGTCGCCTATAAACAAGCGTTAGACCTTGATCCGACGCTAAACGAAGCAAGAGCATCCCTCGATACCCTGAAGAGCCGATGACGCATGAATCTAAACTGCGTCTCAACCGAAAGATTTTGAGAGTTTCCTTTGTGTACCTTTGTGTCCTTTGTGGTTGGTGAAGTGAAAATGTTGGATCACGAAGAATGACGCAAAGAAACGGCACGAGAACCCGCTCAGGCCAGTGCTACAATCGGTCTACTTGGATGCATCGAAAACGCGCGTACTTCGCGATCGTTTTTTGCCTGCTGCTGGCGCCACAACTTCCCGCCGCCTCGCGTAACTCTGTTGCCAAACGCATTGATACAATCCTTTCTACCCCCGATCTCGCCCGCGGATTCTGGGGCATCGAAGTAGTCTCACTCGACACCGGAAAAATCATTTACGCCCAGAACGCGGACAAGCTTTTCACTCCGGCTTCCAACACCAAGCTGTTCACTACTGCCGCCGCGCTAGCGCTGATCGGGCCAGATTACACGTCACGCACCACCGTCGAAACCAGTGGAGTTCTCGACAGATATGGACGCCTTGCCGGCGACCTCGTGCTAGTTGGCCGCGGCGATCCCAATCTTTCTGGCCGCGAATTGCCTTACAACCTGCGTACTTCGCGCAACGATCATCCAATTCAAGTACTCGAGCAACTTGCCGACGCGTTGGTCCAAAAGGGCGTTAAGTATGTCGATGGCAACATCGTCGCCGACGACTCCTATTTCGCCTTCGAGCGCTACGGTGAAGGGTGGAGTCAGGATGACCTGGTTCTCGCCGATGGCGCGCCAGTCTCCGCACTCACTATCAATGACAACGTAGTATTCGTGAATATTCTTCCCGCGGATCGCGCTGGCGAGCATGCCTTCGTCAACATCACGCCCTTCGCGGATTACTATCGCATCGACAATCGCATCATCACTACGCCTGCGGGCACAGGCCGGAAAATTTTCATCAACCGCGAGCCCGGGTCCACGTTGGTTACGCTATGGGGCAACGTACCGCTGGATGATGGCGGTACCAACGAAGCTCTCGCCATCGAAGACCCTGCTGAATTCGCCGCCGCGCTCTTCCACCAATTACTGGAGAACCGTGGCATCGTTGTCTACGGCAAACAGCGCACGCGGCACACCGAATTGGCCAGTCTTTCGACCTTCGCGGTCACAGCTTCCGCGCCGGCCCGTGGAGGTGATGAACCTTCGCGCGCATTACCCAATCAGCCGCTGGTGCTGGCCAGCTACCAGTCTAAGCCGCTGATCGAAGATGTGCGGGTGATCAACAAGGTCAGCCAGAATCTGCATGCGGAAATTCTGCTGCGCTTGTTGGGCCGAGAGAAAGGAACCTCGGGAACCGTTGACGGCGGTCTCGAAGTGCTGCGCGGCTTTCTGAATCAGGCCGGCGTGCCCAGCGACCAATATCTTTTTTACGACGGCTCCGGCCTCTCCCGTCAAAATCTGGTGACGCCCCACGCAGTTGTGCAACTGTTGCGCTATGCCGCGAGCCAGTCGTGGGGTGCCAGCTTTCGGGGAACGCTGCCGGTTGCCGGGATCGACGGTTCCCTGGCGGATCGCTTCCCGAATCTTGATCCGCGGACGCACGTTTACGCCAAGACTGGCTCGCTCGGCGGAGTCAAGGCGCTCTCCGGTTATGCGACGACAGTTCGCGGCCAGCAAATCGCGTTTTCCATTCTCACCAACAATTTCAATATTCCCAACAAACGCGTTCTCGATTCGATCGACAGCGTTGTGGAAGCGATTGTGGAGGAGAAGTAGCTGTTGGCAATTAGCAGTTAGCATTCAGCACTTGACTTTGCAATGCGCTTCTTCGCTGGAATCGTCGGGCAAAAACTAAATGCTGAGTGCTTCTTTTCATCTTCGTATTCTTTTTACTTGACGGTCGCGGACTGCTCGGACTCCTCCGGGGCCAGTGCCGGTTGGGGGCTTGCGCATTCCGTCCAAGAGATCTTTTAGAACCACGGCGTTGTTTTTTTCTTCATTCCTAGACGCGAAAAGCAGGGTCAGCTTCTTTCGTCGATTGGCCAAACGATAGAGTTCGTTGAGTGCCACCGCAGATTCTGGCCGGGCCAGCTCTTTGAGATAACGTTTGCGGAATACCTGCCAGGCTTCGGGGCGGGCATGGAACCACTTGCGCAGAGCGTCGGAGGGGGCTAAGTCGCGCAGCCATTGATCCACTGCGGCGCGTGCTTTGCTCAGGCCGCGTGGCCAGAGGCGGTCGACCAGCACACGCGTCCCATCCCCGCGGGCGGGTTGTTCGTAGACTCGTTTTACCGTCACTCGTTTTGGCGTCACGTTGGTTCCCGCGCTGGGCATGGCTTTGCTTTATTATTGTAGCGGTTTAAGTTCGGGGTTTCGACGGACAAATGGAGCAATTTCGCATTCATCTTTTCTTCAAGCGGGAGATCAAAATTAGGAATCTGAAACTGTTTGCTGTTTGTTTCCTGTTCTCTATCGTGGTGCTGACTGGTTGCGAGGTGCAACGGCGCAAGAGCGATGCGGAACTTGGACTCAATCCGCAGCAGATCGCGGGGCGCCGGATCTATGACAATTATTGCGACCGGTGCCATGCGCCCTACTCTTCGCGTGGGCGGCAGGGGCCAAGCATGAAAGGCGTTTTCCAGCGGCAATACCTGCCGATGAGCGGAATGCCCGCCAATGACGATCGGGTCACCGACATCGTTCGTATGGGGCGGAACAAAATGCCCGGCTACGCCCAGGTCCTCAGTCAGCAGCAAATCAACGATCTGCTGGCTTATCTGCACACTTTGTAGGTTCAGCGCCGCCGCGGAGGCAGCGGACAGGAGTGTTCCGCTCGACATGAGTTCGTTCATCGACAGCATCGAATAAGGTGCTTAATTGATGCTACAATCGCATCATGATCGATGTGACACGGGACATTCATTCGCTGACCACGTTCAAGCGCAACTCGTCGGGGCTGATGAAGCAGATGAAGAAAACCGGGCGTCCGCTGGTGCTTACTGTGAAGGGTAAAGCTGAGGCGGTGCTGCTGGATGCTGCAGCTTATCAGGAGGTCGCCAGTCAACTGGACGCGGTGGCAAGCATTCGTCGAGGTCTCGCGCAGGCGCGAAAAGGGGTCGGACGGACGGCCGATGAGGCGTTTGACGAATTGGAACGGGAAACGCGATCCGGCAAATGACCTATCGCGTCATCGTCACTCCTGCGGCTGAGGGTGATCTCAGGACCGCTTATCACTACATCCGCGGGCAGGCGCCCGATGCGGCCCGGCGACTGGATTCGGCGGGCGCGTCAGAGTGTGAAAGCCTCGCGCAGCGCCCCGAGCGTTGCCCACTGGCTCCCGAGAGCGCTTCATTTGACCAACCGATCCGCGAACTGTTTTTCGGCTCAGGCAACTGAGGCACCTATCGTTTCCTCTTCGTTGTGCTCGACCAATCGGTTTACATACTGCACGTCCGGCACGGATCGATGCTCCCGTTGTCGCCGAGCGAGTGACCTTGACTGGAGTTCGGGCGTCCCGCCCCGATTGGATGGGCAAAAGGCCCGGCGTCCATTATTTTTCCGGACGTGCTTTACAGCGGAATATTTCCGTGCTTTTTCGGGGGGGTCTTGTCACGCTTGGTTTCCAGCATCTCCAGGGCTTGAATGAGCTTTTTACGGGTTTCGCGGGGTTGGATTACAGCGTCGACGAAGCCGCGATCGGCAGCTACGTAGGGATTGGCGAAGCGCTCGCGAAATTCTTCGATCTTTTTTTGGCGCGCCTCCGCTCGGTTCGCGGCGTTCTCCAGTTCGCGCTTGTAGACGATGTCCACCGCGCCTTCCGGGCCCATGACTGCGATCTCTGCCGTGGGCCAGGCGTAGTTTACGTCGGTGCGAATGTGTTTCGAAGCCATGACGCAATAGGCTCCGCCGTAGGCTTTGCGAGTTATGACGGTCACCTTTGGGACCGTGGCTTCGGCGAAGGCAAATAGCAGCTTGGCACCGTGTTTGATGATGCCTCCGTATTCCTGATTGGTTCCGGGGAGGAATCCGGGAACGTCTTCAAAGGTCACCAGCGGGATATTGAAGCAGTCGCAGAAGCGGACGAAACGAGCGCCTTTGATCGAGGCGCTGATGTCCAGAGTGCCGGCAAGAAACGCTGGCTGGTTGGCTACGATCCCGACCGGCTTTCCATTCAGGCGTGCAAATCCTATAACGATGTTTT
Source organism: uncultured Acidobacteriota bacterium (assembly GCA_963817925.1). Taxonomy (GTDB): domain Bacteria; phylum Acidobacteriota; class Terriglobia; order Terriglobales; family Acidobacteriaceae; genus JABDBE01. The sequence continues at coordinate 98,968 of CAWFQN010000009.1, forward strand.
TTGCGTAGTGTTCCTGGACTTCGAAAAAATAGCCGTCGTCCACCACGGCATGGATTACGTCTTTGATGTCGTAGGGTAGGTTCGATTGGTCAGGGACAATCTTGTCCAGTGCTGCATCGGCTCGATCGATGGGATCGGTGCAGGACTTGCGTGGCGGATCATCGAGATTGTTCGAGGGCATAAAGCTGAGAAGTTCCCGGACCATCGACAGGCACTCGGCGTCGTCGTGGGCTTTAAAGTGGGCCACCCCTGAGATCTCGTTGTGGGTCTCAGCGCCGCCTAGTTGGTCTTTGGTGACTTCCTCGTGGGTGACCGTCTTGATTACGTCGGGCCCAGTGATGAACATGTAGGAGGTTTTGTCGACCATCAGAATGAAATCGGTAATCGCCGGTGAGTAAACCGCGCCTCCAGCGCACGGGCCCATGACGGCGGAAATCTGGGGAACGACTCCGCTATACAGCGTGTTTCTTAAGAAGATATCGGCGTAGCCAGCCAGCGACATAACGCCTTCCTGAATGCGGGCGCCGCCGGAATCGTTCAGGCCGATGACTGGCGCTCCCATCTTGGCGGCGAGATCCATGATCTTCACGATCTTGGCCGCGTTGGCTTCCGAGAGCGATCCACCGAACACCGTGAAATCCTGGGCGAAGACAAACACCAGGCGGCCTTCGATGCGGCCGTATCCCGTAATGAAGCCGTCGCCGTAGAATTTTTGCTCGGCCATGCCGAAGTCGTTGCAGCGATGGGTAACGAGTTTGTCGGTCTCTTCGAATGTGGCTTCGTCGAGCAAGAACTCGATGCGCTCCCGGGCCGACATTTTGCCTTCCTTGTGCTGTTTTTCCCGGCGCCGCTCGCCGCCGCCGTCTTCGGCCAGGTGGTCGCGCTTCTTCAGTTCAGCCAATTTCTGTTCGAGGTTCATGGCGGGAGAATTATAGCGGGTTGCGCGGGACCAGGAATTGGGAGGAGGTTGATGATGGGTCTTTAGCGCGCCGGGCGGGACGCTTGTCCTCCATTGAACGGCGATTACTCCATGCTGGAACCGAGTGGCTGGTACTTATATTTCCTGCCATCCCAGAAAACCACCGAGGTTGCCTGATCGCCGCCAGTCTCTTCGGCGAAGATTCCCATGATCAATCTCTTTTTCTTGATGGCCAATTTCTTCACGACGACCTGCTTGAAGGGCAGATTGATGATGATGAACTTCGCTTTGGGAGTGGCTGAGTGCCAGGCCTCCGCGCCGGCTCCATGAATCACCAACAGAGAGTACCCGCGATGTGCCGGATCGTCCGAGGAAAATTGCGTGGTGATCTTGGGATTGCCATAACCAAAGAAGCTGTTGTAGGGATCGACGACAACGAAGCTATCTTCGACCTGGTCCATCATCGGATTGGTGCAGCGGGCCGGGATGACGATATCTTCAATGCCATCGCTGTCCAGGTCGGCGATGAGCGGCTCGATTCCGATGAGGGAGCAAGTCGATCCAAATTGTTTCTGGACGAAAGCGTTGTCGACGGCGGGCTTGGCCACCGGAGGCAAGGACGCGGCTTGGGCGCTCAGCGTGATGCTTAAGAGGCACAACGCAGCGGGGAGAATGGAAAGTCGACGGAACATAAGAATACTCTAGACCGGTCGAGCGACCAGCGATAGAAGAAGATGAGGCTTTTGTAGCACGAAAGTCACATGCTTAGAAAGCGGGATACCAGCTTTGTTCGAGCGGGCGGGTCACAGACCCGCTGCAACCCACTCCATATCCGGGCCTACCGTTTGAAATGCTCCCAACCTTGGGGGCGGAATTCGAGTCCCATGCCCTGGTCATTTATGAGGATGATGTGCTTTTGGCGCGTGACGTGGCCAATTTGGGTGATGTCGACACCCGCGATTCGGGGAGGGACTTGCTTGCCACGAGGCCCCGTGAAAAGCAGTTCGTAGTCGTCACCGCCATGCAGGGCAAGTTGCAGGTCGACTTCGTGAGTTGGCTTCCCGACGCTGGCGCACGGTATAGCCGGGGCCTGGATCTCCGCGCCAACACCACTCTCTTCGCAAATATGCCCGAGGTCGGTGGAGAGGCCGTCGCTGAGATCGATCATGGCCGAGGCAAGACCTTTTTCCAGCAGAAACTGTCCCACCTCTATTCGAGGCACGGGATGGAAGTGCTGGGGGAAATCAGCCTGCCTGAGTTTCTTGCCAGCGAACAGCAACTTCAGCGCGGCGGCGGCGCCTCCGAGCGTACCGGTCACGTAAATTCTGTCTCCGGGGCGCGCACCTGAGCGTCGGATTGCTTTCCCTTTTGGAATCGATCCGATGACAACAATGTCGGCCAGAATCCCGCCAGGGCTTTGTGCTGTATCTCCACCCGCGAGGGTCAGGTTGAATCGGTCAGCCAGCCTGAGCAAGCCTATGATGAACCGGTCGACCCAGGGTTGGCGCAGGTTTTGCGGTAGGGCGAGCGACAAGAATGCGGCCACGGGCGTGCCTCCCATGGCAGCGATATCGCTAAGGCCGCGGGCCAGGCAGCGATGCCCGACGACTTCAGGGGGATGCCACTCGCGACGGAAGTGAATCCCTTCCAGGCTGAAATCGGTAGTAACCAACCCTTGGTGACCGGCCGGGATTTGCAGGATGGCACAGTCATCCCCGATGCCCGCCACAATCCGTCTTCTTCGAGTCGCGCGACTTCGGATGCCAGAGATGAGCAGTTTTTCGGCGAGAGGCAAGATGGCTCAATCATATACAAGCTGGGAGGCTTCGGGCGGGGCGAAAATATAGGACGAATGCTGATGTGAGGATGGGCAACGCCTGCCGCCTCCGGCCCATCTAGCGGAAGCCTCTATGTGGCGGGCGTTGCAGGCAGTTTAAGAGTTGCAACCCCGAATACCACGTGGGATTGTTCTTTACACTGCAGAAGCTGTACCGCTGGTAACCTGCCCAGGTACCCCGGATTCCACCTGTCTTTCGTAACCCGGAGCTTTGCTTTGGGTCGTTGACAGGACGAATCTCCTTTGGTACCGTTGCGAAGCTGCTTCCAAAAACTCTGGCCGAGCTTAAGTGCCGCAAGCGGTTAGGATTGCAGGCACAGAGATTTCGGGCCTGACCCTGGTTCCGGTGGGACGGAGCGATTTACTGACCTTATTCCCGAAGGGAAAAGGCAGGATCGCAGCAGGGATCGGGCGGTAGGATCTATACGGCGAACCTGCCGCAATAGTCGATCCGATTACTTATCGAAGGGGAAATATTGCGTAAACGTTTTTACATACTTTTCGTAGCGCGTGGCGACGATGGGCAACTCCGTAAGATACCCATCCCAGTCCACTATTTGTACGTATTAGTTGTGGGGGCGGCGATCGGGGTCCTAAGCCTCACCGGAATTGCCAGTTCCTACATGCGAATGCTTCTGAAGGTCTCCCGCTTTAATGAGCTGCGGACCCAGAAAGACGAGCTGAAAAATCGCTATTCACGGTTGGAGCAGGTCGCGCAGGAACGAGATATTCAGGTCGCATCGCTGGGTTCATTGGCCAGCGAAGTTTCTTCCCTCTACGGTTTGAAGTCGGAGCCTACTCTGGTATCAGAGGCTTCGGATCACATTCAGGACGCCCAAGTTAGTTCTTCCCTCGATCGGCTTTATGCGCTGAAAGACACCGCTCTAAGCGGCGCCGCCGCGACTGGGATCTCTCTCGGCCTGACGCGCAATGTGACGACAGCCGACTGGCTACGGGCCAATTCCGCTCCCAACCTTTGGCCGGTAGAAGGTCCGGTGACGGGATCTTTCGGAGAGCGAATCGATCCGTTCAACGGTGAGGGTGCGTTCCATAGTGGAATCGATATCTCGGCTTCCTACGGGCAGCCGGTCGTCGCCCCTGCAGATGGCGTCGTGACTTTCGCCGATTTTATGGGTGGATATGGGCGGGCTATCGCCCTTGACCATGGCCACGGAATCACCACCCGCTACGGCCATCTTGCCAGCTATGCGGTTGTTCCCGGACAGTTTGTGCGCCGGGGCGATACAATTGGCTATGTAGGGCTGAGCGGTCGCAGCACCGGCCCACACCTGCACTACGAAGTCCGCATTAACGACACTCCGGTGAATCCCCATAAGTTCCTGCGGCTCACTTTGGCCCATAGTGGCGGATTCGCCGCGGGAAGCTAGAAGGGTCGTTTGTCTTTGGTCATTGGCAAGTATTAGAACCGCAGGAATCCCACTCAGCTTGCATTTGGTTTTTGACTAACGACCAAGGACCAACGACGAACGACCTCTCTACTGCCTCAACCCCATCCAGCGCTCGGATACCACGATGGAGTTCCCTGGGTTCTGGGGATCGTAGCGCACCGACGTTGGTAGGCCCAAGCGGCAGGAGTGCAGGTTGATCAGTTGCCGCAAGTAGGTAACGTCCTGCGAAGCTTCGTAGGATACGCCGGCCACATCGTACTGGAAGATGAGGAAGGTGGCGGGCTTGCGGCCTTCGGGTTGCATCTCCTGAACGTCAATGACCGTGCCGTCGGTAATGCGGCCTACGCGATCGAGCCAGGCGCGGCGCTCCCGTTCGACTTCATCCGGACCTTTGGGCTTGCGGCGCAGGAGTAGATATGCGGCCAGCAGGGCGACTGCACCGCCCAAGATCATTTCATAGAGACGAATTGGAATCATGACTTCCGGCAAGAGACTGCGTGGTCAACGGCCACAATGTCCTAAACAGCATAAAGCCAGGCGACGAATCGCGGAAGTGGGATCGTGATTACCAAGGTGAAATTGGATTCGGGTTCTGACACTTTCAGAACGAATGCGCTAGTGGTCGGCCGCCGAGGTGTGATCGTGGATGATTTTCCATCCCTCGGGAAACTTTCGGAAGACAAGTGTGAAGAGGCCGTGCGGCGTTTTGCCGTCCGACATGGTTAAGTGCCAGGCGCCGCGTACGAAGGCCGCGTCCGGAGCGAGTTCCTGAATGTTCAGGTCGGAGAATTCCAGCTGGCCCATCTCCTTGCCTTCGCTCTGATAATTCTTGCGATAGCGCTCCAGGGTCGGTTGCCAGCCTGATGTTTTCTGTGCCCCCGAGAAAAACGTCAAGTCCGCAGAATTCCAGTAGCCGGACAGGAAGGCTTCGAGATCGTGATGGTTCCAGGCTTCCTGCTGGCGGCGCAAAACCTGTTCCACCGCGGAGCGCACGTCTGGTGGGGGATTCTCAGCGGTGACGGTGCACACAGAAAAAAGCAGAATCAGCGCGACGGCAACTACGCCACAGTTCTCGCGCATTTCTTGGGAGCCTCCCGGGCTGAAACCAGTGTCGCACGTGCATCCTTTCCCACTTTGGGACAGCGTTTACTGTTTAGTACCGGGACCCCCTCCCCCCTGTTCGTGCGCAAAATCTTGAAAGCGCGAGAGTTATTTTATGACTATGCGCTAGATCTTTGAGTGTAAAGGAGTTACGCGCAAAATATAGACAGCATGGGAGTTACGGGCGGGTGGGCGGCTGCCCGGAGTTCCATTTCGGGACTTGGATCTTGGCCCCGGGTCAGATTGTCAAAGAGCGGGCATTATCGAATAGATAATGACGGTAGAGATACGTTATCTGGTTGTGCAGGTGCGGTCAATGAGAATTTGCGGGCTGGGGCTGGGGATGGGATTCTGAGGGCGCTGCTTATTGGGTGTTGAGCATGATGGCGACTTTGCCGTACTCCTCGATGGGAATGGCGAGGTCGGGGGCTTTGTCGTTGTTAAAGTCGCCGGACGCGATCGAATAACCGCCTTGATTTTTTATGGTGTTCGCTATGGCGATGGCTGTGCCGAAGGCGCCGTCGCCTTTGCCGTAGAAGAAGTAAGAATCATCAATGCTAGCGGAACAGGCCACGTCCAGCTTGCCGTCTAGATTGAAATCAGCCACTGTGCATGCGAAAGGTCCGGCCGAGCACTTGCCGCTGCACGGGCGGTATATCGCTGGCTTGCCAAAGGTGCCGTCGCCATTGTTGAGCAGTACGACCATTCCTTGTGAGACATTTGCCACCACCAAGTCCTGGTCCCCGTTATTCCGTAGGTCGGCGATCTTCACGTCCCACGCCTCGCCCCCGCCCGCCGAATAGGTCACGGGCTTCATGAACTTGCCTGTGCCATCATTCAGTAGAACTGCTACGGATCCTCCGATGGCTTCGGCAACCGCAAGATCAGGATGGCCGTCGCCATTCAAGTCACCTGCGGCAATGCTAATTGGGTTCGTGCCCGGCAATCTATAGGTCGTTGGCTTGCCTAGCGTGCCCTTCCCAGTGCCGAAGAACACGTTGACGCTTCCGGCGTTGTTGGCGACCGCGACATCATCGTGGCCATCGCCGTTGAAGTCGGCAACTGTCACCCCAGTCGTTTCCACGCCGGAGGGGTAGGTCGCTGACACTCTAAATCTCCCTCTGCCATCCCCGAGGAGGATGGCGACTGCGCTCTTGCCTGTACCTCCATACTCCACGACCGCCAGGTCTTCTTTTCCGTCCCCGTTGAAGTCGCCTACGGCTAGAGCAACGGGACTTGGAATTGACAACTTGATTGGCTGCTGGAAAGTGCCGTCGCCGTTGCCCAGGAGAACGAAAATCTGGCTGGTCAGATAGTCGGCCACCGCTAGATCGGTATTCCCGCTGTTGGTGAGCTGCGCTGCTGCTACTTGGCATGGTCTCTGACCAGCGTGATAATAGGCCGCCTTCTCAAACTGTCCCGCTGAGGCGTCACTTGCGCCCATGGATAACATCGCGAGAGCCAGCAGAAAAGCCCGCGCGGTACGAATCATGATGGCATTCCTCAGGGGAGAGTGTCTTCCTGGCTTGACCTGGTGTCAATATGAAAGGTTTTGCGGTGATGCCGGGTTCGAAATACTGCGCGCGGGATCCCACGGCCGCTGGGCGGGGGCCTTCGGGATGACGTCTTTTAAAACTAAGAGCCTTGGGTATGCTGGTCGGACGAAGGCATCGGGGCGATTCCAGGGTGAGAGTTTCGTCTCCCACCTTTCCGCACAGAACGCGGAAAGATGGGGCACCCTTCGTTTATGTGTGATTCAGGAATGCAGTGGGCATGAAGGGGCCACCGGCTTTTACGTTGTACGCGCGAGATCCTTCGCGGACTTGCGTCCGCTCAGGATGACGGCTGGTTGGTTAGGGGGTTGACCGGGCTGGCTGGCTAAGGCCAAAGGTTGTACGTTCCAGGTTCGACCCACACGCAAGAGCAGAAGGAACTCGACCAGCAGGAGGGGGCAAATGAACTCATTGATTAATCGTGCTACCGGAGACTAAGTGGACTATGCGCGGCCTTTTTTGGCGGCGGAGGCGAGGACTCCGGCTTTTTCCCAGGGACGCTTGGGGCGATCGGCGGCGGGCTTGTCGCGATTCTCGATGCGGTCGTAGTGGTACGATTCGCTGACTGTGCCGAGCGATTCGTTGTATAGCGTAGGCAGGCCCAAGCCTTCCTTTAATTCTTCCGTGAATTGTTGCAGGGCTTTCAGATGGTCGGCAGTCGCCGGGACTTCGGTCTTGGCGGTTTTGAGGAACTGCTGGTATCCCTTGTTCACCAGCTTCGAAATTTCGCTGCCGATCAGGTAGCCGGGATAGGCGAAAATCTTGACGCCGTCGTCGCCATTCTTCTGGATGGCGGCGGACACGTTGTATTTTTTCAGGAAGACGCGCGCCTGGGTGCCCGGAGCTTCGAGCAGGTCAAAACCGTGATCGCGCAACCAGTTCAACGCTTCTTCGTACGTCCGTTGTTCAACCTTCGATGCCATTTCGTCCTTCGTTCTCGCTTAGGTTAGATGCGGAATCCTGAAAAAGGTACGCGGCCGCATCTTCGGTGGAACCAATCAGTCTCTCTTATAATCTAATCAACCGTTTGTGAGGCTTGATTTCATCTCTCAAGAACATTACGTAAGTCACGGCCTACGAGTTTGAAATTTATGCAGCCATTGTCTCCAAAGATCGCGGAAGTGCATGGTTTTGCGGCACATGCGGACGGGAACGACCGTTCCGGCAAACCCGCTTTGGGACAACGAACGGTGGATCGCATCGGCAATACTCCGTTGCTCCGGCTGGCACGTATCGGCAGCGAGTTGCCCAGGGTCGAAATTCTCGGCAAAGCGGAGTGGCTCAATCCCGGAGGCTCCATCAAGGACCGGGCCGCTTCCAACATCGTGGCGCAAGCCAGGGCCAGTGGCAAGTTAACATCCGGTAAAATTCTGTTGGATTCGACCAGCGGCAACACCGGCATCGCCTATGCCATGATCGGCGCCGCGCAGGGTTTTCCGGTGACACTTTGCATGCCGGAGAATGTATCGGTCGAACGCAAGCGCATTCTGCACGCGTACGGCGCGAACATTCTTTATACCGACCCTGCCGATGGTTCAGACGGCGCCATCCGCATGGCGCGCGAACTGGCCGCCAAGCATCCCGACCTGTATTACTACGCCGACCAGTATTCCAACGATGCCAACTGGCAAGCTCACTACCATGGCACAGCCAACGAAATCTGGCAACAGACGGAGGGACGGATTACTCATTTCGTGGCGATGCTCGGGACGGGTGGAACGTTTGTCGGGACGACGCGGCGGCTGAGGGAATTGAACCCCCGCGTTCGCTGTATTTCGCTGCAGCCGGATTCGGCGTTCCACGGAATCGAAGGCACAAAACACATGGCCAGCGCGATCGTCCCGAAGATTTACGATGCTTCGCTGGCCGACGCGGACCTGGGCATTTCTACCGAAGACGCTTACGCCATGGCCAAGCGTCTGGCCCGCGAAGAAGGTTTGCTGGTGGGAATATCGGCGGCTGCGGCCGTGGTCGGGTGCCTGCAACTGGCGCGGCAGTTGGAGAAAAACGAGCGGGCGGTTTTCGTCACGATTCTGTGCGACTCGGGCGATAAGTACTTGAGCGAAAGATTCTGGCAGGAATAGCAGACGTTCCACCACAGAGTCACAGGGTCGCAGAGAAGGCATGAAATGAATTGCCTTTGAACTTCTCTGTGACTCTGTGTCTCCGTGGTAAATGGTTTTATGTTGAAGATCGAGCGCAAGAATTACGAAGCTCTGCGACAGCACGGCGAGGAAACGTATCCCCATGAATGCTGTGGGATTTTGCTTGGGCAGATGGACGGGGATGTCCGTATAGTCACAGCCATCGCACGTTGTGGCAATACGCGCACGGACTCGCCTCAGAACCGCTATCACATTGATCCGCGGGAGTTGGTAAGCGTGCAGCGGGAAGGCCGGGAACGCGGAGAGGACATCGTCGGGTTCTATCATTCGCACCCCGACCACCCCGCCCGCTGGTCGCCGACGGATCACGCCGAAGCGCACTGGTTGGGTTGCTCTTACGTGATTACCAGCGTGGAGAAAGGGAAAGCGGCGCTGACGAATTCGTTCGAACTGGCGGGTAGCGATGAGAATGACAAGAAGTTAGTGGACGAGAACATCGAAGTGGAACAAGCAGGAACGTAGCGAACGTTTCTGCAGGATTGCTCAAATACATCTATACGGACGTTGCTTCCAAAGTCTCGGACGAACTGAATCCCGAGGCTCCGTTCCGGCATCACTTATCAAGATGACGAAAATCCACATACCCACTCCTCTGCGGCAATATGCCGGCAAGCAGCCAACGGTCGAGGTTAAGGCCGGAACCGTCGCGGAGGCCTTGTCCGGGCTGGTTTCCAAACATCCCGACCTGCGGCGGCATCTTTACACCGACGAGGGTAAACTCCGTTCTTTTGTGAATGTTTACCTGAACGACGAGGACGTCCGCTACCTGCAAAAAGAAGCCACTGCTATCAAAGACAGTGATATTATTTCGATTGTGCCTTCGATTGCCGGAGGCCGGTGAACCGTGATTTCCCGACTTATGACTTGCGGATGGACCACTTTCCGAATGCCCCGCCACAGCGCCTGCTGTTGTCGTCCGTTCTGTTGTTGTTTCTAGTCGTCCATTTCGCAATCATTAAAATCAACGTTTCTGAACCGAGGTTTTATGGCCACCATTACCGAAGTCAAACCGATGGAAGCGAAGCCCGAAGCCGCCGCTCTTACCAATGACGAAATCCTGCGCTACTCGCGCCACCTGATCATGCCCGAGGTGGGCATGGAGGGTCAGCAGAAGCTCAAGGCCGCGCGCGTGCTGTGTATTGGAGCCGGGGGATTGGGTTCGCCGTTGGCGCTTTACCTGGGCGCGGCCGGGGTGGGCACGCTTGGAATCGTGGACTTCGATGTGGTGGATTACACCAACCTGCAGCGGCAGATCATCCACACCACGGCTGACGTGGGGCGCAAGAAGCTTGACTCTGCCGCTGAGAAGCTGAAGGCGATCAACCCGTTTCTAAATATTCGCAAGTTTGAAACCAAGCTGAGCAGCGAGAATGCGCTCGAACTGTTTCGCGACTTCGACATTATTGCCGATGGCACCGACAACTTCCCCACCCGCTATCTGGTGAACGATGCCTGCGTGCTCACCGGCAAGCCCAACGTTTACGGGTCAATTTTCCGCTTCGAAGGACAAGCCAGCGTTTTCGCTACGAAGGATGGCCCATGCTACCGGTGCTTGTATTCCGAGCCGCCGCCGCCGGGCCTGGTTCCTTCTTGCGCCGAAGGTGGAGTGCTGGGCATTCTGCCCGGACTGGTCGGTGTGATTCAAGCGACTGAAGTCATCAAGCTGATTCTTGGCAAGGGTGACCCACTCATCGGGCGGCTGCTGCTCGTCGATGCCCTGGGCATGAAGTTCCGCGAGCTCAAATTGCGTAAAAATCCCGACTGCCCGGCCTGCGGGACCCACCGCACCATCACAAAGCTGATAGACTACAACGAGTTTTGTGGAATCCGCGGTGAAGAAAAAAACCAGGAGAAACCAGTGGAAGCAGGCATTCCCGAAATACAAGTCGAAGAGCTCAAGCGGCGTCTGGATGCGGGCGATGATCTTTTCGTGCTCGATGTACGCGAGCCCCACGAGTATCAAATCTGCAACATCAACGGGCACTTGATCCCGCTGGGCGATCTGCCCAAGCGCGTGCACGAACTCGATTCCAGCCGCGAGATCGTGGCCCACTGCCGCTCCGGCGTGCGTAGCGCCAAAGCAGTGGCCTTTCTCCAGCAGGCAGGCTTCAAGAAGGTACACAATCTGGCTGGCGGGATACTGGCCTGGGCAGATCGCGTCGATCCCAGAATGCCCAAGTACTGAAAACCCCGCAGGGGAGGACGCGCTCATCCGCCCTAAGACCCGCTTTCGTACACCAACAACCGTAACTATCCCGTCCCTCCCGGCGATGCAAGAATAGACGCTTCTCCCCGAGATTATGGTTTGGAGGCAAGTTATGAAAGTTAGGGTCGCGTCACGCTTTGCCGTCATTGCTACCATCGCTTTGCTGCCGATCTTTGCGCACGCGGAGCCTAAAAAGAAGGTCTACAACAACCCTGCAGACCAAGTGTTTAATGCCGCGCTGCGTACCGCCCGCGAACGGCACGTCGTGACCTATGTCGACGAGAAGACGCTGATGTTCACGTTCGAAACCGGCCGCTCAGTTACCTCCGAAGGATTCGTGGCGAATGCAGCCGTCGAACCGGAGGGGGACAACAAAGCCACGCTCATCATTAACGTTCAAACCAAGAAGGGTTTCTCTTGGGGTGCGGGCAGCCGCATGACGGACAAATTTTACGAGCAAGTGGCGGACGAACTGGCGGGCGACCCCAAGCAAAGATCGGCAGTCAAGTCTGCCGAGAAAGCAATCGCCGTTCCTGATCCAAAAGCGGTTCCCGCAGAACCGTCGATGACCGCCGGGCCATCACTAGTACCGGTTAACGCCGTCTCATCTGGGAAAGGTTCAGTTACTGTGAATTCTGCGCCCGATGGAGCCGACGTTTATGTGGACGACAACTTCGTGGGCAATGCCCCGGCGGTGCTAAAGCTTTCCCCGGGCAAGCACACAGTGAAAGTCTCGCAGGATGGATACAAGGCCTGGACTAAAGACATCTCGGTATTCGCCGACTCGGAAGTGAACTTGAAGGCAGCGCTTGGAAAGAACTAGATAGAACGCTGGAGCAAAAGATTGCGCTGAAAGGCAGCAAGGGAAACCGCGGCGCGCCCTCGTCAACTAATTCGATGATGTGTCGGCTTCAGCGAAAATAGTAGAGAGCGGGCGACGGCGATTCGGGATTACGAGAAAAACGGGGAGCTCAACGCTCCCCGTTTCGCGCGCTAGATCAGCAACTCTACTTGCTGCTGCCGCTACCGTCCATGCTTGCTGACTCGGTACCAATTGCCAGGCCATACGCCCTCCCACCAAAGTGAATTTCGGCCAGGGACCTGCTACCGTCGTCGTTATTCTTCACCACGGCAGCGTCTCTGGCTGGTTTTTGACTCAGGTCAATCAGCCGCGCCGGGGTTGTGGCCACGACCTTCTTTCCCTTCATAATGTTCACTTCAACATTCGGACCGCTGCCATCCCACTGCACCGAGTACTCACCTGCGGGCAATTGCTTTCCGCTCACGGTAACCGGATCCAGTAGCTGCATCGAACCCTTGTTGGCAGCCGCGAATGCGGTTGTCGCAAGCAACAGAGCCAGTCCCACCAGCAAACTCTTGGAGATACTTTGGAATTTCATGACACTCCTTTTTCTTTCCCGATAAACGTCGGGAATCGTTTCTGGGCGGCCTGGACTCGTCTTGCACGAAAAACTTGCGTTTTGCCGCGAAAGACTTACAATGCTGCCGCGGGGTTAAGAAGAAAGCGCGTGGCCGCAAGACCGCGGGCTCTCTGCTGCAGGGATTGCGTTCACCTGGGCCGCCAAACCGAGAGTGAACCAGTCCCTTAACCCCTGAAATTGTTTCCTGAAAGTCGGCTCGGCTGGTTGGTCGTCCGACTTCCACCCTCACTGTGTCTAATACGTCATTAGATGCTTGTTAGTTCCCTTGCGCTGCGAACCGCAACTATTCACTTGGACGCTTCATCAGCAGCGTCGTTAGCAATTGAGCTAGTTCGCGGCTTGCACAACATTTGTTGTTTATCACTACGCGCATCTTGTTACGAAAGTTCACAAAATTTCACAAGCTCGACATCTGAAATGACCGTTGCACGCGGCTTTCCAACAGACTCAACAAGAATGTGCTGATTACAAGTGAGAAGTACACGCTGCGCTGACGTGAGGTGTCCGCTAATGGATTTGTCGAGTTCGGAAGCGAACAGCGGATCTGTGTTCGGCGGTGTGAGCCTACCTGATGTCGAGAATTACTTTCCCGAAGTTTTTTCCCTCGCCCAGTAATCGGTATGCCTCGGTGGCACGCTCCATCGGCAACACGTGCCCGATCACGGGATGCAGGTGGCCTTGCGACGTCCACTCCGAGAGTTGTTGCCAGGCTTGATTCATCAACTCCCGCTTAGCCGATAGATATGTCAACCAGAGTCCGTGCACGCTTGCGCCCTTCGCATAAAGCAACCGCGTATCCAGGTTCGATTTTTGACCGGTTGCAGTTCCATATACGATCACGCGGCCGAAGTCTCCAAGGCATCGCACGCTTTTGGTGGTGTGTTCGCCACCCAACATTTCAAACACTGCGTCTACACCGTCGCCGCGAGTCAGACCTTTGATCACTTCTTCGTAATCTTGCTGTTTGTAGTTGATGCCGTGCTGCAAGCCGAGTCCCTTCACCCGCGCGAGCTTCTCATCAGAAGAAGATGTCCCATACATTTCCACGCCTAGCAGGTTTCCGATCTGCACCGCCGCCGTTCCCACGCCGCCTGCGACTGCGTGAATCAGAACTCGGGGAACGGCGCCAGCATCTGGTTTTGCCGGGTCGATGAATCCCGCCTTCCAGTAGGCAAAGTACGCCGTGAAGTAGTTCACTGGGAAAGCCGCTCCCTCCTCTGCGGTCCAGTTCGCCGGGACCGGCCACAACAACTCGGCCCGGGCCGCAACGCGCTCAGCAAACGCTGCCCACTGTGTGTAGCCCATCATCAGTCGCCCATCGCTCTCCCTTGCGCCACAAAATTCGCGGCCGGCAATCAAGGGAGGTTTCGGCGTTCCCGGATATCCGCCTTGCGCGGTCATGAAGTCAGCGAAGTTCAACCCGCCAGCCTGCACCCGGACCAGTTCTTGCTCCGGACCCGCCACGGGATCAGGAACATCTCGTACCTCGAGTACTTCCGGCCCACCTAACCGACTGATGACAATAGCTTTCATATCCCGAAAGTCTATCAGCAGCCCGCCCCGACCGTTCCCATCAGTTTGTTTATCACCTTGGACTGTGACCTGCGTAATCTCGCAGACTTCCCATCAGGTATATACTTCCACTGGAATATTTGTAGGATTGCCTCTGTCTGATTTCTGGACAGATTTGGGGCACAGAGCGCGGAGCGCAGTTTCATAGCCGTTCATTTCATAGGCTCCGCATATAGATCACTGGCCGCAATACATTCGGCGGTTGGGCGGCCGGTGCGGAACTCCACTTGAAGTTTAGGCACGTGGGTTCCGAGGAGGTCCACCCGTGGACTTAATAGCGGTTCGTCTACTATTTGTTATTTTTGTTGCTCTTACTTGTTTCAAGCTTCAGCCGTTTGACCTGCCTTCCAACATGGATGCCGGGGTCGGAGCGCTGCTCGGCATTGCCATCGTCACCTTCGAGTGGCGGCTTCGTCTGGTCAGTCTGAAACGTCTGATCGGAGCTGCGATCGGCAGCGTGCTGGGAATTTTCGGTGCCTACCTGTTCGCCCTCGTGATTCGCAACAGTATTCCTCCGGGGCACACCCAGAGCTTCCTGCAAATTCTGGTTATGTTTGTGATGGCCTACGTCGGCCTGATTGTCGGCGCCAATAAAGGCGATCTGCTCAATCTGGCAGCGCTGGGCGGGATTTTCGGAGGCGAGAAGCAATCCCGGAAGAGTTATAAAATTCTGGATACCAGTGTCATTATTGATGGCCGCATCGCCGATATCGCCGAGACCGGCTTCCTCGACGGTGTCATCGTAACTCCACAGTTTGTGCTGCGCGAACTACAACTGGTAGCCGATTCGGCGGATTCTCTGAAACGTAATCGTGGACGCCGCGGCCTCGACATCCTCCAGCGTCTGCAGAAGATGGCATCTGTCCAAATTCAAATTGTTGAGGACGACTTTCCCGCAGTCCGCGAAGTCGATCTGAAGCTGATTGAACTGGCCAAGCTCTACGAAGGCAAAATCATCACCAACGATTTCAATCTTAATAAGGTAGCGCAACTGCAAGGCGTCGCGGTGCTGAATATCAACGAGCTGGCAAACTCCCTGAAGCCTATCGTGCTGCCGGGCGAGACCATGAAGGTGTTCATCCTGAAAGAAGGCAAGGAATACAACCAGGGGGTCGCTTACCTGGACGATGGCACGATGGTGGTCGTGGACAACGCCCGCAAGATGATTGGCAAGACCATCGACATTTCCGTTACCTCCGTATTGCAGACCACGGCAGGAAAGATGATCTTCGGCAAATGGGATGAACGAACCATGGCTCGCACCGAGCCCCGACCGGCCGTCGTGGTGACGACATCGACAGCGATCCCGAACGGAGACCTCAAGAAAGCCGCGCCAGTCGTCGTGGAACGGCCAGGGGACTAGGCAATCGTCCCAGGCCGTACGGACAATCAATAGTGGGCTGATTTCTACAAGTTCGAGGACCCGAAGGGAATGGTCTTCGGAGGTTATCAGGCGACCTACTGATAGCGGTCACTGATTCGCCCAATTACTGTGCTGAGGTTGTCGAAACTATTTTGATGGTGTGTCCCCTAAGAGCGCCAACGATGGTCGCTCGCTGGCCGGCTAGCCCCTCGAGTTTACTCTCGTCTCCCTCCAAGGCGTACGTTTTGCTGCCTTTGACCAGCACGTACTTTGAACCGTTCCGCACGCACATCTTTGTGCACTCCGCTGGATTCATGCCCGAATCCATTTCATGCCTCGCGCCGCAGTGATCGTCAGTAATCAGGCCAGCAAATGCTCTTCCCCCAGGACTGTCCGTTTCGCGGGTTGCAAACTCGACTGCCTTTCCACCATCGGCAGCTGCGAATGCGATGGCAGCGCTAACAAAAAGGAGAGCGCACGACAAACCCACTACCAGGGCCGGAGTGGCACAGCATGTCACGAGCCCAAACCAGGAACGAGTTCTGTTCACGTATCCTCCCTCTTTCACGCAGCCACTTCTTGGATGTGCAAGTTGATTGCCAGGTTTGTCTCGACTTCGCTTAATGTAAGTGATTGAGCGTACTTAACTTGGGACGAAGCAGCCGATACTTACCCGATGCTTCACGGTGACGGTGGGAAAGAGAGTTCCCGACGTGAGCAAAATGCGCCTAAAGTAAATCCTGTATCTCGTCAGGCTTTGAAGCCGATTTGAACTCGCGCACCCACCCTCGTATACTTGCAGCCCGCCATGAAGGTGATTGCAATTATTCCGGCTGCGGGCTTAGGGACGCGCATGGCCTCGGCTCCGAGCGCCAAGGGCAAAAAGCCCCGGGCGACCAAGCAGTTCACTGAACTTGGCGGTGTGCCCATTCTCATTCATACTCTGCGCAAGTTCGTGGCGAGTCCGGAGGTGTCAGAGATCTACGTTGCGTTGCGCGCTAATGAGATTGAGGGATTCCGCGCCCGCCTGGAAAAAGATGCCAAGGACATTCTGCGGAAGAAGCTTCATCTGGTGGAAGGTGGAGAGCACCGCCAGCATTCTGTCGCGAACGCGATGAGTTCCGTTTCCGCGACGAACGACGACATCGTACTAGTCCACGATGCCGTGCGTCCGTTCGTTACTGAGGAAATCATCCGTGACGTTATCAACGCGGCGCAGAAATTCGGCGCGGCGATTGCCGGCGTGCCAGCGGTCGACACAGTCAAGCAAGTCGAGCGTACATCCGATGGAGCCTTGATCACGGCCACGCTTCCGCGAGAGCGTGTAGTCATGGCGCAGACTCCGCAAGGCTTCCGCTACGATGTGCTCAAGAAGGCGTTCGACGAGGCAGCAGCCGATGGATTCGTGGGAACCGATGAAGCTTCGCTGGTCGAACGCTCGGGACATGCAGTCGCGGTGGTGATGGGGTCGGCGAGAAATATAAAGATCACTGCGCCGGCAGACATGGAGTTGGCAGAGTTTTATTTGAAGTCAGGCTGATGAGGCGCGAATCTAGATTTGAAAACTAAAGAAAAACAACCAGCGATGAAAATCGGATTCGGCTGGGATTCTCACGAATTCAAAACTGGCATCCCCCTCAAAATTGGGGGAGTCACTCTGGCTCATCCGAAAGGCCTCGGTGGGCACTCGGATGGCGACGTGCTTTTGCATGCGGTGACCGATGCTTTGCTCGGGGCCATCGCTGCGCCCGATATTGGCACGCTGTTTCCCCCGTCCGATCCGAAGTGGAAGGGCGCGGACTCCGCCGTTTTTTTACGCGAGGCTTTGACGCGGGTCCGGGCTGCCGGTTATGCGGTAGTCAATGTAGACTCGACGCTTATTCTTGCCGCGCCCAAGATTGGCCCGCATGCCGCTGCTATCCGCGAGCATGTGGCGGGGTTGTTGGGCGTTCCCGCCGATTGTGTCGGCCTCAAGGCCAAGACGCCCGAAGGCCTGAGCACTGACAATGCGGCAATCGCGAACGTTGTCGTGCTGTTGGAGAGGAAAAACTAGGCACGGATTTGCACGGATATCAAATGTAGGGATTCTTCGCTGCGCTCAGAATGACAATCTGGGTTTGATCCGTGCGAATCCGTGGCAGTTTTTTCTTCAGACGGACTCGAATTCTCCTTTCAGTTTTTCGTGCCGGACTCGGGCGGCGTCGACCAGGGCACGGAAGATTGCTCGCGAGCGCTCGTCCTCATCGACAGATCGCTCGGGATGCCACTGCACCGCAAGGACGAAGTGATCCGGGGATGTGCCCTCGAGCGCTTCAATGACTCCGTCTTGCGGAGAGCGGGCGACTGCGCGCAATCCGTCGCCGACAACGTCCGCGGCCTGGTGATGGCTGGAATTCACCGGGACAATGAGTGGCGTTCCTTCGGCGGCAGTGTCATCACCCTTCTTTCGCTCCTCCGGAGCTCGATCATTTTCGGTTTCCCACCCACGGCTTACGCCGTGAGCTGCATTCTGGCGCCGCTCCGCGGCTCGCTCGCCGGACACTTCCACATTCGGCTGCAGGATCCTCTGTAACTTCGATTCCGGTGCTACTTCAACCGTATGCGCTATGGCGACTTTTCGTCCCGCGGCGTGATTCACGGGAGACTCGATGTGTTGGATCAGCGTGCCGGTGCGGTAAACGTTCAGAATCTGGAGGCCGTAGCAGATGCCCAGGACCGGCTTGCGCATGTTGTAGGCGTCCTGCAGCAGCAACTCGTCGACCGTGTCGCGGCCGGCGTCAGCGGCGGCGGTCTGCGGATCACGGGGCGCATCGTACTTGGCGGGATCGACGTCGGCTTTGCTTCCCGGCAGCAACACGGCGTCGCAGCGCTCGATCAGCTTCATTACTTCCGCAGGCGGCTGATCCAGCGAAATGCGAACCGGCTCTCCTCCGGCCATTTCGATGGCCCGTTCGTATGGCGGCAGGGAGCGCTCGGCATACTCGGGGTCGGTGGAATGCGGAACAGGGATGGCGATGCGTGGCGGCACAGATTGATTGTAGCGCGTGGGCACGCCGCGCTCTTCGCGCAGCTTCACGAGTCGCAAGGTGACCGGAAAGGGAGCGCCGTTCGAGGATATTTACTCTTAAGTAATCCTGGGTGCCCCCTTCCCCCCTGATCTTTTGGAATCATAGGGTTAGGGCCACACTACCCTCCAAATCTTTGGGGAATAATAACTTATACGTAAAATATTCCGGAATAAGGACTTAGGCGTTCTGAACCGCAACGTCGTCTTCCCGTCTCGGAACATAGCCTGGGCACTAACGGCCATCGCTGGTAAGGTTGTCAAAGAGCAAACGATGTTGGGCTGCTTATCCAAGAGCTAACTACCTTAAAATATCTTATCCAGATAGACCCACGAGATTAAGAAGAAAAGCGCAGCGCTTGCAGCGTGCGTGCCAGATTGGTCCTGGAACATTTTGCGGCGCAGCCAAATCCTGGGCTCGACTTTTCTTTTGTGATTAACTATAGTTAACCATGGCCAAGCAGCCGTAGTTAATTAATCTGTACTCTCGGGCCTCGGTTGCCCATTGCCTGTGGGGGGGCGATTTCAGTCTGGAACCATGATGCGCGTAATTCAACTAACGTTGGTTCTCGTGGTCGTCGCGTTGCTTTGCGTCCCTCGAGCACGAGGGCAAGGTGAGACCACCAGTGCCATCGTCGGGCAGGTATCGGACGCAACCAACGCCGCTGTACCGGGCGCCACCGTCGCGGTCACCAATCGTGAGACCAGCGCAACCCGCAGAGCGAGAACCGATGATGCGGGCCGATTCAACTTCCCACAGCTAAAGCCGGGCAGCTACTCAGTCAGAGTTGAAGCAGAAGGCTTCGAGCCTCAGGAAAAGGACAACGTGTTGTCTGGCTTGGGGCAGAAGCAGACCGTGGACTTCAGGCTCAAGATTGCTCAAGGCAGCGAAACGGTCGATGTGAGTTCAGAACCGCCCCTGATCAACCCGGAAAACGCCAATACGTCCACAAACTTGAATGCACCGGCTTTGGAGAATCTGCCCAATCCGGGCGGAGATTTAACCTACCCTTTGCAATTTGCCCCTGGCGCCCTCATCAATACGGCAGGCAGCGGCAACGATTTCGTGGGTGGCACGAACGGCTACGGCAATGTGGAATTCAACGGCTTGCCCGCGCTGTCCAATGGTTACATCGTGGATGGATTGGAAACCAACGATCCGCTTACCAATCTCAACAGCGGACTCTCCACCAACCTCGTGCTGGGATTGAATTCGATTTCCGAGGTGACCGTCAACACTCTTTCCTATTCCGTAGATCAGGGAAGGTATGGGGCATCCCAAGTCAACTACGTCACAAAATCCGGCACGAATCAGTTTCACGGCAATCTCTACGAACTGTGGAATGGTTCGATATTGAATGCCGCGGACTATTTCACAAATGCCACACCGGGGAACCACAAGCCGGGAGCAACTGTGAACCACTTTGGAGGGAGTTTGGGCGGTCCGATCCTCCACGACAAACTGTTCTTCTTCTTCGACAGCGAATGGGTGCGGATTGCGTTGCCTATAGTTACGCCGACCACGGTTCCCAGCACTGCATTCCAACAGTACGTTTTGCAACAGCTTCCGCTTGGGGGAACGGACTCGGTCACGGGTTCGCGCTACTCCCCGGCGCCACAATTGGTCCCGTTCTATCAGAAGATGTTCTCACTCTACGGAAACACCAGTGGTACTCCTCTCATGGTGCTCGCTTGCCCATTCGATGTTGGTGGAGTTTCTCCGTCGGTTGCCAATGACGGAAATGGTTGCGCGAACCGGCAGAGCGTTTCGCATTCCAGCGATGACCACGAACAGGTGCAGACCGTTCGCATCGACTACAACCTCAATGAACAGAACACCACATGGTTCCGTTTCCAGGCGGACACCGGCGTGCAGGCTGCCTTCACCGACCCCATCAATGCCTTGTTCAATGCGGTGTCTCCTCAGCCTCTTTACTCTTTTGCGGCGGGATATACGCACGTCTTTTCGCAGCATCTGGTGAACTACTTCAATCCCGCATTTTCCTGGTACGAAAGCCTGTTTGGACCGAGCGATTTTCAGAAGACGCTCTCGGCATTCCCGATTGTGCTGCAAGGCAGTGGTGCGAACGCCCCATTCACCACAGTGGGAGGGCTGGACAACACCTGGGTTCAGGGAAGACGAGCTTCTCGTTTCTTTATTAACGACAACCTGGCCTGGAGCCATGGCGCTCACGAACTGCGCTTCGGAACCAATACGCGAGTCTTTCGGCTGAATGACTATGACTTTGGGGAGGGTTCGGTCCCGACGGTGATTTACACTACGCTGCCTCAATATATTTATGGAGTCGCGTCAACGGCAACGAAGACGTTCCCCACATCGGCCAACGAGCCGTTCAACTTTCTGAATCTTGACTTGTATGCGCAGGACACTTGGAAAGTGACCAAGAAGTTGACGTGGACATTCGGGATACGTGACACATGGAATTCCAATCCGCTAAATCCCCATCAGCAGATTGCCCGCCTTCGCGGCTCTTTCGCGTCCATCTCGCACGATGTGAATCAGCCGCTGAATGAGACGATTCAGACCGGCCTCGGTCACGTTTTCTCGTCAACGCCAGTCGCGATTCTGCAGCCGCGAATGGCAATCGCGTGGCAACTCGAGCCCAAGACCGTGCTGCGCTCCGGCTTTGGCATTTTCAGCGATATTCTGCCCGGCAGCGTCGCCGATTTAGTGGGCGTCAATCCGCCCTACGTGCAAACTTTCCAGGGTGGCCTGCTCGGAACCGTCGGCGGTACGGCCATTGCGCCGGGAGTGCCCAACAGCGCCGTCGATGCGACGGTGGCGGCAAATCAGAGGTTCAGTTCAGGGTTTCCGGATGGCCAGCTTTCCTGCGCCTCGCCGCTGGCAAACGCCACAACTTGTCTTCCGCCCGTCGCGATCACGGCCGTCCCGGATGGCAAGCTCCACGCACCCTATTTCATGGAGTGGAGTCTGGGATTTGAACATCAATTTGGCACGACGGCCAGTCTGCAAGCGCAATACGTCGGAACGCGCGCAGTAAACCAGCCCTATCTTACGCAAGTCAATGGATATCAGACAGTGTGCCAAGGCTGTTTTGCGCCTTTCCCTTATATGCAGGCGACCGATCCACGATTTGGCGCGGTGACACAGTTCTCCACTGGTGAGAACAGTCATTACAACGGACTTCAACTTACAGCCATGAAGCGCCTCGCACACGGCCTGCAAGGCCAGATCAACTACACCTGGAGCCGTTGCATGGATGCAGTCTCGAATGGGGGATTTCTGCAATTCTCCGCAGGAGGGATTCTTTCGCCTCTGCCGGGAGAACTGGCCCGCGATTACGGGCCTTGCGACTATGACATCCGGAACAATCTCAATGCGCAGTACGTCTATCAATTTCCCCTGAAACTGCAGAGCCGCGCGTTGTCGTATGCGATGAACGGCTGGCAGATCTCGGGAACCGCGTTCTGGCATAGTGGGATTCCATTTTCGGTCCTGAGCACGCCCTACTCGGCGAGTGGAAATGGTGTTGTTCAGGGTAGTGGTCCTCAGTTCGCAAGCGTCGTTCCCGGTGTCCCGCTTTATCAGCACCATCCACTCCAGGGGATCACGCAGCCGGGTACGATTCAGTGGCTGAACCCTAATGCTTTTGTTTCGGCGGTCGATCCCAGCACGGGGCAATGTGATGGCGGCGACGGTCCGCAGAATTGCCGATTCGGAAACCTCGGCCGCAATGCCTTGCGCGGTCCGGATTTCTTTTGGAACGACTTCTACCTGACAAAATCGTTTCCGGTCACCGAGAGAGTAAAACTGCGGGTCGAGGCCCAGTTCTTCAATGTCTTCAACCATCCGAATTTTGGCCTGCCAAGCATAGTGCTGGCCGGCATTCCCGGAAAGCCATCCACGCAAACGGGATTTGGAGCGCTTACCTATACGACTTCTCCGCCAACCGGCCTTCTGGGCGTCGGTTTGGGCGGAGATAGCAGTCCACGAATGATCGCGTTTCTGGCGCGCTTGGAATTCTGATACGTGATTGCCGGGATCGTGGTTTGACGCTTTTCTGCGGCGCACGTTAGAATGGTTGAGTTTGCCTGTACTTGCGGTTCCGTTCTGGGGCCGTCCGCTGTGGTTGCCGAGAGCGCCGACGCGGAAAGCAGCAAGCATAGAAATCATCAGGTTCCGTAGATCGCGCCGGTGTGCGACGGGATGGATTTTACGTTTATCCCATCGCGCTGAAAGCGGACGCGCCGGACTTAGGAGAGATCAGCATGTACGCGGTCATCCGCACAGGTGGGAAGCAGTACCGGGTTGCGCCGGGCGATGTGATCCGCGTGGAGAGCGTGGGTTCGGAAAACCGTGGCACCGGCACCGACGGTCGCGTCGAGTTCAGCGATGTGTTGGCGGTTTCCGCGGGCGACGGCCAGATTGGCAAGCCGCAGTCTGGAGCGCTGGTGACTGGCGACGTAGTTGAACAAGGCCGCGAGAAGAAGATTCTGGTTTTCCATTACAAACGCAAGAAGCAGTACAAGAAGCTGCGCGGGCATCGTCAGGGATATACGGCGGTGCGGATTACCGAGATTGCTTTTGATGGGCAGAAGTTTACCGCTCCGGATCTTCCTAAGAAAGTAGCCAAGCCCACGAAGTTGGCTCCGATAGAGGCAGGCGAGGTTAAAGCCGAGGCGAAGGCTCATAAGGCTCCGGCGAAGAAAAAGGCTGCGGCTAAGAAGTCGGTGGCGAAGAAGGCCGCGCCGAAGAAAAAGAAGTAAGGCGTCTAAAGCAACTGCAGATCCCTCGCTTCGCTCGGGATGACAACAAGGGGAAACTGAGTCATGGCACATAAAAAAGGGCAGGGCACATCTCGAAACGGGCGCGACTCCAATGCGCAACGGTTAGGCTTCAAGGCTTTTGGCGGGCAACTGGTTCCTGGCGGCACGATCATTGTGCGGCAGCGGGGCACTCGGGTGAAGCCGGGGCTGAATGTGGGCCGCGGCAAGGACGATACGTTATTTGCCAAGATCTCGGGCAAGATTGTGTTCAAGGACCGGGGTCAGCTTGGCAAGTACGTGATGATCGAACCCGTCGCCGTGGAGTAGGGTTTCAACATTGCCTCGCGGGCGGGGGCGCCCGCCCCACACGTTTTGAAGAGCCTCGCCTTCGGGTGGGGCTTTTTGTTTTGGTTACACAAAGGAAAATCCAACTTCTTTATGTTTATTGATGAAGCCACAATTCGAGTGAAGGCTGGGGACGGTGGGAATGGCTGTCTGGCTTTCCGGCGGGAGAAGTATGTTCCGCGGGGTGGGCCATCCGGGGGCGACGGCGGTGATGGCGGGGACGTCATTATGGAATCTAGCGAGCGCCACAATACGCTGGTGCACTTCCGTTTCAATCCGGAGTACAAGGCGCAGCGCGGGCGTCACGGCGAGGGTTCGAACTGCACGGGACGTGAAGGCGAAGACGTTTTGCTGAAAGTGCCGGTGGGTACGATTGTGTACGACGCGGAAACTGGCGACAAGGTCCACGATTTTTCTCGCCCGGACGAGCGCGTCGTGATTGCCCATGGCGGGCGCGGTGGACGGGGTAATGCGCGCTTTGCTACGTCCACGCACCAGGCGCCGCGGGAGCATGAAGAGGGACGGCCCGGCGAAGAGCGCGTGTTTCGGCTGGAACTCAAACTGCTGGCCGATGTCGGGTTGGTCGGTTTTCCCAATGTCGGTAAGTCCACGCTGATTTCGCGGATATCGTCGGCGCGGCCGAAGATTGCTGATTATCCTTTCACTACTCTGCAACCTAATCTCGGCGTAGTGGCGGTCGGCGAAGCGAAGGATGAGCGCAGCTTTGTGGTGGCGGATATTCCTGGCCTGATTGAAGGGGCGCATTTAGGGTCGGGCTTGGGCATACAGTTTTTGCGGCACATCGAGCGCACAAGATTGTTGGTGCACATGGTGGATGTGTCGGATGCGAGCGGCCGTCCCGATCCTGTGAAGGACATCGAAGTGATCGAAGGCGAACTGAAAAGCTTTGGCGCAGGACTCGACCAGAAGCCGGTAATTATGGTGGCCTCGAAGATCGATATTGCGAATAAAGACAAGCTGGCGAAGTTGAAGCGCTATTGCAAGAAGCAAGGGCTCGAGTTGTTTCCGATCTCAGCGGTGACCGGGAAAGGCATTGAAGAATTGAAATACGCGATGGCGGATAAGGTGGAAGAGATCAGGCTCCAGGCTTCGGGCGACCGGCTTCAGGAAGAGCCTTTGAACGCAGAGAGCGCAGAGGTCCCGCAGAGAACGCGGAGGGGCACTCAGTAGTTGCACGCCATTCACCAACGTGGTGAATGGCGGTTGGCCCTACGCCTCCGCCATGTGGGAGCCGTGCTGGAAGTGGTATTGCAGGATCTTGGCGGCGAGGGCGGGGTTCATCGAGGGGGTCTCGGCTTCGACGGTGCGAACGACTTCACCACGGCATACGACTTCCGCTGCCGACAGTCCCGCGATTTCCGCGGGCAACACCAGATTGATCTCAAGCTGGACATTGGCTGGAATCAATTCCTCCGCCCTAAACAGCAGGCCCGAGCGACTGATGTTCTCAGTAGTGCCGGCGCGCCAGGCTTCTTCTCCGATCGGCCTGTACTTCAGTGGCAACTGGAGTTTAAAGCGTTGCGCACGGAACGGCGAAAGCTTCGTGTTCGGAACACCGGCTTCAACTTGCATGGCTAAACGGGCGGACATGGAGACCTCCTTGGGGAGTGGGGTATCGAGCACCTCGCGCACTTTTGCTTTGAGCGTGAGGAGGGTGAAGGGCTTCTGGAGCAGGGTGATACCGGCGTCCAGCGTGCCGTTTTGGCCAATCGCGTTCTCGGTATAGCCCGACATATAAAGCACTCGCATTTCGGGCCGACGCGGACAAAGTTGATTGGCCAGTTCGCGCCCAGTCATTCCCGGCATGACGACGTCAGTCAGCAGCAGGTGAATGGGGCCGGAGTGAGCGTTGGAAATCAGGATCGCGGTTGCGGGATCGCCGGCGTCGATCACGGTGTATCCCTGGCGCTCAAGGTATTCGCGGGCGAGACGCAGGACCGTGACTTCATCTTCGACCAGCAAGACAGTTTCGCGCCCTTGCTGAACCGCTTTGGCCGCGACCGCTGGTTGTAAGACAGCCGCTTCGCCGGTCTCGCTTACCCGAGGCAAGTAGACTTTGAAGGACGTTCCCTTGCCCGGTTCGCTATAAGGCCAGATGTAGCCTCCGCTTTGCTTGACGATGCCGTAGACCATGGAAAGGCCGAGGCCGGTACCTTTTGCTCCCTTTGTGCTGAAGAACGGCTCGAAGATGCGGCTCTGGGTTTCGGAATCCATCCCTACACCGGTATCGCTCATGGCGAGCATTATGTACTCGCCCGGCTCTACGGGTGGGTGAAGACGAGCATAACTTTCGTCCAGCGAAACATTCGCAGTCTCAATGGTAAGCTTGCCACCGCGAGGCATGGCGTCGCGGGCGTTCACCGCCAGATTCATAATGACTTGCTCGATCTGGCCGGGGTCGGCCTTGGTGGGGCCCAGGTCGCTCCCGGGAACCATGACCAGCTCGATGTCTTCCCCGATTAGCCGAGTCAGCATTTTGAAGTTTTCTGTGACCACCGCATTCAGGTCCAGGACCTTGGGGGTTAGCATTTGCTTGCGGCTGAAGGCGAGGAGTTGGCGAGTAAGGGCGGTGGCACGGTTAGCGGCGTTGGCGATTTCCTGAGCGGGGCCACGGACAGCGGGATCAGAGCCGATTCGCTCCAGCAGAAACTCGCAGTATCCCGAGATCACCATCAGCAGGTTGTTGAAGTCGTGCGCAATGCCACCGGCCAGGCGGCCCACCGCCTCCATCTTCTGGGCCTGGCGGAGTTGTTGCTCCAAGGCTCGGTGCTCGGTTACGTCCTCCGCGAACAGTTCGAAGAAGGTTGAGTTATGTTCGTCGCGAATGGTGCGACCGGAAAGGCGCACGGTAATGGGAATGCCGTCCTTACGGACCCAATCGGCAATCAACCCGTTGAAGCGATGCGAGGAGCGAAAATGATCGGCGACGACAAACCATTGTTGGGTGTCGGCATACAGGTTCGCCAAGTTGCCGTCCACCAACTCGGAGGGCGAAGCGTAGCCCAGCATGCTCACCAGCGCCGGGTTGGCGCTCAGCAGAATGCCGTCCGAATCGCAGCGGCAAATCCCGTAGGGAGCATTGGTCACGAGCGAGCGGAAATTGATTTCCGAACGCCGCAAACCTTCCTGAGCCGAACGCAGGGCGGCATTGAAGGAGCAAATCAACAGGGCAACAAATACAAATAGCGTCAGATGTATGATTGCTTTGCGATATTCGTCAGGGGTGTGTTCTCCGGCTAAAGAGAAATAGGCGCTGACGGTGAGTGCGAAGGAGGTCGCGACCAGGCCCGGCTTCCATCCGCCATACCAGGCACTGACCATAATGGCAACGGCAAACACGACCAGGCGGCTTTCGACGACGTCCGCCAGCATCAATGCCGGGATCAGGGCGAGGGTAATGCTGAGGACAGCGACGCCGTATCGGAGGATAGGCGCCCGAGCCGGGGGAATGTAGCGTGCGCGAAGAAGGGGGAGCTTCAGTCGCATACCTAACCAACTTTAGTTCCAAAACGGGAACTCCGCGAGTTACGGGAGTTCAGGTGGTTGCTGACGGGTGGGCGCTGACCATGAGTACAACCACATCCACAACTGTTAGCCTGAATTTACAACGAGTTCGGCCTGTGAATCGCTTTGGCACCCAAAATTCCGGATTTCGTGAATCAAGAGATACACCGGGGAGGAACACAACACAGCGTCTGGCTGTTGGACACCTATGAACATCGGACTGCTTGGCGGGACCTTTGATCCCATCCACCACGGACACCTGGCCTTGGCGCGGGGGGCGCAAGAACACTTCAAACTGGGATGCATCTGCTTCGCCCCAGCCAACATTCCACCTCACAAGCAACGGCATCCTCTGGCCTCTTATTTTCATCGCTACGCCATGGTTGCGTTGGCCACGATGAACGAGAAGGCATTCGTGCCATCCCTGCTGGAGTCGCCGGAAGAGGCGCCTATAGCCGCGCCCAACAGCAAGAAGCGGCAGGCTGAACACGCGACTCCCGGCGCGAACTACACCATCGATACGATTCGACGATTGAAACAGACGCTCAAGAAGAGTGACCATCTTTTCTTCCTGATCGGGATCGATGCGTTCAAAGATATTGCGACCTGGCATGAGGCGGCGGCGCTTTTCCGCGAATGTGAATTCATTGTGGCGAGCCGTCCGGGATATTCCCTGGCCGATGTCGCCAATGCATTGCCGGAAGCGCTGCGCCCGAAATCGTCGGTGACCAAGCCATTTGCCAAGCAACCAGCAAAGGGCGACCTCGTCCTGGCGGGTGCGACGGTGCATCTGCTGGAAGGCTTGCATCAAAACGTCTCGTCCACCGCAATTCGGGACGCAGTGGCAGCCAAGAAGCCTCTGACGAGATTCGTCGATCCTGCAGTAGCTGAATACATCAAGAAGGAGGGATTGTATCGGAGCAGGTAGCCGTTGGTCGTTCGTCAATCGTCTTTGGTCCTTGATCGTTGGTCAATCGTCCTAGCTATTCGTCAGAAATTGTTAGGCACGCGATACGACATGTGGAATGTCGCTTGTCAGTTAGAATGAAGGGACCAACGACGAGCGACCAACGACCGAAATTAACGCATGAAAAAAAACGATCTGAAGCGACAAGTATCCGAAGCCATTAACGCCTGTCAGGAAAAACAGGCGGAAGAAATTACCATTTTAGAACTGGAACAGGGATCGGGAGCATTTACTGACTATTTCGTAGTGTGCAGCGGGACCAACCCTCGGCAGGTCCAGGCGATCTCGGACGAAGTCGAGGAACGGCTGCAGAAGGCAGGGCAGCGTCCTACTCACATCGAGGGCTACAAGCAAGCCGAATGGGTTCTGCTCGACTACGTCAATTTCGTAGTGCACGTGTTCTCGGAGAAGGCGCGCAAGTTCTACGATTTGGAGCGTCTGTGGAAGTCCGCCAAGCGATTAGCGCCGTCGGAACTGACCAAGACCAAACGAACCACAACCCGAAGTATCGCAAGAAAACGGGCATAAAAAACCAGCCACAGATTTTCACAGATCTACACGGATCATCAAAAAAAAGACTAATCCGTGTAGATCCGCGCGAATCCGTGGCCTAGTGGTTTTTGCGCTCTTTATGCTTAAATCTCAACGTGAAGCTGACCGTTGCGTGGATTGGCAAAACGAAAGAGCCGGCTATCCAGTCGTTGACCGACGAATATCTGAAGCGGCTGTCGCGTTACGCCGATGTGCACGGGATGGCGGTGCGAGATGAGTCAGCCCTGCTGAAGCTGGGCGGCCGCGAGGCCCGGCCCACTCGACATACACTAGTACTGCTCGACACTCGTGGGAAGCAGCTTTCTTCGGAGGAGTTCGCCGAGTTTCTCGGAAATCATCAAGATCGCAATCCTCTTCCGCTGTTGTTCGCCGTGGGCCCCGCGAACGGATTCACCGAGGAGGCGCGGCAGGAAGCGAACTCGTTACTCTCTCTAGGAAAAATGACAGTTGCCCACGAACTGGCGCGAGTGGTATTGCTGGAACAACTTTACCGCGCGTTCACTATTTTGAAAGGACACCCTTACCACCTGGGACACTGAGAACGACACTGAAAACGACACTGAAAACCGCTCACGAAGTCAGGCAGGTACCTTCGTGATGTTTCTCATTCTCAGGAGGCGATTTAGAGTCGATGCCACGTTGTTCGCAGATGTTGATTGTTTAAGGAGCCCTCCCCCATGAAGAACCCTTTCGACGTACTTCGGATGAAAGAGCAGGAAATCGTGCGAGTCAAACAGGAAATAGAAGCGCTACGGCTTACCGCCAAGTTGCTCGGAGAAGAACCTCCTTCTACCGGCGACGGAAAAGTCGAGTTCCGCCAAGTCGTCAACATGCCTTAGGAAACCCTCGAGCCAACAGTCAGTGTAGGCGCGTCGTCGCCTACACTCCCTCTTGTTGATGCGGTATGCGAACGAAGGCCCGCGTTGGGCGGAGGATATTCAGTTCTCAGTCAATGAGCGCTATGGCATGATTTCAACAATCATCCTAGACATGACGGCGTGAGTGAATCAGAATAGCCGCTGTGACTCTACACAACTGGTTTCCTGCGATTACCGTGGTGGCGCTGCTCCTTGGGATTGTCACCATCCTCTTCGTGTTCGCGCACGCTCTATGCGCGCTTTTGCTGCCAAATGGGGCTTCAAATACATCGGTCCCCGCGCTCCGAGTTTTTGGGGCTTCTACTATTTCCGCAAGGTCAAGCCCCCTGTTCCACTTCCCCACGCTTGTCATCTGGTAGGTGAAATCAGACAGGCTTGGAATGTAATCGAGGGGAAACAAAACGGAGCAGCGGTTCTCATTTTCGACAGCGCAATCGGGGGACGCACTTATTGCACCTTTATGGCGTGCCAAGCCGAACAAAATCCATTCGGAATGGATACTTCGTCAGGCCGCATATTTCAGTCGGGTGGATGGACGGTGCATTATCGAGCTCGCTGGCCTTCGATCGTCCCCTGGACAATGAGCATACAGCGCCTCGGCGACCATGTGAATAAGCTGCGGTTTGGCTCGGTCTAAGGGCCTTGTTTGTTGATAAATCGCGGTTACGCTCATGTGACTGAGAAGTCGCGGTCGTCCTCCCGGCGCGACCTTTGTTCGCATGGCCCGCTCCAGCCCTAGAGGGCTTAGAAATTTTTGCCGGCTCGTATAGCCATCCCTGCGTTTTCTGTCATGGCAGTCCCAAAATGGAAATGTCCTCCGATTTCTTCCTGCTTTACCCTTGACTTTCACCCGCCGTTTCAGTTAATCCTATAGCTGTATAATCAGCTTCAAGATAACCTTGAAAACTCCTAACCCCTTATTCCGGAAGATTTTGCATATAAGTCCTTTAAACTCAAAGATCTTGGTGGTAGTGTGGCCCTAATCCCATGATTCCAAAAGATCAGGGGGAGGGGGTACCGGATAACGAAAAAGTAAACAGTTCCGCCCCACCGGAAAGCGCAAAAATAAATTTGGTCAACGGCTGTAGCCGCACGCCTCCGCGCCCGTGCAATCGCCCAAAGAAGGTACAATCAATCATCCCAAGTATGCAGGACATCCGTCGCGGTCTGATCATCGTGAACACCGGGCCAGGAAAGGGCAAGACCACGGCTGCCATGGGAACCGCTTTGCGGGCTGTCGGCCAGGGGATGCGGGTGCTGATGCTGCAATTCCTCAAGGGCTCGTGGCATTACGGCGAGCTCGATGCGGTGCAAGCATTTGGAGGCAAGTTCATCATGAAGCAGATGGGTCGCGGCTTCGTGAAAGTGGGAACCGAGAAGCCTGACCCTGAAGACGTGAAATTGGTTGAAGAAGCATGGGACGAGGCTGCGCGGGCGATCCACTCCGGCAAGTGGGATTTGGTAATCCTTGACGAGATTAATTACGCCATCAGCTACGGTATGCTCGATCCGGCGAAGGTTGCCGAAAGTCTGAAGACCAAGCCGGAGATGGTTCATGTTATCTTGACCGGCAGGAATGCGCACCCGACAATCATTGAGCTAGCCGACACGGTTACGGAAATGCGCCAGGTAAAGCACGCGTACGAGAAGGGTGTGATGGCGCAAAGAGGGATCGAATACTGATTAGGAAGCTTCTGGCTTCTAGCTAGAAGCTAGCAGCCAGAAGCTAGTTAAAATATGACCTGGTTTAAACGACAGTCCGGCGAACTGGATGCAACCGGCGAGAAGAAAGTCCGCACCGAAGGCTTGTGGGTGAAGTGTGAGCACTGCCGGCAGATCATCTGGAAAAAGGATCTGGAAGAGAATTTGAATGTTTGCCCGAAGTGCGACAAGCACTTCCGCATCGACGCCCGGACCCGTCTGGCGCAACTCTTGGACGACAACCAGTACGAGGTTTTCGATGCCAACCTGGTTTCGACCGATCCGCTGAAGTTTGCCGACCTGAAGACCTATTCATCGCGATTGGAGCAGGCGCAGGCCGACACCGGACTCAAGGATGCCGTCATCAATGCGCGTGGCAAACTCAACGGGCGCCCAGTAATTGTCAGTGCCATGGAGTACTCGTTCATCGGCGGAAGCATGGGCGCGGTGGTAGGGGAAATGATCACGAGGGCCATAGAACACGCCACCGAAAGCAAGGCTCCCATCATCATCGTTTCGGCTTCGGGCGGGGCGCGCATGATGGAAGGCGTCATCAGCCTGATGCAACTGGCCAAAATCTCCGCCGCGTTAGCCCGCTTGGACGAAGCCAGAGTGCCCTACATCTCAGTGCTGACCGATCCCACTACCGGAGGTGTGACTGCCTCGTTCGCCATGCTCGGCGATTTGAATATCGCTGAGCCAGGTGCATTGATCGGATTCGCGGGGCCGCGCGTGATCGAGCAAACCATCCGGCAGAAGTTACCTCAAGGCTTTCAACGCAGTGAGTTCTTGCTCGAGCATGGAATGCTCGACGCCGTGGTACCCCGCAAGCAGTTGAAGCCGTATATTGGGCGGGCGCTGGAATTCATGGCCGCTGCCTAGCTTTCGGCTCTCAGCCAGTTGCTTTCTTACGCCATTCAGACTGCGTCTTTCTACGTTGAATGATGGATCGTGGCAAACTCCGAATCGCAACCTGCAAACTGGTAATCTGATAGCTGACGGCTTCCAATGTCCTACGAAACCGCGGTTGCGCGCATGTACGCTCTTGGTCACGAGCTGACGCAGACCCCATCGCACAAGTTTGACCTGGCACACATGCGGGTGCTGCTGGAAGCTTTGAATCATCCGGAACGGAAGTTTCCCGGCGTCCTGATTGCCGGAACGAACGGCAAGGGCTCGACGGCGGCTACGCTGGCCTCCATTCTTCGAGCCTCGGGTTTGCGCACCGGGCTGTACACGTCGCCGCATCTGGTGCGGATCAATGAAAGGATTCGCATCAACGGCAGCGAAATCAGCGACGACGATTTCGCTTTGCTGCATGACGTGGTGGATCGCACGGCGGAGCGTTTAGTCGAAGAGGGCGAGTTGCCCTGGCATCCCAGTTTCTTCGAGATGCTGACCGCGATTGCGTTTGAATACTTCGCGCAAAACAAAGTGGAGATCGCAGTGTTGGAAGTTGGTATGGGCGGGCGGCTCGACGCAACCAACGTCATCCAGCCGCGCGTGAGCGTGATCACGGATATTTCGCTTGACCACCAGAAGTTCCTGGGCAACACGGTAGATGAGATCGCGCGCGAGAAAGCAGGCATTATCCGTCCGGGCGGAGTCGTCGTGACCCTGCCGCAACAGCCGCAGGCCAATGACGTGATTGGAAATACGATTTTGGAATTGGGAGCGCAGGGCGTGAGCGCGGTCCCTTATGTGCCTCCGGTATCTCCAGGCAGCGATGAGTATCTGACGCGCACCCCCGAATCGGCCGCGGAGTGCGTGGCTTCACGTTATCCGCTACAGGTGATGGGGAAACAGATTTCTGTCGAAACGCCTCTGGTTGGCCGGCATCAACTGCGAAACATCGCGCTGGCAATTGCAACGGCGGAAGTTCTCAGCCATCAAGGATTTCCGATTACGCCAGAAGCGATCGAGCGTGGCATTCGCGAAACCCGCTGGCCGGGACGCTTCCAGGTTATGCTGGCCCAAGGCGAGGCGCCCGAATACATATTCGACGTAGCTCATAACCCGGCTGGGGCGTGGGCGTTGCGGTCAACGTTGTCTGCCTGTTATGAGGATCGCCCACTGACGTTCGTATTCGGAGCGATGCGCGACAAAGCGATCGGCGAGATCGCTGAGATCCTGTTCCCGCTCGCGGCGCGGGTTATTGCCACGAGGGCCGACAATCCCCGGTCCGCGACTCCGGACGAGATTCGAGAAGCAGCCGCGCGCACCGCAACCGACATCGAAGATGCTACAGACGTGGCTTCCGCCCTCGATCGAGCCCGTTCGCTGGCTGGTCCCCGGGGCATAGTAGTTATAACGGGTTCGATATACATTGTAGGAGAGGCCATGCGAGTCTTGGGGGTAAAGGTTTAGCCGTTCAAATGCAGGAAGTGCACACATCCGCAGGCGAAGAGCAGCGCGGTTCACCGCTGTCTGCGAACGTCTCCTCAGATCGGGTGACCGAGCTCACTCTGAAAGACGAAATCTTCCCCGTCGCTGCAGATAAGAAATACGGCTGGCTTAGCCTCCTGCGCTCATATTTCATCTTCGATCCCCTCATCTGGCTGTACACGGTTGTGCTCGGAATTGTCTCCATTCCAGCCTCGCTTTTCGGCGAGAAGACTCGCATCCTGCACGGCTTTGCGCGCTTCTGGTCGTGGCTGATTATGAAGACCATCCTTTCCCCAGTGAAGGTGACGGGCCTGGACAATATCGACACATCGAAACCGCATGTTTACGCCGTGACCCATGCCTCCGCGCTCGACATTCCGGTGCTCTACGTTTATTTGCCATTCCAGTTCCGGATTCTGTTCAAGAAGGAATTGCTCTCCTACCCGATTGTGGGATGGCACTTGAGGCGGTCGGGGCAAGTTTGTATTGATCAGCAAAAGCCGACACGATCGATTGCGCATATCCGCTCGGCGGTAAAGAGTCTGCAGGCGGGACTGCCGCTGGTGATTTTTCCAGAAGGCGGACGCACTCCCGATGGCGAAATTAAGCCGTTTATGCCGGGAGCATTCTATCTGGCGATCAAGGCGCAAGTTGATATCGTGCCCATCGCACTAATCGGAACTTACGAACTGTTGCCCATGAATACCTATCACGTGAAGTGCCGCCCGCTGGAGATGCGTTTGGGGGAGCCTATTCCAACCGCCGGATATACGCTTCGTGAGATGGAAGAATTGTCGTCCAAAGTTCACCAGGCAATGGACGATCTGTATTACGGGGGCAAGGCTCACGTCGGCCCGGACATCCCCGTCCGGGCTAGCTATAGCTAGGATGCTGTCGATCGGCCGGCGGACGAGGCCTCCGTCCCTACGCAATCCTGTGGGTATAGACAAATGGACTTCCGGAGCAGCCTACGACCAGTGGATGGGACGCTGGAGCCGCCTGCTGGCAGATGAGTTCCTGAACTGGCTGGGTTTGCCCCCGAATTTGCGCTGGCTGGACGTTTGCTGCGGAAGCGGCGTACTCACGGAAGCCATCGTCGAACGCTGCGCGCCCGCTCGGGTTGCGGGTATAGATGCATCCCTTCAGCAGATTGAATTTGCCCGCGAGCATCGCGCCCACCCTGCGGTCAACTTCGAGAGCGGAGATGCCATGGCTCTTCCTTTCGCTGAAGCCACCTTCGATGTGGCGGTCTGCGGCTTGGGGTTGAATTACGTTCCAGAGCCCGAACGTGCCCTGCAGGAAATGCGCCGGGTTACGATTTCGGATGGCTTCATCGCAGTCTACGTTTGGGACTACGCCGAGGGAGCGCGCTTCCTCCGCCAGTTCTGGGATGCGGCCACAGCCGTTGACCGCGAAGCGCTGGCATACGATCAGGCCCGGCGTTTCCCCCTCTGCAATCCCGAGCCACTGCGGAAGCTTTTCGAGGGTGCTTGTTTGAAGCAAGTGAGCGTTCGGGCCCTCAACGTCATCACCCGGTTTACGAGTTTCGACGATTACTGGCAACCATTTCTGACGGGACAAGGTTCTGCTCCCAGCTATCTTGCGACCCACGATGAATCTACGAGGAGCGCGATTCATGAGCGGCTTCGTACTTCGCTCACCACCGATTCAGAGGGAGCCATCGAGCTGCCTGCGCGAGCGTGGGCGATCTGCGGGCGGCGCTGAAGCCGTCGAAGACTCCTTGCTTCGACGGTAACAGTGTTCACGGAAATTCTTGAGTAGAACCTGACATTTCTCCTTTCCTCCTTCATAATGCTCACCCGGAGGATCTGAATGAAATTTCGCGTCCTGTTATTCCTATCGTCTTTCCTACTCGTCATTCAAGCTCATGCCGCTTCGAAACCCACTGCCGCCGAAGCCGAACGGTTTATGAATCAGGCCGAGGCACGGCTGAATGAGATTGAGGTCAAGGCAGCTCGAGCCAGTTGGGTGCAGGAAAACTTCATTACGGACGACACAGAAGCTTTGTCGGCCGATGCCCAGGATCAACTCACAGCCGCGACCACGGAGTTGATCGAACAATCCAAGCGTTTTGACGGCCTTTCACTCCCGCCCGAACTAGCTCGCAAATTCATGCTGCTACGGTTGTCTCTGACCGCGCCTGCTCCGAAAGGATCCGGCATTGCGAAAAGAGATGACGCAGATCGCCGCTTCGCTTGATGCGGACTACGGAAAAGGAAAGTACTGCCGTAAGCCCGATGACTGCCTCGACATCACAGCGATCGAGCGGATCATGGGAGACAGCCGCGATCCCAACGAACTCAAGGACGTTTGGGTGGGATGGCACAAGGTAGGCGCTCCCATGCGCCAACGCTATGCGCGGTTTGTCCAGCTTTCGAATCAGGGAGCTCAGGAGCTCGGCTTCAGGGACACAGGCGCACTCTGGCGCGCAGGTTACGACATGACTCCCGACCAATTCAGTGCCGAGGTCGAGCGGCTGTGGCAGCAGGTTCGTCCGCTATATCTTTCTCTGCATACTTATGTTCGGGCCCGGCTGGTGCAAAAGTACGGGCCGCAAGTCGTTCCTCCAGACGGCCCAATCCCGGCGCACTTGCTTGGCAACCCCTGGGCCCAGGAGTGGGGCAACGTCTTCCCCATCCTCGGTCTGGATGAGAAGAGCCGCGGTTACGATCTGACCGCGCTGTTGCAAGCCAAGAATCTTGATGCCAAGGGTATGGTGGGCTACGGCGAAGGCTTCTACAAATCCCTGGGCTTCGCTCCGTTGCCCGATACGTTTTGGGTGCGCTCTCTCCTGACCAAGCCCCGCGATCGCGATGTAGTCTGCCACGCCAGCGCGTGGGACATCGATAACTTCGACGATCTGCGAGTCAAGATGTGCATCCAGATTCGCGATGTCGACTTCGTCACCATTCATCACGAGCTTGGACACAACATGTATCAGCGCGCGTACGAGAATCAGCCCTTCCTGTTTAAGAACGGGGCCAACGACGGCTTCCACGAAGCCATCGGCGACACTATCGCGCTGGCGATCACGCCCGAGTACCTGAAGACGATCGGACTCCTGGGAAAAGTGCCGTCAGCCGACAGCGATATTCCGATTCTGCTGAACCAGGCGCTCGACAAGGTGGCGTTTCTTCCCTTCGGCCTGATGATCGATCAGTGGCGGTGGAAGGTTTTCTCCGGTGAAATCACTCCTGCCGATTACGACAAAGCCTGGTGGGATCTTCGCCTGAAATATCAGGGCGTCGCTCCGCCAGTCGCGCGCAGCGAGGCGGATTTCGATCCCGGCGCCAAGTATCACGTGCCCGCCAATGTGCCGTACACGCGATACTTCCTCGCGCGGATTCTGCAGTTCCAGTTCTATCGCGCCTTGTGCCAGGCGTCGGGATACACTGGCCCACTCAATCGCTGCACCTTCTATGGCTCGAAAGAAGCCGGCGCGAAATTCAACAAGATGCTAGAGATGGGCCAGAGCAAGCCGTGGCCTGACGGATTGGAAGTGCTGACCGGACAACGCCAGATGGACGCACGTGCGCTACTGGACTACTTCGCCCCGCTGCAAAAATGGCTGGATGAGCAAAATAAGGGACAAAAAGTAGGCTGGTAAACGCGATAATCACGTAGCCCCGGATGTCCTCGTCCCGGGTGAGCGAAGTTCGCCAGAGATCGTCGCAGAATGTCGGCGCTTCGCACCGCTGGGCGGACGAGAGCGTCCGCCCCTACGTGTTTTAATTCCCGCTCAGCCACTCTTCGTAGGCCTTGAACGAGTACGGCCTGCCGAGAAAGTCGCTTACTAGCGTGGCGGCTGGCTTGGTGCCACTGGCAGCAAGCACGGTGTCACGGTATTTTCTTGCGACTACAGGATTGGTCAGACCATCCACCTTAAACTCCGTGAACATGTCCTTGGCAATCACCAAAGACCACATATAAGTGTAGTAAACCGCCGAGTAGCCGTTGAGATGATCGAATGCGGCTTGCATGTGAGTATCTGGAACGTACTTGAACGGTGTGTAACGTTCCTGCAGTTGGGCAAGTAGTTTAGTTGTATCCAGTCCTTGCGGGTTGCGGTTGTAATAATCGAGGCTGATGGCTGCGTAAAACATCTGCATGCGGACACCTAGAGCCCGCCCGAATTCATCCGCCGCCTCGGCTTTTTTTGCCAGCTCCGTCGGAATCGGCTCATTCGTCTTGTAATTGCGGGCGAAGGTCTGCAGAACGGCAGGATCTTTCGCCCACTCCTCGAACATCTGGGAGGGAGCCTCGATGAAATCGTTTTCCAGATCGCCTGTGGCCCACATCGTATTTCCTCGAAAGATTCCATGCAGCAGATGCCCGTATTCGTGGAAGAAAGTTATTACATCATCGCGTTCCATCAGGCCTGGACCGTCGGTCGCCTGAGGAAAGTTACACACCAGCACATATTCGGGCAACCGAAATCCTTCCTTTCCGGTAGCCAGGTTGAACGTCGC
Organism: uncultured Acidobacteriota bacterium; assembly: GCA_963817925.1. GTDB lineage: Bacteria > Acidobacteriota > Terriglobia > Terriglobales > Acidobacteriaceae > JABDBE01. The sequence goes on from CAWFQN010000009.1 coordinate 137,191, forward strand.
ATAGTGCTTGTATTTGTTGTCACGCGGGAACATGTCGAAATAAATCCGGCCAAGCAGTTTGTCTCCGTCGAACACGTCGTAAGCGGCAACATCTGGATGCCAGACTTTAGCCGTGGTTACACGTTTGTACGTGATCCCATACATCTGGCTGGTGAGGTCGAGGATCCCTTGCAGAACGCGCCGGTATTCGAAGTACGGGCGCACTGCCTGAGAGTCGTATCCATATTTCTCGATGGTCGCTTCGTGCAGAAAATGATGGTAGTTCCAAATATCGACGGTCGTGGCGTTCGGCTCCCGTTTGCGCCTGTAGGCAAGCAGTTGGTCGTAATCGCGTTGAGAACCGGCCTGCGATGCTGCCGTAATTTTCTCGATGAAATCGGCCGCGTTCTGCTTGGTGCCGACCATCTTATCTTCGGTGACGTAAGCCGCCCAATCGGAATAGCCCAACACCGTGGCCAGTTCATAACGCTTTTGCAGCAAGCGTGATAGAACCTCGATGTTCTTGGGGTAAGCGCGCTGATTGTAGAGGTAGTAGAAAGCCTTCTGTGCCGCCTCGTTCGTGGCATATTCGCGGAAGGGTATGTAATCGGTATTGTCGGTTTTGAGCGTCACTTTGCCGGAGGCGTCCGGCTTGTGGGCTTGCTTGAAGTCTTCCGGAAGGCCATCCAACTGCGATGGGTCCAGTTGCAACGTGCGTACATCCGCGGGAATGTTCTGCTCGAACTCTTGACCGATCTTCACCAACTCATCCTGAAGCTGCCGGATCTTCGCCCGCGTGGCATCGTCACGATCAACGCCGGAGCGGTGGTAATCCCGCAACGAGGTCCGCAAGAAATAACTGCCAGCGCTGTCGAGCTTCGAGGCATCGAGCGAGGCGAGGACGTTATACATGTCTTTATCCAGCGAAATGTCGGTGAGTAATTGGCTCGCTTCCTGTTCGCAGACCTGAGCGGCGTCACGAAACGGCTTTGCCGGATGCACCTGCTCGGCAAGACCCGAGCGGGCGGCAGCATCGCTCGCAATCAAGATGGCCGTATCGAAGGCTTGCAGCGTCGCCACGGCATCGCGCGGAGATTTGGTGGCCTTGATGTCCGCGACTTGCTTCTTCGTCAAGTCCAGGTCACTGTGGCAGGACGCTGTGAATGATTCGGGAGTTCCGGCCAACATGCTGGAAGCGCCAGGGGCCGGCGTCTGCGCGGCAAGGGCCCCTGCGCACATAAGAAACAGAACTGCGATTGCGGTCCATACGCTTCTCTTATGATTCATCGTTATCGTTGTCCTTCCAACTGACTTTTGCACAAATGCTGAGGAGCAAAGCTATTAGACGAAAAAATCAGCAATAGGTGAGGTGCCAGATTAGATTTGAAGCGAAGGAACGGTCAAGGCGGCCAGAGAGCGGTAGCGGGCCAGCCTGATTTCCCCAGACTAGTGGAACCCACGAAATAGAACTAGGTAATCGATGGTGAGCGCCCACAGCCAGATAAATACTCCAGCACACCTGATGTAAGCGGGATACCACGGCTTCGTGACCATGCTGGAAAGCGGATAACCTCGAACGAGCTTACTTTTCGCGTAGTTCTTCTGTCCCCAAGCGACCAGCATCTTCGTCTTAAAGAGGCAGAGGCCGCCACAGACATAAAAAACGACGCTGAGTACCGCTAGCGCAATGGCTCCAGACGTTGTCATGCTCCGATGCGTTCTCCGAGTGCTTTCAGGATAAGCCCCTTGTCAATCCGTATTTGCGGCAGAGGCCTTCGCTGCCCCTACGTGCTTTATACTTAAAGGCTATGGCAGACAGCATTCATGTCAAGCTCCCCGATGGGAGCGTGAAAGATCTACCGAAGGGCAGCACCGCTCTTGACGTCGCCAGGTCCCTCGGCCAGCGGCTGGCCGACGCGGCCCTTGCCGCCAAGACCAATGGCGACCTCATCGACCTAGCCCGGCCGCTGGAGAAAGATACCGATCTGCGCATCTTGACCGAGCGCGATCCCGAGGCGCTCGAAGTTTACCGGCATTCCTCCGCGCATCTGCTCGCAGCGGCGGTTCTCGAGCTTTTCCCCGAGACTAAGCTCGGACACGGGCCTGCGACCGAGACTGGTTTTTTCTACGACTTCTATCGTCCGACTCCGTTCACCCCGGACGACTTGGAAAAGATTGAGAAGAAGATGCAAGAGCTGGTGCAACAAAATATTCCCTACGCGCGCGAGTTTTTGCCGCGCGAGCAGGGATTGCAGGAGTTTAAAAAAGAAGGCGATTTCATGAAGTGTCATTTCATCGAGCAATTCACCAAGCCCGATGAGAAGATCTCGATTTATCGGACCGGCAAGTTCACCGATTTCTGCCGCGGGCCGCATCTGCCTTCGACTGGGAAGATCAAGGCGTTTAAGCTGCTGAGCATCGCCGGCGCGTATTGGCTGGGCGACGAAAAGAATCCGCAACTGCAGCGCATTTACGGGACTTCGTTTTTCTCGAAAAAAGATCTCGACGATTTCCTGAACAAGCAGGAAGAAGCGAAAAAGCGCGACCATCGCGTACTGGGCCAACAGCTTGATTTGTTTTCGATCCAGGAACTCGCCGGACCGGGCCTGATTTTCTGGCATCCCAAGGGCGGAATTATCCGCAAAGAGATGGAAGACTGGATGCGTTCCGAGTACATCAAGCGCGGCTACTCGCTGGTCTACACTCCGCATGTGGTGCGGCGGCAGTTGTTCCATGTCTCCGGCCATGAAGGCTACTACTCGCAAAATATGTTCGACTCCATGGAACTCGACGATGCGGAATACCGTCTGAAGCCGATGAACTGTCCAGGCCACATTTTGATTTACGCAGACTCGCTGAAGTCGTATCGCGACTTGCCCGTGCGCCTCGGCGAACTGGGGACCGTTTATCGCTACGAGCGTTCTGGAGTAATGCATGGCCTTCTGCGCGTTCGCGGCTTTACCCAGGACGACTCCCACATCTTCTGCACCCCGGAACAGATCGAAAGCGAAATTGGCGGCTGCCTGGATTTTGCGCTCGAGGTGCTGAAAGTCTTCGGCTTCGACCAGTACCAGACGGAGCTGTCCACCTGGGATCCGAATGACCGCAAGAATTTTCTGGGATCGGAGGATCAGTGGAACCTGGCCAACCGCTCGCTCGAAAATGCCCTCAAGCAGCGCAAGATCGAATACAAAGTGATCCCCGGCGAAGGGGCGTTTTATGGGCCGAAGATCGACATCAAGCTGGTGGATGCGATCGGACGCCTTTGGCAGCTCTCGACCGTCCAGGTCGACTTCAATCTGCCGCAGCGCTTTAACCTCGAATACGTCGCCGAAGATGGCACGCGCAAACAACCGGTGATGGTGCATCGCGCGCTGTTTGGATCGATCGAGCGCTTCTTCGGCGTGCTGATTGAGCACTACGCGGGCGCGTTCCCGGTCTGGCTTTCCCCCGTTCAGGCAACGATGATTCCGATTACCGAGCGCCATGTCGAGTACGCGAATAAAGTTGCCGATCAGCTCAAAGCCATCGGAGTGCGCGTCCAAGTCGATGCCCGCAACGAAAAGATGAATGCCAAGATCCGTGAGCACGCCATGCAGAAAGTGCCGTTCCTGTTGGTCGTCGGTGACAAAGAAGCCGAAGCCGGCAAAGTGAACGTCCGCACTCGCGGCAAGGAGAAGACCGAAGACATGCCGGCCGCCGAGTTCGTAGAGAAGATCAAGAAGCTGATCGCCGAAAAGAGCGCGACCATCTAGCGGCTGTGTAGCTGGTGTCATCCCGAGCGAAGCTAGGGATCTGGGTTCTTCGCGGGGATTGGCAGAAATCCAGATTCCTCGTCGCCTTCGCTTCTCGGAATGACAAAAAGATAGATTTATATCCGATCAGAACGAGATCACTCCACTGAGGTTTGCTTCATGCCATCTGACTTTTCAAAAAAGCGCGTCGCCGTCCTGGGCGCAGGAAAGATGGGCGGAATCCTGCTCAAAGCGCTTCTGGAAAAACAATTGTTTTCCAGCAGGACCACAGTCGCAACCGTCCAGCATGAAGAGAAAGCTCGCAGCCTTAGTAAGAAGCTCGGAATTCCGGTGACCACCGACAATCGCGCTGCGGCACGCAACGCGGACATCATTCTGCTATGCGTGAAGCCGCAGATTGTCGACCAGGTCGTCGAGCAAATCCGCCCCAGCGTTACTAAGAACCAAATCATCATCTCGGTGGCTGCTTCCGTTCCGACCAGCCGGATCGAGCGCGTTTTAAAGCGCGCCGTTCCGGTGGTGCGCGCCATGCCCAATACGCCTTGCATTGTTGGATGTGGGATGACCGCCTTGTGCAAGGGAAAGTTCGCGACGGCTCAGCATCTGGAGATTGCGAGCACTCTGTTCGGGGTCGTGGGCAGAACGGTGGTCGTCGAGGAGAAATTGATGGACGCCGTGACCGGGCTGTCTGCAAGCGGTCCGGCGTACATTTACATTATTTTGGAATCGCTCGCGGAAGCGGGCGTGAAAGTCGGCTTGCCTCGCGACGTAGCAACGCTGCTGGCGGCGCAAACCACATTAGGCGCGGCGACCGTGGTGCTCGAAACCGGCGAGCATCCGGCACAACTCAAGGACACGGTGACCACGCCGGCCGGCTGCACCATCGACGGCATTCTCGAACTCGAAGAAGGCAAGCTGCGGGTCACTTTGATCAAGGCCGTGGTGAAAGCTGCGCAGCGAGCAAAAGAACTGGCCAATGGCTGAGCCTCAAAAATGGAGGCCGGGCGAGACGCCCGTCCTCCATTAGAATCGGGCCGTGATCATCGGCGTGATCTCCGACACCCACGGCCTGCTGCGTCCGGAGGCTCTCGCCGCTCTGCAAGGATCCAACTACATCATTCATGCGGGTGACGTCGGAGATCCGCAGATTCTCGACAAACTGTCTGCGATCGCGCCCCTGACGGCCGTGCGTGGGAACGTTGATCACGGCGCGTGGGCGCAGAAAATTCCGGCCACGAACGTCCTGGAGATTGGCAAGGTATCCATTTACGTGCTGCACAGCCTTCAGGAACTCGACTTAAAACCGGAAGCTGCGAAATTTGCGGCGGTCGTTTATGGGCACAGCCACGTTCCCCAGAGCGAAGTGAAGAATGGCGTACTCTACTTCAATCCCGGAAGCGCGGGGCCAAGACGCTTCAAGCTACCGGTGAGTGTGGGACGCATGACCATCGAAGACGGCAGAATCGATTGCAAGATTCTTCTGCTCGAAAAAACCACGTAGACCGGACCTCGTTCGGGCGGTGAGCGAAGCTCACAGGGTTTCGAGTCCGCTACAATCCTTCTAGTGTCCATCGATTTCCAGATCGAAGCTCGTTCCGAGCCGGCCCGCGCCGGCCGCCTGATCACGCCTCACGGAGAAGTCGAAACCCCAATTTTTATGCCGGTAGGAACACTGGCCTCAGTGAAGGGCGTTCCGCAGGACATTCTTGAAGAACTAGGCGTCCAGATACTCTTGGGAAACACCTATCACCTCTACCTGAGGCCCGGAATCGAACAAGTCCGGAAACTGGGCGGACTGCATCGCTTCATGGCGTGGCCGCGGGCGATTCTTACCGACTCTGGCGGCTTCCAGGTTTTCAGCCTGACCGATCTGCGCAAAGTCACAGAAGAGGGCGTGACGTTCCGTTCGCATCTGGATGGGTCTCCGCATTTCTTCAGTCCGGAGAGCGCGATGCATGCGCAAATTGGCCTGGGCGCCGACATCATCATGGCGTTTGATGAATGCACCGAGTATCCGGCGGATCGGGAACGGATTCGCGCCTCGATGGAACTGACCCTGCGCTGGGCGGAGCGAAGCAAGAAGCATTTCGAAGAACATAAAGATGAAGTGCCATGGAGAAATCACGTAGGGACAGCCGCCCAAGCTCTCTTCGGCATCGTGCAGGGTGGGATGGATCGACAATTGCGAAAAGAATCCGCCGAGCGGACCATTGAGATTGGCTTTTCCGGATACGCCATCGGCGGCCTGAGTGTGGGTGAGCCGCGAGCCTTAACCCGGGAAGTCGTCGAGTCGACACTTGAACATCTCCCCGCCGACAAACCGCGCTATCTCATGGGCGTCGGCACCCCCGAGGAAATCGTCGAATACGCCAACCTTGGAATCGACATGATGGATTGCGTCCTGCCCACGCGAGCCGCGCGGCATGGACTGCTGTTTACCTCAGAGGGGAAAATCTCTATCAAACAGGCTCGGTATGCCGGTGATGCGTCTCCGCTCGACCCAAATTGTGGCTGCCGCGTGTGCCAGCGCTACTCTCGGGCCTACTTGCGGCATCTTTACGCTTCCAACGAGGTTTTGGCCCAGGTCTTAAATACCGTCCACAATCTGAGCTTCTACCTTGACACTATGCGGTCGGTGCGTCATTCTATTTTACTTGGGAAGGAGACTGGTTCTCCGTGTGTCCAGTCTCAACCGAAACCATAGCTCGGCATCCCCGGTTCGTGTCCGAAGCTGAAGGAATCTCCGGCCTCATAGCGCGAGAACTCCAGCGGTAAAATTGCAAACGGCGATTGCGCCCGCAGGCGTAGTTCCGGATTATTCGGTAACGACGGATTTCTAGTCTTCTTATGAGTGTTCAGCAATTATTGGCTGTACAACTAGGCGGCGGCTCGGCAGGATGGCTGGGGTTTGCCCCGCTCATCTTTATTTTCGCCATTTTCTATTTTCTGCTCATCATGCCGCAGCAGCGGCGCCAGAAGAAGTGGCAGGCCATGCTGAACGACTTGAAGACCGGGGACAAGGTGGTCACCACCGGAGGCCTGCGAGGCACGATCGTTGCGCTCAAGGATGAGTACATCCACCTCCGGGTTCCTCCGGACAATTTGCGGCTTGAAGTGACCCGGGGCTCGGTGGCGTCGGTTACTACCGCCGACGAAGCGACGAAGTGAAACTTGGGATTCTAAATTTGGGGCAGTCGGAAGTCATTTTTCATGAATAAGAACTTGGGCTGGAAACTTATCGTTATTGTCGCCACGCTGTTGTTCTTCGTATTCGGCATTTTTGGCCCGCCGGACAATTGGTCGGGCGGACCCCTTGCCGCATTGCAGAACCGCATTCACCTCGGACTCGACCTGAAGGGCGGCACTCACCTGATCCTCCAGGTGCAGGTGAATGATGCGGTCAATGTAGATTCGGACAACGCGGTCGAACGCCTCAAAGCCGACTTGCGGGCTCGCAAGATCAACTACACCGAGATCGGCAAACCCGATGCGGCCAACAATCCCGACAAGATTGTGCTGAAAGGCGTGCCTCCAGAATCCCGATCAGACTTGCTCACAATCGTGCAGGATCGCCTTCCCGAGTACCAACTGACCTCGGGCGCGGATAACACATGGACTGTTTCCATGAAGCCGCAGGCCCTGGCCGACCTGAAAAACCGCGCCGTCACCCAGGCGATTGAAACCATCCGAAACCGCATTGACCAGTTGGGCGTCAGCGAACCCATCATCGAAGAGCACGGGCTCGGGCAATATCAGATCCTGGTGCAATTGCCAGGCGTGGACGATCCCGCCCGCGTGAAGGACATCATGCAGTCCACCGCCATGCTCGAGATCCGGCAATCATTCGGCGGTCCTTACCCCAGCGAGCAGGCAGCCTTGCAAGATAAAGGCGGAGTCTTGCCGCCGGATCAGGTGTTGGTTCCCGGCGGGCACAGCATGGGATCGACCGATGGCGGACAGACCTGGTACCTGATTTCGCGCGCATCGGCAGTGACCGGCCGCGACCTGCGCACCGCGGACCAGTCCCGCGACGAGAACGGACAGCCTTCCGTCAGTTTCACTCTCACGGGCGAGGGTGGCCGTCGTTTCGCCGCCTTCACCGGCGCCCACGTCGGCGACAATCTCGCCGTCGTGCTCGACAACAAGGTGCAGGAAGTCGCGGTTATCAAAGACCAGATCCACGATCAAGGCATAATTAATGGACGCTTCACCGAGCAGCAGGCTAAAGACCTCTCCATGACGCTGCGCTCGGGCGCCTTGCCCGCGGGCATCAAGTATCTCGAGGAGCGCACCGTGGGTCCGTCGCTCGGCAGCGATTCAATCCGCGCCGGGGTGACTGCAGCGGTGATTGGCATGTTGGCGGTGCTGATCTTCATGCTGGTCTATTACCATGCGGCGGGAATCAACGCAGACCTCGCACTGATTCTGAACTTGATCATCCTCCTGGGATTTCTTGGTTTCAGCGGCGCGACTCTCACCCTGCCGGGCATCGCAGGAGTCATATTAACCGTCGGTATGGGCGTAGACTCGAATGTACTGATTTTTGAGCGCATCCGCGAGGAACTGCGCAACGGGAAGACGCCGCCATCGGCGGTGGAACAGGGCTTCGGCCATGCCTGGATCACGATCGTTGATACGCACGTCACCACAATTGTTTCGGCGATCATTTTGTTCCTCTTCGGTACTGGCCCAGTAAAGGGTTTCGCTGTCACGCTGAGTTTTGGTCTGTTCGCGAACTTGTTCACGGCTGTGTTCGTGTCGCGCGTGATCTTCGACTGGTTGCTGAGCCGCAAGCAGCGCGGCGAGGCTTTGAGCATCGGGTAATGCACACGTAGCAAGAGAAAAGGAGTTCTAAGCGGCGTGGAATTTTTTCGCAATCCTAACATAGATTTCCTCGGGAAGAAGTGGTACTTCCTCGCTTTCTCGCTGGTCTTCAGCGTGGCTGGCATTTTTTCCATGTTGTTCTGGCACGGGATTCCCTACGGCGTCGACTTTCGCGGCGGCACCCTGGTCTACGTGAAGTTTGCTCAGGCACCCGATAACAATGCGATCCGCGCCGCGATGGACCGCGCTGGTCTTCACAATGCCAGGATCCAGAGCTACGGTTCGGTCGGCAGCAACGAAGTCCTGATTGATGTCTCCGAGCAAGAGACCAGCGAGCAAGCGCTCGACCGGAGCAAAACTCAAATCATCAATGCCCTGGAATCGAATGCGCCTAGCGATAAGCAGGATCTGAACAACTCGAGTTTCCTGACGATCAAGAACTATCTCATGCAGAAAGATCCCCTCCACACGGGCACCGATGCAGAACAACGATATACCGCTCAAGCTCAGGCCATTGTCAATTATCGCGACAAGGCAAAAGGTGGCGTGCTAAGTTCGCTGGACGAACTGACGGCTGCGGCCGATCCCGCAGTGGTGGCGTCCCTGTCGGATGGCTTCTTCCTTTCCAATTTTGGCGTCCGGAATGTGGAAATCGTTGGCCCGCAGGTGGGAGCGCAGTTGCGTAAACAGGCATTGCTCGCTACCGCCTACTCATTGGCCGGAATGTTGGTGTATCTGGCCTTCCGCTTTGAATGGATCTACGGTGTCGCTGCCGTCGTCACCGTCTTCCACGACACCTTGATCACAGTCGGGGCGTTTTCGCTCCTGAACAAAGAAATTTCGCTGACCGTCATCGCCGCTATCCTGACCTTGATCGGTTATTCCAACAACGACACCATCGTTGTTTTCGACCGCATCCGGGAAAACCTGAAGCTCATGCGGCGGGAGAAGCTCTCGGACATCGTCAACCGCAGCATCAACCAGACTCTGAGTCGGACCATCTTGACAGCGGGTTTAACTTTCCTCACGGTCTTGGCGCTATATCTGTTTGGTGGCGAGGTGCTGAAGGGCTTTTCCTTGGCCCTGGTAATCGGCATCTTGATCGGAACTTACTCCTCGATCGCCATCGCCGCTCCGATTTTGGTGGCTTATCAGGATTGGCGCTCAGGCCGCGGGAAATCGCCGGTTATGGTCCCGCTTTCCAAGGAAGCAAGCCGGCGGGAAAAAATAAAGGCTAAGGCGTAATCCAGTTCCGGCTTAGCGCGAGATGTTTAAGTTTGTGATTGATTGGGATTTGAGGTAGTATCGTCCGGTTTTCCATTTGGTCGCCGCGCGACCTGCATACTGGGAGCAAACAGGGGGCAAGCGGTGTCTAAAGAATAGTTAGGATCCGCTGCAGGAGAAACCGTATGTTTGAAGACAGTCTGATAGAGTCGGGTGGGAGGCTCAAGACGAAGAGGGGAGTCTGGACGATCTTCTCATTCATCCTCGAGTTCATCCTGGTCGGGATACTGGTACTAATCCCGCTGCTGTTCACCGAAGCTCTGCCCAAAACCCAGTTAATGACGTTCCTGGTCGCGCCGCCACCACCCCCACCACCGCCTCCGCCGCCGGCCGCTCCCATCAAGATTGTGAAGCAGGTGCAAACCGATATCGTCAATGGGCAACTGCGCACGCCCACCAAGATTCCCGAGAAAGTACAAATGATTAAGGAAGATGAAGCGCCACCGCCAGTGATGTCAGCCGGCGTAGTGGGTGGCGTTCCGGGCGGCATCCCCGGTGGACAGATGGGTGGCGTTATCGGCGGCATCATCAGCTCAACCCCGGTGGCCGTGCCCAAGGTCGCCACGCCCCAGCGCGTGCGGGTATCCCAAGGTGTGACCCAGGGACTCTTGATCCGCAAGATACAGCCGAACTATCCACCCCTTGCCCGGCAAGCACGCATCCAAGGAAGTGTGCTTCTGCAAGCTGAGATCAGCAAAGACGGCACCATTGAGAATCTGCATCTCATCAGCGGCCATCCCATGCTCGCGCCCGCTGCCATCGAAGCCGTGAAGCAGTGGAAGTACAGGCCGTATATTCTCAACGGCGAACCGGTCGAGGTGGAAACGCAGATTACGGTGAACTTTACCCTTTCAGGGGGATAGCTGTAGGGAAGTACGAAGTGGCAGCATGGGCAGACGGAGACTTTAAACCCCGCCCGGCGAAGTGTACACTTGCATTCCCGCACGATTAAGTAGATTTTTAGCCGTTTGAAACGGTTTAACCAGTTCCGAGGAGGGAGAAGCAACTCATGTTCGTCGCCAATATAGCTGTACATACCCTTAGCCACATGACCACTACTGCCATCTGGCTTTTTCAAGATCAAGGTGCAGTGGGGTTTGACCCGATTTCGCTATGGAAACAGATGGGCATCCTGGCGAAAATCGTCGTGGTAATCCTGTTCATCATGTCCGGCTGGTCCATCGGCGTGATGATCGACCGTGCCATGGCGTTTAACGCGGCACGAAAGCAGTCGCGGGCGTTCGCTCCTGCAGTCGCGGGCGCGCTCCGCGATGGCAAGATCGATGAAGCCATCAAAGTTGCCGAGCGCAATAAGAAGAGCCATCTGGCCAAGGTTGTCACCGCCGGCCTGATGGAGTTCCGTGCTCACCAGGAAAGCGGTGAGATTCCGGGCGAGACCATTGAGGCTTCCAAGCGCGCACTGGAGCGCACCGAAGCCATCGTCCACGCTGAATTGAAACGCGGACTCGGCGGCCTGGCCACCATTGGCTCAACCGCGCCCTTCGTGGGACTGTTCGGCACGGTGGTCGGTATTCTGAATGCCTTCCGCGAAATTGCTACCAGCAAGACCACCGGTCTGGGCGCAGTCGCAGGCGGTATTTCGGAAGCGCTTGTGACCACGGCTGTCGGATTGTTTGTCGCTATCCCTGCCGTTATGATGTTCAACTATCTAACCGGCCGCGTGGAAGCGTTCGACGTGGAGATGGACAACTCCTCGAGCGAACTCATCGATTACTTCCTGAAGCGCCGCGGCGTCGCCCGCCGGCCCTAGTTTTGAAGCAGGGCATGGTGGACTAGAGTTGCTCATCCGGCGTCGGGCGCTTGCCTGGCGCCGGAGACCTCCCGGCTGAACTGAACTGCGGAAATCGGGGCGCGGAGGAGATTGGATCCGTTATGGCAATTTCAAAGCGAAACGAAGGTGCCAAGGTCAACTCGAACATCAACGTCACCCCCATGGTGGATGTGATGCTGGTGCTGTTGATCATTTTCATGGTGATCACTCCCATGTTGCAGAACGGTGTGAGCGTGGACCTGGCCCAAGTGAACAATCCGGAGCGCATGCCAGACGCCGAAAAAGAAGACGCCATGGTGGTTTCGGTCATGCGCGATGGCACGGTTTATTTCAGAAGCGATAAGATCGCAGTGGACCTGCTCACGCAAAAGGTGAAAGATCGCCTCGCCAGCCAGCAGGACAAGAGAGTCTACGTAAAGGCGGACGCCCGCGCCAAGTTTGGCGCCGTGGTGGCCGTTGTGGACAATGTCCGCTCTGCTGGCGTAGACCAGTTGGGTCTGTTGACCGACCAGAAAAAGACTGGTCGCGGAGCTCCACCACCCCCGCCTGCTGGCGGGCAATAAGAGCATTCGGAGGATATCTCTATGAGTATGGCAGTTGGCTCCGGCGGCGGGCAGAACGCGGACATGAACGTGACTCCGCTCATCGACGTGCTACTTGTGTTGATTATTATTTTCATGGTCATCAACCCTCCTCAACCCAAGGGACTTGACGCTCTTGTGCCCCAGCCGCCACCGCCGAACGCACCTAAGAACAACACCCCCGATCGAACGATCGTGGTTCAGCTGATCGATCGCGGAGCTGGCCAGGAGCCAGGAGTAAAGATCAACCAGGAAGACACGACCTGGGACGGTTTACAAGGACGGCTGACCGATATTTTCAAGACCCGCGCCGAAAAGGTGATGTTCGTCAAAGGTGACGACAATGTTCCGTTCGCCGACGTCGCCACTGTAATCGACATTGCACACGCGGCGGGCGTGGACAAGGTTGGTCTGATCACCGCCAAGATCGAAGCCGGAGGCTAGGCTCGAAGGCGGCAAGTTCATTTTCAGAAGACAGTCGTCACGAAGTTCGAAACAAAGCTCTACATGCGTCTGCTGGGTTATTATTCAAAACCGGCTGCGCCAGAGGCAGTCCTGCGTTGGTTCAAGTTTCGTCATAGATCCCGGGGATTCCTGGCGAGGAGACTAATAAAGCAATGAAAACAAGCGTACGAGTGCTGGCGCTCATCGCGGTCGGCGTACTGTTATTGTCTGCTGCCGGCTGCGACAAACTGCGGGCGCGTGACCAACTCAATAAGGGAGTCGGGTCCTACAAGAGTGCCCGCTATGAGGAAGCCATCAGCCATTTTCAACAAGCGGTCACGCTGGATCCCGCTTTGGTGAATGCCCGCCTTTATCTGGCAACGGCTCTGGCAAACCAGTACATCCCGGGCGTAGACGCGGAGGACAACAACCGCATCGGCCAGCAAGCGATCGAGGAATACGAAAAGGTCCTGGCCGCGAACCCCAGCCGAGATCAGAAGATCACTTCCCTCAAGGGAATTGCCTCTCTCTACTTCAACATGAAGAAGCTGGACCAGGCCAAGCAAGCGAACCTCAAAGTGGCCGAGGCCGATCCCTCGGACCCCGATTCGTACTACTCGATCGGCGTCGTGGACTGGACCCAGACCTATCAACCGCGCATGGAAGAACGCGCCAAGCTGGGCATGAAGCCGGACGAGCCCTTGAATGCCAAGGATAAGAATCAAAAGAAAGTCTGCGACGAGCTCAAGCAAAAGAACTCTGCCAACATTCAGGAGGGTATCAACGCGCTGAATAAGGCGTTGGAGTTGCGTCCGGACTACGACGACGCGATGGCGTACCTGAACTTGATGTACCGCGAAAAAGCGGACGTCGAGTGCGACGATCCCGCGCAGCGGGCTGCGGATCTGAAGACGGCGGACGAATGGGTCGACAAGACCATGGCCGCAAAAAGGGCGAAAGCCGAAAAGCAGGCTGCAGCCCCGGGCGGAATCAGCCTCGATCAACCTAAATAAGATCAACCGAAGTAAGATCAAACGAAGTAAGATCGGCCTACATAAATTAGTCGAAGTAAGAATCTCTGGTGCATCTGCTTTTTGGGCCCTGGCACTGGCATCGCCGCTTAGCGTTCCCGTTCATGCCCGTCACATCGTCTGCGAGGTCGATCGGCGGCCTGGTAAATAAGCAACTGGCGTAGGAAATTCCTCATCCATTAACCTGCGGGCCCTATGTACGTGTTGACTCTCAATCCGGGTGAGTCCGCTTTCGTCCGCTGTACTCTTTGTGAGAACTTGAATCTCATGGTAACCAATGAGAAAGAGAGCGACGTAAAACTTCAGTTCAACACCAAGGACGATCAGCTGGATGCGGAGTGCGTCAAGTGCAAAGGACATTACTTCTGGACTCCCGGCTCCGTCGCCATCGTCAAGCCCACCGAGCACTCAAACTAAAGCAGTTCTTAGATTGCCTTAGTGCTTCACACCAAACTTGCCAGAGTCACCCTGAGACCAGTGCCTTCCGTCACCTGATGCGGCTCACCCTCCCCGGTAACATGGACTTTAGCGACGGTTGGGGAGAAAGCGCATGAAATGGAAAATTGACCGGATTATCAGCGTGGCCACGCTGGCCGCCTCCTTGATAGCGATATTCCTGGTGTTGAAGAAACCGCAGCCGGTGGCGCCGGTGCAATCTCCGGCCGCGGCAGCTGCAAATGTCCAGTCGCTGGAGAAAAAACTGGAGCAGTTGGAACAGCCGAAAGACCCGGGCCAAGCCCCCGCCCAGGTTCGCTTCAACTCGGATGAGATCACTGCCGCGCTAGCGCAGGCGGCTGCCGCGCTTCCCGCGAACATTCCTGCGTCAGCGGCGGTGGCCACTCCTGGCTCAGCGCCCCAGGCCTCTAACGGCCTGCCGACCTCGGTTCCGTCTTCGGCGGACGCGGTCCTCGGAGAAGGCGAGCCTGAGGTCAAGGACTACAAAGTCAACTTCGACGGCGACGTCGCCCGCGGCCAGTTTGTCACCCAGATCGGCGGCAAGGATGTCTACGTCACTCTCGCCGGACACCTCGGTTCGAAGGACGGCTACGCGACTTTCGAGCCCACAGAATTCAAAGTGGGCGACTTGAGCATTCCAGTGTCAATGGTCAGCGGCGCATTGCAGAAGAAACTTGCCGAACAACGCGACCGCTTGAAGCTGCCCAACGATGTTGGCGACATCAAGGTCGAGAACGGCCAACTGGTGGCCACGCAAAAATAGTTTGGCGAAGGACCCTGTAGAACTCACCCTCTAAGTCCAGAGAAGCCTCCGGCGCTTTCTCACATTGGGACGTAGTTTACTGTTTAGTACTGGGGGGACCCCCCTCCCCCCTTCGTTCGCAAAATCTTGAAAACGCGAGAGTTATTTTACGACTATGTGCTAGATCTTTGAGTTTAAAGGAGTTACGTGCAAAATCTAGAGAACATGGGAGTTAGCCGTTCCCTGCGGCTCCATTTTGGGAATGCACATTGCCTTCGGGCGTCGGAGAATTCCGTCCTGGCGGGCGGATCAAATTGTCAAAGAGCGGACATTATCCAGTGGATAATGCTTTATGGGATAGGTTATCTGGTTGGGACAGGGCAGTCAATGAGAAAGCGTTCGTGGCCGTGGAGCTTGGGACTGGGAGAAAGCAGTTACGGGATGATTTCGAAGGCAGTGCCGGCGTGGTATTTGCCGAAGGATTGCGTGGTGCCGAATAGATTGCTCTTGCTGTCAATCACCAAACCCAGAGGGTACTCACCATCAGCGCCGGTGAGCTTGTGGACGACGCTGTATTTCCATGGGCCACTCTTTTGCGGCATGAGTTTATAGACGACTCCGCAATCGTATCCAGCGCAGCTGGGCAAGCCTCCGCCAGAGTGCCGTAGAGGTTTCCGGCCTTATCGAAGACCATCGCATATCCGGGATAGCAGCCGTCGGTGCAGTGGGGAAAGTCGTAGAGTACGGTCTTTTTCCAGTGGCCGCCGCTGAAGGCGAACTTGAAAACCGTGCCCTGATTGTAGACGCCACCGAGCGCTGTGCTGCCGTAGAAATTGCCCGCGGGGTCCATCACGAGCCCGGCAAACGGGCGTTGGCCATCGGTGGGAAAGGCGGCGAAGCGGTGCAGGACGTGGTAGGTCCAGGTGCCGTCGCGGTTAGGCGTCATTTCAAAAATCACCCCGCAGCCGTTTCCCCCTGCCGAGCAGTAGGACGGTGTGTTGCCACCGTAGACCGTGGTGCCATACAGATTGCCCTTGCCATCCCAGATGGGTGGAGCGGGCATATCGTATCCGTCAGCGCAGGGTTGTTGGCTACAAAAGCTGTAGAGTTGGGTGTAGGTCCAGCCGCCGGAGCCGGGTGAGAGCTCGCTGACTGCGCCGTAGAGATCAGATTGGCCGGGGCCCATTTGTCCGTAGAGGTTGCCAGCGCCGTCCATGAGCAGGCCGGGTCCAGCGCCGTTGGTGTAGAGGAAACTGAAGTCCCACGCGCCGCCGTTAGGGGTTAGCTGGAACGCCCCGCTGTTGCTCCCCACAGTCGTACCGTATAGATTCCCTTTCGGGTCGCGGCTAAGGCCGCCCCAAGGGGATCCATCGCCGCTGGCAAAGGTGTGCAAGATCGTGTCCTTCCAATTCCCGTTGGCCTGCGGAGTGAGCTCGAAGGACACGCTATATGTGCTGCCGTATAAGTTTCCATTCCCGTCCAGAAGAAGCGGACCCGAAGGGATGCCAGGTCCGTCCTTGCCGACACCGAAATTGTGCAGGACCTTAAATTTAGTGCGAGCCCAAGCACCAGGCGAAAACACAAGGCACGCAACGAGCATCACGATCTTCGCCGCGAGCATTGCCTGTGAGTTCAATTCCATTGGGCGCCGCCTTGTCTGGCCGATCGAAGGAAGGGCAGCCGGGGAAAAGATTCCCAGCTGCCCGCTACCATACCACCGTTTTCCAAGAATCGCTGCGGTTCGCTGCCGGATTCCGGGGGCGGGCCGCAGCGCATAGTAAACCTGGGGACAGACGGGGAGTAAACCTGAGTAAACCTGGGAGTAAACCTGGAGTAAACCTGGAGTAAACCTGGGGACAGACGGGACGTTTCCTAGTTTTCTTGCAACCAATTTGGGAATGTCAGAGGCTCGGTGCCCCAGGTTCGCGCTCGTTCAATGGATTTTCAGTCTCATAACACCCGTTCTCCGGGCGCTAACCTGGGTTTTACCGTACTCTGAAGGGAGACAAGCGTACATCGTTTTACGCCAGCAGAGCCGCTCGCTCCGTCGCACTTTGCGTTTCCCAATTTGGGAACCAACTCCGCAGCCCGTCCACTTTCCTGTTGATCTCATCCTTCGTTTCCGATATTATAGGAGCACACTGGTTATCTACGAGATAATCAACGTTCTTTGACAACCTGACAAGGGCGCAGCTCCTGGCCGTGCCAACTGCTGAGTCCGACCCCCATGACGGAGGCGAAAAGCTTCGTCCGACTGGCTTTCCCAAAGCGGGAGCGCAAGCGGCCAACGAATACGATAACTCCAATGTTTAGAATATTTTGCCTCTAACTACCTTAAGAACCATAGATCTAGCAGGCAAGAAAAATTCCGGCCCTTTGTTCTCTGGATTTTGGGCCGAATGGAGCTTTTTTTTTAGGGAAATTGTGCACCAGAATGTATGCATGAAAACCCGGTGACTGGCGGGGCACCTCGTTTTTTGGCGGAGCAGAGAATGGCCGGGGCCGGCTTCCCAGACGGTTTTACTATCCGGGCGTGCCTTGAAACAGGGGATACAAGCGGTCTCCGATTACGCGATAGATCACGAAGGCAGTGCCTGCCTCGGAGACTTCGCGGAAGAGAAGCTCACCGCGGCCGTCCCCATCGACGTCGACCGCATCGATCAGTTCAAGCCTCGGGATTGCGTCCAGGTGTTGGGTGTCGGTTATATTCGCCAGCGCTTTGTGGAGGTCGCCGTTCACGTCCTGGCGAGCCACTATTGTGATCATGTATTCCAGGTCGGGATTGGCGGGCTCTTTCTGATGCGGAGTTTGCGGCATGCGGGCGTTCGCCGTCAGAACCAGTTCAGCTTCATTGACGTTGCCCAGATCAAAGACACGAAGCTGTACATCTTCAAAGATGGGCTGCACGGCTGTGGTTTTGGCGCGCTGCGAAGAAGCGTGTGCCGGCTGCGACGGTTTGCCGCCGGTCGACGCCGGTTGCCCGGCGCGGGCGCGGACTTCGTCCGCTGCGATTGCCAGCATCTTTTTGCGAAACTCTTGCTCCTCGCCCGGCTGCATGTTGTAGGCGTAGGGAATGAGGTCGGGCCCGTGCGAATCTGAGATTGCGGGGACTAGCTGGATCTGACTTGCCGCCGGAGTTTCAGGCTGGGTCCCGGACGGCGAGCCGGATGTTGCCGCCGCGGTGGTCGGAGCGAGGGTTGGAGGATGTGCAGGTGTCTTGGGCGAAGGGACTGGCGCGTTCTGAGATTGCTCGGCTGAGATGGCGCCCGATTTGCCACGCTTCAGCGTCGGCCGGTCTTTATCTTCGGGAGGCTTGTCATCGGAAGAATTGCCGTTTTCGCGAGGCGTGTTTGCTTGCGCCTGGGTCTGCGGGGATGGAGTTGGCGGCGAGGAAGCGGGCGGCGTTGATGGTGGAGCGGCGATGCTTGGCGACGCACCCGGCCCCGACGTCGGCTGCGAAGGCGTGGCAGGCTCAGCGGGCGGCTCGGTCGATTTAGGCTTATCGCTGCTACGCCGCAATACCGGAGGACCCTCGTCCTCGTTCAGGCCGCGAGGCACCGACGGCGGTGGTTTCTTCTTGGCCTTCGCCTTGATGGCGCTTGCCGACTGCCAGGTGCCTTCAGCCATCCACTCGGTGTCCTCGTTGGCATCTTTTCTTTGTAGCGCACCCGTTACAGTAAACAGGCCCTGCGAAACCCCGGTGAGCACACCTTCATAAACCGTCTCGCTCCACAGCGCCATGGGCACGGGAGCGGCCTTGTAGGCGCTGGCATCGTAGTATTTTCCTTCGATGAGAATCGTGATTGGAATGAGGTGGGCCTTGCCATTCGGCGCCAGTTCGAGCAGGCCGAGAGCGCGGGGACCTTTGGCGGTCTTCGGAGTGTGCGCAGCCTGCGCAAACAGCTTTGGCGGAAGCGCACAGTGTAGAAAGACGCCTACGGCCAAGACGACGGAGATGACGCGCCCTCGCGCGGTGCGGTATAACGTTGTGCGAGCGGTTGAACGAGAAAGAGAGGCAGCCATGGATATCAATATCAATGATAAAGCCCCGGAGTTCACTTTGCCCGACCAGAATGGCGAACCGGTGTCGCTGAAGGACTTTCGCGGTCAGTGGGTCGTGCTGTATTTCTATCCCCGGGCGGACACGCCGGGGTGCACCATTGAAGCGTGCGAATTCCGTGATTCGCACAAAAAGACGGAGAAGACCGGCGCTGTGGTTCTAGGCATTTCGCCGGATGAGCCGAAAGCGCTCAAGAAGTTTGAAGAGAAATTCGACTTGCCGTTCACGCTTCTCGGCGACGCCGATAAGAAAGTTGGCAATGCTTACGGCGTGATCCAGGAAAAGAATATGTATGGCAAGAAAGTCATGGGCGTAGTGCGGACTACGTTCATCATTGGCCCGGATGGCAAGATCAAACATATCTTCAATAAGGTAAAGCCTGAAGGTCACGCCGCCGAGGTGCTGGCTTATTTGAAGGAAGCGGCGAAAGGCGCGGCTTAGGCGATTGGAGCGGGAGATGGAAAAGACGATTGAATCGACCATCTCCCGCGCCCAACTTCGAAGTCCGTTGCCGCGTGAGTTCTACGATCGCGATCCGCGGCGGGTTAGCCGCGAATTGCTGGGCAAAGTTCTGGTGCGGAGAGAAGGACGGCGGGTTCGCACTGGCCGCATCGTGGAAGTCGAAGCCTACCTGGGTGTGGGCGATCCTGCGGCGCACTCGTTTGCCGGCCGCACGTTGCGCAATTTTGTGCTGTTTGGGCCTCCCGGCTATGCATACGTTTATTTCATTTATGGCAATCACTACTGTCTGAATGTGTCGTGTTTGCCCGATGGAGTTGCGGGAGGAGTGCTGTTTCGCGCGCTTGAACCGCTGGCGGGAATTGACGAGATGGCACGGGCACGGGGTTTATCTGCCGCAAGGGCGTTCACAAGCGCCCGGGATCTGCGGACGTTGACCAGCGGGCCAGGACGGTTGGCCGAAGCGTTCGACATCACGCGGGAACGGGACAATGGGAAAGATTTGACCAGCGCACGATCCGATCTCTTTATTGCGGACGACGGATACCGGGTTCGTCGAATTCTGACGACGCCGCGGATCGGGATCACCAAGGCGGCTGAGCGCCCGTTGCGATACGTGATTGCGGGAAATGAATTCGTCTCCGGGCCAAGAATCCGGAGCTGAGAGCGACGCGGTGAATTCATCAACCACAAAGGACACAAAGGTACACAAAGGTGCGGATTTGGAAAGTCTACGTCTGCAGTTTGCGAAACGCAGGCGGAAACACCGTGCCTACGTCGGTTCAGGGCAGAAGAATGTTGTCGATCAGCCGGGTGTTTCCTACCAACGCAGCGACGGCAACGAGCGCGGAGCGGGAGACTTCGTGCACCGGATCGAGCGTGTCTGGATCGACTATTTCGAAATAGTCAAGACGGACACGGGATTCCTGCCCCATCACTTGCTTTCCGGATGCGATTAACTTGCGCGCATTCCGCTCCCCGTGATCGAATCGATTCTTCGTTTCAGTAAGCGAGCGGTTCAGGACCAGCGCGGCTTTGCGCTCCTCCGGTCTGAGGTAAACGTTGCGCGAGCTCATCGCCAGGCCATCCGGTTCGCGCACGATGGGGCAGACTATGATTTCGACTGGTAGATTCAAGTCCCGCACCATGCGGCGGATGATCGTGGCCTGAGCCGCGTCTTTCTGTCCGAAGAACGCCAGGTCCGGTTCCACGATGTGGAAGAGCTTGGCGACAACCGTGGCTACTCCGCGAAAGTGTCCTGGGCGCGACTTGCCACAGAGCTTCTCGCTGAGTCCTTCGACCGTGACATAGGTGACGCCTCCCTTCGGATACATTTCTTCAGGCTGCGGGGCGAAGACAATATCCACCGCTTCTTTTTCCAGCAACGCGCGATCGCGCTCGAAACTGCGGGGATATTTGGCCAAATCCTCAGTCGGTCCAAATTGCAGCGGATTCACGAAAATTGAGACTGCCACTACGTCGCTCTTTGCCTTGGCGGCGCGCACCAGCGAGAGATGGCCTTCGTGCAATGCTCCCATTGTCGGGACGAAGCCGAAACGCTTTCCTCCGCGGCGCGTATCACGGGAGGCGGAGCGCATCTCTTCGATCGTTTTGCAGATCTTCATCGTGCGGTGCGGCCTCAGGTTGACGGAACCCAGGTTATGACCACCTTCATGCTTTCGAGCGCTCCAGCGACCAAGGCTCTGTTCCTTAGAAACCGGGCTTTCTCGTCGGCAGAGGTGGGCGCACTCGGCTCTTGAATTGCCACTACGCGCCCGTACGGCCACGCCGACCGGGGCAGATTCGCGAGGGCATCAGGCAATTTGTTTGGGTCGATGATTTGCTGCAGGTTGTCGCCAACGTCGAGCAATCCGATACCGTCGACTCGGACGATCAAATAGGGATTCCGCCAGGCTTTCATATCCCGCACGGCTGCATACTTTTGCGGATCCGCGGGTGGGATCTGTTTGATTCGAGCCTCCGGGGTGGTCGCGGTGGCCGTGTCCTCCGGCGCTCTAGGCGGCTTGGCGCAAGCGGCGAGCGCGGCAAGGCCCACGACCAAAGCACATAAACACAGATATCTCATCCCAGCAGTTTACTATCGACGCATCCCCCGTTTGCGTTCGAGCACGGTTTCGAGCGCCTGCTGCGTTTCTTTCGATAGATGGTAGGACTCGCTATCTGCCGGATACTGATGGGAGACTACGTTCTCCTGGAAAGCGCGCACAGCATCGGTGATGAGCGCGGCAGCGTCGCCGTAGCGGCGAACGAACTTGGCTGGCGGCGTAAAGGTTAGATTCAAAATGTCGTGGAAGACGAGCACCTGGCCATCGCAGTCCGGACCTGCGCCGATGCCGATGGTCGGAGTCGCGACCTCTTCCGTAATCATGGCTGCGACCTCGCGCGGAATGCCTTCGAGAACCAGGAAGGCCACGCCTGCGCGATCGAGCGCCACCGCATCACGCATGAGCTGTTCGATGGCCGCTAGCGACTTGCCCTGAACTTTGTAGCCGCCCATCAGGTTTACCGATTGCGGGGTCAGGCCGATGTGGCCAGCCATGGGGATCTCGGCATCGATCATGCGGCGAATCAGGTCGGCGCGCTTCTCGCCGCCTTCCATCTTCACCACTTCGGCGCCGCCTTCTTTCATGAAGCGGACCGCGTTTCGGACCGCATCGTCCGCGCTGGCGTGGTAGGAGCCGTAGGGCATGTCGCCCACCAGCAAAGCGCGTTTCACGCCCCGCCGTGCCGCTCGGGTGTGGTGAAGCATTTCGTCCACCGTGACGGACAGGGTGTCCGGATGGCCGAGTATGGTCATGGCCAAGGTGTCACCGACCAGAACGATGTCAATGTCAGCCTCGTCAATCAGACGCGCGCTGGCATAGTCGTAGGCGGTCAGGCAGGTGATGGGTTGATGTTGAAGTTTCTTCTCGCGAAGGGAAGCGATGGTAATCTTTTGGCGAGGTTGGCCAACCGGTGTAACACTCACGATGTCCTCCAGTGCCCCTCCGCCTTGGCGGATAGAGCCCGTACACATCTTCGATGCTGCTGGGGCTATTGTAGACCCGGAGGCGGCGGTTCGTCGATGGTTTTCAAACGACGCCCGTTCTCCATTGAAGCCGTAATAGCTCAGTGCTCCAGAATCCAATTCCCAACCACATCAAGAATCTCCGGAGTCTCCGGATCCCAGAGTGTGGTATGAGGCACGTCCGGATAGATTTTGAAGCTTTTGTCCGCCGACGCGGAGAGCTTATCGAAAGCGATGCACTCCCGATGGCTCACTACGCGGTCCTTCCCGCCCTTAATCAGTAGCGTGGGAGCATGCACGCGGGGCGCGATTTTCCATCTCCAGCCGAGGACGATGCGCTGGACGTCAAGCAAGTAACCGAAGCTGACGTTCTTGTACGCTAACGGGTCAACCCGGCGGCGTGCGATGAACTCCGGGTCGCGGGAACTTTCCTCCAGACGCTTGCCCACCAGGCTGATCACAGGCTCCCGGTGCGCCAGTACGAAGTAGGGCATCAGACTCAAGCTCTCGAGGCTGAGGAACTGGCTGAGATCGAGATTCAAAGCCAAGGCCAGAAGTATGAGGCCGGCAAGTTCGCCGCTGTTTCGCTTGGCGTAATTCAGGGCGAGGTCGGCGCCCATGCTGTCGCCCAGCAGAAAAATCTTGGCTGCGGGCTGCTGCTGCTTCACGAAGCGGATCATGGCTTCGACGTCGTCTCCGACTTGGGCCTGGGTGCCTACGAATCCGCGGCGCCCCTGAGACAGACCGTGGCCCCTGGCGTCCAACGCGTAAACATCGGTGCCTTGGGGGTTTAGCGCATCGGCGATGACCTTGTAGGGAGCGCTGTGATATCCAATACCGTGAAGCACCACGACCGTCCGGCCATTCCAGGGTGCCCTGGCAGGCCAGTGGCGGTAGAAGAGCCGAGTCTCGTCGGCGGAGGTGACAAATCCATGTCGGTCGGCGATCTTGCCCGAAAGATGAGACACATCCGCGGGCGAGCTGACCTCGGGCGGCATTGGCGCCACTAGCTGAGCGGAATCGAGCATTCTGGAATAAGGCGCCTGACGTCGCGCTTGCGGATTTTTCTTTGGGACCCTTTCAGGATCGCTCTATTGATAACATGCGATGGAGCTTGTCGGCTATTTCAGTATAGGTGCCGGGATGATTTTCGTAACTGTTAACTATATGATTATCATAGGCGACGGTTTGTTTACCAGTTCATATCGGGGAAATCGCATTCTATATCCAAGATCATGAAAACAAAGGACATGTGTTTGAGATACCCACGCAAAATATCCCTTTTAAAGGACTTAGCGAAGGGATACCCAGCCACAAGGACCGCATTTTCCTTGCAAACCCATGAAAACAGGTAGCGCGTAGCGAGATACCCGGCAAAATATCATTTTCAAAAGACTTAGATCATGGCCGGTACCTTGCGCGCTGGGAATCCCCCGGTTCCTAAAGGTTCCAGTGCGCACTCAGTTGCCAGGTTACCGGTTCTCAGTTCTCAGAGTTCACAATACCAGTATGACAGGTTGAATAGGGTAAACCCGCCAATTCTAGAGAAATATATTTGGAATGGATTGAGCGAGTTGAGGGGAATTTGGTGGTTAAGGGGCTTGACAAGCTTTCGGTCGTCGAAAAGTGTGCAGTGTGCTCGTGCGATACTGAATTCATGGCAGTCGTTGCGGACCCGAAGTCGGTGAAGGTGAATCTGAGCACGGGCACGGGTCTGGACATCGAGTGGAAGGACGGCCATAGGTCGCATTATTCGTTCCCTTTCCTGCGCGATGCCTGTCCATGCGCGCTGTGCGACGAGGTGCGGTCCAAGGCGCACCAGCAGCCGGGAGAGCCTCCAAAACTTGCGGCCGGGGCTTTGCCGATGTACAAACCTGCAGTCAAGGCTGTTTCGGCGGAAGGCGTGGGCAAGTACGCGATCAAGTTTCATTTTAACGATGACCATGAGTTGGGGATTTATTCGTGGCAGTTTTTGCGGGATTGGTGTCCGTGCGAGGAGTGCAAGGCGGCGCGGGCTGGCCACGTCTGATCATGGCGGCCGGGCGCCCTCGCCCGGCTGGACGGGCCCGAGGCTCGTCCTCTATTTGAAGATCGATTCCCTTGTAAAATCTAAATGACCGACTTTGGAGCCACTCCCGACTTTGTCTTTCCTCGACCAACTCAACCCGCAGCAGCGTGAGGCTGTTGAAACTACCGACGGGCCGGTGCTCATCCTGGCGGGTGCCGGGAGCGGGAAGACTCGCGTTATCACCTACCGGATCGCTCATTTGATCGAGAACATGGGTGCAATGCCGGAATCCATTCTGGCGATGACCTTCACCAACAAAGCGGCTTCCGAGATGGTGGAGCGCGTGGACAAACTGGTGGGTGGGTTGTCTATCGCGAAGCCGGTCATCTCTACGTTCCATTCCTTCTGCGTTCGGGTGTTGCGGCGGGACATCGAGGCGTTGCGCATTCCATCGGCCGTTCCCGGCACGCCGGCGATCGGGCACACCAAAAGCTTTGTAATTTATGACGAGAACGACCAGCAGCAACTCGTCAAGTCGGTCATGCGGCGGCTGGGGATCGACGACAAGCAAACTACGCCGCGAGCTGTGCTGGCGCACATTTCGTGGGCGAAGAATCACATGCTCGATCCGCAGGAAGTGTATTTGCAATCGGCTGATCCGAAGACCGAGCGGGTGGCGCAGATTTACGCCGAATACAAAAAAGAATTGGCGAAAGCGAATGCGCTCGATTTCGACGACCTGCTGCTTGAAACCGTACGCCTGTTGAAGGCTGCGTCTGAAGTTCGCGAATTCTATAACCGGCGGTTTCAGTACATTCTGGTCGACGAATATCAGGACACCAATCGGCCGCAGTATGAATTGATGCGGCTGCTGGCGGGAACCCGGCACAATGTTTGCGCCGTCGGCGATGAAGACCAGTCGATCTATTCGTGGCGTGGAGCGGACATTCGCAACATTCTTGAGTTTGAAAAAGATTTTCCTGAGGCCAAGATCATTCGCCTCGAACAGAACTATCGTTCGACGCAGAACATCCTGCAGGCGGCGTCGGCGGTGGTCGCGAATAACCTGAAACGCAAGGGCAAGAATCTGTGGACCTCACGGCAGGGCGGCGCCAAGCTTGGCTATTACGAGGCGCCGGATGGCGAGAATGAGGCGCTGTTTGCGGCCGACTACATTTCGAAGTATCTGCGGGAGGCGGTGGACCAGGGCGAGAATGCTCGGGCGGCGGTGCTGTACCGCACGAATTCGCAGTCACGGTTGTTTGAAGAGGCCATGCGCCGCTATCAGTTGAAGTATCACGTGGTGGGCGGGTTTTCGTTTTACGAGCGAGCCGAAATTAAGGATATGATTTCGTATCTGAAGGTCATTCACAACGTGGACGACTCGATCTCGCTGCTGCGGGTGATCAATACGCCGGTGCGTGGGATCGGCAAGGCTACGATTGAGGTTTTGGAGCGGGTTGCTCTGGAGACCGGCGTCTCGTTGTGGGATGCAATCGGAGCGGCGATCAGGCGTCAGCTTCTTCCCGCGCGTGCTTTGGCTGCGCTCAAGAGTTTCAAGGGAGTGATCGAGGATGGGCGAGCGATGCTGGCTGGAAGCTACGTGGAGCGGTTGGGAGAGACGGCCAGTGAGGAGCCGCAAGATGAGGTAGAGACGGATGTCTCGCTGGTCGCGGAGGATGACACTGATTTCGATCCGGACAACTTGGCGTTCGACTTTGGAAGCCCGGATGGGGAGGGTGAGGTCAGCGCTTTTCCGTCGGCCTCTACACCTGAAGCGGGCGAGGGCACCCGCTCCATAACGACTACGGCGGATTCCGGGTTTCGCGCTCCGGGCGATGCGGCGAACACTGCCGAGATCTTGAAGTTCCTCATTGATCGCACGGGTTACATCAAGCAGCTTGAGGCGGAAGACACGCCGGAGGCTTACTCGCGGATTGAGAACCTGCGCGAACTGGTGAATGCGGCCATGGATTCGCGCGACCGCGGCGAGACTCTGGATCAGTTTCTCGATCATGCGGCGCTGGTGAGCGATGCGGATGCTTACGATGAGCAAGCCCAGATTACCCTGATGACGTTGCATGCGGCAAAAGGCCTGGAATTTTCGCTGGTGTTTCTGTGTGGGCTGGAAGAGGGGTTGTTTCCGCATTCACGGACTTTTTTGCAGCCGGACGATATCGAGGAAGAACGGCGGTTGTGCTATGTGGGCATGACGCGGGCGATGGATACTTTGGTTTTGACCCGAGCGGTTTACCGCCGGCGCTATGGAACGGATTTGCCGGAGGCCAGCGTGCCGTCGCGATTTTTGGAGGAAGTACCGGCGGGGCTGGTGGAGGAATTGGGGGGATCGCGGCGGAAGCGGGAGTCTGCGCGGACAAGAGTGTCCGCGCCACATGAGCCCGAGCAACAGGCCCATTACGCGTATGAGGACGAGGATCAGAGCAGCGCGAACTGGACCGCGCCCAGCCAGGCTCGGGCTCCGGCTTACTCGGGACGCAGCTACAATTCCATCGACAATATTGCGGAGTTTTTCGCATCGCGGGGAAAGAAATTCAGCGTTCCGAAAACGTTGGTAGAGGAGCCAAAGGGCAAAAAGGGTTTCAAGCCGGGTCAGAAGGTGCGGCATCCCAAATATGGCGAAGGGACGGTATACCATCGAGAAGGTGAGGGTGAAGAGGCCAAGATTACGGTACAATTCCCTCGCTTCGGTTTGAAGAAGCTGGTGGAGAAGTATGCCCAGTTGGAAAGGGCTTAGTTCTGTGGAGGCAGGAGACTGGTGGAACTGCAGATCCCTCGCTTCGCTCGGGATGACAACAACAACGGCGATCTTTAAGGAGAAATAAACAGCACTCATGGCAAATACAAAAAAGCTAAGCAAGGAAGAACGCAAGAAAGTAAAACGAACAGCCCGCAAGAAAGTGAAAACCGACAAACCGCTGAAGCCGCGGGAGTATGCCCGTGGCTCGAAGAAGCGCAAGGTGAAGAAGATGGTGCGCGGCGCGGCGAAGCGGTAAAAGGCTGCACTTGGCAGTTGGCACTTGGCCAGGAACGTTCGAGGCCAAGTGCTGATTGCTAAGTGCCAAGTGCTGCCCTCAGGAGACAACCCCTTTGGCTCAAATACCGACCATCACCAATCGAACCAGGGAGGGAAGTCCTCGAACCTCGGACAACCAGCTTTTCTGTTGCAAGTCCATCGACAAGCTGATCTCCGACTCGGAAGAGCCGGAGCGAAGACTAAAGAAGACACTGGGCCCGGTCTCGCTCACTGCGCTTGGCATTGGGGCGGTGATTGGGTCGGGTATTTTTACCGTCATCGGCACCGCTATTGGTGGACAGAGCTTCGATACTTCCTCCATTCTCAATGCTCCCTTGTTGGATTTTCTGATCACGCACCACGCGTCGCTGGGACGGCCGGGAGCTGGTCCGGCGCTGGCGCTCTCATTGGTTCTAGTCGCAATCGTGTGCGGCTTTACTGGGCTTTGTTATGCCGAACTGGCATCGATGATTCCAATCGCGGGCAGCGCCTACACGTATACCTATGCGACCATGGGCGAGCTGATTGCATGGATCATTGGCTGGGATTTGATTTTGGAATACGCAGTCAGCAACATGGCCGTCAGCGTGGGCTTTTCAGCGCATCTGGTGGGCATGTTTGACTGGTTCGGATTTCATCCGGCGTTGCGCTGGATTTCGCCGGCTTATTTGCCCGGGGGGCTCACGGATTTGAGGGGCAACGTGCTTTACACACCGGGCCTTCACTTTGGCTTCAACTTTCCGGCGTTTCTCGTGGTCATGATTTTGACCGTGATCCTGGTTCGTGGCATTCGCGAGTCGGCGGAGGCCAATAACGTGATGGTCATTCTCAAGATCGCGGCGATCCTCGCGTTCGTCATTGTCGGCTCGCAGTATGTGCATCCCACCAACTGGCATCCTTTTGCTCCCATGGGATGGTCGGGCATTCTGACCGGCGGCTCGATCATTTTTTTCACCTACATTGGGTTTGATTCGGTCTCGACCGCTGCCGAAGAGGCTCGCAATCCGCAACGCGACTTGCCGATTGGGATTATTGCCACGTTGATCGTGTGCACCGTCCTCTACATCGGTGTTGCGGTTGTGCTTACCGGGATTGTGCCGTGGCAGTCGGTGCGCGACGATGCCGCTCCCGTGGTCAACGCGATGAAGCTGTTGACCGTGCAAACTGGTTCACACACCCTGAACTGGATTCATCTGGGAGTTCTCTTCGGCGCGATGATGGGCATGATTTCATCGCTACTGGTGTTCCAGCTTGGACAGGCGCGAGTGTGGTTTTCCATGTCGCGGGATGGACTGCTGCCTCGGCTCTTCGGGCGGGTGCATCCGCGGTTCCGCACGCCGGCAACGGCTACGTGGATCGCAGGTTTCCTGGTCGGTGTTCCGGCGGGCTTTCTGGATATTGGCACGCTTTCCGATCTTTCAAACATCGGTACGCTCTTCGCATTCGTACTGGTTTCGATTGGCGTGATCATTTTGCGCTATCGCGATCCTGGACGGCATCGCGGGTTCCGCGCTCCGGGTGGCATTGCAGCGCCGGTGTTGAGCGTATTCTTCTGCGTTCTGCTTATGTCCGGACTTCCGATTCTCACTTGGCTGCGATTCTTTGCCTGGCTGGTCATCGGCCTGAGCATCTACTATCTCTACAGCCGGCATCATAGTGAGTTCGCCGGAAAGCCGTAGCCGGCCGTTGCTAATGCAATTCTCCCTTAAGATTGATTTGCGTGGATGAGGCGATCCACACTCGCTGTTGCATCGCCGGAGGCGGTCCCGCCGGTGTTATGTTGGGCTTTCTGCTTGCGCGCCAGGGCGTTGATGTGTTCGTGCTCGAAAAACACGCGGACTTTCTGCGTGATTTCCGCGGCGACACCATCCATCCCTCTACGCTTGAGATCATGTATGAACTCGGCATTCTGGACGAGTTCTTGAAACGCCCGCATCAGAAAGTGACTGAACTTGCCGGCAAGGTCGGCAGCGAAACCGTCACAGTTGCGGATTTCACGCACTTGCCGACTCACTGCCATTTTCTGGCGTTGATGCCGCAATGGGACTTCCTGAATTTCATCACGGAACAGGGCAGACAATATTCCACTTTTCACCTGAAGATGCAGGCTGAGGTAACTGACCTCATTGAAGTGAGCGGCACGGTGGCGGGGGTTCGCGCAAAGACACCGAACGGCATTCTCGAAATTCGCGCTCCGTTAACGGTCGGTGCCGACGGCCGCCACTCTGTAGTTCGCGAGCGCGCGGGCCTCGAAGTGATTGATCTTGGAGCTCCGATGGATGTGATGTGGATGCGAATCAGCCGACATCCGACCGATCCGGCGCAGAGCCTGGGCCATTTTGATCGTGGCAGGATTCTGTTTCTGATCAATCGCGAGGATTACTGGCAATGTGCTTTCGTCATCCCCAAGGGCACGGCCGATGAAATCCGGCAAAGAGGGCTGGTAGCGTTTCAGCAAGAAATTGTGGCTCTGGAGCCCTTCTTGCAGGATCGCATTGAAGAGCTGCGTGATTGGAAGCAAATCAGCCTTTTAACCGTGAGGGTCGACCGGCT
This sequence comes from uncultured Acidobacteriota bacterium, assembly GCA_963817925.1. GTDB lineage: Bacteria > Acidobacteriota > Terriglobia > Terriglobales > Acidobacteriaceae > JABDBE01. The sequence goes on from CAWFQN010000009.1 coordinate 167,221, forward strand.
CACGCGATGGTTCCGGCCGGGGCTTTTATGTATCGGGGATGCCGCCCATGCTATGTCGCCGATCGGAGGTGTGGGAATCAATCTCGCGATTCAGGATGCGGTCGCGGCCGCAAACATACTCGGCCCAAAACTTCGACAAAACAACGTCACTGAAAGCGATCTTCAGGCGGTCCAACGACGGAGGAATTTCCCGACTCGCGCCACGCAATGGTTCCAGATCCTGATCCAGAACAATGTGATCCGCCGAATTCTGGGCAGTGCCGAGACTCTTTCGGTTCCGTGGCCTCTGAAAGTCCTTCGGCGCTGGCCAATTTCGCGGCGGATTCCGGCTCGGCTCCTGGGGCTTGGTTTTCGCCCTGAGCATGTGAACCCCCGCTAGATCGGGCGGGAGAACGATTATCCGGATTGCCAATCCGGAGATAAGGTGTGCGCCTTTCGAGTGTTCGCAAATCTGCGGTTTGGAATCTACAATCTGAAGTGTGAGCGCCCAGCCCAGCCACTTTATCGTCACCCTCCCAAAGGCTGAGCTGCATTTGCATCTCGAGGGTTCGATCGATCCTTCTACTTTGATCGAGTTGAAGACGCGTCACGCGAAAAAAGCAACGCTGGCAGAGGTGGAGCAGCTTTATCGTTACAAGGACTTCACCGGGTTTCTGATGGCGTTCAAGGCTGTGGCTGAAGAGCTGCAGACTCCTGAAGACTACGAGCTCATCACCTATCGCTTGATGGAGAAACTTAAGGCGGAGAATGTGCTGCACGCCGAAGTGTACGTCTCGGTGGGAGTGTGCCTGTGGCGCAAGCAGGATTTTGATGCGATCTTTGTTGGACTCGAACGCGGCCGGGAACGTGCCGAGCGCGACTTTGGCGTTTCGTTGCTCTGGATCTTTGATGCGGTGCGCCAGTTTGGCGCGGAGAAGGCACAACAGGTGGCCGAACTGGCGGCGCGGTTCAAAAGCCCGAGCGTGGTCGGATTCGGCATCGGCGGCGACGAGCGCCAGGCCGCTCCCGAATTGTTTCGCGACGTGTTTGCCTACGCCGCGGCCAATGGCCTTCGGCTTACGGCGCATGCTGGTGAAACGGCCGGGCCGGGGTCGGTGTGGGGAGCGCTGAACCTCCCGGCGGAGCGGATCGGTCACGGGTTTACTGCCTCGCAAGATGCCGAACTGGTGGAGGAGCTTTCCACCCGGCAGGTTCCAGTGGAGATTTGTATTACGAGCAACCTGCGCACCGGCGTGTGCCCTACAATCTTGGAGCATCCGGTCCGCAATTATTTCGATCAAGGTGTGATGGTCACGCTCAACACCGACGATCCCGCGATGTTCGCGACTTCTTTGAGCCGGGAATATCAGTTGGCTCAAGATTCATTCGGCTTTACCGATGAGCACTTGCGTGAGTTGGCACGGAACTCGTTCGAAGCTTCGTTCCTTCCCGCCGAAAAGAAGCTGGCCTTCTTGAATTTGTTTGATGCGGCGGCGGCCAGGTCATAGCTTGATGGCCATCCTATAAAATTCAGACTCATGACCAGGCGTGGTTTGAGATTCTCTCGGATGCCCGGGAAGTTCGCTGTCTGCCGCTTGTCGGCGGACGGGCCGGTGCCGGAGTGGGCGTGGGGCGGGCCTTTCACCTCGGTGACCCGGACAGCCGATGAACTGTCCATCGTGTGTGTAGCCGACCGTGTTCCCGAGGAACATCAGCCTAAGAGCCCGTGGGTGGGTTTCAAGCTCGAAGGGCCGTTCTCTTTTTCGGAAGTTGGCATTCTGGCTTCGGTGATAGGTCCTTTGGCAGAGAGTGGAGTCCCAATTTTCGCGGTTTCCACGTTTGATACTGACTATGTGCTCGTTGGTGAGGAAAACGTCGAAGTCGCTTCGCAGGCTTTGCGGGATGCGGGTCACCACTTGGTGAGCTAGGCCCGGTCCTCGCGGCGATGGTCCGGCTGAGCTTTCGCTCGGCTTAGACGGGCGAGGACGCCCGTCTTCACTGTTTGAATGTTTGCCGTTCGACCTCCAAAAACGTCCGATCAATGTCGAAGCCGCGAAGTTGGCGGCTCGGTATGGTCTAATAGAAGAATCGCAAAATTCATGCCTGCCCGCCTTACAACTCTGCGCCGCCGCATGCTCGCGCTGCACCGCAACCTTCGCGGGGCGAGCATGATTGCTCGTGCGTTTGCGTCCACGGACCATCCGTTGCTGGCGCACATTATTCCCATCCGCCGCTGTAATCTGGCTTGCGAATACTGCAACGAATACGACGATTTCTCCAAGCCCGTGCCGACTGCCAGCATGTTCGAGCGGGTGGACAAGCTGGCCGAGTTGCGTACCTCAGTGATCACGATCAGCGGGGGAGAACCGCTGCTTCATCCCGAGTTGGACGAGATCATTCGCCGCATTCGCAAGCGCGGCATGATCGCGGGGCTGATTACAAACGGCTACCTGCTGGTCGCGGATCGCATTCAACGGCTGAATCGTGCGGGACTGGAGTGGCTGCAAATCTCGATTGATAACGTTACGCCCGACGATGTGTCCAAGAAAAGCCTCAAGGTTCTGGACAAGAAGCTGGAACTGCTCGCTGAGCACGCCGATTTCCATGTCAACATAAACTCCGTGGTGGGCGGGGGTGTGTGCAATCCGCAGGATGCGCTGACCATCGGCAGACGAGCGCTGGAGCTCGGTTTCAGTTCGACCGTGGGCATTATTCACGATGGCAGTGGACAACTGCAGCCGTTGGCGGAAGAAGAAAAGCGCGTCTATCACGAAATGAAGGCGATGGAGAAGAGTAGCTTCACCCGTATCAATGGCTTTCAGGACAACATCGCGCAGGGGCGGCCGAATCAATGGCGTTGCCGGGCCGGAGCACGTTACTTATACATTTGCGAGAACGGGCTAGTGCACTACTGCTCCCAGCAGCGGGGCTATCCTGGAGTTCCTCTGGAGAAGTACTCGGTGCAGGATATTCGGCGTGAGTATGTGACCGAAAAATCCTGCGCTCCGCACTGCACGGTCTCGTGCGTGCATCAGGTGTCGATCTTCGATTCCTGGCGCGCTCCGCAGCGTGCGGTGCCGACCGCCCCTGATTTGGTTCAGATTCAGTAAGGGATATTGAGCGCAGTTCCTTGCCGAGCTTCGCTCGGCTGCCCGGACGGGGGCGTCCGGGCCTACCTGTAAATCGCTAAGTGCGCACGTGGCAACGCGTGAATCTCCTACTTCTTTGGCTGTGCGGTTGGAGGCAGCAGGTTATTCAGGCGAAGATACATCGCAGCGGCGCTGTAATGGTCTGCCCAATCGTTGGTAAGAGAAATCAGCGCGGATGCCACCGTGCCCTGCCTTCCGCCGAAGAGCTCAACGGTATTGCCGAGTTTTGAGTCGTCCACTTTGCCCATGGCCGCTTCGCAGTACAGGAACGACTTGGTCAGCCCGGCCTGCAGCCTCTCCTTATCGGTCTCAGGCATGGGTTTCATTGGGGGAGGAGGCATGCTCGCGGCCTTGCTGCACAATTCGATGTTGGAAATGGTGATGTGCATTACCAGATGGCCGAAGGTCATCTGCGCGGGCGTAGGACTGTAGCCGAACTTATCGGCGGGCATCTCTTCCACGGCTGCAATCAGATTCTTCTCCTGGCGTGGCAAAATCTCTCTCACCGCGTCGGTCACCGGATTCTTGCTCGGCTCGGCCTTCGTCGGCGCGGTAGTTTTCGGTTCAGTTTTGTTTGGCTCGGGTTTGTCCTGGCCAAACAGAAAAGCAGTGGATGCAAGCAGCGCGAGAAAAACGAGCGCTCGTTTCATGACGCCTCCGTTGTTGCTCAAGGATAACTCGGAGTAAGCTGGTTTCGCCAGAGTCGGTCTCCGAGTCCCCGGCTATGACGTCGCGGCAGCCAGTCCTGCGGTCACCAATTTGTAAAGCAGGTACCATCCGGCGACGATGCCAATCGCCGTCGAGCGCTTCACTTTGCTGTTGCATGCGAAACCAATGCCCATGAGCACAATGTTCCAGAGGATAAAAACATCCAAGGCCGATGCCATGCCATAGACGAACTTGTTTCCCGCAGGATCCATGAAGTGCGCCGGGTTCGTAGCCACGGGATTCTGCGCGTTGAAGCCAGCCGGGTCAACCCCGGCGAACATGGAAATAATCCCCAGCACGGCGCCAATTATGCCGGGAAGGCTGCCATAAGTCACAATCGCCAGCGAGGTTTTGAAAGGCACTTTGGCCCCGACAGCCACATTGAAGGTGGCCATCAGCACAGCCGCGATTACCAGGAAAATAATCAGGTTCATCAAAGGGAGACTGTAAGAGATGTAGCGGGTGATGGCAGCCGCCAGCTGTAGCTGTTTGGCCTGCTGCTCGGGCGGAAGTTTTTCGAACTGTTCTGCCCGCGATGACTGGGCAATTGAGTTCTTGGTGATCTGCTCGAAACCGATCTGCCTGCCCATCACGAAAACGAAGATCAGCGTAACGATGGAAATCAGCAGCCACGGCGTCCACCAACTGGAGTTGCGGCGCAAATCGGTGAAGGTCTTGCTGGGTGCGATGAAGGTGTCGATTATGCGCGCCCCTTCGGAAAGTGCCGGCTCTTCGGGTTGGGGTGTTGGCATCGGGGTTATGGGTTGAGCGGCCATTTGAGCCTCCTTAAAAGAATGCCGACGGAAGAACGCCGTCGTGGATTGTAGTCTGCGGAGAGAGAACGGACAAGCTCGTCGCAAACTGGATGTTTGCCGGTTGTCCGGCCCCTGGATCAGGCTCTTTGCGATTTGGTGGAGGCCGGGCGTCCCCGTCCATCCTCCATTTACGCGATCACTTCTGGCGTTGCTTCGAGCAGGGTGCGGGTGTAGGGGTGCTTCGGCCGTTCCGTGATTTGCTCGGTTGGACCAACTTCGACGATCTTTCCGCGATACATTACGGCGATACGAGTGGCCAGGTAGCGAACCACGGGCATAGAGTGCGAAATGAAGAGGTAGGTCAAGCCGAACTCGCGTTGCAGCTGGGCCAGGAGATTGACGATCTGCGCGCCGACGCTCACGTCGAGAGCGGAGACGGGCTCGTCCGCCACGATGAATTTCGGATGCAGCGCCAGCGCTCGGGCAATTCCGATTCGTTGGCGCTGGCCTCCGCTGAATTCGTGAGGAAACCGGCGCATGGAGGATTCGTCAAGGCCCACGGCGCGAAGCAACTCTGCAACCCGTGAGCGCCGCGCGTCCCTACTCAGAGTCTCGTGGATAATCAGCGGTTCGGCGATGACATCTTCAACCCGCATACGGGGATCGAGAGAGCCAAAGGGATCCTGAAAGATGATTCGCATGTCGCGACGCAGGCGTCGCATCTCACCGTGACTGGCCCTGACCAGATCGCGACCTTCGAACACGATCTTGCCCGAGGTCGGCTCAATCAGCCGGAGCACCAAGCGGCCGAGTGTGCTTTTGCCTGATCCCGACTCGCCAACCAGGCCGAGGGTTTCCCCGGATTGGATGTCGAGCGTCACATCATCGACGGCACGAACTTCGCGGGTTGGGCCGCCGCCAAAGACGGATTCTCCCAGCGCAAAAACTTTGGTCAGATTACGTATTTCGAGCAGGGTCATGGGGAAGATGGTAACAGCAAGAACTAGCCACGGATTCTCACTGATTTCCACGGATTAAATCTTGAACGTTGTTTCAGCGCAAAATCAGTGTCAATCAGCGCGAATCCGTGGCCGAATTTTCTTCAGCGCCATGCAATCATGGGCACGGCCAGCAGCGCCGCAACCATGCCCAGAGCTTTCCAGCGGGTGAAGTGCTCCCTGAGGATGAAGCGGGCCAGCAGTACGGTCACTGCGGGATAGAGCGAGCTGAGCACGACGGCGGCATCGAGACGGCCGGTCTGGCTCGCACGGATAAACAGTACGCTGCCGATGATGTCTAGGGAACCCGCAAATACACCAAGGGTGATCCCGCGGCGGTCAATTTCGCGGATGCTGTGTCCGATCATAACGATCAAGCCAGTCAGAGTGAACGACGCCACCTTCGACACCGCCGCGAGCCAGAACGCCGAGCCGTCACCGGCCTGCTTGATGCAGAGATAGAATCCTGCGAAGCCGATGCCTGCGAGCGCGGCCATTGCGATGCCTTCGGGAGGGCTGTTGTCCTCAGTGCGCGAGATGAGCCAGATTCCTGTCGCGGCCAGTACGAAACCGGCGACTTGCGCAGCCTGGGGCAGACCTTCGCGGAACATTCCGAACACGGTTGGGATGGCGGCGCCGAGCACAGCCGCCACCGGAGCGGTCAGGCCCATTCTTCCGGTGGCCAATGCGCGATAAAAGATGGCTAACGCGCCACCACCGGAAAAACCCGCCACCAAAGCCCACACGACTGCAGTTCCCGAAGGGAAGTGCGAATGAGTTGCCAGAGCTATTCCCGCCATGAGGAACAGGCCGCTGAGATGCGCGATTGCGGTTAGCACGAATGCATTGGCGCGCTGGGCGCCGTATCCGCCAAGAAAATCACTGGTTCCCCAGGAGAACACAGCGGCCAGGCTGAAGCCGGTGGACGGGGTTATCGAGGGCAGGATCATTCGTCTTTTTCGTTTATCGGTTTATCAACCTCGGAGCAAATGAGACTAACACGTGCGGGGAGACTCGGACGCTGCAGTCCCTCTTTCGCATTTCTGCCTGCGGCAACAGCATTCGTTTTTGGGCGAGTCTAGCTGACCTTTTCTGAGGTCGCAGCCGCCTCGGGAACCTCACCGGCTAGTTTTTCAAGCAGGGTTTCGAGATGGTCCAATACTTCCTCGGCTGCGGTTGCTTTCAGCGAAAATTTCAGCATTCCGTCCGGGGTGAATTGCGCGCCACGTTGTGAGGACACAAATTGCGCCAGCTTGCCTGGATCGACTCCGGCATTCTGACGAAATTTAATGGTCACGAGATCCCGCTTGCGCTCGATTGCGTTTACGCCCACGCGCACTGCCAGCAGTTTGAGTGAAGCGTAATCGAGCAGATTGCGCACGGCGGCTGGCGGCTCGCCGTAGCGGTCCTCAAGTTCAGCGCCGACGTCACTCAGCTGCGATTCAGTTTCGACTCCGGCAACCCGCTTGTACATTCGCAGCCGCTGGTTCTCCTCCGGTATGTAATTCACCGGGATGCGAATATTAAGACCAAGGTTGAGTTGGGTCTCGGCCTCATCCGGCGCGGCTTCGCCCTTCATCTCACGGACGGCGCGGTCGAGCATCTGGGTATACAGTTCGAAGCCGATGGCTTCAATGTGTCCGCTCTGCTCTCCTCCGAGCAGACTGCCCGCTCCGCGCAACTCGAGATCCAGCGCGGCGATTTTGAATCCCGCACCCAGATCGGAAAACTCCTTGAGCGCCGCCAGCCGCCGCCGCGCGATCGGCGTAAGCTCGACCTCCGCCGGAATGAGCAAATAGGCATAGGCTCTGCGATTCGAGCGTCCCACGCGCCCTCGCAGTTGATAGAGCTCGGACAGACCAAAACGATCGGCGCGATTGATGATGATTGTGTTGCACAGCGGAATGTCGAGCCCGTTCTCGATAATCGTCGTGGACACCAGAATATCGGCCTCATGATGCATGAATTTCAGCATCACTTTTTCCAGTTCTCCTTCCGACATCTGGCCATGTCCTACAATGATGCGGGCCCGCGGAACCAATTCCTGGAGCTTGGCCGCGATCTCCCAGATGGTCTCCACGCGGTTGTAAACGAAATACACCTGCCCACCGCGGTCGAGTTCCTGTTCGATTGAAGACCGAATCAATTTCTCGTCCCAACTTGCTACCACAGTCTGGATGGCAATCCGATCCTTGGGCGGAGTTTCAATCACGCTCATGTCGCGCATCCCGACCAAAGACATGTGCAGCGTTCGTGGAATAGGAGTGGCGGACATGGTGAGAACGTCGACTTCCTTCCGCATCTGCTTCAGCCGTTCTTTGTGGCGTACACCGAAGCGCTGCTCTTCATCCACAACCAGCAGCCCGAGGTCGGTGAACTTGATATCTTTCGACAGCAGCCGGTGAGTGCCGATCAAAATATCCACTTTCCCTGTGCTGACCTTTTCCAGAATCTCTTTCTGCTGCTTGGCCGAGCGGAAGCGGCTGATCATCTCAATGCTCACCGGAAAGGCCGCAAAGCGCTGCTTGAAAGTTTCGTAGTGTTGAAAGGCGAGCACCGTCGTGGGCGCAAGCAACGCGACTTGCTTATTGTCGTTAACCGCCTTGAACGCCGCCCGCATGGCGATTTCCGTTTTGCCGTATCCGACGTCGCCGCAGAGCAGCCGGTCCATCGGCTGCGAAGACTCCATGTCGCGTTTCACGTCGGTAATGGCGAGGTCCTGGTCCTCCGTCTCGGTGAACTCGAAGGCATCTTCGAACTCGCGCATCCACTGATTGTCGGGCGCGAATGCATGTCCCTTGGCTGCGCTCCGCTCCGCATAGAGCTTCAGCAGTTCCTCGGTCATGTCCTTCATGGCCTTGCGCACGCGCGCCTTGGTCTTGGCCCACGCCGCCGTGCCCAGATGATTCAGCGCAGGCTTGGCGCCTTCCGACGACCGGTATTTCTGAATCAGGTCGAGCCGGGTCAGCGGAACATAAAGACGTGCTGCTTCCGCATACTCCAGGAGCATGAATTCAGCGTTGCCATCGCCTTGATTGATTTCCTTCAGCCCCTGATACTGCCCAATGCCGTGCTCGACGTGGACTACGTAATCGCCAACTTGCAGGTCGCGGAAGTCGGACAGGAATGCTGAGACTTTGGACTTCGAGCGTTGCGGGCGCGAAACCACCGAGTCCGACTCATCGAATAAATCGCGAGAGCCCAGAATCGCCAGATGTGCCTCGGGCACAATAACGCCGTCCGGCACATAAGCCTTGGCCAGCGTGGTGGTAAGAATCTCGCCCGCGAAATAGGAGGTTTCGTCGGCATAACTCTCTCCGCCGCGAGTGCGGCTGCCCAAGCGGAAAGAAAGGCCGTACTCGCTGAACACATCGGCCAGGCGCTCGACTTCGCCGATATTTGGAACAACGATCAGCACCCGATTCTGCTCCGCTAGTTCCTTTTTGACCTCCTCCAACATCGCGGGAACCGCGCCATGAAAGCGCTGCGCCGGCTGCGAATGGAAAGTAACCGCTTCGGCTTCGTCGGGACGCGCGATTCCGAGGTGCTCAATCGAGGCTCCCGGAAGGCTGGCCACCTTCCCCCACCAATCGTCGGGAGAAAGATAAAGATCCGTAGGCCGCACCAGATTGCCGACCTCGCTGCGTTCGTGCGCCTCTTCGATTCGTGACCAGGAGTGCTCGAACTCCTGCTTGAGATTATCCGGTTCGTCCGTCAGGACTGCAGCTTGCGGGAGCAGATCAAAAACGGTGCGATCCGCCCCAGCAACGGGCGCGTAAAATTCCCAGCCAGGAAACACGCTGACGCCGCCCGCGCGGACGGCTTGCTCGACAACTTCTTCTGACCCGGTGATGCGCTTTCCCGACAAGCGGACGTGAATGGCTCCCAGCAGGTCGTCATTAATCGGAGTTTCAGTCAGTGGAAGCAGCAGCGCTTCGTCGACCGCAGTGGACGACCGCTGAGTCGCCGGATCGAACTTGCGGATGGATTCGACCTCGTCTCCGAAAAACTCGATGCGCAGCGGACGGTCCGCCTCAGGCGAATACACATCTAGGATGCCGCCCCGTATGGCGTACTCGCCGGGCATTTCCACAACGTCGGTCGCAGCGTAACCAACGGTGTTGAGGTGCTGCAGCAACGGCTCGGTATCGAGCGTCTCACCGCGGCGAATCATTCGCGCCAGATCGGCATAGTACTCCGCGGAACGAAGGCGAAGCGCTGTCGCCGCAATTGGCGAAACCAGAATCGAGACGGCTCCGGTGGCAATTTTCCAGAGGGCCACGGCTCGTTCTTCCTGAATCTCGGGATGCGGGGAGAGATTCTGGAACGGCAGCACATCTCGCGTCGGCAGGGAAACCACTGAGTCCGGGTCGTTCCCCCCAATCAGTTCATGGAACGCCTGCAAGACCGGGACGAATTCTTCTGCAGCTCGATTGTCGGGAACCACCACGATGAATGGCCGTCCCGCGGCCTTTTGCAATAAAACCAGTAGCAGGACCTTTGCGGTAGGTGTGAGTCCGGACACACGTAAACGCCCCGTGCCCTCGCGAAGGTGGGAGGCTACACGTATGAAGGCGGGCAACTTTTCCACGTCCGCGAACAGATCGCGGACGAAAGGCAAGACCATTGCTTCTTGATTCTAACAGGAGATACGCGAGACCGAATTCAGTTGGGTAATGACCGGCGAGGACGCCCGTCCTTCATTGATCTTCCATACTTGATCATGCCCGCAGTAACGGACGAGTCAGACAGGTTGGGCCGCCACTGCCGTTGATACAGAGCTCAGAACCGGGGAAAGTCCGAACATCAAATCCTGCCGCACGGAGCTTGTCATTCGTCTTTACGTTTTCTTCCAACGCCAGCAAACGCTTTTCCCCCAACGAAAGTACGTTGCAAGCCAGCGTTTCTCGTTCGGAATGATCGATCTCAATGAAGCGATACCCGCGCCCTTTCAGTAACTCCAGCGTTTCAACGGCCAGCCAGGGCAGGTCAACAAGCACGGTCTTCTCGTCCAGCAAGCTGATCAGTGACATTAAATGTAGGCAAGCGGCGGGTCCTGGACCGTGCGGCAGAGGTGCCGATAGGACCTCCACACCCTTAGGTTTGAGCAGCGCCCGCATTTGCTGGATGCCTTGCGCGTTGGTGCGATAGCCATGGCCGATGAGTAGCGTCTTGGCGTCAAGCCATACCATATCCCCGGCTTCCGTTGTCGCGGAAGGCGTAATCTTCGCCAGCATCGGAATGCCCAGGATCTGACAGAAAGATCCGTGATGCTTGCCCTCAGGAACCCGGTTCGCTTTGCCCGGACGCATCAGGATCAATCCAAAATCGGTCGGCAGCGACGCGTCGTGCGTGTACACGGCATCGAGGGACAGCTCCATTGCCGGGGGAATATCCTCAACCTCCGCGCCGCACGCTTCCAATTCGCGACACAGAACCTCGTGCTGCGCCTGTGCCCTCTCGAAATCCGGCGGATGAGCGAAGCCAAGTTCCCGCCACCGAGCGGCCCGTTCGGGCTGATGCCAGCAGGCGGTGCGCGGTGAACACACCAGCACGCGTTTCAACGCGCCCACCATGGAATGGCCGTTGAAACGGAGCTCGTTCGCGGCCGGGGTGATCGCGTCGGCAACGAATTTTTCGAAGCCACTGGCCATAGAAGAAATCTAAACTGGTGTCATGGCAAAAGCAATATGGGAAGGCACCGTCCTCGCGGAATCAAACCAATGCCGGGAAGTGGAAGGCAACCAGTATTTTCCACCGGATGCCATCAAACAGGAGTATTTCAAACCGAGCTCCGCTCATAGCGTTTGCCCCTGGAAAGGCACAGCCAGCTACTACGACCTCGAAGTGAACGGCAAACAGAATCAGGGCGCAGCGTGGTATTACCCGGAGCCGAAACCGGCGGCCAAGGAGATCAAGGGATACGTGGCATTCTGGAAGGGTGTGAAGGTCGAGAAGTAGTGTCGAACCCTGGTGCGTCCGGAATTCTTAGAACTCCACATGCGCGCGGAACGAAGGCACAATCACCGGTCCGCGATCGCGGTTGTATCCCGGATCGTTGATATGCTGCACACCCGGAGCCACGTAAATGCCGCGCCACACGTGGACGGTGTAGTAGGACTCCACGATGGACTCGCGACCGTAGTTCAGTTTGCCATCGCCGAGGAGAAAGCCGAGGCCACCATCGGCGAGGTAAATTTGGTGATCTTTGCAAATCGCATTGGTGACGAAAGCAACGCCCGCCCGGTCCTGCTTGCGATGCCACCAGGCGCCGGCCGCTCCTACTCCCATGTCAAAGGTCTGGTCGACTTCTGTGTAAGCGAAGGACTCCGTCTTACCGTTATCCCACCCGAAGCGGCCGAATGCGGTGAGGTAATGAGTGAGATTCTGCTCGAGGTTCACGCCGAATCCGTACTTGCGAGTGATGTGCCAGGGATGATCCGTGATATCTGGAGTAGCAGTGAGGCCCGCTTCGAAGTTGGCCACGGCTTGGCGATAAATCCCCATATTGGCGTAATTGGTGTAGCCGAGTAGCCGGACCACGCCCCCTTTTTTCGGGATCAAGCCGTGGCGTAACTCGAATTCATAGTTCTCCGCGTGGACTTGCCACGGCCGCCACACCAGATCAATTCCGTTGGCGATCTTGGGCATAAGAGCTTCAGCGAAGCGGAAACCCCAGTTGCGGTCTTCATAGTCGGCTGTAGCCCCGACGGTGTAGCCGCGCGTGTCGGCCGCGTAGTCGTATGCGCCGTTGTTGTCGACCGTCCAGTTGGTGAATTGAAAGTGGGTATCCGAACCAACGGAGTTGAGGTCAAAAAAATCCACCATGCTGAACTTGCCGAAGCGGAGTTCCAACCGGCGGCGCGGCAGTTCATCAAAAAGTGACAGCGGACTGCGCTGGTTCTCGACTTTATCCTTGCTCAACGCAAATACTTTGTGAATCATCGCCCGCGCTACGTAAGGCGCTTTGCTTAGCAGAGGATTGCGCACGATATCGAGATCGGTGTTGCCCGCGAGCCCGAAACCCTGGCTCAGAGCCGCTCCGCCGGCCTCTTCAACGTCCAGCAGAATCTCGGTGGAGTTGTTGAGGCGCACGCCGGTGTAAAGCGTCAACACGCGCGACGTGGCTTTCTCATAGTTTGGACCCAGGCTGTGCTGCCCACTGTAGGCCGCGGGAAATGTGGGGTGGGTCTGGAAAATGAAATTCATCTGCCCCGAAAGCCAGTAGCGTGTGTCTTTGAAATGCGGAAACATCGTTTCCACACCCTCGTCTGCGGGTGGATCCGCAGGCGGATCAGCCTCATTAGCCGCGTTTGGCTGGGACGCGGTATCCAGCTTCGTCGCGGCGGACGCGTCCGGCTGCTGCGCAAACGATGGAAGCGCTGTAGCAAAAGCCGCCCAGAGCACGAGCATCCCCCAGCGTGCACTAATACTAATATTGAGGAGTTGGGCCTGCTTTCTCATGTTTTCTACATTCAGACGAACGACCTTGGTCCAGACCATTCCGAGAGGGCTGATTCCCCGGGTTTTTTCCCAATAGATTAAACGTCACTATGCCAAGCAAGATTAACTATAGTTAACTTCGTAGGCGTCCGGTTGGGCGGTTGGCGAGTTCTCCAACGCGAGTCGAGGATGCTGCCAACCCACCCAGCCTACGCCCGGGTTCGTTAAAGGAATGTTACAAGTCGAGCCCAGTGCTCTCAGCAGTGCTCAGGACCACCCAGCGCATGCGGAGCTGCCGCTTGCCATTTTCGTCGGTGACCACGACCCAGCTCATGCGCAAAGGCTTGTATTCCGCCTTGGGCTCCACCTGCCGCAAAGTGGCATCTTCGTAGTGGATTGTGCTCGCGAGCTGCGTCGTCGCCATCGTCATCGGTTCTGCGAATAGAGTCATGCAGGACATTGTCGTTATCCTCCTTTCTGTAAATTTCAACCACTCATTCAATGTTAAGGCTGCCAGAAATGCGATAAAGAGTTCATAAAGATTGCGCGCACTTTCAGTGCATGCTGTCCCAACGCAGTGGCCGTAGCTCTGCCGAGTCGTATCGCAATACGCGGGCTTCGAATTTGCAGAAGGAAGAAGTATGCCTCGCGGCACCAGCCTCGATCCCTCTCGCTCTTCAGTTGTCGGCCAGAAGAAGCAGAGGTGAGGCGATAGGCAGGATGAAGCTTATCGGGACACCTTACTGCTTGTTCTACACCGGAATGCCGCCGATACTACTCGGAGGCTCTGGTCCAAATACAGTTTGCATACTTGCTTCGTCGCTCCTGACGGGATCTGTAGATTTCCCGTCAAAATTCTTATATCATACCCCCCTTGGGTATTGTCAAGAAAAAAACTCGAGAAAGCGGGGGAAAATGCAAGATAAAATTCCCGAGATTTCAAAAGAGAAACAGAAGCTGCTCTTCCGCATTAAGCGGATCCGTGGCCAGTTCGCAGCCGTCGAGCGGGCGCTTACCGCAGGGGATGAATGCGCGGACATTCTGATGTTGTTGGCCGCGATTCGTGGTGGAGTCAACGGGTTGATGGCGGAAATCCTGGAAGACCACATCCGCCTGCACATGATGAATCCGGATCACGCAGTGGATTCACCGGAAGAGTTGGGTGAAGATTTGATTGGCTTGGTTCGCGCTTATTTGAAGTAAAACGCGGATGAGCAGGACCGTCAGCCAAATAAATCAGGACAGCTCGGAGCCCCCCGAAGCTGTCCTTGAAACCCTCCCGGTTAGAAGGGCGTGTGTACTAAAAAAAGAATACCCGGAACGTGTTTCAGGACTGTTGCGAGACTGTAAATATCCGGTGAATTCCATTGCCTTTCTTTACCCCGAAGTCGGGCCCCGGAGACGCGGGCTGCAGCCCTTCGCTCTCCGCTGTTACCATAGATGACCAGTTTCCATTCGGAGAGCCCATGGCCCGCAAAACGGAAATATCCCGCAAGCTGCAGGAACGCGCCGAGCAGATGATTCCCGGTGGCGTCAATTCGCCAGTGCGTGCCTTTCGTTCCGTAGGCGGCGACGCGCCCTTCATTATCCGGGGGCAGGGTTCGCACATCTTCGACGCCGATGGCAACGAGTACATAGACTACGTGGGCTCGTGGGGTCCACTCATTCTCGGGCACGCTCCCTCCAAAGTGATCGAAGCGATTATGGACGCCGCCTGCAACGGCACCAGCTTTGGCGCTTCCACTCCCGCCGAGGCCGACCTGGCGGAAATTGTGCTTTCCGCGTTCCCGCATATGCAGAAAGTCCGTTTCGTCAATTCCGGGACGGAAGCCACGATGTCCGCCATTCGACTGGCTCGCGCCTACACCAAGCGCAAGTACATTGTGAAATTCGAGGGCTGCTATCACGGGCACGCCGACGCCCTCCTGGTCAAAGCTGGTTCGGGTATTGCGACGCTGGGCATCCCGGGCTCTGCCGGGGTTCCGGAAGAATTCATTCAGTTCACGCTAGCGCTCCCGTTCAACGACAACGACGCGCTCGAACACGCATTCAAGAAGTTCAAGCACGAGATCGCCTGCGTCATCGTCGAACCAGTCGTCGGCAACATGGGTTGCGTTCCTGCCCCAGGCGGATATCTGGCGGCTCTGCGTTTGATCACCCAGCGCGAAAAGAGCGTTCTGATTTTTGATGAAGTGATGACCGGATTCCGCCTCGCCTTCGGCGGCGCGCAAGAGCTTTACGGCGTGACACCAGACTTAACCACGATGGGCAAGATTATTGGCGGCGGACTTCCGGTCGGGGCCTACGGCGGGCCTTCGGAGATCATGAACATGGTGGCGCCGCTTGGGCCCATGTATCAGGCGGGCACGCTCTCGGGGAATCCGCTCGCCATGGCTGCAGGGTTGGCCACGTTACGTCACCTGCGGGAAAATAAACAAGAAATTTATCCGCGCCTCGACAAGCTCAGCGGGGAGCTGGTCGACGGAGTGGCCGCGGCAGCAAAAGATGCGGGCGTGTCTATCTGCCACAACCGCGTGGGTTCCATGTTCACCTGGTTCTTCACTCCCGGTCCAGTGACGGATTGGGATTCCGCCGCGAAGTCCGATACCGAGGCCTTCGGTCGCTTCTTCCGCGCCATGCTCGACAATGGAGTCTACCTTCCGCCCTCGCAGTTCGAAGCAGCGTTTTTGGGCGCAGCGCACACCGAAGACGACATTCACCGGACGATCAGTGTGGCCAAACAAGCATTCACGTCAGTACATGCGTAGGTGTCGAGCCTTGCTTGACTGGACGGCCGAGGGCGGCCGTCCCACGCGATTTTCGCTTGTGTGGAACCGGGTCTCAGACTCAGACAGGCGCGCAGCACCGCATGGTTTTAACTGCCAACTGCTGGCGGAGAACTGATAATTGATTTTCCCATCATCTCTGGAATCGTCACGAATTTGTATCCTTCCGACTTGTACCGGGTAATGAGCCGATCAGTCGCAACTACGGTTTGCGAACGATCCGCTCCGAATGCCGCATGGCTGCCATCGTGTAACAGGATCACATCTCCGCCGCGAATCTGCCGGCGCACTTTCTGCTCAACGTACTCCGTTGGTTTTCCCTTCCAGTCCCAACCGGTCACATTCCACATCACAGGCTCCAGACCAAGGGCACGCGCAATTTTCAAAGTAGCCGGCCGGCGTCCACCAAAAGGAGGACGAAACAGACGCGAATGCTCTCCCACGGCATCATTCAAGGCCTGCTCGCAATCCCGCAATTGCATCGCGGTCTTGCGCGCCGACGCAAAGATCAGATTGGGATGGCTGAAAGTATGATTGCCCACGATATGCCCAGCCCCCACTAACTCGCGCGCGATATCAGGTCTTTGTTTCACGTACCGCCCGATCAGAAAAAATGTCGCCTTCACGTTGTGTCGGGCAAGAACTTCGAGCAGACGAAGAGTGTGCGGGTCGTTCGGACCGTCGTCGTAGGTCAGTGCGAGTTGCCTGGCCCCGGGTTTTAGTCCGGTGAAAGTTCGGCCATACAACTGTCCGGTCGGCGCCATGGACTGGTAGCCCGCCGCCGAAGCAGCCATGGCTC
Organism: uncultured Acidobacteriota bacterium; assembly: GCA_963817925.1. Classification (GTDB taxonomy): domain Bacteria; phylum Acidobacteriota; class Terriglobia; order Terriglobales; family Acidobacteriaceae; genus JABDBE01. The sequence goes on from CAWFQN010000009.1 coordinate 183,838, forward strand.
CGCAAATGCCCGAAACGACGTAGCCCAACATGCGCCGATTGTAACCGCGGGGATGTCGATTTCACCACAGAGTCACAGAGACCCAGAAAAGAAAAAATGGTTTCTTTTCCAATGGTCCGCCGCACGGGATTAACCAGCCGCCATGTTCCTGGGATTTTTCTCCGTGGCTCTGTGTCTCTGTGGTGAAGAGGGGTTACTCTTCCCGCAATTGCGCTCAAAGCTTTGTCGGGATATCCTGCCATTCGAAGCTCGATCCCATGGCCAACCTTTTCGAACTGCCCCGTTACATTGCCGTGGAAGGTCCCATACGCGTCGGGAAGAGCACGCTGACGAGGGTTCTTGCCGAGCGCCTCAACGCACAGCGCGTCATGGAGGCGGAGGACAACCCCTTCCTGCACGCCTTCTACGACGGCGAACGCGGCGCGGGATTCCAGGCGCAATTCGCTTTCCTGATCCGCCGCTTCGAACAGCTCCGGGCACTCGACTTAGGACCGCACTCCCAGAAATCGGTGGTCACGGATTTTGTGTTTGAAAAAGATAAACTCTTCGCCTGCCTCAACCTCACCGACCAGGAACTCGAGACCTACAATCGCTATTACAACTATTTCCGCGAACAGCTCCCCACGCCCGACCTGGTGATCTATTTGCAGGCTACTCCCGAAGTTCTGAAAAAGCGCCTGAAGAAAAAGAATGCGCCGGGAGAGAAGGCGATCAACGAAGAATATCTCGAAGAAGTGATCAAAGCCTACGAACACTTCTTTTTCCACTACACTTCATCCGACCTGCTAATCGTAAACACGTCAGAGATTGACTTCGTGGAGCGCAACGAAGACTTGCAGGAGCTCCTAAGGAAGGTTTCCGCCCCGATCAAAGGGACTCAGTATTTCCTCCCCCTGGGTAATCAGGACGCGGCCAGCGCGTAGGGATCGAGGAGCGGCGAGACGAAATGGTGAATAGTCAGTACTTCCGGTACCTGGTTTGGTCTCTTCTGCTGTGGATCAGCCCCTTGTGCTTCGGTCAAGTGATAAGAATGCGTGTCATCAATGCCGAAAATGGACACCCACTACCGAAGCAACATATCTCCGTCTCTCTGCTCTACGAGAAGAACGAAAAGGTTCCGGCAAAGTACGACGCCCTTCTGCATCTCGAAACCGATGTCGATGGCGAAGCACGGTTTTCACTCCCCGAGCCTGCTCCTGCGCACCTGTCGGCCACTACCAGCCTAACTTCGGAACATTGGCGTTGCGGGTGCTGGGCGCTTGTAGTCACGCAAGAACTCATCCAGAACGGAATCGTAGAAGGCCAGAAATTGACCACGCCTGCCATGCAGCTGAAGGCGGAGCCTAGGGAAATCCTTTTCGTGGCTCGCCGCTCACATTCTTCGAACGGCTATTCTCCCCGCTGCTGAAGGAGTAGACCACGCGGTGCCTCGTTTTCGCTTGCACGATCTGCGAAATGTTATTACAATCGTAATAACATGGAGAGCGCCCGTGGTTGAACTCAAAGTCCGCAAGTTCGGCAACTCGCTCGGCGTAGTCCTGCCCAAGGAAGTGATTGGCCGGCTGCGCACGAAAAATGGGGAACGGCTTTTTCTAATTGAAGGGGCGGAAGGAGATTACCGGCTCACGCCTTACGATCCCGCGTTCGAGAAGAAAATGACGAAGGCCGAGCAGATCATGGCGCGCTATCGCAACACGCTCCACGCGCTGGCAAAGTGACTAAGCGCCATGGAACCAAGAAAGAGCCGCTCTGGATCGAGGAACGCGACGTCCTAACGATCCACGACCGCCTTCTGGCCGTCCATGGCGGTGCGTCGGGATTGCGCGACCGAGGCCTTCTGCAATCCGCACTGGCCCGTCCCCGCCAGCACCATGCCTACGCCGACCCTGCCGACATCATCGCCATGGCCGCTCTTTATACAGCCGGCATTGTCCGTAACCATCCCCTCGTCGATGGCAATAAGCGAACCGGTTTCGTGATCGGCGTTGTGTTCCTTGAACTCCACGGCTTCGACTTCAAAGCCAGCGAGGCAGACGCCACCCAAGCCGTCTGGGACCTTGCCGCAGGCACGCTCGGTGAGGCTGCATACGCCGCGTGGCTGCGTGCCAACAGCAGACGCAAGCGAGGCCGGTAGGCGAAACTACTTCTCCTGTCGCGGGAGTGAATAGACGGCCAGGGTTTTTCCAACCTTTGAAAACTCGGGATCGGCCGTGACCAACCAGGCGCCGCGCTCGATAGCCAGTTCGGCGGCAAAAGCGTCGGCGTAACCGAGGCTGTGTTTTTGCTTCAACGCACCCGCCCGAGACGCCCGTTCTCGATCCACGCTGATGACCGCCACCGGCATCTCCTGCAACCTCATTTCGGCTTCCCAGGCCTTCGCTTCGCCGTGGCGCCTCCATGCGATATAGAAGACTTCACCCCAATTCACCGCTGACATCAGCAGCGGGAGGTCCACGCGCACGGATTCGTCCAGCAGATGTCGAACTTTTTGCGCAGCACCGGGACGGTTTTCAAAGAAGGCGATCAGGGCGTTAGCATCGAGGACGTAGCGCCGTGCACTCCCACGAGAAAACGCAGATGTCACTGCTTTTCTCGAGCGCGTTCGCGCGCGCGCTCCGCGAACGACTCCTCAAACATGGATGGCTCGCCCGGCTCCGGCTTGAGAAATCCCATGATCTCGTCCAGTTGCCGCTCCGTGATTGGTGTAAGCACCAAACGGCCTCCTTCTTCGCTCCACGTTGCCCGCGTGCCCTTTTCCAACCCAAAATGCTCGCGCAGTTCAGCCGGAATCACTACTTGCCCCTTCGAGCTGATGACGGTGCGGTAGGCTCTCATCGTGACAGCATCTTACTCCAAAGTAAGATGGATGGCAAGCGTCTTACCAGTGCGATTGGCTCTCGTTGTGAGTCGTTTTTGATAACCACGCGACCGTCTTGAGTTGCCGAAACCACCTCAACTCCGGTAAAATCTATGTTTTGCGCATTAAGTTCTGAATTTCTCTGGAGCAGTCATGGCACAAGTTTGTGATATCTGCGGCCGAGGGCCGCAATTTGGAAATACCATCAGCCACGCCCACAACGTGTCCCGTCGGCGCTGGAACATCAACCTGCGCCCGGTTCGCGCCAAAGTGAAGGGCGGAGCCAAGCGCATGCGCGTTTGCACCTCCTGCCTGCGCAGCGGCAAGGTAGTCAAAGCCTAAGAACCGAATCACTAAAAAGGCCTAAGCACCCACAACCACAAAGGACACTAAGGTTCACAAAGGAATTCCTAGCCGCAGGTTTTCCTTTGTGAGCCTTCGTGCCCTTTGTGGTTGACGCCTTTACCGCACGCCCAACAGTTCGACGTCGAAGATTAACGTCGCATTCGGAGGAATCGGGCCGCCCGGCGTTCCGCGAGCTCCGTAGCCGAGTTGTGGCGGGATTCGCAATTGCCGTCTTGCCGCCCACCTTCATCCCGATGATGCCTTCATTCCAGCCCTGGATGACCGGCGCGGTGCCCAGCGGCTCTACCATAAATGGCTCGCCGCGGTCCAGGGAGCTGTCGAACTTCTTGCCATTAGTCAGCCACCCGGTGTAGTGGACCTTCGCCGTCTGGCCCGCCGCGGCAGTGGCGCCCGTGCCCACTTTGATGTCCCAGTATTGCAGGCCATCGGCCGTCTTCGTTCCGTCGCCGGTCACCTTCGTGGGCGCACTGTTGTCAGCCTTCTTGCTGCTCTGCGCAAAAAGAGCGGCAACTACGAACATAACGATTGCAATCAAACACGCACTCTTCAGCATTACTCTCCTCCCTATAGTTGATTTTCGATTAAGAGCGGAACTTTGCATTCTAAATTGGCGCTTGCGAATGCGCCAATTGCAAATTGCCAATCTCTATGCCAGTGCGATTACGTCGATTTCGACCAGAACGTCCTTGGGTAACCGCGCCACCTCTACGGTCGATCTGGCCGGCGGGGTTGAAGTGAAATAGCGTCCATAGACTTCATTCATCGCCGCGAAGTCGCCCATGTTTTTCAGGAAGACGGTCGAGCGTACGACTTTCTCCAGCCCGCTTCCGGCAGCCTTCAAGATTGCGGACAGGTTCTTGAGCACGCGATCAGTCTGGACCGCGACGTCGCCGCTGACCACCTGCTGAGTGGCCGGATCAATCGCGACCTGCCCGGAAACGAAGACGAATCCATTGGCCCGGATCGCCTGCGAATATGGCCCAATTGCCTGCGGGCCGTCTTTGGTAGAAATCACGTCTCGCATCCATCCTCCACAATCATTATTGCCACCGCTGATTTACGCAGATGCAACCCGGCGCTGTCAAACAGACGAGCAGGAAATTAAGAAGAAATCAGTTGTCAGCTGATGGTTCACAGTTCTCAGTTCGAGTTGGCCAACGATGAACGACCAACGACTAAACCTTCTGCAGTCTTTGTACGTCATGAACGCCGGGAATCTTGCGCACCCCGTTGATGATGTTTTCCAGATGCTTGAGGTCGGCAATATCGAGAATGACATCGATGTTTGCCTGCCCATTCGAGCTGCGAACCTGCATATCCCGGATGTTGGTTTTGGCATCGCTGATCACGGCCGTTATCTGTTTCAACATGCCGAATCGATCGTCGCAAAAGACGGTAAGCTTCACCGGATACGAGCTCGGTGTTCCGTCATCGTACGCCCATTCCACATCGATGCGGCGCTCCGGCTCATACAGGAGATTCACGACGTTAGGGCAATTCACGGCGTGGACGGCGACGCCTTTGCCGCGGGTTACGTAACCGACCACGCCCTCGCCGCGGATGGGGTTGCAGCATCGGGCGCGGTACACGAGCAGATCGCCATGTCCTTTTACGCGGATGGCGTTGTTGCCGCTGTCTCCGCCGAAAACCCGCCGCACCACGCTGGCGATGCCACCAGATTTATCTCCTTCGCTGTCGGCGGCAGGCGCGGCGGAAGCCGGCGCCAGGCGAGCCAGCACTTGCCGCGCGGAGTACTTGCCGTATCCGATTCCGGCCATCAAGTCGTCGATCTGACCCAGACCATAGTCCGAAGCGACCTTGCGCAGTTCGTCGTCCTTGATCTCCTTCAACGCGACGCGGTATTTGCGCGCTTCTTTTTCGATCAGCTTGCGCCCAATTTCGATGGCGCGCTCACGCTGATGAATGTTGAGCCAGTGTTTGATCTTGTTGCGGGCGCGCGATGACTTGACGATGGCCAGCCAGTCGCGGCTCGGGGTTCGTCCCGGCTGAGTAACGATCTCCACGATATCGCCGCTGTGCAGCTTGTGACGCAGCGGCACCATGCGTCCGTTCACCTTGGCGCCCACGCAACTGTGACCGACCTCAGTGTGAATCGAATAGGCAAAATCGATGGGAGTGGATTCCCGCGGTAGCACCACGACTTTTCCTTTGGGCGTGAAGGTGTAAACCTCTTCGGGATACAGATCGATCTTGAGAGTGGAAAGGAACTCAGTGGGATCGGACACATCGCGCTGCCATTCGACAACTTGCCGCAGCCAAGCCAGCCGCTGCTCGTCCTGAGCCGAGACGGGCCCGTCTTTGTATTTCCAGTGCGCCGCGATGCCTTCTTCCGCCATGCGGTGCATTTCCTCCGTGCGGATCTGCACTTCAAAGGGTGTGCCATCCTCGGTGATCACTGAGGTGTGCAACGATTGATAAAAATTGGGCCGCGGCATGGCGATGAAGTCTTTGATTCGTCCCGGCACGGGCCGCCACACGTTATGCACGATGCCAAGGACAGCGTAGCAGTCCTGCAAAGACTTTGTGATCACCCGCATGGCGTACAAGTCGTAGACTTGGTCCACGCTGATTTTTTGCCGCACCAGTTTCTTGTGGATGCTGAAGAGCCGCTTGATGCGGCTTTCCACTTCGGCCGTGATGGCTGCCTCTTTCAGCTTGTCGCGAAGGGTTTGCTCGACCCGCGCCAGAAATTGCTCCCCCTTCTTGCGGCGAGCTTCGACCGCGTCATGCACTTGCTGGTGAGTCAGCGGATCGAGGTAACGGAATCCCAAGTCTTCGAGTTCTCCGCGAATCTTGCCCATTCCGAGCCGGTGAGCGATGGGGCCGTAAATCTCGAGTGTCTCCTTGGCAATTTTCTGCTGGCGATCGAGCGGCAGGTGCTCGAGAGTTCGCATGTTATGCAGGCGGTCGGCAAGCTTGATCAGCACGACGCGGATGTCATCGACCATGGCCAGCATCATCTTGCGGAGGTTCTCGGCTTGCTGCTCCTCCCGCGTGGCGAAGTCAATCTGGCTGATCTTGGTAACACCCTCAACAATGTGGGCAACCTGCTCGCCAAATTCTTTGCGAATGTCAACGATCGTGACCGAGGTGTCCTCGACGGAGTCGTGCAGTAAACCGGCCGCGATCGCGACCGCGTCCATTTTCATTTCGGCCAGAACCTGTGCAACGCCGAGGGGATGAACCAGATAGGGCTCGCCCGAGGCGCGGCTCTGACCAGCATGATTTTTTTGGGAATACTCGTAGGCCTTGCGCACCAGTTCCAGATCGTCGCCGGGGCGGTTGGCACGCATGGTGCGCAACAACTCCCGGAACTTGGTCACCGTGAGGGCGGTGGTCGCGATCTGTTCGCGCAGCGTCGCCATAATGGATTATAGCCGGGGAACGACGGGCTAAGAAGGCTCGAAGTGAAGCGGCTTTGCTGACTCCATTATATCGCCCGGAATCGGGGCCCAGAGCCGATTTCCGTGAACAACCAGCAAACGACGGGATGTTTTTCTGACACGTTCTTTCGCGCAAATGCAATGAGCAATGAGACGTTGCAAGCAATGTCCCTACAGATCTGTAGACGCGTAGCTGGCTACTTTTCGGGAGGATGAATGGCTGTCTGTCCTGGGCATCAGTGAACTGGTAGAGTTGATCGTATGCCAGGCAAGATTCTCGTCAGCGGTTCTTCCGGCCTGATCGGCTCAGCTTTGTTACCGGTTCTGAAGACGAGTGGATACGAGGTTGTTTGCCTGGGTCGTGGACAATCTGGTAACGGGCGAATTGGATGGGATCCGGCCCGGCCTCTCGCGCCCGAATCGGTCTCGGGCTTCGACGCAGTGATTCATCTTGCGGGAGAATCGATTGCCAGCCGCTGGACGGAGTCAAAGAAAAAGGCAATTCGGGACAGCCGGGTTATAGGGACGCGACATCTTGCCGAAGCGCTTGCTCGGACGGCATCACCTCCGCGTGTCTTGATCTCGGCCTCAGCAATCGGCTTTTACGGGGATCGCGACGACGAGATATTGCGGGAAGACAGCGCTTCCGGCGGAAGCGGATTCCTACCGGAGGTCTGTCGCGAATGGGAAGCGGCCGCGGATCCCGCCGTGCAAGCTGGCATCCGTACGGCTTTCTTGCGAACCGGCATCGTCTTGAGCGCTAATGGCGGTGCATTGAAACAAATGCTGCCGCCGTTTCGAATGGGACTGGGCGGAAGGATCGGCAGCGGACGTCAGTGGATGAGCTGGATTGACCTGCACGATGAGATCGGCGCAATCCGTCACATACTTACGAACGAATCTCTCAGCGGTCCGGTGAATAGTGTCTCGCCGCATCCAGTGACGAATGCGGAGTTCACCAAGACGCTGGCTTCGGTGCTGTCACGCCCGGCGATTTTCCCCATGCCCGCTTTCGCGGCCCACCTGGTTTTTGGACAGATGGGCGACGAACTTCTATTGGGCAGTCAAAGGGTAGAGCCGGCAAAGCTGACGGCCAGTGGCTTTGTGTTCCAGCAGCCCGACCTGCGAGGGGCACTGCAAGATATTTTGAAGACGTAATACTCGGCCACGGATCTACACGGATATTTTCAATTATCTGAAGCCTGCGAAATCCGTGCCGATCCGTGAAATCCGTGGCTGATTTTCTTATTTCGCTTGCGCTTTGGCGAACTCCTCTACTCGCTCGCGAACGCTTAAAACGTGCTTGGGCAGATGCAGATGACTGCCCGCTTCGAGGATGGGAATCAGTCGGTCGAAATCCGGGCCCGAATGTGAGCCGGTGATCACAATGCGAATGGGGTGAAATAGTTCTTTGCCCTTGACTCCGGTTTCAGCTTTGACTTCGTTGACAATTGTCTTGAATTGCTCTGCCGACAGTTGTCCGGCACTGGCCGCTTCGTCTTCCAGAAGCTTGCATGTGAATCTGGTGAATACGGCATTCGTGTTTGGCCAACCGAGAACCTCGGCGTTATCCGGTGCGGTTAATGCAGCCCTGGCGTCGTAGTTGAAAATTGGCGACGCGCGGTCGGGGAGCTGATCCAGGCGATCCACGTAAGGTGCAAACAGCACCACTATCTTCCCCAACCAATCCCGCAAATCGTTGCTCACCTGGACGATCGGAACTCGGTGAGAACTCAGCCAAACGGCGTCGCTATATTCGACTAATCCGGCCTTAGCAAAAAACCACGCACCAATGGCGCTGAGCTGGTCTGGGGGCCACGCCTTGATGTATTGCCGGTTCAGCCAATAAAGCTTTTCCATATCAAAGACGGCCGCAGAGGGGGTGATGCGCTCCAGGGAGAATTCTTTTGTCAGTTCCTTAAGGCTGAAGATTTCTCTCGTTCCTCCAGTCGGCGCCCAGCCCAGCAGGGCGAGATAGTTCACCAGAGCTTCGGGCAGGACGCCCATGTCGCGGAAGTTTGCGATCGAGGTGGCGCCGTGGCGTTTCGAAAGGCGTTCGCGGTCGGCGCCAAGGATAGTCGACAAGTGCGCGAATTCCGGTACCGGCCAACCCAGAGCTTCATACAGCGCGACTTGCTTAGGGGTGTTGGAGAGATGGTCGTCGCCGCGAATCACATGGGTGATCTTCATGAGCGCGTCGTCAATCACGACCACGTAGTTGTAGACCGGCATGCCGTTCGAACGCAGAATGATGGGATCGCTGACGACTTCGTTCGAAAACTCGACGTCGCCGTGGACGATGTCGTGAAAGCGAATCGGATGCTCAGGAATCCGCAGCCTTATGGCACAGGCTTCCCCGGCCGAGCGGCGACGTCTGGCTTCGTCAGGATCCATCATGCGGCATTTGCCGGAATAGATCGGCTGGCGACCTTCAGCCAAAGCTTGATCGCGCTCCTTCTGCAAGTCGTCTTCGCTGCAGAAGCACAAATACGCCTTGCGCTCGTTCAGCAGGCGCTCAGCTTGTTCGCGGTAGAGGTCCAGCCGGTCGGATTGACGATAAGGAACGTAAGGGCCGCCGACGTCGGGACCCTCGTCCCAGTCGAGGCCCAACCACTTCAGGTCGGCGATGAGTTGATCCTCAAAGCGTGCCTCGCTGCGCTCGACATCGGTATCCTCGATGCGCAACACCATCGTGCCCTGCTTCTGCCGGGCGAAAAGCCAGTTGAACAAGACGGTGCGTGCGTTCCCCACATGCAGGTGGCCGGTAGGCGAAGGGGCGAAGCGCACGCGCACCGGAGAATTTTGGGTCACCAGTCGATGTTAACAGGAGAGTGGGAATCGCATCATCTGCGCCAAAGCACATGCTCTGTCATTCCGAGGGGCGTAGGCGATGAAGAGTCCGGGTGTCCCCGGCCACGCGAAGAACCCAGATCCCTCGCTTCGCTGGGGATGACAGCGTGTGGAATCAAAACAACCGGGAGATTTTCAGCAGTCTGGAGGTTTGCTGTCGCCCTTTGCCGGTTCGTCTCTGTGCATCTCGTCCAACAACTTTGCCAGGACCTCGGCGCGCTGGTCGCCGTTCAGTTCGCGCCGTAACTCTTCCAACGCCAGGGCCACAACGTGATAGTGGTGGGCGCCGCAGTATTTGGGGTCGGAGGTAATGTCGAGCCAGACCTGGTGCATAAGCTCGATATCCTGGGGGCGCATCCGCGGCGCGTGCGGTCCTAGCGGATATTCGTGGATTTTTCCATTGGGCTCATGGATTTCCAAAATCAACCGCGGTCTGGGTTCGGGCAGACGTTCCCACGCGTCCCCCAGGAGCTTCGCCTGCTCGTCGGGGCTGAGCTTGTTGGAGAATCCGCAAACAATACGGCTCGCGTCGAGGCGCTGGGCGGTTACAATGATCGCCTCGAAGACATCGGTGGCCGGGACCACCAGCAGCGAGACCGGCTTGCCTTCTTTTTCCGCGACCGCGACGGCAGCCGTGAACAACTCCTGCTCGTAATGATCGAAGACTTGCGAGGCTTCGACCACCGCGCTGCCGCTAAAGGAATGTTCACGATGGTAGAGGCGGCCCGTCATCACGACCACATCCTGACGGCTGGTGTCGGTGTTCCTGAGGACATCGCGCAAGTAGTAGAGATTTCTAGGATCGCGGACGGCAACCAGGATGTTGCCCGGCCTCACTCCGAGCGCTCCGGATCCCAGTTCCTGGTTGCCGTACACGCGGAATTGATCGAGATTCTCCGGCTTGCCATGCCGCTCTTTGGTGACCCGATGCTCGGAGTAAGTGAAAAGGGCAAAGAAAACGGCGCTGAAGGTAACTCCGGCGATCGTGGCTTCGGACTTGGTGAACAGATTTACCAATGCGGTAATCAGCAGGACGGCCGAGATCGCGATCAGGCCCAGTGGCACTTCTCGGCCAGCGATATGGAAATTGCCGGGCACCTTCCATTGCCGGTTTTCTGGCTCGGTATAACGCAATACCAGAACTGCCAGCGACTTCAGAGCAAAGCTCCAGATCACGCCGAAGGCGTACAGTCCCGCCAGCACATAAACGTTGCCTCGGCTGAGAATAATGGTTAGCAGCTGTAGCCCGACAATCAGATTGATGATGCGGTAGCTGGTGCCAAATCTGCTTTGCGGCTTCTGAAACCAGTCGGTGAGCACGCCGTCTTCCGCCACTCGGTTCAAGACGCCATTCGCCCCTACGATTGAAGTATTTTGCGCTCCCGCCAGAATCAGCACGCCAACCAGCACTACGAAGGCGTGGAAGATCAGCTTCAACACGGTAGGACCGACGAGGTACATCGCGATGCCGCCAATGAGGTTAGCAAAGTAGTCGTGTCGCACACCATCCGGAATAATCATTACGGCGAAGAACGAGACCAGCGAGGTGAACAGCAGGCTGTAGATGAAGATGACCAGGCCGGTTTTTTCCAGGTTCTTCAGCTTGGGATGCTCGATCTCGCGGTTCACTTGGGCGAGCGTTTCCTCACCGCTCATGGCCAGCACCGAGTGCCCAAATCCAACGAAAAGGATGATCCAGGTGAAACGGCTGATCCAGGTTCCGTACAGCCAGCCCAGAGATTCTTTGTTGATCTTGACCACCCCGGGTTGCAAGGGGTTCGGTGGCAAATGAATGGGTGCGCTGAAGACGGTGATAGTGCACCAGATAATCAGGATCACAACCATCACGGTGGTGACGATCATGATTTGCAGAGCCTTTTCGCTCGATTCGTGCATGCCTTGGATGTTCTTCCACCAGAAATACAGCACGATCAGAACTGCGATGCCCGCGGAAAAATGATCTTCAGAAAAGACCAGGGGGTGGTGGACATATTTGCCGATATCTTCGATGAAGCCCGCCAGGTACTGGCCGGCCGAGACAGCGCTAATCGGGCCAGTGAGCACGTAATCGAACAGCAGCGCTGACACCGAGAACTTGGCTAGCGTGCCGCCCATGGCTTCCTTGACCACCCGGTACACACCGCCACGCACAAACATGCTGCTGGACTCGATGTAGAGAGCGCGCACACAGTAGCTGAATAACATCACCGCCAGGATGAACCAGGGGGCGCTCTTGCCGATGACTTTCTCCGCGTCGCCGCCAGCGTAATAAGCGGAAGAAGCCAGGTCAGCAAGGACGATGGCGGCCGCCCGCCAGAACGAAATGAAGGTCAGCATCACCGTGGTGGCGACGAAGACCTTTACGGCAGGACGCCGGATGTTTGGGACGGATGAGGACATTTAAAGAAATGCCGGAAAGCGTAAGTCTACGAATTTAGCACACAGTAAGAGTGGAAACGGTGACGGGAAGCGGGCTCGATCCGGGTCGGCGGAGGAAAAGGGCTACAGGCGTGGCTCGGCAACACCGGTCCCCACGCGAGTTTGGTTCGGTGCCATGTAGGTTCGGGTGATGCGGTCGTGCCAGCACAGCCGGTCTTCGTCGAGGAAGCACCAGGCATAGCCTAGCGCCAGTGACAATCCAGACAACACGGACGCCAGAACGCGCCAACGGCGGATTCTCACAGGAACTGCCGAGCCATCAAACCGGCTCAATTGCAGCCGTGCCAGCTTCAGTCCCGGGGTGGTTCCGGTGAAGACCAGCAGGAGGTATTGATAAGCGATCCAGAAAAGTGCTATCAGACTCACGGAAATACCTGCGGCTTGCTGCGGGGCGGGCACGATCGAGGCAATCCTGAAGAAGATATAGGCGAAAATTGCGAAGGCTGTGAGCACGAACAGGCTGTCGATGGCGCCAGCCAACAGACGCCTTGAGAAGGGGGCAGCTTGCAAAGGTAATTCGAATCCAGGACGCCGTTCTTTCTCCGGTTCTGCTACTGGATCCATCAGGATTCCGCCGAGCGCCGGCGGAGGAAGCTCAAGCTCTGGCACTTCAAGGATGCGAGGCCGGTCCACAACGGGCTCGGCGAGTTCGTCAAAAACTGGCGGCGGGAAAACCGGCGGCGGGGCCGCGGAACGAGGAAACTCAAGAATCCTTGCCCCGGCTTCCTGCACGTTCAAACGGGGGGCGTCATAAGTTTCGGGCTGGATCGACAGCTCTCGCTGAGAAACAGCGGGAGCATCCTGCATCGCAACTGCGAGACGACTGGGAACCGCGGTGGTCGGAGGCTGGCCCGCCACTTGAACAGTCGAGGGTTCGGAAGGTTCGAACTTCAGCTGCAACGACGGATAGCGCGGTGCACGAGGACGTCTGCGGGCACGGTAATTGTCGACTCGAGCGGCAACTTCGTGGCGCCACGAATCGCGCTCTTGCGGCCGGAGAAGTTCCGTCTGCAGCGACGGCTCCGCGACGGTTTTCGCGATCAAGCTGCTGCCTTGATTGGGAGCTCCTGGCATCTTGTCAGGCTCTCCACCGAGCTCATTGCCGCCACCCTCAACACGAGACGAATCTTCTCCAACCGCCGGGTTGCTTTGCGATTCTTGCACGGCATCCACCACAAACCGGCAAGGCACAGTCTTTTCTTCGACCTTTTCTTCGACGCTGGCGGCAAAGCGCTGTTCGCTGGCATCGTATGCTTCAGGGTCGATAAGCCGAACAGCGGGAGGGAGCCTCAGTCCGGAATCGAGATCGGGTTCAAACTTGGATTTCATGTCTGCAGGTGTTGGAATAGCCAGAGCACTCAAGCAATGGTCAAGCTCATCGCAATTCCAATCACTTTGCCTCTCGGGCCAGTGCCGTGCTAACTTCACGATACCCCAGCGTGGACTTCACACTCGGGGAGTTCGTGCGCTTTCCGATGACTTCCCGCACACGATTCCTTATCACGGCGGCGTTCATTTGTCATCTGCTACTCGCTCCTTCCTTAGTAACCAGCCAGTTGCTTTCTCCCGCGAAAGGCTCCAGTCCGACTCAAGACTTGCCGAATACGCCCTCGGTGCCAAACGAAGAAGATGTAATCATAAGCGCGATTACGCAGGAAAAGGTCGGCCCAATTTATAAGCTGCACGGCAAAGGTGAGATTCATTACGGTCTGTACATCCTCCGTGGGGACGAAGTTACCTACAACGCGGATACGGGCCAGGCCACCGCGGATGGTCATGTTGCGCTGGATGGCGGACTTAATGACGAGCATATCCAGGCCAGCCATGGAACCTACAACGTGCGGGCGGAAAGTGGCCGATTCGAGAATGTAACCGGGACGATTGGCGTGCGCATGCGCGGAAGCCGGCTCATGCTGACGTCCTCGAATCCCTTCTTTTTCACCGGGAAAGTGGTCGAAAAGACGGGACCCGATCACTACATGGTTTATGACGGCACGGTGACGACTTGTGAGCTGCCTCGTCCGAAATGGCAATTCAACGCCAATAAGATTGTGGTCAACGTCGGCGGCACGGCCAAGATTTACCACAGCCTGTTTGGAATAAAGGGCGTTCCGATTTTGTATTTTCCTTTCGCCACGCTGCCCGCAGAGCGTCTTCCACGGCAGTCGGGATTCCTGATTCCCAACTTCGGGACTTCCTCTGTGAAAGGATTGATCCTTGGCGAATCGCTGTTCTGGGCGATCAACCGAAGCATGGATGCCCACATTGGAGCGGAGTATTTCTCCCTTCGAGGCTGGGCGCCATCGGGTGAATTTCGAGCCCGGCCCAGTGATACCTCATTTGTCGACCTAACTTTTTTCGGCGTGCTCGACCGCGGCACTGGTAACCCGCCGGTAAATCAGGGTGGGGAAGAAGTGCGTCTGAACGCTGAAGGCGCATTTGGTCATAACTTCCGCGGTGTCGCCAACATCGACTATCTCAGCTCCTACGTTTTTCGGCTGGCTTTTAACGATGTGTTTACCCAGGCTGTGAACTCCGAAGTGAAGTCGAAGGCGTTTCTCTCCAACACAACGAACGGTTTCTTCTATAACGCTTCGATGCAGCGTTACCAGGACTTTGAGAGCACGACTGCGGGCGACGTCGTCACCATCCTTCATGCCCCCAGCTTTGAAGTATCCAGCGTTGATCGCCAACTCGGCCCTTCGCCTTTCTATTGGTCATATGAGGCTGCGATCGAGGGACTGTCGCGCAGTGAGCCCGGTTTCAGCACCGCTGCTTTGGTCGGACGCTTTGACCTTTCGCCAAGCGTATCTCTGCCACTGAGGCTTGGGGGGTGGTCGTTTCGTCCGGAGTTCTCGCTTCGAGATACCGGCTATACCGAGCAACTTTCAACTGCGAGTGGCGCCAAAGTAGCAGAATCCAGTCCGATCAATCGTTATGCGCTGGAAGGCTCGGTGGAAGTGCGGCCGCCGGTTTTGAGCCGCGTCTTTGACCGCGAGTTCATGGGACGTAAGTGGAAACACGTTATTGAACCCCGCGTGGTCTACAACTATGTGACGGGGGTGAACAATTTCGCTAACATCATACGTTTTGACGAACGCGATATTCTCACGAATACCAATGAAGTCGAATATGGAATCGTGAATCGCCTTTACGCGAAGCGCAAGTCTGCCCAGCCGGAAGACTGCGGGAAAGCCGGCATGCCTGCTCTCTTTATCGGGGGCGCCCCCGCGCCCAACCCCATCCCCTGGGAGCGGAAGAGTGACGTGGCCGAGGCGCCCTGCAATGCCGGCCTCGAAGTACGGGAGATCGTGACCTGGGAACTCGCCCAGAAATACTTTGTCGATCCAACCTTCGGCGGCGCGCTGGTCTCCGGTCGCAGCAATGTTTTTACCAGCACCGTTGATTTGACTGGCATTTCATTTTTGACCGCGCCTGCCCACCTTTCACCCCTCATCTCGCGCCTGCGCTTTCAGGCAAGCACGCGAACCGATTTCGAGTGGGATGTCGATTACGATTTCCAGCGTGGCGGCATCACTGAAAGTACGGTGCTGGCGAATTATCGTGTCGGCTCATTTACGATCGGCGGCGGCGACGCCTATCTGCAAGTTCCGGGCGAGTGTGCCGTCAGTACTTGCAACTACACCACGACGACCGATCCTAACATTATTTTCTGGCCGCAGCTCTTTAACCAGTTCCGACTTTTGCTGGGCTACGGTCATTCTGGCAAACAGGGTTTCAGTGCTGCGACCAATGTTGGCTTCGACGCGAAACTGAATTTCCTGCAGTATGCTGCGGTGCAAGCCACGTATAACTGGGATTGCTGCGGAGTGAGTCTGGAATTCCGCCGCTTCAACCTGGGTGCGGTGCGGAATGAGAACCAGTATCGATTTACGTTCGCGCTGGCGAATCTCGGTTCGCTGGGGAATTTGAGACGGACCGAAAGGTTGTTCTAGTCCGCCGAGATTCAGGGCGATTCGCGGGTACCGTGGACCTTCATCGTGAACATTGTGGATCTTAATGTTGCCGGCGCCGGCGATCAAAAGACCGCAGAACACTCTGTCCCTCAGCCACAGAGCGCCTCATCACCGCTCGAACTCAGCTTGCTTGTTCTCATTGCCGGGCTGGCGGCCGTGCTTCGCTTCCATTCGCTCGCCGCCAAATCTTTCTGGTTCGACGAGGGAGTGAGCGTCGCGATTGCCCGACTCGACTGGTACAACTTTGCGCGAATTCTGTGGCGTCGCGAAGCCAACATGTCTCTCTACTATTTTCTTCTTCACTTTTGGCTGTATTTCGGAGGGAGCGAATTTTTTGTTCGGGCGCTTTCAGTTCTGTTTGCGGTTGCCTCGTCCCAGTCATCTACTTACTGGGGCGCCGTCTTTTTGACTCACGAGTTGGTCTGATTGCGGCTGCACTGATGGCGGTGAATGCCTATCACGTTCAATACTCGCAGGACGCGCGCAGCTATTCGCTGATGGTGCTGCTGTGCCTGCTGTCGAGTTTGTATTTTCTGAAGTGCCTGGAGTGAGCCGTCGCGCCGCAACCGTGCAGCTTACGTTCTGAGCAGCGCACTGGCAGTCTATGCTCAATTTTTCTCTGCGCTGCTCCTGATCGCGCAGTGGCTTTCCTTGAAGATGCTGGATCGAGGACAGATTCCTCGGCAGACAAGGCGTGACTGGCGCTGGATCGCACTTCTGGTATCGCCGGTTGCGGCTATTCATCGCCACCACTGGGACAGGTCCGTTGCGCTGGGTACAACGACCCGGACTGAAAGACCTTTGGATATTCGCGCTGCATCTTACGGGCAATGGTGGGCCATGGTTGCTGCTCGCGAGCGTGGCAGCGTGCCTGGCAGCGCTGCTCCCTACGGGGCTGATGCGCGGAGCACAGCGAGTTCCCTGGGAAACTTGGCGTTACCGTTTTCTTTTGTCCTGGCTTCTTTTTCCAATCCTGCTCACGTTGGCGCTGTCAGTAATCAAACCGCTCTTTGTTCCGCGGTATTTCATTTTTTGCTTGCCCGCACTCTTTCTGCTTATGGCTTGCGGAATTGCCCGCCTTCGTCCTGCCGCGCTGCAAGCGCCCGCTCTCTTGTTTTTGCTGATTCTTTCTTTTCGGGGAACAGACGGTTATTACAAGCAGGATCTGGATATTCAACGCGACGACTGGCGAGCCGCGACACAATACTTGCTGAGACCATTCGCAGCCCGGCGATGCCCTGCTGTTTCACGTTCCCATGGGACGAATGCCATACGAGTTTTATCGCTCGCTGCAACCGCTGACGCCCGCTTCGGTTGTGCTTTATCCACACCACGCTGATCGTCTGACATTCCTCGATTTTGTCGAGAAGCCTAACGACGTCGAGCTTGAGCGCTCACTCCCACAGCATCCTCGGGCATGGCTCGTCCTCACTTATGCGGAAACCCAATCAGGATTGCCCGACGCGAGGTCGGTTGAACTCAACGGATTGCTGCATGACTTCTATTCCAACGTCGAGCAACGCGACTTTCCAGGCATCGAGATTTTGCTTTATTCGAAAGGGAATGTTGGCACCGAGCCAATCGCGCCGTAGGGCTTGGCGTATTAAGATATCGCCATGCCTCTCCCGGCCACGACCGTATCTAAGCGCGAGGCGCTCGACGCCAGGATTCGTACCTTGGGTCGAACTCTGGTCGCGTATTCCGGAGGCGTCGATTCGGCTTTCTTGGCCTGGGCCGCCTACAAAGTGCTCGGCGCTGACATGCTCGCGGTGATCGCCGATTCTCCCAGTCTCGCCCGGACCCATCTTGCCGAGGCTACCGCCTTTGCTCTTGAACAACGTATTCCGCTCGAGGTCATTTCTACCAGCGAACTCGACCGGGCCGAATATGTGCGCAACGACGCCTCCCGTTGTTTTCACTGCAAGGACGAGCTCTTCACGGTGATGGAAACCTTTCGCGCCACACATGGATTCGACGCGATCGCATACGGCGTCAATGTGGATGACCAGGGCGACTTTCGCCCCGGACAAACTGCCGCCCGTCAGCACCACGTTGCCGCTCCTCTGCTCGAAGCCGGATTGACCAAGCAGGAGATTCGAGAATTAGCGCACGACGCCAACTTGCGGGTTTGGGACAAGCCGGCCTCGGCTTGTCTGTCGTCGCGTATCGAGTATGGGCGCCCGGTCACGCGTGAGGCGCTCGGCACGGTCGAGCAGGGCGAGGATGCAATTCGAGCGCTTGGATTCCGCCAGTTCCGGGTGCGTCACCATGGCGAAATCGTCCGCATCGAAATCGCCAACAACGAACTTCCGCGCGCGCTCAGTTCCGAGATGGCCACAGAGTTCACTCGCATTTTCAAGGCTCTCGGTTTCAAGTTCGTGACCCTGGACCTCGAGGGATTCCGCTCCGGCTCGATGAACTCTCTGCTTCCGGCCGAACAACTCTCCCGCAAGGCCTGATCGGCGCATGCTGTCCTTCAAGAATGCTCGCAAAACCCGCATAACTAGCCCCTCCGCTGCGCTCCGTATGAGATAATCTTTACTTATTCCCAATGTGCAGGCGGTTCTTAGTGAAGCTATTGCGGCGTTCCATTCTTGTTCTCGTGCTGGTTTGCCTGGGCTGTTCGGCACAGCTAGCTCCTCCTTCTTCCGAACTCACTGCAAAAATCGAGCGGCAAGTGCGTGCGACTTACAGCGTTCCGGCGAGCGTGAAGGTTATCATCGGCCAGTTCCGGCCCAGTGACTTTCCGAATTACGATGCCGTGACCATCACCATCGACGGCGGCGAAAAAAAATCGACCTACGAATTCCTCGTTTCCAAGGACGGCAAGACTTTGGCCCGCCTAACGAAGATGGATCTGACCAAAGATCCTTATGCCGAGAATATGAAGAAAATCGACGTGAACGGACGCCCTTCGCGTGGCAACAAGGACGCCAAAGTCGTGCTCGTCAACTTCGATGACTTTCAGTGTCCATTCTGCTCCCGCATGCACCAGACGCTATTCCCCGAACTGCTGAAGGAATACGGCGACCGCGTACAATTTGTGTACAAGGACTATCCCTTGTCGGAGATTCATCCCTGGGCTATACACGCGGCAGTGGACGCGAACTGTCTGGCTGTGCAGAACAACGATGCGTACTGGGATTTTGCTGACCACATTCACGCCAACCAGCGGGAGGTCAGTTCAGAAAAAGGGCGGGATGCGCAGTTCGCTGTGTTGGACCGCTTAGCCCTCGAGCTAGGGCAGAAGCATAACCTTGATCAGCCCAAACTTCAGGCCTGCGTCAAGGCACAGAATGAAGACGCAATTAAGGCTTCGATGAAGGAGGCCGAAGGCGTGGGTGTGAACGCGACCCCGACCCTGTTCGTCAACGGAGAGGAAATGGATGGAGCGCTTCCCATCAGCGAATTGCGGGCTGCCCTGGATTCGGCTTTGAAGCAGGCTGGCGTACCAGTGCCGTCGCACCCCGCACCAGCCTCGCCTTCAAGCGAGTCACAACACGAGTCACCATCCCCCAGCAAGTAGTGCCGAGAGGACCACTTTGAAGACTAATTCGCGATTTCGTCTGTTCCTGACAGTACTGCTTGCAGTTCCATTTCTCGCGGTGTCCCTGGGTTGTGGGACCAAAATGGCGGGTGACGATGTTGCAGCCACGGTTGACGGCCGCAAGATTACCCGCGCGGATCTCGAGAAGTACTACGAAAACCAGACTGCGGGTTCCCAGCAGCAACCCTCGGGAGAACAAGCTACCAGCCTGCACCTTAGCATCTTGCACCAACTGGTTGATTTCGAAATCCTGATGCGCCGCGCCGAGAAACTTGGACTCTTGGCCACAGACGACGAAGTCGAACGTAAGCTGAACGAAATCAAGTCGCCTTATACGAAAGAGGAATTCGACGCACGCATGAAGGAAAAGAAGCTTACTCTCGACGACTTCAAGCGTGACTTGCGCCGGCAGCTCACCGTGGACAAGGTTCTGAACAAAGAGGTGACGTCGAAGATTAACGTTACCGACCAGGACATCGCCAATTACTACAACGCCCATAAGTCGGAGTTCAACCTGGTTGAGCCCCAATATCATCTGGCCCAGATTTTCGTAACCACAGCGCCGAATCCCCAGGTCCACAATCTGAAGAACGACAAAGCGCAAAACGAAGCTGACGCTCGCAAGAAAATCCAGATGATCGTGAATCGCCTGGACAGCGGCGACGATTTCGGCACGTTGGCGATGGAATATTCCGAGGACACGGAAACTTCAGGCAACGGCGGTGACCTGGGCTTTACCCCGGAATCGGCCTTGAAAAACACCGACCCAGTTACTCGCGATGCGGTCACGAAACTGAAGCCCGGGCAATACACTACGGTGATCACCGTTATTAACCCAATGACGAAACAGTTGGTCGGTTTCCGCATCGTGAAACTGATTGCCAAGGAAAGCGCGGGCCAGCGCGAATTGTCAGACCCTCGCGTGCAGGAAGCGATCCGATCACAGCTCCGCGACCGACGGGAACAACTTCTGAAGGCAGCGTACTACGAGGTTCTGCGCGATCAAGCCAAGGTGCAAAATTATTACGCTGAGAAGATACTGGAAGGCAACGGCACTGCTAACTAGGGCGGGGGAACTCCGACACGTTGAAAGCTAAGAGCTAAAAGCCAGAAGCTAGAAGCTGACTTCACTCCACAATCGCCAACACGTCCCCGGCATTCACATTGGCGCCCTCAGCGGCCACGATTTTTTGCAGCGTCCCCTTCTTCGGTGATTTGATCTCGTTTTGCATCTTCATCGCTTCCACGACCAGGATGCTTTGTCCTGCCTCAACCGCCTGTTGCTCGGCAACCAGAACGCGCACTACCTTGCCGGGCATGGGAGCGAACAGTTTTTTCGGACCCTTGTCGTCAGCCGCTGAACCCTTGCGGCTTCGCAGCGATCTTGGATCACGGAGTTCCGCGGCGTAGCGGACGCTGCCGACCCAGAGATGCGTCTCATGGGCAATGTGTTCCCGTTTGATCTCGTAGGCTTTCCCTTCGATCAAGATCGAAAGCACATCGCGCCGGGCCAGAACTGCGTCGATCGGGATTTCGCGACCATTCAAGCGGCAGCGCCAGCCTGCGTCGACTCGCTCTAATTCGAGCCGGTAATCCTTTCCGTCGATAGTAACCTCGTACAGCATAAGAAATCGCGAGTTGGTCAGATGTCAGCGGCTGGCGTTGCTGCAAAAACTATCGAACTAGTCAGTTTTCAATCTAATCCTTCGAACCTCGCCGCCTTCTTCCAACCTGATACGGCAACTCCCCCGACCGTTTTGTTCCCAGGATTCAGAGATAAGTTTCCGTTGCCAACAACCGATGCTGGATCCAGGACTGCGAATACCCCGGCCGCAATGGCTGCGACTTCCGCATTTTCACCCATGACTTCGGACGCCTTCGACTTCAGCAACCGATCCAGGTAGCCGGTATCCACCTTCCCAGCCTGAAAATCCGTGTCGGTCAGAATGCGGCGGAAGAGCGAAATGTTGGTCTTGATACCACCCACAAAGTACTCATGCAGCGCTCGCGTCAATCGCGAGATCGCCTGCCTGCGGTCAGTTCCGTACCCTATCAGCTTGGCCAACAGTGGATCGTAATCGACAGGCACCGTCCAGCCTTCGTACATGCCGCTATCGCGCCGGATTCCAGGCCCTGAAGGTGACAGCAACAGCGTGATCCTCCCCGGGCTCGGAAAATAATTGTTATCGGGATCCTCCGCGTAGATGCGGCACTCAATGGCGTGTCCCCGAATACGAATGTCTTCCTGGCCAAATGGCAGCTTCTCGCCGGCCGCGATCCGAATCTGCAGATGAACCAGATCCAACCCCGTGATCAGTTCGGTTACGGGATGTTCCACCTGTAGTCGCGTGTTCATTTCGAGGAAATAAAAATTTTTCTCCTCATCGACCAGAAATTCGACCGTTCCTGCATTCGTGTAGCTCGCCGCCCTCGCCACTGTGACCGCGACCTCGCCCATGCGCCGCCGCATATCCACGTCGACGATCGGAGATGGCGCCTCCTCCAGCACCTTCTGATGCCGACGTTGGATGGAACACTCGCGCTCGCCCAGGTAAACAGTGTTACCGTACTCGTCCGCTAACACCTGCATTTCGATGTGCCGCGGATTCACGATTGCCTTCTCGACGTAAACTTCGCGGTCGCCGAATGCCCGCTCGGCTTCGCTCTGTGCCGCTTGCAGAGCGGATTTCAACTCTTTCGGCGCATGCACCAGCCGCATGCCCTTTCCACCGCCGCCGGCCGCTGCCTTCAACATGACGGGATAGCCAATCCTCGCCGCCACTTGCTCGGCCTGTTCAGCGGACTCCAACCCCTTCGAAGCTCCCGGCACAAACGGAACCCCTGCTTTTTCCATTTCTTGGCGCGCCCGCGTTTTCGATCCCATCATTTCCATCGAGGCCGGACTTGGGCCAATGAACTTGACACCAGCACCGCCGCACGCCTGCGCGAACTTCGCGTTTTCGGAGAGAAATCCGTACCCGGGATGGATCGCATCCGCACCGCTTCGTTTCGCAACCTCCAGGATCTTCGCTATGTTCAAGTAGGATTCCGCAGCGGCCGGGGCCCCGATGTGGTAAGCCTCGTCGGCTTTGCGAACATGCAGCGATGCGCGATCGACGTCGGAATAGATAGCAACGGAAGTGATGCCCAGTTCGCGGCAGGCGCGGATCACCCGGACTGCAATCTCTCCGCGGTTGGCGATTAAAATCTTCTTGAACATGCCTGTCAGCTCTCCAGCTTCTTTGCAAGCAGTTCATTCACCATCTGCGGATTCGCCTGACCCTTTGAGGCTTTCATCACCTGGCCTACAAAAAACCCGACTACCGTCTTCTTCCCTGCTCGATACTGTTCGACTTGCTTGGGGTTGGCTGCGATAATCTCGTCAATGATCTTTTCGATTGCGGAGGAATCAGTAATCTGCTGTGGTTTTTCTGTTTCGTAAACTTCGCCGAAGTCCTGGTTGCGTTCGAAGGACAGCTCGTATAAATCTTTGAGCATCTTGCCCGAAATCGCACCGCTCTCCACCAGATCCGCCGACAGAGCCACGCCTTTCATCGAAATGGGCGACTGTTCAATTTCCAGGCCCTTCGCTTTCAGACGCCCCATCAGCTCACCCTGCACCAGATTCGCAACGCGTTTCGGATTCTTCGCGGCTTTCGCCGCCTCCTCGAATTGGTCCGCAAATGACTTCGTCGTAGTCAGCACCTGCGCGTCGTAGTCAGTGATGCCGTAATCGGCGACCATGCGCTTCCGCCGTGCTTCGGGCAGTTCGGGAAGCGTCCTACGAATTTCGGCTTGCCACTTTTCGTCCACAACGAGCGGCAGAAGGTCGGGCTCAGGGAAATAGCGGTAATCATGCGCCTGCTCTTTGGAGCGCATGCCATAAGTCTTGCCTTCCGCCGGATTGTAGAGCCGGGTCTCCTGCGTGACTTTACCGCCTGACTCGACAATCTCGATCTGGCGATCGATTTCGTACTCCAGCGCCTCACGAATAAACCGAAAGGAATTGACGTTCTTGATTTCGGTCTTCGTGCCAAACTCTTTCTGTCCCCTAGGCCGCACGCTGACGTTGGCATCGCTACGCAATGAACCCTCCTCCATATTGCAATCGCTGACCCCGGTGTACAGAATAATTTCCTTCAAGCGGGTGAGATATTCGTGCGCTTCCACAGGTGAAGCGATGTCCGGCTCGCTGACAATTTCGATCAGCGGGACTCCGCTGCGGTTCAGGTCGACGGCCGTAGTCTCGGCCGAGTCCGAGAAGCCTTCGTGCAGGCTCTTACCTGCGTCTTCCTCGAGGTGCAGGCGGGTGATTCCAATCTTCTTAGCTCCGGAGGCGGTGACAATGTCGATTTTGCCGAACTCGGCCAGCGGCTTGTCGTACTGCGAAATCTGATAGCCCTTAGGCAGGTCAGGATAAAAATAATTCTTGCGGGCGAAAATTGAAGTCTGGTTGATGCGGCAGGCGAGCGCCATCGCCGCCAGTACCGCGAAATCCACCGCTTTGCGATTTAACACCGGCAGGGCTCCGGGAAGGCCCAGGCAAACCGGGCAAACATTCGTATTAGGCGGAGCGCCAAAGCGCGTAGAGCACGAGCAGAAAATCTTGGACACTGTCAGAAGCTGGACGTGCACCTCCAGTCCGATCACAGGTTCGTATTTGGCGCGGGATCTTACGGAAGTATCCGGCGTGGTGGCCATATCCAGCGATTATAAAGGGTGGGAGCGCTGAGCCACATCCCGCGCGCGATCGCCGCTACTTCTGCTTCTCTGGCGCACTCAGATATTTTTCCAGCGGGACCTCGAAATACATCAATTCATTTCCCTTGGCATCGCGCACGCCGGTCAAATAGAAGTGAGCGCCCGCAAGCGGGTTGGAAATATCTGACACATCAAAGAACATGAAGCCCGACTGGGTGCCGTGGGGTTCGACTGCCTTGGCGGCAAATTGTGTGTTCTGAATCTCTTCCATCGCGTCCTTGCTGATGCTTCCCTTTGCCTTCTTGGGCCAAGGCAGAGGATTCGGAGAAATGGTTCCCGTAGGCCGGGCGATGCGCCGGTAAATATCGTCTTCCGAAGCGGGTGGAATCTTGGTCCGATTCACGGTTACGAGTTCGGCCTTCATTCCTGATAGCGCGACTGTCTGGTCGCCGTCGTTGGTGATCACTACGAAGATCGGCATCAGTCCGACGTCGCCGTAGTGAACGGAAAAAATACTTGCCTTGTCGGGCAAGTCATAAGGATCAAGCCCCAGTGTGACCGATTCACCAGAATGTTCATCGTGTGCGGGATAGGTCTTCGCCGGCTGCGCCGCTGGCATGACAAAATGCTTTCCCGCCAGGCAAACGACCGCAGCCACTAAGAGAACAGAAACTGCGGCGAAGCTTCGCCGCAGCAGAGAGCGTGTGACCGTACAGGACATGATTCTCGATTATAGGATGCACGCATGCTAAACGGTGGTGCCTCGGGCGCGACCTATACAGGTAGAATGTCCCTTCCTGCATGTATTTGATCTACAGTGCGCTGCTGGCAGCGGCAATGCTGCTGACCCTCCCTTATTGGCTGTTGCAAAGGATGCGCCACGGCAAGTACCGCGCGGGCTTGAGTGAACGGCTGGGCAGAATTCCGCGGCGGTTGGTTGCTCAGCCCGCGAGGCCAACAATATGGATACACGCGGTATCGGTCGGTGAGGTTCTAGCGATCAGCGGTTTGGCGACAGAACTCGCAAAACGATTTTTGCAACATCGAGTCGTCATTTCGACTACGACGGATACAGGTCAGAAGTTGGCTCGAACCCGCTTCGGCGAGGAGAATGTCTTTTACTTTCCGCTCGACTTCGCTTTTGCGATCCGGCGATATTTGCGATTGTTGCAGCCCACGCTGGTTGTGATCGCAGAAACTGAGTTCTGGCCGAACTTCCTGCGCCTCGCCCATGCCAGCGGCGCTCGGATTGTCGTGGTGAACGCCCGCATCTCGGACCGCTCCTGGCCTGGATACCGGCGATTCCGGCGTTTGCTGACGGGAGTTTTGCGGCACGTGGACCTTTTCCTGACCCAAACGGCGGAGGACGCTCGTCGCCTCGTGGAGATTGGAGCGCCCCCGGAGCTCGTCCTCGCAACTGGCAACCTGAAGTTTGATGTGCCTGCACCGGCTGCGCCGCCGATCATCGCCAGCCTTCGCGCGGCGTTCCAACAGGCTCAGACCGGCTCCGTGATTGTTTGCGGAAGCACGGTCGAGGGTGAAGAGCCTCTGCTGCTACAGGCCTTCATAAATATTCTGGCGAGCCATCCTCGCGCTGTGATGGTTTTGGCGCCGCGTCATCCCGAGCGATTCGGTGAGGTGACCGAATTACTCAATCAACTTGGTATTCTATTCTGGCGTCGGTCTCTGTGGGGAGGCGACCCGATTTGGGGCGGCGTCCTACTGATCGATACGATTGGCGAACTCGCGGCGCTCTACGCGCTGGCCGACGTGGCATTTGTGGGCGGTAGCCTCGTTCCCCGCGGCGGACATAACATCATCGAGCCTGCACTGCACGGAGTTCCCATTGTGGTGGGCAATCACACCGAGAATTTTCGCGACATCGTAAGCTTATTTCAAGGTCGCGATGCCGTACGTGTGGTCGGCCCAGCCGAGCTTCCGCTGGTGCTCATGGACCTCATTTCTAACCCAGACGAACGTGCGGTGCTGGGACGCCGGGCGGCAGAAACAATCCGTGCACAAATGGGAGCAACGGAGAGGACTATGCAAGCGTTGGAAAAATTGTTAGTGCCTGTCAGAGCTCGTGTGGGGACGGATCATTGAATGAGTTTCTTATCCTCTATCTTCGGAGTAGGCGTCCGAGCGCGCAACGCGCTCTACGACCGCGGCATGGTTCACACACGAAACGTACAAGGTCCGGTTGTAAGCGTCGGGAATTTGTCAGTTGGGGGATCAGGAAAAACGCCATTCGTACTGGTTCTCGGGGAACTGCTGACGGCTCGCGGGGTGAAGTTCGACGTACTCTCGCGCGGCTACGGTCGCAGAACACGCGGTGTGGCGCGCGTTGATCCCGGAGGCTTACCCCGCGAATTTGGCGATGAGCCTTTGCTCCTGGCTCGGCGCCTCAGCGTGCCAGTGATTGTGGGCGAGGATCGATACGAGGCGGGGCTGTTCGCGGAAAAAAGCTTCGGCCCACAACTTCATCTGCTCGATGACGGCTTTCAGCATCGCGCTCTGGCACGTGATTTCGACATCGTACTGGTTACGCCCGAAGACGCCCGCGACCGCCTGCTTCCCGCAGGGCGTTTGCGCGAACAGGTTGCTTCACTGTCCCGCGCCGACGCGGTTGTGTTGGCCAGTGGTGCTTCACCGCAATCGTTTCCCCTGAATGGCAAACTACTGTGGCGGGTGCGACGAGGTATTTCGGTGACGAATGTTCCCGCGCGCCCGGTAGTTTTCTGCGGAATCGCACGGCCGCAGAGTTTTCTGTTGCAACTGCGCACGGCGGGTGTCGAGCCTGTGGCGCAAGCTTTGTTCCGTGACCACCACGCCTACACCGAGCGGGATATCCAGGACTTATTGAAACTACGCCAGCAGAGCGAAGCTGAAGGCTTTGTCACAACCGAAAAAGATGCTATTAACCTGGGTGGATTTCTCGAGGCGTTGCAGCCCTTGGCAGTGATTCCTGTCAAGATGGAATTGATGGATGCAGCTAATGCCGTCGATACTATGCTGCGGATGATTGCGGAACGAAGAGCAGGGCGTGAGAAAATCGGTGCCTGAGCTGACATAATTTCCAAATGACCAAACATCCCAAAGGGGCGGAACGCCTCACGAAGATCGTTGAGTCTTTCCCCAAGATCACGATCACCGTTGTCGGTGACCTGGTCGCCGACGAATTCATATTCGGGGAAATCTCGCGCGTGTCTCGAGAGGCTCCCGTATTGATTCTGAAACATCGCGAGCGAACCGTGGTGCCGGGAGGAGGAGCCAATGCGATCAATAATCTTGCCGACCTGGGCGTTAACGTTCTTCCAGTGGGAGTGGTGGGTGACGATGAAGCTGGGCGCTTGCTGTTGAAAGCCTTTCGCCACAAACATATTCCGATGAGCGGCGTTCTCAAGGACAAGAGCTATACCACTGTGACCAAAACGCGCATCCTGGCGGGAATGACACACAACGCGCGGCAGCAGGTGGTCCGCGTCGATCACGAACCGGAAACGGAACCCAACCGTCACTTGAAGCGTGAACTCGTCCTGGCCGCGCGCCAATACGCGCGCGCCTCAGACGCTCTGCTGATCTCCGATTACGGCTATGGCGCGGCGAGTCCTGCGATTCTCGATGCAATTCGCGAGCGCGGACGTCTCGACGGTGTCCCCGTCATCCTCGACTCACGGTACCGCATGCTGCAATATTCTGGCGTGGTCGCGGCCACGCCGAATGAACCGGAAGTCGAAGCTGCGTTGGGTGTGCGCATCGGCAACGATTGGCCGAGCTTGTGCTCCGCCGGGGAGCAAGTCATGAGTCGGATGATGCTGCAGTCGCTCGTGATCACGCGCGGCCGCGACGGCATGGCAGCCTTCACCGGAAAACATAAGCCGGTGGACATCCCAATTTTCGGCTCCGATCAAGTCGCGGATGTGACCGGAGCAGGAGACACAGTGATTGCCACTTTTACAGCCGCTTTTGCTGCCGGGGCCAGCACGGAAGAGGCGGCTTACCTGGCGAACTATGCAGGTGGAATCGTAGTAATGAAGCGCGGAACCGCGACAGTGTCGCGGCAGGAGCTGCTTGATGCGCTGGAGCAATCGCCGCCGGCAACAAGAGCCCACTGAATGTCGACAGAGAAAATCCTAAATCGCGAACGGCTGAAGCAGAGCGTCGCCGCGTGGCGCCGGGCGGGCGACTCCATCACGCTCGCCAATGGCTGCTTCGATCTGCTGCACGTCGGCCATGTCCGCTACTTGCATTCCGCCAAGCAACTCGGCGGACGCTTGATTGTGGCGATCAACTCCGATGAATCCGTGCGTGCTTTGAAGGGAGAAGGCCGCCCTCTGATGCCTGCCGAAGAACGTGCTGAAATTCTTTCAGCGTTGGCTGACGTCGATGCTGTAGTCATTTTTCCTGAGCGCGATGTACGAGCGTTAATCCATGAAGTTCGCCCCGACGTTCATGCGAAAGGAACTGACTACACCACCGATACGGTGCCGGAGCGAGACGCGGTCGCAGCCTGTGGTGGCCGGGTGGAAATTGTGGGCGATCCCAAGGATCACTCGGCAACCGAGATCATTCGTTCGCGGATTGGACCGCAGCGTTCGTGAGCATACAACCGCCCGTTCCGTGCTCCTCGGAAAATGCTGCTTCATTCGCTCCTCGGAGCCTGCTGATCGTTCGCTTGGGCTCGATGGGCGACATCATCCATACGCTTCCTGCGGCCACCGCGTTACGAAGAGTGTTTCCTGAGGTCAACTTGGGCTGGGTGGTTGAGGAGCGTTGGGCAGAGTTGCTGTGCACCTTGCCCGAGCCCCGCTCAGGGCCACGCTCACCGAGAAGGCCGCTGGTCGATCGGGTTCACACGGTGAATACAAAGGCTTGGCGCAGATCCCTATTTTCCATCCAAACCTGGGAGCAAATCGCGGCTGGGATCAGCGAACTCCGTGCTCAGCGATATGACGTCGCAGTCGATTTTCAAGGCGCGGCCCGATCCGCAATCGTGTCGCGCTGCTCCGGAGCGCACGTGGTCTACGGATTTGCGCAGCCTCGCGAAAATGTTGCCACCATGTTCTATACCCGGCAGGTCATTGGCCATGGCGGCCACATTGTCGAACAGAATCTTTCGCTGGCGGAGGCCGTGGCGCGCCAGCCATTGGCGATGCCAAAAATAGAATTTCCGCATGACGCGGCGGCGGAAAAACAATCCGAGAACCGATTGCAACCGGGCGTTGGCGATTTCGCGTTGCTCAATCCAGGCGCGGGCTGGGGCGCCAAGCAGTGGCCAGCGGAACGCTATGGGGAACTCGCCAAGCGGTTGGCGGAAGATGGCACGAAATCGCTGATCAATTTCGGACCTGGCGAAGAGCCTCTGGTCCGAGCCGTCGAGTCGGCCAGCAAGGGCGCGGCGACGGGCGTTGCCAGTTCACTCACAGAATTGATTGCTCTCACCCGCCGCGCGCGCCTCTTTATCGGCGGCGATACGGGCCCCATGCACCTCGCTGCGGCGCTCGGAGTCCCCGCGGTTGCGATCTTCGGCCCCACCAATCCTGCGCGCAACGGGCCATTCGGGACTCGCAGCATCGTGTTACGCAACCCTATCAGCCCGACCACACACTCCCGCCGCGCACAACCCGATCCCGGCATGCTGGAAATCAGCGTCGACGAAGTTGTTGCTGCCGCCCGCAAGCTGTTAAGGAGCAACCGTGGCTAGCTTTACCTGGACGAAAATCGCGCGTCGCATTCGCGTGCCACTGGGCTTCGCTTTCACCGCCCTCTATTTATGGCTGGCAACACCCACGGCCGCATCCATGCTGATCGGCTCTGCGCTGATCATTCCCGGACTCGCGATTCGTGCTCTCGCATCCGGGCACGTGCAGAAAAATGAGCAGCTCACGACGACAGGGCCTTATGCCTATACACGGAACCCACTCTATCTGGGGTCGCTGATTCTGGCTGTGGGCTTTGCCATCGCTGCTCGAAACTGGTGGATCGGCGCAGCCCTGGTTTTGATTTTTCTGGCGATCTATTTGCCTGTGATTCGCGGGGAAGAATCGTTTCTAAGAGAACATTTTCCAGAATTCGCAGCAGTACGCGCGACAGGTGCCTCGGCTGTTGCCTCGGCTAAGGTCGTTTGAGAATAGCCGCGGAGCGTTTTCATGGGACTTGTACTGGAAGCATCGCGAGTACAATGCGACACTGGGCGCAACGGCGATGTTGGTGGTGTTGACGGCTAAACTGCTATGGATCCGCCGCTGACGCGGTCTGGAGAACCGTTGCCACAACTGGCGTTCGGTGTCTTATGAGAAACTGGAATTGTTGGTCGAAGAGACATGCATATTTTAAGAAAGTTCAATCCGGCGTGGTATTTGTTCGCAATACTTTCGGTTTCATTGTCTCAAGGGCAAGCTGCCCCGTCGGTGCCGCCGAACCAGGCTCCACTCCCCACAATTAGCGCCTCGCCGTCGGCGCGGATCGTTCCTCCGCCCCCCAATTACGCTTATCCAAATGGGCAGACCTATGTATATGGCGTCGAATGGCACCTCTTCAACGCGGGAACGGCTAGAGTTACGCTCGGACTCGACGGCGGCCAGGAGCACATCACCGCGGTTGCAAATTCCGCAGGGGTGGTAAACGCGTTGTACAAAGTGCAGGATCGTTTTGAAGCATTCTTCGATCCGCGTACGTTTTGTTCGCTTCGAGTTTCGAGGAATACAGAAGAGGGTTCCCGCTCCCGCCAGACCGAACTTCGTTTCGATTACTCTCGCAACAAGAGTGTGCTCGATGAGAAGAATCTGAAAACTGGCGAGCAAAAACACGTGGAAAACGATCTTCCCGCGTGCGTAACCGATGTGGTTAGCGGGTTCTATTACCTTGCGTCATTGCCTCTGCAATCGGGCAATAGCTATACATTCCCAATCAACGATGGTAACAAAGCGACCGAGGTTACAGCACGCGTAGAAGCCCGGGAACAGGTCAAAGTACCCGCGGGCACTTTCCGGACCGTCCGCGTAAAGGTGGAAGCGATTTCCGGCGCTTTGCAGGGAAAAGGCACGATCTGGGCGTGGTTTACAGATGACGTCAACCACACTCCAGTGCAAATGCGATCGAAATTGGGGTGGGGAACTCTGCTATTCCGCTTGCAGACCATAGAAAAGTAATGAAAGATTTTTCGCCCTTGAACTATTTCTGCGCGAGCAGCGACTTGGCCCGGCTGAGTTCGGGCCGATCTGAATTCGATCCATCGCATATCTTCACCAGCCGAGCGTAGTACGAGTTCGACTTATCGCTCTTGCCCGCCATCTCTGCTGCCCGCGCCGCGCCGTACAATGCATTGAACCGATTCGGATTGAACTTCAGGTCTGCCTCGTACTCCGTCAGGGCTTGTTCCGGATGATTCATGTCGAGCATCATATCGGCCAGCATTTCGCGCGCAGGAATCGCTAAAGGCTCGTCGCCTTCCGCCTCTTCTTTCTCCGCTATGGTGCGCAACGTATTGATGGCCTCATCATTGTTGCCTTCGGCGTGAGCCACCCAGGCTGCGGCTTCCTGACGATCCTGTTCGACCGCCTCGGCAAAGCTGGTTTTCTTTTGCTTCAACAAAGTGGCGTGAATGGCGTCGATCTCAGCCACATCTTTGCGCGCATCAGTCAAATTTCCAGATCGGGCTGCGCCAATCGCGCGCGCCCAGTAAGTAATCGAGTTGTCTCCAGTTTCCGCTCCAGGAATCAGCTCCAGGGAAGCAGCCTCCGTCCAGTGATGCATCTCGAGCGCGTACCTCGCGGTAAAAGTTACCAGCGCGTCCGTTCGCGGGTCGAAGTCCATCCCATACATGTCATCCTTCTTCGCTGGCATGGCCTTCACCTCATCGATCACTCGTTGCGCGTCGGCTTCACGCCCGCTTTGCAAATAAGCGTAGACCAGAAAATCCATGGCGTGGAACTGATGGCCCTCTCCGCCCATGTGCATGGCTGCGGTTTTGCGCGTAGCGGCAATCGAAGCGAGGTTGGAATTGATATCGTCCTGCCACAAGCCGAGGCGGGCAAAGATATGCGACGGCATATGCAGCGCGTGAGGAGCGGCCGGGGCAATCTGCGCGTAGCGTCGAGCGGCGGGCAGTCCCAGTTGTGCCAACTGCGGCTTGTCGTAGCTGTGAATCAAGTAATGCGCCACGCCAGGATGGTCGGGATCGACCGCAAACAGTTTCTCCAGAATCGCCGCTGCTTGCTTTCGATTGGCAAAGGTCGTGTCGTTGTCCGGTTCGGAAGCGAGCAGCGATAGCGCATAGAAGGCCGCCGCCTCGCGGTCATCGGGATAATCCTGGTGGGTCGTTGCCATAGCCTGGCAGTACGTGCTGGCTCGATCGTGATAGTCGCGCTTCTTGCCGCGGTAAAACTCGTCCATGGCAGTGATGTAGTCGCGCTCGCGATCGGTCTTGGGATGCAGCGATCTTGCGGTCTTGACCTCGTCGTGTCCTCGCTTGATCGTAGTTGCGTCGGGTTGGTTCCAGAGCTCATGCCAGATGCTCATGGCGATTCCCCAATGCGCCATCGCGCATTTGGGGTCGTCCTTCGCGATCTGCTCGAATTCTTTCTTCGCTTCCTCATACCAGAAAGAATGCAGCAGCGCGACCCCGCGTTCGAAGGGCTTCTGCACCTCCGCCGCGCACGATACCGGGAAATGCACCGTGCCCAATTGATCGGTAGTCAGATCTTCGTGGTGATGGCCTTCATCGGCCACCGCCCCGAACGCACAGAGGACCACGACTGTGAAGACCAACGCAACTCGCTTCATGGAACACCCCCGCTGAATAGCGAGTCTAGCCGCTGCAGGTGAGGAGGGTCAAACGGATGCAGCCGCCTATTATTGCAGGCGGAAGCGCTCGTTCATCAACCGCTGGAGGCGAGGTTTATACAGAATGTCGTAGGCGAACTCTTTGTCCGGAAACATCGCCAGCGCGGCACGCTTCGCCCCTGCCACCAGTTCGGACGCTTCTTCAACGGTGAGGTTCGGATCCTGACCGATCACGGACATTACCATGCTGATCATAATTTGCAGACGGCGGATGTTGCGTGCCTCCTGCTCTCGTTCGCTTCCATTTGCCGACTGTCCACGACGTTCCAAACTACTCATGAGGCCCCCACTATGTCCGTGCCCTTAGATGTCCCACGCCACAAGCGCGTTGCGCCCTTTGAGGTTATTGTGGCGGCAAAGCGGCCTGAGCGCAATGGCTACATTGGTGTAGACCTTCGGTTACCTCAAAGCGATCAGGCGCCCTCCCTTGCCGTGACTCGAATTGATGAAAGCGCCCGGCGACCACGCAAGTGAGTTAAAATCAGTATCACGCGCGCTTCAGGATACGCGCCTTTGAGTCCAAGAGATCATCCTGATTGGAGGCAATAATGGCAGACTCGACTTCCACGTCTGGAGCGCGTCCGAATCCGAATGAAAAGCTGGTGCGGGTGTTTGACACCGAACAGGAATCGGAAGCGATGGTCGTACGCGGCTTGCTCGAATCCGCCGGCATTGACTCTGATCTCACATCTCTCGATGCGCAGCAGGACATCTTGCCCGGAGTGGGCGGGACCGTGATTCTGGTGCGCGAGGAAGATGCCGACGAGGCGCGGCGAATGATTGAAGAATACCGGCAAACGCCAGATGAGTTGGAGACTGCCGAATTTGCGATCAATGAGGAGCCGCCAGCTGAGAAGTGACGGTTTTGCCGTCGAGATAGAACGTAACCGCTCCGTCCATGTCTGTCCGGTAGGTAACCACGTGCGCTTCCTCAAGCCGTTCTAAAACCTCCCGCCTCGGATGCCCATAAACATTTCGCACGCCCACTGATATGACCGCGAACCGTGGATGGACCGCGGCTAGCAGTTCCGGGATTGTAGAAGTGGCGCTGCCATGGTGGGCCACTTTGAGGAGATCGGCTTGTGGGCTTTCCCGGGCGACCTGTTGTTCCGTTTTCTTCTCAGCATCTCCCTCCAGTAATGCGGACGTTGCTCCGTAACTGATTTTCATGACAAGAGACTCGTCGTTCGGCCGCGAAGGATGCGCTTCGGCGTCTCGCGGCGGCGCAAGCACCGCGACCTTTGTGCCGCCCATGTCAAGATTATCCCCTGCCTTGTGAAGAACGACGGGAATCTTCAGCGCCTTCGCTTCGCGCAGGAGAGTTTGCAACTCCGGACTTGGCGAATCCACTCCCAGCCATAGCTCGCGAGGGTGAAAGTTTGCCAGCACCGCCCCCATCCCTCCCATGTGGTCGGCGTGAGCATGCGTAAGCGCCACGATATCGAGTTGGTGAAATCCCCGCGACCACAGGTAGGGCGACACTACATCTTCCCCGATATCCAGTTCCGAGTGCATCCAGAACGGCATACCTCCAGCATCCACCAGGAGCGTGCGGCCCTGCGGAGATACCAGAAGGATGGAATCGC
Organism: uncultured Acidobacteriota bacterium; assembly: GCA_963817925.1. Taxonomy (GTDB): domain Bacteria; phylum Acidobacteriota; class Terriglobia; order Terriglobales; family Acidobacteriaceae; genus JABDBE01. Next base: position 218,409 of record CAWFQN010000009.1, read on the forward strand.
CCTGGCCAACGTCAATGGCGGTAAGCTCAAGTACTCCGTGCCGGAGTTGTGGATTGGGCGGAACCGCGCAAATCCAGAAGGCACTGAGCCCCAGGACTATCCACCCGGTTGCAACCAGCAACCGGCGACGGCGACTCAAAACCATCGCCAGCACCAGGGCGCACGCGCCCAACAGAATGACGGCCAGTTGCGGCGTAGGCACGCGAGTGTCCGCGATCCGTAGACCACCCAACCAGCGCACCGATCCATTCATAATGTGCAGCACTACTCCGGCGGCCGCAGCGGGAAACTTTGCCAGTGCGAACGAGGCATAGCTTGCGACCATAGCCAAGACGGCGACGATCATAATGATTTCTGTAAGGGGGACCGCCAGTGCGTTTGCCGGCAGTGAGACCAGAGTCGCCCGATGAAAGTAGTAAGCCATTGGCAGCGCAAATCCCGCTTGGAGTACAGTGGAAATCACAAGGAACTCACAAACTAAGAGCAGCACGCGCCCCGTACTTGAGAGCACGATCAGCGGAACGCGTTTGCCGAAGAAGCGCTGCAGCCTTCCGGCGATCATTCTTAGATCAAGACGGAGTTGCGCCAAGTGGGGAGACAACGCGGCGTCGTAGCCGGTCGCTTCCAGGCTTCTCAAGGAGCGAGACAGAGGTTGCGTTGTTCTCTCCAGCAGAGGCGTACCTATTCCAGCAATGACCAGCACGCACAGGAAGCTAAGCTGGAAGCTGGCTCCCAGCACTGCCGTGGGATCGACAATCAGCAAGGCCAGAGCTGCCGCTCCGATCGTGTTCAGAATTGATTTTCGCCGGTAGAGCAGCCTTGCACCCAGGTAAAGCGCAAGCATCAGCGTGGCCCGCCACACTGGGGCGCCAACGTCGGTCAGCAGGGCGTACGCAACCGTGAGCAGAATTGTGATTGCGCTGGCCATAAGATCGCTCATTCGCATCCGGCGCAACACCCAGAACGTTACCAGCGCGAGGATCGCAACTTTCAACCCCGAGATCACCAGCACGTGGTAAGTGCCTGTTCGCTGAAAATCGGTGAGAGTTTCGCGTCCGAGGAACGAATTCTCGCCGATGAGCATGGCGTCAAGCAGAGGAGCTTCGTCGGGCTTCCATAGCACATGGATTCTCTCGACTAGGCTTCTACGGAGGCGCGTCCGCCAGAGTTCAAAGCGGTAGCCGGCAAAGCCCGGCAGCAATTCGACCGTGTCTGCCTTGGCTGACCCAAGGGCCACGATTCCGTTTTCTGCCAGATATCCCGCGTAATCAAACGCACCTGGGTTTCGAAAATTTCGTGGCGGATACAGTTTTGCCGGAAATCGCAAACGCTCGCCGTAGCGGAACAGGTGCGCGGTTGCAGTCGAGGGTTCTTCTGATACATTCCTTACCGCTTCATCCCTGGCCTCATCGCCGTAGAAACTCACGCGAATCCCGAAGCGGACTGCGATGTTCTCGTTGCTGGTATTTATTTGCTCCGTCTCCAGGTCCAACCTTTGTTGACTATCGCCCCGAGCGTGATCGCGCGGATTTCCTTCCTTGGTTACATGGGCGGTGATCACTACGTCGCGGCCGTCGGCAAACGCGAGAGCGCTGTCCTGATTCTCGGGAGCCCGCACTTGCATCATCAGCGCTCCCGTCACGAAGAGCGCTGCAAGAGCAAGGGCGTAGGCTGCTCGGGAGCGGTGGCGGAGAAAATATGCTCCTGATGTGGAGAAAGCTAACCCTGCCACCAGCCAGTACAACGGAGGCCGCCAGACGTAGTAGCCGATAACAATTCCAGCTCCATACGCTGAGGCAGCCCACAGCATGGGTTGTCGTGAGAGCGGCTTCTGATGGGTGTTGGGGGGCGCAGTCGACGGCGGATTCACGGGCTTGCCGGGAGGAACGGGTCAAGATTTAGTGCATGTGCCCGGATACTGGAGCCTCAGTCAGTCTCAGAAGCGAAGGGCAATACTTTTCTGTTGGCAGCCGCTTACCGAGCAAGATGAAACACGCTTTCCAGATGGTAGGTCTGGGGGAACAGGTCGACCAGGTGCACCTGCTCGATGCGATATCCGGCGCTGAGCAGGCCAGCCAGATCACGAGAAGCGGTTGCCGGATCGCAGGAGATGTAGGTTATACGGTGCGCTCCCAATCCGACAAGGCTCTGGACCACACTTCCCCCCAGACCGCTTCGTGGCGGGTCTACCACCACAAGGTCGGGCTTCAGCTTACGGACAACACCCCGCAAGAAATCTACGGTCGTCGCCCGAACTGCCTTCACATTATCCGGTGAATTGTAGAGAAGGTCGGCGTGAGAAGTCTGTGACGTCTCAACAGCGATTACCTGTGCAAATCTTCGCGATAGGATTGTGGAAAAGAGCCCGACGCCAGAATAAAGATCCAGCGCTGTGTCACCTGAATACTCCTGTACGACGATCTTCACCAAATCATTGATTAAATGGCGGTTAATCTGAAAGAAGGCCCCGGCGCTCACTCGATAGGAGGCGTCGTCAGTCCGATAAGTGATTTCTCTGCCCCCGAATGAAGCCATTGGTTTCGGCTCAACTGGCGCAGTCACGCCAGAAGGCCTTGCCTTGAACACCACCATACCTGTGATTTCTGGAAGAGCGCTCTGCACAGCGCCTGCCCATTCTCTGACTGGAGTGCTCGGCGTCCCGGGTTCGCAGGAGGCCTCGACCAGCAGCTGCGTATTCTCTGCATTAACAAAGAACTCAACCTCGTGAATCCCATCCGGCACCGTGCGTTCGCGCCCCATTTTCCAGAAGGCGGCAATGGCGCGATTGATCAGCGGCGAACTAACGGGACACTCTTCGACAGCAAGCAGTTCGTGCGAGCCGAGTTTGTAATAACCAAGCGCAAACTCAGCAGCCGTTCGGACCTTAAGCCGGGTACGGTTTCGATATGTCCAAGGCGGCGAAGCATGAATCGTCACGCTTGTTTCCAGCTCCAGCTTGGCAGTGCGCCGCAGATTTTCCTTCAGGACAGCGACCTTGATCTCCAGTTGATGTTCGTAGCTGGCGTGCTGGTAGTGGCAGCCGCCACAGCGAAGAAAATAGGGACAGATTGGCTCTACTCGATGCGGCGAAGCTTGCAGAATCGCGTCCGCGCGACCTCTCGCAAAACTGCGCTTCTGTTCTAGCAGCGAAGCTTCGATTCTTTCGCTTTCCAGCACAAAGGGGACGAACACAGCTTTGCCGGGACCGTGCTCATCGGCAGGCAGCCGCGCAAGACCGTCGCCGCCATAAATGAGTTTTTCAATGGTCACTTGCAAGCGAAGATTTTATGCTGGAAACCGAAACGCCGGGAGAAAAGAATTGCCGACATCACCTTACATATAGAACAGGCTCAATCTCGGCAATCCATATTTTTCCAGCAATCGCTTGTGGACGTACTGCTTGAGCAACTGCTCGATTTGCGCTGACGGCATTTTGCGCCGGTAAGGCGCCAGCTCCCGGTCGGCTTCCGCACGAACGCTCACGATCTGCTCATCGGGCGTTGCCGCCAGTAGAACCGCAAGCAGTTTCTCTTCCGCCACCGTGAGGCGGCGTTCAAGATCCTCCAATCGCGGCGGAGTTTTCGTGGCCTCCAGATCAGCGGCAATTTCGCGCAGCGTGTTGGCAGTCTCTCTAGCCAACGGCGTGGCATCAATCCCTTTTGCTTCGGGAAGCTTCGCCGCGTCGAGTTGTTCCGCGTTGCGCCGGAGAAAAACACAGATTTCGGCGATCGGGAAACCGCTTGGGCGATTGCTTTGCGCATCCGCGCTCTGCGCTCCGACGGCCGCCTCCTTCATCTGTTCCGCCGCGACGAGCACCGCCTGCGCGCAATAAGCCAGGCTATTAATCTTTTGTGACTTCGACGGTCGCTGTTCGTACTTATCAAACGCGGCATCAACGCCGCGCAGCACAGCCTCCAGCGGAATGCCTGCGTCTTTCCAGGTTTCGATCAGTGCCCAATCGAGTGGGGACAACTGAATGCGTCCGCGCCGCCGCTGAAAATGTTCCTCGATTTCGGTGAAGTAGTTAAAGTAATTTTCCACGGTGGGTCTTTATTGCGTTTTCCGGGTCTTGTTTCGTTTCGAAGATCAGCGGGAGCGCAGCTTGCTTCCGGAAGAAGACTTGAACCCAGCGGGCGCGATCTCGCGAGCCGGTTTTGCCGTTACGTTGCGCTCCCAGATAATGCGCAGGCCTTCCAAGGTCAAAAACTCGTCCACCTGTTTGATGTGCTTCGAGCCTGTGCCGAATAACGAGGCCAGACCGCCAGTCGCAATCACTTTGGTTTCGTTTCCTAATTCTTGCACCAGCAACTCGAGGATTCCGTCCACCAAGCCAAGATACCCGTAGTAGAGGCCGGACTGCAGGCTGCCCACGGTATTGCTGCCAATGATGTGAGCGGGCTTGCGGATATCCACGCGCGGCAGGCGTGCCGTGCGTTCAAACAGCGCGTCGGCGGAGATTCCGATACCGGGGCAGATAACGCCGCCCATGTATTCTCCCTTGGGAGACACGCAATCGAACGTGGTCGCAGTTCCAAAATCCACCACCACGCAGGGCCCGCCATATTTTTCGAATGCGGCAACCGAGTTCACGATGCGGTCGGCACCCACTTCGGCGGGATTGTCATAGTGCACCGGCATCCCCGTCTTTACGCCCGGTTCAACAAAAAGCGGTTTGGTATTGAAGTAGCGCTCGCAGACTTGCGCCAGGGTGGAGTCAAGAGGCGGCACAACCGACGAGATCACGATGCCGTGAATGCCCTTGGCCTCAAGGTTATCCATAGCGAACAGATTGCGGAATAGGACGCCATATTCGTCCACCGTTTCAGTCGCGATCGTGGCAACTCGCCAATTCGCCACAAGCAATTCGTAGTGGGGCGATTCGTTTTCGGTACCGCGGTTCGAGGCCGGAGCGGGTTTCGCCTTGGCGAAGACCCCCAGCACGGTATTGGTGTTGCCAACATCTAGAACTAGAAGCATAACGGTTGCCCGACCTCATATATTCCTCAGCGGAGTTTTACCGTCCCACTCAGCACCGTCCGCAAACCTTGCGATGTTCGAACCTGCAGGAAACCGCGCGAATCCAGGCCTTCCGTCACGCCCTTAAGGTCGGCATGCTCTTCGATCTCGACCTGATGTCCCCGAACCGAGGACGATCGTTCCTGAAAACGATGGAGAATCGAAGCAGCGGCTTCAGGATTCTCCAGCAAGCCCCGGTATTCCCGGTCGAGCGATTTTAGCAAAGCTGTGCATAGTTCCACGCGCGACCACTCGGTACCCGTGGCCAAACTTAGAGAAGTTGCTATTGTCTGCAAATCCGCAGGGAAACTAGATTGATTTACGTTGATTCCGAGACCGACCACGATATACCGCACGCGCGTGACTTCCGCGTTCATCTCGGTCAGAATGCCGCAGAATTTTTTCCCATTGATCAGAACATCGTTGGGCCACTTCAGGTCGGAGAGCACTCGCGAGTCGATCTCCTGAACCACGGAGTGTACAGCTAGTCCAGCAGCGAGAGTGATAACGAGTACATCGGATGGTGGCAGCGCCGGACGCAAAAGCACCGAGCAATAAATTCCGGTCGAGCGCTCAGAGTGCCACTGGTTGGCTCCCCGGCCCCGGCCAGCAGTCTGTTGCTCGGCCAGAAAAACGCTGCCCTCGGGAGCGCCCGCGCTCCCCGCTTCCATGGCAGCTGTGTTGGTCGATCCAATCTTGTAATAGTGATGAATGTGCTTGCCGAAAATTGTGCCTTGCAATTGTGAGGCAAGCATATCCGGGAGCAGCAGATCGGGCATGGACTTCAGACTATATCCGGTCGACGGATGCCCCGCAATATCAACTCCAAGATCGCGCAGTTGCTGAATCAGGCGCCAAACCTCCGAACGGCTTGTCCCGATCTCCGCCGCGATTTTTGTCCCGCTCACGACGACCGTGGCGTGGGCGATGAGAAGGCGCACAATGCGCCCCAGCCGGACGTCAGTCTGCGGAGCCGACTTATGCGGCACGGGCACTCCTGCCCGCGACTTTCGGTTTGGCCGTGATTGCCTGATGCCGGAATTATGAGGGATGAGCCGCGAAACAGCAATCGCGGCTCCGGTCAGCGAAATCCCATCATTGCGCCGTCTCGGTGAATTTCGCCACCGGGTGACCAAGTCCAAACTGGCCCTCAGCGGTGACGTGGACCGTGGCGGCATTTGTAGGCAGCGTCAGCACCACGGGCGCGTTGCCGGAAGAGTCGGTGGTGACGATCCGGTTCGACAGAGAACCGGCATCGGTTGTGAACAGGACGGTACCGCCCGCAGCGCTTCCTCCCGACTTATTGGCATGGAGTGTGACGGACAAATTCAGTTGGCTTCCGGGCGCTCCTTTTTGATGGTCTCCAATTTTCGTGAACGTCGCCGGCGGATTCCCCACAACGATCCAACCGCTCTGAGTCTGGGCGACGCCTGCATTGTCAGTGCTCGGGACGGTAAAGCGATAAAAACCTGGAGCACCGCTGGCAGTGACTGTGATGCTCCCATCCTGAGTCGGAGTGACGGTTGGTTGTGTGACCACGAGCGTGATCCCACTATCCGACTGTGGAGTGCCGAGCGTCACGGTGCCTGAGCCGGAAACGATCTTCGGCTGAAGCGTAGTTGTTCCTCGCGCTGGAACCATGGCCGTGTCCGGATTCAGATCCCAGTCCGCGCTCGGCGTTTCAGACATCGAGCCCGTCACCATCAACAACGTAGCAGTATAGGGCGCGAACTTCCGAGATGAAGTCCAAGCCTTCTGGGACGACGCCACAATTTTTGTAGGCGACTTAGGCGAAAGCGTGTAAGTCGTAACCTGCTTCGCCGTAAATCCATTTACCGCGAATTGCGCTTGAACGGATGCCCCTGGATTCTTGTTGATCACGATCAGAGTTAAGGTCGTGCCGGTTGGATCCAGCGCGGCATAACTGCTGAATAAATTCGGGTTGCCGTCGTTGGTGGCCGAGACAGATGTCGTCGCAAAGCTGTGATGCCGCCCGTCGTAGTTACGGAACAGCTTCAAGGCCTGATAGTTGGGATTCGCCGGATCGGGCGCCACCCAGCGCGAAGCCAGATAGATGCGTTCGCGTCCCAGAATGCCGTAGGCGTCAGCATCAGCCAGCGCCGTCGAGAAATCGGATTCACCGGCGAACGCCGCGCTCCACTCGGTGAAACTCAAAGGAGTACCCGGGTAGATCATATTGACGATCGCCCGCATGCGCGAGATGCGGAATGGAATCCGCTTCTTCGGTTGGATAAAAGTCGCCCACTGCTGATTGATCGTACCCGATTCGCTCACATATTTTGGATCCCAGTAATCCCGGTAAATACGCAATGAGAGCGCCTGCTTCTGGGCCTGGGTGTAACTCGAAGTGTCCGGTCCGTCCGGATAAGCGTGAATATCGAACACATCAACCGACCGCGTTCCGGACAACTGATCCTGCCAATAAACTTCGTTCAGCCACCACGGCAGAAAGTCCACGCCGGCATGGGCGCCCTTGTCGTTGTTGTTCGCGCCGTTCCAATAGAACCACCAGCAGCAACTCACCGGCCCGAAGCGAATCGCGTTCGGATCCCACCCTTTCAACGCGCCAGCTTCCGCAAGATAGGTATCGCGCATCTCGTCGTAGGCTGAAGGATTGGGATGGACATCGCGATGCGTTCCGCTCCAGATATCAATCTCGTTGTCCATGTCATAGAAATGTGGCGCGCTGCCAAATGCCGCGGCCAGCGCCGGAGCCCACTGGTCGCGATAAACGGTTCCCGGAGGATCTCCGTTTTGCGGCGAGTCCTTCAGCGCGACGTTGGCATCGGTTGGATCGTTCCCGGTTATGTTCGTCTGACAATCCGTCAGCACTCCGTCGCCAGCGTCGGAGTTGTAAGGATCCGACCCGCATTGAGGACCGTACTTGGTCACGGAAAAGCTCCAGCCGGAAGGCTTTGCAACCCAGGGCAGCATGACCATCGTCATCAGCGGATTGCTTCCCGCGGCTTCCACGTCCTGGATGTATTTCACAGAGTCGGCGTCACCGATCTCGGTATAACCGAAATCCTCGAAATACCAATCGGCAGCGGCATTGTAAGTGAAAGTCTTCCAGTTGTATCGCGACGTCGCGTTGCCGCCCCAGCGAACCACGGTGAGCCCGCTGTCAGAAATCGTTGACGCGTCCTTGGGATAGCTTCCCCCATAAACATAAGGGCTAATCGCATGCCGATCACTCAGTACATCGACAGTGACGTCGACCGAGGTTGCGGGATGATTGGGCGCGGCCGTACGCCGGGTAGAATTGCTCTGGGCTACAGCGGGCGAGGGAGCAGCATGCGATCCGGCGCCACTTCCAGAAGAGATATTCGCAAAGAGCAGTGCGAGTATTGCAACGCCGGCACGGGGGATTCGGTGACTCATGGGGAGGGCCTCCGGTTTCCGAATACTTTATCGCTTGCGGGACCGCAAGCGTTACTCGAAAGTTCACTCTCCGAAATGGTTCGGCTGGAACAAAAAATCTGTCCGCTTGGACAAGAGGCAGTGCGCCCCAGAATCCACGGAAGAGGTTCGGGCAGACCTAGGCCGGGGCAAGGCGCATGCTCATATCCACAGCCTTCGCCGAGTGCGTAAGCGCCCCGACCGAGATGAAATTCACTCCGGTCTCGGCGTAAGCGCGAACGTTTTCCAGCGTGATGCCGCCGGAGACCTCCAGCGGAATGCGGCGTTCCACACGCGAGCAGCGCTCGACTGCACGCTTCACATCTTCAACCGACATGTTATCCAGCAGGATCGCTTCGCCCCCGTGTTCGAGGGCTTGTTCCAACTCATCGAGAGACCGTACTTCGATTTCAATGATCTGCGCCCCGCGCCGGTTCTTGTGAGCGCGCTCCAGCGCCGGCACGATGCCCCCTGCGAGTGCAATGTGATTGTTCTTGATCAGCACTCCGTCCGACAAATCGAGGCGGTGATTCTGCCCACCTCCGCAACGCACCGCGTACTTATCGAGCGTGCGTAGTCCGGGCACGGTCTTGCGCGTGTCCAGGATTCGCGCCTTGGTGCCCGAAACGGCGTCAACGAACTGGCGCGTCAGCGTGGCAATCCCACTCAACCGTTGCATGAAATTCAGAATCACGCGCTCGCAGGAGAGAATGACCCGTGCATTGTGCTGGATCACGGCAACCGACTGCCCTTTGTGCAGGCGAATGCCATCGAATATTTCCGGATGCGTTGTGACCTCGTAATGCGATGTAACCGCGCCGTCCAGTGCCGCGTAAACGTCCAGGATGCGAGACACACAGCCGATGCCCGCCAGAATGCAATCCTGCTTCGCAAGAATCGTGGCCGAGGCCCGCTGATTCGGATCAATGCAGGCATAGCTGGTCGCGTCGCGCGTGGCCCGATCCTCCAGCAGCGCGTTCTCAATCACAGCGGTAATGCGTCGGCTATTCCAGTCCATGATGTTGATGGAGGACGGACGTTCTCGCCCGTCCAGGACTATCCCAACTCATCCAGCTTACTCTTTACTTTCCCGCGCAGGACTTCCAGCTCTTGGGCCCGCTTTCGAATTCCCTCCACGACCTTCATCGGAGCCTTGGCCAGAAACTGCTCGTTGCCCAATTGACGCTGGCCATTGGCAAACTCCTTCTGGATCTGTTCCAGTTCTTTCTTCAACCGTTCCCGCTCCGCGGCGACGTCGATCTTTCTCTCGTAAATGACATGCACGTCAAAACGCGCCGTGTGCCGCGCACTAGACAACTTGGCCAGCGAATTCGCAACGAATTCGATCTTCTCGACGTTGGCCAAACGCTCCACTGAACCTCGGTTCTGTTCAATCAGTTTATGAATTTCTGGCTCGGAGACAAAGACCTGGATCGGCACTCGCTGTTTCTGGTCGACCTTCAACTCCGCCCGCAAATTACGCACGCTGACGATCAGGTCCTGCAAAATCGCCATCTCGGTTTCGGCAGCCAAGTCCAACTGCTTCTCATCCGCTTGCGGGTACGGCGCCAGGGCAATCGACTGCAACGGCGGATTGCCATCGTAAATCGCGTGCCAGATTTCTTCCGTGATAAACGGCATCACAGGATGCAGCAGCCGCAGTGCTGCCTCAAAAATGCCAAGTAAATTAGCACACGCAATGCGGGCGGATTCGTCGCCTCCGTCCAACAGCCGCGGCTTGATCAGTTCGATATACCAGTCGCAAAACTCGCCCCAGAAAAAATCGTAGATCTGATTAGCGGCCTCGTGAAATCGATAAGTTTCCAGCGCCTCATTCACATTCCTGGTGACCCGGTTAAATCGCGAAAAAATCCATCGATCTTCAAGTGTCTGCGCCTCAAACCCATCAACCCCCATATGGGACCGGATCTCAAACCCGGTCCCGGGTCGAAGACCTGGCTCGATGCGGTCAATGTTCATGAACATGAACCGCGCCGCATTCCAAATTTTGTTGGCAAAGTTGCGATAGCCTTCAGTGCGGCCCTCGCTGAATGCGATGTCGGTCCCCGGCGCCGCCATAGCCGCCAGCGTGAAGCGCGTGGCATCGGTTCCAAAGCGCTCGATCACATCGAGCGGATCCACCACATTGCCCTTGGTCTTCGACATCTTCTGCCGCTCGGCGTCGCGCACCAGAGCGTGGATGTAAACCTGGCGGAAGGGAACGCTGTCGTCCTTTTTGTCGCCCCAGCCGCTGGCCTGCTTCACCTTCGGATCCTGCTGATGGCCCGCCATGAAGTGGCAGCCGAACATAATCATTCGGGACACCCAGAAGAACAAAATCTCGTATGCGGTGATCAGCAGCGTAGTCGGATAGAAAACTTCCAGGTCGCGCGTCTTCTCCGGCCAGCCCAGAGTCGTGAACGGCAACAGACCCGAAGAAAACCACGTGTCCAGCACATCGGTGTCTTGCGTCAGCTTCGAGCCACCGCACTTTGAACACGAAGCCGGAGCCTCACGGGCAACAATGATCTCTCCACACGAGCAATGCCACGCCGGAATCCTGTGTCCCCACCACAGTTGCCGCGAAATGCACCAGTCGTAGATGTTGCGCATCCAGTTCAGGTAGATCTGCTTATAGTTCTCCGGAACAATCGTGATCTCGCCCCGCTCCACGGCTTCGATTGCAGGCTGGGCGAGCGGCGCGATCTTGATGAACCATTGCGTCGAAAGTCGCGGTTCCACCACCGTCCCGCACCGATCGCACTTGCCAATCGAGATCGTGTAATCTTTCTCTCCAACCAGAAAGCCTTGCTGGCGCAGGTCTTCGAGCACGCGCTTGCGCGCTTCGTAGCGATCCAAGCCGGAATATGGTCCCGCATTTTCGTTCATGCGGGCCTGCTCATCGATCACCTCAATCTGCGGCAGGTTGTGGCGAAGTCCAGCCTCAAAGTCATTGGGATCATGCGCTGGAGTCACCTTCACCGCACCGGTCCCGAATTCCGGCTGAGCCAGGTTATCGGTGATGATCGGGATCTCGCGATTCATCAGCGGCAACAAGACTTTCTTCCCATGCAGATTCTTGTAGCGCTCGTCTCCGGCATTCACAGCAACGGCCGTGTCGCCCAGCATGGTCTCCGGCCGCGTGGTTGCCACGGTGATGAACTCGCTCGTACCGATCACCGGATAGCGAATCTCATAAAGCTTTCCCGCGATCTCTTCGTGCTTGACTTCGAGATCGGAAATCGCGGTTCCACAGCGCGGACACCAGTTGACGATGTATTTGCCGCGATAGATCAATCCTTCTTCATACAAGCGGACGAAGACTTCGCGCACCGCTCGCGAAAGATTCTCGTCCATGGTGAAATATTCGCGATCCCAGTCGACGGAAGCGCCGAGCCGCTTCATCTGGTCGAGAATGGCGCCGCCGTAGTGCCGCTTCCATTCCCAGACCCGTTCGACGAATGCTTCGCGGCCCATATCGCGGCGCTTCTTGCCTTCGGTAGCCAGCTGGCGCTCGACCATCATCTGGGTCGCGATACCCGCGTGATCGGTCCCAGGAAGCCACAACGTCAAGAAGCCGCGCATGCGATGCCAGCGCACAATAATGTCCATCTGCGTCTGGTTGAGCATGTGCCCCATGTGCAGCCGCCCGGTAACATTCGGAGGCGGCAACAGCAGCGTGAACACTGGACGCGTCTCTCCTGGCGGAGGCGTAGGGACAGAAAAGAGTTTTTCCTCGATCCAGTACTCGGCCCAGCGCGTTTCAATCGCGCCCGGCTCGTACGCTTTGGGAAGATCGTGGGCCATGATTAACTTCAGCTCTCAGCCGTCAGCCATCAGCATTCAGCGAACACGGCTCCTTTTGCAGGGAAGCAAGAGAGATTCTATGGGCTGAGCACTGACGGCTGAGAGCTGAAAGCTGATCTTTGATCTTACAGGCCGGTTGAAAACGCGGTCAAACTCGCTCCGGGTTGGTGTCTCGCGACGGCAAAATGCTCCCTCCCCAGTTTCGTTGTACAAGAGGGATACGAATCGGCTTTTCGTAGCTTTCAAAACGGGATTCTCAGCGAAATGGCCTGATAGCGTCAGTCGTTCGTGAAAGTGAGCCGTGGCTCTGACTCTAACGAACCAAGCTGGCGGCATATGATTCGAGCCAAACGGAAAAGAAGAATACCGAGGAGTGGGAGAGGCCGAGTCTGCCAAGAAACCGATGAGGGGCCTAAGAGGAAAGCATCCTGTTCGCCTTTTTTGGACGTAATCGCACGGCACTGCGAATGCAATAGTGCATAATGTACGCCATTGTCTTGGCGGAACATCAAGCCGTTGTCGAAGAAAAAGGGGGATTAATGCTGCAACGTGAAGCTGGGTGCCGCGCCTTGGCGCGTCGCGTTACCGTGGTTCCTTTCACTCTTATAGCCTTATTTTTGTTTCTTGCTACCGTGTCTCAACCGGCACGGTCCCAAACCTACAAGGTCATTTACAACTTCACGGGCATAGGCAACGATGGGGCGACTCCTTATGCAGGGCCAGTCCTCCTAAACGGAAATCTCTATGGCACGACGTACCTCGGTGGGAGCTACGGGAATGGAATTGTCTATCGGCTTTCACCCAGCGGCTCCTCCTGGCAGTACAGCTCGCTATACAGCTTCAAGAATCTACCAGACGGGGCTGGCCCAGGCTTTGGGTCTTTGGCCATCGGCCACGACGGCACGCTGTTCGGAACTACTGAAGGAGGGGGATACTTTGGCACCGACTTTGAAATCTGCGCCTGCAAGGGGCGGGAAATTCAGATCCACCAGTTCGGCCACGGAACGGACGGGGCGCAGCCCATTGGCGGGGTGGTCCTTGATTCAGCAGGCAATTTTTATGGGACCACCAGCTTGGGGGGTACCTATGGGGATGGCACAGTCTTTGAAGAGAAGAAGTCCGGGGGCACCTGGACTGAGAGCGTGATCTACAATTTCACCGGTGGGAACGATGGCATCAATCCGCCGGCCGGCGTGACGCTAGATGCTCACGGCAATCTTTACGGTACGACCTCGTTTGGTGGTGCCCATGGAGACGGCGTGGTCTACAAGCTTTCGCCCCACGGTTCCGGCTGGAAACAGACCGTGCTTCACACCTTCCATGGTAAGAGTGACGGCCAAAATCCAGTTGGAGGCGTGGTCTTTGACCAAGCCGGCAATCTGTACGGCACTACTTTCGACGGCGGTGTCAACGGTGGTGGCACCGTGTACAAACTGTCGCCTTCCGCGACAGGCTGGAGATTTACCACGCTCTACAGCTTGACCGGTGGTTATGGGGGACCCTACAACAAGCTCACGCTCGCCCATGGAAACATTTACGGTTTTACCGAAGCTGAAGGCAAGAACGGCCTTGGCTCGGTATTCAAGCTAGTTCCGGGAAAGGGTGGCTGGACCTTTACCGACCTTTACGACTTCGTCGGCGGCAGCGAGGGCGCGCAGCCTTACGGCAGCGTAGCCGTGGATAAAGATGGAAATGTTTTTGGCACAACTAACACAGGCGGAAGCCAGAACCAAGGCGTCGTGTTTGAGATCACGCCGTGAACCGCGTCGACAGCTTGAGCGTGACATCGAGATTTGGGGGAAGGTCACCATCTTGAGATGTGGTTCAGGATGAAACTTGGAATCAGCCGACTCTTGGGCCGCGTCCCACCAGAGTGAAGTGAAGGGTGGACGCGTCTCTTAATTTGGAGCGCAGTTGCTCGGTTCGTGATCCTGAAGAACACGGTGCCGACCTCAGATTGTTGCCGGAGCGAGTGATCGAGTGCGATACTGGTTTGCCGCCTGGTGCAAACGGATTTAAGCGTGACGCTGCGCCCTTTTGGCAGCCTTCTGTTGTGCCTTCTCGTATTTCTTCATCGATTTCTGCTGTTTCTGGGCTGCCTTGGTTTGCGCTTTTTGCTGCTTCTTAGCCGCCTTCTGAGCCTGGCGCGCACTGTCTGGGCCGGTGAAGATTTGAGCTTTAGTCGGTATCGACCATGCAAAACTACAGGCGACCAGCAGTATGAAAGTAGGAATTCGCTTCATAGTGTCCCCGGAACGGAGGAGCCTACTGCCGATCTTACACGAAGCTGCGTCCGGGCCCCAGCTACGATTCCATTGCGGAACATTACACCGGTAACGCGCAAGCACCGGCTTATTTACGAGATGAGTTCTAGTCCCGCCCCGGGTTCGCGCCCGGCACTGGATGTTCAATCGCATAACATCTGTTCTTCGGCGAACCTGGGTTTCACCGTCCGCCGAGGGAGACAGACTTAAATCCTTTTGCCCGCAGAAACGAGAGATTTTCTTGAGAGAAATTTTGCACCGGAATATGTGCACTTGAGGCTTAGGAGTCCTGACGTTTGAGGGCGGATAGGACGGCACGGTTTTACTTTTTCTTCTCTTTGCCCATCTTCTTCGCAATCTCCGCCATCAACTTGGGTTTCAAGTCGGCGAGAACACTATCGACGATGTTCGAGATATCGCTGGTGTCTTCTTCCGTCGCGGACGATGCATCAGCCTGAAGCTCTGGCTGTGCGTCACGGCTGCTCTCTTTGAGCTCCGCGACGGTTTCGGCGATTTGCGTACTGATCTGCGAACCGATCACCGACTCGCGGATTTGTTTCCAGTTCGCCCAGGCCGCGGCGAGTTCCGATTCGCCCTCCGGTTCGTGGGGCTCGGAGGCGACAGGAACGTTGTCTGAAGTTTCAGCAGATGGGGCCGACTGTGTCGTTGCTTCCGCGTTGGTCGTGACTTCGGTGGTGCCAGCGCTAGCCGAGGCCGCAGCCGCGTAAGCGGCATTCTCCTCAACTGCAGAAACGGTGCTTTCGCTAACCGCGTACACCGTCGAAGGGGCGGTCTCTGAGCTCGGTGCAGCCGCCGGCGCTTCTGACTCTTCAGCGCTCGCTTGCATCGCGGGCTCCGGTGGCATTGGTTCGGAACCATCAGCATTTGGGGACGAGTCGACTGGATAAGAAGCGCTCTCCGAGTTGGTCGCTGGAGTTTCCGCTAGCGATGAAGAGGCTTCATCAGCACGCGACGCGAAACTCATCCGGGCCGCATCAGCGGCAGCAAAAGCCGCGTATGCCTTCTCCATTTCCTGTTCGAGGACGAGCGTAGCTTCATCATCAAGAAGCGCAACCGGCTCGGCAAGCCATCGCGGCCCGCTGAACTCCTGGGTCGCACCGGCGACCGCCATGGTCACAGGAACTTGATCCCTTGATGCCAGCTCCCACTTGTTACCTTGTTGATCGATTGCGGCCGAATCCCCGTGACCGTTTGCAGGCGCTAGCGAGGCCAAGGCCGCCGTGACCTCATCGTCACCAAGCTTCCCGGCGTCTGCACCCGGATCCGCAGATCCGGTACTGGCGGTTGACTCCGGGACAATCGCGGCAGTCGGCGCCCATTCGGTGGGAGCATTAACTTCAGATGCAGGGATAGCAGCTGCTGCTTCCTGCGCTGACGCTTCGACTTGCGCGACGGCCGAAGGATTTTCGCTGCCCGCGAATTCTGATGTCCGCTCTCCGGCATTTGCAACCAGCTGTTGGCTTTTGGCTTCCGCTTGATCGCGAGTCTGCCTGAAGCTTGATTCATTGCCCGGAGCACTGAACGCTGCGGCAGCAGCTTTAATGGCTGCGATCTCTTCATCCGTGACATCCTGCGGCATAGAAGAGAGCAAGGCCTCTTCCAGTCCCGATTTCATCTCGACGGGCTTGGACTCTTCGCTCCTGACCGCCTCGCGCAAACTCGCGACTACGGCAGACGTTTCCTCGGGCGCGGATTCACGATGCCTGGAGAGCGGAGGCGGAATCGACAGCCGATTCTTCCATCCTGTCTCGCTGTCGCCGAATTCCTTCGATGGATTCGGTTCCTCAACCCCGGCCAGCGCCTTGGCAAACCGGCTCTGCCTCGAAGGCTGGCTCTGGGGCACGATTTTGTCTTCCAGTTTGGTGAGCGCAGTGAGAAGTTCGCTGGCTTCGAATGGTTTGACGATGAAGGCATCGGCGCGTACGCGCCGCGCCTCATCCGCCTTGAAAGGCTCCAGCTTGCCCACAGTGAGCAGCACCGGAATACGCGCGGTCTCGGGCGCTTCGCGCAGGCGCTGGCACACTTCCAGCCCGCCATAGCCGGGCATATACACATCGAGCACGATGAGATCGGGCTTCGATTCGGCAATTCTCTTTAGCGCCGCCGACCCGTTATTCACCGTAGTGACGTCGTAGCCGGCGTCAGTAAGGATTCTCCGGCCCATGTTCTGGGCTGTCACGCTGTCATCGGCGAGCAGTATTTTCCGCGCCAAGCGATGTCCTTTTAACTGAAAGGGGAGATAGCGCGAAGTTAAATTGTCCCGGACTCTAAGTCAATGAGGATACGAGATTAAAGACATTACGACGGGCCAGTAACCACCGGGTAATCCGTGCCTCACCCGAACTGTAGTCGCGACAAGAGCAGCCTGGCATCTAGAACGGTACCACTTTGTGAATACCCTTCTTTTTCTTATGCTTGCTGGAGGCCGTCGTATCAGAGTCGTCGCTCTGATCCGTAGTAGAAGACGCGGAGGAATCTCCGCTTTTCGCGCTGCTTGCGGTAGCGGGGCTGGCGCCACCGGTCGCCGGTTGGGCAGCTGCCCCGGTCTGAATCTCATTCACTTGCTGCGGCGGAGGCAACGCCTGACCATTGTTATCGTCGCTGACATTCGGCTTCAATTCGTTCGGGTCCGCAGGACCGACATTCGGCTTCAATTCATTCGGGTCAGGGTCAGGTTGAGCCGCGGCCGGAGGTGGAGCGGCATCGGTGGATGCCGGATTCGTAACTGTAACCGAAGCGGTGTCTGCTGCCGGAGCTGGAGCATCCGAGCGGGGAGCAGGTTGATCGGGTCCTGGTGCACCCTTCACCGTCTCGATGGAAACAGAGTGGCTATCCGATGCGCCTCCAGTCCCCAATGCGGCCCGTGTGGCGGCCTGCATCACTTGAGTTGCACTCATCGAAGGGGGATCGACCAGCGTCGGCTCGCCAACTTTTGTCGCCTCGGCCACGCTCGGATGTTTCTCGAACGTCCCCATGACTTTCGACAACTTACTTTCTTCCTTCCGGCTATCCTCTTCCGCCTTGTTTTGCGCGACGGCAGCCTTGGTAGCTCGCGGCACTGGCTGATGTAAGGCCAGAAGGCGTGCCCTGGCATCGTCGGCTCGATCCATCACTGGATACCGGGTAAGGATGCGGTCGTAGGCCTGCGCGGCGCCCTTGGTAAAGTCGGCGATCATGCGGGCTTTGGCAGCTTCGTTAATCGGGCGGGCCCGCATCACAGCGATCTCGGCCTCGTACGACTGCCCCAGCAAGTACAGAGCTTCGTCGGCCTTACTATAGAGTGGGTACTCGTCGACCAGGGATTCCAAGCGCGCGATGGCGGCGGGATACGACTGGCGCAAGTAGTAGAAACGCCCCACGCCAAACTCCCGTTCGCCGATCACTTCCTGCACTTGCAACAGACGTTGCTTGGCCTCGGGCACCAGCTTGCTGTCGGGATACTGCATGATCAGTTGCCGGTATTCATCCTGGGCCCGCATGGCATGAGTGGGATCGCGGTCGGCCTTCTCCATCTGCTGATAGTGAATGTTGGCCAACTTCAACTGAGCCTCGGCCGCCTCCGGCATGTTGGGGAAAAAAGTCTCGAAGTCCTTGTATTCAATTTCCGCCTGGGCGAGTGAAGCGGAACCACCCTCGGCGTACCACGAATCGGCCACTGCCAGCTTGGCCCGCGCAATATATTCCGAATCGGGGTAGGTGTTGATCAGGGTCTGCAACGACAGGCGCGCCACGTCAAAGCGGTTGTGCTTCATCGCATCCATGGCACGGTCAAACAAGACCTTGTCAGGCTGCTTCGAATCGACATTTGCGATCGGGTTGCTGACCTTCTTGTTCGAGCAGCCCACGGCAACCATGAGCACACCCGCAAGCAGCACCACCGGAATACAACGTGACATAGAAACCCTCGAGAACAGACGGTACGACCAGAACTTATGGGGAAAGACCTGCCCCAGACAGCCAGAACGCTACCGAAGCAACTTTACACCTTCTGCAGAGTAGCCTCGGTTGCAGCCTTCAACAATTTCTGGGCATTCTCCTTTGGATCGCCTTTGCCGAACACGGCGTTGCCCGCTACCAAAATTTCCGCCCCTGCCCGGACCACTTCGGTCACAGTATCGAGGGCGACGCCGCCATCTACTTCAATCCGATAACTGAGCCCCCGCTGTGCCCGCAGCTCCGAAAGCTTGCGGATCTTATGCAACGCCCCGGGAATAAACTTCTGCCCACCGAAACCCGGATTTACCGACATGACCAGCACATAATCGACGATGTCCAGCACTTCGCTCAGCGTTTCTACGGGCGTGGCTGGGTTGATCACGACTCCTGCCAGCGCCCCATGATCTCGTATCAGGTGCAGCGTCCGGTTCAAGTGCCGGCAGGCTTCCTGGTGTACCGAAATCCAGTCGGCTCCGGCGTCCGTAAAATCAGGAATGTACTGATCCGGATTCTCGATCATCAGATGGCAATCCAGCGGCAAATCGGTAGTTTTGCGCAACGACCTCACCACTGGCGGTCCGATCGTGATGTTCGGAACGAAATGCCCGTCCATAACGTCGACATGAATGACGGCCGCGCCGCCTTCAGCCGCAGCCTGGACTTGCGTCGCCAGGTGGGCAAAGTCAGCCGACAAAATCGACGGAGCTAGCTCGATCAGCTGGGTTCCGGGCATGGGGATACTTCTGAAAATTCTAACACGCTAAGCGAGTACCGATAACCCCATTCCCAACTTAATGACTCGGTTCAAGAACTAATTTCTGCACCCTCCAGTTCAATATTTCAGCAACATAAAGCTCGTTCTCGGACGGACAAGCCATCTCGTGAATCCATCCGAACTGCCCCAGCTGCTTCCCTGACTTCCCCAATACGCCCAGGACTTTCCCATCGAGCGAAAGCTTGTATATTCGCCCGGGGAAACCATCGGAGCTGAAAAGTACCTGATTCGGCGAAGGCGTGATGCAAATTGCCCATGGCGCCCCTGGCGCTCGGGATCCGGTGGTCTGCACGCGCTTATTCCCAATTGCCGGGCGCGCATCGGGATCAACTGGCACGTCGATCGTGATCTGGCGCAGAAACTTTCCTTCGCCATCGAACACCTGGATTCGGCGGTTGCCGCGATCCGCCACGTAGACATTTCCCCTGGCATCGACGGCAAGACTGTGCGGCGTATCGAACTGCCCCGGCCCGCTGCCTGGTTCGCCCCAGGACTTGAGCCAGTTGCCGTCTTTGTCGACTTTACCGATGCGCGAGTTGATGTAACCGTCGCTGATGTAAGTGTTGCCCGACTTGTCCCACGCCACGTCGGTGACCTGCCGGAACATCCCATCCTCAGGAGGCAGTGGCGGGTTCGGGTGCTTCAGCGGACCGGTGCCTTCATCGGAGGCTTCCTGCTTGCGCCCGAAGACCATCGCGACACGCCCTTCTGGATTGAACTTGATCACCATGTCCGAGCCCTTGTCCGTCACCCAGATGTTGTCTTCCGGATCGACCTTCACCGAGTGCGCAAAGGACCAGGCGTACAAGTTGTGACCAATCTCACGCACGAACTTGCCGTTGGCGTCGAACTCGAGTAGTTGTGCGGCACTCGCTCCATAGGCTGGCCCTGTGCTGTTTCCCCGCGACAGAACAAAAATGTGCCCCTTGGAATTGACCGCGACGCCCACGACCTCGCCGAAGTACAGGTCGGGCGGAAGCTTCAGAAAGTCGGGAACCGAGTGGTAGCGTATCTCTGGCACCGTGGGTTGCTGGGCGTGAACAGAACTGGCCAGCAGGAGCAAAGCAAGAATGGTCCGTTTCATCGAGGTCTCCATCAGCAGAGGTTTTGGTACGACAATATAACGTAACGTTTCTGTCCGCCCAATACTTCATTTTCTGGCAGTGATCCAATCAGCTGTGGCTGCGGTCTGAGGCTTGCGTGGTATAACTTCGTGAGGTGAACACGGCCGTCAGGATAAGGCTATGGACGGCGGCGGAAATCACCAGTACGATGCAGACGATGTGGGATCCCCTAAGAGGCCAAATGTTCTCAGATTTCACGAAACCAAATATATGGGCGCCGTTGATCGTTGTAGGTCTGGCTGTGCTATGCGCCACCAACCCTATTGCAGTCGCACAGCATGGTACGGCCGAGCCTGGACTCTATACCTTTGATTATCACGGCGACACTTGGACAGGAACGCTGACCGCTGTAGACCATGAAAAAGATGCAATCACGCTGACATATGAGCACAAGGGGAAAAGCGAGAACTTCAATGGCTTATTTAAGCGTCCACTTGAGGTCGTTGATCAGTATGGTAAGCCTACCCACGCTCAAACTCATCTCCAGTTGGGTGATAACCTTACGGTGTACTACATTTCGCAAGGCCGTAAGTACTCGATGACAGAAAGCGATGGGAAGATACACAAGTACGTCGCAAACGATAACTTAATCTTCAAGATTATGCTTCTGCCTCCACCCAAGACCAAGCACTGAGCGGCGGAATTTCTCCGGCAACTTACTGTTAGATCGGTGCCCTTGTCCTTGGAGCGCGTCGGTCACGGTCACAATCCGGTACAATCTTTAGCTTGGTTCCTGCGGCGGAGATTTCCGCCCGCTAACCATCGATCCCTATGGCCATGAGAGTTCGCAAAGCCGTTTTTCCCGCGGCCGGACTGGGCACCCGCTTCCTGCCCGCCACCAAAGCCCAGCCTAAAGAAATGCTCCCACTGGTGGATAAACCCATCATCCAGTATGGCGTGGAAGAAGCGCTCGCCTCCGGATGCGACCAGATCATCATCATCACCGGCCGCGGCAAACAGGCCATCGAAGATCACTTCGACGTCAGTTACGAACTGGAAAAGATGCTTGAGGAGCGCAAGAAGACCGATCTGCTCAAGATTGTGCGCTCCATCTCTGACATGATCCACGTTGCCTACGTCCGGCAGAAAGAAGCGCTCGGCCTCGGCCATGCCGTGCTCATGGCGCGCGAATTGGTGGGCAATGAGCCCTTTGCGGTCCTGCTGGCCGATGACATCATCGATGCCAATCCTCCCTGCTTGAAGCAGATGGTCGAAGTCTTCAACCAGACCCAATGTTCGGTCATTGCCACTCAGATCGTCGAAGGCAGAGCGATTTCTGCCTATGGTGTGCTGGACGTAAAGCCCGCCGATACCCGATTCGACGGCCGGCTTTTCGAAATCCGAAACATGGTGGAGAAGCCCAAGCCGGAAGAAGCGCCCTCCGACCTGGCCGTGATCGGCCGCTACATCCTGACCCCAACCGTTTTTGAAACTCTGGCGGAAACCAAGGCCGGCGTCGGCGGCGAACTGCAACTCACCGACGGCATGCGCGCCCTGCTCAAGAGAGAAAAGATGTACGGCTACGTTTTCGAAGGGAAGCGCCACGACGCCGGCGACAAACTAGGTTTCCTCAAAGCCACGATCGAGTTCGCCCTGAAACGCCAAGATTTGGGTGGCCCGCTGCGCGAGTACTTGAAAACCCTAAAGCTGTAAGAGCTCCACAACCGCTTAGAAATGTACTTCCGGTGGTTCCGGCTCCGCCGCGCCATCGGCCCGTGGGTCGGACGCTGCCGAGTTCACGCCGCTCTTCGAGTTGTGCATCACCACCTGCCCGCGTCCCATCGCCGTGGTGTAGGCGCCGTGCACCATCAGGTTGTGGCCTTTGTCACGCAACGCCTGCAAGACCTCGGGCTTGACTCGCGATTCGATCGGAATGTCGCAACTTACACGGTTGCCGGCTACGGTGAAGCGCGGCGCCTCGACCGCAGCCTGGATGTTCATCCCATAATCCACAAGGTTCGAAACAAACTGTGCGTGCGCCACAGGCTGGTTCGGACCACCCATGATGCCAAATCCGATGTGCACGTCGCCTTGCTCCATAAAAGCTGGAATGATGGTGTGAAACGGTCGCTTGCGCGGCTGCAGCACGTTGGGATGGCCGGGAGCGAGCACGAACAGCCCTCCGCGGTTCTGCAACGCGAAACCCATTCCGTTCACCACGATGCCGGAACCGAAGCCGGAGTAATTGCTTTGGATCAAGGAGGCGATATTGCCGTCTTTGTCCACCGCCGCAAGATAAACCGTGTCGCTCGTAGCCGGACTTCCCGGCCCAGGATTGCAGTTGGCTTTGTTCGGATTGATGAGCGCGGCGCGCTCTGAAGCGTAGGTCTTGGACAACAGACCCTGCACCGGGACTTTCGCGAACCTGGGGTCGGCGTTGTAACGATAAAGATCGGCATAGGCCAGCTTCATGGCCTCAATCTTCTTGTGCAATTCCACCGTGCTCTGCGGTCCGCCGGCGTCAGGCTGAAACGTGCTCATGATGTTGAGCATCTCCAGCGCCGCCATACCCTGACCGTTGGGAGGAAGTTCGTAAACCTTCCAGCCGCGATAGTCGATGGAGATAGGCTCAACCCATTCCGCGGAAAACTCGGCCAGATCGCCCAACTGCATGGTTCCACTAAAAGCCGACGAAGTTCGGACGATGGCCTGCGCGATTTCGCCCTTATAAAACCCGTCGCGCCCCTGCTCTGCAATCAAGCGCAGCGCCTTAGCCAAATCAGGATTGGAAAACTTGGAACCAATTGCGGGAGCTTTGCCATCTTGCAGAAAGACCTTCCGCGCTTCGCTGGTCTTTTGCAGCTTGGCTTCTTCTTCTACCCAGTAGTCGTGGATGATCTCGGGCACGGCGTAACCGTGTTCAGCGTAGTAGATTGCTGGAGGAAAGAGTTCCTTCCACGGTAAATGCCCGAAGCGCTGGTGCGCCTGGCTCCATCCTTCTACAGCGCCGGGGACCGTGACCGCGTGGATCCCCTCCTCAGGCATCGACGTGATTCCCTGTTTCGCCAGAAACTCCACGGAAAGTCCACGCGGCGCCCAGCCGCTCGAGTTCAGGCCATAGAGTTTGCCGGTCTTCACGTCCCAGTAAATGAGAAACAAGTCACCGCCGATCCCGTTGTTCATGGGCTCGGTGACGCCCAGCACCGCGTTCGCAGCGATGGCCGCGTCCATCGCGGTTCCACCTTTGGCCAGGATTTGCGCCCCGGCCTGCGAAGCCAGGTAATGGCTGGTGGCGACGATGCCGCGCTCCGTCATCACGACGGACCGGCCGTAAGAGCGGTCTTGACCAGAAAACTCCGTAGTCATGGCAAACAGCAGGAAAACAACCAGAAAAATCGGCCGCATCACGCGCACCCCGGTTCAAAGAACTCAAACTGTCACGAGTTCAAAAAGTACGACGTCATCCTGAGCGAAGCGAAGGATCTCTGCATTTTGCTTCCCGCGCCTATTCTCAGATTTCACCAAGCCATGCCGCGAAACCCCAAGCTAAGTGCCGAGCGTGATTTTCAACTTTCGGGACTTCTCCTCCACACTGTTGGCCAGTGTTTCCTTCAGAGCTTCCAGTTTTCTGGCCAGGGATTCACTCGAAAGCCCCAGGATTTGCGCTGCCAGAATTCCCGCGTTGGTAGCCCCGGCCTTCCCGATGGCCACGGTAGCGACAGGAATCCCCGCAGGCATCTGCACCGTCGCGAGCAGAGAATCCATCCCGTTCAGCGGCGTGGATGGAATGGGAACGCCGATCACCGGCAGAGTGGTATGCGCGGCAATCACCCCGGCCAGATGCGCCGCCCCGCCTGCTCCGGCGATGATTACCCGAATCCCGCGGCCCGCAGCTTTACGCGCAAAGTCCGCGGTGCGCTCCGGCGAGCGGTGCGCCGAGGTTACATCGATTTCATACGCAATCCCGAAATCCTCGAGCGCCTTAGCCGCCTCGCGCATAATATCAAGGTCGGAATCGCTGCCCATCACAATCGAAACCTGTGGTTTGCTCATAAGTGTCTCTCAAATTTAGAGGTGTCATCCTGAGCAACGCGAAGGATCTGTGTACCTGCCCGGAGTACAGGGATTTTATTCTTCGCTCCGCTCACGAAGACAAACTACTTTTTCAACGCGCGTGCTGCAATGTCTTTGCGATAGTACGCGCCCCCGAAGCTGATCTTCGCCGCCGCTTCGTAAGCGCGCTCAGCCGCTATGCCGAGACTGGCGGCCCGGGCCGTAATGCCCAGCACTCGTCCACCCGCGGTAAAGTAAGCGTCGTCATGCCTCGTGGTACCCGCGTGGAAGACTTTCACCCCCGCAACTGTTTCGGCATCTTCGAGCCCGCTGATTTTCTTGCCCATTTCGAAAGTGCCCGGATACCCTCCCGAAGCCATTACCACGCAAACCGAAGCATCCGCCGACCAGCGAAAGTCGCCTTCGCTAACCCGGCCATCAATCGAAGCTTCCAGCGCCTCCACCAAATCACTCTCCAGGCGCATAAGAACAGGCTGGGTCTCAGGATCGCCAAAACGGCAATTGAACTCCAGCACCATCGGGCCGCGAGCCGTCATCATCAGGCCGCAGTAGAGAACGCCCTTGTACTCCGCGCCCTCCGCCTTCATTCCCGCCACCACCGGACGCGCGATGTGCTGCAGCAGCCAGTTCTGCATTTGCGCGTCTACCATCGCCTCAGTGGAATAGGCGCCCATGCCGCCGGTGTTCGCGCCCGTATCACCCTCGCCCACTCGCTTGTGATCCTGCGCCGCGGCCAGCGCGGCTACGCGTTCGCCGTCGCTCAGCACCAGAAAAGAAACCTCTTCACCTTTCAGGCACTCCTCGATCACGACGCGGGATCCCGCCTCGCCCAGCATCTTCCCGCTGAGCATCTCCGCCGCCACAGTAGAAGCATCTTCTTTGCTCTTGCAGATCACCACGCCCTTGCCCGCAGCCAATCCGTCCGCCTTCACCACCACCGGCATGTGGAAGTGGGGCAATGCATCGCTAACATCCTCAGGGCTGTCGCAGATGGCATAGTGTGCCGTCGGGATGTGATAGCGCTGCATGAATTCCTTGGCAAAACTCTTACTGGATTCAAGTTTTGCCGCTGCCTTAGTAGGACCGAAAATGCGATGTCCGCGCCGGGTGAATTCGTCCACCACGCCCAATTGCAACGGTAGTTCTGGACCGACGATCGTCAGGTCTGGCTTGATCCGCGCCCCTAGCGCCAGCAGTGACTCGACACTCTTTACATCAGCGGGCAGACACTCGGCCTCCGCAGCGATCCCAGCATTCCCCGGCGCGCAATAGAGCTGCGAGACGCGCGGCGACAGGCGCAGTTTCCAAACCAGCGCGTGCTCGCGTCCACCACCGCCGATGACGAGAACTTTCATAGGTTCGGGATAAACAAGGTTAGGGGGCCGAGCAGATGATGTCAAACGAGACATTGAGGGATTGATTCATTGAATCAATGATTCAATCATTAACCATGCTTAACTGCGTCGTATAATCTCTACAATGATCACCGTCTCCAAGGAGGATTACCTCAAGGCAATCCTCGAGGCCGAAAGCGAAGGCGAAACCGTCATCTCGGCTACGCTGGCGCACTGGCTGTCGGTTTCGCCGCCCGCCGTCACCATGGCTCTGCGCCGATTGAAGAAGGATGGGCTGGTAAAGGTGCAGGGAGACGGCCACGTTGGGCTGACTTCGGCTGGAAGAAAGATCGCACGCAAGCTTACCCTTCGCCATCACCTCATCGAACGAATGCTGGCTGAGATCTTCGGAATGGAGTGGTATCGCGTACACGACGAAGCGGAGCGGCTGGAACACGCCGTCTCGCCCGACTTCGAAGCGCGGTTGCTGGCCAAACTGGGCTGCGACGGGGCTTGCCCTCACGGCAATCTGAGCGAACTCGAGAGTCCCGGCAGCCGACGACGACGAGGCCTTGTTTTGCTTGCCCACGCCGACGAGGGAAAGAATTATATCGTCAGCGGCATCTACGAGCGCGATCGGCACTTGCTGGAATTCCTGGAGGGTCGCGGAGTTCGTCCCGGAGCGCACGTGCACGTTGCGGGACGCAATTACGATCAAACCTTGACACTCTCCACCGATGCTGGAACGGTCGCGCTCGGGCGCTCGGCGGCGGAGAGAGTCTGGGTCACTGCCGATCCGGGTAAATCGCGGCGCGTTTCTGGCCACTCCTCCTGATCACAACCATTTCTCTACCGAATTAACCATAGTTTACTTCTTGCTGTATACTTACGCTAACCGATTCGACCATGAGCGTAGGTTCACAACCCCCTCAGACAACGCGCATCGCCGGCGAAGACGAAGTCGTCGTCATTACCCACGAAGATGTCGATCGGGCGCATGATCGCGTCCGCGTTTCCGAAGCGCGCGCCAAGCGCGGCTTTTTCTCCGGCCCGCGTCTGCTGTGGTTGCTGGTCGGTCCGGGCGTTCTGGTCATGCTGGGTGAGAACGATGGGCCCAGCATGCTCTCCTATGCCGCGACCGGCGCGAAGTTTGGTGTCGGATTCTTCCTTCCCTTTGTGGCTCTCACGTTTTGCATGGCCATTGTTGTGCAGGAGATGACGGTGCGACTCGGGGCCGCAACCCATCGCGGACATGCCGAGCTGATCTTCGACCGCTTCGGGCCGTTCTGGGGATGGTTTTCGATGATCGACCTGGCCATCGGAAACTTTCTCACTCTCATCACGGAGTTCATTGCCATCCGCGCGGGGCTTGGTTTCTTTGGCGTGCCTCCGTGGATGGCAGTGCTTATTGCGCTGGTCATTCTCTACGGTGCGCTTGTGAGCCATCGCTACTGGACCTGGGAGCGGATTACGCTGGCCGCCGCAGTGTTCAACCTCGTCTTCATTCCAGTTGCGCTCATGACCCATCCGCATTGGCATACGGTGGGCCATGCATTCATTACCTGGCAACCGCTTCCCGGCTTTAACAAGGACACGCTCTTGATCGTGCTGGCCGACATTGGGGCGACGGTCACTCCCTGGATGCTCTTCTTTCAGCAGAGCGCGACCGTCGACAAGGGGCTTACCACAAAAGACATTCGCTTTGGGCGCATCGATACTGTGTTGGGAGCCGCGCTGGCAACGGCTGCCGCAGTCGCCACGATCCTCGCGACCGCGCCGTTATTCGCGCATCAGATGAGCGCCGATAATTTTCAAGCGGCCGAGTTTGCGCAAGCCCTGCAGCCGATCATCGGACGGTTTGGGGCCTCGCTGTTTGCCCTTGGCATGGTTGAGGCCGGCATTGTCGCATCGATCACCATTTCAACTTCTTCGGCCTACGCCTTCGGTGAAGTTACTCACAAGCCGCACAGCCTTAACCTTCCTATGGGACAAGGCAAGTCTTTTTACTCGGTCCTGACTTTGTGCGCAGTGGCGGCGGGGGCGATCGTGCTCATCCCGGGGCTGCCGCTGGTGTACGTGGTTCTGATCGTCAACGTGGTCGCGGTTCTCGCCATGCCTCCTGCGCTGGTGTTTCTGTTCATGCTGGTGAATGACAAGGAGATTATGGGCGACCTGGTGAGTCCGGCGTGGGCGAATGTGCTGTCGGGCGGTGTGGTGTTTATTTTGACGGCTGCGGGTGTTCTGTTCGGGATCAGTGTGATCGCGCCGAACATCTTTGCCGCTTTGGGTGGAAAGTAGGAAAACCTATGGTGAAAAAAGAGGAAGCGCAAAGTTTCTCCAGCGCCGATCAAGACCTGGTTTTATCGTCGCTCGAACACGATCAGCTGGCTCGGGCAAAGAAGCATTTTATCCCGCGGCGAATCCTTAAAGGTCCCGAACTCGCCGTGCTCTGGGGGCTCCGAATCTACCTTCTGTTCATGATGGCAGTCGTGGTTTATCAGGTCTGGACGGCTGCGCACTAGTCTCGCGTTTTTCCACAATAGGATCGGTTTACTGTTTAGTATCGAACTTTCGCGGCTTGTGCGTCCTCGTCTCCCACCCTTCCGCACAGAACGCGGAAGCATGGGGCACCCCATTTGTATGTGATTTAGTGTTTCCACTTGGAATGGGCGGGGCTTGAGTAGTGAGCTACTGGCTTGCGGCAGCTCCCGTGATTTCGAAGACCAGACCTCGGTTGTCGACACCGCCTCTCAAGGCTGTTGCGTAGAGATTGCCGGCGGAATCGCGGATCAGGCCGCTAACGGGGCAGCGGCCGGTGCTTCCGCCGTGGAAGGTATAGAGTACGGTTTCTTTCCATCCGTGGGATGTGTGCGTGAGCTCGAAGACGGTGCCAAAGGAGATGCCGCCTTCGTAGGCGGTGCCGTAGAGATTGCCGGCGGAATCGAAAATGGGCGTGTCCCACGGGGAGGCTCCGTCTGCACCACCGGTGAAGTTGTACAGAACCGTTTCCTTCCAGCTTTGGTTTGGCTGTTTGGTGAGTTTGAATATGTTACCGGCGCTGAGCGTACCTCCATACACGGAGGCACTGTAGAGATTCCCATCGGTGTCGAAGACGACGCCGGCTTGCGGTTCAGATCCGTCAGCGCCTCCGGTGAAAGTGTGAATCACGTGCTCGATCCATCTTCCTCGAGAAGCAGGCGACAGCTGGAACACAACACCGTAGTTGTATTTGCCCCCCGTGGCCGTCGTGCCGTAGAGATTTCCCGCGCGGTCGAAGGCTACGCTGGCCCAAGGTGAGCTTCCGTCTGCGCCGATGAAGTTGTGCAGGACATGCTCGGTCCACTTCCCCGATGTGAGTTGCAATTTGAAGACGGTCCCAAATCCGTGGGTGCCGCCCGCCTGGGTGGTCCCGTACAAGCTGTCCGATTTATCGAAAATCAATGCGGCTGCGGGGAAATTGCCGTCCTCGACGTTGCCGAATTGATGAAGCACGGTACTGGTCCAGTTGCAGCCACCGGCGTGGGTTAGCTTGAAGACGGTGCCTTCGCCGTAAAAACCTCCGGCGGAAGTGGTGCCATAGAGATTGCCGGCCGAGTCAAAGATCAGTCCGCCGTAGGGATTGGCTCCGTCCTTTCCGCCTTTGAAGCCGTATGCGGTGCATTCAGACCACCCGGTCGCGGCGCTGTAGTACACACGGAAGACCTCGCCTTTTCCGTTTGGTCCGCCGAAGTAGGTGACTCCATAAAAATTACCAGCGGCATCCGAGACCAGGCCGGCCCATGGCTGTAGCCCGCCGTTTACGCCAGAAAAGTTGGCCAGCACTTTTTCGGTTCGGGCCGATGCGTTGGTCAGAGTTATCGAGAAGAATGCGACGACGATGAGAACTGTTGTTGCGGAGGGAGAGGCTTTCTTTACTTCCATAAGTGCATCCGAGGAAATAGCCGCGATTGACGGTGGAACTCCAGGGCAGCGACGAGATTTCGCGGACTACAGCGAGTGCACAATCATACCTCGCGCGACCTTTGTTGGGAAACTGTCCGGGGCCAAGGTCTTAGCTTGGGCGATCTTCTTCGAGATCCTTGTAAAACTTGCGGGCTGGGGAGGACCGTTTTCTCGGGGTGTTCGTCTAAGCGGACCAGCGACTTCTCTCAGGAGGATGAAACCATGAACAAACTGTTGCTGGCAGTCTTGTTTTTCTTGATGAGTGCTGGGGTTTGGGCGGTCGAGGCGTCGGCGCAGAATTCGGATGCTGCTGCTGACCACACTGCTCCTAGTTATGACATGAAGGGGCAATCTTTGTTTGATCTGCAGGCAGTGCAGAAGAAGTTTGTGGATCTCGCGAATGCGCTTCCGGCCGATAAATTCACGTGGCGTCCGTCGCCGGATGCACGATCTTTTGCGGAAGTGTTTCTGCACGTCGCGGGCGAGCGCTACGGGGTTCTAGCGCTTATGGGAGCCACTCCGCCCGCCGGATTCGACGGGAAGACGTTTGACAAATCCACGACCGATAAAGCCAAGATCGTCGAGGAATTGAACAAGTCGTGGGAGTTCGCGCAGAAGACGATCAACGGCATGAGCAACGCGGATTTTGCCAAGCTGCTGCCGAAGCTGGGTCCGCAGGCGAACGCGGGGGACGTGGTGTACATTCTGGTCGCGGATGCGCACGAGCACCTTGGGCAGTTGGTGGCATACGCGCGGGTGAATGGCATCGTCCCACCCTGGACCGTGGAGGCGCAGAAGAAGGCGGCGGAAAAGAAGGCCGAGCAGAAATAGCACCGGCAGCACTGAAGAGGTGCCTGATCGGAATTCGTCAAGCTTGCTTCGGCGACCGCGGGAATTGGCAACGGTCTCGGGTGTACACTGCTGGCTGGCGTCAACCTGAAAGGCAGGCCCACCATGGCGTCGGTACTCATCACAGGGACCAGCTCGGGAATTGGACTGGCGACCGCACTTGCTCTTGGCCGGAAGGGCCACCATGTGTACGCCACCATGCGCAATCCATCGCGAGCGCGCGAACTGGGAGAGAGAGCAGCACAGGAGAAGCTGCCCATCGAGATCTCGGTGATGGACGTTAATTCGGACAGTTCGGTGAAAACTGCGATTGCGAATATACAAAAGGACGCCGGCCACATCGACGTGTTGGTTAATAACGCGGGCGTCGAGGGGAATGGGTCAGTGGAAGAAACTGCGTTGGCAGAATTCCGCGCGGTGATGGAAACCAATTATTTTGGGGCATTGCGTTGCATGCAGGCGGTTGTGCCGGATATGCGTAAACGGAAGAGCGGATGCATTATCAACGTAAGCTCGGTCGCGGGGCGCATCGCCAATTCGCCATTCGCCCCTTACACCGCCTCGAAGTTTGCCCTCGAGGCTCTTAGCGAAACGTTGGCGCAGGAGATGAAGATGTTTAACGTCCGGGTGGCAATCGTCGAGCCCGGCATTATCGACACGCCGATGGCCCGAGGATTGGTGGAACCGCCGGGTGGCTCGCCTTACCCTCAGCAGCGGCGTCTTGCTCTTCTCTTTACTGCGGCGCTCAAGAACCCGGCGCCGCCGTCGCTGGTGGCAGATAAGATTTTGGAGATCATCGATAGCGGGACTTGGCAACTGCGACACCTGGTCGGACCCGATGCCGGGGCGTTCCTAAAATGGCGGGAATCCATGACCGACGAAGAATGGGTTGCCTTCCAGTCCGCCGACGACGAAACTTGGCTCCGACGCATGGAGCGTGACTTCGGCTTAACCATCCCCAGGAATTGAAGGTCCGTTGCGCAGTGGTGCTCTTACCGCAACGGCGGTGGAGTCAGGCCCATGAATGTTGTCCCCTGGAATTCTCCCTGGGCATCAAAGTTCCAGGTGAAGAGGGCAGATCCGGCGCTGGCGCAGGCGTGGCATCCGTTACGCAGCGGGTAGCCGACCACAAACTGGGTTCCACCGTTTGGTCCCGATTGGGAGTTGGGCCAGGTCTTCCCGTCGCGATCCCCCGGCCACAAACTGACGTTGGGAAATTGATTCTTCACATCCTGAAACTGGAAACTGTGCTCCATGGTTTTTGTGTCGAGCAGCTTCAAATCCTCGACATTGAGGATGGGTGGCTTTCCATTCACGAATAAAAGACCATAGTTCGTGTTGGCGCGAAGAGGATAGGTGATCCACGCGAATGCAACCGGGGACTGACTTTGGAACCCGGTCATGACGCCGAATTCGCCGTGGCTCTGCTTGTAGAGTTCGCGGGTAAAGCTTACGGCGTCGGCCGGGGCTCCGGCTTTCGCCATCTGGTCGATCATGCAGTCGACGTCGCCGGGGTGGGACTTGTCGCAGGCGGCGTGGGCGGCGGCGAGAAATTGCGACGATACCTGCCATACCGCCGATGCGCCAATCTTCGCCGGGCCGGTCTGCGATTGTCCCGAGGCGAATCCAGCCACGCAAATGACAACGAGAAGTAGACAGGCGTTCCTCATAATTCTTCCCTTGGAGGAAACATTCTATACCGCCCGGCAGCGGAGCATCTTCGTCAGCAGGAGAAGCTTGCTCTTCGCAAAAGTTACATCCTTTTTACAAGCCGTTAACATCTGCGGGCGTAAAATGTTGGCCGTTTGTTGTTTCACAAAGTCGTAGGAGGTACGCAGTATGAAACGGTTGTGGTTTGCGGCAGCTCTCCTTTTAGTTCTTCCCCTGGTGGCGCTGATGGCGGGTGAGCGACCGTCTGGTGATTCCTGGCCACAATGGGCGAAGGATGCTCAGCATACTGGTTTCATTCAGGTGACCGGACAACCGGCGAGTCACAAGCTTGCCGAGATTCGTTATGACCCTTTCGTGGCCCAGGAAAAGCTTGATGAGGGCGGTGAATTGGTCGTGCATTACCAGGTACCGCTGACCGAGGGCAACAGCGTTTACATGGAATTCAAGACCGGTAAGTGGATCCCGTGCCATCCTCCGACAGCATGGCAGACGGGAACGGCATGCGGTCCCAATACGTGGGACAAAGAAATCTGGAACGAGAAGCGTCTCGACTGGCAGCAAGGAAAACTGGTGGAGAAGTGGAATTATCAGAGTGACTGGAAGCCCGAGCCCAATGCGGCCTTGACCAATTTCGGCGGCTGGGAGCCGGCTTTCCATCCGGTGCTGACGGGTGATTTTATGTATATCCCCGGTTTCGGTGGCACGGTGTGGAAGGTGAACAAGAACGATGGGACCGAGGTGTCGCGCATCAATCCGTTTGGCGAGTCAATCGATAGAAACAAATATGTCGCTGGCCCTCTTACCGCGGATGCGCAGGGCGACGTGTACTACAACGTGATCAAACTCGACCCGACGAATCCCTGGGTGGTCGATGTTCTTGGATCTTGGTTGGTCAAGGTAGCGGCTGACGATACTACGTCGACAGTGACTTTCAAGAAATTAACCAAGGGAGCTCCGAAGGGAACGGATAACTGTCCGTTGTTCTTTTATGACGTGAAGACTCTTCCCTGGCCTCCCAGCAAGCACGCCAAGCCCATCGACATACCCTGCGGGACGCAACGGCCGGGCATCAACGTAGCGCCGGCCATCGCGCCAGATGGAACTGTCTACACGATCAGTCGGGCGCACTTTGATTTCACGGTTGGGTACTTGATCGCGGCGAATTCCGACTTGACGCCGAAATGGCATGCGTCGCTGGGACGGCGTCTGCACGATGGCTGCGGCTTTCTGGTACCCATCGCCAAGCACAAGAACCAGCCCAATGCATGCCGCGAGGGGACGACGCCGGGAGTCGATCCGACCACGAATGATTGGGGCTCAGGATGGATTCTTGACCAGGCTTCCTCGACGCCCACAGTTTTATCCGATGGAAGCGTGCTCATGGGCGTGCTTGGGCAGTACAACGCCAGCCGCGGTCATCTCATGAAGTTCAGCGACACAGGCAATTTCCTGGGCGCGTACGATTTCGGTTGGGATTCGACACCAGCCGTCTATCCGCACGACGGCACCTACTCGATCGTACTTAAGAACAACCACTATCCCGGCGGGCTGTATTGCAACCTCAACAGTCCCATTTGCAAGCCGCTTCCGCCCGGGCCCTACGACATAACCCAGATCAGCGCTGATCTAAAGCCGGAATGGAGTTTCAAGAACACGACCATCGATAAGGATCATCCCAACGGTTACGAGTGGTGCATCAACGCGCCCGCCATCGACGCAAAAGGAGTGGTTTACGTCAACAGCGAAGACGGCAACGTGTATGTTCTGAATCAGGGCGGAAAGCTGCAGTCGAAGCTGTTCCTGCAGTTGGCGCTGGGGGCGGCTTACACTCCGTTGTCACTGGGGTCGGATGGCAAGATCTACACCCAGAATGACGGTGTCCTTTTCGTGGTTGGTCAGTAAGGCCAGCACGACCCCTGACAAACATCGCTGTGCTTGTCATCCCGAGCAAAGCGAGGGATCTGCAGTCTTTGACATTTCTAGTCAACACTGCAGATCCCCATCACTTTGCTTTTGGGAACGATGGCTCGACCGCCGCACTACGCAATCCTGTCTGGAACGACTAAACTAGTTGTAGGACAACTCTTTTATGAACAGCTTTGGCAGCCGTTCCACTCTCCGCGTTTCTGGCCACGATTACGAGATCTATCGCATCTACGCCCTCGACAAGCAGGGCATTTCTACCAAGCATCTTCCTTTCTCGCTGCGCATTCTGCTGGAAAACTTATTGCGCACTGAAGACGGTCGCAGTGTGACCAAAGAGGATATCCGCGCGCTCGCGGCGTGGAATAGCAAGTCGAAGCCGGACAAGGAAATCGCCTTCACGCCTAGCCGCGTCTTGATGCAGGACTTCACCGGCGTGCCGGCCGTCGTCGACCTCGCCGCCATGCGCGATGCCATGAAAGTGCTTGCGGGGGATCCCGCATTGATCAATCCTTTGCAACCCGCCGAGTTGGTCATCGACCACTCGGTACAAGTGGACGAATTTGGCACGCCACAAGCGTTCCAGTTAAACGCGGAACTTGAGTTCCTGCGCAACAAAGAGCGTTACGGATTTCTGCGCTGGGGGCAAACCGCTTTCCGCAATTTGGCGATCGTTCCGCCGGACACGGGAATCGTGCATCAAGTGAACCTCGAGTTTCTCGCCCGAGTTGTCTATGTGAACGAGTTGAACGGCAAGCGCGTGGCTTATCCCGATACGCTGGTAGGTACGGATTCTCACACCACCATGATTAACGGCCTGGGCGTTCTGGGCTGGGGGGTGGGTGGAATCGAGGCCGAGGCTGCGATGCTGGGACAGGCAGTATCCATGCTGATTCCGCAAGTGGTTGGGGTGAAGCTGACCGGCAAACTGCGCGAAGGCCCTACCGCGACTGATCTGGTGCTGACTGTTACTGAAATGTTGCGCAAGCACGGCGTGGTCGGGAAGTTTGTCGAGTATTTTGGACCTGGCCTGCAGGAACTCCCGCTGGCCGACCGCGCCACCATCGCAAATATGTCTCCCGAATATGGCGCCACATGCGGCATCTTCCCAGTCGATAAAGAGACCCTCGCTTATCTGCGATTGACCGGGCGATCCGAGGAACAGGTCGCGTTGGTTGAGGCCTACTGCCGCGAGCAAGGGTTGTTTCACGATGAGAAGACACCCGAAGCGCAATATTCCGAAATGCTCGCGCTGGATTTGGGCACGGTCGAATCCAGCCTGGCTGGCCCCAAGCGTCCGCAGGATCGGGTGCCTCTTGCGCAGGCGCGGGAGTCGTTTCAAACGTCGCTCCCATCGCTATTGAAACCAAAATCCAGCGTGACAGTTTCCTCTCCCACTACGGACTCCGCGAAAAAGGTGGCGGGGTGGGAGCAAGAAGGCGGTAGTCCCACGGCCGTGGGAGTTGGTGACCATCGGGTTGAGGAGCATGTTCCTCAATCTGCCGGCGCAGCTTTACGCCACGGCAGCGTCGTCATTGCCGCTATCACCAGTTGCACCAACACCTCCAACCCTTCCGTGATGGTAGCCGCAGGCCTGGTTGCGAAAAAGGCGGTCGAGCGCGGTCTGCAAGTTCCATCGTGGGTGAAGACTTCACTCGCGCCGGGCTCAAAGGTCGTGCGCGATTATCTGGAACGCGCAGGCCTGACTCCGTATCTCGAAAAATTGAAGTTTCACATCGTGGGCTACGGCTGCACGACGTGCATTGGTAACTCCGGGCCGTTGCCGGAAGAAATTTCGAAGGCGATCGACGAAAAGAATCTGGTGGTCGCGTCTGTGCTTTCCGGCAATCGCAATTTTGAGGGCCGCATTAATCCGGAGGTGCGCGCCAACTATTTGATGTCGCCGCCGCTGGTTGTGGCATTCGCGCTAGCGGGCCGCATCGATGTCGATTTGCGAAAGGACGCCATTGCCAACGACAAGCAAGGCAAGCCGGTATACCTGGCGGATATCTGGCCGTCGCGCAGTGAGGTGGATGAGGCCGTCAAGAAATCGATTTCGTCGGATATGTTCCGACGAAGCTACGGCGAGGTTTATCACGGCGATGAGCGTTGGCGGGGCTTGCCCGTACCCAAGGGCGAGACCTACGCATGGGACAAAAATTCGACTTACATCCGCCGCGCTCCCTACTTCGACGGTATGACGCTGAAGCCGACAGCAGTAGAAGATATCAGGAATGCGCGGGTGTTGGCAGTGCTCGGCGACAGCGTTACCACGGATCACATCTCGCCGGCGGGCTCGATCAAAAAGGACAGCCCAGCGGGAAAATATCTGATCGAACACGGCGTCAAGCCTGCCGATTTCAATTCCTACGGCTCGCGGCGCGGCAACCATGAAGTCATGGTGCGCGGGACTTTCGCCAACGTTCGCCTGCGCAACAAGATGGTTCCCAACCTCGAGGGCGGATTCACGCGTCACCTGCCCGATGGCGCGGAGATGACCATTTTCGAAGCGTCAGAGAAATATATTGCTGAACACGTTCCGCTCGTGATCCTCGCGGGCAAGGAATACGGTTCGGGTTCCTCGCGTGATTGGGCTGCCAAGGGGCCTCTTTTGCTCGGTGTGCGCGCCGTCATTGCGGAAAGTTACGAGCGCATCCATCGCTCCAACCTGGTTGGAATGGGCATTCTCGCGTTGCAATTCCTCGAGGGCGAGACCCCGCAGTCGCTGGGCTTGACCGGCGAGGAAGTCTTCGAGATCACGGGGATTCGTGAGTTGATCGGAAGCTTCGCTCCGGGCCAGCAGGTGAAAGTGCGCGCCACGGCAGATAGCAAGACGACGGAGTTCAAGGCATTGGTACGGATCGACACGCCGCAGGAAGCGCAGTACTACGCCAACGGCGGAATCCTGCAATTCGTGCTGCGGCAATTGCTGTCGACCAAGCCGGCGGCTGTACACGCATAACGTGGGGAGCCGCCCTCGGCTGTCCAGTCGAGCGAAGATCGACAGTGAGAGGCCAGAGATGAACGACCATCTCTCGAAGCGGGCCCAACTCCTCGCGGAGATTCTGCGCTATATCAACGACGGAAACTATGAGAGAGCAGGAGAAGCCTGGTCTTTTGGGATGGGGCGCGGCGTCTCGCGTGTGCACGCGAACCATGACGAAGCGGTGTTCCAGAAAATGCGCCGGCTGGTTTATGACCATGTTGCGCGCACCGTCGCGATTCAGCGGACGTCGCTCGCGAGTCCGCCCGCGGTAGATTCCCTGGCAGCGGAGTTCAAAAAGTTGATGGATGAGCTGAGGCCCGAAACCCGCGAAGCTCTGGGCAACGCGTTTGGCCCAATTGCCGCTGGACAGAACGCGCCGACTCCTGAGAGCGTTCCCGAAGCCAAGAGCCAATTGGACGCGCTCGATCGTTATTACGCTGAGGAGGTTCTCGAAAAGCTGGATGGAATTGTTTCCCGGGCCTCGGCGCTGGACCGCATGGGCTTGGAAATCGTGCCGAACCGAAGAGTCCAGTTTCTGTTTGAAGAGGCCCATCGCTGCTATTTGTACGGTTTCCACTTAGCTTGCGCTGTATTCTGCCGCGCCATTCTGGAGGGAGCCCTCAAGGAAATCGCCGATCCGCAGAGCGAGACCAATCAATCCATCCACGACATGATCGCAGTCGCGATGGAGAAGAGCCTTCTAACCGATGACCGTCCGCGTTGCGCCCGCGAGGTGGCCAAAGCAGGCAACAAAGCAATCCACGATCCCGAGATGTTCCACCGGGATTATTCCGCAGAAGGGGTTGAAGAAGTCCTGACCA
This sequence comes from uncultured Acidobacteriota bacterium, assembly GCA_963817925.1. Lineage (GTDB taxonomy): Bacteria > Acidobacteriota > Terriglobia > Terriglobales > Acidobacteriaceae > JABDBE01. The sequence continues at coordinate 256,312 of CAWFQN010000009.1, forward strand.
ACACACGGAAAGTGTTGGAGGAATTGTACCGGTTGCCGTCCTGAGCACCACCGAGTCACAGAGACACAGAGAAATCAGTAAACGCAAAGTTCTGGCGGCAATGGTGCAATAAATTTGCTGCCGCGCGATTGGCGTTTTCTCTGCGCCTCTGTGACTCTGTGACTCTGTGGTAAAGAGCTAAAAGGTCTTGGTGGAATCCAACAGAATCGTGACGGGGCCATCGTTTACCAGTTCCACTTGCATCATTTCCTGGAAGCGACCGGTTTGGCAGGGCAAGCCAGCGGCGCGGATGCGCTCCACGAAGTATTGGTAGAGCTCGCGAGCCCGCCCGGGCGGCGCGGCGGCATCGAAGGATGGCCGTTTGCCGCGGCGAACGTCGCCGTAGAGCGTGAACTGCGAGACCACCAGAATTCCGCCGCTGACGGCCGCAGTGTCCAGGTTCATCTTTCCGTTCTCATCCTCGAAAACGCGCAATCCAGCAATCTTGTCGGCTAGATAATCGGCGTCCGCTTCATTGTCTGTGTGAGTCACGCCGAGCAGAACCAGCAGACCGCGGCCGATATCGCCCACGACCTCGCCGTCTACGGCGACCTGCGCACGGCTGACGCGTTGTACGACAGCGCGCATAAGGGCAGTTTCGGGTTTCTTGCTCTGAGTTTCAAGTGGCGATCGAATGCTTGGCGGCTGCCAAGCTCGTTGACCCAGCACCTGCCAGCGGTTACGATTCTTATGGGCCTTCTTGCAGCCAGCCGCAGTCAGGTTCGGTAGCGGCGGGACTCGCCTTTACACCGATTCGTGCTGGCCATTACACTACTCATTCCCTTTACTCATTCTTCGGGAGGTGGATTGCTATGGCTGCTGGAGACAAATTGAAAGAGATCAACGAAAAAGTAAAACAGATTATCAGCGAGCAACTGGGGGTCGACGAAGCCGAGGTCACGCCCAGCGCTTCGTTTGTGGATGACTTAGGCGCCGATTCGCTGGACCAGGTGGAGCTGGTGATGGCGCTCGAAGAAGCGTTTGATCTGGAGATTCCAGACGAGGACGCCGAGAAGATCCGCTCGGTTCAGGATGCCATCGACTACATCGATAAGCACGCCAAAGTGGCCAAGTAAGTTGCACCCCTAATGGAGGCCGAGCGTCCCAGCCCGGCTGGACGCGCGCAATGCTCGTCCTCCATCGTGGCAACTTAAGTCAGTCCAGTCCCATATACGCAACAGCAAGGAGAACTCATGGCAGCCGTTGACGACAAAGTAAAACAGATAATCGTGGAACAACTGGGAGTGGATGAGGGCGAAGTCACACAGAATGCCTCATTTGTGGACGATCTGGGAGCCGACTCTCTGGACACCGTGGAACTGGTGATGGCTTTTGAAGAAGCCTTCGAGATCGAGATTCCCGACGAGGATGCCGAGAAAATCCGCACCGTGCAGGATGCGGTGGATTACATCGGCAAACACGCGAAAGGTGGGAAGTAGTTGGCGAGACGGGTTGTAGTCACTGGCATTGGCCTGATCTGCGGAGTGGGCAACACCACCGAAGAGATTTGGCGAAACCTGCTCGCGGGCAAGAGCGGGGTAGCCCGGATTACTCATTTCGACGCCACACAGTTCGCTTGCCAGATCGCAGCGGAAGTCAAGAACTTCGATCCGCTGAATTTCGTCGAGAAAAAAGAACTGAAGAAGATGGGCCGCTTCATCTACCTGGCTTTGGCTGCGGCCGACGAAGCCATGAAAGCCTCGGGCCTGCAAGTCGCCGAAGAGATTTCGACCCGGACAGGAGTGCACATCGGATCCGGAATCGGCGGGTTCGACGTGATTGAGCGGGAGCATATAAACCTGCTCAATGGCGGACCGCGCAAGATCTCCCCATTTTTCATTCCCGCCTCGATCGTGAATCTGGCGGCAGGACATGTCAGCATCCGCTACAACGCCAAGGGTCCGAACGAGGCCACGTGCACTGCTTGCACCTCGAGCGCACACTCCATTGGAGACGCCTACAAGATCATCGCGCGTTGCGATGCAGATGTCATGATCGCGGGTGGGACCGAGGCGGCGATTACCCCCATGGGGGTTGGCGGTTTTGCCGCTATGCGCGCCCTCTCGACACGCAACGATGAGCCTGAGAAAGCCAGCCGTCCCTGGGACTCAGGGCGTGACGGATTCGTAATAGGCGAAGGCGCTGGAATCCTCATTCTAGAGGAATTGGAGTTCGCCCGCCGCCGCGGCGCTAGAATCCTGGCCGAAATTGTGGGCTACGGTATGAGTGGCGACGCCCACCACATTACCCAACCTGCCGAGAATGGTGATGGCGCCTATCGTGTGATGCTTAACACGCTCAATGATGCCAAGCTCCAGCCGCAGGATGTGGGCTACATCAACGCCCACGGCACGTCGACGGATCTCGGCGACAAACTCGAAACCATCGCCATCAAGCGCGCCTTCGGCGATCACGCCCGCAAGTTGGCGGTGAGTTCGACCAAATCGATGACCGGTCATCTGCTCGGTGGCGCCGGTGGGCTCGAGGCTGGCATTACCGTGCTCGCGCTGCGCGACCAGATTTTGCCTCCAACCGCTAACCTGGATAATCCCGATCCCGAGTGTGACCTCGACTACGTCCCCAACCATCCCAGAAAAGCCGACTTGGAATACGCTATGTCCAATTCATTCGGCTTCGGCGGGACCAACGGCGCGCTGCTCTTCCGGCGCTGGACGGAGTAGTTCCGGCTAGTCCAAATGTTCTGCTGAAAAGTCCTCAAAATCTTCACTGCCAGGCACTTTGCAGAAAGACGTCGACATTGGCGGCTGCGCCTTGAAGGGGCGCGGCTTCAAGCCGCGCCCGTACATCGTTTTCAATAGACTTATGGCACGGCTGGGAAGCCCCCTTTCAAAACTCCCACGCCGACGGTTTTTCCGCAGGCCCTTAGGCGTTGGGTCGTCTCCGGCCAAGTCAAAGGCCGCGGACAGGAGTGTCCGCGCCACACTGGGCATTGCCCGTTCCGTTTTGGCAAGGAACTTTAGGACTCCTCCTGTCTTACCTGTGGTAATGAGACCTTGGTACCCAGGGATTGGCCTTCTTCTCCTTTGCCATTGCCGATAGTCCACTACAGAATAGATTTGCAGGGCAAGAATACTCCGTCTATGGACAAAGCCTTTGGAACCTCGCTCATGCCTACGCTCAGCACCAAGAAGGCCTCGGCCCGTGTGGCTCTAATCGACATGAAAGAACCCGCCCGGAATACTCTTGCCGAGTGCTTCCGGCAGTTTGGGATCGAGAGTGTGCCGTTGAACGGAAACGTGGCCGAGCGCCTCAAGAAGGAGAAATTTGAGGCCTGCGTGATCAAGCTGGGCCCGACCGCTCAGACCATCATGGAGTCGGCGCGTACTTCTCCCTCCAATAGCCGCATCGTCCTGTATGCCGTTGGCGGCAGTGCCCAGGATGCGCTGAGCTTTTCGAAGTACGGGATCAATGCCATATTTCACGAACCGCTTGAGCGCCCAGCGGTGCTGAAATTGGTCCGGGCTACCCAAATGCTCGTGTTGCACGAACTGCGCCGTTACGTGCGCATTCCAGTGATCACGGAAATCTCCCTTGCCATGAGCGATGGTCGTAAGGTAACGGCGACCAGTATTGAGGTTAGCTCCGGGGGCATGTCCCTGCGCAGCGCCGACGATATTGCGATTGGGCAGTCGGGTGAGGTGTCTTTCGCTCTGCTGACCTTGCCGCGGATATGGGTTCGCTGCGCGGTGACTTGGCGGAACGCGCCGGGCAAGTCTTTTGGCATCCGCTTCGATAGCCAGGACGAGCGCCGGTTTCGGATCAAAGAGTGGATTGATTCTTATCTGGAAGGTTAGTCGGCGCAGACTTGAGTCTGTGACGGTGGATCCTTATTTTGAATACTATGCGGACAATCTTCCGGAGCGACGACTCGGAGCCTCCGGCATAGGGCTTATCTTCTGCGGATTTGCTTTGCAATCGGTTCACTATTGGCTGGCGCTGTTTGATGTTCGCCTGACCTAAACCCTTTCACCACAGAGACACAGAGAATGCTTCAATTTTGGAGAGGCACTGATGGGTCCGCGGTTTTTGCAAAGTCTTAGGGGTTCTCTCCGCCTCTGTGTCTCCGTGGTGAAAAGGTATTCATGTAAAATCGAAAGAGCAGATGGCAGGCGCTTCCCAATTCGTCCAGATCGATCTTGCGCCACCGGTCCGGCAGCCCAAGCCGGAGTGGCTTCGAGCCAAGGCTCCCGTCGGCGAGAACTTCCACAATCTGAAAAAACTGGCCCGTGGCTTGGGACTACACACGGTTTGCGAATCGGCGCAATGCCCGAACATCGGGGAGTGCTGGAACCACCGCACGGCCACATTCATGCTGTTGGGCAACATCTGCACCCGGCGTTGCGGTTTCTGTGCGGTTCCCAAGGGCAAGCCTGGGGCGATTGATTGGGACGAACCGCGCCGCGTGGCCGAAGCGGTGGCTACGCTCGGCTTAAAGCATGCGGTTGTGACCAGCGTCAACCGGGATGACGACAATCTGGGCGGGGCGCGAGTTTTTGCAGAGACGATCTATCAGATTCGCGAGTTGTCACCCGAGTGCCGCATCGAAGTTCTCATTCCCGATTTCCAGGGTATCGATGAGGCGTTGCGTATCGTTCTCGATGCCAAGCCTGACGTCTTGAATCACAATACGGAGACCGTGCCGCGACTTTATCGCGTGGTCCGGTCCGGCGCACGCTATGAGCGGACGCTGCGGCTGCTGGAGAAGACCAAAGAATTTTCGCCCGGGATGGTCACGAAATCTGGAGTGATGGTTGGCCTGGGGGAAACGATCCCGGAGCTGGTTGAAGTGTTTCGGGACCTGGGAGCGCGCGGCGTTGATATCTTGACCGTTGGCCAGTACCTGCGGCCATCGCGCGACCACCTTCCCATTGCTCTCTTCTACACGCCTGATGAATTTCGCTACCTGAGGGACGAGGCGCTGCGGTTCGGCTTTCGCCACGTCGAGTCAGGACCTATGGTGCGCTCCAGCTATCACGCCCACGAGCAGGCCGAATCGACTTCGGCTCAGCCAAGCATCGCCTAGCATTCCGCGCTCACTACTTCTTCTTTTCAATTTTTGCCCAGGTGTCTTTCAGAGCTACGGTGCGGTTGAAAACCGGCTTTCCTGGCTTCGAGTCGGGGTCGACGCAGAAATATCCCAGGCGCTCGAACTGGTAAAGGCTTCCGGGTGTTGGGTCGGCGAGCGACGGTTCGAGCTTGCAATCCGTGAGTACCTCAAGTGACTTGGGGTTGAGATTCGCAGTGAAGTCCTGACCCTCTTCGGTCTGATTGGGATCTTCCCGGGTAAAGAGATTTTCGTAAATCCGTACCTCGGCATTCACTGCATGGGCAGCGGAGACCCAGTGAATGGTGGATTTCACTTTCCTTCCGTCGGGAGGATTGTTGCCGCCTCGGGTTGCGGGATCGTAGGTGCAGTGCACTTCGACCACTTCCCCCTTTTCGTTCTTGACGACGCTCTTGCAGGTCACGAAATATCCATAGCGCAGCCGGACTTCGCGCCCCGGGGACAAGCGGAAATATTTCGGTGGCGGGATCTCGCGAAAATCATCCTGCTCGATGTAGAGGACGCGGGAGAACGGCACTTTCCGTGTGCCCGCGCTCGGATCCTCGGGATTGTTCACCGCGTCCATTTCCTCAGTTTCATTCTCCGGATAATTGTCGATCACAACCTTCAGCGGATGCAGAATGGCCATGGCACGCGGAGCGCGTTTGTTCAGATCCTCGCGAACGAAGTGCTCCAGCATTGCAAGTTCGATCGAGCCGGTGGTCTTGGAGACGCCGATGGCTCCGCAGAAATTGCGGATCGCTTCGGGCGTGTAGCCGCGGCGGCGGATGCCGGAAAGAGTCGGCATGCGGGGATCGTCCCAACCGCTCACACGACCCTCGCGCACCAGGTGTAGTAGCTTGCGCTTGCTCAACAGGGTGTAGGTCAGGTTAAGCCGGTCAAACTCGATCTGTTGCGAAGGGAAAATGCCCAACTGCTCGATAAACCAATTGTAGAGAGGACGATGATCCTCGAACTCCAGCGTGCACATCGAGTGCGTTACCCGCTCGAGCGAATCCGACTGCCCATGGGCGTAATCGTACATGGGATAGATGCACCACTTGCTGCCGGTCCGATGGTGGTCGGCATGGAGGATGCGGTACATCACGGGATCGCGCATGTTGAAGTTCGGCGAGGCCATGTCGATCTTGGCGCGCAGAGTTCGTGAGCCGTCGGGGAATTCTCCGGCTCGCATGCGTTCGAAAAGGTCGAGGTTCTCGTCGATGGAACGGTCGCGGAAGGGGCTATCCTTGCCGGGCTCGGTTAAGGTACCCCGGTATTTGCGAATGTCGTCCGCGCTTAGATCGTCGACATAGGCCTTTCCCGCTTTGATGAGTTGCACTGCCCAGGCATAAAGCTGGTCGAAATAGTCGGAAGCGTAGAAAAGACCATCCCACTGGAAGCCCAGCCACTTGACGTCTTCCATGATCGAGTCGACGTACTCGGTTTCTTCCTTTTCAGGATTGGTGTCGTCGAAGCGGAGATTGGTGTGCCCACCGAACTCGTTGGCCAGGCCGAAATCGAGGCAGATCGCCTTGGCATGCCCGATGTGCAGATAGCCATTGGGCTCGGGAGGAAAACGGGTTTGCACGCGTCCGGCGTATTTATTGGTCTTCAGGTCGTCGAGAATAATGTCGCGGATGAAGTTCGAAGGACGAGACTCGGCGGGCGGGTTCACGGCGGCTACGGTCTCGGGATTTGAGGCATTCATAAGGTTTTTGGGGCGCAGACTGGGTGTTTAGCGCTTGCCGCCTGAACGCCCGGACATCCGAGCTGACCTCGAGGGTCGGAATCTCGTGTGGAAATACCACTATAACTCATCTCCGAGACAGCCGCCCGGAGGGACAGATTCTGGCGGGTTCGCTCGCCGGTAAGATGGGCACAGATTCTTCGTGAAACGATTTAGGGCGTTATCGGGGAAAAGGCTGCATCCAGTTGGCGGCGCGTCAAGTATCTCTGGTAACCAACGGATGTTACCTCGAGAGGTCTTCGAGCCCTTTTCTTCTCATCTAAAGACTATTGTTTTGTCTAGGATGGTATGAAAATATTGAGGGCGCAGATTTCATTAATCTAAAGTGATACAGGGGAGCGGCAGAGAACTGTTCCCAAACTAATGGATAGCACTACCCCCATCAGCGTGTTTATCCTGCCAGGGCTCGTCGCCCTGCTGATGTTCTTGTTGTTCACCTATCTTTACGAGCAGAGCCGGCACCAATATTTCCGCGCCTGGCAATTAGGGTGGGCCGCCTACACGCTGCATTACGCGCTGGACGCCTGGGTTGCGTCCCGGCAACCCTTGGCGGTGGTCTCATTCCTCAGTTCTCTGCTGCTGATGGCGATGGCTCTCTGCATTTTTGTCTCAACCAGATTGATGGGGCGGCAGAAATTCGTCTTGCGCTGGTATGACGTGGCGGTCGGAGTAGGGGGCATAGCGCTCGCCTGGTGGAATCTGCAAGTGCGTCCCGATATATCCAATCCCCATCTGCCCTTGGACATCGGCTTGGGCGTGGTGCTTCTGTACTGCTCATTTTATTTCTACCGATACGCGCATCGTAAGAATTCGCTGGCCTTTACGTTTCTGGCAATTTCGCTGGCGTTGTGGGCTGTACTAATGGTTTTCGGGGGATTGCAGAATCCTTTTCGAGCGGTGGTCGGGACTGCCGGGCATTTCCTGGGTCCGATTCCGCAAATGCTCCTGGGCATCGCCATGGTGATGGTGCTGTTTGAGAACGAGCGCAATGCGGTGCAAGAAAATGCACTCGCCTTCTCCACTCTGGGTGTAGATCCGATGCGGCTGCTCTCGGCCGAAGATCTGGTGCCCAGCCTGCAAAACATTTTGGAAAGGCTGGTAGCGCCGCTGCCGACCGGTCGCGCGATGATCTACGTTTCCGAGCGCTGGCGCGCCATTCTGCCGTCTGTGCAGCGTGGGTTTTCGCCGGAGTTGGTGAACAAGATGGAAAAGAGCGGCTCCGGGGAATACATCGCCGAGCTGGCCTACCGGCGCGGCGGATTCGTGACCTTCCACAATTTTGCCGAAATGTCCGAACCATTGCCTGCGTTTCCCGGTGCCCGCTTCGAGCAGTTTCGGCAGGTGGCAGCGGAAGAAAATATCCGGAACATCACTGCCGTCAGCTTACAGACTCGGGAGCACAACTTTGGGGTGATCATTTTTCCCCACGCCGAGCGCCGGGTGTTCGGATCCTCAAACCTGCGCCTGCTGATTGGGCTGGCATTGCAGATTGGGCTGACGCTGGAAAACTATGTGGTCATGCACAACGCCCAGCGCCGTACCAAGGAATACGAACTGCTGACCCAGATCGGCCAAGCCATCAGCTCTCGCCTCGACCAGGACGAGATCCTGCGCACGGTTTACAAAGAACTGGGGCAGATCTTTGACACTCGCGACTTTTACGTAGCTTTCCAAGAGGGCGAGCACATCCGCTTCGAGTTCGAAGTGGAAAAAGGCCAGGTTCTACCTAAGCGTTCGCGCAAGGTCGACAACGGTCTGACCGAGTACATTCTCCGCACCGGGCAACCGCTGCTGATCCGCGCCGATCTGGAGAAGGCCCGCGAACGGCTGGGCACGACCTACGTTCCGGCGCGACCGTCCAAGTGCTTCTGTGGCGCGCCGATTATGCAAGGCGGAAAGCCGGCTGGAGTCATGGCCGTGATGAGCGCGGAGCGTGAGTATGTCTTCGAGCAACGCGACCTGGAAGTGATCCAGACGGCGGCCGGCCAAGTGTCGGTCGCGGTGGAGAATGCACGGCTGTTTGCCGAGGAACAGCGCCGATCCCGTCAGTTTGGCTTTCTGAATAGCATTTCGAAAACCGCCATCTCCAGCGAAGACGCCGAGCAAATGTTGCTGGAGATTGTCGGTCACATCCAGAAGACTTTCCGCTTCGATCATATCGGTATCGGCATTTTTGACTACGTTCGCAAAGATATCGAAATCAAGGCGGAAGCCGGAATCACTGCCAAGGCATTAGGTATGCGGATTCCGCTCGGTGTGGGAATCCTGGGCCGGGTGGCGCGAACCGGTGAGAGCGCGCTGGTGCAGACTGCTGGCGAAGACAACCTGCAGGGAGTGTTGCCCGATTCGCGATCCGTGCTCTGCATTCCGATTACTTATGGTGAGACTCTTCTGGGCGTGCTCAACGTTGAGAGCCGGCAGGAGGATGCCTTTTCTCCCGAAGATGTTCTCATCATGAATACGCTGGCCGATCTGCTGGCTACGGCGCTGCACAATTCGTTCGTATTTCAGAAGCTGCAACAAACCGCGATCACTGACGGTCTTACCGGCATCAAGACGCGCCGCTTTTTCTGGGAAGCTCTCAGTTCGGAGTGGAAGCGAGCCTCCCGCTCCGGACGTCCGTTTTCAGTGGTGCTGATCGACCTCGACAAATTCAAGGACGTGAACGACACCCTGGGACATCTTGAGGGGGATCTGGTGCTGGCCCGCGTTGGCCGCCTGCTGGAACAGAAGTGCCGCCAGTCGAATGTCGTAGCGCGCTACGGCGGCGACGAATTTATCATCCTCATGCCGGAAACCGGAGTGGAGCAGGCACAGGCCCTGGCTGAACGTCTGCGTCTTTGGCTTTCGACCGACCCCATGCTGCAAGAACACCTCATCACCGGCAGCTTCGGCGTAGCCAGTTTTCCCGTGCATGGTTTCACCGCGGAAGAGATCATTCGTGTTGCGGATGCGGGAATGTATGTCTCCAAACACGCAGGCGGCGATCGTGTTTCCCTTACCGACCAACCTGAAAGCAGCGAGCACGGCGCGGTGCAGCGGCAGCTGATCGCCGGGTACATCGAAGGCTTCCTGCATCGCGAGCACACCGGACCCGAGCATCTCGATGAACTCCTCGGTACGCTCCGGAAGCTAAGCAGCGAAGAGGCCGAGGACGAAGAAGAGAGCGTGCAGATTCTGCGCGAAGGTATTGAGGCACTGACCCGGGCCGCGGAGTTGCGTGAAATCAACGGCGCTGGACATGGTGAAATGGTCGCTCGCTACTCCGAACTCATGGCGCGAGCTCTGGGCTTATCGCCCGAGGAAATTGATGACCTTGCCTATGCCGCTCGGGTACACGATGTGGGAAAAATCTTTGTTCCCGAGCGCGTGCTCAACAAGTCCGGCCCGCTCACTGACGAAGAGTTTTATCTGGTAAAAATGCACGCTCGCGTGGGTGGAGAAATTGTCGGTACTTTGCCGGCTAGCGAGTTGCTCCAAAAAGCGGTGGAGCATCATCACGAATCTTTCGACGGTACCGGCTACCCGGGCAGCCTTCAAGGGGAGCAGATCCCTCTGGGGGCGCGGATTCTGGCAGTCGCCGACGCCTACGTCAATATGACCACCGAACGTTCGTTTGCACCCGCCAAGACCAGCGGACAGGCTTTGGCCGAACTGGAACGGTTGAGCGGCATTCGCTACGACGGCATGCTGGTGCGAGTGCTCTTGCGTCAATTGAAAACCGAGCGGGCTTCGTCGAGCTTCGGCAGCTGAAGCCCAAGAGTTTTGATTCAAGCGCGCTGACCGTAAGAAGTTTAATTTGCATCCGTATCGCGAACCATCATCCTTAGTCCCTTTTGAACTCTCTAGCTTGCAACTTGGAACCTGAACCCTGAAACTAGGGCCTATGCATCTCTCCCTTTCCGGCAAGGTCGCTCTCATCACCGGCGGGTCGCGGGGCATTGGTGCGGCCGTGGTGAGGACGTTCGTAACCGCGGACGCGAAAGTTCTGTTCAACTACGAGAAGTCGAAACAGCAGGCCGATCAACTGGTCAAGGAACTCGGCGCGGATAATTGCGCCGCCGTTGCCTGCAATCTTTCCGGAACGGATACTGCACAGCAACTGGTAGCGAGCACTGTGAAACGTTTCGGACGGTTGGATATCCTGGTCGCCAATCATGGCGTCTGGCCTGCCCAAGACGTGTCCATCGATCAGATGCGGGATTCACAATGGCGCAAAACACTTGCCATCAATCTCGACAGCGTTTTCGCGCTCATCAAACATTCTGTCGCCCAGATGAAGAAGCAGAAGAAGTCCAGCGCTGCTTCGGGTCACATCGTGCTGGTCAGTTCTACCGCGGGACAACGCGGCGAAGCTTTCCACTGTGACTACGCCGCAAGCAAGGGTGCGCTGATCAGCATGGTAAAAGGCCTTTCCACCGAACTTGCTCGCGACGGCATTCATGTAAATTGCGTTGCGCCCGGATGGGTGGACACAGATATGTCCGCGTCTGCGTTGAATGATCTCGAGAGTAGCGCCAAGATTTTCGCGACGATTCCCTTGGGACGAGTCGCCAAGCCAGAGGAAATCGCGGCTCCGATTCTGTTCCTGTGTACGCCGGCGGCAGGTTTCATTACCGGCGAGGTTTTCAACGTGAACGGCGGGGCAGTGCTCGCGGGATAATGGGCGCGCAGGCAGCTACAATGGCTCTTTCGGCGTCTAACTGGTGGAAGCATGAAGTATTGGTTCTCCGTCTTCTTCTTGATCACGCTGGCCTTTGGGCAAGCCAAAACATCTGCGCCTGCAACTACCGCGCAAGGGATTCCCGTTGACCAGGAAAACGTTCGCAAGGCCAAGACTCTGCTCGATCAGATGATTGAAGCCCTGGGCGGAAACGCTTACCTGAATATCGAAGACGTGAGCCAGGAAGGCCGCACCTACGGTTTTCATCTGGGCGAATCGGAAGGCGTTGGCGTTGTGTTCTGGCGCTTCTACAAATTCCCTGACAAAGACCGCGTCGAACTTACCAAGAAGCGGGACGTCGTCTATGTGTACCGGGGCGACAAGGGCTTCGAAATAACTTACAAAGGCACGCGCTCCGATGAGCCCAAGTCGGTAGCCGATTATCTGCGGCGCCGCGAATATTCGCTGGATTGGGTGATACGCAAGTGGTTGCCGCAACCAGGCATCGCTCTGTTCTACGAAGGGCACACCATCGCCGCGCAAAAGGACACCGAGCAGGTCACGATCACGAATTCGAACAATCAGAGCGTCACCTTGTACATTGATACCAGCACGCATCTGCCCGTAAAGAAGTCTTTCTCATGGCGCGATGCGACCGATAAGCAGCGCAACGTCGAAGATGAAATCTTTGACGGCTACCGCCCGATCCAGGGCGTCATGACTCCCTTCAGCGTGACGCGCTTCTACAACGGGGATATGTCCAGCCAGCGCTTCTTGAACTCCGTGAGCTATAACAAGGGCCTGAGCGACTCAATGTTCGCCGCCGATGTGACCTATGATCCATATCAGGGTGCACCCAATAAAGGTGCACCTAAAAACTAACCTGCTCCCGACTACCTTTTCCACAGGCTAAGTATCTGCTGGATTTGGCTTTACGACCGTATCCGTCGTATAAGGGTCGGCAAATACACACGAACTGTGGCCAAATTACCACAGCCAGAGTTCTGACCGCAGGCGGTAATCTCTTCATCTAACAATCAGATAAGAGACTAAGGCTGAAACACGAGCAAACAATTCGTGGGGCAGTGGAGTGCGCTGGGGTTGGTCTGCACAGCGGCGCTCCTGTCCATTTGCGGATTCTGCCCGCCGCTGCAGGTTCTGGCATTGTGTTTCGCCGCGTGGATCTGGACGGTTTTGAGGTCGAAGCCGTCAGCCGGAACGTCGCGCGGGTCAGCTATGCCACCAGCCTGATGAAAAAGAGCGTGCTGATTTCCACGACCGAGCATTTGCTCTCGGCCTTCATCGGAACTGGCATTGATAATGCCATCGTCGAGCTGGACAATCTGGAGCTGCCCATTCTGGATGGGAGTGCCCGGCCTTTTGTGGATTTGATCCATCAGGCGGGAATCCGAAAGCAGCGGCGCCCTCGGACCTATCTCCGCATTCGCCACGCGCTGGAAATGCGAGAAGGCGATAAGTTTATCGCGGTTTATCCGGCGGACAACTATTCCGTTTCCTACACCATCAATTTTCCGCACCCGCTGATCGGCAAAGAAACATTCAGCGTGGAGCTTGCCAACGGCAATTACCTTCGCCAAATCGCTTCGGCGCGCACCTTCGGTTCCCGCCAGGATGAGAAGACATTACGGAATATGGGGCTGATCCGCGGGGCGTCGCGCGAGAACTGCGTGGTGCTGACGAAGGACGACGTGGAGAATCCGCCCTTGCGCTTTGCGGACGAATTCGTGCGCCACAAGGTGCTGGACCTGATCGGCGACCTCGCGCTTTTAGGGAAACAGATTCTGGGCAACGTAGTCGCCGACCGCGCCGGCCACGCGATGCATACGGCGTTAGTCTCCCGGTTGCTGCGTGATCGCACGCTGTGGGAAGAAACCAACGTCGAGGACGAGCACGATCCCGTCTCTCCGTGTCTCCTGCCAATGGCTGAACAGTTGGCCTGATCGTCTCACCACCTTGGTTCGGATTTCACCGCAAACGTTGTCAGTCTCATGGCCTACACGGAGGTGTAACCGATGCTCAAGTCCATCGCCGCCGTCGTCGGCAGCTGCCTACTCTCCATCGTTCTTGTCCGGGCAACGGATCCGTTGCTCTCTCGCTTATTCCCAGGCGATTTCGTTCGAGGGCGTGTCCCATCTGACGCGGCTCTTGTCGCGAGTACGGCGCTCTTCGTCGTCGTATCGATTCTTTGCGCCTGGCTCTGCGCCCGCTTCGCGCCGGGCCGCGCGGCGCGGCCTGTGCTCTGGTTTTTCGTCCTTGGGGAAGTGATGGGCATCGGCGCGACAATTCCCAACTGGAGCAAGGGCTGGCCGCACTGGTACTGGCTGTCGTGGCTGCTCACCTGGCCGGTGAGCTGCTGGATCGGGTTGCTGCTTGCCAGGCGTTGGGCTGAGTTGCGCTCCGCCTGAATTTCTCACACAGCGGAAGCATCACTAACAGCAACTTTCCTCGCCCACAAAGATCCGCTAGTCCGCCGCTTGCGGAGTGGGATCGTTGGCATCCCAGAAGTATCCTTCCGCCATCAACTTCTCCAACTCAGCGCGGGCATGAGCGGTCAACTGCGCGGCGTAGTCTTTTGCCGATTGCTGGCGTTCGGGAGTGAGTTGAGCTACCCGGACGGCGAGCAACGGGGCATCTTCCTCGAGCATCCGAAGCAAGCGCTGCGTACGATCAATCTTGGCGTGAATCGAAAGCATCGCGGCCGTTCCCTCCGCTGAGATTCTTCAAGCGTGCCCGGACAATCTGTGAGCCGCAAGTCCTTATCTGGATACCTGATCCACAACATTTGTCTGTAAACTCATCCGAGTGCACGAACTCGTCTATCTTTCGCTTGGCTCCAACATTGGCGACCGGGCGGGAAATTTGAAAACCGCCATCGACCGATTGCGTGCCTTCGGCGCGGTCGTGGCGGTTTCCTCGTTCTACGAAACTGAGCCGGTCGAGTTTACCGCGCAGGCCTGGTTCCTGAATTGTGCAGTCGCGCTGGATACAGAGAAAACCCCGCAACAACTGCTCGCCGGTATTCTCGACATCGAGCAACAGTTAGGGCGGCGACGGGGGGGACAAAAGGGGCCTCGTATCATCGACCTCGACATTCTGTTGTTTGGCAACTCGATCATCGACGATCCCGGCCTCACGGTCCCTCATCAAGCCATGCACGAGCGCCGCTTTGTATTGGAACCGCTTGCCGAGATTGCACCGGACGCGCTTCATCCAGTGCTCCAACGAACCATTCGAGAACTACGAGATGCATTACCGCCAGGGCCAGAAGTGCGCAAGACAAGCTAGCCACGGATTCCACGGATAAGCCTTCTTCTTCTTTATTTCTTTTATCCGCGTTGATCCGTGCAGATCCGTGGCTGATTTCGACTTTACGGAATAATAATTCGGCTCCCGGCTTCTTCCGGTGTAGCCACTGCCGATTGTTTCTCGGGGAATTGTGCCTGGAGGAAATCCACGAAGGCCCGCGACTTTGGCCTTCCCGAAGTGCGAGCGTGACCCATGCGCACGAGAAAAACGAGCGCGCCCAGCAAATCGGAATCGCGAAGCTTGCTGTACCCGAGATTTTTCTCTTCCACTTCACGATACCCCTTCAGTAACTCGTGTATTTCGGCGACAACCGCCTGTTGGCTCAGGCTGGAGACGGGAGTTTCGTAGTGCAGTCCTGATCTCGCCAATGTCTCTTGACTCTTGCTCATCGAGGTAAGCGCGGCGATCAGGTCGGCATCCGTGATTGCACGATCCGCTTGCGCGCTCTTTGCCAATGCGTAGCTCAGGCCCATGAGCAGGTGTTCATGCTCGTAGAGAAACTGCTCGCCGACTTCCACCTGCGGGAACAAGACTGCCTGATCCAAATCCTGCAAGGGACGCGGCCTTTCATGCTCCCGCGCCTGCTGGAGATACACACAAGTGGTGGGACAATCGAGAGTCACCTCGCGTTGCTCACCACAACACTGTGAGCAGATGCGTCCGTGAACAGCGGGACAAAAGCGTTTTTCTTTTCGTTTTTCGCAGATCGCACAACTCACGAATATCAGCTCCTCAAATCATTATCACACGCAAAATCGATTGCCTGGCGGTGCCGGGGCACCCTAGCCGGAGGTCGATCAAAGCCACTCGGAAGCACCGGTGGGGAGGCATAGCAGCGAAAAAAGCCGATTTTTGTGGGCTTTCGTGGTTCCTAAATGGAAAAAACCGCATAAAATGCGGCTGAAACGCTATTTTTCCACAGGAACGTGATATAAGATGGCTCCCATCGCAGGAAAATCAACGTTCCACCTAGAGGAGGATTCATGGCTTCAGGCATGACCAAGACCCAACTAGTCCGGCATCTGGCTGAGAAACTTGAGAGCAACAACAAGACCGCAGCCGCGTTTCTCGAGCACCTAACCGACACCGCCATAAAAGAAACCAAGAAGAATGGCTTGTTCGTCATCCCCGGCCTGGGCCGCCTGGTGAAGGCGCATCGCAAGGCCCGCATGGGGCGCAACCCGCAGACCGGCGAACCCATCCAGATCAAGGCCAAGACAGTAGTGAAGTTCCGCGTGGCGAAGGCTACGAAAGACGCGATCGCTCCCCCGGCCAAGAAGTAGTTATCAGGTTTTCTTCGACGCAAAGGCCGGCTCGATGCCGGCCTTTTGCTTTTACAGGGAGATGCTTGCATGTCTGACAGCAAGTCCGAAGCGGCAAGAATCGGCGTCGTCGAGTGCATCAGTCCGATCCTGAGGGTCAACAGTGTCGCGGCTAGTATTCGGTTCTACGTCGATGTGCTCGGCTTCAAAGTAAATTGGGGCGGCGAGGCTGAATCGACGTTTGCGTCGGTTTCGCGCGATGGCCGCGCGATCATGCTAGCTCAGGGTGAGCAGGGACATCCCGGGACGTGGCTCTGGATCGGCGTTGAAGACATCGAACCCCTCTTCGCAGAGTACAGCGCCAAGGGTGTGAAGTTCCGCGAGCTGCCGACCAACTATCCTTGGGCATACGAAATGAAAATCGAGGACCCCGACGGACACGTATTGCGATTTGGATCGGAACCACAGTAAGGATTGACCACGAAGACTTTGCTTATTTCCGGCTTCGTGACGGCGCATTCGCATTAATGTGCAACTACTTCGAAAGACTTTTCACAATCTGCCTGCACAGCCGATATTCGGGGCGTGACTCTGCGCGGATTTAATGTTACAAAGGTCGCCCTTGGAAAGCTCGTTCACCTTAGAACGGAGGAATTACAAAATGGGAAATACGCAGCAACGCCGTATTTGCGCGAAAATGGGTCCGGGGGCGGCACTGATGCTAGCCGTGGCGTTCGCGTTTGGCGCGGTTACAAGTCAATCCGCGCAAGCGCAGACCTTGCATGTGCTTTACAACTTCGGTGGCTCGTCCGATGGCGGAGACCCCTACGCAAGTTTGATCCGCGACGCCGCGGGAAATCTCTACAGCACCTTTGGCTATGGCGGCGGCGCATCCTTTTCGGGGGGAGTGTTCAAGGTCGCCCCTGACGGGACCGAAACCGTGCTGTACAGCTTCACTGGTGGGGCCGATGGGGCATTTCCTATTTCAGCCTTGGTCCGGGACAGCGTGGGCAATCTTTATGGAACCACGACGCAGGGTGGCTCTGTCGGCGCCGGTGTGGTGTTCAAAGTGGACCCTAGCGGCACCGAAACCGTGCTGCACAACTTCACCGGAGGGACGGACGGCGCGGACCCCGTTGGAGGTTTACTGCGAGATAGAGCGGGTAATCTCTACGGTACGACTCCGCAGGGCGGCTCTTCCAACGATGGGGTGGTGTTCAAAATAAGTCCTCGCGGCAAAGAGACCATCCTCCATACCTTCACCGGGGGAACGAAGGACGGGAAATATCCTACCTACACCAGTCTGCTCATGGATGCGACAGGCAACCTCTATGGCGTAACCGAAGAGGGTGGAGCTGCTGACGGCGGGATTTTATACAGACTGAGCAAGACTGGAAAATTGACCATCCTGCACAGCTTCACTGGTGGAACGACCGACGGATGCAATGTTCTGGGAACGCCGTTTATGGACGCGGCAGGCAATTTCTATGGCACAACCTCGTCGTGCGGTACCCACACCCTGGGAACGGTATGGAAAGTCAGCAAGAGTGGCAAGGAGAGAGTGTTGCACAGCTTCGCCGGTGGAACGACGGATGGTGAATATCCCCTTGCAGGCGTGATTGTGGACGCGCTGGGCAATGTGTACGGCACTACCGAGACAGGCGGCGCGTCCAACTTCGGAACGGTGTACAAAGTGAGCCAGAGTGGCAAGTTCACCCTGCTACATAGCTTCAAGGGGACGGACGGCAAATACGTATACGGCGGCCTCGTCCAGAACGCAAAAGGCACTCTGTTTGGTACAGCACTGAATGGTGGCACCATCGGCTACGGGACGGTGTGGAAGATCGCGGAGTAGGTGGAGATGCGTTCCAGGCCGTCAGCGGCCTTACCGAGTTTAGCTCTGGTTGCGCCAGAATTACCGTTATGGTACCTTTTAGAATTGTCCCGGACATCTGGAAGGGATCAGAGGGATATATGCGCCCGTGAGGGCCTTTGTCTCCGACTGCTGGCGTAGCTCAGTTGGTAGAGCATCTGATTTGTAATCAGAGGGTCGGGGGTTCAAATCCCTTCGCCAGCTCCAGCATTTGATTAAGCGATTCCGGAATACAGGGCATTTTGCGCGGCGCGGCGGCGTAACAGATTTTTCCCAACAGCACTCCATAAGGAATTTTTCCAAGTGTGGTGTTTGCGTGCGAGAGGATTTTCGCGCGCACTCGGTTTTTCTATTGGGTCATTGCCCGCCGTAGCATCGTTCTCCGCGTGCAGCGCAAAGGCCGTGGCTGGTTTCGGAGTTACGGTTTGTGGCCGGGAAGGCCCGGAAGTTTGCACAGGTGGGTGAGTGGTTAAAGCCAACAGACTGTAAATCTGTCCCTCCTTGCGAGGTACGAAGGTTCGAATCCTTCCCTGTGCACCAGGAATGTGAGTGAAGCGTTTAATTATTGCGCTGGCCGCGTTCGTTGCCTTGGGAGTTTTGACTTGG
Organism: uncultured Acidobacteriota bacterium; assembly: GCA_963817925.1. Taxonomy (GTDB): domain Bacteria; phylum Acidobacteriota; class Terriglobia; order Terriglobales; family Acidobacteriaceae; genus JABDBE01. The sequence goes on from CAWFQN010000009.1 coordinate 274,897, forward strand.
AACACGATTAGCGACCAGCGAATTCGCCTTGGGACCCTGGCTATTTTGGCAATGTTTGCGCTGAAAACGTGGGTGCGCCGCAAGGATGTGCTGCACTCAGGCAAGAGCGATGTTGAAACGTAGGGACAGCGGCTGGAGCCGGAGTTCGTTGGAGCGCGTTGCGATATGGCTGGAAGCCATATCCTGATACGAATCGAGCTTTTTGCTGGGTGCCGATTTTCGCCGATGTAGCTCAGTTGGTAGAGCACTCCCTTGGTAAGGGAGAGGTCATCAGTTCAATCCTGATCATCGGCTCCAGAGTTGAGTGTGTATCGGAGTTGCGGAGGCGGCGGGAGTAACTCAGTGGTAGAGTCACAGCCTTCCAAGCTGTTGGTCGCGGGTTCGATTCCCGTCTCCCGCTCCAGAGTTGACAGTGCGAAGATGTTGCACAGGTCCTTCGGCGCCAAAGAGCGGCACCTCAGGATGACAAAGGGTTAAGCTAAAAGCTAGGAGCTAAAAGCTGATTTATGGCGAAAGAGAAATTTGATCGCAATAAGCCGCACTGCAATGTGGGGACGATTGGTCACATTGACCATGGCAAGACCACGCTGACGGCGGCCATCACCAAGGTGTTGCAGAAGCACAACCCGAAGATCGTGTTCCGGTCTTTTGACTCGATCGACAACGCGCCGGAAGAAAAAGCTCGCGGGATCACGATTGCGACCGCGCACGTCGAGTACGAAACCGCGAACCGGCATTACGCGCACGTCGATTGCCCGGGCCACGCGGATTACATCAAGAACATGATCACGGGCGCGGCGCAGATGGATGGCGCGATTTTAGTGGTCGCGGCAACCGATGGTCCGATGCCGCAGACCCGCGAGCACGTGCTGCTGGCGCGGCAAGTGGGCGTGCCGTACATCGTAGTTGCGCTGAACAAGTGTGACGCGGTTGACGATCCCGAGTTGCTGGATCTGGTCGAGCTCGAGGTGCGCGAGTTGCTGAAGAGCTACAAGTTTCCGGGCGACGACGTGCCGGTAATCCGGCTGTCGGCGCTGGGCGCGCTGAACGGGGAAGCGAAGTGGGAAGCGCAGGTGGACGCGTTGATGGAGGCGGTGGACAAGAGCATTCCGCAGCCGGCACGTGAGTTGGACAAGCCGTTCCTGATGCCGATTGAAGATATTTTTTCGATCTCGGGCCGGGGTACGGTGGTGACGGGACGAATCGAGCGGGGCAAAGTGAAGGTAGGCGAGGAAGTGGAAATTGTAGGCTTCCGCGACACGCGCAAGACGGTGGTCACGGGCGTCGAAATGTTCAAGAAGCAATTGGACGAAGGTCTGGCAGGAGACAACGCGGGGCTGCTCTTGCGCGGCATTGGCAAGGACGATGTCGAGCGCGGGATGGTGCTGGCCAAGCCGGGATCGATCACGCCGCACACCAAGTTCAAGGCGGAAGTTTATATTTTGACGAAAGAAGAAGGCGGCCGTCACACGCCGTTCTTCAAGGGATACCGTCCGCAGTTTTACTTGCGCACGACGGATGTGACGGGCGTAGCAGAGTTGCCGGCAGCAACCGAAATGGTGATGCCGGGAGACAATGTCAGCCTGGTGATCGAACTGATCACGCCGGTGGCGATGGAGAAAGGCTTGCGCTTCGCCATCCGCGAAGGCGGACACACGGTGGGCGCAGGAACCATCAGCGAGATTGTGACTTAGGCGGAAGAAGTACAGAGATCCTTCGGCGACAAAAACGTCGCCTTCAGGATGACAGTTAGGCTTTAGAGCTAGAAGCTAAGAGCCAGAAGCTAGGAGCGGTTTTTATGCCCCGAGAAATTATTACGATGCAATGCGGTGACTGCAAAGAGCGGAACTATTCGACCACGAAGAATCGTAAGACGACTCCAGACCGGCTGGAGATGAAGAAGTTTTGCAAGCGTTGCCGGAAGCATACGCCGCATAAAGAAGTGAAATAGTGAACGCGGGCGGGGGCGCCCGCGCCACACAGGCACAGGGGCGTAAGCTCAACGGTTAAACTGTCGGTCTCCAAAACCGAACTTGGGGGTTCGAATCCCTCCGCCCCTGCCAGAGATCGAAGCGCGAGAGCAGAAGTTGGAGTGGCGGGGTTGAGATAAAGAAGATGGCAAAGTCAATTACAGCAGCGAGCGCGGATGAACGAAGCCTGACTGGCCGGGTCATGGCTTGGCCCGAGCGAGTCAAGACCTTCTATAACGACGTGCGCTCCGAAATGAAGAAGGTGACCGCGCCTTCATTCAAGGACGTGCAGGCTACAACGGTCGTGGTCGTTATTACGGTTTTCCTATTCGGGATCTACTTCTGGATCGTGGACAACACCATCGGCAGCGGCATCAATTACCTGTTTAAATATTTGACCCATCGTTGATGCCAAGGAAGGAAGCTGAAATCTTACAGCACGTTATGCAGGAAGAAAAAAACGCAACCGGAGCAGGTGGCGGAGAAAACGAAATACCGCCAACTGCGGACGGCACTTCTGCCCCTGAGGCTCCGCGCAATCCCAACATGAAGTGGTACATTATCCACTCTTACTCGGGATTCGAACGCAAGGTAAAGGAGTCGCTGGAGTCGCGCATCCAGGCATTCGGGCTGCAGGAGAGAATCGGTAAGGTGCTGATTCCCACCGAGTCGGTCACCGAAGTGCGTGGCGGCAAGAAGTACACCAGCGAACGCATGTTCTATCCCGGCTACGTGCTGGTTGAAATGGATATGGACGATCACGTGTGGCACGTGGTGAAGTCCACGCCGCGGGTGACCGGGTTTGTCGGCACGGGCCAGCAGCCCACACCGCTTTCCGAGGAAGAAGTTCAGCACATTGTGTATCGCGTGGGCGAGTCGAGAGACAAACCCAAGCTCAAGGTTAAGTTCGAGAAGAACGAATCGGTGCGCATCACCGAGGGACCGTTTGCCAGCTTCACTGGCATTGTGGATGAGGTCAACGAAGACCGCGAGACGCTGAAGGTGATGGTCACGATCTTCGGCCGCTCCACGCCGGTTGAACTGGAATTTAATCAGGTAGAGAAAGTGGCGTAGGCGGCATGGGCACGTTCAGCGTAAAGTTGCGAGTGTGGAATCCCGCACAGCCGGGAGACGTGGAGGAGTTGGACGCCTACGTCGATACGGGCGCGGCCTTCAGTTGGATTTCGCGGACGCGGCTGGAGCGCTTGGGTGTTGTGTCGTCTCGCAAGATGGGTTTTCGTACGATTGAGGGTCGACTGCTGGAACGGGACATGGCAACCGTTTATGTCGCGACCGACAAATATTCCGTTCCCGACGTGGTCGTGATGGCCGAAGCCGGAGAGATGGAAGTGATGTGCGCGCACACCATCGAAGGATTAGGGCTGGCAGCAGATCCGGTTCAGAAGAAGCTGGTTCCGACGGTGATGTTGGCACTGACTGCTACGAAGGACGCGGGTCAGCAGAGTTCGTAAGAAATAGCGCGGGCTCTAACGCTCGCCCGAAGAGAGATTATGGCAAAGAAAGCAACAGGTTCGGTAAAGCTTCAGATTGCGGCGGGCAAGGCTACGCCCGCGCCCCCGGTGGGTCCGGCTCTGGGCCAGGCGCAGATCAACATCATGGAGTTCTGCAAACAGTTCAACGCGCGCACCAGCGCCAAGGAACTGGAAGGGCTCATCATTCCCGTGGTGGTGACGGTTTATAGCGACCGCACTTTCACCTTCATCACCAAGACACCGCCAGCTTCGATCCTTCTCAAGCGTGCCGCGGGGATTGCCAAGGGGTCAGGCACTCCGAACAAGGATAAGGTGGGCAAGGTCACGGCGCGTCAGGTGGAAGATATCGCTAAACAGAAGATGCCGGACTTGAACGCCGCATCGGTGGAAACGGCGATCAAGAGCATTCGCGGGACGGCGCGCTCGATGGGCATTGAAGTGGTTGGATAGATTCTGTAGAGGCGTAGCTTGCTACGTCTCAAGTCGAAGACACTACGGCTTGCCAGAACAGCGACGAGCGGTGGGAGACGAGGAACAGCAATGAAGAAGTCAGGAAAGAACATTACTAAGGCGCGGCAGGCAGTCGAGAAGCGCCCCTACCCGATGCAGGAAGCGGTCACGCTTCTGCAAAAAGTGAAATACGCAAAGTTTGACGAGACAGTCGAAATCACCATGCGTCTCGGAGTCGATCCCAAGCACGCCGACCAGATGGTGCGAGGTACCGTCGTGCTGCCACATGGTCTGGGCAAGTCGAAGCGCGTGCTAGTCATTGCCAGCGGCGACAAGATCAAGGAAGCGGAAGCGGCAGGGGCCGACTTCGTTGGTGGCGAGGAAATGGTCGAGAAGATCAACAAAGAGAACTGGACCGACTTCGATGCGCTGATCGCCACTCCGGATGTTATGAAGTCAGTTGGCCGGCTAGGTAAGGTTCTTGGCCCCAAGGGTCTGATGCCAAATCCAAAAACCGGTACGGTCACTTTCGACGTGGGCAAAGCGGTGCAGGAAGTCAAGGCGGGCAAAGTTGAGTTCCGTACCGACAAGACGGCGCTGGTTCACGTGCCCGTGGGCAAGATTTCGTTTTCTCCCGACAAACTGGTCGACAACGCAACAACGGTCATAACCAGCGTGGTGAAGGCGAAGCCGACTGTGGCCAAAGGGAAGTACGTGAAGGGCTGCTACCTCAGCTCCAGTATGGGCCCGGGAATTTCGATTGACACCAGCGCCGTAGAAGCTGCGGCGAAAGCTTAACTGTTGTTGGCGCGGACATTCCTGTCCGCGCTGCGTGCGCAATAATGCACGCGCTACTTTTTTGAGGGAACCGAATATGGCTGTTACAAGAGCGAAGAAAACCGAGCAGGTTGAGAAGCTGGGCAAGGAGTTGCAGAACGTCTCCAGCTTGATTGTGACCACGTACAGCAAACTGACCGTGCACCAGGACTATGAGCTGCGCAAGACGCTGCGAAGTTCCGGCGCGAAGTACCTGGTGGTGAAAAACACTTTGGCGGAGCGCGCGGCCAAGGGCACCAAGGTCGAAGAGGCTCTCAAGAACCTCACGGGCGTGACCTCGATCGCGTACACATCCGGTGACCCTGTGGCTTTGGCGAAGGCGCTTTCAAAATACGCCAAGGACAATCCGGAATTCACCTTCAAGTCCGGCATAGTCGAAGGCCGCGTGATCTCGATCAATCAGATCCAGGCACTGGCCACGATGCCGTCGAAGGAGGAAATCTACTCGAAGCTCCTGTTCCTGATGAACGCACCGGCGCAGCGTTTGGTGACGGTGATGAATGCCGTCGGACGCGACATTGCGGTCGTGATCAACCAGGGCGTGGAGAAAGGGAAATTCAAGGCCGACGCGCCTGCTGGGGCGTAGGCTGCAAAGCCGGCAGGTGCCGGCCCTACAAGGTTTCGGGGCGGAAAGCCGTCCGAAAAGATTTAGTTATCAGCAGTCGAGGGTTGCGCGGTTTCGGTCCTGCAGCGTGTCTGGCGCGGTGGTTCAGAAGCCTGGTCGCACTGGAAACTTTGACCGCGGATAGCGAAAATCAGTAATCGACACTGTAGAGACATAGCTTGCTATGTCTCACCATAAAATTGGAGAAATAACATGGCGGATCTGCAACAGTTGGAAGATCAAATTGTCGGACTGTCGCTGCTCGACGCGGCGCAGCTCGTAAAGCGCTTGGAAGAGAAGCTCGGCGTCTCGGCGGCGGCCGCGGCCCCGGTGATGATGGCCGGCGGTGGTGGAGCGGCGGCAGGCGCGGCTCCGGCGGAAGAGAAGACCGAATTTAGCGTCGTCCTGAAGGAAGTGGGCGCCAATAAGATCAATGTAATCAAGGCGGTCCGCGAGGTCACCAGCCTGGGCTTGAAGGAAGCCAAGGACCTGGTCGACGGCGCTCCAAAGGCAATCAAAGAGGGTGTTTCCAAGGAAGAGGCGGAAACCATCAAGAAGAAATTCACCGACGCTGGAGCGACAGTCGAGGTGAAGTAAGTTTGAACGATGGAGGACGGGCGTCCTCGCCCGTCCAGCCGGACGGCGACGTCCGGTCTCTATATATTTGTCTCTGGTGAAGCTTTTGGGACGGTGGTATCATCTATATCAATAACGCCGCTTCCTGCTTCATAGAGTGACTGCGACCATCCGATGTAACGAGCCCAGGAAGCGGGGGCGTGGTCGCTGACACGAGTTGGCAGACTGTTCCGCGGGCAGGGCGGAACGGGAACAGGCCTTTAGATACTGGCGCGGAAACGACACATTTCAACAGAGGCCAAGCGCTGCAATCGGCGCCTTCGGGGAGTCATGTCCCCGCGGGCGCATACCTGTCTTTGCCATATTACCGGTTCTTACGAGTAGAGTACCGCGGCGCGACTGACGCGCCCTCACATCCGCCGTTTTTGTCGCAGCCCAATTGCTGCGCATGAAAGTTTGGAGTATCCGAATGTCAAAGAGCAATGGATTCCGCACCCGTTTTGATTTTTCCAAGATTCCCGCAACCATCCAGATTCCGAACCTGATCGAAGTGCAGAAGCGCTCCTACGATCGCTTCCTGCAAATGGATCGTTTGCCCAGCGAGCGCGACGACGGCGGTTTGCAGGCAGTTTTCCAGTCGGTGTTTCCGATCACGGATTTCCGCAACGTCTCGCAACTCGAGTTTGTGGACTACGCCATCGGCAACTGGGAGTGCAAGTGCGGCCACTTGAAAGGCCTGCATCACCTGCGTTCCACCTGCAAGAACTGCGGCAACACCATCGTTACTGATCCGTTCCATCCCGGCGACGTGCTCTGCAGCAAGTGCGGCACCTACAACGCCAACACACCTGACTTCTGCAACAAGTGCGGCGATCCGGTTGGACTGCAACTGAAATACGACGTGAGCGAGTGCGAAGAGCGCGGTATGACCTACTCTGCGCCGCTCAAGGTCACCATGCGCCTTACGATTTTCGACAAAGACGCTGAGACCGGCAATCGCTCCATCCGCGACATTAAGGAGCAGGAAGTGTTTTTCGGCGACGTTCCTCTGATGACGCAGAACGGTACGTTCATCATCAATGGCACGGAACGTGTCATCGTCAGCCAGTTGCACCGTTCGCCAGGGGTTTTCTTCGAGACTGCAAACAATCGCACCTACTTCCTCGGCAAGATTATTCCTTACCGCGGATCATGGGTTGAGTTCGAATACGACCAGAAGAACGTGCTCTACGTGCGCATCGATCGCAAGCGCAAGTTCCTGGGAACGATTTTCCTTCGCGCCCTCGGCCTGCGGTCCAGCGAAGATATTCTGCGAACCTTCTATACCGTGGACCGTCTGGTCATTCGCGACAAGAAGCTTTTCTGGACCCTCGATCCGAACAGTGACAAAGCCACGAATTTGTTGGGCATGAAGCTGGCGCACAGCATCAAGAACAAGGCCGGCGAGGAGATCGCGCACTCCGGACGCAAACTGAATGCCGCGACCCTGAAAGAAATCCAGAAGGCAAAGATCAGCGAAATTGAAGTCGACATCTCCGATCTCGAAGGCGCATGGGTAGCCGCCGACGTGGTGGACACGACCACCGGCGAAGTGCTGCTCGAAGCCAACTCGGAGCTTACCGCCGACAAACTAGCCAAGATCCTCGATTCCGGCGTAGTCGAACTCAGCTTGTTCTTCCCCGAGCGCGACGATGTCGGCACGGTGATCAGCCAGACCCTGAAGCGCGACTCGGTGAAGACGCCGCAGGAAGCGCTGATCGAAATCTACCGCAAACTGCGTCCCGGCGATCCGCCGACGCTCGATACGGCGACGGCATTGTTCCACGGGATGTTCTTCGATCCGCGCAAATACGATTTCTCCCGCGTGGGCCGTCTGAAGTTCAACATCAAGCTGTTCGAGAACCAGGATGCGACGAAATTGGAGAACCGCACCCTTGAGCCGCAAGACTTTTACGGCACGATCGGCTATCTGCTCAAGCTGCGCAAAAATATCGGCTCAGTCGACGACATCGATCACCTCGGCAACCGCCGCGTGCGCGCCGTCGGCGAGTTGATGGAAAACCAGTTCCGTATCGGCCTGGTCCGCATGGAACGCGCCATCAAGGAGAAGATGAGCGTGTACCAGGAAATGTCGACGGCGATGCCACATGACTTGGTCAACGCCAAGCCGGTAATGGCGGCCATCCGCGAATTCTTCGGCTCCTCGCAGCTTTCGCAGTTCATGGACCAGACCAACCCGCTTTCGGAAATCACTCACAAGCGGCGTCTCTCGGCTCTTGGGCCGGGCGGTCTGTCGCGCGAACGCGCTGGATTCGAAGTCCGCGACGTTCACCCCACGCACTATGGACGCATCTGCCCGATTGAGACCCCGGAAGGTCCGAACATCGGACTGATCTCGTCGTTAAGCTGCTATGCCCGGATCAACGACTACGGCTTTATCGAGTCGCCATATCGCCGCGTGAAAAACGGCCGCGTGGTCGATTACGTCAGCGTGGTGAATGCCGGCGACAGCGACCACAAGGTCGGCGACCACATCGAGAAGCATGAGATCGAGAAGATCAACGCCGAGATCAAAGATCGCCGAAAAAAACCGGCCGAGGTCGAACCGTTTTCCTTCTACCTCTCGGCTTGGGAAGAAGACCGGCACGTAATCGCCCAGGCCAACGTTGAACTCGACGACAAAGGCCGCATCGTAGGCGATCTGGTCAATGCCCGCAAGGCCGGCAACTTCGTGCTGGTCAGCCGCGACGACGTCGATTACATCGACGTCAGTCCGAAGCAGTTGGTTTCAGTCGCCGCATCGCTCGTGCCCTTCCTGGAGCACGACGACGCCAACCGCGCGCTGATGGGTGCCAACATGCAACGTCAGTCCGTTCCACTCCTCCGCGCCGAAGCTCCCATTGTCGGCACGGGAATGGAAGGAGTCACGGCACGCGATTCCGGCGCTGTCATCCTGGCAAAACGTAACGGCATTATTGACTCCGTCGACTCGGAACGCATTATCGTGCGCGTCGAGGGCGAGCACCATCCCGGACAGCTCTCCCGCGAAGTTGGTAGCGACATTTACCAGCTCATGAAGTTCAAGCGCTCCAACCAGAACACCTGCATCAACCAAAAGCCGATCGTGATCAAAGGCCAGCGCGTCACCAAGGGCCAGGTAATCGCGGACGGCCCTTGCACCGATCATGGCGAGCTGGCGCTCGGCCGCAACGTGCTGGTCGCCTTCATGGCGTGGCGCGGATACAACTTCGAAGACGCAATCCTGGTCTCCGAAAAACTGGTCAAAGAAGACTATTACACTTCGGTCCACATCGAAGAATACGAACTGGAATCGCGCGACACCAAGCTGGGACCGGAAGAAGTCACACGCGACATTCCCAACGTCAGCGAGTCCATGCTGCGCAATCTGGACGAAGCGGGCGTGATTCGCATCGGCGCCAGCATCAAGCAGGGCGACATCCTCGTGGGCAAAGTAACGCCCAAGGGTGAAACTCAGCTCACGCCGGAAGAGAAGTTGCTGCGTGCCATCTTCGGTGAAAAAGCTGGCGACGTGCGCGACGCTTCGCTGTACTGCCCGCCCGGTATCGAAGGCGTAATCGTTGACGTGAAAATCTTCTCCCGCAAGGGTCAGGAGAAAGACGAACGCGCCAAAGCCATCGAGGCCGCGCAGATTGGCAAGCTCGAACGGAACCTTTCGGACGAAATCCGAATTCTGACCGACGAGCGCCTGAAGCGGTTGGACAACATCCTGGGCGGCAAAGTGGTGCAGGCTGACTTGCACGATGAACGCACCAACAAGCGCCTGCTGACGAAAGACACGGTTCTCGATCGCGATACCATCGAGCGCATTTCGACCCGCAACCTCAAGCGCATCAAGTACGCAGACAAAGACCCGCGGGTCAACGAGCAGATCGACGAGATCGAAGAAATGACTTCGCGTCAGATCGACGTGCTCAAGAAGATCGTCAACGAAAGAAAAGACAAGTTGACCAAGGGCGACGAACTGCCGCCCGGTGTGATCAAGCTGGTCAAGGTCTACATCGCGATGAAGCGCAAGCTCAGCGTTGGAGACAAAATGGCCGGCCGTCACGGCAACAAGGGCGTAATTGCCAGGATTTTGCCGGAAGAAGACATGCCTTACCTCGATAACGGCACGCCGGTTGAGATCGTGCTCAATCCGCTGGGCGTTCCTTCCCGTATGAACGTGGGACAGATTCTTGAAACCCACCTGGGATGGGCGGGGCATGAACTGGGCGGCAAGATCGCGAAAATGTTGTCCGAGAACACTCGCGAAGACGCAATTCGACGCGAGCTGAAGGCTCTGTTCAAGGACACGGTTCTGGCAGACACCATCACCGATCTCAGCGATGAGGAACTGATGGCAATCGCCCCGACCCTCACTCGCGGCGTCTTCACCGGTTCGCCGGTGTTTGACGGCTCCAAAGAAAGCGAGATCAAGGCGTTGCTCAACCACGCTGGTCTGCCGGAGTCCGGCAAGACCTATCTGTACGACGGCATGACCGGGAACAAGTTCGAGCAGCCGATCACCGTCGGATACATTTACATGCTCAAACTTTCGCACCTGGTGGACGACAAGATCCACGCTCGTTCGATCGGTCCGTACTCGCTGATTACGCAACAGCCGCTGGGTGGAAAAGCCCAGTTCGGCGGTCAGCGCTTCGGAGAAATGGAAGTCTGGGCGCTGGAAGCTTACGGAGCGGCGTTCATCCTGCAGGAGCTGTTGACGGCGAAGTCGGATGACGTTTATGGCCGGACCAAGATTTACGAGGCCATCGTCAAAGGCGAAGCTGCCATGGAGCCGGGCGTGCCGGAATCGTTCAACGTGCTGATACGCGAATTGCAGTCGCTGTGCCTCGATGTGGAATTGATCAAGGCCACAGAAAAGAAACCGGCAGCGTTAGCTGCAGCAGATTAATTTGCTCGTTGGTCGTTGGCCGTCCGTCGTTGGCGGTCAGCGTCCAACCGATGACATTTTGAAACAAGATCTACAGTGCTCGCTCTTGAAGCTGTGGATCAAAGGATTTCGCTAGCGACCAACGACCAACGACTAGCGACCGATTTCGAGAGCCGCTCGCGGTTGCGTAAGACCGCAGGAAGCCGAGGATTACCTTGTTTCGTTCGAGCCCCTTTGACCTGGCAAACCCTATCGCCGATTTCGATGCCATTCGCATCAGCCTCGCTTCTCCGGAAAAAATCCGGAGCTGGTCGCACGGCGAAGTCACTAAACCGGAGACCATCAACTATCGCACCTTCAAACCGGAGCGCGACGGCCTGTTCTGCGCCCGCATCTTCGGCCCGGTAACCGATTGGGAGTGTCTCTGCGGCAAATACAAGCGCATGAAGCACCGCGGTGTCATTTGCGACAAGTGCGGTGTGGAAGTCACGCTCTCGAAAGTTCGCCGCGAGCGCCTGGGACACATCGAGCTGGCATCGCCCTGTTCGCACGTCTGGTTCTTCAAAGGACTGCCCAGCCGTATCGGCCACCTTCTCGATATCTCGCTGCGCGACCTCGAGTCCGTGCTTTATTTCGAAGCCTATGTGGTCGTCGAGCCGGGTGAAGCTCCGGTAAAAGATCACGAAGTCATCAAGGACGAAACCAAGTATCGCGAACTGGACCAGCAGTTCCGCCCCACCGGCTTCAAAGCCATGATGGGCGCCGAGGCCATCAAGGAGCTTCTCAAGCGCGTGGACATCGAAGGCTTGTCCACCGAACTGCGCGAGAAGATGAAGCACGAGAACTCGCTGCAGAAGCGGCTGAAGTATGCCAAGCGCCTGAAAGTTGTTGAAGCGTTCCGCAAAAGCGGCAACAAGCCGAACTGGATGATCCTGGACGTAATCCCGGTCATTCCACCGGAGTTGCGCCCGCTGGTTCCTTTGGACGGTGGACGCTTTGCCACGTCCGATCTCAATGATCTGTATCGCCGCGTCATCAATCGAAATAACCGGTTGAAGAAGTTAATGGACCTGCACGCGCCCGAAGTCATCGTACGCAACGAAAAACGCATGCTGCAGGAAGCTGTCGACGCCCTGTTCGACAACGGACGTCGCGGACGCGTACTGCGTGGCGCCAACAACCGGCCACTGAAGTCGCTCTCCGACACGCTCAAGGGCAAGCAGGGCCGCTTCCGCCAGAACCTGCTGGGCAAGCGCGTCGACTACTCGGGACGTTCCGTCATCGTCGTTGGTCCCGAACTCAAGCTGCACCAGTGCGGCCTGCCCAAGAAGATGGCGCTCGAACTCTTCAAGCCGTTCATCTACCACCGGCTCGAGCAAACCGGACATTGCACAACCATCAAGCAAGCCAAGGAAATGGTGGAGCAGCAGGAACCGATTGTTTGGGACATCCTGGAAGAGGTCATCAAAGACCATCCGGTGCTTCTAAACCGAGCCCCAACGCTTCACCGTCTCGGTATTCAAGCGTTCGAGCCGGTGCTGGTCGAAGGCAAGGCCATCAAGATTCACCCGCTGGTCTGCACCGCGTTCAACGCCGACTTCGACGGCGATCAGATGGCGGTACACATTCCGCTGTCCCCGGAAGCCCAGGTTGAAGCCAGCGTGTTGATGCTGTCTTCGCACAATATTCTGTCGCCCGCGTCAGGTCATCCGATCACGGTTCCGACGCAGGACATGGTGCTCGGTCTCTATTACCTGACCAAAGCCAAGCCCGGTGCCAAGGGTGAAGGCCGCGCGTTCGCCAACATCGAAGAAGTGTTAATGGCGCTTGAATCCGGCGAAGTCGAGACCCTCACACCGATTCGTCTGCGCTATACCGGCGAAGTAATCGACCTGACCGCCACCTACGACGATCAGGACATCACCCACACCGAACCCGTGCAGTACGAGCGCAGCTTCCTGAACACCACAGTGGGCCGTGCCATTCTCAACGATAATCTTCCCGCAGGCATGCCGTTCATCAACGGCCTGTTGAAGAAGAAGGGCATCGGTCAATTGGTGAGCTACGGCTACCTCCGCTTCGGCCTCGAAGTGACGGTCAAGATGCTCGACGAGGTCAAAGACCTGGGCTTCCGCTTTGCCACCCGCGCCGGCCTGTCCATCGGCATCGACGACATGGTCATCCCGGATAACAAAAAGATCCTGGTGAAAGACGGCGAGAAGCAGGCTGTGCAAGTCCAGCAGCAATATCTCGACGGTGCCATCACCAACGGCGAACGCTATAACAAGGTCATTGAAATCTGGTCCGGCATCACCGAGCGAGTTGCGGACGAGATGTTCGGCCAGATGCAGCAGCGCGACAAGGAAGGATTCATCAATCCGATTTACGTCATGGCCGACTCCGGCGCCCGCGGATCGAAACAGCAGATCCGCCAGCTCTCCGGCATGCGTGGATTGATGGCCAAACCATCCGGCGAAATCATCGAGTCTCCAATCACGGCCAACTTCCGCGAAGGATTGACCGTGCTGGAGTATTTCATCTCGACTCACGGCGCACGTAAAGGCCTGGCGGACACGGCTCTGAAGACGGCCGATTCCGGCTACCTGACTCGCCGTCTGGTTGACGTGGCGCAAGACGTCATCATCAGCGAATACGATTGCGGCACAGTTGACGGCATCTACGTCGCCGGTATCGTCGAAGCCGGCGAAGTCATCGAGCCGTTGCGCGACCGCATTGTGGGCCGCGTGTCACTCGAAAAACTGAAAGACTACGACGGCAACGTGGTCGTCGACATCAATCAGGAGATCACGGAGGAACTCGCCGGCACAGTTCAAGCCGCCGGCATCGAGCGGGTAAAAATCCGTTCCGTGCTCACCTGCGAGTCCAAGCGCGGCGTCTGTGTCATGTGCTACGGCCGCAACCTGGCCTCGGGCCGCCTCGTCGAACTCGGCGAAGCCACCGGAGTCATCGCAGCCCAGTCCATCGGCGAACCCGGAACCCAGCTCACCATGCGTACCTTCCACATCGGAGGTACGGCATCGCGAGTTTCCGAGCAATCGCGTTTGGAAGCTAAGACCACGGGCATCGTCCGCTTTGTCGGCCTGCAAACCGTCAAAGCCAAATCCGGCGACCTGGTGGTCATGAATCGCCAGGGCTCGATCGCAGTAGTCGACGAAAAGGGCCGCGAGCGCGAGCGCTACGCCGTCGTCTACGGTGCCAAGGTCAAGGTCAACGAAGGCGATCAGGTTCAACTCGGCAAGGTCATGGTCGAGTGGGATCCGTACACCTTCTCCGTGCTGACCGAAATCGGCGGCACCATCCAGTTTAAGGACCTGCAAGAAGGTGTCACGCTTCACGAAGAAGTGGACGAGGTCACCGGACTGTCGCGACACGTCGTGGCCGATTCGCCCGACGAGAAGCGCCAGCCCGCCATCGTGATCAAGGGCAAAACCAGCAAGCGTTATCTCATGCCCTCCCGCGCCCATTTAATGGTTCAGGATGGCGATACGGCTCACCCCGGCGACGTGCTGGCCAAGATCCCGCGCGAGACCACCAAAACCAAAGACATCACCGGTGGTCTGCCCCGCGTGGTCGAACTGTTCGAAGCCCGCAAGCCGCATGAGACCGCGGTCATCAGCGAAATCGATGGCACGGTCAAATTCGGCGAAGTCTCCAAGGGCCAGCGCAAGATGTATGTGATCGCCGACAACGGCACCGAAAAGGAATACTCGGTTCCGCGCGGCGTTCACATCAACGTGCAGGAAGGCGAGCGCGTCAAGGCGGGCGAACCGCTCATGGACGGCCCGCTGAACCCGCACGACATCCTTGCCGTGCTCGGCGAAAAGGAACTGCAGTCTTACCTGGTCAACGAAATCCAGGAAGTCTACCGGCTGCAGGGCGTGAACATCAGCGACAAGCACATCGAAGTCATCGTTCGCCAGATGATGCGTTGGCGCAAAGTGGAAGACGTCGGCGATACCCAGTTCCTGCTGGAACAGCAAGTCGACAAATTCCGCTTCGCCGAAGAGAACGAGCGCGTGATCGCGCAGGGCGGGCGTCCGGCAACCGGCCGGCCGCTGCTCCTGGGCATCACCAAAGCCTCGCTCTCGACCGACTCGTTCATCTCCGCGGCCTCCTTCCAGGAGACCACGCGCGTGCTGACCGAAGCTTCCATCCAGGGAGCGGTCGATCACCTGCGCGGCCTGAAAGAGAACGTCATCGTCGGACGCCTCATCCCAGCCGGCACCGGCATGGAATATTACCGCAACGTTCGCCTCTCGCCAGAAATGGAAGAAGCGGCCGCCAAGGTACAGGAAGAAGTCTCGCAAGCGTACGAGGAAGCCGAGCGGGCGCTCGAGCTGATGCGGCATGAAGGCGAGACCGAGGAACTGACGGCGGAGTAATCGCAAGCAAAAGCCGAGGGGCGGTGTTTAAGCCGCCCCTTGGCTTTTCTGGCGTACTTTGCATCTCCCATGGCTGCGAATCCACAACAATTACACGAACGGGAACTGGATCTCACTTCCCAGTTGCACGCCGTCCCCCAGAGCAATACTCTGGGACCGGTGATTCTTCGCTTTCCTACGGCTGCTACGGCTTGCCTTCTGGCGCGCGTTTCAGCATGACGCGTTTGCCATTGCGAAAGCGTCTGCCTACTCCTCGATTCTGACTTTCTTCCCCGCTCTGCTGGTAGTCGGATCCCTCCTGGCCAATTCCCGCAAGACCGCCGCCTACCTCCGCGAGATCACCTACGCCGTGGACCGAATGCTGCCCATCGGAAGCGGCGCCGCTGTTTCTTTCCTGAAAGGAACTTCCCCGCGCTCAGTCGGGCTCTTGATCACCGCTTCCCTGATCACTTTGTGGACGGCCTCGGGGGTCATGATTTCATGGATGGAAGGTTTTCGCCGCTGCTACGAGCTGCCAAAAATCTGGGGCCTGGTGAAAGAGCGGATGATCGCATTCGCCCTGGTCATTCTCGCCGGAACTCCGTTGACCTTTGCGACCATCCTGGTAGCTTCCGGAAGCCGCATCGAACGCAACATCCTGTTCCATCTGAATCAGGAATTCGGACTCTACGTTCTGCTGATGTGGACCGCAACCCGCTGGCTCATCGCCACCCTCACCAGCATCGCGGTCATCGCGCTCATCTACCACAACGCCGTCCCCCGCACCCAGCCCTGGCACAGCGTTTTGCCCGGCGCCACGCTGGCCACGGTCATGTGGTTTCTATCGACGGCACTATTTGGCTGGTATTTACAGAACTACGCGGATTACAGCATCATCTACGGCTCGCTCGGCGCCGCTATCGCCCTGCTGGTGTGGATGTACCTCATCTCGCTCGTCATCCTGGTCGGAGCCGAGTTCAACGCCATGCTCTTCCCCCGCGCCTTCCTCGGCAAAGAGCTAAAAGCAATGCCAGCCCCGCAGACCACAAGCAAGTAACCATAAATTCCCGTCATCTGTCCCCGCTGTCATCCTGAGGAAGCGCGGGCCTTCGCAAAGCGAAGGCCTGCCAACGAAGAGCCTGCCCCGAGCTTGTCGAGGGGATCTCTGCACTCTCTTCGCGGCGCCAATTTCAGGGTTCCGGGAAGGGCACGGCTTCAGCCGTGCCGCTCAGGGCCGAAAAGAATGCTGGGCTTTAGCCCCTAGGGCTGCGAAGCGGAGTGGAGGGACCTGCTGTCTCCTGCAAGTGACTCAGAAAAACTCACGCTGGTCGGTGGCCCACTCAAACCGTCTCTTGGTGGCCAAGACAATCGTGCTGATTCTACTCTAGCAGGCTGCTGAAAAACTACGATCCGACGCGGTTTCGGGAAGGGCACGACTTTAGTCGTGCCGTTAAGTCCTTTAGAACCGACGGCGCTTTAGCGCCTGAGGTTCGCTTATGGCCGTGCAAATGAGTTTTTCAGCAGCCTGCTAGAGGGTGGCCCGTCCAAGCTCCGCTTGGGCGGGGTTGTTCAGATGTCACAGACTCCAGGTTCGCGGTGAGACTAAGGTTCTGTTATGCCTTGGGGACTCAAGCGCTTCCAGCAATCCCGCCAACTTCACTTCCTCACCTTCAGTTGTTTTCACCGCCGCCCAAACTTCGCCACCTCAACCTCCCGAACGACCTTTGAATCCTCGCTGGAACGCGTGCGCCAAGACTACGGGTTGTGGGTGTACGGATACGTAGTGATGCCAGAACACGTGCATCTGCTGGTCAGTGAGCCGGAGCGGGACACAGTGGCGCGGGCAATGCAATCGCTGAAACAGTCAGTGGCGCGCAGGTTGGCGCTGCGAGCGGCTGACCCCTTCTGGCAGGCCCGCTATTACGATTTCAACGTGTGGAGCGAAATGAAATTTATAGAGAAGCTCCGATACATTCACCGGAACCCAGTAAAGCGTGGGTTGGTGGCGCAACCTGAGGATTGGGCGTGGAGCAGTTTCCGTCACTACTTGACGGGTGAGACGAGCGCTGTGGAAATCGAATCGCAGTGGACGGCGCGGCGCCGCGAGCAGCCTGGCATTTTCCCAACCGTACGGACGCGTCCAGCCGAAGAAAACCCCCGCCCAAGCGAAGCTTGGACGGGCCACCCTCGGGAGTAAGAATGAAGATGATCGTCCGGGCCACCCGCCTGTGGGACCGGGATTCGTCCCAGATCGCCCGCTAATTGAACCAGAGTCCTGAAGTTGGGAGAACAACAATGAAGGGACTTCTTCCGTTGCTAATGGCTTGTCTTCTGACGAGCCGTTGCCGCTGAGCAAAAATCCGCCCGCGACTACTATGAGGAAGCGAAAAAAAAAGCCGCACTCCCATCGCTGCCTTACGTTTGTTTCCGCGAGGAAAATAACGTTGGGCTTGCTAACGAGCCGATCTTCGAAATGATCGGTTCTTCCCGGCAAATCGCTGACATTATCAAAAAGAAAAAATATGCAGGCATGAATGAATCCGATCGAGAACAGCTAGAAAAACTTCACGCCAGCGACTACTTGTACATCGTAATGTACAACCGCGGCGTTTCGGCAATGTCCAAAATATTTGATAGAGAAGACCCCGACGACCCATCGAGGGCCGACTGGCGGGTGGCCCAGACAATCGTGCTGGACGGGTGGCCCAGATAATCGTGCTGATTCTACTCTAGAGGGTGGCCCGTCCAAGCTCCGCTTGGGCGGGGGTTTTCGTCAGTCGCCGGGCTGCATCAGAGGGCGATTAATCAACTTGCGATTTCGGATCTGGCTCTTCCACTAACCCTGCCAGTTGCAATTCATGTCCTCTGCAGGTTGGCACTTTTCCGACTGTACGGATGCGCTTAGCCGAGAAAAATCCCCGCCCAAGCAGAGCTTGGACGGGCCACCCTTCGGCTGCAAAATGAGCGCAATTTCGGCCTTCTGCCGAAAAGTTGTCAATAGGCAAAAGTTACACGATCGGGCTTAACTGCTTGCATCTAATACGAATATAAATCTGAAAAGTTGGCGGGTTTACCTATTTCAGATTGATATAATAGATCTAGAAGCTTTCTCACCGTCCTCGATTCTCCTACTTGAGCAAAATGAAGTTTCTACCGCCTTGGTTGGCGGGGTAGGGATTCCTCGCTTTGCTCGGAATGACAGGGCTTCGGGATTGACGAGATAGCGTACAAAATCTGAAAAGCTAAATTTAAAAAGAAAGAGACGCGGCCTTCACCGGCCGCGTTTTTTATTGGGGCCTCACCCTATGAATTCCAGAAAGATGATGAGCCACGCCAAACGTCGCGGCGAGTGGGCCGAGCTTCAGTTCATGGCAAAAGCTGCCAAGCTAGGGCTGCAGATTTCCAAACCTTGGTCAGAACTTGCTCGTTACGACATGGTGATCGGAGCCGATGGCCACTTCGTAAGCGTACAGATTAAATCAACAACCAGCAGCAGCCCGGAAGGGGGCTACATATGCGGTGTCAGGCCCAACACCCGCGGCAAGCCCTACCAACTGGGAGAATTCGATTTTCTGGCAGCTTATATCATCACGAAGGACGTTTGGTACATCATCCCCGGAAAGCTCATTATCCGCCGGACGACGGTCGCGATTCGTCTCTATCCCTCCAGGCCGAACAGCAAGTACGCGCCGTACAAAGAGGCCTGGCATCTGCTGCGCTGAGTCTGCAGTCGTGACCTTCTGCGCGGATGTCACCGACCTCAGGCGCCTACGGTGCCTGCGATAAAAGCAACTCTCCATATACAATAATTAGACCTACACAAATTCTGGTCGGGACAAACTTGAAAAAAGGAAAGTCTACTCGGAAAGTCACCGGCACGCCCGTTGACGCGTCGCCCGCCGCATCTAACATTCGTCGGGCAGATCGCCGGGCAGATCGCCGGGCAAAGATCATTTGCACGATCGGTCCGGCTTGCAACTCGGAACCGGTCCTGCGCGACCTCATGCGGCTCGGCATGGACGTGGCCCGGCTGAACTTCTCCCACGGGACGCACGAAGAGCACGCGCAAAACATCGAGCGCTTGCGCCGCGTAGCTGACGAGGAGAATCGCACCATCTGCATTCTGCAGGATCTGCAGGGTCCCAAGATTCGCACTGGCCGGCTGAAGGACGGAGTGCCGGTCGTGCTCAAGGCCGGCTCTCGAGTCACAATTACACCGCGCGATATCGAAGGAACCCCGACCCTGATCTCAACCACATTTCAAGGGCTGGCGCGGGAAGTCAAATCCGGCGCCCGCATTCTGCTCACCGACGGGCTGATCGAGTTGCGCGTCATTCGAACCCGCGACGCAGACGTTGAATGCGAAGTCATCAACGGCGGCCAACTCGGACAGCACCAGGGCATCAACCTTCCGGGGATCGCGCTTTCCATTCCAGCCCTCACCGACAAAGACCGGATCGACCTGGAGTTTGGGCTCAAGCATAGTGTAGACATGCTTGCAATTTCGTTCGTGCGCTCGGGGGCAGATGTCCGCGAGGTGAAAGAAATCATCGCTAGTCATGGCTCCGATCTTCCGATCATCGCCAAACTGGAAAAGCCTCAGGCGCTGGAACGGTTGGAAGAGATTTTCGAAGCGGCCGACGGGGTGATGGTGGCGCGCGGCGATCTGGGCGTCGAAATGCCGCCGGAGAAAGTTCCGGTCATTCAGAAACACGTGATCCGCAGGTCAGCGGAGTGGCGCAAGCCAGTGATTATCGCCACCCAAATGCTCGAATCGATGATCGAGAACCCGCGTCCCACGCGGGCAGAAGCCAGCGACGTGGCCAACGCAATTTTCGACGGCACCGACGCAGTGATGCTCTCCGCGGAAACCGCAAACGGCCTCTATCCCCGCGAAGCGGTAAGCATGATGGCGCGGATCGTGGTCGAGGCTGAGGGCAATACCGGGGATTTTGCGCCCTCGCGGCGGCGGCGGGAGAAACATTCCATCACCGTGGCGCAGGCGATTTGCGAATCCATCTCGCATGCCGCCGAGGATTTGCGCATGGGCGCGATTGCCGTGTTCACAGAGACGGGGAATACGGCGCGCATGATTTCGAAGTATCGCCCGAAAGCCGCGATCTATGCCTTCAGCCAGATACTGCCCGTATGCAACCGAATGAATCTTCTCTGGGGCGTAAGTCCGGTGCGGACAGCCCAAGCGCGCAACGCCGAAGACATGGTCACGACGGCGGAGCGGGAACTTTTGCGTTCAGGCAACATCAAAGTTGGAGACGTTCTCGGCGTTGTGGCGGGAACGCAAATGGCTTCGGGTTCGACGAATCTTATGCGGCTGCACATTGTGACGCCGCAAGAACCGTAAATACGGCGGACATAAGCCGGAGTTGACACGCCGGAGACAATAGTCTTCATGCCGCAGGAACCTCTGCACGAAATACTTTCGATCGCCATCTTCCAACCCCTGCTGGGGCATGAGGAGGCGTCTCTGGCCACCATGCAGGCTCTCATCGCCGCGCTCTCAGCCGGCGGATATTCCCGCGATTTGCTCTACCGCGATGCTAAATCGCATCATGAGTACGTTCTGCTGCGGTACTGGAAATCGGAAGAGGCTCGCCGGGCTGCGCTCGAAGATCCCGAAGTATTGCGCTGCTGGGCCAAGCTCTCTCATGAAATCCGCACGTTGAAGATCTACGAAACCCTGGAAGAGGCGCTGAGCAAATAGCGTGGCCCAGAAGTCGAATTTCCGCAATTAGCCACGAAGTCGGGCCTCGACGGCAAGAGCCGCGACCTTCTCGGCTGCAACCTTCGGCACCAGTTCGCCGATACGGCCCGCGATCTCGACTCCGTCCTCGTAAAACTGCTTCTCCCAAAGCAAATATAAAAAGATGCTAACGCGACCGCCCAACAATGAAGAGTCGTCCCATGTCATACTGCCCATTGAACATCGCTTCATAAATATGCTCGCCAAATCCAGCTGCGAAGCCTTCGTCGATACGTCGCTCGATCCTCACGTGCGCGGATTTCTCCATCGGCCGGTCGCGCCCTCGGGGGATGGCCTGGTGTTAACTCATGGTGCGGGATCGAACTCGAAGGCTCCACTCCTAGTGGCGCTGGCGGAGGCATTCGCCGCGGTGGGTGTGACCGTGCTGCGTTGCGATCTGCCCTATCGCCAAAGTCGGCCCTATGGACTGCCTCGTCCCGGAGACGCCGCTTATGATCGTGAAGGTCTGAAGAATGCCGTCACCGCGCTTCGCAATCTGGCGCCGAAGCGCATGTTTCTTGGCGGTCACTCCTACGGAGGACGCCAGTCGACCATGCTCTGCGCCGATCAGCCGGGCCTCGTAGACGGCTTGCTGTTGTTGTCGTATCCGCTGCATCCGCCGCGCAAGCCCGACCAGCTTCGCGTCCAGCACCTGCCAAAGTTACAGACGCCTGCGCTCTTTGTGCATGGTACACGCGATCCGTTCGGATCGCCGGAAGAGATGGAGGCTGCGGTGAGTTTGATTCCGGCGAAGACTCGGCTCGTGCGGATCGAAGGTGCAGGTCACGACCTGGGTTTCAAGGGGAAGGCAAAGCAGGAGGAGTTGCCCGCACTCGTGCTCGCAGAGTTTCAAAAGTTCTTTGCTTGAGTGTTAAAGGTTGTATCCGTGCGAATCCGAGGCGCTCTTAGTTCACCCAGCCGGATTTCGAACCGCCATTTTTCTTGTTCACATCATCGGGGGGAATGTAGTTGCCATTTTCGTCGAAGGTTCCACTCACGGTACGATTCTGTTTGCGCATGAACACTTCGAACTTGCGTGCCGCCCGCCGCCGCTTCCAGCGATAATACGAATTCCGTACGCTGAAGTAATGCTCGGTCGCGCCGAACGCCAGACCACGCTTAGGCATGAACTTCACGTACAGAAATCCAAACAGCAGTCCGCCGAGATGAGCGAAATAAGCCACGTTCGAGCCCCGTCCCGACCCCGACGCGCTGATCGCTTCGACCAGCGTGATGAACGCGACGCCAGCCACGAAATACTTCGCGCGAATGGAGAACGGAATTGGAAACAGCATGATTTCCCGATCGCCGTAGAGAAGACCGAACGCCATCAGAATTCCCAGCACCCCGCCGGACGCGCCAACGGTCGGGGTTTGCGGTGACACGCCACCCACGCCGGTGTAGGAGATTGCAATCGTGGTCAGCGCGGCTCCAACTACGCAGAAGAAATAGAACTCGAGAAATCGCCTGTGTCCCCAGTCAGACTCCAGTTGCGCGCCGAACATCCACAGCCCCAGCATGTTGAAAAGAATATGCAGTATTCCCGCGTGCAGGAATGAATACGTCACGATTTGGAATATCCAACCGTGCATGACCGCCGCGGGTATCAACGCCAGGGCAAAGAACAACCCCTCGCCCAATTGAGGGAACGCAGCTTTCAGAAGTTCGAGAAGCAGATAAACTGCGGCATTGATAAGGATGAGCCACTTCACCGCCTTGGTGAAGGGTGGGAAACTCAGCGAGAGGGTTCGTCCGCGATACATAAAAGCAACTGCCGGTTTTCAGTGGCCGATTGCCAGTGGGGAGCTGACAACTTACGCCTCAATCAGCAGCAAGCTATTTTAGCAGGTTCCGGCTACCGCTCTGGGAGCGGCGTCACTGCCAGGCTTCGGTGGCCTTGATTGTCCACTGCGCGCACGGCAAAGATCACATTGTCCTTCGACATGGGAAGCGTGGCACGAGTTACATTTCCCACAGCTCGGACGTGTTCCCATTCCGGGCTGGTTGTCGCTCGCCAGAGCACCTCGTAGCTCGCGACGCGGCCTGCTGGAGACGGTTCCCAAGTCACGGTGGAGTCGTTCTCTAGTTTTGTGGTCAGCAGGCGGACCTTGGCCGGAGGCGCGGGTGCGGAGGCGAGCGATGCCAGGGTAGCCGCGTTCAAGCGGGCGACATTGGCGACGTAGTCGAAGTTGACAAACTTGGGAAGGTCGCCAAATTCGACTCCATTCTCAGTGCGCACATTTTGGTGCTGGTGGTTGTAATCTTCGCGAAATTCGGTGAAGCGCACCGCGGCGTAGCCCTGTTCATTGAATGAAATGTGATCGCCCCCGCGCAGGTAACGGTCCAGGCGAAAGGTTAGCATCGGCTTGACGCCGGCATCATAAGTGCGGCCGACGTCGGCGATGTAGCGGGCGAGCTGCCGGGAGGCGGAATCGCTCTCGCCGCCCAGATTGCGGATCTGGCGCAACTCGTCATCGTTGGCGGCGATGGGCACACCTTCCGAAAACACGCGCACCACGTTGGCATCTTGCTGCGGATTGCGATCACCGCCCACAATGTCGTTGTTCAGAACCGCTTCAATCTCCCATCCCGCAGACTTGGCCATTTTCGCGAAGTGGCTGCTGCCGTTTAAGCCCTGCTCTTCGCCCGCGACGGTCAGAAAAATAATGGTCGCGGGGAACTTGAGTTGGCTGAGCACCCGGGCACACTCCAGGCTCACAGCCGTGCCGCTGCCATCGTCGTTCGCTCCGGGAGCGAGGTCGGTAACGTTGAGGTTGTCGCTGTTGCGTGAATCGTAGTGGCCGCTGACCAGCACAATGCGCCGGGAACTCTCAGGATCGGACCCCTTCATCACCGCATAAACATTGGTGATTTCGGTGGGCTTGGGAATCCGCCCGCCGGGCGCTTCAGCAAAATTGTCAAGCTTGACTTCCAGGCATCCGCCGCAATCGCGAGCATAGCGTTCGAACTCAGACTTGATCCATTCCCGCGCCGCGCCGATGCCACGTCCCGACGCGATCGAAGCCGGATCCTGTGCGGAAAGGGTCGAGCGAGTCTGGAAGCTCACCAGCTTCTCAATGTTGGATTGAATCCGTGGCGCGGAAATCTGACGCAAGGCTGCGGCGATCTGAGAATCCGCTGGGCCTGTCGGCAAAGTGTCCTGCGCCCCGACAACGTTTGTCGACAGTGCGAGAGCCACGCAAAAGCTAGCGCGAATCAGGAAAAATGCGTGTCTTCGCGCTGAAGCATTCGCACCACCATAGCGTTGGAGTTTCATGATCGTCGTCAGAATAGCCGCCAGCCAAGGGTTTCCGGAGCGGTCAGTCAAGTTCCGGAAATCGAGGACTTGACCTTCGGCTCAAGAGCCACTAAATATTATCAAGGAGTCTTAACCATATGGAGGCTATTGTGGTTCACTGTCCGGAATGCGAAACCAACCTCGACATCGAGGAAGACGAGGTTGATGAAGGAGAAATCGTCTCCTGCCCCGAGTGCGGCACTGACTTCGAGATCATCACGGTGAGTCCCATTGAGTTGAAGCCCGTGGATGAAGAGAAGTATGAAGAGGACGAGGAAGAGGAAGTCGAAGACGGTGATCTCTCCTAGGTCCCGCACGCCTCTGCCCAGCCCGATAGATTTCTACTTCCGCGATGCCTCTCGAATGGCTCCGCTTGGGCTGTGTGTCTCGGTCTGCGTCTCGCTGTGCGTCGTAACGATACTTGGCTTCGGCAGGTCTGCCGTTGCTGCGGATAAATTCCCGCCCGGGCAAGCTCAACGCGAAACACCCTACGCCCTGATCTTCGGCACAGTCTGGGGTCCGGACGACCGGCCTGTCTACGGCGTGAAAATCAAGATTCGCCGCGAGGGTGAAAAAAAGGCGCGCTGGGAGCAGTATTCGAATCGTAGCGGCGAGTTCGCGCAACGCGTCCCCGCAGGCAAGCAGGATTACGTGATCTGGGCCGACTTAAAGGGCCTTAAGTCTGTAAATGGCCGCCCGTTGCAGGGTGAAGAGATTAAGGTGCACGTAGACGGGGACGAGCGCGTCGACACCGGCTTGCATCTAAAATAGCAACACGCTCTGAGCGCAATTGTGGATAAGCTAAGGCGAGAAATCCTATGAGAAAGTACCAGGTTGCGGCCTTGCTGTTGCTGGTGCTCGGCGTCGCTGGGGCGGCATCTCCCTACTCAAAAGACAAGGACAAGAACACCGTCGGGCGGATGCTGACGGGCAAGGTGCTCGACCGGCACGATAACCCGTTGCCGGACGCCGTCGTCTACCTCTCCAATACCCGCACCCATGCGGTGAAAAGTTACATCGTCGGCGCGGACGGCGCATACCACTTCCCGGAGCTTTCCCCGAACATCGACTACGAAGTTTACGCCCAGTACAAAGGCCAAAGGAGCGAGACCAAGACGGTGAGCCAATTCGACGATCGAAAGATAGCCAACATCATCCTGCGCATTGATACGAAGTAGAACGGTCGGGCGGCGCCGTGGCGCTGAGGAGTCTGGGTGTGGTTCTGAAGGGGCCTTCGACGATACTCAAAGTCTGGGCACGGGAATCGGGATTAGTTCGTTTCAGCGTCCTCTCTATAGTTGTCGTCACTGCGTTCCTGGCTCTTCACATGGTTAGCTGCAGCAGCAGCCCGCCTCCATCGCAGCCTTCTCCACCACCGCCGCCGCCAACCACCACAACGGGAACCAACGTAACCACGTATCACAACGACAACGCCCGCACCGGACAGAATCTCGCCGAAACGATTCTTACTCCCAGCAACGTCAACTCCTCCAGTTTCGGCAAGCTCTTCGTCATCACGGTGGACGGGAAAGTGGATGCCCAGCCGCTTTATCTCACCCAAGTGAGTATCCCCAATCAGGGGATGCATAACGTTTTGTACGTCGCCACGGAGCACGGAAGCGTCTATGGCTTGGATGCCGACACTGGAAAGGCTTTATGGCAGGTCTCGATGCTGGGCGCTGGCGAAACCACGAGCGACGATCACGGCTGCGGTCAGATAACGCCAGAGATCGGGGTCACATCGACCCCGGTCATCGACCCAAAGGCGGGTCCGCACGGCACGATCTACGTGGTCGCGATGTCGAAAGATGGATCAGGAAGCTATCACCAGCGCCTGCACGCTCTGGACGTGACCACGGGCGCGGAGGAATTCAGCGGCCCTCAAAACATTCAGGCTTCCTTCCCCGGAAACGGCGACAACAGCTCGGGCGGCAAGGTTGTGTTTGCGCCAGGACAGTATGCGGAACGGGCGGGCCTGCTGCTGCAGAACGGCGTGGTGTACACAGGATGGACTTCTCATTGTGACGCTCGCCCGTATACCGGATGGATCATGGGCTTCGATCAATCAACGCTGGGGCAGGTCAGCGTGTTGAACGTGACTCCGAATGGCAATGAGGGATCGGTCTGGATGAGCGGCTCCGGGCTTGCCGCCGACACTTCCGGGAATATTTTCCTGCTGGACGCGAACGGCACTTTTGACACCACACTCGATGCGAACGGGTTTCCGAGCCAGGGCGACTACGGCAATGCTTTCCTGAAGATTTCGAGCGCCAATCGGCAATTGGCGGTGGCCGACTACTTCGAAATGTCCAATCAAGGCGCCGAAAACGGTTCCGATGAGGATCTGGGATCGGGAGGAGCGCTGGTATTGCCCGATCTGCAAGATAGTTCAAATCAGACGCGACATCTTGCGGTCGGCGCCGGCAAGGACGCGAATATCTACATAGTGGACCGAGACGCGATGGGGAAGTTTAATCCCAACACGAACAACATCTACCAGGAAATCCAGGGGGCCTTGGCCGGTTCGGTATTTTCCATGCCCGCTTACTTCAACAACACGGTTTACTACGGGGCGGTCGGCGACAACATCAAGGCCTTCGCCATCACTAAGGCGCAGCTCGGCAGCACGCCGACGTCGCAAACTGCCAATGCCTTCGGTTATCCCGGCGCGACACCGAGCATCTCCGCGAATGGAACCAGCAACGCGATCCTATGGGTTGCTGAGAACGCCGGCAACGCCGTGCTGCACGCTTACGACGCAACCAATCTTGCGCACGAGCTCTACAACAGCAACCAGGCGTCAGGCGGGAGAGACCAGTTCGGCGCGGGAAACAAATTCATCACCCCGATGATCACGAACGGCAAGGTGTATGTCGGAACCACCAACGGCGTCGGAGTGTTTGGCCTGCTGCAGTAAGCCTAAACCTGCGCAAACGAAAAAGGCCGCCATTGGCGGCCTTGAATTCTTTCTCCGGGCTGTTTAGTTGTTATCGCTTCCCGCCCGCTTCCACGACATCAACTCCCCAATCGTGGAACCGCCGGTGCTCGACACGGGATGCTTATAAGCCTCCACTTCCGTACGCGAAGCTTCCTCGCCCACAGCCTTAATGCTGAGCCCGACTTTCTTTTCTTCCTGATTCATCTTGATGACCTTGAAGTCATGCTCGTGTCCGGGCTCAAGGGTCAAGGGCTGGCCATTGGCATCCACCGCTTCGGAGTTGTGGCAAAGACCTTCGATCCCCTCAGCGATTTCCACGAACGCACCAAAGCTGGCCACACGCAGCACTTTCCCGTGCAGCACGTCCCCAACTTTGTGCTGCCCGAAGAAGCTCTCCCAAACATCCGGCTGAAGCTGCTTCACGCCGAGCGACAGCCGCCGCTTGTCCGGCTCGATCGCCAAGACCACGGCCTTCAGGCGATCGCCCTTTTTCAAAATCTCCGAAGGATGCTTGACCCGCTTGGTCCAGCTCAGATTACTGACGTGGACCAACCCATCAATTCCGTCCTCGATCTCAATGAACGCCCCGAAGTCGGTCAAGTTTCGCACCCGGCCTTCCACGGTGGCGCCTACCGGATATTTCTCATGCAAAGCGTCCCACGGATTCGTCGCAAGTTGCCGCATACCCAGCGAAATCCTGCGCTCCTGCGGATGCACATTCAGCACCACGCAATCCACATGGTCGCCGACATTCACCAGCTTCGAAGGATGTTTCATGCGCTTCGACCACGTCATCTCGCTGACGTGCACTAATCCTTCAATGCCCTGCTCGAGCTCGACAAACGCTCCGTAATCCGTAACACTGATGACGCGCCCGCCAACGTGCGCCCCCACCGGGTAGCGATGCTCAGCATCCAGCCACGGATCAGGCGTGAGCTGCTTGAAGCCCAGCGACACCCGCTGCTTGTCTTTATCAAACTTCAAAACCTTAACCTGGATCTGATCGCCCACATTGACCAGGTCGCGCGGATGCGTAAGTCTTCCCCACGACATGTCGGTAATGTGCAGCAGACCGTCGATCCCGCCGAGGTCCACAAACGCGCCGTAGTCGGTAAGGTTCTTCACCACACCGGTCAGAATCGAACCTTCTTCCAGATGCTCCAAAGTCTTCGACCGCTTCTCACTCTGTTCGCCTTCCAGCACCTGCTTGCGCGAGACCACAATGTTTCCGCGCTTCTTGTTCAGCTTGATGATCGCAACTTCGAGCGTCTGCCCCTTCACCGCGTCGAGATTCCGCGCCGGACGCAGATCCGCCTGCGATCCCGGCAGAAACGCATTCGCGCCCATAATGTCGACGGTGAGCCCGCCCTTGATCCGTTCCACAACCGTCGCGCGAATCGGCTTCTTCTCGTTATAAGCCTTCTCAATCTCGTCCCACGCCCGCAGCTTCTGCGCCTTCTGGTGCGAGAGATTGATGTAGCCTTCCTCAGTCTCGCCCTTATCCCGCATGACGTCGATCTCGTCACCGGGCTGGAACCTGGGCTTGCCCTCAAAATCCAGCACTTCGGAAAGCGGTAGCATGCCCTCCGACTTGGCCCCGATATCCACCACAACGTGCGTAGCGGTGAGCTTCAGCACGGTGCCCTTGAGAACTTTGTCCTCGCGCACCGCCTCTTCACTCTCGGTGGTAAAGCTCTCCAGAGCCGAGGCGAAGTCCTCGGCGCTGCCGGGCTTTTCGTCCTGAGGCTGGGCCGATTGCGGCGCCTCAGCCACAGAAGCCGGTTGGGTCGAACTCTCCGGAGAACCCTCAATGTTCTCGGTTAGAGTTGACGTCGCTGAATCGTTGTGGGGAGTGTTGTCGTCGAGCAAGGTTTATCGCCTCTCTGGTGTACTCGCGCGTGCGCGAAGGATGCGGGATCTGCTAGCGGACAGCTGGCGTGAGTCTTAGGTTGTGTGGAGCCCGCCCTGGCGGACGGACCTGAACAATCCCAGCGGTCGGACGTTGCCAAACAGCGAACCCGCGTCCAAAAGGGAACCTCTCGACTATAGCAACCGCTCGCAAACAGTGTCAAACCCCAAACTCAGAATAATCGACTTTGGTTAAAACCACGTTAAAAGCCCGGTCTATCTTTGGGACACGATTCCACCAGCCCCAATTCCCGACGTCACTCCAATTCCGACGTCATCCTGAGCGAAGCGAAGGATCTCGCGCTTCCGGCCAACCACCCCAGACAACGGCCCCGATCCGTAACATCCACAAAGTGCAACCTCGTTCGTACTGATTCCATTCGGGATATAGCTCTGTATACTACGACCACTCGATTGCCCCAAATGGCATCAAAATTATCCATACATCTGGCCAGAGGAGTTGGAGGCTTGTGACAACGCGACTGAAATTGGCTGCGCTGCTCTTTTGTCTCTTAGCAGCCACATCGCACGCGCGCGCCGGGGTCACTCTATTTCTGGAAGAGCCCTACAGTTACGACGGCGCCTTTGCCGGAACCGGTCACGCGGCCGTTTACCTCACCCGCGTTTGTGCCGAGTCACCCTTGGTCCTGCGCCGCTGCGCCCCAGGTGAATCGGGCGCGGTCATCAGCCGCTACGACAACATCGCCGGACACGATTGGATCGCGATTCCGCTGATCCCTTACCTCTATGCGGTCGAGAAGCCCCAGAACGTGCCGCTATCCGCAGACGAAAAGTTGGCTGCCTTTCTCAGAAACCAATACCGCCGCGCTCATCTCGAGTCGATCGCGCCCGACGGACCCGACGGAGAGCCGCCAAGCGGTCGCTGGGCGGAGCCTCTCGGCGTCGCCTACCGCAGGACTATCTACGCCTTCCAGCTCGATACCACCGAAGCACAGGACGATCAGCTGATTCGCCAGTACAACTCGGCGCCAAACCGCGACCGTTTCAATCTGATCACCCACAACTGTGCCGACTTCGCGCGCAACCTGATCAACTTTTACTATCCCAAAGTTCTTCACCGGAGCGTAGTGGGCGATCTCGGAGTCACCACCCCGAAACAGGATGCGCGGTTATTCGTGCGCTTCGGCGAAAGCCATCCCGAGCTGCACTTTTCGAGCTTCGTGATCCCTCAAGTTCCGGGCGGCATCCGGCGCAGCGGCCCCGTGCGCGGCGTTGTCGAATCCGTGTTCAGAGCAAAGAAGTATATGGTGCCCCTGCTGGTCGTCCACCCGATACTGGCCAGTTGCTTCGTCGCCGGGGCCGTAGGCGTTGGGCATTTCAATCCCGCAAAGAACGCAATGATCTTTGATCCGAGCCGCGACTTGGAACCACCCGTCACCGCGGAGCAAAGACGCCAGTACCAGGATCGCTTGGACTCGCTGAAGCGTCCTCTCGCCGAAGGCAATCCGTGGAGTGGAATCACCTGGCAACAGTTGCAGGCTGAAGCTGCACCTGGAGTCGATCATTCCGGGGATCCCGTCCTGCAAGTGAAACTGGGCGATGAAACTGTCGACCTCGGACTCTCGCGAGACAACATCCTGCATGCTTCCGCGCCGCCAGAGTTGACGGAGCGAATCGTCCTGCTCCGGCTCCGAGAAGAGTTGAAGACCGGCGGCGCACCCAAAGCGTCCGATCAAGACGTAAGCAACGACTGGGCCCTCCTGCAACAGGTAATCCAGGCAAGACACAGAAAAGCCGGAGCACAAGCCACCCTGACAGCAATGCGGTCAACTTCACCCTAAGAATCCCGCCAGCGAAACGATACTTGCGATCAACCAACCTATACCACCACAACTCCATACAGCTACAATGTCTGCAGCATGATCGCCCATCTCCGCGGAAGATTGCTGAACAAGCATCCCAACCAGGCCGTAGTCGAAACCGGAGGCGTCGGCTACGACGTCACCATCACGATCCCAACATTCTCCGACCTGCCAGCCATCGGCAACGAGGTCGCCCTTCACATCCACACCCACGTTCGCGAAGATCAAATCGCGCTATACGGATTCCTGAGACCCGCCGAGAAACAACTCTTCGAAAAGCTGATTACCGTAAGCGGCATCGGACCAAAACTCGCCATCACTATCCTCAGCGGCATGCCCGCCGATGAAATGGTCGCAGCCATCCGCCACAACGACATCGCCCGCCTCACCCGCATCCCCGGCATCGGCAAGAAAACCGCTGAGCGCATGGTCCTCGAACTCCGCGACAAGCTGCCGCCCGCCGGAGCCGGAGAAGCCCCCGCCGCACCAGCAATGACCGCGATGGAGGAAGACGTACTCTCAGCCTTGGTGAATCTGGGATATCAAAGGGCAGCCGCAGAACGCGCCCTGGCGTCGGCAACAAAAAACGGAGAAAGAGATGCCACCTTCGAAGCCATGTTCA
Source organism: uncultured Acidobacteriota bacterium (assembly GCA_963817925.1). Taxonomy (GTDB): domain Bacteria; phylum Acidobacteriota; class Terriglobia; order Terriglobales; family Acidobacteriaceae; genus JABDBE01. The sequence continues at coordinate 306,474 of CAWFQN010000009.1, forward strand.
GAAACACCCTAGCCGCCCTAGCCAAGTAAAAAGGTGGGCCACACATAATCCGCTCCGCGCTCCGCTCACGCCGTACCAAAACCCAAATCCCGATTCGTGCTCCTCACGCCGTACCAAAACCCAAATCCCGACGTCATCCTGAGCGGACGTAGTCCGCGAAGGATCTCGCGCGTACAACGAAAACTCTCTGCTCGGCCTCCGCGACATCGATCCGCAAAAGTGTTTGGGTGGCCCAGCGCTTCAGCGCGTGCGTGAGAACCAGAATTTCGACGGTGGACCAAAGTCCCGTGTTGTTAAGCCGCGAAGCGGCGTAAGAATGCAGCCCACAGCGCTAGCTGTCGGAACGGTGAAGACGAGAACAGAACAGCCCCAGCGGGGCGAAAGAATACCTCTCACAAGTAAGAAGGTGGGCCACACGTAATCCGCTTCGTGCCCCGCCCACGCCATACCAAAACCCAACCCCCGACGTCATCCTGAGCGGACGAAAGTCCGCGAAGGATCCCGCGCGTACAACGTAAACTCTCTGCTCGGCCTCCGCGACATCGATCCGCAAAAGTGTTTGGGTGGCGCAGCCCTCACCGCTTGCGAAAAACCTCAAAAATCAAATTGAAAAGCTGCACCAGCGTAATCCCGATGGTGACATAAACCGCAATCTCCAACCGCCGCCCCGCCTCTTTGGTCCCCGCCAGCATGTCGAGCACTTCTTTCGTGCTCTCATGCAAAGTCTCCGCCAGCTGCTCGAAGTGCTGCGTCGACCCGCGCAATTTTTCCAGCACATGCGAGGTCGCCGAAAGGGCCGCCGCGATCTGCTCCCCATTCCGAATATCCAGCTCGATCTTGCAAGCCGACCACCACGGACTCCCCGGCGGATTGTCATACATCCGCTGCCGAATCTCCTCATAAGACCGGCTGCGCAGCAACTGCACCAGCGCATGAACCTTATCCGCACCCACCGCCGGCGTTTCGTCCGTAATCACTGCCATAACTCGCGAGTGTAGCAGCCATCGCCGAGCCGGCTGAGATACCCGAAGGACAACTCCATCTGTGCCCATAGGCCAAACCACACGACATTACCCCCCCAAAGAATGGAGGGCTCCCAACGAACGATCTCTGCACCTTTGGCCCTGATCGCTCCAACAGAAATTCGTTTAAAACTGTGCCTTAGACCGATTTCAGCGCCCTCTGCGACCTCCGCGCACTCTGCGATTTAAGATTTCCTCCTCCACCATCTACAATCTCAATTCGGATGAACACCGCCCGCATCGCCGAACTGCTCCAACCCTTCCTCGGACCAGCCAACGACCAAAGACTAACGACCAACGACCTGCAAAACATATCGACATACATCGATCTACTCCTCCGCTGGAATGCCCGCATCAACCTCACCGCCATCCGCCAACCGGAAGAAATCGTAACCCGGCACTTCGGCGAATCCCTCTTCGCAGCCCGCCAACTCTTCCCCGCAAGGACCACCTTGGCGCCGCTCCCCGAGCCTGCCCTGAGCGAAGTCGAAGGGGCTGTCCAAGCCGAGCAACGCTCGGCCAGCACTCGCCTGATCGACATCGGCTCAGGCGCAGGTTTCCCCGGCCTACCGATAAAAATCTGGGCGCCCAAGGTCGAAGTCACTCTCATCGAGTCCAACCAAAAGAAAGCAACCTTCCTGCGCGAAGTGACACGCCATTTAACATTGACGAACATCAATATATTCGCAGGTCGCGCCGAAGCCTGCCCCAACCCACCGGCAGATGTAGTAACCCTCCGCGCAGTAGAGCACTTCGAAACAGTCCTCCCAATCGCCACCCACTTGGTCGCGCCCGGAGGCCGCCTAGCCCTCCTGATCGGCCAAGCCCAGCTAACGCAAGCCCACAACCTGGCTCCCGAACTAGTTTGGGCACCCCCCATCCCAATACCCGTTTCCGCGAGCCGCGTCCTCGCCATTGGCCTCAGGTAATAACCCCTGAATCGCACCAGGCGGGTAACAAGACGAAGGAGACAAGAAATACCGGAGCTTCACGGGGGGATCCCACTCCGAGTAATGTTCCACGTGGAACATTGCGTCCGGTTTTGACGCTCCCAAAGGAGAATCCCAAGAGTGTTCCACGTGGAACATTCAAAACCAATCTTTGGCTGGGGTGTTCCACGTGGAACATTTCTGTGGAAAGATGGCACCCAAACGACCCTAACTCGTTTTGCATGAAGCGGAATGTGTTAACGAAGTCGTTGCACTGAAATCTGTCGTTGCAAATGCATAACGATTCGGCCTATGCTGCATGCGTCTCTCCGATTCTTCGAAAACTAAATGGGACGCGTCATCGCGGTTGCCAACCAGAAGGGCGGCGTAGGCAAGACCACGACTGCCATCAATCTAGCCTCGTCCATTGCCGCAGCAGAGGTCGACACGCTGCTGGTCGATTGCGATCCGCAATCGAACGCTACCAGCGGCCTGGGCTTGATCAAAGATCCTGAACGAATCAGCACCTATCAATTACTGATGGGCGAGGCCAACGCGCAGGAGGCCCTGCAGAAGACTGAGCTCGATCAGCTGTGGCTCATCCCGGCGCACAAGAACATGATTGGCGCGAACCTTGAGTTGATTGACGCCGAGCGCAGAGAGTTTCGTTTGCGGGATGCGATTGCGCCTTTGCGTGATCGGTTCAAATACATCGTGCTCGACTGCCCTCCTGCGTTGGATCTTCTTACGCTGAATGCGCTCGTCGCAGCAGACTCGATTCTGATTCCCATGCAGGCCGAGTACTTCGCTCTCGAAGGCGTGTCTGAGCTTCTCGACACGATTGAACGGATACGCGCGTCCTTGAATCCTGAGCTTACGATCGAGGGCGTGGTGCTGACCATGTTTGACGACCGGACCAACCTGGCTCAGCAAGTGACGGCGGAGTTGAATCGATATTTTGGCGAGAAGCTTTGCAAGACTACGATCCCGCGGAACGTGCGGCTGGCAGAGGCTCCCAGCCACGGCAAGCCTGCGTTGCTTTACGACGTCCGATCGCGGGGCGCGGAGAGCTACATTCAGTTGGCTAAGGAGATCATTGGGCACAGTCTGCCGGTTGAGATGCCTGCGCCGCCTATCGCCGAGGAGAAGCAGGTGGTGAATGCTCCGCGGTGGAAGCGGTGGATCAAGGAGCGGCATAAATTGACAACCATCAATATATTAGATCGATGAGCGTCGATGTGTCACTGGGGCGAGTTGACGTTGTACGCGCCAGATCGGCGGTTTTAGGGTTTGGTGGAGATTCTAGGGTTTTGGCGGGATGGCGAGCTTTGCTCGCCTGGACAGCCGGGGGCGGCTGTCCCCACGCGGTTCATGTTGGTTTGGAGGGTTATGACTACTACTGTGATTGCGGACAAGGTTGAGAAGCGGCGGGCTTTGGGGCGGGGGTTGGATTCTTTGCTGCCATCGGGGCCGCGGGTGGTCGAACCCGCGTCACAGTCGACGGTGTTGCCTGAGGTCCAGGCTCAGGCGGCGCGGGGTGACGCGGTGGTCGAGATTCCGCTGGCGCTGATTGATGAGAATCCTTATCAGACACGGTATTTCGCCAAAGACCAACCGCCTTCGGAGGACTTTGTTGCGACCACGCTGGACGAACTGGCGGACTCGATTCGGGCGAACGGGGTAATCCAGCCGGTTTCGGTTCGTCCCGGAACCGAGGGGCGCTATGTTCTGATTCTCGGAGAGCGGCGGTGCCGGGCTTCGAAGATTGCGGGCAAAACCACGATTCCGGCGATTGTGCGCAAGGTCTCCGACCAGCAGGCGGCGGAGATGACCGTGGTTGAGAACCTGCAGCGCCAGGATCTGAATTGCATGGAGCAGGCGACGGCGTTTTCGAAGTTGAGCCAGGATTTCAAACTCACGCAAGAGCAGATTGGGCAAAGGGTGGGGATTTCGCGGGAATCGGTTTCGAATTACATGCGGCTGCTGCGGCTGCCGGCGTCGGTGACGCAGTATCTGCAGGAAGGGCGGCTGGGATTCAGCGAGGCGCGAGTACTGCTGACATTACTCGATCCCAATATGATTCCGAAGATTGCCGATGAAGCGGTGCGCAAGCATTTGTCGGTGGAACAACTGGAAGACCTGGTCTTCAACACGAATGTACCTTTGCAAAAGGAGAAGCAGCCGGGAACGGCACGCTGGGTGGATCCGAATGTGCGGCATGTGCAGACGGAGCTCGAACGGACCTTGGGTGTGCGGGTGCGGATTCGCGATCGCAAGGGTAAAGGGAGGATTGAGATTGAGTACGCGACGCTGGAGGATTTTGATCGGGTGGTGGGGATGTTGAAGGGGAAGGGCTAGTCGTTGGTCGTTCGTCGTTGGCGTTTCTCGTAACCGGCGGCTTTGGCCGCCTTTTCTTTTGCTCGACATTCGGATTGCAGACCCTGGATTGACAAGAATCTGAATCGTAAACACGTGGGACTGCGGCTGGGATTCAAGGGTTCATGTACTCTTCTGCGAATGGCCTCTGTTGGTTAAGTGGGAAATTCTCATGACGGCGCGCCGAAGATCGTGTTGGAGGGCGGACGTTAGTCTTCTAACGTTTGGCTTTACTTGAACGCTCTGACTGGTCTGCGTCGAGAGCCGCCGCCAGATACTCCGCGCACAGGTCCTGCAAATCGATTTCCCTCTCGATCGCCCTCATTTTTAGACGCTTTTTAAGTTCCTTCGGAAATTTCTGAAGGCTGAGAATACCCCATTCGCGAGAATCGTCGGCCACGGGTTTTGCAACCTCACTTTGCTTCGCCAGCATCAGATGATGTGTTATTTGAATAATCTACATAATTTATTGTATCCACATAATGTATAATTGATACATGATGTGACTTCTATATGCTATTGACAATATGCACGTGCTATATATAATCTGCAATACGCATATATTGTATGCGGGTTATTGGATGTACATGATGTTGGTGTTCCCACTTCGGAGTGGGGCTGAAAAAAAGCGGGATGAGCAACGGTCCGTACTGGAACTTTCCTCATCTTCGCTGTAAGATTCGTCGTTCATTCTTAGAGCTTCCAAAGCTCAGCCATGAAAGGTAGGGTCCCATGGCCACAGCAACTGCTCCCCGTAACGACGTTTATATTTCTTTGCTAGCTGGGCGCGCGATCACGTCTCTTGTCGATTTAGCGAGTAACCCTTCGGTTTGGAGTCAGCGAGTCGAGGTTGGTCTGCGGGATGGAATTCGCTATTGTCAGGCCGTTCGTGCGCGCGGGAGAAGTCTTAGCGACAACCAATCCGAGGCATGGAGTCCGCTGAGGCGCTCACTTCAGGGGCCCGAAGCAGGCTCGCCGTCCGGAGACGAGTGCGAGGAGTCAAGCAAGGTTGAGCGGTTTCTCACCGAGCTTCTCTCGAGGGAGCGAACACCTGCGATCCCAGAGCTTGTTGAAGCTATTGAATTTCTCAGGAAGACTGCAACGCAACGCTAGCCATCGCTTTCGATGCCCGACAAGCGCGATGTCCGGCCGGCTGATTCAGATCTGGAGCGGCGACGGCTACTTTGTGTTCTGAGTGAGGCCCTCGACAAGTTGTACCGTGTGGATGCGATCCTGGGGCGCCAGCAGACATTTGTGGCGGCAGCGGGTGTAAAGGGAGGATCGGCAAGCGCGGTTGACACACTGGTCGCCTTCCTTGAAGATCATCGCCAGACCTTCCTGAACAGCTCTGATGCGGTCGCTGATTTTCTCCAGGGTAAACCTACTAACGAGGCGCAGATCCTCGGCGTGCTCGCCGCTCTTGGCATTCTCATAAGAAGCATTCTTCAGGTACATGAGTTGCTATTACTCCTCCCTCGTGAGGCCGCGATGCCCCAAGCCTCTTTCGCACTGAGGGACTGCATTGGTACCAGATATTCGAATGTATCCATCGTTCTCACCAATTCGTACAGCGCCTACGAGTACCGGTTCGAGGATATTCTGAAGAAAATAAACATAGAGCAGGAGGAGCGGGACCAGCTAAAGCAAGGAGGAAATGTTCTATGTCAGGCGTTCGCAGACAAGGAGAATGCGCTGGCTTGGGCTGTACTAGCGCATGAGTTCGGGCACAGCCTTAATGACGAGCACGCGATTTCACAGAGCATCTTCCCCGGCGAGGGATGGGATGCGCAGATAATTGGTGAGACTGTCGCGGACTTCGTCGCCGCGCACGTGTTGGGCCCTGCCTCTCTGTTGCCGATTCTCTTCATTGAAATGATGCAGCCCCAGCTCAAGGTGCCGGACACGAGATCAGCGGGACATCCGCCCACTCCTCTCAGAGTACAGCTTGTACGCGACTATTTGTCAGGCCTTGGAGTTGAGACGGATGATTTCGAGAAGGAATTTCAAGTTTACGAGTACGACTATAACTGGAAGGTTGAGAGGGTGGAGAAGAGTAAGCGAGAGGGTCTCCAGAAGAGAACGTCAGAAATCGAGCAACTGCTTAAGTCCAAGTCCGAGGAGATCGCTTCGAAAATAAATGAGCTCGGACTTTCGCAATTCGACCGTACGAATGCCGATAGAGCCCGGGAGGCCGCGCGCGAGCTTCAGTCGACCGCAGATTGGGGTCAACCGATCGCCAGTCGCCGAGCTTGTTCGGATACGGACCTGTACGATGCATTGGACGCGCTCAAGTGCGGTGAAACCACGATTGACCGCGCTTATGAGGTTCTGGGTGGATTTGATGAGCTACCGGTCCCCAGCTCCGAGATTCTGACTGCCGGCTGGATCTACAGGCTCTCGAGTTTCGAAGCCAAGTTGATGGAGACTTTTCCTGGAGCTGGCAAGAAGCCATCTCTGGAGGTCTATTCTGACTATGTCGAGAAGACTGATCGTCGATTGTTGAAGTCGCTGGAGCTGGCGGCCGTGCACGCGGAACTTCTTAAGCGACCCGGCGCGGTGTAGTGAGTTCTATGTTGCTTTCTGATATTGAAATTGCCAAGCGTCTGGTCGACCCCGACCCAAGGAAAAGGTTGGTCGTCACGCCCATCATTAGGGCGGAACGGCAGTTCGGACCGTCCTCACTCGACGTGCGCCTGAGTACGGACTTCCAGAAGCTTGAGAACATTAACCGCCCTTACCTTAATCTGGAGCAGCTTCCGGACGAGGAAAAAGTTTACACGGAGACGCTGATCTTGCCTGCGGAAGGGAGGTTCTATCTACATCCCGGCGAATTCGTCTTGGCCTCAACCTTGGAGTACTTCAAGCTCCCAGGCGATCTTGCGGGGCGCATAGAAGGCAGAAGCTCTTGGGGAAGGCGCGGGCTGCTGGTGCATGCGACTGCGGGCTTTGTGGACCCTGGATTTGCAGGTGTTCTCACGTTCGAACTTAGTAATGCCGGTCGCCTACCACTCGAGCTCACGCCTGGCCTACGTATCGGGCAGGTTTGTTTCTTTCAGATGTCTCCAAGTCTGATTCCCTACAACGCGAAGCGGGGGGCAAAGTATCTTGGGGCTACCACGCTTGAAGCCAGCAAAGCAGGTTTTGATCCCGAAGTGTCGGCAACTCCAGTTTCTAGCCAAAAGAATCAATAATACACTACAAATACGTTGACAATAAGTATATTTGGTGTATATTTGGTACATATTCTAGGGGAGAGAGTATTATGCCAAAGCTCACAGTTGAATTTAACGACAAAATGAACGATATCTTGGAGCAACTAGCGGACGAAAAAGGAACCACCAAGGTGGACGTTTTAAGGCGCGCGGTTGCGCTCTACAAGTATCTCGACGGAGAGAAAAAGGACGGTAAGATAACCCTTGCACAGGACGACAAGACTAAGGACGTTGTCTTGCCATGAACGACGCGCAAGGGAGCAGCGGAGGTGGCGCCAAGAGGGAGGAAGCTAACCCTCTGCCGAGCGACATTTTGCAGAAGCTCCGCATGCGAAAGTTAGAACCGCTGCAATGGGTCGGCCTTTGGCTGGCCCTTGCGTTTTTTGGTTATATCATTCTAGCCTCGGGCGTGATTTTCTTTGTGTCCTTCCACTGCTTGCAGCTCCCATCCCCGCCGACACCACCACCGAATTCCGGCGACGTTGAGCAATACAAGCGGCTCGTGGATGCTTACAAGCAGTCATCCGACATTTATCAGCAGATGGCAAAACTCCAAGTAGAACGCGCCACACAACTTTTTCAACTTGTTGTCGCATCTTCCATCCTGCCGGTTTTTAGTGCCATACTCGGATACATCTTCGGCTCCAAACGATCAGGCGAATGAATGATTTCCTTACCCACGGCTTGCGCCGTGGGCTGCATTCTTTCGTCGCTTAGTGGCTGTCACGAGAATGCCATTTCGGAATTCCCATCGGTACGAATCTGGGTAGTAAACAAGTGGGATAGCGGCTTAGATTGTTGCATCTCGGGAAGTTGCAATATCGACCCTTGCCTTGGAAGTGGGAAACTCTCATCACGGCGAGGCCAAAGGTTTCGTCCTGTGTAACCCTTGTGGGCAAGAATCTGGGTCGTAAACTGTGGAACGAGATCGCTACATTCGGTCTTCGAAGTGGTACATAGTTCATGCTTGCAGCGGC
>CAWFQN010000010.1:0-331780 GCA_963817925.1 uncultured Acidobacteriota bacterium
GGCAAGGGGTAACGGCCGAGGTTCCGCTTTGCCTTCGAAAAGCGAAGTTGATCATGCAGACGCACTGGCGCAGCCATTCCTTAAATGGCCCGGCGGGAAGCGTTGGCTTTGGAAAACGTTGCAGGCGCTCGTCCCGACCAATTTCAACACGTATTTCGAGCCGTTTTTCGGGGGTGGAGCAATATTTTTTTCCCTTAACCCGAACGCTGCCGTTTTGTCGGATATAAATCCGGAGTTGATAAATGCACATGTGCAAGTTCGCGACAACGTTGAAGCTGTGATTGCACGACTGGAGAGGCTATCGATTGACCGAGAAAGCTATCGGCGGATCAGAGCTGCCCGGTTCGAGAACAAGCTGAGTCGGGCAGTGCGCTTCATCTATTTAAGCAAGACAGCTTTCAATGGCATGTACCGGGTTAACAGGCAAGGAGATTTTAACGTGCCGTTTGCGGGCCAATTGAACCGAAAGCTGTTCGACTCACAGGTGCTGAGACTGGCATCTCAGCGGCTAAAAGGTTGCACGCTGCTAGCCAAGGACTTCTCGGAATCTCTTAAGGCTGCAAAGCGTGGCGATTTTGTCTACTGTGATCCACCGTACACGGTCCTGCATAATAACAATGGTTTCTTAAGATACAACGAGCGCCTTTTCTCATGGTCGGATCAGGGGCGTCTTGCGGAGCTGGCGAGGGCGGCAGTTGGTCGCGGGGCGCTCGTGCTAGTGAGCAATGCCGGCACTGAACACGTGCGCCTACTTTACCGAGGATTTCAGACGATTACCGCTCAACGTGCTTCGTGCATAAGCGCTAGCACGACTTCTCGTGGCAAAGTCAGCGAGTTTCTTTTCGTGGGTCGACCGAAAAAAGCGTGACCGCATGGGTGAATTCCTAGATTCCGCCTACAAAGTGCTGCTCAGGGAGAGGCGGCCTTTGTCTGCGCGTGAGATTGCAGCCGTGGCAGTTGAGGAAAAGCTGCTGTCGACTGGAGGACTCACTCCCTGGCAGACGATGAAAGCAAAACTCTCGGTAGATATTCTGCGAAATGGATCGAGGTCCCTATTCATGCGATCTGCGAAAGGAAAATTCGCTCTCCGTGAGTGGGAATCCGATTATCGGGAACACGTCGCGGACAGATACCAAAAAGCGCTCGTCGACGAAGACATCGTGGTATTCCCCGCTAATTCGCTTGTCAGCTACATTCCCGGTATCGGCGTTTACGCAGGCGATTTTGACCATAAGCGTCTGCTTAGAGAGTGCTACCCGATGCGCCGGAGAGATGCTGAGCTAGACACATCAGTCATCCAGCTTGTGTCAGTCTTCTTGGTTCGTCACAAAGATAGGCTTTTGACTTACAAACGAACGAAGCGCTTACCCGAGAGTCGCCTTCACGGCTACTATTCTGTATCATTTGGCGGACATTTGAATCCTGATGACGTCCTGCATCTTTTTGACATCTTCGACGCAGAGCAAGCGCATGCATGGCTTGCGCGAGAGTTGCACGAGGAATTACGACTGGAAAAGGGTGACTTGGCAGAAATGCAGTATCGCGGGCTTCTTTACGATGACGCGAGAGACGTTAGTAAGCAGCACTTGGGCCTTGTTTACGATGTTGTCTTGAGATCCTCAGAGTTCAAAATAGGTGAGCGCGGGTTCCTGATGGACGCTAAGTTCGAAACCCTTGGGGAGATAAATTCTCGGATCGAAGACTTCGAAAACTGGTCCGTCATGCTCGTCCGCGAGGAAGGCAATCGTGCTTTCACAGGGTTTAGACACCGGGAGCTTGCTTAACGGCTTCCTGGGAAATGCTCTCTTCGCTCTTTGCTGCTGGGGCGCCAGAGCGATTGCTAGAAGCCTAGATCGCTACAACCCCGCTTACAGACAGCTTCTCACAGGTTTTGTCGCGTGTTTCTGGGTTGTTCTGAACATTTATTTCTATCGGCACCTTCAGGGCGATGCGTTTCTGACGTTCTCGGTTGTTTCCTTCGCGGTAGTCGCACTTTTCGCATGGCGTGAGCTAAACCAGTTTTGGCGGCTGGGCTTGATTGGCACGGATAACCAGGTCTCAACAGGTGTCGATTACAGTCGGAGCCTGAGGCTCTGCTCGAATTCACTCGATTTCTTGGGCGTCGGCGCGTCTAAATTGACTCAGGAAGCCAAAGAGTTCGATTCCGCGATGGGGCGGTGCCATCGGTCAGATCAGCCGATCAGGTTTCTGCTATGCGACCCTAATAATCCTCAGTTGGAAGAGATAGCCAAGCTGGCTGGCCGGGATCGTGAAGAATACAGCACCAATGTGAAAGAGTCGTTGCGGATCATCGCCAGGCAGCGTAAGGATCGCGCCCGAAACATACAGGTGCGCTTCTATAAGCGACTGCCCCTGTTCAGGTTGATGCTCATCGATGGTTGGTTGTGCCTTGCGAGTCACTACGTTTTCGGGGAGGGGGACGGTTCCCAGTGGCCGCAGCTTCACATAAGGCGCAATCCCAAGCGGGACAAGGAATCACTCTACTATCCGTTTAAGCGCTATTACGAAGAACTTTGGGACGTCTCTGAGGAGTGGGACTTCGTTTCTAGGCTAGGTGATTGATGACCGATCAACTCTTGAACGAGGGCTCTGTGCACGGGCGCTTCCAGCCTTTCCACAACGGGCATCTTGAGTATGTTCTGGAGGCACAGAGAAGGTGCAGGTTCCTCTGGATCGGTATAACCAAATACGACATCGATCCATCTGAGCTGAGTCCTCTGGGACGGAATCGGGAAAAGCCAGAGAACAATCCCCTCACCTACCACGAACGATCGAAAATAATCAGTGCGTCCTTGCTGGAGCGAGGCATCCGCCGTGATGTGTTCGCCTTTATCCCGTTTCCGATTGAGAAGCCCGCCAAACTGCCGCAGTTTCTTCCGGTATCTGTTCCCTGCTTTACGACAATCTATGAGGAGTGGAACAGAGAAAAAATTCAGGTACTCAAGTCCCACGGATATGAGGTAATTGTGCTGTGGGAACGGGACCGAAAAGAAATTAGCGGTGGCGATATAAGAGATGACATGATCCGCGGCGGCACGCGATGGCAAGGAATGGTGCCCGCGACGACTGTGCAGTTTGCACGGGAGTTTAACCTACAAGAACGCCTCAAGAGGCTTCGTGAATCTGCGTAGCTCTAAGGGATTGTGGTCACGGCCGCTTTGAGGCCTTTTTTGTTGCCTGTACAGAGTGCTCCGGGATTCAGATTGGCACGAATCTGGCAAGTAAACGTGGGACGGGACTGGTGCATTCGGTCGTCGAAACGTGGTGCGTAGTTCATGCTTCCAGCGCCGTAAACTGTGGAACGAGATCGCTACATTCGGTCTTCGGAGTGGTACATAGTTCATGCTTGCAGCGGCAATTTTGGGGAGAAGTGGGAGATCCAGTTCTTGGTTCCTGGTTCTCGGTTCTCAGCATTGAGAATTCTATGACGGGCGCCGAAGGTTTCGTCCATGGCAATTCTTGTGGGCAGGAACCCAAGTCGTAAACTGTGGGACGGGATTGATTGATTCGGCGGTCGAAATGTTGCTTGGTTCATGCTGGCGGCCCTGATTTTAACGAGAAGTGGGATTTACTAATCCAGTTGTCGGTTCTCGGTTCTCAGTCTTGGCCTGGAGTTGCGTATGTTCGCAACGGTGGAGCTGCAAGTCCTGCAATCGGTGGCTGTGCAGCTGATGAATGAAGACGTGGTCGCGCTGGAGGACCAGAAGCTGCGGGTGAAGCGGGTGGGGAGTGGGCGGTTGCGGATGGTGCAATTCAAATTGAATGGGCGGATGTTTGAGGCCATCGAGCAGAATCCTGACAAGCCGAGCCGTTGGGGACGGCTGGCGCGTGAGAAGCATCAGGTAGTGCAGTTCCGGGATTTGGCGACGCATAAGTATGTGGCGGTCGCGGTGGATGGGGAGATCACCCAGTATGGGCGTGGTGAGAGTTGATGTTGTCCGCGCCAGATCCTTCGCGGACTTCGTCCGTTCAGGATGACGTTGGTTTAAGAAGGTTTAGGGGCGATTGGCTCTATTGACAGGGGCTTCGGATCACATATAGTTCTTACGCTGGAAATTTGGCTCGGCCATTCTTTTGTGCTTTCGAGGAGAAATCCATGAGAGTCTCGCGTTTGGTGGTGTTTGTCGTGCTGTTATCCGTCGCCGCGTTCGCGGAGACGCCGTTGACGTTCACCTATACAACGATCAAAGTTCCCGGAGCACAGAGCACCGCGATCTACGGCATCAATAACGTTGGGGTGATGGTTGGATCGTACGTCGACGGGAGCGGGGTACGGCATGGGTTCACGCTCTCGGGCAAGACGGTGAAGAAGATCGACGATCCGAAGGGCACGGATACTTATTGTTTCGGGATCAACAAGAGTGGGGCAATCGTGGGCTATTACGCGACTTCCAGCCATGCGGCGCAGGCGTTCTTATATCAAAAGGGAAAGTTCACTGACATTGGTCCGGCCCACGCGACCGGTTCGCAGGCTCTCGGGATTAACGATCACGGAGACATCAACGGTAACTTCGGCGACTCGAGCGGCGTTTCGCATGGGTTTCTCTTGAAGGGCGGAGTTTATAAAACGCTGGACGTGCCCGGAGCCCAGGACACGCTGGGCGGAGGGATCAACAACGCTGGCTTGATGACCGAGGTGTGGCTGGATTCGAGCTTCAGTTCGGAATCGTCGCTCTATAACGGGAAAACGTACAAAACGATTAATGTGCCGGGAGAGCCGAACTCGGACGCCGCCGCGATCAACAATGTAGGCGACATTGTTTATTCGTGGGAAGGTACGGGCGACACCTATGGCGGCGCGCTGCGGCACGCGGGCAAGGTCTACAAGTTTCACGTCCCCAAGGGCGATCGGACTTTCGGGTACGGGATCAATGACCACAACGTCATCGTCGGGGCGTTTACGGATGACGATGGGGTTCTGAGCGGGTTCTCGGCAACGTATTAGTTGGACTTCTGGATCGGACGGGCGGGGGCGCACGCCGGCCATTAATGCTAGCGAATGCGGACGATCAGGCCTTTGGGGCCTACGGCTATGGCTTCGCCGGTGGGGCTGACGCTTACGGCGTTCAGATTCAAGTCCCAAGTTTTCTGCGATGTTGTTTTTTGCCCCGGCGTTTTCGCGACGTCATCTTCGTAGGCGGATTGGGACGTTCCCACAAGCAGGATGGCGCCGCTTTCGGAATGCGGCTTGGCAAAGGCTATGGCGGAAATATATCTTTGCGGCGAGATGGGGGACAGAGTCCAGGTGAGGCCGCCATCATTGGTGAAGGCCAGGTTGGGGCCGCTCTGCTCGGGATTCCGGTAGTCTCCACCAGCGATCACGCCATGAACCGGGTCGCGGAAGGCGACGGAGGTGATTCCCAGGGATTCATTTCCGTGGACGATGGGGGTCTCGGCGACCGTCCATGTCTTGCCTGCGTCCGTCGAACGAAACACCCTCGCGACCTTTCCTCCGGTAGCGAACCAGACGTTGGTCCTGCCCTGGACGGTAATGCAGGTTCCGCTGGCGGCGAATGCGCTTTCTCCTTCGATGGCTGGCGGAAGCGAGTCGGGCGAAGTGGGATTCCAGTTTTTGCCGCCGTCATCGGTTGCGATCAGTTCAAATCTAAGCTTGCCGGCATGGTCGGCGACCGGGTCGCCGAGGGCGATGCCGTGATCCGGGTCCCAGAAGGCCATGCAATCGAAAAATCCCTTGGGATCTCTGTAGGTAAATTGCAGGTTCCAGTTCTTGCCGGCGTCGGTGGTTTTATAGATGCGCGCACGGTCACCCGGACCGGCGCTCAGCAGGTAAGCGAGGTCGGCGCTAAAGGCTTCGACATCGCGGAAGTCCATCGCTTCCGCGCCAGGGACCTGAGCGGTTTGCCATGAGACTCCGGCGTCCACGGTTCGAAGATAAGTTCCGTGACTGCCGCTGGCCCACGCGACCAGATTGGAGATCATGCTGACACCGCGAAGATTGGCGATGGTGTTGGATTTTTGGACGGTTGGATTCTGCCCGAAGAGGGGGGCGGCGAGGAAACAAGCGACCAGAAAACGCAGGCGCATGCGATTATTGTGCCAGAAGTTATGCGTTCCGCTTGAATGATTTTGCATTTGAGTTCACATTCCCAAAAAAAGGAAGCCCATGGCGCAGGTTCTGCTGGAAATTTGTTGCGGATCGATTGATGACGCGATTGCGGCGGAAAAGGGTGGGGCAGACCGGGTGGAGCTCTGTTCAGCGCTTTTTCTTGGTGGGTTGACGCCGTCGGTAGGGACGATTCAAGAGGCGAAGCGGCGGCTGAAGATTCCGATCATAGTGATGGTTCGTCCGCGAAGCGGAGGTTTCGCGTATTCCGAAGCGGAAATGGCGAGCATGGAACGCGACACGGAAGCGGCGGTGGAAAACGGGGCGGATGGGGTTGTAGTTGGCATTTTGCAATCCGACGGAAAGATCGATGTTGCGCGATGCCACCGCATTCGGCGGTTGATCGGGACGCGTCAAGCCGTGTTTCATCGCGCGTTTGATGTGACTCCTGATCCGTTTGAGGCTCTGGAACAACTTGTGGATCTGGAATTCACGCGGGTTCTCACCAGCGGGCAGAAAGATAGCGTCCCCGAGGGAGTGGAGCTGATCAAGAAATTGATCGAGCGGGCCAGTGATCGGATTGAGATTCTTCCCGGCGGGGGAATTCAGGATTGGAATCTGAAAGAGGTGGTCGAGCGGACTGGGTGCCAGCAGGTGCATATCACAGCGTGGGGAACAGTGTCCGACACATCGACGCAGGCGCGGCCGGGGATTACGTTCGGTGGAGCTTTGTACCCGGCCGAAGATCGTTATCAGATGACGGATGCGAAGCTGGTGCGACAGCTATCGGCGACTTTGAGGACTACTTCTCGTTGAACTCGACGAATGCTCCGGTGCTCTCGTAGTACAACCGGATGCTGCACTGCTTGGGCGCGATGTGAGCAAACGAAACCTGCAGTTGTTTGGGCGGACCGCTGACTCCGCCGATTTCCATGGGAGCGCGTACCAGATCTTGTTTCTCGTCGTAGGTTTTGGGATTGGTGACGTTACGGCTGACGATCAGAGTCCAATCTTTCTTATTCGGGATCACGTACATTGTGTAGGCGCCCACGGCGAGCTCCTGATGATTCAGAATCAGCGGAACTTGTGTGAACAGGGTCATGGGAGAACCGGCGGGCAGCCATACTTTGCCGTTGTGCGGCTGGTCTTTGTCGCTCATGACGGAGCCGTTGTACTCCACGCTGATTTCTTTGTCGTCGGCGAAATCGCAGCTGGCGGTTCTGGTGGGATCGTTCGCGTCCTGATCCGCCTGCGCGGTGGCGATGGTGGCCAGAAAAAACTGAGAGGTCAAGACGAGGCAGACGGCTAGGCGCATGAAGTATTCCCCCGGGCTCGACTTTTCAACGTCCGACAGCGAATGCGGGACCATTGTACTTCGGCGGAGCCGTAATTGCAGGTGGAATTCACGCCACCGGGCATTGGCTTGAGTCATGCCCCAGCGCAAACGGGTAGGTCCGAGTTGTGCCACGTCCTATTCGGGCTTGGTCTTCGGTGACGTTCTCTTATCTCGCGGGCATTGCTAACGTGATAAGCCAGCAGGAAGAAAGGCTGGCTCTAATCACATTATGGCAAAGAGTGAGAAATCGTCATTGCAGCTCAAGATTCTTTACGGTGAAGGCGACGCGGAAGTGCTTGCCTCACAGGCAGTTCTTATCCAAAAGGCGGGCCACCCGGTGGAGACGGCGGTGGGGCGCAAGGGTATCGACGAGGCGGTGCGCCGGGGCACATTCGACCTGGTGATTCTGGGCCCGACCTTGACCAAGAACGATCGGCATCACCTGCCTTACGTGATCAAGAAGGCGCAGGCGGCGATCCGCGTTCTGGTCATGCACACCGATGGGGAGGGGCATCCTGCGGTGGACGCGAATCTCGATACCGGGAGGAGCATTGCGGATCTGGTGGCGAAAATCGCTTCCATGATGGCGAGTGGCGAGATCGCTTCGAATGGGCTAGCCAAGGGTGCGGCGGCCGGCAGATAAACTACAATTCTCAGTTGTCAGTGAAGGCGGCCTTTGGGCCGCCTTTCTTATTGGGCAAAGCATCTGGTTGAATACGAATCAAGATAGTCAAAGTGGATTCGACCCGGGCCGGTTTGGCCACGCCTTGAATTAATTCTTGCTCATCCTGTGCGTTTGTGGGAAGCGGGGCCTCGGGCTGCGCTGGCGCGGTAGAATATTGGCGAATGTCACTTTGCGTGAACTGGTGGATATGAGCGCAGCAAGCAATGGAAGCGAGCAGAAAAAAATCTACGTGACCCTCACTGGGTTGCCTCTTTCATTTCATTTCCAGTGGCCTTTTCGCAGGTCTACTTCGGGAGCGGATTTTTTCTTCCTGCATGCCGACATCCGGCTGGAGAACTCGGCAGGATTGCATGCGCCGGTAGCGGTGAATCTGTCGGCGACCGTGCGGGAGGTGTTACCGTCGCTCGAACCGAAGGACGTAGAGAATCCGGTGATCAACGCGTTGCGCAAGGAAGTCGACCGCAGACAGCTGGAATTTGTGAAGTCGGGCAAGCTCGTGCCAGTGCAGTTTTCCAGCCGTCATTATGATTTCAAGCGCAGTAAATGGATGTTCGGCAAGGCGAGTGACGAGGCTATCGAGTTGCTGCTAAAGCGAAAATCGTACTGGCAGACGCGGTTGGTCGGCGGGATGGTGTGGATCGCGGACCCGGCCGAAGTGCTTTACGTCGAGACGTCTGCGGAGCATCTTCTGGATCTGGCAAAGAAATTGGAAATGCAAGGGCTGATCAAGCTGGAGCGAGAGCGGGCTACCGCGACTCCTTTATTGATGGAGCAAGCGGCGAAGTTTGAAGTTGACATGCATGCGGCTCTGGAGGAGTTGGAGAAAAAGCATGCGTTCGAAAGAGGGTAGGAGAAATTCCATCGATCAGGGAACACTTCTAAGGCGCCATGCCTTCTTCCATCCATTTCTTGAACAGGGCAATTTGATCTTTGGGCCAAGGTTCGTCGCAGGGCATGCTTCCGTCGAGAACGCGGGCGTAAATTTCTTCAGCCTGAGCTTTGACGTCGGCGAATGACGAGAGGTCGAGGCCAAAATCCTTCATGGTGTCCACGTCGGGAGTGTCACGGAACAGCGGGCGAATGTCTTTGGCAAAGCTTAGAGCCATGAAACACCTTCAATTTGCTCTGTCATGAATGGAGCAAGCTTCCCGGAATTCTAATCGCTACTCTGCCTTTACGGCATCGATGGTCCGAAAAAGCTCATCGCTGGGCTGCTTGACTTCTACAAAGGGATGGCCGTTGGGTTTGCTGCTGACCACGTAAATGGTCGGAGTGTGTTCGAGGCGAAGCGCTTTTCCCAGCTCACGGTCGGCGTTCACCTCGGCCGCAAACTTGCCTTGAGGATCGACCACGAAGGGCAAATCCACTTTGTGATCGACGGCAAATTTCTCCGCGAACTGGCGCAGGTTGGTGGGAAAGATTTCGGGCTGGTGCTCGAAGATGTAGTCGCGGAAGTCCAGCCCAAGCTGCCGGGAGCGGCTGTCAAAATAATGGGCGATGACCGCCGCTTCAAAGGACCAGTTATGCATGGGCAACGGAAAGTCGTGGCGAACCACGGGAATCTTGTAAGTCTTGCCCGCTTGCGCGACCAGAGGAGCCTCGCGCCGGCATTGTGGACATTGCAGATCCTCGAAAACGACGATGGCGATCTGCGCGCCTTTCGGTGGACGCAGAGCAGGGTTGACAGAATCCTGCGCCAAAGCCAGGGAAGCAAAAATCGCAAGGAAGAAAGCAAATCGAACCAGGGTTCTATTCATGGCAGAATCAGTACCAACCTTCTTAAACCATCGCAGTTAGTGTGCGCCCGCACTTCCGGTGCGCGAAATCACAATTGTTCCAAGGCTCAACAAAGTCAGCAAAGAAATCGCCGCCAGCGAGGCCACGCAATAGACGCACCACACCCCCAGGATATGAGCTTCCACGTGTGCCAGGTAGAGCGAAAATGATAAGCCCACCAAGGCTGCGGCCAGAAACAGCCGATAGGCGCGTTTAAAGGCAAGCATGGCCAGAAGCACATAACCGGCCATCCCGATGACAGCGACGGGAACTCCGGCGAGCACCGCGAAGGGGCTGTGGTTGACGATTCCACAGTCCCAGCGCTCGTTGATGCTGCAGGGGGAGCTGTCCGTCCGGTAGTGTTCCCGGAGCGCAAGGCCAGATGCTATGAAGCCAAGAAGTGTCAATGAAACCAGAACGTACCGCATTAAGCCGGGATTCCCTCGCCGAGTGTCAAAACAATCATATTTTACCCTAACTTGGCCTTTAGGCTGGGTCTGCGACGCGAATGCAAGCTCGTCCGGAAGATGCGGGACATCAGAGGAGTCGCAGTTGACGGCGTTCCAGGGCGAGCAGCTTTTCCTTGATGGGCAAGCCGCCACCGTATCCGGTGAGCTTGCCATTGCTGCCGATCACGCGATGGCACGGGATCACGATAGGGATCGGGTTCGAGCCATTCGCGAGGCCCACGGCTCGGGAGGCTTTCGGATTTCCGATTCTGCCAGCTAGTTCCCCGTAGGAGATGGTTTCTCCATAGGGAATATCGCAAAGGCGGCGCCAGACTCCCAACTGGAACGGTGTTCCTTCGGGCGCGAGTTGCAAGTCGAAGTTTTCCAGCTCTCCCGCGAAGTAGACTTGGAGCTGGCGAATGGTTTCGCTAAGTGGAGCGCGATCTTCTTTCCAGGAAGCGTCCGGTTGGGTTGGGTGGCGTCCGTTCACGAAACGGATCTCGCGCAGGCCGGCGTCATCAGCGGCTAGGAGTAAGGGGCCTAGCGGGCTTTCGATCTGGGTAAAGCATCGGATCATTTCTTTTGACTCTCGGACAGAATAGATCATCGGAGGGAGAACAATTGGCCGTTTTCGGACATCAAGGCGACTGCCGAGCTTCGCTCGCGGGACAGCCGGAGGCGGCTGTCCCCACTTGATCTTATACCGCCGCTACTTGTTCGCGGCGCTTGGCTTGAATCTCGATGTAGACGTGGACTAAGGACACTGCGGCTGGGGTCACGCCGGGAATGCGGGAGGCGTGGGCCAGGGTGCGCGGTCTTATCTTTAGCAGGGTTTCCTGCATTTCGCGGGAAAGGCCACTGACCGAGTGGTAATCGAACCAGTCGGGAATGGCGCGTTGCTCGGCCTTTTTCAGGCGGTCGATGGCGCGCTGTTGTTGCAGCAGGTAGCCTTCGTATTTTATTTCGGTTTCGACTGACTTGAGTTCGTTGCGGACTTCGGACGAAAGAGCGGCCACGGATTCGCGCGGATTGGCACGGATTTGTTCTCTTTCAAAGAACTCCGGATCTAGTTCGCGGAGAATCGGGACGAGGTTCTCGATTGTGATCTCAGGGCGTTTGAGAAGTTGGGCGCAGGTTTGGCCTGTGGCGGCAGAAAGGTCGTTGGTCTTTGGCCGTTGGTCGTTGGACCCGTCGCGATCGAGGACGGAAACAGCAGGTCCCTCGACTTCGTTCGGCTCCGCCTCACTCCGCTCGGGATGACAGGTTAAAAGAGCGTGCGAAATCTTTTCCAGCATTGTGCTGGTGAGTCTGGTTTTTTCCAGCAATTGTTTCATGGCGTGCAGGCGCTCTTGCTTGGCCAGATGGTCGGCCCAGGCTGCGTCGGAAATTAATCCGATTCTGCGGCCGTGCGGAGTTAGGCGGCGGTCGGCGTTGTCGATGCGCAGATGCAAGCGGAACTCGGCGCGCGAAGTAAACATGCGATACGGCTCGTTGGTGCCCTTCGAAATCAGGTCGTCGATGAGAATCGCAGTGTAGGCTTCGGTTCGATCGAGGATGAGTGGCGGCTCGTTCTTCACTTTCAGCGCGGCGTTGATCCCGGCCATCAGGCCCTGGCAAGCGGCCTCCTCGTATCCGCTGGTGCCGTTGATCTGGCCGGCGAGGAACAAGCCTGCGATCTTCTTGGTTTCGAGCGTCCGCTCCAGTTCCGTCGGATCGATTGAGTCGTACTCGATGGCGTAGCCGGGACGCAGCATGTCCGCAGTCTCAAGACCCGGGATCGACTTGAGGATCGCAAGCTGAACCTCGACCGGCAGGGAGGTGCTCATGCCGTTGACGTAGATTTCATGCGTGTTCAGCCCCTCGGGCTCGAGAAAGAGTTGGTGCGTGCTCTTGTCGGGGAACTTTACAATCTTGTCTTCGATCGAGGGACAATATCGTGGGCCGATGGATTGAATCTGGCCGCTGTACATGGGCGACCGATGGACGTTTTCGCGAATGATGCGTTGCGTTTCCGGCGTGGTCCAGGCGATGTAGCACGGGACTTGTGAATCGTGATGAGCGACCCGCCTGGTGCGGAAGCTGAACGGGGTGGGATCGGCGTCGCCGGGTTGTAGTTGGAACTGCGACCAGTCGATAGTGCGGCCGTCGAGGCGTGGAGGCGTGCCGGTCTTGAGGCGGCAGCCGCGGAGGCCAAGTTGCTTCAGGGATTCGCCAAGGAGGACAGCAGCGGGTTCGCCGGAGCGGCCGGCAGGATATTGCTGCTCTCCGCAGTGAATGAGGCCGTTGAGGAAAGTGCCAGTGGTGATGATAATGGCGCTGGCGCCGACGGTGCGGCCGTCGCGGAGTTTGATTCCGAGGCATACCCGGTCGTTGGTCGTTGGTCGTTGGTCGTCGGCAAAACCTGTCCTCTCGTCATTATTAGCCAACGACGAACGACCAACGACCAACGACTCTTCAATAATCAGATCCGCCACTTCGGCTTGCTTGATCTTTAGATTTGGTTGGGACTCCAGAACTTCGCGCATTTTGAGGCGGTAAGCTTGCTTATCGCACTGGGCGCGGGGAGACCAGACCGCGGGTCCACGAGAAGTATTGAGCAGGCGAAACTGGATGCCAACCGCGTCCGTGATCTCGCCCATGATGCCGCCGAGGGCATCGACTTCGCGAACCAGATGGCCTTTGGCAATTCCGCCCACGGCGGGATTGCAGGACATTTGCGCAATGAGGTCTACGTTCAGCGTGTAGAGGGCGGTCTTGAGGCCCATGCGGGCCGCGGCCATGGCGGCTTCGCATCCGGCATGACCGGCGCCAACCACGACTACGTCGAAATATTCGGTGAAGGACATGCGTGGTTTCTATTCTAGCAATGAAATGCCTGGGCGCAGGATGCCTTAGCACCATTCCCATGTGGGGACAGCCCCTCGGCTGTCCCCACATGATTTTTAGAACTGCGGGCCACCAATATCTGTGAACACCGCTTCTTGCCACTGCTCCGAGGGGAAATACCAGTTGCTGGCTCCAGCTTCTTGGTTGTTCCCGCCGCGGCCGTAGGCGATGGTGGGCGAGCGCCAATAATCCATCCCCATCTGCAGAAGAGCTCCTTGAGAAATCCTGACGCGGGCTTTGACTGTGCAGCCTTCGAGCTTTCCGGATGGCAGCGCGGCTCGAGGCGAGGGGCTCCAGAAATGCCAGACGCGATCGGAGCGATGACCAACTTTTAGCACAACGGCGTGGTTGGGCTGATCGTAAGTTAGCGGCATGGGGTCGTGCTGATCGGTGCCGAACCAGGGTTCGCGGCGGTAGAGCCCGCCACGAACGTTGCCATTGTCGTCGTTGAGGATTACGTCCTTGCCCTCGACACGGCAGGTGAGCTGCGTCGAGGCGATTTCTATTTCTGCGGATTCGTGAACGGGGACGCGGGTGTCGGCGATTGCGATTCCCCAAAGTAGCGCCGACTTGAAATCGCGGGGCGGCGCAACCGCGTTCACATAACCGGCTTTGTAGCTGACCTCGTCGGGGACGCGCGGATCGTTAGAAATCACGAAGGCGAACGGACTTGAGGCCCGGCCTTGCGGTGTGACCACCGTGATGGTCGAGGTGATACTTTTGTGTGGGATTAGCGTGACGAGCGCTTGGGGGGAAATGATACTGAAATCGGCGCTGCTCGCGCCCAGCAAGACAGCCGAGGCTGCCTGAAAGTTCTTGCCAGTGATTTGCACACGGGAACCCTCCGCACCGCTGGTGGGCGAAATTCGAAAAATCTCGGGGCGGGTCGACTGCGCAATCACGACTGCCGAGAGGGTTGAGATCAGAGCTGCAATCGTCGTAATTGCAATTCGCTTTCCCATGTTCGCACCTGCAGCTAGTGGCGCCAGCACGGGCGAGGACGCCCGCGCCTACATTATCTGATGTGACTTGCTTTCGGCTTACTTCAAACTGCGTCTTCGCTGCAATGAATTCCCGGATTGGGGCGAGTTGCACGGGCCCCCTGCGCCCCGTATATTGGAGTGTCCTGGAGGTGCAATCATTATGACGACTGAGCAATTCTTCGAACAGCTGGACGCGCGGATCGCGAAGTATGATCTGCTTTGTCATCCTTTCTATCAGGCCTGGAGTGCGGGCGAACTTACGCGCGAGGATTTGCGGGAGTACGCACGCGATTACTACCATCACGTGGAGGCTTTTCCGATCTATCTGGCGGAACTCGGTATCCGCCTCGACGAAAGCGAACTCCGGCAGGCGGTGCTAGCCAACATGGCGGAGGAGAAGGGCATGGCGGATGCGTTTGGCGATGCGTCGACACCGCATTCCGAAATGTGGCTGGATTTTGCGGAAGGTATGGGCGCAAGACGCGACATGCGTGGACACAGTCCGGTGCCCGAGGTTAAGGAGCTGACTTCATTCTTCCATTGCGTCGCGAGTGAAGGCACACCGGAAGAAGCGCTGGCCGCCTTCTACGCTTACGAGTCGCAAGTACCGCGGGTTGCGAAGGAGAAGGCACGCGGGCTGCGAGAGATGTATGGGGCCGATGAGCACGTGACTGCCTACTTCACCCTGCACACGACGGCGGATGTTTACCACTCGCAGGTGTGGCGTCAGCAGTTGGGGAAACGGCTGAAGTCGAATCCACGGGCGGCTGAGCAGGCGCTGGTTGCGGCGGAGAATGCTGCAAAAGCCTTGTGGCATGCGCTGGATGGAATCGAGACCCGGCGCACCCAGACGGCAACAGCGTAGACGGCAACCTTCAAAACTAAGGAACGCAAAATGGAGCCGGTGATTCGTTAGAATCATTGGCTCTTTCTTTTTGTGGAGATTCTCTTATGGCGAAGGCAATGCCAATTGGCGCTCGCGCGACGGTTGAGGAGATGGTTGAGTTCAAGCACACGTTAACATCGCATCATCCAGAACTGCCGCCGGTGTATTCGACTCCCGACATGATCCGTCTGATGGAAACAGCTGCATTCCATGCGCTGCAACCTTACTGCGAAGGCGACGAGATTACCGTAGGCACGGCAATTCATATTGAGCATCGCGCAGCGAGTGGCGTCGGAGCGCGGATCCGGGCGGAGGCAGTGCTGGAATCGTTCGATGGGAAGTTTTACGAGGTGCGCGTGACTGCGTGGGATGACGTCCAGGAAATCGGCAGGGGGACGGTGGGGCGGGCGGTGGTGAGCGTGGGGAGATTCTTGGAGAAGATGAAAAAGAGCCGTCGTTAGTTGGCGGTCGGTGGTCGTTAGCGAGGATCCAGTCCAGCATAGCTCTGGATGTACTATGTTCCCGTGGAGAGGCTGCAGCAGGCTGTACTCGAATACATTCGGAAACATGAACTCCTGAAGGCTGGCGATCGCGTTGGCGTCGCGGTGTCGGGTGGCGCGGACTCGGTGGCCTTGCTCCGTCTGCTGCTGGAACTGCGCAAGGAAGTCGGCATTGTCCTTTCGGTGGTTCATTTCAACCACAAGTTACGTGGGAGTGAGTCGGATCAAGATGAACGGTTCGTGGTTGAATTGGCTCAGCGGCACAAGTTGGAGCTGCGCTGCCAAAGCGGTGAGGTGGCCGCCCATGCGGCGGAGAAACATCTGAGTCTGGAAACGGCGGCGCGCGACATGCGATACCAGTACTTCCAAGGCCTGTTGTCGGAAGGCCGGTTGAACCGGATTGCTACCGGGCATACGCTCGATGATCAGGCCGAGACCGTGCTGCTGAAGATCGTTCGAGGTGCTGGTGGCCGTGGATTGGCGGGGATTTATCCCCGGTTGCCGGTTCCCCGTTCTCAGTTCTCAGACGGTTCAGCTTCGATCGTTCGTCCGCTGCTCGCGATCAGGAGGAGAAGCCTCGAGGCTTATCTGCTTGCGCTCGGGCAAAGCTGGCGGGAGGACAAGAGTAATCGCGACTTAAGGCATATGCGCAATCGAGTGCGGCACGGAATCTTGCCGCGGCTGGAGCGTTATCTGAACCCCGCGGTGCGCGAGGCGTTTGCGGAGACGGCGGAGATTGCGCGTTCCGAGGAGGAATACTGGGAAAGGGAAGTTGCGCGAGTGCTGCCGCTGCTTTGGCATGCCAAGGACGCCGGCGGCGTACTTAGTTTGTCAGTTTTGGCGGACTTTCCTCTTGCGCTGCAGCGGCGTTTGGTCCGGGCCGCCAGTGAATCTTTGGGGATGCGGCTGGATTTCCATCACGTCGAAGAGGTTCTAGCCTTAGGCTCCAACCGGGTTGGACCGGCTAAGTGCACTGTGCTGCCGGATGGATGGGTGGTTTTGCGAAACAGGGGCGAGTTGCGTTTCGAGCTTCAAAGCGATACGCCGGGCAAAATGGACTACGAATACCGCCTCTCCGTCCCTGGATCGGTCGAGGTTCAGGAGACGGAATCGCGCTTCGAAGTGGTATTGGTTTCCGGAAACGCCGCCGAAGGTTATAATCCCGAGGATTTGTTGGATCGGGCATTACTAGCGTCTGACCTGAGAGTCCGAAACTGGCGTGCAGGGGATCGCTTTTGGCCGGCGCATACCAAAGGCGCCAAGAAAATTAAAGAACTGCTGCAAGAACGGCGTGTGGCCGGACCGGAAAGGCAGCTGTGGCCGGTGGTGGTAAGTGGAAGCGATGTCGTCTGGGTCCGCGGCTTTCCGGCATCAAGGCAATTGCGGCCGCGAAGTCAGGAAGCGGTATTAATCCGGGAGGTAAGGATGTAGGAGCACCCTTGGCGTAAACCGAACGGGCGAGGCGCCCGTCGCCACAAAAGCAAAGTTGCCACATGAACAAAAGCATATGAATGCCAACCCAAAACCTGAACAGTTACGCACCGTCATTCCCACCGAGCAGATCCAGAAGCGCATCCGTGAAATGGCGCGACAGATCTCCTACGACTATCAGGGCAAAACCATTCACGCCCTGGCACTGCTGGAAAACGGGTTCATTTTCATGGCCGACCTGGTGCGGGTTCTGGAGGTACCGGTCATTTGCCAGTTCATCAAACCGAGGTATCGGCGGGAGCAGGAAAACACCGCGGCGGGCTTTCTGGAAATCTTTTTCAGCCACGAACTGGCGATCGTGGGCCAGCATGTTTTGCTGATCGAGGGCCTGGTCCATTCCGGAGTGACGAGTGAGTTTCTGATGAACGACCTCCGAGGCCGGGGAGCGGCTTCAGTCAAGTTGGCTACATTGCTGGACCGGCAGTCGGCGCGGAGAGTGCAGTTGCAGCCGGATTATTTCGGATTTCTGGTGGACGAAGCCTTCCTGGTGGGTTATGGATTGGGATCGCCCGAACAGACGCTTCGCAACCTGCCCTACGTGGCGGCTGCAAGCTAAACCTTCTCTGTGACTTAAGTCATGGCAAGAACTCCCTCCTTTTTTCCACAAGAAGGGTTAGAATGATGGAGTTGGTAATTTCCTCTATCCAATCCCTGCGGCTGGCATCTAATTACTTTAGGCGGAGCCCCAGTTGCGTTTTTGGAACAGGACGCGACTTTCTCAGGAGTTTTTAGGTGAATTCAACAGTTAAGACCGTGGTTTTCTGGCTAGTGATCGTGCTCTCGGCGTTCCTTCTCTGGCAAGTGGTAAAGGCCGGCGGCGCAGGGCAAAAAGAGAAGGAAGTCAACTTCTCGCAATTCATGACGGATGTGGACCAGGGCAACGTCAAAGAGGTCACCATCAACTTGCAGGAAGTCCATGGCAAGTTCCAGAACGACGGCTCGACCTTCCACACCACCGTTCCGGTGAATTATCCGGAAATGATCAAGAAGCTGAGCGACAAGGGCGTGAATATCACTGTCCGCGACGCCAGCAGCGGGAGCTGGCCCAGCTGGCTGCTGAATCTGGCGCCGCTGATTCTTCTGGCCGCCCTGTGGTTCTTCATGATCCGGCAAATGCAAACCGGCGGGAACAAAGCCCTTTCGTTCGGAAAGAGCCGCGCGCGATTGCTCTCCATGCAGCAGAAAAAAGTCACGTTCAAGGACGTGGCCGGCGTCGAAGAAGCCAAAGAAGAGCTGAAGGAGATTATCGAGTTCCTGCGCGAAGCGCAGAAGTTCCAGAAACTCGGCGGACGCATTCCGAAGGGCGTATTGCTAGTCGGACCTCCAGGAACCGGTAAAACCTTGCTGGCACGAGCGGTTGCAGGTGAAGCCAACGTTCCGTTCTTCTCGATTTCCGGTTCGGACTTCGTAGAAATGTTTGTCGGCGTCGGCGCAAGCCGGGTACGCGATCTGTTCGAGCAGGGCAAGAAGAACGCCCCGTGCATCATCTTTATCGATGAAATCGATGCGGTTGGACGCCATCGCGGCGCCGGCCTTGGTGGCGGACACGACGAACGCGAGCAGACACTGAACCAGTTGCTGGTCGAGATGGACGGCTTCGAATCCAACGAAGGCGTCATCTTGATGGCGGCAACCAATCGTCCTGACGTGCTTGATCCCGCGTTGCTGCGGCCGGGCCGTTTCGACCGCCGCGTGGTAGTGCATCGTCCGGACGTGCGCGGACGCGAAGAGATTCTTCGGGTCCACACCCGCAAAATTCCACTGGCCGACGATGTTGATCTCTCCGTCCTGGCGCGAGGTACACCGGGTTTCTCCGGAGCCGACTTGGCCAACATGGTGAACGAAGCTGCCTTGAGCGCGGCGCGTCAAAATCGCAAAGCAGTGCTCATGTACGACTTCGAGCTCGCCAAAGACAAAGTCCTGATGGGCGTCGAGCGCAAGTCGCTCATTCTCACAGAAGAAGAGAAGAAGGTGACGGCGTATCACGAGGCAGGGCACGCGCTGGTCGCATCCAAGCTGCCGAATTCCGATCCCCTGCACAAAGTCACGATCATCCCGCGCGGCATGGCTCTCGGCGTAACCATGCAGCTGCCGATCGACGACAAGCACAATTACACCAAGGAATATCTGGAGACGGAAATCGCCATCATGATGGGTGGCCGCATCGCCGAGGAGATGTTCCTGAACCAGATGAGCACCGGCGCAGGCAACGACATCGAGCGGGCCACCGAACTGGCGCGTAAGATGGTCTGCGAATTCGGCATGAGCGATCTGGGTCCGCTGACCTTTGGCAAAAAGGAAGAACAGATTTTCCTGGGCCGCGAGATCGCGCAGCACCGCGACTACAGCGAAGCTACGGCTATCAAGATCGACGATGAGGTTCGACGGATCGTGGGCCAGGGCTACAACACTGCGAAAGGCGTCCTTGCCCAAGACAATGGTGCCTTGGTCAGGATCGCACTCGCGCTGCTGGAGCGCGAAGTGCTCGATGCGAACGAGATCAAGATGATCATCGAAGGCAAGGAATTGCCTAAGATGACGCCGCCGCCGAAGTCCGATGACGGCGTGCAGCAGGTGCTGAAGCCAGAGCCCGGACGCCCAGGAATCGCCAAGGGCGGGGAGAGTCCCGCCAGGGCGTGATCTCAAGTGATTTGAACCCAAACTAGCGTTGGGGCGGCCTTAACAGTCGCCCCAAGTTTTTTCTGCCTCTCATCCATTCACCAACTGCATCATGTGTTCCGGATACCGCGCTCCAGCGGTTGCATCCCGCGGAAAAACCTCGTCGATCCGGCGCAGGTCCTCCGGAG
The DNA here is from genome assembly GCA_963817925.1 of uncultured Acidobacteriota bacterium. GTDB lineage: Bacteria > Acidobacteriota > Terriglobia > Terriglobales > Acidobacteriaceae > JABDBE01. Next base: position 19,885 of record CAWFQN010000010.1, read on the forward strand.
TCAGCTGAATGTTGATAGCGCCGACATTTTCTTCCAGGTACCTCCGGCGCTTGGTGCCAGGAATCGGCACAATGTCATCCCCCTGCGCGAGCACCCAAGCTAGCGCCAGCTGTGAAGGCTTGCAACCTCTTTGTTTCGCCATTTCCTCCACCCGGCGCACCAGATCAAGGTTCTTCTGAAAGTTCTCACCCTGGAAACGGGGCGAATTACGCCGGTAATCGTCGGCAGCGAGATCATCGAAAGTTTTGAATTGCCCAGTCAGGAAGCCGCGTCCCAGCGGGCTGTAAGCCACAAAGCCGATTCCCAGTTCGCGACAGGTGGGTAGAACTTCGTCTTCAGGATCGCGTGTCCAGAGCGAGTACTCGGTCTGCAGCGCGGTAATGGGATGAACCTTTGCGGCACGGCGAAGAGTCTGCGGACTAGCTTCGGACAGCCCCAGATAACGAACTTTGCCTTCCCTGACCAGTTGCGCCATCGCGCCCACCGTCTCTTCAATCGGCGTATCAGGATCCACGCGATGCTGGTAGTAAAGATCAATCGTGTCCACACCCAGTCGCCGCAAGCTGCCTTCGCAAGACTGGCGGACATAATCCGGTTTGCCATTGACCCCGCGGACATTAGGATTCTTAGGATCGCGAACAATGCCAAACTTCGTCGCCAGCACAACCTGGTCCCGCCGTCGGCGAATCGCTTTGCCGACCAGCTCTTCGTTGGTAAACGGCCCATACACGTCGGCAGTGTCGAGAAAAGTGATGCCAAGTTCCAGCGCACGATGAATTGTGGCCAGAGATTCATCGTCATCGCGTCCGCTATAGAATTCCGACATGCCCATGCAGCCCAGGCCCATGGCAGAAACCGTGAGGCCATTACGTCCAAGTTTGCGAGTTTTCATGATGCCTCCTGACGAAGAAAAAGAAACGTTGAACGAAAGACTCTAATCTGATCTACCAGTTCATAGATGCACGTAGCCGTCGGCAAGCATCAACCATTTCAGGTGCCTCGCCCGTGGAGATCTCTTTGAGAATTGCGCAGTGTGAAACAATTCGATCCGATCGTCACCCAACAACCCGATTGTCATTCCGAGCGCAGCGAGGAATCTGCTTTTGCTCGGAACTGCGACAACGCCCCCGGTGATCCATGACCCAAATCCCCAACTGGTTTGATCGGAAATTCGAATTCTCGTTTCCAGCAGATCTATATCCGAACCTCTGCGTCCGCTTACGAGGCACGCCCGCAAGACTTGAGGAAATTGTCCGTGCTTATCCCGGTAAGCGGTTAGTGCAAAAACCGGGAGAAAAGTGGTCGGCCCAGGAGCATGCCGGACATTTGTCTGACCTCGAGCCCTTGTGGATGGCGCGAGTCGACGATTACCTCGCGGGCGTCGCCGAACTCACAACCGCCGACTTGGGCAATCGGAAAACTCACGAAGCCGGTCACAACACACGCCGCATCGAGGACATTCTTGCCGAGTTTCGTGCAGCCCGAGTGCAGCTCGTGGATCGACTCGGCGGCTTTGAAGCCGACCCGTTCGCCCGATCGATCCCGCATCCTCGGCTCAAAAAGCCGTTCCGCCTGGTCGATCACTTATACTTCGTGGCCGAGCACGACGATCATCATCTGGCGCAGATTTGGGAGCTCATCTCATATGAATGAGATTCTCACCTTCCGATCAAGCTCAGAGTTTCGCAAGTGGCTGGCCGGGAATCATCGCCAATCCGACGGAATTTGGCTGCGTATTTTCAAGAAGGACTCGGGAGAACCCACCGTCACCTACGCCGAAGCGCTCGATGAAGCGCTCTGTTTTGGATGGATCGACGGCCTGAAACAGCGCCATGACGAGGTTTCGTGGCGACAAAGATTCACTCCAAGACGGCCTAAAAGTGGCTGGTCCAAGATCAACACGCAACACGCGGAAAGGCTGATCAAGGCGGGTCGAATGAAGGCTGCGGGCCAGGCTCAAATCGATGCTGCGAAAAAAGACGGCCGTTGGACAGCCGCCTACGATTCCTTCAGCAAAGCAACGTTCCCTGAAGAGTTTCTCGCGGCAGTCCGCCGGAACAAGAAAGCGAACGCATTCTTCGAGTCGCTCAGCAAGACCAACCGCTACGCAATTGCCTACCGCCTGCAAACCGCAAAGAAACCGGAAACGAAGCAGAGGCGCATGGAAACGATTCTTGCAATGCTGGCCAGTGGCGAAACATTCCACTAGTCTTTCCCCTAACGAATAAAGCTGAGAACGGAGAACTGACAACTGACTGCTGACTCTTCGTGATCCTGGTTGCGTTGAAGTTGCGCGGGCCGCTTTGACCGGCACCGGCGTTTTTTGGTTGACGCGCGCACGTGCAAGCGGATAAGATCATGGTATCTTCATTAGCTGTTTGATAACAGCAGTTACTCCTTCAGCTCTTTGACAATTTCTAGGTTCCGGAGGCGTGCCCTCACAACGAAAAAGCCCTGCCGGCTCTCCAAATGATCCTTCTAAGTCCTTTAGAAGGGATATTTTAGAGGGTATCCCCGACTCGCTACCTGTTTTCATAGACTTATGAAGCAGGGAACCCACGGGATATCCCCTTCCGTAAGTCCTTTAAAAGGGATATTTTACGTGGGTATCTCGAAAACACTCCCTTTGTTTTCATAGATCTAGCGACAAAATGCAAAATTTGAGGCATATACCCTTTACAATAGGGTTAACATACTGACTGCTGATTTACTAGTAAGTAAACACAGGAGCGAGCGCCGACGGGATCGGGCTCAAGGCGCAACCGTGAGCAGCGGTTTGGTCGCAGGTAATACTTCTCCGATTTCTACGGCAGGAACGCCAGCCGCATTGAGAGCCCGCAAGAGTTCAGTCGTATCCTCGGACGCGACCGAGATCAGCAATCCCCCAGCGGTCTGCGGATCGAAGAGTATCGTCTTCACTTCCTCGCTGATTCCACCTTCGTAGGCAACAACACACTCTGCGAATTCGCGATTGGCCTTCAAGCCTCCGGGAATGTGGCCGGCTCGAACGCATTCCAGCGCGCCCTCAAGCAGCGGAATGCGACTGGCATGAAAGCGAAGCGAGACGCTCGAAGCAAGGGCTATCTCGCGAGCGTGTCCGATCAAGCCGAAGCCAGTCACGTCGGTCATGGCGTGAACCGCAAAGCGCCCCGTGATGACCTCTGCGGCTTTCTTGTTTAGCGTGGTCATCGAGGCGATCGCGGCGTCGATCCACGCCTGCTTCGCGGCTTTCTTCTTGATGGCGGTCGAGATTACGCCCGTCCCCAGCGCCTTGGTAAAGAGCAGCCGGTCCCCAGCCTTGGCGCCGCCATTGATGAGCACTCTGGCGGGATCGATCAGGCCCGTGACAGAATATCCAAACTTCATCTCTTCGTCGCGAACACTGTGCCCGCCAATCACGGAGCAGCCGGCTTCAATCATTTTGGAAAGTCCGCCGGCGAGAATGCGTTCGAGAATTGCGAGATCTGCTTTTTCCGGGAAACACACCAGCGCCAGTGAAGTGCGCGGCTGGCCGCCCATCGCGTAAACATCACTCAGCGAGTTGGTCGCGGCGATCTGGCCAAAGGTGTAAGGATCGTCCACCATCGGTGTAAAAAAGTCGACGGTCTGCACCAGCGCAGTGTCCGGTCCGAGCAGATACACTCCGGCGTCGTCGGCTTGATCAAAGCCAACCAGAACATTCGGGTCATGCTGCCGGGCTAATTTCCCAAGCACCGCGTCCAGCGCCGCCGGACTCAGCTTGGACGCTCAACCCGCAGCTTTGACCGACTCCGTCAAACGAATTGGCGTTGCATCAGCCATAAGGCATTCTAAAGGATTGCGGGATTCGCCATCCCCAGCGGAGGCCACAACCACAAAGGACAAGAAGTAACACAAAGGGCGATCCGTGAGAATCCGTGCAGATCCGTGGCGCTCTTGATTTTTACTTCACCGAGACATCGGTTACTTTCAAGTCGGGATAGGCACGATCCCAATCGTTGCTGATGTGATCGAAGGTCAGACGGAACGGCGCACTCTGGCCGGGCGACAGCGGCGACAAATGGAGATCGACCGTATCCGGGTAAGGCCCGGCAGTCTTCAGAATGTAGAGCACGACGTCATCCGCCTGCGCGACTTCGCCAAGAGAATTCTTGAAGGCGACGTGGACAACGGCATGCGTCACCGCTTTGTCCCCGGTGTTGGCCACAGTTCCTTCGATGTAAGTAATGCGCGCCCCCACGAAATTTTCCGCGGCGCTCATTTTCACATCTGAGAGGTTAACCTTGGCTGCATAAGGGTTCGGCGGAACGATTGCCTTGGGACTGCCGCGGGATAGCACGGCGATGACGCCGACCACCAGCAGGACGAACGCAACTCCCAGCAAAATGGGAACCAGATTAGAGTCACGTTCCCGCTCCGCCAGTGGCGAGGGTTGGTTCAAGCCGCCCATGGGGAGATTGTACTATCGGTAGCGCAAGCACCGCTTTCCTACTCGCCGCCCACCGTCAGCCCGTCGATTCTTATGGTCGGACACGCCACGGCCCCACGGAACTCGAGGTCATTTCCGATATCGGAGATATTGAAAAACATCTCTTTCAGATTCCCGGCCACGGTTATCTCTTCGACGGGATAAGCAAGTTCCCCGCCAGAAATCCAGAGTCCGGACGCGCCGCGGGAATAGTCTCCCGTCACCAGGTTGGCTCCGTGTCCGAGGAACTCGGTCACGTAAAGACCGTCTTTAATCTCCGCAATGATCTGCTGCGGGGTTCGTGGTCCGGGCTGCAGGAAATAATTCCCTGGACCGATGCCGGGCGTTCCTGCCAATCCGCGAGAGGCGTTGCCTGTGGTCTGCAGGCCGAGCTTTTTCGCGGTGTACGTGTTCAGCAGATAAGACTTGAGAACGCCGTTCTCAATCACTACGGTGCGCCTCGAGGGAACGCCTTCACCGTCAAATGGGCTGGTTCCAAAACCCCCGGGTATGGTTCCGTCGTCAATAATGTTGACGCCATCACCCGCAATCTTCTGCCCCAGCTTGCCCGCGAGAAACGATGCCCCACGATAAACGGAGTCTCCATTCACTCCTTCGAAAATGTGCTCGAGGATCGAACTAGAGACCATGGGATCGAGAACGACAGGGACTTGCGCGGTCTTCGATTTTCGGGCGCCCAGGCGGCGCAAAGTGCGCTGAGCCGCGGTCTTCCCCACGTGCTCGGGAGATTCAAGCCGGCTCAAGCTGCGAGCCACCGAAAACCAATAATCGCGCTGCTTGCTGCCGTCATCCGATTGCGCAATGGGCACGGCTGCGAGGGAACAATAAGAGCGCTGGTATTCACCGACGAATCCGTGAGAGTTGGCAAGAATTTTATGCCCGGTCGCAGCTTCGAACGATCCACCTTCGGAATTCTTGATGCGAGGATCGTAGTCGAGCGCTGCCTTTTCGGCACGGCGCGCGTAGCTGATGCGTTCCTCTCCCGGAAGTGAATAGACATCAGCGGAGTACAGATCGAGGTCGCCAGCGATCGAGCCCAGTTGCGAGGCTTCCGGTATTCCGCCGAATGGATCTTCGGAGGTAATCTTGGCAAGTTCCAACGCTGACTTCACCATCCGATCGAGGCCGGACGAGGAAAAGTCGCTGGAATAAGTGTTGGCCGCGCGTTTCCCATAGAAAACACGCATGCCAATTGCCTTGGAGCCAGACTCTTTCAGAGTTTCCACTTGCCCTAAACGGACAACGGTGGAGAACTCATCACCTTCCCGGATAACGCATTCAGCAGCAGTAGCTCCGCCGGACATCGCGCGACGCACGATATCCTGAGCCAATTCGCGTAGGTCAGTTTCAATTTGCTGGTTTCTAGCTTCGACTTGGGTTTGGGACATAGAATTTCGATTACAGAATTCCTTTGTGTACCTTTGTGTCTTTTGTGGTTAAGGCATTTTAAAAGGCATCAACCACAAAGGACACAAAGGTACACAAAAGAAAAAACAGACTTCTTCACTCGGCATTACTGCATGAAGCCGCCGACATCTTTCCTGGCCGTTCCGCCCACGGTCAAACGATCGATCTTGATTGTCGGAATGCCCACACCAACGGGTACGGCCTGTCCGTCTTTACCGCACGTGCCAACGCCTTCGTCGAGTTTCAGGTCATTGCCTACCATCGAAACGCGAGTGAGCACATCGGGACCGTTTCCGATCAAGGTCGCGCCTTTGATTGGCGCGGTGATCTGGCCGTCTTCAATCAAGTACGCTTCCGAAGCCGAAAAAACAAACTTTCCATTCGTGATGTCCACCTGCCCGCCGCCGAAGTTCACGGCGTACAGGCCACGCCGGACGGAGCGAATGATGTCTTGCGGATCTTCTTCGCCCGCAAGCATATACGTGTTGGTCATGCGCGGCATGGGAATGTGCTCGTAGCTTTCGCGCCGTCCGTTGCCGGTGTCGGCCATTCCCATCAAGCGTGCGGAGAGCTTGTCGCTCAGGTATCCCTTCAAGATTCCCTTTTCGATGAGCACAGTGTTCTGCGTGGGTTCGCCTTCGTCGTCCACGTTGAGGGAGCCACGACGCCAGGGCATGGTGCCGTTATCCACCACGGTGCACTTTTCGCTAGCCACTCGTTTTCCGATTAAACCAGCGAACGCGGACGTCTGTTTGCGATTGAAGTCTGCCTCCAGTCCGTGGCCTACTGCTTCATGCAGAAGCACGCCCGGCCAGCCGGGACCGAGCACAACTTCCATCTCGCCGGCCGGAGCTTCACGAGCGTCGAGCTGCAAGATCGCCTGGCGCGCAGCCTCTTTGGCAAAATACTCCGGAGTCTTTTCGCCGAAGAAAAAGTCCAGCGCGACCCGTCCCCCACCGCCGGAGCTGCCCCGCGCGGAATTACCGTCAGTTTTCGCGATGCAGGATACGTTCACCCGCGCCAGGGGCTGGGAGTCCTCAGCGAACGTGCCATCCGACCCGACTACCAGAATGTTACGAAGCTCATCCGCGTAGCTGGCACGCACTTCTTTAATGCGCGGATCGTAGGCTCGTGCAGCCTGGTCGGCACGCCTTACCAATTCGACCTTGGCGGTGATCTCCGCGTCTACGGAAGGCAGTTTCACCGGGTACAGGCTGCGCGCGGGCTTCTCCTGGAATCCTACTGCCGGAGTCTTGGCCGGTCCGCTGGCAATCAAAGCGGCGGTGCGGGCGGCGTGTAAGATACGCTCGGACGAAAGATCGTCCGTATACGCGTATCCGGTGCGTTCACCGGCGATCACGCGGACTCCGCATCCGGCGGAGATCCCCTGCGAAGCAGACTTCACCATCGACTCGTCAACCATCAGCGAGGTCGAAGAAAGGTATTCAAAATACAGGTCGGCGTAGTCGGCACCGGCCGAAAGGGCGGCTGCAAGATAACGCTCGAGATCGTGTTCGGTGAGGCCGTAATGCTGAAAGAAGAATTTATTTGCGTCCACGTTGTTTAGATGCCCTCGGACTCGGAAAAGCTCCGTGACTCATTATCCCATACGTTCCCGTGGGGCGTGGGCGCCCCCTCCCGCATCTTCGAATTGGGATTCTGGGGTTGGTGTTCACTTGTCACAGACGAGGCCACTCGTCGGCTGAAACAATGCCGGTGTGACCCCCGAATCCCTTGTCCGCACAGTCGAAGACTTCCTCGGCTCCGCGCGCGATGCCGTGATCGTTGAAGATGGTTCCGTTGTCTTCGATCTGGCTCAATCGAAGTATTCCATTTCCGGGGAGCGGAACAAGTGTCTGTTGCATTTGTGGTCGGAGGAACGGAATTTCGTGCGGCGAGTTTTGGAAGCCGAGGTTAAGAATGAAATCCTTCGTCTGGCAGTGCAACGGCTGGGACAGGTGAGGCCCACCAAGCTGGAGATTTGCCGCGAACGCGACCGGCGAACGCCCACTGCGAAACGCGCGGCGCGTGTGGCGTACCAGCGAGTGCTGCAACGGGTGCTGTTGCGCCGCTTTCCTGGTTTCACTGTGGACCGCCTGAACACGTCGATGGATCTGGAGCGATCTTTTGGTCCTGTCTACGCGCGAGGCTTGTTACGCAAAGGGCAATCTGCTTTTGCCGTGCTGGGCGTGAACGGACAGGAGACGCAGGGCTCGATCGATGCCACGCTGACGTTCGGCATTCTGTGGCTCGATGCCTGCCGGGTCGCGAAGGCTGGGAAGTTCGTGGTCGAAGGGCTGAAGCTGTTTGTGCCTTTTAGCGCTTCTGCCCTGACTCGGGAACGTATGGCACATTTGAATGCTGAGGCGGCCAAGTGGCAGCTGTACGAACTGGAAGAACGCGACGATAACTTGAAGGAGTTGGATATCGCCGACTGTGGCAATGTCGCGACCCGGCTGGTACACGCGACCGACGAATCGGCAACATTAGCGAGGTTTGCGGCTGCGGTCACGCAGGTTCGCGAGCTGATGTCCGAAGCGGAAGTCGCGATCTTGTCACCTGCAGAGATTGCTTTTCGTTGCCATGGGCTGGAGTTTGCGCGGGCACGGCTAGCTCATACGCCAGGGTCGTTCCTCAGCACATCTGAGATTGTTTTCGGAGTGGGCGCGCAAGAAAGGATTCTCAGCGACACTAACTTTGCTGCGTTTGCGCAACTGGTGCGAAGTGTCGGTGAAGTGCGCCACCCCGAAGGCCCGCGCGACCATCCGCTATGGCGGCTGCATCCGGAACGCTGGCTGGAGTCGTTGGTTGTGCGGGACGTTACGAGTCTGGACGAACGCCTGGATTCAGCCTGTTTGTATTCGCAGGTACCGGCGTTTTCCGCCTCCGATCGCGCCATGATCGACGTGCTCACCGTCACCAGGGATGGACGCCTCGCGGTAGTCGAACTCAAGGCCGATGAAGACATTCACCTGCCATTACAGGGTCTGGACTATTGGGCGCGCGTGGCGTGGCACCACGCCCGCGGCGAGTTCCAGCGCTTTGGATACTTTCCTGGACGCGAACTGTGCGCTGACAAGCCGTCGCTCTTCCTGGTGGCTCCGGCTCTGCACGTGCATCCCGCGACCGACACGTTGCTGCATTATATTTCGCCGGACATCGATTGGGTATTGCTCGGCATTGACGAGCGATGGCGCCAGGGAGTGCGGGTGGTATTCCGCAAGCGGCCCGAACGAAAGATGCAACTCTCCCAGGCCAGCTAAAACTTGGTTGCGCCAGCACAGCTGCTCGGCCAACGGACAGAGGCGGCGATTTTCGGTAGTGCGTTCGTATCTTTTCCACAGGTTAGCGCCGGCTAAAGGCTTCGTCCAGTTGACGTAGAACATTTAGCAACTCCAGACGCTCGCTCTCGGTTAGAACATTCTGCTCGTGCTTAACTCGTTGCAGAGCAATGCGAGACTCACCTAAGAACTCTGTAACAGGTATTCCCGCTGCCGTGCGGCTGGCAGCCAGCACGATGTGGCTCAATTCCACAGCACCACGAGCGTTGAGTGTCGCGCCGATGGCCGCTAGGTAGTCATACAGTTGTCGGTTATTTTCGAGCTGCATTACTCGCCTGTTCTCCGGGTACTTGCATCACCTGTTGAAAAGATAAAGAACCCATTACCTGATTTTCCGCTCACTTCTCCGGCCACGCTCCAAGTAAACGGCGCACGTCTAACATCTGCCCTAGATGATACGCGTTGTGATCGGCCAGCAGCAGGGCTTCACGCAAGACGGTTTGCCCGTCGCCCCATGGGATTTTCGCAAACAGATCGGTCTTGGGGTCTTTCACCAGGTCCTGCATCGCCTTCAGGTCCTGGCGGAATTTCTTGACGCTCGCATTCCAAGCGGCTGGGCTCGGTGGGCCTTCCGTTTTCGGCCAATAGCCTTCGGGCCATTTCGGAGAGGCGTGTTTCGGGTTGCGGCTGAACTCCAGAATGTCCCGTTGCGCGATGCGCAGGTGCTCCAGCAGCCTCCAGAGTGAATGGGGCAGCCCGCCGGGCTTCTGTCCCAGCAGTTTGGGAGGAATGTCTGCGACGACTTCGTCGAACTTGGCGTGAGCGCCGCCGCCATCAAGCAGATAAAGAACGTGCTCTCGAAGCGCCTTGTCTTTGGGATCTTGTTTCATGCTGTCTCGTTTCATGCATCACGACTCCGGCCCAGAATTGACTTCCCTCCCGAGCACAGATGAAGAATCGGCGACTCGCGATGCATCTTCCTCTGATTTCTCGCCGCGATAAACGCGCGCAATGCCTCGCACCAAACGACGCATGGGCAGCGTGCCCTTCTCGTCCACAAAAAAGATTTCGCCGACCCGGCTGCTGCGATAGTACCAGCGCTTCAGCAGCGACAGGTGCTCCATGGTTTCAAGGGCGGTACTAGGAGTCGTCGCCGGAAACGAGGCGAGGGCTTCCTGAACTCGCGATTCCATCGATTGCGACTTGGTGTGTTCCGTGGACTGAATGGCAAAGATTACCGGACCGGAAATGCGTCCGGCATCGATCCGGAAGAAGTTGACCGACTCCTGGCTGGCACTTCGTTGCACCATCACGCCGGCGAGGCGATCGATGCGGTGAACGATTTCTGCGAGTTGGCTCAGCATGGGTTTGAGCTTGTCGAGACGCGCGTGCAGTGAAGCCGCATTTTCAAATTCCAGATTGGCGGAGGCGGCATCGCGCTGCACCGAGATTTCCCGCACCAGGGATTCGCCGCCGGTGTCGAAATACGCCTGCACGCGGGCCACCTCAGCATGGTATTCCTCGTCGCTGCAGCCCTTGAAACAAGGCGCGAGACACATCTTCATCTCCGAATAGATGCAGCCTGGGAATTTCGGATCGGGATGCAGATCATCGACGCAGCGGCGCATCTTGAAAAAGTCGAGCGAGTCGCTGGCAAACTTCTCTGCCACCGTGCGCGAGAGAAACGGCCCGTAGTAGATGTTGCGCCCACTGATTCGGCCGAGCCGGGTAGTGATGGAAGCACGTGGAAATTCGTTTTCCAAATGCAGCTTGACCAGGGGAGCAAAGCGCAACCGCAGACGGTTGCTGTATGTTTTTGGAAACGTGGACCGCAGGAGCCCGTAAAGCAAAAAGCCAGATTCGAAGTCCGAGCCAGTCGGGCTGTATTCAATCCAGCGGACGCGATCACGCAGGTTGAGCTTCTTGCTGTGTTCCGTGGGTGGGCCGAGCAGCCGCTGGAGGCGTCGCCGCAGGTTGGCCGTCTTGCTGACGTAGGGCTCAGATTGCGAGTCTTCGCTCCGGAGGAGAAAAACGGCGGGCGCGGCTGGGACCATCGGCCAGAGCTCAGCATCGCGGGCCGGAACGAATACCAGGCGGTTAGGGAGCACCACGTTATTCTAGGCTGGATTACCCCGTTAGGCGGGTATTCCCGCTCCGAAAATCAGGTGTCTTGCCGGGCATGTTGATGATTCGGCACATTTCGTGAATCCGGGACAGCATGCGATCACCCACGCGGTCCCCAAGGGTATCATCGCGGGTGGAGCGTTGTGCTCCTTCGACCCCCTCTGCTTTTGCGCTCGGGCCGTCCGGATAGTTTGTGGTTATTATGACAGTGCGGTTTTCGTTGTAGCGAGTTTTTAGAATGAGGCTAACTGCGTCCCAAACCCATTCAGTCGGCCTAGACGCACCGAAGTCATCCAAAACCAAAACGTCTGCCTCGAAAACTGGTCGAAGTACATCAAGCTCGGTCGTTTGTACAGAAGGGTTGTATGAATTCTGAATCAACTTTAGGAGTTCGCTGTAGTCATAGAACATACAGGAAATGCCCTTCTCAAGGATGAGCTCTTTAATAGCCCCAATTGCTAGGTGCGTCTTACCGGTACCAGTCGGACCCAAAATTAATAATCCTGTCTTGTCTAATGGGTATCGCTCGACGAACCATTGAGCTTTAATTAGTGCCTCGCTAGCAATCTTCTGAGGACCGTCAGTTCTAAACGTAGAAAGGTTAGAGCGGTCGTAGTGTGCGGGAACCCGAGCCTTGGCGAGCAGATAATCAGAACGTTCCTGAGAAGTGCAACTGCACCGCGTGACTCGCCTATCTAAGCCGATGTTGACTGTTTGCCAGCCTGTTCCTCCACAGGTGCTACAAACTCTAGGATCATTAGGCTGGCTGACATCCGCTGGCGTACCTAGTTGAGTAGCACTCCCAGCACGCTCCTGACTGCGTACGACGAGATCCTGGATGCTGCGCGCACTCTTCTCGTCCATTTTCCTTCCTCCTCTCCCAAAACTCCGGCTTCTTCAGATACTGGCCCTCGGAGTAGAACTTAACCGGGTTAGGAATAAACCGCAACTCCGTCGGCGGCCAATTCACTACTTTATCAACAAAATTCTGCGTCCCAGAAAGCACCTGATCTGCTCCATCCTTTGCGATCGCTTGGGCGATGGCATCTTGCTGTGCCTGTGGAAGTGGGCGATCTCTTAGGTGGCTATTTGCCGGATAGAGATGCCCTATTTGTTCGACTGCTGAACTCAGGTTGTCAATCGTTTCCTTCTGTTTAAATTCCTTTGCGTCTCCAAACAACCTACTTTGTCTTCCAATTTCATCTTCACTTTCATTTACAGACATCGGTGTGACACTAGTGTGACTGGAACGTTCTTTACGTTTTCTCTCTGTAGCTGATCGACGATTCTGCTCATCCCGAACCATGCGTCGCGAGAAAATGGCCCCACGAGTATCCCTCTGAGCCACTCCTTTCGACACTAACTCCGTGATGTGTCCCAGGTTCGCGCCGATGTCGCCACCGATTGCCTCTGCGATTTCTTCATCGCTCCAAGGCTTACCGCTGGCATCCACGAACACGCCGCGAATCGGACATTCGAAAAGCAAACAGAGCATATCCATCCACACCCCCTTCGCGGCCTTTGAACAGCGACGAAGACAGGGATCCTTCTGCCAATCTCCTGGGTAAAACATGAAAGCGGGTAACTTTCCCATTCCTACATTCCTCTACGATTCCGCCGGGAGCGTACTGATAGAGAAGCCATGATTTAAGAGTGCGTTTCGAAGGGTGCCCGATAGTTCTCGATCGTGCAACAGAAAAAAACTCTTCCTCTGTGCACATGCTGTGGAGATGTGGTCCAGGTTGTGGACGGGGGCGGAAAAGGTAGCTTGGTGAAATCTAAGCCGAGCTTTGCTCAGCGGGTCAACCGGGGGCCGCTGTCCCTATGTGAGTTTGGTGCGCATGGCAATCTATCGGCGCCCTTTCATTTTCTTTCCGGGATTGCCTCCTGATGAGCCTTCGTTCGCTGCTTCCCTGACCATCTGCAAGAACGCACGAACTTCGGTTCTCAGCGGACGATGCCGGGGATGGATTACATCAAGGCTTCGCCGTAACGGCTCAGCGTCGAGAAGTTTCACAGTCGTGAGCTTGTGGGTACGAATTTCTCTCCCAACCGCGATTTGTGGAAGGAAGGAAAGGCCAAGCCCGCGTTCCACCATCCGCTTTGCGGTTTCAATCGAGTCGACCTCGAGGGCTACGTTCGGAACCAGGCCAGCCGTGCGAAACAAGCTGTGGGTAAGCGTCCAGTCGCTGGATCCCCGTTCGTAGAAAATCAACGGCCAGCTCGCTACCTGTTCCAACCGAGCCCGTCGCGAGTGTTTTGGGCCTCGCTTCGGATGTGCGACCAGCAGCAGCGGATCATCGCGAAGGCTTATGGTTTCAACCTCGGGATGGTGCAGCGAACGAGCCAGACCGATTTCCGCCTCTTCGCTCAAAACCATGTCCAGGACCTCTTTCGAGTGACCCGGGCGAATGCTGATGATGACGTTGGGATGAGCCCGCTGAAAGCGCTTCAAAATATCCGGCAGAAAGTATACGGAGATCGAAAGCGCTGCCGCGATTAACAGGGGAGTGCCACTGGCTGGTTGCGATTCATGTACCGCTTGCCGAGCGAGTGCTGCAGTTCTCAACAGTAGCTCGGCGTGAGGACGAAAGGTGCGTCCTGCGTCCGAAACAATCAGCCCGCCCCGGGACCTCGAAAACAGTCTTACTCCAAGGGAATCCTCCAGTGCCTTGATGCGGGCGCTCACCGCTGGTTGGCTGATGCGAAGAGCTTCTGCGGCGCGATGAAAGCCGCCAAATGTCGCCACCGCGAGAAAGGTCTCAACCTGGTCGATTTCCATAGCCTGCCAGCGGCAATCAGTCTCCTAACAACGTCGTATTATCACAGACCTTGCGCCTGATAACAATCCTTTATCGGCATGATAGAAACGTTCAGTTTGACCGGGCTCGGTCTGTGCCCCACAATCCCCAAAGCTGCAGGCCGCTTCTTAGCCGCCCGCCAAAGGAAAACAAAGTTATGGGAAGCAACGGAAACGGAAAGAGCTCAAACGTCGCAATGGAATGGAAGTTGAGTACGCGCTGGGCAGGGATCACCCGGCCCTACACGGTTCAGGATGTCGAGCGTCTACGCGGATCCATACACATTGAACACACTCTGGCCCGGCAAGGCGCGGAGCGGCTTTGGGACCTCCTGCAAAATGACTCTCACGTTCCGGCCCTCGGCGCAATGACTGGGAACCAGGCCGTCCAGCAGGTGAAAGCCGGACTGAAGGCGATCTACGTGAGCGGCTGGCAGGTCGCGGCCGACGCCAACGATGCCGGCCAGATGTATCCCGACCAGAGCCTTTATCCGGCCGACAGCGTGCCCAACCTTTGCCGCCGCATCAACCAGGCGCTGACCCGGGCGGACCAGATCCATCACGCCGAAGGCCAGAATGGAGTGCACTGGTTCGCTCCTCTGATTGCCGATGCCGAAGCCGGGTTCGGTGGCAACCTGAACGCATTCGAGTTGATGAAGGCCATGATCGAGGCCGGCGCCGCCTGTGTGCATTTCGAAGATCAGCTCTCTTCGGCAAAGAAGTGCGGACACCTGGGCGGTAAGGTACTGGTGCCGACCGTGGAAGCAATCCAGAAGCTGGTTGCGGCCCGCCTGGCTGCCGACGTGCTTGGCGTACCCACGCTGATCATGGCGCGAACCGATGCCGACAGCGCCCACCTGCTGACCAGCGATGTGGATCTGCGCGACCGCAAATTCCTCACCGGAGAGCGAACTCCAGAAGGCTTCTACGGCATCCGCGGTGGTATCGAATCAGCCATCGCCCGCGCTCTTGCCTACGCGCCTTATGTGGAGCTCATCTGGTGCGAAACTTCGCATCCAGATCTCGAGGAAGCTCGTCAGTTTGCCGACGCCGTCCATGCAAAATTTCCGGACAAGATGCTGGCCTACAACTGCTCGCCGTCGTTCAACTGGAAGAAGAAGCTGGACGACGCGACCATCGCCCGCTTCCAGACCGAGCTCGCAGCCATGGGATACAAGTTCCAATTCATCACGCTAGCCGGTTTCCATGCCCTGAACTTGAGCATGTTTGAACTGGCCCGCGGATACAAGCTTACCGGGATGACTGCGTACTCTCGGCTCCAGGAAAAGGAATTCAGCCGCGAATACCAGCATGGCTACGAGGCGGTCAAACACCAGCGCTTCGTAGGCACCGGCTATTTCGACGCCGTCACGCAGGTGATCGCTGGGGGAACGTCATCCGTGACGGCGCTTGCCGGTTCGACCGAGGCCGAGCAGTTCGCCCAGATGAAACCTCAAGTCCACCCGAAAAGCGGCCCCGACGCGGCCTGCCAGCCCATTCTCGGTGACTGCCCATCTGGCTCTATGGTTCAACTGCAAGGCACAGAACCTGGCCCCGAGGAGAGCCTGATGCCCTCTGGGGATTAACCTCGCAGATCGTCACGACTTTGCCCGCACGAGCCACTCTTCCCAATCGCCAACCAGCGAGGAGAGTGGCTTTAGTTTTGAGGCGGAATTCCAACCTCTTGGACAGCTTTTCCACCGAACCGACCCAAACATGGCATCCAGAGCCGATTTTCACAGTTGACATTCCCTTTGGTCAGGAGCTAAATAAGGCCGCCGGGTTTCTCACTCAGGGAGTGCTCCCTCCCCGCGCCCTTTGAGGATAAAGAGACCTGCCAGGAGAGACGATGAACAAAGCCGATCTCATTGACCGAATCGCATCTGGTAGCGGCATCAGTAAGGCTCAAGCGGCTACCGCAATCGACACAACCGTAGACAGCATTACGGCAGCCCTGAAAAAAGGTGATCGGGTAGCGTTGATTGGTTTCGGCACCTTCTCTGTATCGCAGAGAAAGGCCCGCAATGGGCGCAATCCGCAGACGGGCGCCACCATCAAGATCGCTGCCCGGAAGGTGGCAAAGTTTTCGGCCGGGGCCGAACTCAAGAAAGCGGTCAACCGCAGTAAGTAACGGGACCCAGTTTCACGTTCGAAAACGGCAGGGGGTCGGCTCTGCCGTTTTTTCATTTGGACGAAACAATGGAGGACGGGCGTCCTCGCGCCTGTTGGAGCGAGCGCTCAAGCGCCGAGCTTGGACGCCAAAAAGGGGATAATATAGCAACTGTAAGCGACCAGCATCATTGCAGATTTGAGATAGAACAGGCCCCAGATTGGCCAATTGAGCTGCGGAGGCGCCAGGAACTCATCCTCTTCCTTCGCGCGCTGTTTTTCTTTATGTCGAAAATACACAAACCAAATGGTCGCTCCGACTACATACTGCAGAAAATCAAATAGCAAAGACAAGAAAATGAAAAAGGCAGTTTTCAAGAGTGGCGGATCGAGTGACAGCGAGGTACCACTTCCGGCTTTCAATATCCAGATCAGCCGAAACCGGCAAGGCTGATCTGCCGAACAATATCGCTGGCCTTGCCGGATAATGCCTCGTAAGCAGCACGTCATCTCCAAGCGTCATTGCTTATCTCTCCTCTTTCCGAAGCGGCACGTCAAAACAGCCTTGGGCCCGTGCCTGAGGTTCCCCTTGGGCGCTCGCGTGAAGTCCCGCTCTTCCTTTTGAATGCAACCTTCACACCCTTCTTCTCTGTGCGCCCATGGCTGTCCCGATCCTTCTTCTTTGCCTGCTTCTTCTTTTTCACCATTCCTCGACCTTCCTCTCGGGTTCTTTCCACTTCCCGCCCTCCCAGTCAACCTGGGTCTTCTTCAGCCGGGAAACGCTTGTGACTCCAATCTTCAGTAGGTCGTCTTGCGGATCTCCAAACTTCGGTGCCTCTGGGTAGACCGGTCCGAAGTAGCTCTTGTCCGGCTTGGCGTCCTCTCTGCGTCCGCTCGCGTCTCGCTTCGCTCTACGGACTCCCTTCTCTTTGGCGACATCATCGAGCCCAACTGGCAAATCCAACGCCCTGGATACAGGAGCACCGGCGTGTTCGACACATTTGCAATCTCTAGCGTCAGACAGCCGCGATATTGCGGATGGATCCATGGGGCGGTTTCGACAACGATGAACGTCCGCGCCACGGACGATTTCGTCAGCCCCTCCCCGCAAACATCGTTTGGTAGCTTGATAAATTCGAGGGTCGCTCCGAGGATTGTCTGGTGAGCGGGAACAACCAAGAATCGACCGAATGGCACGTGGACTTTAACGTGAAGAGAGGTCGCGGAGCTTTTATCTGGCGAGAAGAAGGGCTGGTCCAACGTCTTTGGAAGCAGGAAATAACAGCCAAGCCTGAGATCTACTGAGTCTTCATCAAATACATCCTTCTCGTTTCCTTTTGTGTAAAGGAGAGGAGTGATTACAAGACTTCGTGGGTCACTTACCTCAAACTTCCGCATGCGGTCAAGAATCTCTTTCTTAGGAAGGACCATCGCCCTGTGTCCTCTCGAACTGAGTGCTGATCTGCGAATCTTCTAACGCCTTCATGGCCCAATCTTCAAGCTTCTTGGTCCACTTGCTTCGAATCTCTACGCTGTTCTCGGCCGCAGCCCCTTCGAATTCCTCACCACATCGGGCAGCGCAGTGAGATAAAAGCAAAATGCCGAGTTAATGATAGATACGGGGTCAGCGGGCTGGTGTTTGAGTGAGGAACCACGCCTACCCTCAATCGTCGATCACTTTTCGCGTGTCCGCGAACTTCTTTGCCGCCGAAGCGGCCTCGGGCACGAGCCGGGCGACCAGTTCCCGAATGGTGGGAACGATTGAGTCTAAGAATGTGGCGATAAGGACCTTCGGCACCAAGGCGTCGGCGTAAACTTTATATTTGGCCCGAGAAACCCCGGCCAGTGTTTCGAGCAGTTTTTTTTGCTCAGGCTCGATGTGTGCGATTGCTTCCCACCATGAGGAGTCCTCGCGAAGAAACCTGACGTGCTCGGCGAACCTGCATGCCGGGGCGGGGTGTTCCTCGCTGAACGACACCCTAGCCTCAGGCGAGAGGGAGTTCAGCATAGCGAGGATCTCCACTAACGCAAAAGAGAAAGCCGGTCCGATAAGGCGCAATGCTAACAGGTCGCAAAACTTCTCTTGAGTCCACGATTCTATTATCTTCTCTGCAAGCTTGCGGACCTGTGGATCCTTTTGAAGGCTAGCGAACTTTGTTAACGCTTTATTGGTAACCGATTCGAGGTCGGCAATCTGAGGGTTCGGAGGTGGTAAGGTTGATAACTCCTCGTAAACGAAATGTCCAATCTCGTGATAGATGGCAAGATTATTGAAGAAGCTTGGCCCCTGAGAATATCGCAGCTCAATGAAACCAAGCTTTGCGAATTTCGCGGCTTGCGGATGAGATTCTCCGCCCGCGCCGCCTGCCATTTCACATGGCTGTGAGGCCTCTGGAAATACATGAGCTGTGGAGTCAGCAGGACAACTACCCCTGCGGTCTTCATACCTTCTATCTGGTGCAGGTGATCACGCGCGAGGTTAACAAGGGGCGCCGGGATACTGAGGGTGTGCGCGTCGGCAGCCGGCTTGATTAGTGTATGAAGCAGCCGCAGGTAGTCCTTAAAGGTAAGAATGTTGCGGCGGAGCGTGGCGATCCTTGATGATGCGATCGCGGGCGAGAAGTGGCTTGCACGTTCCACATCGTCGCGAAGCTGAAGCTTTACTCCGTGGACTAGTTTCTCTACGTACCGAAAGAAATCGCCGGAAGCATCGATATACCTTTGCGAACGTTCCTGCTCTTTGCAGTACTCCCAATGAAGTCGGCGAATCTTGCAGCACGGCGGCGTCATGGCGAAAGCCGCTAGGCCAGCTTGCATAACCGTTGCATTGCCCTCGGCGAAACCGGCCGTGGCTGCTCGAAATTCCAAAGAGCCTGATCTTGGAGCTTCGAAAATAGATCGATAAGTCCGTTCGCGGCGGACTTGGCCTTGGGATTCTCGGGCTCACGTAGGATCGTCTGGATCATCCGTTTGGCCCGGTCGCGCTCCCCCTGTTTCCAAACTTCCTCTAGGGTTCTGAGCTGCTCATAACTTGTGAACGCAGCTCTCCGTTGGAAAGGCACCGACGCACGCTCTGCCCCCTCAAGCGAGGTGAGGGCGTCTTCAAGGGCCGTTTTGAGCGTCGGACTCTCATTCTCGTCGACGTACTGCATCAAGACGGAAACCATCTCCTGGGCGAACAAGACCAAGATTGGTACTTCGCGCGTCCTGCAGACGATTGGCGTCATGAATCCCGCCTCGCAGAGTGCTTCAACTGGCATATCGCCATGCTTCGCCATGCCGAAGTAGGCGTCAAGGCCAAAATATATTAGGCCAATCAAAATCCTCTACCAACCTAATGGTACAATACGGTGCAAGTTGGTAGATGTCAATGAAAATCTGGTAGAATCTGGTAGAAGATGGCAATCCATAAATGCCTCAAGACCCGCTCCCCGTGCATCTACGTTCAGATGCCGCAAATCGCATGACTTTCGTAAAGATTTTTCGTGTCCACTCCCTTCCAGGGCGCCAAGTCGTTAAGATTGCTTTTGCTCCTCACACCCGGGAGGTATCGCCTCCTAACCGACGAGCACGTGCAGAGCGACCAACAATTGGAGCCCGTCCGCTCGCTGGTTCTAGAAGGTAAGTCGTCAATGGCCACAGGAACCAACCTGCGCGGAAGAAACGAAGCGCGCAGCCATCGTCGCACGGTTGGTGCCGACCACAATTGCGCCGCAAGGGCCAAATTGGAGAATCACGTTCCCGAAGGCATTCGACCCCTTCGTCCCGCTCGACTGTGATGCCAGGAACTTTTCCATTCTTTTCTCGCTCGAAGGGTATTGGGAGATTTGGTACACGGACGTGCTGCGACGGTCGATATTGTAGCGCACCGAGAAGAAAAAGGCTCGAAAGAGTTTTTTTGAGGAAATACCCCGCTCCCGTTTTGGCCGCAAATCCGCATCGGCATAACGAGGCGTACTCCATTTGCTGAATCCTGCAGCCATCCTTTAGAATCGAATAGTTTCCTGAGAAGCTCGGTACAGAGGTAGGAGATCATGAAAGCAGCTATTCATCCCGCTTACAACGAAATCCGTGTCATGTGCGCATGCGGCAACAGCTTCACCACCCGCTCGACCCACAAGGGCGACATCCACGTAGAAATCTGCTCCAATTGCCATCCTTTCTTCACAGGCAAGCAGAAGCTCATGGACACCGCCGGCCGCGTGGAACGTTTCCGTCGCAAATACGCCAAGAAAGAAGCACCGAAGGCCTGACGTTCCGGGCCCGGATTTGCAGCAGAGCCTCCCTAGCGGAGGCTCTACTTTCTGCGTGGCGATTAATCGATGGAGGACGGGCGTCCCCGCCCGTCCTATCGGCTCATGAACTTACCCTGTTGTCATTCCGAGAAGCGAAGCGACGAGGAATCTGGATTTTGCTCGGCTACGCAAACTAGTCATCTTCCGTAGGGTTGATAGGTTCTCCCACGATGTTGTAGTAAATCTCTTTAGGCGGCTTGGGTTTTGACGGCTTCGCCTTCGGAGGCGGAGGCGGCACAGCCACCTTAGGCTGCGGCGGCGGTTCCGGCGGCGACCAGAATTGACCCGGCGACGGTGCTGCCGGGGATGCCGTTGTTTGAGCGGGTACTGCGGCTGGAGTTGCCGGAGCGGGGACTGGCGCAGTCACGGCCATGGGCGCCGACGAGGGCACCGAAACCGATGCCTGAACAGGCACAACCGCTGGTGATGAGGGCGGCGGAGCCATCGGCTGCGTTGGTGCGATCGATTGCATCGGAATCGGGGCCACCCTAACCGCCCTGGTGCGAGTCACTTTGGGTTTGCGTTGCATCACGGAATTCAGGATCACCGCGGCGATCCCAGCAAAGCAAAGCTCCAGAACCGCTGTAAACAAAGCCGGAACGTTGAAGTCACCTTTGCCAAGGTAGAGCGGGGACTGGACATCGCCGCCGCCCATGGTCCTCGCCAGCACGGGGAGGACGAGGTTGTTGGTGACCGAAACAATAAATCCCCAGATCCCCTCCGCCAGGATCACGGCAATCACGACACGGCCGATCCATTTGCCGGCGTCCGCGGCGGACAGTTCTGGCAAAGACGTTCTAGGAACTTCATCCATAAGGTATGTGATGCAAATTGTGCCACAGCTGCATAACTTGGGGAAGGCAGTAAAATAGCTAGGTGCGCAAGTTCTGGGAAAATCCGGCGAGTGTCGACGCGGACGTCCTCGCCCGTGCAGCCGCCCGCGTGCCCGACCGGCTGACGATCGGCGATGTCCAAATCACTCCCGCGACCGTTTTGGCTCCTATGGCGGGCGTTACCGACACCGTCTTTCGGCGGTTCATTCGCAACCTCGGCGGATGCGGCCTGATCATGACCGAATTCACCTCGGCCGATGGTGTGCTCCGTGCGAAAGACCAGAAGGCCAAGCGCTATCTCCACTTCTACGAGGACGAGCATCCCATCTCGGCTCAACTCTTTGGCAGCGATCCCAAAGTAATGGCCGACGCCGCTCGTATCGTCGAGGATCTCGGCTTCGACTTGGTCGACCTCAACCTTGGATGTCCGGCGAAAAAGGTGGTCAAGTGCAACGGCGGCTCGGGCTTGCTGCGCGACTTGCCTGCGATCGGCAAGATCTTCGAAGCGGTTCGTGCGGCCATCAGGATTCCTTTCACGGTGAAGTTCCGCGCCGGCTGGGACGACGAAAACATTATCTGCGTGGAACTGGCCAAGATGGCCGAGGCCTGCGGCCTGTGCGCGGTCGCGCTGCACGCCCGCACACGCGAGCAAGGCTACAGCGGACAAGCCCGCTGGGAATGGATTGCCGCAGTCAAGCAGGCAGTCAAGATTCCCGTGATTGGCAACGGCGATATCCGCACGCCCGAAGACGCATGCGCAATCGTCGCCCAGACCGGCTGCGACGCGGTCATGATCGGGCGGACAGCCCCCGCGAATCCCTGGATCTTCCGCCAGATCGCGCAATACGACACATGGTTAGGAAATAACCACGTGGGCACGGACGCCCTCGTCTGTCTAGCGGAGCGAAGTGCGGCCGCTCCCTATGACGAGCCCACCGAGTCCGACCGCTACCAGATGATTCGAAGTTACTTCCAGATGCTGATCGAGGAAGAGCTGCCGGACGCCGTCGGCAAAATGAAGCAATTTGCCTCGTGGTTCACGCACGGCGTCCCGGGCGGAGCCGGGCTGCGCAAGGCGATCTACGAGTCGAAGAGTGCACCGGAAATTCTAGCCAGAGTCGAAGGGTTCTTCGAGGAGAGATTGTGTGGCGTAGGCGCCCTCGCCCGCGAGCTCTGAAACGCACTCCAGCACGCTACGAGCGCAACCATTTACCTACATCAAGTAGCCTATTGACATATTCCCGACGGGCGCCCATAATTTTGGGCGCGTCAGTCGTCGTGGAGCGCTTCGAGCTCCCGATTTACATATTTCCGCGTCGCTTTCCGCCTCTTTCAATAGCTGTTTCGTTCAACTTGTTCGAGACAGCAGTTCGCTATTGGAGGTCAATTCTTTAAGCACTTCACTACGCGAGGAGGAAAACATGAAAAACTGCAAATCAATTCTTTGCCTGCTAGCGTTTGCGCTGGCGTTCACCGTCGTCGCCGCTACCGCAGCCGATGCCCCTCCACTAACCTTCACGTTCGTCAAGGCGAGCGTGCCTGGAGCCACCTCGACCTCCCCAGGCGGAATCAACAACGCGGGTATGTCAGTCGGGGGATACGTGGATAGTGGCGGCGTCGCGCACGGTTATATTCTCAAAGGCAAGACATTCACCAAACTGGATGACCCGAAGGCCAAAGCTGGCACCACAGGGGCTAGCAATATCCAGTATAACGGCACGGCCGTGGTCGGCGTGTACACGAACACCGCCGGCACTGCTACGGTCGGATTTATGTACAAGGGCGGGAAATATACGGACATCCCTGGTCCTAAAGGGAACCTTGGCACATCTGCTAACGGGATCAACGATACGGGGGCCATCGTCGGCAACTACGCAGACTCGGGTGGGGTGATCCACGGATTTCTGCTAAAGGGTGGGAAGTACACAACCTTGACCGTGCCGGGAGGTTTGGGCACCGTGGCCACCGGCATCAACAACAAAGGGACCATCGTAGCTTACTATTTTGTGAATTCAACTGGCACACTGGGATCAGTGATGACCACAAACAACGGAAAGACTTTCAAAAAGATTAATGTCCCGGGTGCTGGCGCACTAGGCTCCGGCCCGCTGGACATCAATAACGAGAACGATGTCTGTTTCGAGTGGTTCGATAGCGCTGGACTGTTCCACGGTGCCCTGCTCCACGCCGGGAAGTACTATAAGTTCAACTATCCCAAGGCCTATGAATCCTATGGAGGCGGGCTCAACGACAAGAGCATGGTCGCTGGAGGGTACATACCTACGAGCGGCGCGGCTATGCAAGGTTTCAACGCGACTTTCAAATAACGCGTTGACCGCAACTAGCGTTCTCGGACGCGTGGTTCACTCGTTTGCTGATCCGAACAGGCTGGGCACGCGTTCGAGAATGTTGTATACGAGATTTGTCTGAACCTCTTATTATCATGGGACTGCCCTGGCCAACATTTTTCCTCGTTCATCTTTTTCCACGTATGCCCATGGGGTGTTCGGGTCGTGGGTGAACATGGTCAGCCACTTCTCGGGGATGGACTGGGCGTAATAGCGCTTGCGGCTTTCAACGGTTCGCAGCGGCAGGAGATCGAAGGCCATCACCCAAGTCAAATCGATGTGGGCGCTGGTAGGGATCAGATCGGAAATGTAGCAGGCAGTCTGGCTGCGGCTCTGGATGATCACGGCTTGCATGTGGAGCGTGTGGCCGGGGAAAACTCTTACTGAAATTCCGGGGACGATCTCCTGATCTCCCTGCAGCAACTCCATCTGGCCGGTCTTGATCAGCGGATCGTAGTTTTCGGACATGTAGCTGATGGCGTCGCGTTCGAGTTGAAGGCGTCCGTGTTGCCACTCGCCTTCGGGTGCGTAGTATTTTGCTTTGGGAAATGTCGGCACGATCTTGCCGTCTCTTAGCATTGTGTTCCAGCCGCAGTGATCGAAATGCAGGTGGCTGTTGATCACGATGTCGATGTCTTCCGGCGAAATGCCAGCGGCGTTTAAATTGTCGAGCAGTTTCGCGGGCTGGCCGAATATCTTGATTAATCTCTCGGGAAGTTTGTTGCCGATACCGGTTTCGATCAGGACTGTGTGCTGGCCGGTTCGCACTACCACCGAATTCAATCCGACGGGAACGTAGTTCTCGGCATCAGCCTTTACTTTTTTCTCCCACATGACTTTGGGGACAACGCCGAAGAAT
The DNA here is from genome assembly GCA_963817925.1 of uncultured Acidobacteriota bacterium. GTDB lineage: Bacteria > Acidobacteriota > Terriglobia > Terriglobales > Acidobacteriaceae > JABDBE01. The sequence goes on from CAWFQN010000010.1 coordinate 44,409, forward strand.
GCTCCGCCGTCGAGGCGATACGTGCCGTCCGAGACAGCGATAAGTTCGAAATCGCCAAGCGTCAAGCGGTGCATGAATCGTTCAATTGTACGACGCATGGGTGCGGGGTTCGCACTTACATTCATGGCGGAAGCCGAAAGAGTGCAGAGATCCTTCGTCGGGAACCTTCGCTTTGCGAAGGTTCCGCTTGCTCAGGATGACAGGCTACGGATTCTTGCGCGAGTATTCTCCGCGGAATTCCATGGTCCACGTTGCGCCTTTGTCTAAAGATTTCTCCCAGGTTTGTTCAACTTCATTTGGACTGACGCGGACCACTTTAATTCTGTTGAGAACGGCCTGACCGTTGGGGCCGGTGCTGGGGCCGAGAAACTCGGCCGAGCCCGGTGTCACCTTGCCTTCGAAGATGTGAACGCGGCCATCGTTATCGGCGAACATGCCGTGCCAACTCTTATCGTCCGAGCTGTAAGCAAACATATTTTTGCCGGTGTGACCTTTTCCGCCGTCCCAGCTTTCGACGAGCAGGCATTTGTCGAGTTCCAGGTAAACTTTGCTGGCGCTGGGGACGGAAGCGCCGGGATAGGTCACGGTCCAGTCGCCAAGCCAGAAGTCCAGTTGACGGCTGTCTGAGTTTGCCGAACACGGCCCAGAATCGACGGCAGCCGACGTCGATGTCGTGCCGCAGGCAAAACCATCCAGCGATGACAACAAGCAAGAGAGCGCTTCTGGACCAACGCAAACCTCGAACCAGCATTTCTTTTTTCATAGAGACCTTCCTTTCCTGCTTTTGCTGTGGGGCTGGCCTACTTACTCGCTGCATCATTTGGAAGCTGATGGATTTCACTGATTTCGATGGCGTGCGTGCTGTTTCTTTCGAACACTTTGCCAGTTGCTTGCACGTGCTCGCCAACGAAAGGCTTCAGCGCATCCTGTCCTGTGTCCGGCATGGATTCGGTGACCGGAACGTACACCGAGCCGTCACTCGTCAGAATTCCCAACGGCGAGCCCACCTTGGCGCACATCGTGATGCAATCCTTGCTGTAGCTGGTCGAGGTAGATTTCTTGTTTTGCAGGGGGCAGGCGATGTCGCGTACCAATCCCTCCACTGTGCGTGTTCCAACCGCGGTAGAGTCTACGGTGTCGCCCGCCACCATCAAGATAGGGACGGCCAGGCAAACGAGTGCGATAAAGAGCGTCCGCTCGAATCGCGTTTTGCTGATCTCAAGCCGGTGAGCACTTCTGAACCACTTCGAACTTCGAAAAACGATGTTTTGCTTCATGACTGTATTCCTCCTGATCATCCACTAGTTCTTTATCTACAAACCTGCTGATGGTTTCCGCGCTTGAAACCGAAATGCGTGAGAGTTCTTTTCTACTTCCAAGACGTCAAATCCCGCACCTTCGAGGCGCGCACCGACCGTATCCGGATTCATCGGCACCAGCGTGTCCCCGATGTGGATCAGTCGCATGAACAAGCTTTGCAGGCTGTCGCTGCCCACAAAGACTCCTCCCGACTTTAGGACGCGCCACACCTCGCGGAGCAATTTGTCCTGCAGTTCCGGGGAAGGCACGTGATGCAGCATGGTGAACGAAACTCCTCCGGAAAAATGGGCGTCGGGAAACGGCATGGCCGTGGCGTCTCCCGCGACCACCTGAACATTGCTGCCGCGCAGACGCGAACTTAGGGAGTCGGCCAGCTTGGGGTCGACTTCGATCGCGGTGAGGCACTGCACCGTTGGCCGCAGCAGATCGGTTGTGAGACCGGGGCCAGGTCCAAGTTCGAGCACGTTCGGACCCAGGTCGACGCCGGAGAGGACCCATGGCACTCGCTGCTGGATGGTTTCTCGCCAAGCGTCCGAACGGCATAGCCAATGGTGCAGGCGGTTCACGTTTTCCCTTTCGTAATCAATTTCAGACGAACTCAGCTTAACGTTTGATGACGCTGCGTACTTCCGATATTCTGACAATAAATGTTGCAAAAACGACACCATGCATTTTTCGATCGTTTGGGAAAGAAGCAGTCGCAGATGGCCACGCTGACGCATGACTACCCGGCTGGACACGTGATCCCGCTGCATTTTCACGATTGGGACCAGATTGTCTATGCTTCCCGTGGAGTGATGACGGTTCGCACCAGCGCCGGCACCTGGGTGGTCCCGACCCACCGCGCGGTCTGGATACCGGCGGCGGTTCCGCACACCATTACGATGTCAGGCGTGGTAGCGATGCGAACTCTATACCTCAAGCCAAGGTTGGCGAGAGCGCTGCCTCGAAGCTGTTGCGTAGTCAACGTGTCGCCGCTGCTGAAAGAACTTATTCTGCACGCCTGCAACATCGCGGCTCTTAAGAAAAGCATTCAGTGGCAGCGTCACCTGATCGACGCAATTGTTGACCAGCTCAAAGCGATTCAGATGGTTCCTTTGCAGCTTCCTAACTTGTCCGATCCCAGGGGGCTTCGAGTCGCAGAGATACTGATCGCCGACCCGAGCGACGCGCGACCGCTCGCGCAAATCTGCAAAGAGGCCGGTGCCGGTAAGAGGACGGTGGAAAGACTCTTCCAGGAAGAAGTCGGAATGACCTTCGGGAAGTGGCGCCAGCAGCTTCGTTTGATGCAGGCAATGCGCCTCCTGGCCGAGGGAGCCAAAGTCACGCACGCCGCTTTGGAAGCGGGTTACAGCACTCCGAGTGCGTTCATTTCCATGTTCCGGAAGGCGCTCGGGACAACGCCGACTTTGTACTTTCAGTCAGCTGCCAAGACCAAATAGCGGATTCACGGTGAAGCTCTGGTGTAGGACGCACGGGCGAGGACTCCGCGCCTACATTGGCGCCGAAACAGTGCAGAGATCCTTCGTTGGGAACCTTCGCTTCGCGAAGGTTCCGCTTCCTCAGAATGACATTTTCTAAAATTCGTTTATTTCAGTTCGCGTTCGAAGTGGTCTTCGATCTGATGGAAGAGATGATCGCGATCGTCTGCGCCGCGGATGCTGTGAGTCTTGTTGGGATAGGCCATGAAGCGGAATTGTTTGCCCGCCTTGATTAGACCCTCGACCATCTGAATGCTGTTCTGGAAATGCACGTTGTCGTCCCCCGTTCCGTGGGCGAGGAACAGTGAGCCTTGCAATTTGTCGGCTACTTTGGGCAGATTCAGATCAGTGTAGCTGGTCGTGTTCTTGGCGGTTGGCAGGCCGTTGTAGCGTTCCGTGTAGATGGAATCGTAGTTGTGCCAATCGGTGACTGGGGCAACGGCGGCTCCGGCCTTGAAAACGGTTGAATGGGTCATTGCGTAAAGAGTCATGGATGCGCCGTTGCTCCAGCCCCAAATGCCTACACGGTTGCGATCGAGTTGGGGATACTGAGCGAAGAGCTGGTCGAGGGCTGTGAGCTGGTCTTTGAGTTCGATTCCGCCGAACTGATGGCGGACGGCAGTCATGAATTTGCGGTCGCGGCCGGGGGTGCCGCGATTGTCGACGGTGAAGATCGCGAATCCTCGCTGGGCCAGAAGTTGATGAAAGAGTCCCGAGGAACCCTGCCAGTCCTCAATCCAGCTATTGGTGACGAGTTGCGCGGCAGGGCCGCCGTAGATGTTTACGATCAGTGGGATTTTGCCAGCCGATGCGCTTTCTGAGGGAAGCACCAGGTCACCGTAGAGGATGGTCCCGTCGTCGGCTTTGAATTCGAGAAACTTCGGCGTGACCAGGCCGAAGTCGTCCACGCTACGCGAATTCCATACTTTGTTGCATGGTCCGCCCGCGGCGCAAACCGATAGACGCGGGGGTGTCATGAGAGCCGAAAATTCGTCCACGTAGTACTGGCCGTCTTCGGCGAATGTGGGGTGATGGGTTCCATCTTCCTGCGAGACGCGATGGAATTCGGAGCCATCAAACTTCACCGCGTAGAGCTGGCGCTGGCGGGGATCGTCTTTGTTGCAGGTGAAATAAACCAGACTGGCAGTTTCATCCACGCCATTGACGCCGACCATCTCGAAATCACCCTTGGTGAGTTGACGTTCCAGCCTTGCGTCGGCAGCGAGTGGGTTCGCTTTGTCAAAGCTGTAGAGATAAAGCTGGGTGGTTCCATCGCGCCAGCTTGACCAGAGGAAACGGTCTCCCGACTTCAGGATGGTCATGTCGTCGTTCACGTTGACCCAGGCGTCGGGGATGGATTCGGTGAGCATTCTATGCGAACGCCCGGAATGGGCATCGATGAAATAGAGGTCAAGATTGTTTTGGGCGCGATTCAATATTTCCGCCCAGAGGAGGCCATCGCTGACCCACCCGAAGCGCGGAATGTAAATCTCCGGGTCCTCGGTTAACGAGATCCATTTAGTATCGCCGCCGGACGCGCCCACCACTCCCAGGCGCACGACCGGGTTGGGATCGCCGGCTTGGGGATACTTTTGCCTGTCCACAGTGGGATGCGTTGGCATCCAGTCGGTGATTGGATAGGTAGGCACTCGGGTTTCATCCACGTGCAGGAAGGCGATACTCTTGCCATCCGGGGACCAGAAGTAATTGCTGCGCACATCCAGTTCTTCGGCGTAGACCCAATCGACCTCTCCGTTCAGCAGATTGCCATCTTTCTTTTTGTCGTCCTGATCTTTCTCCTTGGCGTCCTTTTCCCGGGTGAGCTGCTTTTCGGTGTCGCCGGGGAAAGTGCTCACGTACAAATTATGTTTGCGCACATAGGCCAGGCGGGTGCTATCGGGAGAGAACTTAGGATCACCATTGGGGTCAGGCGACGCGCTGAGTTGAACGGCGGTGCCGGTCTCGAGCGAATAAAGCCAGAGCTGACCTTGAGGAACAAAGAGCAAGTGTTTGGAATCGGGCGCCCAGCGGTAGGGATCGACGTGATAGCGTGTGATGCGCTCTATTTCGCGCTCATCCTTGATCTTTTCGGGGGACGGAGCCAGCGTCGCTAGCTTGGTTTCGCTGACCAGCAGCGTTTTCTGGCCGGTGGTGGCGTCCACGACCCACAGCTCGCCCTGTTCGCCGGCGTCATCGCGCTGGATGAAAGAAAACTTCGCGTGGTCGGGAGTCCACTGGATGGCTTCGGGTGGGCGTCCGGTGATCCCGCCGCCGGCGAAGATGGCCTCGATGGTGAGAGGTTTCTTGGGCGGAGTGTTGGGAGACTGGGCGCCCGCGAGGGGAATTAGCAACCAGCAGATCGCCGTTCGACGAATGAGTTGATTCACGAAGGCATCTCCGCGCATAGATTCTGCTCTGAAAGGCAAGGGTGAGAAGTTTACACCGGGAGAGTGGGTTCGTGCAGTGCGTTGCCAGGCTTCCTGCTGTCATTCCAAGATGCGGACGACAAAAACCGGGACTTTATCGCCAAATTAAGACGTTGCCAGCAACGTCTCTACGGAAGTGCGTGTTAAAATTGTGGCAGTGCTACTCTTGAAGATGCTTCCAGACGTGCAAAACCTGATCGCACTGCAACAGGCGGATCGGGAAATCCTGCGATTGAAGGAAGAAATCGCTGCCCTGCCCAAGCGGGTGGCCGCCATTGAAGAGAGGTTGGCCGGAACCAAGGCTATCCTCGAAAAAGCCAAGACCGCTGTCAAGGCTGACGAAGCGGCCCGCCGTAAATTCGAGAGCGCGATTTCCGACCAGCAACAAAAGATCTCCAAGTATCGCGACCAATCGCTCGCCGTCAAGACCAACGAGCAATATAAGGCACTGCTGCACGAGATCCAATTCGCCGAGCAGGATATTCGCGCCAACGAAGACAAGATTCTGGAGTTGATGGTCAACGCCGAGGTCCGCGAGAAGGATGTAAAAGCGGCTGAGGCGGAGTTAAGAGCGGAGACGACAGAGATCGAAAAGGAAAAAGTCAACGCTCGGCAGCGGACCGCGGAAGACGAAAAGGAATTGGCGGAGTGGAACGCCAAACGGGACACAGCGCGAGCCGGTGTGGATGCCGATCTTCTCCGTCAGTATGACCGGGTCGCGAAGCACCGCGGAACCGGCCTTTCTGAGGCTCGCGATCATAAGTGTTTGGCATGCCAGGTCATGCTCCGTCCCCAGACCTACAATGAAGTACGCGCGGGAGCTCAAGTAGTCGTCTGCGAGTCCTGCCAGCGGATTCTTTTCTACGACCCGGCAAATGACGAAGCGGCAGACCCCGCCGTGATCGCCAGGCGGCGGAGGGCCCACCCCAAGTTTGAGTCCAGCCAAGCCTGGTACTACCGGCCGAGCTTCGAGGATCATGGGGAAGTGTTCCTGGTCTACATCAACAGCAAGGGAGAATCCAGCCGCCACGTGTACGACAGCTCGTCAGGGCGCGGACTTGGCGACGTCCTGGTGCGTGAAGGCGAGTACCGGCTGGCCTTTCCTGAGGACCTCACTGACGATGCCATCCGCCTGAACGGGAGCTGGTCGCCGTCCGAGCTTGAGGAGTGGGGGAACGAACTTCCTACGGCAACGCTTGACGCTCTGCATCGAGACCTTGATTTGGCGCGGGCGGAATCGCGTACCCGCAGTCACGCCAGGGGCGAGGCGATCGCTTCGGAGCATCCCGCCGCTAGCTGAACTTCCAGCTCGAACCATCATCTGTCGTCCCGAGCAAAGCGAGGGACCTAGGTTCCCGTCTTAAAAAACCGAGATTCCTCGTCGCTTCGCTCCTCGGAATGACAAAGCGTTAGTGTGTCCACCGGAGGTATCTCACTACGTGACCCTCGCCGGGGTAAGATTCTTTCATGCCTAAAAAATCAGCGGACCTACAGGGACTTCCCGTGGTCAAAGTCTCCCGTAAGGGAGCGAACCGTCTCAACGACGGGCACGTATGGGTCTATCGCTCCGACGTCGTCACGGCGGACGGCATTGCTCCGGGCTCCGCGGTTGGAGTGACGGACGAGCGCGGGAAATTCTTAGGCACGGCTCTGTACAGCGGCGCCTCACAGATCGCGATCCGCATGCTTTCGAAAGAAGCTATAAGGGATCTCGATGGTTTATTGCGGAAGCGCCTCCAGGGGGCGATCGCTTATCGCGAACGAGTCGTGCGCGACACGGATGCATACCGGATCGTCTTCAGTGAGGGGGATTTTCTGCCCGGCCTGATTGTGGACCGGTACAACGATCTGCTTTCGCTGCAGGTGCTCACTCAGGCGATGGATACGGAAGCGGTGCGCCAGGTTATCATCCCCGAGTTGATGGAGCAGTTGAAGCCCGCGGCAATTGCTGAGCGCGTCGATCCCCGCGTGCGGGAGTTGGAGCAACTGCCTGCCCGCTCCTCCAGCCTGCTGCAGGGCGAACAGAAGAACACCGTATTTTCCATGAATGGGGTTCGCTTTCACTACGAAGCGTTTGAAGGCCAGAAGACCGGCGCATTTCTGGATCAACGGGAAAACTATGCGGCTGCGGCGCAGTATGCCCGGGGCGAAGCGCTGGACGTCTTTTGTTACCACGGCGGCTTTGCCCTGCACCTTGCCCAGCACTGTTCCAAGGTCACGGGCGTGGATAGTTCAAGGCCAGCGCTTGAGGTCGCCGATCGCAATGCTGCCTTGAACGGGCGTGAGGTTGAATGGATTGAGGCCAACGCGTTCGACCTGCTTCGCGACTACGCCAGCGCCGGGCAACAGTACGACACCGTCGTCCTCGATCCGCCGGCTTTCGCCAAGAGCAAGAGCAATCTGGAGACGGCCCTGCGCGGATATAAAGAACTCAACCTGCGGGCTTTGAAGATGCTCCGTCCCGGAGGAATCCTAGTCACCTGTTCGTGTTCGTACCACCTTAGTCCAACCGACTTCCTGGGGGTGGTGGCCCAAGCCGCCCGGGATATGCACAGAAATCTGCGTATTGTGGAGAACCGAACCCAAGCCAAGGACCATCCCATACTATTAACGGTGCCAGAAACCGCTTACTTGAAGTGCATTGTATTGGCTGTAAGCTAATGAAAGCGGCCAATAAATATATTGACAACAACACACTCAAGTTTTATGCTTCCTTTACGCTAATTAGGCATCCAAGGTAGTGTAAGGAAGCCCTAAATCAGATTTCCAAACGATTCTTGAAGGAGGAATTGAGCTATGACCGTTTTAACCCGTTGGGAGCCTATCCGTGAGTTCGCCACGCTGCAAGACCGCATGAACCGGCTGTTCCGTGATTCGTTCGGTGGCGACACCCAAGACCAGTCTTTAGCCACGAGCGCTTTTGCGCCGCCCGTGGATGTGTACGAGGACGACCACAACGTCACCCTGAAGATCGAAGTTCCGGGCATTGACGAGAAGGACATCGATGTCCGCATCGAGAACAACACCCTGACCGTGCACGGCGAGCGCAAGTTCGAAAAGGAAGAGAAAGAAGAGAATTTCCGTCGCGTAGAGCGGCAGTATGGAAGCTTCACTCGCTCCTTCACCTTGCCCCAGACCGTGGATACGGAGAAGGTTTCGGCTACCTACGACAAAGGAATCCTGAAGATCAACCTGGCGAAAAAGGCGGAAGCCAAGCCCAAGCAGATCAAAGTCAGCGTAGGCAGCGAGAAGACCCTCGAAGCCAAGGCTCCAGGCAAGGCCGCGTAAGCTGGCAATTTGCTCGTGTAGGGACGGGTCTTTGACCCGTCCGGTCGAGCGAAGCTCGACAGTTTTAGACGGGAGACGGCAGAGGTGACCGTCTCCCGTTTTTCTATGAGCTGTCATTCTGAGCGAAGCGAAGAATCCATGCATTTTTCAGCCCGAACAAATACATAGACCCTTCGCTTCGCTCAGGGTGACAATAGTAACAAGGGAAAGATTATGGCAATTCGTTGGGATAAATTCACAGTCAAGGCACAGGAAGCAGTCCAGCGCGCGAGCAATATGGCATCGGAGCACGGTAATCCCGAGCTCATGCCGGTGCATCTTCTGGCCGCACTGGTCGAGGACAAGGAAGGCATCGTTTCGCCGGTGCTGGAGAAGATCGGCATTGGTCCGCAAGCAGTCCTGCACGATGCCTACGGCATCATCGAGGCCCTGCCAAAAGTCTCGGGCAGCGCGGCCCAGCCAACCACCTCCAATTCCCTGAATCAGTTGCTGGACAAGGCTTTCAAAGAAGCCAGCAACTTCAAGGACGAATACGTTTCGACCGAGCACCTGCTGCTGGCAGCAGCGCAGCTCAAGCGCGATCCAGCACAGGAAATCCTGTCACGTCATGGCGCAACCTACGATGCGATCCTGAAAGCGCTCACCTCGGTGCGGGGCTCGCAGAAGGTAACGGATCAGAATCCCGAGGAAAAGTATCAGTCGCTGGAGCGCTATACCCGCGACCTGACCGAGCAGGCTCGACGCGGCAAGCTCGATCCCGTGATCGGCCGCGACGAAGAGATCCGCCGCGTGGTTCAGGTCCTCTCCCGGCGTACCAAGAACAATCCGGTGCTGATCGGAGAGCCGGGCGTGGGCAAGACCGCTATCGTTGAAGGCTTGGCGCAGCGCATCATCTCTGGCGACGTGCCTGAAGGGTTGAAGAACAAGCGTGTAGTGGCCCTGGATCTGGGTGCCATGCTCGCCGGCGCGAAATACCGCGGCGAGTTTGAAGATCGTCTGAAAGCGGTTCTGAAAGAGATTGAGGATTCGTCCGGACAGATCATTCTGTTCATCGACGAATTGCATACGCTGATCGGCGCCGGTGCGGCCGAGGGTGCGATGGACGCCTCCAATATGCTTAAGCCGGCGCTCGCTCGCGGCGAACTGCGCGCAATTGGCGCGACCACACTGAACGAGTACCGCAAGCACATTGAGAAAGATGCAGCGCTGGAGCGCCGTTTCCAGATTGTCTTCGTTGGCGAGCCTAATGTCGAAGACACCATCGCCATTCTGCGTGGCCTGAAAGAGCGCTACGAAGTGCATCATGGCGTACGCATCAAGGACTCGGCGATCGTCGCAGCGGCCACTCTGTCACATCGCTATATCTCTGATCGATTCTTGCCCGATAAAGCAATTGACTTGATCGACGAGGCGGCGGCTTCGCTGCGAATTCAGATTGATTCTCTGCCCACGGATATCGACCAGCTTGAGCGCCGAGCCACGCAACTGGAAATCGAGCGGCAAGCGTTGAAAAAGGAGAGTGATCCGAACTCTAAAGAACGACTCTTGCTGATCGACAAGGAACTGGCCGAGATTCGCGAGCGGGCCAACACGCTGAAGGCCAACTGGAAGCGGGAAAAAGAATTGATCGCGCGCGCGCGTGCTCTCAAAGAACAGATCGAGCAGTTGAAGATCGAAGAACAAGCCGAAGAGCGCAAGGGAAACTTGCAGCGCGTGGCCGAGATCCGTTACAGCCTGCTGCGCCAGGCCGAGGAAGAGCTCAACAAGCTCACCGCCCAGATGGAAGTTAAAGGCAAGGCGCGCATGCTGAAAGAGGAAGTCGACGAAGAAGACGTCGCCCGCATTGTCTCCAAGTGGACGGGCATTCCGGTTTCGAAGATGCTCGAGGGCGAAGTCAAGAAGCTGATCAGCATGGAAGATCGTCTCAGGCAACGCGTAGTCGGCCAGGACGAGGCGCTGGAGCGGGTTTCAAATGCAATTCGCCGATCCCGCGCAGGTCTGAGTGATCCCAAGCGTCCGATTGGGTCATTCATTTTCCTGGGACCGACGGGCGTGGGCAAAACCGAACTGGCACGGGCCCTGGCTGAGTTTCTTTTCGACGATGAGCACGCCATGGTGAGAATTGACATGTCGGAATACATGGAGAAGCATGCGGTATCGCGGCTCATCGGTGCGCCTCCGGGATACGTTGGCTATGAAGAGGGCGGGCAGCTCACCGAGCAGGTGCGGCGGCGTCCGTACGCGGTCATTCTTTTCGATGAGATCGAAAAGGCGCATCCTGACGTCTTCAATGTTCTGTTGCAAATGATGGACGATGGCCGCTTAACCGACGGGAAAGGCCGCACGGTCGATTTCCGCAATACCGTGATCATTATGACGTCGAACCTCGGATCTTCGTTCCTGCAAGCGGAAGGCCAGCGGTCGGAGAAGGAGTTCGAAGAAGCGTCGAAGCAGGTGATGAACGCTCTGCACGGGCACTTCAAGCCGGAGTTCCTGAATCGTGTGGACGACATCATCATCTTCCGTCCGCTCGGCAAGGAGCAGCTGGTGAAGATCATTGAGCTGCGTCTGGAAGACGTGCGGCATCTGCTGGCGGATCGCAAGATCTCGCTTGAATTAACCGATGCAGCGAAGGATTTGTTGTTCAGCGAAGGCTTCGATCCAAATTTTGGAGCGCGGCCGCTGAAGCGGGCAATTCAGAAGCTGGTGCAGGACCAACTCGCGCTGAAAATTCTTGACGGCGAAGTGCTGCACGGCGATCACGTGATCGTCGATGCAGACAAGAAAGCCGGGAAGATGAAGTTTGAAGTCAGCAAGCGCGTGGGCGAGAAAGAGCCAGTAAAGGCTAAGAGATCATAGAGTCAGCCACGGATCTACACGGATGGTCACGGATCTGAAAGAACGTGATTAAGAGTTGGCGATCTGTGTGAATCCGTGGCTAGTCTTTTGCGAATGCTCTCTTTATCGGCTCCTGAAACAAATACCAGACGAGCATCACGCGAACGATAATTCCCAGTCCTGCCCAAAGCAACGACGCACGAAAATCCACCGCCGCAGCTGAAACAGCGGGGACCAGCATCACCACTCCAATGAATCCCGCAGCAATGGCCGCCCGGCGCGCCCAGTTGTTCAGCCGGAACAACCCCCATCCGATGAGCGCTCCTACTCCTGCTATCAGCAGAAACATGTAAGGCCCAGCCAGCTCTAAGCCGCTGAGTAGCGGGGCTCCGAGCGCCATGGAGACGGTGCCGGGAGACACCAGCATGAGTACACCAAGGAATCCGAGATAGGCTGCAGCCAGAAGGAAGAGGATTGAAATTGTGATGACTCCGATGGGAACCGAAGAGGGCGGCGTCGAGGCGTCTGCCAATGATTCACCTCACAAGACAAGCCACGGATTTCACAGGTTCTCACAGATGCAACAATCCGTGTTGATCCGCGTCAATCCGTGGCCAGCATTCTATGCCAGATCGAACAGCAGAACTTCGGCGTCTTCAACGCCTTTGATGACCAGCTTCGACTCGTCGCTCACCGCTGCGCCATCGCCTTGTTTGAGCGGTCGCCCATTTAATTCCACCGCTCCCTTAGCGAGCTGCAGCCACGCATAGCGGTCCTTCGCCAACGCATGGGTGACTTCCTGTCCTGGAGACAGGAGGGTCACGTACAGGCGCGCGTCCTGGTGGATAGTCACGGAACCATCCTTGCCGTCTGGCCCGGCGATCAGGCGCAGCTTGCCGCGTTTTTCTTCGTTCGGAAATGCCTTCTGTTCGTAGCTGGGCTCATGGCCTGCCCGATCGGGCATGATCCAAATCTGTAGCAGATGAGCCGCCTCGGTTGGCGACGGATTCATCTCGCTGTGGCGGATGCCGCGACCGGCGCTCATCCGTTGTCCATCGCCGGGGCGAATGACCGAACCCGTGCCCAGGCTGTCCTTGTGCTCCAGCGCGCCTTCCAGGATGTAAGTAATAATTTCCATGTCGCGGTGCGGATGGGTGGGGAAGCCTTCGCCGGGGGCGACCCGGTCTTCATTGATCACGCGCAAGGAACGAAACCCCATGAAGCGCGGATCGTGATATTGATCGAAAGAAAACGTGTGGCGGGTGTTGAGCCAGCCGTAATCGCCACCACCTCTTTCGTTGCTGCGTCGAATATTGATCATAATGTAATCCTCGTTATAACGACTATTCTTAAGGTTAGATGAAAGAATTCGCAATGGGATTCAGCCGGGGTCCTTCTTGGCCTGCTTGCTATGCAAGTCAGTCAGGCAAAATGCTTCTGGACTTTGGACGGGCTCCGAGCTAGAGTCGTTTCAGCGTTCAATCCCGTTTTGGGACTGATCTTCCTCCCCAGCGCCGACTGCCTAGTTTGGCGACGCCGAAAAGACAAAATGCTGTGGTTTCCGCACCGGCCTAGCTGCCGGAAAGTGGGTCGAAAGACTATGACGTTCGGGCAAGGCTCGGAGGTCCGAGGGAATAGGGTGCCCGTGGCGTTAGTTGTGTTTGGCAGAGGATCGAGGAAGCGAGCTGTCTTTACGGTCATTCTGACCATGGTTCTCCTGGGATGCGGGGGAAGTCCGCATAGCCCGGTCGCGGCGCCTGGATTTGTCAATCAGACGAAGCATTCCGATGCGGATCTGCAGGCCCTCTGGGCAGAAGCACAGCAAAGCGTGGCGCAGCAAATCGACCTAAACCCGCTCCAGCAGCTATCCGGCAAAGTCTCCCCAGAAACGCTGCCCGGCGACGCGCGTGCTTTGGGAGTAGAACCTCGTCAGCTCTTGGTAGCGGCTGAGCCGGATGTCTCTTCGGAGGCTTTATTCTCCGCAACCGGCAAACAGCGAACCAACCCGACGGGCCTGATCGCCTGTCCGCAGCCTTGCAATGTGCGCTATGCCACGGCGTATTCGTTCTACCAGCCCGAGCTCACAAAGTATGCAGCCTCATGGGAGTTCAAGGGGGACAACTTCAACGTCATCCTGGAGTATGAGTTCGAAAATCACATCCTGAGCGCGCTGGGTTACGACATGACGTGGCGATGAGACAGATGAACAAATCGCAACGTCATCCAGCAAATCCTGACGGATCTCACGCGCAGTGAGACTGTCCTGACCTTAGCGCTACTTCTTTTCGGCTTTTTTGCTGGATGTATCCGACTTTGACTTCTCGCTGGACTTCGACGGCTTTTCTTCCTTCTTCGAAGCTGACTCCTCTTTCGAAGTCGATTCCTTCTTAGACGCCGCCTCATCCTTGGACTTGGAATCTCCATTTGAGGAAGACGCGGTCGCCGAGGGCTTCTTGGCGTAGTCGGTGACGTACCACCCTGAGCCCTTGAACTGTACAGCGGGCGCAGTGATCGTCTGCTCGACCACCCCGCCGCAGTCGGGGCACTTCTTCATGGGGAGATCGGAGTACTTCACGATCCGTTCAAAGCGGTGATGGCACTTCTTGCACTCGTATTCGTAAAGTGGCATGGACTCCTGAAACGCAGGCGAGCCCGCAGTTCCTGCACTTGATTTTAGGGGCCGTGGCAGTTCCCCGTCAATTTGCGAGACAGGTACGGGCTGGAGTTGGAGTGATAGACTCCGGTCGATGGTACTCGAGACATGAAGCCTGGCGCAACCTCCGCTGCTGCCGATTCGAGCCGCACACTGACGCCCGGACTCTATCTGGTGGCTACGCCGATCGGCAATCTGGAAGACATTACTCTGCGAGCGTTGCGGGTGCTGAAAGAATCCGATTTGATCGCCTGCGAAGACACGCGCCAGACTCAGAAACTGCTCAACCACTACAGCATCGCCACGCCCACCACCAGTTACCACGAACACAACGAGATGACCCGCGCCGCGGAGCTTGTGGTTGACCTCGAGCAGGGCGCGCGGATTGCCCTGGTGACGGACGCGGGCATGCCCGGCATTTCTGACCCGGGATTCCGGCTGATCTCGCTGGCGATTCGGCATCGCGTGCCGGTCGTGCCAATCCCGGGCGCGTCAGCGTTTCTGGCAGCGCTGGTAGCCAGCGGCTTGCCCACGGATTCATTTCGCTTCAGCGGATTCCTTCCTGCGAAGGCTGGCCAGCGGCGCCAGATTCTGGAGGACATCCGGGAATCGCCCCGCACGCAGGTGTTTTACGAAGCACCCCATCGGGTGAAAGAAGCGCTGGAGGACGTCGTCGAAATTCTCGGCAGGCAGCGCCATGTGGTTATCGCTCGCGAAGTCAGCAAGATTCACGAAGAGTTCCTGCGAGGGCACGCTGGCGATGTTCTCGAAACGCTGAAAGCCCGTGGCGACACCAAGGGCGAGATCACGCTGCTGATCGGCAAAATGGAGGCCGCGGAACAGAAAGCGTTAGCGTCGCGTGTGAGCGTTCGGCAGCGGGTTGAACAGATCATCGCAGCAGAGAAATTGGACGAGAAGGCGGCGTTGAAAAAAGTTGCCAGGGAGATGGGGATGTCCAAGAGCGAAGCCTATCGGGAATTGCAGAGGAGCAAGTGACGGGACGGGCGACGCGCGTCATCCATCACTTCGGGGCCAACTCTCGTTTTACTGCCTCGCTGACTTGTTTGCCGTCCACACGAAGGCCCGCGCTGTTGAAGCGTGCCATGACATTCTTCATTACCGTCCCCATGTCTTTCATCGTGGGCGAGCCCATCTCGGCGATCACGGACTTCACTCCGGCTACGATCTCGTCCTCGCCGGCCGCCTTGGGCATGTAAGCCTCGATCATTTTGATCTCGGCGGCCTCGTTGTCCGCCATTTCCTGGCGGCCGCCTTTGGTGAATTGCTCGACTGATTCCTTGCGCTGCTTGATCAGCGTGCTCAGCACCTGCTGAGCTTCTTTGTCGTCAAGCGGGGCCATCTTGTCGATCTCGCGGTTCTTGAGCGCAGTCTTCACCATACGCAGACAAGAGAGACGCTTTTCTTCGTGCGCTTTCATTGCGGCGGTAATGTCTTTCTGGATCTGTTCGATCAGGCTCATGATCTGCCAATTATAACGGAGCGATACTGCAGCCAGTGCCCGGTGTCATGAGGTGAATGTTTGTTACCAATTCGTTCTTTTCGCATCTTATGTGCAAGGAGGAGACCTCATGAGCAGATTAGCCATTTGGGCACAATTGGAAGCTAAGCCGGGCAAAGAGAAAGAAGTGGAAGCGTTCCTGAAATCGGCACAGCCGCTCGCGGAACGTGAGCCCGGAACAGTCAGCTGGTACGCCATCAAAATGGGACCGGGCAAGTACGGTATCTTCGATACGTTCGCCGATGAAAATGGCCGCAATGCACACCTGAACGGGGAAATCGCCAAAGCGCTTTTCGCCAAGGCGGCAGAACTCTTTGCCAAGCCGCCAGAAATAGCGAAACCCGAAGTTCTCGCCTCGAAATCGGCTCGTGCCTGATTTCTAAAACCCGCTCTGCGCCCGCCGATATCCTGAAATACGCGGGCGCGGTGCCATGTCAGAATGACCAGCTTCCGATAAACTACTTGAGAACAACACTCCTACGACCTCAAGGAAGTTATCGGAATGCTGCGCAAGAACCGTCTCTTTACTCCCGGACCAACACCCATTCTCCCCGCGGCTCAGACCGCGATGGCGTCATTTGCCATGCACCATCGCACAGCCGACTTTCGCGCACTGTATTCGCGAGTGTTGGCCGACATGAAGGATTTCATCGGCACCAGGAACGACGTGCTGGTCTTGGCTTCGTCCGGCACCGGCGTGATGGAAGGCTCGGTCTCGAACCTGACTTCGCCCGGAGACAAAGTTCTGGTGCTCACGGCAGGAAAGTTCGGCGAGCGCTGGCGCGATCTGGCCAGGGCTTTCGGATGCGTGGTGGAGATTGTAAGCGTGCCTTATGGCGAGACATTCGCGCTGGACGAAATCCGGCAGAAGCTGACGCCGGACATTCGCGCCGTGTACGTGCAATCGACCGAGAGTTCCACCGGCACGCGGCATGACGTAAAAGGCATTGCGCAGTTGGTACGCCAGGCGGGCGACGGTACGCTGCTGGTCGTGGACGCCATCACCGGCCTCGGCACCACGCACTTCGACGTCGATGGCTGGGGCATTGACGTCATCATTGGCGGATCACAGAAGGCGCTGATGATTCCACCGGGTCTGGCCTATTGTGCGGTCAGCGAACGAGCGTGGAAACGCATGGAGACAGCAAAGTCTCCGCGTTACTATTTCGACTTCCGCAGAGAGCGCAAGGCCGCAGCCAAAGGAGAGTCAGCGTACACGCCCGCGACCTCGTTATTCGCCGCGTTGGGAGCAGCGCTCGATTTCATCCGGCAGATGGGCGACGGCGATCTGGTAGCGGGCCGCAAGGCGCTGGTCGAGAATGCTGAGTTGGCAGCGGAGATGACTCGTGCCGGTGCGCAGGCGTTGGGATTGAAACTGTTCGCACCCACGGCTCCCGCAGCGGCGCTCACTGCGATTCAATCGCCAGGTGGCACAGACTCTAGCGCAATCGTAAAACAATTTCGCGAGTGCTTCGCCGCGGTCGTGGCAAACGGTCAAGGCGAGATGAAGGGGCAACTCTTCCGCATCGCGCACCTGGGATACTACGACTATCTCGATACGATTGGCATCCTGGCCGCGCTCGAACACGTGCTCGCCAGTGTGACCGGACAGCCTGTCGAGTATGGCGCGGCAGTTCGCGCAGCTCAGGAAGTCTATGCCAAGTCGGCAAGAGTGGAAGCAGTCGCACGCGGTTGAGGTTTCAAGACCAGTCACAGATTTCCACGATCAGCACGGATCAAGACCTATGCTTAATCTGTGAAGAATCCGTGGCTGCCTTAATCAACTATGAAAATTGTCATCGCTGAAAAAATTTCCGCCTCAGCCGTGGACTTGCTGCGCGAGCCGCGCTGGATCGTCGTCACGCCCGATGAGATGGAAGGCGGTCTGGCGGCCCAGTTGGAATCAGCGGACGCACTGATTGTCCGCTCCGCCGTGCAGGTCAACGCCGAGCTGCTGGCAAAAGCCCGCAAGCTACGCGTGATTGGGCGCGCGGGAGTAGGCGTCGACAACATCGATCTGGAACCCGCGACCCGACAGGGCATTGCGGTGATGAACACGCCTGGAGCGAATGCGGTTGCAGTCGCGGAACATACCTTGGCGATGATGCTGGCTCTGGCGCGTCATCTCTGCCGGGCAAATGAGTTGATGCACGCCGGCAAGTGGGAGAAGAAATCTCTGCAGGGAACGGAACTGCGGGGCAAGACGCTCGGTATCGTAGGCCTGGGGCGAGTCGGAATGGAAGTCGCGCGGCGGGCGCGAGCCTTCGGGATGGAGATTATCGCGCACGATCCATTTGTCTCGATCGCGGTGGCCAAGGAGCAAGGTATCGTCATCGCCAAGCTGCAGGAAGTGTACGCGGCGTCGGATTATCTGACTTTGCATGTCGGCCTCACTCCTCAAACCACGGGCATGATCAATACTGAGTCGTTAAAGAAGATGAAGCGCGGAGTGCGTCTGGTGAACTGCGCTCGCGGTGAACTGGTCGATGAATCGGCACTCGCTCACGCTTTGAAGCAGGGCCATGCAGCCGGGGCTGCCCTGGATGTTTTTGTCGAGGAGCCTCTGAAGAACTCACCCTTCACAACCATGGACAACGTCATTCTCACCCCTCACATTGGCGGCTCAACTCACGAAGCGCAAGAGGCCGTGGGCTATCAGATTGCGCTGCAAGTGAAGGAGTATCTGAAGCACGGGGTCATCCAGAACGCGGTGAATGTGCCGTCGGTTTCGCACGATGAGTATGTCGAACTGCATCCCTACATCGTGCTGGCGGAGAGACTGGGTTCCTTCCTGGCGCAGGTAACGGAAGGTGCGCTGGAGGAGATTTCGCTGGGCTACAGCGGCCATATCGCGGAATGGAAGACGGAGTTGATTCGCAACGGCGCGATCAAGGGCATTTTGAATGAGGCTCTGGAGGAGAAGGCGAACCTGGTGAACGCGGCTGCGATTGCTTCCTCACGCGGATTGCGCATTCACGAAGAACGCAAACCGAAAGGATCAACCGGAGGAGCGGGGAGCGTGCTCTCGATTGCGGTCAAGGCTCAAGCGGAAGAGCACATCGTCAAGGGTGCTGTATTGCACAAGGATGCCCCACGCTTGCTGCACGTAGATGGAATTGAAGTGGAGGCTCCGCTCGAGCGCAACCTCATCTACCTTCGCAATCGCGACGTTCCCGGCGTGATTGGGAAAGTAGGCACGATCCTGGGCAATCACAAAATCAACATCGCCGATTTCTCTCTGGGCCGCCGGGTGGGAAATGTGAAACCAGGTACTCCGCGCGAAGCAATCGCGGTGGTTCACGTGGATGGGGTCGTGCACGAGCCGGTGTTGTCCGAGCTCAGGAAAGTGTCTGCGATAGAACAAGCGAAGGCCATCCGGCTCGTTTGACTGGTAAAGGCGCGGGTGGCGCAGAACGAAAGCAAGAAACGGCGCTAACCGGGTTGCAGTCGACGCGGTACAATAATCAGTTGAGCGATACTCCGCTGTCCGGCATGCTGACCGGCCGCCACGAGGGTTCATGTTCGAAGTTACCGTAGACGACTCCTTTGCCGCAGGACATTACCTGCGCAATTACAAGGGCAAGTGCGAAAATCCGCACGGGCATAATTACAAGGTGCGGGTCACGCTCGCCGGCAAGGAATTGGACAAGGCTGGGCTGCTGCTGGATTTCAAGGACTTGCGCGAGGTCATGAAACAGACCATCGAGCGGCTCGATCACAAGATGATCAACGACCTGGAGCCGTTCACCGTCTTGAATCCCTCGGCCGAGAACCTCGCCAAATATTTCTACGATCAGGCCAACGAGAAGCTCGAGCGTGTGACCGGCGGGCGGGTGCGAGTGAAGAACGTCACGGTCTTTGAAACCGACACGACCACGGCCACTTATTCGGAGCCGTAGCCTGTTTTCTGTCGCCGAGCCTCACCATGCAGATCACGGAGATTTACAAGTCGATCCAGGGCGAGTCCACGCATGCGGGGCTGCCTTGCGTGTTCGTGCGCCTGACCGGATGTAATCTTCGATGCTCCTGGTGCGACAGCGAGTACACTTTCAGCGGCGGTCATCGCATGACCGCAGAAGAGATCGTCGAAGAGGTCGAACATCTGAGTCACAGCGGCTTGGTTGAGATCACAGGCGGAGAGCCTATGCTGCAGGAGCGGGAAGTAGTCCCGCTGATGCAGCGCTTGCTCGACGATGGCTATACCGTGTTGCTTGAGACCAGTGGCGAGCGTCCGCTGGAGCGGGTGCCCAAGGGCGTGGTCAAGATCGTCGATGTGAAGTGTCCGAACTCTGGCGAGCCCGACAGTTTCCACATGCAGAACCTGGAGGCCCTCGATTCGCAGGACGAGGTGAAATTCGTGCTGAGCAGCCGGACGGATTATGAGTTCGCGCGCGATTTCGTCGCGCGTCACCATCTGGCTAGCCGTGTAACCGCGGTGTTGTTTTCGCCCGCATTCAGGAAGGACGCAGGTGGCCCGCGAGACACCTCGCACTGTTTGCTGGATCCGCGCGAACTCGCGGAATGGATGCTGGCAGACAACGTTCCGGCACGCCTGGGATTGCAGATCCATAA
The DNA here is from genome assembly GCA_963817925.1 of uncultured Acidobacteriota bacterium. Classification (GTDB taxonomy): domain Bacteria; phylum Acidobacteriota; class Terriglobia; order Terriglobales; family Acidobacteriaceae; genus JABDBE01. The sequence continues at coordinate 64,506 of CAWFQN010000010.1, forward strand.
GTTCATCTGGGATCCGGCGATGAAGAGCGTATAAATCGTTCACCACAGAAACGCAGGTCACAGAGAAGGTCATGGCAAGGAAAATCGGCGCCGAGAGTTTGGATGAGATCAAGGTTCAACAGTTCAGCGGGTTCGTTCGTTTTCCTGATTTCTCTGTATCTCTGTGACTCTGTGATGCAAATGTTCACATGTTAAGAGGTGATGCATCTCGCGCGGTGGTCCTGCTCAGCGGCGGAATGGACTCCTGCGTGTGCGCGACGCTGGCGGCGCGGGAGTTCAACGCGGCAGCGGTGCACATCAGCTATGGGCAGCGCACGGAGGAGCGAGAGCGGCGGGCCTTTTTGGAGATTTGCGATCGCCTGGCGATTCGTGACAAGTTGGTGGTCCGAAACGAGGCTTTGCGGGCAATCGGCGGATCGGCTTTGACGGATCCCAATATTGCGGTTCCTGAATCCGCGGCCATCGGGCATGAAATCCCGGTGACCTATGTGCCCTTCCGCAACGCGCACTTTTTGTCGGTTGCGGTAAGCTGGGCTGAAGTTCTGGGTGCCGAAATAATATACATTGGTGCGGTGGAACAGGATAGCTCAGGGTATCCTGATTGCCGGCCCGCTTATTATCGCGCCTTCAACGAGGTCGTAAAGACGGGAACCAAAGATGGACGGATCGAGATCGTGACCCCGCTGATCGGCCTCCGCAAGTCCGAAATTGTGACGCTTGGCCTTGAATTGGGCGCTCCCTTCGATTTAACGTGGTCTTGCTATAGCCGGGAAGACTACGCCTGCGGAGTGTGCGATAGTTGTGTGCTGCGGCTCCGTGCCTTTCAGGCGGCCGGTGCGGAGGACCCGGTGCGCTATTGTGAGGCGGTCGAGAAGGCCTAGCACCCCCGGCGGTTTTAGGATTTTCATCTTAAGAATGAAAAAGGCATACGTGACCAGAACTCACACGCCGAGAATTGGAACTCAGAAATTTATCTGGAGGTAAGAACGATGAAGCAATATTTTGTGCTGCTAGCGCTGTTAGTGGTTGTGGCTGGGCTATGCGCGAGCCCAGCATTCGCCCAGGACACAGGGGCAGTCAAGGGCGTCTGCAAGGACGCGACTGGTAAACCGATTGTCGGCGCGACCGTGGAATGGGAGAACACCGAGAACGGCCGGAAGTACGATATCAAAACCAACAGCAAAGGCGAATACTTTTCCCTGGGTATTCAACTTGGCCACTATAAGGTCACGCTTCTGGGCACGGACGGCAAGGAAATTTTTCACTACAACGGGTTTGCTGCCAGCCAGGACGAGAACACCCTGGACTTTGACATGAAAAAGGAAGCGGCCGCTGCCGCCCAGGGAACGGGGTTGACTCCCGAGCAGATCAAGCAGCAGCAGGAGCAGCAGGCCAAGGTTCAAAAGGAAAATACGACCATCAAGGGTTTGAACGAGAAGTTGGCAGCGGCTAAGACCGCTGCGGATGCGGGCGATTTCGAGACCGCCATCGCTCAGGTTACGGAAGCCACTCAAACAGACCCAACTCGCGACATCCTGTGGGCCAAGCTCGGCGATTATGAACTGGCTTCGGTAGCGAAGCAGACCGACCCTGCTGAGAAAACGAAGCGCTACCAGGCCACGGCCGCAGATTATGAGAAGGCCGTGGATCTCAAGCAGAAAGCTTTGGACGCCACTCCTCAGAAGCCACCAGACGGCGTCAAACAACTGGCCTCCTACTACAACAATCTGGGCAAGGCGGATGCCCAGCTTGGCAAGACCGACGATGCCGTCAAAGCTTACAATCAAGCGGCGCAGTTAGACCCTGCTGGCGCAGGTATGTACTACTTCAATCTGGGCGCGATTCTAACCAACGCCAACACCACGAATAATTCGGATATGCGGAGCGCCGCGGCACAAGCGTTCGATAAGGCGATTGCCGCCGATCCGACCCGGGCCGATGCCTATTATTGGAAGGGCACGAATCTGATTGGCGCGGCCACCCTGCAAGGAGACAAAATGGTAGCCCCGCCCGGAACAGCCGAGGCTTTCCAGAAATACCTTGAGTTGGCGCCTACGGGTCCGCACGCGGAAGAGGCCAAGGCCATGCTTCAGGGACTCGGATCCACGGTCGAGACCAGCTATGGCAGCGGCAAGAAGAAGCCCGCTACCACGAAGAAATAGTTCCGGTTCGTCAGGGCGGCTGCAAGGGCCGCCCTTTTTTATGTCTTCTCCAGACATCATTACGAAGGTCCATGAACTAGACGTTCTTCGTAGAACCCTGCCCTCGGTTTCGTTAGAGTAAAGTTCAGTCACTCCTGACGGGACTCGATTCCCCCGCTCCCTCAGAAACAAAACTATGGCCGCACCCGGTAATGCTCCAATCTCCGTGGTCATCGAGCCCTCGACCGGCCCGGGCGCAATGGAAACGCACGCGCTATTGGCCTCCATCCTGCGCGCGAACAATCAAGTCAGCGATCTCATTTTTTCGCCTGGCCGGATGCCTCAGGTGGAAGTCAACGGGCAACTGATTGGCGTGCAAGGTGCCGGACTCCGCCCGTTCAGCGCCGACGACACTCGCCGCCTGGCTTCCGATCTGATCGGCGAGAATAAGCAGGCGATCGCTATCTTGCGCGAGCAGGGCTTTTGCGACGTTTCTTACGGCCTTACCGGAGTTGCCCGTTTCCGGGTGAACGTTTTCATCCAGCGTGGCAGCTGCGCTGTAGTGATGAGGGTGATCGCGACCGCAATCCCAGCCCTGTCTTCACTCGGCCTGCCGCGGCAGTTGGCGGATGTGGCTCATCTTCGCGAAGGTATCGTGCTGATTACGGGACCGCGGGGCTCGGGCAAGTCGTCGACCCTGGCCGCGCTGCTGGACAGCATCAACCGGGAGCAGGTCTGCCATATCATCACCATCGAAGACCCCATCGAGTTCCTCCACAATCACAAGCGGGCTACGGTTCATCAGCGCGAGTTGCACAGCGATACGCCCAGCGCTGCGGTGGCGCTACGTGCGGCGTTGCGCCAGGCGCCAAACGTGATCCTGGTGGGCGAGATGCGGGATCGCGAGACGATGGAAATGGTTTTGGAAGCGGCCGAAAGTGGGCATCTGGTTCTCACCAGCCTGAATACCGTGAGCGTTGCCAAAACTGTGGAACGCATGGCGAGCGTATTTGGCCAATGCGACCAGTCGTCGATTCGCAGCCGGCTGGCCAGAAGCTTCCGCTACATTGTTTCGCAACGCCTCATTCCCCTCAAAGACGGCACCGGGCGAATCGCCATTGTCGAGATGCTTAAGGCCAATCCCCGTACCCAGTCGTGCATGGAAGTGAATGATTCTTCCGGTGAGAACCTGCTTCAAGCCATGAGAGACAGCGCCTCTGAGGGCATGCAGTATTTTGACGGCGAGCTGGAGAAACTCGTCAACACCGGAGTCGTAGACTTCGATACCGCGTTGATGTACGCATCCGACCCGCAAGAATTGCGGACTCGCCTGAAAACATAAATCAAGCAAATGTGGGACCGGGCCTTTGACCCGGTCATGCCCGCAGGGCCGCAGTTTTTCCCCGCCCCGCCTGTCGTATCATCTCTTCCATGTCCACACTATCCACTGTCTTGACCTTCGAACAGGCACGCCACCTGGTCGAGCAGCACGCCGCGACCTTGCGTCCTCGAGGCAAAGAGTTAGTGGAACTGCTCGGCAGTCCCGGACAGATTCTGGCCGAGCCGGTACTCGCAGACCGCAATTTTCCTCCTTTCCCGCGAGCCACGCGCGATGGCTATGCGGTCCGCGCCGCAGACTTAGCACAACTTCCCGCCACGCTCACAGCGATCGCCGAAATCAAAGCCGGTGCTACGGCGGATGCGTCTCTAAAGGTTGAGTCCGGCCAAGCGGCGGCGATCATGACCGGCGCGCCCGCGCCTCCCGGCAGCGATGCCGTTGTGATGGTCGAGTACACATCGAGAAACGGCGATCAGGTCACGATCACAAAAGGAATTGCTGCCGGCGACAACATCGTTCCCATCGCGGCCGAGGCAAAGAAAGGAGACCGGCTGCTGTCTCCGGGCGGGCGTCTGGATCACTCGGCCATTGCCGTCGCCGCATCGGTCGGACGATCGCGCTTGCTGATCTATTCGAAGCCTCGCGTCGCCGTCCTTGCCACCGGAGATGAACTGGCCGACATCGACGTGCCCCTCGCGCCCAACCAGATTCGCAATTCCAATACGTACTCATTGGCAGCCCAGGTTCAAGCCGCAGGCGGCGAGTCCGTCCTGCTGCCCATTGCCCCGGATGAACCGCAACGCCTGCGAGAACTGATCGCAGACGGCCTTGAGGCCGACCTGCTCCTGCTAACAGGTGGAGTCTCCATGGGGAAATATGACCTGGTGGAGCAGGCTCTGTCCGAACTCAAAGCAGAATTCTTCTTCACCGGAGCGCAGATTCAACCAGGGCGACCAGTAGTCTTCGGACGCATCCCGTGTGGCGCGGGCGCCCCCGCCCGCGAAGGGGAGGAAAACAGGTCGAGAGGGCGCGGCGTGAGCCATGCCGATAAGTGCACAAAAGACAGCGGGGCTTTAGCCCCCGAAGGCCACACATATTTTTTCGGCCTGCCAGGAAACCCGGTCTCGACCATGGTCACATTCGAACTCTTCGCCCGGCCGGTGCTGGAAGCCTTAGCCGGCATGACACCGCGAAAACTAATTTTCCTTCACGCCAAGCTCAAGTCCGAGATCAAGACCAAGACAGGGCTGAAACGCTTCCTGCCAGCGATTCTCTCCGGTGAGTTCGAGCAAGCCGAAGTCGAGCTGGTGCGTTGGCAAGGCTCAGGGGACATCGCAGCAATGGCGTCAGCGAACTGCTATGTTGTGATTCCACCAGATCGGGAGAAGATCGCCGCAGGCGAATGGGTTCCGCTGCTGATGCGCTAGATCGAGTTCCCGAATGCGAGCTTTCCCATGCATGGGGCCCCACTCGTCCAAATTCGCGGTAACCTATGCCCGACATGCACTCCCGTAATTTGAAAGTGTGCCTGGATCGTAGTCCAATCGATTCACCCGCCACTCTTCAAAACAGATCGCGCCATCGAGTCTGGCCCGGCGCAGAGCGAGCAACGGACATGAAATTCTTTCAGCGACTCTTCGGAGACTTGTGCTCCCATCGATTTACCTGGCCACGACTCGGTGGCAATGGCCAGCACTATCAGATCTGTCTCACTTGTGGAACCGCCTACGAATATGACTGGAAGAAGATGCGCCGCACGGATCGCCTGCTGGTGACGACCGGGCAAATCCCTCTCGCCTTGGCCCTGACCCGATCTCCGGGAACTGTCAGCTGACGAAACCACGCGTTTACACGACCTAATTCTCGGCTCGCCCTACCCAATCCATTTGTCAGAGAGCTTCTAGTAAGATAGTTTTCGGATGCCCAAGAAGCTCTCCCACTACGATCATTCCGGACGATCCCGAATGGTCGACGTTTCGACAAAATCTCCCACCAAGCGCGAGGCCGAAGCCAGCGCCTTTGTGGTCCTGCGGCCCAAGGTTCTCAAAGCGCTGCCCAAGAATCCCAAGGGCGACCCTCTGGAGGTGGCGCGCCTCGCCGGAATTATGGCTGCGAAGCGAACCGCTGATCTGATTCCGATGTGCCATCCTTTGCCGCTCGCCCACGTTGATGTGCAAATGCGGCTGTGCGAGAATGGCGTCGCGATTGCCTCAAAAGTTTCAACCACGGCGGTGACCGGCGTGGAGATGGAAGCCCTGATGGCCGCCAGCGTTGCCGCGCTGACCGTGTACGATATGCTGAAGGCTCTCGACAAGGGCATCGAGATTCGCGAAATCGTGCTGGAGCGGAAATCCGGCGGCAAGAGCGGCGCTTACCGCCGCGTCCGCAAGAAAACATAGCGCGTTCCATGGCGAATAACGTAAGGCTTCTGCTGGTGGACGACAATCCGATGGTGCTGGGGCTGCTGCGCGGGGCGCTCACTCCGCTCGCCTTGGTTACCACCGCGACGGACGCAGCCGATGCGCTCCTGAAAGCTGTCGACGATCCCCCCGACCTGCTGGTGTGCGACTATCGCATGCCCGGCATGGATGGCCGCCAGCTCGTCGAAAAGCTGAGAAGCCGTCCTCGAACCGCCGAAGCCGCAGTCATCCTGGTAGCGACCAAGACCGACATCAGCGAAAAGCTGAGCACGCCCGATCTTCCCGTGGATGATTTTGTCGAGAAACCATTCTTCCTGCGGGAAGCCACACAGCGCATCAAGCGGGTCATCGACAAGATCGCCCTGGAAAAAATGGCCAAGACTGTGCCCTCGGACGGAGTCCTGCGCGGCAGCCTGTTGCAGATGAACGTCATCGACCTGGTGCAGTCGCTCGAAATGGGCCGCAAAAGCTGTTCCCTCACCCTCACCAACAAAGACGACAAGTGCGAACTTTATTTCAAGGAAGGCCAGGTAACGCACGCCACTTACGGCTCGCTGGTCGGGGATCCGGCCGTCTTCAAGGTTCTGCGCTGGACGGATGGAAACTTTGAAGTCAATTTCGAAGGCAAGACGACCCAGCAGACCACCCAGCTGAACACCCAGGGCTTGCTGATGGAAGGCCTCCGCCAGTTGGACGAGGCACAGCGCGACGGCGGCGGAAAACCCGAAGAGGAGGAAGAAGATGTCCTCCTCGACTCCTGAAAGCTTGACGCCCGAACGCTCGACCCCCGGCTCGACTCCGAAAGACATGACCGCAGCCGTCATCACGGTCAGCGATTCCTGCGCCAGCGGCGACCGCGCCGACCTTTCCGGCCCGGCGGTTGTGGAGCTCCTCAGAAAAAAGAATTTTTCGCTCATGGGAACGGAAGTTGTTCCCGATGAGCAATCGGCCATTCAAACCGCAATCGCCTATTGGGTTCAGGAAGCGCAACTCGTGGTCACAACCGGCGGGACCGGAATCGCCGAACGCGATGTCACGCCCGAAGCCACACGAGCCGTCTGCGAACGTTTCCTCGAAGGCGTAGCCGAACGCATGCGCGCCGAAGGCGCCAAAAAGACGCCACTCGCCGTGCTTAGCCGCGGAGTCTGCGGAGTGCGAGGAAAATCTTTGATCATAAATCTGCCCGGAAGCCCCGCTGGCGCAGTCGATTCACTAGAAGCCGTGATTGATCTGCTGCCCCACGCACTGCAGTTGCTCAGCGGAAATACAAAACACGACTAAGAGTCCATCGAGACGTAGCTAGCTACGTCTCTACCAATGGTGTACTTTCGCGTACACTTTTAGTCTTACACCTTGAAGACGATCAAGCACATCCTGTCCCGCTACACGGCATTCCTGTGGGCAATTCTGAAGCCTTTGGGCGCGTGGGGCGTGCTGGTCGTCGCCGCACTCGACGGCGCCTTCATCGGTCTCCCGGTGGATGCGGTCGTTGCCGGCTACATCTATCAGGATCCGGGCCGATTCCTGCTTTATGCGCTGATGGCGTCGACGGGATCGACTTTAGGCAGCATCGTAATCTACGTGATCGGCTACAAAGGCGGCGAGGAACTCCTGCGCAAGCGCATTCCAGCCGAGCGCTTCGAAAGGATTCACGAGGCGTTCGACAAGCATCCCTTCTGGAGCTTGATGTTGCCGGCAATGCTTCCGCCGCCGGTTCCCTTCAAGATATTCGCGCTGGCCGCGGCAGTCTCAGAGATGGGATTCGTTCGCTTCCTCGGCGCGATCTTCGCGGGCCGCATGGTGCGTTTCCTGGTGCTTGGCGTGCTAACTATTAAGTTCGGTCCAGGCGTCGTGCACATGTTTGGAACTGTGTTCCGACAGCACTACTATTTGATCCTGGAAGCCATTCTTGTGGGATTGGTGGTTTGGTTGGTCATGCGAAGAAGAAAGAGAAAAATCCGAATCGCGAAGGGTGCTGGGGATTCGCAGAGCGTCACCTGACCGTCAGATTCTCTCCGCGTGCTCAGCGGATGTTCTGCGCGCTCTCTGCGATTTAAGGTTTACGCCGCGGCCGCATGGTCGCTGTGACGGTTGAAAGCTCCGGATAGTGCATGCAATGCCATCGGCGCAGCAAACATTGCAGTGCTGAAGATCAAGTCGCCAACGAGTGCGTGCCGGAAAAACGGCAATGCAGCCACGTAGCACTCCATCAAGCCGCTCAGGGTCTTCGGATACAGGTCCCAGGAGGCCCACGTCGCAAAATTACTCAACAGGTAGAACGAAACTGAACTTGCGAGTGCCGCGCCGATCACTGCCACCCACTTAGTCTTTTTGCCCAGCCTTGTGCCCAGCCAGAGAACTGCGGCGTACCATGCGAAAGTCACAAATAGGTCCCAGGAGAGCGGATACGAGTAAACCCACTTCGTGAGCACCACGTCCGAGGCGGCCAGCATCACCAGCGGAATCCAGAGCTGGCGTCGTGATCCGCGGGCTCCGAAGAACAGAAGCGATCCGACCACCGGGGTAAACATCCAAGGATGGGGCATAAACCGGACCGCGACCGCGAGCACCACGAATAAATAGGCCAACATGATGGATCTCCTCGATGATTCGAAACTCGATAACGCCAAAGAAGATTGTGGCCTGTGCCGGCGGCGGCGTCAAGTTAAAGAATTGTCACGAAGCCAGGTTTACGGTTCTCTCAACGTCCTCTGCGAATATTCTCAGCGATCTCCGTGATTTAAGATCTAATCAGGTGCTCCGCGTGGTCCTGCGCCGTCGGCGGCGGTCCTGCCCCTCGGCAATCCCATGTACTCTCCAACAACGTTCAAGTTGTGATCCAGTACGACGCTCCCCGAGAGAACATTGCGACTCATGCGTCCGGGCTGCTGAAAACGCAGATCCTTGAAGCGAACGACGTAACCTTGCTCCCCAGATTCGAGTGGCTCGGTCTCCGTGATGGGGTACTGGGCCCAGTCGAGGTAGACGCGGCCGAGGTACGATCGCTTGGCCGCGAGCGTCACCGGAGTTTCCTCGGGTTTATAGAGAATCTGCATGGTTCCATCGGGATCGACCTCGGGAGCCGACGAATCGACCATCGCTGAGGCGAAAAAGTTCCGGGTTTCCACCACGCCGACCCATCGAAATGGACTCCACCACAAAGGGAAGGCCGACGCGCGGATTGGGTCGGCGCTTTCGTAGGTGCGTGCTTCCAGTGCGTTCACCGCGCGCCGGTGTTCGTAGTCGCGCACGCCCCACAGCGCAACCACACCAAGCAACGCCAGAGTTGCGCCCCAGCGGCCTGCGGGAGCCTTACGCCGGACGCCGATCTCGCGATCGATGAAGGAGAAGAAAACGGGCAGCAGCAGTCCGGAAACCATCAGAACCAGCATGACTGGCTCAACGATGAAAACGATATCCCACGAATACCACTTTTCGGAAAATGGCCAGAAGGGGCGCACGCCGTAGTTATTGGTGTAATCGAGCAGGATGTGGCTCAGCCCCGCGAGATACGCGAACCCGAACAGCAATCCCCAGCGCGGCGGCAAATCCGGATCTTTGAGCTTGCGTCCACGCAACCGCCAGATTCCATACATCAAGCCGACCACCGCGGCCGATACCAGCGCGATGCCCAGGAAAGAATGGGTAAAGCCACGATGATGCGCGAAGTTGAAAACCCGTCCCTTAAACTCGCCGAGCACGTCGAGATCAGGCGCTTCGGCGGCGAGCGTCACGGTAGCGGTGGCGAGAGCCGTCTTGCGATTCAGTCCGGCTCGTCCCATACAAGCGCCGGTCAGAAAGTGAGTAATGGGTTCCAAAGTTTGCTGCGGCCTTGTTCGTGGTCCGAGTTAGAGAGAATACATTACTCTGTCGTTGGACGGCGGATGGGCGGCTTTTCGGTTATCTCTATTTTGCGATTCGCAAGCTCGCGGAGGGGGGTACCCCCCTCCCCCCTAGTCCTTTGGAATCATGGGGTTACAGCCACACTACCCTCAAAATCTTTGAGGAATAAGGACTTACGCGCAAAATATTCCGGAATAAGGACTTAGCTCATCTCCGGTGCCGAAACGGAACTCGGGCAACGCGGGGTTCACGATCCATGATTGTCGAAGAGCTAATGCCTATGCATGTACAATATCTTGACGACAGCAGGAAGTAAAGGGCTAGTTAGCGGGCGATGTGGCTCAAGGAGTGATCTCGTAGACTACGCCGTAGCCGCCGGAACCGCCGGCTGCGGTTGTGCCGTATAGATGCTTGTAGGTCGGGTCGAAGATCAGGTTGTAGCCGGGGCCGTATCCATCGGTGCCTTTGAAGCGATGCAGAACGGTGTAGGTCCATTTGCCGTTGGCCTGGGGCGTCATCTTGAAGACCACACCGCAGGAGCAGGCGGGTCTCCTCCCGCCGAGGCTGTACCATAGAGATTGCCTTGGTTGTCGAAGGTTACCCCGCCAACGGGCGCTCCTCCATTCTTCTCGAAGTTGGGAAAATCGTACAGAATGGTTTCCTTCCAGTGGCCATCCTGCTGCGGCGATAGTTCAAACACCGTACCGGCGGTTTTGCCGGCGTAGAGCGTCGTGCCATAGACGTTGCCTTTGCTGTCCACCGTTACGCCACCTTGGGGCATGAGCCCGTCGTTCGGAAAGGCGGCAAAACGATGCAGTACCTGATACTTCCATTTCCCCCCGCCCAAATTCTGAACCTGGTAGACCACCCCGCAGCCGATCGAGCATTCGGGAGCGTTGTTGCCCCCGCCAAACTCGGTTGTGCCGTACAAATTGCCCAGAGCGTCGAGCGTAGGAGGCGCCAGCGCCTTTTCTCCGTCGCGGCAGTCCTGGTGAGAGCAGAAGATATGAAGCTGCTTGACCTTCCAACCGTTGAAACCAGCGACGAGCTCCCACACCGAGCCGCCTGCCCCATAGAGATCGCCAACGCTGTCGATGGTCAGGCTACTGCCGCCCGCATTGTCGGAGATCACGCTGAAGCTCCAGCCGACGTCCGTCTCTTGCGAGGGCGAAAGCTCAAAGGTAGCTACGTTGCTGGTCCCGTACAGGTTGCCGGTAGCGTCGAAGACCGGCGTACTCATCGGGCCTGCCCCGTCGGCACAGTGCGGGAAGTTTGCGCAGAAACTGTGCAAGATAGTCTCGATCCATTTACCGCCTGAGCCAGGGGCGAGTTTGAAAACCGCACCGTATCCGTAGGTGCCCCCGCCCCAAGTTGTGCCGTACAGATTGCCTTTGCTGTCAGTCACAACACCGGCAAACACTCCGCCGCCGTCTGGCTTGCCCGCAAAACTGTGTAGCACCTTGTACTTAGTACCTGCTTCCAAATGTGGCGCACTTAGCAATGCCAGTCCCACAGCCGCGGATATCACGAATAAGGGGCGCAGAAATCGATTCAGCAACATGACTACCTCACTCAACCGGGAGTCGCGGGCGGGGCAGCACCATGCCGGTCCCGGCGCTTGGAAGTATACCCCAGAATGAATTCAGCGGGTGCTGATTTCGCATATCTCAGCACCCGCAGTCGGCGTCGTTTCACCTTCAATCATTGTCAACAGCATCGTTGTCGGGGTCCAAGATCGGACCGTTGTAGTTGATGAAGTCGGTTGCATTGGGCGAACCAGGCGGAAGCGTAATGGCCTGGAACGGCCGTGGCGGGTGGCCCGGCCTTTCGCGTTCTTTGCGAAGGCCGGGGCTTCTCGCCAGAGCCACGTGTCAACCGACGTTCGGCAGACCCGAAATTGCTCCCGCCAAGTGTCCAAGGTCCCGCCGTCTTCAGGGACCTAGGATGCTCCACTTTTCACTTGACTCGGGCGCTTCCAGGTGGCTAACATAATGTACTACTGCATTAGCTGTTTGATAACAGCAATGGCTATTTCGGTTCTTTGACAATCCGAGGTTTCCCCAACAGAGGGGGTTTCGCCAGTCGCGAATACCCCCGACAAAGTATCCCCCGCTAAGTCCTTTAGAAGGGATATTTTAGAAGGGTATCCCAATTCAAGACCTGTTTTCATAGACTTACGCAGCAGAGAAACGCGTGGATATCCCTCCCGTAAGTCCTTTAGAAGGGATATTTTACGCGGGTATCTCCAAAACACACCCTTTGTTTTCATAGATCTAGGAAGAAAACGCAAATTCTGGGTATATACCCATTAGCAATGAGTAAACACCTAATCTCGTGTATTATCACTTAAGTAAACATCCCTCCATCCGTTGAGCAAAGTAAGACCAGTGGTTGAGATCACTTCGATCGATCCGGCATCAGCAGAATCACGGCATTCCGCACGACTGATATTTCCGCGGGCAGCGTTCCCAATAGCTCTCCGTCGGCTTCAACGAAGACGCGTGGCCTGCTCCCGGAACCAGATGATCCGACTTCGCGGCAGACTGCGCCCGTGCTGTGGACGAGTTCGATTCCGGGGACTTTCCAGTTGGTTCCGAAGAGGCCGCGGAGGACATAGCGCAGATACGCCACGCGGCTGCGGGTGTGGAAGAGCACCAGACGGAGGTCGTCGCGGTCGAGCGAGGCGCCGGGAGCGAGTTGGCGGAGGACTCCTCCAAAATTGCCGATGCGAACTGCGAGTAGTTGCGAAACTTCCGCTTGACGGCTTTGTCGTTTCTCCGTGATTTCTTCCGTTATTTCTACTGCAAAGTTTTCCATCTTGTGGGTAAGCCACAAGCGAGTTGCTTTCGCGCAGTAGGCGGCCATGCCAAAACGCCGTTTCGCCAAGGGGTCAAGTTTGTAGAACAGGTGCGCATCCACGCCGATTCCGACGGTCACGGTGAAATATCGGGAGGCGCGATTGCCGGCGAAATCCTGGTACTCGATTCTTCCGACGGCGATGCGGCGAGGCTTTGCTTTTAAAGCGGCGTGGGCTGCGTCGAGTGGAGAAAGTGGCAAGCGCAGATCGTGCGCCAGCGAATTAGCGGTGCCCAGAGGGATGATGGCCAATGCGACGTTTGTGCCCACCAATCCCTGCAACACATCGTGAATCGTGCCATCGCCTCCACAGGCGAATACGGTGTCGCAGCCAGCGGCAATGGCTTGGCGGGTTTGGTCGGTTGCGTCCGATGCGGCGCGCGTGGGCGCGGCCGAGGCTTCGATTCCGGCGTTTCGCAGAACTGCGAGCGCGGCATCTACATCCGCGAGGCGACGTCCGCCGCGGCGGCCGGAGAGCGGATTGTAGAGGAGTATGGCCTTGCGCATGGGATAGCGAGGCTAACCTTTATCGCGCTTGATTGCGTAGACGTAATGTAGCAAATTCGCCCTGGTCGTTTCTTTCCAGATCGTCATGCCATTCTTCTCGGCTACGCGGCGGGAAGCTAGATTCTCGGGGCGGATCAGCGAGATGAGCCGGTCGGCCTCGAGATTGGCGAATCCGAAGTCGCGGCAGGCACGGGCGGCTTCGGTGGCAAAACCCTGGCCCCACAGATCGCGGCGTACGTGGTAGCCGATTTCGATTTCATCCACGCCGTCCACGCTCTGCCGCACCAAGCCGCAATCGCCGATCAGTTCGCATGTGGACTTCAGAATCATGGCCCAAAGTCCGTAACCGTCGTTTGCGTAGCGAGTGCGGTTGCGCTGGATCCAATCCGCGACACCTGCCCGGTCGAACGACATCGGGTAGTAGCGCATGGTTTCGGGATCGGAAAGGATAGTGGCGAGAGCGTCCAGGTCTTCGAATTGAAATTCGCGAAGCGAGAGCCGCGTGGTTTCGAGGACCGGCATGAGGTCAGTTTAGAACGATTCCTCGCCTATAATCTTTTGCGATGGCTACCGCTGCGAAAGATATCGAAAAGAAGATCGAAGCGCTCCGCGATAAGATCCGCCACCACGAATACCGGTATTACGTTCTCGACGATCCGGAGATCAGCGACGCCGAGTTTGATCAGCTGATGATCCAGTTGAAGAAGCTTGAAGCAGAACATCCCGCGCTGATCACGCCCGATTCTCCCACACAACGCGTTGGCGGCAAGCCGCGCGAGGGCGTGGTTAAAGCCGCGCACTCCTCGCCGATGCTGTCGCTGGACAATACTTACAGCGTCGAGGAACTACGCAACTGGGAGCGGCGGGTTCACGACCTCAGCGGGCGCAAAGACATTGACTACGTTTGTGAATTAAAGCTGGACGGCATGTCGCTGGCCCTGCTTTACGAAAATGGCCGGCTGGTGCGCGGCATAACGCGCGGCGATGGCACCATCGGCGAAGATGTCACTTTGAACGTGCGTACGGTGCGCTCGATTCCGCTTTCGATTCCGAAAGAAAAGCTCAAGGCGGCAGGCATCCCCGCAGACTTCGAGGTGCGCGGGGAAATGCTCATGCCGCTTGCCGCATTCAGAAAAATGAATCAGCAGCGCGAGGAGAAAGGGCTCTCGTTGTTTGCCAATCCGCGCAACGCCACGGCCGGAACCGTGCGACAACTTGAGCCCAGCATCGTTGCGCAAAGACGCCTCGATTATTTTGCCTACATGTTGCTGAAAGATGGGCGGACATTTTTTGACCGGCAGTGGGAGGCCTTGAACGCTCTTAATGCTGCCGGCTTCAAAGTCAATCCGAGTCGCAAGCTGGCCAAGAACTTTGACGAGGTGTGGACATTCATCGAGCAGGAGGAAACCAAGCGGGAAAAGCTTCCTTATGAAATCGATGGCATCGTGGTCAAGGTGGATCGCACCGCGCTGCAAGAGGAACTCGGCTACACGGGGAAGGCTCCGCGCTGGGCCATCGCGTACAAATACGCGGCTCGCGCGGGGATCACTCAGATTGAAGGCGTTCTGTGGCAGGTCGGCCGGACCGGCAAATTGACTCCTGTGGCGATGTTGAAGCCGGTGCCAATTGGCGGAACAACCGTGAGTCGCGCGACCCTGCACAACCCGGATGAGATCGAACGGTTGGGTGTGAAGGTTGACGACTGGGTCGAGGTCGAGCGCGGCGGCGACGTTATCCCCAAGGTGACTCGCGTTGTGGATGATAAAGATCACCCGCGAGGCCACAAGTTAATCCACGTGCCGGAGAAGTGTCCGGTATGCGGTACGAAAGTTGTGCGCACGGAAGGCGAAGTGGACTATTTCTGCGTCAACGCCAACTGTCCAGCCAAGCTGCGCGAAACGATTTTGCATTTCGCCTCGCGGGGCGTGATGAATATTGACGGCATGGGAGAAGCGTTGGTCAATCAGCTCACCGATCGCGGGTTGGTGAAGAATGTCGCAGACATTTACAAGCTGACCAAGGACAATCTGCTATCGCTCGAGCGGATGGGCGAGAAGTCGGCGCAGAACGTGCTCGATGAGATCGAAGCCTCCAAGAAGTTGCCGCTGGAACGCGTGATCTATGGTTTGGGGATTCGCTTTGTGGGGGAGCGAACGGCGCAGTTTTTGGCCGAACATCTCGGGTCGATGGACGCGCTCATGAACGCAAGCGAAGAGGAACTTCAGCAGGTGAACGAAGTCGGACCACGGATCGCGCAGAGTATTGTGGAGTTTTTCCAGGAGCCGAAAAACCGTGAACTGGTCGAGAGGTTGCGTAAGGCGGGCTTGACCTTTGCTGGGACAAAGAAAGAACGCGGCACGAAACTCGCTGGGAAAACATTTGTCCTGACCGGCACTCTCACGCTTCCCCGCGATCAGGTCAAGAAGATGATCGAAGATGCCGGTGGGCGCGTATCGGGCTCGGTCAGCAAGAAAACCGACTACGTCGTCGCCGGCACTGATGCAGGCTCCAAGCTCGATAAAGCCAGGGAACTGGGAGTAAGCGTGATCGGCGAAAAGGATTTGGACGAGTTGTTCGGACGCTGAATTCGGCCAAGCAAGCCTCGACTAAAGGCCGGATAAACAAGACCCAGACGAGCCAGACGCTGCCAGCTGCCCAACGATGAATTCCCCGGGATTCGACATCGATCTTGCTCTACAAAAACTTACAAACTCTTTACATTCTTATGACAAAAATGAACCCGTCCCGCCTTAGTCTTTTGTCAACGCTCCTGCCGATCGTCAGCTGGAGACTCGGGGGAGGCTCTGGCAACCGATTTTCATAACAGCGGGGGAAAGAAATCCGGACTTCTCTCCTTCGAGGCAGGTTTCACGGAGATGCGCATGGGCGCATAGGGAGCATCGCGGTCCGGGGTTTTGGTGCCGCGATTGTGCGCCTCTTGCGTTTGCGGCGCTCATCCTGAGCGAGGTTTTCGCCCTTCGAACACTCGCTCAGGATGACACCGGATACGCCAGTGCAGCTCTGATTCTTTCGTAGGTCTTTTCCAGGCTTTCTGGCAAGACTCGCGTTTCACCCACTACCGACACGAAATTCGCATCGGCGACCCAGCGTGGCAGCACATGCATGTGGATATGCCCGGCCACGCCGGCTCCGGCGGCTTTCCCTATGTTCATGCCCAAATTTACGCCGTCGGGCGAATAGAGCTGCCGCAGCACGCGTTCCATGGTCTGCGACAAATCGATCATTTCGTGAGCTGCGTCGAGCGGCAGTTTTTGTAATTCATCGAGATGCGCGAAAGGCACCACCATGACGTGTCCCGGGGTGTAGGGAAACGTATTCAACACGATGTAGCAGCGTTGGCCGCGATGCACGATGCGGGCTTTGGCATCGTCCCCTAATTTGGGGAGGTCGCAAAAGATGCAGCCGGTATTCTTCTCACCTGCAGTGACATAAGCGTAGCGCCAGGGCGTCCATAGATAGTCCATCGCAGGGCAGAGTAGCAGATTCGCATCGCTCTAGAACAGCGAGCTCTGTTTTCGGTTGGGGGTAATTTCGAAGTGCTCCTATGCCAATTGGGTCGCGACCAGTCCGCGTGGAGTTCGGTTCGGGAAACCGATCTGGTTCAGGAATCTGTATTGTGTTCCCTGTTGCGCGCATTCGGCCCACCAAGAATGCGTTTTCGTTCTACATCACTGTAATGGAAGTACTCGCAGGATTGCCCCTTTCTCTGTTCCGACCACTGCGGTGGTTGTCCGTCGAATTGGACAGACATTCTTACGGCTATTACATCCGGTGATGATGAGAAGCAGTAAGAGTGCGGGGCGCGTGCTCTTAGTAGAGGACAAGTAGCTCTGCTTTCGGTTCAGCTCGCCCGCGACGGAGTTACGATTCAAAAAGAGACCGTGCCAACTGAGACTGGCGAATGATAGACATCAACGTGCCGGTGCGGAGTTCCGAGTGATCCGGGACTGGCACTGTGATGGTCGAGTTGTCTATTCTTTTTTGCATTACGACATGACTGCCTCGTCGTCGCACTTCCGAAAACCCGTGGCGAGCGAGGATAGCGCAAACTTCCCGACCTGACAGAACCCGTAATTTACCCAACCTCGACCTCAAGCCGGGTTACAAAAACCTCCGAGTGCTGACGGCGTTCAATCTCGGAACGGTCGGCGGTCTCAAAAAACAACTCGACTGCTTCCTGCAGATTCTTGCGGGCAGCTTCGATCGTATCGCCTTGGCTTGCGATATCAACCTCGGGGCACAGGCTGACGTAGCCGTCACCTTCCCGCTCGATAATGGCGGTGAGTTGTTGTACGTGCTTCATAGAACCCCCTGCTAATCTCCAACTCATTCTAGAACAGCGAACTTTGTTTTCGGTTTGGGGTGATTCCGAAATGTTCGTAGGCTAGTTGAGTTGCGACTCTTCCTCGCGGAGTTCGGTTGAGAAAGCCGATCTGGATCAGAAATGGTTCGTAGATCTCTTCGATCGCGTCGGGTTCTTCCGCGAGTGCTGCTGCAAGCGTGTTCAGGCCGACCGGGCCGCCTTGATATTTTTCGATGATGATCAGGAGCAGCTTGCGATCTACTTCGTCGAAGCCGTAACGATCCACTTCGAGCATCTGTAAGGCGGCCTGAGCCGTGGGTAAGTCGATCTTGCCGGCGCTGCGCACCTGGGCGTAGTCGCGGACGCGGCGCAGCAGGCGATTTGCGATCCTTGGTGTTCCGCGGGAACGGCTGGCAATTTCGAGGGCTCCGGGTCTGTCGATTTCCACGCCGAGGATTTCGGCGGAGCGTTCCACGATGATGCGCAGGTCTTCGTGACTGTAAAACTCCAGCCGCAGGACGATACCGAATCGCGATCGCAAAGGCGAAGACAGCAGGCCCGCCCGCGTGGTTGCGCCGATGAAGGTGAACGGCTGCACGTCCATGGTGTGGGTCCGCGCCGCTGGGCCTTGTCCGATAATGATGTCGAGCTTGTAGTCTTCGAGCGCGGAGTAGAGAAGCTCCTCGAGTGCGGGCTGGAGCCGGTGAACTTCGTCAATGAACAGCACCTGCTTGTTGCGGACGTTGGTCAGAATCGCGGTTAGATCGCCCTTGATTTGAAGCGTTGGACCCGAAGTCTGTTGAAAGGGTACGCCGAGTTCGTTGGCGATAATTGTTGCCAGAGTTGTTTTGCCGAGGCCGGGAGGGCCGTAGAGCAAGACGTGATCTAAAGCTTCGCCTCGCGAGCGGGTGGCTTCGATGGCCACGGCCAGATTTTCTTTAACCTTGGATTGCCCGATGAACTCAGCGAGACGCTGGGGACGCAGTTTTAGTTCAAAGGAAGAATCGTCCTCGACCGGCGCGGCGGAGACGATGCGCTCGCGGTCTTGCGGGAGCCGAGGGCTGTTTTTGAGGGTTGCCACTGGACGGATGTTACCAGTTCTCGGTTCCGAGTTGCCAGATTGTCAATCTCCGGCGGCGGTCAGTGTTCGCGTGCTCGATCGACCTTGACAATGTGACACATTATGTGACACATTATGAGCATGCATTCCATCAATATTCGGGAGCTTCGGGACACCAAGCGCCTCAAGAGCTGGCTGCGGGCGGGAAAGACGGTCGAACTGCGGGAACGCGATCGCGTGATCGCACGCATCGTTCCAGAAAAAACGGAAGGAAAACCGGGGAAGTGGCCAGATTTCGAGGCCCGCGCCCGGGAAATATTGGGAGACCGTATTCTTCCGAATGTCGTGCTTGAGGATCGTGGACGTTATTGAGCGTTTACGCCGATTCCAGCTTCGTTGTCTCTTTGTACGTCACTGATGTTCATTCGCCGGAGGCTCGGCGTCGCGTGCAGGGTGCGCCGCCCCTAATCCTGACTGCGCTGCATCGTGCCGAGTGGGCCCACGCCCTCGGGCAGCATCAATTTCGCGGAACGTTGATGGCAGAGGCGGCCCGACGCGCAAACTCACAATTGGTCTCGGATGAAGCCGCCAGCCTTTGGCGTGAGGCGCCTCTGCCGGAGAACGCTTTCGAATTGTGCGCCGACCTCGCCCGCCGTTACGGGCCGAAGCTCGGCGTAAGGACGCTGGACAGCTTACATGTGGCCTGTGCCCTCGAACTCAAGGCGGAACGATTCTGGACGTTTGACGAGAGGCAGGCAAAATTGGCGAAAGTGGTGGGCCTCAGGACGGCGTAGTAATATCATCTGCAGTTCGCGTGTAATGCGGCTGCGAAACAACCTCTCCTCCCCATCCTTCCTTTTCCAGATAAGCTTTTATGAATAATTCCGCCGCGTCCACGAAAGCCAATATCACGTCTGTGACCCTCTCCACCAAGTCACGGGATCCGGGGTCGGTCGTTGCTGACACCTCCTTGAAGGCCACGAAGGTGCAAGCGTCAGCGATCTCGTAATAAACCTCACTATTCGCTTTGCCAGTTGCGGTCAGAAAGACGGGGTGCTGGAGAGTTTGGACGCGTTTACCTATTTCCTCCACATCGAAGTGAAACACAAGCTTGTTTCGAAGGTTGTCGAGGTTTGAGTCGCGAAGATTGCGGGCATCCTTGCCATTAATGATTGCAGCCATCGACTGGAATTCGGCCATTGTTCGATACGGCCCCGGCAAACCTTGTACGAAAAGACTTGCCTCATAGAAGAGGGAGCAACCAAAGAAAAACGAGTTCAACCGTGCTCGGACCGCTGATGGCGAATCCTTGCCCTCACTGTCAAGCAGCGGCATTTGAACGAACCGAAGTGCATTGACGACTCGAGCCAACGCGATTACAAACCAGAAGACCTTGTCAGCTTTCAGCCGCGCGAAATTGGCGTCATCTGTTACCCATCTCCAATTTGTGGTGGTGGTCACATCTTCGCCCCTCATCTCGGAGCCCTTCTTCCAAAGCCGCAGTAGGAAGCACTTCGACACACCTACTCTTCCTCTTCCTTCACATCTCCGCGCGCGGCTTTCGCCTTCTCAATAATCTTTTCCTGCAGCAATCCTGGGACGGCGTCGTAGTGATGCATTTCCATGTTGAAGCTGCCGCGGCCCTGCGTCATTGAGGTGAGATCGACGCCGTAAGTCAGCATTTCGGCCATGGGGACTTCGGCTTTTACAACCGTGTTGCCGCCTTTGTTGTCCATGCCCTGGATGCGGCCGCGGCGGCTGTTGAGGTCGCCCATGATGCTGCCGGCGAACTCGTCGGGAATAGTGATCTCAGCTGACATCACCGGCTCGAGCAGCGTGGGTTTGGCCTGCTCCATAGCTTTCTTGAACGCGATGCGGCCCGCCATTTGGAAGGACATGTCGTTGGAATCTACATCGTGATACGAGCCATCGTAGAGGATGACTCTGAAATCCACCACAGGAAATCCGGCCAGGTATCCGCGGGCCGCAGCATCTTTGATTCCTTTTTCGATGGCGGGAATGTAGTTCTTGGGGATTGCGCCGCCGAAGATGTCGTTGACGAATTCGAACTCGCCGCCGCGGGGTAGCGGTTCCATCTTGATTTTGCAATCGCCGTACTGGCCATGTCCGCCAGTCTGTTTTTTGTGGCGGCCCTGGACGTCGGCTTTGCCCCGGATGGTCTCGCGATAGGGCACCTTTGGCGCTTTCAGAATCACTTCGGTGTGGTAGCGCTTCTTCATCTTCGAGACCACGACTTCGATGTGCTGCTGACCGGTTCCGGCAATCAGGAATTCTTTGGTTTGGGGATCGCGGAAGAAGCGCAGCATCGCATCTTCCTCCATGAGCTTGTGGATGCCGGGACCGAGCTTGTCTTCATCGGCGCGGCTCTTGGGCTCGATGGCGAAGGTGATAGCCGGCTCAGGCAGGTGAACTTTTGGATACTGAATGGGCGCGCTCTTGTCACCAAGCGTGTCTCCCGTAAGCGTGTCTTTGAGTTTGGAGACAGCACCGATGTCTCCCGCGTGCAACTCGGTTACAGGCACGGCGGTCTTGCCCTGCATGATGGAAATGTGCGCCAGCTTCTCCGCCGAACTGCGCGAGAAATTCTGCACCGTGGCATCGTTTCTCAACACGCCAGAAAATACTTTGAAGTAGGAAATGCGGCCCGCAAACGCGTCCGAGATCGTTTTGAAGACATACAGCGAGACTGGCTCAGTGTCGGTCTCATGACGCTTAGGAGGCTCGCCATTTCCCGACGCAGCGGCTTCACCCTGCACCCATTCGTGCTCAGAAGGAGCTGGGGTGTAGTCCACGATGAAGTCCATCACCCGGTCGGCGCCTACGTTGCCCAGGCCGGAGCCGAAGATTACCGGGAAGATCTTGTCCTCACGAATGGCGTTGTGCAGGGCAGGAATCAGGTCTTCAACTGGGATGGTGCCTTTTTCGAAGAATTCTTCCATCAGCTTGTCGTCGCCTTCGGCGATCAGTTCGACCAGCTTCTCGTGCGCTTCCTGAGCCTGGTCTTTCAGGTTGGCGGGAATCTCGGTCTCCTTGCCCTTACCATTGCCGCCGAGTTCGTAGGTGTAAGCCTTCATCTGGACCAGGTCGACCACGCCGCTGAAATTTTTTTCTTTACCGATGGGCAGCTCCAAAGGAATTACGGCGCGACCGAAAGCGTTGGTGAGCGACTCCAGGACGCGTTCGGCATCGGCGCGCTCGCGATCCATGCGGCTGGCCACGATCAGCCTTGGCGTTTTGAATTCTTCGCAATAGTTCCAGACTCGCTGGGTGACGACTTCAACCCCGGCCACGCCGTCTACGACGACCACCGCTGCGTCGACCACCGGCAGCACCATCTTGGCTTCGTGGACGAACATGTTGAATCCGGGCGTGTCGACGATATTGATCTTGGTTTTGCCCCATTCGACGTATGCCAGGCCCGCCGAGCTCGACATCTTGCGCGCGATCTCTTCATCGTCCCAATCGGTGGTCGCGGAACCGTCGTCGACCCGGCCCAGGCGCGGGGTTGCGCCGGAGGTGTAGAGCATGGCGGAGACCAGCGAGGTTTTTCCCGCATGCCCATGTCCTACAACGGCAACATTACGGATGTTTGCGCCTTCGTAAACTTTCACGATTCACTCCTTCAACCGGGATCATCTCAGGGCCGCCGTGCGCGGCTGTCTGGCCGAGCGAGGCTTAGCAGTCTCCTGATCTGCGAATCTTTCCTGCGGCGGGCCCATAAAGAACAAATGAAGAGGACCGTCGATAAGCCAACCTCGAGCAGCCTACCCAAAACTAAGGATGCTAACACGCCTCCACTAGGCCTCTCAACCCGGTATCGCACATATCGCTTTTCCGTACGAGCCGTGTATCATCAAATCGCCATGTTGGGCGGCCGCACGAACGAACAATGGGTTTCGCAATATGCCGGCAGCCATCAGCACCCGGTGAACCGGATATGCCACACCCTCGGGATACCGGCCATTCTGGTTTCGCTCGGCTTGTTCCTTCTCAGCATTTTCATTCACGGCTTGTGGCTTTATGCTCTTGTCCTTTTCCTGGCGGGATGGACACTGCAATTCGTCGGCCACGCCTTCGAGCGCAAAGAGCCTGAGTTCTTTCATGACTGGCGTTTCTTGTTTGTCGGAGTGCGCTGGTGGTGGGCCAAGATTCACGGCAAGGCGTGAGCCTTGTGGTTTCAGTCGGCTCACACAACGATGCACTCCGGTTTAACAATTTTGTTACATTTGTTTTCCCGTTATCTTGTAAACTGTTTCTCCAGTTGTCAGCGGAGGTCGAAAGGGGTCGCCTTACGCTGAAACCGATTTCTCTCTACGCCGTCTAAGCAGGGTTTGAGGCTCATGCATCGTCTGACCGCCAGATTATTGCTGGTCTTGCTGCTGGTGGGCGTGTTCGTCCCGGTGGCTTTGGCGATCTCCGCTACGCCGCCGCACGCCTGCTGCATGCGGAAGCCGATGCACGGCCGTCCTTCCCGCGATGCTGAGTTCCAGGCTCCTCCGGGATGCTGCCAACACGACTGTTGTCGTCCCCTGACCGTTTCTCGCGCGGCACATCTAACTTCCAAAACGTGCGCCCAGGCGACGCCGGCGTCCGCGATTCTGCAGTCCGAGCGACCACCAATTCGCTTCGCCCTATCCGTCAACCATGCGCACTCCGGTCGCGCCCCTCCGCAATTCTCCATCGCCTGATTCCTAAGAGCTGCTGAAAAGGCATCGAGGTAAGTTGCGCGGAGCTTTGCTCCGCCTGGACGGGTCAGAGACCCGTCCCTACACGGCCATTGCTATGGAGAGACTATGCGCTTGACCCACATTTCTTTCGTCGTTGCGCTGATGCTGCTTGCCGGCGCTGCGAGTGCCACGATCTTCGGCTCGGTTCGCGGCGTCGTTCATGACCCTCAGCACCGTCCCATTCAAGGCGCAGACGTTACGCTGAAGGCTCAGAACTCGGACTGGACACAGTCACAAGACTCCGGCGGTGGGGGAGAATTCGAATTCAGTTTGGTACCCATCGGGAATTACACGGTCACAGTTTCGTCGAAGGGCTTTCAGCAAATGCAACAGGGCGTGATTGTTCAGTCTGACACTAGTCCGGTGTTGCATTTCGAGTTGGCTATTGCAGGCGTGAAGGAAACCGTCGCCGTTTCGGGAGCTCCGGTGGAGGCGCCGATCGACACGGTGACGCCGACGACGATGGTGAACCGTGAAACCATCCGGGAGACCCCCGGCGCCGACCGGACCAACGCGTTGCAAATCATCACCGACTACGTGCCGGCAACCTATGTCACCCACGACATGCTGCACATGAGAGGCGGTCACCAGGTCGAGTGGCTCATTGACGGCGTCCCCATACCTAACACAAATATCGCCACCAACCTCGGGCCGCTAATCGACCCGAAAGATATCGACTATCTGGAGGTTCAGAGAGGAAGCTACGAGGCCGAGTATGGGGACCGTACTTACGGCATCTTCAACATCGTTCCGCGAACCGGGTTCGAGCGGAACAATGAGGCGGAGCTGGTTCTAAGCCTCGGGAACTGGTATCAGACAAACGATCAATTCAACTTTGGCGGGCATACCGAGCGATTCGCCTACTATGCAAGCTTGAATGGAAACCGGTCAAACTACGGGCTCCAGACGCCGATTGAGCAAGTTTTTCACGATGCGCAGAACGGCTATGGGGGATTCGCGTCCTTCATATACAACCCTAGCGCCGAGAACCAATTTCGGCTGGTGACTTCGCTGCGGCAGGATTATTACCAGATTCCCTACGACCCGGATCCCAACTCAATCGGAAATCAGCAACTGGTGGCTGCGGGTGCGTCGCCCAGTTACGGTCTTCGTGATGGCGAGCACGAAACCGATGGCTACGTTGCATTTTCTTGGATCCACACATTTAACCCAAATCTGCTGCTAACAGTTTCGCCTTTCTATCACTACACCAAAGCCAGCTATCAAGCCTCACCCGACGATTATCCAGTGGCCACCAATGTGGATCAGACTTCCAATTATGGCGGGTTACAGGCCAGCCTTAATGCAAATGTTTGGAAAAACGACATTCAGGCAGGCGTGTACGGATTCGCTCAGCACCAGAGCAACTACTTCAATAATCAATTTACGGATGGCAGTCAGAACTTTCCGCCCTCATCGGCCTCCCTCACGGGAGGACTCGAAGAGATATTCGTTAGCGATAAATTCAAGGTCACCCCCTGGCTGACGTTAATCGCTGGCTTTCGCCAATCGCACTTTACGGCGGATATTGTGGAGAATGAAGTGGACCCGCGCTTCGGGATTGCCGTAAAGGTTCCGCGCATAAATTGGGTGTTTCATGCGTTCTATGGGCACTTTTACCAACCCCCGCCACTGCTGACGGCCACCGGCTCATTGGCCGGTTTTGCAAGCAGCCAAGGTTTTGCATTCGCTCCCCTCCATGGCGAGCGGGATGAAGAGTATCAGTTTGGCGTTACGATTCCATTTCGCGGCTGGGCTCTGGACGCAGATCATTTTCAAACACGGGCACAGAATTGGCTGGATCATAACAATATTGGAGGATCCAATCTCTTCTGGCCGATCACGTGGGATGCCGCCTTGATTCAAACTTGGGAACTCACGCTGCGCTCTCCCCGCCTCTGGAAGCGAGGCCAGTTTCACCTTGCCTATGCGAATCAAATCGCGCAAGCAACCTCACCCATCACCGGAGGCTTAATCTGCCCCCCTGCGACGCCAACATGCTCGCAGTATCCGCCGCCGGGATATGGCCCCGTTGACCACGATCAGAGAAACACTTTGAACGTGGGCTTCAATGCGACCCTTCCTTGGCAAGCGTATGCTTCGACGAACGTGTACTATGGCTCGGGATTCCACAACGGATTTCCCAACGCGCAATATCCCGGAGACTATCTGCCGGGGCACACCACGTTTGACCTATCAGTGGGGAAAAGCTTCGCGGAGAAATACAGTGTTTCCGTGACGGCTCTGAATGTGGGAAATCGCCGCGTCCTTTTGGACAACAGTGTGACGTTTGGCGGATTTCACTGGAACGAGCCCAGAGAAATTTACGCCGAGTTCCGCTATCGCTTTCACTATTAGTTGCGAGGCAAGGGCGAACGCGCCAACATAGTAAAGGAATAACGTTGAGCCATCGATTCGAGATACAACGACTAACAAATACAATGATTCTGCGAGCAATTGTTTTCGCCTGCCTCGGCATGCTCGCTGCCTGCGGGCCATCCCGAAATACCAACGTAACGGACGCTAAGGTTACGACCGCGGCAAAAGACACAGGTGTGAAGCGATATACCTTGACCGGCCGCGTCGTATCGATGGACAAACCGGCCCGCTCGATCAATGTCGAAGGCGACGAAATCCCCGGCTTCATGGCCGCGATGACCATGCCGTATCAGGTAAAAGACGCTGGCGTGCTCGACAAGTTGTCTCCCGGGGACCAGATCAAAGCGGAAATCGTAGTCGGGAACGAGGGCGCATATCTGGAAAATATCGTCCTCGTACAAAAAAAGGCGGGTTCGCCGAACTCAACAAAATGAGCCCCGTCATTGCAATCTTTTTAGCGCCTCCAGTAATTCTCCGTTGTCCGGCGTCTGGTCGAGGGCGTATACCTTGGCAAAAACGATCCTCCCGCTCTTGTCGACGATGAAAACCGATCTCTCGCTGATCCCCGGCAGTGGCGGTCCTTCTCGTAAGATGCCGAATGCCTGCGTCACCTGGGCATGAGGATAAAAATCCGAACACATGGGGAAATGCATAGTCCCGATGTCATGCTTCTGCCAGGCAAGATGGCTGTAAACCGAGTCGGTGCTTATGTCCAGGACCTGGGCATCGAGCGCGGCGAACTTCTCGAGATTCGAGTCGAACGCCGGCAACTGCTCTCCTCAAGTCGGGGTCCAGTTCAGGGGGTGAAAGGTCACGACAACATGCTTCTTCCCGCGAAAATCACTGAGCTTGATCTTGAGCCGTTGCCCACCCTCGACCGCCGCCAACTCAAAGTCCGGTGCCAGTTCGCCAACTTTCAATGCCATGAATCCGCTCCTCAACGAGGCGTCTTAGCATTATGGAGTACGTAAAGACCTAGCGCCACCCCTGGCGCCTGCCCTGCAAATTCACATTCCTTTAACAATCGATCATCGGCTGCGGAACTAATATCTCGCAATGCCCTCCGAGCCCCTTACCATTGAGGATATCCCCGGCCCCAAGGATGGACAACGTATTCTGCGCCTCAGCGGGCCGCTGGTCATCGCAACCCTATTCGATTTTCAGGCCAAGGTGCGCACGGACAATTCCCGCGCCCTCATCATCGACTTCACCAGTGTGCCCTACGTAGATTCCGCAGGAATCGGAGCGCTGGTAGGAGCCTACGTGACGCACCAGAAAGATGGGCGAAGTCTCGCCCTCGTCGGCGTCAGCGATCGGATACACAATGCGCTTCAGGTGACGCGCGTGGAGCACTTCTTCCGTTTTTTCAATACTCTGGCGGAAGCCGAAAACGCCGCCTAGCTTGGGCAATGTGTGGATGTAAGGCCTCTCGGGTTTGACTCCCCTCGCACTGCACCTTAAGATTAGCGATCCGGCAAGTTTTCGTTTTGTTCCTCCCGTGATTGGCCAAACCATCTCGCATTACCGCATCAGCGGGCGCTTGGGCAGCGGTGGTATGGGTGTGGTTTATGAGGCCCAGGACTTGACTCTCGGGCGCCGCGTGGCCCTTAAGTTCCTTCCGCCTGAACTGGCCCGCGACGCCTCTGCACTGGATCGCTTCCTGCTGGAGGCTCGCGCCGCGTCGGCCTTGAATCACCCCAACATCTGCACAATTTATGCGGTAGAAAAAGACGGTGACCAGTCTTTTATCTCGATGGAGTTAATCGAGGGTCAGGGACTCGACACCAAACTGCACAGCGGACCACTGCCAGTCGATCGTTTGCTCGACGTGAGCATTCAATTGGCGGACGCGGTCGATACCGCACACGCGAAAGGAATCATCCATCGCGACATCAAGCCGGCGAATATTTTCCTCACCCAGCGGGGCCAGGTGAAGGTTCTGGACTTCGGACTCGCCAAGCTCACGCGCGCAGCGGGAACGTCCACGGAGATTGACGCCACGCAGGACGACGGTGCGCGCACCGCCAGCCTTACCAACCCCGGCAGCACGGTCGGCACTGTCGCGTACATGTCTCCGGAGCAGGCTCGGGGCGAACAGCTCGATGCCCGAACCGATCTTTTCTCTCTGGGCACCGTGATTTATCAGATGGCAACCGGACAGCTGCCTTTTTCGGGCAACACCTCGGCCGTAATCTTCAACGCCATACTGGAGCGTGATCCTGTGCCTGCGGCACAGCTCAATCCCCAGATTCCGCCGCGGCTTCAGGAAATCATCGACAAACTGCTGGAGAAGGATCGCGATCTGCGTTACCAGTCTGCCGCCGATTTACGGGGTGATCTCAAAAGGCTGAAGCGTGATACGGAAACCGGCCGCAAGATGGCGCAACCGGTCTCAGCTCCATCCGTTGCCGTTGCAGCTCCCGAGTCGTCGTCCGCCCGGCAACCATCGAGTGGGTCAGCCGTGGTCGCCGCCGCGCGCCAGCACAAGTTGGGAACCGGAGTAGCGGCACTCATTGCGATCGTGGTCGCCGCCGCGGCGGGATATGGGGTCTACGCTCTGTTCAATCGCAAGCGTCCTGTCCCCTTCGAGAATATCTCGATCACTAAAGTTACGGAAACCGGCAAGGCCGCGCTGGTGGCCATCTCTCCTGACGGCAAATACATCCTCTACGTGGTTAATGACGCTGGCAAGGAGAGCTTGTGGCTACGCAACCTTCCCACCAACAGCGACACCCAGGTGATTGCGCCGGCGGAAGTGAGCTACGAACATTTGCGTTTCTCTCCGGACGGCAACTACCTGTATTTTATTCGCAGCGAACCCGGTAGTGAGGAGTTGCATTATCTCTACCGTGCGCCGCTGTTCGGAGGTACTCCCCAGAAACTTGTCACCGACATTGATTCGAACATTACCTTCTCACCCGACGGGCGGCGGATCGCTTATTTTCGTTTCAATAATCCCGAGGCCGGCAAACAGCGACTAATCTTGCTCCCAGCCGAAGGGGGCGACGAGAAAATTCTTTATAGCGGTCCCGAACGCGGCGGATTACAAGATCCCGCGTGGTCTCCGGATGGCAAGACGATCGTTTGCATGGTGCTTCAACCTGGAGACGCTTTCAGCGGCCTGGTGGGGTTCGATGTCAGCAGCGGAAAGCAGAGATTGTTCTTCACCTCCGCTATGGACATCGTGCAACGCCCAGTCTGGATGCCGGACGGGGTGGGCGTGCTCGCACAGACCAACCTGGGCCGCAGGCAAATCGTTTTTGTTTCTTATCCGGACGGAGTATTCCACAACGTTACCCGCGATACCAATAATTACTCCGAACCTAGCCTGGCGGCCGACGGGCGCACCGTTGCCAGCGTCTTAAGTCAGCCCCACTACGACGTCTTCACGATGCCAGCCGCGTCTTTGAATGGTGGTCCGGGTCGGCAGATCACGTCGGGCGCGCCGATCTTTGCCTTCAGTTGGACGCGCGACTCTCAACTGATCATCGACTCAGGTTCAGGCCTCGACCTGCTCAATCCCGAATCAGGTAAGAAGACTGGGTTGGTTGCGCAGGCAGGCGCTTTCGCCGACACGCCGTCGGCGTGCCCCGACGGCCGATACGTGGTATTCACGAGCACATTTGGTAGTGGCAAGGAGCTCAACATCTGGCGTGCCGATGCGTCCGGGGGAAACCTCAAACAGCTTTCTGATGGCAAGGTGGATCAAAATCCGGTTTGTTCGCCCGATGATCGCTGGGTAATTTACCAGGACGCGGTGAATGGCAATCGGTTGATGAAGGTGTCCATCGATGGCGGGAAACCCGAAAAAATCTCGGACGAACTTGTAGCTGTCTTCGATGTTTCTCCCGATTCAAAAACCATCGCTCTTGCAGCCTTCGGACATCTAGGCGAACACATAGAGGAGCTCAAGCTACTTTCGCTGGAATCCAATCAGACTTCGAAAACGCTGGAGTTCGAGCGCCCGCGAAGTGGCCCCATCACCTTCTCGAAGGATGGCAAAGCTGTGATCTA
Source organism: uncultured Acidobacteriota bacterium (assembly GCA_963817925.1). Lineage (GTDB taxonomy): Bacteria > Acidobacteriota > Terriglobia > Terriglobales > Acidobacteriaceae > JABDBE01. The sequence continues at coordinate 94,137 of CAWFQN010000010.1, forward strand.
CCCGTTCCGCCATGGCGGGGTCGACGACTTGTGGTTGCAACCGCTCGATGGCTCGTCGGGGAAACAAATCACGGACTTCAAATCAGAACACATCCGGGAGTTTCGCTGGTCTTTCGAAGGCAGCGAGATGGCCGTAATACGCGGCCATACCGATTCCGACGTCGTTCTGATCCGAGACATGCAGCCCTAGTCCACAGCTGCTTCCCCCTAGTTGCAGGCCTTCGGTACTGCGGTCAGACCGGCTGGGTCCGAGCCATTCTTTACCACATGGAACGGAGAGCCAGAAACTTCCTTCAAAGTATCGCCGCTTGTCGCAAGGACACCGATCAGCTCAGGGTTGCTCTGCTCGGAGACGAAAAGATCCAGACCGCTGGTACCCGTGGACAATCCCAGTGCATATGTGCCGGGCGTGTGCAGCTTAACCGTGCTGTCGTAGGTCAAGGCCCCATTGGAATCCACGGAAAGAGTCGTGATCTGGTCTGACATCGTGTTGCTCACGTACAAGTGCTTCCCGTCAACGCTCAGGATTATGTTGTTGGAGCTTCCCCCATTCTTGTTAGTGAAATTGTTCGTCTCCTTCAGCTCTCCAGTCGAGCCGATGCTGAAAACCTCAACCTGCGTGTTCGATGCGGCATCGCCAAAGTACGCAGTAGTGCTGTCACAGCTAATTTCGACTCCGGCCGCCGCCCCCTGGGTCTTGAACGGGCCAAGTTCGGTAAGATCCCCGGTGGTGGGATCGATTTTGAAAGAGTCAACATCTCCGATGTAGGCGGCAATCAGATAGTCGCCATTGGGCGTGACCTTCATGCCGGACGGAGAACCGGGAACAGTGAACATCTTTAAAGCCGTAAGCGAGCAATTGGCACTGATACGCATCACGGAGATGCTGTTGTTGTTGGTGTTTCCCGCGAATAAGAAATGATTGCCCGCGGCCAGCCCAACGCCGAAGTGCTGCGCGCCGGTCACTCCATCCGAAAAAGGAGAACCATGAACGGCGGTCAAAGTTCCCTGGAAGAGATCAACCTGGAACGCGGCGACGGTGCTGTCTCCGCCATTCGAAACAAACAGGCAAGTGCCGAGCCTGATCTTGGCGGACGTTATCGGAGACAGCGCGAAGTAACCGCTGCCCGCGCTCTTCCCGCCTGTCGGATAGGTCTTTAGTAGCTTTACCGCACCCTTGCTGTTCACACTGAGGGCGGTCGTGCTGTTGCCACTATTGGCTACGTTGTCGTTGGTAAAAATATACTGTTGGGCGAGTGCGTTGGCGGCAGAAAATGCGAAGACACAGGCCAGACAAGAGATCCACGATGGTTTCAGTAAGCGGTTCATATTTCCCCCTCGAACGCATTCTTCGTCCTTAGCCCCGGGCCACGTAGGCCCCGATGTCCTCGACCCAGTTTTCGTTGCGAGTGAACTCACACGTGGGCCTGAGACACAAATAGCCTTCAGCTCTACAGCTAGGAGAGCTAACAGGCGGGGCGTTGGGAAAAGGGGGAGGGCAACGCACCACACACGACAAATCGATTCAGAACGTATTACAGACGGGCAGCCCTGTCAATGGTGTCGTGTTGGGGGAGACGAAAGTCCCGCTAAAAACGAAGGGCGGCTTGGGTTAGCCGCCCGTTCGCCGAAAATTTGTAAGTGGTTTATGCCGGCTTCACATTCTCGGCTTGCCACCCCTTGGGGCCCTTTACGACGTCAAACTGTACTTGCTGGCCTTCCTGCAGGCTGCGGAACCCGCCCGCCTGGATCGCAGAGAAGTGGACGAAAACGTCCTCACCGCTCTGACGGCTGATGAAACCATAGCCCTTGGCATCGTTAAACCACTTCACTGTTCCTGTTTCCATGGTGTTATACTCGATTCCTTTTTGTTAGATGTGCGCTGTGTCAATCGCAGGACTTCTTCAGGCAGGTCACGCTGCTGTCGCGGGAGTTGCTGAAAAACTGCAAAGATCAAACGCAGCAGGATTGTACCTCAGCCATTCCTGAAATTGCCAAGGTATTTCGCTATCGACAGTATAACTGCCCATGTATCAGCATGTTACGAAGAAACCATTGTGTTAGCGCGCTTCACCCGGCAGGGATGGGCCCGGGATTCATTCGCACAAGGCGCTTTGCGTCACTATCTCACTATCAGAGGTGACCTGCGTCACAGCGCTTATTTTAGCTAGAGCGCACGCTCCTACATGAAGGTGGTACTGGAGGTCCTCCTTAAGGGTCAGCAGTGTCGATGGCGACGGAGCCGCGCTGGCGCCTTGTGAACTTCCAGCCCAGGAGTATACGCGAGCCCCGAGTCCTCACCTTTTATAGCACCGATCAAACAATTCTAAGTCTTCGAAACTTTTTGCTTGGAGAAACTCCAATGCTACATCTCGATACTGGTAACACAGGTTTCATGATTTTATGCACCAGCCTGGTCATGCTGATGACGCCCGGTCTTGCCTTTTTTTACGGCGGTCTGGTAGGGCGCAAAAACGTACTCGCCATCATGATTCAGAGCTTTGTCTCCATGGGCTGGACGACCGTGATCTGGTATATCTACGGCTACTCCGTGTGCTTCAGCGGAGACTGGCACGGGGTCATCGGCAACTTCCACAACGCCTTCCTGCGCGGGATCGATCTTAGTACACCTTCGCCAAACATCACCATCCCGGCATTTGTCTTCATCGCCTATCAAATGATGTTCGCCATTATCACGCCCGCGCTGATCTCGGGCGCGTTCACCAACCGGGTCACTTTCAAGGCCTACATGCTGTTCCTGACCGGTTGGCTGACCTTCGTTTATTTTCCTTTTGTCCACATGGTTTGGGGTGGAGGCATGCTGCAGAAATGGGGCGTGCTGGATTTTGCCGGCGGAATCGTGGTACACAACATCGCTGGCGTCGCCGCTTTAGCTTCGGTGCTGTATGTCGGGAAACGGCGCACGGCGGATCGTGGTCCCCACAGTATCCCCCTCGTTGCCTTGGGAACTGGCCTGCTGTGGTTCGGATGGTATGGCTTTAACGCCGGCAGCGAGATGCGGGTTGATTCCGTAACCGCGACCGCATTTCTCAACACTGACCTGGCGGCCTCGTTCGCCGCCGTCACTTGGCTGCTGGTGGCATGGTTCAACGAAAAAAAGCCCAAGTTGCTAGGTTTGCTGACCGGAGCCGTTGCCGGATTGGCGACCGTTACTCCCGCAGCCGGGTATGTTTCTCCCACGACCGCGGTGATCATCGGCTGTGTTTCTGGCGTGGTTTGCTACTACGCGGTTGAGATGAAAAACAAATTGCACTGGGACGACGCGCTGGATGTTTGGGGAGTTCACGGTGTCGGTGGTTTTCTCGGCATTGTGATGCTGGGGATCTTCGCCAGCCGCGCCTACAATCCCGCGGGTGCGGATGGCCTGCTCTACGGCGATCCGACGTTCCTGCTGAAACAGGTCGTGGCCGTGACTTTCTCGTCGGTCTGGGCCTTCGTGTTTACCTACGGGATGTTACGAATCATCGATGCCTTCACGCCGGTGAAAGTCAGCGAGATGAGTGAGGAAATCGGACTCGATGAATCCATCCATGGCGAGCATGCCTACGAGGAGGTCAGCAGCGAGGATCTGATTCATGTGGAACACCTGCTTCATGAAGAGGATCTGCTAGCTGGCCGGAAATAAGTAGAAACGGTCTTTGGCGAACATCACTTGGGCCCTGCGAACGGATTGCTGCAGGGGACGGCGTCACCCCTGCATGGTTCGATAGGGTTTCGCGAACTGGAAACTTTTTCGACTTCGCTGCATCATGAAGAGATGAGTTTTCGCCGTTTTGGAGTTCTGCTGCTGCTCTCTTCCCTCGCCTTTGCCGACATCGTCGAAGACGTTCGTACCGCACTCGCTCAGAGAAATTTCGCTGCGGCCGATTCCGCCCTGCAAACTTACCGCGCGCAACACGGGGCCGATCCGGAGTACCTCGAAGCTCTCTCCTGGACGGCGCGTGAAGAGTTGGCCGCCAACCAGCTCGACAAAGCTGATGCGGCTGCCAAGGAGATCGATACGCTGGCCCGCAAGTTACTCCAGAAACGATCCCTCGACGCCGAACCGCATCTTCCTATCGCTCTGGGTGCCGCTCTCGAAGTTCAGGCCGAGGTTCTGGCTGCTCATGGCCAAAATGCGCAAGCAGCCGCCTTGCTACGGCACGCTCTGGTGTCCTACGGAAATACTTCGATCAGCCCGCGCCTGCACAAGAATCTGAACCAGCTCACCCTGACCAGCCAGCCCGCGCCGGCGCTCACCACCTCGGAGTATCTCGGTTCGCGGCCCACCCCCCTGAGCCAGCTCAAAGGTTCTCCCGTTCTTTTGTTCTTTTGGGCTCACTGGTGTGTCGACTGCAAGTACGAGGGGCCGATCATCAGCCGCCTCAGCTCTGAGTTCGCTCCCAAGGGGCTGACTGTTCTGGCTCCCACCCAACTCTACGGGTACGCCGCTAGGGGAGAGGACGCGAAGCCTAAAGATGAGATCGCCTACATCGGCCAGGTATGGGAGCACTTCTATCCCGGACTGCAAAGCGTCCCTGTGCCCATCAGCAAAACCAACTTCACTAACTACGGCGCCAGTACCACGCCGACACTGGTTCTGGTCGACCGCAAGGGCCGCGTAGCGTTATACCATCCCGGGCTGATGCAATACGACGACCTGCGGGCCGCGATCGAAAAAACATTATCTAATTAGCGACTATCCGTGTGGGGACAGGTCTTTGACCCGTCCCAGCGGAGCGAAGCTCCGAGACCTGCAGAGGCTCGTCTTGCTCCCCAGGGGCGAGGCGTCCGGGCTACGCGTGCATTGCTAGTGGAAGACGTACAGGATGCCGAAGTCAGCGACCGCACTTACGTGATGAGATGGACTGACCTGATTCGGGTTGCGGTATGCATAAATTCCAACCCGCTCGCGTAGGTAGAATCTTTGTTTCAGATGCATCCGCATGTCAAACAAAGGTCCGTTCAGGGTGTAGTCGGTTGTCGTGGGTATGAGATATTGCGCGTTGAGGCGAAACCAGTCTTGCTCAAACATGGCGCCTGCGGTGGGCCAAACGGAGTGGTTGTCGTATTGGGATGTGAACAGCTCGCTGAAGTGAAACCCGCCTCCCAGCCGCCAGTGTTGCGTTACCCGCCCCATCACTACTCCGAGGGCACGAAAGGTGGTGCCGTTGTTGAGGCCAGTTGGATTCGCGGTGTCCGCGCCGACTTCGCCTTCGATGAATATAGGACTACGGTCACCCCAGTCCACGCCGACGTCGCCAAAGTAGTAGGGTGATTGAAAGCTAAGACCGTTAACGCCGATTCCAGCGTCTGCGTAGGGTGCTACCTGAGCGCTGCCAAGAGCGCAGCAAAGGATGACCGTCGCCAGAAGAGTTGGAACGGCTTTCCTCAGTTTCGCAAGCTCCTCGCGTATGAACGCCGCCATTGCATCGCCCGAAACGGCCCGGCTGTGGCCTTTGGCAAGTGTACCCATTGGAAACGCTGTTGCTATTTACCAATGCAGAACGTGGTGAACTGCCGGGTTATGGCGTCGGAGAAAGTAATCTGGGAGCGAAGTATGGCCAGAGCTAAGTCGGATTGTCCGCCAGTGGGAGAAACACTTGAAATCGCGTGTTCCCCGGCCTCGAATCGACCTGAATGTTGCCGCGGTGCTTCTTCACAATTCGCTGGACTGTATCGAGGCCGAGCCCGGTTCCCTCGCCCACTGCCTTGGTGGTGAAGAAGGGTTCGAAGATGTGCGGCTGGACCTGGAGCGAAATTCCTGGACCATTGTCGCAGATCTCAACTACAACGCAACCGTCGTCGCGGTAAGTTCGAACGCGAAGCTCACCTTTCCCTCCCATTGCGTCGATGGCGTTGTCAATGATGTTGGTCCAAACCTGATTGAGTTCGCTCCCGAACGAATTCACCAGGAAAGGAATTTTCTGGTAATCGCGCTGCACGACCACTCCGCGTTTGAGCTTGTAGTTCAGGATGGTCAGGGTAGTTTCCAGGCTCTTCACGATGTCCACGTTTTGCACTGGCGCCTGGTCCATGTACGTATATTCCTTGATCGCGAGGACCAAGTCGGAGATTCGCGATGTACTGCTCTCAATTTCGTTCAGCAGGTTCGCGACCTCGACCGACGCAGCGATCCTCACCAGAGCGGCTCGGGCGGTGTCTGGTTCCAGTGCAGCGAACAACGATTCCAGCTCCGTCGGCTGGACGCATTTTCGCGCCAGATCGGCTGCCAGTTGCCACAAGTCGTTCTGTCCGTGGCTGCGCAACAGTGAATCGATCTGCTCTTCCAGGTCGCTGGTGGCTAAAGCATCGGGCGGATGTTCGTTTTGCTGGATGAATGAAGCCTCTAACTTTTCAATCTCCGCTTTCTGCGCGGAAGTGAGGTCGTGCCTTCCCAGCTCGTGACTCGCGTCCCTGATCTGGGTCAACATGTCGCGCAGTTGGCCGGCCGCACGTTTGGCGGCGGAGGCGGGATTGTTGAGTTCGTGAGCGAGGCCTGCGGACAACTTTCCCAGGGAAGCTAACCGGTCGCGTTGTTGTTCCATCCGCGTGGTCTCACGGATGCGGTCCGACATCAGGCCAACGAGACGCTGGGTTAGCTCGGGCATTTTCTGGATGAGCTCTGGAAACAGCGAGGCCGGAAAGCGTAGGATGCGACTTTCGGTCTCGGCTCGCCCGCTCACCGTAAACTGCTTCATCCTCGAAAAAGGCAGCACTCCGGTTACGTTGCCCTGGCTTATTGTAAAGATAATGGTCTCGCCGCCAATTTCGCCCCGACCCTGGAGTTGCCCCTCCAGAAGAACAAACATCGCGTTGGCGGGATCGCCTTGGCGCGCGTAGCCTTCACCGGCCTTGAGATGCAACTCTTCCGACTGGCTTATGAACCAGTCGAGCTGATCGTCAGGTAAATCTGCGAATACGGGGATGCGAAGGAGATCTGATTTCTCGACCATTTAGACCTTGCTCAAGTACTGATGGATGAACTGTACTGCAACCGATCCTTCGCCGACTCCGGAGGCCACTCGCTTCACCGAACCGTGCCGCACATCGCCTACGGCGAACAGGCCTGGAACATTGGTCTCAAGCAGGAAGGGATCTCGGTCGAGAGTCCATCCTTTGGGGCGTTGGCCGTCACGAATAAGATCGGGACCGGTCAACAGGAAGCCGCGCTCGTCTCGCTCGACCAGAGTTCCCAGCCAATCGGTACGTGGCAAGGCGCCGATGAAGATGAACATCGCGCTCGCGGGCACCCGCTCCACTTTGTTCGTATCCGAACAAAGCACCGAGATTTCTTCCAGATGTGTTTCACCATGTGCCTCGGCCAGGCTGGCGTGAGCCCACAGTTGAATGTTCGGCGTTTCTTTGACCTGGTCAATCAGATACTGCGACATGGTACTGGAGAGAGAATCGCCTCGTACCAGAATGATGACTCGCTCCGCGTATCGAGCAAAATTCATGGCGGCCTGGCCCGCCGAGTTCGCGCCTCCCACCACGTAGATGGTTTCGCCCTTGCAGGAGAGCGCTTCCGTGGCGCCGCCGCCATAGTAGACGCCTGCGCCCTGCAGCCGATCGACTCCCGGAGCCTCGAGTCGCCGCCACTGTACACCGGTCGCGATCAGCAAAGCGTGGCAGGAGATCTCGTTCCCATCCGCCAGCTTAATAATCCGGTAGGACCCTTCGGTGCGAACGCTGGTCGCTTCCTGTGGCGACAGAATCTCCACTCCAAAGCGCAGTCGCCTGGGCGACTGCGCGCCGGGCCAGGTCGTTCCCACTGAGCCCGGCAGGAAATCCCAGATAGTTCTCGATGCGCGAACTCATTCCTGCCTGGCCTCCCGGCGCTTCGCGCTCGACCATCACCGTATGCAGACCTTCCGAAGCACCGTAGACAGCGGCCGCCAGCCCCGCGGGCCCGCCGCCGATAATCGCGAGATCGTAGAAGTCGGTTTGCGCGCGTGTGCGCAACCCAACCTTTTGGGCGACATCTGCCGGCACGCTCTCCAGAAGTTTTGTCCCGTCGGGGAAAAGTACGACTGGAAGATTGGCGGCCTCCGGGCCCAGAGCCTCCACCAGACGCTTGGTCTCAGGATCGTTGGCAGAAACCTCGACGTCAATCCATTGGTAGGGAACGCGATTTCGCGCCAGAAAGTCCCGCAGTTCATACGATCGTGGCGACCACCGTGTGCCCAGTACGCGAATTCCCTGGAAGACTGGGCGGTAGGATGCTTGCCAGTCGTCGAGCAAGTCATCGAGTTGCGGGTAGAGGTGCTCTGCAGGCGGATCCCAAGGCTTCAAGAAAAAATAATTGACGCTGGCTTCGTTGATAGCGCTGATGGCAGCCGTGGTGTCGGCGTAAGCGGTGAGCAATGCCCGCTTCGCATCGGGAAAGAGCTGCATTCCTTCCTGCAGAAATTCGACGCCGTCCATGTGCGGCATGCGTTGGTCGGCAAGCAGCAAGGCCACGCTATCGTTCCGGACCTTAAGCTGTTTCAGGAGATCCAGCGCTTGTACGGGAGAATCGCTAGCGATCACGCGGTACTCAGCGCCGTATTGCGACCGCAAGTCGCGCTCAATCGCTCGCAAAACATCCGAGTCGTCGTCCACGCTCAACAGAATTGGCTTTGCCATGGTCGGCCTCAGTTTCGTGAAGAAGAGGGACTTCGGACTTCCGCACTGGCTGAATAACCTGATTAGATACCGAAACTCCTATTTGGTCGCTGAATTGGATCAGAAATTTGTGTCGAAGCTGCCAAACACCATTTTACTTTCCAATGCAGAATGTGCTGAAGATAAGATTCAGGATATCGTCGGTGGTTGTGGCCCCCGTGATCTCATCGAGCGCCCGCAGGGCACTGTAGAGATCGAGCAGAAGCATTTCGTGGGGGACTTTGCTGTCGATTGCCGCTCTGGCCGCCGCAAGCGCCGTAACTGACTCCCGCACACGTTCCTGGTGGCGCAGGTTGGTGAGGAATCCAGTCTCGGTCTGAGCGTTGGCCTCCCCGCCGACGTGACGCAGAATTTCGCTTCGGAGTTCCGGGATTCCTTCTCCCGTGGTCGCGGAAGTCCGCACTTGAACTCTCCCACTGGTTAGGTCTTCGGCACCAGCGAGGGAGTCGCCTCTCGGATCTGCCGAGCTTTGCTGGGCTGGACAGCCGGGGGCGGCTGTCCCCACCTGATGATTATTGATGAGATCGCATTTATTGGCGACCGCAATCGCTGGGCGTCCCGCGACTTGCCCTAGCAGATCCTTGTCTTCGTGGGTGAGCGGCTGAGCATAGTCGAACACAACGAGGACCAGGTCGGCGTCGGCCAGAGCTTCCATGGATTTTCGGATGCCAATGCTTTCCGCTTCGTCGAGGGCGCGGCGAATGCCGGCGGTGTCGACGAGTTTGATGGGGATGCCTCCGATGGCGACAGTTTCGCTGACCAGATCGCGAGTGGTGCCGGGAGTTGCAGTCACGATCGCGCGTTCGCGCTCGACCAGGCGATTAAACAAGCTCGATTTACCCACGTTAGGCCGACCTACGATGGCGAGCGTAAGACCTTCATGGACGATCTTTCCATAAGCGAACGAAGCGGCAAGATCTTCAAGTGGTGCGCGGATTGCGGCGATGCGCTGGAGTATCTGATCAGCGGGGAGAACCGAGATGTCGTCTTCGGCGAAGTCGATTCCGGCTTCGAGAGTTGCGATCAGCTCGACCAACTTCTGTTTGATCGGTTGCAGGCGGCGCGAGAGTGCGCCTTCGAGCTGCTGGGCTGCAATCTTGGCCTGGTAAAGAGTTTGCGACTCAATGAGGTCGCGGACCGCTTCCGCCTGCGTAAGATCGATTCGCCCATTAAGGAAAGCGCGCATAGTGAACTCGCCGGGCTCGGCGAGGCGCGCTCCTCGAGCCATGGCAAGCTCGACAACGTGTCGCAAGATGACTGGCGATCCGTGGGCCGAGATTTCTACAACGTCGTCGGTGGTGTAGGAGTGAGGCTTGGCGAAGTAGGTGACGACAACTTCGTCGATGCGGCCCGCCGCGCTTTGCGCGGCTGGATAGCCGGGGGCGATTGCCCCCACGTGTTCATAGGCGGGTTCAACCAGTTCTCCGAATACGGCGTGTCCGGGTTCGAGATCGTGTTTCAGGCGCAGCAAGGGCAGGGCGATTTTCTTTGCGTCCGGCCCGGCCAAACGGACTACGCCGATGCCTCCTCGACCGGGCGGCGTAGCGATGGCGACGATTGTGTCGTCGAGGTTCACCGGAAGATTGTAGCGGTTTTATTCTGGCGAGCTGCTACTGGTACGGCTCACGGGTTCCGCGACGCAGGGTTGCTAGCGGGCTTGTAGTTCTTCGGGTAGACCACCAGGCATCGTCGCCCGCCTTCGCCCTGGCTTTCGGTGTGCAGGTCGGCGTGATCGCGCAACGCTAAGTGCACAATGCGGCGCTCGCGCGAGGACATAGGCGCAAATTCGTATGGCAGATTTGTCTTGCGAACTCTTTCCGCGGCTACGCCAGCAGCCAAACGAAGTTCCTCCAACCGCATGGCACGCTGATTCATGCAGTCAAAGATCACTTTCTCATGCTCGTTGCCGGGCAGGCGGAGCATCTCAATCGCCAGGGTTTCGATGGCGCGCAGCAGTTGGCCGCCTCGTTCCAGCACCAACGGGGAATCGGGTCCGGAGAGTTCGACTAAAATCTCGGGCCGTTCCCAATCGCGCTCTTGGGCGAGTGGCGGATCCACGGTGATTCGATACTTGAGGTGGAGACCGCCGTGGGTGACGACGCCGCGCAGGAGTGCATCGATTTTCTTGGCAGCTGCGATTTTGTCAGGAATAGGCACTAGCTTCTGGCTCCTACCTGCTAGCTTCTGCCTCCCAACCTCAATACTTGTGGCACTAGACTTAGGCCAGAAGCTAGAGGCTCTAGAAGCTATTTCTCTTTCTTCCTTGCTCTCTTCGCCGCCATCTCGCGCATTTCGCGCCCTAGGCTGGTACGGTTCATGACCGCCTGTTGTGCGATGGCGATCAAATTACCTTCTGCCCAGTAAAGACACAAGCCGGCAGCAAAATTCCAACTGAGAAATCCCATCATGACCGGCATCATCACGTTCATCATTTTCTGCTGGGAGGGATCCATTCCCGCCTGCGGCGTCATGCGCTGCGTAATCAGCATAGTGATGAAGATGCAAATCGGCAAGATATGCATAGGATCGGCTGACGAGAGATCGTGGATCCACAACCAAGAAGCGTGGCGCAGATCGAGCGCCGAGCCCAGCATGCTGTAGTAGGCGATGAGAAATGGCATCTGGATGGCCAGCGGCAAGCATCCGCCGACTGGGCTGACGCCTTCCTGTTTCATCAACTCGCCGATTTCCGTGTTCATCTCCTGCCGCCGTGGATCGCGCATGCCGTACTTCTTGTATTTTTCCTTGATCGAGTTCATCTGCGGCTGGATCTTCTGCATCTTGAGCGCGGACTTCATGCTGGAGATGCGCAATGGCATCAACGCCAGATTGATGACCAAAGTTTGCAGGCAAATCGCCCAGCCCCAGTTCCCAACAATGCCTTCGATCCAGCGGAGCCAGATGAAGAGTGGACGCGCAATCACGCCCCAGAAACCAAAGTTGATAAGCCCGCGCAAGTCTGGGTCCGCACCCACGATGGTGGGCACGGGCACGGACTCCAAAGTTGCCAGTGCCTTAGGCCCAACATACATTCGCGCAACACTCGGACCTTTGGGGTTGCCAACAGCCGCTCCCAGCACGTCCACGGGAGCCGTTTCCAGTGGGTTCGGGTTTTTCGGATTCTTGGGGACGTTGAGCGGGTTGCGCAGAGTGACCAAAGCGGAGTTCTGCGAATCGTCCGGAATAAAGACGGCAGCGAAGTACTGATCGGTCACTCCCGCCCAGTTGAACGGTATGTGGAGCGTGTTGCCACCGCTGATTTTCTTGATAGCGAGCCGTTCGGTGCTGCTGTTGTACTGATAATCAATTTGACTGGCCGCGTAAGAAGAGAGGGTGGATTCGTCCCCGAAGCCCGCGGGCCATGCAGGGTATGCCGCGATCTGACTCCCTCTGGACACTACCGAGGTTTCGACGCGCACCACGTAGGTATGGTCGAAGCTGAAGCTCTTGCGGACGGCCAGATCAGCGTCGGAGTATTCAAACGTGATAGTGACGGGTGCTTTTACCGCACCCGAACTTGATGACAGGTAAAGGGCGGAATTCAGCTTGTTGCGTTGGCTCTCGTCGTAGGTCCACAGGGATAGCGGGTAGCCATATTTTTCCGCAGCGAGCTTGTTGACCAGATCCAGCGGCTGTTCTTTATCGTCAGTAAATTTCTTCAGGATCCAGGACTTGACCTGCGCGCCACGGTTGGTGAAGGTGATGCGGTACAGATCGTTCTCAACCACAGGTTCCGATTCGGACGCTGCCTGCTTGGTCGCACCGGGATTGAGCGCCGGAACTGCCGGTTGCGCTGGCTGGACCTGATTGATGGCGGCAGCCGGCGGCGCGGTCTGAGCCTGGCTCTGAGTTTGCTGCGCAGGAGTCGAAGGTTGCGGAAGATATTTCTTGATTATCGGTTGGAACAACACGATGACCAGGAAGGTCAAAGCGAAGACGAGGAGCAGCCGGCGCTCCATGCCTGGTTCTTGCTGAGGATTTTGGAATTCTGCCAAATTTACTTTCTCAATGACTGCAAAGCTCGGTTTCACTACCACTCTGAACCGGCACGCCGCAATCCGTCGGCTTATTAACTTCCAGTTTGATTACAGGATCCAGCCCGCCCTTCGCGAACGGGTGGCATCGCATTACTCGCCAGACAGCCATCACGCTGCCTCGAGCAACCCCGTAACGATCGATCGCCTCCATCGCGTACTCGGAACATGAGGGCACATACCGGCAAGCGGGCAATAACATGGGCGAGACAGCCCATTTGTATGCTCGGAGTACGAACAGCACGATCGTCTTGTGAATTTGATTCATCTCTATCCGTGAGGCTGAAACAAGCCCTGCCGAGCTTCCTCGGCTGAAGGAACTAACGAACCATCCCTCGCTTCGCTCGGGATGACAAACAACTCGACTACGTGGTCCGTTTTCCTAGCGACTTTTGAATTGCTTCAAAAGCGCCGCTGATCTCATTCTCTAAGACGGCAAAGTCAACTTTGAGCACTGACTTCTTTGGATTGATCACCACATCCACCGGAACCGGAACTCCCGGCCAATGCAAGCGGACCGACTCTCGCAATCGCCGTTTCATACGATTGCGATCGACCGCCCCGCCCAGCACACGTCCCACGGTAAACCCGATACGAAGCCCTTCGCCCTGCCCCCGCAGCAGATAAAATACCGTCATGTGCGCGGCGAAGTGGCGACGGCCTTGTTTGTAGACCCGCTCGAAATCGGCGTGCCGGAGCAACCGCATGCTGCCCGTGAATCGCGCTCGTTTGCCTGGGCCGGGCAGATTGAGACCGCCGTTCGGAGCGAGACCGCTCACAATTCACGATCCAGACTCAGGTTGCGGAATTGCCGTCAATTCCGGAAAAGGAAATCGGCTACTCACGGAAGCCGGGCTTTACCGACACCCGCTTGCGTCCCTTGGCGCGCCGGCGCGAGATCACCGCTTGGCCGCTCTTGGTCTTCATCCGGGTACGAAATCCGTGCGTCTTCGAGCGGTGACGTCGGTTAGGTTGGAAAGTGCGCTTGGGCATGAAACTTAGCTGCTCCTGATTCAGTTAGTAGGTGCAATAATGGCTATAGGGCGAATGAGAAGTATAAATGACCCAGGGCAGACGGGCAAACCGGTCCACGGGTTGCGGCAACCGGAGCGGACCTTCAATGCACCAGCCGAGGTTCATTCTCGAGCGTTGGTTGAACCATTCAAGTCTGGCAATTGCTGCACCATGCTCGCGGCAGTTACAAAGTCGCTACTTGACAGAAGTTTTTCTTCGCGTTTTGAATCGTGGAGGTCAGAGAAAATCTTTATCGAAGATTTCCACCAAGACAATTTTTTTGTGCTAGTATGCGGACCGTTCCTGCTCATTGAAAATTTTTCTCGCTCCAGCGAAACCGCCCCGCAGTGCGAAGGTAGCTGCGCTGGAAAATGAGCGCTTTCATACTGCAATCATTTAATTTCAGGCCGCTGATTTATGTAGCGCCACCAAGAATTTCTTATGTCTGTTTCAAGTCCAACTCTTGCTCCCAATCCGTGGTTGCGCATTCTTGACGCGCTGGAAAAAAAGATCAACCGGCATTCCTACGACACTTGGCTGAAGCCCACCCGCTACAGTCATTCGAGCGGAGGCACGCTTTTTGTGTGGGTGCCCAAGCCCGAGTTCTGTCAGGTAGGCGACAAATATGCCGACCTGATTCAGGAGGCGCTCGATAATCTTGGTCTCGAGTATCAGGAAGTGAAGTTCGTTCCCCCAGGGGACGATCCAGCCGCCACACCCGTCCGCCACGACGGCGGTCTTTCCGGGTACTCGGCTCCGGCAACTCATCCGTCGCAGTCGCGCTTCGATTGGGATGGAGCGGCGCAACTCAACCCGCGGTACACCTTCGACGCGTTCGTCATCGGCAGCGGAAATCAGTTCGCCCACGCCGCGTGTCAAGCAGTTGCGGAACGCCCCTCGAAGGCGTACAACCCGCTCTTCCTTTATGGTGGCGTCGGAATGGGCAAGACCCACCTGATGCAGGCTATCGGCCACGAGATCAGCAAGCGGCAACCGCAGTTGGGCATCTGCTACGTGTCCAGCGAAAAGTTCACCAATGAAATGATCAACTCGCTGCGCTACGACAAGATGACCAGCTTCCGCGACAAGTTCCGCAACGTCGACGTGCTGCTGGTGGACGACATCCAGTTTCTGGCTCAAAAAGAACGTACCCAGGAGGAGTTCTTCCACACCTTCAACGCGCTGCATGAGTCGATGAGGCAGATCGTGATCGCCAGCGATCGCTCGCCGAAGGAGTTGGCTGAGATCGAAGACCGGCTCCGAAGCCGTTTCGAGTGGGGTTTGATCGCTGATATCCAGCCGCCGGATTTGGAGACCAAGGTCGCCATCCTGCAGAAGAAATCGGAGCAGGAAAAGGTCACGCTTCCCACCGACGTGGCGCTGTACATCGCGTCCAATATTCGCTCCAACGTCCGCGAGCTGGAAGGCGCGCTTATCCGGCTCGTCGCACACTCCTCGCTCATTGGAGCCGAAATCACCCTCCCTTATACCCAGCAGGTGCTTAAGAATTTCATCGACTCCCAGGCCCGCAAGGTCACCATTGAATCGATTCAAAAATCGGTTGCCGAGCAGTTTGGATTGCGGTTGGTGGAGATCAAGGCAAAAAATAACTCGCGCGCCATCGTCTATCCCCGGCAGATCGCGATGTATTTGGCCAAGCATCTCACCGAAGCGTCACTGCCAGAGATTGGGCGCCAGTTTGGGGGCAAGCACCATACCACCGTATTGCACTCGGTCGAAAAAATCGACGGCGTGCGCAAGACCGATAAGGATTTGAACCGGTTGCTGAACAAACTGACCGAGCAGTTGGGTGGATAGAATCGCGCGCTGGACAAATTTTCTCTGTTTCCTGCGGTTACCGCTGGTTTTATAGGTTTTTGTTTTGATATAAGGGAAGTGTTGAAAGTAGCGCCACTTGGCGGGGGACTCAGGTTATGCCGGTAGAAGCCATAGCATCCGCGGCGGGAACCACCACCATGGAGATTACGGTCAGTAAATTCGAACTCTTGCGAGAGCTCACGGCGACCCAGGGCGTGGTCGAGCGCAAGACCACCATCCCCATCCTGTCGAACTATTTGTTTGAAGCTGCCGGCGATAAGCTTTCGCTCACCGCTACGGATCTCGATCTTAGCCTGCGCACGTCGTGCGTTGCCAAGGTGAAGAAGGAAGGCGCCTGTACCATCCCAGCGCGCAAGCTGCACGACTACGTGAAGCTTCTGCCCGATGCGGACATCACAATCAAGCTGCTGGAAAATCACTGGGTCAGCATCCGCTGCGGCCGTTCGAATACAAAAATGGTTGGCATGGCGCGGTCAAATTTTCCCAGTTTGCCTACGTTCCCGACCGCAGGCGTAGTTAAAATCCCCGCGCAGGTTCTGCGGTCGATGATTGCCAAGACCGGGTTCGCCATCGCTAGTGAAGAATCGCGCTACACGCTGAATGGGGCATTGATGGTGCTGAAGCCGGAATCAATCACCATGGTCGCTACCGACGGGCATCGGCTGGCGCACATCGAACGCAGCGGCGGGAAATTTGAAGGCGTCTCCGGCGAGATGAAGACTCTCGTTCCCAAGAAAGCCATGGACGAGTTGAAGTCGTTGCTGGATTCGACCGACGCCGAGGAAATCGAATTCGCGAAGGACGAATCCACGCTATTCTTCCGCATCGGCCAGAGGCTTCTGACCTCGCGCCAACTCACCGGCCAGTTCCCCAACTTCGAAGCCGTCTTGCCGAAGGACAATAATAAGAGCATCACTGTCCACGGGGAAGAACTCTCGGCGGCAATTTCTCGCGTGGCCCAGTTTGCCGACGAGCGCTCACGAGCCGTGAAGATGCGCCTAGAAAAAGGCGACCTGAAACTCTCTGCATCCTCGACCGAAACCGGCGAGTCGGAAGACTCGATCGAAATCGACTACAACGGGGATATGATCCAGATCGGCTTCAACGCGCAATATCTTCTGGATTTCCTCAAGGCCGCCGGCAGCGGCGATGTGAAGCTGGAATTCAAAGATTCTCAGTCGGCTGGACAGATGCGCCCTGCCGAAGGCGAGGAATATAAGTATCGCTATATCGTGATGCCGATGCGGATCTGACGATGGAGGACGAACGTCCTTGGCCGCCCCACGAGGCTGCGTACGCTTGACGCCGTCGGTCATCCGCCGTAGTTGGCGCCATCCGTTCTTAGGAGGGAACCCTTCATGCTCAGCGGATTCAAGCAATTTGTCCTTCGTGGCAATGTAATCGATATGGCAGTGGGCGTTGTGATTGGAGCGGCGTTTGCTGCGGTGGTCTCAGCTTTCACAAAAGACCTGCTCACTCCGCTGATTGCCGCGATTGTCGGCAAGCCCGATTTTTCTGCCATCAAATTCACCATCAACGGCAGCATGTTCGCCATCGGAGACTTTATCAATGCTGCAATATCTTTCCTGCTGGTCGCGGCGGCTGTGTATTTCTTCGTGGTGACCCCGGTGAATCTACTGGTCGCGCGCATGCGCAAAGCGCCCGCGCCCGCCGATCCGACCACCAAGAAGTGTCCCGAGTGTCTGAGCGAGATCCCGATCGATGCGAGACGCTGTGCGCACTGCGCCCAACCCGTGGGCGTCGGGATCGCAGCGTAATGCTTATGGAGGCTAGGAGAAGGCTCAGACGCATGCGGCGTGCGCGGCCTGTTTTCACTCCGAGCACATAGGACGGCCTGCCTCAATTAAAATGTCCGTATGGGTATCCGCGGTTTTCGACACTCCAGCATATTTCTCTTGATGGTCCTAGCTGGGGTGCTTCATGCGCAGTCGACAACTTCGCCATCTTCATCCAAATCCAAGCCCAGGTCTGAACCGTCCCATTTATCCGCGCCAGATCCCGGTTCCATCGCCAACGGCCTCTACCATAACTCGTTTTTCGGATTCGACTACAAACTCCATTTCGGGTGGGTGGATCGCACCACCGAGATGAGAGAGGATTCGAGCGCAGATTCGAGCGACCCGAAAAAATCAATCCTGCTGCTGGCCGCGTTCGAACATCCTCCCGAAGTGGCTGGCGACTCGGTGAATTCCGCAGTCGTCGTAGCCGCAGAAGCCGTATCTTCCTACCCAGGGCTGCAGAATGCGGGACAGTATTTCGGTCCGGTCACCGAGCTAACCAAGGCCAAGGGCTTTACTGTTGTGAACGAGCCCTACGAATTCCGCGTAGGAGCGGCGCAGTTGGTTCGCGGGGACTTCAGCAAACCGCTCGGCAGCTTGACCATGCACCAAAGCACGCTGGTCATGATCGAGAAGGGTTTTGTGGTCTCGTTTACGTTTATCGCGGGAAGCGAAGACGAAGTGGACCCGTTGATAGAAGGCCTAAGCTTTGGCAGGAAAGAAACGCCTGCTGCCCACAAGTGAGCACGGAAGCGAGCGTGAACCGGTGCCGGGACACCGCCCTCAGAAAGCTGTCCCTAAATGACACAAGAATCACGGTTTACCGGCTGGATTCCGGGGCCAGAAGTGGCCTCGGCTGTGGTATAATTTCTTATAAATCCTGCTGCCGTAAGTGTTAATAATTTCAGTCATTTGACCTCATTCTAAGGCACAGGAAATGCGCGCCTGCCAGAGCTCAAATCTGGCATATCCACCGGAGCTGAATGGCAACAAAAGAAATCGATACCCCGGCCATCGTCGACACCAAAAATAGGATTGGTGGACCAAACCCCATCAACGGCAACGGCGATTACACGGCCGATTCCATCAAAGTGTTGGGCGGCATGGAAGCCGTCCGCAAACGTCCCGCAATGTACATCGGCTCAACCGGTGAAATCGGACTTCATCACCTGGTCTATGAAGTCGTCGACAATTCCGTTGACGAGGCGCTCGCGGGATACGCCGACAAGATCGAAGTCGCGATTCACCTCGATAACTCCATCACGGTCGTGGACAACGGCCGCGGCATTCCCGTAGATTCGATGGACATCGACGGCGAGAAAGTTCCCGCCGCACAAGTTGTGATGACCACGCTGCATGCCGGCGGCAAGTTCGATGCATCTTCATACAAAGTTTCCGGCGGATTGCATGGCGTGGGTGTGTCTTGCGTGAACGCGCTTAGCGAAGAACTTGATCTCGAAATCTGGCGCGATGGATTTACCTGGGAACAGACCTATTCCAAGGGCGAGCCCACCAGCAAGCTGAAAAAAGCGGGTGCGACCAAGAAGCGCGGAACCAAAGTTCACTTCCTGCCCGACAAGAGCATCCTTACCGTAACCGAATACAACTTCGATACCTTGGCGCAACGCTTGCGTGAACTTGCCTTCCTGAATAAAGGCCTGCTGATCACACTCACCGACGAGCGCACCACGGACCCGAAAACGGGCGAGCCCAAGACCGCCGAATTCAAGTACAACGGCGGCATCGCGGAATTCATCAAGCACCTCAATCGCGGTAAACAGACACTGCACGACAAGCCAATCTACATGGAGGCCACGCGAGACGGCGTCGAGATGGAGATTGGGCTGCAGTACAACGACGCCTACTCCGAAACAGTTTTCAGTTTTGCCAACAACATCAACACGGTGGATGGCGGCACGCACCTGTCCGGCTTTCGTACTTCTCTGACCCGTACCATCAATTACGCGGGACAGCAGATGGGTCTGTTCAAAGACGTAAAAGAAAATCTCACCGGCGATGACGTTCGCGAAGGCCTGGTCGCGGTGATCAGCGTAAAGCTGCCGCAGCCCCAGTTTGAAGGCCAGACCAAGGGCAAGCTGAACTCCGACATTGCGGGCGTTGTGCAGGCATTCGTCAACGAACGCCTGGGCGCGTACCTCGAGCAAAACCCGACCGTTGGACGAAAGATTATTAACAAAGCGATTGACGCTGCCCGCGCGC
This sequence comes from uncultured Acidobacteriota bacterium, assembly GCA_963817925.1. Taxonomy (GTDB): domain Bacteria; phylum Acidobacteriota; class Terriglobia; order Terriglobales; family Acidobacteriaceae; genus JABDBE01. The sequence continues at coordinate 113,710 of CAWFQN010000010.1, forward strand.
GCGAGGCCGCGAGAAAAGCTCGAGACTTGACCCGCCGCAAGGGCGCACTCGACGGTGGTGGACTGCCCGGCAAACTGGCAGACTGCTCAGAGAAACAGCCGGAGCGTTGCGAGTTGTTTCTGGTCGAAGGCGAATCTGCAGGTGGGACCGCAAAGCAGGGGCGTGACCGGCGTTTCCAGGCCATTCTGCCGTTGAAGGGCAAAATCCTCAACGTCGAAAAAGCCCGCTACGACAAGATGCTGGCCCACGAAGAAATTCGCGCCATGATCACGGCGCTGGGTACCGGTATCTCGAAAGAGGATTTCGACGCAAGCAAACTGCGTTACGGCAAAATCATTCTGATGACCGACGCCGACGTGGACGGAAGCCATATTCGCACCCTGCTGCTCACTTTCTTTTTCCGTCACATGCAGGAGTTGATCAAGCGCGGCAACGTATTTATCGCGCAGCCGCCGTTGTACTCGATCAAGAAAGGCAAGTCTCAGCAATACATCAAGGACGATCGCGAGTATGTGAAAGTGCTGGTCAAGCGTGCGTCGGAAGGTCTGGTCGTTCGTTATGGCGAAGGCGCCGCCAAGCTCGAAGGCACGAATCTGTCGCGCTTCATGAATGTCCTCGACGAGTATCTCAAGCTGTTCGACAAAGTCGACAAGCGTTTGCGCGACGAACGCGTGACCGACCTTCTGCCCAAGCTCGATCTCTCCAAGAGAGTCGATTTCGAAGGCGACAAGAAAACCGCCCCCAAGAAAATCGAGAAACTGGAAAAAGAACTGAAGAAGCTGCAAAAAGAGCGCAGCTTCAAGGAAGTCGAAAGCCGTTTCGACGAAGAGCACAATCTGTGGGAAGTTCGCTACGTGAACTCGCAGGGCGCGGAACACTTGATCAACTGGGAGCTGGCTTCCACCGCTGAATACCGCCAACTGCTGTCGAAATTCAAGCAAATCGAGCCGTACATGGAGCCGCCATTCGTGGTTGAGACGGTCGCCAAAGGTTCGTCGGCAAATACCAATGCTGAAGAATCAAATGACGCCGAGGCCGAAGACGGCGACAAGGCACAGAAGAAAGCCGCACAAGAAGCGCCTGCAAAACCTGCCGCAAAGAAAAAGCCTGAACCTCAGCTGGTCGAAAAGTCTACGGCGCGCGATCTCTTCGACTACGTTCTGGCGGAGGGCCGCAAGGATTACATCGTGCAGCGCTACAAAGGCTTGGGCGAAATGACCGCGCCGCAATTGTGGGAAACCACAATGGATCCGGAGCGGCGCACGTTGCTGTCCGTAAAGCTTGAAGACATCGCCGAATGCGAAACCATCTTCACCACGCTGATGGGCGAGGACGTTGAAGCCCGCCGCAAGTTCATCGAAGACAATGCGCTCGATGTAAAGAACTTAGATATCTGATCTGGTAGGGCGGACGAGGCGCCCGTCCGCGCTATGCGAATTGCCCTTGCCACCTCCAACGATTGGCCCGACCTCACGCCCGACGATCAAACCCTGCTGCGACCGCTTGCGGAGCGCGGCCTCAACGCGGAACCCGCCGTGTGGAGCGATCCGAACTACCCTTGGCCAGACTGTGACGCGATAGTGCTTCGTTCCTGCTGGGACTATCACTTCCGCAGCGAAGAGTTTCTGCGCTGGATCTCATCTCTCGAATCAAGCGGCTGCAAGCTCTGGAATCCTCCGTCGGTGATTCGTTGGAACGCAGATAAATCCTACCTGCGCTCGCTGGAGAATCGGGGCATTCTCGTAGTCCCGACCTTATGGTATGAAACTGGAGAAACCCGGACTCTAGCGGACGCCTTGCTCGAGGAGGGTTGGGACAAAGCTGTGGTCAAGCCCAGAATCTCCGCCACTGCGCACCGCACCCAACTGGTGGACGCAAGGAACGCTGGATCAACGCAAGCCTTGTTCGAGGAACTCATGGCCGGCCCCGGTGTTATGGTCCAGAAATTCATGGACAATATTGTCACCGATGGCGAGTGGTCTCTCATGTTCTTCGGCGGGCAGTTCAGTCACGCCGTACTCAAGACGCCGAAGCCAGGAGACTTTCGCGTGCAGAGCGACTTCGGGGGTCGGTCTCTCGCCGCCGATCCGCCCGCACCGGTGCTCGCATGCGCGACGCGGGCGGTGCAAGCGGTACCGCCTACGCTGTACGGGCGAGTCGATGGAATTGTCGACCGAGTCGACAGCCAGGACCAGTTTCGCATCATGGAACTCGAATTGATCGAGCCCGCTCTGTTCCTGACCTCCCATTCCGCAGCCGCAGATCGTTTCGCGGACGCCATCGTAGCCGCCGTTGCTGGTTCCGGAATCCATAGCTCAAGACCCTCCTTGCGCTCGTAATCGAGGCTCGCGGTTACCTGCATTACCTCCGTACTCTCTCTCGCCGCACCTGATTCGCGCCCCGCAAGTTTTCTCGAACCCTGCGTTCTCTGCATAGCACCGGGAAAAACGCCTCTCCCTGACCGGGGCAGAAAAAGGCGAACAATGGAAAAGATTGTGTTGATCGTATTCTGCCTGTGCTCCATGGCCTGGGGACAGGATAAGGCGGATGGCGAGAATGCTCCCGCGCTGACCATTTACAACCAGAATTTCTTCGTGGCACGCGAACGGTTCCCCATGGAATTGTTAGCGGGCGTGAACCGTGTCAACTACGCTGGAGTCGCCGCACATCTCGAACCCGATTCAGTGATTCTGCGCGATCCTGCTGGACGCGCCCTGCAAGTCCTTGAGCAGAATTATCGCAACGATCCCATCTCACAAGAACTTCTGCTCTCGTTTTACGAAGGCAAGATGATCGACTTCGTCACCGGCCGCAACCTCGACAAAGACGTGATCGTCCGGGGAAAGATCGTGCGCAGCGGATATGTCCCCAGAAACTACTATGCGCAAAACTACCAGCAGCCCGTTTCCACGCAACCGATTATCGAAGTGGACGGCGTACTGCGTTTCGGGATGCCGGGCCAACCTTTATTTCCGGCGCTGTCCGCCGATTCCATATTGAAGCCCACGTTGACTTGGCTGCTGCAAACCAATCAGCCCGGCAAATTCGATGCCGAGGTTTCCTATGTCAGCGGCGGCATGAACTGGCAAGCGGACTACAACCTGGTGGTGTCCGGTAAGTCGACCAGCAAGTTCGATTTGCTCGACTTGGTGGGATGGGTCACCATGCGTAATCAGAGCGGGAAGACTTTTGAGAACGCCAATATCAAATTGCTGGCCGGGGATGTGAACAAAATTCAGGAAGGTGGCGTGGCAGGCAGAGTGTACGCTGCCGAGGCCGCGGCGATGACAGATGCCATGGCCCCCGTCGTTCGCGAGAAGTCCTTCGACGAATTCCATCTCTATACCCTCGAGCGTTCCACCACTCTGCGCGACCAGGAAACCAAGCAGGTAGAGTTTGTCCGCGCCACAGGCATTCAGGCGCAGCGCCTCTACATCTACGACGGAGCCAAGGTAGAGCAGTACGGATATCGCAACCCCGAGCAGGTGCGTCAAGATCCCGGCTACGGCACCCAGTCGAACCCCAAAGTGTGGGTGATGGAAGAGTTCAAGAACGCGGAAGTCAACCACCTCGGCATCCCGCTGCCTAAGGGCAAATTACGCTTTTACCGTCGGGATACGGATGGGCACCTGGAATTCGTCGGCGAAAACCAGATCGATCACACGCCGAAAGATGAGACCATCCGCGCGTACACCGGGAATGCGTTTGACGTGGTCGGCGAACGCAAGCGTACCAGTTTCCATGTTGATTCCAGCCACAACTGGATGGAAGAGACTTTTGAGATTCGAGTCCGCAATCACAAGAAGGAGCCGGTAAATGTTCGAGTCGTCGAACATTTGTATCGCTGGACGAACTGGACATTGACCGAGCAGTCGCAACCATCCCGAAAGATGGATGCTCAGACGGCGGAGTTTCCCGTCACCATCGAACCGGATGGCCAACAGGTAGTGACTTACACAGTGCATTATTCGTGGTAGGGATGCGGAGGCTGTGAGTGACAAATGTCTTTTGTTGGGCATCTGACGTTAGGATACGCCCGATCAAACGCGAGCCACGTCAGCGCGATGACTACAAAGACGCAGCACGCTGCCTTCCGGCCCGACCGAGCCGCCCGTGAGCCATGGCGAGCCGTGAAAGGATGAGCGCATCAGATGCCCGGTGACCATCCCGCCGCTGTCGGGCACGGAGTACAGATAGCTTTCGCCCCAATCCCACGAAGCGTGAAAGCCGACGGCGAACCACAGGTTTCCCGTGCGGCGAAGAGTCAGGCAGAAAAAAAGTCCGATGACTGCAACCGCGAGCAAACCCATCCAGGTTTCCCCGGGATTGCCAAAATGCAAGGCTGCGAAGAAAGTCGAAAGCAACAGCGCAGCGGGCCAGAAACCGATGCCCTGGGTCAGCGTGAACTGCGTATAGCCACGCAGCAGGAATTCTTCGAACAAGCCGACGATGACAAAGAACCCGCCCCAAAAAGCCGCAAATTTCAGGATGCGCCCGCCATGCAGTGCGAGCCCACCGAGAGAAAAATCGCCAAGGCCGCCTATGGCAAGCACCAGAACCGTAATGGCGACGATGCCCCAGAACATGCCCACCCAGAACGCTTTTCCAAAGGCATTTCGCCATGGCAGGCCGTAGTCGCCGAGAGAACGCTTCTCAATCGCCCCCATCACCAATGCGGGCAGAAAGGCCGACGCGAGAAACTCCAACTCCGCAATCAAGTCCTGCCAAATCCCGCGCACTCCGTGCGGTTGCACATAGGGCACCAGGGTGCGAAGCAAAACCAGGAACACCCGCCACATTCCAACGTAAAGCAGAAAACGCCATCCCGCTCGCAACCCTTCAGGACCGACAAAGATCGTATGAACCGGCTCAAGCAATGGCTGCTGCAATGGATCGATCAGTGTGGGGTCGGGCTGTCCGGACTGCGTTTCCAAGGGGACTCCATCTGCAGTCGGCGCGCCCTCTTTTACTTCGTCCATGGCGGAAGTTTCCCCAATCGTCCCCGGACATGGTAAAACACTCGCCGTCCCTTCATGAGTAAATTTCTGACGCGCGAACGCTTCGGCCAGCCCCAGGTTCTAGCCGGACTTCTTCTGTTGGCTTTTTTGGCCCAGTGCGGCTGGCTGCTCTTCCGCGGCACTCAGCCTGCAGAAGTGGACTCCTCGCAGCTCTTCCGGGTGATCGAAGGACTGCAACAGTGGAGCGGTCAATCGGTTGCTGGAACGCCCTCGATCGAGCGCATGGAGGCCGGCACTCCAACCCCGCCCGAAATCGAGCACAACGAAGGCTACGACCCCGATCATTCACCGCTGTGGTATCTGTTAGCCTCGGCTCCCCTGCTGGGCTGGACGGGCACCGCAGAGGCCGGATCTTTCCATTACTGGGGATGGCTGGCCCGAGCACCGTATCTAATCTTTGGAGTGCTCCTGGGCGCATCCCTATGGTACGTGGCGCGCAGACTCTACGGAAACGCTGGCGGCTACATTGCCCTGGCGTTGTACTGCTTCTCACCCTTAATTCTCCGCAGCAGCACACTCTATTCCACACCGCCGGAGCTAGGTGCAGCATGGGGCGCATTCGGAGCCATCTTCACCGCGATTGCAGTGGCCCACACTTTGTATGCTCCGCGTGAAGTTGTCGTCTGGAACTGGCGGCGCATCTTACTGCTGGGACTCTCGCTGGCGTTAGCCGTCGGCTGTCAGTTTTCTCTCGTCATTCTGATTCCCATTGCGCTCGGGTTCATGCTGTATCTTGCACCGACTCGCCGGCGAGCCGCAGTTGCGATTTGGGCGGCGGCGTGCGGAGTGGCATTTCTGCTCTTGTTAGCTTCGTACCTGCTCCGTCCCGGCGTATTTTGGCAGGGCATCCGCCACGCCAGTTTTTTCGGAATCACCTGGCAGGCGTTTCTTATGCCCGGAACCTATCCGCGGATTCCCAAGCAAATCGGGCAAAGCGGCCCAGCGCTGTTCCTGGCGATCCCGGCGACTTTGATTGCGTACTTCGCCTGGCGTCGCCCAAGATATTTCGGCAATACCGCGCCCCTGATGATCGCGGCATTATTCCTTCTCTTGGGCCTGGGTACGCTGCACTATCCTGGATTAGGATTTCAACTCATGGCAGTGCCGTTTTTGTTTGTGTTCGTTGCTGGAATTGCCGCCGATCTGCTGGAGACGCGGCATCGCGAACTGGTAAAAGCCTGCGTGTGGGGACTGCTACTGGCTAACGCATTCTGGAATTTGGCGGAACTGGCGCGCGTGGGAAGACCGTTCTAGATCCGTTGAGTTAGAAGGCACGCGGTGTCAGCCGAACGGGGCTGTTCAGCACAGCTCACTGATTCAGCGTCAATTTAACTTTTTGCCGGAACAAAACGCGATCGTACACATTGTTGTTATTCAGGCGCACATAATACACGTAGGCATGGTTGCCGATAGTCGCGAAGTTCAAGTCCGGCGAGTTCGGATCGATCAAGGAAAAGTACGCGTAGAGCCAGCTCCCTTTGGGATCATTCTTGCTGAGCTCTTTTACAGTGACGACCAACCTGGGCTTCGTCCAGTTGACCAAATCTGTCGACGTGGTCAGGTAGAGGCCCGGGGGACCTAACTCGTTGTCCCAATAATCCCACAGCGTGGCAACGACCAAATTCGCCGACTGATAAATATTGATCGCGTTCACCGCAAACATATAGGGAACCTGCGTATAGATATGCGCTTTGGGATGTGAAACCTGACCCAGATAAGGATCGACGAACGATACCGAGAAATCCGTGCCGTTCCAGCCGCGCCATGAGGAAGGATCGAAAACGTTCGTGGTGCGAATCGGCGCGCCTCCGCCAGGCACGATACAACGATGAGGTCCTTTGTTCCCGGAACAATTCGGAGGCCAGGTCCAATCCGTGGCTATGGCGTAATACCAGCCATTGAAATTCACGACGTTGGTGTCCACGCTATACCCCATGGGACCCCGGTCGATCTCATACTTATAAGGGATTCCGGCTAGAAAGTTTGCCGGCGCCTCGAACGATTCGAAGTGATAGCCGCCATCCTTCGAAAGATGATAGGTGTCGGAGTCGTATTCGCACTCGCCGTAGTTCTGAGTATGGCACTCGCCCTTGTGCGCCCAGCCGTGATATTCCGTGTGGGATAGAGCGGCGATGGTCCTGCCGTCAAGAGTGTAGAAAGAATCGAGCCAGGCCTGATCGTTGAAGTCCGCCGGATTTGGATCATTTGCAGAATGGAACGCCGCGTGGCAACTGTGCTTCAGTGTCTCGAGAGTTGGGCCGAGATTCTGGAACATGTCGGAACTCGCCGACACGAAATGGATCGTGCCGGTGTAATCGCGAAACGCTCGCGCCATGGCGTCCGGAATATCGTTTTGTGTGCAGGAGTCCTGCGGCGTTTTGAAAACCGCGGTGCGGGAGCCTTCGAGTTTGCCTGTGATCGTTGGAGTTGTCGAGGCTGGACGGCCATCTGCTTCGAGGATGCTCTGTGCCTGCGAAACTGCAATCAGGGCCAAGCCACACAGAACGGGAAGCGCGAGTCTCATCGTAATATTCACTCTTTTCAACTTACTAACCCTGCGCTCGGCGGATCCACTCGGATTTCATGTAACACTATGCCACGGGTCACGGGCAACGGAATTGTTCCGCGCCGGGAGCCGGTTGGTAGGAACTTGGTAATTCCGGCCGCCACGCTGGCATGGCCGCCAGGTCATGTGGCGCGCCCCCAACCGGACAGGGTGCCGTTTCAGCCGCTTAGCGTTGCGGGGCATTCTCTTCACCTAGCACGAAAGTAATTCTCTTTAGGCACGCAACTTCCCACACCCAGCTATGTTCTAATATTTAAGGGGGTAGTACGCCATGCCTCGAAAATTAGAGTATGATTTCTCCGTGCAAGGGCTGGATCGAGCTACCGGAGCGGGTTTTGCTTTGGCTCCATTCGCGGTCGTGCTGCTGGGGTTCCTTCTGACGTCCACCGCCGGTGCCCAAATCAACGGCATGCCTGCATCGGTCACGTCACCCGGATTCGGCGGTCGCCAAGTCAACGGAGTCGCGCCCAGCGTTACCTCCCTCGGACCGCGCGGGTACACGCCGGCCGTTCCTACATGCTGCTTCAGAGGCACGACCGCATCAAACCCGAATCCAAACCCGAACTTTCATCACCGTCATCACAACGGGTCGCTCCCGTGGGGCGGAGCGTACGCTGTGCCATATTACGGGTACTACGATTCCGGTGACGACGTAGCCGAAAACCCGCCGGACGAACAATACAACGGCGGACCCACAGTATTTGACCGGCGCGGTCCAGGGACAGCGCCTGCTCCACCTTCCGCCGCCCCGTATCCGACCCGAGCGCGCAACGACAATCCTCAGCCCGACCCTGCGTCTGACTCGGCTTCACAGGCGGAAATCGCTCCGGCTTCGGATCAGCCTCAGACCGTGCTCGTGTTCAAAGACGGTCACCAAGTGGAAGTTGCGAACTACGCAATTGTCGGCAGTACGCTATACGACTTGACCGGCGGACGTCGCCAGAAGATCGCTCTCGCCGATCTGGATCTAAGCGCCACGGCGAAGCAGAATGACGACCGCGGCATCGACTTCCAGCTGCCTGGTGCCGCTGAAGCGAACTAAGAAGCGAACTAAGATATGCTCAGGCGGCAGATCATCGCGGCGATTACCGCGCTGCTGGGGGCGGCAGTTTTCGCACCGATCTCAATGGCGCAGATGCGCGGCTCCGGCTTCGGGCGCGGAGTTAACGTTTCATTTAACGGACGGCCACATTCCCACTCTTTCGGCCCCGGCGCGATTTTCCTCGGCGATCCGTTTTACGCCGACTATCCGGTTGCACCGTTAACCATCCCACCCCAGTATTTAGTCGTGCAGCCGCCGCCTGCGATCGATACGGCACCAGAAATAAAATCCGAACCCTTGATGATTGAACTCCAAGGCAATCGGTATGTGCGCTACGGAGGAAAGCAGCAGCTTGCGGAACGCGGCGCCAACTCGCCTCCCGACTACGTCGAAGCTGACGCCAAGTCACCGTCGCTGCAGCGAGCCCAACCGGAACTGCCGCCAACGGTGTTGATCTTTCGCGACGGTCATCGCGAACAAGTGCCTGGGTACGCGATCGTAGGCAGCACTCTCTACGCCAACGGAGATTACTGGCAGAGCGGCCACTGGACAAAAAACATCGAACTCTCCGCACTCAACATCCCCGCGACGGTGCAGGCGAATCATGACAACGGCGTGAAATTTCTGCTGCCCTCAGCTCCGAACGAGGTCATCACCAGACCATAGGTGCTCCAACGACGTGCGGGTGTTACTCATCCAAGTGTTAACGAATCTCGTAGAGATAAGCATCGTCAATGTACATGCCGGCTATTTGTGTGTGGCCTAGTCGTGCTCCCTCCACCGATGCGGTCTTACCAAACACGGAACGCAAAGCCTGGTAGAAAGGCACCCTTGGACTGATAAGCTCAATTCTCAAAAGCTGTGCAGAATCTGCTGCGCTGCGTCGCGTAATGTCCGCGAGTTCTTCGTAGGCTTTTCTCGGGCCAACTTCGTCTACCCTTGGAGTCGCAATCATCAAATGCCACTCGCCTGATTGGGATTGAAAAAGCCAAAGCGCACCACTAGCCGGGAACTTTCTGTTCCCACGCAGCGCGTTCCAAAGTTCCTTCCCGAACTCTATGTCCGTTCCCGTTAGAGCTTCGGCGTACATGTGGTCACCATTTTCCCTTAATCCATTCCATCACGCCAGAGCGACCTTCGGTGCTTGCGTCGTATAACGCTTTGGCTTCCAATTCTTCGACAATGGAGTAACGTTTTCCGTCTTCCCAATCCTTGACTGTACTCCAATTTACGCTGAGCTTCTGGTCAGCGTTCATGTCCGTCTGAAACGCGACCCAGAGTGCGCCGTTCAACTTGAAGAGTTTCTCCAAGTTGTGAACGTACATCGCGTTCACGAAGTCTTTATCCGGAAAGTCATGCTCTTTCACTTCTCCAGCCAGAGACGACTTCAAGGCGCACTCAAGGGCGAGCCCCGTCATGTAATAGGCACCAGTCCAGAGTTTGTTTTCCAAGAGCACGCGAGCTTCCGCTAACCTGCTGCCTGCAAGAGTTCGAAGCGCGCCCCGGTTCAGTCTCGCGATAGGCACGCTCTATTCTACAACCCGGTGGCTGGTAGGACCCGAAACAGCAACTTCAACCTGTCCCGAAAACGCCCACGTCATGATATAATTTGAACTATCAAAATGTTCATTAAACTCCTGTAAATGCAACAGTTTGCGCAGAGCTAGTAGCTAGGAGCCAGAAGCGTCCTTATGCCCGACGACGAGAATCCCGAACTACCACTAACGCCTCCGCCCCCGGGCGAAGGCGGCAATCCCGGCGCCCTGAACATTCAACCCGTCAACATCGAAGAAGAGATGCGCCGTTCGTATCTCGACTATTCGATGTCGGTCATTATTGGCCGCGCGTTGCCTGACGTGCGCGACGGATTGAAGCCCGTGCATCGCCGCATTCTTTACACCATGCAGCAGATGGGTCTGGCGCCAAATCGATCGACCCGCAAGTGCGCCAGAATCGTCGGCGAGGTCATGGGCAAGTACCATCCCCACGGCAACCTCGCGGTCTACGACGCGTTGGTGCGACTGGCGCAACCGTTCGCGATGCGATATCCGCTAGTGGATGGACAAGGCAACTTCGGCTCCGTCGACGGAGATCCGCCAGCAGCCGACCGGTACACCGAAGCGCGTCTCACGCGAGTCGCTTCCGCTCTGCTCGAAGATCTGGATAAAGAAACCGTCGACTTCCGTCCGAACTACGACGGTAACGAGATCGAGCCCGACGTTTTACCGACGCGCATTCCCAATCTACTGGTGAATGGCTCCGACGGAATCGCAGTGGGCATGGCAACGAAGATTCCGCCGCACAACCTGACCGAAATCGTCGACGCGACCATCACCCTGGTGAACAATCCCCACACGCAACTAGCCGAGATTCTGCAAATCGTAAAAGGCCCCGACTTCCCCACCGCCGGAATCATTCACGGCAAGAGCGGGATCCTCGAAGCCTACAAACACGGCCGCGGCCGCTTCATGATGCGCGCCAAAGCCGCCATCGAAACATTCAACAAAGATCGCCAGGCAATCATCGTCACCGAAATTCCGTATCAGGTAAACAAAGCCCGCCTGATCGAAAGAATGGCCCAGCTAGTAAACGACAAGATCATCGACGACATAAGCGATATCCGCGATGAAAGCGATCGCGACGGCATGCGCATCGTCGTTGAACTCAAGCGCGGCGGCGAACCCCAAATCGTGCTTAACCAGCTGTTCAAGCACACCTCGATGCAGGAAGGTTTTTCCATGATTTTCCTGGCGGTCGTGAACGGCCAGCCGAAAGAGCTCGGGCTGATTCAGGCCATCCAGCTCTTTATCGATCACCGCGTGGACGTGGTTCGGCGGCGCACCGCGTATTTGCTGAACAAAGCGAAAGATCGGGAGCACATTCTCGAGGGCTATCTCACCGCGCTCGATCACCTCGACAACGTGATCACCATCATCCGCGCCAGTGCCAACCGTGCCGACGCGCGCGAAAACTTGATCGCCTACTTCGGCGGCAAGAAGATCGACATCAACACCACCGGCCGCGCGCCCAAGCTCGATCCCGAAAAGCCCTTCACCGGCATTCAGGCCGATGCCATCCTCGAACTGCAATTGCATCGCCTGACCCGGCTCTCGATCGACGAAATCAACAAAGAGCTGAAGCAGACTCGCGACAACATCGCCGATTTCGAATCGATCCTAGGTTCCGAGAAGAAACTCCGCACCGTAATCATCAAAGAGCTCGAAGAAGTCAAAAAGCTCTACGGCGACGAACGCCGCACCGTCATCGAGGACGAAGCCGCCGAAATCCATCTCGAAGACCTGATCGCCGACGAGCAGATGGCCGTCACCGTGAGCCACTCCGGCTACATGAAGCGCACGGCGATTTCCACCTATCGCAACCAGCGCCGCGGAGGCCAGGGGCGCATGGGCATGAAGACCCGCGACGAGGATTTCGTCGAACATCTCTTCATCGCCTCCACTCACGCCTACATTCTCATCTTCACCAACACCGGACGCGTCTACTGGCTGAAGGTCTACGAAATTCCCGACGTAGGCGCAGCCGGTAAGGGCAAACACGTAGGCAGCCTGCTCGCGCTGCAACCCGGCGAGACGGTTCGCACCATTCTCGCTGTTCGCAATCTCGAAGAAGAAAACAAGTACGTCTTTTTCGCCACGCGCAACGGCACGGTCAAAAAGACCGACCTGAAAGATTTCTCGCACGTCCGCGCCGGAGGCATCATCGCCATCAACATCGAAAAGGGCGACGAACTGGTAGCCGCCCGCCTGACCGACGGCGTGCAGATCGTCTTCCTGGCCTCGCACGACGGCCAAGCCATCCGCTTCGAAGAGACCGCCGTCCGCTCCATGGGCCGCAACGCCACCGGAGTGCGCGGCATGAACCTCGACGAGAAGGACTACATCGTCGGCATGGCCACCACGGTCAAGCCCGACGCCGTACTGCCGCCCGCTCCCGCGAAAGATCCCGCCGATGCGACCCTCGAAGTCGAAGACGTCGGCAAGAAAGGCTCGCTAATCCTCTCCGTCACCGAAAACGGATACGGCAAGCGCACCGCCGCCGACGAATACCGCCTGACCAACCGCGGCGGCAAAGGCGTCATCAACGTAAAGACCACCGAGCGCAACGGCAAAGTCGTGGGCATCGCCCAGGTAACCGAAAACGCCGAGGTCATGCTGATCAGCCAGTACGGCAAAATCATCCGCATCGAATCCAAATTCATCCGCGAGTCGGGAAGATCAGCCCAAGGCGTCCGCCTGCTGAACATCGAAGCCGGAGACCGAGTAGCCGCAGCGGTAGTGATCCCGCCGGAAGAAGAACCAACCAACGGAGGCACGCTGATTCAGTAGTAATCCGCTGGGAGCAGAGGGCGGGCGCTGTTGCCGCGTCCAGTTCTTCCCGTGAAACGTGTAGGGCGGACACTCTTGTCCGCCGATTTTGAGGCTGAGTCTGCGGTTTAAGATCACCGGCAACTGCGACGGACAGGAGTGTCCGCCCTGCACATTTCCGGCTTGATTCCTACTTGGGCAATGGATTCTGTGTACAATTCCCCTTATTCAGGCTTCTAGTGAGTCGCATTCACGTCCGCAGGAATAGTGCTTGGCCATGCAAGTCAGGAACTACGTCTATATTTCCGACACTAAGATCGATCTGTTCTACGATCAAATCGCTTCGTCCGACGTAGAGAAGACAGGCGCGGAATATGGCATCGACGTCAAGATACTGAAATGGGTGGGCAAGCGAGAAACTGAGTAAGTAATCACACGGATGACAAAGTTGGAACGCGTCGTGGAATTCATCCAAAGTAGCATGAAAGTCGGAACCGTTGACGCGCCATCAACCTATTTCGCTGGCGTACTCGACATGAGATGGGGCTCTCTGTTTGGCGACAGGGCCCTTTTTGTGGGCGAGACGTCCCAAACCGGGGTTGCTTTGGGCGGCTCGGTCAAGCATATTATCGGCGAGAGCTCAGGCGGAATTCCGGGGACTAGCGCTCTGCCCGCCATCTTCAGCGTTTTCAAGAAGCATACGGACGCAGAAATTCTCCACAATGAGCTTTATTCCGACACGAGCACCACAACTCCAGCCGATGACCTTCGGTACGCGTGGCAAGTTGCTGCCAGTTTCCAGGCTCCGACCCAGAGACTTGAGTTTCTCGCCAGGAATTATCTCTTCGGTCCGGTCGCGGACAAGAACATCCTTCTCGGTACACCTTTCTACGTTGCCCTTGCCGATTAAAGTGTGGGGCGGCCACTCTTGTCCGCCGATTTGAGGTTGGGAAATCAAAATCAAAGTCAACGTCAACGGCGGCGTACATGAGTGTCCTCCCTACACGATTAGCTGCCGGTTATTCCTAAATCGGGAAAAGGCTTGTCAATAGGGCAAAATTACACGATCGGACTTAACTTGATGAGAACGCGGGAAATATAAAGTTGCCAAACGTGGCGGGTTTACCCCCTCAAAAATGCTAGCATTGAAGTAGAGATCAATTCTCAAACGCGGCCCTTCTGGCCGCGTTTTCTATTTCCAGGACAAGTCAATGTTCAGAGACGGCAAGACGCCCAAAAGCGGCTTCAAGCTGCGCGGCGAGTGGACAGAACTGCTTTTCATGACCCGCGCCACCGAGCACGGCCTGCGCGTGATCAAACCCTGGGGAGACAGCAGCCGCTACGACGTCGTGGTCGAGACCGGCGGTCGCTTCGTGCGCGTGCAAGTCAAATCCACCAGCTGCAAGCGAAACAATCACTACGTCTGCTCCATCGATGGCCGCGGAAAAAATCCCTACACCGCCGCAGACATAGATTTTTTCGCCATCTATATAATTCCACTCGATATCTGGTACTTCATCCCGATTGAAGCATCAAGCTCAGCCATCAATCTGTCGCCTCACAATTCGCTCTCCCAGCATGCTCGCTACAGAGAAGCATGGCACCTGCTGCGCGGAGAATGAACGACGTACGAACCTGTGGGACGAACACCCTTGTCTGCCGCCTTTGACGTTGGGGGTGATTTTCTAAGAAAAACAAGATCAACTTCTGGCGAAAGGATTGTCCGCCTGCACGTGGGCGGGGGCGCCCGCGCTCCACTTTGGTAGTGGTGCAGTTTGACACTTAGAGAAAAGTCTAATGGTTAGATAATTGCTCAGAGTGTGCAGGATCGAACAGACTGCGCTGAGGTGAATACCCGATAGTAATGACAAGCAGACTCGTTTAGAGGTATAAAGTCAGGTCTGGATAAATGGACGCTCTCGGAACAACTCGTACTGGTCGGCCCATTCGTGCAGCCATTCGTTATGCCGTGGGATGGTGGTTGGAATTGATACACGTCCCAGCAAAGATTAGAGAATTCGAGTACGTAGACCAAAGCACAAATGAAACCGTCTATCTCTCGACGGGAGCGCGTTACTCTGTGCTCCACGTCGGAGATAAACAGTTCTTCTTTGAACGAACGACGGGCAGGTTTGACGGAACCTGTACGTCACTTGTGGAGCGTGTTTCCGACGGGTTGGAACTCTGCGATTAACTGTCTTTCTCGCAGTGTCCTAGCCGCCAAGTTGTCGATGCGTTCTACGATAAAGTGGGCAATTCCGGTAGTCGGCGGATCGTTCAGGTGGCTCTGAAGACGTTCCCGCAGATTGCCGGATTGTCCCACGTACAAGATTGTGTAGTTGCCCGGAGAAAATGGAACCGGTTTCGCCAAACAATACACTCCCCCAACTTCGTAGACCAAACCGACTCCTACATTGTCGAAGTGATAAAAAATCCCAGTGATCGGCAAGATGTTTCCTCCTTTCTGTTAAGGTTTCGCAACATTTGCATCAAGCAAGGGAAATTAGTTTTCAAAAGACCAAACGTGATCCGCAATCCCTGCTTCCATTGCGGGAGTCACGCGAAGCGTCTTATGAATCCGAATAAAGTTGCAAATACTCGACATTGCTTATTTATTGCTAATTCGTTAACGATTATTATGCTAATATGTTGCTTGTATTATGTCAATGATAATGTTTATACATCGAAAATATTTTGCTTGACAAGTCTAAAATTGGTTGCTACTATAAAACCAAGTAATTTGACTCTCTAATTAAATTAGAGAGTCAAAATCTTGGCAAACACCCAATATAATCGTACATCCAATAAGACAGCGACCCTACCGTCTGGAAAGGAGGCCCGATGGTGACGTGTGCAATGCCGAATATTGATCCTAATGTCCGATATGTCGGCGTTAGCAAACTGCGCAACCTTAACGCAACCAACCTGAAGGAGCAGACCGAAGAAACTTTGGTTATCCAGGAAAACGACCAGCCCTTGGCTGTGCTCTTGAGTTACAAGAGATTCCTTGAAATCAAGGCAGAGTTTGCTGCTGTAGCGAACATGATGGAATTACTGAATAACGAGGCAGAAAAGAACGGACTAACTGCCGCATTCGAGGACCTGCGTGCTGGCCGGGTGAGGTCCCTGACTGAAATCGAAGCCGATTTGGAGAAAAAGTAAGACTTTCCTATGGCAGCGAAACCGAAAGGACGCAAGGCACGCAAACCATTAGAGGCGAGCGTGCCTTCTTCTTCTCCTTACGAAGTTGATATGACTGCCACGGCTGAAGCCGTTTACAACGACTTGTATCGCAAGGCCAAACAAGCGGAAACTCAAGGCAATTACTCCAGTACACACATCACCACATTCGAGATGATCAAAGATGCCGTGAAACGGATCATCCCCAATGACCCGATCAATAAAAGTCATGCATTGAGGGGTGATCTGTCGAACCTTTTTCGCCTTCGTAAGGGGCGGATGAGAATTTGTTGGATTGCTTCATCTAAGATAAGACGGGTTTGCATTCTCTTAATCTCAGAGTCGCTGCGCAAGGAAGGCGATGCCAACGATCCATACGTCATTTTCCAGAACATGATTGATTCGGGTACATTCGATTCGCTGTTTGCGGATTTTGGCGTTAGGATGGCACGGTTGCGCGGTCAACCGGCGCTCAGTCGAAGCCCGAAGCCACACTGAGCGAACCCTCACCGATTGTTTACCTATCCTTTGTTAGTTCTCGCACGTTACGTGCAGCCGCTTGGTTAACATCCTCACGGGGCGCTTTCTTGCCCTTATACCGACCAGACTGAAGCAATGGCCAGGCTTCCTCGTACCGCATTATTCGATGGTGCTTTGAGCGCCAATGGGAGTCAATTCCGTCCCATCCATGAGGAAATTCATGTCCGCATTCTGGGCAGACTTCTGGTTTCGCCATGCGCCAATCCTGCCATATCCAGCGATGGTTGGCCAGTACCTATTATGACCGTGCAATTCAAACTGCACCACTACCCACACTTTTCCAACGTTGACGGCACGACGAATCCCGCCTAAGATGGCTGCGCCCGTGTTCCCCCTAAGACGCGGGCCTAGGGCCACTCGTCAACGATGATCGGGAAGACGATTTCCCACTACCGCATAGTGGAATTGCTGGGCGGTGGTGGCATGGGAGTAGTCTACAAAGCGGAAGACACGGCGCTCGGCCGTTTCGTCGCGTTGAAGTTCTTGCCGGACGAAGCCTCGGAAGATCCCCAGGCGTTGGAGCGGTTTCGCCGCGAGGCCCGGGCGGCGTCGGCGCTCAACCATCCTAATATTTGTACCGTCCACGAAATTGGCGAGCACGAAGGGCATCTCTTCATTGTCATGGAGTGCCTCACCGGCACCACCCTGAAGCACATGATTCAAGGCAGCCCGTTCGAACTGGAGCGGCTCTTGAACATTGGTATCGAGGTGGCGGACGCGCTCGATGCCGCGCACGCCAAGGGCATCGTGCACCGCGACATCAAGCCGGCAAACATTTTCGTGACCGATCGCGGGCACGCGAAGATTCTCGACTTCGGGCTGGCGAAAATCGCTCGCGCCGCCAAGCCCACCAGCGGAGAATCGCAGACTCGCGCGGATGCCAGTGGCCTTGACTTGACCAGCCCGGGAACGGCGGTCGGAACCGTGGCGTACATGTCGCCTGAGCAGTTGCGAGGCAAGGAACTCGACGGCAGGACCGATCTTTTCTCATTCGGCGTGGTGCTCTACGAAATCGCCACCGGGGTTCTGCCGTTTCGCGGAGAAACTTCCGCAGTCATCACCGAAGCTATTCTCAATCGAACGCCAACCGCTCCCACTCGGATCAATGCGGAACTTCCCGTCAAGCTGGAAGAGATCATCAGCAAGGCGATGGAAAAGGATCGCGAGTTGCGCTGCCAGACGGCGGCCGAAATGCGCGCCGATCTGAAGCGGTTGAAGCGGTCGCTCGATTCATCGCGCACTTCGACAGTTGCCGAAACGGGTGGTTCGTCGGGGTCAGCGGTCACTGCAGTAACCCAAACCGCGACAGCCCAGCCGAAGCGCCGTCCGATCGCGTTGGTGCTTGGAGTCTGTACGGTGGTCGCGCTGGCTGCGGGTTTCTATGTCGGCAAATTGCTTTTCACTAAGCCGCCATTGCCGCCTCCGGTCTACCGGCAGCTAACGTTTCGACGCGGCAGCATCCGGTCGGCGCGGTTTGCTCCGGATGGCCAGACGATTCTCTACAGCGCCGCCTGGCAAGGCAGCCCCGTCGATGTGTTTACCGCGCGCCCTGAAGCTCCCGAGGCGCGCTCCATGGGCCTCACTCGAACTCAGCTTGTGTCGGTATCTTCCGCGTCGGAGATGGCCGTTCTGCTCAACAGCAAGGCGATCGGCACCTGGGTGAATATGGGCACGCTGGCGCGGGCGCCGCTGGTCGGAGGTGCTCCGCGAGAAGTGCTGGAGCAAGTGCAGTGGGCCGATTGGTCCGCGGACGGAGCCAGCCTCGCGGTCGTGCGCGATATGGGCGGGCGGAATCGGCTCGAATTCCCCATTGGAAAGCCGCTGTACGAAACCGGCGGATGGATCGGACATCCGCGCGTTTCTCCGAAAGGAGATCAGATCGCATTCATCGACCACCCAGTTCAGGGCGATGACAGCGGCTCACTGGCGCTGGTCGATCTAAATGGAAACAAGCGATCGTTGTCAGGAGAATGGTTCACCATTCAGGGTCTTGCGTGGTCTCCGGATGGCAAAGAGATCTGGTTTACCGCCAGCAAATCAGGCGTCGACCGCACGCTGTATGCGGTCTCAATGGATGGGAAAGAACGAATGGTATTACGCCTCCCCGGCGCGGTAATGATTTTTGACATCTTTAAGGATGGGCGGGTTTTGTTGATGCGGGCGAGTTGGCGGCGCGAGTTGATTGGGATGACCGACGGAGACGCCAAACAGCACGATCTCTCCTGGCTGGATTACACCTATCCCGCGGACTTGTCGGGCGATGGCAAAACCTTGCTCTTCGATGAAGAAGGCGGCGGCGGCTCGTTGGACTACTCGAAGTCCGGAGGCCTTAGTTACGCGGTCTACATTCGTAAGACCGACGGCGCGCCCGCGGTTTTGCTGGGAGAAGGCGGGGCGGTGGCGTTGTCGCCTGATGGGAAATCGGTGATTGCGCAGACTCAGGATTCGCCGTCGCAGCTGAAGCTGCTGACTACCGGCGCCGGTGAGGCCAGGGACCTGACGAAGGACAAGATCAACCATTCGTGGTCGCATTGGTTTCCTGATGGGAAGCGAATTCTTTTTTCGGGCAACGAGCCGGGCAAGGGTGTAAGGCTCTACGTCAGCGACGTTGCTTCGGGGAAAAGCGAACCCATCACGCAGGAGGGCGTCAATGGGACTGCGTTTGTAATTTCTCCGGACTCTCAGTGGGTCGCCGGGATCGGTCCTGATCACAAGGGATATCTGTTTCCTGTTGCCGGGGGCGAGCCGCGGCTCATTCCGGGACTCAATCCCGGGGAACAGCCTATCACCTTCAGTTCCGACAGCCGGTCGCTCTATGTTTATCAGCCCGGCGAGCTGCCCGCTCTGGTCAATCGCATCGATTTGCAAAGCGGGCAGCGCACTTTGTGGAGGCAGCTCATGCCCTCTGATCCGGCTGGGGTTGAAACGATCGGTCCCATCCTTATGACGCCCGATGCCAAGACCTGTGTCTTCGGCTACCATCGCATGCTCGCGGATCTGTACTTGGTGGAAGGGTTGAAGTAAATAACTTGTCGTGGTCCGGCGCGGGTGGGGACGCCGCGCGGCTAGATTGAGATACGTTCGATTTCGGCCAGGGCTTTGGTCTGGCGATAGCGGCGGATTTCCATCACGCTGGTTGAAATTAAAGTGAAGGCGCCGCCCGCCGCCGCAACCGGCAACGCGATATAGCGGTAGGCTATCGACATGTTCGGATGTAGACCGCGCAAGCGCGCTGCGATCACGACTCCCAGAATGCCGAGCAGCAGGCTTACCGCGAAACAAAGCAGCGTCAGCAGGAAAGCCACCAGCAAGACCCGCACCGGGATCAAATGCCAGCGGGGCTTGGCGGCGAGCTCTCTGCTTACGACCATGACCATTCATTGTAATGCTGCCGGCCTTGGCGATGGATGGATGGCGGGCTGTGGCCGTTGCCCGAGTTCGGCGAACCTTACTCTGGTAGTGCGCTAGAATACTGCTATGTCGCAAGCTGCACCCGCAATCACGCGATCTCCGGACGAGGTGGTTCGGCAGAGTCCTGTCTCGCAAGCGCCTAATGGCATCTGCTATGCCATCGTCGGCGAGGTCACCGTGGCAACCTCTGATCTGGAGCGAATGGTCGCGGCTGTCCCCGACGCCGCTGCCGCCGCTTTGCAGCGCAAGGCCTACTACTTCGTGCCGCTGACGGTAAATCAGGGAGAGGGCACCGTGATCGCCGATCGCTACGACGTTGGGCTCAGCGATAACGCGGTTTGCCATCGCAATATCGAACTGGGCGATTCGCAGTGCGTGTTCATCTCCACTCGGCTGATGGACGACAAGTTCTCGGTCGCTTTTGAGTTCTACATCAACGTGGGACACGCTGTAGTCGAGAAGGTGGGAGTGTCGCAGGATTTTGCTGACCTAGTGTGGAAGGAGGTCGAGGCCGGAGTGCGCGGCGAAACTTCGCTGGATGCGTGGGAGTCGCGGAAGGCGGCGACTGCGCATGAGCCGGATGCGGAGAAGCATAAGAACGAATATCTGGCGGCGACTTTCTCGGACGCGATTTCCATCTACTTGCTGTCTTTGTTTATCGATGTGGATTATTACGATCTGCGGGAGCGGGATTATCCGCTGCTGGCTCCGGCGCAGATGGCGGAGCGGTTGCGGAAAGTGGCGGAGATATTTCCGGCGAATCCGGGGTTTGAGTTCGCGATTTACTACAAGCGGCGAAGCTAATGAGATTTGTTCCCACACGAATGCTGCTTTCATGCCGTTAGGTCCTGCACTGTGCCAAGATCGACTTCGATTCTCCCTCCGAAGATCGCTTGATCAACTCGACGGATCGCTGTGTCGTAAACTGTCCGTATGCCCATTACCCCGGAACAGGTGGACATTTGGCGTGCCGCGCCCACCGAGACACAAACGCTCGAATTCAAGGAGGCAAGGAATCAGTACGACACCGACAAGCTTTTCATTTATTGCGTCGCGATAGCAAATGAGGGCGGCGGACACTTGGTTCTCGGAGTCAGTAACAAACCGCCGCGCGAAGTGGTTGGTACAAAGGCCTTTCTGAGCCCCATTGCAATTGCTGAGAGGATCTTTCAGGCAGTGGGATTCCGAGTGGATATCGATGAGGTTAACCATCCAGCGGGTCGGGTGCTCGTGTTTTCCGTTCCGTCACGTCTAAAAGGAACTGCATACCATCTAGACGGAAAATACTTAATGCGTTCGGGTGAATCCTTGGTTCCAATGAGCGAAGATCAGCTCCGCAAGATTTTTGCGGAGGGCAAGCCGGACTGGCTCGAAGAGCATTCCAAGACCGGCCTTGCAGTTGACGAAGTTATCCGACTCTTGGACACGCAGACGTTTTTTGAGTTGCTCAAACTGCCATACCCGACTGACCAAAACGGAGTAATTGACCGGTTAACGAGTGAGAGGCTAGTTGACCAGACTGGTAACACCTATTCGATCAGAAGACTTGGCGGACTACTCCTCGCCAAGAAGATTTCAGAATTCCCGGATTTGTCTCGCAAAGCGCCGCGAGTCGTGGTGTATCCCGGGAAGTCAAAGCTTGATACCAAGCTTGATCAGATAGGCACGATGGGCTATGCGGTAGGCTTTCAGCGATTGGTCAATTTCGTGGTTAGTCAAATGCCGCAAAACGAGGCCATCAAGAACGCCCTCAGGACCGAGATTAAACTTGTGCCGGAGATTGTCATCAGAGAACTCGTTGCGAATGCCATCATTCATCAGGATTGTTCGATAACTGGAGCAACGACAGTTGTAGATATTTATAGCAATCGAATCGATATTTCCAACCCGGGACAGCCGATTGTGCCGGCTGAGAGATTCATCGACGGGTACCAATCGCGCAACGAGCGCCTGGCTGATTTCATGCGTCGCATGCGCATCTGCGAAGAGAAGGGTAGCGGAATTGATAAGGTCGTGCATGCTGCAGAGTTTTACCAATTGCCAGCACCGAGTTTTGTATCCGACGACGTCAGGACGCAAGTCACGATTTACGGGGCCAGCCAAGATTGGGGCCATGGATAGAGCAGACCGCATCCGGGCTTGCTATCAGCACTGTGCGTTGAGATATGTGATGTCAGAGCGCATGACCAATCAATCGTTGCGCCAGCGCTTTGGTTTACCGGAATCGAAGAGCGCTATCGCTTCGCAAGCGATAGCGGCGACCGTTGACGCGGGCATGATCAAGCTAGATGAGAAGGTCGGCACTTCAAAAAAGTATGCCCGGTATGTTCCGTTCTGGGCATGAGCCTTAATTTAAGGGGAATACTCGTTCCTGACCGATTTTGCCGTAACAAGCTGATGCTAAAGGACTTCCTTATTTAAGCGTTAACCATTCTAAACCTGGGTGCCCTTCATGCCTGTAACGGTTCGATCGTTCGCCAAGATTAATCTCGGTTTGGGGATTGGTCCGCTTCGGGCTGATGGGTTTCATGAGCTGCGGACGGTTTATCAGACGATCGCTTTGCACGATGTCATTCGCGTGTCGGTTGGGCGTGGGTCGGGGATTGAGATTCGTTGTGAAGATTCTCGGGTGCCGAGGGATGAGTCGAATACTTGTTATCGGATTGTTGAGCGGGCGATGGTTGCGCTCAGGGCTCGCGGGCGTGTGGTTGTCGAGATTGAGAAGCGGCTTCCGGTGCAGGGTGGGCTTGGTGGGGCTTCGGGGAATGCCGTGGCTGCGCTTTTGGCGCTTGAACGGGTGTTGAAGAAAGAATTGCCGGGGCCTGAACGATTGCGGATCGCGGCTGAGGTTGGATCGGATTTGCCTTTGTTTTTGGTTGGTGGGACGGTGTTGGGGGTTGGGCGGGGCGAGGAAGTTTATCCGCTGCCGGATTTGCCAGCGATTGCTTGTGTGGTGGCGACTCCAGAGATTGGAGTTTCGACTCCGAAGGCTTTTGCGGATTGGGATTTGTTGGTTGCGAGCGGACCTCAGGGGCTAAAGCCCGATTTTTCTTCGGTGGTAAGTGGCACGGCTGAAGCCGTGCCCTTTCCTGGCGACGTAGAGGGTTCGGGCCGCGTCGAGACACCCCAAGCTGCCGAGCTTCGCTCGGCTTGGACGGGCGGGGGCGCCCGTCCCCACACGATTAAAAACAAGACCTCTAAATTGACGCTTCCTGCTTCGTCCGATAGAATGGATGAGTTCGGTCGCGTGCTTTCGGCGTGGCTGGGCAGTCAGTCCCAGGGCAAGCTTAAGTCTGGGAGGGCTTCGGCTTCATCCGGTGTCCCTGTGAGCAAAGGCAGGGGCCGGGCCGGGAATCCGCTTCTCGACCTCGTCCGTACCGGGATCGAAAACGACTTTGAACGAGTCGTCTTTCCTAAATATCCCGAATTGCGCGAGGTTAAGAGTGTGCTTGTGCGAGCAGGCGCGGTTTATGCTTCGCTCTCCGGCTCCGGTTCCGCGACTTATGGGTTGTTCGCGTCCCGCGAGGCGGCTGAGAGGGCTGCGGCTCGGTTGCGCAAGGACGGCGTCCCGGCGACGGCCACGACCACGCTGACGCGCCCGCAGTACTGGAAGAAGATTTCCGATTGACGATTTCGGGTTGCCGATTCCTGGTGGCGAGTTACACTAGAAGAGCCAGCCGATCGTCAACCGACAATTGAAATCTGTTTTCAGGGAAACTGGGCCGTCGACTAATGGTAGGTCAAGTGCCTTTGGAGCACTTTGTCTAGGTTCGAATCCTAGCGGCCCAGCCAGAAAATCGCTTCTAGCTCCTAGCTGCTAGCCAAGATCAAGAATGCTAGAAGCTAGCAGCTAGGGGCCAGAAGCTCTTATGGCAACTCTTGCGACAGTGACGGAAAAGAAGGCTCAGGTGGGCGCCGAGGAAAAATCGGAGCGCAAGCCTCAACGCGGCCGGGTCGACGATAAGTTCAAGATCTTTTCCGGTACCGCCAATGAGGCGCTTGCCGATGAGGTCTGTGCGTTTCTCGGCATGACCCGAGGGCAGGCTCTGGTCACGCGCTTCAGTGACGGTGAGGCCTATACGCAGATTCAGGAGAATGTGCGCGGCGCGGACGTTTTTGTGATGCAGCCGACTTGCCGTCCGGTGGACGAGCATTTGATGGAGCTGCTCCTGATGATTGACGCGCTGAAGCGGGCTTCGGCGCGGCGCATTACGGCAGTGGTTCCTTATTACGGTTATTCGCGGCAGGACCGCAAAGATAAACCGCGGGCGCCGATTTCAGCAAAGGTCGTGGCGGATTTGCTGACTACCGCAGGGGCGGATCGGGCGCTGATTATTGATCCGCACGCGCCGCAGATACAGGGATTTTTTAATATTCCGGTCGACCATCTGTTTGCGTCGCCGGTGCTGGTGGATCATTTCAGGAAGCTGAACCTTCCGAATCTGACGGTGGTTTCACCAGATGCGGGCGGCGTGGAACGGGCTCGATTCTTCGCCAAGAAGATGGACTCGGCGCTGGCCATCGTCGACAAACGCCGTGTGGAGATGAATGTAGCCGAGGTGATGCACGTGATCGGCGATGTGAACGGCAGGACTTGCCTGGTGATCGATGATCTGATCGATACAGCCGGCACGCTGGTTAAAACCGCGGCCGCTCTGATGAAGAACGGCGCCAGCAAGATCTATGCATGCGCTTCGCATCCCGTGCTTTCCGGAGACGCGGTAGAGAACATTTCGCAGTCTCACTTTTCGGAGGTCGTGGTCACCAATACGATTCCGCTGAGCGAGGCGGCACGAAAAGAGCCGAAGATCCGGGTTCTGTCGATCGCGGGATTGATTGGACGCGCGATCCAGTCGATTCATGAAGAGACATCCGTCAGCAAATTATTTTTGTAAACAGGAATCAAAATTATGGCAACTGCAACCGAAAACACTGTATTGGAAGCGCAACCACGCTCGGCTGGCACGAAGAACGACGCCCGCCGCGTGCGCCGCGAGGGCAAAGTTCCGGCTGTTGTGTATGGCGCCGGCAAAGACGCTGTGCCGGTGAGTCTCGATCCGCGGCAGGTGTCGCGCATTCTGCACTCACAGACCGGCTACAACACTATTTTTGATCTCGCTCTGGACGGTGGCGAGCGAACGAAGGCGATGATCGTGGATTGGCAGTACGAGCCCATCAAAGGGGCATTGCTGCACATCGATCTGAAGCGGATCGCCATGGACCAGACGCTCACCGTCAATGTCCCAATCGTGCTGAAGGGCGAAGCGGCTGGGGTGAAGCAACAAGGCGGCATCATGGAACAGATTCTGCGCGAAGTGGAAATCGAGTGCCTGCCAAGCGACATTCCGGCGTCCATTGAGGCGGATGTTAGCGAGTTAGTGTTTGGAAAAGTGTTGCGCGTATCCGATCTGCCGCACAACGAAAAACTCAAGTTCCTGACCGATCCGAATCAGCCGGTGGCTACGGTCATCTCGGTGAAGGAAGAAGTGGTGGCCACGCCTGAGGCGGTTGCAGCAGAGGCCGGAGCGACTCCTGCGGAACCCGAGGTCATCAAGAAGGGCAAGCAGGAAGTTGGCGAGGAAGGCGCGGAGCCTGCCGCCGAGAAGGCGGAGAAGCCCGAGAAGAAAGAGAAGAAGTAGGATATTTCACCACAGAGTCACAGAGACACAGAGAACGCTTCGATTGCGATGAAAAAATGGGCCTAGGTTTTCTCTGTGACTCTGTGCCTCTGTGGTGAACAAAGTGAAGCTTATTGTTGGGCTGGGCAATCCGGGGGTTGAATACCAGTTCACGCCTCATAATTTGGGGTTTCTCAGCGTTGACCGGATTGCGAACGAGTACAGGGTTGAGGTTAGAAATCGTCAGTGCCGGGCGCTGACGGCACGTGTGGTGATTGGCTCGGAAACAGTTTGGTTGGCCAAGCCCGAAACGTTCATGAACCTGAGTGGCATCTCGGTTCGTGAATTGGTTACCAAGCATGACGTCAGGCCGGAAGAAGACCTGATCGTGATTCAGGATGAACTGGATTTTCCACTGGGAACGATTCGGATTCAGCGGAAGCGGAGTTCGGCGGGACACAACGGGATCGAGTCCATTATCAGTTCGCTGGGCACGAATGATTTTTTGCGGATCCGAATAGGCGTGGCTCCGGATCGCAAGGTCGAAGATGGAATGAGTTATTTGCTGTCGCCATTTCGTAAGGCGCAGCTCAAGGTTGTCGACGAGATGCTCGAGGTCGCAGCCGACGCAGTGAAAGTTATTTTGACAGACGGCGCGGCTGCTGCCATGAATCGCTTCAACCGTAAGGGCGACACAGACACAGAAAAAGATTAGCTACGGATTGCACGGATGCACAACGGAGACAACGAATGAATCGTACTTACGAACTAATGTTCATCGTCCGCCCTGATATGGCGGAAGAGGATCAGGACAAACTTATTTCCACGTTGGAGGCGGCAGTGGCCTCTTCGTCCGGGCAGGTGAAGAACGTGGAACGCATGGGCAAGCGGCGGCTGGCGTACACCGTCCGAAAGTTTCATGACGGCATCTATGTGCTGCTGACCGTCGAAGGTGGTGGTGGCCTGATTCATGAACTGGAGCGGCGTCTGCGAGTTACCGAGCCGGTGATCAAGTTCCTTACCGTGCGCATCGACGAGGAGCAGAAGCGCCTGGATAAAATCAAGGCGATCAAGGACGCAAAGCGCAAGGCCGCAGCGCCTGTGACACCAGCGGAGCCTGCCGGGGAAGCTCCCGCGGCTACGGCGTAAGAGCCGTCGTTGGTCGTTGGCCTTTGGTCGTTGGCCAACACAGACCACCTACAAAAATGCTAACGACCAACGACCAACGACTGATTTTAAGGAGCAACATGGCTGACGAAACTAGATCAACATCTGAATCATCTTCCGGCGGTGACCGGCCTGATCGCGGCGAGCGGCGTCCGTCTCGTCCCGGTGGACCTGGCGGCGGTCGCGAGGGCGGCCCTGGTGGCCGCAAGTATTTCCGGCGCAAGAAGGTTTGCAAATTCTGCGTCGAAAAGATCGAGGCCATCAACTACAAGGACATTCGTCTGCTGGCGCAGTTCGTGGCGGAAAGCGGCCGGATCGTGCCGCGGCGCCTGACCGGTGTGTGCACGCCGCATCAGCGGCGTTTGTCCCTGGCGATTAAGCAGGCGCGCAATATTGCTCTGCTGCCATTCGCCGGCCGGGCAGCGTAAAAGCGGCCACGGATGAACACGGATTGTCTTTTTCCCTGTCCGTGAACATTCGGCCTGTAAACATCTTAGAACGGGAGTCATCTATGGAAGTCATTCTCAAAGAAGATGTGGCTAAGCTGGGATCGCGCGGCGATGTGGTGAAAGTCGCCGAGGGCTTCGGACGGAATTACCTGCTGCCGCGAAAGCTCGCCATTGAAGCGTCGGCCGGCAACAAGGCAGTGATTGCGCAGATGAAGGCGGCATCGGTACGCCGTTCAGCCAAGGAGAAGTTGCAGGCTGAGGAACTGGCCAAGCAGTTCGACGGCCTCTCGGTTTCATTCCAGCGCCGTTCCGGAGAGCACGATCAGCTTTTCGGTTCTGTCACCTCCAGTGACATCGGGGACGCGCTCGAGAAAAAGGGGTTCAACGTGGATCGCCGAAAGGTCCAGCTCCACGAGGCGCTCCGGACTTTGGGTGAGTTCACGATCCCCATCAAGCTGCACAAGGACGTGACCGCCCATCTGAAGGTCGTGATCGAAAAAGAAGCCACCGAGTAAGAGAACGGCTGACGGTGCTATTGAGATTGCGGCGGATACGACATGACTGAAGGGGTTAGCGGAAAGACGCCCGGCGTGGGAGTGTAGAAAGGGCGCAGTATCCCAGCCGTACCGTAATCATTGAAACCGATATGCGGCGCGGCGTAAAGCCGAGTCCCTACAAAGCTCTCTTGCCGATTCCATTATATTCCCGATCCACCCAGGGGCAGTAACGACTACGACTGCCCCTTAGAACCTCGCCAACCGACAATAACCTTTGTGCTTCCATCCTGTTACATGTGTTCTTTGGTGCCAAAAATCCTGCCAAACTCCTATAATTCCTGCTCACGGTTGGGCTTTCAGCCCGTCCATAGCTATGCAACCGGGAAGAACGGCAATGGCGTCCCGGTGCATTCGAGGACACAGAAAATATGCCGGCCGGCGCATGGGCTGTACCATTTGCAGTTGGCGAGTGTTCCCATCCGGTAGTGAGACGGGACCCAAGGGAAGAAGCTGGTGGAATCCAGGACCCCCAATTACGGGGCCATATGGCTGGGCAGGCTTCAGGGCGTATCGACGACACCTTACTGGTCCGCGAGGCGCAGCGCGGCAACCGTGCTGCTTTCGAGGAGCTGGTGCGGAACTACGACCAGGCAGTGCTGCGGCTGGCTCTCCATCTCACCGGCTCGGAACCCGAAGCCCAGGATGTTTACCAGGAAGCTTTCCTGAAAGCGTATAAGAGCATCGGCAATTTTCGGTTTGAGTGCTCTTTTTACACCTGGATCTACCGCATCGTGACCAATCTTTGTCTTGATCACTTGCGAAAGAGACAGGTGCGCAAAGAAGACGCACCGGTAGCGACGGACGCGTCCGGGGAGCAGTACGATGTACTCGATCAAGTTCCGGATGGCCGGTCGGGTGCGAATCCCGAGCGCGACCTGATGCGCCGAGAGCTGAGCAAGCGCATCAGCCACGCGCTGGAGAAATTAACGCCCCGGGAGCGCATGGTTTTTGAGTTGAAGCACTACCACGGGCTTAAGCTGCGGACTGTCGGCGAGGTGCTGCACACGACGGAAGAAACGGCGAAGAATACTTTGTTTCGCGCGACTCAGAAATTGCGGGGCGCGCTGGCCGATATGAGATGAGGTTTCCCCTGAGGGGGTGTGATTATGAAATGCGAGTGGGTTAGAGAAAACGTTCTGCTGTATGTCTACAACGAACTGGCCGATGACGCCCGGTATGAACTGGAGCAGCATCTGGCACGCTGCGCCGACTGCACTGCCGAGCTCAAGACGACGCGCAAGTTCCACGCCATGCTCTCCGAGTTGCCGGTGGAGGAGCCGTCGCCCAACCTGGTTGCGGCTTCTCGCATGCGGCTGCAGGAAGGGCTGGAAACTGCGGAGCAGGGAAAGTTTTGGCATCGGCTGATTTTCGATCCCGCAGCTTGGCTTCGTCAGATTCGTTTTGCTCCCGCTCTGACCGCCGCTATCTTCATCGTCGGTTTTGCTGGTGGCATCGCGACGACCTACAAGGTTGTCGGCGGCAATGGCGCTCCGATCAGTCCAGTACCCGTCATCGCCCCGGCCGAGTCCTCCATTACTGGCATTCAGTCCATCTCTCAGGATCCCGGATCGAACCACATCAGCATCAAGTACAACACGGTTTCCACGCAGGAAGCACAAGGCTCGCTCAACGATCAGCGCATCCAGCAGTTGTTGCTGTTTGCGGCGCGCAATAACTACAACTCGGGCGTGCGGATGGATTCTGTCGATCTGCTGACGCAGGAGCCGAACAACACGCACGTTCGCGAAGCTCTCATCTATGCGCTGCGCTACGACTCGAATCCGGGAGTGCGGCTGAAGGCGCTCGATGGTTTGGGTCCGTATGTGAAGAGCGACCCGCGTGTGCGGGATGCGATGCTTGAGACCCTGGTCCAGGACGCCAATCCGGGAGCTCGCACCGAAGCTCTGCATCTTCTCGAACCCGTACGAGCCGACAGCAGCGTGCGGTTAGTTTTGCAAAAGCTCGCGCAGAGCGATCAGAACCCATACATTCGGTCGCAGGCTCGAATTGTGCTGGCGCAGCTTCCAGAATTTGATTGAGGTAGAAACAAGGTATGTGGGATGGGCTCGTGCCTGTCCAGCCGACACGGTCGGTGATGTGAGGATGAGAACGGACGGTGAATGTTGAAGCAACTCTCTAAATTCGTCGCGGTGGTGTTGTTGACCTTGCCCCTGGCAAGCGCGCAACAGACCCGCGTTTATGGTGATGGCGGTAACTGGACGCAGGAGATTACCGGATCCCTTGCGATGGTCAAGAATCTGAAAGTCAAGGTTGATATCGGTTCGGTGCGCGTGGAAGGTGGTTCGCAGCAAGGCATCAACTACGTTATTCGTAATCATTCCTATACTGGTTCGGAAGACAAGGCCCGGCGCGAATTCGAGAACTACAAGATCAGCGCTTACGTCCACGGAGATACGGCGTGGATCGTGGGCGATTGGCAAGGCGGCAGGCCGCACAAGTTTTCCGGCGACTTCGTGGTCAATGTCCCCCGCGAGATGGACGAAGTAAAAATCGAGACCGAAGGTGGCAACGTCAGCACCAGCGGGATCGCCGGCCGGGTGGATGCGCAGAGCGGCGGCGGCACTATTCGGGTCGATGATATCGGCGGAGCCATCAACGCGGAAACCGGTGGCGGCAGCATTGACGTGGGCAATGTAGCTTCTGATGTCAGCCTGCACACTGGCGGGGGTTCCATCAAAGTGAATTCCGCAAAGGGCAAGATCGAAGCCGAGAGCGGTGGGGGCAGCGTAAGCATCGTGTCCGGCATGCAGGGTGCGGTGCTGGAGACCGGCGGAGGCAGCATTCAGGTGGAGCGCTGCGCGGGTCGAGTGAAGGCCAGTACAGGCGGTGGCAGCATCGATCTCGGTGACATCGGCGGTCCGGTCGAAATGGAAACTGGCGGAGGAAGCATCCGCCTCAGCTCCGCCAAGGGTCCAGTCCGCGCGGAAACTGGCGGGGGCAGCATTGAATTGAACGGGGTCCCATCGGCGCGGGCGGAGACCGCAGCCGGTGGAATTACGGCAAAGTTCGTTGCGGCCAACGGCGAGCACCACGATTCCGAGCTTGAGACTTCCGCCGGCGACATCACAGTCTACCTGGCTCCGAACGTGAACATCAGCGTTCGTGCTTCGATCGAAGTAGCGAACGGTCACAGCATTCGTTCAGATTTTCCGGATATCAGAGTTACCACCGAAGGTGGCGACTACGGCCCAAAGACCGTGACCGCGGAAGGAAGTCTGAACGGTGGCGGTCCGGTGCTCAAAGTGCGCACCACGACCGGCGACATCTGTTTCCGCCGGTCCAGCCACTAGATATTTCCTGGGAATTAGGGAGGACGAACATGCGAAGCTTAACTCTGACGACAATCATTGCGCTACCGCTTCTGGCAGTAGCAACCTACGCTGCCGACAACGGTTCGTTTGCTCCATCGACTGACACTTATTATGGTTACTCCAGTGAGGATTGGGGCAGCGGTTCCTATCTCGGCGTGGACACGCGGGACATCACTCCCGACCGCCTGGCTCCTCTCCATTTGAAAGACGAACGCGGCGTCGAAGTCACCATGGTGGATCAGGATGCTCCCGCCGGCAAGGCTGGCCTCAAAGAACAGGATGTGATCCTGACTCTCAATGGCACAGACGTACAAAGCGTCGAGCAGTTGCGCCGCATGATTCGCGAGACTCCGCCCGGGCGAGTGGTGACGCTCGGCATCAGCCGCAACGGCCAGCCCATGACCATCAAGGTTGAACTCGGCGATCGCAAGAAAAACTACTCTTACAACTTTGGTCCCGATGGCAAGCAATTCAAGTTCAACATGCCGACCATGCCTGTAATGCCGGTCATGCCCGAGATGGATATGCCGGTTTCCATCGTCGTGGTGCACTCCTCGGCGCGCAGCGGTCTGATGGTGGAGAACCTTACACCGCAGCTCGGAGATTTCTTCGGAGCCAAAAATGGCCAGGGAGTTCTCGTGCGTTCGGTAGAAAAGGGGAGCGGTGCGGACAAAGCTGGTTTTCGTGCCGGCGACGTGATCGTCAAGATCAATGGTGAGCCCATCCGCGACAGCGGTGACTTTACTCACGCCTTGCGCTCGCGCAAGGACAACACCGCCAGCATCAGCGTGATTCGGGATAAGAAAGAGCAGACCATCACCATCACTTTGCCGGAACGCAAGCAATCGGATCTTTTCCGTGAAAGTCTGGATATCGAACTCCCCGAGATCGACGCCAAGACCCGCGAGGAAATAAGCCAGATCGAGACTCAGATGGCCCACCTCAAACCGGAAATGGAAGAAGCGATCAATCGTCAGATGAAGCAACTGAAGCCTGAGATTGAACGGCAGACCCGTGAAGCCCAAAGACGCGCCGAAGAGTACAAGCGGCAGATGCGCGATGTACAAAGGGAATGGCGAGACCGCCAGCGCGAGATTGAGAGAGAACTAAGAGAGGAATTTGACGGACCCGGCAGCCTATTCTGATTGAATATTGGGGCTAGTTGCTGGAGCCCTTTGCCCAGACACGTTGCGGGGCCAGGCAAACTCGATTCCGCCCAGCCTGTTTGGCCGCATATAAGCCTGCATCAGCGGCCTTTACTAATTCGTCGCGGGTGCAACCGTGTTCGGAATAGTTTGCGGTTCCTGCGCTGATGGTGACCGGCCGGGGGACGCCCGGGAACTGCCAGGCTTCTACCGACTTGCGCAGCTTCTCCGCCACTCCGAGGGCGTGGACCGCATTGGTTTGGCAAAGCAGAATGGCGAACTCTTCACCTCCGTAACGGCATAGAACGTCGATCTTCCGTAGTTGCTGGTGAAAAATCGAAGACACCTGCCGCAGCACCTCGTCTCCCAGGAGGTGTCCGAATTCATCGTTCAGACGTTTGAATTGGTCGATGTCCACCATGACCACCGCAAGGCCTGTGCCGAATCGCTCTGCGCGATCGATCTCCTCGACGATCCTCAATTCGAAAAACCTGCGATTGAAAATCCCCGTTAATCCGTCCAGATAGGCCAATTGTTTTACCCGCTCGACGTAGTGAGCGTTCTGGATGGCAGTGGCACAGATATCCGCTACTGATTCCAGCGGCTGCGTATCGTAGGCGTTAAAAGCGTCGGTGCGGGCTGTATCCAGCACCAAAACACCCAACGTCTGCCCAAATGAGACCAGCGGAATGCACATGCTCGAGCCGGTTTCGACATATAAGCTTCTGTCGGGAACCGCTTTCATGTCATTTTCGATGATGGTTTTTCCCGCTGCCAGGGCTTGCTGCCAAAGTCCTACTCCGTCCGGCAGCCGACCTCCTTCCGGAGTGTGTCCAGTAAGCTTTCCGTGGCTCGCGCGCAGCACCAGGTCTTCCTCATCCTTCAGGAGCACCGAGACGTGGCAGACCTGAAAAGCCTCCTGGATCCGCACGCACACTTTGGAGAGCAATTCTTTCAGATCCAGCACGGCCGTCATCTGCTGCGCGATCGCATTGATCGCTTCCAGTTGCGAGGCACGGTGCCGCTCCAACGAGTACAGTCTGGCATTTTGCAAGGCCATGGATGCCTGCGTGGAAAACAGCGCCAGCAGGTCTGTGGTTTCAGCATCGAAGTGATTGAGGTTTTCGCTTTGGCAGTCCAGCACGCCCACCACGTGGTCGCGCACCATCAGCGGGACCGCCAGCTCGGAGCGTGTGTTCTTTGCTGTCAGAATGTAACGCGCGTCTTTGGTGACATCCGCGGCGTAGATGGGGCGTTTCTGTTGAGCGGCCGCCCCCGTGATTCCCTTTCCGATCGGGAGCCGAACCTTGTCGTGGCCATCGTCCCAGCCAACCTGGCAGCGCACATAGAGCTGATCTTTCTCCCGCAAAAGGATGGCAACGTTCTGCAGGTGAAAGTAGTCGCGCGCAATGGTCAGGATTTGCTGCAGCACCTCATCCAGCTCAAACGTGGAGAGCACCGCCTGACTCGCGTCATAGAGGATGGAGATCTTTTGCATGCTACAGCCCAGATTCTAGCTTCCCTGTCCGCGGTTACGGAGGTTCCGAAAGTAACCTGTTCGTGGATGAAAGTCGTAGGCACCTTTGTCCAAAATCCAGACAAGGGCGGGTTGCCTAAGCCGCAAGCGAAGGAATCTTGGGTTTCTGGGGGCGACAGCAGGTTAGCTGGCTCGGTTGGACCTCCGTCTCCGGCCAGCTACGGTTTTGATTATGCCGAAGGCGACCAGGCAGAACCAGAAATCCACCACTAGCCCGAGATCGATTTGAAAGGGCACGTGACGCGCTCGTGGCGGCAGATACTTCATCAGGAGAAAGTAGGCTCCGTTCCCAGCGAGAACCGCAACCAGGGCGTGAATGAAATTGGCCGTTGCCTTCGACATACCGTACCTGATCACGGTCTGGGAGATGCCCCCTCTTGAGCGGGGAACGCCTCGCGGACTATAGCACCTGAGATGCCTCCTGCTAACATCGCATCAGATGCTGCAACCGAATACCTCCGTTCAATATGTGAAGGGCATCGGCCCAAAGCTTGCCGAGCTATTGGCCGCCAAAGGCATTCAGACCCTTGACGACCTGCTGCACTACCTGCCGTTTCGCTACGAGGACCGGCTCAACCCGAGGGGCATTTCTGAACTGCGGGCTGGAGAAATGGCTACCGTGATTGCTGAAGTGCGGACCTCCGGCCTTTTTCGTACCCGTAGAATGCCCATCTTTCAGATGACCGCCGGGCAGGGCCGGACGCGGCTGAAGTGTATCTGGTTCAACGCCACTTATCTGCGGGACAAGTTCAAGCCCGGCCAGATAGTTGCGCTCTACGGTAAGGTTGAGCAGGACTACCGCGGCGGCGAACTCCAACTCACCCAGCCTCAGTTCGAGATCATCGGAGAAGCTGCTGAAGATGGTAGCGCCGATTCCCCGGAACAAAAGCTGGCGGCATCGCTCGAGATCGGACGCATTGTGCCCATCTACGAGTCCGCTGGACAAGGCCGTCTGACCTCGCGCTGGTTTCGTCGCATCATCCACACCGCGCTGGAGAATCTTCCGCCGGATTTGCCCGACCCCATCCCGGCAACAGTTCGAAGTCATCTGAGCCTTATTCCGCCCCGAGAAGCATTGCAGAAGGTTCACTGGCCCGATGCCGGTGAAAGTATTGACGATCTGCTGTCCTCCCGCACCCCAGCCCATCTTCGCCTCATTTTTGAAGAACTATTTTTCGTCGAGCTGGGACTGGAGCTGAAACGTCGCGAACACAAGGCACAAACCGGAATTGCTTTTCAGTTGGACGATCGCGCACGCGCTGCCATCAAGAAGATTCTCCCTTTCCATCCCACGGCCGCGCAGAAGCGGGTGCTGAAGGAAATCGCCTCCGACATGGAAAAACCGTTTCCGATGCGCCGGCTATTGCAGGGCGACGTGGGCTCAGGCAAAACCATCGTTGCCTTCGAAGCCGCCATTATCGCGATGGAGAACGGATATCAGGTTGCGCTGATGGCGCCCACCGAAATCCTCGCGCAACAGCATTATTTCTCTGCTCGCCGTATTCTCGAGAGCGCAGGCTATCGCGTCGTTCTCTTGACCGGCTCCATGGAAGACGATCGCAAGCGCCAGACCCGCCGTCACATCGCCCAAGGCAATGCCCAACTCGTGATTGGGACGCACGCCTTGATCGAGCAAAAAGTCGAGTTCGACAAGCTGGGCATGGTGATCGTGGACGAGCAACACCGCTTCGGAGTCCTGCAGCGCTTCAAGCTGATGAAGAAAACAAAAGATGATCGTGTGGTGACGGGTGTCTCGCCCGGGACGGCCGAGCAAAGCTCGCCAGCATCCCCGGAGCCGGACGTTCTAGTTATGACCGCAACCCCCATCCCGCGCACCCTCGCTCTTACGCTCTACGGCGACCTGGACGTCAGCGTGATCGACGAAATGCCGCCCGGACGCACTCCAATTATCACCCGCTGTGTGTCCGACGAACGCTCACCCGAGGTCTGGGATTTCGTGCGCAAACAAGCGGCCGCCGGACACCAAACCTATGTTGTATATCCCGTCATTGAGGAAAACGAAGAGACGGAACTGAAAGCGGCAATGAAGATGTACAAAGAGCTGAGCCAGAAAATCTTCCCGGACCTGCGCGTCGGCGTGCTGCATGGTCGCATGGAGCCCGACTTGAAAGAGCAGGTCATGCGCGTGTTCCAGAAGGGAGAGATGGACATCCTCGTAGCCACGACGGTGATCGAAGTGGGCGTTGACGTCGCCAACGCGACCATGATGGTCATCGAACACGCCGAGCGCTTCGGGTTGGCCCAACTTCATCAGCTTCGCGGCCGCATCGGCCGCGGCGCCGCCAAGTCTTACTGCGTGCTCATGACTGGCGGTAAAGTTTCAGAAGACGGAGAGCGCCGCCTCGACGCAATGGTACGCACCAGCGACGGATTCCAGATCGCCGAACTCGACTTGGAACTTCGTGGACCAGGTGAGTTCTTTGGTACGCGCCAAGCCGGCATGCCCAGCTTTCAGGTGGCCAATCTGATTCGCGATCGTCAGTTGCTCGAATCCGCAAAGCGCGAAGCAGCCACGGTCCTGGCGGGACCGAACTCAGAAATCAGCCAAGCAGAGATCGACGCAGCCCTGCGCCACATGCGCACTCGCTGGCACAAGAGCTACGGCTTGGTTGAAGTAGGCTAGCTGTGACATTGGAGGACGGGCGTCCCCCCGTCGCACGCCGAAATCAAGTAGATGCGGATGCCGCGCGAGGCGAGCAAGCCAGGCTCTTGGTCGTACGCCACTGCCAGTGGGATAATCAATGCCGGTGAAAATCGACTCGAGCGCCGGCCTGTACCGCAAACTTCCATCCGTAGACGAGCTCCAGCGCAACCCAGAGCTGGTAGCACTCGCTGCAAAAGAAGGACAAGCCGCGGTCACCGACGCTGCCCGCGCCGTGCTCGCAAGCCTGCGGCAGGAAATCGCTGCCGGGTGCCTCGACGCGAACGGTGTCGACCTTGCGCTTTCGGGACTCGAAGACGCAGTGAAGCTGCGGGTGAGACAAGATCTGCAACATTCACTGCGCTCCGTCATCAATGCCACCGGAGTTATTCTGCACACCAATCTGGGCCGTGCTCCGCTCGCTGCGTCAGCGCTGGAGTACATCCGCGAAACTGCGGGAGCTTATTCGAACCTTGAGTTCGACGTAGAAACAGGCGAGCGCGGCAAACGCGACGTGCACGTCGATCGCCTGTTCCGCGAACTCCTCGATGACGCTGTAGATGCTCGTGTAGACGCGGGCGTCCCCGCCTGTGTGGCCAAGCCAGCGATCTCCACCATCGTAGTCAACAACAACGCCGCGGCGGTTCTACTCGCCCTCAACACGCTGGCAGAAAACGGTGAAGTCATCGTCTCCCGTGGAGAACTCGTCGAGATCGGCGGATCCTTCCGCATTCCGGATGTCATGTCGAAATCGAATGCCATCCTGCGCGAAGTGGGCACAACCAACCGCACCCGGGTCGGCGACTATGAAAAGGCAATCAACGAGAAAACCCGCCTTCTGCTGCGGGTGCATCGGTCCAACTTTCAAATCACCGGATTCACCGAGCAACCGCAACTCGAAGAACTGGTCAGTCTGGCTCGCCAGCGCAATATCGCGCTTCTCGAAGACCTGGGCAGCGGCGCATTGTTCGATCTGCGCTCAATCGGAGTGAACGATGAGCCAAGTGTACTCGACAGCCTTCGCCAAGGTGTGGATGTTGTCACCTACAGCGGCGACAAGTTGCTCGGCGGGCCGCAGGCAGGAATGCTGAGCGGCCGCAGTGATCTGATCGCACGCATGCGGTCGAACTCCCTGTTCCGCGCGCTTCGGGTGGACAAGTTGACCTACGCGGCGCTCGAAGCCACGTTGCTCGCCTACGTGAAAGGCGATCACGATGCGATCCCCGCTCTACGCATGATGCGCCTATCGAAAGAAGAGATTGGAACGCGGTCGCAAGCGACAGCAGAGAGAATAAAATCCTCCAGGTTGTCGATTGAACTGCTCGATGGCGAATCCGTAATTGGCGGCGGAGCTGCACCCTCCGCGCTTCTGCCTACGCGACTGCTGGCGATGACTTGTGAGGGCATGAGCGCCGACGAACTCTCCGCTCGCCTGCGCGCTTCAGATCCGCCAGTCATCGCACGGGTTGAAGAAGGACGCGTGCTGCTCGATCTGCGTACGGTGTTTCCGGCGCAGGACGAAGCGCTGGTGCAGGTAATCAGAACAATCGCTCAAGAATGATGGTCAGGATTCAAGAAATCCCCCCAGTGGAAACTACCTAGTGGCTACCCTCTACACCATCGGCCATTCCACCCGCCCGCTGGACGAATTTATTGCTGTCCTCCAAGCCCACTCCATACAGACCTTGGTGGATATCCGTTCTTTCCCCATGTCGCGCCGCTTGCCTCATTTCAATCGTGAATCACTGGAGAAAACCTTGTCCGATGCCGGGATTCGGTATGTCTGGCTCAAAGCGCTTGGCGGCCGCCGCAAGAAAATCCGCGACGACTCGCCCAACATCGCACTGCGCAACGACAGCTTCCGCAACTATGCCGATTACATGCTCACCCAGGACTTCCAGCGCGGCATCGCCGAGCTGATCAAACTGGCCCAGCACTCGCGCACAGCTTACATGTGTGCCGAGAGTGTGTATTTTCGGTGCCACCGTATGCTGGTTTCCGACTGGCTGGTGGCTCACGGACACGAAGTCTTCCACATCGACGGAACCGGACCGGCCAAGAAGCATGAGCTCATGGCCGAAGCGAGGTTGATCGATGGCCAGGTTATTTATCGCGGCGATTGTCTTCTCTGAGGAAACGATTCAATTCGTCGAGCAGAGCTTTTAGCTGTCCTGATTTACACTTTCAATTACATCAAAAAGAGGTGAACATGGCCGAACGCACTCCGCAAAATCTTGCCAATCACACGAGGCTCGATCCTCCATTCCACTTCTTCGTTTTGCCGATTCTTGCGATCACGTGGATCGTCAGCGTGTTCTTCGCGGTGCGCCATCCCGGTTTTCTGCACATCTGGATCGTGGTCTTTAACACGGCCCTGATTGTTGCCGTGATCAGGAGCCGGCAGTATGCGCTGAAAGTTCAGGATCGCGTAATAAGGCTGGAAGAAAGACTGCGGCTTGCTACTTTATTACCCGATTCTTTGCACCCACAAATCGCGAAGCTCACCGAGCGTCAGCTAATCGCCCTGCGCTTTGCCTCGGACGACGAGATTCCCGCACTGGTGGAGCGGACTCTGTCGGCGAATCTCGCCTCTGCCGATATAAAGAAATCCATCAAGAACTGGCGGCCAGACTATTGGCGCGTCTGAAATAGTACCGGCACGCGGCAGCGCTAAAACCTAAAAGCTGTGTCTGTTCCAGAAGGTGCCTGTCCACTAAACTGTCTCCATGATCGTTGGCACCGGCATCGACATTGCAGAGGTTCCACGCATCGAAGCTTCCATCTCGCGTTTTGGCGACCGCTTCCTGCACAGGATTTTTACCGAAGCCGAGATCCGCTACTGTGACTCAAAGGCCAACCGTGTCGAGCGTTACGCAGCGCGCTTTGCCGCCAAGGAAGCCGCAATGAAGGCCATTGGCACGGGCTGGAATCACGGGGTCACGTGGCGCGACGTTGAAGTCTGCCGCCAGCCCGGAGGCCGTCCCACGATCGCATTTCACGGCAAGGCTGCCGAGTTCGCAGCGAGGCTCGGCGCGGTCCACGTGGCGCTTTCACTTTCCCACACCAAAGAGTACGCCATCGCGCAGGTCATCCTCGAGGGCTAACAGACGGCTGAATGCCGACTTCTTTCTGGTAGACTGTCGCATTCCTGAGCGAACAATGCCGGTTACAACCGAAACTCCACCGATCACTCGAACCACTACCGCAGAAAAAACCCGTGACCATTTCCTGCTGATGGGCGTGGCCATCAGTAGCTTCGCGGCATTGCTACTGGAACTGGCGCTCACCCGGTTATTTTCCGTTGTACTCTTTTATCACTTCGCCTTCCTGGCGATCTCCATTGCGCTGCTCGGTCTCGGCTCCGGCGGAGTATTCGCGTACTTAGGAAAGACCTTGCTCGGCCGCTTCTCTACCCGATCCTTGCTTTCGTGGCTCTGTGCCGCGAACGCCGCGGTCGTTCCTATCGTGCTGGAGATCGTGCTCTACGTCCCGGTCTCGCTCAGCTTGTCGCGCGCCAATTTCCTCCGGCTTACCGCGATCTATCTGGCTTCCGCGGTTCCCTTCTTCGTCACAGGGCTCGAGTTCTCGATCCTCTTTGCCCGGGAATCGCAAAATATTTCGAGGCTCTACGGGGCGGACCTCCTGGGCGGCGCGCTGGCTTGTTTGGGAGTCGTGCCTCTGCTCAACTTCCTGGGCGGCCCGAACACGGTGCTGTTCGCAGCTGTGACGGCAAGTGTCGCGGGAGCCGCGTGGGCGGCCAATGTCCGCATGCGAAAATTCACCCTTGGCCTTGCCGCCGCCCTGTTGCTGCTGATTGCGGCGAACCGCTCGGGAAGGCTGATCGATGTGGTCTACGCCAAAGGCATATTTCGTGACAAGGCCTGGGTGGAGTTCGCGCGCTGGAACGCCATCTCCCGCGTGGAGGTAGATCGCCAAGGCCAGGCAAAGGCGGTGGTCATTGATGCTGACGCGTCGACCTACATCATGAACGCCGACCCCAAACAGTGGCAGGGAACGGAATGGCAGCGAGATTTGATGTCCGCGCCTCCCGCGCTTGCCAACGTTCTGCGCCCGCACGGACAGTACGCGATCATTGGGCCGGGAGGCGGAGTCGATGTGCTTCGCGCCGTGGCCAACGGCAGCCCCAGCGTTACCGGAATTGAAATTAATCCGATTATCGCCAACACCGTGATGCGCGGTCGTTACGCGGATTATTCCTATCACTTGTACGAACGGCCCGAGGTACACATTCAAGTCACGGACGGACGGTCGTTTGTTCGTAACGCCAGGCAGAATTTCGACGTGGTCCAAATGACGCTGGTCGATACCTGGGCCTCGACTGCCGCCGGGGCCTTCGCTCTCAGTGAGAACAGTCTTTATACCATGGAGGCTTTTCGAGAATACTTCGAGCACCTGAAACCCGACGGGATGGTTGCCATCACTCGCTGGGAGTTCCGCGAACCACGCGAAGCCTTGCGCGTGGTCTCGGTCGCGATGCAAGCGCTGCACGGGCTGGGGATCGCGAATCCGGCAAGAAACTTCATCGTAGTCTCGGAAGGCGATCTGGACGAAGACGGAATTCCGGTAGTGGTGCTGGCCAAGAAGAGTGC
The DNA here is from genome assembly GCA_963817925.1 of uncultured Acidobacteriota bacterium. Taxonomy (GTDB): domain Bacteria; phylum Acidobacteriota; class Terriglobia; order Terriglobales; family Acidobacteriaceae; genus JABDBE01. The sequence continues at coordinate 154,869 of CAWFQN010000010.1, forward strand.
CTTCAACGCCGAAGAAGAGGAACAGGTTGATGCCCACCTGCGCAGCAACCCCCGCCTGGTGGCGTTATATCTCCCTTCTGATCCCCAAAATAATCCCTTTTCTGCCCTGATCGCGCGAAATGATCCTTACGCCTTTGCGCAAACGTACCCCTACGATGTGTCGCCAGTTAACGACAACGCACCTTTTTTCTTTTTCACCCTGAAACCGGACCAGATACTTCATCAGAAGGATCTGCGCCAGGGCATCGACTGGAAGGTGAATCTTGGTGTCGTCGTACTGGCCATGGTGCTGGTCATCTCTTTCGTTGCGGTGCTCGCATTCTTGGTGGTCCCCCTCACGGTTCGTGGTGGACGTAAACAGGACCCGATTCGGCTGCTGTACTTTGTTGCGGTGGGTCTTGGATACATACTGGTGGAGATCGCCTTCATCCAGCGTTTTGTTTTATTTCTCGGGCACCCGACCTACGCCCTCACGGTGGTCGTGTTCCTTCTGCTTCTTTCCAGCGGCGCCGGCAGCCTGGCATCTCGGAAATGGGTGGCCCAGACCCAACGCGCATGGCGTCCGCTGATTTTCATTGCGGGTGCGCTTATGCTTTACGTCTTTATTTTGCCGGGGCTTCTGAATGCGCTGGTTGGGCTTCCCTTCGTGGCAAAACTGCTGGTGAGCGCCGCCCTCCTGGTTCCGTTGGGATTTGCCATGGGGATGCCCTTTCCAACCGGTTTGCGGGCGCTGGCCAGTGTTCCCGTGCCGGAGTTTCCGGTAGCCGGTAAAGGTGAATTCCAGGAAAATGCGGTGGAGTGGGCATGGGCCATGAATGCCGGTTCCAGCGTCTTGGGTTCCATCCTCGCGATGGTTATCGCCATTCAGTTCGGGCTGAACTTCACTCTCGTTTGCGGAGCAGTGGCCTACTTGACGGCCATTCTGCTCTCCGGAACCCTGCAGAAGAATCGTGGCTGAGGTGAAGCCCAGACCGACGGTCTGCTATTATGCTGAGATTCGCTTTCTCGGGTCGCCGCGGAGAATGTTGCCATGACGTTCTTGGGGAGAATGAGTGCCTAGCCAGAAGCAGTTGAAGTGGTCCGAACTGAAGGTAGGGCTCACGGTGCTGATTTCCAGCATCATTCTTATCATTCTGATCCTGCTCATGAGTGGCACGGGCGGCGTCCTTACCCGGAAGATCACGCTTATATCTTATTTCGACAATGCTGGCGGCTTGCGCGAGGGAGCGCCGGTACGCCTTCAGGGCGTTGACATTGGCAACGTCTCTGGGATCCGGGTTGTGTCTGATCCAAACCGGCGGCTCACTCCAGTGGAAATCATCCTCAAGGTCAATACCAAGTATCGAGCCAATTTGCGGAAGGACTCGCTCACCACCCTTTCCACCGCGGGAGTATTGGGCGAAACCTACATCGATATCGACAGCTCTCAGGCCCATGGGCCTGAGGTCCAGGCAGGGGACGTCTTACCGACGCGCGAGACACCCGACATTCAGGACGTCGTGCGCGCCAGCCAAAGCACTCTCCAAAACCTGGATGCGCTGGAGAAACGTGTGGATCGCATACTGGCATTTGTTGAGAGCGGGCAAGGCTCCATCGGCAAGGTGATCTATGATCCCGGCCTCTACGATCGCCTGAATGCCACGGTTGGCCAGTTTCAGGGCCTGGTGAACGACGTGATTTCGGGCAAGGGAAGCATCGGCAAGCTTCTGGTCGACGACAAGCTGTATCAAAGCGCGAATGCAACCATAGACAAGCTGAACGGGATCATCGACCAACTGAATGCCGGCCAGGGCACCGCCGGCAAATTCCTGAAGGATCCCACCCTCTACAACACGGCCAACGAGACCATCGCCAACGTGAAGAAGTTAACCGATGAGGTGAACGCCGGCAAGGGCGCTATCGGCCTGTTGGCCAGGAACCAGGAGTTTGCTGACAAGCTGCACAACACCATGAACAAAATCTCGGAGCTCAGCGACCGCCTGAATTCGGGCCAGGGCACGATCGGGAAACTGCTGCAGGACCCGGCAGTCTACGACAACACCAATCAGGTGCTCCTGGAAACGCGGGAACTCATTAAAGCAATCCGTCAAGATCCCAAGAAATACCTGACCATCCGCCTGCATATTTTCTGAGTAACCCTCGAGCGGCAAAGCAAACCCGAATAGATGCCAGGTGCACCGGGACTAACGTGGGCGCGGGCGTATGCGCCCGTGCTCTTGCCCAATCCGCGTGGGACAACTCGTGCCCTTGGTCCGCTGCCCCCGTGGCTACGCGACCGTCTGCACCCCACCTGCGGCCGGCGAGGTATTCGATGCGGACGCACCAGAGGCCGATTGCTGGAAGTCCTGCTGCAAGGTCGTGTAAGCCTGCTGCGCCGCCGACAGGTTGCCGGACTGCAAGGCTTGTCCCAATTCACTGAACAACTCAGCAACCGGATTTTGTGGGGCGGCGCTGGAACTCTCTGCATGCCCATGATGATGATGTCCGCCACCCTGGCTCTGCACATCCTGCTGAATGGTGGAAAAGTCTTGCTGCGCCGCCGAGAGATTTCCCGATTGCAGATCCTTGGCCAGCTGCTGAAAGGCCTGGGCAATCGGATTGCTGCTCTGTGGCGATGCCGCGGAAGTCGCTTGCGGCGAATTCTTCTCCAAAGTCGCAAAGTCGGATTGCGCGGCGGAGAGATTTCCTGCCGACAAATCCTTCCCCAGTTGTTGGATTTCTTGTTGTAACTGCTGTTTCTGGCTGGTTGCGTTCGCTGAGTCAAGAAGATCGAAAAGGTTAGTGCTGGAAATACCCGAAACTGACATAAAGAATCTCTCTCTTTCCTGAGAGGGCGTGGAAGCGCCCTTTTGAATTTCTCCCTGTGCAACCGATCGGCAGTTTGTGACAATACCTTATAGAGTCGCTCCGCCGGCCTGTTCTCGGCGTGTATCCGAGCAAGACCCCAGCCAAACCAAGCGAGATACGGTCCTTCGTGTAACCTCCAATGTAGGCGCGGGCGTCCACGCCGTGCGGCCCCAGCCGAAATTCACGGTTGATCAGAACGCCCTAAGAAATGCGCCCAACCCATTCCTACGCTGGGTAAACGTGGACGCAAAGCCCAATCTCGCCGGGCAGAACCTGCCTACTTTCGAGGTCCCGGATGTCTGCGTCCGGGGCTTCGTGAGCATTTCTTGTGCGAGAATAGCTGTTCTTCCCAAACGCTAAGGAATTCTTCATGAACCTCCATCGCGCTTTTCTGTCTCTGGTCATCGCAACGCTCTCGCTCACTCCCCTAACCGCTCAATCAAAACCTCAATACGAGATCTACGCCATCCGCTACGCCACGCTGCCTGACTTCCCCGTCGCAGAACTGGTCGCCGGCGCCGATCCCGCCCGCAAACTGGACATCGCCATGATGATCTGGCTCATCCGCGGCAACGGCCGCAACATCCTCGTCGACTCCGGCTTCTATCACGATCGCTTCTTCAAGGATTGGCACGTCAACGATTTCATCAAGCCGTCCGACACCCTGAAGCCCCTCGGCCTTAAACCCGAGGACATCACCGACGTCATCATCAGCCACCTGCACTGGGATCACGCCGACGGCATGGACCTGTTCCCCAACGCCCGCATCTGGATTCAGAAGGATGAGCTGCAGTACTACGCTGGAGAAGCGTGGCAAACGAAGGAAGCTCACGACGGCATCGACGCGGGCGACGTGCTCATGCTGGTAAAGCTGAATACGCAGGGCCGCGTGGGCCTGGTGAATGGCGACGCCCAGGAAATACTCCCCGGCATCACCTGCTACACCGGCGGTCGCCACACTTACGCCTCACAATATGTCGGCGTGACTACCAGCGCCGGAACCGTCGTGCTGGCCAGCGACAACATGTATCTCTACGAAAATCTGGAAAAGCACGCGCCCATCGCGGCCACGCTCGACGCCGCCTCGAACCTGCGTGCCCAGGATCGCATGAAACAAATCGCCACCAGCCCCGGCCTCATCATTCCCGGACACGATCCCGCAGTCATCGCGAAGTTCCCGAACGTCGCGCCCGGAATCGCCAAGATTGAGTGACCGTCAATGCACGTAACAAGGACGCCTCGTCCGGGCAGCGGACAGAGCTGCGACTTTCCACCCGATGTCAGCATCTAGATGTGACGATGCAAGTAACTGTTTATTCCGCCTTCTGGTGTCCAGACTGCCGCGAAGCCAAGCGCTTCCTGGAGCAACATAACATCGCGTTCCACGACATCGATATCGAAAGCACTCCGGGAGCCGCCGACGAAGTGGTCAAGCGCACCGGCAAGCGGGCCATCCCGCAATTCGTGATTGACGGCGAATGGGTCCAACCCTACCGGCAAGGCGAAGGCTTCCTCTACGAAGAAATGGCCAAGCGCCTGGGCATCAAAGAACCCTAGCTCACGTGCGGACAGCCGCCTCAGCTGTCCAGTCGAGTGCAGCTCGACTCAAACCTAGCGCCCATCCCGCATCCAGCCGCTCACCTCTGCATGAGAAATAGCATCTGCCGCGAAAGTAAAAGTGCCCTTGTCTTTCACCTCCCGCGCCGCTCGCACGAAAGCTCCCAGCGCAGCCCGGGCGAATGCTCCTCCCACGCTGATCCGCTTGGCTCCGGCAGCCGCTAGCTCGTCCACGGAAAAGGTAGCGCCCTTCAAGCCCATCAGCACATTCACCGGCTTCGAAACCGACGCACAAACCTTTCGAATCGCTTCCAGGCCCGGAAGCCCTGGCGCGTACACAACATCAGCGCCTGCTGCGGCAAAGGCTTGCAATCGCCGTATGGTGTCGTCGAGATCAGAGCGGCCATGCAGGAAGTTTTCCGCTCGGGCGGTCAGCACGAAACGAGAATCATGAGCCGCCTTTGCCGCTGCCTCGACCCGCTCCACTGCAAGCTCGAAGCCGTAAATGGGATCCTGCGGATCGCCGCTCGCATCTTCAATCGATCCTCCAGCCAACCCGATCTCCGATGCCAGTCGAATGGTTTCTGCACATATTTCAGGCGAACGCCCAAACCCATTCTCCAAGTCAGCCGACACTGGCAAATCCGTCGCCTCCACCATGGCCTTCGCATTCTCTAAAATCTCATCGCGCGTAAGCCCGGTCGACGAGTCACGGTATCCGGCGGAAAACGCGCAACCCGCGCTCGTCGTCGCCAGCGCCTCGAAACCCAACGCCGTAAGAATTCTCGCCGTCCCCGCATCCCATGGATTGGGGATCACGAACGCCCCTGCCCGCTCATGGAGCGCTCGGAAAGCCTGATATTTCTGATCGCGTGTCATTGCATCACCCTCATTTCAAGCCTCGAATCTTGACGTAGCGCATCAACTTCCGTAAAGCCGGTTACTTCAGTTCTGGAAGAAGCGGTACTTTGTAGCCATAGGTGAATTTGCCACGGCCATATACCATAGATGCATCGATGAAGCAGCAGACGCAACGCGGGCCCGCCCGAGGCCAGATCGATCCGAGCCAGATCGACCTGAGAACGACGGATCGCCGCCGCGTAGCGCGCTACTCGTGCAGAGGTCAGGCACAGATCACTTGTCTGCCCTTGAACGGCGCGCTGCTCCGAGGCAGCCTGCGCGACCTGGGTCTGGGCGGATGCCGCATCGAAAGCATCGAGACAACTGCGCCCTTTTATCTCGGCGCTCACACTGAGATTCTGGTAAAAGTAAACTCATGGTTCTTTCGCGCCATGGCTCACGTGAGAGCAGTTCGTGGCCAATCTGCAATCTCCGTGGAGTTCATGCGCATGAGTGCCGGTGGATACAGCATGCTTGCTGAGCTCATATCCGACCTGGAGAGACCGCGACACGGTGTAATCCGCAACCGACGTCTTTTTAAGGCTGCGTCTCCGCTGCCAACCCATAACTCCGGCCTGGAGCTTAATCAAAGCACCGCGATCGTCGGGACCATCGTGCCGGCGGAATCCGGCGATCTCGCCCTAACTGCAAGTCGCCAAGCTTGGCTCCAGGACCGCGATCCCCAAGCCACCTCCGTCGATCTTTTCGTCTAATTCGTCACTTTGCCCAAAATCTTGTCAAGCCCCCTGGCACACCCGATTTCCCCCAAACCCTTGATTCAACGGCAGAAATAAACTTCAAAAATTGGCGGGTTTACCCCCTCCAATCTGCCATACTGGTATTAGGCTGAAGTCATGCGGACATTCTGTTCGCCAATTGAGAACCGGGAACTGACTACTGGGAACTGACTGTGATCCCGAGATTCTTGAAAGTTCAAAAATAATCTTTCAGCATCAAACAGACCTAAATCCTTTATAAGAGATATTTTAGCGGGGTACGTCCCGCCGACATACCTGTTTTCAAAGACTTGCGTGAAAAAATGCCTTCGCTGCAGAGGTATCGTTTTGCTAAGTCCTTTAGAAGGGATATTTTACGTGGGTATCTCCAAAATACATTCTTTGTTTTCATGGAGCTACGCGTAAAACGCGAAATTCAGGGTATATATAATTAACTTTATAGATAACAGTTGTTCGACTGTATTTACATAATAGTACATATACCCAAGAGCATATCCCTACGACTCCACTCCACTTGTACATCGTCCTCCGTACCGTAGGAACTGTACAACGCTAAGCGCAGAATAGAACTCACAAGCCCTGATGGCCGAAAACGATCCGTCAACTCGCGAAGAGCCAGTCTGCACCCTCTGGCAACGAATGCTCGAAGGTGTACTCGGCGTGTGCCTGCTGGTTGGCGTGACTGCGATGGTCCGCTATTTCCCCGCCGCGCAGCCTCAAGATCTTCACAGAAATGACGCCCAAAAGGACGACCTCCAACGGCAGGTGCTGCAACTCGGACACGAAGTTGAGTTGCTCCAGCAAGAGCAGGCCATGCCTGCCCTGGTCTTGCACCGCTATCGCAATTCGATTTGCTACATCTTCGGCATCTACCACGTAGGATTTCCCGGCCGCCCACCCGAGTTCCGTGCCCGTATTTCCGGAACCGGCTTCGTGGTCTCGGATGGATTGCTCGCGACCAATCGTCACGTGGCCGAGCCCTGGTATGAAGACTCCCAGTCAAACCTCCTGATCCACAAAGGTGCCATACCCCACCTCGAGAAACTGTTGGCTTTCTTTCCCGGCCTGCCCACGCCAGTGACTATCACTCCGGCGGTGCTGTCCGCCCAAGGTGACTTGGCGGTTCTCCGTGTCGAGGACACCCAGGCCGTGCATCAGCTTCGACCTATACCCTTGGCCGCCGACATCCCGAATCCCGGCGAACTGGTTGCCGTAGTCGGATATCCCATGGGCGTGCTGGGCATGGTGGCGAAATCACCACCCGCCGTCTACGACCGCCTGGCCTACCGCCGCGACGATCAGGGCGCCGCCAACGAACTGGCCGCGCTCTCGTTAATCCGTCCATCGTCCACCTGCGGACATTTGGGAGATGTGGTCGGCGACAAACTCATCTACGACGCCCCCACCGCCCACGGCGGCAGCGGCGGCCCCGTCTTCAACTCGCAAGGCGAGGTGATCGGCGTCAACGCAGCGTATATCGACGGCTTCTCCGGCGGCACCCTGGGCGTCTCCGTCCGTGCCCTGAAACCCCTGATCGCGACAGCAAAGACGCCTCTAACAAAGACAGCTGTATTGTCTGGAGAAAATAAATCACAGCCAAATGCAACGCCCGTGTCAACAGATCACTGACACCGGATTTCCCAAAGAAATAAACTCGCTAGACCGACGTCATCCTGAACCGGCGCAGCCGGTGAAGGATCTGGCGAGTAGCGGTTAGCTCCATGAGAACGACTAGAACCCCTTGATCCACCCCGGCTCCCGCACATGCTCTTCGTCCAGACGACGCAGGCGTGCGGCCATAATCCCGGGTCGGCCCAGATACCCAACCACTCGACCAGGATCCTTACGGTCCACGACCGGCAAGCGGCCGATGTTATTGCGCAGCATCTTGGCGGAAGCATCGTGCAGCATCTCGTCCGGATACGTGACCACAACCTCGCGAGAACCCGCAGAGAGCACCGTCGCGGCCCCGCTCGGGTCCACATTAAGAGCGCGCATGACATCTCCTCGCGTGATCACCCCGGACAGCTTGCCATTGCCGTCGACGACAAACATGCCCTGATGCCGGGAGACTCCAGGATCGCGTTGCGCGATCAGGTCCGACAATTCACTAACTTTCATCTCAGCGGGAAGCGTAGGCACATCTTGATCCATGGTTTCGGAAACCCGGACCTGCTGCAGCACATCCGCTTCGTACTCCTGATGGATGTGCAACCCGCGCCGCGCCAGCTTCTCGGTCATGATCGAAGCCCTTGGCATGAGCCACATCGCGATCCCGTCGGCAATCACGCTGACCAGCATCAGCGGCAACACCGAGTTGTAATCGCGAGTGATTTCGAAAGCGAAAATAATGAACGAGAACGTAGCCCGCGACGCCGCGCCAAAAACCGCGCCCATCGCAACCAGCGCGAAGGCTCCCGCGGACAAATTCGCGGCTGGGAAGATTCGATCCATGCCCATGGCGAACACCCCGCCCATGGCTGCGCTAGACATGAACATGGGCGCCAGCAGTCCGCCCGATGTTCCAGATCCCAGCGAGATGACCAAGGCTACTGCTTTGGCCACCATGACCACCAGCAGCAGCTTCCATGCCAGGTTCGCGTTCAGGATGTCACCGATCGTGTCATAGCCCACGCCCAGAACTCGCGGCACGAAATATCCGATAACTCCCAGGCCCAGCGCCCCGATCGCCGGCCACCAGAGCTCGTCCACCGGCAATTTCTCGAACTGGTCTTCCGTCCAGTAAAGCAACTTGCTGAACCCGACCGCCGCCAGTCCGCAAACCAAACCCAGCAACAGATAAAACGGGAGAGCGTGCGGAATACCGAAGTCCATGGCTGTCACCTTGAACATCGGCCCCGCTCCCAACAGTTGCATGTGGACTGCGGTGGCAAGCGTGCTGGCAATGACCAGCGGAATAAACGATCGCGCCTTGAATTCAAACAGGAGCAGTTCAATGGCGAGGATCACGCCCGCGATCGGAGTGTTAAAAGTTGCTGACATGCCCGCAGCTGCCCCACACGCCAGCAATACCTTTCGTTCCGAAGCCGTGGTGTGAATCACCTGGCCGACCAGCGAGCCGACCGCGCCTCCGGTCTGAATAATCGGTCCCTCGGCGCCGAACGGCCCGCCGGTACCAATTGCAATCGCCGCGGATAGGGGTTTCAGGATCGCGACTCTTGGCTCAATACGGCTGCGGTTCACCATCACCGCTTCCATGGCCTCGGGAATGCCATGACCCTTGATCTTCGATGTCCCATACTTCGCCATGAATCCGACGATGATTCCGCCAATTACCGGGATCGGAATCACCCACAGTCCGAGCTGGTTGTGGCGGGCGCTGATGAAGTCGGCCGCGAAACGATGGTAAAAGAAAAGATTAGTGAACAGGCCAATCAACTTGTACAACACGAACGCGATCAGCCCAGCGAGCAGCCCCACCCCTGCCGCAAGAAAGGACATCAGCACCATGCGGAACTGCGCCGGCTCGGCGAGCCTTATGTCTCCGACCTGTCCCCCAGTTGCCGCAATCGTGGATGGAGGTGAACTACCGTTGTTGCTTTCTGACATCCTTGTTTCTTCCCCCTGCTGCTTGACGAAGCTTTGGGCGCAACCCATTGCCTGCGTCACCGCCTTGCATGGCGCGCTTGAGGGCCGCCACCAGCGCCGGCCCTTGCATACGCAACTCGGCCTTGTGATGCAGCGAAAGCTCGCGCAACATCCTCTCGCCCTTGGGAGTCATCGAGAGCAGCACCTCACGCCGATCCTCTCCTCCACGATGCCGCCGGACGCAGCCGCTGGCAGCCAGCCGGTTCACCAGTTCGACCGCGCTGTGGTGCTGAATCTGCATCCGCTCCGCCAGTTCTCCAATCCTCGGCCGCGTTCCCGCAGGCAGCCCCTTCAAGGTCAGCATCAACTGGTGCTGCCGCGGTTCGAGACCGGCTTCCCGGGCAGCCTGCTCGCTGAAGTGAAGAAAACGGCGGATCTGGTAACGCAGCTCCGCCAGCGCTTCGTAATCAGCCAATGTAAGAGACTTTTCCATGGAGCGGGATTATATCGTATCAAGACAAATATGCAGCTTCATGGTATATCGTAACACGATATATATAAAACGGAAATGAGTGTGCGAATTATAAACTCCACCCGACTGCCTCGCCCCCTTTGTGGGACTGGCCACCGAGGTTCCCCACCGTTTAGAATCCCTAGTCCTTCTATTTTGCTGGAAACGAACGAAGAGGGGGCAGCCGTGATCCCACGCTATACCCGCCCTGATATGGGCCGCATCTGGAGCGACGAAAACCGCTTTCGCACTTGGCTTACGGTCGAAGTCGCCGCCACCGAAACCCTGGCCGACGCTGGCATGGTCCCAAAAGACGCGGCCAAGGCCATCCACAAGCGCGCCGACTTCGACTTGCAGCGCATCCACGAAATCGAAGCCGAAGTTCGGCACGACGTGATCGCCTTCACCACTGCGGTGGCGGAAATCGTCGGCCCTGAAGCCCGTTGGTTTCACTACGGCCTCACGTCTAATGATGTGGTCGACACCGCACAAGCCCTGCTCATCGGCCAGGCGTCTTCCATCATCGCTGCCGATCTCGATCGGCTCTCCGAAGTCCTCAAACGCCGCGCCTGGGAGTTCAAGAACACTCCCATGGTCGGCCGCACTCACGGTATTCACGCTGAGCCGATTACATTCGGCTTCAAACTGGCCAACTGGTATTCCGAAACGCAACGGAACATCGAACGCTTCCGGCGAGCCGCCGAGGACATGCGCGTGGGCAAGTTCTCCGGCGCGGTGGGAACACTCGCTCACCTCAGCCCCGAGATCGAAGAAGCGATTTGCGCCCGCCTGGGATTAAAGGCCGCTGCGGTTTCTTCCCAGGTGATCCAGCGCGATCGCCATGCCTATTACCTCGCCACACTCGCGGTAATCGCAAGCACCCTGGACAAGATCGCCACGGAAATCCGTCATCTGCAGCGCACCGAAGTCCGCGAAGCCGAAGAGTTTTTCAGCGAGAAGCAGAAAGGCTCGTCCGCCATGCCACACAAACGCAATCCGGTGACCAGCGAGCAGATCAGCGGTTTGGCTCGGGTGGTACGCGCCAACGCGCAGGCCGGATTCGAAAACGTTGTGCTATGGCAGGAGCGTGACATCTCCCATTCTTCCGCCGAGCGCATCGTCATCCCCGACTCCACCACGCTGGTGGATTATTTGTTGCAAAAGACAGCCAACCTAATCGACACAATGCTCGTCTATCCAGAGCGCATGAAGCGCAACCTGGAGAGCACGGGCGGTCTGGTTTTCAGCGGACAGCTTTTGCTCGATCTGGTCGAACAAGGAGTCTCGCGGGAAGACGCTTATCGAATGGTGCAACAGCACGCCATGCGTGCCTGGAAAGACGATCTGAATTTCCGCGACCTGGTGCTGAAAGACCAAGAAATTGCGCGCAAAGTTCCGCGCCGGCAAGTCGAGCATGCCTTCGACCTGAAGCGCCAACTGAGGAACATCGACAAGATCTTCGCGCGAGTTTTCGAGAAGCCAGCACCAGCAAGACCAGCCCGAACGCGGAAACACTAGGGCGTTGATTTTCGGCTCTGGGTTCCCAAGGTCAATCCGGGAAAGTCCAGGACTACTATGCCGAAAATTACATGCGGCTTGCTGTTTGCGATCTGCCTCTCGCTCCGGGTCAACGCCTCAGTACAAAGAGGCCGCGACTGTGCACTTGAGCTGTCGCCGAGCGCCAGAGTCTTAAGAAAAAATAGTCAGAGCCGCACTTCGCTCCCTGTTTTTGCCGTAACTCCTCGCAAATCGGGTCCTTTGCACGTACATTCGCGATCGGCCTCGGATCAGTGCAGGTAGCCCCTAATGGAAGTCGCTGAACGGACGATAGGTCACTAGAGAAGAAGAATGTTTCTCGGACGATGCGGGATCTGCTCGCCCCAGGGAAAACTCGGCTCCGGAATGCGCAAGCTAGCGCGACGTTGCAGCAACCAAAATGACAATGGTGACCCAAAGCGCAGCCGTGCCGGCCGTGGCCAATAAGCGAACCGACGTCGTGGATCCCCTGTACCGGCAAATTCGCGACCTGGTCTACAAAGTTGCGGGTATTTATAAATCGGAGGACAAACTTTATCTCCTCGCCGACGGCTGCGGGCGGCGGATGAAACAGCTCAGTGTGCACACCCCGCGCGAGTACTGGGACCAGCTCACGGCCCAGCCCAGCCGCGATGGCGAACTGCGGCAACTGCTGAATGAAATCACCATCGGCGAGACCTGCCTCTTCCGGAGCCAGCCGCAACTGGATGCGCTGCGGAAAGTCATTTTGCCAGAAATCGTGGGTACAAAAACCAGCGCCGCCATCAAGCGGTTGCGCATCTGGAGCGCGGGCTGCTCCACCGGAGAAGAGTCCTACACGCTGGCCATGAACATGCTTGAGGAAAAGGATCGTTTACTAAAGGGCTGGACGGTGGAAATTCTGGCGACCGATCTGAACGACCGTTCCGTCGAAGCCGCCAAGGCGGGGATTTATGGCGAATACGCGCTGCGCAATACCACGGACTACTACAAACGGAAATATTTCTCGATCGTCGACGAAAGAAAACTGCAAGTTCTCCCGGAAGTAAAAAAGCTGATTACCTTCAGCCGCCTCAACCTGCAGGACGATTCCAAAATGCTTTTTATGAAGGGCATGGACCTGGTTCTCTGCTGCAACGTTCTGATCTATTTCGATGGCGTCTCGAAGTCGAAAGTGATCAACCACTTTTTTTCCAACCTCAACTATGGCGGCTATTTCTTCCTCGGCACGTCGGAATCGCTGATGAAATTGAATGACCAGTTTCGCCTGGTTCATTTTCCAGGAACCATCGCATACTGGAAACCATCGCTCAAGGGTGCCAAGTTATGACCGCATCCGTCACCTCAAACATTCGCGAGCGCGTGCAGCATATCGAAAGCATGCCCGCGATCCCGGCTGTTTTTCTGCCTTTGTTGAACTTGCTAAGCGGCTCCGGCGACAACGTGAATGTTGACGAAGTCGTGCGCCTCGTCTCTTATGACAACACCATTGCCGCGCAGTGCCTGCGGGTGGCGGCATCACCGTTGTTCGGGATGGCGTTGCCGCCCAAATCCATCAAAGCGGCAGTGATCAGCCTGGGTCTGCGGCGAGTGGAAACCATTCTTCTGACCTGCTGTCTGGGGCAGGCTTTCCCCTCGAAGAAGTGGGTGCTGGATCCAGCCGTGTTCTGGAGACATTCGCTGGGATGCGCCATGGTATGCCGGAAATTCAGCGAGAAGTTGGGTGCCTCGGACCACGAAAAAGCCTACATGGCAGGACTGCTGCACGACATCGGATTCATGGTGAACTGCCTGGTTTTCTCGAGCGAATTCGCCAAGGCGATGGAACGTGCCCTCCAGGAGGAGATTGCGTTGGATGAGGCGGAACGCCTCACCATGGGATTCACGCACTGCGAGACCGGACGGGCGCTGGCAGAACAGTGGAAACTGGCGGACGATGTCATCGAGGTGATCGCGCATCATCACGCCATCGAGCAAAGCCAGAAGGCACAGCCACTGGTGGCGCTGGTGCACTTGAGCGACCTTCTCTGCCGCATGCGCGGCCTGGGCTACGGATACTACGAGCGGCACAAGGTGGACTTGGTCTCCGACCCGGCGTGGGCCATTCTTCTCAAAGAACACCGTGACCTCGAGGGTGTGGACCTGGTGCGATTCACCTTTGAACTCGACGAGGCAGTCGAAGAGATCCACGCCCTGGTCTCCACCGTGTTTGGCTCGACCCCATCGCGAAGCTGACCCGGCAGTCGCTACAAATCTTTACATTCCAGCCTGATTTTGCTGCATCTCACTATTTAACTAACTAGTTAATAAACGATGTGGGAGGGCAAGAATATGAAAACTTTTCGCCGGGCTCTGGGTTTATTTCTGGTATCGGATCGGAGGGTCCATTTCATGAAAGCTTTTCTTCGGGGTTTCGGTTGGTTTGTTGGTGTGAGCCTCCTTAGCGTAAGCATGGTTGCCCAAACTACCGGCGCAAGCCGCTACGATGCCGCTATCCAGGCCAAAGTTTCACAGCAACTTGCAAGTAAAAAGGAATTCCACGACGTCCAGGCCGCGGTTGAGGATGGCATCGTTACTCTGAGCGGCAGCGTGGATTTGCATCAACAAAAGCTGGATGCGGCCAAGAAAATCCGCAAAGCGGAAAACGTGCAGGGAGTTCGAAACCTGATTGCGGTCAACGGCAACAACGTTTCCGACGGCGAACTCACGGCGCAACTCGACCGCAAGCTCTACTACGACCGCCAGGGATACGACAACGCGTTTAATTTCGTAACAGCCTCGGTCGAGAATGGCGTGGCCACACTCAATGGCGAGACTCGCGCCGAGGTTGATCGCGACTCCGCCCTCGCGCTGGTGAACAATACTCCCGGCGTAAAGGACGTAGTGAATAACACGAAAGTCGCGCCCGTGTCGAATTTCGATGACGACATCAGGATTCGCACTATGCGTGCCATCTATCACGATTCAGCGTTGGGCCAGTACGCGATTGATCCCGCGAAGCCGATCCGAATCGTCGTCGATCACGGCAATATCAGCCTCTACGGCGTGGTCGGCACTGCGATGGACAAACAGATCGCGGGCATAAGGGCGAGCCAGGTCTTCGGCGCCTTCAGCGTAAAGAACAACCTGGAAGTGGCCGGAAAGTCGTAGTCATCAAAATGATAATGGAGGACGGGCGTCCCCGCCCGTCCTGCCGGGCGAAGCGCGGCAGCCACTCACAACCGGTTGATCAAAGCCGCCACATATCCCGCGCCGAATCCATTATCAATATTCACCACGCTGACATTCGACGCACAAGAATTCATCATCCCCAGCAGCGCCGCCACTCCCTTAAAAGACGCGCCATAGCCAACGCTGGTGGGAACGGCAATCACCGGAACGCCAACCAGTCCACCGACCACGCTGGGCAACGCACCTTCCATCCCTGCGCAAACGATAACCACGCGTGCCCGCGCCAACGTTCCGCGATTCGCCAGCAGGCGATGAATGCCGGCTACGCCGACGTCATACAGACGCTCAACTTCATTGCCCATGATTTCGGCGGTGACCACGGCTTCCTCCGCAACCGGAATATCGCTGGTTCCTGCCGAAACCACGGCGATGAGTCCCTTGCCATACTTTTGTTGATCGCGTTGCAAAACAACAGCCCGCGCCAGTTCCCGGTACTGCGCCTTGCGCACTTTCTTTTTTACCGCGGAGAACTGCTCTTGGCTGGTCCGCGTCGCCAGAATATTTCCTTCGTGCTGGGCCAACCGCGAAAAGATTGTCGCCAACTGCGCCGGCGTCTTGCCTTCGCCAAAGACAACTTCAGGCATGCCAGCGCGCAACGCGCGATGGTGATCGACCTTAGCAAATCCCAGGTCTTCAAACGGCAAATGCCGCAGCCGTTGCACGGCTTCGTCAGGAGAAAGTTTCCCCCCACGCACCTGCTCGAAAAGTTTGCGAATCGATTCAGCGTTCAAAGAAGCACTCAGCAATAGCCCTTGCGGCAACGGTTCCGGCGCCAAGGCATCCGTGAAACCAGCCTTGGCCAATCTAGATTAGCATTCCATCCGGTGGCTCCGTGACTGCGCGCGTCACAGTCACTAGAACTCGACGCGCAGAACGAGTTGTCCGGTGCGGTTGCCGGCGTTCTCCGCGATTAGCGGCGCACTCAGAAAGCCGAAGGTTGGGTTATCGATTTGCGTGGCGGGAGGAGCGAAGTTCGTGTGGTTGAGCACATTGGTAAATTCTAGGGTTCGCTGCTGTGACTCGAAGCACACGGCTTCTTGCGGCTTCCGCGAACCTTTCGAACAACGTCAAAGCACGTCTGGCGCGCCTTGCCCGGATCGTCGATCCGCGCGAGGAACAAATGCCGCAGCACGCTGCGGCTCACGCATCCCCGGAGATACGCATCGTAGAGCTGGCTGCCCAGCGTGTAGCCCAATTTCTGGGCGAGGGTGTCGAACCTGATTCGGTCGCTGTGCAGCGCATCGTGCATTAGCCGTTCACAAGCCGCGCGCGAAAATTCGCAGGCCTCTTGATCGCTGATGGCAGGCCGTGCCGGATACAGCACTCGTGACCCAAAGTAAGCTAGCGCATGTTCGAGCGTCCGCGCATAAAACCGGTCGATGGGGTCGCCAGTCGCAACCGCATGACCGTTCCGGCGCAACGGCAAGCCACGGCAGGCATGATGCAAAAAGCGCGAAGCCTCTTCGGCAGCACATGTCATTTGGAATTCACGAATATAGAAAGCATTGATTGCCGGCAGATAAACGCTGCCCCGCGCCTCGACCTTTCGCAGCATAGCTTCGATTCTCTCCGCTTCGCCGGTCACGCGGGAGAGCAAGCGCCGCAAGCGCGCATCGGAAGAACCACAATGCACTTCAGGCAGCAGATCGATCAGAAACTTCGGCTGCGTTCCGTTGTGCGATGAGTAGCGGTCCACATCGAGGAACTGCAACAGGCTATCGATCAGGTTATAGATCGTCGGCCCCAGGTCCGGCGGCTGCTCGCCTTCCTGATTCCACCGAGACAGGCAGAGGCGGTAACTCTCGTATTTCTCGAGAGGCGTAGAGTTGAAAACGCAAACCACGTCATCGCTTACCCGAACTGCCTCGACCTGCTCCTGCTGTGCCTCAGTCGCCTGCCAGTAGAGGGCGTCCACATTCTGCAATACGGTGAGCACCCGTTGGCCCGGTAATCGTCCGCGCAGCACGCGAGGAAGATGCTGAGGCGCGAGATGCGATTCTCCAAACAAAACCAGAATCACGGCATTCGGATGACGCTGATGAATCTCCGCGACCTTGTCCGCCGCATGTTTGTCTCGAGCTCCAATCTTGCGCAGGTCCTCCCTCGGCATGCAGTCGAGGCCATAAACTGCTTCGGCGTGTTCGCGGGCGGTTACCAGCAGTTCGTAAAAAGGGGGCCACTCATAATTCCAGTCGAGGTCGAATCGAATGCGCTGGCGAAACTCTTCTTCATCGATCTCCCGCCGCCACCATTCTTCGAGGATGTGTTGATGGCGGGAGAAAATCGTTTCTACTCCCAGCACCACCGGACAATCGCCCGGCTGCGCGCGCTGCTCGAGCAGAGTCGCCGCAAACCGCTGCGCCGACGGCAGAGCGTGATAATCGCCGATCAGGATCACGTCGGCCGCACGGACCGCAGTGCTCAGCTGCTGGGCATCGATGACCGATTCATACGAGCGAAAAGCATTGCTGAAGTCCCGCAGATACTTGCGACGCCCGCTGGAATCGTTGGCGCGCACCTCGCGTTCCACCGAAGCCAGCGCGTGCATCTGCGCGGCGTTGCGGCGGGATCCCAGATTGGTTTGCGTAGCCATAAGTCGTCGTTGGTCGTTCGCCCTTGGTCGTTCGCCAAACTCAGGTCGTATAGGTCGCCTGGCTAACGACCAACGACTGCTTGACTTGCCCGTCGCCCGCTCCCTATGCTCAGAAAGATCCCAATCAAGAGATCCGAGGAGCCATTGCCCACCCTTCCGCCCGAGAATCTGACTGTCGCTACAACCGGCGCCAGCGGGGCTTTATTTTGCGAACACCTGCTAGCCACAGTCGAATGCGACAAGCGCGTCCATACCGTGAACTTCATCGCCTCTGACAGCGCCCTGCGCGT
Source organism: uncultured Acidobacteriota bacterium (assembly GCA_963817925.1). Taxonomy (GTDB): domain Bacteria; phylum Acidobacteriota; class Terriglobia; order Terriglobales; family Acidobacteriaceae; genus JABDBE01. The sequence continues at coordinate 172,599 of CAWFQN010000010.1, forward strand.
CATGGCCGAAGAACTCGGACTCCGCGGCCGCAGCAACCTGGTCCGCCAACTTCTCGGCAAAGCCTCCCGCAAAATTCACCAGCAATCGAACGCCGACATCGGAGCCAACATCGCCAGCGGCTCCTATCCCGCCGACGCCATGGTCGTCATCCCCTGCAGCGTGGGCACACTCGCCCGCATTGCCAACGGCATCGCCTCGCATCTGATCGAGCGCGCCGCCGACGTCTGTCTCAAAGAACAGCGTCCATTAATTCTTTGCGTGCGCGAGACCCCGCTCAACAAAATCCACATCCGCAACATGTACCGTGCCGCCGACGCCGGCGCTACCGTCTTTCCCCTAATCCCAACCTTCTACAACCGCCCGGCAAGCTTGGATGCCATGGCGCGCGAGTTCGTCAACCGCGTCCTGGCCCACATCGGCCTGCCCCAGTCCAACGCCTACCGCTGGAAGGGCTGAACGATCTTCGGCTTACAGTGAAGATCGGATTGCAATCAGGGAGACTTCAAGTGTAGGAGCACGGAGGTGCCGGGGACGAGATGACTACGGGACATGTCCCGTGGACCGGAACAAAGCGCTATGCCTCCGACAGGCAATGGAGGTCGCATATAACCCGTTGCACATATTTGCGCATGTCTTGACCTGCACCCGCCAGAGTCCGTTGCCGGTGTCTACCATGAAGTCGTAGCGTTGGCCCTGACTGTAAGGCTTCGCCACCACCAAGTGGAGACTCGTTGCTTTGTATACGAAGGCCGCCTCTCCAAGATCGCCGCTGTGCATCTCGTCCCTAGGGGCCCGTGCGGCCTCCTGGGCAGTGCTCCGCTTGGACGCTGGAATGCGTCCGCGCGAACGGCCCTTGGCTTTGCTCATGAATTGAAGTGGGAGTCTCCGCCAAAAGAAAAGGCGCAAGCTGGGAAGCTTGCGCCTGATTTGATCTCTACTTCTAGACTAGCAAATCCGAGGGGGTAAACCCGCCAAATTTTGAAGTTTATTTCTGGCGCAGAATCAGAGGTTTGGCGGGAATTGGGCGCTTCAGGGGGCTTGACAACTTTTCGGCACAAGCGGCTTTCGGATGATTTTCTGGGGGTTTGGGTTGAGTTGCGGACGGAAGTTCGAAATAGTCCGCGCGAGATCCCTCGGCCCTTCGGGCCTTCGGGATGACGTCATTCAACAAATGGAATCAGACTGAGCTACTTTCATTTTTCTTCACAGTTGACCTTGGTGTGGATTTTGTACTAATGTCGGATTACACCGGAAAGGAGGTGGTCGAATGACAAGTTCTGATTGTAGTAACTGTAGTGGGAGTCTAAGACCAGGTGAGGTGGCTGAGACTTAGAGCTGGTTGCTCTAAGCGGGGCTGCCCAGGCGCTCGCGCGCCAGCAGCTACAGCCCGCACACTAACCGGTGAGTTTGGATTTGTCCCGGCGTCAGGTCGCGCCGGGGCTTCCAGAGTAGGACCCGGAGTTGCCGTAAGAGGCCACGTAGAGTGACCACCTCTTGGTCAATCCCAAACAGTGCACCGGCGGCCCGTGCTTTTATGAGCGCGGGCCGTTCTGTTTTCTAGGGATGTTTTTCGCTGAGGAATTGGTCGACGGACAGAGCACCCGATCCCTTGACGATAATCAGCAGTCCGACCGCGATGGCCAGCAGGTGATATTCGAATCCTTCTCCTTTTTGATTGCCCGCCCAGTTCATGAAGAAACCGTTTTTCGCATGCACCATGATCACGGCCACGAGCATGTTGCAAATAATTCCGAAGGCAGCGATGCGCGCGAGGAACCCGACGATCAGGCCGAGTCCGCCGAAGAACTCGGCGCAAATGGCGAGGAAGGCGAAGGGCGCCGGAATTCCCATCTGGTGGGTGAAGAAGCCCATGGTGCCGCTGAAGCCGTATCCACCGAACCAGCCCAGCATCTTTTGCGCACCGTGCGCGAAGAATACGCACCCCATCACCAAACGAACAGTGGTCAGGGTAAAGTCGTTGCTCGTGTTTAGGATTTTTTTGAACATAGTCGCCTCGCTTTCGGATTTTGTCGGACTGCTCGAATCAGAGAACCCGTTGACTGGCAGACTTCTCGAAGCCTAACTTGATGACGTCCGCGGTGTCCGGCGCTAATGAAAGTCCGGCGAGTTCGTCGCGAGTGAACCAGCGGGCCTCGGCGGCGTCGCCCGCGCCGAGTGGCTCACCGTCGATTCGTCGGCAGAGGAAATCGATCAGCACATAATGGTAGCGGGTGCGTTCGTCGGAATCACGCAGGATGCGATCATAGACGCCAAGTAATTCGTCGACTTCCACGCGGAGTCCGGTTTCCTCAAGAACCTCGCGAACCGCGGCCTGGCGGAGGGTTTCGCCCACTTCGAGCACCCCGCCCGGAATTGACCATTCGCCCTGGAGGGGGGCTTGTCCGCGTTTTACTAGCACTACGCGGTCGCGATCGATTATGATCGCACCCACGCCTACCAGTGGCACATCTGGATATTCGCGTTTCATGCTATAAGGAATCCGCCAGCAACCTTAAATCATGCTGGGGATTGTAAGCAAAACTGCGGGAGTGTTTTCAAATATCAGTTCTCGGTTCTCAGTTCATAGTTCTCGGTACCTGGTTCTCAGTACAATAGCCCGATGGCCTTAGAGGAATACAAGCGCAAGCGCCGCTTTGAGGAAACGCCGGAGCCTCCGCCGAGGGTGGAGAAGAAGAGTGGGCACCGCTTCGTTGTCCAGAAACATAGGGCCACGCGCTTGCACTTCGACTTTCGGTTGGAGATGGATGGCGTGCTCAAATCGTGGGCTGTGCCCAAAGGCCCGTCGCTCGATCCCGCCGACAAACGGCTGGCCATGCAAGTCGAAGATCATCCCGTTTCCTACTTTGATTTTGAAGGCACGATTCCCGAGGGCAACTACGGTGCGGGTACGGTGATGGTTTGGGATTTGGGCACGTGGGAACCGCTCTCGCCGCAGCCGGTGAAGGGAAAGTACGTTCCGGGAACGGAGGCCGAAGCGGCTGCCATGTTGCAGAAGGGAGATCTGAAGTTTCGACTGCATGGGCAGCGGCTCAAGGGCGATTTTGCTTTGATTCACATGCGCGCGCGCCGTCCGGGGAGCAAGGGAACGGAATGGCTGCTGATCAAGAAGCAGGACGAATACGCGGTGGAGGGTTATGACATCGAGCAATACGACAGCTCTGTACTCAGCAAGCGCTCCATGGCTGAGATCGCAGGTGATAAGGATTCAGCTGAATGGAAGAGCAGCCGACCGGCGTCGCGGGGAAGAGTGAAAGCGCCGTGGCTGGCGGAGACGCTGGCTAAACTGGATAAAAAAAACAAACAAGCCCCAAAGGATGCGAAGGCAGACAAAGTAAAAAAAAACGGCAAGAACAAGCCTCAAAGTGATCGATTCTTAGCAAAACCGGGCGCCTCGCCTTCACAGGTGATTTCTACGCCGTCTGCGGTTAAAGATCTATCTGGCGCAGTCCGGAAACCCATACCCACCGCCGTTCATCCCATGCTGGCCACTTCAGTCGAGAAGCCTTTTGATGATCCGGAGTGGTTGTTCGAAATCAAGTGGGACGGTTATCGTGCGGTTTCGTTCCTGCAAGAGGGCAAAGTACGCTTGGTTTCGAGGAACCAGAACGAACTCACCGGAGAATTTCCTGAACTGCATGAATTGTCCAAGTTGATCACAGCGAAGAATGCAGTTCTTGACGGTGAAGTTGTGGCGCTCGACGAGCAAGGCCGGGCTTCGTTCAGCCTGATGCAACAGCGCACCGGCATTCGTAAAGGTGGGCGACGTGTTGGAGCGCGACGCGAACTGCAGATCGTCTACTACATTTTCGATCTGCTTTATCTCGACGGCTTCGACGTACGCCGGGTTGCGCTGGAGCAGCGCAAGCAAGTGCTGGCGCAGATCATCGCACCCAGCGAACTGGTTCGCTATTCCGATCACTTTCCCCAAGGTTTGGCGCTATTCGAAGTGGCTAAGCAAAAAGGTTTGGAGGGGATTCTTGCGAAAAAGCGTCTGAGCCATTACGAGGAACGACGCAGCCGCGAGTGGCTGAAGATTAAGGTTACGCAAACCATCGATTGCGTAATCGGCGGATACACCGATCCGGAGGGCAGCCGCCAATACTTTGGGTCGATCGTCCTCGGACTCTATGACGGGAAAGGCCGGCTCATTCACGTCGGCCAGGCGGGAACGGGCTTCAATCAGGCGATGCTAAAGGAAATCTGGCAAGTGCTGAAAGAATTGGAGACGACTCGCAGCCCGTTCTACGGTGACGTAGATGCGGCCCATGTGCATTGGGTAAAACCGGAACGTGTGGCGGAGATTAAGTTTACGGAGTGGACGCACGAAACGACGGAAGGCGGAATGAAGTTGCGGGCGCCGGTATTTCTGGGTTTGCGCGCGGATAAAGATCCGAAGGAATGTACATTCGCAGAGCAAACCTGACCCGATTCTGATCGGTGATGCAGCGCCTCGTCGTCACTAAAGAGACAAAGATGGGTCTGTTTCACACGGATTCGGTGGCCCTCAGTTAGGAAAGCCTCCGTCAGCGTGCCGGGAATATCCTCACCTACTCGCCGTTGTACAATTCGAGGCTGTATTGACCCGGGAAAACGCGCCCCGATACAGCGATCGCGCTTACCTCGGCATCCCATCTAAAATGCAAATAACCATTCTCGCCGCATTTTTTGGGGTTTCTCGCACGGTGGTCTCGATGTGCACCGCCGGCGTCGTAATTTTCCTGGTTGCGATCTGGGCTGCGAAGACCGATATCGCGCGGGCCCGCGGCCTGGACAAGGTCGTGGCCTTGAGCAATTTGTTTTTCGCCGCCCCCTTGGCGGTCTTCGGCGCCCTGCATCTCGCGGCCGCTGAATCCCTCATGCCCATGGTGCCTTCGTATATGCCGTGGCGATTGTTTTGGGCGTATTTCTTCGGTTTTGCGCTGCTGGCCGCATCCTTGAGCATTTCCACAAAAATTCAGGTGCGCTGGTCGGGCCTGCTGTTCGGGGTCGCGATGTTTTGTTTTGTGGCGATGTTGGATATCCCCGGAACTCTCGCCACCCCAAAAGACCGGTTTGGATGGACGCTGACCCTGCGCGAAATGTTGTTCGGTGGCGGAGGCTGGATTCTTGCGGGAAACGCCATGCGCGAGCAAGGCCGCGGGCAAGGCGGAAGCAAGCTCATAACCGTGGGCCGCGTGATAATCGGGATCGCCACCATATTTTATGGCATTGAGAATTCTCTGCACACGGCGAACGTTCCCGGAGTCCCGCTCGAAAAACTGATGCCCGCGTGGATTCCGGCGCACCTGCTCATTGGCTGGCTGACGGGCGCAATTCTTGTGGTTGCCGGGGTATGCATTCTGCTGGACAAGAAGACAAGGATGGCGGCAACTTATCTCGGTACCTGGATTGTGTTGGTGGTTGTATTCATCTACGGTCCGATCCTGATCGCGGCGCTGGCCGACCCGAGCACCGACGTCAAGGTTGAGGGGATCAACTACTTCTTTGACACGATGCTGTTTGCCGGAGCGATTCTCGCGCTGGCCAGCGCGACGCCACGCACGGATTAGGATCCCGCGTCGTATGCCCCAGTGGTCCTTCTGAAGGTCGAGTGGCTACAGATTCTCCTTAGGTCAGAGGTTGGGGAGTGGGTGCAACTTTGGATCGCCTTATCTCCTATCCCCCAATCTGATTTGACCCTGTTTCTTTTTTGCCCCTAGAATGAACGGTTCCGCTTTCTGGTCTGCTCTCACTATGGCGCTTCGTCTTTACAACACACTCTCGGGCAAGGTGGAAGAGTTTCGGCCGCTCGTGGACAACGAAGTTCGCATGTATGCTTGCGGGCCCACGGTTTATGACTATGGCCACATCGGCAATCTACGGACGTTCATTGCGGTGGATGTTCTGCGGCGTTTTTTTCGGCAGAGCGGCTACCAGATACGTCACGTGATGAACATCACCGACGTCGATGACAAGATCATCCGCAATGCGGCGCTTGCGGGGGTGAGTGTTCAGCAGTACACGGCAAAATATGAGAAGGCATTTCTTGACGATATCTCCGCGCTGAATATCGAGCAGCCGATTCTGGTGCGCGCGACGGAGCACATCCCCGAGATGGCGGAATTCATCGCCGAACTGCAGAAAAAGGGATTCGCTTACCGCACCGAAGATGGATCTTACTATTTCCGGATCGCGAAGTTTCCTGCTTACGGGCAACTCTCCAAGAAAGATTTTGCTGGGATGGAAGATGGAGCGCGGGTGGATGTGGATGAGTACGAGAAGGACAGCGCGCGCGATTTTGCCCTGTGGAAAGCGCCGAAACCTGGCGAGACTTCATGGGAGACGGTGATCGGGCCGGGGCGGCCGGGCTGGCACATCGAATGCTCGGTCATGGCAATGGAGGAATTGGGCGAGACTTTCGATCTGCACGCGGGCGGCGAAGACCTGATTTTTCCTCACCACGAAAACGAAATCGCTCAGTCCGAGGCGCTCACCGGTAAGCCGTTTGCGCACTTCTGGTTTCATGTGCGGTTTCTTTTGGTCGAGGGCGAGAAGATGTCGAAGAGCCTGGGCAACTTTTTTACGCTGCGCGATCTGGTTCTCAAAGGACATAAGCCATCGTCCATCCGGTTTTTGTTGGCGTCGGTTCCGTATCGCAACCAGCTGAACTTTACTTTCGATGGGCTGAAGCAGGCTGCCGTGTCGGTGGAGCGGCTGCGAAACTTTCATCTGCGTTTGAGCACGGCGCCGTTCCCGGCGGGCGCCACTCAAGCCATGGCTGAACTGGCGCGTGAGACCACTGAGCGAATGCTGGTCGGCATGGACGACGACCTTAATACAGCGCAGGCTCAGGCGGCGATCTTCGACATGGTGCGGAAGGCGAATGCCGCGATGGACGCGGGACAATTCAAGAAAGACGACATTCCGGCTCTGCTCGCTGCTCTGCAGCACTTTGACGAGGTATTCGCGGTGCTGAAAGATGACGATGCGGCGAAGGTTCGCGGCATTGTAGAGTGGGCGAAAACGGAGGGCCGCGAGAACGAGATCAGCGAGGAGTTGCTGGAAACGGTCGCAGCACAGCGACTCTCCGACGGCGACATTGAAAAGAAGGTTGCAGAGATGGAAAAGGAGCGCCGATCGCGTAATTTCACACTCTCTGACGCTATTCGCGCTGAACTTGGCGGCCTTGGCATCGTCGTCGAAATCACGAAAGATGGTGCGCGATGGAAACGCAAGTAGCAATGGAATTGTTAGCACAGTTGCCGCGATAGCCAGTAACTCTGTTAGGGAACGCATGCAGCGTCCAGCGGTTGAACAGTTTTCCCAGCCAGCAAGGATAAAAGATGCAGATAAGAAGTCATGTGGTGTTCGCACGCAAGTTCACACTTGACCAGAAAACTCGGGGGGATCAGCTTGATCGAGTTTAACTCGTAGAGTCCCGCCACATGTTCGTAGAGAGGCGGCAAGGGTAGCTTGGGAACAATATCCACGCGGTTGGCGATACGATAAGTATTCGGGACAACCTGGTTGCAGGTATGTGCGAATAACGCATCTCCTGTGCGTGGGCTGGCGTAGGTGTAGATGGTCGGATTCTTGAAGCTGGTATTGGCTGCTACATCAAGGGCGAGCAATGTGGCCAGCGCGCCTCCCAGGCTGTGTCCGCAGATCGTCAATGAGTTGACGGCATGATCGAACGGAAGCGCTGCCACCGCATCCACTAGCCGAGCGGAGGTTGTCGCAACCCGCAGAGAGTCGTAAATTGCGGTGAAGCCATCATCCGTTTTACCTGCGCCGGGCAGGAATGGGCACTTCATAGTAAGGAATTCGAAATCGTGGATCCACTCCCGAATGCCCTCCGTGCCCCGAATGGCGATGACCGCGTCGTTGTCAGGTGCTTGGACGATGAACCCGAACGACACAATGCGATTGCCTCGGCCGGGATTCATGGTCGTCGCGAGATCGCTACCCAGAATCGTACTGACCACTTTGTAGCCAACGTTATTTGGGTCGTACGCGCCGGGAAGCATCTGACCCGTTGCAGAAGCGATATTCGCGGGCAGCATGGCTTCAGCGGCTTTCACCAATAGTCCGAACTGAATTGCTTGATTCAGGTCCACGATCGTCTCCTAATTCTCAAAACAAGGTTTTGTCCGGGAAGAACAAAGCCTCCACCTGCGCTCCCAGCGCAGGCAGAGGCTTGGATTGACGCAGCCGATGGAAGATAGGCGCGCTATCTCACCGTGCAGCCCGTAGTGCCGAAGTCCAATGGAGAAGTGCTGGTCGGTCCGCACACTTGCTGATTCCACTGCTTCTTCAAGTCACTCGCTTTAGGGATGGCAGGCGCGGAGTGGGCCACCTTTTGCGACGCGGATAACGCCGAAGTCTGTGGCATCAAGGCAGCGAAGCTGGCGACAGTAGTCAGGATCAGATTGACTCCCGCGGTGACCCGTGCCGAGAGAACCGGATTGCCGATGTGCGCTGCCTGCAAGAGGGCCGGCAGGTTCTGGTCGATGTCCGCGATGACGCCCTGGATCTTCTGCAGAGTGCCTGCATTTGGGTTCGTTTTGTATTCGTTGTAGAGCGTCGCCAGCAGATTCAGATCTTTACTGGCTTGTGCGGAAATATTCTGGATGGCAGCGGCCTCGGGTGCGCTGATCTGCTGGCCGGACTGCAGCGTGGTAACAATCGTGCCGATGTTCAAGGCCATCTGAATCAGCACGGGTAAATCGGCGAGAGCGACACTGATCCATTGGGCGCTGCAGCCGGTGGCTATCAGCGAGATCGACAACGCAATCGCGAGAATCGTTCTGGATTTCGAGATTGGGCTTAAGGCTAGGCTTGAGTTTGACTTCATGATGAATCTTCTCCTTGGTTTTGGTTGATACTGGTTGCGAGCTCTGACTTTCACCGGTTCGCGGACTACAATCGCATGCAGCCGGCAACTGGCAGGGAACAACTGAAATGAAATCTTTCGACGAATATCTTCAGGAGGCCGAAGCGGCGCATGGTCATCTCTGCGCCGGACAGGTTCTCGGCGTCCGACTGGCCATGCTCGGCCTGACGAAGCTGGGCATCGACGATCCTCGCGGCAAGGATCGAAAACGCCTGGTGACCTTTGTGGAGATCGACCGTTGCGCGACGGACGCAGTCGCGGTGGTCACCGGTTGCCGTCTTGGCAAGCGTGCGCTGAAGTTCCGTGACTGGGGCAAGATGGCTGCAACCTTCGTCGACGCGAACACTGGCAAAGGAGTGCGCATCGCTGCCAGGGAATCATCGAAGGCCCTGGCCCGGCAGATGCATCCTGAACTGCCAAATAAAAATAGCCAGCAGATGCTGGCTTATCGTGAAATGCCCGAGGATGACCTATTCACCATTGAATGGGTGAAAGTCGATCTGCCCCCGGAAGAGTTTCCCGGATTCAAGGGTGAACGTATTGTTTGTGAAGTCTGTGGCGAAGGAATTAACTTTCGCCGTGAAGTGCGTCGTGACGGAAAATTACTTTGTCGCGGCTGCGCCGGCGAACGATATTACGAGCCAGCGTAGCGAACAACAGCGTGTAACCACGAACCTTACGCCGCCTGCTCGTAGGCATGGGCCACTCGCAAGATTGTGGCTTCGTCGAAGTGCTTGCCCAGGATCTGCAGTCCGACCGGCAAGTTCTCCTTTGTCTCTCCGCAAGGGACGGAAATTCCGGGAATTCCCGCCAGGTCCGCAGTAACGGTGAAAATGTCAGCGAGATACATCGATAGAGGATCATCGACTTTCTCGCCCAACTTGAATGCGGCAGTGGGACTGGTCGGAGTTACAATCGCATCCACTTTCTTGAATGCTTCCTCGAAGTCCCGGACCAACAGCGTGCGGACCCTCTGTGCCTTCAGGTAGTAGGCGTCGTAATATCCCGCGCTCAACGCGTAGGTGCCCAATATGATACGGCGCTTCACCTCAGCGCCAAAGCCGTGATCGCGGCTGCGGCGGTACATTTCGGAAAGCGTGCGCGCATCGCGAGTCCGGTAACCGTAACGAACGCCATCGAAGCGAGCCAGGTTCGACGATGCTTCCGCCGTGGCCACTATGTAATAGGTCGGAATCGCATATTCCGTGTGCGGGAGCGAGACCGGAACGATTTCGCAGCCTGATACTGCCAGCTTTTGGATCGCGGCCTCTACCGACTTTCGAACCTCGGAGTCCAGTCCTTCTCCGAAATATTCTTTTGCCACACCAAGCTTAAGCCCGCGCACCGGCTTCTCCAGTTCCGCAACATAGTCCGGTACGGGCACTTCGGCGGAAGTGGAATCCATGGGATCACGGCCTGCGATGGTTCGCAGCACGATGGCCGCATCTCTCACGGTTTTTGTGAGCGGCCCGATGCGATCGAGCGACGAAGCGAACGCGATCAGACCATATCGCGATACGCGTCCATATGTCGGCATTAGCCCGACCACGCCGCAAAAAGACGCGGGTTGGCGAATCGATCCGCCGGTGTCCGATCCCAGAGTGGCCACAGCCATATCCGCCGCAACTGCCGCCGCTGACCCTCCCGAGGAACCTCCGGGCACGCGGCTCAGATCGCGGGGATTGCGCACCGGACGCCAGGCGGAATTCTCGTTCGAAGACCCCATGGCAAATTCGTCGCAGTTCAGCTTGCCCAACACAACCGCACCAGCAGCTTCGAGCCGAGCCACCGCCGTGCAGTCATACGGTGGGATATAGTTCGCAAGAATCTTCGAGCCCGCCGTAGTGCGCACACCGCGGGTCACCATTACATCCTTGATGCCAACCGGAACGCCACCCAGTGGCGGCAGTTCCTCTCCCTTTGCGGCCAGCGAATCCATTCGCGCTGCTTGTTCCAGCGCACGATCCTTCGAGAGTGTGAGGTATGCGCCAATCTTCGAATCAGTTTTGTCGATCTTTGCGTAGAACGCTTCGGCCAGCGATGTCGCCGTGGTCTTGCGCGTTTGCACGGCAGCGCGGGCGCCTTCGATTGTGAGTGCGTTCAAATCCATAAGAGGAGTGACTGGCTAAAGATGATTCGTTTTCACGAACCGTAGGTTCTATCTCTCGATCACTTTTGGTACTTTGAAGAATGTTCCATCCGTGTCTGGAGCGTTTTGCAGCGCCACCTCATGCGGCAGCGATTTTCTCAGACCTTCGAGAATGTCTTCGCGGCTGGCGTAAGCAAAGCGCGCACTCCCAGTTCTTGATTGGTCGACCCCGTACCTGTCTGAGACCTGGGCCATCGGCGGCACGTCGGTCGTATCCAACTGGCTCAGCCGATCAACATAATCGAGAATCGAGTTGAGATCGCGCAGCAAGAGTTGGCGTTCGTCCTGGGTCAGCTCGAGATTCGCCAGATCCGCGACGTAGGCGACGTCCTTTTCAGTGACTTTCATTTTCGTGTGTGCGGACTTGTGCGATGCCCGAACCCCTTGGTATGTTCGTCTGACTCTATTTGATTTGCTCTATACTTTTAGAATAGCAGTTTGGATAGGGTAAACCCGCCAACTTTTCAACTATATATTGCCATTGTTTTCAGCGAGTTAACTAGATTTAGGCTTCAAGAGGGGCTTGACAAGATTTCGGCAAACCGTCCATTTTGCACCTTTTTTGGTGCATTTCTTGTTTAGGGTGGCGACGCTAAAGTACTCCTAACCTTCGCTCGGAAACTCGGTCCCTACAAATGCAATAGCCTCATTCTTAGTCTGTAGGCGTCCTTCCAATTGTCCATCCTCCACCGCTGACAGAATCTTCTTGAATTGCGGTCCGGGCCTGTAGCCCACTGCGATCAAGTCGTCCCCTGTGATCAGCGGCACGGGCCGCATTGCTGCCGGTGGCATGGACGCCATCTTCTCGCGCGTGAAATTGTACGAAGTGAGATTGCCGTGGCTGGCCTCGCAATCCATGCGGTGCAATTGCAGGTGTTCATCGAAGCGCGGCATGCGCACAAACCTTTTGAAGGTGGACTCCTTCATCTGCTGCACGTGCGCGAAGCGCATGTGATTGTCGACGAGCGCGAGAATCTGATCCGTATCGTCATTCGAAAACCGTAAGCGGTGGCAGATTTCTTCCGCGATCTTGACGCCGACATCGACGTGTCCATCAAAACGGATGCGATCAGGCGCAACGCGAAATGTCGCGGGCTTGCCCACATCATGCAGCAAAGCGCCCCAAGCCAGCGTGATCGGGCAGGGATGCGGCAACCTTTCGAGCAATCGCAGCGTGTGTACGAACACATCGCCTTCAGGATGAAACTGCGGCGGTTGCTCCACTCCTTTCATGGCTTCGACCTCGGGCAACACCTCGTGCAGCAATCCGGTTTCGTCGAGCAGAAGAAAAGCCTGGCGTGCATGGCCCTCGATCAACATCCTGGTGAGCTCATCGCGAACGCGCTCCCGCGATACCTGATCAATCTGCGATGCCGTCTTTTGAATCGCTTGAAAAGTTCCAGGCTCGATGGTGTATCCGAAACGTGCCGCGAAGCGCACCGCACGCAGCATCCGGAGCTTGTCTTCCACAAAGCGCCGCTCCGGATCACCGATGGATCGAATGATTCCGGCTCCGAGATCCTTGCGTCCGCCGACGAAATCCAGAACCTCGTTCGTGACCGGATCGAACAACAGGCCGTTGATCGTGAAATCGCGGCGTTCCACATCTTCTCGCGGATCCTTGCTGAAGCGAACCTTGTCGGGATGACGTCCGTCGCTGTATCCGATGTCGCTTCGAAACGTGGCGACTTCAACCACGTTTGCCTTGGGTGAGACGTAACAAGTTACATCTCTACAGGTAACGTTGCTTGCAACGTCGCTGTCTGGCGACGGAACTAGTACCACTCCGAACTGCGCGCCGACCGCATAAGTCTCGGGAAAGATGCGCATCACCTGTTCGGGGGTCGCGTCGGTCGCGACATCGTAATCGGCAGGCTCGCGGCCGAGCAGCAGATCGCGCACGCATCCGCCGACGAGGTAGGCTTGGTGATCCCGCTCCCGCAGGGTGCGGACGATCGAGATGGCAAAGTCTTTGAGCATGGCAGCCCGAATGAGCTCTAGCAGATAATATATGGCTTATGCCTGACGCCTACATCCTCGGGATTGAAAGCTCGTGCGACGAGACCGCGGCAGCGGTCGTGCGCTCCGGGGAGGAGATCGTTTCCAACGTCGTATTCTCGCAAATCGCCATGCACCAGCCCTACGGGGGAGTCGTGCCCGAACTAGCGTCCAGGGAACATCTGCGCGCGATCGTGCCGGTTGTCCGCAAGGCGCTGGCCGACGCCGGGCAGACTTACCAATCCGTCGATGCCCTGGCGGTAACCCAGGGTCCCGGGCTTGCAGGCGCACTGCTCGTCGGCATCAGCTACGCCAAGGCGCTGGCCTTTGCTCTCGACAAGCCGCTGATCGCGGTGAACCATCTCGAAGGGCACATTCACGCTGTGCTGCTCGAAGAGCGCCGCAAAGGAAATCACGATCTGCGTTTCCCCGTGCTGGCTTTGGTCGTCTCCGGCGGCCACACCCATCTTTATTTGGCAACACGGCAAGACAACAGTTGGTCCTACGAGAACATCGGCCACACCCGCGATGACGCTGCCGGCGAAGCTTTCGACAAGGTCGCAAAGTTGCTGGGCCTGGGCTATCCCGGCGGTCCGATTGTCGACAAGCTCTCCCGTCACGGCGATCCTCAGGCCGTGAAGTTTCCGCCGTCGCAGCTCAAGCACCGGGACCGCAATGATCAAAAGGCCGGGCGGACTTATGATGGCCCACGCTTCGATTTTTCTTATAGTGGGATCAAGACCGCAGTTCTACGCTACGTCGAAACTCACGACTTGCAAGATTCGATCGCCGAGCGCCGCAAAGCGATTTCAGCAATCCCGCAACCCAAGCTCGAAAACTATTTGTCGCACTGCGACAAACAGACTCTGGACCTTGTAGCTTCGTTCCAGCGAGCGTTGGTGGAAGATCTGGCGGGAAAGACTCTGGCTGCGGCCCGTGCCTATGACGTCGCGACGTTGTTCATCACCGGGGGCGTGGCAGCGAATCAGGAATTGCGCCAACAATTCGAGAAAGACGCCGCCAGAGAAGGGCTGTCCGTTTATTTCCCCTCGCGTCCGATGTCAACGGACAACGCCGCAATGATTGCCGCGGCAGCCTATCCCAAGTTTTTGGACGGCGATTTCGCGCCCATGGATTTCTCGGCGGAGCCAGGAATGGTGTTGAAATGAGATCAGCAATTAGCAAGCAGCATTCAGCCACGGCGCGCGTCAGCCGAGAATCTTAAGGGGCTAAGTGCTAATTGCCGCTCTTCGCCGCCTGTCCTTTAGCACCCAGAACCACCTGTACTGCCTTGGCCAGTTGATCCTCGATATCGATGTCTTTGAATATAGTGAAGTTGGCGCGCTTTTCGGTTTGTTCGAAACCACTCTGCCTGCCGGCGACGATCACAATCGGAATGCCAGCGAAAGCGGGTTGGTTCTTCACTGCCGTGATGAACTCGCTGCCGTTCATCTTCGGCATCTGAATATCGGTGATGATGATGTCCGGGCGTACTCTTTTCAGTGCTTCGAGTGCCTCCAGCCCATTGGTCGCCGACTCCACGGCAAAGCCACGCTCCTCGAGGAAGCGGCACACGGTGTGCCGGATGAGCATGGAGTCGTCCACAACCAAAGCCACAACTGACATGACCTCTCCGCGGGCAATGGTACCCAGGCTGACACTAACAAACTGTAGTGAGTCCAAACAAGGGAAAGGCCTGGCGGAATATTACCTTCGTCACTCCGCCATGAGGAAAGTATCTTCAGGATTCGTTCTTAAGCCGGGTGTCTTCGATCATCATGTCCTTGAACTCGCTCGATTCGAAGATGTCGCCGCACTCCAGGCACTCGACGAACTCGGCGTCTTCTTCGCGGGCCACGATCTGCACGCGCGGGTGCTTGCACTCATTCATGGTGCTTCTCTGCTCGGGGGGTTGCGACGGCGGGATTGAAGTCATAAACCCGGACGATCACGGTCGGCCTGGCGAGGCTGAAGTGCGTTTGCCGGAAATTGGCGGTATTTTAGCCCGACTGGATAGCTTGTCAAGTCTTTTCGTTGAAAATTCGATTCCATTCCGGACCCAACGCTCCCAACGTGACCCCGTGGACGTCTCCTGAATTGACAACCGGAATCCCGCCCTGAACTTAAAATACGACCGAAAAGATCGCCATC
The DNA here is from genome assembly GCA_963817925.1 of uncultured Acidobacteriota bacterium. Classification (GTDB taxonomy): domain Bacteria; phylum Acidobacteriota; class Terriglobia; order Terriglobales; family Acidobacteriaceae; genus JABDBE01. Next base: position 187,791 of record CAWFQN010000010.1, read on the forward strand.
CGATAAACCGCTAAGGACAATATAGTTACCATTAGATTGTGAATTGAGCCATTCCCTGCGAAGAGTTGCAATCCAAGCCAGTTCCCCTTACAATATTGATATCCGACTGAAAAGGTCGGATTTGCCAATCGGACCCGGATGCTGAAGCTAACCAAGAAAGCGGATTACGGCTTGATGGCGATGAAGCATCTGGCCGAGCGGGCGCCTCACGGTGCTTGCAGTGCCAAGGATGTTGCCGACGCCTACGGCATTCCGCAGGAAGCTCTGGCGAAGATTCTGCAGCGACTGGTCAAGGCCGGGTTGCTGCATTCACAGCACGGAATGAATGGCGGCTACACGCTGGCGCGCGATGCGGGAACGATTAGCGCGTTCGAGGTGATTCGGGCGATTGACGGCCCCTTATTTATCACTTCCTGCATAACGGTGCGAGGCGAATGCGATCAAACCGATCGCTGCACAATTCGGGAGCCACTGCGCCGGGTCAACGAGAGCATCGAGCAGGTGTTGCGGCGCATCAGTATCTCAGAGATGAAAGAAGAGACGCACTCCCAGGAAGAACCTGAAGCAAGAAAGCCAGTTGAGCTGGTGACGATTACATAAAAGAGGTAGGAGAGCAATTATGAGCACAGATGTAAAGACGATCCCCCAGGCGGAGCACGTTGCCCCCAACGGAGTCAAGTTGCCGGTCTACATGGACAACCACGCCACCACACCCATGGATCCTCGGGTGCTGGAAGAGATGCTGCCATACTTCATGGAGAAGTTCGGCAACGCCGCCAGCCGCAATCACTCGTTTGGTTGGGCGGGTGAGGAAGGCGTAGAGACGGCACGCGAACGGGTCGCCAAACTGGTCGGCGCAACCACCAAGGAAATCATCTTCACTTCGGGTGCGACCGAGAGCGACAACCTGGCGATCAAGGGTGTGGCCGAGATGTACAAGGAAAAGGGCAATCACATCATCACGGCCGTCACCGAGCACAAGGCTGTGCTGGACACTTGCAAGCGGCTGGAGAAGTACGGCTATCGCGTCACCTATTTGCCAGTTCAGAAAGATGGCTTGATTGATCTTGAAGATCTGAAGCGCGCTATGGATGACAAGACGGTCCTGGTTTCGATCATGTGGGCCAATAACGAGATTGGGGTACTGCAGCCTGTGGCAGAGATCGGCAAACTGTGTCGCGAGCGCGGAGTCATTTTCCACACCGACGCGACCCAGGCGGTGGGCAAGATCCCGGTCGACGTGAACAAGAACAATATCGACGTAATGTCGATCTCAGCCCACAAGATGTACGGGCCAAAGGGCGTCGGCGCATTGTATGTACGGCGCAAGAATCCCCGGGTACAGATTTCCGCCATAATCGACGGCGGCGGCCACGAGCGCGGCATGCGGTCGGGCACTCTCAACGTGCCTGGGATTGTGGGTCTGGGCAAGGCTTGCGCCATCGCTTCGGAAGAAATGGCCAAGGAATCCTGCAAACTCGCGGGCCTCCGAAATCGCCTTCGCGACAAAATCATGGACCGACTCGACGAGGTCTACATCAACGGCTCATGGGAGCATCGCCTGCCGGGCAACCTGAATATTAGTTTTGCCTACGTGGAAGGCGAATCCTTGCTGATGGGTATCAACGACATCGCGGTTTCGAGCGGTTCGGCCTGCACCTCCGCGACGCTGGAACCGTCTTATGTATTGAAGGCTCTGGGTACCGGGGATGACTTGGCGCACAGTTCCATACGCTTCGGCCTTGGACGTTTCAACACCGAAGCTGAAGTTGACTATGTAGCCGATCGCGTGGTCGAGACGGTATCGCGGTTGCGCGAACTGTCGCCGCTTTACGAGATGGCGAAAGAAGGCGTGGATTTGAAGAGCGTGAAGTGGGCGGCAGAGTAGGTTATCCACGAGACGTAGCAAGCTACGTCTCTACAGATCGCAACGGGATTGCAACCGTAGAAACATTGCTTGCAATGTTTCTTTGCGGACAAATTTTAAGGAGAAAGCAAGTCATGGCATACAGCGATAAGGTTCTCGATCATTATTCCAACCCGCGCAACGTAGGCTCGTTGGACAAGAACAGCTCTGAAGTTGGGACCGGCCTTGTTGGCGCACCGGAATGCGGCGACGTTATGAAGCTGCAGATCAAGGTCAATCCGCAAACCAATGTCATTGAAGACGCAAAATTCAAGACGTTCGGATGCGGCTCCGCCATTGCGTCTTCTTCCCTGGCCACCGAATGGGTGAAGGGCAAGACCGTGGACGAAGCTCTGCAAATCAAGAACACCGAAATTGTGAAGGAGCTGTCGCTGCCTCCAGTAAAGATTCACTGCTCGGTGCTTGCGGAAGATGCGATCCGCGCGGCCATTCACGACTGGAAGAAGAAGCAGGATGTGGCGAAGCCGGCAGCGGTCGCGGCGCAGTAAGTTTGCAGGAGAACGGGCGTCTTGCCCGTTTCGACGCGCCAATGCGCGTCGCCACTAAATTGGGACGAACATGATCGAAACGGAAGCCAAAACCGAAGCGCCGAAGGCACCGGCCAAGGGAGTCCAGGTAACGGACAAAGCCTTGGCCAGGATTCGCACCGCCATTGTGAAGGAAGGCATTTCGCCTGAGCAGGGCGGGCTGCGCCTGGGTGTGCAGGGCGGCGGATGTTCGGGACTGAGCTATAACATTCGCTTCGACACGCAACCGCGCGAACGCGATCGCATCTTCCAGTTCGGCGATGTGCGGGTCTTCGTCGACCCGAAATCATTCATCTATCTGCACGGCATGACCCTGGATTACCAGGAGACGCTCATGCAGCAAGGCTTCGTGTTCGTAAACCCGAACTCAACGAAGTCGTGCGGTTGCGGTACGTCGTTCTCGGGCTGATGGTGTGGCGCGGGCGCCCTCGCCCGTGAGGTCTCTTTCGACGACGCCGTTTGTTCTGGCATCGCAAGCCCACGCGAAAAGGTAAACGTTCGCGGTAAAACGCATTTATGGCGATGGAATCCAACACGAGTTCTTCTCTGATCATGCCGGGCGAGGCTACTGCCACTTGCTGGTCGTGCGGTACCATGCGCGCCGTCCATTTCTGCAGCGCCTGCGGCAAGGTTCAGCCTCCGGTGCCAGTGGATTACTTCACCTTTTTCGCTCTGCCCCGGAAGCTGAATCTCGACAGCGCGCTTCTGGAGCGGGAATTCTACGAACTGAGCCGGAAGCTTCATCCTGACCTTTGCGCCCGAGCCGATAAACGGGAACAGCAATGGAGCCTGGAGCAGAGCTCCTTGCTGAATGACGCCTACCGCACGCTGAAAGATCCGATCAAGCGCACGGAGTATTTGCTGCGACTGGAAGGCGTGGAACTCGAAGAGCAGTCAAAGACCGCGACAGAAAAGGCACGAGCCTCGGGCGAGATCAAGAAGCAGGTTGTACCTCCGGACTTGCTGGAAGAAGTTTTTGAACTCAACCTGCAACTCGAAGAGCTCTGCGCGCAGAAAAAACTGGGCGAAGACGATCCTGCTTTGGTCGAAGAAATAGGAAGACAAAAGCTCGAACTGGAAGAGAAGTACGAGACGCTGGCGGAGGAACTGAAAACATATTGGAACGACTGGGACCGCCTTCCCGACGACAGCGCCGAAGAAACCCGGCGCAAGGTCCGCGACAAAATGGTCGACCTGCTGAATCGCCGCTCGTATATCAGGAACTTGGTTAGGGATGCAAATGAAGTGCTGGGGAATTGAGTCATTGAGAGATTGAAGGATTGGAAAATTTATCAATGACTCAATGCCTCAAGCGTTCAATGAGTCAATGACTACTGACCGCATCGTCGGCATCGATCTCGGAACCACCAACTCCCTGGTGGCTTTCATGCAAGGGGAAAGCCCTGTTGTAATCCCCGGCGAGGACGGGTTGAACCTCGTACCCTCTGTCGTCGCCCTGGATGAGCGCGATCAGATCATCGTCGGCAATGCTGCGCGCAAGTATCTGATCGAAACTCCCGAGCGTGCCGTGTACTCGATCAAGCGCCTCATGGGTCGCGGTCTTGAGGATATTCGGGAGGAGCTGAAGCTATTTCCGTTTCAGCTCGCGCAAGATCTCCAAGCGGGAGAAGTTCTGCGCATTACGCTGGGACAGAAGACCTTCACCCCACCAGAAATTTCCGCGTTCATTCTGCGCCAACTGAAACGTAACGCCGAGCGCTTTTTCAATGCACCGGTCACCAAGGCAGTGATCACTGTCCCGGCGTATTTCAACGACGCCCAGCGGCAGGCCACCAAAGATGCCGGCCGCATCGCGGGCCTCGAAGTGTTGCGCCTGGTAAACGAACCCACCGCCGCCTCCCTAGCCTACGGACTGGACAAGAAGCAGAACGGCATCGTCGCGGTGTACGACCTGGGAGGCGGAACCTTCGACATTTCCATTCTCAAATTGCACGACGGAATCTTCGAAGTCATCGCGACCAACGGAGATACGCATCTCGGCGGCGATGACATCGATAACCTGCTGATCAAGATTGCGATAGACGACGTTCTCGGCGATGCGAACCTCGATGTCTCTCGCAATGGCGAAGTTGTCGCCACAATTCGCAAGGCCGTCATCGAAGCTAAGATCGCGCTGTCTTCTGCGCCGGAAACGACCTTGGATATCGAGTTGCCACAAGGCAAGCGCTACCAGCGCGAGATTTCTCGCGAGCAGTTCGAGCAACTGATCCAGCCGATCATTGATCGCACAGTGGGACCCTGTAAGCAAGCACTGAAAGACGCCGGCCTTAAGCCGCAGCAGATCGACGAAGTCGTGCTCGTCGGCGGCTCGACGCGAATCCCGAAGGTACGCGCGTTAGTCGAAGAATTATTCCAGCGCAAACCGCACACCGATCTCAATCCCGATGAAGTCGTAGCTCTCGGCGCAGCAGTGCAGGCCAACATTCTCGGTGGCGGCTCCGAAGCGACCGAGAACATGCTGCTGCTCGACGTCACACCGCTGTCGCTGGGCATTGAGGTCGCGGGCGGCGTGACTGACAAGATCATTCTGCGCAACTCGACCATTCCGGCCTCGGCCACGCAGTACTACACCACGCAGATCGACGGCCAAGCCAATGTTGCCATCCATGTCCTGCAAGGCGAGCGTGAACTGGCGAAGGATTGCCGCTCACTCGCCCGCTTCGACCTGAAAGGAATTCCGCCGATGACCGCGGGCATGCCGCGCATCGAGGTCAAGTTTCTGATTGACGCCAACGGCATCCTGCACGTTTCCGCGCGCGAGCAGCGCAGCGGCAAGGAATCCGAAATCGAAGTACAGCCCAGCTATGGACTGACCGATGATCAGGTCGAAAGCATGATTCTCGATTCCTTCGATTACGCCGAGGAAGACTTCCGCCAGCGGCAAGTGATCGAGGCAAGGAACGAAGCAGACACGATCCTGGCAGCGCTCGAGAAGGGCAAAAAGAGTCCGGCGTGGGGACAACTCACCAGCGACGAGAAGAAGAAAATTGCCAAACTGGAAAAGGCGTTGATCCAGGTCAAAGGCGAAGACGACCACCCAGCGATCCGCAAGGCGATTGACGTCCTGAACCAGGGTACAATGCGCCTCGCGGAATTGATGATGGACACTGCCGTGAGCACCGCGCTGAAAGGCAAGACCATGGACGAAGCCGACATGGGCGAAGGATCGGAAACCGGCCATCCCGTGGCCAGAGCAGATTTCGAGTAAACGGTTTCGAACTCGTAGGCCCGGACGCCCTCGTCCGGGCGGCCGAGCAAGCTCGGCAGGTTGAGGATGGATTGAAGGAGAAGTGATGGCAGACGACAAAACAAAAAGTTCAGGCACAGCAACCGTGGATTTACCCGGCGAAAACACCGTCCAGCTGACATTCTTGCCCGAAGGCAAGACCGTCGAGTTCGAGCACGACAAACTTCCCTACAAAGATCACGGAAAGGAGCAGTCGATTCTCGATGTGGCGTTGAATTACGGAGTCCGCCTGGACCACGCTTGTGGCGGCAATTGTGCCTGCACCACCTGCCACGTGTGGGTAAAGGAAGGCGCGGAGAATCTTTCTGAAATGGACGACGATGAAGCCGATCGTCTGGACATGGCCGCCGATTTGCAGTTAAACTCTCGTCTCGGGTGTCAGGCCGTAATCACCAAGCCTGGCAAAGTCGTGGTCGAGATTCCCTCGTGGAATCGCAACTACGTATCCGAAGAGCACTAGGGAATTGTTAATTCTGCAAGCGCTCTCGTTAGCAATTGGGCGTTGGAATCGATCCTCTTGTTTTTGTCACCGATAATTTTGTACGCTGTCATCCTGAGCGAAGCGAGGGATCTACAGTTTGCGCGACGAGACAGTGAACTCTTAGGAGTAACAACCGAGACTCGTTTGAGGATCGAAGAATGCCAAAAGATCTAACCTGGGACGACGCAGAAGATATCGGCATCCTGCTTTCGGAGGCCCATCCTGAGCTCGAGCCGCTCTCGATTCGTTTCACTGATCTCCATGGCTACGTGACCGCACTGCCCGAGTTCAAAGACGATCCCAAGAAATCGACTGAGGGTAAGCTCGAGGCCATACAAATGGCCTGGCACGATGAGTTCCTCGACCGGACCCAAGCGTAAATCCGCGCTGATGTTGCGCCTGTGACACCCTTTTTACTTCGTTGTGACAACCCCCGATTTGCCTTGTCCTACGCTGGAGCCTCCTCCTGAGTTTTCACTGGAATGGAGATTACCCAAGGATCTTCTCTCCGTATGTGAAAAGGGCACGGCGCAGGCCGTGCCCAATTTTGTCCGTTGGTAAGCCCTACGCTACCGTCGTCGGCACCGGCTCTTCGACACTGGCTTCGCGGAGGAACTTCGCAGCTTCTTCCGGCGGAGTGGGGTTGATATAGAACCCCGTGCCCCACTCGAATCCAGCCGTCTTGGTCAGCTTCGGCATAAACTCGATGTGCCAGTGGTAGTGATCGTTGGTGGGGTCTTGCACCGGCGAAGTGTGAATCACCAGATTGTACGGCGGATTATCCAGCACCCGGTCTGCCTTCAACAGCAACGTCTTGATTGCCTTCGCCAGATTCTCAAAAAGTTGTGAAGAAGAATTCTCAAACGCCGATTCGTGCTGCTTCGGCAAGATCCAGGTCTCAAACGGGAACCGTGGCGCGTAAGGAGCCAGGGTGAGAAAGTCCTCGTTCTCGGCGACCACGCGAGTGCCCGTTTCCGTTTCCTGGCGGATCACGTCGCAGAACACGCAACGCTCTTTATAAATGTAGTATTGCTTTGCGCCTTCCAACTCCTCGACCACATAGATCGGGAGAATTGGCAACGCGATCAACTGAGAGTGCGCATGCTCCAGCGAGGCACCCGCCGCCTCCCCATGATTCTTGAAAATCAGAATGTACTTGAACCGGCGGTCCTTCTTCAGATCAAGAATGCGGTCGCGGAAAGTCCAGAGCACGTCTTCAATTCTTTTGGGAGGCAGAGTCGCGAGGCTCGCTTGGTGGTCGGGAGTTTCAATGATGACTTCGTGCGCCCCGACCCCATTCATCCGGTCGAACATTCCCTCGGCCTGGCGGCTCAGACTGCCCTCGATGCCGAGTGCCGGGAACTTGTTGGGAACCACTCGCACCGTCCATCCGGGAGTGTCGCGCTGCGGCGGGGGACCTCCATTCGGATTCGGTCGGTAAGCTTGAATCTCCGGCGGCGTTTTGCTTTCGTTTCCGTAACAGAACGGACAAAAGCCCCCTTTTAATTTCACTCCGTCGCGAGCAAAGTCGGTTGGACGCTTAGCGCGGTCTGTCGAAATAATTACCCACCGGCCTACAATTGGATCTTTTCTAAGCTCAGGCAAGGACTAAATCCTTTCAATAAGGGCATATGAAACGGGTCGAAGCCAAACCTTTATATTACGCCACAGGGAAGGCATTCCGAAACAGTTCGATCAAGGGCCGGCTGGACCGCCGTTCATAATACACGGTCACCACATCGAAGCGCCACCGGCACGAAGGTGCCACATGACGAAGGTACTCGTCGGCGACCGCAGAAAGTCCACGCTGTTTATCGCGATCCACCGCCGCTTGGGCGGGCTTCACGTCGTGAGTCGTGCGTGTCTTGACTTCGATAAAACACAACACATCTTTGTCCCAGCCAATCAAGTCGATTTCCCCCCGCCGCCGCGACGAACGAAAATTGCGCGCCACCATTACATACCCCAGGCGCCGCAGATAGAAGTAGGCTGCTTCCTCCCCACGCCGCCCCGTCCGCTGATGCACGGGAATATCCTCGGCCGGAAGCGTCCGCTCCGCCACCCAGTCCAGCACCCGAACCGCTGCCTGCGTCAACCGCCCCGAAAATCCTGAAAGCGAATACCGCGCAAACATGATTGCACCAATCGAATTATCTTAAGAGCGATAACAGACATTTAGATGTGACCCTCATCACACGAAACACACAAACTTTTCCTTGACACCCACAACCACTCTCCGCTAGATTCCTGCGCACAGTTTCCTGAGAGGGGATAAATGCCTATACAAACAGCGCCTGCAACGGACGGACGAGCCTGGCGGGTGGCCCAGACGATCGTCTTCATTTTACTCTCGAGGGTGGCCCGTCCAAGCTTCGCTTGGGCGGGGGAACCCGGGGACGGGGGAACCCGGGGACAGACGGGACGTTCCCCGACAGGGGAACCCGGGGGAACCCGGGGACAGACGGGACGTTCCCCAGTTTCCTGAAAACTAGGCAACAAAAGGGAGGCCGTGCTGCCGGGCATCAGCTGCGGGCTTTGGGGGCCGTCCTCCCCTGCGCGGCGCGAGCCGCCGCAACGTCGACTGTTCGAGCGCGGCCACGAATTCGGTGGTTCCGAGCGGCCGACCGGTGTGCGTGCATTGGCGTAGCGCGCTGACCTCGGTTGGCGATTCTCCCACTGCCAGATACTCACCCCACGCTGCCACCGACCACCGCTTTTGCCAGCGCTCCATCGCCAGCATTTGGTCCGCAACGTCGGGGTTACAGTGTGCCGCGGCGCTCGACCAGGGCCACTGATCCGCCGCTGACACCATGCCAGCTCGCACCGGATTCAACTCCACATACCGCAGTCCTGCCCACAGATGCGAGTCGTCCAGTGGACAGGAATAGAACCGTCCCTGCCACACGTGCCCGCTGGACGACTGGCAGGCATTCCAATAAGACGCGTAGCGTCCGTGGGTGTGCTTCAGAGTTTGCGACAAGGCCGCGGTGGCGCACGGCACAACGATCAAATGCACGTGATTGGACATCAGGCAGTAGCCCAGCAAAGAAAGACGATAAAGCTCAGAATATTGCCGCAGCAACTCCAGGTAAGCGACGCGATCCACGTCGTTCGCCAGAATCACTTGCCGGGCATTGCCACGCTGCGTAACATGATGGGCAACGTCTATGACAACCACGCGAGGCAATCGAGCCATTCGCAGAAAATATCAGAAAATGACTAGGTCTGGGACTAGATATCGCTGGTTTCTGGCTTGCGATTGGCCCACATTCCCATATTGGTCGCAAACAACCAGGGAACGTCCCGTCTGTCCCCAGGTTTTCGTAAAGGTGGGGACGGGCGGGTATCCGCAGCATTCCACCGTTCTAAGGAATAGCCGACCTGACGGATCACCCCTTCCGTCCTCGAAAGCACCCCCTGAAGATTCACCCCGTCGCTGGCTCATGGATGCTATCCATGAGCTACACTCTTCTCCACCCTAACCGCAAGACGCAGAACTACTTCCGTTCCATGCATCTACATTACTGTACATACATAATAGCAGCTACAATATGTTCCACGTGGAACACTTCTCAGGTTGTTTCGCCGAGGCGGCGAGGTGTGAAGAGATAAAGATAATGAGGGCGGGTCTAGCTCATGACCCGCCCACGCAGCCAGTACAGGGAGGAGATTCCTGCCCGGCTGTTTAAACCCCTTGGCTCACAATCGAAATCGACTCTTCGAGCACGTCCATGGCGACGTCGGATTCCTCCTTGGTCACGATGAGCGGTGGGGCGATACGGATCGTGCTTGGGCCGCAGCCGAGGAAGAGAATCCCATGCTCAAAAGCCAGTTGGATGATGCGGTCGCGCTCGGCTGCGCCATACTCTTTGGTCTTCTTGTCTTTGACGATCTCGACCCCGATCATCAGCCCGCGGCCGCGAACGTCTCCGACAAGTTTGTGTTGATTGGGCCATGCAGCCATGCGCTTCAGCATGTGGTTGCCGACTTCGGTTGCGTTGTGCAACAGGCCTTCGTGCTCGATCACATCTAAGGTCGCCATCGCAGCCGCATTGCACACCGGATTGCCGCCAAACGTGGAAGCATGCGAGCCCGGAACCCAATCCATGATTTCGGCCTTGCTGATGGTGATGCCCAGGGGCATGCCTGACGCGATGCCTTTTGCCGAACAAACAATGTCGGGTTGCACGCCGGTGTGCTGGATGGCCCACCATTTCCCGGTGCGTCCAATACCGCTCTGCACTTCGTCCACCACTAGCAGGATGCCGTGGCGATCGCAGATGCGGCGCAGTTCCTGCATGAAGATTGTGGGTGCAACTACGTATCCGCCTTCGCCTTGGACCGGCTCGACGAAGATTGCGGCCACTTCCTCGGGGGCAAGCGTGGTCTTGAAGAGCTTGTCTTCGATGAAGCGGGCGCAGCCCAGCGCGAAAGCTTCGGCATCCTGCGGCCCACCTTCGCATCCGCGGTATACGTCAGGATAGCGAATGTGCGTTACTCCAGGAACCAACGGACCGAATCGCCGTTTCTGTTGCGGCTTGGAAGCCGTGAGCGAGAGCGCTCCCATGGTGCGCCCGTGGAACGCGCCATAGAATGCAATCACGTTTTGCCGCTTGGTGTGATAGCGGGCGAGCTTGAGGGCGCACTCGATGGCTTCCGCCCCCGAGTTGCCGTAGTAGATTTTGTGCGGTCCGGGCATCGGCGCGATCTTCGAGAGGCGCTCCGCGAGCGTTACCATGTTTTCGTAATAGAAGTCGGTGCCCGACATGTGGATCAGTTCGGCCGCCTGCTTCTGAATGGCGGCGACTACATGGGGATGGCAATGGCCGGTCGAAGTGACGGCGATGCCGGCTGAGAAATCGAAGAATTCATTTCCATCCACGTCCGTAACCACGATGCCGCGCCCCTGCTTGGCAACCAGTGGGTATGAGCGGGTATACGACGGCGAAATGTATTTGTTATCCCCATCCAGCACGCGCTTCGCGTTCGGGCCGGGCAGGGCCGTTTTGATCTTGGGCCCGATAAGAATTTGGGTTGGCATGGCATCCTCCAAAAAGGTCGTTGGTCGTTCGTCTTTGGTCGTTGGCTTGGAGGCGGACTTCAACCCTGAAGCCAGAATCGGACGAGGAGGATTGGAAAGTTAGTCGCTGCCGAACAGGCTAGGACGCGCCTGCGAGGGCAAAACTGCCAGATAACGGCGCGGGCACACCAGGAAGTGGAGCCAGCACGCAGGCAGATGCGAATTGGGATTCTCGTGGCGCATGGGGAACCATTCCAAGCTTATTATAGCCTGCCTTGTGCTGCGGCGTAACCCCCTTTCGGGCCTTTGTCGTTAGTACTTTCGTGCTCATTCGAGACGGTTTGAAATATCCCGCATCTCAGCTTGCATCTGGGTTGTCTGATACCTATCAAGATTGCTGAGAAGTACCTGGCTCAGACGCAGCGGCTGAAGCCGGACTAATACACGGTTTGCGATATGGCTGAAGCCATATCCTGATACGAATCTCAGTTTTGTCAGTATCCTGACTTGCCGTTCAGAGGTGATGTAGCGATCTCATGACTAATGCCCAACGTCAGAGTCGGTTTGCTGTGATCCTTGCCTTCGGGCTGGTGTATTTCTTTTGGGGATCGACTTACCTGGCGATTGACATTGCGGTGGAGCGCATTCCGCCGGCGCTTATGTGTGGAGTGCGCTTCCTGATTGCGGGCGTTTTCATGCTGGCATTTTGCGGACTGCGAGGGCGAAACATCTGGTTTAACGCGCGGCAACTGGGGCAGATGGCAATCGTCGGCGTGCTCTTGCTCATGGGCGGCAACCTCACGCTCTCGTATGCGGAAAAGTACATGGCATCAGGTCTCGCGGCCTTGATCATTGCGGTGACGCCGCTCTGGTTCCTGGTGCTGGATACGCTGTTGCTGGGCGACCATCATGTTTCCGGGCGAGGGAAGGCTGGGCTCGCCCTGGGCGTTGCCGGGCTGGCAGTATTGTTGTGGCCCGATCTGACCACAACGACGTCATTCGGGCGGGTGCAGCTGTGGGCCTCGATCAGTCTGCTGGGTGGGTCGTTCAGCTGGGCTTTGGGCTCGGTGCTGGCCAAGCGCTGGAAGTCGGTGGACGTGGATCCATTTTCGGCTACGGCCTGGCAAATGATCGCCGCGGGCCTATCCAATTTGCTGTTCGCGATTGCTGCAGGAGATTTTTCGCGGGTGGTGTGGACGCCACGCGGGATCGGCGCCACTTTGTATCTGGTAGTTTGCGGATCGTGGATCGGATACACGGCGTACATCTGGTTGCTGAACCATGTGCCCACGGCGAAGGTTTCCACGTACGCATATGTGAACCCTGTGGTCGCGGTTTTTCTGGGATGGCTGGTGCTGCACGAGCGTGTGGACGGTTACATTCTGGCGGGTAGTGCGATTGTGGTTGCCTCGGTGATCCTGGTGACCAGCGCGCAGGTCACGAAGAAGCCGACGGTGGAAGAAATGGCGATGGTGGAGACGACGGGAGATTGAGGGTTTCAGGCTTCAGCAATCGGGGTTCTGTTAATGTTTAGAATCTCGATCCGCAAATGCGCTCCAGGCTAATGCAAGCGTCGAGCGTTAAAACACTATGATCAATAAACAGCCGATCACGACTACGTTGGTCGGAATGAACGTTGCCGTGTACGTTGTAATGGTTTTGACGGGCGTTTCGCCAGTTAACCCCACGATCCCGCAACTGCTGAAGTGGGGAGCGAATGCCGGACCGCTCTCATTGGGGGCGGAGCCGTGGCGCATGCTCGCGTCCAACTACGTCCATGCTGGGATCATTCACATTGCGCTGAACATGTGGTGCCTCTGGAACCTCGGGTTTCTCGCGGAGCGAATCTTTGATCCCTGGACGTATGTATTGACTTACACGTTCTGCGGTCTCGCGGGCAGCTTGGCCAGCCTGTGGTGGCATCCGATGGCGGTCGGGGTGGGCGCCTCGGGAGCAATTTTCGGATTGGCAGGAGCTTTAATCGCGGCACTTTATCTTGGCCATTTACCGATTTCCAAGCAGGCGATTCAGGGCACGCTAAGAAGCTTGCTCATATTTGCTGGGTACAATCTGTTCTTTGGCGCGGCGGTGCCGGGAATCGATAACTCGGCTCATATTGGTGGCTTGGTGGCGGGATTAGCGCTTGGGGCAGTCCTGGCAAAGCATCTCGCGCAGCCACCGGAGATCCGCGATGGTTGGCGGCGGGGCGTGTTCGTGGCGGCCACAGTCGTGCTTTTCGGAGCGTTCGTATTTGTGAAGCATACGAGTGGCAGCCTGCCTTTGCGGTAGGTGTCGATGAAGATGCGAGCATCGGCTCGTCTCAGGTTGGGGAAGGCCGCGGGCGGGGGCGCCCGCGCCACACGATTATTGCGTTCCTTCTTCGGAGTCGTCGTCGGAGACTACTTCCACGGTGTGGCCCCTAACCGCGAAGGTGAACTTTTGGTCGGCTTTTGAAACGAAGCTTACTCGCGTGGGAGCGCGTTGCCAGCCCGGCGGCGCGCACTCTGAGACGTCGTCGTTGGCAGCTTCGCCCAGGGGCTTTTTCAGGATGGGCTTGCGGCGTCCAAGTTGCATCACGATGGCAGAGAGCTTGCGACCGTCGTCCGAGATTCCACAATAGGCAACGTAGTCGCGATACCAGGTGCCTGAGGACGAGTCCGGATCAAACTCAGGCAGGCTGGCTTGCGAGATATGTCCGGTGTTGCGATTGATGACGATCCATCCACCGCGCTGCCAGCTCCAGCGTGGCGGTGTGGCTGCTTCCTGAGGCAGCGTGTCGTTCACACGGACAACGCGTCGCACCACGAATAGCTGCTCGGTGACTTCATGTGGAATGCCGAAGGTAAATTCTTTCAACCGGCCATCGACATACACGGCCCTTACCTTCAAGTCATCGGACCGGTTTTGGTCGAGATCGGTGGATGATTTGACGGCGGTCCATTTGCCGAACGTAATTACGTGTGGCTTGGAGGCAGCCAGAACCGTTGCCGCGCCGAGGAAGAAGCAGAGAGTGATACGAAAAAAGAAGCGCATAGAATGAGGCTAGAGAGTGGCTGACTGAATAGGCAAGGTCAGAGCTCACACAGCGTCTCGGGTTTTCCCAAAACGGCATGTCCAAAAGTTTGGATAAGGTATTTGCAGGAACAACAAGACGGGCCTATCCGTTTATGACAAATCCGATACAATTAGCGAAGCGATTGCGTAATTGGCAGTTATGAGCCCTCCCCACAAATTCCGGACATCTCCTGCCAGCCATTCCTCGTCTTATAGAGAGATGGGGGAACTTTCGCCACGTCGGTCCCCACGGGTACTGGTGGTCGATGATAATCCGGACACCATGGTACTGATGCGCGAACTGCTAAGCACCCGAGGTTACGAGGTGATTGCGGTTCCGGACGCGGCCCAGGCTGAAAATGAGATTCGGCGGGAGTTGCCCGATCTTATCCTTTCCGACGTAGTCATGCCCGGCAAGTCGGGTTACGAACTGTGCCGTGAAGTCAAGGATAACCCTGCCACCCGGCTGATTCCGTTTGTGCTGATCACGGGGCTGAGCGACCGCGAGGACAAGCTGCGGGGAATCGAAGCTGGCGCCGACGACTTTCTCAACAAGCCTATTTTTTCGGAAGAATTGTTTGCCCGGGTCAAGTCGTTGCTCAAACTCAAGGAGTTCACCGACGAACTGGAGACGGCGGAATCGGTGCTCTGCACTTTGGGGCTGAGCGTAGAAAGCCGGGATCCCTATACAGAAGGGCATTGTGAACGTTTAGCGGAGAACGCCAGCAACCTTGGGCGTCATCTGGGCTTGAATGAAGAATCGATTGTGGCGCTGCGGCGAGGCGGATACCTGCACGACCTGGGTAAAATCGCGGTTCCCGATGACATTCTGAAAAAGGGGACAAATCTTACCGAAGAAGAATGGGCCATCATGAGGCAGCATCCGGTGACTGGGGAGAACATCTGCCGGCCATTGAAGTCGCTGCGGCTGGTCTTGCCCATTATCCGCAATCATCATGAGCACTCGGATGGCAGCGGCTATCCGGATGGTTTGCAGAAGGTTGAAATTCCTTTGCTTCCGCGAGTCCTGCAGGTCGTGGATGTATACGATGCCTTGCGCACCGCGCGACCCTACAAACCTGCTCTAAGCCATGAGCACGCTGCCTTCACGATGCGGCAGGAAGCTCGCGGCGGGCTATGGGACGAAGAGCTGGTGGCGGAGTTCCTGTCCATGCTGGAGAAGCAGCGGCGAGTGGCGTAGCATTTATCAGCCATCTCTCAGCTTTCAGAAATTGGCCTTCTGCCAAAGCTCTTGTCTTTCGCGGTCCTGCGGTTTGACTCTGAAGTGGTAATCCCCGAGACTGGCGTCTCGTAGCTGATAGCTGAAAGCTGATAGCTTACATTGGAACCTGCAACTTATAGCGTTATCCTTCCGGCATACAACGAAAGCGCGCGCATTGCAGGCACGCTGGACAAAATTCTCACTCACGCTGCGCAGCGCGGCTGGAGCGTTGAAGTCATCGTGGTGAATGACGGATCGAGTGACGATACGGCAGCGATCGTTTGCGAGTATGCGAGCAACCATGCCGTCCTGCGGCTGCTGGAGAATCCCGGGAATCGCGGCAAGGGGTACAGCGTCCGCAACGGAATGCTGCACGCGCGGGGAGACATTCTGCTGTTCAGCGATGCGGATCTGTCATCGCCGATTGAGGAGGCGGACAAGCTGTTCGCGGCAATCGCGAAGGGTGCGGACATTGCCATCGGCTCACGATGGGTGGATCGTCGATTGCAGATTCGGAGGCAACCGCTGCATCGCAGAATCTTCGGGCGAATCTTCAATGTGGCGTTGCGCATAATTCTGGGCTTGCAGTACAAAGACACGCAGTGCGGCTTCAAGGCGTTCACGCGGCGCAGCGCACAAGCTGTTTTTCCTTTGCAGAAGATCGAGCGCTGGGGGTTTGATCCCGAACTGCTTTACCTGGCCAGAAAGTTCGGGTTCACCGTCAGCGAGGTTCCGGTTGCATGGTCGCATCGCGAAGGAACCCGCATCCATCCGTTGCGCGACGGCATCCGTATGTTTGGGGAACTGCTGAGGGTCCGCTGGTATGCGCTGAAAGGAAACTACGCCGCTTGTGATGCTGTCTCCCAACCGCTTTAGGGTCAATGAGGCTCCGATCCATACGTCCGTAGGATCACTTGGGAAATGAGATATGGAACGCCGGGACTTTCTAAGGAATGCGGGATTTGTGGTCGCGGGCCTGGCTTCGCGCGATTTGTTCGCAGGTGAAAAGAACGAGACTGCCCAATCAAAGGCTGATTTCACCCTTCGTATCGCTCCCGTATCGTTTGACATCGCTCCCGGCAAAACTATTCACACTTTCGGTTACAACGGCCAGGTTCCCGGACCGCTTCTGCGGATGAAGGAAAGCGTTCCAGTCACGGTTGATGTCTTCAATGACACTGATCACGAAGAGATTGTCCATTGGCATGGGCAGATGATTTCCAGCGAAGCCGACGGTGCCGCGGAGGAGGGAAGTCCGGCAGTCCCTTCGCACGGGCATCGACGGTACAGCTTCACTCCAAGGCCAACCGGTTCGCGTTGGTACCACAGCCATGCGTTTGCTGGGAAAGATCTTCATCGCAGCCTTTATACCGGCCAGTTCGGCTTCGTTTATATCGAACCGAAGAATGATCCCGGACACTATGACAGTGAAGTTTTTCTGGCGATGCATCAATGGGAGCCTTACTACAGCGCCTCGATGCAGGAGTCAGACGAAGGCAGCGCGCCTCCGCCACCGAACAACGGACTCGAAGTGGGTTATCGAGCCTTCTCGTTTAACGACAAGGCTCTCGGGCATGGCGAGCCGATCAGGGTTCGGCAAGGGGATCGCGTACTGTTTCATTTCTTGAACGCAAGCGCAACCGAGACAGTGAATGTAGCGTTGCCCTCGCACCAGTTCGAAGTTGTGGCGCTCGATGGCAATCCGGTACCGAAGCCGCAAAAAGTGAAAGTGCTTCAGGTCGGCGCAGCGGAACGTGTCGATGCTATCGTGAGCATGGACTCGCCCGGGGTCTGGATTTTGGGGACAACGGACGACGATGATCGTAAGAATGGCTTTGGTACGGTGGTTGAGTATGCCGATCGAAAAGGTGCTCCGCAATGGACGAAGCCGGAAAAGGCGGCTTGGGATTACACTCTCTTTGGGCAGGAGGCTAGCCATATCGCCGCGCCCGATGGCCAGTTGGATCTGGTCATCAAAAAGATTCCGGGCGGTCACGGGGGCTTCAACCGCTGGACCATCAATGGGAAGTCTTATCCGCATACCGATCCGCTGATGGTTCACGCGGGAAAACGATATCGCATGATCTTTCGGAACGAGAGCGACGATGCACACCCCTTGCATCTGCATCGGCATAGTTTCGAATTGACCAAGGTGTACGGCAAAGCCACATCCGGCATTTTGAAGGATACAGTGGTCGTGAATGCCAATAAGACCGTCGAGGTGGACTTCACCGCGGATAATCCGGGAAACACACTGTTTCATTGCCATCAGCAGCTACACATGGACTTTGGATTTATGGTTCTGATGAAGTACGCCTGATATGCCAAACCCTTTTCTCAGGACAAACGCTCCGCGCGCTACTATTCTCATCCGCCTGCTAGTGGGTGGGGTTTTCCTGGCTGAGGGTATTCAAAAGTTTCTCTTTCCTGCGGCTCTCGGCGTGGGACGCTTCGTCAAGATCGGCATCCCGGCTCCACAGTTCTTCGCGCCCTTCGTCGGGGTTGTTGAAATCGTCTGTGGAACACTCTTAATCGTTGGTTTCATCACGCGACTAGTTGCTATTCCTCTGCTCATCGACATCAGCGTTGCCATAGCCACGACCAAGGTTCCCATGCTGGCTCGGGCAGGCTTTTGGAGCACAGTCCATGAAGCGCGGACAGACTATTGCATGCTGCTCGGGCTGGTATTTCTCCTGTTGGTTGGGAGTGGACCGTTATCGATTGACGCGCGTGTAGGTCGTTCCTAGCCGGCATTCCTGGGACGGACGGTTATGTTCGGCTACGCCGCCTGCGCGGATTCGCGAGAACACTAGGCGGCTTGAACCGCGGTCTTAGCAACTTTTCGCTGGAATGAAAGCAAGGCGTCGTCCAGCGTGGGGTGGACATCGAAAACGGATAGCAGGTTGGTAAGCTCGAGTAAGTCTCGAATCCGGGCATTGGCGCCGGCGAGCTTTAGCGAGCTTCCGCTGGCCCTGATCCACATATGCACGACCACCAATTCCCCGAGACCGGCGCTGTCGATTATTTCCAGGCCGCTGACTTCGACCACGATCTGCCGTGCCTGAGGCAGGAGTTCGGATATTTTTTGCGAGAATGCCGTGGCCTCATCGCGGTAGGTAAAACGGCCCCTGCAGTAAAGAACCACGACATCATCGATGGCGCGAGTTTCCAGATCTAACTTCAATGTGCACTCCTTATCCGGCCTGACGAAGCGCTCGCGGACTCCCACTTTTTGGTTGTGAAGTTATGATACCGATTAGACGTTTGTGGGTTGGTCGCGCGACTGTGAAAATCTAGTTAAAAGTTTGAGGCTCCCGGAAGGACACGTTCTTACATCCTCACTTCGGGCAAGAAGCATCTGAGCTAGCTCGTCCAGATCTTGGACTTTAGCAGACTTTTCAGGTTTGCCAATATTTGTGGTCGCGCAGGAAATGGCTTGGATTCCAGAAATTCATCGCGGTAAACAGGAAGAGCCAGATCACACGCAAGCGTCCCATTTTTTTAAATCGCCGGTTCGTGGTGTAAACGCCTCCGCCAACGATGCCGAACTTGCACCTCGCCACCTGCTTGCTTAGAAGGTAGTCCTCCGCAAAGTGGACTTGCTCGTGAAAGCCATCGAGTTCATCAAAACGCCGCTTGTCGAAAAGCATGAACATGCCCGTGCTGAAAGGTTGATGCAGCCGGGAGAGATGCTGGAAGAAGTCGTTGCCGAGATAAATAGCTTTATCGAGCCAGTTGCCCTCACGGCAGATGATGTTCGTCGTAACACAATGGAGGTGCTTATTCTGTGCGAGTTCCACGGCGCGCCTGATCAAAGAATTCGAGGTTGGTTCGACATCGGCATCGATGAAGAGCACGTATTGGGTGTCAGCGAGCGCAGCTCCCGCATTGCGGCCGACCGACGGCAAGCCTCCGGGAATCACGGTGACTTGCAGGCGATCACGAAAGTGCATCACGACCTCTGGGGTGCCGTCAGTCGAGCCCGCATCAGCTACCAATATTTTCGTATTCGGCATCCCCGAGTAATCCTGATTCGCCAGCGAATTCAGCAAGCGTGGAATCAGTTTCGCCTCGTTCTTCGCTGGAATCACGATGGTCAGGTCGCTCCTGGTATTCATGAATCCGCACTCCCTCTTCGTCGATAGTGATGTAGGTTGGCTTGGAATCAATCCATCCGCCGGCGTTGTAATAGTGCAGTCCATCGCGCTCCTGCTGCATGGCGACATGGGTGTGTCCGCAGAAAATTCGGTCGGCCTTATTCAACCGTGCATGAAACAGCGCCCCCGAGGCCACTTTCGTCGACATCCGCAGCCAGCGCGTGTTCAGGCGATCAAAAAACCGCGCCACCGGCTTGCCCTTGAGATCAAGCTTCTCCAACCGCAAATAGAGCAGAGTCCCAAGATAATTAAGCCGCAAGTTATTCGCGACGAGGCGGTCGAACTGATGGCCATGAATTGCCAGGTGTCGCATCCCCGCGTAGTGCCAGACATACTCCTGGTACACTCGCACGCCAACCAGGTGCGACATAATGTCGGTCAGGCCCTGGTCGTGGTTTCCTTCCACCCAGATTATCTCTACATTGCGCTTGGGATTCGAAAGTTTGCGGATGTAGCCGAGAAATTTCCAGTGTTCCTTGGTGAGCCGGCCGAAATTGAGATCAGCAAAAATATCGCCTAGAAGGATCAACCGCCGGAAGCGATTGTTCTTCAGCACCTGGGTTGCGTCGCGGGCACGACTGCACTCCGAGCCCAGATGGACGTCGGAAAGGATCAGCGTATCGTAGACGGGCGGATCCATACCTCATTTCTAGTGCGGGAATGTTACGGGATGATGAAATACAGGTAACAATGCGGTAAACAGTATCCGCCAAGGTAACTACGGCTGTGATCGCGTAGCGGCGATGTCGCGCG
The DNA here is from genome assembly GCA_963817925.1 of uncultured Acidobacteriota bacterium. Taxonomy (GTDB): domain Bacteria; phylum Acidobacteriota; class Terriglobia; order Terriglobales; family Acidobacteriaceae; genus JABDBE01. The sequence continues at coordinate 208,200 of CAWFQN010000010.1, forward strand.
TGATTGGACCGACAGGAGTGCGGCTATTTCTGTACGGGCGGCACGTACTCCTTGGGCGGGGCAGCGCCTTCGCCGAAGAAATATTGCTCCATCTGTTTAACAATGGCTTCCTGGTCTTCCCGGCGCGCCGGATTCAGGCGGTACTCGTTGAGCAACATTTTGCAGAATTCTGTCCAACCCTGCCAGGCCTGCTTCGAGACGTTTTCGTAAATCTTCTTTCCAAATTCCGTGTCAAAGGGTGGCTCATCCAACCCTGGAAGTTCTTTGTGCAGCTTGACACAGAGTACCGTGCGCTCAGCCATATTTCTCCTCAAGACTCTATCTGAAAAATTATCTCATACGGAGGAGGGCAACGGGCTCAGGTGGCAGGCTCACCTTTTTCTAATCATAGAGCTGAAGCCTCTTTATTGCATGAACACGACTAGAATCCGTCCGTCCGAAGTGTAGCCGTCGCCGGTCGCATTTTCCGCTTGCTGTACAGGATTGGGGGGCAGGTAGTAAGACATACTCTTTACTTTCCCACCTTTTTCCAGACTCGCGCCGATATTTTCCCTCTCGCCATCCACGTTAGGGTCAATCTTGTGCGTAACGCTCCCGTTGCGCTTGTCCTTGGCGAAGCCAATGTCATGCGTTCCGGCGCCCACCCACACGGTTTGTCCGTTCCACGTAAATGGCGCCTTCCACAAACGAAAGTGATGCCGGCTTGCGACCATGGCAATAGGTTCAGCCTGCTCGTAACCGAAGTCCTGGGGCCGGTTGAAAAGGTAGAGCGTGCTCATTGGCATTGCCAGGTAATCTTTATTCTCATAAGTCGTCATCGCGGCTTCGAGCACGGCCTTCTTGTTGTCGGTATCGGCTATGTGGAAGTTGGCTGTGTCAAGTGCGGCCTGCACCTGCTGTTGCGAACCAATGAGAATGAAATTCACCATGTCTCCCAGATTCTTGAACTGGTCATTGACGCGGCGCGGCAGGCCATCGATGTCCTTACGAAGACCTGAGTCCAGAGGAGCGTTAGAGATTTTCAGAGCCGGAGTCGTGGCTGAGCTCGCAGAGCCGACCCCTAATTGTCCGGCAAGGAAGACCCCCGCGGCAGTAACCAATTGCTGCTTGAGAACATCTCCACGGCTCGACGCCGCTCCTACTTGGCGATGCACGCTGACTGTGAAGCTTCCCTTGCAGGGTGGCTTGTCCCCTGCGTTGACCCCAAGATAGAGGTGACCTGGAGTATCGACCTTAAGTTCCTTGCTGCTTCCAATCAGAACCGGACTTCCTTGCGCCTGCAGCTTGGCGATCAGGGCACCTGGAAGCGCGCTCGCTACCGGAAGACCTTGAGCGGAAGCGCCGCTCACGCCCATCGGATCACATTTCTGTGTTCCACCTGCAGTGATGCTAAGAACGTCGCCTGCTTGGAGGTCCAGGCCGGTATCGGTCCACGGCTGAGTGGTCGAAACAGTAAAAGAATTGTCATTACCCGCGGCTAGGGTGGTAGAGGGCGCGGTTTGCGCGGTACCTTGACAGAGAGTGAGAAATCCGACAGCCACAACATTGAGCGCGCGAATCCAGCGCTTCATACAGCCACCCCCTAATGAATGCGAGCTCTCGGGACGAGGGCCCGGCCGTGCTTATATTATGCAACAGCGGGATGGCAGGTTGCAGGCGGCCAGGCGGGGTTCTCTTATCCGCATTTTCCCGTGCCATGGCATTTCCGGCGAGAAGACGAGCAGTTGCCCGGCTCCGCCAACTTGCCGTCAGGGCCAATGCAAGTCTGGGTGTGGATGCACCAGAAGAGGCCTTCATTCGATGGAGGGACGGTCGGATCGGGTTCGGTGAGGATGAATTGCGCTTTCCAGCGCAGGGCCGGACAGAGATCGGGATGTTTGGTGTTGAAACGATCGGACTCGTGAAGAGATAAGCGGCTGATCATGCGGCACCCTCCGACGCGGCTTTCAAGATGGCTCGTTTGACCGCAACTTTCGCGAGTTGAACTTTGTAGGCATTGTGACTGAGCGGCTTTGCGTTCTGAAGTGCGCCTTCGGCGGCCGCTGCCGCCACCTCCACCGAAATACCGCCGTGGATGCGGGCTGCGTTATTGAGCGCCACTTCGCCATCGCCGGAGCGCCACGGAATGGGCGCGACATAGCCGAGTATCAGCCGACACCCAAATAGCTGCGAGCCCTTCATTGTCAGCCCAACGGCGGCCACGGCGAGTGGCCAGTCAAAGGCCTGCTTCTGTCGAATCTCATAATGTGCGACTTTCATTTCGCGCACCGGAGGGAGGATCACTTCCGCAATAATCTCATTCGGCTTCAGGTCGTGCTCACGCTCAGTTTCGGTTTTCGGGATTACGTAGAAGTCCTGAAGGGCGAGATCGCGTGTGCCATGCGGCCCGACCACACGAATCGCAGCTCCGTACGCCATCAGCACCGGAACGATGGACGAGGGGCTGACGAACTTGGCGGGGCCGTCGCTACCCAGGATCGCGTGGTAGCGGTTCTGGCCTTCAGCGACGAGGTCTTTGCTCGACTCATTTTTAGGTAGCAGTCCAAAACCACCGCGAAAATACCAGCAGCGCGGACGTTGGCAGAGGTTGCCGCCAAGTGTAGCCATGTTGCGAATCTGTGGACTGGCGGCGTCGTTGATCGCTTCAGCCAATGCGGGATAGGCCTTAACTACATTGACATTGTCCGCTAGCTCTCCCAGGGTTGTGAGCGCGCCGATGCGAAGTCCCTGCGGCGTAACCGAAACGCCGCTCATTTCCTTAATCTGCTTGATGTTCACCAGGCGCTTGGGATGGACGACGTCATCCTTCATCAATGCCAGAAGGTCGGTTCCTCCTGCAAGGACTTCCGCCTGGCCCCAGGTCGTGCCTAAGAGCCCAACCGCCTGTTCTTTGGTGACGGGACTCGCATATTCAAACGATCGCATTATGCACCTGCCTTTTGAGTATGGCTTAGTGCCGCGAGCACTTTATCGGGTGTGAGCGGCAAGAACGAAACGCGCACACCGACCGCGTTGGCAACTGCATTCGCGATCGCGGCTCCGGGGGAAATCACCGGGGGCTCGCCCAATCCGATCACGCCGCGTTCGTCATAGCCCTTGCCGGTCATCATATGGACCACAAGTTCGGGAATGTCGTTGAGCCCAGCGAGCCGGTAGAACTCCATATTCGGATTCAGCATGCGGCCGGTCGCCTGGTCCATGACTTTCTCTTCAAATAGGGCATAGCTGATGCCCATAACCATTGCGCCATAACAACTGCTCTCGGCGGTCTTGAGGTCGATGATGAGACCGCAATCCTGCACCGCTACCATCTTCTTCACTTTTACAATTCCGGTCTCGATATCCACTTCAATGTCGGCCATTCCTACGCCACCCACGCCGCTGTTAGTCAAGTCGGGATGATTCTTGCTGGCAACCTGATCGTTATGTCCGCGCGCTGTCACCGGCATGGCACCAATTTTGGAGCAGGCCTGTTTCCAGTTCAATGAACGGCTGGGATCGCTCTTCACTCGCACCGTGCTATTCACGCACTCCAGATCGGCAGGCTGTGCGTTGAGAGCCGGAGCAACTTTAGCGAACAGCGCTTCCCGAGCATCCACAGCGGCTCGCCGAGTAGAGGAACTAACTCCGCCTGGCGTGGTCGAACCGCCAGAACCGCCCGAGGGAGGATAGAGAGTGTCGCCGATATAAAGATTGATCGCCTCGATGGGGATGCCCAAGGTCTCGGCCGCTACGATTACGATCGTCGTGCGAGTACCGGTGCCGAGGTCCTGCGTTCCTATTTTTATGTCGACCGAGCCATCGGGATGGATGGTGAGATCGCAATCGCTTTCGTGGCCCCGTCCGCCCCAGGTATGAATCGAGAGCCCGAGGCCGCGGGCTATGCCGCCTGAAACGTTCTGACCCCGGGGGCGCCACTTTTCTTTCCAACCCATCAGGTCGGCGGCGATGGCTAGCTCCTCCCGATAGACGTCGCGACGTGGCCCCGTGATCTCAAGGTTCTTCACCCAAAGGTCGAGAGGATCCATGTTGAGTTTTGCAGCCAGATCATCGAGCGCGCCCATGGTGATAACGGCCGCCTGGGGATGATTAGGAGCGCGCCACGCGCGGGCGGGGCCGATGTTATTGCGAATGGCGGTGTGTTCCTTATGCAAGTTGGGAATGCCGAAAACGTACGGGATCGGCGGCGCACCGCCTCCGCCCGGGCCTCCCGTTCCCCAGGATTGCGACTGCCATCCTGTGAGGGTGCCATCTTTCTTCGCCGCGACTTTCACGCGAGCGTACGCGGAAGGACGCGCGCCTGCGACTTTCAGTTCCGCATCCCGCTCCAGCATGATCCGCACTGGTTTTCCGCCGGCCTTCCTCGAAAGCCGCGCCGCCGCAATGTCCCAGCGATCGGCGGCGAACTTACTGCCGAAGCCGCCGCCGATGTTGTCCTGGTGAATTCGAATGTTGGCCGCGGAGACCCCCATCGGCTCCGCCATTTGTGCGGCGATGCCGGAAACATTTTGCGTCGAAATGTGTGTGAATAGATGATCTTTGTCGGTCCACTCGGAGACCGAACCGTGCGGTTCGAGACAACAATGAACGATTACCGAAGCACCGTAAAGCCCTTCGGAGACGACCTCGGCCTCGGCGAACGCTTTGTCGGGATCTCCGCTGGTTTGTGCCGCGGTTTTTTGATAGGCGGAATGGCCGCTGCCCGTCGCCTGGTGATAGGGAGCGCTGCGGATCGCTGCCAGAACCGCCTCGGACGCACCCTCGCCCTTCATGTCGTTCAGGAAGTCATCGTCGACTTTAAAGCTGACGCCGTGCTCCTGAAGATGTTGAACCATCTGCGCGTCGGGCATTTGGTTGCTGATGGCATCGTCAATGTCGTCTTCGCTCATTGGGCCCGCGGCTTCGCCCGCCCCCGCAGGAGGTTCGGCGTCACTGACCAGGTATGACAAGGGTTGATAGCTGACCTTGATCAGGCGTACCGCGTCCTCCGCCGTGGACTCATCGACTGCCGCGACAGCAACGATTTCATCTCCCGCCCACTGAGCCGTGGTGCCAACTTTCTGAATGATCTCGACCGCTTTTACACCCGGCATTTTTTCCGCCGCGCTGGTGTCGATGCTGACGATCTTCGCCTTCGCGTAAGGCGAGCGCAGAACTTTGCCGAACAGCATGTTCGCGCCGTGATAGTCGTAGGTGTACTTGGCGCGGCCGGAAACCTTAATCGGCGAATCCACGCGCGAAATGCGCTTGCCGATCAGGGTGCGATGTTCAGCATCAGGCCAATTGTAGTCTGGCATGGCTCACGCTCCTTTCTGCGCCATCTGCGCAATGGCAAGATGGATTCCGTGGTATGTGCCGCAGCGGCAAACATTCCCGCTGAGGCCGTGGCGAATTTCTTCAGGACTCGCATTCGGGTTCTTATCGAGCACCGCCTTGAACGCGACAACAAACCCAGGCGTGCAGAAGCCACATTGCGAAGCGTCGTTGTCAACGAATGCCTGCTGGATAGGATTGAGAGTTTCACCTTGCATCAGCGACTCGATCGTGGTGATGGATTTGCCCTGCGCTTCGATAGCCAGAACCGCGCACGCATACACTGGCTTGCTGTCGATCAACACAGTGCAGGAGCCGCATTCTGCACGATCGCACACCCGCTTGGCGCCGGTGATGTCCAACTGATCGCGAAGGGTGTCAAGCAACGTGACACGGGGTTCAAGTTGGAGGGTGTGTTTCTGGCCATTTATGGTGAGCTCGACCGGTGTCTTGCCCGGACCATAAACCTTGACCGGCTCACCCGCGGCTTGCACGACTTTCGTCCCAAGAATCGGCACGGCCGCAGCGGAAACGGTGGAAATCTTCAGGAAGTCGCGGCGCGAAACGCCGGAGTTGTCGTCAACTTTTGCCTTCGGCTCGTTCAGTGGATCGTGGTCTGGCATTCGTGATCTCCGAGCGGTAGTCGTAGTTCGAAAGATGATTTAGACAAGATAAGACTCTTTCGGTTAGCGGAGCTGGATGTGTGACCTCGACTCACTTTCTCCGCTGTCAGAAAAGTATACAACTGCGAGCAGGGCGCGCGATGCCGGCATGATTCGCAAGGCTAGGGCAAAATCTGAACTTGCTTCACGGTTCTCCCCAGGCGGATGTCCAGCGAAGCGGGGGGGAAAGTAATCGCGAATACCGGTTCTTTTCTGACATCACCCGCGATGCGAACGGACCCCTGTTCCCTCTTGCGCTGTGCTTCGGAAACGGAGGTAGCGAATCCTGCCCTATACAGTAGCTTATCTAACTTGATAAACCAGTGAACGCCTCCGGGCGGATTCTCAGAATGCTTTATGTCGGCAAACTGCACCTGGACTACCTCTATCGACTCCGGTGCTTCCCGGTCTTGAAACTGGCGTGACCAGTTGGTTTCAGCTTTGAGTCCTTCTTCTAGGCTATGGAAGTCTCGTACGATCGTGCGCGCCAGGTGCTGCTTCAATGCCATAGGATGGCGCTCGCCAGAGCTCACCTGTTCCTGCATATGGTGAATGTCGGGCAGCTGCACATCCGTCAGCAGCTCGTAGTAGCGCCACATCTTTTCGTCCGATACCGCCATTACCTTGCCGTACATCTCCAAGGGAGGCTCGTGGATTCCGATAGCGTTATCCAGCGACTTCGACATCTTTTCTGTACCCTGGCGCCACCCCTCGAGAATCGGCGTCGTGAGCACAACCTGCGGCTCCTGGCCATAAGCGCGCTGCAGTTCGCGTCCTACAAGCAAATTGAACTTCTGATCAGTGCCGCCGAGCTCGACGTCGGCCTCCAGTGCCACCGAATCGTAGCCTTGAGCTAGCGGATAGAGCAGTTCGTGTACAGCGATCGGCTTCTCTTCCAGAAATCGCTTGTGAAAGTCTTCGCGTTCTAGCATCTGCGAGACCGTGTATTTGGCGGCAAGGCGGATGAACTCTTCGGCTGTAAATGTCGAGAACCAGCGGCTATTGAAATCGATGATCGTCTTTTGCGGGTCAAGAATCTTGAAAACCTGGGCCTTGTAAGTCTCGGCGTTCTGCTCAATCTGCTCGCGGGAGAGCGGCGGTCGCGTGGCGGAACGCCCCGTCGGATCGCCAATCATTCCGGTGAAATCGCCGATCAGAAAGATCACGGTGTGACCGAGATCTTGAAAGTGCTTCAGCTTGCGAAGCACCACAGTGTGTCCGAGATGCAGGTCCGGCGCGGTGGGATCCATGCCGAGTTTCACTCGCAGTGGCTTGCCAGCCGCGCGGGATTTCTCCAGCTTGGAACGCAACTCGCTCTCGCGAATGATTTCCGCGCTGCCTTTTTTTATGTAGGCTAACTGCTCGTCGACGGGGGCGAAGTTTGGCATGGACTTTTGATTATAAGCAATGTTCTGCCGAGCTTCGCTCGGCGGACAGCCGGGGTGGCTTCCCCACGTGCGCTTAGCGCGCCTTCAACCGTCGTCCCGCAATCTCAAACTTCCCTTGTAAAACGATATTGATCGCTTCCGAGTACGCGATGTGTTCCTGCTCGAGGATCCTCGCGGCGAGGGTGTGTTCGTCATCGGTGTCGAGCACCGGAACAACTTTCTGTAGAATGATGGCGCCGTGGTCGAGTTCTTCGTCCACGAAATGCACTGTGCAGCCTGAAACCTTCACCCCGTAAGCGAAGGCTTGTTCCTGAGCTTCTAATCCTGGAAACGCCGGCAACAAAGACGGATGAATGTTGAGAATGCGCCGCGGACACTGCTGCACGAACCACGGAGAGAGAAGCCGCATGTATCCTGCCAGGCACACCAGGTCCACCTGGTGCTTCCGCAGAGCAGCTACGACCTCACGATCATGCTCGTCTCGGTCCTTACCTTTGGACGGAATAACCAGCGCGGTGAGTCCGAGACCGCGAGCGGTTTCAATTCCGCGAGCGTCAGCCTTGTTGGAAATAACGACCGCGATGCGCGCATCAGAAATACGCCCGGCCGCAACATTCCTGGCGATGGCCTCGAAGTTTGAACCGCGTCCGGAAAGCAGGATGCCGAGATTCTTCATGGTATTTCTGAGTAATCAGCCAGCAGCGTTGGGCAAGCGTTTATCATAATGCAACTTGAAAGCCGATTCGGCGGTTTGCCCCCATTACGACTGGTTCGATATAGTTTAAGGTTGGCATGTACAAAGACTTCCATACTGTGGACCGCTGGACCAAGAAGAACGTGCATTGTATTTATCAGGCACTGATCGTAGCGATTGCCACTCGGCACGCGGACGCAGTGGACGTCAAGTTTCTGGTCGATGGCCGTCCTGTCTGGATTGCACTGCCGCACCCCGCATGGGTGGAATACCAGAAGCGCACCGGAAAATTGATTACCGATCCACTCGCCGTAGAGATTGCCGGGCACTATCTCAAGGGCGCGTTGGAATCTGGCGAAGGGGTGGGGCAGGAAATGTATTCGCTAACCGTGGCGCAGACGCTTGAGCATCTGGACGCGGCGGTAGAAGAGAAAGTTGGCACTCAGCCCGTCGGGCAATAAACTCCGCAGCTTCTGCCCTGGTTACGGGTTCCAGCGAGTGGCCGCGGTTCGTAAGATCGGAGACATCACCATGGCCAGTATCACGGTAGAAGTTGAGTCAGCCGCGCACGATCGTCGGCATCCCAAGCTGGCGCGCTGGGTTGAAGAGGTCGCGCAGTTGTGCAAACCCGATCGGGTCCACTGGTGCGACGGCTCGCCGGAGGAGTATCAGGCGATGCTGCGGCTGATGATCCTCACCGGAACGGCCATCCCGCTGGACCCGGCGAAGCGTCCCAACAGTGTGCTGGTCCGGTCGGATCCGGCGGACGTAGCCCGCGTGGAAGATCGAACTTTCATCTGCTCCCTGACCAAAGAGGATGCCGGCCCGACCAACAACTGGGAAGATCCCGCCAAGATGAAGCAGAAGCTCATCGGACTCTTCACCGGTTCAATGGTAGGCCGCACCATGTACGTGGTTCCCTACAGCATGGGTCCGATCGGGTCGCCCATTGCGAAGATCGGAGTGGAGATCACTGACTCGGCGTACGTTGTGGCCAGCATGCATCTCATGTCCCGAGTTGGCAGCCGCGTACTTCAGGCTCTTGGAGAAGATGGTGATTTTGTACGCGGGTTGCACTCGGTCGGCTTCCCGCTCGGCCCCAATCAGCCGGACGCGACCTGGCGCTGCAACGCCGAGCACAAGTACATTTGTCATTTTCCCGAGACACGCGAGATCTGGTCGTACGGTTCCGGCTACGGGGGCAACGCGTTACTCGGTAAGAAGTGCCACGCGCTGCGCATCGCATCGGTGCAGGCGCGCGACGAGGGCTGGATGGCCGAGCACATGCTCATCCTCAAGCTCATCAGCCCGGCGGGCAAAGCGAAATATTTCACCGGAGCATTTCCCTCGGCTTGCGGCAAGACCAATTTGTCGATGCTGATCCCGACCATTCCCGGCTGGAAGGTCGAAACCATCGGCGACGACATCGCGTGGATGAAGTTCGGTGCCGATGGCCGGCTTTACGCCATCAACCCCGAGTTCGGTTTCTTCGGCGTGGCGCCGGGCACGGGCGTGAAATCGAATCCCAACGCTATGCTCACGGTCGCTCACGATTCTGTCTTTACCAATTGCGCGATGACGCTCGACGGCGACGTGTGGTGGGAAGGAATGACCGAGCAGAAGCCTTCCCAGTTGGTGGATTGGTTGCGGCGGCCGTGGACACCCGATTCGGGCCGGAAAGCCGCCCATCCCAATGCGCGCTTTACGGCCGCGGCCAAGCAGTGCCCCGTGATTGCTCCCGAGTGGGAGGATCCGAAGGGTGTGCCCATTGATGCCATTCTATTCGGTGGACGCCGCGCCGGAATTGTTCCGCTGGTCACAGAAGCGTTCAACTGGCAGCATGGTACGTTCCTCGGAGCTACTGCGAGCAGCGAGACCACTGCCGCAATCACCGGCAAAGTCGGCCAGTTGCGCCGCGATCCCATGGCGATGCTTCCGTTCTGCGGCTATCACATGGGCGACTACTTCGCGCATTGGCTCAAGATTGGCGAGCATTCCGACGCCTCCAAGCTGCCGAAGATCTGCTACGTCAACTGGTTTCGCCAGGACAAGAACGGCCGATACCTGTGGCCCGGTTATGGCGAAAATAGCCGGGTGCTGAGATGGATTTTCGAGCGCTGCGACGGCAAAGTGCACGCGAAAGACACACCGATCGGGCGAATTCCCGAGGTCGCCGATCTCGACACCACGGGCCTCGACATCAAAGGTGCTCACCTGGACGAACTGCTCAGCGTCGATGTCGAGGGCTGGTTGGCGGAAATTCCGCTGATCAAGGAGCACTTCGCCAAGTTCGGCGATCGACTCCCGAAGGGATTGCAGGACGAGGTCGCTGCACTCGGACAGCGGCTTCAAAAGGCCAAGAAGTAGCTGTAGGTCAGGCTTTCTTGATGGCTCGAACGATCGCGACCAGGATAACGGCGCCGAAAATTGCAACCAGAATGTTCGGAATCAATCCGCCGGTCGTGAAGATTCCGAGCATGGCCAAAATCCTATTTCCGATGAGGGCGCCGACGATCCCGAGCAAAATGTCCATTAGCACGCCGTAGCCGGTGCCTTTCATGATTTTGCCCGTCGCCCAACCGGCGATCAATCCGACAATGATGATGTAGAGCAAGCCCACACCGAACATAGCCGCCTCCAGCAAACCGGGGTGTATTTGCGCCCGCGTTGCGCGTCAGTAAGGCTGAAACTGTACCACCAATTACAAGCCATGCCCGAGATTTCGTAACCGGCCCACTTAACGGTCTGTTGGTTATTGCTGAGAAGGCTTGACTCCTGCAACACCCATCATTCGGCCGGTGATTCCTTTTTCCGCCCGATAAGAAAACAAGAGGTCTGGATTGCAGGCAGTACACTGCGTCGATGCACTGATGTTCCTTGGCGGGATTCCGGCGTCGATCAGCTGACGGCGGTTGGCTTCGACGAGATCCAGGAAGATTTTCGTTGGGAGTTCACTGTGCCCTGGAGCCCGTGCCGTCAGAAACAGCAGCGGGTACTTTTCGCGAACTGGGTCCGATTCCTTGACTTCGCGGAACAGATCCTCGGCATAAGCGAACTGCGATTCGAACTGCTGGCGCACTTCATGTCCGACATCGTAGCAGCAGGCGTGGATTCCGGGGCCGATGGCCGCTTTGATATTTTTAGGCAGCGTGCCGAAGCAGCGGCGCATTTCTCCCGCTCCCTTTTCGACAATGCGCTTGACCGTACCGCGCCAACCCGCATGAAAGACTCCCACAGCTCTCTGCTTGGTGTCGACCAGAATAACCGGCAGGCAATCGGCGGTTTGGATGCCAAGGAGAACGCCAGGTGCGCGGGTAATGAGGCCATCCCCGACCAAAGGTTCTTTCGGCACGCTGCCAACACAGTGAATGAGGTCGGAATGAATCTGGCGCAAGGTGATCAGCGGCCACGGCTTCTTGCCATCGGTGGCGCCGAGTTGCCGCAAGAAAGCCTCTCGATTGCGTTCGACCGCGCTGCTGGAATCCTGTTTGGTGAAGCCAAGGTTGAGACTGCGCCCACCATAAGCGCGGGAAGACCCGCCGACTCGAGTGCTGAATCCGTGAATCAGCCACGGAATGCGAGCAAGGGGTTCAGAACGAAGGATGGTCAATCGAGGCTTTTCGGCGTTCTTAGTTGGCACCAGAACATACTAACCCGGGTCACTTTGACGGGTGCTTGCGGGATGTTACGTTACACCAACAACTCTGAGAAAAAACTGTCGGGCTGAACGGCCGGTTGGGCAGCTCTAGGGGAGATGGAATTCGAGGTTTACCATAATCTTGGCCTCTACCGGTTCGCCGTCACAGGTAGCCGGCTTGAACGTCCACTGCCGCACTGCCTGGAGAGCAGCTTCGTCGAAATCATGATGGGGGATGGAGGTGACCTTCAGGTTGTGGGGCTTGCCATCCGTGCCGACTGTTATGTCCATCACAACCAAGGCTTGCCCACCAGAAGTTCGCGGGGCATCCGGAGCCGGTGCGTGGACCGCCTTCGGGGGCTTGACGGGACCCAGGCAGTTCACCGATTCCTTCGCCCCGTCCGGCGGCGTGAAGAATGCTTCGCCTGCCGGGGAAGCAGCAGCCGACTCGATAACTGTCGCTTCGAGTATGCGGCGTTTGTCCTTATCGCATTCGTAGGACCGTGCGAGCAGGCGGTCGCCGAATTTCTCATAGTCATTGTAGAAGCACACCGTCTCTCCGATCCGGGTTCCTACCTGAAACGGTCTGACTTCGGCGGTGATCGCGCCGCTAATCTTGTCGAAGGACAGTGCCGACCTCCCGCCCCAAGGGTTGGGGTTAGTTTCCAGGCAGCGCATACTGCGTCCGTTGAGTTCTCGGTCCTCTACTTTCTGTGGCTTCCATGACTCCGGCTGGAACCCGGTGATGTTAGTAAGGCTGAGAAAATCGCTAAGATATTCCGGCGCATCTGTAGCGCTGTCAAGCAGCCAGCGTTTTCGCCCTGCGACGACCTGAGTTCTCCGAAAATCGCCCAGCACAGTTTCCTTGCGCCATTGGGTTTCGGAATTCCAGACCTCCGTATATAAGCCCTTCTCGGTTGAGCCGTCTTCTTTGATGATGCTAAAACTAAGCTTCAGCCGAAATGCAGGCGCGCCTGCCATGCGAATATCGGAAACCTGTTTCGCATGCTCGATCAGGGCCGCAGCCTCCGCATCCTTCTTGTTGGCGGAAAGCCGTGAACATAAAAAAGTGAGGGTCAGAACCAAAAACAAGCTCCGACGAGAAGTCATGCGGACTCCATTTTCAACGGAAACCATTTTAGGCGAGACTCTGTCGGAGGAATTGTATCCGATTCCGATGCGGTATCGAGTCGCGGTCCGATTGCAACCCTTAGGGCGTCCCGAGCGGCGTAAACCACACCCCGCACCACCGTCGTCCTCGTCAGACCCGCGTTTGCACAATACTTACCGGTTTCAGCGAGGGCCAATAATCGATCACACCTCAATCAATCCCGGACTGCGCTTGTGCCAATCCGTGGCCTGCTCGTAGGCGTATGCAAGCTGTAGAACTCTGTCTTCTCTCCATTGCGGACCGATGATCTGCAGCCCTATCGGAAGGCCCGCGGTGGTGAATCCGCAAGGAACCGAGATTGCGGGCAGTCCCCACACATTTACCGGGCGGGTATTGCGGAGCAGCAACAGTTCGTGCGGACGGAGGAGCTCTGGGTCCTGCTTGAGTTCGTTGATCGCGGCCGCTGGAACTGGCGTAGTCGGTGTTACAAGAACGTCCACGCCTTCAAATATTTTGTGGACCTCGCTGCGGATGTGTTTTAGCTCACGGCGCCGCTGCTCAACCTCGGCAGCACTGATATCTTCGCCCTTACGGATGCGGCGCAACGTTTCCGGTTGGTATAGTTCGGGACTCCGCGAGGCAAACTTCGCGTGGTAGGCGTAGGACTCCGCAGTTTGCAATGTCCGATCAGTGGGGACTTCAATCTCGATCTCAGACAGATTGCAGTCGAGGTTTCTTAATACGCCGATTGCCTGTTCTACGGCCGAAGCAATTTTCGGGTCGAGGTCTTCGTAGAAAAACTTCCTCGGTACCCCGATCCTCAATTGCTTCACTCCATCGCGGAGCCCTGCGACGTAGTCAGGAACCGGCACGTCGGCGCTGTGCGCGTCCCTTGAGTCGTGGCCTGCGATTACCTGCAGCATCACCGCGGCATCTGAAACCGTGCGCGCGATCGGGCCAATATGATCGAGCGACAGCGAGAGCGGGATTACGCCACGAACGCTGACTCGTCCGTAGGTGGGCTTTAGGCCGACGACTCCGCACAAAGCAGCTGGCTCGCGAACAGAGCCGGCGGTATCCGTTCCAATGGCGCCATAACCAAGACCCGCAGCCACGGATGCGGCTGACCCTCCTGACGATCCTCCGGCGATGCGCGCGGGATCCCACGGATTATGAACTTCACCATAGTAGCTGATCATCGAACTTCCGCCGTACGCGAACTCGTGCATGTTCTGCTTACCTAATAGGACGGTTCCAGCCTCTTTTAGACGGCGAACCACTTCAGCATCGTCTGTCGGGACGCGATCCTCGAACAAGTCGCTGGCAGCGGTAGTGCGGATGCCAGCAGTATCAATGAGATCTTTTAGTGCCAGCGGGATCCCGTGCAGAGGCCCGCGCCAATGTCCACTCAAGATTTCTGCTTCGGCGGCGCGTGCCTGCGTAAGAGCCAACTCGGCGGTTACCGTGATGAAGGCATTCAGCGTGGGGTTGAGCTTTTCGATCTGCGCCAGGCAGGTCTTCGTCAGCTCAACAGGTGACAACTTCCCTTTTCGCAACAACTCGCTGGTTTCCACGATAGATGTGAGCACGGTCCGTCTTCCTGATGGCAGCTTAGCGGAACCAATTATCGCCTGAGGTCACTCTTGCATCGTGCAAAAAGCCTATAATCTTTTCTTTGCGTTTGGGGGAGGGCAAGAATTCCGCCATGGCACAGATGACTGAAACTCCCGTCGCGACGCATGGATTCCTCCTCGATGGTAAATGGATCGAGGATGGCAACGCAGTCGAGATTCGAGCTCCCTACGATGGCAGTGTCGTCGGCCGAGTGTTTCAGGGGAACCGCGAGCACGCCGAGGCGGCTATCGCGGCCGCGATAAAAGCTTTCGGCACTACTCGAAGGCTTCCGGCATTTGAACGGCAACGCGTGCTGCGTCGGGTGGCGGAGAATATCGCCCACCGCAAGGAAGAGTTTGCCCACACTTTGGCCCACGAAGCGGGAAAGCCGATCAAGGCGGCGCGAAGTGAAGTGGAACGATCTATCTTCACATTCACCGTAGCTGCCGAAGAGAGCACGCGTATCTACGGCGAATATCTGCCGCTCGATTGGCAGGAATTTACCGCGGGACGTTGGGGAATTGTGCGCCGTTTTCCTTTGGGACCGATTGCCGGGATCACGCCGTTCAATTTTCCGCTCAATCTGGTGGCGCACAAGGTCGCTCCCGCGATTGCCTGTGGCTGCACGATGGTGCTGAAGCCGGCTCCGGAGACGCCGCTAACGGCCTTGTTCATGGCTGAGGCCGTGCAGCAGGCTGGCTGGCCGGACGGTGCTCTAAATGTTCTTCCGCTCTCCAACGAGGACGCTGGATTGCTGGTAACCGACGAGCGCCTGAAGCTGATCAGCTTTACGGGCAGCGCGTCGGTCGGCTGGGATATCAAGCGCCGGGCAGGCAAAAAGAAGGTCACCCTGGAGCTAGGAGGGAATGCAGGCGTCATCGTTCACAGCGATGCCGATCTGACTTACGCGGCCGAGCGGTGCGTGACTGGTAGTTTCGCTTATGCCGGGCAATCTTGTATTTCGGTACAGCGCATCCTGGTCGAGCGGTCGGTGCTCGAAAGATTCACAGACCTTGTTGTCGCGGGGGTCAAGAAACTGAAGACGGGGGATCCGCTGGAAGAGTCAACCGATGTTGGCCCGCTGATTCGCGAAAGCGATGCCATCCGCGCCAGTGACTGGGTTCAGGAGGCCGTCCGTAGCGGCGCCCGATTGCTCTGCGGTGGACAACGTCAGGGTTCGATACTCGAGCCGACGGTTCTGACCCGCACCCGTCCGGAGATGAAGGTGAATTGCCAGGAAATTTTTGCTCCGGTCGTCACCATCGAGCCTTATGACGATTTTTCCGATGCGTTGAAGCAGATTAACAATTCCCCCTACGGCTTGCAGGCTGGGATTTTCGCGCGGGACGCGAAGCTGTTATTCAGCGCCTACGAAGAACTCGAAGTGGGGGCTTTGATGGCCGGGGACGTTCCGACGTTTCGAATTGATCACATGCCTTACGGCGGTATTAAAGAATCGGGATCAGGGCGTGAAGGCTTGCGTTATGCCATCGAGGAGATGACTGAACCGAAGCTGTTGGTGATGAACCTGCGGTAAGGCCCGTTCTGCGTCAGCCGACGTATCGGTTGCTATAAGACTTTCGAAGTGGAGCGTAAGCCTCAGCAATTTTGTTAGAATTTTTCGGCGAGCTTTTCCTGGTGCGATAATTTTGGTTGATTTTGCTGGAATTGAATTATTGCTCAATCACAACAAGTCGCGAACTGCTATAATCACAAGTTTTCATGTGCGACATCACAGCTTTCTGTGACTGCTTGCTCCAAACAGCGCCGTATTGAACTGGGGATGGAGTTCAATATCCCTGCTGCACTGAAAGTCGATGCAGATTTTTCATCGCAGTACGAACACAATCTCCCGTGCCACGATTTACGGGGCAGTATTTTTGATCTCGGCCTTGCTGTGGGCACTGCTCGAACTGCAACGGTCGCCCTACATCACTTACGCCAAAGTGGTGCGGCCTCAACCTGTTCCCTTTAGCCATCAGCACCATGTTGGCGGGTTGGGCATTGACTGCCGTTATTGCCACACTTCGGTTGAGAAGTCTTCGTTCGCCGGGATTCCTCCAACCAAGACCTGTATGAACTGCCATTCGCAAATTTGGACGGGAGCGCCGTTGCTCGAACCTGTGCGCGAGAGCTTTCGCACCGGCAAGTCCTTGGTATGGACGCGAGTCAACGATCTCCCGGATTTTGTTTACTTCGACCACAGTATTCACATCAACAAGGGCGTGGGCTGCAACACCTGCCACGGTCCAGTCGACCGGATGCCGTTGATGTTCAATTACGCTTCGCTGCAAATGGAGTGGTGTCTGGATTGCCACCGCGCACCGGAGAAAAATCTGCGGCCTCGCGACCAGGTGTTCAATATGCGCTACGAGCAGCCGTCCAGCGACAAACCCGTGGTGGTGGACGGGAAGGTTTATACGGATCAGCTTTCGCTAGGCACGGATTTAGTGAAGAAGTATAAGCTGCGAACGGTGACGGACATTACCAGTTGTTCGACGTGTCACCGCTGAGGTTGCGGAAGAAATAATGGAGGACGGCTGTCTCGCCCGTCCCAACCGGGCGTGGACGCCGGTCTCCATCAAGCAGGCAGAATGAAGATGGAAGAAAAGAACGGCAAGCAGCATCGCGAGGACGTTTGTCCGGGCAAGAAGGACAAGCTGAATCTCGAAACCGCTCGCGCCCAAATCGCCGGGACGAAAGGTCCGGAATATTGGCGAAGCCTGGAAGAACTCGCGGGCAGCGCCGAGTTTCAGGAGATGATGCATCGCGAGTTTCCCAAAGGCGCGTCTGAATGGCTGGACTCGGTTTCCCGCCGCGGTTTCCTGAAGCTGATGGGGGCTTCGCTGGCAATGGCTGGAATGACGGCCTGCACGAAACAGCCGCTGGAGCCGATTGTTCCCTATGTGCGGCAGCCGGAAGCGGTAATTCCCGGCGTCCCGATGTTCTATGCTACGGCCTTCACTCTGGGCGGATACGCGAGTCCGATTCTCGTTGAAAGCCATCTCTATCGTCCAACCAAGATTGAAGGCAACGCACAGCATCCCGCCAGCCTTGGCGGAACGGACGTGTTCGCGCAAGCGTCAATCCTCGGCATGTATGACCCCGATCGGTCGCAGACCATCGCGTATTTGGGCGACGTGCGCACATGGGGAGGATTTCTCGAAGCGATTCGCGGACCGCTCAACGCGCAGAAAGCCGTTCAGGGAGCGGGCATCCGCATCCTGACGCGCACGGTTTCTTCGCCCGCGCTGGCGGATCAGCTGCAGGCGGTGCTCAAGCTTTATCCGCAAGCGAAGTGGCATGTGTATGAGCCGGTGAACCGCGACAATGTGCTCGACGGCGCAAAGATGGCCTTTGGCCAGCCGGTGGAAACGCAGTACAAGCTGGAGAACGCTGATGTGATTGTCTCGCTCGACGCCGATTTCCTGTACGCGGGATTCCCTGGAAGTACGCGTTACATTCGTGATTTCGCCAAGCGCCGCAATCCCGATGCCGGCAACATGAACAGGCTGTATGTGATCGAGAGCACAATGAGTTCAACCGGTGCAAAGGCTGACCATCGCTTGCCGCTGCCGGCCTCGCAAGTCGAGAATTTTGTGCGAGGATTGGCTTCGCAAACCGGGCTTGGTGGCTCAGGGTCGGGTTGGACAGATAAACAAATGAAGGCCTTTGATGTCCTCGTGCGAGACCTCAAGGCACATCGCGGATCGAGCGTAGTGATTGCCGGCGATCATCAGCCGCCGATCGTTCATGCTTTGGCTCACGCGATCAATCAGGCTTTGGGAAATGTCGGCCACACGGTGGTTTACACCGATCCAGTCGACGCCAATCCGGTGAATCAGACCGAATCGATTAAAGATCTCGTCGCCGACATGCGTGCCGGCAAGGTGGACATGCTCTTCATCATAGGCGGGAATCCGGCCTACGATGCGCCCGCAGACCTGAACTTCGCCGATGCCCTCAAGAACACGAACATTCCTATGCGCGTGCATCTCGGCCTCTATCAGGACGAGACCGCCGAACTCTGTCAGTGGCACGTGAACGAGGCGCACTACCTTGAATCTTGGGGCGACTCTCGTGTCTACGATGGAACAGTCAGCATCGTGCAACCGCTGATTGCTCCGCTCTACGGCGGCAAGAGTGCTTATGAAATTACCGCACTGCTTGCGGGTCAAGCCGAAGCCACAGGCCACGAAGTTGTGCAAGGCTATTGGAAGAAGCAGCACCCAGGCGCGGACTTCGACGCCTTCTGGCGCAAGTCATTGCACGATGGATGGATTGACGGAACAACGTTTGCACCAAAGTCAGTCAGCCTGAAGTCCGCAGCCTTTCCACCGTCGCCAGTCGACGACGCAAACGCCATCGAGATCAACTTCCGCCGCGATCCCTGCGTTTATGACGGCTGCTTCTCGAACAACGGGTGGTTGCAGGAGCTGCCCAAGCCGATGTCCAAGATGACCTGGGACAACCCGGTGCTCATCGGGCCCGCCATGGCGGCGCGGATGGGGTTGAAGAGCGAGGATCTGGTCACGTTGGAATTAAGTGGCAAGAAAGTCATCGCTCCCATCTGGATTCAGGCCGGTCACCCTGACAATTCGGTCACCGTTTTCCTAGGCTACGGACGCAAGCGCGCAGGCCGAGCCGGGACCGGCGCAGGTTTCGACATGTACCAGCTGCGTTCCAGCTCAGCGCCATGGTTCACGAGCGGCATAAATATCACCAAGGCTGGTGGCACTTATAAGCTGGCTACGACCCAGGGCTACCAGACGATGGACACGCCGGAAGGCTCGCGCCCGCAGGTGCGCTCTGCGAGTCTCGAAGAGTACCGCAAGGAACCAGACTTCGCGAAGGAAGAACAACCTCCGGCGGAGCTGACCTTGTACAAACCGTATCCGTATGACAAAGAGCTCTACGCTTGGGGCATGGCAATCGATTTGAATGCTTGCGTGGGGTGCAACAACTGCATGGTCGCCTGCCAATCGGAGAACAACATTGCTGTGGTCGGCAAGGAGCAAGTTGTGATCGGCCGCCATATGCACTGGCTGCGCGTGGACGCTTATTACCAAGGCGATCGCGATAGTCCCAAGGCATACTTCCAGCCCGTCCCTTGTATGCAGTGTGAGAACGCGCCTTGCGAAGTCGTATGTCCCGTGGGCGCGACCGTCCACAGCACCGAAGGCCTGAATGACATGGTCTACAACCGCTGTGTGGGCACGCGCTACTGTTCTAACAATTGTCCATACAAAGTGCGGCGCTTTAATTTCCTTCTCTTCCAAGATTGGGAGACGCCGCAACTCAAGATGATGCGCAATCCCGACGTCACCGTGCGCAGCCGCGGCGTCATGGAAAAGTGCACCTACTGTATCCAGCGCATCACCCAGCATCGCATTGATTCCGAGCGAGAGAACCGCACGATCAGAGATGGTGAGTTGCAGACGGCCTGCCAGCAATCTTGCCCGGCCAATGCGATCACCTTTGGCAATATCAACGATCCCAACAGTCGGGTTTCAAAGCTCAAGGCAATCCCACGCAACTACGGTTTGCTGGCCGACCTGAACACCCGGCCCCGAACCACATATCTAGCCGAGATTCGCAATCCGAATCCCGAGTTGGAAAGTTAGGCGGAGCACGATCGAGAAATGGACGAGCCAAGACAACCCGCGACCATTAGCGATAGCGCTCCGGTAATCGAGCCCGGATACACCTTCGGCACGGTCACCGACAAAATCAGCTCGATTGTCCTTACGCGCCCCACGTCCAATGGCTGGTTCCTCGGCTTTGGTGTCGCTTTTCTGCTCACGATGATGATGCTGTTCGCCGTCGGATATTTATTTGTCCGCGGTGTTGGCATTTGGGGCGTTACGATCCCGATCGGCTGGGGCTTCGCCATCGTGAACTTTGTGTGGTGGATTGGAATCGGGCATGCCGGCACGCTGATCTCCGCCATCCTGCTGTTGTTGCGGCAATCCTGGCGCAATTCCATTAACCGGTTTGCCGAAGCCATGACACTGTTCGCAGTGTCGGCCGCTGGCCTATTTCCCCTGATTCACGTGGGCCGTCCCTGGCTCGCGTACTGGCTTTTTCCTTATCCCAACACCATGAAGGTGTGGCCGCAGTTCCGCAGCCCGTTGGTTTGGGACGTCTTTGCCGTTTCCACCTACGCGACCATTTCCCTATTGTTCTGGTTCATCGGACTGGTTCCCGATCTGGCCACACTGCGGGATCGCTCGACCAATCGCGCGGCGCAAATCATCTACGGAATGTTGGCTCTGGGCTGGCGCGGTTCGGCGCGGCATTGGCATCGCTATGAGACGGCCTACCTACTGCTGGCCGGACTCGCAACTCCGCTGGTGCTCTCTGTTCACACCGTAGTCAGCTTCGACTTCGCGGTGGCAATCGTGCCCGGCTGGCATACGACGATCTTCCCTCCATACTTCGTAGCGGGCGCAATTTATTCCGGCTTCGCCATGGTGCTGATGCTGGCGATTCCGATCCGCAAATTCTACGGCCTCGAAGATTTCATCACCGAACGCCATTTGCAGAATTCGGCAAAAGTCATGTTGGCCACCGGCCTGATTGTGGCATATGGCTACGCCATTGAAGGGTTCATGGGTTGGTATAGCGGGAACCGCTACGATGCGTTCCTCCTTTGGAACCGCCTGCACGGGCCATATGCCCCCTGGTATTTGGCACTGTTGGCTTGCAACATCTTTGTTCCGCAAGTGTTATGGATCCGGAAGCTGCGAACTAGTCCAACTGCGTTGTTCCTTATATCCGGAGTCATTCTGGTCGGGATGTGGCTGGAACGCTTCATCATCGTCGTGGTCAGCCTGCATCGCGACTTCCTGACTTCTTCCTGGGGAATGTATTACCCGACGCGCTGGGACTGGATGACCTACATCGGCACCATCGGAATGTTCCTGGCCGCCATGTTCCTGTTCGTGCGCATCCTGCCGATGATTTCGATTTTCGAAATGCGTACCCTGCTGCCCGAGGCGGAGGTGAAGGAATGAAACGCACTCCCGTTTACGGAATGATGGCCGAGTTTGATTCCGCCCAACACTTGGTGGACGCGGCTCATCGCACCCACGAAGCCGGTTATCTGAAGATCGACGCCTACAGCCCGTTTCCGGTGGAAGGTTTGGCGGAGGCAATTGGGTTTCATAAGAACAGCGTTCCGCTCGTCGTGCTGATTGGTGGATTGCTGGGAGGTTTGTCCGGCTACGCGCTCCAATACTGGATTTCAGTTGTGAGCTACCCAATCAATGTCGGCGGCAAACCTTATCATTCGTGGCCGGCATTCATCGTAGTGACTTTCGAGATGACGATTCTGTTCGGGGGAATTTTTGCGGTGTTTGGAATGCTGGCATTGAACGGTCTTCCCATGCCATACCATCCTGTGTTCAATGTGCCGCGCTTCGCCTTCGCGACCAAAGATCGCTTCTTCCTGATCGTGTTTTCTACCGATCCCAAGTACAGCCCGAGCGAAACCCGCCGTTTTCTTGAGGGCCTGGCACCGCGATCAATTTCGGAGGTGCCCAGCTGAAGCCATGCTGAGCCTCCGCAACATTTCGCCGCTGAAGATGGAGGCCGGGCGTCCTCGCCCGACGGGACGAACGTACTCCATCCTTTTGGCGATGCTGATCCTGGCCGGATGCCGCCAGGATATGCAAGACCAACCTCGCTTCAAGCCGCTCGCCGAAAGCGACTTTTATGCGGACTTGCGCTCGGCCCGCCCTCCGGTCGAAGGGACGGTGGCGCGCGGACAGTTGGATGAAGACGTGTATTTCTATACTGGAAAACTCGGCAACAATCCCG
Source organism: uncultured Acidobacteriota bacterium (assembly GCA_963817925.1). Classification (GTDB taxonomy): domain Bacteria; phylum Acidobacteriota; class Terriglobia; order Terriglobales; family Acidobacteriaceae; genus JABDBE01. The sequence continues at coordinate 230,440 of CAWFQN010000010.1, forward strand.
GCGACTACATGCCTTTCCCTGTTACCGAGGATGTGCTCGCCCGCGGCCGTGAGCGCTTCAATATTTACTGCGCTCCCTGTCACTCCCGCCTGGGCGATGGCAACGGGATGATCGTGCAGCGCGGTTTTCGCGCTCCGCCGTCTTATCACACCGAACGCTTGCGCAAAGCGCCGCTAGGATACTTCTTCGACGTGATGACCGAAGGATTTGGCGCGATGCCGGAGTATGCCTCGCAAATTCCGCCTCGCGATCGCTGGTGCATTGTGGCTTACATCCGAGCTTTGCAGTTGAGTCAGGGCGCGACCATAAGCGATGTAGCGCCGGGACAGAATGTTCCGTCGGAGGCGCCTGTGTTCCGGGGCGAGCCGGGTTCGGGGGCTACCTTGCCCGAACTTCAGTCGGGTTCGACTGATGAAAAAGGAGAGCAGCCGAAATGAGCACGGCGCATGCGAACAATCTAGACCTGATGGCACCGCCGGTGGTGAAGACCATCCAACGGCGCTCGCTTATCATCGGCCTCATTTTCGCCGCGATCTCCCTGGTCCTCGCATTCGTTCGTCCGGATGAGTTCTTCCGGGCCTACCTGCTCGGCTACATGTGCTGGCTTGGAGTCACTCTTGGATCGATGGCGATTCTCATGATCCGGCACCTCACCGGCGGGGGATGGGGCATGGTGATTCGCAGGATTCTGGGCGCAGCCATGCGGTGTTTGCCACTGATGGCAGTGTTGTTCATTCCAATCCTTTTCGGAATGCCAAAACTCTACGTGTGGGCGCGGCCGCTGGATTCCATCGCGGACCAACATCTTCGCGAACACTTGCAAGAGCTCGCCAAGTCCTATCTCAACGTCCAGGGATTCATCATTCGCGCCGTGATCTACTTGGCAATCTGGAATCTGCTGTCGTTCCTGCTCACCAAGTGGTCGAAGGAACAAGACAACCCTCCTTCGCGAGACAATAGCCCCCGCTTCAAAGCCGTGAGCGGACCGGGGCTGATTCTCTACGCATTCACGATTTCATTCGCAGCCATCGACTGGATAATGTCCATCGATCCCAGCTGGATTTCTACGATCTATGGCCTCTTGATCCTGATCGGTGAATTGCTTTCGGCGATGTGCTTTGCCGTCGTCGTCGAACGGATTCTGGTGGAGTACAAGCCCATGTCAGAGTTGTTGAAACCTGATTTCGTCCATGACCACGGCAAGTGGATGCTGACCTTCATTATGGTCTGGGCGTATTTTTCCTTCTCGCAGTGGCTCATCATCTGGGCGGGTAATTTGCCGGAAGAAATCACCTGGTACATTAGGAGATTGAACGGTGGCTGGGGATTCGTTGGGTTGTTCCTCGTAATATTCCAGTTCGCTGTGCCTTTCGTGCTCTTGCTTTCGCGCCCCTTCAAACGCGACGTGCACCGGTTGGTCTGGCTCGCGGCCTGGATCATGGTCATGCGCTACCTTGATCTGTTCTGGATCATCGAGCCTAACTTTTCAAAAACATTGAGCCTCACCTTGGCGGACTTGGTGGTCCCGGTTGCCATTGGCGGATTTTGGCTGGCTTACTTCTTCCGCAATTTGAGTTCTCTGCCGCTTCTGCCCGCGTACGATGTGGCCGCGAGCGAGGTATTGGAACCAGCACATGAGTGAGGACCTAAAACACGTGCACCGGGAAGAAGGCTTCGAGCGGCAGGACCTGAGCGCCCAGGCAGTCTACGCGTTCCTGATCAGCCTGGTTGTGGGAGGGGTGCTGGTTTATCTGGTGGTTTTGGGACTGTACAAATTCATGGATGCGCGCCAGAGAGCGCGTCACCCTCAGCAGAGCCCGCTGGTGCAGCAGGTGGACACCAATACACGTATCGTATCGCCGGACGAGATCAAAAAGTTCCCCGAACCGCGTTTGGAGCGAAACGAACGAATTGAGATCAACGATTTTCGCCTCAAAGAAGAGCAAACGTTAAACAGCTACGGCTGGGTCGACGAAAAGTCAGGAATAGTTCACATCCCGATCGAGCGAGCCATGGAGTTGGTCGCGCAACGCGGACTGCCGACTACGCCGAAGGCGGGAACGGTTCCACCGTCCGCGGTGAATGTTGTGAATCAGGCTGCGGAACGTTCAGACACGAGCGGTACATCGCGTCAGGCCAAGCCACCAGAGCCGAGGTAATGGAAAGGAAGTGGCAGTGCGCAGTCCAGTTAAGTCGAGCATTTCGAGGCTGATCGCGACCGCGGTTTTAGCGGCGTGTGCACTCAGCCCGTCTTCGTGGGGCCAGGGAATAACGCAGGGCATCCTGTCGCCGCCTGCGAACGTGCGTCCGCCCGGATTGAAGAACGTGGGCATCGAGCAGCGGCTGAACGAACAGATTCCGCCCGGTCTCACCTTTCACGATGAAACCGGCAAGGCAGTCCAGTTGGGAGACTACTTTGGCAAGAAGCCGATAATTCTGAATCTGGTCTACTACCAGTGCCCGATGTTGTGCGGTGAAGTGTTGAGCGGACTCGAAAGCGCACTGCGGGTATTGAAGTTCGACGTGGGAAAGGAGTTTGACGTTCTCACAGTGAGTTTCGATCCCAAAGAAACGCCGGAGATGGCATCCGCAAAGAAAGCAGAGTACTTGAAGCGCTACGGGCGCCCCGGTGCGGCACAGGGCTGGCATTTTTTGACCGGACCAGCCGCCTCAATCGATGTGCTCACCAAGGCGGCCGGATTCCAGTATCAGTACGATCCCCGGAGCGGCCAGTTTGCTCATGCGACGGCAATCATGGTGCTGACGCCGGAGGGAAAAATCGCTCAATACTATTACGGAGTTGAGTTTGCTCCAAAGGATCTACGCCTGGGACTGATTCAGGCGTCAGAAAATAAAATCGGCACAATGGTTGATCAGGTATTGCTCTACTGCTACCACTACGATCCGAACACAGGGAAGTATGGAGCGATCATCAGCAGGATTTTGCAATTGGCGGCAGGTGCTACGGTGCTGATCCTCGGAACATTCCTTATCGTGATGTTCCGAATGGGTTCGACCGTGGCGAGGAATCGGCCGCTGACCAAAGACCAACGAGCAACGACTAAATATGTTCGATAACTTTCCACTTTGGCCTGTTCGCGCCGCTGCCGGGGCCGGCAATGTAGATGCACTCTACATTTTTCTGCTGGCGTTGTCGGCGTTCATGTGCGCGGCCATCTTTACGATGATCCTGGTGTTTGCGACGAAGTATCGTCAGCGTCGCGGAGTCGAGGCGGAGCAGATTGAAGGCTCATCTGCACTGGAAATAACATGGTCGATCATTCCTCTCGTAATTTTTATGGTTATTTTCCTTTGGGGCGCGGTGATTTACTTCCACGAGCGAACTCCGCCCCAGGGAGCCTCCGAAGTCTATGTTGTAGCCAAGCAGTGGATGTGGAAGCTCCAACATCAGGAGGGTCAGCGCGAGATCAACGAACTGCACGTGCCAGTAGGGCGCGACGTCAAACTGATTATGACGTCGCAGGACGTCATCCACAGCTTTTATGTTCCCGCTTTCCGGATCAAGCAGGACGTTCTGCCGGGTCGCTACACAACCGCATGGTTCCGCGCGACCAAGCCCGGCGTCTATCACCTGTTTTGCTCGCAATATTGCGGGACGATGCATTCCGGCATGATCGGACAAGTGGTAGTCATGGAACCGGCGCAATACCAAGCATGGCTCTCCGGTGGCGGCACCACCGGATCGCTCGCGGCCAGCGGCGAAAGTCTTTTTCAGCAATTGGGTTGCCCCACCTGCCATCGGTCCGATACTCAGGGCCGCGGACCCAACCTGGTCGGAATCTTCGGCAAGCCCGTGCAACTCGAAGATGGGCGAACCGTCGTGGCCGATGAAAACTATATTCGCGAATCAATCTTGAGTCCAAGCGCGAAAATCGTCAGCGGATTCAAGCCAATCATGCCGGTTTTTCAGGGACTCGTGGGCGAAGAACAGTTGAATGCGTTGGTGGCATATATCAAGTCGTTGAGCCCGGTTCCGTCAGGTGCAGCAGGCAAGCCCAGCCCTGCTCCCGTCGGCACGAGTTCGCAAAACCCCAAGGAATAGCGATGGCTACCGTAGCAGTTACTGCTGAACGCGAAAATTATCTGAATCAGGAATACGGCATCCGCTCATGGCTCCTGACCACGGACCATAAGCGTATCGCGCTTCTGTACCTGGCATCGATCACCTTTTTCTTCTTCGTCGGAGGATTCTTTGCCCTCCTGATCCGGCTCGAATTGTTAACCCCGGCAGGCGATCTGGTGCAGGCAGATACCTACAACAAGCTCTTCTCCATGCACGGCCAGGTGATGATCTTCTTCTTCCTGATTCCTTCCATCCCCGCCGTGCTGGGGAATTTCCTCGTCCCCTTGATGATCGGCGCCAAGGACCTGGCGTTTCCGCGTATCAACCTGCTGAGCTGGTACCTATACATCATTGCCGGAGTCATCTACGTTCACTGCATCCTCACCGGCGGCGTGGACACTGGTTGGACTTTCTACACGCCCTTCAGTACGGCTTTCAGCAATACCCGGGTGATTGAGGCGGGAATCGCAATCTTCATCGCAGGATTCTCGTCCATCCTCACCGGTCTCAACTTTGTCGTAACTATTCACCGGATGCGAGCGCCGGGCATGGCATGGTCTCGGTTGCCGCTGTTCATCTGGGCGCACTACGCCACCAGCATCATCCAGTTGCTCGGAACACCGGTGCTTGCGATCACGCTGCTGCTGGTCGTGTTCGAACGCGCTTTCAACTTGGGCATCTTTGATCCAACCCGCGGCGGCGACCCGCTATTATTCCAACATCTCTTCTGGTTTTATTCCCATCCCGCGGTTTACATCATGATTCTGCCTGCGATGGCGGTCGAGAGCGAAGTAGTCGCATGTTTCACGCGGAAACGCATCTTTGGATACAACTTCGTAGCGATGTCGAGTATTGCGATTGCGGTCTTCGGATTTCTGGTCTGGGCCCACCACATGTTCGTTGCCGGCATTTCGCTCTATGCGGCGCTGATTTTTTCGATCCTCAGCTATCTGGTTGCGGTGCCGTCGGCGATCAAAGTATTCAACTGGACCGCGACCATGTACAAAGGCTCGATTTCGTTCACCACCCCCATGTTGTATGCATTTGGCTTCATCGGTCTATTTACTATGGGCGGGCTGACCGGCCTCTTCCTCGCATGCCTGGGCGTCGATGTGCACGTGCACGACACTTATTTCGTCATCGCCCACTTCCACTACATCATGGTTGGTGGCGCGGTGATGGGTTATCTCGGTGGCCTGCACTTCTGGTGGCCGAAGATCTCCGGGCGCATGTATCCGGAAGGGTGGGGAAGGCTGGCGGCGCTGCTCGTATTCGCTGGCTTCAACCTGACCTTCTTCCCGCAGTTTATTCTCGGCTACATGGGAATGCCCCGGCGCTACTGGCAATATCCACCGGAGTTCCAGGTATTGAATGTGCTCTCGACCGCCGGCGCAACCATTCTGGCAGTGGGATACGTTCTGCCCATGATTTATTTCCTGTGGTCGATGCGCTACGGAAAGATTGCCACGGATAACCCGTGGGGCGCAGCCGGCCTGGAATGGAAGACCACTTCGCCGCCGCCTACTTTCAATTTTGAGGAAGCGCCAGAAGTGACGTGGGAAGCTTACAACTACGAAGAGATCCCCGCCCCGGCGGAGGTGTCCGTTGAGCGATAGCCCGATCGCGGTCGAGCAACACGGCCCGGAACTGCTGCACCATTTTGCCGACGCGGAGCAGCAGCGCGATGCTGCCACTCTCGGCATGTGGTTGTTCCTGGCCACCGAGATCATGTTCTTCGGCGGCATGTTCTGCGCCTATCTGATTTATCGCTTTTGGTATTACAACGAATTTGCTGCCGGCAGTCGCAGCCTGGATATTTGGCTAGGCACCATCAATACAGCCGTCCTCATTTGCAGCAGCTTGACCGTAGCACTGGGCGTGCGCGCAGCGCAGATGGGCAAACGCAAGTTGCTGGTCATTCTGCTCCTTCTGACCATCGTATTCGGCTTTGCCTTCCTTGGTATCAAGGGAGTCGAGTGGTACGACAAATACAAAGAGCATCACATTCCGGGGAACTCCTTCAACGTAGACGACCTAGTGAGGGATTATCCCCAGCTCCACATCGACCCGCGGCATGAGCAAATCTACTTCTCGCTGTACTTTGCGATGACCGGGCTGCACGCCCTGCACATGATCATCGGCGTCGGCATTTTCATTTTCCTGACCTACTACGCATGGAAGGGACGTTACACGCCAAAGTATTACACTCCCGTCGAAATCGGCGGTCTGTACTGGCATTTTGTGGATATTGTCTGGATTTATCTTTTCCCGTTGCTTTATTTGATCGATCGACACCGATAAGGGCGAACAGCTATGTCTGAGCACATAATGTCGAGCAAGTTCTATTACGCGATCTGGATCGCCCTGTTGTGTCTGACTGTGATTACCGCTGCGGTTTCCTTCGTCGACTTGGGGCCGTTCAACGCGGTCGTGGCGCTGGTGATCGCCACGGTCAAGGCTCTGCTCGTGGTTTTGTTCTTCATGCACGTCAGATACACCAGTGAAAAACTGACCAAGATTGTGATTGTTTCCGCGATTTTCTGGCTGTTCCTTTTGCTCGCGCTCAGCATGGCCGACTACGCCACGCGTCTCTGGACCTGATGCGGGCCTGCACTTCCAATGCAGATTTGGGATATACTCCGCTCTCTGCACAGCTTTTTACCGAGGATTGAGCGGACGAGGTGACCTATGGCTTTCTGCAATTCTTGCGGCACAACTCTGGAAGCCGGCGCAAAATTCTGCCCTAAATGCGGCACAGCCATACCCATGACTGCTGCTATTCCAGCGGCCACACCCTCCGCACCGCCGCCTCAGGGAAACAGCGCGCTCAAAGTCATTTTGATGATCGTGGCCGGCGTTATCGTGCTAGGTATTCTGGGAATTGGAACGCTCGTGTTTGTAATCCACCGTGTCGCGCACAACAGTCGTATAAGAAATAGAGACGGCAATGTTCAGGTGGAAACTCCTTTCGGCTCGGTCCAGAGCACAAACAATCCCGATGAAGCCGTTCGCAATCTCGGCATCGACCCATATCCTGGCGCGCGCGTCCTAGAGGGGAATAGCGCGACCATTGGAGGAATGCATACCGTCACGGCACAATTCGAGAGCGACGATTCAGCAGATAAAGTCGCGGCATTCTATTCGTCGAAACTTCCCGATGCCAAAGTCAACACGAAGGATCAGAATCGCTACACGATTGTTTCCACGGACAAGAAAGATATTGTCACGATCAACATCGAGCCGGAAGGCAGTAAGACCCGGATTAACATTGCAACCGTGACTGGCAAGAACCTGACCGGCAGCAGCTCCTCAAACTAGCGTCTTCCGCTACATGCCAAGTAACTTCGCCGACTTCGCGAGTGCTGCCAAATCTGCCGTAGTGGATGCAAGTGGACTTGCCTCCGCCCTCGGCCATCACGTGCGTGGTGACGTTCGCTTCGACGATGGAAGCCGCGCTCTTTACGCTACGGACGGATCCAACTATCGCCAGGTTCCCATCGGAGTGGTTCTTCCCCGCGACAACGACGATGTGATCGCAACCATCTCCCTCGCTCGCGAATATGGCGCGCCCATCCTCTGCCGGGGCGGCGGAACTTCGCTCGCCGGACAGTGCTGCAACGTCGCCGTGGTGCTCGATTTCACGAAGTACATGGCCGCCATCCTCGAGATCGATCCGGCACGCCGGATGGCGCGGGTCCAGCCCGGGGTGGTCCTCGATCGTCTGCGAAACGCCGCGGAAAAACACCAGCTGACGTTTGGCCCGGATCCCGCGAGCCACGACCGATGCACCCTGGGCGGCATGATCGGAAACAACTCCTGCGGGGTGCATTCAGTCATGGCCGGTAAAACTGATGACAACATCGAGGAACTCGAGATTCTCACCTACGATGGCTTGCGCATGAGGGTGGGCCAGACCAGTGACAGCGAGATCGGGAAGATCATCCGCGAAGGCGGCCGTCGTGGCGAAATTTATTCCGGCCTAAAGAGATTGCGCGATACGTATTCCAGTCTCGTTCAAGAACGCTACCCAAATATTCCGCGCCGCGTGTCTGGCTACAACCTGAATTACCTGCTTCCGGAAAACGGCTTCCACGTGGCACGCGCTCTGGTGGGATCGGAAGGCACCTGCGTCACCGTGCTCGAAGCGTCCTGTCGGCTGGTGGAGAGCCCACAGGAACGCGTGCTCCTCGTCATCGCATATCCCGACATCTTTCAGTGCGCCGATCGCGTGCCGGAGATCATGGCTCATCATCCGATCGGTCTCGAAGCCGTTGATAGTCTGCTGGTCGAATTCACTAGGCGAAGGCATCTGAATGCGGACGGACTTGCTCTTCTGCCCCAGGGTGGTGGTTGGCTGTTCGCCGAGTTCGGCGCAAACACTGCCACAGAGGCCGAGTCTCAAGCTCGCAACCTCATGCGGACTCTAAGCCAGAACACAAATCCGCCGCAGATGCGCCTGTTCCCTGACCGGCAGCAAGCGAAGCGGGTTTGGGACGTGCGCGAATCGGCCTTGGGAGCCATCTCCCACGTGCCCGGGGAGCCGCCCGGCTGGGAGGGCTGGGAAGATTCCGCCGTTACTCCGGAAAAGCTCGGCAGCTATCTGCGCGATCTCTGCAAACTGATGAAGGGCTACGGCTACCGCAGCGCTCTCTACGGGCATTTCGGCCACGCCTGCCTGCACATGCGGATCAACTTCGATCTCGAGTCCAAGCAAGGTATCGTCAACTTCCGCAAGTTTATGGAAGACGCAGCAGATTTGGTCGTCAGCTATGGTGGCTCGCTCTCCGGAGAACACGGCGACGGGCAAGCGCGTGCGGAGTTGTTACCGAAAATGTTTGGGCCGGAACTGGTACAGGCATTTCGCGAGTTCAAAGCGCTATGGGACCCGGAGTGGAAAATGAATCCGGGCAAGGTAGTTGAGCCCTACAAGTTAGATGAGAACCTGCGTCTGGGCGCCGACTACAAGCCGTGGAAGCCGCAAACACACTTTCAGTTTCCCGAAGATCAAGGCAGCCTGGCCAATGCCACTCTGCGTTGCGTAGGGGTGGGGAAATGCCGCCACGACGAGGGCGGAGTCATGTGTCCCAGCTTCCGCGTGACTCGCGAAGAGGAACATTCAACCCGAGGCCGAGCTCACCTGCTCTGGGAGATGACCAAGGGCGACGTAATTCAGGACGGATGGCGGAACCAGCACGTGAAGGAGTCGCTCGATTTGTGTCTCGCCTGCAAAGGATGTAAAAGCGATTGCCCGGTCGGCGTCGATGTGGCCACCTACAAATCAGAGTTCCTGGCGCACTACTACGAAGGACATCGCCGTCCGCGCAGTGCTTACGCCTTTGGGAATATCGACATCTGGGCCAGGCTCGCGTCTAAGGCGCCGGGGCTGTTCAATCTGACCACTCAACTACCTTTCCTGCGCGATATCTCTAAGTTCGTTGCCGGTATTCCGCGGGAGCGGAGCATTCCTCCCTTCGCGCCACAAACCTTCCGTGATTGGTTCAGCCGTCGAGAGCGCGGCAATCCGCAAGCAATGCCGGTGCTCCTGTGGCCGGACACATTTAACAACTACTTTCTCCCGGACACCGCCAAGGCTGCTGTGGAATTATTGGAATCCGCTGGCTACCGCGTAACACTGCCCCAAGCCAACCTGTGCTGTGGACGTCCCCTTTACGATTGGGGCATGTTAGATCGCGCCCAGAATCTGCTGCTCAAGATTCTTGGCACGCTGGAAACCGAAATCAAGCAGGACGTTCCGATCGTCGTCCTGGAGCCGAGCTGTGCCGCAGTGTTTCGCGACGAACTCCTGAACCTGTTTCCTAACGACGAACGGGCCCACCGGCTTTCGCAGCAAACATTTTTGCTGAGCGAATTTCTCGAGCATAAAGCAACTCATTTCCCCTTGCCGAAACTGGCGCGCAAGGCCCTGGTCCACGGCCACTGTCACCACAAGTCAATCATGAGAATGACCGATGAAGAATCCGTGCTTCGCAAGATGGGGATCGATTTTCAGACCCCAGCGCCGGGTTGCTGCGGCATGGCCGGATCTTTCGGCTTCGAACAAGACAAATACCAAACGTCACTCGCCATCGGCGAACTCGAACTCCTGCCCGCGGTTCGGAAAGCGTCGTCCGACTGTCTGATTATCGCGAACGGCTTCAGTTGCCGCGAGCAGATCGCGCAGTGTACCGATCGGCGCGCCTTGCATCTGGCGGAAGTAATTCAGATGGCCGCGCGCAGTGCTTCGATCCAGACTCTGGCCACGCACACGTAGGCCCGGACGCTTCGTCCGGACGGTTTTCGCGAGTTTCTAAGTTATTGAAACGAAAGCCTCCTGTGCGGCATGTCTCGCCAGACCGCTGTGATTCTGGGAGAATAACGATATCCCGTCGAGGCTCGGTTAGCCTCCTCCTGCTTCTGCGCAGGGTCCAACTATGATTCGGGACACTGAATCCGCCGTAACCATCGCCGACGCGTCGGTGCAGACCAAATCGCCTCCGGCGGTTGAAGCCTCGCTCTGCGGCGCCGTTCTGGTGCTGATTCAATTCGATGTGTGCGAGGAAATCCGGCTCGACAAGCTGCGTGAGATCTTCGGTGCGCGCACGCTGGAACAACCTACCCTGAAACATCCAGCTCCCGGATATGTACGCTACCAGCGCCCTCCAGTGGTCGAGCCGCTCGACGCCTTGGTTCTTGAGAGCGGCGAGCGTCTCGAAGGCCAGATCAAGTTTTACGACTACGGTGTAGTGAGCGTGGTGCTGGAGCTGCCATTCTCAGGCGACTGGGATACTCTGGTTCGCCTGGGCAGCCGATGGGTGTGGGATGTAGATTTCGCTGGTCACGCATCGCGCATCGCGCACCGGAAACTGGAGCGCGCAACCCCGGCCCTGGTGAAGCCGTATCCGGATTGGCTAAGCGAGGACTACTTCATCTTTCATGTGCGTGAGATCAGCGGCTGTCCTTCAGCCAATGATCTGGTTTCTTCGCATGGAGCGCGCATCGCGCAGATCGTTCGCGGAGAAACGGCACAACTCTCCGAGGGGGAACAAAACGAAATTCTGCAGTCGCGCATCTCATATTACCCCAATGACCTGACCGTGATCGGTTGGAACGCGGCTTTTCTGTACGACAGCGCAACCGGCGCCGAGACCGCCATTCAGCTGCTGGAATATGCCAACTCGCAGTTGCTGGAGTTCCGCCATTACGATGAGTTCCTCACCCGCGAACTGGACAGCGTGTACGCTTCTTTTGATGAGGGTACCGGAATGCTCGCGCGCTGGCGCTTGGCGCGCGCCGCTACCAAGCTGCACACCGTCTTGCTCGACGTGAACGAACTCACCGAGCACGCTGACAACGCCATCAAGTTTCTCAGCGACATGTTTTCCGCTCGTCTGTACAAACTCGCGGCCTCCAAGGTTGGCGTTCCTGATTACAAAGATCTGGTCACACAGAAGGTGCAAACCGCCGAGGAACTCTATCGCTTCATGGTCGACCAGTTTAATCAGAGCCGCGCCTTCGTGCTGGAACTCATGGTCGTAATTATTCTGATTATCGAACTGGTCTACTTCTTTCGCGGAAAACCGATCTGAGAACTGAGAACCAGAATCTGCGAACTGATTTCCTATCACCCGTAGCATCCTGAAACCGATGCGAGGCTTAAACGTCAAGCGTGTCTTAATCACCGGCGGCGCCAGCGGCATCGGCGCAGCCACAGCCGCACGCTTTCTCGAAGAAGGTTCAGCCGTATGCGTGCTTGACCGCGACGCCAAAGCAAATGACCAAATTCGCCAGCACCTGCCCGGCTTGGCCGGGGCGCTCGCTGCGGACGTGTCCAATCTCAAGCAAGTACTGGCCGCATTCGACGACGCACTTCGCATCATGGGCGGAGTCGACGTGCTAATCAACAACGCGGGCATCAGCATCCGCCATGATTTCCTCAAAATCACTCCTGAAGAGTGGGACAAGGTCATCGCGGTGAACCTGACCGGCGTTTTCTACATGGCCCAGGCGGCTGCACGTCACATGTGGGAGCGCGACGGCGGCGTCATTCTGCAAACCGCTTCGACCAACGGATTTGTAGGGCAGCCTTATTACGCCGACTACAACGCGACCAAAGCTGGGGTGATCGAGTTAACTCGAACCATGGCGCTCGAACTCGCGCCCAAAGTGAGAGTGTGTGCCGTCGCACCAGGTTACGTGCTGACCCCAATGCAACGCGCCGAATACACCGATGCCATGCTGGACGAAGTGAATCGCAAGATTCCGATGCGGCGGCACGCCAAACCGGAAGAGATCGCAGCCCTGTTTGCATTCCTGGCATCGGACGATGCAGCGTATATGACCGGCCAGGTCTACACGATTGACGGCGCCGAAACCGCAGGCGGGCTGGCAAGCAGGTAGCCTCATCCATGATCCGATGTCGCCAGTGATGCTGCATCAGGATGTTCCAGAGTTGATTTCGTTAGATGCTCTTGCGGGAGGGCACGGCTTCAGCCGTGCCGGTCAGGGCACCGAAAGATGCGGGCTTTAGCCCCTGAGTGAAATGCTCGCACAGTTAGACTGAACCCACTCGAATGACTCTTTCCAGCGAACACGCATCCCTCGCGGGCAAGGTCGCTCTCATCACCGGCGCCGCATTAGGCATCGGCCGAGCAGCGGCTATCCTGTTCGCCCGCGCAGGCGCCGCAATTGCCATCGCGGACATCAACCCAGCCGGAGCGGCTCTCGCAGAGGAAATTGCCCGAAGCGGGGCCCATGCTTTCTTCGAGCACGCAGATGTCACCCAAGCTGCCGACTGCCAGCGTGTTGTCGACCGAACCCTGCGAGAGTTCGGCGGCATTCACGTGCTCTTCAACAATGCCGGAATCATGCGCCGTGCGTCGGTAGTAGAACTCAGCGAGGAAGACTGGGATCGGATAATGTCGGTCAATGTGAAGTCGATTTTCCTGATGTCGCGGCAAGTGATCCCGATCATGGCAAAGGCAGGCGGCGGATCTATCATTAATACGGCGTCCGGTTGGGGCCTCGCCGGAGGACCCCGCGCCGCAGTCTATTGTGCCTCGAAAGGCGCCGTGGTGCTCCTGACCAAGGCCATGGCGATCGATCACGGACCACAAAACATTCGTGTGAACTGCATTTGTCCCGGCGATACCGATACCGGTATGCTGCGCAATGAAGCCCAGCAATTGGGAGAGCGCGAAGATCTTTTCCTGGCACAGTCTGCACGCCGCCCGTTGGGACGAATCGGCCAGCCAGAAGAAATCGCACAAGCCGCGCTTTATCTCGCAAGCGATGCCTCGTCGTTCGTCACTGGGACGGCGTTAGTCGTTGACGGCGGCGGTTCGGCGGGATCATAGAAGATATCTATGCGCTTACAAAACAAAGTCGCCCTCGTCACCGGTGGAACCTCCGGCATCGGCGAGGCAACCGCGATCCTCTTTGCCAAAGAGGGCGCCAGGGTCGCCATTACCGGCCGGAACGAAAAGCGAGGCCACGCGGTCCTCGATCAAATCCTAGAGAGCGGTGGCAAGGCCATTTTCATTCGCACCGATGTCCGCAAGGCTGCCGAGTGCCGTCGCGCCGTGGACGAAACACTGGACTCCTTCGGCAAGCTCGACATCCTCTTCAACAATGCCGGCGTTTTTTATCCGCAGACCATGCTCGAGTGCAGCGAGGAAGAGTGGGACCTGCAAATCGATATCAACCTGAAAGGCACGTTCCTGATGTCGAAATTCGCGTTGCCTCCGATGATTCAGCAAGGCAGCGGCATAATCATCAACAACAGTTCTGGATGGGGCATCGTGGGCGGTGACAAAGCGGTTGCGTATTGCGCCTCGAAAGGCGGGGTGGTTCTGTTAACCAAAGCCATGGCGATCGACCACGGAAGGCAAGGCATTCGGGTAAACTGCATCTGCCCCGGCGACGTCGACACGCCCATGCTTCCGGAAGATGCTCGCATGCGCGGTTTGAAGTGGGAGGACTATCTTGCAGGCTGCGCCAACCGTCCTTTGGGAAGAATCGGCACGACGGACGAAATTGCCAGGGCAGTGCTATTTCTTGCCTCCGACGACTCGTCGTTCATGACGGGCGCGGCTTTGGTAGTGGACGGCGGAGGTATAGCGGACTGATCCTCGACGGACGGACTTAAAACCGAATGGCACCGATCACCGCAACTCGCGACCGAACCCGCTCCCAACAGTGGTTTGAGCGCGCCCAACGATCCCTGGTCGAGGGAGTAAACTCGCCGTCGCGCGGCAACGCCGTGTACTCCTGTGGCCCACTCTTTCTGGAGTGCGGCAGCGGTTCGCATGTCTGGGATGCCGACGGCAACGAGTACGTGGATTTCATGATGTCCTTCGGCGCACTGATTCAGGGGCACGCGCATCCTAAACTGGTAGCCGTCGCTGCCAAAGCCATGGCGGAAGGCTCGCACTTCGCGGCAGCGACATCTGCGGAAGTAGAGGCCGCAGAGCGTTTCCGCGGCATGGTGCCTTCCGCCGAAGTCGTGCGATTCACCAACACCGGCAGCGAGGCGACCATGCTGGCCCTCCGCCTGGCGCGTGCGCACACGGGCCGAACCAGGTTCTTGAAGTTCGAAGGCCACTACCACGGCTGGTACGATCCGTTTCTCCTGAACGCCCATGGGCATCCACCAGAACAATTGGGCCCGCTGGAAAATCCAACAAGAATTCCCGACTCTGAAGGCATTCCGCCCACAACCTTCGACGATGTCGTGCTCGCCCCCTGGAATAACATGGCGGCTCTTGAACGCATTATGCAGAAGCACGGGCACGAATTGGCCGCCGTCATCACCGAGCCAATCATGGCGAACATGGGCTGCATCCTGCCGCGCGAAGGCTATCTGCAACGCTTGCGCGAACTGGCCCGAGACTATGGCGTGCTGCTGATCCTCGACGAAGTAGTCACCGGCTTTCGTTACGCGCCTGGCGGATGCCAGGAGTATTACGGAATCCAACCAGACATAAGCACGTTCGGCAAAGCGCTCGGTGCTGGTTTTCCCGTTGGTGCCGTAGCGGGTCCGCGATCGATTCTCGATCGCGTGCGCTGGAACGATCACATGGTTCTGCATTACGGCACGTTCAATGGGCACCGGCTCACCATGAAAGTGGTGGCAGCGAACCTCGACCTGCTCTCACGCAGCGATGCCTACAGCAACCTGCACGCAGCAGGAGACGAAGCCATCACTGGCCTGCGCGAAGTATTTCGCCGCCGGAATATAAAAGCCATCGTGCAGGGTTTCGGTCCCATGTACCAGATTTATTTCACCGAGCGCGACGCCATCCACGATTACCGCGACTACTGCGCTTACGCAGACACCGCACGCTACTCCCAGTTCGTGCACCTGTTGCTCGATCGTGGCATCTACATGACTCCATCGAACGGCCTTCACTGGATCATCTCCACGGCGCACACGAAAGCGGATGTGGCAGCGCTGATCGAAGCGGCCGACCACGCTTGCGCGCACCTGACGTGAAAATGGACCTGACATGAAAAGAGCAACTGGCATGGAGGCGATTGTCTTTCTCGGCGGCGGACGCATTACGAACGCGCTGGTGGCCGGATTGCGACTTGCGAAATATGACAAGCCGATCCTCGTGCACGACCGAAATCCGGAAAAGCTGCGGCAATTCAAAAGGCAATACGGTGTGGCCGCAGAACCGAACCTCCAGCGCGCCGTGGCGAAGGCGGGACTTATCCTTATTGCCGTGCGGCCGGATTCAGTCAGCGATCTGCTGCTAGAAATCGGCGAACTCGGAAAAGAAAAGCCGCGTCGCCCGTTGCTGCTGGTCAGTCTGGCCGCTGGCATCCCGCTTTCGAAACTGCGAGCGCGACTGCCGTCGCCTGCGCATTGGGCGCGAGCCATGCCCAGTCCTGTGTGCCGCAGCGGGCGCGGACTCACGGCTTTGACTTTCGACTCAGCTTTCTCTCGCACCGCAAGGCGCGACATTAAAGACTTCTTCGAGAAGGTGGGTGATGTGCTCGAAATTCCCGAGAGTCAGCTCGACGTTTTCACCGCAACCTTTTCCAGCAGTCATGGCTACCACGCCCTAGCCGCGCTAGCAGCCTCAGCTCAAAGACTGGGACTCAACCGCGAAATCGCAATGACCGCAGCAGCCCACGCCCTCGCGGACGGGATTCTCTCCTGGCGCGAAAGTAAGACTTCGTTGACTGAACTTCTCCATGAAGCCGCGACGCCGGGCGGCACCGCCGCGGCAGCCATGAGGGCGATGGATTCGTCCGGCTACGAGCGAACCATCCTGCAGGGATTACGGGCGGGGATCGCGCGCGCGAGACAGAATGCCAAACGATCCTAGCCCCCTGGAAGCTGGGAGCTAGCGAATTCGAGCGTTCGGATTCGGCGGCATGCAGTTGCCCGCCACGCGCGCCTTCGATATCATGCGCTGGGTCACGTTGGGTTGGAGAATCCGTGCCTTTCCGACGGAACCCAAGCTATTCAGTCCAAGGGGGGCACATGTTCTCAAAGAAATTTCTGGTTTCAGTGGTACTCCTATTGATTGGCGCGACGGCCATCGCAGTCGCCCAGAATGACCCCGTTGTGAGAAACAACGGAACCATGATTTGGGGCAAGCACGCGAGAATGACGCTCGTGCCCGAACCGGCCCCGACCCGCACTACAGCTCACCTCAAGGATTCAGGCCTGGTCACAATCTTCAGCAATCTTGCCGCGAAATATCCCAAGGGCCAATATTGGTGCTGTTCAGGCTACAACGTTATGGGTCCGTCTCAGGGCGAGCAATGGATGGCGGCCGCCTTCACGCCCGCGGCCGATCACACCGTGACCACCATCGAAGTGGCCGTCGGCTATTCGCAAGGAAAAACCAATGGCGTTGTCCTCAGCCTCAACTCCGATAATAACGGCGTGCCCGGCAAGGCACTGAAGACATGGAATGCTTCGGGCCTGCCTCGCTTCGGCACCTGCTGCACGCTGGTGGTAAAGTCCGACAGCGCAGGCATCCCGGTCAGCGCCGGAAAACAGTATTGGGTCGTTCTCACCACCAACAGCCACGAATTGGACACCGTGGATGCGTGGAATGTCATCGATGCCGATCAGGTCGATTCGGCAACAGTCGCGACCTACCCCGGCACCAGCAACAAGTGGGAGACTTTTCAGACGACGCCCGGGCTCGGATTCGCCGTCAAGGGCAGCAACTGAATTGGTGAAATGACCTGTGGCTAATCGGTGAACGGGGTCTACGGGCGGCTCACAGCTTCAAGTATCGTCGCCCTCGAACCCCCGGCAAATCTCTTTTGAAGAAAGCGCGACAGGGGAACCCTGAAGTTCATGTTCGCGACGCCAATCATTTCGCATTGGGAACAGCTACTGATGAGATCGCTGCATTGGTCCAACCCTTTTGTTGGTTCTTCGCCTGCCGATCGCATCTTTTGAACATATGACCCGCGCCTTTGCCCCTCCCCAAAAAGTGGTAGATAACGGCAAGTCTCCCGTGGTAGCGAAAAAACACTCCATCCCGTGATGCACTCTCAGTGGCATTGTGTGAAAGTCGTAATGCATCAAGAGGATGCCGACCAAGGGAGATAGAACCTGCATTCACGCCGCCTCCTCAAAACGGACGGTCCCTGAGATAAGGAGAACAGACTATGACTCAACTCGAACAGTCGCACACTATGACTCCAATCGAAAAAGTGCTCTATACCGCCAAAACTCACACTACGGGTGGCCGGGAGGGAGGCGCGTCCCGTACCTCCGACGGCCGTCTGGACGTTAAGCTTTCAGTCCCTGGCACTCCGGGCACCGGCACTAACCCCGAGCAGTTGTTTGCCGTCGGTTGGTCGGCCTGCTTCCTGTCGGCGATCAAGATTGTGGCCGCCAGAAAGAAAGTGAAGCTGCCGGCTGAGCTCGCCGTTGACGCCGAAGTGGACTTGGGCACGACCGGCGGCGGTTACCTCCTTCAAGCTCGCCTCAACGTCAACCTCCCGGGTATAGACCGCGAAGTCGCCCAGGCGCTGGTGGACGCCGCGCACGGGGAGTGTCCGTATTCCAAAGCCACGCACGGTAACATCAACGTTGTCACGAACGTCGAAACCACGCCTGTCACACATGCGGCGTAATCGCGTTTGTGGGAAGACTGGCTGCGGTGTCGTAGAGCCCGGTACTCTGCTGCACGTCGCAGAGCTGAAATGAGGAGGTATCCAACGAACACGAAAGAATCATTTTCCAATTCGACTTACACCGACCAGATGCATAGGGAGGAGAGTGAGTTATCGGAGTTCATCGGGGCCGTGACGGAATTGTTCGGCCCAGCGGAGGACTGGCTCGACGAGTCGGATTTAATGGATAGCCCGCCTCGATCTACAAGTCGAGATTGGCGGACGGTCACGGTCGCGGCCTCGGCCCGACTGGCAAATCACCTGACTGCCGCCTTGCATCAGCGAACGCCGTTCGTTCGCATCGAATGAAACCAAAGTATCGACAATGTCATCTTCTACGCAGTAAGTGCCTTTCAACAACCAAAGAAACTTCATAGGAGGATTTATGGCAACCAACAGAGTAGTCCCAATGAAGATGACGCAGATGAAGGTGGCGCAAGTGTCCAGGCCCGGAGCGGATTTCGAAATCGTCGAGCGTGACATTCCTACGCCGGATGCAGGACAGGTTCGGATCAAAGTGCAAGCTTGCGGTGTATGCCACAGTGACTCGCTCACGAAAGAAGGCTTGTGGCCCGGAATTCAGTATCCCCGCATTCCAGGACACGAAGTGGCGGGCATCGTCGACGAAGTGGGTCCCGGCGTTTCCGCCTGGAAGAAGGGGCAGCGCGTGGGCGTCGGTTGGCATGGCGGGCAGGACAACACGTGCCGCGAGTGCCGGCGCGGAGATTTTCGCAATTGCCAGAACCTGAAAGTTTGTGGCATAAGCTACGACGGTGGATACCAGCAATACATGGTGGCTCCGGTGGAGGCACTGGTGGCGATCCCGGAGAATCTAAGGGACGTCGACGCAGCACCGCTACTCTGCGCCGGAATTACCACCTACAACGCGCTGCGCCACAGTGGAGCGCTCCCGGGCGACCTGGTTGCGGTGCAGGGTATCGGCGGTCTCGGGCACCTCGGAATTCAATTTGCGAACAAGTTTGGTTACAAAGTCGCTGCTATCGGGCGCGGTTCCGAAAACGCGTCACTTGCAAAGAAACTGGGAGCGACCATCTACATCGACAGCCAATCGACGAGCCCAGCCGAGGCGTTGCAGAAACTGGGCGGCGCACGGGTAATTCTGGCGACAGCCCCAAGCTCGAAGGCGATGTCCCAACTGATCGACGGTCTGGGACCGAACGGCGAGCTCATGGTGGTCGGCGCGGCATTCGATCCCATTGAGGTCACACCGTTACAGCTCATCAGTGGAAGTCGATCAATTCAGGGCTGGTCCTCGGGAACGCCAGCCGATTCCGAAGACACCCTGAACTTCGCCGAACTCACCGGCGTGCGTCCCATGATTGAGACCTATCCGCTCGAAAAAGCGGCCGAGGCTTACGCGCGCATGCTGAGCGGGAAGGCGGAGTTCCGCGTCGTTCTAACGATGTGAGGTCAACTGATTCATAAATTGAACGCTTTCACAAAGCCTGGGTTCCGACATGAAAGCAGAACGAGTTCTCCAATTCGGTCCACCGAGCGTGATCAGCGATGATGATTTGCCTCGGCCAACACCCGCCGCGGGGCAACTGCTAGTGCGCGTAAAGGCGGCAGGAGTAGGTCCTTGGGACGCACTCGTCCGCGAGGGCAAAAGCGGACTCCACCAACCCTTGCCGCTTATTCTCGGGTCCGAGCTTTCAGGAATCGTCGAAGCGATAGGAGCGGAAGTCTCAGGCTTCAAAGCCGGCGACGAAGTATACGGAGCAACAAACGAGCAATTCACCGGGGCATATGCAGAATATGCGCTGCCTGCCGCCAGAATGATGGCACAAAAGCCCAAGACCCTAAACTTTATCGAGGCAGCCTCGGCTCCGGTCGTAACAGTCACGGCGTGGCAGATGCTGTTCGACTATGCCCACGTAGCCACCGGGCAGACTGTACTTATCCATGGGGCCGCGGGCAACGTTGGCGCCTACGCCGTTCAACTGGCCAAGCAGGCCGGCCTTCATGTAGTCGCGACCGCCGCGTCCGCCGATCTGGACTACGTGCGCGGTCTGGGCGCTGAAAGAGTTGTGGACTATCAAACAGCGCGGTTCGAGGAGTCGGTGGCTGGAGTGGATGTTGTCCTTGATACGATTGGGGGAGAGACGCAGCAGAGGTCGCTTCGAGTTCTGAAGCCAGGTGGGATTCTTGTCTCCGTCGTGTCACCCGTTCCCGAGGCGACACAAAAACGCTACGGCGTTCGAGCAGCGTTCTTTTATGTGGAGGTAACTACCGCGCGCCTGAACCAGATCACAGAACTCTTCGACAGCGGAAAGCTAGTTACGGACGTAGGAACTGTGCTCCCGCTAGAAGAAGCTCGCATCGCCCACGAGATGCTTGGAGGTGCGCCGCATAAGCGCGGCAAAATCGTGTTGAGCATCGCAGCCTGACCCTTGAGAGCTGAATCGCGCATCTCGATGCATAGTCGAGCCTCGAGCCATGAACTTCAAAACAATCGCGAGGAACTCGGCATTACTCTTGTTAATCACGTTGGCTACCAGCAGTCTCGAAGCGCAAGAAAGGATGAACATTCCCATGTCGCAACCGGTCTTTTATCGCACGGCGAAGGTTGACGAACTCTCAATTTTTTATCGAGAAGCGGGACCGAAGGATGCCCCAACCATTCTCTTGCTCCACGGCCTGCCCTCCTCGTCGCGAATGTTCGAACCCCTGCTGACCCGTCTCGCAGACAACTATCACCTCGTTGCTCCCGATTACCCGGGCTTCGGACACAGCGACTGGCCGGACCCGAAAAACTTCGCCTATACCTTCGATCACTACGCCGAGATCATGAATCACTTCACCGAAGCACTCGGGCTCTCGCGCTACACGCTTTACATGCAGGATTACGGCGGCCCCGTGGGTTTCCGCATGGCCTTGGCCCATCCGGACCGGATCGAGGCTCTCATCGTCCAGGATGCGGTGGCGCATAACGAGGGACTGGGCGCGAACTGGGCAACACGGCGGGCATTCTGGGCAGACCGGCCTTCTCATGAAGAAGCGTTGCGCCAAAACCTGCTTTCGCTACCGACCACGAGGACACGTCATGTTGGAGACGATCCGAACGTGGACCGCTACGATCCGGATCTTTGGACCGATGAGTACGCATTTCTGAATGCGCCCGGGCAGGCGCAAATTCAAAGCGACCTCTTCTACGACTACCGTACCAACGTGGACGCCTACCCAAAATGGCAGGCATGGATGCGCGAGAAGCAGCCGCGCCTGCTAGTGATTTGGGGCAAGCATGATCTCTCGTTCGACCTCGGCGAACCGGAACGCTACCGCAAGGACGTGCCGACCGCTCAAGTTCACATTCTCGACGCCGGTCATTTTGCATTGGACACGGCTGCAGACGAGATCGCCGCGTTGGTCCGAGAGTTTGTCGGCTCTTCACGTCAAGACCTGCGGTCGCGGCGCGCTGGCTAGAGAGGCGCGTATGTCGGACAAGAAAACAGCAATCGTTACGGGAGGATCGGGTGGTATTGGTTGATGGCGGCCGGGCCTGTCCAAACTATGAATACGGCGCGCACCTATCCAGCGGAAGCCAACCTCTTGGCCAGCCGGGACAGCCGTAGCAGGCGATAGAGCGGCTGTAAAGGCTGCGGGAGTTGGATCGCCGACCATTCGCTCACACTCGGGGTGATGGTGAGACGCCACAAGAGGCGCGCTCGATCTTGCCAGCGCTCCCTTAATCGCGTCATCAGGCGGAAGTAGGAGAGCGATTCCGTGTCGTACGGGGCGCCGCGTTCGATGATGCGCAGAATTTCATCCAGGATAGCTGTTGACGGATCCTTTCGGAATCCCCACGTTTGACGCGAGGGATGCAATTGCGAGCCCAGCAACTTTTGGGCGAGCAGTAAGTTCAGGCTGACGATGCGTTCGATTCCGAGCCGCCGAGCTTCGTCCTGAACCACGTTCCAATCAAGCCGCCCGGTCTTCACCAGTTGCGCAATGTCGCACAGCCATGAAAGCTGAACCCAAACGTGTTTGGCTCCGTGAACGCACAGGACGAGCAGAAGATCTTCCCCCCGCAGGGTTCGCATACGCCGACCGCCCACCACGATCTCGTCAGATCGCTCAAAAAAGTCCGCTACATCGAAGTCGATGGAATAAAAGCGGGGCAAGATTCGCCACTGCAACTCCAGAAGATTTGAGCCGTGCGCAGCGCTGAACGAGTACTCATACCCAGTTTTGACGTAAGCAGTCTCGTGTTGCGCGGCAAGCTCGATTGCTGGTTTGTATCCCAGATCATGCAACGCGGCCTTTGCCTTGAGCACATCCGTTGGAAGGATCAGGATATCGAGATCGCCAAACTGACGCCGCGTAACCTCGCCATACAGAATCTGCGCGAGAACCGGACCTTTATATGGCAGCGCCTTAATTCCCACCGATTCAAGATGACCAACAAGCCGAACGAGTTCCCCCGTAAACCACAGCGTCTTACGCGCGTTGTCCTGGTAACGGAGCCGGAGCGCATCGAGATGCTGGACCGGAACCAAATGAGAGAGGGCCGATAGTTCGCTATACACCTGTGGAACCACGCGATGGTGGTCTACGAGCCGCAGGATTCGTTCCCAATCCAGCGGACGTAAGAGAATGTTGCGGATGCGCTCGCCCTGTTCATCACCGCCTGGATCGGCACAGCAGGCGAGTAACAAATCGAACTCCGAGCTGGAACCGATTGCTGAAACGGGCCGCAGTTTCCTGGCTGCGGATAGAACCGGTCGAGGCTCGACGGCAGTAGCCATGCTGCAAAGATATTATTCGCGAATGCGGCAAAATCACGAGTGGCCACGCTGGTTACTTTGGTTTCAACTCGGCGCGGCGGCCTGCAAACGAAGATTCATACGCGACGTACAATCAAAGATGGTCCGCATATGAGCTCGGGTGCGAAATCGTTTGAAGCGGAACGCCGTAGTACCCGGATTCGGGCCCAAATCCCGTTCCGCCTCGCCAGCCTTGATCCGGCCGTTCCATTCAGCGAGCACTGCCATACTCTGGTGGTAAATACAGAGGGATGCGGCGTGCGCCTCAGCCAGCCGCTGGAACCGGGGCTGGCGGTTTTGCTCGACGAACTTCCTGGGGGAGCGAGCGCGCCGGCTCGCGTGGCTAACTGCGTTCCGCTGGGAACAGAAGGCAAGTATTGGCTGGTAGGAATCGCGCTGGAAGAGCCCGCAAATATCTGGTGCATCCAGCCTGCCCCTGCGAACTGGGGAATCGCGCCTAATCCCGCAGCTACCGCCGTGCCTCCGCCAAAGAAAGAAAACGAATGGCCCTATTCCGTGTTTTCCACCAAGGGAGAAGCTCATCCCGGCAGGAAGTAACAGGTTCTTGACTTACCCATTCCAAATTTTTCCCGTGAGCCCTTTCCTGATCGGCTGAGGATCAGGTTCGCAAGTCTCTCCCTCCGAGGAATAGCGTTTATCATAAAAAACTGCGATTCTAATTTCCCACGAGGTTCTCATGGCACGCATTTCGTTGGTCGAACCTGAAAACGCTACTCCCGAAGTGAAAGAGATTTACGAAAAAGCTCTGCGCGGCAAACCGGGGAACGCGCAAAAGGCATTGGCACATCGTCCGGAGATGCTGAAGAATTTTCTGCCATTCTATGCCAGCGTTGGCCGCTCGCTCGACCGCAAACTGTACGAGATGATTTACCTCCGCGTCTCGTTCATCAATGGCTGCCATTACTGCACGCAGCATCACGTAGCGTCATCAAAGCGAGTCGGATTAACCGCGGAAGACTGGCAAGCCCTCAAGAACGGCAGCTACTCCCGCTTCACCGAGAAAGAGCAGACCGCCTTGGCCTACGCGAAAAAGCTGACCCGCGCCTCGCGAGATGTCACAGACGCCGACTTCGAAAAATTGAAGAAGC
The DNA here is from genome assembly GCA_963817925.1 of uncultured Acidobacteriota bacterium. GTDB lineage: Bacteria > Acidobacteriota > Terriglobia > Terriglobales > Acidobacteriaceae > JABDBE01. The sequence goes on from CAWFQN010000010.1 coordinate 254,565, forward strand.
TTTTCTCCGACGCCGAGATTGTCGACCTGCACCTGCTAGTCGGCTTAGCCAATCTAACCAACCGCTTCACCGATCCCCTCGGCCTGGAGGTGGAGTTCCCGGAGGAGAAGGTCTAGAGCTGTCTAACCGTCTCGTCGACAATCCTGCCTGAGCTACTCGTCTAATGGGCACCTTTCAACGGCTATCCGCTCGTGCGAGACATCAAACCGGGTCTGGACTGTTCGCGCCGTTCGGCTGACTCAACTGCCGTAATCCGGCAGCCTCTAATACCTGTAAAACCCCCGCCCACTCTTCCTCCCCAACCAACCCGCATCCACCATCTTGATCAGCAGCGGGCACGGCCGGTACTTGGGATCGCCCAACCCGTCCTGCAGAACGCGCATGATGTCGAGGCAGACGTCGAGGCCGATGAAATCCGCCAGGGTCAGCGGGCCCATAGGATGGGCCATCCCCAGCTTGAAAACTTCGTCCACCGCCTCCGCCGTGGCCACGCCTTCCATCACCGCGTACATGGCCTCGTTCAGCAGCGGCATCAGCACCCGGTTCGAGACAAAGCCTGGCGCATCGTTCACTTCAACCGGAGTCTTCTCCAGTTTCACCGCTAACTCGCGCACCGTCTCAAAAGTTTCATTCGAGGTAGCCAGGCCGCGGATCACTTCGACCAGCTTCATGACGGGCACAGGATTGAAGAAGTGCATTCCGATGACCTTGTCCGGCCGCTTGGTGAGAGCTGCCAGCTTGGTGACGGAAATCGACGAAGTGTTCGACGCAAGAATAATTTCGGGCCGGCAAAGCTGGTCTAGATCGCGAAAGATTTCTGTCTTAATGTCGAACTTCTCCGTGGCCGCTTCCACCACGAAGTCACACGCAGCGAGCTTGGCCCGCTCGACCACGCCCTCAATACGTTTCAACACCGCTGTCCTGTCTTCCGCCGTGATCTTGTTCTTCGCGACTTCCCGGTCGAGGTTCTTCCCAATCGTCTCCATCCCTCGATCCAGAAACCGCTGCTCCACATCGCACAACACAACCCGGTAGCCGCTGCGAGCAAAGACATGCGCAATGCCATTGCCCATCGTCCCGGCGCCGACCACTCCCACACGCTGAATGTTCATAAGGGCTTCTCCAACAAGCAGGAAAACCTCAGAGTCTACCACCTCGGGGGATGCGATCGGCGGCGTTGAGGAGCTAGGAATTGAGGATGGAACGTCATGTGGTCAGCCATGCTCCAGAATTTGACACTGCAATTAATCGTGAGCCGGTTCTCTTCTCGCCTGCCGCTCCACGTGAAACGCAATCCCCAACGCGAGAATAAGAGCCGCGATCCCGAATAACGTCAGGCTTGGCACCGTGTTAGGTTCTTCAACAATCACTTTGCGAGCCATAGCGATCAGCGCAACTTCGAGGACAACGCGAATATGAATCACGTCCTTCTTCAGGTACGCTTTTAACGTCTCGATCAGTTCCACCCCGATCAGCACCAGCAGGAAGTATCCAAAAATCTCAAGCAGCCCCTGCACCCGAATCAGAAACCGAGGGCGCTGCCAGACTTCGTCGGCGATCAGCACGCCCAGATGCAATGTGGAGAGGATCACCACAATGCTGAGCATTGCAGCCAGTGCCAGGACGGTGAACTTCTGGACTCGTGCGAGCAGCGTCTCCAAGGCGATCTCCTCCGTACGCTTGCTCAGAAGTTGAACTGAATTGGGAGAGCTTCACAACTGATAGAACTAATAGCCGAGGATGAGAGGTCAAACAAGACCCAAGTCTCGCGGTTTTCCAGACCTGGGCAGTTTACCGAGCGCTCAGTCTCCAGCACTCCCAGATCGGCGCTGCGGAAATAATAGGAAAAATAAAAAGGCTGCGAGTTTCCTGTTGCCAGTCAGTCACGCAGCCTACCAAACAACCAAGGAGCAAATCCGTCGCACCTCCCAGCATCTGTCGTGCAACGGTACGAATGCTTTGATTGCTGAACGAACCCATCCTCCAACCATTCCCCATTCCTGACTGTGACCGCAATCACGCCTCAACGTGATTTGGCGACATACGAAAAGCTGTAATCCAGAAATCAACCCACCCAGCGCATCCTGACATAGCGCAACGTAAGACCGAAGAGCATTACGCCCCCACTCTGTCATCCCGAGCGAAGCCGAGGGACCTTGTGTCTGCCGGCGCCGAGCAGCACCTACCCGGCGGCAATTGGAGTGAGTCGCCCGAAAATAGCCGCGAAGCGGCGCAAGAATGCAGCCCCACGGCGCAAGCCGTGGGGGAAAACGGCGGAACAGACAAGCCCCAGCGGGGCGAAAGAATGACTCTCACCCAAACTCACAAGCCCAATTCGGCATCCACCATCATATGTCATCTTCGAGGCAGCGGAGTCCTTGGCAAAGCCAAGGACTCCCGTTTGCCGCGCGTCCGGCCTGGGCTACAAACTAGTGGCACGCCGGTAGTTGCGCAGCAACTCCCAAGCCTCTTTATAAGGTGTCCAGTCATTCGCCAGGCCGTCAGCATACAGCGTGATCGAGTTCCTTTTCGGGCTGACGATCAATCCCCCCGGAATGATGAACCAAATGTCCAAAGGAATGAGGTAGGCCGCCAGGAAATCAAAGTCTCCCCGCTTGTAAAGCTCGCTGTTGGGGCTCGGATGGACTCCGCAAACGTATCCGCCATTGGGCTGGCGGTTGGCGGTGGATTTGACCTGCACCCGCACGAAGCGCCCTCCGGTTTCGACCACCACGTCGTAACGCGACGAATCTCCCCACGGCTTGGCCATGCGCAGACCTTCTTTGGCGGCTCGAGCCATGAACTGCAGCTCCGACCATTCGCCCCGCCGTTTGCAATTCTTGATATGTCCCTTGCATCTCTTGGGTAATTTCCTGCCTGATTTCATAGGTCCAATAAAAAACGCGGCCTGGAGAGGCCGCGTCCCTTTCTTTGATTGTCTGCTCCTATTATATCACCTTGAAATAGGTAAACCCGCCAACTTTGCTACATTTATATTTGGATTAGATGCAATAAGTTAACCCCATCCGTGTAAATTTTGCCTATTGACAAGATTTTCCCGACTAACCACTTTGGGTCCATTTCCTCCTCCATTGTTGACACGTCTGGAGACCCGGAGTAGCGTTGCGCCATCGCACAGAATCTGTTCGCTCGTGCAGAGGGGGAAAGCGTCTTGTCCAAGCTATTCTGGGCGGTAGTGTTTACATGTGTTGTGATCAGTCCCGTTCTGGCACAGGATCCCACCAAAGTCGAATCCAAGCACTACAAACTAGCCTTTGAGAATGAATGGGTCCAGGTGGTCGATGTCCACTACGGCCCCCACGAGAAATCCGGACTGCACGACCATCCCGGCGGAGTCGTCGTAGTTCTCACCGCAGGACACCTCCGGTTTACCGACCAGGATGGAAAGACGAAAGAGGTCTACGCCAAACCCGGCGAGTCGCGCTGGTACCCGGCGTTTAAGCACAAGGTTGAGAACCTGGGCGATACAACCTACGACGCCGTCTACATCGGAATCAAGACCAGGCCGCTAGCCACCAAGACTGGGCCGGACAGCCCGCAACCCGCGTTAAACGCCCAGACAGCCAAGATCCTGGCAGACTATATCCAAGCATCAATGAAAAGATAGTCGTGTAAGAGTCGACGGAGCGAAATCAGCAAAACCGTCAGGCCGGCAGCTATGTGCTTGCCTTTGTGGACCTTCGTGTCCTCTGTGGTTAACGCCTTTTGTCAATACCGCCAGGAATCCCAGAAAATGAAGACAATCGGAACCGCCCTTGGGCAGGCACCTCCGCAACAGTTGCCTGCATCCTACAATTTGTTAAGGGCGTGCGGGTTAGCCTTGCCTTCAGATACCCGAAGACATAGAATGTTAGTCACGAGATAGTGTGCGAGGAGTACCCTTCTATGTTCCAGGTAGGTTTACAACGCTACCTTCTTTCATCGTTCTTATTGCTGTCCTTTTTTGGGCTGGGTGCGCCCGCAGTAGCGCAACAGGATTCCAAGCCAGCCAGCACCGATCAGACTACGAGTGGCCAGGCCGCTCCCGCGAATAACACCGCCGCCCCGGCAGTCGATCCGCTGAAGCGTCCAATCAGCGAAAAGCAAAAGAAAGAAAACGCCAAAGCCCTCAAGCAGGAACTCAGCAAGACTTACAAGAAGTGGCTGGACGAAGACGTTGTCTACATTATCTCCGACGATGAGCGCAAGGCCTTCAAACAACTTTCCAACGACGAAGAGCGAGATCAGTTCATCGAAGCCTTCTGGCAACGCCGCGATCCCACCCCGGACACCGAAGAAAACGAATTCAAAGAAGAGCACTACCGCCGCATAGAATACGCCAACGAACACTTCGCCGCCGGCATCCCCGGCTGGAAAAGCGACCGAGGCCGCATGTATATCATGTATGGGCCGGCGGACGAGATCGATTCGCATCCTAGCGGGGGGACTTACGAGCGTCCCATCGAAGAGGGTGGGGGCGAGACTTCTACGTTTCCATTTGAAGACTGGCGGTATCGCTACATAGAAGGGATTGGGCAGGAAGTCATCATCGAGTTTGTGGACACTTGCATGTGCGGCGACTATCACATGACTTTGGACCGCTCCGAGAAAGATGCTTTGCTGCACACGCCGAATGGAGGGGCCACGCTTTACGAGCAGATGGGGATGGCCACCAAGGCACAACGTTTCGGCGGCGGGCTGGAGAATTTAGGGCCCGGACCGGACAGCGCGAACCAGGCGACCAAGGAGTTCGACCGGCTAGAACAGTTTTCCAAGCTTTCGGCGCCTCCGCCGGTGAAGTTCAAGGACCTGGAGGAAGTGGTTAGCCACAAGATCAGCGTCAACTTGATGCCGTTTGATGTGCTGGTTGATTTCGTTAGAGTGACCGGCGAAACCGTGCTGGTTCCCTTCACGGTGCAGCTGAAGAATCGTGACATCACTTTCGTGAACAAGGACGGAGTGCAGCGCGGCGTGGTCAACATCTTTGGCCGGGTTACGACTTTGAGCGGCCATATTGCGCAGACTTTTGAAGACACGGTACAGGCGGATATTCCGGCGGAACTGCTGGCCAAGGCGGCGGAGAATTCGCAGGTTTACTGGAAGGCGGTTCCGTTGCGGTCGGGCCGCTATCGGGTGGATATCGTGGTGAAAGACGTGAACGGCGACCGGGTGGGCACCTGGAGCAAAGGGGTACAAGTCCCAGATTACTCGGATGACCGGCTGGACGCTTCCTCACTGATCGTAGCGGATCTGGTAGAGCCGGTGGCGGCCAAGAACGTGGGAACGGGAATGTTTGTGATTGGCGCGACGAAAGTCCGCCCACGGGTTCCTCCCGCCGACGGTAAGCCAATCGTGTTCAAGCGCAACCAGAAGATGAACTTCTGGATGCAGGTTTACAATCTTGGTGTGGACGACAAAACGCACAAGGCGTCGGCCACGGTTGAGTACAATGTAGTGAATGCAGCAACGAACAAGCCGGTGATTCATTCCATCGAATCAACGGACCAGATGGGCAACATTGGCGACCAGATGACCCTGCAGAAGACACTTTCGGCGGCCAATCTTGATCCGGGCATTTATCGCATACAGATAAAGGTGAACGACAACATCTCCAAGCAGACGTTGGACCCTTCGGCGACTTTCGCCGTAGAGTAAACTGACCTGCTTGGTCTCCCTTGAGGTGGTGGGTTGCTGATACTCCGCAAGCTTGGGTTCTCGGTGCTATTGCTGGGCCTGGCGCTTCCGGCGTGGAGTGCGGACAAGCAGGCTAAGATTTCCGGATTCGTGCGCGGCGCGACGGGGATCCCGCAAATGGGAGCCACGGTGGAAGTTCTGGGTGCGGCCGCGAACAGCCTCAGAGTGTTCACTGACGAGGACGGCTTTTACTCGGCGGCGGGTCTGTTGCCGGGAGTTTACAATATCAGGGTTTCCGCTCCCGCCTTTCTACCTGCCTTGCGGGAGCACGTCGGACTGCATGGCGGCGTCAACACCATCGTGAATGTCACCTTGAACACGCTGTTCGAGGCGATTCAGATTTCTCCCGCGCACGGCGGGGCCGACGAGGACGACTGGAAGTGGGTGCTTCGCTCGGTGTCCAACCGTCCCATTCTGCGGATGGTTGACCCTAATTCCATGGCGGTTGCGGTCGAATCCGGAAAAGGTCACGGTGAGTTGAAGGGAACGCTTTCGTTCCTCGCCGGAGCCGCGTCGGATGGATATGGAAGCCCGTCCGACATGAGCACTGGTTTCTCCATGCAGAAGTCCGTCTTCTCCTCAGACACGATTGGTTTTCGTGGCAACGTGGGATACGGGAGCGGTGCTTCTCCGTCTTCGGTGCTGCACGCGTCTTTCAAGCACAAAATGGATGACGGATCGCAGCCTTCGTTTGCGTTGAGCATGTGGAATCTGCCGTCGCCGGACATCACATTGCACAACCTGCAAGCGATTGCCCTGACTACGTCGGACGATATGGTATTGGGCGACGCGATTGAACTGAATTTTGGCAGCGAACTGCAGACCATCCAGTTCATGGGGAGGGTGACCACGTTCCGTCCGTTCGGGACAGCCGACATTCATCTCTCGCCGAACACGGTGCTGGAGTATCGCTACGCGACGTCGGAACCGAACAGCCGGCTGGAGAGAGACTTCGGCCTGGCGCCGGACGATGGGAACGAAGCGGCGCCGCGCGTCAGTATGGTGTCGTGGGCGACTACGGTCGAGCACGCGCATCATCAGGAGCTTTCGCTGTCGCACCGGATTGGCCGGAACAATATCCAGATTGCCGTGTACACCGATCGCATTTCCGATCCTGCGCTGACCGGGGTGGGAGAGTTCACCACCGACAATGGAAATGTTCTGCCCGATCTGTACTCGGGGACGTTCACGTATCAGGGAAACGATTTCCACACGCAAGGGGCGCGACTGGTTTTGCAGCGCCAGTTGACCTCGAGAATCACAGCCACCATGGATTACGAGTACGGCGGAGTGCTGGATTTGGCGACGCCGAACGTGAGCCTGGCGAACGTGTCGCAGTCGACTTTGGTGCGCAAGCGGCAAAGCGTGGCGGGGAAACTTGCAGGCACGGTTCCGAGATCGAAGACTCGGTGGATGGCGTCGTATGGCTGGATCAACGGAGAAGCTTTGACTCCGGTGGATATGTTCAACGCGTCGGCGGGGCGAACAGATCCTTATTTGAGTTTATTTTTCCGGCAACCCATTCCTGGAACCGGGTTCTTTCCCGGCCACATCGAAGCCATCGTCGATCTGCGCAATCTTCTGGCGCAGGGATACGTCCCCGTGCTGGGGAACGACGGGCACACGGTTTACCTGGTGCAATCGGCACGAGCGGTAAGCGGTGGCGTGGCGTTTATTTTCTAGCAAGCTATCCTGACGATTCCATCCACGACGGTCAATGAGCGCTATGGCCTGTTCTCGTCAGTTACGCGAATCTATTGGCACATCATCGGCATTTCTCGCCGGGGATGATGTTTCCACTTCGGTCTATAACTTCATCTTCTGGCGGCATCTCGCGGACGCACGCTCGGCCATTGTGAAACGTCCCTGCCCAAACGAACTTGAAAGGAATTGCGGTTTGCCCTCCCTTGTCGACATACCCCCACTTCCCTCCCATTAGGCAGTTGGCACCCAGATTGACGGCAGCGAGACCCTCCGAGAAATCCCTCAGGTCATCGAATTGCGGTTTAATTGCCCAATCCACCTTGGTGTTAAGATAGCCGCCCTTTGCGCAACCTCCTTTTATCCGTAAGGTGGAGTCGGGTACAACAACAGCCAGCCCGTCCGAAAAACTCGCAGCACGCCGCACCGATAGTGGAGGACGAATTTCATGCCCAGAATTGTCGATGTAGGTAATCTGCGCAAGGCGGAACTCACCATACTCGCTTCCGAGTGGCTGCCAAGGCTTTTGGGTGACGACAAGCGCTACGCCCTCCTTGAAGGGCTGTGCGGCGAAGAACTTCGGTTTGATGACAAACAGCCCTGCGCTGTTGACATATCCCCACGTACCGTTGCTGTTCTCAGGTTTGAGCACGCCATCAACTGAACCAGTCTGGGTGGGCGACGTACTCGTTTGACCCAAGAACTTTGGGCAGAAAAACAGCATGACAATTGCTGTGAGCAAGGGCGCTGATTTCAAACTTGGCGGATGCACAGGCACATTGTAATCGCCAGAATGCAATGTCGAACTGCTCAGTTGGCGAAAAATCTCCATTACGCTCATTGACGCTGGGCGGCCACCCTCAGTTTATGTAAGCGCCTTGGTGGGTCATCGTTAAACACGCTCTTTGCGATTCCAAGATTCCCTTTTTGCTTCCCGGTTCTGGGGGAACGACGGGCACACGGTTTACCTGGTGCAATCGGCACGCGCGGTGAGCGGTGGCGTGGCGTTTACTTTCTAGCAAACCATCCTCGCGATTCCATCCAACGCCAATGAGTGCAAATTGATTTCGCCAATCATGTTGCCGTCAGGGCCTCAACTTCTTTTGACTTGCGTGGATTATTTGCGGATCGCCATGACTCGGTCACACCTTTGAGTGAGCTTCGTCACTGCCGCAATTCCTGGTTGAGATTAGGCTTTAGTGTTCTCCCAACGGTACCGAAGGAGAGCACATATGGAAAAATCCATGAGCACAATCATTGGCGAAACCCTGGCTGGGGCTGCGACCATCGCCATTACGATCTTGACCATAGCTTTCTTTTATAGGCTGGTTGATCTGTAAGCTTCGCTGGCCTCGGTTCGCTACCGGCGATCACACCCTGGCTTTCGTGTGGAAGCGGCACGCCACGCTGGGCGTGCTTGCAATGGGAGCGCCTGGACTGTCGATCTGGCGACGCAAGGAGTCCGTCGCCGCCACGGCCGAAAGCAACTAATTTTTACGAAACCATTATTGACGAAAAATCCCGATTAGGGTCGTATAGGGGCTTCGGCTGCGTCGTCCACCACGCGCGAGATCCTTCACCCGGCTGAAGCCGGATTCAGGATGACGTCTTTTCGATTTTGTTTGCCGACCATTTGATGACAGTCTTCCAGAGTTTGGTTGCTGACATCAAGGGTGGCCCACCCCAGCGAGGCTGGGGTGGGGCAATTGGGAAAACGAGTTAGGTTGTCTGATTTGATTTAGCGAGAATGGTCTTGTTCAGGGGCCACGTGGCGGCGGGAATGCGCCTTCTTGGCCTTGTCGGAGCTGTTAATCAGAGTGGCAGTGATTCCGGCGTTGAAGGCAGCATCGCCCGCAGTGCCCCCGCTATAGCAGAGAAGCTGGACCGAGTCGCCCGATCCAACGAAAAGCACGTCGCTGATACTCGCCTGGATGTAACCTCCGGCAGTATCGCCTCCGCCGTACTGGCTGGCTGATCCGCTGCTGGCCAGGGTGTCGTAGCAGAAAGTGAATGAGTCGCCGCTCACGACGAAGGGCAACACCGACGCGGAGATGAAATACGTCCCCGAAACGCCAACCGGATTGGTCTGGGCGACGACCACCGCGCTCGGCGACAAGGGTATATCCGAACCTGGACCGGCGAGCGAAGAGTAGCCCAAGGAGATTCCCGCGGGTCCTTGCGGTCCTTGAGGTCCCTGTGGACCTTGCGGACCTTGTGCACCTTGTGGACCCTGAGGTCCTCGGGGCCCCTGATTGCCCTGGTTTCCTTGCGGTCCCCGAGGACCGACTTCGTTCCAGTTAATCTTGTGCTCAGTCACTTTGCAGGTCGTGGTTTTGCTTACGATCCTGATGTCGCCGGTTGAATTGTTGACGCAGCCGTAATAAGTGACTGCGGCTGGTGACAGGTTTGCATTCGCCGATGCCTGTGGCTGAGCAGCCACGGGCAGAACACATGCGAGAAAAAGCGCCCACACAGAAACATTGATTCGAAACATACATCCTCCTATGATTTAGTCTTTGATTTGCCAGTTTTCGTATCGAAGGGAGAATTCGGTTTACCGGAAGACCAATTGCCTACCCAACAACCCTAGATTGCAGGACTAGACGCGTCGGAACGGAAACCTATTGCATTGCTGATACTCACCAGCGTTCATCTCTATGGTGTCGGAAGGGTCGAAACCGTTTCAGAGGTGAGCGGATCGAGGGTGCGCTAGCCGGCCAGGTTGGTTTAATCCTTAGTGGAGCTCACGTTCCGGGCAATCCTGGTTTGAGGTTCTTCCCGGAGATCGAATGTCACTGGGGCGCCGACGCACTACGCGCGAGATCCTTCACCCGGCTGAAGCCGGGTTCAGGATGACGTCTTTCTCTATACCGGCAGCCGGCCGACCTGGCGAAGGACTTTGGCGTGGTCCCAATAGATACGCTCTCCGCATATTTTGTCGCCGCGGAAGTAGACTACGGCTACCAGATCGACTTCGACTTTTTTGTTGGTGGGAGGAATGCCGGGTAAAATCCAATCCATTTGGCGGGTGTGGGTGAATGTGAGGAGTAATTCGTCGACCAGGGCGTTATCGCCGAGCACGCGGTGCGTGAGCTGGTTGGCGATGTCGCTGGGCAAGGAATGGACGAAGCTGTCGCGATAGAAAGCGCGGACTTCGTTCTTGCCCCGTCCGCCCATGCCAGTGGGGATGTTCAGGACGAAAGCATCTTCGGTCATGGTTGCCAGCGTGGCTTCGACATCGTGCTGCAGGAATTCCTCGTCGGTGTGGACTTTCCACAGTTCTTCCATCGCGCGCTTTTCCATGGTTGTGTGCTCCGCAGGCAGGCAGTACAAACCTCATGAATTATAGTCCGCGTGGATTTCGGCTTTGCGAAGACTTAGCGGGCTCACGGTGGAGACGAGAGCGAAGAGTATAGACGCAGGAGGCTTGTGCGGCTAAGTTTACTAAAGGCTGAAACGATTTATTGCGGGGCTCCGAGCTGACGTACCGTCGCGGTATCTGACGGCAGGGTTGGCTTGGGCACAAAGAAGTTGTGATCGTACAGATTGCGATACATCACGCCAGCGATTTCCGCAGCCTTGGGTCCGAAAGTCGGGCGGCCGCCTTCGAGGAAGACGACGACGACAATGTGACCAACGTCAGTTTTGGCGTAGGAGGCAAACCATCCGAAACGCGTGCCCGCGTGGGAGCAAGTGCCGGTCTTGCCGAGAACTTCTTCCTCGCTGAAATTTGTGCGGAGGCGGCGGGCGGTGCCGAACTGAACAGCGCCTTCCATTCCGTCAGAAATTTCGGGGATCAGCGGGGCGATGTCGAGGTGGCGCTTTACGACCGGCTGGAAATTTGCGATGTCCTCGGGGGCCGTGGGATGCTGCAGATAGTAGAGAGTGCCGCCATTGGCGATGGCCGAGACCAACGCGCCGAGTTGTAGCGGGGTTACGGAAACGCCTTCACCGAAGGAGCACATCTTGCCCACGCCGCCGAGTTTGGACGGGATTTCTTCGTTGGGATAAATCCCAAGCTGCTCACCGGGAATGCTGTAACCAGCCAACTCTCCGAGTCCGTACTGATGGGCGTAGTAGCTGACTTTCTCGAAACCTAACTGGCGGCCGAGCGCCTCGAAATACGCATTGTTGGAGTGCGCCAGCGCCATGGTCAGGTTCATGTGGTATTGGCCACCCAGACGGACCTGGGTCTCTTTGGTAATAATTCCTTCGTTCAGGGCAGCCAGCGCAACGGAAAGCTTGATGGTGGAGCAGGGTTGGGCGCCGCTCGAAAGCGCGAGCTTCTGATTCACCATGGCCAGAATGCGGCCGCTGGTGGGCTCGATGGCCACGACGGTTCCGTTCATGCCGCCCAGGGCGTCGATGGCTGCTTCGCGCACAACTGGATCTTCGCCAGTGGTGACGTCGCCTTCGGTAATATCCTGCGCAAAAGAACTGGTGGAGAAGCGCTCGTAGTAGTGATGTCGACGATGTACGGTCGTGCTGGCCGCGGTCGTAGTAGTGGTCGCGCGGCTGTGGGCCAGATGGTGCATGCGCCTTCGCGCATGCTGATTTTCACTGATCTTTTGCGACGACTTAGGTTTGTGCGTGGTCGCAGAATGGGGGCTGACGGTAGCGGCAATGCCAGACGGGCACAGCGCCAGAACAACGATGAATGCGAAAATCGGACCGATGCCAGTGGAACGTTTCCCTGAAGTCAATTTACTGTACCTATCCCCGGAGTTCACTCTTACTTCACAGCACGAAACCTGCCAACGATCGTCGCCCCTGGCTAAGTCCCCACTCATCTAGATGTTATGAAAGTTCATCTCGATTAGCAATCTAAAACGTACTTATTCGCAAACTAACGCGAGTTGAGCTAACCCATTGCGAACCAGACAGTTGCGGCCCATTCTGGGCGCTTGCATGGCCCTTTCGTAATGCCGGCCGGTTACTGGAACGATACTGCCCTAGAGTGGAAAGAGTTTTCCCTCTCCCGCTCGCTACATGGTTTCACTCCGTTTGCGCAGGAATGCGGGGACGTCGAGATCGGCCTGCTCGAAATTTGCGATCATGGCGTTGCGCATGCTGTCGACTGAGATGGATTCGCTGACGGCGGCGGTCGCGTGCGGGGCGGATTGCTCCATCACCATCGACGGCGGGGGCGGTTCGGGATCAAACTCGGGTTGCGGTTGGGGCTCGTCGAAAAAATCGTCGTGATGGGAAACGGTTTCTCGCGAAACCACAAAACTGGATCGTTCTTCCTTGTGGCGGTGGTGCCGATCCGAGTCTTTGAAGCCGGTGGCGATGACCGTGATCTTTACTGAGTCCTTCATCTTTTCGTCGAGCACGGCGCCGAAAATGATGTTGGCATCTTCGTGGGCTGCGCTTTGAATGATGGTGCAGGCTTCCTGCACCTCGGCGAGTTTGAGCGAAGCGGAACCCGTAATGTTGATCAGGATGCCGCGGGCGCCGTCGATGGCTCCGGCTTCGAGCAGCGGAGACGCGATCGCCTTCTGCGCCGCCTCGGTCGCGCGGCGCGCCCCGTTGGCTGTGGCCGCGCCCATGACCGCGTAGCCCATGCCGGCCATGATGGCTTTCACGTCGGCGAAGTCGCGATTGATGATTCCAGGAATGGTGATGATGTCTGAAATACCCTGGACGCCTTGCCGCAAAATGTCGTCGGCGATACGAAAGGATTCGAAGAAGCCGGCATCCTGTGCCACCGCCAGCAGCTTTTCATTGGGGATCACGATGGTGGTGTCGACGGATTCCATCAGCTCGGAGATGCCGCGCTCCGCTTGCTGCATGCGGCGTTTGCCTTCGAAAGCGAATGGTTTGGTGACGACCGCGACGGTAAGAGCGCCCATTTCGCTCGCCAGTGACGCGATGATCGGGGCAGCTCCGGTTCCGGTTCCGCCGCCGAGGCCGGTGGTGACGAAGACCATGTCGGAGCCTTCAAGGGCTTCGATGATTTTGTCGGAATCCTCGAGCGCGGCCTTGCGGCCGACTTCGGGATTGGCGCCTGCGCCGAGGCCGTTGGTGAGTTTGACCCCAAGCTGAATCTTCATGGGAGCGCGCGACATGCGCAGGGCTTGAAGGTCGGTGTTGGCGACTACGAATTCGATGCCCTCCATGCCGGAGTCGATCATGCGGTTCACGGCGTTGCCGCCGCCTCCACCCACACCGATGACTTTGATCTTGGCGTCGTTGCGAGCCTCTTCGTTGAAGCTGATGCGAATGTCGTTTTCATTTTTCATCGTAACTGCACCTCGATGGATTTTCGTTCTGTCCTGCTAAAACCGATAACCACTAAGGACACGAAGGTACACAAAGGTTTCTTCATCAGACTTTCCTTTGCGTATCTTTGTGTCCTCTGTGGTTCAAGCTTTTGATTTTCATGCTCCCTTTTTTGCGAATAGCCCCATCAGGCGCGAACTCCAGCGGGTGTCTTGCAAACCGCGGGCGATTCGCGAGCGATGGCCGTAAAAAATCATTCCTAAAACAGTCGCGTACTCGGGCTCCGCCAGCGTTGATGGCATTTTCGCCAGCGCGGTCGGCCACGACAAACGCAAAGGACGCCGCAATACCGATTCTGCTATGTCGAGTATTCCTGCGAGACGCGATGTGCCTCCACTCAACACGATGCCGCCCACGCAGACATCGAGCATGCCGCTGTGCCGCAGGTTGTCGCGCAGCATCTCGAATAGTTCGCGGGCGCGTGGTTCGAGGATTTCTCCGACCATGCGTTGCGAAACCAGACGCGAAGGCCGATCGCCGACGGACGGAACCTCGACTTCATTGGCTTCTGGAATCAGGGTCACGATCACATTGCCATACAGTTTCTTGATCTTCTCCGCTTCGGCTAGCGGGGTGCAGAGACCAACTGAAAGGTCGCTGGTGAAATGATCGCCGCCGATCGGAATCACGGCAGTGTGAATGACGGCGCCTTCCTGGAAAACGATCAAGCTGGTCGAACCGGCGCCCAAATCCATGAGGCACACCCCGAGTTCGCGTTCATCGGCGCGTAGTACAGCATCGGCGCAGGCCAACGGTTCGAAGACAGTATCGTCCACGTGCACGCCGGCGCGGTTCACCGCGGTGACCACGTTTTGAGTCGCACTCGAAGCGGCGGTGACCATGTGCACCCGAACTTCGAGGCGCATTGCCATCATTCCAAGTGGATCGTGCACGCCGCTCTGTTCATCGAGAATGAATTCCTGCGGCAGCAGGTGCAGAATCTCGCGGTCAGCGGGTAGGGGAATGGCGCGAGCTTTGTCGACGGCAAGACGAATCTCATCGCGAGCAATTTCACGCGCGCGGGTGCCCAGGCTGAGCCCGCCGTGACTGTTCATCCCGCGAACGTGCGCACCGGCCACTCCCAGAAGCGCATGCTCGATGGGCGCGCCGCAAACGTCTTCGGCCTGCTCCACCGCTTTCTGGATCGAGGCTACCGCCTTTTCGAGATCGACGATGACGCCCTTGCGCGAGCCGCGTGATTCAGAAACTCCGTGCCCGCGGTAACGGAGGCTGGAGTCGGTGACCTCCGCCACCAGCACGCAGGTCTTGGCGCTGCCTACATCAATCGCCGTCAGAAGATTCTGCTGCTGATTCGCCATGCCTATGGATGATCCTCTCCCTTAACAATCGCTGGACTCGGTTTGCTTCCTGGTTTGGTCACGACGGTTCCTGTCGATGGCGGTGCCGCGGGATTCGTTTTCGCGGTTGTCGGCGCTGCCGACGAGTTTGGCGTCGGCGTGCTGTGCGTCGATGGAGACTGCGTCGAAGGCACATTCGTCTGGGCCACGCTTTGGGTTTGCCCAGGTGTAGTGCTTGATTTTGACGGCGCTTTCGCCGTTACTTTGTGATGTGTTTTCTTGGCAGTTTTCTTGGCAACAACTTTTGGTTGTGGTTGTGAGGTCACTATTGGGGTAGTGGGCTTCGGAGGCGGGACTTGGTGCGTGATCAACGCTACAGGCTTCATCCCAGCTGCCATGGCTACTTTGGCCGACGATTTCGAAAGCGGCGGTTGCTTCAACGTCCCCTGCAAATCGGGGTTCACGATGATCTGCCGGTCGTAGCGCAAGTCCACCGACTCCAGTTTGTCGAACTGCTGCCGCCACTCCCGCACGTGGCTGACATACACCTTGTAGCGCTCGAGGTAGTTGGAAGATCCCAGATGCACCAGCACTTCACCCTGAGGATCGCTGGCGACTACTTTCACGTCCTCGGCGTCGGATAAATCCACTTCGCTGAGGTCCTGCGAATAGTGTGCCCCACCCGCATCCAGTTGGCTGACGAGATCGTTGTAGATCTTCATTCGCGCCGCTCGAGTGGAGGCGGGCTCGCCGGAATTCATTCCCAGAATCACGGGGAAGGAGTACTTTTTCTTGCCCGCAGCCGGCAAATCCATGAGTGTGCCCACGGGGTCAATCAGGAGGATCTTGGAACCGACGCGCGCGAAAGCCACCGGCGTGCGTTCGTGAATCTCAATCCTCAAGCGATTGGGAACGAAGCGCATGACGCTGGCTGATTCCACCCAGGGAATTTTCTCTAGAGCCTGCTTTCGTTCGGCCAGCGGAACGAAGAAGATGTTGCGCCCAATGTCGCCGCCCATGACTTCGATGATCTGGTAACGGGTGACGTTCTGCAGTCCGGCAACCTCAATGTCATCGCTCGATTCGACCCGGAAGCGCCACGAACGTTCGCCGTAGTGATAGAGCGCCGCGATGGCCGCCGCGCAAAGAAATACGGCACCCAAGGCAAGGATGCCCCAGGTCAGGCCAGTAGCGGCCTTTTTGGGCAGAGAGCCGCGACGAACGGAGACGCGTTTTTGTCCTCGCAGGAAGGGCGATTCCTGTTCCACGTCCAAATCGAGCATTCGCGCATCGTCCAGTGCGCCGTCGGGCGCGGGGTGCGCAGGCTCATGGGCCGGTGGGTACAACTCCTCCTGCGTGATGGTGGAACCGCTTTTTCGCGCCATCAAATCAGGTCAGTTGTCGTCAGTGAATCGCTGAGCGCAGATAACTATAACTGCTTTTGGTGAAATGAGGTAGATGAAAGTTGGTCCCTTTTGAAGAAAAACTAATACTCCAATTGGCCTGTAAGAATGGGTTGTCGTGCTGAGCGCAGCGAAGCATCCCTATTTGCCGCTATCCTTCGGGACAGGGTAGGGACTCCTCGCTTCGCTCGGAATGACAGGTTGCAACGATCCAGATAATGGCTTCGCTTCCTCGACCGGCGCGGGGAACGAACGATCCGTGAAATTTCGACCGCGCGCCGCGCGAGCGCACGCTCGCGCCTACACAGAAAGATCAGGCGGGGCGCTTGCTCCGGTTGGCTTTGGTGATTTTCTCCACTTGTGCCAGATGGTTCAGGTCATGTCCCGCGAACATGCGGACGATGTGGGCGATCGTCTCCTTGCCGCGCTCCTGATGCATGCCGTAGTTCTCCCACAAATTCTTCGGTAGTGCCTTCAGCATGGCCAGGTTGCTCTCTCGCAGCACGCGAAAGGTTTCGAGGGAAACCTTGGCGTCCCGCCGCGAATACCCCAGAGTCTCGGCCCAGACATCCTGATCAAACGGCTGCACTGACACTCCATTGCTGCCGAGGATCAGTCGCATGCGCCATCCGCCCACCAGTTCCGTATCCGCCAGATGAGCAAGAATCTCCGCGATTGACCACTTCCCCGCTTCCGGCCGTTGCGTCAGCTGTTTTTTGCTCAGCGGTTTGATTAGAGTCTGCAGTTTCTTCGGAGTCTCCCGTTGCACGCGTAACGGGTCTTTGCCATCAATGAAGCCGAGAATACGCTCGATGTACTGCTGCGGGGTTTCCTGCATGAAATCCTCCCGGGAAAGAAATAGGACGTTGATTTTGACCGGCAAAAGCGAAAAAAGAAAGCGGAAAAGTTAAGCCCCTCCGGGCGAGGCAGGAAGCAACTTTAACAGTATCCTAAAAACTCGATTCGGCTGGCCCAGCGGCAAAAGCCTTCGTTGATTCGGGGGCATTTACCGCAGCGCTGAAGCGCTGCGCCACCCAAAACCTGGTTTTTCAGCGATCTGTTCAAATCGCTCCCTCGCGATGCAACTGAGGCACCGCTATCCTTAGATTCTGCCGCGGACAGACGATGGTCCCTCGAAGTTGCTGCAGGGCCTCGATTCGGGCGTGCTCGGCCTGAACCCGTGCCAAGGCGGCCTCATGGCTCGCGATCACCGTTTGCATCGAAGCCAGCCGGGTCTGCGCGCAAGCCACCATGGTCTGAGTTCGGGCGAAATGAGTCTCGCCCCGGCCAAGCATCGTCTCTGTCATGGCGATAACCCGGGTAGCTTGCCCGGAAAGCTGTTCCACTGCTGCCAGCGACTGGCTGGTGAGGCAGCGGGCTTCATCCTCGTACCGGCCCGCAAAGTGATTGGTGACGAATAAAGCCAATACGCCTACCGCGATCCAATATGCCACTTTTTCGAAAACCATATGCTTGCTCCCGCTCACTAATATGAACCAGCTATCCGTTAGACGAGGCACCCTAAACTTCGTTATCCGGCCCGAACAAATGTTATGTACGACCCGGTACTCCGGAAAGTTCCCTACAAACTTGACAGTTGGCCAGCGTGAAGCCAACCTGCAAATCGGGCATCTATAGAGCATTGCGCCTAAAGCAGCGGGAATAAATCTTCTGAGGGAGCATATGGAAAAGGTAAACATTGCCCAAAAATTTGCCCACATTACGGAATACTGGAAGCCTTACATCGCCGCCGAACTCAACGGCCAGCACGTAAAGCTCGACAAACTGAAAGGGGAGTTCGTCTTCCATCACCACGAAAACGAGGACGAGTTGTTTCTGGTGGTCAAAGGCCGTTTCCGGATGGAGTTCCGCGACCGTCAAGTCTGGCTGGAAGAAGGCGAGTTCATCGTGGTGCCGCGGGGAGTCGAGCACAAGCCCGTGGCCGAGGAGGAATGCTGGATCCTGCTGTTTGAGCCCGCTTCCACACTGAACACAGGTAACGTCGTGAACGAGCGCACGCTGCATGAACTGGAGCGCGTCTGAGCGGGGAGAGCGATGCGCGGCCCCCGCCATCGATGAAACCAGATCCTACGTATGCGCGTGCGGGCTCTGGGCGGGATTCTTCGCGGGCGGTGGTGGGGTCTTGATCACCTTGACTTCAAAATCTACCGGCAATTGTTTCGGCGGGAAGCAAGCAGCTTTGTCGCATGCCTGATACCTTAGCCGGCCGCGAATCTCGTACTTGCCGGGCAGCACGCTGGCCAGCGGCCGCACCTGTACGGACAGGTCGAATTCTCCGCTGTAGACGCTGATCTTCTCCTCGGGAGCGAAGGCGAAGCTCATTTCCTCTCCCGCCGGATAAGTAATTTTCCCCACGACGATATCGGTAGGCACATCCAGTTTCAAAGTTGTGGGAATCAGATAGTCGGCCGCCGGCTGATTGGAATTGATGTGGAAGCCCCAGCCGACGTGGAATCGCAGTTCCACATTGGTGGCCCGACCGCGGATGGCGGTAGCGACAGGCGGCGGAGACAGGGTCACGGATGGCGCTTTCCTTCCCGTCGAATCCTGCGCGGTTAGCGCCGCAGCGGATAGGAAGATCAGCAACGCGGTTTTTGCGATCGGGCTCAATGTTTATTTCTGCGTCTGTGCCAGGGAACTCGGGGCCAGAATCTTCTTGATGGCGTCCTCGATCTCTCCCCTGCCTTTCAGTCCAAATGCCTTGTCGACCACTTTACCGTTGCGGTCAATGTAAAACGTCTCTGGCAGGAACTGCACTCCACCGTAAGCATCGCCAACCGATTCCTTGCCAATAAGGATGGGATAGTTCACCTTCATGCTCTCCGCGAATTCCGCAATGTCTTTGGTGCTCGCGTCATCCATCGCCACTCCCAGAAACTGTAACCCCGCCGATCCATACTGCTTCTGCAAATCGACAAACCAGGGCATCTCAATCTTGCATGGCCCGCACCAAGTCGCCCAGAAATTCAGGACTACTGGTTTGCCGCGGAAGTCGGAGAGGCGGACGGCTTTGCCGTCGAGGGATTGCAGGGTAAAGTCGGGGGCGATGCCATTCTTCATTTGGGCATTGCCGGTAGCCATTCCCTGCGAGGAGTGGCGGGCCATCTTGAAGCCGAACACCAGCATCAGGGCAACCACCAGGGCTACCACGACTAGGACAACCGGATCACGTCTCACAAAACACTCCAATCACAACGCGAATCGATTTAGAAAAGACAAGTAATTCGAAATGATGGTAAAGCGTCCCAATACTAACAGCACGCCCAATACGACCAGCAACGCGCCGCTGGCTACTTCGATGGCATGCATGTGGGCGCGGAAGCGGCTATAGAACTTGAGAAAACGCTCCACGCCCAGAGCGGTGAGGAGGAACGGCACCGCCAATCCCATCGAATAGATCGCCAGCAGCATGACCCCTTTTGTGATCGAGTCCTGGGCGGCGGCAAAAGTTAGAATGACCGTCAGGACTGGCCCTACGCACGGGGTCCAGCCAAAGGCGAAGGCGAAGCCAATCACAAACGCGCCCCACGCGGTGCTACCGCCTTTCACGCTGTGTAAACGCGCGTCGGTGTAGAGAGCTTTGATTTTGAATACTCCGGTAAGGTGCAGGCCGAAGAGAATAATCACTACTCCGGCGATCTGCGCGAGGGTTGATCGGTAACGCGACAGCATCTGGCTGACTTCAGTCGCGACCGCTCCCAGGGTGATGAACACAACGCTGAATCCCAGAATGAATGCGACGGAATTCAGCATGACTTTCCGCAGCAGCTGCGATTCTTGCGTCTTAAGTTGCTCGACGCCCGCGCCGGAGATCAGCGATACGTATCCGGGCACGAGCGGCAGCACGCATGGCGAAAGGAACGAAACCAGGCCCGCCAAAAAGGCTGCAATTGGAAGAGGGAGGCTAGTCATTACAGGGTTATTCTACCTGCCGGAAGGATTTACAACCGCGAATTAATGAGGCTACGGGCTTATTCATGCGTGTCTATTAGACTGTGGCTGGCCCATGAAGTTGCGGAGACTATGTAAAACTTCTGTCACGGAGCGGTGGTCTCCTAATTGGGAGCCTTTTCTTTCCTGGTTTTGCTATTGCTTCCGGGGGACGCAGGCGCAGGGCTTTGCGATGATTGGGATTCCGGGCTCACGGACATGGGAGTCTCCGCCAGGGCCTTGCGTATCAAGCCCAAGGGCACAGTCGCGGTCAACACGGCACGGCTTTTTTCTGGTTGAATTTTCAAGCTGTCCAGAAATGCTTTTATATCGGGATCGGGTCCTGGAGTGGAAACTGTGGCCTCAGCGGTGCGAAAAACGTTGAGGAAAGTGTCAACTCTTTGGACAAGCTGGTTGGCCTCCTCGTCACTTCCGGCGAACGCCTGAGCCTTGAAATGAACCACTCCCAGATAGCGCACCGAGGCCACGACTGTCGCCGGTCTTGGGAAGAGAAATGACCATCCGACCGGGCCGGAAGCGGAGAAGTCTCCGGAGGGTTGAATCTTGAAAACGGCCCAGCCCAGGCTGGCAAAAGGAACTTCTTTGTAATATTGACGCAGTAGTGCCGGTCCGCCAAACGGCGATGCCAGCTTGCGCGACCGCTCAATAATTCCGCGGATGACCTGCGGATCGTCGAGATTGGATGCCGCGACCGTGTCCACGCCCAGGACGGCAACGCGCACCATGCGTCCTTCGAGCGGGATACTATAGATGTCGCGAGTCTGGTAACTTTCGACAGAGCTGGAGATCTGGCGCAGGTACTGCCGCAGGCGTTCGCCATCGATTTTGCCGACAAATACTTCCGAAAAGCGGGACTGCTGCCCGCCATCCGGCTTGGTGCCGGCTGACTTTGCAGGATAGTGAATTGCCAGCGCGGCCTCGTCCAGATCGCGCTCGAACTGAAAACCCGTCGCCTGGATGAACTTCTCGTAGTCGGGATCGTGGGGTACGGCTGGCAGTTCGCCCGTGATGTTGGCGCGACGCATCCAGCCAAGGTTTACATAAACGAATCCATCCGCTCCCGGCAGCAGACGCGCCGGCTCTGGCGGAGCATGTTTTCGCAGCACGACGGCCAGGGCAACCGCCGCTGCAATCAGCAGGACGGCCAGGACAATGGGGAGGCGTCGTCGTATTCGCATGTAAGCGCGGCCCGTCCGGCGAAGGCCCTTATTCAATCACGCCCGAGCTGCCGAGGATTTTGTCATGATAGCACTCGCGGGCGGGTAGCACATGCAACCCATCGAAGTCCGGGCGTAGGACGATCCCGAAAATTGGTTCTCGGCTAGCCTCTTGCTCTCGTTGATCTTTGCCTGCGTCCGTCCAGCCCCCATTGCCGCCCGGCGTCGGAAACGAAGAAGATGATGAAGAGAAAGAGCACGGGCAGATGATCGAGTTCGTTGCCAAAATAGCGCCATACGGGAACGTTGTGGCCAGGATCCCACCAGGTGGCTAGCGTCAAGCTCAGCATGTGGAGCGAGCCCAGCACGGACGCGGGCCGGACCCAGATCCCCAACAGCAACGACACTCCGATAAACATTTCAACCGCGCCTACCGCATATCCGAGGAATACCGCATGAGGAAGCACCAGATCGGCAAGAATGGGCCGGTAGAAACCGACGGCGCTGCCCTCAATATAGCCGCGCAGATATTCCTGAAATCCTCCGTGGGCGAAACCCGGGCCAAAGAGTTTGTATTGGCCGAAGAGGATGAAAAACACGGCGGTTGCCATGCGTACCACGGCAATGGTCTTAAGAGGGTTTGTGAAAAACGTAGGCATGCTTCGAAGTCGATCTTCTCACAGGCAATCTTTTGCCACGCTCGACCGGTTTTCCCCGCACGAACGAGGACGCTCGCGCCGACATCAATCTCCGCCCGGCGCGTCGTTGCTAACGTACTGTTCGAGCGAACCCACTTCGCGGTTCAGATCCTCGATCCGCCACTCCAGTACATTGCGAATCGAGAGCATCCCGAGCAGCTTGCCATTGTTATCCACTACAGGAAGGTGCCGGAAGTGGCGCTCGACCATCGTGACCAGAGCTTCACCTGGCCCGGTCTGTGACGTGGCCAGCTCGACTGGGGTGGTCATTAGTTCTCGAACCGGGGTTTGGGCGGGATCGCGTCCGCTCAACGAAAACTTGCGCAAGACGTCGCGTTCGGTGAAGATGCCGGCCACCCGCCTCTCGCCGTCTATAATGGCGACCGCGCCGACGTGAAAGTCGAGCATCTTGGAGATCGCGTCCGCTACCGTGGCTTCTACCGGGACCGCTGCTGCTTCGGGATCACAAAGTTCAAGAACATTCATACTCGCCTCCCGGGGGAGTACCCGCGCTGCCCCTGCCGAGTTCAAGGGGATGAAACGATGCGGGCATTATGACGCTTGCTGTATCCGTGTCAAGTAGATTAATTACTAGGGGAGTGCTGATTATGTATGAATTTCTAGGGGAACTCCTGGGCAAGGGCCTGTAGAGTTCCTTCCCGTGCTTTGTGTACCTTCGTGTCCTTCGTGGTTCCAGCATTTTGCAATTCGTCAACCACAAAGGACACGAAGGTACACAAAGGGAGGAATGCTATTTGATTTCGTTCCGGAAGACCTTGCCGTCCTTCATGACGAACTGGACGCTTTGTAGGACCTTGATGTCAGCCAGTGGATCGCCGCCCACAGCGACAATATCCGCCCAAGCTCCAGGCGCGATCACGCCAATTTGCCCCTGCATATCGAGCATCTCGGCGGCGCGCGAGGTGGCGCTCTTGATCGCGTCCATGGGTGGCATGCCGAGATCGACCATGCGGGGAAATTCCTGGGCCATGGGCTCGCTCCACGGAATGCCTCCCATGTCAGTGCCGAAGACGATCTTTACGCCGGCGTGCAGCGCCCTGGGGAACGATACTTCATGCACCGCTACTCGCTTTCGATCGCGCTGACCCTCAGGTGTATCTGCCGGAGCCCAATCATGGTAGTACGCGCTAATGGTCGGGCAGTACCAGGTCCCCTGCTTGAGCATCTGGGCTATGGCCGCGTCATCGAGGTCGAGTCCATGTTCGATTGAGTCGCAACCGCCATCGAGCGCGCGGTGCAATCCAATCCCGCCGTAGGCGTGGCAGGCGACTTTCTTTCCCCATCCGTGGGTTTCGTCGACGATCGCCTTCAGTTCTTCGACCGTCAGCGTCGGTTGGGAAACCAACTCGCCGTTCCTTCCCACCCACGAGCGATGCGTCATGTAGACCTTGATCCAGTCGGCGCCATGGGACAATTGCTCGCGGGCGGCTTTGCGCGCCTCCACGGGTCCATCGATGAGTTGCGCTCCGGTGGGCATATCAAGCTCCGGAGCGTAGCCCTCGAGCGGATAGCCCCCAGTTGTGGAAATGGCGCGGGTCGAGACGAACAGCCGAGGTCCGGGAATATATCCGCCCTCGATGGCCTGCTTGATGCCGATATCGCCGTAGCCTGCGCCTTCGGTCTCCAAGTCGCGTAGGGTGGTGAAACCCTGCTCCAACGCGCGCCGCACAGAAACCGTTGCCCGGGCCGCCCGCAGCGCCAACGGATACTTCAGAATGTTGACGTCGTATCCGCCCTGCGCCGGATCTTCTCCTTGAAGGAAAATGTGGGTATGAGAATCGATCAAGCCCGGCAGCACGGTTGCGCGGGAGAGATCGATCACATCCGAGCCGGCGGGAACGTTCGCGGCGGCAGCGTCGGAGATGCTTTCGATTCGGTTGCCGCGGATGATAATGACCTGGTTGCGGCGAACGGAATCGGACTTACCGTCAATGACTGCGCCCGCACGAATGATGGTAAACGGACGCAGGACCGGATTGCTGTTGCTCTCCTGGGCGCCGCTGTAAATCACAACTGCAAAAACAAAGAGGAACACGCAACAAGAGTTTCTCATTCGTCCGCTCCATGAATCGTGGTCAAACGCGTCGGATCAAATGTCCGACAATGTCCAGCGCATTCTACGCCTGGGAGGCGTCAATCACAGCGTCGGCTTCAATCTCGACCAACATGTCCGGAGAAACCAGAGCGCTCACCTGTACCATCGAAGTGGCCGGACGGATGTCGCGGAAGAACTCCCCATGGGCCTTGCCAATCTTCTCCCAATCGGCGATGTCGATCACGAACATCCGCGTGCGAACTACATCCTTCAATGAAGCGCCCGCTTTCCGTAGGGCAGACTCAATGTTCTTTAGAGTCTGTATAGCTTGTGCGTAAGCATCCCCTAGCCCGACGATTTTGCCGTCTGCGCCAGTGGCGGTTGTCCCGGCTACATGCACGTACGAACCAACCTTGACAGCACGAGAGTAACCCACGATCGGTTCCCAGGGTGTGCCACTGGAAATGTTCTGTCGTTCCATAAAGCGAAATTTCCTCCTGTACGGTGATTGTAACTTGAGGCTAACGCGGACGATCAGCAGTCGGTCTGCACGGCTGCCAGGAAACCTTTTGCAGCAATTGCGCACCATAAAAAAAGTAGATAGCTGTGACTTACAAAAGTCACTTGCGTTCTTGGCGTGATCGCGATAAAACATCACGCAACAGATTGGAACTCCGCTTTGGAGGCGGAGTTCGGGGGCCTTGAACGATGATTTCGGAATCGCACCCGCTGCAGCAGTTGTTTGTTGAACTCATTGGCCGTCACTATGCTGAGGAGATTGGGATCCGCGACCCTCAGATCGTGAACTACGTCGCCCATCTCATGGCCGAATTCTGCGAAGTCGAGCAGTTGTTCAAGATTCGCAACAGCGAGGACAAACCCCTAACCGATGTCGGCGAAATGCTGATCGAGTCCAATCCTGTGTACGGTCCCGCGCCTTCCTTCGATCGCGAGCGCCAGGTTCGCAAGCACATCGGGGATTACACACTCTTCTTTACTGGGATGTTCCCGGAAAGCATCAATCACTTCCGCCTGCGCCGCAACCGCACGGAAAATTTCGTGGACTGGATAAAGGCCGGCAAGGAGAGCTACTACATCGTCTCCAAGTTCGAGCATTTCGAATACACGAAGGTGGCGCCGTTGTTCGCCAGCCTGTCGAGCCATTTCGAGCAGTGCGTTTACGGACTCAATCAGGTGAAGAACGATCTACAAGAGATGCAGCACCCGATTATGCGGCGGACGAATGAACTTCTGATGTAAAACACGTAGTCCCCGACGCCTCGTACGGGGTCTTCTATTAGGCCGAAACCCTCCGATAAAAGCTCAGTGCCGCATCCCTTTGCTGCAGCTTCCTGTATCGAACCAGCGATTGGAACGATTCTCCCGGATCAAACTTCTTCTGATGTTCGGCGATGACGATGCTCTCGGGCTTCAACAGTTGCGACTTTGAGAGTGTCTCCAAGATTTGGAGATAGGCACCTCTTATATTGTAGGGAGGATCAAGGAAAACAAAATCTGCGATCGTACTGCTCGACTCCAGCACGCCCAGGGCACGAATCGAATCCTGCTTCAGGATTTGAAAACCTGTTCCTATTTTCAATGACGCGAGATTTTGCCTGATCAGCTCGGCGCTACGACCCGACGATTCCACGAAGTGGACCATACTTGCGCCGCGGCTGATGGCTTCAATACCCACGGCCCCCGTTCCGGCGAACAGATCAACCCAAACCGTTCCTTCCAGGACCGACGGGTTTCCGGCTGTGAGCACGTTGAACAGCGTCTCGCGCAGCCGATCAGCTGTAGGACGAACGTCCATGCCGGGCAGCGACTTTAGCTGCCGGCTCCGATATTTTCCTGCGATCACTCTCATGATTCACAAGGGGACGGCCTTACCCTGGCTGCAAAACAAAAGGCTGCTGGGCTTGGCTCAGGCGGACAGCCGAAGGCGGTTGTCCCCAGGCAATCAACTCCAGTCCAAGCACCTTCGATTCTCGAGCCGAATCTCCTAACCTCGCAGTGGCGTCTAAACTATATAGAATAGAGGTAAGAGAGGTTGGTTTTCAGGTGAGAAACTGGTCCATTCCGGCAGGTCGGATATTCGGGGTCGAACTCCGCGTTCATCTGACATTCTTTTTTCTTCTTATCTTTGTGTGGCTGACCGAGGCAACAGCGCATGGCCCAGCCAATGCCGGTCGCGGTTTGGCCTTAGTGGGAATTATTTTCGGCAGTGTGGTGCTTCATGAATTAGGACACGCGCTGGTTAGCATGCGTGCCGGTATTCCCGCCAAAGCCATTATCCTGCTGCCTATCGGCGGAGTCACGTTGCTCGATGAAACTCAACGTCCCATCGAGCCGGGGATGCTGACCTGGAAGCGGGATATCCGCATCGCCGTGGCCGGACCGGTAGTCAACATCCTTATCGCGGTAATCGCGGGTGCGGTGCTGCTTGCGGTCGCGCCTCAGGTTCACCTCTGGACAAAACCTTACGTTTATTCGGGAAATCTGCCCCGCAGCCTGGTCTGGTCGAACCTGGGCCTGGCTCTATTCAACCTGTTGCCCGCGTATCCGATGGATGGGGGACGGGTGCTGCGAGCGGTGTTCAGCCGTCGCATGGATTCCGTCCGGGCCACGCGCCGCGCGGTTTCGATTGGCCGGGTCTTCGCAACTTTGTTCATGCTGGTCGGCATGATCGAGCCTGCCTATGTCTCGCTGACCATGATTGGCTTTTTCCTCTTCGTCGCGGCGCAACTAGAAGAACGCTCGGCCGTGTTTCAGTCGGTGCTCGAAACTGTACGGCTCGAAGATATCATGCTGACCGATTTCGCCACGCTCTCTCCCGCCGATACTTTGGAAGACGCGTTGGAGAAAGCCGTCCACTCCCTGCAGGACGATTTCCCAGTCATTCGCGGCAGCGACATGGTTGGAGTCATCTCGAAACAGAAGATCCTGGCGGCACTGCGCGCCGAGGGGAACGGATATGTGCAGGCCGTGATGAACCGTCTTTTTGAAGTAGCGCAGAAGAAAGAATCGCTGGCGTCGGCATTCCGGAAGTTGACCGCGCGCAATCTCAGCATTATCCCCGTGGTCGAGAACGAACGCCTGATTGGCATCGTCACCCTGCAAAATCTGATGCACTCCATGGCACTGCTGGCGGAGAGCCGCAAGTTGCGCAAGGCTGCACTCAACTCCTAAAAATCGCCACAGATTTCGCGGATTCACACGGATCAGGATATATCTATTTATTTTTTGATCCGTGAGATCCGTGGCGTCTTTGCAGGAAAGCTAGAACCTGTACACCAGCCCTATCGAAGGCTCGGCCATGTGTGCCCTGTTTCCCGCGACGAAACTTATCGCGCTGCCATTGAGGTTATTCACTTTGAAGTTCGGGTTGTTGTAGTAAAGTCCACGATATTGCAAGCGGAAAGCGAAGTTGTGAGGCAGCTTGTAATCTACTCCTCCGCCGTACAGGAGCGTGGCTTCGTTCTGCGACTGGGCGTTTACGTTGATCTGCAGACGATTGGGGATATTGTTGGGCAGATCAGGAAAGTACGCCCAAGTGCTGCGCGGATTAAAGCGAAGCATCCCGGCTCCTACCAGAAAGAATGGCTGGAATTTCCCCGTTTCATGGAAGTTGCGGACATAGGCGCCGGTGTACTCGTGAATCGTATCCAGCTGGTGGTAATCGAAGTTGCTCTGGTACACCTGTGAGTTCTTGGCGTAACCATAATTGAATACCCACGAACTCTTGGACTTGGTCTTGAACCGGAATCGGAAAGTGCCGAAATAGTTCGCCCCAATGGTTGCGCTCTGTTGAATGCCGTTTGCGCTACCCGCCTGGGTGAATATAAGGGCGCCGTTGAAGCTTGCGTCGAAATGACCTTGGTTCTGGCTTAGCGCCAGTGACGTGAATAAGAATAATGCTGCAACGACCAGTGCTGCTTTCTTGAGCATCCATTGTCCTCTCAAATAGTTTGATGCCGAGCCCAGCCATATCAATGTACCCGGTTCTTCTATTACACGTTCCCAAAGAACTCCTCAACTACTGCCAGTTCCGTGGTCTTGCGATAATTTGGAAGGCTCTCCACAAAAACTTTCCCATAGGCCTTCTTTAAGATGCGATTGTCCAACAACGCTAATACGCCGCGGTCATGGAGCGAACGGATAAGCCGCCCGAAACCCTGTTTCAGCGTGATGACGGCTGCGGGTACCTGATACTGAAAGAACGCATTGCCGCCATCGGCGTCGATAGACCGCACCCGCGCTGCGACCACCGGGTCGCTGGGGACGGCAAAGGGCAGCCGATCGATGATCACGCAACTGAGTTGTTCTCCTTGCACGTCGACCCCTTGCCAGAACGAAGAAGTCGCGAACAGCACAGCATTCGGGGTCAAGCGGAATTCCTCCAGCAGTGCACTCTTCGGCGCATCACCCTGCAGCAGCATGGGAAAATCGAGTTCCCCAAGCAGGCGCTGGTAAACATCATGCATCTGCGCGTAGCTCGTAAACAATACGAACGCCCGGCCTCGGGTGATCTCGAGGAGTCTCCGAATGCGGTCCGCGGCTTTGACCGCGAATTGGGGTGTGCGCGGATCGGGCAGATCGGGCGGCACGTAGAGCAGCGCCTGGTTTTCGTAGTCAAAATGCGAAGGCAGTACGGATTCTCTTGTATGCTCGAGCCCGAGCCGGCGGCGCATGTACTCGAAGCCGCCGCCGACGGCAAGTGTGGCCGATGTCAGCACGGCGCACTCCAGAGTGTCGAACAGGCAGCTCTTCAGAATCGGCGCCACGTCAATCGGCGTAGCTTGCAGGTAGACGTTGAATTTGTCGCGTCCTCCGCGCCGTCGCTCGATCCAGAACACGGTATTGTGGTCTTCCGACTCCATCAGAAAACCGAATTGCACCTGCAACTCCCGCGCTCGTCTGGCAAAGTTAAAAACTTCCTCGGGCTTCGTCGGCAGGTTTTCCAGCTCCGAGTTCAAGCGAGTAAACGATTGCTGCAATGACATGAACTCTTCGCCGTTTTCCTCCAGGAAGTCGCGGCGGTTCTCAAAGGAAAAACGTCCTTCACCCTGGGGTAGTAAGGCAAAGAAAAACATCGAGCGCTCCCTCAGGCTCTTGACCGCGCTTGAAATGGACACTGAACGCATGTGGTTGCGCTGCAGCGACGCTTCCACATCGCGGCATAGCTCTTCCACCCGTCCATTGCTGACGGAAACGCCAAAGTAGCTGCCAGCCACATCTTCCAGTTCGTGCGCCTCATCGAAAATGACTGCCCCCACCTCCGGCAAAATACCCGCATCGGGCGCGTACTCTGATTGCTGTTTAATCGAAAGATCGGCGAAGAACAGATGGTGGTTGACGATGATGATGTCGCTTTCCATCGCCCGCCGGTGCATTTCCGTGATGAAGCATTTGTCCCACGAGCTGCACTTCTGCCCGATGCAAGCGTCGGAGCGCGCGTCAATCTTGTGCCAGAGCGCACTGGCCTCAGGCAGTTCCGCCAATTCAGCCCGGTCTCCAGTCTGCGTGGTCTTCTCCCACGCGGCAATGGCGCGATAGTGCTCAATCTCTTCCAGGCCGCTTAACACAGGCTGATCGGTAAGGTCATAGAGCTTTTTTCGGCACAGGTAGTTGTTGCGCCCCTTCATGTAGCAGACGTTCAACCGGCTAGCGCCGTCGGGAAACAACGCTTTTTCAAGAAAAGGAATATCCTTGTGGAAGAGTTGCTCCTGCAAGTTCTTGGTGCCGGTCGAAATGATCACGCGCTTGCCGGAACGAATCACTGGGACAAGATAGGCCAGCGTTTTGCCCGTGCCAGTGCCGGCCTCGACGATGAGATGACGCTTTTCTTCTAGAGCCTGCTCGACCGCCTGCGCCATCTGAAGCTGTCCGCGGCGAAATTCGTAGGCAGGATGAGTGCGGGAAAGCACGCCTCCGGGCGCGAAGAATTGGTAGAGCGAGACTCCCTGTTTCTTGACACCAGGAATACCGCTAGAGGCGGGCTGAGAGGTTGGGGCCACGGAGTCTCTATAATAAGCCACTGCAGGTGGAGAGAGACGT
Source organism: uncultured Acidobacteriota bacterium (assembly GCA_963817925.1). Lineage (GTDB taxonomy): Bacteria > Acidobacteriota > Terriglobia > Terriglobales > Acidobacteriaceae > JABDBE01. The sequence continues at coordinate 284,886 of CAWFQN010000010.1, forward strand.
TGCAAGCAACGTCTCTAACAGCTATCCCTCTGTAGAGACGTAGCTTGCTACGTCTCGGGGCCGCTAACAAACTCGGCCATCACGGGTCAGAGACCCGTGCCTACACAATCTCGAACACGCTTGACACGAATCAATTCCAACTCGATGAGCGCCCCAGTCACGGTTGGCGTGCCCACGATCGCTATTGTTGGCCGCCCCAACGTTGGGAAATCGACGCTGTTCAATCGGATCGTCGGCTCACGGCGCGCCATTGTCGGCGATGAGCCTGGGATCACGCGCGACCGGCTCTATGGCGAAGCTCACTTCCGCGGGCATCGCCTGCGCATCGTGGATACAGGTGGAATCGAACCCGACGAAAAAGACTTCATCCCGGCGGAGATCTTTCGCCAGGCCAAGGTCGCGCTGGAAGAGGCTGACGCGATTATTCTTGTGGTAGACGGACGCAGCGAACTCACGGCGCCTGATCTCGACCTCGCGCGCCTTTTGATCCGTGGCGGAAAGCCGCTGTTTCTGGCGGTCAATAAGATCGATAGCGACAAACAGCAATCGCTGACTGACGAATTCCATCGCCTGGGGATTAGAAAGATATTTCCTGTTTCCGCCGAGCATGGGCGCGGCGTGGATGATGTTCTGGAGGCGGTTTTTGAAGCTTTAAAGCTTGAAACTTTACACGAAGAAACCGCCGAGTCTGACGGCGTGGAGCCAGAAGTAGCAGATTATGGCGAGGAGACGCAGGACGAAGGCCAGACCGTTCCCGAGCCCAAGGAAGTCAAAGTTGCGATTATCGGGCATCCCAACGTGGGCAAGTCGACATTGCTGAACCGTCTTACCGGCACCTCTCGATCCATTGTGTCGCCGATCCCGGGAACCACCCGCGATGCGGTCGATGAAGTGGTCGAGATCCACGGGAAGACTTTTCGCTTCATTGACACCGCCGGAATCCGGCGCAAAGGCAAGACTCATCTGATGGCGGAGAAGCTCTCTGTGGTGATGGCGCGCAAGCATCTCGATGCGGCCGACGTTGCGCTGCTGGTAATCGACGCTACCGAGGGCGTAAGCGCGCTCGACGCTACGATCGCTGGCTATGCCCACGAGAGCGGCCGCTCGGTGATCGTGATCGTCAACAAATGGGACTTGGTGACGAGTGGCCAGAAGAAAGCCGGGCGCGATTCGAAAGCGACGCGTATTCGGGAGAGCAAGAGTCCAACCGATCGCGCGGAATATGAACAACGAGTCCGCTACGATCTCAAATTCCTGAGCTACGCCCCTGTGCTTTTCGTCTCCGCTGCCACAGGCAAAGGAGTGGAGAAGATTCTCCCCACGCTGGAAGAAGTCGCCTCCGAGCGCCGCAAACGGATTCCGACCGCCGAGATGAACCGTTTCCTGAAATACGTCGACTTCGAACGTGCTTCGGTACCGGCACGCCAACAGGTCAAGATCTATTACATGACCCAGGCGGGAGTATCGCCGCCAACCTTCGTTCTCTTCACCAACCGCAAAGTGAAGCTGCACTTTTCCTACCAGCGATTTCTGGAAAACCAGCTACGAAAAGCCTTTGGATTCGTGGGCTCACCGATTTGGATCAAGAACCGGGCGCGAGACTGACCGCGATTTTCACAGTGGAAGCTTGCGCCGAGTTGCTCCAACCGTGCATGATGAGAGTCAAGCTGTAGGACCACGTCGCCGCTCAGCATGAAGACTCGACGTCAGCTGCCGATCCTTCGCTTCTTATTGTTGTTACTTCTTGTCGTCCCATGGGTCTCCTCCTCGGCGCAAGACAACTATGAAATCCAGGTTTACGGCTCGGACCTGGTTGCGCCCGATCACACCATGGTGGAACTGCATTCGAACTTCACCGTCGAGGGCAGCAAGACCACAATCGACGGGGTCCTGCCCACAAACCACGCCGAGCATGAAACCGTCGAAATCACCCAGGGCGTCAACGACTGGTTCGAGACCGGCTTTTACATCTTCACCAGCATTCAGTCGGATGGCGGCTGGCAATGGGTGGGCGATCACATCCGCCCCCGCTTTCGCATTCCGGAATCGTGGCACTGGCCGGTGGGAGTGAGTTTGTCGAACGAAATCGGCTACCAGCGCCCCGAATTCTCTGCCGACACCTGGACCTGGGAAATCCGTCCCATCGTCGACAAGAAAATTGGCCGCTGGTATCTGAGCTTCAATCCCACGCTCGACCGTTCGTTTCATGGCCCCGGCGTTAACCAGGGCGTGGTGTTCTCGCCCAATTTCAAGTTCAGTTATGACATCACTAAACGAATCGCGGGCGGGCTGGAGTATTACGGTTCCTGGGGACCGATCACGGACTTCAGTCCACTCCACGATCAGCAACAGCAGTTCTTTCCTGCCATTGACGTCGATCTGGGACCGGAGTGGGAGTTCAACTTTGGCGTGGGCATCGGCGCAACCGCTTCCACCGATCACTTGATCATCAAGTGCATTATCGGAAGGCGCTTTTCCTGGGCGCACGACCGCAAATGAACGATCTAGCCGGTCGGCTCCGGTGGCGGCAACGGCGGCGCCGGAGGCGGAAGCGGTACGGCTATTGGCGGCGGATGCAGCAGCGCGTCCAGCGGCGGATAGCGCGATGCGAAGAAGTAAATGGAATAAGCAGGGAAGAACACAATCGTCGGCACAGAGATCAAGGCTATTACGTACAGAAGTACCGCGAGCACAATGCATCCGATCACCACGGCGAGCGTAATGGTGTACAGATTCCAGGTGAGGCCGGCGGTCTTTCCAAGAATGACTGCGACCACGCCAAAGCCGCCGACCGGAATCAGCAAAATGAGAACCACGATGACGGTAAGAATTCCCACAGCGACTGAAGCGGCTACGGCCATGACGATTTTCATGCCGAGGTAGCCGGCGTAGCTCCCCTTCTCGGATCTCAGCATAGGCAACAAGCGCCGCCACCCCTCGAAGGCGCTGATGTTCTCCAGAGCCATCCCCGGCACCACGAAATCCTTGGTCAGAACATGGATCACCAGCGAAAGCAAAATGAGGCCGATCACAGCAAAGAACAACAACATGCCGCCGAGGATAAGCGGGACCATGTGCCGGTGGGGGTCTTTGAGCCAACCTGCGGCAAGGGCGAACGCAGCAGGAATTCCAACCAGCACTGTCAGGCCAACGAACATCGCAAGAATAAAAAGGAGTTGCCACACAAAGTAGCGCAACCCGGCACCATGACGGCGAGCCCATCCGCGCCGGATCTCACAGCGCTTCGCGATCACACTGTCAAACAAGATGAAGCGCATCACGCTGCTCACGTAGAGGAACACGATCCACAAGACCACGGCCACCACGATCAGCAGGGCGATCAATGAGGCGTATAGCAAAAGATTATTGAGGTGGGGCAGCGGGAGGGGTTGCCCACCACTGGGACGGCCGGGAGTCTGGAAGCTGCTGCCGTTGCATCCCCCGGAGCTAAGTTCACCGGCAAGAAAGCCCACGAACGCAAGCTTCGCCCACTCTGCCACGCGGAACGGATGCAGAAGTTGCTCTTTCGTGTGCCGGAGAGCAGGGCTAATGGCATCGACGGCGGAAATCGGCAAGCAAGCACCTCCGGTCCTTGGAGAACTGGCAGCAAGGTACCGCTAACCAGGAATTGGGTCAAATGAATTTGTTAGAGAGCGGCGGGAACCAGCCACGGATTTTCGCGGATCGGCACGAATATTTTCCCTTGATCCGTTTGATCCGTGGAGATCCGGAGCCGATTTTTCTATTCGTAGCGCAGTGCTTCCACGGGATCCAGCTTGGAGGCGCGTAGTGCCGGTACCAATCCACTGATCACACCAACGACCAACAGCACCGACGTGGAAAGCGTTACCGTCATTAGCGAGATTTGCAAATGTATGTCGCCGTTGCCCGACTCGTCTTCAAACAGCGGCCCCATGAGTGGCAATGTGCCTACGGCTGCGGCAATCGCGTACGACAAGACCACGCCGATTGCGCCGCCCAACATCATGATCAACAATGTCTCAGCCAAGAACTGGAACTTGATGTGGCGCTTCCTGGCTCCCAGAGCGCGACGCAGACCAATCTCACGAATACGCTCATCGACCGAAACCAGCATGATATTCATTACTCCGACGCCACCAATGCCGAGAGTCACGGTCCCGATGAATGTGAGCAGCACCTGTAGTCCGATGGTCAGCGCATCAATGACCGGACGAAACTCGTCGCGCCCGAACATCTGAATCGCCTTCGGGTCGGTCGGCGAGAACTGCTGTCGTGTTGCCACCGCTGCCAGCACCTGCGCCATAGCCTTCTTTTCAAACTGCGGTGCGACTGGCGCGAAAATCAAGACCGCCGCGTCCCGCGTATTCCAAAGATCGCCCGCGGCGGAATAGGGAATCCAGACCGATTCGTCGTCACTGCTGAAGTAGTTGCTGAGCTGAATTTTGCGGGCCATGATGCCAATCACGGTAAAACGGACGCCGCCGATGGTCACCGTTTCGCCTACGGCGGGACGTCCGCTGAACAGTTGCTCTCGAATGCGTCCGCCGAGAAAGGCAACGCGTCTACGTTCCAGTTCGTCGCTGGCATTAATCCAGCGCCCTTCGGATGGCACTTCGTTGCGCATCTCTCCATATTCCGGGCAGACGCCGCGGACGGCCGCCGTCCCTACCATCCTGTCACCATAGGCAATGCCCGGCCGGTGCACCGTCTCCAGGCAGACATGCTTCACCAGAGGCGCGGTTTCCTTCACCATATCGACGTCAGCCTGCTCGAAAACGACCTTCTTTCCCGCCCGCTGTCCGCCGGGCTGTTCGCTGGTCTGCTGCGGCCAGCAGATGACCGCACTCTTGCCAAAGGCATCGAAACCGCCGACGAGGATTCTGCGAAAGCTGCTGCCATACGCAATGAGCAGTGTGACCGTCGTGATCCCCCAAACGATGCCCAGCATGGTGAGCAGGCTCCGCGTGGTGTTGCGCTTCAGTGCGATCCAAGCTTCGCGAATGATTTCGATCGGCATAGCTTTTGAAAACCAAACGCCCAAACCACGACGGGCTCGAAGTTACACAAGGAGTCGAGATGCGATCTTCTTCGTGCACCTTCGTGACCTTTGTGGTTGATGCTCTTTCTATCCTCCCGCTTCGAATCTCAGCGCCTCGATGGGATCGACCGACGCCGCTTTTCGCGCTGGATATAGCGCGGAGAGCACGGCGATGCCTCCCAGCAGTCCACAAGCCAGCAATCCCGTCTTCCACGTCGGCAGCAGACCCGCGAAGAAGTCCGGCATCGGCAGCAGATCGACCAGCGAACAAATTCCGTAGGCCACTCCCAATCCAATCCCACCGCTTAGAACGGCGATCAGCAACGCCTCAAGAAAGAACTGCCGCAAGATAGTGTGAGCTGGCGCGCCAAGGGCCTTGCGCACTCCGATCTCGCGAGTGCGCTCACGCACCGCGACCATCATGACATTCATGACTCCCAGCCCACCCAGAAAAAGTGTTACGACTCCGACTGCACCGAGAAAGTACTTCATGCCATCCGTCATCTGGCGGAATGCTTGCGCCTCCTGCACCGTGTCCCAGATGGGGCAAGCCTCTTTGTCACGAGGATCGAAATTGTGCATTCGCGCCAGCGCCGTCCGCACTTCGCGTTTACAGCTCTCGTGTTGCTCAACCGATTTGGGTGTGACCAGCAACTGATCGAAGGTCGTGGGCGTTCCCGGAGGCTTGTCCGGAAAGTCGCGGCGCATGGCGCCAAAAGGAATAAAAATCTTGTTTACGTCCCAGCCGTCGTAGCTGGAATCCTGTTTCTTTTTCGCCATCACCCCGATCACGACGTAAGGAAAATCATTCAAGTAAACGTTCTCGCCGACTGGATTACGCCCGGGAAACAATTGCTTCGAAGCGTCGCTGCCCAGAAATGCTACGCGCCGGCCTTCGTGCGTGTCCTCCCAATCGTAAAACCTCCCTTGTCCCACAGCGAGGCTGCGAATCTCCTGAAACGGCGGCTGCGAACCGGTAACCAGGAATGCGGCATTGTTGAAGTTGCTGTGTGCCCGCACGTCTTCCTGCTCAAGCTCCGGAATAGCGTATTGGCAATCGGGCGCGTCGGCTTGCACCGCAGCCACATCAGGGTCCTCCCAGTGCACCGTTCTCCCAGCCCTCGCCCCTCCAGCTTGCAGGCTGGTCCGACCGTGAAAAACGATCATCACGTCCTTGCCTAAGGTTTTAGCTTGGTCTTCCTGACCTTTGCGCAAGCCTTCGCCAGCCGCCACCATTAGAACGATGGAGACGATTCCCCAAGCGATGCCAAACATCGTGAGGAAAGTTCGGAGCTTGTGGGACCACAGCGTCCGAAGTACATCGCCAATGAGATCGCTGAGGACCATCCCGCTTTATTGGACGCGCCTGCACGTGGAACGTAAGCCGGGCAAAACCAACGTCCTGATAGGTGATACGGCTCAGAAGAGGGATTTGTTCACGAAGTCTGTAGAGACGCAGCTTGCTGCATCTTGCCGCGCTCGACCAGCCGGGCAGGAGGCGTAGCAAGCTACGTTTCTACAGGGCTGCATCCGATTTTTTCCATCCAGCCTTCAAATTCCTTGAGCGCCAACTCGCACTGTTGGCGGTGCCGTTCGTGGCGGTCGCGGATTTTCCGGTCCAGCGGCGGTAGAAGGTCAAACGTTATGTTGGCCGGTTGAAATTTCTTGGGGTCGGCCTGTGTGATGTAATTCATCAGCGATCCAAACGCGGTTGTTCGAGGAGGCGGAACCGGCTCCGCGCCCGCGGCCAGTGTCGCTGCATGAATGCCCGCCATGAGACCGGCGGCGATCGATTCCACATAGCCTTCGACCCCGCAAATCTGACCCGCGAACAATACCCTCGGATGTTCTTTCATCTGCAGAGTCTCAGACAGCAGCGTGGGCGCATTGATATAGGTGTTGCGATGAATCTGCCCATACCGCAGGAAGCGGGCATTTTCAAGCCCGGGAATCAATCGCAACACGCGCGCCTGCTCGCCGAATTTTAAATGGTTCTGGAATCCGACCAGGTTGTAGGAATCCGCGCGCAGATTCTCCTGGCGCAACTGCACCGCAGCATAAGGAATGCGCCCGGTGCGCGGGTCTTTCAATCCGACTGGTTTCATGGGACCGAAGCGCAATGTGTCGCGCCCCCGCCGTGCAATCTCTTCGACCGGCAGGCAACTCTCAAAATAATTGAGCTTCTCCCACTCGCGTTCTTCGACCGATTGCGCCGTCAGCAACGCAGCATAAAAACGGTCGTACTCTTCTCTCGACATTGGGCAATTGATATAGTCGGCCGAGCCTTTGTCGTAGCGTGCCGCCAAATACACTTTCGCCATATCAATGGAATCAGCCTCGACGATTGGGCTGATCGAATCGTAGAAGAACAGGTGCGAAGCCTCGCTGAGTCGTCCGATTTCCCGCGAGAGCGCGTCCGACGTCAGCGGACCGGTGGCAACGATCGTGATCTGATCTTCGTCAATCTGCGCAACCTCCTTGCGACATACCGTGATCAGCGGGTCGCGCGAAACAGCTTCGGTCACCCGAGCGGCAAACGTCGCACGATCCACGGCAAGCGCATGTCCAGCGGGCACGGCGCAATCCCGCGCGATTCCTATCAGCAACGATCCCGCGCGCCGCAACTCTTCTTTCAACAGCCACGGCGCCGTGTTTTCAGTTTCGGACTTCAGGGAATTCGAGCACACCAGTTCGGCGAAATCCGCAGTCTGGTGCGCTGCAGTCGAGTGCACCGGACGCATTTCGAAGAGTTCGACCTCAACGCCCCGACGCGCACACTGCCACGCCGCTTCCGATCCCGCCAATCCCGCTCCGATGACTTTGACTCGGTTCCTCACAAAACCTTCTCTGCTATTTCGGCTCAGCCTCTTGAGCGCAGAGCCTCAATTGCTGATCAGCGTCGATTGGCTGGATGCACAAACCCACGTGCCACCCTGATTGACCCAGGTGTCTGTGAAGCGTCCGCGTCGGGAGTAAGGTTTGCCATTGCGCACGCCCTTCTCCCGATAGATTCCAGTCACCACCGCGCTATCGCCGTACATGTATGCAGTCATCGACTCATTGACGATCTGCTCGGGATGCAGCGACGGAGCCTTCACGCTGGCTATGAACTTTGCTTTGTCCATGAGCGAGCCGTCGTAATCAATGTAAACCAGCGTGCTGGCCAGCAAACCGTCGAGTGCCTTGGTGTCCTTGTTTTGCTCTGCCTGATTCCAGGCATTTTCCAGGGCCAGAATCTTGGTTCTTTCGGAATCCCCATGAGCAGCCTCTTGCGCAGCCAGCGGCATGCAAACAAACCAAAGCAACACGCAAATGACCATCCCTGATCTCATGGAAATCTCCTCCCGATAGTGCAGGGACCCCAGCTGACGTCGTCGGAGATATCGCGACCGCTGCTTCATTATACGGACTGCAATTCTGATTTCTTACGCGTGGGTAACCAGAGGAAGCTCGTACGGGCACGGAGTAGCTAATTAGCGGTTGAGCTTCTCGTAGTAGCGATTGTCGTACAGCGTGGTTGAGTTTTGCACGAATTCCAGGATGCGATGCATTCTAACTTTGTCTTCGCGATTCAATTCCTTGAACTGCACCGCAATCCCAGACCCGGGATGGATTCTGGCTACGGTACCCTCGGTAGGCAGCTTGCCATCGTCGATTGAGAAGACCAGTTTAAGACTAGTCCCCGGTGTCAGGATTGCGCTGGTTTCCACATAACACCCGCCCATGCTGATATCGATCAGATTCCCGAAGATCGGGCCAGCCTGTGTGTCCGGATGCAATTCGATCGTGATGCGGCATTTCATGCGGGCATAGAGCCTGCGGTTCTTGCGCGACGGCTGCTGTTGTTTTTCCAGATACATCCGCCGGTCGGCCTCCGCCAAGAGCTGCTCGGCATCTTTTCCATCCTGGGGATACATCGCCTGGCCAACACTCAGCGAAAGAATGTCTTCGGCGCAAACTTCAAATCCGGCCTGCTTGGCCAGTTCCCGCAGCTGGTAGGCTTTCTTGACCGACGCATCGGCGGGCAGCCCTGGAGCGATGACCACAAATTCGTCTCCGCCCATGCGAGCGACGTAGTCGTACTCGCGGCAAGTCTCTTTCAGCGCTTGCGCGAACAGCCGCAGGACTCGGTTACCCTCCAAATGGCCGAAGCGGTCGTTGATCTGCTTGAAGCCATCCATGTCGCCCACCATCACGGTTAAGGTCGTGCTATCGCGCTTGCAACGGGCCAGCTCGCGGTCGAGTTGCAAGAACAGCGATCGGGCATTCGGCAGCCCGGTGAGATAGTCGGTGGTAGCGGAGTTCTCGGCTTGTTGATACTTCAGCGCATTCTCAATCGCCAGCGCCATCTTCGAACTGATCGCCAGCAGGATGCGCAAGTTATCCGACGTAAACGCATCTCGTTCGCCGCGATAAAGAGCCAACACTCCAATCACACCCGCGACGCCTTCAAGCGGAATCGCCAAAGCCGAGCGCAGCGTGCTGAACTTGGTGGGATCGTTCAGATATCCGGGCTCAACCGAGGGATTGCCATTGATGATCGGTTTCCGGTTGTGCGCTACCCAGCCCGACAGCCCCTGCCCGAGCGGAATGCGCAATGACGAGAACAGACGGAAATTGTCGCCGTTCACGTATTCAGGGATCAATTCTTCATTTCGCCGAACGTAAATCGCGATAGCATCGTACGGCACCAGCGATCTCAGTTTCACCGAAAATACCGAAAGGGTCTCGACCAGACTCAGGGAAGCGCCCAGATCCTGGCTCAGTTCGAAAAGCGTTTGAGCTTCTTGCCGAGCCGCGGCAATCGACGAAAGAAAGGTCGCTTCGTGGCCCAAGCCATCTTTGACCGAAATGTTTTCAAATCCCGCGGCGGGCGCCGAACCTCGTTCCACCTTGACCTCGGTCGATAGCAACGGATTCACCTCTTGCCCGAACTGCGCCAACGCCATTTTTTCAAGGCTGAGGTATCGTTTCTTGAGAATGTCGACGACTTTCGGATCGAACGACTTCCCCGATTCCGCCGCCAGGCGCTGCATGACTTCGTTCAGTGGCAAGGCACGCCGATATTGACGATCGGAAGCCAAAGCATCCAGGTAATCGACAGCCGACAGAATCCGGGCGCCGATGGGAATCTCAGTACCTTTCAGCCCCGCCGGATATCCGGAACCGTCCCACTTCTCATGGTGAGCTCGCACGATGGGCACAACCGGGTAGGGGAATCGAACTCGCTGCAGAATCTCTGCCCCGACCACCGGGTGGATCTTCATCTTTTCGAATTCTTCCAGCGTAAGCCGTCCCGGCTTCGAGATGATGTGTTCAGGCACAGCCAGTTTGCCGATGTCGTGCAACAGGGCAGCGGCGTGCACCGCTTGCATCTCATCCGGGCTTACGCCTAACTCTTTGGCGACCTCGACCGCGTATACCCGCACCCGTTGCAGGTGATCGTGAGTGCTTTGATCTTTGGCCTCGATCGCCAGTGCTAACGCCTCGATGGTTCGAAGATGCAGGCTCGCCATCTCCTCGACGTGCCGCTTTTCATCCTCCAGCTTGCCCAGATACAACCGGTACGACCGGTAGATCACATAGATCGCCGGCACCAGCAGCAGAGACGTCTCCCAGTAAAAGGTCTGATTGAACCAGCCAATCGCTCCGGCAATTCCGGCGCCCACCAGGTAGTAGGGAAACGACCAGAAATAACAATCCACCAGAATCTTCGTCAGCCGCTTCCCTTCGGTGAGCGAAATGACGGTGGCAATCGATCCCGTATTGGCTACGAAGTAGGTGCAAGCCGCCACTCCGAGCAATAACGGCCGGCTATCGACCAGCAGACTGAAGAATGGGTGGTGATAAACAAAGTAGGCTAGAGCGGTTGAAAGCGCGCCCGCGCATACGTTGAAGGTGACCTGTATCGCATTGGGCCGGTCCGGATACAAAGACTGCACCAGGATGGAGACGCAGCCCAGAATCAGGGTTTCCGAGAAACTCAGTTCCAGGACTCCCAGCAGGACAAACAGAAAGTTCACCGACATCGTGCCCGTGATTCCGGGCAGATTGACCTTCATCCGCGAGGCCAGAACCGCAATCCCCAGATAACAGATGAATTCAGCAATGTTCTTACTGCTCTGATGGATGGCTCCATAAAGGAGCACAGCCGTACCCGCAGTCACAATCAGGCCAATGAACATCTGGGCCTGCAGTGTCAGGTTTCTCCACGACTGTGACTGGCCAGCCATTCAGGTCCTGTCGGTCTCGGGGGAGAAGAGCAGAATCGATACTAAGAAATAGCATCTAATGTGTTTAGGGACAACGATTTACGGACATTTCCATAAACTTCAGTAACCTCTCAGACGTGACTGGAAGAAGCCCAATTCCGGCGACGAAATCACACCCCGGAAGCCTCCGATGATTCAGTAATTTACGGCTTGGGACCTTGGATCGGTTAGCTGATTAGATAACCGTGTCGGCTCCAAACGACCGAGTAGACTTGGTGCCCCATGCTCTTGGGGAAGGGCACGACTTCAGTCGTGCCGCAAACTCGCAGATCCGATTCAGGCCCCGCAGGGAACAAAAGCTCCCAGCCTAACTACCGCGCAAGTTTCCCGTCTGTAAACTCCGTCCTGGGAAAGCCTGCAGCACGACCCGAATACTTCTTCCGGGACAGTTCGCCCCGCCTTTCGCACACTCTGCGAATGCTGGGGTCTCCAGCCGTAGCCTCCAGCTCTCCTGGTTCGTGGAGCTCCGAGGGAGCCGCGCTCGGTTCTGTGCTAAATTGAGCCCACGGGCCCGTAGCTCAACGGTTAGAGCAGCAGACTCATAATCTGTTGGTTGTAGGTTCGAGTCCTACCGGGCCCACCACCGTCTTCGAAGTTTTTCCACAGTCGACATTCTGTTTCATGCCGGTAGCGAATTATTCAAGCAACATTCACATCAAGGTCATCGAGAAAGCTCGACTTGTTCGAAGGTTTCGTGAAGAAATTCGTCACCCAAGTTGGCGCCGGTATTATTTGGCCCAATCGCCGTTTCACTCCGCGATCATTTTCCCTAGAATCTCTTTCAGGATTTTCGCGCTCACCATTGCGGTGAGTTGCGATACATCTTGTTTTGGGTTGAATTCGACGACGTCGGCTCCAACCACGTCACCTTTGATCGCGTGCAGGTGTGTGATGGCCTCACGTACGGACATTCCTCCCGGCTCACGGTGCGAAACCCCGGGCGCGAAGGCGGGGTCAAGGACGTCGATGTCGAACGAAACATAAACTGATCCAGTAACCTCGAGCCTCTCCACCGCTGGCAGTTCCCGCATCTCCACAACTTCAGCCCCAAAGCGCGCCACCTGCTTTCGCTGGTGCGCATTCATGGTCCTGATACCGACCTGAATCAGCCTCTTCACCAATCCTTCTTCCATGATCCTGGCAAAAGGGCAAGCGTGTGAATAGCGGTTGCCCTGAAATTCCTCGTACAAGTCGGGATGGGCGTCGAAGTGAACCAGGGTGAGATCGGCAAAGCGTTTTCCGAAGGCTCGCAGGATTGGATAGGTAATCGAGTGATCGCCACCGAGGCAAACCGGGCTCTGTCCCTTGTCGAGCAGTATAGCGACCGCGCTTTCGATCGCGACGAATGCGCCATCCGCTAACAGGCTCAGATCGCCCGTGTCCAGCACGGAATCTGAGCCGAGGTCGATCCCGCTCTCGGTGGATGAATTCGACGAGTCACAATGAAACGCCTCGCGAATTAAAGGTGGGGCATCCGCCGCACCTCGCAGATAGGAAGAGTTCGCGTCGAAAGGAATTCCGAGCAACACAGGAGTTCGGGGTGGTCTGGCTTGTTGGCTAAACATTTTTCCGGACCCAGTCAGGACGGGGATCTGTATCTTAACTCATTGGCGTACCTTCGGTTACGCACTGCTGATAATTCAACCGATCAATTCGCCGGAACCGCCCGGCATTCTCCCCAAAAATCCGTGGAACCATCGCTCACCACGCTGCATCATAAGCTAGCATCCTCGTTATAACGGCACCGTTTATCGACCATGGTCGCAATCCAGAGAGGAGAAATGGAATGGCTACCTTAGCCCCCGCTAAGTTTCGCATCGACGTCGACATTCACAATTTGCTGATGAACTCTGGTTCGGCTGGACCAACGCCGGCTGAGGCCAAGGGCACGACGTTGCCCGAGCCCGTTTTTCCGCAGTACCCGGAACTGCTGAACGATCCTGGCCCGGAGACCCCGCTCGAAAAGCGTGACTGGACGGCCCCGCAAGTATGGCGGAAGGTACGCGGCTGGCTGCTACCGTATGTGCGCTCGCGAGTGATGCCCGGTGAATTTCATCCGATTACCGCGTATTTGTTTGTCGACTACAAGTGTAATCTCGACTGCTGGTACTGCTGGGCGTTTAACAACAAAGTGAAGGGCATGACGGAAGACGTTGCCAAACGCTCCATCGACTGGCTGCATGATCGGGGTTGCCGCGTGTTAGCGCTCATGGGCGGAGAGCCACTGCTGCGCCCACAAGTTGCGCACAAGATTGTTTACTACGCCGCCAAGAAAGGCTTCTGGATCTACGTTGGCACCAACGGCCGGCTGCTGCGCCCCGAAGTCGCCGATCGGCTCGCGGACGCCGGCGTATCCATCTTCAATTTCGCGTTAGACGCCTGGGACGAAAAACCCAGCTTGCCAAAAGCTTTTGTTCCCGGCCAAAAGAATCTCGAGTACCTCATTCGCAAGCAGTACGTGTACGGATACATGGTCTTTTTCAATATCAATATCTGTCGCAATAATCATGAAGACGTTCGCCAGCTCACCGAATACGCCCGCGCGCATCGTCTCGCCACCGACTATCACATCAACGAAACCCCCATGCTCGAGCAGGACGAGCACTTCAAACATCTTAATGAGAACCCTACGTACATTCGGCCGGAAGACTGGCGCTCAGTTGACTCCTTGATCGACTGGATCATCGAGAAAAACCAGGCCGGATATCAAATGGTGAACTCGGTTCAGCGCCTGCGCGAGATGAAAGCGTTTGTCCGCATGTCGTCCGGGCTGGATCTGAAAAAATACGGGTGGTACGGCGATGGGAACGGAACAAACGGTGACATGCATAAGATCCTCGCCCAGACCCCCGGCATTGTGCAGGACTCGAATGGTGAACTCCAGTTCACCGATTGGAATTGCCGCGCCGGGCAGAACAACGTGATTATCCGCACTGACGGCACGGTTGCTCCGTGCTTCCCGATGTACCCATCGACCTTCGATTGGGGAAATATCGACAAGCCGAAGTTCGACCAGCAGCAGCTCAAGGAGATGAAACACACCTGCCAGCGCCACTGCTTCTCGACGCTCAACCACAACCTGGGCTACTGCTACAACGATGCGCGCGTGATCAGGTGGGTATGGAAACAGGTCGTGACCAACCGATTGAAGGGAGGAGCGAAAAGTTTCGAGGACTAGCAAGCAACGCACCGCCACCCAGAGCATTGCGCCTTTCATCCGGCACGGCTGGAAAGCCGTGCCCTTTCAAAACTCAACGCTGCGAGTTTTTTCCGCAAGCTGTCAGCGATGCCCGGGCAATCCTGTGGGCTGCGACTCTCCCCGATGAATCTGTCCCTATGCGCCGCTCATCCATTATTCTAGTAACAGTATTCTAGTAACAGACATATGGCCATCCGATCGAAGACTGCTCCCGAAACTTCCACCGCAGTATTGGACGCAAGCAACGGAGAACGCGAGCGCGTGTTCGACGCATACCGTCGTTGGGGATATCTCGAGGCCGACCTCGATCCCCTCGGCTTTCTCCGTCCCGTGCCTCACTCTGATCTGCCGGTCGACAGCGAATTCGCCCAAGAGGCGCGACGCGTCTACTGCGGGACGATTGGCGCGGAGTTCATGCACATCACCGATCCGGCGCGGCGGCGCTGGATTCAGGATCGGCTGGAGGGCCCTCAAACAGACGTGGACCAGCAAATAGCGCTCGACCTTCTTATTCGTGCTGAAGTGTTCGAGCAAGTACTGCAGCAGCGCTATTTGGGCAACAAGCGCTTTTCGCTCGAGGGCGTGACCGCGCTAATTCCGCTGGTGGACGAGATTCTCGAAACGGCCGGACAACAGGGCGCGGCCGAATTAGTTATGGGCATGAGCCATCGCGGACGGCTGAACGTAATCGTTCACGTGGCCAGGCGCGCGCCCGAAGAAGTTTTTGCTGGATTTGAAGATATCGATCCACGCAGCGTGCTGGGCAGCGGCGACGTCAAGTATCACATGGGCGCGACCGGCGAGTACGTCACTCGTAGCGGTAACAAAGTTCACATCCACCTGGTTTCGAATCCCAGCCATCTGGAAGCGGTAGATCCGGTAACCGTCGGCCGCACGCGCGCCAAGCATGATCGTGCGGGCGAAAACGGGCCTCGAAAATATCTTCCCCTGCTGGTGCACGGCGACGCTGCTTTCGCCGGGCAAGGCATAGTTGCCGAGACTTTGAACTTTGCCGACCTGCCGGGCTACACCGTGGGTGGGACTGTCCATATTATTGCCAACAACCTGATCGGCTTCACGACCGTGCCCCGCGAATCGCACTCGTCGCGCTTCGCGGCGCAGCTCGCGCGTCGCCAGTCCATCCCTATATTTCATGTGAACGGCGAAGATGTGGACGCCGTGATCCGCATCGGGCGCATCGCGCTCGAATACCGCAACACCTTCGGCACGGACGTAGTCGTGGACATGATCGGGTACCGGCGTCACGGTCATAGCGAAGTGGATGATCCCACCATCACGCAGCCGCTGCTTTACAAAGCAATCAAAGAGCATCCGCCCCTGTGGGAGGTTTATTCCGAAGACATCGGCGTCGAAGATGTGCAGACGCGAGTGCAGGCCATCCGCGCCGAATTCGAAGCCGCGCAGAAGCAGGCCGGGTCCATCACCCAGAAACCCACGCTGCGCGAGTTGCCAACCTACTGGGACAGCTACACGGGTGGCCGTTATAAGCCGGAGTACGAGGTCGAAACCGGATTGTCGGCGGAAGAACTGCGTGAAATCACAAATCCGCTTACGACCTACCCGGCGGAGTTTCACATTCATCCGAAAGTGAAGAAGCTGCTCGAACAGCGCGCTGAAATGGGCACTGGAAAGCGTCCCGTAGACTACGGCATGGCCGAAGCTCTGGCTTTCGCCAGTTTGGTGAAGGCCGGGGTGCCGGTCCGACTGAGCGGGCAGGATAGCCGCCGTGGCACATTCAACCAGCGCCACTCCGTGCTGCTCGATATCGAGAACGAGCGGGAATACATCCCGCTGCAGCATATTTCTGCGCAACAGGGGCGCTGTGAAATTTACAACTCCACGCTCTCCGAAGCTGGCGTGCTCGGTTTCGAATACGGTTACAGCCGCGACTATCCCGAGGCTTTGGTCCTCTGGGAGGCTCAGTTCGGCGACTTCGTCAACGTCGCGCAGGCGGTGATTGATCAGTTCATCAGCGCGGGTGAAGACAAATGGAAGTTGCTTTCAGGAGTGGTTCTGTTGCTGCCGCACGGCTACGAGGGGCAGGGACCTGAACACTCGAGCGCCCGTATCGAGCGTTTTCTGCAGCTCGCGGCGCGGGATAATTTTCAGATCTGCCAGCCCTCGAATGCCGCGCAATATTTCCACCTGCTACGCCGGCAGGCGCTGCGGCACTGGCGCAAACCACTGATCGTCTTTACCCCGAAGAGCATGCTGCGGCACCCGGACGCTTCTTCGCCCATCGCGGACTTCGCGCACCCTCACTTCCTGAACGTGTTGCCCGATACGGAGATCAGCCGTGCCAAACGCATCCTTCTTTGCACGGGAAAAATCGGGCACGAACTACGCGACGAGCGCAAGAAAAGAAAAGACACCTCGACGGCGATTGTCTTCCTGGAGCAAATGTACCCATTCCCTGAGACCGAATTGATCATGGAACTGGAACGACATTCGAGCGCTCGCGACATCGTTTGGGTCCAGGAGGAACCTGCCAATATGGGCGCGATGTTTTATATACTGCCGCGGCTGCGCCATATCGCTGGAGAACGTCCAGTGCTTTCGGTCAAACGTTCAGCCAGCGCCAGCCCTTCGACTGGATCGGCCAAGGCTCACGAAATGGAACAGAATACATTGCTCGCACTTGCGTTCTCTACGAACGGCAAGTGAGATCTACGTAGGCCGTTCGGTAACAGGCTTGCCTCTGGACCCGGGTAAGGCAGCTTTCGCGCCTCCGGCAGCCTCTCCCTTGAGCAGTGCGTCCAGGCTGGCATAGGCATAAATTGTTGGCGCGTGATTCTGCATCAGGCCGCCGGTATCCGCAGTGGGTCCGTAGTTACTGTGCAAGTCGCGTCCCAGCATGCGGAGCATCGCCATCAGTTGTCCGCGATGATGCGAGGTATGCGCGATGCGCCGCGTCATCACCCACGCGCGAGAGCGTTGCACAACAAAGAAGTTGGTTGCCTCTTCCCACCAGGCGTCGTTCTTTTGACCCAACTCCTCGAGCCGCTTTGCGCTATCAACCGCGTACTGCTCCATGAACTTCAACCTAATTTCTGCTTTTGGCAACGGTGGTGCTTCGACGTCGATGCCGAGCATGGTCCGAAACCACAAATCCTCGCTGACACACTGATGCACCATCTGCTCATGAACGCTACGTCCCCGTGAATCGTCACGGCGGGGGCGCACCGGTAGATCGTCATCCCGGAACTCGCTCCACACGCTGACCACTTTGATTCGTTCGGTTGCATACGTTTCCACTAGAAAGTCATATCTCAAAGGGCGTACCTCCTGGTTATCCTGCTCTCAACGGCAAAAATCCCTAGTCAAAGATGGTACCCTAGCGTTCCAGTTCGACTCCCATGGCACGCCGCTCGCGACCCCAACCGCTCCGCATTGCCATCGACACTGGTGGCACGTTTACCGACTGCGTCTGGTTCGACCGCGGACGCCTCCGCATGCTCAAAGTTTTTTCGACTCCTGACGATCCTTCGCGAGCCATTGTAGAAGCACTGGGGAAAATCGGTTGTCTCGACTCGCTAACTTTGCTTCACGGGACCACGGTCGGTACGAACACACTCCTCCAGCGCAAGGGGGCGCGTGTGGCGCTCGTCACCACGGCAGGTTTTGAGGATGTCATCGAGATTGGACGGCAGGCCCGTCCCAAACTTTACGATTTCTTCTTCGACCGCATTGAACCTCTCGTGTCTGCTGATCTGCGCTTCGGGACGAACGAACGCACAAGTAGCGACGGCGAGATTCTGCAACAGCCCTCGCCAGGAGATCTGCTGGACTTGAAATCAAGAGTGCTCGAAAAGCAGCCTGAGGCGATTGCGATCTCGCTGTTGTTTTCGTTTGCTAATCCGAAGAACGAAAACCTGGTTGCGGCTACCTTGAGCGATCTGGGTCTTGCCCTGTCCGTTTCCCATCAGATTCTCCCTGAATTTCGCGAATATGAGCGCACCAGCACGGTAGTCGTAAATGCGTATCTCCAACCGGTCATGCAGCGCTATCTGGAAAGCCTCGAAGCCCGCGCGCGTTCCCGTAGCGGAGTTCATTCCGGCAATAGCGCGCGCATCTTCGTCATGCAATCGAGTGGCGGCATCACGGCTCTGCGTTCCGCGGTCCGTGAACCGGTGCGCACGGTGCTCTCTGGCCCTGCAGGAGGAGTCGTGGGGGCAGCGGCCATGGGGCGTCGCAGCGGATGCCAGCGAATTATTTCGTTCGACATGGGCGGCACTTCGACCGATGTGGCACTCGTGGATCGCGAAGTACATGCGAGCAGTCAAACGGAGATTGCTGGCCTGCCAGTCGGCGTGCCGATGCTCGACATTCACACCGTGGGTGCCGGTGGAGGTTCCATTGCGCGGTTCGACGCGGCGGGTGCGCTGCGCGTGGGGCCGGAGTCGGCCGGAGCTGACCCGGGTCCAATTTGCTATGGTCGCGGCACTCAGCCAACGGTCACGGATGCGAATCTGATACTGGGACGATTGCAGGCGCATCGATTTCTAGGTGGCGACTTCACGCTCGATCTCGAACGCACTCGCCGGATTGTGTCGGTGTGGCTGAAGAAGCAAGGTTGCAAACTCTCGCTCGAACAGTTTGCCTCGGGGGTCATTCGCGTGGTCAGCGCTACCATGGAGAAAGCCATTCGGGTGGTTTCGATTGAGCGCGGTTACGATCCTCGAGAGTTCGTACTGGTGGCATTCGGCGGGGCCGGAGGGCTGCACGGCTGCGAGTTAGCCGCGGCCTTGAGTATCCCGCGAGTCCTTGTGCCCGCGCGTCCGGGCGCGCTCTCCGCCTTCGGTATTCTGGTCAGCGATGTCGTTAAGGACTATTCACGAACCGTGCTCTGGCGAACCCTGAATGAACTTCCGCTGACGCGGCTGAACGCCGAATTCAACAAACTACGCCGCAACGCCCACCAAGATTTTCTAACCGAGGACTGGAAGGGCGCTATCCAGTACCGTTTTAGCGTGGACGTTCGCTACCGGGGCCAAGGGTACGAACTCAATGTTCCTTTCACCGACAGACTGATCGCAGCCTTCCGTCGCGAGCATGACCGCCGCTACGGATACAGCTATCCGGCGCGGGAGATTGAGTTAGTCACGCTCCGGCTTCGGGCAATCATGAAGTCTCCGCAGGCGACCCTTGGCCCGGCCGACGCGGCTCGTGGCGAGCGCGGCAAGCTTGATCCGGAGCGAACCCCGGTATTTTTCGAGAGTGAGAAAATCGCTTGTGCCATTTATGATCGGGAGTCTCTGCAAACGGGGAAGAAATATTCGGGCGCGGCCATCGTGACGGAATACAGTGCCACCACGATTGTCCCTCCCCGCGCAAAGTTCTGGCTGGATCGGAACGGAAACCTGTTCATACAGCTTCGTCCCTAGCCGTGGGCGAAATTAGAAGTTGGTCGTGAGGCGCAGGCCAAAGCTCCGGGACGGTCCAATGGCGTTGCCCGAAAATAAACCACCGAAGTCAATTACGTCCAAAACGTTGGTCAGGTTCTGTCCGTCGATCTGAAACTGCATATTGACGCGGTCCGATTTGTAAACATCCGCACCTGCCGAGGCATTGACCATGAAGGAAGGATAGATGCGGCCACGAGCGAAGTTAATACGATCCAGGACCTGCTGGCCGTATTCGGCGAGCACAGTGGCCGGGTCGCCATTGAACTCGAAAGGGAGTCCGGTGTCGTATTGGATTCCGCCCGCGATCCAGAAGCGGGGTGCGATCTGGTAGCGAACGCGCCCGCGAACCGTGTTGCGCTGATCCTGCGAATCCGGGAAATGACCGAAGAGTTGGGTGGTCGCAGAGGTAGCATCGGTCCCGAGGAAGAGACCTCCAGTCACCGGAAACCACGCGTTGCCCACAGTGTAGGAATAGCTGAGAAAACCTGAGAAGCCGCGCCAATCGGGCACTTCGAGTTTTGCTTCCGCGCCATAGATGATGGACTTGCGAAATGCGATGGGAAAGCTGACGGTCGTGTTGATGATCTGATTGTCATCCGCGTAGTTGTCCACGAGCCGCCGGAAATAGTTGGCGTCCAGCCTGATCTTTCCCACGAACACCTTGGTTAATCCGGCTTCGTAGTAGTTTCCTTCTGAAGGTTCGACGGGCAGTCGAAGGAAGTTCGTGGGGTCGAGGGAAACAATTGCGTTTGAACTTGAAAGCAGAATGTTCTGGAAGGAAGGGGTCTGAAAAACACGGTCATAGGAGAAATGCACGAGCAAGTCGGCGGAAGAGAAATAACGCGAAATCGAGAAGCGTGGATCCAGGGATTGCCGGTTGACCAGGAGTTGATAGTGGTCCCAGCGAAGCCCGGCGCTGATCGTCCAATTCTTCAGGCGGATCAGATCCTGGACGAAGGCGGATTGTTCGAGGTCGGGGCGGTTGCCGATGAAGCTAAAGGTTTGAGGCGTCTCCGGATCAAATTGGCTTGGATCGGTAATGAGGTAACTGAAGTTCTCGTTGAGAAATGTGTTGTCGGATTCGAGTCCGACCTTCCATTCGTTCCGGCCATGGTCGAGGGTCACGGTCCCTTTGAAATATCCTTCGCGAAACCAATTGTGCTGAAAGACTTCGATGGGAGTTGAATTCTGGTTGGAGTTGAAATTATTCGCATTGTCGCGGACCATAACACGAAAATCGGCTAAGGCTTGCGACGAAAATGCATGCTGATAAGAGGCAATCCCCATGGTCTCAAAATTGTTTGCGGTCTGGCGCTGGCCCGCGGCTTGCTGCACCTGTTCGTTCGGAATATCGTAGCGGGCGAGTTCATGGCGGACGATGAATCTAATGCGATCGTTGGGCGTCAGTTCGCGGTCATAGTTGATCGAAAAATCCCCCAGCGTGCCGGTGTTCGAATAGTTCTGCGGAACCACGGGATTCAGATAGTGGTCGGTCATGCTGCCACTGGCGCTTCCGCCAAAAGCATTCTTGCCCCAGGCGTACGCCCCTTTCGCGAACGCGCTCGCCGAGTCAAAGCTGCCACCGGAGAGCACCACGTCGCCATGGAAACCTGCCTGTGAATCCTGAATGGTGTTGACCTCGACCACGCCACCCATTTTTCGACCATACTCCGCGGGAATGCCCGCCGTGTAGATGCTCAACGATTGCACGTCGTCGGCTTCAATCTCAGGTCCGAAGCTGGGCGAGCGATTGTCCGTCAGAGGGATACCGTCGACCACGAACTGTGTCTGATACTCCGAGCCACGAGGATGCAAGACGGCATTGCCTTCATAGAGCCAGCCCGGTTGCGAGTTCACCAAGTCCTGCAACGAGCGGCCCGGAACTGAACTGACCCGGGTTTGAATGAGGTCCGAGCCAACCTGGTTCACGGAGCCGGCTTGATCGGGGTCGATCAATGTGTTGGCCGCACTGACAATGACAGATTCATTCACCGATGGCAGCTTGAGTTGGATCGCGTATTTGGTCGGAATCGAGGAATGAATTTCGACAGATTCCGATACGCTTGCGAAGCCAGACTGTTTAATTTCGATCTGATAGATGCCGTAAGGCAGGCGCTGCACATCGAGATTACCCAGATCGCTGGTCGCCAGAGTATTTCGATACTGATTGGCCCTGCTGACGATCTGGACCATCGTTTTCACGCCCAGACCGTCCGGATCGGTCACTCGAAGGCGCAATTCACCGCTATTGCTTTGGCAAAAGAGCGGCACAGCGCAAAGGAAAAAAATAGCTGCGAGTCTCGTCATGAACAATCGGCGCTTGTAGTTTAGCTGTTGTCCGGTCGGGGTTGACAGACTTCCCTCCATGGATAGCTACCTTGGCACTGCAGCCGACAGGAGTGTCCGCTCTACATTGGCCCCGATCGAAATGTTTCAATCTGGTTACAATCAGGGCAATATTCCGATCTCCCGGCTACAATACCCGTGTGAAACCAAGCATCTTTGTGGTTGAGGACGATCCTGACATTTCCCGGTTGGTGCGGCATCACCTTGAGGGCGCGGGATTCGCAGTCAAAGTGTTTGCAACTGGCAACACCGTGGTCATGGAATCAGAGCGGCAGAGGCCAACACTTTTCATTCTCGACATCATGGTTCCGGGAAGAGACGGCCTCGAGCTCTGCCGGCAGATTCGGCAGACGCCCCTGCTGGCGTCGACGCCCGTGATCTTCTTAACTGCGAAAAGCGGGGAGGCCGATCGCATCCTCGGCCTGGAGCTCGGTGCGGATGACTACATTCCCAAGCCATTCAGCCCGCGTGAGCTCGTGGCAAGAGTGAAAGCGGTGTTGCGGCGTTTCGAGCGTCCGCTCTCGCAGTCGCCGTTAAAGGTAGGAGAAATCGAAATCGATCCCAGCGCGATGACGCTGACGGTTGGCGGCCAGGTGGTAGGCACAACCGCCACTGAGTTCCGCCTGCTCGACTATTTCGCGCGTCACCTCGGCCGGGTGTTCACTCGGGACCAGCTTCTTGATTCCGTCTGGCGCGATACGGCTTACGTGACGCCGCGTTCAGTGGATGTCTACGTGCGCCGCATTCGCGAGAAGATCGAGCCCGATCCCGAAAGCCCGCGCTATCTGAAAACGGTCCGCGGCGCGGGCTATCGCTTCGAGGCTCCCAAGTGAGAAGCCGGCTTTTCCTGCGGCTGCTGGCCGCCTTTGCCCTGGTAATCGCCGCCGCCACGGTGACTCTTGATTTCTCCATTCGGCGGACGTGGGAAAATTCGCTGCGGCAGGAAATTGATCGTAGCCTGAGACAGAAGACATTGATGTTCGCGAACCGGGTGAATACCGACCGTGAGCACAATCTTCAGGACATCGTCTCGCAGGAAGGCCAGGCGGCCGGTGCGCGCGCCACCGTCATTGACGTCACCGGCAAGGTCCTGGCCGACTCAGAGGCGTCCGCTTCGGCGATGGAAAATCTTGCGCAATCCCCTGAGTTTGCAGCCGCCTTGAAAGGAGATGTCGGGACCGATACCCGGAAGAGCCAAACCTTGGGGATTGATTTCCATTATGTGGCTTCTCCCGTTTCCGGGGGCGCAGCCCGCTTAGCCTATCCGCTATCAGACCTCGGAGCCGCTACAGCGCAGCTGCGAAAAACGCTGCTGGTCGGTTCGGCGCTTACTTTTCTGGTCGCACTTGCTCTCGCCGGAGCGTTGGCCCAGTTCACGGCGCGTCGGCTGGAGAGGATCGTGCAGTTTGCCAACAAGATCGCCCGCGGCGAACTCGCGGCGCGTATCGCTGAAAACTCGGGAGATGAAATCGGGCAAGTCGCTGCCGCTCTCGACAAGACCGCTCGCCACGTGGAGAACAACTTCGCTGCTTTGCGAAATAGCCAGCGCCAGCTCGAAACCCTGCTGAACAGCATGGAAGACGCCGTGATCGCCGTCGGTCCCAACGACCGCGTGCAGTGGGCCAACCAGAGTATGGATGGCCTGGTTCCGCAGCGCACCCGGTTGAATGCTCCCATCGTTGAAACCGTGCGCGATCCTGATTTTCTGCGCGCTGTACGCGGAGCCAGCGAAGCCCGAAAGGTGTTCACCGCCCGAGCTACTTCCATTGTTCCAGGTCGCACCTTCGATGTTACCGCCGCTCCCATGCCGGGGGGAGGCGCCGTTGCCGTCTTGCGTGACTTGACCGAGACCGAGCGGGTGGAGAAAACCCGTCGCGATTTTATTGCCAACGTTTCGCACGAACTGCGGACGCCGTTGACCTCCATTCAGGGCTACGCCGAAACCCTGCTCGACAGTTCTCCGGAGAATAATCACTCGCGCGAGTTTTTGGAGATTATTCGCAAGAATGCCCATCGCATGTCGCGCCTGACCGAAGATCTTCTGACTCTGGCGAGAGTGGAATCAGGCGAGCATCGATTTGACGTCCAACCCGTAGCCGCGGCAGAGATTCTGCAGGAGGCAGTCCAGAACTTCCGCGAACTGGCGCGTGCGCACGGCATCGACTTGCAGGTGGAGGACTCGGCGCCGGACCTGGTGAGTGCCGATCGCGAGGCCATCCACCAGGTTTTTTCCAACCTCATTGACAATGCACTTAAGTACGCTGCGTCGGGTGGACGGCTGGTGCTGGGGGCGAGGCGTTCGGAACGTGGAGTTGAATTCTATGTGCGCGATTTCGGCCCGGGCATTCCCTTTGAACACTTGCCACGCCTGTTCGAGCGCTTCTACCGCGTGGACAAAGCTCGCTCGCGAGAATCCGGGGGCACCGGATTAGGGCTGGCCATCGCCAAGCATATCGTGCTCGCGCACGAAGGCACGATCCGTGCCGAGAGCGAACTGAACCACGGTTCAGTGTTTTTGTTTACCCTGCCACTGGCTGCGGATTCTTCGCCGGCCTGATCGCGAGGCGTCCTGTTTCTGCCGGACGGCCGCGGCCCACCGCTTTGTGATTGCCTCCAACCCAAGAATTTACAAGCTTTTAACAACATCCTTGAAACAAAGAACCTATGCTTGTAGCGTGAGCAGCACTACAGGCCGGCAGCGAAGACGACCGAATGCGATGCGGCCGCCATTCCGTGAGCCGAGGGAAGTTGCGATGAGTATTGCCGCCTTAAACGCCCCAGTGCCCGAGCCTGCCTATTCGCATCTCGTAAAACGGACCATTGAAGCTTGCTCCCTTGCCAAGGATGCGGCCGCGGCTGCCGCTGAGGGGATCGCGACCGGATCCTCGCCGCTGCTCAATACGATTCGAGAACGTGAGAAAGAACTCGACACGCTGGACCGGGAAATCGACGATGGGGTTACGCTCGCCATTACGCAGGTTAGCGGAACCGAAGCACGCGAATTGCTGGCCTGCATGAAGTTCATGATCAGCCTGGAACGCATTGGAGATCTGCTGCTCAGTTTTGCCAGCAGCGCACAGTCGGCCGGTCCCCGGATCGATCCTCAGGATACGCGCGATCTGACGCACATGGCGACGGTCCTGGAAAAAATGCTGTCTGACGTAGGAGCCGCTTTTGCCACTCGTGACGTGAAGAAGGCTGTGGACGTGTTGCGCGCGGACGCCGAGATGGACCGTCTGCGAAATCTGATCTTCCTCCGCCACATCGAAAACCCGGAAGGCTTGCAGCGCCAGGCAAGCCTGCAAGTCATCTTCATGACTCAATCGCTCGAGCGCGCCGGGGACCACGCCAAGAATCTGGCGGAGGAAGTCTGCCACTTCGTCAGCGGTCACACCATCCGCCACATCATGATGACCTACGACAAGCCGATCGAGCAGATGTTCCTGGATTGGCTTCGTCACCGCGACGACCATCACTAGACTTCATAGATTTCGCATACACCAAAGCACACTGTCATCCCGAGCCCAGCGAAGGATTTGGGCTCCTGCCAATACAACGAGCATCGCTGTCGCTGCCAACAACCTGGATCGACTTCTTTCCCAAATTGAATACCCGAACATTGGCTTGGTACACTTTCGCAGATGCTGCCGAGTCATGAAACTCACTCTCCGCCAAGCCGTCCCTGCGGATATCAGCGCCCTGCCCGCGCTGATTGATGCATCAGTGCGAGGATTGCAGGCGGCCGACTACACTCCTGCCCAAATCGAAGGCGCACTGCAAACCGTCTACGGCGTGGACAGCCAACTGATTGCGGATGGAACCTATTACGTTGTCGAGGCGGGACCGGAGGCGGTCATCGTCGGCTGTGGCGGCTGGAGCAAACGAAAGACACTCTTTGGTGGCGACCGTTGGACCGGCCGAGAGGACTCGTTGCTGAATCCTCAACACGACGCCGCAAAGATCCGTGCTTTTTTTGTCCATCCAAACTGGGTGCGCCGTGGAATCGGCAGCATGATTCTCGAGGCCTGTGAAAGAGCCGCTGCTGCCGCCGGCTTCACGCGATTCGAAATGGGTGCGACGCTGACGGGAGTGCCACTCTACCGAGCCAGGGGTTACGTCACACTGGAAAATCTCGATGTGCCTCTCAAGAATGGAGAGTCGCTGGCGGTAGTTCGCATGGAAAAACGGTTGGGCGCGCAGAACCGGGTCAATGACGACGGGCCTGCGGCTCATCCGCAGTCTTAGCGTAATCCGATTTGTCGTGGGATCGGCCGGCCGATTGATTGGTTGCGATGCGGGGACAAATCTCATCCCGTTCTTGGCACTGATAATATCTTTTGCCATGCTCCTGATCCTGTCCACGGCAGTGCCAGACGCCCGCTTGGCCGCGGCATACATCATTTTCTTGGCGAGCTATCTGGTTTTCGCGATCGGCAAGTTTCCTGGCCTCAAGATAGACCGTCCAGGCGCGGCGATCATCGGAGCGGTTGCCATGATCGCCTTCCGGGTGGTGCGGCCTTCGGATGCGCTGCGCTTCATCGACTTCTCCACTCTCGTGCTTCTGTTTTCGATGATGCTGATCGTCGGCAACCTGCGCCTGGTGGGCTTCTTCGAGTGGAATGCGGAAGTAGTTCTGCAACGATTGAAGCCGACCCATCTGTTGCCGGCGGTCATTTTCACTTGCGGGTTTCTTTCGGCATTTCTGGTGAACGATATCGTCTGCCTGGTAATGGTACCCTTTGTGCTTGGCATCACGCGGCGCATGCAACTGCAGCCCCTGCCGTATCTGCTTGCGGTCGCCACTGCGTCGAATATTGGCAGCGTGGCTACGATCACCGGCAATCCGCAGAATATGCTGATTGGGTCTTTCTCCGGCATTCGCTATTACGATTTCCTTTTTCATCTGGGACCGGTCGCGATCGTGGGACTATTTCTCGACTGGGCGGTGTTGCACTGGATTCATATGCGCGATATTAAGCTGCGACCGGAGACAGAACAAAAAATCCCGTTGCCCGCGCTGGATCTATCGCACCTCACGAAACCTGTCGTTGTAGTGACTGCGGTCGTCATGGGATTCTTCTTCGGTGTGCCTCCCGCGATGATGGCGGCGCTGGGTGCGGCTGCGCTGCTGATTACCCGAACCCTTGAACCCAGAAAGTTGTACCAGGAAGTGGACTGGGGTTTGCTGGTGTTTTTTATCGGGCTGTTTCTGATTGTGGGCGGAGCGGAGAATGCAGGGATCGTCGCGACGATTGCTAGGGTTGGCGGAACATTGGAATCTGCAAAGGCTGGGCACCTTCACCGTGGTGGTTGCGGTGTTCAGCAATATCGTCAGCAACGTTCCCGCGGTGATGCTGCTGAAGTCGTTGATCCCTGGGTTCAGCAATCCGCACACGGCATGGCTGGCTCTGGCCATGTCTTCGACTCTTGCGGGCAATCTTACAATCACGGGAAGCGTAGCCAATCTTATTGTGGTGGAAAGCGCCAAGCCGGAGATGGAAATTGGTTTCTGGGACTATTTCCGGGTTGGATTGCCCATCACGCTGGTGACTCTTCTTGTAGGATGGGCATGGCTGGCGTGGATTCGCTAGTTCATAGATGGTTGGGGCGTGCGCCAGGAAATGGAGTGCATGGTCGGTCTCCGACAGTTTCGGGTACAATCCGTTCTTGTCGTAACTAGCAATGACTGGCTGCCAGCCAGACAGCCGTGCGGGCAGTGCAAAAAGCCGAGTTCGTTGTCGAGGTGGTCTTTTTTGTTTTGTTATTCGGCGGCTTGACTTATGGCTCCTACCGCGAAGGGAACATGCTTAGCTTGGTGGTGTGGTTCGGCCTGGGTTGGGTAGTTCTCGGAGGGTTCTTCTTCCTGCTGAGTCGGTTCGTTCGATGACATCAGGATTTATCGCTTTCGATAGTTTGTGAAAAACGTTGCGACATCAACGACCGTGGAACAAACGCATATATTCGGCGAATTCTAGATTCCGTCAGGAGGCGTCTTTGAACGCCCGCATGCTGATACCCATGGTGCTGATCCTGAGCGCGGCGAACGCGTTAGGGCAGGCCGCGCCCAGCAATGTTGTGAAGTATCACGCCACGATTAACGAGGTGAAATATGTTTATGCCTCGGCCGAGCCGGTTGCGCGGCTGAAGCCGGGGGACATTCTCGACACCAATACGCTCGACTGCTTCGGCAATGCCATCAAGAAGCCGGGGGACACGCTTAGCATGACGAAGGGCGACAATCCGCTTACTGGTCCTTTTTACATTGAGGGCGCCGAACCGGGCGACACTTTGGCGGTGAAGATTCTCGATCTTGAAGTCGACGGTGACCAGGGCGTGGGGGCATTTGCGCCGGGATTCGGGGCGCTGAATGAGACGAACTACACGCCTATGCTGCATCCGCCGTTGCCGGAGAAGATCTGGTTTTATCCCATCGACCACGCGAACAACACGGCGACGTTCCAGGCGCTGGATTCGAAGTTCTCGGTGAAGATTCCGCTGCATCCTTTCTTCGGGTGCATTGGGGTCGCGCCTTCCGGTGGCGAGGCTCGCAGCTCGATTGTGCCTGCGGAGTTTGGCGGCAACATGGATTCTCCCGAGGCCAGCGTCGGGAACACGGTTTATTTTCCCGTGAACGTGCCCGGAGGCTTGCTGTATATGGGCGACGGGCACGCCGCCATGGGGGATGGCGAAGTCGCGGGCACGGCGATCGAAGTTCCTCTGCGGGCGCGGGTGCAGTTCGGCCTGATCAAAGGCCAAAAGATCAATTGGCCGCGCTTCGAAAATGACGACGCAATAATGACCGTCGGGGCATACCGCCCGTTGGATGATTGTGTGCGCATTGCCTTCACCGAGCTAGTTGGGTGGATTCACCAGGACTATGGCTTGTCCGAATTGGATGCGTATGAGCTCCTGTCGAAGGTGGCAAAGATCCATCTGAATGAAATGGTCGACCCCAACTACGTTGTCGTGGCGTCGATTGAAAAGAAGTTCCTGCCGCCGAAAAAGAAATAGTCTCCGCAAGTGCGCGGAGACCCGTCGGGGGCATACTGAGACATACCTTTCCAAAACTCTGTTTGCGTCCGGCCAATCTCGGGCGATAATACTTAGAACCCCTTGGATCGCTATTCCATTCTCGACCAAACTTCCTCCGGCAGCGCGCCGGGAGTTCCTCCACCGGTGTCCTCAGCTGCAAAAGAAGAATTCCTTCCACCCCTGCCCTCGCATGTCTCCGCAGATGCAGGCAGCAAGTCCCTGATGGAGATGGCACGACGCGACCTTGAAGCGGCGCTGCAGTTATTGGCGGAGCGGGCACAATACATCACGGGCGCATCGGGTGCGGCCATTGCTTTGCGCGAGGGAAGCGCGATGATTTGCCGGGCGAGCGCAGGCCCATCTGCTCCAGAACTGGGAGCCGAGGTCCAGATAAAATCAGGCCTGACTGGCGAAAGCGTACGCACCCGGAAAGTTCTGCGCTGCGATGATGCGGAAACCGATTCGCGGGTTAATCGCGAGAGTTGTCGCGCTCTCGGCATCAAGTCTGTCATGGTGGTGCCTCTGCTTCGCGAACAGGAAGTGACCGGCGTGTTCGAACTGCTGGCCGACCGGGCCAACGCCTTCGAGG
Organism: uncultured Acidobacteriota bacterium; assembly: GCA_963817925.1. Taxonomy (GTDB): domain Bacteria; phylum Acidobacteriota; class Terriglobia; order Terriglobales; family Acidobacteriaceae; genus JABDBE01. Next base: position 314,770 of record CAWFQN010000010.1, read on the forward strand.
AGCGCGATGTCACCGCGCTGGAGCGCTTGGCCGAGATGGTACAAACTGGCCTAGAGCACGCGGACGCAGCCAAACGTGCGCTCCAGGAGATTGCCGCGAAAAACGCTCAAGCCACGGCGCAGCAGGCAGCACTAGAGAAGGAACCGAAGACACCTGAGACGGCACCAGCACCCGCTCCGGCAGAAATAGAGCCGGCGAAAATAGACCCGGCGGAAATAAAAAAAGACGCTTCCGTGGTCGTCGCGAGTGCGCCCAAGCCCTCGGACGCGAACGCCCCCAAGCTCGATGCCCCGCCAGTTCGAGCGCCAGAGCTGGACAAGATCCGAAAATGCGAGGCCTGCGGATTCCCCGTTTCAGAAGGCCGCACTCTCTGCCTGGACTGCGAGGCCGCCCGGCTTTCAGGCGAGAGTCCCGCACCTCTCGCGAGCAACCAGGCTCCAGCTTTCCTTGCGAAGTTCGAAAATCGTAAAGAACAGGGTTGGCTCGGGTCTCACATCTACACCATCGGAACCGTGCTGATCGTCATTCTCACCGTCGTTCTACTTGTGCTTCGACTGCGCTAAATCGGGCTGGTCGTCGCATACGGATACCCATCGGACCTGTTTTCACGCGTGTTGCATTTCCAGCTCTAGTAGCGCCTTCTTTCTCTCCAGACCCCAGCGATAGCCGCCCATGTCGCCGCTCTTTCTCACGATGCGATGGCACGGAATGGCGACTGCTACTGGGTTGGTTGCGCAGGCTCGGGCTACGGCTCGCGTCGCCGTGGGCTGGCCGATCGCCTTCGCTACTGCGGCGTAGGAACGCGTTGCGCCGAAAGGAATGGATCGCAATTGTGACCACACACGTCGCTGAAAGGCGGTTGCCTGAATGTCCAGTGGAAGCGAGGTATTCAAACGTTGGCCACGCATCTGGCGAAGCAAATCCTTTTTCCAGTGCTGCATGGCTGCGTCATCGCGCCGCCGGATGGCGAATGGAAACTCGTGTCTCAGTCCTTGCTCAAGTTCCGCGTCGGAGTTGGCGAATTGGATCGCGCAGATCCCCTTGTCGGTGGCCGCGATTAGCATGCGTCCCAAGGGAGAGTCGGCGAAGGTGTAGCGGATGGGCGCAGCGATCGCGCCGCGTCGATATTTGTCCGGCGTCATGCCGAGTTGCGACGCGGTCCGCTCGTACAAACGGCTGCTGGAGCTGAAACCCGCGTCGTACATGGATCGAGTGACCGAGTGCCCGGCGCGAAGATTGTCCTTGAGTTGGCTCATGCGGCAGGAGTCGGCGTACGCCCGAGGGGTGATCCCGAGGACGCGCTTGAATGTCCTCTGCAAATGGAACGGGCTCTGGCGAAATTCCGATGCTAGCCGGGCCAGCGTGAGCGGTTCATCCAGGTGTTGCTCAATGTAGCGGCACATCGCTTTGACCATTTCGACGGCGCTATTGCCTCCCGTCGCCCTGGGCCGGCAGCGCAAGCAGGCACGGTAGCCGGCCTTCTCTGCCTGGTCAGGCTGCACGAAAAAGGTTACATTCTCGCGGCGGGGACGCCGGGCCGGGCAGGAGGGCCGGCAGTACACGCCCGTCGAGGACACGGCAAACACAAACTTTCCATCCTGGCCGGCGTCACGGTTGAGAACTGCCTGCCAGTACGCGCTCTGATTGTTATCGTCTCGGTTTTGCTTGCTGGGGGCCATCTCCGTCAATTCCGTCAGGTTGAGTATCGCATTGGTTGTCATAGTTTTAACAGCATAAGATGGCATTTCCAGGTGGGCCATCCGGATCTTGCGCTCAAAGCATTTTTTCTTGCCGAGCCTTAATTTTTCGTGAGGGAATTCGACGCAAAAATCGCTTTAATAATTGAAGGCAAGAATTTATCGAGATTACAAATGCAATCCAAAAGTCGCAACTTCTTCATAACCCTTTGTGGCGTTTTGGCGCGACCTTGAATTCCAATTAAGCTGTGGGATGCACCAATGTCAAAGATCCACGGCGCGGGTGGGAACTGGCTGGGGGAGCCAGCCCCACCCGTTTTATTTTCGGGTATGGGTTACGATATTGTTTCTGTCCTTTCTCGCTGTTCCCAATATGACTGCTCAAGAAAAGCCGGAAGCGAAGCACGATGTTGTGGACGGCGAGATTGTCGCGAAATACGTTGATGCCGTTCGCCTCGATGCAGCGCATCCTGATGATGCGTGGCAGAACGCGATCCCGATTGCCTTTTCGACGGACTGGCAGGGAAAGAATGCCGATCCCGGACGCGAAACCGAGGTGCGGATTTTGTGGTCGCGGCAATATCTTTATCTGCGGTTCGAGTGCCACTACCGCGAGCTTTTTGTGTTCGAGGACTCCGATCCCAATGGCCGTCGCGACCATCTGTGGGATCGCGATGTGGCGGAAGCATTTCTGCAGCCCGATCCGGCGCGTGAACGCTTCTACAAGGAATTCGAAGTTAGTCCGAATGGCATGTGGATTGATCTCGACATTTTTCCCGGCGGGCTGGCAGATCTGAAGAGCGGTTTGCAGCGCTCGGTGGTTGTGGATGAGAAATCCCATACGTGGACTGCGGAGTTGGCCATCCCCATGAAATCGCTGACTACAAACCTTGACCCCAAGGCGATTTGGCGGGCCAACTTTTACCGGGTCGAAGGCACGAAAGAGCCGCGAGCTTATCTAGCCTGGCAGGCCACGCACACGCCGCAGCCAAATTTTCACTTACCTAAGGCGTTCGGCCGGTTGCGATTTGGCGGAGCGACAGATCCGTCGCCGCAGGCTTCAGGAAAGGACTAGCCCGCATGGGTACTCTCGACGGAGAATAGCTTTTCATCAACCTGTAACAATAGCGGTCAATAATACGTAGGAGAATCGCACGCCGCGGATCGGAACGCCATGAGACATCCTGGTTGCGTCTTGCTGCTACCGCTGTTTGCAGTCTCGCTTCTCTTCGCACAAGAGACGACTCGCGCGCCGAAATCAGCCACTGTCAAAGGCCCGACTCTGCCGGCTCCCAATAGTACGACCGCTTACGATCCTTTTTTCAGCGAGGGACGTGGCTATTGGGAACGAGACTACCTGGTTTACATTGACCCACACTCGCCCCGCGTGGATCTCTACGACAAGGACAAGGACCAAGCGACTTTTCTTTGAGTGATGCGACGGTGACGCTGGATGGTCATCTCATCATCTCTGGCTGTTCGTTTGCAGATGTGGGCGGGAAGATCCACTGCTTCATCGGGCTCGCGAGCCGGGATGGGCATGTATCCCCACTGATCGAGACGGTGAGGTTCGCCCCGATGAAGGTCAGCACTTGTGATGGCGAAACGGTTTGGGCGATGGGATGGCTGCGTGCGCCACCTTATTTCGATCGAGAGAGTGATGAGCCCTACGACATCCTGCGCCTTTACCGGCTGAGCGACGGCAAGATCATAGACTCGGAGTTGCCGCGCAGCTCATTCCCAGCAAAGTCTGCTCCAGTTCGTGCCGGGTTCGGTTCCTCCGAACTGACGATCCAATGCCGCGGCACGACACTTGGCATCTACGAGGGCGCCAGCGACGAGTGGATCGAGTACGACACAGACAGCAGCAAACTGGCTCGATGGAAACTGCTGCCTCTGTGGCATCATCAATTCGCGAATTACGATAGCGGCGGGAATCTATTGCATTTGCCTGTTCACCCCACTTTCATCACCGGAGTTGCCATGCTCGACTCGGGCGAGGTTTATGCGAGTTTTGTACACCAGGCACGCGACGGTTCGGCCGAGGCCACCGTGGGCCTGTTCCAGCTTCAAAAAGCAGCTGAGGAATCTAGGTGGTCGCTGGTGGATGGAAGGCTCGGATCCTACCGAGAACAGGGAAAGTTTCATGAGCTTTGCGGCACCGATGGCAAGAACCTGGTCTACTCGCGGTTCGGCGAACACCACTGGTTCTTCTCCTCGCCACCGCGTTGAAACGAAGATTTAATCCGACAGAGGCTGCAACAGACCGAACACCTGCGTGACTCCCGAGCGTCTCCGCAGTTCCGCGAGCAATGCGTGAGCAGCGTTTTCGTATGTCTTGGTGGCATCTGAGGGATCCGCCCACACCGCGTCGTAGACTATCTGCGCCGCTTCCTTCAAGTCCATGTGCAGTGCGGCTTCCAGCACGTCCACCCGTTCTTGCAAGTGATCGTAACAGCCTTGGCAAACCACCGCGGGTTCGGGGCCGCTGGGATGGTTTTCCTCGTGGGCACAAGGCAGATTGCCGCTCGCATTGATGGGCAACTGGGACGCAAAAACTTGTGTCTTGAAGTCGCGCAAGAAACGTTCGCGCTCCTCTTCCAGAGCAATTGGATCAGGACACAGTTCGCTAGCCGAGACATTAGAACGCGCCGGGACTGCCATCGGTGAAATGCGCTCCGCTGCTTTGCAGACCGGGCATGCCTTCAGATCGGCTGCGTAATAGGTCTTGCAATTTGCGCAAGGCATGCCGTAACCGGTTTGCTTGGGGACGGCCTGAGTTGCGATCGGTGGAGTTGCTTTCGTCGCTCGCTCTGTAGTTTGGGTGTCGCTATTAGAAGGGAGGACTGTCGGAGAGACTGGTTTCCGGATTCCGACCGGTGTCGTGGGGGTGGAAGTCATGATAAAACTCCAAACGGCTGAACGGCCGTAATAAAACTTGGGACTCCGCCATTCTAGGAGCGTCAGTGCCGCTTTACGAAGGCACGAAAGTTCATGTCTGAATGGCGCCTCGTCCCTCATTGCAGTTGGCCGACCAAACATGAGTGCTTAAAATCAGTGACTTGCAAGGAGAAGAGAGGTCTTTTTTCGCGACAATCAGCCCGCCGGCCTTTCAAAGTGAGACCGGGGCATCGTGCTTGCGACACATTGAAACGACGCTGTCCAGGGCGCCGGTTCTCGCCGCGCTCCGGCGGACTCGAGGGAAAACGTATTGAGGTTGACGGAATAATCCAGCTTCAGTAAGGTTAAAGGGAGTACTTGTGTCTGCGGGAGGTTTATATGTTAGATGGTCTTTTTCAACCGATGCACCTTCTGGTGATCTTTTTTATTGCCCTGCTCGTGTTTGGTCCCAAGAAACTTCCGGAGCTCGGAAAAGGAATTGGCGAGGGGATTCGCGCTTTGAAAGAGGGCATGAAGGATGGAACCTCGGAGCAAGCAAAAACTCCGGCCACTGAAGTGAAGAGTACCGAACTGAAGAGCTAGTTCAGCGATCCATCATTCCTTCAATCGCCACCACCACTCGCATTTTTTTCTCCGCATTTTTCTTGAAACAAGCAACACGTCGCGTTCGGCCAGAGAGTCAATTCCTACATCAGACAAGAGTCTTTCGGGGTTTCCCCTATAGCGGGATTCCCGCATCTGCGGTAACTTAATCTCTTCGCTGTTTTTGGCATCCACAGGGTCCCGCAAACGAAGTACAAGTTCATAGATGGAGAAATGCCATGCGTAAGCTGCATCTCTGGGTAGCGTTGTCAGTGTTCACATTTTGTTCCGCGCTTTTCGCCGATCAAGTGGTCCTGAAGAATGGCGATCGGCTGACCGGGACCATCACAAAATCAGACAATAAAACCTTGCTGATTAAAACGGAGTTTGCGGGCGACGTTACGGTTCAATGGCCCGCCGTCCAAGAGGTCACCTCCACACAGCCGCTGCATGTAGCGCTGTCAAACGGAAAGACCGTGGTCGGTCCCGTGACAACAAGCGACGGAAGTCTCGCCGTGGTCACCCCGGCAAGCGGAACCGTAACCGTCGCAAAGGCCGATGTGACCGCTTTGCGCAGCGATACAGAACAAGCGGACTATGACAAATCGCTCCATCCCGGACTTCTGCAGGGTTGGAAGGGGGGAGCGAACGTCGGATTCGCTTTCACTGCGGGAAACAGTCAGACTTCGAATTTAGCCTTGGCCTTCACCGCCGATCGCAAAACAACGCACGACGACATCTCGCTCTACGCGAACTCAGTGTATTCCACCAACAATGCTCCTGGTGCAACACCGACCACGACTGCAAATGCGATTCAGGCCGGAGCTCGATATTCCCGAAACTTCACGCCTAGTCTGTTTGGCTACGGGAGTGCCGATTTCCAGACCGATGCCCTGCAGCAGTTGAATCTTCGATCCGTTCTGGGAGGTGGTCTGGGATTCCACGCCATCAAGAGCGATAAGACAACGCTGGACTTCCTGGCAGGCCCGAACTACACGCGAGAGGATTACGTCACGGTCACAAACAGCTTCCTCGCTTTCTCGGTGGGAGAGGAACTGAGCCACAAATTTGGCGCTTCGACCATCGTTACTGAAAAGGCCTACTACTATCCCGACCTTACGCAAGATGTTGGGCAGTATCGAACGGTCTTCAATCTTGGCAGTGTGACCAAGATCAGCAAATGGTTGGGATGGCAGAATGCGTTCAGCGATATCTACGTGACCAATCCGCCGATTCAGCCTGTGGGCACGCCTGCGCTCAAAAAGAATGACATCGTCCTGACCACCGGGCTGAATGTGACGTTCACGCACTGACAATGGAGCACGGGCGTCCTCGCCCGTGTGGGGCCGCAAAGCATGTTACGGAGGGGAAAAGTTGTACGCACGGGCGAGACCCTACTGATCACTCCAGCGTTACCGACTTCACCAGGTTGCGCGGGCGATCCACGTCCAGGCCCTTTCGTACTGCCATGTAGTAGGCGAACAACTGCAGCGGCACAATTTCCAGAATAGGAGACAGCAACTCCGACGCCTGGGGAACGAAAATAGTGTGATCGGCGAGCTTGCGCATTTCCTCATCGCCGTCGGATGCAATTGCGATCACTCGCGCGGACTGCCGTTTAAACCCTTTGATATTCGCAACGTTCTTCTCATAGCGCAGCACTGATCCCTGATCGTTGCGATCGCACGTGACAATAATGACCACGGGAAGATTCTCATCGATCATCGCGTTTGGACCGTGCTTGGTTTCTCCCGTGGGATAGCCCTCGGCATGGATGTAGGAAACTTCTTTCAACTTGAGCGCGCCGTCCATGGCTACGGGATAGTGAATAGCACGCCCGAGGAACAGAAAATCTCCCACCTGGTGATACTGGTCAGCAAGCACTTTGCAATCCGCCGCGCATTCAAGCACGATCTCGGTTTTGGCAGAAAGCTCCAGCAGTTCGCGAATATACCGCTGTACCTGCTCTTTCGTAAGCTGGCCGCGCACCTGGCCAAGATAGACCGCGAACAGAAACAACACCGCCATCTGCGCCGTGAATGCTTTCGTAGAAGCGATACTGATCTCGGGCCCGGCATGAGTGTAAAGCACGCCGTCCGCCTCGCGCGCGATTGTCGAATCCATTACATTGGAGATTGCAATGGTGCGCGAACCCTTGGCCTTGGCTTCACGCTGGGCTGCGCTGGTATCGGCGGTCTCCCCGGATTGCGTGATCACGATGGTGAGCTCGTCACGGCAAATTAGCGGATTTCGATATTCGAACTCACTGGCGTAGTCCACATCCACGGGCACATTCGCCAGATCCTGAATCATGAACTGACCCGCCATGCCGGCATGGCGACTGGTTCCCGAAGCCACGATGTTGATGCGCTGCAGCGAACAGAGTTCGTCCACGGTGATGCGCACGTCGTCCAGACGGACCAATCCTTCTTCAAGCGAGACGCGAGGCGCGATAGTGTCGCGTAATCCCTGCGGCTGCTCGAAAATCTCCTTCAGCATGTGATGGGGGAATCCGCCCTTGTCTGCCATCCTGTCTCCTAAGCTCCTGCTAAGCTTGAGCTACATCGCCGCGAACGATTGTGTTTCTCACTTCGCCGCTGGGACTCAACACAACGAAATCGGCTTGGGCGCCAGCCTCAAGCTTGCCCCGATTCGCCAATCCAACCACCCGCGCAGGATTGAGCGTGGCCAGACGGAGCGCCTGGTGCAGATCCCAGTGAGCGAACTGCATCACATTGCGCACCGCGCGATCCATGGTTAGCACGCTTCCCGCCAACTTGCCACCAACGAGGCAGCGGCCGTCTTTTACTTCCACTTCGAATGTGCCGAGACGATAGCGTCCCTCGGGCATGCCTGTAGCAGAGATCGCGTCCGTGATCAGCACCGCACCATCGGCCCCTTTCGCTTTCAGAAAGAGCTCGACGATCGCGGGATCGAGATGAATTCCGTCGGCGATGATATCGGCGGAAAGCCGCGAGTCCGTGAGGACTTCGCCGAGAATTCCTGGGTCGCGGTGGTCCAGTGGACGCATCGCGTTAAACGTGTGCGTGGCATGGCGCGCGCCGGCAGCCACGGCGGCGCGCGTCGAATTCATATCCCCATCGGAATGCCCCAGGCTGACGCAGACCCCCCGTCGCGCGGCCTCCGCGATGACCTCCCGTGCACCCTCCAGTTCGGGCGCAATGGTCATGACGCGAATGTGCCCACGCGCCGCCTGCCAGAAGCGGTCGAAGGTCGGCAGGGTGGGCGACAACAGGTTCGCGGGCGGATGCACGCCGCGGCGAACGTGACTGAGGAAAGGGCCTTCCAAATGGATGCCAAGGGGCTGGGCTCTTTGCGCGTGCGAGCCATCGTCCCGCGACGCACTCTCAATCGCGTCCGCCAAGCGGTCGAGCGCCGACCAGGTCTGATCGAGCGGTGCGGTCACGGTCGTCGGAAAGTAACTGGTCACGCCGTGTTCGAAAAGCAGTTGCTCGACCGCACATAATCCCGACGCATCAGCCTCCATCAAATCGTGTCCCGCTCCTCCGTGAATATGAATGTCCACGAAGCCCGGAGCCAGAATGGCATCGCCAAAGTCCACCACGCGCGCTCTTTGGGGTATAGGACGTGCGGTGCGCGATACGCACTCGACGATGGCGTGGTCTTCCACCAGAAGCAGTGGCTGCTCCACACGCTCAAGCGGCGTGTACAGACAATTTGCGGTAAAAGCAATCATCAATTAAAACGATAATCTAAAGGGAAATTGTCCAATTGCCAGAGCCCCGCCTGTCCCGGCAGCGCTCGGAAACCATCTCCAGTTATACGACATTTCCGGGTGCCGCGTTTGTTTTTCATCTCGCCGTGGAGTGTTGCACACGCTGCCCAGTGTAATGCGCCCATAGCTGGCATTGTGCTGGATGTTATAATTAGGTCTTCTGAAGCCTGCGCGTGCTAGCGTTTCCTTCCTCCTGGCGCAGACTTGCGAGTTCGTCGGGGAGTGGCTCAGCCTGGTAGAGCACCTGGTTCGGGACCAGGGGGTCGGAGGTTCAAATCCTCTCTCCCCGCTTAAACGGAAGAACACCCTCGTTCATACTTAAGAACTTACAACAGTCGATTCCAGCCGCAAATTATGTGACAGGTACGCTGGGAAATGCAAGACATTTCTTAATATGCTGAGCAAAAACGACAAACAAAAAAGCCCACCAAGACCGAAGTCTCAGTGGGCTTAGATGCTCAGATTGTCTTATGCTGCTATTGGAAGTTGCAAAGTCTCCGGTTGTGGCAGAGGGAAGTTGCACAGTGCAAATTCCCCGAAGTATTCACGGGCTGCACGGTCGTAAGCAAAGGCTGCTTCAACCTCTGAATGAAATCGTCCCAAACACCCACGAAGCCATGAACGCCACAGCTTACGTTCTTTATCCCAACTCACTCCTTTGTATTTTGAACTGCCACGGGTCTTGAGTTGATTGCCGTTGTTCTGCGTGCGGCTGCCTGTTCTTAGATTGTACCTTTGGCAATTCAAACCATTGTGGTCTTCATGGTCCACGTCCTTGGACAAATCGGACACTCCCATGATGAACCTGTGCAACATCTGAGATGTGGTATTGCCATCCTCTTTGCGAATTTTGCGTATACCGTACACGTTGGTTTTGGTGAGGGATGCACTCCACTTGTACTGTGCTACGCGCTCAAAATCTTCGTCATCGACTAGGGCGACGTACCCTTTGGACAACTGAATTTCTTTCAACTTATTTCCTCCAGTAAATGCCGTGGTGCTCCAGGTGGAGGTTCCTGAAGCACTGCACGGGCTGCACCTGAGGAGCTACCTCAGGGATGTGTTGGGATTTGAATCAGAAATTAAGCCCCCGTAAGTCCAAGCGAGATGCCTAGGCCTACGGGGGTTAAAATTTGGGTTGTGTGCTACAGCGACTGTCCGCTATACAAATCCTCACTGTCGATGCTGAGGCTTGCACCGCTGGGTGTCTTCAGAGTGACGCTGGCGGTTTGTCCAGAGCCTGAAGCTGCGGTCACCAGACCGTTGATTGTAACTTGGTCGTTGACTTGGGCCCCGGCCCAAACGAAGGGTGGTCTGTCGGGGGGTGCACCGGGGGTCATTTTTGGCCTAGGGTGGTATCCTGTCCTGGGCTTGACACCAAGGTACCAACTGTGCTTACGACTGGAGTTCACAAACCACAGTTCGGGGGTGGTCACACCCTCCGTTTCAGTGGAGCCAAACGCAACGGGACAAGCTCGGGGACAAGCTCGGGGACAACCCGGGCGTTCACAACCGTGGTGAGCATGCCTCTCATGTATGCGCTATCGGGATATCCCTTGGTGTTCTCTGCGGTCGGTGCATCGAGTCAGGGCAAGCCAGCGGTCGTGCGGGAATTCGTGCGCGGTTTCCAGCGTGGTGTTGAGCCCGGCGTATCTGGTGCGACTAGCCCAGGTTTATGCGGCGTTTTCGCGCTCGATATGCCCTCTGCTTCTCAGCATTCGAAGCGTGCCTCTTCTTGCGTCCACTGCGCGTCACACCCTCCAGGTTCCGGATAGCAGCAGCCAGCTTCTTCGGACTGCGGCTCTTGCCCATCTCAACGGCTTCAGATCGCCAGTGCTCTCTCCTCAGGGATTTCGTCACCAGCGCCTTCCGCTCCGCAGCAACCTCAGCTTCAGCCTCGCGGAGCCTCCGGTCGATTGCCTCATTTTGAGCCCGGCGCTTAGCCAGGCGGGAGCCCACGACCGGACCAACGGGTGATGTCGCGGTCAGTGCCGCGATTTCTTCTCGGTTTCTCATTGGGTGTTCTCCTTCGAACTGTCTCAATCGTAGCAGAAAGCGTTACGTTTGTCAAACTGAAGCTAGCAAGCAAAGGGGCTTAGCGGAGGTAAAAGGTCCTGGGAAGCCAGCTACGCTCCGCGTATCCTGCCCTCAGGTAACCACCACCCCCGAGGGTTACCGGGAACTCCAGTAACAGTGGCTCCGGAGGTACTGCTACCACATCCTGGGCGACAAACGGTATCAGTTACCATCTAAGTGTATGATTATATAAGCCGTGGAGGAGAATACCGGGTTCTCACCCAGGGGTGAAATGGCTGAAAAACCTGGGGAATGCCCAGGGTTTGTCTCAAAGTGAGACGATTAGGGTAACCTCAGGGTCACACGGGGTATGGTTACTAAGGTGAGGTGCCGGGCATAAATCTCTACTAAAACGATAGACAATACGCGGTTTCTACTCAGGTAAACACTTGATAACAATCATAATCGACCGTTAGGTATCGGCTTAGCGTCCATGAGCAACCGGTGAAAGTGGTTACTAAAAGTAACTATATACCCTTGAATTGGAAGATGGATAGAGGCCTTCTGAGGGGTTGGAAAACTTGAGTTCGGATGCTTGATGGGGTGTGATGGTGAAAAGCCCGGTGATTGGCTTGGGGGCTGACGCTCTCGATGAAAAGCTACTGAGAGGCCGACAGGCATGTGTGGTATCGGTCTCACCTGGTGTTCTCATACCTCTGGTCTCTCTGGTGTCTGGTGCTGTAGTGGACGTTGAAAGGCAGGTCGGCTCGGGACAAGGCTGGCCGGGGAAATGGTTCGGATTGTGACCGTATGGAATACGCTTGAGTGACAAGCTCGGGAGCCAGCTTTGCTTCGGACTCCCTCTATCCCAGATCGCAGCGCACGACCGGCGCTCTACACCCGGCGCACAACCTCGATGTTCCGGATGCGCTTGGTCCGGAGATGAACACTCACGGCTTGACACCTTGGTCAACGTGTGAGTTGTAGCACGATGCCACGACGCAGCGGCTGGCCAGTTTCAACGAAGGAGCGATGGGATGAAGTCTCAGACAATACCCGGTTTCAAAACGCTGTACGTCGCCGCAGCCACTTCCTTCGGACTGTAGAGCTTTGGTCTAAAAACTTGGGCTCACCGGCCTGGGCTCACGACTCGGGTTCCTGCTCTCTCATGTGAGTAACGGTTCTCTGCTCGGTAAGAGACGCTTGAAGGGCAGATGCCAACGGATAGGCGTGAGCGCGAGTCGGAAAACTCGTGGAGTGTACGGTGTGCGACTCAGCGGGTTCTAGTCCAACTCTCCAAAACGTAGTTTCCAAATCTCGGTTGCTCGTCAATCCTTCGTAGCGTCGTCAACTCTAAGCGACCTGCAGCAGAAAGCATCTGTTGGAGTCGCGGTTGTGCCTCAGGTTTTTTCTGAGCGACAACTGGTGCGAGAGACTTCAGCATTTCCTCCTGGCGTTTGGTCTGGGGTTTCATTCGGTGGAGAGTGTAGCACAGTTCGGTAGTGTCGTCCTCGATGCAGTGTGCTTCGTGGTAAAATCCCTCCGTCTTCCCTTCCCCAAAAAGTTTGAGCAGTTCTTAGGAGACCCCTATGCGAAATCCTTGCGTGCTTTTGGTGACTCGCAGCCGACCGTGGTTTGTGCTTGCATCACTTCTAATCTTGATGTGCCCAACGATGCACGGTCAATCATCTCCCGCTCAAAAGTCTCGACCACAAACAACCGTCACGCATGCCGTGTGGACATCGGGCCTAGAAACCGACTTCGGCATCTCCCAGACGAAGAGTTACTCCTGCTTGTCTGGGCTAGTGGTCGAGAACAGAGAAAATCCGCCTGGGGAGGACGCCTTGCGCTCAGCAGGACGAGCAAAGCGTTGCGGCGGCTGGTGCTGAGGTTCGGCGGTTCCAGCGTCTTCCCTGCCAGGACCTTCTCAACTGCTGCTCGTTGGGAGGCGGTCAACTCGCCGTAGAGGGCGGTCGCTAATCTTCGTGTGCTTGAAGAAGATGAGTGACAAGACCGGGGCACCAGTGGCTGAACTCGTACTTGGGCGACTTCCCAATCCACAGCGGATTCGCCATCAAACACGGAGCCATCGGAATCGGAGCCATGCAGTTTGCTGGCTATCTGCATTGACCACGTCCAAATCGCCTGCGCCCATTCCTAGAGAGGGTGATGACCATGCCAACAGCCTTTGCGATTTTTCGACTACAATCGCAGGTTCGCAGAGGAACTGCATGAACCAGTTCGATATTCCGCTGGACGAAGACGGTAAGATAGTTGATTTCCTGACCGAAAGTCCGCTGGACCCCAAGCCTGAGGAGTTCGTCCGCCAACAGTATTTGCGAACCCTCCACTACGAGTACCTGTATCCTAAGAATGTCCTTGCTCGTGAAGTCCCCATTTACTACGGCAGCAAGGAACTCTTGGATAAAGAGGGCAAACCAGTCCGTGCTGACATCTTGGTGTATTCGAGCCAGAAGGCATGTACCGAGCGTGACCAGGGCAAGATTGAACTCATTGTCGAGTGCAAGGCTCCAAATGAAAAGGCAGGCTACAACCAGCTTGTGTCGTACGTCTTCAACACGAGTTCGAATGGAGCCGCCTGGTTCAATGGGAGTGTTCGCTACTTCGCCGTCTCAGCACGCCGAAGAACGAACTTATAGATCGGATTGGGATTCCACGTCGAGGCGAAGGGTGGGCCGCACTAGGCCGTCGAAAGAAGTCCGACCTTACCCGACCTAAGGACATCAAGGGTCTAATGCAGGTGTCACAACAAACTGCATGGTCGTGGAATCGACGGTGATGAGGAGGACCTCACGATGGACATGGTCCGCCTCATTCTTGCGAAGGCGATTGACGAAGAGAAAACTGCCGAACTTCCAGAGTTTTACTGCACGCCTGAAGAATACCGCTCTCCTGAAGGACCGCCGGCTGTGGCTTTCAGAGTTCAGGCTCTCTTCAAGGAGGTCGCCCTAGCAAATCCCGGTGTCTTTTCAGCGGATGAAAGGATAACCGTTGGACCACGAGCAATCTGCGATGTGGTCACCGAGTTGCAAGGCTACAGGATGCTAAGCAATCTGCATGAGTCCAACGACTGGGACATCATGGGGCATGCTTACGAACAATACACGGCGACGTACCTGAAACGCCAGCAAGGTCAGTTTTTCACCAACCGCTTGGTCATCGACCTCATGGTTGCGGTTCTGGACCCAGAATATCAAGACATCATCTTGGACCCAGCAGGAGGTTCGGAGGATTTCTAACTGGAGCCATGCGGTATATCCGCAGGAAGATTCTGACAGGCTCGGGCACGCAGATTTCTAAGGAACGTCAGTTAGACAAGCATCGGACCAACTTGTTCATGGTTGAACAGAGCAAGCGGCTTGTGAAGATTGCGAACACGGCGATGATTCTGAATGGCGATGGTCACACGGGGATGACGAAAGGCGACAGCCTAGGTCCTTATGACGACTTGGATGACAACGTCAAAGCTCGTGCGGGGAAAGGCAAACCCACCATCATATTGACGAATCCTCCATTCGGCGGAGTCGGCGAAGGAAAAATCACAGACAAGAAGATTCTGGACAACTACGCATGTGGGATGAAATGGACCGAGCGTGATGGAAAGTACGAATCCACGAGCGAAGTTATTGAGGAAGGTGTTCCGCCCGAGATGCTGTTCTTCGAACGTTGCCTGGGTTGGATTGCTCCTGGCGGCAAGATTGGCATCGTCATGCCCAAGAGTTTCCTTGATACGCAGACGTATTATCCTGTGCGGCTTCAGTTGCTGAGCAAATATCAGCTACTGGGTGTGGTCAACTGCCACAAGAACACCTTTCAGCCACATACGGGTGTACGCACTTGTTTGGTCTTCGTCTATCGACCTAAGACAGGAGATACGCTGCCCAAAGACTACAGCATCTTCATGGCGGTTTCTCGTAAGGTGGGGCAGGACAGCGAAGGAATACCGATTTTCAAGAGGGACGACAATAACCAACCAACCGAAGTCATCGACCATGACCTTGACGAGATTCTGGACGACTACAAAGCTGCGCAGAATGGCAAACTGAAGAGTTCCGAATACCGATTCATCACCAAACGCTCACAGATTAAGGGTCTGTTGGTTATCAATCCACAGTTCTATCTGCCCAACCTTAACAAGACCATTAAGGACATCGAGGGACTGGACGGCAAGAACGGCTGGACGGTGACCACACTAGGGCAAATCGTCAAGGATGCGCTTGGACTTGTCCCCAAAATTGAGACAAACAGTTAAGAGTCAAAATTCATCGAATGGAGAATTGAGTCATGGGATTGTCTCGAAGGAAGTTCACAAAGGAAATGAAACTGGCTGCGGTTCAGCGGCTGGAACAGGGTATTCCATCGCCGAGGTGGCGCGGGCGTTTGAAGTGAACCCGAACGTGCTGCACCGCTGGCGGAAGGAGTTCCGGCAAGGGCCGGGCAACGCGTTTCCCGGGACGGGAAGCGGCGCTGGTCGGAAGGCCGGTAGCCGAACTGGAGCGCAAGGTCGGCCAGCAGGCGCTGGAGATCGATTTTTTGAAGGGGTGCTTGCAGCGCATCGAGGAACAGCGGATGCTGCAGGCACTGACTGGAAATCCGCGGTCTACCGGCACATCCAAGAAGAAGTGAAGGCCGACGGTGGACTGACAATGCGACGCATGTGGGAGCTGGGCCAGGTCAGCCGGGCCGGCTTCTACCGCTTCGAGGCCGCCGACCCAAGGCCAGGATCGCGACATGGAACTGCGGGACGCGATCCAGCGCATCGCCCTGGAGTGGCCCTGCTACGGGCGGCCGCGGATCACCGCCGAACTGCGGCGGCGCGGCTGGGCGGTGAACCCCAAGCGGGTGTGCCGGCTGATGCGCGAGGACAACTTGCTGTGCCTGCGGAAGCGGAAGTTCGTGGTAACCACCGATTCCAATCACGGCCGCAAGGTGTACCCGAATCTGGCGCGGGACATGGTGCTGACTGGCATCGATCAGCTGTGGCGGGCTGACATCACCTACATCCGGCTGCGAGACGAGTTCGTGTTCCTGGCGGTGGTGCTGGACGCCTACTCGCGCCGCGTGATCGGCTGGGCGCTGGACCGCACTCTGGAGGACGACCTGGCGCTCGCGGCGCTGCAAATGGCCTTCACGCGCCGCGCGTCCAGCCGAGGGCTGGTGCATCACTCCGACCGCGGCGTCGCAATACGCTCAGCAACGACTACACCGGCTCTGCTGAAGGATCACGGCATCGGCATCAGCATGAGTCGCGCAACGGCAATCCTTGGGACAACGCCGCCTGCGAATCGTTCATGAAAACGCTGAAGTACGAGGAGGTGTACCGCAACGAATACCGCGACTTGGCCGAGGCGCGCGCCTCGATCGGCGAGTTCCTGGAGAAGATCTACAACCAGAAAGCGCCTGCACTCGGCTCTGGGCTACCTGCCGCCGGCCGAGTTCGAGGCACAACGGACAGCGCAAAACAAGGAGGCCGCTGCGCGGCAGCTTTCTTTATGAGTTTTCTCAGGCATGGGAGATCTATCGATCCGATGTCGGGTGGGAAAACGCTGGGGGCGGAGTTCGAGCCTGCCCCCGGCGCTCATCGGCCTCGATGAGTTTCCAGCTGGCTATTCCTTGGCGGGTTGCTCTCCAGCAGAGCCCGCCTCCGCTTCACCAACCGGGACCAGTATGCGGTAAAGTCGTTTTGCCGGTCGAGGATTTTTCAGCGAACGGCAAAGTGTCTTAACTGTTTGTCTCAGCCCAGGGGGCAAGTACAGCTTATCTTCAAGGGACCTAGAATCAAGACAGAGAACATCATCGTAGAAGCCCCTGGTGACGGAATCGAACGCTACTTCCCGCCTATGGCAGTTCTGCAAGAGAAGTCTGAAAGTGCAAAACTGATTGACACGAAAAGGGCGTCAAAGAAGCAACTTCACACGATAAAGGTCTTACGTGTCCAGCAAGGAGATTTGTTGGTTACACGGTCAGGGACGATTGGACGTGTGGCTTACGCAACGAAGAGATTGGTCGGCGCAGTTGTGTCGGACGACATGATTCG
>CAWFQN010000011.1:0-102289 GCA_963817925.1 uncultured Acidobacteriota bacterium
CTTTTCTGCCCAGTTCCGCATGGTCTTCAGTTCGCGCAGCACGAGTCCCATGTAGTCCAAGGGTTGCCTGAACAACTTGCTTCGTTCATCACTCAGCAGAAAGAGAGGTTTTAGTTTGGCATCGGCGAAAAGTTCGGACGTGTCGTTATGGAGTGTGCTGTACCTCTGAATCAGTTTGTCCAATTCTTCTTTCAAGAAACGGCACGAATCCTTGAACACGTCGGCAGCCGTTTTCTTCTCTGCTTGTTGAGAGACTTGCGTATAGGCGAAGAAATATAGGTTTATCAGCAGCAACGGAACATCACACTTAGCCTCCAGTTTTTGCCAAGCCTTAGTGCGGTTCTTGTCACTCGCAACCACTTCCGTAAACTTGCGCAGCCACGGGCGGAATTCTTTCCCTGCGCTTTCCTCGACTGTCTCGCCGTGTGCTTTTAGGCTGGACAGATAATCCTGAACTAGCTCTGTTTCGGTGATACCGCGAGCCGCAGCCTGTCCAGCTAGAACCGTAGGTTTCGAATGTTCAGACGATACCTTCGTCTGCTCGTGCTGACTGACCGATTTCTGTTTAGGCAAGGTAAGCTCCTTCCGCGAACCGCGACAGGAAACCGTCTAATTTTAGCGAAACCGCTGTCCTCGACCATCCCACTGGGGCTGCTTAGGCTGGATACATCGGGTTGCAGACTCGATTCGAGGAACTAAAGCGTGGCAGGTCGCCCCAATTCGCTGCCGGATTCCGGCACGCCAGTAGCGGTAGGCAAGCCGCTCTGGGATGTAAAGCAAGCCGCCGAATACCTAAACTTTTCAGAGTCATGGGTTCGACGGCATCTGCCCGAACTGCCCCACACCCGCCATGGGCGTTCAATCCGCTTTGATCCTGACGATTTGAAGCGTACAGTAGCTAATCGGAAGTCGCTGGAACCGAGAAAGGTGAAAACCATGAATCGGAGACAGCGAGGAGGAGCAATACTGGTGGGCAACGTCTGGTACGGAACGTGGCGGCTCGACCTCCCAGATGGGGAGGAGGAAGCCGATCAAGTTCCGCATGGGAACACGAGAAGAGATCGGGTTCTCCAAACAGGACGCCTATCTTGCGCTCCCCAACAAACTAAAAGAGCATTTGGCGGCTATGGAGGAAGCCGAAGTGAAGCCGGAGCCGAAGCAGCAAGAATCCAAACCGAAGGCTAACAAGGTGCCGGAAACATTCGCCGAGTTGGTCGAGGAATGGAAAGAGACTGACGGTCCGGGAATTCGAAAGAAATCTCAGACCACGTTCGAGCACTACACAGAGGCTTTGTCAGCCTACTTCGGCAAATTCAACAAGAAGAAACTTGTCGATATTCAGCGTAAAGATGTCGTCAACTTTTCTCAACGAGCAGGCGGAACGCTACTCCGAAAGCTCGTTGCGTTCGATGCGGACTGTCCTACGAAAGACCCTCAACTTCGCGGTGCAGAACCAGTACATCGTGCGCCCGCACGGATGGCTGGACAAAATCGCACTCGCCGAAGCTCACGGTCGCAAGGTGGTTAGGACGGAGCTAACCCCGGAGCAGAGCCTTGGCATCATCGGCAGACTGAAAGAGCCGTTTGATACTTTCGCCCTGCTTCTTGCCTGCCTCGGACGCCGGAGCGAGGAGGCTGCTCCGTTGCAGCCCCATGATCTCGACGACGACTGTGTACTGCACTTTCGACGCATCATTTGCAAACGCCGAGTGGAGGAATTGAAGGAGGACGAGCAAATCCACATGCCGCTCGACCCAAGTCTATGAGCACGCGGAACTGATTCAACGCTTGCGTAAGCTGGGCGAGGGGAAGAAATGGATTTTCCAGAACCGTGCAGGAACGCCTATCGATCATAACAACGGACGTAGGCGCTACCTCAAACCAGCGGCGGCGGCGGTCGGTGTGCAGATCGGCGGCTGGCACGATTTCCGCCACACGCTGTCGCGCACCTTGCGTCGTGCTGGCGTCCACCCAGTCGTAATCAAGGACACGCTCCATCACAGCAAAGTTGATCTGGCGATGAACGTGTACGACAAAGCCAGTGCCGAGGACATCCGTGCGGGTCTCAGAGTGGCGAGCAAGAAGCTGTTGGGCAGCGATTTGCTACCAAAGGATTTGCTACCAGCCACTCCGAAGCAGTCTGACACAGGCGAGAGTGCGGCTTAAGTCCCGTGCTTGCAATGAAAGATGGTGAGCGCGGTAGGAATCGAACCTACAACCTACTGATTAAGAGTCAGTTGCTCTGCCAATTGAGCTACGCGCCCTTCAACAACTTACGGCTATCTGCGGGGCTGGTTTTGCAGTAACTTTGCACTATCGCGCTGTCCCAATTGCGCGGCGGCAGTGCGGCTGTTTCCGCTCGTTCCATGGCTGCGGTCACGTCGGCGGTTGAACAATGTGGTGACGGCGAAACACCGCTCGCGTTTTGCGGCCTGAAGTCCGCTTAGCAACTCGCCCTGGAACGCCCCAGCGTTTACGAGGTTGCGAATCGCGGAGCGCCGCACATCGTGAACGATTAAACTATTATACTGATGCCAAGCGGATTCGTCTTTGGCTTAACAAGCTCAGGCTTTCCTCTGCGAGGGCTGCTCCAAGGCGCCGTGCGCGCCCGAGCGGTAACCGACACCCCCGCCGGTTTCCAAAACACCAGAACGTACGCCTAACGCTGCTGAGTTCTCCCACGTCCAGTTTTCGAGGGTAGTTTTCGAGCGACTTCGGATCGGCATCCCTTGTTCTGATTCTTCTTGGCAGGCTTGCGTTCCTCGATTTCCACCGTGACCTTATCGCTCGCTTGGCCTGCGACCTTTCACCTCGCTACCACAGTCTCCGCAGCTAAAGGCCGCTGCAGCCATCCGGTTTTCTCGCAAAATTGATAGAGCTCTTCCCGAAACTTGGGATGTGCAATATCGATCAGGGCTTGCGCCCGTTGTCGGATGGTCTTGCCGTGCAAATATGCGACCCCGTTTTCCGTCACCACGTATCGGATAAGCCCGCGCGAGGTCACAACTCCCGCGCCTGGGCTCAGCATGGGAACAATCCGCGAGATCGCGCCATCCTTGGCGGTAGACGAAATGGCGATGATCGGCTTGCCACCCTTGGACCGCGAAGCCCCGCGGAGGAAGTCCACCTGTCCGCCAATGCCGCTGTAGAACTGGCTTCCAATCGAATCGGAGCAGACCTGGCCAGTCAGATCGATCTGCAACGCAGAGTTGATCGCCACCATGTTGTCGTTGCGGGCAATCAGTCCGGGATCGTTGGTATAGGCCGTGGGATGGAATTCGAAGATGGGATTGTTGTCCACGAAATCGAACAACGGCTTCGTGCCTACGGCAAATCCCAGAATGATCTTCCGCGGCTTGAAGTTCTTGCGCGCTCCCGTGATCACACCGGCTTCGATCAATGGAATAACGCCGTTGGAAACCAACTCGCTGTGAACCGCAAGATCCTTGCGGTCCATGAGAAATGGCAGCACGGCATCCGGGATTCCGCCGATGCCAGTCTGCAGTACCGCCCCGTCCTCGATCAGGTCCGCGACGTTACGGGCGATGGCTTTGTGCATGTCTGTGATCGCCGGTTGCCCCATTTCGCACAGCGGCCGGGACGAATCTACGATGGCGTCAATCTCAGTCACGTGGATGAAGCTGTCCCCATATGTGCGCGGCATCTGATCGTTGATCTGTGCAACCACATAGCGGGCGCACTTGGCCGCGGTGAGCGACGTATCCACGCCCACCCCGAAGCTGCAGAAGCCGTGGGAATCCGGAGGGGAGAGCGTCAGCAGGGCCACATCCAGCAACATGGCGCCGCTCTCGAACAGTTGTTCAATCTCACTGAGGTAGATGGGCGTGTAGTCGGCGCGGCCATCGTTGATGGCCTTCCGCACATTCGCGCCGATGAACATTGCGTTATGCCGGAAGTGGCCTGCCATCTCCGGAGCCACGTACGGAGCCGCTCCCATGGTCATCATGTGGACGATCTCCACGTCCTCTACGTGGGGGCCGCGGCGCATCAACGCCTCGACCAGAGTCTCAGGCTCGGCGCACCCAGGCTGAATGTAGACGCGCATTCCCGACTGTACGCAGCGTAACGCTTCGTCGGCGGTCCGCAACTTTGACTTGTATTCAAGCTCCCACGACATCCTTGCCTCCCCTATCCAGCAGCCCTCACCTTCCGCAAGGGCTCAGACACACACGCTCGCTCATAGCCAACCGCCGCGTAGTAAATCGCGTGGTCAAAGAATTCGTCCAGCAATTCCTCGACTTCGAGCTCGCCGGAGATCTCCGCGGGACGGTCCAGAACCGCCTCGCGTTTGAGGAAGTCCCAAAGGTTTTTCTTGGTTAAGATAATTGCCCAGATAAGCTGACTTAGGGGCACGTCTTGCCGGGCGCGCTTGGCGCCAATTTCTGTGTATCGCTTTTCGACGTCCAACTCACTCTTGCCCAGAAGCCAGTCTGCCAGATGGCGATAGATTTCGTACACCCGCTGCTCGAGTTCCCCAGGTGGGACGTTGCGGTAGCCTGGGAGCAATGGGGAGTTCTGTGTCTTTTCGAGGAGCCCTGCCGCCAGGGCCTCAGAATGGTTTTCGACTAAGCGGAGAAGTCGATACGCGAGCATCATCGCTGCCCCTCCTTGACTACTACGATTTTCGACCTTAGCTTTCAAAGCGGATAGTGCAAAGCGCACAGCTGGGTGTGATATCGGTCACAAAGAGGAATTGATTGAAGCATTGGCAAGACCCTGCCCCTACCAGGCTGCATATGGGCACAGTTTGCCGGTCACTTCGCAACCGCAGCCAGAAGAACGCAGGTGCTCTTCGCGGCCCGAAACGATGCTCGTGCCTCACTCCTTGGGACTTCGGTTCCAGGGCGAGTGTTGCGGGTTCCAGCTGTGAACTTGCTTGTCGAAATCCCCCGGCTTCTTTTCGCCGGTACACGCGGTTACTGGCTGCCCCGAGGATTCCGCGGCGCTGATGTGTTCGGCTAAACACTTTTCCAGTTTTTCGCGGACGCCGCTGTCGTTCAGCAGGCCAATGAGTTCGGCGCGGTGCATCCGGTCGAGTCCCTGGAGCAATGGACACCTGAGAAGATCCTGGTCGTTCATGACTAACTCCCGGCGCGAGATTTCTATCTTGCGGCCGCCGCGCATCCGGTCAGTTTCGATTAGAAAACTACAGTGCCTTTACGGCGGTGACGTTAAGCACTCGTCATTGTGAGGTTGGTCACATCAGGGTTTACCACTCGCCTGAGGTCAAATATTCGTGGATCGATTTCGCGGCGCGGCGTCCCGCGCCCATGGCCAGGATGACTGTGGCACTTCCGGTGACAATGTCACCGCCAGCAAACACGCCTCTTCGCGACGTGCGCTGTGTCATCACGTCCGCTTCGATGTAATTCCGCTTGTTCGTCTTCAGACCTGGCGTGGTGCTCTGAATCAGTGGATTCGCTCCCGTGCCGATCGCGATGACGGCGACCGACAGCGGCAGGTCGAACTCTGAGCCCTCAACCGGCACCGGGCGCTTGCGCCCGGACGCGTCCGCTTCGCCCAGTTCCATGCGCATGCAGCGCACCGCGTTCAACCAGCCATTACCGTCGGACAGGAACTCGATGGGATTGGTCAGCACGCGAAACTCGATGCCTTCCTGCTGGGCATGCTTCACTTCTTCCTTGCGCGCCGGCATCTCGGCCTCGCTGCGACGATAAATCACATACGCCTTGCTTGCGCCCAGGCGCAACGCGGAGCGAATTGCGTCCAGCGCGGTGTTGCCTCCGCCAATCACGGCTACGTTTTTCCCGTGAAGATCGAGCATCGGCTCGTCATACCTGGGAAACTCGTAGGCGTGCATCAGGTTGATGCGAGTCAAAAACTCGTTGGCTGAATAGACGCCGTTCAGATGCTCCCCGGGAATATTCATGAACTGCGGCAACCCCGCGCCCGTCCCGATGAACACTGCGCCGTAACCCTCTTCTTCCAGCAGTTCGTCGAGCGTCACGGTTTTTCCGACCACCACGTCGGTCTCGAACTCCACGCCCATAGCGCGCATGTAGTCGATCTGCTCGCGGATGATTTGCTTGGGAAGCCGGAACTCGGGGATGCCATACACCAGCACGCCACCGGGAGTGTGCAGCGCCTCGAATACGTGGACCTGGTAGCCTTTCTGCACCAGATCGCCCGCGGCTGTGAGACCGGAAGGACCGCTGCCTACAATGGCGACCTTCTTCCCGCCAGGCGGCGCCTTGGGCAGATTGCTGATATCCAGGTGCCGCTGCTCATAGTCGGCGACGAAGCGCTCGAGATATCCAATTCCCAGCGGCTGAACTTTCTTGCCCATCAAACAGCCACCTTCGCAGTGGTCTTCCTGCGGACAGACGCGCCCGGTAATGGCGGGCAGCACGTTGTCTTCGCGGATCTTAGCGGCCGCGCCCAGGTAGTCGCCGGCCACAATTAACTGCACGAAGTCCTTCACCTTAACGCCCACGGGACAATCCGTCGTGCACTGTGGCTTGGCGCACTCCAGGCAGCGCAGCGCTTCCTGCCGCGCCAGTTCTTCGGAATAGCCCAGGTTCACTTCGGTAAAATTGCAGGCCCGCAGGAGTGGAGGTTGCTCCAGCATGTGCTGCCGCGGAACCTTCATTCGCTCTTTCAAGGGTAAAACATTCAACGAAGTCTGCTTCGTGGATTGCGTCACCGGCCGCCTCCTTGCATCGCGCATGCGCCGGTCTGTCCGGCATGAACAGCCCCGCCCTGAAATTCTTCCATCGACTTTTGTTCAGCCGCCCGGTACATCGAATTGCGTTGCACCAGCACGGAGAAGTCCACGCGGTGCGCGTCGAACTCGGGGCCGTCGACGCAGGCAAACTCACTCTTACCGTCAACCAGCACGCGGCAGCCGCCGCACATGCCCGTGCCGTCAATCATGATCGGGTTCAGGCTGACGATGGTGCGAATGTGCTCTTTGCGCGTCATCTCCGCCACTGCTCTCATCATGGGGATGGGACCGATTGCCAGCACCAGATCGATGCGGGTGCCGTTCTCGATCAATTGCCGCAGCTTGTCGGTGACGAAGCCTTTGTCCGCATAGCTTCCGTCGTCGGTTGTAATCATCAGCGAGTCGCTAACCTCGCGCAGTTCGCGCTCCAGAATGACCAGTTCTTTGTTGCGAGCACCAACGATGGAGATCACGCGATTGCCCTCGCGTTTCAGCGCCACCGCGGTCGGAAACGCCATTGCGGTACCAACGCCGCCGCCCATCACAACAACCGTGCCAAATTTCTGGATGTCCGACGGTTTTCCCAGCGGCCCCACCACATTCAGAATCTGATCGCCAGTGTTCAGCGAATTGAGCATGTTGGTGGTCTTGCCGATCGACTGCACCACAATGCGAATGGTGCCGCGCTCGGGATCGGAATGTTCGATGGTGATCGGAATGCGTTCGCCCTGCTCGTAGAGCCGCAGAATTACGAACTGTCCAGGTTTTTGCTTGTGTGCAATGCGTGGTGCCTCGATGACGAACCGCTTGATGCCCGGCGCGAGAAATTCAGCGTGCTGGATTTTGAACATGTGCCCCCATGGCTTGCGTCCCAAGATATTGTCTGGAAAGCCAAGCCAAGTGGCTGTGACAGAAGTCACTGGCAGGTGCGAGCCACATCACACTATGTCGCGAAGTCCTTCAGGCACAGCGCAGCTCCGTGCGGCAATTGTTATACTGCGATTTGGTAGACATTCCACCCAGCCGGCGCCAAGCAGTTCGAATTCGGCTCCAATCCGGATCTGACGGTCGGAGCCTGCCACCTGGGAGCATCTGGTGAGCGAGAATGTGGCTGGACCAGCAGCTGGAGTGCAGGATAAACGTGACGACTTCGTGCGTTCGGAAATACCACCGCTCGACGTGCTTTTCAAGCCGGGTTGCGTTGCCGTCATTGGCGCGACGGAACGCGAGGGCAGCGTCGGCCGCGCCGTCATCTCCAATCTTCATATCCCTGCATTTCAAGGCAAGATCTATCCGGTCAACCCGCAGCACTCAAATATTCTCGGCCTGACGGCGTATTCCTCGATCCATGAGGTCCCGGAGGCAGTAGATCTCGCTGTCATCGTGACCCCGGCGGCCACCGTTCCCGCGATTGTGAGGGAATGTGTGGCTGCGGGCGTGAAATCTGCGATTGTCATCTCTGCGGGCTTTCGTGAGCACGGTGCTGAAGGGCAAGCGCTGGAAAAGCGAATCACCGAAGAGTTAACACGCGGCCACATGCGACTGCTCGGCCCGAACTGTCTCGGGATCATGAACCCGCGGTTTGGACTCAATGCCACCTTTGCCCAAACCATCGCGCGTCCGGGCAACGTTGCATTCTTAAGTCAGAGTGGTGCGCTGCAGACGGCAATTCTCGATTGGAGCCTGCGCGAGCGGGTGGGCTTCAGCGCATTCGTTTCCACCGGCTCGATGCTCGATATCGGCTGGGGCGACCTGATTGACTACTTCGGCGATGATCCTCATACCCAGAGCATTCTTATTTATATGGAGTCGATCGGCGATGCGCGGTCCTTTCTGTCGGCGGCGCGGGAAGTAACGCTTACCAAGCCGATCATCGTGTTGAAAGCTGGACGGTCGGAAGGCGGATCGAAAGCGGCGGCTTCTCACACTGGCGCTCTTACCGGCAGCGACGACGTTCTTCAGGCGGCATTTCGACGTGTTGGCGTTCTGCGTGTGAGCAGCATCGCAGATCTGTTCTATATGGCGGAGGTGCTAAGCAAACAACCTCGGCCACGCGGCCCAAGGCTGACCATGTTGACGAACGCCGGCGGTCCGGCGGTGCTAGCCACCGATGCTCTCATTGCGGTTGGCGGCGAGCTGACTACGCTTTCAACGAAATCCCTCGACGCACTCAACCGTTTTCTTCCGGCCCACTGGAGCCATGGCAATCCGATTGACATACTCGGCGACGCCGATCCCGAACGCTACCAGCGCGCAGCCGAGATTGCACTCGCCGACCCCAATAGTGACGGTCTACTTGTCATCCTCGCCCCGCAGGGCATGACCGATCCCGCCGAGGTTGCGGAACGATTAGAGCCCCACGCCCATGCGCTCGGCAAACCGCTCCTCGCGAGCTGGATGGGGGGAGAAAGTGTTGCCGCCGGCGAAGCCATTTTGAATAGCGCGGGAATTCCAACCTTTACCTTTCCGGACACCGCCACCCGAATCTTTACCCTGATGTGGCGCTATGCCTACAACCTTCGCGGCATCTATGAAACCCCGGTACTTGCGGATGGACCGCAAGAGGAGAGCGAAGCGCGGCAGAAGATAAGCACGATCATCGTGGAAGCCCGCAGCCGCGGGCGAACGTTGCTCACGGAATTCGAATCAAAACAGATCCTTACGCTATGTGGAATTCCAGCCGTGGAGACAAGAATCGCGCGAACCGAGGAAGAGGCCGAGTCGGCAGCGGCGGCAATCGGGTTTCCCGTCGTCGTGAAATTGCATTCCGAGACTATTACGCACAAGACCGACGTTGGTGGCGTGAAACTGAATCTTGCCGACACCGCCGCTGTTCGCGAGGCATACCGCGCGATTCAATCTTCCGTCACCGAGCGCGCAGGCCGCGAGAGTTTTCAGGGCGTGACGGTGCAACCCATGTGGAAGGGGGCGGGCTACGAATTAATTGTTGGCAGCGCTACGGACGCGCAATTCGGCCCGGTCGTGGCTTTTGGGTCAGGCGGGGAATTGGTAGAGGTCTATCGTGACCGGGCACTGGCGTTGCCGCCGCTCAACACCACACTGGCGCATCGCTTACTCGAGCAAACTCTAATTTTTAAGGCTCTATCCGGCGTGCGCGGCCGTAAGCCGGTAGACATTGAGGCGCTCGAAGCCTTGCTAGTGCGGTTCAGCCGCCTCATCGTTGACAACCCCGCCATCAGAGAGGCGGACATCAATCCGCTGATCGCTTCCCCCGATCAGATCCTCGCGCTCGATGCACGGTTCGTTCTTCACGATAAGAGCATCGCCGCGAGCCAGCTTCCCAAACCTGCGATCCGGCCCTACCCGGTGCAATACGTTTCGTCGTGGACGATGAAGGATGGTACCCCGCTGATCCTGCGGCCGATCCGCCCCGAGGATGAACC
This sequence comes from uncultured Acidobacteriota bacterium, assembly GCA_963817925.1. GTDB lineage: Bacteria > Acidobacteriota > Terriglobia > Terriglobales > Acidobacteriaceae > JABDBE01. The sequence goes on from CAWFQN010000011.1 coordinate 10,111, forward strand.
GCTGGTGGTGAAGTTCCACGGAACGCTTTCTGAGCGCAGCGTCTTTCTCCGCTATTTTCAGTGGTCCAAGCTCAGCCAGCGAGTTGCTCACGATCGACTGAGACGAATCTGTTTTATCGATTACGATCGCGAGATTGCAATGGTCGCCGATTACACTTCGCCGGACACGGGCGAGCACGAAATTCTGGCCGTCGGGCGTTTGAGCAAGCTTCACGGGAAAAGCACCGCCGAAATCGCGCTGCTCGTGCGCGATCAGTTCCAGCATCGCGGTTTAGGAATCGAGTTGTTTCGCCGCCTGATTCAGGTAGCCCGCGACGAACACCTGGAGTCGGTGCAGGCCTACCTGCTCCGGGAGAACATCGAAATGCGTGGCCTCGTCGAGAAGGTTGGTTTTCACGTTGGGCCCGCGGACGAGACGGGAGTTCATCTTGCTTTTCTCAACCTGAATCGCGGCTGAGTTCCGGCGCTGATTTCTTACATCCGCTTGATTTCCGATCCTCCCTATCATGCCGCTGGAGTGATCTATGCGCAGAAATAACGCTCGTGAGCTGAAAGGCCTGCAAAATCAACAGGAGGAGAGCTCAGCCTGTTCCGACTATCTCAATTGAGGACGCGAAGCCTGTTTAATGGGCAGATCGGCAGCCGCGTCTTGCTTCTTTTTTTCCGTTTCGAGCCGGCGGATCGTCGCGCGCAGCCAGTCGCCGAGCGCATCCTCAAGCTCTTGCTGTGTCCCAGTGCGGTATAAAGACGCGATTGTCTCTCCGGCGGGTGACAGCGGGATGTGAATGCACGGAGTCTGTTCCGTGCGCGCGTCCTGGGGCACGAATTGCATCAGAAGGCACTCGTCACACGGCTCGCGGTCTTTCGAGTTAAAGTTCATGCAAGTGGGGGAATCCTCGAAAACAAACCGCGGCCTCCAGGCCTCGCGGGGCAATCGTCCGTAGCCGCCTTGCTCAAGAAACTCCAGTTCGAATTTCAGCACATCCAGCAGGTTGCGATCATCCTTTGGCATAAGGCTCACCCTGATCACAATTTGAACCCAAGTCGAAGAGTCATGCCGTGACCACCATCACAGTCTGAGGTGAGGGCCGTCACCACTTTATTCACAGCCTTGAATGCAAAGGGCTTACAATCACAGGCATATGTGATCCGGGTCACGGAATCTCTACCTCGGGGAGTTCAATATTGCATTTTGCAACTGTTAATCTCGGTCAGATGTAGGCCGATGAAAACTAGAATGGAGCTTGACAATGAAGAGGATTAACTTTCAAGTGTTTACTTTCGCAACAGCATTGGCTGTTGTTCTCACTCTTCCCTTATCCGTGCATGCGCAAGATGCATCGACGCTTTTCAAATCAAAGTGTGCCGCCTGTCATGGTGCCGACGGAACCGGTTCGCCGATGGGGAAGAAAATGGGGGCGCACGACTTCACCAGTGCCGACGTCCAGAAAATGTCGGACACCGAGCTCGCGGATATCATCACGAACGGGAAAAACAAGATGCCGAAGTACGCCTCTCTAGGTCCCGAAGAAGTCAAGGGGCTGGTGGCCCATATCCGCACGCTGAAAAAGTAGTCCTCGCGGCATCAACGTGCAGAGCGAGTGTTCGGGGCAGCGGATTTTGCGCGGCGGAGCCTGAGGTGTGTCTGCGAGGCAGAGCACAGAAAATAGGAAGGAGCAACGGTTTCACATGAAACTGCGAGAACGCATCCGGGACTGGGGGCAACCGATCTATTTTCTGGGGCAGAATCCCATCACACTTACGGGTGCCGTGATCACGACCAGTACGGCGCTTACGACCATCGCTTTCTGGTTCTATGACATCTTTCTTCCGGGACCACCGCATCCTTATATTGGCCTTCTGGTGTTTCTGATTCTTCCCGGCATCTTCGTGCTGGGGTTGCTGCTGATTCCCCTGGGCATCTGGCTCAAGCGACGAAGTCTGCTTGGGACTGGAAAACTGCCGCAAATTTATCCTGCCATTAATCTGCAGCTGCCGGTGGTCCGGCGTACTTTGGAATGGGTAGTCGTGGCGACAGTGATCAATCTCCTTATCGTTGGGACCGCCTCCTACCGTGGCGTGGAGTACATGGACTCGGTGAGTTTCTGCGGAACCACCTGCCACCGCGTAATGGCCCCTGAGTACACCGCCTATCAAAATTCTCCGCACTCGCGCGTGGCTTGTGTCGAGTGCCACATCGGGCCCGGAGCGGGCTGGTTTGTCCGATCAAAACTTTCCGGACTGCGTCAGGTTTATGCGGTGACGTTCCACACCTATTCGCGGCCGATCCCTTCGCCGGTCAAGTATCTCCGCCCGGCGCGCGAAACCTGTGAGCAATGCCACTGGCCACAGCGTTTTACGGGCGACAAATTTCTGGTGAACACCAGCTACAAGGACGACGAAAAAAATACTCCTCAGACGGACGTATTGCTACTGAAAGTCGGCGGACGCACATCGCAGGGTTCCGTCGGAATCCATGGGCGTCACCTCGCCGACGCGACGCGCATCCACTACATTTCCACCGATGCCGAGCGGCAGACCATCCCGGTCGTGTATTACACCGACGATCAGGGCAAGACCACCGAATTTGTTTCCAGTGATGCCAAGCCGACTCAACAACAATTGGACAAGGGAGAGCATCGGGTCATGGACTGCGTGGATTGCCACAACCGGCCCACCCATGCCTTCGACCTTCCTGATAACGCAGTTGACAAGCGAATGTCGCTGGGGCTGATTAGTCCGGATCTTCCCTACATCAGGAAAAAGGCAGTCGAGGTTCTGAAGGTGAATTATCCCACCCGCGAAATGGCAAAGCAGAGCATTACAGAGGAAATCAACAATTTTTATCGGGCGAATTACCCTCAGATCTATCAGACGCGACGGCCGCTGGTACAGCAGGCGGGTGAGGAGATTTCGGAGATCTACCTGCGGAATGTTTTTCCGGACATGCGCGTGACCTGGGGCACCCATCCGAACAATCTTGGGCACAATGATTCGCCGGGCTGCTTCCGCTGCCATGACGGCAGCCACATCAGTGCCGATGGGCAGACCATCACCAACGACTGTTCTGCGTGCCATCAGGTTTTGGCGTCGGGTGAAGAAAATCCCAAGATCCTGACGGACTTGGGAATGAAGTAGGGAAAGTTGTGTATTTACCTTGTCGAAAGTGATGCAACGCGCGATCGTGACCATCCGGCGATCGAATCCTAGTTACTTATTCTTGCTGGTTTCGGTAAGTCTTCTTTCAGTTTGCACGCTGACGCCTACCCGGGTTGGCGCCCAACCGAAAACGCCCCATCCGTTGAAGCAGGATGAAAGCTGCCTTGCCTGTCACGGCCAGGCCGGAATGACTTCGTCCACCGGCAAAAGCATCTCGATTGATCCCGCGAAGCATGCCGCCAGTGTCCACGGCACTCTGGGCTGCAACGACTGCCACACGACCATTAAAGATTTTCCACATCCCGACAAAGTGCCGAAGGTTCAATGTTCGACTTGCCACACCGACGAGGCTTCCCATGTGGCTGGCAGCATTCATAGCGCGCTCGGGGACGTAGCTTGCCAATCCTGCCACGGCGACCCCCACGAAGTTTCGGCTGCGGCAGAGACGGCGCCGGCAAAATGCGCGCAGTGCCACGCAGATGAAGTAAAAGACTTCAGGAAAAGTATTCACGGACAAGCCGCTGCGGCTGGCGATCCGGATGCACCGACCTGCAGCTCGTGCCACGGTTCCGTCCATCAAGTTCAGGTGTCGAGCGACGCCGTGTCGCCAGTGGCCAAGAAGAATCTGGCTGACACCTGCGCTTCCTGTCACAGCAATCAGCAGTTCCTCTCGCGGCATAAGATTCCGTTTGCGCACCCCGTTGAACTCTACCGGCAAAGCGTGCACGGACGAGCCGTGGTCGATGGAGGGCTGCCGCAAGCTGCTCGGATTGTCACGGGAGCCACGGAATCTTTCCCCCGAAAGATGCACGTTCCAAGACCAACCACTGGAATATTCCAGCAACCTGTGGGCATTGCCACGCGGACATCGCCAAGGCCTACGGTGAAAGCGTTCATGGACAAGCTATGAAGGAGGGCGTGTCCGCGGCTCCGGTTTGCAGCGACTGCCACGGGGAGCATCTGATTCTGGGGCCGAAAGAGCAGGCGTCGCTGGTGAACGCAGGACGCGTATCCTTGGCCACCTGCGGGCGTTGCCACAGCGATGAACGCCTGGCACTGCGTTACAATCTGCCGGCGGACCGGGTTCCTTCTTACGCCGACAGCTATCACGGTCTCGCGCAGCGAGGCGGTTCTCAGATTGTTGCCAACTGTGCTTCCTGTCACGGCGTACACAATATCTTTCGGTCGAGTGACGCGCGGTCGACGGTGAATGCGGCGAACCTTTCAAAGACGTGTGGCGCTTGCCACGCTGGCGCGGGCGACCATTTCATCATCGGTCCAGTACACGTGCAGACCGCAAGTGGACCAGCGCATCCCGTCGTAAAGTGGATTCGTTGGACCTATTGGCTCTTGATCCCGTTGACGCTTGGCTTCATGATCGCGCATAACTTGCTGGACTTTGTGGCGAAGCTCATCCGGCGGCAGCCACGACACGAAACCGGGGCGCAAGTGTCGCGCATGAATCGAAACTTCCGCATCGCGCACTGGGGCGTGATTCTTAGTTTCCCGACATTAGTGTTCACTGGGTTTGCGCTGAAGTATCCGGAGGCCTGGTGGGCGCGTCCGCTGTTGCTCTGGGAGAGCCACTTCGCATTTCGTGGGTTGGTACATCGCTGCGCGGCGATTGTGCTGATTGCTTCTACGATCTATCACGTGATTCATCTCTCGATAAACCGGCGGGACCGTTTGTTCCTGAAAGCGATGTTGCCCGAAATGAAAGATGCGACCGATCTGGTGCAGGTGTTCTCCCACAATCTGGGACTCACGAAAGTTGAACCGCGCTTTGCGAAATTTAATTACGCGGAGAAGGTGGAATACTGGGCGTTCATGTGGGGCACGGTGGTAATGACGGTCTCGGGCTTTTTGTTATGGTTTAACAATTTCACGCTGCGCTATTTCCCCAAGTGGGTGTCGGACGCGGCCACCGCCGTTCATTATTATGAGGCGTTGCTCGCGACCTTCTCGATCCTGTTGTGGCACTTCTACATGGTGATCTTCGACCCGCTCGTCTACCCCATGGATACCGCCTGGATCAACGGAAAAGTTCCGGCCGATCATTACCGCCATTCCCGTCCAGCGTATTTACGGGCTTTGGAACGCGCCGGACTGGTCGAGTTACCTACCGATCCAGCCGACTCCGTCGAGGAGCAAGAGGCTGCCGAAGTCCCTAGCGTCAAACCACCTTCGTGAGGAGAAAGCTGCTTCGTCGCTTATAGCGGATGTTGCATTCAAGCGACGGTACCGCATTCCCAAATCGGGACGGAGTTTACTGTTTGGTACCGGGTACCCCCCTCCCCCCTTCGGCTGCAAAATCTAGAAAGCAAACGACATAAATTTTGACTATGTGCTAGATCTTTGAGTTTACAAGAGTTACACGCAAAATCCAGAGAACATGGGAGTTACGGCGGGTGCTCGAGCTGTTGCGGTCCCGTTTTGGGACTGGAATTTGTCAAAGACCTGACATTATCAAGCAGATAATGTGCACAGTCATAGATTATCCGATTCGGAAAACGCGGTCAACGAGAAAGCGCGGCCGGCGCTCAGGCAGAGATCAGGTAAGTCTTGATTGCGTGTTGCACCAAATCGGCATCGGTCCGGACATGCAATATTTCCTTGATCCGGAGCTTATGAAAGGCAACCGTGGAGGTTGACACGTTTAAGACGCATGCGACTTCCTTCATCGTCTTGCCTTCCGTCAGCAACTGCAACACTTCGCGCTGCCGTTCGGTGAGCGGGTCTTCTTCCTCAATAGATTCCTTGTCCTGGTGCAACAAGAAATCGACTGTTTCTTTGGCGATTGCCGGGGAGAGATAAGACCTGCCATTCAGAACCTGGCGAATTGCAACTATGAGTTCCGAGGCGGAGGAAGTCTTCAGCAGATACCCCGAAGCTCCGCGGCGGAATGCCTCGGCGGCCAGAGCGGGATCCGTATTCATGGTGAGGAACACCAGTTTCACCGAATCCAGGAGTTGTTTCACCTGATAGCCGGCATCGAGACCGTTCAGCAGCGGCATGGCGATGTCTACGAGGATGACCTGGGGCTTTAAAGTGGCCGCGATACGCACCAGCGCGCGCCCGTCACCCACCGTGGCTACGACATCGAATTCCGGTTCGAGCAGCTTCTTGCACGCGTCCGCCACAAAGGTGTGGTCGTCGGCAATCATGACGGTGGGTCGATTTCTATCCAAAATCTATCTTCCTCCGGATTTCGTCCTGGATTCGGCTCGATCGCAACAGTTGCGATGGATGGCTCACCGTAAGGAGAAAGAATAGCAATGCGATAAAACCAGGTCTGTGACGCGCGTCACGGAACCTGGTTTTTCGGCGTTTCGAAGATAGAGTTGACCTAATCGCTGCGAGCGAAGCGCACCCTCACTTCAGGTTTATGGTTAGGCCCAACGCGGCGCCGGACATGGCGACATCAAAGATGGTTGTGCTGCGATAGTTCACATCCAGATAGCGATACCCTGCCTGCAGCGTCCATTTTGGTTTTATCTTGTAGCCGAGAGCGCCAAACGCCTCATATTCCAGCTGCGAGCCCGTACCCCAGCCGCCCACATAGCCCCCGATGATTAGGCTCACTTTGGGGGTGAGGGCTCCCAGAATTCGGCCGCCGACCAGCGGATCTACCCAGTTCTGCGAGCCGGAAAAATTCAGCCCCAGACGGGAGGGGCTAAACTGCAAATTCTGCCCGACGTGCCAGTACCGGAATCCGGTAAGGGCATCGATTTTCAGCTTTTCCTGATTGACCAATCGGTAGCCGACTTTTGGGGTCAGGATGAACAGGTCCACTTTTACCTCGGCGGTCGTCGGCGGCAGATTCGGGAAAGGGAGCGCCTGATTATCGCCGAGCCGGGCCCAAATGATGTCGAGTGGAAGCACGATTCGCTTGTGGTCCGCTTCGACCGTCCCCATAAGTCCGAAGCGAAAATGGGAAAGAAGATCCGCTGCGCTCGCATGCACGCCGACTTCGCGACCGAGCGCACCCACGGTTCCGTGCACGCCAGTCAGCCAGAGATACGGAGCCACGACGAAATGCCAGCCATCGTCTGCCGCAGTGGTGCTCGGGGAAGTACCCGCCGATTGGCCGTCGCCGGTTGGTGCTTCCGTGAACGTCAGCTTGCTGGTATTGATTCCGACGGTTTCCTGGGCGGAGCTCAAAGCTGCGCCGAGCACGGCGGCGGCCAGGACGATCACGAAGATTCGTAGAAACTGGTTATGTTTCATAGCGTGTGGCTTCCAGAACCGGAATAAATTTTGAACATTGCCTTTTTCGCACTCTTTCCAAACTCCGGCTAGCTCCCGGCCTGGGAGTTATCCTTCGTCACTTCATCTTTCCAACGACGTCGCTCTTTGGGAACTAGTAATTGCGCCAGTGGCTCGCTCATGCCATTTCGAGACGTTGGTGCGGAAATGCGCGTCACAATGGGGGCGTGCTGAAGGTGCGGGCCGCGAAGTAACCGATGGTGTAGAGAACGACCGTAGCGTCCATGGCAGCGCCGAACCAGAGTCCCCGCGCATAGGGACGGCTTACGTTTGCCGCTACCAGGTACACGATGAAGGTCTTCTCGAGAGCGCTAAAGATGAGAATCGGTTCGCGCCAGTCTGCCCGAAAAGCGGCGACGATCATGAAAACGCCCATCAGTCCGAGCATTATTCCCCAGTGCTGCAGAATGATGGTGTAGTCCTGGACAAACGGTATTAGTTCGACCTTCTCCGCTGCCCACCTTGGCCAGAAGGCATTGACAGCGCCCAATGCCGTTCCCATCCCGGTGAGGACAAAGAACGGTTTGAATGTGAGATCGAAGAAGCGTTTCATGGCTGGCTTCGCAATGGGAGGCGAGCACCCTGTACGAGCGCTCGCCTCCATGTTGTTCCTGTTAGTTGCTGGGGCCTTTGGAGGCTGCCTCCGCCTGGGCCATCTTGGCGGCCATTTCAGCTTTCAGGGCATCGAGGTTGAAGCTCGCGCCCCGCTGCATCGGCGGGAATTCCAGGAAGGTCTGGATTTCCTTGGCCATCATTTGCTGGACGAAGACAAAACGCCAGAATTGATACATGTACCAATCGCCGAAAGACATCAGCGACCCATTCTTCGTCAGGTCTTCTGGAAAGGCCATTTTCTCGAACGGATCAAGGCGCAGATTGACAATCGTTGGCACGTCAGGATGGTTCTTGACTCCCAGCCAGCCTTGGGGCTGGTCGATGAAACGATACTTGTAGTCGTCAATACGCACCGCGCCAATCGTACTTTCGCCAAGGTAAAAGATTTCATGGCGATTGGACGGGCCTTTGCCGGTGAGCATGGCGGTCTGGTCGTAGCCATCGAGATGGTTCTTGTAAGTCCGGTCGCCGATTTTCACCCCTTTGAGCAATTGCTGGGTGATGTTCGGGTTTCCGGCCATAGCGACAAACGTGGGGAGCCAGTCCAAGCCGGACATGATGCCGTTCTGAACGGAATCCGGCGCGACATGGCCGGGCCAGCGGACGATGCATGGCACGCGGAAGCCGCCTTCCATGATCGTTCCTTTCGCCTGCGCGAACGGCGTGGTGCCGCCATCAGGCCAGGTGAACGTTTCGGTGCCGTTGTCGGTGGTGAAAACGACAATGGTGTTGTCGTCCAACCCGGCGTCCTTGAGGTGTTGCATCACAAGGCCGATGTCATCGTCCAGTTGCGCCATGCCGGCTTCTTCGATGGACCAACCATTCTCCGAGTTCATCATTGCCGCGTATTTGGGCGAGAGGTGGGTAACCACGTGCATGCGCGTCGGGTTCATCCAGACAAAGAATGGCTTGCCATCGGCTTTGGCTTTGTCGATAAACTTCAGGCTGAGGTCGCGGATCGTGTCGTCCACTGTCTCCATGTTGTACTTGATGCCGGGAGTGGGGTGCGGCGGCAAGGGCCCTTCATCTACGATCTTCTGTTTGCCGATCTTGCCCCAGCGCGGCATCTCGGTGGCGTCATCCGTGTCAGTGGCCCAGGAATGAACCAGGTTGCGCGGGCCAACGACATTCAAGAGATTCTGCGGATAATTGGGATGGAACGGGTCTTCCATGGCGTCCAGGTGATACAAATAGCCAAAGAATTCGTCAAAGCCATGGACGGTGGGCAGAAATTCATTCTTGTCACCGAGGTGGTTCTTGCCGAACTGGCCGGTCTCATAGCCCTGCGCTTTCAGCAACGTGGCGATGGTGACGGCTTCCGCCGGGATGCCGATCGGCGCGCCAGCCTGGCCGACCGTGGTCATGCCGGTACGGATGGGTAGCTCACCCATGATGAAGTTCGCGCGACCCGCCGTGCAGCTCGCCTCGGCGTAATAGTCGGTGAACAGCATGCCTTCCTTGGCGAGCTTGTCGAGGTTCGGCGTCTTGCCGGCCATCATCCAGTGGCCATAGACGCCGATGTTCGTTGTCCCGATGTCATCACCCATGATTACGAGGATGTTGGGTTTCTTCGCGCTGTCTTGCGCATGTGCGGGCGTACTGCCGCCCATGAGAATACTCGAGATGGCGAACGCTCCCAGTACCAGGTTACGAATGCTTGCACCCAGGTCCATACTTTTCTCCTTGTCAAGTGATGTCGATTGGCTCCCGTGGGGGAGTTACGCCTCGTTTGGCCCCGATGCTGACCGATTGATTTGTGCTGCTATGCGAATGACGGAGCGACGAAAATCGTAGGTCTTGGTCTTCAAAAGACGCATTCACACGCGAACGAGTCTATAAACGGCGCGACGCGGCGGTAACTAGTTAAACCACTAGTTCGCACGGTAATCATCTGACCTCGCAGAATGTTCGCCGAGTTCTTGTCTTCGCCTTGGTTTTTTCGTGTGAGAGTGCGGCGCTGTTGCGGCATAGATCGGTAGGAATGATGAGGAATTGCCGCGATAGTTATGTCACCATGCGATTTAGTTGTCAGCGGCAGGAATGGCAACAGGATCAGTCACGTTTCGTGACAGGCATCTTAAGTTCAGACTAGAAAACTACCAGTAGCAGGGACGGGGCCGGTGGGGGATGGGCCGGCCCTTGTCGACGCGGTTTTGGCTCTACGCCGTGATCAGGGATTCCAGGGCTACGCGGTTCGGGATGACCAAGGTGCACCCGTTCTGCCGGATGAGATGTTGCTTCTTGAAGCCCGCGAAAAGCCGGCTCACCGTCTCGCGCGAAGTACCGATCATTTGGCCAATCTCTTCGTGAGTCAGGGCCAATTTCACTTGGGTGGGGTTTGTGGCTGCCGCGTTCTGGTCGAGCCATCCCACCATTAATCGAGCCAGCTTTTCGCTGGCGGAGTCAGAAAGAATGAGGTCGCGGATTTCGCGGCAGGTGCCGGCGTAATCCTGGCTGATGTGCTGAGTTACCCACAGGGCAATCTCGCCGTTCTGGCGCATGAGGCGCAGCAGATCACATTGCCGTAAGAAGCTGATCTCACACGGTTCCTGGGTCTCGGCAGTCGCTTCGTACGGACGTCCGGAAACTACAGCGGCGACCCCCAGTGGGCAACCGGGCTCAACGATTCGCAGAATCAGCGTTCTGCCGTCGCTGCCACAAATGGAAAGCTTCACCCGGCCTCGACGGACGATGAACACTCCGCGCGGAGCCTGGCCTTCGGCGAATAAAACCGCTCCTGTAGGATAGGTGGTGGTGATGGCTTCCTGCTCCAGGGCATTGGCTAAGGATGGAGGAAAATCGCAGGAAGTCTTGACTGCTGGAATAAGCTTTTCTGCATGATTGATGATATGTGTGGCCATATAGTGCCTCCGCTCACAGGTACTTTGGCAAGTGCCTCGCCACACTTGAACCGGGTCCGAGGGGCCTAGTTAATCTCTCCTAAGTTAAACAAAACAAATCGGTTAATTGAAATTACAGATTTCCGGCGATGCCGACTGCCTGCCGAAGCTATGCCCGAAGTGCGTGTTTTCACACAGCTCTGTGTGATCCCCATCACCGATTGAGTGGTTACGTGGACCAATAGGATGGTTATCTGTTTACAAGGCTTTTCTGCGTTTCGCGAGCCGCTCGGACGGGTGTCTCGTGCCCCGCTCGACTTTCACGCCAAACTTGCGTGGATCGTGTTCAGCAATGCGGTGCGGGTGAAAGGTTTTTCGAGGAGCGTGATGCCGCGCTTCAACATTTCGCGTTCAGCTATGAGCTCGCCGGTGTAACCGGACATGTATACGACTTTCAGGTCCGGGCGAGAGGCGTGCAGACGCTCGACTAACTCAGGACCGCTCATGCGACGCATGACCACGTCGGTCAATAAAAGATCAACTGGAACCGGATGAGACTCTGCCCATTCGAGCGCGGACTTGCCGTCATCCGCCTCGACCACCGCGTAACCGTGTTCTCGAAGCAGTTGGCGAGTCAAGCTGCGCATCATTTCGTCGTCTTCGACGAGCAGGATTGTAGCGGCTCGCCTTTTTGGGCTGACCGTCTCGACTTCAGTGCCGGATCCGATCCCGATTTTGTGCTCCGCGCTGGGGAGATAGATCTTGAACGTCGTGCCATGTCCCGGTTCACTGTAAACCAGGATGTGTCCCGCGCTCTGCTTAACAATGCCATATACGGTGGCCAGGCCCAAACCGGTTCCTTTGCCGGTTTCTTTGGTGGTGAAGAAGGGCTCGAAGATGCGCGATATGGTGGTTTCATCCATACCAGTGCCGGTATCACTGACCGCTAGCAGGACGTATTTTCCGGCTGCCATGGCTTGATGTTGGTCGGCGAATTCCTCGTCGAATTTCACTGATCCGGTTTCGAGAATAAACTTGCCTCCACGCGGCATAGCGTCGCGGGCGTTGACCGCGAGGTTTAGCACGATCTGGTCGAGCTGGCCCGGGTCTGCCTCGATCACTGCCGAGGGTGACTTGGGCACGATGAGAATCTCGACATCGTCTCCCAGCAGCGGACGCAGGAGCTTGCTGATATCTCTCAGCCGTTCATTCAGGTCGAGGACGCGGGGTTGAATTGCCGAGGTTCTGCTGAAGGCAAGCAGTTGTTTGGTCAACGCCCTGCCCCGGTCGCTCGCCTTCTTGATGTTCTCCACGTAAAGTGATGGTTCAGCAGCGGGATCGATGCGGTCGCGGAGAAATTCGGTGCAGGCGTTGATGATGCCGAGAATATTGTTGAAGTCGTGTGCGACCCCTCCCGCAAGCCGCCCGATCGCCTCCATCTTCTGTGCTTGACGAAGCTGGCCCTCCGACCGTTTCTGTGCCGTGATGTCGCGCGCAATCACCGACGCCCCTACGATTTTGTCGGTCGCATCGCGCAAAGGAGACACAGAAATGGAGACGTTTAATTGTCGTCCGTCCTTGGTCACCCGCACGGACTCGTGATGGTCGACGGTTTCACCGTGTCCAATTTTTCCTAAAATCTCCTGGATTTCATCCGTACGATCGCTGGGCATCAGAAGGGATATGTGCTTTCCGATGGCCTCTTCTGGCGCGTAGCCATAAATATGTTCGGCTCCGCGGTTCCAACTTGTAATAATGCCGTTCAAGTCCTTGCTGAGGATGGCGTCTTCTGATGAATCAATAATCGAAACCAGCCTTGCCCGGTATTCGCCAAGCTGCTCGGCCGTTTTGCGATGCAGTTCTTCATTCACCCGGCGCAGTTCTTCGGCGATGCGCTTGCGATCGCTGATGTCGCGAATTGCACTCAACACGAACGTTCCCTGTTCCGTGGAGACGGGGCTCAGGCTGATCTCGACGGGGAACTCCGAGCCATTGCGTCGCCTTCCATAGAGATCCAGATCTGCTCCCATGCGTCTCGTCTTCGGCAGTTCTGCGAAATTCTTGCGGTGATGTTGGTGCTGGCGACGGTAGCGGTCGGGAACGAGCATTTCGATCTTCTGACCCATTAGTTCGTCGCGGTCGTAACCAAACAGCTCTTGCGTCTGTGAATTGACTTGCACAATCGTTCCACTGTGATCGACGGCGACGACGGCATCCGGAAGGGTCTCCAACAGATCACTGGAAAGCAAGACTTCGGCCATGGCTTCGGTCGAGAGAGAGGGCGCAGGCTGCTTGCGTTTAGGGGAAGGTCGCGACATATGAACTCTGCCAGTCGAAGCGTCGACCTTAAATCTATGCGGGAACCGGCTTTCTGTAAAGGAGCGGAGAACGAAGGCGTAATGGACGTATAGACTTCCAAGCGCGGCGTGATCTTGATCACCAGCGGCAGTGATCTTGCTCGCGGTAGCTCTGGAGTGTCTTTGCGAATCTAGTCAGGGAGTTGGTTGACGAATGCAAATGTTCCGATCACAGGTCGAAAGCTGTTCTGCTCTTTGTTCTGGTGCAACTGAGAGCACGACCCAGCTCACTATCCCGCAACGAGAACGTCGGCGCGCACTTGTCGTTCCGCGGGAGCATGGGGCATGGGGACTGTTGCTGGTCCCGTTAGTGACGGGTGCAGCCGTTGGCCTTCTGTCGGGAGGACGTATCGCCCCGGTTTTGCTGTTGACGATGGCAGCGCTGGCACTGTTTTGGCTTAGAACGCCGGTAGAAAGCTGGCTTGGCACAAGCGCTGTGCGCGTCCAGACACGGGAGGAGCGTCAATTGGTGAGCCGCGTGGTTTTGCCGCTTGCCACAGTAGCCACAGTCACTGTGGGCGCGCTTTTCTGGCCAGGAAAGAACCGTGAGCTGATATGGCTCGGAATGATTGCGGGCGCAGCGTTTGCCGCTCAAATCCTTCTGAAGAAATTGGGACGAACGACGAGGATGGCGGCGGAAGTTGTGGGCGCCCTGGCGCTGACCTCGACCGCGCCCGCAGCATATTGCGTGGCCACGGGACGTCTTGATGCGAGAGCGTGGGCGCTGTGGCTGGTCAACTGGTTATTCGCCGCCGACCAGGTCCACTTTGTGTGGCTCAGAATTCGTGGGGCGCGAGCTGCGGGGCTGAGCGAGAAACTCACGGTGGGCTGGAGCTTCCTGGCGGGACAGATTCTCCTCGGCGTGATGTTGGCGCTGGCATACCGTTTCAGCTGGTTACCAGAATTGACGCTGATTGCATTCGCACCGGCCTTGTTTCGTGGCTTCGTGTGGTTTGCGAAAAGGCCTCAGCCGATCGTAGTCCGCCGGTTGGGCTGGACAGAACTGGCCCACGCGGTGGTTTTCAGCATCCTGCTCACCGCCAGTTTTTGCCTCGTGCTGTAGGTCAAACGGACATTCTGTCGCGACAACCTGCGATGGTCACTTCGCCATGTGCCGCGCTGCACTGCGATGACAGTCATCCGTCACTGCATCGATCAGGCCGATCGTGATAAATTTTGGTTCAGCCTGAGCTCCCGGCATTCACAAGAAAACTGAAGCTTCTTTGCGCCGAGGGCCCCCGCTTTGCACCCGTTTTTATCTCACACAGAGAAGGAGCACTCCCATGTTTGCACGTATCCTTGATTTCGAAGTGAAGATGGAAAAGAAAGAAGAGTTCGTAAAAATCATGAAGAACCAGGTCCTGCCCATCCTCAAGAAGCAGACGGGCTTCCTGGAGATTCTGCCTTTCTTCCCCGAGAAGATCAGAGAGGACAAAGCGTTGATGATCAGCCTGTGGACAACCAAACAGGATGCCGACCGCTATGCCAAAGAGTCCTATGGAAGGATCTTTGACATCCTGAAGCCATTCCTGGCCACGCCGGTGGTCGTGAACCACTACAACCTCGAGACTACGCTATGCGAGCGCTTCGTCGAGACCATGGTTGCCTGATAAACGCACAACGATCTACGACCCCGGGGCAATGCTCCGGGGTTTTCTTTTGCAGGCCTGATAGCTTCGCTACTTTCGAGGTTTGCCTACGCGCTGCGCGGTAGCGAACATCAGGGCAACCGTGTCCAGGTCTTTCGGTTGTACTTTTCCTGGCGGGATGCGCGTGTGGGTGAGATCTTCGAGCTTCTGCAACAGATCCACCAGTGCCATCGAGTCAATCAATCCAGATGAAACCAGTGGTGTGTTCTCGTCGAGCTCCAGGTTCGGTTTTCTGATCAACCGAACGATTTGTTCAATCATCTGCCGTGCTTCAGGTGTCATGTGAATTGGCTTTCCTCGGACTCGAGGTTCAGCTCCGGATGCTCGTGCAACATCTTTTCACGCGTGGCGGAGCGTGATGCCTTTCCGGCAGTGCTCTTGACGATCCATTTCGGCGGCTTTAAGAAAATCGTTCGAACCGCCACGCCAAGTCCAGCAACTACAAGATTGCGCAGCTCGCGTTCGATTTGCTCTGGACTTGCGAGAAGTCTGGTCTGCTCAACTTCCGCAACCACGACGATATCATCCGTTCCGAGATCGGGGTTGTACACGCCCAGCGCAACCACGCGGCCATCGTGAATGGCGGCGTGACTCGCAACAATCTCTTCAATATCCTGCGGATAGAGATTTTCGCCTCCGACAATGAGCAAGTCTTTCTTCCGGCCGACCACGAACAGTTCGTTTTCAAAATAGAATCCAAGATCACCCGTGCGATACCAGCCATCGCTGAGTGCGCTGGCCGTAAGATCGGGCCGATTGTAGTATCCCTCAAACAGACTGTCACTCTTGATAAGAATCTCGCCAACGTGAGCGTCTTCGAGAAGTTCGCCCGAATCGGAGACAATGCGAACCTCGTTGTCGGGCAACAATTGGCCGGATGATTTGAAGGAAAGGGATCCGGTGGCTCCTTCCACCACGGGGACGATCAAATGTTTCGTCCGAAACTGTTGAGCATCCGCCCAGATACAGGCTGGACCCAAAGGTTGACTGATGTCCGATTGGGTCACGGCAAAAACGTTTTCAGCCATTGCGTAGGAGGATTGCATGGCATCGGCCTTCAATCCGATGGAGGCGAAAGCGCTCTGGAACTCATGCAAGCTGCTGGCGCGGACCGGTTCGGAGCAATTGATCAAGGCACGCAGGGATGAAAGATCGTACTGTGCCCATCGGCTCCGAGGCGTGCGGCGAGGAACAAATTGGAAGGCGAAGTTCGGCATCCATGCCAGAGTGCACCTATATTCGCTGATAATCTGGAGCATGGTTTCAGGATGCATTACCCAGTCCAGCGGCGATTGCATCACGACAGGCACGTGGCAGACCATTGGCAACATAAAGCAGGCAATCAGGCCCATGTCGTGATAGAGAGGGAGCCAGTTATAAATGCGGTCCGTGCGGGGATCTATTTTCAGCGCCTGCGCCAGGTGCTCGAGTTGCTTCAGTACGGCGCCATGGGTAAGGGCCACACCCTTCTGCAGTCCGGTAGTGCCGGCTGAATGCTGAATGAATGCCAGGGCTTCAGGGGGATGTTCGAGCCTAGGGATTCCAATCTCTTCAGCGGTCACTTTGCCATCGCTGGCACGCAGCACCGTGGTCTGGTCGTCGAGAGATACACAGCTGAGCAGTTCGTGGGGAAATTCTTTGTCGATCACGATGAGTTTGGCGCTCAGGTTTGCAGTTACTCCGGCCAGTCCGGAGCGGTACTTGGAAGGTTCAACCTTGAAGTTGGGGTAAGCGAGGAATGCGGGCACCGCTCCCAACATCATCGCTCCCGCGAAAACAGTCATCGAGGGAATGCCCTGCGGCATGATGAGGACCACAAGATCGCCGGCGGTCACGTTGTTGTTGCGCAGCACACTGGCTTGAAATCCTGCACGCCGGCGGAACTCGGCGAAAGTAACGGTTTCACGCTCGTCTTCGTCGATCCACGCGGTGACAAACGGGCGATCCGGCGGGGCCGTATCCAATGCCTCCATAAGATTGCGAAATTGGTTCACGCTGCGGTCATTGTATCCGGTGAGAATGAAGGCCTTCAGTTACGAGCCCGCGCATAGACCATTCCGGCGGCATGATAGGGAGGATCGGAAATCAAGCGGATGTAAGAAATCAGCGCCTCGATCTCCGTCTTGCTGAGAGTATAGCCGTAGGGTGGCATCAATGGTGACTTGTTCAGTGCTGGTCCACCGTGGCTGATGATGGCGGTCAGGTCAGCATCGCTCATTTTGTTGAGTGTGTCGCCTTCGGTAAACGCGTGCGGCTTGACCTCGAGATTGTCGTAGTTGGAAACACGCTCCGCCGAGGATTCTGGATTGTGGCAGCGAGCGCAGTATTTGTTGTCGAGCTGATATCCCACCTGCTGCTGATATCCCAGCGCAATCTCTTCAATCTTCAGATCGACGGGTTTCTGGGCTTTGATAATTGTACGCGCGGTCAGTTGATATCGGCCTGCCATGCCGCCCAGCGCGACGTTGGTGGTGACCTGCCCACTGGAATCGGTTAAACCGCGCGGAGGATCGAAGCTGACGCCCGCTGGCCCGCTAAATTCGACCAGCGCTCCAGGAACGGCTGCTCCTTGTTCGTCGTTGACCTGCACGACCAGTGGCTGTGCGAGCACCATGCCGGTTGCGCCGATCTGCTTTCCCCCACTCGACTCCACCAATGCGGCGCCAAACGCCGTGGGTTTCAAGGCAGGGACCAGTCCCGGTTTGCGACTACACCCTGCACCGAGAAGTAGGGAGGCGACGAAGAGCATCCTCAAACATCTCTTCATTTCTTTGCCTCCAGTTTGCCGGAGCTCTTGAACCCCATCAGGAATGCGGTCAGCGCACGGGCGTCTTCGTCGTTCATGTTGCGGTTGGGCTCGGTAGTGCCGGGCCGCATGGCCTGCGGATCTTTCAACCAGTGGTAAATCCAGGCAGCGTTCAGCCGCGAACCGACTTGCGTGAGACTTGGCCCGATATAGCCTTTGTCGACTTTCGTATCGATAATGTGGCACGACTGGCAGGCATACTTGGAATAGAAAAGCTGTTTCCCCTGCTCCACCTGGGCAGGCGGATAGCCACTGGACGGCATCGAGTCGCGATCAAATGCCGGAGTCTGATAAACGGTCATGATGTAGTCGGTGAGTTCCGTAATCTCACTGTCCGCAAGATTGAACCTCGGCATGCGGCGGATTAGCGCTGGCCGCAGTGTGCCAGGGTTCTTCAAGAATGCCTGCAGCCACGGCCGTTGCACCGAACTGCCTTCCCACGTCAGGTCGGGAGCCATGTCGCTACCTCGACCGTTAATCGCATGGCAACTGAAGCACGCCAAGTCCGCCATGAGCTGACCGGCCTTGCCAGCGGGCTGGTAATGCGAAGGCAGCTGCGCCGGCACGGTCAGTGACAACGGCAAATCATGTGCGCGGTCGGTAAGGGACAGCAACTCAGTGGTCAAAGCATCGACTTGCGCTGGCACGAAAGTGTACTGCGGCATTTTAAGTGCCGATCCAAACGAACGCGGTTGCTGGATCTTGGCTGAGATGTAATCTGGAAGAGTGTGCTGCATGCCCGGCAAGAAAATAATCTGCGTGAGCGGTTTGCTCCCGACGCGGGTTAATTCCGGGGCGAAGTTATCCGGCTTTTTGACGCCGCTGATCTGGTGGCAGGAGGCGCAGCCGTATTCGGTCACCAGTAGCTTGCCGTGCGTAATCTGCTCGGGAGTAGCAGCCTCGAGATGAACGTTGGCCAGCAGGTCGGAATCAGTCTTGTTTCCCAGGAAGCCCGTGAGCAGGGAAACTTGCTGATCGGTGAAACGGTAATGTGGCATTGCCGTTCCCGGATCGTAGACCCGCGGGTTGTGCAACCACGCCTGCAACCATTCCGGCTTCGCCTTGTTGCCGATGCGGGTTAGCTCGGGACCGACATCGCCGCCAACCACATTTCCGGCGGCGTTCTGCACGGCGTGGCAGGAGGCGCAGAAGGACTCGCCATACAAGCTCGCTCCGGCCGCCGAATCGGGCGTCTTCTGCTCCTTACTGACAGGCTCCGTGTCTCCAGCAATTGGCGTGCTGTTCGAGATCAAGAAAGCCGAAATATCGCGCGCGTCGGGATCGCTCAACTTGAAATTCGGCATGGTCGCCGTGACCGCGTAAGCCTGAGGATCCTTCAACCACGCGTAGATCCATTCCCGCGTGGTCTTATCGGCGATGTGCTCGAGCGACGGCGGATCATCGGTCGGCTTGATTGCGGTGCCGTCCGAGAGTTTTATGGTGTGGCAATGCACGCAGCCATATCGACTCAGCATGCTGCGGCCTGTGTTGAGCTGGGGTGTGCCCATCAAATCCGCGCGATGGCATTGCCCGCAGGAAGATTGTGTATAACGCGCCGGCAAAATTGGCTGCTCCCACGCCAAGGTGCTGCTGTGCGCTTCCTCGACGGTGGTTGCCGCACCCTGTCCACGGTGACACATGACGCAACCAAACTGGTCCGAGGTATGCGGGATTACCGGGTGGGGGCGAAACGGTTGGGCGCTGACATCGGCGAGACTGGCTTCTTTCAATCCGACGTGGCAAGTGGTGCAGCGATCGACAACGCCGAGCTGCGGAAGCCAGATCTGCTGGATTCCGTCGTGGAAGTGGCGCTGCAGTGTGATTGCGTCTCCTCGGGTCCTGATCAGCGACAGGTATTGTTTCTGATAGTGGCGCCATTCGCTGAAGTGATTCTTAGCTGGTGCGATGGCCAGCGAAATCAATAACAGCAAGCTGACCACGCCAAAGGCGCGAACCGGATGGCCGAACAACGTCTGCCACAGGGAAGACAACGCGTTCTTTGATGATCGCATTAACTTCTCCAGGGCAACACCCAGGACCAGCCTGGGCCGCGAAAGAAAGTGCCAACCGCCGTGAGCACGGCCAGTTCGAACAGAAACCAGGTCATGATCCAGAAGGAAAGTGGTTTGGCCGCCAGATAACGACGGAAGGCCGAAGTCGACTGCGGCGAACTTTGCGCCGCCAGCCCCATGAATCCGGCGACGATCAGAGTCGGCGCCAGCGCCACGTACACATCGAAAAACAATAAGAACAGACAGAGTGCAGCTGTGAAGGCGTAGAAAATAAGGATGCGTCGTTTTCGATCCTTCAGAAACACGCCCTCAGCCTCGACGTTAATGTTGAAGTAGGGAATCACAACCAGCGCGATCACGACCAGAGTGGGAACCAGAACACCCGCGACCACCGGAGGAAAGTAATGCAGCATTTCCTGCAATCCGAGAAAGTACCAAGGCGCCTTCGCGGGGTTGGGCGTGTGCGATGGGTCGGCAAGGCCCTCAAGGGGCGCGTTGAACAGAAGAGCCACGCCCACCAACGCGATCGTGAGCACCTCAATGGCTACGATGGCGCGGAACAAAACTTCCGGATAAGTCTGAATCTGATCTTCGTCGGTAACCTTGACCTGCGCCGAGGTTCGCCGGGTGACGAAGACAACCCGCCTTGGCGATTTGCGGGCGTTTGAGTCCATGCCGGCGATGAAATCTTTCGGATCGCTCATTTGCTATTGCGCCCCCTTCGCAGCCGCCGGAATCGATTGAGCCGCGACCGTTTTTGGTTCACTCTGGTGCGCGTAGAGGCCGCCATCTTTGCGAATGCGCCAGAAATGGATTGCGACAAAAAGCATTGCGACCAAGGGAAGAATCATGCAGTGCAGAACATAGAAGCGCAGCAGAGCGTTGGCGTTCACCATATTTCCGCCCAGCATTAAGAAGTGAACTTTGTTGCCCAGCACTGGCACAGCAGACGCAATATTAGAACCCACCGTGATCGCCCAAAAAGCCAGCTGATCCCACGGCAGCAAGTATCCCGTGTAGCTGAGCAGCAGCGTGATCAGCAGCAGGATGACTCCGATCACCCAATTGAACTCGCGTGGCGGCCGGTAGGCGCCGCGATAAAACACCTTGAACATATGCGCGAACACCAGGAACACCATGGCATGCGCAGACCAGCGGTGCAGGTTGCGTAGAAATAAGCCGGAAGATACTACGAACTGCAAGTCCTTGGTGTCGGCATAAGCCTGCGGCACGGAGGGGTGATAGTAAAACATTAAGGGAATGCCGGTGCTGACTAATATGAGAAATGTTCCGAAGGTCAGGGTGCCCAGATACCAGGTCGTGCTGAAGCTGAGCATGCGGGTCCGCACCTTGGTCGAGAAAAGGTGCAGGAACACATTTTGCTGCACTGCGAGGGCGCGGCGCAGAGTGCTGGATCCGGTCCCGCCGCGGAAAACTGACCGCCAAACCCGCGTGCCGCGCAACTCCTCGAAATAGTTCGTGATTGTCTTCGCCACGCTCACACCCTCACAAACTGCATAGGACGAATGTTGATGGAACGGTCCACCATCAGATCACCCTCGTCGCTGACCCAGGTTTGCAGCCAGGGCAGTGGCTTGGGGGCTGGACCTTCAATCTTGACCCCGTCCCGCGTGAACTTGCTGCCATGACACGGGCAAGCGATGATCCCTAACTCCGGTTTCCACGCGGTCATGCAGCCGAGGTGAGTACAAATGGCACTCAGCGCAAAAAAACCTTCCTGGGCATGGATGAGATAAATTCCTGAGTTCACATCTAGCGTCACTGAATCCACAGCATAATTTTCAGGCTTGCCTGCGTTGACGATGGGAGACGGTTCAAACAAAACATTCGGCGAGAGAAACTGGTACGCAAACGCCGCCGTCCCGGCAGCAGCGATGCTCAGTGATCCCAGTCCGAGCTTCACGAAAAAAGCTCGGCGGTCGAACTCTTTGTCCTGCGGCTCGTTTTGCTTTTCTTCAGGCATTGGCTACTTTGGGCCTCCAGCCATGACGGGCGCTTTGGGTCTGAGCGGACCATCGATGGATTCGACTGAAATCAATCCGGTCGGCTCGGCAGAAACCAGGTTGTAGGATTCCATAGTGATAGTGCCGACCGGACAGCGCATGGCACATAGCCCGCATCGAATGCAGCGAGTCTCGTCTTTCAGCATGGCGGAGCCGGTCACGATACCGAGTTCGTCAGCTGCAACTTCGTCGAGCTCCACACCAAACAATTCCTGATGCTCCCGGATCTGCTGCACGGTGTCCGGCTCGAACTGTATGCGGTCCAACGACACCAGCTCGAGGCATTTTTCCGGACACACATCCACGCAACCTCCGCAGAGGATGCACATACTCCCATCTTCCGGGCTGCCCTCGAAGACTGTATTCACCCAGCAGTGCAGGCAGCGCTGCGCTTCTTCGATCGCCGACGCAGCGTCGTAGCCAATCTCGACTTCCGTTACTCCGGTACGGCGCTCCAGCGGCAGCATCGGAATGGGCGGGCGAGTCAAGTCCAACAACTCCAGCGGCATGCTGTGACGCTTGAACACTTCGACTTCGACAATGGGCTCGGGATGCTTGCGGCCGCGCAGAAACTCGTCGATGCCAACCGCGGCGCGCTTTCCGTCAGCGACGCTGTCGATGATCAACCGCGGACCGAAAACGCAATCGCCACCACCAAAGATCCCGTTCGCCGAGGTCATCAGGGTCTGCGGGTTCACCGCGATCAGCCCGCGCGGAGACAGTTCCACGCCGTCTTCAGGTTTGAGAAAGTCCAGCCTCGGCGCCTGTCCGACGGCCATAATAATGGTGTCGCACTCCAGTTGGGTCTCGCTGCCCTCGTAGAATGCGGGATTGAAGCGCTTGTTCTGATCGAAGACCCACTTCGTGTTTAGCGTCTCCAGCGCCACGACTTTGCCGTCTTTGCCGATCATGCGTTTCGGGCCCAGGCCGGGATGCATGACGATGCCTTCCGTTTCTGCCTCTTCAATCTCTTCCAGCGCAGCCGGCATCTCTTCTCGCTTTTCCAGACAGACCAGATGCACTTCCTGCGCGCCCAGACGAAGCGCCGACAGAGAAACGTCGACCATTTCTTTCGTGGCCACGGCACTGACGTTTTCCTGCGAAGGTTCGAGGTCTTCCACCCCGGCAACATGCTGTCGCACGACTTCGCGAGCCGCGGAACGAGCTACGTCCATAGCTACGTTGCCGCCGCCGATCACAATGACCTTCTTGCCAATGGTGAACTTGTAGCCGAGATTCACGTTCAGCAGGAAATCGATGCCCTTGTAAACCCCATCCAGGTCGACGCCAGGAATGGTGAGATCGCGGCTGCGGTGCGCGCCCACAGCAATCAACACCGCATCAAAGCCCTGGTGGCGCAGGTCGGAAATTGTGAAATCGCGTCCGGCCGCTTGATTGAGCTTCAGAGTGATGTCGCCGATCGCGAGAATTTCTCGCACTTGCGCTTCCACCACGTCACGAGGCAAACGATATTCAGGAATGCCGAGGTAGAGCATTCCCCCGGCAACAGGAGCAGCTTCAAAAATCGTAACTGAGTAGCCCATGAGAGCCAAGTCATGAGCCGCGGATAGTCCTACCGGACCACCGCCGACCACGGCCACCTTGAAGGGCAGCTTATTCTGAGCCCGTCCCGCGTTGATGTCGACGGGACGCTTGGATTCCGGGCCGTGCCGCTCCGTCAGAAAACGCTTGAGAGCACGTATTGCGATGGGACGATCAATATCGCCACGACGACAGGCAGTTTCGCATGGATGGGCACACACTCGGCCGCAGATGCTCGCCAGCGGGTTGGGATCGCGGGCGAGCTTGTAAGCTTCCTCAAATCGCCCTTCCGCAATCAGGGCCACATAACGTCCCGCGTTGGTGTGGGCCGGACAAGCCATCATGCAGGGGAAATTGGTGTTCAACCAATCCCGGTCCACTCTTTTGTCTTTGTACCGTTTCAGCAAGATGGCGTTCCCGTTGTCTTCGTTGAATGGAAAGCATTCTACACGCAGAAGGCGAAGGAGCGGATGTTGCTGCCCGCTCCTTCTTTATTTACTTGCTCACGGTGAAGTCCGCTTTGGTGTCGCCCGCAACGGTGACTGGCTTGGACTGATTCTTAGCGCCTTCGTGCCACACGACTACGGTGTAGCTGCCGTCCGGGACATCTTTGATTTTGTAGTTGCCGCTGTCATCCGTTTCGGCAAAATAGGGGGTTGGGCTGACAACGAGATATCCGGCCATTTCCGGGTGTACGTTGCAGAGCAGAGGTACGACGCCCGCCTTATCAAAGGTGAACGGCCGTTTTTCCCCCTTGGGCCACGTCCCGAGATTGTGTCCTGCTTTCTTGTCGCCGCCGATAGCGGTCCAGAAAACGTTGTGTTGCACATTGTCGCTATTCAGGAACTCGACAGTTGTGCCCTGTTGTACGACCGCGATGTGCGGCGCAAACACCAGTCCTTTTTGGTCGATGACCGGTTGTTCTTTGGGAGCGGGAAACGTTTTGCCCGCGATGGCGTCGACGTAAACCACCGACTGGCCCTTCATGCCGCTAACTTTGCCCTCGATATCGCCAGCCCACGCTGCGCTGCACAGACCAACCGCCAGTACCGCCAATATGAATCCTTTGCACTTCATTGCGTTTTCCTCCGTTGGATTTGTAAGTAGTTGTTCACATGCATGTCAGAAAATGAATTTCGCGTCCAGATAGACTGTGTTGTTGCCGCTCGCGTTGCGGCCCGAACCATCATAGTTGGTTGAGCCGCCGTTGAAGCGCGTATATCCGGTATATTGGGCGGCGAGCTGCAGATTCTGCCACGGCCAGTACGAGACGTTCAAAATATACCCCGCGCCTCTCGGGTCTCCGTTGGCGAAGCCGTTCACAGCACCTGAAGGATACAGCAAAGGATCGGCGGTTCCACTTGTATCGAACCAGCCGAATGTTCCCGAGAGGCGATTGCCGTAATGGTATTCGGCATTGGCCATAAAGGTGTTCAAATGGTTTGCGGTCTGCGAAGCCGCACCCGCGGCGAACGATGCCGCCAAATCGGAACTTTCATGGATGTAGGTGCCGCGCAGCGAAAGCACGTCATGCCGGAATAGCGTCCGATCAATCTGTGTGTCTACGGCTACATCTGTGTACCCATCCTCTAGGCCTGCGATGGTGTTAGGACTGGATTGCATGTGAATTCCGTAGGTGCCCACCTCATACTGAGTGGTCGCTGTGGAGCCCTGCCAAGCGACGCGCCAATAGGGCGCAACGCCGCGGATGTTGTAGGCGGACCCAGTTCCCGGATTCGGCTGAGCGCCGCCTACATGTTCCGAGCGATAAATCGCTGCATCCAGATACAGATGATTGTCCCACATCGCGTAGCCACCGAATCCTGCGACGTCCTGGGCCAAACCACCGTTAATGATGGGAGAGGCGCCGGGAGTGGGCGCAGAATCGCTGTTGATCCAAGGGAAACCCCATGTCGGCGTGCTGTTCCAAAGGTCCTCTACGGTCGGATTGTTGTTGAAGTCCAGGCCGTAAACGAGTTCCTTGTTACTCAGCTTCGTCTTATTCACGAAGCGAATATCTGTATTATCGCTGGTGAAATGGTCGTCTTGGGTGTCGTAAGTCACTTGAACAAAGCTGCCGACGTGGCTTGTCCATGCCCCAGAAATGAAGAGCGAAATGTCTTGAGGAAATTCAAAACTCCCGTTCTGCGTGCCCGGCACGCTTGACTTGGTTGAGGTGAATGAGGTCTCAAACATTACGGAAAGGGGCAGCGATGCGAGAAGGTCAAGCGCGGCATGCGCTTTGCCTGAATCCGATTTTATGACTTTGGTCTCGTCCGCTTTATCGACATAACCGAGCAACTTGAAGCGTCGTCCGGCGGGGTTGAGTTCCGGAGGGGCGTAGTGGCAGCCACTGCACGCTAAGCCAGTCTGCCGCGCATAGCTTGGAACCGCCAACGCGCTGGGCGGATTCAATACGGCACAAAACAGCAAAACCGTGACAGGAACTGTCCCAAGCAGAGAAGCCGCCATTTCTTTTTTCAGGAATCTCATTTTTGTCTCCTAAAATAGCTGGTTGTTATCTGAGCTGATGTCGCAGTATCTGGTCCACGGATAACATTTAGCTGTGACAAAGCGCACTTTGCGTTGTGATGGGTGTCACAAAGCATGACAATTTGGTCAAACTGGCGGGAAAGACGTGGCTTCTGAGATCAATTCCAGCTCAATGGATCAGCGCGGAATACGGTATGCGCAGAAGCGCACAAGAATTAAGGAGACTGTGGTGAGATGATTCGAAGGATCGGCACTCGCGCAAGGGGTGCGGGACGAGGTTAGACTTGTCTTGGAATGAGCGGATCCCAAAGTCGAGTCTCTTGGCGCAATCTGGCGATGTCCTTGGTCGGTGCACTCCCGAAAAAACGGCTGTATTCGCGGCTGAACTGCGAAGCGCTTAGATAACCCACGCGCTGGCTCGCAGTACCCGCGTCCGTCATTGTCGACAACATGAGGCGCCTCGCCTCCTGGAGGCGAAGGACCTTTTGATAGTGCAATGGGCTCATCGAAGTGACGGACTTGAAGTGTTCGTGGAAAGACGAAACACTCATGTGCACCAACTCGGCAAGGTCTTCGACCTTCATGGGCTGGGAGAAGTTCTCGCGCAGCCAGGAAATGGCCTTCGCAACCCGGTGCACACTGGATTCCGCAAAACCCATTTGTGCGATGCGAACACCAATGGGGCTGCGTAGCAAACGGATCAGAATCTCATCGATCACAAGCGGGGCGAGTAACTCGACGTCGCCGGGCTGCGCTAGACAGTCCATTAACCTCGTCGCGGCGCTGACAATGCTTGCGTCCACCGGTGTGATGTAAACGGCGCTCCTATCCTGAGCCGGAGGCAGACCGTGCGGAAAAACCTTCAAGACCAGCTCGGCAATCTTGTGCGGATCGAGGTCGAGCTTGAGAGAAAGGTAGGGCGCGGAATAGCTGGCTTGGGTGATTTGGGCGGCAACAGGCAAAGCAACCGAGAACACGATCATGCGCGATGCATCGTATTCATAGACCTCTTGCCCCACGATGACGGTCTTCGCTCCCTGTGCGGCGACGCACAACGAGGGCAACGAGAGGGCATGCACACACTCCTTGTTTGTTCGTGAAAAGCGATTCGCGTGCAAACCAGGGATGCGCAGCTCAAAACTGCCGTCGTGCGGCGCGTAGGAGGCAATCAAGCGCGCGAGTGTGGCCAGGTCTGGTTCGGTCGGGACCGCTCCGTCTGCCGATCGCCGCAGAGGTACTACTTTGCCGTTGGTTTTCACGCCTTCGAGAATACCTCTTTTGGAATCATGATGGCGCTCATTTCGCCTGGGCTAGGACGGCAACGTCGAACCTCGAATAGTACTTCTTTACGTCGCTCGCCCCGTACTTCTCGCGGAATTTCTCGACCACGGACGACACTTGTTTGGGGTCGGTGATAGGAATAACTTTGAACTCAGCCTCTGCGCCTCCTGCCTTGATGTGAATCGATGGATTCTTTAGCACGTTCTTGTACCACTGTGTAGCCGACCCCTGCACCGGTAGCAGGTAGAGTTTATCTTCGTGCAATACGAACCAGACAGGGTTTGAGATGGTGCGGCCTGACTTTCTGCCGGTCACGCTGATCGTTATTTCGCGAGATCGGGAAAGGCGGTCTTTTAGAGCATCGTTTCGCGCTGGCTTATTGCTCATCTAAATCTCCTTTATTTCCCGGCCCGATATTGTTCGTCGGTGACGTGCTCCATCCAGTCGACCACCTTGCCTTCCTTACTTTTTTTGATTTCCATGCTCTAACTTCCTTAATTCATGTCTGAATCAACCTCACTTCCATCTCTTGCTCATCCAGACGTCCCACGTGATCGGGCCGGCTTCCTCGTCAGTCATTTTGCGGCCACTCAACTTGAGGGCCAGCTTGATCTGACCATGGTGGTAGCCCTCGTGCCAGATCATGTGCTGGAGCAGTAGGATCGGGTGGTCGTAGTGAAGGTCCATGTCGCGGCCTGCCTCCACCCTGCCCTTGACCGCGTCGCGCACCGCCATAGTGCTCTCGTTCAGCATCTGCGCGACGCGGCCGGGGTCGCGCTCGGCCCGCCACTCTTCCTCAGGCAGCTTTCTTGCGAACTCAGGGGCGTCTTCGGAGACGAACACAAGTCGCACATAGTGGATGTGTGTGAACAACTCCGCGATCGATGGACTGCCCTTCATTGCCCGAGCCTCCAGCCCGCCCTCCGGGAGGGCGCGGAGAAGGTTGAGAAGGATGGTGTTGTTGCGGTCCCAAGAGTCCAGCAGAGCCTCAAGGAGAGTTTGGTTTGGCGCGTCCGACATATCCACCCCGCTTGTCGATGCGACGAATTGTATATGAGCTTACCGCTCAGCGATTGCTCATCTGCTCGATGTGTTCGGGATACCGCCCCTCGCACTGTGATCTTTGCGGCGGCGCATTCCATCTCACGGAGATCGTCGGCTTAGTGATGCTCCCAGACAACTCTCCAGTGTTCATTTGGGTCAGTTGACCTCACGATGAGCTGTTTGCCCGACAACTCAAACGTGCGCGGCAAGTTTTTGCCGATAAGCGTGCGCACCAGCGCGCCCTCGACGTGAAACGTGAATGTGTGAGCGCGTTCGTCGATCTCATAGGTGCCAAAAGAGGCCTCATACCCGCCTTGCGAATACTGCTCAGGCCCAGCAGGAGTTTGTGCCTGCGGGTTGCGTTCCATCACCTGGACCGACATGTGGTCGTCGCGGGTGAAGACCAGCAGTCCGGTAGAGTCGGACTTGTGAATTTTCCCATCTGCGCCTTCCTGTTCGAGCCAGGCCAGCCGCCACGCTCCGACAAAGCGGTTCCGGATGCCGTCATTGGCATCACGATCTTTTACACTGTGACCCTGGCTGCCGGACAGCGTCATTGCGGTCATCCCGATAAACAACGACAGGACGCCGAACGAAAGTAGCTGTTTCATGTTCGGTTCCTCATCACTTGTGTCTCCCGGTTACTCACTCTTGAGAGAAGCCATATCGATGGAGAAGCGGTACTTCACATCGGACTTGAGCAGTCTCTCGTAGGCTTCGTTGACCTTCTGGATCGGAATGACTTCGACATCGGCGGTGATGTTGTGCTTGCCGCAGAAGTCGAGCATCTCCTGGGTTTCGGCGATGCCGCCGATGTTCGAGCCTGAAAAACTGCGCCGGCGCATGATCAGGCCGAAGGCAGAAACACCGAGGGGCTTGGGCGGCGCGCCGACAATCGTAAGGTTGCCGTCGCGGCGGAGCAGGCTGATATAAGCGTTGATGTCATGGTCGGCGGAAACGGCGTCGAGAATGAAATCGAAGCTCTCCGCGTGCTTTTGCATCTCGTCGGCATTGCGTGAGATGACGACCTGGTCTGCTCCGAGGCGAAGAGCGTCTTCCTTCTTGTTCGGCGAAGTCGTGAAGACTACAGCGTGGGCACCGAACGCATGTGCCAACTTCACGGCCATGTGGCCCAATCCGCCGAGGCCGACCACGCCAACTTTCTTGCCCTTGGCAACGCCCCAGCGGCGCATGGGCGAATAAGTTGTGATTCCGGCGCAGAGCAGAGGCGCGGTTCCCGCGGGCTTGAGGTTCGAGGGGACGCGCAGAACGAAACGCTGGTCGACGACAATGCTCTCGGAATAGCCGCCATAGGTGACACCGCCGAGGTGCTTGTCCGGCGAATTGAAGGTGAGCACCATGTTCGGGCAGAAATTCTCGAAGCCGGCCCGACACTCGGGACAGGTACCGTCCGAGTCGACCATGCAGCCAACTGCCGCGAGGTCGCCGGGCTTGAACTTGGTCACTGCTGAGCCGAGCTTGGTCACACGGCCGACGATCTCATGGCCCGGCACAATCGGGTACTGGGTGGGCATGAATTCGCTCCACTCGTTACGCACCGAGTGCAGATCGGAGTGGCAGATACCACAGAACAGGATTTCGATCTGCACATCGTTTTCGGTTGCATCGCGCCGCGGGATCGTGGTCGACCCCATTGGCGATGTTGCGCTTGCAGCGGAATAAGCTTTGGCTTTGTACATTAACTCTCCTTTCAGCGGCCCACCAATTTCTGCAACTCTTCCGGGTACCGAGCGCCTTGCACCGGGATCTTTGCGGCAGCGGTCCCCAGTTCGCGGAGTTCGTCAGCGGAAAGTGTGACGTTCACGGCGCCGATGTTTTCTTCGAGCCGATGCAGCTTGGTCGTGCCCGGGATTGGAACAATCCATGGCTTTTGCGCAAGCAGCCAAGCGAGCGCGATCTGAGCCGGTGTTACTTTCTTCTGTTGTGCGAATCTGCCAACAAGATCGACCACCGCCTGATTCGCTTTCCGATTCTCTTCGCTAAAGCGAGGGACGATGTTGCGGAAATCGCCTTTGTCGAACTTCGTATCTTCGGTTATTTTTCCGGTGAGGAAGCCTTTCCCCAGCGGGCTAAATGGAACGAATCCGATCCCGAGTTCCTCCAGCGTCGGTATCACTTCCGCTTCCGGTTCTCTCCACCATAGCGAGTATTCGCTCTGCAGTGCGGTGACAGGCTGAACTTTGTGGGCGCGGCGGATCGTCTGCACCCCTGCTTCAGAAAGCCCGAAGTGCTTCACCTTGCCTTGCTGAATAAGCTCTTTCACCGCTCCGGCTGTGTCTTCGATCGGTACGTTGGGGTCGACGCGGTGCTGATAGAACAAGTCGATGACATCGGTCCTGAGGCGCGTGAGCGATGCCTCGGCAACTGCCTTGATGTGCTCTGGCCGACTATCGAGCCCGGCCTGTTTGCCGGTGTTCGGATCAAGTTTGAACCCGAATTTGGTAGCGATCACCACTTGCTCACGGAAGGGAGCAAGGGCTTCTCCCACGAGTCCTTCGTTCGTGAAGGGGCCGTACACTTCCGCGGTATCGAAGAAGGTGACGCCGCGTTCGACGGCTGCCCGGATGACCGAGATCATCTCCTGCTTGTCTCCAGCTGGACCGTAGCCAAAGCTCATCCCCATGCAGCCAAGTCCGATAGCCGAGACCTCCAGGTTGCTTTTTCCAAGTTTGCGCTTTTGCATTGTTTCTCCTGTGCTGCGAAGTTCCGTCTGTCTCAAAACGGCAGGCAAGCCTAAGTATAGTTTCCTGACCTTGGGCCGCTTGCCTATTCCGATGAAGTTTTTGCCAGATTCTACGAAGTCCGCCAGCCCGCCCCTCATAAACTGTCCCGTCAGTCACTGGGGTCGTGTGCAGGCTCTGCGATTTACACGGCTGCGGGTAGTTGGCAAAAAATCGCCACACCACTCAGCGACCGGACAAGGTCGGCCAACGCTCAATGAGCGTTATGATCTGGTCACATCAATTATCCCTTGCGGTTCGGAAAACTGAAGTAACTTGGAGGCTGTTTCGGCGGAAGCTAGCATGGCGTTCAGTCGGCAGAATCGTAAGCTGCTAAACAGATGCCTCCTCCTCAGGCTAGCAAAGCAACGGCGCGGCGCGGTAAATGGACAATAGACGCGCGTACAACGGCGCTGGTCGCCGCGTTATGGCTGCTCGCAGCTTTACTCCTCGCCGTTTTGTATCGACGGCCACAGGGCGTGAGCTTGGCTTTTGCGCCGGGAAACATTCAGGACACAAGGATCGTTGCTGACCACGCGTTACAAACCAAGTGGGGCGGGCAGTTAACGTGGAAGGCAGAATACAAGGTCGCCTATTCCATCGCGGCCCGTGAATATGCAGTTTGGACAGACTCCGGTATCCGAGGTGCCGACGAAGCTGACGTTCGGTTGGCGTTGCCGCAGTCTCGTCCTTTGTGTCGGGTGCAGTACGACCCCCAAAGACCCGAGGTATCCATTGCAAGTTGCCGATGAAGAGTCGAGCACACGGTAGTTGGCGCAAGTAATGCCTATGAATCTCGGTGAGAAAATCCTTCTGGGTGCGCTTTTAGCAGCTTGGCTGATGCCAATAAATTTCGCATGGCCGCAAAGAAGAATTAGTCCTCTTTGGGCTTGGATAAGAATTGTGGCAGCTGTGTGGATGTTTTCCCTGTTTGAAGTGATGGTCTGGTTCCCCGGAATACCCAACTTAAATTGGTGGTTGTATACGGGCATTGCGATATACATCGCGAGGTTTCTCGTAAAGCGCAAGCTTGCACCTGAGATTTCAAACTGATGCGTCGCATCTTGGCATTCAGAAACGCGTTCACCATCGCTCACTGTTGAAAATTTCACTCAGTAACCCGTCCCGCCAATTCTCAAAACGTGTAACATCGCCATTTCACTCATCGACTCTGAGCGTAATACGCCTACGATGCCTGCTTCGCTTGGCTTGGTTGCGGGACGAGGCGTCCGGGGTTACGTGTGTTGCTACTTGATATCTTTCATTGGTAGCAGGGAGCCGTAATCGCGGCCGGTGGTTGGTTCCACGGCGCGGGCTACCACGCCATCGAATGCGTCGCGAAACTCGGGGAATTTTCCTACCAGCGCGCGTATTACCGCGGTATTGTCCTTAAAGGTCTGCGCTGAATTCGAAACGTCCGCGCACTGGTACTTCACCACCAGATCGACATCCTGTCCAACTGCCAGGGGGAAGAGCGCGGTCAGCCGTTGCATCTTTCCTCCGGCCGCAAGTTCTACGGTACTGCCGCCGGTTGGCAGGTCGGAGGGTTTCACGGTCTCCGATTCATCCGCGAGCTTATCCGTTATCTGGGTATACATGAAAGGCAAGGGGACGGCCAGATCGCGAGCTTCGATGAAGTAGAGCCACGCATTGCGGTTCTGGCTCTTGGACTTGAAGGCGCGGGCGTGGTCGGCAAACCAAGCTGCATCGTGTCCCGCGATTTGGGTTTCTTTGACGTAGAAGCCGCCAATTTTCCACTCTTTGCCCTCTTGTTGCAGCACGAACGACACGGTGTCCGGTTGTTTGGCGGGAACATCCAAAATCGCCACGGCGTAGTTTCCGGGAGGCAGGTTCGGAATCACGAACACGGCGCTGTCCGAGGTTTGCCCGCTTTTGCCAAACACTCCGCACAGGAACTCGGCGCGTTCAAAGGGCGCGGTTCCCTCAGCCTTCAACAGGAATGGCGGGCGCGGGTTTGCCTGCACTCCTGAAAAGTCGGCCTGATTGTTTTTCACGGCCGTCTCGATGCCCGAGAAATCGGAAGCCACGCTGGCAATCGAATTCTGCCGCATTGCCGCGGAATCGCCTCGAGCGGCCATGTAGAAATAACGCTTCGCCGTGCTGACGAGGGCGGCGCGAGTGGGCTCGTCCATGTCGCCCGCGGTTAAACAAGTCTGGGCATGAGCGTGCCCCGCACAGAAAATCAGCGCGATCACAGACATGCTCGTCCTCAGGCGAATTGTCGACGGCTTGCTTCGAGGTGTAGGCATGAGCGTCTCTATTCTACGACGCGAAGGCGCGGAATTCTTCGTCGCACAGGTCGAGGCCAGTCGAGTGTCTCCTCAGCGGCTAAAGCCGCCAATGATTTCTTAAGTATTTACCGCAGCGCTGAAGCGTCGCGCCACCCAAAATCGTGGCTTCTCGTCGGTCTGCTTAAGGTGACGGCTGCACGTCATCAGCTTCAATTGCGCCCGCTCCGCCCTTATGGTACCGTCCCTTTGATTCCTACTTCTTCAGGAAAGGAAGACAATCATGGCCTGGATCTTTTTGGGCGTTCTGGTGGTCATCGCCTTTGCACTGATTGGGATGTACAACAGCCTGGTGCAGTTGCGCATCCGCTGCGATTCGGCGTGGTCCGACATCGATGTGCAACTCAAGCGCCGTCATGACCTCATCCCCAATCTGGTGGAAACGGTTAAGGGCTACGCCACCCACGAAAAGGGCACGTTTGAGAATATCGCTAAATTTCGTTCGCAGGCCATGCAAGCGACTTCACCCGCTGACAAGGCTGCCGCGGAGAACCAGCTTACGGGCGCGCTGAAGAGCCTGTTTGCCGTGGCCGAGAATTACCCTCAGCTGAAGGCTTCCGAGGAATTTACCCAACTGCAAGGTTCCCTGAGTCAGACCGAGGACACGATTCAGAACGCCCGCCGTTATTACAACGCCGTGGTGCGCGACCTGAACACCAAGATTCAGTCGTTCCCGACAAACATCCTGGCCGGCATGTTCGGCTTCCAGGCGCGGCAGTTTTTCGAAGTGGATGCTGCCGACCGCGAGCCTGTAGCGGTGAAGTTCTAAGCCTGAAGATTATGGCCGATACGGCGAGCCTAGTTTTGTTGTTGTCTTCCCGAGCAAAGCGGGTTTTTCTCGGGGCTGGGAAGAACCTGGATTCCTCGTCGCTTTCGCTCCTCGGAATGACACAGGATCAGTTTTTCCGTGGTCTGAGACGCAGCGAGCTGCGTCTCTACAGAGCTGTTGTTGGTTGTTTTCTGTTCATCAGCATTTTTGTCTCGCCTCTGTTCGCGCGCAGCTGGCGGGTTAGCGATTTCAGCGACACTATCTCGGTTCATGAAGACGGCTCCGCCGCGGTTCAGGAACGCATTACGCTTGCATTTGACGGCGAGTGGCATGGCATTCACCGATTCATCCCAATCGAATATCCGGGAGCGCGGGGGACGAACTACACTCTGTTTCTGCACGTCACCGGGGTGACGGACGGCAGCGGCGGCAAGCTGAAATACGAGTCGTCCACTGCGAACGGCTTTCGCGATCTGAAGATTTTCATTCCCGACGCCGTCGATGCTACTCGAGCCGTCGAGATCGATTACACGGTTCGCAACGGCACGCGCTTTTTCGAAGATCACGACGAGTTTTACTGGAACGTGACCGGCAATGATTGGCCGGTGCCGATCGATCATGCTTCCGCGCTGGTCAGCTTCCCGGACTCGGCCGACGGTTCGCTGCGAGCCCAAGCGTTCACGGGAGCATATGGCTCGGCCGAACGCGGTGCCACGGCGGAAGTTCGCGGCTCTGAAGTTTCATTTGAGACCAACAATCCGTTGCCCATGCGCGGCGGGATGACCATCGACATCTTTATTCCTAAAGGCGTTCTCAAAGAACCGGGCGCGTTTACCCGGTTCATATGGTTTGTCGGCAGCAATCTCATCGTGTTTCTGCCTTTGTGGACCTTTGTCGCGATGTTCACGCTGTGGTGGTATAAGGGACGCGATCCCGATCCCGGGCTCTCGGTCGCCCCTGTGTATGAGCCGCCGGCGGGAATGACTCCAGCTGAGGCGGGCACACTGCTTGAAGACAAAGTCCATCCGAGAGACATTACCTGCACACTGGTGGATTTGGCGGTGAGAGGATTCGTAAAGATCGAAGAAGTCGATGACAAGGGTCTACTCTTTCATCACAAAGATTACGTTTTTCATCTGATGACGCCGCGCGATCAATGGAGCGGAGTGGTGCCGCATGAGCGAGTGATGTTGGAGAATGTTTTCGCGGAAAGCAATGACACGCGATTGTCCAGTTTGAAAAACCGCTTCTACAAGGCGATTCCAGCGATCCAGCAAGATATAAAGTCCGCACTGAAGATCAAGGGGATGTACCTGCTCGATCCCGACTCGGCGAATGCCTATAGCGTGTTTGGCATCGTTCTGATTGTTGCGCCTTTCTTGATGCTGCAGTTTCTATGGAACAAAGATGTTTTCACCTCGATCGGCCTGCTGATTTTGTGTGGAATTGTTTCAGCGATTCTCTGGTGGCTGTTTGCGCGGCAGATGACCGCGAAGACGGTGCAAGGCGGGCGTACCTGCGTCGCGGTTCTGGGGTTTCAGGAATTCATGAACCGCGTGGATGCGGACCGGTTGAAGCGCATGCCTCCGGACACGTTCGAAAAATATCTGCCCTACGCCATGGCACTGGGGGTCGAGCATCATTGGGCGCAGGCGTTCGCGGGGATCGTGCAAAATCCGCCCAACTGGTACGTTTCGCCGAATGGAGGGGTGGGATTCAATCCAATATTCTTTTCGAACTCGATGCACAGCATGGCGACGGACATGCACCAGGTCTTCGTCTCGGCTCCGCGTGCCAGTTCGACAGGATCAGGTTGGAGCGGCGGTGGTGGCGGAGGAGGATTTTCAGGCGGTGGCTTCGGGGGCGGCGGCGGTAGCGCATTCTAGTCATCGCAAACCGTCACACCGCAAGTCGGCAGCCACTAATATGCCATTCCCGTGGCGGAGAAGAGCGGCCCTGGCGGCTTGCCTTCGGCGGCGGCCTTCAATCGAAACATCAGGTGGCCCCAGGTAGTGGTGCAAGCAACAAAATAATCCGTTTCGGCGCGCCAATCCATATGAGAGAACCGCAGCAGAGTGCGGGTTTCTTTCTGTCGGAGCAGATCGAATAGCAGCACGGTGCCATTCCATTCTTCACCGGATTGGCATGCCCATTCGGCCTCCGTAGGCGTGACAATGCGGACGGGTTTCAGATTGTAGACGGTGGCGCGGTCGAAAAACCCGAGCGAGACAATATTGCGAGGAACGTCTTCGCTGACATCCGCCGCCCACCATTGCGAGAATCCGTGGCCGGAACTGACGAGGGGAAAAATTCTGTCGGGTGAAGCATCAATTGAAATCGAGTGTCTAATTGTCGCCATCTCTGGTCCCCCACTGAGCCGTAGTGTATAGCGGGTACCTTTCCTTACTCTATCTCGAAAGCCAGCCATTGCAACTGGCCGTCCCGTTCCACCTGGAGCACGACGGGCGCGCTCGGTTTGAGACCCCGCAGCGTAGCGCGTAGTGATTCCACCGAGTCGACCGGTGTCTTATCCACACTGTGGATCACGTCGCCCGTCTTCAGGCCCGTCTCGGGGCCGATGAGATTGGCCGCACGGGCGATCACAACCACTCCACTCGGATTGCGCAAATTGCCCGCTATCGACCGGATCTGTTCGTTCAAATCAACTGCAAGGATTCCCAGGCGCGGCACTAGGCTCTGGTCGGGATCGACCGCGTCGATGAGTTTGTCCATCTGATCCCGATGCTCGCTCACCGGAACATACAGAACTCTTGTTTCGCCCCCGCGCAGGACAACCAGTTTCATCACCTCGTCAAGGGGATGCAGATACATAGCGGCGTTCAGTGCTGGCAGGGTGTCGATCGGCCGGTCGTCGGCGCTTATGATAATGTCCTCAATCTTTAGTCCAGCGGTTTCCGCGGCGCTTCCAGGATTTACGTCCGAGACAATAACTCCCCAACTCCGGGAAAGTCCGAGTCCTTCGGCCAGGTTTGGGGTAATGTTTTGCGCGACCGCACCGATCTCGACCCGATGCACGTGTCCATACTTACGCAAGCTCTGATAGACAAAACGCACGATCCGGGCGGGAATCGCAAACCCCAGCCCCTCGCTGCCACCGCCCTCGGAAAGAATTAATGTGTTGATGCCGAGCACATAACCGTCCATGTCAATCAACGGGCCGCCGCTGTTTCCAGGGTTGATCGGAGCATCCGTCTGGATATAAACCATGGCCCGGTCCGGGTCGGGCTGCCTGCCGACCGAACTGACAACGCCCATGGTGACCGAGTTCTGCAATCCTTCCGGGCTGCCGATGGCTAAGACTAACTGGCCTTGATGAATGCGGCGAGCGCTACCCAGTTCAAGGGTGGGCAGATTCTTTTGGTCAATCTTCAGCAGCGCAAGATCCGAGTCTTTATGAATGCCAACGAGCTTCGCGTCCAGTACGTGTTCCTTGCCCACGGGCTCAACCTGCGCGGAATCCAGTGAAGGCATGGGCAACACCACGCGGATGCGATGCGCTCCCTCGACCACGTGCGCGTTGGTCATTATGTAGCCGTCCGGGTCCACAATCACGCCCGAGCCAACGGCATGCTGACGCGCGATCAGCGCGGTCTGGCTGCGATTGCTTTCTTCGATTGGTCCGTACCCGGTGACGAGAATCTGGACCACGGCGGGCGAAACCTTGGCCACAAGACCTTCCAGAGCGGAATTAAGCTGCTGCAGAACCTGCGGAGCTTCTGAGGGCCGCGAGCCCACGGCCTTCCCCACTTCGGTCTCCGGGTTCGCCTTCGGCGCAACACCACCCTGGGGGGGGGTTGGGGCAGGCTTCGCTGCCCCTTGAGCGCGACTCGACGCTGGGAGAAAAAACACAGCGGTAAGGGCGAAAATGAGAAAGAGAACGCGGGAGAAACTTCTCGAAGTAGCGGCTGGAACGAGCATTGGAAGTGACTCCTTAAGAAGTAGGCGTTATGATCCGATCGGTCAGAGGACGAGTGATTATTCTGACAGAAAGCATCCAACGGTGGAAATCTAGCGGGTCGCCCGCTCTTGGTCTCCGAGGGGAACCTAGTTTCTACCAAGGTTACGATGGTAACTCAGGCCTTTGACTGAAGTGCCTTCCATGATATAAGGGCGAGTAAGTAGAAATCAGCGGAACCCTGGAATCCATCGGGAGATGTCATCGTGGAGTTGGCTTTTGCACGCAAGGAAGGCCAGGAGCTAGGAGGACTTGTGTCCGAAGCGCGGACGGGAAAAAGGTTTCCCCTCGAACTGCCGATCAAGATTCATAAGGCAGACGAGGCGGGACAAGCTAGTGGAGTAACTGGGAATTTGAGCGCCGCCGGAGTCTACATTCGGGCGGATGCGGCGCTGGAAGTGGGCTCCAATGTGGAGTTCGAGATCGTTCTTCCGCCCGAAGTCACCGGAGCCAAGGAAAACGTGACGGTGCAGTGCAAGGGACGGGTGGTCCGCACCGACGAACCTGCCACCGGTGGCAGCAGTAATCCAGCGGAGGCCCGAGGTGTGGCCTGCGTGATCGATTCGTACGATTTCGTTCGCCATACGTAAGGTCGTCAGTTCGTCGTGACACGTAAAGAGGTGCTGAAGCGATGCTTAAATTGATTCTGGCCGACAATCAGGCAATCTTCCGCGCGGGAATCGCCAAAGTGCTGGCGGTGGAAGACGAGATGCGCATTGTGGCGCAAGCGCAAACCCAGGAACAGATGTTCATGGCCCTGGATAAGTTCCGGGCCGCCGTGCTCGTAATTGCTGGTGGATTCCACGGCGACTTTCTCGCCGTCCTGCAAGCCGCGAATAAAGCCAAGACTCGAGTAGTCGTCCTGGCCGATACCGGTGAAAGCACGCAACGCTACATGGCTGCCGGGGCGCACGGAGTGGTCTACCGCAACGTGACCAGCGCCGCGCTCGTAGACTGCGTGCGCAAGGTGGCTCGCGGCGAAACCTGGGTGCAGGACATTGCTGTCCCCAGCGAGCTGACCGAAAACGATATGGTCGGTCTGCGGGTGCGCGATCGCCTGACCGCGAAAGAACTGCGGATCGTCGCGCTCATCGTGCAGGGATATAAAAACAAAGAAATCGCCACGCAACTCGGAACCACCGAGCAGGTAATCAAGAACTATCTACGCAACGTGTATGACAAGATCGGCGTCTCGGACCGGTTGGAGTTGGCGCTGTTTACGATTCACCACCGAATCCTGAATGAAGCCGCCGCGGCTACGGCTGCAGCCGCGCCGCAGCAGGGGCAGGCTGTGCCCTCGTAGGGCTTTGATTGATGAGAAAGGCCGCCTGAGGGCGGCCTTTTTGATTACTGGCAAAATCCAGTTCTTTGTCATCCCGAGCGGAGCGAGGGACCTGGGTTCTTTGCGCGTTAGCCGGCAGAGACCAGATTCCTCGGGCTTCGCTCCTCGGAATGACAAGGATTTGTAATTACCTACCTGATTTTTTCTGCTACCGACTTAGC
Organism: uncultured Acidobacteriota bacterium; assembly: GCA_963817925.1. Taxonomy (GTDB): domain Bacteria; phylum Acidobacteriota; class Terriglobia; order Terriglobales; family Acidobacteriaceae; genus JABDBE01. The sequence continues at coordinate 49,497 of CAWFQN010000011.1, forward strand.
CTGCGTGAACAAGTACAGGTAATCGGGCCCGCCCGCTTTCGAGTCTGTTCCCGACATGTTGAAGCCGCCGAAGGGATGCGCGCCGACCATGGCACCGGTGCACTTGCGATTGATATACAAGTTGCCAACGTGGAACTCGCGCACGGCGCGATCGATTTTGTCCTGCGAACTGGTATAAACCGCGCCGGTCAGCCCGAACTCCGTGTCGTTGGCAATCTCTAAAGCGTGATCGAAGTTCTTTGACTTGATCACTGCCAGCACCGGGCCAAAGATCTCTTCCTGCTCGAGCTTTGATTTCGGCTTGATATCGGCAATGACTGTGGGCTGGATGAAGTAGCCTTCGCCCGCATTCTCTGCTGGAGCACCGCCGGTGATCAGGCGTCCGTCCTTCTTGCCGTACTCGATGTATTCGAGGATCGACTTCATGGAACCTTCGTTAATCACCGCACCCATGTTCGGGTTCTCGGCGGGATCGCCGACGGTGATCTTTTCCACGCGAGCTTTGAGCTGATCCAGGAACTTGTCGTAGATGCGCTCGTCAACGATGGCGCGCGAGCAGGCTGAACACTTCTGCCCCTGGAAGCCGAATGCGGCCTGGGCAACGCCCTCGACGGCAGAGTCAAAATCACCATCGGCATCGACGATGATCGCATCTTTACCACCCATTTCGAGGACCGTGCGCTTGATCCACACCTGGCCGGGAACCGTTTCGGCGGCGCGCTTGTGGATGTCGAGGCCAACCTCGCGCGAACCGGTAAAGGCGATGTAGCGCGTCTTGGGATGCGCAACCACAGCGTTGCCGAAACTCGCGCCGGCTCCAGGACAGAAGTTGACTACACCATCGGGAATACCCGCCTCCTCGACAAGTTCAATGAACTTCGCTGCGATGGTAGGCGAATCGCTCGATGGTTTCAGAATGACTGTATTGCCCGACACGACCGAAGCCATCGTCATCCCGGCCATGATCGCGCAGGGGAAATTCCACGGCGGAATTACGGCGCCCACGCCCAACGGAATGTACAGGAGAGAGTCGTGCTCGCCGGGCATTTGCACGTCGGGCTTCACCTTCGCGAGCCGCAACGCTTCGCGACTGTAGTACTCGCAGAAGTCGATGGTCTCGGCGATGTCGGCATCGGCCTCCGCCCAGTTCTTGCTCACTTCGAAGACCAGCCACGCGCACATCTCAAACTTGCGTTCACGCAGCATATCGGCCACATGGAATAGCAGGCTGGCACGTTCCTCGACCGAGGTACGGCTCCAGTGTTCAAAAGCCCTGAGCGCCGCGTGCATGGCCGGTTCGACGTGCTCCTTGCCAGCCTTCTGGTGCAGGCCGACGACCTGCGACGGCTTGGCCGGGTTCAGCGACTTGATCTTCTCCTGCGTCTTGATGCGCTTGCCGCCGATGATGAGGTCATACTCGCGGCCAAGCTGGCCACGAACTTTCTCGATCGCCGCCCGCATTTTGCGCGCGTTCTCTTCCTTGCTGAAATCAGTCAGCGGCTCATTGACGAACGGGCCTTGATGAAGGCGAATCTGTGGTTGCGTGGGAGCTTCAACGGTTGCCATAAGAGCACCTCAAAAGATATATGGATGCTGCGCGGGCAGGCACGGAACCATTAATTGTAGCACCGGCATTCACGAGGATGAGGGCGCATCACTGTCGAGCGTTGCTCGACTGACCGGCCGGGGGCGGCTGTTTCCAGGTTCTTGTAAGTGCCTAGATCACTGGATTTTTCGGTTGGTGAGGGCTTTCAATTCTTCTACGATTTGTTCCAACCTGCCGCGGCGCTGGGCGTGATTCTGCTGCGCTGGCAAGGTTCGTCTCGCCTGGGAATATTGTTCGTTGAGTCTCTGGATGTCACTGATCTCGGCCTTCAGCAGCTGGACACGATTAAGAATGGCTTCTCTTCCATTTAGCAGCATGTATTTAGTTTACCTTAGTTCGCGAAGATGCGCTCGGCTTGTTGCGATGACTTGCGGCATCCGTGGCCGAAGTGGGCCGAGAAGCGCTAACAGGAATGACAAATTATGGCACTTTCACTGACTCGTGGCTCTCGGTGGTCTGGAAGCTCATTTTGGCGGTGCGTTCGAGCTTGTCCCAGGCGAAACGCTGGCCTTCGATGGCGCGCTTCACCGTCTTGAACAGCACGACTGAGAATAACTGGCGATAAGCGAAACGTTGCAGCCAGACCTGGCTGAGCAGCCAGCCGTCTTCACGTGCTTCGGGCTGGCGGCGCTCAAGGGCAAACGCGATGGCGGACGTTATGAAATCAATGACCAGAAAAGCAGCAAAGAAAAGCAGAAGCCGTTGGAAGCTCGCTGGATCGGTGGAGTCCGGGTGAAAATGTTTTTGAATGAAATACCAGATTGCGCCCACCGCAAACATCAAGTCGATGAAGGGAGAGACCAGCGGCAACAAGATTTGGAAGATGACAATATTCGGCAGCGCCACCCAGCCCAGGACGCCCTTGCGGGCAAACACGGCACGATGTTTCCAGACCGACTGCAGAATACCGAAAGACCAGCGGAAGCGTTGACGCATCAAGCCATTAGCGTTGATGGGCGCCTCAGTGTAAGCCAGCGCCAAATCTTCGTACTCCACCCGGTAACCGTTGCGCAGCAGCGCCATGGTCAGATCGGCATCTTCGGCCACGGTGTCAGTGTGATAGCCACCGGCTTCGCGGACTGCGGACGTCCTCCACGCGCCGATGGCTCCCGGCACCACACTCACGGCGCCGAGAACGTTCAAGGCTCTGCGCTCGAAGTTCTGGCTGGTGATATATTCCAGCGCTTGCCAGCGAGTCCACAGGTTCACGCGATTTCCGACTTTGGCATTCCCCGCCACAGCTGCGACTTTGGGATTGAGGAAATGAGGAACCAGCCGTGAAATCGCATTGCGGGCAATGACGGTGTCCGCATCGATGCCAACGAAGATTTCCTGATCGCGCAGGTGTTCGAGGCCAAAGTTGAGGGCCTCGGCCTTGCCGGAATTCGGCTTGGTCAAGATGAGCACCCGTCCGGAGGCTTCCTCATCGACAAAGGCCCGGCGCGCGACTTCCAGCGTGTTGTCGCTGGAACCGTCATCGATTACGATCACGTGCAGGCCGGGATAATCCGAGGCCAGCACAGCACGCACCGTGCGCTCAATCACTTTCTCTTCGTTGTAGGCCGGAATCAGCACAGCAACGGCCGGTTTGTACGACGCCGCTTCCTCCGGTGTTCCGTAGCGTTGCTGCCGCAAGCGATCGAAAAGCGCGAACGCTCCGACGAACAGCAAGCGTCCAGTCATCAGCAGGTCGCCAAGAAAGAAGATCCACACCATGGCATGGGTGCTGAAATCCCAAATTGCGAAGCCCATCCAGTCCAAGCGCGCAGCCCAGCGTTCATCCGTGGGAATCGCGGGCATAACATCGGCTTTGGTCTTGCCAATCAGTTCATGGAGCGGGACAATCTCATCCCCCTTCGCCCGTACGCCTTGAATGATCATGGGCAAAGCGCGGACAGTCTCTCTGCGATCGCCTCCGCCATCGTGCAGCAGGATGACGCTGCCACAGAGCCGGTCCTTGGGATCACAGGGTGGGATGTGTGCGAGCACATCACTCGCGATCTGCTCGGCCGAGTGGCGCGGGTTGTCCTTCCAGTCATTGGGATCGATCTTGTTCCCCACGCTGATGTAACCCATGTCCTGAACCACTTCGAGCGGCCGGACCTGGTCTTCGGTATCGGGCTCCTGATCGATGGAATACGGCGGACGGAAAAGGATGGTGTGAATTCCGAGGCGGCTGGCGAAAAGCTGCTCGGTAAGATTCAACTCTACCTTCATGTAGCTGCGCGAAATGTTGCTGATATCCGGGTGAGTGAAGGTATGATTCCCGATCTCATTTCCTTCCCGATAAATGCGAGACGTAACGCCGCCGAAATCCTTGGCCTCAAGCCCAATCAGAAAGAACGTGGCTGACGCGTTTTCTCGTTTCAGTACGTCAAGAATTTTGGGGGTCCACGTTGGATCGGGGCCGTCATCGAAGGTGATGGCAACAGCTTTCGGATTGTAACCGTAGCGGGCTACACGGTAAGGTTCCGGAAGCGGATCGATCGTTTCATCTTCGATTATTCCCGAGGCGGGGTCCACGGTGATCTCGCGCTTTCCATTAGCCGGACGAGCTTCGATTCGCAGAACTTCACCCTGCCCTTCCATGTCCACATCCTGGCCGGGGAGAACATCTTTCAACTTATCGGGCGCGCCGGAGTCGCCGGGGACATCCCAAACCCGCCACAGAGCGCGATCTTCAGCACCCAAACGCCAGAGCGCGAAAGTCTCAATTCCCAACTGCTGCGCAGCACGCATTTCGTTGAGCGCGGTGACTGCATCCAGAAACCAGATGTCGTGCCGGCGATTCTGCTCGTCCATGTAGCTGAAGTGCGGATTGCTGCTGTCGCCGTCGAAATCCACATCTTCTTCCGAATCGCGCGCGGCCAGCCACGCTTCCTGCACTGAAACGTTGGTGTCGCGTACATCGGGCGGCAGTTTTCCGTGCTTCGGCTTGCGCACCCAGTCATAACCGTAGTTGCCGATGGCGCAGATCAGCTTGTCCAAAGGAACCACTTTGCGCGCATATTCCAGGTTCGCCACAAACCAGTCCTGGGATGCGACCGGCCCCGGCGTGCCCTCGGGATAGTGCTCGTCATAATTCATGAGCACCACGCCATCCACCCGGCTGGCCACGGCGGGATAGTTGAAGTCCTCATTATGAGGAGGCACGCTGACATATAGCTTCATGCCCTTGGCATGGAGATCACCGGAGAGTTCCTGCAGCAAGACCATATAGCCCGATTGGGCTTCGGGAGGAATCTCTTCGAAATCCACCATGAGGCCGTGGTATTTATCGGTGGCGAGAAACGTAGCCACCTGCTGCCGGAAGAGAGCGCGCCCCCCCGAATCATTCAGAAAGGACGTAATATCGACCCAGTTCACGCCATCGGAATTGTTCACCATGGGGAACACCTCCATGCCTGTATTTTCAGACTTCAGGAATGGCATGACCTTGTCGTCCACGGGATGGATGGTCGAACCCTGAATCACATCGAAATATTTATTTGTCTGGTCATCGACGCCCTGCAAGTGGCCATCAGGGGTCAAAACGTGAAGCCAGTCGGGATAGAGCAGGTCAACCTGGCGGGCATATTCACGAAGTGAGGCGAAGCTGGCGGCGTCCCACGGGGCATAAAAAGCAGCGCGAACGCCTTGATCGGAATTGATCCTCAGCAGCGAAGGATTGGCCTTGGTTTTCCCCAGCCCTCGTAGCGCAGCCTGCTTACGCCGCTTTTCTCTGGCTTTCTCTTTTTCGTTTTCCTTTAGCGCATGATAGGGTTTTTTCTGCGCTTGCCAAATCAACTCAGGCAGTTGCTCGCCCCGCAAGGCGTTATAGATGAAGAAAATAACCAGCAGCATGACGCTGATGCCAAGCACGTCAAACAGGCTTCGCAGTCGCTTCCAGCGGGCTTGTCGGGGATCGTAGAAAACTGGTTGCGCCATGGGTGAGTTAAATCCATCCTAAGCTGAAGGGAAATCAGGGTCAAACCTTGAAGTACAGCAGCTTCTTGCTTCTAGCTTCTGGCTCCGCCCTGCTTGAAATCTGGCAAGCACGAGACCTAAGCCAGAAGCTAGCAGCTAGCAGCTTTCTGCTATATTGCCTCCGTGCGCGAACTGCTGCGCAAACATTCCCGCTTCTTTCTTATCTCGACCATTGCCGCAGTCGCGCTGCGCCTTTTATTCATTTTTCGGTTCCCTGGAGTCACGAGCGACTCCTTCGTCTACGGCGACATCGCCAAGAACTGGCTGCAGCATGGCATTTATGGCCTGAGCGGAGTGAATGAGGTTTCCCCAACCTACATTCGCTTGCCAGGATACCCGGCGTTCTTGGCGGCGGTTTTCGCGATCTTTGGCATGGAACACTACCGGGCCGTGCTGGTGCTTCAAATGTTCATCGACATCGGCACCTGCTTCCTCATCGCCGATCTCGCACGCCGTCTGATTTCCCCGCGTGCCGCACGAGTTGCCTTTCTTTCAGCGGCGCTTTGCCCGTTCCTCGCCAACTACGTTGCCAACGCGCTCACCGAAACGCTGGAGGTATTCTTCACGGTGCTGGCTCTGGATTTCGCGATCGTTGGGCTCAATGCACTCCGAGGCTCATCGATGAAACCGTGGGTCGGATGCGGGCTGGCGATCGGGGCAGCCATCCTGCTGCGGCCGGATGGTGGGTTGCTTCTGTTGTCCCTTGAGGCATATCTTTTCTTCCTGCTGGTGCGCGGGTGGAACAATCTGCCGGTGCCACACTTGTTCAAAGCCGCTTTGATCCTGCTGGTCGTTTCACTCGGCACACTCGTTCCCTGGACCGTCCGCAATCTGCATACCTTGCACCAGTTCCAGCCGCTCGCGCCACGCTATGCGAACGAGGAAAATGCTCTTGTGCCGATGGGATTCAATCGCTGGATGAGAACGTGGATCGTAGATTATGCATCGGTTGAAGATATTTATTGGGCAGTGCCGGGCAATGTGCTTGATGCCGGCAAACTTCCTTCGCGAGCTTTCGATTCGCCAGAGCAGCGCGAGCAAACGACGCAATTGCTCGAAGATTACAACAACGCCTTGCACGTGACTCCCGATCTTGATACCAGATTCGCGGCGCTGGCCGCCGAGCGCGTGCGTCACTCACCTTTCCGCTACTACGTTGTGCTTCCGCTGATGCGTATCGCCGATATGTGGCTTCGGCCTCGGACGGAAACGCTGCCGTCGGATACGCGATGGTGGGATTTCGACGACGATCCGCAGTGGCTGGTGCTGACGGTCAGCCTGGGAATTGTCAATCTTCTATATGTGAGCGCCGCTTTCGCGGGACTCCTGCGCGGACGATTTGCCCCTCACGTCGGCTTGCTGCTCACGTTCGTGATGCTGCGATCACTCTTCCTCGGCACTCTGGAAAATCCAGAGCCGCGATACACGCTCGAATGCTATCCCGCGTTAATTGTTTTCGCGGCAGCGTTGTTCCGCGAAAAATGTTGACCTCCGTATTCGGCCGTCAGTCGTGCCACCTTTGCCCTGCAAACCCACCAAAAGCCGTATCGGGCGCAAATGACTCGATAGGAGGCTACGGTTCATTTTGACAGATTACGTCCGATCACGGACCGCGAGCGATTCAGTTTGCGTTGAAGATGTACTTCTGAACTTGGCTCGCAGGTATGGCGAAGGGAAATCTTAACCGAGGGGCGAATCGGTCATGCGGAAACGGGTGCGCACGTGCTCGGAAATTAGCTCGATGGCTTCGCGGTTCGCCACCGGGTCTGCCTGAGTCAGGTACCTCATCGCTTCGACTAATTGGCGCTGCCCGTCGACGTATCGTGGATCGGAAGTGCGCTCGCGCCGCTTCCGTCCAATTTGGGGAAGAGTCGAAATGGTAAAAACCTTGGCCATAAAAGTTTAAGAGTCTTACGGTAACGGGAGCCTTATTACCCCGGTCTTTCTTTCTCTAGCCACCCAGTATTTGGCAGTATAACGTCCCGCCCCCGGTTTTTCAGCCTTTATCTTTCCACAGGCAATAACCCCTAAAGAATAGATGATTTAGATAACTTGACTTCGTCGCCGCAGTCCCAGGTTACCCTTGCGGCGACACAATCTTGGTCTTACCAGTTGTTTTGAGCTTGAAGACGGAGTCTGGAATCTTTTGATTCAATTGGATATCGGAGTACTTTGCCAGGCGGTAATCGCCCGAGGGTTCAAAGAGTTGCTGCTGAACCGACACACCACGCGAGGTATCGACCCACAACCAGATGTGATCGAACGTGTTTCGGCCTTTTGCTGATTTCGGTACCAGTTCCAATTTCGCCGTATCGACGCCACCCACTTTCTCAGCGTTGATATACTTCACATCGAAGGACTTGAGCATATCCTTTCCACTGCCTCCGAAGCCCAGCACCAAGAAGCTCTCAAATGCCGCACGGTCCTTTCCCGTGTTGTAGCGAGTAACTTGATCGATCTTCGGCTGATAAATCTCGACTTTGCTGTCGGTGAAGAGCACGGACTTCGGGGCCTCGGGACTCGTGATCTCTGCAGCCATTTGAATCTCGTTACCGGCGCGCCGAAAGTACACCATCCCTTTCTGCAGGTCGTGCTCGTCCACCACCTTCTGATATTGGTCCCAGACAAAGGCGGCTTGGGTCGTGCGGAAGTTCGCAGCGGTTTGGTCCATCAGATTCAGAACATGTTGCAGTTCGTCCGAGTCCTGCGGCGGTGGCGATGCGAGGAACAGGGAAATCAGGATCGCGAAACCCCACCTCAGCTGGCGGCACCATCCCAACATTAAGAGAGGATTCATTTTTCAGTCGGAGCAGATCCACTACTCTCGCGCTACCCAAACCTTGTAGCTTAGGATGCGTCCCGAGCCGTCGCGCACCGATTCAACTTTCGTGATGCTGACTTCGCCGGAAATGGGTTCGATGATTTGCAGCAACTCGCCACGAATCACACTGTCGTCATTGCCCACAGCTTGGCCCACCGCCGCCGCTTCGATCTGGTAAATCAGTCCGCCTTGGCCGTCGGGTACCACGGCGACTCCCGTACGATGCGGGTTATGTTCAACCGGTTTGTCCTTGAAATTGATCAGCCTCGGGGAAAGAAAAACGAACAGCAAGATGATGGTGACCATCACGTCGTATTGGATCGTGCCGCGCTCATAGGACCAGAAAATGTAGTCGCGGATTGTACGCCAAATTCCAGTCATCGGTACGGCAGGAGCGGCCATCACCGTCGTGTTCGCTTTTGCCATGTCCAAGTCTATTTTTTAATCCCCGTTTTAGCAATTAACTACATTTTCCTCGGCGTGAGCCGGTCAGTTCCCATGTACTTCCGCAGAGCCTCCGGAATCAGCACGCTGCCATCCGCTTGCTGGTAATTCTCCACAATTGCGACCCAGGTGCGGCCTACCGCCAGTCCGCTGCCATTCAGCGTGTGCACAAATTCCGTTTTGTTCTTGCCCTCGGGACGATAGCGGATGTTGGCCCGCCGCGCCTGAAACGATTCGAAGTTCGAGCACGAGGAAATCTCGCGAAACAACTCCTGCCCCGGCAACCAAACTTCAATGTCATACGTTTTGGCGGCCGTGAAGCTCATATCGCCAGTAGACAGCACCACCACACGATAGTGCAGGCCAAGCTTCTGCAGAACTTCCTCAGCGTCATGAGTCAGCTTCTCCAACTGCTCATAAGAATCCTCCGGCCGCGCGAACTTTACCATTTCCACTTTCTGAAATTGATGCTGCCGGATAATCCCGCGCACATCCTTGCCATAAGATCCAGCCTCGCTCCGGAAACAAGGTGTGTACGCGGTCAGCGAGACCGGCAAGTGCCCAGCTTCGAGCACTTCATTGCGATAAAGATTCGTGACCGGAACTTCCGCCGTCGGAATCAGCCACAGATCTTTATCCCCGTGCGGAACTTTAAAAAGATCAGCCGCGAATTTAGGCAGGTTCCCGGTCCCGTACATCGAATCCGAGTTCACCATAAACGGCGGCAACACTTCGGTATAGCCATGCTGGCCGGTGTGCAGATCAAGCATGAAGTTGGCCAGCGCTCGCTCCAGGCGCGCTCCCATATCCCAATACACCGCAAAGCGCGCACCCGAGATTTTCGCCGCTCGCTCCAGGTCGAGCACGCCGAGTCGCTCCCCGATTTCCCAGTGTGGCTTAGGAGCAAAATCGAACTTCGGCGGCGTGCCCCATCGCCGGACTTCCACATTGTCATCCGCCGTCTTGCCGACCGGAACGCTCGCGTGCGGAATGTTGGGGATGCCGACCAGAATCTGCTGCAATCGGACTTCGTATTCTTCGGCAGCTTTTCCCAGTTCCTCGACCTGCTCGCGCAATGCCTTGGTTTCGGCAATGAGCGCAGATGCATCCTGCCCACTCTTCTTCAGTTTCGCAATCTCTTCCGAAGCGCGGTTGCGCTGGGCCTGCATGGTCTCGGCGCTGGTGATGGCCTGACGCCGTTGAGCATCCACCTGGGCGAAGTTTTTCAGCACCTCAGCCGGCTTCATGCCGCGCTGGCGCAGCTTTTCCTCGACCAGCGGCAAATTGTCGCGCACAAAATTCAGATCAAGCATGGAAATAACTAATGTAACGGAAAACCCGTCATCAATGCACGCTTCGCTGTAGAGACGTAATTAATTACGTCTCTAACTACAACTTTTGGCGTCGCCCCGCCACAGGGGTTACACTAAATCGCGATGACCGCTTCCCCCGCCACTGCCAAGCGCACTCCTGACCTCAGTGTGAACTTTGCCGGCATTGAACTCAAAAACCCCGTAATCGCCGCCAGCGGTACCTTTGGCTACGGTATCGAGTTCGAAGACGTCGTCCATCTGGACAAGCTCGGCGGCTTCGTGGTGAAGGGTCTGTCGAAAGAGCCCATGGCGGGCAATCCCCCGCCCCGCCTTTACGAGACCGCCGCGGGCATGCTCAATGCCATCGGCTTGCAGAACATCGGCGCCCGCGCCTTCGTCGACGAAAAGCTTCCCAAGCTGCGCGAGTTAAAGAACATCGTCGTCATCGCCAATGTGTTCGGCTACACCCGCGAGGATTACGAGCGAACCATCGAAATCCTGAATGAAGGCGAGGGCATCGCCGCCTACGAGTTGAATGTTTCCTGTCCCAACACCGCTCACGGAGGAATTCAGTTCGGCAGCGATCCCCGTTCACTCGACGAGGTCGTGGCCACGGCCCGTCATTATTCGCAGCGGCCGCTAATCGTGAAGCTGTCACCGAACGTGACCAGCATCGCGCAGATGGCGTACGTGGCGCAGGAAGCCGGCGCGGATGCGGTCTCCCTGGTCAATACCTTCGTAGCCATGGCCATCGACGCCGAAACCCGCAAGCCGCGCATCGCCAACGTGACCGCCGGGCTCTCCGGCCCAGCCATCAAGCCCATCGCCCTGCGCATGGTTTACGACGCGGCCAAGGCAGTGAAGATCCCAGTCATCGGTATGGGAGGCATCTCAACCGCGGTGGATATCGTTGAGTTCATGCTGGCAGGCGCGACCGCGGTACAAATCGGAACCGCCAGCTACTGGGACCCGGTAGCCACAGAAAAGATCGTGAACGAACTCCAGGACTGGTGCGCACATCACCGGATCGAACACCTAGCGGACCTTACCGGCGGCCTGGTCTTAGAATAGCCTCCGATACCTTGTCATCCCGAGCGTAGCGTGATTGTGCGAAGCACGGTCATGCGGAGTCGAGGGACCTGCTTCCTGCACCTATTCTGGTGCATAATTTACCTCAAAAAAAACTCTCACTTTTACGCAAAATCTAGAAAACAAAGGACCGGAATTCTTCTCGCCTCCTAGATCTATGGTTCTTAAGGTAGTTAGAGGCAAAATCTTGGAAACATGGGAGTTATCGTGATGTCTGCTTGCCTTCGCTTCGGAGGAGCTGCGCCGCTGGCCAGGTTGTCAAAGATCGATGATTATCTTGTAGATAACATCTACGCTTGTATCTTATCGTAAATGATAGGTGGAGTTCAAGGGGAAAGTAAGCGGGCTGCGAAGCTGATTCCCGAATTGGGACACGGTGAACGCGGAAGCTGTGGGCATGGAAAGCTCTACGCCGCTTCTCGTGGGAATTGCGTTGAAGCCCAGGTTAGCGTCCAAGGAACGGACGCTAACCTGAGACACCCGGCGGGAAGCGGGCCTCATCATTGCTGCTTCCAAACAATCGAGCCTAATCGCTCCCAAATGGATGATTCGATCTTCCATTCTGTCCATTGAATAAAACGCACAAACCAAGAGACTGGAATAAATCGCTTCATATATACGATCGGCGCTCCGTAATGGCCTTTGAACGGATGAGGGCCATATGATTCCAGCGCATCGAGCGTGAAGTGAGTTATATCTTCTCCACCGCCGCACTTGCTCGACCACATCCCATTGCGCAACTGTCTCGCCATGTGTTTTGGAGAATTGCCGTCAGCGTAGAGCGCAACTTTCTCAAATCCAAATTCAAGCCTAGCATTATCGCAACGATAATATCCCAACCCTCGGAAGGCCGTTACAAAGGCGGGAACTGTATCTCGGCGCTTGCTCCAAAATGGCCAATCGAGATCAGGCTGCGGCCACCAGAAGTGATGAGTATCAAAGGCAGCCCAAGCAATGCAGTTATATGCTCCATCGGCTGGAGGATAGCCAGTCGCATCGCTGGTTTTGTCGTAGCCAGCACTGGCAAGTTTATCGAACTTGCGTTCTAAATGAGGAAGGCCTGCCAGCCTAGATGAGTCCTTTCCATTTACCCCACCTGATCCATGCGTCAGCCATGCGTTGCGGATTGTTAGTGTCACTGGGATCGAATGGGCGAATGCCAGTAATTGCCGCAAGCGCCGGGAACCAAAAACGCTTGTTCTTCTGAAGATCAATTAACAAGTACTTAACCGCGTCCCAACCAAGATCAATGATTTCCTGGTAACTCTTGTCATTAATCAGGTCGCTGGCAGACGAGATATGCATTGTGTTTCTTGACCATTCGTCGGCGAGTTGATGGAATCGTTCTGGCAGTGACGCAGTTCGCACAGTGCGATCCTTGTCGGGAACGGCTAATAACGTAGTACACACGTCCCCGTCATCTTCCGCTTGCCTGAACTGACTGACGGCCTGATTGAACGCCACGCGCTTCGGAGCCCTGCTGAGTTTCGGAGCGGGGAACCAGCGATGGACATCAACCTTGCCTTTTCCTGCCAGGTGAAACTCCGGCAATCTCGGCATTGTTTTTGATAGTGCCATTTGAAAGCGTTACTCCTTCGGTGCGCCAAAAACTGGCGTGCCACTGTTGACGGTGTTTCGTAGGGCTTTTGCCTTGTCGTCTGCTCGTTTAATTAATGCTCGAAGGACTTCCAAGTCCTGGGTATCCAACGAAACATGAAATTCGCTGTGCCTTCTAGCGTCGCCCACCCTGTCGAAGCCAAGCTTGAGAAGATGTACGATTACCATTGCCTTAGGCCCATCTTCGACGTTCTCTCCGAAAACCGGACGCATGTCAGTCAGAATGCGAGCGCCGCAAAAAACTCTTTCATCGTCGGTCTTCAAATCCCACGCCTTCGCAACGATCTCGAAGTTCGGGGAGCCAAATAGTACCAGCAGTTTTTCCTTGAACTGCGGACGTTCTGACTTCTGTAGCCTGAGGTCGTCAGAATCAACTGACTCCATCGCATCGCAAATATCTTCAGCGAACTCCTGAACCGAGACTCCCGGCGTTGACATCCTGACCCCGTAGAGTGTGCCTACGGCCTCGGCGATTTCTTTGAACTCATCTAGGTTAGCGTGGGAGATAGACGAAACGGCATCTACTGCGACGTCATCGGGGCGATGGGATGTGTCTGTGGCTTTGTCGAGTGCGTTTCTGATCTCGCGCACACTGCGCTCGTCCAATTTGCGAATCTTGGACACTCCAGCCCGATACCCCTCAGGAATGCTCAGTTTCGACAACGCTTTATCGTCCTAGCATCTCTTGCCAAGTGGGCCGAAAATGGACACAAGACAAAAGAAAAGTAGCACGAGTATCCACGGCCTTGTGCAAAAACTGTGGAAGTCTTTGCAAATAAAGGCTCCTATGAACCTCATACGTTAACAGTTTACCGCAATTCGTGACTGTGTGCTTTTTTCTCTTGACACGGTGGATTCGACATTTGAGGAGAAAAATGCACAGACATTAGGGCCAATCCGGAAAGCCTACCGGCCGTTGCTATACCAGATCGAGCCTGGTGACTTGAAGTTCAGGCCTTCGCCCCACACGGCTTGCGTCCGGCCTTGATTATCGATGCCGATTCCGAAGTAGTCGCCGAAAGGAAAGCCGAAGCCCTTGGAGTAAATGTAGCTATAGCCGGGCACGTAGCTGGAAATCCTGGACTCGGCCGACCAGGTTGCGCCGCCGTTCGTGGAACGGCGGTAATACGTATTCCATAGCGGATGGTTGCGGGCATCCACATTTCGGGTGTCCATCCACGCAATCCGCACATCGCCTGCCGCTCCGGCTGCGAGCGCCGGGAAGGCATGCTCCACCGGCGACGCAGCGGTCGAAACATTCAGCCGCGGAGACCAGGTATCGCCAGCGGTGGTCGAGGACGCAAAATAAATCCGCTGAGGGCTCTTATCAAACGCGCCAGAATTCCACAGCGCGTACAAAGTCCCGGCTGCGTCGGAGGTCATCGTGATCTGGGCGCCGAGGTATCCCCACTCGCAGCGGGAAAGGGCGCAATCGGGAGGCGCGCCGGAGACATCCATCAGCCGTGTTGCCCAACTCGCGCCGCCATTGGACGATTTGCTGACATAGAGATTCTCCCGCCCCTTGGCGCCATCGTGCCGCGTGTATCCCGCCCAGGCCAGGTAGACGGAGCCTTGCGGATCAACCGTCGCCCCGCCAGCCAGCGATCGGGTCAGCTTCAGTTTCGGAGCCGCATCGGCCGAGGTGAATGTGACCCCGCCGTCGTGCGAGGAAGCCACCAAGATCTTGTGGTCTCGATTGAAGCCGACGTACACGTCCGATCCCCGAGCTGTAAGCACCGGCTTATCGGCGTCCGTAGCTCCGCGATCGGCCAGCGCAATCGACCAGCTTTGGCCGAAGTCCACCGACTTGGCCACCACCATGTCGAGTCTCTTGCGTTGCAACCAGGCCGCGTAGACCGTCCTGTGATCAACGGGATCGACCACGATCTGCGGATCGTACTGCCCGGTCCCGGGCGGCGTGATCTCGCGCGGCGATTGCCAGGTAGCGCCATTGTCGTTGCTGACTACCAGAATCATCGAAGGCAGCGGGCATCCGCGGCAACCCGGGACGCGTCCATACTGCGGATACAGAATGTAGACGTGACCGAATCCGTCGGTGGCGACGGCGGGCTCCCACTGATCGCCCACGGTGAAGCCGACCCGAGCTTGAGGGGTAAAACCGGCGTTCGCGGCAAAGGCGGCGGGCACCATCAGGCAGACGAGCAGGATCGCGAACGTGAGCCGGGAACTCCTATGAGTGCTATGGAAAGCCAAGGCCACGAAACCTCAGGCGGGCTGGGGGGTAAGGCCGCTATTGCAATTTATCGCGAGGAACCGGGGGCAGTCAACCGGGAACAAGGCCTCGACAGGTCCTAATTCCCGCATTGTGCCACTTTCCTGCGCTGGCGGCATCCAATAGAATCGCTATACCCTAAGAATTGGAGTCATCTATATGGCTAAAGCTACATTTGCGGCAGGCTGTTTTTGGGGAGTCGAGGCAACCTTCCGCCAACTGCCGGGCGTGATCTCGACCCGGGTCGGCTACACGGGAGGCAAGACCGCCGATCCGACCTACAAAGAAGTTTGCACCGACCGCACCGGCCACGCCGAAGCGGTAGAAATCGAATACGATCCGGCGAAGCTTTCCTACGATAAGCTGCTCGAAGTCTTCTGGGAGAACCACGATCCCACGCAACTCAACCGGCAGGGGCCGGATTGGGGCACGCAGTACCGCTCGGCGATCTTCTTTCACACTTCGGAACAGGAAGCCGCAGCCAAGGCCTCAAAGGAGCGACTGGAGAAATCCCGGCGATTCAGCAAGCCCATTGTCACGCAGATTGTTCCCGCAGTAACGTTCTTCGAAGCTGAGGATTACCACCAGCAGTATCTGGAAAAGAAGGGCTTGGCGTCCTGCCACATCAAAGCGTAGCGCGAAACCGCGTTGGCCCCTACGTGGTCTGATTTCTGTAACGCCTCTCAGGCTGTTGGGCGGCGGGGACCGAAGAGCAGCATCAAGGCAAAGCCGGCCAGATAAAAAGGCGTAACCTCAGAGAGCGTGAAGCCCAGAATCCGCAGCACCAATCCAAATAGCGCTACCGATTCGCTCAGAGCGTAGATTACAAGGTAGCCAGTGCGCCAACGGTTCAGGGCCGCCGCGTTCTCGGGGTCGGAAGCCAGCGTCTCTTCCGGCCGTAATACGAACAGCCGCCGCACGGCGAAAATTATCCCTACCGTGGTGATCGCAATTAAAGTGATCGCAAAGTAGACATTGCGGTCCGGTGCAGCGCTCTGCGCCACGCGCTCGCCGATGAAGGCGAAGCAGACAATGCTCACCAGCAGGGCGATGCGAACAATCTGGAGGACTTTTCGGGCAGGCTCCATGCAGTAATTGTGACTGCGTTTCCGCTCGCAGGACGCCCGGAAATTCCGCAGGAACCTTAACCGCCAACAGCAGCGCGTGCTCCCATGCAGGCGCGAATTGCGCTTTGGAAGCCTTCAATGACTGTGCTCCATCCTCCCCGGGCGAATTCGCACAAACGCATGAAATGACACCGGATTATCGCCGTAGATTGGATCGAGGGCCGCAGGCTTTGAATAGAAGGTTACATCTCCACCCAATCCGACTTGCCAATGCTCGTTGTGCACAAGATCGCGCACCCCGCCGAAGGTGTAGGCGCCGATGCGGTAGGACGGATGAGTCGGGTCCTCGGGAAATAATTCATCTTTATCCACCAGTTCGAGGCGAGTGTACGCGTAGTTCCGCGCCAGAAAGTTCAGCGTCGATTCGAACAGATAGCTGTTCTGGGTGGTGTTGTCCAACTCTTTGTGCTTGCGTCCCCAGATCAACGAACTTGCCCAGTTGCCGTTCCCCAGCTTCCCGCCCGAGAACGCCCGGTTGTACTCGAGCGAGGCCGTCTGGCGCAGTTCATTGTTAGGATCGAGCGCCTCGGGATGCTGCAGAAATCCCACGCTGTATTGCGCGGTCCAGTTGCGCGTAGGCGCGGCACTCGCACGGAACGACCAGGAATCGAGAGGCGCGAGTTGAATGCTCCAGCGTTCTTCGTTGGGTTCGTGTGCATTGAAGGCCGAGCCCTCAACTTTGAAAAGGGCAAACTTGGCAAGATTCAAGATGAAGCCCGTAGTGACCACGCCAAAGCTGGTGTGCGTCGAGTCTTGCAAATGATGGCCGAGCGGCGCCTCCGGATTCTCCGACGCTGACTGGCGATGCATGTAGGTCACTGGGCCCAGCGCGGGCTCAGCCGATGGGCCTCCATAGAGCAGCCATGTGACTTTCTCACTGACTGGCAGCGTGTACAGCGCAGACAGCTCGGCAAAAACGTTATGCGGATGCTGGTGATCGACCAGCGGCTGCCCATGATAAGTTTCGCCCGTCTGAAAGAGTTCGGGAAAGCCGGGATGGGGCGAGGTCAGAGACTCCGCCGAAAACATCTGCTGCAGCAGAAGTGTGCCCGCACCCAGCCGATGCTGCTCCATGAACATAAAGTAATTCGTCGACTCCGCCTTGCCCTCGCCGCGTGGCCCACCCTGCTGGTTGTAGGTGATAAACACGGTGTAGTGAAGCATCAACTCCCAGCCTCCGGGTGAAATCATCCACATCGTCTGTGGCACCGAGGCCGGCTGCCAAGCCGTGCCGGAGGAGGCGTGAAATGAGGGCATCGACGACAATGCAGCCTCGCCCATGTTCATGCCTTGCATCCCCGGCATGGTGTGGCCGGACTGGTCTTGCGCAGGCGGGCCCGCGTCATGATCAGCATTCTGGGCGAAAGATGAGATTGCCAGCACTGCCACTGCTGCGATGTACCCGACTGCTGTTCGCATGCATCACTCTCGTGCCAAACGTTGTTCTTTGTGTAC
Organism: uncultured Acidobacteriota bacterium; assembly: GCA_963817925.1. Lineage (GTDB taxonomy): Bacteria > Acidobacteriota > Terriglobia > Terriglobales > Acidobacteriaceae > JABDBE01. Next base: position 67,168 of record CAWFQN010000011.1, read on the forward strand.
CTTCTTGTCCCTTGTGGTTCTGGCATTTCAACTTGGTCAACCACAAAGGACACGAAGGTACAAGGGAAGGCATTCAAGAAAATCTGTTTCGAAAAGTCCGAGCGGCGGATTTTACGCCAGGGGAGATCTAGACGCGCAGGGGAGAGATCAGGGGCGGGCCGCCGGATGCAACCACGAAACTCGGGAATGGATCGAATGCAGCTGCCACGGTCGCATCTAGAGAGGATTCAACTTCGGCTGAGGCTTGGAGCAACGGACGCGAAGCTGAACTCTGGGGCAGAATCGCGGGGTGATGGACGCCCAGGCAGCAAGTGTGATTAGTGGGTTCAGGCGCGGGAAGGTTGCCACCGTCTTGGTGACATCCGGCAGTCCGCTGGTAAGAGGCCGCGTCAGGCCAAAGCACTTGCCCTGCCAGAGGCGCCGTAATCACCGCGCCCAGCAAGAGAAGCACCAGCGTCTTGGAAAAGGCCTGCATGATTACGAGCCGGTAATCTTCAAACGCAGTTCTTCCGGAAGCCGTTCGCGAATCTCCGCCGGCAGCCGATCGTGCACATGGCGAGCGCCAAGCATGGCGACATCCACCACCGCCATGGGCGCAGGCGTAGCCACCGCCACGATCAGCCAGATCAACGCCGACAGCGCGAAACCCGCCAAGGCAGCTATCTCCAGCCAGAAAGCGTTGCGCGGACCAAAGTGGCGAATCACTCCAAACGCCAGCAGGAACACACCTGCGGAAACCGATGCCAGAGCAATCAATGCGATGTCAATGGTGCGATGCAGACGCTGGCGGCTGCGGCAGTGCTCGCAGGCGGCAAAGTGTTCCTCATAGTCGCTACCCATCTCCGGCGCCAGGCCGGAAATGTCATAGCGCCAGCCGGCCAGAATCTTGCCAACGATGGGGTCGATACACTGACTCATATGAACTGCTGATTCGCTTAGTCTACCTACTACAGAGCAACTTACAACCGGATTGGTTGCATGGGTTCGGTTTGCGCCGCCAGCATGACCCGATTCTGCAGGAGCGTCCGGCGACCGGACAAAGCCTTTTCCGCCTCTCTCAAAGCGCATTCAGGATGGTTATTCTGCTCGGAGAGATGCGCCAGCACTATGTAGGATGCATGTCCATCATAACCGGAGGCAAAGAATTCCGCGAGCTTCTCATTCGACAGATGCCCGGTGGGGCTGCCCACACGTTGTTTCACTGACCAGGGATAAGGTCCGTTGCGCAGCATCTCCAGGTCGTGGTTGGATTCGATGACCAGCACGTCGCAAGCCCGCAAGTTGTCTTTCACGTTCGCGAGCAGTCGTCCAAGATCGGTGGCAATCGCGATCTTGATGCCCTCCGCCCGGAAGGTGAAACCTACGGGATCCACCGCATCGTGAGGAATGGTGAACGGCGTAACCCCAATGTCTCCGATATAGAAACTGTGCCCGGAGGAGAAGTATTCGAGCCGCGCCAGCTCCGGCCGCTCCCCCGCAGCATCCCGTATCGATCTTGACCAGGCCTGATGCGTCGCCCCGGTCATGAACACGGGAATCTTGAGTTTGCGTGCCAGCACCAGGAGGCCAGAAACATGGTCGGTGTGCTCATGCGTAATCACAATGGCGGAGAGCGAATGAGGATCGTCTCCCGCAGCCTTCATGCGCTTGAATGTTTCGCGGCAGGAAATGCCAGCGTCGACAAGAATGCGGGTCGACGAACTTTGCACAATCGTGCTGTTTCCCCGGCTGCCGCTGGCCAGCACCGAGACCGAAACGCCCATGCGCGCAGCATACTCCCTCGCACTGTGGAAACAGAAGTAACTTTCTGGCTAGCCGATACCTTTGGGTGAGACAGGACTTAGCAATTCGCATTCGGCACTTAGCATTTAGCCAAAAATCTGTGCTCCGCCAGAAATCTAAGGGACTAACTGCCAGGGGCTAACTGCCAACTGCCGATCCCCTACAAAATCACCCTCTCATCCCCAATCCGCCGGGTCACGTGCTCCCGGTCCAGATACTCAAGCAGGGGAATCGCATATTTGCGAGTGACTCCGGTCAGGTCCTTGAAGCGCGCCACGTCGAGTTTGGGAGACTTCGCTTTCTCGAGAGCCATGCGTTTGCGCAGATCGATGAGCGCATCCCGATGAAAAACCAGATCGTCCGAAATCTTCAGCAGAACTTTGTCACGCAGCAGCAGCGTAACAATCTTTTGCGCCCGCGCATTGTCGACCTTCAATCCCGCGAGCACGTCCTTCAGGGCGGGCACTTTGAGGCCGGCATTCGCGAACGCCGACTCGATGATCGTCTTCGACTCGGCTTCGTCATCCTTCATCACCACACCGCGTCCCGCCAGGCGCACCAACTCGCCAGCCAGCTCAACTTTCTTCGGTTGCAGCGCCTCATTGAACACAGCTTCAAATACCTCGGGCGCAACCTCGGAAAACTGCCCTCGCAATTCCTCCTTGCTCATGCCGGCGACCAGGGGGTTGCGTTTATGAAAAGCCTCGAGAGCGGAAATGAGATCTTGTCGAACGAGGTCTAGTGCTTGTTTAAAGACGAGAATGTCACCGATGCGGACAATCTCCGGACTAGCCGAGACGCGGGAAACAATTTCCTGGGTACGCCAGCCGGTGCGCGCCACCGCTTCCGTGATGCTCAGCCCCCTTGCGCCACTGTTAGACACGCGGGCACGCAAAATGCCAGCCTGCGATTCTTCACTGAGCGTCTTGAGGAAACGAGTGTACTCGGGCGCGTCTTTGACCTTCTTTGGTGGAGTATTTTCGATGACTACGCCGCCGCCGCTGGTGATCATGGGCGAAAACTGTCGAATGATAAAGCGGTCTCCCGGAAGCAGCAGGGCCGGTTCACTCAACCGCAGTTGCGCGAAAGCGGTTTCGCCCGGCCCTACCTGCTTCTGGCCATACAGCACAACCGTCGCAATGCTCTCGGAAGTGTAGGAGTAAAAGTGCACGCGCGCGCGGTCTTTCAGTGGTTTTGCAGAAGCGAGCAGCGACAGTTCTACATCCACGCGCGCGGTCGCATGAAAAGTCGAAGCCGGAGCAAGCATCATTCCGCGTGCCAGTTCTTCGGTGGTCGCGCCTGCAAGATTCAGAGCAGTGCGTTGTCCGGCAACCGCCCGCTCCGCCGATTTTCCATGCACCTGCACCCCGCGCACTCGCACCAGCTTCCCGGTGGGAAAAACCTCAAACTGGTCTTCTTTCTGGATGGTGCCGGAGACCAGGGTCCCCGTGACCACGGTGCCAAATCCTTTCATGGTGAAGACGCGATCGATGGGCAGGCGCGCAATCGCGTTGGAATCCTTCGCCGAAACCTCGCCAGCAACCTTCACAAGTTCCCGCTTCAGATCGTCTATCCCGGCCCCGGTCACCGAACTGACTGCCACCATGGGGTTGGGGTAACCTAGCCACGACCCGCGCAGGAAGTCCTGTACCTCCGCCCGCACCACTTCCAGCGTTTCCTGATCGACGGCATCCGACTTGGTCAAGACCGTGATGCCCCGCCGCACCGCAAGCAGGCGGCAAATATCGAAGTGCTCGCGAGTCTGCGGCTTGATCGATTCGTCCGCGGCAATCACCAGCAGCACCAGATCGATGCCACCTACTCCAGCCAGCATATTGCGGACAAAGCGCTCGTGCCCCGGAACATCGACGAACCCCAGCCGCAGAGTTTCGCCAGCGGGCATGGGCAACTCAAGATTGGCGAAGCCAATGTCGATGGTGATCCCGCGGCGCTTTTCTTCTTCAAGGCGATCGGCGTCGATGCCGGTGAGGGCCTTTACCAGCGCGGTTTTGCCGTGGTCGATGTGGCCTGCCGTGCCTACGATGACGGACTTCATTCCACAATCATGATACAAGCTGCCGCTTTCACCCTTGCCCAGGTCTTTGATGTCCTAGACCTAGAGAGGAAGGAAAGGGGAATAATCGAATCGGCAGGCTATGTCTTCTTCTTTCACTTCTCGTCGTCTTCATCGTCGATGGCGTGTCGATCGGGCAGCATGCGGTGATGCAAAATGCGAGAAACTACAATGCCACCGCGCTCCTGGCGGTAAAACAAAACGTGCGTGCCATGCTCATGACGGTGCAAGCCGGGGCGAACGTGATCACAGAGTCGGCCTAGCACCGGATTGTCGGCAAGGGTCTGGCAACAAACCTCAAGTTCGCCGATGTAGCGTGCGGCTTGGGCCTTGCCCCATTTATGAAGGGTGTAATCGCCGATGCTCAGTAAGTCAACTTCTGCGCGGCGCGAGAATCGGAACCTGCCCATGGCTATCGCGACACGGGAAGCTTCAGGGCCTTGCGGACACGGGCAAATACGTTGCCCTCAGCGATACCGCTGGCGTCGCCTTCGTCAATCGCCGCCCGTAAGGCGGCAAGCTTTACTTCGTACTGCTGCTCCTCACGCTCCAACGTCCGCAACCCGGCGCGCACTACTTCGCTGGCGTTTTCATAACGCCCGCTCTTAACCTTTGTCGCGATGAAGCGGTCAAGTTCGGCGGTCAAATTGACGTTACGCGTAGGCATGGCAGCAGCCCTTTCTTGGTGGAATTTCGACTTCATCATAACAGGACTGGCAAAGATTGCCAACCACTCGGACTGAAACAGGCACGACATGGGCCCGCTTAATGTAAACGAGGAAACATCTTTCCTCCGTCCGTTCCAGATGCGACAATAGTATTTCCTCATGCCCACAGCCTCTACTCTTGTCATCACTCCAGAAATCGTGCGCGAACACGGCCTCACCCCTGACGAATACGAGAAGATCAAACAACTTCTCGGCGGACGCGAGCCGACTATCACCGAGCTCGGCATCTTCAGTGTGATGTGGAGCGAGCACTGCTCCTACAAATCTTCGCGCGTGCATCTGAAGCGGCTGCCCACCCGCAGCCGTCGTGTCGTGCAAGGGCCGGGCGAAAACGCGGGCATCATCGATATCGGCGATGGCTGGGCGTGCGCCTTCAAAATCGAATCGCACAACCATCCCTCGTTCATCGAGCCGTTCCAAGGCGCGGCTACCGGAGTGGGCGGCATCCTGCGCGACATTTTCACCATGGGAGCACGGCCAGTGGCAGTAATGGATTCCCTACGGTTTGGCCCGATAAAGAATCACGTGGGGACGGCCGAGCTCGGACGGCCAGCCGAGCAAAGCTCGGCAGGGCAGACGGCAAAGTCTGAACCTACGCAAGCCGAGATTCACAAGAATCACTCACTGCTCGAGGGTGTGATCAGCGGCATCGCATCTTACGGAAACTGCTTTGGCGTCCCCAACCTCGGTGGCGAAACCAAATTCGAAGCATGCTATTCGGGCAATCCGTTGGTGAATGCTTTTGCTCTGGGACTGGTGCGGCGCGATCAAATCTTCTACGCGAAGGCCGCTGGTGAAGGCAATCCGGTCATTTATGTGGGATCGAAAACCGGACGCGACGGCATCCACGGGGCCACTATGGCCAGTGAAGAATTCAGCGAAGCTTCGGAGGCGAAGCGGCCGAATGTTCAGGTCGGCGATCCGTTTCTAGAGAAGTTGCTGCTCGAAGCTTGCCTTGAAGCCATGCAGACTGGTGCCATCGTTGGTATTCAGGACATGGGCGCTGCCGGTCTGACCTGCTCCACCTGCGAAATGGGAGCGCGCGGCCACGTTGGAACGGAGATCGAACTGGACCGCGTGCCGCAACGCGAAACCGGCATGACTCCATACGAGATCATGCTCAGCGAATCGCAGGAGCGCATGCTGCTGGTGGCCCAGAAGGGCCGCGAAGAAGAAGTCTTCCGCGTATTCGAGAAGTGGGGACTCGACGCCGTCGAAATTGGCCGCGTCACAAATGACGGCAAGATGCGGGTGCTGCACCACGGGGAGGTTGTTTCCGAGATTCCGAACGAAGCGCTGACCGACGATGCGCCCGTGTACAAGCGTCCACTGGAAAGATGGGAGCCGCCGGTTGCGCGGGAGATGCCTGCATCGATCACGCTGGCCGAAGCTGGCGATTTCACCGGCAACTTGAAGCGCCTGTTGGCCAGTCCGAATATCTGCGGCAAGCGTTGGGTGTGGCAACAGTACGATCACATGGTGCAGACCAACACGGTTGAAGGTCCGGGCGCCGGGGATGCTGGCGTGATCCGCATCAAGAATTCCGACCCCCAGGGCTCGCAGCGCGGGCTCGCCATGGCGCTCGATGGCAATAGCCGCTGGTGCTATCTCGATCCGCAACTTGGGGCGATGCACGCCGTCGCCGATGCCGCTCGCAACGTGGCTTGCTCGGGCGCGACTCCGGTGGGTGCAACCAATTGCCTGAATTTCGGCAATCCGGAAAAGCCGCAGATCATGTGGCAGTTCTCGAAAGTGATTGATGGCATCACCAAAGCCTGCGAGGAACTCGACGTCCCGATTACCGGTGGGAACGTCAGCTTTTATAACGAAACCCTGGGAGAAGGAATCTATCCCACGCCGGTGATCGGAATCGTCGGTATTCTCGAAGACGTTCACAAAGCCGTGTTTCCGCACTTTCGCGAGCCGGGAAGAGCTATCCTGCTGCTGCGCGCCTCGGAGCCAGGAAACTTGACGGATGCGGAATCCGAGTTGGGCTCGTCCGAGTATGCCAAGGAAATCTTAGGTGCAGTATGGGGATTTCCTCCGGCGCTCGAACTTGGGCGCGAGGCGGCGCTGCAGAAAGCGTTGGTCGAGATGATCGGCGCTGGCTCGGTCGACTCCGCGCACGATTGCTCGGAGGGCGGCATTGCGGTCACGCTGGCGGAGTCCTCTTTTTCCAACGGAGTGGGGCTGCGAGTGAATCTGGCATCGCTCGGATTGCCGCCGGAATTTGTTTTGTTCGGCGAGGACGCCAGCCGTGTCGTGATCTCGTGCGACCGAAGCAGTCTGCAGGGAATCCAACAGGTAGCGGGTAAATATGGGCTCTCCGCAGAACAGATCGGGGAGACGGTTTCTGATCAGGTGGAGATCAAACTGGATGGCTGGGTGGTGGTGTCGGCGGCGGTGAAAGAGTTACGTGATTCTTTCGAGGGCGCCCTGCAGGCGGCGTTGCAGGCCGATCCGGATGCGGTTGTGGCTGGTTAAGAGCTGCCGAGCTTTGCTCGGCTGGACAGCCGGGGGCGGCTGTCCCCATATGAGTGTTCAAGCTGATCGCTAAAGGCTAAGTGCTAAATGCTAACTTCCGACAAATTTCGCGATGAGTGCGGGGTGGTGGCGATTTACGCTCACCTCGAGGCGGAAAAGCTTGCTTACCTGGGGCTTCACGCTCTGCAACACCGGGGCCAGGAGTCGGCGGGCATTGTGACCTCTGACGGCATGACTCTGCACATGCACAAAGCCATGGGCCTGGTCGCCGACATTTTTCAGGAAGCGGTTCTGGCCAAGTTGCCGGGCACGCTGGCCATCGGTCACACTCGCTATTCGACGGCGGGCGATTCGGCGTTGCTGAACGCGCAGCCGATCATGGTGCAGTCGAATAAGGGTATGGTGGCGCTGGCTCACAACGGCAACCTGGTCAACGCGCAGGATATCCGTCACCGGCTGGAGAGCCAGGGTTCGATTTTCCAGACCAGCAGCGATACTGAAGTCATCGTGCATCTGATCGCGCTCTCAAAAGAGCAAACCCTTCCCGAAGCCATCGCCGATGCGCTGCGGCGAGTTGAAGGGGCATTCTCACTGGTCATGATCAGTCCCGACCGGATCTTTGCAGCCCGCGACCCGCGCGGCTTTCGACCGCTCGCGATGGGACGAATTCCAGCCATCGATGGCGAAAAGCAGGACACGATCGTGTTCGCCTCCGAAACTTGTGCCTTCGATCTGATCGGCGCCACCTTCGAGCGCGACGTGAAGCCGGGCGAATTGATCGTCGTCGGTCCAGAGGGCATTACTTCGCGATCGTATACGCCGGCGCTGGCGCAATCGAGCTGCATTTTCGAGCACGTGTATTTCTCGCGCCCTGACAGCCGGGTGTTTGGTCGGGCGGTGCAAGAGAGTCGCGAGGAACTGGGGCGTCAGTTGGCGCGCGAAGCTCCAGCGGAAGCCGATGTTGTGGTTCCGGTGCCAGATTCCGGCGTGACTGCAGCTGTGGGTTACGCGGCGGAGAGTGGGATTCCTTTTCGCTTTGGGCTCATCCGCAATCATTATGTTGGGCGGACTTTCATCGAGCCTCGACAGAGCGTGCGCGACTTCGGGGTCAAGTTGAAGATCAATCCGGTGCGCAGCCTGCTTGAAGGCAAGCGCGTGGTGCTGATTGACGATTCAATTGTGCGCGGCACCACCAGCCGCAAGATCGTGCGCATGGTCCGCAGCGCTGGCGCTAAAGAAGTGCACATGCGCATTTCGTGCCCGCCGACTATTTCGCCCTGCTTCTACGGGGTGGACACGCCTTCGAAAAAAGAACTGATCGGCGCGAACAAGTCGGTGGGGGAAATTCGCGAGTTCATTGGCGCCGACTCGCTGGCGTATCTCTCGCTCCCGGGACTGAAGAAAGCCTGCGGCGACGGCGAGAAAACCAGCTATTGCACGGCTTGCTACACTGGCGTTTATCCCACCAGCTGGGTGGATGTGGAAGAGATTCAGCCGGCCAGCGTGGGCAAGCAGTAGAACCTGCCTGGACTATTCGCCGTCATCTCCTAACAACAGCATCCCCTAACCCTACGAGCTGCCGATCAGGACTCCGGTGATGAAGACCAGGGCGCCGCCCAGGGCTACCTGCAGGGCGGCAGAAACCGTGGGCGTGTCCATGAAGCGATGCCGGATCCAGGTGATGACCCCCAACTCGACCAGAACCACCACGAAGGCGACGGCCAGCGCCAAACGGAAACTGGGAAGCAGGAACGGTAGAGTGTGGCCCACCCCGCCTAATGCGGTCATGGCGCCGCAGATCAATCCGCGGACCCAGGGATGGCCGCGGCCGGTGAGGCTTCCGTCGTCAGAGAGCGCCTCGGCGAATCCCATGCTGATGCCTGCGCCTACCGAAGCTGCCATGCCGACCAGAAATGCGTCCCACGGATTGCGAGTGGCGAATGCGGCCGCGAAGACAGGCGCCAGCGTGGACACGGAGCCGTCCATCAAACCGGCAAGGCCGGGTTGCACAATCTGTAGAACGAAGAGCCGTCGGCGGGCGCGCTCTTCGTCTTGCTTAACATCGGGGCTCAACTCTTCTTCCTTCAACTCCTGGGCGCGGTCCTCGTGGGCGCGCTCTTCCTGGGCCAGGTCATCGAGCAGTTGGCGGATGCTGGCATCCTCGGTTCGTCCTGCGGCCTTTTCGTAGAACCTGCGAGTTTCTACCTCAATCGCGCTGGCCTCGTTGCGCACCACGTCGAGGCGGAGAGGCCGCGCCAGCCAAACCGGCTTTCGTTGAACGAAACCCTTCACGTCATGGCGGCGGATGAGCGGGATGTGCTCTCCGAATTTCTGCCGGTATAACTCGATCAAGCGTCGGCGGTGTCCGGATTCTTCGTCGCGCATGCCGTCGAACACGGCGGCGGAAGCTGGGAAGTCCTGGCGCAATCCTTCGGCGAAATCGGCGAAGATGCGCTCGTCCTCTTCTTCGAGTGAAATGGCCAGCGCCAGAATTTCGCGCTGGTCAAGAGTTTGAAAGTTCTTCATGGCGGATAGTGTAATTGGAGGCGACGATCTTCTGCATTACCGATGCAATACATCTTTGTTATCGCGCGGGACCGCGAGAGGGGCTCTCAGTTTGAAAAAACCAGCCTAGTTGCCATCTGGTTATCTGGGGTCTACCCCCTCCCCCTCGATCTTTTGGAATCATGGGATTAGAGGCGGACTACCATCAAAATCTTTGAGTTTAAAGGACTTATACGCAAAATATTCCGGACAAAGGAGTTAGGGGTCATTTTTTCCTCTGGAAGGTCGTCGTTATTTCTGTGAGTACCCTGCGGTGAAGCGCCGGGCAACCTGAGGGTCGGGGAAGTCGGGAGTTCACATTTCTCGGGAAGCATGGCGAGGTTTCGAAGTTAGTCGATCCAACTAGTATCGTGTCCTAGAAGTAGCGACATAACTTCTACCCCCTTATCGCTGCAGCTCAATACTCCCTCAGCGGCTAAAGCCGCAATTTTGCTGGGCCTTTTGCGGCTCGGCTGAAGCCGAGCCCTTTCAAGGCAAGGGGAAGGCTTATGCAGTAACTTACGGGACAGGACACTAGCTGAGCGTGATTGTGAAAGAACTGGTCCGCAGTGAACCTCGGTTTGTCCGAAGTGCACTGCGGCGGGTTCCATCGTCGCGCATCCAGCTAATACGCGTAGAACGGCGTTTGAATATTGCCGACAGTCGTTCCGTCGATGGCGGTAAATACGGTCCGGCCGTAGAAGAACGGCAGACCCCAGTCGAAACCGCCAGTGTTGGGACCGGCCAAGTTGCTGAAGGCCGCGTCGTTGGGATTGGCAGCGGTCACAGTCTCGAAGTTGTCCACGCTGAAATTGACCGTGTTCGACGGGCTACCCGACGCGCCCACATTGGTTGCGGAAAAGGCCGTGGTACTGGCGGGACAATACCACGAGTTATCAGTGCTGCAAACGTTCAGCGACGTGTCGGGGAAGAAAAGGCCGTTCGAACCGCTGTCAATGAAGCTGCTCGTAAGGGAGGGTTGGCCCGATAAGTTGGTGGTGAAAAAGTCTCCCTGCCCCGGAGGTAACAAGAACACGGTTGCAGTGCTCGGGAGGGCGTTGTTCGACTCGGTGCCAATTCCGAAGATCAGGCTCCCAGTCACGGTAAGCGCCGCGTCATTAACCGCGGGCAACTCGACGACGACGCCGTTGTTATCTGTCTGGAAGTTGAACACGGGGTTGGTCACCTGCTGATTAGGGACAGAATCCTGACAGAGGGTGCCGCAGGATACAAATGTTGCATTGCAGGTACCGCCGGAGGAGCAAAGGTAATATATCGGTGGTGGCGTGCCCCCCAACGCCCGGGTCGCAGGACGTGCCACAGTCAAAGGGTTCGGGCCCTACGCCCAAAATTCCGTTCGCACCTAAACTCTGCTGCGTATCTTCATTTGTCCCTGTGCACCCACTCGGTATGGAAAAGCCTGGAGTCGCGATGACCTGAACAGAAGTCGCCTGTGCCACCTCTCCACCCAGCAGGATGTTTGCTGGTGCCACGGCTCCAAACAGGAATGAATTGTCCAAAAATTGAACGCAGTCATACAGGGTGTTTCCGCTACCGTCGTTCAACGGGACAAGAGGAATCGTAACCTGCGAAGCCAACAGTCTGAGGCCGAACGATCCCGTGTCCACCAGAACATTGTCGATAGTCTGACAGGTGGAGGTACTGGGAACGCAGAATCTGGACGCTGGCGAAGGCACCGTTAGGATAAATCGAAGTGGGCGCCAAAGGTCCGCCGCTGACGGAAATAGGCACAACATTGATAGCAGTGCCAGCAGGCGAGACCGTGATCGGCAACGAGGCCGTGACCGAGGAAGTGGCGTTTGAGGTCGCTACCACCGTTGCGACCGAGGTCGCGGTCACCGTGGCCGGGGCAGTGTAGGTCGCCGAGGTGGTAGTTTGATTGGACAGCGTCCCGACACCGGAAAGGGTCCAAGCACACACCTTTGGCGCCTGGGTCATTGGGAGACCGTGGCAACGATGTTTACGACTCCTGTCGCGTTGACAGATGCGGAGCTCGGCGAGAGCGAAATCGTAATCGCGATGCCTGCGGGCGTTCCGTTGCTGCTGCACCCCACGAACAATCCGAGGGATCCCGACCAAAGCTAAGATCAAGAAGCTGCGCACACTTTCCTCCTTATTGTAAAGCGTCCACGTTGACGCCCTGCGGCACCATGTCAGGAACGTAAGCTCTGCCGAAATACGAGCGCATGTGCCCGCCGTTCTGGACAGACCAAGTCCAGGCTGTTGGATGTTAAGCGGGTGGCGGCCCGGGTGGCTTTCTCTTTGCTCTTTGGCGGCTGGGCATACTGGTCAAAGTACGTCCCCAGAAGCTGCTGCATGTTGGGAATAAACTGTCCGCGCCAGGTGATGGCAAACACCTTTCCCTGCGGGGGAAGCATATTCCTTCACGACGGTGTTGCCAGGGCCGTGATTTCGTGGATGGTGTAGGCTTCGTGCTTCCGTCGTTTTCAGCGTGCCCTTCATCTGTGCCTGATCTTCTTGGACCGAGGAGAGGTCGCCGCCCAGGGCGGCCAATGCGGGCAGAGGCAGCGTTAGCATCAGGAGAACAATTGTCATCCATGAGGCATGGGACAGCGAGATCTGAGAGTTTGATTTCATTTGACTCACTCCGCTTTCTTTGATGCGCGAGGCTGGGGTCGTTGTTTTGAACCCGAAAGATGGCGTTAAGTTGCGCTTGGCGGCTAGGATTTGCATCGCGGTTTCCCTGGTGGCTTCTGGTTGTGACATTTTCGATGCTCTTTGCTCCGCTGGCTTGGGTAGGCTCAGCTTGTACGCGGCCGCTGAAAAAGTTGGCTCTATTGCCTCGGCGGCCAAGGCCTTAACCGATTCGAAGCCATCTAACGCAAAGTGTGTGCGTGAGAACTACTCTTTCGCCCCGCTGGGGCTCGCCTGTGTCTCACTTTTCCCACGGCTTGCGCCGTGGGCTGTATTCTTACGCCGCTTCGCGGCTGCAGAAACCAGTTCCGAGCAAGATCAACAACAACGTCAAGAGCAACTTCAACGGCGGCGGACAAGAGTGTCCGCCCTATACGGCCAGATTGATTGCATTTTATCCTTTTTACAGGTCGAGGATGTAAAGGGTTGTAAAGTTCCTTTACTATTCGCATTCCCCCGTGCGATTGGCGCGAGCGTGGACTAAGCGATAAATTGTTAGGCGGAGAGATTGATGGCGACGTGCACATCGTGTGGTTCACAAGTGCCGGACAGCGGACGCTTCTGCTTGTCCTGTGGTGCGGCGATGGTCTCAGGGGACGAACTCGCGACCATGGAGTTCGTGGACTCGAAGCCCAGAGCGTCTGCGAGGGCGTCTTCCGGTTCAGCGAAGGTTTCGAGTTCTTCCGGCGGTTTGTTGACCGAGGGACGATTTCTTCCGGGACGCCTGCTCGCCGGGCGGTATCGCATCATTGCCTTGCTGGGTCGAGGCGGCATGGGAGAAGTGTATCGCGCCGATGATCTGACGCTGGGGCAGCCGGTTGCGCTCAAGTTTCTTCCCGAGGAGGCGAGCCAAGATGAAACTCTGCTGGAGCGCTTCCGCAATGAGGTTCGGCTCTCGCGGCGAGTTTCGCATCCGAACGTCTGCCGGGTTTATGACGTGGGCGAAGTGGATGGGCACACCTTCTTCACCATGGAATATGTGGACGGCGAGGATTTGGCGTCTTTGTTGCGGCGCATTGGGCGCTTGCCTCCGGACAAAGCTCTGGAAATCGCGCGCCAGCTTTGCGCGGGCTTGGCCGCTGCCCATGTCAAGGGCGTGCTGCACCGCGATTTGAAGCCAGCCAACATCATGCTCGATGGGCGAGGGCAGGTGGTGGTCACAGATTTTGGACTGGCGGGACTGGTGGACCAGATTCCGGGCAGCGATGTGCGCAGCGGCACGCCAGCTTACATGGCTCCCGAACAACTGGAAGGCAAAGAGGTCAACGCCAAAAGCGATATTTACTCGCTGGGTCTGGTGCTCTACGAAATCTTTACCGGCAAGCGGGCGTTCAGTGCTGAATCTTTGCCGGAATTGGTGCGGGTGCGCAGCGAATCGGCGCCGAGCAAGCCATCCACGCTGGTGAAAGATCTTGATCCTGCGGTGGAGCGGGTGATTCTGCGATGTCTGGAAGCCGATCCGGCAAACCGGATGAGCTCGGCGATGAGTGTTGCGGCGGCGTTGCCCGGAGGCGATCCGCTGGCTGCCGCGCTGGCGGCGGGTGAAACGCCCTCGCCGCAGATGGTCGCGGCGGCGGGAGAGACCACGGGACTGGCGCCACGAACGGCGATTCTTTGTTTAGCAGCGGCGATTGTGGGTTTGGGCCTGGTTGGCTACTTTGCAATTAAGACGAGCGGCATGGGGAAATTGGGCCTGGAGCAATCGCCGGAGGTGTTGACGCATAAAGCGAAAGAAATTGTCAGCCAACTCGGGTATGCGGATAAGCCCGCGGATAGCGCCTTCGACTTTTCTTACGACAACGATTTTCTGACCTATGTGGAGAAGAATGACAAGCCGCGTCCGCGCTGGGACGAGGTTCTTTCTGGTCGGCCGGCAGCGCTGCAGTTTTTATACCGGCAAAGCCCGCAATACATGATGGGGACCGATTTCCATGATTCGTCGCTGACTCCGGGAATCGTGACCGATGATGACCCGCCGCCGATCCTTTCGGGAATGGTGAATCTGACGATGGACCCACGAGGACGCTTGACGTTTTTCCAGGCGATGCCGCCGCAAGTGCAAAGCGAGGATGCCGGGACGCGTGCGCAGGCGGTTGACTGGAATACGCTGTTTCGCGAAGCCGGACTGGATGCGGCGCAATTCAAGCCGACAGAACCGCTGTGGACTTCGCTAGCTGCTTCGGACACGAGGGCGGCGTGGACTGGAACCTGGCCCGGCACCAGTCGTCCATTGCGCATTGAGGCGGCTGCATTTGCAGGCAAGCCGGTGTTCTTTTCCTTGATTGGACCTTGGTCCAGGCCGCAACGCATGCGACCCGACCCGCCGACGACCGCGGGGCAAAGAGCGGGGCAGTTGCTTCTTCTAGCAATGATTCTGTCGGTAGTGGCAGGGGCTGCGTTGCTGGCGCGCCGAAATTACATTCGAGGAAGAGGCGACCGGCGCGGCGCGTTCCGCCTGGCTTGCGTGCTTTTTGTGACGCTGATCGCGTTGTGGCTTTGCCGAGGGCACATGGTGCCGAGTGTGGAGATGATGCTTCCATTCACGGTGGCCATCAGCACCGCGCTTTTTTTCGCGGGCCTGATATGGATGCTGTATCTTTCGCTCGAGCCCTATGTGCGCCGGCATTGGCCGCAAGCACTGGTGTCGTGGAGCCGGATTGTGATGGGCCGGTTGCGCGATCCGCTGGTGGGGCGCGATGTTTTATTTGGAGTAATCCTGGGCGTTGTCTGGATGCTGATTTTCGAAGTTGCTCAATTATTGACCATGGGTAAGGGCGCGCCTCCGCAATTCTTTTCGACGAGTTATCTTTTAGGCGGTCGGCACGTGCTGGAAGCGTTGTTATTTCGCATCCCGGACTCGATCGAAGCCACCTTGCTTTTCTTTTTTCTGCTCTTTGTGTTGCGGGTGCTGCTGCGGAGGGAATGGCTGGCCGCATTTGTGTTCGTGGCGATATGGGTGACGTTGAAAACTTTGGGCAGCGACTATCCGTGGATTGAAGGACCTGCGTATGCGCTGCTTTATGGAGGCGCGACCATCGTCGTGTTTCGGGTCGGGTTCGTAACCCTGGGTGTCGGCATCTTCACTACTGAGTTGCTGTCGAATGTGCCGTTGACTCTGGATTTTTCGGCTTGGTATTCGAGCAGTGTGTGGCTCCCGCTGTTGGCCCTTGGTGCTCTGGCGGTTTGGGGCTTTTACAATGCGCTGGCGGGGCAGAAATTGTGGAAGGCTGAGCTGTTCAGCTAGGCAGGTTCTTGGCGCGTCCGCACGGGCGCTCAGATTGCCATCAGCTTAAGTCGGCGTCTTCGGCGATTTCACTGATTGCAATCGGCGGCATGTTTCCCTGGTGCAATTGCTGGTTGAGTTGTGGCAGGCGAGTTGTCTTGAAGTGATTCCAATCCGCAATGCGCAACTTTAACGCCTGGCTTGATTCGTGATACAACGCGATGGCCTGCGAAGGTACGGCGCGATCTCCGCTCTCGGCGACTGCCAACGCGGAGGTGAGCCCGGCGCTGGCGTTTTCGAGACCAATCGCGCTGCTTGCAGTACCTTCACTGTCGGCGAGTATCTGCCGGATTTCTGTTTCTAGTCGGGATACGGTGGATCTGAGATCGGCGTGACCTCCGTCTAGTTTTTGCTCCAGGTCAGATAATTGTTTCTGCACCGACCGAATCTGAGCCAAAGCTTGCCGGCCGCGGACGGCTTCGGCGAAAATCTGGCGGCCGAGTTGGAGCTGCTGTTCCAGGTCGCGAGGAGTTGCAGCGGGATCGCGGATCCATCACGATCCTTAAAGGCTGACTCAGAACCTTATCGTCGACGGTGAGCCGGACTTGGTAAGTGCCCGGAACTGCGCGTGGTCCTCGCGGAGAACGATACT
The DNA here is from genome assembly GCA_963817925.1 of uncultured Acidobacteriota bacterium. Taxonomy (GTDB): domain Bacteria; phylum Acidobacteriota; class Terriglobia; order Terriglobales; family Acidobacteriaceae; genus JABDBE01. Next base: position 83,331 of record CAWFQN010000011.1, read on the forward strand.
CGTATTCGCTGGATTGATCCGCAGCTTTAACGCTGGGGGTGCCCCATGACAGATTCCAGACAAAGCGATGCATGCCGGGAGTGGTCTCAAGAACCCCAGGTTTCGGAAGCCATCGATCGGCGATGGGCAGTGCAGGACGCTTCTCCTCGGGCGCGTCATCCGAGGAAAACGTTCGAACCAGATTCTGCTTGTCGTCAAGAATCTCAAGCTTGATGTGGTTCGCGGAGGCGTTGAGGTGGTAATCAATAACGGCGCCATTGGGCGGATTGTTTGCGGTGGGCTCTTCCGGTGGCAACGGAGTGCCGAGGAAAGTATCGTTATCGACGCGGATGGCTGCGGCCGGGCGGTAGAGATACGCGCTATCAGCTTTCACGGCGTCTTGCGCCTGCCGCAATGGAGTGATGTTGTCGAGAATCCAGAACGCGCGTCCGTGAGTCGCGACGGCGAGGTCATCTCCGTGAATGGCCAAGTCGTGGATTGAAGCTGTGGGAAGATTCAGCTGCAGCGATTGCCAGTGATCGCCGTCGTCGAACGAAACGTAAACACCGAGTTCAGTTCCTGCAAATAACAAGCCGCGAGTTTGGGGATCTTCGCGGACCGATCGCAAGAATGAAGACGCGCCGATGCCGTCGGTGATCAGTTGCCAGGTCGCGCCGTAATCGCGCGTGCGATAGAGATATGGCTTCTGGTCATCAAGGCGATGGCGATCCACGGCCGCGTAGGCTTCTGCGGGATCGAAGTGCGAGGCTTCGATCAGCGAGATCTTACTCCAGTCGGTGAGGCCGTTGGGCGTGACATCTTTCCAGGTCTTTCCGCCGTCTCGCGTGAGGTGGATCAAGCCTGTGTCGCTGCCGGCCCATATCAGGTTTCCGTTCAGGCTCGAAGGCGCAATCGTAAAGACGACGCCGTATCCTCGTTGTTTCGCGTTCGCGACTGTGGTCGGGCCTTCGGGCTTCTTATCGCCCGGACGCTGTGTCGATCCGGTCAGATCGGGGCTAATGGTCTCCCAATGCAGGCCGCCGTCGAGTGTCTTCATCACATACTGAGTGCCCAGATAAAGAGTTTTCTTGTCGAACGGCGACATGAGCAGCACGGGCGTCCAGGGATCGCGATACTTGCGAGCGTTGATGTCGACACCAAAATTCGGCATCGGCCACGGAGTGATGTCCTGGCTGAACGAGGTTCGAATGTTGAAGCGCACGACATCGCCGTAAGTGCCGGTCAGATAGACGATGTTTGCGTCTTTGGGGTCCGGGACTATATATCCGCTCTCGCTGCCGCCCGACGGAAACCAATCGCGCGGCGTGATTTGTCCAGCGTCGGAGCGGCTGCGAACTGCCGCGCTACCGCTGTCTTGCTGGGTGCCGAAAACCACGTAGGGAAACTGGTCGTCCGTGATGACATGGTAAAACTGCCCGGTGGGCTGGTTGTACCAGGAACTCCAGGTGCGGCCATAGTCGAGGCTGATGGTCGCGCCTTGATCGGTAGCGAGAATCATTCGAGAAGAATCTCTTGGATCGATCCAGATCTTGTGGTAATCGTCTCCGCCGGGTGCGCCGCGCACGATTGAAATTGTTTTGCCGCCGTCTTCGGAGCGGTAGAGCGCGACGTTGGGCACATAAATAACATCCGGATTATTTGGGTCGACCGTAATATTTCCGAAATACCAGGCACGGCTAGTGAGCCGGCGGTCGTCGTTTTGTAATGCCCACGTGTCGCCTCCATCGTCGGAGCGATAGAGTCCGGGTTTCCTGGAGGCACTGATGAGCGCGTAGACTCGTTTGCCGTTCGGCGAAACGGCTACGGCTGTGCGGCCCCAGTCCCCCTCGGGCAGTCCTTTCCCTGTGAGCCGCGACCACGATTGACCGCTATCCTGCGAGCGGAAGAGACCGCTGCCCGGGCCGTCGAGCGGAGCATACGTGCTCCACGGCGGACGCTGGCTTCGCCACGTGGCAGCGAATAGGAGCTTAGGGTCTTGGGTGGCGATGGCAAGAGCAGAGACTCCAATCTCCGGACCCTGATCGAGAACTTTCGTCCAACTCGTGCCGCCGTCAGTCGACTTGTAAACCCCGCGCTCATGGTTCGGCGCGTAAGCGTGTCCGAAGGCGCCGACGTATACGATGTTCGCATTTTGCGGATCCACAAGGATGCTGCTGATCTGGCGCGAGTCACGCAGTCCTATGTTGGTCCAGCTTCGGCCACCGTCTGTTGATTTATAAACGCCGTCGCCGGAGGACAGATTGGACCGAATATCTGCTTCTCCGGTACCCGCGTAAATGACTTTCGGATCGGACGGAGCGACGGCGATGGCCCCGATCGAAGCGACAGATTGCCCATCAAAAATAGGCTCCCACACTACGCCGGCATCGGTGGTCCGCCAAACGCCGCCACCGACCGAGCCAAAATAAAAAGTGGTTGAGTTTCCGGGAAACCCTGCCACGGCGACCACTCGGCCGCCGCGAAAGGGCCCGATCAGGCGCCAATTGAGCCCGCTATAGAGGGCGGGAGGAATCGTCTGGGCCGTTGCGGATGCGAGAGTGATGAAAAAAGCGAAAGTTGTACATAAATATTGAAACCTGATGGCGAACTTGGGCACGTGTCGGTCCTCACCCCGTGGAAACAGTTAGTGTAGTTGAAATGTTGGAATTTGCTAAAGTGGTTGCGGCATCCAACGTGGAAACCTCTAGACCGGACGGAAGCCTATGAGCGAACCTACAGTTGAAGTCTTGTGCAAGAACTGCGGCCAGACGTTTACGGCGTTCTTAAAAGAGATGGCGGCCAAGAATGCTGAGGTTACTTGTCCGCATTGCGGAAAGAGCAATGGAAGTTCTGTGCCCAGCGGTGCGATCCCGCCTGCGGGGCGGAATTAGGTTCAAGGCAATCTGCGGCTTCAATTTTCTGCTCCGCGAGCCTCGCGATGCGATAACAGCGAATGCTCCCATCGTGGAGATGGAGACTAGCGTACACGTAGCTGTGATGTCGCCGACCTTCCATTGTGTTCCGGCAGATTGGTGGCGTGATTCAGTTAGTTGATACGGTGCTTTTGCCTAACTAACTAGGTTTCTTGTGCAGCTAGATTGAAGGCTCTCCCGACAGCGGAGCGCCTTTGTTCGTGTCGAGCGGACACTCTTGTCCGCTGCTCTTGAAGTTGATTCTCAAATCGTCCGGAAATCAATAGCAGCACCAACCTCAAAGTCAAAGGCGGCGGACAAGAGTGTCCGCCCTACACGATCTAAATCCAATCTGCGATCGGGCGCGTACTTGATGCAGTAGACGGAGCTGTTCGTAAACCGCTCGGGCGTGGCGCCGCGCCCTGGCGGCCTAGCCCACGATGTAGTGACGTCTACGAATTCAATCCCCGAGGAAAACTTTATGAAGCGACTGAAAACGATGGTGACCTTCGCCATGGCGCTGTTCATACTGGTTCCGGCCAGCATGTTCGCATCCAGCCATCGTGAAGCTCCCATCTCCGCGCTGGACCACTCCGCGGACGTGACTGACTGGTACGCGTTTGTCAGCTACGACCACCCGGATCGCGTGACCATGATTCTCAACGTCGACGGGTTCCTCGAACCCTCCAACGGACCCAATTACTTTCCTTTCGATCCCAATGTTCTTTACGAAATGCATGTCGACAACAATCGCGACGGAATTCCGGACGTCACTTTCCAATTCCGCTTCAAGACAGAAATCCGCATGCCGGGAGTTTTCACCGCCTTTGTCGGCGGCATTGCCGGCATTCCTCCGATTACTTCGCTGACCGGCAAGGGTTCCGAAGGGTTGAGTCTTCGGCAAACTTATTCGGTAGTCATGATCAAGAACGGCGTGCGTACCGTGCTAAGCGATGGCAAAACACTTTATGCCGTGCCTTCGAACGTCGGCCCGCAAACGATGCCGAGCTATAACGAATTGTTTAAGCAAGGAGTGTTTGATCTGGGCAATAACGTGCGTGTGTTCGCGGGAACGGTGGATGATCCGTTCTTCATCGATCTGGGCGCAGCCTTTGACTCGCTCAACTTCCGCATGGGCGTGGGCGGTGTGCTGTCTGCGGCTGAAGACGCCGACGACACTCACAACTACGCGCCGGATGCGGTAGCCGGCTTCAACGTGAACTCCATTGTGCTGGAAGTTCCCATCACCATGCTCACCGTGGACGGGAAGATCCACAACGCAAACGACAAGGACGCGGTGATCGGGACTTACGGAGCTACATCCCGGCAACGCATTAGCGTGCGTCGAGTTGCGGATGCATCCGATGGCGGCAATCAATGGCGGCAGGTCAACCGCGAGGGTAACCCGCTCATCAACGAGTTGATCATTGGAACGGGTTCGAAAGATAAGTTCAGCACCGACTTCCCGGTGAATGATAAGCAGTTCGCCAACTTCGTGCTCAATCCACTGCTGGCGCGGCTCTTTGCTTCGCTCGGCATTCCCGTACCACCACCGCCTCGTAATGATTTGCTGATACTGGCACAGTACGAGCCCCCGATTTGTCCGGGCTGTGGCGCAGGCGATACAGGGCCCGTCGCGGACCTGCTGCGCTTGAACACCGGCATTCCACCAACGGCCATCGGCAGCCAGAAACGTCTTGGCTTCCTGGTGGGAGACCTCGCTGGATTTCCGGACGGCAGGCGAACCATTGACGATGTCGTTGACATTGCCGCTCGTGCAGTAGGTGGCATCCTGGTCGACGCCACAAAATACGGCACGCGCATCGGTGACGGCGTGCAACTTAACGACGTGGGTTATGGCACCACGTTCCCGTGGGTGAAACCGGCTCATAGTGGGCGTGACAGCCACCACATTGGCCCCGGACAGCGAGGCTGCTCCGGACAAGCCAATGACATTTGCCCGGTGAAGTAAGCCGGTTTCGTGGCCGCTGAGGAGCAACGGCGGCCACGGATTTTCCCCAACGATTCTAAGACTCAAGAAAGGTATGTCATGAAACGAATTGCGGCTCTTCTATTGTTGTTTCTGGGAACGGTTGCTGGATTTGCGCAAAGCCCGTCTGCCCCCGCTGAAACCCAGCTCTCTCCTGCTGAGCGCAGTATGGCGCAGGCGAGAAAGCTAATCGACAAAAACCCGAAAGATTTCGAGGCATACAACGCGATGGCTCTGGCACTCTCACGGCGGGCGCGCGAGACATCCGACGTTAAGTTCTATGCGCAGGCCGAGGAGACGTTGGAGTCGTTCGACATCGCCCCTGATAATTTTGATGGCCAGAGGATTCACGTTTGGCTTCTGCTAGGCAAACACGAGTTCGCCGCGGCTCTTGATGCAGCCAAAAAGCTCAACCAGAAAATGCCTGACAACGCGATGCTCTACGGTTTTCTCGATGATGCCAATGTCGAGCTCGGGAATTACAAGGATGCAGAGACGGCCGCCCAGTGGATGCTCGATCTGAAACCAGGAAATATCCCCGGCCTGACCCGTGCTGCGTATCTCCGCGAATTGTATGGCGACATCGAAGGTTCGCTGGAACTGATGAACATGGCATACCAATCGACGCCGCCCGGTGAAGTCGAAGATGGAGCGTGGATCGTAACCCAGATGGCGCACCTGAACCTGGCAATCGGAAAAATTGATGAGGCTGAGAGGCTGTCGCAGCAGGCGCTGGCCATGTTTGCGGGATATCACTATGCCCTCGGGAATTTGGCGAAAGTGCGAATTCAGCAGAAGCGATATGACGAAGCGGTCGAATTGCTGACGCAGCGTTATCACGCGGCCCCTCATGCGGAAAATCTGTATGACTTGGCACAGGCGTTGCAGTTGGCCGGGAAGACAGATGATGCGAACAAGGCTTTTGCCGAGTTCGAACAGAAGTCCTTGCTCGAAACCAACCGCGGCGACAATTCCAATCACGAGTTGATCTTCTACTACACCGACTATGCCAAGCAGCCGGAGAAAGCGCTGGAAGTGGCGCAGCGGGAAATCGCACGCCGGCACGATGTCTTCACACAAGATTCCTACGCTTGGGCTCTATACGAAAACGGCCAATATGGAGAGGCGCGGAAGCAGATCGAAACCGCGTTGGCGGTGGGGGTTCGCGATGCAAAGATGTTTCGCCGCGCCGGTGAGATCGCGTTGAAGTCCGGAGACAGAGTGGCCGCAGAACATTACCTGCGAGAGGCGGCCGACTTAAACACCGTGGGCTCGGACCAGGCGCGGATCACCTTGGCAAGCCTCACACAAGAGGCGCGACAGTAGCGGCAGGCGACACGTAGCCCCGGACGCCCTCGTCCGGGGCGCGAACCAAAGCTCGGCGGGATTTCGTGACCAAGTCACAGCTGACTCCGTAGAATAGCTGGTCTGGTGATCACGAACTTCAATCCGTCGAACTACTGGCTGGATACGGTCCAGATGCCTGGCGGCACTCCGAGTGAATTGCCGGAGCGCGTGGATGTCGCGATCGTGGGCGCAGGTTTCACCGGCCTATCCGCGGCTCGAACCCTGGCAAAACGCGGGGCCAAGGTGGCCGTGCTCGAAACCAATACCATCGGCTGGGGCGCCAGTTCGCGCAATGGCGGCATGGTGCTTACTGGCATGAAGCTTGGAGTCGAGACGCTCGCCGGTCGCTATGGCATGGACGCGACCAAGCGAATGTATGCCGCTTCCCTGGCCTCTATCGATCTGGTCGAGCAAATTATTGGCGAAGAGAAAATCGATTGCAATTTCTCGCGCTGCGGCCACCTTGAGCTTGCGTGCAAGCAATCGCATTTCGATACTTACGCTCGTTCAGTAGAAGTTATAGCGAGGGAATTCAATCACCAGCTTCGTATTGTGGCAAAAAACGACCTCCGCAGTGAGATCGGATCCGACATCTACCATGGCGGCATGGTCGATGAAGTCAGCGCCGGATTGAACCCTGCGCGCTATGTGGCCGGGATTGGCCGCGCGGCGCTCAATGCTGGAGCTTATATCTTCGAGAACACGCGCGCGGAGCGCATCGAGCGCGCTTTCCGCAAGGGCGGCTTGGGGTTCCACTTAGTCACACCTCGCGGACAGGTGTTTGCGACGGACGTGTTCATCGCAACCAGCGGCTACACCTCAAAGACTACGCCAGCGCTGCAAGAGAAAATCATTCCCATCGGTTCCTTCATTATTGCCACGGAACGGCTGCCAGAAGCTCTTGCGCACGAACTTAGCCCGTGCAATCGCATGATTTTCGATTCCAAGCATTATCTCTATTACTATCGGCTCACGCCGGACAATCGCATGCTGTTCGGCGGACGTGCAGCGTTCTTTCCGGAAACCAGCAGCACGATCCGGCGCAGTGCTGAAATCCTGCGGCGCGGCATGATCGGCGTGTATCCCCAATTGCGCGATGTGAGAGTGGAATACGCCTGGGGCGGGACGCTGGATTTCTGCTTCGACACCATGCCCCACGCGGGCCGCATCGACGGAATGTACTACGCGGTCGGATACGCGGGGCATGGCGTGGCGATGGCAACTTATCTGGGCGCAAAAATCGCCGAACAGATTAGCGGCGGCACGGAAGAAAATCCGTACGCCAAGGTTCCATTCCCCGGCGCGCCTCTTGGTCTTTACAACGGACGCCCATGGTTCCTACCCTTCGCCGGCGCCTACTACAAAATTCTCGACTGGATCAGTTGAAACACATTGGTCACGCCGATTCACGTCTTCGGAAAAAGAAATAAGCCAAAGGTCCCAATAGCAAAACGACCGGCCCATACCTGAGCCCAAACTTATCGCTGGCAATCAGCGCGACCCCACTCATGACTACAGGAGCGATCACTGCATACGCCAGGCCCTTGCTTCCCCAGGGGATGCGAAAAACGCGTTCCAGATCAGGTCGCTTGCGTCGCAGTTGCCATGCAGAAAGTACGGTCAACACCGAGGTTGCAATTCGAAGCCAGATGTAAACAGAGATCAGCTGCGTAAGAGTGTTCCATGCGAACACCGAGTAAATCGCAGCCGAGATCAAGATGGCCACCCATGGCGTGCCGAACCTGGGATGGAGGCGTGTAAGGAATGGCGACAGATATCCGTCTTCCGCCATGGCGAATGGCATGCGCGTCGAGGAAAGCACAGTGCTGTTGAGAATGGAAATAAAAGTAATGGCGGCCGCCATGGTCATAGCGAAGCCGAGCCAAGGCCCACCGATCAACCGTGCGGCATCGGAAAAGTAGCGCGTGTGCCAGTCCTGCCAGTTTCCCAACGCCGCCAGGGCGCACGCCGTAGGGACGAAATACGTCGCCATCGAGAGCGGCACTACCCAGGCCAGCGCGCGCGGATAATTCTTCTGTGGTTCCTCCACCTCTTCAGCTACGGTCGAGAGCTGTTCGTAACCCGAGTAGAGCCACAATCCCAATGCCAGGCCCACACCGAAAACCTGGAACACGGGCTGATGCGGCGGAACGAACGGCACGAACGGGTTGTGATGCCACATGCGCACGCTCATCACGCACATGGCCGCGACCGGCAAAAAGATGAGCGTCTCCAGCAAGGTCGCGACCTTGCCCACCGTCTTGATGCCGCGAACATTGATGTAGGCGATGACTCCAATCATGGAAACTGCGGCCAGGTAGTGTTTCCAGCCAGTGATCCACGGAAAGAAAAAACTTAGGTAGTCAGTGAACAACACTGCGTAGGCGCTACCCAGCAAGAACGATGCGCACCAGTTCCACCAGCCCGCCAGGAATCCCCAGAAATCGCCGAACGCGGCGCGCGTCCAACGGTAGAAGCCTCCCTGCACGGGCATTGCAGTCGTTAATTCGGCAGCCACGAGCGAAATCGGAATGCACCAGAAGAACGGGAGGACGAGATGGTAGATGAGCGTCATCCCTGGCCCCGAGGTCGTCACCTGATCTTCCAAGCCGAACGGCCCCGCCGTGGTGTACGAATACATCACGAACACGAAAGAAAGCAGGCCAGCCTTGCGTATCGCCGCTCCGCTGCGTCCGTTGCTTTTTGCGTTGGCCAAGCTTCGTCGCTCAGGTTCGAGCCATCGTTATTTGCTGGGGAGGTAGAAGGCTTCGGGCGCGGGCCGATACACGCGAATCATCCACAAGGGACGGCGCAAGTTGCCGGGACCGGGAGCACCGCGACTCATATGCAGCCAGCGCTGATATTCTTCGTGCGCCCGATTGGTGTCCACGAAAACATCTCCGTAGCGATCGTCCGCGCGAGCTTTGCTCACCGTAACTTTTTGATGCCAGCAGTGCTGTCCGCTAATCGGGTCCGGCTGGACGGGGAAGGTCAAGTTCTGATGGACGCCTGCATCTTCCCAGTGAATACGCGATGAGTCGGGATCGCTGCTTTCGAAGGGCTGAATGCCGTGGATCGTGCGCATCATCCACTTCCCGGGCTCGACCTGCTTCAGATCGACCAGCGCCGTCGACCAGCGTTCCCCGCCGAAGTCTTCCTTCAGACGCCAGCGCCCCAAGTGATGCGAGCACGCAATGACGCCGGGACGCATTCCCTCCGTCGCCCAGACTCTGTCCACAAAATACCCGATGGCGGTTTGCACACGTACTAAGTCGCCAGTGACAACTCCTAAGCGCTCGGCGTCTTCGCGATGCATCCAGACCGGATTCTTGTGCGAGATTTCGTAGAGCCACTTCGCGTTGCCCGACCGGGTATGAATGAGCGTTGGCAAACGGAAGGTCGGAAGGAGAAGCATCTCGCCTTTGGCGCGGTCGATGTTGTCGCGATGGACGTGGCTCTTGATGTAGCCGGGGATCGAATACTCCGGCCAGTGCCAGTCTCTCAGCGTCTTCGAATAAAACTCGAGTTTGCGCGATGGAGTGGGAAAACCGGCGACAGCTTTGCCATCGATCTCGACCCCGATTGACGATCCGTTCTTTTTCACTACGTGGGTCAACGGATCAACCGTGCTCCCTTGGACTTCTTCTGGCTTCAAAACCTTGCGGTGCAATTCGTAGACGTTGTTTTCGACGAGGAAAGCGCCGTATTTCCGCATGTAATCGAGCGGCGTGAGCCCTTCGCTGGCGGCTGCCTGGGGCAGACCGGGAACGCTGTTCTCAAAGATCCATCTGTAATACTCGTCGATTCTGATCTTCTCTCCGGGACGGTAAGGCGATTCAAAGTAGCGGCGGATGCCCATCGATCCATCCGGATCGACCCGCCACGACAGCTCAATCCAGAATTCGTCTTCTTCCCACACCTCGCCCAATCCAGCTTCGCGGTGGGCTTCATAGGTGAAATTGAATTTCTTGCCCTGCCTCTCCAATGCCAGACGCAGCACCGGCTGGCGGAAGCCGATCCAGCGTGCAGCATGCGTTTCCTGGCTCATCAGGTCGTGACGCTCGGAAGCATGGCCCATGGGCAAAACATAATCGGCGAACCAGGCAGTTTCGCTCCAGGTTGGAGTGAGGCAAGCGTGCCACTCAACTTTGCTCTCATCGGTCAGCGCCTCAATCCAACTGAGACCGTCGGGATTGGTCCACACCGGGTTATAGACGCGGGAAAAATATACCGCGAGTTTGCCCCGGCCTTGCTTCAGGAAGTGCGGCAGCAGGAAACTCATCTCGAAGAATGCCAGCGGATACTCGCGCGCCCACATCAATTCGTTCCACGCGTTGGGTGGCGGCGGCATCATGGGCGGCGTCGGAATGTATTTGTTCCAGGCGCTGGGAGCGGTTCCACCGGGAGTTCCCACGGCCCCCACCAGCACGGCGAGGAATTCCAACGCTCGCGCCACCTGCCATCCGCCGAGATTGCCGGCGGCGGCGTTTCGCCACACGTGCGTGCTCAGCGCGGACCCAGCGCGGCCTACTTCGCGGGCAACTTCGACGATCATGCGAGGATCCGCTCCGGACTCTCGCGCCGCGAACTCAGGGGTAAATTGAGCGTAGGTTTGCTTGAGTACTTCCAGGAATGTCTCGAAGGTTTGCGGCTTGGCAGGATGTTCTTCGCGCAGATACTCTTCCCAATTCACCCATCTCTGAACAAAATCGGAATCAAACAGATTTTCCTGAAGCAGCAGGTTGGCCATCGCCAGCAGTACTGCCGACTCACTCCCCGGCCAAGTCGAGAGCCAATAGTCAGCCTTCGAAGCCGTGTTCGAGAGCCGCGTATCGATGACGCATACCTTCGCGCCGTCCATCTTGCCATCGATGATTCGCTGCGCATGTGGATTGAAATAGTGTCCCGCTTCGAGATGCGAACTCAGCAGCAGAATGAAGCGAGCCTTGGAGTGATCCGGCGACGGGCGGTCGAAGCCGTGCCAGAAGGCGTATCCAGTACGCGCGCCAGCTGAGCAAACATTGGTGTGGCTGTTGTGTCCGTCGATGCCCCAGGCGTGCAGCACGCGCTGGTTGTAAATCAGTTCATGGCCGGGACGGCCGACGTGATACATGATTTCGTTCTTGCGTCCCTCCTGCAGAGCAAGGCGAATCCGCGAGGCCAGGTCGTTCAGAACTTCATCCCAGGTTACGCGCTCCCACTTGCCTTCTCCTCGCTTCCCGGTCCGCCGCATGGGATACAGGATGCGCTCGGGATCGGTTATCTGATTGAGAGTCGCCGGACCTTTCGCACAGTTGCGGCCGCGGCTGCCCGGGTGCGCGGGATTGCCTTCGAACTTTTGCACCCGCATCTTGTCCTTGTCGACATAAGCCAACAATCCGCAGGCCGCCTCGCAGTTGAAGCAGATCGTCGGGATCAGCGAGTAATGCTTCTCGACCTTCCTAGGCCACTGCGTGGGATCGTATTCGGTCCAATCCTCCCAACGATCGGACGGAGGATAGCTGGAGAGTCCTCCTGCGGGCTCGTCAAGATCTAACGCTTGCGGATTAAGAGGTAGATGGTCTTTCATAAATGATTTCGTCAACTGAGTGGGGCGGCTTGCCCTGCCTTTACCCATAGCTCCTCAAACCACCACAGGCCGGCAAGTGCCAGAACCGCGGCAACAACGGCAAATGCAGAAGCGCTGGGAACTAAAGACGCCAAGCCGAGCGAAGCGAGAATAATTGGAGCAATCAGTCCCGTGCCTACGACTAGTCCCCAAAATCGTCTATTCAGTCGTCCATTGATTAGCACTTGCGTGGCTATTCTCACGTCCTCGCTGACATGCGGTAGCGCAATCTCTCCCATGTTCATTGCCAGACTGACGATCAACGAAAGTAGGAGGATCAGTCCTGCGGGCCTGATAATTCCTGGAGATGCGTCCATCAGGATGCCCGCGATCAATATCGTGGCTGATCCAGCAACCAAGGCCTGCACCAACAAATGCCACAAGAAAAGCGGGCTTTGCCACAAGTCACGCCCCTTCGCCTGGGCAAAAAGAAATGCGGAATAGCACGCGCTGGCTATTGCGAAGGCGGCGGCGAACCATCGCAGCGCGCTGGGAACGGAGCTTGCGAAAATACCGCACAGTAACCATCCTCCGGCAAGCACACCATAGCCAATTAAGAAGTAAGTTCCAATGACCAGCCATGACCTGAAATTGGGCTTAGTAATAAGGTAGAAGAAACGGTCAGGACGTTTTAGATCGAAAACGAGCAGGGCAGAAGTTACCGCGAGGCCGACCAGGGCTATGGCCGGACAAACGATATTGAGCAACGTGCCGGCGAACCCACCGGTCAGAGCTAGTAGAATCGCCGCAACCAGCAGCACTCCCGCCGCAACCGCCTTGGTCCAAAGATAGGCGGCAATCTTCCAACCCCAGGGTGCAGGATGCGGAACGTCGTAGACTTCGCGGGCCAGGGCAACCGCAAGATTGCCTGCATCGCTAGCGTTCGCTTGAGCGGTTCCATCCCGCCAGTCTGAAGCGAAGTACGTGTCCGTCCGCGAAATCCGGGTGGGCTCGAGTAAATCGCCTTCGATGCCGACATAAAACAGCTTGGGCTGCGTGCCCTTTTGCGGCTTGCGCACCGACACTTTCTCGTTTGCCACAGTGCGGCTGACTTTACTGCCGGGGTTGTCTAGATCTCCAGCGAGAATAGCCTGCGTCGGACAGACGATCACGCATGCCGGTTCGAGGCTCATCTCCACCCGATGGGCGCAGAAGTTGCACTTGGCCGCGGTGTTGTTGTTGGGATCGATATAGAGAGCGTCGTAGGGACAAGCCTGCATGCAAGCCTTGCACCCGATGCAGCGCCGGTTGTCGAAATCAACGATTCCATCAGAACGTCCGTAGAGCGCGCTGGTGGGACAGATTTCCGTGCACGGAGAGTCATCACAGTGGTTGCACCGCATCACTCCGAAGTGCCGGGAGGTATGGGGGAACTCGCCCTTTTCGATATGCTTAACCCAGGTGCGAAAAACACCAACCGGCACCTGGTGTTCCTCTTTGCACGCGACTGTGCAGGCGTGACACCCGATACACCGGTCCTGGTCGATGACAAATCCGTATCGCATCTGTTCGCGTTCGCTCCCCAATAATAACTGGGAAATATTTGAGCCTCGACATCATAGCTGATCTTTGCGCATGCTAGCTGTGGGTATCCTTTCGGAGCCCTCGCAGCAGGCTGATTCCCGGCTCGCTTCGACAATTTGTTTTCATTGTGCCCGAAGACGGCCTAAGATAGACCGTCCGAATCCGCCTTGGAGGAAAGTGATGAAGAACGTGGGTTTAATGTTCGCAATGATTCTTGCCGTTGTTGTTTTAGCTCTTCCGGCTCATGCCCAGGAAATGGCCAAGAAAGATGCCGCAACCAAGCCCGCGCTCAGCCCTTCGCAGGCGGTGCTTGATTCGTGGAACGACATCGCACGAAAACTGATCGCCATGGCGGAAGACTTTCCCGAGGACAAATACGACTTCAAGCCCACTCCCGCGCAGCGCACTTTCGCCGAACAACTGCTCCATGCCGCCGGCGCAAACTATTTCTTCACCAATCTCACTCTCGGTGAAAAGCCGCCCGCCGAAGAGGACCCCAAGCGCGACCAGTACAAAACCAAGGCAGACGTCGTTGCCTTCGTGAAAAAGTCGTATGCCGACGGTGCCGCCGCCATCAAAGCCAAAGGCGATAAAGGCATGAACGACTTGATCACCGACCCAGACAGCCATCAGCAGACGCGCATATACGACGAGGCTTACGGCTTCATCGAGCATTCCGGAGAGCACTACGGCCAACTCGCCGTCTACTACCGTGTAGCCGGACTGGTGCCGCCCGAGTCCCGTCCAAAGAAATAGCGGAGGGCAGCCTTGCGCGGTGAGATGGGTGAGACCTGCCGCGATAGACGAATGCGGATTAAGCAGCCGGACGCTCCGGATCGAGCTCAGCCGATGCACCAACAGCCATGTTAAACTGTTGGAAATCGCCGGAGAGGTGGCCGAGTGGCTGAAGGCGGCGGTTTGCTAAACCGTTGCGAGTGGCTGAAGGCGGCGGTTTGCTAAACCCAATGAAATCAATACTTTCAATCACTTAACTGCACAACGATATACGCAATTTGGCGGACTTTCAGGTGCAGACGGGCTGAATGTTCTAAGACCTGTTCTAAGAAACAGACGCCATCTACCTCGGTGAGTCCGACCCAACGATTCGAACTCCCCCCGCCAACAGTGAGGAGCCGGTATCCACGGGAGCGAAGTCCCCGTAGCCCATGGCTGCATCCGCTCAGCGCGCACCGATTACTGGCGGCTATGCTCCAGGTACTCGATCGCCTTGTCTAGCACCTCGTCCTCTCCCGCGCGGATTCCCGCGAGTGTCGGACGAACCTCTACGATTGGCTGCAGGCCAACACGCTGTAATTGACGACCGTCGGCGTGCCAGACTCCCTGGCCACTGAAGCGCACGTAAATCCCTCCTGGTACGGAGAGATTAGTCACATCGCCGTTGGCCCCTTGCGTTGGGCTTCCTATGAATTTCGTGCCGTTGGCCGCTTCAAGAAATAAGCCTGTGTGCTCGGCCTGGCTGATGGTGCGCTCGTCAATCAGCATTACCGTCCTGCCATGGTAACGCCACTTGTCGGTGTGCGGTAGGCGCTGTAAAAATGTTGTCACTTGTTGAGAACTAAACAACTCGCCGTTTGGCAGATCTGGCGACATGGGGTCACGGCGCTTAAACATAGCCGCGACTACGTCCGTTTTCTCTGTCAGCCGAGGAGCGATCTGCCAGGCGGTTCCTTGAGGATAACCACGATCATCGAAGATGATTGCGGGACAATCCTTGAACTTCTCGAACATTTCGTCAACCTGCGATGCCGGCAGGCGATCCAGGTCGGCATAGCCGATGTTGCCCGGTAGCAACCGCAAGATATCTCCGGCTCGGTCACCCTGGCTCTTCGGAATGTATTCCACCTTGCGCGCCACTTTCATTTCGCGCACTTCGTCGTGAACATCGCGAATCGTAAAAACTGCCATTGAATCCTTGGGCCCCCGGACAAGGCTTCTTTCCGTGGCGTAGAACATTCCCGACTGGGGTGTGGAGTATGCTGTGTACTTCAGCCGCTCTGCAATTCGTTGGCTGGCATCCTCACCGTCCACCTTTAAGATCACGTCGCCAATTTCAAAGCCGGCATTTTTCGCTACTTCCACGTTGGTAAAGCCAGTGATCACCGGCGATCCTTCGATCATCCGGACGCGCAGCGGCGCACTGGCTTCTCCGAAATACTTCTGAAGAACGGAACTCCTAACTGAGCCGTGGCTATCATGGATATGGGTCACCATTTCAGCGACCGCGAGGTTGTAATCGAGAGCGTCCTTGGCTCCCTCCATCCGAGGTATAAATTGGCGGAGCGCCTCATTCCAGTCCTCCCCCATAAACTCTTTATAGGGGAAGAAATAATTGATTACCGCCCACACTCGAAAGGCTGCGAGCACGCGGTATTCGGCCGGCGGGTATTGCATATCATCGTAAGCGTTGTCTAGCAGCGGGGCAGGTCGCTCCGCCAACCGTTTGCGTGACGGCGGCGAAAACTTACCCGCCTTCGCGAGTTGAATAGCTGCCTGAAATGCTGAATTCTGCTCGCCTTCCACAGTGGAAGCTGGCACCACCAAATTAGGTTCAAAGCCACTGGTACCGTCCGCGTAGACCAGCTCACCGAGCCTGATGCGTGCTCGGACGCCGTCCGGAAGTTCGACAGTCTGCGTGCTAACAGCCACTTCCTCGTTGAATGACCCTTCCGCCACAACCGCGCCCCTGCCCGAGGCCTGAAGACCTAGCGCCACGTCGGGCAAGTCGCCGTGAGGGCCGATGAGAAAAATCACCGGTATGTTTTTTGCGTCGGATCCTGGTTTGATCGGTTGACGGCCTTGAAGGTAAAAACCCGAACTGTAGTCCCCGCTGGTGGTGCCATCCTGCGGAGCGTAGCCAATGTGCATGGGCCGGCGCTCGCCTGGCATATCAAGAGGTACGGTGGTGAGCGCACCGGCAACACCACTCTCGGAGATAGCGTCCGAAGCAAACCCCTGTTCCGATTCGGAAGGTGTCGCTGCAGGACGAAGGTCAAACACAACGGCACGAGCCGTCGGAAGTTCTTTCTTCAGCGCTTCCAATTTCTCTCCGGTTCCAACAAAATCCTGGAAGTCTGCGTAGTTCGTCATCGCAACCACCAGGACGCCGTCTGCGTTCTTTTGGAATGTGGGCTGCCGTTCCGCCGATGAGGAGGAATTCGTCGCGGGCGTCGGAATATTCAACACACGTGTGACCGGATCACCGAGTTCATTTAGCAAGCCTTCGACCGCAGCCGAGTATTCCGCTCGGTCTCGGGCAGCATCTACCTTCGGGATCGCTCTGACGAGCGCTCCGTCCCAATCAATATTGTCGCGGTAAGCGAGGTATGGATGGAAATACTTTACCGCTGCCCACAATTTGGCAAGCGCAACCAAGCGGTCGATACGAGTAGACTCGCCAGTAGTTTGCTGGGCTGCCCCAGCGAGAAGGTTGAAGATAATTACAATCAGGACAGTCCCGGCACGAAGAAGTCTGGCACGCACTTTCATCGGAGTATCCTTTATTTATCGATCACGGAAAGGGCAATACTCAATTTCTAGTCAACATTTGCATAGAACGCATCACTTTACCTTTCGGAGGTGTGCCGATATCCAAGGGCGGAGAAGCTTCACAAACCTCCGCCCCTGTCGTCGATTCGCCTATTACGATCCTCCCGCATTAGTTGAGTGTGTTGATCAGCGTCCCCGATTGGTTGTAGACCGTGATGTCGTTCTTGCTCGAATTCGACACGTAAATGTTCTCGCTTGCGTCTACCGCGATCCCTTCACAACCGCCAGTGCCTTGGCTAATCACGAGCAAAGGTTTTCCGCCCGTGGGAGCATACTTCACGGCTGTCCCGCTGTACAACTCGGAGATGTAAACATTACCCTGGCTGTCGAAGGCGATGCCTGAGGGCCCGGTGTTAACGTTGTCGTTATATACTGTGACCTCCGCCGGGGCATCCGTTAGGAACTCTCCCACGTTGTAACTAATCACTGCATTCTCGCCCGAGCCTGGGCCAAAACCCGCGTAGAGATTTCTCCCATGGATTGCCAGTGCTCCAGGCGAGCTGAAACTGAATCCGCCGTTGTCTTTTGTGAGAGTTTCAACAAGACGACCAAAACCCACATTTAGGGCGGCTATGTCATTTATCCCATTGTTCGCAATGTAGGTGTCGCCGTAGGCGTCAACGGCGACTCCCAGCGGCTTGGAGCCTGAGCTCTCTGTGTACGTGCGGATTCGGCGGAGAGTCTTCGTGTTGTAACCGGTAATGGTGCCACCAATGGTGTTCGCCACCCAGAGGTTGGTCTGCGAATCAAAGGCTAGACGCGTCGGGCCGTTCAGGCCATCAGTGATTGTGTTGATTACGGTCCCGTTGGATGGATCGAGTTCGAGGACTTGGTTTGCACCGTAGTTGGCGACCCACAGGTTGCCATCCTTGTCGAATGCTAGACCGTTCGGGTTATTGAGTTGGGCGTTGGCGGTCAACGAGAGGCACAGTGCCAGTGTCGCCAGAATAATAGTGTTGAGTTTCATGGGATTGTTCTCCTTTATTTGAGTGGGTGGAAGAGGCAAGTCCGCATCTATTGCGGCTCTATCTTGAATAGCGAGAATTACTCAGAAATGCCGCAGCCGTTCTGGGTGGATCTAGCCCGTGTTCTCGTCAGGCGAACCCACCCATTCCCACGACCAGATCAGTAGCCCACGACATACAGCGGTGTCCCGAACTCCGAAAAACTCAAGTGATAAACAATGCCGGCTGCCCACTCGTTGAATCCCACGTGAACGTCGGTCTCCCCGGTAGAGGACGAGGATCGAGGGAGGCGCGTTTGCAAGTCTCAGCCGCCGGTTATCAGCACTCGACGCCAGTGCTTTGCTCAAAACCGAGCTCACCGCATCGGTGCGGAGGAAAAAAAATTTGCTTTTAGCTGGAGTTGGATTCAGTTTCCGTACCCTATACGCCAGCGCGCGTCGAAAAATGGGATGTTCGCAACGTCCACCTGCCACAGATAGCAAGGTAGTTCCTGGAGGGATGGGCGTATCCGACCAGGCGTCTGCCGATGGGTGGAAGTGGGATCGCCTGAAGCATAAGGGCTTCCTGCCGCCATTAAGAGTACGGCCAGGATCGAGGTTGAGAACCCCAAAGAGAGTGGCCTACGACTTGTGAAAACCCTGAGCTTCATAGTTGTTTCTCCTTATCGTGTGTGCCAAACAAGTCGGCATCTATTGCGTCTCTATTTGGCAGAGCGGGAAATGCAAGGAAAGTGCCGCAGCCGCTCTTCTATAGTCAGTGCTGACGTTGCATCCATTGCGGGTCGACTGGACTGGCTGGCTGCTCCCGCGGGAGGCCTCAGAAAACTGTGATACTCTGTTGCGCAATGGGGGCCGCCTCGGAGGACAGTAAAGTCCGGTGGGCACATCTTCATCTCACGACATCACCCAACTTCTACGCGCATGGCGAGATGGTGATGAGCACGCCCTCGAACGGCTAACCCCTGTCGTTTACGATGAATTGCGCAAGGCAGCCAAGCGTCACATGGCCAGGGAGAGAGATGGCCACACCCTTCAAACCACTGCGCTGATCAACGAAGTTTACTTGCG
>CAWFQN010000012.1:0-247872 GCA_963817925.1 uncultured Acidobacteriota bacterium
CGGTAGCGAACTCGCCGGTCAACGTCCGATATATCTTGCCCGCTTCACCCGCTTCCATGCCATCATTCTCGAACTTCTGTCCGGCGTCTTCCAGAATCTGCGCGCAGGCCATGCGGGTCCAAGGGCGCATCCCCAGCATGTTCGATTGCGCATAGCCCAAAGCCATCAGGCGTTCTAACAAGGGATAGATCCAACTGTCCAGCGGAACGTAAGGGGAGGCCATGTACGCTGGGTTGCGAACTTTGTCGCTGGTGTGCTCCTCTATTAAGTTGCCCCACGCGGTACCGCCCACTTCTGGATCGTGGTGGGCGCGATAAACCTGACGGCCGAAGTACCAGCCTACCGCGCTGCCGACGATTACGTCGGATGGAAAGTGTTGTTTGGCGGTCACGCGAGTGACCGTAATCGTGGACGCCAACCCGTAGGCCGCCATTTGGCTGAGCCAGCCTGGATATTCATGGGCCCAGACGCTTGCGATCGACCAGGCGATGGCGGAGTGCTCCGAGAAAAATGAAGCGCCTCCCGTAAAGAAATCCCCATTCCCGTTGCCCTGGAGAGGACGTTGTCTCTGCGTAATTTCTTTAAACAGGTACGTCACGCCCGTTGCATTGATGGCAGCTTCTGCACTCAGAAGTCCAGTCTCTTGCAGGTGATCGTCATGGGTCATGGAACCGAGAAGGAATGACGCTCCACCCAGGCCGATCAGGGAATACGTGCCGTAATCTGAAACAGTCAAGCTGGTTTGCTGGTGAGCCGGGTTTACCTGCCTGGACCACCAGCTATCGCTTGCGATGAAGGCGGCGGTGATGCCAGCCGCCGGAAGGATCCACTTTAGATCTTTTGTGCGAAAGCGTGCGGGACTAGTCCAGAATTGCTTTTGATCGCCCACGATGTGTTTCAGGAAGGGCGAAACTAAACGATTCTGAGGATCCTCTCCCGGCTGGAGATCGAACCGACTCGCGGAATCCTCAGCACTCGCTTTCTGAGTCGTGTTGGGAGCCGAAGGCGAAACGGGTACGTCAGTTTGCGCTCGAACCTGGGCACTCACCGCAATTGTCAACAGTGCGATTTGTAAACCTCTACGCTGGATCCAAAAGAACATCAAATGGCGACTCAAGCCTAGAAACTATGCGCCGCGCCAACGGCGATTGCTACAGCTGACAAAACCTGAGCCACTTGGACCGTATTCTGCCACTTGCGGCTGACCGCGTATATTTTTTGTGGCACAACCACCATATCTCCCGGTTGCATTGCCGCACTCTCCACTCCGCCGGTAAACAAGCCTCCAGAGCCACCGACCACCGAACCGTCCGCCCGGATCACAAAGGTGGCCTTCTTGTCAGCCACGTTCGTCGGGCCACCCGCCTGCTTCAGAAACCACCCTGCACTCTTGCCCGGCTTATAGGTAATTGCCGTCGGGTTGTAGACAGAGCCATCCACGAGAACCACATTTGGTTTCTTCGGAACGTAGAGCGTATCACCCGCACGCACTTGGATATCTGCCGAGGTGTTGGCCCATTTCTGCATATTGCCGGAAATGTGGATCACGAGCCGCCCTTGAGGCGGCATGTTTTGCAGGCTCTCGAGCGTCGTTTGATACTGCTGCAGAACTGCCTGTTTGGCTAACTGGTCGTCCTGGGTTTGCTCGGGAATGTTCTTCACGTCGGCGGCCTGGGTTTGTACAGTCTGGATCAGGTCGGCGCGATTTTTTTCCTGCAACTCCTTAACTTTTTCGCGCTCGAATACAGCACCGTACGGATAGGCATCAGTACGGAAGCCGCCCGCACGCTGAATGATGGAGCTCAGGCGCTCACCTTCTTGGATACCGTAGGTGCCCGGATGAACAACTTCACCCGTCACGGTGATCATCGCGCCAACATCTTTCCAACCGGTGAGCTGCCGGATCGCGAGAACGTCCCCGTCGCGGAGCCGAACGTCCGCGTCTGGTTCATCGGCCATCGCTTTCGCAATCGGTACGGTCACGTGGTCACTGACAACTTTGCTGCCTTGCGATATTTCGTAACGCGTTAGATCCGCTTCGTCCTTGTAGGCGCCGCGTTTGAAGCCGCCCGCGAGGCGGACCAGCGCCGCGGCGGTCATATTGTCACCGAGCGGATATTTTCCAGGACGGGCTACTTCTCCTTCGACGGCGACCGTGGGCGGGTCAAGTAAGTTGAGGTCGCGGTGAATAAAAACCCGGTCCTTTGGCTCGAGAGCAATATTGTCCTTCGCATCGCCTTCCAGCGCCTTGGCCAGATTTACGTTGATCACTTCCAGCTTGCCATCGCTGGTGGTGCGAAACACCTGGGCGTCGGTAAGCAGAGCATTGCGAGTCGTTCCGCCGGCCAAGTAGACCGCGTCACGAAGGTGGGCGACTCCGTTCGTTAAATGGTCGCCGGGATCCCTCACCTCTCCCGTGACCGTAATCACCGGCGGATCTTCGAAGTCGAATCTTCCGAAAACGCGAACGATATCAAACGGCTTCAGAACAAAATCCTGGTCTTTGCCCGCGAGCGCATCGCCCAGATTGAACGTGAGCACTTCGGGCGCGAAGTCGGGCTGGGACAGGCGGATGATCTCTGCGTGACTGATTGAAGGCTCGGGCAACAAGTCTTTGTATGACTTGATGAGGTCAGTAATTTTCATGCCGTCCGTATAAGCAAACTTGCCGGGACGGGAAACGTGGCCGTCGAGGTAAACAGTCTTGTCGGCGTAGGGAAGGATCGGAGTAATCTTGATTTTGTCTCCGTCCTGGACGACAAAATCTTCGAGCGCCTTGTTGACGCTGGCATCGCTGTTCGTCTCCGGAATGTCTAGACGAAGCATCGTGCGGCCCTCGTGGCTTTCCACTCGTTCCACATCCACGTGACGCAACGTGCCGGAAGGTAAAACTCCTCCCGCAAGTTCCAAGACTTCCGCAAGGCCTTTTTCGCCGTTCAGTTCGTAAACAGCTGGTCGCCGCACCATACCTTCGATCGTGACTTGACCCTTCAAGGGTGGAACCTGAATTGTGTCCCCAGCCTGGAGTCGCTGAACGTCCCCGCGAACGCCGTGCAGCAACAAATCGTAAACGTCGACCTCCTGAACGAGTTGCTTGCCCCGATAATGGCGGAGGATTCGCAACGAACCACCCGATGTCGGCCCACCTGCGATGTAGAGCGCGTTCAGCGGTGTCGAGAGCGAACTGACGTCGTAGGCTCCCGGACGCTCGACGTCGCCGGTCACATAAACCCGGACCGTGCGGATGCGAGAAAGCGAGACATCGGCATCCACGCCCCGAAACTGGCCGCGTAGAACCGTCTGCACGAGATGCTGCACGTCACCTAGACTGCGCCCCGACACTTCTACGGCTCCGACCTCAGGCAAAGCAACGCGGCCTTCGCGATCTACGACGCGCTGCAGTCGCTGCGAGATTCCTCCAGTGAGAGTAATGGTTAGCCCGTCACCGGGGCCGACCACATAGTCTGGCCCTGCAGGCAAATCCATCGGAAGCTCGTCGAGGTTTCCGGTACCGTTGAGGAAAACGTCCTCTCCGAAGCGCTGGAGCTTGGGCGAACGCTTTGAGTATTGAGCGTATAGATCGTAAAGCGAAGGAACGTCAGCGTAGGGGTTCGGCTGATGACGCAGCATCGGCTGCTGCGGCGGTTTCGGAAATGAATATTGTTGAAGCGGAAAGCGGTTCTGATCCTCAAGACGTGCCTGCTGAGGAAAGCCCGAGGTTCCGTTCTGGCTACCCAACTTGGAACCGATCGATGAACCCAGAGAGGAACCCAACGAGGAACTCAGGTCTGGGGGCATGGTCAAACCCGAAGTGCCGGCACCACCCGATCCCATCCCCCTCGATGGGCCTGAAAGACTACTTGTCTGGCTCGCGCTCAAAAGACTTGGAAGCTCATCGGGCTGGATACTCGCCATCTCGCTTTGATCGCTGTCCATGCCAAAGTAGCCCTGGGACGGTTGCGTCTGCGTCAACTCAAGCTGACGACGATAGTCGGTGGACGGACTCTGCTGAGGAGTCTGCGATGGCGGGTATTGTTGCTGGGGGTACTGTTGAGGGTATTGTTGCTGAGGATATTGCTGCCGGGTCGGATACTGAGATGCTGGATATTGTTGCTGCGAAGGTGATTGAGTGTACTGCCCCTGCGGCTGCCCGGACGGATAAGATAGTGTGCCGTAAGGAAGATATTGGGTCAGATAACAATCCAAGTCATTCTCGTGCTTGCGCCAGTATTCCTGCTCTTGGCTCGGCGGGCGTTTCGTGTTCGTGTTTGATGCTGACTGATCCGGTTGCTTCGCCGGGACCGTCTCCGTGTCATTGGGCATTAGCAGTCGGCATGGGAAATCGCGCGCCAGTTCTTCGCGCGTAGGTTTTGCCTTGATGTATGCACGATCTACGATCTCGTGGGTCGCGATCACGCGGATGTTGTCATCTTGTCGAATCAGAGTGAACAAAGCGTCGTCCGTGAGGTCATTCGGATCGAGTATTCTTCCCTGCTCGAAGGCTTTTCTAACCAGTGCCTTCTTGATTTGGAGCAGCAATCCCGGCTCGTCGCGAAGGATGGAGAGGATTCTGTCGGCTGAAAGCGAAACCATTTGTTCCGCTTCATGTTCCGCGCGAGAATTCTTTTGATCAATTGCCGTGCTGCGGCTGTAGGCCGCTGGCTGTTGACCCCACGCGGTCGCACAAAGCGCCAGGCCGATGCATAGCGAAATCACCTTTGGACGATGAAGAAAAATACGGGATAATCTGCTCATAACACCTCTACGCGGCCGGAAGCAGCCGGAATCTCTTGATTGTCAGCGAGCCGATTGAAAACGTCGAAACTGAACCAAGCTTGGGCTCGTCGAACGATCGGTTCAGCAAGGCTCGACGTCCGCCTCATCTACTTCCACTGCCACCGATCGCATGATCAAATCGATGGAAAGCACCACGCGAAACTTGTCTTTCCTCCGCACCAGGATGCCTTGGGCCCCCGCCAAGGGGCCGTACTTCACGCGCACGCGACGTCCAACCTTCAAATATGGATGCGGTTCCGCGCGGACTCCCCCAGCTAATCCATTGCTCAGGGCCTCGATCTCACTGTCAGGCAGGGGCGCAGGATGACCCCTGAAGCTCACAAATCGAACTACACTGGGCACCTGTAAAACTCTCAAGCGATCCTTAAGATCGAGATGGACAAAGACATAACCTGGGAAAAGTACCAGGTCTAGTTCCTTGCGCCGATCTTTCCATCGGCGAACACTTCGATACACGGGCAAGAAACAACTTACGCGTCGCTCTTCCAATTGCCGTGCTACTTGTTTCTCATGACGTGAACAGACGTGGGCTGCGTACCAGTGAGATTGCAGTGGCGCTACTACGCCAGAGTCTGGCTGCAAAGAATCTGCAGCGACAACGAGACCAGAACTCTGCGTCAAATTAGACAACCCCTATATCGTCCCTCAGCTACAGCTTCGCCCCCTCACTTACAGGGCATCTGTGAGCTAACCCGCATCGATTCCGTTGGTTCGCTGTTCCATCACAGCGGCGACGCAGTAGCTCGTCGCCTTACAACAGGATCCGGTAGAACCAACGCCGTATCCAAACCCCCGTCAACGCACGAAGTCGCGGAGATGTGAGCTCAAGCGGCTGACGACTCCGCGACCTAGAGAACTCCCGATGGGCAGCCAGATCCGTTCTGTGGCCGCTTCGATTTCCGACCCCGTCCTGTTCGTAATCCGCATCCGCGCGTCTAAATTCCGACTAACTCCGACTTGCTTCGCAAAACACTTAAGATGCCCTGCTCGGATGATTCGACATGCATGGAACGGATGTCAACGAAAGCCCAATAAAAGATACCTTTATTCCGCTCGGCGGCCAGCGCCAGGATCTTCATTTCCGGATAGCGGCCCAGCAGAAACCCGCTCAAACCCGGCCGGACCTCGGGGTTCTCCAACGCAATGATCAAATAATCAGGACGCATGCGCTCAACCAGTTCAGTGATTTCCGCTTCGTCCTGGGTTTCGCCGACCACTTCGATATCGGGTTGATCCCCAATCGTCGCAAGGACCAAATCCTTCATCAAGCGCGGCCGGTTTGCGACCAACACTCTGATTTTTTGCACGATCCTCTCCGTGCCGGGCAGTATCTCCTGTTCTCCGCGAAAAAGTAAGACTCAAATTAGGCCCAGAGATTCAAGGCAGATAGTACCAAGAAGGTTCCGTGCAGCGCCGAAAATCAAGCCTGCACATATGCGAGATTGGTACCCAAAAAGTACCGGGCAGAAACTTTGGCATTGTGTCATGCGACGGCTCCCGGCATGCGGCAAATCTCCACCGCTCCGAGCCGGTCGGTTGCCCCAAGCTTTCGCAACATCCGATGAATATGGTTCTTCACCGTCTGCTCCGAGAGGTTCAACTGTGAAGCTATCTCCTTGTTGGTGAGCCCATGGCTAATCATTTGAACGAGTTGCTGTTCTCGTCGCGTCAGGCCGAGATTGTGCCGGATGACAAAGCTGGCGGCGTTGTTGCGACTGGCCACCGACTCAAATAGAGCCAAGCAAAGACCTGGAGGACAAACGGCCTCGTTGTTTGCCACGGAACGAACCGCGGTCGCAACTTCCATTGCCGAAGCATCTTTGAGCACGAAACCGACAATTCCGTCGCGCACGGCGCGTAGAAAAACCTCCCGGTCGGCATCCATGCCGATCATAACCACTTTGAGTCCTGGGATTGCTGAGCGTACTTCTGAAACTAGCGCGAAGATCCGATAATGCGACCGCGGCAGAATCAGACAGCAGGACATCCGGGGCGGCGCTGCTGATTTGCTCCACAACATCAGGCGAGAAGGCGGAGGCCCCAACTACCCGGATATCATTTTTCTTACCCAAAATGCGCGTAAGGGCTTCGCGCAAAAGACGGTTCTCGGCCAATATGAAAACTTGTACGCTCTCGACCACATCAGACATAACGAACCTCTACACCCTCGCATGCGCCCCCTCACGCGATGTTTTCGGTGCTCCCTGTAGGACGAACGCCCTTTATTGCATCCAAGGATATATGGTTTCACCGCAAAATGCGAGCAGGATAGCAGTTAATATTTACATTCTCGCTATCGACTGCTCCAAAAGGCCAGATTATGGGAATGATCGGAATTTTAGCGATTCCAGACGGTCCCTGCGCAGTGCGGCTTGGCCGTCCTCTTAGAGTCGGAAACTCAAGACCCTTCGCTTAAGGGGTCAGTCTTGAAGATCGAGCCGGCGGGTCAAGGATGACTAGAATCGAATCGCCAACCCCGAGGACAGCCGAACGTTCTGCTGCGTAAACTCGGTCAACTCCGTTTTGATCGCATCGGCCTGAAAACGCCAACTCAGCAGCCTCATCAGTCGGAAATCGATTCCCAAGCCCAGAGCTTCGGCAAACGACGTCTCAGACTTTGATGGTGCAAGACCGGTTTCCTGTACGTGTACGGCTCCGAATAAGGCCTCCGCAAACGGCCGGAACCGTCCAATCGAAGCTCCCCCTCGCAGACCGAACAAGAAACTACGTTGGCTCACACCGCCATACTGGCCACCGAGATCAGCCACAAGTCCAAAATAACGAAGGTACTTTTTCTCTACCGATGTGTTCCAGCCGCTAAGGCTCGCCGCCTTGGCTGAAAACGGATCGCAGGCAGTTGCGGCATCCGTGACTCCGATTTGGCAGTGAATTGCGCCGGTGTGGGAGTATCCGAAAAAGACGTCCCCGCGGTCGGGAATTTGCGTTTTCGGCGTCTCACGCGCAGAGACGGTCGTTTTCTGGTCATTAACAAGGCTCAGTCCTTGAGCATCGCGGGAGGCACGATACCACAGGCTTTTGCCGTGAAGAACGTTGGCTCCTCCGCGAATGGGATTGAGAGCAACACGGACGGTGTCAATCAGCAGACGATTCTGGGTGGCGTCCTCGACGCGTCGAACCAATTCCTTGTCCAAAAAGTCTTCGCCGATCAGCCAGCCCGTGCCGGCTAGCGGCGTCATCACAATGTCAATTTGGCCCACACCAGTCAAACAATGTTTCGAACAAGGGTACGACCCGTCGTAATTCCACGGCGCCCGGGTTTTCGTGCCGTACTTTTCAACTGTAACCTCACTCAAAGGCCCAAGATTCCATTGTGTACTGTAAGCGGCATTCCACAATCCTGCCTTAAAGCGGCTCCACCAGTAGGCCTTGGTCTTGGAAAACTCCAGCTTCTCACCCTGTGGATCGTTCTGGATTTCGATGAAGCCGGTCAATGCCCCTTGAATGGGATGCCCCACATAACCAAACCAGTTGGGATCGCCATCGTTCCACCCCGAATGCGTCCACGCGGAGAGGGACTGCATATAATCGCGCCAATAGTGATTAAACGGTATCCCGTTTTCAGACACGACCCAACTGAAATCGGTGTGCACAACATACGCCTGCTCGATGACCAGGAAAGTAAACGATTCGGTTAAAGCTCGCCCCCAATGAAACCCCTCTTTCTTGGGAAGCACTGGGGTGTTCGTAGCTCCCTCGGAAGCTGGTTTGCTATCCGTCGTTCCGTCGGAGCTCTCTGCCAGCATCGCCGTGCGATCGAGAGAACCCAACTTAAGTGCAAAGAGTTGGTCCGGCGGAGGCTCGCCCTGTGTTAGGGAAGTACAGTCTTCAAGTGCTCTTTTCTTTGAATCACAACGAGACGACGGCAGCTGACAAAAGGAGACTGCAGACAAGATCAGCACGACGAGGAGAACGGAACTGCCGCTAGTGACTCTCATCGCGAAATCGACCGCCCATAATAGCAGAAGCAAATCCTTTTCGGACCTTGACCACCTTATACTGGAATAAAATCTGCAAACGAGGGTTCCCCTACCGTGCTTGGTGATTGTAGACTTCACCGGATACGGTCTGATGAAAACGGTTCGACGTTTCGCAGCCAGGCGAGTGAATTCCTCGGGCAACTGATATGGCATTGCTGACACCGGTCTTCGTGGCCTTCCTTGTTTTGCTGCTTGCTGGCTCGTGGGTTTATTGCGTCCTTACCAGGATTGCGGCGCGCAGATATCTGGCAATTTCTCCAGCCCCGCCCGCGAGACTCCCACCCATCAGCGTTCTGAAACCGCTTTGTGGACAAGACGATCGCCTCGAAGAGAATTTGCGCAGCTTCTTCACCCAGGATTATCCGGACTACGAAATTCTGTTCGCGGTCGACGCGCTCGCCGATTCCGCCGTCGCGGTTGTGGACAAAGTGCGTCGTGAGTTTCCACGGGGGCCACGAGTCCATCTTGTCGAGACCGGGGAACCAATCGTGCCGAACCGCAAAGCGCACAGTCTCGCGCGTCTCGTCGCGCAGGCGCAACACAGCATTCTGGTCATGAGCGATAGCGACGTGCACGTCCCGCCCGAACTGCTGCGGCGTGTCGCTGCCGAGTTTCAGGACCAGGCCGTGGGCGTCGTGACCTGTCCTTACCGCGCGGTGCCTGGACCGGGATTTTGGTCGCGACTTGAGGCCCTCGGGATGAACACAGAGTTCCTCGCGGGTGTGCTCGTGGCATGGCTGGTAGGAGAGATGGATTTTGCACTTGGGCCCACCCTCGCCGCCCGCCGCGAAGTAATCGAAGCTATGGGTGGCTTCGATGAGCTGGGCCATTACCTTGCTGAAGATTTTGAAATCGGAAACCGGGCACCTCAACTCGGATACCGGGTTGTCCTCTCTTCCTGCGTGATTGAGCACCGCATCGGTAGTCAGACGCTAAAAGAGAATTTGCAGCACCGCCTGCGGTGGACGCGAAGCACAAGGCGTTCGCGCCCTACGGGCTACTGGGGGCAAATCTTCACCAACCCCCTTCCGCTCGCGCTGCTGCTTTGGCTAGTGGCCCCAAGGCTGTGGCCGTTCTTAGCGGTAACTGTCCTCTTCCGCGCGCTGGCAGCGTGGAGTACAGCGAAATTGGTTTTGCACGATCCGCTCACCAGTCGGAGATGGTGGCTTATTCCTGTACAAGACCTGATGAGCCTCTTGGTATGGATCTCAGGATTTTTCGGCAGCACGATCGATTGGCGAGGTCGCCGATATGATCTTTTGCCCGACGGTCGTTTTCAACTTGCGGGAAGTGCACCTCAGCCGACAGAAATCACGCACATGCTTCAAGCAACCACGGGATCATTTCACCAGCACGATATCAAGGCTCGCAAGAGCTGAAGAGAAAAGCGCTCCGACTTGGATCCCGCGTCTTTGCCGCGCGATTAAGTCCAACGGTGTAGGACACTCTCAAGCGTGCGTGACCAGTCGAAAGCCCTTCTTCAGCGAACTGATATATTGGCTTCAACAACTTCCCTGCCCGCCCGGGTGGCGAAACTGGCAGACGCACGGGACTTAAAATCCCGGGTCTCGAAAGAGACGTACCGGTTCGATTCCGGTCCCGGGCACCAGTAGGAAAGACAGCCGTACGACTGGCGTCGTGCGAGCGACATTATGCTCGCGCTGAAAAAGTCGAGGGAAGGCCGAATGTTGCGTCGACCACTTCCACGAAGTTTCGTTCTTCGCGGACAATCAGGCGCTTGGTCTGTGCCATGGCGAAATTCGCGCGCGCTTCCTGATCCGCCTTCAAGCGTGCCCGGTAAGCCTCGTAAGAGGCGAGACTGTCAAATGCAATCAAACCCCAGGCCACGTTGTTCGTACCCTCATGCGGGAGAAAATATCCGATAAGGTGGCCGCCGCATCGAGGAATGATGCGGCC
Organism: uncultured Acidobacteriota bacterium; assembly: GCA_963817925.1. Classification (GTDB taxonomy): domain Bacteria; phylum Acidobacteriota; class Terriglobia; order Terriglobales; family Acidobacteriaceae; genus JABDBE01. Next base: position 10,713 of record CAWFQN010000012.1, read on the forward strand.
CCAATTCTCGGCGTACTTCTTGAACTCGTCTCGCTGGAACGGATCGATCTCGTAGCGGATGACGCAGGTTATCGCCATTTCAATTCTCCCGGTGGTCCGTCTTGCCCATGAATTACCCGAACTCAGTGTCAACACTGTCGCCGCCTGAACTGCAATGGATTCGCCGCGGCTCATCTGTCCAGTTGCAGGACTCACACCCCGCAGTCTGACGGTTGCCTGACAATAACACTTCGTCTATCATCAAAGTATGAATGTCGACAACCACCCTGACGCCGCAGTCTCCAGAATTGCAGCCGCCATCGGCGAGCCAGCGCGAGCGCACATGCTTTATTGCCTGATGGATGGTCACGCGCGAACCAGCACCGAGCTTGCCGTGGTGGCCGGAGTGAGTCCCTCAACCGCGAGCGTGCACTTGAATCGGCTGAAAACAGCTCACCTGGTCAAAGTGCTGGTTCAGGGGAAGCATCGTTTCTACAGCCTCGAAGGACCCAACGTAGCCCGTACGCTTGAAGGGCTGAGCGTGCTCGCGGGTGTTCGTCGCGGCAAGTTCGTGCCCAGCACGCCAAGCCGGCTGCGGGCTGCACGAACTTGCTACGATCACATGGCGGGCACGGTCGGCGTATCTCTCCACGACCGCCTGAAGGCATTGGGATGGCTGTCCTCTGATCCGAAAGAAAAAGACGATGCGTATGACGTCACCTTGGCTGGAACCAAAGTGTTTGAGGCTCTCGGCATTGATCTCAACGCAACTCGGACGCTGCGCCGCCGTTTCGCCTGCGCATGCCTGGATTGGAGTGAGCGGCGGCCTCATGTGGGCGGAGCGCTGGGAGCAGCCCTCCTGAACGTCGCACTGAAAAGAAAATGGGTTGTGCAGGATCTAAACAGCAGGGCTTTGGACGTCACCAGTCTCGGCCAACGTGAAATGCGGGCGCGATTCGGGATTCAGGTGTGAGGAATTCAGCACAGCCCGAGCCACAAGGTCTCGCCAACTGCTCAAATTTTTACAATTCGGAGACAGTTCCTTGACACAACTGCCACTTTGATCGCCGAGAATGCCTCTCTTCGGGGTGAGTGGATTGGCTTGCGTCCCACTCGAGTTCCGCCCACCGGCGCAGCAGCCACTACCGTCAATTTTCGATAATTTAAGGAGAGGAACAATGGCTTTTCAGAATTGGTCGCGCCGCACACTCGCGTGTCTGGCTTCACTCGTCATTATCGTGGGGTTGATTCCAAGCCCCGCCGCCGCTCAATATGCCATCACCAATCTAGTGTCGAACCAAGCAGGCAAAGCCAAACATCAGGACAAAGAACTGGTCAACGCCTGGGGAATGTCTTTCTTCCCAGGTAGCCCCTTCTGGATCAGCGACAATGGCACCGGCGTCACCACCTTCTACAACAGCAAGGGCGTGAAGCAGGGGCAAGTCGCGGTTCCTCCGACCTGCAGCACCTTCGCTTGCGCAATCACCGGGCAGGTCGCCAATACCGACACAAGCACAACGGATTTCGTAGTGTCACAAGGCGGCAAATCCGGACCCGCCGTCTTCATTTTTGCCACCTTCGAGCCCGGCACAATCAGCGGCTGGAATCCGTCGGTGAACCCGAACTCGTCCGTGGTCGTGGTTAACGGAGCTAACGCCTGGTATACGGGCTTGGCCATGGGCGTTAACAACGGGGCGCACTTCCTTTTTGGCGCGGACAATCTGAACAATAAGGTTGACATCTACGATCACAACTTCAAGCTGGTTGGTTCGTTCACGGATTCGAAGTTGACCGGCCTGGTCGTTTACGGCGTTCAGAACATCAACGGCAAACTGTATGTAACGTTCTCGGACAGCGCTTTCAGCAAGGGTGCGGTGGACGTGTTCAGCACAAGTGGAAAACTGATCAAGACCCTTACCAAGGATGCACACCTGAAAGCGCCCTGGGGCGTGGCGCTGGCGCCAAAGAACTTTGGTCCGGCGAGCAACGCCTTGCTGGTGGGCAACGTGGGCGACGGCCGCCTCAATGTGTTCAATGCTAAGACCGGGAAGTTCATGACTCAGTGCAAGGACACGAACAACAAGGTCATCAGCATCAGTGGCCTTTGGGCGCTGGCTTTCGGACAAGGCGGCGGAATGAACGGCAACCCCAACCAACTGTTCTTCACCGCGGGCCCGAACGGATACGCCAACGGTCTGTTCGGCGTGATCAACTTTAAGTGAGAGGTGTTGTAGATCAGATAAAATCGGTTGCGATTGGAGAACAGGGTCAACGCGGTATCGTCGATCCTGTTCTCCATTCCGACATTCGTTGCAAGATTTCCCGTCGACGTAGAGGCTCAGCTATTTGCCAATCCAACTCGTACAAAGGTCTAGGGCGTTCATCTAGGATCTACGCCTGTCCGAGGAATGGACCACCGCTTAGGCCATCTCAAACCATTATTCATTGAGACTTGAGCGATAGTCGAAGCCTTTTAGGCCTTAAGAGCTTTCCGGCATGGAGAGTTCACTGAAATCCACAGTGGCGCCCTACATTACGACTCCCGCAGGCTCAGCCTCAGCCAACAGCTTAGTTTGTATTCGCGTCAAGTTCAGAACCAAACCCTTGCGGGAGCGGAGGAACGGTTTAGCATCCTAGCTGAAAAGCGAACCCAGGATCGCCTAGCTTTCCAGCGTGTTGTTTCCTATAAACGGCTGGACAAAAAATGAAATGTTCTTGTACAGCGTCCCGGCGGTTATCACGTCAACTCCCCCCAGATCGAAACCCGATGAAGTCACCGTAGACTCCACCAGCCCACTGCTTGCATTCCCTGGAACCGAATCGACAGCCCGGCGGTTGTTGCTCTCCCTGTGCCACTGCGGCGTCACGCGAAACATGATGGGCCAGTAAGCCGGTTGCTGATAGATCGGAGCGTCCCGGTCGTTGCCCAACTGATACCCGTTGTCTTTGAAGGTTTGGCCAAAATTGTTTAGCATGGGCCACGCTTCGTGACAGGCGGAACACGGAAGACCGTACTTGCGGGCGAAAGCAGGAATAGCATGCGCGGGCCGGGCCGCCGCCAACAGCGCTGCCCCTAACAACAACTGGATGCCAATCCTTTTCACAACGGCAATTCGCATGTCCTTCTCCTCGACTGTCGGGCACACTTCTCCACCGGCTCGTGCCGACCACGCCTCCCGACATCGCACATGTCAGCAGCAGTTAAAACCAGGTGTGCCGTTGCAGTGACAATTCGAAGATAAAAAGGAAACGGCTCCAAGGTTGTCATGGAGCCGTAAAAATTCGGTCACGTTTTTGTCACTAGTGGCCGATCACAAAAAAGTATCGAGCACGAGGGCCGCGAGACCGCGCAATCACGAACCGAGCGGCGAAAGAGTACTGCTAAACGGCAGTGGCAGCCTTGGTCTTGAGGGGAAGGGAATTTCTCTGCCTACGAAGTTCCGCAAAGAAATTTTCAGTGGTGAATTCCTTGTTTCCCTGAAAGAGTTCGAGCAAGGGGTCTTCCATCTCCTCCAAGACTGTTTGCTGGGAAATGCCTGCTTCGGCATCGTTCATTCCTTCGGGTTCCACCAGCAGTTCGGGCTCAACCCCATGGCTTTTGGTGAGGACCTTGATGAACTCTTCTAAATGCTCGCGCTGCTGCTTGGTTGTCCTGGTGAACTCCACTCCCATGCCGATCTCCGGGTGCATTACGCGCACCACGCCTTCCGCTCGGCTCTCGAATTTCGGAATCCGCATGGTCAGAAGGACTCTCGTATTGACGGGAAGGGGCGCGGCCATCTCCAGATAGCAACCACCCGAGCTTAGGTCGGTCAGTTTGCAAGGAACCGGGGGATCATCTGGCTCCATCTCCGGGGAATGCCTTCCCAACCACGATTTCAGACGTTCCCGTTGCTCCGGAGACAGATTCACGAAGCGAATGCCCGCCTGCGCTCCGCCGCTGTCCCACGCCGTTTCCGCGGCACACTCGACGCTATCGTCGGTTCCGGGCAGCGTAAATTTGACCCGCATGGGATCGGATTTCCGGGCACGGCGCGAGAGCTTCACCGACATCCCGCCTTGACTGATATCGGAGGTCATAGCCTTTCTCTGGCCTGCTCCACTCTCGTTAACCAAGACTACGGGAATCTGCACTGTGACCCGCGTGTTACGGCGACGTTCGCACTTCATTAAAGCGCGGGCAGCCCGAAAACTGGTTCGCGCCCGTTCCGCGAAGATGGGTTTGTAGAGAACGAAATGCGCGCCCAAGGCGAAAGCGCTGCGCACAGCCTTTTGTCCATCAATCATGGCCACCGCGATGGAGCGCTTGTTGCAGGGAGCGGAGCGGACACTCTTGAGCACTTGCGCCGCCATGTCCTCGTCGTTGCAATCAACCACGACCGCTTCAAATCTCCGCCGGGTCAATTTGCGGACCGACGAATCCGCATCGGTACACAGTTCAACGCCAATTTCCAGGTCGCTGAGGACGCGCCGCAGCACCCGTATGATCTTGTCGTCGGAACACAGAACCAGCGCTTGCAGACTCATCGCTAACAAACTCCGTTAGTCAACTTCAGCCGCCAATGGCAGCTCCCTCTCCGTGGGCTTCTTCTTCATTGAGTAAATGGGCTACGCTGCGAAGCTGCTCAGCGGCGGTCTGCAGGGCTTCGATCTGCTTGCCTAACTGAGCCTGCTCGGCTTGCTTCTTACGGAGTACTTCATAGATATCCTTCACGATGCTTCCTCCTTAATGAAATGTAGGTTGGCGCCGGTTGCCGGTCAACGAATCGGGGTTGTAACCGGGTTACGGCGGTAACCTGAGATGTGGGGTCCTTAATGAGCAATGGATTTGCGAATACCCATCCCACCCGGCCTAATTAGCATCGGTTCGCGAACGAATATACTGGTTCGCATGAAGGCAGGACGAACGCTCTGGCTGGCAGCGTTGCTATTCTTTACCGTCGCATTGCAGGCGCAGGAAGCCCAGAAATGGGCCATCGGTCCCTTTACCCGACCTGCGAGCGGGAATCCGGTCATCGCTCCGCGGCACGAATCAATCTTTACCGATCCAATACTTAAGAAACCGGTGCACTGGGAAGCGCTGCACACCTTTAATCCCGCCGCAATCGTACGCGATGGAAAGGTGTACGTCCTTTATCGAGCCGAGGACGACTCCGGGGAAATGGTGATTGGGGGACACACCTCGCGGCTCGGCTTAGCCGAGAGCAAGGACGGTATTTCCTTCGTGCGACGCGCTGATCCCGTGTTTTATCCGGCTGACGATGCCCAACAGTCTCGCGAATGGCCGGGTGGCGTCGAAGATCCGCGCATAGTCGAGGCCGAAGATGGCACTTACGTTCTCACCTATACCCAATGGAACCGAAAGACGTATTCGGTGGGCATGGCAACGTCATCGGATCTGACACACTGGACGAAGCAGGGCACGGCTTTTGCAAACGCTGCCGGCGGTAAGTACGCAGCGTTGAAGTACAAGTCGGCTGGAATCGTGACGCACCTCTACAGAGGGCGTCTGATCGCCGTCAAAATCAATGGAAAGTACTGGATGTATTGGGGGGAAGGCGCTATCCATCTAGCCACTTCAACCGACCTCATCCACTGGAGTCCGGTGGAGGATGCAAAGGGAGCACCGATCGAAATGTTGCGTCCTCGGCCCGGGCATTTTGACAGCACGTTTCCAGAAACCGGGCCGCCGCCAGTTCTGACCTCAACCGGGATCGTAGTCCTCTACAACGGCAAAAACGCCGTCAAAGACGGGGACCCGGGTTTAGGCCCTAATGCCTATGCCGCCGGTGAGGCGCTTTTCGACAAGAACGATCCGGCCCGGCTGGTACAGCAGAGCGAACAGCCGGTCCTGAAGCCGGTGATGCCCTACGAGAAAACCGGCCAGTATGCCGCCGGAACTACATTTGCCGAGGGCCTGGTGGACTTTCACGACCAATGGTTCCTTTATTACGGCTGCGCGGATTCCCTGGTAGCCGTGGCCACGGCCGCATTCAGGTAGGCCAATTGCAGGTGAGTGACCGAGACCTTTTGTTTGCTGTTGGTTATCGACAGACATTACCTACTTGGGCATCAATCTTGAGTCTGAATCACCACACTCTCGGACGGAATTTCCCCACACTCCCCTTTTAGGAAGAGGAGCATATAGTTTTTGGAAGATTGTTCGATTTCTGTTGACTTTTGCCAGGAAAACCCATAGAATCAAAGCCTTCCAGTTAGCCGGACGGTTCAACGGTACGGACCGAAGTGCTATACGTCCGCTGGACGAGGTGAATCCCTCTTCTTGTCGGAGGAATCTAACTTTCTACTGGTGTAAGTTTATCTCACGCACGAGGCGTTATATTTATGGCTAAGCGACGCGGAAATCCTAACTGGGGAAAACCGGAACCGATCGGTCCGATTACTCCTACTATCACCGAATTCGAGCAAGTGGTTCGCGAATACAAGCTTTCGCCGGACCAGTACCTGCGTTCCACCCGGCTGCGAGAATGGGCCCGGCGCAACAAGAATTCGAAGTACATCCCGGAACCCCTGCTTGAGGCTTGGGGGTTCGAGATCGAATCCACTCTTTAATTAGGCTTGAACCAGAATCCCGAGGGTCGCCCGAGCGGCGGCCCTTTGTCTTGTCCTGAACACTTCGCAAGAGCCAGATCACAGAGGTTCGGTTGACGTCTTCCCTGACCATCACGAGCATTCCGGCAAGCGAACTCGTGGCTTTGGTGACAGCCGCCAGCTTCGCCGCCGGGCTCAACGTCTACGCTACCGTAGCCACGCTCGGACTACTGGCGCACGCGGGAGTGCTGCCGCTACCGCCTTCGCTGCAATTACTTTCGAGTTGGTGGGTGATCGCAGCCAGTGGCGCATTGTTTGCCATCGAATTCTTTGCCGACAAGATTCCCGCGTTTGACCTGATCTGGAATGCGCTGCATACCTTCATTCGAATTCCCGTCGCGGCCCTGCTGGCCTACCGCGCCACCGCGAGCCTTTCACCCTCGGAGCAACTGATCGCCACTGTTGCCGGTGGCGCCATCGCTCTCGCCGCCCACGGCGGTAAGACTGCTGTCCGGGCAGCGGTCACGCCCTCGCCCGAACCATTCTCGAATATGGCCTTAAGCCTGGGAGAAGATGGGCTCGCCATCTTCCTTACTTGGTTTGCTACCCAGCATCCGTATGGCGCGATCGCGATCGTCAGCCTGCTGCTCATCATCATTGTGGTGTTGGCCCGCTGGGTGGTGCGCTCGCTCCGGGCCCTTTTCCGGGGAGCCGAGCACGAACTGGTAAAGTAGCGAACTGCTTGAGAAAACGTTCCGCAGCATAGAAGATGACAATTCTCTGACAATTCCCCGCAAGTCTATTTGTTACAATCGGATTGTTATGGTGCCGCAATCAGCCTTTACCGACGTTCCTACTGCCGTCGAGGAAATCCGCTCCGGCCGCATGGTCGTCGTGGTCGACGACGAGGACCGCGAGAACGAAGGCGACCTCACCCTAGCCGCCGAAAAAGTCACTCCTGAACTGATCAACTTCATGGCCAAATACGGCCGCGGATTGATCTGCCTCGCCATGACCGACGAGCGCCTCGACCACCTGCGCATCGGCCCCATGACCACTGAGAACACCTCGAACTACGGCACTGCGTTTTGCGAAGCCATTGACGCCCGCGACGGCGTGACCACGGGAATTTCAGCCTACGACCGCGCCCGCACCATCAAGGTTGCGATCGACCCCGCCACCCGCCCTTCGGATCTCGCCCGTCCCGGACACGTCTTCCCCCTGCAGGCCCGCAAAGGTGGCGTGCTGGTGCGTGCCGGACAAACCGAGGCCTCGGTCGACCTCGCCCGCATGGCCGGACTCATTCCCGCCGGCGTAATCTGCGAAATCATGCGCGACGACGGAACCATGGCGCGCGTCCCCGACCTCATCGAGTTCTGCAAGACTCACAGCATGAAGATGCTGACCGTAGCCGAACTCATCCGCTACCGCATGCAGCACGAACGCTACGTGCATCGCGTGGGCGAAGCGCTGATCGGCACTCGTCACGGCGAGTTCCGCCTCATTGCCTACGAGAGCGAAGTGGACGGCGGCGAATCTCACGTCGCGCTGGTACGAGGTGACGTAGGTCGCGATAACGACAGTGGCAGTGAGCCCGTGCTCGTCCGCATGCACTCCCATTGCGTGATGGGCGACGTATTCGGATCGACCGCTTGCGATTGTCACGCAACCATCGAAGGCTCGATGCAAGCCATCGCCCGCGAAGGCCGGGGCGCGCTCATCTATCTGCATCAAACTTCGAAGGGCTTTTCTGTCGAGAGCATCGGAGAGCGAAAGATGCTCACCTTCCATCGCGACAAGCGTCTCCCATCGCTACCAGAGAGCGAACGCAAGACCCAACGCGAGATCGGGATTGGAGCGCAAATTCTCTCGGACTTGAATCTGCGCCGGATTCGTCTGCTCACCAACCATCCACGAAAAGTGCCAGCCCTCGAAGGATTCGACATCGAGATCGTCGAACAGGTCCCGGTCCTGCTGGACCGAGTCAAAACTCATTCCTGAAATTGTGCTCGGATTCCCCGGCTAGCGTCATATCACAAAACTTCACCTGTCACCCTGACAAAACCTCGACTGTCATCCTGACAAACTTCAACTGTCACCCTGAGCGAAGCGAAGGATCTATGCATTGCGGGTGCCCCACCCTAACGTCGCGGAATAGTCCGATCCAACCCGAAAAGGTAATTCTGCACCAGAATATGTGCAGTTCTCGAAGTCAGTCGTCGAAGGGCCTGGATGACGCGCAGGGCGAGCACAAGCTGCCGACAGCCATCCTCATGTTGGCGGCGTCAGAACGGTTTTCGACTGACGACCTGGCTGTCGTTGATAAAGAATTGCGCCGGGCACTCGTTGGAGCCGCAAATTACAGGCAGCAGCCCGGCGAGCTGCTTGCGCGTAATCAGGCCCAGAGTGCCGCATTCCGGACAGGACAGCACCGCCCAGTAGGGATCATCTTTTTCTCCAACCCGCCCTGCGTTCTCCAGCACGAAGATGGTGCCGGGCAAGCATCTGTTCCGGGATCCATTGGCTTAGGACGTCGAGTTCTGCAACCATGTCGCCTCCTCAGTTCAGTACAACCAAGCAAGTGGGGCCACTATGTGGAACCAAACTTCCCTGCTATGAAGCCTGTCTTACTTTGCGTGATGCGTGAAACATACCGGTACTGCTTTTCTTTGGCCCGTATCTCGGCGCGCACCTGCCGCACCGTGTCGCTGAGGCAAATCGTCAGCATCGGCTGGCGCGCATTTTTCAAGATGTCCACAATCTGCCGCGGCGAAGTTTCGAGGTACAGAGTCTTGCCGTCGGTCAGCAGATGGTATTCAGAAGCGCCGCTGACGGTCTCCGCCAGCCGCTTGCCAAACTCCCGCTGCAAAAAGCGCATGACCTTGCGCACCCGCTGCAAAGAGAATCCCCGGCGCCGCAACTCGCAGATCACCGCAACCTCCGCCAGGTCTTCCATCGAATACAAGCGGCGCCGCCCTTCGCGCGCCGGCACCACGATGCGGCGCTCGTCCCACCACTGCAGTTGCCGGGGCGTGATCCCGGTGAGCGCTACCACATCGCGGGATGTGAACAGTTGCTGCATGCCAAGTCGAAAAATGTTTCAAACAATTCCGGAGCCAAATGTTTGACACATTGTAGGCATGGACAGGCTGCTGTCAACTGTGGATTTCGGCGAAGAGGGGGTAACTAGACGAGTTCCATCGAACGGAATCTAACAGCCTTGATGTTTTATCCCCCGCCGACGAAGTGGACAATCTCCAAGCGGTCCCCCTCCGCCAGGTTGGTTTCAGGCCACTGGTCGCGGGCGACAATGCTGCGGTTTAGTTCGATGGCAAGGCGATCCGCCTTCATTCCCAGCTGATCTACGAGGCCAGCGAGTGTGAGGGGAGGATTGAAATCGCGAGCCTCGCCATTGATCTGCAGTTTCATGTCATCTGGATTTTCGCAGCAGCAGCGCGCCGACTGCAAGTGAGCGTCGAGCTTCGCTCGATTGGACAGCCGGTGGCGGCTTGACCCATGTGAGCTAGGCTTCTACTTTGCGCAACTGGAACTTGCGGGTTGCGGTGCGCCCGGAGTAGCTGGCTTGCACCAGCACCGCGGAATCCGGAAGCGAGGATTCGTCGACATCGATCTTCATCTCGGCATCGCCGTCAGAACCGGTGACCACCTGGGTGTAGAACGGAGCGGAGCCCGGGCGGGCGAAGCGAACCGTCAGCCGCGCTCCCTGTACGGTGGCGCCTCCTTCGGTAACGCGCAGCCGCAGGGTCAGATTGCGATCCGCGTGAACGGAGCCGGCATTGAGCCATAGCACATCGAGTTCTTTGATTGCGGCCAGCGCTTCGGGCGTGACACTTTTGTCGAGCACACCCTCCACTCGGCCATCACGGATCGAGTCGAGGACGAGACGATGCTGGTCGCGCAGGATCTGCTCTTTTTGCTGATCGGTGAAGCCAGACTCGGCTGCTTTATCGGCGTAGGAAGTGGCACGCTTGCCGATGCAGCGTCCGCGGACGAAGACCTGAGTCTGCAGCAGCAACTCGTTCTCCCGCGCTTCGCTTTGCACGTGGTAAACCGTGTCTTCATGCTTCACGTCGGTATTGAAACCAAAAATCATGTGAATCTGCTTTTGCGATCCTGCTTAACCCATCCTACCTAATCATCGGCAGAAATCTGCAAACGTGGTGCCTAAGCATGTTAAAAGATCGTCACAAAGTGGCGCCGTCGCTTGACACTGCCATCCGCGAAATCTACTCTAGAATGTTTAGTTAATGCTTGGCTGCGAATTATATATAGCTCTTCTATGCCCGACAATTACTTCGCTCGCTACCTGCCTTTATTGATTCACCTCATCGTAGCAGGTGGGCTGGCTTCTGCCATCGTGTTGCTTTCCTGGTTTATTGGCTACCGCCGGCCTACGCCGGCCAAGCTATCCCCTTATGAATGCGGCATGACCCCAGTGGGAGACGCGCGGGAGCGTTTTTCCGTGAAGTTCTATCTGGTGGCTATGCTCTTTATTCTGTTCGATGTGGAAACGGTCTTCCTGTATCCCTGGGCGGTGATCCTGCGGCAGCTTAAGATGTTTGGTTTCTGGGAGATGCTGGTTTATATCGGCATCGTTCTGGTGGGTTACTTCTATATCCTGAAAAAGGGTGTGCTGGACTGGGGTACGGTTTCGACGCGGAGGGGCGAGGTTTAATGCCGCTGATCCCCGCCATTACCGATCTTGAGGCTCTGAAAGACCACCCCGCAGTGGTGAGACTGCGTTCGTGGAACTCGGCTGCGGTCGAGGGAGCGAAGTTTGACCGGGATGAGATGACCATCTACATCGAGCGATCATCCATCCGAGAGGCTTGCGTGATCCTGCGGGACGATCCGAGCTGTCCCTTTAACTATCTTTCCGATGTGACTTGCGTGGATTGGTATCCCTCGCAACCGCGGTTCGAGGTGGTGTACGAGTTGCTGTCGATTCCCAACAAGGAACGGGTCAGGCTGAAGGTGCGGCTGGACAGCGACAGCCCGGTGGTGGAATCGGTAACCTCGGTTTGGCCGTCGGCGAATTATTTCGAGCGCGAGGTTTTCGACCTGTTCGGAATTCGTTTTACCGGGCATCCTTATCTACGGCGTATTCAGATGCCGGAAGATTGGGAAGGCCATCCATTGCGCAAAGATTATCCCGTGGAGGGTTATCGTTAGACTTCGCTATGGCCCACATGACCTCCACCCCCGTGCTTGAGCCCGGCCAGGATCGGACGATGATCCTGAACATGGGACCGCAGCACCCGTCCACGCACGGGGTGCTGCGCCTGATTCTCGAAATCGATGGCGAAACCGTGGTGCGGCTTATGCCCGACATCGGGTATCTGCACACCGGGATCGAGAAAACTTGCGAAGCGAAGTTCTACCAGCAAGTGGTGCCGCTTACCGACCGCATCGATTACCTGTGCCCGATGACCAACAATCTCTGCTATGTGCTGGCGGTCGAGAAACTGCTCGGGCTGGAGATTCCTCCCAAGGCGCAATGGCTGCGCGTAATGATGAATGAGTTGACGCGCATCAACTCACACCTGGTGTGGTTGGGAACGCACGCCATGGACATTGGGGCGCTCACCGTTTTTCTTTACTGCTTCCGCGAGCGTGAGGATGTTTTGCGTTTGTTCGAGGCGGTCAGCGGCCAGCGCATGATGACGTCGTATTTCCGCATCGGCGGCGTGGCTCTCGAACCGCCGCTCGGATTCTTTGACCGGGTGCGGGATTTCGCCAACCGCTTCCCTTCCAAGGTGGACGAGTACGAAAACCTGCTGACTGGAAATCCTATCTGGACTATGAGGACGAAGGGCGTGGCGCGGATTACGGCGGAAGATGCCATCGCACTGGGCGCGAGCGGGCCTACCTTGCGGGGCAGTGGTGTCGACTTCGATTTGCGCCGGGATATGCCTTACTCTGGTTACGAGAACTTCAAGTTCAAAGTGCCGGTGGCGCAGGAAGGCGATGTGTTCGCGCGATACATTTGCCGGGTTCAGGAACTGCGTGAATCGATCGCGATCGTGCAGCAGGCGCTCGATGGGATGCCAGCGGGTCCGATCAAAGCGGATGCTCCCAAAGTTGTGTTGCCGGACCGCGAAAAGATGAAGACGCAAATGGAAGCGCTCATCTATCACTTCAAGATCATTACTGAGGGCTTTGCGGTTCCCGCCGGTGAGGTTTATCAGGCAGTGGAATCGCCGCGTGGCGAAATGGGATATTACGTGGTGAGCGACGGGACGGCTAAGCCGTATCGTGTGCACATGCGGGCGGCCTGCCTGGCCAATCTGCAACTGCTGCCGAAGATGTGCGAAGGAAAATTGCTCGCTGATGTAGTGGCGGCGATTGGATCGATCGATATTGTGTTAGGAGAGATTGATCGGTAGCCAATGATCGGATTAGAAAAGGCGTTACCCAATTAAGGGCACGACGGAAGGAACTCTAAATTTGTCATCCCGAGCGAAGCGAGGGATCTAGGTTCTCGCCGGCACCGGCGCAAATCCCAGATTCCTCGCTCCGCTCGGAATGACAATCGATATTTATTCCTACGCTATGAAGTTTTCGGACCAATTCGAGGCACGCTTCGCGGATATGCTGACCCATTATCCGACGAAGCGGTCTGTGCTCGTGCCAACACTTCTGTATGCACAGGATGAGGTTGGATATCTGAATCATGACGTAATTCATGAGATTGCGCAGCGCCTCAATTTGACCGATCTCGAGGTAAACAACGTAATCAGCTACTACTCCATGCTCACGACCAAACCTCGGGGCAAATTCAATGTGCAGGTTTGCACCAATATTGCGTGCATGCTGCGCGGTGGCGAGGAACTTCTCGATCACTGTAAGGCTAGGTTGGGCATCGGACACAAAGGCACGACGCCTGACGGCATATTCTCGCTGGAGGAGGTCGAGTGCATCGGGGCTTGCAGTTGGGCTCCGGCTGTGCAAGTGAATTATGACTTCCACGAGAACTTGACCGCGGAGAAGATCGACAAGGTCCTGGACGAATATAGAAAGAATTGAGTCAAATGACTCACTAAAATGGCTGACTTGGTTTCCCATCCCGACGAAGTGAAAGTCGTCTCCAAACGCTTCGGCAAGGGTGCGACTGATATCGATCGCTATCTTGAACTCGACGGCTACAAGGCCGTCCAGAAAGCGCTTGGAATGCAGCCGGATGCGATTGTCAATCTGGTGAAAGATTCCGGTCTGCGCGGCCGCGGCGGAGCGGGATTCAATACGGGAATGAAATGGTCGTTCGTGCCCAAGCAATCTTCGAAACCGAAATATATTTTGTGTAATGGAGATGAGAGCGAACCGGGCACCTGCAAAGACCGTCTGATTTTTGAGCACGACCCCCACGCGGTGATTGAAGGTGTGGTGATCGCGGGAATCGCTACGGGCTCGCACGCTGGATACATCTACATCCGCGGCGAGTACCGATATTTACTGCAGATCATGCAGAAGGCGATCAAAGATGCCTACGCGCGGGGATTTCTGGGCAAGAACATTTTCGGCAGCGGCTATGACTTCGAAGTCTACTGGCATGGCGGTGCGGGCGCGTATGAAGTAGGCGAAGAGTCGGCACTGATGGAATCGCTCGAGGGCAAACGCGGCATTCCCCGAATCCGGCCTCCCTTTCCGGCTGTGGTCGGTCTGTGGGGCGGACCGACGGTCATTAATAATGCAGAGACGTTGGCGAGCGTGCCCCATATCCTGCTGGGCGGCGCAGATTGGTTTGCTAAGCTCGGGCCGCCCAAGAATGGCGGAACCCGCCTGTTCTGTTTGAGCGGGCATTTGAATCGTCCCGGGGTGTATGAGTTACCCATGGGCTACAACCTCAAGAAGATGATTTACGACGTGGGCGGTGGCATTTCGAATGGCCGCGCGCTGAAGGCCGTGGTTCCGGGCGGATCGAGCTGTCCGATTTTGACTGCTGGCGAAATTGATGTCTCCATGGACTTTGATTCAATGATGAAAGCCGGCACGATGCTAGGTTCTGGTGGCGTGGTGGTAGTGGATGACACGACTTGCATGGTGAAATTTGCGCTGCGCATCATGAAGTTTTATCAGCACGAGAGTTGTGGCTGGTGCATTCCGTGCCGTGAGGGCACGGACTGGTTGAAGAAAACCCTGACTCGGTTTCACGCCGGTGGCGGAGTGAAGAAGGACATCGATAACATTCAGTACCTTTCGGAAAACATGCTGGGACGCACCTTCTGTCCGCTCGGCGATGCAGCGGCCATGCCGACGATTTCCATCGTGAAAAAATTCCGCAAGGAATTTGAAGATCATTTGGAAGGCAGGCCGTGTCCGTTTGAAAAGGTGGGGGTGGGTGAACCAGCAGTGGTGATGGCTTAATCCCGGTCGTTGGTCGTTCGCCGTCGGTCGTTGGCTAAGAAAGTCGACCGCGGCGATTTTACCAACGACGAACGACGATTTTATGGCTAACGTAAACATTACGGTGGACGGCAAGAAGGTCACGGCTCCCGCCGGAACCCTGCTCATTGAGGCTTGCAAGAGCGTAGGCATCGAGGTGCCCTCATTTTGTTATTACCCGAATCTGTCGTTGCAGGGCGCCTGCCGAATGTGCCTGGTCAAGGTCGAAAAAATACCCAAGCTGCAGACCGCGTGCACGACGGTGATCGGCGAGGGCATGATCGTTTCGACCGACACGCCCGAGATTCATCAGGCGCGCAAGGGCATGGTTGAATTGCTGCTGGGCAATCATCCGCTCGACTGTCCGGTGTGCGATGCGGGCGGCGAATGCGAATTGCAGGATATGACTTTCTCCTATGGTGCCGCCGAATCCAAATACATCGACGCCAAAAATCATAAGGAAGAGCAGCAGTGGTCGCCGGTGGTTTTCTTTGATCGGCCGCGTTGCATCTTGTGCTACCGCTGCGTGCGGGTCTGTGGCGAGGGCATGGATGTTTGGGCTCTCGGCGTGCAGAACCGCGGCGTCAGTTCCATCATCGCGCCCAATCAGAATGATCATCTGGAATGCGAAGAGTGCGGCATGTGCATCGACATATGCCCGGTGGGAGCGCTTACTTCTGGCGCGTATCGCTACAAGACGCGCCCGTGGGAGATGAAGCACGTAGGCACGACTTGCACCCACTGTGCCGACGGCTGCAAAACGACGCTGGGCGTGCGCCGATCCGATACCGGAATGGAGATTGTGCGCGGGGACAATCGCGACAAGAGCGGCATCAATGGCGACTTTCTTTGCATCAAGGGGCGGTACGCTTTCGATTTCGCAAACCACGAAGACCGGCTGACGCAACCGTTGATCCGCAAGAACGGACGATTGACTGCGTCAACCTGGGAAGAAGCGTTTGAGCTGATCGGGAAACGATTCACGGAGATCTGCGACCAGGTTGGCGGGCAAGCGATTGGAGTTTTCGGGTCGAACCGCACCACCAACGAAGAGAATTACCTGTTGCAGAAGTTCGCCCGCGTGGCGATTGGAACAAATAACATCGACCACCATCGCACTGCGGACTTCCCAGCTCTGGCTGCAGCGCTCGCCGGAAAACCAGAAGCGACTGCCACCATGCGGGACGTTTTCAATGCGCCCGCGATTCTGCTGGTCGGCAACGATCCGACGGAACAGCATCCGCTGCTCGCGTGGCAGATTCGGAATAATGTTCGGCTGCATCGGGCAAGGCTGTACGTGATCAATTCGCAGCCTATTAAGTTGCGCCGGCAAGCTGCCAGCTTCGCCCAGGTCCCGCCGGGCTCTGAAGGGAAAGTAGCTGGGTTTTTCGCGGGCGATGACGCGGGGGTCGATGCAATTGTCAGCGGCGAAACCGGTCGCAACGCCTGGATCGCCTTGCGTGACAAACTGCGCGGCGAACCAAACCTCGTCATAATTTTTGGATCGGAGATCCGGGGCAAGGACATTACTTCGGTTGTGGAGTTCGCCTCGGGTATCCAAGGTGCGAAAGTCGTTTGCCTGAGTGACTACTCCAACTCGCGCGGCGCTGCCGACATGGGCCTCTATCCCGACCTGCTTCCGGGCTATCAGCGGGTTTCGGATAAGGGCAAGTTTCACGAAGAGTGGGACAGCGTCCCACAAACACTCGGCTTGACTCTGCCTGAGATGGTGGAAAGCGCGAAAGCCGGTCAGTTGAAGGCGTTTTATGTTGTGGGTGCGAATCCGGTCGAACAGTTCGGTATCGATCCCTTTGCCTTTTCGAATAGTTTCGTGGTGGTGCAGGACATGTTCCTGACCGAAACGGCCGTGATTGCCGACGTGGTGTTACCTGCCGCGAATGCTTACGAGAAGTCCGGAACGTTCACCAACACATGCGGTGACCTGCAGTTGGTAAAGAAGGCGGGCGAGGTGACCGGCACGAAGTCAGATTTCGAGATGATCGTCCGCATTGCGGGCGCGATGGGCTTCGACATTCAGCGGTTGGTGCCTTTTGGGCGCGGAGTCGGCACGGACATGGGACAATCGCGCGGTGCGCAATCCGGCGAAGCAGACCGGCACGCGGTATGGCTTGAAGCCAACGGGCTCGAACCGAAGATGAGCCCATTCGATCCCATGGCCATTCTGGATGAGATTCAGCGACTGGTGCCCGGCTACGATGTTTCCCGGATGAATATACTTGCCGGTAACGATCAGCACACGACCTTGTCCGGAAGCGGGCCGGGGGCTCTGCATAATCCCGAGTTGATCGTGCCCGCACAGGATAGTCTTTTCAGCTCGGGTACATTGGGCCGTTACTCCCGCACTTTGAATTCGGTAATTGAGAATCGTCACAAGCAGCCGGCGGAGGCAGAAGTCGCCGCTGATTGAATTTTCGTTCATCGCTCTTATGGATCAGTGCGCGGGCGAGACGCTCCTGCGACAACCGGGGCTGGACGCCGGCGCTACATTTTTGCAAATAGGTCAGGGAAACTACATCGTTGAGCCTAAGCGTATTCATTCTCGTTTCTGTCATTAAGATTGTGATCGCACTCGGCGTGTTGCTTACGGCTGTCGCGTATACGGTGTGGCTGGAGCGCAAGGTCGTGGGCCACATTCAGAATCGCTGGGGACCCACGCGGGTGGGACCGTTTGGCCTGCTGCAGCCGTTGGCTGACGGAGTCAAGTTCATTTTCAAAGAGGATCTGTTACCACCGCACGTGTACAAGCCGCTGTATATCGCGGCGCCGATGATTGCGTTAATTTTCGCGTTGACCTCGATCTCGCTCATCCCGGTCGGCAACTGGATTACGGTGTTCGGAATCCACACGCCGCTCGAAATCGTCGACGTAAACATCGGACTGCTCATTGTGCTGGGCATCACTTCGTTAGGCGTGTACGGAGTTGCACTGGCTGGCTGGTCGTCGAACAGCAAATACTCGCTGCTGGGCGGATTGCGCGCCAGTGCGCAGATGGTGAGTTACGAAATCTCACTCGGCCTTTCGCTGGTCGGTGTGCTGATTATGGCGGGTAGTTTCAGTTTGCGAGATATTGTCGATGCGCAAAGCGGGACATTTTGGGGATTCATCCCGCGTTGGAACATTTTCCAGGGACAGTTCGTGGCGTTCTTCATCTATCTGATGGCGGCGTACGCCGAAACTAATCGAATCCCGTTCGATTTGCCGGAGGCGGAAACCGAACTGGTCGCCGGATATCACACCGAGTACAGTGCCATGAAGTTCGCCATGTTCTTCATGGCGGAGTACGCCAACATGATTACAGTGGCATGTCTCGCGACTTTGCTTTTCCTGGGCGGATGGCATGGGCCACATCGCTTCGGACCGCCGATTGTGCAAGCGATCCTGCCAGTGTTCTGGTTTGCGGCCAAAATATTCGCGTTTCTGTTCCTTTATATATGGGTTCGCGGCACGTTGCCGCGGTTTCGTTACGACCAGTTGATGGCGTTCGGGTGGAAGTTTCTGCTGCCGCTGGCCATTGCGAACCTGGTGGTCACGGCTTTGATCGTGGCATTGAGAGCTTAACAATAACTAACGATGCTTCATCTGTTCGTATTTTCGATGTTTGGGTTGGTGTGCGTTGCCGGCGCGGTCAATCTGCTGGTCCAGCGGCACCCCATCAACAGCGCGCTGTCGCTGGTCGTGGTCATGGGTTCGCTCGCGGTGGAGTATCTGCTGTTGGGCGCGGAGTTTGTCGCGGCCGTGCAGGTGATTGTCTACGCCGGAGCAATCATGGTGCTGTTCGTCTTCGTGATCATGTTGTTGAACGCTGGCGTAGAAGACCGAAGCAGAGGCAGCCGGGTGGCGATGCTGATTGGGATTCCCGGAATGCTCATTGGCAGTGTGCTGGTTGCGTGGGTACTGCTTGAACGCTCAGGTACGGGAAACGTGGCGGTCGGCGCACTCCCCGGCCCTCCTAAAGTAATTGGATGGCTGCTCTTTCATGATTTCCTGCTGCCGTTCGAAGTGACGTCGGTCCTTGTGTTGATCGCGATTCTGGGTGCAGTAGTCCTGGCGAGCCATCCTGCTTCGGTGCAAGAAGCGTCCAGCCAACCCGACAAGAGGGAGGGCTGATGGTACCGCTTTCTTATTACCTTGTGCTTAGCGGCATCCTGTTCGCCTGTGGCGTGACCGGGTTTCTGATCAAGCGCAACATCATCACCATTTTCATGTCGATTGAGCTGATGCTCAATGGTGTGAATTTGTCTTTCGTTGCATTCGCAGCGCAATGGCATGCGCTCAGCGGACAAGTTTTTGTGTTCTTTGTGATGGTGGTGGCAGCGGCGGAAGCGACAGTGGGGCTGGCGATCATTATTGCCGTATACCGCACGCGAGAGACTCTTAACGTGGATCGGGTAAACCTGCTTAAACTATGACGCCGAATCTTTATCTCTGGCTGATTCCGGTGCTGCCTCTGGTGGGCGCTGCCATTAATGGTCTGTTCGGGAAGCGCTTTTCGCGTCAGACCGTATCGGCAATTGCGCTTGGATTTTGCGGCGCCGTGTTTGCGATGGCGCTGTGGATTGTCAGCCAGTATTCTTCTTTGACGCTGCCTCATGTGGAGAGGCTGGCGTCGTGGATACGCGCTGGCGATTTTCAGGCGGACTTCGCGTTTTACCTCGATCAACTTTCGTTAGTAATGCTACTGGTGGTCACTGGGGTCGGCTTCCTCATTCACATTTATTCGGTCGGTTATATGTGGGAAGAGGGTGGGTTCTACCGGTTTTTCTCGTACCTCAATCTTTTCATGTTCTTCATGCTCACGCTGATTCTGGCCAGCAACTACCTCCTGATGTTTGTCGGATGGGAAGGGGTGGGGCTGGCGTCTTATCTGTTGATCGGATTCTGGTTCACGAAGGATTCCGCGGCCTCCGCCGGCAAAAAGGCATTCATCGTCAATCGCATTGGTGACTTTGGATTCTTGATCGCGCTGTTCCTGATGATCAAACATTTTGGCTCGCTGAGTTTTGAGCCGGTGTTTCGAATCGTATCCGGCATGCCTGCAGAAACCGCTGGCGCCGGTTTGTTGACTGCGATCGGCCTGCTGCTGATGGTCGGGGCTGCCGGAAAGTCGGCCCAGCTTCCGCTTTATGTTTGGTTGCCGGACGCGATGGAAGGCCCGACGCCCGTTTCAGCGCTCATCCACGCAGCGACGATGGTGACCGCCGGGGTCTATATGGTAGTGCGGTCGCATGTGGTTTTCGACCGTGCACCACAGGCTTTGATGGTAGTTGCAATCGTTGGAACGTTGACGGCTTTGTTCGCGGCAACGATTGGCGTTTGCCAGACTGACATCAAGAAAGTCCTTGCCTACTCTACGATTTCACAGCTCGGCTATATGTTTCTGGCTTGTGGCGTAGCCGCGTATTCTGCGGGAATTTTTCATCTGATGACGCATGCGTTCTTCAAAGGGCTGCTGTTTCTCGCGGCGGGCTCGGTGATCCATGCGATCGGCGGCGAGCAGGACATGCGCCGCATGGGTGGTTTGCGACACCACATCCCTTGGACGTTCTGGACGATGACAGCGGCAACTTTTGCCATCGCCGGATTCCCTCCGTTTGCGGGATTCTTCAGCAAGGATCAAATTTTGTGGAAGGCGTTCTCGGCAAGCTGGGTGTACTGGGCGATCGGCGTGTTCACCGCTTTCTTGACTTCTTTTTACATGTTCCGGCTTTGGTTCCTGACGTTCTTCGGCGAGTACCGAGGCGAAACCGTGACTGCTCATGGCGACGAGCACGTACATGCCGTCAGCGATTCGCGGGCCGGGGCGCCCGCGCCACACGGGCATGGCGGTATTCATGAGAGCCCGACGATCATGCTGATACCTCTCGTGATTTTGGCGTTGCTTTCGATTTGTGGTGGTTGGGCTGGGGGAGAGCGTTTCGACAAATTTCTCTCTCCGGTGCTTCACGCCGGCATGACTGCAAATTCGCTTGAGGAAGTGGGCACAGCGACTCCGGTGTCGGAGCAGAAAGAACACGGCGCTTCGGAAGGACTCCTAGAGAGCATTTCAGTTCTTGCTGCCGGGTTGGGACTCTTTCTTGCTTGGCTTTTGTACCAGAAGCGACCGCAGTTGCCACAGGAAATTGCCCACGCGTTAGGTGGTTTCTACGAAGCGGTGGTCCACAAATACTACGTGGATGAGATTTATGCAGCTGTCTTCGTGAAACCTCTGATCGATGGTTCGACTCGGATTCTCTGGCATGGCATCGATCAGGACGTCATCGATGCGACGCTGGACAATAGCGCCGAGGGAGCACGCGAGGTTTCCGACGCGGTGCGCCATATGCAGTCGGGCAATCTTCGCTCTTATGCAGGGTGGATCGCCGCGGGAGCGGCGGTCGTGATCGCGTACATGGTCTGGATGGGAACACGATGAGCACCGCGCTGGACAACTCGATGCTTACGCTGGTCACGTTCATTCCGCTGGCGGGTGCACTTTTGCTGCTGCTGTTTCCGCGGCGCGACCGGGATATTCGTCTGTTTGCTCTTGTAGTCTCGGTGCTCGATTTTGTTCTTTCTTTGCATCTGCCGGTGCATTTTCAGCGAGGACAAACCGCGTTTCAGTACGAGGTTAACAATCAGTGGATCTCGAATCCGAATATCCATTACCACATGGGAGTGGACGGCGTTTCCATGTGGCTGGTGGTTCTGACCACGTTTTTGACGCCGCTCTGCGTGCTCATCTCCTGGAATTCGATTCACGAAAGAGTAAAAGAGTTTTTCATTCTGTTACTGGTTCTGCAGACGGCCCTGATCGGCGTCTTCGTCGCGCTTGATTTGTTTCTTTTTTACTTCTTCTGGGAAGCTACGTTGATTCCGATGGCTTTGCTGATCGGCATTTACGGGCACGGACGCCGGGTGTATGCGGCGGTAAAATTCTTCCTGTACACCATGGTCGCTTCGATGTTTATGCTGGCGGCGATCCTGTGGCTTTACGCGAAAACTGGAACGTTCGATTTCGTCAGCATTCAGACGGCAATCCACAACGGGCAGGTCGAGAATTTTTCTGGCGCGGCGCTCTGGCTTTTTCTCGGATTCTTCATCGCGTTTGCGGTGAAAGTTCCAGTTTTCCCGTTCCATACGTGGCTGCCTGACGCACACGTAGAAGCGCCCACGGCGGGTTCGGTTCTACTGGCCGGTGTTCTGCTCAAGATGGGCACATATGGCATGTTTCGATTTAATCTCGGCCTGTTCCCTGAGCAGTCGCGGAGCAATGCTTCGTGGATCATGGTGCTGGCGCTGATCGGCATCGTCTACGGCGCGCTGGTCGCCATGGTGCAGCCCAATATGAAGAAGCTGATCGCGTACTCTTCGATCAGCCACCTCGGCTTCGTTGTGCTGGGAATTTTCAGCTTCACTCAGGCGGGACTCGATGGCGCGACCTTCGTCATGCTGGCGCACGGCGTTTCCACAGGAGCGCTGTTCATGCTGGCGGGAATTCTGTACGAGCGGCGCCATACTTACGAGATTGCCGAATTTGGCGGTCTCGCCACTCCCATGCCGGTCTACGCTACATTTTTTCTGTTCATTGTGCTCGCGTCCGTGGGATTGCCTCTGCTCAACGGCTTCGTGGGCGAGTTCCTGGTGCTCAGCGGCGCTTTCCGCGATCGGGCGGTTTACGGCATCCTGGGGGCAACGGGCGTGATCTGGAGCGCCTGTTATTTACTCTGGATGTATCAACGGGTCTTCTACGGCAAAGTTACGCACCCAATCAATCTGTCGTTGCCCGACCTGAGCGGACGTGAACGCGCTGCCCTATGGCCTGCGGCAGCCGCCGCTCTGGTGATGGGCGTGGCGCCGTTGCTCTGGCTGAACTCGATTGATCCCGCCGTACAAACGGCATTGGTGCCATTCGCGCAACTGGTCGGCAAGGTGGTCGGCCGGTGAACAGCGCCAACGACCTCGTGCAAGTGATTCCCCAGGCAGTTGACTATGTGCGGATCTTGCCTGAGATCGTGCTGACGGTTTTTGGCATGATCGTGATGGTGCTCGATCCTTGGATGAACGAGCGTCGTAGTCAAAGAACGCTGGGAACCATTGCGCTGGTTGGCTCATTGGCAGCGCTGGTCGCAACGTTGTTCCAAGCGCAATATCCCGGCCTGGGCTTCTGGAACATGGTGCGGGTAGACAGTTTCAGCGTCTTCTTCCATTTTCTGGTTGCGGCAGTAACCGCAGTAGTAATCCTGACTTCTTACGAGTACATGCAAGTGCAAGGGATTCGCGCGGGCGAATACTACGCGTTAATCTTGTTCGGGGCGGTCGGCATGAGCTTGATGTCGTCTGCGGTGGAACTTGTTCTGATCTTTATCGCACTGGAAATCTCTTCGATCTCTACTTACATTCTGGCCGGATTTCGACGGCGCGCCGCGATCAGCAGCGAATCTTCGGTCAAATACTTCCTGCTCGGCTCGTTTGCGACCGCGTTTTTTCTCTATGGAGTCGCGCTGATGTTCGGAGCCACCGGTTCGACGAGCATCACGGTAATCGGCGAAGCTCTGCGCTCCGGGGACATTCCAATCCTTGCCTATGTCGGAGTGGCGCTCATGTTTGTGGGCCTGGGCTTTAAAGTGGCGGCAGCTCCATTCCACGTGTGGACGCCCGACGTGTATGAAGGTGCACCCGCGCCCGTAGTCGGATTCATGTCCACCGCTCCCAAAGCAGCGGTGTTCGCCGTGCTGCTGCGGATCATGTTTGAAGCTGATGCTCCGGGGCGGCTCTGGTTGATTTGGGTCGCGGCCGCACTGTCGATGACCGTGGGCAACCTCGGCGCTCTCGTGCAGGACAACGTGAAGCGGTTGCTCGCGTACTCTTCCATCGCTCAAGCCGGATACATGCTGATTGCATTTGCTGCGCTGCCAAACAATGGCATTCCAGCCGCGATGTTTTACACGGCCGCCTACGCAGCAATGAACGTCGGAGCTTTTGCTGTGATCAGCCATATCGCTGGCGAGGGCGAACGTTACGTTACGATGGAAGATTATGAGGGACTTGGAAGGCGCAGTCCGTTGCTGGCGGCAATTCTCACGATTTTTCTTTTGTCCTTGATCGGGATTCCGATTACTGGTGGTTTTTTCGCCAAGTTTTATGTATTCAGTGCGGCGCTGCAGGCCAATCTGGTCGGGCTAGTGATTATTGGCGTTCTCAACAGCGCGGTGGCTTCTTATTATTATCTGCGGCTCATCGTCGTGATGTATATGCGCGAAGCGCGAGAGGAAGTGCCGGTGTCACCGATTCCGCTCGGACTTGGAGCTGCGCTTGCGATCAGTTTGGCGGCAACCATTTATCTTGGAGTGCTCCCCGGACGACTTCTCGACTATGCCGCGCGCACCGCAGCGGAGTGGGCGCGCTGACCGCCATCGCTTCACTCCACCGCGACCGCGATATCCACATACGCGAAGATACGGGCAGACAGCAGCCAGAATGCCAGGGTCTCTACTCCCGCTAATACGATGGGAAACCACGAAGCTGTTCCCGGCGATTCAAAAGAAGAATTGACTACCGTGGCACCGAGTTCCCACACCGGTATGACGTATCCCCAGTGCGGACCCAGGAATTGGCCAGCTAGAGCGGGAAGGCCCAGGACCATGGCGGTGGCGCCAGCTGCGAAGAAGGGGTTCAGAAACGTGGAAAACATCAGAGCTACGGTCCCGGCTAACGCGCAGGCGGCGAGCAGGCAAACCATGAGGAACCAAACGTGCGAGATCGGAAATCCTGCCGCTCCGACGGTCCAGCTTCCGGTCATACCGAGGGCGAAGCAATAGACCGCGCACGCAATGGTTACGCCAAGCACGAGTCCAGAAAGATACTGCTGGCGTCCCACGGCCTTCGAGAGTACGGCTAGAATCCGACGGGACCTGCGCTCGTTGTAGATAGCTGAACCGCCGAAGAATATGCTGAACGCCGAGACATATACGGCATCCAGTTTGAAAACGAAAAGCAGATCGTCGCGTTGGCGGTGAATGTCGGAAACCAGGCCGAGAAACGCGAGTAGCAGGACCCACAGCAACAGAGTAAGCATGGGCCAACGCTGTTCGCGGGCGAAATTGATGGCGATCAGCAGAACGGGCTTCACTGAACGCCTTTCGAAGCGGTAGATTGCGGGTCGGCGGTTACTTCCAGAAAAATCTCCTCCAAGGAGCGGCGCAGCGGATTTACGCTTACCACCTCGCCTCCTAGGTTCCAGACTTTTTCCAATGCTTCGCGTTGGTTTGGAGCGGGTACAGAAAAGCTCACCACTCCGTCCCGGGCCACGGCGCCTTCGAACTGGGTTACGGCGATGGCGCGAACTACAATTTCAGTTTGATCGCCGGCTTGAAGAAGATCTGTTGTCCGCCCCATTCGCGCCAGTCTGCCCCGATGTAGCACGGCGACACGATCACACACTAGTTCCACTTCAGATAGTAAATGGGAACTAAGAAAGACAGTCTTGCCGGCGTTGCGGGCATTGAGCAGCAACTCGCGAACCATGACTCGCGACAATGGATCCAAGGCCGAGGTAGGTTCGTCCAGAATGAGCAATTCAGGATCATTCACTATCGCCTGGGCCAACCCAACGCGCTGGAGCATGCCCCGGGAGAACTTACCCGCGTTGCGGTTCGCGTGATCCTGCAGTCCCAAGATTTCCAGAACCTGTCGCGCCCGGTCCTCAAGATGCTTTCCACTCATCCCGTTGAGCGCCCCGTAAAAACGCACGAGCCGTTCCGCTCGGCGGTGGTAGAGAGCGACGCTCTCGGCGAGAAAGCCTACGCGGCGGCGGGTGCCGGGATGACCAAAACGCTCTCCGAGCAGACGGCCAGTACCGCTCGTCGGCCGCATAAAGCCCATGGCGAGGTGAATAGCGGTGGTCTTGCCTGCACCGTTTGGTCCCAGGAAGCCGAAAATTTCTCCCGCCTCCACGGTCAGACTGAAGCCGTCCAGAGCGCGAAGGGGGCGTTTACTGGCGAAGCTACGATACTCTTTCGTAACATTGTCGAACTCGAGCACAAGGCGCATCGCCGATTATTCTAAATGGCTTGCGCGACAAACGCTGACAGGCCGCATAAATTCGTAACCGGGGATACAACTATGAATTGACAAGCACCTCCCGTCCGCGCATCATAGTCGCACTGTAACACCAATACTGGAGGTAGTATGGCTAAATTGATGAAAAGGCTGTGGTCCGACGAACGGGGTCAAGACATCGCGGAGTACGCCGTGATGCTGGCAGTGATTTTGGTTCTAGTGGTTGGAACGGTGCGGTTAATCGGCGGTAGTTCGAACAATGTTTTCTCGTCGGTTGCGAGTTCGATCGGGCAATAGTTGATCGGCGATTGTCGGGCTCGTGGTTCTCGGTTGCGTGCTCTAGGAAACTGATTGCAGCCCGGACTGGTCTGCTTTGTACTGTTTTAGTTTGTGGTAGAGAGAACTCCGCGGGATGCCAAGCTTCCTGGCGGCTGATTGGACTCGACCTCGTTCTTTGCGGAGCACCTGCTGAATGTAATTACGCTCCATCTCCTCTAGAGTTCTGAATTGACCAATGCCTGAAAGGTACTGCTCAATCTGTACATCAAGACTATAGTCTTGATCGGCCAAAGCGTCCTTTCCGGTGACGAGCACAACCCGTTCCAGAACGTTTCTGAGTTCCCGAATGTTTCCTGGCCAGGAATACCCCTGCAGGGCTCGCACCGCAACCCCGCCAAGTTCCAGGGCCTCTGTCCTGATATCGGCAGTCAACTCGCCGAGGATATGGGCGCTCAAAATGGGTATGTCTTCGACGCGCTCTCGCAGAGGTGGAACCGAAAGCGAAATCCAGCTCATGCGATCGTACAGATCGCCACGAAACTGTTTGCGAAGCAGGACCGGCGTCATCACTTGCCGGGTGGCTGCAATCAAGCGAATGTCCACTCTGCGATCACAAACTTCCCCCAGCCTGCGAAACTGTTTGTCATCCACGACCTTCAGGAGTCTGGGCTGAACATGGAAATCTACACTTTCAATCTCATCGAGAAAAACCGTTCCCCTATGTGCGATTTCCAGCAGTCCGGCCTTACTCGGCAACCCGTCACCGAGTGCGTTGCGTTCGCCGCCGAACAACTCGCTCTCCAGGAGGTCCCCCGGCAGTTCACCACAATTCAGATCCAAGAGAGGCTCCGAAGCTCTGGGCCCGTTGCCATGTAACCACCGCGCCATCGTTCCCTTGCCGGTTCCGGCTTCCCCTTGAATCAAGGCGGGGCTATCACTCAACGCTGCTTTGTGAGCCAGTTCAGCAAGTCTTCGGATAGTGTCGCTTTTGCCAAGGAACGGATCTATCGTCCCGCGACTGTTCCGGGTCGTTTCCGCCAGCTGCTGACGGTGGTTTCGCTGGTTCTCCAGAATACGTTGGACCAGCGTGCAAAGGGTGGACAAGTCCGCGGGCTTCGGCAGAAAGAGCTCAGCTCCCAGCTTAACTGCTTCAGCTGCCAGGTCGATCGAACCGTATCCAGTCAGAATAATGATGGGAATAGACGGGTCAATGGCCTTCAGATGAGGTACGAGCCCAACCGCGTCTCCGTCAGGCAGAGTGTAATCGAGGATTGCGATATCGGGCCGGGCTGTACGCCAGATTTGTTCGGTAACGGAGCAGGTCGGGGCCGTCGCGATTTCGTATCCTTTGTCTTCAAGATAATCGCGCATTACTCCGCGAGTCTCTTTCTCCTCCTCGACGATCAGTACCCTTTCTCTAAGCACTCTGATTCCTCGAGGTAAAGCTGATATTGCTCTTGAAGTGGAACCGGCTGCGATCGTGCCCACGCGGTGCCTCCTTTCGCGGATTTCTTGCAGCGATTTGCGATAATGCCCGCGGGATGGCCTCCCCGCTGAAATGCGATGCGAAGGCCGTTTCCGCAATCTCTTGTTAACACATAGAGAGTGCCTGAGGGACCAATCTGCCCTCCTGTTACAAAAACGGAACAAGAACCGAGGCCGCAGCTGGGTGGGCCTTTTTTGTCGTTAAGACAGCGCTTGACACAGCCAACCCGGCAGAACAGAATTTCTGAACCCGTAGAGAGGCGGCTTGCCGCGTCTCCAGTTTGCAGTGAAACCGCTCTAGTCGGGTGCAAGTGAAATAGGAGTTGTGCCGTGCCGGAAAAGAAAGTCCGCTTCGACGATTTCCAGTTGGATTACGCTCGCTTTCAGCTCTGCCGCCGTGGCATACCGGTTCGGCTGGAGGGCCTGCCGCTGCAATTGCTGATGTTTCTGGTCGAGAAGAGGGGGCAACTGGTCACGCGCGAGCAGATCTCCACCGAACTCTGGAGCAAAGATGTGTTCGTCGACGTCGAACAAGGAATCAATACCGCCATCCGCAAGATCCGCCGTGCGCTGGCGGACGATGCCGGCGAGCCACAGTACCTTCAGACCGTAGTCGGCCGGGGCTATCGCTTCGTAGCCCCCACCGCCGAAGAAGATGCCAGTAGCCAGGTGCCAGACGTAGGATTTGTCGTCTCCCCCGAAGAACTGGGACGCGCCATCATGACCGCGGCCGGCTTGGATCCAGAAAATCCCCGAGGAACCCCGAAGACTCGCCCCGAACACCGAACGAAGTCTGAAGGTTAATCGCGGCAACCGGAGACTCGCCCTCGCGCCCGTCCTGATGGCCTCATGAACGAGGAGCTCATTCAATCTTCAGATTGCTTCATAACAATTCAGACTGTCTCCATGGACGCCACCGGCGATCAGGTGCAAGATCACATCCATGATTTCTTCCCGTTGCGGCTGCCACGAGTCGAATTCAATTCATTACAGAGGTGATTTCATGAACGGATCAAGAAGTATCGGACGGTGCAGAGTCCTGGCATCCATGGCAATGCTATTCGGCGCGATGTTTATGATATTGCTGCTCCCGGCCTATGGCCAGCAGGACGTCAGTCCGGACTGGTATGACCCCGCGCCAAACGTGGCAGTCGTTCATCCCGCTCAGACAGCAGCGGCTGTCCATTCTTCTCAACTACCAGCCGCCACTCACCGGTTTCAACCGACGATCAGGTCTGCTTCAACGGCTCCGGACGCCGCGAAGCTCCGTGTGAAAGATGCACAAATACAAAGCATTCATGACCCTGCCCAGAAAAGCGGTGGAGCTCCATCTGGGGAATTGGTGGCGATCGCGTCGCGCGACCCTCGTTGAGATTCGCATTTGCGTCGCAGCGGCGATGTGCTCGCTTTCGCGTAAGCACCCGCTGCGGAAACGCCGGTGACGGGCCTGATATGGCTGGACGAACTAGCCTATCGGCCCGTCGCTTGGGTCGAAGGACCGGCTCAATGCGCTCGCTTAGGCATGGCTGATTTCCCATCATCCTCGCACGCTCGTCTTTTGCCAATCTTCTGCAAGCGATTTCAAATTCACAAAGCTTTAACAATCGTGTCATGCTCACGAAATACGGACCAGCTAGCCTTCCTATTCCCCGGCAATAACCGTTCAGAGTAATGGTGACTGTTGGCCGGAGGACGGAGGAGAAATATGTTCGACCGCATCAGAGCATCAGCTACCCCCAGGAAAATGCTGGCCTTACTGACCGCATTGACCACCGCCCTGGGACCAAGTGTTTCGCCCGCATTTGGCGCCTCGCAGGCGCCTGGGAAGAAAATGCCCATCCAGCACATCGTGGTCATTTTCAACGAGAATGTTTCCTTTGACCACTATTTCGGGACCTACCCAGTCGCGTTAAACCCCAAGGGAGAGCCACCGTTCCACGCCAAAGCCGACACGCCAACGATCAACGGACTTAGCAATGCGCTCTTGAATTTCAACCCCAACTTGAATCCGGCTAACGGCGCCGGTGCAACGAATCCTTTCCGGCTGGATCGTTCGCAGGCAGTAACCGCCGATCAGGACCATGACTACACGGCGGAGCAACTTGGCTTCGACATGGGCGCGATGGATTTGTTTCCGAAATCGATGGGAACGGCCGGACCGCCGCCTTCTGGTGGAGGCATCGTCGACACTACCGGTTTGACGATGGGCTACTTCGACGGCAACACCGTCACAGCCTTGTGGAATTACGCTCAGAATTTCGCCATGAACGATAACTCTTTCAGCAGCACGTTCGGCCCTTCCTCGCCGGGCGTAATCAACCTGGTGTCAGGCCAGACCAACGGCGTGGTCAAGACTCTGAACGGAACTGGCGGCGAAGTTGACGGTGGTGACGGCTCGCTGACAATGATCGGCGACCCTGATCCGCTGAATGATGTTTGCTCCAACCCGAGCGGTGGTCAGGCACAGATGGGTGGAAAGAACATTGGTGATCTGTTGACGGCAGCTGGTGTGACTTGGGGATCGTTCATGGGTGGCTTCAACCTGAATATCAAGAATTCCAATGGCACCACCGGTTGCAACCGAAGCTCAACCGGACTTGCAGGAACAACGAACGACTACATTCCGCACCATTCGTTCTTTAATTACTATGTGTCGACGGGAAATCCGTCGCACACCCGGCCGAAATCAATCGCTGAGATCGGAAATAACGGTCCCGCGAACCACGAATATGACACTGATGACTTTTTCGCTGCGGTCAAAGCCGGCAACTTCCCGGCCGTCAATTTCATAAAGGCACCTGGTTATCAGGATGGCCATGCCGGTTACTCTGATCCCATCGATGAACAGCACTTCCTGGTCAAAGTCATCAACTTCCTGCAAGAGCAGAAAGAATGGGACAGCACCGCCGTGGTCATTCTGTACGACGATTCAGATGGCTGGTATGACCATCAGATGAGTCCGATCGTGAATCAATCCACTGGTCCGGCGGACGCTCTCACTGGTCCGGACGCCTGTGGCACGGCCGCCAACTCCCTACCCGGCATCGACGCAGGGAACCCTCACGCACTGGGGCGCTGCGGCTATGGGCCGCGTCAGCCCTTCCTGGTCATCTCGCCGTGGGCGAAACAGAATTTCGTCGATCACACTGTGACTGATCAGACTTCGGTCATCCGCTTCATCGAGGATAACTGGCTCGGCGGGCAGCGCATTGGCCAGGGATCCTTCGATGGGATTGCAAGCTCAATCAGCCAAATGTTCGACTTCCAACACAAGCAAAGCGATGGCCGATTATTCCTTGATCCGAATACCGGCGAACCAGCTCGATAGCAAAGCTGACATCACCCGGGAGATCTTCCAGGACTGATGCAGGTTTGAATTAGTTGAAACGGAAACGGGCATGCGAAAATCGTTCTTCGCATGCCTGTTTTCATTGGTCAGGTTGTTGAAGCAGATTAGATTCTTGCGAGGGAGAAGCCGGCTGTGTCCATCACACGAAGGACGTTTCTGCGCCAGAGCGGGATGATCGGTGCTGGTCTGATGCTTTCACAGGGCAGTCGCACCCGACAAGCGCCTCACGTGCGGCCATTGACCAATCCCAACTTGCTGGCACAATTTGTGGATCCTCTTCCGATTCCCGAAGTCGTGCGAAGCGGCGGGTATCGCCCAAGTCCGATAGATCCAGGAGCCAAGCTTCCCTACTATCGGTTCGCGATGCGGCAGATCGTAAGCAAAGTGCATCGCGATATGAAGCCCACGCAGCTTTGGGGTTTTGGATCGACCTCTCCAGGTCCGACGATCGAAACGCGGAGTGGCCAAGGGCTCTTGGTCGAATGGGCAAATGAGCTGCCGGCGACCCACTTCCTACCTATCGACCACAACATCCATGGCGCCGAGGCTGACAAGCCTGACGTCCGGACGGTAATTCATCTGCACGGCGCGAAGGCTCCTCCCGAGAGCGATGGATATCCGGAGAACTGGTATGTGCCGGGGAAATCCGCGATCTATTACTATCCAAATAATCAGGATGCGGCCATGCTCTGGTATCACGATCACGCTCTCGGAATCAACCGGCTCAATGTCGCCGCTGGATTGTTCGGCGTGTTCCTGATTCGTGACTCGGTCGAGGATTCTCTGAATCTCCCGAAGGACAGATACGAGATTCCGCTGGTGATCTACGATCGAATGTTCGACGAACAGAGCCAGCTTTACTACCCGGTCTCACCGGATCCCAAAGCGCCCTGGATCCCCGAATACTTTGGTGACGCGATTCTGGTCAACGGGAAACTGTTTCCGTATCTTGAAGTCGAGCCGCGCAGATATCGTTTTCGAGTTCTCAACGCGGCCAACAGCAGATTCTTTCACCTATCGCTTTCGAATGGACAAACCTTTCGTCAGATCGGCACGGATCAGGGATTGCTGCCTGCACCGGCTCGCGCTCGATCACGTGCTGCTCGCGCCCAGCGAGCGTGCGGACTTGATCGTGGACTTCGCCGGTCATGCAGGAGAGCAGATCGTCGTCAAGAACGATGCCTTCACGGTCATGCAATTTCGAGTTTCGCGGGACAAAGTCAAAGACACAACTTCACTGCCATCGACGCTGCGTCCCGTGCCAAGGATTCCGGAATCCGAATCCACAAAAACGCGCATGCTGCCGCTCGTCGAAATCGATGACCGAGCCCAGAATCCAGTCACGATGCTGCTCAATCGTGCTCACTGGAATATGCCGGTCACCGAGGATCCCATCCTGAACTCGGTGGAAATCTGGAACCTGATTAATCTGACAGATGACTCTCATCCGATCCATCTGCACCTGGTTCGATTCCAGATCCTCGACCGTCGTCGCTTCGAACCTTTCTTCTACAAAAACGAAGGCATCCTGAAGTACACAGGTGCACCCGTGCCGCCCGATCCGAACGAGGCGGGTTGGAAAGACACAGTGCGGGCCGATCCCGGAATGGTCACGCGAATAATCGTCCGATTTGAAGGCTTTGTTGGGCGTTACGTCTGGCATTGCCACATCCTCGAGCACGAGGACAATGAAATGATGCGGCCTTACGACGTGGTCGCCGCGCGTTGAATCCGGGGCACCGGAAAGAGCAGGCCCCGCTTCGAGTCTTGCTCGCAGAGGCTCTGCCGGGACAATCGTTTAACAATTAAGTGATAATCTCACCGCTGCCAATCGGCGTAACTGAATCCAACGATAAAGTGCGGGTTGGAATCACGGTATGGAATGCTCCTGCGTCCAGTGATAAGCACGGAAGGCAAAAAACAGGTTGGCGCCGGTTACAGCCGCAGCGGGGACGTACCAAATGTGGTTGTGTTTCCTCTTCAGGCAATAGGTCAGATACGCAACCCCCAAGTCGGCGGGAATTCCAATGCCATAGATCGCCGCCCGGCTCTTTAGGGAGGGTGGGACATCGTTGCAGGAAGGGTGCCTGCCCAGGCAGTTTATGGTCAATTCCGCATTGGCAACACTTGCGCCGAACATCCCCCCGGTGAGTGCCAGGTAGGTCCGGTCAGCGACCGTACGATCGACCCAGAGTGGGCCACCCTGCGCGGCTACCGGCGCTCCGTGAGACTCTCTTTTAATTGCTGGAGAAGCCGCCGGAGACGATGGATCTGCCGTGGAGGCATCCGGCTTGGTGGCGCTAGGAGCATCGGGCAGGTCAGAGTCAACGCTTACGCCGGCGACCGCCGGAGGCTGAGCGAGCATCGCGGCAAGCTGCGTCTCGCCGTCGTCGCTCACCTTCCGCTGAAGGTCACCCCGCTGCTGAATGTCCATGCGATCGGACTGGGCCAGCACAGAAAGCACCGACGCCAACACGAAAGCGATACATATATAAGACCGCTGATAACGGTTACGCACCATTTCCTCCCAGTGCTCAAGCTTCAGTCTCGCGAACGGCCGCGCTTCACCAGTTGCAAAAAACTGGGTAGGCCGAGATCACACGCGGAGCCCCGCCGCATTAGAGCACTTTAATCGCCGAGACTAACTTGAAGCAGGCACTCGACACTAGTAGCCGAGGAACTAGCACCTTAGATTGCGATTCATACGCAGGCATCGTTCGGTAAAACACGAAGAGTTCGACACTTACACGAGTTGTCACTTCTTTCGTCTCGCCCCGAATAAAATTTAATCTGCTGTCGAAACCAGGTTTATCGTGGTCAACCGAACGTCTACTCTGATCATGAATGAGACAGGCGGATTAAATCGCCGAAAATTTCTCTCGCTTTGAGACGCTAAGGCAGCGGACTACCTGGTTCTGCAGATACGTTCGCCGACACCAGGACTCTGTTCTGACCTCGGCTCCGCCTGTCGCTCTCGTCATCACGCCAGCTGAAAAGCTTGACGGACCCTCGCACAAGATTGAAGCGGGAGTTTCACGGTCGACAATCGGTCGGGTTGAGACATTGCCGAGTTTTATTTCTTGAGCGCCTCTCGTTTTGAGACCCGGCTGATCGGCGATTCCCGGATTGGCACGGCTAAACACTTGAGAAAAAGCCAGTTGGTGAAAATACCGAATTGGCACCCGCCATGCATCCAGGAATCGCGGCGAAGAGTGTAGTCGCCTACTTACACCGCAGCCGTACCAACTCGCGGTTGAGGTAAGCGGTCTCCAGCATCGACCGCGAGCACCAACAAACATTTCAAATCAAAACTAGCGCTATCTAAGCGACGGGGGCGAAGCCTTGTCTCAACTAATCAACGCCAGCACTTCAGCGACGACTGCGAGCTTGTTGCCGCCATGTCAGACCGCCGAGCGCCCTCCCCACTGGTACGCTATCTATACGAGTCCAAGACACGAGAAGCGGGTTAGCGAGCATCTGGCACACCGGCGTGTGGATTGCTTTCTCCCACTGTTCCGAAGCGTTCATCGCTGGAAGAACGGTTGCAAGGTCCAAGTTGAGCTTCCCTTATTTCCCAGCTATGTGTTCGTGAACATTCCGCGAAGCGAACGCATTCGAGTACTGGACGTGCCCGGGGTCTTGTCGTTTGTCGGCCCCAAGAGCCAACCTGCACAGCTATCTGATTTCGAGATCGAGACTTTGCGCTCTGGTTTGCACTTGCAGAAATCTGAGCCTTATCGTGGTCTGGCAATCGGCCGGAAGGTGCGGATCAACCGAGGAGCGCTGCAGGGGCTGGAAGGTACGCTGATTCGAAACGCCAAAAGCCTGCGGGTCGTACTCACGGTGGATCTCATTCAGCAAAGCGTAGCTGTTGAGCTGGACGCCGACGCCGTCGAACTTCTTTAGTAACGATTCTTTTCTCTACTGTTGCATCTCCCTCCAAATCAAGACTGCGTCTCATGACCGTTTTAAAAGTCCAAACCACGAATGGCACCGCGAACCGCATCGTAGAAGCGGCCGTGCAGCTATTCTCGCGGCAGGGTTTCGCCGCTAGCAGTACACATGAGATCGCTCGACTGGCAGGGGTTAGCGAGGTTACGGTATTCCGTCACTTCCCTCGGAAAAGAGATTTGTTCTGGGCAGCCACGGAATCCCGACTCCGGCGGCTTCGCATCAGCCGAGAGTTGCGTAATCGGCTGGAGAGCGATGAGGATCCTCGAACTGCATTGCCTGGGATCGTTGAGCTGTTGGTTGAGACTTTGCACCACCACCCTGAGACCGTCCGATTGCTCTACCTCAGCCTGTTTGAACTGGACCACGGTGCTGAACGTATTTTGCGCAAGCATCTGATACCACTGTTTCAACCCCTTCGTGAATATCTATCCCGGTGTGCATTGAAAGGCGTAATTCGCGACCTCGAACCTGGAGTAGCTGCCCTCGGACTGGCAGCGTTGGTTGCTGCCCACCAGGGATTGCAATCAGTTCTCACCGAAGACGAAGGGCCAGCTGCGAACACCGATGATGCAATCGCGACGTATACCAGCTTTTGGATGACGGCGATGTTGCCGGAACCCACTGTAGGAACACCTTAACTTAACGACAAATCTGGTTTTGGCGCGTCCCCTAATCAGGCGCACATCACCAAAGGGCTACATGAAAGACAACCAACCCACAGCGATAACCAAGAAGACAGAGCTAGAGACAGTTACCTTCTCTGACATTTTCCCCTCGACCATGGAATCTCGCGAAGACCGTGTGTCCATTGTCCACCTCTGGCGCGTGCTGCAAAAACGGCGCTGGCTGGTCCTGGGCAGCCTGGCTACCATCGTTTTACTCGTCACTGCCATCTCTCTCGCGCTTCCCAAGCGTTACGATGCATCCTCGCGGCTGTTGCTGGATCTCGAGGGGTCGGAAGATCTTGGTCTCGACCAGGTAGTGATGCCCATCGGCATCGATTTGGACACGAAACTACAAACACAGATACGCATCGTGCAGAGCGACACAATCGCAAATAGCGTCATTAAGCAGCTTGGACTTCAGAACAACCCGGCATTCGCGGGAAAACAGGCTGGAACGTCTGCGGGGCGTGATTTTGACAACCTGGACTTGCAAACCCGCGCAGCACTCACGAACGGCCTGCATAGGTATCTGACGGTCCAACTGGTGCCCAAGACGGAGATCATGGAGATTCACTTCCGCAACCGCGACCCCAAACTCGCGGCGGACATCGCGAATGCCGTAGCCAGCACTTATATCGAACGCAATTTCCAAACCAAGTATCAAGCGACGCGGCAGACCTCTGACTGGTTGACCAAACAACTGGAGGATGTAAGAAAGAATGCTGAAATTGCCCAGGAAAAAGTAATTTCCTACCAGCAGAAGACGGGCCTGTACGGTGTCGACGAGAGCCACAACATCGTGATTGACAGGCTTGAACTATTGAACAAAGCGCTCTCCGAAGCGGAAGGCGATCGCATAGTGAAAGAGGCGAAATATCGTATCGCGATGACAGAAAATCCGGATTTGATCGCGAACATTGCCCCGGAAAGCCTGCTGGGCGCACTTTACAAACAGCGGGCGGAGAGCAGGTCCGAATACGCGCAATTGGCCGCCAAGTATGGAGCTTCCTATCCGCGAGTGATTCAACTGCAATCGCAATTGCACGAATTGGATTCCAGCATCGCCGAGGAAATCACGAAAGTCAGCGAGACTCTCCGGGCGGAATACCGGGCAGCGCTACGGTCGGAACAGATGTTGCAGGCGAGCCTCGACAAGCAGAAAGACGATGCCTACAAGATGAATCAGGACGCCATTCAATATGGCATCATGCGACGGGAAGTCGAGTCTAGCCGCGACTTGTATGAAGGGTTACTCAAGAAACTCAAGGAAGCCGGCATCTTGGCCGGTCTTAAGTCGAGCAACATTAACATTATCGATCAGGCTAGCGTGCCAGTCGTACCGGTCGAACCCAAGATTCCCCTTAACATAGCCCTGGGGTGTATGGGTGGGCTTTTGTTCGGAGTAGCTTTGGCGTTCGTTGTTGAGAACGTCGACAGCTCCATACGCACTCCGGAAGACATCGAAACCTACTGCTCGCTTCCCTCGCTCGGAATCATTCCCAGCGTGGCCCTGGAGGATAGTCCGGCGCAAAGACAATTGACCCGAACCGGAGCACCGCAGTTGATCCTGCCGATTACGATGGAGTATCGCAATTCCGGCGGCGCCGAAGCATTTCGCGCCCTAAGGACTTCTCTGCTTCTGTCTTCTCCCGGTGCGCCTCCGCAAGTGATTCTCGTGACCAGCGCCATGATGCAGGAAGGCAAGAGTTTCACGTCCATGAACCTGGCTGTCGTGCTGGCTCAGACCGGACAAAAAGTACTGCTGGTGGATTCGGATATGCGCCGTCCCGCGGTAAACAAATATCTCGGCATTGCCACAAACCGGGGACTGAGTGCATGCCTGGCCGGTACCGAGGATTCGGCCGCGATGATCGTCAAAATTGACGAGATCCCGGGACTTCACGTGCTGCCGGCGGGCCACATGCCACCTTATCCTTCAGAGATGTTGGCCTCAGAGGCACTGCCGCAACTGGTGCAACGCTGGCGTGAAGAGTTTCGCTACGTGGTCATCGACACCCCTCCAGTCTTGGCGGTTACCGATGCAGTTGTTACCGCAAGAGTCGCTGATGTAGTAGTTCTGGTTGTTCGCTCTGAAAAGACCGGCCGGCAATCGCTCTTGCGCACACGCGATTTACTGAAGAAAGTCCATGCGAATATTGCTGGCGTGGTTGTAAATGACCTCTCTTTCAACTCCGTGGAATATCGCCAGTATTACGGATACTACGGCAAAGATCATCAGGGCTATTACCACGATGGAAACGGCAATGGGAACGGCAATGGAAGTGGCAACGGTGTGCACTGATCCGAAAGTCACCTCCCAACCTCCGCACATGATTTCTTGAGGATCAAATGACCCAATTGAATATTCGCTCCAAGTACTTCGCCGTTCTTCTCATTCTTTTAGCCTTGACCTCAACGGCGCAG
This sequence comes from uncultured Acidobacteriota bacterium, assembly GCA_963817925.1. Classification (GTDB taxonomy): domain Bacteria; phylum Acidobacteriota; class Terriglobia; order Terriglobales; family Acidobacteriaceae; genus JABDBE01. The sequence continues at coordinate 48,861 of CAWFQN010000012.1, forward strand.
GAAAAATCTGCAGCCGGCGGTGGCAGCAACATAGGCAGCAATAGCACTGGTTTTGGCAGCGGGGCCGCAGGCCCAATCGGTGCCGGTGACCTGGTGGAAATGAGTGTTTTCGACACGCCCGAGCTCAGCGGAAAACTTCGCGTGAGCAATACGGGAGACATTATTCTTCCGCTGGTCGGTTCCATTCACGTGGCGGGCATGAAAGCGGGTGATGTGCAGAATCTCATTCGGCAGAAATTCATTGATGGAGGATTTCTGAAAGACCCGCAAGTAACAGTTTTCGTGGCTGAATACGCGACGCAAGGTGTTTCGGTTCTCGGAGAGGTCAAAGCTCCGGGTATCTATCCTGCTTTCGGCGCGCACAATTTAATGGACTATATTTCCCTCGCCGGAGGTCTGACCCCCTTAGCGGGCACCAACATTACCGTTACCCGCGTGGCGCATCCTGACGATCCAGAGCATGTGAAGATCTCGGCCAGCTCGGCCCCCAAGCCGCTGAATAATCCGGAGATTCTCCCCGGTGATTCCATTTTCGTGGAGAAAACGGGACTGGTCTATGTGATCGGTGAGGTCGCGCGACCGGGCGGGTTCCCGATGGATCACGATGACCACCTTACAATTCTCCAGGCAATCGCTCTGGCCCAGGGCACGACGTACACGGCTGCGAAAGGTTCGACCAAAATTATACGAACTACGCCACAAGGACACGAAGAGATCCCCGTCGACCTCAAAAAGATCCTGGCCTCCAAAGCCACCGATGCGCCGCTCCAGGACAACGATATTCTTTTTGTGCCCAGCAGTGCAGCCAAAGCAACATTGAAGAACATGGAAACTCTTCTGCCCGTCGCTACCTCGGCAACGATTTACCGCGTACCGTAGGCGCCCTGATGTCGCATCACCGGACCTCCGGGGATGGATCCGGTTGTCCTATTCCAACACTCTCTGATCATTTGTCCGCCGATGAATCGAACAGGACAACACACAATACTCTTGGCAGTAACTTCGCCTCTTTCCTGGGTCTTTTATAGAGGTCTCATAAGGCATTTACGCCGCGAGGGTCTCGATCCGACGTTGCTTTCCTCTCCCGGGGCAAACCTTCAGGCGACATCAGAAGCAGAGGGAGTTCCAAACATTGCTGTACCAATGGAACGTGAAATCTCTCCTTTCAAGGACCTGATGTCGCTTTGCAAGTTGTACCAGACAATTTGTAAGACTCGACCCGACATCATTGATGCGAGCACCCCGAAGGCGGGATTACTGGTTGGCATCGCGGGATGGATGGCGCGCGTGCCTTGCCGGTGTATAGGCTCCAAGGCTTACGGCTGGAGACGGTCACGGGTATTAAGCGATTGATTTTGTGGTTGGCTGAATGGATCGCCTGCTTTTGTTCCAGTCGCGTCCTCTGCTTGAGTCCCAGCCTTCGTGAACGGGCCATCGCGCTCAAGCTGGTATCCCGAGGAAAGACTGTCGTCCTTGAAAAAGGTAGCTCCGGTATAGATCTCGACCGTTTTGTCCCAAGAAGCAAGCAATCTTCGGAAACGGACCACCTTCTACGTCAACTCGGGATTCCCGCCGGTGCGCCTGTCGTCGGCTTTGTAGGCCGCCTGGTGAAAGACAAGGGAATTCGGGAGCTTGTCAAGGCTTTCGCGAAGCTCGTGAGACTTTTCCGGAGCTTCGTCTGCTTCTAATCGGAGATTTTGAAGACGGCGATCCCGTCGAGCCCGACATTCGCACCTTTATTGAATCCGCCGAGGGAATCGTTTGGTGCGGATTTGGTTCTGACACTGCCCCTTATTACCCTTTGATGAACCTCCTAGCGTTTTCAACGCATCGCGAAGGATTCGGACAAGTCTCGCTTGAAGCACAAGCAAGTGGCGTTCCGGTGGTCACCACGACAGCAACGGGCGCTATTGATTCCGTGATCGATGAGGTCACTGGATTTCTTGTGCCTGTGGAGATTCCGATGCTCTTGCGGCCGCAATCGGAAAATTGCTGGCTGATGACGAGCTCCGTTCACAAATGGGACGTGCGGGCCGTGAATGGATGGAGCGTGATTTCCGCCCCGAGGTTATTTGGGAGGGCCAAGTGCGCCTGTATAAGGGATTGCTAACCGAAAACCCCAAAGTGTCTTGTAGAGCCGTGTGCAGACGCGCAGGTAAGGTAGTGTTTGACCTCTGCCTGTCTCTCACGATGTTTGTCGTTCTGTTGCCGATTCTGCTCATGGTTGCATTACTGGCGCGTTTACTCCTTGGCAAACCGATCTTGTTTCGTCAAGAGCGGCCTGGATTGAATGCGAAGTCTTTCACGCTTCTCAAATTCCGCACTATGACTGATGTGCGCGACGAGAAGGGTCAATTGCTTCCGGACGGACAACGTCTCACCGCTCTTGGGCGCTTTCTTCGCAGTACCAGCCTGGATGAGTTGCCTGAATTGATCAACGTGATTCGCGGGGAGATGAGCCTGGTCGGGCCGCGTCCCCTCTTACCCCAATATTTGAACCGGTACACTCCCGAGCAGATGAGAAGGCACGAAGTTAAACCGGGCATCACCGGGTGGGCGCAGATCCACGGCCGCAACCGCCTCGACTGGAACCAGAAATTCGCGCTCGATATCTCCTGTACGTCAATCACCAGAGCTTTTGGCTCGACCTGTCCATCCTCGCAAAAACCGCCAAGCTGGTTCTCACTCGAGAAGGGATTACAAAACGTGGCTACGCCACCATGCCTGAATTTCTCGGCGCAAATGTCGAACAAGAAAAAGGAAACGCGTGATGCGGCCGAAACGAATTGTTATCGCTGGAGCTGGTGGTATGGCAAGAGAAATTGCATCCGCATTGCATTGGATCAACCGCGGCAGCCGTCAGTTTGACTTTCTGGGGTATGCGGTCACTGACGTCTCACGCCTGGGACAAAGAGACAGCCGCGATCAAGTGCTGGGAGATTTCGCTTGGTTAAGCGCCAACCGTGATTCCTTTGATGCGATTGCCATCGGCGTAGGCAGCCCTCATCTTCGCTTGAAGCTTGCAGCCGAGCTGCGCCAACTGCTGCCGCGAATGGAGTGGCCCGCGATTCTACATCCGACTGCGATCATCGACTTGGATTCGGCACAAACGGCGAAGGATTCTTTATCGGAGCGGGCGTCACTGCCACGGTTAACATCACACTTGAGCCCTTTGCGTTGTGCAATTTCGGCTGCACGATTGGCCACGAAACGAGGATCGGCTCAGGATCAGTAGTGAATCCGGGAGCAAATATTTCCGGAGGAGTGGTGATCGGTACCGGTGCGCTGATTGGCACCGGTGCGCAGGTTTTGCAATATTTACACGTCGGCGCGGGCGCGATTGTCGCAGCGGGCGCCGTTGTCACCCGTGACGTTTCCGCCAGGCACTACAGTTGTAGGCATCCCGGCGCGCCCTGAGAATACAGACAGAAATCGTTCAGCAGTCCAGCACGGACTCAGTCTCAGGTCCAATTCCTCGATATGACTTCCACCGCCGTTACTACCACTACGAGCTTGCGAGTCGAGAACCAAGGTAAGACCGCGCCTTTCTGTGCACCCCAGGTCGAACAAATCTCCCAAAAGGCGCGTGCCGGCGCTGGTTGGTCTCTGGCAAGCCTCGTCGGAAGGCAGCTAATCTCGCTCGGAGCAACGGCTGTCCTGGCACGTGTGCTTTCCGCTGCCGATTATGGTCTGTTCGGGATGGTGGTCGCCATCACGGCGCTGATGCAGGCCTTTACCGACTTCGGACTATCCTGGGCGAGCGATTCAGCGCAAAGAAATCACGCGAGCACAAATTGATTCTTTGTTCTTCATTAATGCCGCTTTCGGCTTGCTGCTGTGGATAGCCAGGGGCGCCTCGTCCGGAAAATTCCTGGTTTCTTTTTATCATCGGCCCGAGCTCGCAGGAATAACCAGTTTGCTGGGAGCATCGTTCTTCTTTTCCGGGTGCGCAGCCCAGCCCCTGGCACTGTTGCGGCGGCAAATGCGCTTCAAACCAATAACCCTCTGCGATCAATGGTCTACGCTCGCCGGTGCAATCACGGGCGTAGCGGCTGCCCTGAGCGGTTTCGGATATTGGGCACTGGTCATTCAGGTCGTCGTGCAGCAGTTTGCATTTGTTCTGCTCTTGTTGTTGCTACTGGGCGGGTACCGGCCAAAGATTTCCCCGGGGAGCGCAGTTTACGGCTTGACCGGCCTGTTGACTTTCGGCGGATACATGGCTGGGTACAGCGCCATCAATTATTTTTCGCGCAATCTGGATAATGTTCTGGTGGGCCGGGTTTGCGGCGCGGAGCAACTCGGATACTATTCACGCGCCTATTTCCTGATGACTCTGCCGACCTTGCTGGCGTCAGGCATGCTGAATGGGGTAATGATCCCGGCACTGTCGGCATTGCAGGCTGATCGCGAGCGCATGTCGGCGGCGTTCCTGCGTTCCATGCGGTGGGTTACTTTGTTGGGTTGCCCCGTCGCACTGGGTCTTGCCGCTTGCGCGCCGGAGTTCGTCAGGTTCGTCTATGGTCCCCGAGTGGAGGCACAGTCGTGCCTATGCTGCGCTGGCTTTGTGTGGCAGGGGCAATCCAGCCGGTGCAGGCAGCCGTGGGCTGGCTCTACGTGGTTACGGGACGAACAAGAGCCATGTTCGTCGTCAGTCTTGCCGCAAGCGCAATCACCGTCGCTGCTTTTTTTATTGGCATTCGCTTCGGCGCGGTTGGAGTGGCCCGCGCATACGCGGCGGCTAATACTTTACTTGCGGTGCCCGTCATGTTGATCGGTCACCGAATCGCCGGCCTGAAAATGCGCCGAACCCTGGCCGTGGTTGCACCTCTCTTTCCACCGCTTCAATCATCATGGCTTTTGCATGCGTAATTTTCGCCGGCGTGTTCTGCAAAGAAGCAGATTACCGAGTGCGGCTTTTGCGCTGGAAATCGCCGTAGGAGTTAGCTTACTTATGCGCTCTGCGTGGAGTGCGGATCGCGACCGACTATATGGAGCGAGGCGAAGAGCTATTTGTTCCCGAGGGCGCACGTTAACGGCCCGTGCCGTGGCGGTCGGAGCTGGGAGTTAGCATGACGAATGGACGGATTAAGCCCCTGTTCGCCTGGTATTCGAATACATATCTGTACCGGTCGGAAGTCTTTATTTATCGGCAACTGTCCGGCATGTGTCATGCAGACGTGCAAGTTCTTACTCAGTGGATAGCGAATTTTGAGGAGTTTCCCCGTAGTGTCGCTTTATTGCGCCGAGCACGCCACGAGTTTTACAGGCCAGATCAAGAACGCATTCCTCCGACGTCTATGGCCCGTACGGAACCGTTTTAAATTACCTCCTTACGTTATCAGGAGGTTCAGCAAGCAGATAAAAGCGGTGTCTCCCGACCTCGTCTATTGCATATTTGGCTGGAATGCGTCCCAACTACTGGATGTGCTCGCGGTGGATGGCTGTCGCGAGGTCCCGCTCGTCTTTCATGTTGCCGGCTCTGACGTTAATGGAGCCGCCTCAATTGGCTCGGAATATGTTGACAGGCTCCATAAGTCTTTTGACCGCGCAGCTCTAATCCTGTGCGGGTCGGAGTTTCTTGTGTCGAGAGTGCTCCAGGCGGGCGCTCCAGCGAACAAGGTCAGGCTTCACTACATTGGCGTGGATATCCCGGTTGATGGGCAGACTTGTCATTCGCAAAATGGGAGCCAGTTCCGGATTCTGGCAGTGTCGCGGATCTCTCCAGTCAAAGGCGTCCGTCACACCATTGCTGCCTTCGCAAGCGTAGCCGCTGAAATGCAGGATGCCGTTCTGGAAATCATTGGTGACGGCGAAGAAATGACAGCCTGCGTCGATTTGGCGAAGGAACTCAAGGTCGCTGACCGCATCCGTTTCCGAGGCAGTCAATCTGCCTCGGCAGTGTATGCCGCAATGCGACACTCAGATCTTTTTGTTCAACACAACGTACGGACTATTGAGGGGCAGGAGGAAGGGTGGGGAGCAACGCCAGTTGAAGCTGCGGCGCACGGCTTGCCAGTAATCGGCACCAGATCCGGCGGTGTGGCTGAGTCTGTAGTGCATGGTGCGACCGGACTGTTGGGCCAACCCGGGGACGAAAAGTTCATGGCGGAGTCGATGCTGCATCTGTATCGAAACCCAGAACTGCGCTCGCGCTACGGATCGGCAGGCCGGGAGCGCGCGAAGAATCTTTTTGATCTACGAAAGCAGAATCGCAAATTGGAGCAGATGCTGTTGGAAGTCTGCGGACACGCAACTCCAACTGCTTTAGACCTTGCGTGTAGTTCGGCCACATAATCGTGCTTCACGTTCACGTCATCGACGAACTTCGCACCGGTGGTGCCCAAACTCATCTGATCACCATGCTGCGGGAAGCTGTTAAATATCCAGGCATCGAGCATCACGTTGTGACCTTGTTTGGGGATGGCGAACTCAGCCAGGAGATCCGCGACCTTGGAATTCAAGTGCATGTTTTGGATCTGCGTCCATATTTGCGCAAGCGGAAGTTCTTTGCTGCAACCTTTGAAGTTCAAACGTTGTTGGAAAACCTGCGGCCGGACTTAGTGGAAGCGCACCTGACATGGAGCCGTTTCATTGCATTGTTTGCCGCGTGGCGGGCGGATGTGCCGTTACGAATCGGGTTTGAGCAGGGCGATCTGTATCTGAACTCATGGAAATTTCGCGTAGCGAATTTCTTTGCACAATCTCTTGCGCATCGCGTTGTCGTTTGCAGCGACGCGCTCGCCGAGTGGGCTCACCGCACGCACGGTATCTGTCGCTCAAGACTGTTAGTCATGCACAACTGCGTTGATCTGGCACGCTTCAGCAAGAACGGACCAAAGGCGAGGACCTTGAGTTTAGCCGCGAAACCACAGTGTTCTGCGCTGTGGGAACGCTTGGCCACGGCATTAACAAGCGCGTAGATGTCTGTATCCGCGCATTAGCAACGGCGCGCTTGGCTGGTACAAAAGCTGCGCTGGTGATTTGCGGCGACGGAGAACAACGGAGCGAACTCGAAGAGCTTGCGCAGTCATTGGGCATTGCATCCTACGTGAAGCTCCTGGGAACCGCTCCGATGTGGCTCAGGTATTACGCGCCTGCCATGTGTTCTGCCATGCCGCACCGTTTGAGCCTTTCGGGATTGTAGCTATTGAGGCGATGGCAATCGGGCTTCCTATTGTCGTACCAAGTTCTGGCGGAGTTCGAGAAATCGTGGAGCATGGCGTGAATGGGTTGCTTTACCCGGCACTGAATCATCACGCGCTAGGCAAATTGATGGTCACTCTTACCAACGAATCGGCATTGCGTGAACGCATGGGAACGGCGAGCCGCAGAATTGTAGAAAGATTCTCCGTCCAGCACTACCTTTCCAAGCTTTATCGGGCTTATGGCATTGATGTAGATCGCAGCGCCACGAGCCGTGGGAGAGCGCATGAGCCACTCGGTGCTCATTATTACGCCATTCTTCGCACCTCAGAATCACGCAGCGGTCTTTCGTGCATACAAATTGGCAAAATATCTGCCCCAGTTCGGCTGGAAACCAATCGTTCTCACCGTGGACACGCAATATGAGTTTAACGAAGACTCCACGTTGCTCGCGGAACTACCTGAGGAAGTAGAAATAGTGCGTACCCGCTATGTTGAGCCCACTATGCGCGGTGTGCGCATGGCGCTGGGGGGCAGGAACAGGACCTTCAATGCCGCGAAAGGAACCTCCCGGAATCAGAACAGTACGACCAGTCCCGTTCGAAGATCCGCTGTTACCGGCGCTTACCAGTATTTGCTGAATAACTGGTTCCATAATCCCGACGTCTATTGGACGTGGGCGCGAACAGCGATAGCGGCCGGCAACAAAATCATTCGGGATCGCGGCATAAGCGTTGTGTATACTTCGTGTTCACCTTATTCTTCGCTGGCTGTGGGCCGGGCACTGCAGAAGCCCGGAGTCCAGTGGGTTGCCGATTTTCGGGACCCACTTGGCTATTCTCAAAAGCTGGCTAACTATGCTCCCCGCGTTTATAAGCGTCAACGTAACGCGGTCAGAGATGCTCTCAGCCGGGCGGATGCCGTCACTGTGCTGGCATCAAGTTACCGCAGTATTTTTCGTGACGTATTCGGCAACGAACACGCCGATCCGATTTTCATACCCACCGGAATTGATGAGGGCCTGCTGAAAACACGGGAGCAGCAGACTGCTACCCGAACTCCCTACCTCATTTTTGCCGGAGAATACTTGCCGGAATATGACACCTCATTCCTGGAAGCATTCGCGGGAGCATTGCAACAAGAAGAGATCGCAAAGATGCGTGTCAAGCTGCTCATGGTCGGGACGCTGGAGATCAATCGGAAAAGGCTGGCACCCTTCATCGATAAGTTTCGCCTTCACCAACAAATTGAGTTTGCCGATCAAATGTCACAAAGAGAAGTATATAGACTGCTGCGCGACGCATGCGCTGGCCTGCTGATTCCAGGTACCCGCGCCTTCTGGTGGACAAGCTTTGCCAAGATGACTGATTGCATTGGAATGCGCAAGCCGGTTGTCGCGGTTGTCCCCGACCCTTCCGAGGCTCGTACCGCTTTGACCCGCAGCCGGCTCGGTATTTTTCTGGATGGCTCCCCGGGAAACCGGGTAAAGATTCTAACTGACTTCTTGCTGGGTAAATACAAACTAGCGGTTCCTGACGAAGACGAATGCGAACGCTACACGGCTCACCATCAAGTGAAATCTTTTGCGGAACTATTCGAATCTCTATCGGCGCGCAGCCTGGGTTATAAGCAATGAAACCTCGCCGCACACTTGTGCTGATCTCACTTTTGCTTTGGATTGGCCGTGGCGCAGGTTTCGCGGTGTCAACTCCGGTCGCCCCTACAACGTACTACATCTCCTCAACATCCGGAAACGACGCCAATGACGGGCAGAGCCCCGGGAAAGCCTGGCAGCATTTATCGAAGATCTACCTGAAATCAATCTCCAAGGACGCATTCCAACCGGGCGACAGCATCCTGCTCAGGCGTGGTGATCAATGGGATGGCCAGATTCGCGTGCAGGGCAACGGCACCGCACAAAAGCCAATCACGCTCGGGGCTTATGGTGAGGGCCCGAAACCGTCGATCTACGGCGATAACCCGGACGCCCGCTGGGAGACGGTGACTGGCCAGCAGGGAATCTACACAACCGACATGGGGAGAGGAAGCATCCTCGGGTCCGTTTTGATGGACGGGAAGACTTTGAAAACTATCTACCCGGCCGGGTCCTTGAACCATGACGAAGACTTGCAGATGTTCCTAGCGAGCTTGCAACCCGGATCTCTGGCGGGACAGTTTGATGGCCGCCTTTGGGTTCGAATGATTGACAAGAAGTCGCCTAATAAAGCAACCCGTATTTTCCGAGCTGCCGGGATTTTTATTGCCAATTCCAGTTATGTCCAGGTCGAGAACCTCGATATCCAACGTTTTTATACTGGCATTGACGTATCGGACTCACAGCAAGTGCTCATCCATCACAATGACATTCAGGATGTTCTCGGCATCGGAATCTACCTCCGATCGGGAGATGAGCATTGCCAGGTTACGAGCAACACGGTTCTTCGAAGTGGCAACACAGCTCTGTATGTTTTGAAGGGCTCCAACAATACGTTCAGGGACAACTGGGTTTCGCACGTGGACACCAATATTCTGGGAGTCCATGTGAGCGGGGATGGGATGGGCATCGGATTACAGCAATCGCAGAAGAGTCTGGTCGAATACAACTACTTTGCTCGTAGCGGCGGCGTGGATTTTTATTACGAACAGGACAGCACAGTTCGATACAACTATCTTTATCGTGTGCGGTCTTCAGGCGCCCCTCACGGAGTGAATCTTGAGGTCTACGGGAACATTTACAACCTGGCCAGCCCTGCGGGCCAACCAGGGTCTACTGGCGTGAACGGCGTGGCTACTGGGCCCGGAACCATCGCCATATTCAATAACACAATCTTTAACGCGTCCGGCTTTCTGGTGATGGGTTCCTCGGATAAAGGCGGCAAGATCGTATTTTCCGACAATATTGCATTCTCGTCTCTGCCCGGAACTGCAATGACCGTATTCGGAGCCAATGTGGCATCCGATCACAATTGTTTTTGGACGCCCGGCCAGCCGGTTTTTCGGGTTACGAATGCCAACTTCTCCTCCCTCGAAACTTATGGGGCAGGAAGCGGCCTGGATCGGGAGTCGGTTTTCGCTGATCCGCAGTTTGTCAGCTCAACACCGATCACTCCCCTGGATTTTCGTCCCCGCATTGGTTCAGGATGCAACTCCCCAGCCCTGCATATCCCGTTGGCAGATCCGACAGACGGCCGTACTTACGATCATGACCATGTCATCGCAGGCGCCCCAACCATCGGAGCGCTGCGGGCAGATCACGCACCAAACCAGCCCGCCGTCCTTACGCAGATGTGCAACTCTCATTGCTTCCAACATCCGTTTGCCGTTCCAAACGGCGTCTATCTCGTGCGTTTGAAGTTTGCCTCCGGTGCGTTGTCGGGGCAAAGGCGTGAGTTTGCTTTTGTCTTAAATAGCAGGAAAGTGGCAGCAGGGCTCGATCCCTCCGAAGCCACCAGCCCGGATGACAGTCTTGTTCAATACTTTCTCGTACGTCCGGGAGGCGCATCCATTGTGCTCGAACCGGATGCAAGCACGGATACCTCCGTTGTCACTGAAGTAGACATCACGCCATTCGATACCGTCCATGGCGATGGGCCGCAAGTCATTCCCTGGTAAATTCCGAGCGTTTTCCAATGACGGCATCAAGCCAGTGCGAACTTCTTCTGTTTGCGTTTGAATACCCGCCGGTTTCTGGTGGAATCGCCAGACTGTGCGGAGGAATCGGCAAGACATTAGAACACGGCCATTTCAATGCACGTGTTCTTACTCAGGACTGCGCATTAACGCCTTATGCTGGCTTGCCGGAGATCCGCGTCGCCTCCCGACGCCCCCTTCGTGAATGGCTTGCATTTCACCGGCTGCGAATGATGGGTGGCGCATCCTCGATCCGCCGCACGACTATTTGTGGAGTTTGGTATCCCGAAGGCTTGATCGCGTATCTTGCCGGAGTCCGGCCGCTGGTCATCCTGGCACATGGAGCAGAACTGCTGCCCACGGTCGACCGCTGGAGGCGGCCATTATGGAATGCCCTGCAGCGGATTGTGTTGGAAGGCGCAAACCTGGTCATTGCCAACAGCGAATACACGCAGCGGCTCGTATCCAGCGTGGCCCCCAAGGCAAACGTCGAAACCATTCCTCTGGCAGTTAATGCTATCCAGTTTGCGCCGGGACATCATGAAGCCGCGAAAACGAAGTTTGGCGTTGCGGGTAAACGAGTGCTTTGCACCGTCTCCCGCATTCACCACTACAAGGCACATGACACCGTCTTGCACGCGATTGCCAGTCTTGCTCCTGACGAGCGTGCGCAACTTATTTACCTGGTCGTGGGCGAAGGGCCCTACGAACAGGAGTTGAGAAAGCTAGCAGTGGAGTTGGAAGTTGAATCTCATATACGTTGGCTTGGATTCGTTTCCGATGAAGACTTGCCCCAGGTTTACTGCGCGTCCGATTTGTTTGTACTCTGCACCCGCGATGCTCCCGAAGAGCGTGCTGTTGAAGGCTTTGGTCTGGTTTTTCTCGAGGCACAATCGTGCGGAACTCCGGTTGTTGGTACACGGAGCGGCGGAATTCCAGCAGCGATTCGTGATGGCAAAGGTGGATGGCTGATCGAACAGGACGACGGTCAGAAGCTCACAGAGATCATTCGTGAGCTGGTACGTTCACCGGAATCGTTTCGCATTGCGGGAACTCAGGCTCGCGAACGCGTGCTCCGCGAGAACACGTGGGAACGTTATGGGCAAAGATTCGTTTCAACCTTGCAAAGCGCCGGCATTTTCAATGGATAAAAGCAACGTCGACATGGGTTTCGCCCGCCGCCTTCCCTCATTAGACGGGTTGCGAGCGGTTTCAATTTGCATGGTCGTAATTGGACATTGCAGCAAAACTATCACGGGGCTTAGCAACAGCGCTTACATGTTCTTGGGTTTTGTCGGAGCCGGACGTCTTGGGGTTTCCATTTTCTTTGTCATCAGCGGCTTTCTTATCACGACACTGCTGGTCCGCGAACAACTGAGCACGCACACCATCAGCCTAAAAGACTTTTACATTCGGAGAGCGTTCCGGATCTTCCCGGGATTTTATGCCTACTGGCTGGTTGCATTTGTCCTTGCGTTGCTTGGGTACATACACGTGTCACGCTCCGACTTGATCAGTGCCGCAATGTATATCTGGAACTATGTTCCTCGCAACATTGACACGTGGTTTCTTGGGCATACCTGGTCTTTGAGTGTTGAAGAGCAATTCTATTTACTGTGGCCGTTGATTTTGAAACTTTCCGGCCCGAAACGTGGAAAGTGGGCCGCACTGGCAGTGGTGGTTACCGCGCCGTTGATTCGTTTGGGCTCGTATTTTCTTCTTCCATCGACCCGGCCACGGATCGGAATGATGCTACACACGCGCGCAGACTCATTAATGATTGGGGCATTGCTAGCGTTGATTTGCCTTAATGAAGATCATCTGCGCATTCTTAGACGATTGGTCAGTTCGTGGCTTATTCCAGTTGCGATGCTGTGCTTTCTGGTAGTTGATACGTTGCTAACCATGCATTTCAAAGGTGCATACGTCCTGTCTATCGGATATTCACTGCAAAACCTAATAATCGCCATGCTGATGGCGCACGTGGTCTTTTATGACAAAACCATATTAGGCCGGATCCTCAACTATCCAGCAGTCGTTCACGTTGGGGTGATTTCTTATAGTTTGTACCTCTGGCAGCAATTATTCCTGACGACAAACAATACTACATTCTCCGGATTGTTCCCATGGAACATCGTGTGTGCTTTCGCAGCGGCGGAACTTTCCTATTACATGCTTGAGAGGCCTTTCTTGCGTTGGCGCAAACGTTTTTCGAATGTCCAGGACAATGCAGCACCAAGACAGCACATCCCTTCGGAACGAGGCATGGAACACTTCACAGCTTCGGCTTCCGCCTAGAGTCACACCGGTCATGGATCAACAAAGACAAGGAATTTCAGTCGTGGTCCCTACGCTGAATCGTGGATCCTATTTGATCGACACCCTTCATGATTTGCTCGCACAAGATTACCGACCGATCGAGATCCTGGTCGTAGATCAATCACACCGGGAAGACGCGAAGCTTCTAGAACTGGTTCTTACACATTACGACCTGATTTCTTACCATAAAGTGTCGTTCCACGGATTGCCACTCGCACGCAACTATGGGTGGCAGCAAGCCAAGTACGAAGCCGTTGTTTTCGTGGATGACGATATACGCTGCGGCCCTTCGTTGGTGGCCGAACATTTTCGCGGATTGACCCAACCAAATATAGGCATGGTCGCGGGCGGGATCGACGAGCGACTTTCTTCCGGAGACAGCTCGACGCCAGGGCGGTTTAATCCGTGGACAGCAACCCCGCAACGTGGTTTTAGCGCAACTCGTGATTGCCGGGTAAAGCATGTTCCCGGTGGCAATTTCTCTGCGTGGCGCTCGGTACTGCAAGCAGCAGGAGGATTTGACGAGGCGCTTGCCCTCGGTGCGGCCTTGTACGAGGAGACTGAACTCTGTATGCGGGTCCAGAAATGCGGCTTTGACATTTATTTCAATGGAAGCGCCCGCCTTCTCCACCTGGCGGCTGAGAGTGGCGGATGCCGGGTTCCCGACCTCCCAAAATACATGGGATCGCTAGCACATAACCGCGCCATCCTGATCCGGCGCCATCTGCGATGGTTTCAAACTCCAATTGCATGCCTCCGCCTTCTTCTTCTTTTTATTTCCTATGCAGCGCACTACAACACTCTGCGCGTATTCCGGCCAGGCATCGCCGGGTTCTTACGAGGCGTGCAGGCAGCCAAACAGCCTCCAGTGTGCAGCCGCTATACAAATGAGGTGCACGCATGAAGCGGCTTTGGCTTTTCTGCTTTCCTCTGCTGTTCGTGCCCAATTTCGGCTTTTCGCACCAAACCGATTTTGGAGTGCTCGAAGTCTGCGATTGGCTGATCGTGCCTTTCATTGTTTTGCTGGTTATCGCTCCTTCTGCCAAGTATGAGCAGCGAATCGCAAGACTGAGTCCGTTGTTGTGGGGCTTTCTCGTTTGGGCCCTGTTATCGACATTGTCCATTCACTTTCGATATCAGTATCTGGATGACGTTCCGATTCTTGTGGGATCTTGCCTGAAATTGGTCAAGCTCGTTCTCTTTGTAACGGCGGGCATTCTCATTGCAAAAAAACTTTCGGAGCCGGGAGTGCGTGGCGAATGGATCTGGTCACTACTTGGGGCTCTAGTTATACTCAGCGTTGGCTTGTTGGCAAGCAGCCGTAATCCGGATGTTCAACCAACTGACGCCCTCGAAGGATACAAATCCTACAATGCCATCATTGTTTCAGTCGCGATCCTCTGCTCTTACATTGCAGGGCTGTGGATAGACAATATTGGCGGTCGCAGGTGGAGACAATATGCGAGTGTCTCCATCGCGTTTGCGATATGTTCTGTATTTATATCGAGTTCGCTTTCGAGCCATGGGCGGGGTGGATGGCTCGCCTTCGCCGCAGGTTTTGGTTACATTTTCTGGAAAAGAACACAGACCTTCAAGACTCTGGCGATCATTTTCATAGTTGGCTTGGCGTCCGTTACCGCATACGAGACTCTTCCGAATTTTCAATCTCTTGTTGATTTGACGCTCTCGCCTCCTGACGACACATCGCTACAATCGGTGGACGATGGCGCGCGTTTCTCAACATGGGTTCACGAGGCCCCAAAGCTGGTCAATGCGCCTATCCTTGGTACAGGGTTTTACCATCGGGGAGGTGCCTCGGGGCTGTGGGACTCGGGATCACATAACTTCTTCCTTCAAATGTTCTTAGAAACCGGCATCGTCGGGGGAATCCTCATAATGTCGGTCTTCACGCTTACCTGGCGGCAGGCCGGGCTAAAGACCACCAGCCTGAACACGATCAGCGTTGCCACTCGCGCTGCCTTGATCACAGCCATGGTCGGCGGCATGAGCGGCGAATACTTCTACGGCGGCGTTAGCGTCCTGGTACTCTTCGCCACCTTTGCGATTGCGGGGGCCCTTCCCACCGTTGAAGTTGTCTTCATGACGGACAACATGCGCTCCCACGTCGTACGGTGGCGGCAGGTGGCCTCATGATGCCCCTGATCTCGGTTGTAATGCCGGTCTTCAATGCCAGCGACACACTTCCCCTAGCCCTCGCCTCTCTCCAAGCGCAGACCTATGACGATTGGCAGTGCATCATCGTGGATGATGGCTCAACAGATAATCCTGAGCACATCATTAATGCAGTCGGCGACTCCAGAATCCAATGTCGTCGTCTCGACCACAACCACGGGCGCGGCCACGCTCGCCAATATGCCCTGGAGATGGCGCAAGGCAAATACATCGCATTTCTTGACGCTGATGATTGGCTTTATCCAGATAAGTTTCAAGATCAAGTGGAGTTACTCGAGGCTGAGCCGGATGTTGCCATGGTAAGCACCGGCATGGCCATCGCGAACACGAACGATCAACTGGTCGGAGTGCGATGTTCAAACGGAAGTGAGCCGGTTATGCGCCCTCGCATGAAACATCCGGGGATGCCGCCTTTGGCATTTGCACCCTCGATGATCAGAGCTGATCTGGCCAAGCAAACTGGTTTTGACACTACATTCCCGATCGCCGAAGACGCTGACTTTCTTCTGCGGGCATTGCTGGGCAACCAATTCGCGGTTTTGCCCACGCCTTTGTATGTTTATCGTGAACAGGGTTCGACCACGCTCAATAAAGTCAGTTCGGCTCTGGACTACTGTTGCCGGATGTTCCAAAAACAACTTGATCAATATCCGCTGGATAGCACGATTGAGATCGTCAAGGCCCGGGGAAAACAGATGGTCTATCACTCGGCCGCGACCCTCGGGTTGTGGGATCACGTGATTGCTCGCCGTTCCCGAGTTCCGAACGACGCTGATCATCAGCAATATCAACATGCGTGGCAAACAATCTCTGCCATTGCGGCTGGGTATGCAGTCGCAGTTTGACCATCCGGTCATCTCAAAGCTAACTGAAAACGCTTACAACTCAATGACTACTGCAGCAGTTCATCAAAGAATTGTCTCCCCGACAGGGCGAACCCTGTTGCCATTTGCTCCATGGCCTCATTTCGAAGGCGACGAAATCGAAGCCGTGACTTCTGTCCTACGATCGGGAAAAGTCAATTACTGGACTGGACAGGAAGGCCGGCTGTTCGAGGCGGAATTCGCCCAGTCGGTCGGCACAAAATATGCTATTTGCCTGGCCAATGGAACGGTCGCTCTGGAATTGGCATTGCAGGCCCTCGGAATCGGTCGCGGACACGAGGTCATCACTACTTGCCGCACATTTATCGCTTCCGCCAGTTGCATTGTTATGCGCGGCGCCCGTCCAGTTTGCGTCGACGTTGACCTCGATAGCCAAAACATCACAGCAGAAACGATTCGGCGCGCAATTACTCCGAGAACCAAAGCCATCATCGCGGTGCATCTGGCTGGCTGGCCCTGTGACATGGACCCTATTCTCGAGTTGGCGGCGGAGTTCGGTCTATACGTAATCGAAGATTGTGCGCAAGCACAGGGCGCCATGTACAAAGGGCGACCAGTCGGATCCATGGGACACGCCGCAGCTTTCTCATTCTGCCAGGACAAGATCATGACGACGGCCGGCGAAGGAGGAATGCTTACGACCAACGATCCCCGGCTTTGGGAGCGTGCGTGGAGCTTCAAAGACCACGGAAAAAGCTACGACGCCGTTTACAATTGCGAGCACGGAGAAGGCTTTCGTTGGCTCCACGAATCGTTCGGTACAAACTGGCGAATGACAGAGGTTCAAGCGGCACTTGGGCGAGTGGCGCTCACAAAAGTACCTCGGTGGGTAGAGACCAGGCGTCGTCATGCGAACACGATGACCAACACTCTTTCCGGCTTGCCCGGTTTGCAAATCCCTACAGTTCCAGACAGCGTTCACCACGCATATTACAAATATTACGCGTTTCTGCGCCCCGAAATGCTGCAGGATGGATGGGATCGCGATGCCATCATGCGGGCGATCAAAGCGGAAGGCGTACCTTGCTTCGCCGGAAGTTGCAGCGAAATCTACCTTGAAAAGGCGTTCGTTGCGCGGCGCAAGCATCCGACTCTCCCCGTAGCCAGGCTACTTGGCGAGACCAGCCTGATGTTCTTGGTCCATCCCACACTGTCGGACGAACACATCGCGCTCACGTGTCGGACAATCGAAGATGTAATCACGAAAGCAGTTAAACGCAATACCGTCTCGGCTCGCGGTTGCGCCCCAACGCCAACAACTCACACATAAATCATTTTCCGACCACTCCTATGTCAAAAAATTTCCGTAACACCTCCTCTATGTTTGTCAGGCAGCGGTTTTGGGCGATCACTTTATTCCATTTTCTTCTGATTACAAGTTCGGCCGTGCTCGCGTGGTTGCTACGGTTCGACTTTCGACTTCCCTTCCCAACCCTGCTCTTTAGTTGTGTGCCAGCATTGATCTTGTTCCGAATCGCCGCTTTGGCACGCTTCAATCTTTTGCATGGATACTGGCGTCATACTGGCGTGAGCGATGTAATTGACATCGGAAAAGCGGTCGCTCTTGGCAGTCTGGCGTTCTTCGTGACTACCCGCTACGTTTCTCGCAAGTATGAGTTCCCACTTTCGATTTACATACTCGAAGCGATTATTACGGCAGCAGGGATAGCGGGGGCGCGTTTATGCGTAATGGCTCTCAAGAGCAAAACGCTCGTTGGTTCAGCCACGCGCCAGAAACGTCCGATAATCATCGCAGGCGCGGGAGAGGCCGCGAGCCTTCTAATACGCGAAATGCTGAAAACTGAATTCGTCCCGGTGGCATGTCTCGATGACGACGTTTTCAAGCACGGAGCAAAGATCCATGGCGTACCGGTCGTGGGCAAGATTGACAGCGTCGCAACGATAGTCAACACCTATGGTGCGGAAGAGCTGTTCATCGCCATTCCTTCAGCCAATGGCGCCCAAATGCAACGCATCAGCCGAATATGCGAGCAAGCCGGTGTACGTTATCGAACCGTTCCGCACCTTCACGACCTATTGATGGGCCGCGGGTCAATTTCGCAATTGCGAGAAGTCAGCGTTGAGGACCTTTTGGGTCGTGATCCCGTTCAACTGGACCTGAGCCAGGTTCGCAACCAGATCGCCGGAAAAGTCGTGATGGTCACGGGTGCTGCAGGCTCGATCGGCTCAGAGCTTTGCCGCCAAGTTCTGGCCTACTCTCCCGCCAAATTAATCGTGTTAGACCAGGCGGAGACGCCGATGTTCTACTTGCAATTGCAGCTGACCAAGCTGCCTGCCGGTGATCGGGTAGTGTACGCGGTCGCGGACGTTGCCAACACTTCACGCATGCGGCGAATAATCGGTGAGGGAGCGGTCGAAATTATTTTCCACGCCGCGGCCTACAAGCACGTCCCGCTCGTCGAACTCAATATTCGCGGTGCGCTCAACAATAATGTTCTCGTGGTTCCCCCTTTGCTTGATGTCGCCGAGGAGTGCGGCTGTGAGGCGTTCGTCTTGATTTCATCTGATAAGGCGGTGCAACCGACGAGTTTCATGGGTGCCACTAAGAGGCTGGGCGAACTCATCCTGGCGGCCAGGCCCAAAAAGCGCATGCGCTGCGTCTCAGTGCGGTTTGGAAATGTCTTGGGTTCTCAGGGCAGTGTGATTCCGGTGTTCAAAGAGCAGATCGAAAAGGAGGGGCGCATCACCATCACACACCCGGAAATCACCAGGTTCTTCATGACGATCCCTGAGGCCGTGTCCCTGGTTTTGCAGGCATTCACGGTCGGCGAGCATGGCGACATTTTGGTCCTGGACATGGGCAACCCTGTCCGCATCCTCGATCTTGCGCATTCTTTGATTCGCCAGTGCGGGAAATCTCCGGCCGAGATAAAGATCGAATTCGTCGGGCTGCGCCCAGGAGAAAAGATGTACGAGGATCTGTTCTATCCGGGGGAAAGAAAATTCGGAACGACGAACCGCAAGGTGAAACGAACCCAGTCCGAGATCATTGCCTGGCCGGCGCTGTGCGCCCACCTGGAAGACTTGGTCTCGTTGACGAATTCAGGCACTGAAGTGTCAATCCGCGCCAAGATGAAGGAAATCATTCCCGAGTATTGCTACCAACCCGAGCTTGTACAATTGCCGAACGAAGCAGTCGAGAATGTTATGGCCCCAATGATGGATATTTCGAGAGCTTTCGCCGCGGGCGCGGGACAGGACTAACATCCACTGTAAGTGGCCTTCCGATCGCCATTCTGATCATCAGAGGGTTTCGGTTTCGTCCTCAGCTCATCTCAGCAGCTCTGGCCGCGTTGCTTGATTCTTTTATTTCGCCCAGCGGCAACTCTACAGTCACTCGCGAGCCGTGGGGTTGCAGATTCGCCAGCCTGATCTCACCGTCGTGCTCTTTGATGATTCCGTAACAAATGCTCAGTCCCAGCCCCGTGCCCTTGCCTACGGGTTTGGTCGTGTAAAACGGATCGAGCGCACGATTCAGGTCCTTGAATCCGGGCCCGGAATCTTCGACTTCGACAACCGCACGGTTTCCACGAGTGAATGCCCGCACCGTGATCCGCTTCGGACCTTCCATATTTTCCACGGCATCGATTGAATTGTTCACCAGGTTAAGTAGAATCTGCTTGAACTGGTCCTCATCCACAGCCACCCGCGGCAGGTTGGATCGAATGTCCGAGAGAATCTCCAGTCCTCGGGTATGCGCATAATATTCCCGCAAGGTAAGCACGTCTTTGACCACCGGAGCCAGGTCAACCGACTGTCGGTCCATGGTACTTTGCCGCGAGAAGCGCAGCAGGTTTTCAACGATCTTCTTCATCCGCCGGCTCTCGTTGACCAGTTTGTCGAGTTTGTCGCGCGCAGGCCCCGCAGGCACATCGTCGCTGAGCAGATCGCCGTAGCCCATTACGGCGGTCAGCGGGTTGTTCAATTCGTGTGCGACCCCGGCCACTAACTGCCCTAATGCCGCGAGTTTCTCCGAGCGGATCAACTGGCTCTGCAACGATTTCAGCTCTAGAGCCACTGCCAGATCCGCCGCCAGAAGCTCGATCCGCGCCAACTCCGAGGCATTGACCGCCTCCACCTCCCGAGGATCATCCAACCCAATGCAACCCAAATAGCCGCCGCGTGCGGAAACCAAGGGAATCAAGAGCTCATCTCCCGTATTCCAGTACGGGTTCGGATCGTAGCGGACGGAACTCTTTAGCGGATCGTACTTCGCGGCCTCGGACGCCGAGAGTAGAAACGAATTCTGCCCGATCTGGCGGCCGCGGGCGCAGAAGTCTTTAATGTCATCCGCGCTCCAACGGCGTGCTTTCTTCTCCAACTCAGCCAATGCGGTGGGGGACAGTCCGCTCGCACCTGCCACTCGCAAACCATAACTTCCACTATCAAGTTGGATCACCGCGAGACGGAAATTGCTCACGTCGGTAATGGCAGAAGCGATTTCATTACACAACAAGTCCACCG
This sequence comes from uncultured Acidobacteriota bacterium, assembly GCA_963817925.1. Classification (GTDB taxonomy): domain Bacteria; phylum Acidobacteriota; class Terriglobia; order Terriglobales; family Acidobacteriaceae; genus JABDBE01. The sequence continues at coordinate 69,515 of CAWFQN010000012.1, forward strand.
TCGCACCGCTCAACAGTTGCGAGGTAATCGTCGAGAACCGTTCCAGTTGCTCATTCAATGCGCGTTGTTTGCCCTGCATGCTCTCGATGGACTCAGACTTGTCTTCGACGATTGCCAGAATCATGCCGAACGCCACAAACAACTTGGGAGTATTCCAAAGATCGGCGGGGACGATCAGGTGGGGAGCAATGTGATCCAGCAACATTCCTACCGGAAACACCGCACCCCAGCAAAAAAATCCTCCCGCGGCAGTGAGAATGCCCGGGGAAGCGCGCCAGTAATTCCGGCACAGAAAAACTCCAGGCAAAGCAAAGCCGAGCCCCAACAGCGCGGTCAAACCTTCATCAAAGGAACCGCGCACTGCTGCACGGATTGCCCAAAGCGCAATTGCCGACCCCACCAGTGCCAGCGAAACAGCGTATCCGGAGAACCTCCTCACCCAGAAGAGCAGAAGGATTCCACCCACGAAGCATGTCAGCAGGCAGAGGACGTAAGGCCATCGCGCATGCACATCGTAACTGGCCAGAATCGTATAGGCCACCGAAGGGATGCCGGTTACCAGAAGCATCAATCTTCGCTTGCCCTTATCCTCGGCAACTGCTGAGACAGAGACGACGAAGGCCACGGCAGCGGCCTGCAGCGAGCCCAGATCGATTGCGAGAAGGTACGGGCTCACGTCTCCCGTGGCGGGCTCAAGCAACTGCGCCACGAAGTGCGTAAAGATGAGGAACCAAGCCACCATCCACAGTTGCAGACGGGCGGAATGGCTGTGCCGCTTCAGCGCCAGGAAAATCCCGACCAGCACTGCCACCGTCACTACGGTAGGTATCTTCTCAAGGAGCGTCATAGGTATAAATAAGGAGACACCGACTCACAGTATGACAATTCATCGAAAGAACCAAGCGATTCGGGATTACCAAAGTAACCAAAGCATAAAGCCTATCACTGATACCTGCGCAACTTTCACGATGGTTTCGCGGTTTAGAGATGGTGGGTTACAAACATTGTTCGTTACAACTCTTGACCTTTCTTTACGGGATAGCTGCGCAAACCGATGTTTGACAAGAGTTAGACTTGGCGTCTTCTACCCCTCTCTGACCGGCGGTGCATATCCCAGCTTCAGAGGGGATTTCCTGCTATTGCACCGCGTGGGAATTGAGGGGGACATTGCCTGGAGAGCGAGTCAGGGGCTGTACGGAGGCTTCCAGCCCTACCGTCCAATCTTTTACTCCTTTAATGCAATCTGGGCTCCGAAGCTGGCCAAACCCATCACGGCTGAGTTGCTGGCCGGTATCGGCGGCGAGAATCTTCGGTTTATACCCCGTACTTAAACTGTGGATACACCGGATGTAGCCCGTACCTCAGCAGCAATCACTTCATGGGAGACTTTGGGGGTGGCATTCGCGCCTACTTCTGGCGAGACGCCTTTATTCGTCCGGAAGTGCGTCTTTACCTGATCAACAACAATATCGAATTCAGCCACAACTATGCGACTCGGTATAGCATCTCGTTGGGCTACAGCTTCGGTGGACGGTAATCGCTTCATCGCGTGACAACGACAGGAGGTGTTGTGGAAGGCTGAGTTTCAAGCCTGCTTAGCCGTGATCTGCCGCCGATTCAGATATCATTCTTGCCTATGACATGGGCAAACGCTCTTCTCTTCGCGGCGATGACTGCCTCGTGTTTCGCGCAAGATCCATCGATAATACTTCGCTCCCGACGCGGATCCCGCGCTGCCCACCGGCATTGCCGCAGAGGTGGCCGTGCTTCGCGATCTTCTAGATGCGTCGGCAAACGACCTGTACAAGCTGACGCACTAGCAGTCCAACTCTAGTCAGTAGCTCCACCCCAAAGTCATGCCAGAAAATCACGATATCGAAGCGGCCCTGAAATATCACAACGCCACGAAGCACTCCTACGCCAGCGTCCGCGCCAATCCACATTTCCTTGACTTTGCCAATCAGCCCTTGCCCTTCAAGATCTATCCCACGCTGGAACCGTCGCGCTTGCCGGATGAGGTGCGTCAAACTGGAGTAGCTGCACTCTCGGCCATCGCCGAGAGCGTTCCTGCCCAGACCAACGCGCCGCCGGATTTAAAGGCGATCACCCAACTGCTCTATCTTTCAGCCGGTATTACGCGGCAGCGAAAGTATTCGGGCGGCGAAATTTATTTCCGCGCGGCAGCTTGTACCGGAGCGCTCTACGAGGTCGAGCTTTATCTGGTTTGTGGCGAACTCAGCGATCTTCCGGCTGGCGTTTATCACTTCGCCCCTGCCGAGTTCGGCCTGCGCAAGTTGCGTGCCGGAGACTATCGCAGCGTGCTAGTCGAAGCAGCGGGCGGTGAACCCGCTATCGCTCACGCACCGTTGACCATCGTCTGCACTTGCACCTATTGGCGCAATGCCTGGAAGTATCAGGACCGTACCTATCGCCATTTTGGCTGGGACAACGGCACCTTGCTCGCCAACCTGTTGGCCGTCGCCACCGCATTCGGGTTGCCTGCCAAAGTTGTGTGCGGCTTTATCGACGATACGGTGAACGGCCTGCTGGACGTCGATTCGCAGCGCGAAGTGGCCTTTTCCTTGGTTGTCCTCGGCGACGGCTCCGCGATTCCGTTGCAATCTTCGGCGGACACTTCTCCTCTCGGTCTCGAGACTGTTCCGCTCTCGCGGCACGAGGTGGACTATCCTCTAATGCGCGAAATGCATGCTGCCTCTTCGCTGCGTTCGACTGAGGAAGTTCCAGCGTGGCGCGGTCACACTCCGCCCAGCAGTTTTCCGGCGCCTGCGGGACCGGTCCTTCAGCTCCGGCCTTTATCTGATGATGAAATGCCTCGCGATGCCCTCGAGCAGGTCATCCTGCGTCGCGGCTCTTCCCGCAAGTTCGCCCGCACGCCGATTACCTTGCCGCAGCTCTCGACAATACTGGATCGAGCTACGCGCGGCATTCCTGCTGACTTTCTCGATCCGCTGGGAACTCAACTCAACCATCTCTATCTGATTATCCACGCCGTAGAGGGGCTCGAACCCGGAGCCTATTTCTTCGACCGCGACCGTAGGGAGCTCGAGTGCCTGAAGCAGGGAAATTTCCGAGACGTTGCCGGCTACCTCGGACTGGAGCAACAGTTGCCGGCGGACGCTGCCGTGGACATCTTTTTCCTGGCGGACCTGCGGCCGATCTTGCAGCGTTTTGGCAATCGCGGGTATCGCGCTGTGCAGCTTGAGGCCGGCATCCTGGGTGGCAAGTGCTATCTCGCGGCCTACGCTCAACGTCTAGGCGCTACTGGCCTGACCTTTTACGATGACGACGTGACCCGCTTCTTCAGCCCCCACGCTGAGGGCAAGAGCGCAATTTTTCTGGTAGCCCTCGGCCACAGCGTTAAACGCCAATCCTAGATAGCCTCCCGAGATTCTCGGCGTTCATTTTGCATTAGGTAGAGCAGAGCTGATCGCGGATTGTGGCCTAGATCGCAGAGCGTCGCGGATGGTTTTCTTAGCTTGCTCAAGTTCATCGCCCACCAACTCCAGGCGCGGCGGACGCACGCGTGCATTCCCAATTCCAACTTCCGCCTGCACCAGCTTGATGAGTTGAACGAAGTTCGGTTTGGTATCCATGCGAAGCAATGGCAGGAACCAGCGATACAAGCTAAATGCTTTGTGACTTTCTCCGTTCATGCCAAAGTTGAAGAGGTCGACGGATTCGCGTGGTAGTGCATTGATCAGCCCGGCGATCCAACCGGTCGCCCCAACTCCAATGGCTTCGAGCACGGCGTCATCGACGCCAACAAATATTTCCAGACGACGGTCGAGCAACGCGCGGATCGCGGATATCCGCCTGACGTCAGCGCTCGATTCCTTTACCGCCTCGAAATTTTCGTGCTCCGACGCCAACTCTCGAATCTGCTCAGGAAGGAAGTCCGTGCCGTAAGCAACCGGGTTGTTGTACAGCATGCAGGAAAGGGGCGTAGCCTCGAAAACCGCGGCGACGTGAGTCTTCATTTCGCGCCAGTTGCCCTGATAAACGTATGGTGGCAAGACCATGAGAGCATCGCAGCCCAAATCTGCTGCTGCCTTTGCGATCCTGACGGCTTCGGAAGTCGTCAGCGCCGAAACGGAAGCTACGACTGGACTTCGGCCGTGCACAGCGAGGACGCAGGTACGCAAAACCTGCAACTTTTCTTCGAAGGACAGCGTTGCGCCCTCGCCGAGCGAACCCAGCGCAACGATGCCCGCGCAGCCATTCTCCAGCAACCACCGGCAATGCCCTGCCATGAAGTCGTGGTCGATATGGAGATCTTGGCTAAAGCTGGTTGTGATGGCGGGCATCACTCCCTTCCAGTTCATCAGCGCCCTCCCGCTGCTCCGCAGAGTTCTCGGCCGGCATGGCTTTGCCCGGCGCCCATGACCGTTAACGTGAGTTTACTCGGCATGTGCGGGTTCCTTCGCCACTCGCGATGGCAAGTACGGCTCAATGGCGATTTCCGGTTTCGTTCCCATGATTTGATCGACAAGGATTCGCGCAGTTCCAAGAGAGGTTGTAATACCGAGTCCCTCATGTCCGGTCGCAAGGAACAAGGACTCATCGCCCGGCCACGGCCCAATTAAGGGAAGCTTGTCAGGCGTGGCGGCGCGGAATCCGGCCCGCGCGAGTAGCGTCGACATCCGCGCCAAGCCCGGCATGTATTCGTTTGCGCGTTGCAGCATGCGCGCCAGTATTTCGCTGTCCACTTCTCGGTGCTCCGCCCCGTATTGCCGTGAAGATCCGATCAGAATCTGACCAGAGCGGCGGGGTTGGACGTTGAAGGCAACCGAATCGCTATTAATCGAGTGCGCACTCTTCAAGTATCCGAGTTCCACCAACTGATGCCGCAGAAATACCGGATAGCGATCGGTGATGACCAAATGGCCTTTTCTCTTTTTGATTTCAACCCCCGGCGTGAGTTCGCCCGCGTAAGCTCCGGCTGCATTGACGACAATCTTTGCTGTGATCTCGAAGCCATCCGCCATTCGCACTCTTCCTTGTCCCGCCAGCGCGACGGAGTGACCGAGATGAACTGTGGCTCCGCGTTTTTGTGCGCGTTCCATCAGGAAGCGTGCAGCGCACGGCGGATTGATGACGAGGTCCTGCGGAACAAGTAATCCTCCGACCAACCCCGCCCGCAGATTGGGTTCAAGGCGCTGGAGGGCTCGCGCGTCCAGTACTTCCGCCGGAACTTCCCGCTCCCCGTAGTAATCGTGTTTGCGCCGGACTTCTGCCATCTCCTCTTCATCGGCCGCCACCCAAATGGTGCCGCACTGCTCGTACTCGACATCCATTGGCAACTCATCGCGCAATTTGTGCCAGAGTTGCTGCGAATAGCGCGTCAACGCAAACTGCGCCGCAGAGTCGTCCATGGTTACAACGTGGCCCATGCCTGCTGAGGTCGCGCCGCTCCCGATCTGGTCACGGTCTACGACTGCGACACTCAGGCCGCGGCGCGCGAATTCGTCCGCGCAAGCCGCGCCCACAATGCCGGCGCCCACGATCGCCACGTCATAGGCGGCGAGGCTCATGCGCGAATGCCCATGCACAGCGGATCGCGCGGATCCACGAACAGTTCGGCCTCGGCGGTCACGAACGCGGATCCCTTTATGCTGGGATACACCTTGCCATCGCACACTTTAATCGTTCCTTCAAACACGCTTCCGATCAAGCTTTCCTGTCGCCAGGTTTGGCCTTCGCGAATTTTGCCGTCGGCATAAAGACATGCTAATTTTGCGCTTGTCCCGGTGCCGCAGGGAGAACGATCATAGGCTTTGCCAGGGCACAGTACGAAATTCCTGCTGTCGGCTTCTCCAGTTCGGGGTGGGCCGAACAACTCAATGTGGTCAATTTCTTCACCCCCGGTGCCGGTAATTCCGTTCGTGCGAAGAGCCTGGCGGATCGCCCAACTGAAGGTGGTCAGGGCTTCAACGTTGTTGAGCGCCAATTCCAGGTGGTGGTCGCGAACCAAGTAGAACCAGTTTCCACCCCACGCGACGTCACCTCTCACCTTGCCGTAAGCGGGCACCTCCACTTCCACGTCGGCTGCGCTGCGATAACTTGCGACGTTGTTGACCGTGACGTCGCCGCTCTCGTGCAGAGTTGCGCCCACCGTCCCAACTGGAGTCTCGATCCAATGCTCTCCCGGCTCAATGCGTTTCAAATGCGCTAGAGTGGCAACGAGGCCGATGGTTCCATGGCCGCACATCCCCAGGTAACCCACATTGTTAAAAAAGATCACGCCCGCAGCGCGGGCGGGAACCACGGGCTCGCACAGCAGCGCACCCACAATGACGTCTGAACCCCTTGGCTCATTGACGACGGCGGATCGGAAACCATCGTGCTGGCTGCGAAAAAGCTCCAGTCGCTGCAACAGCGGACCAGTTCCCAGATCAGGGCCGCCGCTCACGACTAGCCGCGTCGGCTCGCCGCCAGTGTGGGAATCAATCACCCTGACTCTCCGGGCTTCCTCACTCATTGCGCGTCCCAGTTGATAGGTAGCATCCTAATTTTTGTAGACACAATGTGCAGCCCTCAAAACTAATCGAATCTCGTTCCAAAGACGAGCGTTGACTCGTCGTTCCGCGGCTCGGGGCCAGATACAAATGCAGTATAGTAGACCTTGCTCGGTCGATGTCCTCGCTTGTTTCGGATGAAAACTCCAGAAATGGGGGCTTGCAGGCCAGGTATCTCTGTTGCGTTGATTTCATCCAGGAGACGTATCGAACGACAATGATTCTGGCAGGCGATGTCGGGGGGACAAAGTGCAGTCTCGGGTTGTTCGCAAAGAATGGACCATCCCTTCGTTCCGTCTTCCAGAGTCGGCTCGCGACCCGAGACTACTCGGGATTCGAGGACCTGATCGGCGACTTCCTCGAACGAGCCGCCGGTCCCAATAGAAGCGCGCGCGCACAGAGGATCGAGGCGGCAGGATTCGGTTTAGCTGGCGTGGTCGTCGATGGATCCCTTCACGCCGGCAATCTTCCTTGGGTCCTCAACGGAAATGCGCTGGCACAGAAGCTACATTTAAACAAAGTAGTTTTGCTGAACGATCTCACTGCGACTGCTCTCAGTCTGGATCGGCTCGGTTCCAATGACTTCGCGATCTTGAATCAAGGAACATCGGAGCCTAATGCGACCAAGGCAGTGATTGCTGCCGGAACTGGTTTAGGCGAGGCCATTCTCTTCTGGGATGGCCAACAGTATCGAGTCGCGCCCTCGGAGGGGGGACAGGCAGATTTTGCGCCACGTAACGAACTTGAGATTCAACTACTCACACATTTGAACAAGCAGTTGCCCCACGTATCGTGCGAGGAGATTATTTCCGGCCGCGGCTTCCTCAGGATTCATGAATTTCTGGATCCTTCATTGCGCCACCCATTTTTCGATTCGCCGGAAGGGGATGCGGCAAGAGAAATTACCGAGCGAGGATTGGCGCAATCTTGTCCAGTTTGCGTGGAGACCATTCAGTTGTGGATTGAGGCCTATGGCGCTGAGGCTGGAAATATGGCATTACGAACCCTCGCTCTCGGCGGAGTCTACGTAGCAGGCGGTATTGCTCCAAAAATTCTGCCGAAGCTTCGTGACGGCGGCTTTCTGCGCGCTTTTTGCGGGAAGAGCAAGTTCGCGCCGGTGCTGGCGCGTGTTCCAATTTCGGTGGTCGTGAACGAGGATGCTCCGGTCTGGGGAGCGGCTTACCAGGCGCTCAGCGGGTGTGACTCAGGAGATAAAGTCTAGCGAAACCTTCGGACTAACAGATTGTACCGGTCTGACCGGTACAGACCCAACACATACAGCGTCGCTTTTCCCTGAGTTGAGTAAATAACCTGGCGGATCCGAAGTAGAGGATGGCCGCGCGGAACCTGGAGAAGATTCGCTGTCGTCGACTCGGCGGCCGCCGCGTCAGCTTCTTCATCGGCGTACGCCAACTGAATGCCGTAATCGTGCTCCAGAATAGAAAACAGAGATCCGCGCGCAAACGACGCGCGAGTGAGGCGATTGAACTCCTGGGCGGGCCAGTAGCAGGTCTCAAGAGCAAATGGTTGGTCAGCGCCCAGCCGCAGCCGTGACAGCTTGCTCAATGCCGTGTTATCCGCCAAGCCCAGGCGTGCGGCCACTGCCTGTTCGTTATCGACCACGCTGAACGACAGGACTCTTGAGCAAGCGCTCAGATTTCGACCTGCCATCAATTCGGTGAAGCCCATCAATTTGTTGAAGTGGATCTTGGGAGGCGCTACAAAAGTTCCGGAGCCGCGCCGCCGTTGCACCACACCCTCGCGTTCGAGCGCAGTCAAGGCATGGCGCGCGGTCATAAGACTCACGTGGTGGATCTTCGCGAGTTCGCGTTCGGACTCGACCGCATCCCCCGCTTTTAAATGCCCGCTTTCGATCCGCTTCAGTATGGTCGCCTGAATTTTCTTGTAGGCAGGCGTTCCGTTCTGATGGTTGTCTGTCATGAATGCTCTCCGGAGTCATTCGGCTGAGAAATCATGGAATTTATAGCGCTCTTGTGCTGTGAGCAAACCAAACCTTCGAACTGTCTTGTGCTAACATCTGCTATAGAGCTAGGGCCACCAAGAGAAATGTTCCTCACGAAATGCTACGGCCCGATCCTCTGTTTCGTGCTATAGAGCTTCCGCCGACATGCTATAGAGCAGAAAGCTTCTTCGTAAAGAACTCCCACCTTAGCCCCTTCTGGGAATATTGTAAAGATTCGGGCGAGACATCATAGCGCAAACGCCTATTTCTAGCGACAAAATATTCCATTTTGTGTATGCTTCAGATTCCTACTTTTCCACAGGGATTGCCAACCGCTACCCCAGTACACCGATTCTCGGGATATTACGTGCTATAGATAAATCAGATTATTGACAACGACAAAAAAATTAACATTCCTTTCATTTTTCGCTTGACGATGGCACGCCATCTACTATATAGCATTTGCCAGTCCCTATTTCTTGGCGCGGTGTGTCGTTAGGTTGTCCGGGGTGGTATTTGAAATCAAGACGTTCTCCTGTGGAGGTGTGGTGATGCGTACATCAATAAGAGTTGGAGTTGGACTTGCCCTTTTGTTATTGATCGGACTCCTTGGGGCACTCCAGACAGCGTGGGGTCAGGAAGTCACCGCGGCAATTGTAGGCTCGGTCGAGGATCCGAGCGGTGCGCCGATAAAGGGCGCTGCGGTCGTCGCGAGAGACACCGACCACGGCGTTCTCTACACTGCGCAGACGAACGACTCTGGCGCCTTCAACCTGCAGCACCTTCCCATCGGAACTTACGACGTGAAGGTGACCGCTCCCGGATTCGACACTGCCGTTCACGCGCCTTTCACTTTGGTGCTCAATCAGACAGCGCGTCTCGACTTCCAGATGAAGATTGGCAAGGTGTCCGAAACTATGGAAGTGAGCGGCTCTGCCCCGGTCCTGCAGACGGAAAATGCTCAGGTTAACACCGTCATCGATTCCAGAACCGCTGACAATCTGCCTCTGCAGACCCGCAACTATGTGCAGTTGACCCTGCTCTCTCCCGGAGCTGTCTCAGTGGATCCAAAGGGCATGAATACAGGATCCAACACCGCCGAGGAGTCAGGCCGTCCTTATATCAACGGAAACCGCGAGCAGGCCAACAACTTCCTGCTGGACGGCATCGATAACAACCAGGCGTCGGATAATCTTCTTGGTTTCACACCCTCCCCCGATGCGATCGGAGAGTTCAATATCATTACCCAGAACGCCTCCGCAGAGTTTGGCAACTACAACGGCGGAATCGTCAACGCCACAATTAAATCAGGTACCAACCGCTACCACGGAGATGTGTTTGAGTTCTTCCGTAACAACGTCTTGAACGCCAATCAGTGGGAGAATGGCTTAACCGCCGGCACCCCGGTCGGCGTCCTCCCCACTCCGAAATTGCGCTGGAACATGTTCGGTGGCACCTTCGGCGGCCCCATCATAAAGAACAAGCTGTTTTTCTTCGCTGATTACCAGGGTGGCCGCCTCGACCATCCGGCATCAGCGAGCACCATCACGGTCCTTACACCCGCCGAAATCGGGGGCAACTTTAGCGCTCTAGGCACACAACTCTACAACCCGTGCGCCGCTGGTACAGGCGGAACGTCCGGCACTCCCTGTTCAATCTTGGCTCCTGCCGCCCGGACGCCGTTTGCGGGCAACATTATTCCCAAGAGTATGCTGAACCCCGCATTCACGTCGCTGGTCACTAACTCACTGTATCCAGCCTCCGTGGCTACGCTTCCCAATGGCTTTGGGCAGGCGGTCAACGTCATCGACCAACAATACAATTCGGATCAGGGTGACATCAAAGTTGACTACAACGCGACCGAGAAGGACCACCTCTCTTTCCGGTATTCCAAGGGCGATCAGTATGATCCTCTGACCAACTCCGTGGCCTTGTTAGGCAATATGGTGAACGAGGCCTATCTGCAGAGTGGAGCGGTCAGCTGGAACCATACGTTCTCGCCTAACTTGCTCAACGAAGCGCGCTTCGGGATGAACTACGTCAAGCTGCCCCATGGGCTGACAACGTTCGACCCCGCGGTCGGAGCCTTGGGGAACTCGATCGGCCTCACAAATGGCAATCCCGCTGGCATAGATGGTCTTCCGCTGTTTGGCTTTGCCGGCGGCTCGATTACCAATGTTGGCACGGGGACGCTGACCAATCTGGGATCCGCAGGCGTTACGGAAAAGTTTTCCTCCACGGTGACCCAATTTGATGATGTGCTTATTTACACTCATGGCCGGCATATCATCAAGACGGGCTATCAGATGAATCGTTACAACATCAATGTCTTCTACAGCGGCAATGCCGGCGAACTGGGTTCCATACTCTATGGGAACGGCCCCGGTGGCAACTATTCAGGGAACGGCACTACCAACACCGGCGACGCGTCTGCTGATTGGGCTCTTGGTATTCCGGGGGTTGCAGGCCGGGGCACAAGCTCGGGAGAATGGCATCAGCGCGACTGGCTCTTCGCTGGCTTTGCTCAGGACGACTGGCGGGTTACCAGCAACCTCACGGTGAACATTGGCCTCCGCTATGAAGCCCGGACTCCCTGGGTTGAAACCAACAATCGCCAGGTCGGAGTCAATATCAACACCGGTGCTCTGGAATTCATCGGCAATACCCCTGTTCCAGCCGGAGTTGTGGGGACCAATGGATTCAGCCGTGGGCTCTACAACAGCACCTATGGATTGCCGGACTTCCAGCCTCGCATCGGCTTCGCGTGGAGCCCCGGGGCGTCCAACAAAACCGTGGTTCGTGGCGCCTACTCCGTCTCGTCTTATCTCGAAGGCACAGGGACCAACCTGCGCCTTCCGCAGAATCCGCCGTACACCGCCCCGCAGGTTGAGGCCGACAACGTGGCGAGCGGGACGGGTTATAGCACCAATTCGGCATTTGCTGTAGCAGCGCCGGCAGCCGATCCTTTCATCGGGGCCACGATGCTGGCCTGGAGTGGGAAGGTCCAGCCGGCAGTTGCGAACCAGTGGAACCTCTCGGTCCAGCGCGAAATTGCCAACAATACTACCCTTCAGGTGGGTTATGTTGGCCAGAGCACAACTCACTTGATGGTTCCCGAGTGGTTAGGGCAAGGCTATTTGCAACCGAATGGCACGGTTACGTATCCCTTGATCGGCGGCCAAAATCCGGCGGGAACCGTTATCGACGGAATCACCACCCTTACGCCGACCTTCGGTCCCAACGGATTCGGCAATGTGAAGAACACTGCCTCCGTTGGCAACATGAACTATAACGCACTGCAGGTGGTCCTCCAGAAGCGCTATAGCCACGGACTCGAGGGCCAGGTTTCGTATACCTACGAGAAGTGCATGACCAACGACGACGGTTATTACGGTACCTGGGGCAGTACCACTCAGGCCGCGCCCTCCGGTAATTACTGGCAAAACCTCTATAACCCCGCCGGCGATTACGCACGATGCTATTGGGATTCGACCCACATCATCAGTGCATACGCTGTGTATGAGCTGCCCTTTGGCAAGGGCAAACAATTTGGGCATGACATGCCGGAGGCCGCGAACGCCGTGGTCGGTAATTGGTCGGTCAACCCGATTGTTTCCTGGCATTCCGGTTTCCCGCTTACTGCCTCGGGAAGCAACACCTCGGGAACCGGCACTCCCGAAACCCGTCCGAACTGTAATGGTCCTGTCAGCTATCCCAAGACGGTCAGCGTACAGGGTCTGCAGTGGTTCAGCCCGAGTGCATTCTCTACCCCCGCTAACGGCACGTTTGGAGATTGTCCGGCTCAAGGCCCGGCCATTGGGCCCGGATACGTCGACGTTGACTTGAGCCTGCAAAAGAACTTCCCGATTACAGAAACCATGAAAATCCAGTTTCGTACTGACTTCTTGAACGCGTTTAACCATCCGAACTTCGCGACGCCGAACTTTAGCTTCGGAACCCCGACTTTCGGGGTCATCAACGCGAGCCAGGATGCGCGAGAGATACAGTTCGCTCTGAAGTTCTACTTCTGAGCATGGCGTTGTACCATTGGGCAGGCGTCTCCCCCGCGCCTGCCCTCTTTATGTTTAGACCTCGCCATAGCATTTTCGTTCTCATCTTGCTCTGGGGATCCACTGCGACCTTGTCAGCGGCCCAGGCTGCCAAGAGGCCGGCTGCAACGGATGCCACCTTCTCTGCCCAACGAGCCGTGAGCCTCGCCCAGTCCGGCAACTGCAAAGAAGCTTTGCCTCTCTTGAAGCAAGCTATGCCGCACGCCGCGGACAAGGATCTTAAGCGCAATGTCGGCTTTGCGGGCGTGCGTTGCGCGATGTTTGCCGATCAGCCGGATGTGGCGGAAGACTTTCTGCGGTTCTTGAATCGCGAATTCCCACGCGATCCCGATGTTCTCTATCTTTCCGTTCATACCTACTCGGATCTATCGACCAGAGCCGCGGCGCAACTGGCCACGACTGCGCCCAAGTCTGCTCAAGCACTCGAACTCGACGCTGAGGCCCTCGAAGCACAAGGGAAATGGGATGAGGCCGCCAAGAAATATCGCCTGATACTGCAGCAGAATCCGCGCATGCCGGGCATCCATTTCCGCCTCGGCAGGCTCTTGCTCTCCAAACCCAATCCCCCCTCGACCGTCGCCGAGGAAGCGAAGAAAGAGATGCAACAGGAACTCGAGATCGATCCTTCGAATGCGGGCGCCGAGTACGTCCTGGGCGCGCTGGCGCAACAGAACCAGCTATGGGATGAGGCCATCGGGCATTTTTCACGCGCAGCTAAACTGGATCCAACATTCGGCGACGCCTTTGTAGGACTCGGAGCGTGTCTGGGATCGGCCAAGCGGTACTCCGAAGCGATTGCGCCTTTGGAGAATGCCATCAAACTTGAGCCGGAGAATCCGGCCCCGCATTATTTGCTCGCAATCGCATATAGTCGCACCGGCCGCAAGGAAGACGGCGACAAACAATTTGCCATTCAAAGACAATTGACCCAGAAGGGTGCCGCGGGAGAAGACAATCCTCAGTCGCAGGCAAAGCCGAACTAGCGTAGCTTCGCAAATACGCTGCCATGGTGAGCGAAGCGAAGGATCTCTGCATTTGCCTGCACTGCCACGCCTTACGCGTTGCATGGAGCGACGGAGTGACAGGTGCAAACGAATGCCACAAATTTCAGCCACGCCGCACTAGAATAGCTGCATCCAAAGACTAAACTGTGACTCTGTTGCCGAATCCAAAAACATTCGTTTTCTCTAGACGCCGCTTTCTACGCGGCCTTGCAACCAGTTTCGTTCTTCCATCTTTCTCTCGACTCGCGCGCGCGTTGCCTGAAAGCGTTTATCCCTTCGAGGAAATTTCTCCTGCAGCGAGTGGGATTACCTGGAAGCACACCGCCGGGAAGTCTCCACAAAAATACTTACCAGAGACCACGGGCGCGGGTTGCGCCTTCCTCGATTACGACAACGACGGTTGGATGGACATTTACCTGGTCAACAGTGGGCAATGCGATTTCTTCAACCCGAATCCGCCTCCCCGTAATGCTCTCTATCGAAACAATCGCGACGGAACTTTTTCCGACGTAACTGAGAAGGCCGGGGTGATTGCCGGCGGCTACGGCCAAGGCGTGGCGGTGGGCGACTACGATGGAGACGGTTTCCCTGACCTGTACGTGACCCAATATGGCAAAAGCATTCTGTATCACAACAATGGAGACGGCACTTTCACCGATGTAACCGAGAAAGCCGGCGTCGCCGCTCCAGGATGGTCCGCAAGCGCTGTGTGGTTTGACTATGACAACGACGGCCGCCTCGACCTGTTTGTCTGCCGGTTCGTGGACTTCGACAAATCGAAGAACTTGCCCTGTGCGGCTGGCGACAGCCCCGGGTACTGCGTTCCGCGCCTGTACAAGCCGATGGCAAGTTGGCTGTTTCACAACAATGGAAACGGAACATTTACCGATGTCAGCAGGAGTTCAGGAATCGGTAATCACCTGGGCAAGGCGTGGGGAGTGGTTGCAACCGACATTAACAACGACGGCCTCATGGACCTGTTTGTTGCCAACGATACTGTGCAAAACTTTCTGTACGTCAACCGTGGCGGCGGAAAGTTCGAGGAAATCGGCGGGCAAGCCGGAGTCGCATACAGCGAGGCTGGCCGCCCACGGTCCGGCATGGGCCTTGACTCGGCTGATTTCAACGAGGACGGCTGGATGGATCTCTTCGTCGCCAACATCGACCACGAAATGTATTCGTTGTACAAAAATAACGGCGACGAGACCTTTGATGATCAAGCTGGAACCACCGGGATTGCGTCCGCCACTCGGCTGATGAGCGGCTGGGGGCTCAAGTTTTTCGACTATGACAACGACGGCAATCTTGACCTGTTTCTATGCAACGGCAATCCTGACGACCTGATTCAAGTTGTTCGCAAGGATGTCGGTTACCAAGAACCGATGCTCTTGTTCCACAACAATGGCAAAAGCTTTCAGAACGTGAGCGCGGAGAGCGGCCCGGTTTTCGCGAGACCTCTGTCGGCACGTGGAATGGCGATCGGCGACTTTGACAACGACGGAGCAGTCGATGTGCTGGTGTCGGTCAACGATGGCGCGCCGCTTCTCCTGCGAAACGACGCGGCCAAACAACGTCATTGGTTAGGTATCAATCTGGTTGGAACGAAATCGAACCGTGATGCGATTGGCGCACGCATCACCTATCAGGCTGGGGATCTAAAGCGCCACAGAATGAAAGTTGGCGGTGGCAGCTTTCTTTCTTCGCACGACCCCCGTATCGTGCTCGGCTTGGGCGAACGTACGAAGATCGACTGGCTGGAAATCAAGTGGCCCCTGCCCAGCGGCGCGACCGAACGCTTCACTGATCTTCCCATTGACCGCTACATCACGATCGTCGAGGGCCAGCCGAAATGGAAGTGAGAACAGACACGTCCCGGCCATGAGATGAATTTCGAACCCAGATTTGTTGTGATTGTGACCCTCCTTCTAACCGTGGAAGTTGCGAGTCAGAACCGTAGTCTGAACACGAACCCAGCGCTGAACCCGACACCAACACCCGCAATACCGCCTCAGGCAGCATCTGCGGGAAACACGAAGCCGAACCCTCGCGAGAACTACGTTGGCGATGAGGCCTGTCGCAGCTGTCATCAAGACAAGGTAGAAACCTTCCACCGAACCGCACACTACTTGACGTCCAGGCTTCCTGACAAAGACTCCATCCTTGGCAACTTCAACGCGGATGCAAACGTCCTCAAGACTTCAAACCCCGATCTGTATTTTCGAATGGAAGCAAAGGACAGCGGCTTTTTTCAGACGGCGGTACAGGGAATACCGCCTTACACAACTTCGCGCACCGAGCGCTTCGGTCTGGTAGTTGGCTCGGGGGGCAAGGGACAAACATTTTTGTTCTGGAAAGGCGATCTGCTTTTTCAGTTGCCCGTGTCCTACTGGAAGGAAATTGGCTGGGTGAACAGCCCCGGGTATCGCGATGGCGTTGCGTACTTCGATCGACCGGTGATTCCACGCTGCCTCGAATGCCACGGAACTTACTTCGAGTCGGTCGCACCACCCCAGAATCATTACAGCCAGACCGGTTTCATGGTTGGTATCACTTGTGAAAAATGTCACGGACCTGCACGAGAACACGTTGAGCGTTTCGCTTCGAAATCTGCGAAGACTTCCTCAGACCCGGCAGTCCTCAATCCAGCACGATTCTCACGAGACCGGCAAATGGATCTTTGCGCCTGGTGTCACGCGGGCCATGGCGAACCGCTCCTAGCGACTTTCTCCTACATTCCGGGCGAGCCCCTTGAAAAGTATTTAGAGTTGCCACAACCCGATCCGAACGCGCCGGTCGATGTCCACGGAAGCCAGGTTGAACTGCTCAAGAAAAGCCGCTGCTTCCAGTCATCCACCATGACTTGTCTGACCTGCCATGATGTTCACACCACCCAGAAGGACCCAGCGGCATTCTCCGGGCATTGCCTCAACTGCCATAAAGTCGAGACCCATCCAAAGATAGGACAGCCGATTGCGAACAACTGCGTTGATTGCCACATGCCGAAGCAGCAGACGAACCTCATTGTCTTTAACTGGAATGGCCGAAAAGTAAGCCCTGAGGTGCGTAATCATTGGATCAAAGTTTATCCAGAGGTCAGCGCTCCGGCACCTATACAACAAAACGAAAAACCGTAAACGCCGACGCGAGAAAACTGGCCGATGCTCTCTAAGCGACAAGTCGTGCTTTCAAGTAAGCGAGTACAAACAAAACGCCAAGCACGAAGTCGCTTCCGACAAAGATGAGATCTGACGGGTGCATGCGCCCCTGTAAAACCAGAACGGCCACAGGCGCGACGTAGCTGACTTTTTCAAGCACCGAAGGAATCATCAATGGCCGATAGCGGAAAGGGTCCGTCGCGATAACGAAAAACACTAGCTGCCATGCCAGCCCCGCACCCACGAATCCGTAGAAGAATCCCGGATGCGTGATGGGTGGCGGATCATTACGGCCGATCAAATCAAACATGAAATAAAGCGGGGTGAGAACCAGCACGCCCCAAATGGCAGCAATCCAAAATACAATCTTCGCAAATCTCATGATTGCCCCTCGAATGGTCCGGGAATTCTATCGCAGGAGCCTACCACGAAACCAATTCGCTCCATTTAGATACAATAGAAAGCATGACAGACCCATTGATCATTGCTGGCCGCCAGTTCCGTTCCCGGCTCATTGTAGGCACAGGAAAATACAAGTCATTTCAGGAAACCGCACGGGCGCTGGAAGCCAGTGGCGCGGAGATGGTAACGGTGGCCGTGCGCCGGGTGAATCTTGACCGCAGCAAGGAATCGCTGCTCGACTACATCGACGCCAAGAAATATTTCCTGTTACCCAACACGGCGGGTTGCTACAACGCCGACGAGGCCATTCGGGCGGCTCGTCTCGGACGCGAGGTCGGCTTGTCCGATTGGGTCAAACTCGAAGTGATCGGCGATCAGGCCACACTCTATCCCGATGTGCAGGCGACGCTCGAAGCAACCCAGGTTTTGGTGAAGGAAGGTTTCACTGTTCTGCCCTATACCTCGGATGACATCGTGTTCGCCAAGCGCCTGCTCGATGCCGGCGCCAGCGCGATTATGCCCTTGGGAGCACCCATCGGCAGCGGCCTGGGGATCCAGAACGCAGCCCATATCCGAATACTGCGAGAGATGATTACGGGCGTACCGTTGATCCTCGATGCCGGTGTGGGCACGGCCTCGGACGCCGTGATTGCGATGGAACTAGGGGCTGACGCCGTTTTGATGAACACTGGAATCGCTGGCGCTCAGGATGCCGTGCTCATGGCGGAAGCCATGAAACACGCTGTGCTTGCGGGTCGCCAAGCCTATCTTGCCGGACGCATGCCCAAGAAGTTATACGCGACGGCGAGCTCGCCCTTGGAAGGCGTGGTCCGTTAATTCTGCCCAAATGAAAAAAGGGCGTCATCAAGCCGCCCTTTCGCGTCTGTACCTCAAATCAGAGCATCTTCACGCTGTCTACGTGAATGGAATCTCCGGTCATTGCTCCCGTGACTGACACGTGATGTCCTTCATGTCCTTTGAGCACGTCCGGATTGGAAACATTGACTATCTTCTGATCGCCATCGGTGACAATGACCGCCGTCGCACCCTTTCCCAGGCACTTCGTCATACAAGCTGCATGGCTCGTGTTCGCGCCTTTAGCGCCGCACATGGAATCGCTGACGTACCCATTCACGGTCGCGGTCTTGTCAGCCGCCGAGGCTATAGCAACGATAAAGAACAAAACCCAGACGGCAGCACAGCTCATCAATACTTTTTTCATCCCAACTTTTTTCATAGCACACCTCTTCTAGCGGTCAGCCCGCCGATTTTTGAAACCAATCTCGCGCTGCACGGCGCGCTGCGTACGTGCAGGTCACAAACAAGGTGGAAAATGTTGCCCGCCTTGCGCTTCTCAATGGAATTGATCAGAACTATATCACAAATTAATTGCGCCGACTGCGGCAGGGCGGGTTATTTCTGAGCCGCGTTTGTCTCTCGTGTGACGATATGCGGCGCTGGTGGCGCGACGTATACTACCTCACCCGGACGCGCATAATGCAACTGCTCCCTCGCCTCTTTTTCAATCGTGTTGGGATCGGGAGCCTGCAATGCCTTCACCTGCCGCGTGTAACGGTCGTTTTCCTTTTGTAAGCCGTCGATTTCCTTTTGCAGGGTTTGGTATTCGGCCTTCTTCTGCCGGTAGATCACCATGCCGTTATCGCCAAACATAACATGGGCAAACAGCCATATTGTCAGCACCGCTACCGCAGCCGTGGCCAACCGCCGTCGCAAGCCATAGAGCAAAGTCAGCGTCGGACGAAGTTTTGCCATCGTGCGATCGGCCCAGGCTTCGGCCTGCGGAGCCCGCTCGACCAGCGTGCGCAGACGATCCTCCGGCTTTGGCAAGACTCGGATTTTACGAAAATGTCCGATTCGAAGGCGCATGGCTCGATCGCAGCGGCCGAAAAAGTCGCGAGGATTCTTCCCCAGTTTTCCAGTGAACGTCTCTCCCCCTTCCGTCGTCAAGCGGAAGTTCTCTCCCTAATGCTGAAAGGAACCAACTTTGACAAATCGCATGGTCGCTGGCCGCATCCCCCAGCGACCTTTCGAAAGTGGTAGTCTTTGATGCCGTAAACCTAAAAGCGGAAGGCTGACTTTCATATGACCGACAAAACAATCGTCATGACTACCGCCGGCTCCGTCGATGAAGCGCGCCGGATCGCCGAAACATTGGTCGACCGCAAGCTCGCTGCCTGCGTGAATATCGTGCCCAAAGTCGTATCGATTTACCGCTGGAAAGGGAAAGTAGAAGAGGCCGAGGAATGGTTGCTCTGGGTCAAAACCGCCGCCCCTTTTGAGCACGTGCGCGATGCCATCCTGGAAATGCACTCTTACGAATTGCCGGAGTGCTTGTCGATTTCGATCGAAGCCGGCAGCGAGCAGTATCTCAAGTGGCTCGAGGATTCATCGAATAATTTCTCGGGCAGTGCCGTTCGTAATTCTTAATGCAGTGTCATTCCGAGCGAAGCGAGGAATCCCTACCCCAGCGTCGCAGTCCGGGTAGCGATGCTCCGACTTCGCTCAGCATGACAAATTGTGGGCTGATTGTAGCCATTGGCAATCGCCACTCGCTCGCACTACCATGACCGACATGGATATTGTTCTGCGCCCAATCGGCTGCGTCCATTCTTCGGAGCATATTTCTGAACAGGGATCACGAGAAGATTACTGGGGCGATATTGTCTCCGAGATTCGCCTCGACGAAAACCGCTTTACTTCCGACGCCCTGCAAGGACTCGCCGACTTCTCCCACGTTGAAGTGTTCTTTTATCTGCACGGGGTAAGCGAAGATTCTGTCGTCGCCGGCCGCCGGCACCCGCGCAGCAATCCGAACTGGCCCAAGGTCGGAATCTTCGCCCAACGCGGAAAAGCGCGGCCGAATCGAATTGCCGCGACCATCTGTCGGTTGCTCTCAGTTCAAGGGTCGACTCTGAGATTGCAAGGCTTGGACGCTTTCGACGGTTCGCCAGTGCTGGACATCAAACCGGTCTTCGTCGAGTTCACTCCCGACCGTTCAACAATCCGGCAGCCTAAATGGTCCCATGAACTGATGGCGGACTACTTTGCCTCAGGCAAGAGTTAGCTGGCCTTTCCCCCTACGCCCGCGCCTAAACGGCAGTTAGCGCTTGATCCAGGTCGGCGATAATGTCTTCCACGTTCTCGATACCCACTGAAATCCTGACCATGCCATCCGTAATGCCAATCTCTTTTCTTCCCTTTTCGCCTAAAGCCGCGTGAGTCATCGTCGCGGGATGCGAGATCAACGTTTCCACTCCACCCAGCGATTCCGCCAGTGCGCAGACGCGGACTTTTCTCAGCATCTTGTTGGCATTCGAGAGCGAGCCGGTCTCAAACGAGATCATAGAACCGAAGCCAGTCATCTGTTTCTGTGCAAGTTCGTACTGCGGATGATCTGGCAACCCGGGGTAAAAAACTTTTTTCACCTTCTTGTGTCGGACCAGGAATTCCGCGATGACCCGCCCGCTGCGATCATGCTGCTCCATCCGAACCGCCAGCGTCTTCACCCCGCGCAACACCAGCCAGCACTCGAAGGGAGAAAGAATCGCTCCCGCCGCCTTCTGTACAAAGCTCAGTTGCTCGGCCTGCTCGGGTCGCGTGCACACGACGACGCCACCGAGACCATCACTGTGTCCGTTGAGAAATTTCGTGGTCGAATGCACCACCATGTCCGCGCCTAAAGCAATCGGCTGCTGAAAGTACGGCGACAGGAAAGTGTTGTCCACCACCAGTTCCACATTCTTGTTGCGGCAAACCTTGCTGATGGCTTGGATATCGCTCAATGCCATGAGTGGATTGGTCGGAGTCTCCAAATACACCATGCGCGTCTTCTTGCGAATCGCGCGCTCTACCTTTCTAACCTCGGAGGTGTCCACGTACGTGAATTCGATTCCATACCCAGTCAGCACCTGATTGAACAGCCGGGGCACGCCGCCATAAAGGTTATGGCCGCACACCACGTGGTCGCCCGACTTGTACATTGTGCAAATCGCATTGATCGCGGCCATACCGCTGGCGAACACGCGCGACGTGATCCCACCTTCGAGGGCAGCAAGATTCTCCTCCAGGCGAGTGCGTGTCGGATTAGAGACTCGGGCATACTCATACCCCTTGTTCTTGCCGATCTCTTGCTGGACATAAGTGGAGGTTGGATGAATGGGCGGCGAGATCGCGCCGCTTTCAAGATCAGGCTCCTGCCCAACATGAATGGCGCGGGTAGCAAAACCGGGAGAAGTATTTTTCGACATGGTTTGTTGTTCGTGGTAGAGACGTTGCTTGCAACGTCTCGCTAGATGCCGCCTTCAAAGATTTTCTTGGACAGATAGCGCTCCGCTGAATCTGGAATCATGGTGATCACGCGCTTTCCCGAACCCAGACGGCGGGCGATCTGCAACGATGCGAAAACGTTGGCTCCGCCGCTTGAGCCGGCCAACACCCCTTCTCGCGCTGCCAACTCTTTCACCATGCCGAAGGCTTCAACATCGTTCGCGACCACAACTTCGTCGCACACGGACGCGTCAAACGTCTTAGGAATAAAACTCGATCCAATCCCTTCGACTTTGTGCGGCCCCGCTTTACCGCCTCCGAGAACCGAGCCTTGGGTGGTCACCGCGATCGCCAATATCTTCGGCAGACGCTCCTTCAGGTAACGCGCAACTCCGGTAAACGTCCCGGCAGTTCCAGCTCCAATGACGACGGCGTCGATCTTCCCATCCATTTGCTCGAAAATTTCGTGCGCGGTAGTTTCGTAGTGATAATCAGGATTGGCAGGATTCTCGAACTGGCCTGCCATGAAGGCGTTGGGATTTTGGGAGGCCAGCTTTTTTGCACGGTCGATTGCTCCTTGCATGCCCTCGGCGTCCGGGGTGCGGGTGACCTCGGCGCCGAGGGCCCGCATGATCATCACTTTTTCCTCCGAAAACGTTTCCGGCACGAACAGCGCAACCTTGTAGCCGCGATTCACTCCAATGAGGGCCAACCCGATACCGGTATTCCCCGCCGTCGCTTCGACAATCGTCCCTCCCGGCTTGAGGCGGCCCTGCTCCTCCGCTCGGCCAATAATCCCGATAGCGGCGCGATCCTTGACGCTTCCTCCGGGATTCAGGTACTCCAGCTTGGCGTAAACCTCCGCCGAACCGGCAGGCACAATTCGCTTGAGCTTGAGGATGGGGGTTTCGCCAACGAGTTGAGTAATATCGTCAGCCACCTGCGGGCGGGAGCGTTCAATGGTTGTCTTCTGCACTCTACAGGGTACGGAAGCCGCGCGAAGGCGTCAATCGCACCAAAGGACCTAAATGTTGCAAACCTGTCACTTCGCGAGCAAGAAAGCGCCACGCCACCTAAGCCTTACTGCGGCGCGTGCTCCAGCCCGGGATAATATCCACTGCGGGTGCGGACCACGAGTTTGCCGTAGCCCTTGGCCTTGGCTTCCACGTGGATAGCCCGGTAGCCTCCAACACTTTTCGGGGTCGTGGGTTTGTAACCGATGGTGTATTGGTTTCGGATGTCGTGGGCAACGCTGCTGCTGATCTGGTCTACTTCATCGAGCGTGCGCGGTAAAAACGCGATTCCTCCGGTTCGCTGCGCAATGGTTTCGAGCGCCCGCCGGGCACGGCGAGCTTTTTCCTCGCCCAGCAAACCGATTGCGTACACCGTCGGACCGTTTTCTTCCTGCAGTTTGCGGACTGTTTCCTCCAGCGAATTCCGGCTGGCGTTGTCTTCTCCATCGGTGACCACGAACAGAATCTTCTTTTGTAGCCTGGCTTCCTTTAAGTGGGTGGCCGACGCCAGAATCGCGTCGTAAAGCGCCGTGCCTCCGCGTGCTTCCACTTTCTCCAGCGCCTCCCGCAATTTGTTGATGTTGCTGGTAAAGTCCTGGTCGAGATAGTACTCGTCATTAAAGTTGACCACAAAAACCTGGTCCTGAGGGTTGCTGGAACGCACCAGGTTCAGCGCAGCCTTGTTCACTTTGTCCCGCTTCTCCCGCATCGAGCCCGAGTTGTCGATCACGATGCCCATGGCTACCGGAATGTCTTCGTGGCGGAACGAACTGATCGTCTGCGGCTGATTATTCTCAAAGACGGTAAAAGCACTCTTGTCCAGGTTCGTCACCAGATGGTTTTTATCATCCATCACGGTCGCGTGCACCACGACCTCTTCGACTTCCTTCTTGAAGACGAAGACTCCGCTATCGCTGGAGGATTGCGCCTGGCTCTGAGTCTGCTGAGATGGGACCGGTTGGCCCTGCGGCGCCTGACTCTGGGTTTGCTGATTCTGAGGCTCCGAACCTTGAGACTGCGGACTAGGAGATTGCGGACTTGAGGTCTGAGCCGCCGGACTTTGCGCTGCCTGGCTTTGACTCTGCGGCGGTTGCGTCGCGGCCTCTGGGACGGCAGCTGCAACTGTCTGATGGCGGCATGCTATGGCGGTGAAAAGGAGAAAAACGACTAGAAGCGGAACCCGGTTATTCCGAAGGAGCATAGTACCCCGTCTTGGCGTACACCTTTAGCGGCGGCAATCCTTTGGGTGGAATCAATTTCACTTTTATCTTACGCCATTTGCCGTCGTGCCCGGGGTTTTTTGGTCGGTATCCGAGAACATACTGGTTGCGCAATTCAATTCCGATTTTTGTCGCTACGTCGGCCAAGTCGTTGGGGTTGTCAATGGTAAAAGATCGCCCTCCTGTCACTTCCGCCACCTCGCCCAGCAGAGCCGGCCCCAAAGCCTCCTCTTGCGTGGCCATGTAATGGTCGTAAATCCCAATGGCATAGATCAGCACATCTGCTTCTTTGACCGTGGACTTGATCTCGCCTTCGGTGTAGCGGCTATGGTTGTCGCCACCGTCAGAGATGATGAGCAACGCCTTCTTCGTGTACTTCGCCTGCCGCATCTTGCTGACGCCGAGATAGATCGCATCCAGCAACGCCGTCCTGCCTTTTGGAACCGTATAAACCAACTTGCCCTGAATGTCGTCCACCGAAGACGTAAAGTCGGAGACCTCCTGAGGACGATCCGCGAACGCTACCATAAAGAACTCGTCCTGCGGGTTCGCCGTCTTGAAGAACTCCACTACCGCCTCCCGCGCCCGCTCGATCTTGGTCACCATACTTCCGCTCATATCGAAGATGACCCCGATCGATACGGGAGCGTCTTCGCTGGAGAAGTGGCGGATCTCTTGAACGTCCTTGCCTTCAAAGAGCTGAAAATTCTCCTTGTCCAGGCCGGTGACCAGGCGGTTCATGGGATCCGTGATCGTAACCGGCACCAGAACCAGGTTGACATCCACCTTGAGCGGCTTGGTATGGGTTTTCAGCGATGGATCAATGCCAGCGCTGGGATCGACCTTAGGAGGCTCGACTCGAGGAGTAACGTGGACGTCGTCGACGGGAGCCTGCGCCAGAGCATTCGGCGCCAGGAAGCAAACTAGAGGGACAAGAAAGAAGAAAAGAAACGCCTTCTGCCGCACACACAGCACACCGTCTCTCAGGGTCCGATGAGGGACTGGGTGATTCCGGTCTCGGGTCATCAGGCGGGGAAACGACCCGCGCCTTTGATTGCGGGCCACAACTACCTCATTACGACTGATCGTACCACAGCTCAAACCCCTTGGCGCCAGCCTTTTTTTCTGCCACGCCACCAGGATGTCATAAGCCTGCACAAGGGTTTCCTCGAGTCGATTCGTGGACCGAGCAGCTATTCGAATTTAATCATTCTGGCGAAACCCACTTGTCAAATATCTGTCAAATTCCCCTGCGGTTACGGTGATGCCTTACATGCCCCGAACGCTTTCGAGCTATCTCAAACCGAGGGAGCCCATCTCTTGTACAATTCCCATTTCCGGCTATGGCCTACATCGCACCCTTCCGAGCTCTGCGTTACGACCCCGCTCGGGTTGATCTCGCCCAGGTTGTGACCCAACCCTACGACAAGATCACGCCGGAGATGCAAAACCGCTACTACCATGCGAGCCCCCACAATCTCGTTCGCATCATTCTCGGCAAGCCGCAACCTACCGACCACTTAGAGGAAAATGTTTACACTCGCGCCGCCGCGTCCTTTCGCGATTGGCGCCGGCAAGGCATTTTCCTGCAGGACCCCCAGCAATCCCTATACCAATACACTCAACATTTCGAACCCCCGGGCGGCGGACCCGAACTGGAGCGCCGAGGCCTCATCGCCTTAGGCAAAATTGAAGATTACGCAGCCGGAATCGTCCATCGCCACGAGCAAACCCTCGCCAAACCTAAGGCGGACCGCCTGGAACTCTTGCGCGCGACGCGGGCGCACTTCGGCCAGCTCTTTATGCTGTACAGCGATCCCGCTGGCGAGATCGACGGAACGCTCTCGGCCCCTGCCGGAGATATGGAAAACGGTATTGAAGTCCGCGATGAATATGGAGTTTTGCATCAAGTACGCAAAGTCTCGGATCCCGTCCTCATCCAACTCGTCCGTGACAAAATGCGCGACAAGAAGCTCATCATCGCCGACGGGCATCATCGCTACGAAACCGCTCTGAACTATCGCAACCAGCGCCGGGCCAAGCAGGAAACCGCCCCATCCGGACTCGCGCCCTACGAACTCGTCATGATGACCTTCATCAATATGGACAGCCCCGGACTGGTCATCCTGCCCACTCATCGCGTCGTGCACGCTCTGGAATCGTTCTCTCCTGACGATCTCCGCGACCACGGCCGGTCTTATTTCAGCGTGGAGGAGGTCGATCCATCCATCGATACCAAACGCGCTCTCGGAATCCTCCGTGCTGCAGGGAAGGCCGGCACCGCCCTGCTCGGAGTCACCGCCAATCGTGCGTTTCTGTTCGACACGCCGAGACCTCTCGCTTCCGAAGTGCTTCAGGGCCTCCCGCTTCGGCAGCAGTCCCTCGATGTGGTCCAACTGCACAAATGCCTGCTCGAAGCTGTGCTGGACATCTCCGAGGACGACATCCGCGATCAGAAGAACGTCAGCTACGTTCGCGACGCAGGCGATGCCATGGCCCGAGTTCGCGAAGGAGCAGCCAACGTAGCCTTTCTGATGAATCCGGTGCGCATGCGCCAGGTGCGCGACATTGCCTTTGCCGGCGAAGTCCTGCCCCAAAAATCCACCGACTTCTACCCCAAGCTTCTAAGTGGCCTCACAATCTATGCGCTGGAGTAACGAGCGCCGTCGAGTAGCGCCGGCGTCCCGTCGGCTGTCGCGGGGACGTCTCGTCCCCGCCGCGGGAGCGTTCGCAACCGCGATTTTCCTGGCGTCCACGATTCTTCTTTACAGCTCCCCGGAAGAAAAACGCGTCACCATTTACTCCAACGCCGCGAACTATTCTCTCCCGGTCCTCGACCGCAATGGCGACGAATACGTGGGCCTGCTCGAAGTCTTCGAGCCTCTGGGAGTAGTCAGCGCCAAGGTCAACGGACCCCATTGGAAATTCCGCTACTACGAAGTCGAAAGCGAATTCACCGCGGGAAAAACTCGCGCCCGCATCCATGGCAGCGACTACAACCTTCCTTCCGCCTTTCTGCTGGACAACCAGCGCGGCCTGGTGCCGCTCTCGTGCCTGGGCACGCTCTTGCCGCAAATTCTCGGTGGCCCCGTCACCTTCAACCAGAATTCCCGCCGTTTGTTTATCGGAAACGTAGCTGTGCATTTCACCGCGCAGGTCAGCAAGACCACGCCGCCAAAGTTGGTCATGAACTTTACCGCTCCCGTGAACCCGAGCATCGCCACCGAACCCGGAGAGTTGCGCATGGCGTTCAACCATGAGGCGGTCGTAGCACCCGGCTCTCAGGCGCTCACCTTCGATAGCAAAATCATTCCCTCTGCCAGCTTCCAGGAAAACAACGGAGCAGCCCAGGTTGTGGTTGCGGCCAGCGTCCCGCTCATGGCGAGTTTCACCAACAACGGACGCACCATCATCATCGAACCCGTCCCACTGGCCACCGCGCCGCCGCAGACCGCGGTACCCGCGCAACCCCCTCAGACCGCCGCGGTCGCTCCACCACCTTCGTCCCCTCCCACACCCGCCGTCCGGCATTATTTCGTGGTCGTCGACCCCAGCCACGGAGGCGCAGAAAGCGGAGCCTCCCTCACCGACCAGTTAGCCGAGAAAGATGTCACTCTCGCCTTCGCCCGCCGCCTGCGGCAGGAACTCGAACTCCGCGGCCTCGCTACCTTGCTCCTGCGCGATGGCGACATCACACTCACTCTCGACCAGCGCGCCAGCTTGACGAACTCCGCCCGTCCCGCGATTTACCTCTGTGTGCATGCCGCCTCAGAAGGCAACGGCGTCCGCGTCTACAGCGCAGTCGTCCCTGCGGGGACAGAAAACCACGGTCCCTTTCTTAGCTGGGATGCGGCTCAAACTCCTTTTCAGCTGCTCAGCCGATCGGCAGGAAGCGGTCTGGTGCGGAGCCTGCAAAGCAAACAGATTCAGGCACGATCTCTCATCGCCCCGCTCCGTCCCCTGAACAACATCACCACCGTGGCTCTGGCGCTCGAAGTCGCGCCCTCATCCGACGACGTTTCGCAACTGAACTCCCCCGCTTACCAGCAAGCAATCGCGGTTGCGATCGCTGCAGGCGTGTCCGACTTTCACGACAAGCTGGAGGCGGCCCGATGATTCCCCGCCATCTCATCATCGCTGTCGCCATCCTCCTGGCCATCACGCTTGGAATGGGTTTCTACGTTTTGCGGATGCGTGCCCACGTCGATCGCACCGACGTTTCCGCGGCAAACACTCAACCCGTCGCACCGCCCGTTTCCGGTTCGAGCGAGCAAGTGACTCTATATGTCGCCTATGACGACGCTGGAGTCTTACGTCCCAAGTCGGTTCACATCACGCTGCCCACGGGACGCCAGGAGCGCGCCGCAGAAATCCTTCGCGCCTTGCTCACCCTCTACCTTGACAAGTTCTCACCGCATCCCTTGGGACGCGGCTCGGAAATTCGCGACGTTTACCTGGTCGACCCCGGACTCGCCGTCATCGATCTGAACGCCGCCTTCGCCGACAACCACCGCTCCGGCGTTCTCGTCGAAGAGCTCAGCGTGGTCTCACTGGTGCAAACGCTCTCCGCTAACATTCCCGGCATCACTCGGGTAAAGATTCTGGTAGCAGGCAACGAGCGCGAGACCCTGGCGGGCCACGCCGACCTCTCCAATTTCTTCGACGTCCCCGCCGTAACCCAGGTAGTGGCCCAACTGCAGAACGCGCAGTGATTGCGGCAATGCCATCGTGCACGTGATTTTGGGTGGCGCACACTTCCAGCGCTGCGATAACCGCCCGCAAATAAACATGGGGGGAATACACGGAGTAGAATATGCACCCCCCAATGTCGGCGCTCCAGTTCACCCGTAATTCTCAACGAGCGCTATCGCCTGATTGCAGAAATTATCACGCTAGGTGTGCGGAGCGTTTGGGGGGATCTCTGGGGCAACTATCTCCCCAATAGATAGCATCTGCCGTACAAGGGATGCCCAGGAGCGCCAATCAATATTGTGCCAGCATTGATGGACACTGAGGTGCCGAAGAAATAGTTCGGCTGGCCGTCAGAAGCAGTCAAGGCCGCAGTTTCGGTCATCTTCTTCGGCCAACCTCTCCTCGGTCTTGTGAAGACATAAGCTGTTCCTCCCGACGTTGGCTGTGCAAGTGAAGCGCCGGCGACCACTGTGTTTCCGCTGATCGACACTGATGTGGCGAAATTGTCAGCTGGCGTGCCGGTCGAAGCGAACAATGTGGCGTTCTCTGTCATGTCTTTCCAGCCTCCAGTCGGCTCGACGAACACGTAGACTGCGCCACGTGGTTGTGTGTGCCTAAAGCCTGCCTCGGCACCAGGCGCACCAACCGCCACGGTGTTTCCGCTGATCGACAGCGCTTCCCCGAACCGCCCCTCGCCTCCGTAGAAGTGTGGTGTCAGCTTGGCAGTTTGAGTCATATCGGACCACCCGTTTGCCGGTTTGACGTATAGATAGACAGCCGTTTGTTTGCCAACCCGTGCAGGCTCACCAGCAATGATCGTGTTTCCACTGATGGCCACGGCATGGTACCCTCCAGCTTTTTTGGGATTGTCCGAGGCAGTAAGCTTCGCCGTCTCCGTCATATTTTTCCAGCCGCCTGTTGGCTTGACGAAGACATACGCGATCAGACTGAGGCCAGGCTCCCCTGCAACAATGGTGTTGCCACTGATGCTTACAGTTGAGAACAATTCACTATCCGTGACCCCATCCGACGCCGTCAGCTGGGCTGTCTCCGTCATGTCCCTCCACCCCGTCGCTGGCTTAACATAGACGTAAGCTTTACCCTGGAATTGGTTGCCACCGCTATTGAAATAGGGAGCACCGACAACTACGACGTTCCCGCTGATCGCTACTGATAAACCAAATCCATCGTCGATTGTCCCATCCGAAGCCGTAAGCTTTGCCGTTTCGGTCATATTCGTCCAGCCGTTAGTTGGTTTGACAAATAGGTCCACCACGCCCAAGTTAGTTTCGCTCTGAGGGGCCGATGCCACCACGGTGTTGCCACTAATCGCCACGGACGTTCCCAAACCATCGCCAGCATCGGGCGTGCCGTCCAGCATTGCCAATTGAGCCCACGCACGTGTAGCCGTCTGATCGGTAGCGACAGGCCGTGGAAACGAGGTCGCAAGTGCAGCCACAGAGGTGACCGCAATCACGCCAGCTGCCGTCAAATGCAAGTGTACCCAGTGTCGATATTGGAATAACGTCATCGCGTGTCGTTTGCCTAATCAGGCAAGGCTATACTATACCCCTGTCGCACGTTTCAAAGAGGCTCTCGGCGCATCAACTGGCGCAAAATCCCCATAGCGCTCATTAACCCTTGCCTCGGGAGTTTTAGAGTGGAACGGTCTGATGACATCACCCGTGCTGCGAAATACCTACCGCGTCGGCTAATTCGGCGTACTAGCCCGGAGGTGCGGTGTAATTAAGTTAGGCACCGTGCGCCTGTGGGCAGACTGTCGATCCGCCCAAAGGGTCAGAAGGAGTAACGGAGGGACTCAGTGACGGTGTTGGCATGAAAATAACGAGGGGCCGTCGGTCCGACAAATGAGCCTTCGTTGTACTGGTAGTAATTCCAGCCGCTGTTCCAGGCTAGCCCATGGGTCAAATCGACGCTGAAATTGGCTACGGGCTGGTAGTACAGGTACTGCAGGGAGCCGAGGGGCTGCAGGACGTTGAACTGTGGCGTTGTGCCGCCGACGTTGGTGATGCTGGCGCCAAGGTTCAGGGTCAGACGCTTGATGGGCTTGAAGCGAACAGTGAACATCCCAAAATTGGTGTGGTTGGTGTAGTAGGAGTTGGCCAGCAGAGGGTTCGACGGATCATTGGCGGCGCAGGAGGCGGCGCTGTTTACAAAGGGAAGGCTCACACCGGGCGGCGGCGTGTCGTTGAAGCAGATCAGGGCATTCTGCATGACGTCGTTGTAGTTGTATGCCAGATCAAGCGCGAAGCGCTCGTTGGGTGCGAGCGAAGCGGTGAGTCCGTAGTTTCGGTTGTGTCCCTGGTAGTTGGTGGAGGAGTCACCGTTCGACTGCTGGAAAATATTGATCGAACCGCCGAGGACTGCCCAAGGGCGAGGCGTGTATCCAGCCTGAAAGCGATACTGGGATTGCTTGCGCGGCGAGATTCTGACGATCACGTTATCGAAGCTGGTGTACTCCTGATTGAAATTCAGCCTCAGAGCGTGGATGGGGCGTGCCCAGAAGCCGAAGAGTTCGGTGTAGCCGTGGATGGCGAAATAGTCTTCGTCTCCGGGCAAGAAGTCGTTGAAGTGTTTGAAGACCTGATCGCTGTAGCGGAAGCCGAGGTTGGCTCCGACTTTTTTCGAAATGTCCCATGCGACCTGGGTCTGATTCGTGATCCAAGTCTGATTGAAAGAGGCTTGCGTCAACGTGCTGGTCGCGGCCGGGGCAGTGGCGCTCAGCGGGGTCAGCAGATTGCACGCGGCGGTACAAACGCTATCGGTCTCGGTGAAGTTGCCATTCTCGGGGATGCGGAAGGCCCAATAATAAAACTTGTCGATGATGCGGATGTGTTTGGTTACGTGCACGGTGCCTTCGAGATCGAGCACGTTGGAAATCTGGCGGGCGCTGCCGGTTCCGGTGTTGGTGTAAGCGCGGGTGGTAGTGCGGCTTTCGAGGCCGTTGAAAGATTCGTCCAATGGCGTGTTCATGTCAGCCGAGCTGTAAGTGAAAGATCCGAGCAGTTCGACGCGCTGGAAGTAGTTGCTGCGCAGGCTGAGGCGCTCCATCGGGGTTGAAGTACGGATGCGCTGGTTGCGGAAGTAGCTGAAGTAACCGTTGCAGTTCAGATTCGTCAGCGTTCCCGATGCGTTGATGAGACTGGTCGCGGGCGGCACCACAGCGCAGGGCGACTTGTTGGCGGTGTCGAAGGGCAGGCCGAGTTCAACCGTGCCTCCGCCGGGCAGAAAGGCCATGGCAAAAGACGACAGTTGCGGATCGGTGTCTCCCTTGTAGTAGTAGAGAAATTGATCGTAGCTGAGAACGGTTCGGGGCGCGACCTTCCAGTCGGCTCCAAAACGATAGGCGTTCATCGTGGTGTTCCAGGGTTGGAGGAGCAATGCATCGGTTCCGATGTGGATGCTGGTGTAGGAAGGCCCGGTCATGTTGTTGTGCGAATATCCGAAGCGGAAGCTCACCACCGATTGCGGCAGCAGAGTGAGGTCGATGTCCGTCATCCGGCGCGTAGTGTCGAAGGCGTGGGCGGAATTGAGCACGGGAATCGAGGGACTCGAGGTCGGAGGGTTGAGCGGATTGACCAGCAGATCGTAGTCAAAGAAATTCTGATCGCGACGGAAGCTGGCCAGAAAGTTGTACCACTTGTTTTTCTCTATCCGAGCCCGCAAAACGTTATTGGGATCGCCGCCCCATCCGAAGCTGTTGACGGAAAGATTGTCGAAGAGCAGGCCCTGGTGATCCTGCGATTGCATGGAAAAAGTCTCGTCGAGAAATCGCGGGCCGGTCTGCAGGTTGACCAGGGTGTCGTACATATCGTCGCTCCCGGTCACGTTGGTGTAGCGATAGCCGATTTCAGCAGACGTATGAATGACGTAATCTCCGGCGGTGACACCTTCTTGCTGGGCGGGCGGGTTCGGGTTGGCGCTGGAGGACTGCGCAGGTAGGGATTGCGATGTCGACACGAGCAGGCCAAGAACAAGTAGAGAGCTCAGGAGGGTCGGTGGGCCGAGTTGTCGGGGCGAGGTCATGAGTCTCCCTCATTTGAAAAAGACATTACTGAAGTTGGAGCCGTGAATCGCCACGTGGCACATAGTGCACGCCTGATATTTGGCGGACTGGTTGTGGGCGGGTCCGGCGGGTCCCTGCGTGGGGAAAGTGTGGCACTGCAGACAGAGCATGTTCACCAGGCTCACCTTCAGGAAGCGCGGATTGGTTGAGCCGTGCGGAGTGTGGCAACTGGTGCAGCCCTCGGTCTTGACCGGCACGTGCTCGTAGACGAACGGCCCTTGCTTGTCGACGTGGCACTTGTAGCAGATGGCATCACCGTTGGGCATGGTCCTGAGCTGGCCGGCGATCGCGGTGCCGTGTGGGTTGTGGCAGTCGCTGCATTGCAACAGCCCCTCGTTCACGCGGTGATGATAGGGTTTGGCAAAGTCCGCTTTGGCCGAAGTGTGGCAGCCGTAGCACAACTGCGGCGTGTTCTGGACCAGTAGGTGCGGCTTTTCTTTCGCGTGATGGGGTGAGTGGCAATCCAGGCAGCCGACGTTGCTGCTGGAGTGGAGAGATTCAGAAAAATGGGCCTGCTCATGTCCTTCGCCGTGGCAGGTCAGGCAGCGAGCACTGGTCTCCTGCCGGGAGTGATCTTCGAAGACGAATATCTTGGTCTTGTCGCCGCCCCCTTCCACATGTTCCGCACCGGGACCGTGGCAGGCTTCGCAGCCTTGCTTCGAGGGACTGGCCTCCTTATTAAGGGTGGTCTTCCAGTGGGGCGATTTCTCCCAGCCGTTGTAAATCTCTTCATGACACGTCTTGCAGGTTTCCGCGCCGACATACTTGGAGGCATCGGTCGATGGGCCGCTGGTGGCATGCATCGCGGGCGATGGGGCACCCTTGCCACTTTGTGGGGAGGTCTGGCCCAGGACGAAGGCGACGAGCAACAACAAAATCAAGATCGAGAACAAAACACCGTAGGACGGGAAACTTGAGCGCATTCGCTCCCTCCCTCGATCTCCGCACTTTCATGCACGAGTGAAAGGCGGATTGTCTGTGGCGCACAGGGTTAATGGATTCTCTACCACTGAGCGACTCCGGCGCAAGCAGAAGGGAGAAGAAAGATTAGAAATGTCACTATTAGTTCCCGTTTTGGCTCATAAAATATTTCTAACCTTGAAGTCCTGTCGTCAGCCGCAGGGTTCTCACCACACTCCCGGATGGAAGAATTTCGTCTGCAAAGGGAACATTCAAAGTCTGGAGGTGTTCCGTTTAATGCGCGTAGAAATGGTTAAGGCAGGGACACAGTTCCCGCGGCTTGAGCCTGACACCGGAACTGCCGTGGTGATCGGCGTAACTTCCAAACGACGCCCCCCACCCTGCTACAATCGCCCCTATGTTTTATCGCTCCGACAACCGCACCCCCGACCAGATGCGTCCAGTCAACATTATCCCGGGCTTCATCAACACCGCCGAAGGCTCGGTCCTGATCGAGGTCGGCAACACCCGCGTAATCTGCACCGCCTCGGTCGAAGAAACCGTCCCTCCCTTCATGCGCAATAGCGGCAAAGGCTGGATCACCGCCGAGTACAGCATGTTGCCCCGCGCCACGCTAACCCGCACTCCCCGCGAGGTCACGAAAGGAAGATCCAGCGGCCGCACTCACGAAATCCAACGCCTGATCGGACGCTCCCTGCGAGCCGTTACCGATCTTGTAAGACTAGGCGAACGCACCATCTGGATCGACTGCGACGTAATCCAGGCCGACGGAGGCACGCGCACAGCGTCGATCACAGGAGCTTTCATCGCCCTGGGGTTGGCGCTTGAAAAGTTAGTCGAGGCCGGCACTCTAACCTCTGCCCCTCTCCGCGATTTCGTAGCCGCCGTAAGTGTAGGCATCGTCGACGGAGAAATCCTCCTCGACCTCTGCTACGAAGAAGACTCCCGCGCCGACGTAGACATGAATTTCGTAATGACCGCCGGCCGCAAACTGGTCGAAGTCCAGGCCACCGCCGAACACCAGGTCTTCGACGAACCACAACTGGCAAAGATGATCACCCTCGCCGGCCAAGGCGTCCAATCCCTGATCGCCAAACAACAAGCCATGCTAGGCACCCTGACCCTCCGCCAGTAAGCACCTGAGGATTTTTGGGATTTGGGTTTACAATTAGTTGCTCTAAGAATTCATCGAATCATGAGCCACCAAGGAGGAATCCTATGAAACTCACTCCCGGCAAACTATCAGGCCTTAAAAGAGTCTCCACCGACCGCGGCATCATCGCCGCTGCCGCCATGGACCAGCGCGGGTCTTTGCAGAAGTCTTTGGCTAAGGAAAAGGGTGGGGAAGTCGGCGACGTGTTGATGGAAGAATTCAAGTCGCTGGTCGCCGAGGTTCTCACTCCGCATGCCAGTGCGATCCTACTCGATCCTGAGTGGGGACTGCCTGCGTCCAAGCGGCGGGCAAAGAACGCGGGCCTTTTGCTGGCTTACGAAAAGACCGGATACGATAAGACTGGCCCCGGCCGCCTCGGTGACCTGCTCGATCATTGGTCCGCCCGTCGACTGAAAGAAGCTGGGGCGGACTGCGTCAAGATTCTGCTCTACTACACGCCCTTCGATCCCAAGGACGTCAATGACAAAAAGCACGCATGGGTAGAGCGCATTGGCGACGAATGCCGGGCCAACGACATCCCATTTTTCCTCGAGTTTGTCGGATACGAAGAAGGCGCGGACGAAAAAGGTTTCGACTACGCCAAGAAAAAACCGCACGTCGTAATCGAGAGCATGCGCGAATTCACGAAAGATCGTTACGGCGTCGATGTGCTGAAGGTTGAAGTGCCCGTGAACATGAAGTTTGTCGAGGGCGCGAAGGCCTATGCCGGACAGAAAGCCTACAGCAAGAAAGAAGCCGCGGACCTTTTCCTGAAAGCTGCGGCAGTAGTCAGCAAGCCTTTTATTTATCTGTCCGCGGGCGTAAGCAACGCAGAGTTCACGGAAGCCCTTGAACTCGCCGGCCAGTCGGGTGTGAAGTTCAACGGAGTACTCTGTGGCCGCGCCACGTGGAAGGACGGCATCCCGATTTACGCCAAGCAAGGCGCGGAAGCCTTCCGCAAATGGCTCCAGACCGAGGGCGTGAAGAACATCAACAACGTGAACGACCGCCTGAAGGCCGCAACCTCCTGGCACTCGATCTACGAGGTCGAACCCGCCATGGCCGGCGTCTAGGCTGTAGAAACGTAGCTTGCTATGTCTAGCAAGGCGCGCCGTGATGCGGGCGCGCCTTTTACTTTGCCGGATAAAGCAGAGTTAAGGCCTCATGTATTCGCGGATTAGGACGATGCTCAAGTTATGCGGACGAGTATTGAAGTCGACGACCAATTGATGCGTGAGGCGATGCGATGCAGCGGCGCCCGGACCAAGAAAGCTGCGGTGGAAGCGGCTCTACAATTACTCGTCAGGACATATGCGCAGGGAGCGATTGCTCGGCATCGCGGCAAGGTGATTTGGGAAGGGGGTGGCCATCGCAACCTCGCGAGATTACCGGGCTCTGCGAGAACCCGCGCACGAGACTAGAAGAACCGTCGTCTGCCCTTACAGGTTAGCGTCCAAAGAACGGACGCGAACCTGGCGCACCGAGCGATGTCGAATGTGGGAAAGCAAAACCCCGCGTCAGATGCTTCGATACAACCAAGATCATCCAAACAGTTGGCAACAGGACTTAATCAAACAGGTTGGGGTTTGTACAATAGTTAACACTACCTGTTGGATGCACCGACTTGCACACCTGTAGGCAGTATTTTTCACTGGCTTGTTGAGTATGTTTCTGTTACAAAAGCAAATGCCCACAAACGACCGTGGGCACGAAGATTGCCTCTTTGAGGAAACCGAAGAGGACTTAAAGATGTATCTGACAGAACCATCCTAAAGTCCCCTCAAAATTTCGTCAAGGAAAATCTTCGGGAGAATCCTGTCTCTAACGAGGCGATACCTTACCACAAAATGAGGGGCCATGGCGATCAAAGAGAAATACACCATCATCTGCGATGAGGTGCGTCAAGAGAATAACGGCAAATTCATAATTCTCGGCGTCTATATGGGGACAATTACGATCCCACAGATTCCGTTTGTATTGCCGTCGTTAACATTTTTCCAGCTTCTAGAGAGCGACCGAGTTGGACTGTTTAATGTGCGAATGAAGCTCCAACATCTGGAAACCGGGAAAAACTTGGTCGAGGGCATGGGGGGCATAAACATCGTCCGTCCCGGTCAAGCGATTAACGCCCTCCGACTTCCCAATGTTCCACTCACCGCGGCGGGAACCTATAACTTTGTGATGGAGATTGAACACGAAAAAGATCCAATCATTGTGCCGTTCGACGTGATGCTGGTCATTCCGCAACAACCCCAAATGGCAGGTATTCCACCGGGAATGCCGCAAGGTGGAATGCCCGGGATGGGGCGTTAAGTGTATTCAAGAACCTGAGCGTTTGAAGAACTTTCAATGACTGGCTTCATGTTGGGCTTAGCGGATTCAGTTCCGGCAGAACAGCAAAACGCCCACTCGAACTTGATCTGTGCCGTAACAATGGGGGTGAGCTGCACAATTTTTTGTCGTAGTCCCTGCTCGTTGAGTTCGCCGGCCAGAAAATCGGCGTAAAGGTTTTCGATGGTGTCACCAAGTGTAACCGCTTCTGCGTCGGTCTTGCGATTGACGGAAACAAGCAGCGGGACGAACTGATCGCGAAACTCGCGTAACGTGCATTGACGGGCAATGAATTTGATGGCGAGTTGTTGAATTTTTTCGGATATGGACATGGCTAAACCTTCAAAATATATCCCATTACCGCTCACATCGCTACTCACTAAGTATATCCAAGAAGAGTGGGAAGCGCGATTAAAAGGCTCTCATCAACAGATCACAGAACGAGTCTGGAATCCGTCAGGGCCAAAGTCTACCACGAAAAAGCGCATTATCAACACATTAGATGGGGACGGTGATCTCATTGGACATGTTGTTCACTTCGTCCGGTCTGACGATTCTATGAGCACTATCGTAACCTTACTCGTAGACGGTGACACAGCGTTCTATGCACACGAAGACTAAACCGGGAACGCCCTCCGAGTATACGGCCTTTTCAGGGCACCCATATTTCCGCGACTCGATTTCCGCTGCGCTCGTTTCCCCCATCACGTGGAGCAGGTCCCTCGGAGGCTACAACCCGGCGTTATAGGGATCGTAATGGCATGGCTGAAGCCGGGCCTTCCTGAGGTGATTTACGCGCAACATCAATTTCCCCACCCTAACGTCGAAGAGCACGACGTTAGAATGGGTCACCCTGCCGCTTTCGCGGAGGGTCGGCGAAGTGCATGGATCCTTCGTTGGGAGTCCTTGGCTTTGCCAAGGACTCCGCTGCCTCAGGATGACAGCGTTTTGGAACGCGAATGCGGCGATTCGACAACTCATCTGAAGGTTAGGCCGTGGTTTGTTGCGTTCCTCTTTTCAAATTTTCATCTTGAGCAGAGTCGAAAAACCCCGAGGCCCCGGCGTTTGCTCTTGCTCCCGACAGGCGTTCCTACCACGCACTCGTTCGGACAGAGTTCCTGCAGAGAATTCCCTTCGGTTTCTTGCCGGTATCGGCAGACGCGGGGTCCCTCGACTCCGCAAGATCGTCCGCGAGCGGACGATCTTTCTGCGCTCGGGATGACAGAGTATAGGGAAACCGATGCCGACGCGCACCCCTCGTTTGTGGGGGTGTCGGCAAAGTGCATAGATCCTTCGTTGGGAGTCCTTGGCTTTGCCAAGGACTCCGCTGCCTCAGGATGACGTCAACTTCCCCACGCTGCATCGTCGGACACAAGGTCCCTCGACTTCGCTCGGGATGACAGAGTATAGGAACTGCCGCTCATCCGAAGACCAGGCCGTCTGGCTGACGGAGGAGGTGCCAGGCTTCGCGGTAGTGGGCGTAGGGGTCGCGGCGAGTGTATCCCTTCGGTCGAAAGAGCAATGAGCGGTGCTCCGTTACCTCGCGGACCGGCAGGATGTACCAGGTTTTTTCCGGCAGAATGTAGACGGCTACGAAATCGATCTCGGATTCGGTGTATGCGTGGGCCCTACGGTTTGCGCGATGGTGGATGCCCACCAGATAGAGGCCGTTCAGCATGTGTTCAGTAGTTTTTACCTGGACGCGCCAGAGGTTCTTGCCGCTGTCGACCACGAAGTCGTAGCGCTGCATGTGTCCGTAGGGGAGAGACAGGGCGAAGCCAAGGCTCGACGCCTTGGATAAGAAAGCCAGTTCGCCTTGTTCGCCTTCCTTTGGTCTCGCGCTTCCGTTGTGTTGGGACGTTTGCTGGGCGTGGCTTTCCTCGGACGCTGGAGTGCGTCCGCGGGTGGCGCGCCTGGGTTTACCCATTTGTCGGGAAAAACGTTGTTGACGAGAAGTTGCGGCACAAGAAAAGGCGCAAGCCGGAAAAGCTTGCGCCCTATTTGATCTCTACTTCTAGACTAGCAAATCCGGAGGGGTAAACCCGCCAAATTTTGAAGTTTATTTCTGCCGCGGAATCAGGGGTTTGGCGGGAATTGGGTGCTTTAGGGGGCTTGACAAGTTTTCGGCACTGCCGCCTTTTTTGGGCAATTCTCGCCTTTTCGGCCGCTGCCGAGCTTCGCTCGGTTGGACGACGAACGACTGCTCCTTAGGCCGGCAAACGCAAGGTCCCTCGACTTCGCTCGGGATGACAGGAGAGAAAATGTGTGACCTGGCTGGACAGCCGAGGGCGGCTGTCCCTACGTGATTTCGCCAACGACCAACGACTAACGACGCTTTGTCACTCCCACTCGATTGTGCCCGGGGGCTTGGAGGTTATGTCGTAGACTACGCGGTTCACGCCTTTCACTTCGTTTACGATCCGGCTGGAAATTGTTTTCAGGACCTCGTGCGGGAGCGGAACCCAGTCGGCGGTCATGCCGTCTTCGGAGTGGACGGCGCGGATGGCGCAGGTGTTGGCGTAGGTGCGCTGGTCGCCCATGACTCCGACGGACATCACCGGGAGGAGCACGGCAAACGATTGCCAGATTTTCTGGTACAGGCCGGCTTGCTTGATTTCGCTGACGACGATGTCGTCGCACTCGCGCAGGATGGTTAAACGTTCGGGGGTGACTTCGCCGAGGATTCGCACCGCCAAGCCTGGTCCGGGGAATGGCTGGCGTTGCAGGATTTCTTCGGGCATTCCCAGGTCGCGGCCGATCTTGCGGACTTCGTCTTTGAACAACTCTTTCAGCGGCTCGATTAATTTGAGCTTCATTTTCTCGGGCAATCCGCCGACGTTGTGGTGCGACTTGATGATCTGCGACGGCCCGCGCACTGAGCGCGATTCGATCACATCGGGATAAAGCGTGCCCTGGACCAGCCATTCGACTTTGCCTTCTTGTTGCTCGATGCGATGGGCCTGCTCGTCGAACACGGCGATGAATTCGTTGCCGATGATTTTACGTTTTGTCTCGGGATCGGTGACGCCTGCCAGCTTGCTCAGGAAGCGATCGGTGGCATCGACGGCGACTACGTGCAAGCCGAGCTTGTCGCGCAGGTTCTGCTGGACTTTTTCGAACTCGTTCTTTCTGAGTACGCCGTTGTTCACGAAGACTGATGTCAGGCGCGATGGACCTTTGTCGTCTCGCAGGGCGCGATCGACCAGGGTGGCTGCGACCGCAGAATCCACGCCGCCGGAGAGCGCGCAGATGGCGTGGCCATGGCCCACGGTTTGGCGCACGTTGGCGATGGTTGCATCGATGAAAAGCTGCGGAGTCCATGTTGGCTTGGCACCGCAGATCACGAGCGCGAAGTTGCGCAGGATGTCGGTGCCGGATTGAGTGTGGCGCACCTCGGGATGAAACTGAACCGCGTACATCTTCTTATCGGGATTCTCGATGGCGGCGACCGCGTTGGGTGAACTTGCGGTCAAGCGGAAACCTGGGGGCAAATCTACGGCTTCGTCGCCGTGCGACATCCAGACGGAAAGCTTGCTGGGCACAGACTGAAATAAGAGTGAGCCATCTTTGATTTCGACATTGGCGTGGCCGTACTCGCGTTTGGCCGCGGCGCGCACTTTGCCGCCGAGCACGTGAACCATAAGCTGCAAGCCGTAGCAGATGCCGAGCACTGGGACGCCGAGTTCGAAGACACGGCGGTCGGTGTTGGGCGCGTCCTGGTCATAGACCGAGCAGGGACCTCCGGAGAGGATGATGCCTAACGGCGAGTAGCTGCGGATTTCATCGAGGCTGGCCGTGCAGGGAAGAACGACCGAAAAAACGTTTTGTTCGCGGATGCGGCGAGCGATGAGCTGGGAGTATTGGGCACCGAAGTCGAGGACGACGATAGATTGGGTTTCCACGGACGAGTGTCTCAAATCGGAGAGTAAGTGTAAAGGGGAAGGGCGCTTCTGGCTGCTAGCTTCTGGCTGGCGGCTTCAGGCTTCGGGCGCGATTGGTTCGCAGCTTGCGAAATGCGGACCTCCCGTTAACGGCACGGCTGAAGGCGTGCCCTTCCCGAAATCGTTCCTTGCGTCTAGCTGCTCGCTGGGACATCGCTGAGGATTAGTTCGGTTGGGTCGACTGCAGGGCTCGAGTGAGTGTCGGAATCGAGATACGTGCCTGCCTGGGGTGACGGTGGCTGCGATGTCTCGGCGCTCACTGGCGCGTCAGGCATTTCTGCCATGGCTACGTATGCCGCCAGGCGTCCCATGTAGAGAAAATCTGTGACGGCGAAGTAAAGAAGGGTTACCAGCAGCACGCCTCCCAGCACTACGCCTGCGGGCAGGACCGCGGCGAATCCTAAGGGAAAGGCGACCGCTGAGCTAGCGACGACGAATGCGGTGATGTGGGCTAGTCCAAACCACGTTCCCGCTGCGAAGATTGATGCCGAACGAGTCCGGCAGAGATCGACTGCGGCTGCGATCGCGCCGAATGTGTCCTGGCTGTCGGCGACGACGAATATCGCTGCAAGCGAGAGAAACCAGTTCAACGTGGACCATGCGATCCACACCAGCATGGTGACGGTCAGGATGATCAGCAGCGCGCTGCCTGGGGCGGGATCGGTCGGCTGCGACGAAGCTTTGCCAAGAAGAACGGCGGCAAGACAGCCAACGACAGCTGCGAGGGTCGTGCCGAGCCGGAAGAAGTTGAGCATGAAGAGGGAACGAAATCTCCAGGGTGTTTCTTTGCGCAGCGGTGTTGAAGTGTCGCTCTCAAGGAAATAGGCCAGCAGAGCCTTTATGGTCGCTGCACGGGCCAAGGACGCGACTACAATCCAGGCAACTCCCAGAGTCAGTGCCAGCACAACGGCGGTCTCGACTACGCGAAATGCGCTGCCTTTAAAAATATGCATTACCGCGCGAGAGATCAGGACGGGCTGGGTGGTTCGCAATAAAAGTAGATCGCCTTTGCTGACCGGTAATGCGTCCAGATATTCGAAGAAGGCAAACACTAGCAGCAGGCCAGCTGCGGCGCCGAAGCTCCAGCGCCAGGCAATCTCGGCCAGTCCAAACGATGGACGGCGAAGGATGGCGCGGAAACCTTCGAGGGTTGGCGAGCGGGGTTTCATGCAAGGTTAGGATAGCGCAAGTCGGATCAGCTTGGTCGCGCCCTGCATTGGCAGAATTCCCCGACGCTGTGTGGTGACAATTGCAGGCAACGTTGACTTCATCCTGAGTGGCTGTTAGACCACGAAGGATCTGGCGCGGACCCGCAGGAATGCGGTTAAGCGCCCGCAGGAACCACCTCAGTCGTGGCACTCCGCGCGAGATCCTTCACCGGCTGACGCCGGGTTCAGGATGACGTCTCGACAGTAGGGAAGTAGACGGCTTTCCGTCGGCGAACGGCCTTCGCGGGGTGCTTCGACTCCGTATCCGATTCTCTTCGCGAATCAGATATTGCGCTCAGGATGACATCGCGTGGGAGGGCTCAGCGCACGACGATGTTGACGAGTTTTCCTGGCACTACAATCACTTTCACAATCTGCTTGCCGGCGATGGCGGTCTTGATTTTTTCGGCTGACAAGGCGCGTTCGCGGATTACGCTCTCGGATGAATCTGCTGGGACCAAGATCAGGCCGCGCAACTTTCCGTTGACCTGTACTGGGATTGCGATTTCCTCTTCCTTGGCCAATACTGGATCGTACTTCGGCCAGGGCGTCCGAAGCAGACTTCCCTTCTCGCCCAACATTTCCCACAACTCGAAGGCGAGGTGTGGAGCAAACGGCGCTAGCAGGATGACGAGATCGCGCTGAACTTCGAACCACAGCTGGGCCGGAACTACGTCCGCGGGCGAGGGCGCCCGCGCCACACATTCTTCGACGGCATAGAGCTCGTTCACCAGTTCCATGATTGCGGCGATCGAAGTGTTAAAGTGCCATCGTCC
Source organism: uncultured Acidobacteriota bacterium (assembly GCA_963817925.1). Taxonomy (GTDB): domain Bacteria; phylum Acidobacteriota; class Terriglobia; order Terriglobales; family Acidobacteriaceae; genus JABDBE01. The sequence goes on from CAWFQN010000012.1 coordinate 112,274, forward strand.
CTTGAAGTCGTCGCTGACGCGCTTGATGGTCTGATGAAGCTTACGCTGGATTTTGCGGGCATCTGGCTGTAGAGACGTTGCCGGCAACGTCGCTCGCTCCGCTCGCTGAGACGCAGCAAGCTGCGTTTCTACATTGGCATTTCTTGCTACGAAGCGGTAAATCCGTGCCAGCGTACGCCGGATGCCTTCTACTCCTTCATCCAGCCAGTCGAGTTCGCGATCCGGGGAGGTCGCGAAGAGCGTGTACATCCGGGCGCTATCCGCGCCGTATCGAGCAATCATCTCATCGGGAGAAACTATGTTGCCCAAGCTCTTGGACATTTTCGCTCCGCCTTTAATGATCATGCCTTGGGAAAACAAGCGCTCGACGGGTTCGTCGTTTTTTACCAATCCCATGTCGCGCATGAACTTGGTCCAGAAGCGCGAGTAAATGAGATGGAGAATGGCATGCTCGATCCCGCCGATGTACTGATCGATGGGGAACCAGTACGCCACAGTCTTGGAATCGAAGGGCGCGCGGTCGTTGTGCGCGTCGGTGTAGCGATAGAAATACCAGGACGAATCCACAAATGTGTCCATGGTATCAGTCTCGCGGCGGGCCGGGCCGCCACACTTCGGACAGATCGCATTTACGAACTCGGGCACTCGGCTCAGCGGTGAGCCGCCGGTTAAGGTTATGTCCACGTTCTCAGGCAAGATGACTGGGAGGTCTTTTTCCGGGACGGGGACGATCCCATCTTTCTCGCAATAAAGCATGGGGATCGGCGTACCCCAATAGCGCTGGCGCGAGATGCCCCAGTCTTTCAGCCGATAGGTGACCGTGGCTTTTCCAAAACCGTTCTTCTCCGCATACGCGGACATCTCCTTTACTGCATCTTCGCAATCGAGACGGCTAAATGGCCCTGAATTCACCAGTGTGCCGTTCATGGTGGTGAACGGAAGCGTTGGTTCGACACTGGTTTCTTCGGGATCGACGGATCGAGGCACGATTACGAGGCGGATCTTAAGGTTGTACTTGCGGGCGAATTCGAAGTCTCGCTCATCGTGCGCGGGCACGCTCATGATCGCGCCCGTGCCGTAGTCCATGAGGATGTAATTCGCCACCCAAATGGGAATGCGTTCTCCGTTGAAGGGATTGACGGCGAAGTAGTGAGTATTGACGCCGTGCTTTTCGATGGCGCCAATGTCGCCCACTTCCTTTGCCTTGCGCTGCTCCGCAATCAACTGATCGACCTGCGCGCGCAACGGGTCGTTATTCCGGGTGAGGCGAGCGACCAGCGGATGCTGCGGCGCGAGTTGAACGGACGTTGCCCCGTAGATGGTATCGACGCGCGTGGTGAAAACGGTGATTGTCGATTCGGGTGAATCGGTGGCGCCGTCGAGCTTGAAATCCACCAGCGTGCCTTCGCTGCGGCCGATCCAGTTGCGCTGCATGGTGCGCACTTTCTCGGGCCAGTCTCCGAGTTTGTCGAGGTCGCGGAGCAATTCTTCGGCATATTGCGTGATGCGCAGGAACCACTGCTCGAGTTCGCGCTGCTCCACCAGCGTGTCTTCGTGCCGCCAGCAGCAACCATTCACCACCTGCTCATTGGCAAGGACCGTGGCGCACTTCGGGCACCAGTTCACCTTGCTCTTCTTGCGATAAGCCATGCCTTTCTCGAAGAGCTTCAGGAAGAACCACTGATTCCATCGGTAATATTCGGGCAAGCAGGTCGTGACTTCGCGTGACCAGTCGTAGGCAAAGCCCAGACGCTTCATCTGCGCTTTCATGTTCGCGATGTTGCGCAGCGTCCACTCGCGCGGGGGCGTGTTGTTGGCGATGGCCGCATTTTCCGCAGGGAGGCCAAACGAATCCCATCCCATGGGATGAAGCACGTTGTAACCGTTCATCCACATGTAGCGGGCGAGCGCGTCACCGATGGCATAGTTGCGCACGTGCCCCATGTGCAGCACGCCCGAGGGATAGGGCAACATTTCGAGCACATAATATTTCGGCTTGGTGGAGTTGGGCTCGGCGGCGTAGAGAGATGCGTCCTGCTGCCAGCGCTCGAACCATTTGGCCTCGATGCGCTGGGCGTCGTAGCGGTCCTCGTGGACCATGATGGTTTTTTCTTCCTGCGGCATAGTAAGGAAAGTGGGGGTACGGATAAACTTTAATTTTACAATAGCGGAGCGAGGGAATCAGCGATAGACATCTTTTGGTAGTGTCCTAAATCTGCGTTGATTGTATTTTTTGGCTGGAGACGCCGGGATGTCCCGTCCGAGCCTAGAAGGTGTAAACTTTTCGTGGGAGACTGACATGGAAGCCGCCCGATTTGTAGCCCTTTTTGTAGCCATATTTTTTGGCCTTTTTGTAGCCATTTTCCTCTCGCTAATTCTGTCGGGAGAGCGATGGAGAGCAGCGGAGGACAGGGCGCGCGCGCGCCGTATCATTGACGCTAGGATCAATGCAAGACTCCTGAGACTCAACATCTGATGCTTTCGTAAAGGCTCTCCTCAAGGTCTCGCAAAGGGTTCGCCGGAAGTCCACGTGATTTATCTTGCTACTAGCTTCTTCAGCGCTGCGATGTTCTTTTTGTCATCTCCGGGCTTGTCGATCGGGGTTTCGGCGATGAAGGCGGCATGGGCCAAACGCTGATCGTTCAGCAGGCGGCGAAACGGTTCGAGGCCGATGCTTCCCTTCCCGATGTGTTGATGGCGGTCCAGCTTCGATCCGCGGGCTGCTTTGGCGTCGTTGCAATGCCACACACGCACGTTCTTAAGACCGATCGTCTCGTCAAGATGCGCCAGCGTCTGGCGGAATCCGTCTTCGCTGACGACGTCGTATCCGGCGACATGGGTGTGGCAGGTGTCGATGCAGGCAGCGATGGGAATCAGCTTGCGAAGGCGGTCCAGGACTTCAGCGACCTGTTCGAAGCTTCCGCCCAGGGAGTATTCGGCACCGGCGGTGTTTTCGATCAGGATCGTGAGATTGCCTTTCGCAAGGTCCAGTCCTTGCGTTGCAGCGGCGATTGCCGCTGAGGTCTGAATCAAGCCGTCTTCCCGGTTGGTCCCGCGGAATGAGCCTGGATGGAGCACTAGATAATCTGCGCATAACGCCAGAGCACGCTCCACGTCACCACGAAACGATTCGATCGACTTCTTTAAGAACAGCGGAGTCATGCTGGCTAGATTCACCAGATAGTTAACGTGGATAGCCATCGGCTTGAGGTCATATTTCTCACACAGGCGCATCATCTCATTGCACTGCGGACGGCTTAGTTCATACGGCGCCCACTGGCGCGGGCTGGAGGAAAAAATCTGGAAGGTATTGCAACCCAGCCGATAGGCGCGTTCGGCCGCATTCTGGACACCACCGGCGGTCGAAGTATGAATGCCAATGCGGCGCGAAGTCAAGCGGGGCGGGCGCTTGGGTGGCGGCAGTTTGAGGATGTCCTGCTCGCGGGCAATCGAACGGTGCATGGAGGGAGTATAGCGAGCAGTCGAGATCCGGCGCCGGTCGTCGCACAGCCAGCAGCCCAGGTTTGCGATGTATGCGCCTTCGACGATAGACTTGAACCTTTCGAGGTGGGTTCATGTTAGTGGTGATGCAGGCGCACGCTACGGAAGGGCAGGTGCGCGCCGTCTGCCAGAAAATCGAAGCGCTCGGCTACCGCGCCCACTCCATTCCAGGAGCGGAGCGGACCGCGATCGGCATCACTGGAAACAAGGGCGAGGTCGAGCCCGGCACCCTGGAAGAAATGCCGGGCGTGCAGGAAGTGATTCGCGTCACTAAGCCTTACAAGCTGGTCAGCCGCGACATTAAGGAAGAGAACACCGTCGTTCGTTTCGCCGGGAGCGAGGCCACGATTGGCGGGCCGGGCCTCGCGATTATCGCTGGGCCTTGTGCGATTGAGAGCCGGGAGCAGGCGTTTGCCGTGGCGGAGCGGGTTCAGCGCGCGGGGGCGCAGTTTTTTCGCGGTGGGGCTTACAAGCCGCGAACTTCGCCGTATTCGTTTCAGGGTCTGGGCGAAGAAGGCTTGCGCATCATGGCCGAGGTTCGTGAACAATTTGGGATGAGGATTGTGACCGAGGCGATCGACAACGAGTCGCTGGAACTGGTGGAGGAGTATGCGGACGTCATCCAGATTGGCGCTCGTAACATGCAGAACTTCTCTTTGCTCAAGCGCGCTGGAAGGGCGCGCAAGCCGGTGCTGCTGAAGCGCGGCATGTCGGCGACGCTGGAAGAATTTCTGATGGCGGCCGAATACGTGATGAGCGAAGGCAACTACAATGTGATTCTGTGTGAGCGCGGCGTGCGCACCTTCGCTGACCATACGCGCAACACCTTGGACTTGAGCCTGATTCCGGCGGTGCAGCGGCTCAGCCATTTGCCCATCGTCGTCGATCCCAGCCACGGCACCGGAAAACGAAATAAAGTTACCCCACTTTCGCGAGCCTCGGTGGCCGTCGGCGCGGATGGCTTGATCATCGAAGTCCATCATCAGCCGGACAAAGCGCTGTCGGACGGCATGCAGTCGCTGTATCCGGATCAGTTCGATGAGTTGATGGCGCAGGTTCGGCAGATTGCGCCGGTGGTGGGCAGGACGGTACCAGTGGTTCTGGCTCGTCCGAACGCGCTTTCATCAGTATCCACGGAAGCCTCTATTGCTCCGCTAACTTGAGAAAGCTTCTTTTCATCGTAGTCCTCTCTCCCATGGTCGTCGCCGTGGGTTGGTGGTACTTCCACGAGCGGCAACTCACCGATTACGGTCCGGCTTACCATGAGTACGCCTACGTTACAAATGGCAAGAGCAACACGGTTACCGTCATTGATCTGCGGACGTTTCAGCTCGCGAAGACGATTAAGGTTGGGAGCGAGCCTACCGGAATTGCGGCGAACAGCAAGAAGAATGAAGTTTACGTTGTCAATGCGGGATCGAGCAACGTTAGCGTGATCGATGCCGAGAGCAACGCAGTGGTGGCGACCATCGGCGTGCACGGCAAACCTTACTTCATCGATATTTCTGCGGATGGGAAACGCGGGTATGTCGCGAACTCAGGGTCGGCGAATGTTTCGGTGATTGATCTCGACAAGCGTGTTGTGGTCGGGAATGTTCGGGTGGGAGCTTCGCCGGGGCTGGCGAGAGTGTCGCCGGATGGCGGAACTGTGGTGGTCAGCAACCGCGGCGACAACACCGTTTCGCTGATCGATGCTGAGCAGCTTACGGTTCGCAGTACGATTCCGGCTTGCCAGCAGCCGGAAGATATTGCCGTCCTGCCGGACAGCAGTAAAGCATTTGTCGCTTGTGCGGCGTCGGGACAGGTCGCGTCGATTGACTTAAAAAGTGACAAACTGTTGGCCTTGCTGGACGTAGGCAAAACGCCCGTCCAGTTGGCGCTCAAGCCGGACGGCGGTGAGCTGATGGTGAGTAACTTCGATTCGGATAATATTTCGATCATCGAGACTGCAACCAACGAGGTTGGCGGAAGCTACCTGATCGGTACTCACCCCGCGCGGGGGGTTGTTACTGCAGATAACTCCCGTTTTTACGTCAGCAACTTTGGATCGAACACCGTGTCGGTTTATGACATTGATATTGGGAAGATGATCGCGACACTTCCGGTCGGCAGCCGTCCGGATGGGCTGGCACTGGCGCAGAGCCAGAACTACTTGCTGGTTCTGAATTCGGGTTCAGGAGATGTCACGGTTATTCAGAAGCGGACTCCCAGTAAGAAATTCGAGCCGGGGGAGTATTCCCTGCTGACTATGATTCCGGTTGGAGTTCAGCCGAACAACATCGTAGTGAAGTCGTTCGTGCTGGTTAAGCCGCAATAACAACGAAGATCATCAACCACAAAGGACACGAAGTTACACAAAGGAGCATCTGGACCGGAACTTCCTTTGTGTAACTTTGTGTCCTTTGTGGTTTACGCTTTTTCTGTTGGTTGCTACGCGTTGGCTCCGCAGCACTTCTTGTATTTTTTCCCGGAGCCACAGGGACAGGGATCGTTGCGTCCGATCTTGGCTGCGCCGCGGACCACTTGCTGCACCGTCTGCAGGTCACCGGATCCGGCCATGCGAGCTTGCTCCAGCTCGCGGCGTTTCTTGCGCTGGAAGGCTTCCTCGATTTCGTCGACAGACGTAGCCACTTGCCGTGGCTTTCGCCCATTGCCATCGCCGCCCATTCGCGGAACCGGCACACCGGCTTCCGGACCTGCGCCGCTTCCATCCACAGGTCGAGGGGCTCCGCCCTCAGTAGGCCGCTCCAAGATCTGCATCAGGTAGAGATAACGGACGGTCTCCTCCTGGGAGCGCTGCATCATGGCCTCGAACATGTCAAAGGACTCGCGCTTGTACTCGACTAGAGGGTCGTGCTGACCGTAGCCGCGCAGGCCGATGCCCTCCTTCAAGTGGTCCATGTCGCGGAGGTGGTCTTTCCATTGCGAGTCGAGCACACTTAACATGATCATGCGCTCGTGATAGCGCATGGCGTCGGGGCCAATCAGTTTTTCCTTGGCGTCGTAACGGGCCTTAAGCTTGTCGAAGATCGCGTCGCCCAGTTCCTGGCGGTTCAGAGTTTCGGGCTGGATGCCTTCCGCTAAAATATCCACGCCGAAGCGGGTGAAGATGGCGTCTTTCAAGCCCTTGAGATCCCAATCAGCGGCATGAACTTTGACCGCGCAGAATTGATCCATCAAATCACTGAGGATGCCGGAGACGTAATCCTCGAGGATCAATTCTTTCTGATCCACACCCTCCAGCAATTGATGGCGCAGGCCGTACACCGCCTCGCGCTGCTTGTTCATCACGTCGTCGTATTCGAGCAGATGTTTGCGAGCTTCGAAGTTTTGCGCTTCGACGGCCTTCTGCGCGCCTTCGATGCGGCGGGAGATCATTCTTGATTCGATCGGGACTCCCTCTTCCATACCCAAGCGCTGAAGCAAGTTGGAGACCCACTCCTTGGCGAAAATGCGCATTAGGTCATCTTCGAGTGAAAGATAGAAGCGAGAAGAACCGGGATCGCCCTGGCGTCCAGCGCGGCCGCGAAGCTGATTATCGATGCGGCGAGCTTCGTGACGCTCGGTGCCGAAGATGTGCAGCCCTCCGGCGGCAATGACATCCTCGTGCTCTTGGTCGGTTTGCGCTTTGTAGCGATTGAAAATTTCCGTCCACTGATCCGTAGGAACCACGTATTCATTGCCGGCGTAGTACCAGACGGTGTTTTTGGTGTCGTCGACCACGGCTTGAACCTTGCCTTGTGCGGCACGCAAGGGTTGCGCGATTCCCTTCTTCACGCATTCCTGCTTGGCCATGAACTCAGGGTTCCCGCCGAGGAGAATGTCGGTTCCACGGCCTGCCATATTCGTGGCGATCGTGACCATTCCCTTACTTCCGGCCTGAGCCACGATTTCAGCTTCTTTTTCGTGCTGCTTGGCGTTCAACACCCAGTGCCTCACGCCTTTCTTTTTCAGGAGATCGGAAAGACGCTCTGACTTTTCAATGGATGTCGTGCCGACCAGCACCGGCTGGCCGGTGTCGTGCAATCTCTGGATTTCATCGGCGGCGGCGAAGTACTTCTCTTTCTCAGTACGGTAAACAACGTCAGGATTCTCCAGCCGTAGCATCGGCTTGTTGGTCGGGATGACCATGACTTCCAACCGATAGATCTTGTCGAACTCAGCCGCTTCGGTTTCCGCCGTGCCGGTCATGCCGGCCAGCTTCTTGTACATGCGGAAATAGTTCTGGAAGGTGATGGTGGCGAGCGTCTGGTTCTCGCGTTCAATCTTTACGTTTTCCTTGGCTTCCACCGATTGATGCAGTCCATCGGACCAGCGGCGGCCCGGCATCAAGCGGCCGGTGAACTCGTCGACGATAATGACTTCGCCATCTTTCACCACGTATTCAACATCGCGGTGATAGAGAGCATGGGCCTTTACGGCGGTCTCGACGTGATGCTTCAGGTCCCAATTCTCCGGGTCGGCAATATTGCCGATGCCCAGCAGTTCCTCAACTTTTTCCCAGCCCACGTCGGTGACCGTAATGTTCCTGTGCTTCTCGTCCACCACGTAATCGCCGGTGTATTGCTTGGGCTCGCCGGGAGCGACGTCAATCTCCTCGCCCTTTTCGAGCTTGGGAATAATGCGATTGACCCTGGCGTACTTGTCGGTGGATTCTTCACTGGCACCCGAAATAATCAACGGAGTACGGGCTTCGTCGATCAGGATGGAATCGACTTCGTCGACGATGGAGAAGTTATGGCCGCGCTGCACGCAATCGTGCAGGTCGAACTTCATGTTGTCGCGGAGATAGTCGAACCCGAATTCGTTGTTGGTTCCGTAGGTGACGTCAGCGGCGTAGGCTTCGCGGCGCTGCTGATCGTCGAGATCGTGAACAATGACGCCCACGCTCAGGCCAAGGAAACTGTATAGCTTGCCCATCCACTCGGAGTCGCGCTTGGCGAGATAGTCGTTGACCGTGACCACGTGCACGCCGCGTCCGCTCAGGGCATTCAGATAGACGGGCAAAGTGGCGACCAGGGTTTTTCCTTCGCCGGTCTTCATTTCTGCGATCTTGCCCTGGTGAAGAACCATGCCGCCGATGAGTTGCACATCGAAGTGGCGCATGTTCAGGACGCGACGGCCACCTTCACGGACCACGGCGAAGGCTTCGACCAGCAGCTCATCGAGGACTTCGTTCACCAGCTTAATGCGCTCGGTATCGAGTTCTTTTCGGCGATCCTGGTCGGCATCAGGCTCGTCTGGAATTTTGGCCAGGCGTTCCTTGATCTGCTGACGGAATTCGTCCGTTTTGGCGCGCAGCTGCTCGTCCGTGAGCTTCTGCATGGCAGGCTCAAGCGCGTTAATTTCCTCGACGCGAGGCATCAGGCGCTTGATCTCGCGCTCGTTCTTGGTCCCGAAAACTTTAGCTACCAGAGCATTAATCAAAATGAGAATCCTTGGAGGGCACTACACCCGCTATCCCAGAAGGTTAGTATATTAGATGCTTGCCTGGCGCGTAAGTCGCGAGCAGGGCTTCTTAGCAGAACTTCCGAAAGAGCCGCTTAGACCACCGAGAACAAACAAGCAGGATTTGAGACCGATTTCTCGGCGGGACCTCCGGCCACAGCGCTGAAGCGTGTTTTCAGGTATATTTTCCCGCTGGCCATGCCGACCTTCTACGAACTCTTCCGCGAATGCGCAACGCGCTGGCCTGACAACATTGCGCTGGAAATTCAGCGTCGTGACCGCGTGGAAAGCAACACTTACGACGAAGCGCGGCGCATGGCGGAGAGCATTGGCCGCTGGCTCACGGAGAGCGGGTTTCAACCGGGCGCACGGGTTGCGATTCTGGCTGATAATCATCCGCGCTGGATTACTGCGTACCTTGGCATCATCGCGGCCGGTTGCGCGGCGGTTCCGTTGGACACGGCGTTTCATGCGGATCAGGCTGCGAAGTTGCTCAAGGACAGCGGCGCTTCCCTGCTGTTCTGCGATGTGCGGCATCTGGCGGTCGCGCAGAAAGCTGTGGAGGGAGTGTCGGTCCAGATTTTGTTAACGGATTCTGCCGGGCTTCGCTCAGCTGGACAGGCGGGGGCGGCCGTCCCCGCGCGAGCTAATCTCGACAGCATCTTTGCAGCAGGGCCGGGGAACTTTGTTCCTGTTCTCTCTAAGGATGACGATCTTGCTTCGCTGCTTTATACCTCTGGCACTACTGCGGATCCCAAAGGAGTGATGCTGACGCACGCGAACCTTATGGGCGAAGTGCGGGCCGTATTCGGCTGGGCGCATATCGGACCTGAGGACGCGCTGCTCGGTGTGCTTCCGCTTTTTCACGTGCTGTCGCAAATGGCGAACTTGCTGTTGCCTCTGGTGAAAGGCTCCCGTGTCGTTTATCTCGAAACTCTGAATACGACGGAGCTACTTCGTGCACTGGCAGAGCGGGAAATCACAGCGTTCGCGGTGGTGCCGCAGTTTTTTTACTTGATCCACGAGCGCATTTTCAAGGAAGTTTCGCAACGCGGAAGATTCGCGAGTTGGTCCGTGCGAACGATGATGGCGATCACGCGCGTCAGCCGAAGATTCGGATGGAATCCTGGGTCCATTCTCTTTCCTAAAATCCATAATACATTCGGCCGCAAGATGCGCTATCTGGTAACGGGCGGGTCACGCTTTGATCCCGAAATCGGGCGCGATTTTTACGCGCTGGGAATTGACATCTTGCAAGCCTACGGCCTCACCGAAACCAGCGCCGCCGCTTTCGCTACTTCGCATGCGGACAACGTCATTGGCTCGGTGGGCAAACCGCTCGAGGGCGTGGAAGGAAAGATCGTCGATCCAAAACCGCAGGAAGACGACGGCCGACCGGTTGGTGAGATCGCGATTCGTGGTGCCATCGTGATGAAAGGCTATTGGAACCGGCCTGACGCTACGGCCGCAGTTCTCAAAGATGGCTGGCTGCACACTGGGGATCTCGGCTATTTCGACGCCCGTGGAAATCTGTTTATCACCGGACGAAAGAAGGAGGTCATTGTCCTCAGCAACGGAAAAAACATTTATCCGGAGGAAGTCGAAGCGCACTATCTGAAATCCCCCTTCATTGGCGAAATTGCTGTTATGGGCCTCGAAGGCCGCCCGGGGGAGGAACGGTTACATGCCGTGGTGGTGCCGAATTTTGATGTGCTCAAACAGCGCAAGATCGTCAACGCAAAAGAGGTCATCCGCTACGACGTTGAAAACCTCTCGGAACAACTGCCTTCGACCAAGCGACTTGGAAGTTATGAAATCTGGCGGGAGAATTTGCCGCGGACGACTACCCGAAAGTTGAAGCGATTTGAGATCGAGAAGCGGGTGCGAGCAAACCGGGCGGAAGGTTGGTCGGGGGACGCGGAGGTCGGCACAGAAAAGCCCTTAAGCGCGGAAGACGCTGCGTGGCTCGAGCAGCCCGAAGTGCAGCGAGCGCTCAAGATCATGAAAGAGGCGGCAAGAAACAGGCCTCAATCAATCCGACCCGGCGACAACCTTGAACTCGATCTTGGGTTGGATTCGATGCAACGGGTGGAGCTGCTCGTCGCCCTTGAACAGGAGCTGGGCGGGAGCATGGAGGAATCGCGTCTGTCAGAAATTTATACAGTGCGCGAGCTGGTGGATGCGGTGCGCGAGAGCGGAGCCAGCGGCGTGGTTGGTACGCCCCGCGCGCACTTCGCCGGCTGGAACGCAGTATTGCAAGATGAACCTGCAGACCCTGAGCTCCGAATTCTGCTCGAGCGACAGCCATTCAAGGAAACGTTCTGGTATGTGGTGAGCCGCTTGATACAGATCATCGCTCTCGACCGTTTTCGTTTACGCGTCGACGGACTGGAAAAACTTCCAGCTCACGGACCATTCATTATTTGCTCGAATCACCAAAGCTTCATCGACCCGATCATCCTTGCGGGCGTCCTGCCTTGGCAGGTCTTCCGCGACACCTTCGCCGTTGGGACCAGCGACATCTTCGGCAAAGGCTTCATGCGGACACTGGCGCGGTGGGCGCGCGTCGTCGTGGTAGATCCCGACGCGAACCTGATTCCTGCCATGCGCGCCGGAGCCTTTGGCCTGCGGAACGGCGGAGTGCTCTTGCTCTACCCCGAAGGCGAGCGTTCGATTGATGGCCCGCCTAAGACTTTCAAGAAAGGTGCGGCGATCCTTTCTATTCACATCCAGGCGCCAATTATTCCGGTGGCGATTGAAGGTTTTCATGAAGCTTGGCCGCGCGGCAAGAAATTTCAGACATTTGCGCCGCTGCGGATAAGAATCGGCACTCCGATTTGTCCACTGCCCGCAACCGCGGCTTCGGAAGAAGCGTACGAAAAGCTGACAGCGGAGTTGAAGGACCGAGTAATGGAGATGTGGGAGCAACTGCGAAAGCGCACCTCTGTAGAAACGTAGCTCCGCTACGTGTCCCAGTTCAATCTACACGGCAGACGTTGCGAGCAACGTCTCTACAGGTCACTTGGCGCGTGGATGTGTCTGGTCGTACACCTCCAACACGTGCTTCATGGAAAGTTGGGTGTAGCGCTGGGTAGTTGAAAGGCGTTCGTGGCCGAGCATCTCCTGAATGGAGCGCAAGTCGGCGCCCTCCTCGAGCATGTGTGTGCCGAAGGCGTGACGCAGCGTGTGCGGATGCACATCTGGCGAGAGCCCTTTCGCGACAGCGACCTTCTTAATGATTCGTCCCACGCTGCGGGTCGTGAGCCGTCCGCCGCGCTGATTAATCAGCAGCGCGGTCGTAATCTTTTTTCGTTCCGCTAACGTTTGCTGGCGCAGTGGCAAGTAGACAGCGAGTGCCGCTTTCACTGAATCTCCGAACGGGACATAGCGTTCTTTCTTACCTTTGCCGCGGATAAGAATGGCCTCGGAGCTCAAGCGGATGTCATCGAGATTGATGCCGATCAATTCGGAATTGCGAATGCCACATCCATAAAGCAGTTCGAGCATAATACGGTCACGTTCGGGAAACGATGCCACCTCTGGCATCTGCCCGTCGAGTACGGTGTTCATTTCTTCGATCGTGGGCACGCGAGGCAGCTTTTTCGGCAGCTTCGGTGTAGAAACCAATGCGGCGGGATTCTGTTCCACCACTCCCTCCTGCGCCAGCCAGCGGTAGAAAGAACGGACGGCAGCCAGGGCTCGCGCAACCGAGGTTTTCCCAAGCCCCTTTTCGTAAAGATGAGAGAGAAATCCGCGGATCGTCAGGTGATCGATGCTTCGCCAGTGGTGTGCGCCCACGTATGCTGAAAAGTTGTCCAAGTCGCCGGTATAGGCTTTGAGCGTGTGAACCGACGCGTTGCGCTGGCGCAGCGAATGCAGAAAGTTGTCGATGGCTTTCTCGACTGGCGTACGGCTCGATTTCTTATCCATGTCGCCCAGAACCGTTCTTACCACTAGAAATCACAGAGACACAGAGGACGCGGAGTTCTTCCTTGTGTCTCTGTCGCTCGGTGGTGGAAAATCACGTGCTATCTTGCCTTCGCTCTCGGATGGTGCTTCTGGTACACGCTCTTCAACCGGTCGAGCGCCAGGTGCGTGTAGACCTGAGTGGTTGAAATATCAGCATGTCCCAGGATGATCTGAACCGTGCGCAGGTCAGCGCCATTCTCCACCATGTGCGTGGCGCAACTGTGGCGCAGCATGTGCGGACTGGCATTGCGTCCCATGCTCGACGACGCAGCCCGAACTACTTGCCAGACGCGCTGGCGAGTCAACTTGCGCGCACCGCGTCCGAGGAACAGACGCGGCGACGTACGCTCCCCCGCCAACTTGGGCCGCGCATGCTTCATGTATTCGGCCAGCATTTCCTGCGCAGATTTCCCCAAAGGCACGATCCGTTCTTTATCGCCCTTGCCACGCACCAGCACATATCCGAGATCCAGTTTCACGTCTTCAAGCTTGACTGCAACCAACTCCGAGACGCGGAGCGCTGCAGCGTAGAAAACTTCGAGGATTGCCCGGTCACGCAGTGCGATCGCCTCAGCTGACTTGTGCGTGGACCTGGGAGGCGAACCGCGCAAGATAACTTTCATCTCGTCGCGAGCCAGCGACTTGGGCAATACCTTCCACTGTTTCGGCGAGTCAATGTTCAGCGTGGGATCGTGCTCAATAAGCTTGTCGAGCAGCAGGTATCGATACAGATGGCGTAACGCTGAGAGCTTTCTTCCCACCGATCTCCCGTCGACCGAGTTGATGAACAGTTCCTGAATGAAATCGCGCACCTCGTTGCGCCGTGCATTCAGCAGCGTGCGCTTGCGCTTCGCCAGGAACCCAGTGAATTGACTCACGTCGGTGGTGTAGGCAGCGACAGTTAGCGGTGCCAGTCCCTTCTCGATTTTGAGGTAGTCGAGAAAGCCGGAGACCACGCGAGAGTTGGCGTCTGAAGGCACAAGGAGAGTATGCGCGTTATCGGACGCTAGAAGAAGTAATAAAACAGATGCTGTAGAGACGTAGCTCGCTACGTCTCCCGTTCACGAAGAAATCACGTTTGGAATTGAGGACTAAATCATGAACACGCCCGACTCGTCTGTAAAGCGAGACGTTGCGAGCAACGTCTCTACAGTTCGAGCTACTTTTGATTTACTTCTTTCAGCACCTCGACCGCATAAATCGCTCCTTCCGGCGTTTCCTCATGCTTGAAATATGCGAACACGTTCCGGCCCTGGTCAAGGTGCTCGCGGATGCCGTCTACCATGGCGCGGCGTTCGTCCGGGGTGTAACTGGGTTTGCGATAGCGGTAATAGCAAAAGTCTGCCGTCACTACGTCCGGTGTGGTCCGCTCTTCAGTCTCCGCAACACACAGCGCGCGGTTTCCACTCTTGAGCAAGTCAAAAATCTCGTCCGAGAACCATGATGCATGCCGGAACTCGAAAGCCGAAGGAACTGCACGGGGGAGAACACTCAGAAATTCTCCCAGCAGCGTAGCGTCTGCTTTCATGTTCGGTGGCAGTTGAAATAAGAGCGGCCCCAGCTTTTCCGCGCGTGCGATGGGTTCAATGGTGCTCAAGAAGCGCGGAATAAAGTCTTCAGTTTTCTTCAAGCGCTTGATATGCGTGATGACCTGGTGCGCCTTGATGCTGAGACGAAATCCGGCGGGCGTGGCCTCGATCCACTTCTGGGCGGTGGTCTCCTTCAGCAGTTGGCGAAAGGTAAAGTTGACCTCGACTGCGTTGAGTTGCGTCGCGTAATAATGCAGGAATTTAGACTGGGCCAACTTGGCGGGATAAAAGTCGGGCTTCCAACTTGGATAAGCCCACCCCGATGTGCCGGCATAGAGTTTCGCCATCTTTTCGTTCCGCCGATTCCGAACTGGTTAAAAATTAAAGGATCAGCCGGATTATACCTTCCGGCCCTTCGGCTTCGGGACGGAGCGCCGGTGGGCGGGCTTCATGCTTTTCTTTTTCGCTTTTGTGGTGCCGGGATCTTCTGCCTGGGCCGCCAGGTCTAGCCCCGCCGGGGGCGCGGCTTCCGCGATCCCCGCCAGCTTTGGCAACTTCTGCTTGAGGTTGAGCACAGGGTCGAACAAATCTCCCATCTTTCCCACTCGATCGAGGACCTGACCTGCCTCGAACACCAACAGGGTCGCATCTTTCTTTTTGAGGGCCTGCTCCACTTCGTCCCATTTCACCGGAGTGGAGACCGTAGGGCGTTCGCGTGCACGCAACGAATACACGCTGATCGTGGTTTTGTGCTCGTCGTTCTGGCTCCAATCCACAAACACCTTGCCGACGCGCAACTGCTTTTTCATGTCGGAGACAACTAATTCCCGGTGCTCGTTCTCGAGCAAACGCGCGAGCGCGTGGGCGAAGGCCTTCGTGACGTCGTAACTGGTAGGCGAGTTCAAGGGAACATAAATCTGCAGTCCCTTCGAGCCGGAGGTCTTAGGGAAGCTCTGCAATCCGAAGTGCTCGAAAATCTCCCGCAGCCACATTCCCACCTGGCAACACTGCACGATATTCGCGGGCGGGCCGGGATCGAGATCGAAGACCATACTGCGCGGCGAAGAAATATCTTTCGCCAGCGAAAGGGACGGATGAAGTTCAATGGCAGCGAGATTCGCGATCCAGATGAGTGTGGGCAGATCGTTCGCCAGAATGTAGTTTACGTTGCGTTGGTTGCCTTCGCTCCAGATCGGCGCAGTCTTTACCCAGTCCGGACGATGCTTAGTCGCGTTCTTTTCGAAGAAGTATTCTTTGTCCACGCCTTCGGGATAGCGCTTCAGAGTGAGCGGCCGTCCGGCAAGATGCGGCAGCAGGACAGGCGCGATGCGGGCGTAGTAATCGATCACCTGTCCCTTGGTGAACCCGGCTGCGGGGTAAAGAACCTTGTCCAGGTTCGTCAAACTCAGGTGCTTTCCGTCGACCTCAACTACCTCTGGCTTGCTCAAGCGGCCTCCCAGGTCCCCGCTGCGTGATCTCTGATGCTGGATTGTAAACTCTCGGCTGATCCCGCGTTTGACAACTTCCCCTTCCGCCACGTAATTTCAAACTTCTGCCCTTCATTCGCGTCCAACCTCGTGGAGGTCCGATGAGCCGCAACTGCTCTTTAAGGTCGTTCGCCATTGTTCTGGTACTCACCGCGCTAGCAGCCGCACAAGATGTTGCTTCTTTCGAGAAGCGCACTACGGTCAAGAAACTGGACAACGGTTTGACCGTCGTGATCTGCGAGCGTCCCGAGGCGCCGGTATTTTCCTTCTTCACCCACGTGGATGCTGGTTCGGTGCAGGACCCTCTTGGCCAAACCGGGTTGGCGCACATGTTCGAGCACATGGCATTCAAGGGCACCGACAAGATCGGCACCAAAGATTACGCCGCCGAAAAAGTTGCCCTGGAAAAAGTGGAGTATACGTACGCGGCTTACATCGCGGAGCGCGACAAGCCCGTCGGGCGGGACGAGAAAAAGCTGAAGGACCTTGAAAAGGCGTGGCGAGATGCCGTTGCCGAAGCCGACAAATACGTGAAGCCCAACGAATTTCCCCAGATCGTGGAGATCAACGGCGGTGAAGATCTTAACGCAAACACCAGCGACGACGAGACCAACTACTTCTACTCGTTCCCCGAGAACCGGCTGGAGTTGTGGGCCTATCTGGAGTCGGAGCGGTTCCTTCATCCTGTCATGCGCGAGTTTTACAAGGAGCGGAATGTGGTAATCGAAGAGCGCCGGATGCGTGTCGACAGCAACCCCATCGGACGACTGCTGGAACAATTTACGACTGCAGCTTTTCAGGCACACGAGTACCATCGCCCGACGATCGGCTGGATGTCGGATCTGAACTCGTTCTCTGCAACCGATGCCAAGAAGTTTTTCGACGAGTACTACATTCCATCCAACATGGTCGTAACCGTAGTTGGCGACGTCAAAGCATCCGACACAATGCCGATCATCGAAAAGTACTTCGGCCGAATCCCTTCACGGCCCAGGCCGGACGAGCGCACAACCACCGAACCACCGCAGAACGCCGAGAGGCGTGTCCTTCTGCAGGACATGTCGCAACCGCTCTATCTTGAGGGTTATCACCGGCCTGACTACCGCAGCCCGGATGACGCCGTGTACGACGCGATCGCCGACCTGATGTCGAACGGACGCACCTCGCGTCTGTATCGTGCGCTGGTGCGGGACAAGAAAATCGCCGCTGATTCTGCGGGGTTCACAGGCTTGCCGGGCAACAAGTATCCGCATCTTTTCGCTTTCTACGCCTTCCCTCTTCCTGGCCATAAGCCCGAAGAAATGGCCGACGCCATCCATGTCGAGATTGAGAAGCTGAAGAATGAAGACATCAGCGACGAGGAATTGAAGATGATTAAAACCCGGGCCAAGGCCAATCTGATCCGCAGCCTGGGCAGCAACGAGGGCCTGGCCAACAATCTGGCTTTGTATCAGGCGCGCTACGACGACTGGCGCGAACTGTTCCGCTCGGTCGACCGCATTGACAAGGTCACCAAAGCGGACATTCGCCGCGTGGCCAATCAAACTTTTGTTCCAACCAACCGTACAGTAGGAATTATCGAAACCAAGCCCGCTGCTCCAGCAGCGGACCAAAAAGGAGGGGCGCAATGAAGACTCATCTCCCGCGCATTCTCCTTTTGATTTTAGTTGTCCTCAGCGCGGCAGTTCCGCGAGCCGCGGCGCAGGCGACGAATTGGGAGCAAATTCCGATTCCGCCTCTGCCCGTGTTTCATCCTCAGGAGCCGAAACGCATCGAACTGCCGAATGGCATGGTGATCTTTCTTCAGGAAGACCACGAGCTCCCGGTCATTGATGGCACCGCACGCATCCGCGGCGGCTCGCGTTCCGAGCCCGCGAACAAAGTCGGAATGCTGGATATTTACGGCGAAGTCTGGCGGACTGGTGGAACCAAGGCACAAACCGGGGATCAGCTCGACGATTTCCTTGAGATTCGGGCCGCAAAGGTGGAAACCGGCAGCAATGCAGACTCGACTACGATCTCATGGTCTTGCTTGAAGGGCGATTTCGACGATGTGTTTAAGGCGTTTAACGATGTGCTGCGCGATCCTGAGTTCCGTGCCGAGAAGATCGATCTGGCACAAAAAGAAATGGACGATGCCATCTCGCGCCGCAATGATGATGTGAGCGGGATCGCGAGCCGTGAGTCAAGGAAATTGGCCTACGGCGCAAACAATCCGTACGCTCGCGAACCCGAATACGCTACGGTCGCCGCGGTCACGCGTCAGGATCTGGTCGACTGGCATCGCGCCCACGTACATCCCAACAACATTATCCTGGGCATCGTCGGCGACTTTGATTCTGCCGCCATGGAAGCCAAACTTCGCCAGGTCTACGGCGATTGGCCGAAGGGAGAGCCGGTAAAAGAAGTGAAAATCGAGTTCCAGCCGGCCAAGCCTGGTTATTACCAGATTCCGAAAGAAGATGTGAACCAGAGTTCCATTGACATGACCGACCTGGGCATACTGCGCGACAACCCGGACTACTACGCCGCTCAGGTTTTCAATGAGGCCTTTGGCGGCGGCTTTTCTTCACGCTTGTTCAAGAGCATCCGCACCGCGCAAGGGCTGGCATATGGCGTCGGTGGCGGGATAGGCTCGGCGTTTGACCATCCCGGGATTGTGCGTATTTCAATGAGTACTAAAAGCGCAAGCACCGTGGAATCCATTCAGGCGCTTTACAAAGAAATTGACAATCTGGAGAAGAACCCGATTTCGGACGAAGAGATCAAACGGGCCAAGGATTCCATCCTGAACTCATTCGTTTTCAATTTTGACTCGCCTGACAAAGTGCTCCGCGAACGCATGGCGTACGAGTTCTACGGATATCCCGCGGACTATCTGGAGCGATATCGCAGCGGGATCGAGAAAGTTGGGAAGGACGACGTTGCGCGCGCGGCAGCCAAGTACCTGCACAAAGACAAACTCGCTGTGCTAGTCGTGGGCAACACCGCGGAGTTCGACAAGCCGCTGTCCACTCTCGGTTCGGTGACCAACGTAGACATTACAATTCCGCCGCCTCCCGGTGAAAAAGGCGCGAAGGACGGAGCTCCCGCCAAACCTGCTGCCTCGAATCCAGAAGGCAAGGCTTTGGCTGCGAAGGTGGCGCAGGCGATGGGCGACCCGGATAAGCTGCAGTCCATCAAGTCATTGCGAGTAAATTTTACGGAAGGCGATCCCGGAGATCAGACACCCACGCCGGTCGAAGTAACCATCGCCTTCCCCGATCGAATGCATGTGAGCATTCCAACGCCGCAAGGCAAACTGGCCATCGTCGTTTCTTCGCAGGTCGGGTTCATGTCCGCCGAAGGTCGAGGAACGCGCGACCTGCCGGCATCGCAAAGAACCGAGAGCTTAACCCAGATTCATCATGACCCGATTTATCTGGCGCAGCACGTGAACGATCCTGCGATCACCTTCACCGCCGCAGGCACGGAAAAGATCGGCGACGTCGAGGCTGCGATCGTCGACGTTGGCGGAGCGGTTCCCTGGATCCGTTGGTACGTAGATCCGAAGAGTGGACGAATTCTGCGCGAGACCTACAAGGGGATGGGACAGTCCGGTCCATTTCAAGGCGAGACCGAGCTTAGTGACTGGAGAACCGCGGACGGTCTAACTTTTCCCTATCTGCACCAGAACAAACAAGACGGCAAGGATTCGAGCACAGTGAAATACACGTCGATCCAGATCAACCCCGCGATCGATCCCAAAATGTTCGAGAAGCCGACGCCGGAAGCCAAGCCAGCCCAGTAGATGCTTGTTGACAGACCCAAATTTGGAGATTATGCTATGGCGAACAAAAGACGAATCAGGTCATGGCTTCTCTTCCCCTCCTTCCCGACTCACAGACCAGACTCGTGGGCATTGCTCGCCTGGCCTCGCAGGGAGAATCCATGCGGCAGGGGCACGAGGTTGAATACTTCACTCTTCCTGTCCGGTCCCTGCTCAACCGGTGCACCGAGGTGCGCATGCCGTTTACCTGGACGATCAATCCGTACCGGGGATGCGAGTTTGCCTGTAAATATTGCTATGCGCGCTATACGCACGAATTCATGGAACTGAGGGACGGCGTCGACTTCGAGCAGAAGATCTTCGTGAAGCAACATGCCGCGGACCTGCTGCGTCAGGAACTTCACCACGTCAAGCCGGGGGAAGAAATCGCAATCGGCACCGCGACTGATCCCTATCAACCAGCGGAGCGGCGATTTGAGGTGACGCGTGCCATCCTGGAGGAATTCGTGCGACACCGCGGACTTGAACTTGGCATTGTGACCAAGTCCAATCTCGTGTTGCGGGACGTTGACGTACTCCAGCAGATTGCGCAAAACAACCGTCTCTTCGTGAATGTAACTATAACCACTCTGAAGGCGGACCTGGCGCGGATTCTGGAGCCGCGCGCGCCCCGTCCCGATCTCAGGCTGGAGGCCATGCGAGAGCTGAACCAGGCGGGAGTCGCGGCAGGAGTGATCTGCGCGCCCGTGCTTCCCGGCATCACCGACTCAGCACGCGATCTGGAGGCCATGGTTCGAGCCGTTGCCAAGGCTGGCGGAAAATACATCTTTGCCAATTCCCTGTTCCTGAAGCCGTGCTCGGCGGCTGTCTTCCTGCCGTTTCTGGAAAAGGAGTTTCCGCAACTCGTCGAAAGCTACCGGCTGCGCTACAAGGATCGGGCCTTTCTTTCGGCGTCGTATCGCAAGCGGCTTTCGCAACTCATGGCGCGCCTGCGCGAGAAATACGGTATCCCCAGTGATTACGATCGCTACAGTCAGAGGACGCATCCCGTGGCAGAACCCGAGCCCGGGGCGCAAATGAAACTGTTTTGATGCTGCGCCAGCTTTGCTCCTTCGGGGCTTTCTCGGCGCACTCAGCGGTTTTCTCGTCTGCGATTCAAGACCCGCGTTGTCGAAGGCAGATCAAAACCTTAGAACGCAGAGTACGCCGAGAACGGCCGCGGAGTGTGCGGAGATACGCATCGAGCGCTTTCCTTCCCGAGCTTCTATAATGGCTGCTCCAGACAGCGCTGATGAATCCCTCGCAAACACAAGCCGCGCCCAACCCGCCTCCACCAGCCGCAACCCGCAGGCCTGAGTTTTTTGAGCAGCTCGATCGATTCTGGCTTCGAGTTACCGACGGACTTGAACTCGGTCAACTCTGGAAGCAATTTAGCGCGGATGCTCGCTCCAGCTACCGTCTCTACCACCGTGACTTTCAGGCCCGGGCACCGCAAGACGCTCGCCCGCACCGGTTCTGGCATACAGCCCAGGAGTTCGTTTGGGCGATCCTCGAAAAGCTCACCCCGGCGCGACGAGTGCTGTTGCTGTTGGGCCTCCTGCTTCTGATATTTCCGGCCGGGGGGTTTAGTTATCACGGAAAGACCGGAGAAGTCGAGATCGTCGAATTAGACCTTCGATTCTGGGGCGGGGCCGTGCTCTTCGTGCTGCTGATGCTCGAAGTCGCGGATCGAGTGGTTATGAAACGCGACCTCGAAATCGCGCGCGATATTCAGAGATGGCTGCTGCCGGCAAAGCCACCTCTAGTGCCCGGCTTGAACATCGCTTTCGCCACTCGCCCTGCAAATACGGTCGCCGGTGATTTCTATGACGTCTTTGCCCGGCCGCAGATGGACTCAACCGAACCTCACTTCTTGTTGGCAGTGGCTGACGTCGCCGGCAAGAGCATTCCCGCAGCGCTGCTGATGGCCACCTTCCAAGCCAGCCTCAAAACACTTTCGGAGACTTCCAGCTCTCTCCCCGAACTGGTGACGGGTATGAATCGTTATGCTTGTACCAACAGCCAAAGCGGCCTGCGCTTCACCACAGCTTTTCTGGCGGAGTTCGATCCAGCCACCCGCGCCTTGACCTACATCAATGCCGGACACAACCCGCCGATCCTGCGACGCAACTCCGGCGCAATCGAACGGCTGACGAATGGGGGACTACCCTTGGGAATGTGGGCGGATAAGACCTATGAAACCGGCAAGGTCATCCTGCAACCGGGCGATTGGCTGGTGATTTTCACCGACGGCGTAGCGGAAGCGGAGAATGGACTCAAGGAAGAGTACGGCGAACAGCGAATGCTCGACGTTCTCCAGTCCTGCGCCGGAGCCACCCCGGATGAACTGCTTCGCCGCATGATGAGCGACCTCGAGGCCTTTGTCGGCCCCACTCCTCAGCACGACGACATAACCTGCATGCTGGTAAAAGCGGCGTAGCCGCAAAGTAGATCTGGTTGACGAAATTTGTCAGGGTCTCTCCTTTTGAGCCATTTCCCGAACTGGTTTCAACTTGCAGAGCACTCCCAATCCCGCCCGATATGGGGCAGACGTTGGACTTAGGAGGTGGCGACGTCGAGTGTTGCTGGCAGTCCGCGATGGCAACCAAATTGCCATCAGTCTAGAGTCGAGTTCAAGATACTCACCCGGTTTATGGAGACACTTGTGAAGAACACGCGGAAAGATAGGGGCTTTTCACTGATTGAGTTGCTCATCGTAGTGGCGATTATTCTTATCATCGCGGCGATTGCAATTCCAAACTTGCTGCGGGCACGCATTTCGGCCAACGAATCGTCTGCGGCGAGCTCGATTCGTACCACTAATACGGGTGAGGTCAGCTATTACTCCACTTACCCGACACAAGGCTATTCGGCGAACGCGACGGCAATGGCTAATCTCGGACCGCCAGCCGTCACCGGTTGCCCTGCCGGTGGACCGGTGTTCACCGCGGCTTGCTTGATTGACTGGAACCTTTCGCAGGCCACCACAGCGGCTACCGCGAAGAGCGGCTACTTCTTCGGCGTAACCAGCACTTCGGCTGCCGCCCCGTATGTGCAATACACCGTGAGCGGTGCAGCCGCGGGTTTCAACCAGAGCGGCGTGCGCGGCTTCTGCTCTAACGAAGACGGCGTAATCCATGCCGACCCTTCGTACAACGGTGCACCCACGATCACCAAGGCGGTCTGCGCCAGCGCCGCGTGGCCGCAGTTGCAGTAGTCCGATTTGGGCGAAGTACCTGGGGGAGGGTACCAGCCGGGGAGCAACGGAGCAATCCGTTGCTCCTTTTGCTTTTGCCGCTTTCACAGCACGGAGGCTGTCAGCTTGAAGGGCTAAACCGGCTCAAGAATATGGCGAACCAATCTCATTCGCGATGTACCAAACTGACACAACTTGTCATTCTGCCGACAAAATCTGCTAGAAACTACCCTTCCGGGTCCAATCTGCTTTATGTGCGAAGGTTACGGAAGATTGCTGAGCCCTTGAAAACAAACCACGGCTGGGAATCCGAACCCACCCTATAGTAACTTCTGCTTCTGGCCGCTAAAATGCGAACATAATCGGCAATTGGGTCTACTGAGACCACATCTGATAACGGAGAAGAAGGGAACACACATGCGGAAACAGAAAGGTTTTTCACTGATTGAGTTGCTCATCGTGGTGGCGATTATTCTTATCATCGCCGCTATCGCCATTCCGAACTTGCTGCGGGCACGCATTTCGGCCAACGAATCGTCTGCAGCCAGCTCGATCCGTACCATCAACACTGGTCAGGTTAGCTATTATTCAACTTACCCGGCGCAAGGCTATTCGGCCAACGCGACGGCCCTGGCTAACCTTGGACCGCCAGCCATCACTGGTTGCCCTGCCGGCGGACCGGTGTTCACTGCGGCTTGCCTGATTGACTGGAACCTTTCGCAGGCCACCACAGTTGCCCTTAACAAGAGCGGCTACTACTTCGGCGTAACCAGCACCTCGGCGGCGGCCCCGTACTTGCAATACACGGTCAGCGGCGCAGCTGCTGCATTTAACCAGACGGGCGTGCGCGGCTTCTGCTCCAACGAAGACGGCGTAATTCACGCTAACCCGTCGTTCAATGCCGCCCCGACTGTCACCAGCGCGGTCTGCGCCAGTGCAGCGTGGCCTCAGCTGTAGTCTGAAATTGGCGAAGTACCTGGGGGAGGGTACCAGCCGGGGAGCAACGGAGCAATCCGTTGCTCCTTTGTTTTTTTGCTCCCGATGCTGCCCGCCAGTCAGCACTGGTCACACTCAGCCATGGACCGTATGCTTTTGAAACTCAAACATGTCCAATAGCGCTGAGTGCGCGAATGTGAATGCCAATGCCAGACGGCCACAAAGTAAACCCCGGCCTTTTTACTTTCGTAATCTGCGAACCGGTTACCCCTCTCGCGTTCGTGCTTATTTTGCATATAATTTTCTTACGGAGGTGAAAGTGGGGCAGTACCATCCGCAGCCATGACCGCAATCGATATCCTCGGTCTCGAAAAAACCTACAGTGTAGGCTTCTGGCGCAAGAAACCGAAGTGCGCATTAAAGCCATTGCACCTCAGAGTGGAGGAGGGAGAGATTTTCGGCTTTCTCGGCCCCAATGGAGCCGGAAAGACCACCACACTCAAGATGCTAATGGGTCTGGTCTACCCAACCGCCGGATCGGCGAAGATTTTGGGCATGGACATTAACGATCCGCGTATGAAGGCGCAGATCGGCTTCCTCCCCGAGCAGCCCTATTTCTATGATTACCTGACTGCCGGCGAACTGCTCAACTACTACGGGCAGCTCTCTGGAGTCGCGCCCAAAGAACGGGAACGCAAAGTCCGTGAGGTTCTCGAGCGGGTGGGGTTGCCGGACGTAATGCGGGTCCAGTTGCGTAAGTTCTCCAAAGGCATGCTGCAGCGGGTGGGCATCGCGCAGGCCATCCTCCACGATCCTCGGATTGTCTTCTTTGACGAACCCATGTCCGGACTCGATCCCATGGGACGCCGCGAAGTGCGTGACTTGATGGAAGAATTGAAGCACGAAGGCAAAACAGTGTTCTTCTCAACTCACATCCTTTCCGACGCCGAGGCGCTTTGCGATCGTGTGGCAATCATTCATTTGGGTGAACTCCAGAGCGTGGGTGCGGTCGCTGATCTCACCTCGAGCATTGAAGGAAAGATCGAACTGATCTGGCACGGAAACAAAGTGCCAGCTTCGCTGAAGGCCTTGGGCGCGGACTGCCACGTCACTGGCGACACGGTGCGCGCCGTGCTTCTCGAAGGCAATCAGGACGCCGCGCTTGAAGCGTTGCGGCGGGAGCAGTTAAGGATCGTATCGTTGATTCCCGTCCGAACCTCGCTGGAAGAGTATTTCGTGCGCAAACTGCAACCGTCCAGGGCAGTCGCAGGGGTGACGCAATGAGCGGACGAATTGTACACATCGCATCCAACACATTCCGTGAAGCGGTACGCGATCGCGTTCTTTATAACCTGATTGCGTTTGCGTTGCTGATGTCGGGAGCGGCCATCCTGGTCGGCCAGATTTCGATTGGCATCGAGCGCCTGGTCGTGATCAACCTTGGCCTCACGGCAGTTTCGTTGTTCGGCGTGGTCATTGCCATTTTTATTGGCATCGGGCTGGTCTCAAAAGAGATCGACAAGAGAACTCTCTATACCGTTCTGTCCCGTCCGGTTCAACGCTGGGAGTTCATTGTTGGCAAATTCTTTGGTCTGGCCGGGACGCTGGTAGTCAACGCGTTCTTCATGGCGCTTGGAGTATTCGCGGCGTTGTTTTACGTTTCGCGCCACTTCCAGGCGACTGATGGCTGGGTCCTGGTGGCATTGTATTTCATCGTCCTCCAATTCCTGATCATCACCTCATTGGCGCTTCTGTTCTCCTCGTTCTCTTCGCCGTTGCTTTCGGCCGTGTTCGCTTTCGCCTTGTTCGTGATCGGCACTTTCGCGGAAGATCTGCGCGGATTCGCCGGGCTGACCAAAGGCGTCGTGCGCTGGCTGGCGACAGGCGCAGCCTATCTGGTCCCGAATTTCTCCGCGCTAAATGTGATTAGTTCGGTGGCCCACGAACAACCGGTGCCAGAGCAACTCATCCTCTCGAACACGGCTTATGCCCTGGTCTACGCCACTGTGGCTCTCTGCGGAGCGGTGCTGATTTTCGAGCGCCGGAATCTGAAATGAAGCCGTCGCGACGAATCACAATTATCGCAAGCACTCTGCTGATAATTTGCCTGACGGCATCGGTATTCTTGCTTCGGAGCATCGATCGCCAGCGCACCGGAGCGACGCTCGAAGAAGTGCTTTACATCTCTTCACCAACTCTGCTCAAGCGCATGAGCCTCGGATACGACGGGTTACTCGCGGACGTATATTGGACCCGCGCGGTGCAGTATTTCGGAGAAAAGCTCGTTCGAGGATCCGAACATTTTGACCTGCTCGCCCCGCTGCTCGAAATCACGACGACTCTCGATCCCCACCTGCTCGTGGCCTACGAATACGGCGCCAACTTCCTGGCTCCTAAGATTCCGGGGGGCGCCAACCAACCGCAACGCGCCATTAAGCTGGTGGAGTTCGGGATCCGCAACAATCCTAACCAATGGCACCTCTATTACGATCTCGGTTTCATTTACTACCTGGAACTCGGCGACTATGACAATGCTGAGAAAGCATTTGCTGACGGCGCCAAGCTGCCAAATACGCACCAAATTATGCCAATCATGGCTGCCAAGATGGCGGAGCATGCAGGAAACATCCAAACGGCTCGGCTAATGTGGGCAACCACGTTTCAAACCACCCTCGATCCCAACGTCAAGTCCAACGCGGTAGCGCACCTAAATGCTTTGCAGGTGGATGAAGATGTCACCACGCTGGAAAGGCTGGTATCGCACTACCGCGACAAAACGGGACACCTCCCGCAAAGCTTCTCAGATTTGGAAGGGGCAAATTTGTTGCGTGGCGTTCCGACCGATCCGCTGGGGCACACTTATAAGCTCACGCCGGATGGTCACGTCGAAGTGCGAGTTCCCGATGACCTGCCCTTCATTGAAAAGGGAACCCCGATCGGCTACATTCCGCCCCGAGTGCCGAAGCTACCGCCCGTGAACTAACATCCAAATGGTGTAGGCGCGAGCGTCCTCGCCCGTGCAGGACCAATTCATGGAGACCCGTACCGCACAACTCGAAGATGCCGAGAATATTGCGCGGCTGGTGAATGCCGCTTTCCGGCCGGAGCGTTTCTTCATCGACGCAGACCGCACCAACCCGGAAAAAGTGCGCGTTTTGATGCAGAAAGGAAAGTTTCTGCTCACCGAAGAAGCTGGCGTGCTTACGGGCTGTGTGTACGCGGAACTGCGTGACGAGCGCGGGTACTTCGGGCTGCTCGCGGTCGATCCGGCATTGCAACGTTCCGGCATCGGATCTCGTCTGATTGCGGCCGCCGAGGAGTACTGTCGCGCTGAAGGCTGCCGTTTTATGGATCTTACCATCGTGAATCTGCGCATCGATTTGCCTCCGTTTTATTGCCGTCTCGGCTACCTAGAAAGCGGAACGCTGCCCTTTCCTTCGGAACAGGACGCAAACCAGCCGTGTCATCTGGTAAGAATGTCGAAGCCGCTGCTGTAGTGTTCTTGAGTGGCGCAGCGCTTTCGGCGTGCGACTAAGCTTCCAACATCGCAGGGCCAAAGGGCCAGCTCCACCCACAATCAATCCACGAAATCAAGGCTCGCGCTCAGGACGCATTACCATGGTCTGCGATGGCAGAAACGCCTGCTCCCGAAGTAAGTCTCACTACCGCTGTCCGCCATTGGTGGAGGGAGAACACCGCGCGCGACGGGTTCTTTCCCACGTTGAAGCGTTTCGTCTCGATGCTTTGGGAGTTCGTTCGCGAGTCGACTCCCGCACGGCGGCGGCAACGCTATGGCGATGTCGAGTATGACTGGGACTTCCGCGTGGATACGACTGGCGCAACGGTTGGCTGGCGCGATCGTTTGTTGGGGCATTTCCATTCGCCTTACCAACCAACCGAACCAGCGTTGTTTCGCGAGATGATCGAGAGCTTAATCCTTGCCAGTCCGAAAATTGATTTTCGGGAATTTACCTTCATCGATATCGGATCGGGCAAGGGACGCGCCTTGCTGATGGCTGCGGATTATCCCTTCCGGCGCGTCCTGGGAATCGAACTGCTGCCTGCATTGCATCGCGTGGCGCAGGAAAATATCAAGAAGTACAAAAGCGATTCGCAGCAGTGCTCCGCTATCAACTGTGTTCTCGGCGACGCCAGCGAGTTCGCCTTTCCGCCGGAGCCGACTGTGCTTTATCTGTTCAATCCTTTGCCTGGATCCGGATTGGCCAAGCTAGTCAGTAACCTCGTTCATTCGTTAGAGGAGCATCCCAGACCGGTGTTTGTGCTCTACCACAATCCCCTGTTGGAGCCCTTGCTGGCTCGAAGTACAGCGTTCAAGAGGATCGCGGGGACGCCTCAGTATTCTATCTTTTCCCGAAATGTTGCTGCGGCCCATCGAGGGGTACCCTCCCCCCCTGATCTTTTAGAATGATGGGGTTACAGCCACACTACCCTCAAAATCTTTGAGGAATAAGGACTTACACGCAAAATATTCCGGAATAAGGAGTTAGCGGGCGTGAGTCCCAAATTGGCATCCCGTTTCAGGATTCTCTGATTGTCAAAGAGCTAATGTTAACTGATATACGATGTCTTATTGGGGATCAGAAGTACAGGGCGAATTGCAGAATGAACAAGTAGGCCAGCGGGAAGAAATCTTAAAACGCAGAGGCCGCTGAGAACTTCCGCGGAGATCGCTGAGACATGCGGGCGCGGGCCCATGCAAATTGGCTTGGTGAACGCGTTAGAATTACAGTGATGAAAACGATGACAAAAGGCGCATCATCTCGGCGTGGCGGGCGGAACCGCACGAGCGACGCTCCTACTGGCAAACATCGAAAGCTAAGCGCGGCGCCGCGGACTGGAATAAGCTGCGCGACATGAGCGATGCCCAGATACGCTGGGGGCTGGCCCACACGTTGTCGACACCCACCCTTGCAAAGTACGCAAGGATGGGGCAACCTCTGTTTGGTAAAGCCGAGATTGTGAAACCAACTTCTATTCTGTTGCAGTTCGTTGCCTTGCTGGCTGCCGGGATTGCCACCGCCAGCCCTGCCCCCGACGTCCATGCTATTGGGGGCTGGCCCACCCGTTGTCGTTTCTACCCATCCAAATGAGGGACGGGCTGATTAGAGTTGTGTGCACCCACCCTTGCAAAGTACGCAAGGATGGGGCAGCCTTTTTTCTGCTGGCGCTTGCAAGAGCCTCGTCCTAACTGTGATCTGTCCGGACCCATTCCGCACAAGGGGGTTGGTCCATTTTGTTCTTAACTTTGCCCCCACCAACGAATGAGGTTGCCCCATCCTTGCGTACTTTGCAAGGGTGGGTGCGTAGGTCATTCGTCACATCAATTGTGCAAAACCTGAACCTACAATCGTGATGTGCCTAAAGGGCTCAAGCGATTCTACGGCGCGGAGTATCTGCATTTCATCACGTCCAGTTGTTATCGGCGACGTGCGCTTCTCCAAAGCGCCGCTCGCCGGGATCTGTTTCTCCAGACGCTGGAGCAGGTGCGCTGCCGCTACGGGTTTGCGGTAGTCGGGTATGTTGTCATGCCTGAGCATATTCATCTGCTGATCGGCGAACCGGAGAAGGGTGATCCCTCGGTTGTCATGCAAGTTCTCAAGCAGCGTTTTGCAAGTCAGGTGCTTCAGGCACGATCGCAGACAGCGCCGGGCGGGCTTGGGGATGGGATGGAAGAAGGCCACTTCTGGCAGCGCCGGTTCTACGACTTTGTAGTTTGGAGCGAGGCCAAACTAGTCGAGAAGTTGCGGTATATGCACCGCAATCCGGTTAAGCGCGGACTCGTTTTGCGACCCGAAGAGTGGGCTTGGAGCAGCTTTCGGTATTACGCCTGTGACGAGGCTGGCCCTGTGTTGGTCAACCAGTTACGACGTGCGGAGTTGAAGATTCCGACGGAGTCGGCGGTGGAAAAACCCCGACACAAGACTGGATGATTGGGATTTATCGGCTCCCACCCTTGCAAAGAACGCAAGGATGGGGCAACCTCTTTCTTGGTGGTGCTTACAAGAACCTTATCCAAACTGTGATTTGTCCTGACCATTTGTGAAGTTAACTTCCATTTTCTTGAACTTTGGTATCCCGCTTTTGGCCACCGCCATTGCGGCCGCCGCCCCTGCGCCTGACGTCCGCGCCGTTGCACAGGCGGTGGACGAGCGTTACAACCATTTGCGCTCCCTGCAGGCGGAGTTCACGGAGATTTACCGGGGGGCTGGGATGGAACGTACTGAATCGGGGATACTTTGGTTAAAAAAACCGGGCAAGATGCGCTGGGAGTACCGTTCTCCAAGAGATAAGCTGTTCCTGAGCGACGGCAAGGATGCCTGGTTTTACGTCCCGGGCGAGCGCCAGGTGCGGCGGACGGCGGTTAAGAAGCTGGACGATTTGCGCTCCCCGCTGGCGTTTCTTCTGGGTAAGACGAAGCTGGAAAAGGAATTGCAGGGATTGAGCCTGGCGCCCGACATAACCCCGTTGGCGGAGGGGGATGTGGTTCTTAGGGGTGTCCCAAAGAGTTTGGCGGACCGGGTTAGCCAGGTTTTGCTCGAGATCACGCCCGAGCACTGGATTAGCAGAATTTTAATGGAGGAAGTGGACGGATCGGTGACTGAATATCGCCTTAATAGTCAGAGGGAGAATGTGGCGGTGGCCGATCAGCGGTTCCAGTTTGTGGTGCCGGATGGGGTTGAGGTGATT
The DNA here is from genome assembly GCA_963817925.1 of uncultured Acidobacteriota bacterium. Taxonomy (GTDB): domain Bacteria; phylum Acidobacteriota; class Terriglobia; order Terriglobales; family Acidobacteriaceae; genus JABDBE01. The sequence goes on from CAWFQN010000012.1 coordinate 142,856, forward strand.
GATGGCGAGTTGGGGCAATGAACCTGTCCTCTTTGTCATTCCGAGGAGCGAAGGCGACGAGGAATCTGGGCTTAGCGAGCGACGCGAAGAACCTAGATCCCTCGCTTCGCTCGGGATGACAACGTTGCTAAATGTCTGTTTGTCAACGGGTTGCGACGTATGCGACGGATACGAGTCGAATAGGGCGGCGGCATTACTCCCGATACGGTTTGACGGGCAATTAACAATTAGCTGACCAGCTGGGAATGCTAGACTGGGGTGGGCAACGGTAAACGGACGGCGGCATGGCCGAATTCGTGGTCAAAATCGCGGACGAACGTGGGCACCTGTTGGAGCAGGTCGAGAGCGGGTACTCGGAGGCCGAGGTTCGCGACCGCTTTGTGCAACAGGGCTTCCTGGTTTACTGGGTCAAACCTCGGGGCATGTTCTCGGGCGGCGGGCTAAACCTCAGAGGACGAGGCAAGGTCAAGCAGGGCCAGTTTCTGATCTTCAACTCGCAATTCCTGACCTTGATCAAAGCCGGGTTGCCGATCCTGAATTCCCTGGATTTGCTGATCAAGCGGCAGAGAGATCCGTATCTGCAGAGCCTGTTGCAGAATGTGCGCGATCGGGTGAAGGCCGGCGAGTTGCTGTCCGACGCTTTTTCCGGACAGGGTGCATTCCCCAAAATCTACACCAGCACGTTGATGGCGGGCGAGAAGAGCGGCAACATGGAAGAAGTGCTCACTCGCTACATTGCGTTTCAGCGGATGGCGTTGACCTTCAAGAAGAAATTAGCGGTGTCGCTGGTGTATCCGGCTCTGTTGGTCACGGTGGTTTCGATCATGCTGGTGTTCCTTGTGACCTACGTGGTGCCGCAGTTCGCCAAACTCTACGAGGAGATGGGAGCATCGCTGCCAACCATCACGCTGATCATGCTGAATGTCGGGAACCACGCGCAAAGATATTTTCCGATTTTCACGATTGCGCTGGTGGTCGCGGCCCTGGCTTTCTGGCAGTGGAAGAAAACCGATCGCGGGGCGGAACGGCTCGACCGCGCCATTCTCTCGCTTCCCTTGCTCGGCCAAATATGGCTGAAGTACCAGGTAGCGAACTTTTCCCGCATGCTTTCAACCCTGCTGGCAGGAGGTATGCCGCTGGTGCCGTCTTTGCAGACTGCGGGAGCTTCGATGAGCAGCCGGCGCATCCTAGTTGGTATTTCCGAGGCCGCCATTCGGGTCCGCGAAGGGCAACCGCTGGCCAAGAGCCTGGAAGAGCAAAAGATGTTTCCCGAGTTATCGGTGGAGATGATCGAAGTGGGCGAGTCGACCGGTGCATTGCCGGCGATGCTGAACTCGGTGGCAGAGTTTTATGAGGAGGATGTACAGAACGCGCTGGGCGCGGCCATGGCCCTGATCGAACCGGTCATCCTCATTTTCATGGCAGTGATTGTGGGCGGAATACTTATCTCGCTGTATTTACCCATCTTCACTTTGGGATCTACGATTCACTAGGTTACTAGACGAGAAATAAGGCTCTGGCCTGGGTAGGTAGGTTTAGCAATGGCAACAACGACAGAAAACAAAGCAGTATTCGTGGGCGGAAACGGGACGGCGGCGCCCGGCACCCACGCCGAGGAACTGGAACGGGCGCAGGATATCGCGCGGCGTTATCGCTGCCAGTTCGTCGACCTGCACAACTTCCAACTGCACCACGATCTGTTCAAGACCATCCCGGTCCACTTGATGTTCCGCTACAACTTCGTACCGCTCGAGGAGACGGAAGATGGCCGGCTCGCCATCGCCATCGCCGATCCCAGCCAGTTGATGATGATCGATGAGATCAGCCTGCTCTTGGGCAAGCGCATTGTCACCAAAGTTTCGACTCTGGCGCAGATCACGGAAATCCTGAAGAAGACGGAGCAATCGAAGCGCGTTCTCGAAGACGCCAGCGAAGGCTTTGCCTTGGATGTGATCCGGGAAGATGAGTCCGGTTCCGAAGAGAGCATTTCGATTGACCGGCTGGCCACGCAACAGGGCGACATCAGCCCCATCATTCGTTTAGTCGATACCACGATCTTTACCGCGCTGCAGCGGCGGGCCAGTGATATTCACATCGAAACTCGCGATGATTCGGTGTGCATCAAGTTCCGCATCGACGGCGTTCTGACCCAAGCCATGCCGCCCATCGCCAAGGAGCATCATTCGACTATCATTTCGCGTATCAAGGTGATGAGCGAGTTGGATATTTCTGAGCGCCGGGTTCCGCAGGACGGCCGTTTCCGCGTGCGCTATGGCAGCCCCGAGCGGCCTATCGATTTCCGCGTTTCGATTATGCCGTCGATTCACGGCGAAGATGCCGTGCTGCGCGTGCTCGATAAAGAGTCGATGAGCGAGAAGTTTCACAAGCTCACGCTTGATGTCGTGGGTTTCGACGAAGACGACCTCCGCAAGTTCCGGCGCTACATCAAAGAGCCGTATGGCATGGTGCTGGTGACGGGGCCAACGGGCAGCGGCAAAACCACGACGCTGTACGCGGCCGTCAGCGAGATTAAAACCGACGAAGACAAGATCATCACTATTGAAGACCCGGTCGAATATCAGATTCGCGGCATCACCCAGATTCCGGTGAACGAGAAAAAAGGTCTGACTTTCGCTCGAGGACTGCGATCCATTCTGCGTCACGATCCCGACAAGATCATGGTCGGCGAAATCCGTGACACCGAAACTGCGCAGATCGCGATTCAGTCCGCTCTTACCGGACACCTGGTGTTTACCACCGTCCACGCCAACAACGTAGTCGATGTCATCGGGCGCTTCCTCAACATGGGCGTCGAACCTTACAATTTCGTTTCTGCTTTGAACTGCATTCTGGCGCAGCGGTTGGTGCGATTGATTTGCGAATCCTGCCGCACGGCAACGCATTATGCCCCCGAAGTATTGGAGGCCAGCGGCCTCGATCCGAAGACCTGGTCGGAGGTCAACTTCTACGAAGGACAGGGTTGCATTGAATGTGCCGGGACGGGATTCCGCGGGCGAACGGCTATCCACGAGTTGCTTGACTTGAGCGACCGTATTCGCGAGATGATTCTGCTGAAGAAGCCGACGTCCGAGATCCGGCGAGCAGCCCGCGATGAGGGTATGCGATTCCTGCGCGAGTCTGCCCTGGATAAAGTGCGAATCGGGCTGACTACGTTAAAAGAGATTAACAAAGTCACCTTCATCGAGAGCATGCGGTAAGTTCAGCCTATTCACGTATGTCATTCCGAGCGCAGCGAGGAATCTGCATTCTTGTGGGCAGGAGAACTACAGATTCCTCGCTACGCGAGGAATGACAAATTAGGGTGGGTTGGTCAGCGGCCGGAATCATTGGCACGACTGAGGAGAACTGGACTCCCTCCCGTTAGGCCAGTGACTCTAGTGCTCTTCCAGCTATTGCATTAATGAGCGGCTGAGGGTTTTACTTGTATGAGGGCTGCTGGGAGTGGTGTCGGCAATGCGTCCTAGTTTCAATTCGAGTTCCAAACCGAAGCTGGCCTGCGAGATCGCCGCCGATCGTGTGCTTGCGGGCCGCATTTCGGAGCGGGGCGATCTGGTCGAGATGTGCGCCGCTGGGGAACTGGCCAAGGGGAGCGTAGTACCCGATTTACTCGAAGCCAATGTGCGCGAGCGTAAGGGCGTCTTCGACACCATACGGGAAACATTGGCCAGCCTGGACAGCCGCTCGCGCGATGTGATTGCGGTGCTGCCCGACGCCGCCGTGCGGGTCATGCTGCTGGATTTTGAAACTCTCCCCGCCAAACGTACGGAGGCCGAGAGTGTGGTTCGTTTCCGGCTGAAGAAGTCGCTCCCATTTGATCTCGACAAAGCCAAGATTTCTTACCATGCGCAGCCCGCCACCAGCGGACTCAGGGTAGTGGCGGCGGTAGCCCTGAGCAGCGTGATCGAGGACTACGAATCCGTTTTCCGCGAGGCGGGGTACAGCCCCGGCATCGTGTTGCCTTCCATGCTGGCTGCGCTGGGCGCGGCCAACGCGGACCGGCCAACCCTGGTGGTAAAAGTAGACGCGCGCACCACCAGCATTGCCATCCTCGACAAGAATCAGCTGTTGCTGTTCCGAACTCTGGAAAACCCGCGTGGGGCAACCATTACCGGAGAGCAACTGGCGGAGGAGGTCTATCCCTCCGTGGTGTTTTTTCAGGATACCTACCATTTGAATATTGAGCACATTTTCATCGCTGGCCTGTCGGATCCGGGCGGGGCTGTTCCTGCGTTGCGCGCTCAGACCGGAGCCGAGGTAACGGAGCTGGTCGGGAATGCGCAATTGGGGGCCAGCGTGGGTTCGATTCCGAAGTGGAGAATGGCTGGGGTTGTGGGGGCCCTGCTTTCGTAGATGCGTGTCGATATCAATCTCGCGAGTCAGCCTTACGAGGATGCGCGGCTGTTCTGGCTGCGCTGGGGCGGGGGGCTGGTTGCGCTTGGCATTCTGACTTTGCTGCTGCTCATCATCACAGTGAACGGATGGATTGGCGCGCGTAAAGACCGTCAACTGATCAGCAAGTACGAGGCCCAGAGTGCGGCTCGAGACAAGGAAAAAGCCGACGCCCAGGCGCTATTGAATTTACCGCAGAACAGCGTTACTCGTGACCGGTCGCAGTTCCTCAACGATCTTTTCCAGCGCAAATCTTTCTCCTGGACCAAGGCTTTCGAAAACTTGGAGCAGATCATGCCCCCACGGCTGCACGTAGTATCGATTCATCCCGAACTTGCGCCCGATAATGAGTTGGAGATCAAGCTGATCGTGGCCGGAGACTCGCGGGAGCATGCGCTGGAGCTGGTAAGCAAAATGGAGGATTCGAAACACTTTCACGAGACCTATATTGACGAGGAAAATACCAGTCCCGCCAACGGACCTTCGGGGGATACGGTTCAGTTCCACATCACCGCCCTTTACGTGCCTGAAATTGGAAACTCCACTCCTGGAGGTTCGCAGTAAATGCCTGATCTTAGAGACACCCGGCGAAAAGTGAAGATCGCGCTAGCCGCCCTGGCGATCGTGGATGTGATCGCGATTGTGGTGTTTTTTTCTCCCCTGGTGGGATCGGAAGCATCGAGGCGCGAGCGACTCGATCAGGCCTGGAGGGAGTTGCAGCAGAAGACGCGGGAGGTCGAACCATTGCGCGGTCTGGATAAGAAAATTCCTGTCGCGCGAAAACAGATTGCCGACTTCTATGCCCAGCGGCTCCCTCTGCAGGACTCTGCGATTTCCGCCGATCTCGGCAAGGTTGCGGCACAGAGCGGCGCCAGAATCGAAAGCATTAAGTACACCATGAAGGATCCGGAGACTGTAGGCGTGCGGCGGCTGGGAATCGAAGCCGATCTCGCCGGCGACTACATGCAATTGGTGCGTTTCGTTAACGCCCTGGAGCGCGATCAACTGTTCTTCCTGGTGGATAGCGTGGTGCTGGGCGGAGAACAAGGCGGCATCGTCAAGCTGCAACTCAAATTGGAAACTTACCTGAAGACGGGTGCTGCCTAAGTGGAAACAGGTGCTAAGTGAAGGTCGGAGCGGAAAATCGGACGAAGCTGTTTGTGGCCATCGGTCTGATGGCGGTTGCCGTCGTGGTGTTGCTGTTCAATCTCGGGAGTTCATCTCCGAAGGCCGCAACGGTCGCGCCTCCGCTTACACCGCCGGTTCCGACTTCTCGGCCTGTTGCTGCTGCGACGGGTAAGGCTCACGGCAAGAAGGTTAGCCCCGCGACCCGTTCGCTCGATCCCACCCTGCGCTATGACTGGCTGAAAGCCAGCGAAGATACGAAGTACGAAGGCACGGGACGGAACATCTTCACGACCCAGGCGGAGATTCCGCAGCCCATTGCGCCGGCTAAAACTCCCGATGAGCTAGAGGCGGAAAAAGGCCCGCCACCACCTCCGCCTCCGCCGCCCATCAACCTGAAATTTTTCGGATTCGCTAGCAAGCCGGGTGAGGCCAAGAAGATTTTTTTGTCGGAGGGTGAAGACGTGTTCATCGCGGCGGAAGGGGAGGTCGTCAATCGCCATTACAAAGTCCTGCGCATCTCGCCCACGTCTGTCGAAATAGAAGACGTGCTGAACAACAACCGCCAAAGCATTCCGCTAACCGCGGGGTGACCCTGTAGACACGTAGCTTGCTACGTCTCGGTTTGCCAAAACCCAGTTGTGTCATCCCCAGTGAAGCGAGGGATCTGGGTTCTTCCCAGGACGATTGAATAACGACTGACAGTGAAAAACGTGACATCGCTCCGCCCCATCCCAAACCAGCGCCGCCGCACCGAGCGCGGATACATTCTGATTACCCTCATTCTGTTCGTCGCCCTCATCGCCATCGCCGCCGTGGTCATGGCTCCAGTCATCGCTTTCCAGGTAAAACGCGATCGCGAAGAGGAACTGATTCATCGCGGGGTCCAATACTCGCGGGCGATGAAACATTTCGTCAAGAAATTCGGCCGTTATCCAACCCGCATTGAGGAACTGGAAAACACCAACCAGGTCCGATTCCTTCGTAAACGCTACAAAGATCCCATCACCGGAAAAGACTTCAAGATTCTTCACATGGGCGATGTACAAATGTCGTTCGGAGCTGGGTTGGCAGGAGCTGTTCCAGCCGGCGGTCTGAATCCTGGTCTGAATCCCGGCGGTCTCGTCACTCCGGGAATCGGTGGCCCAGGCGGGCCAACTGGACTCCCCAATGGCGCCATGAATACCGCGGCCATGGCTGGCGGTCTGGCTTCCGCTATCAACGGAGGCCCGGGCCAGGCCACCGCAGGAAGCACATTCGTAACCCCAACTCCGGGGCAGAACTCACCGGACAACGCTGACAATGAGAACGCAGCGGCTGGGCCCAATCAAGGCCCAAATCCAGGGGCACAGGGTCCGGGGCCCGGTGCGCCCGGCGCCTTCGGCGCAGCTGCCACCACGGGCAGCGGGGGCCCTCAGGTCTTCGGTGGTGGCCCGATCGTTGGAGTCGCCAGTACGAGTAAAGACAAAACCATCCGCGTATTTAACAAGAAAGACCACTACTATCAATGGCAATTCATCTACGATCCAAGCTCTGATCGCGGTGGACTTCTGACCACGCCGAACCAGCCATCACTCCAAGGGGCAGGCGGTGCCATACAGGCGGGCGCTCCCGGAGCCCCAGGCTCGCCGGGAGCACCTGCCGGCGGACTCTTAGGACAGCCCGGGCCCGGCGTGCAGCCCGGCCAGCCTACACAACCCGGTATGCAAACTCCGCAAATGCCTCCCGAGCAAAATCCCTAGCGTCAATCTAAGATCTGCCCTGAGTTGTGTTGCTGAACCGATCCTTTTAGAAAGTGGCAATGCGGGACGAATCTTGTCACGATTCGAGGCTCTTTAGAATTCCATTCGCGGAGTTGCTACGCGCGGAAATAGGTGTACAATCGCTGCCGCTTCCGCGTCCAGAAAGATTCTGGCGGAAGTGTGCCAATACAATCCGATCCCAGGGAGAAAATAATGAGAATCTGCAAATCGGTTCTGCTTGCGGTATTCGCGCTAATGTTCATGATTGTGGCGACTGCAGCCGGGGCGCCCACTTTGACGTTCAAGTTCAAGACCATCCGGGTGCCGGGAGCGCTGACTACAACGGTCGGAGGGATTAACAACGCGGGCGCAATGGTTGGGCAATATCTGTCCAAACCCGGAGGTAACCCACACGGCTTTCTGGTAGTGGATGGCAAGTGGACTCACATTGATCACCCCAAGAGTCCGTCAACGATTTGCAAGAACATCAATTCCAGCGGCGCCATCGTAGGCAACTATCAGAACACAAGTACGACGACGATGGGGTTCGTCTATCAGAACGGCAAATTTACGGATGTCCCCGGTCCCGCCGGAGCCAAGAACTCGCAGGCCAGCGGGATTAATGATAAGGGAGTGATTGTCGGCTCTTATCAAGATTCCAAGGGAATTCACGGATTCCGCTTGACGGGAAGCACGTACAAAACATTCAATGTGCCCGGCGCCACTGCGACTTTCGCGACCGGCATTAATAACAACGGATATATCGTGTTTTATTGGCAGGACATACAGCAAAATAGCGAATCGTCTATTTGGAATGGCAAGACCTACAAAACGATTGACGTTCCCAACGCAACGGAAACGTTTGCCATGGACCTTGATAATGCGAACGATGTTGTCTTTCAATGGTTCGATTCGCTGTCCCACCCGCATGGCGCGCTGTTACATAGCGGCAAGTACTACACGACGGATCATCCCAACAGCGGGGGAACCTATGACATGGGAATCAATGATAAAAACACGCTTGTCGGATTTTATGTGCCCGACAATAACTACCAGGGTGGTTTTGTCGCGACGTACTGATAGTGCGGTTCCACACAAAAGTAAAGCCTCACCGCTCATGGCGATGAGGCTTTTCTACATTGGAAGTCTTCGCGCTTACACGCTGAACGAAGATCCACAGCCGCAAGTGCTCTTCACGTTCGGGTTCTCGAACTTGAAGCCTGCACCTTCGAGAGTTTCGACGTAATCGACGATGCATTGATTGAGGTACATCAGCGAGGTGGCGTCCACATAGACCTTGAGGCCGTCCATGTCGAACACCTTATCCATCATACCCGCGCCGTTTTCGAACGACATCGAGTAGGAGAAACCAGAGCACCCGCCGCCCACAACACCGACGCGCAGGCCGGCAGGCACGGGATTCTGTTGCGCCATAATTTCCTTAACTTTGGCAATCGCATTGGGAGTCAGGCTAACCGGCGGAGTTTTGGGCGTGACTTCTGGAACGGTTGTCGGGACAGTGGTCGTGGCCATTGGTATCTCCTTGAAATTACTACCTGTTTATTATAACAAAGCCAAGCGCAGGGTCGAGGCAAAAATCCACGGTCCTACCCCGCCTTAAATGCCATTTAGATGACCAAAACTCCTCCCGGGTTGCGGCCAAAAACAAAATCTGCCGGTACGTGCGTTCTCGAGCTATAATTCGCCCTTGAGGGCCCCTTGCCTGTGTCGGTTGTGGCCCACAACCAACATCGGCAAAGCTTCGGGGTTTGTTCAAGATCAGCACCGAGGTGACGTCATGTCTATCATGTGGCCGCTGGGTATCGTCTGTGGAGTTCTCCTCACGGTTTTCATCATCCTCCTGATCTACCGCAGCACGCTCACCATGCAGGAGGATGACCAACTGTTCCTGGGTGAATCCGAATCCCATATGGAAAAGGAACAGATCGAGATCATGGCCAAAGTCAATAAGATTACTCCCGTGGTGAAGTGGCTGGGAGCTGCCTCTGGGGTTTTGATCCTCGTGATGGCTGGCCTGCTCGTCTACCAGGGATTGCAGCAGGTGCAGTAATTTCGGGATTCCACCTGGTGCGGGCCGGCGGATTTGAAGCAAGAATCCGCGGTTGAGTGCTATGCAGCTAAGAAATGTAAAAGGGCGAACCGCCGCCGCGTCTCGCCCTGAATTGTCTGGTGCCGGGAACAGGACTCGAACCTGCACGCCTTTCGGCACTGGATCCTAAGTCCAGCGCGTCTGCCAATTCCGCCATCCCGGCAAGACTCTCCTCGATCTTCGTTACCGCTTCTGTGATGTCGGCTTTACTGACGATATTGTAGCGCCCAAATACTCAGCGTGTCTTCCAGTCGCCAATCTGGCAAAGCATTCACCACCCCCCCGCGAATGACGTGACTATTGCCCATAAAAAGGCGGGCATCTGCGAAGATGCCCGCTGGAAGTTTGGTTGCCGACAATTTTCCAGGCTATTTCTTTCCGGAAAAGACTCCTGGCAGCACTTCCGTGCCTTGTATCTGAACCGCCTGCAAGCTCTGAGGGTTGAGCCCGAGAGCCTTCAGGATGGTCGGAGCAACTTGCGCCGTCTGCACCGGTGTGGTCAGTGTCGTGGCTTTGAAACTCGGGTTCGAAACCAGGATCATCACGTTGGTGTCGTCATGCGAGAAGCCGCCGTGTTCTGCCTGCTTCTTGGTGCTCCCGGAGTAAGTCACACCCACATTCGGAGCAACCGCGATGTCCGGGCTTCGCGGATCGCCGTTTGGCGGGATGCCTGGCGGGTTAAACAGTTGATTGATCGATTGCCCGAAGAAGATTTGGCCAATGCCCGCAATGTTATTCGAGGTCGGGGATTGGGTTTCGAGAATCCCGGCCTCGGTCGCCGCGTTGCAGGAAGATTTCAGCCACAAGAGCGAAACGTCGTCTTCCGTTGGGCCGATTTGTCCACCGCTGTTCGACTCGGAGGGTGGCAAGCAGTCGTCGATCAGCATGCTCGGCGAGGTCGTTACTGGCCCGGACGAGGTAATCCCAACGTAGCGTTGAGAATCGATTGGGCTCTGACCATGCTTGGCAGTGATGATGATCAGCGTCGAGTCCAATAAACCCTGCTTTTGGAGTTCGGCGGTCCATTCTCCGATGGCTGCGTCAGCAAACTGAATCTCCTGGAGCAAGAGGGCGCTTGGAGTGCCCATTCCGTCCAGGTAACCGCCGCTGCCTACGTTTGCTTCGATCAGCTTTTGTCCTACGCTCACGGCCTGGAAATTCATGCCGAAGATTGTGGGCACCTGGGTCTTCTTCTTACGGTTGTGGCTGTAGCCATCGATTTCGTTGAGAACGCCGTTCACCTTGAGTGTGTCGTAGCACTGGATGTTTAGGAAGCTGTTGGTCCAGGCGGTAAGATCGGCGTTCGGGTCCGGAATGGGATCGCAGGCCAGCCCGAGCGGCGTCGTAACACCCTTCAGGGCAACTACGTCAGAATTGATTTCCGGCGCATAGAAGTCGTCCAGGTTTGTGCCGTCACCGGGGCCGGAAACCGAGGAGTAGGCAGGGTGCTTATCGGACCACGCGGTGTAGCCGCCAGCGGCGTGAATCACGCCGAAAATTGTGTTCGTCCGGACGAAATTCCAGGGGTACACCGGAAGGCAGTTGTTAAAAGGATCGCGTTCCAGTCTCGCCGGATCAATCGAGTTGATTCCGCCATCCCCGTTCTTCGTGCTTATGCCATCGATGCCGTTCAAGAATTTTTGGTTGATGTCGATGCCCTCTTCATACTCGGTCGAGGTGCCGTTAGGCCGGCCGGCCGTACAAGGTCCGCCCTTCAGGCCATTGCCTGTAGTTTTAATTGGAGGAGCAAGGACCCGGTCGTAGGACACATCGTAAAACACGCCCATAAGCCGCGGTGTGCCCCCGGTTACAATTGCCATCAAGCCGGGGAATGAATCGGAAGGCCGCGAGGTGCTGGTGTCCAGATAGTTCACGGCAGTTGCGCCCAGTTTCGCCAGGTTCGAGCAGTAGGGTTGTCCGCCGTTTATTCCTTTGACTCCCTGCGAACAGTTCAAATAGTCCACCGCGTGCATGCCGTCAATGCTCACCAGCAGGACGTGGCTAATTTTGTTCTGTTTCCCTGAACCTTGCGCAACCACGGCCTGTACCAAAGCCGCAGCCACAAATAGAATCACGACAAAGGCCCGTGACGGCCTCTTGGTTTTCATTGAAAAAATCCTCCTGAACACGAAACTGTAGCCGCGAAATGTTGCGCTTAGGTGACGCGCTCGTGAATTTTTTCTGTACGCATGTGGAAATCTTTGATGGCAACGTGCCGTTGATGCATTTTCGCGCTGACCGCTTTGGTTATAAACAAAACAAGAAAGGAGTTCGACTGACTACCGCGTTCCAGCGAATCAAACGTAGTTGCTTTTGGGTTTTGTCCCGCTGTGCACTAGCCGCCTATTCCCGGCTTCCGCTCTTCGGCTGGCTACACGGTTCTGTCGGAGTGATCCGAAAAGGTCCATTGGTCCTGGTGATTGATCGAAGCGACGGGCAAGGCTTGTCGTTTCCGGGTGGTCTCGCTATGCCATGGGAAACGTCTGAACAGGCGATGAAGAGAGAAGTTTCGGAAGAGACAGGTTTGGCAGTCAAACACTCCGCACAGCTCTTCGAATATCAGAGCTCAGCCGAGGTTCCGGTGATAATCGCTGTGTTCGCGGTAGAAGCCGAGGGCGAGTTGGAGGATTCCTGGGAAGGCTCTCCGATTTGGTTGCCATTCGCCGACATTCGGCGGCGTTTGCTCCCTAGTCAGAAGGAAATCGTGGACCGACTGCTTTAACCGAACGTCGATAGTCTAGTCGTGTTACTGGCAGCTGAGGACGATGCGCCGTCTAGCGGATGGGAGCAACCGGCTATTCGATGCCGGGTCCGCACGGGCTAGGAGGACGGCCAGGAGACACGATCCCGTACTTCCGATCCAAGAAAACTTGGAGTTCGTCCGGTAACAGCTCTGCGAGTTCTTGCCAGGTTAGAACCTTGCACCTGGTTCTCAGATCCGCGAGTCTTACGCATTTCATTACCGCAAACCACGCCTCGATCAGATCCGGACGCCGCGCATCCACGAGCACGCAGAAGCTCATACCAAGATGGTGTGCAGCTAGGACGTTCCGAATGAGTTGGTAGGAAACGTATCGCCCGTTCTGTCGGGGAAGCAACTCCCCATCAAGTACCTTACGTAGCTCTCGATAGGATTCGACGACCTCGGGACGCTGATTCTGGAAATCCGTTTCGGTAAGCTTGGACTCCGCCAGAAGTGTTCCGAGTTTCATGTCGATCTCGGTCCGATCCAGCCGGCCGCCATCACGCGGGATGCCCGCTCGAAATCCGAACTCCGGAACCTCGTCGACTTCGAATCCTAACTTCAGTGCCAGAGCCCGGCTCTCGGTCACGCCGGGACAACAGAATACATTCATGAGTAAGGCATCCGAACTCATTGAGGAGTCGAGTTCTTTCCAACCCTCATCGCTTCGAGGCAGCGCACGACGGGCCTGCGCGTGCACTTTACCTAGTCGATGTTTCCATCCGGGTCGATTGAGAATGGACCTGTAACTGGCGTCGAAGAAATTGCCGTGCCTCAGTTCCGATGGCCGGTACACCACCACGGGCATATCTCCGTAGCTCGTGACATGAGGCAATCGAAGCGAGGAGGCGTAAATCGCATTCCGCGAACTCAGCTCGCGGCGTAACAAATCTGCGTATCCTGTGTGCCCGGGGTTAACGTTGCCACCTATTCATCTCAGCTTCTAAGCCTCATTCACTCGATGCACGTCGACGATCGGTCCTTGAGTTCATTGCGGTGCTGGGTTTTTTCGAGCTTCCTTCTGTCAAGCTCAAGAAGGTGACCCAAGCACGCCCCGCATAGGCATCCGCGTTCAGCATCAACATTCGGGGAAGCACGAGCCAGGCGAAAGGTAACCACAGGATGAGCAGAACAACGTTCGCCCAACCGCCCGCCGTCAAATTCCAACGCGGCCAATTGCCTTTGAATCCGCAGACCACGACCCCGCTGACGGCCTCAATGACGAAAACCATTCTGGAGGCACAGAGATTTCGCACGAAGCCGTACTCTGCACCGTGCTTATCGACTAAGCCGCATCCGTCGCATCGGCGCAGGAATTCCTTGACCTCTCGGAATGCATCCATAATCTTGCGGTCGGCCAGTACGGGATATTCATATTCCTCTTCTAACGACATGAGCCGTATTCCGAACCGCTGCAGAACCGCCAACTGGATTCTGTTCTTTTGATGTGCGCTTAGATAAGAATCTCTCACGCGAGCGAGGCGCGTCGATGGAAGCCCGCCTCGTTTTTCCCAGAATTGCTTGGCGTAGCGTACTCCCCGATCTCGGAAGAACATCGAAGCCAGGTAGACAAACGCAAAGGCGAGAATACTACCACCTGCCAACTGCAACGGGTTACTGAGTACTCCTGGAAAGAAGTAATAGATCGTGCAGAACAGCGGAAAGAGCAAGATCGCCGTTGGGACCAGGCGAGCCTTGCAGTCGTACCCGTCTATAAACTGATGCCATCGTATTCGCATTGTTACACCTTCGCTATAACCTGACCGGCCAACGGGAATCGATTTTCGTCATGATTCTTTCCGCTAGAGCAATTGCGTCGGAAATCGCGGACTCGGATGCCGGAGAATTTCTGCCGTCCCACTGCGTCAACTTCCGGGCTGCGAGAATGCAGGCAGCAATTAGAATCACGCGCTTTCTACCTTCATCCACGACCATGAGTGTAGCGTATTCGCTTTTTATTCGCTACAACTGCATTCACCTTCTTTTCAGCGACTTCGAGAATTTGCGCGCCGGTTCAATAGGGTGACTGTTACGGGGAGACTGCTTCGGCTGGGTATTTTTCTTGATTTCGACTGCTCGCGCGTCAACGAACGCGCCTGCGGAATAACAGCTTGGTGGACTGATGGAGGGTTCGCAAAAAAAAGCGCCTTGGAGCCTGCCGGTTTACAAGCTTCCAAGGCGCTGCGTCTCACTCACTCGATGTATGCTTTCCGATTTTGCTGTCGAGCAGCGAAACCATGGGTTCGCCCGCGGGGGTGGGCTTCACAGTGGTGCTGCGCACGATATCCCCTGCGGTCAGCCTTTTTCCGTACAGACGAAAGTTCGCGTCATTGTCGGGATCTATGGTTGCGCTTCCCAGGGAGGCGCCGGCGAACAGTCCCTTGGATCGCCCGTAGGTCCAGATGTCGGCATCCGTGGCACCGGCCGCGGTAGCGCCAGGTCCCGCCGCCGCAGTCGCATCAGCGCCCATCTTCGTTTTGCCATTCAGTATCTGGTTCACAACCTTCCGATCCATGAGCAGGAGGACGAAATCACTGGACGTGCCTCCTATCTGCAGACCGACGCTGGCCCCACCCACCGAATACATCGCGGGCGCGGACCATTTGCCCTCAAAGTTCTGACCGGTACGGCAAAGCATCGGACCGCGGCCACCGCTACCGCCAATACCAACGCCGAACTTTTTCACATTGGGCAGAACCAGCACGCAATTCGCCTTTGCCAGTGCGTCTTGGGAGATGTTCTTGTCGTTGAGCATATCCCCCAACACGATGTTGGCTTGCTTCAGTGTGTCTTCGTCCTTCTCCTTGTCGGCAGCGAGCGCAGGGAGAATCAGCAGGACCATCATTATGGAAGTGAGGAAGCAAGGTAAAGCTCTCCTGGCGATCCGCTCACCTGTTTTTTCAGAAGCAGTTCGTAACATGGGATCCTTTCCTTTCTCGTTATGACGTTGCCCGCGCGGCCGATCCTCTCAATGCGCGGCCACACTGCAGCGATTTTGCCAAGATATGCGAAGCTTACCGGGACGGGAACTATAAAAACTTCTAGTCCTCCGATCGGGCGACTCCGCCACAACTCCGAAAGTATACCTATTTCCGAGCAACAAAGCGGCGTGATTTCCGCTGCTACCTCTCCGCCCCGCCAAATTCCCTTTTCTGTATCCACCACTGCCGCTAAACTGAATACCTATGAATAATCCACAACAACCTAATATCCGGCTGGTGAACGCTCCCGACTATCGCGAGACCTATGCCAACAGTGTGCAAGTGAGGGTGAATGTTTGGGATTTCTTTCTGGTTTTCGGGACCTTGCAACAGCAGACCGAAACTCAAGTCGAGGTTAAGAACTTTCAAGGCATCTATCTCAGCCCGCAGCAGGCCAAAGCGCTGATGTCAATTTTGCAGCAGAACGTTTCCGGTTACGAGAGCACGTTTGGCGAAATCAAGCTCGATCCCCGAATGGCAACCGCGGGCCCGGTACACTAGACTGCTCCGGTGGCCGGAGAGATGACCGGAGAGATCGATCGGCGGCGCAGGTATCCGACAGCACTCTTATTTGCGCTGTTCTTCGTCGTCCTGTTCGCATTGCACACTCCCCTACTGCGCCTCCCCTATTTCTGGGACGAGGCCGGATACTACGTGCCCGCAGCCCGCGATCTGCTGCTGCACGCTGAATTGATCCCGCGTTCTACTCCCTCAAACGCGCACCCACCGCTGGTCATGGCCTATCTTGCGCTGACGTGGAAGTTTCTGGGATATTCCCCCGTGGTCACGCGCACTGCCATGTTGGGGATTGCCACATTCTCTCTGCTAGGCGTCTTTCGACTCGCACAACGGGTTGCGAACACGGAAGTCGCGGTGGCCTCCGCCATCTGCATCGCGTTGTACCCGGTTTTCTTTGCCCAAAGCTCCCTCGCTCACGTAGATCTGGCGGCGGCTGGATTGACCTTCTGGGCCCTGCTCGCGTATGTCGAAGACCGGCGATGGACCGCAGCCCTGTGGTTCTCCCTGGCGGTGCTTGCAAAAGAGACCGCGATCTTGGCGCCCCTGGCTTTGTTCGCCCGGGAGTTCCTTGTCGCGCTACTTGTCATCCCGAGCGAAGCGAGGGATCTGGGTTCTTCCCGCGTCCAGCGAAAACCCAGATTCCTCGTCGCCTTCGCTCCTCGGAATGACAAAGCGATGACTTGGTCAGGGGTCTGTGGCCAACTCCTTATCCCCCTCATCCCGCTCACGCTCTGGTACACCTTCCATTACGCCCGCACCGGATTCATTTTCGGCAATCCGGAATTCTTTCGCTACAACGTTCAAACCACGCTGCAGCCGCTCCGTATCCTGCTCGCTCTCGGACTACGCCTATGGCAAGTCGTCGGATATCTCAACCTTTCCTTCCTCACCTTGGCCGGGGTGCTGGCCATGTGGCTTCCCGCGCTCCGCGACCACGGCGAAGAACGCCAGAGGATCTCGCTGGACGTACAGTTCTCCTTCCTCGCGATCATTGCAGCTTACGTGGTCGCGATGGCCGTGGTGGGCGGAGCCGTGCTCGCACGCTACATGCTTCCAGTGGTTCCACTGTTGATCATTCTCTGGGTTTCCACGCTGCGGCGAAGAGTGCGGCTATGGCGCGTCGTAATTGCGATTGTGGCGTTGGCATTCGTGGCCGCTCTGTTCGTCAATCCCCCATACGGATTTTCAATCGAAGACAATCTTGCCTACCGCGATTACGTTCTGCTGCACCAGCAAGCCGAGGACTACGCGGAGGCGCGGTACCCCATGGCCCGCGTGTTGACGGCATGGCCGGCGAGTGACGAACTCACTCACCCCTACCTCGGCTATGTAACTCGCCCGATGCGCGTTTTTCGCATTGAAGACTTCACCGTCGAGCAACTGATGGCGGCCTCCGAAATGCGTTCAAGCTTCGATGTAGCGCTGGTTTTCTCCACCAAGTACGAACCCCCGCATGCCTGGTTCGAGCGCTGGCACCAATGGCAGCAATGGAAAGCGCAATTCTTCGGCTACCATCGCGACGTCCCCCCAGCCGCAGCAGCACAAATTCTGCGAGGACAACTTGTCTACAACGACACTCGCAACGGCCAATGGGTCGGTGTGATCGAGATAAACCAAACACAGGAAGCACGGGCGGTTCCGACCCCAGCGAACAACTCTCATTAGCCCCCATACACTGTCATCGGTACCGCGATACATTGTCATCCTGTCTATGACAACGACGGCGGTGTCAAGGATGCGGATTCCCCGGCAAAGCCGGGGAATCCCAACGAAGGATCCGCACACTCCCACAAACTAACTTTCCCCACTCACGCCCCACAAGATTTGGTACCATGGACACCCTGCGCTTCCGCTCCCAGCGCTGTATTCACTGTTTGTAACTTTCAGGAAAGGTGAACTATCTTGCCAAAGAAACTTCTTCTTGCGGTACTTATACTTCTGCTCGCTATGCCCACTGTCTCGCTGGCACAGACGTTGCAGAACCTCGATAACCAGCCCCCGGATGGCGCCGGCATCGGTTTTCTGTTGACCGACGGTACTGTGATCTTCCAGGGCAACGGTGAATCCGACTGGGTCAAGCTCACTCCCGATAAGTTCGGTAGCTACGTCCATGGAACCTGGAAGCAAATTGCCAGCCTGCCCGCCGGCTATGTGCCCGATGCCTTCGCCTCCGCCGTGCTGGCCGACGGCCGCGTGATCATCGAAGGCGGCGAATACAACAACAACGTATTCGCATTCACAAACCTCGGCGCCGTCTACGATCCCGTGAAAGATACCTGGACCAAACAGAAACCACCCGACGGCTGGGGCTTTATCGGAGATTCTCCGTCGGCCGTCCTGCCCAATGGCAAATTTCTGTTAGGCAGCAAGTTCGACAAGCGCATCGCCGAACTCGATCCCGCCACGCTAACCTGGACCAACCTCAGCGATGCCGGCAAGAACGACCGCAACGCCGAAGAAGGTTGGACGCTGCTGCCCGACGGCTCAGTGTTGACCTACGATGTGACCAAAGCCCCGCACTCCGAACGCTACATCGAGTCCGAACAAAAATGGGTCAGCGCCGGAAGCACAATCGTAGATCTGCACTCCCCCACCGACATCCACGGCTGCATCCCCTACGGCAAGCATGGCTGTTATTACCCGCCTGGGGAGGTGGGGCCTGGGATCTTGCGGCCGGATGGGACTGTGTTCGCTACCGGCTCGTATACGAAGAACGGAGGAGCCGGGCACACCGCTATCTATGATCCGACCACTAATAAGTGGACCGTGGGGCCTGACTTTCCCAACGGGGACAATGCCGGCGATTCGCTTGCAGTGCTGCTCCCGAATGGGATTGTACTGGTCGAGGGCGACTCTGGAACCATGTACGATTTTGACGGCACGCATCTGACGCCCGATGCAGCGGGGACTGGCTCCCCTATCCTGATGCTGCCTACCGGGCAAGCGCTCGTCGAAACCTTTAACGTTGCGGTCTACAACCCTAAGGGGAAATACCAGGCGGCGTGGGCACCGACGGTCACGAAGTATCCGCACAGCGTTAATCGCGGGACCACTTACAAGATTTCCGGCAAGCAGTTCAACGGCTTGTCGCAAGCGGCTGCATTTGGCGACGAGTTCGAGACTGCGACGAACTATCCCCTGGTGCGGATCACCAATACTGCATCCGGTCACGTTTTCTACGCGAAGACGCATGACCACAGCACGATGGGCGTGGCCACCGGCAATGCCATCGTTTCGACCAACTTCGACGTTCCCGCCGACATGGACACCGGCGCAAGTACGCTGGAAGTCGTGGCCAACGGGATTCCGTCGAAAAAGGTGAGCATCACGGTGAACTAGAACGGGTGCCCCATCCTAACGTCGTGCTTTTCGACGTTAGGGTGGGGATGTTTTGAACTCAGCCAAGCGCACGGCAATTCTTCACTACAGAGACACAGAGGCACAGAGAAATCGCAAAAAGCCGGTTGCGCCGAAAAGTTGTCCCCCCCACTCATTGAATCGGTTGATTCTCGGCGCGGAAAGTGGTGTCGGCCAGGCCTACACGGGCGAGCAGTCTCTGGAAGCGGAGGTCGGAGCGGAGATTGTCGATTCGTAAATCAGCTTTGAGGTCCTCAGCCAGGCCCAAGGATCTCTCCTGGTAAGCTTTTTCCAGGAACTCGAAGGCTCTGTCCTTGTCGCCAAGACTCGCGTACATGGTTGCCATCAGATACGGCGAAACTTGGGCGCTTTTCGATTTTCGTTCGAAGTCATGAAGAATCTTCTCCGCTTCAGCTTTCTTGCCAGTCACCGCAAAAGCGTGCGCCAGCGCAGCGGTGGAACCGGGATCACCAGCCGACAATTCGACTGCTTGCTGGTACTCAGAGATCGCTTCCGGTAGCTTTCCTGTGCCCTCATAGCCGACACCGAGAGTGTAGTGTTGCGGCCAATCCTTGGGGTCCAAAAGCAGGCCTCTCCTACTTGCTTCAATCAGCGCAGGGTAATCCCGGAGCTCATAGTAAGTCGCTGATTCGGTATGCGCCGCGCTGAAACCATAGTCCAATTGGTCGATCTTTGTGATCTCGGCCAGAGCTTCGGCTCGGCGGCCGATTAAGGCGAGAAAAGTGGCGCGATCTTCATGCGCGCAACTGTAGCTCGGTGCGAGGGCGATGGCACGGTTGAACTCTCGATTAGCAGTGTCCCAATCCCAGTCAAACTCGGAACTCAGCAGTCCAAGCGTGTCGTGGGCTTCGCCGATGCTGTCGTCCAGTGCCAATGCCTTGGCTAACGCGTCCTTGGCCGACCGGTAGGCCTGATCCCTTTGCAAAGCTCCGGCAAAGGCCATGTAGACGTAACTGTCCGCCAGTCCGGCGTAAGCCAGAGCGAAACCGGGATCTTTCTGGATCGCCTCTTCGAAATAGGCTTGGGTTTTTTTTAACGAATCAGGCTTGGTGAACTCATTGACGAAGTAAAGGCGCCCTTTGAGATAGGCATCGTACGCTTCCGGGTTCACGCTGTGGGCCTGAGACTGCTGCATCGGAGTGAGTTGCGCGCGGACTTGCTGCGCTATGGCGTCCGCCACCTCAGCTTGTAGCCTCAGGATATCGCCGACATCGCGGTCGTAGGTCTCTGCCCAGAGGTGCCGGTCCGTGGGTGCCTGGAGGAGCTGGGCGGTGACACGCAACCGTTGGCCCGAACGAATGACCGATCCTTCAACGATCGCATCGACGTTCAATTCTCGTGCAATCTCCGGCAGAGGCTTCTTTGTGCCTTTGTAACGCATCACCGAAGTTCTTGAGGTCACGCGAAGGGCGCCAACCTTGGCAAGCTCGGTGATCAACTGATCCGTCATGCCGTCGGCGAAGTATTCTTGTGCCGCATCCGCTGAAAGATTCTGCATTGGCAGAACCGCAATGGAGTGGATGGGGGCGACTGTGCTCTTAGCGTAAGAGTGTTGCCACGCCGCCCAGCCGGCAAGTCCGATCGCACCACAAGAGATTAGAGTGAGGATTAGCGCCCGGCCCCGCTTGGGTCGCGGCGCAACAGCCACCGCGTTCCCCGTTTTGTTGCCATTCTCTCCACCGATTCGGGGTGCCTGAACTTCCTCTACCGACGCAATAAACCTGTAGCCGCGGCGAGGCAGGGTTTCGATGTAGCGGGGCGTCTCGGCCGAATCGCCCAGGACTTCACGAAGGCGTGCAATTGCGTTGTGAAGGCTATGGTCGAAATCGACAAAGGTGTCGGCTGTCCAGATTTCGGCCCGCAGTTCTTCGCGCGTGACCAAATCGCCGGGACGCTTCAGCAAGGCCGCGAGCACTTGGAGAGGTTGACCCTGCAAGCGCTGCTTTATGCCACGCTTCCGCAGCTCGCCTGCGCGGATATCCAGCTCAAAACTGTCGAAACGTATTACGCACGCGGTTGGAGCAGGGGCGGACATATTGGTTCCGCAGACTCGGCAAAGCCTATCACAATTCGTGACCCTCGGAGACCCCGTCTGCGTGGCTTTGCAAACCCCTTAGCCTTGAACGCTTTAGCGACGGAGAAAACTTTGGGGACAGATGGGGACCGCAAGGATTGACGATTTCGTGCTTCCGCGCGAAGGTTGTCGCGGTTTATCGCGCTTGAAACGAGCCCAGCGGCGGTCTACGTCAGCCGCTTAACAGAGCGCAAATCCGAACCCTAATTTAAAGAAGGAGAATCAGAATGAGAATTACCGTTGCAACTCTTGGTTTCGTCTTTTTGATTTTGGCTGGGGCGACTCACTCCCTTGCTCAGACAAATCCAACCCGTCGCAGTCCAATCTTAAGCGGCAGCCAAGTTGTAGCATTGGACGAATGCGATCCGAAAACCTTTAACGCAGCGCTTGGGTCGGGCTTCTGTAAGAATATCTCGCTGGGATATTTCACGACGTTGTCCGACCTGCTTTCTGAGGCACAATCTGGACATCCGAACCCGAACTGGGACTTTGAACCGGACACGGTTCACATCAACAAAGGAACAACTCTCAGCGTAGTCGACCAGGGCGGCGAGCCGCATACGTTCACCGAGGTGAAGCACTTCGGGGGCGGCTTCATACCACAGCTCAACGGGCCAGGAGAGCATACGATACCCGAATGCTCCGGCGGCTTTGGCAAGGTGGCGGTAGCCAGGACTCGAATGCTGCAAGGCAGCCAACTCCAGGTCACAGGTCTGGCGTCGGGAGAGCATCTTTTTCAGTGCTGCATCCATCCTTGGATGCGGGTGAAAGTCGAGGTGAAGTGATCCTCTTCGGTCTGGCCCACCCTTTCGCTGGCTGCGCAATCGGATGCCCGTCTTTTCACGCAATTTGGTGAAAGGGCGGGCCACCACGCGGCGGTCAAACTGGAGCGGGCGGATGGACCGATTCCGTTCTTCAGCTCGCGGCCATCAAGTGGCAGGAGTGGGTTTTTACGATCAGCCAGACTTGGTGGCCGGGGTGGAGCTGGAGGGAATCGCGGGCGGCGAGGGTTAGGTGGACTTCCATTTCTGCTCCGCAATCTGCGCGGGCGGCCACGATTACGTCGCGCTGTTCGAGCGAGAGCAGGCGTCCGGGAAGTATGTTGCGGGCGCTCAGGCCCTCGGGTTTAACGGTGGCCAACAGGATGTCGCCGGCGCGAATGCCGACTAGCAGGGTCGTGCCTACGTCTGCCCGGACCAACGGGGTTTCCAGTTCGACGCTGGTATTCGCCAGGCGGCAAGTCATGGTGCCGCGATCTTCGTGGACCGCGGTCACGGTGGCGTGGAAAATATTTTCGAAGCCGATAAGTTGTGCCAGGGATTCGCGGCGGGGCGCGGCCATAACGCCATGCGGAGTGCCGTCGGCGATGATGCAGCCGTTTTCTAACACGAGCACGCGGTCGCCCAGGGCGAAGACCTCTTCGCGGTTGTGTGTGATGTAGAGAATCGGGATGGCGTGGGCGGCGTTCCAGGCGCGCAGGTCATCGATGATTTTCGATTTGGTGGCGGCGTCGAGCGCAGCTAACGGTTCATCGAGCAGCAGGACGCAAGGATCGGTAACCAGGGCGCGGGCCAGGGCTACTCTTTGGCGCTCGCCGCCGGAAATCTCTGCAGGTTTGCGGTCGCGCAGATGCGCAATGCGGAAAGATTCGAGGATGGCGTCAGTCCTTTTTTGGCGTTCGCTTTTGTTTATGCCGGGCAGGCCATACTCGATATTTTTTCCGACGGTGAGATGGGGGAAAAGAGCGAGGTCCTGAAAAACGTATCCGATTTTGCGGTGTTGGACTGGGACATTTGTGCCTCGCGCGAGGTCGAAGAGCATCCGGTTGCCGATCGTGATCTTGCCTGAGCCGGGAGTGGCGAGGCCCGCGATGCAGTCGAGCAGCGTGGTCTTCCCTGCTCCGGATGGACCGAAGATAATCGTGATTCCCGCTGTGACTTCGAATGAGAGGTCGAGTGCGAAATCGCGTCCCGCTCCCGAGAAATGCTTCTCGAGTTGAACCTTGAATCCATCGTGCGATGCGTCCGTCTTCATCTAGATTGGCCGGAAGGGCTTGAACCACAGAGGACACGAAGGTTCACAAAGGAAGACGGTCTGATCATTTCCATGGCAAGACCGCCCATACTTTTCGGTTTACCCCGTACACCAGCGATAGCACCGCGAAGGAAATTGCCAGCAGCACCAATGCCGTCTGGTTGGCGGCGGCATAGTTGAGGGCCTGAACCTGATCGTAGATATCGATCGAAACCGTGCGCGTAACCCCGGGAATGTTTCCACCGACCATTAGGACGACACCGAACTCGCCCATGGTGTGGGCGAAACTCAGGGCGACTCCCGTTACCAAGCCAGGAATGGAAAGCGGCAGAATCACGCGGCGGAAGGTTTGCAGCGTGGAGGCGCCCAGAGTGGCCGAGGCGGCCATCAGCCTGGGGTCGACGAGCGCGAAAGAGGCGGCGAATGGCTGCACGGCAAAGGGCAGACTGTAGATGATGGAACCGATGACCAGCCCGCTGAAAGTGAACGCTAGCGTGTGCCCGGTCAACGCCTGCCAAAAACGTCCTAAGGGACTACGGGAGCCTAGCGCAACCAGAACATAGAAGCCCAGCACGGTGGGAGGCAGAACGATGGGCAGCGCAACTACAGCCTCCGCGAGAAACTTCCAGCGCCAGCGGGAGAAGGCAATCCAATAGGCGATGGGCAGTCCCAACCCTGCCAGCACCGCCGCGACCAATACAGCCAGACGGATTGTCAGCCAGAACGCCTGCCAGTCCATTCGCCTCCATCAGATTCGGCAATGAATAAAGAGTATAGCCAAAGCCAGGCTCGGGGAGTCCCATTCTGGGCCCGGCCGGTGCGGAATGTTCATTGGTCACAAGGTCGGGAGCGATCGGGCAGCTACGATTGTTGCGCAGGAGGTTGTGGAATGGAGATTCAGGAAGCCATCAAAGTGATTCGCGCACTGGCGGACGGAGTAAATCCGGAGACCCGCGAGGGGCTGAAAGACGATTCGATTTGCCGGAATCCGCAAGCTGTCATGGCATTGAACCGTGCGCTCGCCGCGCTGGTCACGCTGCAGGAGCGGGAACTCAAGAAGCCGGCGAGTGCGGGGCAGTACTGGTCACGAGCGGAAGATAAACAGATTTGCGAAGAATTGCACAAGGGAATGAACTTCGAGGATATCGCGAAGAGTCATAACCGCACCGTGCCTTCCATTATTGTGCGCCTGGTCAAGCTCGGGAAGATTGCGCCCAACAAATCGGGTTCGCTGTTTCCACCGCAGGTGGCATGAGGGAAACATCTGCATGGGCGTGGTCGTTTGATCGGTCGCGGGCACTTTACAGCATGAGTCAGAAGCACGGGCGAGGACGCCCGCGCCTACATTGGCTTGCGTTGTTGCTGTTGGGATCGGTGAGTTTGGGGCAATCGCGATCGGAACCTGCGCCTATGGGCCACCAGCGGCGAGGCCCGCAGGAGCAGTGGTTTCTGCGGGGGCGTAGTTCTTCCGGGCAACCTGGGGCGGCGCGACGATATCGGGCTTACCTGCAGAAGATGCGGATGCGGGCTGCTCGGCTGGCTAGGGCACGGAAGTCAGGGGATGAGGCGTTCCCGTCTTCGAGTGTGGTTTGGAGTCCGCTGGGACCGGCGCCGTTGGCCTCGGATGCGAGCGGCGTTGGAGAGTACGACTACGGATGGGTTTCTGGTCGGGCGACGGTGGTGGCGATCGATCCCGCCGATCCGACTGGGAACACGGTTTATATCGGCGGGGCGTACGGCGGAGTTTGGAAGTCGACGAATGCCACGCAAGCGGTCAGCCAGAATTCGTCTAGCGTTACCTGGACCGCGCTCACAGATAATCAAGCCACGCTCGCCGTAGGCGCCATCGCCATTCAACCGGGGAACAACAACGCGAACAACAGCGTGATTCTGGTGGGCACGGGAGAAACCAACAGCTCCGCGGACTCTTACTACGGGTTGGGAATTCTGCGCTCCGCGAATGCGGGCGGCACCTGGGCACTGATCTCGTCAGACACTACCGGGACGCGATCGTTCGCGGGGATGGGGTTCAGCAAGATTGCGTTCAGCAGCAACTCGCCCAGCGTCGTCGTAGCTGCAACTGCGGGTGCATCGGAAGGAATCATTGAAGGCTTGGAGAATCCGCTGACCGCGAATCTTGGTCTTTATAATTCAGGCGACGGCGGAAATACTTGGCGCTATGCAAACGTAACTGACAACAGCGTAGCGACAGCGCCCGGTTCGGCGACCTCGGTTGTGTACAACGCCGGCGCGGGACAATTCTTTGCGGCGCTGCGCTATCACGGCTTTTACTCATCTCTCGATGGCGGCCAGACGTGGACACGATTGGCGAATCAACCCGGTGGTGGTTTGAGCACAACCGCGTGTCCACCGAATCCCAGTTCGTCCACTTGCCCGATTTATCGCGGCGAGATTGCGGTGGTTCCCAGCCGCAATGAGATGTATGTCTGGTACGTGGATGCAAACGATTTCGATCAGGGCATCTGGGAATCCACGGATGGCGGCAACTCCTGGGTTCAAATCGACGACGCGGGCATTATCAATTGCGGCGACCAACTCGGTTGCGGAACAGAACAGGGCAGCTACGATCTGGAACTCGCGGCGGTACCGAATGGCAACAGCGGAGTCATCGATCTCTATGCCGGGGCCATCAATCTTTATAAGTGCGAGATCGTAAGCACCTCGCCGACCTGCGACGGCACGGGACCGAATACATTTTTGAACCTGACACACGCCTACGGGTGCAGCTCGATCGCTAAGGTGCATCCGGCGCAACATGGGTTGTCATTTCTGGTCAATGCCAGTGCACAGGACGTGATGTTCTTCGCGAATGATGGCGGAATTTACCGCGCGCTGAATGGCTATGCCGATCTGACCACCGGGACCTGTGGCAGCACTAATCAATTCGACAGTCTGAACATGACGCTCGGATCGATGACCCAGTTTGTTGGGTTCTCGCAGGCTCTCAACGATGCCAGCACAATTCTTGGGGGAACGCAGGGCAACGGGTCGCCGGGCACACAGTCGACCGGTGGCAGCTGGCAGAATGTGAACTTTGGGGATGGCGGTTATACGCAGATCAGCCCTGTCAATGAAGAAGATTGGTTTGTTTCCAACCCTCCCGATGCGACGTCTGGGGTCAATATTTTCAGTTGCACCAATTCGAATGGAATCAGTTGTCATACCCAGGACTTCCAGAACAAACCGGTGGTGAACAGTGCGACCGTCGGCGGGGACACCGGTCCTTACTATCCTCCGTTCATTCTCGATCCGCTGAGCGCCGGTGAAATGATCGTGGGTACGTGCCGAATGTGGCGCGGATCGAGCACGGGCGGCGCATTCACGGTGTTGAGTCACAGTTTTGAAGACGGAGGCGACGGCATCTGTACTGGAGGCGAGATCAATCTGGTGCGTTCGTTCGCAGCGGGAGTGCTCGACACCAATACCGGCTTTTCCAAAGTGATGTACGCGGGAACCGATGGCTTTGGCCCGCTGATTCCTACGATCCCTCCGGGCGGCCATGTGTGGGTGAGCACCAATGTCGCAGCGGGTACCTCGACCTGGGTTGATCAGACCGGAGCGATTAATCCAAACAATTTTCCGATCTCCGGGATTGCGATGGACGGGTCGGATACGCAGGGGCTCACCGCCTACGTCAGCATCATGGGCTTCAGCACCGCGAGCTTCCCTACTTCGCACGTGTGGCAAACGACCAACGGCGGGGCTTCGTGGACCGACTTCACCGCTAACCTGCCCGATGCACCCGCGAATGCCGTGGTCGTCGATTCCGCGACCACCGGAAACCCAGGAAGGATATACGTGGCCACGGATGTTGGAGTGTTCTGGAGTTTTACGGCCAACGCGAGCTGGCAAGAAGTTGGCCCACCCCCAGGACAGGCGGGGTATCTGCCGAACGTCGCGGTAACCGCGCTCGGAATATTTACCCGCTCGGATTCGACCAAGCTGCTGCGCGCGTCTACCTACGGACGCGGAGTGTGGGAGTTTCCGTTGACCCCCGACTTCTCATTGTCTATTTCTAACACGCCGATGACCATATTTGCCGGCCAAGTGCCTCCGCAGTTCAACGGCACGATTACAGCTCTCGGCGGATACAACTCGCAGGTGAACTTGAGTTGTACCCCGGTGTCGACTTGCATCGTCAATCCAACTTTTGTGAACCCGCCGGGTGGGCCCCCCTTAGGAACACCACTGACTGCAACCGTGTCTCCTGGCAACACGCCCGGCGATTATACTTTCGACCTTCACGGCGCAGGGACCGACGCGAATCGGGTGACGAACGATGCGGCTTTTACGTTGCAAGTGGTCGACTTCAATCTGACGACGCCTTCGCCTCCGAACATAAGCGTGGGTCCGTCGAGTACTTCAGGGCCGGTGTCGTTCCAGGTGACGGCGCAAGGATCGTTCAATGACACGGTAAATCTTTCCTGCGGAAACTTGCCCTCGGGAGCATCGTGCAACTTTCTACCTTCCGGCTCGGTGAGTCCAACTTCGAGCAACCCAGTTGCCGTAACTCTGACAATTAGCACTACGGCGGACGCAACGGCGGGCACTGTGCCAATCACGATCAACGGGTCGGTAACGAATGGTCCGACGAAAACCCAAAGCTTGTCTCTGACCATCACACTGGACTACTCGCTGGTGATCAGTAATCCATCGCTGCAGGCATACGTGAACAGCACGGTGAATTTCAATGGAGTACTGACTTCGCTGAATGGCTACAACAGCGCGGTGAACTTAAGTTGTGGCACAGGAGCGCCTCCTACTTGCACTGCCGCACCGGCGCTTGTAGCGCCGACTGCGAGCGGCGCGCCGTTCATCGTGACGGTGGGCAGCCCCGCGTGCGGAAGCTACAACTTCAACATCGTGGCCGAAGGCACCGATGCGCAAAAGACATCGCATTTGTTTCCGGTCGCATTCACGGCAAATTCTTATACGACGCCGAATTACACCCTGGATGTCACTCCGGGTTCCCAAACGGTCGGCGTAAACGTGGCCGCGATCTTTAACGGCACGCTGCAGGGTACCGATTGCTACAACAGCGCGGTGAATTTGAGCTGCGGGTCGAACCACCCTCCGAGTTGCAGCGTTTCTCCGAGCAGCCTGGTGCCTACCGTGAGTCCCGCGCCGCCTGCGCCCTTCACCGTAACGGTAAGCAGTGGTGTCGACCAGACCTACAACTTCGATGTTGTGGGCGTGGGCGCAGATCCACTCAAGCAGCAACAACAGATGCTGGTGAGTTTTACCTCGACCGGCGGCTCCGGCACGCGAGGGTTCTCGTTCACAATTACGCCGGCCTCCAGCATTCAGTCGTTGCCAGCGGGACAGCCCGCGATCTACACACTTAATGTGGTGCCGGTAGGAGGCGCGTTTCCCAATAATGCGACTCTGGCGTATTCCGCCAATTGCCCGCCGTTGAGCACATGCACCGTCAGCCCGACACAAGTGAACAAAGGCATCAGCGCGGAAACACAAGTCACATTCACGATCACGACGACTGCTCCGGTGATCGCGGGCGTGCATCCTGCGCGTGGGTTCAGGCCGCTGATCTATTCGCTGTGGCTTTCGCTCCCGGGGTTGGTTCTAGTTTGGGGAGGACTGGGACGAAGCCGCCGGAAGCGATTTGTAATTTTCCTGTTGCTTGCGCTCATCGTTGTCGGACTCTGGCTGGAGATTGCCTGCAGCGGCGGTCTTCAAGGTAACGGCAGCGGAAATGGGCAGGCGGGCACGCCCTCGGGGACTTACACTATGACAGTGAGCGCCACTGTGAGTTCGCTTCCGCAACAGACGGCGCAGGTGCAGTTGACGGTTAATTAGGACTCGCTTCTAGCTCCTAGCTTCTGGCTTCGGGCTTCCTGGCGAAACATGAGTTTCACTTGGGTGGCACGCACGAGCGGGGACGCTCGCGCCTACACTTGTTGGGACTTTGCGTTTATCTTGTAAGTAGCTCTCTCGGCCTCGCCGAGCGAGTACTTACGCATGACGGATCAGCGCTTTGACATCGTGGTTATTGGCGGTGGAATCGTTGGTCTTTCTACCGCGATGCAGGCTTGCCGCGCCTTTCCACGTATGCGCCTGTTGCTGGTCGAAAAAGAAGACCGGGTGGCCCGCCATCAGAGTGGGCACAACAGCGGCGTGATTCATTCCGGAATTTATTACAAGCCGGGTTCGTTGAAGGCAAAGTTGTGCGTGGAGGGAGCGGCCGCGATGGTGGCGTTCTGCCGCGAGCATGCGCTTCCGATCGAGATTTGCGGAAAGATTATTGTTGCGACCGTCGCTGAAGAAGTCCCGCGCCTGCAAGGGTTGCTGGAACGCGGGCGAGCCAACGGAATTGCCGGTCTGAAATTATTGGACAAGGCGCAGGCGCGCGAGATCGAACCCCACTGCGGAGGCATGGGCTGGTTGCACGTACCGGGCACGGGAATCACGGACTATGTGGCGGTGTGCCAAAAATATGCCGAGTTGATCATCGCGCAAGGTGGCACCGTAAGCACTGGGACCGAGGTCACGGGCATAACGCGGAGTAATGGAGAAATCGTAGTCGAAACAAACCGGGGATCGGTTGCGGCGAGGTATTTGATCAACTGCGCGGGCCTGCACAGCGATCGCATCAGCCGCATGGCGGGGGAAAAAACAGAAGTCACGATCGTGCCATTCCGGGGCGAATATTACGATCTGGTGCCGGAAAAAGAGCACCTGGTTCGGGGGTTGCTCTATCCGGTGCCCGATCTGCGTTTCCCATTTCTGGGGGTGCACTTCACGCGTCGTATCAGCGGCGGCGTGGATGCCGGACCTAACGCGGTGCTGGCGTTCAAGCGAGAAGGTTATCGGCGAACGGACTTCAGCCTGCAAGACGCGGCGACCACGTTTGCGTATTCCGGGTTCTGGCACATGGCTGCAAAATACTGGCGTAGCGGCGCCGGGGAATTTTACCGGTCCTACCACAAGCCGGCCTTCGTGCGTGCTTTGCAAACTTTGTTGCCCGAGGTTCAGAGTGCCGATTTGGTGGCGGATGGTTCGGGCGTGCGCGCGACCGCCGTCAGTCGCGATGGGTCGCTGGTGGATGATTTTCAGTTTGTTTGTTCGCACAACATATTGCACGTGTGGAATGTTGTGTCGCCGGCAGCAACGGCTTCGCTCCCGATCGGACGTGAGATTGTACGCATGGCGCAGCGAGGATTTGGACTTGAGCCGCAGTGAAGCCCATCCGCTGGGAACTGCATAGTTCAGACGGTCTACTCAATTTGGTTATGACCTCAGGATGTACCGTTCCGGGACTTGAAGAAAGCCAGAATTCCCCCTGTGGAGCCAGTCGAAGCAAGGACACCGCTATTTAGATTCAATAGTTTACGGTGAACCTTTGGGGTTAAGGATTGGCTTTTCTTTTATGGCACGAAAGTGCTATTTACCCTGTATAGTTATGAGAATAAAGTCTCGGTAGACAGTCGTCAGGGGTGGCGGCTGATTTGGGTGGGCATTCTCCTCCGTCTATTCGTGACCCGTCCTAACGGCTGTTTTAACTCCTCTGGCCAAACGAAACCAACCTTTGCGGGAAGGGTTTCATCTTGTAGATGGCCTAACTGAAGGGACGTTCTGGAGACTCGCTCCAGACAACAGGGTCTGTAATTTCTTATGGCTTACGCTATCGCCTTACCTGAAATTTCTGAAGTGATCCGAGTGCTGGCCGCCGATGCTACCAGAATGAACAGCCAGCTTCTGGCTGCAGCCCTGGAGCGCGACAAACGCTTCCAGGTGCTCGACCCGGTGTCTGACGCCCGCGGAATCATCGCCGCCGTGGCTAAGGAAAAGCCGGCAGTCGTGGTCATCAGCGCCGAACTCGACGACGACAAGCGAAAAGGATTCGAGGTGGCACGCGAACTGCACGCCCTGCACGGGGAAACGCGCGTGGTGATGCTGCTCGACGCTTCCGAACGTAGCCAGGTGGTGGAAGCATTTCGGACAGGAGCGCGCGGCGTCTTCTGCCGCAGTGAATCGCTGACGTCGCTGGCAAGGTGCATCCAGTGCGTCAGCGAAGGCCAGATCTGGGCGAATAGCAAAGAGCTACGATACTTATTGGAGGCGCTGGGCGAAGCTCTGCCGCTGCGCGTGGTTGACACACGAGGGGCTGCGTTGCTTTCGCGGCGCGAGATCGAAGTCGTGCGTTGCGTCGCCGAGGGATTATCGAACCGGGAGATCGCGCAGCGACTCGGCCTCACCGAGCACACGGTGAAGAATTATCTGTTCCGCATTTTTGACAAGCTGGGAGTTTCCAAGCGGGTTGAGGTTGTCCTTTATGCCTACAGTTTGGGCAGCATGGCGGGAGTCACCGCACCCAACAGTGGCGGCAATGGGAAGACGTTGCCGCCAGTGGTAGCCAAGAAAGTCCTGGCACCGACGCCAACAACGGTTTCGCCATTTCCGTTGACGCGAAGGCGTAGTACGGCGGAACTGCCTTCCTGAAACCGATTGTGGTGATTGCTATGAACGGTCTATATCCGCGCGCGCCCGGACCGGGCGTCCCACTCGCGGGCTAGTGATTGCCTTATCCAAAGAATCCTGCCAGTTCTTCAGTTTTAAGGCCACTTGCTGCATGTAAGCCGCGGCTTCCGCGGGACTCAAAATCTCATGATTGCCTTGCCCATTCGCAGGCGCGGGCGGGCGCGGGTTGCGTGGGTAGTCCATCTCGACGAAATCGGGAAGGACGTCGGAGGTGAGTTTCGAAATGTCCAGGTCGGCGATTACTTCTTTCACCGCGGCTAAGTCAACGACCTTCTTCTGCAATGCGCAGGTAAGCGACAGGGCATTAAAGCAGAAATTGTTGATGTTCCTGGGAATGCCTTCGGTGAATCTCGCAATATCCGTGTAAACCTCAGGGGCGAAAAGAGGCTCGCCTTCGTAGCCGGCAATGCGCAGCCGATGCTCAATATAGTTCTTGATCTCGCCTGGCGAGAGGGGATCGAGTCCATGAACAATGGAGACGCGTTGGCGCAATTGCGACAAGCCGGGGCTGGCTAATTTATCTGCCAGTTCGGGTTGTCCCGCAAGGATGATGTGCATCAGCTTAGCCCGCGGGGTTTCGAAGTCGGAAAGCAGGCGCACGGTCTCGAGCACCGAAGGCTCCAGATTCTGCGCCTCGTCGATCACGACAATGAAGCGGTTGCCCGCACGGGCCTCTTGCAGCAGGCGCCGGTTGAACTCCTCGTGCATGCGGACGAAATCGTGGCCGTCGCTCTCGTAGCCTAACTCAGCCAGCAGGAAGCGCAGAAACTCGCGTGAGGTGCACTGGGTCTGGAAGACGAATGCGGTGCGCGCGGAACTGCGAAACTTTTCCAACAGATGAAAGAGGATGGTGGTCTTGCCCATTCCGGGCTTTGCGATGAGACCCAGAAATCCACGATTCGCTTCGATGCCGTAGTACAGAGAGGCCAGCGCCTCGCGATGGGCTGCGCTGAGATACAAGAATCGCGGGTCCGGAGTTACACCGAAGGGCTGTTCCCGCAACCCGAAATACTTCTCATACATGCCGCGCTCCTACTGTTTCAAACTGCCACGAGTAACGATGCCCTTCAAGCCAGAGTTTCCTTGTGATTTGTACAGTTCGGACAGGGATATCCGATGGTCTAGACTCTCCCTTACACTCTGCCCGAAAGACCAACGGCAAACAAGAGGATAAAAGTTATAGGGCCAAACGTCTCGGTGTTCGGGCATGTGTTGCTCCGTCCAAACTGAGCCGTGAATCCACTACTAATTGATTCTACGGCAATTAGGGCGACGCGCCAATCTCCTATAGGAACAGGCGAGACGAGAGTCTGAGGACTCCTTGTGGATTCAGGGCGATTGCGCGTAGAATTTCCCAGGTTTCCCCCTAGAATGGTGCATTGACTTCGCTTGGAATCTGTCTCCAATCCGGATCCCAGAACCAGAGTGCTGGTCGCAGACGCTGTTGCCATGAGCTGCCAGCTCCTGGTGGATGCGTTGCTGCGCAGCAAACGGTTCGACGCGGTGGCCGCCGCAACTCCTGAAGAGGTTGTCCTGGCGTTGGACCGAAGCCGGTTCGACGTTCTGCTGATCAGCACGAATTTTTCCGAGGAACCGCTCAAAGGCCTACGTTTTATGAGCGAGATTCGAGACCTCCATCGCGAAGTAAACATCGTGGTCTTGTTGGACACGCTGGAGCGCAACCTGGTGGTGGAGTCGTTCCGGCGTGGCGCGCACGGCGTTTTCGCGCGGTCAGACTCCTTCCAGGCCCTCTGCAAATGCATTTCCTGTGTGCACGAAGGTCAAGTGTGGGCCAGTTCCACGGAACTTCAATTTGTGCTGGAAGCCCTGGTCGACCCTTTGCCCATCGAGACCAGCAACCTGCCCAGCTCTCGCCCACTTAGTAAGCGCGAGGAAGAGATCGCGCACATGGTTGCTGAAGGATTGAGCAATCGTCAGATTTCCGAGCGGCTGGACTTGAGCGAGCACACCATCAAGAATTATTTATTCCGGGTTTTCGAGAAGCTCGGAGTGTCGACTCGCGTTGAACTGACGCTTTATGCCCTCAAGCGTGGCAAGGTTCCACGGACCAGACCGCAAGCGCCTACGTTACTCAATTCGGAACCAAGACTGGTAGGCAGCGAGAACTAGGTTTTACCTTCGTCCGGGATCTTCGTCCGGGATCTTCTCTTCTGTATCTATCACGCAACCGCGATATGCAGCGTTGCTGGCACGACTCTCAGGGCAGTCTGAAATCCACGGTAATTCGAGTCTGAAATTCTTCCGGCGAGCCATTCCGAAAGAAAGGCTTGAAGCGCCATTGCCGGACGGCGTCAGTGGCTGCAGTTGCCAGCTGGGAATCGCCACTGACCGTGCTGAGCTTCTCGACCGTGCCGTCCTTACCGACTAAGGCCTCAAGTACGACCGGCCCCTCAATGTGTTGCTCTCTAGCGGGTTCAGGATAGTCGGGTTCGACCCGCAGCATGAGGTACTCGTCGGCAACCCTTGGGGGCACACTGACGGGTCCGCTCGAAGTGCCCTTCGAAGAGTGACTTGAATCTTGCGATGGCGTCCGATAAATGACTTTCCCGTTTTCATAAACAACCAAGCTCCCGAGTGGAACCGCACTCGCTCCGCTCTGCTGCGACCCGCTTTGTTGGGAAGCGGCCGGCGCGGCTGCGACGCTCGAGGACCTGGGCTGATCGGGAACTGCTGCACTCGCGGTCGATGCAGCGTCCTGAGGTGGGTTAGCTTGCACTGCCTGGGTTGTAGCATTCACCGCTGCTTTGGCTTTGGTTGCAACGGGCCCTCTTGGCCTTCGCACATACCCCATCATCCAACCCAAGAACAATGCCACGGCAATCACCGCCAAGGTCAAAACGGTTGTCCCATAATCCCGGCGAACAGGTTGTGAGACTGTCGCCGTTTCCGCGACGGGAAGAGCCGCATCAGGCTGTGCCTGATCAAACTGTTTCGGATCAAGGTCTGCAGGATCAACTTGTACCGGATCAACTTGCGCGGGATCCACCCCTGAAGGATCAATAATTTCGGCTTCAGCGGTTGCCACTAACTCAGAAGACGGCAAGACCGGGACAGGCGGGGCCAATACATCGGCAGCACGATCAACATTGTTTACGATGCTGCGAGAAAGAGCCTGCAGGGTTTGAATCTCGCGGTCACTAAAGGCGTTGGGACGGGGCGAAAAAATCTCAAACACTCCCAGCAGCTTTTCCTCTCGCACGACCGGAAAGACCAGGATGGAGCGCACACCCAGACCGCGGCAGATCTCGGCATCCACGCGGGAATCGGTTTCGCTGTCGTCGCAACGCTGCCAATGCTTGCTTTTTACGCAAGCGCCAGAGAGGCCGGAATCCACGTCCAACCGAACTCCCAGGTCAGGTGCGTTGGCGCCAGTGGTAGCTCGGCAGACGATTTCATCGCCCCGGGTCAGGGCGATTGCGGCCGCAGTCGCCCCGGTCGCCAGGCGGGCGTGTTCAACGATTTCGTTCAAAACCAGATCAAGCGCCAGGTCGGCGGACAGGGCTCCACCACCGTGGGCAGAAAGTGCAGTCGCCAACTCCGCAAGCGACAAGCCATCTTCTAGTTCCGTGCCTTCTTTTCCGCGCAGGGAAATCGGGGCATCACCCGGCAGCGGAGAGGCGAAGGGATCGGGCCGAGATATCGGACGATAAGCCATTTAGACAGCCCCAGTGCAAAAGGGTGGATTTGCGGCCCCGTGCAGTCAGTCGCGCCGCAGTACCGGCTACCAGTTTAGACCTTGAGCGGAGTTTCCCGCGAAAAAAGAGCGCTGTCAACCCCAAATCGGTCCTCGTGTGCTGGGCAAGGTCAGACTCCCGGCCCGATCCCCCCTACTTTTGAGCCTGCGTTTTCCGAACCTCCGGCGGCCCAACGTCTGGCGGCACTTCGCCGGTCAGAGAGTTCAGAAAAGCCTCCAAGTCGCTGCGTTCCTGCCCAGTTAGAAAGTCCAGAACGTGAATCTCCTTGTCCAGGTTGGGGTTGGAGTTTCCAGCTCCGATGTAAAAATCCACGACTTGCTTCAAGTCTTTCAAGCTTCCGTCGCTCATATAGGGTGCCGTTAGCGCGATATTGCGCAGCGAAGGCGTCTTGAATTTCCCCATATCCGCTTCGTTATGGGTGACGGCACCAAGCCCGGGGTCAGTTATCCGGCCGAGATCCACACCAATGCCGATGTTGTGAAACTGGTTGTCGGTAAACAATGCATATTTGTCGCCGACCGTGTGGCAGGCTGCGCAGTTGGCCTTTTTCTTCGAGGCAAAGACAATGAAGCCTCGCTTGACCGAACTGCTTACGGCTTTCTCGTCATGACCGTATTTCCAACGGTCGAACGGCGAGTTGCCGTTGATTACCGTGCGTTCGAAGGAGGCGATGCTTTTCTCCACCATTTCGTAGGTCATCGGTCCCGGCCCCCAGGCTTTCGCAAACTCCTCGCGATAGCTGGGATCAGCATTGAGCTTCTGCTCGACCGCGACCAACGTGTTCGCCATTTCCACCGGATTCTGCACTGGACCTTCGGCTTGCTTTTCCAGACTCGGGGAGCGGCCATCCCAGAACTGGACCTTGAAATAGGCGGCATTCGTTACTGGCGGTGAATTGCGAGTACCTGTCTTTTTGTCCACGCCTTCGGAAACCGGCTTGGGGTCGGCGAAACCGAAACGGGGATCGTGGCAGGTTGCGCAGGAAACGGTGTTGTCGGCGGAGAGCACCGGATCGTAATAAAGCCGCCGGCCGAGCGCGATAGTTTCAGCAGTCGGCGGATTGTCGGCTGGAATGGGTACGGGCGGAAGTCCCAGCGGCGCCTTGATGTGCACCGGT
Source organism: uncultured Acidobacteriota bacterium (assembly GCA_963817925.1). Lineage (GTDB taxonomy): Bacteria > Acidobacteriota > Terriglobia > Terriglobales > Acidobacteriaceae > JABDBE01. Next base: position 179,322 of record CAWFQN010000012.1, read on the forward strand.
TGTCCGATGGGCATGACCCCCGAGGTCTTTTGCTCTGCGGACAACAGCGCAAACGCAGCGATCAGTATTATGAGCAAGCTAGGTAGAAAGAGAATCGAACGCGATTTCATAAGTCCTCCGAAAAAGAAGGCTGTGGAACGCGCGAGCGGACAAAACATTCTCAAGTCTGCGAAGGACGTTTCCGCAGGGCTTCACGGGAGACCGTTGTGTTATCGAGCGCTTGCGCAATTGAATCCTACTGCAGTCCCTCCCGGAAGAAAGTGATGAGCCACCCTCAGCGAGGTGATGGTGGTCACCGCGTGGAGTGACTTCGCGGCTAACAGGATCCTCGCTAGCTGCAGGCATTCCCATTCCTGCATCGGATCGCGCGAAACCGAGTTGCCACTTCCCAGCCGGGCGAGAAAAGCTGCTAAAGTAGATTTCGAAGTCGAAATTAGCGTTGCTTTCTGGCGTGATATCCGGAGATTTTGGATGCACATCGCGATTGTGGGATCAGGATATGTGGGACTCGTGGCCGGGGCATGTTTTGCGGACATGGGCCACCAGGTCATCCTGGTTGACAACGATCAGCAGAAGCTGGCCACGCTAAGAAATGGCCAGATCCCGATTCACGAAAAGTTCTTGCCCGAACTGCTGCAGCGTCATCGCGACGGCAGCCTCACTTTTTCCGACGATCTGCGAGCTGCCGTGCAAGCCAGTGAAGCCGTCTTCATCGCCGTGGGAACACCGCCTACGGAACATGGAGACGCCGACCTTTCGTACGTGGAATCGGTAGCACGGATCATCCCGTCGGCAATCAATGGTTACAAGGTCGTGGTCGAGAAGAGCACAGTTCCGGTCTATACCAGCGAATGGATCCGCAAAATCATTCTGCGCAATGCGGCGGCACCGGACTCATTCGATGTGGCGTCAAATCCTGAGTTCCTTCGGGAAGGAACGGCGGTCACGGATTTTCTTTATCCCGATCGCATTGTGGTGGGCGCCGATAGTGATCGTTGCGCTTCCGTCCTGCGGGCGATCTATGCTCCTCTCACTGATGGAAGTTATTACCGGCGGTCTGATGCGATCCCGCGGCCGGACCAGGCCCAGATCCCGCCTCCATTGATCATCACCAGCACCAAGAGTGCGGAACTGATCAAACACGCGTGCAATGCATTTCTGGCGATGAAGATTTCGTTCATTAATGCGGTAGCGTCGGTGTGCGAGTCGGTGGGAGCCAATGTGCAGCAGGTTTGCCAAGGCGTTGGAACGGACAGCCGGATCGGCCCGCGGTTTCTGAACCCCGGAATCGGCTATGGTGGCTCATGCTTTCCCAAAGATCTAATGGCCTTCCGCGCCGTGGCCCGGGAGTGCGGGTACGAATTCCGCCTGCTTGATGAGGTCATGCGCATCAACGAGGATCAGCGCCACCGTTTCTTGCGCAAGGTACACAATGCGTTGTGGACGCTGCGGGGCAAGCGACTGGGCGTGCTGGGTCTCGCGTTTAAAGGCGGCACCGACGACATCCGTGAATCGCCCGCTGTTTTACTGGTGCAGACCTTGTTGCAAGAGGGCTGTCAGATCGCGGCCTACGATCCTGCCGCGCAGGAGCGGGCTCGCGAGGTCTTGAATTCCAGCATCGAGTACGCGAGCGATGCCTACGAAGCGGCCCGCGGAGCCGACGCCCTTCTGATCCTCACTGAATGGGATGAATTCGCCAGCCTGGACCTGGATCGCCTGCAACAGCAATTGAAGTATCCCATCGTGATCGATGGGCGCAATCTCTACCATCCCGAGGCCATGGCGGCGCGTGGATTCACCTACTACAGCGTCGGACGACCAGCGATTACACCCGAAACTCCGCCGCTTGAAGCAAGCGCTCCGCCGAGGAAAGCCAGCCACTCATGAGCAAACCGCGCGCTCTGGTCACCGGCGGTGCCGGTTTCCTCGGTTCCCACTTGTGTGACGCGTTGCTGGGTGAAGGTTATTCGGTCATTTCTGTCGATAACCTGCTGACCGGACGGCGATCCAACTTCGAACACCTGCGCAGCGACACGCGGTTTGAATTCCAGCAACTCGACATTAACCAGCCCTTCGACTGTGGCAAAGTCGATTACGTATTTCATTTCGCATGTCCGGCCAGCCCGGTCGATTACACGAAACACGGAATTGAGACTCTGCAGGTTGGGTCGCTGGGAACTTTTCATGCTTTAGATGTAGCTCGCAAATACGGAGCGAAATATCTGACTTCGTCTACTTCGGAGTGTTACGGCGATCCCTTGGAGCATCCTCAAAAAGAAACTTACTGGGGCCACGTAAATCCCATCGGTCCGCGTTCGGTTTACGATGAAGCCAAGCGTTTCAGCGAGGCCGTGACCATGGCGTACCATCGCTATTACAACGTGGACACGCGCATCGTGCGCATCTTCAATACCTACGGGCCTCGCATGCAGCTCAACGATGGCCGGGTGGTTCCCAACTTCATGAAGCAGGCGCTTCGTGGCGAGGACTTGACGGTGTACGGCGACGGCAGCCAGACTCGCAGTTTCTGCTACGTCAGCGATGAGATTGAAGGCTTCATACGCCTGTCGAAGTCTTCGGAACATTTACCGGTCAACATCGGGAATCCCACTGAGTTCACCATTCTCGAATGCGCCCACCAGGTCCTGAAGGTAACTGGATCGAAGAGCAAGATACGATACGAACCGCTGCCCCAGGACGATCCAAAACAGCGGAGGCCGGACATTACAAAGGCAAGAACTCTGCTGGGATGGGAGCCAAAGATCGATCTGGCGACGGGCCTGCGAATGTCGCTCGAATATTTTCGCGAGGCGGTGTTCGCAGAAAAAACACCGAAGAGCTAAACCACCGTCGATACCACCCCTGTCGTCATCCCGAGCGAAGCGGAGGGATCCAGGTTTTTCACGCTGGCTTAGATATTAGACAGTCGATCTAGGTTAACAGTTTCGGCTCGGACTGGGCGCACGCAATCAACTGCTGCACCTGTTTTCGATGTTCGTCTGTTCTCAGAGTGAACTCTACTCCCATGCCAAAACCAGGATGCATGCTCAGCACTTTGCCATGGATCCGTAATCGCAGATCTTCTGTGCGCACCACAATCTCGAGAGCTGTTCCACTTCTAAAAGTCTCGGTGGTCTCGATGTAACAACCACCGGGACCAATGTCGATCAAAGTGCAACGGGTGGCGACGTTGCTTTGTGCACGATAGACCTCGGCTCCGAGGCAGCAGGCGTGTCGGGAAAGGTTGCGCCGATCAGCCGCTGAAACCGATAGCAAGCCAAGACCCGCGGACAGCCGCAGCCCGGAGTCGTCCTCACTCGTTGATACCGGCGACGCCGACAACGCAACGTCTGACGGCAAGGGAAGATTGGCTTGCAACCAATCGTTTAACACCCGACGCGAGCGTTGAGGTACCTGCGCAAAGCGGATTCCAACCCGCCCAGAGGAATCCTGCCACATGACCTCGCCCGAAAGTCGAACCAACGACGTGTTTCCCGGCAGGGCGAATCGGAAATAGACTTTGCAGTAGGGCGGCAATTTGCTGTCCGACCGCAAGGCAATACCCTCCTCGCTCAAATCCACGAGAGCAGCGGGGACATCTTCTTTCCCAGCGTACGCGATGGACGTCTGGGCTGCCTGCAGCGGAATACGCGAACGCGTCCGTCTTTCACGCTGCATCAAACCGCACGCTGCTCGCATGCTATGGGCTGCCCGCTCGCGCGAAATGGGTTTGTAAAGCATGAAGTTTGCGCCCTTCGCGAAAATGCCGCGCACCTCGTTTCGCCCGCTCACCATGGCGATTGCGACGATGTTCTGGTTCGCGGGTGTTTTTCGGGCTTGGGCGATTAGTTCAACTGCGGCTGGTTCATCTTGACAATCAACTAGAAGAGCATCGAAGTGCCGGTCCGCAATTCGGGCTCGGGCCATCCGAAGGTCGCCACAAGATTCCACCGCGATTCCCAGACCTTGCAGAATTCGGCTGAGCACCTGGACAGCTTGGGCATCCGAGCACACCAATAGCGATGTCAGCGCCATGTTCACGGCCATGTTAGGTTGCGCTGCACGCAACTCACAAGTTACATGGGTCACGCTTCGCCGAGAGACGTGACCTTAGTCATCTGGAGTTTAAGCCGGTAACCCGCTATGTTCCTCTTGTAACCGTTAACCGGTAACCGTGGCTCGTCAGTAGCGGTTTCTCCCGTCCGAGCGAAGGATCGAAATTCATGTCTTCGAAGGCAGCCAACTGGATCATCGCAGCCGGCGCGGTCTTTATGGCCATTGGACTTTGCTTTCTGCCCGCCGCATTGGGCGAGCGCCCCGATGCCGATCTGCTGGAGGTAGGAGCTTGCCTGTTCTCTCTGGGCGCTCTCATCATCGCAGCGGGCATGTACACAAAAGCACGTATGGTGCAGATGGAGATCGCGTCCGGGGAGCCGCGGAAGGAACCTACCTCCAACCAGCGGGTTCGTGGCGGCTGTGATCTGTGCGGAACTGAGGCCCCGGTGGTTCAATGCAAAGTTCACCAGCTCCATCTCTGCGGAAGCTGCCTGGCCCAACACTACGATGTTCGCTCCTGCGCCTATGTACCGACCACCCGCACGGCAACCAACAAGACGGGCAGGAACCTGGCGGCGAACGCGCGGGGAGCGTAATCGCACTTTCTCCTTTCCCAGTCTCCCCAGTCGCTGCAATGCCAAAGTTACTGGAGTTACCTGGTCAGATTACGTTACGCAAGTCCAAGGGTGCAGGCCCGTCCTTTAGTACTTTGACGCTCTCCCTTACCCGTCCTTACGATGAGGTTGCATGCGGGTTAGCCAGCGTGACGTTTCCGACTACGGAACCGCCCTTTTTCGGCGTAACACGCGATGAAGGACGCCAGGCTCAACCCCCGAGATGGGGAAACCGGGCCGGGAAAAGCCCTTGCGGTAAATCCGCCCTCGGACAAGCCTCCCCACAGAAAGAAAGGGTTCATGTTTTCACGCAGGATGCGCGGTTTCTCGCTGATCGAGATGATGGTGGTAATCGCCCTCATCATGATTGTGATGGGTTTCTCCATCATGGCCATCCAGCCTGCGCTGAAGCAGGGACACCTGACCGAGGGATATAACCAGACATTGATGGCACTGCGGCAGGCGCGCGACTTCTCGGTAGCGCAGCGACAGATCTATTTTGTTACTTTGAACAACGGCGTCCAGCCCAACTCCATCACCATCACCCAAGGATCAACCGGAACTGTCACCGCCACGTATTTCCTTCCCACTGACATCGCTTTTGACGCGGAGCCCGGTCTTCCAACATCGCCGGTTGTTTTTCCCACAACGCCGGATGGCTTTGGCGCAGGTGCCACGGCGATTGATTTCGACCAGGGCATCGCGGGTGGCGTGAAAAACGTTATCTATTTCTATCCTGACGGCTCGGCCGAAGACGCAATTGGCAACGTCAACAATGGCGTGGTGTATCTGGCTATGCCCGGATTTATCGACACTTCGCGCGCCATCACGCTCTGGGGTGCTACCGGCCGTTTGCGGGGCTGGCATGTCTACAAGAGCGGCGCACAATGGTACTGGAGGCAACAGTGAAAGCTGAGAGCAACCATGCTTCCCGGCAACGCAGCAAGGGAACCGATCAGGGTTTCAGTCTGATTGAAGTTATGATTTCGATCGCCCTCCTGACGATCGGACTGCTGAGTCTGCTGGGCATTTTCGGAGTTGCCATGGCGGCCACGCAAACCTCGCAGGAAAACAATACGGCCAAGCTGTTGGCCGACGAAGCCATGGAAGGTATTTTGACCGCGCGCGAAACCGCGAATATAAGCTGGGCCCAGATTAACAACACGGGATCAGGCGGCATCTTTCTTCCTGGGTTTCAGCCGATAGATTGTGCCGGAGTCGACGGGCTCATCGGCACCGCTGACGACGCGGCATGCGGCCCTCAAATTCTCGAGCAGCCTGGACCGAGCGGAGTCTACGTGGGGACGTGTCCGCCCGACGTGTGTAACAATTTGACAAACTTCACCCGCCAGATCCTGATTTCGCCAGTCATCGTCGGCGGCGGTCCGCCGAGTCCTACCCTGCGCCAGGTCACCATCACCATCCAGTACACGCTTCCCCAGTTCAACGTCCCCAGACAATACGTCCTCAACACCTACATTTCGCCGTATCGGTAAAGAGGAAAAACTATGGGTCGGACATCCGCCAATTCGAATCGCGGTTTCAGCTTGATCGAACTGTTGGTTGCGCTTGCCGTGGGCGCTCTGGTAGTTGGCGCCGCCGTGAAGTTGTTCAGCCAAGGGGTAGCCGCCACTTTTGTGGTTTCGCAGCGCGCCCAGATGCAGCAGGATCTGCGAGCCAGTTCCGACTTGCTCCTCAAAGACATTAGCTTAGCGGGCGCTGGATTGCCATCCGCTACGGGCATAGCGTTGCCCCAGTCGGCGACTAAGCCGATCTATGGCTACGCTCCGAGTTGCGCCGCAAAAAACAACTGCGCTCCCGGAAACGGCATTGCCTACCCGTGCACATCATTCGGCGCAGTTCCGTGCAATCCAACTCTGTATGGGCTCATTCCCGGATTTCAGATGGGCATTCAGCCCCCGGGCAGCCCGAACAAGACTGATGTGATCACGGTGGTCTATACCGACACCGTCTTCGCGCTGCCTTGCTACACGATCCAGTCCATCACCGCGGTCGCAGTGACGGTACAGTTGCCAGCTGTCCTCCCGTCCACTTGTATTCTGACGCCGCCCTTGTTGGCGCCTCAAGCAGTCAACGCTGCAGCTGTGGGCTTGGTTCCCGGTGACCTCGTTCTGATGCAGAGCACGGTTGCCGGAAACTCTGCCACGGCAGTCGGCGAAGTAACCAATGTCACCGCAAACGGGGGCAACAACTATACCATCGCCTTCGCTGCCGGCGATACCCTGAATCTCAACCAGCCCGCCGCTGCCTCTGGCGATTTAGCGCAACTGGTATGCGCATCGCCGACCTGCCCCGCGACCGCCACGGCTACCCGAATTTTCGCGATCACCTACTACCTGTGGATGATGCCCGATCCGCTGGGCGTTGGAGTGGGAACACCCACACTGATGCGGCAGGTCAACGGGCAAACTCCGGTACCGGTTCAAGAGAGTGTCGTGAACCTGCAGTTCACCTACGACACCTACAACACCACCGGCACACTGCTCAACGCAGTAGGCGACGCAGGATATTCAACCGGCACATCCTTCAATTTGATTCGCAAGATCAACGTCGTTCACTTGACCACGCGCGCCCAGATGTCGGGCGCCAACAGCGGTCTGATGATTTCAAAAGGCTACCAGACCTTCGACACCCAGACTTCGATCAGCGCGCGAAATCTGAGCTACCAGAATCGATATATCCTCACGCCGTAATTTTAATCACGAAGAAAATTGGAAGGAAGCAAACAGTCAGTATGGCCACGAAGAGCGATACGAGCCGCAGCACTACACTTGATTCCAGAGGATTCACACTAGTTGCAACTCTGATGCTGTTGCTGATTATGTCAGGGATCGCGATTGGTCTGCTCATGATGGTCAACACCGAAGGCAAGGTGGGTAGCCAGGATACCCAAAACAATCTGGCTTTCCACGCTGCTGAAGGTGGCATCGAGCACATGACCTCGGACCTGGCCAACATGTTTCAGAACATCGAATCGCCCCAGCCAGCGGACATTACTTCCCTCAGTGCGGATGCGCCTCCCAGCACCGCCTTCATGAGCTATCCCATCTATACCCTGACGCCGGCCACCAATGCCAACGGAACTCTGGCCACCAACTGGGGGCAAATCGCCAGCGGAACCTACCAGGGCCTGTTTGCGCAGTTGCTTCCCGTCAACCTGCAAGTAACCGCATCCACCTCGCTGGCCGGGCTCGGCACGGTGGGTGACGAAGTAAACATGTCCCGGACGATCGAAGTGGCATTAATACCCGTCTTCCAGTTTGGGGTGTTTTCCGATAGCGACCTGGGCTTCTTCAGCAGTCCTAATCTCAATTTCGCGGGGCGCGTCCATACCAACGGTGACTTGTACTTGGGCGTAGCCAACGGCTTCACGCTCACTTTCCACGACAAACTTACGGCGTGGGGAAACGTGATCCGCACCGTGCTCCCCAACGGACTGGCCGCCAACGCGTTCAACGACTCGGGCACGGTGTTGATCCCGCAGTCCAGTGGAGGCTGTGATCTCCCTGCGCAGCCCGCCTGCCGAGCAATGAAATCGACCGAGGGCAGCGTGGTTGGAGCAGGTGGTAATCCGCCCGCTTCGGGGCCGACCGTCGGACCGCCATCGTGGCAGACGGTCTCTCTCGGCGCAGCCTACTACAACACTTTTATTGAAGATGGCGATTATGGAAACACCGTATTGGGCACGGGAGCCACGAACCTGACGCTTCCTTTTGTCAATGGCACCACGGGAACCAACACGGGACCGCAGTCCTTTGAAATCGTTCGCCGCCCGCCCGCCGGAGAATCACCTACCGGAGCTCTGGGCGCGTCTCGCCTTTACAACGAAGCCGAAATTCGCGTTCTGCTCTCGGATACTCCCGCAGATCTTCCCGGCGGCGTCGGCGACGCAAACAATATCCGCTTGGCCAACATCGTGGGCGGAACCTATCCTTACGGGATCGCGGTATCCGTCCCCGCGGGGCTACCGGCTCTGGCCAGCGGCGGCAGTTATAACACGTACTTTGCCGCCGGAACCACTGCGTATCCGGACACCAGCACGTGGACGAACGCGCTCGTCCCGGTCGCCAATCCAGTTATGGTTCCCGATTGGCCGTACGCACCGTTACAGCCAATCGCGGCCGACATCACATTCACCAATGACCCCGGCGCACCGATAACCACGCTGGCCGCTAATGTCAACAACAACGGCCTGACCGCAGCGCCGCCGGCCCTTGCCCTGGCGCCTTGTACGAACACCAATCCTCCGGTTTGCCCGGCAACCCCCAACCCCTACTACAACGCACCTTATCCGTATTACACGCCAACGGCCGCCAACCTCACCAACACTTGGGACCTGATCGACGGCTATCTGCGGGTTGAATATCGGGACGTCAACGGCAACTATCATCCCATCACCGCAGAATGGTTGCAGCTGGGATTCGCCCGCGGCCCGACTCCTCCGCTAACCGCCGGCAGCAATCCAGTCAATCCCAACGCCATCCTGATTTTCCAGTACCCTGCGGATCGCAACGGCAGCGGCGGCTGGCCTGATCAGAAAGGTACTGGGCCTACCGGCTGCGTTAAATCAGGCGGAGTGTGGAATTGCATCAAGGCCAAACCACCCGAAGTCACCGTCGATCAAACCACGCTTCTACCCTGGTATGGCGACAGCAAAGCCGCTTTGCAAAGCGTCAGCATGAACAACTGGTATCCCATCAACTTCTACGATCCAAGAGAAGGGGAATCGCGCGATACTCAGCAATCCAACAACAGCTGCACGCCCAATGGAATCATGAACGCGGTGGAACTCGACGTAGGCAACCTGAAGCGATGGCTGGCTGGCCAGACTGGTGTCAGCGGCCCGTTAGTCGACTTCTTATCGCAGAACGGTTACATTCTCTACTTCTCGGATCGCCGGGGAATGCTGCCGAATCCTAATGGCACGCAAGTAGGAGCCGCCAACACCAAGACGGGAGATTCCGGCTTGGAAGACAACGTAAACGGCGCCAGTGCCGCCGGCAATCCCAATGGCGTCCTTGAACCCACCCCTGTGGGCAAACCGAACTCCCCGGAAGACGTCAACCTGAACGGGAAACTGGACAACTTCGGAGCCGGCAACATCGGCCTCGGTTTCGGTTACGGCATCAACAATGGCACTGGCAGCGCCTACATTATCAACAACAGCGTGAACCGGCAGATCGTCAATGCAGCTCCTGCTCCCGATCCCTACCTCACCGGCAAGCGCATGCCCGCTTGCACTATAGGGCAAAAGAACTGGGTCAGCGGCGCCCGCCACGCGCTGAAACTGGTAGACGGAACGTTGGGTAACCTTCCCTTGCGTCCCGATAACAGTAAAGGTGGATTCACCGTGGGCTCGGAAAACCCCGTCTATATTTTCGGAGACTACAACAGCAACCCCGCGGATCTTATCTGGAACACCCCGCCTGGAGCTGATGGAGTGGGAATGGCCGCAGCCGGCATCGTGGCCGACGCCGTCACCGTTCTGTCAAACGCCTGGATCGACACTAACAGCCTGTACAACGTGTGGCCGACCAACCCCTATACCGGAAACAACTCGGTCGGATTCAACGTTCCTGCCCCGGCCCGTGTCGCTACGACAACCTATTATCGAGTCGCCATCGCTGGCGGTAAAAACATGAACTTCCCCTTTCCGGGATGGGAGACCAACGCCGACTACGGCTTCGGCACCGATGGTGGCGTGCATAACTTCCTGCGATTCCTGGAGGACTGGAGTAACGCACAGCTCAACTACGAAGGCTCGCTCGTAAGCCTCTACTACGCGACTTACAACACGGGGCTATTCAAGTGTTGCAATTACTCCGTCTATACGCCTCCGACTCGAAATTATATTTTCGATCCGGACTTCACCCAGCCGCAAAACCTGCCGCCGGGAACGCCGATGTTCCGCGACATCGACAACTTGAGTTACCGGCAAAGCTTCACGCCGCACACCGGTAGCTACTAAAACGAAACCTGCCAAAACCAACCAGCCCCGATCCTGCAATCAAGGATCGGGGCTTTCACATGCGCACTCGTCCTCGCACGCTGGAGCCACCCTCGCGTAGCTTGTAAGATAGCCACTCGTGACCAATCGCAGCTTCGGAGGATGGACTTGGCAAGAATCAGTGTTCTTTTCTGGGACGTGGGCGGCGTGCTGCTCAGCAATGCCTGGGACCACGAGCAGCGCCAGCAAACTCTCAAACAGTTCGGCTTGAATGATGAAGACGAAGCCGAATTCGAAAGCCGCCACGAGATGCTGGTTTCTTCCTTCGAACGCGGCAAGATCACTCTGCAGGACTACCTCGAGCGCACCGTTTTCTACCGTCCCCGGCCGTTCACCATCGAGGCTTTCACCCAGCACATGCTCTCCCTTTCGCAACCGTATCCCGACACCTTGCGGCTTGCGAAGGAGCTAACGCGTTCGGGCAAGTATCTGATGTCCACCATCAACAACGAATCGAAGGAATTGAATTTGTTTCGCATTCAGACTTTCGGCTTGCGCGAAATCTTCAGCCTTTTCGTAAGCTCGTGCTTTGTAGGATTGCGCAAGCCCGAGGAAGGAATCTACCGCCTGGCTCTCGAGATTACGCAGCGGCCGCCGGAGGAATGTTGCTTCATCGACGATCGTCCACTGAATCTGGACAGCGCGTCGAAGCTGGGAATGCACGTCATCCAGATGAAAGACGCAGAGCGACTGCGCCGGGAGTTGCAAACGCTGGGAGTCGCTTTAAGCTGAACTCGGTGTCGAGGCTCAAGATACACGAAAACGCCTTATATGACTATGCTCGCATCGTATTTTGATGACAGTGGTAGCGAAGGCTTAGGGCCAGTGTTTATTTTGGGCGGGTACGTCGCTCCGGTCGAAAAATGGAAACAGTTCTCGCGCGAATGGAGCGCTGCACTCTCCGAAGAGCCCGCAATTGCGTACCTAAAAATGAGACATGCCAATAGCCTCAGGGGAGAGTTCTGGGGCTGGTCTGTCCAAGCCAGAAACACCAAGCTGGACAGATTGGCGGAAGTAATTATCAATAACGTTTCTCTAGGTGTGGCATCCGCAGTTTTTTGGGAAGATTGGCAGAAAGTAAAGGCAGAGTTTCCCACCATACCTCTCATTCCTTATGATTTTCTTTATCACGGAACGATGGCCGTCACAGCGCGATTTGTGCGAGAACACTTTCCAAAACTATCGAAGATCGACTTTATTTTCGATGAGCAGGAAGGCGCTGGAGCGCGAGCCGCGTCGTCATTCGCGCTCGTCAAACAGTGGTTGGAGCCAGAAGAAATAGAAGTCGTTGCGGGACCACCCATCCAACGAGATGAGAAATTGTTCCTGCCCCTTCAGGCTGCCGATCTGCTTGCCTGGCAAATTCGGCGGTTTGTATTTGACAATCGGGAAGCGGCAACCGAGGCGGAGCCGCCGGAGTCCTATGTTGTAAATTCGCCTGCAATGCGTCGGCTTGAGAAGGTCGAAACCATTTACAACACCTACGGCCTTGAGCGCATGAGAAACATGCTTGAGGACCTCGCTACCCTCAAATCAATGTTCCCTGACGAACTTTCTTACCTAGCGGCACGAAACGATATTGGCGCTCCGTTCAAACTGGTTCGTCATCCCTTTCGACCATGGGAAAAGTAGGAATGAAACATTCGCACTATTTCTGGTGGGCGCCCAGGGCATCGCGTTCATTTCACTCCCGAGGGTGGCCCCTCCAAGTTTGCTTGGGCGGGGTTTTCCCGTGTCTTCACAAAAGGGCCGAATCCCAGCAGCATCTCTTAAAGGGACAGCGCAAAGCGAACCGCGGTCGAATTGCTCAAATAGGGGGCCGCCGGATTCCCAATTTAGAACCGGCTGCCTCAGCCCACTCACTTTGTTCTTGAACTCAGTCGAGCAAACGCGATAATGTAACAACGCAGAAGTTATCTGCAAGATAATATCAGATCTTTGACAACCTGACCGTAATCGCAGCCTCCGGCGATTCCGACGCCGGGCTCGAACCGTCGTGAAGGTGAAAAACCTGCTCGACCGAGATCCAGCCAGCGTGACAAAACTGAACCGCAGCCTGCCGGGCCGCGCGCTAACTCCAATGTTTCCAAGATTTTGCCTGTAACTACCTTAAGAACCATAGATCTAGCGGGCAAGAAAAATTCCGGCCCTTTGTTTTCTGGATTTTGCACGGAAACGAGAGTTTTTTTGAAGGACTTCCTGCACCAGAATGCGTGCAATCGGAAACTCTGGCATCGAGTTACGGGCCCTTGCGCGGCGGTTTGAAGGCGGGATTGGGCGGCGCAGGCACGCTGGACTTGGGAGGCGCCGAATCCACATTGACTCCTAGACTCAAATCGCTGGACCAGCAATCGGCGAGGATCTTCCAGTCGCCGGCCTGTCGAGCCAGAGTCAGCAGATACTTCCCGCGCTCTTCGCGGCGTTTGCCCATGGTGAACGGAACCAGCATCTTGCAACGACCCGCCTCGTAGGCGACGTCGCCGAAGGTCTCCACGCGCAGCGGTTCCATGTCGACTTCGCCCAGTCCGGCGTCCAGCACGCCAAAAAAGAACTCGCGAATGGCGGCAGTGCCACGCACCGGCGGGACGTTCGGACGCAACACAACGGCATCGACCGCGTAGAGCTCGACCAGATCATCGAGTTGTTTGCCGTTACAAGCCACCATCCAATCCTGCGTAAGCTTGCGGACCGCCGTCTCTGCCCGGGTCAACGAAGCTCCACCGCCCGCGGGAGCGCGGGCGTGAACATCGCGTGCGACCGCAGCGCCACTGGTTGCTCGCGGCTCGAAGCCAGCGGGCGGAACGCCGCCCTCGGGAGACGAAAAGTAATGGTGATGGTAATGATGATGATAATGATGCTGCCCTGCTGGCTGCGGCGCGGGCTTCGGGCCGACCGCGCTTCTGGCTTCCGGCTCGTGCGCTGGAGCATCTTGCTGAGGCACACCGCAGATCGCGCAGAACCGGTTTTCCACCGGGTTTGAACTACCGCAAGATAGACACGTGCGAGAGACGGCAATCTCGGCTGCGGCGCTCGCGGATGCGTCCGTGTCCACCTGCGAAGCCAGGCGCTGCACGGCTTGCAGAGCGGCGGCAATGGACTCATTGCCCGGCTTGGGCTGACGCAGATCCTGCTTCAGTCGCCGGAAAAAGTCATCGACCGAGGGGTTTTGTGCGAGGTCGGCGTCGGACCCGGACGCAGGCAAATTCCTGCCCGGTCCAGTTGGTTTTTCATGATCCATGGAACTGGCTCACCCAGCCGCCATTCTAGTCGAAAAGAATGCCTATCGGCTGGAGAACTCGATCTTGCCTTCGGTTTCGGTGGCAGCGCCGTTGCACATGGCCGGACGATACCGCCAGGAGCGAACCGTGTCCAGGATGGTACGGTCTTCGGCGGCTCCCGCACTTTCAAGGATTAGCGGAGAATGAACCCGGCCGTCGGTGCCAATGATGAAACTAACGCTCACCTTGGCGCTCGGATCAACCGTGTCAAGCAAGGGATTCGGCGTAGCTAGGGGCTCGGGAGGCGCTGAGGCTTCGCAGTTATTACTCGCATTCGCGCGCATCATCGCGGCAAACTTCGAGTCATGCAACGGAGAACGCCATATCTCGCGTTCGCGCGCGGCTAACGTGAACGAGGCCGGTCCTGTGGAGACTCGCAGACCGGGTTCAATGGCTGAGGCCAGGCAGGTGGCCGACGATAAAGCCACCAGAAGAAGCGAGCACAATCTGCGGACTGGCATGTGAACCAATACTCTGGAAGGGCAATCTGCATGCCAAGGGCGGACTTATGTATCTGATTGTACACAATCCACTTACGATGGATAAAGAGCATGGGCGAAGGGTCCCAGGTGAAAACCATTGCAGCTTCGGGCGTCGAATGTCGACGCAGGCAGCGCATTAAGGATTCTTCCTGAAGAGGGCCGCGCTAGGAGTCCGAGTAAGTCGGAGCCGCACCGCCGACCTGCAGCGGCCACTTATTTCTCTCGAGCGCTGGCGTCCACGCAAGGTCGGGTCGCGGGATATCCTCAACTTCCGCTGATTCGGAGCTTTGGTCGGAAAGCAGCGGGGCAACAAAGCGCAGCGCATCCACTTCGGTGCGCAAGCGGGCCAGATCCATCTCTTTTTCTCGCAGCACTTCGTATACGTTTTTCATGGACACCAGGGTGGGCCAGCAAGGGCCCTGAAGTAGTTTTCATGTAGAAACGAACTGCGTGTAGCTGCGGCTGGAATATGCCGATTGTAATACACAGTCTGTCCCGGCCGCCATCATCAAAAAACGCAGGTTTGCAGCTTCACGTTGTCCGTGATATTTAAGCCTGTGGACCCCGAGCCGTTGCGGCATCTCGATGGCATCTTGCCGGATGACGAAGTGCACGTCTGGCATGTGGACCTCGTTGCCTGGGACCAAGAAGCCGACTGGCTCTTGGAACTGCTCTCTGCGGAAGAGCAAGAGCGTGCAGCGCGATTCAAGTTTCCCGGGCCTCGCAATCAATATCTCATCAGCCGAGCCCTGCTGCGGCGAGCTCTTGGCCGGTATCTGAAAATCGAAGGCCACGAGGTTCGTTTCCGGACGGCTACGAACGGGAAGCCAGAACTCGCCGCGGCTTCTGATCTTCGCTTCAACCTGTCACATACTCAGGGAGCAACCGTCTTCGCAATTACCCGTAAGCGACACGTGGGAGTTGATGTTGAGCGGATGCGTAAGGATACGAATGCGATGGAATTAGCCGAGCGCTTCTTTTCGCGTCCAGAGGTGCGATGGTTGCGATCGCAACCTGGTTCTGAAGTGATTGCATCGTTCTTCAGTTGCTGGACCGCGAAAGAGGCTTACATCAAGGCGCAAGGAGAAGGCCTGTCGATGCCGCTGAGCAGCTTCGGTGTCGTACCGAGCCCTGCCGGTGCGGGCTCCAAATTGCAGTTGGAAGTGTATGACGACCCGGAAGAGTCAAAACGCTGGTTCATGTGGCGACTGGACATCGGACCGGACTTGCGCGCCGCGCTGGCGGTCGATGGCGAAAGCTGCAGAGTGCGTGTCGGTAAGTGGCCACAACCAGACACGCACGATCGAGAATGACGGGAGGGGTAATGCGCCACATCCGGTGTGGCCCACCCTAGCCTGTCAGCCGATTGTCGGCTGAGCGCAGCGTAAAGAGCGTAACTTCCGGAGGACAATTCAAACGAATCGGCAAACGAATTGTGCCCAGTCCCACATTGGTGTACAGGATCAGCGGACCGATCCGGTACAGCCCGCGGGGATATCTCTTGGCAAGCGGGGGTAACCAGGGAGCGCCAATCCCTGGGAGCCAGATTTGCCCGCCATGCGAATGTCCCGAGAGCTGCAGATCCACCGGATAGTATGCCGCTTCATCTGCGAAATCCGGCTCGTGCGCCAGTAGGACGACCAGTTCCTCGCTGGGGATTCCGTGCAACGCGTGATCCATGTCTGGATTCCCTTCCCAGATGGAATCCAAGCCACACAACCAGATTCGTGACCCTCCCTGCTCAATCGGGATCGAGCGGTTGCGAAGAACGGGAAGGCCATGCGAACGGAGAATCTCGATAATCCTGGGAGCGTCCGAGGCCACATCGTGATTTCCCAAGACAGATACGGTTCCAAGACGCGAACGCAGCGGCGACAGGATGCCGGCGCAAGGCTCGGCAGCGTTCGCGGCGCGTTTACGGGCGTGGAATTGCCGGTAAAGCGGAACCGTGACGAAGTCGCCGGTCAGCACGACCAAATCCGGGTGCAGGTTATTGACGATTTCTACAGCAGCTTTTATCGGCGTCGCCGAGAAATACTCGTCGTAGTGAAAGTCGGTGAGCTGCGCAATGGTGAAACCGTCGAAAGCGGCGGGCAGCCTTGCTAATGCGACTTCGATCGATCGTACAATGGGGCGATTCGGCTCAAGAAGTATAGTGTCTTCGCCAAGCGCCACAGCGCCGGTCACGGCAACCCCGGCGGCCACTTGAAGAAACCTTCGTCTGGTTACAAATGGCAAATGAAGCTATTCCTCATCTCCTTCAGTGTACGGAGGCGGTGCTGCGCGGCATCCGCAAAAGAGCGCCTTGTTTTGATTGTATCGGACGCAATCACGCGGTGGCCGGCGAGGCCCTTCCCAGCCAATCAGTGTGCCCCACTAGCTCCTTTCGAGTCTGGCGCATCTATGTCACACTTGGAGGAGCAGGATGCGATTTCGATGGCAAGCAATAGCGGCGGATTATGACGGAACCCTGGCCAATAACGGTCGGGTTGCTAAAGACACCCTGCAGACTTTGCAGCGGGTGCGCGCGTCCGGCCGCAAAATTGTCCTGATTACGGGCCGTGAACTTGAGAGCCTCCAAAGTGTGTTCACGCAACTGGATCTGTTCGATCTGATCGTGGCCGAGAATGGCGCCCTGCTTTATCACCCGTCCACGGGAGAGGAAAAACTTCTGGGTAAGATTCTGCCCGTTGCTTTTGTGGAAATGCTTCGACAGTCTGGCGCCAATCCCCTCTCAGTTGGCCGCGGCATCGTCGCTACCGTGAGACCCTACGAGGCAGCGGTTTACGAGGCCATTCGCGAACTCGGACTGGATTTACAGGTCATCTTCAACCGGGAATCCGTGATGACACTTCCGGTTGGAGTGGATAAGGGCACCGGATTCCGGGCAGCCTTGGCTGAACTGGGCCTGGCAAGTGCAAGCGTTGTGGGATTCGGCGACGCGGAAAACGACCTCGCGTTCCTGAGTCTCTGCGGATTCTCAGTGGCCGTTGCCAACGCGATTCCGAGCCTGAAAGAGCGCGTTCACCAGGTGACCTCAGGAGAGGACGGGGCGGGCGTGGTTGAAGTACTTCAGAAGCTGCTCACGGCAGAAGACTCGTTGACATGGCCCACCCCCCGCCCTCATTGACCGGTTCCCGCGCTGAATCCTTTGAGCCCGGTCATCGCTTCGATCCTCTCCGGCGCGAGACGAACGTTGCTGAGTTCGGCGATTAAGTTCCCTGCCCAGCGGTAGACATTGTGCTCTTGCACAACTCTCCGCATTCGCCGCATTCGGGCCTGACGTTCCTCCGCGGGTAGTTCCAGTGCGATGCGAACGGCCTCGGCCATCTGCTCGGTGTCATAAGGATTGACGATCAGTGCGTCGTTGAGCTCACGCGCGGCTCCGGTAAACCGGCTGAGGATGAGCACTCCTTGCTCGTCATCGCGCGCAGCCAGAAATTCCTTGGCTACGAGATTCATCCCGTCATGGAGCGATGTGACCAGGCAAACGTCCGCTGCCCGGTAGTATTTCTCCACTTCCTCGTGGCTAAACTGCCGCTTGAGGTAGACGATGGGCTTCCACGATCCACTCTGAAAGCGCCAGTTGATGCGGTCGGCTTCCGCCTCTACCTCGCCGAGTAGATCGTGATATCGCTTGATATGGGTGCGGCTCGGCGCTCCGATCTGCACGAAGGTAAACTTGTTTTGATAGAGCGGATACTTCTCGAGTAATCGCTCAATGCCAAGGAACCGCTCGAGGATTCCCTTGGTGTAATCCACCCGATCGACGCCTACGCCGAGAAACGATGCGTTCACGCCCAACTCTCGGAGCAAGTTGACGCGTTCCGTATAGGGAGATTCTCCGGAGCGCGGACTGCTGGCGATTCCCTGGAAGTCCACGCTGATTGGGAAAGGTTTTACTACGGTGCGATGGTCCTCGCGGTCGACCGCAAAATGCTCCCAATCGATTCGTGATTCCAGAGTGCGGTCCACGGTCTGCAGAAAATTGTTGCAATGCGATTGGATGTGAAAGCCAATCAAGTCGGCACCGAGCATTCCCTCGATCAATTCCCGCTGCCAGGGACAGATGCCAAATGCCTCGGCATTGGGCCAGGGAATGTGCCAGAAAATCGCAACCCGCGCATCCGGACGTTGTTTCTTGACCAGTCGCGGCAAGAGTGCGAAGTGATAGTCCTGGACCAGCAGAAGCGGCTGTTCAAAATCCCCCATCTCCTCGAGCACGGCATCGGCGAACTTCTGATTGACCGCGCGATAGGACTCCCAGTCCGAGGTGCGAAAGATGGGACGAGTGTGCGCGATGTGGCACAGCGGCCACAGCCCCTCGTTGGAAAAGCCGAAGTAGTAGCCTTCTTCTTCCTCCTTGGTCAACCACACTCTCCGCAGAGTGTATTTCGGATCGTCCGGCGGAACCCGCAAATGATCATTTGCGTCGACGGATTCCTGGTCTGCGTCGCCACTTCCATGGGCCACCCATTTGCCGTCGCAAGCACAGAGAATCGGTTCCAAAGCCGTGACCAGTCCGCTGGGAGGAACCACCACTTCGAGAGACTCACCTTTTCGGGTGTGCAAATAAGGTTCGCGGTTGGAAACTATGATGAGACCGCTCTCACCAAGTTTGCTGCGCACATGGACGGCCAGGCGTTCAGCGGTCCAGATACTCTCCGCGGTCTCGCGCAGTTGGGCCTCAACCTCCGCCGCTGAACGCGCGGCCATCAAACTCGCGGCAAAGGTCTGCATTTCGCGGGCAAGCGGCCGCAGCAGACCGAGGTCTGGAGCTCCAGAGGGCATGTTGCCCTTTCCGGTCCTCAACGTTTTCATCCACTGCGCGGCCTTCGCGATGGGCCCAACCAGGCTCCAGCGAACGATCAGCAGCGTAATCAGCGCAATCAGAAGAACCTGCACCAAAACACTGCCAAAAGCTTCCCGCCACATGCGCGTGCTCTGGGTGTTGATGTAGCTGGCGTCGTGGACGATCACAAGTCCTCCGACGGCCTCGTCATGTTGCCGCAGGGGATACGCGTAGATGTGAACGGACGCCGTCCCAAGCCGACTGAATTGACCCGAACCTTGGTTGGTCGCGATCGCTTGAGTTACGAGCGGAGGCTGCTTGCCAATGCGGTCTGGCAGGGCGGACGTCGCTGCGAGTAGAGCACCGCCTTTGTCATAGATCGCCATCCCTTCCAGATCCTCACGGTTGCCAAACCGATCGACGATCTTCTGAAGCTGTCGGGGGGATTGCTTTTCGAGGTAAGGCTCGATGTACCCTGCCAAGCTCTCGCCCAGCACCGCGTCGCTACGCTCCAGGTCCTTGCGCAGACCCAATTTCTGCCGCTGGACTTCCTTGTAAGTAAACGCCAGCGATACCAGCGTGATCCCTACAATCAGCGACACAATGAGTCGAACACTTAGCCAGCGCATGACAGTTTCTGGTCACCTCGAACCGGTTAATCCTGATGTGGCGGCTTGGACCCGTGCCCTTCTAGAACAGTATTTACGAAACCAACCGAATTAGCTATCACAGAACTGCGTGTGAGCACGAGGTGCCGCAAGCACCTATCTCTTAATAGACCAACTTAAGAACTGCCCCATAAGACGAGAGATGACCCGAGAAGGGTTGCTGCTGTAATAGAGCTATGCCCCGAAATGGCTTGCTCCCCAACGCGATAAGCCCATCGCCCTGTGGATTGTGGATCTTTCAACGGCCAGAGAATATCCGGAACAGACTGTACTTTCGATCAGGAAGGGCTGTAGGTTAGACTTGCGAAATCGCGTGGTTCATTTCCGGCTGTTCGATTTTTGTAACAAGATCGAAGTGGAATACATTCCAGTTCTCAGGTCGGCTATGGTTAATGATTCTAAGGATGAGTGAGAGGACTCCGCAATCGGAGCTTTGAGGTTATAATTCCGTCCTTACGGGCTTTGCTCAGAAAAGCAGGTGAGGTATGTGGAAGAAGATCCTGATTGTCGTAGCAGCGTGGGCCGTTTCAGTGCTGGTCTACGTTGAATTTTTCAAAGCGAGATAAACCCTGGCGGACTCCGCGCATGGTTTGACCGAGCCGGCGGACGTGTTCCAGGGTTGTCGAGGTCTTATGGCTACCGCGAATAGAAACGTCGTGCCGTTTAAGGAGTCGCCAGCGGAGGGAGATCAACTGTTCCGGCATCTCTTCGAGGAAGCGTCGTTGGGAATCGCGATAGAGGACTTGGAGGGTAAGCTATTACTCGCGAATCCTGCACTTTGCCGCATGCTGGGCTACGGAAGAGAAGAATTGTGCAGCATGAGTTGCGACCAATTTGCGAGTGCCGAAGATTCGCAAGACGACTGGGCTCACTTTCAGCAGTTGCGTGCAGGCGCGATCGATCACTATTCATTGGAAAAGCGCTATATCAGAAAAGACGGCGCCCGGATTTGGGGACGTCTTAACGTCTCACTTTTGAAGAGTGGCGATGGACGACCTCCGCTGGTCGTTGCCCTTGTCGAAGACATCAGCGATCGCAAACTGGCGGAAGAGGCGCTTTCCGGCGTAAGCGGGCGGTTGCTTGATGCGCAGGAGCAGGAACGTACCCGCATTGCAAGAGACCTGCACGACGACATCAATCAACGTCTGGGTCTGCTCGCCATCGAACTTCAACGGCTCAAGATGGACGTCCCCGACTCAAGCGTAGAGGTCCTCCGTCGCATGGACGAACTACGCAACCAGGCCTCGACTATAGCTGCCGATATTCAAGCTTTGTCGCACCGGTTGCATTCTCCCCGGCTGGAATATCTCGGCATAGTTGCGGCCATGAGAGGCTTTTGCCAGGAATTCGGAGAACAGCAGAAGGTTGAGGTTGACTTCAGAAGCCATGATTTACCCAGCCCGGTGCCGCCGAATGTGGCGCTTTGCCTGTTCCGCGTTCTGCAGGAAGCGTTGCACAACGCGGCGAAACATAGCGGGGCACAGCGCTTCGCCGCGCAATTGTCGGGAACGCCGGTTGAGATTCGCCTCACGGTCAGCGACACCGGCCAGGGCTTTGATCTTGAGACAGCGATGAAGGGTCGAGGCCTTGGTTTGGTCAGCATGCAGGAGCGAATCAGGCTGGTGAACGGCACGATCTCCATTGGATCGAAGCCGGGCGGCACTACCATTGACGCTCGCGTGCCTCTTACTTCAGAGATCGATTCAGTTCGCGCAGTCGGGTAAGCCCCACTGAAATAATTCAATCCGTTCAGCGGACTCTATTATTGCAGCGCCTGGCTCGTGCTCAGCTCTTGGCGACCGCCAATGTTATAGCGCTTGAGCTTGCGATATAAAGTGGCACGGCTGATGCCGAGCATCTTGCCAGCGAGCGCCTTGTCGCCTTTCACCTGTTCGAAGACGCGCTCAATCGTCGCCCGTTCAATGTCCTCGAGATCAGTGGAAGAAACTTGGCCCGTGACCATACCCATAGCCGGCTCCGAGGAAGGCGACGCCGACGCAATCGAGGGTGGCAGATCCCCAAGATCGACAAGTTTGCCATCGCCGAGGGCCACGGCGCGCTCGATACAATTCTCCAGTTCGCGTACGTTTCCGGGCCAATCGTATTGCAGCAGGCATTTCATCGCCGCGTTGGTGACTTGCATCGAGTTATCGGGCGCGTGACGGTCGAGGAACCAGTGCGCCAGCATGGGAATATCGGAGCGACGCTCGCGCAGCGATGGCAAATGAACCGTGACCACGTTCAGGCGAAAGTAAAGATCTTTTCGAAAGGTGCCGTTGCGGTATTCGGCCTCGAGATCGCGGTTGGTGGCGGCGACAACGCGGACATCCACTTTCACTTTCTGATTGCTGCCAACCGGGCGAACTTCTTTCTCCTGCAAAACCCGAAGCAGCTTGGCTTGCATCTCCAAGGGTAACTCGCCGATCTCATCGAGGAAGATGGTGCCGCCGCTCGCGGACTGGAACAATCCCGTCTTCGATCGTAGGGCGCCGGTGAAAGCACCTTTTTCATAGCCGAACAGTTCGCTTTCGATAAGAGTGGGAACGAGCGAGCCGCAATCGACGGCCACAAATGGACGATTAGCGAAGGAACCGCGGAAGTGAATGGCGCGTGCCACTAATTCCTTGCCAGTGCCGCTCTCGCCGGAGATCAGTACTGGAGTGCGCGTGTCTTTCAGCCGCGAGATCATGCGTAGAACGTCCTGAATCTTAGCTGAGGAACCGACGATGCCGTGCAGGTCGGACTCGGTATCCACGCGTTCGCGCAAGAATTGGTTCTCTTCGACCAAGTGGACTTTTTCGGCCATCCTGCGCAGGAACAGACGCAGCTCTTCCAGAGGAGAAAATGGTTTGCCGATGTAGTCGTAGGCGCCAAGCTTCATGGCCTGCACGGCCGTTTCAATGGAGCCGTGACCGGTCATGACCGCGACTTCGCTGCGAGGAAGTAGTTTCTTCACTTTCTCGAGGAACTCAAGGCCGGACATATTGGGCATAACCATGTCGGTAAGAATCATGTGCGCCGGCTGTTCCTCAAGCAGGGCCAGCGCGGTCTCGCCGCTATTGGCCTCCATGCAGGTATAGCCCAGCGCCTCGCCGACGGTCATGCACAACCGGCGGATACTTTGCTCGTCGTCGACAATCAACAGGCGGATACGTAAATCTTCAGTCACGGTGCCTTCCCCATCGTCTTTTCGATGACCGAAATAAATTGTTGAACCCGGAAAGGTTTCTCCACGCAAGGCGCACCGGTTTTGCGCAAGGTGGCGACGGTATCGTCATTGGCAATATCGCCGGTAATGAAAACGATGCGCGCGGCGAGATCGGGACGGTGCTGGCTTAACCATGCGTGCACGTCCGCGCCGTCCACGCCACCAGGCGTACGCATATCGGAGACAACGCCCAGAAACTGCTCCGACTCGAGCAGCCGCAGACCTTCCGCTCCAGATTCCGTGCACACCACCGTGTAGCCACTGCGTTCCAGAGTCGCCCGCACGTAAGCCATCACGGCGGGCTCATCTTCGATGAGCAGCACGGGCAAAGCGGCAGGGGTGATGTCCGGCGGCGTTGTCATGCTGGGATCACTCCTGCGGTGGCCCCTGCGGAGGCCGCTTCCGAGACCGCGGGCAGGCGCACGATAAACGTGGCGCCTTCCCCATCGGCATTGTTGTGGCAAAGAATCTCGCCTCCATGTTCGCGCACGATGCCGTAGCAGATGCTCAGGCCCAGGCCAGTGCCCTTGCCGATTTCCTTGGTGGTGAAGAACGGGTCGAAGATGCGCTCCGGAAAAGAAATGCCGTAACCGTTGTCGCGAAAGAGAACCTCTACAAAGCCGCCCCGGTTTGTGGTCTTGATTTCAATGCGTGCGGGACGTCCGGTGTCGCGCACAGCGTCGTAAGCATTGTTAAGAATATTCAGAAATACCTGTTGCAGTTGGTGCGCGTCACCGACTGCCTGTGGCAGTTCGGGGTCGAGTTGCTCGGCGACTTCGACACCCCGGCTGTGGAGGTCGTAGGCGCGCAACTGCACCGTGCGGCTGAGAATGGTATTGAGCTGGACTGGCCTGCGTTGCGGCGGCATCTGACGAGCGAAGCTTAGCAGATTCTGCACGATCTGCTTGGTCCTTTGCGCCTGCTCCAGAATGACGCGCAAGTCTTTCCGGGCGCTCTCCGGAACATCAGGATTCTCCATCAGCAAGTCGGAAAAACCGAGAATCGCGGTGAGCGGGTTGTTGACTTCATGAGCGACTCCAGAGACGAGTTGGCCCACTGCGGCCATTTTCTCCGCGTGCAGCAATTTGGCCTGCAGTGTAGCGGCATCGGTGATGTCACTCATGACCACGACAATGCTAGCAACATGGCCTTGCTCGTCCCGCATGGGACTCAAATTCATGGAGAAGTATCCGACCCGCCCTTCGCCATGCACAATTTGCACTTCGAGATTATCGATCTGCTGCCCAGCGAGGGTGGAAGCGAATGCTTCGTTGAGCGCCTGACGCCGGGCGGGAACGATGAGCTCTTCCAGGGGCCGGCTCAATAGTTGATTTTGTTGATAACCCATGTCGTACCAGCGCCGGTTCGCATAACTGACAAGGCCGGAAGTGTCTGCCACCAGAATCAGACTCTGGGTATTGTTGAGAATCTTGCCGGAGAAATCACGCTCACGTTGCAACTCCGATTGAAATGTCTTCAGGCCGCTGATATCCAGCATGACGCCGCGGTATTGAATAATGCGGTGCTGCGCGTCGCGCACGGCAAAAGCATTGATCAACACATGGACAGGCGAGCCGTCCGACCGGCACAGAGTTTGCTCGTGGTTCCGTACCGCGCCGTACTGCTGCATTTGTCCGGCAAGTTCCTCATACTGTTCTGCCGAAAAACATACCTGAGCGCGGAAATCGGCTTGGAGCAGGTGCTCGCGGTTGCGGTATCCGAGCATGCGGACGAGTGCGTCGTTTACTTCAATGAAGCGCCCATCGGGCGTCGAGAAAAACACCCCTTCCTGAATATTGTCGAACAGTTCACGATACCGGCGTTCCGCTTCACGGCGGTCGGTAATGTCCTTCAGCACGTGGATGGTCTGGAGACCTTCACTGTTTGCCCCGTGAACCCGCGAGGTGGACACAAGATAGGTCCGGTCCAGAACGGCGAGAACATATTCGTCGGTGGTTGCATCCGTAGTCGAGCGGCAGAACGGACAGGCGTGCAGGGACGTTTCGGTTCCCATCGCCAACAGGGCGCCCATGGCGACGCCGATGAGCTCGTGCGGTTGAACTCCGATGAAATTGGCGAGCGGACGGTTTACCCGCAGAACATGATCGGATTGATCGTGCGCCACAATGAAGTCAGTGATTGCATCGAAGATCTCGATCCAGTGCCGGTTCGCCTGATCCATGCGAGTGAAGAGCCGCGCATTCTCCAAGGCAACCGAGGCATGGGCCGCGATGGCCTGCAGGAGTTGTACGTCGTCGTCCTGCAGAGGCTTTCGACGATTGGCGAGACACAAGACACCTACCAAATCCCCCGAGGAACCGAGTAGCCGGATCATGGTGCAGTCGTCCCAGCCCAGCAACGAAGTTAGCTCGGGACCGAACAGCTCGGCAGCGCTGGCCGAGACTATTTCCGGATGATGTTGCGCCAGGGCATCGACCAGCGCGTGATCAAAACGGCGGAGTAACGAGTTGAGTTGTGGAGCAGAAGTCGAGGTCCCGTGGAGAACAAGCGTTTCCAGATCTGAACCTTCCTGGACAGCGAACGCGGCCGCTTCGGCCCCCATCAAGTCGAGGGCACGGGTGACGAAGTTCCTGGCGCACTCCGGAAGCCGGAGGTGGGAGTTCAACTCCAACGCGAGCCCCTTCAGGGCTTCAGCGCGGCGGCGGTGTTGCTCGGACAAATGCAGATTGCGAGTTGCCTCAAGGGTCACTGCAACCTGAGCCGCCAGTGCCTGCGCCGAACGTACGTTCTCTTGCGAGATTTCCCTGCGGTCCAGCCGGTCGAGCACTCCGAGCACGCCCAACACGCGTCCTCCAGCCCCTAGCAGAGGTACAGCCAGGAGTTGACGCACCTTGAACTTCAGAATCATTTGCAGGTTGGCGCCTGGAACTTTGGCAGGATCGTTCGCCCAGAAAGGTTGCTTGTTCAACAGAGCGCGGCTGGCGACACCGTCAGGAAACAACTCGTCCACTGGGCCGGGTTGGCCATTTTCGGCTCCCCAGCGAACCCGAAACCCTCCCCCTTCGAGCAACCCGACAAAGGCCCGACCGAAACCCAGGAACTCAGCGGCGCGAACCACGAATTGCCGCAGAAACTCGTCGAGATCTCCAACCGAACTTAGTTCCGTCAGAATGTTCAGGAGTTGGTGCAGTTCATGAGCCTGAGCACGCGCAGTTGCGTACAGCTCAGCATTGGCGATTGCGGTCGCTCCAAACCCGGCCACCGCCGAGAGCAGTGACTTCTCCTGCTGGTTGAAAGCGCCTTCGCTTCGCGGATAGATGAGGACTGCTCCTTCCGCGTGCGAAGTGCGAATGGGAGCGGCCAACAACATACCTGCGGGGACCAGGTCGCCAAGGGCGTGGGTGACGGGATCGATCGCGACCGTGATCGGCGCATCGGCGGCAATCGCGCGGGCGGCAAGATCGGCCGCAAATTGCAGTCCTCTGCGGTCAAAGCGGACACGCGCCGAAGTCGCCAGTTGGGGAGACTCGGCAGCCACGGCATGCAGTCCTACAGTTGTTCCCTCGCGCAAGAGAACACACACCAGCCGCGTGCGTAGCAAAATCCGCAAGCGATCCGCCACAGCCTGGGCCACCATGGAAGGGTCGGGAACGGCGTGTACCGCTTGAGCAACCTCAGCCGGGATTTCAGCGCGGCGATGCTCCTCGCGCGATGCCTCAGTCGATCGACTCGCTTCCAACAAGGTACCGAGTTGGCCAGCAAGGATGGTCGCCTTCGCTGCTAGATCGTCGTTGAAATAATCCGGTTCCGAGGCCTGCAGAAAGACAGCGGCGCCGATTACTTCGTTCGAAACCACCAGAGGCGCGGCCATCAGGGATTTAGCATGAAATTCCGCAGCCACGGGATACCGGCTTGGCGCAGGATTGGTTACATACAGCGTTGTACGCTGACGAATCGCTTTCATGGCAACCGCGCTCTCGCCGCCCTTGAGGCGTCGGCCGAGAAAATCAGCGGCCATCATGCCGTCAGCTTCAGCGCCCACCAATTCCTCGGGAGAAGCACAGCGCCAGAAGTATGTGCCGTCCACATGAAAAAACGCCCGCGTTGCCTGGCAGAAGAGCCGGATCAGAGCTGGGGCTGGCATTCCATCAGCAGCAGCCTCCGAGAATCGCAGGAGCAGTTTCTGGAAAGCATCATCCGAGCGCGGGACGGATTTTTCCAGTACCGTCGTGTCTCCGGCATGCTTAGTCAGAAAGGCACCGCCTTTAGCACCACCAAACCCCAAGTAATTGAATATACAGGAAAAATAGCCTGCCATCTCAATTTGAGTCAAGGGAATAACGTTTGGAGTGCCCAACTGTGAAATCTTGGGAAAAATGGCCGAAGTGTCTCAGTCTGAGAGTCGGAAGGCTTCGTGAGACGAATCCGATACTTCTGCAGCAATCGCACGGCTGCATAAAACATACCTAAACCGCTGATTTAGAAGTTCTTACATGCGCTCTCGTCTCATGCTCAGGGTTCCACTCAGCGTGGCAAGGACATTGCTGTGGCTAAAGCCTGGATATGTCACCTGGAGGAGCAGTGTCTTTCCAAAACATGCGGTTGTGGGCAATCGCAGGACTCTTGTTGCTAGTGGCCACAATCTTTCATCCCTTACCTGCAATAGCGCAAAGCGAGTTGACTCGGAAGGCGAAGACCAAAGTGGCTCCGGCTTATCCAGAGTTGGCGCGGCGGATGAACATCACGGGCACGGTCAAAGTGCTGGTGGTGGTTGCGCCCAATGGATCTTTAAAGGACACCAAAATAGTCGGCGGGAACCCGCTCCTGGTCAACGCCGCCATGGATGCTTTGAAGAAGTGGAAATTTGAACCGGCGGACTCTGAGAGCACTGGAACGGTGGAGTTCAAGTTCCAGCCTCAGGATTAACCGGGAAGGGATTAACCGAGACGGATTTATGCGAGAGGAGTGACCCTACTCTAGATCGATTCAACTACGTGCTGGGGCGCAAGAGCGCGACGCGAGACGAGCGGAGGAACAGCGAATGACAATTGGCAAGAAACTCTACCTAAACTTCGGAGCCGTCCTTGCGATGGTCGTTGTGCTGTTCCTCATCAACCTCATCGCGGTGCAACGGGAGCATAGCGCCAAGGCCGCGGCATCGCAGGCGTTGCAAATGGCCGCGACCACTGACAAGATCCGCTTCCAGATGATGCAGAACCGCTTGTCTCTCAGCAACTACCTGCTCAGCGGCGATACCCGCGAGGTCGAGCGGCTGAACGATGGTATGCGGGTGCTCGAGGAAAAGCTGCAAGCCGGCGAGAACCTTACAACTTCGGAACAGCAGCGAACCGCGCTGGAGAAAGTACAGAGCAGCGAGCAGAACTGGGCGCGCGAATTTGCCGCACCACTGATGGACAAGCGCAAGGAAGTGGACAGCGGCAACGCCACGGTAGCTGAGCTTCAGATTTTCTATTTGCAGAAAGACGCGTCTTCCTGGGTGAAAAACGCCACCGAATATCTGGACGTGGCGGACCTCGAAAATACCAAGGTGCTTGAGGCGCGGAGAAAGTCCGACGAGACCGCGGGAACAGCAACCTTTGTGATCGCCCTACTAAGCACGCTGCTGGCTCTGGGTCTCGGAGTCGTGATCGCTTACACCACCGCCAGATCCATCACCTCGTCGCTTAACGATCTGATGAGAATCGCACGGCAGATTGCCGACGCGGGTGATCTCGACCACGAAATTGATATCCATCGCAGCGATGAAATCGGGGAACTGGCTCGAACCTTCTCCAACATGGTCACCTACCTCCGCGAAATGGCTTCTGTGTCAGAGGCTATCGCGGGCGGGAATCTGGGAGTTGACGTCCAGCCTCGATCCAAGAATGACACTCTGGGCAAGGCTTTCGCGCGCATGATTGAGGGTTTGAGAAAATTAGTGCGCAACGGGCGTGATGCCGCGCAGCAAGTGGCCAGCGCTTCCAATCAGGTGGCGGGAGCGTCCGACGAATCGGCCAAAATCAGTTTGCAAACCTCGTCCGCCATCGACGAAGTCACCAGTACCATGCACGAAATGAGCGTCAACGTGCAGAACATGGTGAAGAGCACGAAGGTCCAAGCTTCCAGCGTCAGCGAGACGTCAGCTTCCATCGATCAGATGGTGGCCTCCATCCAGCGCGTGGCGGATACCGCCAAAGTGCTGCTGGATATTTCCAACCGCTCGCGTGAAGAAGTCCACAACGGCATTGCCACCATGGAGAAAGCAACGGATGGATTGAATCGTATCAACACCACCATTCAATCCTCGGGCGAGATCATCGACGTGCTGGGTCAACGAGCCGACGACATCGGCAAGATCATCGAGGTGATCGATGACCTGGCGGAACAAACTAACCTGCTAGCCCTGAACGCCGCGATCGAAGCGGCGCGCGCCGGAGAGCATGGATTAGGGTTTGCTGTAGTCGCCGACGAAGTCAGAAAGCTCGCGGAAAAGTCGGCTCAATCCACCAAGGAAATTTCTGAACTGATCCAAAGCATCCAGAAGGAATCTCGCAAGGCAGTCGAGAACATGAACCGCAGCACCGCCATCGTGAACGAAGGGCTGGGACACGGAGAGGAACTGAACACGGCGTTGCGCAAGATCTCGAACGTGGTCACGGAAGTGTATAAGTTCGCGCAGGAGATTGGCGCCGCCACCAACGAACAATCGCACGGCTCCTCGCAGATTGCCCGCGCCACCACCCGCCTGAACGAGATCACACATGAAATCAATTCGGCGGTCGAAGAGCAGGCTTCGGGCGCACACGCGGTGGTGAAAGCCATGGAACGGATGCGCGAGTTGGTGCAGAACACCACCTCGGGCTCGACCGAATTGGCGGCCTCGGCCGAACAGATGTCAAAGATGTCCCGCGATCTGCTCGATTCCATGGGCAGATTCATGCTCGAACAGATGGACGCGGTGGCGTCGCGCATCGAAGAAAAGGCCGGCGTCCGAGGCAGCTCTCGGCAGGCCGCTGCTGGGGCGCGCAACTAACCTCGAGAATCCTGATGAACCGCGAACTGCACATCGTCGGCTTTAAGGTGGGACGCGAGACCTACGGCGTACCCATCACTGCCCTCCGCGAAATCGTTCGAGTACCTGAAATTACCGCCGTGCCGGACGCCCCGGACTACGTAGAAGGCGTGATCAATCTGCGAGGGAAGATTGTTTCCGTCCTCGATCTGCGCAAGCGGCTGGGGGAAGTTGCCGTCGCTCCCGGCAAGCGCAATCGAATCCTCGTGGTAGAGCACCGAGGGCGGCTTTGCGGCTTGATCGTGGATTCCGCTTCCGACGTGCTCAAGATTCCGACTGCTGACATTGATCCTTCTCCAACCGATTTCGTGGAAGGCGGGCTGAACTGTGTGACCGGGCTGGGTAAATACCAGGGCCGGCTGATTGTCTTGCTGGATATTGACAAGGTGCTGGAGTTTAGCGGAACCCGGACCAAGAACGAAGCGGCGAACAGCACAGACCGGCCCGCTTCCGCCGAAAACGCACGGGGAGCAGCGGCTTCGAAATAGCACCAAGAACAGGTGACATAACAAACGCATGGGAACAGCTGGCGTACAAGCGCAACTCACCGAACCCGAACTGAAACTCCTGCAGACGCTGGTTTATCAGGAGTGCGGAATGCATTTCGACTCCCGCCGCGCCGATTTCCTGCAGGACCGTTTGCAGCGTCGCCTCAAAGAATGCAAGCTCGACTCCTTTTACAGCTACTACCGGCTGCTGATCAGCAAGGAAGGAAAAGAAGAGTTAAGCAAGCTGCTGGAAAATCTCACGGTGAACGAAACCAGCTTCTTCCGGAACAAGGCGCAACTGGATCTCTTCCACAAACACGTTCTCGATGACATCCTTCGCCGCAAGCAAGAACGCCGGGATTTTTCATTGCGCCTATGGAGCGCCGGCTGCTCGACTGGCCAGGAAGCGTACACCATGGCCATGCAGGTTGCCGACGCACTCTCCTATCACGCGCTGCGCAACCCCGCTAACCACGACACGCCTTTCCCCAAGCCTTTGATCCCTCCGCCATGGAAGGTCGAAATTCTTGCCAGCGACATCAGCTACTCGGTTCTGAGAGCCGGCCAGGAGGGGACGTACTCGGAAAACCAAATGGCTTCGGTGGACTACAGCTTCCGGCTTCGTCATTTCGACAAGGTCGGCGATCGATATGCGGTCAAGAAGGCGCTGAAAGAACTGGTCCACTTCGACTTCCACAACTTGAAAACGGAATATCTGCCGCAGCGCAACGACGTAATCTTCTGCCGCAACGTCATGATGTATTTCGATGAAGCCGAGCAAAAACGCTTGGTAGAAAAGTTTTTTCGCTGCCTGAATCCGGGCGGATATTTGTTTGTGGGGCACGCGGAAAGCCTGCTCGGGCTGACGGACAAATTCAACATGATTTACCGCGAGACTGGAACTGCCTATCAGCAGATCGAGGTGACGTCGTGAGTCAGTTCGCGGACGAACGCGCGGCGGAACTAAAGCAGCTCTTCTTTGAGACTGCGCTGGAATTACTGCAGTCGCTCAACGACGAGACGCTCAAACTCGAAAAAAGGCCGGGCGATCTCGAAACCGTACGCACCATCCGCAGAATCGTGCATACCCTGAAGGGCGACTCGGCCGCGGTTGGTTATCACGAACTCAGCGAACTGGCGCATGAACTGGAAGACGCATTGGCCGTGGACACAGGCGCCCCCACTGCCCTGGCCGAGGTAGCGTTTGCCGCGGCGGACACTTTCAGCGCGATGTTGAGTTCCTATCGCGACGCAACCAAGCTGCCTTCGGCGGAACCGGTACGGAAGATGATCCGCAAAATGGCGCGAGATCCAAAAACCCGCAAGCCACGCAGTTCGAAGGCCTCGGCGGCAACCGCCCCCGAAGTCGAATGGACCGAGTACGAAAAGCTCGCAACCCAAGGGGCACTGAAGCAAGGCAAGTTCGTGTACCACGTGACCGCGCAGATCGATCCCAATTGCGCTATGCCCATCGCAGCTCAGCAACTGATACTGAAGGCGCTCACGGAAACCGGCGAAGTGCTCGGCACCCGGCCGGAAGCAGGGTCCGCCAAGAATGCAATGCAATTTCAGTTGCTCGTGGCAAGCGTTCACGCCGCAGACTTTCTGACTGAAAAGTGCCGCATCCCGACCATCATCTCGAAGGTGAAAATCGAGATCGTCGGAACTCCGGCGCAGAAAGTCGTTCAGAAAACCAAGGCCGGCGACGGCACGGTAAGGCCTCCAGCAACCGAAGACGCCGCCACTCAGCCCTCTGCAACCCCTGCCGAAGAAATAGCAGCGCCAGCCCAGGATATCGAACTGGTTCTAAACCCATCTTCGGAACGCGAGACCGCAGTAAGGCCAACTGCCGCGCCCCACGAGAACGTCTTGCGCGTGGACGCGGAGCGGATTGACAGCGTACTCAATCTCGTAGGCGAGTTGATCATAGGAAAATCCATGCTGCAGCAGGCGCTCAACGAATTCGCCGTACGCTATCCCAAGGAAGCCATGCGCGGGCGCTTTGCCGATGCCATGGCTTTTCAGTCGCGCGTGTTGAACGATCTTCAGCGTTCGGTGATGAAGGTCCGGATGGTGCCGGTCGAGCAGTTGTTCCGGCGATTTCCCCGCATGGTTCGAGACGTCGCCAAGCAATGTGACAAGCAGGTCAACCTGGTTCTGAATGGTCAAGACACTGCCCTGGACAAAAGCCTGCTGGATGCCATCGCCGAACCAATGACGCACCTGGTGCGAAATGCAATTGGACACGGGATTGAAAGCGCGGATGAGCGCACTCGCGCTGGCAAGCCTGCGCAGGGAACCATCCGTCTCGAGGCCTACCATCAGGGCAATCAAGTCATCGTGGAAATCAGCGACGACGGCCGCGGCATCGACGCGCAGAAAGTCAAGACGCGAGCCATCGAACGAGGCTTGTTGAAACGGGAAGAAGCCAGCCGGCTCAGCGAAGCGGACATTATGGATTTCATCTTCCGCCCGGGATTCAGCACTGCGGATGAGATCACCGAAATTTCTGGCCGTGGCGTTGGTCTGGACGTCGTGCAAAGCGTCCTGCATCGCCTCAAGGGCACGGTACACGTCGTCAGCCGCCCGGGGCAAGGGTCCACATTCCGCCTGCAGTTGCCATTAACACTCGCCATCATCAAAGCCCTGCTGTTCCGGGTCGAACAGAGTCTGTATGCCATTCCGCTGAATGCGGTGGCCGAGATCGCTCGCGCCCACGAGGCCGACATCCATCAGGTCGATAACTGCGAAGTTTTGCAACTGCGCAACACGGTCCTGCCGGTAGCTCGCTTGGGGCGCCCGCCAGAACCGACGCCAGACGGCCGGCCCGAGAAAGTCTTCGTGCTCGTAATCGCGATGGGCGAACGCAAGCTTGGGTTGCTGGTAAACGCAATCGAGGGCGAAGAAGAATTGGTCATCAAAGCACTGGACGAACAGACTGCGGAGACCGATTTGGTCAGTGGTGCTTCGATCCTGGGCAACGGCCACGTCGTACTCATTCTAAATCTGGCCGCCATCGTCGAACGCTTTGCCAAATCACGGCCCGATACGGTTGGCGGACCAGCCATGGGGCTCCTTCTGTCGCATTCCGAGCGGTCGCGGATTGCACAGAGCGCAGCAGGAGGACAGGCATGACACCTCCAGTGCGTGTGTTGGTGGTGGATGACTCCGCGCTCATGCGCAAGCTGATTCCACAAATCCTTCAAACCGACAGCTCGATTCAGGTCGTGGGCACTGCCATGGATGGCAACTTCGGTCTGAAAAAGATCGAAGAGATGAAGCCCCAGGTTGTCACCCTTGACCTCGACATGCCGGGCATGGGCGGCCTGGACATGCTGAAAGAGATCATGTTGCGCCACCCGTTGCCGGTGATCGTGGTGAGTTCGCACAGCACCCAGGGGGCGTCGGTAACTCTGCAGGCGCTGTCCATGGGAGCATTCGATTTCGTCGCCAAACCCAGCGATGTCTCGGCCAACATGCCGGAAATCGCTCGGGAGTTGATTGCCAAAATCAAGGCTGCCGCCCAGAGCCGACGGGTTACAGTCGCCCCACTTCCCGCGTCTCCGAGGCCTTCTGAGAAGGCCGCGCCCCAAACTCAGACTCGCGCCACGCGAATCGTTGCGATCGGAGTTTCCACTGGCGGACCGCAGGCGCTGCAATACGTATTGCCGCAGCTGCCGAAGAATTTTCCTGGGACCATTCTCATCGTGCAGCACATGCCCGAGGGATTCACCGAAATGTTTTCCCGGCGGTTGGAAGAGATCTGTGCCATCACGGTCAAGGAAGCGCAGTCCGGCGACCTCCTGCTGGCAGGACGCGCCCTGATCTGCCCCGGAAACCGGCACCTCAAGGTAAAACGGCTGCAACTGGGCGACGTAGCTGTTCTCAATGACGAACCGCGCGTGAACGGGCATCGTCCTTCTGTGGACGTGCTGTTCAAGAGCGTGGCCGAAGAATTTGGCGAAAAGAGCATTGGCGTGCTCATGACCGGAATGGGCGAAGACGGGGCACAGGGACTCGGCATGGTGAAGGCAGCGGGAGGAATGACCATCGCCCAGAGCGAGGAGTCCTGCGTGGTTTATGGAATGCCGAAAGCGGCGATCGAGCGCGGTTACGCGGTCCGCATCGTGGGACTCGATGCGCTGGCCAACACTTTGCAGGCTCAGTGCATGCAGGACCGGAAAACCGGGAGTAAGCCAGAGCCGGAAAACGGCGGCAGAGCCGCTGGAGTCGGCAAGAACTGATTTTGTCCGGCAGGCGAGAACAGGATGCCGGAACTTGAAGCGGCGGGAGGTTGTATATGGAGCAGTTTGTGCCAGTCAAACGCAGTAAGGACGGTCAGCCAGTCCGCTACCTGGTAGTGGACGATTCCGTCTTCGCGCGCAAGAACCTGGCCCGAATGATCGAAACGTTCGGGGGCCAGGTAGCAGGCGAAGCCGGAGACGGCGTGACCGCCATAACCGAATATGTGCGGCTGAAGCCGGACATCGTGCTGATGGACATCACGATGCCCCAGATGGAGGGGATCGAAGCTGCCGAAAAGATCGTGCAGCAGAATCCCGAAGCGCGCATTGTCATGGTGTCCTCAGTCGGATATCAGGAAAACATTGTGGCGGCCCTGCAACGCGGCGCCCGTCATTTCGTGCAAAAACCGGTGAAACCGGAAGTCTTGTACGAAGTGATCAAGTACGTGATGGGTGAGGATGGCACTGCGGCTCACGCCGCGGGCGCGGGGGCCTGAAATGAAAATGGAGTTGATCCAGCCTTTCATCAACGCGGCGGACGCCGTGTTGGCGCAGGGACTGCAGTGTCCCACATCCGTCGGCAACCTCAGCATGGAGCAAGAGGCTTACCGCCGCAAAGGAGTCGCCGCGCTGATTTGGGTGACCGGCGACATCGAGGGACGCATCGTCATCGATCTCGACCCCGACACTGCAGTGCGTGTGGCCAGCCGGTTCGCGGGAACCGAATTGCCGGAGTCCGACGAACTGGTGCGGGAAACCGTGTGCGAGTTGGCGAACCAGGTAATTGGCAACGCCGTCACCTCGCTCAACGACCAGGGATTCCATTTTCGCGTGCATCCCCCCGTGCTCCACACCTCCGAGCATGGGCCGAAAAGCAGTGAAGACACCGAGGCGCTGGTTATTTGTTTCGAAACCGGTATCGGCAGCGTATTTCTGAATATCGCCCTACGACATAACTCCTCTCGACAGCCCGAACGCGCCGCGGCTGTAGGCCAGTAGAATTCGGAAATCGAATGCTGACTGTTGATGAAGGCTGGCGCTGAAGAAGCCGAAACCAGTTTCGGCTATGGGCCAGCCACAACGAATACCGGATTCTGCGGCAGCGGAGCCCCTTTCGAAAACGTCGCGCTCTGCGGGGCGGGCAACTGCAGCAGCAGCGTGTCGCTCAAGGTTTGAATAATCGCTACATTCCCCGCATCGCAGTTTCCCACGTAAACTCTTGAACTATCTGCAGCCGCTGCCATCGAAAGCTCGGACGGATTTGAAGCGCACACCTGCGCGACCGAGGTCAAAGGAATTGTGGTTGTGACCGTTCCGCTCGAAGCGTTGATCGCTGTCACTCGAGCAGTGACAGTCCCACCGTTCACCGAGGCGCTTGAAACATAGGCTCGGGTGCCGTCGGGCAAAACAGCCACTGAGATCGGGTTCGCTATAGCGAGAACCGTGGCCGAAAGCGTATCCGTCGATGCCTGCAGATACGTAACCGTGTTCGCCACCGGGTTCGACACATAGAGGCGATTTCGCGTCGGATCATAGAGCATAAAATTCGCTCCCACCCCGACTGAAACACTGTTGATCACGATGTCAGTCGCGGCATCAATCGCCGAAACCAGCCCGCTGCCCTGGTCCAGCACGTACGCTCGATTGCTGTCCGATCGTACCGCTACCGACACTGGAGAAATCCAGGTTGCGTTCGTGATTGGCGGGTTTACGCTTCGGTCGACCGGGTTAATGCTGGTCACGGAACCGCCGCCACTACCGCTTCCCCGATTGGCTACGTAAAGCTTCTGCTGGTTGGGAGTCTCCGCGAGCCACACTGGGTCGATCCCGACGGGAATTCCATACACCGGCTGCTCCAGTACGTTACTAGCCATGGTGATCGCGGAAACCGTATTGTTCCCGGAGTTCGCGACGTAAACCGAAGCGTTCTCCGCGGTAGCCACGAAGCTGGGAGCCGAACCTGCGGGCAAACTTATTGTCGTCACCGGCGTAGGACTGGTGGGAGAAAACGAAGAAACGGTGTCGTCATGGCTATTGGCAACGTAGACCCGTGTGCCACTCAGCACGACTGCCGCCTGCACTGGCATCAGGCCCACGGTGGATTGAGACTCCGCAGTGTCGCCAGAGACATTGATCGACGTGCTGGCTCCTGGGTGATCCGAACCGTTGCCGCTGATGACCAGCGCAAAGTGAGAGAACCCCGGATTAGGAAGGCTTGGAATAATAGGAGTGGCGACGGGACGGTACGTCTCCCCACAACTGAGACAAATCAACATGAGTAGCAGAACACCCGTGGCGCGCACTACAGTCATCGATACTCCCGCCTCAATATCCATTTCTGCATAGAATTCTGGAAGAGTTATCTATTCTAACGGCTGACCGTGATCCGCGCCAGAGAAGCAGCACTTAACAATTGGCAATTGGCACATTACCCTTTCAGGTTAGTGCTGCGGACGATCACAAGGTTGCCCGCAAATCACGCAGGTAAGTCGGTAAGGACACTAAGACGGCAAGCTAGGAAAGCTCGATCTGAGAAAGTGGGGGGCTAAATGCAAACTGCCCGCTCTTCACGCCCGCCCGCGAGATCTCTTGCCGCCGGCTTCGTGGGTGGCAGGCGCGGCGGGCTTTTTCTTTCCTTCCATCTCGGCCAGGCTCTGCTTGAGCGCAGACATCAAGTCAACCACCGGCGCGAGTTTCTTCGGCTTCTCAACTTCCGCAATCTTCCCGCCTTCGAGCTTGGTCTGGATCAGATTCTTGAGATTGTCCTGGAAGCTGTCGTGATATTTCTCGGGCTCCCAATCGGCTGCCAGCGCTTCAATCAACTGGTGCGCAACCTTGACTTCCGCATCTTTCAGTTCAACATCGGGCGCGCCGAAGCCCTCGACCTTGCGTACCTCTTCCTCGTAGTACATGGTGTGCAACATCATTCCGCCTTCATGCGGACGCAGAAAAACCGTGTACTCCCGGTTGTGCATGGTGAGCTGCGCAATGGCAACATACTCACTCTCTTCCATCGCCTTCGTCAGCAACGCGTAGGGCCGCCTGCCGGCTTCGTCCGGAACCATGTAGTAGGACGATTCGAAGAAAACCGGATCGACCTCGCTGGTCTTGACGAATTCGAGAATCTCCATGGTCTTGGCGGTTTTGGGCTCGATCTTCTTTATTTCCTCTGGCTCGATCACCACATACTCATCCTTGCGGTACTCGTAGCCCTTGACGATGTCGCTGCGCTCTACCACCTTGCCGTCGGCGAGACAAACATATTGCTGCTTCAGGCGGGACAGGTCGTCGCGGTGCAGCATGTTGAACGAAATGCCCGAACTGCGTGCGCCGGAGAACAGCTTCACCGGCATTGAAATTAAACCGAAGGTAAGATAACCAGACCAGACCGAGGCCGCCATAGTTCCCCCTAGCCGAAGATCGCGCGCCGAGCCGCATTCCCCACACAACCTTGCGATCGTGAGTTTAAACTACAACCAAATATTTGATGCACATAAGCTCGACCGGTAACCCAGAGTGAAAGCACGATACACTGGGGCAGCGGAGGGCGCAACCCCATAGATAGTAGTATCGGGCGTGGCACCTGCCAGCCAGCACGCGAATCGGAGAGAATCTCACGAGTGCCTCACCTGACCCGAACCGTCGCGACCTTAGCGGATCTAGTCCTGGCACGCCCGCTTTGGACTGCCGGCATCGTCACTGTGATATTCACTGCCCTGGGTCGCTGGGTGCGAGGGGTGAGTTTCTCCGGAGCCATCGCCGGAGCTGCGGTCTGTTTTCTGCTGTATGCGGCGGCGGGGCCTGGCGCATTTGTGGCCCTGGTTTCAGTGTTCGCCCTGACCTGGCTTTCCACCCGCTTCGGGTATCGCCGAAAAGAGACGCTGGGAACCGCCGAGAAGCTGGATGGTAGAACCGCTTTGCAGGTTCTCGCGAACCTCGCAGTGGCCGCGATTTGCGCCGCAGTATCGGCGTTCACTGCGGGAAAAGCGGCTTGGTTGCTCGCGGTTTCAGCCGCGTTGTCGGAAGCGGCGGCGGATACGGTGTCGAGCGAACTGGGCCAGGCTCGAAACGAAAAAGCGCGCCTGATCACGACTTGGCAAGAAGTGCCCGCAGGCACGAACGGAGGCGTAAGCTGGGCCGGAACCCTGGCCGGCATCGTGGCCGCGACCGCGGTGAGTTGGGTATGCGTTTTAGCGGGGCTTGTTCCCACCAGGTGGTTGGCCATTTCAATCGCCGCCGCGATTGCCGGCATGGTCGCGGACAGCTATTTGGGCGCCTTGCTCGAACGACGGGCACTGTTGAATAACGACGCCGTAAACTTCCTCGGCACTCTGATCGCCGCAGGCGCCGCGTTTTTACTGGTGTGAAAGCATCTCGGTCTGAAATCATCTTCGGAACTTCGTCTGCAACGGTCCAGGCTAACGAACGCAATTGATATTCGCGACAGGCTTCAAACCCCGCTGAACGATTCGTATCAGGATATGGCTTCAGCCCTATCAAAGACGCCACAACGGACGCGGCTCAGCCGCTGTTTCTCAGGCAGCCCTTATTGCTGCGCGAAAATCGCCGCTTCCCAGCCTCCCACTGGTGCATGTCCCGCAGTTCCTTGAAGCTTCCTTCCTTGCCGTGGAAAATCTAAGAAGCACCTCTCAAGTAGGTGCTCGCATCCAATTTATTTAGATCAGCTTTTCAGGGAATGAAGAGTCGGACACTCATCGTTGGGTACGTGCTGGCGCTCGCGCTATTCCTTTTTGGACAGCGCCATCCCGCCTCACCAACACCCACAGGATTTCACGCCGTCGTAGATTTGACGCATTCAATCGATCCCAAAGCCGGCGATCAGGTTAAGACCGCCGCGAGGGTCAACAAAGAATATTTCCTCCGCAACCCGCTTTCAGCCGAGCGATTCGAAACGCGCATCGACGCTCCCGCGCATTTCGCGCGTGGGCTCTGGACCGTCGATCAAATCCCAGCGGAGCGCCTGATCGCGCCCCTGGTCGTGCTGGATGTCAGCGCCAATGCCGAAAACCATCCCGACTACCAGATTTCGGTCGAAGACATTGCGGCATGGGAGCAAGCCCACAATCAGATTCCCTTAGGCTCGGTGGTGATCGCACGCACCGGCTGGGATTCGCGTTGGAAGTCAGCGCAGCGCAACGCCGCTAGCAACGCCACGCATTTCCCGGGATATTCCCCTGACGCCGCGAAGTTCCTGGTCGAGGGACGCAACGTGCTGGGCCTCGGCATTGACACGCCGAGTATCGACGCGCCGAACATCGACAACGGTCCGTCGAAAAACTTCGCCGTGCGCCAGTACACTCTCTCGCACAGCGTCTACCAACTGGAAAATGTCGCCAACCTTGATCGTGTTCCGGCCGTCAGCGCCATGGTCGTGGTCGCCCCAACCAAGCTCGAAAGCGGCTCCAGCGGCCCGGTGCGAATCCTGGCACTGCTGCAGTAAGTTCTGCGACTTGTCTTCGGTCTCCGTCATCTGAGTTCTGTAATCGATTCGGAGGCGAAGGTGAACGATCCCCGTTATCCCATTGGCAAATTCATATTCGACGGCCCGCCCAGCGAAGCGGAACGAACCAAATTCATCGACGACATCGAACACGCCCCCACGGCGTTGCGCGCCGCGATTAAGCATCTTTCCCCAGAGCAGATTGAAACCCCCTATCGCGACGGCGGTTGGACCGTCCGCCAGGTTGTCCACCATGTGCCGGAGAGCCACATGAACGCGTACATGCGTTTCAAGCTGGCACTCACCGAGGACGAGCCCACGATCAAGCCCTACATGGAAGACCGCTGGGCAGACACAGCAGATGTCCAAGCGACGCCGCTGGAGGTTTCACTGGCGATGCTGGAATCATTGCACTACCGCTGGGTTCGCCTGTTGCGTACTCTGAAACGAGCCGACTGGAAGCGGAGCTTTCGCCATCCGGAACTGGGGACCGTGTCCTTGGAGAAGAATCTAGCCCTCTATGCCTGGCACGGCAAGCACCACACAGCCCACATCACGGAACTGAGAAAGAAGATGGGTTGGTGAGCATTTCCCGAAGTTTGTCATCCTGAGGGAAGTGAGGTCGAGGGAGCTGCTCTCGTTGGCGCTACCAAGTTATCGCACAGCCTTTTGCTCTTCCATCTCCAGAAAGTGGAGCATGACAAATCTCCCCTACGCCGGTAGGTGCAACCGCCAGACCATGTAGCTAACCGCCTCGCGCAACACCGCTTCCGCGCGCTGCCACAGCGAGTGCGGACGCGAATCAGGACGCGGGGAAACGTACACTTCCATGCCCTCGTGCTCCAGCAGTTTGCGGATGCGGAAAACATGATACGCGTCGCTGACTGCTATGCAACTGTGCATGTGATTGGCGCGCATGATCACTCCAATCCGTTGGGCGGATTGAGCCGTATCGGACCCTTGCGTTTCAGCGATCAGGTTGGAGTCGGGAATC
The DNA here is from genome assembly GCA_963817925.1 of uncultured Acidobacteriota bacterium. GTDB lineage: Bacteria > Acidobacteriota > Terriglobia > Terriglobales > Acidobacteriaceae > JABDBE01. The sequence continues at coordinate 220,668 of CAWFQN010000012.1, forward strand.
CCGCGGTGCATCAGGTAATCGTGGCCCACCCCGCCTTCGCTGAAGCTCGGGTCCGCCGCGGCCCCGCCGGTTGTAATGACCACGGGAGCGACGCCTTGTTGAAACAGGTCGAAAGCATGATCGAGACGCGCTCGATACACCGGAGATGGACGACCCGCGTACTCTGCGGCACCGAATACCGCGATGCCGTCCGCGGAGTGAATTTCCTGACGCGAAGCCTCACCCACGATGCCAAGGCAAATTGAAACCAGCCAGATAAGGAAAGCCGCCGCAGCCAGTACCACGAGCCACACCATCCAGTGGCGTCGCAAAGGCCGGTTCGCAGCCGTTTGGGTCATCCTTGTGCGAAGAACTCGGAGATATCCTGGGCAGAAATTGCGCCTTCCCGCATAATCCGCCAGCGGGCTTCCTCATCGGTTAGGTCGACGATGGTCGAAGCGGTTTCGCGCGGCGAGGTGCCTCCGTCCACGATAATCGAGATGCGCTGCTGCAGTTGATCGCGCACTGCCTCCGCCGTGGTGCACTCCGATTCCCCGCTCAGATTCGCCGAGGTCGCGGTAATCGGAATCCCGGCAGCCTGCACCACCGCCAGAGGAATTTTGGCGCTGGGGATCCGTAGCGCCACGTTCCCGGTGTTGGCCGTCACCTTCAAGGGAAGACGCGACGCAGCTTTGACGATGATGGTAAGCGGACCTGGCCAGAAACGGCGAGCCAGCTTGTAGAACTCGTCGGGCAGCGGCTTAGCCAACTCCTCAGCTTGGTCTTCGCTCTCGATCAAGAGCGATAGCGGCTTGTGCCGCGACCGCGACTTGATCTCATACACGCGGTCCACGGCGCGCAGATTAAAGGGGTCGGCAGCTAATCCGTAAAACGTGTCCGTAGGCATGCCCAATACCTCGCCTGCCCGAATCTGATCGGCTGCATACCGGATGAGGGATGCCTCCGGCTTCTCGCTGTTGATCTTGAGAATTTCCGCGCGCACACGCTTCCTTCCCAACAATGTTCTAAATCCGCGAAAGCTAACATACCACGAGGCAGCACTGCAAGGAGAGATAAACGCGTATGATTTCGAAAGAACTACCGTGAAAAAGACGACAACATCCGGCCCAGCTGTCGTCAGCCGCCTGCGACGCGTCGAAGGACGTCACAACGCCCTGGTCAAGGAGCTGCGCGCAGCCTTCGCCCACGGCGAACTCACGCCCGACGGTTATTGCGCCATCGAAGGCATGCGCATTTTAGAGGAAGCCATTCGGAGCGGGCTGAAGTTCAAAGCCGTATTCTTCCGGGCTTCCGCCGAGAACCGGGCTGAGCGCCTGCTGCCCCAACTCGCCGCCCACGTCGAAACTTTGCTGCTACCAGACAAGCTGTTTGCCAGCGCCGTTCCCAGCGAGACCCCGCAGGGCGTGGCGGCGCTGGTGCGTTGCAGGACTTTCAAGGCGGAGGATGTGCTGGCCAAGTCGCAGACCGGGCCTTTGCTGGCGATTGCCGGAGTGCAAGATCCTGGGAATCTGGGCACGATCTTGCGCTCGGCGGAGGCTTTTGGAGCCGGCGGCGTGCTGTTGGGCGAAGGCACGGTCAGCCCTTTTAACTCCAAAGTGGTGCGCGCTTCGGCGGGATCGGTCTTCCGGCTTCCCATCGTGCAGGCGAAACTCCCAGGAATTCTCGACCAGATGCGGGAACTCGGCCTGCGGCTGATCGCAACCTCGTCCCACAAAGGCACGCCTCTCGACCAAGCCACGCTGACCGGACCACTCGCCATCTTCATCGGCAGCGAAGGCGCAGGACTACCGCGCGATCTACTGGCAGAGATGACCGATATCGTGGCCATCCCACATTCGCCAAACGTCGAATCCCTGAACGCAGGCGTAGCCGCGAGTATCCTGTTGTATGAAGCAGCCCGGCAACGCAATTCACCACGGAGACACGGAGGCACGGAGTAAACCAGGTCCTCTTCATGTTGCTTGAGCAGGATATTACAGAAGCAATCATCGGGCCGCGATTGAGGTTCACCGCGAACTCGGGCCTAGCCTTCTCGAATCGGCTTATGAGGAGTGCTTCTGCCACGAATTGCACATGCGCGGCTTAAGCTTTCAGCGACAGGTTGAACTACCGGTCGCGTACAAAGGCCTTAAACTAGATTGTGGACACCGATTAGACATTGTAGTCGAGAACGCCGTAATCGTTGAACTGAAATCGATTGAGCAAATCTCACCAATTCACCACGCGCAGTTACTAACTTACTTGCGCCTGGCTGGAAAGAAAGTCGGTTTGCTGATCAATTTCAATGTTGCGGTTCTCAAGAACGGAATTGTGCGCAGGGTGCTCTGATCCACGAATTCCTTCGTGCCTCCGTGTCTCCGTGGTGAATTGGGTTATGAGTTTATTTCAAACCATTCCGAGCGGTGATAACGCCGGGGATCACACCCGGCCTCTGGCTGATCGTATGCGTCCGCGGACGCTGGATGAGTTTGTTGGCCAGGAGCATCTGGTTGCGCCCGGCAAGCCGCTGCGTACCCAACTCGAGCGGGACGATATCGGCTCTCTCATCTTCTGGGGTCCTCCGGGGACGGGCAAGACCACGCTGGCGCAGATCATCGCGCACATGACCAAGGCGGAGTTCATCGAGTTCTCCGCCGTGCTGACCGGCATCAAGGAGATCAAGCAGGTCATGGCCGATGCCGAGCGGGCGCGACAGTATGGAACGCGCACCATCGTCTTCATCGACGAGATTCACCGCTTCAACAAGGCGCAGCAGGATGCGTTCCTGCCACACGTCGAGAAGGGCAACATCCGTCTGATCGGCGCGACCACCGAGAATCCTTCGTTTGAGATCATCTCGGCGCTGTTGTCGCGCAGCCGCGTCTACGTGCTCAAGCCGCTGACCGAGGAGCAAGTCGTGCTGCTGCTCAAGCGGGCGCTGGCCGATGAAGAACGCGGGCTGGGAGCGATGAAGCTCCGAGCATCCGACGCAGTGTTGGCGAAGATCGCGGCTTACTCCAGCGGGGATGCGCGCAGCGCTTACAACGTGCTCGAAGTCGCCGCGACTTTGGCTCGCGCTACTAGCGAAGTTGGCGCGGAGATTACCGACACCATCGTCACCGACGCGTTGCAGAAGCGCGTGCTGCTCTACGATAAGGCCGGCGAAGAGCATTACAATTTCATCTCCGCGTTACATAAATCGGTGCGCAACAGCGATCCCGATGCTTCGCTCTATTGGCTCGGCCGCATGCTCGAAGCCGGCGAAGATCCTTTGTACATCGCTCGCCGCGTGGTGCGCATGTCCGTCGAAGACATTGGCCTCGCCGAACCGAATGCGCTGGCGCTTTGCATGGCGGCGCGCGATGCCGTCGATTTCATCGGCATGCCCGAAGGCAATCTCGCGCTGGCCCAGGCCGTCGTCTATCTAGCGCTCGCGCCCAAATCGAATGCGCTGTACACGGCTTACGCCGAGGTGCAACAGGATGTGGAGGCGACTGCGGCCGAATCCGTCCCGCTGCACCTGCGCAACGCGCCCACCGGATTAATGAAAGGCCTCGGATACGGTCAGGGCTATCAGTACGCCCACGACGTAGAGGGCAAAATCGCGGACATGCAATGCCTGCCCGACAATCTACGCGATCGAACTTATTACCATCCCACCAACGAAGGCGTCGAGAAGCGGATTCGCGAGCGCATGGAGGAGATCAGAAGGCGCCGGTCGCGAGGCACGACTGATGTTCCCGATTCGGAAAAAAGTTGAGTTTTTACGTAGATTATCTTATAGATAACTAATGTTACATTATATTATCGTAGTGTGGGGGCGAGGTCAAGGGAAAAGGGTTCGGGCTGCTAACTGGTTCCAATTTCGGAGTGTCGCGCCCGCCCTATTCGCAAAGGACGCGAATAAGGGCGGGGCACCCGTGTGGGTTGGGTGACGACGCGGAAAAGCAGGTTTGTTCGCTGGAAAATCCTCGATGCTTTGGGGTGGGACGGGCGGGAACGCCCGTCTTCCATGAATCTGGGGTTAGGCGGCTTTTTTCTGGCTGTCTTTCAGAAGGCCCAGGCGGACCAGGCTTTCGGCGGTGGCTACGATGGAGTCCTCGTTCGAACGGGGCGCCCAGTTCAGCAAGCGCTTGGCCTTTTCATTGGTGGCGTTTTTCGGCTTGCCCAGTTCGGGCAGAATCAGCTTTATCGCGGGGTCACGCAGTGCGGCAACGCGTACCAGCCAGTTGGGCAGTTCCCGAGTTGGAACCCTCCTGGCGGACGCGCCCATGCGACTCTTCAGCACCTTGGCGATGTCGAGCATCGACATGAAATCGCCTGCGACGGCGAGGAAGCGTTCACCCTTGGCGGCGGGATGAGTCATGGCGCGGATGTGCAAGTCGGCGACGTCGCGCACATCGACGACGCCGAAGTAAAGCCGCGGACAACCGGGCATGGCGCCGTCCATCATGCGCTGAATAAAAAGGACTGAGGCCGAATAGTCGGTCCCCAGGACCGGGCCAAGCACGACTACCGGATTGATGACGGAAAGTTCGAGGCTTCCGCCTTCGTTGGCGATGAAATCCCAAGCCGCACGCTCGGCCAGGGTTTTCGATTTAATGTAGGCGTACACTCCATCGCCATTTGGGTCTGTCCAGTCGGTTTCGTTGAATGGTGCTTTGCGCGGCGCCTGGCCATAGCCGATCGCCGCAAACGAGGAGGTCAGCACCACGCGCTTGACGCCGGCGTCGCGCGCCGCACGAAGTGCTCTGAGGGTCCCTTCACGCGCGGGTACGATCAGTTCGTCCTCGTGCTTGGGAACGTTCGGGGGCAGGGGCGACGCCACGTGCAGCACGTATTCGCAGCCGGCGACGGCTTGCGGCCAGCCTGCGTCGTTTTCGAGATCGGCAGCGAAGAAGGTCAAGCGATCGCCCGGCTTGGCGCCGCCTTCCATCAGCATGGCGCGTACATCGCCCTCCCGCTTCAGATTCCGCACAGTGGTGCGGACGTGATGGCCCGTGGCCAGAAGCTGCAGGATGCAATGACTGCCGATGAAACCCGACCCGCCGGTCACTAGAATTGTGCTCATGTTGCTTTAGATTCCAGCTGTTCTCAAAAGGTTCGCGGCTTCGTCGACCCGTTCAAGGCAGTCACGGATTTGCGCTGATTTTCACGGATCAAGAAAGTAGAAAGCTCTTATCTCTCAAAACCCCACCCAAGTAGAGCTTTGGTGGGACAGCCTTGGGAGTTTGGCGATTTACTCTCAGGGCTTCTTCTGTTGTGCCTGTTGCTGCTTCTCGGCTTCCTCGATGAGTTTGCGGAACTCGGCCACGGCGGGGACGTTCGGCGACTTCAGCGAGTCTTTGGCGAGGTAGCGCCAGGTGGCGGCGTTGTCCAAGGGATATTCAACTCGGCCGCGATAGACTTCGAACATGTCGTCGGAGGGTCCAATCTCCGCGCTGGGATGAGGTGTGTTGATGGCAGGCCCGCTGGTTACCGGAGGTGGCGTCCCATGCTGCGCCCCTATGCGTACGCCTTGATCCGATGGGTCCAAGATCACGGGACGACTGTCGGGAGCACTAATGGTTGGGCTTACCGTTTTTCCGGTGCCTCGTCGGACTGAGATGACGAGATCGGCGGTGAGCGGTTCCATCGCCAGGGTGAGGCGTCCCCAGTCCATAATGGCTCGTTCGACATCTTGCCGGGCAACCCAATTCGCGTTGGGATTTTGCGGCGAAACGCCTGCATCGGGATTGATGACGATGAGAACTGATTGAGCTTTCAGAACGTAGTCGGGCAGAGTGACTTTTTTCTTGTCTTTGGAGTTCGCCACGGGAACTGCGAGAAGAACTAACGCGAGGATGAGTGCTCTGCGAAGGGACATACATCAACCTCCGGCGGTGCTTAAATCTTACCCTAAACCGCCTCTGATTCATCTTTGAATTCCCCGTGGTTCCGTTCAAAATGCGTTAACCACAGAGGACACGAAGGTTCACAAAGGAGGGCGTTTACGGGTGCAAAAAGTGAATCGAAAGATCTCTGATGGTCATCTTAATGGCAAGCGTAAGTTATTGTTTTAGCTATCACTTACTGACGCCAAGGGGAACGAAGTATGGCTACCATTCCAAGAGTAGAGACAAGCAGTTTGAGCGGCGTCCGGCAATTGCCTTTCGAGCAGGTGGAGGATTTGCTGAAGCTGCAGAAGGCAGCGCAGAAAATCAACTCGATCCTCGATCTCAATGAACTGATCGACAAGGTGGTGAACGATGTGGCGCGGTCGTTTGGCTGCGTCGAGGCAGATATTTACTTGCACGACGAAGAGCGCGGCGAATTGGTTCTGGCCTGCGCCCACGGTTGTGCCGGCTGCGCCGTCTGCGGCACCGGCAACAGCCTGAAGATCGGGAAACAGGGCATGGTCGGCTACGTCGCGGGCACGGGCCAGATGCGCTATGCGCCCGATGTGCGCAAGGACCCTTACTACATTGGATGTGAAGAGTCGACGCTCTCCGAGGTTGCGATTCCATTGCACGTTGAAGGAAAACTGATTGGAGTGTTCACGGCTTCGCATCCCGAGTTGGACGCGTTCCCAGCAGAGCAACTCCGGCTCTTGCAGGCGTTGTGCAGCTACGTGGCAGTCGCGGTTCACAACGCGCGCCGCTTCCAGCAGGAACGGAGCGAGCGGGAGCAGATGAGCCGCGAGGCGAATGAGGCGCGCAAGATTCAGGAGGCTTTGCTGCCGCGGAGTTCCCCTTACATTCCGGGTTTCGCCGTGACTGGGCTCTCCACTCCGGCTGGGGCGGTGGGCGGAGACTGGTACGATTTCATTCCGTTCGACGATGGCCGGTGGGGATTGGTGCTGGCCGACGTCTCGGGAAAAGGTACTGCGGCGGCTCTGCTGATGTCGGCAACTCGCGGCATACTTCGCTCCCTGGCAACCGCGTGCTGCCCTAGTGAGGTATTGACGAAGCTCAATGACTTGTTGGTCAACGATTTTCCGTCTGGCCGATTCGTGACCATGGTCTATGCGATTCTTGACCCTGCCACCCGGACGCTGAGGTTTTCGAGCGCGGGACACTTGCGTCCTCTCTTGATTGAGAACTCCCATGCACAGTTCCTCGACACGGAGCGGGGCTTGCCGCTGGGAATCGGGCCCGGAGGTTATTCCGAGGCGCAAGTGCAATTGGCTCCAGGCTCGCGTCTGCTGTTCTACAGCGACGGCATTACGGAGGCGACGAACCCGCAAGAGGACGAGTACGGTGCGGAGCGGCTTGCAAAATACTTTCAGCGGGCCGATGTTTCCCCAGAGGGCATCCTCGAAGATGTGCGGACGTTTGCCAACGGGGCTGGCTTGCACGATGACGCGACCGTCATTCTGGTGAAGGCGTAGCTTTACGCGACGTTTTTCCGTTGTACCTTGGCATTCTCTGCGAATGATGAAGTTCAAGTGCTTCAACCACAAAGGGCACGAAGGTACACAAAGGAAGGAACTGCTCGCCGGTCAGCCGAAGCGGGCCTTGTGTTCTTTCAGGATGCAGCTATCCATGATCTACGAAAATTCCCGCCTGTCGCGCTTTGTCCGCGGCTTTTTCGTTGATGACTTCTTCCTGCATCCAGATGGCGGGGACCTTGAGCCGGATCGCCTGATCCACAACCTCCTCGACGAACTCGGGCCGGCGGAAGATATTCACGATATCGATCTTCTCGGGAACATCGAGCAAGGTCGCATAAGCATTTTCGCCAAGGGCCTCTTTAATCTCCGGGTTGACTGGAATAATGCGATAGCCGTTCATCTGCATGTACGCAGAAACTCCGTGACTCGGACGGAGCGGGCTGTTCGAGAGTCCGACTACGGCGATGGTTTTGGAGCGCTTCAGTAGATCTGCGATGGGATCAGGTTGGGGCGACGAACACATAGCAAAGCAATTGTAGCGACGGTGAGCGTGGGAAGCCAACTTTTGAACTGCTGGAAATTTACTTGAGACCCGCGGGCGTTGAGCTCCGCGGCTACACTTGCGTTGCTCTAGTCGCTCTTGGTCACGTCCAGTTTCTGCCTGAACATTCTGAGCGCAATCTTGCGCACGGTGTCTGACACTTCTTTGTTGCCTGCCAGATTCTTAAGGTCCCCGGTCAGCAGATGCTTTACCAGGCCGAGAGAAACGTCGATGGGAGTCCGGGGATTGAAGGTCAGGTTACGCAGGATTGCGTATTGCTTCATAAAGCGACGTTTCATCGAAATGCCGCGAAGCACGGCCTCGAGCACATTCTTTTGGTTGGCAAACTTTTCGACTTCACTGTCGGTAAGCTTGGGCGATTCCAGCACGGCCAGAGCTACAATTTTTGTCCCGTCGCGAATGAGCAGCGACCGTTCTTCCTTGGTCCCTTTCATTGCCAGCTGGATGCGTCCCGTGATGCCCAGCTTGGAGATTTTTTGCAGAGCGCTGCCCCGTTGTTCTTCGGCACTTAAGTAAGTCTTCTTCACGGGAGCAGGAGCCTTGCGGGCGGCCGTGGCTGCGCCATGGGCTGTGCTCGAAGCGACCGCTTCGGTCTTCGCCTCGACCGGCGCTGGATTGGGAACCATCGGAGCATCGGCAGGCAGTTCCTCGAGTCCGCCGATCGGCTGGAAAGGTTTGTTGCCTTCGGCCGAGATTTCGCTGGCATGATCAGTCAGGTATGCGGCGGTCGCTTCGTCCGGGACTACGTCGGTGCCGGCTTCAGGGCTGGTTTCATTGGGAACTTCTGGCTGTGCCAGATCCGGTGCCGGCGAGGATTCAGGAGACGCTGCCGGAGACTCGGGTTGGCTTGTGGTTGGCGGTGCGAAAGAGGCAAGCTTCTCCGCGATCGCCGACGATTGAGTTGGGTTCAAGTGCGGGTTGGAGCTTAGCGCGGTCAGAATCGTTTGTGATTGATTGATCCGCGGGCTCTTGACCAGGGTTTCCAGCATATAGCGAGAAGCGGCGGCCGCCAGTTCAGCCAGCGATGTTTCGGAGACCGAGGGGTTCTCCAGCAATGCGGGAAGCAGGGTTGGCCGAAGATTTCCCGGGGTGATCAAGTAGGCCAGCACTTCTTTCGGAGTTTTCGGATCGGCTGCGGCTTTCCGGGAAGAGGTCTCGTCCCATCCCGCCAACGTGAGCCGAGCGCGTTCGGCGAAGATCTTGGTCTGAGTTGCCAGGTAAACCAGGATTTCGAGCATCTCCTGAGGCGGAACGGCGAGCGCGCCCCGGGCGGCGGTTTGCATCACGTTCGAGTTGGCTCCCGAGGAGCGAATGACATCGATCATGCGTGGCATAGAAGTTCGTTAGCTCCGAAAAATGCTGGACATTACAGGATCAGGCTGAAGCGGGCGATTTTGCCAGCGTTTTTGTGGCAGGTAACGTTACGAAAGGCACCGGAACGTGCCGCGGTTACTCGGCCGGAGTCGCCACGGCTTCCAGTTCGATGACGGCTCGTTCCAGTTCGCGGATCAGGGGGCTTGATTTCTTGCGCTGGAATTCGTCCAGCAAGGCCCTGTAGTACCAGAGCGTGCCGTCTCGTCTTCCGTGAAAACGCTCCCAGACTCGGTCGCCAATCTCGCGATAGATGGCCACGATGGAGCGGACGTTGTGCAGTTTGTCGGCCGCGGAAACCAGGCGAGTGTCGGCATCGGCAGTTCGGAGATGCGCGATGTAGTCTTCTTTGCGTTGCCGCCAGGGCGGTTTGGGATCGAGATCGGTATCGGTGCAGCCGTCGACCACGTGAGCGACACGCTTGCCAAAACGACGGCGAATTTCCTTCAGCATGGGAGCGCCGCCACAGTCCTCGACCACGTCGTGCAAGAGGGCGGCAATGGCAAGGTCTTCATCGCCTCCGGCTTCGAGCACTAGGCCAGCGACACTCAAGAGATGTGCAACGTAGGGGACGGCTGTGCCCTTGCGGGACTGGCCTGCGTGTTTGCGGGTGGCGAACAGCAGCGCCTGCTCGAAACGGCGGCTCAGCTTGGTGACTGTTTGGCTTTTGGGTTTCATCGACAGGCCTGCCTACTTCACATTGTTGATCAGGACTACGTCGCTGTTGATTGCGCCGCGCGCCAGGAACAGTTGCTTGCCGTCGCGAGACGACGCGAAGCTGAAGATCGAACCGTCGGTAAAGTTTGTCATCTGTTTGGGCGTGCGGCCATCCATGGTCAGTAGTTGAGACGTGCTCTTATGTTCTAAGGATGGAATGTTATCAGCAGGCATCGATAAACGCGTCACAGGTGGGAGATGGTTAGTGTCTGCCAAGCTTCGTTTGGCTGGACAGCTGAGGGCGGCTGTCCCCGCGCGATTCTTGCCGTAACTACGCTTGCTTTTCTCCGCGGCGCATTTGCAGATAGGCACGGATGAAGGGTTGCAGATCCCCGTCGATCACGCGGTCGACGTCGCCGACTTCCATCTTGGTGCGATGGTCTTTGATCAGACGATACGGTTGCAGAGTGTACGAGCGGATTTGCGAGCCGAAGTCAATGTCGAGTTTTGAGTCTTCAATCTTCTTGGTGGCTGCACGTTTCTTCTCCAGTTCGTTTTCGTAAAGCTTGGAACGGAGCATGCTCATGGCGCGGTCTTTGTTCTTGTGCTGCGAGCGCTCATTTTGGCAAGCGGCCACAATCCCGGTAGGAATGTGGGTGATGCGCACGGCGGAGTCGGTGGTGTTGACGTGCTGTCCGCCCTTGCCGCTGGAGCGGTAGGTGTCGATGCGCAGGTCTTCGGGCTTGATGACGATGTCGATGCTGTCATCTATTTCTGGCGAGACAAAGACGCTGGCGAAAGAGGTGTGGCGGCGCTTGGCTTGATCGAAGGGAGAAATGCGCACCAACCGATGCACTCCAATTTCGCTGGTCAGCAGGCCGAAGGCGTATTCGCCATTGACCGCAAAGGTCGCGGATTTCAGGCCTGCTTCTTCACCCGGCTGGTAGTCGTATAGGACTGTCTCGAAACCCTGGCGCTCGGCCCATCTTAGATACATACGGAGCAGCATGTCCGCCCAATCCTGCGACTCGGTGCCTCCGGCGCCGGGATGGATGGTGACAATCGCGTTGCGAGCGTCGTTTTCGCCGGAGAGTAGAGTCTCGGTCTCAAGCCGATCGACCAGTTGGCGCAACGAGTCAATTTCGCGGCGTAGGTCGGCGTCGACGCTTTCGCCTTCGTGGGCCAGATCAAAATAGGCAGAAATGTCGTCGCCGTGGCGAATGAGGTTGGCTTCATTCGACAACATATCTTCCAGGCGCTTTTTCTCGCGCATGACCGTTTGGGATTTTTGGGGATTCGACCAAAGATTCGGGTCGGAGGCTTGCTTTTCGATCTCGGTCAGACGCTGGCGCAGGTTGCCAGCGTCAAAGATACTCCCGAAGTTCGCGAACTTTTTCTTTCAGGGGTGCGTATTCTTTTTCCAGCTCTTCGACCATGAGTTTGTCCTCTTGAAATTTTCGCGGGAGACGTTGCCAGCAACGTCTCTACAGGCTGTTTTGCTAGGTTTCTTTTCGCTTTCGAACCAACAGCCGCGTGAAAATTGCTGCCACTGAAATTATCGCACACAGATAGGCGAACCAGTCACCGTGACGGGTATAGAAGGTGGTCGCGCTAATGAGTGCATATGGAACCCGCAGCACCGTCCGAGTTTTGCGCGGAGCACTGGTCACGATTCGTCCATTGGGATCGATTCCAGCGGTGCGTCCGGTATTGGTATCAAGCAGCAGCCAGCGATTGTTTTCGACGGCGCGCATGCGCGATTGCTTGAGATGCTGGGCGTAGGCTCCACTGTCGCCGTACCAGCCGTCGTTGGAAATGTTCACCAAAACCTGCGCGCCGTTGTTGGCGAATTGCCGGATATCGTCCGGGAAAGATGGATTCGTAGCAGATGAAAACGCCGAGTTTGGTCCCGCCAGCGTCGAGGGGCGTGCGGGAAGCACCTCGGGAAAAATCTCCGACTTCCTTGGTCAGACCTCCGGCAAAGGAAAATATTTGCTTGAAGGGAACGTATTCGCCGAACGGGACGAGATGAATTTTGTCGTAGCGTGAAATCCAATCGCCATTCGGGCTCACGAGCGCGGCCGAGTTGTAGATTTCCGTGGCCTGGTCGGGCGTCGTGCTGGCGTTGCGGATCCCAATGCTGCCGGTGAGCAGCCACGCGCCCGATCGGCGCGCGACGTTGCTGACCGCATCGCGGAAAATCGGATCGCTGCCATAGAACGGTGCGGGAGATTCCGGCCACACGATCAAATCAGGATGCGGACCATCATGGGGATCGAGACTGATTTCAGTCAAGTCGCGCAAGGTGTCGTTGAAATACTGCTTTGTCCAATCGGAGCCTTCGAGAATTGGCACATTGGCCTGGACCAGGAGTGCGCTGTGGTCGGCGGGAAGTGCGGGGGCAGGAACCAAACTTCCTGCCTGCAAAATCAGGGCGGCGGTGACAGCTCGCAAGCAAGAGGCGTTTGCGTTTTTCACGAGGTACCAGAAAGGCAGCAGCCATTGCCGCATTCACCAGCATGATCTCGAATGACAGCCCGTACACGCCCGTGACTGAGGCAATGCGAGCCAGCGGAATGTTGTCTACCTGGGTCGTGCCCAGCAGTCCCCAGGGGAATCCAGTGATGCGGGTTCGGGCCAGTTCGACAGCCACCCACACGACCGGCGAGAGCAACAGCGCTCGCAGGTTGAATGGACCGCTGCCTGCAAGCAGACTCACCAACAGGCCGAAGACGCCGTGGTAGATCGCAAGATAAAGGCAGAACAGCAGCAGAATGACGATTCCGAGTGGTGTGCTGACCCCGCCATATTGGTGCATGACGCTATAAATCCAATAGCAGGTGCCGGCGTACCACAGGATCCCGCACGCATACGCTAACAAGAACGCCTGCAGTGGGCGGCCGGGAAGCAGTTTGATCCCGGCTCGCAGTTGCAGGGTCTGCGGCTGACGAGCACGCAAAATTGCGATCAGCAGCGGTGTGATCGCGACCCAGCAGAGCATGTAAAAATTGGGCAGGGGGAAGATCAGAATCTGCAGGACAGCCGAGAGCAGAACCAGTAACCAGGCACTTTTGTGAATCTGGGACACGTTAGCAGGATAGCAAACTGCTTATGACGATCGAGGGGGCGATGCTTCGCAGTTCTCGGTTCCCAGTTTCAGGTTCTCAGTTTCGGCGCAATCAGAGCCCTGACAAACTCGACGATCTTTGCAGTGACATATTCCGGCGGACGAATCTCGAAGATCGGGCGACCTGCCACTGGTTTCAGCGAAATGCCAGTCCAAGCCGCTTTACTACCATCTTCATTCTTGGGAGCGTGCAAGATAACGGCATCGGCTTGATCGAGAAATTCCTGGGCTGATCGTTTGAAGTCTGCGGTGGCGGGATCGAGGACCATGAGGTAAATATCCGGGCGCACGAACTTCAGAATGCTGTTCGATTCCAAGATCACATTCTCCGATTCGGCCAGTTTGCGGCGGATGGTTGGGATGGCTTCCGCGAGACGCCCCTGTTCGGTGCGCACCCAGAGCGCCCGAACCGCACCCGCTAGCAGAAAACGCGACGTGTCGGATTCGCCGCAACGATCATTCTCTTCCGAGATCGCCCAGCTGTGGTCGTCGGTGGCGCAATGGCAGGATTCGCCGTTGAGCGAGCAGACTCCGTGCCCGTATTGCGTAATCTTTAACGCCGTCCAATGATGTTCAGGCAGGGCAGCGATCAGGCCAGCGACTACGCTGGTCTTGCCCACGCTGCGCGAATGTCCGCCGATCACGACAATTGCCATAGCAATCTGATTTCACGGGCGGGAGCGCCCGCGCCACACAAAACGTCTATTCTTTTCTGGCTAAGCGCGCCAGCACTGCGAGTCCTTTCAAGTATTCGCGTACGGGTTTAGCCGGAGTTCCCCAGAACGCGATTCCCTGCCCTCGCAGAACTTTGTTTGGCAAAACGCCACCTTGCCCTCCCAACATGACGCCTTCTTCGATGCGAGCGTGTTCGCCGATGCCGACCTGGCCGCCGAGAACTACGTTCTTCTCGATCGTGATGCTGCCGGAAAGTCCAGTTTGCGCGGCGATCACAACGTCTTCTCCGATTTGGCAGTTGTGGCCGATGTGGACCAGGTTGTCGATCTTCGCGCCTCGGCCGATTCGGGTGACGTCCAAGGCTCCGCGATCGATGGTCGTATTGGCGCCGATCTCGACGTCATCTTCGATCTCGAGCCGTCCGATTTGAGGAAACTTTTCATAACGGCCCGTCGCCTGATCGCGCACGTAACCGAAGCCGTCGCTGCCGAGGACGGCGCCGGCGTGAACGATCACGCGATCCCCGAGGCGCACGCTGGGGTAGACGATGACGTTCGGATAGAGATCGCAATTGCATCCGATGCTCACTCTCGCGCCGATGACGCTGCCGGCTCCAATTCGCGTGCTCTCTCCGAGGTGCGCGTCTTCGCTGATGACGACGTGGTCTTCAATCGTCACGCCGTCAGCCAGTCGTGCACTGGGATGCACAATTGCGCTGGGATGGATCCCACGCTTCCGCTCCGGCACCGGACAGAGAAGTTGTGCAGCCCGGGCAAAAGCCAATCGTGGTTGGGTTGCGAGAAGCAGCGGCTTAGGGTTCATTTTTCCTGCTGCGAAATCGCCGGCAATCACCGCAGAAGCGCGTGATTCAATGGCCAGGTGAAGATTCTTTGCATCGTCGACGAAAACCAAATCGCCCGGTCCGGCCGACTCGACGCTTGAGATGCCAGTCAACTGCACCGTTTTATCTCCAACCACGCGGGCCTGTACAAAATCGGCGACCTCTTTCACGGATCGGGCCCTGACCAAAGTCATGGCACCTTTTTATACGTTTGCCGCGGGAAAGGAAAGCTAGGGCTAGAATATTCGAATGGAGCGAAAGATTTTCTGGATCAGCTTCACCGTGCTTGGGCTGGCGGCGGATTTCGTTTTGCCGCTTTGGTGGGCCTTGGCGGCGACTCTGCCGATTGTCTATGTTAGTTGGTGGATCGCCTACAAAAGTGACTGGTTTGGCTAGAACTCAGCGGCTCGTCTCATAATCCCGATCATCGCTTCTTGGTCAGCTGCATGAGTTGTTGCATGAGCCGAAAGGCGGAAGCGATTACGGGTCCGCCAAGCCGATCCTTAGACAGAGAATCTATTGGACCCTGCCCAAAGTGAAGTCCACTCGATACGAGTAAGTTGATCCTCGCATCTCCCTTGCGCGGTGCAGGTGGTCTTCCGTCCTTCCAAGGGCCAATTGCTCGTGCCACAGCCCCCCCAGCGTTAAGTAAGTCATCGATGGCAGCATCGAGGGTGTCGTTCGGTCTCTCCCAGACAACACCTGCACCGCTGTAGTTATAGTAGCGCGCATGACGGTCGGCGTACGCAGCGACTAGATCCAGGCCTTTATCCATCCCAACTTCAACTACGACGCCGAACACATCCTTCTCTTTCCCCGACGGCGGATTTACACCCAATTCCCGAAGAAAGTGGTACGCCTGCAAATAATGGCGTGATTCAAGATGCGGCATCTCCAGCACACCTCGAAGAGCTGCGGTGGCGCTTGGCGTGTCACCGGAGTCAATGAACTGTTTAGCGCGTCCGAATGATGCCCACGGCTCCAAGGCCATAGCCTCCGCGGAAACGCCAGTCCATTGCGAGAGGGGCCTGTCACCGAACAGCGTATCCCTGATTTCAAGAGGCTTTGGCGCGGGTTTGCCCTTCAACCAGTCGAACAATCAACCCTCCTGCGCCTGAGGAGTTCAACAATATCAGGAAATCTGCCGCTCTCGTGTCACGAATTCTTCGCCAGCGTGGAAAATGTCAATTGCTTCACACGCTCATCAAACGACAGTTGCGTGCCGCCTACTAGTAAAGCGGCGGTTGGCCTTCAGGTCGCGTTTTCCAGCGGCGATGCACCCATAGCCATTGATCGGGATAGCGCCGCACGTAATCCTCGATCACTTTTGTGAACAAGGCTGTGTTCGCAACCGCATCGGCATCGTCATCGCCCGTGCGCACCAGATTGATTGCAGGGTCAAAGCGCAGGCGATACTTTCTCAAGGCGGGATCCCAGATGGTGAATCCGGGGACGACGGCGGCATCGGTGCGCAGTGCAATTCTCGCCAGGCCGCTTGCCGTACACGCGGGGATTCCGAAAAAGTCGACGAACACGCCTTGCGGCGGCGTCATGTTCGTGTCCATCAGAATTCCCACGGTTTCTCCGGCTTTCATGGCCGAGAGCAGGCCGCGGACAAAATCGTCTTTGTCGACCATGGAGTTGCCGTGCATGGTGCGATATCGGCGTGTCAGGCGGTCGAGGTAGACGTTGTCGAGGGGACGCATCACGACATGCAGCGGGTGTCCGTGCAGCGAATGAGTGAAGGCTGACAGCTCCCACGCTCCCATGTGTGCGGTCAGGAACAGCAAACCCTTGCCTCGCGCCAAGGCGCGTTCGAAGTTCTCGAATCCGTCGTAGACCACGACCTTGCTGACGTTTTCGCGAGTGTACTTAGGGAACAAACAAACTTCCGCCGCTTGCCGCCCGAAGGAGGTGAAGACACCCCGCAGGATCCTGGCGCGCTGGTGGCGCGTCTTTTCCGGAAATGCCAGCGCCAGGTTGTGCATTCCTACCCGACGCAGCCGGACATGAAGCACGTAAACCGTCCAACCGAGCATGATCCCGGCGGCGCGGGCCAGTGGACGGGGCAGCGCTCCAATGAATTTGACGATCAGCCAGGCTAGGACGTACTCGAATCGCTCCATGTTGGGGGAAATGGTGACGGTAGCACTGGGAAAATCCTACGTCAAACGAGCCCCAGCGCTGCACCAATCCAAGCAAAGACAGGAAGTGATTGATTCTAAAGGATTCTGCTGCTTGCGCGAGGGTTGTTACCGGGCTATGAGGGCGATTGATGATTGCGGCAGGTACAAAAAATGCGGGGTTGGCAACGGTGACCCTAATCTCCGCTCCCAACCCCGTCTCCCAGGTTCTGTGGTAGGTGGACCGAGTATGCGTCAGGGGAAAGGAAGCGGACAAGATTACGAGGGTCATTGTCCTTTGGTAACCAAGAATGGCCCCCAAAGATGCCAATCGAATATAGTGCAGGCAGAAGGTGACATTGGACGGATACATCGCTCGGGGCGATTCGGGTTTGTATTTGCGGGAGCCGCTCTCGCGAACGTAGATGGCGACTTTCATCGGTATTGCCTCCGGTGGGCTAATACCGAGTCATGGGGGATTTCCTGAATATCGCGGTAGCCGCTTACGGTAGCCGCGTGGAAATCTGCTCTAAGTCCAGTGGAATCAAAATGGCGGAGAGAGTGGGATTCGAATTTACTCGAAAACGTAGGTTCAACAACTGCCTACTACTGTCTTCCACTGCTTTACGGTGCCCGCCGTGCGCTCTATGTACGGCCTGCGTCCGAGTCAGAGTTCCAACTTCCGAGTGGCCAGTAATGCTCCGCTATAAGCTCTAGGCTGATAAGGGCACAGTACCTCCGCTCCCCTTGCATCTCCCAGCGAGAGAATTGTTAGCGCCGGGCATTCAAAAGGCGTCTGCATCCGGGGGAATGGTGCCCCCTCCAATAGAATTGGAATTAGAACGAGATCCATGACCGAACGCAACATTCTAATCATCCCGTTACCTGTCGTGGGTGTGCGCCGAGATCAACTTGCTTCCTCGGGGCTCGTTACCCTGATGGATCATATTCGGTTCGAGCTCCCGAAGAATCATCCCGAGGGCGAGATGGACGAGGTTGCTTGGTTCCTTCGGGAGTATCCACGGGCGTATCGCTATCACCTCGAATGCGCCGATTTCCGGCTTCAGACCATTTCTCAGCTTTATCAGGACTTGCATCGCGAGCTCGTCGCGAAGGTTGCAAATGACTGCGATTTCTTTGAGGTGTCGCAGGGAGACCAGCGCGTTCGCAGAATCTATTGGGACTTCGAATCGTTCTTGGCGGAAATCGCGATCGCACTCGACCTGCTTGCGCGCATTGTTGGCACTGCCTACTGCGACGAGATGCCGCCGAGTTTTAGCCGCATGTGTCGCAAGCAGATTCCGGACGATAAGACCCTTGCACTATTCCAAAGCGCCCAGAGCGCATGGGTGAATCGCATGAAGGACTACCGCGACTGCTTTGTGCACTACACACCCGTTGACACGATGCTGTCCATCCGCATGGTGCTGCGTAAAGCGGGTTGGGAAACGAGATGCAAGATTCCGAGCAATCCAAACGAAAGAGAGATCCTGAGGTTCCGTTTCCCGCTGAGGGTCGAACTGTTGCGTTATGTACTATCCGTTCGGCGCAAGATGAAGAGGTTCGACAAGGACATCGCCTCTCAGATCCGGTTGGCTTACAGGAGTGGTCAGTACCCGGCGCGTGTGCGTGGACTCTTTTCGGTCGGCAGGCGGGAGCGGAACTGAGGATGGCGTTAGTGGGGTTATGCTGTGCAGCTTCACTCCCGTCCTTTTCTGTGCGCCGCGGAGATTAACATTAACCAGAGCGTGGCAAGTCTCATCTCGGAGGGTCTAGTGGGCACGGAAATCACGCTGGATGTTGGGGGAGTGTCAATTACTTACAGCAAGAACCATCGCGGGATCGATCACGGATCACTCTTTCAGGAGCCAGATCGTAAGCCGCTCCGGAGCGACCAGATCGACTACACATATTACGAGAACAAGGACGAAGACCCGACATCGGCGGAGATGGCGTTTACGCGACCGTTGAAGGATATCGTTCCTCGTCTGGAGTTGCTCGGATTCAATCTCGGCCGCATCCAACACGAATATGAAAGTATGGCCGAAAGCTGGCTCGAAGAGAGGCGGTCATTCTTGGATGATGATACAAAGCCTCTCCCCGACTTGATGAGTTTTGCAGAATTTCGTCAGTTTGCGATTGAGTATGCTCTCGAAAGCCTTGATGACACGTTCGTGTCGGGCACGAATGGAGAGAGCGCGGGAAAGATCCGCGGCCGCTTTGCTGACACCGCAGTGGACCGAATACCAAACTACCCATCCTACGAGGTTAATGCCTATTCGGAACGGAGCTTTTTCGGTGGGCTAGTGGATATCCTGCACCCTTATTCGGTTATGCGACTCCTGGCGGAGGGGAAGGGGAATGACAACGCTGCTGTCATTTGGCAGTACGGGCCGCTCGTAAACGCCGGTTGGGCAACCAAGCAAGAGTTTGTTCCTTGCGCACGGCGTACCGAGACATTTCTGATAGCGACAGAAGGCAGTTCGGACGTACACATCTTGAAACACGCTCTAGCCCTGTTGCGGCCCGGAATCGCAGACTTCTTCCGCTTCATTGACGTGAGTGAAAGCCACCCGTTTTCAGGGACCGGGAATTTGGTCAAGTTTGCGGAAGGCCTTGCGAAAATCGACGTACAGAACCAAGTGGTGTTCCTGTTCGACAACGACGCGGAGGGGCTTGATGCCCACCAGCGGCTATCGAGGCTCACACTGCCCACCAATATGCGCGGGACCATGCTGCCCGAGTTGGAGGCGTTCCGTGCATTTCCCGCTCAAGGTCCGGAGGGCCTTCGGAAGGCAGATATCAACCGCCGAGCCGCTGCTATCGAATGTTATCTTGATCTGAATGTCGGCGACTATACGCCGGCGAAGGTGCAATGGACAAACTATAAGAAGACGCTAGGGGTCTATCAGGGCGCACTAGAATACAAGGAATCCTACTTCAAAGAATTCTTGAAGCAGACATCTGAAACCATAGCTGACGGTTCCTATGACGTGACAAGGGTTGAGGCAGTGCTTGATCTGCTTGTTGCGGAATGCACAGCTATCGCAGTCGGACGATGGGATCTGCCCGCCGCTAAGGCCGGCCTTATCTCGAGCGAATGAAAAACACGGCCACGATTCAGCGTACAAGATCCTCAGTGAAGCATAGAACAGCGACAAATCGTTCCGTGAATCAGAATAGGTCTTCGCAAGTCGGCCTCTGGCAAACTGGGACCTTCGACGTTGTGGGAGATGACGCGTAAAACCGAAAGTTGTGAAGCCGGTTATTCATGTTAACCGCGAAGAATAGCCAGTTCTCATGGCTTTGTGGAAGTGGTGGCCCGCGCTGACAGCCGCACGATAGTTTAATTCCCCGTTGTCGCATCTCATGCGAGTCCTATTCCGAGACTAAGACCTTGCTCCTGTTCGGAGGGCCGTCCCCCTTTCTGGCTAACCGGTTCGGCCTTTGGCGCAGCCAGCTCCTGTTCCACCTCGGTTGCGGTACGTTGCGAACTTTCACGACTGAGACTACGGGAAAGCTTGCTTCCGTCATTTGTGTAGATGTGGGCGTCGTGTTGAGCCCGTGAAACGGATACGTACGCGAAGCGGTTGTTGACCAACAGCTCGCTTTTCTCGGTGTCCACGTGGATTAGTACTCGATCCGCGGTTTGCCCCTGGCTGCTGTGGCTGGTCACTGCGTAACCATAGTCAAGGTGCGGGTGCTCGCGGACGTTGAATCGAACTTCCTGGCCTGAGTCCATTCGGATTCTAAGGTCGCCGTTAGAGTTGACGTGTCCGACAGTGCCGAGATCACGGTTAGCAACTTGTAGATCTTTGGATGGCGCGGTGAACTGAACGCGGTCGCCGTTTGAAAGTTCGCGTTCGGCTTCCCTACCGGAAACGGGAGTGGGATAGCCCCGACTAGCGTTGGCGAAATTCCATGCTCTGAAACCTGCCAGCCCAGTTTTTGGACGGTGCGCCTCGCCTCCGTCACAAGATGCCGATGGACTTTCGACGCTGCCAATCGAGTACGATGAATTCCGCTCACAGATTTCATTGCGCCATCCTCTGCCGGCAAGGGCGTTGAGTTGTCGATTGCACATCGGCAAAGACTTCTCTGAGCTCATCGGGTTACTGCCGCAGACGATCACCACCTCGTGCACATAACCCTTCGCCAGTACATCGCGGTGCCCGTACTCGGTGGGCACCGAGTAATCGTTCGTGCGATAGCGCACCAGCGACATCGAACTTACTCGCGCTACACGCTTCTCGCAGGCTTCATACGCGCTGGCGGGCAGTGGAAGAAACGCCGCCCGGTCCCGCTCCAAGCGTTCTCCGATTGTCTCCTGGTGGCCGCGCAGTCGCCGCGCTCGCCGCTCCCGACACTGTTCGAGTAACCGCACGTTCAACTCCTCCCAACTCCCCACCCGCGGAATCGGCACCAGGAAATTGCGCCGCGCGTAGCCCACCAAGCCCTCCACGTTGCCTTTGTCGTTGCCCTTCGCCGGTCGTCCGAACTTCTCGGCAAACAGATAGTGGCTTTGTAACTCGGAGAACGCCCGCGTCTTCTGCCGCGTGCCGTCGCCCAGAATCCGCGCCACCGCCAGCCGAGTGTTGTCGTACAGAATCGTAGTGGGAACGCCGCCGAAATAGGCGAAGGCCTGAACGTGTCCTTCCAGGAACGCTTCCGTCGTTTCCGCCGGAAACGCCCGGACGAAGCCGTCGTCGGAGTGCGGCAGGTCGATCGCGAAGTAGTGCGCCTTCCGGGTGCATTTCGGGTAAATCGCGCACTTAGATTCGACCCACAAATCCTGGCAGAGTGGTTGAAAGGAGAACTCATGCCTGACGTGGCCGCAAGCCGCGGAAAACAGAAGAGAACCAGGTAGGAAAGGACCTCTCGTCGCCCCTAGTTGGCGCTGTAGTCCGAGATGCAAGGTTAAGTGGGTGAATAGATGGCGGCCTGGCAAAGGCATTGGAACGGGCGGCGATCAGCATCGGAACTGCTTTCGGAATTGCGGAAGTCCGAGGCCGAATCCCGAATAGAAGCACCATAAAACGCGTTGTCGCAGATTGCTCAAATTGTAAGCCTTTTATATACAGTCGTTTACAGAGTTAAATAAACTACATTTGCTCGCTAAACAAGATGTGTTTATTGTGCTATTCTAGTTTAGCCATGAGGGAATCCAGCGACACGCTCTTAGTCAATTATCTCAGCACAATCGGCGGAGACTTGCCGTGGATTGAGGCCCTACCGGAGTTCGCTTCGAAACTCCCTCCATTCCTAAAACAGCGATATCGGATTTCTCGCGCCGATCTGTTTGGGCGAAAATACCTACTCGCGATTGAAGAGCCACGAGAAGGTGACCCGTCCCCGACGGAGTACGCCCGCGATGCTCGCACGATCAAAGAACGGCTTACCGCAGACGTCATCCTCGTCTTATCGAATATTCCTGCCTATGTCAGAAACCGCTTGATACATCAAAAGGTGCCATTCATAGTACCCGGCACGCAGATGTTTTTGCCGATGTTGATGATCGACCTGCGAGAGCATTTCCCGAAATCAAAAACCAAGTCCCAAGACGTCTTGTCCGCCGTTTCGCAGCTCGTAATTCTCTATCACCTCTCGCGGGAATCGCTCAGCGAGACGCCTTTAGGACAGATCGCCTCGCGTCTTCGATATTCGCCAATGGCGATCAGCAAGGCTCAAGACGAACTGCAGAATGCTGACCTGTGCGAAGTTCATCGCTCGGGCCGGACGCTTTCCTTGCACTTCGATTTGAAGGGAAAAGATCTTTGGCAAAAAGCCGCACCCCTATTGTCGACTCCTGTGAAGCGGACATTGTGGTTCCGTTGGGGAAAACAAAATGTGCCTGCCGTGACTGCGGGAATGACAGCTCTCAGCAAATATTCAATGCTGGAAGACGATCCCCTCCCCACGTACGCAATGCGGGACAAGGATTTCGTCGCCGCGTTGCAAAAAGGCGAGGTCTATGGCTGTGGTGGCCGCGAAGACGCGGAGGCACGGATGGAAACCTGGAAATATGATCCTTCGATCCTTGCCCGATCCGGAATCGCTGATCCCTTGTCTCTCTACCTCAGTCTCCGGCACTCAGCCGATGAACGGGTGCAAAAGGAAATCGAGAAACTCATCCGCCAGACACTGCCATGATAAAAGGTTTAGACAAATTCAAAGCACATTTTGCCCAGCACGCAAAATCGTTCGTCTTGATCGGCGGCGTTGCTTGTCATGAGTGGCTTGCGACTCAGGGTCTGGAATTCCGCGCTACCAGAGATATCGACATTGTGCTGATTGTCGAAGCTCTCGACCAAGGATTTATCGCCCGATTTTGGGAATTCGTCGAAGCGGGGCAGTACGAAATCAGAGAGCGCGCTACAGGGAAAAGAGAACTTTATCGCTTCTCGAAGCCCAAGGATGACACGTATCCCACCATGCTTGAGCTATTCAGCCGACAACCGGGAAAAATCGACCTTTCCCAGGGACAACGCGTAATACCAGTCGAGATCGACGAAAACTCCGCCGGCCTTTCCGCCATTCTTCTAGACGACGACTACTATGCTTTGATTCTCGAACACCGTCGTGAAGATGACGGCTTGCCGTTTGTCACGCCCGAGGCTTTGATTCCGCTCAAGGCTCGCGCCTGGATCGATATGACAGAACGCCAAAGAAAAGGTGAAAAGATCGACTCCAAGGACATTCAAAAACATCGAACCGACGTCTTCCGACTGGGTGCGACACTGTCCGGAGAATCCGGCGGTCGTCTGGCGCAAAGAATCGAGCAGGACCTTAAGACGTTTCTGGCGGCATTTCCTGAAGAAAGTTCCGAGTGGCCTTCGATTCTGGGTTCGTTGAAAACGACCTTTGGAAATAGCAAGTTGAAGAGCGCGGATCTGATCGGGGCCATTCGGCAGTACTTCAGAATTGCCTGATGCCCATTTCCAGCAAAATGATTTTCTAGACGGTATCCGTCCGTGATGTGAAGCGCGATAAGGGTTTTGGGCGACGACCGAATTTCGCTCTTCATGGAACGCCCCGGAATGGGACAATTCCACGGTTTGCGAAGGCCAGGCGATACCCCTCTCTCAGCTGGATATTCTCTTGCGCCATGTGCGTGGCAAAATGGCAAAACACTTCAAGCACGGCTGGGCCGATCGATTTCCGGTGAGCTCTGTTTGAGCGCTTGCGGAATTGCGAAACTGGCGAGTTCGCTATTGTCGAGTCGCTCTTGAACGTCCTTGCCGCGAACGTATTTCAAATACACCATGGTGGACGCGAGGTCCTTGTGGCCGAGCCATTCCTGCAGTTTACGAATACTACAGACATTGCCTTCCAAGTTGACGGTCGCAAATGTGTGCCGAAACTTGTGCAGGAACCAGTTGCTGCAATAAGGCCCCTCGGAGCAGCGGTTGCCGTGCCGCGATGCACAGGTTCCGCAGTTTAGGCCGGCCCGCTTGGCGATGTTTTTCAGCTTGCTTTCAAAATTCTTGTCCGGGCGCCCTGCCTCGGTGGGAAACACCAGATTGTAAGGGTTCGGTCCCTGCTGGCGGTTCTTGTAGTCTTTCAACGCTTCCAGCAATGCGGATGGCACTGGGATCTCTCTCTCCTCCTTGTTCTTTGGCTTGAACCCTAGCTGCGGCTTGGCCGTGACACGAACCGTGCCTCGCCGGAAATCGATGTCTCTCCAGGCTGTGAAGCGAACTTCTTTGTCGCGTTCACCGGTCAACAAGAAAAACAGGTAACGTGCCCTTTCATGCTCAAGGCAGGCCGCAAACAGAGTCTTGAGTTCGTCAGCCTCGTATATTTTTCGAATGGCATCGACATATTCCGGCCAGTCACGCTTGTGCAAAAGGCCCTTGACCCCATTGAGCTTCAGGAACTGAACCACGATGTTGGCACGATTGTAGGCAGTACGGGCACTGCAGCCCGATTCGTATTGGCCACGGATAAACTGGAGCAGGTCCGCGCGCACGATGTGCTCGATGGATGACTTCGCGCAACCTTTTCGAAAAGCATTCAGGGCATATTTGTAGGCCGTATACGTTTTGGGCTCACGTTGCGGTGGCTTGATGTCGTCCAGATAGTGCTGAATCGCCAAATCAAGCGGAATTCCCTGAGTTACCTTTTCGCCGCGATTTAGGGCATCTGATCCAACCTCGATTCCTGCTCTTCCAGCCGCCAGTGCAAGAGCCTTTCTGTTGGCAAGATCCGGAACGCTCGCGCGGTCGGGGATGGCTTCACGTTTGCGCTTGGGTCCCTCCCACCACTCTATGTAATAGGTGCCCTCGGAATGGATTTCGATAGAGCCGCCAATTCTGACCTTGTCTTTCAATCTGCCGTTCGGCTCTAGAACGGCGGGCATGAGCTTCCAGGCTCCATTGAGCTTGATTTTTTTGAGAATGTTGACGCGAGGGGTTTGAGTGTTCGAGGCGTGCCGTTTCATAGATGCTGTTGTCTCCTGAGATCGCCTTTCGGTCAAATCCCACGGAGTTCAGACACCAGAACAGACACCAAAGCACTTAAGCTATTCAAAACAAAAAGTCTGGCGGAGAGAGTGGGATTCGAACCCACGTTACCCTTTCGAGTAAACACGCTTTCCAAGCGTGCGCCTTCAGCCACTCGGCCATCTCTCCCGCGACAAATCTACTGCAAGATTGCGCTTTGGTGGGAAGCTATTGCAGGGACCTCCAACCGACGACCGAATGCCGCCATCGAGTCCTCTTCGATTTTATGGCCGCAGCCGCCAAAACAGCAAGGCCACAACGTGGAATGCTCAACCTCAGGAATTGGACTCTTTACGAAGCGAACGCCCCCTAAGGAGTATCAATGAATTTGCTTCACGCCTCAGATCAAGTTCCGCAGCAACCCACTCAGAGTAAGAGCAGACCGGTCGTTTGTCCGTGCCTTGGTGTCTCCGTGGTAAATTTAATACTTCACCATGAAAAATATTTCGTCCTGGGCCCTGAACGTCGCCGCGCAGCGCGGAGCTTCCTACGCTGACGCCCGCATTGCCGACGATCGCAGCCGCGCGCTCTCGACCAAGAACGGCAAGGTTGGTGGCGCTTCGGACTCCGAGTCGTCCGGCATCGGCATCCGCGTGATTGCCGACGGTGCCTGGGGATTTGCCGCATCTGACGATTTGAGCCGGGCGGCCGTTGAGGCCACAGCCGCGCGCGCCGTTGATATCGCCAAGGCGTCTTCGCGAGTGAAGCAACATGACATCCGGCTTGCTCCGGAAAAACCGGTCAGTGCGGAGTGGACCACCCCTTGCCAGATCGATCCTTTTACAACCTCGGTTGAGCAAAACATTGACCTGCTGCTGAAGATAGACTCCGAACTCCGCTCGGTTGCCGGAGTCACGCTGGCTGAGACCAACATGAATTTCCGCCGCGAGGAACAGTGGTTCGTTTCGTCGGAAGGTGCCAACATTCATCAGACGAAATACACCACGGGCGTTGGCTACGCCGCCTACGCCTTCGCTGGAAGCGAGATTCAGAAGCGCTCGTATCCTAATTCCTACGGCGGACAGTGGCAGAATAAAGGATACGAACTAATTGGCGAGCTGAAGCTATTGGAGAACGCCCGTCGCGTGGGCGAAGAAGCCGTTGCGCTGCTCAAAGCGGAGCAATGCCCGGAGGGCGCGTTCGACATCATTCTCGACGGTTCGCAACTCGGACTGCAAATTCACGAATCCGTGGGCCACCCTATCGAACTCGACCGCGTGCTCGGCATGGAGGCGAATTTCGCCGGCACCTCCTTTCTGACCTTGGACAAACTCCGCACTCTGCGCTATGGCAGCGACCTGGTGAACATCGTCGCCGACGCGCGTCAGGAGCACGGACCGGGACTCGGAACCTTCGGGTTCGACGAAGAAGGAGTTCCCGCACAATGCACCCCAATCATCACCAATGGCTTGTTCACCGGATATCTGAGTTCGCGTGAAACTGCGCACACGATCGGCATGAATCGATCTGGAGGCACTCTGCGGGCTGAATGCTGGAACCGGCTGCCGATTATTCGCATGACCAACATCAGCATTCTTCCGGGCGGGAAGCCCCTGACTCGCGAGCAACTGATTGCGGATACCGCCGACGGCGTCTACATGGAGACGAATAAGTCCTGGTCGATCGATGACAAACGATACAACTTCCAGTTCAGCTGCGAAATGGGATGGGAGATCAAGAACGGCAAGCGCACCCGCATGCTGAAAAACCCATCCTACTCGGGAATCACAACGGAATTTTGGAACGCAATGGACGCAATCTGTTCCCGCGACGAGTGGGTAGTGTGGGGCACCCCCCATTGCGGGAAAGGCCAGCCCCAGCAGGTTATGGGCACGGGGCACGGCGCCGCACCGGCGCGGTTTCGCCATATTAAAGTGGGAAGTGCGTACAAGGGAACGTGACCTCGTGCGATAGATCGTTATTGTCGTGGTCGACTGCTTGCACTGTGGAGGTGCAATGGCGTTATCTGCGAAGGCGTATCGGTGGCTTAAAGATAT
>CAWFQN010000013.1:0-49025 GCA_963817925.1 uncultured Acidobacteriota bacterium
TCCGGGTGCATTTCGGGTAAATCGCGCACTTAGATTCGACCCACAAATCCTGGCAGAGTGGTTGAAAGGAGAACTCATGCCTGACGTGGCCGCAAGCCGCGGAAAACAGAAGAGAACCAGGTAGGAAAGGACCTCTCGTCGCCCCTAGTTGGCGCTGTAGTCCGAGATGCAAGGTTAAGTGGGTGAATAGATGGCGGCCTGGCAAAGGCATTGGAACGGGCGGCGATCAGCATCGGAACTGCTTTCGGAATTGCGGAAGTCCGAGGCCGAATCCCGAATAGAAGCACCATAAAACGCGTTGTCGCAGATTGCTCAAATTGTAAGCCTTTTATATACAGTCGTTTACAGAGTTAAATAAACTACATTTGCTCGCTAAACAAGATGTGTTTATTGTGCTATTCTAGTTTAGCCATGAGGGAATCCAGCGACACGCTCTTAGTCAATTATCTCAGCACAATCGGCGGAGACTTGCCGTGGATTGAGGCCCTACCGGAGTTCGCTTCGAAACTCCCTCCATTCCTAAAACAGCGATATCGGATTTCTCGCGCCGATCTGTTTGGGCGAAAATACCTACTCGCGATTGAAGAGCCACGAGAAGGTGACCCGTCCCCGACGGAGTACGCCCGCGATGCTCGCACGATCAAAGAACGGCTTACCGCAGACGTCATC
This sequence comes from uncultured Acidobacteriota bacterium, assembly GCA_963817925.1. Lineage (GTDB taxonomy): Bacteria > Acidobacteriota > Terriglobia > Terriglobales > Acidobacteriaceae > JABDBE01. The sequence continues at coordinate 670 of CAWFQN010000013.1, forward strand.
CTCGTCTTATCGAATATTCCTGCCTATGTCAGAAACCGCTTGATACATCAAAAGGTGCCATTCATAGTACCCGGCACGCAGATGTTTTTGCCGATGTTGATGATCGACCTGCGAGAGCATTTCCCGAAATCAAAAACCAAGTCCCAAGACGTCTTGTCCGCCGTTTCGCAGCTCGTAATTCTCTATCACCTCTCGCGGGAATCGCTCAGCGAGACGCCTTTAGGACAGATCGCCTCGCGTCTTCGATATTCGCCAATGGCGATCAGCAAGGCTCAAGACGAACTGCAGAATGCTGACCTGTGCGAAGTTCATCGCTCGGGCCGGACGCTTTCCTTGCACTTCGATTTGAAGGGAAAAGATCTTTGGCAAAAAGCCGCACCCCTATTGTCGACTCCTGTGAAGCGGACATTGTGGTTCCGTTGGGGAAAACAAAATGTGCCTGCCGTGACTGCGGGAATGACAGCTCTCAGCAAATATTCAATGCTGGAAGACGATCCCCTCCCCACGTACGCAATGCGGGACAAGGATTTCGTCGCCGCGTTGCAAAAAGGCGAGGTCTATGGCTGTGGTGGCCGCGAAGACGCGGAGGCACGGATGGAAACCTGGAAATATGATCCTTCGATCCTTGCCCGATCCGGAATCGCTGATCCCTTGTCTCTCTACCTCAGTCTCCGGCACTCAGCCGATGAACGGGTGCAAAAGGAAATCGAGAAACTCATCCGCCAGACACTGCCATGATAAAAGGTTTAGACAAATTCAAAGCACATTTTGCCCAGCACGCAAAATCGTTCGTCTTGATCGGCGGCGTTGCTTGTCATGAGTGGCTTGCGACTCAGGGTCTGGAATTCCGCGCTACCAGAGATATCGACATTGTGCTGATTGTCGAAGCTCTCGACCAAGGATTTATCGCCCGATTTTGGGAATTCGTCGAAGCGGGGCAGTACGAAATCAGAGAGCGCGCTACAGGGAAAAGAGAACTTTATCGCTTCTCGAAGCCCAAGGATGACACGTATCCCACCATGCTTGAGCTATTCAGCCGACAACCGGGAAAAATCGACCTTTCCCAGGGACAACGCGTAATACCAGTCGAGATCGACGAAAACTCCGCCGGCCTTTCCGCCATTCTTCTAGACGACGACTACTATGCTTTGATTCTCGAACACCGTCGTGAAGATGACGGCTTGCCGTTTGTCACGCCCGAGGCTTTGATTCCGCTCAAGGCTCGCGCCTGGATCGATATGACAGAACGCCAAAGAAAAGGTGAAAAGATCGACTCCAAGGACATTCAAAAACATCGAACCGACGTCTTCCGACTGGGTGCGACACTGTCCGGAGAATCCGGCGGTCGTCTGGCGCAAAGAATCGAGCAGGACCTTAAGACGTTTCTGGCGGCATTTCCTGAAGAAAGTTCCGAGTGGCCTTCGATTCTGGGTTCGTTGAAAACGACCTTTGGAAATAGCAAGTTGAAGAGCGCGGATCTGATCGGGGCCATTCGGCAGTACTTCAGAATTGCCTGATGCCCATTTCCAGCAAAATGATTTTCTAGACGGTATCCGTCCGTGATGTGAAGCGCGATAAGGGTTTTGGGCGACGACCGAATTTCGCTCTTCATGGAACGCCCCGGAATGGGACAATTCCACGGTTTGCGAAGGCCAGGCGATACCCCTCTCTCAGCTGGATATTCTCTTGCGCCATGTGCGTGGCAAAATGGCAAAACACTTCAAGCACGGCTGGGCCGATCGATTTCCGGTGAGCTCTGTTTGAGCGCTTGCGGAATTGCGAAACTGGCGAGTTCGCTATTGTCGAGTCGCTCTTGAACGTCCTTGCCGCGAACGTATTTCAAATACACCATGGTGGACGCGAGGTCCTTGTGGCCGAGCCATTCCTGCAGTTTACGAATACTACAGACATTGCCTTCCAAGTTGACGGTCGCAAATGTGTGCCGAAACTTGTGCAGGAACCAGTTGCTGCAATAAGGCCCCTCGGAGCAGCGGTTGCCGTGCCGCGATGCACAGGTTCCGCAGTTTAGGCCGGCCCGCTTGGCGATGTTTTTCAGCTTGCTTTCAAAATTCTTGTCCGGGCGCCCTGCCTCGGTGGGAAACACCAGATTGTAAGGGTTCGGTCCCTGCTGGCGGTTCTTGTAGTCTTTCAACGCTTCCAGCAATGCGGATGGCACTGGGATCTCTCTCTCCTCCTTGTTCTTTGGCTTGAACCCTAGCTGCGGCTTGGCCGTGACACGAACCGTGCCTCGCCGGAAATCGATGTCTCTCCAGGCTGTGAAGCGAACTTCTTTGTCGCGTTCACCGGTCAACAAGAAAAACAGGTAACGTGCCCTTTCATGCTCAAGGCAGGCCGCAAACAGAGTCTTGAGTTCGTCAGCCTCGTATATTTTTCGAATGGCATCGACATATTCCGGCCAGTCACGCTTGTGCAAAAGGCCCTTGACCCCATTGAGCTTCAGGAACTGAACCACGATGTTGGCACGATTGTAGGCAGTACGGGCACTGCAGCCCGATTCGTATTGGCCACGGATAAACTGGAGCAGGTCCGCGCGCACGATGTGCTCGATGGATGACTTCGCGCAACCTTTTCGAAAAGCATTCAGGGCATATTTGTAGGCCGTATACGTTTTGGGCTCACGTTGCGGTGGCTTGATGTCGTCCAGATAGTGCTGAATCGCCAAATCAAGCGGAATTCCCTGAGTTACCTTTTCGCCGCGATTTAGGGCATCTGATCCAACCTCGATTCCTGCTCTTCCAGCCGCCAGTGCAAGAGCCTTTCTGTTGGCAAGATCCGGAACGCTCGCGCGGTCGGGGATGGCTTCACGTTTGCGCTTGGGTCCCTCCCACCACTCTATGTAATAGGTGCCCTCGGAATGGATTTCGATAGAGCCGCCAATTCTGACCTTGTCTTTCAATCTGCCGTTCGGCTCTAGAACGGCGGGCATGAGCTTCCAGGCTCCATTGAGCTTGATTTTTTTGAGAATGTTGACGCGAGGGGTTTGAGTGTTCGAGGCGTGCCGTTTCATAGATGCTGTTGTCTCCTGAGATCGCCTTTCGGTCAAATCCCACGGAGTTCAGACACCAGAACAGACACCAAAGCACTTAAGCTATTCAAAACAAAAAGTCTGGCGGAGAGAGTGGGATTCGAACCCACGTTACCCTTTCGAGTAAACACGCTTTCCAAGCGTGCGCCTTCAGCCACTCGGCCATCTCTCCCGCGACAAATCTACTGCAAGATTGCGCTTTGGTGGGAAGCTATTGCAGGGACCTCCAACCGACGACCGAATGCCGCCATCGAGTCCTCTTCGATTTTATGGCCGCAGCCGCCAAAACAGCAAGGCCACAACGTGGAATGCTCAACCTCAGGAATTGGACTCTTTACGAAGCGAACGCCCCCTAAGGAGTATCAATGAATTTGCTTCACGCCTCAGATCAAGTTCCGCAGCAACCCACTCAGAGTAAGAGCAGACCGGTCGTTTGTCCGTGCCTTGGTGTCTCCGTGGTAAATTTAATACTTCACCATGAAAAATATTTCGTCCTGGGCCCTGAACGTCGCCGCGCAGCGCGGAGCTTCCTACGCTGACGCCCGCATTGCCGACGATCGCAGCCGCGCGCTCTCGACCAAGAACGGCAAGGTTGGTGGCGCTTCGGACTCCGAGTCGTCCGGCATCGGCATCCGCGTGATTGCCGACGGTGCCTGGGGATTTGCCGCATCTGACGATTTGAGCCGGGCGGCCGTTGAGGCCACAGCCGCGCGCGCCGTTGATATCGCCAAGGCGTCTTCGCGAGTGAAGCAACATGACATCCGGCTTGCTCCGGAAAAACCGGTCAGTGCGGAGTGGACCACCCCTTGCCAGATCGATCCTTTTACAACCTCGGTTGAGCAAAACATTGACCTGCTGCTGAAGATAGACTCCGAACTCCGCTCGGTTGCCGGAGTCACGCTGGCTGAGACCAACATGAATTTCCGCCGCGAGGAACAGTGGTTCGTTTCGTCGGAAGGTGCCAACATTCATCAGACGAAATACACCACGGGCGTTGGCTACGCCGCCTACGCCTTCGCTGGAAGCGAGATTCAGAAGCGCTCGTATCCTAATTCCTACGGCGGACAGTGGCAGAATAAAGGATACGAACTAATTGGCGAGCTGAAGCTATTGGAGAACGCCCGTCGCGTGGGCGAAGAAGCCGTTGCGCTGCTCAAAGCGGAGCAATGCCCGGAGGGCGCGTTCGACATCATTCTCGACGGTTCGCAACTCGGACTGCAAATTCACGAATCCGTGGGCCACCCTATCGAACTCGACCGCGTGCTCGGCATGGAGGCGAATTTCGCCGGCACCTCCTTTCTGACCTTGGACAAACTCCGCACTCTGCGCTATGGCAGCGACCTGGTGAACATCGTCGCCGACGCGCGTCAGGAGCACGGACCGGGACTCGGAACCTTCGGGTTCGACGAAGAAGGAGTTCCCGCACAATGCACCCCAATCATCACCAATGGCTTGTTCACCGGATATCTGAGTTCGCGTGAAACTGCGCACACGATCGGCATGAATCGATCTGGAGGCACTCTGCGGGCTGAATGCTGGAACCGGCTGCCGATTATTCGCATGACCAACATTAGCATTCTTCCGGGCGGGAAGCCCCTGACTCGCGAGCAACTGATTGCGGATACCGCCGACGGCGTCTACATGGAGACGAATAAGTCCTGGTCGATCGATGACAAACGATACAACTTCCAGTTCAGCTGCGAAATGGGATGGGAGATCAAGAACGGCAAGCGCACCCGCATGCTGAAAAACCCATCCTACTCGGGAATCACAACGGAATTTTGGAACGCAATGGACGCAATCTGTTCCCGCGACGAGTGGGTAGTGTGGGGCACCCCCCATTGCGGGAAAGGCCAGCCCCAGCAGGTTATGGGCACGGGGCACGGCGCCGCACCGGCGCGGTTTCGCCATATTAAAGTGGGAAGTGCGTACAAGGGAACGTGACCTCGTGCGATAGATCGTTATTGTCGTGGTCGACTGCTTGCACTGTGGAGGTGCAATGGCGTTATCTGCGAAGGCGTATCGGTGGCTTAAAGATATTACGGCTCAGCATTTTCGCGGAGAGGGCTATGTCATCGACATTATCACTCCTTCCGCTGTCCGGTACCGAGAGGCTACTCGCACCATAACTCTGTCGACGGAACCCCTCATGATGAACGACCAGAAAGACAAGAAGGGCTGGGTATTGGAAGTATACGTGCATCGGCCATTGCAGTGGGACAACCCAAACCAAGGCGAAGTAGCCGATCCAGTGGAAGAAGCGCTGATTCTTGCAAGGGTAGAGGCGGGGTTGAAAGCTAAGGTTGGTAGATATCAGTTCACTCGTATCTGACCGTGACAACTAGCACCGAGCCGACATCGTTACTCCGAAAGTTCGACACAGGACGCCACACTGCCAATTACTAGGCGCTAACTTTTGAATGCTGATTCAAGCCAAAGCCGCAGATATCTTCGAACGCATAAAGAAGCACTCGACTGCCGACGAAGTCGAAGTCCTCTTCTCTGGTGGCCAAAACGCCCTCACTCGCTTCGCCAACAACACAATCCATCAGAATGTCGCCGAAGAAAACTACGTCGTGTCCGTTCGAACCGTATTCGGCGGGCGCACCGCCCGGTCGACGACGAACAAGCTTGACGACGAAAGCTTGAAACGAGTAGTTCAATCATCGGAGAGGCTGGCAAAAGTTCAACATCCGGACCCGGATCTGCTACCGGTCCCTGACGCGGGTGCCCCCGCCCGCGAAGGGTTGCCCACCCGTCATTTTGCAGGAACCGCGGCCGTCACGCCCCAGCAACGTGCGGACACCGTCAAGAAGATTGTTGCGATCGCAGACAAACATAAACTCACCACGGCCGGCATCGTCTCAACCTCGGAATCGGTCGAAGCTATTTTCAATTCTCGCGGCTTGACCGACTGGCACACCCAGACTTCATCCGAAATCTCCATCACCATGCTGGCCCCCGATTCTTCAGGATGGCAGAAAGCCAACTCCCCCAACGTGGCAAACCTCGACGCCGCAGCCCTGGCAGAAACCGCGGCTCGCAAGGCATTCGAGTCCGCAAGCCCGCGCGAGATTCCCGCCGGGAAGTACACTGTCATTCTCGAACCGGCCGCCGTGCTCGACATCGTTGGCTTCATGTTCTTCGACTTCGGCGGGCTGTCCATCCTGGACCAGCGCTCTTTCCTGAACAACCGAGTCGGAACCAACCTCTTCGGCGAGAACATCAATATCTGGGATGACGTGGCCCACCCCCTGCAATCGGGCGTTCCATTCGATGGCGAAGGAGTCTGCCGTCAGAAAGTGCAACTGGTTGAGCACGGAGTGGTCAAGCGCCTGGTGTATGCCCGCGCGACCGCCGAAAAGATGAAGCGCTCGGAATACAAAGACAAGGTTGGTCCCATCGAGCCCACGGGACACGGCTTCCCGCTCCCCAATGAAATCGGCGAAGCCCCCATGAACATCGTATTCGGGACATCGCCACAGCCAAGCACAGTTGACCAAATGATTGCGTCGAGCGGGCGCGGCGTCCTGGTGACCCGCCTCTGGTACATCCGCGAAGTCGATCCCTACGAAAAAATTCTCACCGGCATGACCCGTGACGGCACCTTCTACGTTGAGGACGGCAAAATCCGCCACGGAGTGCGCAATTTCCGTTTCAACCAAAGCCTGATTCAAATGCTGTCCAACGTCGAAGCCATGGGAACTCCGGTCCGCGCCAGCGGCGAAGAATCCTTCGACATGGTGGTCCCAGCGATGAAGGTACGTGATTTCAATTTCACAGAAGTAACGAAATTCTGAACCCAGCACTTAGCAATTGGCATTTAGCCTGCGAGGCGTTCGCTTTGTACCTTCTGAATCACGAGGTGAGCATTTTTCTCGACTGCGACAAATCTCCTGCTAACCGCCGATAATCCATTTCCTCAAAGAATCCCAAGTCACGTGCGAGCAGGAGGTGGTAATCAAGTTCGCTAGCCGAGCCGGCCGCGATCTGCAGGTACCGCTGGAATTCGTTGTTCCCACGTTTGCCACAACCTTCCGCAATATTTGCGCCGATAGACGCGCTGCTAAGTGCCAATTGCTCTGTGATAGAGCGAACAAAGTATCCACAACTCCCCCGCAAGTTCATGACCCGCAAGAATTTAGCTCTAATAGTTCCATGACTTCGGTAACTTTGCACGTCTGGTTCCGGGGTGTAGTCTTCGCTCGTAATGCATAACATTGGCCCATTCGCGAAGAACGAGGACTTGGATCGGTCCCCGGAAGAAAAAGACGCCCCGCCGAAGGCGCAGGCGTCCGCCAAAGAAGAAACCGCCGATCCCAAGGGCGGCCGCGCTCGCTATCCCGAAGTGCAAAGTGCGGTACGTTTCCCGATCAAGCTGCCGATTTCTGTAAAATCGAAAACAGGCGAGAGTCATACTGAAACCCAGAATATTTCCGCCAATGGCGTTCTGTTTCAGATGGTCGATTCCGAAATGCCGGTCGGCTCGATGGTAGACTTCACTATTTCGCTCCCCGCCGACGTGGTGGGAGCCGATGCCGATGTGCGGCTCGATTGCCGCGGCCGGGTCGTTCGCAGTTTTGAAGACAGTGGCCGACGCGGCGTCGGCGTGGTCATCGATGAGTATCGTTTCGACCGGCGAGGAGACTGATGGCAAGCACTCCAGCTACCGCGAGAGTCGACGTCGAACAGCTGCACGAGGGTGACGGCAACGGCCAGTTCATCCGCGTGATCGTAGCTGACACGCAGGCCATCTTTCGCGCCGGACTGCGCAAGATTTTTGCTCTGGAAGACGACCTGCGCGTCGTGGGACAGGCCGAAACCCTGGCCCAGACTTTAACCGCGGCCAAAAAGTTTACCGCCGATGTCCTGCTTTTCGAGGCCGCCATCGCCTCCAATCCCATCGAAGCGGTCGCCGACCTCCTGCGCCAGAACCCGCTCCTGAGGCTCGTCGTAATCACCACCGAGCCTGATCAGGATCTTACTCTCGAGCTATTTCGCCGCGGCGTGCACGCCATCGTCTCCCGCGAGGTTGAGCCCGAGTTGCTGGTCGACTGCCTGCGCAAGGTATCAAAGGGTGAGCCATGGTTAGACGGCCGCGCTACCCAGTGGGTGCTCGAAGCCTATCGCACCCAGGGCTCGCGCGCCGGAGCCCCCAGACCCAAGGTGCAGCTAACCCCCAAAGAAACTCTCATCGTTTCCTGCGTGACTCAGGGAATGAAGAACAAGGAAATTGCCCTGCGCGTCGGAACCACCGAACAGGTGGTCAAGAATTATCTCCGCAAAGTGTACGACAAGCTGGGCGTCGCCGATCGCCTGGAGCTGGCGCTCTATTGCCTGAATAGCCGCATCCTCGACGGCGCAGTCAAGGAACCCCCAGTAAAGGATGCCCCACCCAAGCCGACCGTCCCCGAACCCTCGCAGCACAACGGTGCCGCGGCAGCAATCGCACCCCCAATCCCAGACACCCCAGAAAACCTCTCCTAGCAAATGTAGGCGCGAGGACAACCGCTCTCGAACAGATAGCGGCCTTTAACCTCCCATAGCCGCTCCAAACTGTTCCGCGCAAGCCTCAATATCCCCCACCGTCTCTTCCCCGCCCCGCAACAGATGCCAGGCCTCCTTATATCTCTCGTATTTTGACTTCTTCAAGTTCGGATACAGCCCAACCGTCCCCTGCATCTTGAAACTATCGCCGGGCAGGATGTACCAAATATCCAGCGGAATCACATACGCCGCCACAAAATCAAACGGGTCGCCCGTATACTTCCCGCTCCACCCGCGCACCGACACCACATAACCTCCCCGATCCAAACACATCGTCGACTTCACCTGCACCCGCACGAAACGCCCCTTATACTCCACCGCAAAGTCATACCGCGACATCTCGCCCCAAGGCCGGGTCACGGACAATCCATGCTCCGCCGCCCGTGCCATAAAACACATCTCCGCCCATTCCCCCCGCAACTTGGGATGCTTGATCTTCATTCCGTTATTTTTCATAGGATTTTCGCTAGAGACTCCCTCCCCGTTTAAAGAAACCGACCCCAAATAAAAACGCGGCCCGGAAGGCCGCGTTCATTTTCTTCGACTCGATTTTAACTATGCCACACCCAGCCAGCCAAGACCAGTGAAATAACAAAACAATCCACCCTAGCGTCCCAAAACAGGAATAATCAAGCGCCGCCTGTTCAATCGTCACGGACAGCAACCCTCCCGCGCTGCCATCATAAACAACAATCTTGTCATTCCGGCCGTAGGGAGGAATCTGCTTCGTGCCGCGAGAAAAGCGATACCACGTATACATCCTGGCCAGCAAAAGCCGCGTGCTTTACGTCGGCGTTAGCGGATTCCTCATGGCTCGCGTAATGCAGCATAAAACCGGGGAAGTCAACGGCTTTACCCGACGATACAACGTCAACCGGCTCGTGTACTACGAGGTTTTTCAATACGTGAACAACGCAATTGCCCGCGAAACTGAGATCAAAAAGTGGCGGCGCGAAAAGAAGGTCGCATTAATCGTGCCCTCAAACCCCACCTGGGAAGACTTGGCTGCTGATTGGAGTGAGCTGATCCACGCGAAGAAACAGATTCCTCCCTCCGGTCGGAATGACAAATGATTCCAGAGACTGCCGATCCAGGCCCCTCACACATTTTTGTCATTCCGAACCACTCCTTCCCGCTTTGTCATTCCGAAACACTCCTTCCCGCTTTGTCATTCCGAACCGCGCTAGCGGTGAGGAATCTGCTCTCCTCGGCGGATGGCCAGACATCAAGGATCGACTGTCACAGCCACAACCCAAACCCCATCTCATCCTGAGGAAGCGCAGGCCTTCGCAAAGCGAACGCTTGCCAACGAAAGATCTATGCATTGAAACTTCCGTTCGGCTCCGGCGTGAAACTCCCAGAGCTAGCGTCCAAAGCGTTGACACCTCCACCCCGCCGACCCTACCCTATACTCCATGGAAGTCCGTTTGAACCCCGATCTGCAGGCCAAGCTCGCCCAACTTGCATCCCAGCGAGGCCGCGACACTGAGGCGCTGGTGGTGGAAGCCGTGGAACGCATGGTGAACTACGACGATTGGTTCATCCGTGAAGTTGAGAAAGGGATCGGCGCCGCTGATCGTGGCGAGTTAATCGAGCACGGCGAAGTCATGCGTCTACCCTTCGGGAAGAATGCTCCGGTGAGCACAAGGAACTAGCCATGAACATCGAAATCCGCGACTCGGCCCTAGAAGCCAGAATCCAAAAACAGCTCCAAGCGACCGGCTCCCGCAGCGTAGAGGAAGTATTGCTCCGCCTGCTTGAAACCCAGGAGGAACAGGATCGTTGGCTTTTGGAGAACCGGGAAGCGATCAATGCGAAGATCAAGCGTGGGATCGATCAACCCGGACCGGGGTGAGGGAATTTCCGAAGACAAACTCGATGCTTATCTCACCAACCTAAAAGCCAAACCTGAATGAAAGGATCACTTCCGATTAGGGCATACTACGCTGACTCTGCTCAGTCCTCGTGACCGAGAGACGTTTCCAGGAATTCCCGCGGCGATACGATGGATATGGATTTGTACCTACGTAAGCGCAGCAGATGACGGTCTCCCGAAACCACGAACGCCGCACTTGCAGACAACGCACACTCCAGTATCCGGTTATCGTCGGGGTCGTCGAACACCGCGTTCACCTTGTGTCGCGGATTCGCCAGTTCACCAATTCTCCACAACCCAGACAACACTTCGTCCACTTTGGCGTCGCTCCAGTCAAATTTCTCCAACAGCACCCGCCGGACCTCGACTTGAATGGCCTCGGAATAAAAGAGCTCACAGACCGCACTGTCAGCCAACTCCAGAACCCGCCGAGGCACACCGCCGAATACGAGCGCCGACACGATCACGTTCGTATCCGCCACAATGCGCATTTACTTCCTGATAGCCCTTTTCCTGCCCCGAAGTTCGTGCACAAGCCGGTCGACATCCTCCTCGCGAATGCCTTGCCGTTCCGCTCTCGCCCTCCCATATTCATTGACGTCGTCCCACCAGGATCGGCGCTCGTAGTGGCGCAGCGCCTCCCTGATCAGCTCGCTCATGGTACGGCTCTCTTTTTTCGCAATCGATTGAGCCCGCTTCAACATATCCGGCGGCAGAGTCACGGAAAGTGTCTTTGTGCTCCTCATAAGCATATTATATAGCACGATTAAGCAATATTAAGCATGACGCACAAATTGGTATCCATCCTTACGAGGAAGCACGAGCGAGGACGCTCGCGCCTACGTTGAATCCATCGAGAAAAACGCCGCGCAAGAAGCAAACGGGGCGGCAAGCGCCGCCCCGTTTTTGACTGAATGCTGAGTGCAGAAAGCTACGTCCCCTCGCTCCACCCCGCCAGATACTCTTCCTGCTCCGGCGTCAGTTTGTCGATTTTGATTCCCATGGACTCGAGCTTCAACTTGGCTACTCGCTTATCCAGGTCATCCGGCACACGATAGACCCTCTTCTCGAGCGACTTGTGGTTCTTCACCATGTAATCGACCGAGAGCGCCTGGTCGGCAAAACTCATATCCATCACGGATGCGGGATGGCCCTCGGCGGCGGCCAGGTTGATCAGGCGGCCTTCGCCCAGGAGATTGATCTTGCGTCCGTCTTTCAAAGAATATTCTTCGACGGAATTGCGCGTAGTGCGTTTCGACGAAGACAGTTTCTCCAGTGCCGGGATGTCGATCTCGACGTTGAAGTGTCCGGAGTTTGAAATGATGGCCCCGTCTTTCATCAACTCGAAATGGTCTTTGGTGAGGACGCTCTTGTTGCCGGTAACCGTGCAGAAAACGTCTCCGATCTTGGCCGCTTCGGTCATCGACATTACGCGGAATCCGTCCATCACCGCTTCCAGAGCTTTGGTGGGATCGATTTCGGTGATAATTACCTCGGCTCCGTTGCCGCGAGCCCGGCTAGCCAACCCGCGTCCGCACCAGCCGTAGCCGGCGACTACGAACTTCGATCCCGCCAGCAAAAAGTTAGTGGCACGGATAATGCCATCAATCGTCGACTGCCCGGTTCCATAACGGTTGTCGAAAAGATGTTTGGTGTCGGCATCGTTCACCGCGACGATGGGGAAGCGCAACACGCCTTCTTTCGCCATGGCCCGCAGCCGGATCACGCCGGTGGTGGTCTCTTCGGTGCCGCCAATCACTTCGTCGAGCGCATCCTGCCGTTTGGTGTGGAGGATGGTCACGAGGTCAGCGCCATCATCCATGGTGATGTGCGGCCGATGATCGATGGCCGCCAGAATATGGCTGTAGTAGGTGTCGTTGTCCTCGCCCTTGATGGCGAAGACGGCAATGTTATGGTCGCGCACCAGGCTGGCCGCGACATCGTCCTGCGTGGAAAGCGGGTTCGAGGCGCACAGCACCACGTCGGCGCCGCCATCGCGAAGGGTGATGGCCAGATTCGCCGTCTCCGCGGTGACGTGCAGACAAGCCGAAATGCGAATGCCCTGCAGCGGCTGGTTCTTGATGAATTCCTTGCGAATGATCTGCAGAACTTTCATCGACTGGTTGGCCCACTCGATGCGTTTCTTGCCCAGATCGGCAAACTCAATGCCCTTGATATCAGAATGCACTTGCGTTGGTGTGGTCGACATTACTTCTCCTCTGTGGCCCTGAATTGATCCTGATTCTAACAGGCTGATGCAAACCTACGTAGCCTTTGATTTTGGGTGGCGCAACGCTTAGCGCTGCGGTAAGTGCATTAATTTCAATGCGGCGGGTGCCCCACCCTTTTCGCGTCCTTTGCGAAAGGGTGGGCCCATCATAATTTATTTGTGCGCCGCGACCGGCTGTCGCAGACCAGCATCACTGGCCAGCTTCGCCGCTTTGTCGGTTAATTCCCACGTAAAGTCGGGATCGTTGCGTCCGAAATGTCCATACGCTGCGGTCTTGCAATAGATCGGCCGCCGCAGATTGAGCGACTCAATGATTCCCTTCGGAGTCAGCTTGAAATGAGCGCGTATCAGATCTGAAATAATCGGGGTGTCCACCTTGCCCGTCCCGAATGTATCCACCAGCACGCTCACCGGATCGGCCACGCCGATAGCGTAGGCGAGTTGAACTTCGCAACGATCCGCGAGGCCAGCCGCAACAATGTTCTTCGCGATGTGACGCGCCATGTACGCAGCCGAGCGGTCCACCTTGGTCGGATCCTTGCCGCTGAAAGCGCCACCGCCGTGCCGCCCCATGCCGCCGTAGGTATCGACGATAATCTTGCGGCCGGTCAACCCGGTATCGCCCATGGGCCCGCCAATGACGAAACGTCCTGTGGGATTGATGTGATACTTCGTGTCTTCGTCGAGAAGATGAGCCGGAATCGTGGCCTGAATCACGTGCCTGAGAATGTCGCTGCGGAGTTCGTCATTCCCAACCGTCTCCGAGTGTTGGGTAGAAACCACCACGGCATCCACTCGAACCGGCTTGTGGTGCGCATCATATTCAACCGTAACTTGCGACTTGCCATCCGGCCGCAAATAAGGAAGCTTCCCATGCTTACGAACCTCGGACAGCCGCATAGTGAGCTTGTGCGCAAAAGAAATAGGCGCAGGCATAAGCTCCGCAGTCTCGTTACAAGCGAACCCGAACATCATTCCCTGGTCGCCGGCGCCGCCGGTGTCTACGCCCATGGCTATGTCGCCGGACTGTTTGTTGATGCTGGAGATGACGGCGCAGGTGTTGGAGTCGAAGCCGTAGAGGGCGTTGTTGTAGCCGATGGAGGAGATTGTTCCGCGCACCAGGTTCTGGAAATCTACGTAGGCTTTGGTGGTGATTTCGCCGGCGATTACTACCAGGCCGGTTGCGGTTAGAGTCTCGCAGGCGACGCGGCTGGTGGGGTCATCGCTCAGGCAGGCGTCGAGGATAGCGTCGGAAACCTGATCGGCGATTTTGTCGGGATGTCCTTCGGTTACGGATTCGGAAGTAAATAAATGGCGATTCTTCGACAAGCTTCTTCTCCTTAACGATCTGGACGTTCACGTCTGGCGGGGGTTGATCAGGCGCACAACGGCCACACAAAATGCGTATGTTTCGCGGTCCGTAAAAGGCTAACAGAGAACGAGCGGAGGTGCAATGTTTTTGGGCTGGTTCGCGGTTACCGGCAGTGAGCGGTGCGGACACGGTTTCAATTGGAGAATTGTTGGGATTTGTCGGTTAGCAGTATTCTCTATTTATTCAAGGGTCATTCAAGGGCGGGTTGCCGCAGCGCTGCAAGCGCCGCGCCACCCGGGATCGGAGTTTTTCCGCAGCCTATGAAGTCGTGCCCTCCGCGAAGGTCTTGGTCGTTCAGTTGGGCATTTCCGGATTAAGGCGGCGGACAGGAGTGTCCGCCCCATACGGTCAAAGGCCCCACCCTAACGTCGAAGAGCACGACGGTAGGGTGGGGCACTCTAGTGTTTGATTGGTTATTTGACTGGCGCTATGAACCCTCCGGAGCGTGGAGCACGCGGAAGGTGTTGCCGCCATTGGACCAGACCAGAATAAGGGCGTCTTTTCCTTTGGGAACACTTCCTAATGCCTGCTGAACATCGGACGCGCTTTGGACATCGTGACGGTTGACCTGCACGATGACGTCGCCGCGCTGCAGACCGGCATTGTCGGCCGGGCTGCCTGGCTGCACCTGCTCGATCACGGCTCCGTGAAGATCTCTAGGAGCCTGCAGTTGCTCGCGGATATCTGGAGTGATGTCGCCGAGACCAACACCCCAGTGCATTTTGCCGTGATCGTTTTCGCTGACTTCGTTGCCTTGCTTGTCGCGGCTGCCCATCGCTTCCAGGGTGACTGGAACGTTTACGTTCTTGCCGTCACGAACGACTTCCAGCTTGATGGTCGTGCCTGGAGTTTTCTGTCCGACTTCGACCTGAAGCTCGCCGGCATCGCTCACTTTCTTGCCGTCGAGTTCGGTGATCACGTCGCCGACCTTCAAGCCACCCTTGGCTGCGGGAGAACCGGATTCGACCTGGGTCACGACCGCGCCGCTGGCGTCGCTCACATCAAAGAACTTGGAGTTCTCCGGGGTGACGTCGCTAATCCCGATTCCCATGTAGCCGTGGGTTACTTTGCCATCGCGGATCAGCGTGTCCACGGTAGGCTTCACGATCTGAGCGGGGATGGCAAAACCCATTCCAGAAAAAGCGCCAGTGGAGGAGACCAGGAAGGTGTTGATGCCGACCACTTCACCGTGCGCATTCACGAGCGGGCCGCCGGAGTTGCCGGGGTTGATGGCTGCGTCGGTTTGAATGAATTCGCCGGGCTTGCGCGCGTTGTCAGAATATGGGTTGGGACGGTTGAGCGCGCTGACAATTCCGCGGGTTACGGTGAAGCGAAATCCGAGAGGATTTCCGAAGGCGAGAACGGTCTGTCCGGGATGGAGCGCGGTTGAATCGCCCAACGGAATGCTGGGCAGGCTGCCGCCATCGACTTTGAGCACGGCGAGGTCGGTCAAAGGATCGGCGCCGACCAGCTTGGCGTTCATGGTTTTGCGATTGCTCATGGTGACGCGAATATCAACTGCGCCATCGATGACGTGGTTGTTGGTGACGATATATCCATCAGGCGAAATAATTACGCCGCTGCCGATGCCGTGCTCGATCTGCGGCTGAGGCCGGCCGTGCGGGCCGAAGAACTGACCGAAGCCCGGACCAAAAAATTGCTGCATGTCGTCGGGGATTTGCTGCTGTTCGGCCATGTCCGGCTTACTTTTTGAAGTGACGGCAACGTTCACGATGGCGGGAGTGACTCGCGCGGCCAAAGTCTCCATAGCCTGATCGAGTGAGAGCAACGCGCTGACGCTGTTGTCGTCGAGGGGTGCTGCAGCGGCGGCGACGGAGGCTCGCGCGGACAAGGGTTTGGCGGTTTCGTAGGTTACGAGGGCCGCGAGGGCTGCGACCGCGACTGCGGATAGAGCGATGCGGCCGATCGATGTTTTCCAGTTTTTCCAGTTACTCATTGGTTTTGCTTCTCCTTTGGTGCAACTAATTATTTAGTTTTACAACTCGAACTGATGTTTGCCGGTTTGGTTGAACCTTTCTTAAATCTTCTTTGCGGGAATTTGGTTGCGGGCTGAATCCTGGACGGTCACGCGCCAGACGCAGATGGTCCAAACCGTGGGGCCGGCTTCGTCGTACTGCATGACCACGAAGATTGCTTGTGGCGCAGAATTATGCTCGATTGGCATAGCTGACTCGGCCTGCACAAACTCGTCCTGCGAAACAGAGCGAGCGATTAACAATGTCGCAGAATTTTGTCTCGGTGCTGTTTCGGCAGCACGAGCCGAATCAGAGGCAGGTGAAGAACTCGCTCGCACCAAGGGCTGAGCAGTGCGTGTAACAACCGTTCTTTCGCCCCGCTGGGGCTCCACAGCTGTGACACTCCTACCCACGGCTTGCGCCGTGGGCTGCACTCTTGCGCCGCTTTGCGGCTGTTGTGGGCTTTCCCACACAGCTCTTTTAGCGATCGGTTCCGCAGGCTTGACGCGGAAGGCTGCTGGGATTACCGCTGGCGGTTTTGCGAACGAGTTTAGCTCGGTCGCAGAGGCTAGCGTTGGTTGCCCCATGGTCGCCAATGCCATTGTGTCTGGCGTCTGATCTTGGAAGGCTACCAGTTCTGGGGCATGCGATAACGAAACCAGACAGGCGATGAAAAACGCGGCTACTGAGTAGAGAGCCGGTTTCCAGACATGGGTCGCGCTGGATCGATTTACGTCGAGAATTTGCGACACGCGCAGGGACGTCTGGCGCACGCGATTGACTGCGGCTTGTGCGAGGGCCAGGCCGCGGCGCATGAAACTCTTCTCCGCCACCGAGATCAGGCATTGCGCGTAGCCTTTGGGATTGGCGGTTTCGGCCAAGACGGCGTCGTCACATGCCATCTCGCGTTCCAAGGCGAGTTTGTTCTCGATCCACCAGACGGCGGGATGAAAGAACAAGAGCGCTTTCAGGACCTGCTGAGCGAGATTGGTCCAATCGTCCCGGCGGCGGAGGTGAGCCAGTTCGTGGATCAGAATCGAGTTCAGCTCGGCGGTTGAGAGTTCGTGCAGCGCCCAGGTTGGAATTACGACGACGGGCTTCAGGAAACCGATCGCAGTTGGTACACGCAAGCGATCAGACTGGCAGAGTGTCACGCGCCTGATGGGTTGAAATGCTTGCAAGGTTGCGCGCAGCGTTGGGTCGAGCGTTGCGCTGTCAATTACGGAGCAACTGCGGCGCAATTTGCGTAACTGCCAGAGGCCGATGCCCACCCTGAGCAGCGCCACGCCGGAGATCAATGCCCATACCAAAAAAATAACGAGCGCCCACGAACCTGGGACCGTGATGGCAGAACCCGCGCTCCCGACGCGGGCGCTCGATGCGGCAACGCCGAGGATGGGCAGCGCTGCTATCGCAAGTAAAGCGAAGAACCAGACCGCGAAACGGGTGCTGGAATTTCGGCGGCCCACAATCCTGAGGAGAATCCAGGCGAAAAGACCGATGGCGATCCCCTCGAGCATGCAATTGAGCATGCTCTCGGCGGACATTCGGGCTAGCGCGTTCAGGTTGAGGGTCGCGATCATTTGTTTATTCTCTATTTGTCCCCGTCGGGCTGGGTTTGTTCCAGGAGCTGGCGGAGGCGGTTTAGCTCCTCGGCATCGACGCCGCGCTCCTCCAGAATGTTCAGGACCAGCATTTCATGCGAATTCTGGAAGAAGCGATGGGCGAGATGCCGAATCTCGGACCGCGAGGCCTCCTCGCGCTCGACCAAAGCCCTGTAAATGTATGCACGGCCGTCCTTTATGTGGCGGACATACCCCTTTTTTTCAAGGATACGGATGGTGGTCAGCACCGAGTTGTAGGCCAGGGGCGACTTGCCGGGAAGCGCTTCGAGCACCTGCTGAACGGTCGATGGCCCTTGCTGCCACAGTACGTCCATCAGCCGGAGTTCGGCTTCGGTCAGGGTTACAGATTTGGTTGGTGGCAAGGGCTCCTCCGTTCTCATTTATTAGACGCGCTGGAAGCCAGAACGTCAACTAATTATTTAGTTGCATGGGGAGGGGTGGATGGTTGCCTGGGTCGGGGCGTGGGAGCGGCCTTAGATTTTTGAAGTCGAGGACAGACCCCCCCTTGAGTTCCTCCGCGGTCGCTGACTACGTGCTCAGACGCTGCCTATACAACGCCGAGTGTTGTGGATTTCGACGAGCGATGCTGGTGCAGGGATCCTTCGTTGGGAGGCGTGCGCTCGCGCACGACTCCGCTTCCTCTAGGATGAAAGAGTTGGTATGCGTCGACGCGGTTCGTGAACTTCTCGGATATTGACGCTGACGTTCTCGGAGTCAAGGGCGGGGGACAGGAGTGTCCGCCCTACGCTTGCTTGTTGTCTTGGCTTGGAGGCTGCCTCGCTTTGCTCGGTGGCCGGACGAGGCGTCCGGCGCTACGTGTGCGTTGGCTGTCGCTGACATAGGGATCCTTCGTTGGAGGCGTGCGCTCGCGCACGACTCCGCTTCCTCAGGATGACAGCCTAGAGGACGATGGGTTGCAGAAGGTCTGACTTGGAACCTGGGGTTCCTGATTCACGTAACAATGTTATAAACGGTTTTCGTGTCTCCGATACGGTGCTGCTATGATTTGAGGTTCGCGATTCGCCGTTGCTGTATTTGTTATCTGCCGCTTCTCGAAGAGAGGGAGTTTCATTCATGGTTGTTGGCTTGAGGGTTGGGGTGTGCCTGCTGGCTGCTTTGGCTGTGCCTGTCTTCGCGCAGACGGAAGGCGCGGCGGGAGTTGCAATTCCTGCTACCACGTTGGCGATCAACTCGGCTACTCCGTTGTCGCAGCGGGTTGTGGCTTATGACATGGACGCGAAGTACAACGCCAAGACGCATGCTCTCGACGCAACGGAAACGCTGACTTACCACAATCTCACGGGGCGGGCGCTGGACACGTTTCCCTTCCATCTTTATTTGAATGGATTTCAGCCGACGTCGACCTGGATACGGGAAGGAAAACGATGGAATTCTTATGGGCCGGACTTGGGAACGTGGGATTCCAAGAGCTACGGAGCGGAGGAGATCAAGAGCTTTGAAGTTGTGGGCCAGGGCGATTTCACTTCGCAATTGCAATTCATCCATCCGGATGACGAGAACAAAGACGATCGCACCGTAGTTCAAGTGCATTTGGCTAAGCCGATTCCGGCGGATGGGTATGTCCAGTTCAAGATCAAGTTCCACGATCAATTTCCGGAGACGTTGGCGCGGACCGGGTGGAATCGCGACTTTATTCTGGGCGGGCAATGGTTCCCCAAGGTTGGCGTGTGGTGGCATGGCGCCTGGAATTGCCACCAGTTTCACTACGATACGGAGTTCTTTGCCGACTTTGGGGTTTATGACGTGAGGCTCACGGTGCCGCAGTATGAAGTGGTGGGAGCGAGCGGCATCGAAGTCGGCAGCGTGAACAATGCGGACGGGACGAAGACGGTTACGTATCACGGCGATGACATTCACGATTTCGCGTGGACGGCGAGCCCGCACTATTTGATCTATAACGACACTTTTCAAGGCAGCATGGGCCCGGTGAAGTTGCGCATCCTGATGCAGCCGGCGCATTGGGGTCAGGCGGAACGACATGCGCGAATCGCGAAAGAGACGATGGAACATTTTGACCGCTGGTACGGGCCCTATCCTTATAAGACGCTCACGATCGTGGATCCGGAGCCGGGATCAGAAGCTGGCGGCATGGAATATCCAACATTCATTACGGGCGGTACGACATGGTACATGCCGAAAGGTCTGCTTTTGGTGGAAGACGTGGTGGAACACGAATTTGGGCACCAGTACTGGTACGGCATGGTGGCAACCAACGAATTCGAAGATGCGTGGATGGATGAAGGAATCAACCAGTACACGCAAATCAAAATCATGAATTCCATTTTTGGGGCGTCCACTTCGATTGTCAATATGTGGGGCGTCACGGCCGGCCAAGTTGATGAGGCCAGGTTTGGCTTGGAAGCTGTGGCCGATCTTGATCCCATCGCGAAAAATGGGTGGCAATATGCGGATTCAAATTCGTATGGCGGGATCACATACTTCAAGACGGCGCTCAGTCTGCTTACGCTGGAGGGCGTGATTGGCGAAGATACCATGCGGCGCGCCATGCATACGTACTTCATGCGCTACCGCTTCACCCATCCCACGAAAGAAGACTTCCTGAAGACGATCGAAGAGGTTTCTGGGCAAGACCTGCGCTGGTATTTCAATCAGGCAATCTATGGGACGCAGGTGCTGGACTACGAAGTGTTGAAGATCACTTCCGTGCCGGTGGATTGGTACAAAGAAAACTTGAAAGAGAAAAAAGGAGAGACGGAATACGTCTCCAATGTATGGGTTCACCGGAAGGGTGAGTTCGTCATCCCGATCGATGTTGAGGTCAGGTTCGATAACGGCGACCGAGTGCGCGAGCACTGGGATGGACAAGACCGGTGGGTACGATATGCGTACCAGAAGAAGGCAAAAGTGGAGTCGGTCGAAGTCGATCCCGACCACAAGATTTACCTCGATCGCAACAATTTCAATAATAGCCGAACTGCGGAACCGAACGGCGATCCGGCGGGCAAACTGGCGAATTACTGGACCTGCATCAGCCAGTTCTTTGCGCAATTCCTGGCCTGGTGGCTGGTGTAAGGGGATATCTGAATGAATGGGAGAACGAGTCTGGTTGCCGCGGGTGCTGCCATCGTGCGCCGCAATAAACGCTACATCGTCTGGTTTTATTTGCTGAACCTGGCGTTTGCCCACTTCGGAGCGAGCGCCTTTAGCGACGCCGCGCACGGCATTCTGGACCACAGCCTCTACGCCGACAAGTTGCTTCATGGGTTCAGCCTGGGAGTATTCCTCGAAATGTTGGCGCGCCCGGAATTTGGGACGTTTCCTGGCGCGACACATCCTGCCATGATGTTCTCGGTCGTATTCTTTTTAGCGAGCTTGCTGTTTATGCCCGGAGTGTTGCTGGGCTACGCCTCCGACCACCCGCTGCCAGGGGATGAGTTTTTTCGCGCCTGCGGGAGGAATGTTTGGCGATTCGTTCGCCTGTCTTTGTTCTTCGGTGTGATCGCGGGCATCGTCGCTGGCATTCTATTTGGCGGGTTGAACGCGCTGGTCAGTGCCGCGGACAAGACTTCCAATGAACGGCTACCATTTTTTACACAACTTATTGGCACTGTAATCATTCTGCTGGTGCTGACGGTCATCCGCATGTGGTTTGATGTTGCCCAGACCGACGCGGTGCTGCGCGACCAGCCGGCGGTGCGCAAATCGATCGTGGCCGGATTCCGCAAGGTGCGAAGGAATTTCAGCCGTCTGCTGGGCAGCTACCTCGCAATTGCAATCGTGGCCGTGGTCGTTCTGATGGCTGGAATCTTGCTGTGGTACGCGATTGTCCCTCCCAGCAGTGTTCTGGGAGCGTTCATCGTCGGTCAAGCGACCATGCTTCTGCTTCTCGCGATGCGCTTTTGGCAACGCGCCACTGCAGTCGCATTCTATGTAAGAGAGATGACCGAGCCGGTTGCCGAAGAAACGCGTTCCATCCCTGGCTTCGCCTCGCCCTTGGTTTCTTGACAGAGCAACCGAGCGCTCTTTTGAATTAGCGAATCTATTTCAGCTCCATTGCGGTGTGTGGTCGTAGCCACACACTGTCTGCCAGCGAACACCATCCAGCCCCAGACTCCCCGCGACAACTTATTCACTATCAACCATATGCACATTGGCCCGGGGGGTGCCACTTCCTTTGGCGTAAGCAAAACGCGCTCCGGGAGGACGCAAATGGAAACGCTAATGACAGCAATCACGGTGACCGCGGGCATGGCCTTTTCGCTGGCGGTTGCGATTCTGGTGGAAGAGTGGATTTTCGGAAAAGTCTTCGGCCTGTTCTTTTCTCAACAGGCGGTGCAGGTTAAATCGGGGCAGGAGCGTTAGCGCTCGGAAGGAGGATTTATGTTGTTGCTGAAATATTTGCTGATGTGGGGCGGCATCGGAATGATTGCGTTGGCCGCTGGAATACTGGCTTACGATTTTTATCTGGAAATGAAATACCGGCAGGCGCTTGCTTCTGGCTGGTGCGGGACCGCTGCCTCCGGTCCCACAGGTGCGCTGGCGAACCTCTCTAGCGCTGGCATTGCTGGCTTGGGGCCCGATTGTGTTGTCTCTGGGCATCGTGGTTGTGCCCAGCGGCATGGCCGGAGTGCGGGTTAGCCAGACGAGCGGAACCTTGCCGGGCGCCTTGTATCCGGGCGCACACTTCGTAGTGCCACTCGCGGAGAGTATCGTGCTCTTTGACACCCGCGACCAATTGTTTACTACCGGCGCTATCGAAGATGTGGGGAGTGCCGGTTCCGGCAAAGGCACAAAATCACAGCCGCTGAATGTGCAGGCAAAAGAGGGGCTCACCCTCGGCCTGTCGATTACGGTGCGCTACCGCCTCGATCCCAAGCGTTTGGACTACATTCAGAGCAACATGCCTCAGCCCATCGAGAAGGAAATCGTGCCCGCAGTTGTGGCCAGCGCGTGGCGTGAGCTCGTGCCCAACTACACCGTCCGGGATGTGTTTGCTGCGAAGCGTGAGGAAGTACGCAAGCGGGCATCGGATGTCATCACTCAGAAACTGGCAGCGGATGGAATTATCGTGAAAGAAGTGATGCTGCGCGATATCCAACTGCCACCTGAATACGCAAAGGGATTAGAAACTCTTTTGCTGAAGGAACAGGAAAGCGACCGCATGGGCGTGCAGACCGACATTCAGCAGAAGCAGGTACGGATCGCGGAGCTTGAAGCCGAGGCCACAAAAGCTCAGCAGGTCAAGCAGGCGGAGGGAGAAGCCCAGGTGCGCGTGCTGCAGGCCAAGAGCGAGGCCGATGCCATGCAATACACCTTGCCGCTCAAACAGAAACAGATCGAACAATCCAAGCTGGAAGCCGAAGCTCGCAAGGAGACCACCGTGAAGAACGCAGAGGCGCAGGCAGAGGCCAAGGTGATCGACAGCAAGGCTGAGATGGAACGGCGCAAGTTGCTGGCGGAAGCGGAGGCGGATCGCATTCGCGTGACCGCCGCGGCGGACGCGGTGCGGATGCAGAGCGAAGGCGCGATCCTGAAACAGAATCCGCTGCTGATTAACAAGATCGTGGCCGAACGGCTCTCGGACAAGCTGCAGATCATGATGGTGCCGGCGGACGGGAAATTCTTCTTCGCCAACGATGTGCTCCGCAGCATGAGCGTGGCAAACCATGCCAGTCAAGCGGAAGAACCGGATGAGCAGCAGCCGAAATAAGTTTAGGGCTACGGTTTGAAGGCTCGGTGTCTACAAACAGTACAGGGCCATATGCCAAGTGCCAAGCACAATGCGGTTTATAATTCGCGCATCCCGCACATGCGTGCCTGGTCATCACGGTTTCCACGGGCTGCCTGCCTCTGCGTGCTGATGTTGACGCACGTACCCGCGATCCTGGCGAGTGACTGGCGAGCACCCGAAGAGCAACTGGCACGAAAGATTGCCGCGGCCACGGGTCCGGGAGCGGTCACGCTGGAGGTGGTGAACCGGTCTTCGCTTAGCCGGCCGGAAGATGAAGCGATTCGTCGAGGGCTTGGCACCGAGCTTGCCGCGCTCGGAGTGCATTTTGTGAATGCGGACCAAGCCGCTGCCTCGGTACAGATTACGCTTTCTGAAAATCTGCAGAGCTACGTTTGGGTCGCCGAGATCCATCAGGGCAACAATGAAGCTTCCGTCGTAATGGTCAGCACGCCCAGGTTGGGGCTGCCTGTGGTCGAGAAATCAACTGTTGCGCTCACGATTCAAAAGACACTGCTTTCGACGGAAGAGAATCGCATCCTGGATGTCGCACTGCTGAACGGCGTTCCCCAGCACATGATTCTTCTCGAGCCGGAGAGCGTCGTACTTTTAAAGCTCCAGGATGGCCGCTGGCAGCAGGAACAATCACTGCCGCTATCGCACTCGCATCCGTGGCCGCGCGATTTGCGGGGCCGATTGGCATTGCGGAAGGATCACTTGTTCGACGCATATTTGCCGGGCACTTTTTGCCGAAGCTTAACGACCGCTCCTCTGGCTCTGAACTGCTATGACAGCGACGATCCCTGGCCGCTCGGGACTGATCAGTCTGGCCTGAGCGCATTCTTCGCTCCCACCAGGAACTTTTTTACCGGAGCGCTCTCTCCGGGCATCGAGAAGCAAACTACGGTGAAAGCATTTTACTCGGCTGCGATGCTCCCGCGGGAGAAGTACAAGCTCTGGATTTTTTCGACTGTCGATGGTCAGGTGCACTTGCTGGACGGAGTCACGGACCAAACTGCGGCCAAACTCGGCTGGGGAACCGACATTGCAAGCGTGCGGAGCGGTTGCGGGCAGGGCTGGCAGGTGTTGGTTACCGGCAACGGCGATGGCGCCGGCGAATCCGTCACAGCGTTTGAAATTGCCGATCGCGAACCCATCGCCGTGAGCCAGCCCGTCGAGTTCAACGGGGCCATCACGGGGCTTTGGACCGATTCCGACGGCACTGGCGCAATTGCAGTTTCACAGAATTCGGAAACAGGGAGATATGAGGCTTACCGGCTTTCCATTGCTTGTGGTCATTAGTCTGCTTTGCGCTCTCGGCGGTAGCGCCGCAGCTCGACCGCATTATGGCGGAACTCTGCATGTTGAAATGCGGGCCGCGCCCACATCTCTCGATCCTGCCGATGCTTCTCAACCGGATTGGTCCGGGTATCGTAATCTGTCCAGTCTGATGTTTGACACCCTGGTTTCATTGGATGCGCAGGGCAAGCCTGAACCAGCATTGGCGACTTCCTGGCAGGCTGAATCGGGCGACCAACGCTGGCAGTTTTTCTTGCGTCGCGGAATTACTTTCCAGGATGGAGCGCCGCTTACTCCAGACGCAGTCGCCGCTTCGTTGCGGAGGACGAATCCCACTTGGAAAGTATTCTCCGAGGGAGAGGCTGTCGTCATCGAGCGTGATTCACCGGCTCCCAATCTTCCTGCCGAGCTAAGTTTGGCGCGCAACGCCATTGCCAGGCGCGACGGCGGAAGGATTTCTGGTACCGGACCCTTTGCGGTTTCCCAGTGGAATCCGGGGAAAAAACTCGCGCTGGTGGCGCGGGACGAGTATTGGGGCGGTCGCGCTTTCCTGGATGCGATCGAAATTGAATTGGGAAAAAGTTTTGGCGAGCAGATGATCTCGTTCGACCTCGGCAAGACACAGTTGACAGAAGTGGCGCCAGAACAAGCGCACCGGGCGATCGCAGAAGGTCGCCATATCGAGAGTTCAGCCCCGATAGAGATGATTGCTCTGGTCTTTGGGCACGACCCCCAGTCGACTACGGATGCACGACAGCGCCAGGCTCTTGCCCTCAGCATTGATCGCGATTTGCTGTGTACGGTCGTGCTGCAAGGCGGCGGAGAACCTGCCGGCGGCCTTCTGCCGAATTGGATGACGGGCTATGCTTTTCTTTTTCCCTCGTCGCTTGACCTGGCGGCTGCGCGTCAAGTGCGGAGCGAGATTCCACACACCACTTCGTGGACCCTGGGTTACGATTCTGCTGATCCCACCGCACGCGTGATCGCCGAAAGAATCGTGCTCAATGCTCGCGATGCCGGAATGGGAATGCAGACCACGACGGCGAGTAGCGCAGACTTGCGAATTGTTCGGCTGCCGCTGATCTCGATCGACCCTCAAATCGCCCTGAATGAACTGGCCTCGGAGCTTGGATTGCCGCAGAGCAAATCTGCTTTCGGTTCCATTGACGATCTTTACGCCGCAGAGAACAAGCTGCTGCAATCACAACGTTTGATTCCTCTGCTGCATCTGCGGACAGCAAACGGGGTGTCTAAAACTGTGATGAATTGGAGGACAGCCCACGACGGTAGCTGGCCTATGCCCAATGTCTGGCTTGCCGCGGAGAAACCATGATTTTTCGGCGCAGACTTTTGGCGGTGTTCGCGCTTACCGTCCTGGTGTCGGTGGTCGCGGTTGCCTGGAGTATTTCGTTGTTCACCCGCCAGGCTTTCGAAAAGGCCAATGAGGAGCGTAGCGCGGCTCTGGTCGCGCAGTTTCGCCATGAGTTCAATCGTCGAGGGGAAGAAGTCGCGCATCATGTCGATACGATTGCAGCGAGCGAAGGCACGACTCGCATGGCTCTAGCGCTAATGCACGGCTCGCCCGACTATGGCGAGTACCTCAACGAAGCCAGGGCCGTTGCTGAGAATCATCAGCTGGATTTTCTGGAGTTCATCGACAATCAGGGCACGATCATTTCTTCGGCGCAATGGCCGGCCAAGTTCGGCTACAAGGAAACTGTCACGCTCGTGTCCACAATTCCAAAAGATGCTTTCTTGAAGCAGGAGGAATTGCCGGATGGCGCGGCACTGGGACTGTTCGCGGTGAGAGAAGTGAGCCTGGGGGAGAAGCCGCTCTTCGTGATCGGAGGCCGCCGCATTGATAAGGACTTCCTCGCCAGCCTGGAGCTTCCCGCCGGAATGCGGGCCATGTTTTACCAGAATCTGGGAGCTGGCTTTTCTCCCCAATTCCTGATTGACGCATCAAGCTCGGTCCCGCAAGCAGATCGGATTGCGCCAATTATTCAGCAGCTTCAGCAACAACCGCGCGAGACCACGACCCTGGTGCATTGGTCCTCCAATCCCGCGGATGACGAAACCATCGACGCGATTCCGCTGGCCGGACGGGACAACCACTTGCTCGGGGTCCTCTTGATCGGCAATTCGCGGCGCCCTTACGTCGAACTTCGCCAACGCATCCGCACGGCGGCACTGTTGTGTGGAGGCGGCGGCATCTTGCTGGCGATTCTACTGAGCGGGTGGGCGGCGGGCCGGGTTACGCGGCCGATAGAGCAACTTGCGCGCGCCGCCCGCGACGTCGCCTCCGGCAACTGGAACACTCAGGTGTCCGTTACTTCATCCGACGAAATTGGTGAGTTGGCGGAATCGTTCAACGGCATGACCCGCGAACTGCTGGCACAACGAGAGCACCTGGTGCAAGCCGAACGCGTTGCGGCGTGGCGCGAACTGGCCCGCCGCCTGGCGCATGAATTGAAAAACCCTCTATTCCCGCTGCAACTGACCGTGGAGAATTTGCTGCGTGCGCGGCAGCAGAGCCCGCAGCAGTTTGAAGAGATTTTTCAGGAAAGCTCCTCCACGTTGCTAGCTGAGATTGCGAATCTCAAAGCTATTATTTCGCGCTTCAGCGAGTTCTCCAGGATGCCCCACCCGCGGTTCCAGCAAATACAACTCAATGACGTCGTCCAGAATGTGGCTCGGCTGTTTCAGGCGCAACTTCACGCTCCGGAGCGTGCGCCGATTGAATGTAAACTGGAGTTGACCGAACCCATGGATTCCATTGCTGCCGACGCTGACCTGTTGCACCGGGCACTCTCAAATCTGGTGTTGAATGCAATGGACGCGATGCCTCAGGGTGGCACGCTCACGCTGCGCACGCGCCAGGACGGCGGTCTCAGCTATGCGGAGGTTTCGGATACGGGAACCGGTCTTACGCCAGAAGAGTGCGAGCGCCTGTTCACTCCTTATTACACCAGCAAACCGCATGGCACGGGCCTCGGCCTCGCGATTGTTCAGTCGGTGATCAGCGATCACGGTGGCAGAATCAGTGTTCGAAGTGAATCCGAACGTGGGACGACATTCATGATTGAACTGCCACGCAATCTGGACAAGCTGCAAACGCCCGATCAGCCGCTTGGCGCACCTGCGAGGAGCCACTAGTGCCGCACAAAGCAAACCTTCTGATTGTGGATGACGAGCCCAACACGCTGGCCTCGCTCTCACGTGCATTTCGTCTGGCGGGCCACGAAGCAACGGTTTGTGACAATGCGTTAAAGGCGCTCGATTGTGCCAAGACACAGAATTTTGATCTTATTTTCTCCGATGTAGTCATGCCTGGGAAAGATGGCCTATCTTTTCTGGAAGACCTTAAATCGCAAGGAATCACGGTTCCTGTGGTCATGATGTCAGGTCAGGCACACATTGAAATGGCGGTTCGCGCTACGCGGCTGGGAGCTCTCGACTTTCTGGAAAAACCGGTCTCCACCGAAAAGCTGCTCCTTACGGTGGAAAACGTGCTCAAGCTGCGGCGTCTGGAATCGGAAAACCGTCAGCTTCGGAATCGCCTGGGGAAGCACGAGATTGTTTGGACCTCGGAGGTCATGCGCAAAGTCATGGCACAGGTCGAGCGAGTGGCGGCGAGCGAGTCGCGAGTCTGCATTCTGGGGGAGACCGGCACGGGGAAAGAACTGGTTGCGCGCACGCTTCACGAGCGCAGCCCACGATCCGCGGGCCCTTTCGTTACCTTGAACTGTGCCGCAGTTCCGGCTGAGTTGATCGAATCAGAACTATTCGGACACGAGAAGGGTGCGTTTACCGGAGCAGCCGCGCGCCATACGGGAAAATTCGAGCAGGCCGAGCAGGGGACAATCTTCCTGGACGAAATCGGCGATATGGCTCTACCCATGCAAGCCAAATTGCTGCGCGTGCTCGAGGAAGGCGAGGTCGAGCGCGTTGGGGGAGACAAAACAATTTCCGTAGACGTGCGCGTCCTGGTGGCCACCCATCGAAATCTGGAGGGTCTCGTGCACGACGGCAAGTTTCGCCAGGACCTTTTTCATCGAGTGTATGTGTTTCCGCTCATCCTGCCCCCGTTACGAGAACGCCACGAGGACATTCCCGTGCTGGTGGAACACTTTGCCCGGCAGGTTTGCGATCAGAATGGTTGGAGGGCGATTCCCTTCACTCCGGAAGCGATTGAGGCGCTTGCGGCCTATCCATGGCCAGGCAACGTCCGCGAGTTGCGCAACGTGGTGGAGCGATTGATGCTGCTGGCGACCGAAGGCGAGGTAACGCCGGAGACAGTTCGCGCTGCACTGCCTTCTACTCCAACCAACCTACCTTCATCGGGAACGAGCTCAGGTCCGCTGGCCGAGCGGGTGCAGAAGTTCGAGCGTGAAGTGATTATCGCCGAGCTGAAGCGTAGCAACTACCACATTACCAATGCTGCGAAGTCGCTCGGTCTGGAGCGAAGCCACCTCTACAAGAAAGCGGAGCAGCTCGGAATCGATATTCAGAAGCAACGTCGCGAAGAAGAATCAGACGTTTCCTAAAGATCAATCGAACGACTCGCCATTCTCCCACCGCCTCATTTGATTTATCCTGTCCCACTCAGACATTTTTTCTGGAGGGTCTACGTGATTCGATTTCGTCACCTCATTCTGATTTTGCTCGCTGGCAGTTTCGCTGTTTCACTGCCAGGCGTCAGCCAGGCACAGCAGTATCCGGAGAGCATGTATCAGGAAATGCTCTGGCGCATGATCGGGCCTTTTCGGGGCGGCCGGACGCGAGCAGTCGCCGGCGTACCGAACCAGCCGAATCTTTTCTATATCGGTGCGGTAAATGGCGGGGTGTGGAAGTCGGACGACTATGGCCGCACCTGGACGCCGATCTTCGACCAGGAACCCAGTCAATCAATCGGCGCCATCGCCGTCGCTCCGTCGGATCACAACATTATTTACGTGGCGAGCGGTGAAGGGCTGCATCGTCCGGACCTGTCAGTCGGCAACGGAATCTACAAGTCCACCGACGCGGGCAAGACCTGGACTCATCTGGGCTTGCGGGACGGGCAGCAGATCCCAGCGCTCGTGGTCGACCCACGCGACCCGAATAAGGTGTTCGCGGCGGTCCTCGGCCATCCCTATGGTCCGAACCAGGAGCGAGGCATTTTTCGCTCCCCCGACGGCGGAAATACTTGGCAGAAGATCCTGTACAAAGACGAAAACACTGGCGGTTCCGACATCGAGATTGATCTCTCAAATCCAGACGTCCTTTACGCATCACTGTGGGAAGCACGCGAGGGGCCGTGGGAGGATAACAATCAGTTTCAGGGAATCGGCGGAGGTCTTTTCAAGTCCACGGATGCGGGCAATACTTGGCACCCTCTAACCAACGGTCTGCCCAAGAACGTCACGCAAATCAATGTGGCGATAGCAGCAAGTCAGCCGAACCGCCTCTATGCGGCGGTGGCAACTACTGAACGCGGAGAATACGGTTCCGGTGCGGGTCTTGGCCTGTACCGCTCCGATGACGCCGGTGAAACCTGGCACGTGGCCACGACTGATCCGCGCCCTGCCATGCGCATCGGCGGAGGCGACCTTTCAATTATAAGAGTAGACCCCAAGAATTCCGATGTGGTGTACAGCGTGAGCATCGTAACCGTGCGCTCCACGGATGGCGGCAAAACCTGGATGAGCATTCGCGGCGCACCTGGCGGAGATGACTACCAGAATCTCTGGATCAATCCGAATGACCCCAACATTATTCTTGTCGTCAGCGATCAGGGCGCTATTGTGACCGTCAACGGTGGGCAGACGTGGAGTTCGTGGTACAACCAGCCGACTGCGCAGCTCTACCACGTCGGAGTCACCAATACTTTCCCTTACCGCGTTTGCGCTGGGCAGCAGGAAAGCGGCTCGGTATGCATTTTGAGCCGCGGGAACGACGGCGAAATCACGTTTCGCGATTGGCATCCCGTCGCCACCATCGAGTACGGGTACGTCGCGCCCGATCCGCTTGATCCCGACATTATTTACGGAGGCGGCCGAAGTGAGGTTTCGAAATATCACTGGTCTACCGGGCAGGTGCAAAACGTAACACCCATTCCAGTCCGCAGTGCGAAGTTCCGCACCGATCGTACTGAGCCTACTTTGTTCTCGCCCATTGATCCTCACACTCTTTATTTTTCATCCAACGTGCTGTTCAAGACGACAGATGGCGGACAGTCCTGGCAAACAATTAGCCCGGATCTCACTCGCGAGAACCCCGGGGTTCCGTCGAGTGTCGGCACACTTGCCTCCAAGAATCCCGATGCAGGGAAACAACGCGGGGTGATCTATGCTCTGGCTCCGTCATTCAAAGACATCAACACGCTATGGGCGGGCACTGACGATGGCCTGATCTGGGTGACGCGAGACGGCGGAAAGAATTGGAACAACATCACGCCGCCGGACTTGACCGCATGGAGCAAGGTAACTCAGATCGAAGCGTCGCATTTCGACGACCAATCCGCCTACGCGTCCGTGAGCCGCTTCCGCATTGATGACCTGCACCCCTATATTTACCGTACTCACGACGGCGGCAAGACATGGAAGCTGATCACAAGCGGGCTCCCCGCTGATGCTCCAGCGGACACGGTGCGCGAGGACCCAGTCCGGCAAGGCCTCCTCTTTGCGGGCACTGAGACCAGCGTGTGGGTCTCATTCGACGACGGCGACCACTGGCAGTCTCTGCAATTAAACCTGCCCCACACTTCGATGCGGGACTTGGGAATTCACGATAGCGATCTGATCGTTGCCACCCACGGCCGATCGTTCTGGATACTCGACGACATCACTCCTTTACGGCAACTTGCCGAATCCATGGCGAGATCGGATGCCTATCTTTTCAAACCCGAAGCGGCCTACCGCGTCCGGCGCAGCACGAATCCCGACACTCCAATCCCGCCCGACGAACCGGCTGGTCAGAATCCTCCGGACGGCGCGATTCTTGACTACTTCCTGGTGCAGCCTGCATCTGGCCCAATAACTCTTGAGATCGTTGATGCGCAAGGCAAGCTCGTGCGCCGTTTTTCCAGTACAGACAAGCCGGAAGTAACCCAGGCTGAACTGGAGAAGCAACTGATTCCGTTGTACTGGATCCGGATGCCGAAGATTCTTTCGGCAAGCGCCGGAATGCACCGCTGGGTATGGGATTTGCATTATCCCTCGCCTGCTTCCTTGCAACACCAGTATCCGATTTCAGCGGTTCCTTACGACACGCCGAGAACGCCGCAGGGGCCGATCGCGCTGCCGGGAGAATACAGAACTCGACTCACAGCGAACGGACACACCTCTACAGCATCGCTGACGGTGAAGATGGACCCTCGGGTAACTGCGTCACCCGCCGACCTCGAAAAACAATTCGATTTGGAGATGCGTCTGGCCTCGGAGTTGACTGTCAGCACGGAAGCGGTCACGCAGGCGCGTTCTGTCGTCGATCAACTTCACAAGCTCGAAAACCAATCGGGAGCGCTGTCGGAATCGATCAAAGCCCTGGATCAGAAAGTGGGAACAATTCTACGCGGGCCGACTCCGGCCGTCCCCGGGGCATCTGAGCCAACTCTGACTCGTGCGAGTGCCGCGGTCGACGCGCTCTATACCGGCGTTGGACAGGCAGACGCCGCGCCAACTACGGCGCAGATAAACGCCGCGGCGGATACCGAGCGTGATCTTTCCGCATTAATGAAACGGTGGGACGAAATAAAGAATTCCGACCTGCCGGCCCTCAATCGGCAACTCAAGAATGCCAACTTACCTGAGATTCATCTCGAGTCGAACGCTCCGACGGATGAGAGCCAGGCCGATATCGAGTAAGCGCATGATCATGTGTCATTCGGCAATTAACAGGTTTTCCGCGAACGGCCATTCTTCGTCAATCCACTGTGCGTCACAGCGGAAGCCTGCCTGCTCGGCAATTCGAAAGACTTCGGCGAGGGAATACTTGTGACTGCTCTCCGTCCAGATCGTTTCGCCTTCGAAGAAGGTCACTGACAAGGAAGCAGCAGGTATGCTGACGATTTGTTTCTTGCGGGAACGAAGGTGCATCTCTACGCTACCCGCGTCTTGATTGAACCGAGCCACGTGTTCGAATTGCTCGACGACGAAGTCGGCATCAAGCTCCCGATTGATTCTCCCCAGCAGGTTCAAATTGAAGGCCGCCGTCACGCCGAGCGGATCATCATACGCATCGAGCAGTTGATGAATCGGTTTCGCGAGGTCGGTACCCAAGAGCAACGCGTCGCCCGCTCGCAGGATCTCCCGCATTTGACGCAGGAACTTTACGTCCGCCGGGTGCTCAAAGTTGCCAATCGTGCTCCCCAGGAACAACACCAGCAACTGCTCCCCAGTCTGGCGTT
The DNA here is from genome assembly GCA_963817925.1 of uncultured Acidobacteriota bacterium. Classification (GTDB taxonomy): domain Bacteria; phylum Acidobacteriota; class Terriglobia; order Terriglobales; family Acidobacteriaceae; genus JABDBE01. The sequence continues at coordinate 33,740 of CAWFQN010000013.1, forward strand.
GAGCCGCCACCTCCAACAGTCCATCAAGGTATTCGCGCTCGAACCCGACGATGCTCACCGAATCAATATCGCCGAGTTCGCGTTGGCACATCGTGAGCGCAGCCCGCGAAATTTCGATTGGGCAATACGAAATGTGCTGATGACGGCTCAGTGCTTCGAGCATCCACCGCGTCTTCTTGCCGCTACCGCTGCCCAACTCGGCCACCACGGTCGGAGGAGTAAGTCTCGCCACGATGTCCTCCGAATACTGGCGCAGCAGGCGCTCGTCAGCGCGAGTCAATCCGTACTCTGGCAGCACGCTGATGACCTCGAAAAGCGCGGACCCAACGCTGTCGTACAAATATTTCGAAGGCAGTTCCTTCTGCCCGGATTTGGTCAAGCCCAGGCGCACATCGGTGATGAGATCGGAATTTGTGCCGGTGGTAAAAGCCTGCGTCAGCATGCTGTCCTCCGAAATCGATTAGTTGCTCACACAACGAAATCCCGCGTAAACATATTGGTAGTGAGGCTGGAACCAGTTGCGAAAAGAGCGGCGGAGCATGCACGCGGCCGTGCGCGCTGATCCACCTTTCATCACGTAGTGCTTGCCATCAAAGAAGTCCGCGGAGTAGCCCGGATAAAACGAAAATCGCTGAAAGCCGGGAAACGGTTCGAACCGGCTCGACGTCCACTCCCACCCATTGCCTAGCAGATCAGCGACGCCGAAAGCGCTCTGGCCCTGGGGAAACTCGCCGACTGAAGTTGCGTCCCAGCTATTGAAATCAAAATTTCCTTTGACCGAGGTCGGCGACTTAGTGCCCCACGGAAATGGTCTCTCAGTATTCGTCTCTGTTCCGTAAGCGGCTCGATGCCACTGCGCTTCGGTCGGCAGCGACTTCCCTGCCCAGCGAGAATAGGCGCTGGCCTCGGCTTGGCTCACATACACAGGCCAGTCCAGAGGCAAAGGGATCTCGTCGAACATGGTGCGGCAATACCAGCGGTCGCGAGTGCGGCTCCAAAACACCGGATGGAGAACGCCATGCGCGGATCGCCACTTCCAGTCCGCTTCCGTCCAACACGCCGGATTCTCGTAGCCTCCCGCCGACACGAAATCAAGGTACTGACCGTTCGTCACTTTATACTTGTCGATTGCGAACGCCGTGACGGCGACGGTCTGCGCTTCATATTCGTTGTCCCAACCAAACGCGCTCGTATCTTCCCGAGAGAGTCCAAGCGTCACGCGCCCGGCGGGAATCTCGATCATTGCGGGTGAAATTGGAGGAACAATCAGTTCAGGCTTGCGTTGCTTTCGAATCTTCCGATCAAGCGGCAGCTGGTGCAGCATGTAGGCCAGCGTTTCCGCGTGCATCAGCCGATGTTCGATTGCCACGTCAAGCAATGTCTCAGCAGAATAATCGGCACCGACCGGGTTGGAAGTCCAATCGGCGGAGGTTAATGCTGCCAGCCCTTCATCAATGCTGGCGCGGATTCGGTTGACATAATGACGAGCATCCGCGACCGAAGGCCAATCGATCGGTTGGTCGGACGGAAGAGCTCCATTCACCGGATCAATCCCGAAGGCGAATAACCGGTCGAAGTCGGCATGGAAAGTCTTGAGGCCCAGAGCCCGCTCGCGCAAAAGATTCCAATCGAATGCTTCCAGATGGCCGAGATAAAAAATGATCCGATGTCTTTCTGGAATAGGCCGCTCATACAGGGAGTCGGGACGGACAATGTCGAAAATCTCATCCGTTCGAACCCGAGCCTCGGACATCCGCTCAACCAATTGGTGCGGAACTTCGACTTTTTTTTGCGCGACGTGCATCTTTGCCTCCAAAGCCGCTTGTTGACGCCAAGTTCACCTTCTGCGCTTCCGATCCAAATCAACGCGCAGCTTTTCCCCAGCCTCGTTCTGTGTATTTACCCGCACCTGCACTATCAAGCGGGCTGCGGTCCGTGGGGCTCTCGCCCTGCCATCCAGTAAAATGCGCCTCAACCTTAGATGCCCGTCGACCCAGGTAGGTACATTGATTTTGTGGCAATTGCGAATTTTGGCGAAATCGGCTGGCAAATGAGCAAGATACGTGGCACTAATCCAGAGAACCTGGAACCCATTGCCTTCGTCGCGGCTCGGAGTGCAGTAAAATGTGTACTTCTTTTGCGCATCGTGTTTCTACCAGGAGGCCATATGAACGTCCAGACCATAACTCCTACCCTGTGGCCGGAATTGCCGCTTGATGCTTGGAAGCACACCTACGCGACCCTGCACATGTGGACGCAGATCGTGGGCAAAGTCCGCCTGGCCCTGTCTCCAAGACTCAATCATTGGTGGGAAGTACCGCTATACGTCACTTCGCTCGGACTCACAACCTCTCCGATCCCCTACGGCAGTGAGATTTTTGAGATTCAGTTCGATTTCATCCACCACAAGCTGATCATTCGGACAAGTAGGGATGCGGAAAAAGTGATGACGCTCGCGCCGCGATCCGTTGCTGATTTTTATAGGGAATTCATGCAGTGTCTGGACGCACTTGGCATTCACGTGAAAATTTGGAAGATGCCGTGCGAAGTTCCTGATCCGATTGCTTTTGACAAGGATACAGAGCACGCTTCGTACGACCCGGAATACGCAAACCGGTTCTGGCGGATCCTTGTCCTCACCGACGAAATCTTCAAGGAATTCCGGTCACGCTTTATCGGCAAGAGCAGCCCCGTCCATTTCTTCTGGGGAAGCTTCGATCTTGCGGTCACGCGCTTTTCAGGTCGAAAGGCACCACCGCGAGAAGGGGCAGACCCGGTCACGCGAGAGGCATATTCTCACGAAGTGATCAGCGCCGGTTTCTGGCCCGGCGGCGGAGATATCAAGGGCCCGGCATTCTACGCCTACGCCGCTCCGGAACCGGCGGGGTTCGGCGAAGCCCGCATCGCCCCAGCGAACGCTTTCTATCATCCACAGTTGCATGAATTCTTTCTGATGTATGACGACGTCCGGAGTGCCGCATCGCCGAAGGCCGCGCTTCTTGAATTCATGCAGACCACCTACGACGCAGGGGCTAGTCTCGGCAAATGGAATCGCGAGGAACTGGAGCGGCCTGCGGCTTGACCGATGACTACGGTGCTACGGGAACGTTTGCGCGGGATGGACGGTTGCTCCACTTCTCGTAAACTCAAATCTCAGAATCCATTCGCTCGGCACACCCCGCCCATCCACCTGGAGCGGATTGAATTTCCACTGCCGTGCAGCCTCCAGAGTTCGCTCCGCAAAATACTTGCTCGGTCCTCGAGAGTCGAACTTTGCCAGCACCACATTACCGGATGAATCCACGGCGACTTTAATCCTGACCTTTAGCTTGCCCTGAACGGTCCTCAACGCGGCATTCGAGACCTCGGGCATAACCTGGTGGCTTACCGCACCCTGAGTCCGAGCGCCGGCGGAATTCTTCGCAACAACAGGCGGAGCATTCGTGGAAGCGGGCGAACTGGGACCTTGCTCTTTATTTATTGAGTTCTGCCCCGGCGCGTTCTGCGCGGACTGTCCAACTTCGGCGTTCGGTTGAGATGCTGCCCGCTTGCCGCTCGGGTGCTGATGCAACACTCTGGAGCCCAAAACTGCCAGCAGCACCAGTCCGGCTGCGATCGCTGGCGCCACATAACCCCACTTCGTAAAAGAGCTCTTGGGCTGAACAACTTCTCTCTTCTGAGGTGTGAGCGGAGCCTGATTCAACCTTTCCTCGATTTCACGAACCGTCCATCGCTGCTGTGGGTTCCGTCGCAAACAATGACTGGCAATATCGGAAAATGGCAAAGTTTCTGGTAACACCAGTTCGGACTGTTCCGTTCCCTTCCAGACCGGCGGACTCTGAGTCAGAGCTTCGACCAAGGTTACGCCCAGTGACCAAACATCCGCAGCCGGCGCCATGCCTGCACCATCCGCAACCTCCGGCGCTGCGTAGCCATTCGTCGCGCCCAGAACCCGGCTTGATTCGCCAACTCCGCAAAGACCGTCGCTCGAAATCTTTATCAGATCGCCGACCGCCATAATATTTGCCGGCTTGATGTGGCCATGCACGAAACCTTTCGCATGAATGTACGCCAGGACATCAAGAACAGGTCGGAGCGTGTCCCGTGCTTCCTCGGGGGTGAGCGCTCGATAAGGAAGAATCTGCGAAAGGCTTTCTTCGGCGTATTCGGTTACGGCGTAGAGCAACTGCGTACCCTCGATCTCGCAGTGGCCCGTTTGAAAGAGGCGAAGCAAGTGAGGATGGGATAATTTCGCAGCGAGTTCCCACCAGGAGACCTGAAGTTCAGGATTCTCCGCATTGGCCAGAATAAGCTTGATCGCCATGTCCTCAGGTTCGCGATCCGTTCGCTTGGTGAGAAATACAGCGCTACGCTCCGAGCCGCCCAGATACCGCAGCAACGGGAACTCCTCATTCACGACTTGGCCTTCCCACTTCTTCCAGGCCTCGGGCATTCTCCTCCACCGTCTACCCGCTTGTGCGGGTCAAGGTATTGTAACCGAGCAGACGTGCCGCGCCCGGATCAGCTCATTTTATTGTCGGGGAATGCCGGGCTTCATAAGCGGCGATATCGGATTCGTGTTGTAGAGTGAGTCCGATGTCGTCCAGCCCTTCAAGCAGGCAATGGCGGGTGAACTCGTCGATCTGGAATGCGGCGGATAATCCATGATCGTCGTGCACCTTGCATTGATTTAGATCGACCGTGATCTCATAGTCGGGATGCTCGGCCGCCCGCCGAGCGATCTCGGCGACTTCTTCCTCGTTTAAAACCACGGTCAGGACACCGTTCTTCACGCAATTGTTGGCAAAAATGTCAGCGAACGATGGTGCAATGAGGACGCGGAAACCGAAATCTTCCAACGCCCAGACGGCATGTTCTCGCGAAGATCCACAACCGAAATTCTTTCCCGCCACCAGAACACTTGCTCCCGCATAGCTTGGATGGTTCAAAACAAATGACGGATCATGGTTGCCGTCGGCGTCGCGACGCCAATCAAAAAATAGAAAATCACCGAACCCGGTGCGTTCGATTCGTTTCAGAAATTGCTTGGGAATGATCTGATCGGTGTCCACGTTGGCCCGATGCAGCGGCGCGACGCGACCTTTGTGGATGCGAAAGGGTTTCATGGTTACCTCAAAATTTTCTCCTTCATTGCTGCTCGACTAACTGCCAGGTCGTTAAGTTTTGCCACCTTCTTCCTTTGTGTACCTTTGTGTACCTTGGTGTCCTTTGTGGTCGATGAAGTGCAAATGCTTAAAACCACAAAGGACACCAAGGTACACAAAGGATGTTCATGAAAACTTCACGCGCTCGCCCGAACTCCTATTAAATCAAGTCTCCTCAACGAAAATGCCAGTTGCGAATATCGGTAAAGTGTCCGGCGATCGCGGCCGCGGCAGCCATCATCGGACTCACCAGATGCGTGCGCCCGCCGCGTCCCTGGCGGCCTTCAAAATTGCGATTGCTGGTCGAAGCGCAGCGTTCGCCAGGCAGCAGAATATCCGGGTTCATCCCCAGACACATCGAGCACCCGGATTCTCTCCATTCGAACCCGGAGTCCATAAAAATCCTGTGCAGGCCTTCCTGCTCCGCCGCGTGCTTCACCGCTTGCGACCCCGGTACCACCATGGCCCGCACTCTGGGAGCAACGCGATGTCCCTTGGCGACGCGAGCCGCAGCCCGCAGGTCTTCCAGCCGTGAGTTCGTGCAAGAGCCAATAAAAACACGATCGACAGAGATGTCTTCGATACGAGTGCCCGGTTCAAGTCCCATATATTCCAGCATGCGCTCGACCGCAGGACGGTCCGCAGGCATCTTCAAATCCCGCAATTCAGGAATACGTCCATCGACTGGCGCGATCATCCCCGGATTCGTGCCCCAGGTAACAAACGGTGCCAGTTGCGAAGCATCAATTTCCGCCACCGCGTCATATCGCGCCCCCTGATCGGAAGCCAGCCCTCGCCAGCGCGCGACCGCTTCTTCCCAATCCCGCGGGACAAAGCGCCGGCCCTTCATGTAAGCAAAGGTAGTCTCATCGGGTGCGATCATCGCGGCTCGCGCACCGGCCTCAATGCTCATGTTGCACAAAGTCATCCGGCCTTCCATGGAAAGCCCGCGAACCGCCTCGCCCGTATACTCGATCACGTGGCCGGTGGCGCCGTCGATCCCAATCTGTCCAATCACTCCCAGCGCGAGATCCTTCGCGCTCACCCCTTCTCCAATCTTGCCACGAACCTCGATGCGCATGCTCCGAGGCTTCCGCTGAGGCAGACATTGGGTAGCCAGCACATGCTCGACTTCCGAGGTCCCAATGCCGAAAGCCAGCGCTCCAAACGCACCATGCGTGCTGGTGTGGCTGTCGCCGCAGACGATCGTCATCCCCGGCTGAGTTAATCCAAGTTCCGGACCGATCACGTGCACGATGCCCTGCTCGGACGAATCCATGTCGAACAGAGGCACGCCGAAATCTTGGCAATTCTGCTGCAGGGCCTGAATCTGCCGCGCCGCAATGGGATCGGTGATGGGCGTGCCGCGAGGCTCGGTCGGAATGTTGTGATCGACCGTCGCGACCGTGCGCTTAGGTTGGCGCACTTTGCGGCCTGCCACACGCAATCCCTCGAAGGCCTGCGGCGAAGTGACCTCGTGCACCAGGTGCAGATCGATGTAAAGCAGCGGCAGTCGTCCGGATGGAACACAGACCACGTGCTCGTTCCAGATTTTGTCAAACAGTGTGAACTTCTCAGCCATGGTTTTGGATTGATCCAATCTAACTCGCGACCGGCCTTTTTTCAAAGGGGCGGATCTTGCGACCCATTCTCGGATTTGATATTTGTCAATTGGCGTCCACCGCCTGATCCTTTGCAATGAGAGGGGTTAGGCCCGGACTGACGCAGAAAATGCGCGGCTTAGCCACTGATCGCGCCTAGGTCACTTCGTAGAGCCGCAAGGGAGCGACTGTGCTGTAGCGGGGGAAATCGTGATCAGTAGTAAAAACCTGCCAACGTCGGCGAAGAGCGATGGCGCAAATGAGGAAGTCGATCGCAGATCCAGCGATGCCTCGCGCGCGGCATAGATTGTTCAGTCGGGCGGCTTCTTCGTAGTCGGCAACCTCTAACGAGACCTGCTCAAAGGCTCGGAGTTGGTCTCGTAGCTTCCTGAAGCTGGCTTCTTCGCGTAGGCCGGAGAGTAATTCCTGCCGGACAGGACCCACAAGTTGAGCGCGCCCGTCCTGAATGAGTTCTCGCAAAGCTTGAGTAAGCCGCAACTCACGCGAGCTAAGATTTGCGTCTCTGCGGCGCAAAGCAAGCGACCATATGGGCGTGTCCACCAGTACCAGCATGATCAGGAGCGATTTCTGCGACGCTCCGCTTTGTAGTCGTACTGAGGATCGAAGTCGAAGCTCCCGAATGCATCGAGAATGCGGAGCTGTTTCCGGCGCAACACGTATTCGGCCAAAGCGGCGTTGACAGCCTCCTTTTTTGTCTTGTGACGGCCGGCGCGGCGGGCTTCCTCAATCAGATTGTCGTCGAGAGCGAGATTCGTCGCCATGTGTAGAGTATTACACAATCTAATGTGTAAGGAAAGGGCCCTTCCCAGTTCGCTTTTTTTCCGACTGTACTTACCGTCTAACTCTGTTACCAAAGTAATCTGGCAGCCAACACGAGAGACGAGCAAAATGGTGGGCCTATTTGAACGGGGCCCCGAGATCGCAGTTGATCTTCCCCCGGGGAGCGGTTCCATGATCGAGCGCAGAATGATCGAGCGCAGAGTTGACCATCTGACGCGCAAGCGAGTAGCGGAGATGTCCCCAGAAGAAATGAGACGTGCCTTACTAGTCTCCGAAAGGACAGGCGGCCCGAACCGGCGCGCCTTTGACGACGGCCCGGCGAGCCCGTTCATCGCCATGAGCGATGTCGACGGCCTAAAGGCGTTGAACGACCAATACGGTTACTCCGCCGGCGACATACTCATCCGCAGATTTGCCGAGGTACTCACAAGCGTCGGTCTAGACGCCTATCACGACAAAGGCGATGAGTTCCTGTGCAAGGGAGAGTCCTATCAGGAACTAAACCTCAAACTCACAGAGGCCCAACAGCGTTTGCGGCGCGAGCCTTTTGCAGTTTGTGGATTGGACGGGCGCATCACCACCATCGAGGGAGCCGATTTTTGCTTCGGGATCGGCACCAACCTGGAAGAAGCCGAGGTTTCTCTGAAGCACCAGAAAGAGCTGCAGAAAGTATCGAACTAAGGCTTCCGAAGGGTTTTGTTCTTCGGGTGCGTCGCTAAATCCCACAATATAAAAGGTTTTGCTGCCTCCCCCGGCTGTAACCGGGGCACGGTTACCGTAGATTTCCATATGGCCTGAAAGTGCCATTCCCGCCCGACCGGCCTACTGCTACATTAGTCCTCGAGCAGACTTCGGGGGAGGGCTGCTTCGACGAACGTCCCAGAAACTCTAACGAGTGCTGGGGCGTTTTGTTTTGCACGCGAATGGAAGCCTGCGCGTCCAGGCCCGTGCGAACTCAAAATAATGCTCTCAGTGTTCTCGTTGAAAGCGGTATCTTCCGCGCCGCTCCCGCGCAACGGTCTCAGCCACTTTAAGGAAAGCACGTGCGGCGTGCGACAAACTCGCGGACTTGCGATAGATCAATCGCAGCTTGCGGTGCAGCCGCAACTCGCGCACAGGAATGCGAATCAGCTCGCCGTGAGCCAGTTCGTTTTCCACACTGATCTCGGGGACCAGCGCGACTCCATTGCCCATCACCACAAAGCGCTTGATGGCTTGCAGGGTAGGCAGCTCGATGTCCATGTGCAATGGCGTCTTGTGCCGTTTGAAAGCCTGGATTACTTTTTCGCGATAGGGAGACGCCACATTGTGCGCCACAAACGCCTCGGCCCCCAGTTGCCGAATGCTGACCTGATGCGCATTAGCCAGCGGATGACTCGGAGGAACCACGAAAATCAGCTCGTCCAGATAGACAACCGTCGAACAAAGCTGCGGCTCCTGCGGGTCGTACGTGAGCACTCCAAGCTCGGTGCTGTGGCGCAGTACGTCGTCGGGAATGTGGCTGCCCAGCGAGCGCCGCACCGTGATTCTGATCATCGGATGCAGGCGGCGGAATTCCGCCAGCACCGGCAACAGGTACAGCGCGGTGAATTCATTGGCCGCGATCGCCAATTTGCCTTTCTGCAGCTCTCTTAGTTCCACCAGCGCTGCCTGGGCGTCTCCGCGCAGGTTCAATAATCTCTCCGCGTATTCCTGGAGCACGCGGCCAGCGTCGGTCAGCACGCCTTCCCGCGACGAGCGATCGAACAGCGGTTCGCCCAGTTCGTCTTCGAGTTTGCGGATCGACTGGCTCACCGCCGACTGCGTCCGGTAAAGCTTTTCGGCCGCGCGCGAGAATCGCCCCTCCCTCACCACTGCCAGAAACACTTCGAGTTGCGCCAGATCCATCGGCCCCATTCCTTTAGCGGAACTTCAAGCCTCATTAGCTCCGCTTATGATGATAACTATAACTAATGATAATTGTAGGATTATAAGCTTGCTTAATATGCCTGTCTACGTAGGATTGAGCCTTGATCCCCTAGGAGGGCCCGCGATGGAACGCATCACGATTTTCGACACGACTCTGCGCGACGGCGAGCAGTCGCCCGGTTGCAGCATGAATGTGCCGGAGAAGCTGCGCATGGCGCATCACCTCGACCGCTTGGGCGTCGATGTGATCGAGGCTGGATTTCCTATCGCGTCCGAAGGTGACTTCGCCGCCGTGCAAGCCATCGCCGCGGTCGTGCGGCGTCCGATTATCGCAGGCCTCGCCCGCGCCTGCTCCAAGGACATCGAACGCGCCTGGCAGGCCCTTCAAGGCGCCGCCCGGCCCCGCATCCATGTGTTCCTCGCCACCTCCGACATCCATCTGAAATACAAGCTTCGCATTTCACGCCAGCAGTGCCTGGAACAAGCCATTGAAGCGGTACGCCTCGCCAAGAGTTTGTGTCACGATGTCGAATTTTCTCCCGAGGACGCCACTCGCACCGATCCCGAGTTCCTGTGTCAGGTCGTCGAGGCCGTCGTAGCCGCAGGCGCCACCACGGTCAATATTCCGGACACGGTTGGATATACGACGCCCGTGGAATTCGGCGAACTGATCTGCACCATCCGTGAAAACGTTCGCGGGATCGAGGATGTCACTATTTCCGCCCACTGCCACGACGATCTCGGACTCGCCGTAGCCAACTCGTTAGCGGCAATCGCTGCCGGAGCCAGGCAAGTGGAATGCACCATCAATGGCATCGGCGAACGGGCCGGGAATGCCTCGCTCGAAGAAATCGTCATGGCCATGCGCGTACGCCCCGACCGGCTTGCCTACGAGACCGAGATCGTGAGCGAGGAGTTGTTCCCCGCAAGCCAGATGCTGAGTGAGATCACGGGAGTTGCGGTCCAACCCAACAAGGCAATCATCGGGCGAAACGCGTTTGCCCATGAAGCCGGGATTCACCAGGATGGCATGCTCAAGAATCCCTTGACCTACGAAATTATGACCCCGCAATCGGTTGGCGTGCCCGATTCGAAATTGGTGCTTGGCAAGCATTCGGGACGCCACGCGCTGGGCCTGCGCTGCGAGCAATTGGGCCATCAATTCGATCGTCATCAACTCGACGAAGTCTACCGCCTCTTCGTAGTGCTCGCGGATCAGATCAAGCACGTTGAGGATGTTCATCTGCTCGAACTGATCTCTGCGATTCAGAAGGACCGCATCGCCGCAGCCGACGACCGTGCGCAGGCGCAATCAATTCCGCTCGACGTCCCAGCGTTCGCGGCTGCGCGCCCAGACAGCGGACATGGACATTCCAAGCTTCTGCGGTCGATATCTGTTTCAAGCGGAGCGGGACTTGCGAGTTTCCCTCTGAATCCGATGGCAGAACATCACGGCGATCAGGAAGATTATTTGTGGGGCGTGTGAAGTAGCAATACCGTAGCCCCGGACGCCCCGTCCGGGGCGCGAGCGAAGCTTGCCACATTTTCGCGAAAAGGCACGCCTTCCCATTATTTCGGAACAATCCTAGATTCGTATCAGGGTATGCCTTCAGGCATTCCGTGAAATCCTCGACTCGTATCAGGGTATGCCTTCAGGCATACCGTGAGTAGCTGAAGTGGGTTCGGCTTTAGCCGCCGGGTTTCGATGTTCCTCATGTGAACAGCATTTTTCGCACGGAACATTCTTCAGCCAGACCCACGCCGCGACCGCACTACAATAGAACCCATGCTCCTGAAGATCGCAATCCTCCCCGGGGACGGCATCGGTCCCGAAGTCACCGATGAAGCCGTTGGTGTTCTCGAGGCCGTCGCCACCACGTTCGCTCACGAACTCAGCCTGAAGAAAAAAGATGTCGGCGGCGCCGCCTATACGAGCAGCCGTGATCCGCTGCCGCAAGATACATTGCAAACCTGTCTCGCCTCCGGCGCCGTGCTGCTCGGCGCGGTCGGAGGCCCAGCGTTCGACAATGTCCCAAAAGAGCTGCGCCCCGAACAGGGCTTGCTTCGACTGCGGAAGGAACTGGGAGCGTTCGCGAATCTGCGGCCAGCCGTATGCTTTCCGGCACTTGAAGATTGCTCCCCGCTTCGCCCCGAAGTGGTTCGCGGCACTGACGTCCTGATCGTGCGTGAACTCTTGGGCGGAATCTATTTCGGCAAGCCCCGTTCGACCGAAGGCGCCGTTGGCAGCCGCACTGCGATCGATACCATGCGATACCGTGAACCGGAAATCGAGCGCATTGCACGCGTCGCTTTTGAACTGGCCCAGTCTCGTCGCCGCCGCGTCACGTCCGTCGACAAAGCGAATGTCCTCGATTGCTCCCGGCTCTGGCGCGAAGTGGTTACCCGCGAGGCCCGGCAATATCCCGAAGTGCAACTCCGCCACACCTATGTGGATTCAGCCGCCATGGCTCTGGTCTCTCATCCCACGGACTTCGACGTCCTGCTCACGGAAAACATGTTCGGAGATATACTCTCGGACCAGGCCGGCGCCATCGTAGGCTCGATCGGGATGCTGGGATCGGCCTCCATCGGCGGACCTGTCGCGCTCTACGAACCGGTCCACGGTTCCGCACCAGATATTGCCGGGAAAGGCATTGCGAATCCTCTAGGGGCCGTCCTTTCGGTCGCGATGATGCTTCGCTACTCGTTCCACTTGAATGCCGAAGCCGATTGCGTCGAAACTGCGGTCGCCTCTGTCATCGGCGCCGGGAATCGCACGCGGGATCTAGCGAAGCCCGCCCAACTCGCCATCGGCACCACGGAAATGGGCCGCAAGATTGTAAGCGCGATAAGAGAACAGGCGCAGCAGTCCCAGCCGACAGCAGTTCATTGACCAACGAATCGACTCTAAAATGAGGGTGCCCCATCCTTCCGCGTTCTGTGCGGAAGGGTGGGAGGCGACAATACAACAGGGCGAACAGCCAGACCTTAACTTCGTCACCAATCTCAACCGTCCAAGGCACTACTCACCCTTGGAAACCACCCCTGAAGCCTCCGCCTCCACATACATCGCCTCAATCTGGGCCCGATAGCGCTCCTCCACCACCCGCCGCCGGAGCTTCATGCTCGCGGTAAGCACTCCGTTCTCCGGCGAAAATTCTTCCGCGACTAATATCACCTTCTTCAACTGTTCGAAGCGCGCCAGATCGCGGTTCAGGTCCGCGACAATGCCTTCGTATAGCGCCCTCACCTTGGGATGCAAGACCAGATACTTTCGTGAGGAGAAGGCAAGCTGGTTGGCCCGCGCCCAGTCTTCCAGCACCGGAAAATAGGGCGCAATCAGAACCGCGGGAAACTTGCGCTTGTCGCCGAGAACCACAGCTTCGCCAATCAGAGCATTGTGCTTAAGAGAGTTCTCGAGCGGTTGCGGAGCAATAAACTTGCCGCCGGAAGTTTTGATCAGATCTTTCTTGCGGTCCGTGACTGACAAAAAGCCATCGCCATCGATATTTCCGATGTCGCCCGTCTTGAACCATCCATCCGTCAGAGCAGCTTGCGTTTCTTGCGACTGCTTCCAATATCCCTTGAAGACTGAAGGACCGCGGACCAGAATCTCGCCGTCCTCTGCGATCCGAACCTCAACGTTGGCCAGCGGTTTCCCCACTGTCCCGAGCTTATGCGATGCCGGGCTGTTGACCGCGATGACGGGGGAAGTCTCTGTCAATCCATAGCCTTCGTCGATACGAACGCCAATGTCCGCGTACCACTCCGCCAGTTCACGTCCCAGCGGCGCGCCCCCAGAAATAAACACTTCCGCGCGCCCACCCATGCCCGCGCGCACTTTCGAATACACCAGCCGGTCACAAAGCTTCCACGCTAACGATGCCGGCCTGTCATCGGCGAGAATCTCGCTCCGATGAGCCCTGCCGACCGACAGCGCCCAGCGATAAAGAAATTCCTTTGGAAAGCCTTTCGCCTTGAGGTCCACTTGCGTGTGAATCTTTTCATAGACTCGCGGCACGCCAACGAAAATTGTGGGGCGAACTTCCAGCAAAGCCTGCGGAAGCTGATCAAGAAAGGAAACGTAAGCCAACGTCACTCCGCGGGAGAGCATGGCAAAATCGACATGCCGCGCGGTAACGTGGGACAAAGGAAGGAACGAAATACTGATTTCGCCACCGCGAATAGCAAAGCCGGAAAGTGAATGCGCGATGTTCGACGCCATGTTGCCGTGAGTGAGCATGGCCCCCTTGGGAGTGCCCGTGGTTCCCGAGGTATAGATAATGGTGGCAAGATCATCGGGATCGAGGGCGCGAGCAGCCGAGTCAAATTCCACATCGCGCTCCTTTGGGCCGTCATGCATCAGCCGCTGCACGTGCACAGCGTGTGCCGTCTCCACGTCATCCATTACGACCATTCGTTCGACCGCGGTTTGGTCTTGAATGCTTTGCACTTTTAGAAGCTGCTTTTCGGTCGAGACAAAAATCGCGCGCGCCCCTGAATCGTGCAAGATGTATGCCGTCTGCTCACCCGTCAACGTGGTATAGACCGGCACGACCACCGCGCCGATGAGGAGGCTAGCGAAATCCGCGATCGTCCATTCCGGCCGGTTTTCACTCAGAATCGCAACCCGGTCGCCCTTGGAGATGCCCCACTCCCGAAGCGCGCGCGCCACGCCCACAACGCTCTGATAGAGCTCGGACGAAGAAATGGAAACCCACTGGATCGCCCGCCGGTGCATTACCACCACGCGATCGTTCCGATCCACCACCGCGAAAAATATTTCGTTGAGAGTGCGGAGACTCATGGGCGATCCAAGAATGCAACCACCGACGGAGCAACGACAAAGTCGCGGACCCTCAGCCGCGGAGCGGCGTAACAATGCAACGCGAGGTTCAGCCGCGGAGCGGCGCAAGAACGCAGCCCACGGCGCAAGCCGTGGGTAAGACATCGGGCGACACCAAGCCCCGAAGGGGCGAAAGAAAAGTCACAAACTGGAATTTCACACGACAAGGTTCGATCTCCGAGAGAAATGTACTTCTTTCACAAACCGTTGGCAACAAGCCGTCCCACTGGTGTTACCCCCCCTTCTGCTGAGACAATAAACACCCGCACTTGCGAAAGGAGTGTATCCGATGCCAAGACTTACGATTACCGCGATTGCAGCCTGGCTTCTGGTGGGAGGATGTCTCACCGTCCCGCTGCGAGCCGCCGACAACAAATCAGCCTCTCCACCGCCTGCGCTGAAAGTAGGGGACGTCGCGCCAGACTTCAAGCTGCAATACTTCGACGGAAGCGATCTGAAAGATGTAACCCTGAGCCAGTATCGCGGCAAGAAAAATGTAGTGCTGGCTTTCTACGTCTTCGCCTTCACCGGGGGTTGAACCGAGCAAATGAAAAACTTCCAGAAGAATCTGCAAAAACTGGAAGCCACCGACACCCAGGTCCTGGGTGTGAGCATGGATAGCCCCTTCTCCAACAAAGCCTTCGCCGACCAAATCGGCGTAACCTTCCCCCTGCTCAGCGATTGGGGCGGAGACACAACCCGCAAGTACGGCGTCTACGTAGACAAATACAAAGCCGCACGCCGCGTAAACTTTTTAATCGGAAAGGACGGAAAAATCCTCGAGGAGCAGATCGACAGCTCCGCCATCGACCCCACGAAAATCGTGGACGCTTGCCAGCGCCCCAAGCTCAAAAATTGACGCTGCGCAGACAGGTTGTTATCATAAAAACGCGGGGTGGAGCAGTCTGGTAGCTCGTTGGGCTCATAACCCAAAGGTCGGTGGTTCAAATCCACCCCCCGCAACC
>CAWFQN010000014.1:0-393009 GCA_963817925.1 uncultured Acidobacteriota bacterium
CTCCCTCTCCGCCAGTCCTTTGATTTCTGCTAAGTGCTGTTCTTCTCATCGTTCCGCGTAATATCCGTCTCTCGTTTGCACCACCAAGTCTTTCTGTTTGGCTACCAAGGTGATCTTGTGATAACCGGCTTCAGCATTACTTTTATCCGGGGCGTAGCCCAGGTTGTATTGAGTTCGCAATTCTTCAGCGATGCTGTCGTAGATTTGATCGATCGCTTGCTTTTTGGAGACTTCGTAGAGACGGCCGCCAGTTTCCCTTGAAATCTGCTCGAGGATTTTCTTGCCATCCACGCGGGGTTCCTGCGGAGATCTCCCGCGACCACCGCCTCCGGATCCGCCACCTCCTGGCCAGCCTCCGCCACCCGGGAAGCCTCCGCCGTGCCGGCCCATTCCTCCGCCCTGGTGACCAAAACCGTTGCTGTCCTGATGGTTATCGGCGAACAGGATGGAGTAAACCACAGTGTCGGCGCGTTGGGCCGCCTCGATGGCGCTTTGCAGCGACTCCTTGCTGCCTCGGTCGTCCCCGTCGGAAAGGACGATAAGGGCTTTGCGTCCCTGTTGCTTCTTCATCAGTTCGTTCGAGGCAAGGAAAATGGCATCGTAAAGCAGAGTACCCGCTCCTCTGCTCATTCGGGGCTGGCCAGTGCCAGATTGCGGGTCAGAAGGGCCCGATCCAGAGGAGCCGGGATCGGATCGGCCGCCGCCATTGCGCTCAAGTTGGGGAGCATTTAGCAATTGCAGGGCCGCCTCCAGCTTGTCGTGGGATGGCGTGAGGTCCTGAAGAAGTTCCACCTCGCGGTCGAAATGAATGAGGAACGCCTTGTCTTTGGGGTCGGTGAGCATTTGGTCGAGAAAAACCTTGCTGGCATTTCGCTCCTGATCGAGAACATTTCGCTGGCTCAGGCTGGTATCGACCAGCAGTCCGAGGGTAAGAGGCAGGTTGGTGTCCTGCGTGAAGTATTTGATCGTTTGCGGGCGGCCATCTTCCTGAAGAACAAAATCATCCTTGGACAGATTGCGGACAATCTGGCCTTTCTTGTCACGAACGATGACCGGAAGCGTGACCACCTTGACGTCAACCGACATGGTCGCAACGCCCTGGGCATTGCCATTGGCATCGTGATCCTGCGCCGGCGAAAGAGCCACGAGCAGGAGGATGAGCGCGACACCTCGGCTAAGATCGCGTCCGATGGTCTGATTCTTGGTCATGGAGAATGCTCCTGCGGCTGGATTCCCATTTCTTTTCCGATGTCGACCAACTCCGTCCGAAAACCAGTTAGCGCCTTGTCTAGTTTCACCGTGACGGCGAGAAGCTTCTTGTCGTCGATCTGCGACCGTTCTAACTCTTTAGCCAGAGCCTTGCTCTGGTTGGAGACATCCGAGTCCGCCTTACTGAGCTTCTTGATCTGAGGCTTTAATCCCGACTGCTGCGCGGCAGAAAAACTCCCAACAAATCGCTGGATGTTGGTCTGTCCCTCGTCGACCGCGTCGCTTAAATCTGCGTAGCGGGATGAATTCGGCCTAGTTGCGTTTTCATTGGGCTGGATCAGATTCTGCGCCTGTTTGCTGGCCGTTTCCGTGCTCTTGTTCAATTGCTGGAACTGGGCGATCTGGTCCGGGGTGGCCTGAAGCGCAATTGCGCGATTGAAGTCGGTCATGTCGCTGGTGTTGGGTGTCGGGTTGGATGCGCCCGTCGACGGGCGGCCAGCACTGTGCCCTCCACGCTGGGCCAGCAGCGTGGAGGGGCACATAAGGAGGACAATCTGACAGAGCAGCACCAACGATCGATTCAAGATGGTCCCACTCCTAATATAGTAACGACCGGGAGGCCAATCCGAGGTAAAGAATCCGTCAAGGAAGGTAAAACCTTGTAAACTCGACAGGCTCTCATGAGAAAACGATGTCGCCTCTCCCCACTGCTTTTCTTTCTCTTTCTCGCTGCGTTCCTGCCCTCGATGGCCCTTGCGCAGGGGGTCGCAACGGCTTCACCGAAGCCACAACCAGCCGGGAGCCTTGGAGTCGCCGCCAGGGCTTGTGAACGCTGCATTCGCGCCCATGAAGAATTCCTGGCCTCGGACGCGCTGCAGGGGCGTGGCAGCGGTACGCATGATGAACTGGTAGCCGCGACCTACGTTGCGTCGCAGCTACGCCAGTACGGCATTGAACCGGCGGGTGACGATGGCGGTTACATTCAGCGTGTGCCCACCATTCAACGGAACGTCGTATCGCCGCCACGACTAACGACTTCGCGGCCGGCAGGTAGCCGTTCGGCTGAGCCCATCACTTGGGATTACGGCAAGGATTTCCTAGTCGTAGTTCTGACGCAAACGGAATTTTCTGGACCGTTGCGAAAACTAAATGTGGACAAGCTTAACGACACTAGGAATCCAGCCGTCGAGGCCGGTGCGGTCGTGCTGATTGTGGGTTCGGATGAAAGCAAAGTCAAGCATACAGCGTTCTCATTAGCTTCGGCAGGCGCGTCTGCGATACTCATACTCGCGCGCGATAGCGACGTCAATCACTTCGAAGAGTCCGGCAAACAACTGCCTAAGGTAGCGAACCAGTTGAAGGACGGCTCCGCGGACGATAAGAAATTCAATGTGCTGGAGTTGAAGCAGGATGCGGTCGACGCGATCGAGCAGTTGCCGGAAGGTAGCGTGGTGAAATTCCAAGCGCGGTCGTCCGAAGAAAAAGGGTACACATGGAATGCGCTGGGCATACTGCGAGGCAGCGATCCGTCGCTGCGACGCCACGCAATCCTGTTTTCGGCTCATTTGGATCACTTGGGAATTGGGGTTCCGGTGAACGGCGACGACATCTACAACGGTGCAGACGATGACGCTTCGGGCACTACGGCTGTGCTCGAAATCGCGCGTGTGCTGGGCCGAGGACAGCGTCCGCGGCGCACCGTGCTGTTCGCCCTGTTTGGCAGCGAAGAGATGGGCGCGATCGGATCAAGCTATTTCCGCAACCATCCCCCCGTGCCGCTGAAAGAGATCGCTGCCAACCTGGAATTTGAAATGATCGGCAGACCGGATCCGGCGGTGAAAAACGATACCCTCTGGCTCACGGGATGGGAGCGGTCAAATCTTGGCCCGGCGCTCGCGGCCCACGGTGCGCGGCTGGTTGCCGATCCGCATCCTGGTGAGAACTTCTTTGCGCGCTCCGATAATTTTGTGCTGGCAAGAAAAGGCGTCGTAGCGCAGACGATATCAAGCTACGGCTTGCACAAAGACTATCACCAGCCCAGCGACGATCTGGCCCATTTGGACTTCAAACACATGAATGCAGCGATTGGATCGTTGTTGATGCCGGTGGAGTGGCTGGTGAATTCAGACTTCCAGCCAAAGTGGAACGTTGGAGGGCGGCCTTAGCGCTGAATGCTTCTTTTCAGTTTGTCTTCTTCGCCTTGCTGATCTTCTCGTCGATGGGCTTGCGGCCGGCGAAGCCCTCGGTAGTGTCGTGCCAGTAATTGATCCCATGCTCTCCCAGCTTCCAGCAAAGCAGCACGATGTGGCCGTCCACTTTGCAGGGAAAGTCGAGCAGTCCGATTTCGAGATCTTTTACCTGGACGCCGGTCGAGTCAATCTCAGCCAGCGCATCTTTCACGCGCGGGATAGCTTTTTCGCGCTCGGCTTTGCGGCGAGCCATGTGAACCACGTTGACCAGCAGGCCACCTTGCAGGAAAACTCGGTGAGCGAGCTCCTGAAGCTCGGTATCAACAGCCTCGATCAATTTCTTGCCGTCAATTGCAGTGCGCAGCAGGGACTCCAAAACAGGTAGGAGAGATTGGGCCTCTTCAAGGGTGAAAGTTCGGTCGGCCATAGGGGTATGTTTCTATTCTAATTCATTCGGGGGGTCGTGGGTCGTTCATCCTTCGTCGTTGGCAAGACCCTGCATTACGCGAGATCGAGAGGCCGGGTTTCGCCTTCCATGAACGGAGTGATCGGATCGCTGCCGAGCTGCGCTCAGATGGACAGCCGAGGGCGGCTGTCCCCCACGTGCTTTTCCCCAACGACCAACGACTAGCGACCAACGACCGTTATTGAATCTCCAACATTCTGTCCAACGCGACCCGTGCCCAGTGCTTCACGTCATTCTTCACCTTGATCTGGTTCACGATGTTGCCTTCAACCAGGTTCTCGAGGACCCAGCACAGATGCTGCGGCGAGATGCGGAACATAGTGGTGCACAGACAGCCGGAGTCGTCGAGTGTGATGACCTTCTTCCCTTCCGCGGCAAATTCTTTGCCCATGCGGTTAACCAGGTGGATTTCGGTGCCGACCGCGAACATCGTCCCCGATGGCGCTTGGCGAATCATCCTCAACAAGCCCTCGGTCGAGCCGATGCCATCGGCTTTCTGGCAGACTTCCCAGCGACACTCGGGATGCGCAATCACTCGGATGCCGGGATATTTGGCGCGGACGTTATCCACGTGCTCGGGCAGAAAGCGCTGGTGCACGGAGCAGTGGCCCTTCCATAAAATTACTTTTGCCGCACGCAACCGATCTGGCGTCAGGCCGCCGTTGATCAGGTACGGATCCCACACGACCATTTCATTCAAAGGAATGCCGAGGTTGAAACCGGTGTTGCGGCCCAGGTGCTGATCAGGGAGGAATAGAAGTTTAGGCGTCTTGGCGAAGCCCCACTGAAACGCGCCCGACGCATTGGAGGATGTGCAAACTACGCCGCCACGTTCTCCGCAGAAGGCCTTGATCGCGGCAGTGGAATTCATGTAGGTGATGGGCGTGATGCTCTCACCGGCGTCGGAGGTCAACCCGGCGGCGATAAGTTGCTCCCAGCAATTTTCCACCTGGGTAATTTCGGCCATGTCGGCCATGGAGCAGCCAGCGTTTAAGTCAGGCAGGATCGTCACCTGGCCGGGACGGCTCAGCACATCAGCGCTTTCCGCCATGAAATGCACGCCGCAGAAGACGATGTACTTGCCCCCGGCGTGCGCGGCCTCTTGCGATAGCTTGTACGAATCGCCGCGAAAATCGGCGAAGCGAATGACTTCATCGCGTTGATAGTGATGTCCAAGAATCACGCAATCGCGGCCCAAAAGCTCGCGGGCGGCGGCAATGCGGTCGTCCATCGTATGGTCGGGGAGGACGAGGTAATTTTCCAGACTGCAAACTGCTGCTGCGGTTGCCATTGTCATGTCTCGCCTTCAGCTCCGAATGCGAATGCGATTGCGGTAATTCCGCAATAGGAGACGCTTGTCCGGAACGGGGATGTTGAAAGCTTCCAGCGGCTCCAGCCGATTCACTACGCGTCGTTTGAAACTGCGCCGCGCCCAACCGGCGGGGATGTTGAAGCCACTAACTCTTCACAATAGTTAAGATGCTCAGCGGCGGGGGAAAGCGTCGCTTTTTTCGAGCGACCAAAGTAACCACCGCAAGTGACTGAGTATCTAGGGATATTGTGCACTGTTGGAGGGGCAGAGCGCAACTTACGCGCCTGTAGGGACGTGGCTCGCTACCTCTCGTGTCTGTGCGCGCGCCCGAGACGTTGCAAGGAACGTCTCTACAGTTTTCGGTCAGGGAGTCCTGCCTTGCGAGGGGTCTGCCGTTGTTGCCGTATTTACGTCGATGTGCAAGTGTTGTCCGACGTCGATTCCAGGCGGATAGCAATTGCCATCGGGGTTGTAATTTGCCGGACAACTCGCGGCAACCTCCGGCCTCTTCGGCGACTGGGCATATTGCCATACCTCGGCAAAGCGAATGCCACTGTCGGCGGGACTTGGCGCCCGTTTGGGAAAGGCGCAACCGGGCGAGGGCGCGCAAGCATCGTTTGTGACCCAATACACGATCTTTCTTGCGCCGGCATTCTGGCGGATATCGTCCGCAGTGACGATATCCTCGCCGCCTTCTTTTGCGGCGGAAATGCCCGAGCAGTAAATGCCGGCCCGAAAGCCGGCTCCTGTCACTCCGTCCACCCACGCATAGATGTAGGCTTTTTGCTCGGGCAGCATCCGGCCACCTTGCTCTTGATCAAGGAAAATCACGGTTCGCGCTGGAAATCCTTCCCGCCGTGCTGCTGCTACAGCAGCCTGCGCATCGGACTTGCCGAGCTTGCTGGCGTACGAAACCGACTTCAGCTCTTTGAACAGGCGGCCATTGAACAGCACCAGGAATCCGAAACCTGCTGATTGTAGCGTCTTTCGTTTGCCACTCCATGTATTAGTCCGCGCACTGGGTGGATGGTTAAGCCAGAAACCCGTGTAGGAGAATGTCTCGCGAAGAACCTTCAAGTTCTGATCGCCGGGATAATTATTGCGATCAAAGCCCAGATATGACGGAGGGTTCTCTGTCGCGTGGGACTGTTGGGCTGCACTCTGCCGAGTTGGGAGCATCACAAACGCGGCCGTAACCAGGAGAATCCAAGCAGTTCGTTTCACATAGCAATACTAGTTTAGTTTTGCGCCGCTCGCGACCTGGCACTGTCTGTTCAGTATCGGACTTGATTTTCAAGAAGCAACACACTTCAAAGGCAGCGGACAGGAGTGTCCGCTCTACCCTTCGTGGGGGAAGGACTTGAATACTACTTCGCGGGACTTTGATGTGACTTTCTTGTCGGCATCGGTGCGGCTTTCAGTCAGCGTACCCTTCATGACGTAGTAGCCTTCGTTGGCTGGAGTTTTGCCTTCTCCGCGCTCGACTGTGCCTTTAAATTCATACCAGACGCCGTGCACGGTGTCGGTCGTGAAAGTTAGTTTGGTTCCATCGAGCTTGCCGGTTTTGAAGAATTGATCGAGGAAGGCACCACGGTCGCTTTCGGAGTCGCCGAAGCGCGAAACGAAGCCGGTGACGCGACCCGCATCCTCAACGGTGAGTTGGACGAATTCCCCTTCCCGCTGAAAGCTGTACATTCCCGAGTAGTCCTCCGCCGGCTTTGCGGGAGCTGGGTTTTGCGGTGGATTCTGCCCGGCCAGCAGCGAACTGAGGGCGAGCAACATCAGGGGAAGTACCTCTGCCAGTTTCATATCGGTATTAGAGCACGGAAATTCACGGCCAGGAACTCTTTGCCCTGAGGCTGGGACCGCGGGCGCATCTATAATAGGAGGATTCTCGCCGGTCGCGAGGAGTTCATGAAACAGGGCCCGCTGCTGATCGACACCTCGCGCAAGCGCAAGCACAAGCCGAACCCGGTGCCTGTGCCGACCTTACTGGTCCAGCTTGAACCGTGGCCCAGGGTCTTTCTCCGTAATCTTAGGGACCTGTTGTGGCCCCGGGCAAAAGCTCCTTTGCAATTGGTGTCGCGCCCCGCGGATTTTTGGCCTGACGTTTTCGTGCAGAGGCGGGTGCCCTGGTTCCGGTTCCTGCAGTCGACATTCGGTCACATCCTGGTGATTGCGGCTTTGTGGGGATGGTCGGAGCTTTGGCCACAACGGCCGCAGATCGTCGAGCGCCCGGTCTTTCAAAGATCCGATGTCGTCTATTACGACGCTTCTGAATACCTGGCGCCGCTCGACACTGGCGGGGCGCACGCCCCGTTGCCGCAGAAGGGCGAGCCCGAGCATGCGGCTCAGCCAATCATCTCGGTGCCGCCCGAGGCGGACAATCGCACGCAGACAATTGTCGCGCCTCCCAAACTGAAGTTGGATCACGATGTGCCGTTGCCAAACATCGTGGCCCTGGGGCGTCCGACCCCTACGATTCCCACTGCCGCGATGGCGGGTTCGCCTTCGGATTTGAAACTTCCGGTGCTGCCTTCATCCGTGATTGCACCGGCTCCTGATGTAAAGAGTGCGCTGAAGCAAACTCCGTCGTTGTCCGACTCGGTGGTAGCGCCAGCGCCGGATGTCCACTCCGCGAATTCGAGCCGAGATGTTCATGCTCCGCAACCGGCGATTGTTGAGCCTCCACCCGTGGTTGCGGACGCAGCTTCGCGCAGATTAACCGATATCAATATAGGACACGCCCAGCCGGTGGCGCCCGCACCGCAGTTGCCGATGGGAGAGCAACGCGCGGCGTCGAGCATGGCAGCGATGGGGAATTCCGGCGGCGCAGTCGTGCCGCCCCCGCCTTCGACTCAAGGAACCGGGGGCTCTGGCGATGGACGCCTGGTTGCGCTGAACCTCCATCCCGTGGTTCCGAGTGGGCCCGTCGAAGTTCCAGCTGGCAACCGGCGGGGAACTTTTGCCGCGACTCCGGAAGGCAAACTGGGCGCCGCTGGGACTCCGGACATTTCTGGTGACCCTCATTCCGCTTCCGCAAGTGGCATAGGCGGTGGCCATGGCAGTGGAGACGCGTCGGGGTCGGGCGACAGCTCAAACGGCGTCCCTCCAGGACTTTTTGTGGGCGCGAGCCCCAAACCGGGGAGCAGTTCGGCAGTTGCTGGCGGCACTCAGGGCGTATCGAAGGTAGTTTCATCCGACTCTCCACTCATCGCCAGCGCAACGCCGCCACGGGTTACCGCGGTTCCGCCGCATCCTTCGGAGTTGCCGGCCAATGCAACCAGCGAACTCGAGCGCAAGGTCTTCGGCGACCGGAAGTCTTATGCCATGATGCTGAACGTGCCCAACTTAAACTCCGCGGGCGGAAGTTGGGTCATGCATTTTGCCGAGTTGAAGCAAGCTGAAAAGCCGGGTGAGTTGGTTGCTCCGGTAGCCACGCAAGAAGTAGATCCCGGATATCCGATCGAGTTGATGCGGCAGAATGTTCAGGGCATAGTCATGCTCTCGGCGGTCATTCGCAGCGACGGATCGGTCGGCGAGGTGCGAATTCTCCGCGGAGTCGACGATCGCCTGGACGTCTATGCCAGCGCCGCACTCTCGCGCTGGCGATTCCGTCCCGCCACCAGGAATGGCGACCCGGTGGCGATCCAGACGGTAGTCATGATTCCGTTCCGGCCCATGCGAAAGCCCGGTTTCTAACAACTTCGCCACGGATTTACACGGATACGTTTTTTTCTTTTTTTCTCTTCTTTTTCCTGATCCGCGAAATCCGTGCTGATCCGTGGCGAGGTTTTCTTGTGTTCGGTACAGAGCTATTCGGCCACTCCCGCGAGCGCCAGGAGCGTCAGAAATATCCGCTTTAGTCCCAGTTCGCGTCCGCTGCAGTCGAACCACTCTTGCAGGGTGTGAGCGCCGCCGCCTACGCCCCCGCCACCGATGGCGATGGCTTCGCGGCCCAGGGACAATGGAATGTTGGCGTCCGTCGAAGCACGCTGAATTTGGGCGGCGTTGCCGAGATGAGCATCCACGGCGCGAATTACGTTCAGGATTCGAGCGTTCCCATCCAGTTCGCCCGCCGGGCGATTGCCAATGGGCACGACCTCGTAACTGAGGCCGGACGAACGCTTCTGCGACGCGGTACGCCGCTCGCTAACCCGCGATTCTTCTTCAACGGCGTGCTCAAGCGCGCGTCGCAGGGACGCTTCCAGGCGCTCCATCTCGGCCATCGAAGTAGAGCGAATGTCGACCCGCATGCTCGCCGACTCCGGAATCGAGTTCACGGACGTGCCGCCGCGGATCACACCAACATTGAAGGTGGTTTTCGGAGAGGATGGGAGCGAGGTCTGGGAGAACGAATGGATGCCGCGCGCCAGGACCAGGATCGGATTGGGCATCCCAAAATCGCTCCAGGAATGTCCGCCGGGGCCGCGAACGATAATTTCAAAGCGGCGGCTGCCTAAAGCCTCCGCTACGATCGTATCGGAGCCGGCGCCGTCCAGAATCAAACTATAGCGGATTGAGTTTTTCCAGCGGTTCTGGGAAAAAATGTGACGCATTCCGCGCAGGTCACCTTCTCCCTCTTCGCCCACATTGCCGATAAAAAGTATGGGTGTGGCGAGCACTATTTTGGATGCGCGAAGCGCGGCTGCCACGGCCAGCATTGCCGTGGCTCCAGCTCCGTTATCGGAAACGCCGGGCCCGTAAAGGCGGTTGTTCTGCTGACGCAGGTTGAGCGGAGTTCCAGCGGGAAAAACCGTATCGATGTGAGCGCTGAGCACCGTGTATTGCCTGGCCGCCGACGGTTTGGTCAGTTTGGCTTGATCATGATGAATGCCGAAAACGTTGCCCACTTCGTCGGTGCAGACACCTTCGAGTTCGAGCTCGCGAAAGCGTTCGCCGAGCCATTCTCCGCGAGCCGTCTCTCCAAATGGCGGAGCGGGAATGCGCGCCATTTCGAGTTGCCAGGCCGCGAACTGGGCTTCCTCGGCGCGAAGCCAGGCGAAAGCCGCGCGGATTTCTGGTGACCCAGCAAGACGGGCGATCTCTTGCTGCATCGTGGGAGGGACAAATGGCACTTCCGCGCGTGGACTAGAGGGCATAACTCGACCACGCCATCTTACAACGTAAAGCTCTAGCGTGAATCTGGACCAGGCCCGCTAAGGCGACGAGATCATGCGTGCGAATCGCAAGAGAATCAAGGGAAGGCCAAATCTTGCTCCTGCGGCAACTTTCTGTCCTGGCCAGCAATCTAATTAGGCAGGTTTTCCCTGTCCGATTTCGTTACACTATTGTTATGAGAGTCATGCGGATTGCGTCCGTGGTGGTCATGGCCGTGGCCTTGTGCGGCCCGATTTCACTCAGTGCATTCGGAGATGAAGGAGCGCTCAATCCCGCTGAACCCAAGGGCGTTACATCCGACGAAATCATCCAACGCTTTGCCGCCAAAGAAAAGGAATTCAAAACCGCGCTGGACCAGTACGGATATCGGCAAACCGTGAAGGTGCAAACCATCGATGGAGACACGCCGGATGGCGAGTATCAACAGGTTTTTGACGTCTCTTTCGATGATCAAGGGAAAAAGGTCAAGAACGTCGTTTTCGCGCCGCAATCGACGCTCCAGCGGATCATGATGACTGAGCAGGACATTGATGACATCGAGAACCGGTTGCCGTTTGTGCTGACCAGTGACGAGATTGGCGAATACAGCATTCTGTACGTCGGGCAGCAGCAGGAGGACGACCTGCACTGCTATGTGTTCGATATCGCACCCAAAAAGATCGAAGGCAAGAAGCGATATTTTCAAGGGCGCATTTGGGTAGACGACAAGGATTACCAGATCGTGAAAACCTATGGAAAAAGCGTCCCCGACATTACCAGAAAGAAGGGCAATGAGAACCTGTTTCCCAAGTTCACCACCTATCGGGAGCAGGTCGTGGATGGTCCTTATTGGTTTCCCGTCTACACGCGCGCCGATGACACCCTCCACTTCTCCACGGGCGACGTGAAGGTGCGCGAGATTGTGAAATATACGAATTACAAGAAATTCGGATCGAACGTGAAGATCACCTATGACGGGAAAGACGTGGAGAAGGGCGATCCGAGCAAGAACACGCCGCCACAGCAGCCGCAGAAGTAGCTGTCAGCAATGGCACGTCTTCCGATATCCCTCTCGAGAGCTTGGAGATTCTAGCAGGCTCCTTCGTCTCCCAGCCTGATTTGGATCGTAAGCAAGATTGTAAGCATGCCATCGGCGGTAAAGGGTTGCCTAGCTTCAGCCGTGTTGCCGTACCTCACATTCTGAAATTCTGCTTCCTCAGCATCCGTAAGGGCACGCAGTACCCCTTTTTCAACGGCGATCACATAGCCGCCAGCATGCGAAATGCAGGCTTCTGCTGAAGTTACGGTTTGGTGTTCGTGGTCGCATCCCAGGAGACAGCCGCTGTCTGTCCAAGCGGCAAAATAGAAGGTCGAGCGCATCAGAGTTCTCCGTCTCGACATGAGACGACTTCTGATCTACATGTCTCAACCGTGATACGGGTTCAGGTCTGGCAACACAAGGTTACGGCGGTGAAACTCAGGCATGACCTTTCGTAATCGAAAGACCTGATGCGGGCTACGTGCTGATTGCTCAATAAAAGAGATACTTCCGCCACTTGTCATCGGAGCGGCCCATCAGGCGCATGATGTGACGGCTGGTGTGCAGATTGAAGGCGCGGGGCTCGCGCATGAGCTTCATACCGGCCTCGTGCGGCAGTTGGTTGCCCTTGCGGCGATTGCAGGGATGGCAGCAGGCTACAAGATTCTCCCACGAGGAAGCGCCTCCCCGAGATCGGGGTACTACGTGGTCCAGTGTCAGATCTCCCGAAGCCAACACTTCCCCGCAGAACTGACAGGTGTTGCGATCACGCAGCAAAATATTTTTGCGGGAGAGTGCGCGCGTCTGGTGCGGAATGCGACGATATTCGAGTAAACGGATCACGGAGGGCAAGCGAATGGCGAGACGGGCGGCATGCAGGAAGTGTCCGTTCTCCTCCTCGGTCATTGCGATGCCCTTCAGCACCAGGACGATAGCGCGGCGCGCCGCGCAGACGTTGATAGGTTCGTATGAAGCGTTCAACACCAGCACGGGCGCATGCAGCACGTGCGGGCCTTCGCTCTCGGAACGCACGGCTGCTACCAGTGGGGAGGACATGTGAGCCCGTCCCATGCCACTCATCGAATTGTTCCACTTCCCCGACATTCTCTTCTCGAACCACCGAGCTTCGCTCGGTCGGACCGCCGAGGGCGGTTGTCTTCACGTGCCTTTATCCGGCGGCTGCCATGGTTAGCCTTGCTTCGGTTTCTGTCTCCCGTATCGCGTGCTGGGCCTCCATCTTCAAGGTTCGCGCTACCGTTGCTACGTAGACCTTCGCTGCTCCCGCGCGCCGTAGGATGCGCGCGCATTCTGAAACCGTTGTGCCGGTCGTAAAGACATCGTCTACTAACAGCACCTCACGTCCAGCCATTTCGTGAGGCGTTGTTACCACAAAGGCGCCACGAATGTTTTCCCGTCGTTGATGCCGGGAGAGCCCGATCTGAGATTTCGTTTCGCGTCGGCGCTCCAACAAACCAGGGTTCAACTGGAAGCGACCGGCAGAAGGCTTCACTTTCAGGGCAGCGCGGGCGATCAGTTCGGACTGGTTGAATCCTCGCTGTCGGAGTTTTGTGGAGTGCAAAGGGACAGGCACGACCAAAAGTTCCGTTCCGCCAAAGAGCGGCTGCAAATCTTCAACTGCTTCCGTCAGCATGCGTCCCAGGACATTCGCCGCCGGTCGAACCTGATTGTATTTGAGCAAATGAATCAGTTCACGCAGGCCGCTCTCATAGCTCCCGTAGGCCGTGGCTTTGACGTAAGGAGGTTCGAGACGGCGGCACAGTCCACACCGAGCCTCGCCGGATTCAGAAGGATGACCGTCGGCAGAGAATGCAAAAGGGCTTATCAGCCGTTCGCCACAGATGGAACAAAGCCCGCTTGTAATTGGCTGCATGGCTCCAAGACAATCTTCACAAACTGGCAGCCGTGAAATATTTATCAGGGGGGCACCGCAAAGACGGCAATCGGAAGGGAATAACGTAGCGAACAGACCTGCGGCGATGCCGCTGGCCCATGAGACCAATCGATTGTCGTGCGCAACAACCCTGGTCCCGGTGGCCCGAATTGAGGTCCCGTTACTGCTGAAGACGATCCTCCTTCATCCAGTCGCGGCTGCGGGGGCTCCGACCGGACGAATCTTCTTCAGTATAACGGCGCGGGAGGTCGGAAGCAACGAGGCGGGTCTCGGTGAGTTACTTGCGTCACGACCATCGCGAACACAGTCCGACATGAAAATCGTGCATCTCAATCATTGGCACACGATTGCATTTGGGACATCCGGTTTATAGAAACTAGTCAAACGGACTTGTAAATCAGGCGGTGCGCGTGCTAACGTGCGCCGTCCTACTTTATGCTGATCATTCCTGATCTTTTGTGAGGATTCTGACCATGAGCCCCCAAAGTACAGTGAACCCGACCGAAGCCCCCAAGAAATTCAAACCTTATGTCCCCGAGAACATGGAGATGCGGGAGTTTACTTTTCGCGCCGTGATGCTCGGGTTGGTAATGACGGGAATTCTGGGCGCCGCCAACGCCTATCTAGGCCTCAAGGCGGGGATGACGATCGCCGCCACTTATCCTGCCGCAGTCATTGGCATGTCGCTTTTGCGGCTGATGAAAGGGTCGCTGCTAGAGGAAAATATCGCACGGACTGTGGGTGCAATTGGCGAATCGGTGGCTGCGGGCGCGGTCTTCACCATCCCGGCATTTGTTCTCGCAGGACTTTGGCCGAGCCTGGGCATGGAAAGGTATTGGCAATCCGTCGCGCTGATGGTAATCGGCGGCCTGCTGGGCATTTTGTTTGTCACTCTGCTGCGGCGCGTGATGGTCGAAGACGCAGAGCTGCCCTTCCCCGAGTCGGTGGCTGCGGCGGAAATTCATAAGGCCGGACAACAGGGATCCAAGGCAGCGAAAATTTTGTTCGCCAACATGGGCTTTGGCGGGCTGATGTACTTTCTTTCCCAGGTCAACCTTTTCTGGTACACGAAAAATGTTCTGGTCAACATTCCAAAAATGGCGACGGGGTTACGGCTGGGGCGCGGGGCGAACGCGCCTATGCTGGCAACCGGTGGAATGTCGCAATTCACCTCACCCGCGGTTAGTCCGGCTTATTTGGGCGTGGGTTACATTATCGGACCTCGGCTGGCGTCGCTGAACTTCGCGGGCGGCGTGGTGGCGTGGGGTTTGCTGGTTCCTCTGCTCATTTATTTCCTCGGGCCGACTCTGCCGCCTATGGCGGCCGGCGCTAACCCGGCGACATATTGGGGAGGAATCGCGTTCAGCGTGTGGTATTCGATCGTGCGTCCGATTGCCGTGGGTGGCATGCTGGTCGGCGCCGGCTTCACGCTTTTCCGCATGCGCAAGCAACTGATGGCGGGCATGAAGCGCGCGGTTTCTGATCTGAAGAAATCCGCCGAAGCGCACAAGGCGACGAGCCGCGTGGATCGCGATCTCAATGCAAAAGTCGTTTTTGCGGGAGTCGGGCTGGTATTCATCGCGATGATCGGCCTCTATTACTATTTCATCGCGGGAGCGCACAACCTGAGCGGAGGCAAGGTCATCGCCGGCGCAGTCGTGGCCGCAGCCGTCATGATCGTTCTTGGTTTCTTCTTCGCCGCAGTCTCGGGCAACCTGGTCGGCATGATCGGTTCTTCCAACAATCCGGTCTCCGGCCTGACGCTGTGCACGCTTGTAGTTGCGGCCCTGCTGATGGTGGCAATGGGAGTCTCGGGCGTGGGAGGAGTGGCCGCGGTGCTGGGCGTGGCAGCCGTGGTTTGCGTGTCGTCCGCGGTCGCGGGAGAGATGTTGCAGGATTTGAAAGCTGGCCACATCCTGGGCGGCACTCCGGCGAAAATGCAGATCGGCGACATTTTTGGCACCATCGTGGCGTCGCTGGTTTTGTTCTTCCCGCTGATGATTCTCGATAAAGCCTATCACTTCGGCAGCGCGGCTCTGCCTGCGCCGCAGGCTGGCCTCATGGCCATGCTGGCTCAAGGTATCGTCGGCGGCAACATGGCTTGGCCCCTGGTCGTGGTCGGCATACTTATGGGCTTCGCCATGATTCTGGTTGAAGTAAAAAGTCCCATGCTCTTCTCCGTCGGAATGTACCTGCCCCTGGAGACGACCTCTGCCATTTTCGTGGGCGGAGTGATTCGCTGGTTTACCGACAAGCTTCGCGACCGCCGCGGCTACAATGATGCGCAGAAAGCGCGTGTCGACAACGCGGGCGTGTTGACCGCGTCAGGACTGATCGCGGGAGAAGCGCTATGCGGTCTGGTGATCGCCGGGGTGGTCGGAAGCAATCATCAGCTTTGGCATATCGATGTTGGAGACTTCTCCTTCTCCGGCCTGATCGGTATGGCGGTGCTGGTTTTTGTGATGATGAAAGTGCCGCTGTCGAACGCCGGCAGCCCGGATGAGCCGGCGCCACCAACGGCGATTATGTAATGGGGAAGAACCTCTTAACCACAAAGGTCCACAAAGGAAACTAGGGTTTTGTGCTCTTACTTTGTGGACCTTTGTGTCCTTTGTGGTTCAAGCTCTTTCATGTCGATTGCACAGAACCTGGCCCTGGTGCGTGACCGAATTGCCGCTGCCGCGCGGCGTGCCGGACGCCAACCCGAAGACATCGCATTGATGGCGGTCAGCAAGACGTTTCCCGCAGAACGTATTCGCGAGGCTTACGACTCCGGACTGCGGCTGTTCGGCGAGAATCGGGTGCATGAATTCGCTGGAAAGGCCGACGCTCTTCGGGATCTGCGTGATGCCGAATGGCATCTGATCGGCCATCTGCAAACCAACAAGGCGGCGAAAGCGGTTGAACTGTTCGCTGCAGTGGATTCGGTCGATTCGTCGCGTCTGGCACAGAAACTTAATGCCTCCGCACAGCAACTCGGAAAAAAGCTCAAAGTCTTGATCGAAATCAACGTAGGCGGCGAAGCAGCCAAAAGCGGCATGGCCCCGGAGTCCCGCGAACTTGAGGAACTTCTATCGGCAGCGCTGGAGCTAGAACATCTCGAGTTTCGCGGACTGATGATGATTCCTCCATTCAACGATGATCCACAGGTGGCGCGACCTTATTTCCGAAAGCTACGCGATTTGCGAGATCAGATTGCCCGCAGATTGCCCGCATTCAATATGCGCGAGCTCTCGATGGGGATGTCGCACGATTTTGAAGTCGCGATTGAAGAAGGCGCAACCTGTTTGCGCGTAGGAACGGCAATCTTCGGGGAAAGGTCGAGCAAGTGATCAACCACAGAGTCACGGGAAGAAACAAAAGAAGGAATACGAGCTAAAGCGATCCCCCTCGATTCTTATGTGTAGAAGTTCTCTGTGACTCTGTGGTGAAATCGAAAGCCATGATTCCTGTTCGCGATACTTCGGCTGGCGTAGCCTTCGCAGTGAAGGTCCAGCCACGCGCCAGGAAGAATGCCATCACCGGGACGGTCGGTGACGCGCTGAAACTGGCTTTGACCGCACCTCCGGTCGACGGACGGGCCAATGAAGCCTGCATCGAATTCTTCGCAAACCTTTTGGATGTGCCGCGTTCTTCCGTTACCATAGCGTCCGGCGAAACCAGCCGGAACAAAGTCATTCGAGTTGCAGGATTATCTGCGGATGAAGTGCGGCGACGGCTGAGGACGTAGCACCGCCGGCGCTACAAGTAGAGGCCAGGAGCTGCTTTGACCTTTTCTGAACGCCTATATGAGATTCGCACTGGCTTTGAGCGTCCCTTCTGGGTTGCCAACATCAGCGAGATATTCGAGCGCCTTTCTTACTACGGCGCCTTTGCATCACTCGCCCTGTACCTGCAGGAGCGGCTGAATTTCTCCACCGAGCAGACTGGAACGCTGACGGGCATTTTCGGTGGGATGGTATGGTTTCTCGCTATTTTTGGCGGCGCTGCCGCCGACCGCCTGGGCTTCCGTCGCGCTTTGTCGATGGCATATCTGATCTTGGCGGCTGCATATTTCTTGATCGGCTCGATCGGGGCGCCATGGCTTGCCCCCATACGCAACGCTGTACCGATTAGTCTGTTTGTGGGCTTTATTCTCATCCTTCCGGCGCTTGGCATTTCGCTGGTAAAGCCGTGCGTGGTGGGCACCACGGCTCGCGCCTCCAAAGAAAACGTCCGTTCGATCGGCTACTCGATTTACTACACCCTGGTCAACATCGGCGGCGCCGCCGGTCCTTATTTCGCTTCCTGGGCCCATCGTCACCTGGGTGTTGAGAATGTTTACCGCCTTGCAGCGCTCAGTGTGTTCGCTATGTTCTTTGTGGTCCTGTTCTTCTTTCGCGAACCGCGCAAACCGGGTGACGCGCCTCCGCCTTCGATCGCGACGGTCGCTCGTAATTTCTGCGTGGTGGTAGGAAATTACCGTTTGGTTTTACCGGTATTGTTCGTCGCTCTGCTGCTGCGCATCGGCCTGTGGATCTATCCCCGCTTCAGCGTTCCCTGGTGGATTTGGAGCGGACTTCTCTTGCTTGTGCTCGCCGGTATCAGCCGGTTCATGTGGTTCCTTGTGCTCTTCACCGGCTACTGGGTCGTATTCTGGCAGCAGTACATCAGCCTGCCCGGCTACATTCACGGATACATCAATCCCCACGCGGATGTCGAGATCATTCTGGTAACCGACGGGCTCACTGTGATCTGTCTCACCCTCGTAGTGAATTACCTGACGCGCAAGATACCCGCGTTTCAAGCTGTGATTCTAGGTACGGTGATCACATCCATTGCGTGGCTGATTCTCGCCTTCCGCCCCACGATCTGGGGTGCGGTGCTATCGCTGTTTGTCCTAGCGCTGGGCGAGATTATCCAGCAGCCGCGTTACTACGAATATATTTCGCGCCTCGCACCTCCGGGCCAGCAGGGCACGTACATGGGATTTGCGTTTCTGCCGATCGGAATTGGTTCGCTGATTGGCGGGTGGTTTGGTGGAATGCTCGTCCATCATTTCGGAGAGGTTTTACATCAGCCTGCACGGATCTGGTGGTGCGTGACTGCCGTAGGCTTGGCTACGTCGGCGTTGCTTTGGATCTACGACAAGACTGTGAGAACAGAAGGCGCCGTTCCGGCAAGATAGAAGGTTTCATGCCCAAGCGCGATATCACTCCGGCCTACATCGCTGCACACATCCGCCGAGTTTTGAAAGACGGCGGTACTGCGCCTCACTCCGAGGAAGTGCAACGGTTTTTCGAGGAAGAGATCAAATCTCGGGGGTGGTATACCGCTGAGTTGCGGAAAGTGGCGATTCGCTTCCGGCGCGCGATTCTGCGCGAGCGGAGCCTTGAGTTTCTGCTACAGGTTGCCAATGAGCTATTCGCCGGGCGAATTCTGGAAGAGAAAATCCTCGCCGTATTCCTGTTGGAGAAAATGACGGAAGAGTTCGGCGACACCGAGTTTCGATTGTTTGAGTCCTGGCTGCCCCGCATTTCGAGTTGGGCTGATCACGACGGGCTGGTTCACTACCTGATCGCGCCGATGGTCGCCGCTAAACCAGATCGAACCAGAAGGGTTTTTCGCTGGGCGAAGTCGCCGGACCGCTGGCATCGGCGGGCAGCTTGCGTCGCGTTAATTCAGGGGACACGGCGGAAGATGTTTTTTTCTGAGATCAAGCGCGTGTCCAATCTGCTTCTTTCTGACGAGGATGACATGGTGCAAAAGGGACTGGGTTGGCTGCTGCACGAAACTGCAAAAGCTGATGCGAAGCGGACGGTGCCTTATTTGATAAGCATCCATGAACGGGCGCCGAGGCTGGTCCTGCGGACGGCATGTGAGACGCTGCCGACTGGCGTTCGGAAGAAGATTCTGGCAAAACCTGCCTGATCGCAAATACCGAGCTTCGGTCGACTGGACAGCCGGGGCGGCTGTCCCCACGTGAGTCTCGGTGGACCGGTGCAGGATTCGCCCAAAACCGCCGACGTTGTTAGAATAGTTGTTTGCCCATGAACCTTCCTGCAATTCAGGCTGCCCTGCGCGAGCGGAATATCGATGCATGGCTTTTCTACGATCACCATCACCGCGACCCCATTGCCTACAGGGTGTTGGGGTTGTCGCCTGATCTGATGGTTACCCGGCGGTGGTTCTACCTGATCCCGGCGGAAGGTGAGCCCACGAAGCTGGTGCACAAGATCGAGTCGCGACACCTCGACACCTTGCCCGGCAAGAAGCTTCAGTATGCCGGCTGGCAGGAGTTGTTTGATCAGGTGAAGGTGCTGCTCTCGTCGCATCGCGACGTCGCCATGCAGTACTCGCCGAATAACCTAGTGTTCACCATTTCGCTTGTCGATGGCGGCACGCTGGAATTGATCCGCGGGTTGGGAAAAAATGTAGTCAGCTCAGGTGATCTGGTGGCCCTTTTCGAGGCGACCTTTACTGAAGAGCAGATCAAGACCCACTATGCGGCACGGGACGCAGTGGATGCGATTACCGCAGCGGCTTTCCAGGAAATCGGGCGGCGAGTGCGGAACGGTGGAACGAACGAGCATCAGATTCAGCAGTGGTTTATGGAAGCTTTCCGGCGCGAGAATCTGGTGACGGACGAACCGCCCATTGTCGGAGTCAATGCCCATAGTGGCGACCCGCACTACGAACCTCGAGCTGACAATTCGGCGCCGATTCGCGAGGGCGATTTCGTTCTGCTCGATGTTTGGGCTAAGAAAAATACGCCCGGAGCCGTCTATTACGACATCACCTGGACCGGCTTCGTGGGCAAAGCGCCTTCGCCTCGAATGCAGGAAATTTTTAATGTGGTTCGTGATGCGCGCGACGCAGGAGTGAAAGCGGTGCAGGAAGGCATCGCCAGTGGGCGCGCGATGTGTGGATGGGAAGTGGACCGGGCAACGCGAGATCACATCAAGAAGGCTGGCTTCGGCGACTACTTCATTCATCGGACCGGGCATTCGATTGGAACCGAGGTCCATTCCAACGGCGCCAACATGGACGATCTGGAAATTCACGACGAGCGCCGGATTCTGCCCAATTCCTGCTTTTCGATCGAGCCGGGTATTTACTTGCCGGAATTTGGCGTACGCAGCGAGGTCAACGTGCTGGTCCGTCCCAAGGCGGCCGAAGTCACGGGTAAAATTCAACGCGAGATTGTAATCATCTGAATGGCAAATCCCTCGACAACTAAAGAAACAGCACCACTTCAACCTGTGACCGCAATGTCGGTGCTCGCTCCAGCAATCGGCTGGCTGATTCCGGGCGCGGGGCACCTGATCCAGAAGCGGTGGATTCGGGGCTTGCTGATCATGGGCTCGATCGTGATCATGTTCCTGCTTGGATTGGCCATGCAGGGACGCGTGTACCGTCCGAATGGCGGGGACATCCTGGATATTCTTGGATTCGTGGGCGATGTCGGGGCGGGAGGATTGTATATCGTCACTCGGGCTTTGGATCTGGGACAGGGCGCAATTGCGCATGCCACGGCTGATTACGGAACCAAATACATCATTGTTGCCGGCTTGTTGAACTTTATCTGCGCGGCCGACGCATATCACATCGCGATCGGGAAGAAGCCATGAACCTGCAACTCTCCCATTTCAGCTCTGCCGTGCTCTTTGCGGTGTTTGCCTCGGTGGTGTTTGGGATCACTCAGCGCAGCACCTCCCGCGAGCAGGTTCGCTATGGCCTGTATTGTTTTGCCATGTTCGTTGGTGGTGTCTTCGTTGCGGGTTGGGTGATGTGGATGTTGCGACGATGAAGCTACCAGCTCCTAGCTTCTGGCTCCTCGCTTACAGCCTCGCATCACGCGAGGCTTGGTTCAAGCTAGCAGCTAGAAGCTAGCAGCTATCCTTCCCACACGAAAGCGTCGAACACCCTCGTTGTGTCGAATCCCAGACGAAGATAAAGTTCCACGGCTCGCGCATTCGCCTCCGTAACCGTCAAAGACAATAGGGAGAACTTTCGCTGTCGCAGGTTGGCCGTAGTGGACGCCAGCAACCATTCGCCGATCCCGTGCGAGCGGTACTCTGGCAGCACGCAAACCTGGGTCACGTGTCCTACGTCCTGGCGCACGCGAGAACACAAAATCAATCCGATCAAGGTACGGGACTGTTTGTGGACCGCCGCGAAGGAGGACTCGGGATCGAACGTCCCGCATCCGGGAAAACGCACAATGTTGTTCAGAAAGCGCAGAGACCCGCTCAAAGTGCGGTACTGATCGTTGATCTCAGAATCCACGTGTCCGCGATACGCACTCGTGATCACGGCCGCGGCGGGTTGGTAATCCGGTTCCGACCACGGCCGGATTTCGATCTCCGGATGCAACCCCGGCGCAGGCTTGGTTGCCTTCTCCAATGGCAGAACCATGAAGAGCCGCGAATGCCGGCTGAAACCTTGCTCGACAAAGGGCCGGGTGACGACTCCGGTTTCATGCATCAGCAATTGCGCTTCGACGCGATGGATGCCGGGAGACTGCTGCAGGGTTTCAATCACATGCGTGAGCAGGCGAGATTCTACCTCGTGATGATCAGGCAAGCGGTCACCGTTGGCAACAAAAAGGTCCCCAATTACGCCCTTGCTGCCTTCGTAAACAAAGAACGCGTAACCGAAGATTCGTCCGCGATCGATGGCCGCGTAGCCCGGTAGTATCTTGGCGTCCACGTAGCGCAAAATCATGTCGGCGGAGCCGCCGTAATCCCAGGAAAGCAGGCGCGACCACACGCCGATCTCGTCCTGCAGTAAAGGACGCAGGTCGACGGAGGAAAAATGCCTGAGATCGAGAATCTCCACGCGGGCTCCTGGAGGGTTGCGCCTCAGCGGTGCGACCAAATCGCGGCCGCGAAAGCTGAGTGTATTAGCTTCGCACGTCGCGAGGCAAACGGGAGTATCTCAGAGGATTCACGGAATAATTTCAGCCTGGCAGAATTGAAGATTTGACTGAATGCTGGCTGCTGATCTATCTAGTGGCTCATCTCTCTCATCCCCTCGGCCGACACCCAGAAGTAATCCAAACCTTGCGGCGCGAAGCTTCCCAGATACGAGACGCGGCGGCCAGCAACCTGTTTTGCAATCGCGGTCTGCGATCCCTCCGGAGCTACCACCAGATGTTCGTCAGCGGGAACCTCTCCTGATTCATATCGATCGATGATCTGGTTTCGATAGAAGGCAAGACCAAACTCGGTTTCACGAGAGACGCCAGTTACCGCAAGCGGGAGCGGCTTGGTTTCCAGGTGGCTGATCTCATTCGCCAGCGGGCGGACAGAAAGCATGCTATCGAGCGCGGGTGCTCCCAGGCGCAGCAGCGCAGCGACGGCGAGCACCACCGGAATCAGCGTGATAAATCGCAATGCTGCTAGACCCAGCTTTGTGCGTAGTGTGAGAGCAATGCCGATCGCTAACACAGCCGCAAACGTAAAGGAAATTGCAGCTCCCTTGCCCCATGAAAGGCGGTGTTGCAGAATGAGGTATTGAATCATCAGCGCCGGAACAATAGGCGCCGCTGCAGTGATTGCGTGCAGGACAATCAAGAAAATGCTGGGACTTTCGCTGTTCGCCACACGGCGCCGCACATACTCTGCCAGCAGGAGCGTTCCTGCGGGTAACGCGGGCACAATGTAGCCCGGAAGCTTCGATTGGGAGAGCGAAAAGAACGCGACCGGCACGGCCACCCAGATCACAAGGAACACATCGAGGGCACGTTCCGAATCAAGAATTTCCCGTCGTGCCGTCCACCAGACGCGAACGGTCTCTGCCAATGACGCCATCACAAACACGGTCCATGGAATCAAGCCAAGCAGAGTAACCGGTAAGTAATACCAGAATGGTTCGGGGTGGTGATAGAGATTCGTCCCAAAGCGCGCGAGGTTGTGCTGAAGAATAAAGACGCGGAAAAATTCAGGATTCTTGATCTGTACCGCGATGTGCCAGGGAAGAACCACAGCGCAGAACAACACAATTCCCGGAACCCAGAGCGTTCTTGCGAGCAAGCGGTAGTCACTAGTCGCGGCGGCAAAGATCACGATGATCATGGTCGCCAACAAGGGCGCCACCGGTCCCTTGGCGAGCATTCCCAGAGCTAGAAAACAATAGAAAAGTGCCAGGAACCGGCGAGACTTGCTCTCGTACCATGCGTACCAGGCGAGCAGCGCTATGGTGAACGTGGCCGCCAGTGGCATATCGGTCGAAGCGGCCCGGGCGAAGCCGATGATTCCCGCCGCAGAGGCAGTCATCAGAGCGCCATCGAGTTGGACTCCGGGACGAAAACGTCGCAGAAAAAGATAAGTCACGACCACCATCAGGGTCGCATCCACTGCCGAAGGCAAGCGCGCAGCCCAATCGCTCACACCGAAGATCCGGTAGGCCAACATGGCCTGCCAGTAGTAGAGTGGCGGTTTCTCCAGCCACGGTTTGCCTCCGAGCGTGGGCGTAATCCAGTCATGACGAGCCAGCATCTCGCGGGCGACTTGCGCGTAGCGAGGCTCATCCGCTCCGATCAGTCCAAAAAACGCAAGTCCGAAGAAAAAAAGGAATCCGCAGAATCCGGCGAGCAGGAGCCAATCGGCAGAGGCGCGGGAGATCCTCACTCATGTCCCCTTGGCTTTGCCAGCGCATACACGCTGATCA
This sequence comes from uncultured Acidobacteriota bacterium, assembly GCA_963817925.1. Lineage (GTDB taxonomy): Bacteria > Acidobacteriota > Terriglobia > Terriglobales > Acidobacteriaceae > JABDBE01. The sequence goes on from CAWFQN010000014.1 coordinate 23,881, forward strand.
AAGCCCAGACCACTTCCAGCAAGACAAAGCCAATCTGAAAAGGATGAAAAGCAACGTAGGCGAGAATTGCGGAACCGACCGCATTGAGGAGGTTGTACGCAGCCTTGCGGGAGTCCATCCAACGAATCTGGTGGCCCACATACGCAACCAGAATGAGGAGCGCGCCGACAAACGAAGCGATCTGCCGCGGCAGCGAAATATCCATAGACAGCTATTGTACGGAGAGATTGGTTCGAAGTTGCGCCATGATTCTTGCCACCGCGACGGACAATGGACCGTCGAGCGAACAACCACTGGCGCAAGCGTGGCCGCCGCCACCGAACTCCTCGGCAACTGCCGCCACATTCAGCTGTCCTTTGCTGCGCAGGCTTACACGGAATCGTCCGTCGGGAAGCTCGCGGAAAAACACCGCAACCTCAACGTCCTGGATCGAGAGCGCGTAGTTCACCAGCCCTTCGCAGTCTTCTTCCTTGGCTCCCAGGCGCTCCATTTGCTCACTGGTAACCCAGATCCAGGCCAGCGGTCCTTCGCGGTGAAGGTTGGAAAGCGCTGCGCCCAGCAGTCGCATCTTGGCAGTAGAATGTCCGAAATACACACTGCGCGCGCAATGCGCTGGATCGGCGCCGGCCAGCACCAGTTCCCGTGCCAAAGCAAAAGTATGCTCGTTGGTGCCTTCAAACATGAACGAACCAGTATCCGTGAGCACGGCGGTGTACAGGCAGGTTGCGACCTCGGGAGAAATCTTCACGCCAGCTTCGCGTGCCAGACAATACACCATCTCCGCAGTCGCCACTGCTTTCGGATCGATCCAGTTGACGTGCGCAAAAGGCCGGCCGCTCACGTGATGATCGATGCTAATTAAAAAGCGGTTTTCGAGACCCTCAAGGCGAGTGCGTTGAATGCTGTCGCATTCGAGAATAATAGCGGCATCGTAGTTCCCGTTGACGCGCTCGGCACGCACAACTGTGTCGGCAAAGGGCAATGGTTGATAGATGCGAGGCACACCATCGTGCAGCACCACGTCGGCTTCCTTGCCCATCGAACGCAAGATCTGGCAGCACGCGAGCGCTGAGCCGACCGCGTCTCCATCCGGACGGGCGTGCGAAGTCAGCAGGAAACGGTCGCGCTGCTCGATGTGTTTGAGAACCTCGTTCAACATTTTTGCCTGCACTCCCGACTCGATTGTGGAGGCCGAGCGTCCTCGCCCGTTCTCCATCGTCGAACTAATGACTCCTTTTCTGATTGCGTTTCAACAGCTCATCAATTCTGGATGCGTACGTCTGCGAACGATCCAGCTGAAAATACAACTCGGGTGGACGGCGCAGGTGCAAACGCTCAGCCACTTCACGCCGGATGAAGCCCACCGCCGCAGTCAGTCCCTCCAACGTGCGTTCGGCTTCTTCGTCGTCGCCCTGCACAACCACAAAAATCCGCGCGGAACGCGAATCGCTTCCCAGCATCACGCTGCTCACGCTGGCCAGCCCGATGCGAGGATCGCCGAGTTCGCCCTCTACGATCGTTTCAATCTCCTCACGCAGGGCCTCGCCCAGTCTTTCCCGATGATATTTAGCCCCACGCTTTTCCACTGCTTTTGCCTCAGAGTAAAACGAATGAGAATATCAGAAAATCATGCTCGTGGCTGCAATATTGGCGAGCCTTTTAGGGTACTTTCGTGTCAAGCTGAAAGTGCCATGAATGGAATGGATTACGACCGCTGCGGGTTACAGGTATTCTAAAAAGGAATCAGCGACATCAGCGCCGCCGTTATTCGCGATGCGCGTTGCCTGACGCTCCACGTTCTTCATAAGGCCGTCCAGGTAATCACGCGAGTCGGAAATGCTGACCACGCCCAGCGTCGCACGGTTCCACAATCCGCTCGCGTCCAACTCGGCCACCGCCACATTGAAATGGGCGCGCAGCCGGTCTTTCAGGCTGCGCACGACTTGCCGCTTGTCTTTGAGCGACTGCGCTGCTTCGATACGCAGTTCGAGGGTGAGAAAGGCAATCATGTGGTCGTTGGCCGTCGGTCTTTGGTCGTTGGCAAGAACGCTTGAACCGGCACGGCCAACGACCAACGGCTAACGACCAACGACGTTCTACGCTATCGCTTCCGCCGCAACCTTCTCGGTCGCGAAGGCTTCGATCACGTCGCCGACTTTGATGTCTCCATAGTTGGCGATCGAGATGCCGCACTCCATGCCATTGGTAACCTGGCTGGCGTCGTCCTTGAAACGGCGAAGCGATCCGACCTTGCCCTTGAAGACAACCACGTTATCGCGCAGAAGTCGCACCTCGGAATCGCGCTTGACCAGGCCATCGATCACGGTGCAACCGGCCACGGTGCCAACCTTCGGGATGCGGAACGTTTCTCGAACTTCGGCCCGGCCTTGATAGGTTTCTTTGATAGTCGGCTCAAGCAGTCCAGTCATGGCACGCTTGATCTCATCCTGCAGTTCATAAATGATCGAATGCAGCCGGATGTCGACCTTCTCCTGCTCCGCCAGTTCCTGCGCCTTGCGTTCTGGACGCACATTGAATCCAATAATGATGGCGTTCGAAGCCGAGGCCAGCAGCACGTCGCTTTCCGTAATCGCGCCCACCCCGGAGCGTAACACCTTGAGCCGCACTTTGTCGTTCGATAGCTTGGCGAGCAGGTCGGTGAGCACCTCAACCGATCCGCCTACGTCGCCCTTCAAAATGATATTCAGTTCCTTGGTCCCGGCCGTCTTGATCTGTTCCGCCAGACCCTCGAGCGACACGCGTGAACTCTTTGCCAGTGTGGCCTCGCGCGTCTTCTGCTCACGGTACTCAGAAACGCCGCGCGCCTTTTCTCGGTCGGCGACCACCACGAACTGATCGCCCGCCTGCGGCAATCCTTCCATGCCGAGGACTTCGACCGGCGTCGAGGGTGGCGCTTCTTCAAGCGAATTGCCGCGATCGTCGAACATGGCGCGAATTTTTCCGTATACATCGCCGACGACGAAGTTGTCGCCGTTCCGCAGCGTGCCATTTTGCACAAGCACCGTAGCTACCGGTCCACGGCCACGATCCAGTTTGGCTTCGAGCACAACGCCTTGAGCCGGACGGTCCGGCGTAGCCTTCAATTCCTGCAGATCGGCTACCAGGCAAATCATTTCCATCAACAGATTCAAATTCGTTTTTTGTTTTGCCGAGACGTCGACAAACACTGTCGTTCCGCCCCATTCTTCGGGCATCAATCCGCGATCGCCCAATTGCTTCTTGACTCGATCGGGCAATGCTCCCGGTTTGTCAATCTTGTTTACTGCGACAATGATCGGGACTTCTGCCGCATGCGCGTGGTCAATCGCCTCAAGAGTTTGCGGCATGACGCCGTCATCGGCAGCCACCACGAGCACGACAATATCCGTGGCCTTGGCTCCGCGAGAACGCATCCGCGTAAAGGCTTCGTGACCGGGAGTGTCCAGAAACACGATCTGGCGGCCATAAGCAGGGGACTGCTTGTCCTGAACTGTCACTTTGTAAGCGCCGATATGCTGGGTGATGCCTCCCGCTTCGCCTCCCGCCACATCGGTGGAACGAATCGAATCGAGCAGCGTGGTCTTACCGTGATCCACGTGGCCCATAATTGTGACCACGGGCGGACGCGGCACACCTTCACTGGCTGCGCCTTCCTCACCCGCAGCGGCGTCGGAAACTTCCTTGGCGGCCTGCTCTTCGAAGGTGATCACATTCGTGTCCGCTCCGAAGAAGCGCGCCATTTCGCTTGCCAGTTCTGCATCGAGCGTCTGGTTGATAGTGGCAAATACGCCGCGGGCCAGTAAGCGGGCGATCAAATCCTTGGCGCGGATTCCAAGTTTCTCGGCCAGATCCTTAACGCTGATTCCTTCCGTGATCGTGATGCTGCGCGTGATCGGCTGCGGTTCGTTCGAAAGTGAGAGGCGCGGCGGCGGAACGAAGCCTTTCATCGGGCCTTCTTTTACGCCGCGCGGAACATAGCGCTGCCCGGGCCGGCGCGCGGGCGCACCCGGACGGGCACCTGGACGAGTCGAGCCCGGAGGAGGCAATCCCGGTCCAACTCCTAGCGGACGCGAGCCCGTGGGCGACTGCCGGGTGGGATGCATCGGCCGACGTTCTCCTGGACGCAATGGAGGACGCGTCCCCGGAGCCGCAGCACTGCCCGGACGCGGGCGTTGGAAAATTGGCTGCCCTGGCACTGGACGTCCAGGGAGCGGGCGCGTAGTCGCTCCTTGAGCGCTCGGCGCAGCAGGCCTGACAGGAGCCTGGTACACCGGACGAGGTCCCGTATGGGGAACGATCATGCGCGGCGACGGCGTGTGCGGACGCGGAGCAATCGGAGCCGCCGGTTTCGTTGCTGCCGGTGGCGGCGGCTGTGGCGGAGCGGCAGGTGGTGCCATCACAGAAGTTGGCGCCGCAGCTTGTGCCACAGGAGGCGTTACGGGCGGTGCTTGCGCGGGTGGTCCAGGCACTGCGATCGCTGGGGGCGCTGCAGCAGACACAGGTGGCTGGACAACTGGCGGCGCCGGAGCGGAAAATGTCGGCCTTACGGTAGGCTGCGGAACCACGACCCTCGGCGGAGCAGGCGCGTGAGAAATCGGCGGCGCTGGAGCTTTCACCGTCGAAACAGGTGGTGCTGCCGGTGAAGCCGCGGCGGTCGGACGGACAGGAGGAGCAGCCACACTCACGGGAGCCTGCTGCTTGCGAATGGCATTCAGAACGTCGCCCGGTCTGGAAATATTGGAGAGATCGATCTTGGTCTTAATCTCATCGCTATCGGCGCGACTAGGGCGCGACGGCCGGGTAGCCGTCTGCGCTTCGCTGGCAGCGCGCAAGTAGGCGCGCACCTTCTCCGCCTCATGCTCTTCCACGGAACTGGAGTGCGTCTTCTTCTCAGTGACCCCTACTTCAGGAAGTGCGTCGAGAATCGCTTTGCTTTTGACTTCCAGCTCCCTGGCCAGATCGTTAATTCGAATCTTGCTCATCCGCCCTTTCTTTCCTCCGGACTGTCCCGCTAAGTCTTCATATCAACCTCACGGTGTCGGTTTTCAGTTGCTTGCTTCCGCGTTCACGGAGTGTTCCTTGTGTTCTCATTACTTTTTGTCTTTGCCTTCGGAAGAAGCAGGCTCTTCCACCGGTTCTTGCGTCTGCTCTACGGTTTCTGTTTCTGCCGGTTCGGTCGCGACCTCAATTTCAGCCGTTTCATCACTTGGCAGGTCCACCCCACCCACATCTTCCGGCGCTGCCTCTTGGGTTCCTTCCAGCGAAGCCTCCTGACCCTCAGGGACTTCCGCTGCCGCCTCGCCTTCAGGCGCTGCCACTTCCCCACCTTCAAGGCTGGAAAAGTAATTATTGACTGCCAGGCTGATTTTTTCCACCGTCTTCGGACCGATACCCTCGATGGCCTCAAGCTGCTCGGGGGTCATGTCAGCCAAAGCTTCCACCGTGGTCACGCCAGCCGCACCCAACTTTTCGATCAAGCCTTCGCCCAGTCCGGGCACTTCAGCCAGCGGAGTCGAGGCTGGCGCAACCAACTGCGACATCTGCTGCTCGACTTCCTGGCGCTTCTCTTCCTCGCTCTTGATGTCAATCTTCCAACCCAGCAGTTTCGCCGCCAGGCGGACGTTTTGCCCCTTCTTGCCAATGGCAAGGGAAAGCTGGCTGTCGTCGACCACAACTTCAAGATGTTTCTCGGTGCCCTCGAGCACACTCACACGGCTCACCTTCGCCGGCTGCAACGCCTTCTCCGCGAAAGTCACCGCGTCTTCGTGGTACTCGATAATGTCGATCTTCTCGCCTCGCAATTCGCGAATGATCGACTGCACCCGCATGCCCTTCATGCCAACGCAGGCACCAACCGCGTCCACGTCTTTGTCCTTCGACATGACGGCGATCTTAGTGCGTTCGCCGGCTTCGCGAGCAATCGCCCGGATAACCACGGTTCCATCGTAAATTTCCGGCACTTCCGTCTGGAACAGATGCTGCACCAATTCAGGCGCGGCGCGCGAAACCACGACGGCAGGTCCTTTCGAAGCTCTCTCGACTCGCGCAATTACCACCCGCACGCGCTCTCCAATGGCAAAAGACTCGAGCCGCGACTGCTCCTTGCGCGGCATACGCGATTCTGCTTTGCCCAGATCGAAAATCACGTCCGGACCCTCAATACGCTTTACTGTGGCATTGACAATCTCACCCACGCGTCCGATGTATTCGTTGTAGACAGTATCGCGCTCGGCCTCGCGCACTTTCTGGAAAATCACCTGCTTCGCCAGTTGTGCCGCGATGCGCCCGAGAATTCCCTCCGTCACTTTCGGAATCTGCAGTTCGCCGCCGATTTCCACGTTGGGATCAACCTTTCGGGCGTCATCGAGCGTGACTTGCAGCAGGGGATCTTCCACCTGCTCGGGAGCTTCGACCACCGTCTTAACCGCAAACGCACGAATCTTACCCGTATCCTTGTCGAGCTGCGCGCGCAAATTCTCCTGCGTCTTGTAATACTTGCGCGTGGCGACAACAATGGCATCTTCCACCGCAGTGACCACAATCTGCGGATCAATGCCCTTTTCCCTGCTGAGCGCGTCGATCGTGTTGTAAAGCTCGCTTGCCATAAATCAAACCTTTGGTAGCGTCGGCATCCTGCCGGCTACACTTAAATCTCTGGAACCAAATTCGCTTTCTCGATGTTGGCCAGTTCAATTTCCAACATCTGTGGCCCGGGATCGCCTGGACGCGCTTTTTTCCGCGACCCGCCCACTTCCAAGCTCAACCGGCCATCGTGAAAACTCTGCAACCGTCCCTCGAAGTGCTGGTTCCCGTTCACCGGAGTTCGCGTCTTCAGCTTCACCTTGCTGCCAGTGAATCGCTCGTAGTCGGCCGCTCGCAACAGTTTGCGATCCAACCCCGGAGAGGAAACCTCCAGCAAATACGAATTGCCAGGAATCACGTCCTCCACATCGAGGATGGTCCCAACCTCCCGGCTCAGATTCGCGCAATCCTCGTGCGTGACACCGATCAAGCTTGTCGGCGCCACTTGCGCCGGGCGCGGGAACCTTATCAATCACAATGCGGAGCATTCGCGCCTTACCCGACCCACGCAATTCCACTTCAACCACCTCGAGCCCGCTGCCGGTGGCCACCCGCTCCACAATCGCGCGCACCTGATCGATCTCAAATCCCATGAAACCAATAAGTTATCGGGCTGTTGGGAAGTTTCGAAAGGAGCGTAAACTAAAAAGTGGGCTTGCGCCCACTGGTGTGCTCCGCCAAAATCTGGTACTACACAACAGTTTCCAACCACCAATATACGCCGCTCAGAGCCAAAAGACAAACGCCGGAGCGCCAACTTTCACTACTGCACCTCCCCTCTCAACACCGTCACCGACGTCTTCGGCAGCGTATACTCCACTCCCTTCCCCCCGCTCTGATCGGAGATCACCGCCGAACCATCCGGACGGGCATACCCGTTCTGCCCCTTCGCATGCCAAACATAATTGTCTGCGCCAAAGCTTACTTGCCGATCCAAGGTTACTATGAATTTTTGTCAGACCTTTTTCGGGCCCGTTGGCAGGCTCAACGATTGGAGACCGCTGGACAATCGCGATCTGCGGGCCTTGCGCTGCGAGACTAGCGCAAGCGAACATGATAAACACAAAACAAAGGCATACGCCTGCGACCACTTTCTTAACCATTACTCCTCCGTTCAATTTAAACTTGTCGCGCAACACTTGAATTCTTGCAGCCTCCACTGACGGCGGGAACGATCGAAATCTCGCATCCAGCGGAGACGGGACTCGCCAGTCCACCGGTATATCGGATATTTTCGTCCCCAATGAAAATATTGATGTGCTCCCGCACCTGCCCCTGCTCCGTTGTGATGCGATCTCGAACGCCCGGATAGAGTGTCCATAGAGCCGACAAAGCTTCCGCCAAAGTTGCGGGTGAGTGCTCGATCTCGACTCTGCTCCGTCCAGCGGTAAACTCGCGCAAAGCACCCGGAATGTGAAAAGTGACCGGCATGCATCACCTCTTCGATCGACGCGTCTTGCTTTTCGACCCAGACTTCGCTTGACGGGAAGGCGGGGGCGCAAGCTTAGGCAACGTCGGCCCTAAACCAATCGAGCCGTCTTCGACGACTGCATTCCGTACGCAGACCACAGACGGAAGCCCTTCGAGTATCTTTTGCCACGTCCTGCCTTCATCGCGCGAGCCAAACAACTGCCCACTCCGTGTGCCGAAGTAAATTCCGACCGGATCGAACGCGTCCGCGGTGATGGCGTCACGCAGAACCGTTTCGTAAGCACGCTTTTGCGGCAGACCGCGGAAAAGAGGTTCCCACGAGGCGCCACCATTACGGGTTCGATAGACGCGCAGCCGGCCATCGCAGGCGCAGCGAAACTCGTCAGATTCAACCGGAACGATATACACGCAGTCAGGATTTCTGGGATGCGTGAGCATGGCAAAACCAAAATCCGACGGCACTCCGTTGGCAATGTCGTTCCAGTTTTCCGCAAAGTTGTCAGAGCGATACAACCCCCAATGACTCTGCAAATACAGGCGCTCCGGGCGAGCGGAGTGCATAACAATCTTATGCACGCACTGCCCGAACTCGGGATACTTGTCGGGCATGGTCATAGCGCGGATGCCCTGGTTTTGCGGGGTCCAGCTACGTCCGCCATCGCTGGTCCGGTACACACCGCCGGCTGAAATGGCCACGTACATCCGCTGGTTGTCGGCAGGGTCGAGCACGACGGTGTGCAAAGCAAGTCCGCCATTGCCCGGCATCCAGCGCGGACGATGCGGATGATCGAACAGCCCACGCACCAGCGACCAGCTTTCACCCGCGTCGCGGCTTTCGAAAAGCGCGGCCGGCTCTACCCCGCAATAGAGGACGTTCGGTTCCTCGGGCCGGCCGAGCGCGATCTGCCAAATGTTCTTCAAGGAAACGCCGGTGTCGGACGGAAATCGAATCGGGGCCTGCTGCGGATTGGTCCAGCTCTTCCCAAAATCGTCGCTGGATCGCAGCAGCGTGCCCCAATAACTCTGCGTCGAAGCCCATATGCGATGTTGGCCTCCGCGGCTGTCGTAGGCCATCGCATAGACATTGTGCCCGTGAAAGTACGGGCCACCGACCTCCCAACGGCTGCGCGCCGCATTCGAGCGAAGGATGAATGCTCCTTTTGTTGTTCCCAGCAACAAAAGAAAGTCTCCCTTCCTTACATGCGCGTGTTGTACGCTGTGCAAAACAGTCGTCCTGGGCCCGCCTGGATCGGCGCTGGGACTGGCGGAAACGATTCCAGCAGACTGGACGGCTTCCAGAGCGGCCTGAACTTCACTCGCGCGCTGATAACGCTGGATCGGTTCCTTGGTCAGGCAGCGTTGAATAATGGCCCATAGTCCGGGAGGGACGGGAGGGCCGAGCGGGCTCGGGATTTCGCGCATGATCGCCGAGCTGATCTCGAAACCAGTGCGTCCCCCAAATGGCAACCGTCCGGAGGCCGCTTCATAGAGCACAACTCCCAGCGCCCATAGATCACTGCGATAATCAGCCGCTTCGCCACGCAGGATTTCGGGCGCCATGTACGGCAAAGTGCCGCTTACGCTGGATGCATCCTGTAGGCTTGCAAACGAGCGGGTGCTGGCTTCGAAAATCCCCCCACCCACCTGCTTGGCTAAACCGAAATCGAGGACTTTCACCAGACCTTCAGAGGTGACGACGATATTCGCCGTCTTGAGATCTCGATGAACGATACCGCGGTCATGAGCCCGGGCAAGTGCGCTGGCAATCTGAACCCCGTATCGCAGCACTGAGTCCGATGGCAGTCCCGTATCTACGCTCATGGCGTGCAGAGACTTGCCCTCGACCAGTTCCATCACGATGTAGACTTCACCGTCAGTCTCGCCAACTTCGTGAATGGTGCAGATGTTGGGATGGGCGAGCGCAGAAGAGGAACGGGCTTCCTGAAGCAGACGCTGGCCTGCGGATGAATCAAGACGAGCGTCCTTGTTAACGACTTTCACCGCCACATCGCGGTGCAACACTTCGTCGTACGCGCGATAGACAACCCCCATTCCTCCTTCCCCGATCTTCGCCACAACCCGGCAATGACCGAGCATCTGACCGATCACAGGACATTCCTTTTCGCTACCGCTGGCCGACTACGCCGGTGGGAGTATTCATTTCGCTCAATGGGAAAATCGAGAGTTACGAGGAAAGCTTATCATTGCTTCTCGCTTCCACCAGAACCACGGAGGTTTCAATCTGGCGTTCAGGGATGCTCCTTCTCTTGGGCGGGCATTTTCCTCCTCGCACCTTTCAGTACGTTGCTTCGAAATGGTGAAAGGCACTCGACGTTCCGTATCCCTAAACTTCAGGAAGAGCGCGATTGTATAACCATCCCAACCTTTCCGGCACTGTGAAAAGATTTGCATCCGGCGATGCGATGGGCCGGACTAAGCTGTCATTCCGAGCGCAGCGAGGAATCCCTACCCCGACAGGCAGCCCGCGCTACCCGCCGGAGCAAATTCCTTGCACAGCCTCGGTTTTGCGGCTATTTGCATGGCGCTCCGGTGCTAAACTACGGACCCCTGAGCGAGTGGCCCGTTAAGACCGCTCACGTACAGGAAAGCAACGAGGAGGAGGTTCTGTGAAAAGATTCGCCGGGATATTTGCAGTGGTATTTGCGCTGGCCTTGACAGCGTGGGCAAGCACGGAAAAAGTGTTGTGGAACTTTGCGGGCGGCAGTGATGGTAGCGGGCCCTGGAGCAATTATTTCATCAGCGATGCAAAAGGCAACCTCTACGCAGCAACCGCTGCCGGCGGAACCTATTCCGCCGGAACTGTATTCATGCTCTCTCCTGCAGGCAAGGAAACCGTTCTCTATGAGTTCACAGGTTCTAACGGGGACGGCAACGCGCCCCATGGCCGCTTGGCTTTCGATGCCAAAGGGAACATTTACGGCACTACTCAGGGTGGCGGGACCAACGGTACGGGAACCGTCTATCGGTTATCTCCAAAAAGCGGTGGCGGATGGACAGAGAAAGTGATTTATAACTTCAGCGCCACCGGCGCGGACGGAACCGCCCCTTCGGCTGGGATGACGATCGCTGCAGATGGCACCATGTACAGCACTACTCCGGATGGTGGCGCCTTGGGCGCGGGCACAGTTTTCAGTTTGAAGAAGACGTCCAAAGGCTGGAAGCAGACGGTGATTCAAAATCTCAACGGCTCGTCCAACGGCGGCTTTCCATACGAAGGGCTGATGATGGACACCGCCGGAAACTTGTACGGAGCAGCACCGACCGGCGGTGCCAGCGGACAGGGCGTAATCTACCGCCTGAGCCACACCACGAAAGGCTGGGTGGAAACCGTGCTCCACAGCTTCAGCGGCCAGAACGGCGACGGAGCCGGGTTGTACTGGATTGATCTCATCAGCGACAAGTCCGGCAACATTTACGGTGCTACTTCGTTTGGCGGCACCAACGGCACGGGCACGGTTTGGGAACTGGTTTATTCAAAAACCAAGAAGACCTATTCGGAAAGCATTCTGTACGAGTTCGGCGCCAGTGGAAGTGGAGACGGCAACAACCCATATGGCGGCCTTGCTATGGACATTAAAGGGAATCTATACGGCACAACGTTGTACGGAGGCCCCAGTAATATAGGCACATTCTATAAGCTAACCAAGCAGGGCAAGACCTGGAAGGAGACGGTTCTGCACAGCTTCGTGGGAGGGAATGACGGAAATGAACCTACCGGCAATCCTTATATAGACGCAACCGGAAGGTTATATGGAATGACGCAGACGGGAGGAAAATCCAACTTAGGGATCGTCTACCGCATTACGCCCTAGCGAGATGGATCTTTCTTAAACTGCTGATTGACCGGGACGGGTGGCCCAGCCTTTCGCATTCTTCGCGAAGGCTGGGGCATTTCAGCCGTCAGAGAACAAAAATCCCCGCCCTGTCTCTCCAAAAAACGGAGAGACAAGGGCAGGGCACCCTCGTGAGTACGAACCAGAAAGAAGGCCCTGGCCAGCCCCAAGGAACGCTCGTCTAGAGCCATCAAAATCAATAGTTTGAAGAAACCTGCAACCCGTCGCCCACGCAATTCGTCTTACTAGAGTAGGTACTTCCGTCATTACCAGACTGACAGGTTGCCGCGATAGAGTAAACTGTAATGCCGAACACGAATCGCAAAAAAGAATCCAATATGGCTACGTCACCGCTCAAGCGTAAGTCGGCAATTGATGAACTGCTGGACGACTTCGACACCGTGATCGAGAAAGCGGCCAGCAAGATGACCAAGGAAGAAATCGAGCGAGCCTCCCAGGATTTCAAGAAGATCGTCGACCGCCCTGCTTCTTCAAAATCCGGGCGTCGCGAAACAGCGTAACCTTTTCTTCTATTTCCTTATCCTTGATGTCGGGAAGCCATCTCTTTAAACCTTCCACGTAGCGCGATTCCGCTTCATCATTCTCCATCTCCGGGTCAAGCAGATATCGAAGATCAAGCCGGGCTTCGTCCATGGCGCGCCTCGTCGCTGCAGCCTTTTGTTTCTCGTTTTCGTCCTCGTAAGTACGACCAGGATCGCGACGCGTTTTCGTCCATTTGGTCATAAGTTTTGCGGGGAAACCACACAACCAACCATCGGCACCTCTAGGTTCTTCTTATCTCCGATTTTGACTGCGGCTTACGGGACAGTAGCGAGAACCTCTTTCGCTATGCCCAAAGCCTTAGACAAGCCCTGATTTGTCAGCCGGTAGCGCCGACCGCGATGCACGCCAATGATAATCGTGCTGCCCTCGCTGGCGAGTTTGTCCAACAACTTGTCCACGCGATCCAGCATGTAGCCGGATTGCTTCAGGCCGTCCATGATTTCCGCTCCGGTCACCTCTTGATTGTTTCGAAAATCCTTCTGCCCCAGGAGAACCAACATGACAGCCTCATCAACTGAGTCACACTTCGCTGTGAGAGACACTACCCGACCTTCGACTTTGATGATCTTTTCTAGGGGCAAATGGGGGAAGGAATCGGGGTTCGAGACCTTGCGCTCTTCCAGTTGATCTTGTCTAGGCGCTTCCGGCGCGGGCTTTGCGGGGAAGGCAGTGATCAAGTCCCTAAACGCGGAGAACTGAGATTGAACAACGTCGACGGGACCGTCGGCCTCAAATTCATGGTCGCCGATCTTTATTTTCAGCCTATATGTGTCCATAGAATGCTCCGTTTCCGAGCGTTTTCCAATTGTAGCATATATTATGTTTTATGGAATCATTTAACTAACGTACTTGACATGTACATGGACATAATTCGTATCCGTCTATGGATGTGCAGGATGTGGAGATTACCGGGCGCTGCGACGGGTGCCCGGCCTGTCGCGTTCTCTGCGAAGGTTGGGGCATTCTAGCCGTCGCAGAACAAAATCCCGACAATGGCAGGGCACCCTCGTGAGTAAAACCAGAAAGAAAGGACCGGGCCAGCCCCAGCTACTGCACGAGCAGAACTTTATGAAAACTACCATGCGTCCGCCAACTCGAAGCGCGTTGCTCAGACTTCAATGCCGAAAGGATGCGAGCTCGGTCGGCGGAAGATTCTACTTCGGATAAGAGGCCTCGCAGCACACCGATGCGGCTCCCAGGCTCCCGCCCAAGAAACCGGACGCAAACCTGTTAGCCTCCCGGCCCAGACTCTCCCTACTTGGTGATCCGCCACACCGTTCCCCAGTCGGGGGTGCCACCCAGGAAGGCGGTGCCATAAAGATTGCCCTTGGTGTCCCGGATTACGCTTCCGAACGGCAATGCCCCTTCTGAGCCAACAAAGATGTGCAGCAAGGTTAGTTTGCCGGTCGCACCCACCTTGTATACCGTCCCACAGCCCGTACCAAAGCAGCCGGTTCCACCACCATACTGGGTGTCGCCATACAGGTTGCCGTTCGCGTCCAGAATTACACCTGCGATGGGATCTGCCCCGTCCTTCGCGCCCCCGGCGAAATTGTGCAGCACCTTCTCTTTGCGGCTCCTGTTCACCTTCCACACGATTCCCATATTAGAGGAACCGCACGCAACCGCGGTACCATAGAGATTGCCCAGCGTATCCATGGCCGGAGTTCCATTGGGATTGCACCCATCCGTCGTCCCTCCAGCGAAGCTGTACAGCACCCTCAACGCCCCGCCCGGGTTAAGCTTGTACACCACTCCTTGATTGGAAGCGCCGCCGTACTGGGCATCGCCGTAGAGAGCACCCTTGGTGTCCATGAGCAAACTTCCGTACAAGGGATTGGCCCCGTCCGCGGTTCCTCCAGCGAAGTTGTGCAGGATTGTCTCTTTGCCGCTCTTGCTCAGCCTGAACACCGTTCCGTAGCTGGAAGCGCCGCAGGCTTGGGTGGTTCCGTACAGATTGCCTGCCTTCAGGAGCAAACCTGCGTAGGGGAAACAGCCGTCCGTCGTCCCCCCGGCGAAGCTGTGCAGCACCGTTTCCGTTCCGGTTGTATCCACCTTGAACACCGTTCCACAACCGTCGACGCATCCGATGCCGCCACCCTCGTAGGTAGTGCCATAGAGGTTGCCGGCCTTGTCCCGCACCAACCCTCCGTAGGGAGTTCTCCCGTCCGTTGATCCGTCGCCGAAGCTGTGCAGCACGGTTTCGGTGCCGCTGGTATCCACCTTAAACACCACACCCCAGCCAAAAGCGCCACTGCTAATGGCGGTGCCATAAAGATTGCCGGCGGAGTCCCGGACCAACCCTGCGTACGGCTCTCCCCCGTCCGACGATCCCTGGAAGGTGTAGACCACTTTGAAAGTCCGGGCGGACGCGGACTGGGCCACAACTATCCGCGACCCCACCACGGCTACGAACGCGAACGCCAGCGCGACACCTGCCCCTCGCAACCTCATCCTCGAAACCCCATACTGCAGTGGATTCTTCATGATCGCCTCCCAGTTACACGCCAGACATCCTACGCCCGTTGCGCAAAATGGCATAGAGGACTTTTTCGGACTCATGGCCCAGCCTTTCGCGCTCTTTGCGAAGGCTGGGGCATTTCAGCCGGCGGAGAACAAAATCCCCGCCCCATCTCTTCAAGAACCGAAGAGAGAAGGGCAGGGCACCCTCGTGAGTACGAGTCAGAAGGAAAGCCCGGGCCAGCCCCCCTCGCTTAAAGGTTAACCTTCCGGAATGCCCTGCATGAAGCAGCCGCTGACCGCGGAGTATTGCCGATCGGTAAGAACGAACTGGCGCCTGTGAATCCGTGGCTCCCGAATAATGAGTTCCAGTAGCTCTTGCGCTGCGGCATCTGTCATGCCCGAATTGGCTAACAGTTGTAATACCTCATGGTGCCGGAAATCGTCGTAAGTACCTACTTCGCTGTCCTGTGGCGCATCCCTATAGGCGAACGTGCGAACATTGTTGTGCTCGTCCCGTAGGTTCAAAAACCTAATAGAAACAGTTGGCATCGGTTCTATTCCTCCTCCAACTTGCAGCCCGGTATTTTACACGCCAGTGTAGGAGTGACACGGTAGTCCGGGCCACCCGCCCTACACTCATAGTCGGTTCTCCACATGCCGCTTTGTCGGTTGCTCAATCGCCTCCAATTTGCCTCAAGCGCTCGCCGTCTCTAAAATAGAAACTACCGTTTCCCCGAGACACAATATGATTCATTTTCCGGTTCCTGAGGCTCTTACTTTCGACGACGTGTTGCTGCTGCCTGCCCGCTCTGATGTGATTCCGACCCAGACCAATACGCAGACGCAGCTCACCCGCAATATCCGGCTGAATATTCCGATCATTAGCGCGGCCATGGACACAGTCACCGAATCGCACATGGCCATCGCCGTGGCCCAGCAGGGCGGCATCGGGATCATTCATCGCAACCTGACCGTCGAGCAGCAAGCCAACGAAGTGGACAAAGTGAAGCGCTCGGAAAGTGGCATGATCGTCGATCCGGTTACCATGTCGCCGGACGCGAAAGTCTCCGAGGCGCTCGATGTAATGCGCCAGTACAAGATTTCCGGCGTGCCCATCACCAAGAATGGAAAGCTGGTCGGCATTCTCACCAACCGCGACCTGCGCTTCGAAACCCGCTTCGATATTCCCATCAGCAAAGTGATGACCAAGGAAAACCTGATCACGGTCGCGGTCGGCACGACGCTCGAAGATGCGGAAAAAATCCTTCACGAACACCGCGTGGAAAAACTTCTGGTGGTCGACGACAAATACAATCTGAAGGGCCTGATCACGGTAAAAGACATTCAGAAGAAGCTGAAATATCCGCACGCGGCAAAAGACTCGCATGGCCGGCTGCGCGCCGCCGCAGCCATCGGAGCCACCGGCGACTTCCTGGAACGCGCCCAGGAACTGGCGAAGTACAAAGTGGACTTGCTGGCCATCGACAGCGCCCACGGCCACTCCACGCGCGTGTTGGATGCGATCAAAGCAGTGAAGTCCAAGCTTCCGGAAGTTGACCTGATCGTAGGAAATGTCGCGACCTTCGACGGCGCCTGCGAACTGGCTAGAGCCGGCGCGGACGCGATAAAAGTCGGCATCGGCCCCGGATCGATCTGCACAACCAGGATCGTAACCGGCGCGGGCGTGCCGCAAATCACAGCCATCGCCGAAGCCTATCGCGCCACCAAAGACGCCGGCATCCCGATCATCGCCGACGGCGGGATCAAATATTCAGGCGACATTACGAAAGCCCTGGCCGCAGGCGCAGCCGCCGTAATGATCGGATCCCTCTTCGCTGGAACAGATGAAAGCCCCGGCGAAATGATTCTCTATCAAGGAAGAACTTTCAAATCCTACCGCGGCATGGGCTCGCTAGGCGCTATGGCCCAAGGCTCAAGCGAACGCTATTTCCAAAACACCGACGACGCTTCGACCGCCATGCCAGTCATGGGCGAAGACTCAAACCGCCTCGGGAAACTGGTCCCCGAAGGAATAGAAGGCCGAGTCCCCTATCGCGGCTCCGTGTCAGTGACCATCCACCAAATGGTGGGCGGCTTAAGATCAGGCATGGGCTACTGCGGATGCGCGAGCATTCCCGAGTTGCTGCAGAAAACCCGCTTCGTTCGAATAAGCGGCGCCGGCCTCCGCGAGAGCCACGTCCACGACGTCTTGATTACTAGGGAGGCTCCGAACTATGCGGTCGAGTAGGGCTTCATTTTGAAAGGATCCATGTTTTTCGAATGCGCGGGGGCGGTTCGTTCTTGACCCCCGAACAAAAGCAATTACTCAAGACGTGGGTTGCCGCGGCTTTGTGGATGACGCTGATCGCGATCGAGTCCACCGACACATTTTCGGCCGAGCACACCGGCCGGTTTCTGTATCCGCTGCTTCACTTCCTCATGGGATTGGATCTGGTCCGCTTCGAGGTGGTGCATGGCTACATCAGAAAATGCGGCCACTTTGTCGGGTACTTTACCTTAAGTTTTTTTCTGTTTCGCGCCTGGCGTGCTACGCTGCGCTTGCCGTGGGCTCCGCGATGGGCGCTGCGCTGGGCTACGATTGCTTTTTTCATGTCTGTTCTGGTGGCCAGCCTGGACGAATGGCATCAGACTTTCATTCCCTCGCGAACCGGCGCCTTTAGCGATGTCGTGTTGGACGGTTTTGCGGCGCTGACGGCACAGCTTTTGATATTTCTTTTCTTGACCTTGAAACCGCGTCGAATGAGTGCTGCCTTCGATTGAGGGCTGGCGTCGCGGATGGGCTCAATGCCATCTCGTAGTGAAGTGAAGGAGCACACTGCCGGTACCCCCTTGGCTAAAGCCCTTATGCTTATTGACTGATAGTGGCACGGCTCAAGCGGGGCCCTTCCCAAAACCATCTGAGCAGGGTGTCAATACATCGCGTCGTACTTCGTCACAACCCACTCCCCGCTTTTGTCTTCGAGGGTGACTGAGAACAGCTCTTTGTAGGTTGCCGATTGGCCGGGAGTGTTGAGGCGTTTGCCACGGTAGTGCAGAATGCGCAACGGCGGGTTGTCTTCCCAATCCACGACCTTCCAGGAAACCAGCGGGTGCTGGGCCTCAGAAGCGCAAATAAAGGCCGCGTACTTTTTGCGATAATCCTTTTCCCATTGGGCCAGCTCTTCCTGGCAGTGTCCATCACGCATGGCATCGAGGTACTTCGCGGCCACGCGCTCGGTGGTACGGTCGCGCAAGGGATTCAGTGAGATTGAATTCGGGGTTCCGGAAAGGGGATCACGATCCTCAGAGCGGGAGAGCACCGGGCCCTGCCCGTTCAGCCACATCAAGTAGCCAAAAAACATCAGCAGAACCAACACGCCAGCGCCGACGGCGATCGCGATTTGTATGCGGGAAAACCCCATATTCTCTTGCAAGTGTAACGTGTGCCGTATGGGGCGCTAGGTTACGGCGGTGACCCGCGCAAGTACATGTACGGTTGGCCTTCATGAGGGTCGCGCGATCGGGCTTGCCGGTTGGCGTCTGGACTTCGTCGTTGCTGCACGGGCGACGGCGCCCGCGCCACACCGCCATCGTCAACTTACAAGATGCCAACAGGAATGATGACGACGAGGCCTCCGACGACGAGACCTCCCACGATTAACGAAAACCGCGCCGATCTCGCACCGAAGATACCCGAGAGCACGGAAAGCAAGCTGGCGGAAAGACACCAGACGGCGAGCCGCAGCCAGTCAAGGGAAAGAAGCATGGAGAAAAAGAAGGCAACCCAAGGGATTAACAGCGCCGCGGACAGCGCCATACATCCACAAAGAGATACCCAAACTTGCCAGCGAAACGTTTCCATCCCGCCGCGCGTTTGCGAACCCCGCCCATGACGTTGCAGTTAGCAAGAGTGGCGTCGCGACAACTACCAGGAAGGCAACATCCTGAACGGCCATCGGCAGCCGATGACCTAGCCGAGAACACGAAACAAGCGAAACGAGGACAAGAGGTCCAAGGATCGACTCCCATTTGGGCCACCTGCGATGCAACGTACCGGTTTTCGTGTTCACTGTGAAGATTGTAGTTCTTGTACCGTCCGGGGACGCCAAAGAACGCGCCGCGCCCATAGATTGCCAATCTTGCTCAAAATGGAAAAAGCGCACCCGAATGACAGAGTGCGCTTGCAAAGGAATAGTTTCAACCGCCAAAGGAGGGCGAGTTTGCGTTAGTACTGGCCGTAAATCAGCACATCCAAGGCGCCGTGGGTGCTTGCGGTCCCTACGCTATCAGCGTAGACGCTGAGTTGCGTGCCGGGAACGTCGTAGACCCGAGTCATCTGGGAATGGGGCGTCAGCATGATGGTATCGAGTTGCGCCACCAGTTCTTCCCCCTCGGTGAAAGTCAGGCGAAGAATGATGTTGGTGGTGGAGTCGATGCGTTCGTCCGCAACCACGCGGATGCGTTCGTACATGCTGACATCGACGACGCCCAGTAATTTGGTTTGTCCGCCGGGAATCGAAATTGAACCCACTGGGGTGCGGAATGCCAGCACGTTTTCAACGTTGGGAGTTAGATGAGGTTGAATGGGAGTTGGAGAGGTTCTTGGTGATGTTGCCATGATTTGCCTCCGTATCTGACGCGCCTGAGGGGCGCGGATTTGTGTTTCTACGTGATGGGGGAGAATAGTCCAGCGAACCGTTAACAAGCGGATTCTAGGTCTGGGCAAATGGAAAGACAATGCTTGCGGATGAAAATATTGGAGTTACGGACCAAAACGGGAATGCCGTTGCTTCTGCGGATGGGGTCGCGGCGAGTTTAACTTCACGTCAAACGAGAGCGCTTTCAATCAAGATCGTCGTGGACGATCAATGAGGTTCGAAATTTAGTTCACTGGCCCCAAATACTGATCCAGCCAGGTAAGTGTCTCCTTGATCAGTTCGTTGCGCGGGATGTTGTGACCGGTTTCGTAGAGCAGGTGTTTCTTCTGCTCTTTCTTCGAACCCAGCAGCCGATAGAAAGGCTCCTGGGTCGATTCCAAGGGGAAGAAAAAATCGTAGCGTCCATTGAGCATCAAGACCGGCTGCTTCACTCGTGAAATGAAGTTGATGGTATCGACTTCAGGTAGCGAACGGTGGAAATCGAGCCCACCCAGTGCGAGCACGCAAACTTTAATTCGTGGTTCCACGGCGGGCACGATGGCCCCCATTTCCGCTCCCCAACTGTAGCCATAATACGCCAGCTTCTCGTGGTCAAGGTCGGGACGAGTTTCCGCGTAGTCGATGGCCCGTGATGCGTCTTTGACCCACATAACGACATGGTCCCGCCAGGTGCTGGTCTCGCTCGCTACATCTGTTTCCATGCCGTCGCCGCGTTCGTACG
Source organism: uncultured Acidobacteriota bacterium (assembly GCA_963817925.1). Taxonomy (GTDB): domain Bacteria; phylum Acidobacteriota; class Terriglobia; order Terriglobales; family Acidobacteriaceae; genus JABDBE01. The sequence continues at coordinate 44,154 of CAWFQN010000014.1, forward strand.
TGCTCTTGTAAACGGGGTAGAGAACCGCGCGTCCACTCCTGAGAATGCCATCCAAGGCAGCGGTCGGATAAACCGAGAACGATCGCAACAGAAGCGCATTCGATCCCGGAAAGAAGACGACTGTCTGGAAGGGCGGCTTGCTTTTCTTGGGAAGAAACAGATAAGCAACCGCCCTCTCGTGTCCGTAGGCAGCGGCGTATGTGATCTTCTCGGTCTTCCAATCATCTTCGTCCTTGCCAAAAGGCTCGACGGTGGGATTCAACGGGATTTTGTCGTAGGAGTACAGGCCGCGGTAGGCGCGGAACAATTCGTCAGAAGCGGGTTTTTCCTTGGTCAGATCGCGCCTGGGCGTAGGCATAGGAGCAGTCGCAATCTTTAGATCGACTGCGGGCTCGATGTATTTCACGCAACGAAAACCAATGTTCGTGGCACGGAGAAACGGCGACTGCGCGTCCGGATCAACGAACATGTAATTCGGTTCATCCCAGGCTCCGCCCAGCACATAGCGCTTATCGGAATCTGCTTCGTTCCAGATCCATTCTTTGACATTGCCTGCCATGTCGTAGTTGCCCCACGGACTCATGTCCGGCTTGTTCCCGACGGGCAAAACACCTGAGCTGCCAAAATTACTTGCCGGAACGATATATGCCGCGGAAAACGGCCCCGCAGCCCGATTCCAGTGATAGATCGTGGGTAAACTCTTGCCCGCAAATTCCGCGTAAGCCGCTGCTTCATACCAACTGATGCCGGTAACCGGGAATTCATCCTGTCCCTTCGGATATTCGCCTTGTACCCAGTCCTTCGGCCCTGCCTGCCCAGCCGCGTCGCGGAACAGCGCCATGGCTTCGTCCCATGAGAGGTGCTTCCCGTCCCGCTGGAAATCCACTTTCCAATACTCACGCTTTCGATATCCGCCCTGGTCGACAAACGCCTTGAATTGCCGGTTCGTCACTTCATATCGATCGATCCAATAATCATTGAGTGCCAACTCAGGCATGCCTTCATAACCTGGGATAAATAGCGTCCTGGAATATTTCTCGGGCGAAACTCGCACCATGCCAGAAGGAATATTCGCGGACTCGTCGAGGGTGACGGTTGCCGCAACGGGCTGGCCGATTGGAACTGGGTACCAACCAAATAGGGCAGCGGTGGTCCGCAATACTGGGCCGAATCCTGGCTTCTCGAACTTCCATGCAAAGTTGCCACGCGGCTGGCGGACATTTTTGAATGGCGTATGCCCCACCAGGACCCAAGGCGCGGTAACGTCGCTGTACGACCTGCGGTACACATCGGCCGCTGCCGGTGTTGTGTCGAGTGAAATCTGATAGGAAATTACCGGCCAAAGCCGCGCCAACGCGGGATTGTCGGGAATCGACTTCTCCGCCTTCACCGCGAGCGAGTAGGCCTCGCCAAATTTCCCCTGATCGGCCAGTTGTGATATCTCCGGCAAAGCCACGTCGCGCGCCCAGCGAGCATCGCGGTTGCGCTTCACCAGCCAAGCCACTCCTGTGCCTAGAAGGATGATCGCCAGCAGGAGTGGAAGCATTACTTGCGGGCGTCGCACCTCTCTGACAATCCGTGCCGGGCTGAACATCGCGCCTGACTCGGGGAAGAGCAGGTCGCGACAGTTCTTGAGTTCCAGCGCCAGTTCGGCGCCCGAGGTGTAACGCGCGGCGGGATTTTTTTTCAGGCAGCGGGTAACGACGCGTTGTACTTCCGTCGGGACCTCTCGCTTGACTTCGCTCAACGGCTTCGGATCGTCCCGCATGACGGCCGAAAGCAACGCGGCGCTGGATTGGCCCTGGAAAGCTCTGCGGGCAGTCAACATTTCGTACAGCACCGAACCGAATGAAAAGACATCACTGCGCGCGTCGATGGGCTTTCCTTCGGCCTGTTCGGGTGACATATAGGCCACCGTGCCCACGATCATCCCGGGGGTGGTTGCCATCGATGCCATGGTCGCATCTTCGCCGCGTATCGCGGACGCGGAAGCAGCGGGTTTGGCGAGCCCAAAGTCCAGCACTTTGACCAGTCCGCTCTGGTCCACCATGATGTTCGTGGGCTTGAGATCGCGGTGTACGATGCCAACGGCGTGGGCGCGTGCGAGAGCGTCGGCAACTTGTGTGGCGTACCGGATCGCTTGATCGGTTGCCAGACCACCGGGAGGAATCAATTTGTCCAGCGTCTGTCCGGCGACATACTCCATCACCATGTAGTCAATGCCATCCTGCGAACCGATGTCATGAATCACGCAGATGTTGGGATGTTGCAGCGCGGAAATGGATTTCGCTTCCTGAGCGAAGCGGGCATGCGAATCTGGGTTCGAGGACAGATGAGCTGGGAGGATTTTAATGGCTACCGTGCGCTGCAGCCTTGCATCCAGGGCACGATAGACTTCGCCCATACCGCCGGCGCCGAGGAGCGCTTGGATTTCGTAGGGCCCGAATTTTGTGCCAGGGGTCAGCGCCATAGACCATGGCGATTATACCTTCGGAATCCAATCGTTCTTGAAATAGCGCAGCGTCCGCGGGCTGAATTTGTTAATGCACCCAAGGTGTCCGTGCGACTATTCCGCGGTCGCTGCCCTTACTTGATTTTGTCTTCGCCTTCGGCGCCGGGAGCGGGGTGTTCGACTCCCTGCTGGGCTTCGGCTTCTTCCATGGCTCGCTTGGTTTCCTCGGCACGCTTGGCGCGGGCTTCGCCGCGTTTCTGGCGCTTTTCGTCGAGGATCTTTTCGCTGCCCAGGAGTTCGACGAAGGCGTTGTCGGCGCCGTCGCCTTTGCGCCATCCGGTGCGGATGATGCGAAGGTAGCCGCCGTTGCGATCGCCGAAACGGGGGCCGATGGTGTCAAACAGTTTGTCGACCGCGGCGCTGGTCATGAGGTAAGCCAGGGCCTGACGGCGAGCGGCGAGATCTCCGCGCTTTCCTAGCGTGATCATTTTCTCGACTTGCGGGCGCATGGCTTTGGCTTTGGGGACGGTAGTCTCGACTCGCTCTTCGAGGATGAGCGAGGTGACCAGGTTTCGCAGCAAAGAGCGGCGGTGCGCGGTGTTACGTCCCAGTTTCCATCCTGCTACTTTGTGACGCATGGCTGAATCCTTTGTTCCGGCGCGGAGAAAAAGCAGATTCCTCGCTGCGCTCGGAATGACAAAATTTAGGCTGACAAAATTTTGGGGACGGTCGCCCGTCCCCACACAAGCTTTCTACAGATCGTTGTCGTTGCCGTAGGCGGACGCGGGTAGAATCTGGTTTGAGGTCGGGCCGGGCACGGCGTTGCCCTGCTCGTCGATCTTCATTCCCAGACTCAATCCCATGGTGCCTAGAATTTCCTTGATTTCGTTCAGAGACTTGCGGCCGAAGTTTTTGGTCTTGAGCATTTCGGCTTCGGTCTTCTGCACCAGTTCGCCAATCGACTGAATGTTCGCGTTCTTCAGGCAGTTGTAGCTGCGCACGGAGAGTTCGAGTTCTTCGACGGAACGATTGAGGTTCTCGTTCTTGATCTCGGGCTTGCGTTCTTCGGACGACGTCGAAGTCTCGATATCTTCTTCGAAGTTGATGAAGATATTCATGTGGTCCTTCAGCAGCTTCGCCGCCAGGCCGATGGAATCAGCTGGGGTGATGGAGCCGTTGGTCCAGACTTCGAGCGTGAGCTTGTCGTAGTCGGTGATCTGCCCGAGACGCGCGGCTTCCACGGTGTAGTTGCACTTACGCACCGGGGAGTGCACGGAATCGATCGGAATGAAACCGATGCCGAGGTCTTCGTCGAAATTCTTGTCGGCGGAGGTGTAGCCGCGGCCGCGCTTGAGGCGCATTTCCATGTCGAGCTTGCCGCCTTCGCTGACGGTGGCGACGTAGACGTCTTTATCGAGAACCTCGACATCCGCATCCGCTTCAATCATTCCGGAAGTGACGACGCCCGGTTGGTCGGCGCGCAGGTAGATAGCTTTTGGCGCGTCGCCGCTGAGCTTGAAGGGAATCTGCTTCAGGTTCAGGATGATGTCGGTGGCGTCTTCGACTACGCCGGGGATCGACTGGAATTCGTGCAGCACCCCTTCGATTTTCACCGCGGTGACTGCGGCTCCTTCAATCGAAGAAAGCAGCACGCGCCGGAGGGCGTTGCCGATGGTGGTCCCGAAGCCGCGTTCAAACGGCTGGGCCCAGAAGATGCCGTACTTATCGGTGAGGGTCGAAGTATCGACCGCTAGACGTTTCGGTTTTTGAAAACCTCTCCACAGCATTTGTTATTCTCCTTCGGCCGTTTGGCTCAGTCCTGACTCCCTGAACTGGTCCGTGTTCGTTCAGGTCGGGCGTCGGGACAGGCTGATCTGGCTCGAAATGTGGACCAGAAAAATACTAGCTTCTAGCTCTTAGATGCGGAGCTTCAGCGAGCAACTCGCGATACGAAAATCAAGTCTTCAGCATTCTCGGTGCGGGACAGAAACGCTCGCCCGAAAACCTTGGGTTCAACAACCATCACGCCTTTGCCGTATTCTTGTACGTACCACTCCGTTTCCTTATCCTTGACAAGGGGATCGGCTACGAATTCGATCGCGCCTGGCTCTCCGTGAAAGAGCACGTGGTCACCCTTCTTGATCTCCTCGCCAGATTGATACTTTAACGGCACGTTTACTTGCTATAAAGTTCGACAATCAACTGTTCGTTCACTGGCAAGTGAATATCTTCGCGCTTGGGCAAGGATAAAACTTTGCCCTTGTAGTGGTCGCGATCGATCTCCAGCCATGTCGGTGCATTCTGATGACTGGCGAATTCCTTCGCCGGCTCCAGAATCGCCAACTTGAGGCTGCCTTCACGAATGGCGATTTCCTCGCCAACACTTACCTGGTACGAGGGAATGTTGACCTTGCGGCCATCCACCTGAACGTGGCCGTGACGCACCAACTGGCGCGCTTGACGGCGGGACACGCCGAAACCTAAGCGGTAGACGACGTTGTCGAGGCGGCGTTCAAGCTGTTGCAGGAGCAGTTCGCCGGTGACGCCCTTGGTCCGTGCGGCCTTCTCGAAGTAGTTGCGGAACTGGCCTTCCTGCGCGAAGTAGATACGCTTGGTCTTCTGCTTTTCTCGAAGCTGCAGGCCGTAGCCCACGATTTTCGACTTGCGGTCCTTGCCATGCTGGCCGGGAGCAAAGTTGCGCTTCTCGATGGGACACTTATCGCTGAAGCATTTGGTGCCTTTGAGGAACAGCTTCATGCCCTCGCGGCGGCAGAGACGACAGACGGGATCGGTATAACGTGCCAAGTTGCTTCTCCTTCAGATGACCGGTTTACAGGTTTGGCTTCACCCTTCGTCCCGGACGATAAAAGCTGGTCGTTGGTCGTTCGCCGTTAGCCTTTAGGGAATTCGCAGTTGCGAAAGACCGAAGACCAAGACAACGACGCCTTTCTAAACTCTACGGCGCTTCGGCGGACGGCAGCCGTTGTGCGGGATCGGCGTGGCGTCTTTAATGTTGCGCACCTCGATGCCGGACGCAGCCAGCGCGCGGATGGCAGACTCGCGTCCTGAACCGGGGCCACTGACTCGCACCTCGACGCTGCGCACTCCGTGATCGCGTGCCATCACGGCGGCGTTCGAAGCGGCCTGCTGGGCGGCGAACGGCGTGCCTTTGCGCGACCCGCGGAATCCCAAAGAGCCGGAACTCTTCCACGAAAGCACATTCCCAGCTTGATCGGCGATGGTCACGATCGTGTTGTTGAATGAAGCCTGGATGTGCGCAATGCCGTGGGAGACGTGCTTGCGCTCCTTCTTCTTGAACGTCTTCTTTTTGCCTTTTTTCTCTGGGGCGGCGGGGCCGCCGGCTGCTACTGGTTTTGCCATAAATAGCTTCAGCTCCTAGCTTCTAGCTTTTAGCCCCGAGCTAGGAGCTAGAGGCTAGCAGCGGATTTTTACGTCTTGGTCGCTGTCTTCTTCTTTGCCGCTACCGTGCCTTTGCGCGGACCTTTGCGGGTACGGGCATTGGTGTGCGTACGTTGTCCACGAACCGGCAGATTCCGGCGATGGCGATATCCGCGATAGGAGCCAATTTCGATGAGGCGCTTGATGTTCATCGAAACTTCCTTGCGCAGGTCGCCTTCGACCAACCCCTCGGCCTCAATGACCTGCCGGATGCGGTTGACCTCGTCCTCGCCCAGGTCTTGAACCTTCTTCATCGGTTCGACTTTCGCCTGATCGAGAATGCGGGCGGCGCGAGGGTTGCCGATTCCGTAGATGTAGGTCAGCGCGATATTAATGTGCTTATTGCGCGGAAGGTCGATGCCTGCAATACGTGCCATGTTTGTCCTTTATCCCTTTATCCGTTATCCCTGGCGTTGCTTGTGTTTGGAAGTCTCGCAGATCACCCGCACCACGCCCTTGCGGTGGATGACCTTGCACTTATCGCAAATCTTCTTGACTGATGCTCTTACTTTCATAAAACCAGCTCCTAGCGCCTAGCTCCTAGCTCCTAGCCAAGCTTGGCCAGAAGCTAGCAGCTAGGAGCTTATTTATAGCGGTACACGATCCGTCCGCGATTCAAATCATAGGGCGAAAGCTCGACGGCGACCTTGTCTCCGGGCAGGATGCGAATGAAATTCTTGCGCATTTTTCCGGAAACGTGCGCCAGCACCTGGTGCTTGTTTTCGAGTTCGACCTTGAACATGGCATTGGGCAGCGGCTCAAGAACCGTTGCCATCACCTCAATCGCGTCTTCTTTGCTCATCGACTCCTTAGAAATCAGCTTCTAGCTTCTAGCTTCTAGCTACTGCGCTCTATGGCTAGGAGCCAGTAGCCAGGAGCTCTTATTGCGTCAAAATCACTGGACCTTCTTTTGTCACCGCCACGCAGTGCTCAAAATGTGCGCTGCAGCTTCCGTCGGCGGTTACTGCTGTCCACTTGTCATCCAATACGCGAGTGCCGGGCTTGCCAAAATTTACCATCGGTTCAATTGCGAGAACCATGCCTTCCCGCAACCGGGCGCCCTGCCCGCGGGCTCCGAAGTTCGGGACTTGGGGCTCCTCGTGGAGCCTGGTTCCGATGCCGTGTCCCACAAACTCGCGCACCACACTGAAACCGTTCGCTTCTACAAATTCCTGCACCGCCGCGCCTACATCGCCGACGGCATTACCGACTCGCGCCTGCTCGATGCCTTTGTACAACGAGGCTTCTGTCACCTCGAGCAGCTTGCGAACTTCCGGCTTGACCGAATCGTCCACCGGCACGGTGATCGCAGCGTCGCCGTAGTATCCATCGAGAACCACACCGCAATCGATGGAAACGATGTCGCCCGCTTTCAGCACCCGCTTTTCCGACGGAATGCCGTGCACGATCTCTTCGTTCACCGAGGTGCAAAGCACACAAGGATAATCGTAATATCCCTTGAATGCGGGCTTCGCGCCGAGATCCTTGATCTTCTTCTCGGCCGCGCGCTCCAAGTCCATGGTCGTGGCTCCCGGAGTTACCAGCGCGCGAACGTGATCGAGCACTTCCCGAACGATGCGACCGCTAGCCCGCATGCGCTCGATTTCGGCCGTCGATTTACAAACAATTGCCATCCCGATGCTCAATCACGTAAAACATCTGTCCGGTGACTTCGCCCACCGGATGGTCGCCGTTCACCGAAACCAGGCGTCCCTTTTGCTCATAGTATTCCGCGACGGGCCGGGTCTGCTGGTCATACGTTTGCAGACGTTCCCGGATCACTTCCTCCCGATCGTCGCTGCGGATTACCAGCGGAGAACCGTCAACATCGCAGATATCCGGGACCCTAGGTGGCTGGAAATAGACGTTATAGATGTGTCCGTTGGCTAGACAAGTCCTGCGTCCAGTGAGCCGCTTGACCAATTGATTATAGTCTACGTCGATGCGGATCACAATCGGCAGGCACTTGCCACCGTGTAAGTTTTCAAAGATCTCGCTTTCAAAAAAAGCGTCCAGCCAGCCAGCCTGCCTTGCCGTACGCGGGAATCCGTCCAGGATGAAACCGCGCTCGCAATCCGGCTCACGAAGCCGCCAAGCCACCATGTCGCACACCAGATCGTCGGGAACCAGTTCGCCGCGGGCCATAATGGCCTGGGCTTGCGTGCCCAACTCGGTGCCGCGTTGCACGTTGCCCCGCAAAATGTCTCCGGTCGAGATCTGCGGGATGCCATAGTGCTCGGCAATCCGTTTGGCCTGTGTGCCTTTGCCAGCGCCCGGTGGCCCCAGCAACACAACCGGCCCGATGTTCTGTGAGGTTTCCATCGAACTGACCTAGTACGTTCCCTGCTTCCAGGCGCACGCGGTCAGCTCCATAACCACCCGCCGACCGGGCGGTACGGCAAACCTCAAGTCTTCCTCATGTCCAACTACGGCGGCCGCGAATACGTCCGCTGCGTGGAGTAAATCCGTCGTAGTGGCGCATGATGAGCTGGGCTTCAATCTGCGTCACCGTATCCATCGCCACGCCGACCACGATCAGCAGCGACGTGCCGCCAAAATAAAACGTTACACCCAGTCCGTTCGTCACCCAAGTAGGCAGCCGCTCGAAAAATGCTCCGATTGGTCCGTACAGGTGATTGAGATGGATTCCCGTGATCATCCATTCAGGAATGAAGGAAATGATGATCAGATACAAAGCGCCTACCAGAGTAATTCGGGTCAGAATCTCATTGATGTGGTCGGCGGTGCGCTTACCCGGCCGGATGCCAGGAATAAACCCGCCATACTTCCGCATGTTGTCCGCAACCTCGTTGGGGTTGAAGACGATCGACACATAGAAGTACGCGAAGAAAATAATGCCCACCGCATAAAGAAACGTGTACAGCGGCTCGCCCCAGCCCAGCCAGTGAATCAGATCGCCGAAATACCGGTTGTTGCGCAGGCCATATCCCATAGTCTGGGGCATGGTCAGGATGGAGGAGGCGAAAATCACCGGCATCACGCCGCCCGCATTGACGCGCAACGGCAGATGGGTGGATTGACCTCCCATGACTTTGCGTCCGACAACACGCTTGGCGTATTGCACCGGAATCCGTCGCTCGCTACGTTCGACGTAAACGATGAACGCCACCACCAGAATCATGATGCCTACGAGCAGAATCATGGCTGGCGCGGTAAAGGCTCCCCAGGCATTGGTGCGCACTTTGTCGATCAGATCAGCAACGCCGCGCGGCAGTCCCACAACGATGCCGGCGAAGATCAGCAGCGACATGCCGTTGCCGACTCCGCGTTCCGTGATCTGCTCACCCAACCACATGATGAATGCACTGCCCGTGGTCAGAGTGAGCATGGTCATCAGGATGAAGGGAACGCCGGGGTTGACTACGAAATCGCCCGATTTTTCCAGGCTGATGGCAATGCCGAGCGACTGAACCGAACTCAAAATGACGGTTAAATATCGCGTCCACTGGGTAATTTTCTTACGCCCCAGCTCGCCTTCCTTCTGCAACTTCGCCAGCGGCTCATAGACCACGGTCAAAAGCTGCAGAATGATCGACGCCGTGATGTATGGCATAATGCCCAGCGCGAAAACGGTCAGGCGTCGGAGCTGGCCGCCGGAGAACAGGTCGACGAAGCCTAAGAATGTGCCCTTGTTCTGTTCGAAGAATTGCTGCAGCTTGTCCGCATTCACGCCCGGCGTGGGAATGTGCCCACCCAGCCGGTAAACCGCCAACAGCCCCAGCGTGAAAAGAATGCGCTTGCGCAGGTCGGGGATGCGAAATATGTTGGCTAATTTCTCAAGCATTACTGCAAGACCTCAAACTTGCCGCCAGCTTTGGTGATTTTTTCCTGGGCCGACTTGGAAAATTTGTGCGCGTGCACGGTCAGCGCAATCGAGATCTCCCCGTCGCCAAGAATCTTCACCGGGCGTTTGGTGCTGATGACGCCAGCCTTGCGCAGTATTTCGGGTGTGATGGTGGTCTCACCGAGCGCCGCCAGCTTTTCCAGGTTCACGATGTTGAATTCCTTGCGGAAGATGTTGGTGAAACCGCGCTTGGGCATGCGGCGATGGAGCGGCATCTGGCCGCCTTCAAAGCCGCGCATCATGCGCGAACCGCTGCGTGAACGCTGGCCTTTGTGTCCGCGGGTGGACGTTTTGCCCATGCCGGAACCCATGCCGCGGCCGACGCGCTTCTTGCCGGAGTTCGCCTTCTTCGGTGCTCGAATATTCGACAGATTCATAATTGCTCGTCGCTGTAGAGACGCAGCTAGCTACGTCTCTACGGAAAAATTACAGTTGCACAATCTCGACCAGATGCGGGACCTTGGCCACCATTCCGCGAATGGCGGGGTTGTCCGGACGCTCAATCACCTGGTTCAACCGCGTGAAGCCCAAGCCCTTGACTACCAGCTTCTGCTTTACCGGGGCACAAATCGCGGAACGCACCCACTTCAAGTGGATCTTTCCGCCGCCCGCATTCGATTTCTTTGCCATCATTCCAGACTCCGTCCTACAGCTCTTCTGCAGTCTTGCCGCGCATCGCGGCCACATCAGCCCGGTTTTTCAGTTTCTTCAGGGCATCAAACGTGGCCTTAATGACATTGTGCGGGTTGGTGGTCCCGATCGATTTGGTCAGCACATTCTGAATACCGGCCGAAGTCATGACCGCGCGCACGGCACCACCGGCGATCACGCCCGTGCCTTCGGGAGCTGGCTTCAAGAGCACCATTCCCGATCCAAAGCGCCCCAGCACAATGTGGGGGATGCTGGTTTGGGTGAGGTTGATCCTCATCAGATTCTTCTTCGCCGACTCAATCCCCTTGCGAATGGCCTGGGGAACTTCTTTCGCCTTCCCCGAGCCGTATCCGACGACGGCGGAACTGGGATCTCCGACCACTACCAGAGCAGCAAAGGAAAGATTCTTGCCGCCTTTGACCACCTTGGTGACTCGGTTAATGGCCACCACCTGGTCCTTCAGTTGGTAGGAACCCGCATCAAGCTTTTTAATGACTGTTGGCATTCTTTGATTCTCGTTTCTTCTCTCCGCCGAGCTTCGCTCGACCCACCGGGTTAAAGACCCAGTCCCATAAAATCTAGAATTGCAAACCGGCTTCACGGGCCGCGTCGGCGAGGGCCTTCACCCGCCCGTGATAGATGTAGCCGCCGCGATCAAAGACGACTTTGCTGATTCCTTTGGCCTTCGCCCGCTCAGCGATCAGCTTGCCGACTTCTTTGGCCGAGGCCACGTTTCCGCCGGTTCGCCGCTCGCCCTTTTTGCCCTCTGCGGAATGCGCGAAGACTACGGTGTTGCCCTGCAAATCGTCGATCAGTTGCACATAGATATGGTTCAGCGAACGGTAGACGTTCAGCCGCGGCCGCTCCGAAGTTCCGAGGATCTTCTTGCGAATGCGCTCGTGTACGTGCCGCCGGTTGGTGTTTTTCGATGTCCGTGTCAGCATAAAAAATGTCCTTGGTCATTGGTCCTTGGTCGTTGGCAAAACCAAGAACTCATTCTCACAAATCCGGCGCTTGTCATTGTTGCTGTCGGCCAACGACGAACGACGAACGGCCAACGACGAATTATTTCGCTCCGGTCTTGCCCACTTTCTTCTTCAAACGCTCGCCCGCATAACGCACACCTTTATTCTTGTACGGATCGGGTGGACGCAGGCTGCGCATTTCGGCGGCGACCTGTCCAACCTTCTGGCGATCAATCCCGGTAACGCTCAGCTTGGTCTGCTTGGGATCCACGGTCGCTTCAATGCCTGCAGGCAATGGATACTCGATCAGATGAGAATAACCAAGGCTGAACACCACCGTGTTCTTGCCCTTCATTTCGGCGCGATAGCCAATGCCGACGATTTCGAGGTCACGCGTCCATCCCTTGGTAACGCCTTCGACAGCGTTGTTCACCAGTGCGCGCGCCAGGCCATGCACGGCAGCCTGGGAATCGTTCTCGCGTATCGCCACGAGATGCCCGTCCTGCTGCTGGACTTTAATGCCCGCGGGCAGGTGCGTGTCCAATTTGCCTTTCGGACCCTGGACAGCAACCGTGTCGCCCTCAATCTTGACCGTGACTCCCTTGGGGAGCGGGATCGGTTTTTTTCCAATTCGTGACATAAGCTTCTAGCTCTTGGCTCCTAGCTTCTAGCTAAGTGCATTCCGCAGTCCTGACTCTATGTCGGACTACTTCGACATACCATTCTTGTACTTCGTCCTCCAGCTAGCAGCCAGAAGCTAGTAGCTAGGAGCGGTTCTTACCAAACTTCGCAGAGCAATTCGCCACCCAAACCCTGTTTGCGCGCCTGGCGTCCGGTCATCACACCGCGAGGCGTGGTGAGAATGTTGATGCCCATCCCGCCCAGTACGCGAGGGATCTCGGTCCGCCTTACGTAGACCCTGCAGCCGGGCCGGGAGACGCGGTTTACATTCGAGATCACCGCTTCGTTGTTGTTGGCGTACTTCAGGTAGACGCGCAGAATCTTGTGCCCTTCCTCTTCCGTCGCCTTGAAATTCGAGATATAGCCCTCTTCCTTCAAAATGCGGGCAATCTCCAGCTTCAGCTTGGAGGCAGGAATATCTACCTTCTGGTGCCGGGCGCTAATCGCATTGCGAATTCGCGTCAGCATATCTGCGACCGGATCGGTCAACCTCATGCGTTCCTTCTCCTCAATCGCCCGTTTGCTTCGGCCATTCTTGCTTTGCGCCGAAGAACCCGCGACGACGTCTGTAACTCTACTGCTTGCGGCGCGGCTGAAGCCGCGCCCTTCCCAACTACCAGGACGACTTCGAAACTCCAGGAATCTCGCCACGCAGCGCCAAGCCCCGGAAACACAAGCGACAGATGCCGAACTTGCGCAGAAACGCGCGCGGACGCCCGCAGATCTGGCAGCGGTTGTGCCGCCGCGTAGAGAATTTCGGCTTCGGCGCCTTGCTGTCGCGCGCCTTACTAAACACTTCTTGTATCTTTTTGTCCTTAACTCGCTTTGCAGTAGTCATGAAACCTTTCTGATTCGAATGAACCAATGAATCAATGATTCAATCTCTCAATTCCTACGCCCGGAACGGCATGCCGAGATGACGCAGCAGAGCTCGCGACTGGTCGTCGCTGCGGGCCGTCGTCACAATCGTTACGTTCATGCCCTTCTGCTTGTCCACCTTGGCGTAATCAATCTCGGGGAAAATCAGCTGGTCGTGCAGACCGAGCGTGTAGTTCCCGCGGCCATCGAACGACTTCGTCGAAACTCCCTTGAAGTCGCGTACGCGAGGCAGCACCACATTCACCAGCCGGTCGAAGAATTCGTACATGCGGTCGCCCCGCAGAGTGACCATCGCGCCGATTGCCTGGCCTTCGCGCACCTTGAAGGCCGCGATGGATTTCTTGGCCCGCGTCACCACCGGCTTCTGGCCGGTAATCTGGCCCAGTTCATTCACCGCCGGGTCGAGAATCTTCGCGTTCTGCGTGGCTTCACCCACACCCATGTTGACCACAATCTTGTGCAGATGCGGCACCGCCATGGGATTCTTCAGATCGAATTCCTTCATCAGCGTGGGAGCAACTTCCTTTTGAAAGCGCGCCTTCAGCCGCGGCGTCTCTTTGGCGCTATGACGCGCGACTGCAGGAGCTTTTTGCTCTTCCTGCTGTCCGCCTTTTTTTTCTTTTTTTTCTTTTGCCATTGCTTTAGTACCTGCTACTAGCTTCTGGCTTCTAGCTAGCCTCCAGCTAAAGGCTAGAAGCTAGGAGCCTATTTATCCAGCGTCGTTCCGCACTTCTTGCACACCCGCACCTTCCGGTCGCCGCGGACTTCATGACCGATGCGTACCGGTCCGCAGGTCGAGCAGACCAGTTGCACATTGGACAGTGCGATGCGGCTCTCCTGCTCGGCAATTCCGCCCTTCACGTTGCGCTGCGGGTTGGGGCGCACGTGCTTTTTCACGATCATGACGTGTTCGACCAGAATCTTGTTGTCGTTCGGAAACACACGCAGGACGCGGCCTTCCTTGCCTTTATCCCGCCCGGTGATCACCTTCACGGTGTCGTTGCGCCGGATGTCGACTCGTTTATGTTCGGTGCTTACTGTTCTCATTTCAAGCCCTTCCACTTTTTCGCAGGAGAGACGTAGCTAGCTACGCCTCTACAGTACTTCGGGCGCCAGGGACACAATCTTCAAAAACTTTTTCTCGCGCAGTTCGCGGGCCACCGGCCCGAAAACGCGCGTCCCGACCGGCTCGCCAGCTTCGTTGATCAGCACTGCCGCATTCTCATCGAAGCGAATATAAGTGCCATCACGACGGCCGTACTCCTTGTGAGTACGCACGATCACCGCTTTGACCACCGTCCCCTTTTTCACCTGCCCGTCAGGAGAGGCTTCTTTCACGCTGGCCGTGACCACGTCGCCCAGACCCGCCCGCAGTCCGGTCGAGCCGCCAAGCGGCAGAATGACCTGCAGTTTGCGGGCGCCGGAGTTGTCGGCGACCTCGAGCCAAGTTCTCATCATCACGGCCATAATTCAGTCCCCCTCAAGGCTCTGCGCTTACTTAACGTCTGCCGCGATCTCAGGCACCAGCGCGGTCTTGCGAACAATCTGCTTGAGCCGCCAGCGCTTCAGTTTGGATAGCGGACGGGTCTCTTCCAGGCGCACCACATCGCCGATGCGAGCTTCGTTCTTTTCATCGTGGGCGTAGAACTTTTTCGCCTTCGAAACCACGCGGCCATAAAAAGCGTGCGACTTCTTGCGCACCACCGAAACCACGATGGTCTTTTTCATCCGGTTGGAAACTACCTCGCCAACCACTTCCTTGCGCCGGCCTGCATCCGCCGGCTGGCTGTGTTGCGTGTTCGTCTCTGGCATTACTTGCTCTCCGTTTTGCGGCTGGCGGCGAGTTCACGCTCCCGGCCGATGGTCTTCACCCGCGCGATGTCACGCCGCATGCCGCGAAGCTTCTTCAGGCTCTCGGTCTGTCCCATATTGAGCTGGAACTTCAGCTTGAAGAGCTGATCGTTGAGATCACGCTCCTGGTGGAGAAGCTCCTCGTCGGTCAGATTGCGGATTTTTTCCGATTTCATAAGTCAGTCCCAGTTCTCGCTCTTGGCATCAATAAATTTCAGTGCGCCGCCGACTCGCGCTTCACGAACCTCGTGCGCAAAGGCAGCTTGTGCGAAGCCAGACGCATGGCCTCCGAAGCGTCCTGCGGCGTGACCCCTTCCATTTCGAACAGGATCTTGCCCGGACGCACCACCGCGACCCAGTGATCCGGCGCTCCCTTGCCTTTTCCCATACGAGTTTCAGCCGGCTTCTTGGTCACGGGCTTGTCCGGAAACAGACGGATCCAGATCTTGCCGCCACGCTTGACGAAACGCGTCATCGCGACCCGGCTGGCCTCGATCTGCCGGTCGGTAATCCAAC
This sequence comes from uncultured Acidobacteriota bacterium, assembly GCA_963817925.1. Classification (GTDB taxonomy): domain Bacteria; phylum Acidobacteriota; class Terriglobia; order Terriglobales; family Acidobacteriaceae; genus JABDBE01. The sequence continues at coordinate 59,473 of CAWFQN010000014.1, forward strand.
CGGGCTCAAGCACCTTCAATCCATAGTCCCCGAAAGCCAGCTCGCTGCCGCGCCAGGCTTTGCCGGTCATACGTCCGCGCTGCTGCTTGCGGTACTTAACTTTCTTTGGCATCAACATAAGTCAGCTCTTTGCTTCTAGCTTCTAGCTCTTAGCTCAAGGCGCAGCAAAGCTACGTCTCTATCAGAATTCCCTAAAATGCGCCCCCGACTTGTTGCGGTTCGCGTTTCTTTGCGGCGGGCAGAATCTCGCCTTTATAAACCCAGCACTTCACGCCGATCACGCCGTACGTGGTCCGGGCTTCGGTGAAACCATAATCGATGTCGGCACGCAGCGTGTGCAGCGGCAGACGACCCTGCAAATACCACTCTGAACGAGCGATTTCATTTCCGTTCAAGCGGCCGCTGACACGAACCTTGATTCCCTTGCAACCGAAGCGCAGCGCCGAATCCACCGCTTTGCGCATCGCACGCCGGAAGCCCACGCGCTTTTCCAGTTGCAGCGCGATCGACTCTGACACCAGTTGCGCATCCAGTTCCGGCTTGTGCACTTCCTGAATGTCGATATAGATTTCGCGGCCATTCATGCGCTTCTGCACGTCCGCCTTGAGCTTGTCGATCTCGGCCCCTTTGCGTCCGATAATAATGCCCGGACGTGCGGTCTTAATGATGACACGCAGCTTGTTGCCCGGACGCTCGATCTCAATCGAGCTGACGCCCGCAGACTTGAGCTTGTCTTTCAGCTCGTTCTTCAGCTTGACGTCTTCGAGCAGCTGCTTGTCATAATCCCGTTCGGCAAACCAGCGCGACTTCCACGGCTTGGTGTAGCCCAAGCGAAAACCATAAGGATGAACTTTTTGTCCCATCGTCTCTCCTAAATCAACCTAGCAACGACCCTGACAAATCCTATCGTGCTCCCGCAAATTTCTTGGCCGGCTTGGTTTTGCTTTTTCCTGCCGGCGCTTTAGCTTTGCCTTTAGCTCTGGGCTTCGAAGCGCCTGTCGACGTGCCGCTCACTCTCTCGGCGCCCACGACGTTCGCCACCGCCTCTCCACTCTTGCCCCGTTCCGCCAGCTCGATTTCAATGTGCGAGATGCGCCGCACGTAGTGATAAGCGCGACCCATCGGAGCCGGGCGAATCCGCTTCATCCGCGGCCCATCGTTGGCGACGGCGCGTTTCACATATAAGCGGTCCACATCAACGTCCAGACCCTTTTCCGAACTCAGATAGTTGGCATTCTCCAGTGCGGAACGGAGCAGCTTCTCAACCGTCGCCGCGACCCGCTTCTTGGTGAAGACGAGCGTATTGAGCGCATCTTCCACCCGGCGGCCCTTGATCAGATCCAGCACCAGGCGAGCCTTCTGCGGCGAGACGCGCATGAAACGTGCTTGAGCTCGAAATTCCATCTTGCGTCTCCTTTACGCCTTCGGCGCCGGGGCTGCCGGAGCCGCTCCCGCGGCCGGACTGATAGCCCCCGGTCCACCTGGAATGCCGGCTGGCTTGGCTGCTGTCTCGGTCGCCGCTCTCATCGAGTGTCCCTTGAACTGGCGCGTGAAGCTAAATTCGCCCAGCTTGTGGCCCACCAGGTTCTCGGTGATATACACCGGAATAAACTTCTTGCCGTTGTGTACAGCGATCGTGTGGCCCACCATTTCAGGAACAATGGTTGAGCGCCGCGACCAGGTGCGCAGCACCTTTTTCTCGTTGCGCGAGTTCATGCCTTCCACCCGCGCTTGCAGGAAACCATCCACGAACGGCCCTTTTTTGGTTGAACGTGCCATAAAGTCAGTCCCTATTTCTTGCCGCGACGGTTGACGATAAATGCATCCGTGCGCTTGTTATTTCGCGTCTTGTATCCACGGGTCGGCTGGCCCCACGGAGTCACCGGATGACGGCCACCTGAGGTTTTGCCTTCACCGCCGCCGTGCGGGTGATCCACCGGATTCATGGAGACGCCACGATTGTGCGGCCGCTTGCCCAACCAGCGTGAACGTCCGGCTTTGCCGATGGTGACGTTTTCGTGATCGAGATTGCCCACCTGGCCAATCGTCGCCATGCATCCCTGCGCAACTTTGCGAATCTCGCCGGAGGGCAATTTCACCAACGCATACTCGCCTTCCTTGGCAACCAACTGAGCCGCGCCACCCGCCGAACGCACCATCTGCGCGCCCTTGCCCGGCTTCAACTCGACATTGTGAATCGTCGTACCCGGAGGAATGTTGTGCAACGGCAAGGCATTGCCCACCAGAATATCGGCATCGGGACCGCTCAACACTTTTTGCCCGACCTTGAGTCCGTCAGGCTGCAGGATGTAACGCTTCTCGCCATCGGCGTAGCTTAATAAAGCGATGCGCGCCGAGCGATTTGGATCATACTCGATCGTCGCCACCGTCGCCGGGATGCCGATCTTGTCGCGCTTGAAGTCAATAATTCGCAGCTTGCGCTTGTGGCCGCCACCAATGAACCGCATGGTAGTCTGACCCGAGTTCCGCCTGCCGCCGGTCCGCGGCTTCGGTTCGAGCAGAGGCTTGTGCGGTTGCGTGCTCGTAATATCGTCGTTGACCAGCGTGGTGCGATAACGCAACGTCTGGGTTGTCGGTCTGTAAGTCTTGATTGCCATAAATCAGCTCTTAGCTTTTCTTTGCCGTGAAGTTTTTCGGGTTGGCCAACGACCAACGACGAACGACCAACGGCTATAAGTTTTGCGCGTACTCCGGCATCTTTTCGCCAGCCTTCAGGCGCACGTACGCCTTCTTCCAATCGGGGCGGTAGCCGGCAAACTTTCCCCGCCGCCGTTCTTTTCCCGGATAAGTGGCAGTGCGGACCGAGTGCACTTTCACTTTGAAAATTCCCTGCACGGCTTCCTTAATTTCCGTCTTGGTCGCCGCCGTCGCCACCTGAAAAACCAGCGTGTTCTGGTTTTCCTTGATGGCAAGACCTTTCTCGGTAATCACCGGGCGTCGAAGGATCTGGTATGCGGATTTCATCAGGCCACCTCCGCCGCTTTTTCATGTCGTGTCCGGCGCCGCGGAGAACGCGAGGCTTTCTTCGCTGCCGCGCCCTCGCCTTCCGCCGGCTTGTGCTGCCGCTTCGAAATTGAACTCTTCAGCGAAATCTGCAGCTTCTCGATCGCGGGCTGCGAGAAAATCGCCCGATCGTAGCGCAGCAGATGATACGGATGAACCTCGTTGCCGTTCACCAACTCAACGCCATGGAGATTCCGCGAACTCAGAGCCAGATTGCGATTCTCATGCTTGGGAACCTCGACCAAAAGTGCCGTGCTGTCGACTTTCAGAGCATCCAGCGCTTCGCGGAACTGCTTGGACTTGGGCTCTTTCACATCAAATGCGTTCACGATGATCAACTTGCCATCGGCGAACTTCGAAGCCAGCGCCGAGCGCAGAGCCCCCAGCAATTTCTTGCGCGGGAAAGCGTAATCATGGGAGTGAGGCTGCGGACCGTGCACCGTGCCGCCATGCCGCCACAATGGCGAACGGATCGAACCGACGCGAGCCCGTCCAGTGCCCTTTTGTTTCCAAAGTTTTTTGCCGGCCCCGGAGACCAGTTTCTTGTTCTTAGTCGCGTGCGTTCCGGCCCGGTGAGCGGCGCGATAATGTTTTACCGCCTCCCACAACAGGTCCTCGTTCACTGCGCCGAAGATCTCGTCAGCCAGTTCGAGGCTGCCGACTTTGGCTCCGCTCAGATTGTGAATGTCAATGCTTGCCATGATCTATCCTAATAACGATCTGATCCTGATTCCGTTAAGCCTTCTTGGCCGCGCGCTTGGCTGCCTTCAACGGGTCAACCGTCGCCGATCCTGCGAATCCACGCCGCTCTCTGGGCGGCTTCTTGGCTTTCGTGATCACCAGATACCCGCCCTTAGGGCCGGGCACGCTGCCTTCGACCACCAGTAAGTTGTCTTCCTTGTCCATGCCAAGAACGCGCAAGTTGCGCACAGTCACACGGTCCACGCCCATATGCCCCGACATGCGCATGCCCTTAAACACACGCGACGGAAACGCGGACGAACCAATCGAGCCAGTGATCTGAAACATCGAACCATGCGACTTGGGACCACCGGCAAAATGATGCCGCCGGACCACGCCCGAGAAACCGCGTCCCTTGCTGATCCCCACCACGTCTACAAATTTCTCGCCATCGAAAATGTCAACCAACACGCGATCGCCAGCTTTCACTAGTCCGTCGCCATTGGCCTCTGACTTCTCTTCGACTTCGATTGGAACCTCGCGCATGAACTTGACTGGCGGCAGATTGTTCTTGCCCAAGTGTCCACGAGCCGGCTTGGTGAGCCGCGACTCTTTGACAAACTCAACCAAGCCGATCTGGGCGGCAACATATCCGTCCTTGGTCTGCGTCTTATGCTGCGTGATCACGCAGGGTCCAGCCTGCAGTACGGTCGCGGGATGCACGTCGCCCTTGTCGTCGAAGAGCTGCGTCATGCCGACTTTTTTGCCTAAGATTCCGGTTACTTTTGCCATATCTCTGTCTCTTCTCCAGCTTGGCTCAGTGGCTATTGGCTGGGGCTCGTCTTCAAATGATTCTTCACCCGTTCCGTAATTGGTGGATGAAGCTTCTCTATTCTCTCCTGTTTCGCTTTTTCCTCGACTGCCTCCACCCATTTCCGGCGAGAAACAGAAGCATCGCTCCAGACCCTAGCAACCGATAACTCTTGGGTGCGTGATACTCATACTCCGCAAACGTGAATACTAAATACAAAACAGAGAATGCTACAACGCACAGTACCCAAGCCCAGTCCACGCCTTCGCGATAGCCGCATGTCGGACATCTTTGCATTTCACGCCACCACTGAAGTGATGGCTAAGCGCTATTTATGTTCTTTGCCAAACGCCTTAATCTCAACATCCACACCTGCGGGCAAATCGAGTTTCATCAGCGCATCCACGGTCTGCTGCGTCGGCTCGAGAATATCGAGCAAGCGCTTATGCGTGCGAATTTCAAATTGCTCCCGCGACTTCTTGTCCACGTGCGGAGAACGCAACACGCAGTACTTGTTTTTCATCGTGGGCAAAGGAATTGGCCCCGCGATTTGCGCGCCCGTGCGTTTCGCGGTTTCGACAATCTCACCCGTGGACTGATCCAGGATGCGATAGTCGTAAGCCTTCAACCGAATACGAATTCTTTCTTTTCCAATCACTTTGAACTCTCGCTAACCCCTCCCGGCTGTCCGGGAAGAAAGAACTGGCGGCAAGTTGAGGCGTTTACGCGACGTCTGAGCCGCGTGCCGAAATCCCGAGCAGAGCGAGGGATCTCAACTTCCGCATTACTCTGCTTGACGCTACTGCACAATCTCGCTGATGGTTCCTGCGCCCACCGTGTGTCCGCCTTCGCGGATGGCGAAGCGCAAGCCTTTCTCCATCGCCACCGGCGTGATCAGTTCGATCACCAGGCTGACATTGTCTCCCGGCATCACCATTTCGGTTGCTGCCGGCAACTCTGCTACGCCCGTCACATCCGTCGTGCGCAAGTAAAACTGCGGACGGTATCCCTTGAAGAACGGCGTGTGACGGCCGCCTTCTTCTTTCGTCAAAATATAAACTTCCGCCTTGAACTTGGTGTGCGGCGTGATCGATCCCGGCTTGGCCAGCACCATCCCGCGCTCGACATCGTCCTTGCCAATGCCGCGCAAGAGCAGCCCCGCGTTGTCTCCTGCCAGACCTTCGTCCAATTGCTTCTTGAACATTTCGACGCCCGTGACCACCGTCTTGCGCGTGTCGCGGAAGCCTACAATTTCCACTTCCTCGCCTACCTTCACTTTGCCCCGCTCGATTCGTCCCGTCACCACCGTACCCCGGCCCGAGATCGAAAAAATATCTTCAATCGGCATCAGGAACGGCTTGTCCAACTCACGTGCCGGCTGCGGAATGCTCTTGTCCACCGCCTCCATCAACGCGTCCACCTGCGCTTCCCACTTCGCTTCCCCGTTCAGCGCGCCCAGCGCCGACAGCCGGATTACCGGCACGTCGTCGCCCGGAAACTTGTAGCTCTTCAGCAACTCGCGCACCTCGAGCTCGACCAGATCCAGCAACTCGGGATCGTCAACCGCGTCACACTTGTTCAGCGCAACTACGATGTACGGCACGCCCACTTGCCGCGCCAGCAGCACGTGCTCGCGGGTCTGCGGCATCGGACCATCGGTTGCCGCGACCACTAAAATCGCGCCATCCATCTGCGCCGCGCCCGTGATCATGTTCTTGATGTAATCCGCGTGGCCCGGGCAATCGACGTGCGCGTAATGCCGGTTCGCGGTTTCGTACTCGACGTGCGCGGTCGCAATCGTGATCCCACGAGCTTTTTCTTCCGGCGCGTTGTCGATCGAGTCAAAAGACCGGAACACGATCTTCGGGTTGTGCTTCTGCAACACCTTGGTGATGGCCGCCGTCAGCGTGGTCTTGCCATGGTCAATGTGACCAATCGTCCCCACATTGCAGTGCGGCTTATTGCGATCAAATTTCTCTTTCGCCATTGCCTAGCTCCGTACTTTCTTTCTTAGATCGTTTTATCTCTTTACCGTGCCCTGCACCCGAGCAATAATCTCTTCCGACACCGAGCGCGGGGCCTCTTCATACCGCGCGAAGTGCATCGAGTATTCGGCGCGGCCCTGCGTGCTCGAGCGCATGTGCGTCGCGTAGCCAAACATCTCCGCCAGCGGCACAATCGCCTTGATCACCTGCGAACCGGCACGATGCTCCATACCCTCAATGCGTCCGCGGCGCGAACTCAAGTCGCCCATGATAACGCCGGCGTAATCTTCCGGCGTTACTACCTCGACCGACATCACGGGTTCCAGCAGCACCGGCGAAGCTTTGCGAGCCGCTTCCTTGAAGGCCATTGAACCGGCGATCTTGAACGCCATTTCGTTCGAATCAACATCGTGATAACTGCCGTCGTAGAGAGTGGCCTTTACATCGACCATCTCATAGCCGGCTAGGACGCCGCCTTCCATGGCTTCTCGAATGCCCTGATCAATCGGCTTAATGAATTCCTTGGGCACGGAACCGCCAACGATATCGTTCACGAATTCGTAACCCGTGCCCGGCGCCTGCGGCTCGAGCCTAATCTTGGCGTGGCCATATTGCCCGCGGCCACCGGTCTGGCGGATATACTTGCCCTCAGCCTCAGCTTTCTTGCGAATGGTTTCGCGGTAGGCCACCTGAGGCTTGCCTACATTCGCCTCAACCTTGTACTCGCGCATCATTCGATCGACGATGATCTCCAGATGCAATTCACCCATGCCGCTGATGATGGTCTGCCCACTGTCAGGATCGGTGTGCACTTTGAAGGTTGGATCCTCCTGGGCAAGACGCCCCAGCGCCATGCCCATCTTTTCCTGGTCGGCCTTGGTCTTGGGCTCAACCGCAACTGAAATTACGGGAACGGCAAACGTAATCGATTCCAGCGTGATGGGATGGGCTTCGTCGCAAATCGTGTCGCCCGTGCTTACGTTCTTCAAACCAACCGCGGCGCAAATATCGCCCGCCAGAATCTCGTTGATGTCTTCGCGCTTGTTGGCGTGCATCTTTAGCAGGCGGCCAATGCGCTCGGTGCGTCGACGTCCAGCGCAAAGCACGGAGTCTCCGGACTTAACCTGGCCAGAATAAACACGAATGAAGGTCAATTGGCCGACGAACGGATCAGCCATGATCTTGAAAGCGAGCGCGGAGAACGGCTCTTTATCGTCGGGATGACGGGTAATCACATCGCCGGTATCCGGATTCGTGCCTTTCACTTCGCCGGCATCGAGCGGAGAAGGCAAGTAGTCGACGACAGCATCGAGCAACGGCTGCACACCTTTGTTTTTGAACGCAGTGCCGACCACGACCGGAAACAATTTCAGGTCAATGGTCGATTTGCGCAGCGACGCGCGCAGTTCCTCCGGGGAAATCGCTTCGCCTTCGAGAAACTTATGCAGGATTTCGTCGTCGTTTTCAGCGACGGTCTCGACCAACTGCGTATGGAAAGCTTCGGCTTTCTTCTGTAGTTCGGCGGGAATCGGGCCAGTAATATATTCGGCACCAATGGTGTCGTCCTGCCAGATGATCGACTTCATTTCGATGAGGTCGACCACGCCTTTGAACTTGTCTTCCTGGCCGATGGGAATCTGTATCGCGATCGGCTTGGCGTTCAGACGCTTGCGGATGGTATCGACGGCATGCTCGAAATCGGCGCCCATCTTGTCGATCTTATTAATGAAGCAAATGCGCGGCACGCCGTACTTGTCGGCCTGACGCCAGACTTTTTCCGACTGCGGCTGCACGCCGTGAACCGCGTCGAACACCGCAACCGCGCCGTCCAGCACGCGTAGCGAGCGCTCCACCTCGGCGGTGAAATCCACGTGGCCGGGCGTATCGATAATATTGATGCGAACATCGCGCCAGGAACATGTGGTCGCGGCGGAAGTGATCGTGATGCCGCGCTCCTGCTCCTGCTCCATCCAATCCATTGTGGCCGTGCCTTCATGGACCTCTCCGATGCGGTGCGTCTTTCCGGTGTAGAAAAGGATGCGCTCCGTCGTAGTGGTCTTCCCGGCATCGATGTGGGCCATAATGCCGATATTCCTGCACCGTTCTAATGGGACTGTTCTAGGCACGACTTATTTCTTCCTTCTAGAGCTCCAAAAAATCGCTACTAGCTTCTGGCTACTAGCTTCTAGCTAGAAGCTAGAGGCTAGAAGCTTCCGTTACCACCGATAGTGCGCGAAGGCCTTATTGGCCTCGGCCATGCGGTGAACGTCTTCCTTCTTCTTGATGGCTGCGCCTTTGCCGTTCGCAGCGTCCAGTAATTCATTGGTCAACTTGTCGATCATGCCCTTCTCGCCGCGTCCGCGGGAGTAGGTAATCAGCCAGCGAATCGCCAGCGAAGTGCGACGGTCGGCGTTGACTTCCACCGGCACCTGATAGTTCGCGCCACCCACGCGGCGGGTCTTGACTTCGAGCAGGGGCTTGGCATTTTCAACGGCTTTTGTGAACAGCTTCAGAGCTTCGTCACCGCCGCCTTTTGCTTGCAGGCGGGTCAAAGCCTCGTAGAAGATGCCTTCCGCCGTGCTTTTCTTGCCCTGCCACATCATGGAATTGACGAACTTCGTCACCAGATCCGAACCGTAGACCGGATCGGCCTCCACTGTCCTCTTGGGCGTATGTCCTTTTCTTGGCATTCAGCTTCTAGCTCCTAATTCCTACTGTTGTCGAAAGTGTGTCGTTTTGCCAACGACCAACGACGAACGGCCAACGACCTCTTACGCTTTCGGGCGCTTGGCTCCATACTTCGACCGGCTCTGCTTGCGGCCTGCCACCCCGACCGCGTCCAGGGTTCCGCGAACCACGTGGTAGCGTACGCCTGGCAGATCCTTCACGCGACCGCCTCGAATCAGCACGATCGAGTGCTCTTGCAAGTTATGGCCGACGCCGGGGATGTAAGTTGTGACCTCAATACCATTGGTTAAGCGTACCCGGGCAACCTTGCGCAGCGCCGAGTTCGGCTTCTTCGGCGTTTGCGTATATACACGGGTGCAAACCCCGCGCTTCTGCGGACATCCCTGCAACGCCGGACTCGCCGTCTTGTATCGCGGCCGCTTGCGGCCATCACGCACTAATTGATTGAAGGTCGGCACTCTTTGCTACTCCCTCGGCAACATCGGTTCGCACGCCAATAGGCGCGTCGACACACAGACGCCGCTTTGACTATTCCCTGGCTTAGGGTCTGGCTGGCGGTCGGCCAACCATGCTTCTCACCGCGCACCAATGCGATGAGAGATTTTCGGTTTCCCGTTCAGACTGATCAGCGACGACGGTGGCGCCAGGCCCGAGTCGAAAAACTCGGGAGGTGCTCCGTTTCGTCCCCTTTGCCCCGCATAGCCTTCCAACGGGCGGAAGGTGCGCGCAGGGCATTTCAGCGAGGGCATCTCCGGAACTGTTTCCGAAGACGTATATCTTTTAGAGCTTAGCCGCTTTCTTTGGGTCTCTCGCGCACCGAAAACGCGCAGCGAATGAATCCACAGTCTACAGGCAAGCCAGAATGAACTCGCGGAACCTTACAAATATAGCAACACTCTTGACACATCGTCAACCCTGGTTTGCCGCGTCTCAAACAGGAGAGCAAGCGATCATGGCAAGTGAGGTTCAGAACCGGCATTCATGAGGAACGAGATCCTTCGCTTTGCTTCCAATTCGGGCGACTCCGTGGGACGTCTCAGCTTGCCGAAAAGATTCGCAGCCTCTACACTGGAAATCTTCCGCAGCGAATACATTCCCAGAAGGCGTTGCTCGCCGCGTGGGAGACCATGAGGGCGGGGAGGGTGTATGGGTAGGTGGGGTCTTTTCGGGTTTGCGTTCTTTATTGCTTTTCTCATTTTCGCGCTCGGCGGCCTGGTTGGATGCAGCAGCAGCAGCCCCGTCAGCACGACTAGCTTCGCAGTCCCAGCCAGCATTACCCTGGCACCCAATCCGAACGCCTCGATGGAAATCGGTACTTACCAGATATTCCTGGCAACCGCCTTGAGTTCCACCAAGACAACGATCGCCGAGCCAATATCCTACCAGTCGAGTAACACCGCAGTCCTGACCGTGGCCAGCAATGGACTGGCCTGCGCTGGCAGTTGGGATTCGTTGAGCAACCCGCAGGTATGCACGCCGGGAGGGGTGGGTGTGGCCGTCGTCACGGCTACCGCGCAAGGAGTAAGCAGCCCTTCGACCACAGTTTACGTTCATCAGCATATTGATAAAGTCGCAGTGAGCCTGCTCTTGCCGCCGAACCAACCACCGCCCGTCAATCCCTGTCTTTCCGTTGGTCAAAGCGCCAACTACCAGGCGAACGCTTACAGCCGTGGTGTAGACGTCACCTCGACAGTCGGAGTCTTTAACTGGCAACTTCTAAACCCGAGTCTGGCCACGCTGAATACTTCCGACAACGCCTTGCTTCAGGGACAAATCCAGGTCACCGCCAAAATTCCCGGCCTCACGCCCCTCTTCGCCACTATTGGCAATGTCACGAGCATCCCGCTAAGTTTCACAACTTGCCCAGTGCAGTCGATTACCCTCGACGTCACAACTTCCACGGGCACTTCGAAAACCATCGCTCCGACGGTGGTCGATACTCTGGGCACGACCATCACCGGAATCCCGCTGACCTGGAGTTCTTCCGAGGCTGCGTCCGTCACCGTGAGCAGCGCCGGGGGAGCGAGCGGCACTGCGACGGGCGGGACCGCGACTATTATCGCGTCTTGCACCCCGCCCACTTGCAATACGGGTTTCTATCCCTCCCTGCCGATCTATCCGACAAACGTTGTGACCATGACTATAACTCCTACCGGAACAACCCAGGCCTCAACTGTTTATGTAAGCACCACGAGCTGTGGCACAACCGACGGCTGCATTAGCACGGTTGTTCCCGTAACCACTCCAAATACTTTGGGTAATTTCATCAGCTTGCCGGCGACGCCAAACTCGCTGGTCCTCGACCGGCAAGGAAGCAAGGCTTACCTCGGGACAAACTCCGGACAATTCGGTACCGTAGGGCTGGCGGTAGTTGATGTCGGGTCGAATACTGCGACTCAGTTCGCGTCTCTGCCAGGCAAGGTTCTGGCTATTTCCCCGGATGGGAATCAGGCAATCATTTCTGACACATCGGCGGAAGATGCGCCAAACCATGTGTTTGTGTTTAACACTACGACTAATGCCGTTTCGACCTTTCAGATCGCGGGAGCAACCGCGGCTGACTTTTCGCCGGATAGCCTGAAGGCCTATATCGTGGCCGGCAGCACACTCTATGTCTACTCGACGGCCGATGGGCTGCGAACCATTTCTCTCGCCGCTCCTGCCAACGATGTGTCTTTCCTCTCAGAGGGCGCTTTTGCCTATGTCGCCGGGGGTGCTCCTTCGGCGGTTAGCGTGTGGAGAACCTGCGACAACGGCCGCGCCGATACCGTCGGCGTGCCTGCGGTACCGGCCTTCATTAAGACTCTTCCCGGCCCGGCCAAGCTATTGCCGGCAGACACTCCTGACGCCTACCATCTCCTGGCGGTTGATCCTCCCGGCATCGACATCATCAGCGTGAACACGACGCCTTCCGGCTGCACGCCATCCGTGACCGATGGGCCGGTCGCGTCTTTCAATCTTGGCCAGGGCAACTTTGTTCCCAAGCAGTTGATCGTCTCGCAAGATGGCTCGACGGCTTACGTGCTCACTTCGAATCTAAACAGCGTGCTGGCGTTCAATATTCCCGGGCAGACTGCATTTGCGATTCCTCTGGTCGGGAATCCGACGCCTCTCAGCGCTTCCCTCACGCCGGATGGCAGCCTGCTCTTTGTCGGCGCCAGCGATGGGCTTTTACACATTGTGAGTACTGTGGCGGGCGGCGACACGCAGCAGATACCGTTCCCCCAAGGCCTATGCCAGAATTCAGTGGGACAGCCATTCCCGAATCTCACCTGCAATCCAGATCTGGTTGCGGTGAAGCCGTAGGAAGGCAGCCGTTGGTCGTGAGTCCTTGGTCGTTGGTCGAAGACACCTTGGATAAGTTTCTGGTTCGGCGAGGCCAACGACGAACGACCAATGACCAACGGCTTACTTACGCCTTTGGCTTCTCCAGTTCCCGGCCAACGCTGTCCAGAACTCCGTTGATGAAATTCACCGATTCAGGACTGGAAAACTTGCGCGCAATCTCCAGCGCTTCGTTGATGACCACAGCGCGAGGTGTAGAGGGAAAGCTCATCAATTCCGCCACCGCGGAGCGCAGAACATTGCGATCTACGGTGGCCATCCGGTCCATGCGCCAGTGTTCGGCATGACGCTCGATCAAGCCGTCGATCTCCGCGGTACGGTCGGTGGCCGTTCGAAAGATGTCTTCAGCGAAACCACGCACATCTTTCTCGATGGAATGATGCTCGCTCCAGAAAGTGCGCCGGACCTCCTCGGGAGTTTGCCGGCCCATGTCCGCTTGAAACAACATTTGCAGAACAAATTCGCGAGATTTTCGGCGGGTTCCCATGGGAGCTGTCAGCGATCAGCTGTCAGCTTTCAGTTTACAGGAGATGAGAATCAGCATCAGTGACCTCGTGTCTTGGAACGAGTAAGCGGCTTGGATTTTCGCTTCTTGCTGATAGCCGAGAGCTGAGGGCTGACAGCTCTTGTGCCAACGACCAACGACGAACGACCAACGACTGTTTTCGTCAGATTCGCCATCTCCACCGCGGCCAGCGCAGCTTCGAGACCTTTGTTTCCCATCTTCAGGCCGGCGCGGTCGATGGCCTGTTCCAGCGTCTCGCACGTAAGCACGCCGAAAGCATGAGGCACTCCAGTCTCCTGCGCGGATTGCCCAATGCCGCGGGTGACTTCATTCACGATGACGTCGTAGTGCGCGGTGTCGCCACGGAGCAGACAACCCAAACAGAGAATCGCGTCATATTTACCGGTCTCGGCTAGCTTGCGGGCGGCCAGTGGAATCTCGAAAGCGCCAGGAACGCGAACGACCTCGATATCCTTGCGTTTCGCGTCACAGCGTAACAGTCCATCGAACGCACTTCGAAACAGTCTCTCCGTGATGAACTCGTTAAACCGAGAGACGACGATGCCGAATCGTTTTCCGGCAGCGCCGAGATTGCCTTCAAGCGCCTTGACCCCGGACGGCAGCGAGGGTGATTCTTGTTTGAAGTTCTTCTCCGTGACTCCGTGCCTCCGTAGTGAATTTGTTCTTGATCTTAGTGAGTGAAAATCGGCGCAAATCCGCGGCAGCTCTACTTGCCTTTGAACTGTGCCGGACGCTTCTCCAGAAACGCCGTAGTCCCTTCTTTCTTATCTTCTGAAGAGCAAGCCACGGCAAACAACACCGCTTCAAGATACAAACCCTCCGCCAGAGTCATCTCCATGCCTTTGTTCACTGCCTCCATGGCGTATTGAACCGCGAGGGGGGCATTGGCGATGATCTTCTGCGCAATCGCTTCGGCGCGGGGAATGAGTTCTGCGGCGGGAACGACTTCATTCACCAATCCAATGCGATGAGCTTCCTGCGCGCTGATCATTTCACCTGCCAGGACAAGCTGCATGGCGATCCCCTTGCCCACCAGCCTGGGCAAACGCTGCGTGCCGCCGTAGCCCGGAATAATTCCGAGTTTCACCTCGGGCTGCCCGAGCTTCGCGTTTTCGCTCGCCAAGCGCATGGTGCAAGCCATAGCGATTTCGCATCCGCCGCCGAGGGCGAACCCGTTAATGCAGGCAATCACCGGCTTGCCCAGATTCTCGATCAGGTTCAGCACGCTCTGCCCGCGATGCGTATATTCTTTGCCCGAGACCGCGTCATGCTTGGCCAGTTCGCCAATGTCGGCGCCAGCAATGAAAGCCTTTTCGCCGGCGCCGGTCATGATGACCACGCGAACGCTGGGATCATTTTTGATGTCATGAAACGCCGCGCGCAACTCTTCCATGGTGGCCATGTTGAGCGCGTTGAGAACTTTTGGCCGGTTGACGGTGACGTAGGCAATAGCGCCCTTTTTTTCGAAAAGAATGTTTTCGAGATTCATAAGTTCAAACCTGCTCGGATTTCAAGCCGATTCTGAGCGAAGCGAAGAACCTATGCAATTTGCTGGTCGCGCCAGAATGCACAGATCCTTCGCTAAGCTCAGGATGACAAGCTCCACGGTGAGCTAAGATGCTATAATTGTATAGCACGAGGTAGATCATGCTTGCTATACGGCTTCCCGAAAAAATCGAAAAACGGCTCGGGCGTCTCGCCAAACGCACCGGCCGTACTAAGACATATTACGCCCGCGAGGCGATCCTTCAGTATCTGGATGACTTGGAAGACATCTATCTCGCAGAGAAGGAGTTGGAGGCGGTGCGCTCAGGCCGAAGCCGAACTATTCCGCTGGAAAAAATAATGCGGCGCTATGGCTTGGAAGATTGATTTTTCACCAACCGCGCTGAAGCAACTGAACAAGCTCGATAAGCCCATCGCGAATCGGATTCTGAAGTTTCTTCACGAGCGCCTCCAAGGCCTTGACGATCCGCGAAAGGTCGGAGCAAGGCTTCAAGGCACGTTGAGCGAGTTCTGGAAATACCGCGTCGGAGACTACCGCCTCATTTGCTCCCTGGAAGACGACCGCTTCGTGATATTGGTTCTCCGCATCGGCCACCGCCGGGAGGTTTACAAACGTTAGCGTGCCACGAGCCTTCGCTCCGCCGGACAGCCGAGGGCGGCTGTCCCACGTGGTTTACAGCTTGTTCGGCTTCGGATTGTTTGGGTCAGAATAATCATAAAATCCCTTGCCCGTCTTCCGCCCATACCAGCCCGCCATCACCAGACGCTTCAACAGCGGCGGAGACGCGAATCGTCGCTCTTTGAATTCGTCATACATCACGTGGGTGATGTAGTAGGTCGTATCCAGCCCGACGAAATCGAGCAGCGTGAACGGGCCCATGGGATAGCCACAACCCAGCTTCATGGCGTTATCAATGTCATCGATCGAACCCACTCCTTCCTCATAGGCACGTACGGCATCGAGCAGATAAGGCACCAGCAGGCGGTTCACGATGAATCCGGTTTTGTCGCTGGTGCGCACCGGCGTTTTGCCAAGCTTCTTGCCGAACTCATAGGCAGCGTCATATACCTCGGGCGCTGTCGCGATAGTGCGCACGACCTCTACCAACTTCATCAGCGGCACCGGATTGAAGAAATGCAGTCCGATAAACCGCTCCGGACGCTTGGTCGAAGTCAGAAGTTCGGTGATAGAAATCGACGAGGTATTCGAAGCGAAGATCGCGTCCCTCTTCACGATGCCGTCGAGGGATGCGTACATCTTCTTCTTGTCTTCCACATTCTCGATGATGGCTTCGATCACGATGTCGCAATCAGCCAGGTCTTGCTTGTTCGTCGTGCCTTTCAGGCGAGCGCGGATTTGGACTTTTTGTTCAGCAGTGATCCCACCCTTCTCCGGAGGCCTCTCAGCAAACTTAGCCAGTGATTTTTCAATCCCAGCAAAACCTTTATCGAGAAATTTCTGCTCAACTTCGAGCACAGTAACATCGAATCCAGCCATCGCGGCCACTTGAGCAATTCCAGAGCCCATCAAGCCACAACCAAGCACTCCAACTTTCTTAATTTCCATTAGCGATTCCTTCTTGCCGAGGCAACTGCTCCACCACAGAGACACGGAGTCACAGAGGACTTATTTCTTAAGATTTCTCTGCGTCTCTGTGCCTCTGTGGTAAATGATTCAATTCAAACTCTCCACCACCATCGCAATCCCCTGCCCACCACCGATACATGCTGTCGCCAGCCCATACTTTTTCTTCCTCCGCCGCAATTCGTACAGCAACGTAATCACCAACCGCGTTCCCGTCGCGCCCAGCGGATGTCCCAACGCGATCGCTCCGCCATTCACGTTGACTTTGTTGCGGTCAAGGCCGAGTTCTTTCTCGACCGCTAAATACTGCGCCGCGAAAGCTTCGTTCACTTCGATCAAGTCGATGTAATCCAAAGTGAGTCCAGCTTTCTGCAAAGCAACCTTCGTCGCCGGCACCGGTCCGCGGCCCATCAACTTGGGTTCAACTCCAGCAACACCCCAGCCGACAATCCTTCCCAGCGGCGCAATGCCTCGCTTGCCGGCCTCCTCGAGCGACATCACTACCACCGCCGCCCCGCCATCCACGATGCCGCTGGCGTTTCCCGCGGTGACGCTGCCATTCTTGCCGAATGCCGGTTTCAGCTTGGCCAGACCTTCCATGGTGGTCTGCGGACGCCGATGATCGTCTTCGCTCAACATATCACCGGATGGCTCACCCTTTCGATCCTTGAGCGGCACGGAAACCAACTCTTCCTGCAACCGCCCGTCTTTATACGCGGCGTCCGCTAATTGTTGCGAGCGCAACGCGAACTCATCTTGCGCCTGTCGGGTTATGCCTTGTTGTTCCCCATAAAGTTCCGCCGTGTTAGCCATGTAGAGGCCGCAATAGGTGTCGAGCAACGCGACCATGAGCGAGTCTTCCAATTTGCCGCCGGGAGCAAGCGTAAAACCGTCGCGCCCGCGGATTACGAACGGCGCTTGCGACATCGCTTCCATACCACCCGCCAGCACCACATTGGCTTCGCCAAGCTGAACCATCTGCGCCGCGTTGACGATCGATTGCATCCCCGATCCGCACAAACGATTTACCGTGAGAGCGGGAGTTTCAATAGGCAGACCGGCCCGCAGTCCAACATGGCGCGCGCCGTAAAGGGCGTCGCCCGAAGTCTGCTGTGCGTTGCCAAAAACCACGTGGTCGAATTCTTTCGGGTCCAGCCCGGCACGCTCAATGGCTCCCTTACCCGCAATGGCGCCGAGTTCCTGCGCCGTGAAATCTTTCAATTTGCCGCAATAACGTCCAAATGGCGTACGTGCCCCGCTGACAATCGCGATGTCCCCTGGCTTCAACATTGGATTCCTGGTTTCAACTTCGAGTATGAATGCATGCCATCAGAAGAGTTCCGAATGGCCTAACCAAACTTGTTAGTCTAACAGCGGAGAACGGCAGCAGCAACCGAACAGGATGGACGGCTGCGTCACAATTTCACCGATACTGAAGATTCGCCAGCAGCGATTTGCTGTCTCTGCGTCCTCCGCAGCTCTTCTCAGCGAGCTCTGCGATTTAGGACCTTGTATTTGCCGACCTTCATCAACACCTTAGAACGCAGAGACCGCTGAGAAGAGCCACAGAGGCGCGGAGAAACGCATTACCGCAGAAAGTTTGAGCAGCGAGGGTAGCAGCAGGAATACGTAATCGATGCTTCAGTCTAGGCAACCGCCGCGGCCGCATACGAGGCCGCCAAAGCGACGATCTTGCCCGCGCCCTGTCCGTTTGCGGTCTGGAGCGCCTGCTCAGCGCGATTGATCACTTCTGTAACGATGTCCACGGCGTCGTACTCCCCGCGCACCACTGCTTCCGCGAGGCCCGCATTGAAGTGGACCGGCTCTTGCTTCTCTGGCATTCGCACTTGAGAGAGCAGTCTTTGCAGCTTCTCCGCTGCCATGACGCCTTCTTTTTCCGGCGTTTCCCCGAGCACGATGGCGATGGTCGTAGTCTCGTAGCGAAATGCAAGATCGTTCTGCCGGATGTTGGCGGCAAAGAGCTGGCCAATTTGCTGCATCACGGCTTCAACCGCCGATTCCCCAAACTCTTTCAGCATCCCGGATTTCTCGCCGAACTGCATCAGCAGAACGGTCAGCGGGGTGCTTTGCTGAGCGTTGCGGCGGGTCTCTGCCAGCAGCAGATCGAGATATGAAGCCCGCTTCAGCAGCCCCGACCGCTCGTCCGTGACCGAGAGATTCTTGACCAGGCGGCGAAGCCCGGCGTTGTTCAGCGCGATCACAATCTGGTCGCTGATGGTCTTGAGCACCATCACGTCGTTGGAGCCCCAGGCGGGTGCCTTGCTGTCCATCAGAAGAAGCAGCCCAACGTGTTCCGCGCCGTCGCTAAGAGGCAAAGCCAGCAGTGAAGTGACCGCCATTTGCGATAAGGCCTCACGGACTGCCTGCAAGTCGGAACTCGACTGTGCGTCCGCGATCGTGAGCGTGCCGCCTCGGTTGATCGCCAGATCGTGAACCGTGGTAGCGATTTTTTCGAGCGCCCGCGCTTCCCCCGGCTTGCTAAGTTCGCTGCAATACTCTTTTACGCTGGTGGTGTGCAAGCCCGGCTTGCGCATGGCAACCACGCACCGGCTCGACCTTCCACTGCGATCCAATTTCCTTGGCCGCCGTCAACATCACCGAGTCCGCATTGCTTTGCCGATAGAGTTTGCGGGTGATCTCGGCCACTCGCGCGAAGCTGCTGACGTCGGCAGCATCGCTCGACTGTGCCGATCCAGCCTGTGCCACTCCTGCCTGCGCCGCCCGCGGCTCTGCGGGAACCGAGGATGTGGCCGCCTGGACTGGCCCTGACGACGCATATTGCGGATTCAATCCCGCCGTCATGTACAACTGCCGCAGATCCTGGTTGCGCTCTTCTTCGCGAGGAAACAATTCCTGAATGCGTTGCAGGCGCTCGACGGCTTTCGACCGCATGCCGTATTGCACCAGAATTTCCGCCTGTAGCATCAGGTCCTGGAGAGCGGCCGCACCCAACATCTTGTCCTGATTCGGAGCCGGCGCGGCAGCATCGGCCATACTGGAGAAGCGCGAAGCGATCACCTTGAAGCGGTTGTCGTCAATCTTTCCCCGCAACATTTCCAGCCGCTTCTGGTGTCCGGGCTCGTACGCATCGACCTCGGCAGCGCGGTCCAGAGAGTCGGCCGCTTTTGCATAGTTGCCCACGCTGCAATACAGATCAAAGAGCTTGAGCAGAGTCTGGCAGTAGTCGCTTTCTCGATTCGATGCGTTGAACTGCTCGCCCATGAACTCGAGCAGTTCGGGGGACGCGCGGTGGCGCGCCGCGATGTCCTGAATCATCGTCAGGAAAGCCCGACGATCTCCCTTGCGGCGATGGTACTGCTCCAGCTTCCGTCCCAAGGCAACGGCTTCCGCGTCCTGCTGAGCATCGATGAAGAGACCGATCAGGTTCGCGATCTCTTGCACACGTGAAGGATTCTCCTCGAACAATTGCCACTGGATTGGCTCAGCGTCGGTGAGCCGATTGGCAGCCTGCAATGCTTTGGCGTAGGTGTCGCGCAACTCCTCTGAAGAAGAGCCCGCACTGACTTGAGATTCAAGTACGAAAATTGCTGCGCCCGACTGCCCCTGCTCCAGAAGGTTCTTGCTATACCCCAAAGCGATCTGAGGATCGGCAGGATCCTCCGCGTAGGCGCGTTCCATCCATTGTGACGCGTTCCCACCCGCAGTCTGGGTCAGCTGCGCAATTTTCAGAAATGCCGCGGCCGCAGCCTTACTCTCCCCCAGTTCGGATGAAAGTTCTCCCAAGAGCTGCAAATTCTTCTCGCTGGAATCAAGAGCGAGAACCCGCTTCAAAGCTGCCAGTGAATCCTGTTTACGCCCCTGTTTCGCTAACTCTTGAAAGACGCTTTCGTAGGTCTCGAGCGCCTGCTTCGGGTGGGACTTTTCCAGCAACTCTCCAAACCGGAGTTTCTGCTCCCAAGTCGGAGTCACGAAGCGAGCCAGCTTCTTATAGGTCAGGCTCGCCCGGGTGGCGTCGCCGGCCTCGATCTGGCGCTCGTACAGGTCACCCAACAGCTTTACTGCTTGGGGAATACGTTGCAGGGAAAGGCAAAGATCGGCGGCCATCTGGCAAACCGTGTCATTGCCGGGCTCCGCCGCCAGAACCTGCAGGTAATCTTCCAGTGCCTCGGCGGTTTTTCCCTTTTGGAGAAGCTTCTCAGCCCGCTCCACGCGTTTTGAGATCTCGATCCGGTCCATTCGCTTTACAGTGTCTGCCATGAGAGCTAGCGCCGCGCGGAGTAACCCATAAAGAGTCTAGGAGCAGGTTACTAGGGCGGGCAACGACGTAACGCGAACATGCGATTACGAAGGTCATAGGCAGAATAAGTCTTTGGGAAATAAGAGGTTTCTGATATACGTCCCGCTGTGCCTCAGGAAAACGCGACTACCCAGGAAAGTGGACTCCGCCACCAGCTAAGCGCCGGCCAAATGGCCATGGTTGCCGTGGGCGGCTCGATCGGCACTGGCTTGTTGCTGGGCTCAGCCGCCGCCATGGAAATCGCCGGCCCCGCCGTCATCCTCAGCTTCCTCTTGGCGGGCTTCCTCAGTTGGACCGTGACCATGGCGCTCGGCGAGTTGTCCAGCATGCATCCCGCCGCCGGATCTTTTGGCTTGTACGCCGATCTTTACCTGAGTCCATGGGCTGGCTTCATCTCGCGCGCCGGATACTGGATCGCCATTTCCGTCTCAGTGGGCGCCAACCTGGTCGCCTCCGCAACCTACATGCGCTATTGGTTCCCTGCAGTTCCGGCCTTGGTTTGGATAGCGCTGTTCTCACTTTTGCTGATCGTGGTCAATCTTCGCAGCGTCGGGGACTATGGCCGCTTTGAATTCTGGTTCGCCATGGTCAAACTGGCAACCATGGCAATGTTTATCATTATCGGCGGGGCGCTGTTGACCGATGGACGTGTTGCCGCGCAATACACCGCGCAAGGAGGCTTCTTCCCCAAAGGTGCTCTGGCGCCACTGCTGGCCATGACGTTTGCGCTGTACACTTTCGGCGGAATAGAAATGGTGGCCATCACTACCGGGGAATCCCGGAGCGCAGCCGAGATTCCGCGCGCGGTCAGGTTGACATTCATTACGCTCGCCTTTGTCTATCTCGGCGCCATTGTCGTTCTCGTCGGAGTGATGCCCTGGAATCGGGTGGGCGTCACGGAGAGTCCGTTTGTCACCGTGTTTCGCACCGTGGGAATTCCGGCAGCCAGTAGCCTGATGAGCTTCGTGATCTTGACGGCTGCCCTTTCCGGCGCGAACGCTAATCTGTACTCCGCATCCCGCATGCTGTTCTCGTTGGCGCGCGGAGGATGGGCGCCGGCATCGCTGGGCCAACTGAATAAAGCCGGATCGCCACAGCTGGCGCTGGTGGCTTCGTCTTACGGAATCGTAGTCGCAGTGGTACTCGAAATGTGGGTGCCAGGACACGCCTTCGTGTACATACTCAGTGGCGCATTGTTCGGCCTAATGCTTTCCTGGCTGGTCTCCCTGGCCGCTCACATTTCGTGCCGCCGTCGGATGAGTTCAAGCCAAGTGAACGCACTTCCCATGCGCTCACCTCTCGGCGCCTGGGGCTCGGTGCTGGGACTGACCCTGGTCACCGCCGCCATTCTGAAAACCTGGTGGGACTCGCGTGTCAGCCTAATCAGCGGCGTTTCGACCTTGTTAATCCTCAGCATAGCGTATGCGTTCCTAAAATCAATCAACTCGCCGATGCGAAAAACCTAGCGGGCATTCCTTTGAGCGACGAACCCGTAGGCCTACACGCCGCTGTTCGGGTGGATCGATCTCATGTACATAAGGATGGCATCTATGTACATTCGATGCTATCCTTGGCGAGACAAAGGGGGCACTTCAATGGGAACCGCAAGAAATCGGTCACACAAACACTTTCAGTTGGACCCCGTAAAGATCAAGCGCGCCCAAAAGGCTTTGCGAGCCAAAACAGAGACTGAAACCATCGAGCGTGCGTTGGATTTGGCGATTGCCGAACAGCAGAGGAACCGATTGGTCCTCGACGCCACCGAGCGCTTTTTGAAGAGTGGCATTGATATCGAGGACGTATACGGCACGCTGGATAGCTAGATGCAACCCGCCCTGTTCGATTCTTCTGTTTACATTTCTGCATTGCGTCGAGGGGACGACGCAGTCCTAACGTTGCGCCGCTTTGCTGCCACTACACCTCTTTGGCTCAGTGCAGTAGTGCTCGAAGAACTCTATGCCGGCGCCGCCGACAGTAATCGTCAGGTTGTGGAACGCCTTGAGCGAGATTTTGACCGGGCCAAGCGAATCCTCGTTCCGAACCTGAGCGATTGGACTCAAGCCGGCACGGTGCTTGCCCGGCTCGCGGCCAAGTATGATTACGAACGAATCGGACAGGGACGAATGACCAACGACGCGTTGATCGCGATCAGCGCTGGCCGACAAGGCATCACGGTGATCACGGCCAACGAACGAGACTTCCGCAGACTCGCCGAATTTCGCACCTTCCGATGGCAAGTGGCCGTGATTTAACACGCCGCCAGGTTCGAGATTCCCCGTCGCACGACCTGCACAGCGGCCTTTGGCATCGAGGCCCGTTTGCCCAGTACAATATCCCCATGACTGACGAACTGCTCCGCTACCGCTCCGAGTTTCCCATCCTCGAGCGCACCACTTACCTGATCAGCAATTCTCTGGGAGCCATGCCGCGCGGCGTGTACGACGCCATGCGCGGCTACGCCGATATCTGGGCCACTCGCGGCGTTCGCGCCTGGGAAGAACGATGGTGGATGCTCGCCGCAGAAGTCGGCGACGAGATTGGCGCTCTCATGAATGCGCCCAAGGGTTCGGTCTCAACCCATCAGAATGTCACCACCTGCCAGGCCGTCGTTGCCTCCTGCTTTGATTTCTCCGGCAAGCGCAACAAAGTCGTCTACACCGATATGAACTTTCCCTCGGTGATGTATTTCTGGGAGGCTCAAAAAGCCAATGGCGCCCGTGTTCACATGGTAAAGACCGATGACGGAATCAGCGTCCCAACCGAACGCCTGCTCGATGCGATCGACGAACAAACCCTGCTGGTTCCGATTTCACACGTAATCTTCCGCAGCGCCTTCATTCAGGATGCCAAGGCGATCATCGAAAAAGCCCACAAGGTCGGCGCCTACGTTGTGCTCGATACGTTCCAGTCGCTCGGCACCGTGCCGGTCGACGTTCAAGCCCTCAATACCGACTTCGCCTGCGGGGGCGTTTTGAAGTGGCTCTGCGGCGGTCCGGGCGTGGCTTATTTGTACGTGCGTCCTGATTTAGGCAAGAAGCTTGAACCAAAGTTCACCGGCTGGTTTGCGCATCAGAACTCGATGGCTTTCGAAACCGGACCGATCCGCTATACCGATCCGCCCTTTCGCTTCATGAACGGCACCTCGCACGTACCGTCGCTCGAAGCCTGCCGGCCAGGACTGAAGATCATCACCGAAGTCGGCGTTCCGCGCATTCGCGAGAAGTCAAAACGCCAGACCGCCCGCCTGATCGAATTAGTGGAAAGGCACGGCTGGAGAGTAAACAGTCCCCGCAATCCTGACAAACGCGGTGGAACCGTGTCGATCGAAATGCCCGACTCGCAGGAAGTTTGCCGCGAGCTGCTTAAGCGCGAAATCATGGTCGACTGGCGCCCCAAAGCCGGAGTCCGCATGTCCCCCCACTTCTACAACACCGATCAAGAGCTGGAAACCGCAATCACTGCGGTAGAAGAAATTCTGAAGGAACGAGCGGTAGCGGTGCGATAAGTCTCGTTAACCGAAACTCGCGTGGGGACGGGCGCCTCGTGAGCCTGCCCTGAGCGAAGTCGAAGGGTCCAGGCGGAGCAAGGCTCCGCAGGCCTTTGGAGGAGACGCCGCTTCGAAGCCCGAGGTAAGCAAACTTTCGGGCTTCCTCTAATCCCAAATCATTACGAACGTAAGCGACAACCCCCGATTTCTGCTGCGACCCGATTTTCCCCTCCGCTATGCTCGAAACGACACATCTGCCTTTTGCAGGATGTGAGAACAATCACGTGACCCCATTGCTCGGATTCTTCGCCTACTCAAGAAACAATGGCGTCGCCCTGGCCTTCGTCGGCGCCTTCGCCGGCGTGTACTTGTTCTACCGGGGTTTCCGTCTCTTACAACGCAAGCGCCTGATCCTGAACACGCCCGCCTCCAAGATCCGTAGCGCAGCCATGGGCCTGGTGGAGATCAACGGCCTCGCTGTCGGTCCCTATACAATCCTCGCGCCCATCACCGGCGTCCCTTGCTACTACTTTCGCACCATGGCGTGGCAATGGCAGCAGGAGGGCAGGAACAGCAAGTGGGTAAAAGTCGCCGACGAGAGCCTCCACGTTCCCTTCTTTCTCGACGACAACACCGGACGCGTTCTGGTCAACCCCCAGGGCGCTGAGATGGATATCCACCGCGACTTCCACGACGAATTCAGCACTGGCCTCTTCTCCAGCAACTTTGAAATGCCCCCGAACATAGACGATTTTCTAGTCCGCCACGGCGTGTCGACAGACAAGAAAATTAAAATCGACGAATACTGCATCAAGCCGAAGAATTCGCTGTTCGTCCTGGGAACACTCGCCCAGAATCCCGGCCTGACTGTCAGCGCAACCCCGGTTCTCAGCTTGACCGTCAACCCGTCCGCGCTCTCGTTCCGCGTCCCGAATGTCTCAAGCTTGTCCGCGGACACCGACGTCTCCACTGCGGGGAAAGTGCTGTTCTCCGCATTCAAGACTGAACCCGGCGCCGCTCATTTAGCCAACCCTCCTGCCCAGGTTTCTGATCCGGCCCAGCAGCAAAAGATCACTGCGGCATTAGTAAAGGCGGGCATCACGAATCCAGCCGCGTGGGCGGTAGCCGGCGTGAACCCTTCCGTCGCAGCCCATTCGGCCTCCGCTTCAACCGGTGCAGGCGCCGCAGCGGCCGTTGCACCCGAACAATTTGATCTGCATCCTCCGGTCGTATTGATGAAAGGCGCGCACGATCCAGCATTCCTGATTTCCTGGCACAGCCAGCGCGATGTAGTCAGTTCGCTAAGCTGGAAATCCACACTGATGATCTGGGGAGGGCCTGCGCTCACGCTCTTGTGCGCCTACATCGTGGCCGCGCACTTCGATTGGCTGTAAGGAGAAAGAAAAAATGAACACCATCATCTTGCTCGCATTCCTCTTCGCGATCTTCGGTCTGATTGCCTACGTGGTCACAATCTTCAACGGCCTGATCGCCTTGAAAAACGACATCGCCAAGGCCTGGGCCAACATCGACATTCTGCTCAAGCAGCGCCACGACGAACTCTCTAAGCTGCTCGACGTGTGCAAAGGATACATGGACTACGAGCGTGACACATTGCAGAAGATCACGCAGGCTCGCAGCATGTACCAGCAAGCCGTCAGCGTCGACCAAAAGGCGCAAGCGGACCAAAGCATGACGTCGGCACTCCGCGGCTTTTTTGCCGTAGCCGAAAACTATCCTCAACTGAAAGCCAACGACAATTTCATGCGCCTGCAAGTACGAATCACCGACCTCGAAAGCCAGATCGCCGACCGCCGCGAGTTCTACAACGACTCTGTCAACACCTTCAACATCCGTATCCAGCAGATGCCCGACACTTTCGTGGCCAGCTTCATGAACCTGACCCCGCAACCAATGTTCAAAGTCGAAGATGCCGACAAAGCCGACGTCCCCATGACCTTCAGTGCCGCCAAATAGTTCGCGAGAATCGTGTAGGGACGGGCGCCTCGCAAGCCTGCCCTGAGCGACGTCGAAGGGTCCAGGCCAAGCACCGCTCGGCACAGCAGCCGCCATGCACTTGTCCGGGTCATCAGCCTTCGCACTGCCGTAACCACCACAACCAAACCTTCTCAATTAGAATTACTCGGTGAGCGATGCTGTTCGCATTGGAATTCTGGGTGACCTAGACCCTAAATCGCGCGGCTACAGCGCGATCAATGACGCGCTGCAACACTGCGCTGCCAAGCTGAAAACCAAACTCGATTCCCAATGGATTCCGACCCCATCCGTTCTCACCCCAGACGCCAAGAAGTTGCTGGAAAGCTTTGACGGAATCTGGGCCGCGCCCGGCAGCCCCTACAAGAGCTTCGACGGCATGCTCAAGGGAATCGAGTTCGCCCGCCGCCGCGACTGGCCTTTTCTCGGTACCTGCGGAGGCTTTCAGTACGCGCTCATCGAGTGCGCCCGCAACGTAGTAGGAATCAAAGACGCGGACACTGCCGAGAACAATTCCGGCTCCAAGAACATCGTCATTTACCCGGTGGCCTGCGCAGTGCCGGACCGCAAGAAAGACGCGCCCAAACTCTCCGGGATGGTTCCCGAAATCCGCTTGCGCCCCGGATCGTACCTGCAATCTTTCTATATGAAGGACACCGCTACGGAAGAGTTCTTCTGCAACTTCGAAGTCAATCCCGACTACGAATGGGCCGCCATGGAAGCCGGATTCCCGGTCGTAGCCCGCGGCACCAAGGGTGAAATCCGGGCCATCGAATCGCCCACGCACCGCTTCTACATCGCAACCTTGTATCAGCCCCAGCTCACTTCCAAGCCCGGAAATCCGCATCCCTTAGTACTGGCCTTCGTGCAGGCCGCTGCGGACTGGGGAAGAAAAAAACTGGACGACAGTGTCCTGGAGTAAGGTTCACCACAGAGACACAGAGTCATAGAGAATTCCTCTTTTTCGATTTCTCTGTGACTCTGTGTCTCAGTGGTGAAAATCGTCTTTAGGATTTGGGTCATCATATGGACATCGATATTTCACCCATGAACGACCCCACCAACTCGATCCGCGAAAGCTACGATCGCCTCGCCGAGGAGTACACCCGCCGCATCGCCGATGAACTCCAGCACAAGCCCCTCGATCGCGAACTGCTCGACCGCTTCGCCAAACAGACCAAAGGACGAGGCGAAGTATGCGACATGGGTTGCGGCCCCGGTCACGTCGCTCGCTATCTGCGCGATGCCGGCGCGTCCGTCTTTGGCCTCGATCTTTCCCCCGGCATGTTGGAGCAAGCCCGAAAGATGAACCCGGACATTCCCTTTCGCGAAGGCAACATGCTGGCACTCGATATCCCCGATGGAGCACTCGCTGGCATTGCCGCCTTTTATGCCATCGTGAATATTCCCCAGCGGTCTCTGCCCGCGGTCTTCCGCGAAATGCAGCGCGTCCTGCAGCCAAGTGGGCTTCTGCTTCTCGCTTTTCACACCGGAAACGAAATGCTTCACGAGGAAGAACTGTGGGGCCAGAAAATCTCCATGGATTTCTTTCTTCTCCCAGCCACAGAAATCAAGCTGGAACTCGAAGCCGCGGGCTTTACTATCGAAGAAGTAGTCGAACGCGACCCCTATCCCGATGTCGAGTACCCGAGCCGGCGGGCATACATCTTTGCCAGAAAGCCCTGATTCGAGATCAGACCGCGATCAACTCAAACGCCGGATAACTCCGCGCCAGCGTGGCAAAAGCCTCGACCGGCGAACCCGCGGTCACCGGAAAATATCGCTGCACCTCACGCTGGAAATTATCCAGATAAGCTTTCAAAATCTCCGGCTTGTCCGCATCCGGAATCGCCCGCAGCCGAAACCGCTGCTGCGTCCTCCCCTTCTTCAGCGTCACTTCTCCCGCAGCTTCCGCATTGCGCACCCACTGCGTCCGTCCGCGCGGAGCCACCAGGAACCGCTTGCCCCCGAGTTCCAGCAGATTATCGGAGTCGAATAAAGCTTCCCACTCTTTCGCCCGCGCACTTGCAAAAGATAGTTGTGGGAAAAGCCCGAGTCCGAGTCCAACCAGGAACCCAAACACCCGGTTGAAAACCCGCTCGACACCGGTAGGCGCTCGAAATTCAGGCAAAGGGGAATTCATATAAGAACACGTGGGGACAGCCGCCCTCGGCTGTCCAGTCGAGCAAAGCTCGACGTTTTCGAGACCACGAAACACTATCCGACCAAACCGCCGCCGACGCAATAACAGCAATCTACAACGAAAAAACAGGCCCGATTCCCATCGGGCCTGTCCAACCGAATCTCACTGGTTAAAAGCTGCCAAGCTGAACGGCCAACCTGCACACGCTAGTAATCCAGGTCGTCTTCAGGAAGCACCGGATCGACGGTAGCGCTGTTCGAAGCCGTTCCCGTAAAGCCAAGAACGCTTGTACTTCCAAAAACTGTGTATTTGATCTTGGATCCCGGTCCGCCAGCAGTCTTGGCCGCAGTCAGTGCCTGTGGAGACGGCGAGAACACCCCAGGGTGCTTCAACACCGCAGTGGTCCAGCTACCCGCTTTCAAATAGCTCGTATCGGTGACCATCAAACTGACTCCGTCCACCTTACCCGCGATGATGAAGGTCAAAGTGTCCGCCGTGCTCGTCAGATTGATGACCATCTTGGATGGCGATTTGGTCGAGAACTTGTTGCTTCCGGCTGTAACCGTGATGGCGCCCGCCGGAAGGGTGTAGGTGGCGGAAGTGGCGGTGTGTTTAGTGGGAGTCAGCGACTCGCTGGCCAGGATCTTAACGGTGCCGGTTTTCCCATCTAAGCCGAGAGGATCGGTACCTGACAGAACCGGGCCAATCGTCCCCTTGATGGTAATAGTGAGAGTGTGGGTTGCTGAGTTGACTGCTCCAACTTCGATCGACTGCGCCCAGGCTGTGCAAGCGAGCGCGCTAAAGGCGACGATTAAGGCGGACGTGCGGAACATCTTGGAAAGCATTGGGATCTCCTTCTTAGGGCAGGCACAGAACGGGGGCACTCAGTGCGAGCGTAGGAACGCTACCACGGGTATCCCTGAGGACTCAACCGAAAAACGACGGATGCCAAAATTTCCTGTCAAGCCCCTGGAAAGACTCAATTGCTCCCAACCCCCTCATTCCATTCCAAATATATTTCTCAAAAAATGGCGGGTTTACCCTGTCCATCCTGTCATACTGGTATTAGGCATCCAGATCACGTCCTGACTGGGAACCGAGAACCAGCAACCGACAACTGACTTGCAGAATGTGACTTTTGACGCGCCAAGAAATCGTGTTCCGGGCCTAAGTCCTTTAGAGGAGATATTTTAGGAGATATCTCAAGATATCCTCAACACGTCTTACGTGTTTTCAAGCACTTACGCATTCAAAGCAGGCAGGATTATGGGGTATCCCTTCGGTAAGTCCTTTAGAAGGGATAGTTTACGAGGGTATCTCGATACTACGACCTTTGTTTTGATGGACTTAGGCGAAAAACTCATTTTTTGACCTATATACCATATACTAAAATATAAACTCTGCGACGCGCTAGGATAACTAAACAGTAATCATCGCCAAACAGGTAGCCCGACTATGCGACTTGTCACCTTCGAAGATCCCGCGCACCGCCGCCGCATTGGAGCCGTGACCGACGACGCCCGCTTCGTCGACCTGCACTCCGCCTGTTCTCTCTACCTCCGAGACATAGAAAACGAAAGCGCCTTTGAGCGCCTCGCCGACGCCCTGGTCCCTCCCGACATGCTCGCTCTATTCGAGGGCGGCGACACCAGCCTTGAAGCCGCGCACAAAGCTTTCGACCACGCGTTGCGCAACGACGGCGCTAGAGGACCCAGCGGCGAGACTATCTTCTACTCCGCCGGCGAGATCGAGCTCAAAGCTCCAATCATTCCGCGAAAGTTCTTTCACACCGCAGGCAACTTCCGCGAGCATCATGAAGAGGCCACCAAGGCCGGATTCTCGCATCCTGTAATGCCATGGATCGTCTTCTTTCAGAACGTCGACGCCATCATCGGCCACGACCAGCCCGTGATTTATCCCGAGCACCTCACCCAGGAACTGGATTACGAACTCGAACTCGCCGTTGTTCTGAAAAAGGGCGGCAAGCATTTTTCCGCGGAAGAAGCGGCCGAACGCATCGGCGGCTATGTCATTTTCAACGACATCACCGCCCGCGACATTCAACGCCGCGAAATGAAGTCCGGCGTGTTCAGCTTCTGCAAGGGTATCGACACCTTCTGTCCTTTGGGCCCCTGGATCGTGACCGCCGACGAGATTCCCAACCCGCACAATCTGGCCATGGAGTTGCGCGTCAATGGAGAATCACGGCAAGTTTCGCATTCCAGCAAAATGTCAGTGAAGATCCCCGAGATCCTCTCGCACTATTCGCCCATGGGCTACAGCGCAGGCGATGTAGTTTCCACCGGCACGGTCTCCGGCGTAGCGGCTTTCAGTGGCGATCCGAAAGCCTGGTACCTGAAACCCGGAGACGTAATGGAATGCGAAATCGAAAACATCGGCATCCTGCGAAACCGAGTGATCTCCTGGGAAGAAGCCTACGGCCAAAAGCCCCCAGGCCCTGGCCACGCAGGAAGCGCTGAAGTGAGGATTGAGCGATGGGTTATTTAGAAAACTGAGAAATGGGGTTTTCAAATTACTAAATAACCCCATTTCTCATTCCCCAATGTTTTCTCTGTGTCTCTGTGACTCTGTGGTGAACCAAAACGAAATGACAACAAATTCCAAAATCTGGGTCAGCGAATTGAACGCACGCCCCGAAATCCGCGCTGCCTTCCCGCGCAACAAAATTCGCTTCTACGACACCACCCTGCGCGACGGCGAGCAAACTGTCGGCGTCGTCCTCTCACCCGAACAAAAACTGCAAATCGCCCGTAAGCTGGACGAGCTAGGCGTAACCCGCATTGAAGCCGGATTCCCCCGCGTCTCCGTCGATGACGCGGAAGCCATTCAACTCATGCAAAAGGCAAACCTGAAGGCCGAACTATGGGGCTTTTCCCGAGCAGTGAAAGGTGACATCGAAGAATTAGTGCGTTTAGATCTGCGAGCCTCCGTAATCGAAGCCCCAACCAGCGATATCAAACTCAAAGCCTACGGCATGACCCGCGAAGACGTGTTGCGACGCGTAGTGGACGCGATGTCCATCGCCAGGCAAAACGGGATCACAACTGCTTTCTTCGCCGTCGATGGCACCCGCACCGAACTCGACTTTCTAAAAAGAATCTATTTAGCCGCCCTCGAAGCCGGCGCTGCCGAAGTCGTGGTCGTGGACACCATCGGCGCCTGCGGCCCCGAAGCTGTCGAATTTCTGGTTCGTGAAGTGTGCAACTGGGTCGGGCCGGCCGTGCCCGTTCATTACCACGGCCACAACGACTTCGGCATGGCCACCGCCTGCGCCATTGCCGCCGTCCGCGCCGGGGCTACCTGGATTCAGGGAACGATCAACGGCATGGGCGAGCGCGCCGGCAACGCCGACATCTGCGAAATCGCTCTCGCCCTGCGTTGCCTCTACGACGTGCCGGTCGACTTGGATTTGACGAAAGTGCGCGAAGTCTCAGAGGTCGTATGCGAGGCTTCCGAGTACACGCTGGACGCATGGAAACCGCTCGTCGGCGAAAACCTGTTCACCCGCGAGAGCGGCGCCGTCGCAACCCAGTTCCACATCCCCGAAGCCATCGAGCCATATTCCGCAGAACTGGTGAACGCCCGCCGGAGCATCGTGCTCGGAAAAAAGAGTGGGCCAGACAGCGTCGATCTGAAATGCAAGGAACTGGGACTGACGATAGCCCCAGAGCAGCGTGCACCGATCCTGGCCGAAGTCAAAAAGCGCTCCATAGCCAAGCGCGGCCTGCTGACGAACGAAGAATTCAAAGAGATCGTAAGTAAATCCGCGTGAATCCGTGAAAATCCGTGGCTAGTTCTTGAAATGCGGCAATACCGCGTCGCCAAACAACCTGGCTTGACCGGTGCGGTCATCGCCCCAGATTTCCAGCATGATGTGCGTGCAACCCGCGTCGCGGTATTCCTCGATGCGAGCAATGCATTCTTCCGGCGTCCCGGCAATCGGACAAACTTTATGCAGAATTTCGTCAGTCACAGCATTAGCGGCGGCTTTACGCCCGCCTCTTTCCATAGCGTCAGCGATAGGCCGCAACTCGTCGAAGGTCAGGCCGGCAGATTCGAGGAGCACGTCGGCGGAACCCTTGATGTTCTGCACCTTGTTGGCGAGATACATCGCCGCCTGCTCGCGCGCGCCTTCTTTACCCTTCGCCGAATCGCGGTGGATGCTTCCAACGATGACGGACCCGAGCACGAGCTGCGATGGATCCTTTCCGGCCTTGCGTGCCCCTTCTTCCATGTTCTTGCGCGAGTAGCGCACAAACGCTGGCGTAGTAATGCTCGCGGTGAGCAGTCCATCTCCGATGACGCCGGAACTTTTCTGCAGCACCGGACCAGTGCCAGCAACGTAGATCGGCGGAATACCGCGCGGGGTGTGCGCGTCCGGCTTGAGCGGTGGCACGTTCGCTTGAAAGACTTTGCCCTGAAACTCGAAAGCGCCACCGGCGAGCACACCCTTGATGATCTCGATGCTCTCGCGCATCACGGTGGCCGGACCAACTTTCTCGCCTTCGCCTTCGCCAATTTCTTTCATGAAGATCTTGGACGCTCCCAGACCAAGCAGAAAGCGATCCCCAGCCAGATCCTGCATCACCCGCGCCTCCATCGCGATCTGCACCGGATGACGTGTGTAGGGAGAAATGATGCCCCACCCTAATTGAATACGTCGAGTTTCAGCTGCGATCACCGCCAGTACCGCCGTAGAAGATCGTGCCTCAAACGAATGCTTCCGCCACCAGGGATAGGCCTCCGCAATCCAGAAGGCGTCGAACCCCGCGTCTTCACAGGCCTTCGCCATCGCAACGGTCTCGCGCACCGGCTCCATGCTGAGTTGCAGAACACCAATGTTGAATGGAATAGACATGACTTGCTGGTAGCTCCTGATATTGACTGTTCCGCGACAACATCACGCTGTCATCCTGAGCGAAGCGAACTGAACGAACTGGACGTCATCCTGAGCGAAGCGAAGGATCTCTGCATTCTGCCGTCAGCACGTCACTCCGGATCTTTCCATGAATGCTCCAGACCTTTGATCAGTTCCCACAGCGCCTGGTTCAACGGAGTCGGCACGCCTACTTCTTTACCCCAATGCACAATCGCTCCGTTCATGAAATCAACTTCCGTCTGCCGCTTGGCGAGCACATCCTGCAACATGCTCGCCCGATGCTTGCCGGGAGCGTTGGCGCCCTTCTGCACAAGCTGTCGAGGATTGCCATGCAATTCGATTCCCATCTCCTTCGCAACTGCCTCACCTTCCGCGATCAGGTCGTTGAAAAGATGCCCGGTGGGTTCGAATCGAGTCGCCGCGCCGTGATGCAACAGCGTGAGCGCACCGACAGGATTCGTGGCCGCATTGAAGATAAGCTTGGTCCACTGCGCGCCGCGAGCGTCGTTCAAGGCGATTGTGTTCATTCCCGAACGCGTGAGTAGTCCGGCCAGTTCTTCCACTTTCTCCATCGAGGTATTGGTCTCCTCGAACGGTCCGATCCAGGTGTCGCCTTTAATGTCATAACCAATATGTCCCGGCGCGATCGGATGCCCAGCAGGAAACGTCGTTCCTCGAATCACGAATTGCACACGTTCCGCGATAATCTCTTCATTGCCGACGCCGTTTTGAACCGAACAGACCGCGCTCTCACCGTCAAAGATATGCGCGACCTCGGAGATTGCGACGCGCGTATGAATCGCTTTTGTTGCAACAATGCCGTAATCACATCGCGGCAACTCTTTGGCATCGCTGGTCGCGTTGAGCCGGGCAGTAAAGTCTTCCGCCCCTGAGAGTCGCAGGCCGTTTCGCTGGATGGCGTCAGTGTGTTCTTTCCACACGTCGTACGCCCACACTTCAGCCTCACCAGCTTTCGCAAGGTGCGCTGCGAACAAGCTTCCGACGGCTCCGCAACCGATGATGCAGATCTTCATCGAGACCTTTTCAGATTAATCGCAGTTTTCAGTTCCCGGCTCTCAGTTCTGATCGTCTTTCTTTGCCGGAGTAAAACTTCCAGGGCACATCCGCGAGACACTCGCCTTCCGTCTTGCCGACGCGGTAGGTGTCCTGCGTATAGAGGCACACCTTGCCGTCTTTGTCGACAACTTGCGGATGCAACGAAAAAATCATGTTCTCCTGCAGCTGCACATCGCTTTTCGCGCCGATGGCAGGATACTCCAACATGGTCGTGCCGATGCTGTGCCCAGATAGATGGCCAAGGGCGAATCCATACTTGGCGAAAGTTTCAGCGACGACGCGATGAACGCTGCTGGCCAGTTCGCCCGCACGCATCAGCTTGCGCGCCGCTTCGAGCGCCTGCGGATATGCATCGGCCATAGCCTTCGTTCGCGGACTCAATTTGCCGCGAATCAGAGGGCGCGAAAATTCGACCCAATATCCACCCGCTCCCGTCACCTCGAGCGAATAGAGCAACAAGTCGTCGACTGCGGTCACGCGATGTCCTGGAACCTTGAACGACGCCTCCGCCTCGCCATGCGTGCCAGAGAGAAGAATGTTCATCATGCGTGGACCCGCGCCGCGCGCGAAGAATCGTTCCACAGCCGGCGCCATAATTTCCGCTTCGGTCTTACCCGGCTCGTAGGCTGCGACCAGGGCCCAGAACCCGTCGACGATGATATCCATCGCGTCGCGTACCTCGGCGAGTTCTTCTTCGCTCTTGACTGCGCGCGCCATGTCGAACTCGAAATCGAATGGAACCATTTCAAACGAACCGTTTGCCAGCTCGCGATAATCGCGCACGGCCATGATGAAATTCATGCCATAAACACCGACTCGTTTCCATCCCAGTTCCCGTGCCCGTTCAGAGATCCACAGTCCGGGAACATCGGGCCACACATGCTCTTTCACCCACGGTTTGATTTTGTCGCCTATCCAACGGGCCTCGCGCGGAAACACCAAAGTGGGTTCGCCTTCGAGCGGCAGCACTGCGTAGACGTAGCGATGCACAATTTCAAAACCGGAGACGTACAAGACAGCGCCTTCGAAACCCGCATATTGATTGCCGCAGACGATGAGCGCGTCGAGACCCGCACGTTGCATGGCAGCGCGGATGTTTTTGTAGCGACGATCGATTTCGAATTGGCTTGGCAATGGCTTTTCTCGGAACGGAGTCCCTCTACTACACGCCACAAAGTTCAGCAGCGGTCAGGGCGTAAATCCTTGTGATATCCACTAGTGTTGTGATTTTGACTTTCTCGCCTTCGGCATCGCGAGGACCGCTGGACGGACCGTAGTTCACGGTTTCGATACCATATCGCGTCATCACCGAAGCATCAGAGCACCACAGCACCACATCGCGCTTTGGAGCTTCGCCCATCACGCGCTGGTGATTGATCTCGATTGCCCGCACCATCGCGTGATCCGCTGCGATCGTAGCGCCCGGCACCGAGACGTAAGTCTCGAACTCCATACCATAGTCTGGGTAACGTTTTTTCAAATCGAGGAAGAGTGACTTGGCCGCGCGTCGCGCGGCTTGCATAGGCATGTGCGGCGGGACGCGCAAATCGAGGAACAACTCTGCGCGCTCGGGAGTGCGGCTCACGCGCCAGGGTTGTCCGCCGCGGATGCAGCCCAGATTGGCGACGCCTTTGTGCCCTCGATAGGTATTTTTCTGCTCCCAACCTTTCATCCATTTCAATACGACTCCAAGCACATCGTAGAGACGCCGGATAGAGTTGCGCTCCGCGCGCCCTTCCGCAAACGCGGTATGGACATACATGCCCGAGACCGAAAGGCGCACCCACAGCGAACCGTAGTGTTCGAGAATAATTTGCATGTCGGTAGGTTCGCCCAGGATGCAAACGTCAGGCAGGACTCCGTGGTTCACCAGGTAATGCGTGCCCACACCGTAGCCGCGGTACTCGCGGCCGCGAAACTCTTTCCACTGTGTCTTTTCGATTTCGCCCGCAACAGCGGCGAGAATGACATCACCCTGAAGTTTTACTCCCGCGCGTTGCAGCGCCTTCACCGCATGCGTATAGCAAACCAGCGCGCCCTTCATGTTGTAGATGCCGAGGCCGTAGATCATTCCATCTTTAATCACCGCGTTCGGCTTATATCCAATTCCGGTGAGGAATTCTTCCTGTCCAGTGTTCGATGTGTCCATGTGGCCGTTGAACATCAGGCAGCGGCCGGTGCCAGTGCCTTCCCAGCGCGCGATTACGTTGGCGCGGCCTTCCTCGACCTCTTGCCATGTAACGTCGAGGCGCATCGCTTCCCACGCGGCGCGCATACATTCCGCCATTTTGGCCTCGTCGCCGGTGGGGCTTGGAATATTGATGACATCGCAGCACATGGCAACGATTTCTTCTTCCTTGACCTCGGCGAGGATTCTCTCAACCAGTTTCGGGTTGAGTCGTGACGATAAGCCTTTGCTTGATTTGGCCACAGTTCTCGTTTCTTACTGGTGTCCTGCCAGCCGAAAGTCATCCGGATAGCTGCACAGCTTTTCGTTGCCGTCATCGGTAATCAGGAAATTGTCTTCGAGCCTGAGGCCGCCGCCGCCTGGCCAATAAATTCCCGGTTCGATGGCCAGGACCATTCCTTTGGCGAGCGTGCCTTTCCCCGCCTGATGCGCGTAGGGGAATTCATGCGCGCGTGCGCCGACGCCGTGACAAATGGGGTGGGAAGGCTGCCCGGGATATCCTCCGTCCGCAATGCGAGCGCGAATGAGACGATCGAGTTCCGGAAAGTCAGCACCATCGCGCGCATAAGCGATCGCCTCATTGAAAACGCTGAGCAGCAGATCCAGCAGCTTGTGATATTCGGGCGTAAGCTCGCCGGGACATGCATTCTTGGTGAGGTCAGTCCAATAACCATCCACGCACACCCAGATTTCGAAAAGGGTGGGCTCATTCTTTTGAATCGGACGGGTCCCCGTTGCGGTAAACGTTGCGATTCCTTTTCCGGACCAGACCAGAGTAAATGCGCGCGCCATCTCTACTTTCCCCTTGTATCCCACGCCGAGTCCGTGCACGAAGCCCTCGTACATCCCGCCTACTTCGCTTTCCTTCATGCCCGGGCGCATGTGTTCGCGAGTGTATTCCATCGCCAGCGCGGCCAGTTCGTTGGCCAGTCGCATGCGCTCGATTTCCTGCGAGGTCTTGATGGCGCGAGCCTCGTTCAGGAGCGGCGTAGCGTCAACCACCCGGCCAGCGACTTCGCCGAATGCGTCGAAGTACATCAGCGTCGGGGTCGTCGGCTCGCCCACCATGCGATCGGCAGACTGCGTACCCATGTTCAGTTCGACGGCAACTTTGTCGGTGAGGCCGCGCTCCTTCAGCACCTTCAACACGAGATCGAGAGCGCGGTACTGCGGCGGGCGAGGATCAGTTTCGTGATAGCTCTTGAAAAGTCGAATGTCCTTCGTCCAGGAATTGCGCTCCGCGTCCGCCTTTTGCGGCTCCAAGGCAATGAGCGTCGGTTCGCCTTCGCGAGGGAAAACCGCTGCGTCATATCCTTTCATGCACCAGTAGTTCGTGAGATAAACGAGATTGTCCGGCGCGCGAACGACCAACGCGGTTACCTCCTGATCTTTCATCAGGGCGCGCACACGATTTAATTTTTCCTCATCAATTGGCCACGACATTGTTCTATCCCGAGAAGTTGCAAGCAACCTTTCTACAGTTCGACTGCACGATTTTCGTCCTTGAACGTCCATGATGCTTCTTTGCCCTTGATCAGACGGTAGACGGCAGTGTGCAGCGGCGCCGACGCGCCCACACGCTCCGCTTCGCGCGCAATGGCGCCGCTCAGAAAATCTACCTCGGTCGATAACTGATGTCGAACGTCATACAGCATCGAGGGCGGATGATTAGTCTTAGCGCCGATCTTGTTCATCTCCCACGGATCTTCGTGCAGTTGTATGCCCGCTGCCTTCGCCACCTGTTTCCCTTCTTCAATCAATTCGTGCAACAGATGTCCAAGAGCAGAAAACCCGGACTCGTCTGCGAAATGTGGCGAATGCGGTAATCCGGTTAGCGCGGAGACTCCATTGACCGACGCATTGAAGATCAGCTTCGACCACTGGGCCGGGCGCGCATCCTGCAACGCCTCAGCCTTAAGGCCGCCAGCTTTGATCAGGTCGGCGGCTTCTTTCACCAGCGCATAGGCAGTGTGGCGGGGTTCAAACGGACCGATCCATGTTGCAGTATCGAGCTCTAATTGCACATGCGTGTCGCTATGCTTTGTGCCACTCATGAAAGTTGTGCCCCTTATCACTTGCCCGCGGGTATGGGCGGCGATGATCTCTTCGCTGCCAAGCCCGTTCTGCGCGGAGATCACAGCACCCTGATTGAAACGGTTACCGACCAACGCGATCGAGTCCTCTACCTGAGTGGCTTTTGTTGCCACAATGCCAAGCTCGCAATCGGGAAGCTGATCCACTTGCGATGTTGCCTTGAGCGACACATGAAACTCGCGCTTTCCCGAGACTCGCAGACCCTCGCGGTTGAGAGCTCGGGCGTGATCTTCCCTGCGGACAAATGCCCATACCTCCGCAACCCGCGCTAGATGCGCCGCGTAGAGGCTGCCAATGGTGCCACATCCAACGATGCAAATACGTTTCATGCAAAGGCCGTCACCCTCCCGAAAAACGCGGGCGAGGGCGCCCGCGCCACATGTGGCTTATCGTCTTTCTACTCTTACCAGCTTCTCGGCTTGACTGATCTCTTTTCCTACCATCGCCCGGAACAGACTGTCGGCATTGTTGAACGAGTCGTCGATCATGATGCCGCTGGCGAACAACGCGTCCTGCAGCGCCGCGGAAATCGTGTGGATGGGAGCGGCTCCTCCCTCGCCCATCCCTTTGGCTCCGCTGTAACTGTGCGGCGACGGGGTTTCGATGTGATCGTATTTCACTTTCGGCATATTCATCGCAGTGATGGGTGTGTAGTCGCTGAAGGTGCTGGTAAGCATGTTGCCGACCGCATCGTACACACAATTTTCCATGAGAGCTGCGCCGATGCCGTGCGCGGTTGCGCCGTAGACCTGGCCTTCGACGATGGGCGG
The DNA here is from genome assembly GCA_963817925.1 of uncultured Acidobacteriota bacterium. GTDB lineage: Bacteria > Acidobacteriota > Terriglobia > Terriglobales > Acidobacteriaceae > JABDBE01. The sequence goes on from CAWFQN010000014.1 coordinate 98,557, forward strand.
ATTAATCACGGTACCGCAATCATCGACCGCGACGTAGTCGAGAATACGCGGGATGAAAGTGTCGCGCTCGATTTCAATTACAGCAATGTGAAGCTGGGAGGCGTAGGTCAGAGTGAGGCTGCCGTATTTTTTCTGCTTGTCCGGTACTTTGAATGGCGCGCGCCAGATGTAACGGCAATTCAGTGTGATCTCGTACAACTCCGACGACAGCACCGCGCTGTTCACGTTGACGATGTTGGCAAGCCCCCAATAGTTGACGGACTTTCCTTTGCTGGTAGCGCGAATCTCCGGGCCCTGCTCGCCCGTCCCGAACTCGAGATCGTCTTCATTTGTTTCGAGCAGGAAGGCCGCCAGGCGGCTCATCTCTTTTCTCAGTTTTTGCGCGGCTCCGTGAACCGCGGATAGACCTGACACGGCGAACTGGCTGGCGTAGGTTCCGGAGAATCCGGTATGCACGTTGCGTTCGGTGTCGAAGCCGGTTCGCACCGTGATGCGGTCGGGATGAATATTCAACACGTCGGCGACGACCTGCGCGGCGGTCGTCTCGTGTCCCTGGCCCTGCGGGCAGGAACCGACGGAGACGACGACTTCCCCGTAAATATCCAGCTTGCAGTTGGCGCCTTGCGAGTTGCCAGAAAATGGCGCGCCCGGGTTCACGATCTGCGATTGACCAAAATTGTTGGTGCCCGAGTCGAGCGTGGTGCCGATGCCGATTCCGATTAGCCGGCCCTGCTTGCGCGCCGCGACTTGCTTTTTTTTCCATTCGTCCCAACCAATGCGCTCTTTCGCCACTTGCAGCATTTTGGGATAGTTGCCTGAGTCGTAGACGCAACCGTTGGGGGTTGTATATGGAAACTCTTCCGGACGAATGTAGTTGCGCAAGCGGATTTCATCGGTCGGGATACCTAACTCGTGGCCGCAGATGTCGATGACACGTTCCAGAAACCACAAATGCTGCATGCGAGAATATCCGCGATTGGGGCCGACTGGACACTTATTCGTGACCGCTTGCGTAAAGTCGATGCGTGCATTCTTGAAGCGATAGACACCGGGGAACACTTGCGACCAGATCACGCATCCCAGCGGCTCGTAGCGTGGGTATGCACCGCAATCATCGATATGTCGTGATACGAGGGCAGTGATGACGCCGTTTTTGTCGAGGGCAACCCGCGTGTCGCGGAAGGTCCGCTCGTTGCCGTGGGCGCTCGAAGTAATGTGCTCAGTGCGCGTCTCCACCCACTTGACCGGCCGTCCGCCGGCTTTCTTAGAGGCCAGCGCGCACACCGCCATTTGCGGATAGCTCGTAATCTTAATGCCAAAGCTGCCGCCGATATCGGATGTCTCGACGCGTATCCGGTCGATGTGAACGCCCAGGTGCGCTGAAAGAAACTGAATGGCGAACGACGGAAACGAGTTGTTGCACTCGTAGTAAATGCGATCGTCCTTCGGATTCCACTGCGCAATGACCACGTTATTCTCCAGCGGCGTGCTGGAAAAGCGATGGAAATGCATGCGATCGATGTTGACGACGTAAGCAGCTTCGCGGAAGGCTTTGTCGACATCTCCGTATTCGAAGACTCCATTCCAGACACGATTGGTGCCCGCTTCGTCGTGCAGAATGCTCTTGTCGGTCAGGGCAGCTTCGGCATCGACCACCGGATCGAGAGCTTCATATTCGATGTGCACCAATTCGGCGGCGTCATCGGCAAGGCTGGGTGATTCAGCTACTACGGCCACGACCGGCTCTCCCTGGTATCGCACCTTGGAGACGGCCAGCGGATAATCTTTGATTCGGGCGCAGGGATCCGGTCCGATTTCGATGAATGGCTGCGTTTGAGCCGCGATCTCTGCCCCCGTGAGTACGCAGATAACGCCCGCGAGATTTTCCGCGGCCGCGATGTCGACGCTCACAATCTTCGCGTGAGCATAGGGTGAGCGCACGAATTTTAAATACAACATTTCGCGCAGCTTGATGTCATCGGCAAACTTGCCTCGACCACGCAGCAGCCGGTTCTCTTCCTTGCGGGGAAGCGCTTGCCCAACCCAGTTTTTGCCGCCGTCCTTCTTGGTTGTGCTCACACCGATCTCCTTATCGCAACGCCGCCTGCAATCCGTCAATTAACTTCTGAACCTGTTTTTTCCCCAGTGGCTCGAGCAGCCCGCCGGCCATGGACGTCAAGCGACCGAAGATCTGCGCCTCGCCCTGCCAAGCCACTTTTGTGCCGCCGTCGCCGTCGAGCGGCGAGAGGTCAAAGCCCGCCGTCAGCGCAACATTACCTCCGGCCACGCTTCCTTGCCCCTTATATTGCGCGCCTTTCGGACGCTCGGCCTGGGCCAATTCCATTTTCACTTCCGCAACACCCTTGATGTAGGAGATGCCGACGTTCACCTTCACCGTGAAATGAGTCGCGTCCTCTACCGACAGGCCCTGAAAGTCTGGCAGCAGCGCCGCGAACTTGTTCGGGTCGACGAGAAAGTCATGAACTTCTTCCGGCGTACGCTTGACTTCAAAGTCGCCGGCAAACTTGATGGCCATACTTCAAGCACCTTTCATGTTCTGCGCAGCGGTTTGAATTGCTTTCAGAATATTCTGGTATCCAGTGCAGCGGCAGGTGTTGCCTGCGATGGCTTTGCGCATTTCTTTGTCGGTCGGCTGCGTGTTCCGCGATAGCAGTTGCAAGGCAGACAGCATAAGCCCCGGCGTGCAGTACCCACACTGAAGTCCGTAGCAGTCGCCAAAAGCCTTCTGGATGGGATGAAGCTCGCCGTCTTTTTCCAGCCCCTCCACCGTCAGAATTTCCGCGCCGTCCGCCTGCACCGCAAACATGGTGCATGACTTCACCGCTGCGCCGTTCATCAGCACCGTACATGCACCGCAGTAAGTGGTGTCGCAGCCCACATGGGTCCCGGTCAGATCGAGATCTTCCCGCAACAACTCGACCAGGAGCTTGCGTGGCTCAACCGTCCGTGAATGCGACTTGCCATTGACCTTGAGCTGAATCGAAATGTTTTCAATGCTGTCAGACATAAAAGCAGTCAGGCATAAATGTGGCCCACCTCAACCTGCTCGCCGCGAGCCCGGCGACAGGCGATCTCAATGGCCCGTTTCACCAGGGCACCGACGAGAGTGCGTTTGTAATCGGCTGAACCGCGCATATCGGATTGCGGATCGGCTGCGGCCCGAGATGCTTCCACCGCGCGCCCAATTGTCTTTTCGGTAAGCTTCTGTCCCTTCAGGGCGGCATCGGCATCCTTCGCTCTGATCGCGATCAAGCCAACACAACCAAGAGCGATCGCCGCATCCTGACAAACATCGCCGTCCATTGTGAGCTGCACCGCAGCGCTCGCCGTGGGATAGACCGGCGCGGAACGCTTGAACGCCAGGTAAGTCCCGCCGCTTCCCTCAGGTGGAATTTTCACCGCTATCTCGCTGACTAATTCGTCATGAGCCAGGGCCGTAGTGTATGCGTCCTTGATAAAGTCTGTCAGGCTCACAGTGCGCTCTCCGGCGGTTCCCAGGCAACGAACTTCAGCAGTGAGCGTGAAAAGCACCGTCGCCCAATCACCACTGGGGTCAGCCTCGGCGAGCGAACCGCCAATCGTGCCGCGATTCCGCACCTGAACATCCGCAATGCCGGTAGCACAGTCGTGGAGGATCGGAATCTTTCGGGCCGCAGCGGATGCCTCGATTTCCGCATGCCGGGTCAGCGCACCGAAGCGAACGGTGTCATTGTCATCCTTAACGTAGGACGTACCAGAAATAAAATTCAGATCCACGAGATGAGCCGGATTGGCAAAACGCAGCTTCATGAGCGGAATAAGGCTCTGGCCGCCCGCCAGCAGCTTCGCATCGTCACCAAGCTGGGCAAGCATGGTCGCCGCTTCCTTTAGAGAACCAGCGCGGTGATAGTGAAACGCTCGCGGATACATCGTTATCCTTAGTTGTTATCCTTAATTGTTTTGACCCGCGGCTCTCTCGATCATCTTTCGTGGAACGGATTCGCGGAACAAAGCGCACGCTGGGCCAATAAGCTTAACAAACGTCTTCCTCTCACGACTACTGGGAATCCGAATAACACCATGAGGAAGCCGGCACAATTCCCTACGCGCGTCCTAAACTTCCGCCCCGATCTTCCGATACCCGCTTCGAAAATACAGCAGCGGATCTCCCTCCCGTACTACCACGTCCTCAACTTCCGCAATGAAAATCGTATGGTCGCCGGCATCCTGCGCCGTGTGCAAGCGGCACTCCAGATACGCCAGGGCTCCATGCAACACCGGGGTACCATGTTTCGTGCGATCAAAGCGGGCTCCGGCCTTCTGCTCGGCTTGGCCGTGGTCTGGACTCGGATCAGCATAGTACTCGGAAACGGCGCGTTGGTTCTCGGCCAGAACATTTACTCCGAAACGCTTCCTGGCATGCAGGTGAGCGTGAGTCCGCGCGCGATGATCGACACACACCAGCACCAGCAATGGATCAAGCGACACCGAAGCGAACGCGTTGGCGGTCATCCCCTGTACCTCGCCCTCGTAGTCGACAGTGATGACCGTAACCCCGGTGGCAAAGCTGCCCATGGCCTTACGGAATTCCGCCTGAGTAACGCTCATGGAAAACTGGAGTCCCCGCTGGTGATGGAATTCTACGCGTCCCGTCCGTGCGGCGTTCTGTGCCTTTCAAGTTTTACCACGGATCGCATGTTCACGATGCTTTCTTGTTGAACAGCATCTCCTTCGAGGCAAACCTAATGTATGATTTCGTGAGCGTGAGTGTAGGCCAAACAGCTTGGACTGAACGGCGGCACCCTAATTCGTATACGGACCAACTGCGCTCCGGAGTTCCCCTTTCGCGAGAGGCCGCTTGCCAACTGATCCACTGTACCGACCAGGCGCTTCCGTCGTTGCTTTCGGCCGCAATGGAAGCTCGGCAGGGCTTCAAGCCGGGGGTCGTGACCTATTCGCGCAAGGTTTTTATTCCGCTCACCAACCTCTGTCGCGATTACTGTGGCTATTGCACCTTCCGCCGCGATCCGGGCCATGTGGGTGCACACACCATGACCCCCAACGAGGTAATGTCGGTTGTGCGAGCGGGCGAGAAGATGGGATGCACCGAGGCTCTCCTCAGCCTCGGTGATAAACCCGAACTCGCATTTCCTGAAATGCGCGAAACCCTGCGCGGGCTGGGATACAAATCCACTCTCCATTATCTTGAGGCCATGTGCGAACTTGTGCTCCGCGAAACCAGTTTGCTCCCTCATCCGAATCCCGGATTGCTGAGTGCGGAATGGATCGCGCGCCTGGCGAAATTTTCTCCCAGCATGGGCCTGATGCTCGAGACCACCAATGTCTCGCTTCTGGAAGCCGGAGCGGCTCATGACAATGCTCCCGATAAAGTTCCTGTCAAGCGTCTGCACACCATCGAGGAAGCTGGCAAACAAAATGTTCCCTTCACTACGGGCTTGCTCATAGGCATCGGCGAAACTCCGGAAGATCGCGTCGACACGTTGCTTGCGATCCGCGAACTACATCGCCGCTACGGGCATATTCAGGAAGTAATCATTCAGAATTTTCGCGCCAAACCCGAGATTCCCATGCACGACTGGCCCGAGCCTACCCAGGGGGAAATAATGCGAACGATTGCGGTCGCCCGCCTGCTTATGCCGGATGTCAACATTCAGGCACCGCCAAATCTGTCCGCGCCATACTATGATGAATTGCTCGACGCTGGTATTAACGATTGGGGAGGAATCTCGCCCTTGACGCCAGATTTCATCAATCCGGAAAAGCCGTGGCCGCATCTGGAACAGCTGAAGCTACGGACCGAAGCAAAAGGATATCGTCTGCGTCAGCGGTTGCCGGTTTATCCTGAGTTCGTGTCGGCCGTGACCACGCAACCCGGCGTGCTTTCCGAAAAGGTCAAAGCAGCGGTCGATAGCGAAGGCTACGCGCGGAGGCCCGCATGATCGTCGTGCTCACCGGCGGCACTGGCGGCGCAAAGTTCGTAGAAGGCCTGCGGCAGGTGGCCCCAGCGCGCGAACTCACCTTCATTGTGAACACGGGAGACGACCTGGAGTGGTGGGGACTGTACGTCTCTCCCGACTTGGATTCGATTACCTATGCCATGGCCGGATTGCTCAGCAAGGAACGCGGCTGGGGAGTAAAGGGTGACACATTCTTTTGCCTGCAGGCCATGGGAGAACTAGCCGAGCCCATCTGGTTCCATGTTGGCGACCGCGATCTCGCCGTCCATTTATTGCGCTCGAAATATCTCGCGCAAGGCAAGACCCTGACCGAAGCCACTATGGCAATTTGCAGCAAGCTGGCGGTGCAGGCGCAGATCCTGCCGATGAGCAACTCCCGAGTCGAAACCAGGATCGACACGCCCGTCGGCGATCTCAGCTTTCAAGAGTATTTTGTGCAGCGCTGGTATCAGGACCCGGTCAAATCGGTTCGCTTCGCCGGAGCTACCGACGCCGAGCCTGCACCCGGCGTAGTCGATTCCATCATGTCGGCCAGTGCCGTGATTCTCGCTCCGAGCAACCCCGCCACCAGCATCGGCCCAATCCTCGCCGTCGCCGAGATCCGGGAGGCGTTGCGGCAAACTTCCGCTACCGTCGCTGCCATCAGCCCGATTGTTAACGACGCGGCAGTGTCGGGACCGGCCGGCGCACTGATGGCGGCGCAAGGACTGCCTGTCTCCATCGCCGGGGTTGCCAAGGCCTATGAGGATTTTCTGGATATTCTGATTGCGGATGTCCGCGATGTTGAAGCGGCCAAGAAATTGGATCGCCCGGGACTGCGCGTACACTGCACCAATACCATCATGCGCACCGCGGACGACAAAACCAAGCTGGCGCGAACCGTTCTTGCCCTGCTGAGCGCGGAAAACGCCCGCGCCGCGGACCCGTCATGATCCTTGTCCCCGTTAAGAGCCTAGCCAACGCCAAGCAGCGGCTGGCATCGTTGCTCGATCAGCCGACTCGCACCGAACTGGCTCAGGCCATGCTTTTCGACGTTCTGGAAATGCTGGGCACATGGGCAAGCCGGCCGGAGGTTGGCGTCGTCACTAGCGATCCCTTTGCAATTGAACTGGCCCGGCGATTCGAATTTCAAATCATTCCCGACAATGCAAATCGCAGCGAGACCGATGCCATCGAGATGGCAACCCGGTACTGCGAATCTCGTGGCGTAGACAGCACGCTCGTTATTCCTGGCGATATTCCATTGATTCAGGTTCAGGAGCTCGAACAAATTCTTGTGACCGCGCCTGCCGAGGGCTCGGTACTTGCTCCAGCCGCCGACGGACGAGGCACAAACGCAGCCTGGCGGCGTCCTGCGGGATTGTTCCCCTTGCGTTTTGGAAACGATAGCTTCAAACCACATCTGGCAGCCGCGCGCGCGACCCACAAACCATGTGTGGTTCTATCGCTCCCTGGCATTGCTCTCGACATCGACAACCCTGCCGACTTGCGGCAACTCGCGAAAGCCCCCGGTGAAACCCGTGCTCAGCGTATGGCCAGGCAGTGGGACCTCACCGATTTGTCGTTGGCAGCGAACGAGTAGTGCATAAAGTCGCAATTCTCATGTGGGGACGGGCGCCTCGCCCGTCCAGGCCGAGCGAAGCTCCGCAGTGCATTTTTCGCTTCACCGCGAGCCTCGTCTCCAGCCGAGCATCGACTTTTTTCGTACACTAGCATGCGTACGATACGGCATGCCTACCTTCCACAAATCCCGCGAGCTGCGCATCATCCCCGTCGTTCTCCGCGAAGAAATTCGCCCCGGGGACTCGTTGACGGACAAACTTCTCCGGGCTCTCAAGCATCCGAAGTTGTCGCTGAGAGCAGGCGACATCCTCATCGTGAAACATAAGATCGTATCTAAGGCGGAAGGCATGTTGGTTGAACTCGATGGCATCAAGCCCTCAGCGAGCTCCCGCACTTGGGCACGCCGTTACAATCTCGACGCGCGAGTAACTGAGCTGGCTCTTACAGAGAGCAAGCGGATAGTGCGACGCAAGCGCGGAGTTCTGATCACGGAAACCCGCGACGGCCTGATCTGCGCCAACAGCGGCGTGGACGCTTCGAACGTCGACGGCGGCCGCCACGCGCTTCTTCTCCCGAAAGACCCGGACCGTTCCGCGGCTCAACTCCATCGCGAATTGAAAAAACGCCTGAAACTTTCCATTCCCATCGTCATCACTGATAGTTTCGGGCGTCCCTGGCGCGAAGGTCTCACCGAGGTTGCGATTGGTGTTGCCGGAATGCAAGCGTTGCACGACTACCGCGGAGATCGCGATCCTCATGGCTACCCTTTACGCGTGACCATTGAAGCCGTCGCCGATGAACTGGCTTGTGCCGCCGGCCTGGTCTGCGGCAAGCTAGCTCGCACGCCTGCGTGTATCATTCGAGGGTTCCACTACCGGCCGGGGCGTGGACGAGCTAAAGATCTGATTCGCCCGGCGGCTACTGATTTATTTCGTTGATGTGGTTTGTGCTTTCTGGAGGACTTATGACTCGCACTCTTGCCCAGGCCGAACTGGAAAACTTTCCCTCGCTCGAGTGGTCGGACTTAGCTCCCCGCGTCAGCCCCCGGTCGCGCACCGCGCTCGAGCAAGTAATGGAAACGCTGGACGGCGGCGTGCTCACCCGCGAACAGTGCTCGCTGCTGGCAAACGCTGAAGGCGACGACCTCCTCGGCCTGCTCGTCGCCGCCGATGCCTTGCGTCGTGAGTTAGCCGGAAATATCGTCACCTACGTCGTGAACCGTAATATTAATTTCACCAATGTCTGCTTCGTAGGCTGCAAGTTCTGCGCCTTCAGTCGCGGCCCGCGCGAATCCGACACCTACTTCCTCAGTCTCGAGCAAGTCGCCCAGAAGGCAATCGAAGCCTGGAAAATCGGCGCCACTGAAGTTTGTATTCAAGGCGGACTGCCGCACGGCTTGCCTCCGTTTCACTATCGCGACATCCTGCGCGCAGTAAAACAAGCCGTCCCCGGCATGCACATTCACGCTTTTTCGCCCATGGAGATTGTTTACGGAATCGAACTCACCGGCATGCCGCTCGAAGACTACCTGCTCATGCTCCGCGACAACGGCCTCGACACTTTGCCAGGAACGGCCGCCGAGATTCTCGACGACGACGTCCGCTTCGTGCTTTCCCGCAACAAACTTTCCACCGAGCAATGGAAGGAGGTCATCCGCACCGCGCATCGATGCGGCATTCGAAGCACCTCCACGCTGATGTACGGACACGTCGAGTCGCCCGAACACTGGGTCAATCAGCTTCTGCTGTTCCGTGAAATCCAGCACCAAACCGGCGGCTTCACCGAGTTCGTCCCGCTCGGATTCGTCCATCAGAATACTTTGCTCTTCCATCAGGGAATTGCACGACCTGGTCCCACGCTTGCCGAACATCTCAAGATCCACGCGCTGGCGCGAGTTCTCCTGGCCGGCGCCATTAACAACATTCAAGTGTCTTGGGTAAAACTTAACCGCAGTCTGTCGCAACTGTGCTTACACGCCGGCGCCAACGACTACGGCGGAACCCTCATGGAAGAAAACATATCGCGCGAAGCGGGAGCGACGGCCGGACAGTACACCAGCCCGGAAGATTTTCAAGCGCTCATCCTCGAAGCTGGCCGTATCCCCGCCGAACGCAATACTGTCTACACGCGAATCAATCTCAAGCTGCCGGCCGAGGCACTCACGGCCGAGCAGTTGCTCGAACCCGAGTTTGCATAGAAGATCGCATGACAACCATCTCATGAGCGCGCCCCGGCCCATCGCGGTTCTCGGAGGCACTGGCCCCGAAGGATTCGGTCTCGCGTTACGCTGGGCGCAAGCCGGTGAGACGGTCATCATCGGCTCGCGAGATGCCCAGCGTGCACGGGATGCCGCCGACAAGATCAAACAGAGAACCCCTGGCGCGAATGTTTCCGGCGACGAAAATACAGCCGCCTGCGGCGCCGCGGACCTGTTGGTGCTCACCATTCCTTTCGAAGGCCACGCCGCTCTGCTCAAGCAACTCAAGCCGGCGATTCGTCCTGGCAGCATCGTTATCGATACCACGGTGCCGCTAGCCGCGAGCGTTGGCGGCCGCGCTACGCGCACTCTCGGCGTCTGGCAAGGCTCCGCGGCGCAAGAGACCGCAGAGCTTGTGCCGAAAGGCATTTCGGTTGTGGCCGCATTTCACAACATTGGAGCCGAACTGCTGAATGCGGATGGCCCCGTCGACTGCGATGTGATTGTCTGCAGTGATGATCCGAATGCCATTCAAGTCGTTCGCACCCTGGCCAAAAAGATTCTTGGCGTTCGCGCTCTCGACGGCGGCAAACTGGAGAACGCGCGCATCGTCGAACAAATCACAGCCTTGCTGATCGGCCTCAATATCCGGCACAAAGGCCACTCGGGCATTCGCATTACGGGTTTGCCTGCAATGGCGTACGAAGTTGGGTAGCGCGCTGTCTAATGTGGTGATGAAGATTCCTTTGTGTACCTTTGTGTCCTTCGTGGTAAAAGGTCCTCTCTAACATCAACGAGACGATCATGAATCGACCCGACACTCGCCCCGCCATTGAATTCCGCAACGTCTCGTATCGCTTGAATGGCGAAGGCAAAGATGGCCGCGAACTGCTCCACGATCTGAACCTCGAAGTTCAACGCGGAGAAACATTAGTCCTGCTTGGCCGCAGCGGTTCCGGCAAGACCACAACCCTCAAACTCATCAACCATCTTCTCACTCCGAGCGAAGGCGAACTTCGCGTCGACGCGCGTCCGATTCGCGAGTGGGACGTAATCCGCCTCCGCCGCATGATCGGCTATGTCATCCAGGAAGTCGGCCTGTTCCCCCACTTCACGGTGGCGCGCAATATCGGCCTGGTTCCGAAGATTGAGAACTGGCACGCCGATCGAATCGCCGAACGAATGCATGAACTATTGCAACTCGTCGGACTCGATCCCGACATCGCCTCCCGCTATCCGCGCGAACTTTCCGGCGGCCAGCGACAGCGGGTAGGCGTAGCGCGCGCCCTGGCGGCTGATCCGCCCATCCTCCTCATGGACGAGCCGTTCGGCGCCCTCGATCCCATCACCCGCACCGAACTGCAACGCGAATTTCTCCAACTGCAGAAGCGCCTCCACAAAACCGTCGTCTTCGTCACTCACGACTTGCGCGAGGCCTTATTACTCGGCACCCGCATCGCGCTGATGGAGGCCGGCCGCGTGGTCACCCTGCAAACGCCCGACCAGTTTCTAGCTTCCAAAGAACCGCTGCCTTGCGCCTACAAAGATGCCTTCGGCACCGGCTTGTGAATATGGAGGACGGGCGTCCCGCCCGTCACCGAGCGAAGCTCGGCAATTGCTCTAACGAGGAACCATGAACCTCTACCAATTCATGCTGCAGAACCACACGGAAGTTCTCGAACTCACACTCGAGCACTTGTGGCTGGTTGGAATCTCCACCCTTCTGGCTGTGCTCATCGGAATTCCTCTCGGCATCGCGATCACCCGCTGGCCCGCGCTCAACAAACCCGTGCTTGGCGGAGCCAACATTATTCAAACCATCCCCAGCCTCGCCCTTTTCGGATTCCTGCTGCCCGCGCCCTGGATCGGAGCCCGAGCCGATCGCCTCGCCATTCTCGCGCTCGCCCTCTACGCCCTGCTGCCGCTAATTCGAAACACCTATGTCGGCATTCAGAGCGTTGACCCTGCCGTAGTCGAGGCTGGACGAGGCATGGGTCTGACCGATCGCCAACTTCTATTTCAAGTGGAACTCCCACTGGCTCTGGGAGTAATCATCGCCGGCGTTCGGGTTGCCACGGTGATCTCAGTCGGGTTAGCCACTATCGCCGCCGCCATTGGCGCAGGCGGCCTGGGAGAATATATTTTTCGCGGCCTCGCCATGGTCAACAACGACGTCATTCTCGCCGGAGCCATCCCAGCCGCCGCCATGGCCCTGCTAGCCGACCTGAGCCTGGGCTGGCTGGAAAAACGCCTAAGCCCAAACTGAGAACCGGGAACGGTGAACTGACAACTGATCCCTTAAACATGGCCCACCCAAATGGCAACCCGCGCGACTCCAGCCAAACGATCTTGGGACTCTCGTTCCTCCTGATCGTCTTGCTGACCGCATGCGGCCCATCCCGCGAAAACCGTATCGTCGTCGGCTCCAAAAACTTCACCGAACAACTGATCCTCGGAGAACTAATCGCCCAGCAAATCGAAAACAAAACCCACCTTTCCGTCGAACGTCGCTTTTATCTCGCCGGAACTTTTATCTGCCAGCAGGCCATTCTCGCCGGCCGCATCGACATCTATCCCGAGTACACCGGCACCGCCCTGACCGCAGTCCTGAAAGAAAAGCCGAGTGCCGATCACAAAGAAATCTACGACGAAGTCAAAACAAAGTATGAGAAACAATTCAATCTGGAAGTCGGCGCTCCATTCGGATTCAACGATACCTTCGCGATAGAAATCCGCGGCGAAGATGCCCGCCGCCTTGGCCTGAAGACCATCAGCCAAGCCGCGCCATACACGCCCACCTGGCGCGCGGGATTCGGCTACGAATTCATGGAGCGCCCCGACGGCTACAAGGGACTCGCCGCCACGTACGGTCTGCGCTTTGCGGACAACCCTCGAATCATGGACCTGGGCCTGCTAACCCGAGCCCTGCAAGACAAGCAGGTAGACCTGATCGCCGGCAACACCACCGATGGCCTGATCCCCGCACTCGACCTGTACGTCCTCGAAGACGACAAACATTATTTTCCTCCCTACGAAGCCGTGCCCATCATCCGCCAGGAAACCATGGCCCACCATCCCGAACTAAAGCCAGCCCTGGATGAACTAGCCGGAAAGATCTCCGACGCCGAAATGCGCCAGTTGAACTACGCCGTCGACGGCCAGCACCGCGACGTAAAACAAGTAGTCCGCGAATTCCTGCAAGCCAAAACTCAATAAGCTTGTGTAGCGCGGGCGCCCCCGCCCGCGACCCTCGAATTTGCGAATTCCCCAGCTCGCCTCCCGGCAGAAGCATGACCCAAACCCTGCAACCGAATCCCACACAAAACGTAGACGTCATCCTGAACCCGGCTTCAGCCGGGTGAAGGATCTCGCGCGGACTGGCAACCTCATCTCGTCATCTTGACTCATCATGATGAGTCATTTAAACTCATCTTATGCCTAAGAGGTTACAGGTGATCTTACAGGACCCGGAATATCGCGAAATTCAAAAAATGGCACGCTCCCGCCATATGTCGCTAGCGGAGTGGGTCCGCCAAGCCTTGGACCTGGCCCGTCGCCGCGAGCCTCTGGGAAGCACCGGCAAGAAACTCGATGTAATCCGCGCCGCCGCACAACGCAACTACCCCACCGGCGACATCGACAGTATGCTGGCCGAGATCGAGAAGGGATACGGAACCGGCGTAAACCCGTGATTCTGATCGACTCCAATATCCCGATGTACCTCGTCGGCGCCCCCCATCCCCACAAAAGCGACTCGCAACGGCTGTTCGAAAAACTGGTCAGCGACCGCCAGCGCCTGGTGACCGACGCCGAAGTGCTGCAAGAGATCCTGCACCGCTACGTCGCCATCAACCGCCGTGACGCCATCCAACCAGCCTTCGACGCCCTGCTCGGCATCGTTGACCAGGTCCTGCCCATCGATCACCCCATCGCCGAGCGCGCAAAAGAAATTGTTCTAGGCCACCCGCAAATGTCCGCTCGCGACGCCGTCCACCTGGCGGTAATGGAACGACACGGAGTCGAACAAATCCTGACCTTCGACGCCGGCTTCGACGGCTTCCCCGGCATCACACGCCTCTCGTAACCAGCCAAGTCGCGGCAGCAAACCCGCGTCCCGTCCGTGGATCTTGACTTGCCCGTGTGGCGCGGGCGCCCTCGCCAGCGAACTGATGGGACTAGCAGAGCTTGAGGGACCGCGCCGAATGTTAGCAAGCCAAAACACCAGCCCCGACAGGGAGGTAGCAAAGGCTGGTCACTGCGGCGCGATCAGCACGGCCCACGACGAGTTCGAGGCGCGACTGATCTCCTGGTTTGAAGACCACTCATCTCGCCCATCCGATCAGCCCCTGAGCTCTTTACAAGAGGTGTGGCCAAGAGCTAGAAGCTAGAAGCTTCTCTCACATCAACCAAACCGCATCCACATCCACAATCACCTGCGTCCGCGGAATCTTCTGCTCGACTGCATAGATGAGCATCGATCTTAAAGTCGCATTGAGCTTCTCCCGGCTGGCCGATTTCAACACAAAATGATACCGGTAGTCGCGCTTCAACCGCACAATCGGCGCCGCCGCCGGGCCCAGCACGCGAATGCCTTCATGCCGCGTCTTCTCGAACCACTTGCCCAGAATCCCGGACCATCGCAACGCCTCATCCAGCTTGTCGCTGCGCACCAGAACATTGGCCAGCGCACTGTATGGCGGATAGTGCATCCAACTGCGAAAGCGCAACTCTTTCTCATAGAACCCAACAAAGTCGTGCTGCGCCGCATACTGCACCGCATAGTGATCCGGAAAATAAGTCTGCAAAATAACTTTGCCCGGAGTCTGCCCGCGCCCGGCGCGTCCTGCCACCTGAGTCAGCAATTGAAAGGTGCGCTCCGCCGCGCGAAAATCCGGAAACCCCAAAGCCATATCCGCCCCAACCACCCCCACCAGCGTGACCCCGTGAATGTCGTGACCCTTCGCGATCATCTGCGTTCCCACTAGCAGATCAAGCTCGCCTTCGTTGAGCGCATTTAGCGCCCGCTCAAAATCTTCGTTGCCGCGAACCGTGTCCCGGTCAAGACGCCCGATGCGCGCCTGCGGAAACAGGCCATGCAACAACTCTTCCAGCTTCTCCGATCCAGTTCCGAGAAAATAAACGTACTCGCTGGCACACTCCCCGCAGACTTTCGGCACAGGCGCCATGAATCCGCAGTAATGGCACACCATGCGATTCGATCGTTGATGGTACGTCATCGCGATGGCGCAGTTCCTGCACTCCATCCGGTTTCCACAGGCGCGGCACAACGCCACCGGCGAATATCCGCGACGATTGAGCAGCACCATCACCTGCTCTTTGCGATCCAGTCGCTGCTTGATCTCCTCCGCCAGTTTCCGCGAAATCACTTGCTCCTTACCGGTCTCCTGAAACTCCAGCCGCATGTCAACGATTTCGACCTCGGGCAGCGGCCGCTGTTCCACACGATCCGGCAATTCCAGCAGCGCATACTTGTTCTTCTTCGCATTGAAATAAGATTCCAGCGAAGGCGTAGCCGATCCCAGCACGACCACAGCGCCAGCCATCTTGGCCCGCATCACCGCCACATCGCGCGCGTGATATCGCGGCGTCTCCTCCTGCTTGTAGGACGAATCCTGCTCTTCATCCACAATCATCAGCGCCAGGTTGGAGACTGGAGCAAACACCGCCGAGCGTGTGCCCACGACCATACGCGCGTCTCCGCGCTTGATGCGATGCCACTGCTCAGCCCGCTCCTGATCGGAAAGCGCCGAGTGCAGGATGGCGACTTCATCTCCAAAAACATGATGCAGATCAGCCGCAACCGCCGGCGTAAGCCCAATCTCCGGGACCAGCAGGATCGCCGACCGCCCAGCCTCGAGAACCGAGCGCATGGCCGCGAGATAAACCGCGGTCTTGCCCGACCCGGTCACGCCGTGCAGCAACATGCCCGAGAACTTGCCGGCCCGTACACTCTCCTCGATCCTCCCGAGCGCATCCAGCTGCGCGGAATTAAACTCAAAATCCAACGGCGAAGGCCGATTCTTTTTACCAGGGACGGTAAACTCGATTGCCTCTTCGACGATCTCAACCAGTCCCCGCTTCACCAGCGTTGCGAGCGTAGTTCGGGGAACCTGCAGCGCTTGCAGAGTCTCAACGGCAACTCGCCCGCCTGCGGCGGCCAAGGTCTCGATTAACGTTTGCTGATTGGAATTGAGTTTTGCCTCCGCGCTCTTCAACAGGGCGACCTTCATGGTGCGGGTCGCGTCGCGCGCATCTGACAAATCTTCACGCACGATCCATTTCTTGCGTACCATGCCGCCCAGCAGCGACTTTGAAACGCGGGTCGCGTTGCGCAAACTCTCTTCCCGCACCGTCTCGCGCTCCGCGAGGTAGTCGAGCACGCGAAACTCCGCCACCTGTTCCTCGGGCGTCTTGCGCGAGCGAGCCGATGAGCCGGACATTCCCGCAAGGTGCAGCGCCATCTGTCCGTCATTCGTGATGCGATAGCCAATCGTTCGTTTGAATTCCGCAGCCAGGGGCAGCATGGTACGAAACACCTCGCCCAATGGCGCGAGATAGTAGTCGGCAATCCATTTCCCCAGCCGTACAAGCTGCTCATCCAGCACGGGCGAGGCGTCGAGGACGCTGAGCACATTCTTGGCTTGCACCCTGGGCGCGCGATCATGCAGGGCGGTGACCACGCCTGACATGCGCTGCTGGCGAAACGGAACCAGCACGCGCCCGCCGACCACCGGCAGCATCCCGTCCGGGATGTGATAGGTGAAGGCCGTGTCGAGTGGGACGGGGAGCGCGACGTCGCAGAAGTCAGGCATGCGATTGGGAGTGGCTGATTGGCATCGTAACATCGTGTCGAGGCGTGGTGGGCGAGTGACGTTATGTTCCACGTGGAACATTATTTTTATTGATAGCTAATAGCTATACACAGGAAAGCGATCAGACGCAGGCACTTACGGGCTTGAGGTCTGCTTTCCGTGGTGGCCATGGTTTCCCGGTAGGGAAATTTTTACAAACCCGTGACATTCTATTGACAACCGCCGCCCGGATGGTCCCTAATATCATGCACTAGCAGGACGGACGCGTCAGCGTTCGCACCTGCGCAGGATATTGGGACCTCCCCCGCCCTCTAACCATATTCTTCAAGGAGAAATCAGAATGCAACGTCTTTTGGTTCGCGGTACTGCTCTGACTTTGTGGCTTGCGTTGGCGCTGGGGTTCGCATCCAGTTCAGCCATGGCGCAATATACGGTAACCAATCTGACTTCGAATCAGTCGGGCAAGGCTAAGCATACGGACGGCTTGCTGCAGAATGCGTGGGGACTGGCTTACGCTCCCAACAACCCGTTCTGGGTCAGTGACGAGAATGACGGATGGTCCACCCTTTACAATGGCGCCGGCGTGCCACAAAGCCTGCAGGTGATTGTGCCTCCAGCCAGCGGCAGCGGGCCGGGCATGCCAACGGGACTTGTTTACAATGGCTCGAGTGAGTTCAAGATTGATACTTGGACATCTCTCTTTTTATTCTCGACTTTGGATGGCACGATTCAAGGCTGGTCGAATTTCAATCCCTCCTCAACGCTTATTGCGGTAAACAACTCGGCCAATAAAGCCAGCTACACGGGCCTGGCTATCACCAGCAAGACCTCGGGGAACTTTATTTATGCCGCTGACACGGTGAGAAACCTGGTGGACATGTATGACGGAAACTTCAACTTCGTGAAAGAGATCACGGATCCAAAAATTCCGAAGGGCTTTACGGTGTTAGGGGTTCAGGACATCAAAGGAAAAGTTTACGTTTCGTATGCCAATGCGGCGGGCGGGACGGGCGGATACATTGACATCTTTACGGAATCGGGCACATTTGTGAAAACGCTGATCCACGGAAAACCGTTGAACCAGCCCTGGGGATTTGCCGTGGCGCCGAAGAATTTCGGTCCGCTGAGCAATACCCTGCTGATTTCGAACAACACCAATACGGGCACGATCAATGGTTTCAATCTTACGACCGGCGCATTTGTGGGCACGCTCAAGAACTCCAAGGGCAAGCCGATTACCATCAACCAGCTCTGGGCGATCGAGTTCGGTGGTGGGACTGCGGCGAATGGGAAGAAGAATCAGCTTTACTTTACGGCGGGACCGAACAATGGGTTGGATGGATTGTTCGGAGTGATCGCGTTCAAGTAGCTGTGACGAACTAGTTGCGTGGGGCAGGCGCTGGATTTGAAGCATCCAGTGCCTGCATTGCCCCAGCGGAAAGCGGCGGACTCCGTTGCAGCCGAGGGACGTCACCGTGTTTCCTAGAGTTTGTTCCCCGGACACGTGAGGGTTTCTGGTCCCCTCCAGTTAGGGGATTGCAAGGCGCAAGGTCCCTCGACTTCGCTCGGGATGACAGATTTTTGGAAGGGGTCCACCTAGTGTCCCTGGGACGTCCGCGCCTACCTGGGTAACTGGCGGGTGGGGGTTGTCCCTGCTACCATTTCTGTAAATGCCACCTCGCAAGCCGGCGGGAAAAACTGGACAGGGAGAGCGCAAAGCTGGACGTGGGAGAGCTGCGCGCGACCGGCGGCCGCGGGCCGAGCTGGTCATCATCACGGGCATGAGCGGGTCGGGGAAAGCTTCGGTGCTCAAGGCTTTCGAGGATCTGGGCTACTACTGCGTGGACAATTTGCCGGTGGGGCTGATTCCGCAATTTGCGGAGTTGGCGGGGCAGTCTTCCGAGATCGAGCGGACCGCGCTGGTGGTTGATGTTCGCGAGGGGACACAGCTCGAGGCTCTGCCGGAAATTGTGAAATCGGTGCGGCGCGTGTTGCCCACTAAGATGATTTTTCTGGAGGCGGCGGATTCGGTCCTGCTGCGCCGCTTCAGTGAGACCCGGCGTCCTCATCCTCTGGGCACGAAAACTACCGTCAAGGCTTCACTGGCTGCGGAGCGTCAGCATCTGCGACGCATCCGGGCCATGGCTGACCTGGTGATTGATACTTCGAAGTTCAACGTCCACGAATTGCGCTCGCACATCACCGAGCGTTTTCAGAAGCAGGAGGCGGGGAATAACATTCTGGTTTCGTGCGTGAGCTTCGGCTTCAAGCATGGAGTGCCGGAGGACGCGGATCTGGTGTTTGATGTGCGCTTTTTGCCGAATCCACATTTTGTGCCGGAGTTTCGTCCGCTGACCGGACGCGATCCCAAGGTGGCGAAATATATCCGGTCGTTTCCGCAGACCAAGGAATTTATCAGCCGGATTTCGAAGCTGCTGGTTTATCTGTTGCCGCACTACATTCGCGAAGGGAAGAGTTATCTGACGATTTCTTTTGGCTGTACGGGTGGACAGCACCGGTCGGTCATGATTGCTGAGGACGTCTCGAAACGTTTGCGGACGGCGGGGTATCGGGTGAAGGTGGTGCATCGGGATAGTCCGGGGTAGGGTCGGTCGTTGGCCGTTGGTCGTTGGTCGTTGCCCAAGATCAAGTGCTTGCCGGTAGCGGAGCGGAAACGCAAGGTTCCTCGACTGCGAATCATCGTTCGCAAGCGAACGATGATTCTTCGCTCGGGATGACAGAGTATGGTATTGCCAACGACCAAAAGCCAGCGACCAAAGACCAACGGCCAACGACTGAAGTAGAATAAAGGCTTGCAACGCATGCCGATTTCATCCGCAGCAGGCCGGGTCGGGCTGCGCATGGGGAGCCCTCGATGCGGCAACTGACACGCCTCATACGATACGTGGCGCCCTATTGGTGGCCGGTCGGGGCGTCCGTCCTGTTGATGGCGGGGGTGGGATTGCTGGATGCGTTTCGCCTTCTGCTCATCGGACCTATCTTTGATCGCGTGCTGAATCCGGGTTCGCAGTCTCGCGAGATGCAACTGTTTAAGATTCCGGGCAGCGAACATGCGATCTATCTGCAGCGGTTCGTCCCGTCGCACTTCCAGAATCCGTGGACGGTGGTGGCCTTTGCCCTGGTGGCGGCTACGGTTTTGAAGGGAATCTGCGATTACGCGGGCACGTATCTGGTGAACTACGCCGGATTCGGCATGATCACCGATCTGCGCAACGACCTCTACGATTCGATCTTGCAGCGCTCGGCGGCATTTTTTCACAAGCATACGACCGGCACTCTGGTTTCGACGATCGTCAATGATGTCGAGCGGGTGCAGTATGCGATGTCGAGCGTGCTGGCCGAATTCCTGCAGCAGTTTTTTACTTTTGTTTTTACCGCGCTGGTGGTGGTGGTGCTGGGGCGGAAGTTTGCCTGGATTCTGGTTCTGTTCGTGCCGGTGATTATTTTCTCGGCGGGTCGAATCGGGCGCCGGGTGCGGCATACGACGCGGCGCGGTCAGGACAAGCTGGCGGACATTCAGAACATTCTGCACGAGACCATCACCGGCAACCGCATTGTGAAGGCATTCAGCATGGAGCGGTGGGAGATTGCGCGATTCCGCAAAGCCGCGCAACGCTTGTTCCGCGCCAATCTGCGGTCGGTGGCTGCGATGGCGATCAGTTCTCCATTGATGGACATCTTTGGTGCGATCGCGATTGCCTTGCTTCTTTTGCTGGGGCGTGAACAGATCAATCACCACGTTTTTACCTCCGGCACGTTTCTGACGTTTATCGTTGCGGTATTCAAGTTGTACGATCCGGTGCGCAAGTTCGCGCTGTTTAATAACAATTTTCAGCAGGCGCTGGGGGCGTCATCCGAGATATTCAAGTTCATGGATACGGAAGACGATGTAAAAGAGAAGCCTGGAGCGCAGCCGTTGCCGCCGTTTTCGCGCAGCATACGGTTTGAGAAAGTCAGCTTCTCTTATGAGTCGCGGGGCGGAGCCGAGGGCGAAGAGGGGCGCGAGATTCTGCGCGACATTGATCTCGAAGTTCACGCCGGCGAGGTGCTCGCCGTGGTGGGATCGAGTGGCGCGGGCAAGAGCACACTGGTGCATTTGATTCCGCGATTCTTTGATGTGACCGCTGGGCGATTGACCATTGATGGCCGCGACGTGCGCGACACCACACTGGCTTCGCTGCGGTCGCAGATTGGGGTGGTGGCGCAGGACACGGTACTGTTCAACGATACGGTGCGGAACAACATTGCGTACGGACAGCCGGGCGTCCCGCAAAAAGCGGTGGAGGCGGCGGCTCGCGCGGCGTTGGCGCATGACTTTATTATGGATCTGCCTAACGGCTATGAGACGGTGATTGGCGAACGCGGAGTGCGGCTTTCGGGCGGGGAGCGGCAGCGAATTGCGATTGCGCGGGCACTGCTCAAGAACGCGCCGATATTGATTCTTGACGAAGCCACGTCGGCGTTGGACAGCGAATCCGAGGCACTGGTACAGTCAGCGCTACAGAATCTCATGACCGGGCGGACCGTGGTGGTGATTGCGCATCGGCTGTCGACGGTACGGCGTGCGGATCGTATTGTGGTGCTGGAGAATGGGACCGCTGCGGACATTGGGCCGCACGAGGAGCTCATGAAGAAACTAGGCACGTATCGCCGGTTGTACGAGTTGCAATTTGCGGAAGTGGAACCGGCGAGACCGGAAGTGCATGCGGAGTGAGGAGTCGCGCGGCGACGATCCCCGCCCTGTCGCAAAGAACGCGACAAGGACGGGGCACCCGTTCCTGAATAGGGATCCTTCGACTGCACTGATTTGCTCGCGCGCGAGCAAATCAGTTTCGCTCAGGATGACAGCTTTGGAAGAGACCGTTTAAGAATATGTCGATTCGCTCCATGACCGGGTTCGCGCAGGTGAAAGGGCAGGTCAACGGTCAGTTCGGTTTCACCCTGTCGCTCAAATCGGTGAACCACCGGTTTCTCGACATACATTTCCGCATGCCGTCGGATAGCGACGATCTGGAGATGAAGTTGCGCCGGCGCCTGAAGGATAAGATGGCTCGCGGCCATGTGGAGCTGACTCTGAATATGGAACGCGGTGCGAGTGAAGGCTTTTCACTCAATCGGGCTTTAGTGGGTGGTTACGTTCAGGCATTTCGTGCGGCCGCTGCGGAATTCGGGTTGGCGGCTGAGCCGGATCTCAATGCGATTCTCCGCATACCGGGCGCGCTTGAGGCGGAAGCGTTGCCGGTTGAGGATGGCCTGGAAACCGCAGTTCTGTCCAAGATGGAAGAGGCTCTGGCGCGACTCAATCAAATGCGCGAAGAGGAAGGGCGCGGCACGGAGCGGGAATTGAGGCAGCGCATGGGGCACGTGCAACAAGCTCGGGAGGGGGTGGAAAAACATCGCCAGGCCGCCCTGCAAACCTATGCCGATCGATTAAAGACGCGCCTGCAGGAGTTGCTGGGTTCACAAATTGAACCGGAACGCATCTTGCAGGAAGCGGCGCTGCTGGTGGATCGCAGCGACATTGAGGAGGAGTTGGTGCGGCTTGATCAGCACGTGAAGCATCTGCTGGGCTTGCTCGATCAAGGGGGAGAAGTGGGCAAGAAGCTGGATTTTCTCCTGCAAGAGATGAATCGCGAGGCCAATACTCTACTTTCCAAAACTTCGGGCCTGTCCGGTGAAGCCATGAAAATCACGGAGCTCGGGTTATCGATGAAAGCCGATATCGAAAAAGCGCGTGAGCAGGTGCAGAACCTCGAATGACCACGGTCTACATTATTTCGGCGCCCTCGGGTTCGGGCAAATCGACGCTGGTGGACAAAGCGCGGGAAATCGTTGCGGGGCTGGAGTTTTCGATTTCTTACACCACGCGGCCGCCACGAGGTGCTGAGCAGAACGGGCGAGAATACTTTTTCGTGCCGCGTGCCGAGTTCGAGGAGATGGTGCGGAAAGATGAGTTCCTCGAACATGCAGACGTGTTCGGCCACTGCTACGGTACGGCGAAGCGCTTCCTGCATCAGGCCGAGAAGAGTGGAAATGACTTGCTGCTCGACATTGATGTGCAGGGCGCGGAGCAGATCAAGCGCAAGCTTCCGGAAGCGGTGAGCATTTTTATTATGCCGCCGGATCGCAAGGTTTTGGAGGCGCGTCTGCGAAAACGCAGTCTGGATGCGGAAGAAGTGATCCAGCGCCGATTGGTCACGGCCAGTCGTGAGATTGAGAATTACGAGAAATACGACTATATTCTGGTTAACGACCGTCTGGATGAATCTATCCAAGCGCTGACGGCGATCCTGCTTGCGGAACGGCTGAAGCGCTCGGGAGTTCACGGATCCGCTGACGATGCAAAGATGCTGGCTAAGGCCGAAGGTTGCCGCTTAAGCAACATCCGGGAACGCCTGCAGCCGATCTTGGCCTCGTTTACTACAGCGGCGACTTCGGGCGGGCGCTAGCCACAGGGAGAACACAATGAAGTTGATTGAAGGGTTCGACAGCAACTATCGATACATTCTGGTAGCCGCTCGCCGCGCACGTCAATTGCAAGGCGGTGCGCCGCCGGTCATCGAAACTCACTCCCGCAAACCCTGCCGCATTGCGCAGGATGAAATCAAGGCTGGCAAGGTGAAGTGGGTGATTCCGGAAACGCCGAAGTCGACAGTCGAGGTTGTCAGCGAAATGCTCGACAAGGCGTTGGGGCAAGAGTAGTCATTTCCTGTTTGCTTTGCGATGGCGTGGAGTTAGCGCAATCGACAAATGGAAGTGACCATCGGCAATCATGAAAATTGCTCTTGGCGTCAGCGGCGGGATTGCGGCTTACAAGGCGGCGGAAATTGTTCGTTTGCTGCAGGACCGCGGCGTCCGCGTGCAGGTCGTCATGACCCACGCCGCCCAGGAGTTCATTCGGCCTCTCACCTTTGCGGCACTCTCCGGCGAAAAAGTTATTACCGACATGTTTGGCGCGGGCTCGGGCGAACATCCGAATATTGATTCGGCTGTCGAGCACATCGCGGTGGCGCAGTCGATTGATGCGTTGCTGGTTGTGCCGGCAACCGCGGACGTTCTCGCCAAATTCGCCCAGGGCATTGCCAGCGATTTCCTTGGCACGCTTTATCTGGCAACTACCGCGCCGGTCGTCGTGGCTCCCGCCATGAACGTTAACATGTGGGACCACCCGGCCACGCAAGCGAATCTTGAGATTCTGAAAAAGCGCGGGGTAAAGATCGTGGAACCGGGCACGGGATACCTGGCCTGCGGCATGACGGGTCCGGGACGCCTGGCGGAAAACGAAGCGATTATAGCGGCGACGCTCGAAGCGTTAGGGGCATCACAGGAGTTTGCCGGTGAGACGGTTCTGATCACGGCTGGCCCAACGCAAGAGAAGATTGATCCGGTGCGATACCTGTCCAATCGGTCCAGCGGCAGGATGGGATACGCATTGGCTGAAGCAGCACTTCGGCGTGGAGCGCGAGTGTTGCTGGTGAGTGGACCGACCGCGTTAACTCCTCCGGGAGCGGCCGAACTCTCGCGGGTTGAATCCGCCGAAGAGATGCGGCAGGTAGTCCTGAAACTGCTGCCTCAGGCGACCATCGTGATCAAGACGGCGGCGGTCTCGGACTATCGCCCAAAGTCTTTGGCCTCGCAGAAGATCAAGCGTAGCGGGCCCATGACGCTCGAGCTTGAGCCTACTGCCGACATCCTTGGCGAGATCGCGCGCCACAAACAGTCGCAATTGATCGTTGGTTTCGCCGCCGAGACTCAGAACGCGCTGGAAAACGCACGCAAAAAGCTTGCCTCGAAGTCGCTCGATGCCATCGTGGTGAACGATGTTTCGCGCGAAGGCGTGGGCTTCGATTCCGATCGCAATGCGGTCACCATTATTACGCAGCACGAAGTCGTTGAAGTCCCGGAAACCACGAAATGGGAGGTCGCGCAACGTGTGCTCGACCAAGTGGTGCGGCTGCGGAATCCACAAAATGTCCCTGCAAAGATTGGGAAATAACGAATGGCCGGCGTGCTCGATCCGCAACTCAAGCGCGCTTTGGCCGAACGTCTCCGCTACTACAACGAATTGGGTATTTACGATTTCTACCGCCGCGAGCCTGCCATGGCCAACCCCGGCACAACGCAAGACGCGAAAATTCATGAGAGTCCCTCAATCCAGCCAGAACAGCGAGACTTGATGATCCCAAGATCCAAAGCCGCGATTGCGGTACCGGTGGAAGAGAATATTTCCGAAGTGGCGATCCCGAAAGCTGAATCAGGCGTGGCCGATCCCGTCCAGGCGCTTCGTCTGATTCGTGAGGACATCGGTGATTGCACGCGCTGCCCGCTGCACAAACAGGGACGCAAGCAGATTGTCTTCGGCGTGGGCAATCCAAACGCTGATCTGATGTTCATCGGCGAAGCTCCAGGCGCGGATGAGGACCAGCAGGGTGAGCCGTTCGTCGGCCGCGCGGGACAGTTATTGAACAACATGATCAAAGCCATGGGCCTGCGGCGCGAGGATGTTTACATCGCGAACATCATCAAGTGCCGTCCGCCGGGGAACCGTACTCCGGAGCGTGACGAGTGCGACACTTGCTCTCCATTTCTGATGCGGCAGATCGCGGCCATCAAACCGAAGGCAATCGTGGCGCTGGGTGCTGTGGCGGCAAAAACGCTTTTGGCAATCAACGCGCCCATGTCCGAGTTTCGAAGACGCTGGTTCGATTTCCGCGGCACCAAGCTTGCTGTCACTTATCATCCCGCGTTCCTGCTGCGCGATCCTCGCCAGAAGAAAGAGACCTGGAAGGATTTGCAGATGGTCATGAAAGAATTGGGGATGGCGATACCGGCGAAAGGTGCTGAGTAAATCTTCGCCAGGAAGCACGGGCGAGGGCGCCCGCGCCCACACTCACAGCCGGAACGGCGCAGCCAAAAGTCTCGCCGGCAACATCACCGCCGCCCACACGAGCTCCAACACTCCGTGCACCGCAATCCCGATCAGCCGGAAGGGTAAGAGCAGCAACCATACGAGCGGATAGAGCACCAGCGCCAGCAGAGCCAGAGGCCAGCACAACACGAACAGCAGGCACCAGAGGAGAAAAGTGAACATCGCAGGCTCTCCTTGTCGTCTAGTGTAATTTACGAAGATTGCTGCCGAAAAGTTCGGGGGAAATCAGGCTTTCGTTTCAGCGCAGTTCTTATCGACCAAATACTTCCTCAGAAACGTCAATGTGCGCAAACCGGCATCGCGCCAGATTTCGCCGGTGAAGCCGTGGCCTACTCCGGGATAGATTTGCATTTCGTAAGCGATCTGTTTCTTCTCGAGCGTTTGCTGCAAGTGGTACGCCTCCTCAACCGGGACGGTCTTGTCCTGTTCACCATGCAGGATCAGCACAGGGCAAAGTCGTCGCGTAAAAAACCTCATCTCTTTTGGCATGCCACCAAAGAACTCGACCACGGCCTGGATGCGCGAGTCGATGGCAGACGCCGATAGCGCAAGGTAAGCGCCAAGGGAAAACCCCAACAGCCCGATGCGCTCGGGATCGACTTGAGGCTGTCGGGCCACGAAACCGACCGCGTCCCACAGCGTTTTCATCCAGACCGGGAAGTGGCGGAAGATGGTTTGGATGCCATCGATCTCAGTGTTGCCCGTGCGATCGAAATAGTGAAGCACATACACTGCGAACCCTTGCTCGGCCAGAAGGCTTGCGGGAGCGGCCATCGACGCGTGTCCGCCTCCCGAGCCATGCAGTCCGATCACTGCGGGAAAGCGCCGCCCATTAGCGGCCGGCAGAAAGCAATCCAGACGAATGTCTTTGCCGCCGCTCTCGAACGAAAGTTGGGATTGAGTGATGGAATACATGAAAGGCAGCAATTGGCACTAAGCACTTGGTCCTTGAGCTGCAAAAAGGGCTCGCCACATTCCGAGCAGGACCAATTGCTAAATGCCAAGTGCTAAATGCTCGTCGTCACACGCTCAGCCCCGGCCAATTTCGCCAGCGACATCTCATACGGCGCGCGGGCAATACCGCGTTCCGTCACAATCGCAGTCACGTATTTCGCTGGGGTCACGTCGAAGGCGGGATTTTCCACCTGCACGCCGTCGGGTGTCATCTGTTTGCCAGCGATGTGCGTGACTTCTTTTTCGTTACGCTGCTCGATAGGAATTTTGCTGCCGTCTGGCGCTTCGAAATCGATGGTCGACAATGGCGCCGCCACATAAAAAGGAATGTCGTGCGCTTTCGCAAGCACGGCAACGGAATAAGTTCCGATTTTATTCGCCACATCGCCGTTGGCCGCGATGCGATCCGCGCCCACCACGATTGCTCCGATCTTGCCTTGCTTCATGATCGCGCCCGCCATGCTGTCGGAGATTACGGTCGTGGGAATGCCGTCTTTCATCAGTTCCCAGGCGGTCAGCCGCGACCCCTGCAGAAAAGGACGAGTCTCGTCGGCGTAGACGTGGATCTTTTTCCCTTGCTCAACCGCCGCACGGATTAATCCCAGAGCAGTGCCATAGCCGCAAGTCGCAAGCGCTCCGGCATTGCAGTGAGTGAGCACGCCGCCGCTGGCAGGCATGAGCGTTGCGCCGAAGCGTCCCATGGCTTGGTTGGCGGCGATATCTTCGGCGTGCATGCGCTGCGCTTCCTCGACCAGAGCTTGCTTGATCTGCGGTAGCGGGCGCACTCGCAGCAGTTCGAATTTGTCGCGCATGCGGCGGATGGCCCAGAAAAGATTTACTGCGGTCGGACGCGTCTTCCCGATCACCTCGCAGATCTGGTCAAATTCCCGCTTCAGTTCGCCTCCGGTTTCGGCTCTCGAGTCTTTCATTCCCAGCGCGATCCCCATCGCAGCAGCAACGCCAATGGCCGGCGCGCCGCGCACCACCATATTGCGAATGGCGTCGGCAACCTGCTCGTAATTCTTGCAGGTCACATAGGTTTCTTCGGTGGGCAGCTTCGTCTGATCGATGAAACGTACACCCTTGTCAGTCCACTCGAGGGTCTGGATCATGGTTCGATTTTCAACTCAACCAACGTCATCCTGAGCAAAGCGAAGGATCTCTGTATTGGCCCTCGCCACGAGCAATGCAGAGATCCTTCGCTGCGCTCAGGATGACAGCTGCATTTTATGCACTTCACAGCGGTTGCGCGGCATGTTCGTGACCGCGGGCCTTCCACAAAGTTCGCAAACAGCAGCGACCGCGAAAACTGGCGGAGGTGCCTCATCTTTCAGTCGCAGATGCTCTTGCCGCACGTCCGTTGCGGTAAAGATCGAGACAAACGGCGCAAGGGCGGCAGCCTTCTCCACGCTCGGACGCCCCTTCGCCTCTTCGCGCTCGACCAGGCACATCACGCCGACGATTTCAAATCCAAATTCGCGTACCGTCTCGATCGCCTGAATTGTCGACGCTCCCGTAGTGCAGACGTCATCCACAATCACGACGCGCGCGCCCTTCTCTCGAAAGCCCTCGATCCTCTGTCCCGTGCCGTGTTGCTTCTCAGCTTTGCGGACAAGAAAACCGTGAATCTCGCCGCTGGTCACGGCTACGGCCACCACCAGCGGATCGGCGCCCATGGTTAAGCCGCCGATCGCCTGAGGCCGCCATCCGCGCTGCCGAATTTCTTCGAGGAACACCTGGCCAGTGAGTTGCGAACCGCGCGCGTCTAGCGTTGTAGTGCGGCAATCCACGTAATAGTCGCTGGTACCGCCCGACGAGAGCTTGAATTCTCCTAGACGAAAAGATTTGGTCGCCAACAGACGCAAAAGTTCCTGACGCGCGGAAGACATGGAAAATCTAAGATAGCATGAAGCGGGCCTTGGGCTTCAGGCCTCAGGCCTTTCGATCCTGAAGCCTAAAGCCCGAGGCCCGGACTACTGGTTCAGCCTCTCCAGATGCCGGAATCCGTCGGTTCCGATGAAGAGCAAAATCGATAGCGTACCGTTGTATGCCATGTGCATAATCAAACTCGCACCGACTGACTTGGTCACGGCGCGTGTGATAGTCAGCGCTAGCCCGACCATGAATATCACCAGCACCGGAGCCCACGCGCGTCCCAGTTGCGGAGCGTGAATGAGGCTAAAGCCTGCTGCCGTCGCAAGAACTGCTACGGTGACACCGAGCCGGCGAACCAGCACCGGATAGAGAAAAGCACGAAAGAACAGTTCTTCGAGCAGAGGCGCGAAGGTTATACCGAACAGCGATACTGCCCAAGCTTCCGCTGGGGTCCGGAAGAAACGGTCCATCGGTACTTCTTTCGGGATGGGGAGATAATGCGCGATCGCTTGGAGCGCAAACGCCAGCACAATCCCGATGAGCAAATAGCTTGACCCGTTTCTCGGCCAGTTCCATCGGATGGCCTGCCAGAAATCCTGGCCGGGGGCGCGCTTCACAATCGAAAACATAAAGGCGAGAATCACAAGGTAGGCGAATACTTGGCCCACCACTGTCACCAGCGGAAAGGTAATGACTTCGACGAAGGCAACCTTGGGATAGAACAACCGCTGTGCAGCCAGGGCTACCAATGGCAGAAAAATGACAACCGAACCGATGGTAAGAAACGCAATCTGCAACACGTCCCATCCGCTCCATGCCGGGTCTTCAGCAGGGGCTTGGGTGATAGGCGCCGGAGGTTCCGGGATGGGAACGAAGCTGGGCTCAGACCACGGATTTTCGGGTGAGGACACAGAGAAATCAGCTCGACATTTTGAATCTACACGAAAAAGAAAACCAGTGCAGACTGTTGCCGGATAGTTGTTCGTCTCGGCATCGGCCACGAGCTTTTTTGGGAATTTCGGGGATGAGCTTTGAATCGCAGAGAGCGCCGAGGACCGCTACCCGCATAGGTCAAGCCAGCAATTCGACCGTCGACGTCTTTTTTGAGTTTCCATTGAAGTGCTGCGCCAGCGCCTGCCCGGTATAGGACTTCTTATTCCTTGCGACCTGCTCTGGCGTACCTTGAGCAACGATGCGTCCACCCTCTTCTCCGCCCTCCGGCCCGAGATCGATGATCCAGTCGGCGTTGCGGATCACATCCAGATTATGTTCGATGATCACGACCATGTTCCCCAGGTCGGTCAGGCGATGGAGAACGTCCAGCAACTTCTTGACGTCGTCAAAGTGCAACCCGGTCGTGGGCTCATCCAGCAGATATAGAGTCTTCCCGGTTTGCCGTTTGCTCAGCTCGCGCGCCAGTTTGATGCGTTGCGCTTCACCGCCCGAGAGCGTTACCGCCGATTGTCCCAGATGAATGTATCCCAGACCAACATCGACCAGCGTCTGTAGTTTCTGTCTCACCTGCGGAATATTCTCGAGAATTGGCAATGCGTCCGACGCCGGCATTTCCAGCAGGTCCGCGATGGAGTATCCCTTGTACTTTACAGCCAGAGTTTCGTGGTTGTAGCGGCGGCCGCCGCAGACTTCGCAAAGCACATAGACATCGGGCAGAAAACTCATTTCAATGCGACGCTGTCCTTCACCCTGGCAAGCTTCGCAGCGTCCGCCGGTCACGTTGAAGGAAAACCTTCCCGGTTTGTAACCCCGTTCCCTCGACTCCGGCAGCATGGCATACAGATCACGAATCTGCGCGAAGACTCCTGTATAGGTCGCCGGATTCGAGCGCGGCGTCCGGCCGATCGGAGACTGATCAATGCGAATGACTTTGTCGATGTTCTCCGCACCTGAAATCCCTTTGTGGGCGCCGGCTTCCTCGCGCGAGCGGTACAGAGTCTTCGCCAGCGCGCGATAAAGAATGTCATTCACCAGGGTGGATTTGCCCGACCCGGAGACTCCGGTCACGACCGTCATCACACCCAGCGGAAAGGTTACATCAAGGTTCTTCAGATTGTTTTCGCGCGCGCCGAGAATGGTGATGCCCGTGCCATTCGTTGGCCGCCGCTCCGCCCTCATTTCGATCTGGACTCTGCCCGAGATGTAAGCTCCGGTGAGCGACCCCGGCACTTCCATAATTTCTTTCGGCGTTCCGTGGGCCACGAGTTCGCCTCCGTGCCGCCCCGCCCCAGGCCCAAGGTCAATCACATAATCAGCGCGGCGAATGGTCTCTTCATCATGCTCGACCACCAGCACGGTATTGCCCAGATCGCGCAACTCTTCGAGCGCTTTGAGCAACCGGGCGTTGTCGCGGTGATGCAGGCCGATCGAAGGTTCATCAAGGACGTACAACACGCCTCTCAGCTTTGACCCGATCTGTGTGGCCAAGCGTATGCGCTGCCCCTCGCCTCCGGAAAGCGTTGCGGCCGAGCGATCGAGCGAGATATAGCCCAGACCAACGGCATTCAGAAACTGCAACCGCTCGACAATCTCATGCACCACCCGTCCCGCAATCGCAGCCTCACGGCCAGTGAGTTTGATCTTTCTTGCCAACTCCAGCGAACGCGAAACCGGCAGCCCAGTAAAGTCCGCGATCGACAGACCGTTCACTTTCACCGCCAGACTTTCCGGGCGCAACCGCTGCCCGTGGCAGGCGGGGCATTCCGTAGCTGACATATAATCGAGCAAGAAATCGCGATAGCCTTCGGATGTAGACTCCTCCAACACCCGCTTGAGATAAGCTAAAATTCCGCCGAAGCCGGTCTTGCCTCCCTTGCCCGCTTCCCCAAACAACAGCAGGTTTTGCACCTTCTCCGGAAACTTTTCGAAAGGCGTGCTCAGATCCAAGCCATGCGCGGTGGCTGCGATTTGGAGCATGTGGATCAGATTTTGCGACGCCGAACCCGGCCCCAATCCACCATCGAGCAAGGGTTTCGACCAGTCGACAATCACTTTCGCCGGATCAAAATCATACCGGCTACCCAATCCGTGGCATTCGGGGCAGGCTCCATATGAGCTGTTAAAGGAGAACGACCGTGGCTCCAGTTGTGGTACGCTGATGCCGCAATCCGGACAAGCCAGCCGCTCCGAATAAAGTTGTTCTTCGCCGCCCACGACTGCAACCTGCACCAGGCCGCCGGCCAGCTTCATTGCCAGTCCCACGGAAAGCTCAAGCCGGTGCTCAATCCCCGGTTTCACCAGCAGACGATCGATGACCACTTCAATGGTGTGATTCTTGCGTTTGTCCAGCGGAATGTCATCGTCGAGGTTGACCAACTCACCGTCCACTCTGGCACGGGTGAAGCCGTGCTGAACCAACTTCTCCATCTCTTTCTTGAATTCGCCCTTGCGTCCGCGCACGATGGGCGCCAACACCATGACTCGGTCCTCAGGGGTGAGGGCCATCACGCGTTGCACGATCTGGTCCGCCGTCTGTCGACTTATGGCTCGCCCGCACTTCGGGCAATGCGGCACCCCGATGGAAGAGAACAAAAGACGAAGATAATCGTAAATCTCGGTAATCGTTCCGACTGTCGAACGCGGGCTCCGGCTGGTGGTCTTCTGCTCAATCGAGATGGCGGGACTGAGGCCATCGATGGCATCCACGTCCGGCCGTTCCATCTGATCCAAAAACTGGCGGGCGTATGCCGAGAGCGTTTCCACATAACGGCGCTGGCCCTCGGCGTAAATCGTGTCAAACGCGAGCGAAGACTTACCCGATCCGCTCAGGCCCGTGATTACCGTCAGGCTATTACGGGGAATCTCGACATCGATGTTCTTGAGGTTGTGCTGCCGCGCCCCGCGCACCGAAATCTTGGTAATGGCCATAAAAAGCGAAAGAGACGCCCTTCAGGTGACCTTCCGTAATGTGGACGGGTCCACAGAGATGTTGGAAAGTGGAGGTGCGCAGCTCTACTCACGTATCTTATTTGCTAACAGTGGCAAGCGTCAACGCAGGTAGATTCGGAGGGGGCGGCGACATCACCAGAACCGGGCAATTCGTTAGAAGGTAGGAAACTTGGGCAGTCTATTGAGCGTTTGCATTCTTTGTTTCACTGTGGTTAGTGTACTGGCAATTGGAATTTTATCCGCTTACGGCTCCGTCATTGGAATTCTTCACACCTTCGCCAGCCAGTCGCGGCAACGCGCTGCTGAAAAGCCCGTACTCGCGCCAAGCCAAGCCCGTGCCGCGCACGCTGGCGGACGCTAGCATAATCTTCCTTCTGAACACGCTATTCTGAAGCGGATTAGTGAGGCGGGGTCGCGTCGCCACCCGGCTGGTTTGGCACTCCAGGAGGAAACTGTCGCATTCCGGGCGGTACGCCAGGCTGGACTCCCGGCTGAATTCCCTGTTGCTGCATCTGCTGCTGCCGTTGCTGCAGTTCCTGCAGGAGTTGCTCGGGTGTCTTGACCTGCTGCTGTCCATCTTGTTGCTGTTGTTGGTCGTCGGCTGCCGCCTGGTCGTCCGTTTGATCAGTCTGGTCGGTCTGATCGTCGGCGGTGTCATCAGTGCTAGCATCGGCAGAGTCATCCGTCGCGTCGTCCTGATTCTCGGCGTCCTGACCTTCGACAGTAACGACGTTTCCACCCGGAGCTGCCATCGGCATTGCCGTTGGCCGGTTATAGACGGCCTGGTTGTAGGCGACCGCCTGCTGGGTCGGCTGCTGCGGAGCGCTATCGACCGCTCCGCCACCCGACTTGGCCATCAGAATCACCCGGTCCAAAGCGTTTGGATCAGTCGCCGACCCCAACAGCATGTAATTAAAGTGCGATCCGTTGAGCAAGGAGGCGAGAACATCACGAGCCGGAGCCGGACCGAACTGTCCCACCACACGCTCAGACGCGGTACCCGGCAGCTCGATGGTCGCACCTGTCTGAGCCCGAACCGCTTTCAAGATGTCGCCCAAGGTGGAATTCTGGGCCGAAATTGTCAGCTGACCGCCCTGGAAAGTAACCTGCGGCGGAGTCGCGGGCAATTGTGCCAGCGTTGGAGGCGGACCTGCCGGCGTAGGCTGAGCGTCTTGCGCGACGGGCTGGCTAGCGGCTGAGTGTCGTTTCTGGCCAAGGCAAGGCAGTCCCAGAGCCAAACAGGCGAGACTCACGACGAAGATAAACTTTGACTTCAATGCTCCACCTGCCATGGGAACGCTCGTACCGGCTAGTCTTGCGGAAATTCTTAAAAACGGCCTCCGGCCACTCAAATTGTAGCACCGTCCGCCTGTTCCGCGCCGTAATCGTAGAGACGTGACTAGCTACGTCTCTACGGCCGGACGAGGGCTGAACCTTACTGCCGCGGGGCGTAGTAGCCCCGGCGGGAGCGCACCTGTAGATCCTTCTTGAGGGCAGTGATCTCAATGGGGCGGAAGTGCCCGTTGGCCTCAAAATCAGCCGGGTGATAGGAAATGATGTATTGGCTCCGCAGCTCGTCTTCGATGGCCGCAAACGAGTTCTTAATGTCCTTCATTTTGTACGGGAAGAATGCCCTTCCACCGGTGGCGTCGGCGATGCGTTGCAGTACTTTATCCCCCCGCAGGACCAGGCCGCTGTCATCGGTTGAAATCGCATAAATGATGACTTCCGCCCGCTGCGCCATCTCAATCGCCTGCGCCTCGCTGAAGTCACTCTGATTGTCCTCACCATCACTCACCACGACGATGGCCCGTCGCGAAGGATGATCTTCGTGATCCTGGATCAGATTGTCGTGGCAGGCTCGGTAGATGGCATCGTACAGTGCTGTTCCTCCCCCGTCCTGCATCCGGTGCACTGCAGCGGAGAGCAACGCCGCATTATCGGTGAAGTCCTGCATCATCTGACTATGCCCGTTGAAGCCTACGACGAAGGCCTTGTCAAAATTTGGGCGCACCGTGTTCTGCAAAAAACTGACGGCGGCGTCCTGTTCGAAGTCAAAGCGCCCGCGTACGGAACCGCTGGTATCGATCAAAAGTCCAAGCTCAATGGGCAGATCAGTCTCACGGCGAAAATTAACGATGGATTGCGGCGGCTTATGGTCGTCGAGGATGGCAAAGTCCTTCTCGTTGAGGTTGCGCACAAACTTGCCATGCCGGTCGGTCGCAATAAACAGCACATTGACTTCATCCACCCGCTTCTTGATCGTGATAATGGAGTCGTCAGGCTGACCGGTATCCGGGATCGAGGAAGGCGACGACACCAACGCATTGCTCGGGGCGAGATAAGTCACTTGCGCCCGCAGCGGCAGCCATGCGGCTGCCACAAGAATCCCGGCGAGCAAAAAATACTTCCCCGTGTACTTCATTCCACATCCAGTCCCGACTTACGGCGTTTAGTCCCCGGCCTGGCCCGTTGGTCTCAGCTTATTAGATGCACGTAGGGGGCCGAAGTACCCGCCAAATGCCGCCTTTACTCATTAGAACTCTAGGAGCCCCTTCTGCAAATGCCAAGTTACAAAAGGAGCACTCGTTGGGTCATGGGTCTCTTCAACTTACGTGACCATCCCTCGCAACTCGGAAGTTCGGGTTCGGCATCTCAACCGGCAGCCGCAAGGTTAAAATAGCACTGCGACCCGAAAATTAGGAGACTCGATGAAATCACTGCTGGTTCTGTTCTTGCTGTGCGCTCTCATATTGCCCGCTCTCGCGGTTGACGATAGCACGGAAGTCGACCGGGTTGAGAACTCCGGCCACGTTCTAAAAGAAATCCTCAACATCCCCGACAACATCCCTCAAGACCTGCTCGACAAAGCCGAATGCATTATCGTTTTGCCCTCCGTGAAAAAGGCTGCTTTCGGCGTCGGTGGCAGCTACGGTCGTGGCGTCATGATCTGTCGCGGCGGAATATCCTACACCGGACCCTGGGGACCCCCAGCATTGTATGCCCTGGAAGGCGCCAGCATTGGATTTCAGCTCGGAGGTCAGGCTACGGACTTCGTTCTTCTGGTGATGAACCCTGCCGGAGCGCGTTCACTGCTGAAAAGTAAAGTAAAGCTTGGCGCCGACGCTTCTGCTGCAGCCGGCCCCAAAGGCCGCACCGCCGAGGGAGCTACCGATATCGTGATGACCGCCGAAATCCTTTCCTATTCGCGTAACAAAGGATTATTCGCCGGAATCTCACTCGAAGGTTCCACCCTGCGCTCCGACGGCAGCGCAAACGAGAAGCTGTACGGAAAGCAGCTAAGTGCACGAGACATCATCCGCGACGGAAAGGTTAAGACCCCCGCGTGTGCCGCGGAACTGGTCGCGCTCCTGGACAAGAAGTCCCCCAAGAACCTCTCCGATCCAAAATCGCTGCAGTAGACTGCTGGCGGAAACGACTGTGTGGACGGGTCTTTGACCCGTCCCCGTCGAGCGCAGCTCGACGAATGACGATGAATCCAAAGCCCACAACTCTGACCCGCTGCTCCTGGCCAAGCGACGATCTCTCCGTCCACTATCACGATGAAGAATGGGGCACC
The DNA here is from genome assembly GCA_963817925.1 of uncultured Acidobacteriota bacterium. Taxonomy (GTDB): domain Bacteria; phylum Acidobacteriota; class Terriglobia; order Terriglobales; family Acidobacteriaceae; genus JABDBE01. Next base: position 134,390 of record CAWFQN010000014.1, read on the forward strand.
CCCACGCATGACGACATCATCCTCTTCGAGTTCCTCATTCTCGAAGGCGCCCAGGCCGGTCTGAGCTGGGACACCATCCTCAAAAAACGCCAGAACTACCGTGTGGCATTCGACAACTTCGATCCCAAGAAGATCGCCCGCTACGACCGCCGCAAAATTCAAGCGCTTATGAACAACGCCGGCATCATTCGCAATCGCCTCAAAATTGCCTCTGCCGTGCAAAACGCAAGAGCTTTCCTCAAAGTGCAAGACGACTTCGGATCATTCGACGCTTACCTCTGGCAGTTTGTGGGAGGATCGCCGATCGTCAACTCGCGGCGTTCGTCGAAGCAAGTTCCCGCCCGCACGCCCGAATCCGACGCCATGAGTAAAGACCTGAAGAAGCGCGGATTCTCCTTCGTCGGCACCACGATTTGCTACGCCTTCATGCAAGCCATGGGCCTGGTGAACGACCACCTGACCACCTGCTTCCGCTACTCGCAACTACTCCCTCGAAAGCGCAAGCACGCCTGAACTCAGATGCAGCCCGCATAGCCGCAGATTACTTCGCCGAGCCTACTTGCACATCGAAGCCGTATCTCTTCAACACATCGCCGATCGCAGCCGTCTTGACAAACGATAAAAACTGTCGCGCCGTCTCCTCATTCTTGGAAGAGCCGAGAATGACGCATGCCTGTTCAATCGGCGGGTATTCGTCGGCAGGAATCTCAACGTACCGGCCTTTGTCTTTCATATTCGGAGATAAAGCCAGCGACAAAGCCACGATGCCCGCATCCGCCGAGCCGGAAACCACAAACGACGCCGTCTGTGAAATGTTTTCGCCCAGCACAAACTTGTCTTTCACGCTTTCATAGATGTTTTCCTTCTGCATCGCCGCCACAGCCGCCTGCCCGTAAGGAGCATGTTGCGGACTCGCCACAGCAATCTTTTTAACCGAAGGATCGAGAAGCACTTTCATCCCGGAACTGAGATCGAGTTTCGACTCGCTTCGAACCCAGATCCCGATCTTGCCCTTCGCGTATTCGTAGTAGCTCCCAGGCTCGGTCAATCCAGCCGCTTCCAGTTTCTTCGGGTAATCAAGATTCGCTGAAAAGAACATGTCAAAGGGAGCGCCATTCTGAATCTGCTGGAAAAAGTTTCCCGACGAACCGTAAATGACCTTAACCGTCTTCCCCGTCTCCTTCTGGAATCGGGCAGCCACATCCTGCATGGCAAACTGAAGATCCGCAGCCGCAGCCACAGTGATTTCCTGCGCGAAACATAGCTGAGAAACAAAGCCTATAGCCAGAACGCCAATCAGGATCAGTTTTCGGACAAAGGCGAGGACAAAACAAACACGGCGATTTCTCATGTCAAACACGCAAAATCATCACTTCCGTGGCCTTTATAAGAGCAGCCGCAGTCTGCCCCGGCTTAAGCTGCATCTCGCGCGCGGAACGCGCCGTAATAATCGAAGTGATTTGCTGGCCCCCAATTGAAATCGCTATTTCCGCCATCAGGCCGCTAATGCGAACCGCATCGATTCGTCCCACCAACTGGTTCCGCCCACTTACGCGGCGGATCACCAGCTTGCGTTCCTTCTCCGTTCTCCCTCTAGTTCGGAAAAGCAGCCGGTCCACTTCGCTTTCCGGAATCCGGTGATGTCCCCCAGCTGTCCGAATGCTGCGAATTTTCTTCTTGTAAATCCATTGCTTGATGGTGGGAAAGCTGATCCCGAGCTGTAAAGCCGCGTCCCGAAGCTTCAGCAACTCTTCAATCTTCGGTTCAGATTTGTCGTTCCTCTGCATGGGAACGAATCCTACCGTCAACCCATGGCGAGGTCAACTCGCCGAATAGCCCGTCATCCCAGGAAGCCCCGCGTCGTCCAACCGCCTCACAGGCTGCCGTCATCCTGACCCCGCGCTTTCCGGCGGGGCGAAGGATCTCGCGTGTAGTGCTTCCGCCTCCGCTGCCCAGCTGATTTGTTAGCAACCGGGAGCATTTCTGCCTTATAAGCATCAAACTGCATACAATTAGACATTATAAACACATCTGATATACACTTTCGATTCTTTAACCCAGCGGATATATCGGAGGCGAGATGCGTGCAATCAATTTGGCTCTGCTGGTGGCGTTTGTCTTCCTCTCATCAAGCTTGACCGTTGCCCAGGACGGATTTTTCGCCGAGTGGTTCAACATGGTGTCCGAAACGCAAGCGGCACAGCCTCACTGGATCACTCCCCTCAACACGACAACGCCGCGACTCGAACAGGAACTCCGCTACGACCTTCAATGGCAGACTCATAATAGCGGCGTCACGACCGACAATTATGGCGTGAGTAAAGGTTTAGAAATTATCCCGGCCAAGAATTTCCAGGTCATCCTCGCCGTGCCTCCCTACATCGTCAACAACCCGGATTCTCCCAATAATGGATTCGGCGACTGGCAGTTCCTCGTGAAATATCGAATCGTTGCCAGAAACGAGGAGCACGGGAACTACATCTTAACCACCTTCTACCAGATGACTCTTCCCACCGGGCAGTACCAGCAAGGCGCGCTGAGTCCGGTAATCACACCGACGATCGCCTACGGAAAGGGCTTCCGCAATTTCGACGTTCAGGGAACATTAGGCTACAGCTTGCCCACCGGAAACGTGTCGGTCATCGGACACACTCTGCCGTGGAATAACACGTTTCAGTACCATGTCTTCAAGAAATTCTGGCCGGAACTGGAAGTGAACTTTAACCACTTTTACGGCGGGAACGGCAATATTGTCCCGACCAGCCACCCCGGTAAAACATCGGTATATCTCACGCCCGGCCTCGTGCTCGGCCGATTTCGCATAAAAGATCGCCTCGGTTTCACCGTCGGCGGCGGATTCGAAATCGCCGCGACGTCATTCCATCCCACCAACCACATCCCGATTTTTTCGGTACGCTTCCCCTTTTAAAGGGCGGAATTGGAACCGGCTTGAATGGTTTTGAAAGGGCGTCTCGGGAGCAGCCACACAAGAAACCTTAACTCTGGCTGGCCTCATTGTTCAAGCTTTTAGGCACTGCTCCTTGGCGGGAGACCAAGTGCTTCGGTAGTTCCCTCAGAGCGAAACCGGCTAACGCGGAGATGATCGAGCCAGCAACGGTCATCACGAGTGTGCCGGCATAGCGACTGAACCACCCTTGGCCAGACGACTCAGCCCCCACGGCCTGGGGTTGCGAACTCAAAGACTGCGAATTCAAAGGCTGCCAGTTCAAAGACAGATCATCGCGGGTGGCAGTCACCGATAAGCCTCGTTGCCCGTTGTGAGCAAAGTCACCGTTGATGGTGCTTTCTCGCGCACCACCGTCGGAAACGACTTGGACCTTTATTTGATGTGTGCCGGTCGCTACCGGTAGCGTCTCTGACAGGCTGCCCTGCACAGTCGGAATCACACCGAACTTTCTTTTGCTGTTGCCGACCAGACTTCCGGAGTACGCCAACTCACCATCTACCCAGACGGAAATCTGCCCACTGCGCAAACTGTGCTGGACCTTGAGCCGCAGGCTTGCATCTTTTCCCCAGTAAGCTGTGTGCAGGGCCATTAGCAAAGCGGCGAGCAGAAACAGGCCCAGCATGACCCGAGCGGTCGCTGGAAGACGCGCAAATTGTCCGCGCGCCTTCTGCCAAACTGCGACCGCGCGAGCGCGACTTCCAGTCTTGGATTGCAGATCCATACGCGGATCTATTCTCACCGCTTACCAGGGCTGAGGCCCAGTTACCAAGGTGCCAAGCTGGTCGGATGTCGCCATGAGTCTTGCAAGACTCGCTTATCAGCAAATCGCAGCGTCGCGTGGACATTGTCATAGGATGTTGAGCCCCATCGACCCTTCTACGAAGTTACGTCCTTGACGTGCGTCGCGATGTACCACTGATTGCCGCAAACATCCTTCACCGCTCCATTGCCGTCGCCGTAAGGCTGGTCGACTGGCTCCATGATTGAAGTCGCACCCGCCTGCAGCGCCGCCGGTAGACGGCATCGCAATCCGGCACGTACACATAGAACATCGTCGGCATAGGCGGATACTTCCCCTGGGGCTCACCCATCTCCACGACCGAGTCCCCGACGCGTATCTCCGCATGATGAACCGCCTCGATGCCGGTGCTCGAACAACCATCGCGCCTCTAACTATAGAAACTGTTGAAAACCGGAAAGGTCACGCAGAGTAATTCATCGGACAGAATAATGCTCGCCGCCGCGCCACGCGCTCAAGCGGGGAATCCAGCGCCCAACGTTAGCGCAAAAGCTTTCATACTCAGCCCCAAAGCTACGACGCAACGTCGGCTCCTCATAGAACAAAACAAACAGATGAAAACTGAGGCAGACCAGAAGTCCATACTCCAAGACCCGCACATCCCCAAACAGCAATCCCTGTCCCACGATCACCGCCACGACCGCCAGGTACATGGGATTCCGCACATAGCGGTAGAGCCCGCTGACTACCAAATGCTGCGTCGGGAAAACCGGCGCCGGCGTTCCCAATCCCTTGAGTGCAAAGCGGGCAAAAGAATCCAACAGCAGGGGAAGGCCCGCCACAATCAGCAAAACTCCCAGCCATCGAAACGGAGAAAAATGCAGCAGCGGAGCGCGCAGGCGCCAGCCAGAAATCCACCAAGGCACAATCCCAGCTACAGTCCCAGGCGCGATCAGAAGGAAAAAGGCCGTCCCCACAACCGCCGAGACTCGCCTCGTCGCGTCCGAACTCAATGCGACGGAGCCTTGCCCGACTCCTCCACTTTCCGCACGCTATATCGAGGCCCGGACAGACAGGTCGCCTCCCCTGCCGGCTCGAAGACATCGGAATGCGGGCTCTCGCGTTTCACCAGAAAGGCGTGAATCGTGAAGCAAGTGACATCTCCATCCCGCGCGGAGTCCGAGCGCGAATAATGCCGATCCGCTGGCGCCCGGACCGAATCCTGAGGCGTGATCGCCCAAGGGCTGATCAAATCTGAGCTGAAGGAGTTTACCGCCGCTTGCGAGGACGAACTCTGCCGCGCCCCATCGCCGGCAGCACAAAACGAAACCAATCCAACGAGCAGAACCATCAGGAGGCAGGAAATTCGCATACAGGTTCCTCCAATAAGCCGAATTATAACTCCAAACCTGGCAGCAAAAATTGGCAAACCGATGGGCAAATCATGAGGAGCAAACCAGACCAGCCGCAGAGTTTCGGGGCCCTTGGCACTGGATGGGGGAGAGCCATAATCAGGGCCCCGTCTATGCGGAGTTCTCTTCTTACACCCGCACCAAGCCCCCGCAACAACAAAATGATTCTTGTTCCATTTTCCGAACAACCTGTGGAAAACGTATCGCGGACGGTATACCCCCCGTTAGCCGGGACCGGATGTTCTCCGCTACTTCGACCCCTCACCCCGCAGCAAATGCCAAGCCTCCCGATACGCCGCATACTTATGCCGTTTGCTATCCGGTGTGAAATGCAGAGTGCAATTCGTCCGCCCCATCAACGCAAACGGGATAATGTACCAGACATCAATCGGAATCAGATAAATCGCAAAAAAGTCCACCACCCCACTCGGATACCGCTCCCGCTGCGGACCCATCACATTCAAGCTATAACCCTCCCCCCGCCGCTTATAGACGGTGGATTTCACCTGCACCCGCAGAATCCGCCCCTCGCGCTTCGGAGCCACGCACTCCACCCCCACATCGTAACTAGCCGAGTCCCCATAAGGCTTCGACACCCGCAATCCCTGCCCCGCAGCCCGCGCCATAAAACAAAGCTCCGCCCACTCGCCCCGCTCCTTGCAACCCTTGATCCGCATTCCCCGATTCTTAGCCATAGTTCCCCTTAACCAGCCCAGCCAGATTTGTTTAAAATAAAAAACGCGGCCACAAGGGCCGCGCGGTGAAACGTCGTCATCCTCAAAAAAATGCCGTCATCCTGAGCCCGGCGCTTTTTGCCGGGCGAAGGATCCGAGCGTGCTGCGCGCCGCGCCACCGAGGCGCAACAAGCGCGCGTTTAGCACGCTTCCAAATTGCTCTCCAACCCAACACTGTCATCCTGAGCCCGGCGCTTTTTGCCGGGCGAAGGATCCAGGCATGCTGCGCGCCGCGCCGCCGAGGCGCAACAAAACGCGCGTTTAGCACGCTTCCAAATTGCTTTTTGTGTGTTGTGGAATTGCTATCAGACTCGCGAAAACACCACTACTTCTATGATAGCTACTTGAATAGGGTAAACCCGCCAACTTTTCAAAAATATATTGGCTTTACTTAGAACAGCTTACAAGGATTCAGGCGCCCAAGGGGGCTTGACAACTTTTCGGCAAAACCCCGCTTTTGCACCAATTTAGGTGCAGTTCGTATTTCCCGTGTGCCAGCGGACCTGCCCTGAGCGTAGTCGAAGGGGCCTTCGCCCGTGAGGCTTCGTGAAAGGGCACGACTTCAGTCGTGCCATAAGAATTAGAAGACAGATGCAGGCATCGCAAACCCGCCAGACCGGACAAAAAGAAGATCGCCCGCTCACCTCTCTTCCAGTCGCTCCGCCGCCCTGTGAATCATCTCCCAACTCCTGTCATCCCGAGCGGAGTCGAGGGACCCTGCGTTTTCGCCGTAGGCAAAGCTGCGCCGCTGCCGCTCAGCCTGCTCCGGCGTCATCCGTATCGTTCTCGCCATTTCGATCAATTCGTCCAATTCTTCCGACACGGGCGTCCCTCGCTGAAACGACCTACTACAGCCAAGTCTAAAGTTTGAAGATGATCACAGCGGGAGGGCACAGCTTCAGTTGTGCCGTACGCAGCAGAAAAAGGATTCACTTCGGCGGCGAGGAGGCTGGGACCTCCGTGCCCGAATCAAGACCCCGGTCGCTGGAGCTGGAGGGGGAACTCTGACGACTTTCCTCGGGAGACTCACCTCCGCCAAGGTGAAGCGTCTGTTGTGAGACCCCCTGTCTCACCGCAACTTCGGCGCTAGGCGGGGCCTGATCCGGCGGTTTAGGGCCATTGTCGAGGCTGTGCAGCGCCAGCACATTAAGCACGTCCGGCGGACACGCGCCCGACTGCGTCAACAGTTTGAGGTATTCCCTTACAATCTCCACCCGTGCGCTTAGATCGTGGTTCGGATAAACCCGTCTGAGCCAGCCTTTATTGCGATTCTCCTTTACGAATACCTCCGCCAGCATGAGATCGCACATCTGCGGCAAATTCAGAGACCTCGGATATTCACGAAGGATGAGACTAACAATCGACAGAACCTCTTGCGTTCCAGGTGGCACCGGAACCTCAAAGACCTTTCTATCGATGTCCTGTACCTTGTTTGTGTAGTGCAGCACCGCTTGGCGCGTCAGATTGAATGCACTATTCATCATGCGCTCAGCGAACTTCGCGTCAACGCTGCCATACCTGAGCCCCTTCTCGATGTATCCTCGTCTGTCCTCTTCGGCCAGGTCAAACGTGTGCTGCGCAATCCGCATGAGGAATACCGACAGCTGAGAAATCGACTCGCTAAGTAGGAACCGGTGGAAACTGGAATTTGCATTCGTCTTCCAAGATCTGGTCAGCAGACGAAGGTGATAAAGAAGAAAATTAATCGACGGAAAGAAATCCTCGTACCTTACTTCACTCGTAAGAGTCAGGTAGAGTTCCCAAAGCTCGCGATGTGACCTCAGCACACTGTTCCAATCCGGAAGGACTGCCTCAAAGAAGGCGCGATCCGTCAGTCCGGGCCATTCCGAGCTCGTTATTTTGAAATTTGCCTCAAGCTCGACCACACGATACAGATCCAGAACTTCGACCCCGCACTCCTTGGCAAAATCCTTGATATTCCACTTTGTTCCTTTTCGCACCAGGAGGGCCCGGTCTGCCTGTGAAAACTTCCGCACGCCCGAGAGCCAAAAAATTCTGTCGAGAGGCCCGAGCTGTCCTGACTTGCACTCTGCGATTATCAATTCTCGTCCGAAGGACTCCGTGTATCTGAGAGCCAGTACATCCAGGTCCGTAGCTCTATCGAGCGCGGCGACTGTGTAGATCGGGCAGCCCCGCCGGACAAAGAAACCCATGAAAAGAAGCAACCGCGCAACCCTGTATTCAAGCTCCTCGCCAAGAATCAGTACAGGAGCCTTGGCCTGCGTTTGCGCAGAATCGCCTAACCTATCATCCCGAGCCGTTGATTTTTTCTTGTATGCCACCCTATCGCTTGCTCCTCATTGTTCGGAGACTGAAGATCATTTCCTCGTGGAACCGCCTTATCGTTTGGGGCAACTCCGTCTCTACCCGCACTGCGCTGGGCGAGAGAAACCGCCCGGCTCGATCAAGGTCCTCCTGCGAAGGGACCGCGTCCTGCGGCAGAATGGCATTCTGTTGAAGAACTTCCCTCACCGCCACCGCAACGTCGACCTTGAGAAGTTCCATGCTGTACCGCCCAGAGTATATCTTGGACTCTACAATGTTTACGATCCCTCGTGACAGTGCGAGTGGATAATCTTCACCAATCGCCGTAGCGGGCTTCTGCACGCCTATGGCCCCATCCCGTATTAGAGCATTAACTATCAGGAATGGTTTTTCAATCTTTCCTCTTCCAGGACTTGAGTAAAATTGCCCATATCGGAACGAGTTCAGCAGCAATTTTGAGTCGTCGACAAGATCTTTGCTCAGTGCCTTACCCGCGGACTTGTCGAATACGTCCCACACGTACGGGGTTGTCGGGAAATATACGCCCTTTTCTGTCTGTCGCGTCGTGATCTTAGAATAATCAATGATTCCCAGTCGAACGAGGAGCGCGAGAGTGTCCGCCTTAGTTGCCTTGGGCACGGGCACGCCCGGATTGCTCACTACGAAATTCAGAAGGTCCATCGCCTCCTGTCTCTGCTTCGGCTGAAGGGACTTGATCGCCCCGTGAACATCCTCAGCATTACCCTCAAATGCCTTGGGGTTAAACATCAAGGAAGCCCCACCTTCAGTTTCCTTCGTGATGTCGAGCAGCCCAAAATCTCGGCTTGTACTTATCGCAAATTCGATCTCCTTTTCCTCGTACCCGCGTTTGCTGAGAGCATTCCGTATCGCGTCCAGCTGCTGAGGAAGGTAGAGGGTCATCCCAAGCAAATCGATCATCGCTCGGGCAACGTTCGATGGGCGCAGAAGAGCGAAGAGACGGCCAGTCGCCTCCAAAACCGCCTCCTTCGAATCGGTCTGGAATTGAAAATACTCGACCAACTGGCCGTCAGCGCTAGACCATCCGACAGTGGCCACACCCAGTTTCTCCGCAGCAACCAGAACTTCCTTTGTATCCTTCCGCTTCAACTTAGCGATTTTACGGTGCGCCTCGAAGCGATCACCGTCAATCGTCCCCATCGATCGGGTCGCCGAGAACAATTCTCCAGCACGGCCCGCCAAAATAATTGCCTCAAAGGGTTCGAATGCCGGGTCGTCGGTGTTGAACTTGGATACGACCTTATTCGCGACAATTACCCAACTGCCAGCCAACATTTCAGGTGTCATACGTTCAGATGTGCCTCCAAGTAAGAGGGGGCCACGGCGCGCCGTGACCCCCTCACAGTACGTCTATCTCATTTTCCCAAATAACTGCGCCACCCTTAGGGGTGGCGCAAATAGCTCATCTCCGCCTCACGAACACCCGCTCGTACTGCCGCAGCTTCCGCATCGGTAGCAGCTTCCGTTGCGGGTCATGATTGAGCCGCAGAAGGAGCAGGTTGGGGCGTCGCCGAGGTCGATGATTCCGGCGAGGGCGTCGGCGGCGTGGTGGCTGATCCGGCGGCGGGACGGGCGAGGACGCCCGGCCTCCACTTACTTCCGTCGAGCCGTTTATGTCTCCTACTGCTTCTGCTGTCGGCGGCGTGCTTGGCCTCAGCCTCAGGTTCTCGAACAGCATTTGCTGCTGGCCGGTGGAGAAGCGCAGGTCGAGCCAGCGGAAGATGTAGTCCATGATCGACTTGGCGAAGCCGATGTCGGGATTGCCGCTCCAGCCGCTGGGCTCGAAGCGGGTGTGGGCAAACTTCTCGCACAGCAGTTTCAGCGGCACGCCGTGTTGCAGAGCGATGGAGACGGCGCAGGAGAAGCTGTCCATGAGGCCGCTGACCGTCGATCCCTCTTTGGCCATGGTGATGAAGATTTCGCCCACGCTGTCGTCGGGATAAAGTCCGACGGTGATGTAGCCCTCGTGTCCACCCACGTTGAATTTGTGGGTGATCGATCGCCGCTCCGCTTGCAGCTTGTGCCGCACCGCCCGCGGAGGCCCGTTAAGATTCTCTTCTTCACGCGGCGCAGCGGCCGCAGCCGCATCGCCCTTCTTCGAAAGCGCAGTAGAAGTTCCGGCGGCGCTGAGCGGCTGCGACTTCTTGCATCCATCGCGATAGACGGCGACCGCTTTGAGCCCCAACTTCCAGGCCTGCAGATAAGCTTCCATGATGTCTTCGACGGAAGCATTCTCCGGCAAGTTCACCGTCTTCGAAATCGCGCCGGAGATGAACGGCTGAGTAGCCGCCATCATCCGCAGGTGGCCCATGTAAGCAATCGACCGAGTCCCCTTGGCCGGCTTGAACGAACAATCAAAGACTGCAAGATGCTCATCCTTGATGTGAGGCGCGCCTTCGATCGTTCCCGTCGCATCGATGTAGCTGACAATCTTGTCGGCTTCATCGTGGGAGTAGCCCAGCTTGAAGAGCGCCGTAGGCACAGTGTTGTTGACGATCTTAATCATCCCTCCACCGACCAACTTCTTGTACTTCACCAGGGCGAGATCAGGCTCAACGCCAGTTGTGTCGCAGTCCATCATGAAGCCGATTGTGCCTGTGGGGGCGAGGACTGTTACCTGGGAGTTGCGGTAGCCGTGTTTTTCGCCGTGGGCGAGGGCTTCGTCCCAGGTTTGTTTGCTGGCTTCGTAGAGCGGGGGTGGGACATTGTTTTTGTTTATGTTGTTGACCGAGGCGCGGTGCATGCGGATTACGTCGAGGAATGGCTCGCGGTTGATATACCAGCCGGGGCAGGCTCCTCCGGGCATGACGTTCGAGCCTAGATTGGTTTCGGCCAGGCCCTTCTTTGTGGGCTCGGTTGCTGGGACTAACGCTGGGCATTGCTCTGCGATCTTGGAGGATTGCAGGTAGGCTTGGCCGCACATGATTGCGGTGACGCAGGCGGCGTAGTCGCGTCCGGCGTCGGAGTCGTAGGGTAGGCCGGCGGCCATCAGCAGGGCTCCCAGATTTGCGTAGCCCAGGCCTAGCGGTCGGTAGTCGTGGGAATTCTTGCCGATCATTTCTGTGGGGTAGCCGGCGTTGTCGACCAGAATTTCCTGGGCGGTGATCAGAATGTCTACGGCGTGGCGATAGGCTTCCACGTCGAAGGTTCCGTTGGGCGCGAACTTCAACAAGTTCAGACTGGCAAGGTTGCAGGCTGAGTCATCGAGGAACATGTATTCGCTGCACGGGTTGCTGGCGTTGATCCGGCTCGTGTTCTTCGAAGTGTGCCAGCGGTTGACCGTGGTGTCGAATTGCATGCCGGGGTCGCCGCAGCGCCAGGTGGCGTCGGAGATTTTGTAGAGCAGATCTTTGGCTTTGAACGTGTGCATCGGCCGTCCGTCTTTCACCGCCTTGGTGCTGAAGTCGGTGTCGCGCAGGACGGCGTACATGAAGTCGTCGGTGACGCGGACGGAGTTGTTCGCGTTCTGGAAAAAGATCGACGAATAGGCTTCCGAGTCAGGCGAGGAACCATCGTAGCCGGCCGCGACCAGAGTGTGGGCCTTGGCTTCTTCTTTCGACTTGCACTCGATGAAGTCGATGATGTCGGGATGGTCGATGTTGAGGATGACCATCTTGGCGGCGCGCCGGGTTTTGCCTCCGGATTTGATTACTCCGGCGAAAGCGTCGAAACCTTTCATGAAGCTGAGTGGACCGCTGGCGATACCGCCTCCACTTAGACCTTCGGTCGAGGAGCGCAGTGGCGAAAGATTGGTGCCTGTGCCGGACCCCCATTTGAAGAGCATGCCTTCGGTCTTAGCCAGAGTCAGGATGGAATCGAGCGAGTCCTGCACCGAGTTGATGAAGCAGGCGGAGCACTGCGGAGTGCTGTAGCCGGTGACTCCGAATTCGACGCGGCCGGCTGCGGGGTTCCAGTGCCAGTTGCGGGCGTCGGAGTCGGGCTCGATGCGATCGCAGCCTACGTTGAACCAGACTGGCGAATTGAAGGCGGCGTACTGGCGGATCAGGATGTGAGCTAATTCGTCGTGGAACGTGGCGCCGTCTTCTGGAGTTTTGAAATAGCCTTGGGCCAATCCCCAGTCGCGGATCGTCTCGGCGACACGGGTTACCAAGGCGCGGACTCCGGACTCGCGCTCGGGCGTGCCGATGGTGCCATGCAAGTATTTCGAGGCCACGATGTTGGTCGCGGTCATCGACCAGTCTTTGGGAACTTCGACATCTTTTTGCTCGAAGATCGTGTTGCCTTGAGCATCGGTGATCTGAGCGGTGCGGCGCTCCCATTCGATCTCGTCGTAGGGCGATACTCCGGGCTTGGTGAAGAAGCGGCGGAAGGTCAGGCCCGGGGCTTTCTTTGCGGTGGCAACCTGAGTCTCAGTGCTGGTGTGGGCTCCTTTTACAGTTGCTTCCGACATTTCTTTTTTCTCCTGCGGAGTCTTTGCTCCGCTGTTATTTAAGATCCTTGCTTGCCTCAGGTTGTTGGCCTGAATCGCGGCGCTGCGGCACCCAAGAGCTTGCAGCGGTGAAATCCAATCACTCTTTCGCCCCTACGGCTTGCGCCGTGGGCTGCATTATTTCGCCGCCACGCGGCTTGGTTTTCTTACCTTCGCCACGGTTCGCCGTGGGTTTTAGCTTTCGCCGCTTCGCGGCTTTGACGGGCGGGACGCCCGTCCTCCATCGAGATTTTTCTTCCTGCCAACACTTCTACTCCAGTCTCGGTCCGGAAATGTCTAGAAACCGGAGGGGATTGGCAATGGTGGCCCGATTTGGGCCTGTTCATTTGATGATTCAGGTTGCGGTGACGCATCGGCGGCTAAAGCCGCGGTTGATGTCGTTGGGTTTGCGGCACGACTGAAGTCGTGCCCTGATACGAACCTTGTGCCTTCCGAGCCGTGAGCTGATGTCGAACCGGCCGAGCTTCGCTCGGCTCCCCGGACGGGGGCGTCCGAGGCTACGTGGGCGTCGCGGAGTGCGTCATTGTTTTGGGCTACGTGGTTGTCGTCTGAGGCTGCTTGTGGAAGCCCCGAGGCAGCTTCCGACGAGGAGGCCATCCAGCGCTGGAGGGCGGTTAGGGCGGTCCGGCGTTGGTTTGCGTCTTCTATTACCACGTAGCGAGCGAAACATCTCCCGCTAGCGAAGCGCTCGCGGGCGGGGCTGCCGGACAAAAACAGGCGGCCTAGCGCCATACCAACGTCGTCAGCTTCCGAGATCTGGAACAGGGCCAACATTCTTTTTCCCTCGCTGGGAGATCCTTCGCTGCGCTCAGGATGGCGACTGCGGGGCTCAGACGCCCCGCAAAACGTCGCCACTTCCTCACCCAAGGCAAATAGCCCGGGCTTGCAAGGAGCCAGCACCAGGCTGAAGCTGTCCTGGCAGCGAAACCAGTTCGACCACTGCAGACGACGGTGATCGAAGCTGGGCTCAACGCCGTGGCGAACCAGGGATTCCGCGACCAGATGTGCCAGACCTTCCATTTTGGCTCCTCAATATCACCTCGAAAGAAGAGGGCTGCGAGCCCTCTTGACGAGGCATTTTCCACAACCTGGTTGTCAAACTGTTGTCGCTCCCCGTGGGGATGTCCGGGCAAACCGGACCGGGAAACGGCCACCGCACTTTTTTCGGGCTTCAGGCGTCTGGCTTCAGGAATTCCTGACGCTTTGACTCCTAGTTGAGTTGGCGGGGCGGCGCTGGTCACCTCGGCCACGACGTCCGCCCCTGCTTTCTTACACCTACTTGCTCTTACCTTTGCATCGCTCCGTCTCCGTTTCCGGAGGCGTTTACAGCCCTATGGGATGGCAACAGTACTCCCGCCCGTTGTGGCTGTCAAGAGGTAATCACTATATATTGTATCCTAATGCAATTACTGCTCAGATGCCCACCCTGGGACCTTTTTTCCACAAGGAGCGAAGTCATCCGACTCTCGATGCTGACCCATGCAGCGACTTCATTGCCGTCTCCATTTCGTCTTTAAGCCGTGCAATCAGTTTCTTAGCAGGCTGGCGGCGGGCGAGCCGCAGGCCCTGTCCCGCCCAAAGTGAGAGCAATTCAGCTTTTCCTTGCTGGGCAGCCCGGGTGCGAAGCGGACGGGTCAGCTGGTTTTGCAAGGGGAAGGGGAGAAGGGCGTTCGGCCCGCCGTCCTTTTCCACCGCGGTCATGAAGCGGTTGACGATGCCGCGGGCGGGCCTGCCGGAAAACGCACGGGTAACGCGGGTTTGGTCTTCACGGGCATGCGTGATCGCCTGCTTGTAGCATTCGGGGACGCCGGCTTCGTCGCAGGTCAGAAAGGCTGTGCCCATCTGCACGGCAGTGGCTCCGAGGGCGAGAGCGGCAACGATGCCGCGTCCGTCCATAATTCCGCCGGAGGCAATCACAGGAATCCGGACGGCATCGGCAACCTGGGGCACTAGGGATATAGTTCCGACTAATGCGGTGGTGAAGTCGGCGGCGAAGGTTCCACGATGACCGCCGGCTTCGCTACCCTGCGCGACCACTGCATCGACCCCGGCCTTCTCCAAAATGAGCGCTTCCTCAACCGTGGTGGCCGTTCCCATCAGAAACATGCCGTGACTCTTAATCGCCCGAACGGCATTTTCCGGGAGAACTCCGAAGGTGAAGCTGAAGAATGACGCGCCAGTCTCAAGAGCTGCGGCGAGCTGTTCTTCGAAGGGATCGGCAACGCTGTCAGGCAGAGACGGAGCCGGTAACCCTAACTCGGCGAAGAAGGGAGCCACACGTTGCAGCGCCGGGTGGGGGTCTCGGGGTGGCTCGGATAGTTTCCCTGGGGCGAACAGATTGATGCCGAATTTCTGATTGGTTTGGGTTCGAACCTCGCGGCCAGCTTCAAGGATTTGGGTTGGAGAAAGGTAGGCGGCGCCGATGAAACCGAGGGCGCCGGCATTGCAGACTGCGGCGACCAGAGCGGGCGTGTCTCCGCCGCCAGCTAATGGAGCCTGAATGATCGGTGGGTTTAGAGAGAGAGTATTACTCATTGGTAATGGTTCGACAGGTTTCTGGCGCTCTCGGTGTTGACCTCCTTCCCGGAGAGATTCCAATTTGAACGCAGAACATGAAGCGTCGGTCCGCTCGCCGGACGAGGCGCGTGGGGCTATGTGGGCATGGCTGCAGGTCGCGAAGATATCCGACGTTTCGGAGCCTGCAATGCTATTTCGGGCTCGAGTCTAGGTGTCCACCGATCGTCGGCTGGACCCATGGCGACGTAAACGTCTTCAAAGATCAGCCGAGGCGCGATGCGTTGGGCACCGTCGGAGGACTCGACCAGATAGTCGCCGGGCTGGCCACAATGTTCCCGGCCGAGTGCGTCGACGAAGAGGAGAGGTTGGGTGAGTTGCCGGGCTTTGATCAGGAAGCGTGTGCGATAGATTTTCCATGCGGCGGATGTTTTTCTCACGTTCATCACCCTTCGGGGGGAGGGAGAATGAAAAGGCGCTTTCGCTTTGCGACTGCGGATTTCGATTTCTGCTCTCTCCAGCTCAGCCTCGTTGCCGGAGGCGTAGTTAATTTTTTGTTGGCTGAAAATGTGATTAAGGACGAGGACGAATCTACGCGCCAGATGGGTCGAGGTCAATTACCAAAGTTTGGTGCAGTCTGGGAAAATGCACAGGCCGAATTTTGGCGATGCATCGGGACCAAGGAAATCAGTGGAGAGGACCGATTCGGCTATGTTGCGTCGCGGTTTTTTTGAAAAATCAGATTGGGGAGAGAAAGTTTCTGGTCACGATCAATTTAATTTCCACAGATGGTGCACAGGAAATGCAGAAAAACAGTTCTCGATTCCCGGTTCGCAGTTGTCAGTTGGATTCTGAAAACCAGCCGCGGATCTTCACGGATTCTCACCGATCAAAACAGGGCCGGGTTCTGGGACCCGGCCCACTGTCTTTTTTTTAGCGTCCCGCTAACGCTGGTTCGTGATGGCTCTGGAATGTTTTCAGGCGGTGGTTGACTTCATCCCAGTTGACTACGTTCCACCAGGCCGCCAGGTATTCGGGGCGGCGATTGTTGTACTTGAGGTAATAGGCGTGCTCCCAAACGTCGTTGCCGAAAATGGGGAACAGGCCTTGGGAGATTGGGTTGTCCTGGTTGGGCGTGCTGATGATTTGCACTTCGCCTCCGGTTTTGCCGGCCAGCCAGACCCAGCCGCTGCCAAATTGTTTGACACCGGCATCGTTGAACTTGGTTTGGAAATCCTTGAAGTTGCCGAAAGCTTTCTTGATGACTTCCGCGATCGGGCCGCTGGGATCGCCACCGCCCTTGGGCTTCATGATCTTCCAGAACATGGTGTGGTTCACGTGTCCGCCACCATTGTTGCGGACGGCGCCACGGATGTCCTCAGGGACTGCGTTGAGATCGCGGATCAAGTCCTCGGCACTCTTGGATTGCAGGTTGGGATATTTTTCCAGAGCAGCATTTAGATTTTTCACGTAGGCCCCGTGATGCATGTCGTGGTGCAGTTTCATGGTTTGAGCATCGATCACGGGTTCCAGAGCAGAATAGTCATACGGTAGATCGGGTAGCTGATGCGCCATTTGTATTCTCCTTCGGTTACTAAGGATGATCAGGTTAGGCCAGACGATGCACGGAGTAGATATTTTACCGCAGCCTGGGGTGCGCCAGGAAACGGCGGCGTGACGCCCCGCGCTTGTTGTCTCCGGTGGTACCCATTCGTTCTGTCGTTGAGCGGCTCCGCAACTTCGACGAGAATCGGAGACAGTCAACCTCAAAGGCGCAGTGGATTGGAGGGGACGTGCATTCGCGACGCTTGCTGGCAGCCGCACTGGTCGTCCTAGGCTGGACAGTCCTGGGCTGGACAGCACTTGCACAGGGCAAGGATCTGGCCCTGATTTCCAACAAATCGAATGAGGTGGTGGCGATCACATTGCCCGAACTCGTGAAGGTGTGCAAAGGGCAAGTGAGCCGGTGGCCGGATGGCAAGCCGGTCAGCTTCATCACGCGTGATCCGGCGGCGCCAGAAATGAAGCTGTTGCTGGAGAAGGTCTACGCCATGTCGAAGGACGAAGTGAAGGCGACCATCGCGAGCGCCAACCACGGCAGGGCCGACCATCCAGCGATTGTCGTAGTGGAGTCCGATGAGGCGGTGGTGAAGAAAGTGGAATCGATTTCCGGAGCCGTGGGCCTGGTGGATGTGTATTCGATCAGCGGAGGAGTGACGGTGTTGAAGGTTGGCGGAAAGTTGCCGCTGGAGCCCGGATATCCTTTGCACGGAAATTAGTTGAGGGGGCGGCGGTAGAAAAAAGCGGAGGTTTTTATCCCTAATCCGAAACCTGCTAAACATAGCGCGCGCCGGTTTCCACGCTATCAAGTCGACATGCGGCTCTCGGTGCAGATCTTTCGCTCGGGCGAAACCACATCGTTGTGGGGACGTTCGAATGAGTTGGGCGAGGATGGAGTCGGCGGAACCATGACCGGAGAGTTGGAAGTTGGCGAAGTTGTTTCCATGGAGCTTTCGTTACCTTTAGCGGCCTATCCCCTGAAGCTTCGTGCCCTGGTGCGCTACCGTATCGGTTTGCTTCACGGATTTGAATTTCTCGCGGTCACTGAACAACAGCGTGACGTGCTTCGCCGGGTTTGTGAAATGCTGGCGACCGGGCAGTAGCAGAGTTTTCATCCATCTTGTGCGGTTCTTCCCTTCCAGAATTACCTCCGTAACTTTCGAGTAACTGGCCGGACATCTACCATCCAGAAATCAGCTCTGGTTTTGCAGCGAGGGGGATTCAATGGGTGACAACATCACCCAGCCAGCGACGTCGGCTGAGCTTTCACGCGCGCAGTTTCTCCGGGAGGCACTTCAGCGCCGCACGCTGGCACTCTCGGACCCCGCTGCAAGCATCACGGCGTCGACTGAAGCGATCACTCCCAGCTTTGCCACCGACAGCCCTGAGTTGCAACAAGCCTACCTCGAGCAGTTGGTGGAGTGCGCGCCGGAAGCGATCAGCATTCTTGATCCGGAGTACCGGATTACGCGCCTCAATGGTGAGTTCACGCGCATTTTTGGATTTAATCCGGAGGAGGCGTTGGGCGAACGGATCGATTCGCTGATCGTTCCGCCGGACCGGAGCGCGGAGACGCGTTGGATTGCGGAACTGCTGGTGAAAGGGCAGAAGGTTGTGCTCGAAACCAAGCGTCAACGCAAGGATGGCTCGCTGCTGGACGTTTTCATCTCCGCTGCCCCGATTGTGATCGATGAGCGGCAGGTCGCGATGTGCGTCCTTTATCGCGATATCTCGGAACAGAAACGCGCGGAGGCGCTGCATTCGGCACTATATCGCATCACACAAAAAACCAGCTCGGCTGACGATCTGCAGCAGTTTTACGCCGCGGTTCACGGCATTGTGGGCGAGTTGATGTATGCGCGCAATTTCTACATTGCGGTTTACGATCCGCTGACCCAACTGCTTACCTTTCCCTATTTTGAGGACGAGTTGGACTCCAGGCCCGCCGCCAAGAAGCTAGGCAAAGGTCTGACGGAGTACGTGCTGCGAACCGGGGAGCCGCTGCTGTGCACTCCCGAGGTGTTTGACAGTCTTGCGAGGCAGGGCGAAGTGGAGTCGATCGGGGCTCCGTCGCTGGACTGGCTCGGGGTACCGCTGAAAGTCGGGAATAACAGCTTTGGCGTGCTGGCGGTGCAGAGCTACAGCGGCAACGTGCGGTTTGGTGACAAAGAAAAAGAGATTCTGCAGTTCGTCTCGCAACAACTCGCCAGCGCCATTGAATACAAGCGCAACGAGGAGGCGCTGCGCCGCTCGGAAGCCCGCTACCGGTCGCTGGTGCAGAGCGCGGTTTATGGGATTTACCGGTCTAGCCTCGAGGGCAGGTTTTTCGATGTGAACCCCGCCTTGATCACGATGCTTGGTTACGATTCCGCGGAAGAGGTTCTTGCCCTGGATCCGAAATTGGATGTCTTTGTCGATCCCAGCGAACAGATGCGGGTGATGGCGGAGTTTCGACGCGGGGCACGCCTGGACAACGTGGAAGTCCGCTGGAAGTGCAAGGATGGAAGCGCGATTACGGTGCGCTTGAGTGGTCGCGTGGTTAACAACCCGGAGGAGACTGCCGAGGTTGTGGAAATTATCGCTGAAGATATCACCGAGCGGCGGGTGCTGGAAAACCAGTTCCGGCAGGCGCAGAAAATGGAAGCGGTGGGACGTCTGGCGGGAGGGGTGGCCCACGATTTCAACAATCTGCTGATGGTAATCAGCGGTTACGCGGAAGTCTTGCTCGAGCACACCAGGAAAAACGATCCTCTGTATCCGAAGATTGAAGCGATTCACCAGGCGACTGATCGCGCCACCACCCTCACTCGCCAACTCCTGGCGTTCAGCCGGAAGCAATTGCTGGAACTGAAGGTCGTGGACCTGAACATTATCGTGGAGGACATAAAGCGCCTGCTGCGTCCTTTGATCGGAGAGAACATCGAGTTGCATACGCAGCTCGCACTCGATCTCGGCCGAACCCGTGCCGATGCCGGCCAGATCGAGCAAGTCCTCATGAATCTGGTGGTTAATTCCAAAGACGCCATGCCGAATGGTGGAAAAATCACTATTCAGAGCGCCAACGCCAGACTGAACCATGAGGACGTTCGCCGCGAATACTCCTACATTCACCCCGGTCTTTACGTCGTGCTCTCGGTAACTGACACCGGCGAGGGCATGGACAAAGAAACCCAGTTGCGCATCTTCGAGCCCTTCTTCACCACCAAGGAAAAAGGAAAAGGTACTGGCCTGGGACTTTCGACCGTGTACGGCATCATCAAGCAGAGTGGCGGCTACGTCCTGGTCCAGAGCGAACCGGGGCAGGGCACGACTTTCCGCATCTATTTGCCGCGCGTTGAAGATGCCTTGGAACCCGTGGGTACGCTGGGAACTTCGTCGTCACAGAACGGCGGATCAGAAACCGTGTTGTTGGTCGAGGACGAAGAATCAGTTCGCCAATTGGTCCGTGAGACCCTGGAGTCGAAGGGATATAACGTGCTCGAGGCTGACAACGGCGAGGCAGCACTGCGGATCGTTTCTAATTATTCGGACAAGATTGACATGCTGATCACCGACGTCGTGATGCCGGGGATGAGCGGCCGCGAGCTATCCGCGCGGCTGTGCGCGTCGCGTCCGCAGACCAAGGTGCTCTATCTTTCCGGATACACCGAAGACGCCATCGGACACGAAGGCGTAGTCGATCCCGATACCGCTTTCCTGCAAAAGCCATTCACTCTGCAAATGCTGTCCCGCAAAGTACGCGAAGTTCTAGGCGAACGCGGCTGAGCCGGCCTTCGATCGCTGGTTTGTGGGACACGGAGACATAGCAAGCTACGTCTCTACAAGAAAAGGTACCCCCTGTAGGTAGAGCGCGACTCGTAACATTGCAACTTTTCCAGCTACCGTGCGTCCTATCCAGTAGAGTGTCCGGCCAGCCGCCAATCCGCGGAGGCTTGACACCCGTACACTTAAGGTAAGGACGTTGTCATGCTGATCAAGAAGCCCGCTGATATTCCTTCGTCTGAGATCACTCCGAAGAGTTTGTATCTGAACCGCCGCAAGTTTCTCGCGAGCACAGTGCTCGCCGGCGCCGCGGCTGCTGTGGGCTTAAAGTTTCGTGAAGTCGCGTCGCCTTCGATGACAGCGCAGGCCAACGCCAAGATCGACGGCATCAAGCCAAGCTCATTCTCGACCAAAGAAACCATTACGCCATTCAAAGACGTCACCAATTACAACAACTATTACGAATTCTCCACGGACAAGTATGAGCCAGCAGGTCTGGCCAAGAACTTCAAAACGCGACCGTGGACTGTAACCATCGACGGAGCAGTGGAGAAGAAGCAGGTCCTCGATGTAGACACGATTATCAAAATGGCCGCGCCCGAGGAGCGGATTTACCGCCATCGCTGCGTCGAAGGTTGGTCGATCGTCGTGCCATGGGTTGGCTTCTCGCTCAGCGAACTGATCAACAAAGCGAAACCGACAAGCAAAGCGAAATTCGTGGAGTTCACCACCATCGAAGATCCCAAACAAATGCCGGGGCAGCGGGGACGAGTGCTCGATTGGCCTTACGTCGAAGGCCTGCGTATGGACGAAGCCATGAACTCATTGGCTCTCCTCTGCTTCGGCATGTATGGTGAGGCGCTGCCGAACCAGGATGGCGCGCCGCTACGCGTCGTGGTGCCCTGGAAGTACGGTTTCAAAAGCGGCAAAGCGATTGTGCGGATTCGCTTCACCGACAATCAGCCGCGGACCACGTGGGCCGAAATGGCTCCGAATGAATACGGCTTCTATGCGAACGTGAATCCGAATGTGGATCATCCGCGATGGAGTCAGGCAAAAGAACGCCGTCTGGGCGAATTTCTAAAGCGCCCTACGCTGATGTTCAACGGCTACGACCAGGTAGCAAGCCTATACAGCGGCATGGATTTGAAAAAGAATTTCTGAGCAGGTCCCAGGTCGACGCAGACGACGAACAATGCACGGTTCGTATCAGGATATGGCTTTAGCCATATCGCAGCTGCGATCAAGTCAGACCGGCTTCAGCCGCCGAGGAGGGTCTCGAATCTTAGGACAGCATGGCCGAAGCCGAATCTCCTCTTACCGACTGACGGTATGCCTGAAGGCATACCCTGATACGAATCCTGAAGTTAATGGATAGGAGAGCAACGATCTCGACATGATTCGCTGGTTCAAACCCGTAGTTTTTCTCGCGTGCCTCATCCCATTGGCACTCTTGGGATGGAAAGCCTACAACCACGCGCTGGGCGCGAACCCCATCGAAGTAATCACTCACGCCACCGGCGACTGGACTCTGCGTTTCCTGCTCATCACCCTCTCCGTGACACCTATAAGAAAGCTGACCGGGCAGCTTTGGCTGATTCGCTATCGCCGCATGTTCGGATTATTCGCCTTCTTCTACGGCACGCTGCATTTCCTGACCTATATCTGGCTGGACAAATTCTTCGACCTGCACGAGATGCTGCACGACATCGCCAAACGAAAATTCATCACCGTCGGATTCACCGGATTCGTCCTGCTCATCCCGCTGGCGCTCACTTCGACCAAGGGATGGATCCGGCGTCTCGGCGGCAAGCGCTGGCAAGCCCTGCATCGCTTGATCTATTTCAGCGCGATTGCGGGCGTAATTCATTACTGGTGGCTGGTGAAGGCCGACATCCACCTGCCGCTAGAGTACGCTGCTATTCTCACAGTGCTGCTCGGATACCGGATCGCAGTCTGGGCAGGCCCAAAACTAGCAACGCACAACGCGAAATCTCTCAGCGAACCCCGTGTGGAAGTCCCGGAGCGATAGGTCAAAGCAAAGTGCAGCACGCTATCCCTCTTGCGCTCAGACCTTAAGCTTCACGTCGCGGGTGCCCCAGGTCTCGCGGTTTTCGAGACCTGGGACTGTTCCCCGATTGACCGGATCCGCCCTGCTCATCTCCGCTTGGGCCACGGCCCCCATTCGTAGAAGGACCGATCTCCTGCGGCGACTAGCTGGCGAGCTCGCGCGGGATCTAGCTGCGACTTTTGTGCGCAGCGCCCGCCGCCGGACCAGAACTCCCACTCATGCCACGCGGTTCCTTCCGCGGAGATCCGGATCGCTTCCCGGAAGCGGCCTGCGGTCAGGTTGTCGATCATCGACTTCAAATGTTCGATTTCGCCTTCGGCCGTTTCATCGCACGCATCGCATCCGCAGCTCGGAAAAGCGGCCGTGCACCAGCGACCGAAGCGGACGACGATCCCGGGGAAGGCCGAGAACGCAACCACGATGGGCGCGGCACCGGCGTCTCTCGGCACCAGGCTAACGCTCGGGCGCGCCAGTTTGAAGCCCTGCTCCAGTTCAGGGTCAAGCCCATACGCCTCCGCACGCTCGGCTTCGAGCTCCCGTTCCAATCGGTCCAGCAACTCTGCCGCAACCCGGTGCAGAGACCCGAATCGCCCCGGGTCCGTGACCCGCGAATAAGCTTCTAAAGGCGGACCCTCAGCTCCCCAACGATTTCCATTCATCACTTCTGTTATTCCATTGACTAAGATGAGCTGGTAGCCCTCGCGATCGCGTCGAGATCACGCCCTGAAACCTGCGACCGCCGACCTCGTCGTCCCCACCTTCTTCTTCCTCCGATGTCATCCTGAGGCAGCGGAGTCCCCGGCAAAGCCGGGGACTTCCAACGAAAAATCTCTGCACTCACACGTGGCAAGCGCCGCATCGCTTCATCTATCTCAGCGCGGTTTGTAGGAGTGATCCATTACTAGTGACTGGGCCGGTGGCCACTCAAGCCGTTCTTTGGCTTGGTCCCCAGGGCACAAGACCAGCTTACGCCTGAGAAAATCCCACTCAAGCCAAAGAACGGCTTGAGTGGGCCACCGGCCAGCTCTTGCTGTAAACATTCTGGGTCACGTCGATATTCGCGTGACCCATGTTGTCCCGCACAATCTCCGGCCTTGCGCCTTCGCGCAGCATATGGCTGGAATGCATGGTGCGGAAGCTTCGAAAATATCCTTCATCGGCCGAATTGGCCGAGTACGAATCTCGGCAAATGCTGTTCGCCAACATTCGCGGGCACATTGGATTTCGGGCGTGCAGGTGCGACCTCTGCAACCGACTTGCCCATGCTTTGGTGTACAGGGGTTGCCAGAAAGGCGTGGATGTTGCCCGCATCCGGCCCGCTGAGCACCGTTGCCATGCCCGAGATTTGTCCGCGATCGTTGATCTTGTTAGCCATGGTTGCGAAGAGGTTGGCACTGGCGGGAAACAGCGTGTTGAGGTCGGTCATCACGCCGTTCTCGTAGATGAAGGCATGGGACCAGTTAAAGTTGGAGTCGAAGTTGCTTCCCACCACTTGGCCCCGGTCGTTGATGCCGCTGGCTAGACCGCCAAAATCTCCCGGCAGAAGGCCGAGGCTTGTGAGTACACCGTTCTGCCAAAGCGCGCCATATTGAGTTGTGTTGTCAGCACTGCCGACTGTCCCAACAATTTGGCCCTGGTCGTTAATGCCCTGGGCGGCAGAGCCAGTTCCGTAGTCAGGAAGCTGGGTGGCAGTGTTGTTTTCCCATGATATGGCGTGAAGAATCGTTCCGCTGCAGTTTCCCGAGTCGCCTACGGCCTGGCCCTTATTGTTGATCCAAAATGCGTCCCCGTCTGGATCGCCATCCACCGTAGGAAGAGCTTGGGGATGGGCTTTGCCGTTTTTCCACAACACCGGCAGCTGAATCTGATTACGCGGGAAAGGGGGAGGCGGGCATGTGGAGTCCGCGATACCGTTTTCCGCAAACCCTACGATTTGTCCACCATTATTGATCGCGCTCGCCTGCCCATTATTTCCACCGAGCGTCAGAAGAGCGCTCATGTGGGGGAATTGCCAAAGAAACGGAAGACACGTAAGGTGTGTGCCGAAGCCGCAAATGTCTTCGCCGTTCGGGTCTGGGACAGCCGTTTCGGAATCACCCACGATCTGCCCCCAATCGTTGATCTCGCCCCAGTTCATCCAACTGTTCTGTCCTCCGAGCGTGCCGAGGTCGAGCTTGAATCCGTCGATGCCCAGCAATGCCCGTCCGTTTAGAAGTGTGCCGAATATGTTATCCTGCTGCCCCGGGGGCAGGTTCCCAGACATGATTTCCGTCCAGCCTTGATCATTGAGAGACATGGCACAAGCCAGATTGTCACTCCCCTCAGCGCCCAAATCGGTAACTCTGTATTTCACTTGAGCGACTGCATTGCTGAAGCAAGCCAGAACAACCGTCGTAACCCACAGTATCCAGGAATTCCGCAACCGTCTTACTGCGCTCATATCTTCTCCTTTTCGTCCGAGCAAAGTTTGGGCGCCGAGACGAGTGGTATTCTCGCCGCGTGCCCTCGGCGCTCTGACAGGCTAGTTTGAGCACGCAGTCATCCAAAAAACATAGAATTGGTGTCTTTGTGACGAATGATGGTTGGTGAGGGGCGAAAGAGTTAATTGCCGGACACTTAATCACACCGCGATGGGGTGCAGCGTCTGCATCCGCCACGCATTTCTGTCACGAATCGCTCGGCTCTCTACACAATTCAATAGACGCTGCAGAGTCAGACTTTGCGATTTCATATTCGCGCTTGATTCTGGTTATTCCAACATACATACCGGTCGGTATCATAAGAGCGGCCAACGACGGCTACCCGCATCACAGCTTTGCGATCGCCTTAACTACCGTTCGTTTTCTCACCTTTCCGGTCGAGGCGGATTTAACGACCTCCGACCTGTTTGTGGAGAAGTGAGAAAGGCTCGCTCTCGCAGGAAATCGGTCCTCGTACCACGGGGGCCGTGGCCCAGCAGAAGTGAGCATGCCTTGCGCAATCGGCCTGAAGGGTTAGGAGGCCGTGGGCTCGTCCGCTGAAGGTTTGTCTCGACAGCCGCGACCGTAGCACGCATACTAGTTGGTATGTTGGCAGTTAGAAAGAAGCCGAGACGCAAGGTGCGCGCACCCCGCGATCCAGAGCGCACACGAGTACGTTTGTTGCAGGCGGCCTTCCAGGAGATACACCGCTCAGGATTTCGAAGCGCTGACCTGGATGCCATTCTGGCCAAAGCGGGCGTGACCAAGGGCGCGTTGTATTACCACTTCGATAATAAGGAAGCCCTTGGCTATGCGGTGGCGGACGAAATCATCGCGACTAAAGTTCACCAGAAGTGGGTGCAGCCTTTACGGAACGCCGAGAACCCGATCGACGTTCTGGTTCGCATTTTTCAGTCCGAATCGCAGAAAAGAGAAGATGTTCAGCGTGGCTGCTACTTGCTTAACCTGTCTCAAGAGATGTCAGGTCTTGATGAGGGATTCCGCAGAAGGACAGCAAGAATTTATAAGGACTGGCACGACGCCATGGCGGAGGCACTGCGCGAAGGACAGAAACGCCGGGTGGTCCGGAGTGATATAAATGCGAATGAAACGGCTACGTTCCTGATCGCGGCGTGGGAGGGGTACGCCGTTTTAGGAAAGAATTCGCAGGATCCTCGGATGTTGCAATCCGGAAAAAGAAGCGTGAGGCACCATTTGGAGTTGCTGCGCCCCGCCCCGGTCCGCGGCCGGGCGCGGGCGCGAGCGCGAGGCTGAGACTAGGCCGCCGTCCTTTTTGAGGGTCATAACGTGCTTAGCAACGCCTCCTCAGGGACCGGCAAGGTACGATCACGCGGCTTTGCGCGAGCGACAGATGGTTTGTTTGCCTAACGCGCATGTCTTGCAATATAAACATACATACCGGTCGGTATTTATAAGGCAACTATCTACGATCACAGCCGCATCACAGGTTTAAAGGCCGCGCTGTATCTGAAATCCGCATCGAGGGGAAAATCGATGAATCCAACGGTAATTAAGACAATCGCATTGAGTGCCTTCGTGCTGGGCGCCTGGCAAGCGCAGTCACAGGAAGCTAAGGTGCCGTATCCCAGCATGGCGCCGCTGGATCAGTATCTGATAGCAGATCGAAACGCTGAGATCGTTCTGGCACGGACCGCGGCTCCGCCGTCCATTTCCCGCGATGCGAAAGTCATGGTCCTCGGAAGCCATGGCTATGAAACGGCGGTTGAAGGCAAGAACGGCTTTGTCTGCATGGTAGAACGCGCGTGGATGAATCCATTCGACAGTCCGGAGTTTTGGAACCCTAAGAATCGCAGTCCGATTTGCTTAAATCCACCCGCCGCTCGAACGGTGCTGCCGATCACTTTGATGAGAACAAAATTGGTGTTGGCTGGAAAATCGAAAGAAGAAGTCAAGGAGAGTGTCAAGGCCGCGATTGAGAAAAAGGAATTGCCGGCTCTCGAGGCTGGCGCCATGAGCTACATGATGTCCAAGGATGCGTATCTAACTGATAAGGGTGGGCACAACGTGGCCCATCTTATGTTCTACACGCCGCTCGGTACGGTATGGGGCGCAAATGTGGTGGACTCCTCAAATGAACTGTCGGAACCGTTCCCGGGATCTCCGCTCTTGCTGGCTCCATCGTACAAAGGCAACCCGGAACCGATCGATATGTTCCTGATGGGTACTGGCGTGTGGTCGGATGGAACGCCGGCCCCAATGTAGAACGCCGCATGGGTAGAAATGCGGGGTGTCGTGCCCGAGTTTTTCCTCATCAGTTCGTTCAACACTGGAGTGTGAGGGCGTGATGAGAACTGGGTTCGAGAGAGGGAAAAGGACTGTCTCGCAGTGCGGGGGGCTTCTGCTGGCCGCGTTGCTTGTGTTCCAGTCAACTGCACTTGGACAAGCGCAATTACCGGCAAAGCCGGAGCCTGCCACAATTCGTCCGTTCAAAGTGCATGTTTCCGACCAGGTTCTGATCGATCTTCGGCGCCGCTTGGCAGAAACCAAATGGCCAGATCAAATTCCGGGCACGACCTGGGAGTACGGCGCTGACATCAAAAAGGTCCGGGAACTCGCGGAGTACTGGCAGAACGGCTACGACTGGCGTGCGCAAGAAGCGAAGATCAACCGCTTTGACCAGTTCACCACGGAAATTGATGGACAGCAGATTTATTTTATCCATCAGCGCTCGCCCCGCCCCGACGCAATACCCTTGCTGTTGATTCACGGCTGGCCCGGTTCAATTCTTGAATTTCTCGCACTGATCGAGCCACTTACCCATCCTAAGGACATCCACAGTCCGGCATTTCACGTCATTATTCCTTCGCTTCCTGGATTTGGGTTCTCCGGCCCCACCGTTACCCGTGGCTGGGGCCCACAGCGTATGGCGAAAGCTCTGGTCGTTCTGATGGATCGTTTGGGCTATTCCAAGTACGGCATCCAGGGTGGCGACTGGGGTTCGGCAATAGCCCAAGACATGGCTTATCAGGCGCCCGCGTACGTGATCGGGCTGCATCTGAACCTGCTTTTCGTGCCACCGCCGAACCCGGAAGCGGCTGCGAAAATGAGCGATGCGGAGCGGAAACGGTATTCGTACTTTGACCAACCAGAGAGCAGCTTTTTTTTCCTCCAGGCCGCTGAACCGCAGACTCTTGCCTATGCCCTGACGGACTCTCCGGTTGGCTGGTTGGCCTGGATGATAGGAAAATTTCAACTGCTTACGGACAACAACGGCGATTTTCTCACGGCGGTGGACCGCGACACATTCCTGACCGACGTCACGCTCTATTGGGCGACCGGAACAGTGGGCTCCGCGATGCGAATCTATCGTGAGAACCGGCTCACCGGAGAGGAAATGGCGCCGACGCCACACCTGGAGACTCCCGTGGCGTACGCGGATTTTCCGAGGGAGGTAGCTGTCCCTCCGTTTCGCTGGATTACTCAAACATACAACGTAGTACAAAAAACGGAGATGCCGAAGGGCGGACACTTCGCGGCTCTGGAACAACCCGATCTCCTGCTTGACGATATCCGGAAGTTCTTTGCCAAGGTTGATCAGAAACAGGCCCAAATTGCGCCCTGATACGAAATGGAACGGGGCGGCCAGAGCCAGGTGGGGACACACCCCAATGGGAGAATGGGCCGATGTTTTCAAGCGCGGGGTGTCTCTTGCCGGCTTGAGCAGCAAGTCCTGTCAGCCGAAGCTGTGGTCACCAGTGGAGACACTGCAACCTTCGCGCTATTGATGCTGTCATCGGGGTTCTGCGAAGGCGACGAAAGCGTCTTCGATGGCGCGATCACGGGCGGGCCCATGCTTTCAACACACAAGAAGCGGGTGCCCTGCCCTTCTCGCGTTCTTTGCGAGAGAGCGGGCTTCTAGCCGGGTGCCCAAACCCGAATCTTACTTCTTAAGGTCCGGGGCCCGGCACCCTTCCGCACACTCCCGCTCTGTAGAGGAAGCTCAATTACTGCTGCCCGAAGCCTGAAACGACCGTATTCGCGTCGGTCTCAAGCACCAACATTCCCTTGCCACCGTTAGTCACAACAAAACTGGAATGTTCGGTCTGGCCCAATACCGTGACCGTCAACGTGCCAGTGCAGTTCGAAGCGACGCCATAGGTCCCGGAGACTGCCTGCCCGGTGAAGATCGAGCCCGCGATGCTGCCTGACTCGGTTCCGCTCACGTTGCCCTTTCCATCCAGCGCGAACAAGCCATCGAGAGCAACCGCCCCCACGCCAATAAAGACCCCGTTGGCCTCAATCCCGAAATTTCCCTTGAGCCCGGCCACCGTGCAATTCGCTTTCCCCTGGGCCTGCACTGTGCCGCTCTGAACGTTGGGTGCATCCGTGCTCAGGAATTGCAGGTTCTTTCCTCCTGACACAACCACCAGAGTGAAATGGTTCGTGTTTTTTTGACCTTTCAGCTTGCTCGTGCCCGAGCCCGTGCAATCTGAGTTGATGGAGTACGTCCCGGTGAGCGGAACGTTCGTAAACACGCTACCGTCATCGCTGCCGGTTTCCGTCCCCGTGAATGTTCCCTTTCCGTTGGCGTTAATGTAGCCCAGCAACCGAATGGGATTTCCGTGCTTATCCAGACCGCCGGCGGAGAACCCGGATTTTCCTATCAGATCCGCATTGGAACACTGCCCCGACGCAGCTATGCCGAGAGCGAAAACCGCGGCAACGATCAGCAAACCTTTGTCCAATATCCTGGAAATCATCGATGACCTCTTTTCTGCTTGCAGCGACGACTGGGGAGCGTAGATCGCAGGTTAGAGCAAGCGGAACGGCATGTTACTAACGGAGCTGGCGAGTGTCAAGAATGAAGTTCGTTCGCTGTAGATGCTCCAAGACTCGTGGTCGCGTACGGGGTGCCCCGTGGTCTCTCGCCTTTTCGAGACATAGGAATGCTCGCCTTTTAGGGCACGCTGGCAGTCGGCCCACGCTTACAAAACCACCCCCGTTGTCATCCTGAGGCAGCGGAGTCCCCGGCAAAGCCGTGGACTCCCAACGAAGGATCTCTGCACTCGCAACGCCAGGCAAGCGCCGCATCGCTTCGTCTATCTCCGCGCGGTCGCAGGAGTGATCCATTACTAGTGACTGGCCGGTGGCCAATCACGCCGTTCTTTGGCTTGAGTGGGGCTGTTTCACCGCAACCCGTAGACGCAGAGTTCGAAACTGCGACGCGCACGTTCCAGCCCGGCCTCAAATACTTGCTTGGCTATAGGAGTCGTGAACAAGGGACGACGACGGTAGCAGCAGAAACGTCACGAAGTGAGTCTGCCCGGACGATTGGAATCGTTTCAGCCCCAGGGCACAACGCCAGCTTACGCCTGAGAAAATCCCCACCCAAACCAAGGAACGGCTTGAGTGGGCCACCGGCCACGGGACGAAGAAGGTGCTTAATCTCAGGTGCTACACTGTGGAACATGGGCTGGTTCGCCACTACCCGCACCATTTTGGAATTGCTGTATTTCGTCTCGGGGATCGTCATTGCTGTTGCCGCAGTGTTTGCGCTAGGTCAGATCAGGTTAACCAAGCAGATTGCCAAGGCCAATGGGCGTCGCGAGTCTGTGAAATTCGCTGCGGAGCTTTGCAAGTACTACGCCGAAACAGTTGTGCCTCTCTGGCTTAAGGCAAACGAAGACTATCACCGACAGGGGTTGAAGTGCCTAGGCATTGTCGAACAACAGGGGCAACCTCCGTTCGTCATTCAAAACGGTGAGATTGTAAGTCACCGTTTCAACGTCAAGCAGCTCATGGATGATGCGCCAAAGTTCAATTCCTCAGTCACCTACCTCAACTCCTTGGAAGCTTTCGCCATTCCATTTGCGGCTGGCGTTGCAGACGAAGAAAATCGGGTATCGAGAAACGGTGAGGCCCTTCTGTCAGGGTGTTGCGGCGTACATGCCTATTATTTTCCACCTACGGATGACAAACTCGGGACGGTTTGAAAGTATTGTGAAATTGTACGCAACCTGGAACAAACGCCTTGCCGCTGAGATGACTGCTCCCGCCATGAAGGCCATGCAAGACTTGGCGAACGATGCGATGAAGGATCGAATCAGGCCACTGGATGAAGGCTTCTGAGCCACGCCAGGGGCCCACTCAAGCCGTTCGTTCTTTGGCTTGAGTGGGGCTGTTTCACTGCCGGACAGAGTTTTCCTGCCGCCCTCTCCCGGGGCTGTTTTTAAAAACCAGTTCCACAGCGCATTTCATCATTGACTGCCCACTTCAAATAAGATATCTTACTACAAGATGCATTATCTGGAAGATAATGATCGATCTTTGACAATCTGACCCCAGGCGACGGTGACTTCTTGACCGGGATTCAAATGCCAACCCATCCGTGGTTCCAAAATGGGACGCTGAGACCCGTCATCCCCGCCCTAACTCCCATGTTCTCTAGATTTTGCGTGTAACTCCCGTAAACTCAAAGATCTAGCACATAGTCGAAATTTAACTCTCCTGTTTTCTAGATTTTGCAGAGAAAGGGGGGAGGGGGGTACCCGGTACTAAACAGTAAACTCCGTCCCGAAAGCGGGAATTTGAGTGGTCGTCGCCAACAGCCCAAGATCGAGAGTTAGAAGCCAGCAACCAGAAGCTAGAAGCCCCTAACTCAGTTGCCAGATGGTGTCGAGTACGGTGCCGTCCACCCACTTCACCACCGCTACGGGACGATCTCCCAGCTTCGGCTTCGCGGGCTTGCCGCCGCAGATGCGCTCGACTTCGGCCTTGATGTCCTGAATGGGACGGATGGGCAGGCTCGATCCCTTCACCGCGTCGAGTAGATCCTGGCGCCGAGGATTGATCGCGATGCCGCGCTCCGTGACCACGACGTCGATGAGTTCACCCGGCCCGGTGAGCGTGGTCACTTCGTCGATGATCACCGGAATGCGGTCGCGGAACGACGGCACAGCAAGGATGGTGCACCCCCCGGCCAAACAATTTTGCCAGCCGCCAATTCCGTGCAGCAACCGTCCATCGGAGTGCGTGACCACGTTGGCATTGAAGTTCACATCGACTTCAGTCGCGCCCAGCACGACAGCGTCAACCAAAGACGCGAAGTTGCCTTTGCCGTGATAGTTGTACGAAGTGAACGGCGAGGTAGCCACGTGACGCGGATCGCTGGCGATCGACTTCACCCCGTCAAGATCAAACGTCTGTCCGTCGAGGATGTAGTCGGTCAGGCCTTCTTGTAGAAGTTCGATCAGGTATTTCGTAGAACCGCCGCGGACAAAGCGGGCCTTCACGCCGTCTTCTTTCATCATGCGGCGCAAGTAATCAACGAAGGCGAGCGCGATTCCACCCGCTCCTGCCTGGAAGGAGAACCCGTTGCGCATGATTCCGGCGTCGCGCAGGAAACGAGCGACAAATTCGGCGATGCGCAAGCGGTCAGGCGAGCGCGTGATCTGCGTCGTACCGGAGACGATCTTGGCCGGATCGCCGATCGAGTCGACCTCGACCACAAAGTCCACATTGTTGCCCTGAATCTGCCAGGGAATGCAGGGGAACGGAACCAGATTATCGGTGACCACGATGACGCGATCAGCGTACATCGAATCCGCGAGGGCAAATCCAAGTGATCCGCAAGCCGATTTCCCATGCGATCCGTCGGCGTTTCCGAACGCATCGGCGGTCGGCGCGGCCATCACCGCAACGTCGATGTGCACTTCGCCATCTTGAATGGCCTGCCAGCGCCCGCCATGGGAGCGCAACACGCCCATCCCGCGCATCTTGCCCTGGGTGCAGTAGTCACCGAGCGGCCCATTCATGCTGCCTTCGATGTGATGGATGACGCCGGATTGCATGAGCTCAATCGCAGATTTTTGCGACGGAAAAGACGCACTCGGAAACCACGTCAGATCTTTGACGCCGATTTTTGCCGCCGCTTCGAGCGCCATCAGCGCGACGCGGTCTCCGTCGCGCAGATGATGATGATTCGAAATCACCATGCCGTTGCGCAAGCCGCAATTGCGCAGAGCGGTTTCGAGGTTGGCCACGCGCTTGTCGCCATTCTCAGGATAATCCTTGCTGGAGCAGATGGGTGGGGCAGCCTTTCGCCCCCGCGGTTGATACTGCCCGACGCCCAGGAATGGAATCTGCGGCTTGCCGTTGACCATGGTGGGCACGCTGCGTCCGGCGGCATTCTGAGCAAGTTCGATGCGTTCGCTCATTTTTTCTTTCTTCACAGCGGACGGGCGAGTCGCCCGTGATAACATTCGACCTGCTAGGCCTTGCCCATCGCCTTCGCTCTTGCTACCAGCTTTCGGGCGCGCTCTACTACGGGCGGATCGATCATCTTCGAGCCCAAGCTCACCACCGCGAGTCCACGCTGCTGTGCATCTTCGAAGGCGGCCACGATCTTCAGCGCCTTTTCGATTTCTGCCTGCGTTGGCGCGAAGGCTTCATGAACGACCGGAATCTGCGAGGGATGTATGCATCCCATGCCTTCGAATCCAAGAGCGCGTGAACTTTCTCCCCACTGTCGCAGCCCGGCCAAGTCACCGACATCGCTAAACACCGAGTCGATCGCCTGGACGCCGGCGGCCTTCGCTGCGTTGACCACACGCGTGCGGGCGTATTCCGACTCGCGGCCCTCCAAAGTTTTCACCACACCCAAGTCGGCGGTATAGTCTTCCAGTCCGATGGTGAGCGCGCAAACATTCGGAGTTACCGTCGCGATGGCGAATGCGTTTTCGATGCCGAGAGCGGATTCAAGGATGGGCATCAGCCAGATTGCGCGATCAATGCCGTTGCTGACTTTCAGTTCACGCATCAGGCGATCTGCTTCGCCGACTTGATCGGGCCTTTCCACTTTCGGAATCAACACCAGGTCCGGAGCTTCGGGAACAATCTCCACCAGATCTTCCAGCCCCAGCGGCAACTGGTTGATGCGAACCATACGCTCACAGCTACCGAAGTCGACAGCGCGCAGCGTATTTCGCACGAGAATTCGTGCCGCATCTTTTTCGGCGTGGTGAACGGAGTCTTCCAGATCCAAAATGATGGCATCGGGTCCGTGCAATGCGGCGTTGATAAAATATTTGGGCTCACTTCCGGGAAGATAGAGCCGCGACCGCCGCAGCCGATCACGAGTCGTCGGTTCCGAGAGCGTGATTTTCTCGGGCAACGCCTTCTGGCCACCACCGAGGCCCGCGCGTTTTGCCGCCGCTTCAATTCGCGCTGAGATGACAAACGGCAACGCGCCTTCATCGTGGATCGAGATTCGCGCGTGCTTTACGCCGAGGGATTCGAGCACCTGCCGGGTCTGGCTCAGGATTGAGCTGCCATAGTAGAGCCCAACGCGGGACTCGAGCGTAATCTCAAGACCGCCGCTGTCCCGCGGTTCAATCGCGACGTGCAAATCGGAGCGCACGTCTTTGCCGTGGTGGCCGGCTTCGGCTGGATGTGCGCACGTTGCTGTGTTGGCGTTAATCATGGAAGATCATTAACCACAAAGGACACTAAGGTTCACCAAGGAGCCCCTGCTTTATTCTTCCAACCGTCACTTTAGTTTTGCCAGAATTGCGTCCGTCATTTGTATAGTCGAGGCGGCGCCTTGGCTGATCGATTTTGCCCCGCCCGAAATTCGCATCATGTCGTAGGTTCGCACTTTGCCTTCTCTCACCACAGTGGAGATGGCGTCCTTGATTCTCTTAGCTTTGTCGTTCTCGCCCACGTGTTCAAGCATCATTACGGCGGAAAGGATCATGGCGATTGGATTCACGATTGGCGGGTTCAACTCGGCGTACTTGGGCGCTGATCCGTGCGTGGGTTCGAACACTGCGACTTCGTCTCCGATATTGCCTGAGGCCGCGAATCCCAACCCGCCGACCAGTCCGGCGAAAGCGTCGGAGAGGATATCGCCGAAAAGGTTTGAAGCTACGATCACGTTGTAGTCCTCGGGATTCTTGTTCAGCCACATTAGTTGTGCGTCGATGTTGGTCGACCACAGGGCGATTCCGGGATAGTTCTTGGCCACTTCTTTGGCAGTTTCTTCCATCATGCCCGAGGTCTCGCGGACCACGTTAGGCTTTTCGCAGATAGTGACGCCCTTGAAACCGCGTTTTTTCGCGTACTCAAAGGCAGCGCTGACGATGCGGCGCGCGGCGGGCCGAGTGATGATGCGTACGCTGACGGCGATGTCCGGACCGGGCACTTGGGCGAAGGCTTTGAACTTGGGATGCGAATTCAGCGCGGCGCGCACAATCTCGGGGGGGTTGGTCCACTCGATGCCGGCGTACATGCCTTCTGTATTCTGACGAAATACCGTGGTGTCGATTTGCGGCTCGTCGTAGTCGTCGTCTGTGCGTTTGCGAATGTAGTTCAGAGGATTGCCCGTGAATCCGATGCAAGGGCGCATGCAGATATCAAGGCTGAATTTCTGGCGCATGGTCACGATCGGGCTGTAGTACACCAGACCCTTGCCTTGCAATTCGGGCTTGAGTTCCGCTTGTGCTTCTTTGTTTGGTTTTGAAGTGATGGCTCCGAAAAGGCCGAGCTTGTGCTTGGCCAAGAGATCGACCGTACGTTGAGGAAGTGCGTTGCCTTCGTTTCTCCAGCATTCCCAGCCGATGTCGGCGGGGACGTATTCGGCATCGAAGCCGACGGCTTTCAAAACCCGCAATGCCTCGGGCAGGACTTGGTTTCCGATTCCGTCGCCGGGCATTGTGACTACTGTATGTTTTGCCATAAATGCGATTCCCCCAAAACTGTCCACCACCGAGGCACCGAGACACAGAGTAATCTGACTTCCTTGAGACGTTGCAAGCACGTCTCTACAGGAACTGTCTCGCCTCAGCTCAGGCCCAAACGTTTCGCTACCAGGTTTTCCACTCCCTCGGCGATTACCAGCGATTGCGGAACACTGCCCAGCGGCGGGAAGGCGAACTTCTCACCGCGCCAGTGGATCACGCCGGAAGTGAAGTCGATGTCGATTTCTTCGCCGGGAATAATCGTCTTCTCCTTCGAGGCGATTTCATTGGCGAACTGCTCGCGTAGGCGCTTCACAAGGCCCGGTACTTCGACGCAGAGGAAGCCATTGTTGTACGCGTTTCGCAGATAAGTCTGCGAGAAACTGGCCGCAATCACCAGCGGAATACCCTTGGCCTTGAGGCAAGTCACTGCTTGCTCGCGACTCGATCCCGTTCCAAAATTGAATCCGCTGACGACCACGTCGCCCGCGCGAGTGCGAGACGCGAACTGCGGATCGTAGTTTTCCATTACGACCTTCGCCATCAATTCTTTTGTGACGTCGTCGCGGTAAGTGTAGTCCTTTCCGTAGATCGCGTCGGTGTTCACGTTGTCTTGTGGGAGGAAGACGAGTCGGCCGTGGACTCTTTCTGGAAAGCCTGGAAGGATGTCGACCTTCTCTGCTGCAGCAACTGTCGCGAATGCCGTGTAGCTGCGCGCGGGCTCGCGACCGCTCATTTCATGCGGTCCGCGAATGTAGCCCGCGACGGCGGAAGCAGCTACAACCTCGGGGCTCGCGAGATAACACTTGGCATCCCGCGATCCCATGCGGCCCTTGAAATTGCGGTTAGTGGCGGAGATTCCCACTTCGCCGGGCTCGAGCAGTCCGACTCCCAGACCGATGCATGGTCCGCAGCCCGCCGGCAAAGGATTCGCTCCGGCATCGACCAGAGTTTGCCAAATGCCGCGCTTTTCGGCTTCTTCCTGGACCCACTTGCTGGCGGCGCCTAAATAGAATTTCACACCTGGTGCGACTTTCTTGCCTTTCAAGACTTTCGCTGCGGCATCCAGATCCTCGAGACGCGAGTTCACGCACGAGAGCAGGTAGGCCTTCTGAATCGTGACCTTGTTCTTTTCCATGTCAGCGAGAGAAGCCATGGTCTGCACTGTATCGGGACCCGATACGTGTGGCGTGACCTGGCCGAGATCCAGCACGATCCGAGCCGAGTAGACAGCATCGGCATCGGGTCGTGGCGGATTCTTTGTCCAACTCTCGATGTCTTTCTCTGAAAATCGTTCCACACCTGTGGCCTTCAGCCGCTGATGCACGCTTTTCAGATACTTGATCGTTACTTCATCTACCGGGAACCACCCCACCAGCGGCCCCCATTCGGTGGTCATGTTGGAGATGGAAAGGCGCGCGTCCATGGAAAGGCCAGCCACTCCGGGGCCGCTGAATTCGATGGCGGCATTCAGAACTTCATCGTGGTTGTAGAGGCCGCACAAGGTGATGATTATGTCTTTGCCGGTCGCGCCTTCGGGCAACTTGCCTTCGAGCGCGACCTCGACCGAACGCGGAATCTGCCACCAGAATTCTCCGGTGGCCCAGACTGCGGCGGCGTCGGTGCGCACGATGGGCGTGCCAATCGCTCCCAGCGCGCCGTACATGTTCGAGTGCGAGTCCGAGGCAACCACGAATGAACCAGGGACAACGTATCCGCGCTCCACCATGATTTGATGGCCGATGCCTGAGCCCGCGGGGTAGAAGTCGACGCCGTGTTCCTTGGCGAATGCTTCAATGGACCGGTATTTTTTCTGGTTCGCCTCGTCTTTATTCTGGATGTCGTGATCGAGTGCGAATACGAGTTGTTTGGGATCGTGAATCTTTTTCGCGCCGATGCCTTTGAACTTGTTCATGACTGCTGAAGTGTTGTCGTGAGTCATGACGTGATGCGGGCGGATCGACAGGAAATCGCCGGTGCGCAGCGGCCGCTTGGGGCCTTCGGCGAGGTGGGCTTGCGCGATTTTTTCAACGATGGTCTGGGGCATAGAGTGCTCCCGTAGCTAACAAAAAGCAGATTCCTCGCTTCGCTCGGAATGACAAACTTAATAAATCGGAATGACAAACTAAGTAATTTACCGGCGCTTCTTCTTGCTCACGGACTTGCGCGGGGCCGGTTTCTTCGCTCGCACGTCTGCTTTCATCAGCGCCATCAACTGGCTGACTGAGCCCATCTTCTCGAGGTTCCAGATGGCGTCTTTCAGCTTTTGCTGGGCGCGCTGCGACAATACTCCTTCCGCCAAAGCTGCAAATTTTTCTTCGACCTCCTGATCGGTGAGCGGGTTGCGCGGATCGCCCTTGGGATAATCGAGTTGCTTGGTGAACATTCGACCATCCGTAGTCGTGATGTTTACGATCACCCGCTGCAATGCTGGAAAAACTTTCTCGATCTCCGGGTCGGCGACCACTTCGACTTTCTGCAGTTGGGCACGAATAGTCGGGTCCATGATCTTTTCCATGGTGAACTGCACCGGGGTTACCTGTCGCTCCGCCAGGGCCGCTGCGATTACGTAAGGCAGCGAATGGTCAGCGGTCTCTTTGCTGCGCGGATCGTACTTGCTGGGATCGGAAAGGATGTCCGCAGCTCGGGCTAGCGATCGAATCTGAATCTTATTTACCTGATCCGGCTTCAAGTCGTTCGACTTCACGATATCGAGCACCGCCGAAATCGGCGTATGGGTTAGCGCCTCGGTGGGAAACGCCTTCATGCCGCATTGCGTGATGCGCCAGGACTCTCCCAGCCCGTCAGTCAGAATGTTCAGTTTCCATTCCGGCCCGAAAACGTGTGTCAGTCCTTCTTTCCCGTCTACCACGTGCTCCGGTCCGGTGTAGCCCTTCTCCGCCATGAGCGCGGCGAGCACTCCGCTCTGCGTAGCCATTGGGTCGACCGTGTTCTTCATCATGGTGAGCTTGCCGGCGGTTACCGCGCCCAGCGTGGCGTGGCGGCTGGCCGAAATGCCTACTGCGTGTTGGATCCGCTCCCACGGAAGATGCAGAGCCCGTCCGGCGACGAAGGGTGAGACGAAGGCGGTCAAGGTAGCGTGATGCCAGCCGCGCTCGCGGATGCCGGGGAATGCGGCTTCGCAGAAACGCATCTCAAATTCGTGTCCGAGCACGAGGCCGACGATTAATTCTTTTCCGTTGCTCTCGGTGCGCTCGCAGGACGCTAATGCCGCCGGGAAAATGTCGGAAGGGTGCGATGGATCCTGCTTCCAGTAGATGTCGTTGTAATCCATACAGCGGATCATGAGGGCGTTGGCGAGCGAGGCCGAGACGGGATCGATGCGCTTGCCAGTGCCGATCACGGTGGCTGGGCCTTTGCCCGCGATCTCGTCGAGCACCTCGAGCGCAATCCTCACGTCGTGTTGTTGGGAGCCGCCAAGGGCGCAGCCGATGGAATCCAGCAGGAAGCGCTTGGCTTGATACACGGCGTCTTGCGAGAGTTGCTTGTAATCCAAGCTTGCCGCCCAGCGGGACATCTTCGCGGTGATAGTTTCTTTGGTTGCGACTACTTCTTTAGCGGCGGACAAAGTATCTCCTTGAGCGACGTTCCCCCCTTGAACTTGTCATTTCTCCCTCAAATTTGTCATCCCGAGCAAAGCGAGGGATCTGCATTCGGCGTCTGCGAGAAACTGCGGATTCCTCGCTTCGCTCGGAATGACAACAGGATAAATACCGAAGTCATAGCTCATTTCACTTTCAGGTTCTTAGGATTCTTGAACGGCAAGAATGCCATGAAATCGGCGTGATGCACGATGTAGGCTTCGGTCGTGCGCTTCACCAGATCACCTTCGGCGGCATGAGCCGCGATAATGTGACAAACTTCATCGGGCACACCGCATTCGAGCGCCAGCGCGACTCCCGTGAACGGATGCCGCAAGGCTTCGCCACGCTCACTTTGACGGCTCTTGCCGTCGGGGCCGAGTTCGTATTCCAGCAGCTTACCTACATCCGCGAGAATGGCGCCCGCGATCACCACATCCATGTTAATCGGCAGCGCGCGGCCCATGAATTCGTGCATGGACTCGGCGCTCTGACGTGCGATGTGGACCACGCAACGCTTATGCTCCATAAAAGTGATCGGGCAGTTGGGCACGAGCAATGTGAACGGAATGCGATTCAGGTCGTCAGGTTTCAGCGGGCTGCGTTCGAGTGCTTTGATCCAGGTCTGAGTGACCTGCTCACGCAGCTTGGGTTTCTCAATCCACTGAATTTCCGGCCACAGCCGTGCGACCGCATCGCGCATGCAATCCGCCCCCCTCGGAAACCATCTAGCTTATCGTGCGGGTGGCGGCGGCGTCGAGAGGCACGAGGCTATAATCGCTTTTGTGTCCTTCCGACTTGCGATGCCGCTCGAACACCGATGCGTGCTCCTTCTCTTAGGCTTTTGCTTGTTTGCCGGCATCGCTAGCGGGCAACAAGGAGCGGCGACTGGCGAACCGATTGTCATTCAAACCACGAGCTTGCCCAAGGCCTATCTCAGACAGCACTATGAAACTCGTTTGCAAGCGCGCGGAGGCATCACGCCCTTGCGGTGGGAAATCACGGAGGGTGCTGTGCCCGCCGGCATTGTGCTTGGGCGAGATGGAATTCTTAGCGGCGCTCCAACCGAAACCGGTGAATTCCGGTTCACGGTAACTGCGACCGACAGTGGGCGGCCAGCAGTACAACGCAACCAGCAACTAGTTCTGACGGTCGTAGCGCCGCTCATGGCGCAATGGGGGCGCTATCCCAAAGTGACTGGCCAGCGGCTGGAGGGTTCAATTATCGTTTCCAACCAGACCGAGCAGGATTTTGATTTGACCGTAATCATGATGGCGGTGAATGAGACTGGGCGCGCTACTGCAATTGGCTATCAGCGTTTTCCGTTGAAGAAGGGCAATGCGGGGACAGAGATTCCTTTCGGAGAGAACCTGCCGCGGGGTTCGTACGAACTGAACGTAGACGCGGTCGCAGAAGTGGCTGCGACTAATTCGATTTATCGGACGCGGCTGGTGCCGAAAGAACGGTTCCAAATACTGCAGGGGCCGTGAAAACCATGGGCAGCGGGTAGCCTCAGCTACCGATTCGCAATCTGCTTGGGGGAGAGCTGCAGCCCAGGCTAACCACTGCCCACTCGTTGCTGCAGACAAATTAAGAGTCCCGAGGTAGTGTTGGGATCATTCGTCTCGGCCAGTAGCTCGCTTTAGACCCTCGCTGACCTGCATGGGTTGCGGTCCTTGCGGATGGCAACTCGCGATCTTTGCTCGGGCTCCGGGCTTACCGCCAACCGGATAAACCACCCCAACGCCTCGGGACTCTATCCTGCCTTCGACAGATCTTCTTGTTCGCCTCGACCAGCACTTTGCTATAGACCCTTGCTAACCCTCCCTCAGTCATTTTGCAATGTAGAGGGTGACTTCGCTTGAGCCCCGGACGCTGCACCAACCAGGAAAACTTCAGAAGTTGTCAAAGAACGATTATGGTTCTACTCTTTTCGTTTTTGGAGTCAATGAAAAATGTGAGATCGTATCTTCCGAGTTTTCAATGGGGTGCAGGT
Organism: uncultured Acidobacteriota bacterium; assembly: GCA_963817925.1. Taxonomy (GTDB): domain Bacteria; phylum Acidobacteriota; class Terriglobia; order Terriglobales; family Acidobacteriaceae; genus JABDBE01. The sequence goes on from CAWFQN010000014.1 coordinate 175,700, forward strand.
GGTTCACAGGCGGGTGCAGCAGAGTTGGTGCAGTTCATCCGTCACGGAGCTTTGTGATGTGCGCCAACGCGCAATTTTCGCGGATCTTCTTGTGCGACGCGGTTTAGCCTTGTGGACGGACACTGATCGCATTTGTGAAAATCGGGGGCAAAACCGTTCTGGGCGGATCGGCTGGCTACTCCTCTAGTCGACGGGACTCCGGAATAGCCAAGAGCAGAGAGGGAACGCAGTGCTGGGGAATTTGTGCATTAGCTCGACTCCAGTCGAAAAACAGTATCGCCGCGTTCTGAATCTGCTTGTCGATCCCCTGTAGGTTGCGGCAGTCAGTATCCTCGTTTACTCGACTTCCGTTTAAGCAGAGAATCCAAGTCTCAATATTACGCTTCGGAACTAGGTGAGCTATCTTTTCTGCGGCCGAACGTGCCTCCGAGCCAGCTTCCACAAGTGCTTGACGGAGTTGTTCTAAGCGTTGATCGACGCTCCCCACATCTGCGTCGATCATAACCACGAGGGCCGTTGCAGCCCGCGTTGATCTCCATCGGTATGCTTTGACAGCTTCTGCATATCGTTCTCGTACCCATTGCTCCCCAGAGCCTCTGCCAGACGACACCGGTTCCACGCGAATATCATGATTGTCGAAATTGCGCTGTTTCAGGTATGCACGAATGAAACGCACTTGGCGCTGATCTTCGGCGAGAATAACCACCCGCGAAGGCTTACCCACGCTCCCATCCACGGGCGATTAGGTCGGCCGGCGAGAGGCGGCTATCAGGCTCACCTTGGAACTCCTCAATACGCACGGGCCCATTACCATCTCGGACGAACTGAACGCCATACTGAGGTGCCCATTGGTTAATGAACTCTGGATGATGGGAAATTATTATAATCTGGCCATGTCCACCCTCGACGGCGTCGGAGACGGCACTAAGCCAAGGCTGCAATTCACGCAATGAGATAAAGTTATCCGGCTCATCGATGACGACCGTACCGCCTCTCACAACTACAAAGTGCAGGATGGCATAGAGGCAAATTAGGCATCGCTGTCCCTCCGAGAGTTCGTGGAAGCCAAAGTTGAGGCTTTGATTTTCGGCCTTGGCGAACTCCGCAAAAAGTAGGCTGACGTTTTCTCCCGCATTCTTAAACTCGAGAAACCCAAAGTCGTCCAGTGCTCCGCGAAGACTGTCAAGGAGTTTCGAATCCTCCTTGCGGTAGCTTTGAACGAGATGTCTGTACCATGCAGGAAAATTGGAAAGATTCACGTTCGGATACAAGTCTTCCCCGTCCGCTCGCGCGGTCATCACGAACGGATTGATCTGAAAACAGAATAACTCCCCTATCCATCGCTTGAACCGCGTCAGCTTTGTATTGTCTTTTCGTTCAGTGATTGTTGCCAAGGCCGAGCGATGTGGGTCAAACGGAAAAGTTACTTTCTTCTCGAACCTGTCGTTATAAAGGTGGACCTCCCCCTTCAAGAACTCGAACACTGGCTTTCGATCCAGGTGGACAGTCTCCGCCGCAACACGAGCTTTTGGCGGCTCACCCACAGAGTCGACTATCAGCCGATACGCGTAGGTTGCATCGTCGATCGTTACTTCAAGCTCCCAGGTTTGTTGAGGTTGACTCATCCACCGCGTGCGCTGGTTCAAGACAAAGAAATCATCCATCTTATCGCCACGCGTTACGAACTGCCGAACCAGAAGCAGCGCGGCAAGCAGAGATGACTTTCCTGATCCATTGCGGCCAAGGATGAGTTGCCTGCTCTTTGGCCGATACTCAAAGTTGACAAAACACCGGAAGTTATCAATGTAGATTCTGCTCAGCATTCGACGAAATTCTACACTCTATCCGGCCGCCACACCACATGGGGTATGGAAGACCACAAGTACGCGCCTTGTCCTCCGGCCGCGTTACAATGCCATTTCTAGACAGTCGAGGACCCTCTTGGCACGAACAGTTCGTCTATTAACTCTCCTGATCACGACTGCTCTCTCTTGTACTGTCCTGGGCCAGTCCGAGGCAACCGCTGAGCAGCGCACCGCGCGCTATTTCGATTCCGTCCGGCGACAGCCTTCGCTTCAGTTGGCGTTTCTGCGCGACATACCCAAAGGCGGCGACCTTCATATCCATCTGAGCGGCGCTCTCTACGCGGAGAATCTGATCGACTACGCCGCTGGCGACAATCTGTGCGTAGATCGCACGACCGCGATACTCATCGCTCCGCCATGTGATGATTCCTGCGAGAAGTACACGAGCAAGCCGGCCATCCGTTGCGCCTACGGCGATCATGTACTCTACAACTCGATCGTGGATGCGTGGTCGATGCGCAATTGGGAGCCAGGCGAAGAATCGGGGCACGATCACTTCTTCGCGACCTTCGACAAGTTCTCCCTCGCGACGCACAACCATACCGCGGATGCTCTTGCCGAGGCAGCATCGCGCGCGGCGGAAGACCATCTTCAATATCTCGAGTTGATGTATACCGCGGATTCCGTTCAGTCCGGACAACTCGGCGTGAAGCTGGGATGGGACGATGACTTCGGCCGCATGCGCGAGAAGTTGCTGAGCGGTGGTCTCAAGCAGATCATCACCACTACCAGCAAAAAGCTCGATGAAGACGAGAGCAAAATGCGCCGTGTTCTCAAGTGCGAGACTTCGGAGGCGAATCCGGGATGTACCGTGAAGATTCGCTATTTGTATCAGGTGCTGCGCGGGCTGCCTCGCGAGATCGTCTTCGCGCAGATTCTTTTCGGCTTCGAACTGGCCGAATCGGATCCGCGCTTTGTCGGCTTAAATCTCGTCCAGCCTGAGGATTGGTATGTCCCGATGCATGATTTTGAATTGCACATGAAGATGCTCGATTACCTTCACGGTTTGTACCCCAAAGTGCACATCAGCCTGCACGCCGGGGAGTTGGCTATGGGCCTGGTCCCGCCGGAGGATCTACGCTTTCATGTTCGCGAATCAGTCGAGCGCGGACACGCAGAACGCATTGGGCATGGAGTAGACGTCATGAACGAGAATCATCCCCTGGACCTGCTGCGTGAGATGGCCCGCAAGAATATTCTGGTCGAAATATGCCTGACTTCCAATGATCTAATCCTCGGCGTAAAGGGCGATGCACATCCTTTGCCGATCTATCTTCGGTACGGCGTACCGGTAGCCCTGGCCACGGATGACGAGGGAGTATCGCGCTCCGATATGACTCATGAGTATCTGCGTGCAGTTCAAACTTACGATTTCCTCGGTTACAAAGACTTAAAGCGCATGGCGCGAATGAGCCTCGAGCATAGCTTTCTTGCTGGTTCCAGCCTGTGGGCATCGGAGTTCCGTCAGGTCGCGGCGTGTACGAATGATCGTGCGGGCTCGGGGAAAGTTTCTGCCGCGTGCCAGAAATTTCTGGATGGCAATGAACGTGCACAGATGCAATGGAAGCTCGAAGAGGAGTTCGCGGTATTTGAGAAGAAGTTCTAGAAGCGGTTGTTCGTTGATGGTTCGCAAGTCTCAGTCGACAAGATCTAACCAGGAGCTGGCTTCTCATGGACGACTTCGCCCGCATCGAGTGCGCCTCAGAATTTTTGCTTTTGCAGACTCAACTTACTCCAACCGTCGGACTGGTTCTGGGCTCGGGTCTGGGCGGCTTTGCCGACGAGCTCTCTGAGGCAACAAGTATCCCCTACGCAAATATTCCTTTCTTCCCAACTTCCACCGCGATTGGCCATGCCGGTCAGATGGTGATCGGAAAAGTTGGCGAAATCGCCGTGGCGGCCATGCAGGGACGCGTGCACCTGTACGAAGGCTATTCTCCGAACGAGGTCGCGTTTCCCACACGCGTTTTTGGGCGGATGGGTATCCGTGCGTTAATCCTGACCAACGCCGCCGGGGGCATCAATCTCGAATATAAACAGGGCGCGTTGGTCGTGATTACAGACCACATCAATCTGCAGGGACAAAATCCGCTGACCGGACCTAACGACGATCGCTTCGGACCACGATTTCCCGACATGACTCAGGCGTACTCGAAGCCGTATCGCGAGATCGCCTTGCGAGCCGCGCAGCGCCTGGGCAAGACGGTGCATCAAGGTGTCTACGCAGGACTCCTGGGCCCGAGTTACGAAACTCCGGCGGAGATTCGATACCTCCGTACGATCGGCGCGGATCTGGTTGGCATGTCGACGATTCCTGAAGTCATCGCGGCTCGCCACATGGGAATAAAGGTACTGGCCATTTCCTGCGTGACCAACATGGCCGCGGGGATATCGGATGAGGTGCTCAGCCACGAAGATGTCCTGGCGACTGGCGAGCGGGTTAAGGGAGACTTCGTGGCACTGCTGCGGGCGGTCTTGCCGGAGATTGTGGCAGACGTGAATACTTAGCGGGCACGAGCATGACGCGGGCGCCCGCGCCACACGATCCGTCCTAGAACGTGAACTTCGCTGCCAGTTGAACTACTCGTGGGCCACCCCCGCCCAGGCCAGGATTTGTTTGCGCGACGTCGGGCGTCTGCGTGATCAGCCCCATGGGCAGCAGCGGCTGCGTGATGTCGCCATTCACGTGGGCGGCCGGATTCGGCACGACCTGCGGACTGCCCGGACTTCCGTTGTCCACGTATCCCGGAATAATGGTGTGCGCCGGCAGGGCGTAATTCGGATGGTTGAAAATATTGAAGAACTCTGCGCGCAATTGCAGATTCAGTCGTTCCGTCAGACGTGTGTTCTTCGTGACGGAGAAATCCACGTTGCTGAGTCCGGGGCCAAAGATCGAGTCCCGACCCAGATCGCCAAAGGTGCCGAAGGCTGGCTGCACGAAGGCCAATGGGTTGAGATAACCGGTGCTGGGATTCCAATGCGGCAAAATGGGATTCACGCCGGGCACAAGGTTGGGCCGTTGATTGAAATAAAACCGGCCGCTGGTATCTGTCGAATTGGCGATGGGAATCGGACGGCCGCTCTGAACAGTAATGATCGTGTTCAGCTGCCAGCCCGAGCCAAATCCCCGAGCCGCTTTCCAGGCAGGCACATCGTAGTTGACCGCCGCCGTAAAGCGATTCCGCGTGTCGAAGAGCGAGGGCCCGCGCTCTGCAGGCAGGTTGCCGGGATCTTGAGGAAAAGCCGCGCCCGGGACGAAATCAATTCCATCCGAGGCGTCATCGATCGCCTTCGACCACACATAAGCAGCGAAGCCCGAAAAACCGTGATTCTGCTGGATACGGCCGATCGCCTGCAGCGCATTGTAGCTGGATGAACTCTCGGGCGTCAGCTCGTCCATCGCGCTGTAATTGGGATTGGGGCGGACGCCATTGGCATTGGGTTCGTTCAGGTCGGTGAGGCGCACCAACCTGCTACCCTTGCTGCCCACGTAGCGGGCTTCGAACGAGGCGTTCTCCGCGACTTTCTGCTGCACATTAAAATTCCAGTTCTGCGTGTACGGAGAACGGAAGTTCCGCGGCGTGACGAAAATCGAGTAAGGAGGTGATGCCACACCATTCATGATCGGCGGATTCGGGTTTGGATTGGTGCCGTTAAACGCGGTCGGATCAAAGGAGAGAGGCAACACCGCTTTCGGTCCGATGGGATTGGTCACGACTCCGGCGGAGGTAGTGAAATTCGCGATGAACAGATCCTGAGGAACGTAGTCATAGTAGATCCCGTAACCGGCGCGGACCACGGTGTTCTTCGCGGCTTGCCAGGCGAATCCCAGGCGCGGCGCAAGGTCGTGCAGATCGCGATTGTACAACCCGTTAAGGCCGTCGGTACCTACCATGGCCAAGTTGCCGTCGCGTCCGAGGTTGGAGAGCAGGTTGTTCTTCTCGCTCAACGGTCCGAAATATTCCCAGCGCAGACCGAAGTTCAGGGTGAGGGTGGAAGTCATGCGGTAGTCATCCTGCGCGAAGAAACTGAACCCACTGTTGTAGGTCGTACGTTGCGTGTTGCCGGTGTCGACGGAGACCGACGTGCAACAAAAAGTCGTGTCTTGCGTGCCGCCGGTGTAGAAGTTCGCCAACGCGTCGACTACAGGATCGGGGCTCAGGCCGACGCCCGCTGTGAACTGGAAGATGCCGCGCTCCAGGTTATCGTTGAAATTGCTGATGGCGGCGCGACGAAACTCCCCTCCGAATTTGAAGGTGTGGCGGCTTTTCAGCCAGGTGAAGTTATCAAGAATCTGAAAACTCTGACTGGTCCGCCCTCGGGGAACGCTGAAACCGGTCGCGCCTAAATTCTCAATGTTAGTGAAGTCAAACTCGGGCAATCCGAGCTTGCCGGTACCGAAGTTCAGTCCGACGCTATTGGGATCGAAGTTAGCATCGAGCGAACTGAAGGAAGTCCGATAACGGCTGTATCCAAATCGCACTTCGTTGATCTTGGAAGGGCTCAACGTGGAAAGCAGGCTGACCGAAACCACCTGCACCCGGGTTGGCGAAGTTTGCGCGAACTGGGGCAGCCGCGATCCTGCCCCGTAACCACCAGGCGATCCGAAGGGAAAAACCTGGTAGCTCTGGCTAAAGGCGTAGCGGCCGGTGAGCAGTTCTGTGTTGGTGAGGTTTTCGTCGATCTTTGCGATGAAGTTGTTCCCGTTGTTCGTGTCGTGCACCACCCCGGGAATCTCGCTGGTATTACTCTTCGGATAAAAACCCAAAATAGCGTCGAGACCGGGATTGATCACTGGATTGCTCGGCGTACCGTTGATTGCACCGGCTATCGTGCGGGCTTGCTGAATCTGGGACTGGGTTGGAACTTCCAACAGAAAGTCGGAACCCACCCGTTCTTGCTGACCCTCGTAAGCTCCGAAGAAAAAGGTTTTGTCCTTCACGATCGGACCGCCCAAAGAAGCACCGAAATTGTTGTTCTGGAAAACGGACTTGTGGGGTTCGGTATTGAAGTAGTTGCGTGCGTCCAACGCGCTATTGCGGAAGAATTCGAAGCCGGAGCCGTGCAACTTGTTGGTGCCCGATCTCGTAACGATGTTCACCACGGAACCGCTGTTCCGGCCGTATTCCGCTCCAAACTGCGACTGCAGGTTGAACTCCTGGATGGCATCGATCGGCAGGAGCGAAGCTGGCGCGCCTCCGATACCCGTTTGGTTCAGCGCCGAGTTATTGAAGAAAGGATCGTTATTGTCGGTGCCGTCGAGAGTGTAATTGTTGGAACGGTCACGATTACCGTTGATATTGAATTGTCCGAAACCACCCTGCGTACCAGCGACGCCAGAAGGATCAACCGTAGCTCCCGGCGACAGCGCAACCAGCTTGCCGAAATCGCGGCCGTTGAGTGGGAGTTCGGCAACTAACTTCTGGTCCACGACCTCGCTCAGGACGTCGCGGGTGGTATCGATGACCGGCGTTTCTTCCGTGACGGTCAACTGTTCCAAGCGCTTTTCCACTCTGGTTAGATCGAAGTTTGCGGTTGTATCCGAGCCAACGTTGACGATGACATTCTGACCAACCGGAGACAATCCGCCGTATTCGGCCGTGACCGCATATTCTCCCGCGGGAAGCTCGGCCAGCACGTAGGCGCCGTCGTCGCCGGTCGCTGCGTCGCGCATCTGTCCAGTCGCGCTATTCTTGGCAGTCAGCTTTGCACCGACGATGGCATTGCCGTTTGGATCCACCACCCTTCCACGAATCGAGCCGCGGAAGCTTTGGGCAAGAGCGATGCAAGGCAGGAGCAAGACGATCGTCAAAAGAATCAAGCTTTGAATCTTGCTACTAGAATCAGCGACTGGTTGTTGTCTGTGCATGAATACTTCTCCTCGACTTCGCACCAGAATTAGTTGCCCGCGCGCGGAATGAATATTGCGACCGGAGGCTTTACCCCGTACGTGGCCGCGAAGCTTCCCTGATTCAGGGCTAAGCCAAGATGCCCGCGCGAATCGATATAGAGCAGCGGCTTGTTCAGCGGGACGTCGCTGAACGTGCGCACGAACGGAATGTCCATCTGGTTCTTTCCGATCGTGACGTGAACCGCCTGGCCCCGCGCGTACCCCAGTTTGAGAAAATCATCGCCGCTGATATTAGTGACGAGATTGCCGAAGGGCCCGTCGGTCGCGATCACTTCTCCACTCAACCCGCGTTCATCCAGCCTGGCGGGAGCAATGTCCAGGCGCACAAGTTTGCTGACTTCAAGCTCGGGTCCCACCCCGGTCCAGTCGTCGCCTCGCACCAGATGCGCACCTACAGGCGAAAATATGTCGCGTCCATGAAATGTCGATGACAGCGCCGCGCCGATCATCCAGTCGCGATTCGTGATCTCGCGCGCGCCCTCGATCCCGTCACGATCCTGCACCAGCGTCATCAAGCCGTTATCCGGCAAGACAAAATATTGTCCCCTCTTCGACTTGACCACGATCGCTTTCCGAGTGCTGCCCACACCCGGATCCACCACCACTACAAATACGGTTCCCGCCGAATAGTACGGGGTTGCGCCGTACAGAAAGCGCGCTCCGTCGAGTATCGAGAAGGGCGTAACCTGATGCGTGAGGTCGACAATGCGCACCTCCGGAGCAATCGAATACATCACGCCCCTGCAGATCGCTACTGAGTCATCCACTGTACCGAAGTCGGTCATGAAGACGATCTTGGCGATTGCCTTGCCTGATGTGCTCTCTGCAGCGCTGGCCGCGCGGCTTCCCCCGCACAGAACCAGCAACATTAAGGCGACGAAACACCGCAATGGCTTGCTCCTGCGAAAACTTTCTCTCAGCATAGTTCGCTCTCGATAAAGCCCACCAGTTTACTGGAGTTTGCGAAAATTTGGGCACACCCGCGCAACCTGTCGCGGCGCTCGCAAATCCTTTGAACAATATTAAGTCGAAGATCGTAAATGCTGCTCGGTCCAGTTGTAGCCGAGGCCGCAACACGAAACTCATGGCGCCGTCTATAATTCGCTTGGCAATACTATCGCAAGGAGGATGTGATGCCTGAAGCTATTCCGGAGAAATATCGCGATCTGTTCAACAAGCGCGCCTTCGCTAGTTTGGCAACGCTGATGCCCGATGGCCGTCCGCAGGTGACACCGGTGTGGTGTGATTTGGAAGGGGATTATGTACTTTTCAATTCCGCCAAGGGTCGCCAGAAGGATCGCAATGTCCGTCGCGATCCGCGAGTTGCGATGGCAATCATCGATCCCGACAATCCCTACCGTTATCTCGAAATCCGCGGTCGCGTGGTCGAGATCACCGAGCAGGGCGCCGACGCGCATATCGACAAGATGGCCAAGAAGTACTTGGGAGTCGACAAATATCCGTATAGGCAGCCGTCGGAAACCCGCGTCATCTACAAGATTCAGCCTGAACACACTTCAACCATGGGCTAAAAGGTAGCGCCGGCATCTTGCCGGGTGTCCCGGGCGCATCTTGCGTCCGGAGCCGTTCCAGGAGATCACCCATTCGCACCTACAATCTCTGCCTGCTCGGCTTCGGCAACGTCAACCGGACGCTACTTCAGCTTCTGCAGAAAAAGGATCCTCAACTACGCGAGCGAGGTATCGCATGGCGGATCACGGGTGTCGCAACGCGGCGGATGGGGTGGATCGCGGATTCCGAGGGGCTGGATGTAGATGCGATGCTGCGCGAAAGTTTCTCTGGACAATCGCGGGCGGGCGCGCCCGCGCCGCGCGATGTCCGCGAATGGCTGCGTCTGGCGAAGGCCGATGTTCTGTTCGAAGCTACTTCCCTCAGTCCGCGCGACGGGCAACCGGCGATCGATCATATTCGCGCGGCTCTCGAACTGGGCGCACACGCTATCACTGCCAACAAAGGCCCCATCGTGCATGCCTACGAAGAGCTGAGCGCTTTGGCTAGGGCGAAGCAGCGAAGATTTCTGTTCGAATCTACCGTGATGGATGGCGTTCCCATCTTCGCTATGTTCCGCGACAATCTGCCGGCCATTCAGCTGCACGGATTTCGCGGCATTCTCAATTCCACCACGAATGTCATTCTCAGCGGCGTGGAAGAGGGGATCAGCTTTGAAGAGTCGCTCGTCAAGGCACAGGAGATCGGGGTCGCCGAAACCGATGCCAGCAATGACATCGAGGGTTGGGATGCAGCGGTCAAGGTCGCCGCTCTGATTCGCGTGCTTATGGGCGTGCCGATTCGGCTTGAAGAAATTCAGCGTGAAGGCATCGGCAAGCTGAGTGAAGAATCGGTCCGTGCTGCCCGGGCCGACGGAAAACCGTATAAGCTGGTGTGCCGCGCCCAGCGCACCGATCAAGGCGTGACAGCGAGCGTACGGCCGGAGCAGGTACCGTTAAGCGATCCGCTGGCTTGGGTCGCGGGAACTTCTTCCATCGTGTATTTTGAAACAGACATCTTTCCGGGACTGGCGATTACCGAAAACAATCCCGGATTGCAAGCCACCGCTTATGGGATGCTGGCTGATTTCGTCCGCGCGGTGACCGAGACGTAGCAGAGCTACGTCTCTACAGAAAAATCTTTATGAATCCTATGTTGAGCACTCAGAACGAAACAGCAAATGCTCTCGATCTGGATTGGGTTCGCGCCCAGTTCCCATCTCTCGCCCAGATCGTCAACGGACATCCGGCAACGTTCCTCGATGGGCCTGGCGGAACTCAGGTTCCGCAGCGTGTCATCGACGCGATCTCTGATTATCTGAAGCGCAGCAACGCCAATACTTGCGGTGCCTATGCGACCAGCCGCCGCACGGACACTATAATCGCGGGCGCGCGTTACGCGATGGCGGACTTCCTGGGCTGTGATCCGGATGAACTCGTTTTCGGTCCTAACATGACTTCGCTGACTTTTGCCATCAGCCGCTCGATTGGACGCGAGCTTGGTCCGGGGGATGAAATCGTGCTCACGCATCTCGATCACGATGCCAACGTTTCTCCCTGGCGCGCCCTCGAAGAGCGCGGCGTAAGCATTCGCATGGCGGAGATTCGTCGAAGAGGATTGCACTCTCGACATGGACGATTTGGCGCGCCAGATTACCAACCGCACGAAACTGGTCGCGGTCGGATACGCTTCGAATGCGGTGGGCACGATCAACGACGTGGCGAAGATCGTACGGCTTGCTCATCAACGCGGCGCGATGGCTTATATCGATGCAGTCCACTACGCGCCACATGGTCCCATCGATGTCCGCACGCTCGACTGCGACTTCCTGGTGTGCTCGACTTACAAGTTCTTCGGTCCACACATGGGCGTGCTTTACGGCAAGCGCGAGCACTTGACGCGGCTCGATCCCTACAAGGTTCGCGCCAACACCAATGCGATTCCCAACCGCTGGGAGTGGGGCACGCTTAATCACGAATGTATCGCTGGTATTAGCGCCTGCGTTGACTATCTGGCGGATCTTGGACGGCACGTGAATCCGTTAGTATCCAGTCGCCGCGCCGCCTTACTCGCCGCCTATGACGCGATCCAGAAACATGAGCGCGGATTGATGGAAACGCTCATTCGCGGATTGCTGTCGATTCCCGGGTTGAAGCTTTACGGCATCAGCGATCCGAAGCGCTTCGATCAGCGTTGTCCCACGATCGCGGTGCGCATCAAGGGTCACACGCCGCTTGAACTCGCTACTCGGCTTGGCGAGCGTGGCTTCTTTACCTGGGACGGAAATTACTATGCGCTGAACCTCACCGAGCGCCTCGATGTTGAAAAAGATGGAGGGTTCCTGCGCATCGGGCTGGCGCACTACAATACGGCGGACGAAGTGAACCGCTTGCTCGCGGCGCTAAAGGAGATCGTCGGCTAATCTGATCCCTTGTTTCGTCGCAACTCCGTGACGTTCTCGCCTTTCGCCACCAAAACAACCGAAGCCAAATTAATAAATAGGCCGTGTTCGACCACGCCCGGCATGTCGCTCAGTTTCCACGCCAGGGCGGGCGGATCGGGAATCTGGCCGAAGCTGCAATCCAGGATGTGGTGGCCTTCGTCGGTTACGAACGGATTTCCCTTCGCGTCCCGGCGCAGTTTCACGGTCGCTCCGAGACCTGTAATTCTCTTGGCAACCAACGGTTGGGCGAAGGGAATCACTTCGATGGGAAGCGGAAACTTTCCCAACACTGCGACCTGCTTGCTGGAATCGGCGATGATGACCACCTGACGCGACGCGGACGCGATGATTTTTTCGCGCAGGAGCGCCCCGCCGCCCCCCTTGATCAAATGCAGTTGCGGATCGAATTCATCCGCCCCGTCGATGTCGACGTCGATCTGCTGACACTCATCGAGCGTGGTCAGCGGAATTCCCAAGCTCGCGGCTAGCTCTTTAGTGTGCACAGAAGTCGGAATGCCGCGGATCTTCAATCCCGTCCGAACTTGCTCTGCCAGAAATCGCACTGCGTACGCCGCGGTCGATCCCGTTCCCAGTCCAACGACGTTGCCGTCGCGCACGAAGCGCAAGCTGGCGCGAGCTGCCGCTTCCTTTTCCAGATCGCTTTGCCTCAATTCATTCGCCATGTGTATCGCGACTACTGTACCGCTTTCTCAGCCCGCGGACCAACTGGTTTGCAAGAATCGAGTGGGGGCGGACGCCCTCGCCCGCCCAGCGCGAACGGAGAGGCCAAACCGGGGCGACTTACGTGCCCGCCCGGCGGAGGCGTCCGAGCCTAAGCGTTCTGCGGTCGCCCAGTGATTTCTCGTGACAAACCTGACCCAGCGGAGGACAATGTTCGCTGCCACCTCGATGGGAGCCTTATGAAACGTTCCGGGCCCCGTAAGACAGCCTCCAACCTTGCCGCGTCGATCGATCGCAAGCTCGACATGTATGTCGTAGCGGCAAGCGCTGCGCGAGTGCGCGACCTTGCTGAATCCACGCATCAGCGGCTCAACATGTACGCGCTGGCCGCGAGCGCAGCGGGAGTGAGCATGCTGGCGCTGACTCAGCCTGCGGAAGCGAAAATCGTCTACACTCCGGCGCACATCGGACTCGGCAGCGTAGTTCGTCTCGATCTCAACCATGATGGGACGTACGATTTTTACATCGTGGATCAAATACAAACCGGCAAGTCTACAGACTTGGGCGTCTTTCCCGCGCAAGCTGGCAATGCGATGGTGGAAAATAAAGGTCAGGCTGCGGGCCGGCGTTCGGGTGGGCCCTAAAGGTAAATTCTCCCCTTATGCCGACGTCCTGGCCAGGGTGTGGAGAAAGTCGGACACCGGCACCTTCTACAGTTCGGGGCCGTGGAAAAACGTCAAGAACCGCTATCTTGGCTTGAAGTTTTCGATCCAGGGACAGATCCATTTCGGCTGGGCGCGGATGACCATCTCCATAATCAACCATAACGTCTCGGGCATTCTGAACGGCTACGCCTACGAGACCGTTCCCAACAAGCCCATCATCAGCGGCAGAACGAAGGGACCGGATGAAATCGGCGTCGCAACAGTGAGCCCTGTATTTCTCAGCGCACCCACGCCGGAACCGGCATCTCTGGGCCTACTAGCCATGGGATGGCCGGGATTATCGATCTGGCGGCGCGAGGAATCGACAACCGCTCCGCAGTAAGGGTTCAGTGCTGGTTGGGGATGTGCGGGGCTACATGCTCCATTCATTTCTGATAGTCTGCCGCGAACATGCGCGCAGCTGCCATCCTTGGGCCGGGAACTTCTGCCAAGGACCTGAAGCCGTTCCGGCAAAATTCAGAAACGAGTTGGATGGTCGGCCCTCCTGCTGATCCAAGTGAGGCCGACGCGATTCTCATCTTCGGCGGAGACGGGACTGTGCATCGTTATCTGCCGCAATTGGTCACGTTGCGGATTCCCGTGCTGGTCGTGCCTTGCGGCAGTGGAAACGATTTTGCGCGGGCGCTGGGCCTGCGCGGGCATCGCGATTCGTTGTTGGCCTGGCAGAAGTTTTGCTCGGGTGGAGGCAATTTGCGGACAATCGATCTTGGTGTGATCGCGCCATTCATTGCCGATACCCAAGCAGCGGGCGAGGCGCCCGCTCCACATAAGCACTATTTTTGTTGTGTGGGCGGCGTGGGTCTGGACGCGGAGATTGGCCGGCGGGCTAACCGGCTTCCGCGCTGGCTGCGGGCGCACGGCGGATATGTCTTGAGCCTCCCATCGGCGCTGTTTGGATTCGCGCCGGCCGCTATGAAAATCTCATCGTCTGACGCCGGGAATCCCGAGGGGATCGTCGCTCGGAACATAAAGCCGATGATGGTCGCAGCGTTCGCCAATACGCCGACGTACGGCGGTGGGATGAAAGTTGCTCCCCGCGCGCGGCTCGACGATGGGAAGATTGACGTTTGCACCATTGGACACATGAACAAATTCAAGCTGTTGTGTCTTTTCCCCAGCGTCTTTTTCGGGCGGCATCTGGGCATTCCGGAGGTTGAGTACTTCCAGACGGAACGGCTGCGAGTCGAAACGGAAGAGCCGCGCGATGTTTATGCGGACGGCGAGTACGTGTGTCGTACACCGATTGAAGTTAGCGTGGCGCGGGGGGCGCTGCGGGTGATCAGGGCCTGACTACCTCAGCGGCTGAAGCCGGGCTGATACGAACGACTTGCGATATGGCTAAAGCCATATCCTGATACGAATCGCGACCGCAGGCGCTGCCGATCACAACCGGTCGGCGATCTTGGTGGCGATCTTCTCGGCGGCGTTCACACTCACGCCGCTGGCGCGCAGGTCTATGTTCACCATTACGTCGCCCTTGCGCATCATGAAGCCCGAACCTCCGGGCGCGACGTAAGCTTCGTCCCCGATGCCGGGCACAGCGGTGAAGGTGTCCATACCCGATATATGTTGCATGGCGCCGTGGGCAAACTTCATGGTCATGGCTCCGCCCTTCCAGGTGAAATCAACTTCGAGGCGCTGGTTGGCAGCGGGGCCGTAGGGGTATGCGCACGCCATGTTGCCGCGGGGTTCGGCAGCCTGAACCGGTTGGCCGAGAATGGCAGCGACTTCCGCGGCCGAGACCAGGCAGGGATCCCGTTTGCCAGTGTATGGAGTCGCATCCGCGCCCATCTGCTGCGAGTATTCGTGGGCTTTCTGCTTCACCCGATAGGCAATGTAGAAGCAGCCTGCGCCGGCCGCCAGCATCAGGAACACAACTACGGCCACCACAATCAGCACAATCTTCAATGCGGTGTTGCTCCCATGAGAGGCCGGAGGCGGAGTGCTGCTCGTAGGGCCTGTCGATACTGGAGGTGCGGACGAAGGGCTGGCCGGGGTGACTGGCGCGACCGATGGGCCCGGCAGGGCTGCACCGCAGTTGGAACAGAACTTCACACCTGCCGCGACTGGAGATCCACAATTTCCGCAGAATCCGGCCACGTATCACCTCCGCAAGTTGCTGCGCCTTCGAGTTCGAGCACAACACCACAGAAAAATCCGGGCACTGCGATGAACACGGCAAAAGGACAGGTCGGAATAAGCAGGCCGAATCTTACGTAGCATTCGAGTGCGGGTCAAGGCGAAAAGCGCGAAAACTCAGGGGCCTGCATTGCCCCTGCGGTGCTAAACTACCTTCACTGTATGGCTGAGACTGGTCGTTCCCGCACTCTGCTCTGGATCGTGATCGGTGGGGGAGTTTTCTTCCTCTTCGTGCTGGCCGTGTTTACGCTCGTTTACCTGACCCTGCGCGCCGGCGGAGAGCACGCGTCGCTCGACGGCTTTGGCGACAAGATTGGCGTGGTCGACCTGGAAGGTGTGATTCTGGATTCCAGCGTGATCGTGCCGCAGATCAAAAAGTTTGGCGATGACGATTCCATCAAGGCCATCATTCTGCGGGTGAATTCTCCCGGCGGAGGTGTGGCGGCGTCGGAGGAGATTTATCGCGCGGTCAAACGCATCCGTGACGACAAGAAAAAGCGCATTGTGGCCTCGATCAGCACGGTGGGCGCCAGTGGCGCATACTACGTGTCTTCCGCAACCAACAAGATTTATGCCGACAATGGCAGCGTGGTCGGGTCCATCGGCGTGATTGCCGAATGGGTAAATTACGGCGACCTCATGAAATGGGCCAAGCTGAAGCCGGAAGTGCTCAAGGTTGGCGCGCTCAAGGATACGGGCGACCCCAGCCGGGAAATGACTCCGGAAGAGCGAGCCTACATGCAGTCTTTAATCGACAACATGTATGGCCAGTTCGTGCAGGCAGTAGCCGACGGGCGCCACGCGAAGACCGATGACATTAAGAAAATCGCGGACGGTAGGGTGTGGACCGGACAAGAGGCGCTGTCCATGCACCTGATCGATCAGGTCGGTGATTTCCAGAATGCGGTGGACGATACCGCGAAGGCCGTCGGAATCAAGGGTGAGCCGGTGTTGGTGCGCCCGGACAAAGATCGCAAGACTTTGGCCGACTTGCTGTTTGGAGATATTTCGCAGTGGCTGCCAACGCGGGAGAAGCTGCTTGACCAGCAAATGGGATTTTATTACCTGTGGAAGTGAGATTCCCGTCCTCCGCTGTCATCCTGAGCGAAGCGAAGGATCTGTGTATTCAGCCAGCAGCAAAGAAAGTGCACCGACCCTTCGCATGACTCAGGATGACAAAGCTGTTGCTTAACGCCTTAACCCTGACGCCCGGTCCCAAAAAATGCCACTTGCGCACAACCCCTGAAATTTGAGAAGGTTATGCAGGCCCTGATGTGGCTCGGGAGCCCCGACCCCAGGCACAAGCCACTTTCATTACGACACTTACGGAGCGAAGAGGCGTATGACCAAGGCTGACCTGATCGATGAAGTGTCCCAATTGGCGGAGTTAACCCGCAAGGACAGTGAAGTTATCGTCGAAACCATTTTCGACAGCATCGTGCGCTCGCTTCGCGTGGGCGACAAGATCGAGATTCGCGGCTTTGGCAGCTTCCGCACCCGGCAACGCAAGCCGCGCGTGGGCCGCAATCCCAAGACTGGCGATCGCGTGGAAGTCCCCGCCAAGAAGATTCCGTTCTTCAAGCCAAGCAAGGAACTGAAGGATCTGGTGAATACGGGAGTCAGTGAGACGGCTTCGGCGGCTCCAGCCGCGCCCGCGTCTCCGACGCACTAAGGGCGCTCGCTGTGCTCGCTTGCCCGGACGAGGCGTCCGGGCCTGCGTGATTCCTGATAAGTCTGCTGCGATTCCGGATATGCCGGAGATGTGCCCCTGTGGTTAAATCAGATTCATGTTTGCCCGCAAGATTCGCGTGGAGTACGAGCAGAATGGGCGCCGTCTGCCCTGTCCGCTGAAGTGGCTGGATAGCTTCTCCATGCGCAACTTCACGAATGCGACCGCCTTTGACAATACCTTGCCTGTGGCCGACGGCCTGATGGAGATCGGCACCCACGTTCCGGTCGCAGAATTGAAAGGCGCCATGGAGGACTGGTTCAGGCGGAAGAGCTACATCGCGAAAGACGCGTCACTGGTTCTGACCGAGAACAACCCAGGAGCCTGAACCACGAAGGACACAAAGGTCCACAAAGGGAAGATCGTAAGCCTTTCCTTTGTGAACCTTTGTGTCCTTTGTGGTTTCAGCCTTTGTCTGTGGTTACCTTTGTCTGTGGTTTAGCCCTTGTCGTAATGCAGCAACGAAAAAACATCGTAATCCTGCAGCTTGTCCCGACCCTTCAGAAAATCGAGCTCGACGACGAATCCCAAACCCACAACTTCCGCGCCTAGCGAGGCCGCAAGTTTCGTCGTCGCTTCTGCAGTTCCTCCCGTAGCTAACAGGTCGTCGACGATGATGACGCGCTCGCCTTTCCGGATGGCGTCTTTGTGAATCTCAAGCGTGTTCGTACCGTATTCCAAAGCGTAATCATATTTGGTAGTGGCGGCGGGCAGTTTGCCGGGCTTCCGTACCGGAACGAAGCCAGCATTCAAACGGTACGCCAGTGCGGGAGCGAAAATGAATCCGCGCGCCTCCATGCCGAGGACCAAGTCGATCTTCTGCTCCAGATAGTGCTCGGAGAGGGCGTCGATCAGCATGGCGAATCCCAGTTTGTCTTTCAACACCGTCGTGATGTCGTAGAAGAGAATTCCCTTCTTGGGGAAATCGGGGACTTCGCGGATCAGCTTCTTCAGCGGTTCGCAGTTTACGCTAGCTTTAATGGGCGCTACATTACTTGGCATTTACCAGGCTCCTTCGATACGAAAGCTTGTAAGGCCAGCCACAGGCTTGGCTTCAGATTCCTCAACATCATCCACGCGGGCGGCACGCGGACCCTCGCGCAGGCGCGAACGCAGTCCCGCCAGTTGATCACGGGTGCCCACGGCCAGTACTTCCACGCTGCTGTCCGCATTATTGCGCACCCATCCGGCAATGCCGAGGATGTGCGCCTCGCGTTCCACAAACCAGCGGAAACCTACGCCTTGCACGCGTCCGCGAACCAGAAAGCGGCGGGCCTGTGTGTCCTTCGACATAAAACTCCGACCATCAAAAATACCAGATTGTCGCGCCATGCATGAATCGGGCGGGGGAACAACGATCGTCATTCCGAACAAGCGTTCTTTGCGCCGTGAGGAATCCGGGCGAGCCGCGCGAAGGGTCGCGTTCTTTGCGACCCGATAATCGCGCAGTTGGCTCGCTTCCTTATCGAACTGCGCCACTACCAGGAATAACCTAATGGGCACCGCCGAACTCGTTTTTGACGATCACTCCGCCTTTCATGACGAACTTGACGTGCTCAAGTTCGCCGATGTCGCCAATAGGATCTCCAGAAACAGCGATGATATCTGCATATTTTCCTGTCTCGATCGATCCCATCTTGTCCTGCCATCCCATCAAGTCAGCTGCATTCGCAGTCGCTGCGCGGATTGCTTCGGGCGGTGACAATCCAAGCTTCGTCATGGCAATGATCTCGCGCGCGTTCTTGCCGTGCTCCTCGGCGCTGGCGGGATCGAAACCATTCGCGATTTTTACGCCCAACTCGCGGGCGATTGAAATATTCTGCCGCGCGCGTTGCAGAGCTTCTTCCATGTGTTTGCGTGGTTGCGGAGACTTCGCCATGTCCACGGCATAGAAGTAATAGCCTATCGTCGGCACCCAGAAAGCATTCTTCTGTTTCATCAACTCGAAAGAACTGCGGTCGGCCTGGTGCCCATGCTCGATCGAGTCCACGCCCGCGGTCAGGGCGTTACGAATGCCTTCCGGGCTATCGGCGTGGGCGGCCACTTTTAGTTTGGACTTGTGCGCCTCTTCGACTATGGGCCGGATCTCATCGACGGTCAGCGTGGGAGTACCCCAATCGGCATAAACCTTGAGCAGGTTCGCGCCATGTCCGATTTGCTCGCGGGCAGCCCGGCGCGCTTCCTCAGGTCCGCTGATCATCTGGGCTCCGGTAGGAAAATCCACCAGATCGGGAGAGATGTCGAAGGGGAAGTATTTTCCGACCGCGGCGATCCCGCGGGTTGCCACCTGCATGCGCGGGCCATCCACGAGGCCCTCATTGATCGCATCCCGCAGTGCGACGTCGGCATAACCAGAGCCTTCGCTTTCAACATCGCGCACCGCCGTAAAACCGGCACGTAATGTCACCCGGGCATCGGCCGCGCCTTCCAACGCGCGAAAAGCCTGCGACTTGGTGAGCAAGGTCAACCCATAGCCTTGGGGATCGTCGGGAATGCGGGCCATCAGATGGGTGTGGCAGTCGATGAGCCCGGGCAACAGCGTGGCATCGCCCAAATCCACAACTTCCGCCCCAGCTGGAATCTTCAAAGAAGCGCCGACGGCCGTAATCTTTTCATCCTGAATCAGAATCACGGCTTCACGCACCATGCTGCCACTGTTCACATCCAGCATGCGGGATGCGCGCAGCGCGACTATTTTCGGAGGCGCATTCTGCTGCGCACTAGCCATCGCGAATAAGAAACAGAGAGCGACGCTAAGAAAAATGACGCGGCTTGGCGGCATGGCCCTGGCCATCAGCGTATCCTCAACATTTTGTCATCCTGAGCGCAGTAGCCGTTTCGCGAAGCGAAGCGGTTACGCAGTCGAAGGATCCCGAGCAGTCAAGCACTACCAAAGCCGCATCGGGGAATTCTCACAGCACTGTTCGGACGAACGTGAAGAGAATTCCCTGAAGCGACATTGGAGCATTCGCTGCATAGGGGTCCTTCGACTCCGCAGCTGATTCGCTTCGCGAACCAACTGCTCCGCTCAAAATGACGGCTTGATTTTGATTTCCGTAATGCTGCCCTGAAGCGCAGTTATGCTAAGCCTGCGCGGCAACTCTATGCCCGCGACAAATAAACGCCTTCGGCAGTATCCACGCGAATCTTCTCGCCTTCGTTGATGAAGGGTGGCACCTGCACGACGAGTCCAGTCTCGGTTTTCGCTGCCTTGGTTACGCTGGACGCCGTAGCGCTCTTCAGCCCCGGTTCGGTCTCGACCACAGTCAATTCGACCGTCTGCGGCAGTTCGATTCCCACCGCCTTGCCGTCGAAGAATTCCACTTTGATCTGCAAGTTGGGAATCAGATAATCCACTGCATCGCCGAGGATGTCGCGCGTCAAATGGGTTTGCTCGAAATTGGTCGTGTCCATAAAGTAGTAGCTGTCGCCGTCGGCGTACAAGTACTCCATCTCCTGCTCGTCCACCGTGATCTTTTCGATGGGATCAGGCGAGCGGAAGCGGTGCTCGAACATGGCGCCCGTCCGCAGGTTGCGCAGTTTCGCCTGGATGAAGGCGCGCAAATTGCCGGGCGTGCGGTGCTCGACGCTGAAAACGGAGTGCAGATCGTTATTGTGTTTAATGATCATGCCGGGACGAAGCTGGGTGGCGGGAATCGACATTACCGAATGAATCTCCTTTAATTGCGGGTAGCTGGCAGACGCGGGCAGACCACATGCTCCGCCAGACACAAGGCTCAAAGTGCTTATTTTACAGGACTTGAGCCAATATGGGAAATCGCGCGAAGATTAAAAATTACGAATCCACGGCACTCGCCGCATCCGGCGGCTAGAATGTTGTTTGGCGAATCCAAGTTGCCAGCTTCATGAAGAGATTTTCATTACGAGAGGAGCTTTTATGCGTGTAGGAAAGTATGAGTCTTCGGAAGGAAACACCGCCGCAACCGCGATCACTTTTCTGTTGATCGGTCTGGGAGCCGGCACACTGATTGGACTTTTGTTTGCGCCGAAATCAGGCAAACAAATGCGAAAAGAGCTGGGCCGCCGATACCAGGACGCCCGCGAAACCTTGGACGATTGGAAAGACGACGCAAAAGAAGTTGCCGAAGACGCTTTAGAACGCGGCCAGGAAATCGCCGACGAACTGCGCGACCGCGTAGCGCCGCTAGCCGCTGCCATGAAACGGCGGTAACGGGCTTCAGCGCCACGGTTCACGATCTAGCCCACCATCTAGCCGAAGATCGCCGAGAAGAAACCCTTGATTTTGGCGAATGCTCCGTGGTGGACCTGTTTTGCCTGACTTTGAGCGGGAGGCAGAACCTCGGTCTCGAAGGTCGCCGGACGCGGCAAGTCGCGCACCGGCAGAGACTGCGCAGCGGGGATTGGAGCCGGCTTCGGAGCCGGAGGATTGTTTGCGGGCATATCTGCCGCACGAAAGACGAACGGAGCTTCCACCTGCACATGAACGTCGTTCGGCTTGGACGGCGGCAAAGCGGCCGTCTCCGGTGGCAGCGCCGCCGCCTCGCCGGGCAACGTAACACCTGACGGCCGGCCCGAAGCAGCAGGTGTCACAGGCTTGGATTCATCTCGCGCTAACTTCCTGGATGAAGGTTGCTTCGCATCAGAAACCGGAGGCGCGGCAGACGCGAGCATCACGGGAATCTCTGGCGGCGGGCAGCCACAACTGGTGGGCACGGCGGCGTCCACCAGATTCAGGCGGCCGGAGTGAAACACAATCTGCTCGGTGGGCTTGACCTGATAATTCCCTTCTCCCAACAGCTCAGAAACGATCACAGAAGCAGTGTTCCCAGCCAAGGCGCGGACGCAGGTATTGCCTCGCGAGTCGGCGCTGACGGCATAATGAAACTCGCCCGGCCCCGCCAGCAAAATCCGGAAATCCGGCGTCAGAATCGAATCCGCCGATGCATCCAGCTTGTAGTGAGCTTCGAGCGCACCCGTGTTCATCCCCAGCATCAGACCGTGCCCGCTTTGCGCAGATGTAACCGATACTGTTGTCCCCGGGCAAACCAGCACTTCGCCGCCTCGTTGCAAACGCAGCACGGACGTCTCCGAACCCGCAGTCACCGAAGAACCCGCAGCCGCTCGGCTTCCCGCTAGAACAACCGAACCGGAGGAACCCGGGCCAAGTGGAACGGCTGTCGGCTGGATCCCTTGCGTGAAAGCCGGAACAGAAAGCGGCTTAGCCGTCACTTGGTCTGAAGAAGCGCGCAGGCGAACCATCAGTCGATTGCCGGCCGCGTCCCAGGTGTGCCCAACCGGCTTGACTAAATCAACCACTACGCGCGTGACCGGAGGAGCGTTCTGATATTGGTTGACGCGAACCCGGCGAATTTCCTGCGCGGGCGAGTCGATCCGAGTGTTGTTCCCGGACAAGTTCGCAGGCACATCAGCATTCGGAAGATCAATAACCAGCCGCGGCGGATTATCCAGCGTGCTGATCGCGGGCACGAGCGGGCGGCTGGACAGGATTTCGACCGCCGGTCCAGGCAACACGCGCACACTGCGAACGAAGATCGGAGTGTCCGTAGTTGCCAGCAATTTTGGAGTCGATTGGGCTCCGCCCGAGGCAATCAGCAATCCTGTGAGCAGTGCAAGCGCAACGAGCGCGCTCCGAATGCATGGCTGGAACTTCATCGCAGAATAGGGTACTTACTGCAAAGATACCACTGGCCTGCGATAGAAAGAAGTCTTACCGAGAACACCAAAGTCATCACGAACACCTTGGCGGAGATGCTCAACCCAATTTGGCGCCAGCCGCAGGAGTCAAGGAATCGGGTTCACGGCTCAGACAGGAATTCATATTCGTCAATTACCGCGGCAACCGCGACTCGACCTTCGTTGCCGCCTTCATCCACGCGCACCACTTTGCCTTTGCACCGTACCCGAATGCTTTCGGTTAAAGTGATTTCCGGAGGAAGAGTGAGGGTAAATTCAATGTTCGATCCGGCGGCAATTGCCGAATCCACAAAGAAGCAGATGCCGCGAGCGCTTACATCTCGCGTCTGCGCAGCCTTTTCCTGCACTCCATCCTCGGTGTAGGTCACCGAAACGGGCAACCGCAATGCGAAGCGGCGGGTTGCCCGCTTGTTATCCTGTTCGGCCTCGGCCATGAGCCCTCCAGTAAAGCCTGTAAAGCATGGCGTTTTGCGTTCACCCTGTCAAGACTGTAGTTTTGGCTGGCTGGTTGAGCTTGATTGTCATCCCGGGCAAGCGTCGCGTACTTTGCGACGCAACACTCGCGTGTTTGGCTCGCTTCCTTATCGAACTGGAGCGGCTCTCGGCAGCCGTACTCAGCGCTCCCTGCGGCCTTTCTCAGCGCCCTCTGCGTTTGAAGATTTTGATAAGCTGATAGGCGATGGTGTTCGTCCTGGACAACTACGATTCATTCACCTACAACCTGGTTCAGTATCTGGGCGAACTGGGAGCCGAGGTCGTAGTTCGCCGCAATGACCAGGTAAGCGTGGCCGAGGTAGAAGCCATGCAGCCGGAGCGCATCCTGCTTTCGCCCGGACCGTGCACGCCGCAAGAGGCCGGAATCAGCATCGAACTGGTCCGCCATTTTGCGGGTAAAGTCCCTGTGCTCGGAGTGTGCCTGGGACATCAAGCCATCGGTGCGGCCTTTGGCGGCGAAATCGTACGCGCCCCCAAACTGATGCACGGCAAAACCAGCGAAGTCCAACACGATGGCCGAACCATTTTCAAGGATCTCCGCTCACCCATGACAGCCACGCGCTACCACTCGCTGATCGTCAAGGAAAAGAGCCTGCCGAAAGAGCTCGAAATCAGTGCCTACGCCGCAGAAAATGGCAACTCCCGCGTGATTATGGGCCTGAGGCATAAACGGTTTCCGGTGGAAGGCGTGCAATTCCATCCTGAAAGCGTCCTGACGGGCGAGGGCAAGAAACTGATCGAGAATTTCCTGAAGATCTGATTCCGCTATGTTTGCGGCGACAAGAAAGCATCCTTCCTTTTCGCGCCGTACCCGCGAGAACAAGGCCCCCCTGCAAAATCCGCGCTCGACCCAACGAAGCGTGAAGCCCAAGCGACGACAGCTACCTTGAAACGGTAAACCACGGCCTCAATGCGTTAGAGAGGCGATGTTGCGTCAAACACATGACCGCCGGGTCCTCTGCGCTCCTGCGCTCCGCCTACTGGGCAGATAGGGACTGTGAGAGGCTCAACAGATTCTGCGGAGCCACGTGAATCGTACCTCTGCGTGGGCTATCAATGTCAGCGATCAGGAAGAACGAGATGGACACCGCAATCGGAACGATCAGAAATATCCGCAAATCTCTCCGATGTGCGCCGTACCCGATCAACAAGTTGCAGCCGAGGGCGATGGCCACCATCAAGACCCAAGCCGAACGGGGGATGCGGTTCCACCATGCTGCCTGCGTGTATCCCTGCGAGTTCAACACGTCATTCATGCCGGAAACGGCGAGGGCAACTATAGGTGTGGGCTGCTCTGCGGCCGGAGCCCGGGCGGCGGCCCATAGCTTGGTCTGGAGTTCCGCCGTGTCCGCGTTGACCCTTGCGAGCTGGCGAGGGTCGCGGGTCGTGTAGAACAACACGCGCTGATCGAGATACTTCTTCAGTAGCTCGCGCACTTCCGCCGCATCCGCGGCAGGCAGCAGGTCGGCCCGCACGTACTCTGTACCAATTGCGTTGGCTTCGGCCTCTTCGTAATTCTTCCGCTGATCGTAGCGGCTGATGGCCATCGAGAAGCTGAACCCGATGAGAAGTCCCAGCAGTGTCAGCGTAGCACCAAGCACAATTCCGAAATCGTCCCGGTCCTCCTCCTTCAAGGGGCCCATTCGTTTGCGAAGGCTGTTGCCGATCTCCGCCGCCAGCCACAGAGCTCCAAATGACACTACGAGCGTAAGCAATGGAAAGTCTTTCAAGTGCATTACTTCTAAGCTCCCTCATCAGGCGCCAGCGTAGTGCCCGGTCGCGAGGGTACTGCTCAAACGCAATGACCAAGCCCTCGAAGAGCCGCGTTCTGATACCACGGGTGTGTGTTACCTACACCGCCGGGCAGGTCGCACCGTCACGCGGAGCCTACCAGACACAAACAAATCGCATACTCGCGCGCTGCTCTAGCGGATTCATCTGCGGTGCTGATACTACCGCAATCGCCATGGTTGACGAAACCAGGTCATTTCACTCAAATCCCCTCAATGAGCGAAATGGCCTGCTTGCGTCAACAATGCCAGGATGTCACGAATTGCCAGCCTTGCGTCGGGTTAAAGGGCGCAACAAAAAACGTTAAATCAAGAATCCTGGTAAGATTCACTGTCGGCGAGTTTCCGAAGCTACTACCTTGAGTTCACTCCCGGCCCCAGTCCAGCACCGTAGAATTCCGAAACTGCCGTCTTTTCCTCCGCAGTTAACTGTCTCGCGATGCTACGCATCCGAACGTTAATATCGTTGGTACGATACCCATTCGAAAAGTGTTCGAGCTGCTGCTCCAGATAGTTACCGTTCTGGGTAGCGAGTGGTGGAGCTCCGTTCACATAACTCACCGGACCGTGGCACGACTGGCAGGGTGGTATGCCACGCTGGCCATCTCCGAAAACAATGAGGCGGATGGCCATCGAGGCACGAGAGGGGTCCTGCATGGCCTGCGGAAACGCTCGGGTGTCTTGCGGATCACTCGCGGTAGGCAGCATCGCGTAATACGCGGCCAAATCGGCCGAGGCGCGCGCCGAAAATCCCTCGGCGATGCTCTGCATCACCGGTGAAGTACGCTTCCCGGATCGAAAATCCTGCATCTGTTTCCAGAACGACAACCGGTCCAAGCCCGCCAGGTTGGGGAAGGTGGAAACCGAGCTGAATCCTTCTTCGCCATGACAATGATTGCAGCGCCGGGCAAGCAGCAGTCCGCGAAAGCCATCACCACTAGAAATAATCGTAAGGGTTTCTTCTGTCCAAGCCACGTTCGAAGGTACGCGAACCGGAGGCTCAGAATTCTCCGACTGCGCGGAAGAACCCCTTCCCAACAATAGGACAGTAATCGCAAAAAGCACCACCAGGGTTCCAAGCCATCGGGCCCCTATTCGCAGGCGCGGAGCCTGACTAGCGTAGCTCACAAGTCCGCCTTTCGCCCGGAAGCAAGGAGGCAAACTGATCTCGCGGGACCACATCCAGCTGGCCTCTCATCGCATAATGGCCGGCTCCGCAGAACTCATGGCAGGGGATCTTGAATTCGCCCGCCTTAGCAAAAGTAAAAGTCGCTTCGGCGACCGCTCCAGGCACAGCTTTGAGGCCGTAGTTCGTACCCAGGAAGCTCAGCATGTGCACGACATCGGCGCTGGTAATTCGAAACGTGATGGGAACACCCGCAGGGACCACGATACACTGAGGCACGAAAACAAATTGCTGTGCAATCATGCGCACGGTAAGTGATCTGGCCGGGCCTTCCGCCACGCCCAGATTGCTCTCCACGAATTCCCCCTGCAGGTGCAAGGCCGTAGGGTCGGGTCCTTTGCCGCCGCCAAGAAAATGCCATACTGGCAAGTCCACCAAATAGTAACGAGTGGACAAAATTGCCAGTCCGACTAGCGTCATTGCTGCCACAAACCTGACTTTCTTCATCTCATTTCAGCCTAGCCCTCGAATCCTCCCCGCCGACGAACGCCGCTACCGGAATTCTCTTTTGACCGCAATTATAGTCCGCTGCACCTTACACGCGGATGCAACGATTCACAATGGTTTGTCGGTAAACAGGAAGTTATCCGAGCAGCCCGACCGGTAGGCAATCGTCTCGACTGACGAAAAATCGTCATAATGCATTGAGGTCGCCTGGCCCGGCCTTTCGCCTTCTTTGCGAAGGCTCGGGCATTTCTCGTCATTCATAGCGAACGTCCACGGCCATCGCGGAAGCGTGAGGCCTTTGACTCCCTCCAGTCCCAAAACGGGAATCACGCCCTCACACCCAGCGCTTTTTCGTTGCTTGCTCCTCTCAAAACAGAGATAATATATATGCAATCACATTTGCTATTTGAGAATAGCGCGGTCATCCGCTCTTTGAAAACCTATCCTGCAGCGCTTGATGTGAGTGATCGTCCTTCGTCTCGCGCCAAAAGCCCGGCCGCTGAAAAACGGCAATCGATAACTACCCTGTTTTCTATATTTTACGGTTTACCCGTAAGGTATTCAAAACTAAGGACTTGCGAGAGCACAAGTCGCGCGCAATCTGCTTTGTTTTCTAGATTTTGCGGACTCCGCCTAAATCTATGAAAACATTGCTAGTTTAACTCTAACGCTTTGTTAGATCTAGCGGGAATGTACCGGTAAACCCCTTGTTTTCATAGATGCGGTACGGTAGAGAGCTTTTTTTTGCGAGGAAAAGCACGGAAACTTTTTAGGTCCGGAAACGGGGGCGGATGCCCCAATTCCTTAAAGCGCCGCAAACAAAGTACATAAATCCTTCGGCCGTCCTCAAGACGACAACTCCTGGGCACGCGGAATTCGCAAGATTATCCGCCGATTCGAGCAATTTGGACGCTCTTCGCACCGCTTAACGGTCAGTTCACGCACTCTTGGGAACTCCCTGGTGCGGGATCGAGTCGCCGAGCTTGCCAGTCCTTTCAGCGCTTGAGATAGCCCGCCGGGGACAGAATCGCGATGCCCTGCCATGGATCGAGGGCCAGCAGATCGGCATCGCCGGTGAGGATCAGGTCGGCCTTGCCGTTCAGAGCGACTTCGAGAAACTTGTCGTCTTTGGGATCGCGGCATTCGCGGACTGGGTACACGGTTGGCACGAATTCGGCTACGCGTCCAAGCAGCCGCAGGAACTGCTGGCGATCGGCGAGGGTGATGTAGTGGTCGAACTTGCGACGGCCCAGAACGTCGGCCAGTTCGTTCATGGTGGCTTCGGACACCAGCAGGAGTCCGGAATCGACGGCCTCGCGAACCGCGTCCCCTGGAACAGACGATGGGAGCAGGAGTCGGCTGACCAGGCGGTTGGTGTCGGCAACGATGCGCTCGCGGACGCGGATCAATCCTTCATCAACTTCTTCAATGCCGATTGGGTCAGGCCACGAGCTTTAGCGTGAGCCGCAACGCGGTCGCAAAAACGCTGGAATTCTGCGGCGTTGAGGTCGCGGATCCTTTCGTATTCCTCGGCCGACATGATCACCGCAACATCGCGGTTCTGGCGGCGGATCACGACAGGCTCGCGCTGGGCGGCGTCGAGCAGGGCTGCGAGGCGTTGCTTCGCATCCGTGGCGGAGATGGTCTTCATAATGTCTATTTTAGACACAATGGACAAAACAGTCAAGGGGGAGATCCGAAGCAAACCGACAAGCGGATCACATCGGCAGCACCGACTTCCAGAACGCAAGCATGGGGCACCCCGCGGTTTGGTTTAAGTAAGAAAAGAACGGGACGAGCCAACTGCTTTATCCGCCGCTTCGCGCCGTTTGCACCGCTCTTAGCACCGCCTGGGCCTTATTCATGCTCTCTTGGAACTCGCTCGCGGGATCGGAGTCGGCCACGATGCCTGCTCCTGCCTGCAAATACGCCCGCTTGCCCTGCATCAGCATGGTGCGAATCGCGATGCAGGAGTCGAGATTGCCCGCGAAATCAGCGTAGAGCACGGACCCTCCATAGACGCCGCGGCGCACGGGTTCGAGTTCTTCGATGATCTGCATGGCGCGCACTTTCGGCGCTCCGCTGAGCGTTCCCGCGGGAAAACACGCTGCGAAGGCGTCGAGAGCGTCCAAGCCCTCGTGCAATTTGCCTTCGAGCGCGGAGACGATATGCATGACGTGCGAGTAGCGCTCCACGTACATGAGGTCGCGGACTTTGACCGAGCCGTATTCGCTGACGCGCCCCAGATCGTTCCGGCCGAGGTCGACCAGCATGACGTGTTCGGCGCGTTCTTTCTCGTCGGCCAGCATTTCTTTTTCGAGGCGCGCGTCTTCGGCTTCGTCGCGGCCACGCGGATGGGTTCCAGCAATCGGGCGGTATTCCAGCTTGCTTCCGGTCACGCGCACCAGCATCTCCGGGGACGACCCCAGAACGTGAATGTCGCCCATGCGAAGAAAGTACAAGTAAGGCGAGGGGTTCACCGTGCGCAGGGCGCGGTAGATATCGAAGGGCGCAACTTCGGGAGAAAAGTCCAGTCTTTGCGAGAGCACAACCTGAAAAATGTCGCCGGCTGCAATGTACTTTTTGGCCCGCTCCACGGATTTCATGAAACGGCTGCGGCTGGTTCCAGCATGAACCTTCAGCTTGGTTTTGCCGGGTCGAGATGACTTGTGCCAATGCGCCGGACGCAAACCGGTGGCCAGCTTCTTTTCGAGGGTTGCGACGTCGGCGAGTGCGCGATCGTAGGCCCGTCGGGGGCTCTCGCGCGAAACATCGGCGGTGGCGATGATATGAATCTGATGGCGCAGGTGATCAAAAGCCAGGAGGCGATCGAAAAACATCAGTACACAATCAGGCAAGGCAAGATCATCCTTGGCCTGCTCGCCAATTTTCTCCAATTGGCGGACGGCGTCATATGCAAAATAACCAACAGCCCCGGCAGTGAACGGTGGCAGGCCAGCGATCGTCGCCGGACAATGCTCCCGGAGCAACTCTTTCAACATGGGCAGGACGTTGCCCTTGCGATGTTCGCGAGTCTTTCCGCGCTGCAGAACTATATCCTCGCCGCGAGCTCTTACTCTCAAATACGGACGCGCGCCGAGGAACGTGTAGCGCCCGATTTGCTCTCCGCGCTCAACCGATTCCAGCAAGAAAGCGTCAGGTTCGTTGGCCGCTATGGCAAGAAAAGCAGAGACGGGAGTCAGCAGGTCGGCCGCGACCGACTTGACCACCGGCACCAACGTGAATTCACAGGCGAGGCGCGAAAACTCCTTGTAATCGGGGCGCAGCAAGCGGTTGCCGGATTAGGTCCTTTCAAGTGGAATCGCGTCTGCCATTATAAGGGCAGGAGCAGGTGACCCCTGTAACCACCGAATGAATTGACGGATTCGACGGCGGAGCGGAAGATGGCTATTTAGCCAGCACGGGGGCCTATGCGTATTAAGTTCTGGGGAGTTCGCGGATCCACGCCTGCTCCTCAGCCCGAAAATATGCGCTATGGAGGCAATACTTCCTGCGTGGAGGTGCGCGTCGGGGACAGCTTGTTTATTTTCGACTGCGGCACCGGCTTCCGGGTGTTGGGACAATCCCTCCGCCACGAGTTCGACGGTCGTCCGGTTTCCGCCCACGTTTTCGTCTCCCATTTCCACTGGGATCACATTCAGGGGATTCCGTTTTTCGGCCCGCTTTACGATAACCGCGAGAACCGCTTCCAGTTTCATTGTTCAAGCCGGACGCGCAGTCTGAAGCGCGTGCTGGAAGAGCAGATGGCCGCGCCGTACTTTCCCGTAGGCCTCACCGAAATGCAGGCTCACCAGAACTTTTACGATCTGGACGAAGGCCGCATCCAATTAGGGGACGTGACCTTGCAGACCCTCTGGCTAAACCATCCCCAGGGCTGCATGGGTTTTCGCCTGGAAACCAAAGAAGGCGTGATGGTCTATGCCACCGACAATGAGCCTGGGGACTCGCTGTTCGACAAGAACCTGCGCAAGCTCGCGGCCGGCGCGGACGTTCTGATCTACGACGCGCAATATCTTCCCGAGGAATACGCGCGCAAACACGGCTGGGGCCACAGTCATTGGCGCGAAGCCATCAACGTGGTGACCGAGAGTGGTGCGAAAGAATTGGTGCTGTTCCATCACGACCCCGACCATGACGACGCCTGCATCGACAAGGTAGTTAAGGAAGCCCGTGACTACTATCCGCGACTGCGGGCCGCCGCCGAGGGCATGCAGATCGAAGTATCAGCCAAGGCGCCAGCCTAACCGCTCAGTTTTCTCCTTACGCTTGTAACCTTGCGGTAATGAATCCTGGATTACAATGAAATGTCGGGCCAAGCGGATATTACTTTGAAAGGGGCCGTGAGTGACTCAGTTTTCAGCACCGTGGCCACATCTCTCGGTGATCTCGATCATCGATATTCTGCTGGTCGCAATTGTCATTTATGAATTTCTTGCCCTGATCAAGGGTACCCGCGCCTCCTTGATGGTTGTGGGTGTGGCGGGGCTGGGGCTTGTTTTCTATTTGTCCCGGCTGGGCAACCTGGCCGCATTGAACTGGCTGATCAGTACGTTGCTCCCCTACACCGTGTTCGCCTTGATCGTGGTTTTCGCAGCGGAGATCCGGCAAGGGCTGGCAAGGCTGGGGCGGGGGCTTACGCTGAGCCGCACGACGGGATCGGAGGCAGATGCTTACGACGATATTGTGCTCGCCGCGAACTTGTTTTGCCAGAACCAGACGGGGGCTCTGATCGTCATCGAACGGGAGATTGGTTTGCGCACCTACATCGAGAGCGGGGTTCCGCTCGACGCGCGGCTCTCCTACGATCTGCTGGCAACAATCTTTCGACCAAGCGCTCCTCTGCACGACGGAGCCGTCATCGTGCAGAATGACCGCATTGCCGCTGCCGCATGCTTTTTGCCTCTTTCCATGAACCCGGTGCTTTCCACGCAACTGGGAACGCGGCATCGCGCGGGTATTGGAGTAACCGAGGAAACCGATGCCATTGCCGTAATCGTTTCCGAGGAGACCGGCAGCATTAGCCTGGCAGTTTCGGGCAAGATTGAGCGTGATCTGAGTGTCGACCAACTGCGCGATCGTCTCGGAGAATTGCTCCGTCGCTACGTGCCTCCATCTACCTTGCCCACGCCGATTTCGAACGACAGCGAAGCATTGGACGATTCGCAACCGGAGAGCTCACGAGGTTCTGTGCCTCGTCCCGCTGATTCCCGTTTAAACGATGCGCGCCTGAGCGAGTCGCGTTTGAATGACTCCCGCATGAATCAGGGGGCGGATCGCTAGCCCATGCGCAACTTCCTGCATCGCTATGTGTTTCACAATCTGGGTCTAAAACTGATCTCGCTTGCGCTCGCCGTGGGCGTCTGGCTTGCGGTGGCACGCGATCCCGTAGCCGAAGTCGCGGTCGATGTCGCCATCGAGTTTCACAATATTCCGCAAAATCTGGAGATCAGTTCAGACAACATCCCTCGGGCCCAAATCCGTTTGCGCGGTCCGGAGCGAGTGGTTCGCCGCCTTCGGCCTTCCGACGTCTATGCGGAAATCGAACTCAACGGCCTGAGACCTGGCGAGCGCACGTTTGATTTAACCGCACAACAGGTTCACGAGCCTTCCGAGCTCGAAGTTGTTCAGGTCGTGCCCAGTCAGGTGCATCTGACGTTTGACACTCGGCTCACTCGGCAAGTTCCGGTGCGACCGCGCGTCGCAGGCACCTTCGCTCCCGGCTACAGCATTGGCCGGATCGTGGTGGATCCTCCGAACATCACCATCAGCGGGCCGAAGAAGCATGTGGAGGCGGTCGAGGCAGCGATCACTGACCCGGTCGATGTCAGCGGGACAATCGATCGTGCCACGTTCGCCCGGCACGCTTACGTCTCCGATCCCCTGATCCAGGTGGCGAGTCCGGACCCGGTGAGAGTAACGGTTATCATGCAGAAAGTTCCCATCACAGACGGAAGCGCTTCGATTCCATATCCAGAATGACATCTCTGACACGACAGTTGTTCGGAACCGATGGCATTCGCGGCGTAGCCGGCGAGTTCCCCTTAACTTTGGAAAGTACCTACCTCATAGGACGTGCGCTTGGTCATGACCTGATTCGCACTGATCCGAACCCCAGCGTTGTGATCGGACAGGACACACGAGAATCGAGTTCATGGATCGCGGACCGCGTGTTGCTAGGGCTGGTTTCCAGCGGCTGCAAAGTCCATAGCGCCGGTGTGATTACGACTCCGGGGGTGGCCTACCTCGCGCGTTCCCGCAACCATGCTGCCGGGGTTGTGATCTCGGCATCGCACAATCCCTGGACTGACAATGGCATCAAAGTTTTTTCTGGCGATGGATACAAGTTGCCCGACTCGCATGAACTTGCCATCGAGCAAGAAATTTTCGCTCTGCTGCAGAATCCTGAAGACCACTTGCCGGTGTCGGTGAAGCCCGCTCCCAGCTTGCCCGGGGAGGCAAGCCTTCGTCATGCGTACGTCGAATGGTTGGCGCAGGGCCTGAAGACGGACCTGAGCCGGATCAGAGTTCTGGTGGATTGCGCCAACGGCGCAGCCACGGCTGAGGCTCCTGAACTTTTTCGCGCTTGCGGCCTTCGGGCAACTTATTTGAGCGCGTCTCCGGACGGGCAAAATATCAACGATCAATGCGGCGCCTTGCATCCGGAAACGCTGGGTCGAGCCATTGCCGAGAAGAAGGGTCAGTTCGATTTGGGCGTTACTTTTGACGGGGATGCCGATCGCGCCCTGTTCAGCGATGCGAATGGCCGAGTGGTGAATGGCGACGGCGTACTTTTGCTGGTTGCGCGCGATATGCAATCCCGTGGCGTTCTCACGGGTTCCACGATTGTTGCCACAATCATGTCGAACATGGGTTTGGAAATCGCGCTGGGTAAAGCGGGAATTCGTATGCTCCGCGCCAATGTCGGAGACAAGTACGTGCTCGAGAAGATGCTCAAGACCGGCGCGATTCTCGGCGGCGAGCAGTCCGGCCACATCATTTTCCGTGACGGAGAAGCAACCACGGGAGATGGCCTTCTCACCGCTCTGCGAGTAATGGAAATCATGGCCCGAACTGCCAAGCCTCTGGCAGATTTGATCGGGGATCTCAAAGTCTTTCCGCAGATCATTCAGAATATTCGAGTTCGCGAAAAGATACCGTTTGCCCAGGTGCCTGAAATCCAGCGTACGATCGACGCGGCAGAACGCGAACTGAATGGCAACGGACGCGTGGTCGTCCGGTACTCAGGCACCGAAGCGCTTGCGCGGGTCATGGTGGAAGCAGAGTCGGAAGAAAAGATGCGGGCGTTGGCGGGAAATATTGCCGGTGCGATTAAGAACGCGCTGTGGGGTTGATTATGTGTGGTGACGGGCGAACTCGCCCGTCCGCCGAGCTCGGGAGTGCCGCTGTCTATGAAAACGCTGTTGTCCAATGCCGCTGCGATATGGAATCTGCTCCTGCTGCTGGCGGTGATCGGAACGCTGGCCGGCTTCTTCTACTGGTTTGGCATACGAAGGTTGATCAGAGCTCGACGAATCGCCACCTCGCGCGATCGACGATTGCTGCGGGAAGCCGCGGAGCGCGAATCCGACAGCAATCAATCCTGAATTTCTCTGTGACTCTGTGTCCCTGTGGTGAAGGGTCAAGGCAAGAAGTTATTCCAGGTCTCGCCAGTTCGACCCAACTCCAATTTCCACCAGCAGCGGCACGGTTAGCGGATGAACTTTTTCCATCTGCTCCCGCACTAGAGTTCGCATCACTTCGATTTCGGCTTCCGGAACCTCAAACACCAGCTCATCATGCACCTGCAACGTCATTCTTGATTTCAGTCCGCGCTCGCGTATGGCTGCATCAATGCGAATCATCGCAATCTTGATCAAGTCCGCCGCTGTTCCTTGCAGAGGCGTATTGACCGCCGTGCGCTCGGCGAATCCGCGCAGGTTCGCGTTCTTGCTGTTGATGTCCGGGATGGGACGCACGCGCCCAAACAGGGTTTGGACCTTGCCCTCGCGCCGGGCTTCATCCAGAGTTCGATCGATGAATGCGCGCACGCCGCCGTATCTTTCAAAATAGGCGTTGATGAACTGCTTGGCCTCGCCGGGCTCGATCCCTAAATTTTGTGAGAGTCCGAATGCCGACAATCCGTAGACGATTCCAAAATTCACGACTTTCGCTTGCCGGCGATGATCAGGCGTAACCATCAGCGGCGGCACACCAAACACTTGAGACGCGGTCAGCGTGTGTATGTCATCGCCGCGACGATATGCTTCGACCAGCAGCGGATCTTTCGAGAAATGGGCCAGCAAGCGCAACTCGATCTGCGAATAATCCGCCGCCAGCAGCACATGACCTGGCTCGGCTGTAAACGCCGCGCGGATCTCGCGGCCCAACTCGGTGCGAATTGGAATGTTCTGCAGATTCGGTTTGGCCGACGACAATCTTCCCGTCGCTGTGCCGGTCTGCCCGAAAGTCGTGTGCAAGCGGCCACTCGAAGGATTCAGCAGGGCGGGCAACGCATCGACGTAAGTCGATTTGAGTTTCGTCAGTTGCCGGTATTCGAGCACCATCCGTGGCACATCATGGCTCTCGGCCAATCCCTCCAGCACGTCGACGGCAGTCGAAATTGTCTTCCCCTTACCGTATTTCACGGGCTTGGGCAGATTCAACTTGTTGAAGAGAACGTCACCCAACTGCTTTGGCGAACTGATGTTGAACTCAATCCCAGCGTGCTGGTAAATCTCTTTCGCCTTGGCGTCGATCTCGCGTTCCAGGCGCGACGACATCTCCGCCAGAGCCGCACGATCGATCTTGACCCCTGCATGCTCCATGCGCACCAGCACCGGCACCAGGGGTAGATCGATTTCTTCGTACAGCTTGAGGAGTCCGGCTTCTTCCACTTCCCGTCGCAGCGCGGTTGCGAGCCGGCCTGTGATGTCGGCCGCTTCGGGGAGCGTCCCGCTGAGTTTGAGGTTGAAGCGGCGCAGTGCCACGTCGGCCAAGCGATGCGAGGAATAGGTCGGGTCGAGCAGGTAGGAATACAGCATCGGGTCATGCTCTACGCCCGCCAGCGAGATGCCTTGACCCTCGAGCACGTGAGTTGCAGATTTGTAATCATGAATGGCTTTCGGCAGGCTTTTGTCTACCAGAGCAGCCTTTAGCTTCGATGCCGCTTCTTCTGCCTCGGAGCTAACAGTGACTGCTACGCCGTGCGTGCACGAAATTGCGATATCCCGCGGGCGCTCCATTGTCAAAGGCTCAGAAGTGAGCGCCAACATGCCACTTTCCGATTCTTCCTCTTCAGTCTCCTCTTCGGCAACTTCTGATTCTGCTTCGACCGCGACCGCCAGCGCGCCTGCCGATGAAACGGACTTCAGCACCGCTTCTACGTCGGCGGCCGATTTTGCCTCGGTGTAATGCGCCTCACTCACTTCGACGACCGGGAGCAATTCCTTTAACAGGGAACTAAACTCCAACTCGGTAAAGAGCGCCCGTAGCGCTTCTACCTCCGGTTCGCCAACCTTCATCGCATTCACGTCGAGCTCGATCGGGACATTGCAGTCAATCGTCACTAGTTTCTTGCTTAACAAAATGTTGTCACGATTGTTCTGGAGCGATTCGCGGTAGGTCTTCTTCTCGACTTCCGCAGCGCGGTTCAGCGCTTGCTCGACCGAGCCAAAGCGCTTGATGAGTTCAACTGAGCCCTTGTCGCCAATGCCCGGGGCTCCGGGAATGTTGTCGATGGAATCGCCGCGCAGGGCCATGACATCGATCACGCGCTCGGGAGGCACACCCAGGATTTCCTCGACTTTGGCGGCATCGCAGATCAGGTTGTCCTTGGGCGGGTTCAAGACTTGAATCCGATCGTTCACCAGTTGCAGCATGTCCTTGTCGCTCGAAACCACATACACGGAATACGATTGCTCGACCGCTTTGCGCGCCAGTGTGCCGATTACGTCGTCGGCTTCATAGCCTCCGAGCTCAAGGATTGGAATGCGGTAGGCTTCGAGCGCTCTTCGGATGTAGGGCAGTTGCTGCGCCAAGTCTCCGGGCATTTCTTTACGATTGGCTTTGTAGCCCTGATACTCGATTTCCTGGAAGGTCTGGGTCTTCAGATCGAAGCGGCGCACGCTGGTAAGGCCTTCGGCCTGCTGATCACGAAAGGTCGGCGCGGCCACATCAAACACTGCGGCGAGATACTCTGGCGAAAAATCATCGCGCAATTTGCGCAACATGTTGACAAAGACATAGGTCGCGGCCGTGGGCAAACCTGTTTTCGTGGACATCCCGCGCTGCCGCGCCATGGCGTGATAGGCGCGGAAGATGAAGGACATGGTATCGATCAGGTAAATGCATCCCGCTTCGCTTGAGACAATCGTCGGCTTCTGCGCGGAAGGGGACTTGTCCGGCGCAGCCGTATTCGCAGCGTCGGCAACGGAAATCGCCGAGGATTTCTTCCTGGGAGACAAACAGATCTAGTTTAGCAGCAGCTTGCAGAGGGACTCGGCGGCACCCTATTGGAATGTGAGGGTGAAGTCAGCTTTGACGAACTTAGTCTTTGGTCCACCATCCGGGTTGCTGAAAACCAGATGGTACTCTTGTGGCCGGTCAAACGTGATGGGGACTTGCCAATCGACCACCTGATCGTGAGCGGGATCCAGTTGGTAGGTTGTGCCTCCCGGCCGGCCTTGCGCGAAATCGTTGAATTCCTGTTCATTCAAGAGCATCAAGCTAATGTCGGCAGTCTTGTCACTGGTGGAATCGGGGTCGCGACGCTTGGTAAATGATCGGAAGTCGCCATGCACCCTTGAATACCCCCGGCTCGGAGGAACGACGAATGCAAACTGCGCATATTTGTTAACCGAGAATACTCCGTGCACAACATTCTTGGATTCTTCCGAGCTGGAATGAACCGGCCGATCGACCGCTAGCGTTGTTTCCGGTTCCTCGGGCGGATTCGCCTTTTTCGAGCAACTACAGAACAGCACCAACAGAACCATCAGCAGCCCAGCGGATCGCACTTGCTTGAAGTCTTTGCGCACCCGCTAATTTTCCTACGACCTCCCCTCTGTTGGACAGGTGACCGAAGTCACCGGTTCGGCCTCCCATACTCAGTGTTGTAATGCAGCTTAATTTCTCCGCAAGTGTGCTGTTCTGGCGAATAAACCACACAGGTATCGAACGGCCGGGAATAAACGTGCAGACTGACCGCTCGCTGATTGAATTCACGCGGATTGTATACCCGGTGTACTGGCTCTTGGGGATCGACGGCGCAGGGATGGGTCGGGTTCATTTCCACGGTGTCCGCAGTCTCGAGCTCGCAAGTACCTTCCTCCAGGTTCTGGGCAATCAAGCGATGGTTCTCGACCAGCAATCGACCCATGGGGACGGCCATCCAGCAATTCTGGTCCCGGTGATTATGGACCGAACTGCCCTGGCCCACTTCCCAACAGATCGCAATCAGTTCGTACAGAGGTGTCTTGTCAATCAAGTTGCGTGTGTAGTGCTGTCGATCCCAGGTTAAATAGGGCGTCAGAGTATCCGGCGTGACCAGCGTACTTTCAAGAAACTTAACGATCGGGTCGGTGCGATCAAAGGCCGGTTCCGGAAACTTCCGAAGCTGCGAAACAAAATCCTGTATCGAGACCTGCTTAGACAGTGCTTGTGTTTCCATGTTTCACCCCTTGTGCGAGGCTTAGTATATCGCCTCAGGAAGCGGACGCTTGAATTCATGTAGACCTGCAGGGCGATGAAGCCTGCGCCTACGTTGTCAGGGTTTATTCCAGGAACATGCAGTCCCCATAAGAATAGAACCTGTATTTTTGCTCGACTGCATGCCGGTAGGCTTCCATCACCAGTTCTTTTTCCCCAAGGGCGCACACCAGCATCAGGAGCGTGGATTGCGGCAGATGGAAATTTGTCAGCAGCGCCCCCACCACCCGAAACTCAAAACCGGGATAGATAAAGATATCGGCCTCGCCGCTGCCATGCCGCACCGTGCCATTTCCCGACTGGCCAACCGCATACTCCAGAGTGCGCACAGTCGTGGTTCCGACCGCAACCACGCGTCGTCCTGCGCCGATGGCATGGTTGATCTTTTTGGCTGCGCCCGGAGAGATTTCGTAATGCTCACGGTGCAACCGATGATCTTCCACGCGTTCCACGTGTACCGGTTGGAAGGTTCCGAGGCCCACATTAAGAGTGATCTCCGTCGTTTCGATGCCACGTTCTCGTAGTCGAGCAAGAATCTCCGGCGTAAAGTGCAACCCCGCGGTCGGCGCTGCCACCGAACCGCGCTCGCGCGCGTACACCGTCTGATAGCGGTCCCGATCGCCCGAGAGATCGGCCCGATCTATATATGGCGGAAGAGGCACATGCCCGAACCTTTCAACCAAACCAAAGAAATCCACTGTCGGACTAAACCGAATGCGGCGCTCTCCGAAACTCCCACGGGCTACCACCTCGGCTCGTAGTCCGTCGTGACCAGAGAACAGCTGGTCTCCAAAGAACAGCTGCTCTCCCACGCCAATTTTGCGTCCCGGGCGGACCAGGCACTCCCACTCGTTTGGATCCTCCGACATTTGTCGCGTGAGCAATACTTCGACCCGGCCTTTGAGAAAGTCGAGGGCTGCTGGGTTGCGCGAGCTCACGGGCTGGGCCCTAGCCCCGCTTCGCGTACCGTAGAGGCGCGCCGGAAAGACCCGCGTGTTATTGAATACCAGGAGATCATCTGCCCGAAGGAGATCGGGAAAGTCACGAAACCATTCGTCATGAAGGGCTCCCGAGCAACGGCTTACCTTGAGCAGCCGGGAAGCGGCCCTGTCAGCAAGGGGCTCCTGGGCGATCAACTCCGCGGGAAGGCTATAATTAAACTCTGAGACTAGCACGCGCCTCTGATTATAATTTTCTGGAAGTTAGGACGTTCAATAGTGCATCCCGTAACAAACGGATTGTGTTGCACCAAGTATGTGCGATACCATACGCAAACTAGTTCGCGTCCGCTTTCCCCCAGCAACGCCTTAAATTGATGCCCAGTGAACGCCAATATCGACGCGAAATGGTTCTCTTCGGCCAGATGCTGCACCAGCGCGGCTATGTCGCCGCTACCGACGGAAATCTCTCGGCACGTCTTGATGACAACCGTATCGTGGTCACTCCCACCGGCATGAGCAAAAGCATGCTGCGTGCATCCGATATGGTCGTGGTCGATTTGGAGGGCCGCCGGCTCGCCGGTAATCGCAACGTGTCCAGCGAACTTGCCATGCACCTGCTGATCTACAGGCTGCGCCCTGACGTGAAGGGGATCGTTCATGCGCATCCGCCCACTGCGACTGGCTTTGCTGCCGCCGGACTTCCGCTCAACCAGCCGCTGGTCTGCGAGGTCGTTATCGGTCTGGGCTCCATCCCGCTGGCGAAGTACGGTACTCCGGGGACGCCGGAACTTTCGGATGCGCTCGAGCCACTTGTCCCACAGTACGATGCCATCCTCATGTCCAACCATGGAGTGGTTGCCTATGCGGACACGCTCCATCACGCCTATATGAAGATGGAGACGGTCGAGCACTTTGCCCAAATCGCTCTCGTAACTCATCTTTTGGGACGGCAGCAGCCGCTCGAGGGCGAGGATCTCGAAAAGTTGAAATTAGCTCGGACCCGATATCAAAGCTCTGCGCTTCCTCAGCCTTGCAGTATCGCGGCCGGTAACCACCGCGGCCGCTCCCACGAAAACTCCAGCTCTTTGCGTCTTGAGGACGCAATTCGCCCCCGCAACAAGGATTTCCGCAGCCAGCTCAAAGCCGGAAGCTAGCAGCTATCAGCTTTCAGCCAGTGAATCCGCCGCGCTCGCTGAGTGCTGACGGCTGCGCCTCTCACTCCCCTCCGATCCTGAACCGCATCCCTGCCCGGAAATTAGTTCCCAGAGCCGGATACCCCACCACTTCCTGATATTGTTTGCCGAAGATATTGCCGACGTTGACGTATGCGGTAACTCGCGAGGTAAGCGCGTACCATCCTCCGAGATCCACTCGCACGTAACCCGCGGCGTGATCGATGCCGAATCCGAGAAAATCCGAATCCTTTCTCCTACCCACAAAACTTCCGGCCAGGCTCCCGCCCCATCGCCTTCCCAAATAAGTCAGCAACGCGGTCGCTGAATTCTTCGGGCGACGCAACAGTGGCTGGCCAACGCCGAACACCGTGGTATCGCAAAAATTGGCAGCCGTGCACACCGGAGCTTGCAGGATCTCCGTCGCCGTATAGGTGTAAGCCGCATTCAACGACAGGTTTGTGAGAATCCGGCCCTGAAACTCGACTTCTGCACCCTGTGCGAACGACTTATCCACGTTGACGTATTGTCCAATGAAGGTAACCGGATTGGTCGAGTAGTCGATCCGGTTGTAGAAAAGGTTGTTGAAGTAGGTTCCAGTCAACGCGTACTTATTTCCAAACAGATTTTGAATGAATCCCGCTTCGAACGCCCGATTGCGCTCCGCCTTCAACGCCGGATTGGGGACGCTGAATGGCGGACCGGCAAAAGTCTCTTCCAACCGCGGCTCTTTGAAGCCGGTTGCGTAAGAAAATCGTAACCGCGTGCCAGAAAAAACTTCGCCTCCGTGCAGCGCCAGCAGGGTCAACGCAATCCGTGGCACGCCCGTGTTGCCGAAAGCGCTGTTGTGTACAAAACGTGCTCCAGCAATCACCGACAGCCGGCCCAAGGTCAGTTGCTGCTGACCGTAGACGTCCTGGTTCAGCCGCTGGCCGTGGGTCAGCGGTGGGAAGAGCAGATCGCCGACGAATCCGTTTTCATCTTCGAAGCGATAGCCGATCGTAGTATGCGCCCAGCTGCGCTCGATATAGTCTCCCTGGTACTCAAACCCGGCGCGATTGATGTCGTCTACGGCATGCGTGGGAAAATCATCCACCCGGTCAGGATCACCGTTCAAGTTGATGTTGGTGTAGCGATAGTTGTAGTCGAAGCCGGTGAAGCGATGCTGCCAGCGGGAAGGCCCGGCGACGATCAACTCGACACCGCCCAGAAGGGTGTTCAAATGCGACGCATCATTCGGATCCGGCGGTTCAAGGGGAGTGCCATTGAAGTTCCATTCTCCGGAGAGGCCGGTGTTACTGTTGGAGTGGCGGACGCGCAGCCGCAGAGAAACCCGGTCATTGATCGCCACCCCGAAATTCCCACCCTGCAGCGAATTGGAATAAGCATTATTCACGCCTTCGCCGTTGGTATTGAATTGCTCTGCGAAAGCGTTGTAATCAAAGCGGCCATACGCGCCCGCCAGCGACGCGTAGCCATTCGCAGTTGAGAAATTCCCGCCATCAGCACCGAAACGAAGTTCCGGGGTGACCGTGGTACCAGTCCGCGTCCAGACTTGCACAACGCTGGTCATCGCGTCGGAGCCATACAACGTGCTCTGCGCTCCGCGTACAAATTCCATGTGGTCCGCTTCCGTCATCGGCAGCGTTCCAAAGTCAAAAGTCCCGCCCGGCTCGTTGACGGTGACGCCATCCACGATCACTTTGTTGTAGGTAGAATCGCCTCCGCGCACAAACAGCGAGGACAGTCCCCCCTGCTGTCCCGCGGTGTTCACAACCGCGCCTGGCAAGAACCGTATTGCATCGTCAGCCGAGACTGGGTTCATCACCTGAATCTGTCCGCCGCTCAAGCTCTCGACATCCGCACCCGCCGCCTCGGTCAACACCGGACTACGAGTGGCCGTTACCACCACACTCTCCGCGGCCTGCGCCAATCCCAGTTCGACCGTGACCACTTCAGCCGACGGAGAAGCATCGGCTGTCTTCGCGGCAAAACCGGGAGCAAGAACACGAACTTGATAGGGTTCCGATTGAACCTCACGAAACACCACCAGCCCCTCGCCGGACGTAACGCCTACCGCCGCAGGCGTCGTACTTCCCCGCAGCATCAACACCACTTGCGCCCCGGCAACCACCGCCGATTGAGGATCAACCACTTTGATTTTGATTTCGGCGGCCGAAGCTGCCGCCAGCAGACCAAGCACACTGGAAAGAATTCGAAAGAACCGCATGCACTCCTCCTTTATCTCGCGAAAGGGGTTGGTGTGGACGGTTCGCGCCAGTCTCCTGGCTTTGCGAGTGAGGACAGTTTCCTATCCGACGAATGCAACCAGCCTTCCCAGGGTTACCCAGTGACCGATTGCGAATTTCCTCGCTTACAGTTGCGCGGCAGCGCGGGATTCTCACCCGCTTCCCTCCTCATCAGAACCGACGAGATCAGATCTGACAAAGATGCGCGAACCAATAATTTGAGAAAGAACAAAAAGCCACTTCCCCGATTCTGAGGAGAACCAGGGAAGTGGCATTGTAACCCAACCGCGATGCTTCCTCTACTGCACAGTCACATTGATTTGCGGCAGAAACGTTAGCTCGAAGCCTTAACAAGGTCGACGCCGCATTTGTAAAAGATTTGTCTCGTGGGAATAAAAAATCCACTCGTCTCGGTCCGGCGATCGGAACAAGACGAGTGGACAAAGTGTCATCAACTGTTTTGTTACTAGTCTACGGTCACCGAAGTCGGGGCCGACGGGATCCCGTTCGTGACTACTTGCAGCGTGCTAGCGCCGGTCTCGATGCCTGCGGGCACAGTGAAATGAGTCGATTCTGCCAAGCTGCCGGACTGGACTGCGAAGCTGCTCGGGTTGGTCGTCTTGGCATAGAAAACATGCCCGCTCGAAGTGTTGGTGATGCGCACCAGAGCATAGTTGGTGGAGTCCTGGAAATCATCGCCGTACGCAGCTCCATT
This sequence comes from uncultured Acidobacteriota bacterium, assembly GCA_963817925.1. Taxonomy (GTDB): domain Bacteria; phylum Acidobacteriota; class Terriglobia; order Terriglobales; family Acidobacteriaceae; genus JABDBE01. The sequence continues at coordinate 219,121 of CAWFQN010000014.1, forward strand.
GGTAAGGCCACTGAGCTGGGTACCCTGGACCACATAGCTTTTTCCGTGGGTAAGAGTGGTCGGTACCGATGTGATCGTCGGCTGCCAGGCTGCCTTAAAGGTGCCTTTTGGAGTGAACACCTCAATATCCGAACTGTAATCGGTAAACAGCAACTGTCCGCTCGGCAACTCCAGGAAGTGTCCGTAGAAGGCCGCGTCGCTGGATGTGTTGGGCGGTCCGGCGATCTTCGTCAGCTTCGTCCCGTTCCACTCAAAGAAGACAGCACCCGTGCCAAAAACAGGAGGGCCGGTCATTACGAGGACGTTGCCGTTAACTTCCACCGCTGAGGGAGCATCGTCACAGGCCAAAGCCACACCATTAACCTTTGGAAAATCCGGCCCCGGTTTCCACTTCTTCGTCTTCGTGTTGTAGATAGAAGTGTGGCCGGCAGTACCGGCGGGCGCCGCTCCGGCTGCGAAGACGGTTCCATCAGGCCGCAATACCAGCGGTCCAACTTCTTGGGAGCCTGGGTCTTCCAGGCGAACAATCGTGCTGCCAGCACTCGTCCATTTCTTTGTCGCAGGATTGAAGACTTCGGAGTTAGGAGCATCGATTGCATCCACCGTCAGAATGTCCCCGTTCGGAATCAGTTGCCAGCCTTCCTCATCAAACCGGTCCGCTTTGCCTGTGTTAGTGAGATTCGTCCACTTAAGCGTCTTGGGATTGAAGTAGGCTTGGTCGACCCCAATGCAGCAACTGGCCTGCGTGTACGTTCCATTGGCCAACAGAATTGCCTGAGCGTCGCCGATCTGACTCCATCCGGCGGGCGGATTCACAGGCGTCCATTTGTTCTTCACCGGATCGTAGATCGCGCCCATGTTGGTCCAGACCGCGGCCCCGTTGTTGTATTCTCCGCCCTCAATAATGTATCGGCCGTCGGGCAATACGACGGAACCGAAGAATAGGGGACCATATGCGCTCGACGTCGAGGCGATTGGGTTGACGGTCCCGTTCACGTAGCTACCGGTATTGTCCGGCGTCAACTTGAACCATTTTTGCGGGAAGTTGTCCTGCTCCTCATGGATCAGAACTGTACCGTCCGTGAGCAGTGCCATTGAACCGGCCTGGAAGTTGACTGGATGTTTTAGCGCTTGCCACTTCTGTGCGCTGGCAAGACCAGCCAACGCAAGCAATGCGAGTAGGGAAATCCCGAGCTTTTGGAACATCTTCATTTTTGTCCTCTCCTGGGTTTGGGGTCCTCGATGGGCGGGTTCGAACGGGGGAGCTTCAGGACGTCGCCGCCAAAGATAAGACTTGTGAATCAATCAAAACATTCGCCGCAAGAATCTACCCGCAGACTGCAATGAAGTCAATGTGGCCTTTCTTCTCCTAACCAGTGCACTAAAAAGCCGGACCGCGATCGGCAGTCCGGCGATGGCTTAAAATGCTCGGGTTGGCTATCTGGTTGTTACTAGTTGACGGTCACCGCGACAGGGTCCGACGGGATGCCGTTGGTTACCACCTCCAGGCGGCTGGCGCCGGTCTCGATGTTGGCTGGCACAGCGAAATTAGTCGATTCCGCCATGCTGCCACTCTGCACCGCGTAGCTGCTGGGGTTGGTTGTCTTGGCATAGAAAACATGCTTGGTCGCATTGTTGATGATCCGCACCAGCGCATAGTTGGTGGAATCCTGGAAATCGTCGCCGTAGGCAGCTCCATTGGAGAGGCCGCTGAACTGCGTGCCCTTAACCACATAGGTTTGTCCATGAGTGACCGTTGCCGGTACCGATGTAATTTTCGGAGCCCAGGCGCGGTTAGCGTTACCCTTCGGGAAGAACACCTCTAGATCCGTGCTGAAATCGCTGAACAGCAAATGACCCGTCGGCAACTCCAGGAAGTGCCCGTAATAAGCCCCATCGTTGGCTGCGTTGGGCGGTCCGGCAACCTTTGTCAGTTTCGTCCCGTCCCACTCAAAGAAGACAGCACCCGTGCCAAAGACCGGAGGCCCAGTCATTACGATCACCTTGCCATTCCGTTCCACTGCGGAAGGTGCGTCGTCACAGGCCAAGGCGACCCCCTTAACCGTGGGGAAATCCGGACCTGGCGTCCACTTCCTCGTCTTCGTGTTGTAGACCGAAGTGTGGCCAGCAGTGCCGGCAGGCGCCGCGCCAGCTGCAAAGACGGTCCCGTCAGGCCGCAATACGAACGGTCCGACTTCTTCGGAGCCCGGGTCTTCCAGGCGAACAATCGTGCTCCCGGCGCTCGTCCATTTCTTCGTCGCGGGATTGAAAACTTCGGAGTTGGGAGCATCGATTGCATCCACCGTCAGAATGTCCCCGTTCGGAAGCAGTCCCCATCCCTCCTCGTCAAACCGGTCCACCTTGCCCGTGTTGGTGAGGTTCGTCCACTTTAACGTTTTGGGATTGAAGTAGGCTTGGTTGACTCCCTCGCAGCAATCTGCCTGCGTGTAGGTTCCATCGGCCAAGAGAATTGCCTGAGCGTCGCCGATATTGTTCCACCTAGCGGGAGGGTTCACCATCGTCCATTTGTCTTTTACCGGATCGTAAATCGCCCCCATGTTCGTCCAGACTGCGGACCCGAGGTTGTACTCTCCTCCCTCAATAATGTAGCGCCCGTCCGGCAATACCACCGAGCCGAAGTAAAAAGGACCATAGCCGCTGGGCAAGGAGGCAATTGGCGTGATCTTCCCATTGATGTAGTGACCGAACTCGTCTGGTGTCAGTTTGTACCACTTTTGTGGGGTCGAGTCCTGCTCCTCATGGAGCAGCACGGCGCCATCCGTGAGCAGCGCGACGGCGCCCACGGGGAAACTGGGCTGATTCTTGAGGGGGTGCCACCGCTGTGCGCTGGCGATGCCGGCCAAAGCCAGCAAGGCGAGCAATGCACTTCCGAACTTCCTGACTATTTTCATTTCTGCTTCCTCCTGAGTTAGTGCTTGTAGGCGGGCTGGAATGAGGGGCCCGAGCCGTTGCCGCAACCGGTGGAACCTCGCGAATCCAGCAAGATGCTCGGCCCAGAAGCATACCTAGAAAATAATAGTGACGTCAATGTGGCCCTTCTTCTCCTGACCAGCGCACCCAATGTAGGCGCGGGCGTCCTCGCCCGTGCGCCACCAACTTCAAACTTCGTGGCTTCCACACAAGCGCTCCCTTGAGAAAAAGGGTAAAATGCCAACATGATTTCTCAGGATCTACTCGACATCCTGGTCTGCCCCGTGTGCAAGAAGCCAATGCAGCATCGCCAGGAACCGGGAGAAAGTCTGAAGTGTACCGAGTGCCACCGCGTCTACCCGGTTCGCGACGACATCCCGATTCTGCTGGTCGACGAAGCCGTCATCGACGCCTCCTAAAGTTCTGCCGTCCCACAGCCCGGTCACGGCCCGGTCCAGGATGACCCACTCTGGGCGCCCTGCGTCCTTTTCCGTGCCAGAATGACACTCTGTGTCAACCTGCCCAGACTAGGCCACCCTTAATCGACCTATATCCAAGAGCTTCCCTCCACCGCAACTTATTGCACCAAAATGCGTTTAACTAGATACAGGCTTCTGGTGCCCGGCATTTGCGAAGCCGGTTCCGCTACGGCAACAAAATTGCATGCAACGGAAGCAGCACTAACGGAGTCTAATAGCTTAAGTGTGGGACAGGGTCGGAGGTGAGACGGCCATGAATGACAGATTTAAGGAAAGATTTTCCGTTAACGAGCTGACGGCTTTACGAAACGATCTGCTGCAGGGCGGTTTGATCGATTCCCGCGAGGCCGCCGAACTTTTGCAAGTATTCCTCATGGGAAGGGGATACGGCGTTTCGCCGCAAGCGGCTTTCGATGCCGCCGGTCGCGTGGAAATGTCCGGCTGCTCCATCCCGGTATTGCAGAGCGAACTCGAGAACCTCGCATTGGTCATGTAACGCCGGCGATACAACGTTTCCCAGCGTGCATGAGTCCAAACTGTTGAGAGTGAGGCAAAAAATCTGAGGGGAGTTTCACAACCAAGTTAATCCCCACAGGGTGAGAAAGAGAAAAGCCGGGCTAACCAGCCCGGCTTTACTTTTTGCGCGTGTTTACAATCGAGCCACGGGCGTCCCCGCCCGTCCGCCAAACAAATTGATTCGTGATAGCCTGGGCTCGCCTTTGGATTGATTTTGGGTGGCGCAACTCTTCCAGCGTTGCGGAAGACTATGATTCACGCAGGCTCTGGGAGGGGCCCGACTTCAGTCGGGCCGTTAGGTCGCTGAAAATGTTTTGGCGCTTCAGCGCCTGAGGCGAGCTTTTTCGACCTCGACTTCGAGCGCTGCGGTGAATGCATCTATTTTCGAACCGGCTTTGGCCGCTCAGGCCGCCTTTTCAAGGCCCCAACCGCCGATTTCGACGTTTTTCCGCAAGCTGTTTAGTACTTCGTCGAGCGACAACACACAAGCAGCAAGGTCATGCAAAAGATCACAATCAAAACCCGCAAGAAACGCGAAGTCCTGGACATCACCGATACGGTCGAATCCCTGCTCGAGAAAAACCACGCGCAGGCAACGGGAATCTGCAACCTATTCATCCTCCACACCACGGCCGCGCTGACTACAGCCGACCTCGATCCCGGCACCGATCTCGACATGCTCGATGCCTTCGAAGCCATGATTCCCAAGCTCCGCTACCGCCATCCGCACAACCCCGCCCACGTCCCCGATCACATCCTCTCCGCCCTGATCGGAACATCGGTAGCACTGCCGTTCGAACGCGGCAAGCTAGTCCTGGGCACCTGGCAACGAATCGTCCTCATCGAACTCGACGGCCCGCGCCAACGAGATTTGACCGTAACCGTGACAACAGAAAGCTAGACAGCGGATGCTCTCGCTCTTTTCGAGAGCCATCCGTCCTTATTTGTCATCCTGAGCGCAGCAAGATCGTTCGCACGCGAACGAACTTGCGGAGTCGAAGGACCCCGTGTCCGCTCGCAGCACCAGGGACGCCTCCAGGCATTTCCAGTACGGGTGCCCCACTCTTTCCACATTCTTTGCGGACGACGCCTCTTCCGTTACTCGGTCTGTACCGCGTTTCTGCGACCCGTTGTCAGGGTTTGGCCGGCGGGGCAGTTGACGTTGGCGGGGCAGTTGACGTTGGCGGGGCAGTTGACGCTGGCGGAGTAACTTGTTCGGGGACCAGCGGTGTTGGCCGGTAGAGCGCTGTCTTTACCGAGTCTGGCAATTTATCCGCGTGCGCCAGTAGCAGGCTAACCTGCCACATTTGGGTTTGCGATAGCGACTCGCTGAAACCAGGCATTCCGCTGAGCCGGATGCCGTTCGCCACCTTCCAATAGGTTTCGCCCGGCGGATCGTCGGTCACGCCCGTGCCTTCGAGCAGCTTTGGTGGCTTGGGATACATCCCGCGCGCGACCGCGGTCGGCGTGCCCCCAGGCAGGCCGTGGCACACCGCGCAGTTTTCCCGGTAAACCTGCGCTCCAGCTGCGAAGTTGGTCTCGTCCGCAGGAACCGGAACGGACTTGGGCATCTCTTTCGCGATATGCGCACTCAACGCACCGTGCGCCAGCATCTTCTCAAACGGCATATCCGGCGCAGCCGTAGCCACGGGTGCACTTCCGGTGACGAAGTAGACGTAAACACAAAGCGGCACCAGGATCAAACCGGTGATCAGACCGATTATGAAAGTTTTCAAAGGATTCTCCTTATGGCTGAATCTCGCAGTATACACATTCGAACGAATCCTCGACTGTAGAGACATAGCTAGCTACGTCTCTACAGCCAAGAGAAACGCCGCCCGGATTGCAGGCGGCGTTGGTTAGAAGTCAGATCGGGCTTAGCGTCCATGGCCTCCGTGCGAACTCGAGTGCCCACCACCCGAGCCGCCGTGGTAACCGCCGGAACCCCCAAACGATCCGCCGCCACCGTGATAGCCGCCGAACGATCCGGAGCTATGCGAGGAAGGCGCCGAATAGCTGCGTCCGCCGCCGTAAAATCCGCCAGAGGACGATCTGCCATATGAAGGTGCGCTGTATCCGCGATACCCGCCAGAGGACGATCTGCCGTATGAAGGTGCGCTGTATCCGCGATACCCGCCAGAGTTGCCGTACCCGCTCCCGCCGTACGAACGGGCCGAGTAGCTTCCGCGGCTCTGCGGCGCGGAATAGCTGCGCGGCGCAGGCGCGATTTGGCCCGTAGGACGCGGCACGCTGTTGGGAGTGCCTCGTCCGAAGTATGGGGTCGAGTAGGAACGTGACGCTGATGCACTCGGGTAGGTGTTGTGCGCACTTATCGTCGCAGGCGGACGAGGCACCGACCGCATCGGCGAAGTGGAAGGCACTCCTCCAGACCTCGCGGTCGATCCAGTCGCGGGACTGCTCACCCCGTGATTCGACATCGAAGCCGTGCTCCCGAGGCTCTGCGGCGGCCGCGGCACGTAGCGTCCAGCGGGCGCTGGCATGGACCTTGCGCTGGTCGATGGCCCCTCAGGCGCCCGACTCGACGCTGGGGTTGCGGTGTTGTGAGCGGGCGCGGTTTGCATCGGGCTCGGCCTCGCGGAGCTTGCCGGCGGAGTCATTCTGCTGACCGTGGGCCGCGATGCTACCGCAGCAGATGGTCTTGCGGCCGGCAAACCCGCTTTCGGTCCAAGCATGTTCTCGTGGGTCGGCGAGACATTTGGCCGGCTGATGCTGGCACTGGACAGGTTTCGCAAAGCGCTGGGCGAAGTCCTGGCCGCGTTTGCCGCAACCGGCAATCCGCGCTCAAGAGTATTTCGGGAAACGGCCGTGAAGCCATGAGTGTTGGCATAACGCGGCATCCCGATGCCGTTCCGTCCATAGAGTCCGGCGCCGTTTCGGTTGTTGTAATAGTTATTCGTGATGTTGTTGATATTGGTGATGCGCGTGTTGCTGATGTTAACGTTGCGGAAATAACCCCGGCTCGCGCCATACCACGGAAAGAATGGCTCACCCCAACCGAGCGGGCACCAGCCAAATCCGCCACCGAACCCAAACCCAATGCCAAAGCCGGGGCCGCCAAACCAGGCCACGAGCGCGGGCGCGTAGTAAGGCCGCGCGTAGTACGGTCCAGGCGCCCAGCCCCAATAGCCGCCAAACGATACCCAGCGGCCGTAGTGGAAGGGAGCGAATCCCCATGGCGCGGCGTCTACCCAGGTCCATCCCCAGGGATTCTGCCAGATCCACTGTCCGTCACTATAAGGCGCCCAACCCGGCGTGACCGCAGTGGGAACCCAGACCGGTCCATAGTCCGGGGTTTGACGCCAGGCTCCGTACTCGTCGAGATCGTCGGCTCCAACTACGCCGGGGGCAACGTAGCGCGCGGAAACGGAGTCGTCTTCACGCTTGTCGCGCACCTGGCACCAATCGTCGAAGCCATCTTTTCTCGGGGCATCGCTGATCTGGTGCGCCAGAGAATTTCCATTCGTGAAGCGGGCTTGCTGACCCTCATGCAGACGCACGGCGGGCCCTTGTCCAGTCGCCTCGCCCTCGCCCTTCCAAACTGTGACTACGGTCGAGTCGCCAGCGGGGTCGACATCGAAGCGGTAGTCGCCGGATTTGGTCACGGTGAAGGCCTGATTCGGGGTGTCGATCTCGTAGACTTCGCCGCCATAAAGTTTGTGGACATGCACGTTCAAAGTGCCCTGGTGCAATTGCACCTGCACGGCGTCATTGGTGACATTGGTCAAAGTCAAACTGGTTTCGGAGCTGATTCGCATCACGCCCGTGCCCAGATTTAATTCGGCGCGAGAATCTTTATCGGCCCACACGTTGTCGCCGATGGTCAGAGGACGGTTCAGCGAGCCTTCAACCCAATCGCCGGTCCCCTGGGGCTGAACAGAAACTGATCCGGTCATGTATCCCAAACGAGCTGCGCGGCCCGGAGGATCGACTTGCTGCCCTTCCGTGGAAGGCATCGTCTGACCTGCGGGAGGAGGTGGCACTTGCTGCGCAGGGTAGGTTGACTGATCATTCGCAGAAGCCCCAGCCGAAGCCGTCGGCTGGTCGGCTGGAGATTGACGTGCCTGATCCGACGGGTAAGCCGATTGCTGATCCGGAGGCGGAGGCGCGTCCTGGCCTGCCGCTGAAATCGTCGCCGTGGTCGCCGCTAACAGTGCTACGAAAAAGCTGATTCGAAGTAAGCTCCCGAGATTTTTCATGACCCGACTCCCCCGGAACACCGCCAGCTACTGCTGTGTTCCTTCAGCCACTTATGCCGCGGGGCGGAGGTGACTGAGTACCGCTGCCTCTGTGGATTAGAACACCGGTTTGGAGGAAGAGTTGCAGGAAACGTTACCGAAGTGCGATGCGGGCCGAAGTCCCTTTACAGGTTTATTTTGCTGCGCCTTGGTGCGGGAGGTGTTGTTTACTTTTTCGTTAGCGGGTACCCCCTCCCCCCTGATCTTTTGGAATCATGGGATTAGGGACACACTACCACCAAGATCTTTGAGTTAGAAGGACTTATATGCAAAATCCTTCGGACAAAGGAGTTAGCGGTTCTCTGTGTTATCTATAGGCTGAATGTACAGTTACAGGATTAACTGGAAGTCTGCACGAGAGTCAAGGATAAAAGCGGGAGACGTGCGATAAATCGAGGGGCGTTTCCCATTTCGGGACACCGTTGGCTCGAATCAGTACCCGACAGGACCTCTGAGCGTTCGGGATTGATCCTGTGGGTTTCCGCCGGAGTCATTTAACTGGCCTTATGACGCTGGATCTGGGCGGCGCTCACCTGCATCGAAACCAGGCGGGCCACCAGCACTGTCAAATAGAGTTGCCCGGTCACGGCTTCTCCCGAGCCAAGACTATGTGCGACTGGGTGGGCTGGGAGGATTCCCTGATAGCCCACCGTTGTCAGCATTCCAAAGCTGTAGTTGACCCAAGTTGTCGGGAGAGAAATATCGCTCCCTGCACCGGTGAAAGCGCCGGAATCCAATAATGCAGCGATGTGATATGCGTATGCCCAGGCGAATCCGAGGGCCAGATAAGCGGCAATCGCTCCCTGGATCCGCATCACAGTGACCGGCCCGGGGCGGAACACCTGCCAAAGCAACACAACCGTAATCGCAAGAATGGCCGTCAGCCCAGCCGATTGACTCCAAAGGATGATCGTGTTCGTTGGCTTCCACCACGTCGCCCAGTGCAATGCAATCGCCACGATAGCCACCAGCGATGTCAGCACGAACAGTCTTCGGTTCTCCCAAGCGATCGCAGCCCCTGCGACCGATACGAGGGAAAACGCGATGTCAGCGTACAGTTGCATATTACTTCTCTCGACACCTAACGAGGGGATCACGAAAGCTATTAAGATCAGAAGTGACAAGAACACGGAGAGGTTGGCCTGCGACTGCCAGGTTTGAGTCAAGAGATCGCGGGTTTTGGAGGACATGAACGACTCCTTCCGTCTCCAGTCCTCACTCGGTGTCCGGCTGGAGAGTGGCATTGCGTTCACTTCTTCTGCGGCGTTTGCTGGTCCATCTGTTTCAGTTTTTGTTCCAGGAGCATCTTCTCCTGCTCCTTGCTTAGCTTGGGAAACAGGAACGCAAGCTGCAACCGCATGCTCCAGGGCGAAGCTCCTGGCGGGTGGACGGCGTTGCCATAAAACTGCGCGCTGAGGTTCACTGGCTGGAATCCGAGCTTCATGATTCTTCCGATGCCGCCGCCGAATGGCACTACCCATCGGCCGCCGTTGCTGACTTCCCAGTTCGCGGTGATGATTGGTTGGGAGGTCAGATACCAGCCTTTTTTCATGTTGTAGTTGATGAAGTACTGCACCAGCATTTGATTGATCGACGGACGGCTGCCCGAACCGGCGACCGACCAGATATTGTTGGCGAGCACGCCCAGCACGAAATGGCCTGGCATGGCCAAAGCGACGACGTTGGGTCCGACGGCAAGCTTGCCTTGCCCCAGGTACTGGCTGGTCGCAGTCGGCAATTGAAAGATCGGGCCGACGCCCCAGATCAGCTTGTGCGGTTTGCTCGGAGAGAGCAAAAAGGTGGGCTGCATGTCGCCCAAGCCGTAGACGCCACTTTGAGGCGCGGGAGCCACCGCAGGGAGTGGCTGATAGATGATGGGAGTAATCCAGCGAATGATCAGGTTCCAGTTGTCGCTTACCTTCACTGGAATCACCGGCTGGATATTCAACACATCTTGCGTGCGGTATCCGGGATCGATGCCGAAGTTGTTGTTGTTCTGCACGGGAACGCTGATGAGGCTGGCGACGGGGTTCTGCGCCGCCTTTCTCAACGCATCCGTATTTACCGCCGCCGCTGGCGTTGCCTCAGTGGCGACCGAAGTTCCCTCCGGGCCAACGGGCGTATCTTGTGCCATCAACGGCGCGGTTAGGAAAAAAAGGGCGATCAATGTTAAGAGTCCTGGGCTATTCCGCATCTATAACTCCTTCTGATCAACACTGACGAAATGCATTCGGACAATCAATGCGCGCAAGTTTCCGATCAGACGTGATCCTAGTGAGGTGTTTGGGTGTCGGGAACTGGTAAAAGGGTCAGTCGCGGGCTGAAGGATAACTAGCAGGAATCGTCGCCAGCCCAGGATGCCCCATGCATCCTGGACCGCACGCTCGGCTGAAATGACGGGTCGAATTCAAACAGCCGGGGATCAATGAAGTAAGCGTGCCGTTGCACTCAGAACTCGTCAATGAGCGTAACCGAGATTTTACGCCAGTTGAGACGATTGCTGGCGGCTTGGATAACTTCCGGTTGGCCGACCAACCGGGACTGATTGCTGCCGCAGAGACCCAGAGTACATCCTCAAGCGTTCCCACGCACGCCCGAACCAGGACTGACGCTCGGACGGTGAGCGCCCAGCCTTTGATTGACTAAGGATTCCCTCATCCATAAGATGAGGCGACTAGAAAGCTGTCATCGCTCATGATCGGCCGGACCATTTCCCACTATCAGATCGTTGAAAAACTTGGCGGTGGTGGTATGGGCGTGGTTTACAAAGCACAAGACACCCGCCTGCACCGTTTCGTTGCCCTTAAATTTCTGCCCGACGATGTAGCCCGAGACCCACAGGCACTTGCCCGCTTCCAGCGTGAAGCCCAAGCGGCATCGGCACTGAACCACCCCAACATCTGTACGATTCACGACATTGGCGAGCAAGACGGACAAGCCTTCATCGCCATGGAGTTTCTCGAGGGCATAACGCTCAAACACAAGATCGGCGGACGTCCCATGGAAACATCGGAGATCTTGTTACTGGCGATTGAAATTGCTGACGCTCTGGATGCAGCGCACGCCAAGGGAATCGTCCATCGCGACATCAAGCCTGCAAACATCTTTGTGACCGATCGCGGCCACGCCAAAATTCTCGATTTCGGATTGGCCAAGGTTGCGTCTGCCGGGGGATCGTCCAGCCATATTGCGTCAACCAACACGGCTACCCACTCAATGGCGTCGCCGATCGAAGACCAGCAGCTGACCAATCCAGGGTCAACGATCGGCACCGTCGCTTATATGTCTCCCGAGCAGGCCAGAGGCAAAGATCTCGATGGCCGCTCAGATCTTTTCTCGTTTGGATCCGTGCTCTACGAAATGGCGACAGGAACAGTGCCTTTCCGCGGAGAAAGTTCCGCGACCGTCTTTGAGGCGATTCTGAACCGCACGCCAGCGCCGGCCATCCGGCTCAATCCCGATCTGCCGCCCAGGCTGGAAGACATCATCAACAAGGCCCTTGAGAAAGACCGCAGCCTGCGCTACCAGCACGCCTCCGAGGTGCGGACGGATTTGCAACGTCTGAAGCGCGACACGGATTCCAGCCGCCAAGTGCCGGCGGCCAGCGGCGACGCAGTGCCTTCAGCATCAGTGCATACCCGGCCTTCACAAACTTCGGGCAGTTCCGCGGTCGTGAGTGCTGCGAAGCAACACAAATTGGGGCTCGGCATTGGCAGCATCGCTGCCATTTTGTTGGTTGCGGCGGCTGGTTATGGGATCTATGCCTTGCTGTCGCGGAGCCGGCCTGCACCGTTTCAGAACTTTACGGCCAGTAAAGCAACCGAGAGTGGCAAGGTGGCGCGCGTCGCCATCTCACCCGACGGCAAATACCTGCTTCACGTTGTTGATGAGGGCGGCCAGCAGAGCCTGTGGCTGCAAAACATTCCCACTAATAGCAATACTCAGGTCGTAGGACCAGCGCCGGTGGACTATCAGGGAGTGCGCTTCTCGCCGGACGGCAATTACTTGTATTTCCTGCGTGTGGAGCCCGGAAGCCGATCTCTGAAGTACTTGTATCGTGCTCCGGTGCTGGGCGGGACGCCCCAGAAACTGGTAACTGACATCGATTCCAACATCACCTTCTCTCCCGATGGCAAGCGATTCGCATACATCCTTGGCAACAATCCAAAACCGGGCGAATATCGCGTGATCATCCGGTCCGTGGAAGGCAGCGAGGAGAAGACCATCAGTACGGGTCCAATTAACGAATTGCAATCCGATGTGGCCTGGTCGCCGGATGGAAAGATTGTCGTAATGCCTGTCGCACAACCGGGAGATGCACTCGGCGGCATGGATGCGATCGACGCGGAGAGCGGCAAACGAAACCGATTCCTGATCTCGAAGGATCTTTACTTCTCACGGCCGGTCTGGCTGCCCGATGGCAGGGGTCTGCTGGCGCTGGCAGCCCCGATTGCAGGACAGAATCAGATCGTTTATGTCTCTTATCCTTCCGGCAGAGTGTCTCCGGTAACCCGGGATACCAACGCATACAGCGACCTGAGCCTCGCCACCGACGGCCACACCTTGGCCACAGTTGAGGGGCAGATCCACAATAGCCTTTCTGTATTGGCAGATGGGGCCAGCAACACACAAGCGCGCGAGTTCCCAACGGAAGGGTTCCCGAGATTTGAATTGGGATGGACCCCGGACGGTCAACTCCTGGTGTCGGTTTTTCGCGGAGGTGTCGTGCTGCTCAATCCCAATACCGGGACAAAAACTCCGCTGCTTTCGCAGCTCCGCATTCCCGGATTCGCCCGTTCCTGTCCCGATGGACACCTTGTCTTCACGTCCGTTCCCGAAGGCAAAAACGAAGTGCACGTATTTCGCGCGGATGCAGATGGTGGGAACGTTCAGGAACTTACGAAGGGAAAATTCGATTTCATGCCGGTCTGCTCTGCCGATTCCAAGACCGTGCTATACGCGGATGCAGATTCAAAAATTGAGAAGGTCGGAATGGATGGCGGCGTCTCGCAGCAGCTCCGTGAATACGCCAACTTCGCGCGCTTTACAGTTTCACCGGATGGAAAGATTGTGGCGATGATCACGAATCGCGCGGGTGAAACTAAGGAAAAGATCGCGCTCTTCTCGCCGGATTTCAGCCAGCCTATTCGCTTCCTCGATTTTGAGCGCCCCCGAGTCTCGTACGGCGCACTGTGGGGCGACGAGCCGATCCTGTTTAAGCGTGGCGGTACAGGCATCGTTTATCCGATTCGTGAGGGCCAGACCGACAATCTATGGCTGCAACATCTGGATGGCACACCCGGCAAGCAGCTCACCGACTTTAAATCGGAATTCATTCGCGACTTCGACTACTCCTACGACGGCAAACAACTCGCCATCATCCGCGGCCACCGTGAAGCCGACGTGGTGCTGATCCGCGACTCGGAGAAGTGACCCGCTCATTGATTCAAAGCTGGGCAGCATTTCGGGGCCGGATGACGCTAGTGCTTTTTCGGACGCGACGCCGAGATGAGTGCTCAAGGCTGCAAAGGTCAACTTAAGCACGATCAGCCCGGACTCATCCTGCCTATTGGGATCGACGCTTTGGCGCCGGCGGTGAGTTTCGGTTTTCGTGGAATGTGTCCCAGTCCGGGAAGATTTGTGCAATGGAATGCGCAACCAAGGCAGGTCTTTGTCGCCGCTTCTCTCGGAGAGTGAACATGATGGCAAGGAAAAATCCTGTTAAAGCTCCGAGGAATGCTTCCGTAACTGAGAGGCTGTTGAAGGTTCGCAGCCCCTGGTTGGTCAGAATGAACCCGGTATATGCCATGGCTACCGTCCAGAGGATTACGCGAACCGGGAACATAGCAAAAATCCCTTTCATCAGCGAGCGGAGGCGGGCGGAACAGTCGCCTTCGGAGGATACGGAAACGTGTATTCATGGACCTTACCGCAAGTTGGACAAGTGACCTTGGGGTTCAGTTCCATCTGTTCTTTGTTTTGTTCGGCCATCCCTTCCAGGAAGGCTGTAAACGTCGGACCGCAGTCCTTGCAGAGGTCGTCAGTGTTGTCGTCGGCCATGGTTGTTCTCTCAGAGTAGACACCAAACTCGGGGCGGATGACGCAAGTCCCCCGCTCTCGACGTTACTGCAGTGCGTTTAGCTTCTGGTAGAGCAACATCGCCACCAGCGCCAGCAGAAATATCCCAGACCCGATGCTAAACACGCGCACCGGGATGGTGAGCCGGTTGACCTTGGCCAACAGTTCCGTCTGCTCTTCGTGCATGTGCGAACTCGCGTCATCCAGAAACAGCTGGTCATCCCTGTGCATGGTGAGTGTGCTCTTGTAGATCAGGAGGACGATCAGACCAATTGCGAAAACTCCGAAGATCACCGCCACGACAGTCAGCGTCATAAGCCACCTCGGGCAGACATCGCCACTCTCTCCTTCGCCATCTCCTTTATAACCTCGGCAAGTGTCGCTTTGGCCGATTTCTTTTGTGTTTTTTTCTTAGCCATACACCTATGGTTTCAGAAATCCGGGGCGTTAACTGGTCAATTTGGATCAAGTGGCCATTTGTGTAAAAAGCCGCATGGTCGGAGACGAGAGTTGGATAGTTGATGCAACCAGGGCATAGCGCTCAAAACCCCTCAATGAGTGTAACCGAGAGTGGCAAAACTGCCAGCCAGCGGAGATTCGTCTGAGCCTCGCGGGATTTTGTCGAGGTCACGGGCGGAACGGGAAGTAACTGTCGTAAACAGGCATAGCACTCAGGACCCGGTTGTGAGTTTTATGGGGATGGGGCACCAACAACCGCATAATTTCCGGTCAGCGGACTATCTGCTCGGAATTGGGATATTCGCTTCATAGCGATGATTTGCCTTATACTCCGCCGGTGCGGCCAATCATCCGGATCGTTTTCTGCGTACTAATCCTCGAGCTAGCGGGTGCCGGTAGTGTGTTCGCCCAAGCCAATCCCGAGTGGACCGAACCGTTCCCCCCGTTTCGCATCGCGGGCAACCTGTACTACGCAGGGAGTAAGGGGTTGGCGAATTATCTAGTCACCACACCGCAAGGGAACATCCTGATTAACAGCGATCTGGAAGCCAACGTGCCAATGATTGAGGCAAGTATCGAGAAACTCGGCTTCAAGTTCAAGGACACAAAGATTCTGCTAATCAGTCACGCGCATTGGGATCACGATGCCGGCAGCGCGAAGATCAAGGAGATGACCGGCGCAAGTTACATGGTGATGGATGCCGACGTACCCGTGGTTGAATCCGGCGGCAAGATGGATTTTCAGTATGGCAGCAACCCTGGTTTTCTTTATCCACCAACCAAAGTCGATCGCGTGTTGCACGATGGCGACGAAGTAAGGCTTGGCGGTGCGGTGCTGGTTGCGCACCTTACTCCGGGGCACACAAAAGGCTGCACCACGTGGACCATGAAGGTGACCGAGGGCGGGAAAACCTACGACGTGGTGATCATTGGAAGTCCCAATGTCAACCCCGGCTATAAGCTCATCCACAACGACAATTATCCGCAGATCGCCGAAGACTACGAGCGTATGTGGAGCGTTTTGAAGTCATTGCCATGCGATATTTTCCTTGGGGCCCACGGCGGTTACTTCGGGTTAGAAGAAAAATATCCGCTCATGAAAGACGGGAGCGCGAACCCGTTCATCGACCCTGGTGGCTATAAAAAATACGTAGCTCAGAAGGAGCAAGACTTCCGCACTGAATTGGCAAAGCAAATACTCGCCACCAGATAAGTCCGTCCGGTTTTCGATGACTACTTGTCCATGAGCGGCAATTTGCGTTGCAGTTCGTCGATGAAGTTTTCGAGGAAGATGACGTGGCCGGAGTTCTGCTGGGTTGCGCCCCCAGCGTAAGTGGCGGCGGCCAGGCGTTTTCCGTCGGGCGCCACGTCGTACTGAGTAGCTCCAGTGGATGCGGAGAGCGCGGCCAAGCTTACTTCCGACC
Organism: uncultured Acidobacteriota bacterium; assembly: GCA_963817925.1. Taxonomy (GTDB): domain Bacteria; phylum Acidobacteriota; class Terriglobia; order Terriglobales; family Acidobacteriaceae; genus JABDBE01. The sequence continues at coordinate 235,264 of CAWFQN010000014.1, forward strand.
ACACTCGCGGCTTTTCCGCCACGAACGCGCCGTCCTTGATCGAGAAATTCGTCACCATGATCCGATCGTCAGCGAGGTTGTAGAAAAACAGCTCTCGTCCGTTGCGAGAGAAGATGGGCGCGGTACCACTGGTGCTGGAGATCTGCCAACGGCCGCCTTTGTCGGGAAGCGCGCGCACATAAACCTGGAAATTTCCCGACTCGTTGGAGGCGTAGGCGAGCCAGCGACCGTCAGAGGAGAAGCTGGCATCCCGCTCCGTAAAAGGGGTTTGCAGGAACAACTCAGGTGTTCCGGCTTTCAGCCCGTCGCCGTCGCGTTCTATCGATACCGTCCAAAGATCGAGGCCTTGTGCTCCGTCCTGATGAAATGCCAGCCGTTTACCGTCAGGCGAGAAAGAAGTGGGGTATTGAGTGTCCTTGCTCTGGGTTAGAGGGTGGCGCTTACCATCGCCGTCCGTGCGCGTCCAGGACATCCCCTGGGCACTGCTGTAGACAACATACTTGCCGTCGGGCGTCCACACCGATCTGTAGTCCGGCTCGCTGGTCAAGCGAGTGAGCGTGTCGCGCTGAAGGTCGTATATCCAAATGCCAGAATTGGTCAGATCGGTGCCGTCCACCGCCAGGCGCTGTCCGTCGGGGGAAAGGTGCGGATTCTGGAAAAGCCCAGGCTTGTCCATTAAGAGTTGCGCTTTGCCATCCGGGGTCAGCCATTGGATCGCCAGCCGGGTGGCGTCGATCTCGCTGCTTCGGTACACAAGCATCCCCTGACGCGCGAAACTCAACTTCGCCGAGCCAAACTGCGGAGAATAAGAAACATGCTGCAAGACGGGAACAGGCGCACCACTGGTTTCCAGCTTCAGTGGGTCGAAAGCAATCGCAAACAGGGTTCCACGATTCACATACGTGAGATATCCCTTGCCGCCGGAGGCTTCCAGATAACGCCCAAACGTGCCGCCGTGGTACAGGGTCTTGCGGTGGTGATCCGGCTGCGTGACTATTTTGATGTCGGAGTCATCTACCGCTACATTGGCATTTTGGGAGGTGAACAGGACTGCTTTGGCCCCGGGCAGAACCTGCGGATAGCGATGCGAGCGTTCCTCTCCCTCAAGCTCCGTAATCGGAACAGGGTTGCCACCGGCAGAAGAAACTCGTGATAGTCCGGCGTGGGGGCTGGGACTCAGGACGATATTGCCGTCGTCGCCCCAATCGCCGCCGGTATAGGAGGATGCCGCGTCGCACAATACAATTTCGGAGCCGCCCTCGACCGAGACTTTTCTCAACTTTCGATTCGCCGTAAAGCCGATCCACTGGCCATCTGGGGAGAAGAACGGGCTGGTCGCGCCTTGAGCGACGGCGAGCTCCGTGGCACTTGCCTGATCCAGACGGCGGGTGACGATACGGCCGCGAGAAATGTAGGCGATACGCGTGCCGTCGGGAGAGATTATTACGTCGGATCCACCGATTGCGGTCAAGTACACGTCGCGACCCAAATCCACATCCAGCCGCACTAATTGCTTGAGTTCCGCAGGGCGCGTGGAGCGGTAGGCGATCCACGACGTGACCGCTGCGACCATGGCGAGCACTGCCGCTGCGAGCCAGGGCAGCCAGGTGCGACTTGGGAGTGGTCCGGTGCTTCCGTCGCTCGGTGCGTGTGCAATCCACTCCAACTCGGCTTTGAGGTCGCGAACGCTTTGCCAGCGGTTCTCGGGATCTTTCTCCAAACAACGCTTGAGAACGCGGTCCAACGCTGGGGGCGCAACGTCCGTAATGGACGGCGCCGGGCGTTCCATGATAGCGGCGATCACTGTGGCAGGAGAAGAGCCATCAAAGGCGCGCTTTCCCGTGAGCATTTCATAGAGCACCAAGCCGAAGGAAAAGATATCGCTGCGGGAGTCCACTTCCTGACCAGTGCCCTGTGCCTGCAATTGCTCCGGCGACATGTAATAGAGAGTGCCCACGATTTCGTTTTTACCAGTGAGTGCCGTCAGCGTGGCGTCGATCGGGGGATCGGGCGTTTTCGCGAGTTTCGCCAGGCCGAAGTCTAAAAGCTTGATGCCATTCCTGGTGACCAGAATGTTCGCGGGCTTGAGGTCACGATGGACGATGCCTTTCTTGTGAGCAGCGTCGAGTGCATCGCAAATTTGCGCTGCGTAGTTGAGAGCTTGAGCGACCGGCAATGGACCTTTGAGCACGGTACCTTCGACGTACTCCATCACCAGGTAATTCGGTCCGATATCGTGCAGCGTGCAAACGTGAGAGTGATTCAGGGAACCCACGGCGTGCGCTTCGCGTTCGAAGCGTTCAGAGAACTCTTGGTTACAAATCTTGACTGCGACAATTCTATCCAGCCGCGTATCGCGAGCTTTGTAAACTTCGCCCATTCCGCCGGCGCCAATGAGCGCGAGGATCTCATATGGCCCCAACCGGGTTGTGGGCGCCAGCGGCATTGGAATCCACCAATTGTACCGTTCGGGCTGGGGATAGCGAGCGGATTCGGGTGACCAGGAAGTAGTCCACCAGGAACTGCTCCACAGAGACAGTTTCTTGGTCACGATTACTCATGAGCAGAACAGGCGGGCGGGGGCGCCCGCGCCACACACAGATCAGCGGGAACAGATTACCTTCGTCACCGGCGGAACCCGGCGTTACTAATGAGTTCTCTCGACGCTGTGCTAGCTTTTTCTTTGGCCCGACTCGGAATCAAGCGCGGCAGCAGAGTGCTGGCGCTGGAGGTGTATTCAGGGAGCCGGTGGGGGATGCATTGGAAGCAGGGGCGGCGATTCAGCGCGAGATTCACGGCACTAAATTCATCGTTGCCAGTGGCTCGATGCAGCGCTTCATGGCCATGGTCGAGCGTGTGGCGGGGCACACCGAGACTGTCCTGATCACTGGCGAAACCGGCACGGGCAAGGAACTCATCGCTTGCAGCGTTCACGAATTCTCCTACCGGAACGGCAAGCCCTGGATTGACATCAACTGCGCGGCTCTGCCGGAGCACCTGGTCGAGAGCGAACTGTTTGGCTACGAAAAAGGAGCCTTCAGCGGCGCCGATACGTCCAAACCGGGACTTTTCGAACTGGCCGACAAGGGAACTCTCTTCCTGGATGAAATCGGCGAGCTGCCATCTCATATTCAGGTAAAGCTGCTGCGGGTGCTGGACGGAGCTGCGTATTACCGATTGGGCGGGCATCGCAAGATCACGGTGGATGTGCGGATCGTCGCTGCGACCAATCAGGATCTGGAAGCAGCAGTGCGCGAAGGGCGCTTTCGCAAAGATCTTTTCCATCGCCTGAGCCAGTTTGAGCTGCGGGTTCCGCCTTTGCGCGAGCGGCCGGAAGATGTGGTCGCGCTGGCTGAACATTTTCTGCGCCTGAAGTCCGCGGAAACGAAGTTTACTTCAGAGGCTTTGCGTACGCTTCAGTCGCATTCGTGGCCGGGCAATGTTCGCGAGCTTCGGAACATCGTTGCCAAAGTCGCAATGGCGGCAAACGGTACAGAAATTGGCGCGGCTGACGTGCTGGCTGAACTTTCCGCGGAACAGCAAAAGACGGCTATCCCTGTGCCCTCCGGTGATCTCCAGGATATGGAGAGACAGATGGTGTTGAAGGCGCTCGAAAATACCGGAGGACACCGGGCAAAGGCAGCCGAGCAACTGGGAATCTCGCGCAGAACTTTGAGCCGGAAGCTGGGTGAATACAAGATCACAGCGGCGCCCAGCGACAAGAGCCGGGCTTTGGGCGCTCTGAGCCTGAAGCAGAAGAAGTTTTTCCGGGCGAAGGTGAAGCTCGATGTGGTGCTCAAGAACAGCCAGGGGCAGGAGACTCTGGTCACAGCGGTTAATTTGAGCGTGGGCGGCATGGGCCTCGAAGGACTGCCGGATCCTCGGCGATCGGAGGGGCAGATGGATATCAGCTTTGTCCTGCCTGACAGCCAAACTCGCATCGAGGCGAAGGTGCAGATTGTGTGGGCGGATCTGGATGGGCGTGCCGGCGCCACTTTCGTGGTCATCGAGCCCGCGGTTTATAAAGAGCTGCAGGAGTGGACCAATCAGCGAATGAAAGAAGAAGGGTGGGAACTGCCGCTGTAAAGCAGGTAACGTCTCAAGTCGGAATAACCACTCGATCCCCGCAACTCTGAAGCCCGACAATTGTGTATTGAAAACCCTTCCCAGCGCTGCTCGGTTCCCGGACGTGGGCGTCCGGGGCTAAGTGCTGGCGACTGGGACAGACTGGCCCACCTTTGGGCTTGGGGACAATTTGGCCCACTTTGTCCTTGACCAGATTTCGTTCAAGTCCTTTCCGGACAACCTTTCACGCTTATCTCCCGGTGGTTAGGGGCGTGCAGCAATGACTCGGACACCCGAGCTATATGGGCGTGAGGAGCTGTGAAGGTCTATGGCGGAAGTTACCAAGGTCACTTCGAAAGTTCGTCACCTGGCGTTCTGGTGCGTGATCCTGGGTGCTGCCATCGCCTTTGCCGCGCCGCGGAAGATTTCCAAGGATCTGCAGAAGCAATCCTCGCAGCCGTGGGTGAACGTCATTGTGCAGTACCGGGTTCCGCCCAGTCAGAAGCATTTCGCCAAAGTTGCTGCCAAGGGCGGCATGCTCCAACAGAACTTGCCCTTGATCAACGGTGCCGCCTTTACGGTAAAAGGCAATTCTCTGAGTGCGCTGGCGAAGGATTCCAACGTGGCGTACATTTCGCTCAACCGTACGGTTTGGGCAACAGCAACCGTTACCGACCTCTACGACCAGGCGGTGCTGGCTCCGTACGCGTGGTCGAGGAACTTTACTGGAAGTGGAATCGGGGTCGCGGTCATCGATAGCGGAATCACGGCAGGCCGGGATTTCACGCTTGCGAACGGTACGGGGTCGCGCATTGTGTACAACCAGAATTTTGCCAGTGGTCCGAATACTGCTGCCGATTTGTACGGACACGGAACGCACGTAGCTGGCCTCCTGGCTGGCAATGGCATGAACTCGCGCGGCACAAACTTTCGCAAGACGTTCATAGGAATTGCGGACAATGCGAGCCTGATGAATCTGCGAGTTCTCGATCAGAACGGAGCAGGGCGTGACAGTGCGGTGATTGCGGCAATTGAGAAGGCGATCAGCTTGAAAAGCAAGTACAACATCCGGGTGATCAATCTCTCGCTTGGCCGGGCCGTTTACGAAAGTTATAAGCTTGATCCGCTTTGCCAGGCGGTCGAGGCGGCGTGGAAGGCGGGGATTGTCGTGGTGGTCGCGGCCGGGAATGAAGGACGCAACGATACGGCTCATACCGATGGGTACGGAACCATCGCAGCGCCGGGGAACGATCCTTATGCGATCACTGTGGGCGCCATGAAACCGATGGCGACTTCGACGCGCGCCGACGATCTGATTGCCAGTTACAGCTCAAAGGGACCGACGCTGCTCGACCACATTGTGAAGCCAGATATTGTTGCGCCAGGCAACCTGATGGTTTCCGTGTTGGCTTCTTCGAGTGCGGCTTTGGTGAAGGCCTCGCCTAAGAACGTCGTTGCGCTGAGTTCCTATACCGCCAACGGTAAGGGTACCGTTTCTTACTTCACGCTGAGTGGCACCAGCATGGCCACGCCGGTTGTGAGCGGAGCCGTTGCGCTGCTGCTTCAGAAAAATGGATCGCTGACTCCGGACCAGGTGAAGGCGCGACTGATGAAGAGCGCGTACAAAACCTTCCCGCGATCGAGCACTGCGAAAGATCCGACCACGGGCAAGAGCTACACCAGTCAGTACGATATTTTCACTGTGGGCGCGGGATATTTGGACATTCAGGCAGCGTTGTCAAGCACGGATCTGGCGCCGTCAACTTATGGGAGTGCGAAGTCCCCGTCCGTGGCACGCGACAGGAGTGGAAACATTTATCTGGTGACCGGCTCTTCAGTGCTCTGGGGCGGCTCGATCATGTGGGGAACTTCCGTGGTCTGGGGCACGTCGGTGCTGTGGGGAACGAGCATGAAGGGCGAGTCGGTCCTCTGGGGATCTTCGGCTCCGTGGGGCTCGAGTGGTGACAATGGCTACAGCGTGCTCTGGGGGACATCGATCATCTGGGGTACATCGAACGAAAACGAGAACGAAGCCATTCCGATCGAGCTTGAAGGCGAAAAATAGAGATTTGCGTGCAGCCGGGCTGAGATCTTTCGCCGATCCCGATTGCGTTCATGTGCGTTACTTAAGTTTGCGACTTTAACCGCAAGTGATTGCCCTCGCGTAAGTTAGCTGATATCCCTACTCTCAGCTCAGTTTGAAATCCCCGCCCGGGGAAGTGGTGTGCAGAAGGGTTTGGCCCAGCCCACGATCGTCTGGAATTGCCCACTGGGGGTATGGACACGCTATCCGCATTGCCAAAACTCGCTGCCAAGATTCTGGTCACTGTACTGATTGGCGGTTTTCTCGGGGCGACCCTGGTTCGCCTTGCACCCGGCTTTGGCGTGGACGAACAGGAGTTGGATGCGCGACTCAGCGACCGCAGTATTCAGGCCCTGCGAGAAACCAGAGCTAACGAACCCGATCTTTTCGTTTTCTATTTTCGTTATTTGAACCAGCTGGTGCATGGCGACCTTGGAACTTCGCGAACTTTGCAGCGGCCAGTGCTGCAACTGATCGCTGAACGCTTGCCCGAGACTTTGAAGTCGGTGGCTCTGGGCCTCGCTCTCGGCTGGAGCGCCGGTTTCCTGATGGCGGTCGCGATCGTGATGTCACGGGCTTGGCTTCTCGATCTGGTGGGCAGTTTGTTGGTAGGAGTATTGCTTTGTCTGCCCGCGGCCGTGCTGGCATTGTTGTTTGTGTTGGCGCAAGCGCCCGCGCGCTCATTGCTGGGTTTGGTTGTCTTCCCGAAAATCTTTCGCTATTCGCGGAACTTGCTGGCACGGAGTTCAGCTTTGCCACACGTCCTGACTGCGAGAGCGAAAGGCTTGGGCAACATGCGCGTGCTGGTTTGGCACATTCTGCCGACGGCCGCGCCGCAGCTTCTGGCCTTGCTTGGAGTCACGGTCAGCGTCGCGTTTACTGCTGCCATCCCCATGGAAGCCTTGTGTGATATCCCCGGGATCGGCCAACTCGCCTGGAAAGCTGCGCTGGGGCGCGACGTCGCATTGCTGGTCAATCTAACCATGGTCGTCACTTTGGTGACGCTCGTCGCCAATTCTGCTTCCGACATGATGGGCAAAACCTTTCGCGCGAGTGAAGCATGAAGTGGGCACGCACAACGGCGATTGCTTTTCTGCTAGGGATTTCCGCCGCATGTCTGCTGGCGAACTTTGTAGCGCCAGCGTCATACGCGCATCAATTCCGGGAGGAGCCTAACGCTTCGCCTTCGCGGCAACATCTGTTGGGTACTGACGACTTGGGCCGGGACCGCTTTTCGCGTCTGCTGTATGGAACCCGCGTGTCGCTGCTGCTGGCACCGGCGGCCGCTTTGCTCTCAAGCGGGTTAGCGGCTTTCGTTGGCGGCATCGCGGGATTTGCGGGCGGCCGTGTGGAACGTTTTGTCATGGCCGGCACGGATCTTTTCCTTTCTCTGCCCTGGCTCTTCTTGCTCATCACCGTGCGCGCGCTCTTGCCTCTGAACGTGTCTCCGATTGTTTCCGTGTTGATCACATTTGCGATGCTCGGATGCCTGGGCTGGGCGGGCGCGGCCCGCATCATTTGCGCCGACGCTCGGGCGCTATCGCAATCGGATTTCATCCTACTGGCGCGGGCTTCGGGCAGCACCGGCTTTCGGCTGTTGTGGCGTCATCTTGTGCCGAACCTGAAGCCCGTGCTTTATGCACAATTCTGGATTTCGGTTCCGGTTTTTATTTTGACCGAAGCCAATCTAGGGATTCTGGGCCTGGGAGTCGCAGAGCCACTGCCTTCGTGGGGCAGTCTTCTGCGTGAACTGGAAGGATTTTCGAGTGTCTCCGGGCAGCCGTGGCAGCTGGTTCCACTCATTCTGTTCATCCTCGTGGTGAGCAGCTTTCATCTTGTCCTGACTAAAGAGGAGTTGCCGGTATGAAAAAGGTTTTAGCAACTTTTGTTCTTTTGACGCTGATCGCACTCGGTTCCAATCGCTTGTTAGCGCAGTCTGGTGGCGAGTTACATTTCTGCTTGCGGTCAGAGCCCAAGACACTGAACCCGTTGCTCGCCGCGGATGATGCCTCGGAGACCGTGCGCTACCTGACAGGCGGCGTGCTGGTCCGCGTAAACCGGCTCACGCAGGAACTCGAGCCCGAGCTCGCCACCTCGTGGAAGGTGACGAACGGCGGAAAGACGATCACCTTCCAGGTACGCGATGGGCTGCGCTTCTCCGATGGAACTCCTTTTTCGGCGGACGACGTGGCTTACACCATGCAACAGCTCATGGATCCCGCCTTGCACTCGCCGACCGGAGATGCGTTCCGTTCGTCGGACGGGAAAGTCGAAACTGAAGTTTTGCCCAAGAACCATGTCCGCATCACCTTCCCGGCGCCGATCGCAGGCCTCGACCGGCTGTTTGACCAAGTGGCGATTATGTCTGCCAAGTCTCCGCAAAAAGAGCTGGCGGTGTTGGGACCATACTTCGTCGGCGAGAACAAAGCGGGGTCGTATTTGATCCTGAAGCGGAACCCGAACTACTGGGAAAAAGATCCTGCCGGGCGTCCGCTGCCTTACATCGAATCGGTGCGGCTCGATATTCAGCAGAACCGTGACATCGAGATGCTGCGCCTGACGCGCGGAGAAATTCATTTCATCAACTCGCTCGATGCCGAGTATTTCGACAAAGTAGCTGCTCAGGATCCAGCGATGGCGCATGATGCCGGCGCGTCGCTGGACTCAGAGGAGATGTGGTTCAATCAAGTCACCAGTTCTCCGCTACCGTCTTACAAAAAAGCCTGGTTCACTTCGACGAATTTCCGGCGAGCGATTTCGGAATCCATCAACCGAGAAGATATGGCCCGGATCGTCTTCCGCGGACACGCGCGTCCGGCGGTGGGGCCGGTTTCTCCCGCCAACAAGTTCTGGTTCAACACCAAGCTGCAAGCGCATCCCTTTGACCAGAAATCCGCGCTAGAACGCCTGACCCAGGATGGATTCCATCTTCAAGACGGCGTCCTGAAAGATCGCGACGGACACGCGGTCGAGTTCTCCGTCATCACCAATGCCGGGAACAAGTATCGCGAGCGCATGGCGACCATGATCCAGCAGGATCTGTCCGGCATCGGAATCAAATTGAACGTGGTGACTCTGGATTTCCCCTCGCTCATTGAGCGCATCACTCACAGTTTCGACTACGAGGCTTGCCTGCTCGGGTTGGTGAACGACGAGCTTGATCCCAACGCGCAGATGACTGTGTGGCTAAGCTCCGCGGATAGCCACCAGTGGAATCCAAGCCAGAAGACTCCAGCGACTGCGTGGGAAGCGGAGATCGACAAGTTGATGCGCGCGCAAGCCTCCACTTTGGATCCGAAGAAACGTAAGGCAGATTTCGACAAGGTTCAGGAAATTGCTTGGCAGCAGGAGCCGTTTATTTACCTGGTGAACAAGAACGCGCTGTCGGCGGTCTCGCCGGCGGTGCACAATGCGCATCCGGTGGTGCTGCGGCCACAGGTTTACTGGAACATCGATCAGCTTTCACTGACCAGCGAGGTCGCCAGGAATCGCTGATGGAAGCGCAGCCGCTGCTTTCATTGCGAGTCTCGGTCGATTACCCTGGCAAATCTGGGGTGTTGCGAGGCCTTTCACTGGACATCGGCAAGCAGGAGATACTTGGGCTGGTCGGGCAAAGTGGATGCGGTAAGAGCACGCTGGCTCTCGCCATTCTGAAACTTCTTTATCTGAAACGAGGCGAAGCTCGAGGTTCGATTCACTTCAACGGCCGCGATCTGATGGCTTTGAGTGAGCGAGAAGTTCGATCGCTTCGCGGCAAAGAAATTGGCCTCATCCTGCAGAGTCCCATGTCCTCCCTGAACCCCGCGCTGCGTGTCGGTACGCAACTGGAAGAAGCCTGGAAAGTCCACCGGCGCAGCTCGCGAGAAGAGTGCCGCACTTCTTTGCGTGAAGCCCTTGAGAATGTCAGTCTGCCCGGAGAGCCAGATTTTCTGCGACGATATCCGTCGCAATTGAGTGTAGGTCAGGCGCAGCGCGTGCTGATTGCGATGGCTGTTTTGCATCGTCCTGCGCTGCTGATTGCCGATGAGCCGACCAGCGCTCTCGATCTGATTACTCAGGCGGAAATTCTGCAGTTGTTTGCGACGCTCAGCGCCAAGTTCGGAATGAGCATTCTTTATATTTCTCACGACCTGCTGTCGGTAGCGACTATCGCAAATCGCGTTGCCGTGATGCATCAGGGTGAAATCGTCGAGTGCCGCAGAACAGCCGAGTTGTTTCAAGAACCGGAACATCCATACACTCGTCAACTGATTCGGGCTCTTCCCGTGGTCCCGCGCCTTGCGGCGGCAAGTGCCTCCGGTCGCTGAGTTTGTTGGTTTCCTTTGTGGACCTTCGTGTCCTTTGTGGTTATTGGTTTGTGTAGAAAGAGCAGTAACCACAAAGGACACGAAGGTACACAAAGGAAATCAGTCGCGTCACTTGCCGGCCTTGGCGGGCATCGCTTTCGGTGCGGCAATTTCCACCGCGTCCGGCGTGCTCCAACTGGCCTTGCCGTCTACCAGTTCCAGGCGCTCCATCGTGATTTTCATTTTGCCACGATCGACCTCAACCAGCAGGTAGTGATAATTCACGGCCTTGCCAAGCAAGGGATCTCCGGGCTGCCGCGTGATGAGGTACGGATGCGCTCCTCCGCCTCCGGTGACGAAATATGTGACCCCGCCATGCTCGTGCCTCTCATAGTTGTGAACGTGTCCGGCAATGACGACAAAACGCGCGCGGGTGCGGGGCTGCCGCTCCTCCAGCATCTTGGCCAGCGCCTGCTCGGGAGTCCGTGCCGAGTGCCCACCGCCGATAGTCTGGTCCGTGGAGTCGGTGTAGGGCGGGTGGTGAAGAACGAGGCAGACGAAGTCGATATCAGCCGGCAACCCATCCAGTTTGTGAGCCAGCCATTCACCTTGGGGGCCTGAAGTCTCATCGAGTGAGCTGTCGAGCACCAGCAGAAGCGTGTTCGCGGCGCGCACGGAGTAATAACGATTGGTCTGTAAATCCGGGAAGCGCTGAAAGTAGTTCGGGAGCGCAGCCGTCTGGTCGCCATAGAGCTCGTGGTTTCCCAGCGCCGGGTAGACGGGAATCTTGTTTTCGCGCCACACTGCGGTTTCCGTGTCCCAGATCTTCCAGTCATTTACGTCACCGCCGCGATAGACAATATCGCCGCCAATGGAGATGAATGCCGGACGAGCGTCCGCAATGGCTTGCACAAGCGTTTGGCGAACAACGGGATTGGAGGCGTCGGTGTTCTTGGGATCGGTAAACCGAGTGTCTCCATAGGCGACGAAACGGAACGGCAGACTGATCTGTGTCGTCAGCTCGAGCGGTTGCGTCTGGCCGTACAAGACCGAAGCTGTGCCGGCGATCAGAAGAAAATATGAGAGAAGTTTGTAGAGTGTCATATTCAGTCGCTCAAATGGAGGCGCGAGCGTCCCCGCTCGTGCGGTGCTGCCGTTCACGGATTGACAGACATATAGGAATTTCATCTTGCGACCGCACGGGCGAGGACGCCCGCACCTACATTTGTTTTAGCTGTCCTCACCCACCTTTAGAACCGCGAGGAATGCCTCCTGTGGAATGTCCACCCGGCCGATGCGCTTCATGCGTTTTTTGCCTTCTTTTTGTTTTTCGAGCAGCTTGCGTTTGCGGGTAATGTCGCCGCCGTAGCATTTGGCGAGGACGTTTTTGCGAATGGCGTGCACGGTTTCGCGGGCAATGATCTTGGCTCCGATCGAGGCCTGGATCGCCACTTCGAACATCTGCCGCGGAATCAGCTCTCGCATTTTGGAAACCAGGGCCTTGCCGCGTTCGTAAGCGAAGTCGCGGTGCACGATTATGGAAAGGGCATCCACCGGTTCGCCTGCGACCAGGATATCCATTTTGACCATGGGCGATTCCCAATAATCGGCGAGATGGTAATCGAGCGATGCGTAGCCACGAGACACGGACTTGAGACGATCGTAGAAATCGAGAACGATTTCGTTGAGAGGCAGTTCGTAATGCAACATGACCCGCGACGAACTGACGTATTCGAAGGTTTTCTGTCTGCCCCGCTTCTCTTCCACCAGTGCAAGAATACCGCCGACATATTCTTCGTTGGTCAAAATCGTGGCCAGAATCACCGGCTCTTCGATTTTGGCGATCTCACTCGGGGACAACCAGCGCGAGGGATTGTCGACTTCGACCATTTCTCCATTGGTCTTATAGATCTTGTAGCGGACGCCGGGGGCGGTTGTGATGAGCTCCAGATTGAACTCGCGCTCCAGCCGCTCCTGGATAATCTCCATGTGCAGCAGGCCCAGGAAACCACAACGGAACCCGAATCCAAGGGCGACCGAACTTTCCGGCTCGAAGAAGAATGAAGAGTCGTTCAGACGCAGTTTCTCGAGCGCTTCACGCAGTTGCGTGTGCTCGTGCGCGTCCACGGTATAGAGTCCGGCGAAGACCATGGGCTTGATTTCTTCAAACCCGGGCAGGGGCTCAATGGCGGGATTGTTTTCTTCTGTGATGGTGTCACCGATCTTTGTGTCGGCGACGTTCTTGATATTGGCGATCAGGAAACCGACCTCACCCGCCCGCAGTTCGTCGATCTCGACCGGCTTGGGAGTCAACACTCCCAGTGTTTCTACGTCCAGGACGCGACCGTTCCACATCAGACGGATTTTTTGGCCTTTGCGGAGGGTTCCCTGGAATACGCGCGTGAGGACGATCACACCACGGTAGGGATCGAACCAGGAGTCGAAGATCAGCGCCTGCAGGCGCTTTTCGGGATCTCCCTTGGGCGGCGGAATGCGTTTGACGATGGCCTCCAACACGTCGGGAACGCCTTGGCCGGTCTTGGCGCTGATGAGAACCGCATCCGATGCATCCAGGCCGACGGCGCCTTCAATCATTTCTTTGGTGCGGGCGATGTCAGCACTGGGCAAGTCTATCTTGTTGATGACGGGAATAATTTCGAGGCCGTGATTGATGGCGAGATAAGCATTCGCCAAGGTCTGGGCCTCGACTCCCTGAGAAGCGTCCACCACCAGCAATGCGCCTTCGCCGGACGCCAACGCGCGCGAGACTTCATAGGAAAAATCGACGTGGCCGGGGGTGTCGATCAGATTGAGTTGATAAGTCTGACCATCCTGCGCGGTATACATCATGCGCACGGCGTGGGCCTTGATGGTGATGCCACGCTCCCGTTCGAGATCCATGGAATCGAGCACCTGGGCCTGCATCTCGCGAGCGGTGAGTGATCCGGTCAACTCCAGCAGGCGGTCGGCCAAGGTGGATTTCCCATGATCAATGTGCGCAATAATGGCAAAATTGCGGATAAAAGCGGCGTCCATAGCTACGGGGGTCAACGCTTGATTCTAACAGGCGCTGCAGACGTCCTTCAGCTTTTGGAAGTTGGGGTAAAGTCATAACTTCATAAACCACAAAGGACCCAAAGGTACACGAAGGTGCGAATCCTGCGGATTTCTTTTGCGAGGTAAGATATAGGCATGCGTTATTTGATCAGGGCGCGGGTGAAACGCGGTAGCGAACAGAGCCTTCTGAAAGCGATCGAGGATGGAACCCTGGGGCGAGGTTCGGTTGCCGAAGGCGAGTACTTGCGAAACATGCGGCAGGCCAGACTTTGCCAGGACGAGACGGCCCGTTGGGTCGAGGTTTGCTATTGCCCCACTCCTCTGCAGGAAGAGCGCGATTATTGGGAGCAGTACTTTGAGCTGACTCGTGTGCAGGACGCCCATGATCGCCGTAATTGCCTGGACCAGAACGGTTCTGAGCCTTGGGCTTGTGGTGACTGTAATTGCACTGAACGTCTGGAACGAAAGCTGGAAGCGTCGGGAGAGCCATTTCTGGAATCACTTCGCCACAGGTTGATCGACCTGCCATCTGCACGGGAAAAGCATTGAACCTTCCGTCACGGGCAAACCTGCCTTTCACCTCCATTGATCACGTGCAACTTGCAATGCCTGTAGGCGGAGAAGACACGGCTCGACGCTTTTATCACGATTTGCTCGGCATGGTGGAGCTTGCCAAACCTCCGGAACTCGCCAGACGTGGCGGGTGCTGGTTCGAGAGCGGCAATGTACAAATCCATTTGGGCGTCGAGAAAGATTTTCGTCCGGCAAAGAAGGCTCACCCGGCGTTGCGATGTCGTGACTACGCCGGCTTGATCGAACAACTAGGCCGCTTGGATGTCGAGGTCAATGAACCCGGCGATATTCCCGGCGTCCGCCGCTGCCATGTTCACGATCCGTTCGGAAATCGCATCGAACTGATCGACTAGAATCAGAGTTCATGCTCGTCCTCGCCTCCGCCTCTCCGCGTCGCCAGGAGCTTTTGCGCAACGCCGGCATTCCGTTCGTCGTGCAGCCGACTAATATTCCTGAAGTGCCCGAACCGGGAGAAGCGCCGCGCGCGTTTGCCGAGCGCATGGCACGGGAAAAAGCTTTAGCCGTGTTTCGCCGGCGGTCGAATGACTTTGTTCTCGGCGCTGACACCATCGTAGTTGTAGATGGAGAAATTCTGGGCAAGCCTCGCGACAGCGCCGATGCCGTTCGCATGTTGCGCGTGCTTTCGGGCCGCACGCATCAAGTGGTCACTGGAGTTTGTCTCGTTGGTCCGCGACTGAGAACCGGGGACCGGCAGCCGGAAGCTGGTTTTGAGGACATCAGGTCGGAAACCACACTCGTCACTGTGGACCCTCTCGGCGATGACGATATTCACTCCTACGTTTCAACCGGTGAACCCACGGACAAGGCTGGAGCGTATGCCATTCAGGGTAGAGCTTCGCGCTGGGTTTCGCGCATTGAGGGAGATTATTTCAACGTGGTGGGATTACCGGTATCGCTGGTCTACAAAATGCTGCGGGAGCACGGCGCGATTGAAATCGAGACGTAGCAAGCTACGTCTCTACAGCGGCGGGTCGGTTTACGACTTTTTGTCTTTTTCTTCTTCGCCGTCTTTCACGGCTGATTTGAAATTCTTGATGCCTTCACCTAACCCCTTGCCCAAGTCCGCCAGCTTGCTGGGACCGAAGATCAAGAGCGCAATAGCCAGGATCAGCAGAATCTCAGGCAAACCCAATTTGCCGCCCATGGTGAAGTCCTCCTTGCGGGGCTTGCCGGTTCTGCTCGAAAAGGTACACCAACACCCCTATAGAAAGTCTAGGCTTCCCAACCCATGGAGTCAAAGAAACGGTTCGGTGCGACAAACTATTCGGCTCCGATACCCTTCAACGTGTAGACGACGCCGGTGAACGAACTGTTGTATCCCGCGCACCACACCTGGAATTTAGTGCCCACGGGCTTGCTGTCGCAGGCGTCCATTTCCGCACCGGTGTTCGCGTCGAGTGACCAAGTCTTGCCGCCGTTGCGGCTGAAGTACATGCCGCCGACTTTGGAATAAATATTCCCGCCCGCCGCCCAGCCGATATTCGGCGTGACGAAACGAATCTCACGGATCGGCCAAGGATCATCCAGAGTGCGGCCGCTCCACGTTTTTCCGCCGTTGGTGGAGCGATGAATCCAACCCTCGACTTTCGGGGAAATCTCACCTCCCCCTACCCATCCAGCCTTATCATTGGCAAAAAAGACCGGGCCATCGAACACCGAATCGATGGATGCGCGACACGCCCAGTTCGCGCCGCCGTTGGAACTATTGCAGTAAGTGATTCCCGAAGCGCGGGCGTGCAGGTTGCTGAGCAGGCTGAATTGGTTGCCGAACCAGCCGCCGTTCGGGTCGGGCACGACCGAAGTCCAATCGGACGCCTGCGCGCCGCCGTTCGTAGTGTAGTGCGCGGCATTTGGACTCTTAGTAGCCAGGCCATCCAGCACCAACCCGTCTTTGTGATTGGCGAAGCGCACACGGTATGACCAGCCGGTCGTGGTCAGGACAATGTCAGAGGTCCAGGTCTTGCCTCCATCGTGGCTCCAGCGAATCAAGCCTTCTTGGGTGGAATCATTGAAGCCGGAAATGACCACGTCTTTGGCACTCAAAGCTTTCACGCCAAACCAGTAATAGGGGAAGCCCAGATTCACGATTTCGGTCCACTTCGAGCCGCCATTGGTCGTCTTCCATACCTGGCCAAGTTCAGCAGCAGCATAGCCGATCAAAGTTGTCGGAAAAGAGATGTCATGGATGACCGCTCCGGGCAGCGTGGCCTGCAGCTTCCAGGGATTGGCTTTGGGACTGACGTGGCTGATTCTGGGCTGACTATTCGTATTCGTCGGCCGATCCGCGGACATCTCGCGGCCGACACCCTGCACAGGGATTCGTCCGGCTACATGTCGCACAGTCGTGTCATCGGCCTGGGCGGATATCGCAGTCGGGGTTAAGCACGCGGCTGTTGCTATGGCCGCGATCAGGAGATGAAATAGACGGTAAGTCTTCATGTTGGGGAATCCTCTGGGCTGGAAAACCGCGCCGGATGAGGATTTTAGCACGTCAGAGATTTAAATACTGGCGATCAATTCCGCCAGCAGCGCCGCCCGCCGGGGCAACTCAGAGATCAGAATTGATTCGTGAGTTGCGTGCGCACCTTCGCCGACTCCGCCTAATCCATCCAGCGTCGGAATGCCTAGCGCGGCCGTGAAGTTTCCGTCAGATCCGCCACCTACGGCTGCTTCCTCTAGTTTCCAGCCCATTTGATTCGCGATCTCGGCAGCTTTCCTGTAGAGCGCAACCACGGTTGGAGTCCGCTCCATGGGCGGACGATTTATTCCACCGCTGATTTCGAGCTTGCATTTGCGATTGAATGGCTTCAGGGAACGAAGTTTACGGTCGATGCCGGTGGCATGTTGTTTGCGGGCAACCCTCACGTCAAGCACCGCAGTCGCCTCAGCGGGGATGACATTGACTCGCGTACCACCTTGCACCGTTCCTACATTGAGCGTCAGACCGCGTTTGAGGTCGATCAGGTTCGAGATCGAAGTAATCTGCCTGGCCAATTCGAGAATCGCACTCTGACCTTTTTCGAAATCGAGTCCCGAGTGCGCCGCTTTCCCGGTGACTTTTAGCACATATTCCCCAATTCCCTTGCGCGCGGTTTTCACCGCGCCTTTTGGTCCGTGAGAAGGTTCTAGCACCAGCACGGCTGCTGATTTCTTCGCCAGATTTTCCGTAATCCGCCGTGAGGTTTCGCTGCCTACTTCTTCATCCGAAACCAGCAATATGGTCACTGACCGCGGCAGAGTGTCCTCGTGCCAGGCTCGCAGGGCCTCAATTGCGTGGAGCATCAATGCGATCCCCGACTTCATGTCAAAGGCACCTGGCCCCCATAAATGTCCGTCGGCCACGCGGCAAGGCATGGTCGTCAACGTGCCCATGGGATAGACCGTGTCCAGGTGCCCGAGCAGCAGCACCGGCTTGCCAGCACGAGCGCCCGCGAAATCGACCTGCAAGTGATCGCCGAAATTGGGCACGCGGTGAAACTTCGCGTGACCGCCGAGCCCTTCAAATCTGCGGGCCAACAGCGCTCCCAACTGGTCCAGCGCCTCTTTGGCGTCGCTGGGCGACTCGCTCTCGACCAGTTGGCGAATGGTCTGGACCATCTGATCTTTGCGTTCCTGGAAATAGGCCAGCCGCTTTGCGATCTCGCTGTGGTTTTCGTCTAGGGCTGTTTTCAAAGTTTTCTTCGGCATGCAATCCTTTTCTGGAGGGGTTTGAGGGCGCGCGGTACAGTATAATCTTCGCTCTTCATCTTTCGCCTTTTACGTTGACGAGAAACAGAATGACTGACACTGTTCAACCCGGAACCGAAGCCTCCGCGGCGGCCAAGACTACACTGGACGTCAACGACATTCAGCGCATCCTCCCGCATCGTTTTCCTTTCTTGCTGATCGACCGCGTGGTTGACCTTACGCGCCGGGAGCGCATCGTCGCGATCAAAAATATCACCATCAATGAACCTTTCTTTGCCGGACACTTTCCTGGCCTCCCAGTGATGCCGGGTGTCCTGATCGTGGAGGCGATGGCCCAGGCTGGCGGAGTCCTGCTGTTTACCGAAGTGGAGGACCGCGAGAGCAAACTGGTACTTTTCACCGGGATCGAGCGCGCCAGGTTTCGGCGCCCCGTGGTTCCCGGCGATCAACTTCGCATCGAGGTCGTGGTGAAGGTCTGGCGTGGCAATGCTGGGCGCATGGAAGGGAGCGCTTACGTGGGGGACACCCTTGCCGCCGAAGCCCTTGTGACTTGCAGGCTGGTCGATCGGGTGCGCGCTGAAAAGAGACCCGCGCCAGGAGCTCTCGAGACCTAGAAGCCATGGTTGGCGGAAGATGAAAGCCCATCCCACAGCCATCGTTGATCCCGGCGCCAAGGTTCATTCCAGTTGCAAGATTGGTCCTTACTGTGTAATTGGACCAGAGGTTGAACTGGGAGAACGGTGCCACCTGGTTTCGCACGTGGCCATTGAGGGACCCACGAAGATCGGCGCGGACAATGCCTTCTTTCCATTTTGCTCGATAGGGATGGCGCCCCAGGATCTTACTTACGCCGGCGAACCGACGCGTCTCGAAATTGGCGAGCATAATACTATTCGGGAGTTCGTGACCATCAATCGCGGCACCGTAAAAGGCGGCGGACTGACCCGCGTGGGCAACCACATCCTGGTTATGGCTTACACTCATATCGCCCACGATTGCGTGATTGGCGACCACGTCATTCTGGCCAATGCGGCGACTCTCGGTGGCCACGTCACGGTCGAAGAGTGGGCCACCGTGGGCGCGCTCTGTCCGGTCCACCACTTTATTCGCATTGGCGCACACTCATTCGTCGGGGGCGGGACGACTATTACCCGCGACGTTCTTCCTTTTTCCAAGACGTCCGCTGCCCGCGATGTCCAGGCTTACGGACTGAATGCGATCGGGCTTGAACGGCGCGGTTTCAGTAAGGAGCGCATTCGCAAAATCCACCACGCCTACAAAGTGCTGCTGGCATCGAAGCTCAACACTTCGCAGGCCCTGGAGAAATTGAAGGCGGAGGCGGACCGTGGAGAAGACGTGGAGATGCTCATAAGGTTCATCGAACAATCGGAGCGAGGGGTTATTAAGTAGCCGGACGGATTTCACGAAGTTAACAAAGCGGCCAGAGCCCGGGACACAGCTTTCGCGCATACAGCGCAGCAAACATGCTCGATTCGTGAAGAATATGCGACGCAGGATCGCGCGCGATTTCTTCGCCTATGATCACTTGGACCAATTTTTCTATGTTCGTTTCGGCTTCTTTGATTCGCTCTCGAAATTCATATAAACCGATCTTGTACACTTCAAGGCCAGACTTGAACTGTTCTTTGAGACCTGCTTCACACTCGGGCGAGAAGCGGAACTTTTGTTTGGCTGCCATCGTGACCGCCACGTCCCAAATGTACGATGCGGGGTCCCTCGTAAGCGCCGGTTGCAGGTTCATGAGAATGCTTCCGCATGCGGAAGGCCTGCTTGGGAAGACTGAAGTAAGATTGTCACCGTTGGATCGCACAATCAAGTGCTTTGCAATCGCGTCGACCTATTGCAATTCGGCGGAGTCCCATTTTGACAGCTTCTAAGCGCATCGGCCTGATCGCGGGCAACGGTCGCTTTCCTTTTCTTGTGCTCGACGCCGCCCGTGCCCAGGGCTATGAAGTCATTGTCGCCGCCATCAGAGAAGAGGCTTTCCCCGAGATCGAATCCCATGGCGCGACCGCGGTCCATTGGCTTTCGCTCGGAGAACTATCGCGGCTGATCGAGACTTTTAAGCGCGAGGACGTGCATCGCGCTGTCATGGCGGGACAGGTCAAACATAAGCAGATATTCTCCAGCATTCGGCCCGACTGGCGTCTGGCCAAGCTTCTTCTCTCACTGGGGACTCGCAACACTGATTCTCTGCTGGGAGCTGTCGCGAAGGTCCTGGCCGACGAAGACATCGTTCTTGAAAACTCGACTTCACTTCTTGAACCTTTGCTGGCGAAACCAGGCGTGCTCACCGAGCGTGCGCCGACCAAGCAGGAAAAGCAGGACGTCGCCTACGGACGCGGCGTGGCTCGTCATCTGGCGCAGTATGACATTGGCCAGACGGTGGTCGTCGCAGAAACGGCGTGCGTCGCCGTCGAAGCCATGGAAGGCACCGATGTGACCATCGAACGCGCAGGCCAGATCATGGCTTCGCTCGAATCCGATCCATCGACGTTGAGTCGCGCGCTGACCGTCATCAAGATCGCGAAACCGAATCAGGATATGCGTTTCGACGTGCCCGTCATTGGAGTAAGAACGATTGAGGTAATGCAAAGGTCAGGCGCAACCTGTCTGGCGTTGGACGCGGCCAAATGCCTGTTGCTCGACGGCAACGCGATTATTGTCGCAGCAGATGCCGCAGGGATCGCCATTGTGGCAGACTAAGCCAGGCGTGCGGCACCTATCCTTCCGCGCGCAGACCGGGAACGATTCCGAGAGGCTGTCGCAGGTCGCTTTCGCAGTTCAGCGCGCACTCGGGTGAGATCATATGCGGTCTGAAGATTCATCCAGAACTCCGCCGAATTTTGAAAATACTCCGCCAGAAGCAGGGCAGTTTCCGGTGTCATCCCACGCTTGCCTCGAATTAGCTCGTTGACGCGATTTTGAGGAATGTTAATCGCGCTCGCCAGCTTCACTTGAGTTAGCCCCAGCGGTTCAAGAAATTCCTTAAGCAATATCTGTCCAGGATGCGTTGAAACTCTCTGGAATGGCAGCATAACTCTCCTTAATTTGTCAGTGATAGTCGGTGCACCGTACATCCCGGCAGTTACCCGCCTCGAAGCGGAAGACAAGCCGGTACTGCTGATTCACTCGAATGCTGTGAAAACCATCCAGATCCCCCCTCAGCCTTTCCAGATGGTTAGCCGGTGGAGTCCGCAGATCCTGAAGCGATACCGTGGCGTTCACAAGGTCCAGCTTGACTTGGATTCTCTCCCATGAGCTCCTCGAAATTTTGCGGGCTGCCTTGCTGTCCCGGCCGTGATAAATATCTTCGGTCGTTTTGTCCCCGAACGAGATAATCACTGAGCTTTATTATACATGGATACCGTGTATTAAGGTATACTAGGTTTGGGGCTAACCTCTGGGAGTGCTACATGTCTGAAACTACCCGTCTTGCCGATCAAATACGCCGTGCCTTTGATGGAGATGCCTGGCATGGCGACTCTCTTTTTGAAATCCTCGATGGCGTTGATGCCAAAGTGGCTGCCGCCCATCCGATCAAGAACGCGCACAGCATCTGGGAACTGGTGCTGCACATTGCCGCATGGGATGGCGCAATTGTCAAACGCATTGGCCGGGCAGCGACAGAACTACACGACGAACAGAATTTCCCTCCCGTTAAGGACACTAGCGAGGCTGCCTGGCGCAAGGCGATCGAGCACGCGAAGCGTACTCACAGCGAACTGGTGAAGGCGGTTGCAGCCTTTCCCGATTCGCGGCTGCAGGAGCGAGTTCCGGGCAAGACTGAAAACTATCACGACTTCTTCTACACGTTTAGTGGAATCGTCCAGCACGAGCTTTACCACGCGGGCCAGATCGCGTTGCTGAAAAAAGCGCAGTCCCGATGATCCAGTTTTGCGACTCAGCATCGCCCGTTCATATTGCTTGCTGACCAAATTGGCAGTCTTTTGTGGTTAAATCAACAGGTCTTCTGGCAACCGGCCAACTCAGAACTGAAAACTGACTGACAAACTCATCAACGTTGCCGCAATCGGCGTGGGTACATTTGGCCGCAACCACGCCCGCGTCTACCACCAGCTTGCGCGGGAGGGCATGCCAGTGCGACTGGTCGGAGTGGTGGATCCGGACACCGCGCAGGCTGATAAAGTGGCGCGCGAATTCGGCTGCCGCAGTTTTGGTTCTATCGACCAACTGATTACCACGCACAGCGAAGTCCAGGCTGCCTCGGTCGCGGTGCCGACCAGCCATCATCTGAACACCGCCCAACAGTTGATGGAGGCAGGCATCGACGTGCTGATCGAAAAGCCGCTGGCCACGTCGCTAGTGGAGGCCGACGAACTCATCCTCCTGGCGAAGCGATTGGATCGTATCGCTCAAGTCGGACACCTGGAGCGCTTTAATCCCGCGGTTCGCGCCACTCTTTCCGTGATCACGCGTCCGATGTTTTTTGAGGTTCATCGGCTTAGCGTCTTCACCCCGCGCTCGCTGGACGTGGATGTTGTGCTGGATCTGATGATTCACGACCTCGACATTGTGCTCTCGTTCGTGAATTCCCCGGTCACGGAAATCCGCGCGGTTGGGTTGCCCATTCTTTCCGGCAAGGTGGACATCGCGAACGTACGGCTCGAATTCGAGTCTGGGTGCGTGGCTAACTTTACCGCCAGCCGCGTCTCGACCGAGCGTGTCCGCAAGCTGCGCTTTTTTCAACCCAAGCAGTATGTGTCTCTGGACTACGGGCGGCAGGACGTGCTCGTGTTCAGTGTCGGTCAGGATGATCCTTCGGGAATTCCATCGGTGAATCCACAAATCCAGATCACAAAACCTCCGACGACCAGCGAAGAGCCTCTGCACGCGGAGCTGAAATCGTTTCTCGAGTCGGTGCAACAACACTCACCACCTATGGTGACTCTCGACGACGGACGCCGCGCGTTGGCCGTCGCCCTCGACATCGTCGCGGCCATCAACCAACACGGAAGAAAAGTTGATTTGGAACGTCTGCACGCCTGATTTTGCCTTCCGAGTGTCAAGTTTTGTAAACGAAGAACGGCAAATTGATGATCTGGATGCAAATCCCCAGGTACCTTCACTTTCAGTCTTCGCGGATTCGCCAGAAGATGCGAAAATAAAGACACTGGGCCGCGGACGCCAGCAAATTCGTGACAGCTTGCTTGAACCAATCAGGCACGGGGAGCATTTTGTGTCCTTACAACTAATGTGTCGCGGCTCGTGTCTAACCAGCAGGTAAAGCAGTTCGATGTCAACTACGCAAATACCGCCAGCCAATCCGGCTCCCTCGACGCCTCCGGCGCGGCCTCCCGAGGGTGGAGATTTGTACGATGCGCGTTACTGGGAATCCGCTTATCGCGAAATAGTGGAAGCGCCTGCTCTGATCATCAAACTTCAGGATGATCTTTCGCAGGCTCGCCGGCGCGAAGCTTTCTGGATTTCGGTATGCGTGCACTTAGTGGTTGTTCTGCTCCTGTGGAATTCGCAGAAACTGGCAGGGTTCATGCCCCGGCGTGCGGTGGTGGTGGTAAGCCCCGAGTCGAGCCAGAAGGACCTCACCTATCTTGAATTGCCTCCCGACGAACAGAAGGTGGCTAAGCGTCCGGACACAAACATTATTTCCGACAAGGACCGCAAAGCTACGTCGCGTACTCCGCAGCTGGATCGTCAGGAACTCAAAAAGATTCTCGAGGCGTCGCGCCCCGGCAGACCCGGTCCGAGCGGACCGCCGACTCCGCAACCAAATTCAGCGCCTCCGGCAGCCTCTCAGAATCCCACACCGCAGCCGTCAGGGCCACCGCCTCCTGCTCCGCCCCAGATCGCAAAACTGCAGACGCAACCGCCAGCTGAGTCCGCCAAGGCCGCCTTTGGCGGCGGTGCCTTGACCGCGGGTTCAGCCATCGAGCAGGCCGCGCGGGCGGCGGCGGCAAATCGCGGAGGTTACAACGGGGACGGCGGAAGTTATGGCGTTCTTGGCCAAGGTCGAAAGCCAACGGCCGCGATGGGACCGCTCGAAATCCTTAGCGACACCATGGGTGTGGATTTCGGTCCCTACCTGCAACGCGTGCTGCACGATGTGAGAATGAACTGGTACAACCTGATTCCCGAATCCGCGCGTGCGCCCTTGATGAAGAAGGGCAAGGTCACCATCGAGTTTGCGATTCTCAAAGATGGTACGGTCGCTGGAATGAGATTGGTCTCGACCTCGGGCGACGTGGCCCTCGACCGCGGCGCATGGGGCGGCATCACAGCTTCCAATCCGTTCCCACCCTTGCCCACCGAGTTCGGCGGTCAATACCTCGGGTTACGGTTCGCCTTTTACTACAACCCCGACAGGTCGGACCTTCAGTAGTCGCCCTCAGGACTTCTGCAGCCGGATCGAACCGTCCCCCGTGTGAATCGTGATCAAGTTCCCACCACCGTTGATCTTTCCATGGATGTTTTTCTCGCTAAGCCGCCCGTCGACGGACACTGGAATGTCCGCGGTAATGTGCCCATCGCTGGTATGCAGATCTACGTCGGCGGCAAAGGTGCCAGGCAATTCCAGCGTGACGCTTCCGTCGCCGGTATGCAGAGTCCAGCTTGAAGCAATGGTCGAACCGGAGAGCGCCCGAGCCTCGATGCGCCCGTCCCCGGTAGTGAGTTCCAGCGAGTCAAATCTTCCCGCCGCAGTAATGTGGCCGTCTCCTGCGTGCGCCCGCAACGTGCCATCGACTGACTCGATCTCCTGATGGCCGTCTCCAGTTTGCAGATCCATCTGCCCTTTGAAATTCGACAGCCGGATTGCGCCATCCCCGGTTTGCAGGTTGACTCGTCCTTCGCGCGGCATATGGATTTCAACCTCCACCCGGTAGTTGTGCACGTTGAAAGTAATGATGTGGACATCGTGCGGAAAATGGACCTGGAGTTCAACCGAGTCTCCAGATTGGTGTTCCTCAATCTTGAGGCCGTGCTCGCCAATTTTGTAATGCTCCGACGTCACCCGAGCTTCAATGGTCTTCTGGTCCCAGGTATCCACGTGAATGTTGGCATCAGACGTTTCGACGCGGAGGTCGGGCGTTCCTGTAATCGTATAAGTCTTCGACCACTGATCCGCACGGGCCAAGGGAGCGACTGCCAGGCAAGTCCCCAATGCAACCAGGGCAAAACGTTTCATAGATTTTCTCCTGAGGCGAGTGAGCACACGCCACCGCGCCTTTAGACGATGATACGCAGCCGCGGTCATCACGGTTCCGAGAAACTCCGAAGCCACAAAAGTGTGCCAGAGGCGTCAAATCTTTTTGGGAAACGCATTCCTATCCGGCGCTACAATAGGGCTATGCCTGCGTCGGCTCCAAAACGACAGCCGGATACCCATTCGCCGGGACATGCAGGCCACCATCGCACACCGCAAATCTACACCCTGGAAGCGACCGGTCTGCTGGTGATTTCGATGCTGATCCTGATCCTCACCCTCGTCCGCTACTGGCATCACTTTGCCTGGGGCGTGCGCTGAAAGTGGTTCCCGATCCGTTGCTGGTTGTGGTGTTAGGTCCGACCGCCAGCGGGAAGACGGCGCTATCTGTCGGCCTCGCAGAGCGTTTCCATGGCGAAGTGGTGAATTGCGATTCGGTCGCCATGTATCGCGAGTTCGAGATCGGGACCGCGAAGCCAAGTGCCGACGAACGAGCGCGGGTTCCCCACCATCTGCTCGACTGTGTGGACCCCACAGGCTACATCACCGCCGGCGAGTACGCGCGGTTAGCGCGGCAGGCTCTTGCGGAAATTAAGTCCCGGCGGAAGTTGCCGATCGTGGTGGGAGGTACGGGGCTCTATCTTCGCGCTCTGCTGGATGGTCTCTTCCCCGGTCCCAAGCGTTCCGAAGAACTGCGTGAAAGGCTGCGGCGGCGCGTAGAGCAAAACGGTGCGGATTACCTGCACCGCGTGTTGCGCCGTCTTGATCCCGATGCTGCGGCGAAGATCCACGCGAATGATGTTCCCAAACTCATCCGGGCCATTGAGATCTGTCTCGCCTCGCGGCAAAAGATGACCGAAATGTGGAAGCAAGGCCGCGATCCGTTGACAGGTTTCCGAATCCTACGTTTGGGCCTGAACCCCAATCGCGAGGCACTGTACGCCCGCATCAATGAGCGCGCGAAACAAATGTTCAGCTCTGGGCTAGTCGAAGAAACCAAACACCTGCTTACAAAATATGGTGACGCTGCCGGAGCGCTGGGTTCGCTGGGATACAGGCAGGCGGTGCAGCTTCTACGCAACCAAATCGACCTCAAGACTGCTTTGCAAGCGGCGCAGCAGGCTCATCGAAACTACGCCAAGCGCCAGATGACATGGTTCCGCCGCGAGCCGGAGATGGTGTGGCTTGAGGGCTTTGGCGATGATCCAGCAATTCAGCAAAAAACCGAGGCAATTGTTGCGGAAGACGAATCGTAACTGATCATTCGGCAGCTTCGAGTTTCTCAGCAATCTCCAGCAGTTTGGTGACGCTGTTCCAGTTCCTGCCCGTGCCGGACGTCCCTAGCATCTTTGCAATCGTTGGCCACGACAGCTTTGTGCGTCCCATCCCATTGGGAAAATAAATGTAGACCTCTCGTCCGTCGATCCGCAATTCCTCAGGTCCGGTTTTGATTTTTAGAACCCGATCCCGAGCTTCTGCACCAGGATCGTCGGCGAGAAAAGTAACCAGCAGTTTGTCCGGATTAATTCCGCGTCTTCTAGCGAACGGATTTTTGGCAACCACGTCTCTGAGTTCAGAAGTGGTGCGGTTGATGACGGCGGGACGAAAACCGAAACTCTCCTCGATCGCGTCCTCAATCCGCTTGGCCAGCGCCGCGAGGTTCGGTTCTTTGGTCCGGAAAACCACATTGCCACTCTGCACGTAGGTTTGCGCATCTCGCAATCCAAGCGATTCACAAAGCGCACGCAGCGCGTCCATCCTGATCTTGTTGTGGCCGCCAACATTGACGCCACGAAGCAAGGACACGATCACAGCCATTGGGAGTTCAGTATATCCGCTGGTTTGCTGTTGGTCACTGCGGCTCAGGCTGCGTTGAGCGGTCCACGCAAGCTCGCGCACGCTCGAGAAGCAGGTCGCGCTCCCGTATGTTGCGGGTTAGCGATGCTGCGCGCTCGAACTCCGCTCGGGCTTCGTCGAAGCGGCTTAGCTTCTTGAGCAGATCGCCGCGAACGCTTGGCAACAGGTGGTACTTCGCCAGTGAGCGTTCGGCAGTCAGCGCGTCAACCAGTTCAAGGCCGACTTCTGGACCGAACGCCATCGCGACTGCGACCGCTCGATTCAACTCCACAACTGGAGACGGCGCGAGCTGGGCAAGTGCCGCGTAGAGCGTAACAATGCGAGGCCAATCGGTTTCCTCCGGGGTGCGTGCTCGCGCATGACAAGCCGCGATCTCAGCCTGCAAAACGTACGAACCTCGGGCGTCGCCCAGCTTTTCGCCACGCCGGTTTTCTGCGAGCAGTTTTTCCGCGCGATCGAGTGCGGCGAGACCACGGCGAATCAGGAGTTGATCCCAGTGCGCGCGATTTTGCTCGAAGAGCAGAATCGGCTCTCCCGATGGACCCACGCGCGCCCGGGAGCGCGACGCCTGGATCTCCATGAGCGCCACCAACCCGTGAACCTCAGGCTCTCGCGGTGCTAACTCGGCCAGAATGCGTCCCAGCCGCAGCGCTTCTTCGCAGAGCGCAGGCCGCATCCAGTCATCACCCGTGGTTGCCGAGTAACCCTCGTTGAAGATGAGGTAGAGGACCGCCAGCACGGATGACAAGCGGGCAGCCAGCTCTTCTCCCTGCGGAACCTCGAAGGGAACGCGCTTTTCGGAGAGCGTACGTTTGGATCGCACGATGCGCTGCGCGACGGTCGCCTCCGGGACGAGGAAGGCACGCGCGATTTCCTCGGTGGTCAAACCCCCGAGCAAGCGGAGTGTCAGCGCAACCTGAGCTTCAGTTGAGAGCACGGGGTGACATGAGATGAAGACGAGACGTAGCAGGTCATCACCAACGTTGTCGTCAAGAGCTGAATCCAGATCTGGCACGGCCATCTCTTTCGCACCAAGCTCGCGACCGAGCTCTTCGTGCTTGCGCTCGAGCCTCGTGTTCCGGCGAAAGTGATCAATAGCACGATGCTTGGCGGTGCCCATGAGCCAGGCGCCCGGGTTGTCCGGGACGCCCGACTCCGGCCATTGCTCAAGCGCAGCGACGAGGGCATCCTGCGCCAGGTCCTCGGCAAGGCCGATGTCACGCACGATGCGGGTGAGCCCTGCGATGAGCCTGGGTGACTCGATCCTCCAAACCGCGTCGATGGTGCGATGTATGTCGGTAGCTGTCACTGCTACCGATCACACCATCTTTAGCCCGCTGGCGCAAGGCCGCGACACTCGGTTCATTGATTTCCATGGTGTGAGTAGCGCTCACCCATGGTTACGCGGGCTTGCAAGGAAAGTCTTCCGGCCCGAACATCTGACGAACCTCAGTCTCGCCTTCCCAGCCCGGCCAGTGTTTCTTGTGCAGTTCCATGAATTGGACGGCCGATTCAATTGCCTCTTCTTTCGACTTCAACTCAAACTGCGCATAGCCTCCGATAATTTCCTTAGCTTCGGTGAAAGGCCCGTCGATCACGGTCACCTTTCCGCCGGAAAGCCGCACGCGGGCGCCCTGCGCAGTCGGCAAGAGACCGCCATTGCCCAGCATGGTGCCGGCTTTGGTCTCCTCTTCGGCGGCCTTCGCTATCGCATCCATCAACGACTTTGGGGGTGGGCCCTGCTTTTCGGTATGTTTGACAATCATCATGAATCGCATGGTTATTTCTCCTTTATCAGTTTTGGTTGGTGAGCCAAGCTTTCGGACGGTTTCGACCGGCCGGATCTGGGCTCTATTTATGCGTCGAACAGCAGTCAGCTAAATCGACACGGCATACGAACTTTCTTCGCCGGAAACTAATGCTTCTTCCCAGCCACCTCGGCGCGCATTCGTTCCAGGCGCCTCTTGAGCTCTGGAGTGGAGCTGAAGTCCTCCGCCTCAAAGACCTGGCGAATTTCAACTTCGCCCTCCCCTTCATGTGGACAGGGGCAACGCTTGACCCACTCGACAGCCTCTTCCATGGACCTTACCTGCCACAACCAGTAACCGGCGATCAACTCCTTCGTCTCGGCGAAGGGCCCGTCAATCACGGTTCGCTTGCCTCCCGAGAAGCGGACGCGCTTGCCTTTCGAACTCGGCTGCAGCCCGTCGGCGGCGAGCAGCACGCCGGCTTTTACTAGTTCCTCGTTAAACTTCCCCATTTCGGCAAGCAGCTGTTGCTTCGGAAGAATACCTGCCTCGGACTGTTTGTTGGCCTTGACTATCACCATGACTCGCATCGTTGCATCCCCTTTTCAGCGTAAGATAATTGCCTCTACTTTAACGTCGAACGCCCCTTCGCCAGATCGACAACTTTGGGATCTTTTTCCCCACCTGCGTTGACATCGTCGGTGAAGTTATCTCGCGACAAAACCGTGCCGGCCATCACCAGCAGCAGCGGCCAGGATGACACCAACAGGTGCTGCAGGGAAAGCTGCAGGAAATGCTGATGATTGGCGGCGTGGGCCGGCAAAACTTGCGAAACCGCCAGCATGAAGGCGGGCAAAACTCCCAGCGCCTCAAAACTGTTGGAGCCGAGAACATGGCTCAACCACGCAACCGCACCAGCGAGGTTCTCATACAGAATAAACATTCCGAATCCGACGAGGGCTGCTCCCGCGATTGATTTAGAAATCCGAAAGCATCTTCTTAGCCTCGTCATATCCGCCTCCTCAAGACCGTTCTTCTTGGCTCTACTTACTAGTCGAACGAGGGGTCGCGAGATCGACAGGATCATCGATTTTTTCGGGCAGCCGAAGTGCTCTTTTCCGTTGACTCAGCTCCTCTGCGCAGATAAGATACTCATGGAAGGATTAGCTGTTTGATAACAGCAGGCTATATCCCGCTCTTTGACAATTTCCGAGGCCTTCCGCCGCAAAGACGCGCATATCCTATCGACCGGGCCCGTTTCCCCGTGGAAAACACCTCATCTAAGTCCTTTAGAAGAGATATTTTAGAGGTATATTTCAGCCCGCCTCATCTTTTCATGGACTTAGAGAGACGATATCCCCGTCCGCTAAGTCTTTTAGAAGGGATATTTTACGTGGGTATCTCCAAAACAGACCCTTTGTTTTCATAGATCTGGCGGGAAAATGTTTTTTCGGGATATATACCCCTGTACCAAATATCCCGAAAAGACGTCATCCTGGATCCGGCGTAAGCCGGGTGAAGGATCTCGCGCGGAGTACCCAAACTCGATGCGGCGGATTTTCGCGGGTTTAGATTGTTTCATCTGCTAGTTTGGAGCACTCTCGCAAGTGGCGACCTGAAGCTCAATCCCGTGCTATCGTCTGCTCATGCTTCGACAGCTTGGTTTGGTTTTGGTATTTGCATGCGCTCTCGTCGGTTCCTGCCTCGCGACAGAAAAATACCAGGAACCTGGCCCGATCCACCTCGACCGCGCAGGTGAAAAATGGGCAGAGCAAACTCTGCATAAGCTTTCGACGGAAGAAAAGGTCGGCCAGTTATTCGTAGTCTGGGTGCGCGCCAAATTTCTGAACGTCGACAGCCCCGAGTATCTGCAGCTTCGCGACAGCATACACAAATATCATCTCGGCGGATTCACCATGACCGTGCCCTGGGACCCGCCCTTTCTCTACCGGAGCCAGCCTTACGAAGCTGCCGAACTGCTCAACCGTCTGCAGCAGGATTCCAAGCTGCCGCTGCTCATTGCCGCTGATTTCGAACGCGGAGTCACCATGCGCCTGCATGGCGCCACGGAATTTCCCCACGCCATGGCATTCGGAGCCGCCGGCAAACTGGAGTACGCCGAAGCCTTCGGACGCATCACGGCGCAGGAAGCTCGCGCCATCGGCGTGCACTGGAATTTCTTTCCCGACGCCGACGTCAATTCGAATCCGGCAAACCCCATCATCAATACCCGCTCGTTTGGCGAAGATCCCCAGCAAGTCGGCGATCTGGTAACCACGTACATCCGCGGAGCCCAAGCCAATGGAATGATGGCTACGGTCAAACACTTTCCCGGCCACGGCGACACCGCAACCGACTCTCATCTGGGTGTGGCGCAGGTGACCGGAGACATGGCACGTCTCAAATCCGTAGAGCTTCCGCCTTTTCAGAAAGCGATTGCCGCGGGTGTGGATTCGGTTATGGTGGCCCATGTTTCCGTCCCCGCGCTCGACTCCGATCCCAACCATGTGGCCACGACTTCGCCCGCAATCGTGACTGGCCTGCTTAAGAACCAACTCGGTTTCAAGGGAATCGTCGTCACCGATGCCCTCGACATGGCCGGCCTCACTCGTCTTTATGGTGCGCACATTGGCCGCGCCGCAGTGGACGCCTTCAAGGCCGGCAACGACGTTCTGCTCATTCCCGCCGACCTCGACGCCTCCTACCGGGCCATGCTCGACGCCGTGCGCAGTGGCGAGATTTCCTCCGCACAGCTCAATGCATCCGTCCTCAAGATATTGAAAGCAAAAGCCTCACTAGGCCTCTACAAAACTCGCTTGGTCAATATCGACGCGGTCTCTACGCTGGTGGGCAAGCCCGCGAACCTCGCTCTCGGCCAGAAAATCGCCGATGACTCCATCACCCTGGTGCGCGACAACGGTAAACTTTTGCCGCTGAAATCATCTGGAACCGCCGAGACCGGTCTTCCGTATCAGAAGGTGGAAGAAGTGCGCGACCAGATGGTCGCCATAATCTTCTCCGACGACATGCGCACCGAAGCGGGACGCGCATTGGAGCGTCAGATCCGCGAACGCGTGCCGGATGCCCACGTGATTTATGTGGACCCCCGCATCGCATCTGCGATGACAGATGACGTGCTGAAGGCCGTGGACAACGCGAAGTCCGTGATCGCCGCCGTATACGAAGTCCCAGTGCCCGGCAAAGTGATGAACGCCGCAAACGGTTTGACCAACTCGGTGGGCCTGTCAGATGCGAGCGGCGCCCTCTTACAGAAAGTACTCGATCGTGCGGCCGAGAAAACAGCCGTGCTCGCTGTGGGAAACCCCTACCTGGCGCAGGATTTCCCGGCAGTCCAAAATTATCTTTGCAGCTTCTCCAATGCGACAGTTTCGGAAGTCAGCGTAGTAAAGGCGCTGTTCGGTGAGATTGCGATCCGCGGTCATCTTCCGATCAGCATCCCCAACATCGCGCAGCGCGGCGTTGGGATCGAGCGTCCCGCCGAGGCCGCGCAAGGAGGTTCTCCACATGCTTATTCCCAAACCACCGGCAACTAGCTGGCGCCTTTCAATCGTGGTGTTGTTGGCCACGCTCGCCCTCCTGCCCGCCTGCAGCGTGAATGTGAAAGATAAAGGCGGCGATGGCAACAGTAAAGTCGATATCAGCACCCCCGTAGGCGGAATCCACGTTGACGAGAATGCGGATGCCCGCGACACCGGGCTCACTGTCTATCCCGGCGCGAGGCCGAAACCAAAAACTGATGACGGCGACAAGAAAAGCGCTAACGTCAATATGTCCGCCTTCGGCTATGGCTTGAAGGTTGTAGCTCTCGAATACGTGTCGGACGATCCGCCCGACAAAATCATCGCCTACTACCAGGACCAATTGAAAAAATACGGCCACGTGCTGCAATGCCACAGTAACGGTATCAAGGCCGACCACGATGGTGGCAAGCTAAAGTGCGACTCTGACGACAGTGGAAATAAAGTTGAACTAAAAGCCGGCACCGATGACAACCAGCACATCGTTTCCGTTGAACCCGAAGGCAAAGGTTCTGACTTCGCCATCGTGTGGCTACGACTTCGGGGCAAGGAAGGCGACATCTAGGAGGAAGTCATGTCTCGATCCGCAGAACTGCTTCCGCAACTGGCTCTGACAGTCGCATTCGCGATGCTATTGAGTCTGCCCGCGTTGAACGCACAAGGGCAGCAACCGGACAGCGGCAAGAAGGATCCGAATCTCGACGTCCACAGCTCCGTCGGTGATTTGCACATGGGTAAAGACGCAGACGCCCGCAGCGCGGGCTTGCCTCTCTACCCCGGCGCTCACCCAAGGCCCGACGAACCAGACAGCGACAGCCTGAATGTTGGCATTCTGACCGAGGCCTTCGGCGTAAAGCTGGTGATCGCGAAATACGGCTCCGACGATGCTCCCAATAAGATCGTCGATTTCTATCGCGAGAAGCTGAAGAAATACGGCAAAGTCCTCGAATGCCACACCAGCGAGCACAGCGGCAACTCGCACGCAGATGTGGACGACCAGAAAGAGCAGCCCTCTAAAGAACTCAAATGCGAAGGCGATAACACTGGCCCGGTAACGGAACTGAAGGTGGGCACCGAAGACAACGAGCACGTGGTCGCGATCGAACCCAGCCACACCGGCAAAGGGACTATCTTTGCCCTTGTTTACTTGTACACCCGCGGCAAACAGGGCGATATCTAGATTTCAAGATTCAGGATTCGATGAAGCGACGGGCCTCCTCGCCCGTCTGCCGCGCCGTCGGTTTCTTGCGAACCGCAAGCCCCTGCTGTACCTTGAGACTCAGTGGAACATCCCTGCTATAAATGTGGCGCAAGCGTCGAAGACGGCACCGCGTTCTGTCCGCGATGCAACGCCCCTCAGATTCGTGTCACGGGACCCGCGCCGCTCGCGCCCGCCGGAGCCACACCGGAAGTCGCAATCGAAGAGTACGCATCGCATCCCCCACTGCCATCCACTCTCGAGTGGCCCGACGCCTTGCCCTCCGCCGGAATTGCGTTGCTGGCCGCGATTTTCCTGATGATCCTCGGTCTGCCTACCGGATTGGGGATGGTCGCCGCGGGCTTTCTCTCCGTGATTCTCTACCGCCGGCGCTGCCCTACGACTCACGTGACCGCCGGCATGGGAGCACGCCTGGGCGCGCTCACCGGTGGTCTGGGATTCGCTGCTCTAGCTGCCATTCTCGCGCTCTGGACAGTTTTCCGCTCGGGGAAGGAAATCCACGATTCCCTCCTGAACTATGTGCAACAGTACGCCGCCCATAGCTCGGACCCGCGGACGCAACAGGTCCTTGATCTGTTCAACACCCCCGAAGGCTTTACTTTCATCATGGTCCTCACCCTCATCATGACTCTCGTAGCATTTCTGATTTTCTCCTCCCTCGGAGGCGCCGTCGGAGCATTCCTGCTCCACCGTAAAGATCGCCAGTAGCTCGTGGAGGACGATGCTCATGTGGGGACGAGCACCTCAGCCCGTCCAGCCCATGCTCATGTGGGGACAGGCGCCCTCGCCCGTCCAGGCCATGCTCATGTGGGGACGGGCGCCCTCGCCCGTCCAGGCGGAGCAAAGCTCCGCAGCGCATTCTTTAACCCTAGAGAATATCTTCTTACTCGCGGCGCTCCGCATGTCGCGCCCCAGCCCGACGATGCATTTCCCGCGAAATCTTGCTCAACCACCGCAACTCCAATCGGAACTGCTGAATAATCAGGCTGACCATCCAGACGGCCTCATGGAAACGGTGGCCCACCTCTTCACGGATCGAGCGTAGTGTAGCTTCCTCGCGAGCCAACTCCTTTTCCAGGAATTCCCGCCGCCGTTCCAGTTGCCTCTGAAATACACCCGGCCGCGCTTGCCATGAAAGTGCCGTCCAGGTGAGAAACGGCGGCCGATCGCGTTGTGTCGTCCACTCTTCCCGCTCCAAAGCGTCAGCCAAGGCCGCGCGACCCTTCGCCGCGGTCACAAACACCCGCCGCTCAGGACCCGCCTCCGGCTCGTCACTTTCTGCAACCCGCACCAGCCTCAAGCCCGCCAGCTTTTCCAGTGAGTAATAGACCTGCGGCCGCGAAATGCCTGCCCAATCCCGTACCTGCCGGCGTTCCAGTTCCAAATTTGCCTCGTACCCGTGCATGGGACGTTCAGCGAGCAAACTGAGCAGAACCAAGTCCGGGGTCGTCAGCGCGCGCTTCTCAGCGGCCGCCATCGCGTGCCTTTCGTCTGCGGCTCCAGTACCACCATTGGCATTGCTCCGCCGACAAACGCGGATTCCGCGCTTGCGCCACGGCCGCGCGAAAAACATCCAGACAGCAAATGTCTTGCGCCTGCCCTCTGATTCGGCACAACTTCTCATAAAGCCTCTCGGGATTTCGCCGCGAAAGCTCCGCCACGTTGGCGACTCCGAGCAACTCGAAATCGCGTAGCATGGCCGGTCCAATCGAAACCAGGTCTCGCAATTTGCGTTCTTCAGTACGCATAGAACACTCCTCTAAACAAGTTTTGCCGGTGAATGCTCTTACAACGTCACGCTATGCTCGTGGACAGGGACGGCATGTTCGTTGACCGTCACGTCATTTTTCTTGCAAGGTCACGTCAGGTTTGGGGAAGGGCACGGCTTCAGCCGTGCCGATAAGTCCTGTGTAGCATGGGCTTCAGCCCCTGAGGCCATGTTTACCTCCTCGCATTCCCATTCTCGAAGCCGCCTCTTGACATCAGTCGGGCGAGCTTGTAAGATTGCTAGTCTAATCGAGACTAGTTGCCGATGCAAGGGGAAAATCTAAAATATACCGCTCACTTCGCGACGCTTCGTTTTGTTCGCTGTCACCTGTCTTCAATTAAACAAATGAAAGAGGAACCTTATGCCTGTAAGAAAACTGACACCGATACTGTTCGCACAAGAAATCGAGCCCTGTCTGAAATTCTGGATGGAACGGCTGGGCTTCGAAAAGACCATCGACGTGCCTGACGGCAACAAACTGAGCTTCGCAATACTGCAAAAAGGTCCGGTCGAGTTGATGTACCAGACCTACGCCAGCGCCGAGAAAGATGTAACCACCGTTTCCTCCGAAGTCCGCAAGGGCCCATCCTTCCTCTACGTTGAGGTGGAGAGCCTGGACGAAACCATCAACGCGGTAAAAGGCGTCGATATTGCGATGCCCGTTCGGACTACGTTTTACGGCGCAAAAGAAATCGGCGTCAAGGATCCGGCCGGACACGTAGTCATCTTCGCGCAGCTTGGCGTCGCGCCTCAGCCCTGAAAACACCACACGCACCTTGCCCCGACCTGCCCGCTCCGCGTATGATGCAGCGTTCATGACTCCGCGAACGTCACCCCGCCAGCCCAACATCCGCGAGAAGGCGCAGTTGATGTCCGCGTCCGAAATCGAACGCACGCTGGTGCGGTTGGTCCACGAAATCATCGAGAAAAACAACGGTGCGACCGGCCTCGGCCTGGTCGGAATCCGTCGGCGCGGAGTTTTCCTCGCGCAGCGCCTGGGACAAATGATTGGGCGGATCGAGAAGACCCAGGTGCCCGTGGGCACACTTGATATCACCTTGTATCGTGACGATCTCTCGACCGTGGGAGCGGCCCCGGTAGTCCAGAAAACCGAGATGGAATTCCCCATCACCGGCAAGAACATCGTGCTGGTGGATGACGTCCTCTACACCGGACGTACCGTGCGGGCCGCCATGGATGCCCTCTTCAAGCAAGGACGTCCCAACCAGGTCCAGCTCTGCGTTCTGATCGATCGCGGCCATCGTGAGCTGCCCATCGAAGCTAGCTTCGTCGGCCGCAAAGTACAAACGACGCGGCAGGAGATCATTGAAGTCCAACTGCGCGAAATCGATAATGCAGAAAAAG
This sequence comes from uncultured Acidobacteriota bacterium, assembly GCA_963817925.1. GTDB lineage: Bacteria > Acidobacteriota > Terriglobia > Terriglobales > Acidobacteriaceae > JABDBE01. The sequence goes on from CAWFQN010000014.1 coordinate 271,736, forward strand.
TTTTGATCGTCGAAAAAGAAATCTAGAAAGTAGTAAGAAAGGGTACGACTCATTGGCTGCGGAAGCGCGTGCGATTCGTATCAGGGTATGCCTTCAGGCATACCATAAATCGCTGAAGTGGTATCGGCTTTAGCCGCCGGGACTGACGTTTTCATCCTCAAATAGAAATTTGCAGCAAGCTGTTGAGCGTCCCTTGATGGAAACGTCTTCGGGCCTTTGAGTTAAAGATTCCAAGGAAAGCATGAACCAAGCCGCACGCGGTTCCCTGCTCGGCATTGAACATCTCGAGGCAAAAGAGATTCTGAGCCTGCTCACGCTGGCGCGGCGAATGAATCCAGTGAAGCCGCGCCCTTTGCTCCGAAACAAACGCGTGCTGCTTCTCTTCTACGAACCTTCTACGCGCACGCGCACTTCTTTCGAAATCGCAGCCAAATCCATGGGAGCCATGACCACGCTCGTGCTCTCCAGTGGATCGAGCATTGAAAAGGGCGAGTCGCTCCTGGACACAGCCTACACTCTGCGCGCGGTGGGCGCGGACGTCATGGTGATTCGCCACCCCAACGCTGGTGCGCCGCTACTGATGGCGACTCACCTCGATGTTCCCGTCATCAATGCCGGCGACGGAATGCATGAGCACCCTACACAGGCGTTGCTCGATGCCTACACTATCCTGCGCCACAAGAAAACTCTGAGCGGGCTGCAGATGGCGATCGTGGGCGACATCTTCCACAGCCGCGTCGCCCGATCTGCAATTCACCTGCTCAGCAAATTTGGCGCCCGCATCACGCTCTGCGGACCGCCCGAGTTCTTGCCCGAAGTGGCAACCAGCATGGCGCCCGGGCTGCACATCACCCGCACCGTGGAAGAGGCCGTGCGCGGCGCCGACGCCGTCATGGTTTTACGAGTACAAAAAGAACGTCTGGCAGGAACCAAGCTGCGTCTGCAAGATTATATTTCCAGATACCAGATGACCACAGCCCGCTTGAAACTGGCCAAGCGCGACGCGATCCTGATGCACCCTGGACCAATTATTCGCGGGCTGGAACTGACATGGGAAGTCGCGGATTGCCCGCAGTCGGTCATCGTCGAAGAAGTGCATAACGGAGTGCCGGTGCGAATGGCCATTCTGGCCAAGGCGCTGGGCAAAACAAGCTAGGCTGAAGGATTTGGGCTGAAGGATTTGGGCTGAAGGATTTGGGCTGAAGGCGTTCGGCTTCAGGCTTCAGGCTTCAGGTTTGACTTCACGCCTCAGGCTCCGCGGGTGGCTTAAGCATTACGGATTCGTATCAGGGTATGCCTTCAGGCATACCATAACTCGGCGAAAGGGAAGCGGCTTTAGCCGCTGAGGTACATTTCAGAAGCAGCGAATGGCAAACGAGAATACAAAATCAGGCTCCCTCTTGATCAAAGGCGGTCGCGTCATCGACCCGGCCGCAAAGCTGGACGCATCCATGGACTTGCTCTTGCGCGATGGCCGCGTCGTGGAGCTCGCAGCCCCCAACAAAATCCGCAGCAGCGCGGACAAAACCTTCGACGCCCGCGGCCTGATTGTCGCCCCCGGCTTCATCGATTTGCACGTCCACCTGCGTGAGCCGGGCCAGAGCTACAAAGAGAGCATCGCAACCGGAACCGCCGCTGCCGCTGCCGGCGGCTTCACTTCCGTTTGCTGCATGCCAAACACGTCTCCGGTTGTCGATTCGCCCGAATGGGTCACCTGGATTCAACAACCCGAGCGTGGAGCCGTGGTCAACGTGTTCCCGATCGCCGCCGCGACCCATGCCAGCAAGGGCGCCGTGCTTACCGATTTCGGAGCCTTGCAACGCGCCGGCGCGGTCGCAGTGAGCGACGACGGCCGTCCCATCCTTAGCGACAACGTGATGCGCGACACGCTACGAGCGGCGTCGGGACTCAACCTCCCCGTCATTCAGCATGCTGAGGACACGCGCATGACGGAAAACTGCTCGATGAACGAGGGCCCAACTTCGTTTCGTCTCGGCCTGCGTGGGATGAAGACAGCCGCGGAAGCGTCCGTCGTCGAACGCGACGTTCAACTTGCCCAGCAATTCACCGGAGCGCGTTTGCACGTGGCCCATCTTTCAACCGCCGATGCGCTGAAAGCAGTCAGGCGTGGCAAGCGCGGCCAAGCGCGCGTCACCTGTGAAGTCACCCCGCACCATTTCAGCCTGACCGATGCCGACGTCGGCGACTACAACTCCAACTTTAAAATGAATCCTCCGCTGCGTTCGAGCGCTGACCGCGAAGCTATTCTCGTCGCGCTTTCCGATGGCACCATCGACGCCATCGCGACCGATCACGCGCCCCACGCGCCGCATGAAAAGATCATCGAGTTCGAACGCGCGATGTTCGGAGTCACCGGGCTCGAAACCGCTCTCGCGCTAGCCATCACTCGCCTGCATCGCGACCACAGGATCCCCCTGGCAAGAATCGTCGAACTCTTCACCGCAGGCCCCGCCCGCGTGGTCGACTTGAGAGGCCGGGGCATGCTGGCACGCGGAAGTCATGCTGACATTACCATTTTCGATCCCAAAAAGCGCTGGACCTTTGAAGCCGCGAACTCCCGCTCGAAATCGCACAACACTCCTTTTGATGGCTGGCAACTCATGGGGAAAGTTGTGGCGACAATTGTGAGCGGCAAGATTGTTTATCGTAGCGACTAGATCGCTGAAGTGTTCCATGTGGAACACTGTACACACAGATTTGTAGTGTCAGACCGGCAATGTGATTGATTCAAAACGGCCAGTAAGGTCTGCTTGGTTTGTGGCTGAGGGCTGCTAAACGATTCCCATCTGCTTTCCTACTCGCTTCAATACCTCCAACGCTTGCTGCAGTTCTTCCTTGGTGTGGGTGGCGGTCATGATGGTGCGGATTCGGGCTCTGCCTTCGGGGACTGTGGGGAAGGCGATGCCGGTGCCCATGACGCCTTCTTTGAAGAGCTCGCGAGAGAAGTCCATGGTGAGTTTGCCGTCGCCGATGATAATTGGCGTGATCGGAGTTTCGCTGGCGGGCGTGGTCTGGCCTCCGATGTTGAAGCCGAGCAGGCCCAGTTCTTTTTTCCAGAAGCGGGTGTTCTCCCAGAGGCTCTCGATGCGTTCGGGTTCGTTTTCCAGGACGTCAAAAGCGGCGATGCAGGTGGCTGCGACCGAGGGTGGATGCGAAGTGGAAAACAAGAACGGGCGGGCGCGATGATAGAGGAAGTCGATGAGGTCTCGGGTGCCGCAGACGTACCCGCCTAATGCTCCGATTGCTTTCGAGAGCGTGCCGACCTGGATGTCCACGCGGCCGTGCATTTTGAAATGATCGATTGTGCCGCGGCCGTTGCGGCCGAGAACTCCGGATGCGTGGGCATCGTCGACCATCATGATGGCGCCGTACCTTTCGGCGAGCGCGCACAACGCGGGCAGAGGACCGATATCGCCGTCCATGGAGAAGACGCCGTCGGTGATCAGCAGCTTCTTTCCTGGTTGGTCTTTAATGCTTGCCAATCTTTCTTCAGCCTGCGCCATGTTCTTGTGCTCGAAGACCAGGATCTTGGCTCGCGATAGACGGGCTCCGTCGATGATGGAAGCGTGGTTCAGCTGGTCGGAGATGATGAAGTCGTCCTTGCCTAGTACGGCCGACACCGTGCCTGCATTGGCGGCGAATCCTGACTGAAAGACTACGCAAGCTTCGACGTTCTTGAAGCGGGCAATTTTTTCTTCAAGCTCGATGTGGATCTTCATGGTACCGGCGATGGTACGCACCGCGCCCGATCCGACTCCGTATTTGCGCGTGGCTTCTAGAGCGGCCTCGCGGAGCTTGGGATGCGTGGTCAATCCAAGATAATTGTTGGAGGCGAGATTGATAACCTTCTTGCCGTCGAATGTGCAGACCGGGGCTTGTTCGTCGTCGAGCACACGGAGACGGAAGTGCGTGCCTTTGGCCTTGAGGTCGTCCAGTTGGTCGGTGAGATAAGAGAGCGGGTTCGCGCGAGTGGCAGCGGTTGGCATATGATCTCCCAGTGCAAATGTATTAGTTTAATCGCATAGCTGGAGGAAAGAAATCGAGATTTGATCGGGATTATTTTCACTCCATGGATGCGAGAGAAAGAGAGCATCGAGCCTCAGCGGCTGAAGCCGCATCCGTTTTCGGCGTCTTACGGTATGCCTGAAGGCATACCCTGATATCGAATCGAAAGTTCTTCCGCAGCCTGTAAAGCCGGTTCTGACGGCTTGGCTGAAGCTTGCTTTTCAAGCCTGTTCCTGGACCGACTTAATCGGAGTTTTCTTAGGAGCAACTTGTGATGACGACGCCTCGCGTGTGGTGCCTGGCAATTGGTCTGGCAGCGGCGGCGGCCGGATGGTCAGCGAAGCTTCCAAATGATCCGCCCGAGCCTAGCCGCATCCCGAGACTGGTGAACGCTTGTGTGATTACGAACAACGTGAAATAACTGGTTGAATTCTACGAGCCCATCCTCGGGCTTAAAGCAACGAGGTCAGGTGAGAACTACGCCGAGTTTTCCACGGGCGTAGGAGTGCTGGCGATTTTCTCGGCGGAGGCGCAAGAAAAGTACATTCCTGGTTCAGCGGAAGCGGCGAGGAACAAAAGCGGGCAGGAAACGAACTATTCCGACGTCAGCTGAACGTTATTCAGCCCGCCAGCTTCGCGAGAGTCTGCAGGTTGGGGACTTCCAGGTCCGGCTTCCCGGCGGCGGCTGTGGCGGCCCCTGCGCCGGGGCGGGGTGAAGTCCGGTTCACCCACACCGTCGCAATGCCCAATGACTGCGCGGGAATTACGTCGTGATAGGTGCTTTGGCCGACATGAAGCCACTGTTCGCGGCTTACGCCGATGCGCTCCTCCGCTAGTTCGAACATTCTTATGCACGGTTTGTAGCATCGGGCTTGCTGGGCAGTGATTACCTGGTCGAAGGCTACTCCGAGTTTGGGTGCAGTGGAAGCGAACAGGTCGTCGTCGACGTTAGAGATTACGGCGAGTTGGTAGCGGGCTTTGAGTTTGCGCAGGGCCTCAACCGTGTCAGGAAAAGGTTGCCAGTTCGGTATGGATTCCGGCAGTGAACGAGCTTCGGCGTCGGATGGCAAGAACCCGAGGCGCTCACCGAAGCCACGCACCACGGATTGCAGGACTTCTCGATAACGCAGAAATTCTCCTTTTTCTTCGGAGGCTTCCAGTTCGGAGTACAACTCCAGAAGCGCGGAGTCGGTAATTTTTTTACCGTGGGCGGCAAGGATTGGGCGCAGGGCGGAGAAGATGCCGGTTTCCCAGTCGATCATGGTGCCGTAGCAATCGAAGGTCAGGACTTTGAAGGGAGTCAGGTCGAGCATGAAGATCGGTTCTCAGTTCGCGGTTCTCTGTTCTCAGCGAGGACCTACCCCTCTTTGATTTCCAGCGGTTGCGGCTCGGTTGCCGGTTCTTCCAACTCAGGTAACGTGGGGGCAGCGGCGTTTGAATTCGCGACCACAGGCTTCTTCTCCAGAAATTTCGCTGAGTTCAGCAGCGGACGGCTTAGAGACGAGTTGTAGCCCGTCCACGGGCCCTCGGAACCAGCTTCACGTTCGAAGTGGGCACGCATGCTTTCCATCTTGGAATCGAGATTGTCGAGGTAATGCAACATCAGGGCTTCGGGGAACATGGGCAACTTGGGCGAACCGAATTCATATTCTCCGTGGTGGCTGATGATGAGATGTTCGACAAGGATTTTGAGTTCTGGAGGAAAGCCGGGGATCGCAGCCAGTTTGGCTTGCAGCATCTCCAGTTCGATGATCATGTGGCCAAGCAATTGGCCGCGCGTGGTGTAGGAGAAGGAGCGGTTATAAGTGAGTTCGTGAATCTTGCCGATGTCGTGGAGGAAAGCACCGGTAAGAAGCAGGTCACGATTAATCTGGGGATAGTTCTGGCACATGAGGTCGCAGGAGCGGGAGAGGGAGACCACGTGATCGAGTAATCCGCCAATGTAAGCGTGATGCAGAGTCTTGGCGGCGGGGGCGTTGCGGTAGGCCTCGGCAATCTCCGGGTCAGCCATGAAGGCTTCCACCAGCGCTTTGAGATGGGGATTGCGAAAGGAAGCGACGAAAGCGGCCAGGGTCTGCCACAGCTCGCCGATATCCTTGGTGGTCTTGGGCAAGTAATCGGAGAAGTCGATCTCGGAGTCGCCCAGGCGGCGCAGCTTGTGAACCGTGATCTGGAAGCGGTTCTTGTATTTGTTGAGCAGGCCTTTGACCTTAAGGAAGTCGTCCTGCTCGAAGGCGTCGATCGCGTCTTCGACGTTATCCCACATCTTGGCTTCGACCTGGCCGGTGCGATCACCCAGGATCAGCGCCAGATAAGGCTCTCCGGTCTTCTTCGGCTTGACCTGTTTGGAAACGACCACAAAACTCGAGGTGATGACCTTATTTTCGTGGTGCGAGCAATCGGACAGGAAGAATTCCTTCATGCGGTTCTGGCCAAGCTTAACCTAAAACAGGCCCAGTTTTTTCTTCTTTTTGAGTTCCTTGGCGTTGGCGTCTTTGGCCGCGGTTTCTATGGGTTTGGTCTGGTTGGGGCTGGCGCCAGTATCCTCGTATCCGGGATAGACGTCAATATAGGCGTCTTCGCGCAGTTTGGTGAGATATTCCCGCAGCGCGGGCTGCAATTTCTTCATGTAGAGCGCGTCCTGGATTCGGGGCTCGACTTCGCTGAACGGTGGAATTCCGGCGTTGTGGTGCTCGACAACTTTAACGATGATGAACCCTTGCCGGGTCTGGATTACGTCCGATACATCACCGACCTTCATGGCGAAGGTTGTGTCCTCGATTTGCTTGGCTAGGGTGCCGCGCTTGAATTCGCCCAAGTCGCCACCTTGAGCGGCGGTGGGGCCATCGGAGTTTTTCTTGGCGACATCTTCGAACTTGGCGCCTTTGCGGATCTGGGCAAGCAAGTCATCCGCTTTCGCTTGCGCGGCTTTTACGCGCTGCGCTTCGTCGCTGGAATCATTCGGCTTGGCTTCGGTGGAGACCAGGATTTCGCTCAAGCGAATGGTCTCCGGTTGCTCCATGTCAGCCTTGTGTTCCTCGTAAAACTTGTGTTCATCTCCTTTGTCGATGACCAGCCTTGAGCCAACCTCTTTGCCGATGACCTGCTGGGTAATGATCTGATTGCGCATGTTCTGCTTGAAATCTTCGAAAGAAATTCCCTGGGATTGGGCGGCTTTCTCGAGCTCCTCCATGCTGTCGAGTTTCATGTCCTTGCGCATCTCATCCAGCTTCTTGATGACTTCGGTATCCGCCGTGATACCCAGGTCTTTGCCCTTTTGCAGCAGCAATTGCTGATCAATCAGGTCGCGCAGAACGTCCTTATCGTGATCGGTGACGAACTTATCCGCGTTGACCGGATCTTGCTGCTGAGCTTCCTTCTTCAATTCTTCTTTGCTGTGCAGGTATTCGCTATGGGTGATGATCTGGTTGTTGACGCGTGCGACAATCGATTCGATCACCTCGTCATCCGCTTTGAGAATGACCGACAAGGCAGCGACTGAAACCAGGAGGAAGCAAGGGAGAAGTTTTCGCATAAGAATTCCGCGGGCTGAACCACAAACGGGAGTGCCGGGGCTCACCACTTCGTAAATTGTAACTCCGGATGTCTGCCCGCGGCTACCGCATCTCCTGCTATCATGAACGGTTTTCGCCCCGTATCAGCGGCGAACTCGGCATGGGAGGAAGGAATGAAACTCACCGCCCTTTTTATTCTTATACTTTTGGGAGTCACGAGTCTTTCCGTGAGAGCACAGAAGAGTGAAGCCGTGCCAGACCTGGCGCAACTGGAGAAGATGGCAAGCCGTTTCGCGCCGACGCCTCTCCGGGTGGATACGTCGAGGCTTTCCTCGGGCGATCGCCAGGCTTTGGTAAAGCTGATTGAAGCGGCGCGGATCCTGAACGACGTCTTCATGCAGCAAATGTGGGACGGCAACCTGGCGCTCTACGGCCGGTTGCAGAGGGACACTACCCCGCTGGGCAAGGCACGCCTGCACTATTTCTGGATCAACAAGGGACCATGGTCTGACGTGGACGACTACAAGGCGTTCTTGCCGGGAGTGCCTCCGCGTAAACCTCTGGGAGCGAACTTCTATCCTGAGAGCATGACGAAGGAAGCCTTTGAGAGCTGGGTTGCGCAGCTGCCGCCAAAGGAGCAGGAACAGGCGAAGAGCTTTTTCACCGTGATTCGCTGGAGGGAGAATAGCAAGCCGCCAAACAATCTCTTGGCGGTTCCTTACAGCCAGGAATATGCCGATGGCCTTACGAAGGCGGCTAATTTGCTTCGCGAAGCGGCGGGGTTGACCGACAATGCATCGCTGAAGAAATTTCTTAATCTGCGGGCGGACGCGTTTCTTTCCAACGATTACTACGAAAGCGACATGGCGTGGATGGACCTGGACGCGCCGCTCGACATCACGATTGGTCCGTACGAAACCTACAATGATGAACTTTTTGGCTACAAGGCGGCTTTCGAAGCTTATGTAAACCTGCGCGATGACGACGAGACAGCCAAGCTTTCAGTTTTCACCCGGCATCTGCAGGACATCGAAAACAATTTGCCCATCGATCCGCAGTACCGCAACCCGAAGTTGGGTGCGGCGGCGCCGATTCGAGTGGTAGACGAGATCCTTAGCGCGGGGGATGGCGCTCATGGGGTACAGACCGCTGCCTATAATCTGCCGAACGATGATCGGGTGGTGCAGCAGAAGGGCAGCAAGCGAGTGATGCTCAAGAATGTGCAGGAGGCAAAGTTTCGCAGCGTGCTGCTGCCGATTGCGCGGCGGACGTTGTCCCAGTCGGCCATGGTCGACGTGAGTTTCGAACCGTTCTTTACGCACATTCTGGCGCATGAGTTGATGCATGGGCTGGGACCGCATCAGATCAAAGTTCAGGGGCGCGACACTACCCCTCGCGAAGAACTGAAGGAGTTGTACAGCGCCATTGAGGAGCCGAAAGCCGATGTGACCGGGCTGTTTGCCTTGCAATACATGATGGACCATGCCAAGGAAATGGGGTTGGGTAAGGCGCTGGCCTCCGATGAGGCCGCGCAGCGCCAACTTTATACGACCTATCTGGCTTCTGCGTTCCGTAGCCTGCGCTTCGGGCTGAACGATGCTCACGGCAAAGGGATGGCAATCCAGTTCAATTACCTGACGGATAAAGGCGCATTTGTGCAGCACCCGGACGGCACTTTTTCAGTGGACATGACGAAGATAAAAACTGCGATCGCGGAACTCGACCACGATCTTCTGACCATCGAGGCTGAGGGCAATTACGCGGGTGCGAAAAAGATGCTGGACGAACTTGGCGTCGTGCGCCCCGCGTTGCGGAAGGCGCTGGATGGTCTGCAGGGCATCCCGACTGACATTGAGCCGATCTTCGTCACGGCTGATGAACTGGCGCCCATCGTCAAGCGGCCGCCGAATGCAGGGCCGGCGCGGAAGAAAGCGCGGAGCAAATAGAGCGGCTTTCGCATGGAAAAAGAAACGGCACGCATCGAGGCCTTTTCGGATGGCGTGTTCGCGATTGCCATCACTTTGTTGATCCTGGAAATCAAGATCCCGGCTGCCGGGAGCGGAGAACTCTCGGTGCAACTTCTCCGGCAGTGGCCTTCTTATTTTGCCTTTGTCTTCAGCTTCGCCTTCATCGGGATCATGTGGATCAATCACCATCGCTTGTTCACCCACATCAAGCGGTCGAACAATGCGCTGCTGTTCTTGAACCTTTTACTTTTACTGGGTGTGACGGCGGTTCCGTTTCCTACCGCTGTATTGGCGCAACATCTTGGCCAAAGCGACCAGCGGGCGGCAGCGATGTTGTATCACGGAATGTACTTCGCCATCGCAGTGTTCTTCAACCTCTTGTGGAGGTATGCAAACCGCAACCTGCTGGGGGAGAGCGTAGATGTTTCCGCCACTGACAAAATCTCAGCCAGGTACGCTGTCGGCCCGATACTCTACCTGGCCTGTATCGCCCTGGCGTGGGTCAACGTGCCGGTGAGTTTGCTCTTGAATGTTGCGTTGGCGGTCTTTTTTGCGCTGCCTCTACCGCGCGCATGGCGCGCCGCGAACAAGTGAGTCGACTCCTTCCACGATGAAGTTAGACGACGATTGTCCGCGGCGCTTGCGATGTCCTACTTCTTGTCCTGGCCCATACCCTTGTCCTGATCTTTATCCTTGGGCTGGATCGAGAGCAGTTCCACTTCAAAAATCAGGGTGGCATTCGGACCGATGTCGGGGCCCTGTCCCCGTTCGCCGTAGGCCAAATCGGATGGCACGACGAGCTGCCACTTCGATCCTACGGGCATGAGCTGAAGGGCTTCGGTCCAGCCCTTGATCACTCCGTTGACCGGAAAGGTTGCGGGTTGGCCGCGCTTGTAGGAGCTGTCAAATTCCTTGCCGTCGATGAGCGTGCCTCGATAGTTGCAGGCCACGGCGTCGCCGGTGGTGGGCTTTGGTCCGGTGCCAGCGGTTAGAACCTTATACTGGAGACCGCTGGGCAGCGTAACCACGCCATCTTTTGTCTTGTTCGCCGCGAGGAACGCGTCGCCATCCTTCTTGTTTGTCTCAGCAGCTTGTTGCATCTTCTCCTGCTGCTTTTTGCGCATTTCGTTCTGGAGGTCGGTGAGGGTGGCGCGCGCTTCGTCTTCCGAAAGCAGCGTTTTGCCACCGGCCAGGGCGTCCTGCAATCCCTGCGTCAGGATTTTCGGGTCAACCTCTACGGACTGTCTGTGCAGGGTCGCTCCAATATTCATTCCAATGGCGTAGCTGACTTTATCTTTTTGCGTTGGCAGCGCGGAATTGCTTTGGCTGGCCGCTGCAGGAGGCTGTTGAGTCGTTGCCGCTGGAGTCTGCTGCGCCAGGGCATTGCCCAGCAGCAGCATGGCGGCGATTACAAGGGTGGTAAAAGATTTTTGCATTAAAGTATTGTGACACCGACAACGGGGCTAGGCAAACCGGTTGGTTCACGGCGGATCCAGGAGAAACGGACTAAAGCGCATCAAACGGTCGGAGTTTTTCGAGCCAAGGCGAGTGCGGTCACGTCGTTGTGGGTCGGCGCTGTGCCGGTAAACTGCTGCATCTGGTCAAGAACGGACACGCAAAGCTCTTTCGCGCTTGCCCCGTTGGATTGCTGAAGAGCTTCTTTCACTCGTTCCAATCCAAACTCTTCGTGTTTGGTCCTCGCTTCGACGATCCCACGCGACGCCAGTAGAAGGGCGGCGCCAGGCTCGAGAGCGACCATGGGGGCATTCGAGACCATGTGGGTAAACAATCCCAGGGGCAAGCCCGTGGCGGGAAGCTCTATAACGCCGTTGCGATCACGCGCGAGTCCGGGAGTATGGCCGGAGTTGAAGTAACAAACGATGCCCAGACTTTCATCGTAGCAACCGGCAAACGCAGGGCAGGACCGGACTCCGCCGGCGGCCTTCAAGATGGCCTGGTTCAATTGCAGGCACAACTCCATCATGTTATCGGCTTCATTGACGTCCTTGCGCGCAAATAGCTCAGTTCCGGCGGTTCGGAAGGTGCGCTGAGCGGCCGAAACGATGGCGCGCGTGTCCTCCAGACCTCCGGCGACGTCGAGCAGACCAAACAGTACGCGGTTGGGACCGACGCGAATGAAATCGTAGAAATCGCCCGCCATGCGTCGACCGTAGTAAACCGACGCCAGTTCGGCCCCTTTGATATCCGGGATGTCGGAATGAACCGGCTCAACGGGAGCAGGCTGTTCGAAATGGAATAGCGCGCGCATCGTAAATCGAGCCGAGAAGTTAGCACAGAATTCGGCCAAAAACCAGTTAAAAAACTGCGGTCGCGGTGTGCTCACTAGGTTAAGTATCGGCAGGAACCGAGAGTATGTCAGTGGAAAAGGATTTCGAAACAGGTATATCTGGGAATCTCTCTATCTTGACGCCTCCTCGTTCCCAATTTGGCCCATGCTTCGGCGCGATGTGACGCTCATCACATCCAAGACAAGGCCGGGGGTACCAATATTTCGTATCAGGGCATGCCTTCAGGCGTGCCAGTAAACCCAAAGGGAGTATCGGCTTTAGCCGCGCTCTTATGGCTATCCCTACCCGCCACGCCAAGCCAGCTCAAGTAAAGGCTGACGTTCGCACGTTTTTCGTCACATCTTCGATATTGGATAAACGCAACCTTTTGCAATCTGACCACGCTGCCGAATTGTTCCTACGCGTCCTCTACGACTATCGCGCGCAGGGAAAATTTCGGCTTCACGATTTCGGGGTTATGCCAGACCACTTTCATCTATTGCTCACCGTCGGAAGTGAAATGACCATCGAGCGCGCAGTACAGTTCATCAAGGGCGGGTTTTCTTTCCGGCGGGGAAAGAGCTAGGTATGAGGTCGCCGGTTTGGCAAAAAGGATTTTCTGAGGTTCGAATTACACATCCGGAGGGATTTCTGCAGGTTCGAACCTATATCCGCAATAATCCGGCGATGCGCCATTTGATCGCTGAGCCGCGCGACTATCCCTACTCGTCGGCCCATCCGGGATTTGAGCTCGATCCCGTTCCTCAGGGGTTAGAAATCCTTCTCCGCGAAGAATGCTGGGCCGAAGGTTGATCCCAACTTCGGAAGGAGCAGCGGCTGAAGCCGGATTAATTCGAGCACCTCTACGATATGGCTAAAGCCATATGCTGATACGAATGGGGGTTGCGCACCCGCCGGGCGACCAGGTCGTGGCGCGAACCGCGATTTTTCCGCAAACCTCTGAAAGCACGTCTCCCGATGCTCCCTAGTTCCCGTATTTGCTGGCGAGGTATTTGCCGACTTCGGCTTCCAGTTGGCCGTAGTCGGAGTGGATGGTGGCGCGGAGAGCGGCTTCGGTCGAGCTTCCCTGCCCAAGTCTCTCGAGGATCCGTTGCAGATCACTCATGCCGTAGGTGTCGCTGATGTATTGCACGGCGGCCAGGGACTCCTCGTAGGCCACGGCGGCTTGTGCACTCGAAAACTGCATAAAACTGCCTTCGAGAGCGTTGAGCGGGATCTCGCGCTGCGTCCGAAACAAATCAGCTAGCACCTGCCCATGTGACAGCTGCTTGGGCTCGAGTACCTGAGCAATGCCTTCGTTGAGCCATTGCGGACAGCGGCCGCTTGAAAGCTGGCTAATAAAGGAGTGTGCAAGTTCGTGCTTAAGCACACGCGCCAAATCCGGCGTGACGGAAGTCAAGCCATTAATAGGGATGCGCAGCTTTCCGTCGTAAACAGCGCCACTCCATGAAGGGGCCTGAGTGACGTCAAAGAAGGACTGCTCGGTATAGAGCACGACCGGAATGCTGTTGCGGGGAGCGATGCCGAGCTCTCGAACCAGATCGTCGTATTCTGACTCCAGGGTTGCCACGAGTTGGCTGCGCAGTGTATCCGATGTTTTCTTACCCTCATATTTCAGAGTGAAGTGATTGCTCTCGTGTTCGGTATAGTCGGCCTCGGAGGCAACATCCCGTTGCGCCTTCTCCAGGTATTTTTGCACTAAAGCGTCAGGACGGAGTTCGAGAGAATGTTTCCATGTGCGTACCGCATCCGGAACGCGGTCGGCGGCGAATTGGACGTATCCCAGAACGGTGAGAGCATCGGGTGAATCTGGCGCAGCTCGAACAGCGCGCTCGGCGTAAGGCAACGCTTCGGCAGCATTCCCGGTTCTAACCAGCAGAGAGGCGTAGTAATTCAGGATGGTGGGATTCTGGGAATCGAAACGCAAGGCAGCTTCGAAGTAGGTACGGGCCGGGCTGAAATGTCCGCGATCGAATTCGTGCTTGCCTGCGATGAAATAGCCAGCGGCGGTCGCAGGGGCGTGGCCGGACTGCTCCAGTGCAAACAGCGCATCCGAATCGACGCGGCCATCCTGGATAATCTTGCCAATGAGTGTAGGATCGTTTTTCAAGTTATCGGCCGGAGCAAACTCGGGCAGGTCGTGCGCTTGCCTGGCGCTTGCTTCTGAGGAAGCGTAGCCCGGAGGAGCTCCGCCGGTATCGATGCGATCCACGAGTGATTTAGGAATCGCGTATGTGTTGTCGCCGAGGTCGTACTCGATGTGGGTGCCAGTGTCGCGGACATGGTCGGCCCAGATGGTGCGGCCGTTCTTAAGGTGAATGACCTCTGCGGACGCGCACACCACTGCTACGGTAAGCAGGAAGGCCGATAAGAACGAGCAGATGACAGGCGTACGCACTAAGGCGCATTCTAGAAGATAGAAACTAGCAGGCGTAGGTGACCAGGGTAATCTCAAAAATGCGAAGGAAGTTGCTGCCACTAGCCTGCTGGTTGATGCTTTCGACCGCAGTGGTACTGTCCTGGAGCCAGGACGCTCCCAAACCTGCTGATGGACCTGCAGCGGGAGCCTCAGGGACAACTTCCCCACAACTCAATTCCGCCGAGAGCCTTTACTTACAGTTGCGCACCGTGACCTTGGACAAGTTGCGGGTCTATCGACTGCGCGATGTCTCCATTGATCGGGCGGCCATTCACATCACACTGAACAATGGCACCATTGCATTTACCGGGGACGTCGCGGGCCGGGTCACGGGAGCTTTTTTTGAAGGGGATGGAGAGATATTGCTGTCTCCTCCTAACCAATACGAGCGCGCTTCCATGGCATTATTCACCGGCGCGGCAATTCTGGAAGAGCGGTTTGTTACCGCGTACTTCCGCTTCAATGACGACACATTCGCCGAGTTGCTCCCGTCGATGGTGCCCGTCGATTACGGGCCGGCGTTCGTCTCGCAGTGGAATGAGACCGCCGGCAATCTAGCCCAATCCGATCCGCTACGCCTGTTCATGACGTTAAGTAGATCTCTCCCGGTTGCGGGCCAGGCCGCCGGAGTTGCTGAAGCAACCGCCAAATCAGGAGACAATGACCGCTTTCTACACGCTCGTTTGCAGGGAGTAAAACTGGGAACCTTTGACCTTTATTTCGACGCAGACGCGCCCGAACAAGTCTGGGCCGGCCAGCTAAAAACAGTGGAAGGCACGAGTTATTACGATGTCTGGACTTCATTCTCTTCAACGCAAGCGAGCCGAGACACGGAAGCCGTTACCGCGGAGGTTGGCGAAGGCGGCGCACCTGATTCAATCGCAATATCTCAGTACAAGATTCGCGTGGAAATAAAGCCGCCCACTGAAATCGACGCTGAAGCACTCATGCAACTGGAAGCGCGGCAGGGCGGCCAAAGGGCCCTTTTATTTGAACTATCTCGAGCTCTCCAGGTCAAGCAGGTGGAGGCTGATGGACATCCGATAGAGTTCATCCATAATCAGGCAATCGAGGGGACGCAATTGGCCCGGCACGGGAATGACCTGGTCGCAATCGTTTTTCCTCAGCCCTTGCAAACCGGACAACGGCTCCAGTTGCGATTTGTCTACGGTGGCGAAGTGCTCTCGGAGGCGGGAGCCGGCCTCTTGTACGTCGGGGCGCGAGGCATGTGGTATCCGAATCGCGGTCTTGCCATGTCTAACTTTGACTTGGAATTTCGTTACCCTGCAGGCTGGACATTGGTAGCTACCGGAAAACGCACGGATGCGAAGTCTTCTCCCGAACCCGGAGATCCGACAGCTGGTGCTCCATCGGCAGGCGAACAAGTGAGCCGCTGGGTTTCCGAACGGCCCATTCCCATTGCCGGGTTCAACCTAGGAAAGTACGCGCGGGTGGTGGCACACGCCGGAGATGTGACTGTGGAAACCTACGCAACTGCGGGTGTGGAACGTGGTTTTCCGACGCCTGCCGTGAAAAGCGTAATCCCGGATCCTGTGGTCTCCGGGGGCATACCGCGACCCCCGATGAGTATCGCGCCGCTCGTGCCTTCGCCCGCGCGGAATGCCCAAACCGTCGCGGCGGCTGCGGCCCATTCCATCGACTTTTTCTCACGCCGCTACGGTCCTTTCCCGTTTTCCGAACTGAAAGTGGCCCAAATGCCCGGTGGAATCAGCCAAGGGTGGCCCGGGCTGATCTTCCTCTCTAGTACGTCTTTCCTGACGGCAGAAGAAAAGTCACAGCTGCACTTGAGCTCTGTGGATAAGACGCTTATCAGCCAGGTGATTTCCCATGAGACTGCTCATCAGTGGTGGGGGGATCTGGTGATGTGGAGTGGCTACCGCGACCAGTGGATCGTGGAAGCGTTGGCAAACTACAGTTCGATGATGGTGCTCGAGGCGGAGAATCCCGCGCAGTTCCGTGCCGTGATGGAGAAACTCAGGGACGACTTGCTGGAGAAGAATAAATCCGGTGTGCCGCTGATGGAGGATGGCCCTGTGACCCTGGGCACCCGGCTTTCCTGCTCCCTATTCCCCAATGGGTATGAAGCAATCAGCTATGGACGTGGCACATGGCTGTTTCACATGCTGCGTTCCATGATGCGCGACGCCGAGCGTACCAGCGGTGCCGGTGTGCGTGGTGATGGCAAGAATGGTCCGCCGGATGAGCCTTTCGTGCGCGCTCTCCGACGAATCAGGGAACGCTATCAGGGAAAACCCATCGCGACCCGCGAGTTGTTGCAAACCTTCGAGGAAGAGTTGCCGCGGTCGTTGTGGTACGAGCACCACAAGTCCCTGGACTGGTTCTACGAAGGATGGGTGAACGGGACGGCAATTCCGCACTTCGAATTGCACGGAGTGAAGTTCTCGGATAAGACCGGTTCAACCACCGTTAGCGGCGTCATCCTGCAGAAGGATGCGCCCGACAATCTGGTAACCTCAGTTCCGCTATACGCATCGGTCGCAGGCAGATTGGTGCTGCTCGGACGGGTATTTGCGGATGGACCGGAAACTCCGTTTCATCTAACTGCACCGGCGAACGCACGTAAGGTCGTACTCGATCCCGATCAGACCGTGCTGGCGCGATCTCGATAACCAGAAATCACTGCAGCATTGACCATTTTTAGAACGCATTCCCGATAATTTCGCGCATTATTCCCGAGACGGTCGTCCCTATCCGCATCCCAGCTGTTTCCTCAGTCGATGCGATCGTTTCCTTCGCTGTAAGTCGAAGCGGCGTATAGGGATCTGTCTTTCACGCAGGTGCCGCGCTGGATGGCGGCCCGGGTGCTTAGACATTTTCGTACCGGGAGGAAAGACAACGTGAATCATTCGCAACCATGCACGAAAACGACCCCTGAGTCGGACTCGTTGGTTAGGAATGCCGAACTGCATCGGGGCCGCGGAACCATCCTGCTAGTGGAAGATGAAAGTTTCCTCCGTGAGGTGACTTGCGAGATTCTGGAGTCCGCGGGCTATCGGGTGTTGAAAGCTCGCACTGCGGCGGAAGCGATATCTGCATTCGACGAATACAAAACTATAGTGCGATTGCTACTGACGGATGTCGTTCTTCCGGGACAAAATGGCCGCGACCTTGCGACCGATCTGAGGAGCGTCTCCCCAAAGCTGAAAATCATATTCACCTCCGGCTATCCCGAAAATGTTGTCACCAGACAAGGCCTCCAGGAAGATGGAATGTTCTATTTGCCGAAACCATTCTCAGCCCAGTCGCTGACCCGAAAAGTGCAGCAAGTCCTCGAGCAGCCAGCGACGACAAATACAAACGTGCCAGCCGCCTCTTATGATCGTGCTGAGGATTGGGCTTAGTTCTATTGCTTGGTGCTGGAAGGCGGGTCGGTCGCCGCAGACTCACCTTCATGCTTTCCGACAACCACGACGTCGACCCGGCGGTTGAGCGCGCGTCCAGACTCGGTGTTATTGCTGGCGATGGGATGATATTCGCCGTAACCGCCCGCCGATAGCCGCTTGGGAGAAAAACCGTACTTCATGATCAAAAGGCGAATCATCTCGGTTGCTCGAGCCGTAGAGAGTTCCCAGTTCGAAGTAAATTGCGTATTGTGAATACGCACGTTGTCGGTATGGCCCTCGATACGGATGTTGTACTGACGCTCTCCAAGCAGCGTAGCCATACGGCTAAAGGCTTGCTGCGAACCTACTTTAACCCCCGCCGAACCGCTGTCAAAAAAACCAGCCTCTCGCAAGCTTATAACCAGCCCATCCCGTCCACTTCGGACCTCGACCTCGCCGCGCGCGATCTCCGGCGCCAACGCTTGCTCCAATTCTTTTCGGAGTTCAGTCAGGTCATTCTCGTCCTTGAGGGGTAACACGATGGCGGGAACAACTTTACGAACTTCAACCGACTCGTCGATTGGGACGACACCGGACAGATCAGCGGTTGGGTAAGCTCCTAGCTGTTGGAACGCTACCTGAATCGCGGTCGAAAGCCGGTTCACTTTCTTCTTATCCACCTGCGCGGTTGAGTACATCACCACAAAAAATGCGAACAGAAGAGTAATGAAATCCGCATACGACACCAGCCAGCGATCGTGGCTGGCATGGGCTACGTGTTTTTTTCTGCGCCTCATTTTGTCAAACTCGTAGCGGCCTTCTGAGCCGGCTCAGGTTTGCTCTCACCTAAATATCCCGACAGCTTGGCGGCTAGCATTCGCGGATTCATGCCTTCCAGAATCGATATCACCCCTTCAAGCGTCATCTCCCGCAACAACTGTTCTTCCCGAATGCGAATCCTCAGTTTGCCCGCCGCGGGAAGCAAGAACAGATTGGCGGCGCCGACCCCATAGATCGTGGCCACGAAGGCCACCGCGATGCCTCTGCCGACTTCGTCAATTTTGTCCAGGTGTTGCATGACTTGAATCAAACCCAGCACCGCGCCGATGATGCCGATGGTGGGCGAAAAGCCACCGGCGGATTCGAATACCTGCGGGATTTTGTCTTCATAGTCAGCCTGAGTGTCGAGTTCAAGTTCCATCATGGTTCGCAATTCCTGTGACTCGGTGCCGTCCACTGCCAGCATCAGCGACTTCTTTAGAAAAGGTTCTTTAATGTTCTCGATTTCTGCGTCGAGCGAAACAATACCCTCGCGGCGGGCGCGGTTGGCGTATCTCACCAGTTCCTGCACCATGGCTCCGGGATCGTGTTTGGGCAGGAAGAAAACATGCACCAGGCGTCGAACCGCGTTAAGCACGATCGGAAGTGGAAATTGAATGAGCACCGCTCCGGCCGTACCCCCGAAAACGATCATCGCGGCAGTGGGTTGCAAGACCTGGGAGATGCGGCCTCCCTCCAGCAGCAAACCTCCGATGATGCCTCCCAGCCCGAGTACGACGCCACCCCAACTGGCCTTATCCACGGGCGCTTACCTCTCGACCTGTAGATTCGTCTCGGCTGGTTCCCTCTCCCGCGCCGAGGCTGTCGGCGAGGTGTGATCTGCGATCGGAATAATCCCCTGCATAACCGAACGACGGAATTCGACGATGCGATTCAGAACCTCGTCGGCTCGCTCACGCACCAGGATCTTCTCTCCGTTTATCAGAGTGATCACTGTGTCCGGAGATTGCTCGACAAACTTCACCAGATCCGAGTTCACCATCAGGGGACTGTTGTTAAGCCGAGTCAGTTGAATCATGGGCTCCCCACGGAGACGCGCCTCCGATTTGAACGGCGGTTTCTCTTCAACTTCTATGTCTATCGGCCAATCGGGAAAGGTCCGTACCTGCCGGCGGTTACCAGGGGTTACAAGAGTTTAGGGGCCACCGGCATTGCAGGCTAAAGGCCGTGACTCGGTTGCCGATGAGGCTATTGAAGGCAATCCAAGCCCGGACCTGGGCACGAAAAGTCCGGCAGAGAAATCGCGCGATGGCTATCCACAGGCAGGCCGAACGAACTAAAAACTCGAAACTAGCCTAAAACCACAACGAACCAACAACCCAAAGGAGCAATTCCCATGGCACTCAGCGTACTAAACAATATCGCATCTCTAGCCGCCCAGAACCAATTGACAACCACAAACGCTAATCTACAGAAGGCCTTGTTTCAGCTCTCATCCGGGTCGCGCATCAACAGCGGCGCGGATGACGCCGCCGGACTAGCAATTGCCGACGGGTTACAGGCCAACATTACCGCTCTCACTCAATCCGCCCGCAATGCGAACGACGGTGTTGGCGAACTGCAGGTGGCCGATGGCTCTCTGGCCCAGGTAACCACTCTGCTCAACCGCGCCATTACGCTGGCCACTGAAGCAGCGACTGGTACAGTGTCCGACCCGCAACGCGTTGCGCTGGACGCTGAATATACCGCGATCAAGGCAGAAATCGACCGGGTCGGCTCCAAGACAAATTACAACGGCGGGCAAGTGTTCACTGCGAATACTCTCAACGTGTTCCTAAGTGACGCCGGCGCCGCCAGCAACAGCCTTATCGGAGTGACCACCGGCACGTTGTCCTCCGCAGGCCTTAACTTAGGGGGAGCGGTGGCCGCCACTGGCACCCTTGCTGAAGCGGCGGGATCGCCTGCCATTGCCGCCACCGACACACTGACTGGAGGCGCGTTCACCAGTGCCGTCGCGGCATCGACAACCCTAACCGAAGTTGGTACAGGTCCCGCTAACGGTGACCTGGTGACCATTGGTGGCACCGCCTATAAGTTCGTGACCGCCCTCACCGGCGCCGCAAATGAGGTTGCCATCGGAGGCAGCGCTGCTCAAGCCTATTTAAACCTGCAGGCTGCGACTAATGCTGCGCCTGGTGGCGCCGGAACCGCGTATGGAATCGGGACTGTGGCTAATGCCAACGTGTACGCATCGGGGGTCTCGGCGACTTCGGTTACTTTCACAGCAAACCTCAACGGAACCGGGGGAAACGCCATCACTTCGGTGAGTTCCGTAGTCGGAGACGATACCTTTACTGGGGCGGTCCTAGCTGGCGGCGTCGCCGGCGACACCGTGGCGGTTGGCGGCAAAACCTACACCTTCGTGACCGCTCTCAGTCACACTGCGACGGCAAATGAGGTCATATCCAGCAGCGAAGCTACTGGCTTGACAAATCTCGCGTCTGCGGTCAACGCCGGGCCCGGTTCCGGAACCACCTACAGCGCCTTAACAGCGCAGAATGCTAATGTCACGGCGGGAGTAGCTACGCCAACCACGCTCCTTTTTACAGCTAACAACCCTGGCGCGGCTGGCAACTTTATCACTGGGTCGACCACCGGGCACGGCACCTTCGGTACCTTAGACTTCGCGGGCGGCGTCAATGCCGGAGCCCCTCCAGTCGCGGCTGCAGGCGACACAGTGACCGTGGGCACACAAACCTACAACTTCGTGACTGCCCTCAGCAGCACGCCCACGGCAAATCAGGTGCTGGTAGGCGCTACGGAAGCCGCCAGCCTTACCAACTTGACGAATGCCGTCAATGGCGGGAGTGGCGCGGGTGTTACTTACGGCAGTACGACGGTCGCCAATACTTCTGCCTCGGCGGCGGCCACTCCAACCACAATCGTATTCACCGCACTGGTTAAGGGCCTCACCGGCAACGAAATCGTTACAACGCAAACGGGGTCGGGGGCCAACACGTTCGGTGCTGCCGACTTGTTGGGAGGCGCGGCTGGATCGGTGAACGACCTATTAAGCCAGTCCGACGCCACCTCCGCCCTGGCAGCTATCGATAGCGCTATCGCAACCGTTGCCGCCCTGCGTGGCACCATCGGCGCAACCGTCAACCGCTTGCAGAGTGCCGCCAACGTCATCACCAACCAGGTGCAGAATCTGACGGGTGCGGAAGACGGTGTCCGAGCCGCGGACATTCCATCCACGGTCGCGACCCTGGCGAAGTATTCCATCCTGGAGCAGACCGGAATTTCCGCTCTGGCCCAGGCTAACCAGCAACAGCAACTAGTGCTGAAGCTGCTTCAGTAAGCATTGATTCGAAGGAGGCGGTTCGATCCCGCCTCCTTCGATTTTTCCAGAAATCAGGTGAGTTATGAACGTTGACCCGGTGCCAACGAGTGTGGCTGGGATTGAGCGTCAGACTCCCGAGAGAAAGCTTCAGGCGATCCCGCTCCCGAAGAGTGCCGTTTCGGGGAATGCTCCAAACCCGGAAATTGCCGGGACACAAAATAGCCCTTTGCCCTCGTTATTTCCGGAACATGAAGTCAAAGTGCAACTGGATACGCCAGCAGATGACATTGTGGTTTACCAGGTCTTAGACAAGCAATCCGGCGACTTGGTCTTGCAGGTGCCGAGCGCAGAGCAGCTTCGCGGCATTCACCACAGCCAGGAGTTACTGCAACGAATTGCCTCAAGGGGAAAAATCTTGACTTCAACTGTAGCTTCGGCCCCGGTCGTGAAGGGAGAGGGGACCAACCATGGGAGTAAGCTTTAATGCGGCGGCGCTGCTGAATGGGAACGGCATTGATGTGCAGTCGGTCGTGAACTCGATTCTTGCCCCGGAAAATGGCTCAATCACAATCTTGCAGAACCAGCAGACCGATCTATCCACCCAGGCCGGGTTGCTGGCAGGGCTGAACAACAACCTCACCAGCTTAGCGCAGGCGGTGCTCGCTCTTGCAGATCCAACCGGACCACTGGCCTCCCAGTCAGCAACCTCTTCGGACTCGAGCATTCTGACCGCCAGTGCTCAAACCTCGGCCACGCCTGGCACGCATCAGATCGTGGTGTCCAATCTGGCGACTACAGGTACGCTCTATACTGATCCGGTGGCCGGCGGCGCCGACACAACAATCTTGCCCAGCAATGTCACCAGCGGTGACATTAAGCTTCAAATCGGCGGAGCAAATGGTACCACCGAAGACATCCCGATTACTCAGGGTACCAACGACACTCTCAATACGCTGGCGAAATACATCAACGCTCAGAATTGGGGAGTCACAGCCAGTGTGGTGACAGACGCGGGCGGGGCCCGGTTGGCCCTCTACAGCCAGTCCAGCGGCACTCCGGGAGCCTTGGCCATTACGAACAACACGACAGTCCTGAATTTCAATGCCCCGGTGGGCGGGACTGATGCATCTTTAACCATTGATGGCGTGCCCTTCAGCAGTCCCACTAACACGGTGAGTGGAGCAATTCCCGGAGTCACGCTGAACCTGGCCAGCGCCGCGCCCGGAACGCAGGTGCAAGTCACGGTAGGACCTGATGCCAACCAAGCGACCACCGCCATCAACAACTTCGTGAATGCTTACAACGCCGTAATTGGCAATCTCAACACTCAGTTCACCGTGGATCCGACCACCAACACCGAAGGACCTCTGGGCGGCGATAGCTCCCTGCGCTCGCTGCAGTCCAGTTTGCTCAATGATGTGACCTATTCGATTACTGGAAATGGCGGCCTGGTCAACTTGCCCTCCTTGGGTATTGACCTGAACAATGACGGGACCTTGACCGTGAACCAGGTGGCCACCGATACCCATCCCTCACTCGCCAATGTGCTTGCGACGAACCCGAGTGCGGTGCAAAGCTTCTTTCAGAATGCGTCCGGCACAGGTTTCGCCAACAACTTCAACAATGACGTTACCAATCTGACCGACCCAACTAACGGCGTCATCAACGTGGACATTGCCGGAAACACAAGCCAACAGAATGCCCTAACCACCCAGATAACGAATTTACAAACCAACGTGACCGCGCAACAAGCCGCATTGACGCTGCAATTCGACCAGGTCAACGCAACCCTTGAAGCCTATCCGTCCCTTCTGCTCGAAGTTACCTCTGAGATTAGCGCCCTCAACGGAAATTATTCGACGCCCACCACAACACCGAACACGACACCCACCGTCGGCGTTTCCACCGGATAAACACCTATGAAGAATGCTCACAATGCCTATCGCGAAGCCAACGTACGTGGCGCGACGGCGGTACGACTGGTGGTCTTGCTCTACGAGCAGACTATCCAAGACTTGACGCAGGCCACGCACGCCATGGACGAGAACAACATCGAACTCCGCACCAGCCGCATCAACCATGCGCTTGAAGTGATCGGCCGCCTCCAAGGCACCTTAGACATGGAGCGCGGGGGCCAAGTCGCCCGCAATCTATTGGCATTTTATGAAGCACTCCGCGCCAACCTGTGGAAAGCGCAGCTCTTTGTCTCCAAGGAAACGCTGCTGCAACAAATTGCAGACTTACTGACGCTGCGGGAGGCTTGGGCCGAAGTCGATCGAGCCCAGTCGGCAGCCTCGGTCGCGAAACCTGCGCCGCTGTCTGTGGCTGAGTCCCACGCCAGCTCTGATCAGCATGTGCCTGCCAACTGGAAAGCCTGATGCCGAGTCCTGCTACCGAGAGCCTGCGCATTGCCAACCGTAAGCTGCGCACGGGGTTGGCCCGCTTACTGCCGGAGTCCAACGCCTCCGCTTCGCTCACTCCAAAGGATCTTTCTGGTTTGCTGACGGCGCTGTTGCAGGCTCGCGAATGCTTGCACGGTGTTGTTTCGAATTCCCCTCCGGATGTGGAACTGAAACAGGCAATCTCCGAATATCGCAGCACTGTGGAACAGCTGGCGCTTGTTCTGCCGCGAATCCATGGCGAGCTTCTGACCAAGAAAGCACGCCTGGAAATCGCACGTGCGCACGTGACGGCGACGGCCGCATGGGCGAAAGCCAGCCAGAACACTCTCTGACTTCCGGCTGCAACAAGAAGGCGAAGGAAAATCTCTAAAGCTTCAGTTGATGGCTGCCTTCGAATTGCGTTCTCTGCGCTACTTCAGATAGTCGAAGAGACTGCTCTGCGGAGTCTTGCCGATGGCTTCGAGAGCTGCGGTTTGCGCCGTCTGGTCGTTGACCAACTGGCTGGCCACGGCTGCGATATTTGCGCCCCCGACTGTGTTGAGCTGTTGGCTCAGACTCAGGGTCTGAGTGCTCAGGTAGGTTTGCTGGCTTTGCGTCTGATTGAGTGCATTGCCATAAAAAACCCGCTGGTTGGAGACATAACTCAGAGCATTGTCCACCTCATTCACCGCCCCACCGATTCCGGTGTTGTTCTGCACCGAAGTGATCAGATCGTTGATCGCCAGGAACATGTCTGCTCCCGTACCGTTGAAAATCTGGGACCCGGGCACGTTGACCTGCAACTGGTACCCGGCTCCGATGGTCACGTGGTTGGTTCCCGTATTGCCGGTGTAACGGACCCCGGAGGTTTGTGTCGGGTCGAGGACGAAGGGTTGCGCGGTCGAGGTGCCGGCAAAAAGGTACTGGCCCTGGTAGGACGTGTTGGCCAGGCTGAGAAGCTGAGACTGGATTCCGGTCAGTTCGGTGGCCACGGCGGCTCGGTCCGCGTCAGAGAGCGTTCCGTTGGCGGCTTCGACTCCCAGGCTGATGGCTCTTTGCAGCGCCGTCACCACCGAACTGAACGTGGAATCTGCCGTCGAGAACTGGCCGCTGAGATTGCTGATGCTGCGCTGAAACGAATCCACTTGGGCGCTCAGATCGTTAATCTTGATGAGTTGGGCTGCGCCCGCGGGGTTGTCGGAAGGCCGGTTGATACTGCTTCCGGTCGCGAGCTGCAGGGTCGCATTGGCCTGCTGCTGCTGCAGTTGCTCGAGCGCAGCCAGAAGGTCGGGCATCGGGTACGGGTTGACGCGTATGGAACTCATCCGGTTAGTGTCCCCATGTTAATGACGGTGTAAAGCATGTCGTTAATGGTCGTGACCACGTGGGCAGCGGCGTCATAGGCATTTTGATATTGCACCATGTTGGCTGCTTCTTCGTTCAGGTTGACTCCGGAGATGCTTCCCCGCTGGTCATTGAGCTGGTTCAAGATCAACTGCGAAGAACTCAACTCGGCGGAGTTCGTGGAAACGGCGTTGCCGATGCCGAATACGATATTTGAATAATATTCGATCGGGGTCTGCCCGCCCGCCACGGGCTGATTCTGCACCGCGGAAAGCACAGCCACGTTTCCATTGCTGCCCGCGGTTCCGTCGGAGCTGGCCGCGATCAGGGCGGGGTCGGTGATCTGCACCGCCAGGTTAGCGGCGGCACCCTGTCCCGATGCCGGCGGCGGAACAAAAATATTGCCGCCTGGATTGCCGTTCAGGTCAAAGCCGGTCTTATTCGCTGTGTTCAACCCGTTCGCCAGACCCGCGGCCAGCGTGTCCAGACTTGAAATCAGCCCGGGGATGGTCTGGTCCCGCATCTGGATCGAGCCTGCCAGCTGCCCCGAAGTCAACTTGGAAGTGATGTCCACGCCTTGCGCATAAACATCCTGAAAACCCGAAGCATTCGTCTGCGTGCTGAGGCTAAAGCTCTGCCCGCCCACCACCAGCGCCGTTCCGTTCGAAGTCGTAAGGGTCAAGCCATGGTCGCTCTTAATGCTGGAAACATCGATCAAGCCGGAGAGCTGTCCGATCAGAACATCGCGCTGGTCGATGAAAGCACTGGCATCCTGACCCACACCTTGAAGCTGGCTGATCTGAGTGTTCACGGTGGCAATCTGTCCGGTCAGGGTGTTGACCTGCTGCACCGCCTGGCTCACATTCAGGTCAATACTGCTTTGCTGCTGAGTGAGATTGTCGGACGTATGGTTAAAAACGGTAGCCAGATTTCCCGCTGCCGTCAGCACGCCCTGACGCAGAGAAAGGTTCGTGGGATCGGTGGAAAGCTGGTTCAGGCTGCTAAAGAAATTGGAAATCTGGGAGCCAATGTCGCTGCTGCTCGTGGTGAATTGCACTTGCGCCTGCTGCAGGGCGGAAACAAATGTATTTAACTGGCCTTGCTGCTGGGTTTCTTCCTGGATGCGCAGCTGCAAAATGGGGTCACGCAGGCTTTCCAGGTTCTGCAACGTTACTCCCTGTCCGTAGGTGACCGAACCCACCACCACGGGATCACTCTCGATCAGTACCGGCCTCAGCCGGGAATAGCCTGGGGTGTTGGCGTTGGATACATTGTTGGTCGTGGCATCCATGGCACCTTGCTCAGCTGCCAATGCTCCGGATGCGATCGACAGCGTACCGAAAAGGCTAGACATGGCTCACCTCCCGCATGGTCGATGGCGCGATGGCTGGCGCACCGTGCGGTCGAGCATAGGTAATGGCCGAACTGGCCAGCACCCGCATGAAAATCTGGAGAGTGCGTTGAGCGCGACGCAGCAATGCTCCATAGGTCAGGTTCAGATGGTGCACTCGCATCTCGACCAGGGTCAAATCCTGAGCCAAGGTTTCCCAGCGCTGCCGGACCACAGGAGAAACAGCACCCTCGGGCGGCCGCACCCAGATCTTGCGATTTCGTGATTCGCCGGTGATCAGATTGGAAGGCCTGGTCCCTGTGACTTCGGTTTGGGCCTCAGTTTGAACTTCGCTTTCCAGTTGGCGCAGAGCCTCGCAGAGCTCCCGCTGTCGAGCGGTGTGGCACTCGATTCCGCGAAGATCAGTGTGCACCAGAGTGGTTTGGACCTGCTCGAGGGAGCGGGCCAGTTCCCGCATCAAAGCCAGGCGCTGATCGAGAAGGTCGAATGCAGCGGGGAGTTCTTGATCCATGATCTGTGGTCTGTGGTCTGAATTGCTTCCGCTCATACCAGCCGGTCGACTTGATGCGCCGGCGCTTCCGGATTTTCTTCCCGCTCCGGCTCCGCCGGAGAGGGAGTTCGCCGTCGCCGTGACCCCGAATCGGGTTGACCCCGGGATTCCGGCCCCTGCGGCTCGATTACCCGCGCCGTCGGTTCTATGCGCTCACTGCCCATATCGCTCATGAGACACTCTCCCGCGTCCGCAGAGCTACGCCGCCGAGCGCACCTGAATCGCGGAAATCAGTGCTTCCGCCGACTGCTCGGAGGTCACGCTATAGGTACCTTCGCCGAGCGCCCGCTGCAGAGCCGCCACCTTGTCCTGCCGGATCTCGGGCAACTGCTTCACCTGGAAAGCAAGCTCCTGTACCCTTGCCTGGTCCTGCGAAAGCTTGGCCGTGTCTCCTCCCGAAACAGCGCCTGCGTTCGGGCTTCCGGACGCCTGCGATTTCGTCGATTGCCCCGGGTCGGGCGCCTCTGGAATAAGTGCGTTTAAGTCAATTCTCATCGCTGTCTCCTTGCCTTGAATTGTCTTTGCAATTCAACTATCGGCAGCGCATTAAAAAGCTTTAATCGTGGCCTCGCCTTACCTTTCTCTCTCCGAAGTCCTTCATTCCGATCGGCCTTCCCGGGTTAGTCTCTGCTGCTCTCATCGGCAGATCACCCAGAAACTTTAGTGGGCTGGGTTTGCCCGCTTGGCCCCTGACTCTTCGAATGCAACAGATTGCGCACAATCATAGTCGCAATCCCCATGCCGCCGCTGGCCGCCAGACTCGAAGCCAGAGCCTGCATGCCCATGGCGTGATAGTTATCCGCGATGGAGTCCGCTTTCTTTCCCGGGAGCGCTGAGAAGCTGTGTTCCAAGGAGCCCAGGAGTGAGTTGAGTAAGACTGCTTCAAACTGGTGCGCCGCGTGGACGACCCGCTGAGCATAGGCCTCCGCTGAAGTCGCGGAACCAGCGCCCGAAGATGGGGGAAGCGGAATCATCAGATCACCTCGAGATCGGCTTCGAGTGCTCCCGCCGCCTTGATGGCCTGCAGAATGGCGATCACATCGTGCGCGGTAGCTCCGATCTTCTGCAGTCCGGTGACCAGTTGCTCCACGCTGGCACCGTCCTCGAGCTCAATGCGGCGGGCCGGAGCTTCCTCCGCTGTCAACGTGGTCTGGGGCACGACCTCGGTCTTGCCCTTGGAGAGTGGATTGGGCTGCGATACCTCGAACTGTGTGGACACTTCCACCGCGAGGTTGCCGTGCAATATCGAAACCGCCGCCAAGCGTACATCCTTGCCCATCACTACAGTTCCAGTACGTTCGTTCACCACCACTCGCGCCCGGTGATGAACCTGGACCGTCAGGTTCTCGGCTCGCGCCATCAGAGCGGGAAGACTGGCGGCTCCGGCGGCAACCGTGTCGATGTCGATGCGGCGGCTGTCGACGACCGACGTAATCTCTTTCCCGAATTCCCGGTTGATGGCGCCGGCCACTTCTTCGGCTGTACTGAAGTTGGGTTCGTTCAACAGCAACGAAACTCTTTCCAGCTTGCGCAGATCGAGAGAACTGTCGCGCTCGACCAGGCCTCCGGCGGGGATGCGTCCCACAGTCGGATGGTTCACTTGCTTGGAATTGGTTTTCGTTCCCTCGCTGTATCCGCCCAGGATCAGCGGCCCTTGGGCCGCGGCATACACCTGACCGTCGGCTCCGTAGAGCGGTGTGAGCAGAAGCAGACCGCCCTCCAGGCTTCGGGCATCGCCGGCCGACGAAACCGTGACGTCCAACTGGGTTCCCGGACTGGCGAAGGGTGGCAGGTTGGCGGTCACGAAAACTGCAGCCACATTCTTCACGATCACGGTGGCTGAAAGGGCGGGCGGAATCTGCACCCCCATGTGCTGCAGAATACTGCTGAGCATTTGAATGGTGAAAACAGTCTGCTGCTTGTCGCCGGTATTTCGTAGTCCGACGACCACGCCATAGCCAATGACCGGGTTCTCGCGAACTCCCTCAATGCTGGTGATGTCGCGGATCATAGCTTTGCGCACCGCGTCTTGGCCGTATGTGGAGCCGCATGCGAACCACAGGATCGAAAGCAAAATAGAAAAATATCTCATGAAAAATCCCTCTAAAAGCCAACCAGCCACAGCAACCCTCGAACCAGGGCATTGGGGGGCCGGACGCCATCGCTGAGCACGCCTTTGCCTTTGAGTTCGAGTTCCAGATTTCCTACCAGGTTCGACAGCACCGTGCCACTGGACGTGATGTCGCCCGGCCGGACCAATCCTCGTACCAGGATGGTCTGGCGTTCATTGTTCATGGTCAGCTGCCGCTCAGCCTCGACCACCAGGACACCGCTCGGCAGCACCGCGACCACCCGGCCCGCCAGCGTGTCAGTCAGTACAGAGGTCGTGGAGCCCTGCGATTTCCCGCCGAGAGTAGCATTCGAGAAAGGAGAAAAAAGGTTGGCGACGCCCGCGGTTTTAAGCTGCCCGGCGAGCGCCGTAATGCCGGAACTGGCATTGAAGGTGCGAGCCGTCGCAACACTGGCCGTATTATTTGCGCTGGTTCCCTGTGCTACCACAATCGTAATCAGGTCGCCCACGTGCATCGCCTTATAGTCGGCGCTGAGGTTGGCAAACCTTCCATTGTCGGTCCATAAACTGCCTGGAGTAGCCGGCGACAGGTCTGGCGAATCCTGCTTCATCCTTTCGATATACTCGTCCTGAGTCTCGCGTTGGATCGTCTTCGGTTTGGTCTCTTTCGCCACCAACAGCGGCAGCAGCCACGCCGCGGACAGTACCACGATCAGAACCACGCTAGTTTGACGCCGCAGCATAAGGTTCTCCTTCCGCTTCACAAGCTCGAGTGCAACAAACCGGCACCGACCACTTCGGCGTGAAACACGTGCCGGCTCTGCGACTCGAAAACACGGATCCGCTGGTTCAGCACGCCCGGCTGCAGGCAGATCACACGGACCGAGATGCGCACGCTGCCGTCGTCCAGGATCAACGTCGCCGGCTTGCCTTTTTCCGCCAGCACGGCACCAGGAACAGTTGGCGTAGCCGGCTGTACCCCGGACAAGTTCGAACCGCTCGACCATCCCTGCCGCGTCCGCCATTGATCGCCTGCTGACGCAGGCAAAACTACATGCACCAGAAAGCTGCCGCAGGACGTGCGAGTCGCGCACCGGAGCCGAACTTGAACCGACTGTTGCCGTGTGTCCCAATCGAGGCCGGTGACTTGCAGCTTGGAGTGTTCTTCTCCAGCCACGAGAGATTGCAGCCCTTCGAACCTCGCAGCGCCCGGCAAATCGGGTCTCGATCCCTGTTCGCGCAAGAAGGTCGAGATTGCAATTCGAACCATTTCTTGTTCAATCGGCCATCCGGAAGATCGGACCGTGATGCGCGACGGGATTGCAAGTTGGCGAAGCACTTCGGGTTGTCCCACCAGTTTGCTCGTGATTTGCTCCGGATCGAGAATGCGCGCGCTCCCCGGCTGCGGCGCCGGACACAGTTCGATCGCAGCACCTGCCTTCTGCATGGCGGATGGCGCATCGACTGGTAGAAGATCGGAGAGCCAAACCCGGTTCCGTTTCACTTCGACCGCGTCGCGCAACTGCACCCCGGGCTCATCTCTGTCCGTTGCCTCATTCCTCCCGCACCAAGCCAGAGGAGCGGCAGCCAGCAAACTACACAACGCGCCTAACAGAACATACTTCATTCAAAACTCCTTACCGTCCAAGCTGGTTCAATCCCTGCAGCATCTGGTCGGCGGCTTCGACCACTCGTGAATTCGCCTCGTACGAACGTTGGGCCACGATCATTTGAACGAATTCCTCGACTACATCCACGTTGGATTGCTCGAGGTATCCCTGTTGGATTGTGCCCAGTCCCTCGCTGCCTCCCGGCGTACCCTGTACCGGATCTCCGGAAGCGGTAGTCGCGAGGAACAAGTTGTTGCCGGTGCTGTTCAATCCGCCGGGGTTGGGAAAGAGTGCGAGCTGTATGGTTCCGACTTGCTGAGCCTGCGTCTGTCCCGCCGTAGTCACGCTGACCGTGCCATCCAGGCCAATGGTGATCGAAGTGGAGCCGGTGGGTATGGTGATTGCCGGAGACAGAGGATTGCCATCCGCCGTCACCACATTCCCGTTCAAGTCCACCTGGAAGGCGCCGGCGCGCGTGTACGCCGTCTCGCCCGAAGGCAGCGTTACTTGAAAAAATCCGTTGCCTTGGATGGTGAGATCAAGGGGATTGCCGGTGGCGCTGAAGTCGCCTTGCAACTGCACCACTTCCGAAGTTGCCGTGCGCGTTCCCAAGCCGATCTGCAATCCCGCGGCAAACGTAGTCTGCTGCGTCGCCGCCGCCCCGGGCATGACCACGTTCTGGTAGATCATGTCTTCAAACTGCACCCGGCGTTTGCGAAACCCGGTGGTGCTCGAGTTGGCCAGGTTGTTGGCCACGTTGTCCAGATTGGTTTCCTGGGCGCTCATGCCGCTGGCGGCGGTGTACATTGCTCGTAACATGATTTCTCACTCCTAAACTTTGGGCAGATCGTTGGCTGCGATGTGATCGAGATTCGACTCGAATACCGTCATGGCCCGTTCCAGCATTTCAGCGTGGCGTTGTACAGCGATCATGTCGACCACTGCTTTTACCGAATTGACATTGGACGATTCCAGCATGCCTTGGCGGACATTGGAATCTGAGGCAGGCAGCAACCCGTTTGCGGGAGCGGAATAATACGAACTGCCTGCCGGGACCGGAAAGGTGCCGGGCACGAACTCAACGATCTTCAGCTTTCCCGCCACCGCGCCACTGGCCGATATGGTCCCGTCGGGGCTGATCGAAATCTCGCCGCTCGGCATAGTGATCGGCGTCCCATCTTCCCCAAGCACCAAGTCTCCCCCCGCAGTGGTCAATTGGCCCTTTGGCGAAATTTGAAAATTGCCGTTGCGCGTGTAGAGCGTTTGCCCGGGGGTTTGAATTGCGAAAAAGCCTTTCCCTTCGATTGCCAGGTCGAGTGAATTGCCGGTTCGCTCCAGATTGCCCGTGCTCAAGTCGGTTCGGCTACCCTCAAGCACGCCGAAATCGTTGATCGCCTGATTGAGTGGGTCGGACATCTGATGACCAGCATTTGCCAGCAGCGAACGGAACATGGGCTGCTGCGCGCGATATCCAGTCGTGCTGATGTTGGCCACAGTACTGGCGATAAGTTCGAGAGCCTGACTTTGCGCCCGTAAACCCGCACACGCTGCATAGAATCCGCTGTCCAAGTTTTTTCTCCGCAGCGAACAGAAGCACGCGGCGAGCCACTTCGACGACAGGGAAGATATCGCGCAAACTGGCGAAGAAGCAGTCTTTTTATACTGTGAATGATCAGGAGAAGTTGAATCGTCAAGCAATTCAGGAACATTCTGCCGAGCAAAGAATCCCCTCGGCAGAATGTTCCTAGCCCCGCTCAGGAAAGATGGCCGCTCGGATCACAATAAATTTAACTCGGAAGGCTGCCCCTATGAAGATTTTGGTTGCGGGATTGAACCACCAGATCCAGCGGGCCGACGTCTTAAGCGGCGGCGACGAGATCGAAAGGCTTGAGCGAGAGCAGAAGGGACGTTTCGCAGAATACGTGGGCTCACTTCTATGCTAAATTGAGCTCACGGGCCCGTAGCTCAACGGCTAGAGCAGCAGACTCATAATCAATCTAATTTGCTTGCCTTCAACAACTCACAAGAACTTTTCGCCTCGCTTCACCCCCTTAAAATACATACAGATACGAGTTGTCTGAAATTGTCGGGCACCAATCGGACACCGGGATCGGACACTAGCGGTCGAGCAGATAGTTGAGCAGAGAGTCGAACAGATGAACACCATAACCACGGTCACTTACCTCTTGACAATCGCATGTACTTCTATAGAATGACATGTAGTAGTATGTGATTCTATGCAAAAGAAAGACTCGAAACCAACAAAGCGGTATTCAGTGGCTCTCGACCCGGAGGTTCTCGCTCCGCTACAGCGGCTCTCGAAAAATACCGGGATGCCCATCGTTCGTCTGGTGAACAACGCCCTGAGGAATCACCAGAAAAGCCTTGAGCGTTCTCTGAAAGACCTATTGTCATCCACCAGCAAGTAAACAGGGCCGTGTCGTCGCCTCCAGCTTCGACGCAGCCCTAACCGTCCGAAGATTGGTTCCCTATCTCGTTCGTACTTTGGCGACTGCGGGGCTTCAAGGCTAGAATGTCCCTTATGCCAATGAAGATACGCTGTCTGGGTAGCGACGATGAAGTAGACGGACCCGACGAACCCGATGGCACGGTCTTTTGCAACAAGTGCGGAACAACCTTCCTGCCCATGAAGACAAAAATAATTGATGGCAAAAAGCGCTTCTTTGTCTCGGAACACTATCGGACGCCCAGCAAATCACCGAAGAAAAAGGTAGGTCGCAGGAGAATCTCTCCGCGTTCCTGATTATTTTTCTTTCCTGATCTGATCTTCTATTCGGGTCAACTGCCTTCCCAGCTCGTCAAACTTCCGACCGAGCCATGAGGCCATCCACCATAGGATGAAAATGACGATGGCGAATCCGATATAGAGTGTCACGCTTGTTTGTGATTAAATCATGCCTGTCAAGTGGAGGGCTGCAATGCTGGGCCGAGCGCACACTTTTGCTACGTCTATGGCCTTCGTCATCGCGTCGGCAGTTGGGTGCTCTTCAAACAACGACTGCGACAAGCGCGTTTCCGAAATGCGCCAACAATATGCGACCGTCAGCACGGAAATTGAACTGACACAGAAACAGGTTGAAGATGTGGAGCAGCGTATCGCGGACGCCCCTAAGGCTGGGACAACGAAGCGCGAAGCCAATGGCGTCTATTCTATTTCTCAGGGGCCAAATCGTGATCTTTTTCGGCGCAAGGACGCGCTCGAAGATCGTCTGGTCGAACTTAGATCACAGCAGAAAGGGCTGGAAACTGAGTTAAGCAATCTCCACAAGTAGCGCCATCGGAGGACGCGCTAGGAGGGTGGCCCGTCCAAGCTCCCGCTTGGGCGGGGATGTTCATCGATCAGAGAAACTCCCCAAAGCCAGCATCTCGTCCCAATCTCGCATTGACGGCGACCTTGCCAAGAGGATATTTGTAAGCACAACATTAGCTCATTGACAAGCGAATAGCTTCAAAATCTAGGAGCGTCCCGAAGGACCATTTCAGGAATTATGCCAGCTAAGTCTTTATTCCGGAATATTTTACGTGTAAGTCCTTATTCCTCAAAGATTTTGACCCTAGTCCGCCCCTAACCCCATGATTCCAAAAGACCGGGGGGAGGGGGGCACAGATGACGAAGGAGTAAACAGCCACTTCCAAACCGGCTGCGCAAAATAAATCGGTTGGCGACAGCAGAACCACTGCTGGTCGTTTTGTTGTATCGGCCGGCGGACGCGTCTTTACCCCGCGACCAAACGCGCGGAGGATTCTTCCCAAAGGCGAGGATCTTCTTGAAGTGGCGCGGCCGAAGGATGCCGAAAAAGCAAAGTTGCGAGTTCGCGCTCCGTCTCGAGACGCACCCAGATATACTCACCACAACCCACGATCCGTACCTGCTCGGCACCGAGCTTGAGAGCGTAGCCGCAGGTAATTTGGGCCATCGCAGCCGGGTCGCGCCAGCTTTCAAACAGGAGGTCTCCGGATCGGGCCTCATGTCCCATTCTCTCCAACTCTTGATCCATGCTGCGGCGACTGATCAGACAGGCTTGGGTGCGGCAATCGAGCATTTGCTCAATGGCGTAGAGAGCGCTGTAGTCGATGCCGTCGCAGAAAGCCAAATAGAAAATGCGCGTGGCGGCTACAAATTGCACGGGCAACATGCGGAAATGCTCCAGCAACCGGTAAGGCAACATACGACCGCAGGTGAAATCATGCGGCAGTCTCCAGCCAAGAACCGGGCAAGCCCATTGCAGACCGAGCGCCGCCGTCACTTGCTGTTCGGTGGCGAACCCCAGTTCTTCCAGCCACTCTCCGATGCGGCGATGGCGATTGGCACTCTGGGCATCGAGTGCGGCTCGCAGCTGCGCGTGAGTCAGTTGCCCCCGCGAAAGCATAAGCAGGCCCAGCGGAACCCGGTGCTGGAATGGAGAAGGGGCAATGGCTGAGGTGCAGGCATGGGAAAAACATTCGCGCGCCGCGTTCTCGAAACATTGCGGAGCGCAGTAAGAGGAACCCCGCAGTTGGATCCGGCCGTGCCACCAACCGATGCGGCGGCACATCCGGCTCCTGAGATTGCAGCCACGGTCGGCGCACCGTGGATGCGCGCGCTGCCAAGCGCTGCGTAGGCCATTGAGCCGGACTCCCCAAGCCATCCTCTTTCCCTTCTGCGCCCGGTTATTCGGACGCCAGCGGGTTCAGCATCTTCTGCACCCGCAACCCGTAGTTCCCGTCCACTACAACTACCTCGCCACGGGCAATCATTTTGCCGTCGAGCAGCAGGTCCACGGGTTCTTCGACCCGGCGGTCCAATTCCACCACCGAGCCCTCGCCCAATTCGAGGATGTCTCGCAGCAACATGGTGCGCTCGCCGAAGCGCAACGCCACGACAAGTTCCACGTCCATGAGCAGGCCGAGATTGCCTTCACCGGCTTCGCCGCCGGTCTCGGACTTGGGCTTGTCGCTCTCCTTTTCTTTCTCGTTGTTTTTACCCTCCTCCTCCTGCGCAGCTTGTGCCGCCGCCAGCGCGGCGTGCAGCGCCGCGCTCAACTGCCATTCCATCTCGAGACGGCAAGCCGCACCCGCGCCCGAAGCCAGCCAACCGCTGGCCGCTGGCGGCCAGGAAGGTTTCACGGCCGATTCCAGCCGTAATTGCACCTCTCCCCAGCGCGGCTTCAATGCGGTGGCGGCCTGCCCCGCGACTTGACGCAGCAGTTCCTCGATCGCTTCCTGGTAGTCAGGCTTGAATTCGGCGGCTGCATCCTGGGGCTCGCTCAGAAAAAGCTGGGCCACCCCTAAAGCGGAGGCCCGCGGGATGCGCAGGCTCATTTCGCCGCGCAAAGCTCCGGCAGCGACAATGACGATCCCCAGATCATTTTCCTGCGGGGGCTCCCGCGATGGCTGAGTTTCAGCCGCAGCCTCCGGCAGGGATTCCATGGCGAAAGCCGCGCCGGCAATCTGACCCAGTACCTGCGCCATGCTCTCGGCCCAGAGCTGGATGTAGGAACGAGTGTCGGCATCCGCCAGCGAAGCGGAAGGCAAACTTGAAGTGGAAGAAGGTTCATCCGTCATTGAGTTAATCTCCCATCCGACTCAGTCTGGCATCGCTCCAGCACCTGAGCCGCCCGCATCTGTCCCCGCCGTGCCACCGTGGCTACAAACATCTCGCAGCCGCTGACTCGCAAAGCTCCGGGCTGCTGGGCAGAGTGTTTCAGAACCAGCAGCGTACCCGGGGAAAGACGCGTCAAGTCCCGCAGGGGCACATCCGGGATCTTCATTCCCAGTTCCACTGGAAAGGAGCAGTCCAGCAGGAGACGGCGCAAACGCTGCTCGGAATCCGGCCGGGCCCGGACTTTGGCGCGAACCCAGCCAGCCGACACCTTGCGTAACAGCGCGTTCGACACTACCGCAGGGAAGACCAGATTCAGCGTACCCCGGCTTTCCGCTACCGTGATGTCGAAGGCGAGGGAAAGCGTCTTTTCTTCGGACGGCATCAAGCGCTGTACCTGCTCCGGCTGTTGCCGTTCTTCGAATTCGAATTCCAGCGTCAACACCTGCCACGCGCTTTGCACCTCGCGGCAGATGATACGCATCACCGTTTCCAGAATCTGCTCCTCGATCTCGGTGAGTTGGCGTCCGGGCAAGGAACTGCTTCCCTGGCCTCCGAGGAGTACGTCAATCAGCGGGAAGGCCACGGCCAGATCCAGTTGCAACAAGGCAGTCGCACCCACCGGGGACAACCTGCAGCTGGCCAGATAACTAACCTCGGGAATGCGCTGCAAAACCTCTCCATAGGCCAGGTACTCGGCCGAAACCAGGGCAGCGGCGAATTCGATGCGCAAGTAGGCTCCCACCGCGTGGGTTAAGTTACGGGCAAAACCTTCATGCAGCGTGCTGATCGATTGCACCTCTTCGCGGCCGATCTGCCCGGCCTGGCGCACATCCCACACCGTCACCACCGACGGTTTCGCTTCCTCATTCCCGCCGGCATCGCCACGGGCTTTGCGTACCATGGCATCGATTTCCGCCTGGTTCAGAACTTTTTCCATTTCGCGTTTCCTTTCAAGCTCCGCTCACAGCGCCGGCGGCGCACTCCGGTTGGGCACGGACCGCGGTGAGTTCGGCGAGCCGGGCGCGCAGCCGGACCACCGCCATGGAATGAATCTGCGACACTCGCGACTCTCCCACCCCCAACACCGCGCCCACTTCCTTCATGGTCAATTCTTCGTAGTAGTAAAGCGCCAGCACCTGGCGCTCCTTCTCGGGAAGCTCCTCGATCGCCCGCGTCAGCAAGTCCTTCATCTCCGAACGCAGACAAAGCAGCAACGGCGTTTTTTCGGGATCATCGGGCAAGTACTCGCAGAGATCCTCTTCCTTGCCGTCCCGGGGAGATTGCACCCGCAAGCTTCCAACCTCGAGCCCGTCGATGTCGCCGAGCAGCATCTGCAATCCGTGAAGATCGATGCCCAACTCGGCGGCCAACTCGGTTTCGCTGGGATTGCGGCCCAAAGCGGAGCGCAGGCTGTTGTTCGCTTCCTCCAGACGCCTCGCCTTGCGACGCAAGTCGCGAGGGCTCCAGTCCATTTCACGCAAGCTGTCCATAATCGCGCCGCGAATGCGGAATTTCGCATAGGAACCGAACTGCACATGCTTGCTGCGGTCATACTTGTGCAGCGCATCGATCAGCCCCACCACCCCGGCGTGTACCAGATCTTCAAAGGGCACATGGCGGGGCAGACGCTCATGAATGCGGCGCGCGATGTAACGCACCTGGGGAAGTTGTTCCATGAGCAAACGTTCCCGTTCTTCTTCGTCCTGCCAGGCGGAATAGGCTTGCTTCGCTTCCCTCATCCGGTCCTCCCCATCACCCGTGCCACTCCTGCACCGTTCACCGCAGCGTTCCCAGCGATTGCACCGACACCACTGCCGGAATCTCGCCCGGCGCCAGCACCACCAGCTTGGGAACGAATGGTTCGAGCAGGCGTTTCAAATGGAAGCGCGCCGGCGACGAACATAAGAGCACCGGGCTGGCCACCGCCACCTGTTCGCCCGCGAGGCGGCGCAACCCCTCGAGAATGCGACGCACCAGAGAGGGCTGCAGCCCCGCCGCCGCCGTAGTCGAAGCCGGTGAGGTAAAGGCTCGACTGAGTTCCTCTTCGATGGAGCTGTCCAGAGTGACCACCCGCAAGTGACCGTCTTCGGCCAGTAGCGGCTGTACCAAAGCCCGTCCCAATGCCTGCCTTGCGGCTTCGACCAAGAGCACGGGATGCTTGCTCACCGCCCCGGCGTCGAGCATGGCCTCAAGAATCGTGGACAGATCGCGGATGGAAACCTGCTCCCGCAAAAGCTGCTGCAAAACCTTGTGCACCTCGCCCAGACTCAGCAGCTTGGGCACCAGCTCTTCGACCAGCTTGGGATGACTCTCCCCCAATCGATCAAGCAGACGCTTGGCCTCCTGCCGGGTCAGCAGCTCGGAGGCATGTTGCTTGATCACTTCCGCCAGGTGGGTGGCGAGAACCGAGGTCTGATCGACCACCGCGTAGCCTTTGGCGAGAGCTTCATTCTGCAGGCCGGAGGCGATCCACAGGGCCGAGACTCCAAAAGCAGGTTCGCGCGTCGCCGTGCCGGCAAGCGGAGGCGGGGTGGCGTCGGAGCTGATGGCCAGCAAGTGATCCTGGTGCATCTCCCAGCGCGCGATTTCCACCCCGCGCAGCGAGACCACATACTCCTTCGCTTTCAGCCGCGCATTGTCGGTGATGTGGACGGACGGCACGATGAAACCCAACTGCAGCGCCAGGCTACTGCGCAACGCCCGTACCCGCGCCAGCAGCTGCCCACCGTGTTGCTGGTCGACCAGCGCCACCAAGCCATAGCCGACTTCGAGGCTCAGCTCATCCAGCTTCAGCAAGTCTTCAATCGACTCGCTCACCGGCTTCTTGGCTTTGGCTTCCGCCCCGCTGTCCGGTTTGTCCGCAGCGATTTTGGGGGCACGCCATGCCAGCAGGCCGACGATTGCCGCCAGCAGCAGAAACGAAAACTTGGGCAACCCGGGAATCGCCGCCAGGGTCAGCATGACTCCGGAGGCGATCATCAACGGCCGCCGGCCGGAGAACAGCTGGCGGCCGAGGTCGGTCGAGAGGCTCGATCCGGACGACGCGCGGGTCACCACGATGCCGCCAGCCATCGACACCAGCAGCGACGGAATCATGGTGACCAGACCATCGCCCACCGTGAGCACGGTGTAAGTCTTGAGCGCCTCGTGAAAGGGAATATCCAGTTGAAAAACGCCGATGAGAAAGCCCGCAATGATGTTTACCGCAGTAATGAGGATGGTGGCCAGCGAGTCCCGCTGATTGAAGCGCGCGGCGCCGTCCATGGCGCCGTAGAATTCGGCTTCGTGGGCGATCTGCTCCCGGCGTGCGCGAGCTGCAGCTTCATCAATGAGTCCGGCATTCAAGTCGGCATCGATGGCCATCTGTTTGCCGGGCAGCGCATCGAGGGTGAAGCGGGCAGTCACTTCCGCGGTTCGCACCGCGCCGTGGCTGATGACGATGTACTGGATCGCGATCAAGGCGAGAAACAGAACGAATCCTACGACGTAATTCCCGCCCACCACGAACTGCCCGAAAGCCTCGATGACTTTTCCCGCAGCCGATGCACCTTCATTGCCGTGCAGCAGGATGCGCCGGCTGGAAGCCAGATTCAATGACAGCCGGACCAGGGTGAGCAGCAGCACCAGGCTGGGAAACACGGAGAACTGCGCCGGGCGAAGTATGTGGATAGCGGAGAGCAACACCAGCACCGAGGCCGTGATACTGGCCGCCAGCAATATGTCCAGAAGCACCGACGGCAGCGGCACCAGCATCACGAAAACCAAGGCCACTGCCGCGATCGGGACGGCCCATTCGACGACTCCACCTCCCGCCGCCGCTGACGCTTTTGGGTTTTCAGCCATGGCTTACCCGCTAGCCTTTGCGGAGGTTCCGCCGGCCCGCTCTTGCGCCCGGAAGATGGCCGCCAGAATCGCCGCGACCACGGCGTAGAGCTTGGGCGGAATCGATTGTCCGACTTCCACCGCGCGGTAAAGCGCATGCGCCAGCGGCCGGTTCTCGACCAGCGGAATTCCGTGCCAGAGCGCGCTCTGCTTGATCTGTTGCGCAAACAGGTTGCGCCCCTTGGCAACCACCGTGGGCGCTGCCATGTCCAGGCGGTATTCGAGGGCCACGGCAAACTCGTTGGGGTTGGTAATCACGACCGTGGCCTTCTTGACCTCCTCCAGCATTCGCCGCCGCCGCAGTTGCCGCCGCAGCCGGCGGATACGGGCCTTGGTCGCGGGATTGCCCTCGGTTTCCTTGTACTCGTCTCTCTGGTCCTGCTTGCTCATGCGCAGGTCGCTGCCCAGCTTGTGTTTTTCAATCATGTAGTCGGCACCGGACCACACCAGCAGCACCAGAGCAGACTTCCACGCCATCTCGAAAATGTGGCCCATGAGGTAAGCCGCCAGCCGGTTGATCCCGAAGTGAGCCAGGCCGAGCAGGGTGCCCCATTCGCGAGCCAGGATTCCAGCCGCGAGATAAACAATGGCCGCGCCCGGGAGCAGGGATTTCAGCAGACGGCCGAGCGAGGGCAGAGAGAATAATTGTTCGAGGCGCGACCCCGGGCTGAGCCGCGAAAGATTGGGTTGAAGCGCACTGGGCGCGAACACCAGACCGCCCTGAGCCAGAGCTCCCAGCATGGCCGCCATCCAGCTTAGCCACACAATCAGGCTCACGCCGCGCACCACCGTCAGCCCGCTCCAGGTCAGCAGCGGGGTCTGGCTCAAGTCGCCGATCGCGCCCGCATCCAGACTGCGGCTCAGCAGGGCGCGCCACTGGCCAGCGATGGCCGGCGCCTGCGAGGCGAACAGCAAAACCATCGTGCCCACCGCCAGGCTGGACATCAGGTCGCGGCTGCGCGCAACCTGCCCCTTCTCCCGCGCTTTTTGCTGCTTGCGCGGAGACGCTTGCTCGGTCTTGTTGCTGTCTGCCATTTTTTCTTACCTGGCCAAATGCAAAAGCCGTTCGCCGAGCGAGATGCCGGCGGCGAAATGATGCTCAAAAAGCCGCGGCCACACCATCAGCGTCCCCGACAGAATGGTCAGCGCGACCACGGTCTTGATCGAGAGTCCCAGGAACAGAATGGGAATCTGCGGCGAAGACTTAGCCAGGAAACCCAGAGTGACGTCAATCAGCAAAGTAGCCACCACCACCGGGGCGGCAATTTGCAGACCCACCAGCCAGATTGCGCCAGCCGCCTGCAGCAGGCTGGTGGTAACTTTCAGGTTCAGAATCACCGAACCCGGCGGCAGATAGACGAAGCTCGCGGCCAACGCTCGCAGCAGCCAGTGGTGTACATTGAGCTCGAGGAAAATCAAGAGCGCCAGCAGCTGGTTGAAGGTCGAGATCACGGGCGTATCCGCCTGAGTTTGCGGATCGAGAATCGTGACCAGGGAAAAACCCGCCTGCACTCCGAGGAACTGTCCCGCCATTTGCGCGGCCTCCATAATGAATTGCAGAGTCAATCCCAGCAGCAGGCCGACCACCGCTTCGCCGGTCAACACCTGAACCCAGGCGAGAGCACTGGTTTCGAGCCGCACTGCTCCATACACCGGATACAGCAGCGCCGTGAGTGCGACCGTCAACCCGGCTTTCACCTGCAGCGGAATGCTCCCGCTGCTGAAGAAGGGCGCGAATAGCATCAAGCCGCCAATGCGCACTCCGGCAAACATCACGGCCGCGACCAGTGCCTCGAGATGCAGAGTTTCCATGTGCGTCTAACGCAAGAAAGGGTGGAAGTCGGAAAACAGGGTGACCGTGAACAGCGCCAGCCGCCGCACCATGTAGGGCAGGAGCAAAAAGATCGCGATCGCGACCGCAGTCAGCCGGGGCACGGTCGATAGCGTGCTCTCCTGCAGGGACGTCAGTACCTGCAGGATGTTGATGACCAGACTCACCACCGTTGCAATCAGCAGTAGCGGCGCCACGATCCAGATCACGGTCTCGAGGGTTCTCCGGGCCAGTTCCACGGTTTGTTGCGGCGACATGTTTTTTCCTCAAGTGAAGCTCTTCATCAACGACCCCACCAGCAGATTCCAGCCGTCCACCATGACGAACAGCAGAATCTTGAGCGGAGTCGAAATCACCACCGGCGGCAGTTGCAGCATTCCGACCGAAGTCGTCACCGCCGCGACCACCATGTCCACCGCCAGGAAGGGAAGATAGAGCGCAGCCCCAATCTGGAATCCGGCCTTCAATTCCGACAGAATGTAAGCTGGCAACACCACGCGCATGGCAACATCCTCAGGCCGGGCGGGGCGCGGCTCCTTGGCCAATTCGAGGAACAAGGCCAGATCTTTCTCCCGGGCAAACCTGAGCATGAACTGACGCAGCGGTCCTGCGCCCAGTTCGACCGCCGTGACGGCGTCGACTGTGCCTTTCTCATAAGGCTCGACTGCGGTGCCGTAGATTGTGGTCATCACCGGTTGCATGAGGAAGAAAGTCAGAATCAGGGAGAGCCCGATCAAAGTCTGGTTGCTGGGCGTGCTCTGCGTCCCCAGGGCCTGGCGCAAAAAGTGAAACACCACCAACAGCCGGGCAAAGGGGGTCATCGCCAGTAACAGCGACGGCAGCAGAGTCAACAGCGTGAGCAGGACCACGATATTCCATGGCACCGACCCGCTGGCCTCGGCCGCACCATTCCACGGCAGGCCGCCCGGCGGCCGAGGCCGCCAGATCGCCGCCCCGGCGCAGGGAGACAACACC
Source organism: uncultured Acidobacteriota bacterium (assembly GCA_963817925.1). Taxonomy (GTDB): domain Bacteria; phylum Acidobacteriota; class Terriglobia; order Terriglobales; family Acidobacteriaceae; genus JABDBE01. The sequence goes on from CAWFQN010000014.1 coordinate 315,060, forward strand.
AGCCCCAGGGCCGCGCTCAGCAACCACGCACGGATTCCGATCCGCCATCTCATGGTTTCTCTCGATTCATCTGCGAATCAACTGACGGTTTGATCCTGCGCTGCTGAATTCCCAGGTTGGATCCTCCTGGGGCACCCTCTTCTGTTCTTCGTTTTTATCTTCGTTTTTATCTTCGTTCTTATTTTCGTTCTTATCTCTCATTTCACGGGTTGCGCCGGGCTGCCATTGCTCCTGGCCACCCTCGTTCGGAAGGGCCGCGAGCATGGCCACCGAACTGCCCGTGCCCGCGATCAGAAATTTCTGGCGCTCAAATTCAACCACTGCGATGAAACGCCGCTCTCCGAGCGCCAGGGTTTCGCGCAGACGCAACTGTCGCGCCGGATGCGCACCCCAGGAGCGTCCTCGAGCCAGCAACCAACGCAGCATTCGTGCCAGATAGTTTTCCCTCATGTCCGTGCCACCAGCGCTTCTCATCCAATCCCTTTCTCTTCGTTCATCTTTTCTGGTCATCTCGTCTTCGTTGTCTTCGTTCCTCGTTATTTTCGTTTCAAGCTGCCAAGCCAAACTCGCTTCAAGCCAACTCGGTCAAACGTACCGCCAGGTGATTGCCTACAACCTCAAACTCGCCGCGGGCGATCAGTTCGCCGTTGAGCCGCAGCGGAATGTCGGTTCCGACCGGCCACTGCGAATTAATGACCGAACCTTTTTGCAGGCGCAATGCGTCGGCCACGGTAAAGCCCGGCAGTGGTACCTCCACGGTCAAGCGGCAGGGCAGAGGCATCACCTGCGCCCAGGCATCGGGCTCCGCAACTTTGCTGTTCTGGAGTAGTGCAACGGACGCCGGCTCTGCCATGTCGAGCACCCATCTGCGGATCGCGAATGGACGAATACGCCAAACGTCATCCGTCAGAAGAGACAGCAAGTCGACTGCCGGGAAGGCTGGTGTGCAGACAATCTCACGCGATCAAAGGGTCTGCCCTCGAACGCCTTGGTACGAACGGAGATAGAAGGAGACCGCGAACGCGCTCCCCAGTACTCGAGAAAATTGCAACCCACCCGGCTTCGGGAAGGCTGCGAAATTCTCATTAAGCGCGGCTTAGAATCGTGCCCCACCCGCCGGGCAAGAGCGGGGCACGAAGCGCCCTTACTGTGGTTTCAGGTTGATGGTGTCCTGCGTGATTTGATCGAAAGTAGTCACTGCCTTGGCATTGGCTTCAAAAGCGCGCTGCGCCACGATCAGATTGGCGAACTCGGTGGCGATGTCCACGTTGGATAGTTCCAGCGAGCCGCCCGACAAAGTGCCGCGACCACCCGTGCCCGCTATCCCCACGACAGCTTGCCCCGAGGCTAGAGTCTCGGTGTAGTCCGTGGAGCCCGCATTTTGCAGCCCGCCCTCGTCGGCAAAGCTAGCCAATGCCAGCTGCCCCAGAGCGGCGGTCTTGCCGTTCGTGAACGAGCCAGTGACTGTGCCATCGACGCCGATGCTGAAGTCAGTCAACGTTCCGCTGCTGCTGCCGTCTTGCTGCGTTGATGATGTGCTGCTGGTCGCAGCCACTTGGGTAATCACCGGGGCCTTTCCGTTATAAAGGTCCCAAGCGAAGGTCATGTTCTTGGCGCCATCAGTAAGTCCCGGGATCGAGAGACCAGTAAGGTTTGCCGCCGGCGTGAGCAGGTTCCCATTGCCGTCGAAGGTCATGGCTCCAGTGGTGACAATTCCTCCCGCCAGACTGGAGTCGCCGGGAGGGATAGCGAGCGAGTAGTTCCATCCGTTCGCAGCGGTCTTGGTGAAGGTGAAGGTCAGGATATGGCTCGCGCCCAGCGAGTCATAGATCGAGACTGGAGTCGAGTAAGTGTCGCCCACATTTGCTCCGGAATTGAGGTTGGTCGTGATTGAAACATTCGCAGTCACCGTGGGCGGACTGATCGTGCCTGCGCCGAGTTGTAAGGGTCCCACGCCTCCTCCCGTATTGACTACTCCGTTCACCGCCGGATAGCCCAACACCTGCTGCCCGTTGGTGGTCACCAGAAAATTGTTGCTGTCCACGGAAAAGTCGCCCGCCCGCGTATAGCTTGTAACCCCGCCTTGCTGCACCACAAAGAAGCCCCCTCCTTGAATGGCCACATCGGTGGGCACGCCGGTAGCCGTGACACTGCCTTGCGTGAAGTTGCTGGGCATCGAGCCAACTTGGGTACCGGAGCCGAGCTGGATGGGATCGCCCGCGCCCGTGGTGCCCAGGTTCTGGTAAAACAAATCGCTGAAGAGCACACGAGTGTCCTTGTAGCCGGTGGTGTTCTGGTTGGCCAGGTTATTGGCAATCGCTGACAGCGCCGTGGCCTCGGCGGTCAACCCGGAAAGCGGAATTGAAAAGTTCGGCATTATTGTGCTCCTTGAACTGAGTTCGTTGTGCCTGCAGTTGGCGGCGTGCCTGGTGGCGGCGTCGTCGGCCCAAAGGCGTTGGTCAGTGTGTTGTTAATTTGGCTTAGCTGGTCGAGCATATTGAACTGCACCAACTGAGACGTGAACGTGGTTGGATCGACCGGGTCGAGCGGGCTCTGATTCTGCAGTTGTGCGACCAGCAGTTGCATAAACATGCTTTGCGTGCTCTGAATGGGATTGCTCGTCGTACTGTTGGTCGGTGCTGTCGGCGCCGTGGTTGCTTTGGTATTTGCCAGGATGCTGGCCGGTACTGGAATAACGTTCATAGTTCCCCCTTAATTTTTATTTTTGACTTCGCTGTTAATCATGCGTGCACATTCAGCCGCACCCGTGACCCGGCGCCGACATCGAGTTCCGGATCCTCTTGCGGGTTTTGAATCGTGAAAAGTCCCCCCGTCGAAGCATGCTGCTGGCTTGAGGACCGCGAATTCGAATCTGCTCCTCCTGAGAATCCCCCAGTCGTTCCCGCACTTGTCTCAAGAAAATGGATGTTGTCGAAGCGCAGGTCCTGCTGGCGGAAGCTGGTTTGCAGACCGGAGACTTCGGGTGCCAGCAGACCGCGCAAATCGCCTCTCTCGCTGCCTACGGTCAAACCGACCTGGCTATCGCGCACCACTGTATGCACCTCGACGCTGCCGAATGCCTGCGTACGCAGCCCGATATGCATTTCGGACTGGGCCACGCCTGCAACCAGTCGCGCGACTTCGACCGCACTAGCCGCAGGCAAGGAAGCGGGAGGACTCGCGGCAGGGGCTTGACGTTCAGGCGCGGGCAATGGCGCGCCGTGGCTTCCAGAGTCTTGATTCGTCGCTGGCGAAACCTGCGCTAACAGAACACTGGGGGCTGTTATGCCAGACTGCTGGCTTGGGGCCGCTTGTCCAGTAGGAAGACCGGCCACCGCATTGGGTGATGGAGGCTGGACGTTCGTGTCCGATGGGATCGATAAAGCATCGGCTGTCTTCGACGTAGTATGCTCCGGGGTTGTCGTAACTTGTACCGCGGAACTTTCTTTGACGTGAGAATCTACCGCGAGAATCGTTGTCACTAATTTCATCGGCGTCACTGCATGTGCTGAGATTGGTCGTGAGATCTCAGGCGGGAAAGACATGCTGGAGGCGACCGGTGAGGCGGCTGGTGAAGACGCCAGCGTCTCTGGGCTTCCGCGCGTCGATCCGTTGCCTGATTGGGTCGTGGCGTTTGACGCATCCAGATTGACTCCCGCAACCTTCGGAGCGCCGGAGGCGGGATGGGGCGAATTCAGGGTCACGGATGGAGGGGGAATCGGGGGCTTCGGATCGCCCTTTCCAAAATTCGCCGCAAAATCCGCCGTTGACGGCGCAAGGGACAGCGGCGTCGTATCCAAACCTGCTAAGGCAGAGGGCAAGATCGCGCTCGGCTCAGAGTTGGTAACGCTCGCTTCGGCCACTTTGTCTGCCGGGGGCATCTGTTCTGCAGTTGCGGTTTCATCCAGTGGTCTAAGTTGCGAATGAGCCTCTCCGGCCGCAAGCGAAGCGACTTGCTTTGCAGGTGCAACTGCCACATCTTCTGACAGCGCAGGATCGCTTCCCGCCGACGGCTTGGCGTCCACCGCCGCCTTACTCAATACGGACGCTGCTCCCTGCTGAAACTCGTGCGCTGAAATCGCCGGCCCGACTGATGTTTCCTGTCCTGCGGGGCGGGCTGCCCTAGCCAATCCGATTGCGTCGTCTGATGGCGAGCTCTTACCTGATATTGGAACCGTTCCACTAAGGCCTGCGCTCTCTTGAAGTACGGGCAAAATGGTTTCCGGCTTGATAACGATCACGGAAGGGGGCTTCGCATCTGCATTCACAGCCGGCTCCATAGCGGGCACCTGGCCCGGCTGGGTTTTCTTGGAATCTTCCGCCGTCTTTTTTTCTGCGGGCTTCTCTCGTCCCGCAACCGCTACCAGCTCAGATCGCGGCGTTGCCGGCGCTGGTGCTCCCGCAGTTTGCAAGGTGCTGGCAAAGCTATTCGGACTCGGCCCAGTGAATTGAAGAGGAAGAGCCGACCGATCGACGGAACCGGACAACGCAGGGTCGGCTTGAATAAAGTTGGTTAGCACAAATCCATCTCACGCTGATTCGTCAGCACCCCACTCAATGCATGCGCAACTCCAAAGGCCGCATGGCGCCGATCGTCGCGTGGTGGAGACCCAACTAGTTGAGATTCAAGATGCAATCGCGTCCTGACGATTGGTACACGATTTGCGATGGAGGGTGGACCCGTGTTTTTGGGTAAGACTTGCCCAGGAAGGTCGGCAAGAATGAAGCTCCGCAAAGCTAATTGCGCCGCAGGTAAGCGCGGCGCAGCAGAAACAAGTCGTCGAGGCGGCGCTGGTCCTGTCTGGCTTCCCGTTGACGGTAGTCCCGAAGCTGGTTACGGCGAAGCGTGTCCATCACTTCACGCTGCCGCCGGGCCAACTGGAAGTCTTGGCTGCAGGTGTGTCGAAAAGCTTCCGCCTCTGCCAGTTGTCCTTCGAGCACACGCTGGCGTTCGATGAGAACGGAATGGCAAAGCTGGTCAAATTGCAGTTCCGCTACACTGACTCCGGATTCCAGCTGAGGGCGCCGGCGCACCGCGATATTTTCCATTCCTGTGTGCACGTCTTCGATTTCCTGCCGCAGCCTGGCAACCCTCTGATTCGCTTTCTGCAGCCGCAACTCATGCTGCCGCTCCAGGCCTTGCCTCACTCGCAAAAGCACTTCGAGAGGGAATCGGAAGGCCATAAGAGTCAGCTCGGAAGCGCTAGCAGCCGATCGATGTTGTCGTTGAGTCTGACTGCTTCGCTCGCTCCCTGCTCCAGAAAGCGGTTCAGTTCGGGCAAAACGGCCAGGGCTTGGTCGAGCACCGGGTCGCTTCCTTTCTGGTACGCGCCAATGCGAATCAGGTCTTCGGACGCGCCGTAAGCCGCCAGCAAACGCCGCAGCGTCTGCGCCTTTTCCATGTGCTCTCGCGAACAGACCATGGGCATGAGGCGGCTGATGCTGTCCAGAATGGCGATCGGCGGGTAGTGATTTTGTGCCGCTAACCGGCGGTCGAGCATAATATGCCCGTCGAGCAGCGCGCGAGCTCCGTCGACCAATGGGTCCTGCTGATCGTCTCCTTCCATCAGCACGGTGTAAAACGCGGTAATACTTCCGCCGCTGAATTTTCCGGCTCGCTCAATCAGCCGCGCCATCAAGGTAAAGACCGACGGAGTGTACCCCTTCGCCGTGGGAGGCTCTCCGGCCGCCAGGCTGATCTCGCGTTGCGCCATGGCGAGACGGGTAAGCGAATCCACGACCAGCAAGACGTTCTTTCCCCGCGCGCAAAAATATTCTGAGACGGCGGTTGCCGCCAGCGCGGCGCGAATGCGCAACAGCGGCGACTGGTCGGAGGTCGAAACCACGACCACGGAACGCTTCCTGCCTTCCTCGCCCAGAGCGTCCTCAAGAAAATGCCGCACTTCACGTCCGCGCTCTCCCACCAGGGCCAGCACTGTAAGATCGGCGCCGGTGTTGCGTGCCATCATCCCGATCAGCGTGCTCTTGCCTACGCCACTGCCCCCAAAGATCCCCACGCGCTGGCCCCGGCCGCAGGTCAGAAATCCGTCCACCGCGCGAACCCCGCACCCAATCGGTTCGCGAATCAGATCGCGCTCCATGGGCAAGGGTGCGGACGCATCCAGCATTTGCGAGTCGCGCCGCTCACATGGACCCAGGGAGTCGATGGGCTCGCCCATGCCATCGATTACACGCCCGAGCAGTCCGTCTCCCACGCGGAGTACCGGCCGCGCCCCCCAGGTCACCACTCGATCGCCATAGCGGACGCCACTCGGCCTCTCCAAGGGCATGGACAGCACCGTGGTTCCGCGGAAGCCGACAATCTCTCCCGAGAAAACTTTGCCATTCCTGTCCACCACTTCGCACAGTTCGCCCACCGAGCAGAATGGCCCCTCCGATTCCACTAACTGGCCGATGAGTTGCGTGACTCGGCCTTGCCAGCGCAAGCTGGAGCAGGACTCGAGCCGCCTGAAGTAGGGCGCCAACCAGGCAGGGCCGCTCATACGCTGACTGGCCGCTTGGCCAAGAGATCGAACAGACCCTGCTCAATTTCCTTGAGCTGACCTTCCAAACCTACTTCGGTCGTGCCCAGCGCGGTCTGCAATACGCAGTGATCCGTTTCGACCGCCGGATCTTCCACCACTTCGGGAACCTTGCCGGACTCCATGTGCTGGGCAAAATAGGTCCGGCACTCCGACACTTGCCGAGGGTTCACCCGCACCACAACCTTGGTCGCGTTTTCCATCTTTTCGAGAGTGATCCGCACCATGCCTGCCAGCAGCAGCGGATCCAGCTGCGCCTCGCGATGCAGAATCTTGCGCGCAATGGCCAGCGCCAGTTGCACCACCTCGGTTTCCACCTGCTGATAATATTGAACGCGATCCCGGGCAAAGCCGGATAACGCCGCATCCACGCTTGCGCGCACTTCTGCCAGATGCTGTTCCCCAGCCGCGTGTCCCTGAGCTTCGCCTTCCTTGCGGCCGGTCTCCCGCGCAGCCGCATCCCGAGCAGCCAGGATTTCGCTCGATCCGGGAACCGCTTCGCCCAGCCCTTCCGCCTGAGTAGACTGGTGCGAGCTCACCACCTGAGCCGCAACTTCGGCGTAAGGAAACGGATGAACCTCCGGCTCCTGCCGGGCTTCGGGCGCGGGCTTATACGACGAACTCATCTTCCTCCCCGCCCAGGCTTATTTTCCCCTCCGCTTCCAGCTTGCGCGCCACCGCCACCGTCTCTTGCTGCGCTTTGATCACGTCGCGCGAGCGCACTGGCCCGAGAATTTCCATATCTTCTTTCAGCATGTCCACTGCCCGCGACGACATCGACTTGAAAATGAAGTTCTTCAGTTCCTCGGTCGCTCCCCGCAGAGCGAGGGCCAGCGACTTCTTCTCCAATTGCCCCAGTAACTCGCGGATACCTGCTTCCGGCACCCCCAGCAGATCCTGAAACGTGAACATCAGGTTGCGAATGCCCAAAGCCACCTTGGGATCGTCTTTCTCGATGCTTTCGAGAATCACCTTGGCCTGCACTGGATCCATGCGATTTAACAGATCCGCCACTCCCTGAAAGCCGGCGTACGCCCGCCGGTGCTGCTCGCCCAGGGCCTTTAGCCGCTTGTGCAGCGAAACCGAAACCTTTTGGGCAATTTCGGGGGAAAATTGCCGCATCTGGGCCATCCGTTTGATAGTCTCCGCCCGCAACGTTTCCGGCAAGCGCATCAGCAACTCCGAGCCTTGCTTCGAATCCACATGCGCCAATGTTAGCGCGATGGTTTGCGGATGCTCGCTCTCGAGGAACTTGGCCAGTTGCTGCGGGTCTGCTTTCTGCAACGAGTCCAACTTACTAGCATTGCTTTCGGCGGCAGACGATACCTGCTTCAGCAATTGCCGTGCACCCTCCTCGCCGAAGGCCTTCACCAGAAGTTTCTGCGCATAGTCCGTGCCTCCTTGGGCGAGGTAATCCTGGGTGAGCCCCATGCGGTGATATTCTTCCAGGACCGCCAGCGCAGTCGGGGGATCGACATAGTCCAACTCGGCAATCTCTCTGGTCAACTGCTCCAGATCCTGTTCGGGGAGATGGCGGTAAATCTGGCTTGCAATCTCTTCCCCTAACAACACCAGCAGGACGGCTGCCTTTCGAGTTCCGCCGAGTGCTGCGTCAATAGGGTTCACTCTTTGCCGCCGTCCCGCAGCCAGCTCTGTACCAGCCGGCTGGCCACCGCCGGTTCGGTCTTTACTTTCTCGGTCAGCTGACGTTTCAGGGCCGTGGCGCGCCGGGCCTGCTCGACCCCCGGAGGTTCCATTTCGACTGCCACCGCCACAGTTCCGCCTGCCGCGCCGATTTCTTTCGTGCCCCGGGCCATCCGTGCCGGCAATTCCCGGAATGCGGTCAGGACCTGTTTCTTGACCGGGCGCAACATCAGGAAATAAACGATCAGGAACAGCGCCACGATCCCGAGATAGCGCAACAGTCCCGACCACTGGGTGATCAACTTGCGAGTATTTTCCAGCTTGCCCGGCGCTATTGGTTTTTCCACGGGAAGCTCCTGGAAGGATAGGTTCTGCACCGCCAGCATGTCGCCGCGCTGCGCATCGAGGCCGATGGCCGCTCCCGCCAGTTGTTCGATCTCTTTCATTTCTTCCGCCGTGCGCTTGCGCCGGGTTGCCGTTTTGACCCCGTTCTTGTCCGCCATTTCGATGGCATCATCGACCAGGACCGCCGCCGCCAGGCGCTTGACCCGCCCGGCCGGCTGCACCGTGTGGCGCACGCTTTTGCTCACCGCGTAGGTCGCGCTCTCGGAGCGGGAATTCTGAGTCTCGGCCGTTGCCGCTACCGCGGTCGCCGTGGCCGCCGCCGCTCCGGGAACATTGCTGGCCGTTCCCGGAATTCCGGCAGGCCCGCCGCCCCCGGCATTTTCCTCGGACTTTTGCTGGGTCAGCGTTGCCGTAGTTTTCGGATCGTAGACCTCTTCCGTGTTTTCGCTGGTGCTCAGGTCGTATTCCACATGCACGCTGGCGCGCACATGCTCGGCTCCGACCACTGGCTCAAGCGTACGCAGCAAGGTTTTTGCAAGCTCCTCGTCGAGATCGTATCCGCCATGCGCCGCGCCCGGACCATGCGTGTGCAAGAGCGGCGTGTTGCTGTCGGCGTCCACGACGGTGACGTTTTCTGGACGCAGTCCGTCCACCGCACTCGCCACCAACTGGGGAATCGCCAGCTGCGCCCGCTCCGAGAGCGCGCCTCCCCGGGTCTTCAGAATCACCGCCGCCTTGGCCTCCCGCTCCTGCTCGCTGAACAGCGACTCGCGCGGCAGCACCAGATGCACCCGCACCGCTTCCACTTCGCTGAGAGTTTGCAGCGTACGTTCCAGTTCGCCTTCAAGCGCCCGCTGGTAATTGACCTTCTCGGTAAAATCCGATCCCGCCCAGTTCGGAGTATCGAAAAGCTCAAAGCCCAACCGCGCATTTCGTGGCAACCCTTGTGCTGCCGTCTCGAGGCGGCTGGCATCCAGCTGATCCGCCGGAACCAGCAAGCTGGTGCCATCGGCAGAAAGCTCATGCGGAATATTCTTGGCCACCAAGCGGGCGCCCAGCGCCTGCGCCTCCTCCGGCTTCAGCCCGGAATAAAGCGTGGCGTACTTGGGCTTCGCCAGCAGCCCGACAAACAACCACAGGGTAACCGCTACCAGCACGGCACCTCCGGCCAGGAGCGCGCGCTGGCCCAGGCTGAGACCGCGCAGCAGTTCGCCGCCTTGCTCGAGCGCCTGGCCGAATGATTTGGGTGCTTCCACTCCCGTCTCCTAACCAGCCGCTCAGAACTGCATCCGTGAAATCTCCTGGTAGGCAGCCACGATCTTGTTGCGCACCTGCATCATGAGCTGAAACGAGAGATCGGCCTGCTCCACCGCGATCATGGCGCTGTGCACGTCCATGCCGCTGCCGTCGAGCAACCCGGCGACCTTGGCGTCGGCCGTGCCCTGCAAGTCTTTCGTCTGGTCCATGGCGCCGCGCATGGTTTCCATGAAGCCCCACTCACGCGGTGCACTGCTCGGGCCGGCGGCACCGCTTTCACTCGGAAGAATCCGCAAGTTCGAAATTGGATCGGGCATATTTTTCTTTCTTCACGAGTTCAGCACGCCAGCTCAGCGCAGCAGATCGAGAGATTGCTGGATCATGGTTTTGGTCGACTGCACCGCCGACGCATTCAGTTCATAGGCGCGCACCGCGTCCAGAAGATCGGCGGTTTCCTCGACTGGATCGACCGCAGGGTAGCTCACATACCCCTTGGCATCGGCATCGGGATGTCCCGGCTGATAACGCTCGAGCGGGGGCTTGGCGTCGGCAATGACCTGATCCACCCGCACCCCGCGGGCCGACACATTTCCGAAACCGGCCAGCAGCGCGGGGAACTGCGGCATCCGCCGCGATCGAAACACCACCAGTTGCCGCCGGTAGGGCCCTCCTTCCGGGGTGCGCGTGGTCTCCAGGTTGGCCATGTTGCTCGTGACCACCTCCGCCCGCTGCCGCTCGGCCGTAAGCGCCGACCCGCTGACCGCAAGCATGCCAAAAAGATTCATGACGCACTCCCTTCGTGAATCGCGCTCAAAATGGACTTGAATTCATCCCGCAGCAGTTGCACTCCCAGATTGAAACGAAGCTGGGTGTCGGCCAGCAGCAGGCTTTCGCGCTCGAGGCTCACATTATTGCCATCGGGACGCTCCATCAATCCCCGCACCTGACGCGCCACCGGAGAGAACGACGCGTATTCGAAATTCCCGCTCGCCCGCTCCATCTCCTGGCTGAAGTTCACGTCCCGGGTGCGGTAGCCAGGAGTATCGATGTTGGCCATATTCGACATCACCAGCTCGCTGCGAAACACATTCACATCCAGAAAACGGCTGAGCGCGGTGATCGCCGGATCATCAATCATGGACATAGCTCCTCCTTGGGGGCAGCCCGTATTCGCGAATCTTGTTGCGTACCGTGCGCAAGCTCACGCCCAGCATCTCGGCGGTGCGCGAGCGATTGCCGCCATTCGCATCGAGCGTCACCTCGAGCAGGCGCTTCTCCATGCATTCGAGAGACACGCCCGGACGCAGCCCATCGCCAGCCTGATGTTCCTCAGACTCGCTCGCTGGGAGCGGTTGACTCAGCTCGGACGGTTCGAGAACTTCCACTCCGATTTCGTTTCCCGACAAAGCCACGGCACGACGCATCAGGTTCGCCAGCTCCCGCACGTTGCCCGGCCACGAGTGTTGGGCCACGCGGGCCAGAAACTCCGCGCTCATGCCGGGCGCAGAGCCAGGCGGCGCATAGAGGCCGACGAAATATTCGGCCAGTTCGGCAATGTCGTCCCGCCGCTCCCGCAGCGCAGGCAGGCTCAATGGAATCACGTTAAGGCGGTAGTACAGATCGGCCCGGAAGCTTCCTTCCCTGATCATGGCTTCGAGCGAACGATTGGTGGTCGCGATCACTCGAATGTCAACTTTCACCGCCCGGGTGTCGCCCAGGCGGTCGAACTCGCGCTCCTGCAGCGCGCGCAAAAGTTTAGGTTGCAGCAGCAGCGGCAACTCCCCCACTTCATCCAGCAGCAGCGTGCCCCCGTGGGCTAACTCGAACTTTCCCGGCTTGGCGCTGGCCGCCCCGGTGAACGCTCCCTTGGCATAGCCGAACAATTCGCTTTCGAGCAGAGTCTCGGGAAACGCGGCGCAGTTTACCGCCACAAAGGGACGATCCCGGCGCGGGCTGAGGCGATGAATCATGCGCGCCAGCAGTTCTTTACCCGTGCCACTCTCGGCCTGAATCAGAATGTCGGCGTCGATCGCGGCTACCTGCCGGGCGCGGTCGACCGCCCGCAAGAGCGCTGGCGAATGCCCGATCAAAGTGCCGGGCTCGGATTCCGCTGTCCGGGTGCGAGTCAGGATCTGTTCCGCCGCTTGCTCCAATTGTTCGAAAGCTACGGGTTTCACCAGGTAATCGCAGGCTCCGTTTTTCATCGCCGTGACCGCGTCCGGCACCGAGCCGAATGCGGTCAGAAGGATCACCGCGGTGCGCGGCGCCAGGGCGCGGGCCTCGCGCATGACCCCGAAACCGTCGCCGTCGGGCATGCGAATATCGGTCACGATCAACGGATGCTGCCCACGGCGGAACTTGACCATGGCCTCGCTCGCCCCACTTGCGGTTTCGACCCGCCAGCCATGGCGCAGAAAACTGATTTCGAGCGCCGCCCGCATGCCCGCATCGTCCTCGACCACCAGCACCTGCCGCGGCGGAACTGGCTTCATTCCCGCCGACAGAATTCCCGCCGGATGCGGCCCTCGAAGATCGATGCCTGACTGACTGATTGCCGCCTGACTCATTGCTTCGCTCCAGATAAAGGGAATTGCAACTTGAATGTGGTTCCGAGTTCGGTGCCGCTCTCGACCGTGATGGTGCCGCCATGCTGCTCCATGATCGTTTTGCACACTGCCAATCCGAGGCCCGGGCTTCCGCTGCAGGTGGTAAACCCGGGATCAAAAATCTGTTGCCGATCCTCGATCGCGATCCCCGGCCCGGTGTCGGATATCTCGACCTCCGCCGTCGGCTGTCCGGCACGCGAGTTCACCGCCCCACTGATTCTTAGAACTCCTCCACCGGGCATGAAACGAAATGCATTTAGCGCCAGATTCAGCAGAACCTGTTCCAGACGGTGCCGGTCCGCGGCCACCAGCACACCATCCAACTCTTGCCGCAGTTCCATCCGCACCCGGGCGCGTTCGGCCAGGGGCCGCAGAAAATCATGGGTGGAACAGAGCCATCGCCCCAAATCGGTGGGCGCAAGTCCGGGGGAAGGCTGACTGTGAAAATGCAGGACATTGTTTACCGTGGCCGCCAGCGTACGCAGGCCCGCCTGGAGGTGGCCCACCCAATTCCGCTCTTCTTCTTCGAGGTCCGACTCGGCCAGCAAGCCGGCAAAAAGTTCCAGGCTTCCGAGCGGATTGCGAATCTCGTGGGCCAGCAGCGCGGACATCTCGGCCAGGGCCTGACGCCGGCTCAGCGCCTCGTGTTCCTGTTCGAGACGCTTCAGCTCGCTGACATCCTGCAGGATAAAAATCGAACTGCCACCCTCTTCCGCGCTCAACTGCGCCCGGCGAACCGTGATCCACTCCACCTCCCGCCTTCCGCAGCGAAACTCCAGTTCGCCGCGGCTGCCCCGAGTGCGGTCGAGCAAATCACGAAACCAGACGGGGAAGGATGAATCGGAAGTTGAATTGCCCGCCGTCCCCAGCAGACGCCGGGTCTCCGGATTGGCCACAGAAACCTGACCGTCCGCTTCGGTGACCAGCACACCGCAAGGCAGACCTTGCAGGATGCGGTCGAGGTGCTGCCGCATGCGGTGATTTTCTTCGAGGCTCGAAGCCAGGTCGCGATTGGTGTCCTCGAGTTCGTGGCGCAGTCGCGCCACCTCCGCCTGCAACTGGACGTACGACCGCTCGAGCGAAGCGGCTGCCTCGGTAAAAGACGCGAAGGCGCGGGTGAGTGAGCTTTCATCGAGCGCAATCACGCCGGCTTCGATCGGGTGCAGTAACGCGTATAGAGTCGCACTGGACATGTTGACTTCCAAGCTCAGAAATTTGAATGCGCTTCTACACGTTGCCGCCCGCTGCGAATTCTTCTCGATCCTTCCGGGCTCCACCCACACTCGAAAAATACAAATGTTCGGGCCGGATCTGGTGGCCGCCTTCGGCCAGGATCGAAGCCCGTTCCATCACCTGCTGCAACTCGCGCACGTTTCCCGGCCAGGGATGGGATTCGAGCAACTCAGCCGCCTTGGGATCGAGCACCGCTGCACTGCACCGGGACGCAGCCGCGACCTCCCGCAGAAAGTGTTCGGCCAGCCGCAGGATGTCGCCCGAACGCTCCGCCAGCGTGGGAAGTTCGAGAGGAAAAGCCGATAACCGGTAATACAGATCGCGGCGGAAGCGGCCCTGCTCCACCGAGCGCGCCAGATTCGCATTCGTAGCCGCGACCACCCGCACATCCACTTTCAGGGCTTCCGAGCTGCCCAGGCGCTGCACCTCTTTCTGATCCAGAAACCGCAATAGTTTGGCTTGCAGGCTGAGCGGCAGTTCTCCCACTTCGTCAAGAAACAACGTCCCGCCTTGCGCCAGATGAATCCGCCCGGCATAACCCTGCACCGCTCCCGTGAATGCGCCTCGCACGTGGCCGAAGAGCTCCGATTCGAGCAGAGCCTCGGGGATGGCGGCGCAGTTCACCACCGCCCACGGCTTGGCCGCGCGTGCACTCAACTGGTGAATGGCTCGGGCTACCAGTTCCTTGCCCGTTCCAGTGGCGCCCCAAACCAACACCGTGGTCATGCGTGGTGCCACCAATCGCGTCAGCCGGTACAAGCGCTGCATGACTTCGGCGCCGCCAATCATTCCGGGCAGGGGCAGAACCGCATTCGAGGACAAAGACTCGGGCAAAAGATGAAGATAAGGCCTGGGTTCTTCGATCGCAGTCGCCAGGCTCGGGGTTGAGGTCCCGCGCTTCGGAGCGGCAAGCGCCGGCTTGGTCGAGTTCCGCCATGAGCTGTGAGCGGCGTCTTTCACAGGAAACGGCGTGCTGCTGTCGGAATCGAGCAGCACCAATTCAATGCCGGGGAAGCGCAGCTTGATGATCTTGATCAATTCCTCGGCATCGAGATCAGGAAGCCGGCGGTCGAGAAATAGCAGCTGCCAGTCACCGCTTTCGAGTTTTACCAGCGCGTCAGCTCCGCCATGCACTTCGTGAATCGGCCCGCGCTCGTGCTGCAAACTCTGCCGCACTTGCTCGCGAAGAGAAGGACTGGGACTGGCTACGAGCACGCCGCCCGCAATCGAAGGGAATATTGCTGCGCTGGTCATGTTACCGATTTCATGCTGGGGAGATTAGAAGACGATTAGTAGAAGATTAAGAATTTCTATTTCCGGCAAATCTTTCCCAGTTTTGGGAGGTCGAGTGAAAACGGGAAAAACTTGCCGCCCGGCAACGCTTGCCCTGCCCGTTGAGGAAAAACCGTGGGGCTGAGCGCGGCACATCGTCGTCAGTTCTCGTGCGATGCCAGCGGCACGCGCACTTCGATCCACAATCGCTCTTCGCTGTCCTGGGTGAGCAAGGTCGCGCCCGCAGCTTCGAAGATGCGGCGTGCAATCGCGAGGCCCAGACGTCTCTTCAATTCGCGCTGTTTCCGCTCCGCCGATCCCACCGCGGATGCGGACGTCCCATTCTTCGGTCCCGACTCGTCGGCCTGCAGAGTGGCGACCGGCAGGATGGCGAGCGGCGAGACCGCAACCGTGAGTCGTGCGGCTTCGGCGTCTTCGCTGGTTGTAATCGTCACTTCCGCTCCCGTTGCAGCCGAGCCCAGCGCGGACTCCAGCAGATGAACCAGCGCCTGCCGCATCCGACTCGCCTGGAAGTTCACCATGCACCCAGGAGCAGCAGTTTCGGATTTGCACGTTAAAGAAAGCTTCACCTTTGCTAACTTCGCCACCGGCAGTACGTCCGCAACCACTTCGCGCAGACAATCAGTCAGCGGTAATCGCTGCTGATCTTCGGAAACCCTCCCTGCATCGGCCAACTCCCGAAGCTCGCGGAAGAGCCGCACAATAAAATGGACCTGATGCAGAGCGATTTTCAGATCGTGCCGCACCTGTTTCGCTGGACGCGACAACAATAGATTCACTTCGAGCAGGCAGGTCAGGGTGCTGAGCGGCTGGCTCAAGTCATGGAACACGTCGCTCATGAGTTGCTGCAATTCGTCGCCAGCAGTTGCCCTTGCTGGACTCACCGCCATGGCCGGACTGGCAGCCGTCGTCATGCCCGCGCCCCGAAATGACCGCTCAACTCGTAGCCCACCCCGCGAACCGTATGGATCAGCCGAATCCCATGTCCATCGTCGACTTTGCGGCGCAAGTAGTTCACGTACACGTCCACGACATTGGTGCAGGTATCAAACGACAAATTCCACACGTGCTCAATGATCATGGCGCGCGTGATGCGGCGGCCCGCGTTGCGCATCAGGTATTCCAGCAGAGCGAATTCCTTTCCGGTTAAATCGATGCGGCGGCCCGCGCGCTCGACCTTGCGCTCGACCCGGTCGAGTTTCAAATCGTCCACCGTCAGCACCGATTCCGCTGGCAGATGGCAGCGCCGCAAGAGCGCCCGGATCCGCGCCGAGAGCTCCGAGAATGAGAAGGGTTTGCCCAGATAGTCATCCGCTCCGAGGTCGAGACACTCGACTCGGTCTTCAACCCGCGTGCGCCCGGTGAGGACGATGATGGGCATGCTGGGTTTGCGCGTACGCAAGTGTCGCAGAATCGCGACTCCATCCAGACGCGGCAAGCTTAGATCAAGTACCACCAGGTCATAATCGAATTCGCCCGCCATGGCGCGGGCCTGCTCTCCATCGCTCGATACGTCAACTGCGTAGTGCTCGGCGTCAAGGCCCTTCTTTACAAAACTGGCGAGCGAGGAGTCGTCTTCCGCGATCAGAATGCGCATAAGTTTTCTCTAACTTTCACTCTCCGATTCTAGGCAAGAACTGGCCGAAGATCGGAGATTCCGCCGCGCACGAAAGGCTCTGTCTTCCTTAAACGGGAACGCTTCCTCGACGAACCTGCTGTGCCACTCGCTCGCTCGTTGTCCCGCCGACGATAATTCGTTGACACAACCTTCTATCTAAAGGATCATCCGAGCTTGGAGCTGAGGAGCACGAGAGCACTGAAATCCCTGTTTGTGCCGGGAGGCGTACTGCTGCTGGTTGCGGTAATCCTGCTGTCAGGCGGATTTCTGTCCATTTCAGCGGCTGCGGTCGACTTCTACTATTACCTGGTTTTCGCCGGCGGAATCCTGCTGGCATGGCGCTTCCATTCCAGCCGGGTCCTCTTTGCCCTGATCATGCTGCTGCTGGGGCATCGCGCCATTGAGTTCTTTGCCGCTGGGCGCGCGGTCGCGATCGGGCCTGGTCGTATTGCGTTTGAAGCCATCGCCTTTCTCTTGCCGATCAACTTCATTGTGCTTTCGCTCGGTCACGAGCGCGGCCTGTCAATTCCCGCGGTCACGCCACGGCTGGTTCTGTTGTTTCTGGAGTCGGTGTTCGTTGCCGTGATCTGTCGTCCGGGAGAGATGACCGGTCCTGCATTCCTTCACATCGCGTTTCTGCATCGATCGTTATTTCATTGGACGAAGATCCCGCAGCTTGCCTTGCTGGCTTTCGGCGCGGCTTTGGTGGTCTTGCTGGTCCGGCTGTTGCTCTACAGCAAGCCGCTCGAGAGTGGTCTGCTGTGGTCACTCGTAGCAACCTTCCTCGGATTGCAGGCCAACGCGGTCGACCGGATTGCCGTTGCCTATTGGGCGACGGCGGGGCTGCTGCTGGCCGCGTCGATCATCGAGAACACTTACGTGCTGGCGTATCACGACGAACTCACGTCGCTGCCTGCACGCCGCGCCTTCAACGAAGCGTTGTTGCGGCTCGAAGCGCCTTATTCCATCGCCGTCGTCGACATCGATCACTTCAAGAGTTTCAACGACACCTACGGGCACGACACCGGCGATCAGGTTCTGAGCATGGTCGCCTCGCGGCTATCGCGGGTAGGCGGGGGTGGACAGGCGTTTCGCGTGGGTGGGGAGGAGTTCTCGATTCTGTTTGCGGGAAAGTCGATGAAGGAAGTTGTGCCCCATCTGGATTCGCTCAGAAGTGTGATCGAGGAATCGAGATTCCAGGTTCGAAGCACGCCCGAGCGGCGCAGCGCGCCTCGCGGCGCGGGGCGGCGGATAGAAGACAAGCAAAGCACGGCTCGTCGAAAACCAGGCCGGCCTCGCAACCTTCCGGCGGAAGCTTCTGTTAGCGGATTGTCGGTCACGGTCAGCATCGGAGTTGCGGAACCGGGGCCGAAGATGCGGGAAGTGGAACAGGTGATCCAGGCCGCCGATAAGGCGCTGTACCGAGCCAAGAAGGCTGGGCGCAATCGAGTGGAGATTAGTGGCGAAGCCCGCAGCCGGGCTGCAAAGCGCAGCATTGCTTGAGTTACTAATTGATTATCATTTGATTACTGTATTAACTATATAGTATAGGGTATATACTTCGAAATTTGCGTTTTTTATCTAGATCTATGAAAACAAAGGAGCTGTTTTCGAGATACCCTGCTAAAATATCCCTTCTAAAGGACTTACGTTCTAGATACCCTGCGAGTTCTGCCTGCAAATCTATGAAAACAGGTCGTACTCTTCGGGATACCCTCTAAAATATCTATTCTAAAGGACTTAGCCGCTGGGGCGTGCCTCCCCTGCGGCGTCCGGTCTTTCTTGCTCTTGCTTCCCGGCACTGCCGTGCCGGGCTTTCATGTGTCGCCGCTCCGCGGCTGAACTACTGTTTGCGATTAGTTTTGCGAGAGCCGATTGCCGTTGCCAGATCACTCCTGTTTCGGGTCACTACTAGTATGACAGGATGAGTGGGTAAATCAGCCGCTTTTTCGAAACTATATTGCGAATGGAATGATAGGGTTGAAAGGAATTTTTGGGTCTGGGGGTTGACAAGTTTCGGGAGGCACCGCTCCGGTGCAAAAAAAAGAAACACGAACGCTTTACCGAGCTATTGCTGCAGTCTCTCATGCCTAAACAGCATGACGCCCGCCCACTTACGTGGGCGGGCGTCATTTCGTTTCCTCGCAGCCTCAAACAGATTTCTCTGAAGGTTAGCCGCCGTTGCTACAGACACCTAGACCAAACGGATTGTCGTGGAAGGTCATCCACCCGTGAACTGAAGTGGTAGTTGGAGCGCCGAAGTATTCAAGGAATACCAGGTCCTGCAGATTGTAAGTAAATCCGCCCAGCGTATACGGGAAACCTCCGTAGTTGGAGAAAGTCTCTTCGGGATCACCGACTTCAAGAATTCCGCAAGCAACGTTGTTGAATGCTCCCTTGACGCCGGGATCGTCCATCCACTCGCCGATTTCGTGGGACAGAGCCGACACATCCTGGGAGAAATCGCCCGGGATGGGGATATAGGTGAAATGCGAATAGGCCTGTGGGCCATTCGCACTATGGTAGCCGCCGATGCAGCAGTTGTTGAGGATCGGTGGGCCGCCGGTCAGGTAAGTGTTCACGGTCACGAAGATCGGGATCGAGTCCGGCGTGATCTGGGTGTGAGTAGAAATGTACGTGCCGAATACTGGGTCAATGTAGTTGATGTTCACCAGGGCGGTTGGAACATTGCCACCGAAAGGATTGGACGACAGAACAGCGCCATTCGACCCTGGTTTCACGGTCAGTTCGGGCAAAATGGTTGGGCCGCCCAGCAGGACGTGGTAACCGGTATGGCTCTTGACGGTCCCCCAGAAATTGGCGCGCTGGAAGGCGTCCTCATACTGAGTGTTGCCTACGTTGGTTCCACCAAGGGTATAAGTCTGATTTTGGAAAATCGGCGACTCAATCGTTTGCTGGACAACGCTCTCACCATCCTGATTTGTTTTGTTGGGATCAAATGTGTTGCTACCGATGACAATTTTCACCGGGATGATGAAGGCCTTGACGGTTGTGGATGTGCCCGTTTTCGGAGCGGTACCCACCATATAGTAGGTATACTTCGTTCCACTGTAGGTAAACGAGCCAGTCCAAGTGGGCAATGTGACTGGGGGCTTGACGGTTTGCGAACTGGCCTTGGGCGGCAAAGTAACGTATCTGGCAACCGGGCCTTCATCCTGAGCGAGCGCAGACGCTGCAAAACAGCAGGCGAGCGCGGCCACGCTTATAATAAATTTCCTCATAGTTTCTCCTTTTTTTCCTTTGGTGAGTGGTTTTTGGATTACTTAAATTGGAACATCTCCTCTTGGTCGGTTGATCAGTTTAAGGTTCGATTCCAAAGACGCAATTTCTCCAGATAGTGCAAATCCCAGCGACGGCATAACAGGCTTTCGCAAACTGTTTTTTCTCAGCAGTCCTGGGTTGCCAGCTGCGGGGTGCAGCAGAGAGCTAGGGGATTTTGAACGGCCTGAGGGCGGAAGTCAATCCGAAAGTTGTCAAAATTTTGGCTTTAGGCAAAGTATTGCAGCTATTGCGCAACGTTGTGCGTAGGATGCAGGGCCGGTCGCGTGACGTCGGAGGATCTCGGGATAGGGGCTGAACGGGGGAAGTCAAAACAAAGTGCAGAGATCCTTCAGCGGTCATTAGCCTGTCGCTGGCGTTCGGGCGACGGAGTTGCAGTTGTGCGGCTCCCGAGGAAAGCAGATTCCTCCTCGCTTCGCTCCTCGGAATGACAATTTTCTGGGGGAGGGAGAACGATTCGTCGCTTCGCTCCTCGGAATGACAAGTTTGGGTCGGAATGACAATTTTTCGGTCGGAATAACGATCCTAGAAGGTTGCGCGGACGCCTAGCTGGGCGGCGAAAGGAATGCCTACCGTTGTTCCGGGGCCGAAGAAATCTCCGAGGGCTCCGCCGGGAACGCCTAACTGTCCCAAGCTCGTGATCGGTTGCAACGTGGTGCATGAGGGATTGGCGCAAATGTGCATTACGTTGCCGCTCGCCGCTTCGCTGGGCGGGACTGGAAGCGCTGCCACATTGGTGACGTAGTTCGCGCCGGGATTGTTGCGATTGAAAAGATTGAAGAATTCGACGAAGGGGATCAGCGACCAGCGATCATGAAAATTGAAAGGGCGGGTGACGCGCAGATCAACCTGAATGTACGGGGTGCCGCGGAATTCGTCCAGGGTAGTTCTGACTCCGTTGACCTCGATGCGATCGCTGTTGTCGGCGAGGGTGATGGTGAAGGGACGGGCGCTCTCGGCCTGGGTAACGGTGCTCAGTTGAAAACCGCCGGGCACGTAGAAGGTTCCGGCAAAAACGAAGCGGTGAGTGACGTCCTCGCCGGACGGGCCGTAGTCGCCGGGGCGAAAGGGATTGAGGGGATCGCAGACCCCGTTGACGTAGTCGAAAAGTTCTCCGAGCACGCAGCCCCAGGTTTTCGCACTGGACAGCGTGTAGTTTGCGACCAGGTTGAGGCGGCCTGCGACGTTGCCTTGCAGGTGGATCATGAGCGCGTTGAAGCTGGAGCGATTGTCGGATTTGAAAACGTTGACGTTGGGCACGAGATCCTGGTTGGCGGGGTCGGGAGAAAATAGCGACGTTCCGGCGGCGTAGGGATAGGCGCGGTAGGCGTGATTGCCTTCTTCGTGGGTGTAGTCGGCCCCGAGGGTCCAGTTGGCGTTGAAGGCGTGCTGAATTCCTGCTGTGGCGTGAATAGCGTAGGGAGTTTTGTAGTTGGGATCGATGATGTTGCCGGTTCCGCCTCCGGGGATGCAGCCGGGATCTCCGGGGTTGACACATACGCCTGGTGGCTCGTTGAGGGCTTGGAAGGCTGTCACCCAGCCGTTCTGGGCGAGATCGTTGTAGAAGAGACCGAAGCCGGCGCGGATGACGGTGGTTCCGGATTGTCCGGGAGAATAGGCGATGCCGATCCGGGGGCCGAAGGCTTTGCGGTAATCGTGGGCCACCCCGTTGATCAGGGAAATGTCCAGGGCCTTCAGCGTCAGGTAGGCGGGATTGAAAGCTTGAGTGCGGCCGGAGGCGGTCAGCAGGCCGAACGTGGTGTCATAGCGGAGGCCGTAGTTGATGGTGAGGTGCTCGTTCGCCCGCCAGGAGTCTTCGGCGTAGACACCGAGCCGCTGCACGTTCTGGGAGAAGCTGCCGTTGTGGGCGGGCGTCTGCGTGCAGGTAACGTCGGCTGGCGGGTTGACGCAATTCAGATCGAAGTAAAACTGGGAAGGATTGGCGGCGTAGAAGTCCGGGTTGTTGGTATAGGCGAGCAGAGTTTCGGCGGTGCCGGAGAGCGCGCCGCTCAGGACCGGCTCGTGAATGAAGTTGATTCCGAATCTGGGAGCGTGGTCTCCAGAGGCACGGCTCATGTCATAACGGAATTGATATTTTTCCTGATTGCGCAGAACTGGGAAAGCGGTGATCGGGGTGAGGAATTGATTGTCGCCGTAAGTCTCGAAGCCGGAGATGGTTTGCGATGTCGACGTGAATGGAAATGCCAGCGCGTAACCCAGGTCCGAGTTGCGGGCTTCGGTCAGATGCAAACCGCTGGCGGTGAATACAAAACTTCCCAGCCAGGTTGGACTGAAGGCGTAGATGTTGCCGATGACCATGTTCATGTAGTTGTTATGCTGCTCGGCGCCGGTCGAGGGGAGCGTCGCCTGCTGCACCAGGGCATTGTGCGTGATGTAGTTATCGATGGCGGCGCGAAGGAACCACTGCGACTTTTGCGATTGTGACCAGTCGAAGCGCGTGGTGGCCAGATAGTCGCGGAAGGGGACGGGGACGTTGGGCGGCACCGGAATTGAAGTGGTGCCGGGGATCAGTCCTTGCTGGGCCAGAGACGCTAGCGCATTGAACTGGGCTTGGCTGGCGGGACTGTAGGCGATGCTGGCGTCCTCGTGAACGTATTCGAAAGAAGTGAAGAACCAGACCTTGTCTTTTTTGATAGGACCGCCGATGGTACCGATGTAATTCTGCCGGGAGAATGGTTGTTTGGGATTGGGCGCGGGATTTTCGATGGGGAAACGCGCGTTGAGGGCGGCTGCGCGCTCGTAAAATGCTCCGCCACCGTGCCATTCGTTCGTGCCGCGCTTGGTGGTGATCACGACGGAGCCGGCGGTGGTGCGTCCGGTATCGGCGTCTTCCTGGGCGGTGCGGACGGCGAATTCCTGGATGGCGTCGGGCGAGAAGTTCTGCAGGAATCCGCCGATGTAATCGTCGGAATTGTCGCCGCCATCCACGGAGAGCTCGTTGTTCAGCCCGGAACTGCCTCCGGTGGATACGGCAGTGATGCGGGCTTTGGTCGGGTCGGAGGGCTCGACGGGCTCGGTTCCGGGGGCGAGATAGGCGATGTTAGCGAAGCTGCGAGCGGCCAACGGCAAGGTCTGCAGGTCCTGCGTCGAAACTGTCGCCTGGTGCACGGCGCTGGCCAGGTCAATCGGTTGCGTGGTGATTGAAGAAGGACGGGCTTGCACGTCAACGGTTTCTTTCACCGTTGCTGGATTCATGGTGACGGTGATGTCACGAACTGAACTAACGATGACGGCGACGTCGGCCTGGGCCTGGGAAAAACCGGGGGCGTCGACCGTGACGTGATAGGTGCCGGGCAAGAGCTCACTCAAGCGGAATTCTCCGTGGTCGTCACTTTTTATCTCGCGCTTCAATGACGATCCAACTGCCTGCACCACGACGGTTGCAGCGGGAACTCGCGCACCTTTTGGGTCTTGGACATCGCCTCGCAATGTTCCGGTGGGGTTCTGGCCATAGCCAGCGACCGGGAGCAACATGGCGCCGAGAATTAGTGCGGTCCCGCCGAGCAAGGTTGCGGCTCTCAGTTTCGTCTGCATGGTTGATGTTCCCTATGACGTGCAGGGATCGCCTGGGAGTGAAGGCGAGTGGCACGAGACTAGCGTGTGCGGCTGGCTACTACCAGAGTCCGTAGGAACAGCATGCCGTTTCGTAAGTACGCGGGCTGGGCCCGCGCGACGTGTTCACGGTCTTTGCGCGGCGGCTACTCTAGGAATGCCTTGCAGGTCGTTTGTGATTTGAAGGTGCTTCCATTTGTCGAGCAGGTGCTCAACTGCTTCGACGATAGTTCCGCTGATCTCCATGACCAGCCAGCCGCCAGGCTTCAACACGGTATGGGCTTGCGGAATCAGGCGTTCGATCACTTCCAGTCCTGTGGGCCCTGCGAAAACCGCATTGCGGGGTTCGAATTTTCGGACTTCGAGCTGCACCTGGTCTTCTTCTGACTCACCAACGTACGGAGGATTCGATACCACGAAATCGAAGCTGCCGGGATCGAAACCACGGAGCAGATCCGCTTGGTGGAAGTGAATCCGACTCTCAAGTCGATGGCGGGCGGCGTTGGCTTGGGCTACTTCCAGTGCGGCAGGGGAAATGTCGGTTGCGTGGATGTCTGACCCGGGGAGTTCTTTGGCTAGCGCTATCGCGATGCAGCCTGATCCTGTGCCTACGTCGACGATGTGGGGAAAAGAGCCGGGCGAGGATGCCCGGCCTCCATTGTTTTTCTCTAAGTGCAGGACGGTTTCGATTACGTGCTCAGTTTCCGGGCGGGGGATTAGCACTGCTGGTGAAACGATCAAATCCATGTCCCAGAATTCCTGGTGGCCGGTGATGTATTGCGCGGGGACTCCGCTGGCTCGCCGGGTCAGCGCTTCTTCGTAGCGGGCTTGCTCTTCGACTGAAAGCTTGCGCTCGGGGTGGGCGAAAAGATATGCGCGGTCGCAGGACAGAGTGAACATGAGGAGCAGCTCTGCGTTCAGGCGGGGCGAGCCAACGTTCGCTGCAGTAAGGCGGTTGACCGCTGACGTGAGTGCGTCTTTGAGGAGCACGAGACTATTTGAACATAAGAGCATCAACGGCTTTCGGCCCGCGCCATCGCTCGACACTCTCACTCCACACTCTGGTAACTTTCCGCTCCGCGTGGCCGATGCTAAGTTCGCCCTATGAAGCTACAGCTGTCAGCGGGCTGGTTGTGCCCCGTGTGCATGATTCTGATCAGTTCGCTGGTTTCTGGTCAGAGCATGCCCGGGGAAATCGTCGGCCAAAAACTTCCAGTGCCCGGAAAACCCGTTCATGGCACTACCAGCCAGCTCTCTGAAGTTGAGCGCGACATGGTGGATCACATGCCTGCGCAGCAACAAGCGGAGAGGCTGCTGCAGTACGCTATTTCGCACCACCGGGGCGCGACCGATGAAATTAAGGCACGAGTTCGGCTGTGGCGGGGGCAGATCAAGCAAACCGACTCGCTGGTAACGCTCATGGACGTGGCCATGAATGGCGACGACCTGCGGGTGCGCGCAGCTTGTTTCGAGATTGACCTGGCAGTCGCGAACCTGGCGAAAACCAGCGCCCAGGTTGACGCGCTGCTGCAGTTGGTTGAAAGCGACCCGACGCGTGCGGAATACAGCATCTGGTATTTAGGTCGTCTCGCCAATCGTGGAGTGGAGGTTGAACGCATCCATAGCCAATTGCGGGCCTGGACACATTCCGAGGAGGAACCGGTACGGCTGCGCGCGGTTTCGGCAATTGGCGATATCGGTACGGACGACACGGTTCCGGAACTGGTGGAGGCTTTCCATCACGATCCCGCGTTCCGCGTGCGGATTGATGCCGCCGGCTGCGGCCTGGCTCATTGCGGCATGCTTACTCGTGCACAGCGCATGCAGGCAGTGCCCGGCCTGATCGAGATGGCCGAGGACAAGAAGCTTGACGCAGAGACGGTGAAGTATGGTTACCGCGCGCTGCGGGAGATCACCGATCAGGAACTGGGCGACGAACCTGGATTGTGGCGGGAATGGTATGCCGCGCACGGGGCTGAGACTACCGAGCGATTCCGCCAGTTTCAGAAAGCGATGGAGTCGCAGCCGTAAGGGTGATCCAGTCATGTGTCACCGGATTGTAAACTCTGAGCGGCGCCTTGAACCCTTCCCTCCGCAGCCTTAAACTGAGTTAGAATGCACACGCACAGCCATGGCGCAGGCGAACGGACCTCCAAGGTTCTGCGGGTATCGCTCGTCGTCACTCTGGCCTACATTGTGTTGCTGGCGGTTGCCGGCATCCGTGCTCATTCTTTGGCGTTGCTTTCCGAAGCTGGGCACAACCTTTCTGATTTCGTTGCACTGCTGCTTTCGCTGGTCGCCGTGTATTTGGAATCGCGCCCGCCCAGTGCCACCAAGACTTACGGGTGGCATCGAGCGGGAGTGTTGGCTGCGCTGGTAAATGCGGGCTCGCTGGTAGTGGTCTCGTTCCTGATTTTCTACGAGGCATTCCGGCGGTTGCAGAATCCGGAGCACGTACAGGCCGGCGTGATGATTTGGGTGGCGGCTGCCGGCGTGGTGATGAACGGGGTGATTGCCCTGCTTCTCTACCGCTCCAGCCGCGACGTGAACATTCGAAGCGCGCTGCTGCACGAGATTGGCGACACGGTTTCGACGGCTGCGGTCATTGTTGGCGGCTGGGTAATTCTGGCGACGGGGCAGTATTGGATTGATTCGGCGCTGTCATTTGGCATCGGCGCTTTGATTCTGTGGTCGGGGTTCGGCATCTGTCGCGAGACCCTCAACATCCTGCTGGAAGGAACGCCGCGCGGGATCCGGCTGGATCGCGTCGAGGCTGCGATGCGGGCGGTCGAGGGTGTGAACGACGTGCATGACCTGCATGTGTGGAACATCGGTTCGGAGACGCGCGCTTTGTCGTGTCATATTTCGATTGAAGACATTCCGCCGTCGGTCAGCGAGCGGATTCTGCGCGACGTGAAGGAACGGCTGCATGAGGAATTTCACATCGATCACACGACTATCCAGTTTGAGAATGTAATTTGCGAAGTGGCGCATGGGTGCGTGATTCCGGTGAGCGAAGAGGAGCATCACGGGCACAGCCACTGAATTTGGCATTTAGTCCCAAGATTTTTTCGCGAATGCCGGGCTGAGCTAAATGCTAACTGCCAAGTGCTAATTGCTGATCTCGTGCTTCTGCTTCTCATAAATCTCTTGTGCTCGCTCAATCGTATCTGCTTCTTCGGGCGGTTTGTCTGTTCTTATCCGCACGATTCTCGGGAAGCGCAAGGCATACCCGCTTTCGTGGCGGCCGGAGCGCATCATGTTGTTGAAGGCTACTTCTAATACGATTTTCGGCTCGACTACCAGCCGGAAGCCTTGATCTTCAACCGTGTGCTCCAGAAACCATTTGGTCATCTCGGCGATTTCGGTGTCGGTAAGGCCTGAGTAGGCTTTGCCGATATTGACCAGGCGGTCGCCGTCGCGAACCGCGAAGGTATAGTCGCTGAGTACGCCGATGCGCTTGCCGTGGCCGTATTCGACCGCCGTGACCACGACGTCGAGTGTGGCCAGTTCGCGTTTCAGCTTCAGCCAGGATTTTCCGCGGCGTCCGGGAGTGTAGGCCGACTCGGGGTCTTTGATCATCAGTCCTTCATTCCCGCGCGCCTGGGCTGCTTCGAACAGTTGATCGAGCTCGTCGGCCGAGGATGCTTGAAAGACCGGTGCGCGGAAAATCTGGGTAGTGATTGTGGGCTCGTTTGTCGGCTTGGCGGATTCCAGCATCAGGTGACCCTGGGCTGCGCCGAACTTTGCTTGGGTCGGAATTCGCGGCCCTGACAACAACTCGTCTAGCAGCTTTGCCCGCTCTCGTAGCGGACGGTCGATCAGCAATTCGCCGCCGGCGTATAGGATATCGAAGACGAGATAGGCGACCGGCACTCGCCGCATCATTTGGTCGCTGACTTTCTTTCGCCCGAGTCGATGCGCCAATGCGCTGAATGGCAGGGCTCGGCCGGGCTCGGCGGATTCGGCAGCGAGATAGCTCCATGCCACGATTTCTCCGTCGAGGATCGCGTCTTTCGGAAGCCCGGCGAGCGCGTCGGGCAGTTCGGGAAACGATTCCGTGATTTCGTCCCTTGTACGCGAAAAAATACGAACCTGACCACCGGAGCAATGTGCCTGGGCTCGGATGCCGTCGTACTTGTCTTCGACCAGCGCGTTCTCGAAATAGCTGAGCGCTTCTTCGGCAGACTGCGCGGGGCTGGCCAGCATGAATCCCAGGGGATGGAACAGCCGCATCCTGGCTTCGCTCAGTTTTCCTTCCGCCGCAAAGCGGAGTGTCTCTCCGATGTCACCGAGCAACATATTGGCTCGCTGTGCTTTTTTCGCGGGTGCCCCGAAGGCTTTGGCGATGGCTTCTTCGACCAGACTTTCCTTCAGCCCGATGCGCAGATCGCCGGTGATGATCTTAATGATGTACTTGGCTTCGAGCGGGGTCATTTGGGAGAGCAATTCGCGGAGGAGAATCGCTTTGACGGCGGAGCCACGAGCGGCGGCGATCCTTCGAAATGTGGCTTGCACGTCTAGCGCAGTGCGACCGTCATTGAGCATCGACTCCTCGTGGTTTTCGCCACTGCCGAGCTTTGCTCGGACTGGACGGGCGGGGGCGCCCGTGCCCACACGAGCTTCGAGTAGATCCGCGGCTGCGGCGCCCAGGTCTCCGTGCCTGCGGTACGCGGCGGTCAGTTCCTCGTCGTTCTTCCCGGCGAACTCCTCGACCACTTTCCAAAGCAGCCTTCCCCCTACTTGCAAGGTTGTCTCCTCCCACGCCGGGAACGGTCTGCCGGAGAGAAAAACTGCTGCGACGGAGGCCTCCTCGGGCGGGCTCGACTTGAGGTAGTCGGCGACAATCGCGATTTTCTCCAGCTTCTTGGTGGTGCCTGCGATGCGTTCGCAGGCTTCGGCGAATTTGCGCATGGTGAGTGCTCGTCAGAGTACCGAGCTTCGCTCGGCGGACGGGTCAGAGACCCCTCCCTACACAATTGGCTCCGCCGACGGCGTTCTAAGTATCTACGTAACCCGCCACTTAGGGCCTTGGCTAGCCCATCCTAAATCACTTCGGCCTGTGATACTCTTACGGTGGTGCTTTGTCGCCGGAAAGACATCCAATAACCATGCGCTTTTTGCGAACAATGTGGCGGTTTTTTGTGGCAATCCAGCTTCTGCCGGCGCTCGAGGGCGGCGAGGAAACGCTGGTTGGCGGCCAAGCCGTACTTGAGGGGGTTATGATGCGTTCGCCGCACGCGTGGGCCATTGCTTGCCGCAAACCCTCGGGTGAGGTTTCGACCCACTGCGAGCCGCTGGAGCGGCTTTCCGAAAAGCACAAATGGATGGGCTGGCCGGTTATGCGTGGTGTAATCACGCTGGGGCATGCGATGACTCTGGGCTTCCGCGCGCTGAAGTTTTCCGCGAACGTTGCGCTCGACGAGTTGCAGCCTGCGCCTGCGCCCGGTGAGCCGGAGAAAAAGAAGCTCGAAATCAGTGGATGGATTGCCGCCGTGAATATCGTCTTTTCGGTCGGGTTCTTCATTTTCATGTACAAGTTTTTGCCGCTGGTGGCGACTACCGAATTGAAGCGCGTGAACCCCGTTTTCGGCGAGCAGATTGTCTTCAATCTGGTGGACGGTATTATTCGGCTTGGGTTGTTCCTGCTCTTTATCTGGGGCACCTCGTTGTTGAAGGATATTCGCCGTGTGTACGAGTATCACGGAGCCGAGCATAAAACTGTATTTGCTTTCGAGAACGGCGATGCGCTGAACACGCCGGCGGTGCAGAAGTATTCGACCTATCATCCGCGATGTGGAACCAGCTTTCTGATGACCGTGATGATCATTTCGATCTTCATTTACATGCTGGTGCCGGTCACTACCTTCTGGGCGCGATTTGCGGTTCGCATCGCGCTGTTGCCCGTGATTACTGGGTTGTCCTACGAGATCATTCGTTTCGCGGCCAAGCACCGCGCATCGCTGTTTGCCCTCATGACGGCTCCGGGATTGTGGATGCAGCGCATCACCACTCAGCCTCCATCGGATGAGCAGGCGGAATGCGCCATCGTGGCTTTGGACCACGCGATGTCGCTTGAAAAACAGCGCGGCGGCGAGTTGGTCATCGCCTAGCGGTCCCGCCGCGAAACTCTCTCTACCTCCTTTTCTCTTCTACAACTAAAATAATCGCTAGAGACGTAGTCCACTACGTCTTTGCGCAGCCAAAACGTAGCAAGCTACGTTTCACAGGAAACATTATGTTTGAACGGCTTGATCAAATTGAAGCGCGTTACGACGAACTGACGCAGACGCTGGCTTCGCCGGAGATTATGAATGACTCGGCGAGATACCAGAAGACCGCCAAGGCGCATAGCGAAATCAGTCTTATCGTGGAGCGATACCGCGAATACAAGGATTTGACGCGAGGCATTGCAGAGAGCCGGGCTATGCTGGCTGACGAAAAAGATCCCGAGATGCGCGCCTATGCCCAAGAAGAGCTGGACAAACTGGAGGGGCGCGTCGGCGCGGTGGAAGAAGAGCTTAAAGTTCTGCTCTTGCCCAAAGATCCGAATGATGAGAAGGATGTGATCCTCGAAATTCGGGCAGGAACAGGTGGCGACGAGGCCACTTTGTTTGCGGCGGAAATGTTCCGCATGTATACGCGATACGCGGAAACCCAGGGCTGGAAAGTGGAAGTACTTTCGACTTCCGAGTCTTCGGCCGGGGGATTGAAAGAAGTGATTGCGCTGATTGAAGGTCAGCGGGTGTTCTCACGCTTGAAGTATGAGAGCGGGGTGCACCGGGTTCAGCGCGTGCCCGCGACTGAGCAGCAGGGCCGAATTCATACTTCGGCGGTCACGGTCGCGGTCTTGCCTGAAGCGGAAGATGTCGACGTCAAGATTGAAGCCAAGGACCTTCGCATAGATACATTCTGCTCGTCGGGGCCGGGTGGGCAATCGGTGAACACGACTTACTCTGCGGTGCGCATCACGCATATTCCGACCAATACCGTTGTCAGTTGCCAGGACGAAAAGTCGCAGATTAAGAATCGCGAAAAAGGGATGCGCGTGTTACGCTCGCGGCTTTACGAGATGGAGATGCAGAAGCAGCAGGACGCGCTGGCCAAGGAACGCAAGGCGATGGTGGGTTCCGGGGACCGCAGCGAAAAGATCCGAACTTACAACTTTCCGCAGAATCGTGTTACCGATCATCGCATTGGTCTGACCATCCATCAACTTCAGGAAGTCATGGATGGGAAGCTGCAGCCGCTGATCGAGGCGCTGACGGCGCATTATCAGGCTGAGAAGATGAAGCAGGAAACCGCCAGTGTGGTGTAAGCAGTTACGGGCAACGACGCTCGGCCGAAGAAGCGCCTTACCTCAGCGGCTGAAGCCGAAATCGTTCTTCAGAAACTTTTCGGCACGACTGAAGTCGTGCCCTGATACGGAGTCTAGATATAGATTCTGCGTTTTTTCCCCGCCGTGAGTTGTGTGCCGATGGGGAATCCTTCCGAGCTTCGCTCGGCAACCCGGACCGAGGCGTCCGGGTCGACGCAGGCGTGGCGACAAATCGAGCGTTGATCCCGCGAACCTTCTTAGGTACGACAAAAAAGCCTCTTGCTTGCGCAAGAGGCTTTTTCGGGGGGAGGGCGGCCGGGTGCTGGGCCCGTCGTCCTGATCTTTACTTAGGTTGTGCCTGCTGATCTGCTGCAGGAGTGGCATTTGAACTCAGCTGTTCCAGATCGTTCTTCAGCAAGCTGATTTCTACGCGACCTCCACTGGTTCGCTTGGTCTTGGATTGATCATCGGTGCTCGCGCTCGGAACTGGAGCGTTGCCCATGCCAACCACATAAATCCGGTACACCGGGACATCATGGTTCAGCACCAGATATCTCACCACTGAATCCGCCATCTTCTGCGATGTGGCAATGGCGGCTTGGCCGTGGCCCGACGAGAAACCCTGCACTTCGATAATGTAGCCGCGCTGATTCTTTAGCGGGGTTGCCATGTCATCGAGGGCGGTCTTGGCATTCTGGCTCAGCACGCTCTGGCCGGGACGGAAGCGGATCTCGGTCTGAGTCGTGGCCTTGTATTGATCGATGTTGCCGACTACCTGTTCAACCGTGGTGAGACGGGTATTGGCCTGAGTTGCAGTCTGCTGGGCAGCCTGTGCTTTGTTGCCGGCGTCGATGGCGTGCTGGTCAGCTTCGTTGGCCTTGGCGGAAGCGAGCTGAATTCCTTGCTGGGCGCGCGCATCCACGTCCTTGATCTGCTTCGAATTATTCGCAGTGAGCTCATCGAGTTCATTCACGCGGTCGCGGATGGGCTCGGTCTGACGCTGCACATACTTCTTGCGGGCCCACGGATTCATTTTGCCCCAGAAACCTTGGCGGGTCTCAGGCTGCAAAGGCTGCTTCCCGGTCGCGCCGACCGTGGCCGAAGGAGTCTGGTCAGTGGTCGGTGCAGTTTGAGTGGCTGGAGCAGCCTGGGTGGATTGGCTGCTGGCCGACTGATCCTGTGAGGTCGAGCTTGTCTGCGCAAAGGCTGGCAGGGCAAGCACGACTGCAACGAATAGCGCTACAAGTACACGGTTCTTCATTTTCAACATCCTCCGAGGGAGGGAGCGCCTGGGAGCTCCACTCCGGCACGCCATGCGGGCGTGATACGTGATTTGTTACTGACGCGGTGTAAAGCTAAAACCAGATATATCGGCGCCCCGTTGACTCCGGCGCACATGGTATCTATAACAGGTCGATTGCCAAACTCCCATAAGGCTAACCCCTTGACCTGCAATAAGATTGTAGTCCCACACCGTGGCGAGGGGAGAACAAACGTCCGCTTTGAGGGTAATTTTGGCAAAGCTGATATAAAAACTGCGTGGGAAGAGGTCAAGGAGCACAGGAGATTGGATGCCCGAACGCAACGGAACAGTTTGCTTTTTAGGCTTCATCTTTGCGGTGGTCACAGCGCTTGGTTGGTCCCAAACTGCCCCCGCCGGGCAGCTGTTTGCCTCGGATAACATTCCCCCGGATCACCTGAAGCAGTACGCCGATCTCGCGGTCGAGTGGCAGCGGGAATATCTGCGGATCGACACCACGAATCCTCCCGGCAACGAGGCTCGTGCGGCGGACTTCTTCAAGAAGACTCTCGACCAGGAGGGCATTGAGAACCAGTTGTTCCCTTACGCTCCGGGGCGGGCCGATCTGTGGGCGCGCATCCCACACACCACATCTTCCCCTCGGCGGCCGATCATCTTGCTGAATCACATGGATGTGGTCACCAGCGACGCGTCCCATTGGAAGGCTCCGCCATTCAGCGCGGCGATAGTGGACGGCTCAATTTACGGCCGCGGCGCCCAGGACATGAAGAACGAAGGCTTGGCGCAATTCATGGTCATGGTGATGCTGAAGCGCGAAAAGGTCGAGCTTGATCGCGATGTGATTTTCCTCGCCGTCAGCGATGAGGAAGTCAACGGCTCGGGCACTGATTGGTTCATCGAACATGAGCGCGACCTTCTGGGCAATGCCGAGTTCCTGATCAACGAAGGCGGCGAGAACATTCTGGAGCACAATGGCCACGTAAAGTACGTGGGCGTGGATGTGGGCGAGAAGGCGGCGTTCTGGCTGCATGTTGTGGCCCATGGACGCGCGGGGCACGGCTCATTACCAATTCCGGATTCCGCCCCCAACCGGCTGGTGCAGGCGTTGAACCAGATCATC
The DNA here is from genome assembly GCA_963817925.1 of uncultured Acidobacteriota bacterium. Lineage (GTDB taxonomy): Bacteria > Acidobacteriota > Terriglobia > Terriglobales > Acidobacteriaceae > JABDBE01. The sequence continues at coordinate 348,170 of CAWFQN010000014.1, forward strand.
GCCTACCAAACGCCATTCAAGGTCCTGCCGGTAGCCGATGAATTCCTGCGTGCCATGGCACCCTACGAGCCGCCTGCGCGTGCGGACAAGTTTCGAAACATTCGCCTGGCTTTGCTGGACAAAACTTTTCAACACGAGGTTGAGCAGGACGAATCTCTCAACTATCTTCTTCGCGACACAATTGCACTGACCATGCTGGGCGGCTCGCAACAGACCAACGTGATTCCGCCGGAAGCCTGGGCCAACCTGGATGTGCGGCTTTTGCCGGGAGATGACCCGAAGGAGTTTCTGCGGACCATCCGAGGCGTGGTGAACGATCCGAACGTAACCGTCGAACCGCTGGACCACGACTTCCGCCTAGCCAATTCTTCGCCCACGGACACGGCTTTGTTCAACGCGATCCGGAAAGTGTCGACGCACTATTTTCCGGGAACGCCCGTGGTCCCGCGGCTGGATAGCGGTTACACGGAGAACCAACGCTATCGTCCTCTCGGAATCAACTCCTATGGATTCACGCCTTATACGGCGACGGAGGAGGAGGGCAGCACCGAGCACGGAAACGATGAGCGCATCCGGGTGGAAGAAGTTCGGCGTGGATTCCGGCTGTTGTATGACGTCGTGACCAGCGTCGCGAGTAAGTAGGGAACACCTTCCGCCACGGATTTACAAGGATCTTCACGGATATTTCTTTTTCTTGATCCGCGGGATCCACGTAAATCCGTGGCTAGGTCTTGATTTTCTTAATGTCCACAGTACTTCTCGTACTGCTCGTAGATGTAGTTATCTGTCATACCGGCGATGTAGTCGCAGACCACACGCGGCAGCGGCTCTTGCGTGGCCTTCTCCTGGTAGCTGGAGGGCAGGCTTTCGGGCTTTGCCATCCAGAACTGAAACAGTTCGCTGATCACCCGCTCGGCGTCGTTCTTTTCCGGGTTGAGCGTGGCGCTGAAATAGAGATTCTCGTAAAGAAATTCTTTGGCCTCTCGCCGTTCCTGCTCCGCTGGTGCACTGAGCTCGACCAGCCGTCGAGGGCATGCGCGTACCTCTTCCAGGTTCTTAACGTCTGCTTGTCGAATTTCCTCTCTCGTGTTTTCTATTAGGTCTCCTACCCAGCGGTTGAGCGTGCGTTTGAGTGCCTCGTTGAATTTCAGTTTGTCGATCGTGTCCGGATAGATCGATTCAACTTCGCCGTAGAATCGCTCGAATATGGGGACGCCGTTGCGAATTTGTTCGAGCGTGAGCAGGTGGGACTCATAACCATCGTCGAGGTCGGCCGTGCTATAGGCAATCTCATCGGCGACATCGATGAGCTGAGCTTCGAGCGGCGGACGGCGATCGAGCAGATATTCGGAGAGCTCCGGAAATTTTTCGGGCAGGGTAATCATGCGAATGCTTAATGATGCCCTCACGAACTTCGAAGGTGAGGTTGAGCCCGCGGAAAGCGGCGTAGCGCATCTCGAAATCTTCCACGATGCGCAGCGCGTGCAGGTTGTGGTCAAAGAAAAAGCCGTGTTCTTGCATGGCAATGTTGAGAGCCTTTTCTCCGGCATGACCGAACGGCGGATGGCCGACGTCGTGTACCAGGGCGAGGGCCTCGACGAGATCAACGTTCAGGCCGAGTTGCGTCGCGATGGTTCGCGCGATCTGCGCGACCTCAATGGTATGGGTCAGGCGATTGCGAAAGTGGTCGGAGTACCGGCGAGTGAAGACTTGGGTCTTGGCTTCGAGGCGGCGAAAGGCCCTGGAGTGGATGACGCGATCGCGGTCACGCTGAAAGTCGTTGCGGTAAGGATGCGGCGGCTCGGCGAAACGGCGTCCGCGGGATTGCTCCACCCGCACGGCGTAGTCGGCGAGCATGAAGAAAGTTTAGCAGAAGCAGCAATTAGCAATTGGCATTTAGCACTGGCCGATCGAGATCAAGCGGATGACGCGAATCAGCCCAGGGACTAATTGCTAACTGCTACTTGTTCCCCGGCTCTTCCTTGGCCAGCTTCATCTTTGCGGATTCGAGCTTCTGGGTCAATTGGGCTAAGTTATCGCCGTCGACTTCTGCGGGGACGGTTTTATTCCATTCGTCAATGGCCCGCTCCCAGTGTGCAGCGGCCAGTTTCAGGCGCCCGGTCTTTTGGTATAAGTCGCCGAGGTGGTCCTGAACCGTGGGATCCATACCCATGTGCTGGGAAGCCTTCATGAGGTTGTCTTCCGCCAGTTCATACTTCCCAAGTTTGAAGTACGTCCATCCGAGCGAATCGAGATACGCTCCGTTGGCTGGCTCGAGATCAACAGCCTTCTTGATCATGATGAGGGCTTCGTCCAGTTTGACGCCACGATCGGCAAGCATGTAACCGAGATAATTGAGAACTGCGGCATTCTGCGGATCGGTGGCCAGCACCTTGCGAAAGGTTTCTTCCGCCTGATCATATTTCTTCTGACGCTCGTAGGTGGATCCGCGCAGAAACTCTACGTACTCTTTGTCCTCATCCTTGGTCGAGAGCTGCGCTGCCTTGTCGAGAGCCACTTCGGCCTCGGGCCAGCGCTTCAGCCGGGTGTACATCTGAGCCAATCGGATGTAAACGTCGCGATCATCCGGGGTGCCCTTGAGCATGGACTTCACCTGCTCCAGGGCAGAGTCCACCTGACCTTGATCGGCGAGTTGCGCGGCGTAGACCATCTTCAGCTCGCGATCGTTGGGCAGTTTCAGGGTCGCTTCCTTGGCCACATCCGTAGCTTTTTGCCACTGCTTGGCTTCACGATAGGTATCGATAATCTGCTGGTAACCACGCTCGGCGTTGTCGTCGCCCAGGGACAGCATCTTCTGGAAGGTCTCGTTGGCCAACTGGTCGTTGTTGTTGTCGCGGTAGACGGTGCCGAGGCGCTCGAGAAATACGGCACGATTATTTTTCTCGCTCTGGCTGTAGCTATTGTCCGGTTTGTCGGTTTTCTTGACCAGGTCTTGCAGAATTTGCGCAGCGTCGTCGTAGCGGCCCTGCGCCTGGTAGACGGCTGCCATGTTGTAAGGCACTTCCATCGAGTCCTGCACCATGGACTCAGCTTTCTTCAAATTCTCGAGTGCCAAGTCAAACTTTCCATTTCTCCGGTAGATCTCAGCCATGCGCAAATAGGTCTGCGCGTCCTCGGGATTCGAATCTGCGATGATCTTGTATTGCTCGAGGGCAGCGTCAGTCTGCCCGTCGTTCAACAGGTTCTGCGCCAGGCCGCGAATGGCGTCGAGATTGTCACGATCGAGTTCGATGGCCTTTCGATACGCGGTAATCGCCTGCTTGTATTCCTTCCGCTGTTCGTAGGTGTAGCCGAGCGCGGAATAAAGCTTTGCCGAACGCGCCGCGTCCGGAACAGAACTCAAAGTCTCTGCGGCACGAGCGCTATCGCCTTCTTCGTTGTAGAGGTACGCAAGCGTGGTAACGGCTTCCTCGGAGTCAGGTTGGAGCTTTACTGCGATCTTGAATTCGCTTTCGGCTTTCCGCAAATCGTTGTTCAAGCGATAAAGCCGGCCGAGGAGCAGGTGATCGTCAACGTTGTCCGGTTCGAGCTTTATGATTTCCTGGTACTGCTCGATGGCCAGTTTGAGCACACTGTCTGAGCCGCTGCCGCTCTGGACATCTCCGAGAGAGCGCAGATAAATACGGCCGAGGAGTTTGTGGGCCTCCAGATTGTTGGGGTCTTTCTTGAGAATGTCCTGGGCTTCCAGAACCGCATCACGAATGCGGCCAGTCTTGGCGTAAAGCTCGGCGAGACCCGAGGTCAGGTACTCGGACGTGGGGTCCGCGTCAATCGCCAGGCGATATTCGTCGATGGCTTTGGTAGCGAGATCGCTGCGGTTGTAGACCGCAAACTGATCTTCGTACATGTGAGCGACGGTGTAGTGATAGTAGGCAGCGGCTCGGTCTACTTTTCGCGGAGTCGCCGCGACCGGCTTCGAGGTCTCGGCGGCGCTAGTAGAGGGTGCGGAGCTTTGCTGCGCCACGGCGGCGGCAGCCAAAAACAACACAAAAATAGACCAGCGCATGCTTTTCATCCAAGACCTTCGGATTCCCAAACCTAATGCGTTTAGATGCCGAACCGCTGTAGGCGGGTGCTCTCTATTATTGTAAACCTTCGTCAACGAGGATAGCGAAAAAGGACGTGGGGAAACCGGCGAAAGAGATTCGGAGGTACAGGGACGGATGGATCGAAAACCCAGCATTTAGCGCTTGGCAGTTGGCTAGAGAGTCGGATGCGGATTCGTCATTCGATTCATCTGCTCGGGGCCAAATGCTAAGTGCCAAGTGCTAAATGCTGCCACTCAGTGCCGGAAATGCCTGACGCCGGTAAGAATCATCGCCAGACTTAACCGGTCGGCGGTTGCGATTACTTCCGGGTCGCGCACCGACCCGCCCGGCTGGATGATTGCCGTGGCTCCGGCCTTAGCGATTTCTTCTACCCCGTCGGGGAACGGGAAAAAGGCGTCAGAGGCGGCGACGGTACCTTTCAGCGGCAACACCGCTTTCATTGCCCCGATTTTGCAGGAATCCACGCGGCTCATCTGTCCGGCGCCGACGCCTACGGTCTGTCCATCGCGGGCGTAAACAATTGCATTCGACTTCACGTGTTTGCAGACTTTCCAGGCGAAGAGCAGAGCTCGTTTCTCTTCCGGTGTCGGTTGACGCTTGCTGACGACTTTCAGATCGCTCTCCGCAAGCGGGCGCAAATCGGCTTCTTGCAGCAGAATTCCGCCAGAGACATTCTTCAGCACCCATTTCTGGCGAGCATCGTTCACCTCTACCAGCCGCAGGTTCTTCTTGGAGGCGAACTTGGCGCGGGCGGCTTCGTCGAACGATGGGGCAGCGATTACTTCGAGAAATAGCTTCGCCATTTCTTCGGCAACGGCACCGTCAACCGGACGATTCACGGCAATAACGCCTCCGAACGCAGAGACGGGGTCGCATTCAAGCGCCTTCTTGTAGGCGTCGAGTAGAGTCTTGCCGGTCGCAGTTCCGGCAGGATTGGTGTGCTTGATAATTGCGCACACTGGCTCTTCGAATTCCTGGGCCAAATCCCAGGCGGCTTCGAGATCCACGATGTTGTTGTAGGAAAGCTCCTTGCCCTGAATCTGGCGGCCGTTGGCCACGCCCTTTCCGGAGCCGTCGGAATACATGGCAGCTTTCTGGTGCGGGTTTTCTCCGTAGCGAAGGTCCATCGCCTTTTTGAAGGACAGGCGTAAAGTCTGCGGGAAATCAGCCGCTTCGTGAAACTCGTAACGGCCGTTGGCGCTGACTCGTTCGAGGGTCGAAGCAATCGCGGAGTCGTACGCTGCCGTGGTGGCGAAGGCTTTCTGTGCCAGACTCCATCTCGTGGCTGAGGACAATTCGCCGCCGGAGCGGGCCAACTCTTCTGCAATCTGTTCGTAGTCCGCGGGCGAAGTAACAACCGCGACATCCTGAAAATTCTTGGCGGCGGAGCGAATCATCGAAGGCCCGCCAATGTCGATGTTCTCAATCAGTTCATCGAACTGCACGTTGGCTTTGGCCGCGGTCTTTTCAAAGGCATAGAGGTTGACGACCACCATATCGATCGGCAGAATGCCGTGTTCGGCTACAGCAGTACGATGGGCCGGGTTCTCGCGGCGGTGCAGGATTCCTCCATGCACCTTGGGATGCAACGTCTTTACACGACCATCGAGCATTTCTGGAAATCCGGTGAGCTCGGAAATATCCTTTACGGCGATGCCGGAGTCGCGCAGGAGTTTAGCCGTCCCACCGGTCGAGATCAGTTCCACTCCCAATCCGGAGAGCTTGCGGGCAAACTCGACGAGTCCGGTTTTGTCCGTGACACTGAGGATAGCGCGGTGAATCTTTCCTGGGTCGTGTGACATTGCGGGCCTCTGGGTGTGGATGGCGTACCAGAAAGTTTATCAGCAGAGTGCTTCAGAGGGAAAAACGCTGCCGAGCTTCGCTCGGCCTCTTGGACGGGGCGTCGGGGCTAAGTATGCATTGCAGCTTCAGACGGGCAAGTCGCCCGTCCCCAGGCAGACTCCTTAGGCCTTCGCTTTCGCTTTCAGCCGGACTTGGCCGTCCTGCATTTCGACAGTGTATTCGACGGATTGGCAGTGGTGCTGCTTGCGGATCTGGTCGGTCTTCTTTTGCACGAACGACGTGAAGCTCTCGATGTTGCCGGTGACCGACTCGCCAGCTTTTTTCTTGGCCTCGGTGAGCGCCTTGTACAGTTTTTCTACTTGATCATGTTCGGTTCGGGCATCCGAACACTGGATGGTCAGCAGACCATCACTTACGCCGGGCCCAGTTGCGGGCGAAGTTGCGGTCGCTGCTGCCGCTGAGGCGTGAGAGAGTCCGTATGCCGGATGGTGAGCGGGTTCATGCTCCGCCGTGGGACGCACGCCTTGCACCGAGAGCAGGGCGTCTTGAGGACGCCGGTAGCCTTCTTCGCGAATGCGTCCTTTCTTGCGCCACAAATCACTGTAAATCGCATAGCGCTGCGCCATTTCGTTGTAACGGAAGCGTTGTTGGAAGCTCATCCGTCCGCCATCACTGAATTTGCGCAACAGGCTCAGCACTTTCCACTCGACGTCCGTGGGCGGCTTCTTAGTGGGGTTGCTGAAATAAACTTCGTACTCGATCTTGAGCCGGCGCAATTGGGTTTCAAGAAGAGTCAGTTCTTCGTCGAGAGTCACCGAGAGTTCTCCAATTCCCAATATAGGGCGTATGCCGCAGACGGGCGAGGTACCCATTGGTCACAGGAGGGATGGAACGAAAGTCACTCAAAAGCAGCTTCTGGCTGCTAGCTTCTAGCTACTTTCCGTCGCAAAAATGCGCTTTCTGACATAGGCCGGGCGACATAACACGCAAGGTATAGGGTCTTCCGTGGTAATTTTGCGCTCGTCCATCCTCACGTGCGAGGGGAGTGGACTGTGCCCGATTAGGTGCGCTCTCGCGCAAGATAGCACCCCATCTGGATGAAATTGTCCGCAATCACGCCCAGCCGCACCCAACGGCGCATGCCGTCCAGACCGGGATACAGGCAACGACGCAACCCGTGTCTTCGTTTGAGCACGCTGATTCGTCCCTCCGACCCGGTCCTCCACTTTTGCCCTCTGCGAAACCAACGCTCGTGCTGAAGACGTTTCCGTTCGCTACTTGTGGTTTTCTTATGGGGCACCGACATCCACCGCACGCCCTGCGCTTGCCCCGCTTTCTCGTTCTCGCGCGAATAAAATCCCGCATCGGCGGCCACCATGCGCGGGATCCGTCCCAACCTCTGTTGGTGCACCTGGAGCGAGGACAGCAACAGAGTCGAATCTGCAGGTCGCTCGGCATACACCTCAAAGTGGGTTACGATTTGGTTTTCCGCTTCCTGGATCTTGACCAGCTTGCCAAACTCGTTGGGTTTGCTCGCTTTCCCTTTGCGAATGATTTCCGTGTGCGGTTCGAACACGCTCACGATCTTTCCCGGCGACTTCGTGTCTCCTGCGAAAATTCGTACCCGCGTTTGCTTCACTACTTGCCGCACCCGTCCCACCATAGTCTCCAGCCATTGCGCCAGACCTTCCACTGGACTGCGCCGACGACGCGGCGACTGCTTCACTTCGGCCAGTACTCTCTGCGCCTGATTGATCACTTTTCGCGTCAAGCTGAGAAGCTCCCGATACTGCCGCTTTCTCCGCTTTTCTCCGACCGGCCCCAGCAGTCGGGTCGATAAGGCAATCGCCAGAACGCGCTTGCGTATGCTGCGCATGCGATCCCGTACCTTGCGTTTCAGACCTCCGGACTTGGACTCGATCTTCTTCATGGTGCGCGTCAGCACCCGCGTGCCCTCCCCCAACAAACTACTGTCGGTCGGATAATGAATGTTGCTTTCCACCACCGTCGTATCCACCCGCAACTTCCTCCCCTGTGTCACCCCTCGCTCCCGCGCCAGTTCCACTACCCGACCGTGCAACTCTTCAATAACTTTCGGCCCGATCAACTGCCCCAGTCGTGCCAGGGTCTTGGCGTCCGGCACTTTTTCATCCCCGATCCGAGTAAAGGCGCGATATACCAGATTGGCCCGTACCTCTCGTTCCAGCACGTCATAGCTCCAGTTCCGGATGTGCTTCAACAACAGCAGGCGCAACAATACTTCCGCCGGCGTTTGCATTCGGCCACGGCTGCGGCTCTGCGGATGGCGTTCCCCTTGCGCCTCGTACACCGTGTCCAGAAGTTGCTCATCTTCCAGCAGCTCGTCCACTAGCCGCATCCACGGTTCCCACAACCCCTCGATATCCTCGGCTAGACCTCGATGCCACAGCGACGGTTGTTGATGACGTAGTTTGATCATGGCCGTCATCCTAATCACCGTTCCTGTCTAAAACCATATGTCTTCAAAATGTTTTATTACTTTCTTGAATACCACCACCCAAACTGAACGTTCTGGCTCCAACTCTCGGCTCCAGCCTCGCTGTTTACACGCCTCTCACCCCTCACTTTTGCGACGGAAAGTAGCTAGCCATAACGCGGGAGGGTTGGAGCTAAAAGCCAGTAGCCAGCAGCTAGAAGCGGCCCTACTTCGCGTTCGAGGCCATCTTTTTGACCATGGCCAGAACCAGCTTGCGATCGCTGTCGTTAAGGCTTACGGAGTAGCGGCGGATCTGGCTGAGAAAGCGGACCTCGTCATCGGAAAGTTGGGGCAACCCTTTGGCTCCGTTGCTGTGTCCGGACTCGGCGAAGAATTGCGACAGCGGAAGCTCCATGGCCCCGGCGATCTTCGAAAGCGTATCCAGAGACGGGATGGTGTGGCCGTTCTCCACCCGCGAGAGATAACAGCGCAGCAGCCCGGTGCGCTTTTCTATATCACCCTGGGACATGCCTTTTCCCAGCCGGTAGTTCCTGATGGTCTCGCCGATGTTCATAGAGAAAACAGCCAACGGGGTTCTCCGAGATGGTGAATAGTAACCAGAGTAGTACCGTCTGGCAAGTGGAAATTTTTCTGCACAATATGCAGTGCAGGACGAAACCAGCACTAAGCATTCAGCACTCAGCCTCGGGACTCAGCGGTGATGCTTGCAATACGAAGAAGCGTGCACAGCTCAGTGCTGAGTGCTGAATGCTCATTTTCCCAACGTTTCGGCAAGGAATTTCACTGTCCGCTTCCAGGCGTCCGCGGCATCATCGGCTCGGTACCCGGTCTGGTTGTTGGGATTTTCAAAGGCATGGCCTGCGTTCGGGTAGATCACAATCTCGACCTTCTTGCCCATCTGCTTCATCGTTTGCTCAAACTTCTTCACATCTTCCACCGTGATGCCACGATCCTGGCCTCCGAAAATGCCAAGAATCGAGGCGTTGATTTTCTTGAGTGACCGGGGGTCAGTAGCCAGGTGGCCATAGTTGATCACGTCCGCGGTAAGCGTGGGTTCTTGCAGCGCCACATTGAACGAATAACCCCCGCCCATGCACCAGCCAATGGACGCGATTCGGTCTTTCTTCGCATTCGGTTGAGATTTGAGGAACTCGAAAGCGGCGTGCAAATCGCGGGCAGCGCGATCGTCCGGCACGCCGCGCATGATTTCGTGCGCCTCGTCAGGCGTAGTCGCGACTTTGCCACGATAGAGATCGACGGCCAACGCGACATAGCCCAGATCGGACAACTTCGAGGCCCGCTCCTTGACCCAATCGTTGAGTCCCCACCATTCGTGGATGACCAGAATCCCGGGAAACGGCCCTTTGCCTTCGGGGGTATACATCAGCGCCTGCACGGTCTCGTCTCCGCTCTTGTAGGAGACGCTCGTGGAAGTGGCCGCGAAAGCGCTGAGGCCACAAAGCAAAGTAAGAAGCAAGCAAAGGCATTTCATGGTAAGTCCTCGGTAGGGCCAGCGCTACAATTGCAATTCCATGTACATTGCCCCGGCAATCGGATTGGGGCGATACGGCGCAATCTCCCGGAAACCCAGTTTGCGGTACATCTCGACCGCGTCTTTCATAAGCGGCTCAATTGTATCCAGCCGCATGCGTTGATAGCCAATGCCGCGGGCTTCCGCAATGATCTTTTCGGCGATCGAGCGGCCCAACCCTTTGCCGCGGAATGACGGACGCAAGTATAGGCGCTTCATCTCGCAGACGCCGTCTTCCCATTTGTGCAGGGCTACACATCCCGCCAGTTGCCCGTCATATTCCGCCAGCAACAGACGGCCGCCGGGGGGCGCATAGTGGCCGGGAAGTCCGGCCAGTTCTTGCTCGAAATTCTGGAAGCAAAGGTTGACGCCGAGTGATTGTGCGTATTCCTGGAAAAGTTCCCGCGCCTGCGCGACGTGCGCAGCAGACTCCGCCTGCACCAGCGTAAGGCCTGGAATCGTCCGCGCTACCCCATGAGCATGCCCCCGTTGACGTTTAGCACGTGACCCGTAACGTACGAAGCTTCCTCGGAGGCAAGGAACACCACTGCGTTCGCCACGTCTTCCGGCGTTCCAACCCGGCCGAGGGGAACCATTTTCAGGGCGTTCTGTCTGAACTCGTCGGTGAAGCCAGACGTCATTGCGGTTTCGATAAAGCCCGGCGCCACTGCGTTGCAGGTTACATTGCGCGACGCAACCTCGCGAGCGATGGCCATGGTCAATCCGATGAGACCGGCTTTCGACGCCGCATAGTTCGCCTGCCCAGCCTGGCCCGTCTGACCGAAGATCGACGTTATGTTGATGATTCGTCCCCATCGCTGCTTGAGCATGGAACCGATCACCTGCTGAATACAAAGATAAGCGGACGTCAGGTTGGTATTGAGAACGGAATCCCAATCAGCGCGCTTCATGCGCATCACGAGTTGGTCGCGAGTGATTCCGGCATTGTTGATGAGAATGTCGATTTTGCCGAGCTGTCCGATTGCGGCCTTGAACACGGTTTTGACTTGCTCTTCGTCGGCCACGTCAAGCGGAAACGCGAGAGCTTTTCCGCCACTGGCCTCGATCTGCTGGACCAGTTCGTTCAGCTTCTCCTGGTTGCGCGCTGCCACCGCGACGGTAGCGCCGGATGCCGCCAGCTTGAGAGCACAGGCACGCCCAATTCCCTGCGATGCGCCGGTCACGAACGCGACCCGACCTGAAAGGGTCATGATTTCTCCTTAATTGATTGAATCGCAAATTATAGCCGTAGACGAGCCGGGCAGCGTGCTGATCTCTGCTTTAGGTCTGTGACGTCTTGCTTCGTGTACCCTTGTGTCCTTTGTGGTTCGAGCACTTGAACTTCATCAACCAGAGTACACAAGGGTACACGAAGGAAAAACGGCGGGACCGCAAGAACGAAAGCGCAGGGTTACAGCGCCGGAACCCGCTCCGCGGTCACTGCGGCATTGGCGACGGGCTGGTAGTCCCGCTGATAAACATCCACAACGGCACGACCGACAATACGAGCTGTGGCTTCCGAGTGCACGTGCACCGGAAAGGTATATGGACCGATGTCCTCATAATCCTGAACGAATTCGATCTTCTTGATGAACATCGAAGGTGATTTGACCGGCCTGCCCTCGGCTCGCACCAGGCTGCCGGTGTAGGCGTCGACGTAAATCCGGCCCTTGAACAGGCCCGCTCGCTTCTGGCGTGGCTTCAACTGGTAGACGTGAACCGTGCGGCCTTGCAACTCGTTTGTTCCCCTGTAAGAGAGTTTGTAATTCGAGGGGCTGATTGCGTTCAGTGCTGGATCGTCCTTCTGCACATGGTCCACTTCAGACTGCAACAACCTGGTGATGACATTGGTTTTTACGAACACATCGCCCGTGAATCGTACCGCTTTGAACGCGAGCGTACGCGGAGCCGAGTAGTGCTGCTGCACCTCATATTCGCCGGACTGGAAAGTGTCAGGCAGTTGAGCCCGGACCAACGTCGTGGCCGAATAAGAAGCGAGCTGCTGGGCTTGTATCACCGAACGCCCCCGGTAAACTTGCAGCGCAAGTTCGGGAGCCATGCGGGGAAGTACGGCCGCCTCGGCCAATGGAACCGCGACGTCACCCCTTGAAGAAATGGCGAGGGGAACCGAGGGCGGGACGTCAGATGTCGGAACTCCAAAGGACGACATCGATGACGGTGAGCTGGCGTCGGCGCCCGGTTTCATCAGCAACGGAGCCTGAGCGACGGCTAAGCCCGCCAGCCAGAAACACAAACACAGAAACTTAAGAGAAGTCCGCTGCATGCAATAAGTTGGATACGTTCTTTATATATGATTCAACCCGCGAGGAAAAGGTTCCAACCCTTTCAGCGGATACTCTTCATGGTACCGTGCAGATTTTGCTGGCGCGTGAGCGAAATGTGTGGGTCAACTTCATTAAGTTCCATTCTCATTGCGCATCCTGAGATCGGACAGTAAGATTCAAGTCTTATCAAAGCATGAGGTCAGGACATACATGCCGGAGGTAACAGAAACGTCCGCAACGAATGGGAACCATGTGTCTACCGACGCACCTTCCGTAGAGGTTTATGCCGTCTACGGCGTGGAGCCCGAAGTTCAGGCCTATGCCATGGCCAAGTACTCGCGTTCAGCGCTCTCGATGAAGGAGTCTCTCAAGGAGATCAGCCAACAGAAGGCCGAGAAGTTTCTCAACACCTTCTACTTCCAGTACGGGCACCGGTCGATTGCGGATTTAGCCCATGTGGCGCTGGCCATCGAGCGCTTGTCGATCCTGGCGGCGATTGCCGTCGCCGACGAGCAGCGCTGGGACGGCCAGGAACGTTCGACCCGCTACCAGGATTTCAAGAAAAGCGGCTACTTTACCCCGGACTTCGGCGATGACGAGCAGGGCCGCGCTCTATACCGAAAGACGATCGAAAGACTATTTGCGGAATACGAATCGCTCTCGGAGCGCACGTTTCGCTACTTGCATGACATCACGCCCAAGCCAACGGAAATGAAGCAGGAAGCTTACGAGCGCACTCTAAAGGCCCGAGCTTTCGATATTTCCCGCTATCTCTTGCCACTTTCAACCAACACTTCGCTGGGAGAAATCGTCAATGCCCGAACGCTTGAAACCCAGGTGTCGCGCCTGCTTTCGCATACACATAAGGAAGTCCGATATCTGGGCGAGTTGCTGAAGCAGGCTGCAGTCTCTCCGGCGTACAACGCAAGCCATGCAGCGTTGCACGAACTGGTGGAGCAGATCCGGGCAGTTTCCACGGAGCTTGGCGACCGGGCCGCGCAAGAGTTGCTGCGAGAAGTGCGCATGGCCCCGACTTTGGTGAAGTATGCCGATCCGAATTCCTACGAGATCGAGACCCGCCGGGAACTGCGCCAGGCTGCGCAGGAGTTATTGGGGAATTTGCAGGTCGCACCAGCGCCCACAGTTGACCTGCTCGACGACGAACCACTGGAAGTGGAACTCGCGACGACTCTGATTTACGAACACAGCCACTATCCCTATCGACAGATTCGACAAGCAATCCAAGGCGCGGGGGAACCCATTCGCCGCGAGATCATCGATCTTGGATTGCGGCACCGGGGCAAGCACGACGAAATGCTGCGCGCCTTCTGCGCCGGACAGCAGTTCCGCTTCGACATTCTGATGGACGTAGGCGGCTTCCGCGATATGCACCGGCACCGCCGCTGCATCCAGATTGGACAGGAATTCACCACCAAGCACGGTTACGATGTCCCAGACGAAGTGGATGCGGCCGGAGCGCGAGGGACCTACGACGCCGTTATGAAGCAAACTGGCGAAGCCGTCGAGCAGTTAGCCCAGCGCCCAAGCGCCGAGGCGAAAGAAAATGCTGAGTACGCGATCCCGCTGGCGTTCCGCAAGCGCACACTGTTCAAGATGGATTTCTCCGAAGTCGTCTATATCTCGGAGCTGAGAACAGGACCGGCGGGACACTTCTCCTACCGCAACGTGGCATATGCGATGTTTGAAGCGGTGGCCAAGAAGTACCCAGCGCTGGCGAAGCACTTGCGGGTGACCGATGTCAGAGAGCCTGTGGACTTGCTCAAGAGGTAAGAAGTCATCGCTCCGCTCAACATGTCACGGACACGACATACCGCCTCACAGGAGATTAGCAGGAGGCCTGTCCTGCAACTCACTAGAGAGTGCTAATAGTGATTGATAAATACGAGTCTCGCAAAATTCGGGCTGAGATTCGCAATGTCTTCATGGATGTTTGGGATCCGATTGGCGTCAGCGGCCTTACGAAGCGAAGGAATGAATACGACCTCTATATCGGGATGGTCTACGAGATGTTAACGGGGGGACAGTCCGACGAAGAGATATTTGATCGGTTGCTCTGGATTGAACGCGAACGAATGGCACTCCCGTCCCCCGGTTCAACTGTTAAGCGAACAATTGCCGCCCTACGTGCTATCAAATTGCCGCATCAGTGAATTTCGTTGTGAAAATCAGGCGGACATTTGCAGATGGGCACGGTCTGTGGCGAACAATTGCTATGTGTACATCACCTTTCGATCACCCTTCACAATCCGTCCCACCGTAAACGCCTTCTCTCCCGCACGCTCCAGCAAAGTCTGAGCCTTCTTGAACTTTTTGGACGGAACCACCAGCAGCATGCCCAATCCCATGTTAAAGGTACGGAGCATCTCGTCCCGCGGCACATTTCCCAATTGTTGCAGGTGTTCGAAGATGGGCGGCACTGGCCAGGAATTGATCTCGATCACCGCTGCCACACCGCGCGGGAGCACGCGAGGAAGATTTTCGGTAATGCCACCACCGGTGATGTGAGCCATCGCCGAAACGCATTCGCCATCCGCCAGCAGACGCTTCACCGCCGGCCAGTAGCTCTTGTGAGTCTTCATCAGCTCGTTGCCGACTTTGCCTTTGAGCTCGTTCACATAGGACTCAGGCGTGTAATGGCCAACTTCAAACAGCAGTTTGCGGGCGAGCGCATAGCCGTTCGTGTGCAGGCCATTCGAGGCCAAACCCAAGATCACATCGCCGACCTCGACCGCCTTCCCGGTGATGATGCGCTCGCGTTCGACCACACCGACGATGAATCCCGCAAGATCGTACTCGCCTTCAGGATAGAAACCTGGCATCTCGGCCGTTTCGCCACCAATCAGGGCACAACCGTTGTGCTTGCAAGCCTCGGCCAGGCCTTCGATCACTTTTTCCGCGACCTCCGGTTCGAGCTTGCCGGTGGCGAGATAGTCCATGAAGAAGAGCGGAGTTGCACCCTGCACCGCGATGTCATTGACGCAGTGGTTCACCAGATCCGCGCCGATGGTGTGATGCACCTTCATCTCAAAGGCAACTTTTAGCTTGGTGCCGACCCCGTCGACACTCGAGACCAATACGGGGTCGATATATTTGGCCTTGTCAACGGCGAACAAGCCTCCAAAGCCGCCGATTTCGCTGAGTACGCCCCTCGTAAAGGTTTTATGGGCGAGATACTTGATCCGCTTCTTGGTGCGGTTGGCGCGGTCAATGTCGACCCCGGCGTCGGCGTAGGTAATGGGCGCGTCGTTCGCTGGACTCTGGGCCACGAGTGCTGGTTCCCTTTAAAGGTTGCGGGGTAATGCTGGGCTTCGTGCTGCTCGAAAGGAGCGTTTAAGTGCGGCTCATTGTAGCATGTTCGCGAGTGACTCTGCGGAGTGTGCCGGAGTGGCTATAAGACTTCTTCAAGGACGGGCGACAAGTTCTGGATACACCAACCCAGCGGCATGCCAGCCGATGCGCTCGCGTGAACTTTACTGGACCGCTCCCTAGCTGACGGTTTAAAGGCCTCTGCGCCGCTAGTGCGTTAAGTAGGTCGACATGTAATAAAAGAGTATTCCGAACAGCGCCAATCCAGAAATGCCGTATGCGGTAAGAACCCAGACACCGCGGCCTTCGCGATGCGCTCCAGAAGGTTGAGAACCGCGTGCATCTGTCGAGGAATTACCCAGGGCCCGATTTTCCACGCAAACCTCCGAGGTCGGAAAGTGGTGGCGCGGGAAGCGTCACCTTACCCCACACTGCCGCTTGGCAGGTGTTGATGCCGCGAATGTTACTACAAAATCGGTTTCGTTGGCTGGAAAATAGGTGTGTCTTTGTCAAATCGATGTAAAATCCGCCACGGCGCACGACAACTGGGCGCTCCAATTCGGGAACTTTTCCACCGATTCTTATCGAATTCGCTTTTCTTTCGCTTAAAGAGCGCTGTATAATTCGGCCTGACTCATATCCTGCCAACACAAAAAGGAGCCGTCTCATATGGCCGACGAACGAGCGAAAGCGATTGATCTGGCCTTTGCACAAATCGAAAAGCAGTTTGGCAAGGGTTCGATCATGCGCCTGGGATCGAAGGAAGCGATCGTCCCCATTGCTGTGATCCCCACGGGCGCGATTTCTTTCGATGCAGCCTTGGGCGTCGGCGGCTTCCCGCGGGGACGCGTGGTCGAAGTTTTCGGCCCGGAATCTTCGGGAAAAACCACTATCACGCTCCAGGTCATCGCTGAGGCCCAGAAGATGGGTGGCATGGCAGCATTCGTGGACGCTGAACACGCGCTTGATCCGGGTTACGCTAAGAAGCTCGGTGTGGATGTCGACAACCTGCTGGTCTCACAGCCGGATTACGGCGAACAAGCGCTCGAAATCACAGAGGCTCTGGTGCGATCGGGCGCGATCGACGTGCTGGTCGTCGACTCGGTTGCCGCGCTGGTACCGAAAGCTGAACTCGATGGCGAGATGGGCGATAGCCATATGGGCCTGCAGGCCAGGCTGATGTCGCAGGCTTTGCGTAAGCTGACGGGAACTGTGTCCAAGTCGCGCACCTGTTTGATCTTTATTAACCAGATCCGCGAAAAGATCGGCGTGATGTTCGGCAACCCCGAAACCACGACTGGCGGCCGCGCTTTGAAGTTCTACTCGTCGGTGCGCATTGATATTCGCCGCATTGCCGCGATCAAAGATGGCGACGTAGTAACCGGTTCACGCACCAAAATCAAAGTCGTAAAAAACAAAGTGGCCGCCCCCTTCCGCGAAGCCGAATTCGACATTATGTACGGCGAGGGGATTTCGAAAGAAGGCGATCTGCTCGACATTGCGGCGGTTCACAACATCGTGGAAAAGTCTGGCGCGTGGTATAGCTACAAAGGAGAACGCATTGGACAGGGCCGCGAAAACGCACGCGCCTTCCTCAAAGAAAATAAAGACACGCTGATCAAGCTCGATGCTGAGGTGCGAAAGCAACTTGGATTGACGCCGACGGCGGGTCCAGCCCCCGTCGCAGCGCCAGCTCAAAGTGCGTCGCAGAGTGGGCGTGTGACGACTATGCCGAGCGCAGCTCCGGAGCCAGCCAAGGTCCCGGCCGCACGGCGTTAGCACGCATTGGTTTCCCTACAATGGAATTGTCATCCCTTGCTCCGCTCGGGATGACGGCGCACTTATAGTGGGGTGTCGACGCTTCACGCGTTCAACGCACCAGCCATTCGGTCACGGCGTGCATCTGGTTGAGGACTGAGCCGTAGGTCGCAACCACGACGACGACCGCGGCTGCCGCGGGTATCGCATACAACCAGCCTCGATGGTTTTGCGGCTTCCGCTCTTTTTTCCACGCGACCAGCCGTTGTACTCGTGCACGTAGCGCGGTCGAGCTGTGCAGCAAGGCCATGGTCAGCTCACCGGAAGATTCCGTCGCGCCCAGTCTTGAGACCTTGATCAATGCGGCGGCGAGATCGAGCGCATCATGGAAGCTGGATACGGCGGCATCGTCGGCGGCCATCTCGGTTTCCTCCGACCAGGCGTGCTCTAAACCCGCCATCGCCGGAAACACAGAAAAACGGAAGACCAGTTTCTTCAGGTTGTCATAGCGGAGTGCGTGCGCGATCTCATGCCGCAGCGCCGTCCGGAGCTCGGCTGGACTCAGCATGGCAACAGCGGCCTCAGAGACCAGTACCTTGGGGGCACAGACGCCTGCGACGGTAAGGGTGGGAGCATCTTTGCCCGTGCGAAAAATAGGGACAGCCTCGCCGGACTCCGTGACCTGGGATCCCATCAGCATCGAGCCGTCCAGCCATTTCACCAGTGCCCGCGAAGCTCTCAGTTGAGCCATCCACGCCCGAGCAACTCCGACCCCGATGAGGATCAAGAAACAGAACCCCAGCGCGAGGGGAGCGGTGCCGATCGCTTCATTAGTCGAGCGTGGTTCCAGCAGCAAAAAAGATGGCAAAGTAATTCCCAGCGTTACCAGGGAAGACAACGCGAGCGGCAGCACACGCAGAATGAACAACAAATCAGCCGAGCCACGTGCCGAGCGCGGTCGAAACCAGCCTCGTATTAGATTCCATCCCCGAGAAACTGCCAGCGAAAGGAACATGTACAGCAGCATGAACACGGCGAGCGAAACCCCGATGCAGCGCGCTGCGAACATCAACGCTTCTCCTTACTGCGGAGTTCACTCCGAAGCTCGCGACGCTTTTCATCCAGCAAGCGCTGCAGATCATCCAGCAGACCAGCATCATGTTCGCTGACCGCTTCTACCAGGTACGACAGTGGAAGCGCAGCCGTTTCACCCGAGCCCAGCAGTTGCCGCACGGCCTCGCCTACCGCCGCTTTTTCGAGTTCTTCCTGCGTGTATCGCGGGAAGTAGCGAAAGGCTCGGCCCTCAGCGGAGCGGTTCAGCAGTTGCTTTTTGTAAAGCCGGTCAAGGGTTGTCATCACCGTTGTGTAGGCGAGGTTGATGCCGCCGGCATCGATCATCTCGCGAACCGTCGCGCTTCCCCGCATCCACAGCGCGGAAAGCAGTTCCTGCTCCAAGGGCCCGAGCCTCGTGCTCGGAGACCGTCGCAGCAGACTAAAAATCCGTTTCATACTCACTCACCAGGCAGCTTAAATTTCTTTCCATAGCTCCAGCGAAACGAAACTGCCGTTCGTAGCGCCGTTCCGCTATGCCGTCCAGGGGTTCAAGTTACCCGAGAACCGGCCAAATCGCAAGGAGAGAACAACCGCGTCCGTTCTATGCCCATGAAGCAATTTCCGGAACAGGTGACAAAAGGTATGGTCTGCTGTCAGAATTGAACGGGTACCGGCCAGATGTAATTCGTGAACAACGGAGGATCTTGATGGCACCCCAGCGCGGCACCTCGAACTCTAACCGGCCCGGAGGGACTAACCCGCCCACTTTGTTGGAGAGTTCGTTCGATAAAGTGGTCGATTCCCTGAAGCTCTCACCCGAACAGTACCAAAGCTCGTCCGAACTCCGAGAGTGGGTGTTGCAAAACAAAGACCACAAATATGTTCCCCCAGACCTGCTCAAGGCCTTTGGATTCCAGGTCAATCTGGAACCCTGATTCTTTCCGTCAGTCCTGGCCCATTCTGCTGTTGTGACCGCTGGAGGGACGGCGCGGTAGATTAATTCCTTCAAGGAACCGTTTCGGCAGCTGGAATCTCGTCCAATTTCACGGTGATGTGTTCACCCTCTTCGACGTGAACAGCTTTCCCACGATCTTCATATTGAGCAAGAAATTCGGGGTCGAAGAAGGCGTCGCGGTCGACCTGCTCCCAGGCGAAAAGGGTATAGTTGCCGGGCACGATATTGCGTAAGACAAATCTGCCCAAATGATCGGTGAACGCCTGCCGGTAATAGTTCGGCTGAGCGCGCTGCTTCCCGTCTGGTACCAGTGCCACCACGGCGCTGGGAACGGCTTGTTCGTCACTCTCTACAGAGCCATCCACTCGGCCAGCCCCGGGGTTCAAGACCAATTCCAGGGATGCCGAAGAATGACCTCGATTGACAGTGATACCGACTTCGAAGGTATCGCTGGCGTCACTCGACCTGAGATAAAAGCCTGCTGGCACAGGGAAAAAATTGATGCGGTAGCTGCCTTCGGGAACCTCGCGGAAAATGAAAGTTCCATCGGGCTTTACCGAGGCGTTGTCAATGTCGGGCGTGAGGCTGGCCAGGGACTGAGCTTCCTGCGTTTCCAAAACGCCCACCATACTGCCGATCTCTTTGCTCAGATCGTCGGCGGCCTTGCCTTCCACCCGAATATGGCCAGTCACATCCGCCCCCGGACTAACGACGACATCCACATGTTCAACGTCGGTCTCCTTGACTTCGACGGAAGTGCATCCCCACATCGTTTTCGGTTCTTTTGGGGTGCTTGGTTGTTGAGCGACCACGACGTAGGACCCGGGGGGCACGCCGCGAAACTCAAAGGCGCCAGCCGAGAAGCTCCTGCCCGGAGAAAAAATCGTTTCCCCTTGATCGCTGAGCAGTGTGACTTCAGCTTCGTTGCTCGGCGAGGCGGTTCGCGCGTTGATGACCCGGCCTCGAATGTGTACCGTGCGCACGGGTACGAGATTCATATCGATTCCCGCGAGTTCATCCCCGGCGCGAACTACGAGGGCGATCGCATGGGCTCGGTCGTTCGCAGCGGGATAATAAACAGGGACGTAACTCTTATCGTTACTTTTATCGTGCGCCGCCACGGGCTTTGGTGAAGCAGGAGGCTTGATGTAAAGGCAATACTTGCCCGGAGGCAGGCCCGTGATCCGATATTCACCGGCTTCGCTGGTCACGGCACGCGCTACGTCATGAAGCTCGTGCCTACCGCGCAGATAAGAGGATTTCATCGCCTGCACGGAGACACCGCGAAGCGGTTTGCCGGCTTCGTTAGTGATATGGCCGGAGATCGAGGAATTGGGCAGCAACCGAACAACGACGTCGTTAACGTGCCGGCCAGGCGAGAGCAAGAGCGATTTCCCCCGTAAGTCGCCGAATTGCGACTTCACGTAACCGTCGTGAGAGGCCAAAAGAAGATATCGGCCAGCCGATAAACCCTCAAACGCGAACCGGCCATTGGAATCGGTGCTCGCGAACACGGATGGCGCAGCGGGAGCAGGGTCATTCGGCATAGCTGTACCCGCCAGCTTGACGACTGCGCCCTTCAGCGGCTCCCCGCTAACCGCGTCGATTACTGTTCCTCCGATCGTGCACTTGTCCTGAGGCAGCCCTCCATTCTGCGCGCGTACATGGGGCGCACAGAGCACGGCGAGCGCGATTGGAACGACCATCAGGAAGGGTAACTTCATAGCGATTACCGTGAGTTTATCCGAATGGGATGCGCAGAGGTACTCGTACGTCGAAGCCGGACTTTGGATAGATTTGCCCTAAGGCGAGCCAAACAACCGCGGGCAAACGGAACGGCGGCGGCTGGTGTAAAATCTTTGAGTCAACCCCAATCCGCTGCGGCAGGAGTGATGCAGCGGATTTCCGACCGTCGGGACGTGGCTCAGCCTGGTAGAGCACTCGCTTGGGGTGCGAGGGGTCGGCAGTTCAAATCTGCCCGTCCCGACCAATTCATTACCGTTCTTGGTTCTTATGCAGCCGCAGTGTCATCAGTTCTTCGTCGGCGTACACTTCGGCCACCTTCAGCGCTTCCGGCTCTCGGCCGTAGATTTGAAAGCCTAATTGCAAATACAGCTTTCTGGCGGCGGTTTGTCCGCTGGCGACGGCTAGAGTCACCTGTTCCAGGTCCGATTGCAGCTGTGCCCTGCGGAGAATTTCCTCCATCAGCGCACGCCCGACGCCTTTTCCGCGATGCGCGGTTTTGACGTATACGCCCCAGACGCGGGCCTTGTGCCTGGTTTTCTCTTCGGGGGAGCGGAAGAATCCCGCCATGCCGACCAGTTCGCCGTCGACGAATGCACCGAGCACGAAAGTTTCGCCGTCACGAGGAGCAAGGCGGACCTTCACCGAGTCCGGAGTGGTCATGCGGTGCGCGCTGGCTGATGAAGAAAAAGCCATCGGTTCGGTTTCGAGGGCTTCCAGTCGTAGTTGCCAAAATGCTTCCGCGTCCTGCTCGACCAAAGTTCGAATCTGCATGTCTGAGTCTATCCGGACAATCAGATCCCGCTCCAGAGAGAATTCCGGAACCCACTAACGGAATGACGCCGACCGAGAGAGGGCGGCGACGACGATGAGTAGCCAAGGAACGAAAAGAATGAACCCGGTGGCCGCCAGCAGAATCTCGCTGAACAAGTCGGGTTTCATCAGGTCATGCGGGCGCGTTGTAGGTTGCTGAGGAAGCATACGTGCTCCTTTTCGAACCAGCTACTAGATGCTTGAGAGGTTGCACAGTCCTTCCTCTACCAGAAGCAGGTTCAAGTCTTACTGGCTAGGAGCGCGATTTCTACAGCGATTTCCCGAGGCGTTCCAAGCTACCTTCCGGTAAATTCCAGCAACTAAGGTGTCGCGTCGTAAGTGGGCGTGGGAAATCGAGGAGGCTTTATGAAACCAACTAGCCTGAAGAAGTGCGCACACTTTCTGTGCAGCTGCAATGCTACCGACAAATACTGCAGCGAGGCATGTAAGGACTCCGACGGCAGCGAAACCGAAATTGCCTGCGCGTGTGGCCATCCGGGTTGTGACGCTACGGTCACAGCAGATATTCCCGCGCTGGTTTCCCGACCAACAGTTTTGTGAGCGAAAGCTCTGGGCTTATCACGCCGGGTTCGTGGATTCGTCGCGAGATTTGCGGATTTCGAACTCAGCATTCCGTCAGTAAACGAAAAAGGGAGGCAACACGAATGAAGCTACTGACAGTTTTCAGCACAACCGTATTGGCTGTACTTCTTGGAATCTCGGCTCCCGTCTTTGCACAGGACGAGCATCCGCAGGAGGAAAAGCGGGCAGCGCCGGACGACAAAGCGGCCCATCCGGAGAAGCAAGAAGACAAACAGGTAGATAAGGACAAAGAGAAGGACAACAAACAAATCGAGAAAGAAAAAGACAACAAGCAAGCCGTGCAGGAAAACCGGCCGGACGAGAAATCGGCGCATCAGGAGCAGCAGGGAGAGCGGCGGGAAGGCGGTCGTATTCCTGAAGACCGTTTTCGGGCTAACTTTGGGCGGCAGCATACGTTTCAAATTGGCCGACCGGTCATCGTCGCCGGAACTCCGCGCTTCCAGTATGGCGGCTATTGGTTTGTAATCGCCCAACCCTGGCCCGTGGGCTGGGCTTACACGGACGTGGTCTACGTCGATTACATCGACGGCGGCTATTACTTGCTGAGCCCGGTGCATCCGGGGATTCAGATTTCAATCAACGTCATTCTATGAAGATGATTGCAGGAATGACAAAGGCCACGCTCGGAACTGAGCGTGGCCTTCTTATTCTTAGCGCGCTTCGTTGATGTTTGCTTCGTCGATCTTCGCTTTATCGATCTCTGCGTCCGAGGGAGTGGTCGGGACGCTGGCGGCCACTGCTGGTGCGGTGGTCGCGGGAAAATCGGCCGGTTGGAGCTTCACCGTGGAAAGCATCCAATTCAGCTTACGAAAAACTTCGTTGCGATCGACCGGCTTGACGGCTGGCTCGACACCGAGCTTGACCTCATCCGGAATTTCTTCGCTGGCGGTCTCCAGGCCCAGAGCGAATTCGTAGCAGCTGCCGTTCTGGAAGACGTGATAGAACTTCACATCAGCCTGGTTGTTCTCTGCTTCGGCGTACGCTTCCACTGCTTGAAACTCGGTGGCGCCAACTTTTGTTTTTGAGGTCGTAACTTCGAGTTCGTCCTTTTCCGGAAACGCGAATTGCTCACATTCCGCGGCGGTCAGCTTGGGATTTACGCTTACATTAAAGAACGCGGTGTTGAAGTCTGTGCCGGCAAATAGTTTGCGCGGCAACTCCACCGCGCTGATGGTGGTTCCGCCGGGCTGGACGAAGTTCATTTCGAGTGGTCCCAACCCGTCCAATTCCAGATTCGCCTCATCGTCTTCCTTCAGGCTGCCATAAGTGGGATAGCGGAACGAGACTCCATAGGCGGCATTCGTGTACGTAGAGGCTGATAGCTTTCGCTGACGTGACTTCTTTTTCGCAGGCGGCTGGCTGGCCACCGGCGTGGGCGTTGAAATAGACGTGGTCACGACAGGTGTCAACGGCTGGCTGGAGACGCTTTGATTTGGCGTCAAGATGGCAGACGTCTTGTCTGACTCTTTCGAACAACCGCTTTCAAGCAGGAAGACTCCTAACAGCGATGTCGCAATTAACGAGCCGACGAGTGCGACCTTCTTCTGTTTGTCGCTCGATTTCTTTGGGCTTGGATTTTGAGGGTTCGGTGTGTTGGGTGTTGTTTTTCCTGTTGGTGGTGTTGCTGGTTTCTTGTCTGGACTTGCTGATAATCCGAGTTGAGTAAAGTGCGCCATATTGGCCTCCTGTGCTGGGTTTCCTCCAGTCAGCAACAGTAGGAGCAAGATGGCAGCCGTTGCGAAATGGATTGATTCCAAGCGGGTTAGAAAAAGAGTGGCTGGGTGAGAGCGTGGTGGGCGGGAGACGGTGTGGCGAGAGAAACACAACCGCACGTGTAGAGCGGACACTCCTGTTCGCTAAGGCCGGAGGCCTCGTCTGTCTATCGAGGCTTCAAACCAAGAAGGTGGTCCCTGCTTTCTAATTGCGGCCAGCGGACAGGGGTGTCCGCTCTACAAGGATTGGGCCACGCCGCCCAAAGCAGCGTGGGTTCTTGATCCCGGGAACTAGAACAACGCGGTTGGGCGCCGCTTCCATGCCTTGCCTTTTTCTGCAGCCGTTTTCTCCACGTCGTTCACATAGGCGCCGGCCTGGGTCAGGAGATGGTGCAGATCGTTGCCGACGCTGATGAAGGTGAACCCCTTTTCCAGAAACTCGCCAACCCGCGCGGTGCCGAACAGGAAGAGTCCGAGAATGACTTTATTCTTGCGGGCCTGCTCGACAAGCTTCTGCGTGGCTGCTCCCAGCTCCGGCGAGGTGTACATGTGGGGGAATTCGTATTTCTCGTAGAGGCCCATCGACATGCAGAGGTCGTTCTGGCCAAGGAACAAAATATCGACGCCGGGTACTGCGGCGATCTCGGCCATGTTCTCGATGCAGGAAGCGGTTTCCACCTGCAGTGCGACAATGAGGTTTTTGTTGGCGTTTCCGGCGTAACCAAGCAGACCAGCCTTATTCATGCTGCGCTGCGGAAAGTACACCGAGCGCGTGCCGGTCGTCGGATATTTATTGCAACTCACGGCTTGCCGCGCTTCCTCCGCGTTGTTGATGTAGGGAATGAGAACCCCATCGGCGCCCAGATCGAGTGCCTGCTGAATGCCAGGGCGGTCGTCGTATCCGCCAACGCGGACGATGGACTTGGCTCCGCCGTTCGCGATGGCCGCCAGCATGGCGGAAAGTTTCTCATGGTCCATGGGCCCGTGTTGAGTGTCGACCAGCAACCAGTCGTAACCGCTGTGGGCCAGTTGCTCGGCGACGGTGGGGCTGTGAGCGTTCAGGAACAGGCCTAGCTTCGGCGTGCCTTCGCGCAGTTGCTGTTTAAATTCGGCGCCACTCAGGGCGGCTTCGGGCATATTGAAAATTCCTCCTGAAGAAAGTTCCTTAGTTTAACCTACTTGCGATGTACGGGCGGAGGGCAAGTCTTTTGCTCTGAGTTCTGACCGAGGCTGTGATCCGGGGACAATGGACCACATGAGCCGCTACTCGAACTGCTTTCGGAAGCTGGCAAGTTGTTGCTTCAGGTCGGCTACTTCTTTTCTGAGGTCAGATACTACGTTTTCCAGATGCGTTATACGGTCGGTCTCGTGCGAGTTACTGGCCACAAACGCGGACGAGGGTGCCTGCGCGACATCGGCGGCGTCTTCCGCGTCACCCGCCAGCAGATGTTTGTAGCGGGATTCTTTGGTTCCAGGCTGTCTGGGAAGGACTCTGACCAGCGGGGGGTCGCGTTGCATCAGGCGCTGCAAGGTGGATTGCACTTCAGTGAGGTCTTCGAAGCGATGCATGCGCTCGCTGCGGCCGCGAAGTTCGCCGGGGGTTTGGGGGCCGCGCAATAACAGCACGCACAGGACGGCGGTTTCGCCGCGAGTAAAGTTGAACGCCTCCTGGAGCCGATGTTCGTACTTGGTGACCCGGCTGTCGGCGCTGCTGGTGGGGCCGGCGAGACGTTTTTCCTGGAGAGTGCTCAGAGCTTCCTGCACCGCATCTTCTTCCAGATGCATCACCGGGTCGCGGTTGTTTTTCTGGTTGCTGGCGTTGACCAGCGCATTTAAAGAGAGAGGATAGTAATCGGGAGTGGTGACGTCTTTCTCCACGAGCGAGCCGAGCACTCGGGTTTCGACATCGTTCAGGATTACGTTCATCGCACGATTCTCAAAATTTGTAGCGCCGGCATCTTGCCGGCTGTCGCGAGGGCATCCTGCCCTCGCCAGTGCGGGCGGACGGCCACACGTCAGCCGCCGAGACGGCGGCGCTACCAGATTGAGTTCTTGTCATTGTACAGAGGTTATTCGCCGTCGAGCTTCGCTCGACTGGACGGCCGAGGGTGGCTGCCCCCCACGCGCGCTGAACTGTGCCGGCGAATAGATTCCTTTAATCCGAGCCATAAGCTTTTTTGATTGGCAGCGGGTGGTGCTCCGCGTTACCCTACCAAGTTCTGATCATCCCCCGAAGCACATCTGAGTTTTGTTTGCAAAACTTATAAGGAGATCCATGCCGACTGAATTGCGAAATTTCCTGGCCATTCCATACGACGAACTGGAAGAGATGAATTTAAACGCGAAGGAGCAACGCAAGAATCGTGTTGCCATTCATAAGATTCAAGAGGAGCGTATCGAATACCTGACCGAGGAAAAGCGGATCAAGGCCGTGACCGTGCTGTTCAGCGACCTCGAAGGCCGCCTGCACATGCTGGATTACGACAAGAAGTTTCTGATCAAGAGCTGGGACAATCTCACTTTTGATGGTTCTTCGATTCGCGGGTTCACCGCCCAGCGGGAGAGCGACCTGCGCCTCGGCATTGACTGGAGCGCCTTCTATTGGGGGCCGGCCGACATCTTCGGGCCAGGCAAGGTCTTGGTTTTCGGCGATGTGATCGATAAAGGCGGCACACCTTACAGTGCCGACATCCGTGGCATTCTCAAGACCTACGCCGATAGTCTGTATAAGAAACACGGCTACACGCTGAATGCGGCCAACGAAATCGAGGGCTTCCTGTTTCAAGGGCCGGATGCGGAGCGCCGCTATCACGAAACCGGCAAATTCGAATACGTCAACACTGGCGGCTATTACCATTCGCTGCCCGGCGACGTGTTGCGCACCTTCATCGATACCACGGCGGAAGTGCAGCGTGCGATGGGCTTCCAGAATGAAAAGGATCACCCTGAAGTGGCGCCCTCGCAGTTCGAGATCAACTATGGCTACGGGGAGGTAGTGGCGGCAGCAGACCAGATTCAACTCTACAAACTGGTTTGCCGCCAAGTGGCAACCAGGATGGGTTGCACCGCGTCGTTCCTGCCCAAGCCGGTGGTAGGCGTGAATGGCAGCGGGATGCACACCAACGTCTCGATCAGCAAAGGCGGCAAGAATCTGTTCTGGGATGCAAAGGGCGAGGAGAAGCTGAGCAAAATGGGTTGGGAGTTTATCGATCGCATCCTCACCCATGGCAATGATCTTTGCCTGTTGCTGAATCCCAGTGTTAACGCCTATCGCCGCCTGGACCCGCACTTCGAGGCGCCGAACCAGATCAAGGCGTCGCCCACCGATCGCGGCTCCATGATTCGTATTCCGATCGGCAACGAAAAGAGCATGCGTGTAGAAGTTCGCTCGGTCGCCCCGGACGCAAATCCTTACCTGGTCATGCATTCGATTTTCAAAACCGGTGTCGACGGCGACACGGCGAAGATCAAGAATCTGCGGCAGGCGCAGCGCTATTTGCCGGATAACATCTATGACGCGTTGGCGAATTTTCGCAATGCGGAGTGGACGACGAAACTGCTGGGTGAAGACGTCAAGGCTCGCTATGCGGACCTGAAGCAGGCCTCAGCCGATCGCTGTCCGCGGCTTCTGGGGACTTTCGTGAAGGCTCCCGAAGTTCAGTATCACCACGACGTCTACAACCAGTTCCTATGGAATTTGTTCTAAGAAAACTCTACCTAAGTATGAATTTGAACCGGGGGCGTAGCGCGAATTCTCCCTGCGTCCCTGGCGACTTAGGCAGAGGGCCCAGGAAGATGGTCGCGCGGCATAATTCGCGCATGTAAAGCGCTGCCATCACGTTCCCAAAATGGGACGCGCCAATGGGGGCGCTCCGGCCAACGACTAGTAGCCATCCGTTATCTGCACCAACGGGCGCAGAAGTGTTAAGTTCGCAACATGGCCACTGAGATCGTCGCCGACCTGTCGACTAAGCAACTGAACCGACGCCGCGCGGTACGGTACAAGCTCGACATCCCGCTCCGCGTTATTTTACGCAGACTGGACGCAACTCTCATTAGAGACGGACGTGGCACCGAGATTAATGAATATGGAATGTGCGTTATGGCGGGCCTGGAATTAGCGGTGGGGGAACAAGTGGGAATTGAGATTACGCTTCCCTATTCGGGGGAACCCATTCGAGTTCCAGGAACCGTGCGTAATCGCCAGGGCTATCGTTACGGATGCGAGTTCATCCCGGATGGTCAAGGCGAACGGAACGAGGTTGCGCGCTTGCGCCAAATTCTGCAAACCTTAGCCGGGGAAAAGTCCTCTGTTACGCAAAAGTCTGCTGGAGAGCTGCTTTAACAGGCCAGGTTTGCGCGGCGGCAAAGGGTGTGAGAGAATAGATGAAAGACGAGGGCTGGATTGAGCAATCAATCCGGCCTGTTTGTTTTGTGACGAAACCAGGCTCGCGCTCAATCGCGCGGGCCATTTCTTTTTTGGAGAATGAAACGATGTCGAACTTTCAAGGCAAGCGTATCACTCACGAATACACTCAAAGCAACGTGGCTCCGCCCGAAAAAGTTTTCCCGCTGTTATGCCCGGTGCGCGAGACGGATTGGGTTCCGGCATGGCAGTATCGTTTGATTTACTCGGAATCGGGCGTCGCCGAGTACGGTTGCATCTTCATCACACCGAACGAAGACGGGACTGAGACCACCTGGATGGTCACTGATTACGATCCTGCATCCTTCCGCATTGCATACGCGTGGATGAATCCTGGACTGGTGGCGGCACAAATCAGGATCTGCCTTGGCAGAAGCTCTGGAGCGCAGATTTCACCCGGCCACACCAACGCGTTCATCCAATACACATACACAGGCCTGTCGACTGAGGGTAATCGGGAGGTCGAACGTTACGATCAGAAATGGTTTCGCCATAAGATGCAAAGCTGGGAGGCGGCAATTAATCACTATCTGCAAACGGGACAGCGGATTGATGCGGCAGGGTGGGAGTGAGCGACTGGAGTGTTGTGCCCATAACCAAAGTACGGCAATGGCGCATTGCCCCTCGGTGTGACATGCGGCACTGAATATTCGGGTCTTTGCTGGCATAATGAAACTGTTCATGGAGTGTGCGTCCTGGCTACGAATTCGTTGACTGCGAACTTAGAAGAGCGTTGGCTGCCTGCATCGGTTCTCTGCCTGCGCGATTACAGCCTGAACACTTTCCTGCATGACCTCGTCGCGGGAGTGACGGTCGGACTGGTGGCCTTGCCACTGGCCATGGCATTTGCCATCGCGTCCGGGCTCACACCACAGGCGGGAATTTATTGCGCGGTGGTGACGGGATTTTTGATTTCAGCATTGGGAGGATCAAAGACCCAGATCGGCGGGCCGACGGGCGCGTTCGTCGTGGTGGTCGCGGGAATTGTCGCCGTGCACGGCGTGGACGGGCTGTTCATGTGTACCGTGATGGCCGGAGTTCTGCTCATCATTCTCGGAGTCACGGGCATGGGCACGGCTGTCAAGTTCATCCCGCGGCCCATCGTGATCGGTTTCACCAATGGAATCGCGGTTCTGATCGCGAGTACGCAGATCAAAGATCTCTTTGGATTGAGGATCGATAAGGTTCCCGGAGTGTTCTGGCTGCGTATGGAAAGCATAGCGGCCAATTTTCATACTTTGTCGTACACCGCGACAGTTCTCGGCGTCGGCACCCTGGTGACGCTTTTAGTATGCCGCGCGCTTTCAAACCGTATTCCGGGACCCATCGTGGCGATGGTCGCAGGCACAATCGCGGTGGTCGCGCTCAAACTGCCGGTTGAAACCATTGGAACGCGCTTCGGCGGGATTCCGAGCGGCCTGCCCCACTTCGTAATTCCGCGCTTCCGTACCGATCTTATTCACGGGTTGCTGGGCCCGGCCTTCACGGTCGCGATGCTGGGCGCGATTGAGTCATTGATGTCCGCGGTGGTGGCGGACCGCATGAGCAATGACCATCACAATCCGAATGTTGAACTGATGGCACAGGGCGTGGCCAACATCGTTTCGCCGATGTTTGGTGGGCTGCCCGCCACGGGCGCGATCGCGCGCACTGCGACCAATATCCGAGCCGGCGCTAAGACACCCGTTGCCGGAATGATTCACTCCTTGACTCTCGTCTGTGTGCTCCTGTTTGCCGCACATCTGACCAGTTTTATTCCGATGGCATCGCTGGCGGCTATTTTGCTGGTGGTCGCCTACAACATGGGAGAGTGGCGCGAGATCCCGCAACTGCTGAAACTGACCAAGACCGACATCAGTATCTGGCTGGTGACGTTCGCACTCACCGTGTTCGCCGACCTTACAGTCGCAGTCGAGGCCGGGATGATTCTGGCCGCCCTGTTGTTCATCGGTCGGGTGGCAAATACCACGACCGTATCTCAGGTCACGGATGACTACGTTGAAGATGGCCGGGTACACATCCTGCAAGACAAGGACATTCCCTACTACGCAACCATTTTCCGTATTCACGGGCCGTTCTTGTTTGGCGCGACGGACAAGATCGCGACGATCCTGGAGAAAATCCATGAACTGCCGCCCGTGGTCATTTTGCGCTTGCGCAATATGACCGCGATCGATGCGACGGGGTTATACGCGTTAGAGGAAGTGGCGCGGGAACTGCACGCCTCGAATCGGACGCTGATTCTTTGCGGCGCCCGCGAACAGCCCGCTCAACTCATTCGGCAGGCCGAGTTTGAAGACGTGATTGGACGCGAAAACATTTGCGAGAACGTGCAAGAAGCTCTGCGACGAGCGGAAGATGTTTTTGAGGGACTGGAGAATAAGGCCGCGGCGGGCGCCAAGTAAGATCGGTCCTCCCCCGAAGTCCGATCTCATTCGGGCGACGCCCGCCAAGACCAGTGGATTTTGAGCTACTTGTTGCTCGCTGCGACCGGTGGTGCCGCCTGCGTAATCCCCAAGTAGCTATCCACCGCTTGAGCCGTCAGGGCTGTGCTTACGGCGATCTGTGCGACCGTCTGACCCTGTGTTCTTAAAAGACGGACTTGCGCGCTGTCAGAGAGCCTAACGGTGTCACCTGCTGGCTCAATCTTGGTTGGTTGCTTCGCAGTTACAGCGGGAGCAGTTGTGGCCTGAGGTTGCGCAGCCGTGGTTTGCGCCGCCGCACCAAAGTCGAAAGCCGTACCTCCAGAAATCGGAGCTACCATAATGTTTCCTCCTTCAAACTACCGATATTCAGGACTATCGGCGATCCTGCAGATAACTTTACATCCACCTGATCGCAGGCCGGGAACCCGCCTATCACACTGTGCGTAAGGAACTTAGGCCCGCCGCGGCACTTGTCCTCGACCTCCTGCCGACCCCGTCGATGGGATAGCTTAGAAAGCGTTTACACTTTCGGGCGAGGGAGGCGATGATCAAGGTTGCTATGCCACGCCCAGCCGCTTTATAGTCGGTTTGCAGTCGAGAGGATCTTCATGCTCCGAATGCTCTTGCACTGGTTCGTTAGCGCGCTGGCGGTTTGGATCACCTCCCGCGTGGTGCCCGGCTTTTATGTGGATGGCGCGGCTGCCGCGCTCATTGCTGCCGTCGTCATCGGCCTGGTCAACGCGACCCTGGGGCTATTCTTAAAGATCATTACCTTTCCGCTCACCATCCTCACCTTGGGACTGTTCTGGTTTGTGATCAATGCCATCATGCTGGAACTGGCCTCGACGTTCGTACCGGGCTTCCACATTCGAAGTTTCAGCGCGGCCTTTGTGGGCGGCATCGTGCTGACCCTGGTGAACATGCTGCTCAAGTGGCTGGTAATGCCATCACCGCAGAGATAATAATATTGAAGCAGCTTTCCGGCGTTTCTCTGACGCACTCACGGATCTGCTTTGGGCGCCTTGCGCGGCTTAAGTGATTTCCAGTCATCCTCCCCCAGCAATCTTCCCAGCGCGCTGAATTCGCCTGCGCCTTGCAGTTGTTCGCCGCCGTCCATCACGATCACGTCACCGTTAATGTAGCTCGAGCCGTCGCTCACCAGGAATGCTGCAAGATTCGCCAACTCCTCGACGGTGCCGAAGCGACGGAGTGGATTTCGCTCGCGGGCAAACTGTTCGAGCTCCGGACGCGGAAGCAAACGGGAGAACGCTCCTTCAGTAGGAATCGGCCCCGGAGCGATAGCGTTCATGCGAATGCCTCGGTCTCCCCATTCCACGGCCAGACTGCGGGTCAGTGCAACGACTCCAGCCTTCGCCATCGCCGAAGGTACGACATACGCTGAACCCGTCGATGCATAGGTTGCGGCAATGTTCAGGACGACGCCGGGGTGGGCGGCTTGCAACCATCTGCGTCCGCAAGCCATGGTTGCGTTGATCGTACCCATCAGCACGATTCCAATCACGGCTTCAAATGCGCCTGGCGACAACTCTTCCGTGCGAGCCAGGAAATTTCCCGCGGCGTTGTTCACCAGCACATCGAGTGGGCCATCTTTCCAGATTGCCGCTATAGTTTCTTCCAGGCTGGACAGGTCGCGAATATCGCAAGCTAGAGACCGGATCCTCCCCGGCGCCACGCGGCTCATTTCAGCTTCGGCGTCGGATAGAACTTGCTCGCGCCGTCCGCAGATGTAAACCGTAGCGCCCAGCTCCAGAAAACGGTGGGCCATGCCTTTCCCTAAACCTGTGCCGCCGCCAGTGATAAGAATGCGTTTGTGCTGAAGCAGGTCGGGTTGAAACATGCGGACTTCTCCCTTAGCTCAGTGGACTGCGAGCGATTGTAATCCATGAAACCTGAAGGAATGGATCAGTTGGAGGGTGAGGCTTTCTTCTTGCTCAACTTGCGGCGAATGTCAGGCCAGAACTCTTTTACCACGAGCGTGATGGTGTCATACCCTACCTGCGTCCCCCAAACGCTCGCGGTGTTCGACAGAGTGCGATCGGCGCTGGGATGGTAGCTGTAGGTCGAAATGGCGGCCGCCGCCGCGCTGCCGCAAACCTCGGAGAAATTGAATTGCTGATGCCCGGAATCGGTGCGGGTGATAAAGATGCGGCTGATCGCGTAGCCAGTGCGATGCCAGAATGTCCCCTCGCCCTGCTGAAAGAAACGAGGATCCTGGCGGAGCAGCGACGGCAGAACCGCTCCGGTCATAAAGTTTTCGATGGTGCCGTCGGCCGCGGCTGCTCCGAAACGCTTTCCGTAGCCCTCAGCACCCTGTCCGTAGCCGGGTTCGCTGTTTTCAGCCTGGCTGATGCCAGCCAGCGCAGCGTACCAGGGAATTTGAATGGGGTCGAAAGATCCGCGAGCCACTACTTTGAATTTTTGCCCAACCGTCAGCGGCGGAACCTGTCCCGCGTTCTCCAGCGTCAGGAAGTTTGGCAGCGTATAGAAGAGCCGGTCCTTCGAGGTGCCCTCATTGTTATCGGAGGTCTTCTTGTTGCCTTGGGCATCCTTGCTCTGGTCCGTTGGTTGAGCCTGCGTGGTCTGGGCCTGCGGGGCCGCGGGCGGATTCGAAGGTGCAGTTTCCTGGGCAGCCGAAGTGAGCGAAAGCGAGCTTGCGAGCGCGCAGCAGAGAAAGGAGCAGGCTATAAAGGTCTTCAAATGAATGCGCCTCCTGTAGTCTAGGACCTGCTCGCGGCAGAAGCCTGGGAATCTATTTGACGAGGCGCCGCCGCCAGGACAGATAACACTTACTTCCGTGTGGTGGGGGCGAACGCCATAGTTTACGGATGCCGGTGCAGCACATGTGTGGCGATATCTGGCCAGAATTCGCGGAACACGTTGGTCAGCGCGTCCCGCCCAATCGCGTATGCGTACTTCGTGGCGAGCGCCTCGCCGGTCCGGGCCTGGCTTGGGTAATACGCCGCCGAAATTCCTTGCGCAATGCCTCGACCCAGCAGTTCGGAAATATTAAAGCTGTTGTGTCCGTGATAGTTCGGAGTAATAACGACTCGAGAGGCTGCATAGATGCCACGTTTCCAGAAACCACCCTGCCCCATTGCGTAATAGCGTTCGTCCTGATGGAATATGGTCGGCAAGGCAAAGATGACGAGGTAATTGCCGTCGGTTTTGTCGACAAAGCCCCGCCAGTAGTATTGCCCAAACCCACCGATGCCTTTCCCGAGTTGTGGGTGAGCGTTGGTTCCCTCAGCCATGAGTGAAGTGATGCCCACGAAGATGAAGGACGAGTAGTCGAAGCTGTTCCGGGTCGCGAGGATGAAGGATTGCTTCGGCGTCGGCGGCGGCGGGTGCGTGCCGGCGCTGACCGCGCGGAAATTGGGCATCACGCCCAGGATTCGCTTCGGTTGCCGCTTTTCAGGCGCAACGTCCTGGTTCGCAGGCGCCGTACTCTGGCCCGCACTCTTCGCATCGGATTCCTTGGTGTTGCTGCCAGAGTTCGATGTCCCGGACTGTTCCGGCGGCGAGCTCTGTTGCGGACTTTGCGTGTCGGGCAATGCGGTCGCAGCAGGTTCCGAAGACTCCGATGAAACGGCTGGCGCCAAAAATGAACTGCGCTCTTGCGCCCATAGACCCTGTCCCAACAAGATAAGCATTAACAGCAGAAAAAAACGCAAGCAGTACCTTCCCCCTTCCGTGGGTAGGACGTCGAGTCTTCAGTTGAAATCCCGCTTCGCGCCGGCTACCCTTCCGGCCTCTGAAATCCAACCCTGCAATTACATGCTGTCTCAGCAGAGCCCTTGCGTTCGCAGATCGGGTGAAAACGGGTTCCCTCCAGAGTAACAAAGGACGGACAGGAACGGAAAAACCGAAAGTGAAGACGCCGCGAATCCGTTCGGATCTTTCACCTTCATCTATTAAGAAGGTAAACCCGTGGGAGCGGAATCCACTCGGCTTTTACACTACTTTACAGAACCAAAGTTCCCTTCAGAAGCCGAGTTCCGAGATGCGGCGCAGGGCAGGATTGCGTGCTCAACACTTAGAAAACCTTAACGTTGACCTGCATGAGGCAAAGAGTTATCGTGGGGTCGCCCAAAATACCGAAAGACAACGTCCACCATTTGCTTTCCAACAGGAGACTTAAATGAGCCAACTCATCTTCACCACCGATGCGACACGGTCGGTCACTAAGCTGCATTGCTATACCTGCAAGCGTTCACTGCTTGTCGCTGCCGTAGTGCTTGCCGCCATGGTTCCTGCGATCGCCCAGACGGGTGGGGCACCCGGAGGAGAACTGCAGGAGAAAATAGCAGCCATAAAGCAGTCTGCTGCGGAGAATCAGCAGAAGCTGCATCGCTACCAATGGATGGAAACAACCCAGCTCACGCTTAAGGGCGATCCCAAGCCGCCCAAGACGTCCATGTGCCAGTACGGCCCTGATGGGAAGGTCCAGAAGACTCCGATGGGGCCGCCGCCGCAAGCTCCCAGCGGAGGCAGAATGAAGCAGCGGATCATTGAGAAGAAGACAGAAGAGATGCAGCAGTACATGGGGCAGGTAAAGACTCTTCTCGCCCTCTATGTACCGCCCGACCCGCAGAAAATGGCGCAAGCCTTCCAGGCCGGCAATGCCTCATTGAGTTCGTCTCCGGGGTCGCCGGTGGCGCAAATTATCTTCAAGAACTACTCTCAGCCCGGCGATCAGCTGACGCTTTCTTTTGATACGAGCGCAAGAAAGATCACCACCGTAAATGTGAACACGTACATGGATGAGCCTAAGGATGTAGTCACATTGGCGATTCAGATGGCGAGCCTGCCCGACGGCACCAACTACGTGCAACAGTCGGTTCTAAACGCGACCGCCAAGCAGCTGCAGGTAACGACGACAAATTCCAATTACCAACTACTCGGAGGGCACTGACGAGCGGCAGCGGTCAACATGGAGTCGCCAGCCGAGATTGATATTCGCCCCGCCGGCGAGGACGATGCCGGCGGTATCCTGAAGTGCCTGGCTGCCGCCTTCGAGCCCTATCGCGCAGAATATTCACCAGCCGCTTTTGCCGACACCGTTTTGGACGAAGAAACGGTGCACGCTCGTTTCCTGCAGATGCATGTCCTGGTTGCGACCGCGTCTGGCAATGTCGTGGGAACGATCTCTGGGGTGTGCCACGACGGAGAAGGTCATTTGCGCGGAATGGCAGTCTTGCCCGAGTGGCACCGTCTGGGTGTTGCCGCGAAATTACTCGCAGCAATCGAAAGCTGCTTGACCGCGCGCGGATGCAAACGAATCACGCTGGACACAACCTTGCCGCTCCAGGCCGCCATGAAATTCTACGAGAAAAACGGGTACCGCCGTTCGGCAAACATCGCAGATTTTTTCGGCATGCCGCTGCTCGAATACGTCAAGCAACTCTAGCTCCTGCTCACGCCGCCATCCCGATCCGCCGGATCAAATCCTGCTGCTCGGCTTTGCTCTCCGCCCCAATCGTGAATGCATCCAGAAGCCCCAACAACAACGCATACTTCAAAGCTTCGTCCTGACGCGCACGCAAATCTCCCTGGCCCAGGATCTTCATTCCGACAATCCCTTTCCCGGCAGCTCGCATTTCGCCTAATACTTCGGCCACGGTTTTGGGATCGGAATCCATGTGCGCGCCAATTGGATTCATGCGCACCAGGTCGACCTCTACCCATGTCGACTTGGCCGCCGCCCGCAACGCCTCAATGCTGTGACACGAACAGCCGTGCGCCCGAATGATGCCTTTCTGCTTGGCTTCAGAGAGCACGTCCATCACTCCTTTATAGCGCTCGGTCCAATCGCCTTCCGTGACGCAGTGCATCAGGCAAATGTCCAAGTAATCGGTGCCAAGCTCGCGGCGGAAACGATCCAAGTCGGCTCGCGCGGACTTGGGATCGCGCGAGAACGTCTTCGTCAGCACAGTAACTTTATCGCGAGGCAACTGCTGGAGCGCCTGAGCCACATGCGGATGGCTTCCGTAGGCGTCGGCCGCATCGAAGAACCGCAACCCCTGGTTGTAACCGTTGAGCAGTAGTTCAGAAAGTCCTTTGACGCCAAGCGCAGTCTGGTTCGAATGATGATCGTAACCAATCGTACCCGTCCCCATCGCAAGTCGGCTGGTCTTGATGCCGGTGCGTCCAAGAACCACCGTATCCGACGCGCTGAACTTTTTTGTCAAGGCCGGCGCGGAAGAGGTCCAAGCCGCCAAGCCCCGCGAGCCCACCCAGGCCGCTCCCAATCCGCGGACCGCATGAACGATGAAATCGCGACGCTTCATGGCTGCCTCCGAAGAACCAGCTTCCCTCTAATATGGACTTCTCCAAGGAAATTGGTTATCGACATGTAGCGCGGGCGCCCTCGCCCGCGTAGCCACCCCTACGCGGCAGGCGTGTGCTCAAAGGGAAGTTTCAAGTAGCGCACCTTGTCGGCTTCGATAATCAGAGCCACACGATCTTCGTAAGTACGCATCGGGAACGGCTTGCCAACGTACCGCATCGAAATTGCGTCCAGCAGTTTCAACTGAGGGTCAGGGCGATGCTCAACCACCCGCCCACGAAGCTGTAACTCGCGATAGGGATCCTGAAAGTCGACCATAGAGAGTGCCACTCGAGGATCGCGTTGAGTGTTGCGCGCCTTGAGCGACTTCCCGCTGGTGCAAACGATGATTCGATCGCCTTCACGGCCCACCCACACCGGAGTGCTGAGCGGCGAGCCATCCTCCATCAGCGTCGCCAGATGAGCAAAATTGGAGCGATCAAGTAATTGCCTGACATTGTCAGCGAGTGCGATTCCCATAGGACATTCCTCCCGGTCCAAAAATCATACACCCGTGTAGGGCGGACACTCCTGTCCGCCGCCGTTGACTTTTGATTGATCGTGGAAATTGATTCGGAAACTAGAGATCACACCATGGCAAGCGCTACTCGAACTCAATCTTCTCGAATCCCAAACCCTGCAGCAGACTGGTGATCGTCGAAGCCGCATTCTGCTGGGCAGTCTGCAAAATGCCATCGGCCAACGCCGCCGCTTGCAGCTCACGTTCCGCCTCCTGACGCACTTCCGTTTCCAGATTTGGATCAGTCGGCACCAGCAGCCCGGTTTGCCTGGAATACACGCGAGTCTTCGCGCTGTCGAGCCGGGTGCTGAACACCTGCGACGCGGGAAGACGCAAATGCACTTTTCTGCCATCCAGTCGAACATCTCCCGGCTTCAAACTCGAAAAATCAATCCCCGCCACAACTTCGCCGTGCACCATCATCAAAAGCCGATCTCCAGCCAGAAAGTCCGGAAAGATAGGATTCTCTTTCGCTCCCGTAACCAGTTTGTCCATCGTGTAAACCACAGTCTCCAGCCGCTGCAGCCTCTGAATACGATCAACCACGGTGGGCTGGCTCACATCAATGCTGAGAACTCTGCCGGTCATCGACGACCAGACATGGCTCAACAAACTCCGCCCGGAATCTCGTAACAGCATCAACCATCCAGCTGCACCAACCAGCACTGCCCCGAGAAGCAATCCGACAGACAGCGCCGACACAATCGAAGACCGAGAAGATGTCGGAGGCATGTCGCAAGATTATCACTGTGTGGGGCGGACACTCCTGCCCGCCGAGCACTGCGCCCGGTTAGCCATTCTATTGAAGTGCGTCATCCTGAAGGCCCGCGCTTTCCAGCGGGCCGAAGGATCTCGCGCGGAGCGTTTCAAACCGATCCACCTACGCTGCTTTCGCGAGCCGCATTCCCCCGCATCCCCGGTCCCGCCACGAGCATCTACTCCCCATGGAATTTCGACAACTCGGTCACTCCGGATTAAAAGTTCCCGTTCTCAGTTTCGGCGCAGGAACCTTCGGCGGACGCGGCGAGTTCTTTCAAGCCTGGGGCAACAGCGACGTGAAGGAAGCCACCCGCCTGGTGGACATCTGCCTCGAAGCCGGAGTCAACTTCTTTGACACCGCCGACGTGTACTCTCAAGGCGTATCGGAAGAAATCCTCGGCAACGCAATCGCCGGGCGCCGCAGCCAGGTTTTAATTTCGACCAAAGCCACGTTCGCCATGGGCGACGGACCCAACGATCTCGGCTCCTCCCGCCATCACGTGATCCAATCCTGCGAGGCCAGCCTGCGCCGCCTCAACACCGACTACATCGATATCTACCACATGCACGGATTCGACGCGCAGACGCCAGTCGAAGAAACCATCAAGACTCTGGACACGCTGGTGCAAAGCGGAAAAGTCCGCTACATCGCGTGCTCCAATTTCTCGGGATGGCATTTGATGAAGTCCCTCGCCGCCTCCGAAAGGTACGGTTGGGCGCGTTACGTAGCCCATCAAGCCTACTATTCGCTGGTAGGCCGGGACTTCGAGTGGGAACTGATGCCACTGGGGCTGGACCAGAAAGTTGCAACCATCGTCTGGAGTCCCTTAGGGTGGGGCAGGCTTACCGGGAAAATCCGTCGCGGCCAACCACTCCCGGAAGTAAGCAGGCTGCACAGCACCGCCGAGCAAGGCCCGCCGGTTGCGAACGAATATCTCTACAAAGTAGTGGACGCGCTCGACGAAGTCTCCCGTGAAACCGGAAAAACCATCCCGCAAATCGCCCTGAACTGGCTCCTGCAAAGGCCGACGATAGCAAGCGTAATCATCGGCGCCCGCAACGAAGAACAACTACGCCAAAATTTGGCCGCGGCAGGATGGAACCTAACCCCACAACAAGTAGCAAGACTCGACGCCGCCAGCGAAGTAACCCCAGCCTACCCCTACTGGCACCAGCGCCAATTCACAAGAAACCCCAAACCAGTGTAGGGCGAAAACTCCTGTCCGCCGCCTTTGATCGTAAACACCGTCGTCGCAAGCAATTGTCGTCCCCCCACTGACTGTCATCCCGAGCGAAGTCGAGGGACCTTGCGTCCACCCCGCGAAAACACAAAAAAGCCGCTATCCCTTCCTAACAAAAACGTGAGTTGCATTTTCTCCGGCGACGGTGCGGACAAGCCTGAAGCCAAGTTGGGGAAGATTGATTCCGGTGAATAGATGTTCGCCTTCGCCCAGCAGAACCGGCGAGACCGCCAAGTGCATTTCGTCGATGTGTCCTGCTATCAGGTACTGACGAATGAGAGACACGCCGCCACCGATTCGCACTTCCTTACCGTGGGCCGCCTCTTTCGCTTTCTTCAGAGCAGACTCCAATCCATCGGTAACGAAGTAAAACGTCGTGCCGCCTTCCATCGCGAGAGGGGACCGCGCGTGATGCGTGAGCACAAACACAGGCGTATGGTACGGAGGATCGTCGCCCCACCACCCTTTCCAGGAATCGTCTTTCCACGGACCCCGAACCGGCCCGAACATATTCCGGCCCAGGATCCAGGTGCCCACATTCTCGAAAGACTGAGCCGCAAAATCGTTGTCGATGCCCGTAGTCCCGCCGCTTTGACCGTGCACCTTCTTGAATATCTCGGTGTGAAAAAACCAGTTGTGGAGCTCGGTCCCGTGGACCCCGAGCGGATTCTGCAAGTCCTGCCGAGGCCCAGCCCCAAACCCATCGATCGAAACTGAAAATGCGCCGACTTTCACTTTGCTCATCGAGATCTCTCGTCGATGATCGCAATTCTATTTCAATGACCCACTCAACTCAGTCCGCCCAACGGCGCCGAAATCACTGTCATCCCGAGCGAAGTCGAGGGACCTTGCGTTTCCCCGGATCACTCCAACCCGTGTAGGACGGGCACCGCTGTCCGTCGCCCGTCGACCCATTTCGGGAATATTACTACTTGGTATCGGAAACCCCCTCCCCCTGGTCTTTTGGAATGATGGGGTTACAGCCAGACTATCCCCAAGATCTCTGAGGAATAAGGACTTACGCGCAAATACTCCGGAATAAGGACTTAACTGATCAAAGCCTGCCTAGGCCCGAGTAGCGGCACCCGATCTCTAGATTGTCAAATAGCTAACGTGTATCGGTACAGGATATCGTGGTGAGAAAGGCTAAGTCAAGAGGCTATCCCATGATCGCGTGCGTGATCCCCTGCCACCACGAAGGATTGCTCCGCCACATGTAGATCGCGAGGTTTTGGCCCACGATCAACAACGGCAGGGCATAGGCGTAGACCTTGTGGACGCGCCGATCGACCAGCAGGTCGCGGGCAACGCCGAGAAGGATCACCAGGTCCACGCAGAGATAGAAGAGCTTATGGTCGAAAACGTAGTCAAAGCGGGCAAAGGCCGCGCTCATCAGCCCACAGGTCGCGATGAAGATCAGCCGGCGGTGCAGCTCCGGCCGCGTGCGCCAATAGATGGCCAGCGCAATGCACACCCCAAAGGCGAGCATTTCATAGAACGGGACGCTCAGGAACGAGTACGCGTCACTCAGATGGCGTTGTACGGCGTCGAAGCGGGCCATGACGATGGCCGTGGCAGTGCCCAGCGGGACCATCACCGTGGCCAGCCCGGCGCCAAACCATCCAAGGGAGCGATGCCAACTGACCTTGTGCACCCGGACCAGCGTGGACTGGCCAATGAAGAAGATTACCCACCCGGCAAAAACGGCCGCATGAATCCAGAGAATGAAGGGCCGCGGTATAGCGGGATGGAACAGGCTGTCGTTGATCGTGCGGCTGAAGCCCGCGACCACAATTGCAGCCAGCAGCAGCGACATCGCAAAGTAGAAATACCGCTGCACGATTCCGTTTCGACCAGTCAAGGTCGTCGCGCTCAGTTTTTTCTCCGGGCTCATTGCAGGCCCGACGCGTTCTGCGTTGACCGTGGACATAGAAGGGTGAGCCGGGACTTCCATCTTCTTGCCCGACCCACGAGAGGATACACCTCGAGTGCAAGGCTTGCCAGCCTTTTTCGGACACGTTCAAAGGAGAGCAGAGTCGAGCATGCCAGAACATGTACACCTGCTGCTCACTCCGATGAGAGATCCCAATGGAGACATATTCTGCCTGGTCGACATACTGAAAAGGATCAAAGGCGCATCGGCGCGGCGCGTGAATCAGCTGTTGGGAAGCTGCGGACCGCTGTGGCAGGAAGAATCGTTTGATCACGTGATTCGCAACGAAGAGAGCGTGCGGCAGAAGACAGACTACATCCAGCAAAATCCGGTCAGAAGAGGACCGGTAAAGACTCCGGAAGAATATCCGTGGCTGTGGGTTGAGCAGGTGTAGTGCGGCCATCGTGAAGGGGGGCATTCTTATCCGCCAACTTCGACTCGTGCAGGGCGGACATTCTTGTCCGCCAACTTTTTCCCGGCCAAGGCTTTTCGCGGGCAGGAATGCCCGCGCCACACAAGGCAAAAAAAGAAAAAGGCCACACTCATTTCCGAACGTCGCATTTATTTATGCCGGCAACGACCAGATTTTGCCGACATCCTTTCGTCATCACGGGCAGTTGGTACCTTCGTAATCCTCTCCTCGCGAATTCGCTAGGGTACGAGCATGGGCCAGCAAATACTTCTAGTATGAGGAACTTTTCCGTTTTCGCCACGCTGCTGTTCTGCGCCTTTGTCGCGAACTCATATGCGCAAGGTCAAGATTATTGGAGAGCTGCCGACAGCGAAACGATCCATCTGGAGCCCGCCAGCCTCCACGGCAGCCGCGTCTACCATGCCACTGTCGGGGGCGGCGGCATGCACGTGCACATCGACTCCAGATACCCGGTCACCGTGGCCATGGCTTGGGCCGACGAATGGAACGCCGCCATGCGGAACCCCGGAGCCCCTGCGAATTTCAGCTTCCTCTGCGTGAAGGAGCATGTCACCAGCGCGATTTACGAGTGTCATCTTCCCTCCGAACGCCCGATGATCATCACCTTCCGCGACGAGCGCCAGCCCGAGAAGCCCGTCCTCTCGACCATTGGCGCCATCCTCGGACCCGGAGCGCGGCAATTCATGTCCCCCAACGATCTCCACATCCAGTACTACAATTACATTCAGCCTGAGTTCAATTGGCGACGCATCCTCGACGAAAAATACCAGATCACGCCGGTACCCAAGGTCTACAGTCTGATGACTCCAGACCACGATGGCCAGGAACTTAGCGTGAAAATCAAGTCGCCCATCCCCCTGACGGTCGCTCTGCTGCCCTCGCATCTTGCCGACCAGGTCTACGACAAGACCATGACCCTCCCCGACGCCCTCGACCAAACCGGCTGCAAGGAACGTGGCGTCCAGTCGATGAACTTCAATTGCACTTTTAACGTCGCCAATGGCCCGCAAACCCTGCTGATCCTCCCCGACATCGAGTTTTCCGGCCACAAGAAAGCCACGGTCGAGGCCGACACGGTAGAGTGCGTCGAGCACTGTGAGCTATTGAGCCCTCCTTCCAATCCGTAGAACCTCTGTCATCCCGAACGAAGTCGAGGGACCTTGCGTTTTCCCCTGCGACAACTCAAGACTCCCGTAAATATGGTAATACGGGAACGTGAAAACAACCTTGGAGATTCCCGACTTCCTGTTCCGCCGAGCCAAGTCGGTGGCGGCCGAACGCGGCATCCCTCTGCGCCAGTTCGTCACCGAGGCTGTCCAGGAGAAATTGCGGACCACGTCTGAGGAAAAGCCCTGGATGAAGCATCTGGGAAAGCTCAAACATCTCCATAAGGAGCGGAAGCAGGTCGAAAAGCGCGTGCAGGAGGCTTTCGAGCAGATTGACCGGGAACTCTGGAAATGATTCTAGATA
This sequence comes from uncultured Acidobacteriota bacterium, assembly GCA_963817925.1. Taxonomy (GTDB): domain Bacteria; phylum Acidobacteriota; class Terriglobia; order Terriglobales; family Acidobacteriaceae; genus JABDBE01. Next base: position 391,853 of record CAWFQN010000014.1, read on the forward strand.
CCAACGCCCTGTCCGCCGCGGCGGACGATGATTCTGCAGTCATCGCCCTTCTGGCTCGGGCCGATCAGGTGGCGATTCCGGTGGTTGTGCTTGGGGAGTATCGTTACGGCATCGCACTATCGCGAAACCGGACCAGCTACGCAAACTGGTTGAAGGGTTTGCTGCAGGACTGCCTGGTGCTGGACATCCATGAGCCGACCACGCAATATTACGCGGAAATCACGCTCGAATTGAAGCAACAGGGCAGCCCGATTCCCACCAACGATGTCTGGATCGCAGCCCTCTGCCGCCAGCACGGGCTTCCATTACTAAGCCGCAATCGCCATTTCGATCTGGTACCGGGAAATAAACGGATCGGGTGGTGACCCCCAGGTTGGCGTCCGAAGAGCGCGGACGCGAACCTGGGCCACCCGGCCCGGCCCCAACCTCACCCTCGCAAGTATCCCCAAGCCTCACGATACTTCTCAAACTTTGACCGCCGCTTCCGGCTCCCAGGATACAACTTCAAAGTCCGCATCCGCCGCAGCGCCCGCACCGGAAACACATACCACACATCCAGCGGAACCACGAACGCCACCAGCACATCGATCTGATCCGCCCGATACGCCTTCGAGTCATGCCCATGCGCCCGAATACTGTAAGTGCCGTCTTCGCCCACACAATGCGCCGACTTCACCTGCACCTTCGACAACTTCCCACCCCACTGCACAATAAAGTCAAACGGATCGCTATCGCCCCAAGGCTTAGCCACGCCAAATCCCAAGCTCACCGCCTTAGCCACAAACGCCGCCTCGGCCATCTCCCCGCGCCGCTTCCCGGTAAACCGAGCCATCCCGCCTTTATCTCGACGAACAGCCGAAGCCAACAAATCCCCAACCTCCACCGAAGCCAACAAATCCCCAACCACCACACCCAAGCTCATAAGCGATTCACTCCTTAAATTTCAACTCCATCAACCTGCCGACAAACTGTCATCCTCCAACAAATTGTCATCCCGAGCAGTAATCTGTCATCCCGAGCGAAGCCGAGGGATCTGCTTCTTCCCGCGCGACAATGCCCAAGACACAAAAAGCCCCCTCGGACGATTCCCGTCCGAAGAGGCTCCATAAAGCCATTAAGGTTATATAAACAGGATACAAAATATCGCAAGGCTAAGT